>CAWDLN010000001.1:0-588726 GCA_963803115.1 uncultured Actinomycetota bacterium
ACGACCCTGTCATTCACGGGGCAGTTCGCCGGCATCGGGACAGAGAAGTCCCTGGTCGACCAGGCCTGGGATCTGCGCGGCATCGCCGAGCGATACCGGAAGTTCCTCGCCGAATTCGCCGGCCGCCGGCCCCGGCCCGGCAAGGCGACCATGTTGGCCCAGATCCGCCTCGTGCACGAATGGCGGCGCTTTCCTTTCCTCGACCCGCAACTGCCGGCCGAGCTCCTGCCACCGGATTGGATCGGAGCCCGGGCCGCCGCCGTCTTCCGACGGCAACACTCGGCTTGGCACGCGGCCGCACAGGCACATTGGCGCAGTCTCAATACCGGCGTCGCACACCGCGTAACGGGCGGTTGATCAGTTCTGCCCTTGGGCGATATCCCGGCGATAGCGCCCGTAATAGGTCTTGAGCTCGGCGTCGATGCGGGCCGAGTCCGCCTCTGTAAGGACCAGCGCGGGCTCCTGCCAGGGTCTCGACTCGAGTAGCCGCGCGCGTAGGCCGTGCGGTGGGAGGTTCGCCCACAGCGACGACTCTCTCCGGACGGAAAGCTGGCGCAGGTGGTGCAAGTGAGGCGCTTGTCGGTCGCTCATCTGAGTCGCCGCGGCGCGCCATCCGTGCTCGGTCTGTCCGTTGCGGGCGCTAGTGGCGATCACGTTCTCGACAGCTGCGCGCTGGACCCCGAGATCGACCAGTTCGACCGCCGCACGAGTGCCCGCGAGTCCTGCCGCAAGATAGTCGGCGAAGTACTCGGAACGGTGACCGTCCCGCCGTGCGAGGAGCCGCACGCCAGCCTGGCCCGCCCGGAGCACGAACGCGAGTGGACGCATCACGCCTCGGCCGATCCCGTCGACCAATACGCCGACCGAACTCATCCTCGCGCCCACGCCAGCGGTAACTAAGCTAAGGCAACGGAGTCGGTGGTCCGAGGCGCCACCGCCGGCGACGAAGTGGGTTCACAGAAATGCGCGAGCCGGCCGAGCGAGATGACCAGCACAGCACCGCGGAGCGCGGTCAATCCGGGCCGGGTCGGCGTCGTCCGCTCCAGACTTTGGAATAGTGACATAGTCGAGCGGAAGCCGAGCCCGTAGACAAACGTGTGTACCCGCCGAGCCGCCCGGTTGCTCCGCGTGGACGGTTCAAACGTGTCGAGAGCCCACTCGCACCGCTCGCACCAAGGAGCCGCGCCGTGTTCGCTGACGAGCGGCGTTGAGCACCGCGGGCAGGCCGCGACGCTCCGAGCCGCCGGGGCGGTCGGCTGGACCGCCGTTGCCCAATCGGGATCTCGGGGTCGAGGAAGCACTCCAGCATTGTCGCTCGGGGCGTCCCAGACTTCCACGGGTGACGTTCTGGCGGAACCGAACTGCCGCCCCACTTGCACCCGATCGGAACCGACCCATGACACAACCTCGTGCATGGCCATCGACTGATCCCTGTCGGCGGAGAGTCAGGCGGCGGCCGAAATCCACGAGAAGGAGCTGATGATGGTTGAGATTCACGTCAACCGCCAGCGGTTGGCGATCATTATCGCGTCGCTGATCGGGCTGTTCTGCGCGGGCTGCGTCGCCGTCAACGCGTTTTGGCCGAGCGAGCCAGCGGCCCCGGCCGGCAACGTCCCAGCCGATCAGACCACAACCACCGCGCCGCCGGGCGAGCCGGCGCCGAAGACGACCACGACCGGAGCGGGGGCCGTCGTCCCAGGTCACAGCTGACCGGCTTCGACGGCAGCTTCCCCATGTTGCGTCGGCCCGTCATGGTTGATGGATCGCCTAATCAGAGGGGGCAGATCGTGTCGTGGGTCCAGGAGCACGCGGCCTACATCGGTGTCGGCTTGGCGGTCCTCGCTTTCCTGCTTCCGTTCCTACGACCGACTCGGCGGTACCCACGTCGCCCGACCGGGCCGCGCCGGCGGATTCGCGGCGGAGACAAGAGCGACGCTAGTTGAGGTCACACTCGCCAGGGGCTCGGCCGTATTTCGAAGGTGGTCAGATTCTCGGGTTCCTCGTCGTACACGTCGACGGCCTCGACGAGGGCTGTGGACGGTCCCTGCCTGGCCCACTCCACCATCCGGGCGACCGCGTCGGGTTCACCCTCGAAGGCCGCCTCCACGGTCCCGTCGGGTAGGTTGCGCACCCAGCCACCCACGTGTTGAGCCGTTGCCAGACGTCGGCAAGAGTCACGAAAGTAGACGCCGTGCACCTCGCCAGAGACGATCACCCGCTGACGGACCACGACGCCGACGGTACGGCAAGTAGGCTCGGCGGATGGTGACTCGAGTCGTTGTCCTGGGCGCGGGATTCGGGGGACTCGAACTGGCGACGCAGGTGTCGGAGGCATGCGCCGATACGGCCGAGGTGACGCTCATCGACAAGGCCGAGGGTTTCGTGTTCGGCTTCTCCAAGCTCGACGTGATGTTCGGCCGCATTCCGCCCGATCACGCGTTTCACCCGTACTCCGACCTGGTCAAGCCGAGCGTGAACTTCGTCAATGCCACGGTGACCGCGATCGACCCGACCGCACGGTACGTCGAGACCGACGCGGGCGCGTACGACGCTGACCTCCTCGTCGTCGCCCTCGGGGCCGACGTGGATCCCGACGCGACGCCGGGTCTGGTCGAACACGGCCACGAGTTTTATTCGGTCGGCGGGGCCTTCTCGGTCCGCGAGGTGCTCGCGACGTTTCGGGGCGGGAAGGTCGTCATCGCGGTGACGTCGACCCCGTTCAAATGCCCACCGGCGCCGAGCGAGACCGCGCTGCTGATGGACGAGTACCTTACGGCGCATGGGTTGCGCAACAAATCGGAGATCCACCTGGTAATGCCGTTCGGTGCGCCGATTCCGCCATCGCCCGCGGCGTCGAGCGCGATTCTCAAGGCCTTCGAGGAACACGACATCGCTTGGCATCCGGAGCTACTCGTGCGAGGACTCGACGCCACGACGGCTCAACTCAGCGACGGCACCGAAATGGCCTACGACCTCTTCCTGGGCGTGCCCGTGCATCGCGCGCCCGAAGCGGCGCGGAGCATGACCGTCGACGGCTGGATTCCCGTCGACCCGCTCTCGCTCGAGACCAGGTTCCCGGGCGTCTACGCAGTCGGCGACGTAACGAGCGTCGGCACCCCGAAAGCCGGCGTCTTCGCCGAAGGCCAGGCGGCCGTCGCGGCGGCCCGCGTCATCGCGACCATCAACGCGAAGCCGGGCACGCACGAGTATGACGGCCGCGGTATCTGCTACATGGAATTCGGAGGAGACCGGGTGGCCAAAGTGGACGTCACGTTCCGCGCCGGCGAGCGACCGTACGGCGGCCTCGAAGGACCGTCAGTCGACCTGGTGCGCGACAAAGCTACATTCGGCGCCGCTCGGATCCAGCGCTGGTTTCACCGGGAGTGGAGTCCGGCAGGATAGCCCCGGTCAGCCGTGAACGGTTGCCTTCCACTCGGCGAGGGCCGCGTCGACGCTTTCGTAGCAGGTCAGGCCAATGAGTGTGGCAGCCTTATGGACCAGACTCTGCGGCGCCAGAACGATGAGGACGGCTTGTCGTTCGAGAAGCCGAAACACGACGGCAAAGCCAGCGCTGTCGAGGTATCGCAACGAACTTAGGTCGAGTATCAGCGGGCGCGGCCCGGCGAGGTCATCAATGGACCGTGCGAAGTCTGCCGCGTTGGTGACGTCAACCTCACCTGTGGTGGTTACGCTCACGGCAAGGCCGCCTCCGGTATCGGCGGTGCCGATGTCCAGACCGAACGCGGGACGGTTCATCTGCCTGGCCCTCGGCTGCGTCTCTGCTCGTGACCCCCCGACGGCCGACGGAACTGAAGGTGAACGTTCGTTCCGTGCGGTGTTCGATTGGTGTACAAGCGGTCCGCGAGCCCGCTGATGAGCGTTAGCCCTCGCCCTCGCTCTGCTTCGTGGCTGGTCGCCGCAGACTCTGTCGGCCAATGGCCCAGGTCGCTTACTGTCGCGTCGACCGTATCCGACCGAGCGAAGATCTCCATCGAGACATTCGTCTGCTCATCCAACCCATTGCCATGCTCAATGGCATTGGCCAGCGTCTCACCGACGCTGAGCAGGATATCGTGCTCGAGCGGTGCACCGAGCTCAAGGCGAGCGAGCCAATCCCGCAGGCGGTGACGAACCTCTGCCAGCTGCGCTAGGTCCGCCGGCACCGTGGCCACGAAGCTGGTGTCTGTCATGCCTGTAGGACGTAGGGCAAGGACGACCACATCGTCCTTGTGGTCGGCCGCTGGCGCGAGCTGGTTCAGCAGAGTCGAACACACTACATCGACGGGCAGATCGACGCAGCCGGTTGCCGCAGAAGCCAAGCGGTCGAAGCCTAGACTCAGCGATTCGTCGTGACGCTCAATGAGACCGTCGGTGTACATGATGAGCAGGCTGCCCGCGGGGAACGCCGCGGTTCCTGGTCCGATATCGGTGGCTCGCGCAGGTGCGGTCAGTGAAGGCAGTCGGCCGTCCTCCAGGTAGTGCACGTCACCAGCGCCCGTGAGCAGCAGCGGGTAAGGATGTCCCGCGCACATGTAACTGATCGTGCGATCAGTCGCGTCAATCACGGCGAAGGCCAACGTCGCGTAGGAGGCACCGGGCAGAGTGGACGCGTAGCGATCCACTGCGGCGAGCACGAAAAGCGGGTCGGGAGCGGTCAAGGCCGTGACGGCGGCGGCGGACCTCAGTCTGGCCATAACGGTGGCCGCTTCGAGACCGTGACCCACAACGTCGCCAACGCAGACCGCAACGCGGCCAACGTCGTCCAATGGCGACACGAGATACCAATCGCCGCCGACTCGCATCGCCTCGGATGCGGGTTGGTAGATCGCGGATACGACTACGGCACCCGAGTCGTGGCTCAGATCGAGCAGATGCTCTTGGAAGTCGGTTGCTATGCGATGCTCGCGTTCGGCCGCCAGGATGCGGGCGATAGTCGTGCCGGCGACTCCAGCGATATCGCCCACGAGATCGACCTCATCCGGGCTGAAGGTTCGTGGCGTTGGCCACAGCAACGCGATCGCCCCGACGACGGTCGCGCTGAAGTCGCGCAGCGGGAATATGGCCGCTGACCGTATCGCCGACACGCCACGGCTCAGCGTTTCGTACCGGGCGCTTGAGTCTCGCAGATCATCGATGATAATCGGTCGCCCAGTCCGTACGACTTCCAGGATCTGCGCCGGGGCGTCCTGAGCGACGCCGGCACCGTTGCGCATCTGGCCGTCGAGCGCCTCTCCACAGTGGACCGCGACCTGTTGAGTCGACTGGTCGACCACACCGACCGCTGCCGCGACCACGCCGAGCGATCCGATCGGAGCGGCCAGGAGCGCGGTCAGTGTGCTGTGAACGGAATCCGCCGACGCCAACCCGGCGGTGACGTCAGCCAATGCGGCGTCGTGGCGGGCGCGGATCTCGTTGTCCTCACGGCTTGCCTGCTGCCTCGCGATCGCTCCAATACGGGCCTCGACGCGGTTGAGCAAATCCTGAGAGGAAAAGGGCTTTGTGAGGTAGTCGTCGGCGCCGCTGGCGAAGCCGTCACCTGCCGCCTCAACGCCCGCCCGGGCCGAGAGCATGAGCACTGGGGTGGACGCCAGTGCCGGGTCCTCGCGCAGCGCCGCTACGAGACCAAAGCCGTCCAGCTCGGGCATCATGACGTCGGTGATCACAACGTCTGGGTGATGCTCGCGGATGCCATCGACAGCCGTCCGTCCGTCGGCGAACGTGATGGTGTCCCAGCGCTCGGAGAGGATGCGCTGAAGGTGGCCGCGCATGTCGGAGTTGTCGTCGGCGATCAGAATCAATCGCCGCGAACGCTCGCCCGTCTCGAGCAGTGCCGTTGACACTGCCGATTCATCGTCGATCCACTGCCTGGCCTCGGTAACGTATGCGTTGTCCGCTGACGGCCTAGGTATCGGAAGCTCATTGAGTGGTACCGCGGTCGGAGACTCTCGACCGCCGACCGGGAGCGTAATGGTGACCCTGGTCCCGACATCAACCTGGCTGTCGATGCCGATTGTGCCGTTGTGCAGCTCGACGAGGCTGCGTACCAACGAGAGTCCGATTCCACTCCCTTCAACGCTGCGGCCACGGGTGTTACTCGCCCGGTAGAACCGCTCGAATAGTCGATCCAACTCGGCAGCCGGAATGCCAGTTCCGGTGTCGCTCACGTCCATTCGGCAGTGTCCAGATGAGTCAGCGGCAACCGTTACGTGTATTGAACCGGTCAGTGTGAACTTAACGGCGTTGGAAATGAGATTTAACACGATCGTTTCCCACATCGCCACGTCGACGTCGGCTATCACCGGGCGGCAATCAAGCAAGAGATCGAGCCCCGCGCGCTGGCACAGTTCGGCGAAGGACGAGGCGATCTGCGCGGTCAGCGCACCGACGTCAACTGTTACCGGAGACGCGGCGGCGCGACCAGCCTCTATCCGGGAGAACTCCAACAGGGAGTTGACCAAGCGAAGCAAGCGGCCCGCATTGCGCCGTGCCAGGTCTAGGCGGTCGCGCTGGAGCGGCTGATCAGCGTCACGGATGGCGTCGTCGAGCGGACCCAGCAAGAGCGTCAAGGGCGTTCGAAACTCGTGACTAACGTTAGTCAGAAACGCAGTCTTGGCTTGATCAAGTTGCGCCAGCATCTCAGCGCGTCGGCGCTCCTGGTCGTACGAGTGCGCTGTGGTGAACGCAGCCGACACCTGATCGGCCAACAGCCGGCAAAATGCGAAATACTGTTCATCGAGAGGACGGTATGCGTTCACGCCTAAGACCATGCAACCCATGACCGCTTTAGAGGCGGCATCGGCCAAAGGCATGACGATTGCTGTCCGCGGACAATCCTCACCAAATACCGATGGAAGCCTTTTCGCATTCTGCTCAAAGTCATCAATAATGAAGGTGTCTGACGACGCCATCGACAAAAGGTCGGGCCCGATGAGGTCCACCAGCGAGCGTGGTAGCAACCCTTTTGCGCGCTCGGTCACTCCTCGCAGGACACCCTCCACGCCGTCCGCGCCGAAGACATAGACGGCAACAAACGGGAGGTCGGGACGATCTCCATCGCATGCAAGTACGGTCGCGTGCACGGCGTCGTCGACGGTACGCGTCTCCATCAACGCCGCGGCCGCCGAGTTGAGTATCTGGAGCCGTCGCTCACCAAGCACACGCTCAGTCGTCTCGTTTACGGCGCAGAAGACTCCGCTCACGTCTCCGGATCCAGTCACGATGGGCCCATAGCTAAACGTGAAATAGCGCTCGTTGCGCTCTCCCTCGGTTACGAGCGCGAGCATCAGGTCGTCGGACCACGTCGCCCGCCCAGTGGCCACGACGCCCGCGAGCATCGGGCCGATCGGATCCCAGATGTCCCACCACACTTTGCGCCCTGGTAGCCCCAGGGCGGCGGGGTGCCTGTCCCCCAACATTGGGATGTACGTGTCGTTGTAGACCAGGAACAGGTCTTCGGCGCCCAACCACAACACGATGGGAAATCGCGAGGTGAGGGCGACGGCGACTGTCGCCCGAAACTCGGCGGGCCAGCCCGACAATGGCCCCAGCGGGTGCGAATCCCAGTCATAGTCGCCCACTCGGCGCCCCATTTCGCCGCCGAGCGCGATGGCCGTAGCCAGGTCGTCAGGTATCTCGCTGCTCAAGTCCCACCCCCGGGACAGGCGTCGCGGCCGGTCGAGCGTAGATATCGAGCCGGTGCCGTTGGGGCCTCAGTTCGCGCTCAATACGCCAAACAGGCTCAAGCCATCGGAGCTTCAGCCCTGTCATGTGGATCTCGTCACCATGGCACGCCGCTTTGCCTGCGGCCGATTCTTGTTCCCCCGTTGCGGCGGCTCGAATGTTGCCGACTCACGCGTCACACTACCAAAGCGCGGCGCCGTGCCGTTGACGGTGGGCACCGAAGCAACACGCACGCCAACGGCCGCCGTCCTGGGGCGATAGCCGGCGCGGACCGCCGTCGGAGCGCTAGCTTGGTGAGTAACGCCGGGCGGCGATTGTCCACGACACAGGCGCTTTGGGCAGTTGTCCGTGCATGCGGGAGATGACAGTGGCGCCAGCCAGCACACGCACGGTCGAACAGCAGGGTACTCGCCACGCGTTCGTGTGGAAGGCCATCGCCGTGGCTTTCGGCACCGTGGCAGTTGGTGCGTTGGTGGCGGAGTCGACCTTCATCACCGCTGAATTCGCGCTCGTCATCATGGCGGTCGCCGCCGGATTGTTCGCCTCGGTGACGACGACTCGCGGCGGGACTACGCTCGTTATCAATCCCGCAGTCTGCTTCAGCTTTGCGGCTCTGCTGTCGTACGGGCTGCTTCCGGCGATCGTGGCACAACTGGCATCGGTGGCCATCGTCGAATGGCGGACCGGACCGTCCCCACTGCGCGCGGTCGCGAAGGCGTTGCAGTTCTCCGCATCGCTCCTGGCCGCCGCAGCAGTACTCGTTATCACAGGCCACGGACCCCAGGTAGACCCAGCGTCTTTCGCAACCCTGGCCGGCGCGTTTGCCGTGATAGCCGCCATCGTCGCCTGGCTCCTCATCTACGTCGGTCTTGGACTGCTACTGCAACTCGCCGCTCGCGGTTTGCCTCGATTCCCCGTGTTGGCCCCCGACCATCTTGGCTCTCTCCTGCTGTTCAAGGCCGCCCTGCTCGCGCTGGGACCATTCCTCGCCGTCGCGGCCGAGGTCAACGTGGCCTTACTCCCATTGGTTCTCATCCCGTTAGCTGCCGTCCAGCAAATGGCTCGCCTATCGGCAGACCGCGACCGAGAGAGCCGGCTTGATCCACTGACCTCGTTAGCCAACCGCACCATGCTCAAGGAGTACTTTGATCGAATAGCCGCTGAATCCGAACGTAGGTCGCCAACCGGCCGACGGGTAGCGCTTCTCCTCGTCGATCTCGATAGATTTAAGAGCGTCAACGATTCGCTCGGCCATGAGGTCGGCGACGAACTGTTGACTATCGTGGCGGGAAGGCTTGCGGCAATGAACGCCGCCATCGACCCGGATGCCGTTACCGGTCGACTCGGAGGCGACGAGTTCGCGATCCTCACTCCGGTCGACGGGGTGGCGGGTGCCCGGCGGATTGCGGAGCGGGTCGCGAGCGTCGTCGGCGAGCCGGTGCGGATGAACGAGCTCAGCGTGGACGTCACGGCCTCAATCGGCATCGCGATTCGCGAGTCTCCCGACGAAGACTTCTCCGAGGTCCTGCGAAACGCCGACCGGTCAATGTATGAGGCTAAGCGCCACTCAAGCGTGATCGCGGTGCACGATCCTCCGAGGTCGGCGGGTGAACCGGACTCGCTGCGGCTACTGGCGGAATTGCGCGAGGCACTGGAGTCGCCGGACGGCGGAATCGCATTGCATTACCAACCTCAGATCGTCCTGCGTACGGGCGAGGTCGAAGGCGTCGAGGCACTGTTCCGATGGAGTCATCATGAACGCGGGTCGGTCGATCCGGGCACCGTCTTTCAGGTCGTGGAGAACACCTCAACCATGCGCTTGGTCACAGCGCGGGTCATCGACGACGCTACAGCTCAACTGGCCTTGTGGCGTCGTGTCGGCTTTGCGCCTCGACTGTCCATCAACGTGAGTGCACGTGATCTATACACTGAAGAAATCGTCGATCGCATCGCGGACCGCTTATCATTCCACGGCATAGCACCGGAGTCTCTTCAGGTCGAGGTAACCGAAAGCGCCGTCTCGACCGATATCGCGCGAACGGTAAGCGTATTGAGGCGCATCGCTGATCTGGGAGTAGCCGTGTCGCTTGACGACTTCGGCACCGGCTACTCATCGCTACATCACCTTCGCCTGCTCCCGATCCAAGAGATAAAGATCGACCGAAGCTTCGTTGCATCGATGCTCAGGAATACGAACGACGCCGCGATTGTCATGTCCACGATCATCATGGCCCAAGCTCTGCGCCTGCGCACCGTCGCGGAGGGCATCGAGGATGCCGAAACCCAAGAGTGTCTGCACGACCTCGGATGCGACCTCGGACAAGGGTGGCACATCGCACCGCCCGCGCCCGCATCGCAGCTGCACCCTGTTCAGCGCTGAACCTCCTCGCTCCCTGCGCACGCTGTTGACCGCATGGATACCGCGCGCGAATTGCGGCGGCGCAACGCCGGTTAGCGGTGAGTGAAGCCCGACCGGCTAGGGATGCGACGGCGCCGGCGGCGCGCCCTCGAGCTCGAAGGCGAGTTCGTCCACATAGCACCAGTACCAGTCCTCGCCCGGCTCGTACGACCGGATGATGGGATGATGCAACCCTCCAAAGTGGGCAGTCGCGTGGCGCATCGGAGAGTTGTCGCAGCAGCCGACGTGACCGCAATTCTGGCAGACCCGCAGGTGCACCCAGTCGTGACGGCCCATCGCGAGGCAGTCCTCGCAGCCGGACGAAGAGGGCACGGTGTCGGCGATCTCGTCGAGATGACTACAGGTTGGTTCCACTCCGCCAGTATGGCGCTTGTTAGGTTGATGCTATGGCCAACGAGAAGATCAGCTACGGGTCGGTTGGTGTGGATTACGACCTACTCGACGCCGGCAAGCGGCACTCGATCGCTGAGGCCCTGCTGACCTCCGGCCTCGCCGCTCGCCGCGGCGCGCAGGCGATTGACGAGTCCCGCGGCGAACCGGCTTTTCTGATCCGCCTCGGCGACAGCCACCTGGCGATGGTGCTGGAGTGCCTCGGCACGAAGTCGGTGATCGCGCGGCAGTACCAGGAGCTGACCGGCGTGAACCGGTTCGACTGGGTGGGCATCGACACCGTCGCCGCCGTCGTCAACGACCTGATCTGCGTTGGCGCCCTGCCGCTGACTGTAAACGCCTACTTCGCCACCGGCGCGGCCGCGTGGTACCAGACAAAGGGCAGGCACGAGGCCTTGAGCCAAGGCTTCCGGCGCGGTTGCGAACTGGCCGGGGCTATCTGGGGCGGCGGAGAGTCGCCCACGTTGTCGGGCATCATCGCCGAGGACGAGATCGATCTCGCCGCTTGTGGCCTCGGGCAGGTACCGCCCGGCCGGGCTCCCCTGCTAAGCGACGGGCTCCAGGACGGCGACGAGATCGTGCTGATCGCGAGTACCGGGCTGCACACCAACGGCGCCACCCTTGCGCGGCTCGCCGCGACCCGGGCCGGTGGGCTCGACGCGAAACTCGCCGACGGCACGACGATTGGCGACGCGCTGCTCACGCCAAGCGCGATCTATGTCGATCTGATGGAGGCCGTGCTCCACCGTGCTATGGATATCGCCTACGCCTCGCATATCACCGGCCACGGGCTGCGCAAGGTGATGCGAGCCAACCGGGAGCTGACGTATCGCATCACGGCACTACCGTCCGTACCGCCGGTCTTCGGGTGGATCTGCGACACGCTCGCGCTCGATGCCGCGGAGGCGTACGGCACGTTCAACATGGGTGCCGGCTTCGCCGTCTACTGCCGCCCCGGCCAATCCGCGGCCGTCGTCGCAGCGGCGGAGGCGACTGGGCACACCGCCCTGATCGCCGGGACGGTGGAGGCGGGGGAGCGTCGCGTCATCCTCGAACCGGTTGGCGTGACGTTCGGCGGAGAAGAACTCCAACTGCGATAACGATGCAACCTTCCTGCCGCTTCATGTGTCGAGTTATCGACGATGACCGCCGAGCGGGAGGTACTGCGTGGCCGTGATGTGGGACGCGCCCAAAGAGTTCGACGATTTCGTCCGCTCCCGCCACGTCGCTTTGCTCCGATTCGCACACCTGATCTGCGGTGACCCGCACCAGGCAGAGGATCTGGTCCAGGGGGCGCTGGAGAAAGCCGGCCTACGATGGCGGTCCATCCTCCGTCCGGAGGATCCGGAGGCGTACGTGCGACGGATCATCGTCAATGCGCATCTCAACCTGGCCCGTCGGCGTCGTCGGGAGCGACTTGTCGCGCAGGCGCCTGAGACCAGCGGACACGGGGAGACAGCCGAACACGACGAGCTGCTCTGGCACATGCTCGCGAACCTCCCGCCGCGACAGCGGGCGGTCCTGGTCCTGCGCTTCTACGAAGACCTGACGGAGGTCGAAGCGGCCCGGGTGCTTCGGCTGCTCAGTCGGCACGGTCAAGAGCAACGGTTTTCGCGCCCTCGCCAAGCTGCGCGCGCTCTTTCCGGCCCAGGAAACGACCCAGACAGGGGGTGAGCCGCGATGACCCCGGTGGAGGACGACCTGCGCCGACTGTTCAACGACCCGCGTCGCGATGTGCCGGCATGGCCGGACGCCTCCGAGCGGATCCGCCACGGCATGCGTCGGCGCCACCGGCGCCAGGTCGTCATCGGCGCCGCGTCCGCCACCGTAACGACACTGGTCGCGGTCGCAGTCGCGGTCGGTATCGTTCGCGGCCCACTCAGCTCGCCAGACGTCCCGATCGGCTCGCCGTCGCCGAGCGCTAGCGCGATTCCATGGCGAGACCTTCCGCCAGTCGAGTACTCGGGGGCGGGATTGGACATTCGACCAATCGCAACCGCCTGTACGGCCGCGGACCTCACCCTCGACGGCGTCAGCACCGGCGCCGCCATGGGCACGCAATACCACTCGATCAAAGTCCGCGACGCTGGCGCGACGCGGTGCACTTTGGCCGGACGACCGGAGCTCCTTTTCACCGGCGCGGGCGCCACCCGGACGGCGCAAACATCGCCCGTCACCTACTTCGGTGCGGCACCGAACTCCATCCCGGCCACGATCGACGCGGGCGAGCCGGCGTGGCTGGATGTGCAGACGTACGGCGGGTGCTTTACGAGCGCGAACCAAGCACACATCATCCTCGACGACATTGCGCTCCGGCTCCCGGACGGAAGCACACTACCGCTTCGCTCCACTGTGGACGCGACGTGTGGCGTCGGAATGAGCGAATGGTTCCGACCGACGCCGGAACAGCCGCCGTTACCGTGGGTCGGCCTCACCATCACCATAACGGCGCCCACCACAGCGAAGTTGGGGCAGACGCTGGAGTACGTGGTGGAGCTGACCAACTCCAGCGACGTGGCCGTTGCGCTGACGCCGTGTCCCAATTACACGCAAACACTCACCGGCCCGGGAACGCCGCTGAAGGGCGGAGCGGTCGGCCAGCTCAACTGCGCTGTCGCGACCATACCGGCGCATAGTCGAGTTCGATTCGACATGCATCTGGCTATCCCGAACGGACCTGTGCCCGACGGGCCCGTTTCGCTGCGTTGGGCGCTGGACCCGGGTCAGGCCGACGAGCCGATGCCATCGGCAACCGTGTCCGTGACGCTCGTACCTTGACTCGCGACTCATTCCACGAGTTCGTCCACATAGCACCATCGCCACGACTCACCCGGCTGGAAGGACTGCATCACCGGGTGAGACGTCGCCGAATAGTGAGCCGACGCGTGCTGATGGGGCGACGAGTCACAGCAGCCCACGTGGCCGCAGCTCAGACACAGTCGCAAGTGGACCCACGCGTTGAAGTCAATCTTCAGGCACTCCTGGCATCCCTCGGTCGTCTGCGGCTCGATCAGGTCCACCTGATCGAAGTGCGTACAGGTCATTCGTCCTCGCTCCGGTCCAGCAACGATTCCTCCAGATCCAGTTGGCGCAATGCCCGCACGAGCACCTCCTCCGGGATGCGCCCCTCGTCCCGGGCGATCCGGAACACCTCGCGCTCGGCGTCGAGCATCTCGCGACGCAGCCGAATGTAGGCTCGCGACGGGGTCTCCGCAGTTCCGCCGAGCCGTTCCCAGACGGCGTTGGTGCGGTCGGCGGTGAGCCGGCGCAGCCGCTCCACCACCTCGGGCGGTGCCCCGTCCGCCTTCTCGTCGAGGCGGGCCCGGGCGGCGCGACTAGCCAGGTTCTGCACCTGCGCCTCGGCAAGGTTATCTCGGACCGGGTCGTCAACCGGCACCTGCAACCGTCGGGCCACCGCCGGCAATGTGCCGCCCTGAAGGACCAAGGTCACCACAATGACGGCGAAGGCCAACCAGACGAAGAGAGCCCGTGGGTACGTCTGCCCGCCGGCGAGCGTGAGTGGCAGCGCAAGCGCGGTCGCGAGCGTAACGACGCCGCGCATGCCGGCCCAGGCGACGATTGTCGGCACCGACCACGGCGGACTGGGATCGCGTCGCCTGATCCGTGGAATCTGCCGGGGCAGGTAGGTGGCCGGGTACACCCAGACAAAACGGCCGACGATGACCGTAACCAGTACCGCGATGGTGATTACGACGAGTTCCCCGCCCGGCGTATCGAGGCCGGCGACGATGTTGCGAAGCTGCAGCCCCACGACGAGGAACACCAGGCCCTCGAGCAGGAACTTGACCATCTGCCAGAACGCGTTCATCTGTAGCCGGGACCCGGCCGACATCAGCGTCGGCAGGCGATGTCCGAGGTAAAGCCCGGTCACCAGTACGGCGACGACGCCGGAGCCGTGAATCGCTTCGGCACCGGCGGCCACGACGAACGGAGCGAGCAGCGACCAGGCGTTGTCCAGCAGCGGATAGGTGGTCCGCTGGTGCAGATGTTTGAACACGATGGCGCCGATCGCGCCGACAAGAATGCCGCCCCCGACCGCCTCGACCACCTCGATCGAGATGTTGACCGGCCCACTTGCGGCACCGATCGCTGCGGCGATCGCCACCCGGAACAGCACCAAAGCGGTACCGTCGTTAAGCAGGCTCTCGCCTTCCAAAATCGTGACAACTCGGCGCGGCAACCCGATCCTCCGGGCCACCGCGGTGGCGGCAATCGCGTCCGGCGGCGCGACGACGGCTCCGAGCGCGAGACAGGCGGCGAACGGGACGGCGGGCAACAAAGCGTGAACGACAAGGCCGACCGCGGCCGCGATGAAGAGCACGTGGCCGACGGCGAGCAGCAGGATCGGGCGGATGTTGTATTTGAACGCCGGCACCGAGGTCTCGAGCGCGGCGACGTAGATCAGTGGCGGCAGAATCGCCGTGATCAGGAACTGCGGTGAGACCTCGGGGATGGGGAAACCCGGCACATAGGACAGCGCCAGGCCCACGATCACCATCAGAATCGGGGCGAGCAGGCCAAACCGCCGGGCGACCGCGTTGACCGAGACGACCACGGCCACGAGCAACACGATCACCAGGAGCGGATCCATTGGTAGTCAGGGGCGCGGTGCCCTTGCGGGTCCGTTTCCCCATCCCCCTTTCAATTCCGTGCGTGCGGTTTTCCCGCACACGGCTTACCGATGATCTTCTTGGCTGTGCTACGCCGTCTTCGGATATCGGATGGTGCCACGCAACCGGTACAGTCCCAGCCCGTTGAACCAGTCACTCGTCCACTGCCTGGCCTGACCGGCCCGTAGGTTGCGTCCGCGTTTCTTGACCATCAAGCCACGCAGACGCTTCGCCACGTAGTCATCGACCTGGCCGAACTTGCTGGCGGCGTTGCCGGTCCGGAAGTAGTTCCCCCAGCCACGCAGGATCGGGTTCAGTTCCTCGATGATCACTCGAATGTCCTTCACCCCGACCCTGTTCCGACCGGTCCGAGCCTTGACCTTCTCGCGCAGCCGTTTCATCGCCTTCTGCGAGGGCCAGCGGTGCAGGTAGTAGCGGCGCACGCGTCGCTGCTCCCACACCCGCCCCGACATGCGGGCTCTGAAGTGACAACCGAGGAAGTCGAAGCCTTCCCGGCCTTCCCTGAGATCTACGATCCGGGTCTTGTCCGGATGCAGCCGCAGCCCCAGATCGGTCAGGATCTCCCCGACCGTGACCAGCGCCGCCCGGGCCTGCCGCTGGCTGCGGCATAGCACCACGCGGAGAGTCGGCGGCGGGAGTTGCACCCGCCGCCGCTCGCAGAACCCGGCGTGAACCTCTCGACTCACCGGGCTCCCATCGTCCAGCCGTCAGGTTTGAGGCCGAGGCGCCAGTGGGCGAACAGTCGTGGCGATCGCCGAGAGGCTTCCGCCAGTAGTTCGCCCGCTCGTTTCTCGCGTCGGCGCAGCCGTTTGTACTTGCGCATGGCCCAGCGCACCAGATGATCGTTGATGCGCCGTAGGAGGGGATACAACATGGACTTGTAGAAGCGTCCGTAGTAGTTGATCCAACCTTGCACGATGCTGTTGAACATGCGTGCCAGGTCGCCGAGGGACTTGTCACTGCGCCTTGCGATGTGCCAGGACCGGATCTCCCGACCCATCGCCTTGATCGCGTCCTTGCTGACCGCGGGCAGGAAGTTCACGAAGTGCTTGCCCCACCTGTTCTTGGCCAGCCGTGGACGAAACGTATACCCCAGAAACGTGAACGACGTGACCTCATGATCGCCACGCCGGTCAGCGTCCTTGCAATACACGATGCGCGTCTTGTCCGGATGAAGCTCCAGACCGACCTGCACCAACCGGGCCGCGAGGGCATCCCGCACCTGGCGGGCCTGCTCCTCGCTCGCGCAGTGGATCACCGCGTCATCGCAGTAGCGTTCGAACGTGACGGCCGGAAACATCCGGGCCAGCCACATGTCGAACGCGTAGTGCAAATAGAGGTTCGCCAAAACTGGTGAGATCGCCGATCCCTGTGGGGTACCACGATCCCGGGGCGCCAAGGTGCCATCCGGCTGCTGCAGCGGGGCTTGTAGCCACCGCGTGACATACAGCAAGATCCACCTCTGGTCGGTATGCCTGGCGACCGCCTTGAGCATCAGAGAATGATCAACGCTGTCGAAGAACGCCCGGACGTCAAGATCTATCACCCAGTCGCTTCGCCAGCACCGCTCCCGGCACCTGCCCACCGCGTCCAACGCGGAGCGGCCCGGACGGTAGCCATAGGAGTCGGGGTGGAAGATGGGCTCCACTTCCCGCTCCAGATACATGGCCGCGACCGTCTGGGCGATCCGATCGTCCACAGTGGGCACACCGAGAATTCTTGATCCTCCGCTTGCCTTCGGTATCGCCACGGCCTTCACCGGCGGCGGGAAGTACGAGCCCGATGACATGCGATTCCACAGCTTGAACAGGTTGTTCTTCAGGTTCTGCTCGTACTGCTCGATCGTCACCGCGTCGACTCCGGCCGCACCCTTGTTGGCCTTGACCCTCAGATACGCCTCCCAGACCACCCGCTTGGAGATCTCAAACGGTTTGACCCGCGACTTCGATTCGCTCACCTGGCTCCTTCCGAGCACCTCGGTTGACCACCAAACGAATCAGGACAACCCGCCCCCTTCGCTTCACCCCCATTACAGGGGTCTCATCGCTACTACAAGGCGGTCCGCCCCGCTGCCCCGCATCGGTACTCTCCCCCTTGCAGTTTCAGCTGCTTGGAGTTCTCCCTTGCGCCGACCGCCGTCAACACGCGGCCGACCACATCGAGGCGAGCGGTTCCCACGTTCCGTACCGGAGCCTGAACCGAGCTCGCGCCACCTCTGCGCCGGACAACCACCTGGCCAGGAATGCAGGCACCCGCCAGATTCGTCCCAGGGCAACAACTGGACCCTGGTTTCGGTCGTCGTCGATACGCTTTCGACGTTTCATCAGTGGTTCACTCACGTTCGCCTTCTCGGCTCACACCTGACGCCATCACGGGCGCCTTTTCCGCAACGCTCACCACCCCGGCTCATTCACCGACGCAGCTTGCGGTGGTTTGAGACCTCCCCCTGCGTGGGCGGTCCCGGAGGGCCCACCTCCATCACCGGTACAGCACCGCATCGAAGCTCCCGTCCTCTACACCGGAACCTCCTTCAGCGTTCGTGGCACACCGTCATCGGCGTAGCGCACCAACTCGCCCACGCCCCGCGTGGACAGTTCGGTGTCCAGGACGTGCAGGTAGATGTTGGACAGCAACGGGGAGATCACCCCACCCTGCGGTGTGCCGGCGACCGTCCGCTCGACACTCCCGTCCACCATCACACCCGCCTGCAACCACAACCGAACCAGTTTGAGCACCCGCCGATCCGAGACCCGCCGCGCCACCAACTCCACCAACCTGGTGTGGTCGATCTCGTTGAAGAAGTTACGGATATCGAACTCGACCGCGAACGTGTTGCCCTCGATGAAGCCCTTACGGACCCGCTCCATCGCCTGCGTGGCGGACCGCCTCGGCCGAAACCCATACGACACCGGCGCAAAGTCGGCCTCGAAAATCGGTTCCAACACCAGCTTGGCCGCCTGCTGGGCCACCCGGTCGCGGACGGTGGGAATGCCCAACGGCCGCTTACCGCCATCTGGTTTCGGGATCTCCACCCGACGCACCGGCGCCGGACGGTAGGACCCTGCTCGGAGGTCACGGGAAAGCTCATCGAGCATCCGCTCAACCCCGTACTCCTCCACCTGCGCCAGGGTGATCCGATCCACCCCGGCCGCACCCCGGTTGGTGAGCACCCGCCGCCACGCCTCCCACAGGACGTCACCCCTGTGGACACGGTCATACAGGGCGTGGAAGCGCCGCTCCGAGGACTGCTTGGCCGCAGCCCATAGCTTGCGTTGAAGTTCTCGCACCTTCCCGAAGCCCGGCAACACCAGCCGCCGGTCGGGATCGACGGGCGAAGACCCGTCGAGGTTGTTGGACCGGGCGGTCCCGGTCATGCCCTGACGCTTACCCTCTTCCCAAGCGTGATCAAAGTGAGGGCCCTTTCCTCCCGGCGCGTTATGCTGCACGCCGATCGCCAGTACTATGGCCCCCTCGGACTCCCGCTGCCCTCCAAACGATTTCACCATCGGCTTATACGTCCGGTCTTTGCCCGACGCAGGCCAGGCAGACGGGTCTCTCCTGTTCCAGCCCAGACTGTGCACACGTGCCATCTCCCGTACCCCGAGGAGACCCGCCAGGCTGACCCCGGAGCAGGGCCTGGCAGACATGGCCTTCGCCGTGACATGAGCGGCTCGGCTCTCCCGTTGTGACTCTGACGAGGCTGCAGAGTTCGCTTGACGCTACGGCCCGCGTGCTTGCTCCCTCCAAAGAGGCTCTTGACACCCCGCTCAGCCCGCCACCTCTCGACGACGAACCGGGGCCTGCTACCGGGCGCTCCGATGCTTACCCGGACGGGACTTTCACCCGTAAGCCTGGACCAGCTTCCAGGACGCAACATGCTGCGAGCCTAGGTCGTGTCCCGCCGCGCCGTTGAGACTGAGGACCGGTGCAGAGTTGCGACCTTCAATGTTGCAAGTTGCACAGCCTCGGTGCCGTCAGGGATGGTTAGCACCGTGGGTCGACATGCGTCACGGTGGTTGCCGTCATTGATCAAGCCGCAGCACCGGTTCCTCGTGGCCATCTCCGCCATCGCTCTGCTCGCATTTGCGACCCTGGCCCTCGCCGCCAGCGTCTTTCCCGCCGCGCCCGAGGCCTCGGCCCAACCGCAGAACGACGTCAACCAGGCCCCTGCCGGCCCGGGCACGACCGGCCTCGTCGCCTCCTACGCCGTGCCGCCCAACGCCGTCTGGGACACCGGCTTCCAAGCGCAGGTCACGATCACGAATCCGACTGACACGGAGTACGGCTGGCAGGTCACCCTCGCGTACCCGCCGACGGTGACGAACCATGTCGGCAGCTGGTTGGACGGCGTGCCGGAGCCGAACGTGACCATCGATGATCAACGATTCACATTCACCAGCATCGTGCCGCTCGCACCCGGGCACACCGCCCTGCTGAGGGCCGAGTTCACCAAGGTCGCCGGCACCGACTACGCGGTGCGAGGCTGCTCGGTCAACGGACGTCAATGTACGCAGCAGTAGCCCCCGCGACGCCTCCGCATCGGCAGCCTCCCGATGATCTAGGGCAAATCCGGGCGTTTGAAGATCCACTGCGCGAATTGCCCTAGATCACGCGAGGTTGCGAGCTCAATCGGAGCCAAGGTCGATCACGCACTCCGTGTCCCGCGGTGTCCAACTGCGCCGCACGGTTAGCGCCGAGACCAACACCACAAACGCCGATGACAATGGGTAGTCCGTTGCTTGCGTTGAGTACTATTGGTTAACGCAAGCCTGATTCATGTTTACCCCCGAGCCCAGAACTCTCCCCGAAGAGATGACCATCGTGCAGCAGGCAATCCCCCCTCAAAGCCAGAGCCAGACGACGCGGCCAATCCAGCACGCGCTAGAGCACGCGCTGTCCATCACGCTCGCCACGACCGAAACCGACCTCGTCGCTCGGACGCTAGAGGCCGCCTGCGACCTCACTGGCGCACGCGTCGCCTGCGCAATCGAGCCGACCGGCCACCAGTACACATACGGCGAGGCGTGCCTCGCCGGTCGATTGCTGGGCGCCGCGGTGCACTCCGGATTGTGCTCGATCCGGCCGGGTGGGGAAACCCGGGCCTTCATGACCGTCGGCCTACCGTCCGCACTGACGGCCGGGTTTGGCAGCACATTGATCGTCGTTGCCTCGCCGTCGCCCGATGCCTTCGACGCGGAGGCGGCCTCGCTGCTCGCACTCGTCGTGGCCCATGCCCAGGCCGGACGCGACCGACTGCGTGAGCTGGCGCTGCTGGCCCGCCGGGCCAACAGCGACCCGTTGACCGGCCTGCGTCACTACCGACCCTTCGAGGAGCGCCTGGCCGAGAGCGTGCCGGACCGGACCGCGGTCATCACGATCGACATCGACGACTTCAAGAGAATCAATGACGAGCAGGGGCATCAGGCCGGAGACAACGCATTGGTGGCGTTGGTGGCGGCGCTTCGCGGGGCACTGCGCGGCGATGACCACATCTACCGGATCGGTGGCGACGAGTTCGCGGTCGTGATCGACGTGAACGGCCCAGCCGAGGCGTCCATCATCAGTGACCGGTTGCTCGAGGCGGCCCGTCTGGTCGGCCACCCGGTCTCCGTCGGCGCGGCGATGCGTACGCCAGGCGAGACCGGTCGGGAAACCCTTCGGCGCGCCGACAACGCGCTCTACCAGGCCAAGCGCGGCGGTCGCGACACCGCCCGCGTCGCGGCCTGAGGTGCGCTCGGCTCAGAGCTCGAGCCCCGACTCGAGCTGAGCGAGCGTGTGGTCCATCAGCTCCGCGAGATCACCACTGTCCACTTTGGACCAAAGCTCCAGGGTTGACACGAACGCTCCGACGATGGCGCCCGCCACGACCCGTACCGAGAAGTCCTCGGGATCCCGTCCGGTCCGGGCGGCGAGCCCCTGCCGCAGGATGGCCAGCGTATTCAGGAAGTTCTCCAGGCTCTTCGCTCGCAAGGCCGGAACCGCCATCGTCAGGCGGGTCCGCTCCAGAACTTTCGCCTGCTCGGCGGAACCCATCTCGGCGAACGCGCTGCGCAGCGTCACGCGGATGGCCGCGATTGGCGAGAGTTCCGTTGGGGCGTTGAGCAGCCCCTGAAGGAGCATCTCGTCGTAGGGATCCTGGATGACCAGATCCTCTTTGCTCGGAAAGTAGCGGAAGAACGTGCTGGGCGAGATCTCAGCGGCGGCAGCGATCTGATCGATCGTCGTCGCCTCGTACCCCTGCTCGGCGAAGAGCCGCAGCGCGTGCTCCTGGATCGCCCAGCGCGTCTTCTGCTTCTTCCGTTCACGCAGCCCCGATGAGCTCATGCTGTGATTCTGGCTCAGGCCGGTGCGATCGTGCCGGAAGCGCTACCGCGACCAGCACCGCACCAATGACGGCGATGCTCGCGCAAACGAGCAGCACCAGGCTCATGCCGTGGCGATAGGCGTCGGCCGCATTCGCGGCCAGGCCGGGCGTGTGAAGCCGGGCCGCGAGCGCCATTGCCCCACCGACCGAATCCTGCGCGGCCTGGGCCAGTGGTCCGGGCAGACCGTCGACGTCCAGTCGTTGGGTGTAGGCATCGGCCAGCACGCTGCCGAGCAGAGCGATGCCGAGCGCGCCGCCGACCTGCCGCAGCGTCATGGTGAGCGCGGTGCCCGCACCGGACTCGTCCGTCGGCAACTCGCCAAGGACTGCCTCCATCGAAGGCGCCAGGGCCAGGCCAACGCCGGCGCCAACGATGGCGAGCCAGGCGGCGGTGATCCCGTAGCCGTTGTCGGGCTTGGCCGTCGCGCCGAGCACGAGGCCGGCGGCGATCACTGCCAGGCCCGCCGAGACCGGGATCTTCGTGCCGATCCTGGCCACGATGCGGTCCGCTCCGCCGGCACCGAGGATCAGGCCGCCCATCAGCGGGAGCAGTCGCAGTCCCGTGCCGAAGGCGTCATGCCCCTGTACCGACTGCAGATACTGCGGGAGCGTGAACAGCAGTCCGAACAACGCAAAGGTCCCGATCGTCGCGGCCACCGTGCCCCAGAGGAACCGGGGCTGGCGGAAGAGACCAAGATCGATCATGGGGTACGCGCAGCGTTGTTCCCAGATCACGAACGCGACCAGCAGCAGCACACCGGCACTGATCGCCGTGGCGACCTCGGTAGCACCCCAGCCGCGCCGGGGAACCTCGATCACGCCATAGACCAGCGCCACCAACCCGATCGTCGATAGCGCTCCGCCGACAAGATCGGCCGGTTTCGCGTGGGCGTTGCGGCTTTCCGGGATGAACGCGAGCGCGGCCACCATGCCGAGCACGGCAACGGGAACGTTCACAAGGAAGACCGAGCCCCACCAGAAGTGGTCCAACAGCCAACCACCGACGATGGGACCGAGCGGCACGCCGACGCCCATCGCCGCCGCCATCATCGAGATGGCGCGGCCCCGCTCGGCCGGCGGAAAGATCACGGGCAGGATTGCCATCGCCATCGGCGTCATGATCGCCGAGCCGACCCCCATGAGCGCCCGAGCGCCGATCAAACCGCCCGTACCGGTCGTCCACGCCGCGACCGACGACGAGATGCCGAACACGGCGAGTCCGACCAGGAGCACCCGGCGACGGCCGAGCCGGTCGCCGATCGCGCCGAACGGCAGGAGCAGGCCGGCGAAGACGAGGATGTACGCGTCCACGATCCACTGCAGCGCGCTGGTGCTCGCACCGATCTCGGTCGCGAGGGTCGGCAGCGCCACGTTAAGGATCGTGCCGTCCAGCCCGAGCGTGAGCAGGCAGATCGCCAACGCCGCGAGCGCCCACCACCGCCGTGAATTCATCATGACAGCCACCTCCTTATGACAGCTACTCTGATCTGAGAGTAACTCTCACTTAGGTGTTGCTGTCAAGTTTGGCGCTCGTCGGCGATGTCCGGTTGGTCACCAACTGGGCACCACAAAGCGAAAAAGTGCCCAGTTGGTGACCAACTGGCGCGGCGCGAGCTAAGGGTTGACTGGAGCGAGCGCGTGCTAACGAGTGAGCGTGGCCGCGACCTGTTCCGCGATCTGTGCGGTGTTCAGCGCCGCACCCTTTCGCAGGTTGTCTCCGGTGACGAACAGATCGAGCGCCCGCGGATCGTCCAGTGACCGACGGATTCGCCCCACCCACGTCGGGTCGGTGCCGACGGCGTCGGCCGGCATCGGGAACTCGCCCGCGGCCGGGTCGTCGACCAGGATCACGCCCGGCGCCGAGCGCAGGATGTCGCGGGCGCCGTCAGCGTCCACTTCGGACCGGAAGACCGCATGGATGGCCAGCGAGTGCCCGGTGACGACGGGAACCCGCACGCAGGTGGCCGACACCTTCAAGTCCGGTAGCCCGAGGATCTTGCGAGATTCGTTGCGTACCTTCAGTTCCTCGCTCGACCAGCCCGCGTCGCGCAACGAACCGGCCCATGGCACCACGTTCAGCGCAAGCGGCGCCGGGAACGGACCGAGGTCATCGCCGATTGCCTGGCGCAGGTTGCCCGCGCGCGACCCGAGGGCCCGGTCGCCGGCGACCTTCTGCATCTGGTCGAGCAGCGTGTCGATCCCGGGCTGGCCGGCGCCTGACGCGGCCTGATACGAAGCGACCACAAGCTCGCGAAGGACGTACTCCCGGTGCAGCGCCCCGATCGCGGCCATCATCGCGAGCGTCGTGCAGTTGGGGTTGGCGATGATGCCGCGCGGTCGGTGGTCGATCTGCTCCGGGTTGACCTCGGGCACGACCAGCGGTACGTCGGGGTCCATCCGGAACGCGCCGGAGTTGTCCACGACCACGGCGCCTCGGGCGGCCGCGACGGGCGCCCACTCCAGCGATATCTCATCCGGGACGTCGAACATCGCCACGTCCACGCCGTCAAAGACCTCCGGCGTCAGCTCAACGACCGTGATTTCCTCACCCCGTACCACCAACGTCTTGCCGGCCGAACGGGCGGACGCAACGAGCCGGATGTCGCCCCAGACGTTCTTGCGCGAAGAGAGCAGCTCACACATGACGCTGCCGACCGCACCGGTGGCGCCGACCACCGCCAGTCTCGGTAGGTCCACGGCCTACCGCCCGGTACCGGCGTACACGACGGCCTCGGTCTGGCCGCCGAGATCGAACGCATCGTGCACCGCGCGCACAGCGGCATCGAGGTCGGTATCACGGCACACCACCGAAACCCGGATCTCTGACGTCGAGATCATCTCGATGTTCACGCCGGCTTGAGCCATGGCCCCGAAGAACTTAGCGGCGACGCCCGGGTGCGAGCGCATGCCCGCCCCGATGAGGGACACCTTCCCGATGTGGTCGTCGTACAGCAGTCCCCGGAATCCGATGTCGTCCTGCGCCTTGCCCAGAGCCGCCATAGCGGTCGGGCCGTCCGTCTTCGGAAGCGTGAAGGAGATGTCCGTACGGCCGGTGCTCTCCGTCGACACGTTCTGCACGATCATGTCGATGTTGCTCTCGGCGGCCGCGACCACCGCGAAGATGCGCGCCGCCTCCCCCGGCTCATCGGGCACACCGACAATCGTGATCTTCGCCTCGCTGCGGTCGTGCGCGACTCCGGTAATAAGTGCTTGCTCCACGGGAAGATCCTCCATCGAACCGGTCACCATTGTGCCGGGCCTGGTCGTGTAGGACGAGCGGACGTGAATCGGGATGCCGGCCCGGCGGGCGTATTCGACGCAGCGCAGCATCAGCACCTTGGCTCCACACGCGGCGAGCTCGAGCATCTCCTCGTAGGTGATCTGCTCGATGTGGCGAGCGTTCGGCACGATCCGGGGGTCGGCGGAGAAGACTCCATCGACATCAGTATATATTTCGCAGACGTCGGCCTTCAGCGCCGCCGCCAGGGCAACCGCGGTCGTGTCCGATCCACCGCGTCCCAACGTCGTGATGTCCTTGGTGTCCTGGGCGACGCCTTGGAACCCCGCCACAATCGCAATCGCGCCCTCGTCGAGCGCGGCCTTGAGCCGGCCCGGCGTGACGTCGATGATGCGGGCCCGCCCGTGTGATGAGGTGGTGATGACGCCGGCCTGGGAACCGGTGTAGGAGCGGGCCTCATATCCAAGATTGTGGATGGCCATGGCGAGCAGTGCCATCGAGATGCGCTCGCCCGAGGTGAGCAGCATGTCCAGCTCGCGACCCGGCGGCACGGGGCTCACCTGATGGGCGAGATCCAGGAGCTCGTCGGTGGTATCGCCCATCGCCGACACGACCACCACGACGTCGTCGCCCGACTTCCGGGTGGACACGATGCGCTCGGCAACCCGCTTGATCCGTTCCGCGTCCGCGACGGATGAGCCGCCGTACTTCTGGACAATCAGAGCCACCCGCGGACCTCCCTCCCAGGCACCACATCGACCGTTCATGCCATCCGCCATGCACGCGTCGATTTAGGCGTGGCACGGCGCCGCCGGCACTCTGGTTGGCCGACGGCGCCGACAAGCTTTGCCCAGCGTACCGCCGGTGTCCGGACCGTAGGAGAGTCGATCCCACGATCCGGCTCTCCGGTGGACGAGAATGACCCTCGTGCGTCGCTTGATCATGAGGGTCGGGGCGGGCCTCATGGGTCTGGCCGTCGCATCGGGCCCGGCTTTCGCCGTCACGGGCTGCGGATCGGATCCTCCAGACCCGCTAACCAGCCCATCCGTCGACACCCGCCCGGCCGATCGGGACCGCCTCGCGGGGTTCGCCGCGGCGGCCAAGGACATGCGGTACGTCGCGACGTACACGCTGTCGAGCCCCAACCGGCCCAATCGAACGGTGACTGTCGCCTTCGCGACTGATGGCACCTGGGTGGTCGCGATACCCGGCGGGGTGCTCAGCGGATTGGCCGACGTCGCCATCTACCGCTCCGGTGCCACGTACCAGTGCCTGCTCGGTCCGGCCGCCGGCACCGACGGCACCCGGCCTGATCTCGGCCCGCTCACGCCCAGTTGCGCCGCCGTCGTGGCCCTCACTGCGGCGACGGATCCCTTGGTACAGCACATCTTCACCGACTGGATCGACGCTCTTGTCGATCGGGCGACAGCCCTCTCGGTCGCGGCGGGCACGCTGTCGGGGGCCGGCGGTTCGTGTTACTCGGTGGAGTCGACCTCCGCCGCCCTCGCGCCTCCGGTCGATCCCGGCATCTACTGCTATGCCGACGACGGCACGCTCACCGGAGCGCGAGTGGGCTTCGGCACCCTACTACTCACCGGTAGGGTCGGGGCCGCCCCGCCGAGCGTCGCCCTTCCCGCGCCGGTAGTGGCCCGGCCACCGTTGCCGATAACGGCTCCGCCAGCACCGTCAGCGCCGACGACGTCACCCTCGCCCGGTTAAGCAGGGTCCCCTTCTTAACGTGTTCTGCAGAGGAAGGGACCCTGCTTAACGCGCGATCGTGCTCAGATGGTGGGACGAGGGCACCGACCCGATCACCACTACTCCGCGGTACGGCGTACCCTCAAGAAACCATGTGGCAGGCGCTCCTTCTTCTCCGCCGCGACGGGGCCTTCTGACGGCCGGCACCTCGTCGCGGTGTTGAGTGCGCCGCCGGTCCTCCCCGACCCAGACACAAATTGCTGCCCCATGTTTGAACTCTGCGGTCAGGACTCCGAGTTTTCAGAGGTACCTGACCGGTCAGTGCCCGAGGAGCCGTCATGCCCAGCACGTCCCCATCAGTCGACGCCGGCCCGGTAGCCCGCCAGAACCCCAGCCGGATGCCGTTCGAGCGCTACCGCCCGTACGAGACGCCGTACCGGGTCGACCTGCCCGATCGACAATGGCCATCGACCGTTGTCACCAAAGCTCCGCGTTGGTGCGCGGTGGATCTGCGCGACGGCAACCAGGCGCTCATCGATCCGATGTCGCCGGAACGCAAGCGGCGCATGTTCAACACCCTCGTCCGGATGGGATACAAGGAGATCGAGGTCGGGTTCCCGTCCGCCAGCCAGACGGACTTCGATTTCGTCCGACAGCTCATCGAGCAGGACCTGATCCCCGACGACGTGACGATCCAGGTGCTGACCCAGTGCCGTGAATCGCTGATCGAGCGCACGTACGAGTCACTGCGCGGAGCGCGCCGGGCCATCGTCCACTTCTACAACTCAACGTCCACATTGCAGCGTCGCGTGGTCTTCGGGCTGGACAAGGACGGCATCACCGCGATCGCCGTCGACGCGGCCCGGCTGTGCCAGAAGTATGCCGAGATCTGTACGCCGGACACGGACATCTTCTACGAGTACTCGCCCGAGTCGTACACCGGAACCGAGCTCGATTACGCCCTTGAGGTGTGCTCGGCGGTCATCGATGTGGTTGACCCGACCCCGGACCGGCCGCTGATCGTCAACTTGCCGGCGACCGTCGAGATGGCAACGCCGAACATCTACGCCGACTCGATCGAGTGGATGCACCGCAACCTGCCCCGGCGCCCTTCGGTAGTGCTGTCGCTGCACCCGCACAACGACCGCGGTACGGCCGTGGCCGCCACCGAGCTGGGCATGATGGCCGGTGCCGATCGGGTCGAAGGTTGCCTGTTCGGCAACGGTGAGCGCACCGGCAACGTCGACCTGGTGACGCTGGGCCTGAATCTGTTCTCGCAAGGCATCGACCCGCAGATCGACTTCTCCAACATCGACGAGATCAAGCGCACCGTCGAGTACTGCAACCAGCTTCCCGTACACGAACGGCACCCGTACGCCGGCGATCTGGTATACACCGCGTTCTCTGGCTCCCACCAGGACGCGATCAAGAAGGGGCTCGAGGCGCTCGAACGCGACGCCGTCGCCGCCGGCCGCGATATCGACGAGTACGAGTGGGGCGTGCCGTACTTGCCGATCGACCCGAAGGACCTGGGTCGCACGTACGAGGCGGTCATCCGGGTCAACTCGCAGTCCGGCAAGGGCGGCGTGGCGTACATCATGAAGTCCGAGCACCACTTCGACCTGCCACGGCGCCTGCAGATCGAGTTCTCCGGCGTGATCCAGCGTCACACCGACGACCAAGGCGGCGAGGTCTCGCCGGCGCAGATGTGGGACATCTTCTCCCGCGAGTACCTCGTGGAGCACCAGCGCGAGCCTCGGCTATCCGTGCCGGCGTATGGTGTATCCACAGTGGACAGCAAGGTGGAGCTGGTGGCAACGGCCACCGTCGACGGCGCCGAGCGACAGCTTACCGGCGTCGGGAACGGCCCCATTGACGCGTTCGTGCACGCGCTGTCCGATGTGGACATCGAGGTTCGGGTGCTCGACTACGCCGAGCACGCCATGTCCGCGGGTGGGGATGCGCAGGCGGCGGCGTACGTCGAGGCGGAGGTCAACGGCACGGTGCTCTGGGGGGTCGGGGTCGACGCGAACATCGTCACCGCCTCGCTGCGTGCCGTCGTCGCCGCCGTCAATCGCGCGCAGTAGACGGTCCCCGGACTCCCTAAGAGTCACTTCTAGGCCACGGGTGCGGGTCGGTGGCCCGGAGGGTGGGGCGGTCATCGGGGTCTCGCCGGGCTGAACGGGGAAGTGGCACGCGGCGACGTGTCCGGGACCCATCGACGTCAGTGGTGGCTCCACCTCGGCACAGATGTCCTGAGCCTTCCAGCATCGGGTGCGGAACCGGCACCCCGAGGGCGGGTTGATGGGGCTCGGCACGTCGCCGGTGAGCAGCACTCGCTGGCGGGCTCCGCGCTCGCGGCGGGCCGGGTCGGGCACAGGCACCGCCGAGAGCAGGGCGACCGTGTACGGGTGCTTGGGTGCTGCGTAGAGCTCGTCCCGTCCGGCGAGCTCGATGATCTTGCCGAGGTACATGACCGCGACCCGGTCGCTGATATGGCGTACCACGGACAGGTCGTGTGCGATGAACAGGTACGCCAGGTTGAACTCAGACTGCAGATCCTCGAGCAGGTTGACGACCTGGGCCTGGATCGACACGTCGAGCGCCGACACCGGTTCGTCGCAGACGATCAGCTTGGGCCGCAGCGCGAGCGCGCGGGCGACCCCGATGCGTTGGCGCTGGCCGCCGGAGAACTCGTGCGGATAACGGTTGTAGTGCTCGGGATTGAGCCCGACGAGTTCCAGTAGGTCCTGCACGGCGCGCTTCGTGCCATTCGGAGTGGTCGTCTTCTGCACAGTGAACGGAGCGGCCACGATCGAACCGACGGTGTGCCTCGGGTTCAGGGACGAGTAGGGATCCTGGAAGATCATCTGCACGTCCCGCCGTACCGGGCGCATGTCCCCTGTGGACACATGGGTGATATCCCGGCCACCCAGCACGACTCGGCCCGCAGTCGGTTCGAGCAGCCGGCTCACCAGGCGACCGGTGGTGGTCTTTCCGCACCCGGACTCGCCGACGAGGCCAAGCGTCTCGCCGGACGACACCGAGAAGTCGATACCGTCGACGGCACGGACCCAGCCGACCGTCCGGCGCAGGATGCCCTTGGTGATGGCAAAATGCTTCTGCAGCCCGGTCACTTCGAGGAGGGTCATAGGGTCGGCCGCACCTCCTGGTCGAAGAGGCGGATGCGCTCGATTGGCGGGATGTGGCAGGCGACGCCGGGTCCGCCATCAACCGGCAGCCGAGGCTCCACTGTGGTGCATGGGATGCCGTTGTGGCCGCGGTACGGGCAGCGCGGATGGAAAGGGCAACCCGACGGGGGGTTGATCAGACTTGGCGGGGTGCCGACGATGGGCGTCAGCCGATCGCGCACCTCGCGGTCCAGGCGCGGCATCGAGGCGAGCAGGCCCCACGTATAGGGATGCTCAGGCCGGTTGAAGACCTTCTCGGCCCGGTCGTACTCCATGCCGCGGCCGGCGTACATCACCAGGATGTCGTCGGCCAGTTCAGCAACGACCCCGAGGTCGTGCGTGATGATGATGACCGCTGAGCCGAACTCTTGCTGCAGATCCCGTATCAGATCGAGGATCTGGGCCTGCACCGTCACGTCCAGCGCCGTCGTGGGCTCATCGGCGATGAGCAGGTCCGGGTTGTTCACCAGCGCCATGGCAATCATGGCCCGCTGGCGCATGCCCCCGGAGAACTGGTGCGGGTAGTCATCGGCGCGCCGCTCGGGCTGCGGTATGCCGACGCGGGCGAGCATGTCGATCGCCCGGCGCCGGGACACCCTCGCCGACACGTCGTGGTGCACCCGGTACGACTCAACGATCTGCGCCCCGATCGGATAGAACGGATGCATCGATGAGAGCGGATCCTGAAAGATCATGGCGGCCTTGCGGCCGCGCATCTGCCGTTGTTTCTCGGGGTCGGCGCCGACCATCTGCTCACCGTCAAGCCAGATCTCTCCGGTCGTACGCACGCCAGCGCCACGATGCAAGCCCATGATGGACAGACTCGTGACGCTCTTGCCCGATCCGGACTCGCCGACGATGCCAAGGGTCTGGCCACGCTCGAGGCCGAACGAGAGACCGTCCACGGCGCGAACGACGCCGTCGTCGGTGCTGAAGCGAACGTGAAGGTCCCGCACGTCCAGGAAAGCGCCCGACGTGTGCCGACCGTCGGGACTGACTGTGATATCCGGTGACGTCGTCATGCCAGCCGCACTCTCGGGTCCACCACCGCATAGAGGATGTCGACCACTAGGTTGGCGAGAATGATGAAGAACGCACCGAGGATCACGACGCCCAGCACCTTCGGCAGGTCGTTGGCGACAACCGCGTCGATGGCGTACTTCCCGACGCCGTTGAGGGAGAACGTGCTCTCGGTGAGGATGGCGCCGCCAAGGAGCAGGCCGAGATCGAGTCCGAATATGGTCAGGATCGGGGTGAGCGCCGAGCGAAGTCCATGTTTGACCACGACCGTCCGCTCCGGTAGTCCCTTGGCGCGCGCGGTACGGATGTAGTCCTCGTTCATCGTCTCGAGCATCCCGGCTCTCGTCAGCCGCGCGTAGCCAGCCGCGTAGAGGAACGCGAGCGTGATCCACGGCAGGAGCAGGTCGTACGCCCACAGGCCCGGATTGTCGGCGAACGGCGTGTAGCTGCCACCAGGCGCGGTCCACCCAAGCGTGTACGAGAAGACCGACAGCGACAGCAAGCCCGTGAAGAAGATAGGTAGCGAGACCCCGGCGAGGGCGATGCCCATCGCCGATCTATCAAAGACGCTTCCCTTACGCAGAGCGGAGATGACGCCGGTGGCCACCCCGCCGAGCAACCAGAGCAGGGCCGCGCCCGCGGCGAGAGACAGCGTAACCGGCAGCCGGTCCAGCAGGTCCGGCCAGACCGGATTCTGGGTGATAAACGAGTAGCCGAAGCAGGGGGCCGGACAGTGGACGGTCGTCGGCCCAGTGCTGTAGTCAGCGCCGACAACGATCCCCTTCACGAACCGGCCGTACTGGACGTAGATCGGATCGGTGAAACCCAGCTTCTGCGCCATCGCTTCCAGTTGGGCCTGATCGGCGGTCTTGCCCACGTACCGCGACGCCAGGGTCGCTGGCGTGGCCCCGGCCAGCCGCGGGATCAGAAAGAAGATGGCGAAGGTGACCATCGTGACCACGAGCAGCAGTACCACCGCTGCTACCAGTCGCCGGATGATGTACGCGATCACGCTCGACGGCGCCGGTGGCCGGGCAGGTCCTGCCCGGCCACCATTCGCCTCACCCCCTTAGCACGACGTTGTGTCCACAGAGCTGCGTCCACAGTGGATGAGCACGGCGCTACGACTGGACGCCGAGCGCCGTGTAGTCGTACATCTGGAACCCGTCGGTGACGAACACGTTGTGCAGGTTCGGCGGCCGGTAGAGCAGACCGCGTGCCCAGATGCCGGGCAGGATCACGGCGTTCTCCATGACCGTCTGGTCGATCTGCGACCAGATCGCCTCGCGCGCCGGGACATCGGTCGTCTTGAGCGCCTGGTCGAACATGGCGTCGACCTGCGGGATCTTCACGGACAGGTTGGTGTTGCCGCCGGACGCCCGGATCACCCGGCTGTCGGTGATCTGCTGCAGGAAGCCGAACCCATCGGGCCAGTCGGCACCCCAGCCGCTCACCATGATCCCGAGGTTGTTGGCCTTCGCGTAGTCGGGCTTGCCGGCGTACAGCTTGTAGTAGTCGCCCGCCGGGTACGGCTTGACCGTCAACTGGATCCCGACCCGTTGCAGCGACTGCTGCAGCGACTCCGCGGTCGCCTTCTCCTTGGGTCGCTCCGCCCGGTAGGAGATATTGGTCGCGAAGCCATTCGGCTGCCCGCACTGCTGCAATTCACTCTTGGCGGAGGTCAGGTCGCCGTTCTTCTGCGACGCGATGTTGTAGAGGTCCACCTGCTTCGCCCCCGGGATCAGCGGTGGCAGAAGGTTGGTCGCGATGTCGCCACCCGCGGGTCCGCCGTAGGCGCGCTGGTACCCCTCGTGGTCGGTCGCGTACAAGATGGCCTTGCGGCAGTGGATGTTGTCCAGCGGTGCCACATCAGGGTTGATGTTCGCGTACCAGAGTCGAGCCACCTGAGCGGAGTCCGCGTTCTTGCGGAGGTTCGGGTCGCCGAGCACCCGCCCTTGCGTTGCCGGCTGCACACCCGTCCCCGCGACATCGACGTCGAGGTTGCCCGCGATCAGCCGGTTGTCGATGTCATCGGCATTGACGTTAAGCGATACCTGGATTTTGTCGGGCAGCGCCTTCCGGTTGGGATCGGTGGCCGGATCCCATTGGTCGTTGCGGACCAAGGTGAAGTCCTTGCCGAGGTTGTTGGTCTCGAACTTGTACGGCCCGGTGGAGACCACGTGCTCCTTGTACTTCGTGCCGGTGTCCTTCGCGACGCGGCACCGGAATGGTGGCGGGCAGCATCGCGAAGTAGTCGAAGCCCGAGAACGGCGTCTTGAGGTGGAAGATGATCGTCTGGTCGTCCGGCGTCTCGATCGCGTTGAGCCCGAGCTTGTCCGGGCTGGGGTCCTGGTACGGGCTGGTGTAGCCCTGCAGGTCAAGGAAGTCGTTGAAGTACGTCGGGCCATTGGGGAACGTGTCCTTGTCCAGCGACCGCTCCACGGCGTACTTGACATCCTTCGACGTGACCGGCGTACCGTCCTCGAACTTCACTCCGGACTTGATCTTGTACGTCCACGTCTTGGCGTCGTCGCTTGGCGTACCAAGCGCCTCGGCGAGGTCGGGAACGAGCTTGACCCCGTCCTGGCCGGGCGCCGCCGCGAACATCGTCAATGTCCGGCCGTAGAGCCGGAAGAAGTTCCAGGAATAGCCGTAGTACGTGTCGGCCGGGTCTAGCGAGTCCCAGTCGGCGGAGTTGCGATCGCAGCGTGCCGCCCTTCGTGTCGGACGGATTGAAGACCTTCCCCACCCCGGCGTTGAACTCGGCCGTCGTGCTGGTACTCGACGTGCTTCCGCCGCAGGCCGCGAGTCAGCCAGAACGCCAAGCAGGCCCGCGGCCACCGCGGTCTGGCGTTCTCCTCATCTCGCACACCCTTCGTTCGTCTGGGTTTGAGGCTTGGTGATTCGACCCATCGGTCACCGACCACGTGGTCGAGGGCGTCGCGCAGGCCGTCACCAAAAAGGTTGAAGGCGAGCACGGTGACGAAGATGGCCAGACCGGGGAAGATCATGAAGTGCGGCGCGAGCTGGAAGTAGTGCACCGCGTCCGAGAGCATGCCGCCCCACGTCGGGGTCGGCGGCGATACGCCGACGCCCAGGAACGACAGTGCTGCTTCAAACAGGATGTTGGTGGGAATGAGCAGCGTCGCATAGACGAGGATCGGTGCGATCAAGTTCGGCAGCACCTCGCGGAACATGATGTACGGCCAGCGTGCGCCCAGTGAGCGCGCGGCGTCCACGAACTCGCGTTCTCGCAGCGACAGCGTCTGGCCGCGCACGATGCGGCCAATGTACGGCCAGCTGAAGAATCCGATGATCACAATCAGCAGCGCGATCCGGAGCCCGTTTCCGGTGAGCCCGAACGCATGGTCCGGAATGACACCGACGAGCGCGATCGCGAACAGCAGCAACGGGAAGGCGAGGAACACGTCCATGATCCGGCTGATGATCGCGTCGGTAACCCCACCGAGGTACCCGGAGACGACGCCCAGACGGTCCCGATGAGCACCGAGACCAGCGTCGCGAAGAACGCGATCAGCAATGAGATCCGCGAGCCGTAGACGATTCGGCTGAACAGGTCCCGCCCATTGAGTGGTTCGAGTCCGAAGAGGTAGTTCCAACTCATCCCGCCGAAGCGCCCGTACGGCGTCTGCAACACGGGATCGATCAGCTGCTGGTGGAACTCGTTCGGGGGATGGCCGAGAAGTCGCACGATCACTGGCGCGAAGATCGCCACCAGAATCAGGAAGACCACGACCGCACCGCCGGTCATGGCCACCTTGTCGCGCTTGAGCCGGGCCCACGCGATCTGCCGGAGCGACCGGCCCCTGATCCGAGCGGGCGGTTGGTCGGTGAGCAAACCGGGCGCTGCGGTGATCTCTTCCCCGAGCAGCGTTCCGACCGTCTCGGTCGGCGTCGGCTCGGGTGGCAGAGTCATCGGCGCACTTCCCCTTCGGCAGCGCCACCAACCTTCGGTGGCGACCACGCCGGGGGGAATTGCGAGGCTTTGTCGCTAAGCTCATATTAGGAGTGATTTAGGCGCTTGTCTCGAAGAACTTGCGGCCATGATCGCTCGTATGCAGAGTTGTTACGTTACGCGCCCTACGCTGAGCCGCTCGTCGGCGCTCAACACGGGGAAGTGGCATGCCACCACATGACCGGCCGTGGCGCCGGGTCCGGGCTCCAGCGGTGGCTCGACGTTCGCGCAGATCTCCTGTGCCTTCCAGCACCGGGTCCGGAAGTGACAGCCCGACGGCGGATTGATCGGGCTCGGCACATCACCTGTTAGTAGGATCCGCTCGCGCTGTGCCTTGTCACGGCGGCGCGGGTTGGGAACAGGCACCGCCGAGATGAGCGCATTGGTGTACGGGTGCATGGGCGACGCGTAGAGCGTGTCCCGGTCGGCCAGCTCCGCGATCTTACCGAGGTACATGACGGCGACCCGGTCGGAGATGTGGCGCACCACCGACAGGTCGTGGGCTATCAGGACGTAGGTCAGGTTGAGCTCGTTCTGCAGGTCGTCGAGGAGGTTCACCACCTGCGCCTGGATCGACACATCCAAGGCGGAGACCGGCTCGTCGGCGACGATGAGCTTCGGGCGCAGAGCGAGGGTCCGAGCGATGCCAATGCGCTGGCGCTGGCCACCGGAGAACTCGTGCGGGTACCGGTTGTAGTGCTCCGGGTTGAGCCCCACGAGCTCCAGCAGGGCCTGCACCTCCTTCTTGATTCCCTGCTCAGTCTTGATCTTCTGAATCCGGAATGGAGCACTCACGATCGTCCCGACCGTGTGCCGTGGGTTCAGGGACGAGTACGGGATCCTGGAAGATCATCTGCATGTCGCGTCGCAGCGGGCGGATCTTGGCCTGCGGCAGGTGTGAGATGTCGACGCCTTGGAAGATGATTGATCCGCCCGTCGGCTCGAGCAGCCGGGTCAGCAGCCGACCCGTCGTGGTCTTGCCGCAGCCGGACTCCCCGACCAGCCCGAGTGTCTCTCCCTTGTGGACATCGAAGCTGATGCCGTCGACCGCCTGGACCGCGCCGACCTTGCGCCTGAGCAGTCCCTTGGTGATGGGGAAGTGCTTCTCAAGGTTGCTGACTGACAGCAGCTTGTCCGACTCGAACGCACGCTTCCCGACGTCCTTGGTTTCCGCCGCGAGGCTCATAACAGCTCCAGCTTGGGTTTGATGTCGGTCTCCCAGGCCTCGCGGCGCTGCTGGAGCGTGAGGTGGCACCGGGCCGGATGACCGGTCGGCACCGTCAGCAGTTCGGGCACGACGGTGTAGCTCAGACCGTTGGTGCGGCCCGCATACGCGCAGCGCGGATGGAACGCACACCCGGACGGCAGATTGATCAATGACGGAGGCGTGCCGACGATCGGAATCAGCCGCTCGGTCCGGGTGCGGTCCAGGCGGGGCATCGAGCCGAGCAACCCCCAGGTGTACGGATGCTCGGGCCGCTCGAAGACATCGCTGGCCGAGCCGTACTCGATTCCCTTTCCGCCGTACATGACCAGGATCTCGTCGGCCAGCTCAGCGACCACGCCGAGGTCGTGCGTGATGATGATCAGCGCCGAGTTGAACTCCGACTGCAGATCCCGCATCAGGTCGAGGATCTGCGCCTGCACGGTCACATCGAGCGCGGTCGTGGGCTCGTCGGCGATGAGCAGCTCGGGGTTGTTCACCATGCGCCATCGCGATCATCGCGCGCTGGCGCATGCCGCCGGAGAACTGGTGTGGATAGTCGTCGACCCGACGCTCGGCCTGCGGGATGCCGACCCGGCCGAGCATGTCGATCGCGTGGCGGCGGGCGACACTCTTGTTAACGTTGTTGTGGACCCGGTACGCCTCGATGATCTGCGAGCCGACCGTGTAGAACGGGTGCATCGACGAGAGCGGATCCTGGAAGATCATCGCCATCTTCTTGCCCCGCAACAGACGCACCGTCTCGGGTGAGGCTCCGACGATTTCGTCACCGTCGAGCCAGATCTCGCCGGAGACATTGGCGTTGCGCTTGTTGTGCAGCCCAAGGATGCCCAGGCTCGTGACCGACTTGCCGGAGCCGGACTCGCCCACGATGCCCAGCGTCCGTCCGCGCTCGAGCTTGAAGGAGACCGGGTCGACAGCTCTGACCAGACCGTCGTCGGTCGGGAAGTGGATCCGCAGGTCGCGAAGCTCCAAAAAGGACGTTGGCGCGACGCCCCGCTGAACAACGATCGACGGTGCCGCCGTAACGGACATCAGCTTACTCTCACTCTCGGATCGACCACGCCGTAGACCAAGTCCACGACCAGGTTGGCCATCACGATGAAGAACGAGGCGAACATGGTCGCGCCCATCACCTGCGGCAAATCCTGGCGCACTACGGCGTCAATGGCATACTTGCCCAGTCCGGGCAGCGAGAACGTGCTCTCGGTCAGCACCGCGCCACCGAGCAGCAGCCCGACGTCGAGGCCGAAGATGGTGACGATCGGGGTGAGCGCGGCCCGCAGGCCGTGTTTGACGACAACCCGGCGCTCCGTCAGGCCCTTGGCCCGAGCCGTGCGCACATAGTCCTCGCTCATCGTGTCGAGCATGCCGGCCCGGGTCAGGCGGGCGTAACCGGCCGCGAGCAGGAAGGCCAGTGTGATCCACGGCAGGATCAGGTCGTACGCCCACAACCCCGGGTTCTCCGTGAATTTGGTGTACGTGCTGCCGGGTGCGGTGACCCGGAACGGGTGCCCGTAGCTGAAGACGATGAGCGACACGAGCCCGGTGAAGAAGATCGGCAGTGAGACACCACCGAGAGCCACGGTCATCGCGGCCCGGTCGAAGAACGATCCCCGTCGCAACGCGGATATGACGCCGGTCGAAACGCCGAAGATGAGCCAGATCACGGCGGCGCCGACGACAAGCGACGCGGTGGTCCCCGCCCGATCAACGAGATCCGGCCAGACCGGGCTGCTCCTGACGAACGAATAGCCAAAGCACGGCGCCGCGCAGTGCTCGACCGCCGGTCCATAGTCGTAGTCCCGCCCCACGAAGACCGCGCTGATCCACCGCCCGTACTGCACGTAGATCGGGTCGAGGAAGCCCATCTTCTCGGCCACCTCGTGCACGCGGTCCGGGGTCGCCCGCGGCCCGACATACCGCGAGGCCATCCCCTCGGGCGTGACCCCGGCCAGGCGGGGCACGAGGAAGAAAATGCCGAACGTGATGATGCTGACGACGATCAGCATGGCGAAGCCGCTGAGCACACGTCGAATGATGTAAGTCGTCACGGGGGGCGGCTCGGGAAGCCGGCCCGCCGACGTCACCGCCGACGGGCCGGTCCTTGTGCCTTCACCTACCTCACTGGTTGGTGTCGGTGCTGATCGTCAACCGCGAACGATCGGTCAGCCAGCGACGCTCATGGCCATGTAGTCGTACTGGCCGAACGCCTCGTTGACGAACACGTTCGCGGCATTCTTGCTGCGCAGGGTCACGGCCTTGGACCACACGCCGGGAAGGATGAACGCACCCTCCATGACCTTCTTGTCGATCTGCGCCCAGATCGCTTCGCGCTTCTTGACGTCCGGCTCCGCGCTCGCCTGGTCGAGCAGCGCGTCAATCGCCGGGTCCCGCACGCTCAGGTTCGAGGAGCCGCCCTTCGGGCTGATCAGCCGGCTGTCGACGATCGCGCCGAGCATGCCGTACCCGTCGTTCCAGTCCGCCCCCCAGCCGTTGGTGGCCAGACCGATGCCGTGATCGACCATGTAGCCGGGGGCCAGCGTGGTGAAGTAACCGCTGGTCGGCAGGCCCTGGAGGGTCAGCTCGATGCCGACCTTCTTGAGGCTCTGCTGCATCGACTCGGCGACCGCCTTCTCCTTGGGCCGGTCCGACCGGTAGGCCATGGTGGTCGCGAACCCGGTGGGCTGGCCGCACTGGGTCAGTTCGTCCTTGGCCTTGGTGGCGTCACCCTTGTTGTCGGCACCGGCCGGATAGAGGTCGAACTTGCTGTAACCGGGAATCGGCGGGACGAGCACCTGCGTGCTGATGTCGCCACCGGCGAGCGCTCCGCCGTACGCGAGCTGGTAACCGGTGCGGTCGGAGGCGTACTCGATGGCCCGTCGGCAGTGCACGTTGTCCAGCGGCTTCACGTTGCCGTTGATCGACGTGTACCAAAGCCGGGCGCTGCCCGGGTTGTCCGCCCGCTTGTGCAGTGCGTCGTTCTCGTCGAGCAGCTTGGCCAGCATCGCCGACTGCACACCGGTGCCGGCGAGGTCGACATCGAGGTCACCGGTCTCGATCTGGTTGTCGATGTCGTCCGCCGCGACGCCGAGCTTGATCTCGTAGCCGTCCGGCAGCGCCTTGCGGTTCGGGTCGGTCGCCGGGTCCCAGTTCGGGTTGCGCTTGAGCGTGAAGCCCTTGCCGCTCTCGTAGCTGGCGAACATGTACGGACCCGTGGAGACGACGTGCTCCTTGTACTTGACGCCGGTGTCCTTGGCCTGCGGCACCGGTGCGGTCACTGGCAGCATCGCGAAGTAGTCGAAGCCGCCGAAGGGCTGCTTCAGGTGGAAGACGATGGTCTGGTCATCCGGGGTGGTGATCGCCTTGGTGTCCACGCCGGGAGCGGCGTACGGGCCGTACGTGTCACCCTCCAGATCGAGGAAGGCCTGGAAGTAGCCGCCCTGGTAGCCGACGCCCTGCTTGAGCGTGCCCGACGAATCGATCGCGCGCATGACCGCGTACTTCACGTCCTTGGACGTGACCGGCGTGCCGTCCTCGAACTTGACCCCGGAGCGCAGCTTGTAGGTCCAGGTCTTGGCGCCGTCACTGGACACACCCAGTGACTCGGCGAGGTCGGGCGTGAGTTCGAGACCTGTGCCGCCCGGCGCCGGCTTGAACATAACGAGGGACCGGGAGTAGAGCCGCAACAGATTAAACGACAGGCCGTAATACGTGTCGCCGGTGTCGACCGAGTCCCAGTCCTCGGAGATGGCCATCTTGAGGGTGCCGCCCTTGTGGTCGGACGGGTTGTAGATCTGGCCCACGGCGGCGTTGAACTCCGGTGTCACCGGGGTGGGGGTCGTGCCCGAGCTCTGGCAGGCCGATAGGGCCAGGGCAAGCGTGGAGGCCGCGGCCACCACGCCAACCAATCTCTTTCTCATGTACTGCTTCCCTTCGTTGTGGGGATCGAAAGCCGGGAAAGGGCCTAGGGGACGGTCATCAGCGGGACTTGGGATCCAGCGCGTCGCGCAGCCCGTCACCGAAGATGTTGAAGGCGAGCACGGTCAGGAAGATGGCCATGCCCGGCCAGAACATGAAATGCGGCTGGTTGTAGTAGCGCACCGCGGAGGAGAGCATCTCGCCCCAGGACGGCGTGGGCGGTCGGATGCCAACGCCGAGGAACGACAGGCCAGCCTCGAACAGGATGTTGGTGGGGATCAGCAGCGTGCTGTAGATCAGGATCGGAGCCACAATGTTGGGCAGGATCTCTTTGAAGATGATGTAAGGTCCACGCGCCCCAAGACTGCGAGCTGCGTCCACGAACTCGCGCTCACGCAGCGACAGCACCTGACCGCGGATGACGCGGGCGATATAAGCCCAGTTGAAGAATCCGATGATGAACACCAATATCGCCATGCGCAGACTGTTGCCGCTCAAGCCGAAGGCCGACTCGGGAATCACGCCGACGAGAACGATCGCGAACAGGATCAACGGGAAGGCGAGGATCACGTCAATGGCCCGGCCGATGAGCCCGTCGGCCCAGCGGCCGAAGTAGCCGGCGATCATGCCAAGCACGGTGCCGATCACGACCGAAAGCAGGGTCGCAAGGAACGCGATCAGCAACGACACCCGGGACCCGTAGATCACCCGGCTGAACAGGTCCCGCCCGTTCAGCGGCTCGAGCCCAAAGAGGAAATCCCGGCTGATGCCGCCGAACGTCCCCTTCGGAACACCGCCGCGGTTCAGGTCCAGCAAGGCCGGGTCCTGGTGGAACTCATCGGGATCGTGGCCGAGCAGAGCCACGATCAAGGGCGCGAAGATCGCGACGAGAATCAGCAGGATGACCACCACGCCCCCGGCCATGGCGGCCTTGTCCCGCTTGAGGCGCGTCCAGGCGATCTGACCGAGCGACCGACCGCGAATGGCCTTCGGCGGGGCGCCCGCGGATGGGACACCCGGACTCTCGACCAGTCCCTCGCCGATCAATACGGTCGGAGAAGCCGGATCTGGTGCTAGCACCATGTGCGCCCTGCCCCTTCCTGACCGCCAAGGCACAGCGCTTCGGTCGGGGGCGGAGCCGGAGCGTGGCGCTCCGGCGACCAGACCCAGGTCCTGGCAGCTGGCAACCGATCGGCTGTCCCGTGCATGGACTCTTCCGCTACGTCCGCCGGGGTAGGGCGTCCGCTTGCCGCAGAAAAGACCCGGCGCCACGTGTGGGCGTCGGCGTCATGAGACTTGCTCCCCATCGAGCGACCGGTCAAGCCGCGCTCCCGATCCGTAATGAACATCGCGCCGCATCGTGACGGCAATGTGACCTTGTGCCCTTTGACGCCCCGGCGAACCGTCCTCGGTGGACTGCGCCACTGTGCCGAAACCGCAGGTGAAACGCATAATGGCGGCCCTGCCGGACAGTCCCGATCGGTGGCCCGTAAGACCCGATCGGCGGCCCGTTCGACATGGAACGATCATGCGGGGACCCTGTTACTGGCCGGTGACTGGGGAGCGACTGATCTTCTGCGCCGCAGTTCACGCGCGTCTCAAGGGCTTGAGGCTGAGATCGAACATCCAGTAGGATCGATCATTTGCATGCCGGCCGTCCCATCAAACATGGCCGAAACACTCATTCCGGGCTGCTCGCCTCGGCGTCGTCAGTTGATGATCCTGTACTGGTGGATATTCGCAGGCTTGCCGCGGTCGTCGTGGTGGGCGTCGTGGGGCTGACTGGCCTCGCGGCCTGCGACCCGTTGGCCGGCCAACCCGTGGCTCCGCATGCCGCCGGTGACGCGACGGCGGCGAAGGCGCAGCTGGATGGGCTCACCGTCGGCACCTGGGCGGCCATGACCGGCTACAGCCGGGACCGCTTCCATCACTGGGACGCACAGGGCGACGGCTGCGACACACGCGACGTAGTGCTCAAGCGCGACGGGCAGAGCGTGGTTACCGGATCCGGCTGCTCCATTACCAGCGGGACCTGGTTCAGCGTCTACGACGGCAAGTCGGTGACCGACCCCGGTGACATCGACATCGACCACATGGTGCCGCTCGCGAACGCGTGGCGCACCGGTGCCGCGTCATGGACCGACCAGCAGCGCGAGGCGTTCGCCAACGACCTGACGCGGCCGCAGCTCATCGCCGTGACCCTGTCATCGAACCGGTCGAAGGGCGACCAGGACCCGTCCGAGTGGAAGCCGCCGCGACATGATTATTGGTGTACCTATGCGCAGTCCTGGATCGCGGTCAAAGGCTACTGGGAACTTCACGTCACCCAGGCTGAGAAGGCGGCGCTCACCGAGATGCTCGGAACGTGCACATGAGTTCGGAACGTGCACATGAGTGACGAGAGGACCACCGACATCGTCGCCCGCCCGGGCGGCGTGATGACCGACGAGGTCGGCGCCGTCACCGGCGAGCTGACACTGCGTACGGAAGTGGCCGACGACGGCATGGTGCGCCAACGCGTCCAGTACCGCGGGGCGGACGAGTGGTACGAGGTCACGGGCGCAAGGACAACGCTCGCGGACGGTCGGACGCTCGATGACGTGCACACCGAGGCGGTCGCGCAGCTGGGCCGGGCGTGACAAGCGTTCGGCCCGCCCTCACCGGTCGGGTGGGCGGGCCGCCGAGATGCCGTGGCTGGGGGTGCGCCGATAGACTTCTATCTATAGATCACGTGGCTGGTCGGGGGTCAGTCGCCTTGGCGTTGGGACGGGATCTGCCCCTGCAGCAGGGCCCGAACCTCTGACTCACGGTAACGACGGTGTCCGCCGAGGGTGCGGATCGCGCTCAGCTTGCCGGCCTTCGCCCACCGGGTCACCGTCTTGGGGTCGACGCGGAACATGGACGCGACCTCTGCCGGGGTAAGCAAAGGCTCCGGCTCGTGCGTACGGGATGCCATCGGGTATCTCCTCCACAGGTACTCGTGGCGGTGGCGGGGGTCCAGCCGGCCAGCGCTCACCCATCGTCCGGCTAGTCCCCGATGTCCGACATGGGCCGAACGGATGATGCGTTCTGGATGGTCGGACGAGTTACGCGCTGATTGTCCCTTTTTATGCGTAACGATTATATTAAGCGCGGTCGGTCCGCTCCTCGCTCGCAAGCTCGCTGCGATGCTCCCTCACTCCGCGCGGGTCAATTACTACGCTCTAGGAGTTGGATAGCGCGCCACCGGTCGACCAGTTTTTCGTAAGCCGCGGTGGCCGCATCGGCGTCTCCCGCGGCCAGCGCGGCGAGTCCAGCGGCGACCAAAGCCGGCGAGTCATCGTCACGCAGCGTGTCGTCCGGGAGGATGTCCGCCAACCCTCCGTAGTCCAGCTCGACCACCGACCGCGAGTGGAATTCCTCGAGCCAGCGCGCGCTTTCCTCCACCGCCTCCGAGATCGGCACATCGCCGATCGAGCGCCGAAGTACCGACAGCGCCCGATGAGCCCGCCGGCGCGCCTTGGAGATCTCGGTCCGGAACCGAAGGACTCGCCGATCCGATTCCAGCACGAGCTCTCGCTCATCCTGGCTCACCAGAACGAACCAGCGAAGCGGCACACTCCACGTGGAAATCTGCTCGTGCTGGCGCGGCGCGCCGTGCGACAGCACGCCGGCACCCGAGTTCCAGTCGGAGACAACCGCCCGGGCGACGCCGGCCAATGCCGGCGGGACGAACGCGTCAGCGAGCACAGGCGGCACGCCGTCTCGGGCCTCAAGTGCGGCCTCGGCCACCCGCACCCGCAGATTCCACGGGCAGATAAGGGTCGATTCCTCCGACTCCAGGACGTAAGCGTCGTTTGGAAGATCCGGCAGCCGACTCCAGTGCGCGCCAAGGGCCTCGAGTACGGCCGTTCGCTGCCGGCCGGGCCCCTCGGCGAGCGTGACCGCCTTCCCGTCGTGTACGTAGCCGCGCCAGTAGACCTGACTCTGTTTGTCGAAGGCGCTCAGTGGCTCATACACCCGTAGGTACGACGCGAAGAGTGTCGGCACGGCGCGATCGTCGCACGGATTGGTGCCCGTCGCCCACTATGAACGCGTTTCCCGCCCGGTCGCGGACGCACTGCGATGACCGAGGACGGCCGCGCCGTTAGGCTCGGCTCTGCGGCGCCACAACGCCGCACCGAGGCCGTCACCCCACAAGGGACCCGGCCCGTCCAGCGCCAACCCGCGTAGGAGAGACAATGGCTGTCTTCACCGCCGACCAGCACGGCACCGGCCACGAACAAGTGGTTTTCTGTCAGGACCAGGCCAGTGGCCTGAGGGCCATCATCGCCATCTACTCGACCGCCCTCGGACCGGCCTTGGGCGGCACCCGGTTCTATCCATACGCCACCGAGGCGGAAGCGCTCGCGGACGTGCTCGACCTCAGCCGCGCGATGGCCTACAAGAACGCGATGGCCGGGCTCGACCTTGGCGGTGGCAAGGCGGTGATCTGGGGCGATCCGAAGCAGATCAAGACGGAAGCGCTGCTGCGCGCGTACGGCCGTTTCGTGGAATCGCTGGGCGGGCGCTACTACACGGCGTGCGACGTCGGCACTTATACCGCCGACATGGACGTCATCGCGAAGGAGACCCGGTTCGTCACCGGTCGAAGCGTGGAGCACGGCGGCTGCGGCGACTCCTCGGTGCTCACCGCGCTCGGTGTCTTTCAGGGCATGCGGGCCGCGGCCGCACACCTGTGGGGGACGTCCACCTTGTCCGGCCGGCGGGTCGGCATCGCGGGCGTGGGCAAAGTCGGCAGGTGGCTCACCGACCACCTCATCGCCGACGGCGCCGACGTGGTCGTTACCGACATCAACGACGAGGCCGTACGGGCGGTGGTTGCGGTCCATCCACAGGTTGACGTGGTCGAGGACACCGCGGCGCTCGTGACCGCCAACATCGACGTGTACGCGCCGTGCGCGCTGGGAGGCGCCCTCAACGACGAGACCGTGCCTTTGCTCCGGGCCGCGATCGTCTGCGGCGGCGCGAACAACCAGCTGGCCCACCCAGGCATTGAGAAGACCCTGGTCGACCGCGGCATCCTCTACGCCCCCGACTACGTGGTCAACTCGGGCGGTGTCATCCAGGTCGCCGACGAGATCGAGGGTTTCAACTTCGAGCGGGCCAAGGCCCGGGCGGAGACGATCTTCAGCACCACGCAGCAGATCCTCGAGCTCGCCGCGTCGGAGGGCGTGCCACCGTCGGTGGCGGCTGACCGCCTGGCGGAACGCCGGATGGCGGAGGTCGGTCGACTCCGCACGATCCACCTCCCCTGATCTTGGTGCGCTGATCTTGGTTAGGAAGGGTCCCTTCTCATCGTTTCCTGCCTTGGAAGGGTCCCCTCCTAACGCTTTCCGTCCAGCAAGGGACCCTTCTTAACGGGAGGATGTGGACCGGAAATGTCACGGGGAGGGCGCCCCGCGCGCCTTACGGTGGCGGCCAACGCGGGTCAACTCGCCCAGTCGGGGCGAGGTGTCGAACCCGGCTTTGGCCATGTACCGTATGAGCCACGAGAGATGCCTGACGTCGTCGGGGCCCGCCCGCTGGGGTTGCCCCGCAATTTCTGTGCGAGGGGGTCGAGCCATGGGGCGCGGCCGTGCTAAGGCCAAGCAGACAAAGGTGGCCCGGGAGTTGAAATACCATTCCCCAAACACCGACCTCGCCGCGTTGCAGCGCGAGTTGGGCGGCCGGTCCAGTTCGGATCCGGATGCTGACTCGTTCAACGGCCACGCGGATGAGGCCGACGACTCCGACGACGAGGATGAGGACGAGGACGAGACGGACGACGACGGCAATTGGGCCACCCGCCGCCGTTAGCTTCCTCGCCTGCCCCCCAACTCACGTACGCGCTGTTGCGCACCCACCAACGGATGATCGCTCCGGGTGAGTGCGCGCTTCTGCGCACGTCGCCGGAGCAGCCCCAGTTGGTCACCAATCGGGCACCAGACACGCCCGGTGGTGCCCAATTGGTGACCAACTGGGAGCGCCGAGCGAGAACCAGGACTATCGCGGTCGGTTCGTGAACTCGTAGAAGGTGGGAAACGCGTCTTCGAACGCGCGCCAGGCCGGCGTCGACTCGTCGGGATCCGAACCAGAGCCTCGGGCTCGCCACGTCGCCTCGGCCTCCGCGACCAGCGACGCGAGACCGGGAGTCGTTCGCAGCCGCTCGAGCAATGCCATCCGCGGCGAGGAAACCGCGGGCGGCTCAGGCAGCTCGGGCATGGTCGAGGACTCCCTCCAGGAGCGAGATCTTGCTGTTGCGACAGTGCCTAGTCAATGTTCCGTCGAATCGACCGTGTTCGAAGTACCGGTTCGCCGCGTGAGCCCCGCCGCAAAAGCCGAAATAGGCGCACGTGGCCCGGCAGGCCTCGACACCGGCCAGGTACTCGGCGATCCAGCCGCTCGGCCCCGCCGCAGCGCGCGACACGATATCCGCCAGCGACGAGTCGAGCACCGAACCGGAAGAGAAGTCGCCGTACTAGAACGAAGCGAAGCCGGCCAGCTCCGGCGAGAGCAGCACCACGGCGCCGTCGTGCGCGACCGTCGGGATCGGGTCATGCCGGCGCGGCAGCAGCGTGTCGGCTTCGCCCGCGAGGGTCGCACCGGCGAATCGCAGCGCCCACTCGACCTCCCTCACCTCGAGCCGTGGGTCGCGCCGCCAGGCCGCCGTCAGTTCCGACCAGAAGCCACGGACCAGATCCGAGTCGTGCTGGTTGGACCGGAGGTTCACGCCCTCCTGTTCCTCCACGTTGACTCCGAGAACCGTGCACCCAAGCTCGGAGAAGTACTCGTACAACGTAGGGGCCAACTCGGGCGTCGGATCCGACACAACGCAGAGCGCCGCGAACGGCAGCCGACGCCGACGCAGCATCGCCACCCCGGCCAGGATGCGGTCGTACGCCGGCTGGCCGGCCCGCGTGACCCGGCGTTCGGTAAAGGATCGCGGTCCGTCGATGCTTAGACCAATGTGGACATCGTGCGCCAGGAAGAAGTCGCACCACGGGTCGTCAATGAGGGTCGCGTTGGTCTGAATGTGGTGCTCCACACCGACGAACGGAGCCATCAGCTGCGCGAGGTGTTCCCGCCCGGTCGCCAGCGGCTCGCCGCCATGCCACACGACCGAGAACCGCGGCGCGGTCCGGGCCCACTCATTGACCGTCGCGGCGACCGCCGATGCGACGGTCGCAGGCATGCGGGTATTCATGGCGCGATGCGGGAGATAGCAATACGTACAGTCCAAATTGCACAGAGTCGTGGGTTGCATGACGACATAGGAGGGCACCGACGCAATCCCTCGCATGCCCGACCACTCGTGCCGCACTGCACCGTCCATTGCCAGATCAGGTTAGGGCGAGGCGGTCACATCCGCCAAGCGCGACACGGTCAACGGGTCGACCGCTCAGCCTCGGGTGTGCGATCCCACCATCGTGACGTTGCCGGTGCCCTCGACGACCTCGCCCACGATCCAGGCGTCGACGCCACGGTTGCGCAGGAACGCGAGCGCGCGCTCGGTGTCGTCCGGGGTAACCACCGCCATCATGCCGACGCCCATGTTGAACGTCGACTCCATTTCGGACTGTTCGATGCGTCCCTTGCGCTGCACGAGTTCGAAGATGGGCTGCGGTTGCCAGGTGGCGCGATCGACAATGCCGTCCGCGTTCTCGGGCAGCACCCGTACCAGGTTGCCGGTGATGCCACCACCGGTGATATGCGCCAGCGCCCGTACATCCGCTTCGACCAACAGATCCAGGCAGTCCCGCGCGTAGATCCGAGTGGGCGTGAGCAGTTCCTGACCGAGCGTTCGCTGGTTGTCGAACTCTTCGATGACCGAGTCGAGCCGCATCCGGGAGATGCCCAGCAGCGTGTGCTGCACCAACGAGTACCCGTTGGCGTGCAGCCCACTCGAGCCCATCGCGATGATGGCGTCCCCGACCTCGACCCGCGACGCGCCGAGCAGCTTCTCCTCTTCGACAATGCCGATGCCGGTGGCGGAGAGGTCGTATTCATGCGGTCGCAGCAAACCAGGGTGCTCCGCGGTCTCACCGCCGAGCATTGAGCACCCGGCGGTGCGACAGCCATCCGCGATGCCGGCCGCGATCGCGGCCACCCGCTCGGGGACCACCTCGCCACAGGCGATGTAGTTCAACAGGAACAGCGGCTCGGCCCCGCACGCGACGAGATCGTCAACCACCATCGCGACGAGGTCGATGCCCACCGTGTCGTGCAGGTCCAGTTGCTGCGCGATACTGAGCTTCGGCCCCACCCCGTCGGTCGACGACGCGAGCAATGGCTGGCGGTATCGGTGCAGGTCGACCCGGAACAGGCCCGCGAAGCCGCCGTTGTCGTCCACGACCTCCGGCCGTCGGGTGCGGTGCATCTTCGTCTTGAGGAGTTCCACCGCCTCGGCGCCGGCGTGGATGGAAACGCCCGAGTCCGAGTAGGTGACCATCCGGCGGTAACGCGGTCCCGAACTGTCCTGAGTGGACTCAGCGCGCTCGCTGTGGTGGCCGTTGATGGGCTGGCCGGCCGAGTTCGGCGGGCGGGCGGACACGTGAGTCACCGTACTTCCTCCTGTGGTGCCACCTCAGGCGACGTTGCCCGGGTGCGGGGCGCGAGCGCCCATGTGCGATCAAGGGCGCGAGAACGCGCCGTCGGGCATGGCTGTGTCGGTTGTGGGCGCGGCCGGCGTGACCCGCCGCTGCACGCCCTCCAGCACGTGCTTGCCGATCAGGTCGTCGGCCGGCAACGCGATCGGATACTCGCCGTCGAAGCAGGCGCGGCAGAGCCTGCTCTTCGGCTGCTCGGTCGCGGCGATCAGCCCGTCCAGCGAAACGTATCCGAGCGAGTCCGCCCCGATGGACTGACGGATACCTTCCGTGTCGAGCCCATTCGCGATGAGCTCGGCGCGGGTGGCGAAGTCGATGCCGTAGAAACACGGCCACGTGACCGGCGGGGAGGAGATCCGTACGTGTATGGCGACCGCGCCGGCCTCCCGCAGCAGACGGACCTGGGCGCGCTGGGTGTTCCCCCGCACGATTGAGTCGTCGACCATCACCACCCGCTTGCCGCGCACGATTTCGCGCAGCGGGTTGAGTTTGAGCCGGATGCCGAGCTGGCGGATGCTCTGACTCGGCTGGATGAAGGTACGGCCGACGTAGGCGTTCTTGACCAGCCCCGCGCTGTAAGGGATGCCGGAGTGCGCCGCGTAGCCGATGGCCGCCGGGATCCCAGACTCCGGCACTCCGATCACCAGGTCCGCCTCGACCGGATGTTCACGAGCCAGCGCCTTGCCGACCGCCACCCGGGCCGCGTACACGTTGCGCCCGGCGATCACGCTGTCGGGCCGGGCCAAGTACACGTACTCAAACAGGCACCCCTTCGGCGCCGGGTTGGCAAACCGCGTGGACCGCAGCCCGTCCTCGCCGATCGAGATGAGCTCGCCTGGTTCGACCTCGCGCACGAAGCTCGCGCCGACGGTCTCCAAGGCGGCCGTCTCACTAGCGATCACCCAACCGCCCTCCAGACGGCCGAGAACCAGTGGCCGTACCCCTTGCGGGTCGCGCGCGGCGTACAGGGTGTCCTCATCCATGAAGACGAAGCTGAAGGCGCCGCGCAGGGTCGGCAGCACCTCGAGCGCCGCCGCCTCGACCGAAAGATCGGGCCGTGCGGCGAGCAGGCTGGTGACCAGCGCGGTATCGGAGGTGGACTCGTCGATGAGGCCGAGGTCGGCCACCTGCTTGGCGAGTTCGGCGGTGTTGACCAGATTGCCGTTGTGCGCCAACGCGATCGTGGTGGCCGGGCGATCGGTGCCGGTGCCGAACGGTGTGGCCCGCAGCGTCGGCTGGGCGTTTTCCCAGTTGGACGCGCCGGTGGTCGAGTAACGCGTGTGGCCGACGGCGATGTGGCCGCGCAGGCTGGCGAGCGTCGGCTCATCGAAGACCTGGGCCACCAGGCCGAGATCCTTGTAGACCACCACGCCGCTGCCGTCGCTGACCGCGATGCCGGCGGCCTCCTGGCCGCGGTGCTGCAGGGCGTACAGACCGAAGTACGTGAGTTTCGCGACCTCTTCGCCGCGCGCCCAGACCCCGAACACACCGCACTGGTCCTGCGGACCTTGCTCTATGGGGTCGAGGTTGTGGCTGAGCTGGCCATCGCCTCGGGGCACCTGCCGCTCCTCGTCGGATTGGTGGTCACTTCGCACTTATCTGGAACTGCACACTTATCTGGAACAGGGGAAGTCTACGCGAGCCCAGTGCTGTTACGGAGAGCCATCATGGGGCCGCGTGCGGTAGTCGTCAAGGGGTTCCCCGGCGTGCCACGCGCTGAGGAAGATCGGTTGACCAATTGGTCGACCAGGGCAAAGACACTTGGTACGGCGGTTAAGCTCCGCATTCACCGGCGTGTCCGGGCGTGTCCGCCCTCGCCGCGCCAGTGCCGCTGCACCTGCACGTCAGCGGACGCGAAAAGCGTCCACCCCGTACAAATCGACGATAGTCGACGAATCAGGCACTGGGCGGAAGGTCAACCAGGGGAAGGTAGGCCGACAGGTCCGCCCGGATGCCGCTGGCCGAGACTCGTCCCGTGGTCACCGCGTCGGCCCAGCCGAGCCGCCCGACGGCCAGCAACACAAACGTGACCGGATCGGTCTCGACCACGTTTGGCGGGGTACCCCGCGTATGGCGTGGCCCGGGTATGCATTGGATCGCTCCATAAGGAGGAACCCGCACCTCCACCGTTCGGCCAGGTGCGCGCTCACGAAGAACGCCCAACAGAGCCCGTACGGCGTCCCGCAACTGCGCCGCACCTGGGGTCCCACCTGTGGTGATGGCCGCGACCAGGGCGGACAGTCCAGCCGAATCGGCACTACTGCGTGACACGCCCGGACGATACGGTGCGACTCACGGGTCTACTGTGCCGACCCTGGGTCGCGGAATGGCCCGATGACAAGGCATAGTTGCCTGCGGTACCTCCTGCATGTCCAGGGGGATATAGGGAGTTGGGGAGGGGCGTTGGGCGTGAGTACGCACCGGCGTGTGTGGACCATTCGCGCTGCAGTCATTGCGGTCGTCACAGCTGCTGGCCTCGTCGGCATCACAACCCCGGCCATCGCGGCCGATAACCCGACTGTGACCATCACTGAGCTCAGCTCCGGCTCGCTCACCTCCGGCGACAGCGCGACGTTGAAGTGGACGGTCAAGAACAACAACTCGGGCGGCAACCCGTCGGCGAACGTCCAGGTGTCATTCACCGGCGACGCCGCCAGCTACCTCAGCTGTCAGGGCCAGTGCGATGTCACCATGGCCATCAACCCGAATCAGACGGGCAACTTCCAGGCGACCATTAAGGCACTAAGCGTGCCGGCCGGTGGCCCCAAGTCTGGCGTCATTCATATCCAAGCCACCATCGATGGCGCCTCGGCTGAGGCCACCCGCAATGTGACCGTCTCCCCGTCCGCCGCTGAAAGCACCGTGCCGAAGGTTACAGGCACGGTCGTCGATGTCTACACCAACGCGCCGATCAAGGGCGCGAAGGTCGTCATGGAGGACAGCGCCGGCACCAAGTGGGACGACGTCGGTACGGACGACAACGGCAACTTCGAGTTCAACAGCACTTCGCAGAAGCCGATCAAGGCGGGCCAGCTGAAGTTCACGGTGACGCGGGACGGCATCCAGGAGTACCAGTCACCCCCACGGACCGCGACCGCTGGCCAGGCGCTCACGGGACTGCGGTTCACGGTCAGCCCGCTCAACTCACCCACTCCCACGGCGACTGCGGAACCGTCCGTGACCTCGGATGTCAGCACTCAACCTGAGTCGACCGAAGCGCAGGCGGCCGGCGGTGGTGGTCCCAGCGGCCTCTCCTGGGTGCTCATCAGCGTCGGTGGCCTCCTCGTGCTCCTCGGCATCGCGGCGATCGTCCTGATCTTCGTTCGGAAGAAGGACGACAACGGCGACGGCTACCCGCCGGGCAGGGGCGGCCCCGGCCGTGGCGGACCGCCCGGCCGCGGTGGTCCCGGCGGGCATGGCGGTCCCGGTGGCCGTGGTGGCCCGCCGCCCCCGGGTGGACAGCGCCGCGGCGGCCCACCCGACCGTACCCAGCCGCTGCGCGGCCCCGGTCCCGGCTACGGTGACCCCGGTCGCCCGCCGCGGCCGGTCTCCCCGGGTCCGCGCGGCGACCAGACCATGATCGCCCGCTCGCCGTTGGCCGATGTGCCGACCCAGATGCACGGACGACTTCCTGAGCAGAACGGGTACGGCCAGCCGGGGTACGGCGGCTACGGCCAGGGCGCGCCACAGCAAGGCCATGGACAGCAGGGGTACGGCGGCGGCCCGCACACCGCGGGCGGCCACGGCGGACCGGCGGGGCACGGCCAGGACCCGTACGCCCAAGACGCCTACGGCCAGGAAGGCTACGGCCAGGATCCGCGGCAGCGCCCGCCGCAGCCCGGTGAAGGCCGCCGCGTTGACTGGATGGACGACTAACCGCTCTCTTTCACGTCGACCTTGGAGAAATACGCGCAGTTCGATCTCTGATCGCGCGTATTTCTCCAAGGTCGATGGGGTCTCCCGCGCGGGTCTGTCGGGTCTAGGCGTCGTGTGTCAGCCGAACAGCGCCGGCATCGTACGCGTGAAGGCAGTCCGGAGTTCGTCCAAGCCCACCTCGAAAAGGTCGTCAAAGACGAGGGCCGTACCCGCCACGATCCCGATCGCCGTGTACGGCACTCCACGCTGCCCCGCCAGTGCGACGAACGCCTGCTCCTGTCCCTTTCGGACGGACACGAGCACTCGGGCCGTGGACTCCGAGAACAGGTGCACGAACGGGCTCTGCCCATCCGGCGGCAGCCCGATGTGGGCACCCATGTTCCGGCGCAGACAAGCCTCGACCAACGCCTGAGCCAGTCCGCCGTCGGACAGATCGTGCGCGGCCGTCAGGTGTCCGTTGGCCGCCGCCTCCGCCATCAGTCCCGCCAGCCGCTGTTCGGCCGCGAGGTCAACAACCGGTGGGGCGCCACCCAGATGGTTGTGCGTGACGTGAGCCCACTCCGACCCGGACAGCTCCTCTCGGGTCACTCCGAGCAGGAAGATCGCGTCACCCTCGCCGGAGAAGCCGATCGGCACCCGTTGGGCCACATCGGACAGTAGCCCCAGGACGCCGACGATCGGTGTCGGGTGGATCGGGGTGCCACCGGTCTGGTTGTAGAAGCTCACGTTTCCGCCCGTGACGGGAATGCCGAGTTCCTGGCACCCATCGGCGAGACCGCGCACGGCCTCGGCGAACTGCCACATGACGCCGGCGTCCTCCGGCGAACCAAAGTTGAGGCAGTTCGTCACGGCTACCGGCGTTGCTCCCGTGACGGCGACATTGCGGTATGCCTCGGCCAGCGCGAGCCGCGCGCCGGCGTAAGGGTCGAGCCGAGCGAAACGCCCGTTTCCGTCGACCGAAAGTGCCACGCCGAGGCCGGATGACTCGTCGATCCGGATCACGCCGGCATCTTCGGGTTGGGCCAGCACGGTGTTGCCCAGGACGTACCGGTCATACTGCTCGGTGACCCAGGTCTTGTCGCACAGGTTCGGTGAGGCGACGAGCCGCAGTAGCGTCGCGCGCAGCTCCTGCGGTGATCCGGGGCGGGTCAGTGTCTCGGCGCGATCGACCTTCATGAGCTCGCGCTCGAACGGCTCCCGCATCGGGCGGGCGTAGATCGGACCGTCGTCCGCGAGCGACCCCGGCGGCAGGTCCACGACGACGTCGCCGCGCCACCATATGCGCAGCCGTCCACCGTCGGGTTCCGGCTCGGTGACTTCGCCGATTGCGGTGGCGAGCACACCCCATCGGGCGCACAGCGACAACACCACGGGCAGGTTCTCCGGAGTCACCACGAGCAGCATGCGCTCCTGCGACTCCGACGACAGGATCTCTTCGGCCCGCATCGATGGTTCGCGAAGCGGCACCAGGTCGAGGTTGATCGCCATCCCGGTTCCGGCGGCCGCGGCGGTCTCCGATAGGGCGCAGGTCAGGCCTGCCCCACCCAGATCCTGAATGCCGACGACGAGATCGAGATCGTAGATCTCCAGGCAGGCCTCGATGAGGAGCTTCTCCAGGAAGGGATCACCGACCTGGACGCTCGGACGCCGCTGCTCGCTGTCGGCTCCGAACGTGGCGCTGGCGAGCACCGAGACTCCGCCGATGCCGTCGCGCCCGGTCTTCGCTCCAATGAGGACAACCACGTTGCCCGGTCCGGCCGCGGCCTTCTTCTGCAGCTTGTCCACGGCTAGCACGCCGAGGCACAGCGCGTTCACCAGCGGGTTGCCTTGATAACAGTCATCGAAGACGACTTCACCGCCGATGTTGGGCAGGCCGAGGCAGTTGCCGTAGCCGCCGATGCCGCCGACGACGCCAGGCAGCACCCGTTTGGTGTCCTCGTGGTCCGGAGCACCAAAGCGCAGTGGATCCATCACCGCAACCGGCCGGGCACCCATGGCGAGGATGTCGCGCACGATACCGCCGACGCCAGTCGCCGCGCCCTGATAGGGCTCCACAAAGGACGGATGATTGTGCGACTCAACCTTGAACGTGACGGCGAGCTTGTCCGAAACCTTGATCACGCCGGCGTTCTCGCCGATGCCGGCCAACATGCGTTGCGATGGCGGCGCCTTCTCCGTGAACTGTCGCAAGTGGACCTTACTAGACTTGTACGAGCAGTGCTCGCTCCACATGATGGCGTACATCGCGAGTTCGGACTCGGTCGGACGGCGACCGAGGATCTGCCGGATCTTCGCGTACTCGTCATGCTGGAGCCCAAGTTCCTGGTACGGCTGGAACTCGCCCGCGGTAACGACGGCCCGGGCGACGGTGTCGAAGCCGACCTCGCGGTAGCCGGACGTCGGCGGCAGGATGCTCTCAATCGGCGGCAGCTCTTCGGGAATCGATCTCGGTACGGCTGATGCCTCCGTCGCCGGCTCGGCAACCGCCGGCGCGTCGGTCGCCGACGAAGGCCGCTCGCCGCCGCTCCTCGGCGACGGTCGGCGCGACGGCGTCTGGGACAGCAGACTCTACGACTGGCGGCTCCTCGACGAAGGCCTCCCGGACGGACGGCTCCTCGACCTCCGGTTCCCACCGCGGGGCGGCCGAACGTAGCTGGACCGCCGGGCGCTCTGTCGTCGGTCTGTCGACCACGACAATCGGCTGCTCGCCGGTTGGCGCGTCATCATCATCGACCACCACCGGTTCGTCACGCACCGGCGGCGCCGCCGTCGGCTCGTCCACAAACGGCCGTGCCCCCGGCGGCTCGTAGCCGGTCGGCTCGTCGTCGACGATCTCGGCGTCGACAACCGCATCCTCGTTCCAGCGGGTGCCGTACGAGGGTCGGGGCGCGTACTCGTACCCAGCGGCGTCATCCTGACCGGCGGGAGTGGACTCGGGCGTCGCCCATGGCGCGGGCATCGTGTCCGGTTCAGCGGCCGCCCAGGCCGCCGTGACCGGAGCGGATCCGGTTGGCTCGGCCTCGCTCAGCTCAGACTCCGGCTCGCTCCAGGACTCGGCATCCGGCTCCGGCTCACTCCAGGCCGCTGCATCAGGCTCTGGCTCGACAATCTCCGCCTCGACAACCTCCGCGTCGACAGTCTCTGTTTCGACGATCTCTGGCTCGACGATCTCGGCGACCGGCTCTGGCTCGTCGCTCGGTGGGCTCCACGCCGGCGGGGTCCACGGCTCGGGCGGCGTCCACCCATCCGGATCGGGCGCACCGTCGGCGTCCTGGGCCGGCTGCGTACCGTTCGCACCGTTGTCTTGAGGCGTCTCGTTCGCGGGCCGCGATCGCCACGCCAGCGCGGACAGATCCGCCCGCCTGGTCGACGGTTGGCGTTCAGGGTTCGTCTCGGGACCGTCCATAGTGATCTCCGGTGTGCTCATCGTGCCGCCCCGATCTGGGCACCGGCGAGGTGCTTGAGCACGGACGAGAAGAAACCGAACCCGTCCATCGACGGACCGGTCAACTCGTCGATCGCGTGCTCCGGATGAGGCATGAGGCCGACCACATTGCCCGCTTCATTGCGGACGCCGGCGATGTCGCGCTGCGATCCGTTGGGGTTGCCGCCGACGTACCGGGCGATCACGCGGTCCTCGGCCTCGAGCTGCTGAAGCGTCTTTTCGTTCGCGACGTAGCGGCCTTCGCCACTCTTGATCGGGATCACGATCTCCTGGTCGGGCTCGAACGCGTTGGTCCACGCCGAGGCGAGCGAGCCGATTCGCAGACGCTGGTCCCGGTTGCGGAAGTGCAGGTGCTGGTTGCGAGTCAGCCCGCCGGGCAGGAGATGCGCCTCGCACAGGATCTGGAAGCCGTTGCAGATGCCGAGGACGGGTAGGCCGCCCTTGGCCGCGTCGCTAATGGATTCCATCACCGCGGCGAACCGGGCGATCGCGCCGCAGCGCAGATAGTCGCCGTACGAGAAACCGCCCGGCAGGATGACCGCGTCCACGCCGTGCAGGGCTGGATCCGCGTGCCAGAGGCGGATGGGGGTCGACCCGGACCGAGCAACCGCGCGGACCGCGTCCCGGTCGTCGAGCGAGCCCGGGAACGTCACGACGCCAATGACAGCATTCATGCTGACGCCTTGCTCGCGTCCTCGACGCGAACCGTGAAGTCCTCGATGACCGGGTTCGCAAGCAGTTTGTCGGCGATCTGCCGGGCCTGCTCGAGATCGGGCGTGCCGTTGAATTCGATCTCAATCCGTTTGCCCACACGCACCGACGACACGCCGCTCACGCCGAGACGCGGCAGCGCACCGGCCACGGCCTGACCTTGTGGGTCGAGGATTTCCGGCTTGAGCATGACATCCACGACAACGCGAGCCACGGGCCTGCTCCTGACTCTGGGTGACTTTATGGTCCAGCCCCCGAGCTGGCGCTGGGCGATCACAGCCTACCGGGCCGGGCCGGTTCCCGGATCACCGGCCATCGACACGGTGCGCACGATCCTGGTCCAAACCGACATGATCGTCAACGCCGTACGGGTCACGCAAGCGCGGCCACAAACGTGAGCACAGCGAGCGCCGCACACACCGTTGCCCCGACGTATCGCACGACTCGTAGCCGGATCCTCCGCAGCAGTACCCGCCCGAGCATGACCCCCGCTCCGGCCACCAGGGCCAATGCCGCCCACGAGCCGAAGAAGACTGGAATCGCGGGTCGACCCGACGCGACGAGACTCGCCGTCAACAGCTGTGACAGATCCCCCCATTCGGCCGCGAAGAGCACCAGGAAGCTGGCCCAAAACGCTCGCCAGCCGGTCTGAGAGTCGGTGATCCGTTCGGTGTACCGCTTCTCCGCGTCCGCCTCCTCGTCGTCGGCCCGGCGCGCGCTGCGGAATAGGACTAAGGCCCCGACCGCGAACAGGGCCGCGAGCCGCGAGCCGCACGGGTCGTTCAGGAAGCAGCGTCAACAAACGCCCGGCTGCGGTTGCAACAGCGCACTGGATGCCAAAGGCGGCGGTCACGCCGAGCCATACCGGCCACGGCCGGTACCTGGTGGCGAGCACGAGCGTCGCGTCGAAGGTCTTGTCGGGCAGCTCGCCGGGAACGATCACGACGAACGCCGCCGATTCCACACGCGCGAGCCTACCCGCGCATGATCTAGGACGAATCAGGGTGATGAGAGATCGACTAACCCCGATTCGCCCAAGGTCACGCCAGAATCACGTCACAGGATCGGGCCGGGCATATACGCAGCCGCGGCCGGACGCAGCGCTACAACGGCCGCCACCCGATCAGCGACCGCCTGTACCTGAGCACCGGCCGCGCCGACGAACGCGGAGCCGTCCGCGACCAGGTTCTCGATCTCACTCAGCGTGAGCCCCAACCGCTCGTCCGCTGCGATGCGCTCCAACAGGTCGTTGGTCACGACACCCTTTTCCCGCATCGCCAGGGCGACCGCGACCGCGTGCTGCTTGATCACCTCGTGTGCGGTCTCCCGGCCGACACCGCGCCGGGTCGCCGCCACGAGCATCTTCGTCGTAGCGAGGAAGGGGAGGTACCGATCCAGCTCCCGGGCGATCACGGCGGGATAGGCGCCGAACTCGTCGAGCACGGTCAGCAGGGTCTCGAACAGGCCATCGGCCGCGAAGAACGCGTCCGGTAGCGCTACCCGGCGCACGACCGAGCAGGAGACATCGCCTTCATTCCACTGCGCACCCGCGAGCTCGGCGACCATCGACTGGTAGCCGCGCAGTACCACCGCCAGTCCGTTGATCCGCTCGCAGGATCGGGTGTTCATCTTGTGTGGCATCGCCGACGAGCCGACCTGCCCGGGCTGGAACCCCTCGGTAACCAGTTCCTGCCCGGCCATGAGCCGGATCGTGAGCGCCAGCGATGACGGCCCGGCCGCGGCTTGGACCAGCGCCGACACCGCGTCGTGGTCGAGCGAGCGGGGATAGACCTGACCGACACTGTCGAGCACCCTGGTGAATCCGAGGTGCCGAGCGACGGCCACCTCGAGATCGGCTACTTTCGATGGTTCGCCGAGCAGGTCGAGCTGGTCGGCCGACGTACCCACCGGCCCCTTGATTCCCCGCAACGGATAGCGCTCGATCAGGTCCGACATCCGCTCGTAGGCGAGCAACAGCTCCTCGGCCGCCGTTGCGAACCGCTTGCCGAGCGTCGTCGCCTGCGCGGGCACGTTGTGCGACCGGCCGACCATGACCAGCCGATCGAACTCGACCGCCCGCGCCGCGAGCCTCACCAACGCCGCCACCATCCGGTCCCGGATCAGCTCCAAGCTCGCCCGGATCTGCAATTGCTCGACGTTCTCCGTGAGATCCCGCGACGTCATCGCCTTGTGGATGTGTTCGTGCCCGGCGAGCGCGGCGAACTCGTCAATGCGCGCCTTGACGTCGTGGCGGGTGACCCGCTCCCGTGCCGCGATGCTGTCGAGGTCAACCTGGTCCAGGACCGAACGGTAGGCCTCGATGACTCCATCCGGAACCGGAACGCCGAGATCCCGCTGGGCGGTGAGTACCGCGAGCCATAACCGGCGCTCGGCCCGTACCTTCTCGGCCGGCGACCAGATCGCGGTCAACTCGGCGGACGCATACCGGGTGGCGAGAACGTTGGCAATCACATCCACATTCTTCCAGTCAGGCCAGGGCGGTCTCCTTGGCGGTAGGCGACGTCTCGGCGTGCTCAAGCGTGCGTACCTCCTTGTTGAGCAGCATGCCCACCACGGCCGCCACGATCAGTCCAGCCGCACCCAGCAGCGCCGCCCGCGGACCGACGTGGTCGGCGACAGGTCCGGCGACGACCTGTCCAATGGGGATCGCGAGGAAAGAGCCGAGTGCGTCGTAGGAGTACACCCGGGCCAGCTTGTCGGCCGGGACGTGCTCCTGAATGGACACTTCCCAGGCGACACCGAACTGCTCCATCGCGACCCCGGTGACGAACGCGGCCGGCAGCAGCACGGCGGGCAACGGTAAGAGGGCCAGTCCGATGAGCCACAGGGAACCGCCGAGGCAACACACCACCCCGATCAGCAGAAGTCGCCGGGCTCGCAAACGCATGGCCACCAAGGCACCGAGGACCATCCCGGCGGTTTCCGAGGCGAGGAAGATGCCCCACATCTGCCGGCCGATGGTGTCGTTCGCGACGATCGGGCCAATCACGCTCAGCGCTGCGATCTCGGCGGCGTTGAACACACAGAAACCCAGGACGACCGTCCACACCCAACTGTGGGCGATGAACGTCGACCACCCCTCGCGCAGCTGCGCGAGAGTGCTCTGTGCCTCCGCGCCAGTGCGCACGGCCGGCACACGTATGAACCCGAGCAGGACAGCGGCCACCCCGAACGTGGCTGCGTCGATGGCGATTCCCCAGCCGGGTCCGACCGTGGCGACGATCAACCCGCCGAGCACCGCGCCGAGGATCAGCGCCGCGTTCACCGAAAGGCGGTTGATCGCGTTCGCCGGCTGCAACTGGTCTGCCGGTACGGTCTGTGGCACCAAAGCGGAACTGGCCGGGAGCGCGAACGCCGCGGCCGCGCCGTTGATGGCGGAGAGGCTCATCAGCAGCGCCACGCTCGCGGAACCGGTGAGCACGACGGTGGCGACGGCGGTCTGCGTCACCATCGCCGACAGGCTTGACCCGACGAGCACGAGCTGCCGTGGCATGCGGTCGGCGACCACGCCGCCAAAGAGCAACAGCGCTACGTTCGCCAGCGATCGGGCCCCGACAACCAAACCAAGGTCGGTGGCGGAACCGGTCAGGTCAAGCACCGCGAACGCGAGGGCTATCGGCGCGACCGCGTTGCCGGCCATGCTCACGAACCGGCCGCTGATCAGCAGCACGAATGGCCGGTGGCGCAGTGGCGCCCAGGAGGATCGCATTGAGCTACTGCGATCTTTTCGTCCTGGCCTGCGGTTGCATCTCGAACATGACCATCGTGGCGCTCACGAGAATCGTGCCAGGGGTCCGCGGCGGGCGGGCGGCGCGGTGCAGGCGCTCGGACACGTCATCCACTGTGGACTTCAGCTGCTGCCAAGCCTTGGGCTCGACCCAGAACTCGGCATCGGTCACATGCCCGCGACGAGCCCGAGGGCGCACGCGTCGGGCGCGGCGTTTTAGCTCGTCGGCGACGGCGCCGTACAGTTGCTGCCGTTGTCGCATGTGGACAGTGTCAGTGGCGGGTTGACCTCCCAGTCGGAGGTCGCGGCCCATGTCGTACCGGTACCTTTTAGCGACCGCGCCCCGGATCCGTTCCTCGCCCGCGATTTCGATCGTGCCCGCGGCGAGCAAGAGCCGTAGATGGTAGCTGGCGTTCGCGTGAGTGAGTCCCAGCTCCCGGGCGACCTCCGCTGCAGTCATCTCCGAACCGGTGAGCAACGAAAGGATCCGCAGCCGCAGCGGGTGTGCCATCGCTCGCATCTCGGCGAGTGCCCGGTCGTCGATGTCGCCATCCGCCAAAGACATGTTGGGGAGTGTAGGGCGCCGCCTGTCTACCGTCAAACATTCCTTTGGGGGTCGCCCAATGCCAACCGCAGCACCCCGTCCCGCCCTATCCGGCGCTCGCCATGGTCATCGCCGGCGCCGCAGTCATCGCCAGCGTTCGCCGCGGAGCACGGCGTCGGCGCCGATCCAAACCGCGTTCATCAGCCGGGTCGCAGTGAGGTCGGGATCCTCGCCGGGGTGGGCCACCGCCCAGTCCGCCAGCCCCTCGGCGGCACCGACCAGCGCATGAGCCATCGTCGACACGTCGTCGTCACCGACCGTCAAGCCAGCCGATGCGCTGACTCGCGACAACATCCCGGTCACGATCTCGACCATCCGCGCCCGCAGTTGGATGATGACGGCGCCGAACGGCTCCTGTCCCCGCGCCTGTCGATACAGGACCACCCAACCGTCGCGGTGACTGTCCACAAAGGTGAAGAAGGCCCGCAGTCCGCGCCAGAACTGCTCATCCGGCGGTAGGTCACCGCCGCCAACCGACGCGAGGGCCTCGATCAGCCGTACGCCCTCGCGGTGAAGGCAGGCCCGGAACAGCTCCTCCTTGGTGCCGAGGTAGGCATAGACCATGGGCTTGGAGATGCCCGCGGTCTCCGCGATCTCGTCCACCGACGCCGCGTGATAGCCCCGCCGAGAGAACACCCGTACCGCGGCATCAAGCATCTGTTGCTCGCGCACCGCGCGTGGCAGCCGCCGGAATGCCGGCGGGGATGTTCGGATGCCTGGTGCCACGCTGGACAGCGTACCTACCCGGCCGTAATGTTACGCATGAGTAGGTTACCCCCAGCCGCCACCGAGGAGACGCGTGACCACGATCGACCCGTCCGAGTTCGCATCGGCTGACCCAGCCCGATTTGCCGCTCTCGTCAAGGGCGCCTCGCGCGAACAGCTGGCCGAGGTAATGTCCGGCCACGACCGCACCAAGATCCTCAACGAAATCTTCGGCCGGTTCCCCACGCAGTTCCGGGCTGACCGCGCGGGCAATACCAATGCGGTCATCCACTGGCTCATCGGCGGGCGGTCCGACGGGGGCGAGGACGCCTTCGAAGTCGTGATCGCCGACGGCGCCTGCACGGTGTCGGCGACTCCTTCCGCTGAGCCGAAGCTCACGCTGGCGCTGCCCGCAGCCGAATTTCTGCAGCTCCTCTCGGGATCGGCCAATCCGATGATGATGTTCATGACGGGCAAGCTGAAGGCCAAGGGTGACCTCGCGCTCGCCGCCAACCTCGCCAACCTTTTCGACCTTCCGAAGGGCTGACGATGGCTGAGTTCTCGCTCAACCTCAGCGAGGAGCAGCGAGAGCTGCGCGACTGGGTCCACGGCTTCGCCCGCGACGTCATCCGGCCGGCCGCGGCCGAATGGGACGAACGTGAGGAGACGCCGTGGCCGCTGATCCAGGAGGCGGCGAAGGTCGGGTTGTACGGCTTCGAGTTCCTGGCTAACACCTACAACGACGCCTCGGGACTGTCGCATTGCATCGCCAACGAGGAGCTCTTCTGGGGCGACGCCGGAATCGCGATGAGCATTATGGGGACGGCGCTCGCGGTCGCCGCCATCTACGGTTCGGGAACCCCGGACCAGCTATTCGAGTGGGTACCACAGTGCTTCGGTGACGCTACCGAGCCGAACGTGGCCGCCTTTTGCTCCACCGAACCCGAGGCGGGCTCGGACGTCGGGGCGATGAAGACCCGGGCTCGCTACGACGAGGCGACCGACACGTGGGTCCTCAATGGACAGAAGGCGTACGCCACCAACGGCGGTATCGCCAACGTGCACGTGGTCACGGCCTCAGTCGATCCCGAGCTCGGTTCGCGGGGGCAGGCCGCCTTCGTCGTTCCGCCCGGCACACCAGGTTTGGTCGGCTCCAAAAAGCTCAAGAAGCTCGGGCTGCGCGCCTCGCATACGGCCGACGTCTTTCTCGACGACGTCCGCCTTCCCGGCTCATGCCTCCTCGGCGGGCGCGAGGCTCTGCTGGACCGGCTCGACAAGGCCCGCACCGGGCACCGTACGTCCGGGCAAACCTCGATGCGGACGTTCGAGTTGTCCCGCCCGTCGGTCGGCGCCCAGGCGCTCGGCATCGCCCGGGCCGCATACGAGTACGCCCTCGACTACGCCAAGGGTCGAGTCCAGTTCGGTCGGCCGATCATCGACAACCAGGCCATCGCGTTCGCGCTCGCAGACATGCGAATGGAGATCGATGCGGCCCGCCTGCTGGTGTGGCGGGCCGCCTGGATGGGACGAAACAATCAACCCTTCGGCGCGGGCGAGGGCTCGATGTCCAAGCTGAAGGCGGGCGAGGTCGCGGTGGCGGTCACCGAGAAGGCCGTACAGATCCTCGGTGGCGCCGGCTATCTGCGGGAGCACCCGGTCGAGCGCTGGTATCGGGACGCGAAGATTTACACCATCTTCGAAGGAACGAGTGAGATCCAGCGGCTGGTCATCGCTCGCGCGATCTCGGGCCGCCACATCGCCTGACGTCAGCCCGATCCACCCGCGGTGAACCCGGCTGTCGTCCTTACGGCAAGCGACGCTCCAAAGGAGATGCGGTTGGAAGTGGTGTCACGCCCGGCGGCCCGGGTCGTCTGCCTCGACGCGTCGTGTCGGGTGCTGTTGCTCCGCTGGCGCGACCCGTTCGACGGCACGATCGTGTGGGCGCTACCCGGCGGCGGTGTCGAGCCGGGCGAGTCACCGCTGGCCGCCGCGCGGCGTGAGCTCGTCGAAGAGACTGGACTCGATCCTTCGACCATTGTGGACGGTCCCGTGAGTGTGGACAGAGACGCGGTCTGGAACGGTCGACGCATCATCGGACCGGAAGACTGCTTCCTGGCCCGGTTCACCACCGCGCGCCCACCGTTGTCGCGCAGCGGACTTCAAGCCGACGAACAGGAAACGCTCATCGGGCATGCGTGGCTGTCCCGGGCCGAGCTGCCCGGCATCGATGGCCAGCTGGAGACGCCAACCCTGGTCTCAGTCATTGTCCGCCTAGGCCAATCCTCCCCCGCGATCTTGGAGAAATGGGCGTGAGTCGATCTCTTATGACCCCGATTCTCCCAAGGTCACGGCGGGATTGACGCCGTACCAAGGTCGAGCAGGCGAGCGGCCAGCTGGGCATTGCGGTCGGCGAAGGGGCGCCATTCGTCGGGTGTCGCCTCCACGCACGGCCGCGCGGCTCGCTCGTCAGACGGTCGCTGGGTCCACGACCTCATCCGACCACCGCGAAGCTGGAACGTCACGAGCAGCCCGCCTGACCACCCGTGCACATCGACATCAACGGCATTCTCGGGCCGGGTCACCTTCTGTTCCGCCAATACCCAGTCCAGCGCCTCGAGCTCGGCTTGGATGCGCGCCGCCAGTTCGAAGGCGAGCGCGACCGCGGCGGAATCGCGCCGTTCCCGCAGGTCGCGCCGAACACGGGCGCCTGCGGCGGCGTCGCGCTTGAGCACCGCGATGGCGACCGACACCAGCTCCTCACGAGAGTCCGGCGTGACGCCCCGGACCCGGGCCATGTCCCGATCGAAGCCGTTCAGGCGATCCCCGGCATATGCCAGCGGGATGACCCGGTGCAGCCCGGAAACGGCGAGCCGCACCTTGTCGCCGCCAAGGTAGGGCCCGAAAACCAATCCGGGCCCGGAGCGCTCGTGCCGTACCTCAAGTCGACGGTTCAATCCTATGTAGACGGAGGTCTCCAAGCCGCCAATGGCCCGGTTCCACCGCGGCTTGGCCTGCTCGAGCAAATTGCGTTCGAGCCACGCTGCCTCGTGCTCGCTGTCGCACGCGGCGGCCTCGACACGCTCGATCCGAGACACCATCCGGCGCAGACGGGGACGGTCGCGCAGATCACCCCAGTACGACGCCACCCTCCGCCGAAGATCCGCTGATCGTCCAATGTAGAGCGCGCGACCGTTCTGGTCACGGAACCGGTACACCCCGGGCCCACCGGGCAGCGCATCGACCTGCCGGCGGGCGCTCAGCGTGCTTCCTCGAGCAAAGACCTCGCGAATGGGGTTGACGGCCGCTCGCGGAGCACACCGTCCACCGTGACGTCGACCAGGTCGTCATAGAAGGCGACCATGCCCGCGATCTGGATCGCATCGGGCACCGGCTGGCGATACGTCCAGGCGAGGTTCGGCAGGTCTGCGTGCGACCAGTAGCTCGCCTCACCCTTATAGGCGCAGTACGTGAGCTTCTCGCTCGGCTGCAGCGGGCCGACAATGTCATCGGCCGGGAGGTAGAACCGGGTTGGAAGATGAGTCTCGAACAGCAGAATGGGTCGCTTACTCTCCGCCAGCAGTTCGCCGTTGAGCTCGATCCGCACGTGGCGCGAGCTCGATCGGATGTCGATGCGGTGGTACGGATCCCGCGGATGGGAAACGAGGGGTTCGTCCTCCTCGAGCCACCGGAATGGCGTGAAGTCCAGCACGACATATTCGGCCAGGTCCTCGTCGGCGGGTTGGAAGGCCGCGGCTGTGTTGTCCTGGCCACCGGCGTGGACCGTAAATGAGCCGCCGGGCGTGGAATGGACCGCGAACGGGATGCCAGGGTGGAGTAGGCGTTCGGCGTCCAAGGTGGTCTCCGGCTCGGCGGCCAGCTCCGCACGTAACTCGTCGCGCGGCACCGCGTACGACGGAACGATCCGCCGCGGCTCCCACACCAGCACGGCCCGCGTCGTGTCCGCCAGCACGTCATCGCCGACCATGACCCTGATCCGCTTCTCCGTCGGCTCGAACCGGAGGTCGGCCAGACGACCCATCATGGCGTCACGCATCCGCGTTCCCATGCCTACCAACCTACGCCCGCCTTCAGTACCGTCCAGGCATGACGCGCCCCAACCCCCTGCGCCGCGACCAGGTGAACTGGACGCAGTACGACCACACGCGGTCAACCGGGCACTATGAGAGCTTCTACCTGCGGGGGAACCATCCGCAACGGCCGCTGGCGTTCTGGATCCGGTACACCATCTTCAGCCCGGCCGGCCGGTCCGCCGACGCCCTCGGCGAGCTGTGGGCGATCGTCTTCGACGGCGAGACGAACACGCACGAGACGGCCAAGTTCGAATTGCCGTTCGCCGACTGCGTGTTCCCGAACGACCGCTTCGAGGTGAGGGTTGGCGAGGCCACTCTGGACGGCGAGCAGGTGTGCGGCACGGTCGGGCCGATCACGTGGGACCTAAGGTACGAGGGGGACGACCCGCCGCTGTATCTGTTGCCCGAGCGCTTGTACGAGGGCGGGTTCCCGAAGGCGAAGAGCCTCGTCTCGCGTCCCCTCGTTCGGTTCAGCGGCGCCGTCTCGGTCGGGACCCGCGGGATCGCCATCGATGGCTGGGTCGGCAGTCAGAACCACAACTGGGGCAGCCGCCACACCGACCATTACGCGTTCGGCCAAGTAGCCGGGTTCGACAATGCGCCCGACTCGTTCCTGGAGGTCGCAACAGCCCGCAACCGCATTGGTCCATTGTGGACGCCAGCACTGACGCCGCTCGTGCTCCGGCACCAGGGCCGGGAGCACGCGCTGACCTCGATGGGTCGGATGTTTCGCGCCACCGCCGACATCACGCCGACTCGGTGGACCTTCGCGACCCGGTCCACGGACATCAGCATCACCGGCAGGATCGAGGCGCCGCCCGAGGCCTTCGTGCAGCTCGAGTACCGCAACCCGCCCGGCGGCACCAAGTACTGCCACAACACCAAACTCGCGCGGTGCGAGTTGACCGTCACCGACCCCGCCACCCGTTCGGTCGAGGTCCTGAAGAGCAACCACGGCGCGTTGTTCGAGATCCTCGACGACCAACCCTCGGCCGCCTAGCCCCACCGCGTGACGGCGCCGTTAGATAGATCCCGGCAGCGGCCATAGCCTCAGCCCTCGAGCTGCCACAAGGCGCTCACGGGCATCGCGCGGAGCTTCGGCCCGAACGGAAGTGTGGAGTTACCGGTGTAGAGAACAACGCCGAGCACGAAGTCGTCACCGAGTCGTTCGCACAGGCGCCGCAGCCCGTGGAAGTCGTCCGCTCGCACCGTAGACGCCGCCTTCACCTCGATGCCAACGACCTGGCGCTGTCTGTTCTCCAGCACGACATCGACTTCAATCTTGCCGTGGTCTCGATAGTGATAGATGTCAACAAGCTCCTGCGACCACGAAACCTGCCGGCTTAGTTCAGAGATAACGAAGCCCTCCAACAACGGCCCGAAGGGTGCGCCCGGACGACGCATCGCATGGGCATCAACGGCGACCAGACGGCTGGCGATGCCCGAGTCCACGAACACGACCTTTGGGGCTGCCGTTACGCGCGTACCTAGATTGCGCGACCATCCAGGAACTCGCTTGATGAGGAAGACCTCCTCCAGCAATTGCATATAGCGGGCGATGGTAGGACGCGACAGGCTCAGTTCGGACTCCAAGCTGTTGGCCGCGACGAGCAGGCCTGACCGGGCCGCCAGCAGGCGCGTGAGGGTCGTAAGCTCGGCCGCCCGCTCGATTTCGACCAACTGCCTGACCTCGCGGTCGATAAGGTTCTGAACGTAAGAATCCAAGAATCGACCTCGTCGACGCGGGTCCTCACGTGTCACCGCTTCGGGGAGCCCGCCGCGGACAACCCGCTCCGCGTAGTCGGTGCGGGTCACGGCAGACTCATGCCGTACGTCCGGTCCATTGTGGAACACCGCATCGATGAACCGATCCGGAGCGTTGTCGATCTCACCCTGAGAAAACGGCCACAGCTCGATCGTCTCCATTCGACCAGGCAGGGTATCCGGTAGATCACGCAGCCCCAGCAACCGCGACGAACCAGTGAGAAGAAAGCGACCTGGACGGGGATCGGCGTCGACAGTGGCCTTGATCGCGAGAAGAAGCTCCGGCACCCGTTGAATCTCGTCGATAACCGTCAAGCCACGAAAAGCGACAAAGCCAACTGGATCCTCAATCGCGGACTGTCGATCCTGTGGGAGGTCGAGGTCTCGCCATTCGGCGGCCTGTTCACCGGCTACCGCCCGCACGAGGGTGCTCTTGCCGGCCTGCCGGGCGCCGTTGACTAGCACGACACGGGTGTCGGCAAGCGCCTCTGCGACGGCCGAACTGGCCCGACGAGGGACAAGATTCGAGCGCGCCACGGTGACGACCGTACCACGAAGTTTCGATTCGCGAGAAGTTGACTTTCGATTTGCGATCCAGTGATTTTCGATTCGCGACAAGATCACTTCTACCTGGGGCGCGCTGGTCAACGATCGAGCAGCGGATGCAGGATGACGTTCTCGTCGCGGCCGGGGCCGACGCCGACAACCGAGACTCGCGCGCCGGAGAGTTGCTCGATCCGCTCGACGTACCGGCGGGCATTGTCGGGTAGCTCCTCGACCGTCCGGCACTTGGAAATATCTTCCCACCAACCTGGCAGTTCCTCGTACACCGGCGTCGCGTGGTGGAAGGCGGTCTGCGTCATCGGCATCTCATCGATGACCTGACCGTCCACTTCGTACCCGACGCAGATCGGCACCCGTTCCAACCCGGAGAGAACGTCCAGTTTGGTCACCACGAAATCGGTGATGCCGTTGACCCGTACCGCGTAGCGCGCCACGACCGCGTCGAACCAGCCGCACCGACGCGCACGCCCGGTGGTGGTGCCGAACTCGGCACCCACCTTGCTCATGTGGGCGCCGTTCTCGTCGAACAACTCGGTGGGGAACGGCCCGGCGCCGACCCGGGTCGTGTACGCCTTGATGACGCCGATGACCTGCGTGATGCGGGTCGGCGGCACGCCCGATCCGACGCAGGCGCCACCCGCGGTCGGGTTGGAGGAGGTGACGAACGGGTAAGTCCCGTGATCAACGTCGAGCAGCGTCGCCTGCGCGCCCTCCAACAAGACGGTGGCTCCGCGCTCCAAGGCGAGAGAGAGCTCGAGCCGGGTGTCGGCGATGTACGGGCGCAGGCGTTCGCCATAGGCGAGGTACTCCTCCACCACGGCGGCAACGTCGATCGCTTTGCGGTTGTAGACCTTGAACAGCGTCTGGTTCTTCTCCCGGAGGACGAGTTCGAGCTTCTGTCGCAGGATCCCCGGGTCGAGCAGGTCCTGCACCCGGATGCCGACGCGGGCAACCTTGTCGCCGTAGGCGGGACCGATGCCCCGTCCGGTCGTGCCGATCCGGGAAGACCCCAGATAGCGCTCGACGACCCGGTCCAGCGCCCGATGATGGGGCATGATCAGGTGCGCGTCGGCCGAGATGAGCAGGCGGTCGCAGGCGATCCCACGTGCCTCCAGCCCGTCGATCTCGCTCAGGAGCACCTTCGGGTCGACAACCACACCGTTGCCGATCACCGGCACACATCCGGGCGTCAGCACCCCGGACGGCAACAGATGCAGGGCGAACTTGCGGCCGTCCGGCAGCACCACTGTGTGGCCGGCATTGTTACCGCCCTGGTAGCGGACCACGTACTGCACCTGCTCACCGAGCAGATCCGTGACCTTGCCCTTGCCTTCGTCCCCCCATTGGGCCCCGATGAGCACGATCGCTGGCATGTCGCCTCCAAGGAAGCCTCCCGGGGAACCTGCCGGCTCCGCCGTCGGTGCGCTGTCCCCGGGATGTCAGGCTAACAAGGAACACCGCCCGCGAGCGCGGTGGACGAGCGTGCGAGTCCCGCGCGAGCGAGGCTGAAACGAAACACCGCCCGCGAGCGCGGCGGACGAGCGTGCGAGTCCCGCGCGAGCGAGGCTAGAACGAAACACCGCCCGCGAGCGCGGCGGACGAGTGTAGCGAGTCTGCCCGCGAGCGAGGCTAGAACGAAACACCGCCCGCGAGCGCGGCGGACGAGTGTAGCGAGTCTGCCCGCGAGCGAGGCTAGAACGAAACACCGCCCGCGAGCGCGGCGGACGAGCGTGCGAGTCCCGCGCGAGCGAGGCTAGAACGAAACACCGCCCGCGAGCGCGGTGGACGAGCGTGCGAGTCCCGCGCGAGCGAGGCTAGAACGAAACATCGTCTTCACCATCCGCGAAGGAGCCGCGCGTGCCTCGGGTCGTGATCCTCACATTGCGCGACCCTGCGCGGCACGGCTGCGGCGGCGGAGACGCGTGCGCGTGCGGGGCGGCGGGCCCGGTCCGGGTGCCGGTGCTCGCCTGCGCCGATGCGCTCAAAGCCGCCGGCGCGATGGTTGATCTTGTGATCGCCAACAGCGACGCCGAGATCGACACCGCGGTGAAGCCGGTCGATGGCGGCGAGGTCCGTCTGATCGTTGCGGCGGCGACTGATGCGGAGGTACGGGCGGTAGTTCGGCGGATGGTGCGCCATCTCGCTCCGCCGCCCTCGAAGCGCCCGGTCGACCTACCGACGAATCGGACGGTTTCTGATCTGCCGCCACTGAGCGTGCTACCGCTCGTACCGGCCGTACCGCCGATCTCGTCCGCTCTTGGCTTGCCCCTCACTCCGGACGATGTCGCTGCGGCCACTCTGGGTGGTCGGGAGCGTCGACTCGATCTGCTGCGCAACGACGCCGGCTCGGTCACACTGCACGGCTTCCTTCTGGGTGGGTTCGATCACGGTCAGCCGGCCGTCCTTCGGGCGCGCATCGAAACCGATGACACCGTGATTACCGATGGTGATGAGACCGTCCTAGCGTGTGCGGTGCGCAACGTCGGACCATCCGATGTGGATGGTCTGCCGTTGGTGGTCGAGGCGGCGCCCGACGACGGACTGGTTGAGGTGGCGGTCGCGGTGCCCGTGTTGCGACGGCGACTCGTGCGGTCGGCGGACGTCCATTACGAGGTTCGGCGCGCCCGTGGCCGGGGGATGAGCGTCACTCCTTGTGACGGCGATATTCGATGCGTCGATGACGGCGTCGTCGGACCGCTGGCCCGTAAACGGTCGTGGTGGACCGAGCCTGGGGCGTGGGGGACCTACGTGATGTGACCCGCTTATTACTCTGGGGCGACTCGCTATGCGAGGCTGGGGCGACCAGGGGGCGGAGGTGCACGTGAACCAGGACAGCGATGATCGGCATTTTCCGACCGCTCCCGCCGTCCCACCCCCCACTCGGTCGGAGACTGACGATCTTCCCGTGGACTTCGCGCCCCAGTCGCCGTGGAGACACCCACCGATCCGTCGGCCCAAGCCCCAAACAGATCCAGAGTCTGGCCCGCGTTGGACCAGGCGTGAAGTGCCGGCACCCAACAGAGCGCCGGAGCCGAGGTCAGCGGAGGGCGGCCGAGGTGGGCCCGTATATCCGGGTCCCGATCAGGTAGCCCAGTCGTCCACATTGGACTCCACTGGAGTGACCGCGTTCGCGCCACTACAACCGAGTGCGCCGCACCCGAGTGCATCGTATCCACCGCCAACATTCCCGGGGTCGGACCATGCGCACCCATACCACGATCTGGAGATCGGTCTGGACTACCCGATCCCGACCGCGGACGACCTCACCGCCCGCCGAACCGTGCGGCCGCGCGAATGGGTTGCCACCACCGGTGTGCGGGCCGCCGCGCGGCGCGGGACGTTCGGACTTATCCGGATGCGCCCCAGTCGGCGCGAGCGGGAGGGGCGGGTGAGCATCGCCTCGGTCCGCCGCCCGTTCGGCGGGTTGCGCCAGATTACCGTGGTTAACCCGAAGGGAGGCGCCGGCAAGACTGTGGCAACCCTCATGCTCGGACTCGCCTTCGGCCAGACCCGCGGCGGATTCGTGCTCGCGTGGGACAACAACGAAACCCAGGGGACTCTGGGCATGCGGGCCCAGCCGGATCTGCACGGCCGTACAGTGCGGGACCTGCTGCGCGACCTCGGCCGCTTCGGCGGATCGGGCGGGCGGGTTGGTGAGCTCGCGGCGTACGTCCGGGCGCAGGACGATGCCGGCTTCGACGTTCTCGCCTCCGACGAGGCGGCAACCGCCGGCGAGATGCTCACCGCGACCGCCTTCCGCGAGATCCGCGAGGTCGTGGGCCGGTTCTACAAGCTGCTGCTCATCGACACGGGCAACAACGTCCGCGCCGAGAACTGGCAGGCGGCACTCGACGCCACCGACCAGCTCGTCATCACGATGTCGGCCCGCAACGACTCCGCCGAAACAGCGGCCCGGCTGCTCGACCACCTCGAACAGACCGGCCGCCGGGAACTGGTGCGCCGTGCCGTGACGGTCGTGACGCTGCCGCCACACCGGGCCGACGTGAACCTGAAGCCGATCGAGCGGCACTTCGAACAAAGGTGCCGGGTCGTGCTCCGCGTGCCGTACGACCGCCATCTCGACTCCGGCGCACCGGTCCAGTACGGTTCCGTGTCGCCGGAGAGCCGCCGTGCCTGGCTACGCGCCGCGGCCGCCGTTGCCGACGGTCTATAACGGACGCGGGCCGCGTAGACGGCACGTCGGGCGTTGGGACCGAGTCTCGGGCGACGAGCGCTAACCGCCAAGCGCATCGGCGGCAGCGGGGTCGCTGTCGCGCAGGAACTGGGCGCATCGGGCCGCCTCATCCGCTTCGCCGATGGCGTCGGCCGCCTTGGCCAGGACGTGCAGGCAGCGCAGGAAGCCGCGGTTGGGTTCGTGCGCCCACGGGATCGGCCCGTGCCCCTTCCAACCGTTGCGGCGCAGCTGGTCCAAACCCCGGTGGTAGCCCGTGCGCGCGAACGCGTACGCCGTCACGATCCGGCCATCGCGAAGGGCCCGCTCGGCGAGCGTGGCCCAGGCCGCGCTCGATGCCGGATACCGCGCCGCCATCTCCTCGGGTGGCAGATCGCCCGCCGCCATTGCTTCGTCGATAGGGAGCAGGGTCGCGGGCTGCTCCGGCAGCAGGTTCTGCATCCGACCATTCAACCCCGTCGGCTAAGGCTCCGATAGCTGAACGGGTGAGGCGTTCTCCACACAACAGCCGGTGCCAAACAACCGCGGCAGGTCTTGAATGGGAAGTCCGGAGCCTCCCCAGGACCCGGTTGCGGTGGCCCGGTGAACGCCGGGCCACCGTCCCATTTCCAGCCCGCGTCCACTGTCCTATTTGAGCCCGGGAGCACTGGCCTAACTCAGTCCGATCGGCGCGAAGGGCGAACGGGTTGGCAAAGAGGGAGGGCATGATGGCGGGGTGCCCACCCCACCCCGACGCCCGTGGACTCACGATGCGAGCCCCAACGAGGTCGAATCCCGCGAGGAACTCGACGCCCATCTCGCCTTCGGCACGCTGGCCGGGCTGACCGTTCTCGGCCTGCGCCTCGACCTGGAGCCGCCAGATCTGACCACCGTGGACGTCACGGACACGCTGTTCGTGGGCTGCAGGTTCGCGAGCCGGCATGCCGCGGCGGACGTGGTTAGTCGGGGCGCGAGCGTCGTACCGGTGCTTGCTCGATGTGCCTTATCCGACGACACCGTCGCAGCTCTACCGAGCCGAGGACCTGGCTGCGGGCTTCGCGGCGGGTGGGTTCGAGGCCATGTACGACACGGTTGTGTTCCGGCACTTCACCGCCCGCGGCGGTCCACTGCCCGACGTACGGGAGGCGCTGGCACAGCGGCTCCACGACGCCGGCATCGACAGCGCACTGAGTGTGATGAGCGCGGCCTGGGACAAGCGCCGGATTGTCGGCGTGATGGGCGGCCATGCGGTGCCCCGGGGCGCGCCACCGTACCGTTTGGCGGCAGTTCTTGCCCAGCAACTCACCCGGGCTGGGCGTCTCGTCGCCACCGGCGGTGGGCCGGGTGTCATGGAAGCCGCCAACCTGGGGTCGTTCCTTCACCGGTGCACCGACGACGGAGCTGACCGCGGCGATCGATCGGCTAGCCAGCGCGCCGAACTTTCTCGACCACGAGCCGTACACCGCGGCCGCGCTCGCCGAACGGGATCGCCACCCGGCCGTCGACGAATACGACGGCGGACTGGCCATACCGACCTGGCTGTACGGACACGAACCGGCGAACCTGTTCGCCGGGGCCATCGCCAAATACTTCTCCAACGCCATCCGGGAAGACACACTGCTGCGCGCCGCCCGCGGGGGTGTGGTCTTCGCACCCGGGGTGGGCGGGCACCGTCCAGGAAGTGTTCCAGGCCGCGACCAAGGCGTTCTACCGGACCGATGGCGACAGTGGTCCGCTGGTCTTTCTGGACCGCGAGTACTGGACAAAGACGGTTCCGGTCAACTCGCTGCTCGGTCCGCTGCTTGCCGCAGCGCCGGCGGGAGACCTCCGAGGACTGATCTTCATCACGGACGAGGTACTCGAAGCGGTGGCCGTCTTGGCTGACGGATGATCGGTGTGTGCCCGGCTATGAATGGGTGGAGTCGCTAGAGGCGTACTGCTTCACCGCCGTCGTCGGCCTCGATGCCGACGAAGCGATCCGCCGCCTCGGCGGGAATCCGGGCGAGAGCTCGACGTCACGGACCTTCGACGGAGTGCTTCTGGCCGGCCGACGGACCGCAGTGGGCCCAGGTCGGTCTGGTCGACGGCGGACTGCTCGTGGCCGAGCACAACGGATGGCGGGCCGAGGAGATCGTCGAGCCGCTGTCGCGCGGGCGCCCGGCTGGCCTGCTTCTTCCGCAATGTGCAGGCGGTCATGCACTTCGTGTACGCCGTGGACGGTCGGGTCCTGGCCGAGTTCGACCCGTTGCTCGACCGCGCGCCGCGGACCGGCGTCGACCCGCACTGCATCGACCCGCGCTGCAGGGGCTGCCGTTCGGACTGTTCGCGTGCCGAGCCCTCAGCGCTGACTCTGCTCGAGCGGCTGACCGGGGTACGGGTGGTGCGGTCCTGGCTGGGACGCCCCAACGCGCGGTGGCGTTGCCACCGCTGCCGGCCGTCTCCAGTGACTCCCGCGAGGTAGCGTTCGGCTCATGTGCACCGTGCTGCTGCGCTTCCGGCCGGACGAGCCATGGCCGCTACTGCTCGCGGCGGTACGCGACGAGTTCCTCGACCGTCCATGGGATCCGCCCGCGGCGCACTGGCCAGTGTCGCCAGCCATCGTCGGCGGCCGCGACCGTACGGCCGGTGGCACCTGGTTGGCCGCACGCACCGAGAGGCCGGCGGTGGCCGCGCTGCTCAATGGGGTACGGCTGCCGCCCCTCGAGCTCGGCCCGCGCCCGAGTCGTGGTGCGCTACCACTCACCGTTCTCCAAGGCCTTCCGGTGCCCGACACCCGCGACTACGACGGATTCCACCTGCTGCTCGGCACCCCGTCGGCGGTGACGGTGTGGAGCTGGGATGGTGAGACGCTCATCGTGCGCGAGCTGCCGCCCGACGACCACATCATCGTGAACCTCGGCGTGGATACCCAGAACGACCCGTTGATACCGCATTTCGCGCCCCTGCTGGAGAAGTTGCCCGATCCGGCGCTGGTCGGCCCCACCGCGCAGGCGTGGGGTCCGTGGGTCGAGCTGCTCCGCGGCGACGGTCTAGCTCCGGACGACCCGCGCGCGCTCTTGGTACGCAAGGAGATCGACGGCACGGAGCCGGGCACCGAGACATTCGCCGGCCGCATCTACGGCTCGGGTTCGGCCACCCTGGTCGGCATCGGACGTGACCGCGTGCGGTATGACTTCACGGCCACCCCGGAGAGTCCACAGTGGACGCCAATCCTGGGGGACTAGCTCACGGCACGTTAAGGCGGGTCCCCTTCCTCTACCGAGTGCGATAAGAAGGGGACCCTGCTTAACAGCGACGATTACTTGATCGCGGTACCGGTGGAGCGCAGGTCCTCACACCCCTGCACGACGCGCTTTGCCATGCCCTCCTCGGCGACCTTGCCCCAGGTGCGCGGGTCGTACGCCTTCTTACTGCCGACCTCACCGTCCACTTTGAGCACGCCGTCGTAGTTGCGGAACATGTGGTCCGCGGTCGGCCTGGTGAAGGCGTACTGGGTGTCCGTGTCAATGTTCATCTTGACGACGCCGTAGTCGAGCGCCGACCGGATCTCCGAGAGCAGCGAGCCGGAGCCGCCGTGGAAGACCATGTTGAACGGCTTCTCCGCGCCGTACTTGGCGCCGACCGCGTCCTGGATCTCCTTGAGGATCTCGGGGCGGAGTTTGACGTTGCCCGGCTTGTAGACGCCGTGCACGTTCCCGAACGTGAACGCCGCGATGTAGACGCCCTTCTCGCCGAGCCCCAGGTGCTGGGCCGTGGCGAGTGCGTCGTCCACTGTGGAGTAGAGCTTCTCGTCGATGGCGCCGACGATGCCGTCCTCCTCGCCGCCGACCACCCCGACCTCGATCTCGAGGACCACCTTGGCGGCGGCGCAGTCGGCGAGAAGTTCTTCTGCGATCGCGAGGTTCTCGGCCAGCGGTACCGCGGAGCCGTCCCACATGTGCGACTGGAAGAGAGGCTCCTCGCCCTTGGCCACGCGCTCCTTCGAGACCGCGAGCAGCGGCCGCACGAATCCGTCGAGCTTGTCCTTGGGGCAGTGGTCGGTGTGCAGGCCGATGTGCACGGGGTACTTCTTGGCCACCTCGTGGGCGTACGCGGCGAACGCGATCGAGCCGGTGGCCATGTCCTTGACCGTCGGACCGGACAGGTATTCGGCACCGCCCGTCGATACCTGCACGATGCCGTCGCTGCCGGCGTCCGCGAAGCCGCGCAGGGCCGCATTGAGGGTCTGGGACGAGGTGACGTTGATTGCCGGGTACGCAAACCCGCCCGCCTTGGCGCGGGAGATCATCTCGGCGTAGACCTCGGCAGTGGCGATGGGCATCGTGGGGGCTCCTTGATCTGATGTGACCTTGTCGGGCGCGGACCGCGCTGTCCCTCCGCGGGCAGTATCCCGCAACCGTCGCGTCCGGCGGCAGCCGGCCCAAGGATTGGCCCACCACCGGTGGCAACTATTACGGTGGAGAAACGGACGACGGGAGGCCCCTGGATGACCATGCCCGACGAAGACCAGGTACGCCGCGACTACCTCGACCCCGAGGAGCGCGATCCCGAGGCGCCGCCGGAGGATGCGCTGGAGCAGGCCACGCCGGCCGAGCCGGACCGTGAGCCGGAGTCCCCGCCGCGCATCGACCTCGAGGTCCCGGAATGGGACGCCCTCGAACAGGCGCGGGTGGTACCACTCGACGATGACGACTACTGACAGCGTGACTACCGGTCAGTAGTCTCCAGCGAATTCGATGGCCGCGTAGCCGACCACCCGGGACGGCGCACCGCCGGTCGACGCCGATGTGGTGCGGCGCAGCAGCCGCGGCCGGAGCTTCGCCGACCGGGCCCAGCCGAGCAGCCCTCGCAGCGCGTAGACGCCGCAGGCGTCGGTGGCCGCGATCCGCTCGGGTGCCAGGTCACAGACCGCACCTACCGTGCGCTCGTCCCGGGCGTTCGCCGATTCCTCGTCGAGATAGTGCGACAGGTCGGTGCTGCAGATGACCAGGGTACGGCCGGCATCGCCCGCGTCGGCCAGAGCACCGTCGAGGCAGGCGGCGACATCGTCCACAGAGGAGACTCCGACTGCGATCGGCAGCAGGCGGAAGGTCCCCAGCACCCGCTGCAGGAACGGCAGCTGCACCTCCAGTGAGTGCTCCGGCGCATGCGGCCGGTCGTCCATCACGGCGAGGCGCTTGGCCACCAGCGATCGGGCACTGGCCACGTCCAAGGCGACTGAGGCGAGTGGAGTAAGCCACGCATCCGACGCCGGCACCGCGCACCCGTCCAACCCCACGAAGTGAGCCGGGCCGATCAGGACCACCCGATCCACATCGGAGCGTCCGCGCAGCCGGGCGTAAGCCCGCGCCGCGGTCGGTCCCGAGTAGCGATAGCCCGCGTGCGGCACTACATAGGCGTCGGCCGGTGTCGGCGCGTCGGACACCGCGGCGTCCAGCAGACCGTCAACGGCGGACGCGAGATCGTCCGGATCGGCCGGATAGAACTGGCCCGCGACGGCTGGTTGTCGCATCATCCGGCGCCCACGATCACGGGCAGCCGGCGGGCGCCCCACGTGCCGACCGGCCCGTCGTACCGGCCGGGCAATGTATGTCCACAGTGGAGGCAGGCGCCTCGATCGTCGAGACGGTACGCGCGCATCGCATACCAGTCCCGCACCACCACGGCCGTGCCACAGTTCGGGCAGGTCGTCGTCTGCCCCTCGGGGTCGTGCACGTTGCCGGTGTAGACGTGACGTAGCCCATGCGAGATGGCGATCCGCCGGGCCCGGCTCAGCGTCGCCGGCGGCGTGTGCGGCACGTCGAGCATCTTGAAGTCCGGGTGGAACGCGCTGAAGTGCAGCGGTACATCCGGGCCCAGATGCTCGGCGAGCCAGGCGGACTCCTCGGCGATCTCGGCGTCGGAGTCGTTGTGTCCCGGAATCAGCAGCGTGGTGATCTCGAGCCACACGTCGGTCTCGTGATGCAGGTACTCCAGGGTCTCCAGCACGGCGCCGAGCTGACCGAAGGTGATCTTCTCGTAGAAGTCGTCCGTGAACGCCTTGAGGTCGATGTTGGCCGCGTCCATGTGCCCGTAGAACTCGGCCCGGGGGGCGGCGTTCATGAAGCCGGCGCTGACCGCGATCGCCTTGATGCCCTGCTCCCGGCACGCGTCGGCCACGTCCATGGCGTACTCCATGAAGATCGTGGGGTCGTTGTACGTGAACGCGACCGACCGGCAGCGCAGTTCGCCGGCGGCGTCGGCCAGCGCCGACGGCGAGGCCGCGGCCGCGAGCGTGTCGATCTCCCGGGACTTGGAGATGTCCCAGTTCTGGCAGAACCGGCAGGCGAGGTTGCAGCCGGCGGTGCCGAACGAGAGCACGGCCGAACCGGGAAGGAAATGGTTGAGCGGCTTCTTCTCCACTGGATCCACGCAGAAGCCCGAGGATCGGCCGTACGTGGTCAGGACGATCTGATCGTCGATCCGCCCGCGCACGAAGCACAGCCCGCGCTGGTTTTCGCGAAGCTTGCATGCCCGGGGACAGACGTCGCATTGGATGCGGCCGTCCGGAAGGGTGTGCCAGTGCTGGGTCGCGACGGTGTGCGGATCGTCGAGGCTGATCATGTCATTCATCCGGGTCACCCCCGATAAACGCTACGCCCACCGGCGGGAGCCGGAAACGCGCGCGACTACCGAGGCCCGGGTTTGCGACCATGGTGCGGTGCCGACCGAGTCCATGATCGTTGACCCCACGCTGGACCGGCGCCACCTCACCGGGCCGTTCGACATCATCGGCGACGTGCACGGCTGCCGAGCCGAGCTCGAGTCCTTGCTGACCACGCTTGGCTGGCACATCTCTCGCGACCGCGAGGGCCGACCGGACGGGGCGACCCATCCCGACGGACGTACGGCGATCTTCGTCGGCGACCTGGTCGACCGTGGCCCGGATACCCCCGGCGTACTCGGACTGGTCATGGGTATGACGGCCGCGGGCACCGCGTTGTGCGTGCTCGGCAATCACGACGACAAGTTGCTGCGCAAGCTCAAGGGGCGCCAGGTACAGATCAAGCACGGCCTGGCCGAGAGCCTGGCCCAACTCGAGGCGTGCTCGGCGCAGTTCACGGCGAAGGTCCTCCGGTTCCTGGAATCCCTCGTGTCGCATTACGTGCTCGACGGCGGGCGTCTCGTCGTTGCCCACGCCGGGTTGCGCGAGTCCTACCACGGCCAATCGTCGCCTCAGGCGAGGGCCTTCTGCCTGTACGGCGAGACAACCGGAAAGACCGACGAGTACGGCCTACCCATCCGGCTTCCGTGGGCGAACGACTACGCCGGCGCGGCGACCGTCGTCTACGGACACACGCCTCTCCTCGAGCCGGAGTGGGTCAACAACACCATCTGCCTCGACACGGGCGCGGTCTTCGGTGGCGCGCTGACGGCGCTGCGGTACCCGACCCAGGAGCTGGTAGCCGTACCGTCGGCCCGGATGTACTACCGCCCGAGCCGGCCCCTCGGCGGGTGACGGTGACGCCGGCGGCTCGGGCGACTCTCGGTCCGGCCCGGTACGCTGGCTCGCCGTGGAGAACCTTGCGGTCGGTGAGCAACTCGCCGTCAACGTGCTCAACGCCGCCGACCTCATCGCGACGTTCGGCCTCATCGGCGTGTTGGCGATCATCTTCGCGGAGACCGGCCTGCTTATTGGCTTCTTCTTCCCGGGTGACTCGCTGCTCTTCCTTGCTGGCATCGCGGCATCCCCGTTCGCGAATGAAATCCTGCCCGGGGTCCAGCTCCCCATCGGATGGCTGCTGATCCTCGCGCCCATCTTCGCCATCGCCGGGGCTCAACTCGGCCATTTCCTCGGCGCCCGATATGGCCGCCGGATGTTCGACAAACCGAATTCGAGGCTCTTCAAGCCGGCGTATGTCGACAAGGCCGAGTATTACTTCAACAAGTTCGGGCCGGCGAAGGCCGTGATCCTGGCCCGGTTCATACCGATCGTTCGGACGTTCCTGAACCCGGTCGCGGGTGTGCTGGAGATGCCCGCGCGTCAGTTCTTCGTCTACAACGTGGTCGGCGGGGTCCTGTGGACCGACGGCATCCTGCTCGTCGGATACTTCCTCGCCCGCAAGATCACGGAGTGGATCCCGGCCGAACAGCTCGACACGTACCTGCTCCCGGTCATCGTCCTGATTGTCCTGATCTCGGCCACTCCGATCTTCATCGAGATCCTCCGCGGCTGGCGCGCACGTCGCAACGGTGTCGCCTTGGACTCCGGTGAGACAAGCGACGGCGGACGGCACCGCGCGCAGCCGTAGGAAGAACCCCGCGATCAGATCAACCCGGCATCGGGCAGATCCAAGGGGCAATCGACGATCGGCCGGCCGGGCAGGCCTCCGGTGAGCAGGAGGGCGCGGTACGTCATCCGAGCGGCCTCGTCGAGGTTGCTCGCCCGCCGGTGGGCCATGGCGATATCCGGGCCGAGCACGGAACAGCCGTGGTGGGCCAGGATGACGCAGTTCGTGCCGTCGGCGACCGCCGCAGCGGCGGCCTCAGCGAGTTCGGCCGTGCCCGGTGGATAGAACGGAATCCGCGCGACCCGGCGCAGGTAATAGGCATGGTCCGTCGTAATCAGACGGATGGGCTCACCGAGCGCATCGAGGAGCACTGCCAATTGAGGGTGCAGATGGACGACAGCCTTGATGTCCGGGCGCACCCGATATGTGGCCAGGTGAAGCGCCACCTCGGTACTGGCCGGCACGTCACCCGCGACGACAGCACCGTCGACGACACGAACCTCGACGAAGTCCTTCGATGTCAGGCGATCCAGCCAGGTGCCGGCACCGGTGACCCAGCACGTGTCCGCACCGGGCACCCGCGCCGATAGATTCCCGCCGCTGCCGACCACGAGACCGGCTTCGACCGCGGCGCGGCCGAGGGCGCACATGCCCTCGACGATGGCGGTCGATGCATTGGTCACGCGATGCTCGTCCCGTACGCCGGTCTGCTAATGGACCGGCGTACGAGACAGCATTGTCAGCGTGCCGCCTTCTTCGTGGCCCGCTTACGGGGCGGCGTAAGGAGGTCCGCGATCGCCTGGATCGCTGACGGTACGAGCCGGTAGTAGGCCCACACACCGCGCTTCTCCCGCTCCAGCAAGCCGGACTCGGTGAGGATACGCAGGTGGTGGCTCACGGTCGGCTGCGACAGACCAATGGGTGCGGTCAGGTCGCAGACGCACGCCTCGCCATCGGGCGAGGCCTGGATGAGGCTGAGCAGACGCAGGCGCGCCGGGTCAGCCAGTGCCTTCAAGACACCGGCGAGACGCTCAGCATCAATCCGGTCGTAGACCTCGCCGTTGAGCGGCGAAGCCTGGGGCAAAATCAGTTCGGCCAGCGCAGTACGCACGTGTTACATCCTTCCACCAGGGACCATCGATTCGACCACATATCCGTGACTATCGAACCGACATTTCTTGTTGACTGAAGAGTCAGCCGGGTAGGTCCAACTCGGTGAGGCTGAACGCCATCCGGAACTCCAGGCCAGCCGCTCGAATCGCCGCGCCCGCGCCTCGATCGACCAACACCGCTGTTCCGACCACGTTCGCTCCCGCGTCCCGTAACGCGTCAACGGCGGTCAGCACGCTACCGCCCGTTGTCGACGTGTCCTCGACGGCGAGCACCCGACGCCCTGTCACGTCCGGGCCCTCGATCCGCCGTTGCAGACCATGTGCCTTCCCTTCCTTGCGGACCACGAAGGCATCCAGCGCCCTGCCTCGCTGGTGCGCTTCGTGCAGCATCGCCGCGGCCACCGGATCTGCACCCAGCGTGAGCCCGCCTACCGCGTCGAATTCCCACCCATCGACAAGATCAAGCATGATCTTGCCGATCAGCGGGGCTCCGGCGTGGTGCAGCGAAAGCCGACGCAGGTCGACGTAGTAGTCCGCTTCTGCACCCGACGACAACGTCACTCGACCCCAGACCACTGCGAGATCATGGATGAGTTTACGCAGGTCGTCGCGCTCCGACATGTTGATTAGCCTATCTCCCCACGTCCGAGCTGGGATCAAGCCTCGCTGTGAGTTTCGCTCAGTCGGGCTCCCGACCAATTCGGCCCCGAGTGTCGCGAGCGCCCCGTCGCACCAGCGCTCGCGGAAGGTGACGCAGAGCGAAGGCCGCGACCTTGTACCTCACGGTTGGCACGCTGACGACCTTGCCCCGGCGGAGATCGCGAAGCGCGTCCGCCACGAGCTCGTCGGCGTCGAGCCACATGAAGTTCGGCGTCTTCGACATGTTGATACCGGCCCGCTGGTGAAACTCTGTGCGCACATATCCGGGGCACAGAGCCATCACCCGTACGCCAAGCGGCGCAACCGAGAGGGCAATCGATTCGCTGAAGTTGGTTACCCACGCCTTCGAGGCCGGATACGTCGAACCAGGCATCGCGGCACCAAACCCGGACACGGACGACACGTTGATGACCTCGCCCCGGCGGCGCTCCACCATGCCGGGCAGGACCGCGAGCGTCAGCCTCATGACCGCGTGCACATTGACATTCAGCAGCCGCGTCTCCTTCTCGACCGTTGAGCGCAAGAAGGAGGTGTTAAGGCTGAGGCCAGCGTTGTTCACCAACAGATCGACCGGACGGTCCGGATCCTGCAGGCGCGCCGCCACCAATTCTTGACCCGCGTCGGTGCTCAGGTCCGCGCCGATCTGCTCGACCGGCACCTCGTGCTCGGCGCGCAACTTATCGGCGGTCGTCGACAACCGGTCGACGTCGCGAGCCACGACCACAAGCCCGTACTTCTCGCTCGCGAGTCGGCGGGCAAAGGCGGCGCCGATGCCGGCGGTCGCGCCGGTGACAAGTGCGGTACGGGCGGTCACGGCTACCTCACACGGGCGGCTCCGTCGAGGGTGGCGGAGCGTGGATCCGAGTCCGGAAATACTCCGATGACGCGGGCGCCAGCAACAGGATGGCGACAGCAATGTAGCCCAGCGTCTGCACATCGGTAAGGCCTCCGCCGAGCCCCACGAACCAGGCCGGCATGGCGTCGCCGAACGCCTGGGCGATCTGGTTGGCGAGGACGGGATCGCGATGACCGGCGGCGACATCCCAGTCCACGTTTGCGCCGAAGGCCGTAACCGACGTCCGTAACAGCCCACAGCTCAACGACCCGACCGAGACCACGATCGCGCCGATCCGGGCCGCGCGGTCACGCCGTAGGACCCCTCGCCCGAGATAGCCGCTGAAGATCGCCAGTACAAGCGCGCCAAAGCCGCTAGCGAGCAGGACCGTGCGCATTGCGACGGCGACGCCGGACACGTCGTCAACGGCGACCCGGAGTCGCAGCGCCTCGGAGGAGAAACCGTCCACCACGCGCCCGGCCCCGACGAGCAGCGCCGCCGCCGAGACGACACCGACGACTGTGCTGCCGTAGAGCAGCACGCCTGCCACGGTCACCGATTGGGGCCGGCGGCGGCGAATGACCAGTGGCTCGCTCGGATCGGTGGGACGCGACGGCAGCCCGAAATCCATGCCTCAGTCCCTCTCAGACAGTCTGTTAAGCCGCAAACTACCCGAGAGGGACGAAGCGCAAGGTCAAAAGAAGAGTGCTACTGCTGCGGACCCGATGGTGGCCACGGCGGAGCCGGCGGCGTTGCCGGGGGAGCCCCAGGTATGGCCGGTGGCGGCACCTGCGGATATCCGCCGCCCGGGTAGCCACCGCCCTGGTTCCAGTCGGTCGGCGGTACCCAGACCTCCTGCTCCTTGCGGAAGAAGTCGTTGGCTGCCGGTAGTGCGAGCAGGATGATGATCGTCACCATCACCACCAGCGCAATGACGTCGATGGTGAGGTTGACTGCCTGGACCCAGCCGGGGGTGGCCGCGGCGATCTTGTCGAGCAGCTCCTGGCTGTCGCCGCCGGCACCCGCCATTCCCTCCAGGCTGCTGGAGATCGCTGACCCCGCCACACCGCAGCCCAGGCACAGCACGCCTAACCCGGCGACTATCCAGGTCACGATCCGCGCGGGCTGCTTTCCCTTGCCCACGAGTGAGCCGAGCACGACGAAGCCGACCGCAATGAGCAGGTAGACGACTCCGGTGATGATGATGCCGATCGTCGCCCCGGTGCTGGCCGCCTGTTGGCGCGACGGGTCGTTGGCGTAGAAGTCGGTGACGACCTGCCGGATGTCGGCGTACGGAATGAAGCCGACCGCAGCAGAGATGAGCAGCAGAGCCGCGCAGAGATAGAGCAGCGTGCTGGCCACTCCGACCGGGGCGGGGCGGCGCTTCGCCGGTGGCGGCTGGGCTACGGCATAGGACATCGTTCGGCCTCCTGACGGTTCTCCGGACGCGATCACGCTACCCGTGGGTGCCGCCGGCCGCACGTACTGGTGACCGCGCGCTACGGGCGTGGGCTGACCATCAGCGCGTCGGAACCCACCGGCCGGTCGACGACCACCGTGTCACCGTCGCGGATCGCGCCACTCAACAGGGCCTTGGCCAAGCGGTCGCCGATCGCGGTCTGCACGAGCCGCCGCAGCGGCCGCGCTCCGTAGATCGGGTCGTAGCCGTGGCTCGCCAGCCACGACCGGGCGGCGTCGGTGACCTCCAGGTGCAGCCGCCGCTCAGCCAACCGATCCCGCAACCGTGTGATCTGAATGTCCACAATGGACACAAGATCGTCGGTCGACAGCGCGTGGAAGACGACGATGTCATCGAGCCGGTTGAGGAACTCGGGCTTGAAGTGAGACCGGACAACGACCATCACCGCATCGCGGCGCTGTTCGTCGGTCAGCGTCGGGTCGGCGATCGCGTGCGAACCGATGTTGGAAGTGAGAATGAGGATGGCGTTGCGGAAGTCCACGGTACGGCCCTGACCGTCCGTGAGCCGCCCATCGTCGAGCACCTGCAACAGAATGTCGAAGACCTCTGAGTGGGCCTTCTCGATCTCATCGAGCAGGATCACTGAGTACGGTCGACGCCGCACCGCCTCGGTGAGCTGCCCGCCCTCCTCGTAGCCGACGTACCCGGGGGGTGCGCCGACCAGCCGAGCGACCGAGTGCTTCTCGCTGTACTCACTCATGTCGATGCGTACCATGGCCCGTTCGTCGTCGAAGAGGAACTCCGCCAACGCCTTGGCGAGCTCCGTCTTACCGACGCCGGTCGGGCCCAGGAACATGAAGCTCCCAGTCGGCCGGTCCGGGTCGGCGATGCCCGCCCGTACCCGCCGTACCGCGTCGGAAACGGCCGCGACCGCCTCCGGCTGGCCGACCACCCGCTCGCCTATGGACTCCTCCATCCGCAGCAGCTTCGCGGTCTCACCCTCCATCAGACGACCGGCAGGGATGCCGGTCCAGGCGGAGACCACGGCCGCGACGTCGTCCGGGCCGACCTCCTCTTTGAGCATCGCGCCGTCGTGCTGCAGCGCGATCAACTCGGCCTCGGCGGCGGCCAGCTGTCGCTCGAGCTCCGGGATCCGGCCGTAACGTAGCTCGGAGGCCCGCTCCAATTCGAGGTCCCGCTCGGCCCGCTCGGCCTCGCGGCGCAACGCCTCGAGCTGCTCCTTGGCTGCCGAAATCTTGGCGATATGTTCCTTCTCGTTGCGCCACCGGTCACCGACAGCGGCGAGTTGCTCGCGCTTGTCGGCGAGCTCGCGACGAAGCATGGCCAGACGCTCGACACTGGCCGGGTCAGACTCCTTCGCCAGCGCCATCTCCTCTATCTCGAGGCGGCGAACAGCCCGTTCGATCTCGTCGACCTCGACCGGCCGCGAATCGATTTCCATGCGCAGGCGCGAAGCGGACTCGTCGACGAGGTCGATCGCCTTGTCGGGTAGGAATCGGTCGGCGATGTAGCGGTCCGACAACGTGGCCGCGGCAACCAGCGCGGTGTCGGTGATGCGCACCCCGTGATGTACCTCGTAGCGCTCCTTGAGGCCGCGAAGGATGCCGATCGTGTCGGCGACGCTTGGCTCGCCCACGAGTACGGGCTGGAAACGCCGCTCCAGCGCGGGGTCCTTCTCGATGTGCTCGCGGTATTCGTCCAATGTGGTCGCACCGACCATGCGCAGCTCACCGCGGGCCAGCATCGGCTTGAGCATGTTGCCGGCGTCCATGGAGCCCTCGCCCTTGCCGGCGCCGACCACGGTGTGCAACTCATCGAGGAACGTGATGACCTGGCCGTTGCTCGCCTGAATCTCCTCGAGGACACTCTTGAGTCGCTCCTCGAACTGGCCGCGGTACTGCGCGCCGGCGACCATCGCGGCGAGGTCGAGCGAGACCAGGCGCTTGTCCCGCAGGCTCTCCGGTACGTCGCCGGCAACGATGCGCTGGGCCAGGCCCTCCACAATCGCGGTCTTGCCCACGCCGGGCTCGCCGATGAGGACCGGATTGTTCTTGGTACGGCGGGAAAGGACCTGGACCACGCGCCGGATCTCGGAGTCCCGACCGATCACCGGATCGGTCTTCCCGTCCTTGGCCCGGGCGGTGAGGTCCACGCCGTATTTCTCGAGCGCCTGGAACGTCTGCTCGGGGTCGGCTGACGTGATCCGGCGGTCGCCGCCGCGAACGCTCGGGAACGCCGCGACCAGGCTCTCCTCGGTGGCGCCGGCCTCCTTGAGCTGCCAGGCCACCGCGCCACCCACACGCGCCAGGCCGGCCAGGATGTGCTCAGTCGACACATACTCGTCGCCCAGCGGACGGGCGATCTGCTCGGCCGCACCGAGGGTGTTGACGAATTCGCGCGACAGTGTCGGCTCGGCCATGCTTGGACCCGCCGCACTGGGCAGGCCCTCGACCGCACGGGCGGCGGCGCGTCGGACATCGGCCGGATTCGCGCCGACCGCTCGCAGGAGCGCGGTGGCGGTGGATCCGCCTGTATCGAGGAGCGCGAGCAACAGGTGCCACGGCTCGACGGTGGCGTGGCCGCTCTTGGCGGCGATGGCGACCGCGGAGGTGATGACCTCCCGGCTTTTGGTAGTCAAACGCTCGGCGTTCATGTCTCCCTATACCTACCTGGGGTCAGACTGGAGTTGAGTCTAGCTCACTCAACTACGGTGCCCACTGCTCCATCAATTGGCGAATAATTGACCTAATGCCCCCTTCCCTAGCGTGGTCGTGAGCAGCTACGTTGTCGCCAGTTCCGCCTTGGTTGGGCCCGGCGGCCCGACCAGACTGGTCAGGAGTGCGTACGGCGGTGAGCGTGCAGCAGATGTCGTTCCGCGGCTTCACGAACCCGGTCGACCCGACGCCGGCGGAGCTGCGCGCCTGGGCTTACAACCCCAACTCCGTCATGCCGGAGATGATGCCGCCGGAGTGGGACCTACTGGTCGCGGGTGATCCTCTCGTAAACACCCTGTTCGACTTGGCGCTCGACCCCGATTGCCCGGCTCGCCGGTTCGCGATGCACTGCCTGTATATCTACGCGGCGGACGCCATCCGGACCAAGTTCAAGGCTCACCCCAAGCGCCGCCTGCGGCGCCTGGTCGAGAAGGCCGAAGACGAAGGTGACGAGCTGCTCGTCCTTTGGGCGCACAACACCAGGATGCTGCTTGCCGTCCCGGATCTCTTCGAGTACCGGGACTGGTGTGAAGGCGGCCTCGTCCGCCAGCCGCGGCGTCTGCGCGTCCCCGCCCCGCTTGCGGGTCCGCCCGCTCTCCCCGGCCCCCGCTCCCCCCGCGACTGACTCGCTCCCCCGCCGCGTCCCTTCCGCCGCCTCTCCGCTTCCGCTCTCCCTTTCGAGTCCTCTCCGCCGATCCTGGAGATATGCGCGTTAGTCGATCGCCAGTAGTCAGGTTAAACATGTGGTGCACCCCATCGATCCTTCGCACACGGACCACGTCGACGGAGGACGGACATCGAGAATGATGCGTGCGTTCGGATGGTCGATTCTCGTTGTAATCCGTCCCAGATACGTCGCGGCCGGCAACCTCATTGTTAGATGTACGAATGCAGCTTGGTAATGTGTCGTGGAGCGGCGTGGCTGACGCCGGCGCGATTATCGGCGCACTGTTGGCAATTTGGCCGCTGGTGCGGGCATCGACCAGGCGGGCCACCATGCGCCGGCGCCTGACACAGTCGCTTGAGGTGCTAAGAGTGCTTCGCGCGAGCGGCACTGACCGGCCGTCGACGGCTGCCTTGAGTCGCGCGCTGGAGGAAGTCGTCGACGAAAGCGCCACATACCTCACCGTGATCGAGCGCAACTGGACAAGGCGAACCCGATCCATGTTCCGCGTCGTGCTGGGCATTGCGATTTCCGCCGCGGCTATTAATGGCCTTGTTGTGCTCGCATCGACCCGCCGCCCCGTGGAAGTGCCCATCTTTGAAAGATCCGTCGTACTGGTAGTGGTCGTTCTACTTTATGGTTTGGCCATCCTGGCAATGACTCGAGAACAGCTGATCAGAAGACAGCGGAAGTACGTCGTGCCCGAGATCCGTATGAATGCCGCGGACGGGCCCACCGTCACGATCACGGTTCCGGCGCCCACGCGGCCGGCCGCTCGCTGAAGTGACCGCGAGCACAGGCCTGCCTCCTGGCGCTGAACGTGTGCCCGCGCGACGCGCTCGGCGGTGCGCTCAGCCTCCCGCGGTGTTCGATCAATGCCATGCCGTCTTCGTGTTGAGGGTGACGCCCCGCTCGCTGCCTTCCTTGTCCGATGAGATCCGGGTGTAGATCACGGCGGGTAGTGACGCACTGGCGTTGGCGGCATAGTGGGCGGTATTCCGGGTGAGCGCGCGGCGTGTCATGGGCACGCTTTGCTCCCGATGATTGTCTCTCTAATCACGCGCTTTGCCCTAGACCGGCGGGCGGGCAGCGCGGTGGTGGCCAGGCGCGGTGGCGGCCAGCGGGCAAACAGCGGCCGGGCCTGACCTGTCGTGGTCGGGCCCGGCCGCTGCCGCTATCACTCGTTTGGGGTCTCCCCCCGTTTGCACACACAGTTCTCTCGACCCTAGCCCTCCATGCGCGCCGATCTTGGTCGAATGCGGGTGATCAGAGATCGACTCACGCGCATATCGCCAAGGTCGGCGCGACCCAATGCACCTGAAACGGCGAATTCGCGCGGGCGGAAGGACTAGGGAGATTCAGCGCTGGGTGCGGGGCTTCCAGATGACCAGGGCGGTGGTAGGCGTCGGGCGCATCGGCACCAGGTCCCGCCGTGGGTAGCTCAACGCCTCGAGCTGAACCAGCCGGGCTTCTGCGTCCGCCAGGCGGGCCTGGGCCTCCGCCAGCTCCTGCTGCAGCTCGTAGGTCGCCTGCTCCAGTTCGATGATCCGCTTGATCCCGGCCAGATTGACGCCGTCGTCCTGGCTGAGCCGTTGCACCTCACGCAGCAGCGCGACATCGCGGACGCTGTAGCGGCGCCCGCCGCCGGTGGCCCGGCCCGGCTGGACCAGGCCCATGCGGTCGTACTGGCGCAGCGTCTGCGGGTGCAGTCCGGCCATCCGAGCCGCCACCGAGATGATCAACACCTTGGAGTCGTCGGTGGTGATCTCCGCGAAGAGGAACTCGGCACTCACTAGTGATCACCACCGTAGTCCGGTCGGGCATGGCTGCCACGGAACTCGTGCCGCCGTACCGTCTCGTCGATCACAGCCCGATTGGGAGAGGGTGCGTGGAGCGCATAGTCCTCCAGCGCCTTACGCGCCTCGGGCGTCAGAGCCGTCGGTACGTCGACGTCCAATGTCACGAGCAGGTCGCCCGGATCGCCCTCACGTTTGGGCACGCCCCGACCGCGCACGCGCAGGGTGCGTCCGCTCGGGGTGCCGGCGGCCACCCGTACCGTGACCGAACCGTCCAATGTGGGCACTCGTAGGTCGGTACCGAAGACCGCCTCCGCGTAGCTGATCGAGACGGTGAGGGTCAGATCGTCCCCGTCCCGGCCAAAGACTGTGTCCGAGCGGACCTTTACCAGAAGATGCAGATCACCGGCCGGGCCACCGCGTTCGCCCGGCTCGCCGCGGCCAGCCAGCCGGATCCGCTGTCCATCGGAGACCCCGGCCGGAATGCGGACGTTGAGGGTACGTGTCTTGGTTACTCCACCGGTGCCACGGCACTCGGGGCATTTCTCGTCGACGACCGTACCCACGCCCTGGCATTCACGACATGGCTCAGTGAACGAGAATGCGCCTTGGTTGGAGGTGACGAGACCGGAGCCATGGCAGACCGGGCACTGCCGGGGCTGAGTGCCCGACCGTGCCCCGGTGCCGTGACAGATGTCGCAGACGCCCGGCGCCCGAAGCGTGATCGGCAGTGTCGCGCCGTGCACCGCGTCGGCGAAGTCGAGGGTCACCTCGGCCTCGACGTCGCGCCCGCGCTGAGGTCCTCGCCGCCCGCCGGCCCGGCTGCCGCCGCCGAAGATTGTGCCGAACAGATCGGTGAATCCGGCCCCACCGAAACGCTGGTCGCCGGCCTGCTGCTGATCGCCCTGGCCACGCATGAAGTCGTTGAGGTCGAACGGGCTGTACTGCTCCCGAGCGCTGCGCCGGAACGCACCCGCGCCGAAGAGCGAGCGCATCTCGTCGTACTCCTTGCGTTTGCGCTCGTCGGAGAGCACGTCGTACGCCTCGGAGACGGACTTGAATCGCTCCTCCGCGTCCCGGTTTCCGGGGTTGTGGTCCGGATGCAGCTCACGGGCAAGCTTCCGGTAGGCCCGCTTGACCTCCTCCTGGGAGGCGGTCTTCTTGACGCCGAGGACGGCGTAGAAGTCCTTCTCCAGCCAGTCCTTGGAACTCAAGAGCCCACCTCCCTCCAGGCGGAGAGTGTCCTCGTCGCGACCGGCCGCTGAGACGGCCGGCCGGTCCGACGGGGATCACGTAGCGCTGTCGTCATTGTCATTCGGGATCTGCCACGGCGACCAGCGCCGCGCGGAGCAGGCGATCCCCGAGGAGGTAGCCCCGACGCATGACCGCCACACAGGTCGGCTCGGTGACCTCACCGGACGTCTGGTGGGTTACGGCCTCGTGCCGAGTCGGGTCGAAGACGTCGCCGACGTCGCCGAACCCGCTGAGCCCGAACTTGGTCAGCGCGGCATTGAGCTGCTCGGCCATCACCGCGAAGGGCCCGACGAGATCGCCGTGTTCGCGGGCCCGGTCGAGGTCGTCGAGGATCGGCAGAAGGCTACTGATGACCAGGCTCGTGGACTGCTCCACCACGGCGCCGCGGTCTCGCTCGACGCGCTTGCGGTAGTTGGCGTACTCCGCGCTGACCCGCTGCAGGTCCTTAACTCGTTCGTCCAATTCGGACCGCAGCGCCTCCAGTTCGGCCCCGAGCGGCTTGGCCCCGGCCGCGGCAACACTGTCCTCTTCGGACACTACCTCGCCCGCGACCTCGGTCTCCGCTGGTGGGGTCTCCGTCCCAGGTGGACTGTCCGCCGGCTGACCGACCGTCGCCTCCGCCGGCACCGGAGTCTCGCTCGCGCGTTCGTCGCTGCTCACGGTCTGCTCCCCAGCCGGTCCGGAGCCGTCCCCCGGACCGGCTGTCTTCTTCGGATCCATCACTTCTTGTCGTCCTCGTCGACCACCTCGGCGTCGACGACATCCTCGTCCCCGGGCGTCGCACCGGGACCCGCGTCGCCGCCCGTGCCACCGGTGGGAGGCGTCGTGGACTGGTACAGCATGGTGCCAGCCGTCTGCGCGGCGGCCGCGAGCTTCTCGTGGGCTGCCTTGATCCGCGACACATCCGAGCCACCCAGCGCGCCACGAAGGTCGGAGAGAGCCTCGTTGACCTCGTCCTTCGTGCTCTGCGGCAGTTTGTCGCCGCTTTCGGCGAGGAACTTCTCGGTCTGCCACTGCAGGGCCTCGGCCAGGTTGCGGACCTCGGCGTCCTCTCGACGCTGACGGTCCTCGTCGGCGTGCTCCTGCGCGTCGCGCATCATCCGGTCGATGTCATCCTTCGGCAACGCGGAGCCGCCGGTGATGGTCATCGACTGCTGCTTGCCAGTGCCCAGATCCTTAGCCGAGACGTGCACGATGCCGTTGGCGTCGATATCGAAGGTCACCTCGACCTGCGGCACGCCGCGCGGCGCCGGTGGGATGCCGGTCAGCTCGAAGGTCCCGAGCTTCTTGTTGTACGCCGCGATGTCCCGCTCGCCCTGGAAGACCTGGATGAGCACCGACGGCTGGTTGTCGTCGGCCGTGGTGAAGATCTCCGAGCGCTTCGTCGGGATCGTGGTGTTGCGCTCGATCAGCTTGGTGAAGATGCCGCCCTTGGTCTCGATCCCTAGGCTCAGCGGCGTCACGTCCAGCAGGAGGACGTCCTTCACCTCGCCCTTGAGCACACCGGCCTGCAGGGCCGCGCCGACCGCCACTACCTCGTCCGGGTTCACGCCCTTGTTGGGGTCGCGGCCGGTGAGCTGCTTGACGAGCTCCGTGACCGCAGGCATGCGCGTCGAGCCGCCCACGAGAATCACGTGGTCGACCTGGGAGAGCTTGACGCCTGCGTCCTTGATGGCCTGCTCGAACGGACCCTTGCAGCGGTCGAGCAGGTCCTGCGTCATGCGCTGGAACTCGGCCCGGGAGAGGTCCACGTCCAGGTGCAGCGGGCCGGATGGGCCGGCCGTGATGTAGGGCAGGTTGATGCTGCTCGTGGTGGCGGCGGAGAGCTCGATCTTGGCCTTCTCGGCCGCCTCCTTGAGCCGCTGCATCGCCATCTTGTCCTGGGCCAGGTCGATGCCGTACTGACCACGGAAGGTCTTGACGAGGTGGTCGATGATCCGTTCGTCCCAGTCGTCGCCGCCGAGGTGGTTGTCGCCACTCGTGGCCTTGACCTCGATCACGCCCTCGGCCAGTTCGAGCAGCGAGACGTCGAACGTACCGCCGCCCAGGTCGAAGACGAGGACCGTCTGCTCCTTGCTCCCCTTGTCCAGGCCGTACGCAAGTGCGGCGGCCGTCGGCTCGTTGATGATCCGCAGCACGTTGAAGCCGGCGATCTCACCGGCCTCCTTGGTCGCCTGCCGCTGCGCGTCATTGAAATACGCCGGAACGGTGATCACCGCGTCGGCGATGGTCTCGCCGAGGTACGCCTCGGCGTCACGCTTGAGCTTCATGAGCACCCGCGCGGAGATCTCCTGCGGGGTGTACTTCTTGCCCTCGATATCGACCGTCCAGCTGGTGCCCATCTCTCGCTTCACCGAGCGGATGGTCCGGTCTGGGTTGGTCACCGCCTGCCGCTTGGCCACCTCGCCGACGAGCACCTCGCCGTTCTTGGCGAACGCGACGATCGACGGCGTGGTGCGGGATCCCTCGGCGTTCTCGATGACCCGGGGCTCGCCGCCCTCAAGCACGCTGACCACGGAGTTCGTCGTGCCCAGGTCGATGCCGACCGCACGTGCCATGTCCTATTCCTCCACGTCTGTGTATGCAAGTCCGCATAGTTGAGCGGACCAGACTCAATGTTGCCACGCTATCTGGCCACGTCAAACAGCGCTTGAGTCTGCCACACGCAAGGACACCCCCGCGCGACTGCGCGGGGGTGCCGGTGCGATCGACTGAATCAGCTTTGTTTAACCGGTACCACAACCAGGCGGGCATTCGTGGCACTGCCGTCCTTGGCTCCCGCGACACCGACTTGGGTGCCAACCGAGACGTCCCCGATCTGGCCCTTGACTCGCTTGACGATCACCGTCGTCTTGTCGCTGATGGTCCAGGTGAGGGTGAAGCCATCGGTGGACTTGACCGTGAGTGCGGTGCCATTCACTGCGGTGACGGTGCCGCGCTGGGCCACGACCGTCTTCGTGCCCTCATCGGTCTGCACGACCGCCTCGGCGTGCAGGGTGTTCCGGAAGGCGTACCGGAGCCGCTTGTGCCGAAGCTCGCGACGATCCTGACCGGGGTTTGCCGTGGCCGTGGCCTGAGGTTCCGCGAGTGTGACGTCCTCGGTCGTGTACCCGATCGCTTGGAGTGCCTGGCCATCCCACGCGATGTCGGTGAGGTCCGCATCGACGGACTCGGCATTGGAACCGGACGGGCCGCAGGCGGTCAGACCGAGTACGGCGGTTGCGCCAGCGAGAACCACTCCGATAATGAGCCGGGCGCGGGCGAAGCGTGTCATGAAGATCCTCCTCGTACGGTGACGACCCCACCCTGCCCGACGACCGCCAGCGACCGGTCAACGACGTGTACGAATCTCGTAAGCCATCCCCGATCTTGCCGCGTGCCCCAGCCAGCGCCGACCATCTCGGTGCGCGCGCCAGCGCCAGCGCCGACCATGTCCTCCAGGACATGATCGACGCGATATGTCCGCTTTGGAGCCATGATCCTTCGGATCTTGAGGTCAGCGGGGGAGCCGGACGGTCATCCGTGCGCCGCCTTCCGGGGCGTGGCCGGCTTCGATCTGCCCCCCGAGGCGGGCGACGAGGCGGTTCGCCAGCGCCAGACCGAGCCCGCTGCCGACCTTGCGCACCCCCTTGTACCGCTCGTAGAGCGCACCCCGCTCGAACACGATGGCGAGATCGTCATCGGTGAAGCCCGGTCCGCCGTCGCGCACCTCGATCACTCCGTGGGTAGCAGCGTCCAGCACGGCGATGACCACCGGCGCGCCCTGAGGGACGACCCTCAGCGCGTTTTCCAGCAAACCGTCGAGGACCTGTCGGACCCGCCCCGGGTCAGTTCGCGCGAGCACCGGGTGATCCGGGACCTGGGTACGTAAGGGCACACCGACCGCGGCGCACCGCGGAGCCCACGACTCGGCCGCGGCTGCGGCGAGCATGATGAGGTCGACCGTGATGAACTCCAAGGGAAAGTCGTCCGCCTCGAGACGGGCCAAGACGAGCAGGTCCTCGATCAGCCGGTCCAGATGCTCCGACTCGGCCAGCATCGTCTGGCCCGCCCGCTGCGCTCCGTCGGGTCCGATCACGCCATCGGCGAGCGCCTCGGCGTAACCCTTCATCGTCGTCAGCGGGGTACGCAGTTCGTGCGAGACCGACATCAGGAACGTGCGCTGCCGGTTCTCGCTCGTGGTCAGCGCGGTGGCGAGGTCGTTGAGCGCGGCCGAGACGGCGGCCACTTCGGCCGGCGCGTCGGTCGGAGCCCGTACCGCCCGGTCACCCGCGGAGAGTCTGCGCGCGGCGACGGCGACCTGCCGCAGCGGCCGGCCCAGCCGGCGCGCGAGCAGAAGCCCAGCCAGTACGCCGGCGAAAAGCCCGGCGCCCAGGGCGAGCCAGAGCCGGTTGAAGACTGTCCGAGCCGTGGCGGAGATCACGGGTTGCAGCAGGACGATCCCGTCGCCTGGACCGGCCGGACGACCCTCGACCATCATCGGCTTTCCTTGGTACATCACACGCTGGCTGACCGAGCCGCCGGCCGCGACATCCGCGACGATCCGCGGCGGCAAGCCGGCCTGGTCCGGCCGTCCATTGTGGATGAGGACTGCCTCTATCCCTTGGTCCCGCAGGGTTTGTGCGACCTTACGGGCCCGGGCCTCCTCGCGCGCTGCGGCCGCGGCGGTGTCGCGCCCGTCAATCGCGTTCGCGGCCACGCGAGCCTTGTCCGCCAGAGACATTCGGGCATCGTCGTTGGCGGATCGGACGGTCACCGGCAGTGCGACCGCAGCCGTGATCACGACCGCGATCACCGCGACCAACCCGGTGACCAGAACGGCGCGTGCGCTGAGGGTGCCAAAAAGCTTCATGACCCGTCCGCTGTGTAGCCCACTCCGCGCACGGTACGGATTACGTCACGGGCGAGCGAACTCGCCTCGTCGAGCTTCGACCGTACCTGAGCCACGTGGACGTCCACGGTGCGTGTTCCGCCGTGGGCGGCATACCCCCACACCGACGCCAACAACTCCTCACGCGTGAATACCCGCCCCGGGCGCGACATCAGATGAGCCAACAGATCGAACTCGGTCGACGTCAGTTGTACCTCCACGCCGTCCGCGTCAACCCGGCGGCGGCCCGGATCCAGCGTCACCACGCCGACCCGACGGGGTGCCTCACCGACCGCGGCGATCCCCGAAGTCCGGCGCAGAACCGCCTTCACCCGTGCCACCAGCTCCCGCGGACTGAACGGCTTGGTTACGTAGTCGTCCGCACCGAGCTCCAGCCCGACGACCCGGTCCACTTCATCGTCGCGAGCGGTAAGGAAAATGACCGGCGTCCAATCACCGTTTTCCCGTAACCGGCGGCACACCTCCGTACCGTCCATTCCGGGCAGTCCAATGTCGAGCACGCAGGCGACGGGGCGAAGGCGCCGAGCCGCCGCGAGGCCGTTCTCCCCGTCGGATTCCACGTGTACGCCGAAGCCGTCCCGGATCAGATAAAGCCGTACCAGGTCGGCAATCGGCCGCTCGTCCTCGACGATGAGGACCAGCCCGCGGGTGGACGGCTCGGTCACGCGCCCAGCGTGCCACGCCGCCAGGCGAAGCCAGGTAAAGGTTGTGTACGGGCCCCGTGCGATTCTGGTGATCGTGAACGTACGGCCGCCCAGCGACTCGTCCGACGCCAGCCTGCCGCTGAGCTACCAGGTGCCGCGACGGGTGATCGAGCTGAAGTTCGCCTTCGCGGCTGGGGTCGCGGTGGCCGGTCTGCTCACCCGCGATCCGACGCCAATCGTCATCGCGTTGCTCGTGTCGGGCGCACTCGTGCTCTACGCGGTACGGGATGTCGTGGCCAGAGAGCGACTGCGGGTCGAGGCGGACGGCTTGGTGGTCGTGCATGGATTCGCCCGTCGCGTCCATCTCGGCTGGACGGATGTCGAGCAGGTACGGGTCGACGAGCGGCTACGTCTGGGCGCCCGCACCAAGCTGCTCGAAGTCGACGCCGGTGACTGGATCGGCCAATACAGCCGTTACGAGCTCGGCACCGAGCCAGAATCCGTCGTAGCCGCCATCGATGCCGTTCGTGCGAACGCGCAGAACTAGAGACCGGGAGGCACCGGAAGCGCGTTGATGGCCGCGGTCTGAGCGATCACGGCAACGGTCATCAGCAGGAGAAGGGCCGCGACCGTACCGGCGAGCACCATGTTGCGGATCTTCTTGGGCGGATAGGCCAACGCGACGCCGAGAATCGCGCCGGTAACGAGCCCGCCGAGGTGCGCCGAGATGGAGATGCCGGGAACCGAAAACGACAGAACCAGGTTGAGGACGAGCACCGTGATGATCGCCGACGTGTCCCGTTGCAGTCGCCGGAACACGATGAAGAGGGCGGCGAAGAGGCCATAGATCGCGCCGGACGCGCCGGCGGCCTGGGCGGCGGGGGCGAACACGTAGCAGGCGACGCTTCCGCCCAGCCCGGCAACCAGATACAGCACGGTAAACCGAAGCGGCCCGAGCCGGGCCTCGAGCTCTCGCCCGAGCACCCACAGCGCCCACATGTTCAGGGCGAGGTGGATCACTCCATAGTGGAGAAACATGCTGGTGAGGAGCCGGTAGTACTGACCGTCCGCGATGCCGGCTGGCACCTCGACGATTTGACCGCTGGAGGAGCGGTAAACGTCGACTCCCTGAACCGCGCCGTCCTGGGTCAGCTGGGTCGCGCCGCCGAGGAGACCGCCCAGCCCGCCGCCGAAGAGACCTCTGCCGCCGGCAAGCGCCGTCGAGAGGATAAGAACCGCCACATTGATGCCGACGAGTGCCTTGGTGACGTAGCCATGCACGCCGATCGTGCTGCCGCCGAACACCGTCCGGGTCGGTCGCGCCGAGCGGCGGCCTTCGGCAACGCACTCCGGGCATTGAAAACCGACCGGCGCCTCGTTCAGGCACTCCGGGCAGATGGGGCGGTCGCAACGAACACAACGGACATAAGTCTCGCGCTTCGGGTGTCGGTAGCAGACCGGAACCACGGGAGTAGGACTCGACTCCGGCGTGGCGGGCGGCACCTGGGTCATGGCGTCAACCCTAGCCGCCCGGCGCCGCCCGCCCTGATCTTGGACCGGTGCTAGACGCGCTCGATCTCCACTCGCTCGATCACGATGTCGTGCAGTGGACGGTCCTGTGCGGTTCGCGTCGTGGCGATCGAATCGACCACTCGGCGCGACGCCTCGTCGGCCACCTCGCCGAAGATCGTGTGCTTGTGGTTGAGGTGCGTGGTGGCGCTGACCGTGATGAAGAACTGGGAGCCGTTGGTGCCACTGCCATCGGGGCGCTTTCCGGCGTTCGCCATGGCCAACAGGTACGGCCGGTTGAACATGAGCTCCGGGTGGATCTCATCGTTGAAGTTGTAGCCCGGGCCGCCTCGGCCCGTGCCGGTCGGGTCGCCGCCCTGGATCATGAAATTCGGGATGACCCGATGGAAGATGACTCCGTTGTAGTAGGGACCCGACCCTGGTTGTCCGGTGCGCGGATCCGTGTACGGCTGGGTGCCCTCCGCAAGTCCCACGAAGTTGGCGACCGTTTTGGGCGCGTGGTTGGGAAAGAGCTCGACCCGGATCGGACCGGCGCTGGTGTGCAGGGTCGCAAAGATCGACTCACCCACGATGTCTCCTCATATGTCTGATGACCAACACTCGCGGCAGAGTCCGGGCTGCTCGCTCCGCGCGCTTGGCAGTAGATCCTTGCACTCGCGACTGCGGTGCTCGCTGGCGCTCGCTCCTCGCGCTTCGCGGTAGATCCTGCCATTCGCCCCAATCCGGTGGTGAACGGATGCTGATAGGTCCAGGATTGGGTGGAAACGTGAGGTCGGTCGACGGAGGTGAACCCGGTGTTTGGTCGCAAGGAGCCGCCGCGCACCCAACGGCAGCAGATCAGGGACGAACTAGGCGAGACTTATGCGCACCTCCGGCTCGCAGCCAGCCATGCCGCCGGTGGCGCGGCCGAGAAGCTCACGCCGCCGTACGACCGGGCGCGCTACGTCGCCAACCGCGGGTGGGTCACCACAAAGGACGCGTTCGCCCCGTTGTATGAGCAGGTACGAAGCGGTGCCGCCAACGCGCGCAAGGATTACCAGGTGCTGGAGATCCCCGAGAAGAAGAACCGGTGGGGGGCGTTGCTCGGTCTGCTCGCGGCCGGGGCTGCCGTCGGTGCCGTCGGCGCGGTGGTGATGCGCCGCCGTAGGGCGGAGGCTCAGTGGGACGAGTACGACCCGATGACCGCCGTCGATGAGCTCACACCCGCCGGCCAGAAACCGTCCGCCACCAAGAAAGTGACCGCCGGTGCCGCGTCGGTAGCCGACACCGTGTCCGCCAAGGCCGGCAAGCTCGCAGACTCGCTGCACGAGAAGTCGACCCCCGCCGAGACCGGAGCCTCGGGCACGACCTCCGGCATGAGCGACACGACCGCCGACCTGACTGACACGACCTCGGACCTGGCCAAGAAGGCCACTCGTGGCACCGACAAAGCCACCGACAAGGCGGCGGACAAGACCTCCGACCGTACTGACCGCCCCTGATCGTCGCCTCTCCTTCCGCAATCCGCGATCTAGGGCATATCCGCGTGGTTCGATCTCCGATCACCCCGGTTTGCCCTAGATCACGGGGCGGGTTGCCGCCTTGGCTACAGCCAGCCGGACCGGCGGAACAGTCGATAGAGCGCGACTGCGGAACCGAACATCACCAGGAGGACGAGCGCGTACCCGTACCGCCATCCGAGTTCTGGCATGAACTTGAAGTTCATGCCATACACGCCGGCGATCGCCGTCTGCATCGCGGCGATTGCCGCCCATGATGCGATCTTGCGCATGTCGTTGTTCTGATCGACGGTCACTTGAGCCAGCCGCGCCTGCAGGATCGAGTTCAACAGGTCGTCGTAGGACACCACCTGCTCGACCGTCCGAACGAGATGGTCGTTGACGTCACGGAAGTACCGGGTGATCTTCTTCGGCATGCCGCCGATCCGACCCTCGGCCATCGCCGCCAGCGGGCGCTGCAGCGGTACGACGGCCCGCTTGAACTCGACCAGTTCGCGCTTGAGCTGATAGATCCGCGCGATTCTTCCGTGCACGTGTCGCGCGAATACCTGCGATTCGACAGCGTCGATGTCCTCTTGCACTCGATCCGCGACCAGCAGATAAGTGTCGACGATCCGGTCGAGAATCGCGTAGACAACCGACCACGGTCCAAACTGGAGCAATTCTGGCTTGCTCTCGAGATCAGCCCGTACGGGTGTGAGGGGGCCGACCTCCCCGTGCCGGACCGTGATCACGAAGTGCGGTCCGACGAACATCATCAGATCGCCGGTCTCCACGATCTCGCTGGTCTCCGTGAGCTCGCTGTGCTCGACGTAACGGGTCGTCCGTGCCGCCAGGAAGGTCATCTCGCCGTATCGCTCGGCCTTGGCGCGCTGACCGCCTTTCGTCGCGTCCTCGACCGCGAATTCATCGAGCTCGAATACGGCGGCGAGTTCGGACAGATCCGCGTGGCTCGGCTCGTGCAGGCCCAGCCAGACGAAGGAGTCCTCGCGCTCCCGAGCTGCCTGCAGCGCTTGCGCGTAGTCGGAGTCGCCCGGTTGGCGTTGGCCCTCGACATAGAAGCCACAGTCGACGATCGAACCACCGGTTCGGGTCGTGGACTTCTTTCCGGCATGTGACGAGGAAGGAGCGAACATTCGAGTAACGGCGCGCACAGGAGCGGAGATCGCTCGTCCGATGCCGGTGCCGGTGCTGGTGGTGTGCTCGGTGTCAGCCATCTGCACGCCCCCTTCCTACGTTCGCCAGGGTCGCCTTCCGGCAGCGTAGCGGCACAGAAATAGGGCACCGGGTGGGCCGGCCGCAGCGGGGGGTGGGGTGGAGCGGCCGGCTCACCCGGTGCCCAGTGGGGGGGCGGGGCGAAGTCTTGGCCGCTATGCGATCAGACAAAGGTGCGGGGCGGAAGACATTAAGACAGTTGTGTCGTACTTGTGACAAACGTTAGGTGCAACTTGCAGAATTGCCAGCTTGGCATTGGTTTTCGAGTCTTTGGCATTGGTTTTCGAGTCAACCCCGGATGTCAGCAATGGCCGCGGCGAGCCGCCGTACGCCCTCGTCCACCTGATCACTCGTCACCGCCGAATAGGCGAGCCGAAGTGAGTGCTCGCCGCCGTCGAGAAGAAAGTCCGTTCCTTTGACAACCGCCACGCCTTTTTCGGCGGCCGCTGGCGCAAGCTTATTTACATCCACGTCATCCGGCAGGTCAATCCAAAGGAAATATCCGCCATCGGGTTCATTGAATACCGCACCAGGAATCTCGCGGCGAATTGCCTGGGCCAGCAGCGTCGCGCGTTCCGACAGCGCCACCCGTACGGCGGCAATAGACCGGTCAATGTCGCCCGAGGCGCAGAATTGATGAACCGTGACCTCGGAGAGCATGTTCGGTGAAATGTAGGTGTTGACCGCGACCTTGGCTATGTCGTTGATCGTCGACGTTGGACCGATGAGGTAGCCCACGCGCACGCCCGGGCACACTGTCTTTGTGAAAGAACCGGCCGCGACAACAGTTGGCGCGTCCGGATCGTCGAGGCTCAAAATGGTCGGCAGCGGTTCGCCGCGGAACCGGATATCGACGTATGGGTCATCCTCAAAGATAGTGAATCCATATTCGCGAGCTAATTCGACGAGTGCCTGCCGGCGATCCAGGGAAAGCGTGACTCCCGCGGGATTCTGGAAATTCGGGATGACGTGAGCGAGCGTTGGCCGCGCGCCTGATTCGAGTAGGCGTCGCAACTCGTCGACGTCGATGCCATTCTTGTCGAGCGAAACCTGGTGAATCCGTGCCCCGCGATTCCGAAGGCTGAGCAGCGTACGGTCGTACGTCGGCTTCTCCACCACCACGTCATCGCCCGGCCGTACCAGTTGGTCGAAGATGAAGGCATCGGCCTGGAGCGATCCGTTGGTGATGAACACTTGCTCGGCGCCGACGTTGTGCCGCTGCGCGATCCACTCCCGCAGCGGGGGGTATCCGGTGGCTGGCCCGTACCCCGTGACCGCGGCCGGATCGAGATCGAAGGCCCGATTCGCCGCCGCCTTCAGACCGGCGACATCGACGATGTCCAACGAAGGGGCGCCCCGGGCGAACGAGATCAGCTGTGCGGCGGTCATGCCGAACAGGGTACGGGCTGGCGGTGCCGTGGTTTGCGCGATATCACGTCTTGGGCTTCCGATCTCGTACACCTGTTCTCTACAGTGGTGGACATGGGTTCGACTACGGCCTCCTGGTTATCGTTCGAGGCCGCCTGCCCGGAGCTAGCCACCGAGGTCAAGGCGCTGTTTGAGCAGTACGGACAGGCGTTCGGCTACTTAGCCACGGTGCGGCTGGACGGCGGGCCGCGCGTGCATCCCGTGTCACCCGTCATCGCTGACGGCGGGCTGTTCTGTTTCGTCACGCCGTCGCCAAAGCGCCGTGACCTGGAGCGCGACGGGCGTTACGCGCTGCACGCCTACCCCGCCGAGAATTCCGACGACGAGGCCTACCTGGCCGGTCGGGCTCGCCCGGTGACCGATCCGGAACGCCAGATGCGACTGGCCGCCTTGCATCGAGCCTCCGACAACGTCGAGTGGCGGCTCTTCGAGCTCGAGATCGAGGTGGCCATGGTCACGCACCGGGCTAGGCACGCAGCGGAGCACCGGATCTGGCGGGCGACGTAAGGAAGACGCGCTCCCTCTCGGTTGTCAGGTACAGTGATGGCTCGCTGCGGGTGTAGTTCAATGGCAGAACATCAGCTTCCCAAGCTGACAGTGAGGGTTCGATTCCCTTCACCCGCTCCACTCGATGTGCTCAGTTTGTGCCTCTCCACCTGCACACATAGATGTGCGTAACGATTGACCGGAGCGGATCTGACTGTCCACCCGGGCCGATTTGCTCACGGGATTGCTCACATGGAAACCGGCGCGGTCGCGGCGTGCCTGCGCCGCACGCGAGCTCCACCGGACCAATGCCGGACGGGAATGGCCGAGCCCTACCGGTTCGGGGTCGATGCAACTGGGAGGGCGCGGCATCGGTCTGGACCGACCTTGGCCGCCCGTGCGAGGCCTCGCTGTCCCTTTGCGACTCGGCCGACGAGACGTGACTACGGCGGGCCCTGGCTATATTCGCCGAGCTCGGCGCGACAGCCGCCGCTCGCGTTGCCCCACGCGGCGATGCGCGGGCTCGGCTCCCGGTCGATCCCCCAGGGTGCCCGGACCGCGACCAGGGAGAGCGCAGTCGGGCTGACCCGCCACGAACGGGAGGGGCTCGACCTGATTTGCGAAGGTCACACCAATGCCGGAAAGACCGCCCTGCTTTCATGTCGGCCAAGGGAGCGCTCAGGAGACCAGATTGGGGCGGTGGGCCGCCGCGATCGACTGGCCCCTACCTTGGCTGCACCGTACGCGTGCAGGTGTGTCCGAGCCGGGCTGCGGCGACGAGGCCGGCCGTCACACGCAGCCAGCGCCAAACCAACGAGCACCCCTACCACGACCTCGCGGGGTTCATACCCACCACGAGCCCACACGCAGGGCACCCGGTTCTCCTGGCAGGGTCTCAACGCGCTCCTCGCGCGGGAGACCCAGGCCGGCACCGACTGGCGGATCACGGCGCGATGCCGACGTACTTCTCTTCGAGATACTCGAGGATCCCGTCCGAGCTGCCCTCGCGTCCGAGTCCGCTCTGTTTCGTGCCGCCGAACGGAGCCGCCGGATCGCTGAGAACTCCGCGGTTGACCGCGACCATGCCCGCGTCGATGCGCAACGCGACCCGCAACGCCTCGTGTTCCTGCCCGTAGACATAACCGATCAGCCCATAGATCGTGTCATTGGCCATGCGGACAGCGTCGTCGAGACTATCGAACTTGACGATCGCCGAGACGGGGCCGAAGATCTCGGTCCGATTTATCGTCGAACCATGTTTGACGTCGACCAGCACGGTCGCGGGGTAAAATGCGCCGCCGTCGATCTTCTCGCCACCGAGTACGACCTTAGCCCCTTCGGTGATCGCCGCATCGACGAGCTCGGCGACCTTGTCGCGCTCCTCGACAGACACGAGCGCGCCGAGCGAGTTGGCCCGGTCAATGCCCGGGCCGACCCTGAACTCGCGGAGTCTGGCGGTGAGCTTGTCAACGAACTCGTCGTGCACGGAGCTGTGCACGTAGAAGCGGTTCGCTGCGGTGCAGGCTGATCCGCCGTTACGCATCTTCGCGACCAGCGCGCCGTCGACCGCGGCGTCCACGTCGGCGTTCTCGAGGACGACGAATGGCGCGTTGCCCCCCAACTCCATCGAGGTGCTCACGACCGTGTCCGCGGCTTCGCGGAGCAGGATCCGCCCAACCTCGGTCGAACCCGTGAAGGAGAGCTTTCGGACAGCCGGATGTGCCACCATCGCCGCGACGGCGGGCCCGGTCGGCACCGGCGTGACCAAGTTGACGATCCCGCGAGGGGCCCCCGCGCGTTCGAGAACGCCGACCATGTACGCCGCCGTCACCGAAGTGAACACGGGCAGCCCGCGGACCCACACTCGCCCGAATTCCGCGCGAGGAGGCTCGAATTCTCAAGCCAGGCGCCAATTTGATCGAAAAGCCCACATTGAAAACCTAATTTCTCCGCCGACCGCCCGAGTCGGCCTATCGGGCATGCCGGAGCTGGCCGTCCGGCCGAGGCAGTTAACACTCGGCTCGGACGTTGACGAACGTCTCTGCAGGCGAAAACCGTTGCTCGTCTGTCCGAAGCTGCTAGACCGGGATTGGAGTCCGTGATGCAACCGCGACAACGTCCGGCAGGCAACGCACAACGACCAGAGCCGTCCTCCGATCCATGATCGATCCGTGCCCCGCGGGTGCCCCAAGGCACGGCAAAACCAGGTCAGAGAGGGTCCGCCACGGTCAAGGATCGGGAGCATTGAAGATCGCCGAAAACGAACGATCACCTGCGCGAGAGGCAGGTCATGGGCGTGGCCAGGGACGGGATCGAACCGTCGACCTTCCGATTTTCAGGCAGGTTGCCGAACCCGAGCATTCTTCGACTAAAGGATCCCCGTTGCCTTTCCATAGATTCCAAGCTTCTTAAGTACGTAGTTCGCGATCTCAGCGCGGCTTGTCGTGAGACGCCACATCACTTCAAGACGAATGTCGCCTGACTGGCGCACACAGAAAAGGTCCGTGACGACCCTATACATAGTTCCCAAATCCTTTTCCGAAACGAAGTCCGTGATGAGGCCGGCGTCCACAAGCGCACGCCCCAACGCGCTATTAAGTAGACCATCGTTCGTTCTGGCAATGTTGGGAAGTCTGGTGTAGAACGCCCGAGTATCGAGGCCAGGCCTACGCCCGGACCGACGAACCCCGAGTGAGCCTCCACTGATGAGCACGCCGAGATCCGATCCTTGAAGGCGGCCCGCTGCCTTTCGATCAGCCTTGATCTGCACGTTATATCCGCGGAGAATATCATGGAGCCGGTCGCCACCATACTGACGAATTACCGAGCATATGGTATTTAGGTCCATATAGATGATCCGCGCATCAAGCGTAGCTGCAAGTAGACCCACACGCTCGGGCGCTGCCTGCAGCTCCGCCACAACGTTTGCTGCCGTGGCCGTGAGTAGGCGATCGATGTCCGCGAGCCCAAAGCCGCCTCTTGTCAATGCGGCGACCTCACCCTCCGGCTCTTCGTCGGCGATGACGAGCGTCCAGAGGTGATAGGGCTCAGACTTAATGAGTTTCTTGACATAGGCGCCGTGGTTACGTGACTCCTTCCGCACAAGTCCCATGTAGTGCCCAATTGTCGAAGCTTCGTCCACGAGTTCTATGGCCCTCGCTTCAGATATTCCCATCGAAGCCAGCGAGGCACCCTCATTGAGGGCCGCAATCGTGCGTGCCGCGATGGAAACAAACTCTGACTTCGGCGGACCACTAAACTTCATATATGCTTCCCCAACGCCGAAAAGTGCTTCTGCGCCAATTGTTCTTGCTATGTCGACCATGGTTTCCGTAAGCTCTTGCGTGTTTGTCGGCCAGACGACGAGCGTCTCTCGCCCACGCTCGGATCGTACGAAGACATTGATAGCGTGCATGGCTTCTTCAAGAATTGAACGACTGACCTGGCCAATCGCCTCGCGCCCGTCGAGCACCAGAAGCCTAGTCGCCTCTGGCTTCAGATTCTGCAACGCACTTGGTATGTCCTCATCCGCGGGAATGTGATCCACAGTAATTTCTTGCCGGAAGAGCTTGATCGTCTCCAGAAAGGTGGACTTACCGGACCCAGATGTGCCTTTCATTATGAGCAGCGCCCCACGACGGGCCGCACGCATGTCGTGAAAGTGATCATCAATCACCGACAGCGCGGCGTCTACCGGAACGATGATCGCACCCAGGCTCGTGTATCCCGAGAGCGCCTCAAAGCGGTCGGGAACGTTTAGTACGTTTAGTACATCCCCAGTCGTCTCGGCCATTGTTCTCCCTGCTTCGCCGGAGCAACCACGCTCTAGCTCTGGGCAATTGCTGCCAATATGCGCATCCTCGACCATGAAGCGTGGCCGCCGGGGTGCGAGTGTCATAAGTTTGCCCAGCCAACAGCATGTTGGGAAGGGTGGCGTCCACGCGATCATGAATGGCTAACCACGGATCAGAGGGTGTCACCGTGCCCCAAGCGTGCCCTTCGTGTGCCCGGAGCCTCGGTCGCTCACTGGGAACGACAGTGTCCTGCGGACACCGCCTACCGGGGCGACCAATTCTTGTGCCAGGTCAGCGCCGCGTCGCCCATGATCTGTAGCGAGTGCCCAAAGTCACGGAGCTTCACCAACCGAGCCGAAGCAAGATGGCATGATCGGCCGGCTCCTAGGTGCGGATCCCACCGACGATTGGAAGACATCACTGCCGCATCGTCGTCCCGATCCATTCGCCACCAGTAGCGATTACGGGCCCGTGCACCGCAGGTACGTCCCGCAGATGTCGGGAGCGTCAATTGCGTCAACCTTCCAGCCGCCGCCATGAAAGCGGCTGGCCAACACGGTCTGAAATGTCCAAGGGTGGTATTCGCTGTCCGCCGACAGGGTCTGCCCGGGCAGCGTCGCGGACACCCGGTACTCCACGATGACTGTTGCCCGGTCATCCGCCGTGCGCCGTTCCTGAGCGGGTCCGATCTCCATGACGGCCGCATATCCGCGGTTCACCAGCTGATGCCGCAGCTCGATCAGCCGACCACGCACCTCATCGAAGTGTTCGGAACTGATATACCGACCCACCCCGACCAGTTCATCGTCCGCGCCCCACCGATCCAGGCCACCCATCGCACCAACCACAGCAGCCAGTGGACTACCCGCTCCCTCACTCGCCCGCAGCGTTGCCGCCATCACGAACACGGCCACCGGTACGGCCACGAGGCCAACCAACAACACCACGGGCAACGCGAACAAGACCCAGCGCCGCCGCCGTCGAGGTGCAGTCGGTTCTGGCATTTCCATATCTGCCCCTATCGACACCACCTCATCGTAGGTTGGGCATCCGTGCGCAAGCCGGCAACGGCGTGCCGTCGCCCGCATTTAGATCCATACCGCCCGCGGCGAATACGCGGAGAAAATATCGGTCCAGCGTCGTCGATGTCTGCTCATGCCGCATCACCTTCGCCACATCGTTGATCGGCACTCCGTCAGACCAGGTTGCTGTCCGTTAGTTGAGGCGTTGTTCAAGCAACGCACGTTCGGCCGGATTGGCGGTGAGGCGAAACGCCTGCTCGTCCGCGCTTCTGGCCTCGGCCTCGCGTCCCAGATCGCGGAGCAGCTCGGCCCGGGTCGCGTGATACAGGTGGTAGCCGCTCAATGAGTCCGCCAGCCCATCGACCTCGGTCAGCGCGGCCGCCGATCCGAATACCTCGCCGAAGGCGATTGCCCGGTGCAGTCGGATGACAGGCGACGGCGCAAAGCCGAGCAGGGCGTCGTAGAGAAAGCAGGATCTGCAACCAGTCGGTATCGGCCCATGTCGGCGCCTCGGCATGGCAGGCGATGATCGCGGCTTGAAGCTGGTACGGCCCGGGGCGTCGCAGCCGGCCGGCTCGGGCCAACAAGCCGCAGGCATCGGCGATCTCCGCCCGATTCCAGCGCGCGCGGTTCTGATCTCGCAGCAACACCAGACGCCCGTCCGCATCGAACCGGGCCGCGGCCCGAGCGCGGTGCAGACGAATCAGGGCGAGCAGCCCGAGCACCTCGGCCTGAGTGGGCATGAGCCGCGCGAGCAGCGCCGCCAACCAATAGGCTTCGTCGGTCAGGTCACGGCGGGCCGAAGCTTCGCCCACACTGGTGAGGTACCCCTCGTTGAACAGCAGGTAGATCACCGCAAGCACCGCGGAGAGCCGGTCGCCGAGTTCATCGTCGTCGGGAACCCGGTACGGAATCCCGGCAACGGCGATCTTCCGGCGAGCGAGCCGCTGAATGATCGCCGACTCCGACACCAGGAACGCATTGGCGATCTCGGCCGGGCTCAGACCGCACACGGTTCGCAACGTCAACGCGACCTGCGACTCCTGCGACAGCGCCGGGTGACAGCAGGTGAACACCAGCCGCAGCCGGTCGTCCTCCGCGTCCTGTTCCGCTGGCAACGCCGCGGCCGTCAGCTTGTCTCGCAGTCGCAGGTTGCGCCGCAGAACATCCACGGCTCGCCGACGCGCCACGGTCCATAGCCACGCGCCGGGTCGGTCCGGTACGCCCTCGACCGGCCACTTCTCCCAGGCGGCCAACAACGCGTCCTGGGCGACCTCCTCGGCTGCCTCGAAGTCGCCCAGCACACGCATGACTGACGCGGCCAGCCGCCCGGCCTCCTCCCGGTAAGCCGCGGCAACCGCGTCGCGGGTGGCGGCTAGCGCTGCGTCATCACCGGACGGATCTCGACCGTTCCTCTTCCCGGCCATGTCCTTGCCATTCGTAGCGCCTCGTCCAGGTCGGCCACGTCGATCTCGGCGTAGCCGCCGATCGCCTCCTTGCCCTCGAGGAAGGGTCCATCGGTCACCACCGGTGACCCGTCCAAGCCGAACCGTACCGACGTCGCCGTCTCGGGACCCTGCAACTGATTCGTCGACCCGATCTTCGAACTGTGCTTGGCGAACCAAGCTCCGACCTCGGCGTACCGGGTGCGTAGCTCATCGGGCGACAGCGCCGCGAACGCTGCAGCATCCTCGTCCGTACCGCAGAACAAGAGCACGTACTTCATGCCTCACCTCCACCCGCTACGTCGAACAACCCGGGTGCCAACTCGACACCTCATCACACAATTTTGGAGAACGCGAGGGGGGTTCGGCGCCGATCAGGGGACCACCGAAGACCAGGCCAACCACCTCTCCGGCCACCATCGTGGGCGAGCAGAGAAGCCAGATCACCCGCCGTCGCCAATCGGGCTTACAGGAACATGGACCCACTCGGCCGGATCGAGTCGCCGAATAGACCCGCCGTTCCGCGAGGCGGTTGCTCAGCCACACGGCCGTCCTGGCTGGGCCTGTTGATGTCCGAATGGCGGCCGCCCGGCCTCCCGGTGGCTACGTCGCAGAACGAGCGATTCCCACACCGAGCGCCGCCGCGCAGCAGCAGTTGTTTGTCAACCTGACACTTGTAGGCTGCGCCTGTGGATCTGGCGGAGCGGGATTCCGGCGTGACCCTGGCTGAGTTGCTGGCCGCGTTCTCGCTCGCCACCGATCTAGGCCTGGGCCAACCCATGGAGCACGTTCTTCGGTCCTGGCAGATCGCGGCGCAGCTCGCCGGCCACATGAAGATGAGCGACGAACAACGCGAGTCGCTGTTCTTCGTCGCGATGCTGGCGTGGGTCGGCTGCGTGGCGGACGCCCCAGAGGTGGCGTCATTGTTCGGCGACGACATCGCGTTTCGGGCGGACAGCTACAGCGTCGATCTAGCCGGGTCGGCAGCGTTGGGTTTCTTCCTCAGCCATGCCGGACGAGGAGGGTCGGCCGCGCACCGACTGCGAACGGCCGCGGCGCTGGTGCTCACCGGCGGCAGTCGCGTCTCCCAGGGCATGCAATCCCACTGTCTGACCACGTCTGCGTTGGCCGAGCAGCTCGGACTCGGCCCAGACGTCGGATCGGCGTTGCGCCAGTTCTTTACCCGGTGGGACGGCAAGGGCGTCCCGCCGGGCGTGGGCGGTGCCGACATCGCCCCCGAGGTGCGACTGTTTCACCTCGCTGATGTCGTCGAAGTCCACCATCGAGCGGCAGGACGCGACGGAGCCCTCAAGGTGGCTCGTGCCCGTCGCGGCACCCAGTTGGCGCCCGATGTCGTCGACACGTTTTGCGAGATCGCCGATGACATCCTGTCCACCATCGCGGACGACGCCGGCGTGCACGACCTCCTCGCGGGCGAACCTCACCTGCAGCGCCCACTGTCGGCCGCCGAGCTCGACGCCGCTCTCGTCGCGCTCGCGGACTTCACCGATCTGCGCAGTCCGTACCGCGCCGGGCACTCGCGCGGCGTCGCCGAGCTGGCGGCCGAGGCGGCTCGCGCGATGGGTTTGCCACCCGCCGATGTCGTCGCCGCGCGTAGGGCGGGTTCGGTCCACGACATCGGACTGCACGGCGTGCCGGTCACGATTCTCGACAAGGCCGGGCCATTGTCGACAACCGAGTGGGAGCGGGTTCGGCTGAGCTCTTACTACACAGAGCGCGTGCTGGCCCGCCCGGCCGGCCTGGCTCGCATCGGAGCCATTGCGTCACTGGCGCACGAGCGCATGGACGGCAGCGGATACCACCGAGGGCTCACCGGGTCCGCCGTTCCACGGAGCGGACGCATTTTGGCTGCGGCGTGCGCGTATCGGTCGATGATCGAGCCGCGTGCGCATCGCCCCGCGATGGCGGCCAAGCAAGCTGCGGCAGCGCTTCGGGCCGAGGTCCGCGCCGGGCGGTTCGACACCGAGGCGGTCGACGCCGTGTTGACGGCAGCGGGAGCCGGACGACCGAAGCGAGTGTCGGGGCCGGCCGGGCTCACGCCGCGCGAGGTTGAGGTTCTGCTCCTCATCTCGCGAGGCGCGGCAACCGGCGACGTGGCCCGCAGTCTCGGGATCTCGCGAAAGACCGCAGGTACCCACATCGAGCGCATCTACACCAAGACCGGAGCGTCCTCGCGCTCCACCGCAACACTCTTCGCGCTGCGCAAAGGGTTGCTGGACCCGCTCGATTTGTAGGGAGAACGCCTGACGACACGGCACGCGGCCGCTCCTAACGTTCCCCTCACGTCCAATCGTGAGGAGGAGAAGGCCATGGCCAACAAAGCTGTTGTCAGTCTGGCGACCGGGATGGAGGACCCGGAGAAGGTCACCGTCGCGTTCCTCGTAGCCGTCGGTGCCGCCGAGACCGGGCGCGAGACGTTGATGTTCCTGACAAAGGAGGCCGTGCGCATCGGCATTTCCGGTACAGCCGTCGGCGTCGCCTGCGAGGGTTGCCCGTCCCTACCCGATCTGATGAAGCGCTACGAGGCGGCCGGCGGACGGTACTACGTGTGTCCGATCTGCTTCAACGCGAGGCATCTGGAGGCCGACCAGCTCATCCCCGGCGCCGAATTGAACGGGACGGTTCCGATGTGGCAGTGGATCGGCGACGAGCCGGCCACAACGTTCAGCTACTGATCCACGTGACGAGCATCGCCGCGCGAACATCCGCATTCCACGAGGGCACCGTCGAGGCGCCGGTACCCGGACACGAGTACGTGCGCGGGTGGGGCGTGTTCGCGCTTCCGTTCGACTCCGGGCACGTCCTGGCGCTGCGGGTGGTCCCACAGAACTCGTTCGCGCCGTATCGAACCGTGTGGCACCGCCACCCCAACGGCCGGTGGTCGATCTTCGTCGACGCCCCCCGACTGGACATCGCCTGCCCGCGGTACGTCGGCGCCGCCTGCGGGTACACCGGCCACGCCCGGATCGAACTGTCCTGGACCGGCCCTCGAACGCTGCGCGTCTCGCTCGACGCGCCGTCGTTGGACTGGACCCTGAGCGTCCACACGTCGCCCGGCGCTGGCCGTTCTGAACACGCTCGGCGCAGCAACGCCCCTGCAACATGGCGACACACCTGGCTAGACCGCGGGACCGAACGAATGGCCCAGGCGCTGGGCATGGGCCGTTTGGCGTTGTCGGGTGAAATGCCCAGCGGGCACGTCGGAAAGCTGATGCCACAGCGCATGTACTACGTCGACGACGCGCAGGCGACTCTCGACGGCCTCGACCTCGGACGTCCGACCCGCCTCGCCGAGAACCCAAAGATCGGCGACTTACCGTTGCCGGCGCGCGGCGTGCTCGTCATCGGTCAGGGCATGTGGCAGATCCGCGACCCCGAGGAGTTCAGCCGTACCCGTACCGCAGTAATGGTGAGGGAGACCTGATGAGCAGCAACACCCACCGCTTCGATACGGCTGACCTGGAAGCCCGGATCAAAACGACATACGAGCAGGTCGATCTCGAGCTACACCACGGGTTCCACTTCTAGACTGGCGTGTTCCACTCAGCGGCTGCAGCACTGCGACCCAGAGGGCGCATGGCGATCGCCGACATCGTCAGCGACATCCGCCTCCCCTGACGGAGTCACGCAACGGCCTTCGCACTAGCAATCTCTGGGCTCCTCTGCTGAATGGTGGCCGAGCCGGCGACAACGCCGTTGCCGCCAACCGCCTGGTCGACGTCGCCGTCATAACGCAGGCACCGGGACCGGGTACTCGGAACCCCTTCAGGACCGGTGACTCGTCGTCGCCGCCTCCACGGCCGCTCACGGCGGGTGCGCGCCTGCCTGGCGCGTCGGAACTCGTCAGCAGCAGCCACCAATTCTGCATGGCGTTGCCGCGCGAGCGCGGAAAGGACATCTGGATGGTGGATCATGGTTTCTCCCCTGAACCCGGGACTCGCGGACACTTGGCCGGCGAGCAGGGACAGCCACCGGCACCACAAGCGTCGGCGGTCGCGCGCACCCGCAAATCAGTACGCGCTACGGCTCTCTGCACGGACTCCACCTCCGTGCCGAAGACCTGCGCCGGTCAGGCACTGTGAGCACGGCAACGTCATAGATCGGCCGGCCGTGACCTTCGACCTCGGCGATGATGGCGGCGCTCCGCTCGTTCGTGGCCGTTGACGAGCCGGGCCTAGTCCGGATGGTTCAACAGGTTCGCAGAACCCATTCGGATCTCGCCAGCACGGAGATCCTCATCGCCTGCGGCGGTCACCTCGCGGCCGCCGGCGGGTCGCTGTGACGATGCTTGGCGGACGAGGCCGCCCGTGACGCATCGGCCGCGGTGATGCGCTTACCTTCGGCTTCAGCAGCGGCGAGGGCGTCAGCGCCGAGAACGTCGAGCAGCGCGTCGCGGAGCATGGTATCGGGTAGCTGGATCGGTCGCATGTGGACGGCGGCTGACTCGCGCGCGGCGTGCGCTGTACCTAGGAGAACGGCGGCCTGCCGGTGGCGGCCCTGTCCGTGGTGCACTGCAGCGAGGGCCTCCAGCGCGTTCACGAGTACGAAGGACTGGCCGGCGAGCATGATGGCGTCGACGCTCGCAGCCAGCAGTTCTTCGGCGCGGTCCAGTTGTCCTCCCTCGTGTGCCGACACCCCGAGCATGTACAGCGCCCGGCCGGTGCAGCGGTGGTCTCCGAGTCGGCGCAGCGTCGGGAGGCTCTCTCCCATCAGCCGGGCGGCACCGTCGTGGTCACCGCGTTGCCAGCCCAGTTGAGCGAAGCCGACCTGGGCGTGCACGAGATCCTCCTGGCTGCCAGCTGCGTCAGCGAGTGTCTGGCTCTCGGAGAGCCACGCGTGCACTTCGTCATCGGCGAGGCCGGCATAGATTGATCGTTGGGCCAGGATGAACAGTGCGTTGGCTGCGTACATCTGGTCCCCGACGGTGCGAAAGAGTTCCACGCTGGCAAGTCCCCAGTGCCGTGCTTCGGTCAACTCGCCGGCGACCTGCGCCAGGCCCTGCATTGTCAGAGCACGCTCCCAAGCGTGATCGGCGTCCAGACGGTCCAAGGCGTCGTGCAGCGCGGGAACGGCCAACTCCGGCTGGACCCACATGGCGCCCATCCCGACCGCCCGGGCGGCGAGAGCACGGCTGAGGTCGTCCAGGCCGGCGGCGAGGCGCTCGGCTCGACGGGCCAGGTCGAACGAGGCCCGCGCATCCGATGGCTGCCGTATGGCGCTGGCGGCGGCGAGTCCGGCAACCGTTCGGGCTGTGGCCGGAGGTTCTCCGAGCTCCAGTGCCCGCTCGATCCAGGTCCATGCCTCTCGTCGCTGCCCGGTGACGTCCCAGAACCGCTGTAGTGCTGCGACCCACCGCCAGCTCGCCTCGATATCGGCCGTCTCGACGCTGTGCGCCAGCCCGGCTCTCAGGTTCGGCTGCTCGGTGGTGAGCCGGTCGATCGCTACCCGCTGTTGTGCCGCGCGCAGAAGGCCGGCGGCATGTTCAGCCAGTTCAAGATAATGACGGGCATGGAACCGTCTGGCCTCGGGCTCCACGCCAGAGGCGGCCAGCCGTTGCGTGGCGTACGCCCGCAGACTCTCCAGCAGCCGATACCGGCGAGGGCTGCGACCGACGCTGGAAACCAGCGACTTGTCCACCAGTCGTGGCAGGAGGCCTAACACGGCCGAGTCCGTGGAGCCGTCGTTGCGATGCACCGCACGCGCTGCCTCGAAGTCGAAGTCCGCCGGGAAGACGCCGAACCGATCAAACAACTCCCGCTCTTGGTCATCGAGCAGGTCGTAACTCCAGTCGATAGCGGCGCGAAGCGTTCGGTGGCGCGGCGGAGCCGTCCGAGCCCCTGCGGAGAGCAACTCGAATCGCTGATCAAGATGCCGCACCAGCTCGGCCGGGTCGAAGCTTCGCACCAGCGCCGCTGCCAGCTCGATGGCCAGCGGAATACCGTCGAGCCGGCGGCAGATCGCCACGATGTCTGCGACGTTGGCGTCGGTGAGCGCGAAGCCGGGTGACACGACCGCCGCCCGCACCACAAAGAGGCGTACGGCATCAGAGTCGGCGGCAGCGGCCAGCGACGTCGGTACGGGCATCGGCAGCACCTGGTAGGTGGCCTCGCCCGCTACGGCGAGTGGTTCACGACTTGTGGCGAGCACCCGAAGCTGCGAGCCGGCGGCCAGGAGATCAGCGACGATCTCGACGGCCGCCCCGATCACGTGGTCGCAGTTGTCCACCAGCAGCAGGCACCTCATTCCGCCAGCGACATCGCGCAGCACGTCGCGAAGCGGCCACCCGGGTTGCGGTAGTACACCCAGGGCGCGGGCCACGGTATCGGCAACAAGGTCAGGCGTAACGGGCGCGAGATCCGCGAGTCGGGCGCCGTCCGGGAACTCGTCGGCCAACTGCCCGGCGACGTGGAGCGCGAGGCGGGTCTTGCCCACACCGCCTGGCCCGATAAGCGTGACCAGCCGATGGCTGGCCGCCAGTGTGGCGAGCTCGGTGGTCTCGTTCTCTCGGCCGATGAGGCTCGTCAGCGGAATCGGAAGCGCCGCCTCGTCGCGGACCGACCGGCGCAGCTCGACCCCCAGATCGGCCAGCGCCGTGCGGTCGCTGACGCCGAGCTTTCGCAGGAGGGAGGCGATGTGGCTCTCCACGGTCCGTACCGAGACGTACAAGCGCTCGGCGATCTCGCGGTTGCGCAGCCGCGCAGCGACCGCCGAGAGCACCTCCGCCTCACGCTCGGTCACGCCGGCGCGGGACAGCCGCTCGGGCATGCGAACGCCGTCGGCTGCCATTCACGCATTGTCCGGCACGGCGCCCACCGCAGGTTACGGAGGTCACATCCGTACCGAAGTCCGTAGGGCGCTCGGATGTGGTGTGGCCGCCGGTCGCCGACGCTGGGTCCATGCCTATCGACCGCCACCGCTGGGATGTCGTCGTCGTCGGCGCCCGCGCCGCCGGGTCCGCGACCGCGCTGCTCCTGGCCCGGCTAGGTCATGACGTACTGCTGCTGGACAGGGCTGTCTTCCCGGCCGACACACTTTCCACACACCAAATCGCCCGGACCGGCGTGGTGCAGTTGCACCGGTGGGGGCTACTTCAGACGGTCCTCGACAGCGGTGCACCGGCCATCCGACAGGTCACGTTCAGTACACCGGCTGAGTCGACCACTCGACAGATCAAATACAAGTCTGGGGTCGACCTGCTCGTGGCGCCCCGCCGCTACATTCTCGACCCCATCGTCGCGCAGGCAGCCGCCGATGCGGGCGCCCAGCTGCAGCTCGGTGTCACCGTTACCGGCCTGCACCTCAACGACGCCGGACGCGTCACCGGTGTGTACGGACACGACCAAGCCGGAACACCGCTGGACGTCCAGGCGCGGTTCGTCGTCGGCGCCGACGGCTTGGGCTCACGGGTCGCTCGCGCGATCGGAGCGAAGGTTACGTCGTCCCGCGGCGATGGCGGCGCGGTGCAGTACGCCTACTACGGCGGGATCCCGTGGCCGGGCATTGAGCTCATCGCTGCCAACAGAGCCCTTACCGGCGTCTTTCCAACTCACCACGGCGAGGCCTGCATCTGGATCTGCAGCCCGTCAATCGATGCGCAACAGGCTCGCCGAGGTGCATCGTCGCGCGAAGATGCGTTTACGGCCTACCTGGACCGCACTGCGCCCGAGTTGGCGCAACGGTTGCGCTCTGGCAAGCGCACGTCTCCGGTTCGGGGCATGCTCCGTACGCCCAACTTCGTCCGGCAGGCGCACGGACCGGGCTGGGCACTCGTCGGCGATGCCGGCTACCACCGCGACGCGGTCACCGGCCACGGCCTCAGCGACGCCTACCGGGACGCCGAACTGCTCGCCGTCGCGCTCGCACCGAGCGCTTGCGGGGCGAGCCGACGAGAGCACCGCCCTGGCACGACTATCAACGCCGGCGCGATGAATCCCTGCGCGAGATCTTTGACCTCACCTGCGCGTTGGCCAGCTACCCGCCCTTACCGGAGTTCGTCGAACTGCAGAAGCGGCTCAGCGCCGCAATCGACATGGAGGCCGCCGAGGCATCCGCCCGCCCGATTCCAGGCGACCGCGAGTTTGCCCCGCCTAAACCGCGTCCGCCTGGCCAACCACCAGCCTGCGCGCCCGCGCAGCACCACACCGAAGAGGAACTCGACATGACCGCCACACTCAACGAGTCGACGCGCAACGGCGTCGACACCGCCACCCTGTTCGCCACTCTCGATGCGGTCAAGGCCGCGCCGGAGGCCGCCAAGTTCCAGTTCCGCGCCGACAACGAATGGATCAGCGGCACGCACAGCCGCGGCACCATCCACGGCTTCTTCGGCGTCGGCGAGGAGCGAACCCACGAGCGCAGCTTCCACTTCGACGCCGACCATCCCGCCGTCCTCGTCGGCCGGGACAACGGCCCGACCCCGGTCGAGTACGTGCTGCACGCGCTCGCCGCCTGCCTCACTGCCGGCCTGGCCAACATCGCCGCCGCCCGCGGCATCCAGCTCACCGAGGTGCGGTCCACCATCTCCGGTGACATCGACCTCAACGGCATCCTCGGGCTCAACCCTAACGTCCGCAACGGTTACCAGAGGCATCGCCGTCCGGTTCACGCGTCAAGGGCGACGCCCCGGCCGAGAAGCTGCGCGAGCTCGTCGAGCAGTCCCGGGCCCGCTCCGCCGTCTACGACATCATCACCAACCACGTGCCAATCACCATCGACATCACGACCGGTTGAGCCCATTGTGGGGCCGGGCGCAGCCTCGCTCGGCCCCTTGCAAGCCTCAGAACGGAGAATCTGCATGTCACACAGCGCCAAGTACCTGCCTGCCCAGGCACCGGATCAGGTAAACGGCTGGATCGGCTTCCTGCGGATCCCCGAAACGAGTCCGGAAGCGCAACGCAGCTTCGAGGAGGACATCGCCGAGCTGGGATATGTCATGAACACCTCCCGGTTGTGGGCGTACCAGCCCAGCACCCTGGCGGGACTGTTCAACCTCCTGCGACAGGCCAACTCCACGGACAACCTCACTCTTCACCAGCGCCAGATTCTCGTCACGGCATGCGCGTCAGCCTTCGGCGACTCCTACTGCTCACTGGCATGGGGTGGCAAGCTCGCCGAGGCAAGCGATGCGAACACGGCCGCCGGGGTACTGCGGGGGCTCGACGATCACCTGAACGCCAACGAACGGGCCATGGCCAAATGGGCGCGCATGGTGGCGAAGGATCCCAACGCCACCACCCCGGACGACGTCCGAGACCTGCGGGACGCGGGGTTCAGTGACTCCCAAATCTTCACCATGACAGTGTTCGTCGCGCTGCGCCTCGCCTTCTCCACGGTCAACGATGCGCTCGGACTTTCCCCCGACGCAGCCCTCCGCTCGACCGTGCCGGCCGCCGTCCTTGACTCCGTCACGGTCGGACGCCCGATCGAAGACAACCCGATATGACCGAATGTGCGGAGCGAACCGCCGATTCTGCGCAACGAGCCGACGCGAGCCGAGCATTCGCTCGTCGGCTCGCGGCGGAATCGGTCGCCAACGGTGACGTCACCGGATGGTTCGAGACGCTCTACGCAGCCGCCGCGCACGGCACGGCCACGGTTCCGTGGGCGGGCTTCGCTCCCAATCCACGGCTGGTCTCCACATTGGACCATCCCGGTGCCGGCCGTGCGGTCGTGGTCGGATGCGGACTCGGCGACGACGCGGAGTATGTGGCCTCACTCGGCTATGCCACGACCGCGTTCGATGTATCACAGACGGCGATCGCCACCGCCCGGCGGCGCTTCCCCGACTCCACGGTCGAGTACGTCACTGCCGACCTACTTGCGCCGCCGCCGTCCTGGGACGGAGCCTTCGATCTCGTCGTTGAGATCTTCACGCTCCAGGTCCTGACCGGACAGGCGCGACACACCGCTTTCGCGCACACCGCCCAACTGGTCGCGCCCGGTGGCCGGCTGCTGGTCCTCGCCGGAGCCCGCCACGAGGACGACCACCCAGGCGACATGCCCTGGCCACTGACTCGAGCCGAGATCGAGCAGTTCACCACGTACGGTCTGACCGCAAGCTCCATTTTGGAGGTCATTGACGAGGAGAGCCGCGGGCCGATCCGGCGCTGGACCGCCCGGTTCGACCGTCCAGTCGGATGATGATTTCAGACGCCGACGAGAAGCCCGGCCAGGCACGATTCGAGCATGGCGTCGGCGCGCCTGGCGGCTGCGCGCAGCGATCATTGCTGTCTTCGCACCGCTGGCCGTACGGGTCTACCGTCGCAGCATCGGCAACCCGCGAAGAACCTGCCAAAGGGGGGCGAGGTGACTGACGCCGAGTCCAATGCCGCCGACCGGCGCTGGCTTGCCGCAACCTGGACGTTCGTCAGCCAACACCTGCCTACGCCGCAGCGCCGCGTGTTGGACATCGGCTGTGGCCCGCTCGGCGGGCACGTCCCCGCTCTGCTGGCAGCGGGCTACCGTGCCGAGGGCATCGACCCCGAAGCTCCAGACGGCCCGCACTACCACCGGACCGAGTTCGAGAACTACGCCGCGGACCAGCCGGCCGACACGATCATCGCGTCCACGTCGCTCCACCACGTGTCCAATCTCAACGCCGTGGTCGAACTCATCGCCGAGCGCCTCGATCCTGGCGGCGTGTTGATTGTGGTGGAGTGGGCGCGGGAACGTTTCGACGAGGAAACCGCGCGGTGGTGTTTCGACCGACTGGCTCACGACGAGCCCGGCTGGCTGCACCGGAGGCGCGACGAATGGCTCGCTCGGGTCAAGCCTGGGACGCGTACCTGAACACCTGGGCGCGCACAGACGGGCTGCATACCGGTCAGGACATCTTGCGTGCGCTGGCGGCCCGCTTCGACACCACACTGCTCGCCCGCGGCCCGTACTTCTTTGCTGATCTGGGCGGCGTCACCGCTGCCGACGAGCAGGCTGCCATCGATGCCGGGCACATCCAGGCCAACGGCATCAACTTCGTCGGCAGCCGAACGACCCGGATCGACTGAGTCGCAGTAGCGGCCAAGCACTGGGTATTTCGGTTTCGAATCTCACCACAACTTCGCGAAACGTCTTGCGGAACAAGCATCTGAAAGCGCACACTTACGAACGTGGCCGCTTACGGAGATGTCGACCTGGGCATCCTCGGTGACCCGACGCGGCGAGCGATCTTCGAGCTGCTAGCTCGACGTCCGTGCTCGGTTGGGGAGCTGGCCGAGCACCTGCCGATCACCCCGCAGGCCGTGTCCCAGCACCTACGGGTGCTCAGAGACGGCGGCCTAGTCGTCGCCACCCCAGAGGGCACTCGCCGCATCTACCGGCTGAACCCGGACCGGGTTGCCGCCTTCGCGGCGTACTTCCAGCGCATCTGGGACGACGCATTGACCGCTTTTCAGAAGGCCGCCGACGCGGCCACCGCCCAATCCGAACAGGAGCAGCAACTATGAGTGCCGCACCCGCCGTTCCCACTCTGCACGGCAGTGCCACAGTCGCCATGTCCGTCGAGAAGGCGTTCGCCTTCTTCACCGACTCGTTCGGCCGCTGGTGGCCAGCCGACTACCACATCGGCCAATCAGAGATGGCCGACGCCGTCCTGGAACCGCGAGAAGGTGGACGCTGGTACGAACGCGGCACCGACGGCAGCGAATGCGACTGGGGCCGGGTGCTGGTCTGGGAACCACCGCACCGGCTCGTCGTAACTTGGCAGATCAACGGCCAATGGCAGTACGACGACGACCCCGAACACGCCAGTGAGATCGAGGTCCGATTCACGCCGAGCGGACCGGAGCAGACCAACGTGGAGCTCGAACACCGACACCTCGACCGCCTGGTCGCCGGACAAGCGATCCACGACACCATCGGCCAAGGCGGCGGCTGGACCGCCATCCTCGAGACCTTCGCGAAATCCGCAGAGGCCGGTAAGTAAGCGGATCCGTCGTTGGCCGCTACGGCGGCAGTCAGCCACTGCGACTATCTGGTTGAGCTTCGCGCAGACCTGACTGGGGTCACCGGCCAACGGGCGGTGAAGGGCGACGGCGAGCCGAACGCTGTACCAGACCAGCGTGGTTACAGCGAACAATCATTGTGCCCGCCGCTCGGTGCAGCAGGCGTCCGTACAGTCGGACTCACAGCCGTCGCCGCTGCCGTCACGGTCGTGCGGCGTCGGCGCGCAGGCGCAGGCATCGCCGCGCCACGCCTCGATGCCCTCACGAACGGCCACGGCGGCGATGACTAGACCTGCGATCGGGTCTGCCCAGAACCATCCGAGGGTGGCATTGAGCACAAGCCCGGCGAGCAGAATCGCGGACAGGTAGGTACACAGCAGGGTTTGGGTGGAGTCCGCCACGACGGTGGCCGAGCCGAGTTCCCGGCCGACACGCCGCTTGGCCCACACCAGCACGGGCATGACGATTAGCGACGCGACGGCCAAACCGATGCCCACCGGTGACGGCCGGGGCTCGTCGTCGCCCAGCAGCGACGTGACCGCATCGACGCTCACCCACGCGGCCAGGGCGAAGAACGACGCCGCGATCAGGCGCAGGGCCAGCCGCTCCCGTGTCTCCGGCATGCGGGAGCGGAACTGCCAGATCACGACGAGGGCGCTAGATACCTCGATGAATGAGTCCAGCCCGAACGCGATGAGCGCAGTGGAGGAGGCTGCTGCGCCGGCGCCGATCGCGACGAGACCTTCGAGCAGGTTGTAGCCGGCGGTGGCGTAGGCCAACCAAAGCGCACGCCTGTTCATTACCTGCCGCCGCGAGGCATGACTCGGCGCAGTCGTCATTGCCTGACTCGGTGAGCGTAGTTGGGGCACAACGCCACCGCCGACCCGGTGGCCGCAAGCACGCTCTCGGCCGCCCGCAGCAGATCCAGCAGCTCCGGTCGTGTCAATCCGTAGTACGACTGCCGGCCGTCGACCCGGTACTCCACTAGACCGCAGTCGCGCAGGCACGCCAGGTGCTTGGAGACAGTCGACTGCACCAGGCCGAGCTCCCTGGTCAGGTCCACAACCCGGGCCTCGCCACCCGCTAGCCGCTGCACAATCCGGAGCCTGGTCGGGTCGGCCAACGACCGAAACAGAGCGGTCCCCGCGATCAAGCCGCCCTCGAGACTGGTCGCCGACTCAGCCGGGCGAGTCATCGCCACAACGTGATGATAGCGCCGCCTGACGATGAAGGCCGGAGCCGATTTTCGCATGGACCCCTGTGCATACATCCGGGCTGCGCTCGATCCCGTCGCCAGGCGCGGTGCTAAGCCGACGGCGGCGGTCGACGGGGCACGGGACTTCGACCGGGATGTGTTCGTGGGTCAGTAACTGAATGTCGTCGCACCGTCGTCGCCGATCCATTGCCACATCGGAACCGTGCCGCCGAGTTCCGCGTTGGAAAGCAGTTGGCCGTCGTCCAGCTTTCTGGCGTTGAAGCAGATTGGGCAGACCAGGTAGCGCCCGCCGGCCTTGTCGTAACGGTCGAGAAGATCGGGCAGAGGCGGGCAGCCCTCGCAGGCCACCCCGACGGCAACCCCGCCGAGTGCGAGGCGGACCGCGTCTTTGGTCAAGAACATGAGAGTTGGTCTGCCCTGTTCTGCGGCCCCAACCGCAACGAGGAATGCGACAGTGACCCGTTCCGGGTCCTCCATGCCAGTGATGAGACTGACGACGGCCTTCTGCGCCATGGTTTCTCCTTCGGGTTGGCGACAGGCTTATGCCCTGCTGGATTCACGTTCTGAGCGAGGGTTGCGATGAGTGTCCCTTTTGGACGGTGATGGATTCGAGCTGACCGCTCAGCGGCTAGGTTTGACAGCGAGCAGGGAGATGCTCTTCACGCCGTACGTGCCGCTCGCGTTGCGCGCCTGCTCGGAGATGAACTGGTACGGGTTCTGGCGGCTCGTCTCAATGCGCAGACCGGCGTCCTCAATCGCTTGGCGGTACCCATCCTCTTGGGCGGCACCGCCTATGCACGAGGCCCACAGGTCGGCGTCGCCGACTATCGCGTCTTTCAGCTGCCGCTCGCTGACGATGTCTGCGATTGCCAACCGCCCCCCTGGTCGCAGCACGCGGGCCGCCTCGGCGAATACCTGCCCCTTCTCTGGCGAGAGGTTGATAACACCATTGGAAATCACACAGTCGAAGCTCTCGTCTTCCGCGGGCGGGCTCTCTATCCGGCCCTCACGGAAATCAACCTGATCGACGCCTGTGTCGGCGGCCAGCCGGCGAGCCTTGGCGAGTTGCTCGGGTGTGAAGTCGATGCCGATGACGCGTCCCAAGGCCCCTACCAACTGGGCGGCGTAGAAGACGTCCATCCCCGAGCCGCTGCCCAGGTCGAGCACGCGTTCACCCTCGCGCAGGTCGGCGAGGTCGAAGAAGTACCCAACCCCTGCGAACGACTCGACGGCCCCGGCGGGGATCCGGTCGAGGACGTCCGAGGCGTAGCCGAGGCGATCGGCCAGCGGTCGTCCCATCTCGAAGTGGTATGTCCCGTGCGGCTCCTCGGCCACGTGGCGGTACATGTCCCTCACCTTGGCCTGCAGCTCTCGAGTATCAACGACAGTCATTGCCACACTTCCTTCGGTTATCCGGCCCTCGCGGGAGAATGCGTCCATGGCTAGGAAGACGTCCGGCGGGCTTGTGTTAGTGCGTCCTCGCGACACGCAATAACAGGCACTCGCGAGACGTCTTAGACGATGTGTCGTGCTATCCCTCATTACGGCGGTCGCCCTGACGACGCCGCAGGGGAAGGCTGTGCGTGCGCTGATCGCTCACTACTCCTCGACCGCAGAGGCGTACGAGGACTGGTGGGCATCCGCGTTGCACCCCGCCAGCGTCCAGTTGCTCGACCGGCTGCCGCTCGGTCCCGCGCGTCGCGTGCTTGATCTCGGTGCTGGTGTTGGGACGTTGCTGCCGACGCTTTCACGGGCCGCGCAGTCCGCGTTGATCGTCGCCGCTGACCGGGCTGAGGGCATGCTGCGCCGTTCCCAACTGGGATGCCCACGTGTCGTGGCGGACGCCGCGCAGCTTCCCTTCGCTCCAGCCTCCTACGACGTCGTCGTGATGGCGTTCGTCCTGTTCCACGTGCCCGAGCCCGGAGCGGCACTGCGAGAGGTGCGACGTGTGCTGCGCTCCGACGGGTTCGTGGGCTTGACCATGTGGGGGAAGGGCGCCGGCGTCCCGGCCATGGAGATCTGGAAGGAGGAGCTCGACCGGCACCGCGCCCCTTCCGCGGAACCCACCGTCGCCCGGCATGACCTCATGGATACGCCGGATAAGGTGCGGGAGCTGCTCGACGTGGCCGGATTCCACGACCTACGCGTCGAGTTCCTCGCTTGGTCGCACCGACCCAGTCTGGAGGAGTTCGTACGACGCAACGTCGCGCTCGGCGCGGCCGGCCGGCGTATCGCCCACCTGTCACCGCACGCTCGGGCTGCTTTCTTGCGTGACGTGCGGGCGCGGCTCGACAAGCTCTCTGCTGACGACTTCGTCGACCGTAACGAAGTCATCGCCGCCACCGCGGTCGCAGACTGACGTCTATCTGCCCAAGCACCAGACTGCGTTCAAACCGCGCGCCCCTTCTACCACCGCTACCAGCCGGGAGTGTTGGAATCCGAACGCGGTACCGTGCCGTCTCCACTCGGCAAGTGGCGCGCAGCGCCAGGTCATTCGGGTGCGGGTCGCTGCGCTGGCCCGGGAGTTCGGGAGCCGCGTTGTTGCGTCCGCGCGAGAATGCAATAGGAGATTCTCAGGAAGCGTCCCAAGAATGTGGCAATGGTTGGCCTCAGGGTTGGAGTGACGTTGGAGAGCTCCCGAACCGACCGGCGGGAGAGCTTCAGCAATCTGGCGCGAGGCCAGCTTCCGCGCCTGTACTCCATCGCCAGACGCCTCGTCGGTGCCGATGCCGAGGACGCGCTTCAGGACTGCCTACTTAAGGCCTTCCAGCGGTTCGACCAGCTGAACGACGCGGCGGCGGGACCGGCGTGGCTGACGAGCATCCTTGTGAACTGCTGCCGGGACCACGGTCGTGCGAAGGCGAGGCGACCGGTTGAGATCGACTTCGACGAGGTCGAGGAGTTCTCCCTCTATCGCAAGATCGCGTACGAGGACCCGTTCCCGTACTCAGACTCGCTCCACCTCGACTTTCTCGGTGAGTTCGGGCCGGAGGACGTGAGGGCTGTGCTGCTCCTTCTACCTGAGCTGTACCGCGTCCCGCTCGTGCTTGTCTATATGGACGGGTTTCTAGCGAGGGAAGTGGCCGGCATGCTCGATGTGCCGCTCGGGACTGTGTTGGCGCGGTTGCACCGGGGGCGCAAGTTGTTCGAGAAGCAGATGTGGGACTACGGGGAGCAGAGTGGTCTGCTGGCGGGAGGCGCGCGATGATCAGCTGCTCGGAGGCCGTGCGGCGGCTCTGGGAGTACCTCGACGGCGCTCTTGACGCCACGGATCGCGCCCAGGTCGAGGAGCACCTGGGCCTCTGCCGCCGCTGCTGTGGCGAACTCGAGTTCGCCGAGGAGCTGCGGAAGTTCCTTGCCAGCTCCCCGCACGAAGACCTGCCCGACGACGTTATGCGGCGCCTTAACCAAACGCTGGAGGAGCTGGGGCCATGAGCCGAGACCTGATGCGAAGCGCCGAGGTGAAAGACCTGGTCCGCGACGCGTACCGAAACGTCCCCCCAACGACGGATGCCGTGGCCCACAAGTTCTACAGCGCCGAGGACCTAGCGCAGGTGCCCCAATCCGCGATCCAACGGGCGTTGGGGGTGGCCAATCACCTGCGCTTTGCCGACATCCGACCCGGCGAGACCATTCTCGACCTGGGTTGCGGGGGCGGCATCGACACCATCCTCGCCGCCCGGCGAACCGGTGCCTCAGGTCGGGTGATCGCCCTCGACTTCCTCCCCGAGATGCTCGATCGGACCGCCAAGGCTGCGGGCGAAGCCGGCCTCACCAACGTCGAAACGGTCGACGGCGAAATGGAGTCGATCCCGCGCTTAGACGCGAGCGTGGACCTAATCATCTCCAACGGCGTCATCAACCTGTCGCCGCGAAAGGCCCGAGTGATGGCGGAGTGCGCTCGGGTGCTGCGTCCCGGCGGGCGGCTCTGCGTCTCTGATCTCACCGTCGAACAGGACGGCCTCCCGCCGGAGATCCTCACACAGCCGGCCGCATGGGCCGGTTGCGTCGCCGGCGCTCTGGCGGAGGACGACTTCGTTCAGAAACTTGAGAAGGCCGGCTTCGACGAGGTGGAGCTCGTGCACCGTGAGCCGCTGAGCATCGACGACTGCGCGCTATACCCTCTGTTCACTGACCACGTCATCCGACTCATGAGACAGCTCATTCCGCCCGAGAAACATCGCGCTGTCGCTGTTGCGGTAGTGATTCGGGCAGTGCTCCGGGTGCCCTCGAACCGTTGATACGGAATTGATAGGGCTCGGGACGACGCGCGACCTCAGGTATGACCCGAGCCCCTCGGACTCTCTTGAGCTCCAGGCGGGCGTCGATCGGGTCACCGTCGACCGCCGGATCAACGAACCGGTCCGGGTCGAACTTCTCCGGGTGCACGAGCCGTGCGCCACAAGGCTGGGGACCGTCCGTGCGCGCGTTTGAACGCTCGGCTGAACGCCTCTTCCGCGTCGTATCCCACTCTGCGGGCGATCGCCGCGACCGTGATGTCCGTGGTGGCCAGCAGGTCTTGCGCCACGTGCATCCGCCATTCGTTGAGATAGCGGATCGGCGAACGTCCGAGAACCTCGCGGAAGCGAGCGTCGAGCCGCGAGCGTGACGCCCCGGCCTCGGCAGCAAGGTCGTCAACCGTCCATCTTCGTTCCGGGGCTGCGTGGATCGCGGCCATCGCGGGTCCGAGCAGGGGATCGCGTAGCCCAACGATCCAGCCGCGCTCCACGGCGGGGGCCGTGGCGAGATGCATTCGGAGCGCTTCAGTGACGAGCAACTCAGGGAGCTTTGTTGATCTGCGAGACCGTGCCTTGCCTGCCGATTGTTCCAGGGCGTATGCGATGCTTGCGTCGAACCAACTCCTTGCGGGCCCGTCCGCCGGCCGAACCACGAACGCCGGAGGGAACGCGGCCCGGCCCGGATCGAACAGCAGGTCCTCTGAATAGAGGCATCCGCATACCACGTCCGTTCGATCCCCGCCTCCGCCATAGCGGACGACCGGCATCTCGGTCCACGGCGGCATTGGGACAATTCTGGTGATGTGCAGCGGTGTCGCGGCCTCGACGCCGCCCATCAGGAACTCGTCGCCGTACGGCAGGACGATCACCTCGCCGGCGCTCGCCCAGTAGCGCTCGCCGCCCGGGAGCGCCACCCAGCACCGCCCGGAGGCGATGACGTGGAACAGCACGAGACGCTCGGCCCCCGGGTGCATCATCGCGGCGAACATCGGCCCGCCCTGCCCCTCGAGACTCCAGCTCTCCGAGTACTCGGCGCGCATAAAGATGGCGCCTTCGAGACGGAGCCGCTCAAGGGCCTGATCCAGCGCCTCCGGGCGTCCGGCGACCTCGGTCACGGGTGTAACCCCTGCCATTTCGGTCATCCATCTGGGTTTCGCGGTCATTCCTGATCGTGTGCGACCGCTTCCATACTGGCGCCATCTCGCAACGAACGGAAGGAGCGAACGATGAAGACCGACTCGACGCCAGCGGTTAGCTTCATGCACTACGGCGGCAAGCCTCCCGAGAACTACGAACGGTATTTCGTCCCAACCATTGGCGCCGCTTGGGCTACGGCTCTTCTCGAGGTGGCCGGGCTGAGCAGCGGTGAGCGCGTGCTCGACGTCGCGTGCGGCACGGGCATTGTGACGCGGCGTGCGTCGGAGCTCGTCGGCCCGGAAGGGTTCGTGGCGGGGTTGGACGTCAACCCGGCCATGCTCGCGGTCGCCCGATCCGTGTCACCCACGTCGATCGAGTGGCACGAGTCCAGCGCGGAGTCCATCCCCTGTCCGGACGCTTCGTTCGACGTCGTGATGTGCTCACTGGGCCTGCAGTTCGTGCCGGACCGATCTGCGGCCATGCGCGAGATCCGGCGCGTCCTCGCCGACGGTGGACGCGTCGCGATCGGGACTGTAGGTGCGATCCCCCCGGTCTTCGAGATCTTGGCGCAGGCCCTCGCCCGTCACGTGAAGCCGGAGGTGGCCGCCTTCGTGCGACAGGTCTTCTCGCTGCACGATCCCCGGGAACTGCACGCCCTGGCGGATGGCGCCGGCCTGCGATCGGTCTCGGTGGAGTCGAAGGCACTGCGCATCATGCTTCCGCCGCCCAGCGAGTTCCTGTGGCAGTACGTGACCAGCACACCTCTGGCCGGGCCGGTCGGGGAGATCGGCGACGACGAGCGCGCGGCGCTCGAGCGGGACGTCACGACCGCCTGGCGCAGCTTCCTCGACGGTGAGGCGCTCCGGCTCGACATCGAAGCTGTGTTGACCACTGCGCGGAAATGACCCAGGAACGACCATGGCACAGAACGCCGGGCGTGCCATGCCAGGCTCGCCGAGGCTTTCAACTCGGGGCCGGTCGAGGCACGGCTGAGTCTCTGAGTGCCGTCTCGAAGTCGCTGGTTGGGTTGCTGCCGGCCACGGGAGCGAAAGGCACGGTCATCCATGGCGCACCCAGCACGCCACGAAACCGGTCTAGCACCGCCTGGTACAGGTCGGTCTTCGAGTCGAAATGCCGATACAGGATCACCCGGGTGACCCCGACCTCGGCCGCGATGTCATCCAGACTGGTCGCAGCGACCCGGAACCCGACGTCCATTCGCGGCGGAGTCCAGCAAACAGCCATCAAGAGATACAGATGCTACGTGACTGCAGGAGGGCAGCGATGGACGTGGCCCTCCCGGTCGTGGCCGGCGCGATCTCGACGGCGGTCTTTGCGATCAGCGCGCTGCCCATGCTGGTTAAGGCGGCCCGCACAAAGGACATGACGTCCTACAGCCTGGGCAACATCGTGCTAAGCAACGTGGGCAATGTCATTCACTCCATCTACGTCTTTCACTTGCCGGCTGGGCCCGTTTGGGTGCTGCACTGCTTTTACTTGGTGAGCACAGGTCTGATGCTGCTGTGGTATCTGCGATTTACAGCGCGCGGAAGGGGAGCGTCGCAGCGTCGCCAGACCGGGGTCGGCCGCTACACGGAAGTAGCCCCGGCACGTGGCCCAGCAGAACTCGGTATTTCGACCGATTCGGCTACACCGACCATCCCTTAACACCGAGCTCCTGGGTCTTTCCGGCGCGCGGCACTCGAGCCCGTCATATCAAGCTGAAGAGCCGGGGCAGTCGCGCGACGTCAGGTACGGCGGGTGTGACCCGAGCCCCCGTCGCAAACGCAGAACTCGTTGCCTTCCGGGTCGGCCATGACGATCCATTGCTGCCCGTGCTCCGCGACGATCCCGGGGCTGATGCGTGTCGCGCCGAGCTGCTCCAGCCGAACAGCGACCTGCTCCACCAAGGGAGTTTCGATATCCAGGTGCATCCGGTTCTTGCCTGCCTTTGGCTCGGACACCTTCTGCAGCAATAGCTTCGGACCACCGCCACCGTTGGGCACAAGTAGTACGTAGTTTCCGACAGCCCCCAACGTGACATAGCCCAGCGCCGCCTCCCAGAACGGGGCGAGCCCTTGCGGGTCGCGGCAGTCGAGCACCAGCCCCACTCTCAGTTGCTCTGTCATGGCACTCCCTGTGGATGCTGCCCGCGACCGGGCTCGACGACTGCTTGGGACCCTACTGCCCCGGCGGTCGGTTGACCCGGCCAGTCGTAGGCCGAGCCGCTTGTGAGGTTCCGCTTGGTCAATGGGCTAGGAGTGAGGTACCGCGCGGCCAGCGTGTGTCTCGTACATTCGCACGGCAACGACTATGCCGGAGGCGGCGGTGATGGCGGCGACTAGCCACACGGCCGCGCGGATGCCGAGCAGGTCGGCGGTGATGCCGGCGATGAGCGCGCCGATGGCGTAACCGGCGTCGCGCCACAGCCGGTAGACGCCGACGGCGCGGGCCCGCCAAGTGGGATGGGCGACGTCGCCGATGACGGCGAGCAGGGTTGGATAGACCATGGCCGTGCCGGCGCCCATGAGCACAGCGGCGATGGCCCAGGCCGAGAAACTGTCGGCGATCGCGACCAGGGCGATGCCGACGGCCTGAACGAGCATGCCGGCGACGATGAGCCATTTGCGACCCCACCGGTCGGAGAGGGCACCGGTGACAGTTTGGCCCAGCCCCCAGACCGCTGGGTAGATCGCGGCGAGGACGCCGATGCGGGTCAGGCTGAGCCCGGACGTGGCAAACAGGATGGGGAACAGTCCCCAAGCGAGGCCGTCGTTGAGGTTGTTCACCATGCCCGCCTGGCTGGCAGCGGACAGGGCCCGTTCCCGGAAGCTGGTGAGGGTGAAGATCTGCCGGGTGCTGAGCGTGCCGTCGCTGCGTGCCGCGTGGTGGCGGGCCTCGTGGCGAGCGTGGTGGTGGGTCTCCCGAACGAACACTGTGGACAGTCCAAGGCCGAGGGCGGCGAAGGCGATGCCGAGGTAGAACGGGGCCGGTCGTAGCCCGTACTCTGCAGCGAGCCAGCCGGTGGCCAGCGCCGTGGCCGCGACAGCGGTGTACCCGGCCGCTTCGTTGAGGCCCATGGCCAAGCCGCGCCGAGCCGGTCCGACCAGGTCGATCTTCATCACGATCGTGGTGGACCAGGTCAGCCCCTGGTTTATACCGAGCAGGACGTTGGCGACCACGACCCATCCCCAGTGGGGGGCCCAGATCAGCATGAGCGGGACGGGCAGGCCGACGAGCCAGCCCGCGACTAGGACGGGTTTGCGTCCGTACCGATCAGACAGCGACCCGGCGGCAAGGTTGGTCAGCGCCTTCGTGATGCCGAACGCGACGATGTACGTCAGGGTGGCGGTGAATGCGCCAAGCGCGAAGACCTGCTCGGCGAGCAACGGCAGCACGGTACGTTCCTGGCCGATCATGCCACCGACGAGCGCGTTGACCGCGACCAACAGAGCGAACTGCGGCAGGTTGGCACGAAGGCCGAGGCGGATCGGCGGCGCCGTTGTAGGAGAGCTCATCGACCGTGGGCCAAGGCGTGGCCGGTCACGGTCGCCCAGTCGTCAGGTCCGCCGATTAGGACCGCGACGTCCCGGTGCCCGGCCCGTTCGAGCAGGCTTGCCGCAGTCGCGGCGCGTTCGCCGTGTCCGCACATCACGACGGTCGGCACAGTCGGCAACTCGCCCGCGCCGCGGAGCAGATCACCCAGCTCGACGTGTCGGGCGGCGGGTATGTGGGCAGCCTCGAATTCGCTGTCCTGGCGCACGTCAACGACCAATCCCGCGTCGATCTGGTCGGGACCGAGCAATCGGTTATGGCGCAGGACTTCACCCTCGGCGGTCCATCTCGGAACACCGCCGGCGAGCTCGCCGAGGATCTGCTCGAAGCCGATGGCAAGCGCCGGCCAGACGATATCGGCGGGATCCTGGTCGTGGTTGCGGACGACAACGACCGGCGTCTCGGGCGTGAGCAACCAACCGAGCCAGGTGGCGAACTGGTCCCGCAACGGGATCGACAGCGCGTGTGGGATGTGTCCTGCGGCGTAGTCACGTACCGGCCGCACGTCGACTAGCGCCGCCCCGTCGGCAAGCAGCCGCCGCGTTTCAGCCGGGGTCAGTTCGGCGAGGCCGGGGTTGCGGTCGATGAGTCTGGGCCCGCGGCGGTTGACCTCAGCCAGATAGGCAAAGTACGTCGGGTATGAGCCCAGGCTGCCAAGCAGCCGCGCCACAAATGTGTCCTCGTCCAGTGCGCCGAGCAGGGGATTGGTCGCCTTCTCCCGTCCGATCGTGCTCACCCGTTCTGCGCCCGGTGGTGTGGAACAGAACGAACCGGCACCGTGTGTCGGCCAGACCCCGGTCGGATCCGGCAGCGTCGCGAGGCGGCGCAGCGAGGCATACTGCGCCCGCGCCAGCTCCACTGTGTACTCCGAGCCGACCAGGTCGGTCCGGGCGGCGGCCCCGACGATCAACGATCCTCCCGTGAACACGCCAACCTCGGTACCCCCATCAAGGATCAGGTAGGACAGGTGCTCGGGCGTGTGCCCCGGCGTCTGCATGGCGCGCAGGGTAAGCCCGCCGAGATCGATCTCGTCACCGTCGCCGAGGCGGACATGGTCGAAGACGCGCTCACCGGCGGCCGGGGCCAGGATCGCCGCGTCGTGGTCGGCATGCAGCTGGCGTGCGCCGGAGACGAAGTCCGCATGCAGGTGAGTCTCGGCTGCGTAGGCGACCCGAAGACCACGTCGGGCGGCAGCGCGGTAAACCTTACGTAGGTCTCGCGACGGATCCACCGCCAGCGCACGACCATCGCCCAGGTCGAGCAGGTAGGCGCTGTTGCCCAAGCCGTCGTCGACCACTGGGATCAGCTGATCTGTACCCATGGTGCTCCCTCTGCCCGAAACGGTGGCCACAGCGTGCCGCACGTCTTACACTATTCCATAGAACTCTGGAGGAGCGTGCAATGGGTGATTCGGCTAACAAGGCGGCGCTATACGAGCAGTTCGCCCGGGTCGGACGAGCGCTGGCCAGCGGTAAGCGGCTTGAGTTGCTCGACCTGCTGGCTCAGAGCGAGCGCAGCGTGGACGCGCTGGCCCGCGCAGCCGGTCTCGGGGTAACGAGCGCCTCGGCGCACCTGCAGATCTTGCGCCAGGCCAGCCTGGTGAGCACCCGCCGTGAAGGAACCCGGGTGCTGTACCGGCTCGCGGGCCCCGACGTGGCCGACCTTTACGCGCGGCTACGCACGGTCGCCCACACGCACCTTCCCGATGTACAGATGGCCCGGGTCATCTACCTCGGTCGCGAGGTCGACTCCGAGCCAGTCGGCCGCGACGAGTTGCTCCTGCGTGCTGCGGCAGGCGACGTCACCGTTCTTGACGTTCGACCCGCTGAGGAGTACGCCGCCGGCCACATTCCCGGCGCAGTCAGCGTTCCCGTCGAGGAGCTCGCCCACCGGTTGGCCGAAATACCGCTGGAGGCAGAGATCGTCGCCTATTGCCGCGGCGCCTACTGCGTCCTTGCCCACGACGCGGTCCGCCTCCTTGTCGCCCGCGGGCGCCGGGCCCGTCGCCTCGCCGACGGCATGCTCGAATGGCGCCTAGCCGACCTGCCAGTGGCTACGGGGGCGGCGGCGTGACCGGCCCGAATCCCGCCCTTGTCGGCGGGCCGATCTACCTCGACTACAACGCCACCACGCCAATCGACCCGCGGGTCGTCGAAGCGATGGCGCCCTACCTCGGCAGCCACTTCGGCAACCCGTCCAGCGCCCACAGCTACGCCGACCCATCTCGCCAGGCACTGGCCCGCGCCCGCGACCAGATCGCCGCCCTGATCGGTGCCACAGCCGCGGAGGTCGTGTTCACGGGCTCCGGATCGGAGGCCAACAATCTCGCCATTCGCGGCGCCGTCCTCGCCAGCGGCCGCGACCGGCCACATGTGATCACTCAAGTGACCGAGCATCCTGCGGTGCTGCAAACATGCAGCGCACTTCAGCGGCTGCACGGAGTCGAGGTCAGCTACTTACCCGTCGACGGCCATGGCATGGTCGACCCGGCCGCCCTCGCCGCCGCGATCACGCCGGACACAGTCCTGGTTTCGGTGATGCACGCCAACAACGAGACCGGCGTCATGCAACCCATCGCCGAACTTGCCCGCATCGCCCACGACCACAACGTTCTGATGCACACCGACGCCGCCCAAGCCGTCGGTAAGATCCCCGTCGACGTGACCGCCCTTGGGGTGGACCTGCTCACCGTCGTGGGCCACAAGATGTACGCGCCCAAGGGCGTGGCCGCGCTTTATGTCCGTACCGGCGTGGCGTTGGAGCCAGTCATCTACGGCGGCGGTCAGGAACGCGGCCTGCGGGCCGGCACCGAGAACGTGGCCCTTGCGGCAGGTCTCGGCGCTGCCGCCGAGCTCGCACGCGCCGAGTTCGCGGCCGACGGTCACCTACGGATCGCCGCCCTTCGCGATCACCTGCACCACCTTCTCGCCCAGGCGCTGCCCGACCGGGTGTGGCTCAACGGCCACACCGAGCACCGCTTGCCCAACACACTCAACGTGAGCATCAGCGGTGTGCACGGCGACGACCTCCTCGCCGCAGCCCCAGACGTCGCAGCCTCTACCGGCTCGGCCTGCCACGCCGGCACCACCGAACCATCGCCAGTGCTGCATGCCATGGGACTCGACCGCGACCGCAGCCTCGCCGCACTGCGACTATCGGCCGGCCGGTGGAGCACCGAGCGGGACATCGACCGCGCCGCGGACGTCGTCGCCACCGCCGCGCGCACAATCTCCTTTATGACCCGTCATAAGGAATTGCACCTGCGCGGCGTCTCCGCGTCGTCGAGCGGGCGGCCGGAGATGCATCAGGCCTCCGTTCGGGGTTGACTGACCCTGCCGACCGACGGCTCGAACGCCAAGTCTCGTAGGCGCTATTTTGTGCCCACCCCGATGTTCAGCGGCGCTGTCAACACGGCCGGACCGTCGGCGGAGCGTTCACGGATCATGCCGTCGAGCACCCGGATGATGTCCCCGCGCTGCTCGTCCGTGAGGTCGGCGACGAGCATCCCCGGGATCGGGTTGCCACCGAGGCTCCAGTCCCAGAGCTGCTGTCCGGTCCGCACCTCGATTCGCTCCTGGTTGCTGGTGTCAACAGTGACATCCTTCAGACCGGCGTCGATCAATCGCTGACGCAGGACGTCCGGGTCGGCGACCTGGAACTCGAGCATCGGCTCGTCCTCGGCGGGGCCTTCGAACTCAGGGACCACAGCCTGCACCGCACCGATGAAGACGTGCAGCGCCTCGAACTCGCCGGGGTTCCCATAAGCGATGAGCAGCACCCTGCCACCGGGTTTCGTTACCCGAACCATCTCGCGCAGTGCCTGGGCCTGGTCCGCAACGAGCATCACACCGAACTGCGAACCGGTCAGGTCGTAGGTGTCGTCGGCGATGTCGAGCGCGTGGCAGTCCATCACGCGACCGACGGCGTCGAGACTTTCGGCGCCTGCCCGTGCGTTGAGGTGCTCGATCATCTTGGGTGCCCAATCGGTCGCCAGCACGGTCGCACCTAGCCGTGCAGCGGGGAGGCTCAGTCCACCGGTTCCGGCTGCGACGTCCAGGAACGTGTCGCCCGCCTGCAGACCGGCAAGCCGCAGTGCGGCGATGGCCAAATCGGATTCACCGGGTGCGACGTGCTCGTCGTATTGCGCTGCGATCGCGTCCCATGCCTCGACGGGCGCGGTCTGCTGAGCTTCGTGGGTCGTCTCCTGCTTCATATTCGTCATGTCCGCCTCCGTGGGTTGTGGTCATTGCGAGAACCCTGCACGCGTGGAGACGGCACGACTTCGGTCGAACGAACCAGAGCCACACTTTGGCGTATGGGTAGTTCTGAGTAGAGGCCGCCTAAATCAAGTGGTGCTCGTACGCGTAGGCGGTGGCTGCCGCGCGGGATGGCGCTCCGATCTTGGTCAGGATGTTGCTGATGTGGCGGGCGACGGTCTTCTCCGACAGGCCGAGCACGTTCGCGACCGCGCGGTTCGTTTTGCCCGACGCGGCCAGCCGGAGTACTTCCACCTCGCGCGCGGTCAGGCCTGCACGAGCCCTCCCGTCGGCGCGTGTGAGCGCCTCGAGCCGTTCGATATCCGGCCCGGCACCTAGCTGCTCGAAGATTGTCCGCGCGCCGTCGAACTCCATTGTGGACGTCTCGGTATCGTCGAGTGCACGGCACGCGAGCCCGATCAGCACACGGACGCGTGCGTTCTCGTGCGGAGCATCCAGCTCGCGCCACGCCGATCCGGCGCGTCGGAGCCTCGATAACGCCGATCGCGCATCGCCTTCGGCGAGCAAGACCGCTCCGGCCGCAGAAGCTGCGATCGCGTGCAGGTACCGAGCTTCGAGGAAGTCTGCGATCTGCGCGAGCTCGTCGGACCCCACGCGAGCCGACGGCACATCGCCGACGGCGATCATGATGTCGACATACGCCGGGAGCATCCGCGACCGTGAGGGCGGGTCCTCAGTCTCCTCTAGTGCGCGCCGCACCATGGCGGCCGCCACATCGACACGTCCCTGCGCCAGCCTGAGCAAGGCCAGACCCGGCTCCGGTTGCCGTCCGGCTGCGGCGGCCCTGCGGTAGCTCTCCTCTGCCCTCGCGAACTCGCCACGCAATCGCTGCAACTCGCCTAGCTGGTAGTAGGCCGACCCCAGCGAGTCCCACTTGACCGGACCGGAAAGGTGATCGCACGCCTGCTCAGCGGCTGCCAGCGCGTCGCTCCAAGCGCCTTGTAGCTGCATGATCTCGCACCGATGGACCAAACAGTTTCCTCGAAACGTGACGAGGCCGGGCTGGGAGTCGCACCAACGTGTGAGCGCGGCGGTCCATTCTCTGGCGCGACGCAGATCGAAGATCTCGGAGCAGGCCCCGATGACGGAGCAGTACGCGATGCCGGCGAACATCGGCGACACCTCACCCGACGTGACGCCGGCCATGACCTCATCCAGCAGGGTGATGCCGGCACGGCCCTGACCCTGCATCACCAGACACATACCCTGACCGAGGCGCGACATGGTCGACAGATCCGAGTCGCCGAAGCCATCGCCGTCCGCGACGCTGCGGGCGAACGCCGGCTCTGCCCCTGCAGGGTCTCCGCCCCACATCTGCGCGAACGCGTTCCATGTGAGAAGCCACGCATGTTCTGCGCCCTCGTCGCAGCCTTCGAGCACGCGCCCGACGCGTGTGAACCATCCCATCGCCGGCGCGATTTCTCCGCGGAACATCAGATCGGACCCGATCAGAAGTGCATTCCGCGCGGACCGCTGCGGATCGTTGCGACGGATGGCTTCGCGATGAGCGCGCATCCACGCGCCAGCGGACGCATCGTAATTTCCCGTCAGGTAAGCGGCCAGCGCGAGACGTTCGAGGTCGTCGAGCTCAAGCGCCGTGTCGGCCGCTGCTGCCGCGAGCCGCGCATACGCGTCGCCCCACGAGCGCTGCGCGAAGGCCGTGCGCCCCTGCTCCAGCGCTCCGTCTGTCGTCATCGATTCAGTCTCGGGTCCGCACGCAACATTCTGTGGAGTCCTCCGTCCGGAGTTCAGGGTTCGGATGCTCCAGCCGAGATCTGCGCCGGTTGTTGACTCTCCTGCGGTTCGTGCCCGGCTGGAGAAATCTCGGTACAGGCTGTCCCACCGGGCCGCTAGCTGGTTCAACCCAGTCTCTCATGCCGAGCCACATCGCCGGCGTACGCGAGCACCCGCGGAGCCGCAAGCAATACATGACCATCGACGGGTCTGACGCCGTCAGAATCAAGCTGATCACAGGAGCCCGGTCAGGACGGGTGCAACCGGGGCTGGGCGGGGTGCGGCGGATGTACGACCGGCAGTCCCGCAGACCGCCAGGCCCTAAAACCGTCGATCACGTCCGTCGCCCGATGAAGCCCCAATGCCCGAAGCGATGCGGCGGCCAACGACGACGAGTAGCCCTCGTCGCAGCAGACGATCCAGCGCACATCGTGGTCCACTGCTTCAGGCACCCGAGCCGGGCTGGCGGGATCGCAGCGCCATTCCAGGTGTACCCGCTCGATCACCACCGCGCCGGGGATCTCGCCGTCGGCACGCCGCTGGAATTCCGGCCTGATATCGGCCAAGACGGCTCCGGCACCCATCGCCGCCCACGCCTGCGCCGGCGTGACACGGTCGAGCTCCGAGCGGGCCCGCCGTAAGATCTCGTCGATCGTCACCTCGGCGTCCGTTCTCCCCCCAGGGCACAACGACCTGAGCATAGGCCGAACCGTGCTGCCGGCCGGTGTCGCCTGCACGACGTTGGCCCGTCGTGACCGCTGCGGGTCATCGAGATCGTCACCCCCATGATCGGACAGCCGGGGGAGTAGCTGCGCCGTTCGAGATTTGCACCCGGCGCTCTCGAGTCGCGGAGGAATCCAACGCGGCCATCAGAACTGCCGGGATTGGGCGGACCAGGAGCGCAGAGGTTGGCCCGACCGTCCAATCACGACCAACGCCTCGAGTGTTCAGGCCGTCCTAACTGCGGCGACACGCTCGACCGTACCCAGTTTTAGCTGCTGTGATTCGGTCACGGTAAGTCCAGCGGCGGCGAGCATCGGGAGCGGCCGGCGGGTCATGTACTCGCCGTTGCGCGCGGTGAACAGTTCGACCAGTCGTAGCACCGCCCATACCGGCCACCAGCGGCTGCCGATGTGGTCGAGCAGCAGTAGTCGCCCGCCGGGCCGTAGCACTCGCGCCATCTCCGCGATTGCCTTGCCGTGGTTGGGAATCGTGCACAGTGACAGCGTGCAAACGACAGTGTCGAAGGAGGCGTCGTCGAATGGCAGCGCCTGCGCGTCGCCTTCGCGCAGGTCGACCTCGCGGCCCAGGTCGGCGGCCCGCTGTCGGGCGATGCCCAGCATGGCAGGGCTCAGCTCGATCCCGGTGATCGTCACGTCCGGTGGGTAGAACTCGAGGTTCCGGCCGGTGCCGATGGCGACCTCCAGCACCCGGCCGGCGGCGCGGGAGCATACCCATTCCCGCCCGCCGTCGAACTGGATCTTCTCGAAGAACGCGATGTCCCGGTCGTAGCGGGGCGCCGTCGCGTCCCATACTCGCACGGCTTTGGCGGTGGGGGTTTCACATGCTTTCATAACGTCCTCCGAAACGGCGGGTGCACTATGACGTGGACGGCAGGCCGTCCAGATTGGACTGTGAGGCAGCAGCGGTGATGACGCCGGCGATGACGTGCCGGACCCGGTCGGCGGCAAGGTGAGGGTCGGGTTGTCCAGCATCCAGCCAGGCGATGACAGCCTCGATCGCTGCCGCTGGGGCCAGCTGGGCGGCCCATCGGGCCCAGGCTTGGTCGGGCAGCATCGCCGATAACTGGAGGTAGGCGGCTTGGGTGATGTCGCGGCGGAACTGCTCGGCCTGGGCTTTGAACTCCGGCTCGCGAGCCGAGTGCTGAAACAGCAATCGGAACCCGGCCGGTTCGACCGCCGCCGCGCGCAGTAGGCCGTCGATGCTGGCGTCGGTGAACCCTCCTACCGGCTCGGCCACATGCGTCGAGAGCACGCTGCAAAACCGGTCCAGCACAGCTTGGTACAGGTCAGTCTTCGAGTCGAAATGCCGATACAAGATCACTCGGGTGATCCCGGCCTCGGCGGCGATGTCATCCAGGCCAGTGGCGGCGAACCCGCCGCGCGCGAACGCCCGCGTGGCCGCGGCGAGGATCTGCTCGCGCCGCTGTGCCCGGGGCAATCGGCGCACCCGCTGCATGCTGGTGTCCGCTACTGTCACCGCCACCTCCGCTTGTTGACTCCGAAGTCTACAACAGATTATGTTGACTGTAAGATGTACTTCGGAGAGTCACATTCTGAAGAGGTCGCGGTGGAGCCGATCATCACCGTTGAGGGGGTGGTCAAGCGGTTCGGCCGCGAGGTGCGGGCGCTGGACGGGCTGAGCCTGCACGTCCCGGCCGGGATCATCTACGGCCTGCTCGGCCCTAACGGCGCGGGCAAGACGACTCTCATCCGCATCCTCGCTACGCTGCTCGCGGCCGACGAGGGCGTGGTGCGGGTCGCCGGGCTCGACGTGCACCGCCAGGCCGAGGCGGTGCGCGACCGGATCGGGCTGGCCGGGCAGTACGCCGCGGTCGATGGCCACCTGACCGGTCGGGAGAACATCGAGATGGTCGGGCGCCTCTACGGCCTGTCCCGACGGCAGGCGCGTGCCCGCACCAGTGTCGTGCTGGATCGCATCGGCCTCGGCGAAGGAGCGCACCGGCAGGTCAGGACCTACTCCGGCGGTATGCGCCGCCGCATCGACCTGGCCGCCTCGCTGGTCGGCCGCCCGCAGGTGCTGTTCCTGGACGAGCCCACCACCGGGGTTGACCCGGCCAGCCGGCGCGAGGTGTGGGACCTAATCCGCGACCTGGTCGACGGCGGCACCACCGTCGTGCTCACCACCCAGTACCTCGACGAGGCCGACCAGCTCGCCGGCCGCATTGGCGTGATCAACCACGGGCGGCTTGTCAGCGAGGGGACCCCCGAGCAGCTGAAGAGCCCACACGGGTCCGGCGGTGCTGGAACTGTCCATTCCCGACGGCCAGCAGGACGCGGCCATGCAGGCTCTGGGTCAGATCGCGCCGGCGGCGTACGACCGGCGCCGCGGCACGTTTGTCCTTCCCGCCACCGATGGAGTCGCCACCCTCCAGCACGCGCTGCGGGCGCTGGACGCCGCCGCCGTCACACCCACCGACGTCGGCCTGCACCGGCCGACCCTTGACGATGTGTTTCTCGCGCTCACCGGAACCGACCGCACAGACAGGGATCTCAACGAATCCGTGGAGGCAAGGTTATGACCACCGTCGATGTCGCATCGCGCCCCACGGTCGCGGCGCGACCCTTTGGCCGGGCGCTGGCCCACACGGGCGTGCTCATCCGGCGCAACCTGTTGGCCAACGTGCGGCTGCGCGACGTTCTACTGCTATCGGCCATCCAACCGATCATCTTCATGGTCATGTTCCTGTACGTGTTCGGCGGCGCGATCGAAACCGCGCTGCCGCCCGCGGCCGGCGGCTCCTACGTCAACTGGCTCATCCCCGGCATCCTGGCCCAGTTCGCCGTCTTCGGCGCCAGCACCACCGCGTACGGGCTCCACAACGACCGCATCAGCGGCGTCATCGACCGATTCCGATCCCTGCCGACGGCCCGATCCGCCGTGCTGGCCGGCCGCACGCTGGCCGACTTGATCCGCAGCGGTGTCATCCTGCTGCTGCAGCTCGGCATCGGCATCCTGCTTGGCTTCCGTGCGCAGACCACCATTCCGGCCCTGCTCGCCGGGCTTGGGCTCGCGCTGGCGTTCGGTTTCGCCTGCTCCTGGATCATGGCTACCCTCGGTCTGGCAGTGCGCAACACCGAGGCCATTCAGGCCGCCGTCTACAGTGTTGTGTTCCCGTTCACGCTGGTCAGTTCGGTGTTCCTGCCCACCCAGACCATGCCGGGCTGGCTGCAGGCCTTCGCCGAACATCAACCCATCACCGTCGTCGCTAACGCGTTGCGCGGGCTCATGCTCGGACCTGGGGCGCTCCCACCGGGAACACCGTCGCCGGTCAGACCGTGCTCGCCCTCGTCTGGACCGCAGCGATCCTCGCCGTGTTCGTACCGCTGGCGGTACGCGCCTACCGCCGCAGTGTGAGCTAGGCGCCACGGGCGTTACGGTGGCCGACCTTGCTGGTCCGTCGTGGCGGCGATGTGATGGAGGCACAACTATGAAGGAGTGGCGGGGTCTCATGATCGGGGCTCAAGATAGCGGAGGGCCGTGAGGCCGAAGTGTACACATGGGACAGTGATGCCGCGGCCGTTCTCAAGCTCTACCGACCAGGATACTCAGGCCACGTGGCGGAATCGGCCGCGCTGACGAGGCTGGGTGGCGGGGTTGCGCCCAGACTGTCGACGTCCTTGAAATCGATGGGCGCCACGGCCTACATTCTCGAGCGCCTGGACGGGTTGGACATGCTGGCGTTGCTATAACGACAGCCATGGCGGCTGCTGGGGTACGCCAGAACCCTGGCCGAGGCCCACATCCGCATCCACAGCGTCCAGGCGCCACCGGACCTCCCGGACGCCAAACAGGCGCTTGCGACCCGCATCGACGCCGCAGCGCTTCGGCCGCAGTTACATGACTTCGCGCGGCGAGCACTGGAGGGACTCCCGACCGGAGATCGGCTATGCCACGGTGACTTTCATCCCGGCAACGTGCTAGTCGGTGCCGACCGGGTCAGTGTCATCGACTGGGCCAACGCCACCCGGTGGAGTCCCCGAATCAGACTTTGCCCGAACCATGCTGCTGCTGAAGCAGGCAGACCCCTTGCCGGGCACTTCGCTTATCTTTCGAGGGTTAATGGCCACGGGACGTTCGCTGTTCGCGCGTGCCTACGCGCGGGCCTACCGGCAGCGCACCCACGATAGGTTGAATCTGGTTGATTCGTGGGCGATCGTGCATGCGGCGGCACGTCTCGCAGAAGGAATCAAGGTTGAAGAGCCCAGACTCATAGCCTTCCTAGAAAGCGCCTGGCGTACGGGCGCGGGCCAGACGCCGGCCACATGACCACTGGCTATAGGGCCCGGGTGCGCCAGCGTCCCATTGGTCGAGTGCCACCAGCTCGCTCAGCGGAGGTAGTTCGTGCGACCCCCATTTGCGGGCGGCGATCGGCCTGGTGACTGCGTCTCGGGCGGTCGAGAGCTAGCGTCTCTTGTGGACGAGCCGATCCAACAGACTGATGTGGACGCGGGGCGACATGGCACTGACGTCAACGCTGACAAGCAACGAGGGCCCATCTGCGTGGCCGACAAGGGGTGACATTGCCCGCTGACCGTGTCCAACCCCGTAGCCGATGACCACCCACGACCCATCAACGCCCTGCAAACCGCGGTGTCGCATCCGGATACCACATGCCCGAGGGCAACATGACGTCGCCACTGGGAGAAGCCTTGCTCCAGGCTGCATCCTGCGCCATCTTCGCAAATCGTTGGTCGTATGTACGCTGTGCTTCCCGAAGTCGCTCCCGGTCGCCGCCACAGAAGCCGCCCACGAGCAGGGGGCTGCTATCACCGAGACGATCAACGTCGGCCCACAACCAGTCACTCGGGACGGCTGATATTCACGGTCGGGCGTATCGATTGCACGAATGTGCGGGATATCGCCTCCAGAATTCCTTCCCCCATTAGTCGCGACATCGTCAGTATTAGCCAAGAGTCGGAGATACTCAAAGCGCTCCCAAGCCTCACTGAACGCGGCAGAGCCGATTGACATGTGGTCAGCAAGAATCGGGGCCAGAAAGTCATGAAGGTGAAGTGATGCGCGATTGACAGAAAGGACTTCGCTCGGGCCATAAAGCGCCGCAACGGACCTGAGCGTACCCGAGTAAATGTCCTTCGACTTCGGCTCACCCAAGAGTCGACCAACCAACTTCCACCGCTCAGCCGCAGTCGCCCCGACGCCCGCCGCGTACAACAGAAACACGGCCGGCGCGACGGTTAGGTTAATCAATGCTGTCGAGCCGCTGGCTGCTTGCAGATGAGCAAATCGGCCGATGTCACCGAACCACCATCTATCGGTATTTTCGCTACCCCAGTAGGCGCACGTGGCCACGAGGGCGGTCAAGGTTTCGATGCCGGATTCCAGTTCACTCACGCGTCGCTTGTATTCAGCGGCAGTATCAGTCACATTGAATTCAGTAGAAATGACGGGACGCAAGTTACGAACGCGTTCGGCCTGTTTGCGGATGAGGTCATGTAGATCGACTGCGGCCTGAGGATCAGTCAGACCTCGTTTAGCCAAGCTCACCGCAGCTTGCGCGGAATCGTACGAAACAGTGCGAGTGGCAATCGAATAGCCAAGTTTCTCTTGGATCAGTTCCGCCAGCTGGGTCGGCCTGACTTTCCGAAGGTCTTGGTAGCCAACGGTTGGTGGCAATCCCGGGATTTCCGTGTCGTCGAAGCGTGTTGGGAGTATGTACTCCTCATTCTCCTCAACCGCACGGGCCTGCGCGCTTCGGCGCTCGTGGCCGGTCCACATTTTGGTCGCATACTCTGACGACGCGAAAAGGACGCAATACCGTGCGGACTTGCGATAGACCCAGTCTAAGTGTTCGTAGAGATCCTTCCCCCATAGTGTGGCCTGTTCGAATTTGTCATAGAAGACTCGAACGCCCCGCTCTCTCAGGCGCTCAGCCACCTCTTCGACGTAGTCGCGCTGCTCACCGGCGAACGACAAACACACGTCGTACGGCGGTTCAGCCATATTTGATCCAACATCGGCCACCTCTCTAGCGTAGGCCGCAGGTCGGCACGCATGTTTCATGCCCCACCGGACGGGCGTGCCCGCAGACCAAGGGTTCCGGCGGCCGGGTCCGTCGATGTAGATCACGTCGCAATGGTGTGCGGGGAGCCGATCCGCGATCGCTAGGGCTCGTCGTCCACCGGCGGCCCGCACTGGCCCGAGACAGCCCAGACGGCAATGAGCCGGCGCGTGCCCGTTGCGTACCCGTCACCGCGGTCGCCAGCGGTCCACCACGGACTCACCCGGTTGATGGGCATTTCGACCTGCCACACGTCGGACCTGGTCAGATCCCTTCCAGCCATGATCCCCAGCGAGTTCCCAAGCTGACAGTGAGGGTTCGATTCCCTTCACCCGCTCCAACCAAGAATGCCCAGGTCAACGGCCAAGTCAACGGGACGCCCGCCTCCCTCCCGCTCCGCTTTGGTCGCTGGCGTCGATGCACGCGGACCCGGCGTAAGGGAGATCTCCGTCGATCAGCGCAAATGCCGTCCCACCAACGCCGAACCATCCAGTCGTCGGACCTCGTCGATTACCAAAGTTCGACTGTTTGCTGCACCTTCAATTATTTGACCTTCGACTTCATCTGGTTGGGCGAGAAATATGTATTGCCTTTGGAGTTCGCTGGCTAAATTTTCAAGGTCCGGCGGAGGGCTCGCGAGCAAGCCAATGCTTTCGTCGTCGAACTCTGACTTTCGTCGGACTCGCGACCACGCATTAGGCTGATACGGCGTCGGGTTGGGTGTCCGCGACCAATTGGCCGGTGGTGAGGACAAGCCATATTGATCGACCCAGTTTTTCAGAATTGCAAGCCGTCGGACTCGCGGGCGACTAAAATTGGAGTGCGGGCTCGTGCGTGCAATCCACGTTAGGTCGTAAACGTCGCGTGCTAGCGTGCGACCGCTTAGACGAGCGATTTTCTCCGCCATGTTCTCCTCTAGGGCCATGGCGGGGATTGCTTCCGGCAAATCATAGAATCTGTGAACATTCAGCCGTATCCAGGGAAGCAACACGGGCTCGAGCCATGGCGTAGGACCTATGTCGATCTTTGTGGACAGGTTCCCGAGATCCCCAAATGGCGTCTGGTACATGACGTGCGGCCGCCCGCGACGAGTCTCTATCCGGAACTTGAATTGGCCATCTTCATAGCCGTCGATGGCCTCGCACAGCAGTTCGGCGATTGTTTCAGGATCGTCAGATGGATCCCTTACGGAGAAATCAAGATCTGTTGAGAACCGTCCCGCGTTGCCCGCATACAGCTTGCGGAGCGCGGTCCCTCCCTTGAATACAAGGTGGTCAAAGATGCCCTTCCTATCAAGCTCTGCTAAGAGTAGATCTTCCGCGATATCAATAACGGCAGCGGGGCGTCCGCCGGTTCCACGCGGTGTGTGCTGGGCGACGGCCCCGAGGGTTATGGAGTTCATGCGGCAGCGTCGATAGTGCGAGGATCGAATGGCAGCAAACTGTCGGCCACGTTGAATCTCTTGCTGAAGCGAAGGCTCTGGCGGGACGACCCAAGCCAAACTACATCTTCCGGTCGGTCGACCTGCAGATCGCGGGCCAGTTCAGGCGCTGCGCCACTCAGCAGATACGCAAGTCTCGGGCGGACTGCCTTAGGTCGGCGCGCCAGCTCTTGTTCCAAGTCGGGTAGCGAGCTGCGGATGGCTAACTCGGGAAGGGCCTCGGCGAAGTCGAACCAGCCGCGAACATCTCCCGGCTTGGTCGCGAGGTGTGTCAGGATCGTTGCGGGTGAGTGGACGGGGAGTTTGTCAATGGTTGCGCTCGGTAGTCGACCTGTGAACCTTACGATGCGGGCGGTCCGTTTGACTGCCTCGGGCGGTTGCTCGCCTAGCGGCACCGCAACTTCGTGGCGATTCGGTGCGCGCTCGGCGAGGCCGTGCAGCCATAGCGCGCTCCGTAGGGCTAGCGTGAACGGCCCGTGTCCAACTGCAACGGCAGCACGTATGTCGATGAACGGGTCTCCGTGTCCGTATGGCCCTGCGTGAGCACCAGGGGCGAACTCGTAGACGCCTCGCTGGCCAGTTGGAAGCAGCCACCCAGCTCGCCGCAGACGATCGGCAACGATCTTGGCTGGTGTCTTCAGGCCGAGACATTCTGTCAGCTGGGCCAGTTCTCTGTACGTGATCAACTTTGGCTGTCGGAGCTCGAGCTCGGTGACCACCAGCGCGAGACTTCGCGAGAGAGTCCGACTTGGTGCTGTCATCATGTCCGCCACAGTTACTAGATCTGTTACTAGTCTAGCTATCTTGACGGTACTGTCAACTCTTCCAGGAAGGTTACTGATTTGGTTACCTGATCTAATATTTTGACAGTTCACAGATGGGTCAGGATGGCCTAACCACGACCCAAACCGGACTCCGAGTGCTAAATCTTCTTTGTACCTTCGCCGGCCAGGACCCTCCGGCCCCGGACTCGGGTGTTCTGGGTTGGCCGAACTGGATGCCACCCCGGTCGCGCGGCCGACGAGGCAGCACTATCGCTGCTCGACGGGCCAGCCATGGGCCAGTAACCCAGGCCACGACTGGCATCGCCAGGCCGCTCGAGACCTCGGCGACAGGCAAAGGACCGGCAACAAGCCCTGTCCTTGTACGTTTCCCAAGCTGACAGTGAGGGTTCGATTCCCTTCACCCGCTCCAAGATCGAACCTTCGGGAGACCCTCTCCGACCTGCTCCAATGGCCGCCGCCGCGGGCGCGATCCACTCGGACGAACCATCCATTCGGCTCGCTTTGCTCACGGATTGCTAACGCCAGCCTGGCGATCATGCCGGACCCTTCGCTTCACGGGGCTCAGGCGTTCTCGTTGTCGGTATCGCTGATCGTCGCTTGGCGTCGATGCTTGGTGAGCAGCTCGGTGGCGCTTTCAACTTGAGCGGCCGCCTGCTTACGCATCAAGTGCGCGTAGACCTTCCGTGTCAAGTCAGGAGATGAGTGACCGAGAATCATTTGAACGATTTCGATTGGCACGCCGCCGGCCAGTAGTAGTGAACACGCACCATGCCGTGTGTCGTGAAGGCGGATGACCGGGAGGCCGCACGCTCGGAGGTGCTCCTCGAACACCTCGGTCACGCGGCCGGGCCGAAGCGGGATGCCGTCGGGCTGGCAGAAGACGAGTCCGTGATCGCGATAGCCGTCCTTGCCGAGCCACTCGCGCTCCTCTTCTTGCTTCTTGCGATGCCGCTCTAGAGCATCGCGAGCGGGTCCCGCCAACGGAACCCATCTGCGGCCGGCCCGGGACTTTGGCCGCTTGAAGAGCCGACCCACGTGCTCCTGTCCGCAGACCGGACAGGCGATCTGCTCGGCCGTGACTTGGCTGCGAGTGACTTCAACGATGGTTTGCCGAACGGTAAGCCCAGCGCCGTCGTCATCAAGATCGGACCATCGGAGCCCGCACAGTTCCGCCCGGCGGAGCCCCGCATAGGCAGCGAGCTCGTAGAGTGCGGAAAGCCGTTCGCCACCGACGTGATCGAGAAACCGTGCGGTCTCGTCTGGCTGCCAGATCACCGCGTCTTCGTCCTCAGCCGACAGCCGCGGTGGCAGCGCGTCCATACGCCCTTCTGCCGGGTTGATCGTGATGAATCCCCGTCGTAGCGCCGCCGACAAAGCAGCACGCAGAGTTCGACGGTAGTTCGAGACCGTGTACGGCGTTCGCTGTGTGACCCGCCGACCAACGTGGCCCCCCTTGGTCGCTCGCCAGTAATGGGTTCCGCCAGGTGCTCAAGAACCCGTTCGATATGCGTGCGACGCAGATCACGCAAGCGCAGGTTGCCGAGGCGCGGTTGCCACACATCAAGCGGCGGTGCTGCGCAGCGCCGGAGGTGGTGCGGGAGGGTGGGGGAGCCTGACGCGAGGTGTTCGTCCTCGTGCGGCGGTGGTCCTAAAACGGACGGCCCGATCTGCCTGTGGCGGCCGCGTTGGCGGTTGGCTCGATGGTTTCGACCGGTGCGAGCTCCGGGACCTGGTCCACGTCGTCGCGAGGATCGGCCTTCCCGTTCTGGGCTACATCGCTGGTCCGTTTCGCCGGCCCGCACGATCCTTCTCCGGTCCCTCTAGCCGCCGGCCTGCGGCCCTGCGTGCGACAAGTCGGCGCCGGCCGCCGCCGGCGGCAGAATCCGAGCTGGCCAGACTGGCTGAACGACCGCACGCGCCATCCGTATCGGCTGACCTCGCCTGACTCAGCCCAATGTCCCGTCTGCGCGGCCGAGCATCTGCGCCCGCGCAACGGCACGGCTTCGTGTGCCCGGACCTCGTCTTGCATCGACCGGAGCACATTGGAGTTGACGACGACCCGGCGGATGGGAAGCAGCTGGACGTTGGGTCAGCGGCCGTCCCGGACCGGCCGCTCCCGCGTCCGGTCCGGTACGACCCACAAACCTCTACGGGCGCGTCGGGTCGGTGCGTGGTCGGGCTCCGTCGGCGACCCACCCTGCCGGCCACCCCCTCAGGCCGCCGGAGTCTATTCCCGCTGCCGTCCGCGTCAAGGGCGCGCTCCGCGCGTCCCTTCGGGCAGACCCGGCCGTCCGCTTAGAATCTTCGGCGGCGATCAGGGGATAGCCCAAGAAAGGCCAACCGCCTCCCGACCACCGTTGTGGGCGGGCACCGCTGCCGACCACCCACCCGTCGCCAATCTCGCTTAGCGAAGGACCACACTGACCGGTGCGCTGGTTTCGCTGCCGGCGTCGCGCAGACAATCCATTCGTTCGAGGGTCCGGAGTGAACGGTCACTGCCTCGCGCGCACCTGCCCTTCAGCGACGCGGGTCACCGTCGACCGCTCGGTGGCAAACGTGTCGTGCCGCCAGCCGGCGGGCCGAGCGCAACTCAATGAGCCGGACTCTCGTCAGGTCATGAAGATCACGCTCTCGTGCTGAACGACGGCGTGACTTCCATAATGATGTCTGCCGGGTTCTGCACACCGAATCCGATCATGAACGCGGACTCGCGACCTGGCAGTAGCGAGGTTGAAGGAGGTCCCTTCAAACCGCCGCCGGTGTCAAAGACCTGCTCGGCTTCTACGTTTCCGCTTTGTGCCGTTGCACTGAATAGCACGGGGTCGTAGTTGGCGGAAGATCCGTTGACGATCGTCACCGTGAAGGCGACGTAGGACGAGGGCGCCGGCTGGGGAATCGCCGCCGTATCGCTAGGGGTATAGCGTTTTGGCGCTGAGATGGTGACGGCTAGCCCGTCTTTCTACGTGTTCGTGTCACCAAACGTTAGGCTGGCTGACGCTCCGGAGCTCGTCGATCCCGGACTTGTTGGTTCCTCAGTCGGACGGTTCACTCCGGTAGGCGGTGTCTCCGCCGGCCCGCCGTCTCCGGTCGTCCCGCATCCGCCGACCGTCAGAACGCAGGCTATCGCCAAGACTGCTGCACTCATGCGGCCTCATTGCCGGTCCCCGCACGAACTCCCAGAAGTCCCTTACCCCGGTTCACCACACCACCGTTGCGCGTGTTCAACGCTTTCTCACAATGGCGGGGCCGATGCTTGACCCGGTCGGCCGCTCGGCCCCGAAGCCAGCCACGCCACACGGGGGCACGCCGGGAGTTCCGAGGGTGCTCGGCGGTGCCCCGCTATCGTCCGGGAGGTGCGCACCCGCCACGCTCCGCTTGCTTTTACGCGGCGCGCCCGGTTTGCCGGAGCGCCAACACGACCAGCAAGAGCGGTATAAAGATCCAGAACTGAGCGGCGGTGAGATATCGCCCTTCGCCGGCGAGGTCGACGCCGTCAAGTTCGGCGTCCAACGCGCCAGGCCGTGACAACGCCACAGCGTGCGCCGCCAAGGGCACATAGTTGAGTCCGACGCCGATCGACAGGATGCCCAGCACCTGCCAGCCCACGCTGTCGGTGCCGAATATGCACCAGACTCCTGCGAGTACCAGGGCCGCCGCGCCGACGACAAATTCGGCCAGGACCACCCTGCGCCGAAGCGTCGCTCCCTTGGCGCCGTGCATGTCGACGGCGGCCATACGCCGCACATCCAGTCGAAACATGATACTGATCGTGGTGCATACGACGCGTCCGACGCTAGCTCCGACAGCCCGGGAAATCCAGACCGGCGGCGCGCCTCAATCCCGTTGGGGAGACACGAGTTTCACGTCGCACCCAGGTCGAGGAACCGCCGCCCACAGGCGGTCGAGGATGCAGAGGCATCAACAACGCTACTCGACGTCATCCGGATCACTCAGCGCCAGGACCACCGCCCCCTATCTCGGACGGCGTGTTGGGCGATGTACAGCTGTATGCCTGGCTTGCCCTTCACGGTCGGGGGCACGTCGATGTCTAGCTCGGCTGCAACGAGCTTGAGCTTGGGCGCGGTCAGCCTAGTGTCAGCGTCCAGGTAACCCACCACTTCGTCCTCTGTCCGGAGCTCGGCTACGCGGGCGGCGACTTCTCGCGGATCGAGAGGGGAAATGACCTTATCGCCCTTGCGAAGGAGCGCGACACGGGCCTGCCGCTCCTCAAGCAGCCGAAGTTCATCGGCGGTCAGCTTCTGCAGGGCCCTCAGAGTCTGATCTACCGCAGGCGTGTAGTCCACGACGCGCTGTCCGGGCTGGACCAGGACGAGCTTGACCTCGCCCGACACGACATGCTTGATGTCGTCGTCATGCTTGATGTCGTCGTCCGACATGGCCTTTACAAATCTCGATACCTGGGCCAAAAGTGCAGCCATCACAGCTCCGAACTCAGACGTCTCTTGGACTCCCTCTGCCGCTCCCCGACTTCTTCAGGCTGGATCCAATGGGGTCAAGCGGCCGCGCGACTTGCCCTGGGCAGCGCGAGTACCGCCTGGCGGAAGCGCTTGGTGAACTCTTCCGACCTGACCTCTGTGGCAAGCTCACCTCCCGGCGGAAGGGCCGCCGTGATGGCCGGGCGCAGCGCCGTGATCAGCTGCTTTACACCGGTCTGGTCCCACAGCACGTCGACGATCTGGCTGCAGGCAAGTCTGATCTCTTCCTCCCGTCCGGGCAACGCCGCAGGGCCGAGCAGGTACAGCTTGACGCCGTACAAGAGGTGGAAACGAGCGACACGGTATGTAGGCGGAAGGCGATCGCCGGCGGCGGCCGGGCGTCCCAACAGCCAGTCCAGTTGATGCAGCCCGGACGCGCTCGTGTAGTAGGGCAGGGGATCTTGGCTTGGATGGAAGAGGTCTCCGGCGTGCTCTTCTAGCAGCGCTTGATAGCTCGTGACGTTGTGGGGCTCGTCAAACCACATCGCGGCGTACGCCTGCGTGAGGTGGCGACGAGGCACGATCTTCGAACGTGGGATGCCGTTGTATTGCTTGGCGCGACGCTCGTAGTACAGCCGGTTGTGCCCGGAAGTAATCCTCTAAGAGCCATTGGAAGCCATCGCGGGCTTTGAGATCGTCACGTCTTAGCGCGTTTTGGGTGTTGGTCGCGCGGATGATGCGATCGATCACGTTGTCCTCGGGCGACTCAATGATGCGTACGCCGACCATGACACTGCCGTCGAGATGACCTTGTTCCGCCAACAGGACGTTGCACGTCTGGCACCCGTTGATGACCTGCGGGTCTCTGAGGTGCAAGTTCGGGCCGACCTCCACCATCTCGCGGGTCACGATGGTCACGCCATTGTTCAGGACGGCAAACTGGTCGCGCTGCTGGCTGTTGCGCAGTGTGTCGCTGATAGCGGCGTTCACCTCCCCGTTAGCACCAAGGAAGTCCCGCAGGTTGTCGTGGAAGAGATACTGCCGGCGCACGCCGTTGTCCATCAAGATCTTGTTGACCAGCACCGTCGCCGGCAGGAATCCGAAGTAGGCCTTCTTGACGCCGGTCATCTTGGGCAGCTCCAACCGGTCGCCCATGGGAAACGTGGCCGACCCCATGCTCTCGGCGTCGTGGTACAGATCTCGCAGCTCGTGGGCACCAGCGGCCCGCACCTCGATGGTTTCGAACTGCCGCGCCTTTCGAAGCTCGGCGATGGCGTCAGTGATCCGGGCTTTGTGGTTGCTCTCGCGAAAAGCGCCCAGGCTGGCGTACCAGACGCTTAGACGCGGAGCCTTGGCTGCGAGGAACTTGCTCGGGTCCTTGTAGATGGCCGTGATACAGGCACGAAGGTTGACCGCCTTGGGCCCGGCCGGGAACTTGAGTTGCTCATTGCTGAAGATGTGGCGGACGTCGCCGACCATGGTGTTGAAGACTCGGCCTTCGAACTTGCGAGACCGCTTGGCCTGGATCAAGACGAAGTGGACGCGCAGCTGTCGGATCTTCGCGACCACCCGCTCGACGTCAGCAGCCTTCGTGTACACGACATCGTTGATGATGATCGCATAGGCGTCGATGCTCAGATCCCGCGACTGGCCGGCATGAAGATCCTCCGCGTCAAACTCGACGCGATACTGGCTCGTGACACAGTAAGCAGCAAAGATCTCAAAGATTTCACTACGGTCTCTTCCGGCCAAACCTTGCTCGTCCGCGAACTTGTCGGCGAGGGCCTCGACCACCTCCGCCATTCGCTTGCCACGGAACAGCTGCTCCAGCATGCCCTGGAAGCTAGACTAGTCCCCGCCGAGCGGGGGCATCGGATGATCCGGCCTGTTCTGCAGCATATTGGGGCGGAGCAGGTCGTGCTCCGCGACGCGTTGACACGATTTGCGTTCGCCATTGGCGTGGGTCAGCGGCGCCGTTAGGCCCCGGGGGCCTGCCGAGCGCCGTGATCCCATGGCCCGTTGTACAGCAGCAGGTACAGCAGCCACGCCGCCTAACACCGCCCCGAGCCGGTCTTGGCCGGCGTCCCGAAAGCGTAATTGACCTCTAGCGACCACGCTGCCGAGAGTTCGGGACGAAGAGGTCGTGGTTTCAAAACCGCCGCCCGCCCGACAAAGTGCAAGCCAAGCCGGATTCCTTAACACGACCTTGCGTCGTCTAGGGACGACCGTGCACGGTGCAGCCGGCGGCTACAGTTTTGCTGCGGCAAAGCGGAGGGGCCGACACCGTTGTCGGCCCCTCCAATAGCGGCTATTTCTGCGCGTAGTAGATGAACTGGAAGAATCTTCCGGCAATGTCAGACGGGTCACGCATGTCTGTCCAGACCATGTTCGCCCGGCCGTCCGGGCCATAGGCAATGTTGATGTAGTCGCCGTGGAATGTCGCGCAGTTCTCGCAGCCCAGCACGCCGGCGCGGAAGTAGCGTGACTGCGTCGGATGGGACGGCGCCGTGCTGACGATTGTCTTAGATGCGGGCGGCTCCACTAACGCCGTGTCGTAGAGGGTCGGGTCCCCCGCGGATCGGTCGTGGTAGAGAATGCCCACGGTGCCGGTCAATGGGTTCACGTCCGCCCACGGGAACCACTGATCGGTCGTGCTCGCATCGACCAGCGTGGGTCCGGACCAGTTCATCCCGCCATCGGTGGAGGTCATAAGGAACACGTCGATATTGGTGACCGGGTTGGCGGTGTCGTGTACCCCGTTGCGGTTGTCTGAGAAGACGAGGTACAGCTTGCCGTTGTCGGACATCCGTGGGCTGGCAACGATGTTGCCCGCGGAGTTGACGCGGACCTGGTAGCCGGTCAGCGTCTGCCGACCGTTGACATTGATCGGATAGTCCTGGGACCCGTCGTCGAGACCAACCACGAATCTGGGGGTCGACCAGGTCATGCCGCCGTCGGTCGACTTCACCAGTAAGTACTGGTTGTCGAAGACTTCGCCCGGCTCCCACAGGGACGTGTTCTGCTCGTTCTGGAACGCGACGTAGACCGTTCCGTCGGGTCCGATCGTGGGCACCGAGAACTGGTTCTCGTCACACTGTCCTGCCGGACCTGAGACCTGGAACGTACATAGGCTCGAGTTGAAACCTGAGATCTCTTTGCCTTTGGACCAATGCCTGCCACCGTCGTCCGAGTGCGCCTCGAAGATCGCAGACGATGTATAGGAACCGTTTGCGGAAGCGAACTTCGACCAGGTTAGATAGGTCCGACCGTAGAACGACGAGATCGGTGTGTTGTCGGTGACAATCCATTCCTTGTCGTTGAACAGCTGCACGCTTGAGAGATCGCAGCCGACGCCGGTTTCGACGACCGTCGGCGGGTCCCACGTGACGCCGCCGTTGGCTGACACCGAGACGACGAGGTCGCCGCGGCAGGCTTCGCCCGTCGATGCTTGGAATGAGTAGTTTAGCGACGAGTGGATCACCGTGCCGTGCTTGCGGTCGAAGACCGTGACAGGATCGCTGCCCGTGACTTGTGGACTCTTGCGCGACATGTCTCCCGTCATCCAGGTCGCCGCGCCGTCGAGGGATGTATAGAACTCGTCGCAGCACGAGCCGTAGTCGTTCGAACTTGCGACCATGTGACCCGCGTCGATCGGGTTGACCTCGATGTCGGGCTCGTTGTTGGGTAGCGTCTCATCGCAGTCCAGTCTCGTGTTCGCACCTGCGCTCGCCGCGGTGCACTCCGACTGAGAATGCGGGCCGTGCTGCTTTGCAAAGCCGGCGACGTCCGGGGTCACCGTCCGCTTGGCCGCCATACCGAGCTCTGGCAGCGTAGGTCGCCCCTCGGCCGGAATGGCCGCAATCCCTGCCACGAGGACAACCGCGGCGGCACCGGCGATAGCGAGTCTTATCGGCTTCATGACTGCGGCCTCGTTTCGCTTATCCAACGACCCCCGACGCGGTGCCCACTCGCTGCGGGCCGACTCGACCCGTCAGTGCAAACGAACCAAATCCTCCGCATGCCATCCCTCCTTGTGATGGGGCAAGAAGGTGAGCCTTTCGCTGTCGCAGGGGTGTGTCAATTGGCTGCTAGACGCGCGTTCCGCAACGCTCGGCAAGCATGATTCGTATTGTTTCGTCATTTAGGTACAGAAAGGGGGGATGAGTCTTGTCGCACGGACCGAAGGCCATTAATCGACGCCGTCCTACCTCAGACCGAATACGACCGTAACCGTATCGCCCGGGTGCTCGACTGCAGCCGCCCGGGCACAATGGCGGGGCTCGCAGATCAAGGCCCGCGAGCGGTGTTTTAGCACCCGTCCAGGCCGCAAAAAGTCACACTGCAGCTTGCTCCCTGCTAACGGATTGCTCACAGCCGCGACGTGATCATTCGTCAGCGGCCGTCACTCGGTGACGCGCCTGCCCTGCTCGCCAAGCGCGACACGCTCATCGCCGACGTCCGGCGGGACCACATACCAACGGCCCCAGTACTTTCCCAAGCTGACAGTGCGAGTTCGATTCCCGTCACCCGCTCCGCGTTTGCGCTGCTCAAGTACATGATCGCGGATCTACCACATAGATGTATCCCGATTAATTCCCACAACATGTTGGGGATCTTCAGCAGAAACTTCGGAATGTCAGTGACGTTGACCGATGGAATCAGCCTGACCCTCACTCACCACGATGGGATTATTCTGGTGTAATAATCACGAATCGCCCTGGAGAGGTCGGACAACTGTCATCCGAGTTCCGGACCGACCGACGAGTTCAGGCCACTTTCTGACGTCCGCAATCGGCTCGGCTCCGGTGTGGCGGTGGGAGCAGGTATGGCAGTCGCGCGGGGCTCGTGCGTTCTGGGCAGGACCCACTCGGCAGAGCCCTCACGTAGCGATCCCAAGGGCCGGCGGATCGACGGGGAAGGTGGGGCGTCTGCCGGTGTGAGCAACACGCTTGGCGTCCGTCAGGACCAGAGCGATGAGATGGGGGCGGCGAGGATGCGGTCGCCGAGTGGGAATGGGCGGGCGCCGGTGTGGAGCACGATGCCGCCGAGGAAGCGGTCGCCCAGTTCGTCGCGGAGCCAGGACAGGTGGCGTGCGTCATCGGACTTCGGAGCTGACGTTGCCTTCACTTCCAGTCCCAGCACCCGTCCGCCGCCAAACTCGACGATGATGTCCACCTCACGTCGGCCGTCCTGGTCGCGCAGGTGGTACAGGCGTGGCCGAGACTCGCACCGGGATAGCTCGGCTCGTAGCTGGCTCATCACGAAGGTGTCGAGGATCCGGCCCAGCATGTCGCTGTCGCGCATCACGCCGGCGAAGTCCACTCGCACGATCGCGGCGACCAGTGCAGCGTCTACGATGTAGTGCTTCGGCGATTTCGCCAGGCGCTTGAGCCGGTTCGTCCACCACGCTGGCACGGTGTGCGCGACCAGAAGGTTCTGCAAGAGCCGCCCGTAGGTATCACCGGTGGGTCGGGATATTCCGGCGGTGGTGACGAGCGACGTAAGGTCCGCGACTGCGGCGGTGTGCAGCGCGTAAACCTCTAGGAAGCGGCGGAGCCGAGCCGGGTCTCGTCGCTCGGCGATCTCGGCCAGATCGCGGGTCAGCAACTGGTCGATGTAGCTGTCGAGCCAGCGGGTCCGACCCCGCTCGTCCAGCCGAAGCGCGGGTTCGGGGAAGCCACTGGTGAGCGCCGCGCGGACATAGTCTCGCAGGGTGAACGTGTCCTGCGCCGCATGCAGTTGTGACAGGTCACCACCGGCGAGGCGGTCAAGCACGGGCGCCTCGGGAACGCGCCCCGACAGTTCGGCCGGGGTGAGTCCGAACATATCAATGCGAATGAGTCGGCCGGTGCCCGGCCACGTGGGTGAATCGAGATCACCCCGCACGGAGCCGGCCACGATGAACTGGCCACGGTCTGGATTGCGGTCCACGGCGCGCTTGAGCGCCCCAAGAATCTCGGGCACGACCTGCCACTCATCGATCAGCGTCGGCCGGGCCAAGTCAACCAGCGCACCGTCCGGGTCCGCGGTGACCACGGCCGCGTGTTCCGGCTGGTCGAGCCTGATCGCGCTCTTGGCGAACTGGAGTGCCGTGGTGGTCTTGCCAGTGGCCCGCGGGCCGGTCACGAGAACGGCCGGGTGCGATCGGAGAAGCTCGCCGAGCGTCCGGTCGATCAGCCGCGGCAGATACGCGTCCATGCCTGAGCAAGCTAGCACACTTTACGAATTGCGCACCCTTCCATTGACGGATTCCGCACGAACCATTTGTCAGCCACCGCACCGATGACTTTACAAATTGCGCACACGGAACCGCGGTGAACGCGCGGGACCGGGCCGACGTCCCGCTTGCTTGCTTACGTGTGGGCGAGTCCGGCGCGATCGAGGCGTTGGAGCACGCCCGGTCTGCCGGCGTGTTGCCGGCGCAGCAGGTGTAGTCGTTTGTGGAAGGTGTCGGGGTCGCCGTCTCGTTGGCTGAGCTCGCGCAGGTCGCGTAGCAGTTCGACCGCGGTGTCGTACTCGCGGGTCTTCTTCGTGTCGATCAGCATGTGGACGCGCTGCCACGCCAGTTCGCCTTCGCGGGCCAGCGCGTCGAGGTGGCGGTCGCGCGCGGCAACCGTCTCACGTTCCCGCCGGACGCGCTGGCGTTCCAGCTCCTTGGCCGTCTGGCGTTCGCGGTCTTCGCGATGTTGCTGTGCCGCGCCGAGCAGGTCCGCGACCGTGCGGCCGGTCTTGGCCTGCGGGTGGGCGGCGGATTGTCCGCGGATGCGCCGGAGCAGTTCGGTGCGCAGGTGCGCGTCGTCTCCATTCAGCACCCGAAAGATCAGGGCGTCCTTCTCCTTCGCCGGCAGGTTCCGTGCCCATGAGGCCAGCTGCGCGGTGGTTGGGGCGGTGTCATCGTGGCGTGCGCTGTTCTGGGCGGCGACCGCGAGGAGGTCCTCGTCGATGCAGATGAAGTCGACGAGGCTGCGCAGCGGCGCGTTCAGGGTGGCCAGGTTCGCCGGGACGGGTGGTTCGACCTGTTCGTCATCGAGTTCGCCGGCCGCGACCGAGTGCAGCCAGGCCAGGTACAGCAGGCGCAGGTCACCGGCGGCGAGGTCGACGCGGGCACTGATGATCGAGGCGAGCCGTCCCTCGCCGTCCTCCTCGATCCAGTCGCCCTCGTCGGACTCGCGGGTCAGGTGGACGATGACGTTACCGTCCTTGGCCCATGCCGTCGCCGAGTCCGTTGTGCAGTACTGCTGTGCGGTGACTGGGTCGAGCAGTCGGGCCGGTAGCCGGATCATGAGCTGGCGGGTGCCCCAGTTAGCGAGGTAGAGGAACGCGTCGAAGTAGCGCTCGACCATCCGGCGCGGGTCGCCACCGAAGCTGCCCCAGTGGTAGGTGTTGACGAAGCTGGTCGGGGTGATGTGCGCCCGGGTCGACATGGCTTGTACCTCGTCGAGTTGGCGGGCGTCCAGGGCACGGTCCACCGCGAGGAACTCGTAGTACTGGTACTCACTCACCCGTATCCTCCACAGTAGACCGTGCTGTGCGCTCAGCGCGGCGGCGTTCGGCGAGGCGGGCCGTCTCCTCGATGGACCTGACGACGTCAGGGCGTTCACGACCGAACTGCTTGGCGTACAGGTGCTCGATGAACTGGGGCAGCGGCTCCTTCCAGGGCTCCTGCCGATGGTTGTCGAGCTTTCCAAGCTTGGTCGGGTTGAGTCCGATCTCGCGGGCCATCTGCACGTGCGCATGGGAGAGCCGGTGGCGTTTGCGCGCGTCGACCCAGGCCTGCAATCGGGGCGGGACAGGCTTTGGCTTGACCATGTCATCGGGCCCAGTGCCGGTACGCCTCGATCCACTCGGCGCCGTCTGGCGGTGGCGTCGGCAAGGGGAGATCCAGCACGCAGATCGCCTGCCGGAACGCTCCGCGGGCACAGTGGGCGACGATCGTGTTCCGGCCGGTCAGGTCGATGTCCTCGACGGTCACCTCCACGCCGAGAACGGTGGTCTGGAACGGCGTAGCGAGGTTGTCGGCGATCGTCGTGAACAGGCCCATGACCTGCTCGTCCTCGCCATTGCTGTCGATGGTGGCCTCCTCGACCAGCGCGTCCAGCGTCGCCCGGCTCAGCTTGCCCACCGCGGGAGCGTACCGGAACGCCCGCATCAGGATCGGCAGCCACACGGATGGGAAGGCTTATCAAGTCGAGAGTTCGGCGCGGTGGCGCATGATGGCGGCGCCGATCATGGCGTCGAGGCCGAGCCAATTCCTTGACCCGATCGCCGTGGCGATTGCCGCGACCTTCTTGAGCTGGCCAGCCGCGACCACGGCGTACGCGCGCAAGGGGTACACGTTCGCGTACCGGGAAATCGGGTAGCGCGACAGCCGATCTCCAGTCGGAACGGGAATGCCGTCAAGGGCCGCAGAATTCCGTACGGTCCACACAGGATCCGAAGATGACCGTTCGCGTAGGCGCGCTAGTAGGAACGGCGCACCCCTACCAAGAGTTTGTTGGGGATCTTGTTGGGGAACTGGCCCCGTTGCCTTCCAACCAGTGCCGTACGGGGCCGGCGGGCGCCGCAACGCATCCGCATGTCAACAGCCCTTGGACGGATGATCGCCGACCAAGCCGGACGATCTACCTGGTCTTCCCAAGCTGACAGTGAGGGTTCGATTCCCTTCACCCGCTCCGTTCAGTCACCAAGGACCCACCCGGGGGCGGCTACTCGGCAGGACCTCGTCATTGCCGACGTTTACGGTCTATGTGGCAACCCGTACCTGCTGAATCGTGATGATCTCTTGCACTTCGTGCGGCGTAACGACGTACCAGATGGTCACGTCGTCCGCGGGCAGGTGCAGCTCGTAGGCTCCGGGCAACGGATCGTCAGCCGGGAACGGGTCAGCGAGCGCGGCACCGGTTCCTCTAGCCTAGCAAGTGAAAAATGACCCGCTGAACCGCCCAGCGCAGTTGCTGGGGAAGCGCCTCGATCTGTTGCCAGGCCAGTTCAGGAAAGCGGACCCGCCGATCAGGCACGAATACCCCAGGCCTCGGCGAGCTGCTCGCGTGTGAGCACACGCGCCGTGTCGCCGGAGCCGGGCCCTGGGTCAGCCTTCATCGCGGCAAGTGCGGCCTCCCGACCAGCCTGACGACGCAAACGCCGCAGCTCGGCCTGCATCGCCTCCAGGTCGGCCCGGGGAATCGTCACCATCTCAATAGCATCGGCGCCCATGGGTCTGAGGATACGGCGAGATGGTTGGGGTGAGTTGGACCCCGGGGACGAACGCCCCCGACACCCACACATGACGGATGATCATGCATGCCGAACTGAGACGGATGGGCCACGCTCGCCCGTCAAGGATTGAGCCGGCGTTCCATTGGCGTGCCATTGGCCAGACGACCCACCCAGCACCTACGGATAGCACCGGTAGACGCAGACCAGGCGCCAATCGCGCGCGCAGCGCCCTCTATATGCGTTTCCCAGGCTGACAGTGAGGGTTCGATTCCCTTCACCCGCTCCACCAAAGAAACCCTGGTCAAGGCAGATGCCCCAGCCAGTGTTCTCCCGTCTCAGAGCAGTTAGATTCCCGCTCGGGCCATCCATGGGCCATTCACGTCGTGCGCGCCAGCACGCCAGCCGCCCCATCGTCATCGTTGCCCTTCGCCGGCTTGGCACGCTTGCGGGCCCTCTCTTGCTCGGCCTTGACCTGATCGCTGACGGCGTCGGCAGTGGCCCGATCCGCGTCGGCCGTCGCGTGCTGGTAGATCAGCGCCGCCCTTGAGCTGTCGTGGCCCATCCGGCCCATCAGGTCCCGAAGACTTGCCCCGCTCATTTGTCATCATGTTTCCGGTGTGGCGGAGATCGTGGAAATGCAGACTCGGCACACCGGGGTCCGCAACGTTGGCGGTCCACCGCAGGAGCTTATTGAGGTTGCCGCGCCGGATCGCCGCACCGGTCGGCCCAGTGCACACGAGCGCATCGGTGGCTTTCTCGACTTAAGTGTCCAGGTGCTCCCGGATAGCCGGCATCACGACCGGCGGCAGCGAGACAGCTCGACGACCAGCTTACGACTTCGGCGGACCGAGGATCAGCCGAGCACCCCGCTACTCATGAATGCCTGGCGGATCCGCGCCGACCCTCCCGGAGGCGGGTCGGATCTACTGCAGGTGTGCGCCGGTGTGGCCGGTCTGGTCGCTGTACGCTTCGCCATCGTCCATGGGGCCGACGCCCACGGCTCGGCGGTCCTCACCGTACTGGGCATCGGCAGTGTCCTCATGTCCTGATGTCCTGGCTGTTAGGCCAACACGTCCACACCGAGGTACGCGAAGCTGTATTACGAAGGCACTTCGGACGGGGCCAACTTCAACCAGGACGCTCCGCCCCGGTACGCCGACTTCGCCTGATTTGCCCTCACCGTGGGGATGACGTTCTAAGTCTCCCACAGCGACCAGCTGCCGCCAGTTACGCAGGTCGGGAACCTGCCCGGCTGTGGCCACATCCCCATGGCCGACAACCCTCCGCGCCGTCACCGCCCTCATCACCACATCCGCCACCGCCCGGCAGGCCAGCAACGGCCGCTCATCTGGTCGGGACTAACTGTGTCCGGTGCCGTCGTCCAAGCGGCTGGCGGTTGTGCTCGGCTGGCCGTCCACGACTACGGCTCCGGTTTGTGCGTCAATCTTGATTTCGACGTTGGCGTTCAGGGTGCTCAGGTGCACGTTCCATACGGTGCGGCCGCGGTCGGTTTCCAGGCGCGTTTCGGTGACCCGGCTGCCCGGGACGGCGGCGAGCGCGACTCGCTCCTCGGGCCAGCGCCCGCCTCGCGACGGCAGGGCGGTGCCGGTGGAGCTGGGTGAGCCGCATTGCGGCGGCTGCGCTTATGGATGCTTCAGGAACCTCAAATAGAACGCCGCGAATACCAGGACAATTCCGACGTTTACTATCAGCCGCAGCCAGAACTGGTGCCTGAAGAACAGGACGTCCACGCCGACCACGACGGCCACCATCGCGAGCACGTAAAGCACGACGGTCGCCTGTCGTCCCATCGCTTGTTTCTACTCTGTGTTGATCCTCGGTGTCTACGCGCCGCTGTCGATCGCGGCGACGGTGTCAGCACGCTGGTCGGCTTGAGTCGGGCCGACGGACATCGGAGAAGTAGCGGCGTTTCGCCTGACTGCCACTCGTCGTGCATGTCGGCCGAGATGGCGCCCACCGCCTAATGACGGCACCGTCGTTGGGGAACATGCCCACCACCGGGCCCGTCGCTTGATCTCCTAGTTGGCCCGTCTCATAAGGGGTTGGTTCTCCAGATCTTTGGTCCAGGCGGCGGGTGCGGAACGCGGTCATGACTTCGTCCAGGCCGGCGCAGATGCGCGAGTCGCTGAGAGTGCGCGTATGAGCGGTTGAGTAAGCCCCGCTGGCTGGGTGCCGGCGTAGCTGGGCCGTCCAGACTTGCAAAGTCCACAGTGGACCCGACCGAACCACCGAACCAGCTTCTGGATGCCCTCCTGCAGCTCCCCTCGCTTCGCGGAAGCTCTCGGTGAAAGCGAGGAGCTCACAGCCCGCTCGTGGGACGCCTTCCGCGAACGGCCGAGGCCGAGTGTAGGAGGAGATTGAGAAGAGCCAGGATGGCGGCCGATCCAGTGACAAGCACCTGGAAGACCCCTTTGTGTGCCCCCAAGCGTGCCGCCCGTGACCGCTCGAGCGACGGCGGCGTTCGATTCATCCGGTGGGAGGCTGGTCCTGGCCGGATTCTTCGGCAGCGTCGGCATCCTGCTTGGTGGCGTGCACGGCGCCGTCAGCGTGGTTGGGTGGGCCGTAGACGGTGTAGAGGACGAGCGGGTTCACTTCGGTGTTGCGGAAGTTGTGTCGCGTGCCCGCGGGCACGGCCACCAGATCGCCCTGGTTCACCCGGCTAGTCTGGCCGGCGATGTCGGCCTCTCCGCTTCCGCTGACGAAGGTGAGGATCTGGTCGGTTCCCTCGTGGGTCTCCTCACCGATCTCCCCGCCGGGCGGGATGGTCATAATGACGAGCTGGGCGTGTCTGCCGGTCCACAGAACGCGCCGGAAGTCGCCGCTCTGTTCGGCGATGGTGGCGACGCTGACCTGATACATCGTGGTCATGATGAGACTCCATTCCATATCCGAACGACGCTGGTCATCGGCTCGGGCTCGAGGTCGGGGTCCGGGTGGTGTTATCACACGCGGGGGCTTCGTGTGCGACGGCGTGGTCCGGGGTCGAGCCCGGGCCGGTGCTGAACACGGCGGCACGGCGACGCAGGTGACGGCGGGACGTGACGGGTTTGGCGACGGCAACCGGCCCGGTCCTTCCGTAGAAGAGTCGCTTGCCGACCTCGATGAGGCCGAGGTAGCAGATGACCATGCCGACGAGGGCGGCGAAGAAGCCCGCCGGGAGCGGTTGGAACCCCAGGGTCTGGGCGAGAGGAGTGGCGGGAAGCACAGCGCCAAACGTGACCACACTGAGGGCGGCCAGTGTTAGCGGGAGGCTGGGGTGGCTGCGGAAGAACGGGATCCGGCGGGTCCGGATGGCAAAGATGACCAGCGTCTGGGTGGCCAACGATTCGACGAACCAGCCGGAGCGGAACTGCGCGGGGCCGGAATGAAACACCCACAGCATGATGGCGAAGGTGGCGAAGTCGAACACGGAGCTGAACGGTCCAAAGTAGAGCATGAACCGGCGGATGAAGCGGATGTCCCAGTGGGACGGGCGGCGCAGTTGCTCCTCGTCGACGTTGTCGGTGGGGATGGCCAGCTGACTCGTGTCATAGAGCAAGTTGTTGAGCAGGATCTGCGAGGGCAGCATCGGCAGGAACGTCAGAAACAGCGATGCCCCGGCCGCGGAGAACATGTTGCCGAAGTTGCTCGAGGTGCCCATCAGCACGTATTTGATGGTGTTGGCGAAGATCCGCCGACCTTCCACGACACCGTCGGCCAGTACATCGAGGTCCTTCTCCAGCAGGATCACGTCGGCGGCGTCTTTCGCGACGTCGGTGGCGGAGTTGACGGAGATCCCGACGTCGGCGGCGTGCAGGGCGAGCGCGTCGTTGACGCCGTCGCCGAGGAACGCGACGTCGCCGCCGGTAAGGCGCTGGATCCGAACGATCCGGGCCTTGTGTTCGGGGCTGACCCGCGCGAACACCGTCGTGGTGGTGATGGCCGCGGCGAGCTGCGGGTCGTCGAGAGCGTCGAGGTCGGTGCCGACCAGCATCCGGCCCACCGGCAGCCCCAGGTCCTGACAAACCTTGGCGGCCACCACTGGGTTATCGCCCGTGACGATCTTGACTGTGACGCCCAGGCCAGTCAGGCGGGCTAGTGCGGCGGCGGCATCGGGCTTGGGTGGATCGAGGAAGATCAGCAGCCCGGCGAAATCCATGTCCCGCTCATCTACGTCGGTCACCGTACCCAGGCCAGGGGCGGGTCTGGTGGCGACGGCGACGACCCGGTTGCCAGCCTCGAACTCGGCCTCCAGCGCGGCCTGCACGGCGGCCGGCACGTCGACACAGTGTCGGAGCACGCTTTCCGGCGCGCCCTTGGTGACCAGTGTCTGCGCACCGGCCGCGTCGCGGATTAGTGCGGAGACCATCCGCCGTTCGTGGTCGAACGGCAACACCGACACCGTGTCGTAGCGGTCGATCTCGGCCCGCTGGCTGGCCGCAGCCGGTGACTGCCACAGCGCCACGTCCAGCGGGTTGCCGCCCACCGCCTTGCCGTCGGCGACGGCGGCCTCGGTGGCCAGCAGACCCCATCGCAGGGGCGCGTCCGGTGTGGTCGGGCCGGCCGGCACGGTGCGCATGAAGCTGATCTGGCCCTGAGTCAGCGTGCCGGTCTTGTCGGTGAAGAGCACGTCGATGTCGCCCAGATCCTCGATACAGACCAGGCGCTTGACGAGCACCTTGCGCGCGGCCATTCGCCGTGATCCGGCGGCCAGGCTGGTCGACACCACCGCGGGCAGCAGTTGTGGGGTGATCCCGACGGCGATCGCGAGCGAGAACAACAACGCGTCAAGGATAGGCTTGTGCAGGACCACATTGATGGCGAAGATCGACACAGTGAGGGCGGCGGCTACATACACCAACAGCATCGAGAAACGCCCCAGACCGACCTGGAATTCGGTTTGCGTCTGGTGCGTACTCAGTCCGGCGGCGATGCGCCCGAATTGGGTACTCGCGCCGGTGGCGACTACGACGCCGTGGCCGCTGCCCGCGTGCACGACGGTGCCCATCAGCGCGCACCCGGTCAGCTCCGCCAACGCAGCGCCGGGCGCCACCGGGGCGGTGTCTTTGGGCACTGGCAGGGACTCGCCGGTCAGCACCGACTCGTCGCATTCCAGACCGGATACCGATAGCAGTCGGATGTCGGCTGGGACGATGCTGCCCAGGTGCAACTCGACCAAATCACCAGGCACCAGGCCCGTCACGTCGACCTCGACCGGGTGGCCGTCGCGCACGACGACGGCCTCATGGCGGATCTGCGAGTGCAGCGCCTCAGCGGCCTTCTCGGCCCGGTATTCGTTGACGAACCCCAACCCGACCGATGCCGCCACGATGACGCCGATGATCAGCGCGTCGGTGCGTTCGCCGACGAAGTACGACGCCATGGCGGCGATTAGCAGCAGGACCAGCAGCGGGGAACGGACCTGGTGCCACAGGACCGGCAGCAGGCGGGCCTGGTGCGAGGAGACCGCGTTGGGGCCGTACCGGGCCAACCGTGCATGTGCCTGCGTCGTGGTCAGGCCGGCTTCGTCGACCTCCAGGCCTCGCAGGACCTCGTCGGCGGGCAGTGTGCCCGCTGCGGTCACGTCCAGCGCCGCGGCGAACAGGACGGGCCGCGCCGGGCCGGTGGAGGTCGTCATCGCGCGGATTCCACCATGGGCACAATGACGACGTCGCCGATCCGCCGCGGGCCGCCGGCCGGGGGCCGGACTGCCGCTGCGGAACTGGGCGTTGTCGTCGGCGGTGGGCGTCCGTCCGGCGCCGCTGCACGCGCGATCACCATGCCAGCATCGCGCGGCCGACGCAGTCCGCCCAGGGCCAAACGACCTTGCCCGGTGGGCGACAAGGAACCTCGACCTCGTTAATGGCTGATCCCGGCAGCGCGACCCGCACGTCGCGCCGGGCGTGGGCCCGGCGAAGGCGAATTGTTCCCGGACAGAGCGGCATCGCTGAGATCCGGAAGGCGCTGTCGTCGGCGGCGGGCTTGACGCAGGTGACCTGATGGAACAGCCGCTGTCGCGCCCCCCGCCTCGTGGCGATGTGGTCTTTCGCCGTGCCGGTCGGCGTCATGGTCGTAGACGGCGCCTGGCGTGCTCTGTCCTATGTAGTTCGCCGTCTCCGCGTTCATCGCCTTGAGTGTGAGCGTGCGTTCGTAGCGGGCGGCGCCGATCACGCCGCTCGCTTCGGCTTCGATGTGCTCCTGCAGCGCCATTCGCACCGACTCGCGGATCACCTCCACGGCTTCGCCGGTGCGTAATGTCTCCAGCAATTCGCATAGGGCAGATTCAGACAAGACCATCGGCGGGTCCCCGCGCAGTGGCAAGCCGTTGTCTTATCGGACCACGCGAAAGCTCATGTGAGTCGCCGCCGGGGTCACCAATGCGTCGGTGCGTTCGAGAGTGATTGACGAGTCGAGCGAACCGAACAGCGGCGTGCCACCACCGAGCAGGACCGGAATCACGTGTACACGGATCTCATCGACCAGGCCGAGCGGGAGCGCCTGCTGCATGACGGTCGCGCCGTGCAGGCCAACAACCTTGTCACCCGCCGCTCGCTTGGCCTGCTCGATCGCGCTCGGCACACCGTCGGTGACGAACGTGTAGACAGATGGATACGACGTCGTCGGCTCGTGGTGAGTCACCACGAAGCACGGCGTGTCGCCTACCGGGCCGCCGTCGCCCCAACCGCCAGCACCCTCGTTCTTGTTGAATGACCTGCGGCCCATCACGATCGCGCCGACGTTGTCGATCATCTCCTGCAGGATCTTCCGGTCTTGGTCGGTCGACGCGTCGAACATCCAGTCGTGCAGCGTGCTGGCGCCGTCACCGAACGGGTTCTCGCGGCTGTCATTCGGGCCGGTGACGTACCCGTCGAGCGAGATGGACATATCGCAGATCACGAGTGCCATGGGTGGCCCCTCTCGATACGGCCGGTACGGCCGTAGATGTGGTCAGACGCGCCGAGCGGCGGTCGGACATAGTTCCGCCACCACGTCCACTACCCACATGATCCCCTCGTTACCAACTGCGGTGACCTAACTCGTGTCTCCCCCGACGCGACGGGCTCACGATGACGTAGACATCGTGAGCCGTCGCGGAAGGCACTTGCTGAGCGCTAGGAGATCTTTCGGCGGTAGATGCTTATGGCGACGGCATAGGCGACGAGGAGGATGCCGACACACCAGGCGAGGGCGATCCAGATGTGAGTGCCGACCGGCTGCTGGGTGAAGAGGTTGCGGATCGCGTTGACGATCGACGTCACCGGCTGGTTCTCGGCGAAGGCGCGCACCGGGCCGGGCATGGTCTCGGTGGGCACGAAAGCCGAGCTGATGAACGGTAGAAAGATGAGCGGGTAGGCGAACGCGCTCGCGCCGTCGGGGGACTTCGCGGATAGGCCCGGTATGACGGCGATCCAGGTCAGCGCGAGGGTGAACAGGATCAGGATGCCGGCGACCGCAAGCCACGCCAGCACTCCCGCGCCCGAGCGGAAGCCCATGAGGAAGGCGACGAGCACGACGACCACGAGCGAGATGAGATTGGCGACCAGCGAGGTCAGCACGTGTGCCCACAGCACGGACGACCGTGCGATCGGCATGGACTGGAATCGCTCGAAGATGCCGCTCTTCGTGTCCAGGAAGAGCCTGAATCCGGTATAGGAGATACCCGACGCAATCGTGATGAGCAGAATGCCGGGCAGCAGGTAGTCCACATAGGAATCCGACCCTGAGTTGATCGCGCCGCCGAACACGTAGACGAACAGCAGCATGAAGGCGATCGGCATGATCGTGGTCGTGATGATGGTGTCCAGGCTGCGGATGATATGGCGCAACGAGCGTCGGGTCAGGACGGCGGTGTCGCCAAAGAAGTGCGTCGTCATCGTTTCTTCCTTACTTGTCAGAGCCGACGTTGCGGGCGTCGCCGTTCGCGCCGGCGCCGACGATGGCGAGAAAGACGTCCTCGAGGGTCGGCTGCTTCTCGACGTACTCGACCTTGGCGGGCGGGAGCAGCTGCTTGAGTTCGGTGAGGGTGCCGTTCACGATGATCCGGCCGTCGTGGAGGATCGCGATCCGATCGGCGAGTTGCTCGGCCTCGTCGAGATACTGCGTGGTGAGCAGCACCGTGGTGCCCCGGCCGGCGAGCTCCTTGATGGATTGCCATACCTCGATGCGGCCCTGCGGGTCGAGCCCGGTCGTCGGCTCGTCGAGGAAGATGACCGGCGGATTCCCGACCAGGCTCATGGCGATGTCGAGGCGGCGGCGCATGCCACCCGAGTAGGTCGCCACCTTCCGCCCGGCCGCGTCGGTCAGCCCGAAGCGCTCGAGTAGGTCATCGGCGATCTTGCCCGGGTTCTTGAGGTGCCGCAGCTGGGCGACGAGCACGACGTTCTCCCGCCCGGTGAGGATTTCGTCGACGGCCGCGAACTGTCCGGTGAGGCTAATGGACTCCCGCACGTTCGCCGCCTGCCTGGCGACATCGAACCCATGGACGCTGGCAGTGCCCGCGTCAGCCTTGAGCAATGTGGACAGGATTCTCACGATCGTGGTCTTGCCTGCCCCGTTTGAGCCGAGCAGGGCGAAGATGCTGCCCCGCGCCACGTTGAAGTCCACGCCGTCCAGCACATGCAGCTTGCCGTACGACTTCTGCAAGCCCTGTACCTGGATCGCAGGCCCTTGGGTCTGATTGGGGATCATTTCGATGCGTCCCTTCGAGGCGTGGTGATGCGGCGGATGATGACGTTGCCGTAGTTGGCGTGCAGGTGAAGTTCGACCGTTCGGTCGTTGGCGGCGGCGGCCGGGTCGGGGGTCAGTTCGTTGCGGACCCGGCCGTGGGCCGACGTGGCGTCGATCCAGGCCGCAATGCCGGTTGGGACACCGACGTCGACATCGGCGTGGCCGTTGTCGAGCCGGATCGTTCCGCCGCTGACCTCACGGATGCGGATGGGTCCGTGGGCGCTGCGCGCGGTCACATCGCCGAGGGCTCGGTCGATGGTCAGTGCTCCGGACGTGGCGACCTCCACGTCGCCGGCGGCGGTACCGAGCTCCATGGTTCCGTGCGACGCGCGCAGCCGAGCGTCGCCGCGAACTTGGGCGATGCGCACCACGCCATGGCCGGCGGTGACGTCGAGGCGGCCGGTCACGTCGGCGATATCGGTGCTGCCGTACGGCGCTTCGAGGACGAGGTTCGCGACGGTGTCGGCGGTGACGCCACCGTACTTCGCGACGACGCGACAGTCCCCGAGCACGCCGCGGGTCCGCACCGACCCGTAGGCGTTCTCGATCGTGACCCGCGACCCGGTCGGGACCTCACAGCGGACGTCGACCGAGTCGCTCTTGCCGAACAGGTATCGCCGGCGCGGGACCTTGACCCGCACCCTGTCGCTATCGAACGACACCGTGGACTCGCGGGCGAGTGACTCATCGCCGCTCCTGCCGGGTTTACTCGGCACGACCTCGACGACCGCATCGGCGCGATCCGATGCCACGATGTCGACGAAGGCGACACTGGCCGTGATGTCCAGGTCGATCGGACCGGAAACGTCGTAACTGGGCATGACTGACCTCCACATGGGCGTGTCGGATCAATCCCGCCTCATGACGGGACTTCAAACGGAATGGATAAGGACTAGCGGGCCCAGCCGGTGAAGCTGTCTCCCTGGTTGGTTTCGCGCCGGGAGGCGCGACGAACGTTTGGTTCCAATGCGGCGGCGATCGCGCGGACGAACCATGAGTTCACCGACACCCCCTCCTCGGCTGCCGCCTGCTCCACCTGGGCCTTGAGCCGGTCCGGCAGCCGCAGAGTGGTCCGAGTGGTCACCGTGTCGTCCAGCGGCTCGGCCGGCACTTCCACCTCGGGTACGGGCGGAGCAGGCGAATCCGCCTCCGGCGCCGAAGGGCGTGACACCACTAGCTGCGGATCACGCCCCCGGAGCACGACATCGACCGACCCGGGTGCGATCTCACGGGTGATCTCGCTGGCCACGTCGCTCAAGACCCCCAGCAGCATCAGCCGTACCGCAGCGTCCAGGGCGGCACTGAGCTGCTCGGCGACCGCCCGCACGTCTGCGTCACCGCTCTCGCTCGCCGCAGCCAGCTGCGTCTGGAGTTCGAAGACGTACCGGTCGAGGTCCATGACACCAAGTTAGCACCACTATGGTGTCAGTGCAAGGGTGAATGACACCACACGCCACCATTCCGGGCCATGGGTCATCGGTTACGCCGGAGCCGGTGACGACTCCGGAAGTCACGCACTCAACGCGGTCGCAGGAATCTTTACGCAGGAGATGAACGGTCTGATCGAGGCGAACCCTTCCGTCATCGTGGTCGCGACGACGAACTTTCCCGCGCTGATCGACGGCTCGCTGATCCGCTCCAGCCGTTTCGACATCAAGCTCGAGGTCCCGCTTCCAGATGCTCACGGACGGACGCAGATCCTCACCCACATGATCCGAACGCTGATTGCCCAGCACGAGCAGGACGACAACCAATTCTGGATGTTCGCCGACGACATCGACGTCGGCGCGCTCGCGGCCACGACCGAGGGCATGTCGGGCGCCGACCCCCGCGAGATCCTCCGGCGCGCACAAATGTTGAAGGCCATACAAGAAGCCCACTCCGGCGTGCCCTCCAGCCCGATTACAAACGATGACCTGCAGGCTCAGATCGACCAGCTGCGCACAGCGTGAAGAACGCGCAAGAGATGCGTGCGGCGACCGGCCAGACCCACTAACCATCCACTGTGGACTTGGTCGCCCCGGGCAACGTCCGAGCGCGCCCGCCGTAAGACCACGTCCAATAGACAGAGCTCGATCCTCAAGCCCGGTTGCGTTGTCGATGGTTCTCGCGGGCCTGGCGGTAGCTGCCATCTTGTTCGCCGTCACACCCGCCCGGATGCCGCCGATCGATGCAGGGCTCGGGCCGATGACCGTGCCATACCTGCTCGCGTTCGGCGTGGTGTTGGTGCCGATCCTGTCCGACCGGCGGGACATCGTCGCCAACAAGTTGGATGGTTGGGCCGGTGTCGGCGTACTCGTCGTGCTGATGGCCCTGGTTGGTTACACGCTGACTGACCTCCAACTGCTCGGTGAGTACGCCAGCATTCGCCGGCTGCCCAGGCGGGTCCGCTCGGTGCGTGTACTCGCGATCCGCTGCGCGATCGGTTGCCTGGCCACCATCGCCGCGATCATGGTGCTACGACGCTGACCCATTCGCCGGTCAGCCTCGGTCAACCATCGGAGGCGGGTGTGACTGCGGACTGCAAGCGGGATTTGATCGAAGTCGTCGTGGTTCCTTGGCGTCCGCCACAAGATCCATCTGACCGGTCGGCTTCCAAGTTCTCCCAGGGAAATGACCGGTCGGTGGGGTGGTGAGTGGGTCAGTTGTTCGGCGGAGCGGAGCTGATCGATCCGAGCGTGGAGGCTGGGTCGCGAACTGCCGCCAGGTCGCCTAGCGAGATGACGCCGGCGACCTGGCCGGCGTCGTCGGTCACTACGAGCCGTCGCACGCAATGCTCACGCATCAACTCGGCGGCGTCGTCGAGCGAGGCGTTCTGGCTGACTCGAACGACAGCCTCAGTAATCACGTCACTCAGGCGAGTTGTGGCCGGGTCTTTGCCTTCGGCGACAGCGCGTACCACGATGTCCCGGTCGGTGACAAGGCCAGCGAGTACACCGCCGGCGGTAACAACAACATCGCCGATGTCGACATCACGCATGGCCTGGGCGGCTTCGACGAGATTCGCTTCCTGCGGGAGTTGGACGACCGTCTTTGTCATCAGAATAGCGACGCGCGTCACGACACACCTCCGGCTCCGTCTTGCGTCAGTCCGTCAATCCGCGTCATACCCGCCGTTGACATCGACAAACGGCGGTCGACCGAAACGGCGTAAGATCGCGATGTGCACGCGACTCCGCAGCGCATCAGTCTGCAGTGCCGCCACGCGACAAAGCAGCACGGTGACTCAGATCGCGATTTCGACCTCAGCCGGCATGACGACTTGCAGATCGAACGGGATCGCCACGAGGCCCGGCGCGATCCGAGCGTGGCTGCCGCGCTCCGGCCCGTACACCTCTAGCAGAGCTCCGAGACCGGATTCATGACCAATGTGGTCTGCGGGTAGCCCGGGTCGGCTGCGGCTGTAGGCCTCGCCGTCCGCGCACCTGGACTGCCTATTCGGACCAGTGGTTCCCCTCACTGCTCACGTAGAGTCCTGGCCGATCGATCCGGAAGGTTGTTCGGATTGTGTTGAATCGACGGGGGTATCGGCGGTGTCCGATCCGCGTTGCCAAGGCCATCTGCTGGTCAGCTCGACTTGCAGGCTGAAACTCAGAAACGTTCGGACGAGAACAATTCCCGCCAAGATTGCGACGGACTCGAGCGTCGGGCTGATGGCCACAGTTCGGATGATGTCCGCCGCGACGAGCAGTTCGAGACCGAGCAGGATCGCGCGGCCGATCTCCTGCCGAAGGCGGCGATACACATGACGCTGGCGCCGCCAGAGCCGACCCACGGCCACGGCAACGGTCAGCCCGATGCCGCCGGCGATCGCGATCACGCCGGCGATGTCGACGCCCCGACCGAACGCTTCGACGATCTGGTTGAAGGTCACTCACTCACCTCGCGAGCGATCGATTCCTTTGGTCGACTGCTCACACAGGATCATTCGCCCGCGGCGCCGTGACACCCAAAATAATCCGGCGTACCTGATGACCGAGGCCCGCTCGCCAGGGGTCACCCTTCAGTGGCGACGGCGGCCATGTACCCCTCTGTCACCTCGTTCTTGTGCGCGGCAAACGCACCAAGAACCTCCTCCTTCTCTCGGTCGGGCACGTTGAAGGAGTCCAAAGTGCGCGCCCGAGTTCGGGCCGCAACTTCGTCGAATTCCGCCGAAGAGATCCGCAGATTTCGATGGGTCTCCTCGAGGCCGAGGACAGTGCTGCCCGGCCTCGTCGCAGAAAACTGGAATGGTCCGCCCGCCACAGTGCAGACCCAGGGAGTACGCATGAATTTCAAGCCCGGCAGCCTGCCCAGATCATTGGTGTGCCATTCCCGGAGGGCCGGGTTCTCCGATCGCTGACCAACGATGGGATTCTGTACGACAGCGTCGCTGAATTTGTCAACTACGGCCGCGATGGCGAATACGCCACCAAGTCTTTCATACAGGCTTGACTCGGTCATTGTTCGCCACCTCCACTGGTGGGTGCTTGTGAACGCAGCACTCTGCGTTCGACATGTCCCCGGGGGCGCAGCTGATCCTTCGCCTCGATCGACGGAGCCATATGGGCTCGCGTTACGATGGGCAGGTGGCTCGGACTCTATCGCTAATCGCACAAGGGAATACATGCGTGATGGCGAACGAGGGTCCATCCACACCTATAGGGCGTCGAGGACGTCTCGCAGGGTCGCAACGAATCGATCGGCGTGCATCTCGGTCCACACCAGCGGGGGCCGCACCTTCAGCACGGTGCCGCTCCGGCCGGTGGCGCCGGCGAGGACCCGGCGGGCCCTGAGTCCCTCGACCACCTCGCGGGTTACCTCCCGCGACGTGCGCAAGTCGATCCCGGCGACGAGGCCGGTCCCGCGCACCGCGCCGACCATCGGGTACGCCGCGGCCAGCTCCCGCAGCCGGGCCCGCAGGTGCTCCCCGACGCGTACTGCCCGCTCCGGGATCCGCCGGTCGACCAGAACGTCGAGCACGGCCAGCCCGGCCGCCCCGGCCACCGGGCTGCCGGCGAACGTGCTGAAGTACTCGTACCCGAGCGCCTGCGCTATCTCGCGCCGGGTGATCACCGCGCCGACCGGCAGCCCGGCCGCCATCGGCTTGCCCAGCGTGATCAGGTCGGGGGTGATCCCGAAGGTGGTGAACCGCCACCAACCCGGACCGCTGCGGCCGAACCCGCTCTGCACCTCGTCCGCCAGGAATAGCCCGCCGTGCTCGTGAATCCCCGCCACCAGCCCGGCCATGAACTCCGGCGGGGCGTCCAAGATCCCCTCGCTCGTGAACTGGGGATCCACGACGAGCATGCCGGGCCGGTGCCCACGACCGTCCAGTGTGGACACCGCCGCAGCCACCCGGCGCCGGGCCTCGGCCTCGTCGAGGACGCCCTCGCTGGCGTGCGGGGCCCGGAAGGTGGCCACGTCGGGCGGGTCGAGCGAGGTCGGCCACTCATTCGGCGAGAAGTCGAAGGTCCGGGTCGAGATGCCGTGGTAGGCCCACTCCGCGATGAGCGTCCCGCCGTGGCCGGTGTAAGCCCGGGCCATCCGCCAGGCCAGGTCGACCGCCTCTGAGCCGGACGTGACGAAGACGCAGGTGTCCAGTCCGGCCGGCATGGTGGTCAAGAGCCGCTCAGCAAGCTCCACAATGGATGGATGCAGGTACCGGGAGTTCGTATTCAGCGTCCGCAGCTGGCGCACGACGGCCTGGGTTATGGCCGGGTGGGTGTGGCCGGCCACCGCGACGTTGTTGTAGGCGTCCAGGTACGGCTCGCCTTCGTCGCCGATGAGCCAGGCCCCGTCCCCGCCGACGATGGCCAGCGGCTCGCGGTAGAACGTAGGGCTCAACGAGCCACCGAGAACGGTGTCGCGCCGCTCGCGCAGATCGCCACGCGGGCCAATGGGTGTCGGGAGGCCGGCCAGCCGGGAGAACGCATGGGCCAAGGCCCGGTCGTCAAGCCCGACCAACTCCTCCAGCAGGACGGTGCTGGTCGCGTCGTACTGGACGATTGTGTCGCGGTTGTCCGGGTGCTCGCCGGCCCGGCTGCGCGAGATGTCCAAAGTGGTCACGAGGCGGGCCAAGACGAGGTGGCCGAGCACGGCCGCCTCCTCCGGCCACAGTGGACGGACGCGCTGGTACCCGTCAAGGAACGCGGCGGCCAGCTCGGACCAGGGCATTCGCAGCGGGCCGGAATTGCGCAACACGGCGGTGAGCGAAACCGCGGCGTCGCAGATTGCGGCCGTATGGTGCATGTCGCCCAGGTCGACGATCCCACTCACCGCCCGCGCTTCGTCGAGCAGGACGTTGGTCAGTGTGAGGTCTCCGTGCTGAACCCCGCTGGGCAGCGCCGCGGTGGCGGCCAACGCCGGGCCGATCCGGGACCGGGCCGCAGCCAGCGCCGGCGAGTCCGCTTCCGGTGTGCGCTGGATGCGGATGTCCCAGGCGATCGAGCGTCCGGCGTCCCGGTGGAAGAAGCCCTGCAGTCCCGTACTGACCCGGGCGCTCACGGCCCCGATCTGCTCAGCCAGCTCGGAGTCGACCGGCTGCCCCTCAGCCGCCCGGCCGGGTACCACGGTCAATGCCCGGACAAGATGCGCCTGCGCGGCCGGGTCGGTGATCGCGCCGACTGGGTCGCCATCCAGGGTTGGCAGCAAGCGAGGCAACGGGAGCTCCGGGGCGACCACGGCCAGATGGTCCAGGGCAGCGTTCTCCATTTCCAGGGTGTCCGGCCGCTCGGCCCGGTTGGAGATCTTCACTACGACCTCACCGAGGCGCAGCATTTGGTCCCTCTCGCTGGGCAGCGAGGTGCACTCCTCCTCCCGGATCCCGTACAGCGCCTCGACCCGGGTCAGCACCTCCTCCGGCGCGAACGCGGGCATCGGCGTGTGCAGCAGATCGGCCATCCCCGTACTCTAGATTTTGCTGACCAAGATCATCCCGAACATCCGGCGAGTCTCCGTGCCTTGATCCGGCAGATGCCAGGGAGTCTGGCCCTGGACCACGGTGCGAGGTGGCGGCCTCCCTCCGAAACGGGCACGCTGCGTGCCTCGCGGTGGGTCATTCTACGCGTCTCATCTTTCTGTGTGTCGCTGGCCCGACCGAAGACCGGGAAGTCGACGCCGTCGTCGTCGAGGCGGGTACGCAGCCGGTCACCGACGTCTACGACGAACTCGTGCCGGGCTCCCGCAACGGCGGCCAGATCGATCTGGCTGACCTGCTCGCCCGCCGCCCGCAGACGGCCGTCCGCAACCACGACGGCTCATACCAGCTGTTCCGCATCGGCGACGCCGTCGCCGGCCGAAACGTCCACGCCGCGATGCTCGACGCCGCCCGCCTGTGCCAGGCGATCTGACAATCACATCGCACGGCACGGCCAAGCCCGCTTTTCACCTAGGCGGCACCGGACCCGTCGTCAGCACCAGGCGGTCCGTCGAGCACGTTGGGAACGTACTCCAGCAGCTGAAGCCGGCCATCAAACGTACGGCTGGTAACCATCTCGAGGGCGACGTCCGGATACTCGTCGAAGATGCGCTCTCGGCCAGTGGCACCCGTGATGACCGGGAAGACGACCACCCGGTATCGATCCACCAGGTTTGCTTGGAGCAGCGACCGGCACAGGGTGAGGCTGCCGAGCGTGCGCATAGGACGCGCGGCATCTCGCTTCATGTCCTGCACTGCCGCAACCGGCTCACGGTCGACGAGTTCGGTATTGGCCCACGACAGGGGTGGCTCCAAGGTCGTTGAGAACACCACCTTGGGCATCGCAGTCAGTGCCGAGAGGCTGGATTCGTCGGGCATGTTGGCGGCAAAGCCGGACATCAGCCGGTAGGTGTTCGCCCCCATCAGGACCGTGTGCTCGTCTCTGGCTTGCTCCTCGAGCCAGCCGAGGTACTCGGGACCCTCCAGCCCCCAGTAGCCCGGCCAGCCGTCCGCGGCCGCGTAACCGTCGAGGGAGATGATGTAGTCCACCATCAGGCTTGGCATCGGGCTCTCCTTCCGTCAGCGCGCCCGCGCTCTGCAGCCACGACAGGCGACAGGCGACAGGTACAACTAACATGGCTTCATCCTGACGGGATTACCCTGTGACCTCACGGGAAACCCTCTCTTCCGGACGCAGTCGCTGCCCACTAGACAGTTGATGGCGTCGATCGAACGCGGACACCCGTGATGGCGAGCCGCGAGCGAGGCCAGGCGTGACAAGCTCAATGTCATGCGGGCACGACGAGCCACGAGAACCGACATATCAGCCATGGTGGATACCATCGCCGATGCGTTCCAGGATGATCCCGTCTGGGGCTGAGCATTTCCCGACCCAATCCAGCGGCCAGCTCAGTATCAATGGTGGTGGCATCTTTACGTTTTCAGCGCAGCTCGGTACGACTGGACCTGGCTGGCCGATGACGCGGCTGCAGTCGCGGTATGGTTCCGCCCGATGGCATCGAGCTAACCGACGACGAAGACGCCACGATCGAGCCTGTGCTCCGGAGGCTGATCGGGCCATGGGCGGATACCGTGCTGGAAGGACTACACCGTTTCGATCAGGCGCGCCCACAGGAAGAACCTCATTACTACTTGAGCTTGCTCGGAACTCGCACGAATCGCCGAGGTGAAGGCCTCGGCATGGCGTTGTTGGCCGACTGTCTTGACATGATCGACGCCGAACACCAGCCGGCGTCCCTGGAATCCAGTAACCCTTCGAACAATTCGCGTTATGAAGCAGTGGGATTCGCCGAAATTGGCACCTTCACCACGCCCAAGAACGGGCCGGTGGTCACGCAGATGTGGCGATCGGCTAGATAGGGCGATGCTGGCGCTATCGAGTGGCGATAACCAACGCAAGCGCGACGACGATCATTGGCGGCACGGCGAGCATGACCGCCACCGCCAGTCTCGCCAGGACCGGCGCTTCCTGCGGGCCAGCGGCTGGCTCGCGATCCCACCCCCGCACGCGGATCACCGTTGGGTCGTCGGTCTCGTCCAGCGCGGCTCGCCCTGTTGCGGACCACGGCTCAGCCCGCCCGATGAAGAGGCTGCGACCAGACGTTGAGCTGCCCGACATGTCCGTGACCATACCGCGTTCCCGAGTCGGGTCAATGGCTGCTCTGACGGCGCCAGTCGTCGAAGCGGGTCTTGGCTAGACGGGCGCCGCCGTCATCGGGGATGAGACTTCGCTCGTCCAGTCGGGTGCCGTAGAAGGGCGCGTCGGGGTCGCTGACGACCTTGCGCGGGTCGTCGCGGCTGCTCACGACAGTCCGGATGAGTTCGTCAAGGTGGAATTGTTGCGGTCCGGCCACCTCGACCGTACCGTTGACTGCCGGTTCCACGGCGGCCTCGCAGACCGCGACCGCGACCTCCTCGGCCGCCATGGGCTGGATGAGCACCGGTGCTAAGTGGACGATGCCGCCGTCGGTGGCGTCGTCTGCGATACGGCCGAGGAACTCGAAAAACTGCGTCGCCCGGACGATTGTGTACGGAGTCGACGACCCCTTCACCAGCTTCTCTTGAGCGACTTTGGCGCGGTAGTAGCCGCTATCGGGCAGGCGGTCGATCCCCACAATGGACAGCGCGACGTGATGCGCCACGCCGGCATGGGCTTCGGCAGCAACGAGGTTGCGCGTGGACGTCGTGAAGAAGTCCATGGCTGGCGTGTCCTCAAAGGACGGTGAGTTGGTCACGTCGACGACAACCTCGGCGTTAGCCAAGGCCGGGGCTAGGCCGTCACCGGTGATGGTGTTGACTCCCGACTGGAGCGAGGCGGCCACGACCTCATGCCCGCGGTCGCGAAGCTGGTTCACGACCTTGGTGCCGATGAGTCCGCTACCACCCACGACCACGATCTTCATCTCGTGCTCTCCTCGTGTTGTGACACACAATCGAGCCTGCGCACAGTTCATCGTAGGTCGAGCCGGAGCGGCCACGACACAGAACCGTTAGCTTCGGCCCCAGGCCAGAACGCGCCAGCGAGTGGATGCCGGCGAGTGCGTCCGGCCGGATATCGTGCGCGCGTGGATGAGCAGCGGCAGTGGCTGGCGGGCGTCTTCGACCGTGCGGCACCGACGTACGACGCGATAGGCGACGCCTATCACCGGCACTTTGCGCGGCGGCTAGTCGATCTGGCTGGCATCGAATCCGACGCCGATGTCCTCGATGTGGCCTGTGGCCGGGGTGCCGTACTGCTGGCCGCCGCCCCGGTCGCCGGTTCCCTCACCGGTGTCGACGTGTCACCAGGCATGATCGAGCTCGCCGAGGCGGACCTGCGTGCCGCCGGTCTGGTAGGCATGGACCTTCGCGTGATGGATGCCGAGCAGATGACGTTCGCGGACGCGAGCTTCGATCTGATTACAGCGGCATTCGTACTGTTCTTCCTGCCCGATCCCGAACGCGCGGTAGCCGAGTTCCGCCGGCTGCTGCGACCCGGCGGAGTCGTGGCCGTCTCGACCTGGGCCGAGAACGACGCTCGCTGGGCCTGGGAGGGCCAGTTGCTCGCGGCCGCCGGGACACCTCAGCGCCGCGCTATGCACCGCCCGTTCAGCCGGGCTGAGGAGGTTGTCGACCTCCTGACCGGCGCCGGCTTCGACGACGTACGCGTGCACCGCGAGGAGACCGACATCAGCTTCGCCAGCGAACAGGACTGGTGGGACTGGCATTGGTCGTTCAGCCTGCGCGGCGTATTGGAGCAGTTCGATCCACCCGCTCTGGAGACACTGCGGGTCGCGTCATTCGAGCGGATGGCGTCGCTGCGAACCGCGGACGGCTTCCCGATGCACCTCAACGCGTGGATCGTGACCGGCCGCATCACGCGACCGCGGCCGGCATCAGTGCGCTGATGGATCCGCCACCTGGCCGACAAAGAGAGGGGTGCCGGTCGGCAGGTGCATGATCGCGAACGCGAATGGATGATCGGCGTGCAGTGCGACGGTTGCGCTCGGCCGGGCGGACGATGGTGCGGCCGCGAACGCGGTGACGGCTGCGGCCTCGGTGCCGAACTCGTCCACCGTGATGGTGGCCCGGTGCACGGCCTGGGCGACGTACAGCGGTACCGGGCTCATACCTGACAGGTCAGCCCGTTCACGGTCGAACATGCTCGCGACGCCCAGCCGCACTAACTCATCGCGGAGGGCGATGTCGGCCGCGAAGTCCCACCGGGGCAACATCACATCCACCGGTTGCGACTTCAGACTGGACCCGACCGCCGACAGCACCTCGGGCGCCAGCAGCTCACCTGGCGCGCGCGACCCAGTCGGCAAGAGGATCCGCATGGCGAAGGTCCCGTCGCCGTACGGCAGGTCCACGGCTTGCCACCCGTCGCCCTCGGCATAGCCGACGCCGAGCTGAGCGTGCATAGTGGGGACCCGCACCGTCGAGCCATTGGCACGGTGGAAATCGGCGTCGGCGGACGACGACTTCTCGAACACCGTGCGCCAATCGCCCTTGAAGTAGACGGTGTTCGCGAGCACAAGCGCGGTGTCGGGGTCGATCTGATCGAATACCTTCTGAATCCGGTCGGCGGTCTGACGCTGGGCCCAGGCGTCGATGGCCTGCTTGGAGGCCGTTTGATGGAAGTCGACCGGATACACGCCCGTTCCGTACTGCTCGGCGAGCGTACGCAGGAACGCTTGCTTGATATCGAATCCCTTAGCCGGGAACAAGGCGTCGCCGATGCAGACAGTTGTCGGCCCAGGCGGGGACCCCGGAGCGCGGGTGGGTTCGTTTTGACGCGCGTTCGCCTTCGCTGCTGGCGGGACGTCATCGGTGATGAGTAGACGCGTCAACGCGTTGAACGCGTCGTGCACGGCGGGCGGGAATCCCAACGTCTTATCAATCTCGGCCGCGGTTGCGCCGCCGGAACCGGCTCGTACCATGCCCAGCGCGATGGCGATGCTCGTGGGGGAGACGACCCAGTTCTCGTCCGCGGAGGACGGCGCCATGCGGTAGCCGAACCGCGTGATTGCCTCGACCAACGCATCCACTGGGGCGTCCGCGGGTGGAGCGAGCCTTGCCACGCCTTCGGCTCGCAGCTGCGGCAAGAGATCCTGTGATGGCGGCGCGTCGGCCCCGCAGCCAGCCACCAACGAAACCGAACATGCAAATGTTGCCGCCACGACCCATCGAGACCTCATGGGCCTGAGACGGTCCGCCGGTGCCCCGCGGTTCCTCGGTCGACCGCACCTGGGCAGACAGAAAGCCGTCAGGGCGATTTCGCACCGATGGCGTGGAGCTTGCCTTGACGGTCGGCGACGTACACCACACCCTTCCATACCGCCGGCGTTGCCTCGACGCAGCCGCCGACCTTCATGCCCCACAGCTTCGTCGGCATCGCCTTCGTGTCGGCAACGTCGTACGCGTAGAAGTTGCCCGTGCAGTCGCCGATGAAAAGTACGTTGTCGACGACGACCGGTGAGCTCCACGTGCGAATCAGGTGGAAGCGCCAGCGCTCTTGGCCGGTCGTCCGGTCGAGGCCGACCAGGTCGCCGGAGTCGGTGGCGAAGATGACGATGTCCTTGTAGAGCGCGGGTGTCCCCCACACGCCTCCGACGCCGGCCTTCTTGTCGAACGCACGCCACACGATCGGGTCGTCGGGTTTCGAGGGGTCGAGCTTGAGCATCTGCCCGATCTCCTGGGACCGAGCGTTGTGTTTCTCGTATTCGACGCCGACGTAGAGCATCCCCTCTTCGTCGATGGTGATGGTGGCGTCGACGTCGTCTCCCGTCCAGAAGCGGAAGACCCGGGTGGGCGTCTGGCCGGCCTTGAGGCTGCTGAGATCCCAGCCCTGCACCAGGCCCGACGAGTTGGCCAGGTACGCGACGTTCTTGTAGATCGCGACCGAGTTCTCGACCGAGAAGTCGGACGAGACCTTCTGCAGGTCCGAGTCCCAACTAGGGATGTGGTACAGCAACTCGGGTTTTACCGTGACCTTGCCGTTGGCGTCGTACCCGCGGTTGAGCTTGATGATGTGGAAGTTACCGTTCTCGCTGTTTTGGAATAGGTAGTCGTCAATGATGAGTCCGGCGCTGTCCCAGTCGTCGTCGCCGTACTTCGGTCGTACCGTGTTGGCGCTGAGCTTCCAGAGCTCCTTGGGCTTGCCGCCGTCGTACGAGAGGATCCGGTAGAAGCCGTCGCGCGAGCCGCTGTACACGAGCGGATAGCCATCCGGGTCGAGGCTGAGCGATCCTTTCACGATGTCATTGGTGACGAAGTCGGGGAGGATCCTCTCGCCGGTAGCCGCGTCCACGAAGTGAATGTTGTGGTCGTACCCGCCCGTGATGACCCATGTGCGGCCATCCCGCTCAATGATGGCGGGCTGCCCGGTCCATCCGTTGCCGCACCAGGTCTCCACCTCGTCAGCCTTGATGCTGGTGGTTCCACACATGTCGCTGTTCTTCGGAAACGCCCACAGCTGGGTGGGGTTCGACCGTACCGCCGGTCCGGTCCCATAGAACGTCCGCGTCGGGTTGCCGCGAAACGTCAGCAGTCCGCTCACCTTCGTGCCGTACGGTTCGCCGACGCCCGCCGGATCCGACCACCCGACGAATGGCGCCGTCGTCGCGGCGGCGCCCGGGAGCGTCGGCGCCCGCCATGCCGCGTTCTGCGTAGCGCACGCGGAAAGCGTCAAGATCATTACGCCAGGGAGGATCGATCGGAGCCGGCGGGAAACGGGGGGCACCGCGGTATTGTGCCTGGTCAGCGTCGCGTGGCGGGGGGCGAGGGGCCGTCGGTGTCGCCTACGCGACTGCTCAAGACCACAACCGCCGACACGGGCACACGAAGACGAAGAACCCTGGCCGGGTTACGCGCCAGCCAGGGTCCGTTGTTTTCGGACGATCTGCCCGTCTAAGCCGCGGCCGCGGTCTTCTCCGAGGATCCCCTGAGCAGAGGAATGTTTCGACCCACGGACACGATGAAGCCAACGATCCATCCGACGAACAGACCGTAGACGGACGCAACCGCAGCCGCGTTGAAGGCTCCGAGCACAGTTGCGTTCGGCGCGACGAACGCAGCCAGGAAGGTTGCCAGCGCCGAGGCGAAGATGAGGGTCGACCATCCGAGGATGAACCCAGCAAATCCCTCGGGGAAGGTCTTACGGAACGAGACCAGCAGCACGTACACGAAGACCACCGTGAGGATAGCCCGCACGTCCATGGCGACCACACTGCGAAGTTCAGTGTCGGAACCAGAGAACTTAACGGACCACGATGGCGACGTGAGCTGGCCCAGGAGGAAGCTCAGCACGTTGTCACCCGTGAACTTGTCGCCGATCCAGTCGGAGACCCACTGGTTTCCGAAGACGGCCACAAGGATGGCGGCGGTGACGGTGCCCGTGAACGAACGAGAACGAGTCATGGCGACACGCTACGACCGCGCAGGCGGGCGCCATATCACCCGAGTGTCTACCACCCGAACTCAGCCGGGATCGATGTCACGCCCTCCCGTTCCGGATCAGACGTAGCTGAACACGGGGGGTAACACCAGGACCACAATCCAGGCCCACACGGCGTAGACCGGAAGGTAGCCGGTCTGCCAGCGCTCGATCGACGCAAACGGCGCATGCCGGCGGAGGAAACGCAGCAGCAGCCAGGCCGACCACGCCAGATTCGCGAGCAGGATGATGTTCTCCCCGAGGGCGGCCGCCTTGTTGGGTGTGGTGCCGTACTCGGTAATGCGTCCAGCGATCTCCACCAGCACCAGCACGTCAATGGCGAGCGCGCTGACCACGAGGGCGAACTGCAGCTTGTCGAAGAGGCCGGGTGGGGCCAGCGGATCGCGGGCTGAGATCGAGTACAGCAGCAACCCCAGCACCACGACCAGCAAGAGGTTGAAGAGGATCAGCGCTTGCCGCTCGAGGTTGATCCCGGCTCTGGTCCCGATGAAGGCGACCAGGAACGCGAGCAGGACCGCCGTGAACAGCGGAGTGAACAGCCGCGTGAGCACCGGGGCGATGTTCTCGACCACACCCTGTTTGGCCTCGACGAGCCAGCCGGCGACGACGACCGCCGCCATTACGCCGCACGGCAGAAGCCACCGCGAGATGAACGTCTCCGGGTCTAGACCGATGGCCTCGAAGATCTGGTACAGAAAGGCCATGAGCACACCGCCACCGAGCCCGATGAGGACGAAGTAGACAAACCATTCGCCGGTGAATCGGATGAAGTCCATGCGTCGACGTGACGAGCGGAGATCGTCGGCAATGTAGGCCAGACCGACCACGAACCACAAGGCGATGGGCAGATGGATCGCGGTCAGGACGACCGACTGGGAGTCGTCGGCGACGGGATAGACGTTGGCCGCCACCGCGCCGAGCGCGAACAACGCAACCAGCACGGCGATCAGCGCCGGTTTGACCCGGCGGCGCCAGGCCAGGAAGGCGGCCAGCCACGGCAGCGCGAACAGGCTGAAGTTGGTCGCATAGAACGTGTCGGTATCGGCGCCGAACCCCATCCCGAACAGCTCCGGCGCCTTGATGGAGGTGGCCGCGCCGGCTGCGCAGATGACCATGGCGAGCAGGTCGCGCCGCGACCGCATACCCGTCACCGGGCCGTCGGTCTCCCCCGTCAGCACCAGTTGCTTCCATAGTCGTTCCGAGTGCTCCCGGGCGAACTCGCGTGACAAGTCGTCGAGGCTGCCCATGCGCTTGACCGCGACCAGAAACGCCTCGTCGGCACGCAGGCCGACGGCGACGAGCTCGTCGACCGAACCCCGGAGATGGTCTTCGAGCTCGTCGGCGTCGGCCTGCTGCAGCTCGCGGCGGCGCCGCACGTACTGACGCCATTGCGCGAACTGGGCCTCCAGCTCCTCGTGACCGTCCGGTGTTGTCATGCCAGCCCCTCCAGCGGGATCGCGGTGAGCGGCCGCAGATACTTGATGTTCGGCTCGCAAGCTTCGCCGAAGTGTTTGATGTTCGGCTCGCAAGCTTCGCCGAAGTGTTTGATGTTCGGCTCGCAAGCTTCGCCGAAGTGTTTGATGTTCGGCCCATTGCCGTCGCCGAGATCATCGGGGCCGAGCCAGATCTCCTTGAGCGCGTCCACGATCGTGTCCCACTGGCGGCGTTGCTCGGCCAGCTCGGCCAGCCCCTTGTCGGTGATGCGGTAGTACTTACGCCGTCGCTCTCCGGTGACTGCCTGCCAGCTTGACTCCACCGAGCCGATACGCTCGAGCCGGTGCAGCAAGGGATACAGCAGGCCCTCGGTCCAGTCCAGCTGCCCATTGGACAGTTCATTGATCCGTCTGAGGATGGCGTAGCCGTAACTCTCCGCCTCGGCCAGGATGCCCAGCACCATCGGTGTCGCTGACGCGGCCACCAGATCCTTGGCGACCCTCATGGGACCTCCCGCTCCCGTACCTAGAACTCCGATGCATCGTAGTTCTAGGTGTCCTCGCGTTCAAGGTCGAGTCACGAAGCGGACCCTGGCGAGCGCAGAGGCCGCGCGGGTCAGGCGGCGAGTTGGTAGATCGTGTACTCGTCGTTGGTGAGGACCACGCGGTACGCGGCCATTGCGGGCGAGTCGTGCAGCGCCGTGTAAACGTCGTCAGCGCCATGTCTTCCGGAAGTGCGCATCACGACGATGGCTGCGCCGACGGCTCGTGGGTCGCGCAGCGCCAACGACCAGATATTGACCCGATCTTCTCGGGTGCCCTCATAGATGACGCGATCGATGACCGGGAACGCGACCCGTTCGTTGTCGACCAGGTTGAGCAAAATCGGACCCGTGGTCTGGCGGTCCAGAAAGTCACCGACCTCGGCCTGTGTGCGCTGGTCGATCAGGTGCAGCTGGACCTCTGCCACGGTGACGAGATTTTGGCTCCGGAACGTGTCGACCGAGATGAACATGAGCGCGACGGTCGTGAGCATTGAGGCGACGATCGCGAGCCGGGCCGGCAGCCGTGAGAGCAGGTAGCCGATGAGAACTGCGGCCGGCAGCAAGGCAACGAGGCCGAAGCGAAGGTTCAACAGGAACTCATTGACCGGTGGCACTTCGATCGGTGCCTGGCCTTGCTCAATGGTGACGACGTAGAACGGGAGGATCGTGCCCAGCGCGAGAATCGGCAACGACCGGTTCGATCCGTGCTCGATGAGCACCAGGACCAACAGGCCAATGGCCCCCGCCCCGAGGACCGCGAGTCCGTGGTCGGCCACGAGCGCACCCGCGTACGCGCGCACCGTTCGAGACCAGCTGCCGATCGCCACATCCGTCTGGCGTCTGGCCATCTGGTCGGCGCTCGAGTGCGCGCCGTAGAGAAAATTCAATGGGTTCCCGGCGATCAGTAGGCTGTAGAACATCCACCCCAGCGATGCGGTCAGTCCGCCGAACGCGGCGAACATGCCGGTCAGACCGCGCACGTCGCGCCACGGCCGGCCGGCCCGCCGGGCGATGACGAGAACCGCGACCGAGAAGACCCCGGCCAGGAACCATCCCTCGTACCGGCATAGCATCGCCAGCATTGTGGCGATCGCCGCTTCGAGCAGATAGGTGGCGCGCTCGGTAATGGCCCACTGGATCAGACGGTAGGTGGCCGCCAGGGCGAACAGAAAGAAAGGAAGTTCGTCCATGGCGGTGGTCTGCTGGTACAGCATGTTCGGGTTGGTCATGAACACGACGGCAGCCGCGACCGCGGGCCAGGAGTGCTCGGGTGTGAAGATGCGCGCGATTCGATAGATGAGCGTGCTGCATCCGACGAAGCAGGCCATCGAGACGAAGGCGCCGGCCAGCCCACTCAGGTAGAGGGTCGAATTCCACGCGAACATTGCCTGCAGGATGTGCGGCAGCGGTAGCCAGATCGTGCCCAGCTGAGCGATGCCAGTCGTACGGCCGGAGAGGATTCGACGGCTGATCTCCAAATGGGCGTACGAATCGTGGTAGCCGAGCAGCAGGTCGTGCCGGAGAAAATAGACACAGGCGAGCACCGACAACACTGCCGCGGTGACGGTCACGACGATGCCGGCCCAGTCCCGCGTTGTTGCGCCGGGGATTTCATGCCGCGACCGCAGCGCCCGCAGCGCCCGGAACTCCTGCGTCGGCGTGGCCGATTGCAGGTCCGGCGCGTCCGAACGCAGCAACCGCAGCGCCTGCAGGATCCGGAACTCAGACGTCGGGGTGATCGTGCGCGCAGCTGCGTCCGATGTGGACTGTTCCGGCGCCGAATCGTCGCCGCTGGACTCATCGGTGGTGGACGGCGAGGCGTCCGGCAAAGTGGCGGTCACTGACCGGGCCACCCGGCTGCGAAACACTCCCGGATCGCGGCGTCGCCCCGGCCGATGAACGAGCCCGCCCCGTAGGTTTCCGCCCTTGCCGGCTCGGCCCACGAGTCCAGGCTCCAGAAGTAGATGCCGGACATCCGTAGTGACTTCACGGCGGCGCAGGCACCGGCAAACCAGTTCGCCTGGATCAACGGCGCCACCGTCTGTCCTTCCTCGGCCCACCTGGCTGGATGCGCATAGGCGCCGGGAGTTGCCGCGATGCCGACCTCCTGCACGACCGTACTGGTCAGTTCGGCCGGTCGTTTCTGCAGCCACGTGCTCCACGCGCTAGTGATCTGGGCGACGGTTGCCGAGTTGGTTAGGCCCAGCTGGGGATAGGCGTCCAGTCCTGGGATCGCACCGGCGACTCCCGGCCGGCCGGTGGCCCATTCGCCCCAGTTGTCGGCGTAGGCCAACCGGCCCGTAAAGACACCGCCCGCGGCGGCGAGCAACGCCTGCCATTGCGCGGTTCGTCTTATCAACGAGTCCAGTTCGGTCCCAACGACGAAGGTGTCCGCCCCCGCAGCCTGGGCGGCAGCGAGAAACGGCAGGAGCGTGTCACGGTACGAGGCGAACCACGCCGTGACATTCTTCGGTTCGATCGACCCACGCCAGGCACTGGCATAGCCCGTGATGTTCTTCTCATCGATGATGGGCCGCAGCATGACCCGCAAGCCGCGCGCCTTGGCGTGGCGGACCACGTCGCCCAGCGATTCCGGGGTGGGTGTGACGTTCGGCGTCGTATAGACCCGCGTCGGCCACGCGCCGTCGGTGAAGATGGGGAAGGAGATGCCGACACTGTTTGCACCGAGACTCACCACGTAGTCCAGGAGGCGGTCGGAGTTGTTCTTGACCGCATACGCGTCATTCACGCCATGCCAGAAGATTTGCACGCCGAGGTCGGCGGTGGCCGCCTTCGCCGCCGCGGAGATCTGCGGCACGGGGATCGCAGTCATGGTCTCCTCCATCGGTGTCGCCGGCGCCGGGCGAGCGTACGGGATGCTCGGACCCAGCTGCGAGCACGCGCTCAACTGTCCAATGAGGACAATCGCCGCGAGCGCCCGCAGGAGCCGGCTCACTCCTGAGCCCCGACAGACTGTCCCTGAAGGACCATGGGCAGGAGTACGGTCTCGGGTGCCACGGCTTGGAGGAGCACCGTGCGTTTCGGCGTGACCACTGGGCGGGCGTTGTTGACGGGCGTCACATCGCCTCGGTCCTCGGTCGGTTGCTCGCTCGTCATGATGCATTCCGGCGGTGGTAGGTCGATGCCATCGTCAGTCTCGTCGTGTCCGTGCGGTGTCTTGTGCCAGGCCCGCCTGCCGATGAGGAGCTCGAACACGGCAACGTATGTGGAACGGCTCATCCACAGCCACATCACCTGGGCCGCGAACATGTACTTGATGAGCCCGAACCGGCCACGTGTATGGTCGGCCTCCTCGAGGCACGTCTGCACCAACTCGTACACGGTGATGAAGTTGCCGAGGACGAACAGCGCCGCCGCGCTGTAATAGACCGGCGTCGGAAAGAGCTCGGCGATGAACTCGGACCCGCTAGCGAAGTAGCCGACGGTCAGTGCCAGGAAGATGGGGTTCACCAGGAACGTCAAGGGTGTACCGAGGGTCAGCAGGAGGAAGCATAACCATCGGTGCGGGCCCATCTCTCTCGCCGATCGCAGCGGACGGCGGGCGTGCACCAAACCAGTCTGTACGTACCCGCCCTTCCACCGTCGCTGTTGCTTGTCGACCACGCGCGTGGAGGCTGGGGCCTCCTCGAGGGTCACCGAGCCGAGGATGTCGGCCCGGTAGCCAGCTCGCGCCAATCGCGCGCCGAGATCGGCGTCCTCGGTCAGGTTGTGCGGATCCCAGATCAGGCCACCCGATAGCGCGGTCTCCAGTAGCGCGTCGACTTTGAAATGGTTCGATGTTCCGCCCAGCGGGATCGGCAGGCCGAGCCGTGTCAGCCCCGGCAGGAACCGCCGGAAATGAACCTTGTACGCGATCCAATAGAGCGCAGTGATCCAGTTGGTGTCGTCGTTCCAGAAGGCGAGCTCTGCCTGCAGGCAAACGATGTCACGGCGGGCCATGCGGAACGTCGCGACGGCCTTGAGCAACTGGTCCGGGGCCGGACGGTCCTCGGCGTCGTAGACGGTGAGGTAGCGGCAACCGTCCGCGACCAGCAACGGGATGGCCATGTTCAGCGCGTTCGGTTTGGTCTTCGGGCCACCCGGCGGGACGACGAGCACAGTGACATGGCCCAGTGGTCCCACGGCGCGTCGACCGTCGCCATGAAACCGCAGCCCGAGTGTTTTGGCGGCCGCCAGTGTCTCCGCATCGTCGTGCTCGATCAGCAGGTAGACGTGTAGCCGCTCCCGCGGGTACTGCAGCTCCGCGGTCCGCCCCATCAGCCGCCGCAGCATATTGGCTTCCTTGTGCACCGGCAGCAGGACGGCGTAGTGCGGCACTTTGTCCGGTGGCGGCGACGGCCCCACCAGGAGTGGTCGATAGCCCCGACCGGCGATGGTGACCAAGACCTTGAGCAACGCGAACACCAGGTAGAGGAGCACAAGGCCGGCGAAGATGACGGTCGTGGTGAGCCTGAAATCCATGACCAGCCCACCGCCGACAATGAGTACGACCAGTACGGCCAACGCCCGCTGGCCGTGACTCAGCAATATCGCGGCCGTCGTTGCGGGTGGCGATGTCGTGCTTCGAAACCCTGAGCCGGCCATCGCCCCTTTGACTTCCGCGTCGGTGGTGGTTGCCTCAGCAGCCCGAGCCATGTCAACCCTAGGACGATAAGCAGTCAGCCCGGTTATTACCGACGACCGACACGCCCAGCCGCGTGTCGGTGGCCGCCACACCGGCACATCAGATTGCATTGCTTACGCTCAGGCGGGCCGTGGCGTCCCAGCTGTTCTCGTAGTACTCCATCACCACGGTGTGCGCCCCACCAGTGAGGGTGAGGTTGGTCGTGGTGGTGGTCGCGCTCTGGTCCACCCACCGGTTGATGACCAGCTGACCGTCAACGAAGAGGCGAACACCATCATCGGCGGTAACCGAAAACGTGTACGTACCCGCCGCGAACGTCGTGCTCCGCGTCCACCGGACAACGAAATGGTCAGCGTTGATGCCCGGCGCCGGAGACGACTGCCCCCACATGTAGTCGACCGTCGCCTCCTGCCGCGACACATCCGGCGACCGCGTCGGCATCGGCGGAGCCGTCCCCGCACCCGGCGTGTTCCAATACTGCGCCAACCACGTGGTGGCCTGGCCCGCCGTCTGGTTCCAGCTCAACTTCGCCGTGGCGTCCCAGCTGTTCTCGTAGTACTCCATCACCACGGTGTGCGCCCCACCAGTGAGGGTGAGGTTGGTCGTGGTGGTGGTCGCGCTCTGGTCCACCCACCGGTTGATGACCAGCTGACCGTCAACGAAGAGGCGAACACCATCATCGGCGGTAACCGAAAACGTGTACGTACCCGCCGCGAACGTCGTGCTCCGCGTCCACCGGACAACGAAATGGTCAGCGTTGATGCCCGGCGCCGGAGACGACTGCCCCCACGTGTAGTCGACCGTCGCCTCCTGCCGCGACACATCCGGCGACCGCGTCGGCATCGGCGGAGCCGTCCCCGCACCCGGCGTGTTCCAATACTGCGCCAACCACGTGGTGGCCTGGCCCGCCGTCTGGTTCCAGCTCAACTTCGCCGTGGCGTCCCAGCTGTTCTCGTAGTACTCCATCACCACGGTGTGCGCCCCACCAGTGAGGGTGAGGTTGGTCGTGGTGGTGGTCGCGCTCTGGTCCACCCACCGGTTGATGACCAGCTGACCGTCAACGAAGAGGCGAACACCATCATCGGCGGTAACCGAAAACGTGTACGTACCCGCCGCGAACGTCGTGCTCCGCGTCCACCGGACAACGAAATGGTCAGCGTTGATGCCCGGCGCCGGAGACGACTGCCCCCACGTGTAGTCGACCGTCGCCTCCTGCCGCGACACATCCGGCGACCGCGTCGGCATCGGCGGAGCCGTCCCCGCACCCGGCGTGTTCCAATACTGCGCCAACCACGTTGGTTGGTCCACTGTGGTGTCCCACGTCAGCTGGGCGATCGCGTCCCAGCCAGAGTCGAAGTACTCCATCCGGATCGTGTGGTTTCCCGAGCCGAGGTCGACCGTGGCGTTGTAGACCGTCGCCGATTGGCCCCGCCACTGGTCGATGACCACCTGCCCGTCCACGAATAGGCGAACACCGTCATCGGTCACCGTCGCGAACTTGTAGCGACCGGCCGCGAAGTACTCCGTTTTCGTCCAGCGCACAGAGAAGTTGTCGGCGGGCACGGAGGGGGCCGGAGCAGCTTGGTTCCAGATGAAGTTGATCGACGGATCGGACCGCGTAAGCACGGGCGCACCCGAGAGGTTTGCGTTCGCGAAATACTCGCCGACAAACGGAGCCGACGGTGCATAGGTCGCTGTGTAGGTGGAGTCGGCGTCCGTCGCGGTGATGATGTGCCGGATCGGTTGCCCGTCGGACCACGCCATGAAGTGGTAGACCGCGCCGTTGGGGGCGACCGTGGTCGGCGGCGCGGCGACCTCGCGCTGGAATCCAACAACCGCCACCGTTGTGTACGGAGTGCTCGTGGGCACGCCGTCGACCAACAGCGTCAGGCCCGGCGGATCCGAGTTCACGGTGATGTGCGTCTTGCGGGGATAGATGCTCACTGACTTGGTCGTCGAGACCCCGTCGCGGTCGGTGGCCGTGACGATCACTTCGTACCACGTGTCCGCCGACGCCTCCCCGGTTGTTGGAATCGTGAACGTGCCGGTTCGGCTGGTGAGCGGACCTACGAACGGATGAACGTGCGTGCCGTGGTGGAAGCGGACCTCGGTGGTGAACGCGGTGTCGGGCAGCGCGCCCCCGGTGAAGTCGACCGCGGAAGCGCCGTAGCTGATCGTGTCTCCGGCGCGATACAGAGCCCCGTTGGTGGGCGCCGAGACGGTGAGATTGGGCGGCGACCCGACCTGGACGACGATCGGCGTCGCCGCGCTCTGGCTGACACCGTCGGAAACAGTCAGCCGTACTGTGTAGGCACCTCGCGCTGAGAAGGTCTTGATCGGATTCGGCGATGCGCTCGTCGTGCCGTCGCCGAAGTCCCATAGGAAGGTCAGCGGATTGCCGTCGGGGTCACTGCTACCGGCGGATGAGAACTGAACCTGCAACGGCTGCACGCCCTGTGTCGTACTCGCACTGGCCATCGCGATCGGCGGGTGCGACGTCGAGCTGTACGAGATCCGATGCAGTTCGCCCGGGAAGATGTCCAGGTAATACAGTGATCCGTCGGCGGCCACCTTGAGGTCCACGACAGTCCCGGCAGCCGGTTCAAATGCATTGACCGCGGTCACATTTCCGTTCGAGTCGAGCTGGGCGGTCTTGATGAAGCCCTGCGCATAGTCACCGAAGAACAGCGCACCCCGATACGCGGCAGGGAACATGGTTCCGCGATACACCGGGCCGCTGGTGACCGCAGCGCTCTGTCCATTGTGGGGATAGGTGTAGATCGGGTTCGTCAGCCCGCCGCAGTTGGCGGCACACATGCCCTCGGCCAGCGGCCAGCCGTAGTTGCCGCCGCGGACGACGTGGTTCAGTTCTTCCCAGGACAAGTCGCCGACGTCGCCGACATACAACTGCCCCGTGACGGAGTCGAATTGAAACCGCCACGGATTGCGAAAGCCGTAGGCCCAGATCGAGCCGAGCTTGCCGGGCTGGCCGTAGAACGGGTTGTCAGACGGGATGGACCCGTCGGAGTTGATGCGATGAATCTTGCCGTGCGGGTTCGTGAGGTCTTGAGCGTTGGGCGGGTACCCGTTGTCGCCAACGGCCAGGTAGAGCTTGCCGTCCGGTCCGAATGCGATGCTCCCGCCGACGTGAAGCTCCTGGGACGGGGACTGCGTAACGAAGATCTGGTAGGGACCTTGAGCCCCGACGTCGCCTGATGCGTCGAAGCGCACGAGGTGATTGAGAAGATCGAGTCCGGTGTAGTAGAAGTACACGTAGTTGTTGGCGACGCCGAACTGAGGATCGAAGGCGATGCCGATCAGCCCCCGGTCGCCCGACGCAACGGACGGCAGATCGGCGAACGGCTGCGCGAGCAGCTGGCCGTTCTTGACGACCCTGACCTTGCCGGCGCGTTCCAGGACGAAAATGCGGCCGTCAGGCGCGATCTCAAACCCCGATGGTTGGTCGAGGCCTGCACCTACTATCAACGAGTTCACAAACCCCGATGGGGGAGCAGCGTGCGCTGGCGAGGCGGCCAACAAGGCCGCCACCACCGCACAGGTCACAGCGACCGCCGTACGCCGAAGCCACATGTCTCCTCCTCGGAGCGCTCATACTCCGTCCGCCGGGTACTGTCCACACCAGCGGCGTCCGGAACCACATGGTCGACGGCGGTAACCGCACACCAACCATGAACCATCAACGTCTAATTGCCATATCCAACGAGGCTCAACTCGCGTCGTGGCTGGCGAAAGCAGTGTAAGTCGACACCGGGCACATCGGACACCGAAGTCGGCAATCTAGCAGCGTGTCTTGACTGTCGACTTGGCACACAATTCATGGCGGGTCCACCGAGGACTGTCCGGTGGGCGCTCCACAGTAGACCGACCTTGGGGTTCACTGAATTGAGGAGCCAGCTTCCAGTGTTTGAATTGCCCGGTGCAGCGCTCTGGTGCGCGCCGCCGGCGTTCGTGCTTTCAGCAACGGCAGGAACGTGGCGTACTGGTGGCTCCGGCTCAGCGCCTCGAAAGCAACGCGGGCGCGGTCGTTCGCGGCGAGCTCGGTTGCTAGGTCGTCAGGGATGGAGGCGTTGCGCTGAGACTCGTACGCCAGCGCCCAGCGGCCGTCGGCCTTGGCCGCCACGACCTGTACCCGGCCGGCGGGCCGCATCCTCCCGCCGCCTCGAGGGCTTCTACACGCTCCACATTGACGCGCGACCACGGGCTGCCCGGTCGTCGCGGTGAATAGCGCTGCAGGAAATGCGACGCGTCAAGTCCGCGGCGCTGGCCGTCGATCCAGCCGTGACAGATCGCGACGTCGCCGGCGTCCGCGGCGGTCAAACCTTCGACACCCTTCTTGGCGAGCTTGAGCCAGGCCGCGAGTTGGGTCGCGCCGTGCCGGGCGAGCCAGCTGTCCCACTGGTCGGCGTTGGAGAAGCTCAAGACGTCGGGGTCGTTCACAGTTGTGTCCTTCGTGGAGCTCTCAGGGCGCCGAACACTCGACGACGATCGTCTCAGGAACCGGTGGCATTTCGGGCATTCTGCAGTATTGCGCCAGCGCGAGAGGTCCGGACACAAGTCACGGTGCCTGCCCGCTGATCCCGACGAGGTGAGGCGAGGCCGCATCGATGGTCACAGGTGAGAATCCGTGCATGCGAAGGGCGGCCGCAACCCGCTGCGCGATCTCGTTTGCTCTTCCGTTGCCGGGAGGCGTCTCGTAGAACAACCGAAGTGTGCCCTTCCGACGCAGGTGGTTCCGAATGATGCTCAGGTCCGTGGCGCTCGACGGCACCCAGAACGAGTTCACGTTGATCGCGAAGACCATGTCAAAACGGATGCCGGGCGAGGTGAAGTCGGTCAAGTCGACCTTTCGCAACACGGCCTTGCCTGCGGCGATGTGTGCGGCGTTGCGTTGGCTCGCCCGGGCAATGGCAGTCGCCGACCGGTCGATGGCGGTGACCCTGCCGCGGACAAGCCGCTCACAGATGACCGACATTGCCACGCCATTCCCGCACCCGATCTCGAGGATCTGATCATCGGGGCCTACGCTGAGGGACTCGACAGCCCAGCGGACTCTGGGCGGCAAGCCGGCGGCTCGGCGAGTGTCGTTCATCCCTCTGTTCTAGCCGATGACAAGACCCCGACGTTGGCTGATCGACCCGGGCGAGGGGCCGTACGGTCGAGGACCGGCCGACGCGAGCGGAGCATGATATATCCGCCTGCTTGCGCATCGGGTCGAGAGGAGAACTGATGCGTCGCTACGTCTTCATCAGCTACCGCCAAGTCGATCAGGAGTACGTCGAGCGCCTAGCGGCGCATCTGCGAGCGCAGGGCGTTGCCGTCTGGCTCGACGACCAGATCCAGTCCGGTGAATCGTTCGCACACGTGGTCGGCGCGCACATCAGGGAATGCGCGGCCATGATCGTCGTTGCTTCGCCGGCGGCGATCGAATCGGCGTGGCTCGAACGGGAGATCCTGTACGCCCAGCAGCGGGCGAAACCCATCTTTCCGTTGGTCCTGGACCAGGTACGACTTCCATTCGTTCTCGCCGACGCCCAAGCCGAGCACATCACGGGCCGCGACATGCCGACGCCGGCATTTGTGGCGAAGCTCCGGCAGCTGGTCGGCCCGGCCGACCTGGCTGACGCTGCCGGCCCCTCGTCGCCACCCGGTGGAGCGTTGGCATCGGCCCCGGCGGCTTTCGGGCCTTCGGCCCCGGCAGCGCCACCCGCGCACGCACCTGCGTCCGTCCAGCCGGCACCCAATGCCTACTCACATCCCGGACATCCGGCTTCGGCGCCACCCGTGCCCGCACCGCGGAAGGGTCGCGGAGGAGGGTTGGCACACGATCCGCAACCCGCGATCCGGGACCGACTCGCGTTTACCGCGGCCTATCCGCCGTCGGTCACCGTCGGTGATTGGTACTCGCTGCTCGTTCTCCTGCACGGCGAAGCCATGGGACGGCAGGTCAACGCGGTGCTGAAGCAGTGGGCCCCGAAGCTCGGCGGGGACACGACCACGTCGACGACCACGGCATCCGGTGCCATCGCTCGGGGCACGACGCTCACGTTGGCGCCGGCGGCGAACGGAGTCGCGTTCAACCCAGGACGCATCGATGTGGCCTGGCAGGAGGACGTGCAAGAGGTGCCGTTCCGCTTCAAGGTCGACCCGGGTCTGGCGCAGGAGATTGTCTCGGGTCAGATCGAGGTTTTTGTCGGTCCGCTACTCGTCGCGATCATCCCCTTTGGACTCCGCATCGCGGAGCAGGCCCCGCCCAAACGAAGCCTGAAGGAGTCCATAACCAAGGCCCGCGTCTTTGACGCGGTGTTCGCGTCCTACTCGCGCCGCGACGAGGACGTTGTCCGCGCGTGCACCGATCTCTACCGAGCGATGGGTGTCTCCGTACTGGTTGATCAGACAGACCTGCGCGCCGGTGACGAATGGAAGCGCGCATTGCACGAGATGATCAACAAGGCCGACGTGTTCCAGCTGTACTGGTCCATCGCGTCGTCGGCCTCGACCGAAGTGGACACCGAATGGCGTTATGCGCTGGGCCTGGGCAAGGGACTGCGGTTCATCCGGCCGGTGTACTGGCAGACACCGATGCCGCCACCGCCCCGGGAACTCGAGCATGTCCACTTCAGCCGCATCGATCTCGACGCAGTCAAACAGCTACCGCGCCGGGGACTTGAACGCTTCTGGCAACCCAGCGGTCGTCGTTGGCGTCGTTGGATTGCCCCGATCCTGGTCGCGCTAGGGGCGATCGCGATCGCTGTGTGGGTAGCCGGGCGGTGGCCGTTTAGCTGACGGCCATCAACTCCTAGGAGTTTCGCAAGCGGGTGCTGGCATCGACCAGCCGGGTCAGGCAGTCGGCGACAACGCGGACGCCAACCCATGACCGACCGACCGCTTCGCCCGGCTCGATCAGGTACGTGTCCCGCCGGATCTCGACCATCACGCCAGCGACACGAGTGTCCACTGTGTAGTGCTTCAGAGGCACGTAACAGCCGACGAACGGTGTGTTGTCAATGACCTCGGCGCACGCGGAGAAGGCCTCGTGGGCCGCGACGCGAAGCCAGTCCGGCGTGTGCCAGTCGTCGGTGCCGACGCAGATCGCCGGTCGAGTGACACCTCCGCGTTCGTACGGCAGCCGACGGCTAGGGTACGAGTGGACATCGATGATAACCACTCCGCCGACTCGGTCGAGTCGCTGGTCAACGAGTTCGGCGAACGCCACGCCGTACGGCTCGTAGTACCGCTGCATGAGCAGAGCATTCGCGGAGACGCGCAAGGGTCTACCCGTGCTCGTACGGGTGTAGACCGGGCCCATCCCCGCGGCGAGCATCACCTCGCTGTCGTCGGGGAATCGCTCCGGGTCGACCACCAGCCTTGAGTACGGGTTGACGAACAGCCACGGTTTGGTGGCGGCGGCCGATGCGGCCCGGTGCGCGATGAGGTCCGTATCGGCGTCGGTCATCCGGTCCAGCTCGGCGGCGAGCTCGTCGTCGTCGAGGAGGAGGCCCGACCGAACTTCGGGCGGAATCATTCGCGACGCATGCGGAACGTGCAGCATGACGGGGCTGGTTGGGTCACCGGCGTGCAGAGCCATGTCGCGGACGTCGTCGGTCACGCCTCCCATCATGGGGTGAGGGCGCCCCCACTCTGGCCGCGACGTGGGGACGCCCTCCTCATTAGGGGCGTTAGGGAGCGACGGGCGGCTTGACCGGACCGCCGATGACGTCCGCCGTCGTTCTTGCGACTGTGCCACCGCTTGCCCGAGCGGCGAGCCATTCGACCAGGCTGGTGAAGTCGGCGACCGTCATCGAGTACGGATCACATCGATCACAGAGGTGATGGATGACGATCTGCACCCAGCCTCCGCCGTGCTGCTCCGCTCCGGTGACAAAGCCCTCGATGGTCGCAAGCGTCATACCGCTCTTGACGTTGGCCGGTGTCCGCGTTGCGTACAGATCGGCCGGAGGAATCGTCTCGGCGAAGACCCGCCGACCGTCCACACCGGACACACCACGCCCGCTGTTGTACCCGCAGGCCGCGACGATCTGTTCGGTGCCGGCGTCGAAGGAACCGAACGGGTACGCGAACGAGACGGGTGTGAAGCCGTGGTCGAAAAGCGCCACCCGGTCGCCACACACCTCCTGCCGGGCGGGGCCGGTCTTGAGCTTCTTCACGTTCGCGTGGGTGATGGTATGTCCGGCGATCTCATGGCCCGCCAGGGCGAGATCCGTGAGCTGGCTCCACGTCATATGCGAGGAATCGCCGACCGGTCCGGAGTTGACGTAGAAGGTGGCGTGCATGCCATGCGGGCCGAGGATGGCCAAAGCCTGGTATTGGTCGGCGTTGCCGTCGTCAAACTGGATCGTGACCGTCGTGGGACTGGTCGCCGCTCCGGCGGGAACCGAGATGGCCACCGCGGCTACGGCCCCGACGACGGCGGCAACCGCCACAACGGCAGTCTTGGACAAAGACTTCACGATCATCCTCCCAGGGACTGCCAAGCGAAGGCGAGCGGAGACGTTGCCGTCAGGTCGATGGCTGGCTCCGTGTTGGGGTATGACTCGACGTTGTCCTTGAAGACCGCACCATGGCCATTGAATGATGCATATGTATCAGCGCCTCCGACCGGGCAGGCTCTCATCCCGCTCACCGAGCCGCGACCCGTGATCGAGTTCGTTCCCTCGACGGCGGCGCCGGCCAGGATTGGCGGCGTGCCGTTGAGCGAGCCGACGAGGTTGGCCAGCTGGTGGTGTGGACAGTTCGGGAACGTCGAACCCGTACCGATGATCAGCGAGAGTCCCCAGGCGTTGCCGCCGAGAATGTTGCCGATCCACCGGTTGGCCCACTGTTTGTAGCTGGTGTCGCCAGTAAGGGCGGCGTACTCGCTGGCGGTGACGGCCAGGCCGGCACCGTGCGAGGTCGTGTCCCAGGTCGCCCATGGGAACCCGGAACCGAACGGGTCCGATGAAGCCTGAGCCGTCGCTCGGTCCAGTTGCTTGCGGATGTCCGCCACGAGCGCGGCCGTGGTTGTCTCCAACGCGGGTGGGTTGGACGTCGACGTAATCGACTTGTGCAACTCGTAGTGGGCCAGGCCCGCGACGTCGTACAGGTTCAACGTATCGGCCGCGTCCCCGGGTCCGGTGATGTAGGCGTTGGCCCAGTGGGCGGCCTGCTGAAGATAGAAGGCTGGGTCGGTATGAGCCAGTCCGGGTGGTGGCGACGGACCGGCCGCGACCATCGCCTTGTGCAGCTCAACCGCGGCCAGCTCGAGGTCGTCACGCCACTCGGACTCGGGATAGAAGCTGTACGGGATGACCGTGACGAGATTGCCCGACGGGTTCGTGTTGGCGAGGTCGTAGACGTGCTGGGCGGAGACCAGGCATTGGTTTGCGAAAGCCGGCTCGCTGGACCGGAACAGCTGGTAGCACAACGCCAGCGCGCCCGCCTCGCGGCCGGCGAGGTTCGGGCTGATGAGCCCACCGGGCGTGTTGGCCCGGAACACCGGGCGGTTGCGCACGTACCGGTAGAGCGAGTCGGTGCCACCGAAGGTGTCATCGTCCTGCGGCAGACGCCAGATGTCATGGTCGCCGAGCGTCTTCCCATTCCCGGTGCCGATGCCGACCTGGTAGTAGAGCGTACGGGTCGAGTCGTTCCACATGCGCGATAGCCAGTCCGCGATGTGGCGGGCCTCCGCCGTGAAGTTCCGGGTGCCCGCGCCGGCACCCATCTGGTTCGGGAAGTCACGGACGCCGACCATAAGGACCTCGGCCGTGTACGCGGCGCCGTGCAGGAACTTCAGGTAGTCACCGGCGTCGAACCATCCACCCGAGGCGTCAATGGTCACGCCGGTCGGCGTGAGGTCGCCCGAGAACCGCCCACTCGAATTCACGTTCGGCGTCAAGTAGGTCATGGCGGTCGCATCGTGCAGATGCGCCGGCGCAGTCCGCAACGCCGAGGGGACGTAGTTGGGCCCGTCGCGCTGTACCTGGTAGTAGTTCAGCGAGTTCCCGATGGCCGTCGCGTATAGCGAGGTGCCATTGTCGATGCGGAACACGGGCGAGGCGGCCCCCGGTGCCCCGGCCGGCGGAGTGACGACGATCGTGAAATTGCCCGTCGCGGTCACGGCGTTGAAATCCAACGCGTACACGTGCGAGTAGCCGTTGCTCCATTTGCCGAGATCGGCGCCGATCGGTGCACTGTAGACACTCGTGTTCGAGCCATTGCGGACGCTGAACGTGCCAAGGTTCTCGACCGCCGAGGCGATCAGATACGCGCGTTTCGCCGATGTATCGACGTAGCCGACCTGGTTGATGCGGACGAAGGCACTACTGGTCGCGGCGAGCGCGGGCGTGTTCGCGCGTACCAGCGCGAACGCGGCAACAGCGCCGACGACCACGATGACGAGGAGCAGACGGAAGGGTTGTCGCAGTCGCGCTGTCATGCCGGGCTACCTCCTGGCGGATGTGCGGGAGGGCCGGGGCCGGTCCGTTTTGCTCGGTCGGAGGCCGAGGCCGAGATAGTTAGTCAACTTAACTATCAGACTCCTGCGGTCGGCGCAATAGGAACCTGGGCGGGCGTCACTTACGGGCTTAACACCACGATCTTGGGCAAATACGCGTGGTTGAAGATCGACTCACGCGCATATCTCCAAGGTCCACGACGGGTGTCGCGGCCGAGAGATCGACAGCTACGACGGGGTGACGAGGGCTGATAGCCTCGCCGCGAGCACCCGGCCGCGACGGAGGCAAACCATGATCAACCATCACGTGGACAGCTTCGTCGGCCTGCCGATTGTCGAATTCGACCTGAGTGTGCCGCCGCCGAATGACCCAGCGGCCGTGGCGATCCGGGTATCGACCGAGTTCGAGGAGACCGACAAGTTCCAGGCAAAGTGGGAGGCCCTCTTCTCCGCCGACTGGGTGAGTCGGGTGACCGCTCTGGTCATCGGTGAGTGGGGCGACGCGTACGAGGTCGCGGTCCCGGTGGAGCCGTTGGTCGAACGGGCATCAGCCCTACCCGCCCTGCGAGCGCTCTTTCTCGGTGAGCTGATCGGCGAGGAGAGCGAGATTTCCTGGATCCAGATGACCGACGTCACGCCGCTGCTCAACGCGTTTCCGGCCCTCGAGGTACTGCGGGTGCGCGGCTCGGAAGGGCTCGAGTTTGTCCCTGGTCGCTATCCGGGCGTGCGCGAGCTGGCCTTCGAGTCCGGCGGCCTGCCGGTCGAGGTTGTACGGGCGGTCGGCGAGTGCGACCTGCCAGACCTCCGGCACCTCGAACTGTGGCTCGGGACCGACACGTACGGTGGCGACGCGACCGTGGCCGACCTGGCGACCGTCCTCGCTGGCGCGAACACACCGATCCTGGACTACCTCGGCCTGCGCGACTCCGAGATAGTCGACGAGATCGCCGCGGCGGTGGCCGGGGCACCGGTGGTCGGGCGGCTGCAGACGCTCGACCTCTCGCTCGGGATGCTGTCCGATGTCGGTGCCGCCTCGCTGCTGGCGGGGCAGCCGCTGACCCACCTGCGGAAGTTGGATCTGCATCACCATTTCCTGACCGAGGAGATGATGCAGCGCGTGCGCGACGAACTGGAACGTCCGGTGTGGCGGTCGACCTCTCGGAGGCCAACCTCAACCGCCGCCGTCCCGAGGACCGGTTCATCGCCGTCGCCGAGTAGTGCCCGCGATGTTCACCGTTATCGGCAATCCGGACAACCGCCGGGTCTCGCTGTTCCAGGCGGCGGCCGCGGCAGTGGGGCTGCCAGACGGCTCGCGTGGTCTCCTGGCTCGATGTCGCACGTGGACGGTCGATCGGGATAGCCGACGGTTCCTTCGGTCCGGATCGACTCGCCCGGTGAGAACGCGGAGGTCGATCGGCTGCTGCGCGGCGTGGCCGAACCAGCCGAACACGGCGAAATCGTGGGACTGGCCGCCTGGCACCGCGGTTTCGGACGGGCACTCGCGCGGGTTGCCGACGCGGCCGACCGAGCCGGAGCCCGGATGCTCAGCGACCCCGCCGAAATTCTGGTGATGTTCGACAAGCGGGCCTGCCATCGGCGTCTGCAAGCAGCCGGGGTAGCGGTGCCCGAGGGGCTACCCGAGCCGACCACCTACGCGGGACTCAGAAAGGCGATGGCCGAGCGCGGCTGGCGGCGGGTCTTCGTGAAGAGCGCCCACGGCTCGTCCTCCTCCGGCGTGCTCGCCCTCCAGACGGACGGGCGGGACCGGGTCCGGGCCGACACGTCAGTGGATCTGGTGGGGCGTCGGCTGTTCAACTCATTGCGCGTGCGCACCTACACTCACGAACGCGACATCGAGTCTATTGTGGACGCTCTGGCGACAGACGGGCTGCACGTCGAGCGATGGTTCCCAAAGGCGGGTCTGGCCGGCCGTACCGTGGATCTTCGGGTTGTCGTCATCGCCGGACGAGCCACACATGCGGTGGTGCGCGCCAGCCTCAGTCCGCTGACCAACCTCCACCTCGGCAACGATCGCGGGAACTTGGCGGCGCTGCGGGCCAGGGCCGGTGCGGAGTACGAGGCCGCACTGTCCACATGCGAACGAGCCGCTGCCTGCTTTCCGGGCAGCCTGCATGTCGGAGTCGACCTCATGTTCTCCCCGGACTTTCGGCGCCACGCGGTGGCGGAGGTCAACGCCTTCGGCGACCTCCTGCCGGGGCTGATCGTCGATGGCCGGGACACGTACGCCGAGCAGATCGCCGCTCTGGCATGGACATGAACGCGATCGTGGGCAGCCACGACATCCTCTTCGTCACGCTCGACACACTGCGGTACGACGTGGCCGCCGAGCTGCTAGCGGCGGGACGTACGCCCGCGCTGGCCCGTCTCCTGCCCCCGGGCGGGTGGGAACGCCGGCACACGCCGGCGAGCTTCACCTACGCGGCGCACCACGCCTTCTTCGCCGGTTTCCTGCCGACGCCGCCGACGCCCGGGACGCATCGACGCCTGTTCGCCGCCGGATTCGCGGGCAGCGCCACGGTCGACTCCGACACGTGGGTCTTCGACGGACCAGACGTCGTCAGCGCGCTCGCCCAGCCGGGGCTACCACACCGTCTGCATCGGCGGCGTCGGCTTCTTCAACCGCCGCTCGGCGTTGGGCCGCGTCCTGCCCGACCTGTTCGCCGAGGCCACTGGGAGCCGGAGTTCGGCGTGACCGAACCGCAGTCGACTCGGTACCAGGTCGACCGGGTCGAGCAGGTGGTACGGACCGTGCCGACCAGGCCGCTGTTCGTGTTCCTCAACGTGTCCGCGCTGCACCAGCCCAACCGGTTCTACCTGCCTGGCGCCAGCGACGATTCCCGCGAGACGCACGCCGCCGCTCTGGAGTACGTGGACGGACAAGTCGAACGGCTGTTCAGCGATGTCGACAGCCGTGGCCGGCCGTGCTTCGCGATCGTCTGCTCCGACCACGGCACGGCGTACGGCGAGGACGGCCACACCGGTCACCGGTTCGCCCACGAGAGCGTGTGGACGGTCCCGTACGCAGCACTCTCCGCTGGTGCACCATGCTTGACGGCTCGCCCGTACCAGGGCTACCTCTACGCGTATCCGCACAAGACCGCGTACCGGCCGCTTCGCCCACGCCCGTCGCTGTCCGAGGTGTGGGCCGGCGAGCGAGCGCGACCGCTCTTTCCTCTACCTGCACGTGCCGTTCTGCGAGATGCGGTGCGGCTTCTGCAACCTCTTCACCCGGTCGAACCCGCCCGCCCGAGCAGGTGCGCCGGCTACCTCGACCAGCTGCAAGGCCGAAGCCGCGGCCATCCGCGATGCGCTTGGGACAGCCTGGATTCGTCGGCCGGAGCCATCGGCGGCGGCACCCCGACCTACCTGACCGCCGCCGAACTTCGGGCAGCTGTTCGACATCATCGGCACGATGTCGCCGCGGAACCACCGGATCGTTGCGGTGGAGACGTCGCCGGCCACCGCCACGCGCCGACCGGCTGGCCGTGCTCGCCGACCGCGGCACGCACCGGGTCAGCATCGGCGTGCAGAGCTTCCTCGACTCCGAGGCCCACGCCGCCGGCCGGCCGCAGCGCCGCTCCGATGTGGACAGAGCGCTGCGGCGATCCGCGACGCCGGCATCCCGGTGCTGAACATCGACCTGATCTACGGCATCGACGGGCAGACGCGACGGACCTGGGAGGCAGTCGCTCAGCACGGCGCTTGGTCTGGCGGCCGGAGGAGCTCTACCTCTATCCGCTGTACGTGCGCCCGCTGACCGGGCCTGGGCACGACGCGCCGGCGAGCAGAGACGGACTGGGACCGCCAGCGGCTCGACCTCTACCGCGTGGGTCGGGATCTGTTGCGGGCCGCCGGCTACCAGCAGCTCTCGATGCGCCAGTTCCGTCGCGGCGACGCTGGTCGTGCCGGCGGTCGACTACTCCTGCCAGGACGACGGCATGGTCGGACTGGGGTGCGGGGCCCGGTCGTACACCCGGCAGCTGCACTACTCGTTCGACTACGCGGTCAGCGTGCGCGGGGTGCGGGCGGTCCTGGACGACTATCTGGCCGCCGTGCGGACTTCGGGCACGCCGAGGTGGGTTTCGCGCTGGACGCGCAGGAGCAGCGCCGGCGCTGGCTGGTGAAGACGCTGCTGCGGGCCGACGGCACGAGTCGCGCGCAGTGGTACGACCGCTTCGGTGACGACGTGCCGACGACTTTTCCGGCCCTGAACGAACTGGTCCAGCGCGCGGCTGGGCGGCCACGGACTCGACGCGGATCTGGCTCACCGAGAAGGACTGGCCCACTCCGACGCGATCGGACCCTGGCTCGTATCGCCCGCGGTCCGGCAACGGATGGGGGAGTACGCCTTGCGATGAGGATCCTCTACCGTGGCCCGCTGGCGAGCTGCAACTACGACTGCCCGTACTGCCCGTTCGCCAAGCGGCGGGACAGCGCCGCAACAGCTGCACGCCGACCGCGCCGCGCTGGAGCGGTTCGTCGACTGGGTGCGCCGCAATCCGCACCACCATGGAACGTGTCGGTCTGTTCACGCCCGTGGGGCGAAGGGCTGACCCGCAGCTGGTACCGCAGCGCCATCGTGACCCTCTCCGGACTGTCGCATGTGGAGCGGGTGGCGATCCAGACCAATCTGGCGGGCCGACTGACCTGGCTCTCGGCGGCCGATCCGTCCCGGGCGGCGCTGTGGGCGACGTACCACCCGGGCCAGGTCGCCCAGGAGCGATTCCTGCGCCAGTGCGCCGAGCTGGACCGGCATCGGGTCCGTTACTCGGTCGGCGTCGTCGGCCTGCCGGAGCATCTCGACGCTGCGCGGCGGCTCCGGAGCGCGCTGCCTGACGGTGTCTATCTCTGGGTCAACGCGGCCGAGGGCCACAAGTACGACGCCGCGGCGGAGGCGGCCTGGACCGCGCTGGACCCGCACTTCGGTTACAGCGTCCGCGCCGCACGACTCGGCCGCGGTAACGAGTGCCGGGCCGGCGAGACGGTCGTCTCGGTGCAGGGCGACGGCACGGTGCGACGGTGCCACTTCATCCCGACGCCGATCGGCAATCTCTACGACGGCTCCTACCGCGACCAGCTTCGTCCACGGCCGTGCACCAACGCGATCTGCGACTGTCACATCGGCTACGTCCACCTCAAACGGCTCGGCCTGCACGAGCTGTTCGAGGGCGGCCTGTTGGAACGGATCCCGACCTGGGGTGCCCCAGCGGCCATCTTCCGCTGAACCCCGCCGCCCCACCCACCATTCTCCGCTGAACCCCGCCGCCCCACCCACGTCAGGTCTGGGCCAGCGGCGAGTACTCCTCCTCGGTAAGGCCGAACGTCCACGCCACTGCGGCTCGGGCGGTCCGGATCGACGGCGGCACGCGCAGGAAGTACGTGCGTCTCGTGCCATCCGGCTCTGGGGTGGAGTTCACCACCTCGACCATGACCAGCGGCTCATCGTTGGGAAGCTCCGCCCGCCACAGCACTCCGGTCTCGTCGCTGTGCACCTTCTTCGCGTCACATTCGCGCAGATAGCGGTCGAACCCGTAGAACTCGAGCATCACCCGCCGTACTTCCGCGTTCTCCTCGGCCTGGATCCGCGCCACGTTGAGGTTGGGCAGCTCGGCCGCCACCTCCGGCGGGATCGGCATCCCGCGCCAGGCATAGAGCTGCCAACCGTCCGGATAGGACAGTGCGGGTCCCTCGCCGTGATGCAGCCGACCAACGTTGTCCCGGTGCAGCGCCACCGGACGCTCGGTGAGCACGGCGGCCCGCTCGTACGGCCACCACCACCCCGCCGACCGAGCCACTCGGGCCAGACCGGCCAGCTCCGACACGCCATCGAACGCCGTCAACCATGCGCCGTCGTGCTGACCGTAGACCGCGTCGAGCAGCCGGAACCGGGCTCCGTCAAGGGATGCGAGGTCGGCCTCGACCCGGGAGCGGATCGGGGTCACCAGGCGATCGGTGAGCAGCTGCCAGGTCCGTGCGCCGGCGGCGGCCCAGTACCGCGCCCAGCCGGCCGGACCCAGCCGGGCAACGAGATCGGCCCGGGCGCTGGCCCACGGCCGCGTCCGCACGGTGGCCCGGACCGACGCTCCGGTCTCGCCGGCGGCCATCAGTTCGTGGGCGGTACGGGCGCCCTCCGCGGGTGAACCTCGCCACTCGATCCGCTCCGGTGCGGGCAGACCCGCGAGCTCGTACGCCTGCGCGACGCCGGCCTCGGCATCGGCCCGGTCGGCTGGAACCGCGGCGAGTCCAAGCGCAAGCCATCCATCGGCGCGGGCCGCGAGGGCCGCGTCGGTATCGGGCGAGGTCATCAGTCGGCGACCGGGCGGATCGAGCCGGGAACGTACTCGCGTTGCCGCACCACCCGGTAGTAGCCGGCGGGCAGGCCGATCGTGCCGTGCTCCTCGTGGGTCACCCGGCCCTGGGCTCGTACATGCAGAAACATCGACTGCAGGTCGTCGGGCAGACACAGCAACCGCAGTCCCTCGCCGCTGACGACATGAGCGTGGCCGGTCGCCTCACCGTAGGCGAGTACCAGCCGGCCGGAGCGGTCGCGCGGCGCCGGGATCACGTCAGCGGGAAGCTCGGATTCCTCGATCGGGACGATGAGCACATCACCCTGCCGATACATGTCCCCTCCTCGCCGCCGTCAAACCGCGGGCCTTCTGCAGCCTACGGTGAGCGCGCAAGCGGTGGAACCATGGTGTGGGTCGGTAACCGCGACACCTGATCGGAGGGACGCCGAATGGAAGACACGATTCGCCTCGTCACGCCAGGCGATCGCACCCCGGGTCCGCCCACGCCAGGGATGGACCGGCAACAAGCATTCTCGAGTGACGCTATGTGGTCCGGCTATGTCCGAACCGAGCCCGGGATGGTGTCGGGCTGGCATCATCACGGCGAATACGAGTCGGTGATCTACGTGCTTTCCGGGGCACTGCGGATGGAATTCGGGCCGAGCGGGGAGTCCGTACTCGAGGCCAGCCCAGGTGACTTCATCGACGTGCCCAAGGGCGTCGTACACCGGGAGAGCAACCCGTCCGCAGAACCAGCCGACATCATCGTCGTCCGAGCCGGCCATGGCGAATCGACGTTCAACGTCGCGAGCCCTGCCTGACCCTTTCGCCGATCTTGCGGAAATGCACGTACTTCGATTTCTGCGAGCGCGCGCACTTCGACAACTTGGCGAGCTGGGAGGCTATTCAGCCGTGGTTGATGAGAGTCGCGGCGGCATCCCACGCTCGTGGGTCACCGGCCGGGACGTAGCGCCGCGTCGGTTGGGTCCGCCGTAGTAACTCCCGCATGGCCCAACGGTCGCCGCCTACGCGCCGCCGCTTTGCATCGGCCGAAAGAGCCTCGCGCTTGGCCCGCCTCGTGGGCCGGCGACGCGGCGGCCTCTCCACGCTGCCACGTGGGCACCATTGTTCTCGACGGCTCAGCCGATCAAGGACGTCGGGCGATCAGCCTGGTCCCAGACCGGCATGTCTGCGTGGTCCGGGCCGACCAGGTGGTCGAGACCGTACCGGAGCTACTGAACGGCTGGACCCGGTTCGACCGCTAACGTTCATCAGCGGTCCGTCGGCCACCAGCGACATCGAGCTGCAGCGCGTCGAGGGCGTGCACGGGCCGCGCACCCTCGTGGTAGTCCTCGTCATGTCTCCAGGTACGCCAACAGATCCCGTTTGACCACGCTCACATCCGACGACGAGAGGCCATAGCCATCCTCAGCCAGGGGCGTCGATGTCAACTGTTGCAGTATCTGTTGCAGCGCGGCGTCCGGCACGGCCGGGAGCGCGAAGCGAATCCAGTCCACTGTGGACACGAGATCAGTGTCGGAAGGATCATGGCCGGTCCCGGCGTTGATGCCCACCTGAAGCGTTTCCGGAAGGTCGGATCGTGAGTAGCCACCCTCGAGGACCCATCCCTGTCCAGGCGACCGGCGCAGCAGGACGACGAGATGGCGCATACGCACCGCCCGCAACTCGATCCAACCCGCCTCTACCGTCGCCAGGCGAAGTGTCGACCGACCCAATCGGGTTGTCTTGCGCTCGGTGACCATCCCACGCACGTAGCCGACGGTGTAACCGATCCAGTTCTCCCGGCCGTTGTCGAGCATAGGTGCACGCAACAACAACCCGGTCAGGGACCAGTCGACCCCGGGCTTGTCGGTCGTTCGTCCAGTGGCCCGGACCCGAACCGTCACGGAGAAGTCGCCGCGTATCTGGCGGTAGAGAAAGAATCCACGATGCGTGTCGACCCAGGACATTCGGCCCGCGCGGACGGTGAGCGTGCCCGCAGTGGTGCCGCCTATGTCGACGGCGCTGGGCACGTCCGCCACGAGGTCGCCCTGCATGGCGGTCTACCGGTCGAGCGTGCCCGGGTCGTTTTCATACGTCAATGGAGAGGAGTCCACGTGTTCGGCGAGGAAGCGCTGGCTCTGCTAAACACCGAGCGTCCCGATGCGCCCGACAGGTTGGACAGCTCCTGGTTGTCGGTCACGCTGCCCGCGTGGGGAATCCAACCGCCGCGGCTGGTCACAGATCGGGATCTGGCAGCGCTGCGTGAGGTGCGCACGCTGGTACGGCGACTTGCGCGGGTCGTGGCGGCCGGAAAAACGTTGTCCGCTAAGGACATCGGTGAATTCAACGCCGTACTCGGGGCCACGCCCACCCGCGCCGCGGTCGTGCCGGATGGCGATCGGTACCTGCTCGACATGACTCCGGTCGCAGCGGGGTGGTTGGAGGTCACGATCCGCGAGGTGGTCGGCTCGTTCGCAGCGATGCTGCGCGTGGACCCGAGTCGGTTGCGAATCTGCGCGGCTCCGGGCTGCGAGACGGCGTTCTGGGACGAAACGCGCAGCCGCACCCGTACCTGGTGTGACCCGCGCACGTGCGGCAACCGGGTTCGGGTCAGCCGGCACCGACAGGCGGGCCGTTCCCGGTAAGGATCAGGTCGTCGCTGCTACCGACGCCCCCGCGGCGGCCTGGCGATCCCATCTGGTCAACACGACAGCCACAGTGAAGATCTGCACCGGGATGGGCATCCCGGGCAGGTCCGCCTCGACATCGTTGCGCCACATGCTCGTTCGCCGGATCGAACCGACCTCCTGGTCGCCGACCACGAGCCGCTCCTCGTTTCGCCAGACCGAGGGACGGCGGAACCGGTACGCCTGGCCGCCCGCCGTGACTGTCCAGTCCCGCCGACCCATCTTGCCGGCGGTGGCGAGCACGGTGCCGGCGGCATCCGTCATGGTGTATTCGGTCTCCCAGGCGTTGCCGCGCACCCGATAAGGCCGGCCGTCGAGACTGAACGTGCCACCGGCCCGCCAGGACGAACCGTCCCATGTGGTCACTCGCCGGCCATCTACTTCGATGTGGTAATTGTTCGACCAGACGCCCACCTTCGTGGCCTTCACCATGCGATCGATGCTATCCGCCACCGCAAGGGCACCCTTGGCCCGGCGCGGCGGCTAGTCTGGCGCGGTGGCAGCGCGTCCCGAGCAGACCGGCAGCCGTCGTTCGCGACGGTCTTACGGTCGCTCCGGGGTAACCCCGGGGGCGTTCCAGGTATCACCGCACACCACCGCATGCGCGCCCCGGCGTTTCACGCTGCTATGCGCACGCACGACGAGGACACGTCGGGACGCGCTGCTCCCACCCGGGACCGATGGACCCTGACGGCGAAGTCCCCGACCGGGCCGTGGAGGCCGCGGCCCAAGCTGCGGCTCGGGCGGCGCGTCAGGCCTACCGCGTGGAGATGCGCCTAGCCGAATGGGCCGATCGGCGGGCGGTGACGGTCGGCGCCGGGCCGCGCGGCAACCAAGTCGCCACGGCGCTCGCGGACGCGTATCTGGCCGCGGGCGAATGGCGGCGGCCCGCCCTCATGGCGGCCACCCGCGACGTGCTCGGGACCGCGCCACGGTGGATCCGCGATGTCCTCGACGAGGTCCTCGGCGCCTATCACCGTCCACCGACCGACCGGCCCCGAGAGTTCGCCCGGTTCATCGCCCGACTGCGTACGTTCCGGGTCGATGTCCCCGGCGCGCCCGGTGCCTCACCGAACGCCAAGCCGTTACGGATCCACGGTCGTATGGTTACGCCGACCACCACGGTGCGACGGCCGTTCCAGACTCCCCTGCTCGACAACGTGGCGGATCTGGCCGCCTGGCTCGGACTGTCCATTTTGGAGCTTGACTGGTACGCCGACCGCCGGGGGATGAACCGCCACGCTTCCGACCGGCGCCTGCGGCACTACTGGTACCTCTGGCTCAACGGCCGTCTTATCGAGGCGCCAAAGCCTCGCCTGAGGGCTCTTCAACGGTTGGTCCTGGACGACCTCCTAGGTGCCATTCCAGTGCATCCGGCCGCGCATGGTTTCGTACCCGCCCGCTCTCCGCACACATTCGCGGCACCGCATTCCGGCCAGCCCATGGTGATCCGACTGGATGTCACGTCCTTCTTCGCATCGGTCACGGCGACTCGGGTGTACGGGCTGTTCCGGGCAGCCGGCTATCCCGAACCGGTGGCGCACACTCTCACCGCCCTGTGCACCACCCGCACCCCGCCGGCCGTCGTTCGCACCGCGCCCGCCCACGTACCCGATCGCGACTATCGCCTCGCCCTCTTGCGAACGCCACACCTGCCGCAGGGTGCGCCGACCTCGCCCGCGCTCGCGAACCTGTGCGCATTCCGTCTGGACCGCAGGCTCTTTGGTCTGGCCGAGGTCTACAGGGCTCGCTACACGCGGTATGCCGACGATCTTGCCTTCTCGGGCTCCCTCAGCCGGTCGGGCGCGGCGCGCTTCGTTGAGCGGGTGGGCGAGATCCTCGCGGACGAGGGCTTCCGGCTCAACTCGGCGAAGACCCGCATCCGCGGTACGGGCGACCGCCAGGCGCTCGCGGGGCTGGTCGTCAACTCGCGACCGGCGGTTCCGCGGGAGGAGTACGACGCCCTTCGCGCACTACTACACAACGCGATCCACACCGGCCTCGAGGAGCAGAACCGCGACGGCCACGCCGACTTCGCGGCCCACGTGGCCGGCCGAATCGCCTGGGTCGGACAAGGACGCCCCGCCCGCGCCGCCAAACTGCAGGCGCTGTTCGTACGGGCGCTGGGCGCCTCGGGGTAGCCAGAAATTCACGTCAGCGCGGCGCACGGAAGATGTCGTACCTGAGGTCGACACTGAACTGCCGGGCGCGACGAGGCGAGGACACGGATCACTACGGGTTGACACCTCGGCCGCTGCCGACGCAAGATGTAGTAGTTGCACTCGTGTAATTTACCAAGTACTTGGGTATCACAGCTTCAGATGACAGACCGGCGGCGCAGGCCATGCCGGGCGACGGAGGCTGGAAACAGACCACTGGCGAGACGAGGGAGAGGGGCGCCGCCATGCGCAGGCTGCCGCGAACTCACAGCCGTCGCCGAACCGCGTAGACGCAAACGATCAACGCTAGGGAGAGCACATGACTCGGGCAGTGGGTACCCCCGCGGGGGCTGGAGAGGCGGCCAAGAGCCGCAAGCCGTCCGGCGGGCTTCACCTGGAGCGGGTCTGGACCACCGCCGGAGTGCACCCCTACGACGAGGTGACCTGGGAGCGCCGCGACGTCGTCATGACGAACTGGCGGGACGGCTCGATCGTCTTCGAGCAGCGCGGTGTCGAGTTTCCGACCTTCTGGTCGATTAACGCGGCCAACATCGTCACGACCAAGTACTTCCGCGGCGCCGTCGGCACGCCCCAGCGTGAAGGATCCCTGCGCCAGCTCATCGACCGGGTCGTGCGCACGTACACGAAGGCTGGCGTCGAGTACGGCTACTTCGCGACCTCGGACGACGCGGAGATCTTCGAGCACGAGATGACCTGGATGCTGCTGCACCAGGTGTTCAGCTTCAACTCGCCGGTCTGGTTCAACGTGGGCACTTTATCCAAAAATCAGGTATCTGCGTGCTTTATTCTTTCTGTAGATGATTCGATGGAGTCGATCCTCGACTGGTACAAGGAAGAAGGCCTGATCTTCCAGGGCGGCTCCGGCGCCGGCGTCAACCTTTCCCGGATCCGGGCTTCGTCGGAGCTGCTCTCCTCTGGCGGCGAGGCGTCCGGCCCGGTCAGCTTCATGCGGGGTGCCGACGCGAGCGCCGGCACCATCAAGTCGGGTGGAGCGACTCGTCGCGCCGCGAAGATGGTCATCCTCGACGTCGACCACCCAGACGTGGAGGAGTTCATCGGCCTAAAGGCGCGCGAAGAGCACAAGATTAGGGCGCTTCGCGACGCTGGCTTCGACATGGAGCTGGGCGGCAAGGACACCACATCGGTGCAGTACCAGAACGCCAACAACTCGGTCCGGGTGTCCGACGAGTTCATGGAGGCCGTCGAGCACGGCCGCTCCTTCGAGCTGCTCGGTCGTCTCGACGGTCGAGTCATCAAGACGGTCGACGCCAAGACGATGTTCCGCCAAATCGCCGAGGCCGCTTGGGAGTGCGCTGATCCGGGTCTGCAGTACGACGGGACCATCAACGACTGGCACACGAACCCTGAGACTGGCCGAATCACGGCGTCCAACCCGTGCTTTACCGGCGACACGCTCGTGCACACCGACAAGGGCCTGATCCGGTTCGACGAACTCATCGACCGCTCCCGTAGTGGCGAGTGGTTCGACGTGTACACGCACGACGCGACCAACCCTGATGCGCCAGCCGATCGCATTCAGCTGACGACGCCCGAGGCCGTGATGGTCACTGGCACAAACGAGATCACCCGGCTGGAGTTCAGCAATGGAATGGTGCTTCGGTGCACGCCCAGCCACCGGATCTGGACTACCAACCGTGGCTATGTCGAGGCGAAGAACCTGACGCCGGCGGACCGTGTTCTGCCGCTGACGCTGCCCACGCCGGCCACTGCGGCGTCGTACGGCTTCGCCCTGTCTGCGGACGCGAAGGTGCGCCCCGGCGACGTGGTGCGGACCTCCGGCGGAGTCACGAGACTGCCCGAGAAGTGGACGACGGAGTTCGCCCACCTTCTCGGGTGGCTGACCGGTCACGGATGCGTCCGACGCGGCAAGCCCGGAGTGCCCGGAGACACCGACAGCGCGGCGTGGGTTTACAGCGCCGAGGATCGTGGCAAGTTCCTTTCCCGCCACCAGTCGACTATCGCCGACCTCGTCGGGTTCGAGCCGAAGCCGTCCGAGCAGCCAAACGGTACTGTCCAGCTACGGGTCGCACGGCGGGCCGTCGCGGAGTTCCTCACTTCGCTTGGAGTCACAACGTCTGGGGCGGCTGCGAAGCGCGTCCCGAGAGCCGTCCTCCAGGCGCCGACGGAGATTCAGGCCCAGTTCCTCCGTGGCCTCTACGACGCTGACGGCACCGCCGCGCAAACATCGAACGAAACCCGCTACGTCGGTTTGGGCTCGGTCTCCGTCGAGTTGCTTCGTGACGTACAGCGGATGCTCTCTACGTTCGGCATCGGCTCGCGGATCTACGCCACTCGCAAGCAAGACGACTCGGCATTTGCTTACACCACTGTGGACGGACGGGCGCGGACCTATACCGGCGGCCAGCTGTACGACCTGCGCGTCAGCGGCGAGAACATCGCACGATTCGCTGCGGCTGTAGGCTTCGACCACGTCCGGAAGGCGCGGCGCCTCGCGGATTGGCTCGCCAACAACCGGTTCTACAAGACGGACCAGACCGCCACGCTTGTGAGCCGGGAGTTCGACGGCATCGAGACGACGTACAACCTCTCCGAACCACGCAACCACTCGTACGTTGCCAATGGCGTCGTGGTTCGTAACTGCTCGGAGTACATGTCACTCGACAACTCGTCGTGCAACCTGGCGTCGCTGAACCTCATGAAGTTCCGCACCGTCACTGGTGGCTTCGACATCGAGAAGTTCGTCAAGTCGGTCGAGCTTGTCATCACAGCCATGGACATCTCGATCTGTTTCGCGGACTTCCCAACCAAGAAGATCGCCGAAACGACTCGTGCCTACCGGCAACTGGGCATTGGCTACGCCAACCTCGGCGCCTTGCTCATGGCGAGCGGTCTGCCGTACGACTCGGACGGCGGGCGGTCGGTCGCAGCCGCCATCACCTCGTTGATGACAGGTGCTGCGTACCGTCGCTCGGCCGAACTGGCCGGGGTCGTCGGACCGTACGATGGATACGCCCGAAACGCCGAACCGCACAAGCGGGTCATGCGCAAACACGCTGCGGCGACGGATGGCATCAAGTCGCACCGCATGGCGACGCCGATCGTCCGCGAAGCGGTCAAGCAATGGCAGCAGTGCTTGAAGCTCGGCGAGAAGAACGGTTACCGCAACGCCCAGGCTTCGCTGCTCGCCCCGACCGGCACGATCGGCCTGATGATGGACTGCGACACCACCGGTATCGAGCCCGACCTCGCGCTGGTCAAGTTCAAGAAGCTCGTTGGTGGCGGCTCAATGCAGATCGTGAACCAGACGATCCCGGATGCACTGCGCACGCTGGGCTACCAAGAGGAGCAGGTCGAGGCGATCACCGAGTACATCAACGAGCACGGCCACGTGATGAACGCCCCCGGGCTGCGCCCCGATGACTACCCGGTCTTCGACTGCGCCATGGGGGAGCGGACGATCGCACCGATGGGGCACGTGCGGATGATGGCCGCGGCGCAACCATTCCTCAGCGGAGCGATCAGCAAGACCGTCAACATGCCCGAGTCGGCCACGGTCGAGGAGATCGAGGACGTCTACTTCCAGGGCTGGAAGCTCGGCCTCAAGGCCATCGCCGTGTACCGCGACAACTGCAAGGTGGGCCAGGTACTCAACGTCGGTGGCAAGAAGAAGGACGCCGAGAATGCCGAGCCGGAGAAGGTGGTCGAGTATCGCCCGACCCGCAAGCGGCTGCCGAAGAAGCGGCCCGCCGAGACGGTGTCCTTCTCGGTCGCGGGCGCCGAGGGCTACATGATCGCGTCGTCGTACCCGGACGATGGACTCGGTGAGGTCTTCCTCAAGATGTCCAAGCAGGGCTCGACACTCGCGGGCGTGATGGACGCGTTCTCGATCGCGATCTCGGTGGGCCTGCAGTACGGCGTGCCGCTCGAGACGTACGTCTCGAAGTTCACCAACATGCGCTTCGAGCCGGCCGGCATGACCGATGACCCGGACCTCCGCATGGCCTCGTCGGTGGTGGACTATGTCTTCCGCCGGCTGGCATTGGACTTCCTGCCAGTCGAGCGCCGGGCCGAGCTTGGCATCTTCACTGCCAAGGAGCGGACCGCGCAAGCCCGGGCCGAGGCGGCGGGCGAGGAGTTCGACTTGGCCGCGCTCGCCCAGAGCGCCCCGATCGAGAGCAAGCCGTCGATCGAGGCGAAGCCAAGCGAGTCCGAGCCGGTTGAGTCCAAGTCGGACGGCACGGCGAAGGCCACGGAAGAAAAGCTCGTGGGCAAGCCGGTCGAAAAGTCGGTTGGGTCCTCCGTGGAGCTTCTGGAGAAGGTGGCGCACAAGGAGACGGACGCGCCGCTCTGCTTCACCTGCGGCACCAAGATGCGCCCGGCCGGTAGCTGCTACGTCTGCGAGGGCTGCGGATCAACAAGCGGCTGCAGCTGATCGTCGATCGGGCCGTGGATCTTGGGCGAATGCGCATGATCGGAGATCGACTCACGCGCATTCGCCCAAGATCGCGTAGGGGTTAGATCGCGGTGCGGGGCTGGCGGCCGGGGAAGAGGCCCAGGACGAGGGCACAGCCGAGGATAATGACGGCGCCGCCCAGAAGTTGCACCACCGATAGCTTCTCGCCAAGGAGTACCGCGCCGATGATGACGGCGATGACGGTGACGAGGAACTCGACGCTGATCGCGATCGTGGCACCAACTTCGGCGACGAGGCGGAAGTAGAGCACGTACGCCAGCGCGCTACACATGCCCGCTAGCAGCACCAGATACCCGAAGTCGATCCACCGTGGCGGCGCCGGGACCGGCACCACGACCAGCAGGGGCAACGTCAGCAGTCCACCGACGAAGAACGCCGCGATCGTCTGTTCCCACGAACCGATCGCGTGTAGGTGCCGACGGGCATAGTTGCTGCCAAACGCCGCGCAGGCGGCGCTGAGGACCGAGCAGACGCACCCCAGGACAAAGGCACTGGTGACCGGTACGGCCGGAAAGCCCACCAACAAGACGATTCCGGCGAAGCCGAGGACGAGACCCAACCGGCCCGACCGCGTCACCTGCTCGATGCCCCACACATGCCCGATCCCCATCGAAAACAGCGGGATCGTGCCGACGAAGATGGCGGCCATGGCCGTACCGATGCGGGGAGTAGCGATGTTGAGGCCGACGAGCTGTCCCGCCACGGTGGTCGCCCCGACGACGGCAAGCGGCCACCTCCGCCCAAAGGCCAGCTTTCGCCGCGATACGAGCGCGAGTCCGGTCAGGATCGCGCTTGCGATCAGGGCCCGGAACGCGACGCCTCCCGCCCAGCCGAACGCCTGCACGACCCTCAACAGCAGCAGGAACGACAGGCCCCAGATCACGGCCAAACCGAGATAGTCGAGTACTTGTCGGCGATGCACACGCGAAGTCTGCCGTAGCAGGAGCCTGAACTGATCACCGGTAGGCTGGCGGGACGGAGGGGAGCAGTGGATCCGACGAAGACCATCGACCGCGCGCGGGAGCTCTACCGCGAGTGGGAAATGGACGCGCTGCCGGCTCACTTGCGGCGCAACAGTCTCGACTACTACTACCTCAGTGTCTGGCCGGGACTTCACAAGCTGCAGCCGGTGGCCGAACTGCGGCTGCCGCCCCGGCCGACGGACGTCAGCTACGCGTACGTGCACATCCCGTTCTGCTCCGGCATCTGCGACTTCTGCAGCTACTTTCTCACCACCACCCACGACGCCGGCACCGACGCGCGCGTCGACGTATACCTCGACCAACTGGTGGAGCAAGCGCGGATTCACCGCCGCGACCTCAACGTCGCGGTGTCGTCGATCTACCTTGGTGGCGGCACGCCAAGCGTCCTTCGGCCGCACCAGCTCCAAAGGTTGCTCGAAGGCCTAGGGGAGATGGGCATGTTCGCCCCGGTGCTCGCCGGCACGATGGAGCTGCACCCGGAGCTCTTCGACGACCCAATCGCGCTCGACGGCGTGCTGGATGTGTTGGCCGCGCACGGCATCAACCGGGTCAGCGTCGGCTACCAATCCGACGACGATGTGCTGCTCGACGCGACCAACCGTCGACACCACGCCAGATTCCTTCCAGCTGCGGCGGAACATCTGCGCGAGCGCGGCTTTCTGTTCAATGTGGACCTGATGTACGGTCTGCGCGCCCAGAGCGTCGAAGCGTGGGCCGATTCGATCGCGGCGGTATTGGCCGTACGGCCGGATTCAATTTCGACGTACTTCACATTCGTCGACTACGGCACCAGGCTGTACCGGCAGGTGCAACGCGACCCCACGCTGCTTGCCACGCCAGAACACGCGCAGCTGTGCCACATCGCCGCTCAGGTCGCGCTGGAGGATGCCGGCTACCACGAGCTTCCCAACGACTTCTACGCCATCGTTTCCGGCGACCCGACAACGTTCAACCAGACCAACCTGCCCTCGGAGGCCAACTCACTCGCGCTCGGCGCGGGCGCGTACGGCTACTACCCCGGCGTGCAGTACTTCAATGAGTTCAGCTTCTCGGGGTACAGCCGGGCCATCGCTCAGGGCCGAGTACCGCTGTGGCGAGCCGCGGTGCTGAGCCCCGCCGAGGAGCTTTGCCGCGACGTCATGTTTTCGTTCAAGAACGCACCACGGCTGTCCATTCCGCTCTTTGAACGCCGGCACGGCGTGAACCCGGTGGAGGCCTACCCGCGACAGTTCGAGGAGCTCGTGCGACTGGACCTAGTCGAGGTCCATGCCGACGCCATACGGCTGACTGGCAAGGGCCGCCTGGTGGTGGAGGAGATTGCCTGCATGTTCGAGGTGGACCGAGAGCCGGGTACGGTCTCGTCGCGGGTGGAGGGCAACCTCGTCCGCAAGCACCACTACGCGCCCACTTACGTCTCCGTAGCCCAGCCGGGGTGTTAGCGATGGCGGTACGCGACTCGAAGCGAGCGCTGGCGGAAGTGGCGGCCATGCTGGGCACCGATCCCGCTTCCGCTCGGACCTACCTTCGCCGGGTGCAGCACCTGGCCGGCCCGGCGCCGTACGAGACCATCGCTGAGGCCATGCGAAAGGTCGACGACTACGCACCGGAACAGGTGGCCGCTCTCATCGTGGCTCAGCCACCACAGGTCGGCGAGTAGTCGGGTGCGGTTCGGCATCTACGTTCCCACGTCCGGCGAGTACGACGTCGCAACGCTGGCGACGGTCGCGCGTGAAACTGAGGACCTCGGGTGGGACGGCCTGTTCGTCTGGGACAACATCCTGACCACGTTCGACGGCACCGGAATCCTGGCCGACACTACGGTCGCGCTCACCGCGATCGCCCTCAACACCGAGCGCATCCACTTTGGACCGTTGGTTACCCCGTTGACCCGCCGTCGCCCTTGGAAGGTGGCCAAGGAGATGGCCACGCTCGACGGTCTCTCCGGCGGGCGACTCATCTTCGGCGCTGGGCTCGGCGGCACGTGGGACTTCGACCCGTTCGGTGAGCTGCCATCCGGGCCGCAACGGGGCGAGTTGCTCGACGAGGCGCTCACCGTACTGACCAAGTGCTGGTCCGGTGCGGACGTGCACCACGACGGTCGACACTTCACTGTGGACGGTGCCCGCATGGTGCCGGCGCCCGTACAGCAGCCGCGCATTCCGATCTGGACCGCGGGTTACTGGCCCGGCACCGCACCGTTCCGGCGGGCGGCACGCTGGGATGGCGTGGCGCCGCTGCGCAAGGGTCACTTGTTTGCGGGACTGAGCCCGGGCGAACTTGCGGACTGCCTCGCGTACATCCGAAGCTTCCGAAACACTGAGGCCCCCTTTGACGTCGTCTCGTTCCAGACCGAGCCGGACCAGCACGCACGGGTCCCCGAGTACGAGGAAGCCGGCGCGACGTGGTGGTTGGAGTCAACCAATCCGGCGTCCGAGCGGTTGGCTGAGTTCCGCGCCCGGGTCCGCGCCGGACCGCCGAGATAATCCGAAACCGGACGACGGTCGACCTTTCCAAGGACAACGTCCAATTTGGAGTGAGAGCCGTCGACCGTGAAGGCCACCGGAGCCCGGCGGCCGCACCACGACCGACGTGATGAGGTGACGTCCCGGGTTTATCCACCTGCGCCTCGGGGGTAATCGGCGGCCGACACCGTTGTGCACACCCAGCAGGAGGACACCATGGGTATCGGTGCGAGTGTGTTCATGCTCGCCTTAGGGGCGATCATTACCTTCGCCTTCAACATCCGCGTCGGTTGGCTCGATCTGGACATCGTGGGCTGGGTGCTCATGGCCGCCGGTGCGCTGGGCCTCATCATGACGCTGACCATGTTCAACCGTCGACGGACCACGGTCGTCGAGCGGCCGACTACGGAACGTGTTGTAGAGGACCGAACACGGTACGACGTGGACCGTCCGCTGTAGTCAATGTGGCAGGGTTGAGTCGGCGGGGGCCGGATATGGCTCCCGCCGGCTGCATGCGTGGGTTAGAGAGGTAAATCGGCCAACCGCTCATTTCAGTATCATCCGTTTGGATGAACAAATAGGGTAATTCGGCACTGCATCGAGGCGTCGGCTTGACTCACACCGTTGTGATTCGGCTACCGTCCACGATGGAGGTTCGGAAGTCCGACATCTGGACGAGCCGACATTGAGTTTGCTGTTCGCCGAACCGCCTGTCCTATTCCCTCACGAAGGGTGACCGCCTTGGCTGACCGGTATGCCGGCCGCCACGTCCGCCAGGCCCGCCATGGTGCCTGGATCAACAAGAAGCGGTCGCGTTCAAGAAAGGCCAACCCCCAACTGCTACCGGCCGCCGCGGCGCTCACCGTCGCGGGCTTCCTGGTCGGTGGCGCCAGCGCGGCTATCCACCTGAGCCCGGCGAGCAGCGAAACGGATCTCGCCACGAAGTACGACCCGGCTGACATCCCGCCGCCGGATCGGCACGCTCAGGAGGACCGCACGAGCGGTCTCGACACCCGCACCCCCGTCACGGCCAATGGGCTCGCCAACGGAGTCGCCGGCCAGACGCCGACGCAGATCGTTGTCGCGACGGGATCGTGTGAGGCGTCCTTCAACGACCGGGCCCAGCTCACAGCCAGCGGCGAGAGGTCGAACCCGACCGAATTCACCGCAGCCAACAAGAGCCTGCCGTTCAACTCGCTGGTTCGGGTGACCAACCCCGCCAACGGCGAGTCGGTCGTGGTCCGCATCAACGACCGGGGGCCCTACTACCGCGACCGCTGTCTCGACCTGTCGGCCAGCGCCTTCGCCTCCATCGCCGACCCCAGCCTGGGCGTGGTGGATGTGCGCTACGAGGTGCTCGCACAGGAAGCGACCTGAGCGAACCCACCACCGGTGATCGGGGGCCTGCCACGGGTGGCAGGCCCCCGATCTTGTTGCGGTACCGGGTGACGCGGACCCCGGCCGAATGGGTCGAAGACGGCCGCCGGGCGGGCACGATGCTCGGAGCTCTGTCGGAACCGCGACACCCCATGGGGCATGCTGTGTAACGCGCACCAAGACCACGTGAGACGAGGATGAATTCACGCCGACAGTCCTTGACCGCGGAGGCCGGCGCCGGCCTCGGCGCGGCCGTTGCTGTCCTGCTCGTGGTCGCCGCGATCGAGGTCGCCGAGGGTAAGGGCCCGTCCGTCGTCGAGTGGCTCGCGATCGCGCCCTTCCTGGCCGCCGCGTTCGCCCCTTGGCGGTACGTCGTGGGCATCGGTCTGCTCGCCACCGGCATGGCCACCGCCGCCGCAATCATGAATCCAGACGGGGTCGCGGACCGTGACGTTTCGACCGTCATCGGGATGGTGGTCGCCACGTCGGGTGCCGTGGCCGTGAGCGTGGTCCGCCAGGGGCAGAACCAGCGCTACGCGGAGCTGGTTCGGCTGGCGACCGTGGCTCAGGAGGCGGTGCTGAGCCCGATCGGCCCGCAGGTGGGGCAGTTCGCCGTCGCCGGCCGGTACGTTTCTGCCAGCGCGGCGGCCGACATCGGCGGCGACCTGTACGAGGCCCTGGACACGCCGTACGGCGTCCGAATGATCATCGGAGACGTGCGCGGCAAGGGTATCGACGCGGTCCGTACGGCGAGCATCGTACTCGGCGCCTATCGCCACGTCGCTTTCGAGCGCTCAGATCTTCGCAGCATCGTGGAGGACCTCGATCGTGCCGTGTGTCGCTCGGTCGGCGAGGAGGACTTCGTGACGGCCGCCTTTGTGGAGGAGCGCGGTGGCACGCTGACGGTGGTCAACTGCGGTCACCCGGCACCGCTACTGCTCCGGCGGGGCCGGGTGATCTCCTTGACCCACCGCGGCCGGCACCGCCGCTCGGGTTCGAGCCCGTGGTTCAGGCGCGGGTAGAGCACCTCGAGCCCGGGGACCGTCTTTTGCTCTTTACGGACGGCCTGGCCGAGGCTCGGCGTGCCGGCGAGTTCTTCCCCACCGCGGACCGGGCGTGGGCCCTGCTCGGACACGGCACGGTCGAGCACGGCCTCTCATCCCTGGAGAGCGCGTTGGTTGAGTGGGTGCGGGGACGTTTCGATGACGACATCGCCCTGCTGCTGCTCGAGTACACCGGTGCCGCGCCCGAGGCCGAGTCCGCCGTGCCGAGCTGGGAGATCGGCGGCACGCGGGCAACCCGGCCTTAATCCTCGCGTCATCAGTAGCGGGGCGGTTGTCTGTCCGGCCCCGGCACCACGGGTCGGGTCGCGGCGGATGTCAGCCCGAGGTCGATCGCGGCCTCCGCGGAGAGCTCGAGAGTAAGCGCTGGAGCGCGGTGCCTGCCGACGTACCGGCGTGCGGTGCGAGGCGCGGCTAGCGCCTGCAGGACAGCGGCGAACATCCCAACCTCCCCATCGGTGCAGGGCGCCCCGGTGACGGCCTGCACAGTTTCCTCAAGAAACGACAACCGTGTAATTCGGTGACGTGACGCTGCCCGTCGATGTGGGCACCGTCACGTTTCGAGTTGCCTTGCCGGGGGTTACTGCCGGGTAATAGTCTTGGTTACTGCCGGGTAACCACCGCCGGCACGCATGTGACAGCCAAGGGAGCGGCACTGAATGAGCCACTACAAGAGCAATCTGCGTGATCTCGAGTTCAATCTGTTCGAAGTCTTTGGCGAAGCGGGTACGGGCCATTCTGTGCTCGGCCAGGGACCGTACGCCGAGATCGACGCGGACACCGCGCGCAGCGTGCTGAACGAGGTGGACCGGTTGGCGCGCGACGACCTGGCCACCAGCTACACCGTGGGCGACCGCAACCCGCCGGTGTTCGATCCCACCACGTACACGGCCAACCTTCCGGCCGAATTCCACCGGTCGTATCAAGCGTTCATGGCGTCCGAGTTCTGGCGCTTAGACCTACCCGCCGAGCTCGGTGGCACCAACGCTCCACGCATGCTCTGGTGGTCCCTCGCCGAGATGGTGCTCGGCTCGAACGCTCCTATCTGGATGTATGCCTCCGGACCGTCCTTCGCGCACACCCTGCACCGGGAGGGCACGCCGGAGCAGAAGGAATGGGCGAAGCTCTTCGTCGAGAAGGGCTGGGGTTCCACGATGGTGCTCACCGAGCCCGATGCGGGGTCCGACGTGGGAGCCGGCCGAGCCCGCGCGATCCCTCAGCCGGACGGCTCATGGCACATCGAGGGTGTGAAGCGGTTCATCACCAGCGCCGAACATGACCTGACCGAAAACATCATCCACTACGTGCTCGCCCGCCCGGTGGGTGTCCAAGGCGTGGGTCGTCCGGGTACCAAGGGTCTGTCCCTGTTCGTCGTGCCGAAGTTCCACTTTGACCCGACGACGGGTGAACTCAGCGAGCGCAATGGCGTCTTCACCACGAACGTCGAGCACAAGATGGGCCTCAAGGTCTCCAATACGTGCGAGTTGACCTTCGGCGAACACGGAATTCCGGCCAAGGGATGGCTGCTCGGCGGGGTGCACGACGGCATCCGCCAGATGTTCTTTGTCATTGAGTACGCCCGCATGATGGTCGGTACCAAGGCGATCGCCACGCTGTCGACCGGCTACCTCAACGCGTTGGAGTACGCCAAGGGCCGGGTGCAGGGTGCCGACTTGATCAGCCAGGCCGACAAGACCGCGCCGCGAGTGACCATCACTCACCACCCCGACGTGCGCCGGTCGCTGGCGCTGCAGAAGGCATACGCCGAGGGGCTGCGGGCGCTCGTCTGCTATACCGCGAGTTGGCAGGACCGGATCCATCTTGCCGAATACGCCAGCGACGACGCGGCGGCGAAGACGGCGGAGCGGGTGAACGACCTACTGCTGCCTCTCGTCAAGGGCTGCGGTTCGGAGCGGGCGTACGAGCTGCTCGGACACGAGTCGCTGCAGACCTTCGGCGGCTCGGGCTACCTGCAGGACTACCCACTGGAGCAGTACGTTCGGGACTCGAAGATCGACGCGCTGTACGAGGGCACCACGGCGATACAGAGCCTGGACCTGATCTTCCGCAAGATGGTCAAGGACGGCGGCACGGCGCTCGGCGTTGTCACGGGTGAGATCAAGTCCTTCTTGGACAGTGAGGCGGGCAACGGTCGACTCAAGGAGGAGCGCCTCGCGCTCGGGAGCGCGCTCGCCGACACGCAGGGCATGCTCGAGACGGTGTTCGGCTGGCTCGGCGCGGCGGGCGACGATCCGACGGAGATCTACAAGGTCGGGCTGGCGTCGCGGCGGATTCTCCTCGCCCTCGGCGACCTGATCGTCGGCTGGCTGCTGCAGAGACAAGCCGAAGTCGCGCTCGCGGCCCTGGGTCGCGACGATCTAACGGAGCGGGATCGGCTGTTCTACCAGGGCAAGGTTGCATCGGCTCGGTTCTTTGCCGGCGAGGTACTGCCGCGGCTGTCCAGCGACCGGCGCATCGTCGAGTCGACGACCGTCGATCTAATGGAGCTGCCGGAAGGCGCGTTCTGAACCCCCACAGAACCAGGATCCCCGTGAGCCCTCACCCACGGGGATCCTGCACTCTGATGCCCGCTTAGACGGTGGCTGCTTAGACGGTGGCTGCTTAGACGGTGGCGAACCAGTTGTAGATGTACTTCTGGCGATCGGCACCGGTGTAGCCGCGGCCGAGGTAGCAGTGCCGGTTGTAGTGCTTCATCACCAGGATCGCGTCCTGAGCTTGCGCCTTGGTGTCGAAGCTCGTTATGAGCTCGCTGTTGGAGCGAACGGTCCACGTGCCGTCGCCGTTGTCCTTGACCGATAGCTCGCTTGCGTTGTGGGCGAAGCAATCGGGGCTCGCGATTGTGGGCGATGATACCGGGCTGAGCCAATAGTCCATTGTGTACGAGTCCGGGTTCGGCATCGAGTTGCCGCGCCCCACCCAGCAGTGCTGCTTGTACGCCTGCACGACCTTGAGACCCTCCTGAGCGTCGACCATGCGCTTGAACGAAAGCACGGTCGTAGAGCCCGACTTGACGTGGTAGGTCGGGGTCGCCGGGGCGATCGCGAACTGAACGCTGATTGCCGCGATCGTGGGGTCATAACTGATGCAGTCGGCCGGCGATGGCCACAACAGAAGTATCAGGGTGGGATTGATGGTCAGGATGACGCCGCCGCCGGTCTTCGTCGGCGACGGTTCCGGGTCCGGCGCGGTCGTCAGCACGTCGGTGGGGGTCGGGGTCGGCGTGGCGTTGGCCTGACCGAACTGGCCATCGGCGCTGTCGCCTGACGGCGGCGCAGCGTTGGGGGTGCTGGACGGCGAGTTCTTGGCGCAGCCGGCCGCGGCGGCCGCGAGCGCCAAAGGAACAAGGAGACCGAGGATGATGCGCGGCATCCGGCTACGAGGTGTCATGGCGCGAGCGTGGTGGGCCGGTCATGAAGTCCGTGTGAGATACCGCCGGCGCGTCACCAACCCGACGCTTGTACGGTGTTCTTGTCAGGCTTTGTTACGCACGGGCAGTGTGCATCTTCGATAGAGGCGCCGAGCCCGGTCCACAGTCGACCCAGTCTCCCGTCCAGCTGTGCACCGCCGCCCCCGCCGTGCGCAGGCCGTCCGGATCTGCGTGATTCGGGTCGAAGGCGGCCGACAACTCCGACAGCGCCGGGTTGTGTCCGATGAGGAGAACGGTGGACATGTCGTTGGCAGTCTCTTGTACGGCCGCCATGATGGTCCGCACGGAGCCACCGTAGAGCGCCTCCGCGTAGTGCACCTCGGGCGCCGAAGACAATCCGAGCGCGACCCCATGCCAGGTCTCGCGGGTTCGTCGAGACGGAGAACAGATCACCAGGTCGGGCGACGAGTCCACTGTGGTCGAGCCAGGCTCCGGCCGCGGTGGCATCGGCGTGACCCCGGGTCGTCAACGGGCGGTCGCGGTCCGCGACGCCTTCCGGGTTGGCGGCTTTGGCGTGGCGGAGAATCACGAGTGTGCGAGTGCTCACCAGGCCATCTTGACATCTACCGATGGCAACCGGAGTCCGTACCGGTTGCTCGGTCGAGGCGTCAGGCGTACAGGGCGAAATAGAGCGCGACGTGGTGGCAGATGGCCGCAACCAACGTGCACGCGTGGAAGAACTCGTGATGGCCAAAGTGGTTGGGCCACGGGTTGGGTCGGCGGAGAGCGTAGAAGACGGCACCGACCGTGTACACCACACCCCCGGTCACGAGCAGTACCAGCGCCGCCACGCCGGCGCGATGCAAGATGTCGGGTAGGACGGCCACGGCCACCCAGCCCAGTGCTACGTAGAGCGGGGCCGATGCCCAGCGGGGAGCGTGCGGCCAGGCCATCTTCATCGCGACGCCGGCCGATGCCCCGCCCCAGACGACGGCCAGGATGACGGTGGCCTTGCCTGGCGGGAGCAGCAATGCGCTGAACGGCGTGTAGGTGCCGGCGATGAACAGGAAAATCATCGAGTGGTCGAGCCGTCGCATCAGCGCGTACCCGCGCGGTGACCAGACCCGGCGGTGGTAGAGCGCGCTGATGCCGAAGAGTCCACAGACGGACAGGCTGTAGATCGCGGCGCTGACAAGTGGGGTGATTCCTGGCCGCGCCGCCGCGAGCGTGCACAGCACGATGCCGCAGACCAGCGCGACGAAGAACGCGTACGTGTGCAGCCATCCCCGAAGTCTCGGCTTGCCGATGTCCCGGGGCACGAGTTTCACGGTGTCCGTCGTCATGGCGCCCATCCTACGGTTACGAAACCGTAAGTTACTACCGGGTAGTCGAGGTTGTGACGGTCTCGTTGGTCACCGTCGGTCCGCGTGGTTGATGATGGACCGCGAGAGAGGCCCATGGTCATCGAGGGAGCCTGGATGCGGGTACGCTCGGTCGGCGCCGACGCGCTGCTGCTCGAGGTCGAGGACCCGGCGGCCTGGTTCGCCGAACTGACTCGTCGGCGCGCCTCGGGTGACCTCAACGCCGTCGACATCGTGCCCGGTGCGCGCACGGTCCTCCTCGACGGACTGTCCGACCCGGCCGCTGCTGCCGAGTCGGTCCGGTCGTGGACACCGGCACCGTCTCCGGTGGTCGCGGAGCCGACGGTCGAGATCCCGGTCGCCTTCATCGGACCGGATCTGCCCGGGGTCGCCGAGCTCTGGGGTTGTAGCGAGGCCGAGGTGGTCCAGCGCCTCGTCACTACGCCGTTACATGTCGCGTTTTGCGGCTTCACCCCGGGCTGGGCCTACCTCGCTGGGCTGCCCGAAGAGCTGGCCGTGCCACGGCTCCCGACGCCCCGACCGCGGGTGGCGCCCGGATCAGTCGGGCTGGCCGACCGGTACGCCGGCATCTACCCCACCGCATCCCCGGGCGGGTGGCGGCTGGTCGGGCGGACGGATGTGAGCCTGTTCGATCCGGATCGCTCCCCGCCCGCCCTGCTCACCCCGGGCACGCGGGTACGACTCGTCTCCACTGTGGATACTCCGTGATCACGATCGTGAAACCGGGGCTGCTCACCACCGTTCAGGACCTCGGCCGACCCGGGTACGCACACCTCGGCGTCACCCGCTCCGGCGCGCTCGACGTGCCGGCGCTGACCCGCGCCAATGCGCTCGTGGGCAACCCGGATACGGCGGCGGGACTCGAGACGACCTTGACCGGAGTCACTCTGCGTGCCGAGGAGCAGGTAACGGTCGCGGTGGCGGGTGCGACGGCACCGATCACTGTGGACGGTGAGCGGGTTGCATTTGCAGCGCCGGTCGAAGTGCCGGCCGGGTCAGTGCTCGAAGTCGGCCCGGCGGACTCGGGCGTACGGTCCTATGTGGCCGTTGCCGGTGGGATCACCGTGGCCACAGTCTTGGGCAGCCGGTCCACGGATACGCTCTCGGGCCTCGGACCGGCACCCATGCGGGCCGGGTCCATGCTGCCGACCGGAACACCACCCTCCTCGCCGCCCGCACCATCGCCATTTTCGCCATCACCGCCCGATCCTGCCCAATCGGAGCTGACGGTGAGAGTTCGGATGGCGCCGAGGGCGGACTGGTTCAGCGTGCCGGCCCGGGACGCCATCCTGGGCGAACCGTACACATTGACCGTGAAGAGCAACCGGGTCGGCGCTCGCCTGGCGGGTCCGAACCTGTCCCGCTCGGTCGCCGGCGAGCTGCCGAGCGAGGGCATCGTGCTCGGCGCGATCCAGGTGCCGGCCGACGGCCAGCCGCTGGTGTTCCTCGCCGACCATCCGACCACAGGCGGCTATCCCGTCATCGCGGTCGTCGATCGAGCAGACCTGCCACTGCTCGCCCAGGCGCGGCCGGGCACCGTCATACGGTTCGTGCCGTGGACCTGAACGCCGACCTCGGCGAGGGTTTCGGCGCCTGGCGTATGGGCGACGACGAGGCCCTGCTGGGATTGGTGACGAGCGCCAACGTAGCGTGCGGCTTCCACGCCGGCGACGCCGTGACGATGCGGCGGGTGTGCGAGTGGGCGGCCGATCGCGGCGTCGCGGTCGGCGCTCAGGTGGCCTACCGTGACCTTGCCGGATTCGGACGGCGCCGGATCGACTATGACCTGTCCGAGCTGCGTGACGACATCATCTACCAGATCGGTGCGCTGGACGCGTTCTGCCGTCTGCAGGGTGAGCGAGTGCGCTATGTCAAGCCGCACGGTGCGCTGTACAACACGGCTGCCGTGGACGTGTGGCAGGCGTCGGCGATCACGGCGGCCATTGTGGACTATGACCGCGGCTTACCCGTGCTGTGCCAACCCGGCTCGGCGCTCGCCTCGGTGGCCGCAGGCGCCGACTTGCGGTGTTGTCAGCGAGGCCTACGTCGATCGGGCGTACCGACCGAACGGCACGCTCGTTCCCCGCGGCGAACCCGGCGCGGTGCTGTCCGATGTGGATATTGTCGCTGAACGCGCACTCCGGCTGGCTACGGCCGGTCACGTCGTGGCGCAGGACGGCACCGACATTTCGTGCAGGGTGGAGTCGTTGTGCGTGCACGGCGATACGCCGGGCGCGGTCGAGCTCGCCCGGCGGGTGCGGCAGACCCTCGAAGATGCCGGCGTACCGCTATCGCCGTTCGTCCCGCTCGTCTAGCCCTCGTCCAGTCCGCGCAGGATCAACGGAAGTCGGGTGGCTCCGCCGTCGGCCACGACGATCGGCACACCCCAGTCCTGCCGCGTGAGGTGGCACGCGGCGTGCTCGGCGTCGACGTCACACGTCGCCGCCTGGGCCACGACCTGAAGGATGCCGCCGTCCACTGTGGACGAAATGGCAATGGTCCGGTCGAGCTCGGTCATGGTTCCTTCGCCCGAGATCAGCAGCTCGGGTGGTGACGCCGACACCTGCAGTCGGGTGGACGGACCGAACGACTCATCGAGCTTCTGTCCGGGCGCGGGTGTAAAAATCACGCTCAGCGCCACCTCGCCCGGTGCGAGCAGCGTCGGCGGCCGCTCGGTGCGCAGCCGCTTCGCGGGATGGCCTTCGGCGCCCGCGTTCGACGGCTCCAGCGGCACGATGCGATGAGCCGCCGACTCGACCACCAGCAGGTCATTGCCCGGCAGGGCCACCACATCGCTGGGCTCCGCCAACCCATTGGCGATGGTGGACACCGTGGCCGTCGCGGGGTCGTACCGCCGTACCGCGCCGTTGTAGGTGTCGGCGACGAGCACGGTTCCGTCGTCCAGGGCGCAGACTCCCAACGGGTGCTGGAACAGCGCCTGGTCTGCTGGCCCATCGACGTGCCCAAAGTCGAACAGGCCCTGGCCCACAACCGTGTGCATCGCACCGTCGCGGATGTAGCGCAATGCGGATGACTCCGAGTCGGCGATCCAGAGCGTCCTGCCATCGGGCGACACGGACAGTCCCGACGGCTGCGCCATCCAGACCTGGTCGAGGGCACCGTCGCGGAGCGCCTCCACCGTGGTGCCGGCGTAGACACCAGCCATCGAAGTCACCGGGTCGAACCACCACAACTGGTGGATGCCGGCCATCGCGACGATGATCCGGCCCTGGTACCAGACAACGTCCCACGGAGACGAGAGGTCGACTTCGCTGGCCGGGTGTGGATCAAAGTCGACCGTACCGCGCCACGGCTGACCCGTTCCGGCCACAGTGGACACTTCCGCGGTCGCGAGTGAAACTCCGCGGAGCAGGTGGTTGACGGTGTCAGCGACAACGAGGTCGTACCCGACCTGTTTCGCCACCGCGTCGGGTAGCACGCATAAGCCGTTCGGCTCAGAGAACGGCGCGACCGCGCCATCGCTTCGTCCCCGCTGCCCGGACCCGATCCGCCGTACCGGTATGTCAAGCGCGGCCGGGTCCACCTCGACGATGCTGTGGTGAGCGGTGTCCGCGACGAAGAGGTTCCCGTTGGGCCCGACGATGGCCTTGCCGGGAAAGCGAAGTGTCGTACCCGGCTCGGGCGCGGGAATGTACGAGCCGTCACCGCGGCGAAGCGTGCCGCGCTCGGTGTGAGTCTCGATCAGCTCGTCGATGAGCCGAGCCAGCCCCTCGGCGTGTCCTTCGCCGGCCATCGAGGCCACAACGTATCCCTCGGGATCGACCACACAGAGCGTCGGCCAGGCCTTCACGGCGTACTGGTCCCAGGTTCTCAGCTCCGGGTCATCGAGCACGGGGTGGGCGACGCCGTACCGCTCCACGGCGGCGACGAGCGCCGCGGGGTCGCGCTCGTGCTCGAACTTCGGCGAGTGCACGCCGACGATGTCGAGCACGTCGCCGTACTTCTCCTCCAGCGGGCGTAGCTCATCGAGCACGTGCAGGCAGTTGATACAGCAGAACGTCCAGAAGTCCAGGATCAGAATCCGGCCCCGGAAGTCCTTGATGCTCAGCTGCTTGCCGCCCGTGTTCAGCCACCCACGCCCGCGCAGCTCCGGCGCACGTACCCGCGTCATGAATCCATCCTGCCCTGGGTCGGATCGGCCAACTGACCAACGGTGCTCAGCGGACACGTCGGTTCATCAGCGCGGCCGGCGAACGCCACTCGGTCGGAGGCCGTGCTCATGCGGTGCGGTGCCCCGAATCAGGGCAATTCAAGGAACTCTCGGAGGCCATCCTCGATCGCGTTCATGGTCGCGTGCGAGACGAAACCGCGGTTGTCCCGCAACGCCGCACGGTCGAGGATCTGCACGACTCCATGGATCTTGACGAACGAACCGCTCAGCGGATCACCGGCGCCGAGTCGGACCGCGAGCTGGTTCGGGTGCGGGACATCTCGCGAAACAACAAGAGCCCAGATGGCCAGCTCCTCGACACTGTTGTACTCGTCGTTACTTATGACCAGCACCTGGTACTGGCTACCGTCGCGCAGGAGAGTCCAGATCTGGCCTCGCTCACCATTCCGAGCCACGAAGCGCGAGATCGTTGCTGCTCTCGATTATCGCAGTGTCGTTCTGGGCCAGACGTTCCACGTGCTGGCGCGCATACACGCCATACGCCTGGGCGGCTTCCCGTTGACGTGCGCGGCGCTGAGCTGGCAAGACCCGACGGGCAGCAGCGGTGAAGAGTGCGGGCCGCCCAGTTGGTCACACACTGGGCACCTCTGAGCCACAGAAGTGCCCAGTTGGTGACCAATTGGCGGCACCCGAACAGGATGCGACAACGTAGCGTTCAGCATCGCTGAGCACATCTCCCACCGAGACCGTTGCGCCGGCTAACGTGCTCTTACGTGAAGGGAGACATGATGGCTTTCGTCAAGCCGGCACCTGATAGCCCCGAGGCATCCGAGTTCTACGAACAAGACCGAGCCGTTGACGGCTACGTGAACAACTCGACGTCGGTGCTGGCCTGGCGACCCGAGGTGTACCGCGCATGGCAGACGCTCGGCGCCGCGATCAGGGCGGGGATGGACCCGCGACGGTACGAACTCGCCACATTTGCGGCCGCCCGCCGGCTGCGCTCGAGCTACTGCGTGCTCGCCCACGGCAAGGTGCTAAGGGACCAATTCCTTTCCGCGCAGCAGGTACGCAATGTCGTGGTCGACCATCACAACGCTGGGCTCGAGCCCCTGGACGTCGCGGTCATGGACTTCGCCGACAAAGTGGCCCGCGGCGGCGCCGACGTCACCGAGGCCGACGTCACGACGTTGCGCGACGCCGGGCTCTCCGACGACGAGATCGTCGACGTCGTGCTGACCGCGGCTGCCCGGTGCTTCTTCAGTACGGTCCTCGACGCGCTCGGTGTCCGGCCTGACTCCCAATTCACCACCGCGCTCGAGCCGGATCTGCGCGAGGCGCTGACCGTGGGACGGCCGATCGCCGACGCCTGAGGTGCGTCGAGGCAAGCGTCAGCTGCTCGCGGCGGGGGCGAGGCAGCGGTACGTCGTGTTCCCGCCGGGTTCGGTAACCACGAGCCAGGGCTGCTTCGCGTCCGGGCATTCGTTCACACTGTCCACACTGGACACAATCTTGAACGCGCCCGACTCCGAACAGTCAACGACGGTCGTCTGACCCTCGGATACGCATTTGCCGACCGAGTAGTCGGTGTCGCCCTTCTTCAGGCTGATCCCGACATACGCCCCGACTGCGACCACGACCACCACCGCGGTGACGATCAACGCGACGATCAGGCCACGACGGGGCTTTCGCTGAACGGGAACCGGCGGGCGGTCGCCCTCGCGGTCGAAGTCGCCGCCGGAGGACCCGTACGTCCCGCCGCCCGGTCCGGATCCGTAGCTGCCCGCGGACGATCCGCCGTACCCTCCGGCCGAACCGTAGGCCCCGCCCGATGGACCGCTGTCGAACTGGCCGCCGGAGGGCTGCCCGTACTGGCCGGGTGGCGGCGGCGGGGGTGTGTAGCTGGGCTGTTGAGCCGATCCGTACGTGGACGGCGCCGCGCCGTAGGTCGAGGGCGCTGACCCGTACGCCTGCGGGTTGCCGTATGTGGACGGTGCTCCCGGGCCGGGCACCGAGGCACTACCAGCGACCCGAGCCTGGCCACTGGCCGAGCCACCGACGGGGGCCGAACCGGCAGGGGGCGACCCCACCGACGCCGAACCGACGGAGGCCGAACCGGCCGGCGGTTGACCCATGGGCGGCTGCCCGAACGGTGCCTGACCGCTCAGCGGCTGGCTGGCCGGAGGTTGACCCATCGGCGGCTGGCCCATCGGGGGCTGACCCATGGGTGCGGTCGGCGGGGCGGACGTCCCGCTGGGAGGACCGTACGGGGAACTTTGGCTGAAGGGCGAACCTGGCATGCCGCCGTACGTGGCACCGCCCGGGCCCGGAGCGCTGGAGAAAGAAGCCGGGCCGGCCGGGCCGGACGAAGCGGGTGGCGGCACCGACGCAGACGCGGAGTAGCGCGGTGGGACCTGGTTGGTCCGGTCACCGTCCGCCGGGGGCTCGGCGGGGGCGTAGGGAGCCTCGGTCATGGTGCCTCCTGATCTTCGGTCGGCGCGCGAACCCGCACACCAGCCCGCCTGCGTTGGGGGTGTCACAGGCAGCCGAAGCACACCGTACCCAACTCCCACACGCAAGCGGCACCCCCGGGTCGGGGTGCGCGCTTGCGGCCGACGGACATCTCAGCCAAACGCCAACGACCCGGCAAGGGCCTGGTGGCCCGCCGGGTCGTCGACGTGAGGAGAGAAGGAAGGTCAGGAAGAGATGAAAGTTTGGCGGCTCGCGATCTCCATCAGCTCGCGGCGCAGCGCCGACGAGGGCGCGTTGCGCATCGCCTGCTGAATGGCTCGCGCCCGCAGGTTCGCACGGTGGCGATTACGAAGGCGTTGCATCAGCGTTGTCATACCTACATTAAACAAGGTTACATGGGCTGTTTGCCAACGATTACTAGGTGAGGTTGGCCACCGGACATTGAGGGCCTATGCGCCGCAACGACGCATAGGCCTCCACGAACACCGCCAGATCAGGCCCAGGCGAGCAGGGATCCCTCGGGATCGGCAAGGAACGAGCCCACGTCGGCCAGGAACTTTGATCCGAGCTCACCATCGATGATCCGATGGTCGAAGGAGAGTCCAAGTGTGGTCACGTCCCGGACCTTGACCTTGCCTTTGTGTACCCAGGGCATCTCCCGGACCGCTCCAAAGGCGAGGATGGCCGCCTCGCCGGGCGGGAGGATCGGCGTGCCGGTATCGACGCCGAAGACTCCGACGTTGGTGATCGTGAACGTCCCGCCGGTCATGTCCGCCGGAGCTGTGCGCCCTTCCTTCGCGGTGCCCACGAGCGCCGTGAGCGCATCGGCAAGCTCCCGCAGGGTAAGTCGGCCGGCGTCCTTGATGTTCGGCACGATCAGCCCGCGCGGTGTGGCGGCGGCGATGCCGAGATTCACGTATTCCTTGACGATGATCTCGTTCGTGACGTCCCGCGACGCTTGCGGAGTGGGACCAGGATCGACAGCGGACCAGGTCGAGTTCACCATTGGGTGCCGGTGCATCGCAAGAAGCACAGCCTTCGCGACGACCAACAGTGGAGACACCCGCACGCCGCGCCAATCCGATCGCTCCCGCAGCCGCTCGAGCGCCCTCATCGACCGCGTCACGTCCACGGCCAGGAACTCCGTGACGTGTGGCGCGGTAAACGCCGACGCGACCAGGTTCTCGGCGGTCAGCTTGCGGACGCCCCTGACAGGGACACGGTGCTCGCGGTTCGGGCCGAATACGGCCACTGTGGACGGTGTCGTGAGCTGGGCCACCTCAAACCCGGGCTGGCGTTGCACCGTCTCGGTCGTGGAGACGGCCGCGTGGACATCGTCACGCGTGATCGAGCCCAGCGGGCCCGAGCCGGCGATGCCAACCAGGTCCACCCCGAGATCCCGAGCCAGCTTGCGAACGGGCGGCTTCGCCAACACCGGTCCGGTGGCTACCTCGGGCTCCTCCTCGGCCGTGTCCTGAGCGACGCTGGAGGCCTTGCGCGGTCGCCTGGTCGCGCTGCTGGCTCGCGGCCCATACCCGACCAGCACCGCGGTCCGGCCGCCCGGGGCTGGCCCACCGATCATGCCGGGCTCGACCGCGCCCTCGGCGGGTGCGATCTCGACCGCGGCCAACGCCGCCGGCGACGGCTCGGGCAGGTCGCCCGCGGTGGGGTCGGTGTCGATCGCGATGATCGGCATGCCGACCTCGACGGTCGCCCCCTCCGGATGGAAGATCTTGGTCACCTTGCCGGCCCACTTCGCCGGAATCTCAACGGCCGCCTTGGCCGTCTCGACTTCGACGATCGGCTGGTTGAGCGTGACCATGTCCCCTTCGGAGACGAGCCACTTGAGGATCTCGCCTTCGGTCAGGCCCTCGCCGAGGTCGGGTAGCGGGAACTCCTTCACACGGGTCATCGTCACCACTCCAGTGACCGGTCGACGGCGTCAAGAATTCGGTCGAGATCCGGCAAGTACTCCTCCTCGACCCGGGCGGCTGGGTACGGGATGTCGAATCCGGTGACCCGCTGTACGGGTGCCTCGAGCGAATAGAAGCATTGCTCCGTCAGGCGAGCCGCCACTTCCGCGCCGAGGCCTCCGCTGCGGGCGGCCTCGTGCACCACAACCGCTCGACCGGTACGGCGGACAGAATCACACACCGGATCCAGATCCAGCGGCGAAAGCGAACGCAAGTCGATCACCTCGAGCTCGCGCCCCTCGGTTGCGGCCGCCTCGGCCGCCTCCATCGCCGTGCGTAGCATCGGGCCGTACGCGATCACCGTTGCCTCAGTGCCCTGGCGCACGACGCGCGAGGCGAAGAGCGGATACGCCGCGGCGATCGACCCTGATGTGTCCACTTCGGACTTTTCCCAGTAGCGCCGCTTCGGCTCCATGAAGATAACTGGATCGTCCGTCGCGATCGCCTGCTGGATCATCCAATAGGCATCTTCCGCGTTGCTGCAGGCGACGACCTTCAGACCCGCCGTATGCGCGAAGTACGCCTCTGGGGACTCGGAGTGATGCTCCACCGCGCCGATGCCGCCACCGAATGGAATCCGGATCACGATGGGCAGCCGTAGCTTGCCCCTCGACCGGTAGTGCATCTTCGCGACCTGGGACACGATCTGGTCATACGCCGGGTAGACGAACCCGTCGAACTGGATCTCACAGACGGGTCGGTACCCGCGGATGGCTAGACCGACTGCGGTGCCGATGATGCCCGACTCGGCCAGCGGAGTGTCAATGACCCGCTGCTCGCCAAAGTCCTTCTGCAATCCGTCCGTGATCCGGAAGACGCCGCCGAGCTTGCCGACGTCCTCGCCCATGATGAGAACCTTTGGGTCGTTCTCGAGCGCCTTGCGCAGGCCCTCGTTGAGGGCCTTGCCGAGGGTAAGAGTGCTCATCGGTGCCCTCCCTCGAAGGTGGCCAGGTACTTGGCGAAGCTCTCGCGTTGCTCGTCCACTTCCGGAGAACCGCCCGGGTAGACGTGTTCGAACATCTCCAGCGGATCGGGATCGGCATCGAGAGCACCCGCTCCCGCAACGAAGTCGCCTCCCGGGTCGCCTCGTCGGCGACCTCGCCGAAGTAGCCGTCATCGGCGGCGTCGAGCCGCTCCAGGTAACGACGCAGCCGGAGAATCGGGTCCTTGGCCTGCCAGGACTCGACCTCACTCGCGATGCGATATCGGCTCGGGTCATCGGAGGTGGTGTGCGCGCCCATGCGGTAGGTGTAGGCCTCGATGAGGCTCGGGCCCTGGCCGTGCCGGGCGTCGTCGAGCGCCTTGCGGGTGACCGCGTAACAGGCGAGGACGTCGTTGCCGTCGACGCGCAGGCCGGGGAACCCGAAGCCGGCAGCCCGCTGGTACAGCGGTACCCGGGTCTGTCGCTCGAGCGGTTCGGAGATCGCGTACTGGTTGTTCTGGCAGAAGAACACGATCGGGACGTTGAAGACGCTCGACCAGACGAACGCCTCGTTCACGTCGCCCTGCGACGTCGCGCCGTCGCCGAAGTAGGCGATGACCGCCTCGCCATCGTCGTTGCCGACCTTGCCGTCCATGGCGATGCCCATGCCGTAGCCGGTCGCGTGCAGCGTCTGCGCCCCGATCACGATCGTGTACATGTTGAACTTGTGCAGGTTCGGATCCCAGCCGCCCTGGTCAACCCCGCGGAACAGGCCCAGCGGCATGATCGGGTCAATGCCACGGCAGTAGAGCACGCCGTGCTCCCGGTAGGTGGGGAACGCCATGTCCTGCTTACGTAGTGCGCGTCCGGAGCCGACCTGCGCCGCCTCCTGCCCGAGCAGGCTGGCCCAGATGCCCAGCTCGCCCTGGCGTTGCAGCGCGGTCGCCTCGGCATCCAGCTTGCGGATCACCACGAGGTCGCGATACAGGCCTCGCAGCTCGTCGTCGGTGAAATCGACGTCGTAGTCCGGGTGTGTCACGCGCTCACCGTCCGGGGTGAGCAGCTGGACGAAGTCCGGCTCGCTTGATGATCCTTGCGATGTTTCGTGCGACCGCCGGGGGGTCGTCGACAATCGCGGGGCGCCCTCGCCCTTCGACATCCGTGTCTCCCTGTCGTCCTATGCCCGGCCCTGGGGATCGCCCTGCCGCGCAGTGTCCCGTTCGAGCCTGCCTCACGCGCGACTCGCTGGCGCTCGCCGACGCGCTCGTTGGCCCTGTCACGTTCGAGCCTCCGGCCGGGCCCTCGTTGGGGCCGGGCTTTGGTGGGAGGCCGGCCACGGGAACGCGCCGCCGCAGGGTATGCGGAGATCACGGCCTCGTTGCCGCCGAGCCAAGCATGTCAGAAACGTGCTCCCACCTACACAGTGGTCGCCCGCAAAAGAAGATCACCCCACGCAAGGGTGCACGCAGACCTTTTTGCGGTTTGATGCCTATCTGCACCGAAAGCGCCAACGGGCATTCTCCCTCGGCTGACGCCGCCTAGCCCTGGCCTAGCAGATGCTTGCCGGGTCAATCTCGACGACGAAGGGACGGTGGGCCCGGTCCGGTATTTGCGCCGCTGCGTACTCCTTGCGTGTGAGTCCCAGGTCGCGATCCCGGCTTCCGGGAGAGACCACTTCGACGGCTAGGGCGAGGTCGTCCGGAGAAAGAAGGTTCATGGTGCGGCCAGCCGCTGCCGCCAACACACAATGTCGGGAATCACGAGCAAGTTCCCATCGAACAGCTCGTGCCGGTTGCCGTCCTCGGGAGCGCCGCTACCGCATCCATGGTCCAGCCGCCAGAAGCGGGCGGAGGCATCGTCCTAGTCATGCCTCCATCCTTCGTGGCGAGCGTCGCATCGGACCCCGCACGCCACAAGCGATTCCGGCCTATCCGCTGAGCTTTGCTCGGCCATTCGATCGGTCGAACAGGTCGGGGACAAAGGACGTAGCCCTCGCGGCTTAACCTGTCACGCTAGCCGAATCAGTTATCCACTGTTGTTGACTATTCACGAGCCGTGGACCTAGTCGGGTCGAGGCGACGCGTACAACAGACTTGAGCAGCTCTCGGTCTCTCGCACGGTTGCGGCTGGCAACTGGTCGAGGACCGCACGGCCCTGGGCGCGGCCGAGGTTCCATTCACGCCATTCATCACGGCCCTGTCCGGACGTCCAATCGGCCATAGTCCGCAGCACGCAGTCCCGCTCCCGCGACGGCAGCTTCTGCACGGCAGGTACGGCGTCCTCGGACAGACCCGCGAGGTAAGCCAGGTCGACGTTGCTCGTCCGGTAAAAGCGGTTCACGTTCTGCGCAGCGATCAGCTGGTCCGGGTTGACCGCGATGAGTCCGACCAACGCCGCGGCGGCCGTGGCCGCGACCGCCTGCGGCAACCAGGCCGCACGGAACCGGGCGCCGGCTAGCAGAACGAAGACAAAGATCAGCCCCAGCCACCCCTCGCAGACAGCCACCAGGAGCCGTAGTCGGGTGAGGCCGTAGGCATCGGTGTAGGCCCACATCCGACTCAGCGCCGACGCGACAATCACCAGACTCAGCACGGAGATCGACCCCAACAACACGCGAAGTAGTACGCGGTCGGATCCAGACTCGCGGCGGGCGAACCGAGCCGCGAGGCCCAGCACAAGCAAGGTCAAAAGGGTCACCGCAAGCAGTTGCCAGAAGCCTTGCCGCGCGTACTCGGCGTAGGTGAGCCCCGCCGTTTCCAGCACGTGCCGGCCGCCTCCAAAGAGGACAGTGGCCTGGACGGCCACGAACCCGGCGAAGAGCACGACGAGGCCACCGACCGGCACCGCCCATTCAAACGGGCGCAGCATCCGGCGTGGCTCGTCCTGACTATCGAATGCCGGCGGACGCAACGCGAGGAAACAGGCACCGATCGTGCCGAATCCCAACAGCAGGAAGTTGAAGACCCAACGGGCCATCGCGGAACCGTGCACAGTGGGCAGTATGTCGCCCAGCAGCTCGGCGAAGACGGCATCCGCTCCGGCCAGCAGGCCGCCAAAAGCGAGCACGAGCACGACGGTGACGGTGACGGTCGCGGCTACCCGACCAGGTGACCAGCCGGCCCGGCCCCTCGCGACGGCGAGGCCCCGGCTGAACCACGGCAGACCCCGGATCGTCGCGATGGGTACCGTCAACACGGCCAGCGTGAGCGCGCGCAGTGTTCGCCCACCCGAGAGCGCCAGCGCGCCGCATACCACCGCCGTCGGTAAGCAGAGCAGCCATAGCCAGACCGCCGCCCGCAGTCCGCCAGCAGCGAGTAAGCACAGCGCAAGCACCGCCCAGAGCATCCGCATCGCGGTCGCCCCTCGCCGGCGTTCGAGTGGTGGCTGGGCGCGCCAGGCCGCGATGGTGATCGCGAACGCGGCAACCAGACCGGTGCCGAACCAGCCGACCCCGGGCCGATCCCACCCGAGCAGGACGGCCGCCGCGAGCGCGGTCGCGGCGACGGCAAATATCACGGCTGGCCCGGCGATCCCGCCCGGTCCTGGCCACATTGGACCGAACGCGGAATACCCAGGCCCCGCTGGCGGTGGGGAGGCCGGCGGCGGCAGCTGAGCCTCCGGTTGCGCCGGTGGTGCGATGACCGGGGTTGCGGGGTTGCCGGGTGTGGTCACGCGGATAGCTCCGTTTCGATCAGAGGGCTGACGAGATCTGATGTGCGTCGGACCGGCAGGGTCACCCGCACGAGGCAGCCGGGGACGGCCGCGGGCACCGCTTCGCGGTCGACGACGGCGATCGACCCGCCATGCAGGTTGACGACCCAGCGCGCGATCGCCAGACCGAGCCCGGTGCCGCCACCGGTCGCCCGCTGCCCGCGGGTGAATCGTTCGAAGACGAGGTCCCGCTCGGTCGGTGCAATTCCGGGGCCCTCATCGCTCACCTCCAAGATGAGCGCGTCGTCGCAGATTCGTCCGGCCACGAGCACGTGGCCGCCGACCGGTGAGTGCCGCACGGCGTTGTCGAGCAGGTTGAGCGCCACCAGCTTGAGCCGCTCCCGGTCTCCGATCAGCTCGCAGTCGGCCGGCTGCACCGACTGTCCAAAGAAGACGTTCCGGCTGGCGGCGGCCGCCACGACCCGCGCCTCGGCGACCACCTCGTCAACGAACGGTCCCACCGGGAAGGAGGTCAGCTCGAGGCGGTGCGCACCGGCGTCGATCCGCGATAGGTCAAGTAGCTCGGTGACCAAGCGGCCCAGTCGTTCGGTCTGGGCGAGTGCGGTTCGAAGCGTGGTGGGGTCCGGCTCGGCGACGCCGTCCACGATGTTCTCCAGCACGCCCTGCAGGGCCGCGATCGGAGTCCGCAACTCGTGGGAGACGTTGGCGATGAGCTCGCGCCGGTGCTGATCGGCCGCGGCCAGGTCAGCCGACATCTGGTTGAAGGCATGGGCCAGCTGGCCCACCTCATCCCGAGACGTCGCTCGCACCCGACGGCTGTAGTCCCCGCGAGCCATGGCACCGGCGGCGGCAGTCATCTCCCGCAGCGGTTGGGTCGTGCCGTGGGCCAGGATCAGCGTGGTGAGCAAGGACAGTCCTATCGCCACCGCCGAGGTCCCGGGGGCGAACCAACCCGTTCCGATCCAGAAGTAGACCAACCCAGCCAGCCCGGACGCGACCACGAGAAGGCCGAGCTTCATCTTGATGGAGCGGACCGGATCCAACGGACGGGGCAGGAGCGAGGCTGCCTGGGTAAGGAGTTTCATGACCGGCTCTCCAGGGAGTAGCCGACGCCGTGCACGGTCCGGATCAAGTCAGCACCGAGCTTGCGGCGCAACGCCTTGACGTGACTGTCGACCGTGCGCGTCCCCGATGCGTCGGCCCAACCCCAGACCTCGGCGAGCAACCGCTCCCGCGCCAGGACCGCCCGGGGCCGACGGGCGAGGTGCACCAGCAGATCGAACTCCGTGGGCGTCAGGTGCGCTTCTACGCCGGCTCGGCGCACGCGTCGCTCGGACCGGTTGATCTCGAGGTCACCGACCACAATGGACGTTTCCGCGTCGGTACTCGCGTCCGTACCAGCGTGTCCATTCGTGGCGTTGCGTTCGGCACGCCGCAACAGGGCGTGGACCCGGGCGGCGAGCTCGCGCATGGAGAACGGCTTGGTGAGGTAGTCATCGGCGCCAACCGCCAAGCCGATAAGCAGATCGGTCTCATCGCCCCTGGCGGTCAACATGAGCACCGGGACCGGCCGGTCGGCTTGAATCCGCCGGCACACCTCGAGCCCGTCGAACCCGGGGAGCATCACATCGAGCACCACGAGGTCCGGCCGACCCGCATGGGCGCGGGCCACCGCAGTGGGGCCGTCGTGAGCGAGCTCGACGGCGAAGCCTTCGGCCTTCAGACGTGCGGCGAGGGACTCGGCGATGGTCCGTTCATCCTCGACCACCAGTACCCGCCGCTGGTTGATGCTCATGTCCGGAGCGTAAACATCGACCGTGGAGAGCGTCAGGTCAGATTGTGGACGTTCTGTGTGCGGCCAGGCGCAGCCACCCGGATCGCCGGTGGCTTCAGTAGGCGCCGCGCCGGACGAAGACCACGCCGACCGTGCGCCAAAGAATGACCAGATCGAACGCGAGCGACCAGTTGTCGACGTAGTACAGGTCAAGCCGCACCGCGTCATCCCACGACAACTCGGACCGACCCGAGACCTGCCATAGGCCGGTCATGCCCGGGCGCACAAGCAAGCGGCGACGGACGTCGCCTAGGAAGTCGCCGTCGTCGGCCGGCAAGGGGCGCGGCCCTACCAGCGACATCTCGCCCTTGAACACGTTGATCAGCTGTGGCAGCTCGTCGAGCGAGGTCTTGCGAAGGATCCGACCGACCGGCGTGATCCTCGGGTCGTCCTTGATCTTGAAGAGGAGGCCGTCGCTCTCGTTGAGGTCAGCGAGGTGCGCCAGCCGGTCTTCAGCATCGGGATACATTGTCCGGAATTTTATGACTTTGAAGACTTTGCCCTCCCGGCCGACCCGGGACTGCCGGAAGAAGGCTTCACCGTGGCTGCTGAGCCGGATCGCCAGCGATATCACGAAGAAGATCGGCGCCAGGAGTACCAGCAATGTCGCGGCGATGACACGGTCCATGACGTTCTTGACCAGCCACGCCATCCCCGAGAGTTTGGGCTCCTCCACGTGCAGCAGTGGCAGGCCCTCGACCGGACGTATGTGCACGCGAGGCCCGGCCACGTCGGTCAGTTGGGGCGCGACGACCAGGTCAATACCGGTGCCCTCGAGCTGCCACGCGAGCCGGCGCAGCTCGCCAGGCTCAGAACGGGCGGAGCCGCAGACTGCGATGGTGTCCGCGTGCAGGTCGCGTACCAGGCCGAGCACGTCGCGGCCGGCGAAGAGCGGCACCGATGAATCGACCCCCCGGCTCTGCGCGAAGCCTTCCGTGAGATGGATGCCGACCGGCACGAGACCGGCTCCCGGCACCCGGGTCACCGCCGCGAGGACGTCGCTCGCCTCGGCGTACGTGCCCACCAGCAGGACCCGGTGGACGGCTCGCCCGCGGCCGCGCACGACAACCAAGGCCCGTCGAGCGAGCCAGCGGCCGATCATGATGTAGACGAGCGAGCCGACGATCGCGGTGCCGACCGACAACCGGGACAGGTCGATCTTGAGTGCGAACGCCAGGAAGGACACCGTGGCCGCCGCGGTGATCGACGCGCGGAAGACCCGCTTGTATTCGTCGGCGCCAATACCCAAGTACCGCCGGTCATACGCGCCGTGGCCCCAAAGTATGAGCAGCCAGCCGACCGGCAAACCGATATAGGCCACGATGACAAAAAGCTGAGGCGAATGCTGACGGAACCCAGAGTCGGCCTGTTCGAAGATCGAGATCGCGGTAAGGCTTGCTAGCGCCGTTGCCAGCAGGTCCAACGCCACCAACGACGCGGCGTATGGCCGATGCCACGTGGCCAAACGGGGCATCGGCCGAAACCATGTACTGCGCGGCACGCCGTTATGAGTCTGGGAAACATGTGCTGTGACGTCGACCGCAGTACGTCGCTTGGTTCGGCGAGTCACCTCAGTGGGTGAAGGGCGCACGCTCATCGTCACGTCGAACAGACCGGCCTTTCGTTCGCAAGCTTCCGAGGCGTACCGGTTCGTCGGAGACCAGTCGTCCTCTGACGCCACTTTGCTGGCACTCGACCTCGCTATGATCGACAGGTCTCTGCGTGTCCGCTAACTCAGTGTGACATGAACGCTGTCTGCGCGCCGACCGGCTGAGATTAGTGCGGCGCCAGTACGACTGTCGAGTGATGCCATAACAATCTCCATGTCACGTAAGGACTGTCGCACTGAATCGACGTCCGAATGACCCACATGGTCCCTACTCGTTCGTCGCGGCTGTCGCGAAGCCGACGGTCGACGCCGCGGGATACTGACGTATTCACGCCCATGCTATTGACCTACCGCGAGGAACCACCTGCGCCTACGTCTGCTCGGCGACGTCCGGCCAGCATCCGATCGACCACGTCGAAGTAGACGAGCTTCTGTCGATCCCAGCTGTATTCCGTGATAACTGCACTGGCCCGCTCCGCTTGCCGACGAGCCCGGTCCGGGTCCAATGCCAGAGATCGCATGGCCGCGAGAAGGTTCTTCGGTGTCGCGGGGTCGACAAACGTCACCGAGTCCTCGGGGAAGTACCGCTCGATCACCGGATTACGGAACGTGATGACCGGAATGCCCATAGCCGCGTACTCGAGCAGCTTGGTGGGCAGCACCTCCTCGGTCCAGGGATCCCGCAGGCTTGGGATGACGCCAATGTCGGCACGTTCCAATAGCGCGGGTATCTCGGTGATGGGCAGTATCGATGTCGGCAGGGACACGACGTCGGAAAGGCCGAGGTTGTCCACACATCCGCGCAGCCCAGGCAGACCATCGCCGCTACCGAGGATCTGCATGCGGGCGCCTGGAACCTCTCGCCGCAACATCGCGAGCGCCTCGACCGCATTGCACAGTCCGTGCCGGGAGGCGATCAGGCCGTGGTAGCTGAACATAAGATCCGACCCCACGGTACGTGGCCGGGGCTGACGGATCGGGAACAGCCTCGCATCGGGCGCGTTCATCACGATGCTGACGGGCTTGCGAGTCAACTTCCGGATGATTGCGGCGTACGGTTCGTGGACCGTGAGCACCTCCTGCGCGAGCGCAAACGACGCTCGAGTGCTCGCGCGCACGGCGGCCCTCATGAGCCCGTCACGTCCGAACTTCGACGCGAAGAGCTGCTCGGTCAGATCATGAACGTCGAGCAGGAGGGGTACCCGGAGCATCCGCTGGAGCGTGGCGGCGAAGACGACGGCCTCCGGCATGGTGTGCGACTGGACTAGATCAAATGATCGCGGCCGACGGGCCATCCACACCGCGGCCCGGGCGAAGAAGCCGCCATACAGGCTCAGATACGACCTGGCTGAGTCACCCCTGTACTTGCGGACCGACGAATGCACTACGTGCACTCCATCGATGGCCTCCAGCCGCGGTCGGCCATGGGCATGCAATGCGAATACGGTCACCTCATCGCCGCGGTCGGCGAGTGCCTCGGCCTGACGGCGCACCCTGGGATTCGCCTCGTACTCGCTGCAGATCATCATGCCGATACGAGCACGCCTGTGGCCGCGTGCGCGGGGGCGTCCGTCGTTCGTTACTGCCACGCCGGGAAGGATAGCCTCCACCGGACCGTACTCCCTCCGGGACCAAGCGCCCCATTTTCGAGCTTCGGGCGACCTTGTGGTGGATGGATCTGTCAAGATGTCGGTATCGCACCGTGGCACGCATCGACGAATAGCGCTCCACTTGAATGCCCTCGCCTAGCTCCAAACAGACGGGTGATACGGTGCGACGGCCGCATGGTGCGCCCCACGCGGGTGTCTGAATGTTCGCCGCGCCGAGGCTTGGCGCCAGGGACATGGAGTTGATCGGCAGAATGACCGCAGACCTGGCGCAGCGGTTGGTCACGCTTGTCCGGCGGCCCCAACGATCCCGCATCCTGCGGATGATTACGGCTGCGCTGCCGATCCTTCTCGGCGTTCTACTGATCGAAGTGTGCTTCGAGGCCTGGGTCCAGGAGCTGTTTGGCGACCGCCACGACACGGTGAACGGGGCCGTAGGGACGCTGCCTGGATGGCCCAAGGACATCAAGAATGGTCTGCTCGTTGCCTTGGTCGCGGTGAGCCTTACCAAGGTTGCTCTCGAGCACCGGTGGCGGGACTTCCGGACCCGCGCCGACATTGCCATCGCGGCGCTCGCCGTTGTCATGGTCCTGGCGGGACTCTTCGGCGGCAGCCCACCCACCCTGATCGGGGAGGCGCTGTTCGTCTACTTCCGTGGCGCGATCGTGTTCTATGCGTGGCGCGCGTGGAACCCGACCTGGCCCCGGATGAAGCCGCTGCTCTGGTTGGGCGGTGCTCTCGTCGGCATCAACGTCGTGGCCGCGACCCTGCAGATGTTCCTTGGAGCGCCCATCACCAGAGGCATGGGCTGGGTCGACATGACGTGGATCCGAATCCACCGGGCCCAGGGATTCTTCGACCATCCCAATCACCTCGGCCACGTGGTCGGAATCGTGATTCTCGGCCTCTTCGCGTTCATGGTTTCGCGGCCGAAGGTTAGCAAGCGCTGGTGGGCCGCATTCGGGGCGGCCGCCTTGGCGCTGTCGGCAAGCCAGTCCCGCGAGTCCTTCGTCGGTGTCCTGCTCTGCGCCGTGCTGATCTGGATCCTCCGCCGCGGCGGAGGCAAGAGGATTGCGGCCGGCTGCGCGGTCATCGTGGCGCTCTTCGCTGGCCACCTCGTGGTACGGCCGGAAAATATTACCGAGCTGGCGCGCCGCCTTGTCGGAATTACGTCTGCGTTCGAACTCCCGAGTGGCGCCGAGGACTGTGACCCACCGCTGCCCACGTGCCCGACCAAAAAGATCCCCGCGCGGGAGATCCGGGTCCTCTACGCCCAGCAGGGCGTTCGGCTGTGGGCGCACCGTCCTGTCCTCGGCTATGGGGTCGGCCATTTCGGCGGCATCGTCGCGTTCCAGCACGACCCGAACTGGGCATCGAATCCGCGGTTTGGCCCGAACGGCTTCAATACCTACGGCTTCAGCGACATCACCGTCGATTCCTTCTGGCTCCATTTGGTGGTCGAGACGGGCACACTTGGCCTGATCGCATACGTGGTGTGGCTCGCCTACCTCCTGCTCCCACTCGTCCGGGCGACCCCACGGTTCAGCGGACGGACCACCCGCGGACCGACGGAGGCCCCCGTGCCGCACCCGACGGTGTACTGGGGGGCCGCAACACTGATCTTCGGCGCTGTGATCGCGTTTCTGTCGCCGTCGCTCGAGGACCCGCTCCTGCCGATCGCCATGTTCACAGTCGTGGGGATGGCCTGGGTGATGGTGAGTCGAGGGGCGGCAGACGCGGACGCGCAGAAGGTTGACATCGAGACCCGTGAGCGCCCGAGTTAGCGCTGGTGCACTCGGCCAGCGACCTTCGCCACCCCGCCCAGACCGCGCCGCCGCGCTGGAAGCGGCCATGGCTTAATGTCACGAGCACGATATGGTCGGAGGCCCACGCCGACCGCTGGAAAACGCAACGGAACGGAGCGATCTGGTATGAGCGGTGTGGCTCAGGTCGGATTTGGGTACTGGGGCCCAAACTTGGCTCGCAACCTCAATGCTCATGCCGGCGACCGCTGGCGATACCTGGTTGATCTTTCCGAAGAACGACGTAAGCAAGCATCGACTCTCTACCCGCACATCACCGTGACCGACGACTTCGCCAGGGTGCTGGAGGATCCGGCGGTCACGTCGGTGCTCATCGCGACACCGGCGCAGACACATACCCGATCTGGCTCGGCGCGCGCTCGCGGCCGGCAAGCACGTGTTCGTGGAGAAGCCGTTGACCGAGTCTGCGGCCGAGGCGATCGAGCTCGCCCGGACCGCCGATGAACTCGGTCTGGTGCTCATGGTCGGTCACATCTTCGAGTACGTCCCCGCCGTGCGCATGATGAAGCAGTTGATCATGGCGGGCGAGATCGGCGACATCCTCTACATCCACTCGCAGCGCCTCAACAACAGCCGGATCGCGAGCGACACGACGACCTACTGGTCGCTCGGCCCCCACGACGTCTCGATCGCTAACTTCCTGATCGGCGCCGACCCGGTCTGGGTCTCGGCTCGAGGCGCCACCTACCTGGGCACCGGCGAAGAGGACATCACGTTCATCACTGTCGGGTACCCGGGCAATGTGGTGGCGCACATGCACATCAGCTGGCTCGAGCCGATGAAAACGCGCCGCACGACTGTGATCGGCACGACGCGATCGATCGTGTACGACGATATGGACGCGGACGCCAAACTGCGCATCTACGACAACGCCCACAGCCATGTGAATCCCGACGCCTACGGTGCGTGGCAGTACCGGCTCCAGGAAGGCGCGATGCGAGCACCCGCGATTGGAAATGATCGAGCCGCTCGGCGCGGAGATCCAGGACTTCCTCGACTGCACGCTCACGGGTGAGCGGCCTGGCCACGGACGGCTGGAGCGGAGTTCGCGTGGTGTCCGTCCTCGAGGCCGTCGGTGAATCGCTACGGTCCGGGGGGGCTCAGATTCCGGTGTCGATTCCACGGACCGCGGCATGAGCATGCCGAGCAAGAGCGCCACATCCGCCGCCACAGACGAACCGGAGTGACACCGTGTCCGAGAACATCCCCCTCGTCGACCTGAAGGCCGCCTACTACCGGCACAAGGACGCGATCGACGCCGCAATGCGGGATGTCATTGAAAACACCCGGTTCATCCAGGGGCGCGAGGTGGAGGAGCATGAGCGTGCGTTCGCCGCGTTCGTTGGAAGCGCCCACTGCCTCGGCACCGGTTCTGGTACGGCGTCGATCAACCTCGTGCTAGCGGCCCTGAACATCGGACCCGGCGCCGAGGTCGCGGTACCGGCGCACACGTTCATCGCGACCGCCGAGCCGGTCACGTGGCGGGGTGCGCGTCCGCGTTTCATCGACGTGGACCCACAAACCGGCTGCATGGATCCAGATGCGCTGAAGGCCAATGTGGACAGTGTCGCGGCGATCATGCCGGTACACCTCTACGGTCGGCCCGCCGACCTGGAGCCGATCGGCGCGGTGGCGGCGGCGGCCGGGGTGCCGCTGGTCGAGGACGCCGCGCAGGCACACGGTGCGGACTACACAAAGTCCGATGGCACCGTCGTTCGCACCGGGACCTACGGCCTCGCCGGCTGTTTCTCCTATTACCCCGGCAAGAATCTTGGCGCTTTCGGCGACGCGGGGTCGATCACCACAGACGACGCCGAGCTCTATGAGTCGATGCGGTTGCTGCGTGATCACGGAAGCATCAAGAAGTACGACCACCGTGTGGTTGGCTTTGCCGACCGGATCGATACGTTGCAGGCCGCGGTGCTCACAGTGAAGCTCGCGAGCCTGGCCGAAGGCAACGAGCGGCGGCGCGCGCTGGCCGCCTCCTACAACGAGAAGCTCGCGGGCGTCGGCGACCTGGCACTGCCACCGGAGACGCCCAACCGGCGCAGCGTCTACCACCTTTACGTGGTCCGGACAAAACAGCGCGAGGCACTGCTCGCCCACCTGAACGCACGGGGGATCGGCGCCGGGATCCACTACCCCGTGGCCGTCCACCTGCAGCCGGCATACGCCTTCCTCGGCCACAAGCACGGCGAGTTCCCGCAGGCCGAAGCGTGGGCCGACGAGTGTCTGTCGCTGCCCATCTATCCGGAACTGACCGAGGCCCAGCAGGATCGGGTCGTGGCTGAGGTGAAGTCCTTCTTCGCCGGGTCGGGCACGTGACCGCAGCCACGGGAGCAGGGCACCCGGCCGAGGACGCGGTGGACGACGACCTGCCGGGCCGAGGACTGCGCATCCTCACGGTCACGAACATGTGGCCCGAGGGCGACAGCTTCCGCGGCATCTTCGTGCGCGAGCAGGTTGACGCGCTACGCGAACTCGGTGCCCACGTTGACGTTGAAGTCGTGGCCCAGGCGCGGGGCCGCAAGGACTACCTTTTGGCAGCGCCCCGGATCCGCCGACGGGTGCGCGAGGGTCGCTACGACCTCGTTCACATCCACCACGGCATGGTGGCGCTGGCCTGCCGGTTCATTGGCGACGTCCCACGTGTGCTTGGCCTGTACGGACACGATGTCAACTGGCATTGGCAGCGCTGGATCACCAGGCTCGGTTGGGGCGGGGTGGCCGAGAAGGTCTATGTCTCGCGACGCATGGCCGCGGCGGCGGGCGACCCGGACGGCTGCGTCATCCCCAACGGAGTCGACTTCACACTGTTCGCGCCGGGCGACCGCGACGCCGCGCGGGCGGCCCTGGGATTATCTGAGACCGAGCAAGGTCGTGCTCTTCGGTGCTGTGCCCAGCAACTGGGTCAAGGGGTACGACGTCTTCACCGATGTCCTCGCCGCCCTGCGTGAGCGCGGGTATCCAGGTCAAGGAGCTGATCTTGCCCGAGGCGGGCCAGACGCGCGAGCAGGTACGGCCGAAGTTCATCGCGGCCGATGTCCTCCTTTTCACGTCGCGCAAGGGCTTCGAGGGTTCGCCGACCGTCGTCAAGGAGGCCACGGCGATCGGCTTGCCCGTCGTCACATCCGACGTCGGGGACGTCGCAGAGGTACTGGCCGGCGTCAACCCGTCCGCCGTCGTGCCCTTTCCCGAGCCCTGGGGTACGCCCGAGGCGCGAGCGCAGTTCGTCACGGACATGACCGACCGGGTGGCCGAAACCCTCGACGCGAGCTGCCGATCCAACGGTCGTGAACACAACGCTTGGCTGTCCTGGGATCGGATTGGCCGGACCGTCATCGACATGTACCACGACGTGCTCCGGCACGCCGGTCGCGGCTGACGAGGGACCAGAGGGTGCGGGTACTCGTGTGCGGCGGGGCGGGATTCATTGGATCCCACCTGGTCGACCGGTTCCTCCGGGAGGGCCACGACGTCACCGTTATCGACGACCTCTCTGGTGGCCGACCTGACAATCTCGTCGAGGCGCTGGACACGGGCCGGTGCAATCTCATCGGGGCCAGCATTATCGAGCCCGGGCTCGCGGACCTCGTCCGCGATGTCGCGCCGGAAGTGATCTTCAACCTTGCCGCACAGATCGACGTCAGACACAGCGTCGCGGATCCGGTTCGGGACGCTTTGATCAACGTGGTTGGTACGGTCGCGGTGGTCGACGCGGCGAGGAGAGCGGGCGCCCGCAAGGTCGTCCTGGCTTCGTCAGTGGCGATCTATGGTCCGCCACCGGCCCTGCCGGTAACCGAGCAGACGCCGACCCAGCCGTTGTCGCCGTACGCCACCAGCAAGCTCACGGGTGAGCTGTACCTGCGCCAGTTCCAGTCCCTGCACGGGATCGCCACCACGACCCTCGTCCTCACCAACACCTACGGGCCCCGTCAGGGAGCGGGCGGTGAGGCCGGCGCGGTCGCGATTTTCGCCGAGGCGATGGTCGACGGTCGGCCGACGAAAATCTTCGGCGACGGCTCGAACACCCGCGATTACCTCTACGTGGACGACGCGGTAGACGCCTTCTACCGGGCGGCGGGGCCGGCGGCCGACGGAATGCGGCTCAACATCGCGACCGGGGTTGCGACGACCGATCTCGAACTCCATGCGACCGTGGCGGCTGCCGTTGGGGGGACCGGCGCGCCCACCTTCGAGCCGTTCCGGCTGGGCGACATCCGTCACATGGTGGTCAGTTCCGAGGCTGCTCGGCAACAACTGGACTGGCGGCCGCGCGTCGCGCTGGCCGAGGGCGTCACGCGCACGGTGGAAGCACTTCGGCACGGGCGCACGCTCGCGAATACGCCCGACGGGCGATCCGACGCCACGCCACCCCTCGGGCGGCCCCCGGCGGCGTAGCGTATTCTCGCCGGACCAAGCTGGAGGACTGCGCATATGGCCGTGCCGACTCAGGCCGCCCCCCAATCTCTGAGCCGATCACAGCGACCCGCCCTCGGAAGACTGCATGGCTCTGGAGCCCGACCCTCATCGCGGTTGCGGTGTGGTTGGTGGGGTCGCCCATTGCATTCGTGCTGCCGACGTTCCAGCGGTTCGACCCGATGCGGATCCGGGCCTGGGCGATGGCGTTGGCGCCCCTGCTTCTGGCCGTGGTCGCACTCGTGTTGCTCGCACTGTGGCGCCGAACCCGGCAGGCGACCTGGTTGGCGCCGGCGGCGGCCGGAGGCGTCGCGGTATGGACCGTCTTCATGCTCCGGGTTGCCTTGCGCGGAACCCCGATACCTTTCGGCGGCCTCTTCGGCGATTCCGGCCGGCTAACCGCCGCCGCGACGCGGTACGCGTCCAGTCCGGCCAACGCCGACGCGTGGATTCCGGGCCTGCACGCCGAGTACCCTCCGCTGTTTCCGTGGCTCATAGGGCGGACCGCGGCATTGCTTGACATTCCGGCGTGGCGGTTGGTCGCGGACTTCGAGATCCTTTTCGCCTCGCTGACGATCCTCGTCGCCTTCCTGCTCTGGCAACGCCTCGTGCCGGCCTGGGTCGCCCTCGCCGTCACAGTGGCGGCATTCCTGCCGGTGGCGTGGCCACAGAAGTCGTACCAGATGGTCACACTGGCCATCTTCGTGCCGTGGGTCCTGGCGACGTTCGGCAAGCCGCCGAAGGGTCGCTGGCATTGGCTCCCGGCCGGGATCCTGGCCGGCCTGATCGTGCTCACCTACTACGGGTGGGCGCTCTGGGGCGGGTTGGGCATTCTGGCCCTGGCGATCTGGGTCTGGCGCACGGAGCCCGATCGCTGGGCCTACGTCCGGTATCTGTTGAAAGTCACGGCGGTGGCCCTCGTCGTCGCATCCTGGTACGTCGTACCTTACGTCTGGGATGCCCTGACCCAATCCGGACAGAACGTCGGAGACCTGAATCCCGGGTACGAGATGACCACAGACATGTTCTCGTTCCTGGATGGCGTCCCGTTCCTGCCACTGGCGATCCTGCAGGTCATCGGGTTTGTGGGACTGGTCTGGCTGCGGCGGACCGTTTGGTGGGCCCCGCCGTTGCTTGCTCTCGTGCTCTCGGCGCTGCTGTTCCGGTTCGTGTTCACGGCCTACTTCGTCTTGACCGAGCACAGCGCTCTCGCCGGGTACACCCCGCGCCTGTACGGCACCGCGCTCGCCATCGCCGGCGTGCTCGTCCTCGTGCACGCGACGCCGGGGCTGATGCGCCGACTCGAGTTGACGCCGCCGCGCGAGGTGCTTGTTCTTGTCATCGCATTGCTCGTTGCCTGGTGTGGCTACAACTACAGCAAGGACTGGATGCCAGCCGCCGGTGGTCGGTACACGGACTACACCCAACTCGCCCTGCGCGAGCCCCGCACGGATGCGAACGAGCTCTATTCGGACTACCCGCTGACGCCGAGCGAATGGTTCCCCGTCGACGACATTCAGTCCACAGTGGAGCGAATGTACGGCGCCTCAGCCAAGACACACGTGAGCCTCTCCGCCGACGAGCGCTTGTACGCGTACCTCCCATGGCCCGGCTACGCGGTGAACGAGCGCGGCGCCGCGGCGGCCCGGTCCCGGATGGACGACCGTTACAACGAGATCCATAAGCTGGCACTGACGAAAGACCCAGCCGCGTTCAGCCGCGCCACGGCGCAGACCGCGTTCGGCCCGATCGACGTCTTTGTGCTCCGCAAGGGCGAGAACGGTTGGGAGTACAGCGCGAACACCGGCTGGGGTGCAGCGATACTGACCGATGTCTTCACATCCGATCAGTTCAGCCCGAGCGATTGGCGTGTCGCCGACATGCCGGGGAGCAACTTCGTGGTGATCATGCGGATTCCGTGACCGGCTCTACTCCGCGGGTCCTAGCCGCCTGGGCGACATCGCGGATGTCGTGGTGCAGCACCGCGGCGCTGACCCCGAACAGAACAACCGCCAGTCCAAGATCAAGCAATACCCGACCAACGCCGGCAATCGCAAGGACGTCCACGACCAGGCTGACCAGCAGCGCCGCGACGACGATCGCAAATGATCGCGCGAGCGGCCCGGTCCAGGCCATGCTGTAGCGGCGCCAGGCACCCCCGACCGGACCCGCCGCCCCGGCAACGACCGCGACCAGGTACGAGAAACCGACCCCGGCACTGCCCGAACCAGGTGCCTAGCGGAATCAGCAGGATAAGTCCAATGATCGCGCCGCCCACAGCCGAGTAGACCGGAATCCGCACCTCGCGCCGCGTTCCGCTGGACAGTGCGTTCACGGCCGCGACCTGGATCACCGCGATGTATGTGGCCAAGAGGATCACCTGTAGGACGGCTGCGCCGGCCGCGTACGAAGACCCGCCGAAGAGCACGAGGACCTCGCGGGCGACGGGGATCGCCACCGCGAACAGTGGGGCGAGGAGCACCAGCAGAGCGCGCGTCGATAGGTCCGCGTGACGCCGCACGGCGTCAACATCGCCGGCGCCGTGGGCATGGGCCATGGCCGGAAAGAGCGCCATGCCCAGCGCGCGGGGCAGAAAGTAGAGCGGAGCGACGAGCGTGACCGCGGCTACGAAGTAGGAGACCTCGACGGCGGAGGTGAAACCTCGAGCAAGGAGCGGAAGCAGCTGAAGCAGACCGGCACTAGCGAGGCCGCCCACGCTGGCTAGACCGACAAAGCTCGCCATCTCGCGCCGAGCCGCAGGGTCCATCCTGGCCCGATCACCGGCGGGGCGCAGCAGAACAAGCGCCCCGACCATCAAGACCGAGTAGCCCAACGTGAGCGGCGCCAGGTAGGTACGTGCTCCGATCGCAATCACGACGACGGTGCTGACGACAGCCACGACGGAGCCGGCAATCTCCAGCCAGGTGTACGGCACGACGCGGCCGAACCCGTACAGCGCCCCCTTGGCCACGCTGTAGCCGGAGAAGATCGCGGTAAGAAGCGCGACGGCAGCGGCATCCGCGAACGTGACCCGCAAGGCGACCATGGCGACGAGGCCGACCACCGCACCGAGCGCTACGGCGCACACAAGGCCGGCGACGGTCAACAGCCGGTGGGCCGCCCAGGCCGCGGCCTGCTCGCCCTTGCCACGATAGAACGGGATGAACTTCGACGCCGCACTCGCGAGGCCCCCGGGAAGGAACAGACTCGCGGTCAACGACAGCCCGATGAGCGTGCCAACCAGGGCGTAGGTCTGGTGATCGGTGGCCCGGCTGACCAATGAACCGTGGATCAAACGGGTGCCGCCGAGCGCGATGAGCCCGACCATCGACAGCAGGCCGGTCCGGACGACGCCGGCGCCACGACCGCCATTGACCGGGGACGCGGCCGGGGTCGACGAGGAAATCGCCTGGTCGGACACGGCGTCGAGCGTAACCGAAGGGAGTGGTTCGTTCGCGCCCTGGCCCGAAAGGAGCGACCACCCTCGGCGCGTGGACCGTCAGTCGAATGTGGACGGTCTACATCGGACGCCATGGCGTCGACACGCCCGGCGGGACGAGTTTGTCATTGGCCGTGTCCGTGCTAGACTCGTGGTCGGTTCCTGTCGGATGTGGCAATTGGCCCCCAGGAACACTTGCGAAGCCCCAGTGGGCATCTCCAATCGCCTAGAGCCACAAAGAGCTCATTCACCACGATGTCACCACTGGGCGAGCCATGCAGTCGCGACATGCGACCTTCCTCTCATCTCCGCGAAGGAGAACTTCATGACGAGCACAATCACGGAACCCCGCGTCCGTACCCGCAGCCGCTCTGGCCCGGCGGGCCGGCGGCGCGCCGACGGACGCCCACGAACCCCAGCGACCCCGACTCCCATTACCGGTGCGCCCGACGACGCGGTCACCGAGATCGAGGGCGTCGTCGACATCATCGACACCTATGCCTTCGTCCGTACCTCGGGCTACCTGGCTGGACCGAACGATGTATACGTCTCCATGGCGCAGATCAAGCGGTACGGCCTGCGGCGCGGTGACGCGGTCACCGGTGCCGCGCGAGCCGCGCGCGAGGGTGAGCAGCGGCGGGACAAGTACAACCCGCTGGTGCGGCTGGACACCATCAACGGGATGGATCCGGAGGAGGCCCGCCGGCGGCCGGAGTTCTACAAGCTGACTCCGCTGTATCCGCAGGAGCGGCTGCGGCTGGAGACCGAGCCGCACATCCTGACCACCCGGGTCATCGACCTGGTGATGCCGATCGGCAAGGGCCAGCGGGCGCTGATCGTCTCCCCGCCCAAGGCCGGCAAGACGATGATCCAGCAGGCGATCGCGAACGCCATCGCGGCCAACAACCCGGAGTGCCACCTCATGGTCGTCCTCGTCGACGAGCGGCCCGAGGAGGTCACCGACATGCAGCGCTCGGTCAAGGGCGAGGTGATCGCCTCCACCTTCGACCGGCCGCCGCAGGATCACACCACGGTCGCCGAGCTGGCCATCGAGCGGGCCAAGCGGCTGGTCGAGATGGGCCACGACGTGGTCGTGCTGCTCGACTCGATCACCCGGCTGGGCCGGGCCTACAACCTGGCCGCGCCGGCGTCGGGGCGCATCCTCTCCGGTGGCATCGACTCGACCGCGCTGTATCCGCCCAAGCGGTTCCTGGGCGCGGCCCGCAACATCGAAAACGGTGGCTCGCTGACCATCATCGCCAACGCCCTGGTCGAGACCGGGTCCATGATGGACACGGTGATCTTCGAGGAGTTCAAGGGCACCGGCAACGCCGAGCTCAAGCTCGACCGCAAGATCGCCGACAAGCGGGTCTTCCCGGCCATCGACATCGACCCGTCGGGCACCCGCAAGGAGGAAATCCTGCTCGCGCCCGACGAGTACGGCATCGTGATCAAGCTCCGCAAGGTGCTGCACTCGCTCGACTCACAGGCGGCACTGGACCTGCTACTGGACAAGCTCAAGCAGACCCGCACCAACGTCGAATTCCTCATGCAGATCGCCAAGACGACACTGGCGGAGTAGGCACCCCCGGTCAGCGCAGAAGCTTGGACAGGCGGCGATCGGCCAACGGCTTGCCGCCGGTCTGGCAGCCCGGACAGTACTGCAGGCTCGAGTCGGCGAACGAGACGTCGCGGATCGTCTCACCGCACACCGGGCACGGCAGACCGGTTCGGTTGTGTACCAGCAGTCCAGACTTCTTTTCACCCTTGAGACTGGCCGCGCCCTGCCCGACCGACCGGTGAACGGCATCGGTCAGGGTGGCTTGCGTCGCCTCGTAAAGGCTTGCCATCTGGGCATCGGTCAGACGATCCGTGATGGCGAACGGGGAGAGCCGGGCCTGATGCAGGATCTCATCGGAATAGGCGTTGCCGATCCCAGCCAGAACCTCCTGGTCGGTAAGGACCCCCTTCACCTGTCCGCGGCGGCTGCGGATGCGCGCCGAAAACGTCGCCGCGTCGGATTCCAGGGCATCCGGGCCAAGCTTGGCCACCCCTGGGACTTGCTTCGGGTCGTGGACGAGGTAAGCGGCCAGGCGCTTTTGCGTGCCTTGCTCGGTGAGATCGAAGCCTCCGCCGGTGTCCAGGCGCACCCGCAACGCGATCGGACCCTTTCCCGGCTTGAGCGGAGCCGGCGGGAGCGCATCGCGGTAATGCAGCCACCCGGCCCGGGACAGGTGCACGATCAAGTGCAGGTCGCCCACGATCAGATCGAGGAACTTGCCGAACCGACCGGCGCCGGTCACCTCCCCACCGTGCAAGGCGGACGGCGGGGGATCGAAGGTCTTCAGCGCGCTGATCGCGGCGACCTCGACTCGGGTGACGCGCCGCCCGACCACGCGCTCACGCAGATCCGCGGCGAGGGCTTCTACCTCCGGCAGTTCGGGCACCTCGCAACCGTACCTGGACCTGGGCCGCAGGCCCGGGCGCGACCGATGGCAGGGGCCCGACCGGTTCGCCCGGTCAGGCCCCAGTTCTCGTACGGATCGGCGTTAGCCGGGTCGGCGTTAGCCGGGTCGGCCGAAGCTGTGAATCGGGCTGCGGTCCATGACGGTCATCCGAACCACGTCGCCCGCCATAGGGGCCTGCATCACCTTGCCGTCGCCGACGTAGATCGCCACGTGGTGGATGTCGCTGTAATAGAAGACCAGGTCGCCAACTTTGAGGCTGGCTCGGTCGACGTACGGCATCGACCGTCTCTGGGCCGCCGCATTGTGGGGCAGGTACACACCGACCTGGGCCCAGGACCGCAACGTCAAGCCGGAGCAGTCGTACGAGTTCGGTCCCGCCGCGGCCCACACATACGGCTTGCCCGCCTGTGAGCAGGCGAACGCCGCGGCCTTATAGCCGTTGGTCGGCTCGTACGTCGCGGGGCACGGCCAGGGCCGTAACGACCCGGTGCCGCCGCTGGTGGCATATGCCTGCCGGCGCAGCTGCTGCAGTTGGCTCAGGCGCGCCTCGATCGTCGCCTTCTTGGCGGTCAGGTCCTTATCCTGCGCGGCGAGCTCGAGCACGAGTGCGTCGATCGGCGCTTTCTGTGTGTCGTACTGCGCCTTGAGGCCGATGACGTCGTGCAGTTCGTTCTGCTGGCCGCGCGAGAGCGAGTCGAGGTACGAGAGTCGCTCCGCGAAATCCTCGGGCGATCCGCTCGCCAGGAGAGCACCGAGCGTTGTCGCCTCGGAGCCGCGGTAGACCTGAGCGGCAATTGCGCCGACCCGGTTCTGGGCCTCGGCAAGCTTGTCTTCCAGCGGCTTGATGGCAGCGGCGAGCTCGTTCTGCTTGGCGAGGTTCTGCTGGTACTTCTGGTGCACGTCGTTGTACTGCTCGATGAGTGGTTCGGACTCCGCCCACACCTGGTCGATCTGTTTCTCGATGTCGCCGGCGGTGGGGTCGGCTCTGGCCTCCGACCCGGGCATCATCACGAACGTCAGGGCGGCGACGGCACTGGCGGCCAAGGCGGCCCAGCGGCGGTGATGGCGCAGCCGGGGGAGTGCTAGGTCAGATCCCTGCACTCGGGGTGCTACCACGCGTGTCCAACTCCTTCTTCCCATACCGCCGACCGGGTTAGCTGACGGGTTCGGGCGGGAAGGCGCCCTACCGCGCGTTTACGCGGATTCACCCCATGGAAGTTCATCGGTTCCCCGGCTCGCGTACTCGGACGGGCCCCACAAGGAGCTGGCATCGGACGACCGCTTCTCCTTTGACACTCACGGCAGTCGATGGGTCCGCCGCGATTAGGCGGCGTCCAGCTGCGGTCGGGGGTCGACCACGGGTCAGCCGGACGGTCAATAACATTAGGAGTGAATAGGTAACTAGGCAAGCAATGAAACGCGAAGAATGGTGAATCGCCACTATTCACGCGGAGCGTTTGTGCACCATCGGCAATAGCTCAACTGCGCTGGGTAGCTCGAGCGTTGGACCATTGTCCGCTATGGAGCTTCTGCCCGTATTGCCGTTTTGGTCGAATCGGGTACCAGGATTCCGAGCACGTCGTGCAGCGTCAGGACACCGAGCGGGCTTCGGCCGTCGCTGACCAGCACCATGTGCCGGCGCTCCCGGCGCATCGCCAACAACAGGTCACCGACAATGCGTTGCGGCCCGACGACGTCCAGAGCCCGGATCAGCCCACTCGGTATCGGCTCCAACCGTGCGGCCAACCCGATCGCGTCCTTCACGTGTACGAAGCCGACCACCCGCCGGCTCGCCGTGTGCACGACCGGGAATCGCGACCGGCCTGTCTGCGCGGCGAGTACCTCCAGGAACGCGGGTGAGACATCCACCGGCACGGTTGTGATGTCCGACCACGGCCGCATCACGTCGGCGGCGGTACGGGTCCGCAGTGCCAGTGCTCCCTCGATCCGAGCGTGCTCCTCGGGGTCGAGCAGCCCTTCAGATCGCGCCTCGGTCACTAGGTTGGCCAGCTCGTCGGCGGTGTACACCGTCTTCACCGCGTCGGTCGCCTCGATCCGCCACAGTCGCAAGATCGAGGCGGCGGCCCACTTGAGTGCCACCAACAACGGCCTGGTCGCCAGGCAGAACGCCAGCATCGGCGGTCCCAGCCACAGCACCGTCGTCTCCGGACCGGCCAGCGTCAGGTTCTTCGGCACCATCTCGCCGATGACCGTGTGCAGGTAGACCACGACGAGCAGGGCGAGCGCAAACGCGACGGCATGGGTGGCCGAGGCGGGCAGTCCGACCGCTTCGAACGGGGCCACGAGCAGATGGGCAAACGCCGGTTCCGCTATCGCGCCGAGACCGAGCGAGCAGATCGTGACACCGAGCTGGGCTCCCGCGATCATCAGCGGAATGTCGCTCATCGCGCGCAGCGCGGCCCGAGCCCGCCGGGAGGTCGCGGCCATCGGCTCGACGACGGTACGGCGTGAGGAGATCAGCGCGAACTCGCTGCCGACAAAGAACGCGTTGCCGAACAGCAGCACAATCACGACCAGGAACTCAGGCATCGTCGGACTCCGGTGCCACCACGCGCACCTGCTCGACACGGCGCCGCTCGACCTCGATCACGGTGAACCGCCAGCCGGACTCCTCGACCGTCTCCCCGGCGACCGGGATGTGGCCGAGGCGAGCCATGAGGAAGCCGGCCAACGTCTCGTACGGCCCCTCGGGCAGCCGGAACCCGCTGACCTCGGCGAGCTCGTCCTCCCGCAGCACACCATCGACCAACCAGGTCCGGGCGCCTGTCGAGACCGTCACAGCCGCACCGGAGACGTCCGCGGCGCCGCCCGGAGCGTCGAGGTCGGGTGCCGGCGCCAACGTCGACAGGATCGGCTCCACCGCATCGTGCTCGTCGGCGATGTCACCGACCAACTCCTCGACGAGATCCTCAATCGTCACCATGCCGTCGGTGCCGCCGTACTCATCGACGACGATCGCCACATCCGCCCCCGCCGTCTGTAGCGTCGCGAGCACCCCATCGAGATCGAGCGACTCGGGTACGAGGACTGGTTCCCGGGCCACCGCGCCGACCGTTGTCGTCGCGCGAGCGTTGACCGGCACCCCAAAGGCATCGATGACGGTCACCACGCCGAGTACCGAGTCAAGAGTGTCCACATACACCGGGAACCGGCTCTTTCCGGTCTGGCGGGCCAGGTCGAGCATCGTCTGGACCGACTCGGTCGACGCGACGCCAATCACGTCGACGCGTGGGGTCATCGCTTCGGCCGCGCGCTTGTCCCCAAATCGGATGGTGCGACGCAACAGTACGGCGGTCTCCTCCGGAAGCGCGCCGGCCTTCGCCGAGTACGCCGCGAGTAGCCCCAACTCCTCCGGCGACCGCGCGCTGCGTAGTTCCTCCTGCGGCTGGACTCCCAGCCGGCGCACGATCCAGTTAGCGGAGCCGTTGAGCAGCCGGATCAGCCAGCTGAACACTGCCGAGAACGTCTGCATCGGCCGCACCGTCACGCGGGCGGTGCGCATCGGTCGGGCAATGGCCGCGTTCTTGGGCACCAGCTCGCCGAAGAGCATCGACAGCAGCGTGGCCAGACCGAGCGCGAGGAAGCGGGCCCAGCTGTCGGCGGCAGCACCGAAGACCGTTACCAGCGGCCGGAACAGCTTCGCCAGCGCCGGTTCGGCCAAATACCCCGTGAGCAAGGCGGTGATGGTGATGCCGAGTTGAGCACCGGAGAGCTGAAACGAGAGGTGGCGCAACGCCCGGCGTACTGCGCGGGCGACCTGGTCACCGGTCTGAGCGGCCTGGTCGACCGCCGCGCGGTCGACCGTGACCAGGGAGAACTCGGCGGCCACGAAAAAGGCGTTGCCGGCGGTGAGCGCAACGAATGCCAGCAACGGCAGAACTACCGCTAAGACTCCGGCGTCGATACTCCCTCACCCCGCCAGAAATTCTTGCACAGCTGTGGCGTCCGCCGAGTTGGCAGGCGCAAGCTGAGTTTGCTGGCGCTCGCTTCGCTCGCGCAGGCCCGGGGCTCTTGGCCCACCGTCTTCCGTGGATTCTGTCGCTCGCTCCGCAAACTCCGCTCGACTCCTCAGTCCAGACGGTGGCGCCCCGGGCCGACTGCAGTTGCGCTCTGAACGGAGGTCTCCCGAGTTCAGTTGCGCTCTAAACACAGACTGTGGCGAGCCCGTCCGTGTTCGTTGGATCCTTGACCGTCGGCATGTGGCCGGTCGGTTGGGCAGGCGCTCTGTCCACTTAGGGGTTGTCCGGGTCGGGAAAAGACGGAATGCTGTCGATCACGACGATTGCCCTTGGGGAGGTGGGCGTGCGCGAATTGATGCTCGGCATGATCGCCGTGGGCCTCGTCGTTGGCGTGATCCTCGGTCGCAACACCGAGCGGGCCCGGCGTACCTATAAGGACTGGGACGCCGCCAAGGTCGCGCTCAAGAAGGGTCGCAGCATCGCGCTCGGCGAGATTCGCAAGGCCGCCGTGACCATCCTCATCATCGCCGCTGTCCTCGTTGGACTGTTCACATTGGCCATTGGCGGCGGCCTCTCCACGCCGTAGGCCTTTGCTGCTCGCCGCCGATCTTTGAGAAATGCGCGTGAGTCGATCGCGGATCGCGCGCAGTGCACCAAGGTCGCCGGGAGGCCGGTCGCGATCGCGATGTCGCGGCTGTAGCGGCGACGGGCGTAGGCGTCAGACTCCCGGCTTGACGGCGCGCAGCAGCACCGTGGCGACGTCGACCACCTCGACCTCGTCGCCCGCCTCGCCGGCCGACTTCTTCTGCGTCACGCCGTCGCTGAGCATGGTCAGGCAGAACGGACAGGCGGCCGCGATCGTCTTGGCTCCGGTGCCGATGGCTTCCTCCACCCGCTCGATGTTGATCCGCTTGCCGATCCGCTCCTCCATCCACATGCGTGCGCCACCGGCGCCGCAACAGAACGAGCGCTCCGCGAACCGTCCCATCTCGACGAAGCCGTCGCCCGCCGCGACGCTGGCAACGTCCGGCCCAGCGGGGTGGGCACCGTCCACAGTGGCACCGTCCACAGTGCCACCGGTCCACAGTGCCACCGGCCACATTGACACTGCCGAGAATCTCGCGCGGGGGGGCGAAGACCCGGTTGTGCCGACCTAGGTAGCACGGATCGTGGTACGTGACGCCGCCCTCGACGGGCTTGACCGGAGTGAGCTTGCCCGAGCTCACGAGCTGGGCGAGCAATTGGGTGTGGTGGACGACCTCGAAGTGACCGCCGATCTGGCCGTACTCGTTCGCGAGCGTGTTGAAGCAGTGGGCGCAGGTGGCGACGATCTTCTTGGTTTCCTTGTCGGCCATGGCCTCGTTGAGCGTCTCGACGTTTTGTTGGGCGAGCATCTGGTACACGAACTCGTTGCCCATCCGGCGGGCCGGGTCGCCGGTGCAGGTCTCGCCCTCGCCGAGGATGGCAAAGGACACCCCGGCCTCGTGGAGCAGGGTTGCCACGGCCCGCGTCGTCTTCTTGGCCCCGTCGTCGAACGCGCCGGCGCAACCGACCCAGAACAGGTACTCGAAGTTCTCGGCCGCACCAACGCGCGGCACCGCAAAGTCCAAACCCCTGGTCCAGTCGGCCCGGGTGTTGGGCGGCGCACCCCAAGGGTTGCCCTTGTTCTCGAGGTTGCGCAGCATGACGCCGGCCTCGGCCGGGAAGTTGGACTCGACCAGCACCTGGTAGCGACGCATGTCCATGATGTGGTCGACGTGCTCGATGTCGACCGGGCACTGCTCGACGCAGGCACCACAGGTCGTACACGACCACAGCACGTCGGGGTCGATGACCCCGCCCTCCTCAGCCGTGCCCACCAGCGGCCGCACCGCCTGCGCGGGGACTGAGCCCAGGACCCGTGGGTAGCCCGACTCGGGCACGCCGTGGCCGTGCGGTGCATCGGTCAGCAGCGCGATCACGTTCGCATCGGCACCTGGCTTCTCCTCGGTGCCCAGGATGTAGGGCGCCTTCGCGAACAGGTGGTCCCGAAGATCCATGATCACGAGCTTGGGGGACAGCGGCTTGCCCGTGTTCCAGGCTGGGCACTGCGACTGGCACCGCCCGCACTCGGTGCAGGTGGAGAAGTCGAGCATGCCCTTCCACGTGAAGTCTTCGATCTTGCCGCGGCCGAACACGTCGTCCTCGCCCGGGTCCTCGAAGTTCACCGGCTTGCCACCGGACTCGATCGGCAGCAGTGGGCCGAGTGCCGACGGCAGCCGCTTGGTCGCGACGTTGATGGGCGCGAGCGCGATGTGCAGGTGCTTGGAGTAAACGAGGAGAACCAGGAAACCCATGATCACGAGGATCTGCGCGATCACGAAGACCGTCTCGATGACCTCGTTGGCCGTGTGGCCGAGCGGCGCGAGCACCTCGGCGGTGATCTTCGAGGCGAAGGTCCACCAGGTGTCGCCGAAGGGGAAGACGCCCGTGTTGATTTGGGCGCCGCGGTAGATCAGGAGCGTGAGGATCACCAAGAAGATCATGCCCAGGATCTGCCACGCCGCTCCGAGGTGCGAGCCATAGAAGCGCGATGACCGTTCGATCTTGGCGGGATCCTGGCGACGCCGGAGGACCGCAAAGGTCGCGAGGCCGGCCAGCACGGCAACAGCGAAGAAGTCTTCGAGGAAGCCGACCAGCCCCCACCGGCCGATGATCGGGATGTGGAAATCCCGGTCGAAAAGCGCCCCGTACGCCTCGAGGATCGTCAGCGCCAAGATCAGGAAGCCCCAGAACGTGAACGCGTGAGCGAGGCCCGGTACCGACCAGCGGAGCAGCCGCTGCTGACCGATGACCTCACGGACCTGGGTGAACAGGCGGATGCCGATGTTGTCGGTGCGGTCGGTGGCCGGCTGACCCGAGAAGACCAGGCGGAACAGCCACCAGACCCGGCGGCCGGCGATCGCGAACGCGACCGCGGTACCGCCCAGACCAATGATCAGGCGCCACCAGTCCATGGTGTCTCCTCCGAGTCCCGCGCTTCCCAACCGACCGTTCAGGTCGACGCATGTCGACGTCGAGCCTAAGCGTTGCCATTACCAGTAGGTAACGTGATCTGACTCGCACGTGACCGTGCCGGTTGTCCACACCTGTGGATGGAGGTGGGGATAACTACAGCCGTGTAATTTGTTCGTGCCGCCGGCCGGGATCAGCGCCAGCGCGACAGCACGGCGAGCGCCGCGATCATGGCGCCGAAGCCGATGGCAAGATTCCAGTATTGGAGGTCAGCCAAGAAGGCGAACGACTCGCCCAGGTCAAACCATTGCCCGGTCAGGTAGTACACGACGAGCCAGAGGATCGCAAAAATGATCAAGGCGACGGCCGTCACCGGCACCCAGGTCGGGCTGGGCTTCTTGGCGGCTGCCGCGGCCTGCGGCCTGAGCTCCGCGGGCGGAGTGTAGATCTTCTTCTTCCGGACGGTCGACTTCGGCACGGCGCTCTCCTGAAGGGGGCATAAGTGGCCACCAACAGGATCGCGAGGCCGCGACCCTGAATAATGGTCGTACGCAAGCGTAGTCAACGCTTCGGACGGGCGCAGGAGGGGGCGTGGCGGAACACACATCCGACCCGGACCCGGCGTCGTCCTCCGATGCTCGGCGCGGCCGCCAGTGGGTGATCCTGGTTCCGGTCGTCGCCGCGGTGGCCGGGCTCCTCTTCACGACGACAGCTCGTACGGCAGCCGGCGCCCGGCTACGCGACGACCGGCGTCCCGAACTCAGCCGGGTGATCGCCGAGCGCAAGGCACAGGTCACCGACGAGAGCGCGCTCGCTCTGCATGGCCCCGGGCTAGTGGTCGTGCTCGACGATGCCCCGCGCCGCGCGGGCGGTGCCCTGCCCGCCGGCGCGCGCCCGGACGACCCGGTCGTCCATCAGCAGGATGTGCAGTCCGTCGTTGACGCACTGTGGGCCGGACGTGCGGAGGCGATGGTGGTGATGAACATGCGGATGATCTCTACGAGCGACGTGCGATGTGTCGGAAATACGCTTCTCCTGCGTGGCCAGGTGTTCTCACCACCATTCGAGATCCGGGCAATCGGCGACGCGGCCAGGTTACGGGGCACACTAGAGTCCGACCCGGGCGTGCGCGCGTTCCGGGATGCCGCAGATGCCTACCACTTGGGGTACTCCGTGCAGAACCAGGATGACATCGTGGCGCCGGCCCACGTGGGTCCAGTGTCGCTCGACCACGCGTCCGCCCTCCGATAAGGTTCGCAACTCCATGAGGATGACGCAGCCGCCGACCGACGACCCCACCCGGGCATTCCCGGCGGTGCCGCACGGTGATGACACGCAAGTCATCCCGACGACGCCGGCCGCATCGGCTTTGGATCAGACGGCCGTCCTCTCCCCCGTCAGAACGAACCGCGTGGATCCGAACGAGACGACCGCCGTGATCCCGGCGGTACAGCCGCAGAGACCGCAGCCGCAGAGACCGCAGCCGCCGCGTCGCCGCCCACGCAAGGACGACACCGGGTTCGTGTTGTTCGGGCGCGTCCGCGCCTATGACTCGAAGCCCGGATCGATCGACTACCGCGGCCGTCACGGCGATCTCATCCCGATCGAGGAGGCGTCACCCTTACGCAAGTCGCTCCACGTCGTGGGCGAGGTGATGATCACCGTTGGGCTGGTGCTGCTCTTGTTCGCTGGCTACGAGGTGTGGGGCAAGGCCGCGATCGTGGCCAGCCACCAGCAGGACCTCGAATCCCAGCTCGATCAGGAGTGGAACCTGCCTGATCCGACGGTAAGCGTGGCGCCATCCGCCGAACCCAGCGCCAGTCCGGCCCAGGCCGCCCCGCCGCCGATTCCGCCCGGCGGCTCGATCGGCCGCCTCTACCTTCCTCGGTTGGGCAAGTACTGGGTCGTGGTCGAGGGTGTCGCCCCGGCGAACATCCGTTATGCACCCGGGCATTACCCCAACACGGCACTCCCAGGTGAGGTGGGCAACTTCTCCGTGGCTGGGCACCGCAGCCCGGCCATTTTCTGGGACCTCGATCAGATGCGCTCGGGCGACGCGGTCGTGGTCGAGACGCGGACCATGTTCTACGTCTACCGCGTCACCAACAGCGAGATCGTCGCGCCAACCGCGACCGAAGTGGTCGCGCCCGTACCGGGCCAACCCGGCGCGGCGCCGACGGTGGCGATGCTGACCCTGACCACATGCAATCCCAAGTGGGACAACTACCAGCGGCTCATCGTTCACGCGAAGCTTCAACGCAGCCAGGCTCGGTCGAGTGGCCGGCCACCGGAGATCGGGGGATAGGCGGTACCGATGTACGCGTGGATCTGGCGAAAGCTCCCGTTCGGGCTCTACGGAAAGCTGATCGGGTCGGTGCTCCTCGTTTCCGCGACGATCGCCATACTGTGGTTCTGGGTCTTTCCCATTGCCGAGCCACTGCTCCCCTTCGATGACGTGCAAGTCACCGACCAGCAGTAGCCGTACCGTCTGGATTGGACAGTCATGCGTGTCCTAGTCATCGACAACTACGACTCCTTTGTCTACAACCTGGTGCAGTACCTCGGGCAGCTCGGTGTCGAGTGCGACGTCTACCGCAATGACGAGATCACGGTGTCCGAGATCGGCCGGCGCAAGCCAGACGGCCTGTTGCTCTCGCCCGGACCGGGTACGCCTGACCGGGCCGGCATCATGCCTTCTCTGATCAAGAAGTACGGCGACGCCATCCCCATGTTCGGTGTGTGCCTCGGGCATCAGGCGATCGGCGAGGCGTTCGGCGCCGTCGTCGCCCGCGCGCCAGAGTTGTTGCACGGCAAGACATCCCAGGTGACCCACGACGGCACGGGCATCCTTCGCGGGCTGCCCGATCCGTTCACCGCCACCCGCTACCACTCACTCGCCGTCGTCGAGTCAACCCTTCCCGCCGAGATCGAAGTGACCGGCCGTACCGCGGACTCCGGTCTGGTCATGTCGATGCGACACCGGACCCTGCCGCTCGAGGGAGTCCAGTTCCACCCCGAGTCGGTCCTGACCCAGGGCGGTCACCTCATGTTGGCGAACTGGCTAGCCAACTTGGGATACACCGCCGCGCTGGAGCGGGCGCCGGAACTCTCCGCCGAGGTCGAGGCCCGCCGGATCGCCGCCTTCGCCTGAGCGGTTCGCGGCCGCACACCGAAGGCCCGGGTCGACCCTCGGCGCTGCCGGCAGATGCTCAGGTGCTCGGCGGGGGTGACCCCGACGGCGACTCAGTCGGGGTGTTGTACTGGCCTACCGTCAGCGTGATCGTGGTCGTGGCAGGATCCCGAGGCGTACCCTCGGCCGGCTGCTGGAAGATCACCTTGCCGTCCTGGGCGGGGTTGGTCGTGTTGGCCTTGATGACCTCAACGCGATCCGACGGGAACCCGGCGTTGCTCAACACCGCCTTTGCCTGGCCCTCGTCGTAGCCCTTGTTGGCTACGCCGGGAACAATCTTGAGGTTGCCCTTCGAGATCTGCAGCGTCACCGTGGTGCCCTCAGCGACCTCGGCGCCCGCGGTTGGCGACGAACCGACGACCGTACCAGCCGTCTTCTCGCTGTTGACCTGTTCGGACTTCGGATCGAGCTTGAGGTTGCGCAGCTGCGCCTCGGCGTCGGCCTGTTTCTGGTCTACCAGGTTGGGCACGTTCACCTTGCCCGGTCCGGCGCACCAGTCGTAACGAACGGTGCTGTTTTCGTCCACTTTGGACCCTGCAGTCGGATCCTGACTCAGCACCTGATTGGCCGTGCATTCGGTCCCGGTCTTCGCGCGCGGGTCCGGCTTCAGACCGGCATTGTTGATCAGGACCTGCGCCTCTTGGTTGGTCTTGTTCGCCAGATTAGGCACGATCTTGCGACTCGGCTGCTGCGAGATGATGAGCCCGGCGACGAGCGCGACGACCGCCAGCACGCCGAGCGCGCTGAGCCCGGCGATCGCCCAACCCGAGATGCGGCGCCGCTGCCCCCCGCCGAATCCGGCCGGCACGGGGCGACCACCTGGGGTCGGGCGAATCGGTCGGGTGGCTCCATGGTCGCTCTCGGGCATGACGGGCTCGGCGTAGACGGGCCGGCCCGCCGCGGCGCGCAACAGATCCGCCCGCATCTCGCCGGCGCTCTGGTACCGGTTGAGCGGGTTCTTCGCCAACGCCTTGAGCACCACCGCGTCCACCGAGGGCGGCACATCCCGGTTAAGCAAGCTGGGTGGCTTGGCATCCTCCCGGACATGCTGATAGGCCACGCTCACCGGGCTGTCGCCGACAAATGGTGGCTGTCCACATAGGAGCTCGTAGAGCACGCAGCCGGTGGCGTATACGTCGCTGCGCGCGTCGACCGACTCGCCCCTCGCCTGCTCCGGCGACAGGTACTGGGCGGTGCCGATGACCGCGGAGGTCTGGGTCATCGTCGACCCGCCGGCGGCGAGCGCGCGGGCGATTCCGAAGTCCATCACCTTGATCTGGCCGGTCTGCGTCATCATTACGTTGCCGGGCTTGATGTCGCGATGGATGATCCCGTGCCGGTGGCTGAAGTCGATGGCTGAGCAGATCTCGGCGGTGATCTCGAGCGCTCGGCGCGGCATGAGCCGGCCCTCGACCGCGAGTACCTCCTTCAGCGTGCGGCCGTTGACGAACTCCATGACGATGTACGGCAGCGTCTCACCGCTCGACCCGCGTTCCTCGCCGGTGTCGTAGACCGCCACGATCGCCGGATGGTTCAGCGACGCCGCGTTCTGCGCCTCGCGCCGGAACCGAAGTTGGAATGTATCGTCCCGCGCCAAGTCGGTGCGGAGCATCTTGATTGCGACGTCCCGGCCCAAGCGCAGGTCACGCCCACGGTGCACCTCGGCCATGCCGCCGTATCCCAGCAGCTCGCCGACCTGATACCTCCCTCCCAGGAGGCGGGCCTGTGTCATTGTCCGAATCGCCTTTCGCTGTCCGCCCCACCCGACCATGCGAGCGCCGCCACTGTCGGCGTTGCCCGCAGCGTCTGCGTGTTCCCCTTGTTCGCCTGCTGCAGGAACGCCAGTCCGGCGCCGATGCAGACCGCCATCAGCACCACCGCCACGATGATCGCGACCAGTGTTCCGGTGCTCATACCCCGGCGTCGCACCGGCACCGGCGTCTGCAGGTAGCCCGGCACGGGCTGGCCGCGTCCATAACCTGGGGGCAAGGGCGCGCCGCGACCGGTGGTCGGCGACTGGAGAACGCGCGTGCCGGGCGCCGGCAGGCCGGCCGGAGCGGGCGCGGGCCCGTTGGCCCGCGCGGCCACGGGGACAGGGGTCAGGTTGCTTGTACCGAGCTCGGCGGCCGCTCGCCGGGCGACCTGCGCGAACGCGGCCGCATTGGGCCAGCGGGCTGCCGACTGCTTGGCCATGGCGCGCTCGACGATCACACGGACGTGCGGCGGGATGTCGCCGGGAAGCGGCGGCGGCGCCTCACGGACATGGCGCATCGCAATCTCGAGAGGGTTGTCGCCCTCGAACGGCCGGTGGCCGGCCAGGCACTGGTAGGCGACCACGCCGAGGGCGTACACGTCGGACAGTGGTGTGGCCTGTTCACCCATCGCCTGCTCGGGCGAGATGTAGGAGGCCGTGCCCAGCACCGATCCGGCCGCCGTCAACTGAGCGGCGCCCGCGGATCGGGCGATCCCGAAGTCGGTCAGCACCAGGGTGCCATTCGGTCGTACCAGAAGATTTCCGGGTTTGACATCGCGGTGCACGACGCCCGTCTGGTGCGCGGCGTGCAGCGCGTCCGCCGCCTGCGCGACCAACGCCATCGTTCTTCCGGGCGTGAGCCGGCCGACGCGGGTGAGTGTGCGGGACAGCGCGTCGCCTTCGACGTACTCCATGACGAGGTAGGCACCGGTTGCGGGATCGCTGCCGTAGTCGTAGATATCCACGACGCCGGGGTGGTTGATGGTCGCCATCGTGCGCGCCTCACCGCGGAACCGCTCGGTGAAGCCCGGCTCTTCGAGCAGCGAGGGCAGCAGGATCTTCACCGCAACGGTCCGGCCGAGGACGTCGTCAACGCAGCGCCAGACGTCGCCCATGCCACCGCTGGCGATGCGCTCCTCCAACCGGTAGCGCTGGCCCAGCATCGTTCCAGGGCTGATCATCTCGACCCCATCGCGTCCATGTAGCTTGCGGAATGGCCTGGCATTATTTCAGTCCCTTGGCCGCGATCGCCGCCTTCATAACCTGACCTCCGATCGCGGTCGCTTCGGCGCTGCCGCCTGATCCGGCGTTCTGCAGCAGCACCGCGACCGCAACCACGGGTTGACCGCTCTTCGTGCGCGCGTAACCAATGAACCATCCATGGTCTGGCGCATCACCATTCTGCGCTGTCCCCGTCTTGCCGCCTACCTCAAAGCCGTCGATACGCGCGTTCGTGCCCGTGCCGTTAGCTACCACAGCCTGCATCATCTGGCGCAGCTGCCCGGCCACCGTGCCGTCGATGGGATGACCCTGTTCACCCGGGAACGCCGACGGGTTGACGCGCCAAATGGGGGCAAGGCTCGCGTCCTGGATGGTGTCAACGAGGTACGGCCGCATCATGGTGCCGTTGTTGGCGATCGACGCCGCCACCAAGGCCGCCTGCAGCGGCGTCCACCGCACTTCCCGCTGGCCAATGCAGGACTGCGCCAATGCCGGTCGATCGAGCGTCCCGTCGGGCCCTTCGATGCTGCCGGTGTGACTCGCCGCGACGTTCATGCCGTTGTCGGTGTCCCGGTCGAATGTCGGCTCGGTCTCGAATCCGAATGACTGCGCCACCGACTTGAGCTTGTCCGCGTTGTTAGCGCCAAGACCCTCCACGCCGTACCGGGCAAAGGCGGTGTTGCAAGAAACCCGCAGCGCGTCAAGCAGCTTGATCTGGTTCGGGCAGACCACACCGGGCGAGTTGCGGATCGGGGTCGTCGTGTCCGGCGCGGTGTAGCTGTCACCGCCGACCAGAACGCTGTCGGGCGTCAGGCCGTTCTGCAGGGCCGCCGCCGAGACAACCACCTTGAACGTCGAACCCGGCGGAAACGTCTCCGACAGCGCCCGGTTGTTCAACGGCTTGGCCGGATCGGCGACGAGCTTGTCGTAGGCGTTCGTCGCGGTGTCGAAGTCGTGCGCTACCAACGGGTTCGGGTCATAGGTCGGCGTCGATACCAGTGCCAGCAGGCCGCCGGTAGCCGGGTCGAGCGCGACCACGGCTCCGACCTTGCTCTGGGTCTTGTTGTTCACCAGCGCGTTGTACGCGGTCTCCTGCACCTGCTTGCGCAGGCTCAGCAACACGTTGCCACCGTTGGACTTCTTGCCGGTGAACATTTCGAGCAGGCGGTCGGCCGTGAACACCTCGGCGCTGCCGTTGAGGATGTCGTTCTCCAGCGATTCGACCCCCGTCACTTCGCCATAGACCGGCCGGAACCCGACCACATGCGCGTAGAGTCCCTTCGCCGGGTAGGTCCGTAGGTACTTGAACGTGTCCATAGTGGACGTACTCTGGGCGACCTGCTCGCCGTCGACGATGATGTTGCCCCGTTGCCGCTCGTAGTCCTGTTGCAGGACCCGGATCCCGTTGTGCTTGGTGTCATTGCGGTACTGGTCCGCCTTGACGACCTGAACCCAGTTCAGCTGGGCGAATACGAGGCCGAAGAGCACGATCATGACGATCCCGGCCTTGCGCAGCGGCCCATTCACAGTGCCCGCCCTTCGTTCGCGGCGGGGCCGCGCTTACTCGCGACTGCGGGGCTCGCTTCGCTCGCTCCTCGCGCTCGCGGCTGGGACATCGCAAGCTCGCTGCCGAGCCCGCTGTCGCTCGCGACTGCGGGGCTCGCTGGCGCTCGCTCCTCGCGCTCGCTAAGCCGGCTCACTGGACGACCTCCGTGGGAGCCTCGTGCAGCTTCACCGGCGGCGCGATCGAACCACCCTGCCCCGGCGTTGCCGGGCGGCGGGCGGCGTCCGAGATGCGCAGCAACATGGCCAGCAGCAGCCAGTTCGCCGCCAGCGACGAGCCACCGGCGGACATGAACGGCGTGGTCTGTCCGGTGAGTGGGATCAGGCCGGTCACGCCACCGACGATCACGAAGATCTGCAGTCCGAGTGTGAATGCCAGGCCGCCGGCGAGCAGCTTGCCGAACGAGTCACGAACGGTGATCGCGATCCGCAGTCCACGTTGGACGATCAGAAGGTATGCGATGAGCACCGCGCTCAATCCGACCAGACCGATCTCCTCGCCTATGCCGGCGAAGATGAAGTCGTTCTCTACTTTTGGTACCACGTAGCGCTCAAGTTGCGGGATGTACGGGAGCCCGTGGCCGGGTCCGGCGCCGAAGAGTCCGCCGGTGCCTAGTCCGAGCAGTGACTGCACAATTTGCAGGCCCTTATCGTTCGCATCGTCGAACGGGTGCAGCCAGACGTCGACCCGGCTAGCAAAGTTGCCAAACGGCCCGCCGATGATCTCGCCCATGGACCAGGCGAAGAACGCGCCGCCGAAGAACAGCAGCAGACCGATGATCAACCAACTGGACCGTTCCGTGGCGATGTAGAGCGTCACCACGAACATGCCGAAGTACATCAGCGAGGTGCCGAGGTCCTTCTCGAACACGAGGACCATGAGCGACAGGAGCCAGACCACGAACACCGGACCCATGTCCCGCCCGCGCGGGAAGTCGATGCCGAGGAACCGACGGCTCGCCAGCGACAGCACTTCGCGCTTGCGCACCAGGTAGTACGCGAAGAAGGAGAGCAGAGCCAGCTTGGCGAACTCACCCGGCTGGATCGAGAAGCCGCCGATGAGGACCCAGAGCTTGGCGCCGTTGACCTCGGAGTATGCACCCGGCAGTAGCGCCGGAATCAGCACGAGCACGATGCCGACGAGGCCGAGGGTGTAGGCGTACCGCGAAAGCACGCGATGGTCGCGGACGAGGACGAGCAGCAGCACCGCGCCCACGGCCGCGGCGGCGGTCCACTGGATCTGACGGATCGCCATGCCGGTAAACGGCGTGAGCGCGTCGCGCAGTTCCGCCGGGGTGGCACCGAGATCCAACCTGCGCAGGAACGCGACACCGAGGCCATTGATCAGCGCAACGGTCGGCAGTAGCACCGGATCCGCGTACGGCGCGAGGTAACGGATCGCGACGTGCACGCTGAAGAAAATGGCGAAAAGCATCGCCACCGGCACCCAGAAGTCGGGCGTGATCTTCTCGAGCAGTCCGGTCTCCACCGCCCCGGAATACACGAGCACCACCAGCATCGCGAAGATCAACAGCGCGAGTTCCACTCCACGGCGGGTGCGCGGTCGCCGACCGGACCCGGCAAGACCCGGGTTCTGCAGTACGGCGGCGGGGGCGCTCACGATGATGTCCTTCGGTTCCTTTGTTGGCAGTCGAGAACTGTTCGCTGCTCAGCGGTTAGCTGGACGGCACGGCGATGGGCTAGTCGTCACCAACGGTTCCGGCGACGACGAGGACGGGCTCGCGCTGGGCTGTGGTGATGCCGACGCATCCGGCGAGGGCGAAACGGCCGCTTCCGTACTCGTCGAGGTCGACGGCGTGATCGTGATGGTGACGCACGGCAGCACGATGTTGTGGGCGGTCGGATCGAACAGCGTGTTGAGCTGGGCCATCGCCTCTTCTCGGCTGTCGGCGCCGATCGTCGAGCGGACCTTGTCCGCAGCGGCCGGAGTGAGATCGTCGATGCTCGTGGTGGTCTTGTAACTGACCGTCGAGAGCTCGAAGCCGGCGATCTCGCCGGGGATGCCCTGAAACACGGCGATCTTGCCGTCGTCGGTGACGCCGACGTAATACTTCGACTGCGTGTACTGCCAGCCGCCCCAGAGCCCGCCGGCAAGCAATCCGGCGAGAACGATCAGCACGAGCGCGGTCCGAACCGGGTGCCGGCGCGGACGAGACTCGGCATCGTCCGCGCCGCGGTCGTCGGGTGTCGAGTCGCGCGGCTGAGTCAGCGCCGAGGCGCGGGCCGCCGGGGTCGACGAATCGGCCGAACTCGTCATGCCGCGGTCATTGGCTGCGGCGCCGGCCACAATGGGCGACTCCTCGACGATGTCGGCATCGGTGAAGTCGGCCACGATCACTGTGATGTTGTCGGGACCACCGGCGCGCAGGGCCAGCTGAATCAGTCGCTCAGCGCACTGGTTGGGATCGGAGTACTCGCGCAAGGTCGCGGCGATCGTCTCATCGGAGACGACACCGGACAGACCGTCGCTGCAGATCAGGTACCGGTCGCCGGCCACCACTTGACGAACGGAGTACTCGGGGTCCGCGTCTCTCCCGTCCAGCGCCCGCATGAGCAGCGACTTCTGCGGATGGGTATTCGCCTCGACCTCGGTGATCCGCCCCTCGTCGACGAGAAGCTGCACGTACGTGTCGTCTCGCGTGATTTGGACGAACTCACCATCGCGGAGCAGGTACGCGCGCGAGTCACCAATGTGGACCATGCCGATCTTGTTGCCGCCGAAGAGCATCCCGGTGAGGGTCGTCCCCATGCCCTCCATCGCCGGGTTCTGCTCTACCGCGTCGCGGATCTGCTGGTTGGCGGCCTCGACCGCGTTGCGCAGCGCATCGAGCGGAGCGTGGCCAGCGACGTCCTCATCAAGAGGGGCGAGAGCAGCGATGACGATGTTGCTGGCAACGTCGCCGGCAGCCATCCCGCCCATTCCGTCGGCGACAGCGAGCAGCCGCGGCCCGGCGTACACGGAATCCTGATTCCCGTGTCGGATAAGGCCGCGGTCGCTTCGCGCCGCGTAGCGCATGGTCAGGGTCATGCGGGGCCCCTGCCGCAATGTGGAGCGCAGCGTAGCGGAGCGGAGCGGTGTGGTGGGGTGCTCATGGCCTCAGCTCGAGGGAAGTGCGGCCGATCCGGATCGGCACGCCGAGGGGGACTGGAGTAGGTGCGGTGACCTTGGCCCGATCGAGGTAGGTGCCGTTCGTCGAGCCCAGGTCCTCGACGTACCACTGCCCGCCCCGGGGTACGAGGCGGGCGTGGCGGGCCGAGGCGTAGTCATCAGTGATCACGAGGGTCGAGTCTTCGGCCCGGCCGATCGTGATCTGGGAGTCGGCCAACGTCAGCCGGGTCCCGGCTAGGGCACCCTCGGTGACCACCAGGTTGTTCGCGGCCCGACCGCGTTTGACCTTGGCTGGGCGACCGCTGGAATTGACGGAGACCCCGCGTGGGGCCGCCACGAGTCGACTCGACCGTGCCCCGACGAAGAGATCTCGCCGGATGACTCCGACCACCGTGAACACGAAAATCCACAGCAGAACAAGGAAGCCGTAGCGGGCAACGGTGATGACGATCTCGGGCAAGTTAGCCGTCCACGCGGAAGGTCAGGGTCGTTGTGCCGAGCTGGATCATGTCGCCGGGGTTCAGCGCGACCGCGGAGACGCGCTGCCCGTTGACGGAAGTGCCGTTGGTGGAGCCCAGGTCGGTCAGCACGACTTGCCCGCCGTCGAAATCGAGCCGGGCATGCCGGCGAGAGATGCCGACGTCCGGCAGTCGCAGATTCGCCTGGTCGCCGCGACCGATCACGGTCGAGCCGACTGACAGAGGATAGGTGCGACCGTCGTTGGAAACCAGACGTGCGTTACGGCCCGGGCCGCCCGGTGCCGGCATGCCGCCCTGCGGGTAGCCGCCTTGCTGGCCGTACGGCGCGTAGCTCGGGCCCGGTTCATAACTGGACGGGGCGGGTGCGGGTTCGCTGCCGCCGGTGTAGACCTCGGCGGTGACCCGGAACATCCCGGTGTCCAGGCCCTCACCGCGCTCGATTTCGACGATCACGTCGCCGTATACCGTCCAGCCCTGCTCGCCGATGAACTCGGCCTGCGACTGGGCGAGTTCCTGCGCCAAGGCGGCCGCGTACGGGGCGAGCCGGCTGTGGTCGTATGGCGAGAGATCGATCACGTATCTGTTCGGGACCAGCGTCCGGCCGCCGGCCAGGATGGCCTTGTGTGCCTCCGCCTCCCGTTGCATGGCATTGAGAATCTCCACGGGGTGGACGACCCCCTTGAAGACCTTGGCGAAAGCCCCTTCGACGAGGCCTTCCAATCGCTTTTCAAAGCGTTGCAGAACGCTCACAGCAGGCCCTTCCGTTCGCGACTGTGCCGGTCCCGCCTGTGATCATCATGTCCGTCGGCGTTCACTGCGGTACTCGCGCTCACTCGTCCTCCGCGGTTGCAACGAGGACTGGTCGTCCTCATCTGTTGCACTGAGGACATGATGGTATCCGCCCGACGCACTCCCGTACGCGTACTGATCGGACGGGGCATGTTACTCTTCGCGGGCGCTTTACGTGGAGCTTACGAGCTAAGTGCTAACCCCCTCGCCCCCCGCTCAGATCCAGGTCTATCCTTGTCGACGCGACGGGGTCCAGCAAATGCCCGGCCGCTCGCGTGTACTCGCCTCGGGGAAGTGGCGGAATGGCAGACGCGCACGGTTCAGGTCCGTGTGCCCGGAAGGGCGTGAGGGTTCAACTCCCTCCTTCCCCACCACGTAGCCCCGCTCATTGCCGAGCGGGGTTTCTTGTTGCGTCGCCGATTCACCCCACCGCCCCGTCCCGTCCCGCCGCCCGAGCCGCCGCCCGAGCCGCCCGCCCGTCCCGCCGCCCGAGCCGCCCGCCCGTCCCGCGGTCCGAGATCACTGGTCTCCGACCCGCCGTGACGCGCCGTACCACTTGCGCCCCGTGAGCTCGCTTCAAGATCACCTGGTACGGCTCCGGGACGTCCGCACGCGTGTGCCGCCCCCGTGATGTGCCTTCAAGATCTCCGGGTACGGCCGACAGCCCGAAAGCGCCTCAGCCAGCCGCACGCGATGCTGCCGGTGATCATGCTTCTCGCAGGGCGATGGATCTGTTGGGCTCGTGATCATGCTTCTCGTAGCGGTGGATCTCTTAGGCTCGGCCCCCGGAACGAGATCGACCACGATGTCGCCGGTATCAGGCGTTTGGGACCACCCAACCCGGACGGTCCGAACGGTGCTGGCCGAGTCCAGCGAATCTTGAAGGGTCATCACTGGGCGCACGGACGACGGCGTGTCGCCGCGAGCCAGGAACCGGCGATCATCGTCGGGCGCGGAGCCGTCGAAGACGAGCGATCGACGCGGAGCAAACGAGCTGGGGCCGGCGCGTCCATCCAGTGTGGATCAATGCCGTGACCAGGGATCGACCGCGCTGAGTAGGCGGTCTTTATACAGGCTGTCGGTTCTTTCTCCGTTCAACTCTTCGGTCACAATCGCGACACGCCGCGCGATGAACTACACCGCTGTCATTTGGTGTGTCCAGGATGTACGTCTGGGCGATGGGCCATGGCCTGCCCGGGGGGAAGGAACAGCCGATTACTCATGAGGAGAGACCCGTGCACCTGCCACAGCTGAGACGCATCCGCTGGGCCGTCCGTGCCACCCTCTTGCTTGGCGTCGCCGCATCCGTCGCCGCCAATGTCCTGCACGCCCAGCCGAACCCCATCAGCCAGACGATCTCCGCCTGGCCGCCGTTGGCGCTTTTGCTCACGGTCGAGCTCACGTCCCGGATCCCGATGCACCGGCCCTTGCTCGCAGCGCTCCGGGTGACCGCGACCGCGACCATCGCTGGTATTGCGGCCTGGGTCTCCTACTGGCACATGCGCGATGTCGCCGGCAAGTTTGGCGAGACTCCGATCTCGGCCTTCCTGCTGCCGATCTCCGTCGACGGTCTGATCGTGGTGGCCAGTGTCAGCCTCGTCGAGCTGGCCGGCCGCATCCGGATGCTCGAGGATGCAAAGGCCGCCAAGGCGGCCGGAGCGACGAGCCCGGCTGTGGCCCCGGTCCATTTCGTGCCTCCGGCACCCGTAGCGCCAGCGCAAGCCACTGCCTTTCAGGTGCCGGCCTCGGCCTCGGTCGCCGAGGCAGCGCCGGTCCGGTCCATCGCGGCCGTTGCGACCGATGATCCCGAGATCGACCTCGACGAGGAGTTCTCGATCGAGGATGAGGCGGCCGCGCTGAGTGCCGGTGGCTCCGCCCACGGCACCGTCCGCACGCCGCGTTCGGCGCCAGTCAGCCCAGCTGTTGGACCGGTGTACACAAACGGTGCCCGCACGGGTGCCCGAGCAGCGGTCTCAACGCCGGCCCGCACGATGGTGACCGAGTCGACCGCGTCCAAGCCGCGTCGTCCGGTGACCGAGACTCTCGAGCTGGCTGACGCCATCGAGGCGATGCAGCCGGACATCAGCGAGGACGAGCTCGCCGCTCGCCTGGGCATCGGCGCTACCCGGCTACGTCAGATTCGGCGGGAAGCCGAGGCTCGTCGCGCCACGCTCCGCAGCTGATAGATACCTCGCAACCCCATAGACAAGGCCCCCGCAGCGTTGCGGGGGCCTTGTCGTGTGTGCATCAGGTCGTTGGGGCGAAGGCCGTCCGGCCCAGCTCTGCCATTCGGGCGCGAGTCACGTCGTCGCAGAGCGCTCCCGCGACACCAGCCGTGAACGCGTCCAAAGAGGACACGCCGAGTTCTGCGGCGACCTCATGCTCGCGGCCGAGGTCGGTACCGAACATCGCCGGGTCGTCCGTGTTGATGGTGCAGGGGATGCCTACCGCCCGAAGAGCCGGCAACGGGTGCGCCGCGAGCGATGTCACAACACCGGTACGCAGATTCGAGGTCGGGCAAACATCGAGCACCAGTCCGCGGTCGACGATCTCCGCGACGATGGCAGGATCGTCCACCGCCCGAATGCCGTGCCGGATCCGATCCGGATTCATCTCAAGGATTTCCCAGATCGAGTCATGTCCAGCCGCCTCACCGGCGTGCGGAACGATACCGAGGCCGCCGTCGCGGGCGATGTCAAAGGCCGGACCGTACGGTTTCGCCGACATGCCGGCCTCCATACCACCGAGGCCGAGCCCGACGACGCCACGCTCGTGATACCGCACGGCATGGCGCGCCGCCTCTTGCGCCAGGTCCGGATCAACTCCCCGATAGAGATCGGGCGTAAACCGAACCGTGACCCCGTAGCGTTCGGACGCTTCCTGCGCCCCGTCGGCGTATCCACTGAAGAGGTCGTCCCAGTCGACGCCTCGTAGCACCCGTTCGCATGGCGAGAAGATGCCCTCGATATAGACCGCTCCGAACGACGCCGCCTCAGCCGCGTAGTCAACCACCACCTGCCGGAAGTCGTCGCGCGTGCGGAGGCAGTTGGTGGTGAGAATCCACACGTCGATGAAGTGCTTGAAGTCACGAAACTCGTAGACCGCGGCGAGACCGTCCACCGTGTCCGCTGGCAGCGCCTCGCCGTTGCGGCGGGCGATCTCTAGCAGGGTGTGTGGCCGGATCGCACCTTCCAGGTGGACGTGCAGCTCAATCTTTGGCACCACCCGGACAGCCTACGAGCCGGCCGCACGACGACGCTCAGAGGTCGAACTCTCCGGCTGAGTTGACGGAGACGGACGTTCTCCTCTTCGCACGCTCAGAGGTCGAACTCTCCATCTTTGGCACCGTCGACGAAGGCATCCCACTCACCGGACGTGAAGATGAGCACCGGGCCATCCGGGTTCTTGGAATCCCGCACCGCGACCGCGCCATCGACAAATGCGACTTCGACGCAGTTGTCCGTCCACGGGCCTGACCGCGCACTCTTACGCCACAAGGCATTGTCGAGGTCGACCCGCATGCCCTTGATGTCCATGTTCAAACTGACTCCTTCGACATTTTGAGAACGAGCGCAGTCGAATCCTCCGGCGTCAAAGCGACGTCCGTCAAACGATCGAATATGAGGGCGTACCTGCTCAGTTCGTTGGGCTTTTCCTGGAAAACACCTCCTGTGGCCATCGTGACGTACACGGTGTCCGAGTCCCCTTCGTGGGGAAAACGCATGAGTACGAATGAGCCTTCCATTCCGGCATGAGCGCCGATCTCCAAGGGCAACACCTGAAGTGTCACGTTGTCCAATGAGGACACCTCGGCCAACCGCTCGAGTTGCTCTCGCATCACCCGCCGACCGCCCACGGGTCGCAGGAGGACCGCTTCGTCCAGCACACACCAAAACACGAGGGGATCGTCCTGCGTCAAGAGACTATGCCGCGCCATCCGTACCCGAACGCGATTCTCGATCTGCTCAGGTGTGTCCCCACCGCCACCGGTGATCAGGCTGCGCGCGTACTCCTCGGTCTGCAGCAGGCCGGGAACGCACTGCGCCTCGTACGACCGGATCTGCTGGGCAGCTGCTTCGAAACCGATGAAGGCACTCGTCAACACGGCACCCTGCTGCTGCCACCAGCCGCGCTGCCGGGTTTCCTTGGCCACCTCGAGCAGCTCCTCGAGTTCGGCTGGACCCACCTGATACAGCGCGAGAATGTCGCGCACATCGCGCGGACTCGAACCGATCTGGCCGGTTTCGAGCCGGGAGATTTTGGATGCCGAGCAATCCATTCGCTCGGCCACCTGATCGATGGTCATGCCGGCGGCCTCACGATATCGACGCAGTTCAGCGCCCAACCTCCGACGGCGCACCGTCGGACTAACGCCGCGCCTGCCGGTCAAGTACGCCCTCCTGCCGGACCTGGGAGCGGAATCAGTCTGCTCCTGTCACGGACCGCAATCAAGGCGCTTTGTCCCGGCGTGCCGTAACTGGGCAATCACTCGCGAGGTGGAAACTGAGGCCAGACTCAATCTCGATTTGCAAGTTGCAATGATTTAAAGGCTACTGCATGCTGTCAGTGCGCCCGCGGTGACCCTCTGTCGATCATACTGAGCAGTAGGGCCCACGTGGACGTGGCGGTTCCCAAGACCGCCAAGCACGTTGCGGCCACTATGCGCTCCGCCGGCGCTCCCCGCCATTCGACGTCAATGAGGACTCGGAGGGCGGGTGAACCCGAAAGAGCGGGTGTTGGCCAGGCCGCCGTGTCCCACGTGAACGCATGGACATCGAGCGGCCGGCCAACGCTCGGCGCATGTGCCGGGCATCATCACGGGGGGCACGAACACGGCAGAAGGGCGAACCGGCAGAAGGGGGGCACCGTGGTGCCTAGGTCTGGAGACGTGCTGCGCGTGACGCGATCCGCGAGCGTCCAGTTCACCGAGCCGATGATGTTCCGGGTCATCCGCGTGCACGAGTGGCAGACAAGCGACGGCTGGGCGTGGCTCGACGGTTACCAACTCGACTCCGCCGGCGACGCGGTCGAGCGCAGGTCCATCTACGTTCAGCTTCACGGGCTCTGAGCCCTTGCCCGACCATCGCCGGCATCAATGAAGCGGCGCCGCGGCACGCCAGCGGCCTACGATCGACATCACCCACGCACGGTTCCTTTGCCCGGCCCGGGCCCCAGATCCTGGGGAGCGGAGCCATGTTCGACGGCCAGTGCGCCCGCAATCAGCGCAGTCGACCGACGTTTGCACTCGCCGCCAGTGTGCTGGCATTGGGCGTGATGACGCTGTTCGGCGCGGAGCCCGCCTGGGGCACGATCGCCGGGTCGGCGGCAACCACCGCCGCTAATCCGGATGACTCCGGACCGCCCGATCCGGCGAGCAGCGAAGGCACGTCGACCAAAAGGCCCACGAAGTCACCGAAGCCGACGCCCTCCGACCCGCCGACGACAGCGCCCTCACCCAACCGAACCAAACAATCAAAGCCACCAGAGCAGCCGGCTTCGGCCACTGACGCGCCGGCGACACACGCTCGGACCGCCGCCCAAGCACAGCCGGCCGCGGTGCCGAATAGGACGGCTACGGAGCCAGCCGGATCCACGACTGAGCGACCCGGCGCATTCGGAATTGAACGAGTCCCCGAGGCCGGTAGCCAGCCCAGCGTCGGAGCTGGCGTTGAAGCCGACTCGACAGCCGGTCCGGACGCGGCTGGCGATGTGGCCGCCGGTTGGACGTCGTACCTTCCGCCTCCGGAGTTCGGCGTCAAACTCGCCATAGCCGGCCTGATCGCACTCTTCATCTCGATCGGTGGCCTGGTACGGGTTGTGATCCGCCGCCGTCAGGAGGGCCCAGGTTAGGTTGGCGAATCGCTCGGCGACGGCGTTGTATCGCGCGGCGGGCCGGATGAAACAAACACGTTGATCCGGGTTCCGGGGCGGACCTGTTGACCGGCGGCTGGATCCGTACCGACGACCTTGCCCTTCTGCACATCGGCGTCGACCACGTCCTGGCGGACGGGCACAAATCCCAGCTGCGTCAGGGCGGCCGCCGCAGCGTTGTAGTCCTGACCTCGAAGGTTCGGCACCGGCACGGGCGACGGCGGGACGCTTGTCGTCGTGGTCGCCGTCGCTCTCGTACTGCTCGTTACCGGCGGAGTCGCGGTCTGCACGGTGGGTGTCGGTGTTGGAGTCGTCGCCGCCCGGTCAGCAAAGATCAGCCAAATCCCAAGGCCCACCAGCGCGACGAGCAACAGAATGCAGACCGCCACCAGAATCGGCACGAGCGGGCTCCGTGGCGGCTCGGCCCACTCGGGATGGACCTCCTCCTCGACCTCCGGCGTGGGCACCTGGGCGCGTGCCGTCCATCTCGGCGTTCCAGGCTCGGCCGTACTTGAGCCGGCCTCGCCCAGGGTCGACGCGACCGGAGGAAGGATGCTCGTATCGCCACCTGCCACCCGCCCCGGGCCTGAACCATCGGGGGGAACCGGTCGCGCGTCCTGACGCGTTTGGGTCGTTTCCGCCCATGGATCGCTCGGGATCCGGTCTCGGGTTTCCGCGTGGGTCTGGCTTGCCCGTGCGTCGTCCGGTGGCCGCTGGACGGTCTCTTCGGGCGGAGCCGCCGGCTCCCGGTGCTCGGGCTCGGCCGGCATCGGGTCCGACCCGGGGAGATCCTTGTCGTCGCGGTTGTCCGCGGCCATTGGTCCGGCTCCCTTCATCGACGACCATCACACCGCACGTGCGCGGCCCCGCCGGCCAGCATAGATCTTGGCTCGGCGAACGCGCCGGCGGCCGGTTCAACTGCCGCAGGTGAGCTTCATGTAGTCGTTCCAGACGAGGCCGTCCTGTTCCGGTGCGGATGCCGCACCGGTGCGCGAGTCGGTGAGAAACTCCGGATACAGACCGGCGTCGATGATCATGCCGACTGCCTTGGCACAGGCTTGGCCGTCGATCGCCGGGACATGCGCCGCCGGCGGCTTTCCCTTGATCGCGATCTCGATCCTGGCACCCTTGTGGACGGCCGTGCCCGCTCGTGGGTTGGTCGATGTCACCGATCTGTCGCTGCCCGAGGCTCCGAACGACAGCGTCCAGTCCAATCCCAACTCGCGAACGTTGGCACGGGCCACTTCGAAGTCGAGACCAGTGAGCTTCGGCAGCGGGAACGACACCGGCCCAGTCGTCGTGACCGGCGGGGTCGTCGTAGCCGGTGGATTTGTCGTAACCGGAGGAGACGTCACGGGAGGAGAGGTCACGGGCGCAGTGGTTGACGTCGATGTCGTAGGCGGCGTGGTTGGTGTCGATGCGGCGGCGTTGACGTTGGCCACGTAGATGCCAAAGAGCGCTCCGCCGAGGCCGAGCAGCAGGACCAAGGTCGCGATCATCGAGACGGCAAACGGACTCCAGCCCTGCGGCTCGTCGGGGCCGACCTGCTGGTACCGCGTCATGGTGCCATCCTCCGCAACGGACGCAAGCTTCCAGTCGCCCGACGGGCGGCCCCGAAGTACGCTGCCCGCCATGGCGAAGCGTGGCTGGGGCAGCTCCATTGTGCTCGCCTTTCTCGCCGCAGCGGGTACGGCAGCGGCGCAGTTGGGGCTTGGGTACGGCCTGCGCATCCTCGTCTGGGTGCCGGACCGTTCCGACGCCGCGGATGCAGCCTGGGCCGCCGGCCTGGCCTGGACCGTGTGGGTGGCCGCGGTTGCCGTGATTGTGGGTGCCGCCGTGGCCGAGCGATCGGCTGGCGCTGTCGACAGTGGACGGATGGCTCGCCTCGCAGGCCGCCTCACCCTTGTGGTCGCCGCGGCGCTCGGCGGTTGCGTCACGATCCCGCTGGTCGCGGTCCCGACCCAGAAGGTGCGGATAGTCGACAACTTCGCCCCGGAGCTGCTCGCCGGAACATACGCGGCCGCTGGCGTCGTGCTCGGCCTCCTCGTGGCACTGGTCGCGCTCGGATCTCGGGCGATAGCCACCAATGTGATCTCAACTGCGGGTTTCCTGTGGGCCCTCGCGGTGGTAGCGGCCTCCACGGCCAGCGATCGGACCGAGGTGACGCAGCTGGGCATCTGGCGCTTCACTGAGGCGGGCCCGATCTGGCATTCGTTCTACATCCCGGGTGCCCTGGTCATGCTCGGCGGTGCGCTGCTGATTGGAGGTCTCGCGGCGTTTCCTGCCGCCGGCCGCGGTGCCGGTCGCGCGGGGGTCACCGTCTCCGGAGCCGCCGGGCCGTTAATTGTTGCCGCAGCCTATGCCCTCGCCGCACCACGCCCGGGGCATGCGACGTTCGAGCAGCTGTCTGCCCTGTACACGTCGCCGTACATGATTCTCGCTGGGCTCGTCGGCTCGAGCCTGGTCGCGGTCGTGGGGTCAGCCCCGAGGCGGCGAGACGTACCTGCCCAAACCAACCCGCTATCAGTGCCGGCCGCGCAGCCGCGGCCGCCGGTCGCGGCTGATCTCACGCCGTCGGCGGGCCGACGCGCCACGCCCCTGCCGGCGCCCTCCACGGGAGCCGTGGGCGGGAAGGCGAGCGTCCCCGCTCCGAACCGCGTGCAGCCGTCCGAGGAGTGGCGCCGAGACTAACCGCGGTCGTGCCCGACACCGGACGAGTGGGCCGGCTCTAACCGATCGGCCACGTGTGCACGGGTTCGTTCGAGTGCATGTGGTCGATATAACGGCGGAGCATCTCACGAAGGGCCGTGGGTCGGTCCATCCCCCACTCCTCCAACCGAGCCACCGTCTCGCTCTGCCAGACCGCGCCGTTGCGGCCGGTAAGGCAACGCTGCTCGATGATGCCGAGAAGCCGGTCGCGCAGCTGCGGCGCAGCCCCGAACGCGTCCAGCCCTTCGTATGCCGCCGGTAGCAGGCGTTCGAGCACAAGGTCACCGACGGCGATCTCACCGCCGCGCGGCCAGTGGAGCGTAGCCGACATCCCCCGATTGCAGGCCAGATAGAAGTTTCGTTCGGCCGCCGCATACGGCAGCTGGCTCCACACTGGACGGTCAGCCTCGGCAAACGCCCGGATCAGTCCGAAGTAGAGCGCCGCGTTGGCGAGCATGTCCACGACCGTCGGTCCCGCCGACAGCACCCGGTTCTCCACCCGCAGATGCGGTGTGCCTTCGGGGCTGATGTCATAGACCGGTCGGTTCCACCGGTACACGGTCCCGTTGTGCAGGCGCAGCTCGCCGAGTTCCGGGACCTTGCCTAAAGCCAGCGCGTCGTCGGGATCCTCCTCGTAGAGGATCGGCAGAAGTGTCGGGAAGTAGCGCAGGTTCTCCTCGAACAAGTCGAAGATCGACGTGATCCACCGTTCGCCGAACCACACCCGCGGCCGTACTCCTTGGTTCTTGAGCTCCTCCGGGCGAGTGTCGGTGGTCTGCTCGAACAGCACGACCCTCGTCTCGTCCCACAACCGCCGACCGAACAGGAACGGCGAGTTCGCGCCGACCGCCACCTGGACCGCGGCGATCGCCTGGGAGGCGTTCCAGTAGCCGGCGAAGGTCGCCGGGGTCACCTGCAGGTGGAACTGGATGCTCGTGTTCGCCGACTCGGGCATGATCGACTCGGTCTGGATGTGGAGCCGCTCGGTCGCACCACGGATGTCGATCGACACGTCATCGCCCCGGGCGTCAACGATCTGATGGTTGAGCGTCCGGTATCGGGGATTGGAGGAGACGTTGGCGAGGACGGTGTGCTCGGGCGTAATCGTGGGGAGAATCCCGATCAGGACCAGCCCGGCGCCGATTGTCGCCGCCTTCGCCTCCGCGTCGTTGAGCATGAGCCGCAGGTAGTCCTCGTACTCCTGAAGTCCGTTGCCGCCGATCAGGCGAGGTGGGATGTTCGCCTCGAGATTGAACCGGCCCAGCTCCTCTTGGAATATCGGCTCGTCCACCAAACCGAGCACTTCCTGATTGCGCATCGTTGGCTGGAAGTCGTTGTCCACAATGCAGATTTCCAGCTCGACACCGGTCATCGGCCGGTCCTCGTCGAACCGGAAGCGATCGAGGATTTGGGCGAACACGTCAAGGCAGCGGTGCAGCCGGCGCCGATAGCGGCGGTAATCGTGGATCGTGAATGCCGTCGGCGCCGGTACGCCCGACACCTCGACCACGGGTTCGTCCCCCTGTGGCACTGACCCTCCCTGCCCCACCAATCCCGCGACCGTCGGTTCCCTACGGTAAGTGCGTGCGCCGATACACGCCATCGACGAATCGGTCTTGCTTCTGCGGGGAGCACATGTGTGGGCACGCTCGGTGAACCGCCGCCGCCATCGTAGGCGGACAACCGGCAGGAGCCGGACCCGACCCGATTTTTGGGGTACCAACCGAACAAACGCCTGGGACGAGGGCGGCTACCGTTGGTCGCTCGCAGGGTGGTGCCAAAGACCGGCGCAGCTCGGGCCTCAGGTCCTGCTGTTCGCCGACCCGACTGAGGCAGGTCCGACTATAGCCCGAGATCCCGAGCGATGATCATCCGCTGCACTTCGGACGTGCCTTCGCCGATCTCGAGTACCTTGCTGTCGCGCCAGAATCGGGCGACCGGGGTCTCGTTCACGAACCCGTACCCGCCGTGAATCTGGGTCGCCTCGCGCGCGTTGGCCACGGCCGTCTCGCTGCCCACCAGCTTCGCGATCGCGGCTTGCCGCTTGAACTCCCGACCCCGTACCAGCCGGTCGGCCGCGTCATGCCAGGCGAGGCGGGAGGTGTGGGCACGCGCCTCCATGTCCGCGATCTTGAACTGGATAGCCTGAAATGCGCCGATCGGCCGACCGAAGGCCTGGCGCTGCCGGGCGTACGACAGGGATTCGTCCACGCATCCCTGCGCCAGTCCCGTGGCGAGCGCGGCAATGGCGATCCGGCCCTCATCGAGGATCTGAAGGAACTGGGCGAGGCCCCGACCGCGTTCCCCGAGCAGGTTCGACACCGGCACCCGTACGTCCTCAAAGGACAGCTCGTGGGTGTCCGACGCGCACCAACCTACCTTCGAGTATCCCGGTAGGACGGTCAGCCCGGGGGTGCCCGACGGCACCAGGATCGTGGAGAGCTGCTTCTCGCCGTCCGCCTCGTCGGTGATCGCGGCGACCGCGATGAGAGCCGTGATCTCCGTGCCCGAGTTGGTGATGAAGGCCTTGCTGCCGTTGATGACCCACTCGTCCGTGCGCTCGTCGAGCACGGCCCGGGTGCGGGCGCCGCCCGCGTCGGAGCCGAAGCCGGGTTCGGTCAGTCCGAAGGCGGCCAACGCTTCCCCAGCGGCGAGCCGCGGCAGCCACGTCTCCTTTTGCTCCTCGGTTCCGAAGCGGTAGATCGGCATCGCGCCCAGCGAGACCGCGGCTTCCAGCGTGATGGCCACGCTCGAGTCGACCCGCGCCAGCTCCTCGATCGCGATACCCAGCGCGAAGTAGTCGCCGCCCATCCCGCCGTAGCCTTCCGGTAACGGCAGACCAAACAGCCCCATCTTGCCCATCTGGCGCACGATCTCGTACGGGAACGTGTGGTTCTCGTAGTGTTCGCCGATGACGGGCGCGACCACCTCGTGGGCGAACTCCGCGACCGTCTGCCGCAACGCCTCCCGCTCTCTGTTGAGCATCGGCTCTCCTCTATGTCATTGGGCGCCAACTCGGCGGGCCCGCGGGTAGCAGGGTCAGACCGGCGTCACGCCGTGGCGGCGCCGGGAGAAATGACGATCCTTGTTACGGGCCAGGTCGAACCGACGGACCAGCTCGCCGCGAAGGTCGGCTGGCTCGACGATCGTGTCCACCACGAGCTCGCTGGCCAGGCGCACGACGTCGATGTCCTGCTCGTACTCCTCGCGTTTCGTCGCCACGAAGGTGGCCCGTTTCGCCTCGTCGCTGAGCGCGGCAATCTTGTTGGCGTACACCGCGTTCACCGCCGCCTCGGCCCCCATGACGGCGATCTTCGCGGTCGGCAGCGCGATTGTCGCGTCCGGGTCGAACCCGGGGCCGGCCATGGCGTAGAGCCCGGCGCCGTACGCCTTTCGGACTACCACGCAGATCTTCGGCACCGTCGCCTCGGCGATCGCCGTGATCATCTTCGCGCCGTGTCGGATGATGCCCTGCTTCTCCACCGCCGTGCCCACCATGAAGCCCGGCACATCCGAAAGAAACAGCAGCGGCACGTTGAACGCGTCGCAGAGCTGCACGAACCGGGTCGCCTTGTCGGCCGAGTCCACGAAGAGAACGCCGCCCTTGTGCAGCGAGTTGTTCGCGACGACACCGACCACGGCGCCGGCGAGGCGGCCGAACCCGATCGTGACCTCACGCGCCCACAGGGCCTGGATCTCGAAGAACGTGTCGGCGTCCAGCAGGCCCTTCACGAAACGCCGCATCTCGAAGGCTTGGCGTTCGTTGGCCGGGACGAGCGCGGCGAGGTCCACTGTGGGCGGTTCGCCCGCGGCGGCCGCGGGTGGCGTGCCCCGCCAGTTGGAGGGCAGGTACGACAGATAGCGCCGAACGACGTCAAGCGCCTCCTGCTCGTTCTTGCACAGAAAGTGGCCGACGCCCGATTCGGCACAGTGGACTCGCGCTCCGCCCATCGCCTCGAGCGTGGTCTTCTCGCCGGTCACCATCTCCACCATGCGGTCCGACCCCAGGTACATCGACGCGTTGCCGTCGACCATCGCGACCACGTCGCAGAACGCGGGAATGTAGGCTCCGCCCGCAGCGGAAGGCCCAAAGAGCGCACACACCTGTGGGATCGAGCCGGAGGCCCGGACCTGGTTCCAGAAGATCCGTCCGGCCCCCCGTCGGCCCGGAAAGAGGTCGACCTGGTCGGTGATCCGCGCGCCGGCCGAATCGACCAGGTACACCATCGGCACGCTCTCCCGGTAAGCCGACTCGATGGTCCGAATGATCTTCTCGACGGTACGGGCGCCCCACGATCCCGCCTTGACCGTCGAGTCATTGGCCATCAGCCGCACCGGGCGGCCGTCGATTTGCGCGGCGCCGGTCACCACGCCGTCGGCCGGCAAGCCGTCCGCGAGCACGTTCGCGAACAGCCCATCCTCCACAAAGGACTCAGAGTCGACGAGAGCCGCTATCCGGTCCCGGGCGAACAGCTTGCCCCGGGCCGCGTTCGCCTCGTGGTAGCGCTCCGCGCCTCCGGTCAGCACTCGCTTTCGCAGTTCCTCCTCGCTGAACCGCCCGGCCCCGCCAAGTGTCACGTCGACCCACTCTCCACCCGTCGCGTTACCTTAACGATCGTTAGGCTACCACCGCGGGTCCGCGAGCCTTCAACACTTGCGGTTCGAGCGCGCTCCCACGCGCCAAGTCTTCAAGACAGGGGTGAAAGCGGAGCCCGCGAAGGAGGGTGGCCCGGCGTCCGTAGACGTCGGGCCACCCTCATCTATGTGGACGCCGGTCGCGCGAGGTTGTCTCCCATTCGCGGGCCGACGCGAGACGAACGTTCATCACCGTCGCCTCGGAACTTAATCGGTACCAGCTTCGAATGGGCCAAACATCGGTCACGTGCCGATGACAGTTTGGTCACGCTCGTGGAGACGGTGGCGCGCGGAGCGGCAGCCGGGGTCCGGCCCGCAGCACGCCGCTGGGCAGCTCCCGGCCGACAATTTCCTGCGCCAGCCGGGCGGCGTCGAGGAGCCGGCCGAGGTCGACGCCGGTCTTGATACCGAGGTCGTGCAGCATATGAACGACCTCTTCGGTGGCGACATTGCCCGTGGCGCCTGGGGCGTACGGGCATCCGCCTAACCCACCGACGCTGGCGTCGAATTCGGTGATGCCGTAGTCCAGCGCGATCAGGATGTTCGCGAGCGCGGTGCCCCGAGTGTTGTGGAAGTGCAGCAGCAGGTCGATCGATGGGTGCGCCGGCCGTACCACATCCAGAACGTCCGCGACGCGGCGCGGGGTCGCCATCCCGGTGGTGTCACCGAAGGCGACCCGGTCGGCGCCGTCGTCGAGTACACGGTCGACAATGGACGCCACCCTGGCCGGCGCGACATCACCCTCGTAGGGGCAGCCGAAGCTCGTCGAGATGATGACCTCGCAGGTTCCGCCGGCTCCGTGCACCATCTCGATGAGGCCGGCGATGTCGTCCAGCGACTCATCCGTGCCTCGGTTGACGTTGTGGCGATTGTGCGTGTCCGAAGCGGAGACCACCACCTCCAACTCCCGGAACCCGGAGTCGATCGCGCGCTGGGCACCGCGCGAGTTGGGCACCAGCGCGGAGTAGCGCACCCCCGGCGCACGCCTGATCCCCGCCCACACCTCGTCGGCATCGGCCATCTGCGGAATTGCCTTCGGGTGTACGAAGCTGACCGCCTCGATCCGGCCGACACCGGTCTCGCTCAGCGCGTCGAGCAGCCGGATCTTCGACTCGGTCGGTACCGGTTCCTCGTTCTGCAAGCCGTCTCGCGGTCCAACCTCACGAATGGAGACAGACGAGGGATACGTCGCCATTCCCGGTCCTACCGCATCCGGGAGACGATGGCCGTGTCGTAATCGCCGGCGAGGAACTCCGTGTTGTCGAGCAGTTCGGCGAAGAACGGCAGGTTGTTCTTTGGTCCGGCGATTTGGAACGCGGCGACCGCTTCCTTGGCTCGAGCAATCGCGGCCGCGCGATCGGAGCCGTACACGATGAGCTTGGCCATGAGCGAGTCGTAGTTCGGCGTGACCGTGGTGCCGGCGGCGTAACCCGCATCCACGCGCACGCCCTCGCCGGTGGGCTCGATCCACGTGGTGATGGCGCCTGGTCCGGGAAGGAACCGCTTCGGGTCCTCGGCGTTGACCCGCAGCTCGATCGCGTGCCCCCGCGAGACGAGGGCGTCCGGGTCGAACGTCGGCGGCAGTCCACTTGCGACTCGCAGCTGCTCCTCGACCAGGTCGACGCCGAATACCGCCTCCGTTACCGGATGCTCGACCTGCAGACGCGTATTCATCTCCAGGAAGTAGAAGTCCCCTGTGGACGGATCGAGCAGGCACTCGACCGTTCCCGCATTGCGGTAGCCGACCGCCTCGCCGGCCCGAACGGCCGCGGCCAGAAGGTCGGTCCGACGGGCCGTTGTCAGCATCGACGCCGGCGAAGGAGACTCTTCGACCAGCTTCTGGTTGCGCCGTTGCACCGAGCACTCGCGCTCGCCCAACGCCACGACTCGCCCGTCGACCAGCCCCAGGATCTGTACTTCGATGTGGCGCACCGACGGGAAGAAGCGCTCGATGAGCACCGACGGATCGCCGAACATGCGCTCGGCAAAGCCGCGCACCTTCTCGTACTCCGTCCGAAGCCCCACCTCGTCCGCGGCGGACGCCATTCCCATGCCGCCTCCACCGGCGGCGGCTTTGACCATCACCGGATAGCCGATCCGGTTCGCCTCGGCGACGGCCGCGTCGACGTGGGTCGCGGGATCCGTCGTGCCCGGGGCCACCGGTACGCCGGCCGAAGCCATGAGGTTGCGGGCGTTGATCTTGTCACCCATCGCGGTGATCGCGTCCGCGGGCGGACCGACCCAGACGAGCCCGTTAGCCACGACGGCCCGGGCAAAGTCCGCATTCTCCGAAAGGAAGCCATACCCGGGATGAATTGCCGCGGCTCCGCTCGACTTGGCCGCCGCGAGGACCGCGTCGACGTTGCGGTAGGACTGGGCCGGGTTGGCCGGTCCGATCGCCAGCGCCTCGTCAGCCTCAGCGACGAATGGAAGGCCGGCGTCGGCCTCGGAAAAGACCGCAACGGTACGGATGCCGAGCCGGCGTGCGGTGCGGATCACCCGTCGAGCGATCTCACCCCGGTTCGCCACCAGCAATGACTCGATCATGACCTTCCCCTCGTGTTGCGCACAGACCGATCCACAAAAGTCAGAACGTCATCCACAGGGTTATCCACAGGTGTGGGGAGACGTGACGATGCCCACAGGATCCCGTAATACGGGACCGTCAGCCTCTCAACTGGGGCGGGCCCGAGCGTCCGAGTGCCGCTAGCGTCGCCGCCCGCAGCAGCCCGGCACTCCGATTCCGGTCCACCTCGACCGAGAGGAACGGGGTGGAGTTCATCAGACCGAACGCGGCGTGAGCGAGCACGCGCGCCTCGGCACCGTCCAGGTCGGTCCGCAGTGCGGTCAGCACCGCGACCCAGACTTCGACGTAGAGCCGTTGCAGCCGGCGGATCTCGCGCCGCGGCTCCTCCGGTAGGCGGTCCAACTCGTGTAGGTGCAAGGAGATCACAGCCGGGTTGGCCAGCGCGAAATCAACGTGGAAGTCGACCAGTGCGGCCAGCGCGGCGGCCGGGTCATCCGGGTGGTCAGCAACCCTGGCTCGGCCACCGGCCAGCAGGCTCTCGCTCACGGGATTCAGTGCGGCCGCGAGCATGGCTTCCTTGCCCGCGAAGTGGTGGTAGAGCGCCGGTCCGGTGACGCCCGCCGCAGCCCCGATGTCGTCCATCGACACACCGTGGTACCCGCGGGTCGCGAAGAGACCAACCGCGATCTCGAGGATCTCGGCCCGCCGGGATCGTCGACGCCCCGGGGCCCGAGTCGTCGAACCCGACTCCGCCCCTTTTACCTGCTCCACCGTCACAAGGCACCAGCCTAGCCGCTTGTCAACTCGGACCTAAACGATCGTTCATGCACCCGCCGATCCCCCGCCAACGCCGATCATGGTTGGGAGCACATGATCAACCCGATATGTCCGCTTTCACCCCATGATCAACGGGGCCATTGCCCGCGAGCGGGACCGGCGGCCAATTAGGCGGGCCGTACAGCCGGGGCCACCAGCCGGCGCGAGAGCACGGCCGCGAGACCGGCGCCGACCGTGTTGACGAGGACGTCGTCGACCGAGGCAACGCGGCCGAGGTGGAACAGGTACTGCAAAGCCTCCACCGAGGCCGAGGCGAGGCCGGCCGCCACGAGCACCGAACCGATGCCGACCGGCCACCGGATCGGAGCGAGAAAGCCCAACCCGGCGAAAACAAGGAGGTTGCCGCCGATCTGGGTGACGACCCAGAGCGGTTCGTGGTGGAGCTGGTCGGCCAGGTCGACGAACGGGATCAGGTAGACCCGGCCCGGGCCGGCCAGCGGCGTCAGAATCATCCAGATCCAGGGGAACGTCGTGGCGACCATGCCGACCTCGGTCCACGCCGTGCGGGTCGCCTCAGCCGACGCGACACCGCGCCGGACGCGGAGCTGGCCTAGCGTCAACGCGGCCGCGACGCCGATCGGAATGGCGGCAACGGAAACGACCACGGTTGGAATCCATCGGTCGGCGCCGCCGGGAAGCATCCTGAAAGACTATGTCGTGCGTGCTACGCCACGCGGGAATCGTCGTCTGCCGCGGGCGCGGTGCGCTGTTGAGGGACCAATGTGGACACTGTCGGCGCGAGCCGCTCCCGGCGGGCAACCTCGGCGAGCACAGACGTCATGGTGCGCGTCTCCTGGGCGCCGGTCACGGCGTATGTGCCGGCGAAGACGAATGTCGGTACGGATGAAATACCAAGATCGTGCGCCCGGGCGATCTGGCCGCGGACGTCGGCCGTCGCCTCCGTGGAGGAGAGCAGCCGCCACACCCGCTCCTCTTCCAGGCCCACCTCGGCCGCGAGTGAGATCAACACGTCGCGTGAACCGATGTCCAGCCCGTCCGTGAAGTGCGCGCGGTGGATGGCCTCGACCAGGTCCGGCTGCGTGTCGGCCGTGGCGCCGAAGACCACCGCCTCGGGCTGATCGGCGAACCACAGGAGGCGGTGCGCATCGAACGTATTGGCGATGATCGCGCGATCGAAATTGAAAATGAGCCCTTCGGTCGCTGCGATCTGGGCCACCTGCGCCATCACCGTTCGCGCCCGGTCCTCGCCGCCGAATCTTCGGCCGAGCCAGCCGAGAAGCGGGCGACCCTCTCGCGGAGTGCTCGGATCGAGCTGGAAGGCCCGCCATCGCAGGATGGCTTCGTCGGCGTAAGTCGACGCGGCGAGCGCCGCTTCCAGCCGCCGTTTGCCCAGGTAGCACCACGGGCAGACCACGTCAGCGTAGATCTCGATATGCACGGGGCGTCCAACGTCTGTGCGGAGTATTCACATTCCGGTGGGCTGGGTATGGTTGTGACTCCTCACAGTTTGCCCGATGTCACCCCAATCTCTCTCACCAGAACGGCTGAAATCTCTGCGAGTCGTACATCCTCCGGTGCGCCGCCCGCCCGCCGGCGGACCTCGACCTGGCCTTCGCCCAGCCGTCGTCCGACGATGATGATGATCGGCGCCCCAATCAGCTCGGCGTCGGTCAGCCGTACCCCGACCGACACCCCGGGCCGGTCGTCCACGATCACGTCGAGTCCGGCGGCCGCGAGATCCTCGCCGAGCTTCACCGCCGCGGCGATGTGGTCGGCCTTGCCCGCGGCTACGACATGCACTGCCGCCGGGGCCACCGCGGCCGGCCAGGCGAGGCCCTGCTCGTCGTGGTGCTGCTCGGCGATCGCCGCCACCAACCGCGAGACACCGACGCCGTAGGAGCCCATCGTCACCCGGATCGGCTTGCTATCCGGACCAAGGGCGTCAAGCCCGAACGTGTCGGCGAACCGGCGTCCGAGCTGGAAGATGTGCCCGATCTCGATGCCCCGGCGCATCGTCAGCACGCCACCCTGCGTCGCGCCGCAGACCGGGCAGGGATCACCCGGCCGTACCTCGGCCGCCTCGATGGTGCCGTCGGGTGTGAAGTCGCGGCCGGCCACCACGTTGACCGCGTGCTTGCCGGGCTTGTTCGCGCCGGTGACCCACGATGTGCCGGTGACGACCCGCGGGTCGACCAGATAGCGGATGCGCTTCTTGGCGAGGAGCTGCGGGCCGATGTACCCACGGACCAACGCCGGGTGGGCGGCGAAGTCGGCCGCCTCGAACAACCCGACTGTCGCGGGGTAGACCGCCGCTTCGACGCGCTTCATGTCGACCTCACGGTCGCCGGGCACACCGATGACCAGGAGTTCGGTTTTGCCACCGGGCGCGGTCACCTTCAGCACGACATTCTTCAGCGTGTCCGCGGCTGTCCAATCGGCCCGGCCGCCGAGCTTCTCCGCGTTGGCGAGATCGACCAGGGTCTCGATCGTCGGCGTGTCGGGCGTCTCGTGGACGGTCATGGCGGGCCAGGCGGCGGGGTCGCCCGGCGGCGGCGCGGGCGTGACGACGGCCTCGGTGTTGGCCGCGTAGTCGCATCGGGTGCAGCCCACGAAAGTGTCCTCACCGACCGGCGTCGCGGCGAGGAACTCCTCCGACCCGCTGCCGCCCATGGCACCGGCCATCGCCGACACGATCGTGTAGTCCAGACCGAGCCGGTCGAACATCTTGATGTACGCGTCGCGGTGCTTGCTATACGACTCGGCCAGGCCCTCGTCGGAGAGGTCGAACGAGTACGAGTCCTTCATCAAGAACTCGCGCCCGCGCAGCAGGCCGGCGCGGGGTCGGGCCTCGTCCCGGTATTTCCACTGAACCTGATAGAGGATCACCGGAAAGTCCTTGTACGACCCGTACAGGTCCTTGACGAGAAGTGTGAACAGCTCTTCGTGCGTGGGCCCGAGCAGGAAGTCGGCACCGCGGCGGTCCTGGAGCCGGAAGATGTCGTTGCCGTAGGCGAGCCAGCGCCCACTCGCCTCGTAGGGCTCCCGCGGCAGCAGCGCCGGGAAGTGCACTTCCTGGCCACCCATGGCAACCATCTCCTCGTGCACCACCCGTGCGATCTTGTCGAGCACTCGCTTGCCCAGCGGCAGCCAGGTGTAGCCGCCCGGCGCGGCGCGTCGAATGTAGCCAGCCCGGACCAGCAGCTTGTGGCTGGGCACCTCCGCCTCGGCGGGGTCCTCACGCAGTGTGCGCAGGAACAGCGTCGACATCTTCATCAGCACGCACGGGAGCTTACTGCCGGTGACGGACCTCACCCCACCCGGTTTCAACGAGCGGCCGCGCTCTGGGCAGACTCGAACCGCAACCGAACAGCCAGGGCCGGGAGGGGATCATGCGCTGGGGGAGTTACGTCGCGATCGGAGACAGCTTCACCGAGGGCATGAACGACTTCCGGCCCGATGGGACCCTCCGCGGTTGGGCGGATCTCGTCGCCCACCGCCTCGCCAGCGATGCGCCCGAATTCCGTTATGCGAACCTGGCCATCCGCGGGCGGCTCTTCGACCGGATCGTCGACGAGCAGGTGCCCGTGGCGCTCGGGATGCGGGCGGATCTGGTGAGCTTCGCGGGTGGGGGAAACGACGTGCTTCGCCGGCATTTCAATCCCACCGCAATGCTGAGCCGGTTCGACGAGGTCATCCGGATGCTGCGCGCGAACGGGGCCGACGTGATCATCTTCCGGTGGGCCAACGTCACCAGGCGGTTGCCGGGACGGCGGGTCATCCTGCCCCGGATGCAGGTGCTCAACGACGCCGTGGGCGAGGTCGCCGACAAGCACGGCGCCCGAGTGGTCGACCTGTGGCACGACGAGGAGTTCCACAATCCTCGGCTGTGGAGCGAGGACCGGCTGCACATGGCACCGGCGGGGCACCTGCGAGTTGCCGCCCACGTTCTGCGCGCGCTCGACATCGAGCCCGACCCGAGCTGGCTCGATTCGCCCGGCTCCGCGCCGCGGCGCAGCTGGCCGATCGCCCGCGCTCACGACGTCCGTTGGGCCCGGCAGCACCTGGCCCCGTGGGTGAAGCGGCGCCTTACCGGAACCTCCAGCGGCGACAGCATCCCTGCGAAACGACCCAACCTGGCACCGCTCACGGACTGAGGTCAGGATGGGCGCATGCTCACCCGCCGTCAGCTCCTGGCCACGACCGCCATTGGTGCGGGTGCGCTGGCCGTGGCCGGATGCGATCCGGAACCGCCGCACGCTGACCAGACGGTGGTGGCACCGCCCCTGGACCCGAACGACTGGGCCAGCATCCGGGCGCAGTTCGCCCTGACCGGGGGAGTCGCCAACTTCACAACGTTCGTCTTCGCGAGCCATGCCGCCAGCGTGCGGACCGCGATTGACCTGCACCGGGCCGGCCTGGACGCGGACCCGTACGCCTACCTCCACGCCAACGAGTCCACTTTGGACGAAGCGGTGGCCGCGGCCGCCGCGACCTACCTGCGCACGGACGCGACGCGGATCGCATTCACCGACTCGACGACCATGGGACTCGGGCTTCTCTACAGTGGACTGCGGCTCGCCCCAGGTGACGAGGTGCTCACGACCGAGCACGACTTCTACGCCACCCACGAGTCATGGCGGCTGCGATCCTTGCGTGATGGAGCCACGGTACGGCGCGTGCGCCTGTATCGACGAGCCCGAGCAGGCCGACGCCACCGAAATCGTGAACCGGTTAGTCGCGGCGCTCTCGGACCGTACCCGGGTCGTCGCCATCACGTGGGTGCACTCGAGCACCGGGGTACGGTTGCCCCTGAAGGCGATCGCGGACGCGTTGGCGCGGGTGAATGCGAGCCGCGCGCTGGCGCAGCGGGCACTGCTCTGCGTGGACGGGGTGCACGGGTTCGGCATCGAGGACGCGGGCCCCGAGGACCTCGGGTGCGACTTCCTCGTCTCGGGCACGCACAAGTGGCTGTTCGGGCCGCGGGGCACGGGGTTCATCTGGGGTCGCTCGGAGGCGTGGAGTCGGTACACCCCGGTCATCCCGACCTTCACCGGCGGCCCTGAGAGTCCACCCGGCGCCTTTGCCACTCCTGGGGGCTACCACAGCTTCGAGCACCGATGGGCACTGGCGGAAGCATTCGCCTTCCATCAGGCGATCGGACGCTCACGCGTGGCGGAGCGTAGCCGCTCGCTCGCGGCGAGGCTGAAGGACGGGCTCGCCGGCATCTCGTCGATACGGCTACGGACTCCACGTTCACCTGAGTTGTCCGCCGGCATCGTCTGCTGCGAGGTGCCCGGCTACACGGCCAGCGAGGCGGTGGCGAAGCTTCTTCCGGCCAAGGTGCTGGCCAGCGCAACCCCGTACTCGCCGTCGTACCTCCGGTTCGGAACCAGCGTGCTCAACGACGAGTCCGATGTGGACAAAGCTGTTGAGGCGGTGCGAACCCTCTAGAACTGGGATATGGCCTGGCCCAGTCCGTCGATGACCTGAGCCCCGGGTAGCCCGGCCAGAGCCCGGCCGGGGAGGACAATCTTGCTGCCCCGGATGCCCGACCCGATCACGACGGCCGGTGCGACCGAGACCGCCGCGTCCACAAAGACCGGCCACTGTGGAGGGAGGCCGATCGGGGTGATTCCGCCGTACTCCATGCCCGTCAGCTCGACCGCCTCCGCGGTCGGTAGGAAGCTCGCCTTGCGAACGTCGAGCAGCTTGCGAACGGTCGTGTTGACATCGGCGCGAGTCGTGGCGAGGACCAGACACGCGGCGTGTCGGACCTCGCCCTCGCGCTTTCCGGCCACGACAACACAGTTGGCGGACACGTCGGCGGCGACGTCATACGCGGCGCAGAACGCGGCGGTGTCGGCCAATCGGGATCGATCGGCGCGACGAGTACCTCGGTCACCGGACCCGGACCGGACCACGCCCGAAGCGCGGCCACCACAGGGGCGGCAAGAAGATCGGTACGGTCGAGAGCCACCTCGGTGGCGAGCTTGCCCAGCACCGGCCCATCCTGGCACGGCCGCGGCGCGGGTGCGATGCGGCGGGTCAGGCGACGGTGGCCAGCTCGCGGGGGAACACCTCGACAACGGGGAGCACGGCGAGATCCGCGGCCTTCAGCGACAGTGCGGCGCCTAGATAGGCAAGCGTCGCCACGGCCGAAGACTGCGTGAGCGCGGTGGACGGCCCCAGCCCGATGTGGCATCCGCCCCGGTCCTCCTCGAGCACCGCCTCGGCGACTGCATTGGCGCCGAGAAACCAGCACATCGCCTGCTGCGCCATCCGACCGAACATGGCTTCGCCGGTCACCACGTGCGCCTCGGCCAACGCCTCCACGAAGGCACCCGCGTCAACCGAAAGGTGCGCGCCCGCCATTGGTGGATGCCACGTTCCGTCCGCCGTCGTGGTCAGCCCCGAGCGCCGGCCCAGCCACTCGATGCCCTCCACCGCCCGCTGCACCAGCCCGACGTCGCCCAGCCGCCGACCCGCCACGAGGAGCGCGTGGGCCACACGGATGTCCGCGCAGCGGAACCGCTCGGCGAAGATCGGCCAGTCCGATCGGCGCCGCCGGGCCGCGTCGATGAGCTGGGCCGAGCGACGAAGCGCGTCGACCTCCGAGTCTGAGATCTGGGCAGCCTGCGCCAGGCCGAGCACGATGTCCGCGGCCGCCGTGAGATCCGGGGAGTCGATCACCGCCAGCGTCTTGCGCAGTTCGGCGGCACGCTCTCGTGGTCGTTCCGGTACCGCAGCCGCGGCGGCGACTCGCCCCAGGCCCCACACCGCGCGCGCTGAGTCCGGCGGCGAGAGGCCGACCGCAATCGCCAGACCCATCGCCCGCACGGCGCGGCTGACCCATGCGGCCGCGGCTCGGCGAATCGGCCCGGGCGGCTCGGGCAGCTGCAGGAGATCGGCCGCAACCGCAGCGAGGCGGGCACTGCGGTCGGGGTCAAACGAACGAAGCCGGCCCACGTCGCGGTCGAGCCAGCCGAGCCGTATCGGCGGCAACGAGAGTGGTGCCGGTGCGGCCGGGACGGCCTCGGACAGCAGCACCGCGTGGCGACGAGCCACGGCCGGCCAGCCGAGCCGGTGACCAACCTGGACGGCGGCCGACTGGGACGCGCCCGGGGACGGGTCGTCCAAGGCCGCCGCGAGAGCGCCGGCCAGCCCTTCCGTGCTCGGGCCGGCGCGTGCGCCCAGCGGGACCGCGAGCGTGGCGCAGCCGACGGCCAGCGCCCGGGGCAGCCCAACCGCGTCGTCGCCGACGGCCACGTACACGTTCGTTCGAGACAGCAGTGCGACCAGGTCGTTGGTCGGCAGGTGACCTCCGACGATGCGCACCTGCTCGACGAGACTGTACGCCTCGACCAGCCGCCGATCGGGCTCCGCACCCATCGGCGGTTGGCCCGGCCGTACCACGACGTAACGCAGGGCGGGCCGCTGATCCGCAAGTCGTCGCACGGCGGCGAGCGTCGACTCGAACTCCGCCCAACCGTCGGGGTCGATCGTGGTCAGCGTCGGCCCGACCTCGCGCAGGGCCTCGGCGAGAAGGGTCGTGCGTACCTCGGCCGCGCGTTCGCGCCCCGCGGCGGCGACAACCGCCGCAGGAACTCCGATTTCCGCGACTCGGACCTGATCCGGGGTCGCGATCCGGCGCGCGACCGCCAAAGTCCGCGCCGCGGACGTCGGTACAAGTACGCGGTCCGCCCCGAACGTCAACGCGGCCACGGTACGGGCCCAATCCGAGGGCGCGTCCCGGCGAACCGAGTCCAGGCTCACGATGCGAGCGATTCCATGCCGGCGGAGCTCGCGGGCGAGCACGACGACGTGAGCGCCGTGAGGGCCGCCGTAAACTCCGTCGTCGTACCTGATCAGCGCGGCCGCCACGCCGTACTCGGCCAGCACCCGCGCGGCCCGGGGGTAATCCGCCTCGTCTTCCTGCGATACGGCGACGACCACCTCGTCGGGATAGTTGAGTCCGGGTCGGCCGACCGCGCAGACGACGACACCGCATTGCCCCGCCAGGGCCTGCACCAATTCACGAGCATCCTCTGCGAAGGCTTCACGGTGGGGCGGGTAGGCCGAGACGACCGCGATCTGCACACCAATCTCCCCTCGGCCGTCGAGTCGCCGGGGGGAGCGGATTCGCGTGCGGAACCAGTGTGGGGGCCAGACGACGATGTCGGACCCGGACGACGTCCGGCCCCGCCATCGGGTGACAGGTCAGGCGGCGACGAGAACCCAGACGAGCACAATCAGGGCGACCAGGACGGCGCCGGCCGCAACCATGAGGCCTGTCCCGAGTGCCTTGCTGGGTTTGGGGTCGACCGTTTCGGAGAACGCTCGGAAGCGCTCAGTGAGCTCACCCGGCTCTGCTTGCTCATCCGCCATGCCGGGCACCATAGCGAATGATTTCAACGTCCGCATCAGACCCGCCGCGAGTTCCCGTGCGGTCTCACTCACCGCCGAGCCGGGAGCTGAGTTGGGTGCGGGATCGGACCCCGAGCTTCCGGTAGATACGGGTCAGCGTGGCCTCGACTGTCTTGACACTAAGGAACATCCGGGTCGCGATCTCGCGGTTGCTCGCCCCTTCCCGCACCATCGCGGCGATTCGAGCCTCCGTCGCGGTCAGCGCGGCCAGCGCAGCGGACGGCTCCTTGGCGACCGTTGGCATGTCCGGTGACGTGCCGTCGAGCCACGCCAGCGTTCGTACCGCCTGCTCGATCCAGGGCTTGGCGCCGATACGCGTCAGTACGGCCAGGGCCTCCGTCGCCGCGGCTCGCGCCGCCGCGTACCGCCGTCGCCGGCGCTCGACCTGACTCAGTACCAGGAGCGTGTGCCCGCGTTCGATGGGTTGACCGAGGTTGTCGAAGGTCTGGATCGCCCCACCGAGGAGGGTCGCGCCAATTTCTGACTCGCCTCGCTCAGCGTGCAACAGCGCCTCGGCCCGATCGAGTCGGGCGTTGACCCCGGCGTGGTGGGTGCGGTTCGTGAGTGCCTCGCGGGCCGACCGCATCGTCTCCTCGGCCTCGTCGAGCTCCCCGATGGCGACCAATCCGGTTGCGAGGTCGGAATGCCAGCGCAGCATGGTCGGCTCGGCCAGGCCCTGCTGCTGCTCGAGCGAGCGAATCCGCCGCATCGTTTCCACCCCCGCCCGCGCCTCGCCCGACCGGAGCAGCACCTGTCCGAGCGCGTGCAGGTTCCGTCCTAAGTGGATGGCGTCGCGCTCCTGCTCGGACGCGCGGGCGCCCCGCTCGGCATACGCCGATGCCCGGGCGAGGCTGCCTCCGGCCAGTTCCGCGATGGCGCCGTTGTACCAGACCGGGCCCGGGCTCAGACCGGCCTCCTGAGCGACCCGGATCGCTCGGCCCGCGAAGTCGAGGGCGTCACGACACCGGCCCGCCAGCGCCGACACCTCCGACAGGCTGCGGAGCACCCCGACCAGTTCCTCGCCCTCACCGCGCTCGACCAGCGCGAGCATCCGGAACAGTTCGGCCCGAGCCTCCTCCAGGCGGTCGTCGAAGACCGCGAACCGCGCGGCCTGATAGCGCGGCGTCAGGTTCAACCAGCCGTCCAGTTCCGGCTGCGGCAAGGCGAGTGCCTCGTCGAGCGGGGTGAGGTAGTCGCGACGCCCCAGCACCCGGGCCACCTGAGCCTTGATGGCCAGGGCGAGTGCCTCGGTCGTCGTGTCGCCGGCCGACCGGGCGAGGCTCACGGCCTTGTCGGCGTCGGCCTCGCTTCGCATCGGATGACCCTCGATGAGTGCCTGCCACGCGAGCCGGAAATACAGCGGTGCCATGAGGGCCGGGTCGCCGTTGGCGTCCGCCATAGCGGCCGCGAATATCTCGTCCATCTCGGCGATCGCCTGCGACGCGAAGGTCGATGATCGCGATCCGGACGCGAACCCGGTGCGCCGGCAGCGAATCCGCCTCGAGCACGGCGTCCGCGGCCCGATTGACGATCTCGGGACGCGCGGCGGCGGCGCCGAGTTCGGCGGCGGCGACCAGCCACTCCAAGCGCTCCGCATCCAGCTCCGGTGGTGTCCGCTCGGCCCCGAGCAGATACAGCTCGGCCGCGAGGCCACGGGCACCCCGACGGCGAGCGTTCTCGGCGGCAGTGACGATCGACCGGGCCACCTCGGCATCGGGGTCCGCGGCCGCCAGCGCCCGGTGCCGGGCGCGTTCGACCGCGTCGGTAACCACAGTGGACAGTCCGGTGTGGACGGACGAACGGTGGGCGGCGGTAACCGACTCGGCGACGACGGTCGCAACCGCGGGCGGGGTAAACCGGACCACGCTGCCGTCGGTAACCAACAGGCCGGCCGCGGCGGCCAGCCTGATGTCATGGTCTGCGTCGACCCGACCGGCTCGTAGCAGCAGCTCCACCGTCGGCCGGGTCGCCAGCGCAGCCGTCAATAGGGTCTCCCGAACCTCGACCGGTAGCGCGCTCACCCGATCCTGCAACAGTGCGTGGATCCGTTGAGGCAACGGAGTCGGGCGCCACACGGCCGAGGTGCGGTCGGCGAAGGCACCGGCCAAGGCCAGCGCCAGGTACGGGTTGCCACCCGAGTCGGCGTGCAGCTTGCTCGCCGTGCGGGCCGGCAGGCCGTACAGGTCGAGCAGTTCGGCCAGGTCCGCTGGGCCTAGTGGCGGTACGGCGAGCTCGGTCACGGGAGGCGGCGCCAACGCGGCCGCTCGGTAGATCCGGCCACCGCGTGGCATCGGGACGCGCCAGGTCCCCGACTCCACCTCGGCGTCGGTTGGCTCGTCATGACCCTCGTGGCTGAGTTCGGCCTTTGCTTGGTCCTCACGATCCGGCCAGCGCTCGGCGACGACGGCCCTGATACTCCGACCCGTGGTGCGGCGGGCAGCGAATGCGATGACGTCGGCCGACGCCGCGTCCAGCCACTGCGCGTCGTCAATCAGAATCAGCACCGGGCTCGTTTCGGCGCACCGCTCCAGCAACGCGTGCCACGCCAGTCGACGGGCCAGGCGCACCCGGCTACCCGAGCCGGACGATCTACCACGCAGCATGACGGCGTTGACCGCGGCGTGCTGTGGTTCGGGGAGCTCCTCGACGTACTCCTCCGGTATCTGACCGAGCAGCTCGGCCAATCCCGAGTACGAAATCCAGCGATCGGTCTCCGCCCCCAGCACGCGCAGGACCCGTTCTCCGCGCTGATGCGCGGTCGGCGCCGAGGACGTCCATCACGGCCGTCTTGCCGATGCCGCTCGACCCGGTCAGAACTGTGCTTCCGCCGCTGGCGAGCTGAGCCTCGATCGACGCGACCAAGTCCGCCCGGCCGACAAGTCGGGTCGGCGGCGGCTGGATCGGAAGGACATCGGATTGCAGCTCGACTCCCCCTTCTCCGGTCGTGTCACCGCATTTCTGGCGCGGTACGTCCCGCTCACCTTAAAAGCCGCCTCACATCCCATCAATGGCAACGCCCCCTGTGCGATCCGGTTCAGTCGCGAGGAGCGCTCGGACGGCGCGTGCGCGGTCAGTGCAGCGCCTGCCCTGACGGCACAGGTGGAGGCGGGGCGCGCTGGATCTGCACGAATGATCTTGGATTGATCACCGAGTTTCTCAGCGTCGTGACCGTTTCAACAGGGCCGGATCGGCCAGTGACCCGTACGCGTCAGCTGAACTCCGATGAGGTGCGGACGACCGGTTCTCCGGACACCCAGGTGACCGTCATGGTTATTTCGGTGCTCGCTGACTTGAAGATCACCGCAGCCTGACTGCCCGGACCTGGCGCCACCGACTTCACTCGATAATCTGCCGCCGCCTGCCAGTACACGAGGTTTGCAGCGGATCCGGAGCACCTAGCCAAGACGGTTCCTCCGGCGGAGCTGAGCGTGCGGAGCGCAGACTCCGCCGGTGTCGAGGTGGGTACTCCCGGCTTTCGTCCAGGCCGTCGGCAACTTGGCCGCGTCAGCCGTGGCCGGGGTGCTGTGGACCGTTGTCTCGCCATCGGTGGCATTCGTCTACCTGGTGGCCTGGACGCTCATTGCCATTGCCTGGTTCGTCATTCCAGAACTTAGTTCTACAGCCCGGAGGCGGACGGTCCATCGGTAGCAAGTGCTGGTGCCGACAAACGACAACGGACTCGCACTGACGCTCCACTCTGGACAGCCATCGGCCACTAACGCCAGGCGCTGCACGCCGGAGGGCGTGCTTCCCGGCAGCGAGACCGTCCGGCCTAGGCGTACCACGACTATTGCCGCAGCGCAGCCGTGCTCGTTGGCTGTACCGCGATCTTGCGATTAGCGCGTTTGCGCTGGTGGAGCCGAGGGGACTTGAACCCCTAACCCCCGCCTTGCAAAGGCGGTGCTCTGCCAGTTGAGCTACGGCCCCGTCATCGCGATCGATCGTGGAGAGTAATGGTCGCTAAGGCGACCACTGATCACCACGGTCGCGGCGAAGCCTAACGCAGGTCGGGTGCGGTCGTGGCCTCGTGCCAGAGCGCCCGCTCCTCGTTGGCATTCTTGACCTTCTTCGCGACGTAGACCGCCGCGCCGACGAGGCCTACCAACACGAACAGCTTCTTCCACATATCGAGGACCACCTTGATCAACGCCACGGGAGCGACCACGAGTGGGGCTAGATGGAATCGAACCATCGACCTCAGAGTTATCAGCTCTGCGCTCTAACCGACTGAGCTATAGCCCCGTGACGCGAGGCACAACGTTACCGTACGGCCGTTGTAGGCCCCAACCGGGTATAACCCGTCACTCCTTCTCGGAGAGCGTGAGCTCGACGCCGCCGACGAGGTCCGCGCAGACGTTATACACGAACGCGCCCAATGTCGCGAGAGCGGTGAACAGCACCATGTTGACCGCACCCAACAACACCGACGTGCCGATCACGCCCTTGGCGGTGATCTTGAATCCGCCGCCGCCACTATTGGCCTGACCGGTCACCTCGGAGAAGGCCTTGTTGACGCTGTCGAACACGTTCATCGCGTCCAATGCCAGGTAGAGCACGGAGGTCGCGACGATCGCGACAACGAAGAGCACGAGCGAGACCGCGAACGAGAACTTCATGACCGACCACGGGTCGATCCGCTTCAGGTGCAGTCGCGCGCGGCGGGGACCGCGGGTCGCGGCGCCGGCGACGGTGGCGCGGGCCGAGCGCAGCGTGTCGGACACCCGGGCCGCACCCACCGCAGACATGCCCGGTCGGACCGGCGCTCCCACGGCCGGGCCAGGACGCGTGCCGGTCTTGAGCGAGGAGGTCGCGACTACGGGAGCTCGGCCAACCGAGGACGGTGCGGCCGATGGGGCGACGACGCCGGCCGATGCGGTGCGGCCGGCAGTGCTGGTCGGTGCCGAGGTCGACGGACTCGCACTGGATTCTTTCGCCGGGACGCCAACGACCGGTACTGATGTCCGCACTGTCGGCTCCGCGTCGGCCACTCTCGGCGCCGCTGTGCTACTGCTCGCCAGTGCTGAGCTCGCCGCGGACGTCGAAATAACTGTCGGGGACGTCAGCGGCGGGCTGCTTGATGACGAGCCACCGGTGTCAGTAGTACTTGACTGTTCTGGCGACGAGCCGCCGGACCGAATGACATTCGTGGGCGACTCTCTCCAAAGTTCCGCCGGGGTTGTGCGTGGCCCCGGCGGTGCTTTCGGTCGTGGCTGCGGGATTGTCAGGCGCGTCGGTCGAGGCCCCCACAGCGCCCGACTTCGCTTGCGTTTCCGTCATCGACCAATCCTGTTCGTTGGGGTGGTGCCCAGCCTGTAACTGTCATTCCTGCGCCGAGGCTTCGGTGTCGTCGGGCTCGTCCGCGTTGCGGGCGATCGCCACCAGGGTCACGCCGTCAGGCAGATCCATCAGCTTGACCCCCATTGTGTTCCGGTCGCGCGTCCGTCGTACCGGCTTCACCGGAGTACGGATAACACCACCGTTGGAGGTGATGGCGAAAAGCTCGTCGTCAGGACTTATTACCACAGCGCCGACGAGTCCGCCGCGCCGCTGCGTGATCTTAGCGGTAAGCACGCCCTTGCCGCCCCTGCCCTGCACGGGATATTCCTCGATCGGTGTGCGTTTGGCATACCCACCATCAGTCGCGACAAGCACGTCCATACCCTCGCGAACTACCTCCATCGACAGCAGTTCGTCATCGTCGGCGAACCGCATGCCGAAGACGCCGCTCGTGGCGCGGCCCATCGGACGCAGCGCCGTGTCGTCACCTTTGAAGCGGATTGCCTGGGCCCTCTTACTGACCATCAGGAGGTCGTCGGTCGGTTTGATGAGCGCCGCACCGACCAACTCATCATCCTCGCGCAAATTGATCGCGATGATGCCGCCGGTCCGATTGGAATCGAACTCGGCCAGTGACGTCTTCTTGACAAGACCCTTTTTGGTCGCGAGGACCAGGTACGGCGAGACCTCGTAGTTGGCTATCTCGATCACCTGGGCGATGTGCTCGTCGGGCTGGAAGGCCAACAGGTTGGCCACATGCTGACCTCGAGCGACCCTACTCGCCTCCGGGATCTCGTACGCCTTGATCCGGTAGACCCGTCCCTTATTTGTGAAGAACAGGATCCAGTCATGCGTGGAGCACACGAAGAAATGGCTCACGATGTCGTCCTGGCGCAACGTCGCTCCGGAGACTCCCTTGCCGCCACGCCGCTGCGAACGGTAGAGGTCGGTCTTCGTGCGCTTCGCATAGCCGGTACGGGTGATGGTGACCACGACGTCCTCGCGCGCGATCAGGTCCTCGACCGAGACGTCGCCGTCGAACGGGATGATTCGGGTTCGCCGTTCGTCGCCCCACTTGCCAACGATCTCGGCGAGTTCGTCTGAGACGATCTTCCGCTGCCGCGCCGGCTTGGCGATGATGTCCTGCAGATCCGCGATCTCTACTTCGATCTTTGCCAGCTCATCGATGATCTTTTGACGTTCGAGGGCAGCCAGTCGACGCAGCTGCATGTCGAGGATCGCGGTGGCCTGCACCTCGTCGATCTCGAGCAGCTGGACCAGGCCGCTGCGCGCCTCCTCGACGGTGGGCGAGCGACGGATCAGGGCGATGACCTCGTCGAGCATGTCCAGCGCCTTGACCAGACCGCGCAGGATGTGTGCGCGTTCCTCGGCCTTTCGCAACCGGTACTGCGTGCGCCGGAAGACGACCTCGATCTGGTGATCGACATAGTGGCGGATGAACTGGGCCAGGTTCAGCGTCCGCGGCACTCCGTCGACGAGCGCCAACATGTTGGCGCCGAACGTCTCCTGGAGCTGGGTGTGCTTGTAGAGGTTGTTCAGCACGACCTTCGCCACCGCGTCGCGCTTGAGCACGAGCACCAGCCGCATACCGGTCCGACCGCTGGACTCGTCCCTGATGTCGGCGATGCCGGCGAGCTTGCCCTCGCGGATCAGCTCGGCGCAGCGCTCGGCGAGGTTGTCCGGGTTTACCTGGTAGGGCAGTTCGGTCACAACGAGGCAGGAACGCCCGCGGCGGTCCTCCTCGACGTCGACCACGGCCCGCATCCGGATCGCGCCGCGCCCTGTGCGGTAGGCCTCCTCGATCGCCGCGGTACCCGCGATCAGGGCGCCGGTGGGGAAGTCCGGCCCCTTGACGAGCTTGATGAGCTCATCCAGCGTCGTTGCCTCGTCCGCGTCCGGGTGTTCCAGCACCCACTGCACCGCCGACGCGATCTCGCGCAGGTTGTGTGGCGGGATCTTCGTCGCGAACCCGACTGCGATGCCGTCACTGCCGTTGACGAGCAGGTTCGGAAACCGCGCCGGCAGGATCGCCGGCTCCTGAGTCCGCCCGTCGTAGTTCGGTCCAAAGTCGACGGTGTCCTCGTCGATGTCGCGCAGCATCTCCATTGCCAGCGGCGCGAGCCGTGACTCGGTGTTATGACTGATGAAGCCATTGGTGACGAATGCATGATCGTCCGAATCGACCCGCAGGCTATACACCGCCTGGACACCGGCGTCATCAACCGACGCCACCTCGGCGAAATAGAACCGCCCGTCGACCAGCGGTTCAGCAACGTCAAGCACATCAGGGTTGGTGATCCGGGACATGATGGCGTCCCGATCCCGTTCCCACCGTTCGATCCGGTCGACATTGTGGCGTCGCAGCCAGTCATGCTCCGTCCACCTGGCAGCGCCGTGAGCACGGATGAAGTCAGCCAGATATGGCACCCGATCGTCGGCGAGCGGAGCGCTGTGGCGCGGAATCGTGGCCAGGTCAGTCTCGAGTTTGATCTGCTTCTGGCCCAGGAATCCGACGTGTCTCGCGAACAGACGGGCATCCCGCCGGTTGGTGATCACAACCTTGATCTCGCCGTTGCGGTAGCTGCACTGCTTCGACACGACGCCGAACTCCAGCAGGAGTTGCTGAACCTCAGAAGCGAGCCGCTGGCTCCGCGTGGAGTAGGAAATTTGAATCGTGTTGCGTGGCAGCAATGACGACGAGCCGTCGCCCTCAAACAGCGACTGCAGGAAGGCCCGCCTCACGGGAAATGGGCTACTCCAGATGAAGCTTGGCACAGCCTTCGCTGCACTCCGCACGCCGATCAGTTCCCTAAGGTGCCCTCGAGCCAGTCCGCGGACCGCCGCCCTTACCCGACGCAGGGCCTTACCCGTCGATGTTGTCTCTTCGGACATCCATCGGCTCCCGCCGACCACCGTGTCGTACGCAGCAACAACCCTGTCGAAGTACACCCGGTCGACGTTGGCAAACTCAACCCACCGGTCGGAGATCCATCCTTCGCTGACGAGCGCACCGGCCAGCACTGCCGTCTCAACTGAAGCGTCGTCCACTGCGCCGATCTCGAACGTGGGTGTGCGCTGAAGGACCACGTGGTCGCCTGGTGAAATCTCGGCGAGGAGTTTCCAAATCAACGTCGGCACGCCCGCGAGCGGGACGAGACACAAGATCGGGTGGTTCAGAGTTCCCTCTAACTCGTAACCCTCGTTCGTGCGCAGCCGAATCGTTGGGTGTTCGCCGGAGTGGAAAAATTTCGTCGCCTGGACAAGATTGCCACTGCGATCAATGACCTTCAGATCGAGCTCGCGGTCTGAATTGCGTTCGGCATCCGGCACGAGGTCAGCAATCCGGGGCGTCCCGCCAACGGTACGAACCCTGATGTGGCCGGCAATACAGTAGCGCATGGCGGCGGCGGGGTCGTTACCGGGTGAGCCGAAGTTGCCGTTGCCGTCGATGAGGGGGTAGCGGAGCGACCACGGCTGCGCCATCCGTACCAGGGTGTCGTAGATGGCCGAGTCGCCGTGAGGGTGGTAGTTACCCATCACGTCACCGACGATGCGGGCGCACTTGACGTACCCGCGATCCGGTCGGAAGCCGGCGTCGAACATGGCGTAGAGGATCTTGCGATGCACCGGCTTGAGACCGTCACGCACGTCCGGCAGCGCCCGACCCACGATCACGCTCATCGCGTAGTCGAGGTAGGACCGCTGCATCTCGACGTCGAGGCCGACCGGTTCGATCCGACCGCCGCCACCGAGCGTTAGCGGGCCGCGCTCCGGAGCGTCACCGTCGGTGTCGTCGGTGTCGAAATCGCCCTCGTTCTCGTTCGGTTCTTCAGGCTCGGTCACAATCAACCCTCGTCGTCATGCGCGTTGGTCCCGCGTCGTCGTTTCGCGGCCAGGCCGCGCTTTCATTCGCCCTCACGGACTGTGGAAAAACCTGTGGACATGTGGATAACCGCCGCTCAGAGTCGGGTCCACGACAGCCGATCAACTAGATGTCCAGGAAGCGGACGTCTTTCGCGTTGCGCTGGATGAATGATCGGCGAGCCTCCACGTCCTCACCCATGAGGACGCTGAACAACTCGTCCGCCACCGCGGCGTCATCCAGGGAGACCTGACGCAGAGTGCGCGTCGCGGGGTTCATCGTCGTCTCCCATAACTCCGGGTAGTTCATCTCGCCGAGGCCCTTGAACCGCTGGATGTCGTCTGGCTTGGCGTTGGGGCGCTTCTGCTGGCGTAGCGCGATGAGCCCGTCCCGCTCCCGGTCGGAAAAGGCGTACTGCGAGTCGTCGCCCTTCCGGTTCCACTTGATCTTGTACAGCGGCGGGGCGGCCAGATACACGTGACCCAGCTCTACCAGCGGTCGCATGAACCGGAACAGCAGCGTGAGTAGCAGCGTCTGGATGTGCTGACCGTCAACGTCGGCATCGGCCATTAGGATGATCTTGTGGTAACGGAGCTTGTCCAGGTCGAACTCTTCATGGATGCCGGTACCGAGCGCCGTGATGAGCGCCTGTACCTCGGTGTTCTTGAGTACCCGGTCGATGCGGGCCTTCTCCACGTTGAGGATCTTGCCGCGGATCGGGAGGATCGCCTGGACCCTCGGGTCCCGGCCTTGCTTGGCCGAGCCACCGGCTGAGTCACCCTCGACGATGAAAAGCTCCGTCACCCGGGGGTCGTTCGACTGACAGTCCGCCAACTTGCCGGGCATCGAGCTCGATTCCAGTAACGACTTGCGTCGGGCGAGCTTTCGGGCGTCGGCGGCCGCCTTCCGTGCTCGTGCCGCCTGGTTCGCCTTGGTGATGATGGTCTTCGCTTCACCCGGGTTGCGCTCGAACCAGTCGGCGAGCCACTCGTTGCAGACCTTCTGCACGAAGCTCTTCACGTCGGTGTTGCCGAGCTTGGTCTTGGTCTGGCCCTCGAACTGCGGGTTCATCAGTTTCACCGAGACGATGGCGGCCAGGCCCTCCCGGATGTCCTCCCCGGTGAGCTTCTCGTCGCCCTTGAGGAACTTCTTGTCGGTGCCATACTTGTTTACGACCGTGGTCAGAGCGGTGCGGAAGCCTTCCTCGTGGGTTCCACCCTCGTGCGTGTTGATGGTATTGGCGAACGTATAGACACTCTCGCCGTACGTGTCGTTCCACTGCATCGCGATCTCAACGGACATACCGTCGCTCTCGCCGCCGAACTCGACAACCGTGCGATGGATTGGCGATTTGGTCTGGTTGAGATGCCGCACGAAATCGGCGATGCCGCCCTTGTAGCAGAAGGTGACTTCCTTGCGCTCGGCGGCCGCCGCCTCACCGCTGACCCGTTCATCCTTGAAGGCGATCGTCAGGCCGCGGTTGAGGAACGCGTACTCCTGCAGCCGGCGATAGATGGTCTCGAAGGTGAAGTCGGTCGTCTCGAAGATGGTCGGGTCTGGCCAGAACGAGACGCTGGTGCCCGTCTTGCGCGTCGGCTCGCCCTTGTCCAACGGGCCGGGACGGGAGTTGGTGTACCGCTGGCGCCAGACGAAACCGTCCTTCTGGACCTCCACGTCCACGCGCGTAGAGAGCGCATTGACGACCGAGACGCCGACACCGTGCAAGCCGCCGGAGACCGCGTATGCCTTGCCGTCGAACTTGCCGCCCGCGTGAAGCATGGTCAGGGCGACCTCAATGCCCGACTTCTTCAGTTTGGGATGGATATCGACAGGAATGCCCCGTCCGTTGTCGACCACCCGGACCCCACCGTCAGCGAGAAGGGTCACCACAATCGTGTCGCAGTAACCGGCCAGCGCCTCATCGACCGCGTTGTCCACCACCTCCCACACGAGGTGATGCAGGCCACGTTCACCGGTCGATCCGATGTACATGCCCGGCCGCTTGCGGACCGCCTCGAGACCCTCGAGCGCGGTGAGGGAGGCCGCGTTGTACTCATTCTTCTGCCTGGGAGCAGCCACGCTTGATCGCTTTCTCCGTCCGGGCGGCGTGCCCAGCGGGGGTCGGAGCGCACCGGCCGAGCGACGACGGGCCGCGTCGGCGCGGGTGGCGCAACTAACAGCGGGCCGACCGGTCGGCGCCGCCGCACAAAAGCTCTGGTCCTCCAAATACTACTGCTTCGACGGCCATACGGCACGCCACGACGCCCCGTCGGCGGGTCTGAAATCGTCGCAGCGAGCCGAAACCTGACGGACTCAACCCCCACCACGCGTGACGGGTACTTCAGCCCGCCGTGGCGCCGTGGGCCGTATGGGTTTCCGCGATCCACAGCGCGCGCCGACGCCTGTGGATGCCGCTCGCACGCGCATGCTCGGGGTCGCGCAAGTCGCTCCGCGTGTCCTATGGTTTTCCGTCTCCGTAGGTACAGGATGTACACGCGGGGCTGGGCCATGGAGCGCGAGGCCATGCGCGACACAGGCTTCAGCGGGAAATGGCCGGGTCAGAGGAGTGCGGGCTATGGGACTCGACAACGTCGCCGTCCAGTGGCCGCGCATGGGACGGTTTTACGAACCCGTCGACGGCCAGGAGTTCGCCGACTTCATCAGGTTCGCCGAGGCCGCTCCGCCGCACGCCGGCCCGGCGGCCGCACTCGCGACCCACATCGCCCGATCGGGGGCGGTGCGGGCGAGCGCTTACACCGACCTGATCGACCTGTTGCTCGGCCTCGAAGGTGTGCTCTACGCCACGGAGGCGGCGGTCGAGGACGAGGATCCGGTCATCGATCCCGATGGCTGCGCTTGGATCGCGGGCGGCTTGGAGAAGTTCGTCGCGAGCCACGCGCCGTTCGGCGACACGGTGACGTTCGACACGATCTCCGCGGTCATGCGGCGGGCCTTGGGTGAAGCCCGGCTGGCCAACCATGAGCTGCGCTGGCTGGAGACCAGGCTCGACGCGCTTCGAGACGAGCACGGCAACACTCCACAGTGGAACTTCTCGCTGACCGAGCTCGAGGTGTTGTCCCACTTCTACCGGCGCTGCACCGATCGTGGCTTCGCGGTCTACGCGGACTTCTAAATAACTAGCCGTAGGTGTCGCGGGGGCCGCGACCGCGTACCCGCTTCGGACCCTTTCCCCACGACGGTGCAACCGGTCCGTGCACGTGAATACGTCGAACCACATCGCGGCCGATCTCGGTGCCGACTCGAGTGAGCAGCCGTCCTGCGAGTCCGCGCAGCTGGGTCGCCCACGCTGTCGACTCGGCCTCGATGGTGAGCTCGCCGTCCTCGAGCTTCACCGGACGGCAGTGGCTCGCCAGGTCCGCGCCCACGAGCGCCTCCCAGGAACCGAAGATCCGCGCCTCCGCGGCGGGCCGCTGCCATCCTCGCGCCTTGATCAGCTTTGCCAACAATTCACCAAACGGCTGCGGATCACGGGGATCGGGTCCCGGGCCTGAGTATCCGCGCAGACGCCGGCGTCCACTGGTTCCGGTCCGGACGGACGGTGGGCGCGCCACCCGCTTCGCTCGGGCCGCGTCCAGCACGGCCTGGGCCAATTCGGATCCGGCCACCGCTTCGGCGCCGTCGACCGGCTCATGGTCTCTGTTCACGGAGCACCTGCCCGTCTCCCACTGTGTAACGCGGACCGATCAGGGACTGCGGCACGTCCTGCTCCACCGCGCACGTGACTAGCACCTGACTCGCACCGGACACCAGCTCCGCCAAGCGTTGCCGGCGACCGGTATCCAGCTCGGCGAACACATCGTCGAGCACGAGCACCGGCTCGATGCCCTCACCTCGCAGCAACTCGAAGGCGGCCAGGCGCAACGCGAGCGCGAACGACCACGACTCACCGTGGCTCGCGTAACCCTTGGCCGGCAAGTCGCCCAGCGTCAGCGTGATGTCGTCGCGATGCGGACCGACCAAAGTCACGCCACGGTCCACTTCGGAGGGTTGTGCCGCGCGAAGAGCCTGCGATAGGTGCTGCTCGATGGCGGACCGGTCCAGATCCCGAGGCGTACCGTCGTACCAGGACTTTCCGTCGTAGGACAACCGCGCCTCCCCGCGCCCCGCACTCACCGCGTCGTAGGCCTTCGCCAGATGCGTCCCGATCGCCGCGCAGAGCTCGAGGCGGGCGGCGACGAGGTCCGCGCCGTGTTGCGCCAGATGCACGTCCCAAACATCCAGTGTGGACAGATCCCCGGTGCGCCCGCCCGTACCGCCGACCTTGCGGGCCAGGTAGGCCGTGCGCAGCAAGGCGTTACGTTGCTTGAGTACCCGTTCGTAGTCGGCTCGGACGCCCGCGTAGCGGGGCTGCCGCTGGATGAGAAGGTCGTCGAGATACCGGCGGCGCTCGGCCGGATCCCCGCGAACCAGGGCCAGGTCCTCGGGCGCAAACAGCACCAGCCGCAAGGCACCGATGACGTCGCGCGCCTTCGCTGCGGCCGCTCGGCCGATCCGGACCCGGTTTGCCTTGCCCGGCACGATCTCAAGCTCCACCAACAGTTCGCGTTCGTCGTGCACGATGGCACAGCGGATGACCGCCCGATCCGCGCCGGCCCGCACGAGCGGCTGGTCGGTCGTCACCCGATGGCTGCCAAGCGTTGCGACGTACCCCATCGCCTCGACAAGGTTGGTCTTACCGTGGCCATTCGGCCCGACCAGCACGCTGGGCCCAGGCTCGAACTCGACTTCGGCTCGTGGGTAGGACCGGAAGTCGACCAATTCGAGCCGGCGAACGTACACCTAGATGCCTGTCCCGCCCACAGCTTCGCCCCGCCCGACGCCAGCCGTCCCGATGTCCTTCACGGCGTGACCGCCGAACTGGTTGCGCAGCGCGGCTACCGCCTTCAGCGCCGGCGAGTCCTCCTGACGCGAACTGAAGCGTGCGAAGAGCGCGGCCGAAATCACGTGCAGCGGTACGGCCAGCCGTACCGCCTCGTCAACCGTCCACCGGCCCTCGCCCGTGTCCTCGGCGTAGCCACGCAGACTCTTCAGGTCGGGATCCGCCTCGAGTGCGCGGTCGAGAAGGTCGAGCAGCCAGGACCGGACCACCGTGCCGCTCCGCCATGACTTGATGATCGCGGGAACGTTGGTGACGTACTCCGACGCGTGCAGCAGTTCGTAGCCTTCGGCGTACGCCTGCATCAGCCCGTACTCGATGCCGTTGTGCACCATCTTCGCGTAGTGACCGGCGGCGACCGGGCCGGCGTGGACGAGACCGAACTCGCCTTCGGGCTTGAGCGCGGTGAGGATCGGCATCAGTCGCGCGACGTGGGACGCGTCGCCCCCGACCATCAGGCCGTAGCCGTACTCATGGCCCCAGACGCCGCCTGATACTCCAACGTCGACGTATCCGATGCCCCGCGCTCCGAGACGGGCGGCTCGGGGTCGGTCGAGCTCGAACGACGAGTTACCGCCGTCGACGACGAGATCCCCGCTGGCAAGGCTGGCCGACAGCTCGTCGATGACACCGTCGGTTGCCTCGGCCGGAACCATCAACCACACCACGCGGGGCGGTGTCAGCGCGGCAGCGAGCTCGGCCAGGCTTGCGACTTGCCCATTCATCGGATGCCGGGCGAACCCGATCACCTGGTGTCCAGCGTCGCGGAGTCGGGCGGCCATGTTGCCACCCATGCGGCCAAGCCCCACCAGACCCAGTTGCACTTTTCCTCCTCGGCACGCGCCTGCCCCTTCGGTGGACAGTCTTCCCACCAGGACGGCGGTATGCCCTGCAAACCGGAAGGCTCAGCCCCCGACGCGCATCGGCATGATCAGGTACCGGTATCCCGGCACGGGTTCGCCGTCCTCGCCCGCTGGCGTGATGACGGCCGGCTTCATCGGGTTCGTGAACGAGATCAGGACGCCCTGGGAGTCCAGCACCGACAGTCCATCGAGCAGGTAGCTCGGGTTGAAGGCCACGGTCAACGGCTCGCCGGTGAACTCACACTCCATGCCTTCGCTGGCCCGAGCGTCTTCGCTGCCGCCCGCCTCGACGATGACCTCGCCCTCGGCGAAGCTCAGCCGGACCGGCGTGGTCCGGTCGGCGACGAGCGACACCCGCTTGACCACCTCGGCCAGGGCGGCGACGTTGAGCCTGGCGCGGGCGTTGTGCTGGTCGGGGAAGAGCGAGCGGATCTTCGGGAAGTCCGGGTCCAGCAGGCGGCTTGTGGTACGGCGGGAGCCGCCGGTGAAGCCGATCATGCCCTCGCCGACTCCGCCCCGCGACAGCGCCACCGTGACCTCGCCGCCGAGAGGGCCGAGGGTCTTGGCCGTGTCGTGCAAGGTTCGGGCCGGCACCAACGCCTGCATGCTCGCCCCGTCCTCCTTCGGACGCCAGGTCAACTCACGGACCGCGGCCCGGTAGCGGTCGGTTGCCAGCAGCGACAAAGTCGTCCCGTCGAGCTCCATCCGGACACCGGTCAGCATCGGGATCGTCTCGTCGCGGCCGGCGGCGATGGCGGTCTGGGCCACCGCGAACGCGAACGTCTGGCCATCGACGACACCGGCGGTCTCCGGCATGGTCGGCAGCGTCGGATAGTCCTCGACCGGCATCGTCGGCAGGGTGAACCGGGCGCTGCCGCAGATGAGCTCGAGATGGCTGCCGACGGCGGCGACCTCGACCGGCTTCGCCGGCAGGGCCTTCGTGATTTCCGCGAGCAGCCGCCCCGAGACCAGCGCAGCGCCGTCGGAGTCGGCCTGCACTCCGATAGTGACCTGGCTCGAGACCTCGTAGTCGAATCCGGACACCGTCAGTTGCCCATCGGAGGCCCGCATGAGCACGCCCGCCAGGACCGGCACGGACGGACGCGTCGGCAGGCTCTTGGCCGTCCACGCGACGGCGTCGGCGAGTTGGTCTCGCTCAACCTGGAACTTCATGCGATGCCTCCTGCGACGAAGGTTTTGATTCTGACCCGATCGGGAACCCGTGCGCCAGCCCCGTCGTCAGGTGTCTCATCCGTTGCCCACATCCACAGTGCGATGGTTGTTTTGGTTTTCTTTTAAGAGAGATGACCGTCGTCTTCGTAGGTGCTGTGAACTCTGGGGATAACTCGGGTTGGTGCTGCTCGCCGGCCCTGCGGGTCGGTGGAGGACCGGTGGACAGCCGGTGGCTATCGTGGCCCCGGCGTCCACAGTAGGCCCGAGGTACGACGAATCCCTGCTTTGTCCACGGCGTTGTCCACGTGTTTTCCACCGTGATTCAGGTACCTCTGTGGACAGACACCCACCACGGCTTGTCCACCTAGCGGTTACCCGCCGCACAGATCCACATCGCTCTCCCCAGGAATCAGGCCTTCGTCCCCAGGCACTGTCCACAGGTTGTGGAAAACGCATGTTCTCGCCATTTGAGACATCGGTCATGGCGTCTGCTTGATCCGGTTCGTCAGCTCCGCGATCTGGTTGAAGAGCGTGCGCCGCTCGGCCATCTGTTGACGGATCTTGCGGTCGGCGTGCATGACGGTGGTGTGGTCCCGGCCGCCGAAAGCCTGCCCAATTCGCGGCAGTGAGAGGTCGGTCAGTTCGCGGCACAGATACATGGCCACCTGCCGCGCGTTGACCAGCACTCGAGAACGTGAGTGGCCGCGCAGGTCGTCCATGCTGACGCCGTAGTACTCCGACGTGGCATCCATGATCTGATCGGCGGTGAGCTCGGGGCCGGTGCCGTCCGGGATGAAGTCCCGTAAGACCTCCTCGGCGAGCCCGAGGTCGACCATGGACCGATTGAGGCTCGCGAAGGCCGTCACCCGGATCAGGGCACCTTCGAGCTCGCGAATCGATTGCTGGATCCGGGTTGCGATGAACTCGAGGACATCGCCGGGCACGAGCAGCCGTTCCTGTGCGGCCTTCTTCTTGAGAATGGCGATTCGCGTCTCGAGATCGGGCGCCTGGATGTCAGCCAGCAGTCCCCATTCGAACCGGGTCCTCAGCCGATCCTCCAATGTGGACAGATCTTTGGGCTTGCGGTCGGATGTGATGACAATCTGCTTGTTCGCGTTGTGCAGCGCGTTGAAGGTATGGAAGAACTCCTCCTGCGTCCGCTCCCGGTTCTCCAGGAACTGCACGTCGTCGATGAGCAGGATGTCGACGTCGTCGCGGTAGCGACGCTGGAACGCGTTCGTCTTGTCGTCGCGCAGGCTGTTGATGAAGTCGTTGGTGAATTCCTCCGTGGAGACATAGCGGACGGTCTTGGCCGTGCCGAGTTCCATCGCGTACTGACCGATCGCGTGGAGCAGGTGCGTCTTCCCGAGTCCGGACGGGGCATAAATGAACAGCGGGTTGTAGGCCTTCGCCGGCGACTCAGCCACCGCGACCGAGGCGGCGTGGGCGAACCGGTTGGACGAGCCGATGACGAACGCGTCGAAGGTGTACTTCGGGTTCAGCCGGTTGCCGCCGTCGCCGGCGGCCCGAACTCGGTCGTCGCGGTGGTGCAGGCCGAGATGGCCCGATCGGCCGTCGCTCGTGGGTCGCCCGGGGCCGCTCTCGGGCGGTCCGTCGCTCGCCTGATCGGGCTGGTGAGTCTTGGGCACCGGCACCATCGCGACCACGGCGGTCGGGGCGTGTAGCGCGTCCGGTCGCAGCAGGATCTCGTCCGGTGGTCGCACCGTGACCGCGACCTGAATCGACCGCCCGAGATGGCGAGACAGCGCCTCCGTGATGGCGGCTCGCAGCTGCGATTCGATGACGTCGCGGGTGTACGCATCCGGAACGCCGAGTAGCGCCGTGTCGTCCACGATGGCTCGGAGGGTCGTGAGGCGAAGGTAAGCCCGCCGCTGCTGGGACACGATCTCGTCGTTGAGGAGGTCGGTCGCGGCGCTCCACACCGCGGCGTAGTCCACCGGTTCTGTCACCCCGCCACCCCTGTTGCCTCGCGACCTGTCCCACCCCCACCCCTGGGTCGGGACGGGTTGTCATGCCGTCCCGCCACATGCGGGACGACGTTCCGTCCACAGGTTGTCCACACCCTGTGAATCCGTGACTCTCCGTCGTTCTCCGGACGTTGTTGGCAATCCGCTCACGCTCAGCGTCGCGACGAGCGGGTGGTCCGGTGGTGCGATGTCTGCGGGACATGGCTGTCGCCGTCACCCCGCAACCGGGCACGCTAACAGCGTTGTCCACACCGGCTCAACCACCGTCCGGTCAGCGGGTTGCGGCTACCGGCCCAAGACGCCGGCATAGAGGCGGTTTGGTCCGCTCCCGCGCCACCGAGTACCCTTACGTGACTAACGTGTCGCCCAGGCCCGGGCGAGATCGGCATGGGCGCGGCACGCCCGGGGTAGGTAATCCAGCGACCGTTCCGGGATCTTCGCGAGCGTACGGAAGGCATCGACAGTGAGCAAGCGCACGTTTCAGCCGAACAACCGTCGGCGTGCCAAGACCCACGGCTTCCGGCTGCGCATGCGCACCCGCGCCGGTCGCGCCATCATCTCCGCGCGTCGCGCCAAGGGGCGCGATCGCCTTTCGGCCTGAGTACTCGGTCAGGGCTGACCGTGCTCGCGGCAGATCAGCGCCTGCGGCGGGCTGACGACTTCACGACCGTCATCCGCGGTGGTCGGCGCGCCGGTCGCGGCGGTCTTGTTGTTCATCTACGACGGGTCGAGTCCGACACGCCTGCTCGGGTCGGTTTCGTCGTTCCCAAGAGCGGTTGGTCCCGCGGTGACCCGCAACAAGGTGCGGCGCCGCCTGCGCCATCTCGTACGGGCGGAACTCGCCCGGCTCGTGCCCGGCACCGATGTTGTTGTACGAGTGCTGCCGTCCGCGTCGGGTGAGTCGTATGAGGAACTTGGCGTCGATCTGAGCTCGGCGTTGGCCTCAGTGACCCGACGAGACAGCAGCCGTCGCAAGGGAGTCGATGGCGAAGGGAGAGCAGGACGTGCCTGAGTCGGCCGTACCGGAACTCGCGTCGTCGCTGCCCGAGTCGGCGAGAAGACCGTCTGTAATCATGCCCACGTCCGGCGCCGGGCGCGTGGTCGCGGCACCCATCGTCGCGTACCGTCGGTGGATAAGTCCGGTCTTGCCGCCGCGTTGCCGGTTCTATCCGTCGTGTAGCGAGTACGCCCTCACCGCGATCGCGGTGCATGGACCCGTCCGCGGCGTGGGACTGACGATTGGGCGGCTGTCGCGCTGCCACCCGTTCCACCCGGGCGGGATCGACCATGTACCACCCCGACGTAGGACCCCCGGCCCCGACGACGCGACGCAACAGGAGCTCTGAGCCACATGAGTTGGCTGATGGAACCGATCTACAACGCCATCTCTTGGATCTTGCTCAGGTGGAACTGGGTATGGGACGCCATCCTGCCCAACGGCAATTTCCTCGGCACCACCTGGGACTGGGTGCTCGCGATCGTCTTCTTGGTGATCACCGTACGGATCATCCTCTTCCCGATCTTCGTCAAGCAGATCCGTTCGCAACGGGCGATGCAGGCATTGGCGCCCAAGGTCAAGGAGCTGCAGGCCAAGCACAAGGGTGATCAACAGACCCTCCGCGAAGAGATGATGAAGCTCTATCAGACGGAGAAGGTCAACCCGCTGATGGGCTGCTTGCCGTTGCTGCTGCAGATCCCGGTGTTCTTCGGGCTGTTCCACACGCTGCGGTACATCAACCCGTTCGAGGTCAACAAGACGCAGTACGGCTGGACGGTCGACCAGTTCAACAGCGCGTCGATCGCGCGGTTGTTCACCGCGCCGATCGCGGCCCGGTTCGCGGACTCGTCGGACCATCTGGCGCTCCTCGGTGCACACGGCGCCGCCGTCAAGATTGTCGCCGGTGTCCTGGTCCTGATCATGATGCTTACGACGTTCATGACCAGTCGCCAGATGATCCTCAAGACCGGCTGGTCCCAGGATCCCCAACAGCGCATGATCCAGAAGCTGATGCTGTACGGCATCCCGTTCTCGCTGTTGCTTTCGGGTTGGTACTTCCCGATCGGCGTGATCATCTACTGGGTGACCCAGAACCTGTTCTCGCTGGGCCAGCAGTATTGGGTGCTGCACAAGTACCCGCCGCCGGTCATGGAGAGCAGTACTCCGGTGAAGAGCGCGCGGGAGCGTGCCACCGCCGCCGAGAAGGAGCCCGGTTTCCTGGCTCGGTTCTTCCAGGTCAAGCCGGCCGCGCCGAAGACCGCCGGTTTCGTCGGTTCCGGTCAGCCGCCTCGGACGGGTTTCTTCCGTCGGCGTACCGAGTCGATTCCTTCGCCCGCACTCGAGCCGCGTTCTCTCGCGCCGCGACCGGGCGCTAAGCCGAAGGCGCCGTCGTCGACGTCGCCCCCGTCGTCCAGCTCGGACGGGGACACCGCCGCCACCTCGAAGCCCGCAGCCTCCAACGGAACGCCCGCGAAGTCGGCCGGAGCCAAGGCAACTACTTCGGCGAAGGGTTCGGTGCCGACAAAGAGCACCCCCGCAAAAAGCACGCCCACGAAGGGCACGCCGGCGAAGGGTTCCGCCAGCGGAACGTCCTCGTCGCGTGGGCCTTCGGCGAACGGTTCGGCCGGCGCCACGCCCGCTGTGCCGGACGGATCTGGAGCGGCCGGCAATGGAACCGCCGGCAACGGAACGGACGGCGGCGGCACATCGGGCAACGGCACGTCCGCGACGACGCGAGGTTCTTCGAACGGTGCCCGCTCGCGGGCCACCCCGAAGAAGGCCAGCGGCACGGCGCGGAAGGGTCAGCCGAACCGAAAGGGCGGCGCCAAACGCTAATGGTTCGCGGCAGCCCGGGACTCTGCCCGGGCTCCGCAGCCATAGAGAAGAATGGCACTGTGGCCACGACCGGGTATCCGGGCCCGTACGCTCAGTGTCGTTGATCGCTCCCCATAGACGTGTGCCTGGCGTTTGGCGCCGGGCAAGCCAGCGGCGCCTCGTGCGCCTAAACCTTCGGAGAAGACTACCCGTGACCGACACGACCAACTCCCCCGACCGGAGCGATGATCGCGACCCGGACGACAAGCTCGACTTCGACCTCGACCGTGATGACGACGATGGGGAGGCCGTCATCGCCGATGACCGCGACGACGCGGACGAGGGCGGCGCCCCAAGCGACTCGGATCTGTTCCGTCAGAGTGAGATCGCGGCGGACTACATCGAAGGCCTACTGGACATCCTCGACGTTGATGGCGACATCGATGAACTGGTGCAGAATGGCCGGCCCATGGTGGAGGTCGTTGGCGGTCGACTGAACAACCTCGTTGGCAACCGCGGTGCGACCCTCGAAGCGCTGCAGGAACTGAGCCGTCTCGCCATCTATCGACAGACCGGAGAACCCTCTCGCCTGCTGCTCGATGTCGGTGGCTTCCGTGCGACGCGCCGCAAGGAGCTCGTTGCAGTGGCCAAGAACGCCGCCGAAAAGGTGAAGCAACTCGGCGAGGCGGTTCGGCTCGAGCCAATGAGTGCGTTCGAGCGCAAGTGTGTGCATGACGTCATCAATGCAACCTCCGGTGTGGAGAGCGAATCGGAGGGGGTCGAGCCGAGCCGCCGGATCGTGGTTCGACCGGCCGTGGGGTGAGCCTGGGCAGCGCTGGCACATTCTTGATCTTCAATGGTTCGAGATTTGAGCATTGACGCTGGCCCGCCGCCGGAACTGCGTTCGGCGGCGGTGCGGTGTTTTGGTGACCGACTCCCAACAGCGGTGCGGTTCGCCCAGACGCTCACGACCGATGCGGTGGTGCGAGGCCTGATCGGACCGCGAGAAGCGGAACGCATCTGGGATCGCCACATCCTCAACTGCGCGGTTGTCAGCGAATTGATCGAACCAAAAGCGACGGTCATCGATGTCGGTTCCGGCGCAGGCCTGCCCGGCATCGTCCTGGCAGTCGCCCGGCCCGACCTTTCCATCACCTTGGTGGAGCCGCTCGCGCGGCGCTGCACGTTCTTATCCGAGGTCGTGGAGGTGCTCGGATTGCGCGGGACGACCGTGCTACGCGCGCGGGCGGAGGAGATCCCCGCGAGGCGCCTGGTCGCACCGGCCGATGTCGTCACCGCTCGCGCCGTCGCCCCGCTCGGCCGCCTGGCGGAGTGGTGCCTGCCGCTGGCCGTTGACGGTGGCCGGCTACTCGCACTCAAGGGCGAGTCGGCGGCCAAGGAGATTCAGACGCACCGCGCCGCGGTCGCCCAGGCGGGTGGCGGTGTACCGGCGATCCGGCGCTGTGGTGTGGGATTGGTCGAACCACCGACGATCGTTGTCGAGGTGGCTCGCACGACCCGCCGTTCGGATGGCAGGCTCGCCCGAAGTCGCTAACGCCGTACCGCTCGTTTGCCGTTTTTATCGGATTTCTCAGTGCAACCTCAAAAGTCACACCGGCACGTCGAGGCGACTCGCGTAGCAATGGTGCTTGACCCGCCGTAGTCTGGCCGGGCGCCGCTATCGCGGGGGCCCATATCGACCAGGTCGAGGCGGACGGTGGCGGTGCGCAACCATCGACATCAGACGAGGATGACACGGTGCGCGACAACGGTTCCTTCGAACTCCGCCCCTCCTTTGGTTCTGGGTTCGGGCCCGGCGTTTCACGTGAAACGCCGGAGTCACCGGCCTTCTCGGGCAGCGGCGGACTGTACGACGTGCGTGGTGGGCGAGGTGAGTCCGGCTTCGGGTTCGCCGCGAGGCCCAGTTCCATTCCGGACCCCCGAGCCATGGCGGATGCCAGCCCGAACTCGGAGCCGGTCTACGAGGGTTCGGGTGGCCCCAATACGATCGTTTCCGCGGCTGGCCATCGGGGGAAGGGGCCAGAAATGGACAGTGTTCGGCAGTCTCGGGAAGCCGAGGATCCGCCACTCGCGCAGGAGGCGCGGCGGGCGGTTCAGATCCTCAACCCGAGTGGTGAGATCCAGATGCCACGCCCGCCTCGGATGCGCGTCTTCTGCGTGTCGAACCAAAAGGGCGGGGTCGGAAAGACCACCAGCGTCGTGAACATCGCAGTCGCGTTGGCGCTGCACGGGAATCGCGTGCTGGTCATCGACCTCGACCCCCAGGGCAACGCGTCGACCGGACTCGACGTGCCGCACCACTCCGCGATCCCGGACGTATACGACTGCCTCGTCGGGGACACTCCGATTTCTGACGTTGTCCAGGCGGTGCTCGGGATCCCGAACCTGTGGTGTGTGCCCGCCACGATCGACCTCGCCGGCGCGGAGATCGAGCTCGTTTCCATGGTGGCGCGGGAGTCCCGACTCGCCCGCGCGCTGGAGGGCCACCGCGGGGCGTACGACTACATCTTCATCGACTGCCCCCCGTCACTTGGTCTGCTAACGGTCAACGCATTGGTCGCCTCGCAGGAGGTGATGATCCCGATCCAGTGCGAGTACTACGCGCTCGAGGGCGTGCAGCAGCTGACGAACAACATCCAGCTGGTGAAGAACCACCTCAACCCGCCACTGGAAGTGACCACCGTGCTGCTGACGATGTACGACCGACGGACCCGGTTGGCCGACGCGGTCGAGCAGGACGTGCGGGCTCACTTCGGGGACCGGGTGCTTACGGCGGTCATTCCGCGCAATGTTCGGGTTTCGGAGGCGCCCAGCTACGGCCAGTCCGTGATGACGTACGACCCGGGGTCGCGAGGTGCGACAAGCTACTTCGAGGCCGCTCTTGAGATCGCGATGCGCGGCGCTCACGTCGGAGCAGCCGGATGAGCGGCAAGGCCAGAGGTGGTTTGGGACGAGGCCTGGGCGCACTTATCCCACAGGGGCCGCCGGTTGCCGTCGCCAACCGCGTCCGCCGATCGCGCCGAGAGTGTGGCGGCCGACCTGCGTCGGGATCCGTCGACCGGCCCGGATCTAGCGCCCGTTCCCGGGGCTCGCTTCGCTGAAATCCAGGTCGAAGCGATTACGTCCGAACGCTCGCCAGCCCCGCCAGGTTTTCGACGAGGACGCCCTGGAGGAGCTCAAGGTCTCGATCCGCGAGGTCGGATTCCTTCAACCGATCGTGGTACGGGAGTCAACCGGCGGCGCGTACGAAATTGTGATGGGCGAGCGCCGCTGGCGGGCCGCCCAGGAACTTGGGCTCATGGCCATCCCGGCCATCGTGCGGGAGACCCGCGACGATGCCATGCTCCGCGATGCGCTCATGGAAAACATTCACCGGGCCAATCTGAACCCACTGGAAGAGGCCGCGGCTTACCAGCAGCTGCTGGAGGAATTCGGTGCCACCCACGAGGAGTTGGCTCGGCGCATCGGCCGCAGCCGGCCCCAGATCTCGAACACGATCCGGCTGCTGAATCTCCCGAGTGCCGTGCAGACCAGGGTTGCCGCCGGCGTCTTGTCGGCGGGGCACGCGCGGGCGCTCCTCTCTTTAGAGAAGGCGGACCAGCAGGAGGTCCTGGCCGGACGCATCGTGGCCGAGGGTATGTCCGTCCGGGCAACTGAGGAGGCGGTCGCACTTGCCCTCGCCGAAGGCGCTCCGGCGAAGAAGCCGTCCGTCAAGCGGACCAAGGCCCACGCGCCTGGGCTGAACGAGCTCGCGGATCGACTCTCGGACCACTTCGAGACCCGGGTTCGGGTCGAGCTCGGGCGACGGAAGGGGCGCATTCTCGTGGAGTTCGCGACCGTGGACGACCTCGAGCGCATCGTGTCGATGATCGGGATACCGCCCGCGAAGAAGTGATCTCGCGGCGCTGGTGCAGGGCTAACGACGCGGCGACCCCAACCGGCACCGGGAACGCCGCGGAGAACCGGATAGCTCGTGAGGGTCGGGAGGTGAGCCTCCCGACCCTCATCGTTTCGGCGGCCGACGGCTGCGAACGAGGGCGGTCACCGGGCCGTGCGTTCTCGATGCCCCTCTTGGCGCGTTGCCCTCGCTCGCAACCAGCCCAGTGCTTGTGGCGCGATTCGCTCCGGAACTTCGCTTGCGGCCGACATTGAGCGCCGGACGCAAGCGAAGCGCGGGCTGCACTGGTGGGGCGAGCTCGTGACGAATGTCGTGGAGTTTCACGTGAAACGAGCGTCGATTCCGAGCGCCGGGCGGGGACCGGGCTAGGGTGGCACCGTGCCCCTCAAGACCCCCAACAGCCCCGCTTCCCACTCTGGCCCCTCCAACGAGACCTTCCCGTTCGAGGGGCCGCTCCGTCCACGGGCGCTCGTGGAGCCGGAGCCGGAGCCACCGCGGCCGGGCGAGGATCCCAGCGACTGCGGGGCGTGCCACACCTCGGACAGGGACTACATCTGGGTGAGCGATCGCTGGCGGGTCCGGGCGACCGATCGACCTACGGGCCTACCAGTCGTACTCGCACTTGAGTCCCGCTCACACCTGGAATTTGGCGACTTGCCAAACCTGTTGGCTGCGGAGCTTGGCGTCATGACGGTGCGCCTTGAGCGCGCTGTGCGGTCACTGCCGGGAGTCGCCCAGGTGCATGTGCACCGATGGGCGGATGACGCGGCACACCTCCAGATTTGGTTTCTGGCAAGGCCCCTGGGTCAACGACAATTGCGTGGGCGCTTTCTGTCGCTGTGGGATGAGCTGATGCCTCCCGTGCCGGAGCACGAGTGGCGCGACCGGCTCGGTCTTCTTGCCGCCTGGCTTGCTGACTTTGGCGGCAAGGCGATGGTGGACCCACCCCGAATCGCGTGGCAGCCACTCACCGAGATCGCCAGCGGCGCGCAGACCCCAGCGCCATGAGTCAGGCAGAGGCAAGCCTTGCGAGCCCGTCAGTGGAACGGGGGAGTCAACAACAGATGCCCGAACCGTCACACGTTTCCGCCCAAGCCCTCCGCTGCCATCGTTCTCGCGCGTAAGATCGTGGCGTCCGGTTGGCATGCGGACCCTACCGTCGCGTCGTGTGGGAGGCGCCAAAGGTGTTCGAAAGCGGCACGATGGTAGGCGATCGCTGATGTCCCGTCGCCTCGTCAGCCTCACCCTCGACACGCTCGAGGACCTTCCCCGCCGATGCCGCCAGTGTGTCTTCTGGGAGCTCGACCCGGTCTCGGCAGACCGGGCCTGCGCCACGGGAGACCCCGGCCTCGAGAAGGAAGCTTGGGTCTCGCAAACGCTTCTCGAGTGGGGATCCTGCGGCAAGCTCGTCTACGTCGACGGCATGCCTGCGGGCTTCACGCTCTACTCGCCGCCCGCGTACGTTCCCCGGTCCATGGCCTTCCCGACGAGCCCGATCTCGGCCGACGCGGTGCTCCTGATGACCGCCCACATTGTGCCGTCATTCGCGGGGGGTGGGCTCGGTCGCATGCTTATCCAGGGCGTCGCGCGGGATGTTGTGAAGCGGGGAATCCGGGCGATCGAAGCCTTTGGCGACGCCAAGTTCGGCGACGAGCTCGACGAGATCTCGGGCTGCCTAGCACCGGCGGACTTCTTCCTCGCCGTGGGCTTCAAGACCGTACGACCGCATCCTCGATACCCGCGCGTGCGCCTGGAGTTGCGCACCGCCCTCTCCTGGAAGTCCGATGTGGAATACGCCCTCGAGAAGCTGCTTGGGTCGATGAATCCAGAGTCGATTCTCCGGCCCGCGACGCGCGGCATGCTCACGCGAGACGCGGTCAGTCCCTGAGTCCACAAGCGACCGACGTTTCATGTGAAACCAAACGGCGGTGCCGAGGGAGACTACGCCGCGATGAACGGCATCGCGCCGCTCCGACCGGCTCGAAGGTCGTCCACGTCGATCGAGCCGGTCTCGACGTCGGAGTCGATCGGCAGGTACATCCGCTGAACGGCGGCTACGATCGCTTCAACAACTCGGTCTCGGAATCGGGCGTTGACGAGCATCGCCCGGTCCTCGGGCGAGGTGAGGTAGCCGACCTCCACGCGAACTGCGGGCATCCTCGTCGACCGAAGCAGGTCCCAGGTCTTTGCGTGGATCCGGCAATCACGAAGCCCGGTCCGGGTCACGATCTCGCGCTGCACCAGCGCCGCGAGTCGCTCCCCCAATGTGGACGTGACGCCGCCGTCGTGACGCTCGCCGTAGTGGTACGTGGCGACGCCGGACGCCGATGGGTTGGCGTGACCGTCGAGATGCAGCGAGATGAGCAGGTCCGCACCGAGCTCGTTGGCGATCGACGCACGGCTCGATTCGGTGAGCCGATCGCTGGGCGAAGGTCCCCGCGTCAGATGTACTCGCATCCCCGCGGCGGCGAGTCGGCCCTCGAGCCGAGCAGCAAGGTCGTACGCGATGTCAGCCTCGGTCCACTGCAGTACGCCCTCCGGCACGCTCACGCCAAAGTCTCCGCCCCCGTGGCCGGGGTCGATGACGATGCGTTTGTCGACGAGCGCCGGACCGGCGGCGTGGAACCGTTCCGTCTCACGCAGAAGATTCGGCCGGCCGCCGACGACCTTCCGGCCGAGTCGGTGCAACGCTGCCACGGTCTGCGGACCGCAGACACCGTCGGCGACCAGGCCCACCTCTCGCTGAAAGCTCGCCAGGGCCGCAGCGGTTCGCCGGCCAAAGATGCTGTCCGCCCGGCCGAGGTCGTACCCGAGCTCGAGCAGTCGTTCCTGCAGTTGCCGGACGTCATCACCGAAAAGTGGCTCGGGCTGCTCGTAGGCGAGTACTCGTGAGCCAAGTGTCCATCGTGAGGCGTCCAGAGCCCGCCACGTCTCCTCGTTCACGTCGCCCGTGACGGAGAGCCCACCGGCCTGTTGAAAGGCGCGAATCGCTTGTTCTGCTCGGCTGTCGAAGACGGCGTCGGGGTCCGTACTGGCGTCGTTGAGCAATCCGAGCGTCGTGAGGATGGCGCGAATTTCCACCACCGCGGGTCCGCGGTCGCCTCGCCGGATCGCCTGCATCAACTACGCCCTTCGGTTGGTCTGACCGAACGCCCTCTGGCACCCAAAAGTGCCCCAAATGCGCGGAGCCTACTCCTTGGTCAACGGCTGAGCGCACCGATCAACAACTCAGCGAAGCGATAACCGCGGATTGAAGCTGCCCCCGTGACAACGCCGCCCGCCGCTTCGAACGGCGGGCGGCGCAGTCGTGCGAACGGCGCTCAGATTGCGGACTCGATGAACCGGACCAGATCACCCTTGGGCTTGGCGCCGGCCACGGACTGCACCGGCTGGCCGCCCTTGAAGATGGTGAGCGTTGGCACCGACATCACCCGGTATTGCATCGCCGTCTCTGGATTTTCATCGATATTCATCTTTACAATCTCGACCTTGTCGCCCATTTCGAGCGCGATCTCAGTGAGCAGCGGGTCGACCTTGCGGCAGGGGGCGCACCACTCCGCCCAGAAGTCGACCAGAACCGGATGCTGTGCCTGCAGCACGTCGCGGACGAACGTGGCGTCGGTGACTTCCTTGGCAGACATGCAACTCCCTTGGTTGGTAATTCGGGTCAGCCGCTCAGGCTGGCGAGGTAACGCTCAGCGTCGAGGGCGGCGGCGCATCCGGTCCCGGCGGCCGTGACTGCCTGGCGGTAGATGTGGTCGACGAGGTCGCCCGCGGCGAAGACGCCGGCGAGGTTGGTGCGGGTGCTCGGCTCATCGACCACCACATACCCGGATTCGTCGACCTCTACCTGGCCGGCGAACAGCTCGCTACGAGGATCGTGGCCGATCGCAACGAAGACACCGGACACGTCCAGCGTGCGCTCGGCATCGGTGTCGACATCGCGGACCTTCACTCCACCGACCTTGCCGTCACTCTCGAGGATCTCGGTGACGACCGTGTTCCATTCAACCTTGATCTTGGGATTGGCCAGCGCCCGCTCGGCCATGATCTTGCTTGCGCGGAACTCCCCACGCCGGTGGATGATCGTCACCGTCTCGCCGAAGCGGGTAAGGAACGTCGCCTCCTCCATCGCGGAGTCACCACCACCGACGACCACGATGTTCTGGTTGCGGAAGAAGAATCCATCGCAGGTGGCGCACGACGATACGCCGTGGCCGAGCAGCGCCTGCTCACCCGGAACTCCGAGCGGCCGCCAGGCCGACCCGGTCGCCAGGATGACGGCTCTCGCTCGGTACGGGGTGCCGCCGACCCAGACCGTCTTGATGTCGCCCGCCAACTCCACCGACGTCGCGTCGTCGGTGAGCATCTCGGCGCCGAAGTGCTCGGCCTGCTTGCGCATGTTGTCCATGAGGTCGGGGCCCATGACGGCGTCGGGAAAGCCCGGGAAGTTCTCGACCTCGGTGGTCGTCATGAGCGCCCCACCGGACTGGACGCCTTCGATGACCAATGGCTTGAGGTTGGCCCGCGCCGCGTAGACCGCGGCGGTGTAGCCGGCGGGGCCGGAGCCGATGATGATCACGTTGCGAACATCGTCCATTTGACGGGCTCCCCTCCAAGGGCTGGCGTCGACCGCCTGCGATGGCCAGAACGCCATCGTACGGATGCCTGATTCCCGGATCGGGCGCGCGTGACGCGCGGCACGCCGAACGATTCCACGCGAGGACGTCAGGCGCCGGCGACGGCCGCTTTCTCATCGGAGCCGGCGATGCCACAATTCGAGCCGACAGCGACGATCGTAGATGCGCTGCCCCGTCGAACCACGATCATGAGCGCTGGCTCGCCATCGAATCGGGCGTAGTCCAGAAGAACCGCAGTGCCCGGGTAGCGAGCGGTGACCACGCGAAGGCACTCGGCCAACCCGGCCGGAGTGGTGAGCCGGGCCAGCGCACCCGGCGCATCCTGGGCCGCCAGCGGTCCCGGCGTGGCACTGGTCTTCGACCCGCCCGCAGCGGCAGCCGGTTGCCGGCTCAGCTCAGGCAACGTGTCGAGGCGGTAGTCCGTGCCCGTCGCCAGGACCGCCGGCGTGCCGAACGCGGAATCAAAGCCTGGTGATGGCAGTGCGAGAGCCGGCGGTGCAGTAGCACCGTTGCGGTCGGCCTCGGCCGCGGGGGCGCCGGCCGACGATGTGGTCCCGGTCGTCAGCTGACTGTTCAACACGAGACCGCCAGCGACGGCGAAGAAGGCGGCGGCGGCGATCCCCGCTAACGCCAAGCGCCGCCTCCGGTTCGAATGAGACCTGTCCGAATGAGACCTGTTCGGTTGCGACTTGTTCGGTTGCGACTTGGCGCGGGCCTCGGCGAGCGAGATCACGGTGGCGCGGGCGGCCGCGGCGAGGGCGTTGTCGAGGCGGGCGGTCACATCCTCGGGCATCGCCACCGGGACCGCGGCCGCAGCCGCCAGGTCAGCCCGAACGGCAGCGTCAGCCTGAGTCAGGGCACGGAATGCGCCGGCCCAGCGGCTGTCGGTCTGGACCAGCCGGGCCACATCGGCCGCATCGGCTGGGTCGAGCGCGTCGGCGGTGTAGTCGGCGAGCCGGTCCAGCTCCGACCAGGTCAGAGGATGGGTATCCGGACTCATGCCACACCTCCCGGTTCGCGTCGTCGCAGCGTCGAAGGTCCGACGTCGGGCGGGAGCGTCGGGTTCCCGGATGTGAGCTGCCCCGGGCGAAGGTGGCCGAGCATGACGGCCAGGCGCGCACGACCGCGGGCACAGCGACTCTTGACGGTGCCCTCGGCGACGCCGAGCATTTGCGCGATCTCGGCGACCGCGTAACCCTGCATGTCCAACAGCACCAGTGGGATTCGCTGCTCCGCGGGCAGCGCGGCCAACGCCGACCGAACCGCCATCGCGGTATCGGTGTCGAGTTCCGGAGCGGCGTCGCGGACCGTCTCGATCTCCGGAAGCGCGACCGTGGCGCGGGTCTGGCGGCGCCGAGCTCGGTCCAGGCACGCGTTGACAACGATGCGGTGAAGCCAGGTCGTGACGGCCGACTCTCCACGGAACCGGGCCGCCGACCGGTACGCCGACAGCAACGCTTCCTGGAGCGCGTCAGCGGCGTCCTCGCGGTCGGACAGGGTGCGCAGGGCGACCGCCCAGAGCCGGTCGCGATGCCGGCGGACGAGTTCGCCGAACGCGTCGGCGTCGCCTCGGACGTGGGCACGCAGCAGACCGGCGTCATCGACGTCTACCCACGGGCCGGTCACGGCCAGAAATCTATCGGTACGGCGCGAGGCCCAGCTACGGAGCCAGCACGACGATCTCGTTGATGGTCAGTTCAAACCGGCCGGTCGCGTTCGGTGGCAGCTTGCTGATCCAGACGAGCAGGTACTGCACCGTCTGCTGCGACTCGGGAACGGGTAGGACCATGTTGGTTCCCGGGAATTCGTCAAGGGTGGGTCCCAGCACGGTGTAGGTGTTCGCGATCGTTCCATCGCCCTCGGTTGTGCTCCCAGGGTCCGAGGTGCCCGCGCGCAGGGAAATGGAAGCGCCCTGCGCGCTCACCGAGACTTTGACCGCCGCGACCTTGGTCGGTGCGCCGAGGTTGATCAAGAGTCCCATGCCCGGCTTGATGCCACCAAAGCCGGGTTGGTTGTACTTGTCGGTACTCCAGCCGGTCGACTCGTTACCGTCGACGACCTTTTCCACGCCGTCGAACTCGGTCCGGTCACCCCGAGGCGGGTCGACGACCCGGATCTGGTCGGCCTTCAGCGCGATGGGCTTGCCGCCGTTGCTCGGCCCGGCGGAGCCGCTGGCGACCGGTTGTGACCGGGTCGGCCCGGGCTCAGGTGACGACGTCAACGCCTTCACGCCGATGACGACGCCTATCACTGCGATAACCGTCAATGCGGCGATACCGAGGACGAGCTTGCCGCTACCGCGCCGCCGGCCACCGCCGCGCTCAGGTCGGAAGCCCATCGGACCGGCCGCGTGATGGTCTTCCTCATATCCGTCGCCGTAACCCTCGTCGTATTGACCCTCCGTTGCGAGGCGGGCGAACTCGGCCGCCAGCGCGCTCGCGGGTGGCGGTTCGACCTGGGGCTCGAGGAGTTCGGCCGCGATTTCATCGAGGTGCCGCGGAATGCCGCCGCGAATCTGGCGCGGCCGCGCGAGATGGCCATGTGCGTCGCGGATGGCGTCCGGCAACGCGGACCGGCCAGCCTCGGCATAGGGCCAGTGGCCGGTGAGGCAGGCGTAGAGCACCGCACCGATTGCGCGCACGTCGTACTCGGGGTCGGTCGGAGCGTCGGCGTGGGCGTCGAGCAACACCACCCGGCCGTCGTCGGCTATCAGAATCGTGCCCGGGTGGATGTTGCCGTGCACGATGCCCGCGGCGTGCAGCGCCGCAACCGCTTCGGCGATCGCGTGCGTGACCAGGATGGCGCGCTCGGAGTCAAGCGGGCTCTGGTTCAGGACATCGCGCAGGGCAACGCCAGGAACCCACTCGCGGATGAGATAGGCACGGTGACCTTCATCGATGGCGTCGTAAACCGAGACCAAGTGCGGATGCACGAGTCGACTGGCGGATACCGCCACGGTCAACATGCCGGCCGCCGCCTCGCCGCCGGGCTGACGGATCACCAGGGCAACCGGCCGGCGTAGAACCGTGTCGACGCCGCGCCAGATCTGGCGTCCGGCGGTGTCGGTGTCGATGTGCTCCTCGAGCCGGTACCGGTCGACGAGAACCTCACCGGTCGTCGCTGCGCCGAAGGTCATGACGCCCGGCACACCTGGCTCTCCGCCAGGCCCGGTCCGACGCCCCTCGCCTTCGTGGCTCACCCGTCCTCCTCGCGGACCGCACAGTCCCCAGCGACCATAGCCGAAGGGCGCCAAGCCGTGCTCTCAGATCTCTCATACCGTATGCGGGCCGCAACACATCCGTGGCCAACCATGCCTGTTCATGCGGTATGAGTCGCATTAAGGGTGCCCCGCGGCGCTCGTTACGTCCAGCGCACATCCCGTGACGGAACGGACTTTTTCGGGTACCGAAACTCAACGGCCGAGCCGGGCGCGAAGCATCGTCCCAAGTTCCTTCACCTCGGGGATGCGCAGCCACAACGCGGCGCCGACGTAGGCGCCGACGAGGACCACGACGCAGACTCCCAGCTGGATGAGGCTAGCCACCTTGCCGTCGCCCCAGAGCATCGTGGACCCGACGAGAACCACCAGAGTCGGCACCGCGGCGAGCAGACCGGCGAGTCCGAGCCGGCTCAATGTGTTGAGCACGTGGGACGAACCAAGGCGGCCCAGGCGGCGGCGCAACAGCAGATAACCCAGGCCGGCGGCGACGAGGAAGGAAATCGCGTTACCGGCCATGAGACCGGCCGCGACGAGGGTGGCTGGAAGAGCGACGTAGAGCAGCACGTCGACGCCTATCCGCAGAGCCACGACCGGAAGGTTGATCACCGCTGGGGTCTTGGTGTCGGGCATCGCGTAGAACGCGAACAGTTGCAGCTGACTGATGGCGAACGGCACCAGGCCCAAGCCGGCGACGGCGATCACCCATCCCGTCGCCAGCGCCTCCTCATGGTGGTAGTTGCCCCACTGGAACAGCGTCACCGCGAGCGGCCGGCCCAGCACGAGGTAAGCCACCGTCGCGGGGATCAACACCACCGCGGTCAGCCGGGTGCCCAACGAGAGATGGTGGGTCAAGTCGTCGTGGCGGTGTTCCGCGGCTGCGGCCGCCATCCGCGGCATGAGCGCGGTGATGACGGATACCGCGATGATGCCGTGCGCCATCATGAAGATCAGGAATGCGTTGTTGTAGATCGCGGGTCCGGCCGCGCCCTCGCCCCGGTCGGCCGCCATCTGCGCAAGCTTGAACACGACCACGACCGCGGCCTGGCTCACCAGGACGTAGGCGAGCATCCAGACACTGACGCGACCGAGCTCTCGAAGGTGCAACTGACGAACATCCCACCGCCACCGCCACCGGAATCCGACCCGACGCAGCGCCGGCCAGAGCCCGGCCGCCTGCACCGTGATGCCCAGTGTCGTGCCGAGGCCCAGCAGCGCGATCTGCGCGGCGGTCAGGCCCCCGGCGTCATCCTTGTTCGCAAGCGGCACGACGATGAAGGCCGCACACACGCCGATGACGACCACGTTGTTCAGAATCGGGGCGAACGTCGGCGTCGCGAAGTGGCCGCGGGTGTTGAGCACCGCCGCGAACAGGGCCGCCATCCCATAGAAGAAGATCATTGGGAGCAGCAGGTACGACAGTGTGGTGATCAGATTCCGATCGGCCGCCGCGGTCCGGTCGTTGGCGAGCACCGCCGTGAACAATGGCGCGCACAGCACGGCGACGATGGTTGCCCCGGCTAGGAAGACAACCGCGAGACTGAGCAGGCGTTGCGCGTACGCCTCGCCGCGGTCGCTGTCACGGGTACGGGCGCGCACGAGCAGCGGCACCACCACGCTGGCGAGGACACCACCGAGGAGAAGCTCATAGACCATGCCAGGCAGGGTGTTCGCGAGGCTGTAGTCGTTGCCGATCGCAGCCGCGCCGATCGCAGCGCCGATGGCGGCGGTGCGGATGAATCCGGTCACCCGGCTCGTGATGCTGCCCAGAGCCATGACCGCGCCGTGCTTGGCGACCGACGCGTCGGTCTCGACGGGTGGCTTTGGTGCGCCCGAGTAACCGGTGCCACCCGGGTATTCGATGGCGCTGCGCACCGGGGATTGTTCCGCGGTCGAGTCGGCCGTACGGCCGTAATAGCCCGACTCGCTGATGGCCGAACTCTCGATGGTGGCCGACGCCGGATCGAGCGGATAACCAATGCTGCGGGCGGCATCGGGACGGACCGTGGGAAAGACGTGGGTGGCCGCGTTGTCGCTGAAAGCGGGCAGCACCCCGGTGGTGTCGGGATCTTCTCCCGGCGTGCCGTCGCCCCAACCAGTCATGGCAGGAACCTTAGCCGGTCGTGCCGGCACTCGGGATTCTCGGACGACCACGCGGACCGGGCCCGATAGGCTGGCCACCCGATGTCCGACAACAACCGCACCACCGCGTCGCGAAAGCCGGCGGCTCGCCAGCCGGCGGCGAAGAACCGTACCCACGGTGTCGATCCGGCCGGATCTGACTTGACCGATGACGAACGACGGGCGGTGGCTGAACTGCTGCGGATCTCACCGGTCGCCGACGAACTGGGCCGTCGGTTTCAGCGGGCGGGGCATGAACTTCACCTTGTTGGCGGGTCGGTGCGGGACGCGTTGTTAGGGCGGCTCGGTGAGGATCTGGACTTCGCCACCGACGCAACTCCGGAACAGACGCTGAAGCTGGTGACTGGTTGGGCGGAGGCGATCTGGGAGACCGGGCGTGAGTTCGGAACGATCGGCGCCACGCGCACCGGCTTACGACTGGAGATCACGACCTTCCGCGCCGAGGCGTACGACGGCGTGAGCCGCAACCCGGTCGTGCGCTACGGCGAGAGTCTCGTGGATGATCTACGGCGACGAGACTTCGCCATCAACGCGATGGCGATCAGCCTGCCCGGCCACGAGTTCACCGACCCGTACGGCGGTCGTCGGGATCTCGCGGCTCGCCTCATCCGCACCCCGGACCGGCCGGAGGACTCGTTCGGCGACGATCCGCTGCGGATGCTGCGCGCTGCTCGATTCGCCTCGCAGCTCGGTTTCGCCGTCGCGTCCGACGTCGTCGCGGCGATGGAGGCGATGGCCGCCGACCTCGACCGGATCACCGCCGAGCGAATCCGCGACGAGTTCGCGAAGCTCATCTGTGGGGCGGACCCGGTGACCGGTCTGCGGCTCCTGGTCGACACGGGTCTCGCCGAGCGGTTCCTCCCCGAACTTCCGGCGCTGCGCGTCGCCATCGATGAGCACGCTCAACACAAGGACGTTTACGAGCACACGCTCACGGTCGTGCGCAACGTCGTGCGCCTAGAAGCCGGCGGGCCCGACCTTGTTTTGCGATTGGCCGCACTCCTGCACGACATCGGCAAACCGGCGACGAAGGCAGTTGGGGAGGACGGTCGGGTGAGCTTCCATCATCATGAGGTCGTCGGCGCCCGCCTGACCCGCCAGCGCCTGAAGGCGATGCGCTTCCCCAAGGAGCTCATCGCTGAGGTGGCGGATCTGGTCGCGCTACACCTGCGCTTCTACGGGTACGGCCGGGGCGAATGGACCGACTCCGCGGTCCGGCGGTACGTCACTGATGCCGGCCCGCTGCTTGAGCGATTGCACAAGTTGACCCGATCGGACTGCACGACCCGCAACCGTCGCAAGGCAGCCCAGCTCTCGGCCGACTACGACGCGCTGGAGGAGCGGATCGCCAGGATCGCGGCCGAGGAGGATCTCGCACGGGTACGCCCGGATCTGGACGGTAACGCGATCATGGAATTGCTCGGGCTCCCGCCCGGACCGCTGGTCGGCGAGGCGTGGCGTTACCTCAAGGAGCTCCGGCTCGACCGTGGTCCACTCGACCACGACGAGGCGGTAGCTGAGCTATTCGCTTGGGCGGCTCAGCGCGGCCTGCGGTAATACGCTACCCACCCGGCCAGTGATTCGGTGACTGGCGACGGCGAAGCCCACCGCTATCAGGGCGTACCCCACGCCGACGCCGATCATCACGGCCGTCGAGACGCCCGTGGTCGGCAACGTCAGCGCGCCGATGAACAGACCGGACACGAACATCAGGTTGAAGCCGGTGTCATTCACGCTGAACACCCGACCGCGGAAGTCGTCTTCGACATCAAGTTGGAGCATGGTATCAGTGATGATCTTCGTGCCCTGCGAGCCAACACTCACCACGAAGGCCGTCGCGACGGTCATGATCGGAACGAAGGGCAGACCGAGCACCGGAACGAGGACGGCAAGGGCGGACGCGAGAAGGAGAATCCACCGCCCGGCGCCGAGACGACGGCTCACTGGTGGCGTGACGACCGCGGCGAGCAGCGCACCGCCCGCCGCAGCGGCCGCCACGGGAAGCAGACCGGCGATGGCGGCACCGGCGTTGTGCGAGGCGTAGTAGTTCCGGTACAGCAGCAGGGTGTCGAGCGTGAGGACGCCGAAGAGCAGGCGATGCGCGGATTGCGTCAGCAATACGGTCGTGGCCACCGGTCGATGGGCCAGATGCCGCAATCCGGAGACCATTCCATTGACCGTGTCGACCAGGCCTCGCAGGATGGTTCCGGCCGGCCGGGCCGTGTCGTCGGGACCCAACGCATCCGGACGGAACCACAAGAAGGTCAGCGCGGCCGATGCAAGGTAGGCCATCGCGGCGACCAAGGCCGCGACCGCGTAGTTGTGCAGGCCGGTTCCGAAGATGCGCACGGCCGCGCCGGCGGTTGCCAGGCCCATCGAGTAGCACACAGTGCCTGCGGTCGTCGCGAACGAGTTCGCGGTGACGAGTCGCTCCGGGTCCACCACGTGAGGTTGGGCGGCTGACAGGCCCGCGAGGTAGAAGCGGTTCAATGCCACAACACACAGCGCGGAGAGCAGGAAGACCGTGTTCTCTTGGCCGTACCAGACGCAGATCGCTGCCGGGATGACGAACACCGCCCGACCGAGGTTGGCCACCGCGAGGGAGGCGCGTCGGCTCCAACGGTCGAGAAAGACGCCCACGAATGGCCCAAGGACCGAGTACGGCAACAGCAACACCGCAAACGCCGTCGTGATCGCGATCGGGTTGGCTGCTCGTTCGGGGTTGAAGAACACGCTGCCCGCCAGCCCCGCCTGAAACCAACCGTCGGCCAGCTGGCTCAGCAATCGGACCGTCAGAAGACGGCGAAATGAACGCCGAGACAGGATGGCGAGCAGGTTGTGTTGCGGCGCGGTCCGAGAGGCCGGGGCGAGCGCGGACTGCATGACCTATGAGGGTACGGGCCAACCGCGCCGTCGGGTCGATGGCATCCGGACGGACCGTGACCGAGACGTGAACGCTCAGCGGCGAGGAGCGAGCGTCAGCGAGCCCCGCAGGCGCGACCAACGGGACTCAGCGGCGAGGAGCGAGCGTCAGCGAGCCCCGCAGGCGCGACCAACGGGACTCAGCGGCGAGGAGCGAGCGTCAGCGAGCCCCGCAGGCGCGACCAACGCGACTCAGCTGGCCGATTCGCCGGCCTGCGCGTCCACGGCCTTGTCGGACTCGGCTTGCACCGGGACCCGTTTGGCGGTAACGGCGCGCGTGCGCCCATTGCCCGATCCGGCTCGAGGCGCAACCTTCGCGGCCGGGCCGTCTGCGTCGCGATCGCCACCAATGCCGGACAGCCGCGCCAATAGCTGTTGGAGGTCCACGCCGGTGAGGTCGGTGCCCAGCTGCATCCCCTGGGCCACCGTCTCGGCGACGGTCTTGGTCAGCGATGACGCGCCATCGGTTGAGATCACGGTGAGTTTGTCGATCGCGCCGACCGGCGCGGCTGCGGCCCCGACGACCTGTGGCAGTACCCGCAACAGCAGGTCCAGCACGGCCGCCTCACCGTAGGTGCCGAACGCGTCGGCCTTGCTCTGCATCGCCGCGGCTTCGGCATTGCCCTTGGCCAGAATGGCGGCCCCCTCGGCTGCGCCCTCGCGCTCGACCGCCTCGGCCAGGGCCGCCCGCCGGGACCGCTCACCCTCACCGGTCAGACGGGACTGCTCGGATGACGCATGAGCGGCGGCGATTGTCGCCTGGCGGTTCGCCTCGGCTTCGGCGATGACGGCGTTCTTGCGTGCCTCGGCCTCCTGCTCGACTCTGTACCGCTCGGCGTCGGCCGGCTTGCGGACCTCCGTGTCGAGCTGGCGCTGCTTGAGTTCGGCGTTGCGTTCGGCCACCTTCTGCTGCTCGGCCACGATGTACTGCTGCCGCTCGGCCTCCGCCAGCGGACCGGCGGCGGCGGACTGGGCCCGGGCGGCGTCGATCTCGGCCTGAACACCGGCCTGCTTGAGGGCGAGGTTTCGGTTCGATTCCGCGATCGCCTCTTCAGCCAGCAGCCGCGCCTGCTCCGCCTCCTGCCGGGCCTTGGCCTCGGCGATGGCGGCGTCGCGCATGACTCGCGCCGCCTCGGGCCGACCGAGGTCTTGCAGGTACGTTCCCTCGGCCAGGATGTCCTGAAGCTGGAAGGTATCAAGGACCAGGCCCTGGTTGGTCATGGAATGTTCGGCCTCTTCCGCGACCGCGGAGGCGAAGGCGGCCCGGTCCCGGATGATCTCCTCGATGGTCAGGCGTCCGACGATCGACCGCAGCGCGCCGGCGAGCACCTCGCGGGTGAACTCCTCGATCTCGTTCTGCTGGGTGAGGAACCGCTGCGCAGAGGCGCGAATGGCGTCCTCGGTGCCGCCGACCTTCACGATGGCGACGCCCTGCAGGTTCGAGCGGATGCCCTGCTTGCTTACGGCACCCTGGATCTCGACGTGGATCCGCCGGCTGGACAGGCTCATGACCTGGAGCTTCTGCACGACCGGCAGGACGAACACGGAGGCGCCCATGACCACCTTCTGGCCGGAGAGGTCGGTGGCCATCGTGCCGTCGGCGCCCTCGATCGAACGGCCCTTGCGGCCGGTGACGATGAAGGCCTCGTTCGGGCCGGCGACCTTGATCCGGCTAAGGATGTAAATGACGAGCAGCAGGAGCAGCAGCGCGCCGCCGCCGATCGCGATGAGCAGACCGAGCATGGTGTTGCCTTCTTTCCAGAGCGCGGGCGCTCGTTAGACGGGTGAGGTCTCCTCGACCACGACACTCGTGTCGCTCGGGGCCTCGATGACAAAGACACGTGCGCCCAGGGCGACCGGCCGGTCGGAGCGGGCATTGAGCTTGACCGGCTGGCCGCCGATCGAGATACGCACCTCGCCGAAACCCTGTGCCGGGATCGGTGTTACCACGACCCCGAGATGTCCGATCAGGTCGGCGCGGGTGGGCGTCGCATCGGTACGCATCCGGCCCGCGGCTCGGGCCAATGCGACTGTGCCGATGGCGGCGGGGATCGCGACCAGTACGCCTGCGATAAGACCGACGATGAGGGCGAAGATGCCCGTACCGGTGAGCGCGGCCGCGGCGGCACCGCCGAAGCCAAAGGCGCCGACGAAGCCGGCGACCGATGGCACCGAGAACGGCCCGTCGGCGTCGGGGTGGCCGAAGTGCAGAACGTCACCGAGGAAGAGCGAGATGGCGAGCAGCGCCAAGCCGAGCCCGCCGATCAGCAGGAAGGTGATCGTCACCGCGCTCATGTCGCCCGTTCCTGGTCGAGACGTACTAGTTGGACACAGTGGACTCCGAGGGTAGCGCCATCGCGCCATCTCCGGAGTCCCGTGATCCATCCGCGAGGACGCTCGATGGGTTCGCGCCGGTCACTTGGTCAGCGGCGCCGCAAACGGCCCGGCGCCGAAGAAGGACCTTGCGAATGTCGCGATCTCAACCGGGACGGGCCACCGTTCAAGCACGGTGCCGCGCCGGGTCACGAGAGTGACCTTCATCCGCGTCTTTTCCGGGTCCGTAGGGTCGTAGTCCCGAGTTGGATCCAAGTCCGGCTCCCAGACCAAGATCCGATTGTCATCCACCCAGGCCGCCGCGACGAGATTGCGCCCTAGTTTGGTAACGACCTGGCCCGAGGTCACATCGACGACCTGGCCCGAGAACTCACGGCCGTCAGGGGAGACCGCCCGCACTACCGCGTAGTGGCCGTTCGGTGACCAGGAGGCTTGGCCGGTCGGATAGCCGGCCACTGGAAATCGACGAAGTCGTTCACCGCGAAGTGTGAACGTCTGGATCGCTGTAGGAACTGGTAGCGATTGTTCGCCGACCGTGTGCGCAATCGTCAGTGCGATCTCGGCACCGGACGGCATCCAGGTGAGGTGACAGGCGGCATCGGCACAGTTGAGCCCACTCACGTCGAGCACCGTCGTAGTGGTCGCTCCGGTGGCGGCATCGAGCACGACCGCCGTGAGTTTGCTGGTTGGCGGCTCGCTCACTATCGGCCGGGTGAACAACAGCCGGTCACCCTCGGGCGACCACTGGGCGTGGTTGATCGTTCCAGGCACCTCGTATCGACGGGCGGCACCACCATCTCTAAGGTCGACGACACGGTACACGCCGAAGCCTGCCGTGCTGGGTGCAATCGCGACCCAACGGCCGTTCGGTGACGGCAAGGCGGTGTTCCCGGCAGCCAGTTCGTAGGTCCACGTCGCGGCGTTAAGCACCTCGTTGTTTCCCAGCACGTACCAGCCGTCAACCAGTTCGATCGGTCGGTTGTCGCCGGTGATGATGTGGGTTGGTACGCCGTCGGGTCCGGTCGTGACACCGTCGCCGTTCGGATTCGCCGGGTCGACGCGCGCTCCATCGCCGCGCGCGAGAGCCAGACCGTACGGCAGGCCGAAGGCGAGGGCGAGCACCACGACGACAACACCGACCAGGCTCGCACGCCGTCGTGTGCGGTACTTGAAGCCTCGGTCGGTCGCGTCAACCGCAAACAGGCGTCGATCCCGCTCTTCTGGACGCAGGCGGTCGCCTGTCGTGGCGAGGTCATGGATCACGTCGCGAAGCAGGGCATCGAGGCGGTCGGTCATGGGCGCACCTCCGCGTGCTCGGTGTCTCCGGCCGCCCCTAGCCGGTCATTTTCGCCAATCACTTCGCGGAGCTTGGCCAGACCTCGGCTCGCCTGGCTCGCCACGGTGCCGGGCCGGCAGCCGAGTATCTCGGCGGTCGCCTCGACCGTGAGGTCCTCCAGGTACCGCAGCACCAGCACGGCCCGTTGCCTCGGCGGCAGAGCCAGCAAGGCATCGCGCAGGATCAGCCGCAGGTGGGTGTCGTGGCTGCCGTCAGGCACGAGGGTCAGGTCGGGCGGCGCCGGGACCGATGTCTCCGCTCGGCTTCGCCGGCTTCGCCATCGCGAGGCGCTGTCGTGGTAGATGATCTTCTTGACGTACGGTTCGGCCTCACCCTGGATACGGCGCCAATGCACGAAGGCTTTGGCCAGGGCCTGCTGGACCAGGTCCTCTGCGGCGTGGGCGTCGCCGGTCAGGGCGTATGCGACTCGCAGCAGGGCGTGCGAGCGGCGCACGACGAACTCCGTGAACTCCTGTTCCACGGTCACGTCCATGCACCACCTCCTCACCCACCTGACGCCGGGTGAGGGTGCAACCTTTGCCTGGTGGAACGAAGGATTGTCACACCCCGGGTCGAGACTGGTTGGGTGCGGCTACACACGGTGCTTCCCACGCCGATCGGTGGACTGGGCGTGGGCGTGGCCTCGGGCAAGGTAATCGAGGTGTCGTTCGGCGCGCCACTCGAACCGGCCGCGACAGGTCTTGACCCGATGCTGTCGGCAGCGCTGGCCGAGCTAGCCGAGTATTTTGCCGGAGAACGGACGGAGTTCACCGTGCCGACCGCCTTCAACCGCGGCTCTGAGTTCGAGCAGGCGGTGTGGGCACAGATCGCGTCCATCCCTTATGGACAGACGCGGACGTACGGCAGCATCGCCCACGCCGTCGGCGAACCACTCGGCGCTCAGGCCGTCGGGACCGCGTGCAACCGCAACCCATTGCCGGTAATAGTGCCGTGCCACCGCGTGGTCGGCGCCAACGGCAAGCTTGTCGGCTTCGGAGGCGGCCTTCCGCGCAAGCGTTTTCTGCTCCAGCTCGAGGCTAAGGCGGCGATCGAGCGCGGTCTCGCACCGGAATAGTGATGACGTAAGGCGAGAGGGTGGTGAGTCCCGGACACACCACCCTTTACAGCGGACAGACGGGCCTAACGGTCGACGGTTCCGGCGATGAAGTCCGCGACGGCCTGGCGGGCGTCATGGTCGGCGTACTGAACCGGCGGTGACTTCATGAAGTACGACGACGCGGAGAGCAGCGGGCCGCCGATCTTGCGATCGAGGGCGATCTTCGCGGCCCGGATGGCGTCGATGATGATGCCGGCCGAGTTCGGCGAGTCCCACACCTCGAGCTTGAGTTCGGCGTTGAGCGGAACATCGCCGAACGCCCGGCCCTCGAGCCGGATGTAGGCCCACTTGCGGTCGTCGAGCCACGGCACGTGGTCCGACGGTCCGATGTGGATAGTGCCCTTCTCCATCTCGTGTGGGATCTGCGAGGTCACGGACTGGGTCTTGGAGATCTTCTTCGACATGAGCCGCTCGCGCTCGAGCATGTTCATGAAGTCCATGTTGCCGCCGAAGTTGAGCTGGTACGTCCGTAGCAGCTCCACGCCGCGGTCCTCGAACAGCTTGGCCAGGCCGCGGTGCACGATCGTCGCACCAACCTGGGACTTGATGTCATCGCCCAGAATCGGCAGGCCGGCGTCTTCGAACTTCTTGGCCCAGACGGGGTCTGAGGCGATGAACACCGGCAGCGCGTTGACGAAGGCACACCCCGCGTCGATGGCGGACTGGGCGTAGAACTTGTCGGCCTCGTCCGAGCCGACCGGTAGGTACGAGACGACGACGTCAACCCGCGCCGCGCGCAGCGCCGCCGCGACATCGACTGGTGGCGCGTCGGACTCCTCGACCATCTCCCGGTAGTACCGGCCGAGACCGTCGAAGGTCGGCCCGCGCTGGACGACGACCCCGGTGGGCGGCACGTCACAGATCTTGATGGTGTTGTTCTCGCTGGCGAGGATCGCCTCGGCGATGTCACTGCCGACCTTCTTGGCATCGACGTCGAACGCGGCAACGAACTGCACGTCCGAGACGTGATAGTCACCGAACTTCACGTGCATCAGACCAGGGACGCGGTCGTTCGGGTCGGCATTGCGGTAGTACTCGACGCCCTGCACCAGTGATGACGCGCAGTTTCCGACACCAACTATGGCGACGCGTACGGAGCCCATCGCGGCTGCCTCCTTCGTTCCTCGAGCCTGCGAGACACGCTCGCAAGCGATCAAACTCACCGCTCGGGGGTGTCCGAAGGCGGCAGATCGGGTTCGCGGTCGGAACCGCGCGATTGAGGGGACCCCCGCCCGGGGGTCTGGCCGGAGCGCTCGGTGGCGATGAGCTCCTCCAGCCACCGGACCTCGCGTTCGGCGGCGTCGAGTCCGTGGCGCTGTAGCTCGAGCGTGTAAGCGTCGAGCCGTTCCGCGGCCCGGGCCAGCACGTCGCGAAGTCCCTCGCGGCGTTCTTCGACTCGGCGCCGTCGACCTTCGAGGATGCGAAGGCGGGTCTGCTGGTCGGTCCGGGCGAAGAACGCGAAGTGGACGCCGAACGCCGGATCGTCAAACGTCTCCGGCCCGGCTTGGGCGAGCAGTTCCTGGAACCGTTCCTTGCCCTCGGCGGTGATCTTGTAGACGACCCGCCCCCGTCGGCTGGTCATCGGAGGGATCTCGGCGGAGGCCTCGGCGGCGTCTGCGTCGGGCGAGCCTTCGGTGATCCAGTTCTCGCTCTGGAGCCGGCGCAGCGTCGGATAGAGCGAGCCGTAGCTGATCGCGGCCCGGAACGTGCCGAGCTTCGTGATCAGCTGTTTACGCAGTTCGTAGCCGTGCATGGGCGACTCGTGCAGGATGCCGAGGATGGCCAACTCGAGCACGGGCCACCTCCTTCGCCTGCGATCGCTCCAGTTCATCGTGCGATGTATCGCGCCGATACATCGGAGCCTAGGGCGGAAGTCGCCGGTCCGCAAACTATCGGTACAGTCGCGGCGGACCGCGGCACATCTTTGGAGCGAACGACATGACGTCGAAAGGCGGTGGGTCACCGGGTCAGCCAGCCGGCGCCGGAGATGGCCTGTTCGCCCGCATCCGTACTGGCGAATGGCCGATCGTCAAAATCGATCTCTCCGAGGCGTACGCCAATGTGCGCCGCCGCGCCACCACACTGCGCCGCCGCCGCATCATCAGCGCCGTCGTGGCGACCGTGGTGATGGTCGGGCTCTTCACGGTGCTCGGCCTCTACTACGTCAGCGCGATCCCATTGCCGGATCAGCTCACCCTTCCGGCGACCACAACCGTGTACTACAGCGACGGCACCACGGTCATGGCCCGCCTCGGATCACAGCGGCGGATCATCGTCGCCGCTCGGACCCTGCCGCCGTACGTGGCGCAGGCCATCGTCGCCGCGGAGGACCCGAACTACTGGCTGAACTCGGGAACGCTGATCTCACGGCAGTACGCGCGGGCGGCGACGGCGGCCAGCGGCGGTGCCGGTGACAGCCCGGCCGCTCAGGCCCGGCTGTTGGTGCTGTCGTGGAAGCTCGAGGACACCTACTCAAAGGATCAGATCCTCGAGTTCTACCTCAACACTGTCTACTTCGGACGCGGGTCGTACGGTGTCGAGGCGGCGGCCCGGACGTACTTCGGCGTCCCGGCCGCACGCCTGTCCCTGGCCCAGGCGATCTTGCTGGCGGGGCTCATCGAGTCGCCCGGCGACGGCCGCTTCGACCCGTCCGTAAATCCGGTCGCGGCGAGCACGAAGTTCGCCAAAGTCGCGCAGGGCATGGTCAGCATGGGCGCGATCGACGCCGCCACCGCGAGCTCACTGTCGATCCCGAGAGTCGAGCGGTACGACCCGACGGCGCTAGCCTCGGGCCTCGATCAGCCGACCGGCCTGGTCGTGATGCAGGTTTTGGCGGAACTGCGCGGCACGGACGCCTTCCGAGACAAGCCGCCGGGCTATCTCGAGGACGGCGGCTACGCGATCGTCACCAGCATCGATGTGCGGGTCCAGGCGTTGCTCGAGAGGGCCATCGACGACACGGTTTCCGGTTCGCTGATGTTCCAGCAGCCGCGTAATGTTCAGGCCGCCGCGGTCGCCGTCGAGCCGGGCACCGGGCGGGTGCTGGCTTACTTCGGTGGTCACAACGGCGCGGGCGCGGACTACGCGGGCACCTATCGGGACGCGACCGGAGAGGTGGCCGGCTTCGGGGCCCACCCACCGGCGCAGATCTTCGACGTGTTCGCTCTCGCCGCCGGCCTGGACCACGACATCTCCGTCAAGTCGCGTTGGGACGCACCGTCGGTGAAGGAGTTTCCCGCTAGCGGCCGGACCGCGGCCAACCCAGTTCGGGATCTGGACTCGGCCCTATGCCAGCCCGCCTGTTCGCTGGCCGAGGCGGCCACCGCCTCGTTGACCATCCCATTCTTCTCGCTCACCGAACGAGTAGGTCCGGCGGCCGTGATCGACCAGGCCCGGGCGGCCGGAATCGGTGCGATGTGGACGCCGGGTGCGGCCGACCGTCTCCCGGTGCGGTACGACCTGGCATCCCGCCGCGGTGCGGAGCTCACCCCCGATCCGTTCGGCGCGGAGATGGCCCAGGGCGTGTATCCGGTCACGGTGCTGGACCTTGCCAATGCGATGGCGACCTTTAGCGCCGGCGGCCGGCCCAGCACAGCCCACTTCGTACGGCAGGTGACCAAGGACTTCGCGACTGTCTACGCCGAGCCGGCCGCCACTGGCACGACGCCGGCCTTGAGCCGCGAGGCGATCGACGACATCACGTGGGTTCTCAGCCAGAACCCAGCCGGTGCGTTGCCCGGTGGGCGGCCCTCGGCGAGTTTGTCGGGATCGAGCGCTCTGGCGGCCAGTCCCCTGGACAACGCGCACGCCTGGCAGGTCGGCTATACCGCCAACCTCGCCATGGCGGTCTGGGTCGGCAATCGCGAGACGGAGTTTCCGCTTCGCGACAAGGTCGGCAGCCGGATCTCGGGCGCGACCCTCCCGGCCGACATCTACCGTGCGGTCATGGGCGCGGCTCACGGTGCGCTCGGATTGCCCACGGTGTCCTTCGCCGAGCCCGCATTCGTTGGCAGCGTCACCGCGGGCGATGCGCGCTGACACATATCCGACTGGAGCTGTCACCGAAGGCCGGCATCGAGTGACCGGCTGTAGTCGTACCGAAATCCCAGGTTCCACGTGCCCCCAGTCACACGCCGGATTTCCAGTCCAGAAAGCGTTTCGGTGGCATGTCGGCAGGTCGCCGTAACCAGAGTGACCGCGTACCCTCGACCGCATGCGTACGCAGCGTCAGGTCGTCGATTACTCGCTCCGGAGGCGGGCACTGCTGCGTGACGTGTACTCCGGGCGAGTCGGCACGTACGAGGTCTGCGACGCGTCGCCCTATCTGCTGTCGGCCGCCCGGTTTCATGGCGAGGCGACCGAGGAACGTTGTCCCGTGTGTCGGCGGGAGAACCTGACCCATGTCCACTACATCTACGGCGATGAACTGAAGCAGTCCGCCGGGCAGGCTCGGTCGCGCTCCGAGCTCAGCTCGCTCGCGACGTCGGTCCGGGAGATCCAGGTGTACGTGGTGGAAGTGTGTCGTGGATGTGGCTGGAACCATCTCGTAGAACAGTTCCTCCTCGGCCGCGAAGCGCTTGACCCCACCGCGATCGTGCCCCTCGGCGGACCTACCGGTCGGAGCCCGCGCTCGGCCAGCACTCTACGGCCGGCTCGGGAGGCCGCCGAGTGACGTCCGAGCATCCGCCGAGGTCGTTCGCGGCCGAGGCGGCTAATGTCTTGCACGCTGTCCCCATATTTCCGGCTAAGTTAGGCAACTGGTCTCCCCCTGGAACGAATGGCACCGCTGGGTCCCCGCAGCGACGCCGGCTTCCCCTCACCGCAACCGAGCATGGCTGCCCCCGGCCCGCTCCAAACGGCAAGGTGTGACTCGATGAACTCGAACGACGAACCGACCTACCGGAGTCGTGCTCGTGCCTCCCGGCACGGCCGCGAGGACGACTATCCCGGCGGCCGGGACGCTTACGACGATCGCGACGGCTACGGCCAGTACGACAGCTACGACTCGTACTCCGAGCCCACGGCGAGAGGCGCTACAGGGCGCGCCTCAGTCGGGCGTGCGTCGGTCAATCCCGGTTACGTGGAGCCTTCCGGTTACGTGGAGCCTTCCGGTTACGGGGAGCCTTCCGGTTACGGCGAGCCGACCACGTCGGTCGGTCGGGCATCAGTGGGTCGGGCGTCGGTGCCCGGCGCCTACCCAGCAGCGTCAAGCGAGCCAGAGCCAATCTACGGAGCACCGTACGGCGACGCCGCCGCGGCCTACGGAACGACGTCGGACTCGTACGGTTCGCCGTACGAGCCGACCTCGCCGGGCAACGTGCCAGTCAGCCCGACCCGAGGCGTGGGCCGGGCCCAGGTGCGACCGGTGTCGCCCAGCGGACCGCCGCCCGGGGTCGGCGGTGCCGGGGGCGACGGGCCACGAGGCCGTGGTCCGGGTGGGCGACCTCCGGTTCCGGGCGCGCCCGGGGGCGAGGGACCCGGCGGCCCACCCGGTCCAGGCGGCCCGGGTGGCCTCGGTCCCGGCGGGCCCGGCGGTCCCGGCGGGCCGCGTCGTCCGTTCAGCGGCTTCGGTCGCTACTTCGGCGGCCGCGACGACGGGGGAACCGGGCCCGAGGGCAAGCAGTCGCGACTGGCGCGGGCGAAGGCGGCCCGCCGGCGCAACATCATCGTGGCCATCATTGCGGTGTTCATCATGATCACGGGCGTCGGCTTCGTCGGCGGAACGTACTACGTGGACAGTGTCGAGAAGGGCGACGCGCTTACATTCCCCGACACCACGACGCTCTATTACTCCGACGGCGTCACTGTGCTGGCGAAGCTCGGTGTCGAATCGCGCTACCCGGTGCCGATCGACAAGATGAATGACGCGATCAAGGAAGCCATTGTGGCGTCGGAGGACGCGACGTTCTGGACCAATGATGGCGTTGACTTCAAGGGCGTAATGCGGGCGGCGTGGAACAACTTCACCGGCGGTAGCACGCAAGGCGCGTCGACTATCACGCAGCAATACGCCCGGCTCACCTTCGACCTCAAGGGTGCGACCTACAACCGCAAGCTGCGTGAGGCCGTCCTCGCCTGGAAGATTTCCGACGACCTCACCAAACCGGAGATTCTGGAGTCGTACCTGAACTCGGTGCCGTTCGGCCGTCAGGCCCGGGGCGCCGAGGCGGCGGCCAAGGCGTACTTCGGCAAGACCATCAACAAGGACGCGCCGCCAGAACAACAGATCACCAAGTCTGAGGCGATGGCCCTGGTGGCGATGGTGAAGCAACCCGAGCCGGACCCCGATAACCCGGACGAGTTCCCGGGCTACGACCCCACCCGCAGCGAGAAGGCGAAGGAAAACGCCACGGGTCGATGGGGCTACGTCCGTGATCAGATGGTCGAGCTCGGCAGCCAGAACCCCGGCCAGTACCTCAACCAGGAAGAGGCCGACGCGCTGAAGTTCCCGGAGATCTGCGCGGCGCCCACCGTGGTCAAGGACTGCTGGCTTCCCTATGTCCCGCAGACCGGGCAGGGCGAGGAGAAGCCCGCAGGTCTCGTGATCAGCCACGTACTCGATGAGTTAACCCACTCCGAGGGCTCTCAGTTCAAGGACAAGACCTGGCAGTTCATCGAGGGTGGCGGCTACTCGGTCACGACAACCCTGGATGTGCGGGCCCAGGCCGCGGCCGAGGCGGCCGCAGACGAGACCTTGGCCGGCAGCGTGATGAACGGGCAGCCGGCTAACCTGCAGGCGGCGCTGGTCGCCGTCGAACCCGGCACCGGCCGAATTCTCGCGTACTACGGCGGGCATGACGGCAAGGGCAGCGATTACGCCGGCTTCTACTTCGACGAAAAGGGCGTCGCCAACGGCTTCGGTGCGCACCCATCGGGGTCATCATTCAAGGTCTATACGTTGGCGGCCGCGCTGAAGGCCGGCATCTCGCTGAAGTCGTACTGGCAATGGACGGAGCACAAACAGCCAGGGCGGAACGACAACAACCCGATCCGTAACGCGAGCCAGTGCACGAGCGATTGGGACGCGGCGGCCAAGAAGGCCAAGACCGGCGCCTGTACCTTGCTCGAGTCGACGGTCAATTCGCTGAACATCCCGTTCTACGACGTGACGGCCGCCGTCGGGGCGAGCCAGGTGCTGGACATGGCTCGCGCCGCCGGCATCAACTACATGTGGAACGACGACCGAAAGCGGCAGGACCTGGTCGCCGCCACGAGTATGTCCAAGCTGACGCCGTCGCAGTTCGGCCTCGAGCTCGGCATCGGCCAGTACCCCATCACGGTGATGGATCACGCCAATGGCGTTGCCACGATGGCCGCCGGCGGTCTGCGGGCCAACGCCCATTTCGTCAAGAAAGTGACGAAGGGCGATGACAAGGACGTGCTGTACGGGGAGACGCTGCCCAACCCGAACCAGGGCCGTGTTCTCAACCAGCAGCAGGTGACCGACCTGACCTACGCGTTGAGCCAGGTGTCCAACATCAACGTTCAGGGCTTCCAGGCCGCCACGAAGACGGGAACGTGGGAGTACAACCAGCGCTTGGACCAAAACGCCCATGCGTGGAACGTGGGCTTCACGACCAAGCTCGCCGCAGCGGTCTGGGTCGGCAACAAGAAGGAGGAGCAGGCGCTGCTCGACAAGAACAGGGGCACCGTCTGGGGCTCCGGCCTGCCGCGGTCGACCTGGGTCAAGTTCATGAACGAAGCCACCAAGGCGATGAGCCTGCCGAAGGACAAGACGCAGTTCGCTCCCCCCGTTTACGTCGGTGACGAGAACCCACCTGGGTCCATCCCGTCGCCGACCCCGTCGCCAACGCCGGAGCCGACCACCCCGCCCGTAACGCTGACCCCGTCCCCTACGCCCACGAAGAGCACGACTCCCACCCCGTGACCCGCGGCGGCTAGGGGAGGCCTCCGGGGCGGAGCCGCCGTAGGGCAGGATCTACGGCTATGGCGGCTGTGATCTCCGGCCTGGACGAGGTGCACCCGAGCCAGGAGGACGGTCTCGTCCGGGGCGTCTCCGAGTTGGTCGGCGGCCCCGTCGGTGAGCATGCCGCGAGCAGCGGTCCGTTCGAGCGGATGTTCACGCCGGTCCGCGTCCTCATGGCGCTGGCCGTGGTCGTGCTCTGCCTGCACTGGGTCCAGAAGGCTCCGTGCCAGGATGGGATCTGGCAGAACCACGAGCAGTACGCCAAGTTCTGCTACACCGACATCGTCGCTCTGTACTACGCGGAGCACCTCAACGAGGGCGCGGTGCCATATGTCGACTGGCCGGTGGAGTACCCCGTCCTGACCGGCTACTTCATGGGTCTGATCGGACTTCCGGTGCACGACATCGGCACGGGCGATCCCCATTTCAACCAAGGGCAGGCCTTTTACAACCTGAACGCGCTCGTGCTCAGCGCCTTCGGCATCGCGGCTATCGCCATCGTTATCGCACTACGGCGGCGACGACCGTGGGACGCGCTCATGTTCATCCTCGCACCGGCGCTGGTCGTGACCGCGACCGTGAACTGGGATCTGCTGGCGGTGGGGTTCACCGCGTTCTTCCTGTACGCCTGGGCCAAGCGGGCGCCGGTCCTCGCCGGCGCGATGCTGGGGCTGGCCGCGGCGGCGAAGTTCTATCCCTTGTTCCTCATTGGACCGTTGCTGGTGCTCGCCCTCCGTACGGCGAGGTTCCGAGCGGCTCTCACGACCATCGGCGTGGGCCTCGCGACCTGGGTTCTGGTGAATGCACCTGTGTTCCTGTTCGCGAACGAGGGATGGGGAAGATTCTTCCAATTGAGCTCTCAGCGGGCAGTGGACTGGGGCACGTTCTGGTACATCGGGGCCAACTTCCCGCTCTCGCCCCGAACCGGCGGCGGCATCCAACCGTTCGTCGCGTTGTCGCACAACGTGCCGCTGGTCAACGCGCTGAGCTATGTGCTGTTCGGTCTGGGATGCGTGGCCGTGCTGTTGGTCGGGCTGAGGGCGCCGGCGCGACCGCGCCTGGCCCAGCTGTGCTTCCTGGTGGTGGCGCTGTTCCTGTTGACCAGCAAGGTCTGGTCGCAGCAGTTCGTCTTGTGGCTGATCCCGCTGGCCGTGCTAGCACGGCCGCGGTGGGGTGCGTTCCTGGCCTGGCAGGCCGCGGAACTGCTCTACTTCTTCGGCTTCTACGCTCATCTACTCAACCTCGATGGAGTGTTCGTGATGCCCGAGGCGGCGTATGTCTACGCCTCGGCCGTGCGCTGGATCGCCCTCGCCGTTCTGGTTGGGTTCGTCTTCCGTGACATCCTGCGGCCCGAGCTCGACGTCGTCCGGAGAACGTACGGCGACGATCCCGATGGCGGCGACTTCGTGGGCGCTCATGATGAGGGGCTTATAATCGAGCACTGGCCACAGTGGACAGAGCGACTGCCGCGCGTGGGCCGAACGCGCGGTCGGGAAGGCCCTACGGTGTCAGGGTGAATACCACCGCGTCCGGATGCACCTCACGCATGATGCCGAGGCCGTCGATCGGCATGGTCGCTGCCTGCGCCAGGGGCGAGCCGTAGGCTCGGTCGGGCAACACGACAACCGTCCTGACGCCGACGTCGCGTAGGTAGGCGACACTGCGGGCATCCGGAAAACCGTTCGCCGCCTTGCGGATCTGGTCGGTCTCGGCCGGCACCAGCCCGCTACCGCCGTTGGCGAGGTCCGCGAAGCGGTCGGTTGACCAGAGCATCACGTTCATGTCGACGACCTCGTGGGTGGGCAGCACCAGGTAGGGAGCAGCCACAGTGGACAGTGTGGGTGGTGCCGATGGCATCGGGACGTGCGGAATCGTGCCAAGTCCTTCGACAAAGATGAGTACGACCGGTACGACGGCCGCCGCCCGCAGCAGCAACGCAGGGCGGTTGTTGCCGCGAAATGCGGCGTTTTCCCGGATCAGGGCCCCAAGCGCGCAGACCAGTCCGGCGGCGAGCAGAGCCAACAGCAGGGTCGCCCAGAGTATGAGTCGCCCCGGCGTGCGAATGCCCTCGAAGCCGGGCAGCTGCAGGAGCAGCAGATAACCGAGCTTTCCTTGAGCGGGCCCATGCGTGCCGAGGCTGAGGGCGATGACAGCCACGGCGCCGACGCCGAGGGCCAGCCGCACCACCCAGGGCCACACGGAGAAGATCAGCCCGGCCGCGGCGAGCGCGTATAGCACGAAGCCCGGAAGGAGCGTCATCTCTCCCGGGATCGAGAGGTCCCCGCGCGCGGTGGCGTGCGCATCGCCCCACGGCAGTGACTCGGCGGGTGCGGTGAACACCCCGCTCAACGGCGACGAGTAGAGCTCGACCCAGGCCGCGTTGCGTCGAGCGTACGGGTACAGCTCGAGGACCTTGAGGTACGGCTGAGCCAGCAACACCGCGGCGCCGGCGAAAATCAGACCCCCGGCGCCGTCGGCGAGCAGCAGCCACCGAGACTGCAACGGGCGCCCGCGGACGAGCCACACCCCGACTCCGACGATCATGCAACCCAGAAGGACATAGATGAACGGCAGGCCGACGCCGAATCCGATACTGAGTTGCCAGGTGGCGACCAGCCATCCGGCGAGTGCCCACGTCGGCTTCGGCCGCGGTCGGGCGTGCGGATCGGCCCGCCATCTGATCCCGTGCCCGCGGGCCAGCATCGCCAGTGCGAGGAACATCCCGCCGGTCGAGAGGATCTGCAGATGGCCAGCCTGGGCGAGCCGCCACGGCGCGACGGCGAGGGCGATGCCGACGAGAGCGCCCGCCACTCGCCCGACACCCAACTGTCGTGCGAGGACGTAGCCCCCGAACAGCACGAGCGCTTCGGCCGCGATGTAGAGCACGTTGTAGCGGAGCACGGCCGTGTCTGGACCGGTGCCCACGATCGCGAACGGCGCGTAGCCGAGTAATGAGTCCGTGTAGGCCAGACCGTACGGGGCCGGATAGAAGGCGTTGAGGTCCCAGATCGTGCCGGGGTTGTGCAGCAGCGCATGCCCGTCCCAGGCGATGAGGTAGGCGACCAGTGATGGGTCCCAGATGTCGCGGGGCAGGGTGTGCGCGGGGTCGGCCAGGGCGCCGCGGTTGAGGATCAGTGCGACAACGATGGCGGCGAGCGCGGCGATGGTCCATTCGTGCCGCACGATCCGCACGATCGCTCGTCGGGCATTGTTCGCCCGCGGCTCCGCCCTATGATCTGGCCCGGCGGCGAGGCTCACGCGGCCAGTCCGGCCCGCAGCAATGTGATGTCTGCGGTATGCCCGGCTGCAGGTGTCTCCACAACGGCGGGTGCGCCGGCCGCACGGAGCACGGCAATGATCAGGTCCGGGTCGATGAAACCCTTGCCGATGTTGTCGTGGCGGTCCGCGCCGGAATCGAACGGGTCCCGGGAGTCGTTGGCGTGAACGAGGTCCACCCGACCGGTGATCGCTTTGACCCGGTCCACGACCCCGAGCAACTCCTCGCCACCCGCGTGCGCGTGGCAGGTGTCGAGGCAGAAGCCCGCGCCGTAATCGCCGATGACGTCCCACAACCTGGCCAGCGCATCGAATCGGCGCGCGCAGGCGTTGTCTCCGCCGGCGGTGTTCTCGATCAGAATCGGGAGCGGGAAGCCACCGCCCTCCTCGGCGTAGGCGAACGTCTTGCGCCAGTTTTCGAAGCCGGCATCCATTTCGCCGCCCTTGTCCACGTGGCCGCCGTGCACGATGAGTCCCTTCGCTCCGATGTCGGCCGCGGCTTGGGCGTGCTGAAGCAAGAGTTTGCGACTGGGAATCCGGATGCGGTTGTTGGTCGTCGCGACGTTCAACCGGTACGGGGAGTGGATGTAGACCTCGAGATCGGTGGCCCGGATCGCGTCCTCGTGCGGGTGCGGTTTCGGTGCCGCGTAGCTCTGCGGATCGGTCAGAAAGAACTGGATCACCTCCGCCCCGCACGCCGCGGCGGCCGTCAGGGGATCTGCGGAGTCGACGTGGGCGCCGATGCGGATCTGCATACGGGCGAGCCTACGACGCGCACCTGTCAGTTCCGCACTGCGCGGCGCCCGCCCCGTCCGTCGTCTCGGTTGGCCGTGGATAGGTGTCCGTCACTCCTGCCGAGATCGTTCGTTGGCAAGGGAACGCGCTCTACCACGGACCCCTCCGGCGTACCGGATCGCGCCAGACCTGGGAGATCGAGATGGAACGTGCCCCGCGCCGTCGTCGCCTGGGCTGGGTTGGCGTCGTTGCCGTCGTGGGCTTTCTCGCGCTGGCACCATGGGCCTGGGCTGCGCCGGATGTGCCGACGATCGTCTTCTCGGCGACTGGGACACAGCCGGCGGGGTGCGAGAGTCGGCCCGACGTGAGCAGCCTGACCGTCCAGATCGACTCTGAATTCATGATTGCCAATATGACCGGGGCGCGCGCGACGGTCGACGTCGGTGGGCGCAGGGTGATCGATCTCGCTCCGGGCGCCGGTGCCCTGGTGCGAATGAGCCATGGCCAGCACGACCTTCGGCTGATCCCGGACTGCGAGATCGCGTCGGACGTCGCGGTCGTGAACGTATTGACACCGTGGGAGATGGTCAACCGACCCAGATCATCGGTCACGATCACCGGTGGTCCATCGCCAGCCGCCTCGAGCCAGCCGCGCGGCGCCGATTCGGGGACCCGTTCGCCGGGGGTCTCCGCCGTACAGACTCCCGGTTTGGCCCCGCCTACGTCCGCACCTTCCGTGTCCGGCGGGCGTGTCTCTTCTCTCGACGCGGAGGTCCTACAAGTCCAGACCGCTCCGTTCGAGCCAGCTGACAGCCCAAAGGGCGTGCGGTTGCTTGCGACGATAGCGACGATTTGTACGTTAGGCGTGACAGCAGCCATAATTCGGGCTATTGTCACCCAACGTACAACGGGTTCAGTAAGCTGATAAAGGCTCCGCGGAGCGCATCTATCCAAACCTCGTCGGTGTGGTCGTTCCTCCCCAGGTCCCACCCCTGCAGATGTGGATAGGCGCTCCGCGGCTTGTCTGGGTTTAGCCCGGGCCCAATTGGTCACCAACAGGGCACATTTCACTGCCGAGATACCCCAGTTGGTGACCAACTGGGGCCCTGACGGGCGTGCCGGGGCCCCAAGTCAACGTCGCGTATGAGCCCGGTAGTGTTGTGGCGGACGCCGGGCGGGAATCCGTACCGGCGTCGACGCACGACCTCCTGCCACGGAGAGACCGTGGCCGCCTAGCCCACAGGAGGTGAGAAAGTCTTGCGTCACTACGAGATCATGGTGATCCTCGACGGCAGTCTCGAGGAACGCACCGTCACTCCATCCCTGGACACGTACCTGAACAACGTGATCCGTTCGTCGGGTGGCTCGGTCGAGAAGATCGACGTGTGGGGGCGACGCCGCCTCGCATATGAGATCAACAAGAAGTCCGAGGGCATCTACGCGGTCATCGACCTGCAGGCGACGCCGCAGGCCGTGGCCGAACTCGACCGGCAGTTGCGACTCAACGAGTCTGTACTGCGAACCAAGGTGATCCGTCCCGAGGCACGCTGACGCGTCACCGACCAGGTTCTCAACGCGCCGCGCACCGCGCGGGCATGAAGCAATCCAATGAACCGTCGTAGCCATGTGGCAACCTGAGCCCGTCAAACAATTGTGGCTCGGTGCGCAAGGAGTGGATCATGGCAGCAGGAGATGTCACCATCACGGTCGTCGGCAACTTGACCGACGACCCTGAGCTGCGCTTCACCCCCTCGGGTGCGGCCGTTGCGAAGTTCCGCGTCGCCTCGACGCCGCGGTTCCTCGACAAGCAGACCAACGAGTGGAAGGACGGCGAGCCCCTCTTCCTTCAGTGCAACGTCTGGCGGCAGGCGGCGGAGAACGTCGCGGAGTCGCTGCAGCGTGGCGCTCGAGTCGTCGTGACCGGGCGGCTGCGGCAGCGGTCGTACGAGACGCGTGAAGGAGAGAAGCGGACCGTTTTCGAGCTGGAAGTTGACGAGGTCGGCCCGTCGTTGCGGTACGCCACAGCGAAGGTGCAGAAGATGTCGCGCAGCTCGGGCAGCGGAGGTGGCTACGGTTCCGGCGGGGCCAACGGAGGCGGCGGAGGCAACTTCGACGATCCGTGGACCAGCGCGGTGCCGGCCGGCGGCGGTTCGGGGAGCAGCTTCGACGAGGAGCCCCCGTTCTAAGTCACCGATCTACGAACCCGCCCCCGGGCCACGCGAATGGTGCGGCACGGCGAGAAAGAGAAACAACGCATGCCGAAGCCTGCGGCACTACGCAAGCCGAAGAAGAAGGTGAACCCGCTCGACAAAGAGGGGATCACCTACATCGATTACAAGGACACCGCGTTGCTGCGCAAGTTCATCTCCGACCGCGGCAAGATCCGCGCTCGGCGGGTGACCGGCGTCAGCTCGCAGCAGCAGCGTCAGATCGCGCGCGCCGTGAAGAACGCGCGGGAGATGGCGCTGCTGGCCTACACCACCACCGGCCGCTGAGGGAGGTCCGAGCATGAAGATCATCCTCACCTCTGAGGTCACCGGCCTTGGTGCCCCCGGCGACATCGTTGAGGTCAAGGACGGGTTTGGCCGTAACTACCTGCTCCCTCAGGGATTCGCCATCCTCTGGACCAAGGGTGGCGAAAAGCAGGTCACGTCGATCAAGCGAGCCCGCTCGGCCCGAGAGATCCGCGACCTGGGCCATGCCAACGAGGTCAAGGCTCAGCTCGAGGATCTCAAGGTCTCGCTGCCCGCCCGGGCCGGCACCGGTGGCCGCCTGTTCGGCTCGGTCACGCCGACCGAGGTGCAGGAGGCGGTCAGGGCCGCTGGCGGTCCAGACCTCGACAAGCGCCGCATCGAATTGCCCGGCCACATCAAGTCCATCGGGCAGTACCAGGTCTCGGTGCGTCTGCACAGCGACGTCACCGCCCGGTTCTCTCTGAGTGTCGTGGCCGCCAGGTAGTTCATCGCACCCACACGGAAGGGGGCGCCGCGCCTGTCGCGGCCCCCCTTTCGCGTGTGGTTCAAGATCCGAACAGGGTCACGGGTGGCTGTCGATATGGTCACGGTGGTGCCACGGTGGGGTCACAGAGTCCTACCTGGACAGTCACGCCGCTAACGCCTTGGTTGCGGCCGGGTCACGGGGTCTTCCCAGCGGGGGCGTTGTGCGTCTCACTCGTATTCAGCAACACCCGACTACGGGAGGCGTGATGCGAAAACCTCGACACCATCTGATTTCGGTGGGGGCACTGCTCGTCGCGATGCTCGCCGGGTGCACGGCGGGATCATCTTCCAACGGCGCGGCCCCGATGCCGATGCCTTATCCGAGTCGACCCGGCGTTGGAGCCGAGGTCGACACGGCGAGAGAAACCCAATCTACGTTCGCCATCGATATCGACACCGCCTCGTACACCTACACGCGCCGCCAACTTCTTGACGGTCGCACGCCCGACCCGGCGACCGTACGGCCGGAGGAGTTCGTCAACGCCTTCCGGCAGGACTACCCGCAACCGCCCGGCCAGGGCTTCACGGTGAGCCTTGACGGTGCGCGGACGCCCCAAAGCTACCGCCCGGACTCGTCCACAGAGGACGGCGGTGGCGTGCGGCTGCTCCGCGTCGGGCTGCAGACCCGAGCGGACGACCCGGCGCAACGTCTCGACGCGGCGCTGACGTTCGTGGTCGACGTCTCCGGGTCGATGGCCGAGCCGGGTCGGCTCGATCTCGTCCAGGACGCGCTTGACGTTCTCATCGACCAACTTCGCCCGACCGACTCCGTCGCGATCGTGGCGTACAACGACGAGGCTCGCGTGATCCGGCAGATGACACCCGTGCGCAATCGGGCCGGTTTGCACGCCGCCGTCAGGGACCTGGTCGCCGGTGGCAGTACCAACCTCGAGGCCGGTCTGGTTACGGGCTATCGGGTTGCTCGCGACGGCTACGTCACGGGGGCGAGCAACCGGGTCATCCTGCTCTCGGACGGTCTGGCCAATGTCGGCAACACCGAGGCAGACCCGATCCTGAGCCAGATCCGGGAGGAGGCGGCCAAGAAGATTGCCCTACTCGGTGTCGGCGTGGGTAGCGAGTACGGTGACGCTCTGATGGAGCGGCTGGCGGATGCCGGCGACGGCTTCGTCACCTACGTATCCGAGCGGGAACAGGCCCGGCAGCTGTTCGTCACCCGGCTGCCGGCCACACTCACCGTCCGGGCGCTCGATGCCAAGGTGCAGGTCACGTTCAACGAGTCCACTGTGGCTAGTTACCGCCTCGTGGGCTACGAGGACCGCACCCTCGAGTCCTCGGACTTCACGAACGACCGGGTCGACGGGGGCGAGGTCGGCCCCGGTCACAGCGTGACCGCACTCTACGTGGTCCGCCTGCGGGAGGGCGCCCGCGGGGACCTTGCCCAGGTGCGCGTCCGTTGGCTCGACCCGAGCAGCCGCGAACCCAACGAGCGTTCCGCGACCATCAGTGCGTCCGATGTGGACGGTTCCTTTGCCGGCGCCTCGCCGCGACTGCAGGTCTGCTACGTGGCGGCGTTCTTCGCCGAGACGTTGCGGCACAGTTCGTATGCGAGCGCGGTACGGCTGACCGACCTGGCGTCTGTCGCGTCCGCGGCCCTTGACGCGACCGACGATCCACAGGTAGGCGAGTTGGTCGACCTGATTCACCGGGTCGGCTAGTTCGAGACGTACCCGCAGGGTGGCGGGCGGTCAGGCCGCGAAGGTGTGCGCAATGGTCGCAACGCCCGCGCCGATCACGGCCGCGGCGAAGCTGAGCGTCAACGCCCGCCACCCAACCATCGCCCACCGCAAGAGGCCGGCCACGGCGAAAGAAAGGAGTAGGGACGCCCCGAGCCAGGGCAGGCTTGAAGCCGTTTGCGCGGCGACCGAGCCAAGTCGGCCGCCCCCACCCACGAGCAGCCACAACAGGTACGCCATGGTGGGAAGCGCATACCAGGCGGCGGTCAGACCGAACAGCGCGCTGTAGCGGGGCTCCTCACCAAAGATCTCGGCCCGACTGGTACGGCGGAATTCGTCCTCGTCGGACCGGCGCCGGCGACGCAGGCGCGCATCTCGGTCTGCGCTTCGCTCGCGCCGGGGCACCCGAGCGGGACCCATTGTGCCGATCTCTGCGTCGTGGGCGATGAGTCCGAACCCGGTCCGCACGGGCAAGTGGACCGGCGGGCCGGCGGCGGTCGGGGATCCCTGCTCGGCCTCGGGCCCGACCTCGTCGGCGACGTGGGCGGCCAATCGCGGCCGCGCTTGCGGGTCCGGGCCAAGGGGGCCGGCGTCACCATTGGCATCCCATGGACCGGCGCCGTCGGGCCGCTCAGTCCACCGGGGGTCGTCCGGGGCCCAGCGATACCGCCCGTCGGCTACGTCCACAACGCGGAGACTGGCAAAGATGCCGGATCGTTCGGTATCGGCCAAACCGCCAGATTCGTCGACGTCGTGCCGATCCCACGACCGACACGCCGTCCAGGAATCTTTCTCCACACCCTGGGCGTCACGTCGTACCAGCGTGGCTGGCTTGACGCCGGGAAACGTCTTTCGAATGCACAGGTTGTGCACACGCCCGTACACAGCTCCGGCCAGGGTATCCACAGAGTTATCCAGAGGGTTATCAACAGGCCTCGTTGAGGCCTCGGGCCAGCGTGTCTATCGTGTTGACGTTCCGGGGGTGCGACCGCTGCACGGATGCCGCGCGGATTGGCCGGGGGGCCAGCGCCGGGTGGGGGCGGGCGGGCCAGAGTTCCGCGGGTGGGGACCTCGCGTCGGGGGGCGCGACGGCGACGACGACCGCAGTCTTGTCACACCCCCGGGCTAAAGATATGGGCGAATGCACAAGTTCGCCGCCGACGGCGTCACCGAAGTGGGGGGACTGGTGTCGATCACCGACGACGTGCGCGTCGTGCCGGGCCAGGACCGCTCGGGCAGTGGTGAGTCCACATTCGACCGTACTCCGCCCCAGGACATCGCGGCCGAGCAATGCGTGCTCGGTGGCATGCTGCTCTCCAAGGACGCCATCGCCGACGTCGTCGAAATTCTGCGTTCGGCCGACTTCTACCGTCCGGCGCATGGCACGTTGTTCGACACGGTGCTCGACCTCTATGGCCGAGGCGAGCCGGCCGACCCGATCACCGTCGCCGCAGCGCTGACCGACGCCGGCGAGCTGGCACGCATCGGTGGCGCCACCTATCTGCACACGTTGATCTCATCGGTGCCGACCGCGGCCAGCTCGGCCTACTACGCCCGCATCGTGGCCGAGCGCGCGGTGCTGCGCCGGTTGGTCGAGGCGGGTACCCGAATCGTCGCGATGGGTTACGGTGCCGTGGCCGGCCCGGGACGCGATGTCGATGACGTCGTCGACCTCGCGCAGCAGGCCGTGTACGACGTGACGGAACGGCGCTCGGGCGACGACTTCGTCATTCTCGCTGATCTGCTCCAGCCGGCGCTCGACGAGATCGAGGCGGTCGGCTCGCGGGACGGCGTGATGGCCGGAGTGCCTACGGGCTTCGGCGACCTCGACCGCATGCTCAACGGGCTTCACCCCGGCCAGCTCATCGTCGTCGCCGGCCGCCCGGGTCTAGGCAAGGCTCTGGCTTTGGACACGCCGCTGCCCACGCCGGACGGCTGGACCACGATGGGCGAGGTCAAGGTCGGCGATCGGCTGTTGGACGCGACCGGGCAGCCGACGAGGGTTGGCGCCGTAAGTGAGGTCATGTTCGACCGGCCCTGCTACGAGGTCGTGTTCTCGGATGGGTCCGTTATCACCGCCGACGGCTCGCACCGTTGGCTGACGACGACGCGGCGCGAACGCCGGTCGGGCCAGGGCGGCGCCGTCCGTACGACCGAGGAGGTCCTCGCGACGCTGCGAACCAAGCGGGAGGGACGGCGCAACCACTCAGTCGCCACCACCGGGCCGCTCCAGCTCTCGTTCACCGATCTGCTCGTTGCGCCGTACCTGCTCGGGGCGTGGCTCAGCCATCGGCACCCGGCCGGGGTCCGGCTCTCCTACGGTGCGCTGCGTGAGCTCGGCGTCCTGACCACGCGGCACATCCCGATGCCGTACCTGCGGTCGTCAGAGGCCCAGCGGCGCGGTCTGCTGGCCGGACTGCTCGACGGCGCCGGTACGGTGACCCGCGCCGGGTCGGTCCGACTGACGCTCGCGTCCCAGCGCCTCGCCGAGGACGTTGCGGAGCTCATTGTCTCGCTGGGCTACCGGTGCACGATGACAAGCCGGTGCGATGGGTACGGGCTGAGCTTCGCCACTGCCGACGATGTGTTCCGGCTCGAGTGCAAGAACCTGGTCCACAAAGAGCGCCGTCGCAAGCTTTCGCCCCGTCGGACGAACCAGCGGTACGTCTCCGACATCAGGCCTGTGGCAAGTGTCCCGGTCCGGTGCGTGAGCGTGGATAACGACGACCATCTTTACCTCGCTGGCCGCTCGATGATCCCGACGCACAATTCCACCGTCTCGATGGACTTCGCGCGCAACGCCGCAGTCCGGCATAACCTGCCGAGCGCGATCTTCTCGTTGGAAATGAGCAAGATCGAGATCGTGACCCGGCTGCTCGCGGCCGAGGCGCGGGTGCCGATGCACGTCCTGCGGTCGGGCCAACTCTCCGACGACGACTGGACCCGCCTCGCGCGTCGCATGGGCGAGATCAGCGAGGCACCGATCTTCGTCGATGACACCCCGAACATGACACTGATGGAGATCCGGGCGAAGTCGCGCCGGCTGCGGCAGCGGCATGACCTGAAGCTGGTCATCGTCGACTACCTGCAGCTGATGACATCCCCGAAGCGGGTGGAAAGTCGCCAGCAGGAGGTCGCCGAGCTGTCCCGTGGCCTCAAGCTGCTCGCCAAGGAGATCGAGTGCCCCGTTGTCGCCGTGAGTCAGCTCAACCGCGGCCCCGAACAACGCACCGACAAACGACCCCAGTTGTCCGATCTGCGCGAATCGGGCTGCCTTCCGGCCAGCACGCGAGTCGTCCGGGCGGACACAAACCAGGAGACAACGCTCGGCGAGCTTTTCGCCGCGTCCGCTCGCGATATTCCGGTGTGGGCGTTGGACGGGAAACTGAAGTACATCCCAGCAACCATGACGCACGTCTTTCCGACCGGGATCAAGCCGGTATTCCGAATCACGCTGATGTCGGGTCGCACGGTCGACGCCACAGGTAACCACCGACTCTTGACGATCGACGGTTGGACGCCGTTGGATCAGTTGGCCCAAAGGTCTCGAATCGCCGTGCCGAGACACCTTCCGCCGCCGGGTGTAGTCGCAGCTTGGCCAGCCAGCCGGGTTGTGTTGCTCGCGCACCTACTCGGTGATGGGTCGTTCGTTCGCCGACAGCCGATCCGCTACGCCAGTATCGACGAGGCGAACTTGGCCGCGGTTGCGCAAGCCGCGTCGGTGGAATTCGGTATAACAGGGATTCGGGACGAATACGAGGCTGCCCGCGTCACGACGCTTCGACTACCCGCGCCGTATCGCTTGGCTCGCGGCCGGCGAAATCCGATCGCGGAATGGCTTGACGAACTGGGTCTGTTCGGGGCTCGCTCGCATGAGAAGTTCATTCCGGATACCGTCTTCTCGCTGCCGAAGGCCCAGATCGCAATGTTCATCCGGCACCTGTGGGCAACCGATGGGTCCGTGACCGTCCTGCCGAGCGGTCGTGGCGGCCGGGTGTACTACGCTTCGACGAGCCGACGCCTCCTTGATGGGCTGCGATCGTTGCTGCTCCGCTTCGGAATCTCCACAAGGCTCCGAACTGTGTTGTCTGACCGATACCGGCCGCAGTACGCACTGGACATCTCCGGCCGCGACGAACAGTTGAGGTTCCTTCGTGAGATCGGTGTTCACGGCGCGAGGTCCACGTGCTGCGCGAAACTGCTCGCCGGTCTAGACGGTGTCGCCAGTAACACGAATGTGGACACGGTGCCGAAGGAAGTCTGGTCGAAGGTCCGCGAGGCGCTTGCCGACAAGGGCATGAGTCATCGCGAGTTTTCAGCCGCGATCGGTACTCAGTTCTGTGGAAGCACCCTATGGAAACATGCTCCGAGTCGTGCCAGGCTTGCTCGTGTGGCTGCGGTGCTCGACTCGGCCGGCTTGGAACTCCACGCGACCAACGACGTCTTCTGGGATGAGATTGCCTCAGTCGAGCCGCTAGGTGAGCAGGCAGTCTATGACGCGACCGTGCTGGGTCTGCACAACTTCATCGCCGATGGAGTGGTCGTTCACAACAGTATCGAACAGGATGCCGACGTCGTCATACTTCTGCACCGGGATGACTACTACGACAAGGAATCACCGCGGGCCGGTGAAGCCGACTTCATTGTGGCCAAGCATCGTAACGGCCCAACTGACACCGTGACCGTCGCCGCACAACTGCACTTCTCTCGGTTCGTCGATATGGCCCTTTGACCAAACCGCCTCTCGCTGGGGCGGGCGCGAACCCTCATTGTGGGAGAGAAGGACGCCGGTGGTATGACGGTCACATGACGGCGGCGGACGCACTCGCTGAAGGTCGGCGCTCCTTCGAGCAACAGGCCTGGGCGGACGCCTACGCCCAGCTCTCGGCCGCCGAAAAGGACGCCCCGCTGCAGCCTGAGGACGTGGGGCGGTTCGCGGTCGCGGCGCGCCTGCTGGGCAAGGACGCCGAAGCCGACCGGCTGTACGAACGAGGCCACCAAGAGTTGGTCGCCCGGGGTGATCCGCGGCAGGCCGCCCGCATGGCGTTCTGGCTCGGCATGAGCCTGATGGACCGGGGCGAGACGGCGCGGGGTAGTGGATGGCTTTCCCGAGTCCGTCGTTTGCTCGAGGACGGCGGGGACTGCGCCGAGCAGGGTCTCGTGCTGGTGCCGTTGGCGATACAGGCGCTCTTCGGCGGCGATGTGGCCGGCGCCAAGGACCTGTTCGCTCAGGTGGCCACGATTGGCGACCAGCATCGCGAACCGGACCTGATCGCGTTCGGCCGGCTCGGCCTCGGTCAGGCGACGATCATGCTGGGAGAGATACCGAAAGGCATCGCGCTCCTTGACGAGGCCATGGTTGCGGTGACCGCCGGCGAGGTCTCTCCCATTCTCAGCGGACTGATTTACTGCGCCGTCATCGACACGTGTCAGGAGGTGTTCGATCTTCGCCGGGCGCGGGAGTGGACAACCGCGCTGACGGTGTGGTGTGAGGCCCAGCCCGACATGGTGCCGTTCACCGGCCAATGCCTGGTGCACCGGGCCGAAATCATGCAGCTGCATGGTGAGTGGCTCGATGCCGCGGACGCGGCACAGCGGGCGCGCGATCGTTTCCTCCAGTCGCGGGAGGCTGCGGTCGGTGCTGCGCTCTACCGGCTGGGCGAGTTGCATCGCTTGCGTGGCGACGCCTCCGCGGCTGAGGCCGCCTATCGTGAGGCGAGCCAGTGGGGCCATGAACCCCAACCCGGGTTGGCGCTGCTGCGGCTGGCTCAGGGCCAGGTGGATGCCGCGGTCGCCGCCATCCACCGGGCCATCGACGAGGCCGCGCTGCCAGGGACGAGGCCCAAGCTCCTGCCCGCGTTTGTCGAGATCCTGCTCGCCGCCCAGGACGTGGATGCCGCCCGCCGCGCGGCCGATGAGCTGACGCAGATCGCCGAGACCATGGGCGCTCCGTTCTTGCGCGCGGCCGCCGCGTACGCCGGCGGTTCGGTAAGTCTCGCCTCGGGCGAGGCGAGATCCGCCCTTCCGGCGCTCCGACGGGCCTGGACGACGTGGCACGAGCTCGGTGTACCATATGAGGCCGCCCGTACCCGTGTCCTCATTGGACTGTCGTGCCGGGCACTCGGCGACGAGGACACCGCGCGGATGGAGTTCGACGCCGCCGGCTGGACCTTTCGACAGCTCGGCGCAACGCCCGCGGTCGCCCACGCGGAGGCGCTGGGACGCGGGTCGACGAAGCCCCAGGGCGGCCTGACCGCGCGGGAGGTTGAGGTGTTGCGGCTGCTCGCCTCCGGTCGGACCAACCGCGCGATCGCGGCGGAACTGTTCTTGAGCGAGAAGACCGTGGCTCGGCATGTGAGCAACATCTTCACCAAGTTGGGGCTCTCCACCCGCGCCGCTGCCACCGCCTACGCGTACGAGAACGGCCTCGTCTAGCCCGCCCTACACAGAATTACCCATTCGCACCGCGCCGCGGACTTGGTTGTTTCGACCGAAGCCAGGTCCATGTCCGCGTCCATACCGTCGATACCGACGACGACGGTATGGAGAAGGCGATGGATCTCAACTTTCCGATCATGGCAGGGGCAATCTCGACCGTGATCTTCGCGATGAGCACATTGCCGATGCTCGTCAAGGCAGGCCGCACGAAGGACCTTGGCTCGTACAGCCCGGGAAACATCGTGCTCAGCAACATCGGCAACCTGATTCACTCTGTATACGTCTTCTCCCTGCCTGCGGGGCCGGTGTGGGTGCTGCACACCTTCTATCTGATCTCGACGGGACTGATGTTGGTCTGGTACGTGCGGTACGCGCGACGTCGAAACCACAATTCCGCGACGCACGCACGGAGCCTCAAGAACCGACAGTTGATTGCGTCATCCGACGCCGCGACCGCGGCTGTGCTGTGACGTCGACGGCACTGTGACATCGATGGCACTGTAATTCGATGGCGAAGGGAGTTCGAGGTGACCACGGCGGGAACACACGTAGAAACGCTGATCATCGGCGGTGGCCAGGCCGGCTTGGCGGTCGGATACCACCTTGCTCGGCGAGGCCGTCCATTCGTCATTCTCGATGCGGCCGAGCGGACCGGCGATTCCTGGCGCATGCGGTGGGACTCGCTGCATCTGTTCACGGCCGCTCGCTACAGCGGGCTGCCGGGGATGCCGTTTCCGGCGCGTGCCTGGTCATACCCGACTAAGGACGAGGTGGCGGACTACCTCGAGGCCTACGCGGCGCGGTTCGGTCTACCGATACAAGCGCACACCACAGTGGACGGTCTCACGTGGGACGGGAACCACTATGTCGTCACGATGGGTGGCGACCGGATGGTGGCAGACCACGTGGTCGTGGCTACGGGCGCCCACTACCATCCGCGGGTGCCGGCGTTCGCGGCCGACCTCGATCGGGACATCACACAGATGCACTCGAGCCAGTACCGGAACCCGTCACAGCTCCAGGACGGCAGCGTCCTCGTCGTCGGCGCCAGCAACTCGGGTGCCGAGATCGCCTTCGAGGTGTCGTCCACTCATCCGACCTGGCTGTCCGGGCGTGACACGGGCCAGATGGTCGTTCGTACGGGTGGCTTCGCGGACAAGCTGCTCTCGCCTCCGTTCTGGTTCCTCTTGTCACACGTGCTCACAGTGGGCACGCCGATCGGCCGAAAGGTTCGGCCGCAGATGATCGGGAAGGGCGGCCCGCTGGAGCGAGTCAGGTCGAAGGATCTCGCCACAGCCGGCATCGAACGGGTTCCACTGACGGTTGGAGTGCGCGACGGTATGCCGACTGTTGAGGGCGGTCGAGCGCTGGATGTGGACAACGTGATCTGGTGCACCGGGTTCCAGCCGGCCTATTCGTGGATCGACCTTGCGGTCTTCGACGATGGCGGTCAGCCAGTTCATGAACGCGGCATCGTCGCGGCCGCCCCCGGTCTTTACTTCGTCGGGCTGTTCTTCCAGTACGCCCTCACATCGTCATTGATCGGCGGCGTTGGCCGAGATGCCGAACGGATCGCCGAGCACATCGTGTCGGGTGCCCGTGCGGTGGCTGATAACGCTGGGTTGGGCGCGCCCGAGATGTTGGACGGCAGTCAGGTTTGACCGATCGTCTTCGCGATGAGAGCCGCGTCGGCCCCCACGCCGAACAGCAGGGACGAACGGCGAGTACGCATGAAATGCACACCGCAGAAGTAGAGCCCAGGCACAGCCGTACGCAGATCGTCGTTGACGACAGGGAAGCCGAGCTGGTCGAAGACCGGAAACTCGATCCAACCCGTGTAGTCCGGTCGGAATCCGGAGGTGAAGATGACCGCACCGAAGCCGCGCAGGTCCACCTCCGGAATCTGGTCGTAGCGAAACGGTGGCGGCTCAGGCATCTCAAGAACATCGGTTCCGAACCGATCCGTTAGAAGCTTCCGCATGTCCGCGTATCGGGTGTCCCCGAACGCAACCGAGTCCGGGAGGTCGTCGGCGAAACGTGCGTAGTGGCCGGTCGCGCCGGCCAGATGACCGGTTAACCGCACCCCCATGGCCTGCAGGACCCGATAGTGCAGGTCGTGGCCACCGTTCGCCCCGGTCATCTGGACGTTCGCGACCAGCCGCGCACCGGGGCTCATCAGCACAGATGGTGGCTGATCGTAGAACCCGGCGCGGCTCAGCCATGTGATCGCGTCGACGTCGCCGAGTCGGCGCGGCAACCACGGTGCCCGACCGCACGCGACGGTCACGGCGCGACCCGCGAGGTGGAGCTCCTCGGCGAGCTGCACGCCAGTCTGGCCGCTGCCGACGACGAGAATCTCGCCGTCAGGTAGTTCCGACGGGTTGGTGTAGCCGGTCGCGTCGATGACGAGCAGGCCGGCAGGAAAGTCCGCGGCCACGGCAGGACGGTGTGGCCGCTGGTAGGCACCGGTGCACACCACGACCGTGTCGGCGTCGACGGGGCCATCGCTGGTCTGCAGCCGGAACCGCCGGGAACCGCCTCGCCGCAGCGTGTCGACCCGGACGCCTTCCCGGATCTCGCCCGCATCGTGCACGGCGTACGCCTCGAGGTAGGCGACGATGTCGTCGCGGGGTACGTGACCCTCCGGGTCGTCGCCAGCGTACGGACTGCCGGGCAGGTCGAGCGTCCAGTTAGGAGTGACGAGCGTGAAGCTGTCCCATCGGTCACGCCAGGCCTGGCCCACGGCGGCACGTTCCAGGACGACGTGGTCGATGCCAGCCACGCGCAGCTCTCGACTCACCGACAGCCCAGCCTGACCCGCGCCGATGATGACCGTCGACCCTTCCATCTGAGGCACCATACTCCGGTGGATCCAGCGCCCACGCCGATCCGCAGGGGCGGCCTCGCGGGATCGACGCGGTCACGAGTACGTTCGCGATGTGGCAGAGCCAGCATCGGAACGCGTCCGTCTTGCGGAGCTGATCGCGGCTCTGTCACTGGCGACCGATCTCGGGATCGGGGTGCCGCTCGAACACGGGTTGCACAGCACGTTGCTCGCCATGCGCTTGGCCGATCGACTTGGTGTCGATGCGCACTCGGCAACCCAGACCTATTTCGCCTGCCAGCTGTTCTATGTCGGGTGCACCGCCGATGCCGACGTCGCGGCCGAGCTCTTCGGGGGCGACGACGCACTCACGACACATGGCACGCCGAACCGGTTCGGATCGCGTGCGCAGGCGGCAGCCGGCATCCTTCGCGCAATTGCGCCGCCGGGGAGCCCGCCAACGGTGCGTGCTCGTCAACTCGCGCGCGGTCTTCCGCGGGCCGCCAAGACCTTCAAGCAGCACATCACGGCGTTCTGCGAAGTCGCCTGGATGCTCACCGACCGGCTCGGCGTCGATCCCACCGTAGGCCCGATGTTCACGTTTGTCGCCGAGCGCTGGGACGGCAAGGGTCAACCCGGCGGCGCGAAAGGTGACCAGATACCGCTGCCCATGCGCATCGTTCAGGTTGCCCGCGACGCCGCGTTCCAGGCGCAGCTCGGTGGCGCTGATCGTGCGGTGGCGACTCTTGGCCGTCGCGCCGGGCACGCATTCGATCCCGACGTCGTGGCGGCGCTGACAAGCGAACGTGCCGGGCTCACTGAGATTGACCCGACATCGGCTTGGGACGAATCACTCGCCCGCGAGCCGGGGCCGCACCGGTTCCTTGATGGTGAGTCGATCGACATCGCCCTCTCCGCCATGGGCGACTTCAGCGACCTCGTGTCGCCGTTCCTGGTCGGACACTCGACTGGCGTGGCGGCGCTGGCCAGCGCCGCGGCCCGACGGTGCGGTTTCGACTCCGCTGACGTCGCGACGATCGGGCGGGCAGCACTCGTCCACGACATCGGACGGGTCGCGGTGCGGACGCGCATCTGGCAGCAGTCGGGCCCGCTGACGACCGACGATTGGGAGAAGGTGCGGCTACACCCGTATCACACGGAGCGCGTACTGCATCGGTCTGCGTTCCTCGGCGCGCTCTCTCGCGTCGCGGGTGCGCACCACGAGCGCTGCGACGGATCGGGCTACCACCGTGGTACGACCGCTTCGGGATTGACGCCGTCGGCGCACGTGCTTGCCGCCGCGGATGCGTACCAGACCAAGATTGAACCCAGGCCGCATCGCGAGCGGCTCACGGCAGAGCAGGCGGCCCAGGCGTTGACCGAAGAGGTCCACATTGGACGACTTGACGCCGCCGCGGTCACTGCCGTACTGGCGGCCGCCGGCCAACCGTCGCCGCGCATCGAGCGGCCGGCCGGTCTGACGCAGCGGGAGGCAGATGTTGTTGGCCTTTTGGCGCGAGGTCTGCAGACGAAGCAAATCGCGCGGGAGCTGGGAATCTCGGCCAAGACAGCCGACAACCACGTCCAGAACGCGTACCGCAAGATCGGTGTCTCCACGCGAGCCGCGGCGGCCGTCTTCGCGATGCAGCACGGGTTGGTGCGGTAGGGAGAATTCCCTATCGAGTCGCGCGTGCGCCGCCCATATCGTCACGGCAAGGAATCCGCTCACCGTGGAGGTGGTTCGGATGGGTGTCGTGAACGATGTACGGCGCGTCGAGACTGTGGTCGTCGGAGGCGGTCAGGCGGGACTAGCCGTCGGCTACCACCTTGCCCGACGCGGTCTGCGATTCGTGATCCTCGACGCGAACGACCGGGTCGGTGACGCCTGGCGAAGGCGATGGGACTCGCTCAGGCTCTTCACGCCGACGCGATTCAACGGGCTCGACGGAATGCGGTTTCCGGGTGCGGCACATTCCTTCTCAACCAAGGATGAAGTCGCGGATTACCTCGAGTCCTACGCGTCGCGGTTCGAACTTCCCGTGGAGACCGGGGTTCGGGTCGAGCGCCTGTCTCGCACCGGGGATAGGTTCGTTCTTGATGCGGGCGACCAGCGGTTCGAGGCCACAAACGTAGTCGTGGCGATGAGCAGCTACCAGGTTCCTCGGACGCCAGCCGTCGCGTCCAGTCTTTCCCAAGACGTCGTCCAGCTGCACTCCGTTGCGTACCGCAGTGTCGACCAACTTCAAGAAGGCCGCGTACTTGTCGTCGGCGTGGGCAACTCGGGCGCGGAGATTGCCATCGATATCGCGAGGACCCACCCGACGTGGCTTGCGGGAACGGAGTCGGGTCGGGTTCCTTTCCGCATCGACAGCGCCTGGGCGCGGTACGTTGTGCTTCCGTTGATATACCGCGTCATCGGCCATCGGGTGCTCACGGTTCGCACGCCTATGGGGCGGAGAGTGCGGCCGCGGATGCTCAGCCACGCTGCACCGCTTCTTCGGGTCAGGCGCGCCGATCTCGAGGCAGCCGGCATCAACCGGGTCAGCCGGGTCATCGGCGTTCGAATGGCTATCCGGTTCTGGAGGACGGAAGCGTGCGTGCGGTGGAGAACGTCGTCTGGTGTACCGGCTTTGGTCCCGACTTCTCTTGGATCGACCTACCGGTCTTCGGTGAGGAGAAGGAGCCGAAAGAGCCCATCCACGTTCGTGGAGTTGTCACCAACGAACAGGGACTGTACTTCGTCGGCTTGCACTTCCTCTACGCCATGTCGTCCGGGTTCCTTCCCGGTGTTGGCCGGGACGCCGAGTACGTCGTCGACCACCTCGCCTCCCGACGCCGGCGGTGATGGGTGCCGCGCTGGCTTCGCAACGTGCCACTTCCGGAGCCCCATCTCATCGGTCTTGGCGCGGGCGTCATCGCGGGTGTGCTCGTTCCATGGACGTTTCCGCTGCCGCCCTGGCAACGGCTCGCGGGTCTGTCCCTCATCGGTGGCGGTCTACTGTTGGCTGCCTGGGCCACATGGGTGTCATCTGACGCCGATCTGGCGGATCCGGACCGGCTCGTTGTCAGCGGGCCATATGCCGCCAGCCGGAACCCGATGTACGTCGGTTGGACGCTGGCGTACGTCGGCATCGCTCTGGCGCTCGCGAACGTCTGGCTTGCGCTCCTACTACCGGGCGTTTTGCTGTTCATGCACGTCGTCATTCGCCGCGAGGAAAGGTTGCTTCAAGCCAGCTTTGGCGATGAGTACCGGACCTATCTGACCCGGGTTCGCCGGTACCTTTGAACGTCGCCATGAGTAGTTCGTCCACAATGGATGTTTCCGACCGGAATGGTTTAGCGAGGACGCTGTAGGTGCCAGCGCAGGAGCTCGGTGCGCGATGTGAGGCCCGTCTTGGCCAGGATGTTGCGGACGTGGCTCTCCACCGTGCGTTCGGACACCACCAACGCGGCGGCAACCTCGCGATTGGACAAGGCCTGCGCGACCAGGGCGAGCACCTCGCGTTCGCGGTCCGTGAGGTTGTCCGCCGTCCTTACCTTCGCCGCGGCGTCGGCCAGAAAGGCGTCGGCCTGACGCAGAAGTCCAGGCATGTCCAGGCGGCGGGCTTCGGCGGCGGCCGTGCGGCCGAGTTCGATTCCTCGGGTGACCTCACCATTCGCGCAAAGCGCCTTCGCCAGACCTAGCCGGCCTTCCGCAACGCCGGGTCGGGCGCCGATCGCCGCGTCGACCCGGAGCCCTTCCTCGAAGTGCTCGGTCGCCACGGCGGGTTCGTTGGCCGCGAGGCTGAGTCGGCCGAGCATGCGGGCGACCGACCCGTAGTAGAAGACCGTTCCCGATCCGATGGCTGGCGACCCGCTGTACGAGGTGGAGACAAAGTCGCGGATCGCGAGGCAGGACGCCACGTCCTCGTAGGCGATGGCGAGAGGAACGAGGTACGAGAGGACCGCGGCTTGCTGCGGTGTTCGGACCGATGCCAGCACGGCAACGAGGGTCTCGTACAACGCCCGTGCCTCGTCATCACGACCGGTCAGGTGAAGCACCGCCGCGATGAGCGCCCGCGCAATCGGTAGCTGCTGCCCGATCCCGGTGACCCACTCAGTCCATTGAGGATCGACGTCCGACGGGTCCCCACGGAGCAGCGCCAGGCAGGCCGTTTGGCCGACGTGGGTGTACCGAACCGAGAGGTCCTGCCACGACTCCGCGACAGCGACGGCCTGGCGCCCGTGCGCGCGGCACGCGTCAAAGTCGCCCGTCAGTCCGGCCAGCGAAGCCTGACGGCGAAGTAGGTGCCATCGAACGACGGGAAGCCCGGTCTCCTCAGCCAGCCGCTGCATCTCAAGCATCTCGAGGCGTACCGCCCCCATGTCGGCTCGTCGGAACGCGACGTCCGATCTCCACGTGTGCGCCCACAGCCGCGCGAGCGGTCGCCGCGTGGGCCCGGCGAGCTCGATGGCCCGCCCGCCGAGTGCGAACACCTCGTCGTCGTCGCTCGAACGCCACGTGAGCATGACTCGAGCCCGGATCGCGTCGAGTTCGGCGTTGGCGTCGCCGCTCGCTTCGGCGTCCTCCAGTGCGCGACGCGACCACGGTTCGGCTTCGTCGACGAGATCGAGCTCGGTGAGCGCACACGCCAGCTGCGCCTCGACGGTCGCTCGCAGGTCGGACGGCGCCGCCGCGTCGAGCATGGCAAGCGCTCGCTGGCACAGCTGGGTGATGTGTGTGTTGGTGTCCGGACCTCCGAGTCCCTGCACCATGATCGCGGCCCGCGCAACGACCTCGGCCCGGCCGGACCGCTCACCCTCCTCGGCGGCGTCGCGACAGGAGCGGACGCTCGCTCCGATGTGGCCGCCGAGATACTGCATCCGGGCGAGGTCGAGCAACAACTCCGCCCGATCGACGACGGGCCCGGCGCCGGTCCGGTTCGTTGCCTCGAGCGCAAACTCCACATAGGACGCCGCCTCGTCATAGGCACCGGCGGCCCGGGCGGAGTCGGCCGCGCGGACGGCCCAGGCGACCGCCAGACCACGTTCTCCGCTGCGATCCCAGTGGCGGGCCACCGCTCCCGCCAGCTCGTCCCTCCCCGTGGCACGTGGCTCCAGCAGCTCGGCGGCGCGCCGGTGCAGCCGTGCTCGGCGGCTGGGTGCAAGCGCCGCGTACGCCGCGTCGCGGACCAGGGCGTGCGCGAACCGGACTCGGGCGTCGGTCTGGCCCAACTCGACGAGGCCTGCGGGCACGGCCGCTCGTAGCCAATCGAGGGCTGTGGCGACCGTGTCAGCGCCGATCAGTTGCGCGACCAGGTCGAGGTCCGCCTCCGGGCCGAGCACGCTCAGCGCCTCGACCGCGGCCGTAGCAACGGGACCCGCTGCTCGCAGGGCGGCCGTGACCAGGTGTTGGAATTCGGGCGCGGTCCCGACGGAGTCATCCCACGAGCCGTCACCGCGCAACTGGTCGGCCGCGACCCGGCCAAGGGTCCGGAGGTACAGCGGATTGCCACCCGAGAGGTCGGCGGCGCGTCGTACCGCCGACGGGTCGGCTCGATCGACGGCCGTCGACAGGAGGGTACGGGCCTCGCTTGCGTCGAGGGGACCAATGTGCAACTCCTCGGTGGCGCTGGTTCGGCCAATCTCAACCGGGTCTCGGTAGGTCCCGATGACCAGCACCCGGAGCCGGCGTACCTCGGTCGCGACGCGGCCCAGCAGACGGCGGGTCGCCCGGTCGGCCCAGTGAAGGTCATCCAACACAACAACCAGCGGTCCGTTGCACCGACCCTGCTCTTCGAGGGCGTCAACCACCAACGTGTCGGCGGCAAACGTCGCCGCAGCGGTGTCTTCGGCCGACCCATACTCCCGTTGCTCGTCACCGGCCGCGACCGAGGCCAGTGCCGAATTCAGGTCCGGCCAGCCACGCAGGGCCCGCGTCCACGGCCAGAGCGCCGGCATACCGACGTCGGGTGTCGCCGCGCCCCAACCGACCCGACTGTCGTCGACAACCGTCAGGAACTCTTCGACTAGTCGCGTCTTGCCGATCCCGGCCGATCCACTGACGAAGACGACGCCGCCGACACCGGCTCCGGCATCGGCCAGCCGCGCAGCGAGGAGGTCCAACTCGGCCTGCCGACCGACGAAGCGCTCCGTGTCCGCCACAACGACCAGTATTCCGTGGCGAGTTCCGTACCGGTCTACGTGGCAGTACTGACGACACGCGGCTCGATGCGGGCGACGGTGTCGTCATGGAACTCAAGGACGCCGTTAACAGAGCATTCGCACCGGCGCGCTGGCCGGGTCGGATCGGTGTCGAGGTGGAGTTGATCCCGGTGACCGACACCGATTCGCCGGACCCCGTCGACCCAGCCGTTGTTCGGGCGGGCTTCGACGAGAGCTTCGTCGGCGCGGCTCGACCCAGTTTCGAGCCGGGCGGTCAGCTGGAACTGAGCCCGCCACCACAGCGTTCCGTCGGGGCGCTCGTGCGCGAGGTTCGACGGCTGCTGGCGCAAGCTTCGACGATCGTCGCCACGCGGTGTGCTCGACTTGAGACGGTCGGGACCAATCCGTATCACTCGTGTGCCGATGTTCCGCTACGGACGCCGACGCCCCGATACATGGCCATGCAAGCGGAGTTCGATCGCTACGGCCCGAATGGCCGACGGATGATGCGCCTGACCGCATCGCTTCAAGTCACGGTCGACCTTCTGCCGGGCCGTGCCGGTATGGAGCAGTGGCTCGTGGCCAACCTCGCCGGGCCGGCCCTCACCGCCGCGTTCGCTAATTCGACCGTCATCGATGGACTGGCCGCGGGTGCTGGGGCACGCACCCAGATCTGGCGGGGCATGGACGCTTGCCGGACCGCGTACGACGGCCGCCTGGTCGACATCGTGGACCCGGTCGGCGCATACCTGGCGTTCGCCGCGGCCGCGCCGCGCCTTCCGATTCCGGAAACTGCGGATCCCTCCTACCACCTGTCGACCCTGTTTCCACCGGTACGACCGCGAGGGGGATATCTCGAGGTGCGCTACCTCGACGCCCAACCGCTGGACCGGTTCGGTGACGTCGTCGCGGCGGTCGCCCGTCTCCTCTACAACCAGCAAGTCCGCCGGGACGCGCTGGACCTGTTGCTGCCGAGAGCCCATGACCAGGCGGTGGCGTGGAGCGAGGCCGCGTCCGGGCACTCGCCGCAGGCCGAAGCCCTGCTGGCCGTCGTCGGCGAATCCCAACTGGTAGGTGCGTCATGAAGGTAGCCTTCGTCGCCGATCCGCTCGAGACGCTCGACCCGTCGATCGACACGACGGTCGGCCTGATGCACGCTGCCGACGACCGTGGCGCCGAGGTCTGGGTCACCGAGGCCGGTCGGCTCGAAGCCGTGGGCGCTCGTGCCCGGGCTCTTGCCCGGCGAGTCGAGCTCGCCCCGTCGCGCCCGGCGGGCGGGCACCTCTGGGCTGTCCCCGACCCCTGGTTCACCGCGGATCCGCCGAGGCACATCTGGCTGGATGACATGTCGGTGGTCTTCATGCGTACCGAGCCTCCGCTCGACCACGCCTACGTCACCGCGACGTTCATTCTCGACCTCGTCGACCCGGGCCGGGCGGTGATGGTCAACGATCCGCGCGGGCTGCGGGCCTGCAGCGAACACCTTCTGCCGCTTCGGTTTCCGGACCTGATCCCGCCCACGATCGTCACCTCTGACCCGTCAGCGATCCGGTCCTTCGTGGTGCGGCACAGCGTAGCCATCGTCAAACCGGTCGACGGGTTCTCGGGCCGAGGCGTCCTGCGCCTCGACCGCCACGACCCCAATCTCGCCTCGCTGATGGATATCTCCACACACGGCGGCACGCGGGCCGTCGTCGTGCAGCGGTACCTCCGCGGCGTGGCCGCCGGAAACAAGCGCATCTTTGTGGTTTCCGGCGATCCGGTCGGTGCGGTCCTTCGATATCCCGCGACCGGCGACTTCCGGATCGGCAACCCAACCTCCGAGGCACCGATTACCGCGCGCGACCGCGAGATCTGCGAGCGCCTCGCGCCGACACTGCGAACGAACGGCATCCACCTCGCCGGCCTCGATGTCATCGGGCCGTACCTGATCGAAGTCAATGTCACCAGCGTCGGTGCGCTACGCAAGGCCGACGCCCTGCTCGGCTGGACCCTGTGCGCGGACCTGCTCGACAGCGTGCTATCCGCGCCCAACGAAAGGAAATCGGCATGACCACCGCCATCATCGCGACGGCGATCCTCGCCCTGCTCGTGTTCCTACTCGGATTCAACGTGTCGCGGGTGCGCGGCGTGACCGCCAAAGCGGGCGGGTCGCAACTGCCCACCGACCCGAGTAGCCCTCTCTTCAAGGCGATCCGGGCGCACGGCAATGCCGCCGAGTACGTCCCCACGCTCGTCGTGCTCTTCCTGCTCGTCGGTGCGCGCAGCCCGGCGATCGTCGCCGTCCCGCTGATCGTGGGCGCGACCGCCGCGCGGTTGGTGCACGCGTACGGCATGCTTCGCACGCGGAGCCTGGCCGTCGAGAGCGCGCCGCGGTTGGCCGGAGCGATCGGCACGTACGGGTTCGGCGTTGGCTTGGCCATCGCCGCGGCCGCGACACTGCTGTGAGCATCTCGGCGCCGCTGCGGTCGGCGGCCTTCCGCCGGTACGTGCTCGGCCAGCTCGTCTCGGTGACCTGTTCGTGGGTCCAGGTCGTGGCGCTGTCGTGGGTGATGGTCGATCGGTACCCGGCAGCGCTGGGCTGGGTGGTCGGGCTACAGTTCGCGCCCAGCATCGTTCTCGGCCCGTGGTTCGGTGCGGTGACCGATCGACACGACCGCAAACGGCTCGTCATGGTCGCCGAAGGTGGGATGGGCTTCGTCGCCGTGGGATACACGCTCGCGCTGGCGACCGGGACGCTCACGCTGCCGCTCGTTTGTGTCCTCGCGACCACATGGGGAGTCCTCAACGCCCTCGACACCCCCGCCCGGCAGGCCCTGGTGCCCGCCATGGTGGCGCGTGATGCGGCGGCGAGTGCCTCAGCCGTCACGGGAATGGTCCTCCTGCTCGGCATGACGACCGGCAGCGCGCTTGGTGCGGCCCTCGTCGCGGCCGCCGGTCCCGCGGCGGCGTTCGCGGTCAACGCGGCATCGTTCGTCGTCGATGTCGCTCTATTGACCGCCATACGGGCGCGGCCCTCCTCCCGGGTCGAGCGGGCACCACGGCAGCTTCGTGACGGACTTGGCTACGTCTGGCGCACGAGACGGTTGCGCATGCCGCTGCTCACCCTGGCCATCCTCAGTACGTTCGCCTTCACGATCCAGGTATCAGTCCCGATCCACATGACGGCGTCGTTCGGTGGCGGACCTACTCTCGTCGGCGCTGGGTTCACCGCGGTGACCACTGGCGGTCTGGCCGGGGCGGCGGTCGCGGCCGTACGCGGCGCGCCCGGGCCACACTCGCTCCGTCGGGCATCGTCGGCCATGGCTGCGGCGATGCTGCTCAGTTTCCTCGCGCCGACCGTGCCGATCGCTCTGGTCGGGTTGGCCGGAACTGGATTCGGCTGGTCGCTCGTCGTTGGGTCAACGATCGGCGCCCTGCAGACCGCCGAACCGTCCATGCTGGGGCGCGTCATGTCGTGGCTTGCCGTCGTCCTCATCGGTGGCATGGCGGCGGGTGGGCCACTCGCCGGTGTCGTTGCCCAACTGGGCGGGCCGCGGGCACCGTTTCTCCTCGGAGCCGTGGCGTGCGGCGCGGCCGTCGCGATCGTTCGACCCCGAACCTCACACGTCCACGATGAAGCGGTGATCGGATCGTCGGCCATCGACCGACACCGGATGACATCCGACGGTCTACAAGGGACGGTCTAATCGAACGGCCGCTTTCGTACTGGCGCATCGAACCCCGGCATTTGGGGCAGGTCAGCTGCATCCGCCGAGGCTGGCGTGCCTTTCGGAGTGTTAGCCGCGAGTCACGTGACCGGCGTGCTCGAGCAAGTGGACGACCTCCTCGTCGGTGGTCTGCGGGAAGCTGCGATAGAACCGGCTGACCGCGCCGAACATGGGTGGCACCATGGGACAGACCACGTCGTCCGCCTCGGCCCGAAGCACCGCCAGTGAATCGGCCGCCCCGACCGGTACGGCGACCACCACCGACGCGGCGCCCATCTGTCGGGCGACCGCCACCGCGGCGCGGGCCGTGGCGCCGGTGGCCAGTCCGTCGTCGACGATGATCGCGACCCGTCCGGTCAACGACAGCGCCGGCCGTCCACCCCGGTACCGCGCCTCCCGCCGTACCAGTTCATCGGCCTCGCTACGGGTGACCGAAGCGACGTCGGCCGGCGACAGGTACGACTCCACCTCCGGGTTGTGTACGGACACCCCGCCGGGACCGACCGCGCCGAACGCCACCTCGGGCGACCAGGGCACGCCGAGCTTGCGGACCACCAGCACATCGAGCGGCGCATGCAATGCCCGGGCCACGCGCGCCGCGACCGGCACGCCGCCCCGCACCAGGCCGAGCACCACCACGTCGGTGCGGTTGGCGTACCCGGTCAAGTGGCGCGGCGAGCAGGTCGCCGGCCTCGGTCCGGTTGGCGTACGTCACACCTGAGTGTCTACGCGAATCGGTCCTTCTTGCCTATCCGGCGAAGAAAATCAGGCGCGATACGTCGTAGGCAACAGATACCGTCGTCGGCATGCGCAAAGACCTTACGATCCTCCGGGATCGCCGCTTCGGGCTGCTGTTTGCCGCTCGCACCGCATCGGTGCTCGGCAGCGCGTTCGGACCAGTGGCCCTGGCGTTTGGTGTCCTCGCGCTGCCGGGTGCGACGGCCACCACGCTCTCCCTCGTCACGGCCGCGGAGGCGTTCACCCTTGTCGCCTTCATGCTGGTCGGTGGCGTCATCGCCGACCGGTTGCCGCGGTTCCGGGTCATGGTCGCGGCCGATCTCGGTGCCGCCGTCGCGTGGGGCGCGCTCGCCGTGATGCTTCTGACCGGCTGGGCGCCGCTGGGCCTGCTGATCGCGGCGTCCGGCCTCGCCGGTATTGCGACGGCGCTGTTCTATCCCGCCCTCACCGGGGTGGTGCCCGAGGTCGTGGCCCCGGACCGGCTTCAGTCGGCGAACGGGATCCTGCGTCTAGGCCAGAACCTGGCCCGCATCGGGGGATTCGCGGTGGCGGGCGCGGCCGTCGCGATCGTAGGCGCCGGGTGGGCCATGGCCTTCAATGCGGTCCTGCTTGTTATCTCCGCCGTTCTGCTCGCGGGACTGCGGCTGCCGCCACAACGGGAGAAGTCGGTCCAGGATGAAACCACTAGCATGCTGCGCGACCTAGCGGACGGGTGGAAGGAATTCCGCTCCCGTCAATGGCTGTGGGTCGTCGTGCTGCAGTACTCGTTCGTCATGATGGTCTTCCAGGCGGTCTTTTCGGTACTCGGTCCGGTGGTCGCCAACGATCGCCTCGGCGGCGCTGCCGGTTGGTCCTGGGTGCTCGCGGCCGAGTCGATCGGCATGGTGCTGGGTGTTGTCATCGCTATGCGGGTCAGACCAAAACACCCGATCCGCCAGGTCGTGCTGCTCACCTTCCCGCTTGCCGGCCTTCCGTTGGTGCTCGGGCTCGGGTTCGCGCTGCCGGTGGCGGTGGCGGTCGCGTTCGCTGGGGGCGTCGCGGTCGACATCCTGGTCGTCTTGTGGGACACCACCATGCAGCGGGAGATCCCAGCGGAGGCGCTGTCGCGGGTGAGTGCGTACGACGCGCTCGGCACGTTGCTGCTCGGCCCCGTGGGTCTGCTGCTGGCCGGTCCAAGCGTGGACCGGGTCGGGGCCTCGCCGGCGCTGCTGTTCTGCGCGGCGGTGACCGTCGTCGCCTCGGCCGCGGCGCTGTGCTCGCCCGGCGTCCGGAATCTGCGTTGGACCGCCGCGCCGCCCCGACGGGACATCTTGGCGCTGGACGTGAATCGTCGCGAGGCGCCCGCGTTGATCGACGCGTGACGGGTGGAGTTGCCGGGCATACCATCCCGGCATGGCCCGCAAGCCCCCGGTCGACGACGTGGGCGACCATGACCTGGCGGTCTCGGCCCCGAAGTCGAGTGCGGCGGGCCTCCCGAGTGTGGTCGCGGGGCTTGCCGCCGGCGTGCACCAAATGGGCATCCGTCGTAGTGCCTTGACCCTGCTCCGGGTCAACCAGGTCGACGGCTTCGACTGTCCGGGCTGTGCCTGGCCCGAACCGGCGGCGGGGCACCGTGCTCACGCCGAGTTCTGCGAGAACGGCGCGAAGGCGGTGGCCGAGGAGGCGACACTGCGGCGGATCACCCGCGAGTTCTTCGCGAAGCACTCCATCGAGGAACTCGCACAGCGCTCCAACCATTGGCTCGGCCAGCAGGGCCGGCTAACCGAGCCGATGGTACGGCGGAGAGATGCCGCGCATTACACGCCGATCGCGTGGGAGGAGGCGTTTGCGCTCGTCGCCGACCGGCTTCGCCGTCTGAGCTCACCCGACGAGGCCATCTTCTATACCTCCGGCCGAACCTCCAATGAGGCGGCGTTCCTGTGGCAACTGCTCGCCCGGGCGTACGGCACGAACAACTTGCCCGACTGCTCCAACATGTGCCACGAGTCGTCAGGTCTCGCGCTGACGCAAACGATCGGAGTCGGCAAGGGCAGCGTGACCCTCGAGGACATCCACGCCGCCAAACTGCTCGTGGTCGTGGGCCAGAATCCGGGCACCAACCACCCGCGCATGCTCAGCGCCCTCGAAACGGCAAAGCGCGATGGTGCCGTGATCGTGGCGGTGAATCCGTTGCCAGAGGCGGGACTGCTGAAGTTCCGCAACCCGCAGCGGATGCGCGGCATGGTCGGCGGCGGTACCGATCTGGCCGACCACTACCTCCAGATCCGCGTCGGCGGCGACCTGGCCCTGTTCCAGGCGATCGGCTCGCTGCTTATGTCGTGGGGCGCCGTCGACCGCACGTTCGTCGACACCTACACCGAGGGCTACGGCGAATACGAGTCCGCAGTGTCCACACTGGACTGGACCGCGGTGGAGTCCGCAACCGGCCTGTCCCGGTCGCTCATAGAATCGACGGCGCGACTCTTCGCCGAATCGCCCGCCACCATCGTCTGCTGGGCGATGGGCCTCACGCAGCAACGCAATTCCGTGGCCACGATTCGCGAGATCGTCAACGTGCAGCTACTGCGCGGCATGATCGGCCGTCGCGGGGCCGGACTATGCCCCGTGCGTGGACACTCCAATGTGCAGGGTGATCGGACGATGGGGATCGTCGAACGGCCACCGGTCTGGGCACCCGCGCTGGGATCGCTGCTGGGCTTCACGGTGCCCACCGCATCCGGCCATGACACGGTCGACGCGATCCGTGCGATGCGGGACGGCCGGGCGTCGGTCTTTCTGGGATTTGGCGGCAACTTCGCCGCCGCCACGCCGGACACACCGGTGACCGAGGCCGCGCTGAAGGGCTGCGGCCTGACCGTGCACATCTCGACGAAACTGAACCGCTCGCATGTCGTGCCCGGAACCGAGTCGCTGATGCTGCCCTGCTTGGGCCGCACGGAGATCGACCGGCAGGGATCCGGCGACCAGTTCGTCACCGTCGAGGATTCGATGTCCTCGGTGCATGCGTCCCGCGGTCGCCTCGAACCCGCGTCGCCGTGGTTGTTGAGTGAGGTCTCCATCGTGGCCCGCCTGGGCCGGGCACTCCTCGGAGGGTCGTTGCCCTGGACCGAGTTCGAGGCGGACTATCGCGCGATCCGGGAGCGGATCGCGGCCGTCGTACCGGGATTTGACGATTACGAGGTACGGGTGCGTCGGCCCGGTGGCTTCACGCTGCCGCATGGCCCCCGCGACGGGCTGACGTTCCCGACCCCGTCTGGGAAGGCCCGCCTGACGGTCAGTCCGCTCACCGTGATCGGCGTTCCACCGGGGCGGCTACTTCTGCAGTCCGTGCGGAGCCACGACCAATACAACACTACGATCTACGGCCTTGACGACCGGTATCGCGGAGTCCACGGTGGACGGAGGGTGGTATTCGTCCACGCCGACGACCTTGCCGCCCTCGGCATCGCCGATGCAACGATGGTGGACATCGTCTCGGAGTGGATCGATGGGTCGGAGCGAACGGCACGGTCCTTCCGGGTGGTGGCCTACCCAACAGCCCGGGGTTGTGCGGCCACCTACTTCCCCGAGGCGAACGTGCTGGTGCCGCTCGACTCGACCGCCGAGGGCTCGCAGACGCCGACGTCCAAGCAGATCATCGTCCGCCTCGAGGTGGCGTCGATGTAAGCAGGGACGCCCTCCTCTCGCATTCTTGATAAGGAGGGACGCCGTTCTTACTCGGGCGGCGGTGCGGGCGGAAGAAGGCCACGGATGGTGGCGTCCGCCTCGGCGAGGGTGGCGCCCCGACCGACGGCCACCCCGGCGAGGTACGTCGTGAGCGGCGCCGCGGGCCGGGCCACACCATGTGCCGAGTCTCGGGCGAGATCGAGCACCACGTCGCGGTCTACGCTGTCCGGTGGCAGTCCCAATGCGGCGCAGATCTGGGCCGTCCACTCATCCAGGGTCGCCATCGGCCATCTCCTCGGCTTGTCGAACGTCGTCGTCAGTGTCGCAGTCAAACCACGGTGGCGGCCCAGCTGGCTCGGCCACCGCCACTCGCTCGACGACTGCCCGGTCGACGAGATCCCGCATGGCACGTCCGGCCGGATCGCCGAGATCGGACAGCCGCCGAACGAGAGCGTCGCGGCGCCATACCGCACACAGCCACTGGGGGCGGCCGGTGTCGTCCAGGAGAACGGCCACCTCGGCCGGGCCGGACAGTCGAGCCCGGAGTCCGCTAAGGACATCCGTGGTGACAAACGGTAGATCACTTGCGAGCACGGCGATCTCGTGCACGCTGTCCGTGAGTAGGTGCACCCCGGCGGCGAGGCCGGCCACCGGCCCGGCCCCGGGCGGGTCCTCGATGGTCAGGGACACGCCCGACGGCAGCAGCGGTGTCAGCTCGAGTGGACCGACGACGATCCGTGGCCGCGCGTCGGCGGCGGCGTCGAGTACCCGATTAAGTAGAGGGATACCGCCGACGGCCAGGGCCGGCTTGGCGGCGCCGCCCATGCGTTTGGCGGCGCCGCCAGCCAGTACCACCGCGGCGAACTCGGACATCACGGCCAGTATCCGTAGCTGTGGGCTTGCGGTGGTCCCCTACCCCTCGGATGTTGACGTCGGTGTCGGCGTTGGACCCTGGGTCGGCCGCAGCACCGCGCACGCGGCCATGGCGGCGGCGACGGTCGGGTCAGCCGTATTGAGTTGGTTCAGCGGCGTGGTGGCCGGGACGCCGTGGTCGGCCAGGCAGTTGCGGTATGCCCGCTGCTGGGAGCCGTCGTTCCCGGTCGGACCCGCGGTCGGACGAAGCGACGCGCAGGCCTGCTGCGCGGCTTCCCAGGTGGCCTGGTCCACGCCGGCTGGCGCTTGCGTACCGAAGAAGCCGCCGCCGAAGCCGCCGGCCCCGGGCCCGAAGCTGCTCCGCGGCCCGGGGCTCCCGCTCGGCCGAGGTGACCCCGACGGCCGAGCGTCACGCGACGGTCGGGCGCTACCCGAAGGTCCGCCTCCGGTCGGCACGTTCACGCCGTGACTCGAAAGGCAACTCAGGTACGCCTGAATGCCAGACCCCTGATCGGCCGCTGGCGCCGCCGGCGTCGACGAACCGCAGGCGATCATGGCGGCGACGGCGGCGACCCCGACCCCGATCCCGCCGAGACGCGCCGCAATCCGTACCGGCACCGCCACGTGCTCGCCTCCTCGACCTGGGCCGCGACGCGGCCCCGCGCACACATGGAAGCCGCCCTGGCTCGGCGTTACATCCCCGTCCGCTCGGAGTTCGCTGGGTCTGCTCGAGACGCGTGTGGCCCGAGTGCTTCGAGGTGGCTCCCAGGAAACTCCGACGCAATGACCAGAACATCCGACGAGACTGCGCCGCCATGAGGATTGCGCGGCGCGGTGCACGGTGGACCGGTGGTGCGCTCGCCGCGCTCGCCCTCGCCGCGCTGCTGGTCGTAGTGAACCGAGGCGGGACCAGGCCGATCGCGGCGACCACCACGACGGTGCGGCGGGGCACGGTCTCAGTTGTGGTCTCGGCTGCGGGTACGGTTCAGTCTTCGCAGACGAGCGGGCTCGGTTTCGCGCTCGCGGGAACCCTCACCGAGGTCAACGTCCGAGCCGGCGACATGGTGAGCTCCGGCCGAGTGCTCGCGCGCATCGACCCAACGGATGCCCAGGCTGTGGTCGACTCGGCCGCGGGGCGGGTGGACGACGCGCAGCAGGCGGTGACCAAAGCGGCCGCGACAGCCGCACTCCCCCCATGCCCGACGGCGACCCCGACGCCAACCCACGTGGCGAACCCATCCGCGAGTCCGCAGCCCACCGCTTCGCCGTCGCCCGCAGCTACCCAGGCGCGCACGCAGACCGGGGCGGCCTCACCGACCTGCACCACGCCCGGCCGTGGGTCGACGTCGGACCAACTGCTCGCGGCCCAGCAGCAGCTAAACAACGCCAAGCTCGCGCTGACCCAGGCGAACGCCCGGCTCGCCGGAACCGTGATCACCGCCCCGAGCGCGGGCCGTGTGGTCTCCATCAGCGGCACGGTCGGACAACGGGTCGCCGGTGGAACCGCATTTGTGGTGCTCGGAGACGTCTCCGTCCTCACTGTGGTCGCCCAGTTCACCGAGGCGGACGTCAGCCAGCTCGCGATCGGGCAACCGGCGGAGGTAACGCTGCCGGACCAGCGAGACCCGCTGGCGGGCACCGTGTCCCAGATCGATCCGGCCGGCACCGTTTCAGCTCGTCTGGTGCGCTACGGCGTGGTCATCGTGCTCAACCCGACACCAGCGGGGCTCCTGCTCGGCCAGTCAGCCGCAGTACGGGTGACGACGGAATCCGCGGACAACGTGCTCTACCTGGCCTCCGCCGCGGTTGTCGGCGTGAACCACGGCGCCGGTCAGGTCACGGTCCGGGTCGATGGCCACGACGAGGCGCGGACCGTCCGGATAGGGCTGCGTTCCGACCAGTACACAGAGATCCAGGTCGGGCTGGCCGAGGGGGATGTCGTGGTCCTCGCGGGCAGCGCATAGCGTACTTGCACCGTGCTCACAGCCAGTTCTGAGGTTCGATGGGCAAACTTCGAGCCGCTACCGAGGATGGAGAACCTGGAGGGGCGCGTGCGTGAGCCAACTGAGAGACCACAGCGAGCCGGCCGGGTGCTCGTTGTTGACGACGAACCACACATCTGCGCCCTGCTCTCGGCCACGCTCCGGTTGACCGGGTTCGACGTTCGAGTGGCCACCGGTGGGCACGAGGCTCTCGTCGCCGCAGCGGAGTACCAGCCGGATCTGGTTCTCCTCGACGTCATGCTTCCGGATCTCGACGGGTTCCAGGTCGCTCAGCGCCTGCGCGCCTCTGGCGTTCCCGTGCCGGTGCTCTTTCTGACCGCGCGCGACACGGTCGAGGACCGGATCTCCGGCCTGACCGTCGGCGGCGACGACTACGTGACGAAGCCTTTCAGCTTGGAGGAGGTCGTGCTGCGCATCCGGGCCATCCTGCGGCGCTTCCGAGGCGAGGTGGGCCTGGCCGATGACGGCGTGCTGCGCTACGCCGACCTGGAGCTCGACGAGGACGCGCACGAGGTGCGACGCGCCGGAAAGCTGGTCGAGCTCTCACCAACCGAGTTCAACCTGCTGCGGTACCTGCTCACCAACGCGGGTCGCGTCGTGAGCAAGGCCCAGATCCTGGACCGGGTTTGGAGCTACGACTTCGGCGGCGATGGTCGCATCGTTGAGTCCTACGTTTACTATCTGCGGCGAAAGATCGACCGTTGGAGCCCGCCGCTGATCCATACGGTGCGCGGCGTGGGGTACGCACTCCGGCTGCCCCGGGCCGGCGAAGCGGCATGATCGGAAGGCGGCGAGCGAGAATGGCCGCCGCACACAAGGCCGTGCGGCCATGGCGGGAACGGACGCTGCGCAGCCGCCTCGTGGTCGCGATCGCGGCACTGGTGGCCGTCGGCCTGTTGGTCACCGACCTGAGCGGCATGCTGCTATTGCGGCGTTACCTCCTCGATCGTGTCGACGATCAAGTGAGCGCCGCGGTGCGACGAAGCGCGCGGGTGAGCCTGCCGGCCCAGTTCCCTGATCCGAGTTTCCGTCGGATACCCCAGCTCGGCCCGAGCACGGTCATCCTGTACTACGACAACAACGGTCACGCAGAGCTCGGCCCGACGAGCGCCACGCCAGCACCCAATCTGGGCTCCTTCGCTGGCCTCAAGGCCGAGGCCGAACAAGGACCGTTCACTGTGGACACTGCGAGCGGCGAATGGCGGGTCCAGGTCGCCGCGCTTGAGGACGGTACCGGCTTTGCCGTGGTCGGACTTTCGCTCAACGAGGTCGGCGCGACCCAGGACAAGCTCCTCGCCATCAACGCCGGTGTGGCCCTGCTCGTCCTGGTTGGCATCGGCATAGTGGCGGCGTCCGTGGTCCGGCTTGAGCTACGTCCGCTGACCAACATGGAGCACACCGCGGCGGAGATCGCGGGCGGCAGCCTGTCCCGCCGGGTCGAGAACGCCGATCCGCACACGGAGGTGGGTCGACTCGGCACCGCGCTGAACATGATGCTCGTCCAGATCGAGACCGCTATGGCTGAGCGGACCGCCACCGAGCACCGGCTGCGCACATTCCTGGCGGACGCGGCGCACGAACTGCGCACCCCGCTGACGTCCATCCAGGGCTTCGCGGAGCTTTTTCGCCGAGGCGGGATTCAGCGTGGTCCCGATCTCGACGAGGCGATGAACGCGATTGAGTCCGAGGTCGGGCGGATGCGACTCCTCGTCAATGACCTGCTGTTGCTCGCGCGTTTGGACGAGGAACGGTCGTTCGAGCGCCGGCCGGTCGACCTGCTCGAGGTCGCGGCCGACACCGTCCGGGATGCTCATGTCCGGGTACCGACGCGCTTTGTGATGCTGGGGCCGCTCGACGACGGCGACGAGACCTTCGACCCGGTGACGGTCGCCGGCGATGAGGCACGGTTGCGCCAGGTCGCCACGAACCTCGTCGCCAACGCTCTTCAGCACACGCCGGACGACGCTGAGGTGGTCGTGCGCGTCGGACGGGCGACCGTCGACGGCGCGGCCGATCGAGAACCGGCCGCGGCCACCGGGCACGATCTGGCATCCCACGAGGCGGTGGCGGTGATCGAGGTGGCCGACACCGGACCCGGTCTGGTCCGCAACGACGCACGGCGGGTCTTCGAGCGGCTCTACCGGGCCGAGTCGAGCCGATCGCGGCGCCACGGCGGTGCCGGGTTGGGACTGTCCATTGTGGCCTCGATCGTGAACGCGCACGGTGGGCGGTGCGAGCTGTGGACCGAGCCCGGCGAGGGAGCCCGGTTCCGGGTGCTCCTGCCGGCCACCGCGACGACCTGCGACCCGCACGTGCTCCTGGATGGCGACGCGCCCAGGATGGTTCCGGCCGACTCCGAGCCGGCTTTGAGCTAGCGTTCGGCCCCCTCCCAGCGCCGAGCCCCAGCATTCCGGCATGCTCTCGCGCAAGCGGCGGCCGACACTGCGATCGCCGCGTCCTGGTGGGTCCATCTCGCGTGCGTTGGCCTCCCCGGTCTCCGCCGTGCGTTCGGCTGGATCCGGGCTGCGCTCAAGTGCATCGGCGCTGCGGTCAAGGCTGCCGGCGCTCCGTTCGACCGCGACGCTCAACACCGCCCTCGGCATCATCGCGGTGCTCGGCGCGGTCGTGGCCTATTACCTCGTGGTCGGCACGGACCAGGCCAGCGCGACGCCCTCGACGACGCGGACAGTGGCGGTCACCCAAGGGGTGGTGACGGCCACCGTTTCGGCGACAGGCTCGGTGCAGAGCGCGGCCACGGCTGCGGCCGACTTCACGACCAGCGGAACCGTTGTGTCGATCGCGGTCCATGTCGGTGACACCGTCGCGAAGGGTCAAGAACTCGCCCGGGTCGACCCGGCACCATCCCAGGCGAGCGTCGATACCGCCACGGCGAACCTGACCGCGGCCAAGGCCAGCCTGACCCGGGCACAGAACGGAGGCGATGACGCGACGATCGCGGCCGCCCGGGCCCAGGTGACCACCGAAAACGCCGACCTCGCCGCGGCGAAGCGGGCGCTGGCGGGCACCATCCTGACCGCGCCGATGGCAGGCACGGTCACGGCGATCACGGGGAGCGTCGGCGGATCATCCGGGGGTTCCGGATCGTCGACTGGGTCCTCCGGCGGCGGCGCTGCGGGCGCCGGCTCGAGTACGAGCTCGGGGTCTGGGTTCATCCAGCTTGCCGATCTCACCCAGATGCAGGTGGCGGCGAACTTCGCCGAATCGGACGCGACGAAGCTCAAGACCGCGCAGCCGGCCCAGGTGACGTGGGCGGCCCTGACCGACGCGACCGCCAACGGAACGGTCGCCACCATCGCGCCAACCGCCACCACGGCCAACAACGTCAACTCGTACGCCGTCGTGGTGTCGCTCCAGAACCTTCCGTCTGGTGTCCGAATTGGACAGACGGTCACCGTCAGCGTGACCACCGGTGAGGCCGCCGCTGCCATCCGGGTGCCAACGGCCGCCGTGCGAACGGTTGGAAACCGCCACGTCGTGACTGTGATCACCGGTGGTCAGAGCGAGGTCCGCGAGGTCCAGGTCGGCGTCGAAGGCGACACGTTCGTGGAGATCATGTCAGGACTCGAGGTCGGGGAGCAGGTCGCGCTGGTCATCACGTCGACAACGACGAATACCAACGGCGGCCCAGGCGGATTCGTCCCAGGCGGGGGATTCGGTGGTGGCGGGCTCGGCGGTGGCGGTGGAGCCGGGGGCGGCGGTGGAGCCGGTGGCGGCCGCAGCGCTGGCCAGACCGGAGGCACCCCGTGACGACCGCGGTCACCGGACCTTTCCGGCCGCCGGCCCAGGCAACGGGTCCGGCGGCCGCCGGCAATCGGCCGGTGCTGGACCTGCGTGGGGTGACCAAGGTGTACGGCGAGGGCGATACGGCCGTACACGCGCTGCAGGGGGTGTCGCTGCAGGTGGGTCGCGGCGAGTATGTGGCAATCATGGGCGCGTCCGGTTCGGGTAAGTCGACGCTGATGAACATCCTGGGATGCCTGGACATATCCACCGCGGGCCGGTACCGGCTTGACGGGCTGGACGTCAGCCGGCTATCGGACCGGCAATTGGCCCTCGTCCGCAATCGGCGCATCGGGTTCGTGTTCCAGTCGTTCAACCTCATCCCGCGGACAACTGCACTGGCCAATGTTGAATTACCCCTGGCCTATGCGGGCGTAAAGGCGGCCGAGCGACGGGCCCGAGCACGGGCCGCGTTGACCCTCGTCGGGCTCGCGGATCGGGCGGCTCACGAGCCCAATCAGCTATCCGGCGGACAGCAACAGCGGGTCGCGGTCGCGCGGGCGCTGGTGGGCGCGCCGGCGTTGATCCTCGCCGACGAGCCGACCGGCAACCTCGACTCCGAGGCGACCACCGAGCTGCTGGCCGTGTTGGATCGACTCAACCGATCCGGACGCACGATCATGCTCATCACGCACGAGAACGATGTGGCCGCGCACGCGCACCGCCGAATCCGCTTGGTCGATGGGCGCATCGTCGAGGACGTGCGCCGGTGAGCCTCATCGAGACGGTCCGTTTCGCCCTACGCGGCATCGGCGCCAACAAGCTCCGCTCGGGCCTGACGGTGCTCGGTATCCTGATCGGCGTCGGCGCGGTGATCCTGCTCGTGGCGGTCGGCAACGGCTCGGCCCACGCGGTACAGAGCGCGATCGAGGCGCTGGGCACGAACACCCTCACCGTGACCGCTGGCAACGTTCGGCAGAGCGCCACCCAGACGCAGAACACGGCGCTGACGGTTGACATGGCTGCCGCTTTGACCGACCCGGATGCCGCTCCCGATGTGAAGAGCGCCTCACCCGTCGTCTCCGGCACGCAGACGCTCGTGTTCGGCGATACCGATCACAATGTGAGCCAGTTCGTGGGTACCTATCCGGCTTACCTGCCGGCGTCGAACCTGGATATCGCCAAGGGCACCTCTTTTACCGCGGACGACGTCGCGAGCGGCCGTCGCGTCGTCGTGATCGGGTCCACAGTGGCGGAGGCGCTCTTCCCTGAATCCGATCCGGTCGAGGAGCAGATCACGGCGGGCGGCGCGCTCTTCACGGTCGTCGGGGTGCTGGCCGAGCGGGGCGGTGCCGGCTTCGCGGATCCGAACGACATCGCGATCGCCCCGGTGACCGCGGTTCAACAGGCGCTCACCGGATATGGCGGCCTCAACCAGATTCTGGTCCAGGCGACCGGCCCCGACACCGTCAGTGCCGCCCAGGCCGAGGTGACCGCCATCCTCAACCAGAGACTGCACGTGACGGGCGGAACCTCGCCGTTCCGGATCCTCAACCAGGCGCAGTTGCTGCAGGCCCGAGCCAATACGGCCGAGACGTTCACCCTTCTCCTCGGGGCCGTGGCCGGCATCAGCCTGCTCGTGGGCGGCATCGGCATCACGAACATCATGATGGTGACGGTGACCGAGCGGACCCGCGAGATTGGCATCCGCAAGGCACTGGGCGCCCCGAGGCGGACGGTACTGACGCAATTCCTCGTCGAGGCGACCGTGCTCAGTGTGCTGGGCGGGCTATTCGGGGTCGCGGCCGCGTTCGTCGGTAGCCGGTTCACCATCGCCGGGGTAACGCCCATCATCGTGCCGAGTTCCGTCCTACTCGCGCTGGGCGTGTCTGTCGCGATTGGACTGTTCTTTGGAAGCTATCCGGCGAGCCGGGCAGCCTCGTTGCGCCCGATCGAGGCACTGCGGTACGAGTAGGCAGGATGACCATGACCCGTAGCCAGGACATGAAGCACGATACCGTCGAACAGGAGGTCATCGATCACTCCACTGTGGAAGCGATGAGTGCGCTCGACGGGGACCCCTTCGACGATGACCTGGACGTGGAGCTGCGGGCCCGGGCGCGTTGGCTGCCCAGCAGGGTCACGCTGATGCTCGGCGGGGCGGTGCTCGTTGTGGCCGGATTCATCGGCGGCGTGCTCGTCGAGAAGACCGTCAATCCACCATCGACCGCCTCCACCGCCACCGGTGTCAACGCGCCCGGTGGGGTCGCCCGCAACGGTCAGGGCGCCGGCGGCGGGGCGGGCACGGGTCAGGGCTTTGGCGGCGGGGGGTCGAACGCGACGATCGGCACGGTGAAATTGGTCGATGGCACCACGATCTACTTGACTGACGCCAACGGCGAGGTCGTAACGGTCAAGACGACTGGGACGACGACCGTACGAACGGAACAGACCACCGCGTTGAAGGACATCCCAGTTGGTGCCACGATCGCGGTCGTCGGAACCACCGGCGCTGATGGGACCGTCACGGCTACCCAGATAACGGCACAGAAGTAGCGCGGGGCGCTACCGTGAGCCCCGCCCGGTTCGAAGGCGGGACTTCGAGGAACGCCTCCGCGGCGCCGCGCGTCGTCGCTTGACCGGCATCGACGGGAATCCGTCCAATGCGGACGGTGGCAGCCCGTGGGTGATCGCCTGATGCAGCAGCAGCGCCATGCGGTAGCGCGGGTCCTGGTCCAAGGCCCGCTCCAGCGCCACGCGGGCGATGCCGCCGTCGCCGCAGCGCCAGGCCGCGAACGCGAAGAGGCTCGCGGGCCCGGGCACCAAGTCGGGTTCGGCCCGATGCACCACGTCCTGCCAGAGCGCCCGGTGCTGGAAGACCACGGTGCCAGAGCCCTGGATAAGACTCCACGCGATATCCCGGACCTGAATCGACATGAGCAACACCGTGAGCCACGCGACCTGCTCGTGGGTAAGCGGCGCGTCATGCAACTGCCGGTCGAGCGCCTCGGCGATCGCGAGATTGCCCGCGGTGAGCAGCACGGCCTCCGCCTGCTCGTCATCATCGCAGGCGCTCATCAACTCGATAAGTCGTTCCTGCGCCTCAAGAGTGGCCTGGCCCATGGCAGCCCGGACGGCGCCCGTGGCGGGCTGGATCTGAGCCTCGTACTCGTCCCGATCGTGCAGCGCGACTCGACCATTGAGAGTCCAGGCGGCCGCGACCGCGCTCGAGCCGGAGTCGTAGGTCGTGCCCTCCGGCGGACAGCACGACTGGTTGTCGCACAGGTATGACCAGTACCGCCCCTCGTGAGCCCGTAAGCCCTCCAGGACCGCCACGCCCGCCTCGCGGTAGGCGTCCCGGAGCGCGATGAGCATCGGGTTCACCCGTTCCTCAACGCCGAACCCCACGATCATCGCGCTCTCGCAGTCCTGCCGGAGCACGATGCTGACGAGGGCACCGACCCGCTCGGCCAACGCGTCATCGTCGAGGGCCGGTAGGTCGTCGCGGGCGGTGAAGGTGACTCGCCGTTCCCTCATGCCGAGCACCACGATGCTGTCCGTGGGGTGGTAGCCGACGAGGAACGGAATCGTGGCAAGGATGTCGGACGGCGCGCTCAGCCGTACCCTCTGTTCGCCGGTCTGCGCGGACCGTCCGGATGTCATGGGCTGAGCCTGCCCTGACCTCGACAGTGATCGGAAGCGCGATCTGCAAACCTGTGGATAACTCGATGCCCAGTGGACAGTGGGCTCCCGCCGTCAGCTGTGAAACCGCAGGTCGTAGATGTCGAGCGGTTCAACGCGGCCTTCGGAATTCCCCGCTCGGGTCAGCGCATAGGACAGCGTCACGCTCGAGACCGCGCCGAATCCGGCCGCGTGCAGGCTTCTCAGCGCGGCGTGATCGCGGGCCGCCGGTGACACGTTCAACTGCGTCAATCCGCGGCGGCGCGCCTCCTCAGCGACCTTGGCCAGCAACGCTCGACCGATTCCCCGACCGCGCAGCCGGTGCGTGACGACGACGGGGTCCACCGCGCCTATGCGGCCGTCGAGGATCAGCCCGACGAACCCGACAACGCCATGTTCGGATGAATCGGCGACCCACATGCCGGACAGGTTGAGGCGAGTCAGATACTCCTCAAAACCCGCGCTGGCGTCGCCCGGCCCGGTCTCCCCGTATAGCGCGCCACGGTGCTCGACCAGTTCGCCCCACAGACGCCGGCAGGCGTTGTGATCCAACGGTCGGTACGGCCGGATCGTGATGCCGGTCGGTGGCCGAACATCCGAAGCGTGCGTCATATGCTCATGCTTACTCCTGAATCGGCCACGGCGACACCCTAACCAGGGCGTCGCCGCCAACCCGGGGGACGACGTGGACCTCGCCTACCTTCGCGCCCATCCCGAACAGTTGCCCATCTTCCTGACGCATCAACGCATTCGAGAAACGCCAGTCACCGGCGGCTCGATCTGCCAGGCCCGGCGACTCACGCTCGAGGACGGTGCGTCAGTCTTCGCCAAGTCGATGGGCACCGAGGCGCCGGAGCATTTCTTCAGCACCGAGGCGGCCGGGCTTCGGTGGCTCGGCGAGGCGGCCGGCGCGCCTGTACCAGAGGTGGTCGTCGCGCTGCCGCAGCTGCTCGTTCTGTCCTGGGTCGAGCCAGGTGAGCCCAGCGCGGCTGCGGCGGAGCGTCTCGGCCGGGACCTGGCCGCCACGCATCGGTCCGGGGCGGAGTCCTTCGGGGCACCCTGGCCCGGATTCATCGGCTCCCTGCCCCAGGACAACACGGCCGGCGACAGCTGGCCGGAATGGTTCGCGACCCGGCGGCTCGAGCCGTACCTGCGAATGTCCTTCGACAATGGCGCCCTGGCAGATGCAGACGTCAACGCGGTGGAACTTGTGCTTGCGCGGCTCGACCAGCACGCGCCGCCAACTGAGCCGCCAGCCCGTCTGCACGGTGACCTGTGGCCGGGAAATCTGCTCTGGGCCGATGACGGCCGGGCCTGGCTCGTCGATCCGGCCGCGCACGGCGGTCACCGGGAAACCGATCTGGCCCAGCTCGCCCTCTTCGGCGGGGCACCCCACCTGAACCGGATTCTGGCGTCCTACAACGAGGTCTGGCCGTTATCCGATGGCTGGCGGGAACGCGTGCCACTGCACCAGTTGCATCTGCTCCTCGTGCACACCGCACTGTTCGGAGAGTCGTATCGCAGATCCGTGCTGGCCGCGGCCACGGCACTTCGATGATCGCCGGGCTCGTGTGTGTCGGTCCGGCAGGTTAGTGTCGAGGGATGGAACAGGCGGTCATGCCCGCTGCACGCGACACGACCCGTCCGGCCGTGCGCGGTCTGGTGGACCGCTTCGGGCGAACTGCGACCGACCTGCGGGTTTCGTTGACCGACCGGTGCAATCTCCGCTGCGCCTACTGCATGCCGGCCGAAGGGCTCGACTGGCTACCGAAGCCGACCCTGCTGACCGACGACGAGATCGTGCGCCTGGTCGCAATCGCGGTGCAGCAGTTGGGCGTCACCGAGATCAGATTTACCGGTGGCGAACCGTTGCTCCGTCCAGGGCTGGTGGGGATCGTCGCTGAGGCAGCCAAGCTCGGGCCGCGGCCCCAAATGTCGGTCACCACCAATGGAATCGGACTTGCCCGGCTCGCGCCGGCGTTGGCCGCGGCCGGTCTCGACCGGGTCAATGTCTCGCTCGACACGCTGCGGCCGGACCGCTTCGCGGCGTTGGCCCGTCGGAACCGGCTCGAGGACGTCCTGGCGGGCGTGCACGCGGCCGACGCGGCAGGACTGCGCCCGGTCAAGCTCAACGCCGTCCTGATGCGGGGCATCAATGACGACGAGGCGGTGGACCTGCTGAGCTTCGCCCTGGAGTACGGCTACGAGCTCCGGTTCATCGAGCAGATGCCGCTCGACGCGCAGCATGCTTGGCGTCGCGACGACATGGTCGAGGCCGAAGAGATCCTGGCTCAGCTCCGCGAGAGGTACACATTGGACCCTGATCCCCGAGCTCGGGGCGCAGCTCCGGCCGAGACCTGGCTTGTTGCCGGACACTCCTCTGTGGATGGTCGGCCGGCGCGAGTCGGTGTCATTGCCAGCGTCTCGCAACCATTCTGTGGGTCATGCGACCGAACCCGGTTGACCGCCGACGGCCAGGTCCGCAACTGCCTGTTCGGGCAGGAGGAGACCGACCTTCGCGGGCTCCTGCGTTCCGGCAGCGGCGACGAGACCATCGCCGATGCGTGGCGGATGGCGATGTGGGGCAAGCGCGCCGGCCACGGCATCGACGATCCGTCTTTCCTGCAGCCCGCCCGTCCGATGTCCGCGATCGGGGGCTAGACCACACCGCCGCAGTCATCGCGGCCGACGCGGATCGTGGCAAGCGTGATGCGGGCGCGATAACGCGCGAGGTTGACGGCGTACCACGGATCGGATTCATCGAGGGCGCGCCGTACGTCTTGTAGGGCGCAGGCCTGATCTCGGGGCGGAAGGCGTGCTATCTCGTCGACGGCGTCGGCCGACAACCCGCTCAGGTACGCGAAGTCCACGGCGTACGGCCCGTCGTACCGGGTGAGCAGTGTCCGCGCCATCACTGCTTCGGGGTTGACCGCCACGAGGGCGAAGAGCACCCCGACCGCGGCGGCGGCCGTCGCGCGGGGCAGCCAGTCTCCGCGCAATCCGACGCCGGCGACCATCAGCAGGAACACGACTAGACCGAGCCACGCTTCGCCGGAGAAGCCAAGCAGCCGCGTCCAGGTGAATCCGTACGCGTCGACGTACAGCAGCAGTCGCTTCAGCGCAGACGCTACGATGACCAGCGTAAGTCCACATAGGAGACCGCCGAGCACCCGGATTGCGTATCGCTCCTTGAAAGTATCGCGGCGAGCCCACAGTCCGAGCCCGCCGGCGAGCCCGAGCGCCAGCGCCGTGACGACGCCGAGCTGACCGGACCCACCGCGCGCGTACTCGGCGTAGTCCGGGCCACCCGCGCCGAGCACGTAGTCGTGGCCGCCGAATAGAACGTGCAGCTGGACCACGACGAAGACGCCGAACAGTGCGTTGACGAGCATAAGCGGGATCGCCCACTCGGGCACGGTGAGTTGTTGACGACAGTCCACAGTGGATGGAAGCGATGAGCGGCGTTTGTTGTAGGCCAGGTAGCCGGCGCCCGCGACGGCGAGGCCGACCAGCACGGTTCCGGCGACGATGCGACCACCGTCCACACGGGAAAGATGAGCGGCCCAGGACGTGAGGAGATCGGCAAAGACCGGGTCGGCGCTGGTCAGCAGTGGCGTGAGCAAGGCGATCAGCGCGATGCCGACGACGGTGCCGGCGATGACGCGACCAACGCGTCCGCCCGAGCCTGGGCGCCAGGCAACGGCCCACGCCAAGCCGCGGGCCGCGCCTGGAAACACGGCCACCGCCCCGGACGCGATGCCGCGCCAGTCCCGCCCGCCGGCCAGCGCGTACGAGCCGAGCATCGTCGCGGCGGCCAGACACAACAGCGCCAGGACGCCGGACGCTCGCACGGCCGGGACCGCCGACAGCACCAGCGCCGCCGCCCCGGCCGCGGCGCGCCACCCCCGATCCACTCTTTCCGCGGCGGCGCGCCGCGCCCGGTCGGCATCCGGGTTGCCGTCGCCGACGTCGGCATGGTCCGCGGGTCGTGACGAGCGCGCGGCCCACACGACGCCGCCGATGGCGAGAACCGAGATGGGCCAACCGATACCGACAGAGGTCACCGGTAGGGCTGCCGCACCCACGCCGAGCGCCGCCAGGGACGCGACAACCACCCTGTTCATGACCTGCCTCCAGCTACCGTCGGCCGATATATGCCGTAGGACGGTAGCAGAGCCCTGCTTGCCGGCATATACCGGCGGTCGTATTGTCGACAGCGTGACCTCAGCCGCTACGCCGCCCCTGCAGGAGCCGACCTTCCTGATCCTCGCGGCGCTCGCCGCCCAGCCGCTGCACGGCTACGGCGTGATCCAGGAGGTAGCCGACCTCTCCGACGGCCGGGTCAAGCTGCGGGCCGGCACGCTATACGGCGCGCTCGACCGACTCGTCGAGCAAGGACTCGTCGCGGCCGACCGCGAAGAGATCGTGGACGGGCGGCTGCGCAGGTACTACCGCCTCACCGACGACGGAGCCGCTTTGCTCGAGGCGGAGGCACGGCGGCTCACGAGCAATGCCGAGGCCGCCGTGAAGCGGCTGGGCGCTCGCAGCGGTCGCCGTACCCGCCTCGCCCATGGCTAGCCCACCGGAGATTCTTGAGCGCCGGTGCCGGCTGCTCCTGCGCGCGTACCCGGCCGCCTACCGGGCCGAACGCGGCGAGGAGATCCTCTCCACGTTGCTCGAATCGATTCCCGGCGGTCGGCGCGTACCGAGCCTCGCGGACGCCGTCGACGTGCTCGGCAACGGGCTGCGACGCCGCTGGGGGCTCAATGGACTCGCCGGCCTCGACGCCGGTCTCGCCCTCGCCGCGCCAGTCGCACTGGCTCTCGCCGCCGGAATCGCGGGTTTCGCGTGGTGGTGCGTGGAACCAATCAGCAATCTCCACATAGGACAGTCCGCCCTGTTCGGAACCTTCCGTACCCTCGGCCCCTTCGCGTTCGCCCTGTGGCTCGTAGCCGCGCTGGGTTGGGTGGTTCTCCGGCCGGTTGCCCGGCGTGCCCTCATCGGGGTCGCAGTGATGGCGACACTCGCGCTGCCCGTCCTGTCGGCACTGACCACTGTGGACCGCCCGCCATTGTGGGTGGTCATGGCGTTGGTAGCGTTCGGCCTGCTGGCACTCGCTGGCGCTGGGTCGTCGCAGGCCACGCTCGACGCTCGGCTCACCGTTCCAATCGGAGCCCTCGGCATCGCGGTTGGCGCCGCGACACTGTCCACTGTGGCGGCACCGGATCAGTACTACCAGCCGACCATCGCCAGAGTCGGCCTCGTCGTGACCGCGACGGTGGCGATCCTGGCCGTCGTGGCGCTCGTGCGTCGACTCCGCGGTCAAGGCTCGGCCGCCTGGCTCTGGGCGGCCGCCCTACTCGGTCTGCCAGCGGGGTGGCTCGGTCCGTTCGAGTCCGGCGGCGTCGGGGTGCCTCACTTCGGGCGGCTGGCCCAAGTGGTGCTCGCCACCTGTCTCGCCGCGGCCACGGTGGCGTGGCTCGCTCGGCGTGCGTCTGCGGATCCGCTGGCCTTCGGCATTGCCGGCGCCGGTGCGTTGGGTGCAGCGGCCGGGCTGATTGCCTTCGTCACCGTCGGGCTGCCGGATTCCGTCGGTACGGGCGGTGCTTCCGTCGGCTGGTCCGTGGTCACGCCGATCGGGGCGGTCGTGTTGGCCGGAGCGGTTGCCGTGGCTATTGGTGGCAACCCGGGTCGGCGAGGCGTAGCGGTCGCCATCGCCGGCACCGCGGCAACACTGGTCGCGTCGGCGATGGTGGCTATCTACGACAACGGGTGGGCCGTGACCGGCTGGGATGACGTCGGCCGTACCGCACGCCTGGTCGTGACCATCGTCATCGTCCCGCTCTCGGCGTGTGCGCACGCCGCCGCCCGTATTCTCGTGGATCGGTCGGGCAACCCGCGGACGATGATCGGCGCCGCCGTCGTGCTCGTGATCGGGCTGGGATGGATCGGCTACGTCGCGCTGCCGTATTTGCGTTCCTGGGGCCCCATGCTGTTCGCGCTTGCCCTGTGCTGGGTCGCGGCCACGGTCCCATCCGGCCGTACGGCCTGATCATCTGTGGCGCCCGACCGCCCGGCAGGGCAGGATTGGCGCATGCTGACCGTCCGCTACTACGCCGCCGCGCGAGCCGCGTCCGGCGTGGCGGAGGAGACCATGCCGGGCGAGACCCTGGAGGCGCTGCGCGCGACCATGGTCGCGGCCCACGGCGATCAGCTCGCGAAGGTGCTCTCGGCGGCGAGCTTTCTGGTCGATGGCGTGGCCTGGCGCGACCACGATGCCCCACTGCCGCCGGGCGGCACGGTCGATGTCTTGCCGCCTTTCGCCGGCGGGTAGGCGCGCCCGGCCGGCGTGACCGCTTGGGGGCACCGCCGCCGCGCACCCCAGTTGGTCACCAACTGGGCGGTCTCAGGCTCAAGAGTGCCCAGTGTGTGACCAACTGGGATGATCTTCGGGCGTAGATGACCTTGTGCGCGGGACGACTCAGCGGTGGCTCAGTGCCGCCAGGTACGTTGGGCCGCCGGGAGGTCGCCGGTGATCGGTCAGTTCGTCATGTTCGTTGCCATTGCACTGTTTGTGGTCATCGGCGTGCACTACTACCTGTGGCGCCGGCTGGTTCGGAACACCACCCGGCCGGGGCCGGCTCGGCGCATCGGGACGCGGACTCTCCTAGGGCTCGTCGCGTTGCTGGTCGTGACCGTTGTAGGCAGCCGTTTTCTGCCGCACAGCCTCGCCGTGGCGCTGGCGTGGCCCGGGTACCTCTGGCTCGCGGTGATGTTCTACCTGCTCGTCGTGCTCGTACTCCTGGAGGTTCCGGCCCTCGTGGTCCGGTTGGTGGTGCCCAGGAGTGAGCCGAGCAAGCTACCTGAGCTCGTCAGCGTGGGCGCCGGACCCATCGAGGCGTTGCCTGAAGCAGTCGGGGAAAGGCCGGCCAATGGGGAGAGCCGGCGCCTCTTCCTCGGCCGGGCGGTCGCGATCACCGCCGGCGTGAGTGCCATCGGCCTCGTCGGGTCCGGCGTCGGCTCGGCCTTGGGCATGCCGGAGCTGAAGCGGATCCGGGTCCCGCTGGCGCGCCTGCCGCGTAGCGCCGACGGGGTGCGGATCGCCCTGGTCAGCGACATCCATCTCGGCCCGCTCAACGGTCTGGGCCGGACCCGCCGGATCGTCGAAATGGTCAATGGCCTGGGTGCTGACCTGGTCGCGGTCGTCGGGGACCTGGTCGACGGATCGGTTGCGGAGTTGGGCCCGGCGGCGGCCCCGATGGCGGATCTACGCAGCCGCCTCGGCACCTTCTTCGTGACCGGCAATCACGAGTACTACTCTGGCTACCAGGAATGGATCGACGAAGTCCGCCGTCTCGGTATGCGGCCGCTCCGCAATGAACGGGTCGAACTGCCGGGCGGGCTCGACCTGGCCGGAGTCAACGACATCACCGGCGATGGCTACGGCGACGGCCCAGATGTCGGCCGCGCGCTCGCCGGACGGGACCCAACGCGGCCAGTGGTGCTCCTCGCCCACCAGCCGATACAGGCGCACGACGCCGCCCGGCACGGCGTCGACCTGCAGCTTTCGGGACACACCCATGGCGGCCAGATGGTGCCGTTCAACCTGGTTGTCCGGGCGGCTCAGCAACCAGTCGTGAGTGGACTGGGCGACGTGGACGGTATGCCGGTCTATGTCACCAACGGGGCGGGATTCTGGGGACCACCGGTACGGGTCGGGGCGCCGCCGGACGTGACGCTGGTGGAGCTAGACACTCCGTGACGGTGGGCGTGGCCGACGGAACATTGTCCGTCCGATAGGGCAAGATGCCGAGCGTGCGTCCACCGTCCCCGCCTTGGATCGCCGATCTTCACATCCATTCGAAGTATTCGCGCGCGTGCAGTCGTGACCTGGAGTTGGAGAACCTCGCCTGGTGGGCCCAGCGCAAGGGCATCACGCTGCTCGGCACCGGCGACTTCACCCATCCGGGCTGGTACGACCACCTGCGGGAGAATCTGGTACCAGCCGAGCCGGGGCTCTACCGGTTGGCTCCCGATCGGGAGGCCGAGGTCGCCAAGCGGTTGCCGGGGATCGTGCACGCGCCAGTGCGGTTCATGTTGTCCGTGGAGATCTCCACCATCTACAAGCGTGACGACCGCACCCGCAAGGTCCACCACCTGATCTATCTGCCCGACCTGGACGCGGTGGCCCGGTTCAATGCGAGGCTCGGCCACGGGCCCAACGGGCTCGGGGGCACCCTCGGCTCGGACGGCCGACCGATCCTCGGACTGGACTCACGCGACCTGCTCGAGGTCATGCTCGAGACGAGCCCGGACAGTTTCCTGGTGCCCGCGCACATCTGGACGCCGTGGTTTTCAGCACTCGGATCCAAGTCCGGGTTTGACGCGATCGCGGAATGCTATGCCGATCTGGCCGGGCATATCCGCGCGGTCGAGACTGGCCTGAGCTCAGACCCGGAGATGAACTGGCGAGTATCCAGTTTGGACACGTACCAGTTGGTCTCCAACTCGGACGCCCATTCACCACAGGCGCTGGCTCGCGAGGCCACCTGCCTCACCGCCGAGCTCGACTATTTCTCAATCCGGCGCGCGATCGAGACCGGCGATGGTCTACAAGGGACACTCGAGTTCTTCCCGGAGGAGGGCAAGTACCACGCCGACGGTCACCGCGCCTGCGGCGTCTGCTGGGAGCCGGAGCGCACCCGGGCCGCCGCAGGCCGCTGCCCCGCATGCGGCAAGCCCCTCACGGTCGGGGTGCTGCACCGGGTTGACGAACTGGCGGACCGACCCGTTGGCTACCGGCCGGACGACCGTCCCGGAGCGACCCACCTGATCCAGTTGCACCAGATCATGGGAGAGGTCCACCGGATCGGACCGCGGAGCAAAGGCGTAGAGGGCCGACTCTCCACATTGGTCGCCCAGCTCGGCAGCGAGCTCGACATCCTTTTGACGGTGCCGATCGACGAGATCTCTCGCGCCGGCGGTTCAGTGTTGGGTGAGGCGATTGCTCGGCTCCGTGAGGGTCGGGTGCACCGCGAGCCGGGATACGACGGCGAGTACGGCGTGGTCCGCCTGCTCGACCCCGCGGAGCTGGCCTCCGTGCGGACGGCCGGCGCCGAGGCCCTCTTTGAGGTGCCAACGGTACGGCCGACCGTACCGGCTCGGGCTAAGCCCACGCGTCGCCGCCGCGCCGAGGCCGAGCCGCCTCCGCCGCCGCTCGCGCCCCCGCCGTCGCCGCATCGACCGTGGGAGCCGGTGCTCGCCGGTATGGAGGAGGTTGGCACCGGCCTGCTCGACCGATTGGACGCGCTCCAGCGGGTTGCCGCGGCGGCACCCGTAGGACCGGTGTTGGTCGTCGCCGGCCCCGGCACGGGGAAGACCCGGACGTTGACTCATCGCATCGCGTACCTCTGCGCAGAACTCGGCGTGTCGCCCGACCAGTGCCTTGCCATCACGTTCACCCGCCGGGCCGCAGACGAGATGCGGGGGCGGCTCGAGGTGCTCCTCGGCTCCGACGCATCGCTGGTCACGGTCGCGACGTTCCACGCGCTCGGGCTGCAACTGCTGCGGGACAACACATCTGCCGCAGGGCTCTTGCCGGGTTTCGCTGTCGCCGACGAGGCACAGCGCTCAGCGTTCATGGCCGCGGTATCGGACCCGGAGTCGTACCAGAAGCTGCTGCGGGAGCAGAACCTCGTCGACCTGGACGAGCTGATCTCGTTACCGATGGCTCTGATGCGGGACGATCCCGATCTCGCGGACCGATACCAGGCGCGGTGGCCGTGGGTCTTCGTCGATGAGTACCAGGACGTCGACGCGATCCAGTACGAGTTTCTGCGCCAGCTCGTGCCGCCGGACGGCAACATCTGCGCGATCGGGGATCCCGACCAGTCCATCTACTCGTTCCGCGGCGGCGACGTCGGTTACTTTCTGCGGTTCGCGGAAGACTTCACCGATGCGCGGTTGTTCCGTCTCACCCGCAACTACCGCTCGTCGGCGCCCATCATCGCCGCCGCTGGCCAGGTCATCGCGCCCACGTCATTGGTGCGTGGCCGTCGTCTGGAGCCGGCCCGGCTCGACCCGGACGCACCCGTGCTGGGACTGCACGCCGCAACCACGCCGGCCGCCGAAGCGGAATGGGTGGCCCGCACAATCGAGGGTCTCGTCGGCGGCGTTTCCCACCGGTCATTCGACTCCGGGCGGGTGGACTCGCGCGGTATTGTCCACGATGGACTTTCCTTCGCGGACGTCGCCATTCTGTACCGGACCGACGCCCAGGCCGCACCACTCGTCGAGGCGCTCACTCGGGCCAGCCTCCCGGTACAGAAGCGGTCCCATGACCGGCTGGCTGACCGCCGCGCCGTGGCCGCAATGGCGCGGGAACTGCGCTATGAGTCGGCCGAGTCCGCCCTGACGTTGGTTGACCGTGTGCGTGCGGCGGGGAACACCCTCGCTTCGGGGCGGCCGCGACTGTTCGAAGTGGACGGTGCCCCGCCGGCTGTCCTGTCCGAGGCCGACGTGTACTCGGCGGTGGAACTCCTGCTTCCGCTAGCGAGCCGCTGCGGTGACGACCTGGAATCCTTCCTGCAGGCCCTGGCGACCGGAGCCGAGGTCGATGCGATGGACCCACGAGCGCAGGCCGTCACTCTGGTGACCCTGCACGCCGCCAAGGGATTGGAGTGGCCGGTCGTATTTCTGGTCGGCTGCGAGGACGGGCTGCTTCCCCTGCGCCTGCCCGGAACGACACCGAGCGCGGAGCAGGTGGCCGAGGAGCGGCGTCTGTTCTTTGTGGGGATCACCCGGGCCCAACGGCGGCTCTATCTTTCCCATTGCGCCAAGCGCGCCCGCCACGGTGCCGAGCACCAACCGCGCCGGACACCGTTTCTTGACCCGGTCGACCCGGGACTGCTCGAGCGCCTCGGCGACGCACCGGAGAGGCCGGAGCCCCCACGTCACCGCCAACTGCGCCTTCTCTGACTCGTGAGCGCTCAGGCCTCGGCTTCGGCCTTGCGGCGGGTTCCGGGTCGCTCGATGGACACCACGAGAATCACACCAATGACGACGACCGAAGCGGCGACGACGATCTGATTCGTGAGTACCTCACCGGCGACGAGGGCACCGAGGGCGATCGCGATCACGGGATTCACGTACGCGTAGGTCGACACGAGCGAGATCGGCGCGTGGTGCAGCAGCCAGATGTACGCCGAGAACGCCACCAGCGAGCCGAAGACGATCAGGTACGCCAGCGCCAGCCAGGCCCGCACCGGCACGTCCGGCACCAACCATGGCGCCGGCTCCCTCCGCGCGAGGGCGATCAGCGTCATCATGGCCGCGCCGGCCAGCATCTCGTATGCGCTGGCGACGAACGGATCGCTCGGCATCGGCAGCCACCGGGTCGCAAAGGAACCCACACACCAGCACGTCACCGCGCCCAACGCGAGAAGGCCGCCGGCGACCGGCACTGGGTGGTCGGTGCTTCCATTCAGGCCGGGCAGGAACAACGCCACCAGTCCGGCCAGCCCGATCACGACGCCCACGACCGTACCGATGCTTGGTCGATCGCCACTTACCGAGCGGAGCGTGACCATGATCAGGGGATTGAGCGAGATGACGAGCGCGGCCACCCCGGAGGGCAGTTGAAACCGCGGCGATTCGGCGAGCACGACGAGCCCATTGCCGCCGGCGAGCAGCAGCACGCCGACAACCGCGCACGCGCCGAGTTGGCGCCAGCGCACCCGCAGCCGACGCCACCCTCGGGCGGCGATGATGATCGCGGCGAGGAGAAGTGCGGCGACGCTGAACCGGATGGCGGCGGAGCCGAACGCCGGCAGGTCGGCTGCGACGATGCGGATGCCGAGGTAGGTCGAGCCCCAGATGACATAGACGATCGCCAGGGCGAACCCCACCGCGAGCGGCGATGGGGGTCGGGTTGTCGACATTTGTGCGGAAGGCGCGGACGTTTTCGCTGGTGTTTGCGGCGTCGCGGATGGGCGGGGCTGTGAGGGCATGACACCCTCACGTTACGGTGAGCGCGGCAGCGGCCCGGCGCGGGGCTTCACCCCGGGCCAAGGCCCGTCCTGCCGGAACCTTGCTTCGAAGTAATTGCGTCCGACCCTTAGCGTGTCTGATCAGCCGGCATGGCCAGGAGGAGAGATGTCGACGTACCAGCCACCGGGTGAGCCGCCGTCGTACGCAGCACCCCAGGACCCGTGGGCAAACGCCCAGGGCGTGACCTCCGCGCCCACCGACCCGATCCCGCAGCAGCAGCCGCACGGCCAGTTCACGCCGGGCGTCGCATCGCCGAGCGTATGGACCCAGGAGACCATTTCACACGGTGACTATGAGTACGTGGCGCAGCAGCGCAGTCGCCTCGGCACGTACATCCTGGTCGTGCTCGCGGTGATCGTGCTCGGCGGCGGCGGCGGGTACGGCGCGTACTACCTGATCACTACGAATGGCATCGGGCAGCCCTCGGGGCAGGGCACCAACCCGAGCACCCATACATCGACCGGCACCGTCACGAGCAGCACCAGCACTAAACCCCAAGCGGTCGACCCGGCGACCCTCAAGGTGGGCGACTGCATCTTCAACACGACACCTGACGATCCGGCGACTCCGGACGTGACCGAGCCCACGATGGTCAAGGTTGCCTGCGGTACCGCGCAGTCGTACAAGATCCTGAAGATCGCGTCGGGCGAGTCGATTCCCGAAGGCCCGAACGGCTCGTTCGGCGAGACAACCTGGGACCAGGTCTGTGCCGGTACGAACCCGGCGCGAAAGGTCTGGTTCGGCTGGGATTCGTCGGACGACAAGAACGACTTCTTCTTTTGTCTTTCGAATAACTAACTCGCGTCCGTCTGGGGTGCACTCGCACGGTCGGCCGCCTCGAACGTTCCCAAGATCATCCCAGTTGGTCACCAACTGGGCGGTCCCGGGGCGTGCGGAGCCACAGTTGGTCACCAACTGTGGCTCCGCACATCGTGAAGGCGTCCACTTATCCACACGCCGGAAGCATGGCTTATCCACAGATCTTCGGACGGGCATGGCTGAGTGGATGGACTGCCGCAAGGCTGCAGGACATGACATTGCCGGCCCCGCTTGCAGGCAAGCTGTTTCGTGCTCGGGACGCGATCGATGGCGGGCTCGTGACCGCAGAGCACCTTCGCGGGAAGGCGTGGCAACGGGTATTTCACGGGGTCTATGCCGATGCCAGGCTGCGGCTGACACACGCCACTCGATGCGCCGCAGCTATGGCGCTCCTCCTGCCTGACTACGCCGTACTTGCGGGCCGCTCGGCGGCGATCATGTACGGGGTCAGCATGGAGGACCCGCTATGTCCGGTCGAGGTGCTCATCCCACCGACGGCGGCGCGCTGCCGGCATGACGGCATCGTGATTCACCGTGTCCCACTGGCCGACGATGAACGCGGCGAGGTCAAGGGTCTCAAGGTGACGACACCGGGACGGACTTGTTGGGATCTCGCTCAATGGCTCGACGTGGTCGAGTCCGTCGTCTGGATTGACCGCCTGCTCGCCGTTGGCCAGGTGACCGCAGGCGAACTCGCCGGGTTCGCGGACCGGCAGCGCGAGAACACAGTTCGCGGCGTGCGCAAGTTCGAGCAAGTGGTGTCCCTTGTGGATGGTCGAGCCGAGTCACAGCCGGAGTCGCGGCTGCGGGTACGGCTCACGTTGGCCGGCCTGCCTCGTCCCGAGACACAGTTCGTGATATTCGACGCGCACGGACAGTTCGTGGCTCGCGTCGATCTGGCGTGGCCACACCTGCGCGTCGCGGTCGAGTACGACGGCCTGTGGCACGTCGGATCCGCGGCGCAGATGCACGCCGACCGTCGTCGACTAAACGCACTCGTCGGCCTTGGGTGGATCGTGCTGCACGTAACATCGGTGCGACTCCGGGAGGACCTCGACGCCGTTGTCGCCGAAGTTCGCGCCGCCCTCCGCCGCCAGTCCCGAGCCATCGCGCGCCGCTAACGCCCCGCCGCCCTACTGTGTGCACCGCCGTGCAGATCCACGCCGGTCGTAGCGCCAAGATCATCGCAGTTGGTCACACACTGGGCACTTCTGAGCCCCGGGCTGCCCAGTTGGTGACCAACTGGGATGATCTTGGGGCGGGCGACGGCGGGTCAGGGGGAGTTGACCCATTCGTCGGTGCCGTCGGCGAAGTGCTGGTGCTTCCAGACGGGAAGCCGGGCCTTGACGGTGTCGACCAGATGGGAACAGATCGCGAACGCCTCCTGCCGGTGGGCGGTCGCCACGGCGGCGGCCAAGGCGACATCCCCGATGGCGAGCGAACCGACCCGATGCGAGACAGCTATGCCGAGGACGTTGGGATCCTTGGCGATCTCGGCGGCGACCTCCGCGAGCACCGCCTCGGCACTGGGATGGGCCTCGTAGACCAGATGGGTGACGCCTCGTGCACCGTCGTGATCGCGGACCACACCGGCGAACGAAACCACCGCCCCGGCCGCAGGATGGGCGACGGCGGCCTCGTGGTCGGCCACTGACAGCGGCGCCGTGGTGAGCGCGGACTGGACGATCATGGGCGGCCTCCGGGTGGCACGGGCAGCGGGACGAAGGGCACGTGCGAGCCGGCCGCGCCCTCGGTTCCGGGTTCGATGACGGCGAACCCGTCGGAGCGAGCCAACCCCCGCAGCATCGCCGACCCCGAATGCTCGAGCGGATAGGCGAACCCTGATTCTTCGACCCGTACCAAGGCTAGATGCGTGTACTCGCCCCGACCACGCACCGCATCGCCCAGGGTGACCTGTAGCCGTGGTGATGGCGGACGCCCGGTCAGGCCATTGAGTAGTGGCACCACGAGCGAGACGAGGGCCACGATCGCCGACTGCGGGTTGCCCGGTAGACCGGCCACGAACGCCGGCCGCTCTCCCGGCCGGGGAACCGAGGCCAGCAGCATCGGGAGGCCGGGCCGGACCGCGACCGTGTTTGCGATGTACGTCGCGCCGAGCTCCGCCAGCGCCGCGTGGAGATGGTCGACCGGCCCGTGCATCGTGCCACCCGTCGTACAGATGAGGTCCGCGTGATCGAGGGTGGAACGAATCGCGTCGATGTGTGCCGCGAGCGTGTCGGCGACCGGACCGCGCGGGTCGAATCCGGGCTCCAGTGACGCGCCAAGGCGCGCGAGCCATGCGGGCAACTGGGGTCCAAGCGAGTCCCGTACCCGGCCCTGACCGGGCGTGCCCTCCGTGAGAAGCTCGTCGCCGAAGATCACCACGGCGGCCCGGGGAGCGGGCGCGACCGCGAGAGTGTCATATCCGCACGCGGCGGCGAGCCCAATGACGGCGGGCGTCACCGGCGTACCGGCGGGCAGTAGCTCTTCGCCCTTGCTCGCCTCGTCGCCGCGATCGCGCCAGTCGGGCACCGGCCGCGCGTGGCCGTCGACCCGGCCGTCCGCGTCGAGGCGGCTGTCCTCGACCCGGATGATCTCGTCGGTTCCGTCGGGAAGCATCGACCCAGTCGCGATCTCGATTGCCTCCCTCTCGTCGACCGCGGGCGGCACGGTGCCCGCCAGCGCCTGGCCGACCACCAGCCACGGCCCACGTCCCCGGACCGCGTAACCGTCCACACTGGACGTTGGAAACGCCGGCAGATCAGTGAGCGTGGTCAGCGGTTCGGCCAGGGTACGGTTGTCCGCTCGGGACAAGGGAACGGTGACGGGGTCAGGCCGCGCTTCCCAGCCGGCGGCATAACCGGCGTCGCGCGCCGCCGTCCACGCCATCGCGCGTTCGGAAGTCACGGCCCGACCCTATCCCGCCGGACGGGCCATAGGCTCAGTGGTCGCCGCCGTGCAGCTGCTCGACGGCGTGGGCGAGCAACGGTCCGAGCACGGCGAGCCCGTCCCGCGCGCCGCCAGTCGATCCGGGCAGATTCACGACGACTGTACGGCCGGCGACCCCGGCGATGCCGCGGGACAGATTCGCGGTGGGCACGCGGTCCCGTGAATAGGCCCGGATCGCCTCGGCGATGCCCGGGATCTCGTAGTCGAGGATCGATTGGGTGACGTCGGGCGTCCGGTCGGTGGGCGTGATGCCGGTGCCGCCGCTGGTGAGCACGACGTCCACGCCCTGGTCGACGGCGGACCGGATGGCCTCGCCGACCGGGTCACCGTCGGCGACAACCACCGGATCGTCGACCTCGAAGCCGAGCTGGCGCAGCCCCGAGGCGAGGATTGGTCCGCTCGAGTCGGCGTACACGCCGGCCCAGGCACGGTTCGACGCGACGATGACGCGGGCCCTCACGGGCGAACCCACAGTCCGGTCTTACCGCCCTCCTTGCGGAGCACTCGTATCTCGTCGATCGTGGCCGCCGGGTCGACTGCCTTGATCATGTCGATCACCGCCAGGCCGGCGGTGGCCACGGCCGTCAGTGCCTCCATCTCCACTCCCGTCCGGTCGGCGGTACGCACGGTTGCGGTGATGTCCACGCGCGATTCGGCCAGCTCGACCGCGACGTCGACTCCGTGCAGCGCGATCGGGTGACACAAGGGAATGAGGTCGGGAGTGCGTTTGGCGCCCATGATGCCGGCCAGTCGGGCTACGGCGAGCGCATCTCCTTTTGGAAGGGCATCGCGACGGAGCAGTCCGATCACCTCGGCGGTGGTACGGACGGTGCCGGCGGCCTGGGCCGATCGTACGGTCACATCCTTGCTCGACACGTCGACCATCCGGGCCGCCCCGGACGAGTCGACGTGAGTCAGACCCGAGTCCACGCGACGAGGGTACGCCCCGCGCCACCGCCGATCCCGCCCGACAGCCGGCGCCGCCAGTTACGGAGCGTGCACCGTCCGCTGTCGCACCCGGGTGGCGCATCGACGTACTGTTGGCGCTCACCGTGGTGTCCGGCCGGCGGCGTTTGGTGGAACCGGCGGAGGGTCACCGTTGCCGGCCGCGGCCTGACCGTGGTGCCTCTTGTCCGAGGGAGGTGCCCAGTGAACGACTGGCTGTGATGAAGTGATCCCCTTCAGTAGCCGACTGTTGCCTTTGTCCAAATAGGCCTACGCTGACGAACGGTAATCGCCCGCATGCGATCAGCACCCGGGCGGACCGAGTCACGGGGGCGGGTGAAGGGACAGGCGCGCGTGACGGGACGTGGCCGCTGGCAGCCCTTGTCTTGGTTGACCGGCGGCGTGATCGGGGCTGGGCTGGTCGCGGTGGCAGTCCAGCTGACCACTATGGACACGGACTTGACCCAAGTCGGCGCCTGGGCGATTCCGGTGCACGCCGTCCTGGTGGCCGTCGCCAGTGCAGCGGTCGTCAGAGTACGGGTCCGATCGGCCATCGTCGGTACTTCGTGGACAGACGCGGCGATCCTCATCTGCATCGTTTCGCTACCACCCGCGTGGGTGGCGCTCGACGTGCTCGCCGGCGTGCTCATCGGCCGATTGTTCGGCCGGGTGTCGCCGTACAAGGCGCTGTATAACGCGAGCAAGGATGCGCTCTCCGCGACGGCTGGCGTTCTGGTGGCGCTCCACTTTGGTCTCACCCACGACGTGACGCCGACTACGCGTCCGCTCGTGTTGATTCTGGTGGCTTTCACCGTGGTCGCGGTGGAGTTCGCCGTCGGTGCGCCGGTGCTCGCGTTGGTCTCGAAGATTCCGTGGTACCGCCTGCACGGCCCGGACGCGGACATCAAGCTCGCCTTCTTCGCCGGCAAGCTCACCGTCACGATGCTGACGCTGCTGCTCTTCGAGCAAGACCGGCGTCTGCTCGCGGTCGTGCCGCCGGTCGCGCTCTGCCTGCACATGCTGTACGTCAGCAGGCTTCGGGCGCGGGCCGACCGGGCGGCCTGGCAGCGGCTGGCCACAACCACCGAGGAATTGAACAACACCGATCTCAACGCGGTGCTCACGGCCGCCGTGGTCAACGCCGTACAACTCTTCTCGGCCGAACAGGCCGAGGTCTTCCTCCGGGATGGTCCGGACGGCTCGATCCTGGTCCGCGGCGACGCGAGCGGGGTCGTGTGGTCGGGCGATCCAGGCCGTGCCCCCGCTCACGGCCGGGACGTGCAGACGATCACGGCGCCGCTGACCGGCGACGACCGCAAGGCCGATCTCGGCGAGGTCCGGCTGCACTACGCGCTCGGCGTCCGCCTCACCGATCGCGAGTTGCTGACCCTTCGTACGTTCGCCTCCGCCGTACGGACCGCAGCCCGCAACGCCTCGGCCTTCGCCGAAGCGCGCCGGATGGCACTGCGCACGGCCCTTGCCGCTTTGCACGACCCGCTTACGGGACTGGCCAACCGCCGGCGGCTGCAGGAGCACGGCGTGGGTGCGCTCGCGCAGCCGGGTCCGACCGCACTAGTGGTGATAGACCTTGATTTGTTCCGGGAAGTCAACGAGACGCTCGGATACGTCGCCGGGGACCGCCTGCTGGTCGAGGTGGCCCGGCGATTGTCCCGTGTGGCCGGACCCAACGATCTGGTGGCCCGACTGGACGGCGACGAATTCGCGGTTGTCTTCGGCGGGATGAGTTCGGCCGCGGAAGCAGAACAGCGAGTGCACGCATTGCTGGCATCCCTGGACGCTCCGGTCGATCTGAGCGGGATGCGGGTACGGGTCGAGGCAAGCGCCGGCCTGGCGTTGGCCGAGCCGGGCGAGGTCGGCGACCCCGACGCGGCGGTGGTTGAACTGCTGCGTCGAGCGGATGTGGCGATGTATCAAGCCAAGCGCGGCGGGCCGCGCGTCGTGCGATACGAACCGTCCCGGGACACCGCCGACGTCGCGGCATTGATGCTCGGCGGAGACCTGCCCCGGGCCATCGCCCAGCGCGAGTTCACAGTCAGCTTCCAGCCCATTGTGGACTTAACGTCCGGGGAGATGATCTCGGCAGAGGCGCTGGCGCGCTGGCACCATCCCGAACGCGGCGACCTCGACCCGCGTCGGTTCCTGGCAGCGGTCGAACGCTCCGGACTGCTGCCCGCATTCGCGGAGGCGGTGCTGGAACAGGCACTCACAGCGATGCGGCGCTGGCGCGCGGCCGGGGTGGACGCACCGGTGGCGGTCAATGCGTCGCCGCGCGAGCCTGCTCGATCCGATGTTCCCCGCAATGGTCATCGAGCGCTTGGCGCATCACGGTGTCACCGGTCCGGATCTGATCATCGAGCTGACCGAGACACTGACACTGACTCAGGTGGAGCTCATCGGAGGGGTGCTGCGCGAACTGCGGGAAGCAGGGGTACGGCTGGCGCTGGACGACTTCGGCACGCGTTCCTCCTCGTTGGCGATGCTCGCCAAGGTGCCGTTCTTCGAACTGAAGATTGATCGGAGCTTCGTCGCCGGCATGGGCCTCGTCGCCGGAGGCGCTGGCCGTGGTCCGGTCCACGGTGGAGCTTGGCAAGACACTCGCCGCTTCGTGGTCGCCGAGGGGGTCGAGCGGGACGACCAGCGCATCGCGTTATGGGAGCTCGGTTGTCCGGGTGGACAGGGGCACCTGTTCGCCAGTCCTATGCCCATCGACGCGCTGATGCGGGCGCTCGAGGACGGCGTGGATGGCGTCGTGGGTCGGCTGTACCCACCGATGCACGCCCACAGCTGAGACCCACTCGACTGGGGGTATGAGACGCCAGTCTCAACGAAAGCGCCGCGGGTCTGTATCGTATGGCAACCCAGCCAAAGCGCAGCGCGGCCATCAACGCAGGAGGACCGCCGTGGACGAGCAGCCCGAACCGGAGTCATCGATGTTCACCGATGATCCGGCGACGATGGACCTCGCCGCCAAGGTGGACCAGGCGTGGCGGGATTTTCAGGATGCCCTCGCGGCCGCGCTGCCCGCCCTACCAGAGTCCGTCGCCGCTTTGGACCTCACCCTCGACCCGACTGCCGCGGAGCACGGCGACGCCTTCTACACGGTGACAGTGGACGTCTCCGAGCGCGGCCAACTGCGCGCCTACGCCGTGAGCAACCGGATGTTGCCTCGAGAGCACCAGCTGTCCCTAAAGCGCCTCGGCGAGTTATGGCGCTCGGCTGGTCGCCGCCCGGTGTGGTGCCCGACTCCGGGGAACGGTCGGTCTCGTCCTGCCGGCGACGGAGACTGTGCGCCTCGCGAAGATCATCACCAGGACGCTGCGTGAGGTGTACGGCTCCCCGCACCCGGCGTTCCTGCTCTACGTCGCGGTTTCCGAAGATGGCAGCGCCGTGAAGATGCCGCCACTCGGCGTGGCGCGGTCGGAGGAGGGCGGGGCGTCCCGCAGCTGAGCTACCTGGGATTGGCTTCGGTGCCGCTCGCCGAAAGCGTGCCGATGGTGTTGGCGGCGATGCTCAAGGTTGCGCCGGAGACCCTGCCGGTCGACGCCGACGGCGACATCGGGATCCGATCCGGCTCCGCGATGGTCTTCGTCCGGGTCCGTGACAACCCACCCCTGGTCGAGGTCTTCTCGCCGGTGCTCACCCAGGTGAGCGCGAACGAGGCCTCTACCAGCAGCTCTCCGAGCTCACCCACCGGATGCCGATCGGCCGGCTGTACTGCGCCGGCGACACCGTCTGGGCCTCGGTCCCGGTCTTCGGCCGGGACTTCCAGCCGACCCACCTGATGCTGGCGGTTCAGGTGATGACCGGCCTGGCCGACGAGCTGGACGACCGGCTGCCGGCGAGTTCGGCGGCAGCGGTTCTTCGCGATCAGGGGGAGCAGCCCCCGCCCGCCGATCCGCCCGCCGACGCCCCGTATTGGCCAGTACCTCTAGCTACGCCGGCGGGATCCAGGCGAGCCGGGCCAAGCTACGGCTGTCGCTGGCCATCAGCCCGGACCGCCGGAGACTGTCCACAGTGTCGTGTCGATCAGGAGGCTCCGCCGGATCGGCAGGGGGTAGCCACCGTTGTTCACGGTGCCGGGGTGGCTCACGAAGCCCACTTCGGTGATGGCGTTCCCGCTGAGCCGGAGCACCAGCGCGCCGGAGTTGGACGGGGCGACGCGGCTGGAGGTCGCCGACGCGCTCGCGGGTCCGCCGTTGGGCTCGACCGGTATGGGCGTGCCGTACCGGCTCTGCAACGGGATCACGATCAGACCACTGTTCTTCTGGTACAGGAACGCGTGTGGATCGAACTCGGCCTCGGAGTAGCTGCCGGGCAGCGTGTATTTCGCCAGCCGCGTGGGATCGGTCAGGTCGCCCACGTCGAAGAGGGAGACCTGGGTGCCGGTGACGCGGCCCCCCTCAGTCGCGTCCTGCCCGACGCCGATGAGTCGGGAGCCGTCGGCCGGGTGCAGGTAGGCCGAGTAGCCCGGAATCTTCAATGCCCCCTTGACGGTGGGGTTGGTCGGATCGCCAAGGTCGAGCGTGTACAGCGGATCGGTTTGCCGGAACGTCACGACATAGCCGACCGTCTGCACGAACCGCACCGCGTAGATGCGCTCGCCCTTGCCGAGGCCTTCTACCGATCCAACCTGCTTGAGCTGCCCGCCGTCCTCGGCCAGTACATACACGCCGGACTGCGACTGGTTCGCCGGGCCGTTCTGGTTGACGACCGAGTCGGTGGTGGACGCGACCCGGAGGTGTCCGTCCCATTCGGACATCGCGTATTGGTTGATCAGGTGACCGGGCACGCTGCCACCGGCGACGAACCGCGGCGCCCCCTTCCCGGACGTATCGAACTTGTAGATCTCGGTGCCGGCCGTCGCGGGCGTGCTCTTCGCAGTGCCGGCGGCAAAGGCCGGAACGGTGAAGCGCCAGGCCTGGTTGCTGGCCACGTAGAGGCTCTTCTCGCTGCCGTACACGGTGTCGCCATCGGCCACAATGGACACTGGGCTGCCGTTGTCGAGGCCGTCTCGGCCGATGTCGAAGCTCAGCACCGTGAGCATGTTTGTGCCGGAGTACGAGGCCGGGCGGCTTATCGACTCACAGCCAACCTGGCTGCGTGTGGTGTGACCATTGGTCGTAACCTCGAGCCGAGGAGCCCAGTCGGCGATGTCACTGGCGTCGATGACGGCCTTGTTGGCCGTGACGCGTTCCTCGTCGGTTCCGTTCTGAGGCGTCGGGAACTCCAGCCGCGGCGCGGATCGCACCACCACGCGGGCGGTCGGGCCGACCTGCCTGGCGTCGACGATGAAGCCGTCGGCGTGGGCCCGGGAGATGATGCGTGGAGCGGTCAGGTCAACCAGGATCAGGCTCGTGCCGGCGATCGGGCTGCGGGTGTCCGGCGCACCGATCTTGCCGCCGGAGATCGCGTCCTCGACCACGGCGCCGCCGTAGACCGCCTGGTTCGAGAGCACCAGGGCGTGGTCGCCAGCGAGGAGGAGGTCGGCGTCGTACCCGCGGCCGTTCTCGCCAAGGTCGATCGCGCCCACGAGACGCCGGCTCGCCGCGTCCACCACCGTGACCCGCCCGCCGGACACGGTGACGATGCGCTTGCCGTCGGTCTTGACCAGGTCGGGCTCGTCCACATTGGACTCGTGGGTGTTCGTGCCGGTGTAGTCCGGAGTGCTGGCCTTGGCGGAGTCACCGGCCGTGCTGGGGACCGGGAGTGCGTTCGTCGCTTGGGGTGGGACGGCGGCGCCCTCCCGCGTCGCGCCGGTGTCCATGGCGTATCCGTTGATTAGGCCGTACGGCCCGACCACCGCCTTGGCCGCGACCCGCAGTCCGTCCAGGGCCTGGGCGCAAGAGTCGAAGAAGACCAGTTGGTACGAGCCCATGCGCACGCCTCGGTCGGTGGCGTTGTCGCGGGTACACCCGGCGGCGGCGAGGCACGTGAACGCGGCGAGTCCGGCCACCAGCCGGCGGCGGGCGAGTCCTGTCATGCCCCGTTCGACGTGGACATGCCGGCACCGGTTCCCATGGGCGGTGGGGAACCATCGATCAGGCGGGAGAGGACGATCATGCTGCGAGTCGAGGTAATGAAACTCTCCGACCGCAGTCGCTCAAGCGCCTGCTCAAGGTGTGGGATGTCGGCCGCTCGCAAGTGGACGAGGGCGTCCGCCTCCCCGGAGATGGTGTAGGCGCCGATCACCGCCGGATGCCGTCTCGCCGCGGCCGCGATCTGCGCCGGAGTGGTACGGCCGGTGCAGAACAACTCGACGAAGGCCTCGGTGGTGCCGCCGACCGCCGCTGGGTCGACCACCGCGGTGAATCCCCTGATCACTCCAGCGGACCGAAGCCGATCCACCCGCCGTTTCACCGCCGGCGCCGAGAGCGAGACGACCTGCCCGATCTCGGCGAACGAAGCTCGGGCGTCGGCGGTCAGCACCGCAATGATCGCATGGTCTGTCTGGTCAAGGTGCAACGAATCGCCTCTCGCGCGCAACGATCACGACTGTTTCCCTCCGTTCAGGCTACCTACGTTGGTGCCCATGAGCCCCGAGCCACGTCCGCGCCGCTATCTCATGTGCGCCCCGGAGCATTTCGCCGTCGAGTACGCGATCAACTCGTGGATGGACCCAGGCCGACCTGTCGACAACGGCCTCGCCCGGCGTCAATGGGAGGAGCTGAGGCACACGCTGGTCGGGCTGGGACACATCGTCGACACGTTGCCGCCCGTGCCCGGCTTGCCCGACATCGTCTTCGCGGCCAACGGGGCGTTCTCCGTGGACGGGATCGTCTATGGTGCCCGGTTCCGATTCCCACAACGATCGGCCGAGGCGGCGGCACATCGCGCGTACTACGAGGCGGATCCGGCGACGTGGAAGTTCGTGGCACCGGAGCGGACCAACGAGGGTGAGGGCGACTTCGCCTATCTGCCGGACGTCGACGGCGGCCTGATCCTCGCCGGCCACGGGTTCCGTACCGAGCCGGCCGCGCACACGGAGGCGCAGGAGGCGCTCGGTCATCCCGTGCTGTCGCTGCGCCTTGTCGATGCACGCTTCTACCACCTAGACGTCGCGCTCGCCGCCCTTGACGACACGAACATCGCCTACTACCCGGAGGCGTTCTCGGGCGGATCTCAGCGCGTGCTGCGGCGGCTGTTCCCCGACTCGGTACGAGTCGACCTCGACGACGCCCTCGCGTTCGGGTTGAACCTGGTCAGCGACGGACGGCATGTGGTCCTCCCCGCGGAGGCCGAATCGCTGGCGCAGAAGCTTTCCTCCATCGGGTATGTGCCGGTGCCCGTCGAGTTGGGGGAGCTGAAAAAGGGCGGCGGCAGCGTGAAGTGCTGCGTGGCCGAACTGCGTCCCTGACACGTCTGTCCGCACGATCCTTCCGTTGCCTGGCACCGCTACAGTCGGTGCGCCCGTTGATGCCTCATGAGGAGCTGCGCGCCCATGCGTAAGTCGATGATTGTCGCCATGCTCGCGGCTATCGCTCTCGGTGGCGCGGCCGGCTGCGCACACCCCCAGAACGAGGTGCCGTTGCCCGGCGTGTCGCCGACGCGTACGACGCCCGCCACCACGACCACCACCGCGACGGGCGCCGACGAAACCAAGACGGTGTGCGCCGAGGCGATCAGTGTGTCGAACAGCACCGCTACGACCCTGAAGTCGAAGCTCGCCGAGGGTCAGGCGGCGCTGGCGGCGAACAACCAGGCGGGCGCCCTGGCCGCGGCGACCGCCGCCAAGGCCGCCGCCAACGATTGGTCGACCAAGCTCAAATCACTCCAGTCCCGTCCGATCAAGCCCGCCGTCAAGACGGTGCTGTCGGATGGCATCACCATGATCGATGCGCTCACGGCTTCGACGAACATCAACCCCGCCGATGCCGAGGCCAAGCTCAACGACTTCACCTCGAAGCTCGCCGCCGCCTGCGCTTAGGGTTTGCCACCGCGGCGTTCCGTCACGGAGCGCGACGACCCGGGTCACCGGGCGCGGCGTCTTGGCCGAGGCTGGAGCGGTCCGTCCTCCATGGTCGCCGGGCGCGCTGTCAACACGCTTGCCTGGTGGCTGCTGTAACCCCGTGCCAGGTGATCTTTCGCTGACGTCACCGGGCACAGTCGGGGCGGATTTCTGATGGATCGAGGCCACAGTGATCTTGCCGCGCTGCCCGCCGACTGACGGGCGTCTATGCCGAGGGCAGTGACAGACGAGGCGAGGCGCGGGACGGTGGAATGCGGCGAAGCGGAGTGTGGCGTGGCGGAGTGCGGGGAAGCGGAGTGCGGCGGAGCGGGCAGGCGCTGGGCTCTTGGTCACCGGGCGCACTGTGCGGGCGGTTTGCGCTGCTAGCAGCCCTAAGACCGTACCGGGTGATCTTGGTGCGAGGTCACGTGGTGCACTTCGGTGGCGCAGCCAAGCCCATCGGAACCACGGTGATCTTGGGGCGGTGACGGTCGAGTACCTTACGTGGAGGCGGGCGCAGCCGAAGGCGTCGATGGTGGGCGGAGGTTGTCACATCGAGCGGAGCGGGGCACCGGTCGATTCGGCGTTCTTCGGCGGTTTGTGCGGGCATCGGGCAGTCTTTATGCGTGACCTCTGCGCTCGGTGACAGGCGCGTCGCGCCCAGTGACATCGACGCCGCGCTCGTCCAGTTGCGCGCGGTCGTGGCCGCCGCGAGGTTCCCGTTGGAGCTGCCCAGTGCCGGGCCGGCACGGGACGGCGCGAAGACCCTCATCGCGCAGCTCGACGACTATCTGATTCCGCGCCTGCGCCGCCTCGACGCCCCGCTGCTCGCGGTGCTCGGCGGGTCAACGGGCGCGGGCAAGTCGACGCTGGTCAACAGCCTGATCCGGGCCCCCATCAGCAAGACCGGAGCCCTACGACCCACCACGCGGGCACCGGTGCTCGTGTGCCACCCCGATGACGGCGTCTGGTTTGGCGAACGGTCGCTGCTGTCGGGCCTCGCTCGTTCGACCCGCCCGGGCGAGGACGTGCTTCAGGTCGTGACCGCGCCCTTCCTCCGCCCAGGGCTGGCGCTACTGGACGCACCGGACATCAACTCGGTCGTGGCGGCCAACCGTGAGCTCGGTCGGGAGCTGCTGGACGCCGCCGATCTGTGGCTCTTTGTGACGACGGCCGCCCGATACGCCGACGCGGTGCCCTGGCAGGTGCTGCGGGGTGCTCGTGATCGCGGCACCGTCGTGGCGATCGTCCTGGACCGGGTACCGCCGGAGGGGAGGCAGGAGATCGCGGCGGACTTTGGGCGCATGCTGCGCGAGCAGTATCTCGGCGGCGCCCCGCTGTTCGTGGTCAATGAGTCCACGTTGGACGGACACGGGCTGCTCCCCGAGCTCGACGTCGCCCCGATCAAGTCGTGGTTGGACATGATCGCCTCGAGCACCATCCAGCGCCGCGGGATGGTGCGGCGCACCGTGCTCGGCGCAGTCGCCGCGGCGACCGCCCGAACCGAGGCGTTCGCTGAGGCGGCCGACGACCAGACGAACGCGGTGGCCTCGCTCGCCCTTGTGCCCCGCGAGGCGTACGGACGAGCGATGTCCGATGTGGAGAGTCACGTTCGCGGCGGGTCGGCCCTGCGCGGCGAGGGCTACGTCCGGTGGCAGGATCTCATCGCGAACGGGGATCTCGACCGCGCGCTGCGCAGGCGCGACCGCGAATCTGCGGGCGCGGCTGGTATCGCTTTCATGACCACGACAGTGGGAATGCTCGCGTCGCTCGTGGTAGAGGCCGGCACCACCGCGGCCGAGGAGGTCGCACATCGGTGGCGAATGGAACCGGCCGGCCGGCAGCTGCTCACCACCGACGAGACTTTGGGTCGCCCCTGGGCCGGATTCAGCGACGCCGCCCATGACCTCGTGCATGTTTGGCAGGTCTGGCTTCGTGAGCGGTCGGCAGGCAACGGCGCGGTCGAGCTGCTCGCGATGATCGCCACAGTCGCACCTCCGGCCGAGGAGATAATCGCGGACGGTGGTCCGGCGGACACGCTGCGCGCCGTAATGGGCGACCCCACGGCGTCAACCCTGGGTGGGCAGGCCCGATCGGAGCTTCTGTTCCGGGTCGGTGTGCTCTTCGCGGCCGAGGTCGACCGTCGGCGGGCCACGATCGAAACGCTCGGGGTTGATCCCGGACTCAGCGGCCGGTTGCGGGAACACGGAGCTCAGGTGGGTGTCGCCCGTCATCTCTACACGGCGACGAGTGCGGCCGCATGAATCCGTCCACAGTAGACGCTGAGTTGGCCCGGCGGTTCGAAGCGTTCGGTCGGTTCACGCGCGTGACCGAGGCACATCTTGCCCCGGAGGAGGCGCCCGCATTAGCGCGGGCGCAAGCGCTCGTCGACCGGGCGTCAACGCGGCTGCGCCTGTGCGCGGGTCCCGATGGCGACCACACCGTGGTCGCCATCGCTGGGGCAACAGGTGTCGGCAAGTCCAGCCTGTTCAACGTGCTGGCTCGAATGGAGCTCTCACCCGCGGGCCTTCTGCGTCCGACGACCGGCCAGCCGCACGCCTGTGTGTGGAATCCCCGGGGCGCCGAGGAGTTGTTGGACTGGCTCGGCGTGCAGGCTCAGCACCGGTTCGTGCGGGAGAGCGCGCTCGATGCCGAGGACGAGGCCCCATTGCGCGGGCTCGTCCTCCTCGATCTGCCCGATGTGGACTCTGTCGCCACCGACCACCGGGTTTTGTCCGACCGGCTCGTCGGCATCGTCGACCTCGTGATCTGGGTGCTCGACCCACAGAAGTACGCCGACCAGGCCGTGCACGAGCAGTACCTGCGCCGGGCGGGTGCATTGCGGGACGTGACCATGGTCGTGTTCAACCAGATCGACCGGCTCACGCCGACGGACGCCGCCCGATGCCGGGCCGATCTCGCTCGGCTGGTCGAGTTGGACGGCCTGCCGGGCGTACCCGTGATCGGTACGTCCACTGTGACCGGTGGCGGCATCGATGAGGTACGGGAACTGCTGGAGAAGACCGTGGCCGGCCGGCCCGCCGCGATGGCCCGGCTTGAAGGAGAGCTCGATGCCGCAGTGGAGTCGCTGACCCCATTGGTTCCGGTGGTCGCCATCGACGAGGACGAACTGAACCGAGACGCCGTATCACGGCTGGCCGCCGGCTTCGCCACCGCGTCTGGCGTCGCGGCCGTGACCGGCGATGCCGAATCGACGTACCAGCGCCGGGCCGGCGTCCTGCGTTGGCCGTGGCAGCGGGCTCCCGACCTGCCGGGCATCCCATCGGCGGACCCGGCCGCGGTCGCAGTGGCCGTACGGCAGTTGACCGTGCACGCGGCGGCGGGGCTGCCGTTGCCGTGGGTGGAGCAGCTTCGCGCGGCAGCCACGGCCGACCTGGGAAGGCTGCCGGGTGAGCTCGGCCGAGCGCTGAAGGCGGCCAGGGGTCGTCCGCCCGGCGTCGGGATCTGGCGGCTCCTGCGCCTGCTGTGGTTGCTGGCCGTTCTCGCGGCCATTGGCGGGATCGCCTGGGCCGGGGTTACCTGGGGGCAGCACCCGCGGCCATGGCTGCCCGTGGTTGTGGCCGGCGGCGGTCTCGGGGTGGCGATCGTGTTGCCTGGGCTGACGATTCCGGTCACCCGCCTTCGGGCTCGCCGGTACCGACGGGTGGTTTCCCAGCGTCTCGATCAGGCCACGCTCGCCATCGCGAACGAGGCTGTTGATCCGGTACGGCGGGTCCTGCGCGACTACACCGAGGCGCTAAGCGCGCTGGCGGAGGCCCGCACGACCGGCTGAACCGGAGATGGCACGATCTCCCGATGACGACGCGACTGGGTCTGCTCGTACGCCCCGGCATGGCGGTTCTGGCGGCAATCAACGCTTGGTGGGGTGCCTGGGCTCGGTTCGCTCCACGTCATTTCTTCGACACGTTTCCGGGGTTCGGGCATCACTGGACAGCCGCCTATCCGCCGTACAACGAGCATCTGGTGACCGACCTCGGGGCTACCTTCCTCACACTCGCCTTTCTGTTGGGCGCCGGGGCGGCCGTGCGTGACCGGTCCGTGCGGTGGATAGTGCTCGCCAGCGTCGGTCTGTTCAACCTGCTGCACCTGAGCTACCATGCCGTCCACTTAGGAGGGATGGCGGGCGTCGACGTCGCGGCCAGCCTGACCACGCTCGCGCTCGGAGTGGTCGCGCCGGCCGTTCTCGCCGTGTTGAACCGCTATACCAAACGTTGAACCGCCATACGTAAGACTGTCAGGGTGACCATCCACGCCTCAGACCCATTCGCGACGCCGGATGACGCCCGGTCGCCGGTACGGCGACTGCGTGGCCGGTTGCCATCGGCGGTGACGATCTGGACGGCGTACGGCCGCGATGGCCGGCCGGCAGGGCTAACGGTCTCGTCCACCGTGGTGGTCGACGGCGACCCGGCTCACGTGCTCGGCGTGCTGGACGAGGAGGCCGACCTCTACGACGCCGCACGCGCATCGGGTCGGTTCGCGGTGCAGTTGCTGCGCGAAGGCGACGAGCAGCTCGCCGATCGGTTCGCTGGGCTACTGCCGGCGCCAGGTGGGCCTTTCGCCGAGGGGCGCTGGTACCGTACCGAGTTCGGCCCGGTCCGTCAGGGCCTCAACTCCTGGGCCGGCTGCCGACTCACCGAGAGCCGGCCGCTGGGTTGGGGGTTGCTCGTCGAGGCAACCGTTGAACGGGTTGAGCTCGCAGACGACGACGTGCCCCCGCTGGTCCATTACCGAGGACGATACGTCCGGGGCGCGTTCACGAACGGCTAGGGTGGGGCCCGTGGAGATCGTGCAGCGCTTCGGCGACGGAAGCCGGATCCTGGTCGCTGGCGGCGCCGGGTTCGTGCCGTCGCATGTGGTCGACCGGTTGCTGGAACGCGGCGCCTCGGTGGTCGTGATCGACAACTTCATCACCGGTGCCAAGGAGAACGTGGCGCAGCACGAGGGCAATCCGCGGTTCAGCCTGGTTGAGATCGACCTCGCCGACGGGTTGCCGACCGATGTGCCGGCGCTCGAGGGCCGCTTCGACGCGATCCTGCACCTTGCCTCTCCGGCGAGCCCGACCGACTTCCGCCGCTACGCGATCGAGATCCTGCGGATCAACGCGGTCGGCACGCTGCATTTGTTGGAGCGTTCGCAAGCCGACGGGGCGCGATTCCTCTTCGCGTCCACATCGGAGGCTTACGGTGATCCGCTGGTGCACCCGCAGCCGGAGACGTACTGGGGCAACGTCAACCCGGTCGGGGTTCGGTCGGTGTACGACGAATCGAAGCGGTTTGCCGAGGCGGCCACGATGGCCTACCACCGCGACCGCGGTACGGATGTGGCGATCGTACGGATCTTCAACACGTACGGTCCGCGAATGGCGCTCGATGACGGGCGAGCCATTCCGACGTTCATTACCCAGGCCCTGCGTGGCGAGCCTGTGACCGTGCTCGGGACCGGCGAACAGACCCGATCCATCTGCTATGTCGACGATCTGGTGCGCGGCATCCTCGCGCTGCTGGACTCGAATGAGACCGGGCCCATCAACTGCGGCACTGAGCACGAGATATCGATGCGAGAGCTGGCGGACACCATCGTTGCGCTGGTCGGCAGTTCCTCGACAGTCGTGAATTTGCCCAAGGCGCCCGACGACCCAGAACGGCGGCGACCGGACCTCACCAGGGCCCGTGCACTGCTCGGGTACGCGCCGATTGTGTCGCCCAAGGAGGGGTTACGTCGTACTATCGCCTATTTCGCGGCCCGGCTGGGATTGCCCTCACCCGTCTGACGCTCCCGTAGCACGACCGCGCAAGCCCGAGTTGCGGCGGACCCGGCCAGCATCGCCGTTGGTACGTACCCTTGGTTCATGGCGAGCGAACCGCCGCATCTCGGCACATACCCGAACAACAGCGAGCCCGACCCCGGCCAACGATGGACTGGCCGGGCGCGCGTAGGTCCGCCGCCCGCAACTGCGTCGGTACGCCCTACGCCCACGTATTCGCCGGAGTACGCCCAGCCGCTCCCACCCCGGCAGGGGCCGCCGACCAAGGGCATCCGCCCTCGGTGGGGCCGGATCGCGCTGGTGTCGTTCGCGCTGCTCGCCTTGCTCGCCGGAAGCGGAATCCTGGTCAGCTACCTGTGGTTCAAGGGCGTCGACAACGGAATCAAGCGGGAGGACCCGTTCGCTCAGCTGGAGGGCCGGCCGCCGAAGGTCGCTGACGGGTCACTGAACATCCTGATGCTCGGTTCGGACTCGCGCGATCCGGAGTACGCCAGCGACGGTGTGGCCGGCGAGCGGGCCGACACGATCGTGATCATGCACATCCCGGCGAGCCATGACCGGGCGTACTTGGTATCGATCCCCCGCGACACGTGGGTACACATACCAAAAAGCCAGGACGGTCAGAATGGCGACACTATGGCCAAAGTCAACGCGGCCTTTGCGTGGGGTGGCATGCAGTTGATGGTGCAAACCGTCGAGGAGTTCACGGGAGTCCGGATGGACCATGTGGCACTCATCGACTTCGGTGGATTTGTTAAAACGACCGACGCGGTCGGCGGCGTAGACATGACGGTGGACCAAACCATCACGTCGATCCACCCGCCGCACCGGAAGTTCGAAGCCGGGCCGCATCATTTCAACGGCGCAGAGGCGCTGGACTATGTGCGCCAGCGCTACCAGTTCGCCAATGGTGACTTCACCCGCATCAAGCACCAGCAGATGTTCCTGAAAGCCTTGCTGGACAAGGCCGTCAGCGTCGGTACGGTCACCAACATCGGCAGTCTCAGGGACTTCGTGAGTTCCGTCGCAAGTTCGATGACGGTCGATCGAGACTTCTCCCTGATCGACCTCGCCTGGCAGTTCCACAGCCTGCGCAGCGAGGACCTGACATTCCTGGTGAGCCCGAACAGCGGAACGGGGACGATCGGGGACCAGAGCGTCGTCCTCTCGGACAAGACGAACGCGCTCTCGTTCTACAACGCGATGGCGAACGACACGCTCGGCGACTGGATCACGCAGCACGGTACGGGTCAGGGAACCGGGACAAATACCGGCGGGTGATCATCAACTCCCTGGCACGGGTGACCCGATGCTCTACCCAACGGGTAAACTCACCGCGCGTGGGCCTCCCGCGCAGGTAGGTCCCCTGCCGTCCTTTGTGCCAGCAGGTCCGCCGGAGCCCCCGGGCGCGGATGCTGCGCCACCCCCGAGGAGCCGCATGACGACGTATGCCGATCCGGCGGCGAGAACCCATCGCCCCGGCTGGCCGGCCGACGAGCCGCCGCGTGCAAAGTCGCCGAAAAGGTCGAAGCCCCGAAAGCCGAAGATTGCGCCACTATGGGCGAAACTCAGCATCATTTTTGGCTCGATCGTTATGGTCGGGAGCGGTCTCGCGGTCGTGGGCCCGAAGGTGCTCGCCGCGTGGGCCTTCAAGGACATCGACCAGCCCTCGATTCTCGTCGATCCGCCTCAGAGCATCGACGGGCCGATCAACATCCTGCTGCTCGGTATGGACGAGCGAACCGGTGCCGAGGCCCAGGGCGCGATCCGGGCCGATTCGATCATTATCGTCCACATCCCGGCGTCCCACGATAAGGCCTTCCTCGTCTCGCTGCCCCGCGACGCCGAGGTAGCGATCCCGCCCTACCCGCCGACGAACTTCCCGGGACAGAGTGCCGCCAAGATCAACGCGGCGTTCGCGATGGGCGCCACGAACAACGGAGCGCCCGACGGGAGTCCCGAAGGCCGCGCCCGGGGCGCCCAATTGACGGCGATGACCATCGAAAAGGTCGTACCGGGCGGCGGGCTCAAGTTCAATGCGGTGGCGATTCTGAACTACGACGGTTTCCTCAGCATCCTCAAGGTGCTTGGTGGCGTCGATATGTGCGTGGATGAAGAGGTCTTCTCGATTCACTACGACCGCAACGGTCGTAGGGCTATCCCCGACCTCCCGGACGGCGTCGGCAAGCACTATCCGGTCGGCTGCTACCACATGGCGGACTGGGAGGCACTCGACTTCGCGCGGCAACGGCATCTTCCCGACGGTGACTACGGCCGACAGCGCCACCAGCAGCAGCTCATCAAGGCCATTCTCAAGAAGGCGACGACGATGGGTGTGCTGACCGATGTCTCCAAGTTGCTAGCCCTCCAGAAGGCCGCGGGCGACTTGCTGACCTTGGATCTTGGCGCCGTTCCGCCGGAAGAGTGGGTCTTTACGCTGAAGTCGCTCGGGTCGAACGACCTAGTCATGATTAAGACCAACGGCGGTAAGTTCACTTCGGCGGGCGATGGCAATGAGCGGTTCTCCGAGGATTCTTTGAGTTTGCTCCGAGCTGTATCGACCGACACGGTGATGGACTTCCTCGTGGCTCACCCCGACTGGGTCGCGACCGACAAATAGCACCCGCAGCCCGAGCCCATGACCTGGGCTCAGGACGAGGAGCAGGATGACGACCTACGCCGACCCACCGCGGCCGGGCACGGGCGATCGCCCGCGGCGGCGCGACGATCGGCGACGTCCGCCGGCGAAGACCAACATGCTGAAAGACCCGTTGTGGGCCAAGCTCAGCATCATCTTCGGCGCGTTGGTCATGGTGATCAGCGGTCTCTCGGTCGTCGTGCCGAAGGTCGCCGCGGCGTGGTTCACCAGCGGCATCGCTCAGGTCAACGCAATCCCCGAGGAACTGCGCGGCACGGACATCTCAGGTCCGATCAACTTCCTGCTGCTCGGCATGGACCTGCGCACGAGTGGTCCAGACGCCAAAGATCTGATCCGGGCCGATTCGATCATCCTCGTGCACATTCCGGCGACCCACGACCGCGTCTTCATGATCTCGATGCCGCGCGATGCCCGCGTGAAGATCCCTCCGTACCCGGCAACCCACTTTCTCGGCGAGACGACCAAGCTCAACGCCGCCTTCGCGTTCGCCGCCGTCGGCCGGGATGGCAACCGGGATTCAAGCCCGGGCGGACGTGGGCGCGGCGCCGCCCTGACCATGCAGACGATTAGCGACCTGGTACCGGGCGGCCTCAGGTTCAGCGGCACCGCGATTATTGACTTCGACGGATTCAAAGACGTGCTTAACGCGATCGGCGGGGTCGACATGTGTGTCGACGTGGACACGCACTCAATCCGCTTCAAGCAGGACGGCACCGATCTCGGATACGACATGAGCGATGCCGACTCGCTGCGCATCGGAAAGCATTACCCGGTCGGCTGTTACCACATGCAGCCGTGGGAGGCCTTGGACTACTCCCGGCAGCGGCACAACCTTCCGAATGGCGACTACGACCGCCAGCGCCACCAGCAGCAGCTGTTGAAGGCGATCGTGAAGAAGGTAGCCAGCGCGGACACGCTCACGAACTTCAGTACCATACGCAATCTGCAGCAGGCGGCCGGCGACCTGCTCACGATGGACCTGGGGGGCAACAAGCTCGAGGACTGGGTGCTCACCATGTCGGCCCTGCGCGCCGACGACCTCGTCATGATCAAGACCAATGGTGGGAACTACAGCCCCATCGGTGACGAAACCAGTGATGAGCGGCTATCCGACCAAACACTCGAGCTTCTCAAGAGCGTGCAGAATGACACCGTCTTCGATTTCCTTGCCTCGCATTCGGACTGGGTCGCGCCCGACAAGTAAGGAACGCATGAGTCCCGTGCTATACAAGGCGTTGTGTTCGTACCGACCGTCACTGTGAGCGAGATCAGTGGCGACGCGTACCTGCTCGATGTCCGGGATTCTGACGAGTGGGACGCCGGTCACGCGCCCGAGGCGGTGCACCTGCCGATGATGGAGATCCCCGGTCGGGTCGACGAGCTTCCCGACGACCGCGACATTGTCGTCGTGTGTCGGGTTGGATCTCGCTCGGCGCAGGTCGTGGCGTACTTGATGGCGCACGGTCGAGACCGGGTGGCCAACCTCGACGGCGGCATGTTCGCCTGGCATGGCGCGGGCCGGCCCGTCGTGGGTGCCGACGGTTCCGTCGGCTATGTGCTGTGACGTTGGTTTTCGCCCACAGGGGTTCGTCCGCCGCACAGCCCGAGCACACGCTCGGCGCCTACGAGCTGGCGATCGCCGAGGGTGTGGACGGCCTCGAGTGTGACGTCCGGCTGACCCGAGACGGACACCTCGTCTGCATCCACGACGCTCAGGTCGACAGGACCAGCAACGGCCGCGGTCGGGTCGGCGCGATGACGCTGGCCGAGCTCGACCGGTTCGACTACTCGTCCTGGCGGCTACCGGATCGAGCCGGTCAAGTCGCCGGCATCCTCACTCTCGATCGGCTGATAGAGACGGCGCTCGCGGCGGGGCGTCCGCTGGAACTGCTCGTCGAGACAAAGCACCCGTCGCGATTCGGCGCGGCGGTCGAGGAGACGTTGGTATGGCTGCTGGCGAAGCACGGTCTGAATACGATCGCGGGCGCACGCGAGCGTGGCGTCGCGGTCACGGTCATGTCGTTCTCCCCCCTAGCGTTGCGCCGGATGCGGATTCTTTCGCCCGACGTGCCAACGGTGTTCCTGTTCGAGCTGGGACCCCGGTCCGTGTGGGAGGGGCGGGCACCGTTCGGCGCCGATCTGTTGGGTCCGGGCATCAAGGCATTACGGAGCCGGCCTGAGGTGGTCCGGCGGGCCCACGACCGGGGTCACGGGGTCTATGTATGGACGGTGAACGAGCCGCGCGACATCGACCTCACGCTTCAACTCGGGGTGGATGGGGTCATCACCGATCGGCCGGCGGATGTGTTGGCCGCGCTCGGTCGCACGCCGCCCCGCTAGCACGCGCCGCTGGCTGAGGCGTCAGACTCGGCGCATGCCCATCGACTATCGGCGGCTATTCGAAGGATTGAGCCAGGCCGTCGAGTTGGCTGAGCGGGGCGTGGCGGAGTTGGTGGCAATCGACGCGCTGGTCGCCACGGTCTACGACGCGAGCACGGCGGCCGGGGCTACCTACACCGAGTACGGCGTCGATGGCGGCCGGGTAGTGGTCGCTCACGGCACGCTGACGTGGGCGCTCGGCCAGCCCATTGGCGCCGACTTCGTCGACCCGAACGCGATCGGGCAAGCCTGGGCTGGCCGCGTCGACACACTGCCGAACCCGGTGGCCGAACCGCTGCTCCATCGCGGGGTCGTGGCCATGGCGGGGCAGCCGGTGCACGCCGATGGGCGTGTCGTTGGCGCGATCCACCTGTACTTCGGCGAACTCGACGAGGAGATGTGGCCGCAGGCCGCCGGTTTGCTTGCGCTGGCCGGCGCGCTCGCCGGGCAAGTTCACGCGAGAGGCTTGACGGCACCCGTTCGGTCGCCGGTGGAGGAGGACGACCGCAATCTCTTTCTCGCTGTCGCCGGCCACGAGTTGCGCACGCCGGTCACCGTCATCAAGGGGTACGCCAGCCTGCTCGACGACCGCTGGGACGCGCTCGAGGAACACGACCGTCGAGCGGCGGCGGCGGTGCTCGCCCAGCGCGCGAACGACCTTGCCCGTCTGGTCGACCGACTGCTTGGTGCGACCGCGGGCGACGCGTCCGGCGGATGGCTTGTGCGGACCGTACCCTTTGATCCGCTCGACGCCCTGCTCAAGGCGACCGGAGACATGCCGGCCGAGCTACGGCGGGCGCTGCGACTCGAGCTGCCGAACCGTCTGCCGCCAGCCTCGGGCGATCCGGTCATCCTTGGCTCTGTGGTGACGGAGCTCGTCATCAACGCGGTACGCGCGATTCCTGACGATGTCGGCCCGGCACCGTCCAGTGTGGACATTACTGCGGGCGCGGACGCCGATACCGTCTTTATCAGGGTGGCCGACCGCGGCGTCGGCATCGACCCGGCCGACGCGGAAAAGGCATTCGACCGGTTCTGGCGCCACCGGCGTGACCACGACGGCCGGGGCGGTGTCGGGTTGGGACTGTATCTTGTCAGACGGCTCGTGGAGCGACAAAACGGATGGGTATCATTGCGTCCGCGCGATGGCGGCGGCACCATCGCCGAGGTGCGGCTGGCGCGGGCCGACGGCCGGTTCCGTCCCGCCGCTGGGGAGGCGTAGGCGCGTGTCGATGGCGATCCAGGAACATGCGTGGAGCATGTTGGTGCCCCATCACGCCAGCGGCGCCCGCCAAGCACGCCAACGACTCGCCGATCACCTGCACGGACACATCCCACCGACGCTCGTCGCGGACGCCGTCGCCGTCGCGGCTGAGCTATTGGGCAACGCCGTACGGCATGCGGCACCGCTGCCGGGCGGGGTGATCCGGTTGGCCTGCCGGATGGGTACGGCCCTGCAGGATGCCTACGTTGAGCTTCGAGTTAGCGACGGCGGTTCACCGATGGTGCCGATCGAGCGATCCGCCAACCCGGACTCGGTCGATGGCCGTGGTCTGGCGATCGTTGCGGCACTGGCGCGATCGTGGGGCGTGGACCGCGAGGACGATGGCCAATGCGTCTGGGCCGAGCTGCGCTGCGCGACCGCGTAGACGCCAAGTACGGGGTCTCGATCCGGCTGTAAGGCAAGCCGCCTAGGCTTGGCGGTCGTGAGTAAGCGACGTCGCACCAGCGCACCCGCCGCCGCGAAGCAGGCGAGCAAACCGAAGGTCCGCGACATCTTCGTCGCCCGCCCGTTCGAAGGGCTGACCGACGAGGCCGACTGGATTGCCCTGCGGGAACTGGTCCCAGCCGCAACTGCGCCGCTGCGGTTGTCCGAAAAGGTCGTCGCTGAACACGGCGAGCGTGACATCACGCTCACCACCGTCCTGCCGTTGGCCTGGCCCGGACTCGTCAAGCCCGACGGTCGCATCTTCATCGGCCTGCAGCGGGGAACCCAGTCCGGAGACGTGAGTCGCGATCTCGCGTTGACGTTGGAATTGGCGCTCGACGCGCCCCCCGGTGGCCCGGTTTCACTCCCCCCGTTGCCGGGGCTCGGGTCGCGGCTGCAGGACCTGCTCAGCAGTGACGGTCTGGCCATCACGTTGCGGAACGGGTTCGAGTTCTGGTTGGACGAGGACACGAACGACCCCGAGGTGAAGGCATCGCTGGAGCGGGCGAATGCTTCGATTTTTCCCACCGAGAAGCTGGCCGCAGCCGCGGCGGCGTACTGGTGCCGGTTCCCGGAGAAGGCCCATGTTCGCTGGGTGCTCGCCGACAACGAAGACAACGCGCTGGCCGCGCTGGCCCGGCTCTCCCGCGCGGGGGAGCTCACGCTCGGTCCCACCACCCGGTTTGCCGGGATGTTCCGCGCCCACGGTCTGCTGGTGCCGGTTTGGGACCTACCGCCCGAGCCAGACGCTGGTGAATGGGAGGAACCCGTGGCGGCGTTCGCCGAGCGGTACGCCACTGCCCGCGCCGCTGGTAGCGATCTCGATGCCGACGAGCGGCGAGCCCGGCAAGGTCTCCTCGGCCGCCAGATCACCTTGCGGTAATTCCGCACCCGTGTCATGCCGGGCGGTCATGGTGCCAGCGGTGAATGTGTTGAATCCGCTTCATTCATGTGCATCGGGTCACCGGCATCTATACATCGACCGCGCCCGACCCCTACCGTACGGGGAACTCGGCACTTGGTGAGGTAATCATGACGGACCGTGACTCCGAATCCACGGTTTCGACGCATCCCACCCCGACCCGCCCCGAACCTGGTCACCCGGTGGGGCGTTCGGCGGTTGCGGCATCGGATTCGACGCCGAGCGGATTTCTGCGGCGCCGCCGGGACGCGCGAGCCAAGCGCCGGGCGCTCGAGGGTCGGCAGCGGGTGGTGCACCGGGTCGAGATGCTCGGGCCGCACTGGCACATCGTCGACTACCACCCGGAGGACCCCGACTTCCTCGCCATTGGGCCGGGTGGGATCTTCCAGGTGACCGTGGCCGACCACGGACGGGCGAGGGTGGAGCTGGCCGGAGACGTCGTACAGGTGAGCGGCCGTCGGCCACCGTATGTGGCCCTGGCCAAGCGCGACGCTGCCCGGATCTCGGAGCAGATGTCGATCGCCGCGGGTCGGAGGATTCCGGTCGTGCCGGTGGTTGCCTTTCTCGGGTCCGGCGAAGTCGTCTACTACGGACAGCCGCCCGAAGGGTGCGTCATGACCACGTACCGCGATCTCGGTCGAGCGCTCAACGCCCACGGCAACCGCATTACCGAGCCCACCATCCGGAAGCTGCTGATCGTGGCCGCCCATGTCGATAGCGACTCAATTGGCCAATATCTGGACATAAGAAGCTAGCCGCCGTCACACCGTGGAATTGGCCGCTGACAAGAATGGCTAACAGCGATAGCGTCATTCAGTAACCACGCGGGGACGCATCGACGGGTCCCCTGACCGGGAGCGGAGGGGAGGCCGCCTTGGCGCACGTCGACCTGTCACTGTCCGGCCTGCAAACGCCCGGGCCAGACCGCGTCCTCGGCGGGTTTCTGGGCTCGCTTGACCTGTGGTCCTACGCAGTCGGCGTCGCGAACGAGCCGTGTCTGCTCATCGACAAGGAAGGCGTCGTGGTGGCGTTATCGCCGGGCTGCGGGCGGCTCTTCGACATCGATGCCCGTGAAGCGGTTGGCCGGCGCCTGGTGGACGGAGTCCTCCACCTCCTCGACTTCAACGTCGTCTCGGGAGAGCTGCCGAACTGGGAGGCCGACAAGATCCCGCCACGGTTGGCCACGACGACCGGGGGCCTGGCCCGCGGACTCATCCGAGTACGCGGCCCGGGCGGCGCACCAAACACCGTCGACGCAATCTCGGTACCACTGCGGGACGCGGACGCCGTCGTCGGTTCGCTGACGTTCTTCGCACTCGTCGCGCGCTGAGCCGGGGCTCGTCGCGCACGTCGCAAACCATGGGTTGACGCAGCGGCCGTTGGCGCAGTGGCCTAGCCTCGACTAGTGCTCGATCTCGTCCTAATGCCGGACGACTACGCCGTCTGCCGGCTGAATGCCGGTGAGCCCGTGCCGGCCGGCCTCGACGCGGGCAAGGGCATCGTGTCGATCACCTGGACCGAGACCGAGCTGTCGATCATCTGCCCGTCCAACCAGGCGCCGGCGTCGGGCGTCGTGAACACACCGTGGCGATGCTTCCGGGTCAACGGCCCGGCGAACCTCGCACTGACCGGAATCATCGCCGCCCTGGTCAACCCCCTGGCTGAGGCTCGGGTCAATGTCTTCGTGTTCTCGACCCACGACACGGACTACGTGCTCGTGCCCTCGGTGCGGCTCGACGAGGCATCAGCCGCGCTGCAAGCGGCCGGCCACCGCGTGAACGAATCGGCGCGTGGTCAGGCCGATCGGTGATGGCCGTACCCTGACGTCCATGCCTGGCACGCCGCCCGCCCGTTACGTCTACCTCGGACCGGAGGGGACCTTCGCCGAACAGGCGTTGCGTACGCTGCCGATGGCGCGCAAGGCCCGGCTCGAACCGGCTCCGAGCGTTCCCGAGGCGCTCGACTCCGTCCGCGCCGGCGAGGCCGACGCCGCGCTAGTGCCGTTGGAGAACTCCGTCGGCGGAGCCGAGGGCGTGACGCTGGACGAGATGGCCAACGGCGACCCGCTCGTGATCACGCGAGAAGTGGTGCTGCCGGTCAACTTCGTCCTTGCCGCTCGCACCCGGGTCACCTTCGACAGCATCGCTACGATCGCTGCCCACCCGAACGCGGCCCGGCAGTGCCGGGGCTGGCTCCGCGACCACACTCCACTTGCGACAGTGGTCGAGGTGCTCTCCAACGGCGCTGCTGCGGTGGCCGCTGCGGCTGGGACCTACGACGCCGCGATCTGCGCTCCCATTGGCGCGCAACGGAACAAGCTCGCCGTACTGGCGGAGGAAATCGCCGACCACAAGGACTCGATGACGCGGTTCGCCCTCGTGAGCCGTCCCGGCCCGCCGCCACCACCGACGGGCGACGACCTAACATCGCTTGCCGTCTATATTTCCGCCGACCGGGTCGGTGCGCTGCTGACGGTGCTCACCGAGCTCGCGGTACGGGGGGTCAATCTCACCCGGATCGAGTCCCGCCCGACCGGCGAGCAGCTCGGCCGGTACGTGTTCTTCCTCGACTGCAGCGGTCACGTGGCCGAAACCCGGATGGGTGAGGCACTCCAGGGCCTTCACCGCGTCTGTGCCGACGTGAAGTTCCTCGGCTCTTATCCGCGCGCGGCGAGCCCCGGCGAGTCCGGCCCCCGGCCGACCCGGGCACCGCCCGGCACCACCGACGGCGACTTCGCCGACTCCGCGGTGTGGCTCGCCCGTCTCCGCGACGGCAACCTCTGACGCGCCGTTCTTGACCCGCTTTACCACCAAGATCATCCCAGTTGGTCACCAACTGGGCACCATTCAAAGCCTGCGAGGCCCAGTTGGTGACCAATTGGTGGCGGAGCCGCCCGTGGTCCGCCCGTGGTCCGCCGGTGGTCCGCCCGTGGTCCGAGCGCGGCCCGCGGGCGTCGGGCGTCGGGACAGGGCGGCGTCAGTCGCCGAGCAGACCGCCGAGCAGGCCGCTGCTGCGGGACTGCTGGCCTGAGCCGTGTCCGGAGATCCCGCCGGGTGGCAGTTCGGATGGCTGGATGACGACGAAACCCTGACCCGCGAAGCTCATCGTGAACATCTCGCCGGAGGTGCGGCCGACCAACGTACCAAGGCCCAACTGCTCGGCCCGGTGAAACCCGGTCTGCAGGCTGGCCGACCAGCAGACCGCCGCCTGCGGATCGGCGTACGTCGGTTGGTCCACATTGACCACGACCGGCGTGCCGTGGGTGGTAATCGCGATCCGGCCCTTGCCCGTGAACATGCAGTTGAACAGCCCGGCCGAGGAGAGGATGCCCATCCCCTGCACCATGCGGATGTCGTACTGGAGGGTGGAGTCGAAGGCGAGCACGTTGGCGCCATTGATGGACAGCGCGTCGTTGCCCTCGAGATCGATAAGGTGGACGTCCTGTGCCTCGTTGGCGAGGAAGACATCACCGCGACCGGTCATTTTCATGATCGGCACGCCCTCGCCGGTGACCTTGCTCTTGAGCCACTTCCCGACGCCGCCCGCGCCCAAGCCCTGGAACTGCACCTGGCCCTGGTACCCGACCATGGCTCCGCGACGCGCCATGATCTCGCCGTTCAGCTCGACCTTGAGCATCTTGGAGTTCTGCAGCCGCATTCCCGGCTCGCTGGACTCCTTCTCCATGTTGTCGGCTGAGAAAAGCTCGCTACGCATCGGGGGGTTCCTCCTACGGTGGCGCGGTCGCCAAGACAGTAGGAGATCCGGTCAACCCCAGCCGAGTTCGTGCAGTCGTTTGTCATCGATGCCGAAGTGGTGCGCGATCTCGTGGACCACGGTGGTCGCCACTTCGTCGATCACGTCCTCTTCCGTCTCACAGATGCGCAAAGTCGGGTTGCGGAAGATCGTGATCCGGTCCGGCAGTACGCCTCCGTAGAGCCACCCGCGCTTGGTGAGCGCGTACCCCTCATAGAGCCCGAGAAGATCATGGCGGCCGTCCTCAGGGTCGTCCTCGACCAGTACGACGACGTTGTCCATCAACGAGAGCAGCTCCTGCGGGACCTCGTCGAGAGCCTCGGCCACCAGCTCCTCGAATCGCTCCCGCCCCATTACGACCGGCACTGCATCATTCTCCGTCCCGCCCCTCAGGTGCCCAACGCGGGATCGTTTCCGTCCATTGTGGATTGATCTGCTCGAAGACGGGCACGTGCTACCGGGTGCCCCTTTCGCAGGTGCCCGTCCCGGTACTCAGGCCGCGAGCGTCGCGTCAAGCGTGATCTCGGTGCCCGGAGCGAGCAGGCGCGAGATCGGGCAGTTCGCCTTGGCGCCGTCGGCGATCTTTTGGAACGTGGCGTCGTCGATGCCGGGCACGGTTCCCACGGTTACCAGATCGATGCGAGTCACCGTCGCCGCACCGTCGACTCGGTCAAAGTGGACGTTCGCGGTGGTCTCGACCGAGGCGGGCGGGAAACCCTCATCGGTAAGTGCCTTGGCGAACGCCATCGAGAAGCAGCCCGCGTGGGCGGCCCCGATCAGCTCCTCGGGATTGGAGCCTTCTCCCTCTTCAAACCGAGACTTCGCCGAGAACCCAGCCACGAGCCCACCCTTGCCGGTACGCATGACACCGGTTCCGTCGACAAAGTTTCCATCCCAGCGGGCATTAGCAATACGGATAGCCATACCGTGACGCTAGCCGATGGCCGGCAGAGCCGTTGCCTGACGCTCCGATCGAGCCGCGGCTGCTGGGTCTGCTGTAGCTCGCTCCTCGCGCTCAGCTGAGTTGCGTTGGTTCGCGCTGCGGTGCTCGCTGGCGCTCGCTCCTCGCGCTCAGCTGAGTTGCGTTGGTTCGCGCTGCGGTGCTCGCTGGCGCTCGCTCCTCGCGCTCAGAATGGACGCATGAATATCGGAGTACTGGGAACCGGCGTGGTGGGACGGACGCTGGGGCAACGCCTCGTGGAGCTGGGCCACTCGGTCGCGCTGGGCAGCCGGGATCTAAACCATCCGGCGGCAGCCGAGTGGCTGGCCAAGGCGGGTACGGGCCGCGGCGCCCGAGCGGGTACGTTCGCCGACGCCGCCGCGCACGGCGCACTTTTGATCAACGCGACGGCCGGATCCGGATCGATCGAGGCACTACGCCTGGCCGGTGAGAGGAATCTGCACGGCAAGGTGCTCCTGGACGTCTCCAACCCGCTCGACTGGTCGACCGGTGAGCTCACGTTGACGGTGGCCAACACGGACAGCCTCGCCGAGCAGATCCAACGCACCTTCCCGGATGTGCACGTCGTAAAGACGCTCAACATAGTGACCGCCGACGTCATGGTGCACCCGAACCAGCTGCCCGAGGAGACCACCATGCTCGTCGCCGGTGACGATCCCGAGGCGAAGGCGACCGCCACCGACCTACTGCGCTCGTTCGGGTGGCGCTCGATCCTCGACCTGGGCGGCATCAAGGCGGCTCGCGGCATGGAAATGTACCTGCCGCTGTGGGTGTCGCTGATGCAGGCGCAGTCGACCGCCTTCTTCAACGTCAAGGTTGTGCGCGACTGAACGTCGTGAAAGGAGGGCGTCCCTCCTATACCGAATCCGTGGTGAGGGCGTCCCTCCTTGCACGGACAACCGCACTCCCATCCTGAGTCGCCAATCAGGCAGGATGTCCCCATGAACGCGGTCAGCCCGGATGTGGTCGTCATTGGTGGAGGCCACAACGGTCTGGTCGCGGCCGCCTACCTGGCACGTGCCGGGCGCCGGGTTGTCGTGCTGGAGCGGCGACCGGTGGTCGGCGGGGCGGCCGTGTCGGAGCGCCCGTTCGGTCCGGACTTCCTCGTCTCGAGCCTGTCGTACGTGGTGAGCCTGCTCCCCGCCGACATGGTGCGAGATCTACGCCTGGTCGAGTACGGCTATCACGTGTACCCGCAGGGGCCATACTTCGCGCCGCGACGCGACGGAACGTACCTCAGCCTGCCGGATGACCCGGCTCGCCGGTACGAACAGGTTGCCGCCTTCGCCAAACAGGACGCCGACGCGTACGAGCGGTGGGACGCGTGGCTCGCCGGACTCGGCCGTCTCGTGGGCCCGTTGCTCGACAGCGTGCCGCCAAAGGTCGGCTCACACCGTTTGATGGACGTGCTGGGACAGGCCGCGTTGCTGCGAACCCTGCGCAAGGTTGACGTCCGCACCGCCTTCGACCTGACGCGCCTGTTCACGGCAAGCATCGCCGATTTGGTGGAGGAGCGGTTCGCGTCGGATGCGATGCGCGGGCTGCTGTCGGTGTCGGGGGTGATCGGTACCTGGGCCGGGCCACGCAGCGCTGGTACAGCGTTCGTGATGCTGCATCACCACGTCGACCAGACGGGTGGTCAGGCGGCGGGTTGGGGCTTCGCCCGCGGTGGCATGGGCGCGGTGACGACGGCGCTGGCCCAATCCGCGCGCTCGTTCGGTGCGAAGATCGTTACAGACGCGACAGTGGCCCGGATCGATGTACGCGACGGTACGGTCGCGGGCGTTACGCTCGCAGACGGTACGACCATCGAAGCCAGTACGGTGATCACCACCGCGCATCCGGCCATCAGCTTCCTTCGACTTGTTGACCGCACCGAAATGCCACCGGACTTCGTTGCCGACATCGAGGCGTGGCAGAGCCGGTCCGGCACCGTGAAGGTGAACTACGCGCTGGACCGCTTGCCCACGTTCACCGCGCACCCGGAGCACGACCCGGAGATCTACGGCGGCATCATCGTGCTCGCCGAGTCGCTCGACGAGGTGGAGACATCGTTCCAGGAGGCGGTCGCGGGACGTGCCGCCACGGCGCCGTTCGCCGACATTTGCATTCCAAGCGTCTTCGACCCAACTCTGGCGCCGGCCGGACAGCACGTGCTGAGCGCGTTCACCCAATGGGTGCCGCACACCTGGGCCGACGCCCCGGATGACGCCGGCCTCGTAGCGTATGCGAACCGGGTCACCGCCCGACTCGAGGAACTCGCCCCGGGATTCACCGACTCGATCGTCGGTCGCCAGGTGATCGGTCCACATGAGTTGCAGACCGAGTACGGTTTGATCGGTGGCAATATTTTCCACGGTGAATTGACTCCCGGACAGCTCTTCCATTGCCGACCGGCCGCCGGATATGCCGACCTGCGCACTCCGATCCGGGGGCTTTACCAGGCTGGCAGCGCGACCCACGGCGGTGGCGGTGTCACCGGCATCCCCGGTCGCAACGTGGTTCGCCAGGTACTGCGGGACACCAGGTGGGGACGGAAGTGAGCGCCGTACCAATGAGAATCAGCGCTCCGCTCGATCCGGCGGCAGTGGCCGCCGCGCTGAGGCCATTTGGCGAGTCGGTGATGCTGCCCGGCGCGGCGTACACCAGCCATGCCGTCCTGGCCTGGGAGCGCCGGCATCTGTTCGCGGGATCGTGGACGTGCCTCGGACGTACGGCCACCCTGAGCGCCGGCGTCACCCAGCGGGCGGTGACCGTCGGCGATCTTGCAGTGCTACTCACGTTTCCCGATGACGGAGTGCGCGCCTTCGCGAACATCTGCCGGCATCGGGGCCACGAGCTATTGGGTTCGGGTGAGACCGCCGACCGTCGCGCGCTGGTATGTCCGTACCACGGTTGGTCCTACGAGCTGACCGGGTCGCTGCGGGCGGCGCCGAAACTCGGGCCGCATCCACCGCATGCGGAACTCGGGCTCGTGGCATTGCCGGCAATCGACTGGCACGGTTGGACATTCGTCAACGCGACCGCCACCGCCCGCAGGTTCTCCGACCACATTGGAGCGTTGGCCGAGCTGGTGACGCCGTACCGGCCGGACACCCTGGTCGTGAAGGCCCGGCACTCGTACGAGGTGGCCGCCAACTGGAAGCTGATCGTCGAGAACTACCACGAGTGTTACCACTGCCCGCAGATTCACCCGGAGCTCTGCGCCGTGACCCCGCCCAATTCGGGCGACAACTGGCGGGGCATAGGTGCGTGGGTAGGCGGATCGATGCAGCTGCGCGAGCACGCCGTCACGATGTCTTTGGACGGGCGCTCCGACGGGGTCGCCTTGCCGGAGGCGGATCCCCGCACGGTCCGGTATCTCGGCCTGTTCCCGAACCTACTGCTCTCCCTGCATCCGGACTACGTGCTAACCCATCGATTGGTGCCGCTGGAGGCCGGCCGCACCTATGTGGAATGCGAGTGGCTCTTTGCCGACGCCGTATCCGATCCGTCGTACGCCGTGGAGTTCTGGGACATCACCAATCGGCAGGACTGGCGTGCGTGCGAGTCCGTCCAGCGCGGCGTGTCCTCGCCGCACTTCCGACCCGGCCCGACCGCTACCAACGAGGACGCCGTGTACGACTGGGTGAGCATGGTGGCTCGGGCGTACCGGGATCCGCTGGCGGACCTCAGTCGAGGGACCATCTAGCGACCGGCGTCGCGTCAACCGCCGATGGGTCGCGCGCAAGCGTCCTCACCTGCCACGATGTTGGCCAGACGGTGAGGAGATAGTGCGATGGCGAACCAATGGACGGTGGAGCCGCCCGGGCCGGGGATGCTCGGCCGACTGCTGGTGCCACAGACCGGGACGAAGCCCGCGATGACGGCGTTCCTGGCCGGCATCGCCGGCACGGCCGCCTTCGTCGCCTCACTCGTGATGAAGTGGCAGCGGATCTCCGTCGCCGTCGACTCGTCCAGCCTTCTCGGCCGCAGCTCGAGCGATCCGACCGTGATCACCGCAGGCCTCGGCAGCATCGACGTGCTCGGCCTGGTGTATCTCCTTGGGGCCCTGGCCTTGATCGCCATGCTGGGCTCGGTACTCGTCCGTCCCGACCAGGCACTGCGGCTGCGGATGGGCGCCGTTGGTCTCGGCATCGGGATCATCGCCGTGTTGGTGGCGATCACATTGCGGCTGCCCGAGACCATCTTCAACCTCCAAGGCATCTTCGGTGGACTTTCCGATATCGAGCAGCAAGAGATGCTGAGCAACTCGGATGTCTCCTACGAGTTGGGGCTGTTCGCCGGCTTCGCTGCCATCGTGTTGCTGATCGCCGGTGTATGGCTGGCGGGCGCACCAGCGGCTCGGGCGTTCGCCCTCCACGCAGGTCTGGCCGCCGCCTACCCCGGTCATCCGTACCCGGGTTTCGTCTACCCGAGTCAGGTAGCCCCGCCGCCGACGCCGAACGGCAGCGCGCCTGACGGCGCAGTCCCGTCCGCCGAACCGTCGGCGCCGGTGACGGGTCCGGCTGCCGCGGCCACGTGGCCGGCGTCGCGGGTGGGTCATGTCGACGGTCTGTCCGTCTCGGCATCCGAACCGCTCGACCCCGGCACGGCCACCGAGGTGTGGCGCGGCTAAGGGCGTCGCATATCCCGATGAGTGGGCGCGGCCGGCCGGGTAGGCTCGTGGCTCGTGATTGACCTGCGCCTACTCCGCGAAGATCCCGACCGTGTGCGTGCCAGCCAGCGGGCTCGGGGTGGGTCGGAGTCCCTCGTGGACGAACTCCTTCGTGCCGACGAGTCGCGTCGGTCGACCCTGCAGGTGTACGAGGCCCTGCGGGCGGAGCAGAAGCAGCTCTCGAATCAGATGCGCAGCGTCAAGGGCGAGGAGAAGGCGGCACTGGCCGCCCGTACCAAGGCGCTCTCGGACCAGGTGAAGGCGGCCGATGTCGCGGCCAACGAGGCCGAGGCCGCACTGCGTCGCGCCCACCTCGCCATGCCGAACGTGATTGAGGAGGGCGCGCCACCCGGCGGCGAAGACGACTATGTGGTTATCCGCGAGGTCGGCACCAAGCCGGGTCTGACCGAACCGCGGGATCACCTAGAGCTCGGGGAAATGCTCGGCGCCATCGACATGGAACGCGGATCGAAGGTCTCAGGCAGCCGGTTCTACTTCCTCACCGGGGTGGGCGCCCTGCTGCAGCTCGGCATGTTGCAGCTGGCGGTCCAGCAGGCCGTTGAGTGGGGCTTCACGCCGATGATCACGCCGTCGTTGGTGAAGCCCGAGGCGATGGAGGGCACCGGCTTTCTCGGCGCCCATGCCACCGAGGTATACCGGCTGGAGGCGGACGACCTCTACCTGGTGGGTACGTCGGAGGTGCCGCTCGCGGCCTACCACGGGAACGAGATCCTCGATCTACCAGCGGGCCAGCCTCGCCGGTACGCCGGATGGTCGTCGTGCTACCGCCGCGAGGCCGGCTCGTACGGCAAGGACACCCGCGGCATCATCCGCGTTCACCAGTTCGACAAGGTGGAGATGTTCTCGTACTGCCGCCCCGATGAGGCGCATGACGAGCACCTGCGGCTGCTTGGCTGGGAAGAGGAGATGCTCGCGAAGGTGGAGCTGCCGTACCGGGTCATCGACGTGGCCGCCGGCGACCTCGGCTCGAGCGCCGCCCGCAAGTACGACTGCGAGGCCTGGGTACCGTCGCAGGGGATGTACCGCGAGGTCACCTCGACGTCGAACTGCACGACGTACCAAGCCCGTCGCCTGGGCGTGCGCTACCGCGACGACGACGGCAAACCGCAGCCGGCGGCGACGCTCAACGGCACCCTCGCCACCACCCGGTGGATCGTGGCCATCCTCGAGAACCACCAACAGCCGGACGGGTCGGTGGCGGTGCCGAAGGCGCTGCAGCCGTACCTCGGCGGCAGGGACGTGCTCGAACCCCGCTGATTGTGTTAAGGAGGGTCCCCTTCTTAACGCCTTCTGCATAGGAAGGGTCCCCTCCTAGCCACTAGTAGCGTCGATGTCGCCAGATTTCATGGTCGTGTTGGCTTCCGACGCGTATCGTTGCGTGCCCGCGACCAGGCGGGGACACGGCCACGGAGGGTGCCATGGGCCTGGCTGGGCTGCCGAAGCTTGTCGCGACCGACCTCGACGGCACGTTGGTGCGCAGTGACGAGACGGTGTCGGACTACTCGCTTTCCGTGCTGCGCAAGGTGCGCGAGGCCGGCATCGTCGTGGTCGGCGTCACCGGACGGGGCGCCCGCCTGATCGAGCTGTGTCGGAGAGACCTGCCGGAGGCGGATCTGTTTGTCCTTGCCCAGGGCGGGTACGTGGTGGACCAACGGGATCCCGACCAGCCGAAAGTGTTGCGGCGAGCCAGGATCCCGGGGGCCGACCTAGCTGAGGCGTTCCGTCTCCTCGAGGAGGAGGTCGGCCCGTTATCGGTGTTGGTAGAGGCGCTTGAAGAACCGCGCGCTCCACTGTGGGGGGACACCCACGTCGTCTGGCCGTATCCAGAGTGGATCCCGTACGAGCGCGTGCACTCCCTGGCGGGCCCGGCCTACAAGGGCTTCGCCCGGGCGGAGGACCTCACCGCAGACGAACTGCTGGTCATCGCCACCGAGGTGATCCCGGCGAGCCTGGCGACGGTGACGCAATCCGGACTCGGGTACATCGAGTTGACCGCGCCGGGTGTGAACAAGGCATCGGGACTCGCTGTGGTCACCGATGAGCTCGGCATCGCCGCGGCCGACGTGTGCGTATTCGGCGACATGCCCAATGACGTGCCGATGTTTGAATGGGCCGGCTGGCGGCGGGTGGCGGTGGCCAATGCCCACCCGTCAGTGCTCGCACTGGCCGACGAGGTGACCTCGTCCAATGATGCCGATGGCGTCGCGGCCTGGCTCGAATCCCTCCTCTCCAGCTAACCCGCGTCCGCCCCACCCACCCTCGCCACCCGGTGGGCCAGATCCGCCAGGTCGGCCAGACCCGTCCACTGCGCTGACCTTGGCGAAATGCGCGCGAATAGTGATCAAACCGCGCCTAATTCTCCAAGATCGGCGGGGCGAACGGGCAAGGTCGGCGATAGGGAGCTACAGGTACTGGCCGGGGCGGCCGGGTTCGGGGCGGTCCTCGGGTCGGGGCGGGATGCCGGGGATGCCAGCGGGGCCACTTGGAAGGGCGGCGCGTCCGGAACGCATCTGTTCCAACTGCGCACGAGCCGCCATCTGTTGTGCGACAAGTGCGGCCTGGATGCCGTGGAACAGGCCCTCCAGCCAACCGACCAGTTGCGCCTGGGCCATCCGCAGCTCGGGCTCGCTCGGGGTCTGGCCCTCCTCAAACGGCAGCGAGAGCCGCTCGAGCTCGCTCACCAGCTCCGGGGCGAGGCCGCTCTCCAGCTCGTCGATCGAACGTCGGTGGATCTCGGTGAGCCGGGCCCGGGCCTTCTCGTCCAGCGGTGCCGCCTTTACCTCATCGAGCAGCTGCTTGATCATGCTCCCGATCCGCATGACCTTCGCCGGCTGGCCGATGAGGCGTGACAGATCCTCCCCGTCGGGCTCGGCCGGAGAATCTCCGCCATCGACGTTGACCGTGCCGACCGGGCGTCCGTCCGGGCCGACCACGACGACCGTCTGCTGACGCGGCTGGTCCTCGTGGGCAGGGGTCTCGCTCATCAGGTGGGTCCTCCATCCGGAATCTGGCAGCAACCCACACGATAGCCTCGCGGCACGCACCATTCGCGCGCGACAAGGGTTGCCGAGGAGGACGGCGTGACGAGGGACTCCCGTTCGGTACTGAGCCGGCCGTCGCCGCCGCCCGATCTCACCGTCGTCTATGGCGATCACCCCGACCACGTTGCCGATGTGCGGCGTTCACCGGGACCGTCGCGGGGCCTGGTCGTCTTCTTCCACGGCGGGTTCTGGCGACACGCCTACGACCGAAGCCATGTCGGACCACTCGCGACCGCCCTCGCCGCCGATGGGTTCACGGTCGCGACCCCGGAGTACCGCCGTACGGGCGCCAGCGGTGGCGGCTGGCCCGGCACGTTCGACGATGTGGCGAAGGCGGTACGGCAGGTGCCGCTGCTGGTCGCCGACGCAGTCGGGCCGCAGCCGAGGGTGATCCTCGCCGGCCATTCGGCCGGCGGACACCTTGCTCTATGGGCGGCGGCGGGGATGGCGACGGACGGACTCCCGTTCGCCGGAGTCGTGGGATTGGCGCCCGTCGCCGATCTCCGCGAGGCGTACCGGTTAGATCTTGATAGGGGCGCGGTCGCAGCCCTGCTCGGCGGCGGACCGGACGAATATCCCGACCGGTACGGCTTCGCCGACCCGACGGCTCTCGTGCCGCTGCGTGTGCGGCAGGTGCTATGTCACGGTTCACGAGACGTGCAGGTCCCGATGGAGATCTCGACCCGGTACGCAACAGCCGCACGAAATGCCGGAGATGACGTTGTTCTGAACCAGTGGACGGATGTCGACCACTTTGATCTCATCGATCCTCAATCGTTGGTCTGGCCGGACATCCTGGCCGCGTTCTCCCTGCTGGCGCCGCCCGAGCCTCGTCCGTTACGTTGACGCTGCGGAACATTCGGGGTACAACCCCGTGGGCCGTGCCCGCCCCGCCCCTCGGAGGAGTCAGCCAGTGTCTCAGTCCGTGTCATTGCCGTCGGTGGACCGCCGGCAGTTCCTGCGGCTCTTTGGCGCGGTCGCCGCCGTTGGCGCGACGGGCGGCCTGGCCGCCTGCGGCTCCGATCCGCTTCCAGGCGGGACCGAGCTCCAGCCGTCCGGGTTCACCATCGGCATCGGCCTGGTAGCGCCTACCGCCGGCCCGTTCGCGCGGATCGGCGAGGACATCCAGAAGGGCTTCTCGCTCTTCCTCGCCGGCAACCGGGGAATGCTTGGTCCGCACAACGTTGATCTGAAGATCGTCGATGAGGGCGCCTCCGCTGAGACCGCCGTTGCCGCGGTCAAGGGCCTGCTCGCCCAGAACGTCGTCGCGATCGCTGGCGTTGCCAACCCGGCTGCACTACCGGCGCTTGCGAGCACCGTGCAGGACGCCAAGGTTCCGCTGGTCAGCTCGAACGCCGCACCCAGCACGCTGACCAATGCGCTTTTCGTCTGGCGTGCGTCCTCTGTGGAGGGTGACGCGGGCCGGTCGCTGGCGCAGTACGCCAAGGTTGAGGGTCCGCGTACGTACATCCTCCGCGAGGACACACCCTCCGGCCGGGCCGAGGCGGACGCATTCCGCGGCGCCTTCATCGACCTCGGCGGCCAGGTGATCGGTGAATCGTCCGGGACGGCGGGCCTCGGTGCTCGGCTGCAGGCCGCCAGGACAAACAATGCGGACTCTGTCTTCGCCACCTATTCGGGCGCGGAAGCCGCGGCCGTCCTCGACGCCTACCGCGCGGCGCATCAGGCCGGTGTCCTCACGGTGAAGCTCCTGGGCACGGGCAGTCTCACCGAGACCATTGACCTCACGAAGATCGGCCCACTGCCAGCGGACGTCTACACGTCGATGTACTACGCCGCCGATCTCGACAACGAGGCCAACCGTCGTTTTGTCTCCGACTTCCACAAGACGCACGGCATTCAGCCAAGCGGCTATGCCATGGCGGCGTACGACAGTGCGGCCGTACTGAACAAGGCTCTCGGCCTCATCCCCGGTGCGCCGAACGCGGCCGCGTTGAACCAGGCGTTCAGCCTGCTGGGTCAGATCGATAGCCCTCGTGGCAACTGGACGTTCAATATCAACCGCAGTCCGCAGCAGAAGTGGTATCTGCGCAAGCTGCACCTCGACGGCATGGTGCCCGCGAACCTGCTCGACACCGACCTCGCCGTCCTTGGCTGACCCGACGGTCAGGTCACGGTATTCGGGCCACCGCGAAGACTGATTGTCCAAAAGGGACAATGGTACGGTCGGCCAAGCGTGCGGTCGGCACGATCGCCCGATCGTAGAGCCGGAGCAGCCGTCCGTTGTGAGGTCTCATCCGCAGCGCCTTGACCGCGACGTACCAACCAATGAGGCCGACCGGGTTGAGGTAACGCAACTGCTCGACGACGAGGCCGGCGTTCGCCAACGCGAGGCCGAGGCCGCGCCGGGTGTAGCGTCGTTGGTGCCCGATCGCCCGGTCGAATTGCGACATGGCCGATGGGAAGGCGGGCACGACAAGCACCACGGCGCCGCCCGACTCCACGAGCTCACTCATCGCCCGCAGCGCGGCCACGTCGTCGGGGATGTGCTCAAGCACGTTGAACGCGACCGCCGCAGTGTGTTTGTTCGGCATTGATTCCGCCAGCGCCGTCGCGCCTGGTTCGGCGCCGAGCAGAAGGAACTGCGTCCGTACCACGGGGTGGTCTCCGAACCGCTGGGCCAGCTCGGAATGGCGGCGCTCTGTGGCCTCGGTGGCGGTGAAGGTGACGACCGAGGGCGCCCACTCGAGCGCGAAGTCGCCGGTGCCCGAGCCCAGCTCGACGGGATGCTTGCCCAGGTACGGGCGCGCGAGGTCGGCCAACCAGCGCCGATAGCGCCGGGCGTCTGACAGGTGCTCCAGCACGTCTGACTGCAGCGTTGAATCGCCGGTCACCTTGGCCACGCCGTACACTCTTTCAGAATGCCCGCCGCCGGACCTTGGCAACCCGGACAGGATAGTGGTTGGGAGCACACGTGAAGCTGTCAATCCTGATGCCTGTCTACAACGAGCGGGCGTCGGTGGCGAGTGCGGTCAAGCAGGCCCTCGATGTCCGCTACCCGTGCGAGGTCGAGCTCGTGGTCGTCGATGACGGCAGCCGGGACGGGACCGGCGACGTCCTGGCTGGGTTGGACGACCCGCGTCTGCGTGTGTTCGCCCATCCCCGCAACCGCGGCAAGGGCGCCGCCATCCTGACCGCGGCATCGCATGCGACCGGCGACTACGTGGTGATTCTCGACGCCGACCTTGAGTACGACCCACAGGACATCCCGCGGTTGCTGGAACCGGTGCTCGATGGTCGAGCCGAGGTTGTCTACGGCAGCCGCACGTTCGGTAGCCACACCGCGTACTCGTTCTGGTATGTCATGGGGAACAAGGGCGTCACCACCCTCGCCAACATGATGTACAACTGCTACCTGTCCGATCTCGAGACCTGCTTCAAGCTCATGCCGCTGGCCCTGTTCCGGTCTCTGAAGATCCGCTCAGCTGGCTTCGGTATGGAAGCGGAGATCACCGGGAAGCTGTTGCGGCGGCGGGTACGCCCGTACGAGGTCCCCATCTCGTACCGCGCCCGCACCCGCGAGGAGGGCAAAAAGATCACGTGGCGGGACGGCGTCGAGGCGATCTGGATCCTGAGTCGGGAACGGGTCCGCCCGCGCCCCGTGAAGTCGCACGCCTCGAAGTAACGGCTAGTCTCGCGGACATGCCGCCCCTCGGTCGCCTGCTCGCCCTCACCCTGGTCCTGCCGGTCGTTGCCGCGTGTTCGTCACCGCAGGAAGCGGATGCGGGTCCGGACATCGCGCCAAGTGCACCCAGCGCGCCCGGCGCGTCGGCCGACCCGTGCGCACCGTGGGGATGCGAACAACTCGCCCGGTTTGACGCCGCGGGTGCCTTTCTCGCCAAGCAGAAGGGCCGCGTCGGAATCGTCATCAGGGACCGGGTCACCGGAGCGGTGTGGCGCGCCGGCGACGCGGACCTGAGAACGTGGGCCGGCTCCACGCCGAAGCTTGCGCTTGCGGTGGCGCTCAAGGAGCAGGCCCGAACCGGACAGATCACATTGGACGGTGGGGACAACACCGCGATCGATGCGATGCTTTCGGTGTCGGACAACTCGGCGGCAGATCGGCTCTGGAACAAGTACGCCAAGAGCGCCTCGATGATGAAGCGCTGGCAGGCCGTCTACGGAATGACGACTGCGTCCTATGTGGACCATTTCACCCAACGGTGGGGCTTCGTCAAGCTTGGGCCCCAGGATCTGGTCGCCCTGGTGTCCTATGTGCTCGATAAGCTGGATCCGGCCGACCGGGCGTTCTTCGTCGAACGTATGCGTGCTGTCGGTGGACCGCAGAAGTGGGGCGTGTGGGGTGCCGGCCCGTCGCTGCGGCCGGGGCTCAAAGACGGCTGGGACTACGCAGCCGAGTACGGTCAGCAGGCCTTCCGGTGGGTCACCTCAACCGCCGGTTTCGTCGGACCGGACGAGCGGTACGTGGTCGCGGCGATGTACGACCAGGTGCCGGGCGGCGACTCCATCGACGCGGGCGTGCATGTGTTGACCGACCTGGTCGCGACCGTGTTCGGGGCGCCCGTACCGGCGCCCGCCGTCGTACCGCAGGATTACTAGCCCTTCGGTACCACCAGCAGCACCTTGCCGATATGGGTGGACGCCTCGAGAATCCGGTGCGCCTGGGCGGCATCGGGCATCGGGACGTACGTGTGAATGATCGGCCGTACCATGTCGGTCTCGATGAGCGGCCAGACGTTTTCCCGTACGTCGGCGACGATCGAGGCCTTCTCCTGGATCGGACGCGTACGTAGCGTCGTCGCGAGGAGGTGGCACCTCTTGACGAGCATCGCGCCAAGGTCCAATTCGGCCTTCCGTCCGCCCTGCAGACCGATCACGACCAGCCGTCCGCCGGTCGCCAACGCCTCGACGTTGCGATCCAAATAGGACGCTCCCATGATGTCCAGGATCACATCCGCGCCGCTCCCGCCAGTGACGGCACGGACGGCGGCGACGAAGTCCTCAATTCGGTAGTCCACTGTGATCTCCGCGCCTAGGGCCCGTAAGGCCGCGTGCTTCTCGGCTTTGGCGGTGGTGACGACGCGCGAGCCGTGAGCGGCCGCCATCTGGATCGCGAAGGTGCCGATGCCGCTCGCACCGCCGTGCACCAACAGCAGGTCCAACGGCTGGAGCTGGCCCAGATGGAACACATTGGACCAGACGGTGCAGGCCGCCTCGGGCAAGGCGGCAGCATCGACCAAACTCACTCCACTCGGGATCGGCAACACGTGTGACTTGTCGGCCGCGACCCGCGTCGCGTAGCCACCGCCGGCGAGGAGGGCGCAGACTTGGTCGCCGGCGACCCATTCGGTGACGTTGGAGCCGACCACGCTGACGACACCGGAGCACTCCATCCCCGGGTAGGGGGAAGCGCCCGGCGGTGGAGGGTAAAAACCGGCCCGTTGCAACAGATCGGCTCGATTGACCCCCGCCGCGGCGACGTCGATGACCAGTTCGTCCGGCCCCGGAATCGGGTCGTCGACCTCTGTCCACTTAAGAACCTCGGGCCCGCCCGGCGCCGGGATCGTCACCGCGTGCACTGCGCCTCCTTGTGCGTTACCAGGTCTTCCCGGTGATCCGTTCGTAGACCTCGATGTATCGTGCCCGGGTCCTGGCAACGATGTCATCTGGTATGGCCGGCCCGGGCGGGGTCTTGTCCCAGCCGGTGCCGGCCGCCCAGTCGCGAACGATCTGCTTGTCGAACGAGTCCTGCGGCTTTCCCGGCGTCCACGTTGCCGCATCCCAGAATCGCGAGGAGTCCGGGGTCAGGACCTCGTCGGCGAGAATGAAGCCACCGTTTCGATCCCGGCCGAGCTCGATCTTCGTGTCGGCGATGATGATCCCTCGTTCCTGGGCGATCGTCGCGCCCTTCTTGTAGACCTCGAGGGTGATCCGCCTCAGTGCCTCGGCATTGCGCTCGCCCTCCTGTGCGACCACATCCAGGTATGTCATGGCCGTGTCGTGCTGGCCGAGCGGCGCCTTGGTCGTGGGTGTGAAGATCGGCTCCGGTAGGCGGTCCGACTCAGTCAGGCCCGGCGGGAGCGGAATCCCGCACACCTCACCCGCCTTGAGGTACTCGGCCAATCCGCTTCCGGTTAGGTACCCCCGAGCCACACACTCGACCTTCACCATGTCGAGCCGCCGGCATCGAATCGCCCGGCCGGCCCACTGCGCCGGCACATCGGTGGCGGAGATGACATGGTTGGGGATGATGTCGGCGAGCTGCTCGAACCACCACACGGACAGACGCGTGAGTACCGCTCCCTTGTCCGGGATCTCGGTCGGCAACACGATGTCGAACACAGATACGCGATCCGACGCGACCAGGATCAGGTCGTCACCGTCGGCGTAGACGTCCCTGACCTTTCCGGAGTGCACCAGCTCCACGTCCGCCCCTCCTATCGCTCTTGTTGGGACACTAGCGGCCGAGGCGCGCCGGGCAGAGCGGACGCACCGTCTGGCACACTTGTGCGCGGGCCGTGCCCGTCGGTGAGGCGGGTGCCGCCTGGAGGGCTCGCCTAGTGGCCGATGGCGGCGGTCTTGAAAACCGCTTCGGGGGCAACCCCGACGTGGGTTCGAATCCCACGCCCTCCGCCCACCGACCAGCATCAACGCAGGTCACGCCACCTGCAAAGCGATCTTCGCAGTGTTCGCCAAGCAGCGGAGCTGTCCAGCCAGCGACGGCGAAAACCGGCTCTACACGAGCGTCCACGGGGAATGCGCGGTGAAATTTCTCGGGCTTCATCCCAGCTCACCAGCCTCGTCCGACGCGTCAGCCGCGTGCTCGGCCAGAGCCTCAGCGATCCTACGCCGGGCGATCTCATCCTGGCCCACGATGCATTTCGCGTACGTGCGCAACAGCACCGCCACCCCATGACCGGCCCACTCTGCCACCTGCGTAGGCGCCACACCCGCGTTGAGCCAGGTCGACACCGCTGCATGACGGAGGTCGTACGGCCGCCGAGCCAGCGGGGAACGCACCTCCGCGTCCGTGAACACCGCCTGCCGCGCCGCCTTCCACACCGGGTGGTAGGTCCTCTCGTCGATAAGTCCACCCATCCGGCCCCACGAACAGCCTCCCGTTGGGCGGGACGCTGAACTGTTGAACGTGCTTTCGCAGAATCTGCACAAGCTCCGGATGCGCCGGTACCAGGCGCGTGTCGTCCGTCGGGCGGTGCTTCAAGCCCTTATCCTCCCGGGCGTTGCCGTTTGTCGTCCACGCCATCCCGGACCGGGGAGTCGACCGGCCGATCGTGAGTTCACCCCAACCCGTAGCGGGCAAGGCCTCCACCTGCGCGCCTCGGAGCCCGATGGCCTCCGCCGGCCGCAACGCGGCGAAGTAGAGACAAGCAAAGAAGCCCACGAGCCGCTGGCCAACGTCGCCCTGGTCCCGGACCGCGGCGAGCAACCGCCGAGCCTGGCTCGGGTTGACCACGACCCGTCGGTCTACGGCCGCGACGACGAGCGGGGCAGACCAGCTCACCGTGTCGATTGGATTGGCCTGCAACAGACCCAGCTCGACCGCGTATCCAAACACGTTGTACAAGACGGCCCGCTTCCGTGCCACAGTCGTCGCTGCCGCCGGTTTGCCGTCCAGACGCCGAGCCAACAAGTCCAATGCAGCGCGCGTCAGCTCCGGCCCTCTCGCGCGGTCCTCGATCTCCGCCAAACTCACGGTGTTTCGCTCGAGCCAACGGACCGCCGGTGCCAGCTCTTCCCGTGGCGGACCGGCCTGACGCGCGGTGGTGACATACGCCCAACGAAGCTGCGCTTGCCGAACAATCTCGGGGTCCGGCTGTCCTCGAGTTGTCGATACAAGGGCCGGCAGCACGGCGACCAACGCCTCCGCGATCGATCGTCGGGACTTCGGCGCCGCAGTGGACCACTTCATGTCGACGTATCGACAGGCATGGTCAAACCACGACCGAGTCCGCAGCTCCCGCAGCATCGGCTCAGGCAGCCCACTAGCCCGATCGAACGGCACGCCTTTGTTCACATAGGACAAAAGCTTGGCGCGATATGCGTCCGCTAGCGCTCGACTCGCGAAGGTCTCCTGGTGGCCATGGCCCGCGACCGTCCAGCGGGCGGTGTACGTGCGGCGCTTGCGGCCCTCGTACACCCTCAGAGCCCAAATTCTCACGTCGTGCGACAGGTCGACATCACCGTCGGGGCGACTCTGTACGGGCCGTCGCCGCGTCACGCCGCGTCCTCCGTCGACTCAAGGGCGGCGCTGCGCGCCGCCGAAGGTGGGTGGGGGAAGAGCCCGGTCATCGAGGTTGTCGATTGCGTCACGGATCCATTCCTGCTGGCACGAGGGGGCGGCGCCAGGATGAGCCGATTGGGTATCGGGCCTGGCGGCGGGTTTCGGTCCGGTGAGGAGCTCGTCGGCCTGGTCCACGTCTTTCTGAGGATCGGCCCGCGTGGCTCGGGCCGCGTCGCTGATCTGATCTCGCCGGCCAGCACGATCCATCTTTCGGTGCCTCTGCCCGCCGGCCGCGGCCCCGGCGCTCGACACGTCGGCGCCGGCCGCGCCGGCGGCGGAATCCGAGCTGGCACGCCGCGACAGCCGCGCACGCCGGCCCACAGCGGGCTCGTCCTCCTTCGACCTGTGCCGACCCTCGGCTGCTCCCGGTCTACACCTGCACCGACGCGCCCCATTGGTCCATCTCTGCCGAGACCCCTGTCCCCTCCGGAAGTACCGGCCATGCTGGACAAGGCGAAGGGCAGGGAGGAAGGAACAGCTAGCCGTTGGGTGGACCGTCCCGAGCCGGCCGCTCCCGCGTCCGGCCCGGTACGACCCACCAACACCCGTTCCGGGGATGCACCAGTCCGTGCCCGGTCGACCGCCGTCGGCGACTCACGCTGACGGCCACCCCCTCAGATCCGCCGGATCATATTCACGCTCCCGTGTTTGTCAATGGCGCCCTCCGGGCGTCCCTTCGGGCAGACCATTGACAAGCACGCTCGCTTCGAATCATTGGCGGCGATCCGGGGATGGCCGTAATCCGGGCCAACCGCGCCTCCACCACCGTCGTGGGCAAGCGCCGCGGCCAACCACCCGCCGTCGCCAGCCGGGCTCACCGAAGCACCACACTGAGCGTCGCCTTGGCCCACCGTGGGGCGCGGCGGCCCCGATCCAGCCGACCGACATCGAGTTGCGCGTAGCCTTCGGGCTGAAGCTCACCGGACCACGAAGCCGCTCGTGAAGACTTTCCGTCCCTGGACACCAATTCCAATCTGAGTGCATGCGTCTCGTCCGCCTGCCGAAGACGCCGGAACCGGTGACGCCGCCCTTTCCGCGGTCGCCCACCCCCTATCCGCCGATCAGGTCCTTGATCGGTTGTTTGCAGGGGGACAATACGGGTATCCGGGTGGTACATCACCCTCCGCGTACGAAACGGGGCACCGATGCGGTCTATTCGCATACTGCTCGGAACCGTTGGAGTCTTTGCGTTGCTGGTCTGGGTGAGCGCCTGCGAGCGGCCCAGGGCGGCCAACGCCGCCGACGTGTGGATCGTGGTAACTCCCGAGACGGTGGACGCCGGTTCGTTCGTGGCGTTGCGCGCCGACTGCGAGGACAACAGTGTCCCCGCCACCGTGACATCCGAGGCGTTTGGCACGGTCACTATGCGACCGTTTGTCAACATGCTCACGGCAGAGGTCGACGTCCCGGCGCAGACCAAGGAGGGCGGGTACAACGTGAACCTCGCCTGCCGGAGCGGGTCCACAGCCACGGCGAGTCTGTGGGTGGGCAGCAAAGGGCCGACGGCGGAGCCGAGCATAGGACCGCACACAGGCGGCGGCTTCCTCGCCAACCGTGGTCGAAGCGGCCTGACGGGTCCCGAGATCTGGCTCATCGGCGGTGCCGGCGCCCTAGTAGCGGCCGGCGCACTCGGTGCGATAACGGTGCGCCGCAGACGCCACCGGCCGGCCCGCTAGATCTGGCGGCGAGCCGCAGTGCGTGCCACCACATCCGGGCCGCGATCGATGCTGCCGCTGGTCGTCGTCCTGACGCTGGTTGGACTCTTTTGCGTCAGTGTCGGACTGGGGCAGCTCTTCGGCCTGCCGAGCCTTCCCGGCCTCTCGAGCTTCGGGGAAAGCCACCGCGGCTCCACAGGCGGCGCCTCCACCGAGGGCGGCTCCACCGTGGGCCGCTCCACCGAGGGCGACTCCACCGACGGGTTGAGCCCATCCATTCCCACGCGAATCTCGATCCCGTCGCTCGGGGTATTAGCCAAGGTCATCAAGGTGGGTCGGGCAGCGGATGGGAGCATCGCGACGCCCGCAGCCGATCCGGTCGAGGCGACGGGTTGGTATAGCCTCGGGCCTACCCCGGGAGAGCTAGGCACGGCGGTCATCGTCGGCCACGTCGATACCGCTAGCCAGCCGGCCGTCTTTCACGGGCTGCCCGAGCTACGTAAGGGAGAGCTCATCGAGGTGGACCGTGAAGACCACCAGGTTGCCACGTTCACGGTGGAATCCGTGGAGGCCTTCCCGAAGACGTCGTTCCCCGCGGACCGGGTATTCGGCTCAACCGACCGGGCGCGACTTGTCCTCGTGACCTGCGGCGGAACCTGGGTCGGCGGAGACATCGGCTACAGCGACAACGTGATCGTTTTCGCCACCTTGGCCTGACCGCATCCCTCACACTCGACCAACCACGGGCGGGCGGCCCATTCAAGGCCGTGGCCATGCAGGAAGAAAACGAAGCGTACGAATACCCAACAGAACGCGACGCGCGCCCTGGTCAACAAGCGGCATGCTCGCCGCCGCCCTCGACTCGCTACATCCGAGCGACCGATCCATCATCGCCAAAAACGGACGCTAGGGCTCCGGATCTTGCTGCGGCCGCGTAAGGCCCGGGTCCAATGCCGGATTCTGATGCCCGTCGAGCGCCGCGTCCAAGCCTGTGACCTTGAGGACATAAGCGACCGAGCCAGTCGCCCCGAACACCCGGAAGGAGCCACCGGCCTTCTGGCAAAGCCGCTTTACGCGGAGCAGCGCGGCCAACCCACTCGAATCGCAGAACCGCAGCGATCCAAGATCGGCCCTCAAATCCGCCGAGCCCTCGCGCAAGATCTCTTCAACGCGGTCGACAAGATACCCCGCCCAGGCCATGTCGAGTTCCCCATCCAACATCAAAATGACGTGCTGCTCTTGCTGCCGCGTCGACAGGCGGAAGTCCATCGCGGTCCTCCTTCGCCACGCCCGAGGTCTGGGGGCGGTGCTTGCGGCGAGCATAAGTCCGACAGATACCGCCCGTACATGGACGGTTGGGATTTCCTCAAGGAGCCCAGCACGCAATCGCCGGTGCGACTTCCGATGTCGGTGAGACATCATGTCGGCCGCGTGGGCTTCCCGCCCGGGCACCCGTGGGAGATGGCCCTTCCTACTTGGTCCCAGCGGCGGCGTGCCAGTGGGCCCGCACACGAGCGCAGTCCGCCAAACCTCTGGGAGAATCCTGGGAGACGATCTTGCCAAGCAAGCCACGTAGGTCCTCCGCGGAACGCCCCATACCAACACTTTGATCTGCGAAAATCCGAGCCCGGCCAGGCACGGGAAGGGCTCGTACCTAATTCGGGACGAAGAGGCCGTGGGTTCAAATCCCGCCACCCCGACAAAGAAAGTCCGCCGGCGACGGTCAATTGATGGCAACTGCGATGAGAATCAGGGCGACCCGCCGAGCAAGCACCAGGTGGCCGGCCAAGCTCGAATGACGCGCCATGCGATGCCCCACCGGTCCGCTACGAGATGGGTTCGCCGTTGAGGACGACCGTCAGGACCCGCGTTAGCGCGGCGATGTCGGTGAGCGGGTCGCCGGCGACGATGAGAAGGTCTGCGTCGTGGCCGGGCTGGATTTCTCCCTTGCGATGACCCAGCCCGCACACATCGGCCGCAACCGACGTCGCCGATGCCAGTGCATCGGCTGGTGCCATTCCACCTTGGACGAGGTCCGCGATGGCGCGGGCGAGTACCCCATGTGGCTTGCCGGGGTTGATACCGCCATCCGTGCCCGATACGAGCCGCACCCCCGCATCGCGCAGCGCGGCGATCTTCTGTTTGCGCGTTTCCTGGGTCAGGCCCGACATCTGCAGGATTTCCATCAGTTGCGGCGGCGGGTTCGCACCCAGGCTCCCCAAGGTCGGACATACGGCGATCTGGCGCTCGGCCAGCATGGCCACCACGTCCGGCGCGAAGTCCATTCCGGTTTCCGTCATGAACGTGCAGTGCTCGATGCCGTCCACCCCGGCCGCAATCGCGTCGCGGATCGCGGCCAGCGGATGCGCGTGGGCGGTCACGGTAAGCCCCGCGTCGTGTGCCTCCGCGACGACCACCGCCAAATCCTCGACACCGTACTGGCCGCGGGTCATCGATGTCCCGGCCGTCATGGCGCCACCACTGGCCATGATCTTGACTAGATCGACGGCCCGGGTAGCCCGCTCGCGGACGGCGGCGCGCAGGGCATCGGCCCCGGCGGCCTCACCACCCATGTTCGCGCAGTGGCCCTGCGGTGTGGTGATCGGCGGGCCGGACGCGACAATGGTGGGCGCCGCGGCGCCGGCATGCCTGGATCGCCAGTCGAGAACGGCATAGTTGCGGTCGCCGAGGTCGCGCACGGTCGTCACGCCCGAAGATAGGTTCACTCGAAGCGTCTGTTCGATGACCCGGTCGCAGTCGTCAGCCGCGTAGTCGGCGAGCCGCTCAAGGGCACCTGCCCCTGAATCGGCCAGAAGATGGACATGCGCGTCGATGAGTCCCGGTAGGACAGTCGCGGTGGGCCGGTCGAGGACGCGGCACCCTTGCGGGATGTCCGCCGTCGTCGATTCGATGCCGATGATCCGACCGCCGTTGAGGAAGACCACGCCGGCACCCGGCACGACCCGCCGACCATCGAAGACCTGTTTCACGCGGATCGCCAACACGGTCAATCCTTCGGATCGAGTTCCTGCATTCGGCGGCATCGTAGCTACCGCGCACTCCGTGACGCCTGCGGATAACTGACATCGATCGCCTTCGACGGGACACGACAGCCGGCGACAGCTGTCAAGCCAAAGGCCAGTGGTCGTCGTGAAACCGCAATGGCTCCCCAACCCGTGGGTCGCGCCCCCATGCGCATCCTTTTGACGACGACGCCTGTCAGGACCACCACGAAACGCTGCCACCTGCTTGGCTAATCGGGCTTGGTGCCAAGGTCCAGCCGCGGCTCGAAGTACGGCACTGGCCGCCCGTCAGCGTCGGTCGTTCCGCCAACAAACCCGGACGCGAACCCACCTTGCGGATCGTGCCAGAGGATCCGGACCAGCGTTCCATCAGGATCGGGGATATCGAACCCCGCCCCGTAGCCGGCCAACTCCGATACCTCGGTGTGCTCGATACCCAGCCGGTCGCATCGCTCGGCGATCGTGTTCACCAGCTCCCGCGTCGGCGAACGCAACGCAAACACATCGAACCCAGCCAGCCGCGGCTGGCCCGCACAGTATTCCCGTTGGCGCAGGGCGATCTCGAACCCGGCGTCCCGGTCGAGCAACGAGACCCCGCGCACGTCCCCGTCCTCGACGTACTCGTTGACCAACTCAAGATCAAACAGCGCCCAATACCACGCCGCACTTCGACGCAGATCGGCTACCGGCAACTTGACATGTTTGATCTGACTCACACCGATGCCCACACAGCCTCCCGACCAATGCCGCAGACCCACAATTTGAGATCCGCCGGTTGCCCAAGCGAAGCCAGCCTGGCGCACGCCCAGATTGGCTTGCAGGGCCAGCCAATCGAAGGCGCCGCAGACCCAGCGGATACGAACGAGCGAAACAAGCATAGTCGATCTATGGGGGGCGGAATCGGGCCGGCGCCACAGGAACTCGAGGCCGACCCGTACAGCCATTCGTACAGCCAAGCCGACGGACAACAGGCGACGATCGCCGAACACCGGCTACAAAACATGCAGGTCAGCGACCTCGAGCCACCGCGGCTGACAACGGGCCCGAACTTTGCAAAGCGCGGGTCCAGCGACGTTGCGGCATGCTTGCCAGACCGCACATAGGCGAGTCCGAACGACGTCGATCCGGCGTCGGCGTTGGCGGACACATACGCGGCAACAAGGAGCCCGACGACAGCTACGACCGCAAGGACTTGCAAGATTCCCTCTGCCTAAGGGTCCACACGCGAATTACATGATTGTGATTCCACTGTGTTCGGTGACGTAGGCGAAAGGTCGGAGATGAGGGTGTCTGAACTCTTCTAAATCTAAAGAGTTACATTCATGAGATCTTAGCTTCGGCGTGCCGTCGCGGTGCTGGACCTGATCGGCGAGAGCCTTCGGCGTCATGGGTGTTTCGTATCGTGGTCAGGTGGACGAGGAGGCGCTGGCGGAGAAGCTGGCCAGGATGCGGTCGCAGCTCAACGAGCGGCAGTGGCGGCGTCTTCTCGGCGCGGAGGCGGAGGCGATCGGCTGGGGCGGGATCCGTCTGGTGGCGCGGCTGACGGGGGTGTCGGTCAACACGGTGTCCAAGGGCGCGAAGGAGGTCCGTGAGGGCGTGGTCGATGACGGTCGGGTCCGGGCGCCGGGGGCGGGCCGCCCGTCGGTGCAACGCTCGCAGCCGGGCATCCTGGAGGCGTTGGACGCGCTGATCGCGCCGGAGACGCGCGGGGACCCGATGTCGTTGCTGCGCTGGACCACCAAGTCGGCGGTCAACCTGGCCCGGGGTCTGGCCCGGCTCGGGTACCGGGCCAGCGCCACGACTACCGCCGCTCTGGTGCGCCAGCTCGGGTTCCGGCTGCAGGCGACGTTCAAGACCAAGGAAGGCAACCAGCATCCCGACCGGGATGCCCAGTTCACCTACATCAACGACATGGCCAGGGCGTACCTGCGCACGGGCGACCCGGCGATCTCGGTGGACACGAAGAAGAAGGAACTGGTCGGTGAGTACGCCAACAAGGGCCGGGAGTGGCAGCCCAAGGGCCAGCCGGTGCCGGTCAACGGGCATGACTTTCCCACCGGGGTGCCCAAGGCCATCCCTTACGGTGTCTACGATCTGGCCGCCGACGACGGGTTCGTCTCGGTCGGCGTCGACCACGACACCGCCCCGTTCGCGGTCAACGCCATCCGCGCCTGGTGGTACCACGTAGGCGCCCGACGCTACCCGGACAGCACCCGACTGCTGATCACCGCCGACGCCGGCGGCTCCAACGGCTACCGACTACACGCCTGGAAAGTCGAACTCGCGGCACTGGCCGCCGAGATCGACCGCGACATCACCGTCGTGCACTACCCCACCGGCGCCTCGAAGTGGAACAAGGTCGAGCACCGGCTGTTCTCCTTCATCTCCATCAACTGGCGCGGCCGGCCGCTGACCGACTACCAGGTCATCATCGAGACCATCGCCGCCACCACGACGAAGACTGGACTGACCGTCGAGGCTGTCCTCGACGAGGGCACCTACCCCACCGGCGCGAAGGTCACCAAAGCCCAGCTGGCAGCCGTTCCCCTTGAGCCACACCAGTTCCACGGCGATTGGAACTACACCATCCACAAAGGACCGGACTCGGAACCAGCACCAATCAAGCGAGTCAGGCCGAGATCACCCAAGTAATACTTCGGTGAGCCCTAAGCAGTTCGGCGAAGGCGTGCACCAGGCCCGCTCTCGATGGATACCGCTCCGCATAGTCGCGCGCGACACTCTCGCGATACTTCGGGCCTTCCATAAGAACGATGACGGCCGCGTTCTCCCTCAGACCGGTAGCTCGGACGTCCCCTGCAACCACCCTTCCAGCGACCGATCGCGCCAGGCGAAACTCCGGAACCGCTCTGGCTACCGGCCGGTCCCCGGCTCGATTGTCCACTGGACATCCTGCTCCGGCGCATAGCTGCAGAAGACGCCCGTGTGTAGGGAGGCGCGTAGGTGGCGCCCGAGCGAGGGGTGAGAGCGCTCGACGCGAACGACGGCATCGCGGATGCGTCGCGTTACAGCCTTGCGCGCGCGCTCGACGTGGTCGGGCGTGCGCCGGGCCCGGCCTCCCAGTCCGTAGGCGGCCGCAAGGTGGTCAACGAGAGTGTCGAGCTCGTGACGCGCCCGCGTAGCGCCCGCTGCATCGCCGGTGGCTTCCGCGTCGTACACCTCCTGCTTCAGCTCCGCGATCCGACGTTTGTACGCGTCGCGGGCTGTTTCGTCGATGATTGGGACGGTAAAGGCCGCCTCGGGCCGCAGTCCGTCGTCTTCGCGAGCCGGTGCGGTGCGCAGCGCGGTGGCCGGCGCGACTAGATCGAGGACGTGATACTCGCGACCCGGCGCGGTCATGAGTCGGGCGAGGTCGCGCAGTCCCTTGGTGTCTCGCAGCGTCACGACCAGTCCGCCGTACGCCGCGGTCCAGTACTCACCGTCTCGACGAAGCACATTGGCCTGGTCGATAGCGAGCCGCCGCACCGCCTCCGGCGAGGCGCCTTCGCCCAGGACCGGAAACACCATGCGCGGCCCGAGTGGTCCGGCGAACGGCACGGACTGACCGTCACCGAACCGGAAGCCGGAACTGGGCACCAGGTCGCACACGGTGCCGGACACCAGGATATGGCCGGGCTGCGCCGCCTCGGCGATCAGGCTGGCTACGTCGAACGCGGCGCCGCGTACGTCGGAGTCGACGACAAGGCACTCGCCGGTATGGAGGCCGGCGCGCACCGGTAGGCCACGTGCGGCCGCGGCATCAAGAATCGACATGGCGCAGCGAATGGCCCGACCAGGACCGTCGAAGATTGCCACGACGCCGGCACCGGTGCGTTTGACCTCCTCGCCGCTGAACCGGGCCACGTGGACGAGGATCAGCTCCGCCTGCCCAGCCGTCAGCTCTTGCCAGCCATCCGCTGTGAGTTTCATTTCCTCGGCCGTGGCGGCGACCTCGACGCACAGCACGGTCAGCAGCCGGTGGTGTCGCGCCCCGCCGGTCCGATGTCCCATAAGAAATGACTCGACCTCGGCCAGGACGGCCTCGGCATCACCGACGAACGGGAAATGATCAGCTCCGGGCAGCTCGACGAACCGAGCATCGGGAATCTGTTCGGCGATGCTCCGGCCCTGGTCGACCGGAACGAGGCGGTCGTCGCGGCGATGCAACACCAACGTCGGCACCCGAACGGCGGGAAACACGTCAACGAGATACGCGTACACACTGGACCACAGCAGCGGCACGATCGCCCCACGGCTGACCGCCTGCCGGCTGTGTTTGGCCATCCAGGCGGCAAACCGCCGGTCACCGACCATACTCGGCGCCCACAGTCCAAGCGCGTTCTCCGCACCGTGGACGGTTCCCCAGCCTTGCCGCATCCACTCCACGAAATCAGCCAACGAGCCCTGATCCGCCCACCCCCACGGATGCGCGTCGTCCCGGCGCATATGGGCCACGGTGCCGTACAGAATGATGCTGCGCACCCGGTCCGGGCGCATGGCCGCCAACGCCGCGGCCAGCACTCCACCCTCCGAGACCCCGAAAATCGAAGCCGTCTCCGAGCCGACGGCGTCGAGCACCGCGATGACGTCGTCCATGCGCTCCTCGAGGGTCGGCGTCACCGTGGTGCCCTCGCGGTCAGACAGCCCGCAGCCGCGCCGGTCAAAGACGACCACCCGCGCGAACTCCGATAGCCGCCTGAGGAAAGCTGCGTACGAGGGCTCCTCCCACGCGACATCGATGTTGGAGGCCAGTCCCCACGCCCAGACAAGGTCGACCGCTCCGTCACCGATCACCTGGTAGGCGATGTTGACGTCACGGGCCCTGGCGTAGCGCGGCGTCGGCTGGGCCATCGGGGCCTCCCATGTCCCACCCATCCTGACATCCCTGCGTAGCTCGCCGTTCGTACCGGTACGGCGCTACGCCCGGCGTGGCGACGCTATGTGGAATCTCGCGCCTTCTCAGTGAGATACCAATGAGGCCCGGAGAGGGAGACATCATGGAACGAGCCAAAATCGGCGAGGTTGAGCTGGAGTACTCCACCCACGGAACCGGCGAGCCAGTGCTGCTCATCCACGGCGCGCATATCGCCGATGCGATGCAGCCTCTCGTCACAGAACCGGCGCTGGCACCATTCCAGACCATCCTTTACCACCGGCGCGGGTATGCCGGTAGCGCCCGGCCGCTCGGGCCTACATCCACCGAAGACCAGGCCCGGGACGCCTTCGGGCTCCTAGACCACCTCTCCATCCCTCGCGCGCACGTGGTCGGCCACTCCTACGGAGCCATGATCGCCCTTGCGTTCGCCGCCGCTGCCCCGACCCGGCTACGGACGCTTGCCCTCCTGGAACCACCCGACCGGGCCGGGCCCGCCTGGGCGGCCTTCCTGCAGGCGACAACGCAACTTGCCGAACGCTTCCGGCGCGGCGACGCCGCCGGCGCCGTCCATGACTTCCTCGGTCTAGTCGGTCCCGACTGGCGTCCCGTGATCGACCGCGCCGTACCGGGTGGGATCGAGCAGGCCGAAAAGGACGCCGCGACGTTCTTCGACGTCGAAGTCCCCGCCGGCACGCAATGGTCCTTCGACACCGAACGGGCTGCCGCGATCACCTGCCCGGTCCTTTCGGTACTCGGCACCGCCAGCCCGCCCTTGTTCGTCGCGGGACGCCGGCTCCTGCGCAGCTGGTTCCCACACTGCCAGGACGCCGAGATCGAAGGCGCGGGCCACTATCTACAGATGCAGCAACCGGAGGCGGTTGCCACGGCACTCGCAGCATTCCTGCGCAGTTAAGCCGCGCGTTGCTAGTGTGGCGAGTCGTTAATTGATGGCATAAGTCGGAGGCAATAGGCTGCGATCGATTCGAGGATCTGTTCGGCGGTCTTGACCCAGGCGAACGGTCGTGGGTTGGCGTTCCAATGCTCGATCCAGTCGCGGATGTCAGCTTCGAGCTCGGCGACGCTGCGGTGGGAGCCGCGGCGGATCTTTCGGGTGGTTACCTCGCCGAACCAACGTTCTACGAGGTTGAGCCAGCTGGAGCTCGTTGGGATGAAATGCAGGTGGAAGCGGGGGTGGCGCAGCAGCCATGCCTTGATCTCTGGAGTCTTGTGGGTGGCGTAGTTGTCCAGGATTAGATGGACCGCCAGGTTAGCGGGGACCTCTCGGTCGATCTGGTTGAGGAACTTCTTGAACTCCGTCGCCCGGTGGCGGCGGTGCATGCGGCTAATCACCGTGCCGGTGGCCACATCAAGTGCGGCGAACAGGCTGGAGGTGCCGTTGCGGATGTAGTCATGGGTCTGGCGGACCGGGTCGACGGGCATCATCGGTAGCAGCGGTGCGCTGCGGTTGAGCGCTTGGATGTTGGACTTCTCGTCGGCACACAACACGATGGCCCGCTCGGGTGGGTTGAGGTAGAGACCGACCACGTCGTAGAGCTTGTCGATGAAATTCGGGTCGGTGGACAGCTTCCAATAGTCGACCTTGTGGGGCTTGAGGCCGAACGCCCGCCAAATCCGCGACACCGCGGTCTGGGTCATCCCGGTGTGGGCGGCCATCAGCCGGGTCGACCAGTGCGTGCCACCATCGGGTGGAGCGGCCTCCAGTGTGTCCACCACCACCTTCTCGACCTGCTCATCGCGGACGGTGCGGGGCCGGCCAGGCCGGTCCGCGTCGTCGAGGCCCTTCAGACGCTGCGCGACAAAACGCCGCCGCCATTTGCCCACCGTCGACTCGGTCACCTCCATCGACGTCGCGACCTCCTTGTTGTCCATCCCTTCCGCGCACGCCAGCACGATGCGCGCCCGCAACGCCAACGCCTGCGCGGTCTTCGCCCGCCGTGTCCAACGTTGCAACGTCTGACGCTCCACATCAGACAGTACGAGTTCGGCCTTCGGGCGACCTGTGCGTGCCATGCCGAACACCGTAGTCGAGTTAGGTTACGAACTAATAACTCATCACACTAGCGAGTACGATCGCGACTCATCGCGGTTCAAAGCCGAAACTAGCCCGTGCGTCGAAGTCGTTTCACCGTATGACAGGCCGACGAGAGGAAGACGCGAAGACAGTGACAACCCACACGAGGGTGGTGGCCCAAGACAGCGAGCGTGTCGCGCGTGCGGCCTTCATCACGGGCGCCGTCCTCGCCGGGGGCAACGCGGTCGGGATTCGGCTCACCAATCGTGAGCTGGCGCCTTTATGGGGAGCGGGTCTGCGCTTCTCGCTGGCGGCGGCCCTGCTGCTGGCGGTCACGGCGGTGATGCGCCTGCCACTGCCTCGCGGACGGGCGATGGCGGGTGCGCTGCTGTACGGCGTGTTCAACTTCGGCGGCGCCTTCGCGTTGGCCTACTACGGGCTCGTCCGAGTGCACGCGGGCCTCGGCCAGACGCTGCTTGCTCTGGTGCCGCTGGCAACCTTGCTGTTGGCCGTGAGTCAGCGACAGGAGCGACTGCGGGTGGCAGCGATCGCCGGTACTCTCCTCGCGTTGCTGGGAATTCTTGTCATGTCGCGGGCGCCGTTGCGGACGTCCGTACCGTCGCTGTCCTTGTGCGCGATCGTGGGCAGCGCACTGTGCTTCGCGCAGGCCGCGGTTCTCGTGCGCCGGTTCCCCCGCATACACCCGGTGACCATGAACGCGGTCGGCATGGCGACGGGCGCAGCATTGCTGGTGATCGGCTCAGTGCTCGCCGATGAGTCGATCATGCTGCCGAGCCGCGTCGCGACCTGGGCCGCCCTCGCCTACCTAGTTCTGGTCGGCTCGGTCGTCGTCTTCGTGCTGTACCTCGTCGTGCTCCGCATCTGGTCCGCGTCGCGGGCGGCATACGTATTTGTGGTGATCCCATTCGTAACCGTCGCGCTGTCCGTTTGGCTCGACGACGAGCCGGTCGGGATTGGACTCGTGCTCGGTGGACTTCTGGTGCTGGCGGGTGTCTACATCGGCGCACTGCGTCCGGCGAGAGTGCCGAGGCCCGGCTAGGTCTTCTCGTACTTCTCAAACTGACAAGTCCCGTTTTGGCGTACAGCCATTCGTACAGCCAAGGCCAATGACGACTGCCTTTCCCGACCTCCACGTGTGGACACCTTGAGCATTAGTGATGCTCCGAATCAGGTATCAAGAATCTCCTCTTAATCCGCTGCTAGCGCCGTCGCGTACAGCAGTGAAGCACAGCAACCACCGCGCCGAACCCTGCCCCGTGCTGACCGCTACAACAGCGTGATGAGCGTGGATGACCAGCACCGGCCACATTGCCGAGAGTCCGGGACGAAGAGGTCGCGACTTCACGCCTAGATCAACAGCGCTGCGGGGAATACGCGGCGAAATCCCGCTCATGCCGCGCATAACCGCAGGTCACAGCCACACTTGGCGGTGGTCTTGAAAACCGCTTCGGGTTCACGCCCGACGTGGGTTCGAATCCCACGCCCTCCGCAAACACGATCCTGATCAGCGCAAACGGTCGTGCTCGTGTTGGCCGCGTATTTGCGGTGGACGCCGGATTGCCCGAATACACGACGTCTTTGTCCCCGAGTGAGGTACGCGGCCACGGTTCGAACTAGTACCTGTGGCTGTGGAACGTGGACGTCACGCATGCCCTGCTAAAGCTAAACCGGCCCAGACCAATCGGTGATCGCCGATGGCCAATGCTGAACCTCGACGTGGCGTTTCCCGGGTGCGCCACCGTATGGCGACGCACCCGGGACGCGCTCAGCTCTGCGGCGTGGGCAGCTCGAGGCGCTCACGGATCTGGCGTTGCACGGTCGCCTTGTCGGGTCGGGCGTCGATGGTCACCACGAACTCCTTGCGGCGGAACAGGTCCAACACCGGATTCGTCTTCGCGTGGTACGCAAGCAACCTCGCCACGAGGGCATCCTCCGTGTCGTCCTCGCGGCTGACCAGGTCACCGCCACATACGTCGCACGTGCCTTCCCGCTCGGGGCGGTGGGCCATCAGGTTGTAGTCCAAGCCGCATCGGGAGCACAGCCGGCGGGCCAGCACCCGCCGCCGAACCTCAGCGTCAGGCAGGTCGAGGTGGATCACCGCGTCGATGTCGTAGCTCTCCAGGAAGAACTCGGCCTGCCGCTGGTTGCGGGGAAAACCGTCGACGACGAACCCGTAGTTCCAGTCGTGCTGCCCCAGCCGTTCGCGCACGACCGACTCGACCAGATCGTCGTCGACGAGGTGGCCGGCGGCCATGATCCGCCGGACCTGAGCGCCGATCTTGGTGTGGTGTTGGACGTGCCAGCGGAATATGTCGCCCACACTGATGTGCGTCAGGTCGAGGTCGGCCGCGAGCAGCGCCGCCTGAGTCCCCTTGCCGCTACCCTGGACGCCCATGATCACATACTTTCGCATGCTGGAACGATGACATCGACCGACACTTCCGGCCAGGGGCCGACCCGGCATGGGTTGTCGATTGTCAAATACGAATGTGAATGCGAGCAGCAGGCGTCTGTCACGATGGCAGGAGGGCGGGCACGCTTTCGGGCGTGGTGACGATGGCGTGAGCGACGTCGCTCAGGCGCAGGTTGTGTGAGCGAGCGTAGGAGCGGATGGCGTTGAATGCCTCGTCCACGCTGATGCCGCGCGCCTGGGCGACGGCGCCTTTGGCCTGTTCAATGACGATTCTGCTGTTGAGAGCGCCTTGCAGTTGCTCGGTGAGCAGCTCGCCGCGGCGGATCGCCCGCTCCTGCAGCAGTGCGATCGACGCCATGTCGGCCAGCGACTGGACGATGGCGATGTCCTCGTCGCTGAGCGCCGCTTCCTCATCGCTACCGAAGATGTTGAGCGCGCCGATGGCCTGTGCCCGCAGCCGCAACGGGAACGCGTGGACGGTCACGTAACCCGCAGCCGCGGCGTGCGGCGCGAAACGGGGCCACCGGTCCGCGGCCTGAGAAAGGTCGGTGTTTACGACCGGCTCCAGCGCATGGAACGCGTCGAGGCAGGGACCCTCGTCGTTCTGCAATTGAAACAGTTCCAGGAGCCGGGCGTCCTCCTGCGAGCCGGCCATGAACTGCAGGTTCCCCTGTTGATCCGTCAGGACGATGCCCACGACCGCGGCTGCGGCTAGCTCCGCCGTCCGTTGCGCAAGCATCTGGAGGAAGTCAATCAGGTCGAAGTCGTCAATTAGGCTGTCGGAGACCTCGACGAAAACCTTCGCGAGCCGCTCCGCCGAGACGATAGTCATGATGATCTCCGCATCCTGTCCGTGCCGGTGATCCTATTCATGAGTCGATGTCATCGAATCGGAGGCGTCGGGCCACCACGTCGCGGGCGACCTCGCTGACCGATCGGCCTTGCGCGTAGGCGTACGCACGCAGGCGAACGAGCGCTTCGGTGATGCTGATTCCCAATTGAACCATGATCATCCCCTGCGCCTGGGCAATCTCTGCACGGAACCCGGGCGCCTCGTCGAAGCCCTGGGGCAATGACCCGGCCGGCGCCCGCCGCTGGCCGTCCAGGGTCATCGTCAAGACAACGTCGGTTAAGGCGACCGCCTGACTGAGTTGCTCGGGGGTCAACGACCCGGGCTGGTCTCGAAACACGTCGAGGACCCCGAGGCGGCTGCCCCCGATCTGGATGGGGAACGCGAATATCGCTCGGACGCCGCGCTCGCGTACCGCAGGCACATACATGGGCCACCGCCGCCCGTGACCGTCGGACAGATCCGGCACGAGCACCGGACGGCCGCTAGTGAACGCGTCGATGCAGGGGCCCTCTCCGAACGTGAACTGGAGCTCCTCCAGCTGCCGGCTGGACGGATCGGACGCCGCGGCGAACCGATGACCGCCCTCATCGGCCATCAGGCTGATTCCGGCCCCTGAGACGCCGAGCAAATCAACGGCAGTCATACACGCTCGCTCCAGCATGGAGGCGACGTCGCCCGGGTCCTCCGGCGGCCCGGCCAGGTTCGCCATATGTGCCAACGCCCTATGCCGCCGGCGGGCCGCTTCACTCACCAGACGGCCTCAGCAGACCGACTCGCCGACGAACCGTGGATGTTGTAGCCGATACCAACCTGGTCATCCGGAGCACGTCCAACACTCGGGGGTGCTGCGAGGACCGGGCAGCGGATCGGCGAATACCAACTTGAATTCGAGCGTAATCGTCACCGGCCGGGAATGCACCGGGGGTATAGGCCCAAGTTGCCGCAGCATGCGCGCGTCGGCGAGATGCGATTGAGCGCCCGGAGCGGATGCCGCCTCTCCCGCACGGCGTTAGGGTCGGGTATGGCCAAGACGGTGGCAGACGGACCGCCGATCTTCGTGGTCACGCACAACCCGCCGACGTCGTGGCGGCTCGGCCCCCGATTCTCCTTCGGCGCGCGGGCGGTGGCGTTCCGACCCGAGCCCGGAGTCGAGCCCCTGGTAATGCGCCGGGTGGACGTGCGGGTGTCATCGAACGCCACCCACCTGACTTACGAGATAGCCAACGGCTGACCACCCTGGACGATCGGCTGCGATGAGTCATGCCGTGTCGCCCTCGGACTCTTGCGCGACCTCGGTCAACATGTCGGCGGCATCCTGGTTACCGCTGGCTGCGAGACGCCGCAGCTCATCCATGTCGCCGCGCTCAGCCGCAAGCTCGATGTGTTGACCGACTGCATCTGTGTCGCCGTTTGCCGCAAGCCCGGGTAAAGCCAGTAGTCGTCGCGGTTCATGTCGCGTGCCCTTCCTCATGTCTGCCGACGGCGCGGTCGCCGACGACAAGCTCTGTGATGGCGTCGATCACGGGCAGTTTGCCGCGCAGGTGGATCGTGACGTGTCCAGCCTCGACCGGCCGGACCTCGCCCCGGGGGGTTGACGTAGCGAAGTCTGTGTAGAGGCGCATCTTGCCTTCTATCTCTGCTTGCAGTAGCTGTTCGGGGATTCCTTGGGAGACAACGGCTTTGAACGGGTCGACCTGGTTTGAGGAAAGGATCAGCAACGGGATGTCGGGCAGCAGGCCGGTGGTGCTGACCTCGACGTACAACTGTTCGACATTGCTCGCCTCCTGAAACCCAACCGTGAGGCCGCGCGGGCTTAGGTGATAGTCGATGAGCGGTTCACGCACTTCGGCCGGCCAGCTCGCCAGCTCCTGCTCAAACAGGCTGCAGTACAGCTGAACAACGTCGTCTGGCACGTTCTCAAAGGCTGCCGCTGCCTCCGACGCGTCGAAGCCTTGCCAGAGCTCGCGTAGCTGAGCCGGCATATACGCGCTGTAGTTAGTTCTCGTGCGCCGGATCGAGCAGCAGCAATGCCGCCACCTCGCCGGGGAATCGGATCGCGTAGTGGCGCGCGTACAAGCCACCGAGCGAGTGACCGACCAAGACGTACGGGCTTTGGAGGCCAACCTCGCGCAGCAGCCCCCGCAGCTCGTCGGTCACATCAGTGCTGGTCCGGGGCAGCGTGGCCGGTGCCGGCCCGGTCGTAGATACGCTCGTGGTCAGCTCTGCGGTCCTGCGGTGCACATTCCAGTAGTCGCGTCCGATTGCCCCTCCACCTGGGAGGAACACGACCGCCGGGGGGCCGTTGATCGGACCCATCGTTTCCATTTGTGGAAATGATACCAGATATGGGAAGGTATGGGCGTGGACACAGTTGGTCTGCTCCTCCACCCGGTGCGGATACGCATCGTGCGCGCGTTCGCCGGCGGGCGCACGCTCACAACCAGCGAACTCGGCGAGCACCTCCCCGATGTGCCGAAGACGACCCTGTACCGACACGTCGGGACACTCGCCTCGGGTGGACTCCTGGAGGTCACCGGGGAACACCAGGTGCGCGGTGCGGTTGAGCGCTCCTACCAGCTCAATCGGGCGAGCGCACGAATTAGCCCCGAACAAGCTGCGGCCATGACGACGGAGGACCACCGGTACGGCTTCGCGGCCGCCATGGCCGCCTTGCTTGCAGACTTCAACGCCTACCTTGACCAGTCCACAGCCGACCCGACGACAGACATGGTCGGGTACGTGCAGGTCCCGTTGTGGCTCAGCAAAACGGAGTTGGAGGATATGGCCGGGCAGGTTCGCGACATTCTAGCGTCCAAAATGGACAACGAGCCGCGGCGAGGACGTCGGCTCTACCTGGTTAGCCCGATAGTCTTCCCGATCGACCAGATTTGAGCTCGGATACCACCGCCGATGGGTCGAGTAGCTGAGACAGCCCCTTCAACGCAGACGGGATGAGCCAGTAGTAGACCCAGGTTCCGCGCCGCTCGCAGTCGATGAGCCCGGCCTCGCGTAGCACACGCAGGTGATGCGAGATCGTGGGCCCGGAGACGTCGAACTGCCCGGTGAGATCACACACGCACACCTCGCCGCCCGCCCGAGCCGCAATCAGCGACAGCAGCCGAAGCCGTACCGGGTCGCCCAGCGCCTTGAAGCCCTTGGCCAGGTCGATCGCTGCTGACTCACTAAGTGCGGTGTCGACCATCGGGCTGCAGCACGCCGCCGTGCTGATGTCGGTGATCTGAAGCTGCCGGACCATGCTCCTATCTTGACAATCATCGAGACAAGTGGCAACGTCTGTCTAGACAGCAATCGAAACAGGGAGGGATCGGCATGGCCGACGAGCAGAGCGGCGCAGGCGCAACGGTGACTCGCGAGCACGTCCGGGAGCGCTACGCAGCGGCGGCGATGAGCGTTGTGGATCGCCAGTCCAGCGCCGGGTGTTGTGGCGCGCCATCGGGGAGCAGCTGTTGCGGGCCGGCCGCGGTCGAGGCGGGCGAGGGGTTCGGGTCACAGCTTTACGACGCGTCCGAGCGGGTTGAGCTTCCGGAGGCGGCTGTCGAGGCGAGTCTGGGTTGCGGGAACCCGCTCATGGTGGCGGAGCTGCAACCGGGCGAGACGGTGCTCGATCTCGGATCGGGTGGTGGTATCGACGTCTTGCTGTCGGCCCGGCGAGTGGGGCCCACGGGCAAGGCATACGGCTTGGACATGACCGACGAGATGCTGGAGCTGGCCCGGCGCAACGCGGCCGAGGCGGGGGCCACCAACGTCGAGTTTCTGCGGGGGCACATCGAGGACATCCCGCTGCCGACCGACAGCGTTGACGTGGTCATTTCCAACTGTGTGATCAATCTGTCGACCGACAAGCCGGCCGTCTTCGCGTCGGCCTACCGCGTGCTCCGGGCTGGTGGCCGGATGGGCGTTTCGGACGTAGTAGCCGAGAACTACCTCACGCCGGATGAGCGCGCCGAGCGCGGTGCATGGGTGGGCTGCATTGCCGGCGCACTATCCATTGTGGAGTACGAGCGCGGCTTGGCCGATGCGGGCTTTGTTGACGTCGAGATCACCCCGACTCACGAGGTCGCCGACGGCATGCACTCCGCGATCGTCCGCGCCCGCAAGCCGGAGGCGTAAGCACTCGTTCTAGCGCCGGCCACCATAGTCCGTGGTCGGCGCGTGTGACATGACGACATCGCCCGCCTTGCGGCCCGCGTCCGGGTACAGAACGAGTAGCAGCAGCACCGCGATCACCAGGCCAACGAACTGGGCAACGATGAACGCCGGGACGGAACTGGGTCGGACGCCAGCGAACGAGTCGGTGAACATGCGACCGATCGTCACCGCGGGGTTGGCGAACGAGGTCGACGACGTGAACCAATACGCCGCGCCGATGTACGCGCCAACCGCGGCCGGCGCCACGGCGGTCCGGCCGGTACGGGCCAATGCGAAGATGAGCAGAACCAGGCCGGCGGTGGCGACCACTTCGCCCAGCCAGAAAGATGCGGCCGTACGGTCCTTAGTGGAGAGTTCGACCGCCGGAAGGGCGAACATCAGGTTCGCCAAGACGCACCCACCGATGGCGCCCGTGATCTGGGCCGCGAGGTAGACGCCGAGCTCGCTAGTGCGAAGGGCGTGTCGCTGGCCCCGGCCCAGCCACCAGTCCGCGATAGACACGACCGGGTTGAAGTGTGCGCCGGACACGGGACCGAAGGTCAAGATCAGCACCGCCAACGCAAAGGCGGTCGTGGTTGAGTTCTCTAGCAGCTGCAGGCCAACGTCGCCGGGTGACAGCCGCTGCGCCATGATGCCTGAACCGACGACGGCCGTGACGAGAAGTCCGGTGCCGAGGCCCTCAGCGAGTGCCTTCCGGCCAAGAAGGCGCGCGTCCATCAGCCCGCGGCCGCCGGAACGCCGAGTTCGTCAAGCAGCCGGCGGACCCGCCGCTCGATCTCGTCGCGCACCGGGCGGATGTCGTCGACGCTCTTGCCGGCGGGGTCCTCGAGCTCCCAGTCCTCGTACCGCTTGCCAGGGAAGATGGGGCAGGCGTCACCGCAGCCCATGCTGATGACGACGTCGGCCGCCCGGACCACCTCCTCGGTCCACGGCTTCGGGTATTCGCCGGAGATGTCGATGCCTCGCTCGGCCATGGCCGCCGCCGCACCCGGGTTGACTTCGAGGCCGGGCTCGGACCCGCCGGACCACGCGACCGCCCGGTCGCCCGCGAGGTGTTGGAAGAACCCCAATGCCATCTGGCTGCGCCCAGCATTGTGGACACACAAGAAAAGCACGGTTGGCCGACCGTCGTGGCTGAGTCCCTCAACCTTGGCCAAGGCGGTCAGCCGCTGCCGGGCGAACCGTTCGGCGATCAGCGGCAGAAACCGCGCTACCGTCGACCGAGCCGCGAACTGGTCATAGCTCGAGTGAAGGAACAGATCGATCGTCTCCACGCCATAAACCCCACGGAACTCCTCCGCTAAGCGCGCGGCCGCCGTCCGCAGTGCGAGCTGCTGATCCACAGTCAGGCCATCACGGTGAGATGCGTGTACCTCGGTCATTTTGTGTCTCCACTTAGGACGGGAATCAACCGGTCAATACGTTCGGAGATGTCGGCGTAGGCGTGCTCAAACGCCTCGTCCGTGTCGACCCGGGCGGGATCGGGCACCGACCAATGCAGTCGCGGCCCGTCCGTAGTCAGGTGTTCGTGGGCGTTGTCGCACACCGAGATCACCAGATCGCCGTCGCGGAGGACCTGGCTGACATGGGCGGGTCGAACCCCGCTGAGGTCCAGGCCGTGACGGCGCGCAACCCGCACCGCCCGCGGATGCACGCGTTGCGCCGGCTCAGTTCCGGCCGACGCCGCCGGGACCTCAGAACGGGCGGTCAGGGCGGCGGCGGCCAACTGCGATCGCGCCGAGTTGTGCGTGCAGATGAACACCACGCGAGACGTCGGCAGCACCGCAGGACTCAGCAACGTCGCCAAAACGTCCGGCACCAGCCGCAGGTAGGCGCGGCGGCGATCGCCCTCTGACCTCGTACGGACGATCAGCCCAGCCGCCTCCAGCACGCCCAGGTGGTGCGCTACCAAGTTCGTCGGCAAGGCAAGGAAGCGGCCGACTTCTCCGGGCGAGATGTCGCCCGCTGCAAGCCGGTCCACGATCGCGAGACGGGCGGCATCCCCCAGCGCCGCGTGAACCTGGGCGCGCCACTCGACTGACATTAGCTCACCAGACATTGAGGCAATAGTTACTGAGGCAGTGGGCGGCTGTCAAGGACCTCCTCCAAGCGTAGTATCGCTACGCATGAGGGCAGAAACGCTGAAGGGGCACTTGGACGGTCTTCTGCTCGCGGTTCTGGAGCGCGGTCCGGCCCACGGCTACGCCGTCATCGAAGCTCTCCGATCGGTCAGTGATGGAGCTTTCGACCTTCCAACCGGCACGATTTATCCGGCGCTGCAACGACTCGAGGGCCTCGGCCTCGTTGCGAGTTCTTGGTCGCAAGGCGAAGGACGTAAACGCCGTACGTACCGTCTCACCGCTGCCGGCAAGAAAGCGCTTGGTGAGCAACGAGCGACGTGGCATGTATTTTCCCGGGCGGTGACTGCAATCCTGGCCGGCGGCGCATCGTGACGACCGGATCCGGAGCCGCGAAGCTTCCGGCCGCTGCAGGTGCGGTGGTCGAGCGCTACCTGGCGACGCTCGCGACAGCGCTGCCCGTGCCGCGGCGGACCCGGTCGCAGATCCTCGCCGAACTCGACGATGGCCTTCGGTGCGCCATCGAGGACCACCTGCACGGCGGCGAGGCACCCTTGCAAGCCGCAGAAGCCGCGGTACGAGAGCTGGGCGACCCGCAACTGCTGGCGCGCGAGTATGCTGCTGAGCTCGCGCCGGCGACCGCGCGGCGCATCGGTTTATGCCTCGTGCTGAGCGGGCCTGCCGTAGGACTCACCTGGGTGCTGACGTGCGGCGTCCACGTCGCCGGCTGGACAGGAAAGATCGGCGCGGTCATGATGGCCGCCCCCTTCATGCCTTTCCTGTTGGCCGTCGCCGTCCCGAGCGCTGTGGTCGCGAGCGCCGCGCGGGGGAGGCTCGCCCGCTTCGTGGGTGTGTCTCGCGACATGGCCACGAACGCGGCGACCGTTGCGGTAACCGCGTGCGTTCTCGCCGACATCGCGCTCGTCGCGACCGCGGCATCAACGGCGAGGGCGGTGACAGGCACGGTTGGTCTCGCAGTGGCACTCAGCGGACTTCGCTCGTGCCTTGCCGCGGTCGGCCTCCACCGCCTTGCGAGGCTTCGGGCGGCCGCGAGCTAACTCCCGTTGCGTATCGGTGCAGCGCCGACACGATCAGCGGAGTGCCAACCAGCAACGGAATTACCCAATAGCTCCAATGAGGCAATAGCCGCCACAGCGGTAGGTTCGGGCCATTGTCCACATAGAACCCCGTCAACAATGCGATGTACGAGCCGCCCATCCCGCTTGCGTGCCATCGGACCCAGCCCCGCCAGCGACGGCGGCGGGCGGACCATCCGATAGCTCCGAGGCTGGCTGCGACGACGGCGATCCCGAACAGGTGAGCATCCTCGTGCCAACGGATGGTGGCCATCACTGTCGCGGTCGCGAAGACGAATGCAAGGCCCCACAGGTATACGCGGCCCGATCGGGGATGGCGACCTGGACGCTTTCGCGCCGAAGCAGCTAGCGCACCCGCGACGACGCATGTGAGGCCAGCCGCCACGTGCAGTACGAGCGCGACAACGAACACCCGCCCGGCGTCCGGAATAGGTAATCCGAGAACATTCGTCGCGAGCATCCCTCGGCTCCAGCTCGTTTGGCACCTTACGTAGCCACCCTACATGTAGCTACGCTACACAGCAACGACCAGTCTGTAAGCCCCGATCGAACTCGCTCTTCTAGATCAACGGTGGGGCACGCCCTTGCCGGCAGCGGCCCGAAGCGCAGCGACCACATCGGACACTGTCGGCACATCCAGGCGGCATGCAGCCGTACCCCGCTCGAATACGCGGCCGGTCACCACGTCAACACCGTCGACCAGGACCGTCGGCGACGGAAAGTCACCCACCGTCTCCTGTATCGTGACGGGCGCCCCCAGCTCACTGATGCCCGCGGCCAGGACTGCTCGCGCCGCTTGGGCGTGCGGGCAGTCCGGCACCAACAACAACTCCACCCGCACCCTGACCTCCGCTGACGACGGCTACCCGGCTAGGAACTTGACCAACTCGGTGGAGACGGCGACGGGCGTGTCCACGTAGGTGTGTAGGGCCGGTCGACCGGCTTATCGCTGCGCCCGCAGCCGGGCAGGTCGGGGACCACGAGCCGGTAACGGCTGCCGAGGTCGTCCAGTACATGGCGCCGCGAGTAGCCGCTGGTCATCAGCCCGTGAACGAGCAACAGCGGCGGACCAGAGCCGCAGACCCGATAGTGGACGCGAATCGTCCCAAAGGACGGCGTGTTCATGGTCAACGTAGCTGACTCGGCGTCGAAGTACGGGTGTGGCACCCGTGGCCGCTCGGGGAGCTGCTCGAACGGCAGCCGTGAGAACGGCATGCGCGTGACGGGCTCACTCGACGTCATCGACCAACGCTACGGCCAGGGCCGGACGTTTGGGGAGCCGGCGGCGCATGGCTCTCACCCCACCCTTCCGAGATCGAGGACGTGCCAAACCGGCGACCGGATGTCGCCGCTCATCCACCAATCGTACTGATCGGACTGGACGGGGACGTGCGCTCAAATCTCGCCGCCGACACCTGGGTGCAAGTCGTCGCACCTACTCACCCCGCCAGGTCAAGGACGAAGTCAACTCCGCCATCGTCCCGTTCCTGCTGGTCAGCTCGCTCAATCAGATCGCTGAGCCCGACGATCCCTACAGCCTCGAGCGATCGCATCCACAGCTTCCGTGGACGGCGTGGGATGCTGGTTGCGTGACACCGGAGGACCTCACCCACCTGCGCCGCGCCCGTGACCTGATCGACCGGGAGTACGCCCGTCCGCTCGACGTTCCGGCCATGGCCCAGGCCGCGCTGATGTCCCCGGCCCATTTCTCCCGCCAGTTCCGGGCGGCGTACGGCGAAACGCCGTACAGCTACCTGATGACCCGCCGGATCGAGCGGGCCAAGGCACTGCTACGACGCGGCGACCTGAGCGTCACGGACGTGTGCATGGAGGTCGGCTGTACCTCGCTCGGCTCGTTCAGCTCCCGCTTCACCGAGCTCGTCGGGGTGAGCCCAAGCGAGTACCGTGCCCGCGACCACACCGACCTGTCGGCAGTACCGCCCTGCATCGCCAAGCTCCTCACGAGACCGAGCAGGAACAAAGAAGCGCAGGCCAGCTCTCGCACGTAGCGTTCGGACCATGAACATCTCGCTGCAGTACACGTACGTCGAAGTCGACGACCACGAAGCCGCGCTGACCTTCTACCGCGACACCCTTGGCCTCGAGGTGCGCAACGACGTGAACACGGAATTCGGCCGCTGGGTGACCGTCGGACCCAAGGACCAGCCCGAGCTCGGGATCGTCCTGTCCTCCGTCGGCGTAGGCCGGCCGCCGGATGACGAGCAGACCCTGCGGACACTGCTGGCCAAGGGATCGCTGGCGGGTCTGGTCTTCTCAACCGACAATCTCGATGGGCTGTTCGAGAAGATCCGTGCGTCCGGCGCCGAGGTGATGCAAGAACCGATCGACCAGCCCTATGGGGTGCGCGACTGTGCCTTCCGCGACCCGGCCGGCAACATGATGCGCTTCGCCCAGAGCAAGTCCTAGCTGGCCGCGCCCGAGCTCTCTGCCATTTACTCGAAGCGGACCGCGTCGTGGCGAGTCGTCAAGTTCAGCAGCGGCAAGGCAATGGCTGAGAACAGTAACGCGGCCAGCACGCCGCCGCCGATGAGTCCATACACGTCGGCCCCGGGCCAGCGCCAGCCGACGGCGCCCTGCCGCGTGGAACCGTACGCGAGCAGGATGCCGATCCCGACCCCGACGACCGAGACCGCCAGCGATCCATCGGTGGGTACATAGAACGTGCCGACGACGGTCGGCTGGTAGTCGGGCGGTTGCTCGGAAAACCCGCTGTCCGGCGGGTACGGACACGTGACGTCGAGGACTCGCGCCAGGTCGACGCACGCTGGTCTGGTGCGCGGCCCGACTGTCATGACACCCTCGGACAGCAACGGCTCGACCGTCTCTCTCGGCACGCCGCCGGTCATGACCGCCACCACGCCTGGACGCAGCGATTCGTTCCACGGCCCGCGGTCGCCCGAGGTGTTCGGCTTCGGGGCGACCGCGACCGTACAGGCGACATAGGCCAACCCGACGGCGGCGAGGCCCACGGCGGCGACCGAGTAGAACGTGGCCTGTGGGTTGTCGGCGATGCGGCGGGCGGCGAGCAGGCTGGGCACCGTCCGGCTCACTTGCGCGATACCGCGTCCGACCATCGTGACGAGCCACGGCCCGACGACGACGAAGCCGACGATCGCCAACAGCGTCAGGAGGCTCGCCAGCACCGCCAGCGGCGGTGGGCTACCGTCCTGGGCGGGCACCGTCAGCTGGTCCGGGAAGGGCAACAGGGCGAACTGGCCACCGAGGCCGACGACCAGTGGCACCACCAACCAGAGCGAAGGGCGACGGCGGCGCGAGCGGCGCTGCACGGCGAGTGGACGTCGCTGTATCCCGCGGAGCGATACGACAGTCGTGAGCGTCACCACCCATGCGGGACAACCACTCCTCCGCCTGTGTCAGACATTCGCGTCGGGGCCGCCCCGCGAGCAGCAGCGGCAGCGCGATGTTCTCGACCGCTGGCAGCTCCGGTACCAGCTGTCCGAATTGGTAGACCAGGCCGAAGGCGGTTCGGCGCAGTTTCACGCGCTGACGATCGGTGACCCGGTCGATGCGCTCGCCCGCGAAGTAGACCTCGCCCGAATCGGGAGCCAGCACTCCGGCGAGACAATGCAGGAGCGTCGACTTGCCGGATCCGCTAGGACCCATCACCGCCACGATCTCGCCCTCGTTGACGGCGATGCTGGCGCCGCGCAGCGCGGCCGTGAGGCCGTACGACTTGTGCAGCTCAAGCCCGAGTAGGACCGGTGACATCGAGTACCTCCTCTGCCAGCGTCGACAGGCGCGACTCGGTGTGGTCGAGCCAGCGCAGGTCTGCCTCGATGTGGAACAGCTGGTAGTCGAAGAGCAGAGCGTCCTGTGTGGACACTGCATTGCGTCGGGCCGCGGTCAGCGTCTTCATCGCCACGAGATGCTTCGCCCGCTGTGCGTCGAGATACTCACGCGCGGGACGGCCGGACATCAGCGCCAGCACAACCTTGGTGAACAGCACGGTCTGCAGTTGTGGCTGCGGCTCCTCCGGCTCGGAGAGCCAGGCGTCGAGGTCGGTAACCCCCTCGTGGGTGATGGAGTACCGCTTGCGGTCGGGCCCGGCGCCGGCCTCGACGCCCACGACCTCAACTCGTCGGTCGCGCTCGAGCTGGGCCAGGGTGCGATAGACCTGACCGAACCGGACCGGCTTGGCTGCACCGAACCGCCGGTCGTACGACTGCTTTAAGTCGTATCCGTGCCGACTGGACCCTTCCAGCAGACCGAGCAGAGCATGGGCGATGGCCACGCGCGGGACTATACCCGTCGAGTATACCCAATGACAATACCGGCCAGAATCAGCTCGCGTCTGCGAAATAGACATCCTTGGTCTCGAGGGTCCCGGCTTTGCGCCCAGGCGCTGTCTGATCGTTCCAGTACAGGTTCGTATGGGCGATCACCTGGTCTGGAGGTGGTGCACCCCACGAACTCAGGTCCTCCGTCGTGTGAGCATCGCTGACAAGAGTGGCGTCGTAACCCCTGACGAACGCGCCGTGCAGCGTCGAGCGGATGCACCCATCGGTCTGTGCGCCGACGACGATGAGTCGTCCGACACCGAGCCCGGAAAGTACGGTCTCAAGAACGGTGTCCTCAAAGGAGTCGCCGTAGTTCTTTTCGACGAGCGGCTCGGTCTGGGCTGGCGTCAGTTCCGGTACGATCTTCCACTCGTCGGTCCCTCTCGGGAGCCCTTCGTCGGAGTGCTGGACCCAGACAACCGGTACGTGTTCCTGCCGGGCCTTGTCGACAAGGCTGCCGATGTTGGCGACGACCGCGTCGCGATCGTGAGCGCCACCGACGACGCCGTTCTGTACGTCGATAACGAGGAGGGCGGTGTTCGGTCGGTTCTCGAGTGTGGTCACGGTCTCCCCTTAGCTCGCTCCTGTGCCGGGCAATGCTAGACCTACCCTCCGACAACGGACCCGAATCCGGCCGAGGGCGTCGGATCAGCCCGGCATCGCGCAACATTCTTAGCTCGCCTAAAGGGTCGGGCTTGGCCGCACGGCGTGTCGCGACGCGGTTGGCATGTTGTGTCTAAACACCACATCCTCAAAGGAGTAGTTACTCCTGTGAGGATGTGGGCTCAGCGACAAACACCCCGCGCGGATCGATCATCCACAGCGTGCTGGCCGAGGAAGTCCAGCAGCAGAGCGTTCACGGCATCCGGGGCCTCGAGCTGCATCCAGTGGCCGACGCCATCCAGGCGCTCGTATCGCCACGGTCCAGCGACGTACGCCGCCGACCCGGTCATCTGCTCCTCGGTCAGCGCGAGGTCGCCGGCGCTCCAGACTCCCATCGCGGCAACGGTTACCGGCGGCAGCGCCATTGGAGTCGGACAACCGGGCCACGACGACCTCGATGTCCGGGTGGCTGGACCAGTCCCGGAGGTTGCGAAAGCCGTCGGCATCGTCGAAGTCCGCCAGTTCCCGGCGGCGTCCAACGAAGTTGCGGTGCCGCTCGCGGTCGACATACTCCCCTAGTCGGGTCGCCACGCCTGGATAGTGAGTCGGGATACGGGCGGCGGCGCCGGCCCTACGTGAGCTAGCCGAGGAGTTCGTCGGGGTAGCACCAGCGCCAGGTCTCGGCCGGCTCAGCGGACTGGATGACGGGATGCCCGGTGCTCGTGGCGTGGCCGGTGGCGTGTTGTGGCACCGAAGAGTCGCAACAACCGATGTGTCCGCATTCCAGACACATTCGTAGATGCACCACCGGGCCGTCTTCGGGTTGGTGGTCTTCGCACGCGACCGGTGTGGGAACCTCGCCCACCGGGAACGCGAGCAGGTGCTCGCATTGCTCGGGCGACCGGGGCTCCCGGCCCGACCGCGTCCGGTTCCGGAACAGGCGCAGCGGCTTGTCGCGGCGCTCGTCCTCCTGTGTGTTGCCAGACCGACGGTGTCTTACCATCACGCCTCCATCGCCTGGGTTCGGGCTGCAGCCGCGGTTCATGGCTACGCTACGACGGTACGGTGGCGGGGTGACCGTATACGCCATCGCGCAGCTCACGATTTACGACCGCGAGCGGTACGACCGGTACGCCAACGCGTTCATGCCGATCCTGCACCAGTACGGTGGTCGGCTCCTGGCGGCCGACGAGAAGCCGGTTCGGGTCGAGGGCGACTGGGACCGCCAGAAGCTGGTTCTGATGGAGTTTCCGGATCGGGACGCGTTTCATGCGTGGGCCGACTCGCCGGAGTACCAGGAGATCGCCAAGGATCGGCTCGCGGGCGCCGATACGATCACGATCCTCGTGCGTGGCCTGCGCCTGCCGTGACCACCGGAGAGATGTCGCGGGCCGAGGCCTTCCTGACCCACCTCGACGGGGTCTCGGGTGGCAGCGAACCGAGCCTCCTGAAGGTCGAGTCGAGTCGGCCGGACGCCGGCCCGATGTATGTGGTCTCCTTCGATGACGTGCCCGAACCCGGCATGATCACGGGCATCACCTACGGCGTCTCGGTCGTCGGCCATCCGCTGTGGCAGGCCTCGCGGCCCGAGCTGTGCCTCACGGTGCGGAGCACCGACGAGGCGTGGATGTGGGCGCTTGGCGAGATCGCCGAGAAGCTGCGGGGCGAATGCCCGTTCGTCTTCGGGAGCACGGTCGACGTCGGCGCGCCCCTATGCGGCGACACGGACATGACGTCGCTGGTGGTCTTCGCGCCGCTCGTGCTCGAGCTGGAGGACTGTGTGGACATCGAGGTCGGTGAGGATGACCGTGTCACGATCGTCGGCGTGTACCCGATCCACGCGTCGGAGCGGCGATTCATCGTCGACCACGGCCTCGAAGAGTTCTGGCGGCTGGGCTGGGACGCCGTCGATGTGACCCGCGCCTCCGTGGTCTGAACAGGGTCGACGGGTATTGTGCGGTCGAAAGGAGTGGCCGGCGTGCGGTATGACCCGTTTGACCAGCGCAAGTCTGACTCTCAGTACCGCGACCTCCTGCGACGGATCCTCGACACGGGCGAGAAGGCGCCGACTCGGCAGGGTCCGCACGCGCTGACGCTGATGCAGCAGACCATGCGGTTCCCGCTCGCGAATGGCTTTCCGGTCATCACCGAACGCAGCATCGCGAGCTTCTGGCGTAAGCCGATCGGCGAACTGTGCGCCTTCATCAACGGCGCGACGACGCTGGAGGACCTGCGCGATTTCGGCTGCGATTGGTGGGACGCGTGGGCGACCGAGGAGAAGACGGCCAAGCGCGGCCTGCCACCGGGCGACATCGGACCGGGCTCGTACGGGGGCGCCTTTCACGACTTTCCCACGAGTGAGGGTCCCGGATTCGATCAGTTCCGCCACCTCGTGGAGCAGATCAACGAGCTACCCGCCGACCGGACGCATTTCGTATCGCCGTGGATCCCCCAATACCAGGTTCGAGGTACCGGCAAGACTCCGCGCACCACGATCGCCCCTTGCCACGGCTGGGTCCACGTCCGCATCCTCAATGACCGGCTGCACCTGCACATGTACCAGCGCTCCGGCGATGTACCGGTCGGTGTGCCGTCCAACATCGTGCAGTACGCCGCGCTCACGCTCATGCTCTCGCATCTCACCGGATTCGAGCCGGCGACGTACTATCACACGATCTCCGACGCCCACATCTACGAGGACCAGATCGAGGTCGTACGGTCCCTTGTGGAGCGTGAGCCGCGGCGGCTGCCGACCGTGATGCTGAATGACGCCGGCCGTGCCGTCACGGACATTCACGACTTCCGGGCCGAGCATTTCGAGCTTTCGGACTACGACCCGTATCCGCCAGCCCGGCTCCCGGTTTCGCCATGATGATCTCGTTGATCGTCGCGGCCGACGAGCTCGACATCATCGGGCGCGACGGCGCGCTGCCCTGGCACCTGCCGGACGACCTGAAACGGTTCCGAGCGCTGACCGCGGGCCACGCGGTTGTCGCCGGGCGCAAGACGCACGAGTCCATTGTGGAGCGGCTGGGTCGGCCGCTGCCGGGCCGAACGACCGTCGTTGTGAGCCGCACGGTGACCGGCACAGACGTCGACGGTGTCGTCGTTGTCGGGGGCGTCTTTGACGCGATGCTGACGGCGCGCAAGCTCGAGGAAGAGCGCGGCGGAAACGAGGTGTTCGTCATCGGCGGCGCGCAGCTCTACCGGAGCACGGTCAACCTGGTTGACCGTGTCTACCTGACCCGCGTGCACGACAAGGTCGGCGGGGATACGAGGATGCCGGCGGGCTGGCTCGACGATTTCGCGCTCGAGAGCGTGGACGAGCGAGAGGGCTACTCCTTCCTCACCTACGAGCGAGCCCGCTGATGTCGCTGTATTACCCGCCGAACTACCGCACCGAGGAACAGCTCGCCCAGATGCGCCAGCTCGAGGCGGAGGGCGTCTGCATCTTCTGTCCCGAGCACCTGCCGAACTTTCGCCCCGTCCTGCACCGGACCGAGCACTGGTCCGTCGCAGCGAACCAGTTTCCGTACCGCGGGACTCGCCTGCATTTCCTGATGCTGCCCGACGAGCACGTTGAGGACGTCGTCGACCTCTCGCCGGAGTCTCATGTGGACTTCTGGACCACCCTACGGTGGATCCGTAACGAGCATGGCCTCGAGCACTATGGGCTGGCGGCCCGCAACGGCGACTGCGCCTTTACCGGCGGCACTATCCGTCACGTCCACCTTCACGTGCTGCAGGGCGATGTGCACGATCCCGAACACGCCGGGGTACGGGTCAAGCTCAGCTCACGTCCCGGTCAGGTCCACCCAGATCAGTTCCACGCCGGCGGCTCGTAGCACGTCGTCCCCGTCGAGCACGGCGTACGGCCCGGCGAAGAGGCAGCGGCGGAACCCGGCTTCGGCGACGAGCCGGGCACAGCCCGGACACGGGAACGTCGAGACGTACAAGTCCGCACCCCCAAGTGAGAGCCCGGTGCGGGCGGCCCGGGCGACCAAGGTCGCTTCGGCGTGGATCGCCGTGGACAGTTCAATGTGGACACCACGGTTGAAGTCGTTGCGGGGATCGCCGTTGACGTACGGCGCGTATTCGGTCGGCCGGTGCTCGTTGTGGGCCACATCGAGCACGGCGCCGTCGCGGGCTGCGAGCGCACCCACTTGGCGCCACCAGTCCGAGCTGAGTCCAGCCGCCTCGGTCGCTCGGAGCATGAGGACTCGGTCCAGTTCATGCGCGGAGACACGACCGTCGAAGGAGGCCGGGCGGCCGGCGAGGCTCCACGACCGGTCCCAGCGTAGGAACGTCCGCTCCCACACGACCTCGCCCTCAACGGAGATGGGCGCGAGGAGGGAACGCATCAGCTCCTCATCCGGAACGACCACGACGTCGCCGACGAGCGCGCTCTCGAGGTCGGCCGGCGCCAGAACCCGTACCAGTGGAAACCGCCGGGCCGCGACCAGATAGCTCGCGGCGACGTCCGGGTCGAGTGCCCGGATTTCCTTGTCCAGCACCGGGAACTCTTCCGCGAACGACCGTCCGAGGAGCAGGACCTCGTCCACGTCCGAGTGCTTATCGAACAGCGCCTCATACCCGGCGTGCAGCACGGGTAGATAGAGCAGGAGTTGCTTCAGCGCGGACCACCACTGATCTCGTCGATGGCTTCGCGAAGCATGGTGGTCAGTTGCGGGAAGTCGGGATGGCCGGCGAGATGCTCGGCCATGCGTTCGCCCAGCTCCAACTGGAGCAGGCGCAGGCGGGCGGTGGTCGAGACCGTCGCCATCCGCTCGAGGACCTCGACGCGACCGCAGTACTTGGCCTGCAGCTCGTCGATCTCGTCCGCGTCGTAGGTCTCCGCGGTCGCGACGAGCACGTCCGGCATGACGGCCTTGATGAGGGCCCAGTGTTCGTCTCCCGCGTGCTTGAGCGTGACCACGTTGACTCCACGCTGATGGGTGACCATCCGCAGCCGCTCCAGCTCCGGCACGGCCGGCCGCCAGATTCCCTTTCGCTGGCGCACCTTCTCATCGCTGTCGACGCCCACGATCAGGAAATCGCCGAAGCCCCGCGCCGCCTCCAGGTACATGGAGTGGCCCTCGTGGAGGATGTCGAACGTCCCCATCGTGAGGACGACGCGCTGGCCGAGAACACGCAGCGCCTCCACGATCCGGCTGATCTGCTCGTAATCGGGGATGAAGCGCCGGTCGAAGTTCGACGCGTCCGCGAAGAGACCGCGATCGCCCAGCTGATCGTTCGGCGTGCTTGCCGGCATTGGGGAATCGTAGCCACATATCCCTGATGACCCGTGCACGGTTGGCCCCGGCGGGGTGTTGGTGTTGAAGTCCACAACCGCACGCGAGTAGTCACAACTCAGAGTGTGTGGACTCGAAAACAAACACCCGCCGGCGGCGCCGATCCGGGCGTTTTGTCGGTCGATCCTGAGAGCATGTGCCGCGGGGGTGATCCGACTATGCGACAGATCGTGCTCCACATGCAGACCACGCTGGACAACCGCATCGCCAATGCGGACGGAACGTTCTGGGAGCCGTTCCCATGGCGCGCCGTCGTCCTCCGGTACGAGCCTCTCACGGCCTAGCGGATGCAGCAGCCGGAGCAGATCTTCGGCTCGGGCAAGGTGAAGGCGAGGCAGCACGTCCGGCGCTGTACGGTCAGGCCCGTGTTGCCGGGGCGAGGCGAGAGCTCGACGAGGTCGGCCACGCCCAAGCTGCTCAGCACGCGGTCGGCGGTCTGCATCGTCGGTCCAGGAATGACGTCCGCCGCCCGCGAGAGCCCATGCGCAACGCCCGACGCAAGCGAGCCCCAGAGTGTGCGTCGGCCCAGGTGTAGGCGCGAGCGAATCTGACCCAGGATCGGCGTGAGGTGCTCGTCCATGAGCGCCGTGCGTAGTTCGTCAAGCAACGCCGTTTCATGGGGCACGACCCGGACTCCGGGCACTGTCCCGTGCAGCAAGATCGGATCGGACGGCAGTACGGCCACGTCAACCCTGGTGAGGCCGAGCCGCAGGAACGGTTGTTCCGTCGACCACCGCAGGACCACCCCGTCCGGGCGCACCAGCGGAACCCGTCGCGCCGTGGCATAACCGAGCACAGCCGGGAGCGAGAGCCAGTACGAGTAGCACTTCCACGCCAGCGCGGCGGCGGCGTGCGGCGCGGCCCGCCAACGATGTTGTGCAGCGGCCAACAATGCGTCGAGTGCGGCGCCGGAGACGATGTCGGTCGCCGGCACCCAGCCGGTCGGGTCGGTCACGGTCAGGCCGGGCGCCAGACCGCGCAGCGCGGGAACATCTGGCCGCGCGTTTACATGGCGCAGCGTCTCGCGGATCGGGGTGAGCGGGTCAGCGGCCAGCGCGTCCGCGTCGGTCGCGCGCATCACCACCGCGTACCCCCGATTCTCGGGCGATCAATCGGGCCACCCTACTACGGGAAGGCTACCCTAACCAGCGCGAGTCGAGCCGGCCTTTCCATTTGGTCACATATAGGGCGCTATTCCGCGCCGGCCGGCCCTGCTTGTGACCGACCGGCCACGCGATGCGTTGCTCGAGCCTTGAGTGGTGCGGGACGGAGCGGTAAGACTGGACCAACCGGCCACCCGGGCCGGACCCCGAGGGGTGACGGGCAGGTGACGGACGCGCTGGTCGACCTGGCGGTAGATGCGTTCGCCAGCGCATTGGTCCGTCGGCGGGCCGCGCGCGGTCTTTCGAAGAAGCAACTCGCGGCCGAGATGGGCTTCGATCCCTCGTACGTCAGTCACGTCGAGGCCCGCCGCCATCGCCCGACGGAGGACTTCGCCCGTCGCGCTGAGATGGTGCTCGACGCCGGCGGCGAGATCTGGCAGCTCTTCCTCGACTTCGATCGGGCCCGGCAGAACACGTCCGGCCCGCGACCCCGACCGGAGCCGAACGCCCCCGACCTGTTGCGGACATCGTTGGTCGTGGAGTACGAGGACGCTCGTCTGACCTATGTGGACGGTGAGTACCGGTGCTCGGTGCGCCGGGAGCTCTACAACACCGGCCGCGAGGCGGTCACCCGGTACCCGGTGAGGATCGCCGTCGACCGATACCCGGGCGAGCCCGAGCGGTCGAACCGTCATTACCGGGACCACCCGCTGACGTGGGCCGAGCTGAACCTGGACGCCCGACGGGGCAGCGAGCCGATGTCGTGGCAGGCCAAGCAGGACCGGGACTCGTACAAGGAGATCTGGCTGCTCTTTGAGAACGATGAATCGCGATTCCCGCTCTATCCAGGCGAACGCGCCACCATCGAGTACGGCTATACGGTCGGCGAGGACAAGTGGGGCCACTGGTTCCAGCGAGCGATCCGCCAGCCGACTCGCCGACTCGCCGTGCACCTGGAGTTTCCGGCCGACCTGCGGCCAGTGGTATGGGGTGTCGAGAGCTCACTCACCGCAGAGGCCGGTGCCTTGAAGACCCCGGTACGGGAGAGCGTCGTCGGCGATCGGATCCACTTCGAGTGGCAGACCGACGAGCCCGCGCTCAACGCCCGCTACCGGTTGGAGTGGCGGTTCCGGACCGAGTCGGTGCCGCTGCAGCGCGGAAGCCGGCCCGCGGCCGGCAGGCGTGCCAGTGACTTGATGCGCGGGGCGGGCATCCTGCAACGAGGAGCACCTATGCTCGATCGGGCCGCCCGCTGGTTCGAGTTGCCCGAGCAGGCGGCGCTCGCGTCCGACGTGGTCTCCCGACTCCTCGATGCCGTACAGCGGGTGTCCGCGCTGCACGAGTTCCACAAAGGACTCGGCTTGGCAGCGCCGCAGATCGGAATCGACTGGGCCGCCGCGGTCATCCAACCACCCGAGTCGGGGCAGGACGCGCCAGTGGTGTTGCTCAATCCGCGCATCGTCGGCGAGTCGGTTGATCACGACGAGCAGTACGAGGGCTGCCTGTCGTTCTTCGACGTTCGAGGCCTGGTGTCGCGGCCGCTGCTGGTCGAGGTCGAGCACGAGGACCTGACCGGCGAGCGGACGGTCGCCACGTACCGGCTAGCAATGGCCCGCCTCGTCGCGCACGAGGTCGATCACCTCGGTGGCCTGCTCTATGCCGATCGGATGCCGAGCGAAGGCCGGCTCATCCCGGTCGAGGAGTACGAGGACCACGGGCAGCCGTGGCACTACCCGTCGCTGGGAGCCACACCGACGGCGTCGTAACGGATCCGCGACGCCGGCACCTCCATCCGCCGCAGCGCACGTAGGGTCGCGCCCATCATTTCGGGCGGACCGCAGACATAGAAGTCGTGGTCCGGGTAAGGACCCAGCCGCTCCATGACGTCGCTGACGTTGCCCTTCTCTCGGCCGTACGACGGTTCATCGGTGCATGCCGGCACCACCGACAGCCACGAGAAGCGGGCGGCGAGCCGATGCAGCGCAGGAAGGTCGTACAGGTCGGCTCTGGTCCTGGCACCGAAGAAGACGTGCACCCAGCGGGACCGGTTGTACTCGGCAAGTTCACCGATCAGCGCCTTGATCGGGGCGACGCCTGTGCCGCCCGCGATACACACGATGTCCCTTGTGGACCGCTGATCGAGGGTCATGGTGCCCATCGCCGGCCCCAGCCGGACCACGTCGCCGACCCGCAGCCGTCTCACCAGCGCCGACGACACCCAGCCACCGCTTGCGGCACGGACGTGGAACTCCAGCGGCCCCGTGCCGGGCGGGTTGCCGATCCACAGTGGACGCCAATCCCGCGGCACGTGGGTGGTCTCGATGCTCGCGTACTGGCCCGCTTGGTACGGGTAGGCGATCAATGGCTCGCAGGTGAACACCGCGATGTCGCGGGTGCGCCGCTCGTGGCTGGTGACCTCCGCGTGCCAGAAGGCGGGGTGCCCGGCGAACTCATCGGTGCCGCGCATCATCGCGCCGGACATGCGCGCATACGCGTCGCGCCACGCCCGGTCGTACTGATCGGACCAGCGGTCCCCGGAGAAGTGTCGCAGCGCGTCCAGTAAGGCCGCCTCGAACATGACGAAGTGCTCGGGCCGCACGTGGAACTTGACGTGGTGCCGGCCGAGGTCGCGCATGATCTGCTCGAATCGTTCCCCGTCGTCGATCGTTTGGATCATGGTGGTCAGCGCGTCGAGGAAACGGATTCGTTGACTGGCCATGTCGACGGGAAAGAGATCGCGCAGGCTCGGCTCGGCCAGAAACAACCGGGCGAACAAGTAGCTGCCCAGGTCGTCGCCCGCGTCCTCGACGTGGGCCCAACTCTCCCTGAGCAGAAGGGAAAGGGTCACGTGACTCTCCGGCGGGGGTGGGAGCCCGGGTGGTGGGGTGGTCGGCACGAGGCCCGAACCCCGAGCCTTCCAAGCCTTCCAAGGAACGTGGCGGACATGGTGTGCGACGATTCCGCGCGTGAGGGTGCAGACGACGGTACGGCGGCTACGGGGGGACGCGAGGCCGGCGGTGCTCTCCCGCGAGGTCTTGCTGGTGCTGGGCGTGTCGCTTGGCATGTCGGCGGTCTACTCGGTTGTCACGCTGATCGCGAAGTTGACCGCGGCCAAGCCGTTGTCGCAGCAGACCACGGCGCTCAACGTCTCGCCCGCGCCGGGTCGGCCACTGCTCTCGCTGGTGCTGAAGCTGCTCGAGATCGGCTTCGACATCGTGCCGGCCCTGCTCGCCGTCCACCTGCTCAACCGAGATCGGGACTGGTCGCCTACCGCGAAATCAGCCGGTGTCCAGCTCGGCCTGGACCGGCATCGGCCGTGGTGGGACGTCGGCGCTGGTCTCGGGCTGGCCGCGGTGATCGGCATTCCCGGGTTGGGCCTGTACTTCGCGGCGCGCGCCGTCGGGATCAACACGATCGTCTCGGCGGCCAACCTGACCGAGTGGTGGGCCGGGCCGGTGTTGGTACTGGCGGCCGCCGGGAACGGGATCCTCGAAGAGGTCGTGGTGGTGGGTTACCTGCTCACCCGGCTGCGCCAGGTCGGTTGGAGCACTGCCGCGACGGTAGCCGCCAGCGCGTTGCTGCGCGGCAGCTACCACCTGTACCAGGGATTCGGCGCGTTCCTCGGCAACGCCATCATGGGCGTCGTCTTCGCGCTGTTCTTCCTCCGCACCCGCCGACTCTGGCCGCTCATCGTGGCCCACACGGTGCTCGACAGCGTCGCCTACCTCGGCTACACCCTGCTCCACGGCCACGTGTCGTGGCTGTGACGGCCGCCGGTTAGCGCTTGGGGCGGAAGCGGTCGACGGCCCGCAGCGCCACCTGCTCTATGGAGAGTCCACTGTGGATCATCCCGGCGATCGGCGCACCGAATGGCAGGAGCCGGGCCGCGATCCGCCGTACCGCGAACGCGCCCACGATGTTTCCCACATTGCCGGCCGCGGCGAGCGTGGGTTGGGTCAGGCGCGGGACCGGCAGCAGCTCCAGCAGATCGCGCACCCGTGCGTCCGCGGTCGGGTCCGCTCCGTAGGCGGCGGCGACGGTCAGGACGAGACCGGCGTGGGTACGGGCGAGCATGCCGACGTCGGCCAGCGATCCGACGACGGTCGTATTCGTGATCGCCCGCCAGCGGGCGGCTCGGACATGCTCGGCCACCGCCAGCCGGGCGAGTGCGTCGGGCTCCGCCTCTGGGTACCGGGCCTGCGTGCGGTCGACCCACGCCTTTGCCGGTGGGCCGAGCCGGGTGACGGCCTCCCGCGCCAGATGTTCCGCGGCGAACCCGGGGTCGGCCACGAGTCGTGCCCACAGTGGCGCCCGCGGGATAGGCGCGGATACCACCGGCGTTTCCGTGAGCACCGGCGTCTCCAGCTCGGCCAGCACCTCGTCGAGGTGCGCGAGCAGCTTGTCGTCGAGGACCTCCGACGCCACGACCTCGGCCGCCGCCTTGCGTGGCGTGCGCTTGGCGGGCGCCGTCGACCTCGTGGCCTTCGCCGCCTTCGGCTCGAGGCGGGTCGGCGCGGGTTGGGCCTTACGAGGGCGGGCCGGAGCACGGCGGGGGGTCTGGTCCTCCATGCTGGCCGAGCGTAGTGGGCGGGCCGACCGCGATGGGTCGACCCGCCGTACCGTGACACCTAAGGGATCGTGACCTTCTGCACCTGGGGACTCTTCGTGCCGACCACGAACACCTTGGCGTGAAGGAAGTCCGCCCCGCCGACCCAGGTGCTGGCGAGGTTGCTGTCGATGCGCAATTTCACCAACAGCGGGGCTGCCACGTGCAGCTGGTATGGCTGCGTGCCCTCGATGTCGCTGACGTCGAGCTCGTCGCCGCTGAGTGCGTGGACCATGGTTACGCGTACGAACGTAGGCGAGCTACCGTCGGCGAACCGGACCGAGCCCGTGAGGGTTGTCCCAGGTTTCATGTTCAGGTCGTAGGTGGTGGTCTGTCCGACGTTGATCTTCACGCCCGTGGACAGGAAGCGGTCTCCCGTACCGCCCGTGAACACCGACGCGTACCCGAACCGCCGGAAGAACATCGTCCAGTTGTACGGGCCTAGGTCCTCGATCGTGTAACGGCCCTCAGTGTCGGTGTTGGCGGCGCCGGGTGGCGCATCACCAAGGCCGCTGCTGAAGCTGGCCGTGCCTACGAACGCGAACTCGAGCGGGTTGCCCGTGGCCTGGTCCCGGATCGTGCCGGTGAGCGTACCGGCCTTGTCCAATTTGATCGCGGGAAGCGTCGCGGTCACGCCCTCGCCGAGTGGGATCAACCGGGCGGTCGCCTGGGCGCCCGTGCCTCGGGTGAGGCCCACCCACTGCATGCCGTGGAGTCCATCATGGACGGAGACGAATCCGTTGTAGACGCCGGGCCGGATCCCCTTCACGGTGAGCGTGCCATCCGGGCCACTGCAGGTGCGCTGGCTCGTCAGCGTGATCGGGTTCAGGGTCTCGACCAGGTGCAGGCAGGCACCGACCACGGGAGCGCCGGTCGCGGCATCCTTGATCACGGTGGTCAGGGTGGCCGCCTTGACCAGGCTGACCGTGACCGGGGTGTCCTGACCGCTGGTCACATTGACGATAACCTCTTGCGGGATGTAGGACTGGTCTTCCCCAACGGTGGTGAACACCCGGAATTCGCCAGGCAGCCTGTTCACCGTGACCGAGCCCGTCGTGGTACAGGAGCCCCCGGTGCTGTAGTTGACGCAGAAGTCGCTGATCGGAGCGCCGGTCTTGTGATCGGCTGCGGTGAAAGTGACCGAGCCCGGCGCACGAAGCGTGTCGTTGACCTCAACCGTTTCGTTCGACCCGACCACGATCTGGTCGGCTGTTTCCTGCGAACTCTTGCCGAAGGCCCATGCGTGCCGAGGTCCGTCGCGAACGAGACGGTGTACGTGCCCGGCAATACGGACGCCGACCAGTCGCCGGCCGGACCGACCGCGGCACCGTAGAACTGTTGCCCTGACTGGATGCCCACGAAGGCGCCCACCGCCGGCGTGCCGTCCGCGTTCGTGAGCCGACCGCGCACGATCGAAGGCGTCACGGCCTCCTCGTCGACGACCACGTCCTCCCCTTCGGCGACCGTGAAGGTGTCGGCGCTGGCGAGGTCGGTCTTCTGATGCGCGTACTGGCTGATTCCAATGCTGGAGAAATTGAACTTCACCTTGTACGCGCCCGGGAGCACGCCGACGCGATAGGTGCCGTCGAGGTTGGTGAACGTGCTCGCAACTTGATCCTCAAATGGCACGTCCGCTTTGAGAATCTGGATGTGCACGAACTGCGGCGCCGGTTGGCCCTGACTGGTGACGCGGCCCGTGATGAACCCGGTCGGAATCAGGGTGTCGTCAACCGTAAGGTTCGCTCCCGCCGTGACGTTGAAGAGGTCCGCGCTGAGGAAATCGGTCTTCTGGTGCGCAAACTGCTCCGGGGCCCCGCTCGGGCTGAACTGCACCCGGTACGTGCCTACCCAGATGTACGGCATTGAGTAGTTACCGTCCGGGTCAGTGGTGGTGAAGACCGACCCGGCCGCACCCCCGAGGGCCTGCACGAACGCGAATGCGCCCGAGCCGTCCCCGCGGCTGAGCCGTCCGTGGATCGAGCCGTGCGCCGGCACAGCCTCGTCCAGCGTGACCGTCGCGCCGGCGGCGACCACGATCAGGTCGGCGTCCTCAGGTTCGTCGTGCTGTTGGCATAGAACGTGTTGCCGCCCGGCAGCCGGTAGTTCACCCGGTACGCCGCGGGCGGAACATTCGCGAGAGTGAAGGCGCCGCTCGCATCGGTGGTTGTCGGCGGCACGAAGACCGACCCGCCCGCGAAGATCTGGACCGAGACGTCCGGAACCGGGACGCCGTTGTCGAGTACGTGACCGGTGAGCGTGCCACCGGGGTCGGCGTAGGCATTGACAGCTGCGAACACGGTGGTGGACGCGATTATCGCGGCTGCGCTGGTGAGCGCGAGCCATCGTTTGCGGCTGATGCGCATGGGACTGTTCTCCGGGGGCGGGCGGCCAGAGGATCACCAGTCGGCGACCGGCGCGAGCAGGATAAACCGCATGTCGATTCCTCGAAGTCCCGTTGCCCAAACCGGTCAAACGGGCCGTAACCGGTACTGCTTCGCTGCGCTTCCGTCGCAACCTGTATCCTCGATCAACGGCGGTCCGCGAGCGGGTCGCCTGGGAGGCTTCGCCTAGTTCGGTCTATGGCGCCGCACTGCTAATGCGGTTGGGGCTAACCGCCCCTCCCGGGTTCGAATCCCGGAGCCTCCGCGGTGGGAGCCGCGCAGCTGCGAGGGACGAGCAGCGAGCAGCGGAACCGCCAACGAAACACAGCGGTGGGAGCCGCGCAGCTGCGAGGGACGAGCAGCGAGCAGCGGAACCGCCAACGAAACACAGCGGTGGGAGCCGCGCAGCTGCGAGGGACGAGCAGCGAGCAGCGGAACCGCCAAGGCAATGCCGCTGAACGGCCATGTACGATGGTCAAGCACTGCGCCCGTAGCTCAACGGATAGAGCATCTGACTACGGATCAGAAGGTTGGGAGTTCGAATCTCTTCGGGCGCGCAGCAGGTCAGGGGCCTTGTCCGGCCCGGGCGAAGGCCCCTGACCACACCCGTGCTGCAGCGAAGTACAGCAGCGCTCACGACCCGTGCAAGCTCTCACCGAGCTTCTTGAGCGCATCCCGGGTTGCCGTGCTGGTCACTTGCGTATAGACCTCCATCGTGATCGAGAAGTCTGCGTGTCGCAGAATCTGCATCGCGATTCGTGGATGGACGTCAAGATCCACCAAGAGGGAGGCGCAGGTGCGCCGGGCATCGTGCACGGTGATCCTAGGCACCTTTGCTGAAGCCGTCCGGGCGTCCCACGCACGGTTGAAGTTGCGCGGCTCGATCGGCGTTCCGTAGCGGGTGGTGAACACCAGGTTCGCCGAGTCCTGCCACGCGTCTCCGGCCTTGAGCCGGTCGGCGTCCTGAATCTCCTTCCGGATCTTGAGAGCTGACACGCAGATGTCGACCAAGGGCAGCGTGCTGTCGGACTCTTCGGTCTTCGTTTGCCGGCGAACCAGTTGCCGACCGATCCGTTGAAGTTGCCAGCCGACGCGCAGTTCCCCGGTCGAGGCCGACGTCATCCCACGACAAGCCGAGCAGTTCACCCTTTCGCAACCCCATGACGAGCGCCAGCACGTGGGCGGCGTAAAGCGGGTCTCCGTGTGCCCGGACGTATTCGAGGAATCGACTCGCGTCTTCGCTGCCCCAGGTCCGGCGCCGCTGCTTTACGCGGTCGGCCGGGTGAGCCCCCACTCCGGCACGGAACCGACGCCGGGGCAGGAGAGGACGCTGCTCATCCTCAACGTCTGCACCCTTGCGTACGTGCTCATCGCCCCGGCGGTCGTGCTGTGGGTCGCCTGGCGAACCCGCCACGTAGTCGTTGGTTGGCTCACCGCGGCGGCCATCGTCATCGGCGTCAGCACCGTCGGCGCCATTCTCATCGCCGCTCTCTGAACCGACCGGACCTCATGCCGCTGATCGGGTGTTCGGCTTCCGGATCTGCCGATGAGCGGGTGCTGGAGCGCCGTAATCTCGACGACTTCGTGGGCGCCACTCAATGGCATGGAGGCGTGGAGCGAACTGAATGTGCCCAGGGTCATGTAATTCGTAATCTATGCACGTGAGCAGTCCTGTCATCGCCGCTGGACCACGACACTCGCTGGGGCGGTGTGCCGACGGCACCGTTGTTGCGGCCGGCACGGGGACATCTGGTGAGTGTCGAGTCGAAGATTGGGTCCATGTGGTCGCCGTGGCGGCGGGCAACGTGCATACGGCGTCGAACACTGGACGGTCCCACAGCGTCGGCCTCCGCGCGGACGGCACTGTCATGGCGACGGGCTGGAACCGTGACGGGCAGTGTGACGTCGCATCATGGCGCGACGTGACTCTTGTCGCCGCGGGCTGGCGCCGCACCTTGGGGCTAGTTGGTGACGGCACCGTGCTGGCTGCGGGACGGCTTCGCGAGGGAGCATGCAACGTGGACGAATGGCGTGAGGTTGTCGCGTTGGCTTGTGGCGACTGGCATTCGGTGGGTCTCAGAGCCGATGGGACCACGGTTGCCGTGGGGAATGATCGCCGTGGGCAATGCGCAGTCGACACATGGCGTGACGTCGCCGCCGTCGCCGCCGGCTACCTTCACACGGTCGGTCTCACCAACGACGGACGCGTCTTTGCGGTCGGGGATCAATCGGCGGGCGCCTGTGATGTCAGTTCTTGGAGGGACGTTGTGGCAGTGGCGGCTGGGAGCTACCACACTGTTGGAGTCACCGCGGCTGGCCGAGTCGTGGCCGTGGGGAACAAGGATTTCGGCCAGTGCGACGCGGCCGACTGGCGCGAGATCGTGGCCGTGGCGGCAGGATCCACCCACACTCTCGGGCTACGCGCGGACGGAACAGTTGTTGCCGCGGGAAACAACGAGCACGGTCAGTGCGACATCACCGGCTGGAGGGCGATCCGGTCGCCTAACTGAATACCGCACGGAGGTTCGCTCTGCCGCCGGCCCGGTGCCAACATCCTCATCTGCTTGAGTCGAGCGCGACATTCCAGGGATGTGACACTGTCGGCATGGGTGAGGTGACCGACTACATCGCCGGCCTCGACGAGCCCGTGCGCTCGGTGCTCGAGCGGTATCGGGCACGCGCGCTGGCCGTTGCGCCGGAGGCCGTGGAAGGCACGAGCTACGGCATGGCGGCGCTGCGCTACCGTGGCCGGCCGCTCATCAGCGTGGTCTCGACGAAGCAGGGCTACTCTGTGTTCCCGTTCAGCCCAGCGGTCGTCGAGAGAGTGATCGCGGAGTTCGATGGGTTTGAATCCACCAAGGGTGGCATCAAGTTCACCGACAAGCGTCACCTGCCCGACAAGGCGTTCGACACGCTCGTGGCACGACGGCGCGATGAGATCGACGCCGCCGTCTCCAAACCTCGCCACCGCTGACCTTGCTTCAATCTTTGGCCTGCTGGAACCTACCGCTTTGGGCGCCCTCATCTGCCCCGCTAGCGTGGGTTTGTCGGCGCGGCACGGTTGGAGAATGGCCGATTCTGTTGTGCTCCACGATGTTTCTGATGATCTGCTCCGGTCGGTCGCGCGGTGCGTCATTGAGGGCGGAGCTCACCGAAGATCAGGCGCTCGTCGAGATCGGCGAGTCGCTCGCGGCCATCGGGGGTCAGCCGCGCCAGGCGGCGCTGGCGTACGCGCTCGCGCGGTTCGTCGACGAGACCTACGAACCTCGTCGCCATCGCTGACCGGATCGACGTTCTCGAGCTTGGCGGTCCACGCGATCGGGCCGATGCGCAGCGGTACGACGCGGCCGACATAAGCGGTGACCGGACCCGGCAGGTCGTGTGCGTCGACGCGTTGTGTAGTTGTGAACCTCATACGCGCGACGTTAGTCGCGGTGCCGGTTGGGCGATAGATGACCGTTGCTCTACGCACGGGTAGCTACACCCACGCACCTCGCCTGCGGCTGCGTCGGCTACGGGCCGTCAAGGCGCGACCGGCGGACGGGACGGAGGCGTTCGCTTCTGCGGAGAGTCTGCGCGGCGCCGACGTTCATGATCTCGGATTGAATTCGAGTGGAGCATCGCGAGTTAACGCCGACCATTGGCCCGGCGGGACCGGACGTTCAGCGGCTCGATCCATCCGCTCATCAGCGTAAGTCGCTTTGTGTCACGCTTTGGTCGGTGCCTCGGCCGTCGTCTGTCCCTGCATAGTGGTGATGGGGTTGGTCCCAGCAGCGTGGCTTGACCTTCACACGAGCGAGGATCTCGCCGATCTCGACCAGGCCCTCATCGGCGGCGCAGCGGACGACGTGGGCGAAGCCGGTGATCTGAGCGACCGTTACAAGGAAGCGGTTCGGGTTGCCCCCACGGGAGTATCGTACGCATGTTCCCAAGAGTCGGACAGCTGCTCGGTTGATGGACGGCGCGCCGTCAGGCTGCCCGGCGGCGCTCGGCTAGGCCGCTACCGTGAGGACGTGAGGAAGATGCCATCCAAGACAGATCCTCGCTTTGCCGATGGGCTGCTCAATCTCGCCCAGGCCGGCCGATACCTGAGGGTGCCCCAACAGACATTCCACCGATGGGCCCGCGGCTACGAGCGCGGCGGTGCGCTGCTCCACGTGCGTTCGCCCCAATCAGAAGGCCTTCCGGTGACCTTCATCGCTCTGGCCGAGGCGTATGTGCTGAACGCACTTCGCGATGCGGGCGTGCGCCCGGCCAAGATTCGGCCGGCGCTGGACGTACTCAAACGCGAGTTCGGCGAGTACGTACTGGTAGCGAAGGAGCTCGCAACTGACGGGATCAGTGTCCTCTGGGACTTCTCGCAGACAGAGGCCGGCCGCGAACTGATCGACGGTCGCACCGGTCAGCAGATCATCCGCGAGATCGTGAAGGACTACATGACCTACGTCGGCTGGAATCGGGATGGCTTTCCGCAGGATCTTGAGCTCCGTCAGTGGGCACCGTCCAAAGTAATCGTCGACGTACGTCGATCATTTGGCCAGCCAATCTTCGCGGGGACTGGCGTCCGCGTTGCCGACGTAGCCGGCATGGTGAAGGCGGGTGAGACAGCTGAAGACGTCGCGGACGAGTTCGGCATCGAAGTCGGTGACGTCCGGACCGCCGCCCGCATCCTCCTGGGCAGCGCCGCCTGAGTTCTACATCGACGAGAATCTGCATGGCCGGACGCTACGTGGGTTCATCGCTGGCCTTGGTTACCCCGTGCACACCCCAACGTCGGTGTTCGGCCGGGAGCGGCTTGGCCAGGGCCTTATCGATGAGGACTGGCTACCCGTCATCGGGCGCAATGGGTGGGTGATCTTCGGCCGCGATCAGGGCATTCTTAGCCGCCCGCAAGAGCTGATAGCATTCAAGGCTGCAAAGGCCCACATGTTCCTGCTGCCCGGTACTGCGACTCGGGCCGAGATCGTCGAGCTAGTTGGCGCTTGCTTGAGCGAAATCTGCACGCTCGCCATGGCGAAAAAGCCTGACGTGTACTGGCTAACGCTCGCAGGTGTGCAACCTTTGCCGGCCCGGCTGGCGACACGCGAGCGACGCCGTCGACGACGCCCGCCGCGCATTCCGATGAAACCTGACCTGACACGGCACCAACGCTCCACCCGCTAGAAATCGGACATGGAACTCAGCCGATCGGCTACTACCGGACCGGTCGGCGAAGGGCCACCCTGTGCCGCCACGACGAGCATTCGGAGCGCGGCCAAGACGACCGTGACGGTGATCCTCCTGGCTATCGCAGCCGTCTTCCGCCCAGCCCGTGTGGCTGCCCCTGCGCCGCCGCCGGCCATAACAAAGACAGCGGCTCCGAACCAACACGCGACTCGGAGCCGCTGTCGCATGTCTCGGGTCGCGTCCGTCATCTTGCGAGGACGTCCGGCCACTGAACGCCGGCGATGCTCGCCGCGTTGGTGAGCTTCTCGGCGAATGCCTGCATTGCCTTGCCACGCAGCGTGAACACGGTCCGTCGTCGGTCGAGATGGTCAATCGTGGGCTCGTCGGCTGATTGCCTCAGCGTGACCGTCGGGGTGCGCTTCGTCGGGTGCAGCTGCATCCATTCAGGCTCGTCCATGGGCCGCCATCGTCCCTGACGATCGGGCAAAAAGGGCGAGGCCCGTCAGTTCTCGTCCCCGGCCGGCTGCTTGAGCCGTATGGTCGAGCGCCTGCTGCTGCTCGGCGCGATCGATGGCCGGGTAGTCGCCTCTCTTTCCGGTGGCCCTGACCCGACCAGCGCCACATTGGACCGGTCGGCACCTTCGCACATCCGGCGGTGCCGACCTCCCACCCTCCACAGAGGACAGCCAGCTCTCACGATCCGAGCCAAGATCAGCGCACTACGGCCCGACGTCCTCGCGGAGCACAGAGGTCCGGATTAGCTCCGTGAGCTCATCCATCTCTATGTTTGGCGCCTTCCTCTGACGCAGCTCTCGTCTTACCTCGTCGACCACTCGGCTTGAGAGGATCGCGGAGGCGACCGCCTTCGGGCTCGTCGCCAAAGTCTGGCGCCACAACTCGCCGATCAGTCCGCGCTTGAACGATTCCTTGCTTAGGTAGAAGAGCTTGTTGACCTTCTCTGTGAGGGAGACCTGGCTGTCGAGTAGGTCCACACTCAGGAACAGGTCCACGGCCACGGGTGACCCCTCGGCAGTGGCCTGGTGAAAGGCCTGCCATACCTGACCATTGGTCAGCACCATCCAGGGGACGCCATGGTTGGTCGCATAGGCAAGGACCTGACTCAAGTGGCGGTCGTTCAGCCGCTGCGCGACCCGCTTCACCTCGACGAAGGCGACGATCTTACCATCGACCTGCAGGCCATAGTCGACGAACTCGTGCCGGACCCGGTACTCAACGTTCAGATCAGAGAATCTGTCGAACCCTAGGGCCTCCAGAATGGCCGTAACCAGGAGCCTCGTCTCTTCCTCGTTGGAGTCCTTTGCCACAAACTTCCCCAACGTGGCGGCGAGGTCGGGGATGGCGGCCCTAATCCGCTCGCGGCCGTCAGCTTCCCACTTCGGCATACCGGTCGTCACAGGTCACCTCACCGAATTAAGTGAATGAATCAAGAGGTTAGGCCCCAATCAGTGCGATTGGGGAGGGCTGCGATCCAGTGGTGGCTGTTCGACTACGGGACGTGACCAAGCGGTTGACACGGCTGGTCGCTATGGAGGCAGTCCAGTAGGGTCCACCGGACTGACTCGACGTGAGCACACGACTGGGGCCCGAGCGCTCGCAGGAGACGGTTTGGGTCCCCGGCTCTGTTCGTCGTCCGCGCGGAGCGCCGCCCGCACATGCGGATAGCCCTCCGGGTCACCCGCCGGGCCGGCGACTGGTGGCTCGGCACGACGGGGACAATCCCAGCGTGCGCTCGGGTAGTGCCCGAGCGGTACCCCCGCGCGGTCAGACCTTCGTACACGGCAAAGGCCCGACGCCCCACCGTGGGCGTCAGGCCTTGTGCGCTTACGGACTCTGCACCGGCCGACCGGACTCGCGGCAGTGACCGCCGCTCGGTGGTCACATTGCCGGCGATCGTGCCGTGGTCGAAGTTGAGCACGAGAGTGCCATCGCCACGATTATCGTGGCTACGGTTGCCGACGACGGTGGCGTTTGCAGGCGGCAGTGTCGTCGGGTCGAGCGGGAACTCGTCAAGGCCGATCCCGCTCATGAAGTTGTCCGTAGCATCGTTGCCGATGATCCGCGTACGGGTGGAGCTAAGCGCGAAGATGGCGCGTGCCTCGTTGCCGGACGTCTCGTTATCGCTCACCACCCCGTTACGGACGCCGACGAGAATGATGCCGGCGCTCGGGAAATCTCGTACCGAGAAGCCGCTGATTGTCACGCCCTCGAGAAACCGCGACACGGTGCCGGTGGAGGGATCGAGGTCCCCGGTGGCGCAGATGCCCACCACGAACGGGTCGTTCGGGTCGGGCGTGCAGTATCGCTGCAACGGGTAGTCGGGCAACAACAAGACCGTGCGCCCGAGTCCCGCCCCCCGCAGCGTCAGATGGTCTTTAATGATCTCCAAGTTCTCGTGGTAGGTGCCAGCCCGCACATTGATGGTCGCACCCGGCTGGGCCCCGTCGATGGCAGCCTGGATCGATTGACCGGGGGACACCACGACAGTGGCTGGTGCCGCCAACGCGGTCGACGATCCCATGGCAACGAGGACGCCGACGACGGAAAGCACCACGCTACGCCGGCGTATCAATGTGTTTCGCGACGGACCAGTCATAGCGACCTCCGGTTGACCGATTGCGTGGTCGTAGTCCTGCAGACCAACGAGCGTCGATCGGTTCTTGGACAGTGACCCGGGCGGCCGCGGCCTCACGAACGCGTCCAACGCGGCGAACCCCGCTGGCCACGTAGATGAGCACCGGAGTCCACTTTGATGTCTGGCGTTGACGCTCGGCACATTGGTCTGACTGTCCACTGTGGGTAACTAAGCGTTTCCCTACGCGCGACTGGTTGCATGCCGGTGCGGCGTTGCAGCGGGTGCTGCTGCCGCCACCTTGTGCGGTCTAGCCGGGCCGCCGTTGAGCCAGCTCACCGAAATCCCACCCCTCCGTAAGCTTCTCGCCGACATTCACACCGGACGGACGGCGCAGACCGTGTTGCGTATCGGATACCCAACCATGCCGGCCGCACCCACACCGCGACGCGGCCCGGCAGATGTGATCGTTCCCGCCAACGATCCCCTACGCGGAAACGAGACCAGCTGAACAACACAGCCGAGGAGTCAGCGCCAGATGATCCAGCGGTCGCGGAATGTAACGGAGGGACCATCCTCCCGCAAACAGGGACTATCGGCCCTACCCGGGGTTACACACCACCGAAAAGATGAGCAGATCGGAATGCCCATCGATCCCGTGGAGGTCGTTGTGGACGAACCGGGGACGTATCTGCAGTGGGGCGTCATCCAGATTTCGGTCGCCAACCTGATCGTGATCGGTTTGATGCTCCTGGTCTTCGTCTTGGCGCTGTTCCTGCCATTCCCCGGTGGGAGGCGGCGGCCATGAGCCACCAGCGACGATCAGATGTGGACCGCTCGCGTCCGTACCGCGGCGACCCGCGCATTACCTCCGGACCAGTTGCTGCCCGACCGCCAGCCCACATACGTCGCGTCCTGGATCTACGTGTTTGGCGTGCTGACGCTGGCTGCCCTGCTCGTTGTGCTGGCGAGTGGCGCGATCCTGGCACTCGAAGGCCCACAGTGGTACCACGGCTCGTCCGAGGGTCACTTTGTCAACAGCCTTCATCTGTGGAGTGTGGAGCTGTTCTTCTTCACGATGGTCATCCACCTGTGGGGCAAGTTCTTCATGGCTGCATGGCGTGGCCGTCGGGCGCTGACGTGGGTCACCGGCGCAGTGGCGTTCCTCGGCTCGATCGCTACCGCGTTCACCGGCTACCTGGTGCAGTCCAACTTCGACTCGCAGTGGATCGCGACGCAGGCTAAGGACGGCCTGAATTCGGTCGGCGTCGGCGCATGGTTCAACGTCTTGAACTACGGACAGATGCTGCTGTTCCACGTGGTGCTGTTCCCGCTAGTGCTGGGCGTGCTGGTGATCTGGCATGTGTTGCTGGTACGCCGTCGCGGGGTTGTACCACCCTTCGAGGACGGGGCGGCGGCCGCGCAGCCGTCACCGACCGCACCGACATCCGACAGCACACCGCAGACCGAGGAGGTGGCGTCATGACGACACCCACGCGCCAGCGGCGGGCTCAGGTCCTTGACCGCGACAGTCAGCCGTGGACGGGCGAGTACCGCCGCTACGACCTGGTCAAGGAGTTCGTTGCCGCGCTCGGCGTAATGACCCTGCTGACCGTGGTACTCGCCGCTGTGTTCAGCTCGCCCGACAAGCACGCGATCACTCTGGCCGAATGGGCCACCAACGCGCCCAACGATTTCGTTGCCACATCAGTCTCCGAACTGGATGGCACCAGCGATACTGCAGCCTACGGCGCGCCATACACCGACGACCCCACCGCGGGTCAGAAGCTCGGCCCGGTCCCGCTGCAGCGATGGGGCGGTGTCCGCGCGCCAGTCAACACCGCACAGGACTTCGTACTCGGTCCACTGTCCACAATTACCGGAGATACGGAGCTGAACAACGCACTCCAGCAGTACAACAGCGCCAGCGACGACCAGCGCTCCGCGTGGACAACCGCCTACTCCGACGCGCTGGGTAACGCAACGGACAACGACCCTGCCCAGGTCGCGACCGGTGACTACGGACCGATACCGTTGCTCACCAACCGTCTCCTCGACCTGGCCCGCAGCGGCGGGCTCGACGGGCAATTGCTCAGCGCCGGGGGCTTCTACCAGACCGACTATGCCAAACCGCTGCTCTTCCTCTCCGACGGAAGCTACCTCTCCGATCAGGCCCAGGACCAGCACCTCGCCGGAGACCAATGGGGCATGATGAACGAGACCGGTCGATACCCCGGTCAGGCCTGGCTGTGGCTGTACACCTTCTGGTACCAGGTATCGCCGTTCAGTACCTCAGAAAACGCCGACGCGCAGATCTGGGCCCTGATGATGGTGCTCAGCGTGCTGTTGGTACTCGTGCCGTTCATCCCTGGGCTGCGCTCTATTCCCCGGCTCACGCGGGTGTACCGCCTGATCTGGCGTCAGCACTACCACTCGCAGCGCAACCCTTAATCAAGACAAGCCGCAGTCCAGTCCGGCCGCCGGTCAGAGGCGGTTTCCGCCGACGAGGGGAGCCGGCTTCTTGATTCCCATTGACCCCAACGCGACCTATACGCGCACCCGACCCTCACCATGACCACCGCAGTGCGAAGGATCGGCGAGAGTCGGGGTCAGCTTCTGGCGGACATGTTGTTTAGAGCTTGCCGTTTCCTCGGCGTTGGCCGCGACCCGCTGTGGCTAGATCCTGCGGGTCGCGCATCTCCCGGGCGTACGCGAGCGTGCCCATTGGCAGTTCATCGGTCGGCTTCGCGCCAGCGCGAATGGCTGGGCGTCGGCGTGGCCGGCCGACGGTTTCCAGCCACAGCAACGCGAGTCCGATGACGGCCGCGGCGATGCTTGCGATCGCCGTATACCGCCGCTGCTGGGATAGGGCGGTCGCCCGGTTGTCGAGCAACGCCGACAGTTCAATCAGCAGGAGATGCGCCAGTGCGGTCGCCGCGGCCGATACCCGACGGGCGTTGGCGGCCATCGTCGAGGCATCGACGCTGGTGGCCAGATCTTGGAGCATCGTTGGTGGCGCGAATGCGTCGGCCGCGGCGCGGAAGGCGTCGAAGCGCTGCGCGATGTTGGTGCCAAGCTCCGCGCGCGAGGTGAAGTCGACGCTGGTTGCGAGGCCGTCGGCGACACGCTCCGCATCGTAAGAGACACCGAAGCGACCGACGGCCGCGGGCACTTGGTCCTCGCCGGTCAGCGGCCGACCGCCAGCTAGCGCCACGAGGTCAGCGGCGCGGCCGGCGTAGACGACCGCGTCCGGCAGTCGAATTATCGCGGCGTCCATGAGGTAGAAGGAGTCGAGGTCCGGATCGTGAATCAGATGGGAGCTGTCGCCCGGCAAACGCAGCTTCAACCTCGGAGGTGAGGTCGGCAAGCCGCTGACTGGTCCTTAGCGCGCCGCCGTACTTGCCATTGGGGTCGTTGACCTTCTGCAACGCAGTCCGCACCGAGTCTTCATTGATCCGCGCCCCACGGACCCCAGCTGACTAAGCGCCGACCAACTCGGACAGCAGTGATGTCAGCGGATGCAGCATCTGGACGCCGTCGGACTCCAACTCGACGACCTCAACACCGGCGGCGTTGGTGGTCCACGCCTGACGGACAACGGCGCTGAAGAGCAACGCAACAGCGAGCACGCAGATTCCGATCGCGATGGTCCGGGTAGCGAAACGGCTCGACGACCTCGTCACGTCAGATCTCCTTCGCTGGCACCAGCGCACCGGGTCGCCTAGCTAGTCAATAGATGTGCGTCAGTGCTCTTTCGTCGGCACGCGGCTCCCGCGATCGATCCACGCGCCCGATGTGTCCTTTGTGGACAGCATCGCAGGGCATCGGTCCGATGCTCCCATGGATGCCCCGCCTGTCCGCGACCCAAATCGACAGCCCGATCCTGGCCCGCCCCGCTCGCCGTTGCCTTAAGGACGGCTAATGTTGACCGAAAGAATTGCGGAAACCAATAGGCGACGCGTTCCCCCGGCAGGTGACACAGGGGAAACTGTCCGCGTGATACGCGACGGTCGCCGGTTAGGGGCTCCTCCATCTCCGGCTTGGTTCGGACGAGAGTTGGACCGCGTCCGCGGCGTTCCGCACGCCAACCCGGTTACGCAGGAACTGGTCCATGTGCCGTTCCCGCGTCGGGATCCCGCGCGGCCGCGATCGACCACGCTCGGTCCGACCGGCCAGTATCGCCTCGCGCCTCGGCGCGGCCGCCACGCTCGGGCCATGATCGTCTTCGCTTTTTGGGCCGGGCTTGTCAGCAGCGTAGCTATCTGGTGGAACAACACTCCGGTCGCTTCAGTCGACGGCGCCGGTGCTGGTCTCGTGGAGGCCGGACGGATCGCCGGCATGGTGGCCGGATACATCCTGCTCGTGCAGGTGCTCATGATGAGTCGGGTTGGTTGGCTGGACCGGACCGTTAGCGCGAACAATCTGCTCGGGGCACACCGTGACCTCGGCTTCGCACTGGTGGTGACAGTGCTGCTGCACGTCGCACTCACGATCGTCGGCTACGCGAAGCAGTCGGAAGTGTCGGTGACTCATGAGACGAGCACCATGCTGACCGAGTTTGAGGATATGGTCAGCGCCTTCGTCGCAACCGGCCTCCTGTTCGGGATCGGCCTGCTGGCCGTGCGCGCGGTCCGCGCCATGATGCGCTACGAACTGTGGTATTTCACGCATCTGTTCACGTACGCGGTGCTTCTGTTCAGCTACGGGCACCAGTTCGCGCTCGGGCGCGACCTATCCCTAGATGGCCCGGCGAAGTGGATCTGGTCAGGCATGTACATATTCGTTATTGTATGTCTGATCCAGGGCCGGATAATCGGCCCGATGCGCTTCAACCTTCGTCACCGGCTGCGCGTCGCGGACGTGGTCGACGAGGGCACCGATGTGTTTTCGGTCTACGTCGAGGGACGGAAGATCCGGTCGATCGAGGCTCGGGCCGGGCAGTTCTTCCGCTGGCGGTTCATGACCCGGGGAGCCTGGTGGCAGGCGCACCCGTTCTCGCTCTCCGCCGCCCCGAACGGGCGATGGCTGCGCCTGACGATCAAGGCGGTTGGCGATCATACCGAGCAGCTCAAGTGGCTCCGGCCCGGGGTGCGGGTCTTCGCCGAAGGACCGTCGGGCGTATTCACCGCAGATCAGCGCCGGCGCCACCGCGCGCTGCTGATGGCGGCTGGCAGCGGGATCGCGCCGATCCGGGCCCTACTCGAGGACCTACCGCGGGGCACGGTGGTCATCTACCGCGCCAGCTCGGAAGACGATCTTATTTTCAGGGAGGAGCTGGATTGGCTCGCCGAGCGGCGCGAGGCCGACGTCGTCTACGTCGTGGGTGGCCGAGACGACCCAGGACCGAAGCAGGTGATGTCGCCACGAGGCTTGCGGGAGATCGTGCGTGATGTGAGCCGCCGCGACGTCTACCTGTGCGGCCCGGAGGGCTTCGTGAGCTCCGCGGTGGCCGTGCTGGACAAATTGCGGGTTCCCCGCAAGCAGATCCACCTCGACCCGTTCGAGTTCTGATCGGAGGCACCCGTGCGACGTACATTCCTTGCCCTGGCCACCTTCTCGGTCGTGGTCACCATCCTGGTTGGACTGAAGACCGCGGGGACGGCCCGGATGCTCGGCTGGTCCGCCGAGGCCGGAGTAGCGCCTGGCGACACGGCCGTCGAGGGTGACGGCGGCGGCGGAACCGACCCCGCCTCGGCCACCGACCCCGCATCGGCCGCCGACCCGTCATCAACATCTGGGGATGGCGGGCCTAGCGGCTCCCCGGGCGCGAGCCCGATGCCGTCGTCCAGCCGCTCGCCCGGTGCAACGCCGACCACGCCGACGCCAGGCGGCGGCACAACCAGCACCCCGCCGGCGCCCGCGCAGACCTTCACCGGCGTGGCCGTGCCCATCAAGACGGCGACCACGCCCATCGCCCCGAACGGCGGGTGCGGCTCGTGCCATACATACTCGATATCGGTGACCATCACCGTTAGCGGTGGTCGGATCACGAAGGCCACCGCGCTTAATAGCCCGCAGCCCAGCGGCGAAAGCCTGTCGGACGCGAACAAGGCGAGCAACGCGCTAAACGCCGCCATCGTCTCCAAGCAGACATGGAACCTGGGCAAGCCCGTATCGGGTGCGACCTATGCGCTGAACGCCTGGGAGCAATCGGCGAAAGCCGCGATGATCAAAGCTGGGCTCCCGGTATGACCGAGGCCGCAGTCTTACGCCGCCAAGAGGCTGTCATGGGCACGCTCGCGGCGGTGGAGATTTACGACCCCATGCCGGATGCCGACGTACTCGACGAGGTTTTCGAATGGCTGCACGAGGTCGATCGCCGTTTCAGCCCCTTCAAAGAAGACAGTGAGGTCAATCGTCTCAATCGGAGGGAGCTGCCGATTGTCGAGTGCTCGGCCGACCTCCGCCATGTCGTCGACCAATGCACACGGCTGTGGCAAGAGACCGACGGCTACTTCGACGTCTACGCCACCGGTCGCTTCGATCCGTCGGGGTACGTCAAGGGGTGGTCGGTGCAACGGGCGTCAGAAATGCTGACGGCCGCCGGAGCAACCAACCACTTGGTCGAGGCAGGCGGGGACATTCAGTGCCGGGGCCGGCCGGCGCCGGACCGACTCTGGGAGGTCGGCATCCGCGATCCATGGGAGTTGGACATGGTTGGCTGGGTGCTGTCCGGGACGGATCTCGCCATCGCAACCTCTGGTACGTACGAACGCGGCAATCACGTGATCAACCCGCGCAACGGCGCTCCGGCGACTGCGCTCCGTTCGGTGACCGTGGTCGGCCGCGACCTTAGCGAGGCCGACGCCTACGCCACAGCCGCGCTCGCGATGGGCATGTCTGCGCTGACGTGGTTGGCCCGACTGGACGGGTACGAGTCGGCTGTGGTGGCCCACGACCGGACCTGCTATCGCTCGAGCGAACTGCCCGAAGTGAAGCTCGAAGCCGCGCTATGAAGACCGAGAACGTGACGAGGTCGCGGGTCCGCAAACGCACTGGCCCCAGTCGACACATCTAGGCTCGGCCCATGCAGAACTGGGCGGGCAATGTGGTGTTCGGCGCAGCCCGCATCAATCGCCCGTCCACTCGAGACGAACTGCGCCGGGTCGTGGCCGCGGCGGCCAAGGTACGCGTCCTGGGCAGCGGTCACTCCTTCAACCGGATCGCGGACACGCCGGACGACCTCGTTAGCGTCGCGGGACTGACAGCCGAGGCAGACATCGATTCCCGCGCGTCGACCGTACGGGTCAGCGGCGGGTGGCTCTACGGCGACCTCGCCGAGCTCCTACATACGTCCGGATATGCGCTGCCGAACCTCGCCTCGCTGCCTCACATCTCCATCGCGGGCGCAGTCGCCACCGGTACGCACGGCTCGGGTGTGCGCAACGGGAACCTGGCCACGTCGGTACGGTCGGTTGAGCTGCTGACCGCCGATGGCGACGAGTTGGTGCTGGAACGTTCGGACGCCGACTTTCCCGGCGTCGTGGTTTCGCTCGGCGCGCTCGGCGTGGTCACGGCGCTGACCCTCGACATTCAGCCAACATTCGAGGTACGGCAGAACGTGTATGAGGAGCTGCCGTTCGAGGCTCCCCTCGCCGAAGTCCTCGCCGACGGCTACAGCGTCTGCCTCTTCACCGACTTCATGGCGCCCCGGTTCACGCAAGTGTGGCGAAAGGCTCGTTGGTCGATGGCGGCGCCCGAGCGACTCTTCGGCGCCCGAGCCGCCACCAGGAAGCATCATCCCATCGCTGGGGCGGACGCCTCGGCGTGCACCGAGCAGTTCGGCGTACCGGGACCATGGCACGAGCGCCTGCCCCATTTCCGGCTCGGGTTTACCCCCAGCAGCGGCGACGAGCTGCAGTCGGAGTACTTCGTGCCGCTCGCGGCGGGCGCCGACGCCCTGCTTGCGCTCGCCCGGCTAGCACCCCTGATCGCCCCGATCCTGCTCGTCTGCGAGATCCGCGCCATCGCCGCGGACGGCCAGTGGCTCAGCCCGTGCTCGGGGCGCGACAGCATCTCGTTCCACTTCACGTGGCGCCCGCTCACCGGCCAGGTCAACGCCGTGCTGCCAGACATCGAGGCCGCGCTGGGTGACTTCGACGTACGCCCCCACTGGGGCAAAGTGTTCACACTTTCGCCGTCGGCAGTGCAGGCGGCCTATCCGCACATGGCGACGTTCCGGAGCTTCGCGGCCGATGTTGATCCGACTGGCAAGTTCCGCAACGAATTCGTCGACACCTACCTCGGGTCGTGACACGTGGCGTGTCGATATCGCATTGGGATGTGGCCAGCCGCAGCCAGCAAGCTAGCCGTGGATAGTTCCACAAAGGAGGATTAACGAATGAAGTACGTCAACAACAGCAGCCTTCCGCAACTCAGCGACAAGCAGTTCGAGGCTGAACGCGCAACGGCGCGCCCATACGCCCTCTGCATTCTCAAGCCGGGACCGATTTAACGGTTGTCCGGGGCCAACCACCGACGCCCTGCTGGCTCCTCGCCGCCATGTCCGGCCGACCCGTCCGCGCGGCTACGGCATCGGCTCACGCGATGAGCTTTGGCGGGCCCTCATGGATCCGGCGCAGCACCGGCTCGAGCCGGTAGAGCTTCTCGTCGCGGCGGGGTAGGCGCTCATCCCACCAGGTCGCGCCTGCGGCACGCAGCGGTTCGAGCAGCTCCGCCGCCGCGTCCGGGTCACCCGGCGTAACGCCGCCCAGGACCACCTCAAATGGCACCGACTGGTCAGGGCGCTGCGCAAGAATGTACTCGACGAGGTCGCGGACTTCCTCGACCGGCGGCATGGACCCATGTCCGGCGCTAGCGAACAACGGGACTACCCCATTCCAGCGCGCGGCCCGGCGCATTGGCCTGCGGTGGGGCCAGAACCCGCCGATCCAGACTGGCGGGTGCGGGCGTTGCACCGTGGCCGGCAACAGCGTCACGTCAGTGACCGTGTAGTGCCTGCCGACGTGGTTCACCCGCTCGCCGGACCAGTAGCGACGAAGCAGATCAAGGCCCTCGTCTAACCGTTGGGCGAGAACCACCGGATCGGTCGGCTCGCCGAAGCTGCCGTACTCGTCCTCGATTGGTCCGCCGAGACCTGCGCTGAATATCACTCGGCCGTTGCTGAGGGCATCAAGCGTGGCTACCTCCCGGGCCAATTGTTGGGGCCTGCGCCGCGCCACCGGCGTGACCATCGTGCCGAGGCGCAGCCGAGACGTCGCCAGCGCGGCTGCGGTCAAGAGCAACCACGGATCGCCGAATGGTCGTCTCGCAGACTCGCGCTTGTCGAGCACGACGTGATCCCAGACGAACAGCGCGTCCCAGCCCGCTCCTTCGGCGGCCACCGCCGCTTCAGCGACGATTCGGGCATCGGCGAAGTCACCGAAGTTGGGAACGTTGATCGAAAACCGCACGCACGGATGCTGGGCTATCGCCCATCGTTTCGCAACCCCGGCGGTAGGGCTTGCAGTTAGCTTTGCTCTATTGGTCTTGCCGGTGCCCTGGGTGAACGGCTGGGTGTCGTACGACGAGGTTGGTGACACACGCCCGAAGAGCGCCAACGGCTACTCGCCGAACCGGTCGTTGGCCGGCGGGCGCCCGGGCAAACCGCGTAGCCCTCGGCCCCGCACGCGCCCAGCGCACGCCGAGCCAGACTTTGGCTCGAAGTGCGCGACTCACCACTGATGGCGCGGAGCGTCGCCGGCGGTGACTGTCGTCTGCTTCCATATCGTCGCCGTCCGGTGAGAGCCAGCGGCGATGGTCTACGAACCTGAGCCGGAGATCAGGCCACGTTTCGAGCTTGATCCACGAACCGCGGTCACTCGTTCACACCGAGGCGCGCGCCTGCTTGATCGGCAGAGTGCAGTACGGCAATGTTAATGCCGCGCTCGGATGAACGAAGCGTGTGCATTCGTGAGGAGCTGCGTGTCTACCGACGCTGGTGAGGACGATTATGTTCGATCCATCGTTCGCCCGTACGTCGTTACAGGCGGACGCACACGACCAAGGATTGATCTCGCGCTCGAAACTCTGGTGCAGACGACCGCATTGGGACGCACGACTCTGTCGGCGGCGTTTCTTCACCGCGAGCAGCGACTCATACTTGATCTATGCGACCGGGGCCTGCACTCTGTCGCGGAGATATCGGCACACCTTCGGCTCCCATTCGGAGTCGCCCGAGTTGTCGTGGCGGACATGGCCCATCAGAGGGTTCTCACGCTTTACGAACCAGTGGCCCCTACCGGCCCGGAAGCGACCCAGCTAATGGAACGCGTGCTTAGGGGCCTCCGAGCGCTTTGACTCGGGCACTTCGCCATCCATTGGGGCGAACCCGGAGGCATCGCGATACAGCCGCGACTTCTCGAACTCAATGGACACTCCCTCGTCGTAGAGCAGTGACGCATAAGAATGCCTCAGATCGTGGTATCTGATGTGAGATACACCCGCCGCTCGCTCACAAAGCCGATCTGGGTGCCGGTTGACCGGCAGGGCAAGTCCGCCGACGGGCGAGGCGCAGTCAACCGTCGTCGCGGCAGAGGCAGAACGGGTGACCGGCCGGATCGAAGAGCACCCGTACGTTGTCCTGCGGTTGGTGCTTAGCGACCGAAGCCCCGAGTGCCACCGCCTCCGCGACCGCCGAGTCGAGGTCACCGACTTGGAAATCGAAGTGCATCATCGGACGTTGTTGCCCGTCGACCGGCGGCCACACAGGCGCCCGGTAACCGCTCGCCTGTTGAAACACGATGTATACGGATCCCTCGGGCGCGGCGAGGATTGTCGTCCCCGGCTCGTCGTGACCAATGGGCCACCCGAGCAGCTCGGAGTAGAACCGGGCCAACGCGCCAGGGTCAGGCGCCTCGATGGCGGTTCCCCACCACATGCCCTTCATTCGAGATCGCACAATTGGACCTTTCACAGAGTCGATTCATGACGGTTCGCGCCGCCACCCTAGACCCGATTTCGGACGATCTGGTTCCGGAATGGATGCGTTACAGATAGCCTTATCTGGATCTTGGCCGGGACGCCGGCGAACCACAAAACCCTTAGTGTCCAATGTGGATATATGCGGCCCTGCGCCGGCCGGTGAAGTCAGCTTCGGCGCGCCGGGCCAGCCCGCAGAGCACCCGGTGGGAGGTCTACGGGCCGCATGGCGGCGAGCCGGCGGAGCTGACGGTCGAGATTTACTGGCTGCTCAGGTAGCGCATCACCCGTGCGGAGGCGTGATCGTACCGGTCAGGTTCATAGTGAATGTACCTACGTTGAAGTCCGCGCCACCGTCGGCTTTACCGCCGCCGCCGATTCCAGCGAACCGGCCGGTTCCACCCGTCACGTGCCATTGGCCAATGCCGTGGACCGTTCCGGGGCCGGTCGGGCAGGCGACGTCGTGACTGACGATCGTGAGCTGGTCGCCATCGTTGGTCGTGAACGTCTCCGTGTTCAGGTTCGCAATCGAGTTGGGGCAGCTGGGATCCGATCCTGTGAATACGATCGCCCCCACGTTCGTGATGCGCCCCATCTGGGTTGCGGTACCGGCGCCGTTGAACGAGACGGTCGTCGGGCTCGTCATCGCGACGCTGCCGGACAGGGTCGCCCTGAAGGGGACCCGAGGCCCGGACGCGAATGCTGCGTGCGCGCCCAGCACGAGGGCGGCAAATGCGACGACCGCAGTGGCCGGTATGCCGATTTTCCTGATCATCGGAGCCGTCCTCACGAGGACTTCGCGAACTCGCGCCCGCTCGGGCCCCAGTCGACGAGGACGACCGGCTCGTCTCCCACGACCCAGGCGTCGTGGCCGGGCGGGATCTCGAAGGCATCCCCGGCGGAAACGTCCAATGTGGAGCCATCGTCGTACACCACATGCAGCCGACCGGAGAGCGCGTATCCCAGGTGCAGCCGCGGACACCGGTCGGCACCGGCGAGCGGACGGACGTCGTTCGTCCAGCGCCACCCGGGCTCGAAGGTAGCCAGGCCGACCGGCGAGCCGTGCACCTTGAGGATCCGCTCCTGGCCGTTCGGGAACCGAGTCACCTCCGCGTTGCCGTCGAAACGCTGTGTCATTCCAGGCATCTCCGCCTCCCTAACCGCTCGGGTCCGAGCCATTCGGACTGCTGCCCACGCTAGGAACGCGTGAACGCGCTGTCATGAGGAGTTCTCCTCAGGCCGACCCGTGGGGCACGTCAGGCCTGGACCGGCTCTAGTGTCGAGAGCATGCCGTGTTCGAGCGCGAACAGTGTCGCCGTGGCGCGGCTGGAAGCCCCGATTTTGGCGTAGATCCGTTCAATGTGGTTGCCCGCCGTCTTCGGCGTGATGTTCAGCGTGCGGGCGACGTGCCTGGTCGAGGCGCCGCGGGCGACGAGTACTAACACCTCGATCTCACGCGGCGTCAGGCCCGCGGGAGCGCCGGCCGTACCGGTGCGGCGGTGACCGGAGATCCCCAGGATGACATCCACCGCGGCGCCGTCGAGCCTCCCCTCGCGGACCTCGGCCCGCATCACGCTCACCGCCTCCTTCGGCTCGCGAGCTGGCCTATGTGGACGGTCCTCGAGCAGCGCGTGGTAGACATCGGCGGCCCCGAGATACCGTGCCAGCAAGGGAATGTCGGAGCCCCTAATGCCGCGGTGGTAGCCCGAGCCGTCGAGGCGCTCATGGTGCGCGGCGGCGATGGCGGCGAGTCCGGCGAGCGCGGCCGGGCGGCGGAGCATGCGTTCGGTGTAGTACGGGTGCAGCCGCACCCGTTCGCGTTCGCTCTCGGTGAGCGGCCCTTGCTTGTCCCAGACGGAATTGGAGATTCCGGTCCGGCCGAGGTCGTGGAGGTAGCCGGCGCGTCGCACGGTCGCGACGTCCTGGTCGGGCATACCGGCGGCCTTCACCGCGGCTGCCGCGAGCTCCGCGACACCGCGCGAATGTCCGGAGAACCACGGCGATTTCAGGTCGGCGATATGGGCCATGACCTCAAGCGCGGTCTCGAAGTCCTGCTCGCCGAGTGGCGGCCGGGGCGTGGGCTCGGCGTCGATCACGCGATCCCAGGTGCCCTCGTCGAGATCCGCAAGGATGTCCGGCGCCGCGGCTACGAACAGCTTCGCGAGATCGGGGGCGAACTGCTTGCCGGCATGGGAACGCGCCAACGCGATCGCTCCCTCAACCCCGTGCAGCCGCCCGTGCACCTCCACGTAGTCGGCGAGCTGCATCAGCTGGACCGACCTCGGCACGCGGTCGGCGGAGACGCCGCGCGGGATTCCCTTGCCGTCCCAACGCACGAATGTGTGCGAGAGCGCCGCCCCAACTTCCGGATCCAGGCCGAACCGTCGCGAGAGCTCGGTCGTCAGCGCGCAGTGAGCGAGGAACCTGGCCTCGACCGTTTTCCCCCTGCTCGCGAGGATTCCCGACACCGCGCGCACCCGGCCCTGCCGGCGCCGGCCGGACCCGGCCAACCCGAGGGCGTGCGCCATCTGAGCCAGCTGAGACGGTCCCACGTGATAGATGCCCGAGCGGAACGCCACGTCGCTGCCGAACATCTGCGCAAGCTCGAACGACTCTCCGGTGCAGACCGTCGCCAGCAGCGTGACCCAGTACGTTTCGCGGCGCTCGCGCTCGTCGAGGCCCAGGCGCTCGGCCAGCCGCAGCGAAATCAGACACGATCGGAGCACGTGCTCCATCGGCTGACCGAGCCCGAAGTCCGAGGAGAATGAGAGGACAGACACAAGCTCCGACAGGCGCACGCCGGACGATCGCCCGTCCGCGGTGTTGCGACCTGTCGTTGACGCCATGCGCTCACCCTTCCACCACAACCCTTGCCCAGCGCAAACCTAGCCGGCTGGACGACGCTTGGAACCACGGCGCGGCGCACAGCATAGGTCGTCGGCATCGCGAGGGCGCCCAGGTCATGGGCGGCGACATGAGCCACCGCGGCCGCCTGGCCCGCCGACAGTGCAGCGAACTTCGCTGGATCGGGCATCCCGCGCGCCGCGGCATTCGCTTGGAAGGCCGCGCGGTGTGCGTCACGCATGCGCACCTCTCCGCGGATCCAGGCTCGACCGACATGTAAAGCCTCGCGGGGCCGCCGGTCACCCGGTTGGTGATCCTCGAACAGATGCAGTACGTGTTCGGCGCACAATATGGCCCAGTCGGCCAACAGTCGGTGGTGTTCGTCAGTCAGGGTGCCTCCGCGACGGATGGTGATCAGCCGAGGATCACGCTCTTTCGGGAAGATCGGCAAGTTGCCCATGCTAATGGCTAGGCCTGGCACAGACGACGCAGCCGACCGTCGGTAGGTTTATCGTCCAACGGAGGTGACCATGGCCAGAATCCTCGGCCTTGACGAACTGCCACATGAGGCCCACTCCCACGAGTTCGTCGGCGCGAACTACGACGATGTTCCGTTCTCGATCATCCTCGTGCACTCGCAGCCGGGAGCCGGGCCGAAGCTACATCGACATCCGTACCCCGAAGTGTTTCTGGTCGAGTCGGGCGAAGCGACGTTTCAAATTGGCGACGAGCGTCGAGTCATCCCAGCCGGGCATGTCGTCATCAGCCCTCCGGGTGAGGCCCATGGCTTCGTCAACAGTGGCTCTGGTGAGCTCCGCCTGATTGCAATCCACGGGGCAGGCCGGTTCAACACGGAGTGGTTGGCCGGCCCAGATCCCATCTGGTCCTCTCGGCCGCAAGACTAGGCGCCCTACTGATCGGTTGAGCCGCACTGCGCCGGAGTGAGCCAACCGCGGCTGCCGAGATCTACCGCAGCCTCGGCGCCGAGTGGGATCTTCGCCGCGTCAATGCTCGATTGCGCCCGCTCGGCTTGCGCCGAGCGGTGCGCGGCCCAGCTCGACGCGCGACTACCGGCTGGGAGGCACTCACCCCGACCGAACTACGCATTGCTGCGTGTGTTGCCACCATTCGCAGGGCTGGACGGCAGCACCCTTCGGGCGCGTCAGCGAGCGTCGGCATCGACAGCTTCGTGGCCGATGGTGGCGAATGGTATCGGGCAGCAAGCGTTCCCGGCGCAGGCGACCAGGTCGTCGCAGCCGGCGTCAACGGCTGCGCGCAGCGTCGCGGCGATGACCTGAAGGTCGGCGATCTTCGCCTCGACCTCGGTCAGCTTGGCCCGGGCGCGAGCGTGCAGTCCAGGCTCGGGACGCCGGCCGTGCCGATGTCGGCCGGTATCGAGCAGTTCGGCTACCTCCTCGAGGGTGAACCCGAGGCGCTGCGCGGCCTTGATGACCCGCAGGACAGTGACCGTCTCTTGGGGATACAGCCTGTGTCCGCCCAGGCTCCGGCGCGGTTCGGCCAGCAGGCCCCGACGCTCGTAGTACCGCAGGGTTTGCGGGTTGACCCCGGCTGCCGTCGCCACCTGACTGCTGCGCAATCCACTCACGCGCCCATCCCAGCTGCCGCGCGGTCGGCCAACGCATCCAGCACATGCACGTACGCGACCGGAACCTCCACATCGAGCTGCAGCGCCCCATCGGCCCGGGCGAACGTGAAGGTGAAGAACGAACAGCACTCGGTTTCCCTGGCCGTGAGATCGCGGGCCGTCGGCTCGGCCGCTGGATGCAGCCCCCACCGCAGGTGAGTCGGGGAGACTCGCTGCTGGCCTCGAACTGCCGAGGCGAACAGGTCGTCGAACTCAGCCCGCCGCAGCGGACGCTCCGCGGTAGGCAAGGTGCACGCCTCCGGCACCCACACCTCTTCGTCTTTCGTCATGCCTCGACGGTAAACCCGTACCTAGGTACCGGATGCAAGTCGGGTTGTCCCGGGCTGCTTCAGCGCTGGCGGCGAACAAGTGATAGCAGCGCATCGTGTGTCTGATGGTCCGCCGCGACGACGAGTCCGGCCGCGGCGGTGTCGACCGATTGCCCGGCTATGCCCGTGACGACGCATCCTGCGGCCCGGCACAAGGCGATGCCACTCGCGAAATGCACGCTCTCCCGAAGGTCGCCGTCGGTGAGGTATGCGGCTCGGCGGCCGGCTGCGACCCAGGCAACGGCAAGCGTGGTGGAGACCACGCGGGGGCGGAATCGCTCGAGAAATTCAGCTTCGGCGAGCAGCCGCGCCGCTTGGAACCCGGGAGCATTTGGGAAAGGCGGATCGAGGTTGATGTCCACCAACCGCGACTCGGCCGACGGTCGGAGTTGGTCGTCGACGCCGCCCCAGCGTCGATAGGCCCGGCTGCCGTCGGTCCAAAAGACCCCATGGGCGAACGGATCTGCTGCGGCCGCCACCGCCGTCGTCAAACCCGTCCGCAATGCGACATTGACCGCGACCAACATGTTGCGGACGGCGTAGTTGAGTGTGCCGCATATCGGATCGACGAGCCACATGCGATCTTTCGCGCTGCCGCCGGTGCGGCCAGTTTCCTCACCGGTCACGGCGTCGTTGGGCCGATGCGATCGAAGCACCTCAAGAATGGCGTTCTCAGCTTGAATATCGGCTGCCGTCGCGAAGTCGCCACCGGGCTTTTCCACGCCGATCTGCGCGGCCCCGTACAGTGCCAGCACGACCGCAGCTCCGGCGCTTTGTCCACGAAGGACGGACGCGCGGCTCGGGCTGGGTTGAAGGACAGTTCGTCGACGAAGTCATCATGGGACTGCTCGACCACGAGTGGCGCGCAGCGCAATCATCGGGCTCAATGCGCGAGCACACGCGGCCCGACGAAGCACCGGCTCTTGGGGGCGGCGTGTAACGCTCTGGTCTCCACAGGCGCTTATACATGGCGATTGTCCACTCTCGGCGGACTGGAGATTTGCGATGCCAAAATTGAGGTCGCTGTCGGCGGCGACGGTGTTCGTACTGGTTTCAGCGGGGATCACAGGTTCAACCGCCACCACGGCGGTCTTGGCGGCCGGTTCGCCATTCTGCGATACGTCGACACCGGCGGTCGCAGCCCGGTTCGTGGCCTCGGACCCGGGCGCTGAACGCGGTGGTGACGCCCGCGAGCCGGACCTCGGCCAAGTGCATGAGGATCTCCCCGCCTCGGCAAAGGGGAAGGGCAACAAACAGCTCAAGGCGACCATTCCGGTCTACTTCCATGTCGTGACCGACGGCACCATCGGTGCGCTCACCGACGCCCAGATCGCCGACCAGATCGGCGTACTCAACAACACCTACGCCGGGGAGGAGGGCGGCGCTGTGAGTGGGTTCAAGTTCCAGCTCGTCGGCGTCACCCGCACCGACAACGCCGACTGGTTCTACACCGGCCCGGGCGGTACGGACGAGCACTCGATGAAGCAGGCTCTGCATCAGGGGGGTAACAACGCGCTCAATGTGTACTCGACGACCGCCGGCCCGTACCTGGGCTGGGCCTACCTGCCGCAAATCGTGAACAAGCCCGGCCAGGCGTACCTGGACGGCGTCGTAATCGACTGGGAGTCATGGCTCGGGACGTCGACCACGTACGCCGGTCGCTTCGACGAGGGCAAGACCGGTACCCACGAGGTCGGCCATTGGTTGAACCTCGAGCACACGTTCTTCGGCGGCTGCAACGCCAAGGGCGACTTCGTTGATGACACGCCCGCTCAACGAGACCCTACCGGCGGCTGTCCGGAGGGCAAGGACACCTGCCGCCAGCCCGGGCTCGACCCGATCCACAACTACATGGACTACTCCGACGACCCCTGTTACTCCGAGTTCACCCCGGGTCAGGTTCAGCGCATGCAGGACGCCTGGCTGTTCTACCGCGCCGGGGCGTAGATACCCGGTCAAGTAGACGAACACCTCCTGGCAGTGATGTCAGGAGGTGTTCGTGTTGGTCGATCTCTCCGCACCTACTGGGTTGGGTCTTGCCGCTCGTGATACCGTTCACGCAACGGAATGCGCCGACCAGTGGCGCGGGTCCGGGACGAGAGGCGCTGCGACGGACATGCGTCCGCCACGCTCGACCCGTAGACCTCAATCCAAGGGCGCCTCCTTCGCGGGAGGTTGCCCGTAGGGAGCCTCCTGCGCGGATAGCGACGGCATGCCCGTCGCCGACCACAAAGGAGTTGAAGTGTCCAATCTGGACTACAGGGTGGCCGACCTGTCCCTCGCCCGGGCCGGCCGGCACCAGATGCGCCTCGCCGAGCACGAAATGCCCGGCCTGATGGCACTCCGCCGCCGCCACGCGAAAGCCAAGCCGCTCGCCGGCGCTCGGATCGCCGGATCGCTGCACATGACGGTGCAGACCGCCGTACTGATCGAGACTCTTGTCGCATTCGGTGCGCAGGTGCGGTGGGCCTCCTGCAACATTTTCTCCACTCAGGACGAGGCCGCCGCGGCCGTCGTCGTAGGCCCCGACGGCACGCCGGACCAGCCGGCCGGCACTCCCGTGTTCGCCTGGAAGGGCGAGACGCTCGACGAGTACTGGTGGTGTGCCGACCAGGTGTTCCGGTTCCCCGACGGGCCGGCGACGATGATCGTCGACGACGGCGGGGACGCGACCGCGCTGGTGCTCAAGGGTGCCGAGTACGAGCGGCTCGGCGCCGTACCGGCACCCGCGGCCGACGACCACCCGGAGTACGGGGCGTTCCTGCGCACGCTCGCCGCGAGCGTCGCCGCCGAACCCGATCGGTTCACCGCGACGGTAACGGCGATGCGCGGCGTCAGCGAGGAGACCACCGCCGGCGTCCACCGCCTGTACCGGCTCGCGGACGCCGGTGAGTTACCGATCCCGGCGTTCAACGTCAACGACTCTGTGACGAAGTCGAAGTTCGACAACCGGTACGGCATCCGCCATTCCCTGCTCGACGGTCTCAACCGAGCCACGGATGTGATGCTCGCTGGCAAGACCGCCGTGGTCTGCGGCTACGGGGACGTCGGCAAGGGCGCGGTGGCGGCGCTGCGCGGCCAAGGCGCGATCGTCGTCGTCACCGAGGTCGACCCGATCTGTGCGCTGCAGGCGGCGATGGACGGCCTTTCCGTGGTACGGCTGGAGGATGTCGTTTCGACCGCGGATGTGCTCATCACAGCCACCGGTGGCTCGGACGTGATCACGCCCGCGCATGTCGCCTCGATGAAGCACCTCGCGATCGTCGCCAACATCGGGCACTTTGACACCGAGATCGACATGCCAGGGCTGGCCGCCGTGCCCGGAATCGTTCGTGAGCAGATCAAGCCGCAGGTCGACGAATGGACGTTCCCGGATGGACACTCGGTGATTGTGTTGTCGGAGGGCCGCCTGATGAACCTCGGCAACGCGACCGGCCATCCGAGTTTCGTCATGTCCGCGTCGTTCGCCAACCAGGTGCTCGCCCAGCTCGAGCTGTGGACGCGGCCCGGACAGTACGCGCCGGGTGTGCACATGTTGCCCAAGCACCTCGACGAGGAGGTGGCGCGGCTGCACCTCGACGCGCTTGGTGTCCGGCTGACGGAACTGACGAAGGCGCAGGCGGCGTACCTTGGCGTGGACGTCGGTGGACCGTACAAAGTGGAGCATTACCGCTACTGAGGCCCAACGTCGCGACGGACGACGAGCAGGTGCAGCCTCGCTAGGCTAGGGCAGGAGGACGCCCGATGTCAGTCCGTTCACGGCGGTCCGGACGGCCGTTCTCGCCAGCGCCGACACCTCATTAGCCCGGTCGGTGAGTGCGGTCAAACGCCGGTACGCGTCGCCGTACCGTTGCTGCTCATCCAGTGTCAGTTGTGGAACTCGGACGCGGCGCAGGTCGAGTCGGGAGCTGCCGCTCAGCGTGCCCGCGGTTCGCGCGTTGCTCTCCGACTCGAGGAAGCAGGCGAGAAAGTACGGCTCGACGGCGGCTCGATTGCACCGCAACACTTCGCCAGCGACCCGGTCCGGGGGCGGCTCGCCGAGGACGGTGGCTGCGATGCGGTTGACCTCTAATCGAACAACCACATCGCCCGGTCGCGGCGGTGCCTCCCGGTTGACCAGACCGATGGCACCGCTGCGGACGAGTTCCATCACGGAGATCATCGAGAACGGCGTCGGGCCACTGGCACTCTTGAAGACGGGAAGCTTGGGGTCGAGTTCCGTGGTCGCCTTCGTCAGATCCTTGCGCAGTCGGTCGTAGTCGGGGCGGACATCCCGTACCGGTGTCTCCACGTGGCGTGCGGGAACTAGGAGGACGTCCTCGTCGAGAAGTTCTATCGAGGCGACGTCGCGGGTCAGAGCTGGGTCCTCGTAAACCTCCCGCCACCCGTCGTCTGTGCCGGGCACGGCCGAATCGCTGAGGTCCACAAGCCGGATGGTATACATAGGACGGTTGGCGGGTCGCTCAAGAACCCAGAGTTGCCACGGGAGCGACGCATAGGGAACGAATTGCGGCGGCAGCGCAACCACTTGGAGCAAGGCGCCCGATCGGAGCATCTCGGCCCGGATGCGCCGACCGGTCGATCGCATCGACACGATCGATGGCACCGGGACCACCGCGGTGCCACCCGGTTTGAGATAGCCATAGCAGATTTGCAGCCACGCCAGATGAGAGTCGGCTTGACCCGGTGAGCCGAATTCCCAAGGGAGGCTCGGGCTGGCGTCATCGTTCAGCGATGGCGACTTGATGGGCGGCTGGCATACGACCAGATCGGCGGAGCGGCGATAACGTGACAGGGCGTCGTCGGTCAGCGGCGATCCCACCAGTACGTCGGCACGCGCACCCGCGTCAACCAGCGCGCGCGTCGCCGTTTCGACCCGGGACGGATCTGGGTCCTGGCCGACGTACGCGACCGATGGCCCGAACCGTCGGGCGGCGGCGACCAGCATCCGACCGTAACCACAGATCGGGTCCAGCACGAGATCGGGCCGGAGCGCCGGAAGCAGGCTGACCGCGGCGCTGGCCAGATCCGGTGCCGAGCTGTCCACATAGGATTCGGTTTGGCCTTCGGCACCCGCCGGGAGCCTACCCTTGGCCTTGAGCCAGGCCTCCACTTCCGGCAGGGCGAAGGTCGGGCTGGACTCCGGCCCGCCCACCGGTTGTGGGAAGTCCGAGTGGCGGCGTCGCCAGTTGGAGACCGCGGTCGGCCGGACGCCGGCCAGGCGCGCGATGTCGCTCGACGTCACCTCGTCGGGCATGCTGCCTCCTTCTGTGCCTGTGTGCACCTTACGTACCGATGCCTCCACAGCAAATTCGGGTGCCGTGAACTTGACCCAACTGTGTATATTCACAACACGTTGCACACGCACGCGACTCGCGGGAGGTCTCATGCACATCACGGCGCACCTGGACGTTGACGTCGTCGCTCTCGAAACCGAGGACGAGGTATCCGTACTCGTCGAGCTGACCGCACCGTCGGCCCCGCCACCCGACCCGTCCGCTGCCCGCCCGACGCGGACGCTTCAGGTCGTCCTCGACCGCAGCGGTTCCATGGCGGGTGAGCGGCTGGGCGGCGCGGTCACCGCACTGCTCGCGCTCGTAGACCGCCTGGACCCGAACGACAACTTCGGACTGGTCACATTCGACACCTCGGTCGAACTGCCGGTGCCGGCCGGACCGCTCAAGAACAAGCCAGCGGTCAAGAGCGCCATCGCCTCGATCAACGCCGGCGGGAGCACTGATCTGTCCGCCGGCTATCTGCGTGGGGTGCAGGAGGCGCGTCGCGTGGTCGGGGAGGCCGGCGGAACTCTGTTGCTCATCAGTGATGGGCACGCCAACGCGGGCATCGTCGATCCCGAGCGACTCGCGAGCATCGGGGCTGAGGCGTACCAGCGGGGCGTGAGCACTACCACCCTCGGCTGGGGTCTTGGCTACGACGAACGGATCATGTCGGCGATCGCCCTGGGCGGATCCGGCAACGAGCTGTTCGCGGAGAATTCGGACACCGCCGTCGGGTTGATCGCGGGTGAGGTCGCGGGCCTGTTGGCCCAGACCGCCCAAGCGGCATCCATGCTGATCCGTTTGTCCAGCCACGTCGCACGTGTGCGAGTGATCAACGAACTTCCGACGACGGCCACCGACGGAGCCGTCATGGCCGAGTTGGGCGGTTTCTACGACGGTGAGAGCCGCAAGATCCTGCTCACCTTCACGGTGCCGGCGCTCGCCAACCTCGGACTGACGGAGATTGCCACCTTGGAACTGTCCTATGTGGAGGTGGCGACTCTCAAACAGCACACCGTGACGATCCCACTGCACGTCAATGTGGTGCCGGGCGACCAGGCGGCCGGTCGAATCCCCGATGCGACCGTACGGACTGAGGTGATGTACCAACAGGTGCAGCAGGCCAAGCGTCGTGCGTCGCGGCACCTCAGCGCTGGCGACTCGGCCGCGGCGATGGTCGAAATCCGCGACGCACAGAAGCTCCTCGACGAGCACCCGTCGACCGACCTGCCCGCGGCCATGGCGGCCGATCTGGCTGAGGAGGCGCAGACCCTTCGGTACCTCGCCGCCGAGACCGAGCGGGGTTCGATGTCGAGCGCGGCGAAGTACTCCTCCATGGACTCCTCCCACAAGTCGTTCAAGCGAGGACGGCCCCTGACGACCCAGCCGCCGGTTGTCGATTCGAGCGAGGGCCCTTCGTCGGAGTTATAGAGGCGCGAAATTCGCACCCAAGAGGGGAGTTGGGGCATGAGTAAGTACCTATACCTGTACCGTGGGCCCGCCACGCCGATGGAGGACTTTACGCCCGAGCAGTCGGCGGAACAGACCAAGGCGTGGGGCGACTGGATGGGCCGCGTGGGCTCCGCACTGGTGGATCAAGGTGCGCCGTTCGGCGGTCGTACCGCGATCGTTGACAACGGCTCGACGTCGACGCCGAGCGACCAGAACGGCTACACGATCGTGGAGGCGGACAGCCTCGACGCGGCGCGGACGCTGCTGAAGGGCCACCCGTTCCTGGCCGAGGGGAAGGGCCGCTTCAGCGTCGAGGTCTTCGAGCTCGCGCCGATGCCGATGTAGTTCCGATCGCGGGCGTGTCATGCCCGGGTCGGGGTATGTGATGACGAGTCCACATCCCCACGTGAGTAGCTACTCACGTGGGGATGTGGACTTTGTGAAGCACACTGCCCGACCAGCACGGTCAGTCGATGTGTTTCGGCAGAGTCCAACGCCGGACTAGGCGGGGACCGAGTCGTACTTTCCCGACACCGTCGCCCGTACCGCTGGATCCGTGATGTCGCCCGGTGGCAGCAGCGCCAGTTCGAAGAACATGTCTTCCAGGCCACCCGGGACCATGAGCGTGAGAGGCCGGCCGCCACCCTCGGCGGCGTGGATCATGTGCCGGGTGCCGCGTGGTACGAGGATGTACTCCCCTGGACCAACGGATATCGGTTCCTCGCCGACGGTGAACGTGAAATCGCCATCGAGTACGAAGAAGGACTCCTCCATCGCCTGGTGTACGTGTGGCACCGTCCACGGCCCTCGGCGCCAGTGAACTCCGCGAGCGTGAAAGCACGGCCAGTGACGGGTTCGCCGCCCGCGAGCATCCGCAGGTGGACCGATCCCATGTCCGCGACTTGCCCCTCACCTGTTCGTACGGTGTGTGCCCCAAGCATTTGTGCCACCTCTCCGCTCTCGTTGGATCCGTTCCCGATGGCAGACCCGCCTAGGCATACCGTCTCCGTTCTCGAGCCCGACCGGAATATCAAGAAATGAAGTTACGACCCTGGGCGGCGGGTGCGACGCTTGGGCGCATGCGAGCCTACGGCCAGTATTGCCCGGTCGCCCGTACCGCGGAGTTGTTCGCGGAGCGCTGGACGCCCATCATCGTGCGGAATCTTCTCAACGGATGCCGGACATTCACCGAGATCCGGCAGGGCGCGCCGGGCATACCGACCGCGCTACTGGCCCAGCGGCTCGACACCTAGAGCGCGCCGGAATCGTTCAACGCGAAGCCGGCCCAGGCCGCAGCGCGTCGTACCGGTTGACCGAGAAGGGCCACGATCTCAAGGTCGTCTGCGATGCGATGGGCCAATGGGGCGCGCGGTGGCTCGACGTCGAGCCCCAGCACATGGATCCGGCGTACGTGCTGTGGTCGACGACCAAGCTCGTCGACATCGACAAGCTGCCCGATCGACCGGTGGTTGTGCGGTTCGAGATGCGCGACCGTCCGGGGGACACCTACTGGCTGCTGTTGCAGCGGCCGCAGCCGGAGCTCTGCACCAAGGGCAATGGGTACGTCGAGGACATTGTCGCCCGCACCGACTCCGCCTGCCTGATCGACATCCACCTCAAGCGAACCACGTATCAGCATGCCGTCCGTTCGGGTCGTCTCGTCTTGGCCGGCGCACCGAAACTGACCCGCGCGCCCGTCACGGCTTGATGGGCACTGCACAAAAGTAGGGAACTCTTGATGGAATCTGGGTAGCCGCTCCCGATATCCCAGACCAGCTTGTCTTCGTACGGTCGCAGCACGACTTCATGCGACCGAGGAGGAAGCAATGCCACTTTACATGGACGTTCACACGATCGACAGCGGCGTCGGGATCGACGATGTGGCCAAGGCCCACATGGCCGACCTGCAGACGCAGGGCAAGTACGACGTCCGCTACCTGCGTTACTGGGTCGACGAGAAGCACGGCAAGGTGTTCTGCCTTGTCGAAGCGCCGTCGGCCGACGCAGCGTCTACGGTTCACCGGGAAGCCCACGGCCTCGTCGCCGAGGAGGTCTTCCAGGTGCAAGAGGGCTCCTGACTCCGATGAAGGTCCTGCATATCATTGCGACGCCGAGGAGCGTGAACTCCAACACCCTTCGCGTCTCGAACGTGTTCCTGGAGAGCCTCTCAAAGCTCCATCCCGATCTGAAGGTGGACGTCGTCGACCTGTTCAACCACGACCTGCCCGCACTCGCCGGCGACAACATCGAAGCCAAGTACACGCTCATGGTGGGGCAGCCGGTCTCCAAGGACCACGAGGAGTCATGGGGCCAGATCGAGAGTCTGATCCGGCACTTCATGTCGGCGGATGCCTACGTCATCTCGACTCCAATGTGGAACTTCGGCATCCCGTACGTGCTGAAGTACTACATCGACTGCATCGTGCAACCCGGATACGTCTTCGGGTTCAACACAATGGGGATGGTCGAGCCGAAAGTGCTGGGCAAGAAGATGGTCTGCGTCACCGCGCGGGGCGGCGACTATTCACCGGGCAGCCCGATGCACCCGTACGACTTCCAGCAGCCGTACCTTCGGGCGATCTTCGGCTTCATCGGCATCACGGACCTGTCGTTCATCAGCGTCGAGCCGACCGACATCAGCTCCCAGCGCGAGGCCGCGTTCACCAGCGCAATGATGCAGGCTCGCGATCTCGCCGCGTCACCACAGTGGAGCGTGTCGATTCCGGTGACGGTCTAGCGATAGGGGTAGCCAGAAGCATCTGTCCCGTTTCTCGGCACCTGTGTCTCAGGCATCTTCGGCTTTATCGGAATTGCCGGCTGGAACGTGCATTGGACGACACCAGCCGTGGTGCACGACGTGGCCCATCGACGCGCAATTCAGCAGGTCAGGCCGCTAGCGAGGGATCAACTTTGAGGTTACGATCACGGCCCCGACCTGGCCTGCGGCGTCCGCGATCGAGGTCGGGCGACGTTACTGGGCCTCGGTTGTGAGATAGGAGAGCCATGCGCAGACCGGTTCTGCTCACCCTTGCCGCTGTCGGTGGCATCATCGTTTTGCTAGGCGGTGCGGGGCTGTTTGCCGCGCTGTCCGATACGGCCCGGAGCGAGACCAACTACGTCGACAGCGGTGCCCTGCCGCCCTCGGCGGATCTGCAGATCGCGACTGCCACCTTTGCCAACGGCTATGTCTGCGGCAGTTTCGGCGAGGATATGACGTCATCGTTGATATCGATCGTCAGCTCACCGGGTGAGGATAACCACTTTTCGTATCTCTATTGCGTTCGCAACATTGGGAGCCAAACAGTCAATCTGACCGTCATGGCCGAGAACCTCAACGACATCGAGTTGGGTTGTACCGGGGACGAGAGCGTCTACGACGCCAGTTGTGGCTCGGGTACGGGCGAACTGGGCGACTTCGTAATGGTGATCCACGAGCGCGCCGACTGCCTCACGGGTGCCTTTGAGATCGACGACATGCACAATTTGCGTGACACCAGCACCACCGCCGTGAGCCTGGGCGCTCTCGGGCCCAACGAGACGCAATGCTTCATGGCGGCGATCGAAGAGTCATCGGCGACAGAGGCTCAGCGCCAGGCTGCGCAGAGCGACCGTCTCGCTTGGCGATTCGCCTGGACGGGTCAAGCCTGAGGTGCTTTCTCCCACGCAGGTACGCCGGTGGGGATTCGTCGTCCCCGTCGGCGTGCTCGGTCTCGTTCTTCTTGCACCGGTTGCGGCGCTACTGGCCACGATGTGGGTCGTGGGCTGGCGGTTTCAACCGGTGACGACGTCCAGCATGGCGCCGCTCTATCCGGCCGGAACGCTTGTGGCCGTCGAGCCGATCGACGCAACAGCGGTCTCGGCTGGGATGGTCATCGTCTTCCGCGACCCGGCACAACCCGATCGCCTTGTCGCCCATCGTGTGGTTCGTCGGCTGCCGGGTGAGTCCCCGTCTTGGCAGACCAAGGGCGACGCGAATCGGGATGTCGATCCGTGGCCGGTGTCTGCGTCCGATGTTCGAGGCCGGGTGCGGTGGGGAGTCACGGGCCCCGGAAGCGTGGTCTCGGCGCTCACCGGCTGGCAGGGCGCGGTCATCCTCGTCGGCGGACCGCTCGCATTGCTCGCTATCTCTGAGCTTGCGAGCCACCGCCACGGCGGACGGCGTGTACTTGCGCGTGTTTACCATCGGCGCTATGGCGCTACTGCACCCACAGGCGGACCTGCATCCCAGCAAGCTCGAGCTCCTGACGGACTGGCTACCGACTCGATCCTGGTACCAGGGTCCGGCGACGCCTGAGTTGTCGCGGGTGGCGAGCTTTCGTTTCGACGATCCGGACGGTGAGGTCGGAATCGAGACGATCCTCGTCCAGGCCGACAACGGAGTCCTGATGCAGACTCCACTCACGTATCGCAGCGCCCCTCTTGCGGGCGGCGACGGGTATTTTGTCGGCAACTCGGACCACTCCGTGCTTGGTCAGCGCTGGATCTACGACGCCTGCGGCGACCCGTTGTACGCGCGAGTCCTCGCGACGGCCATCCTCACGGGCGGCAGGCAGGCGGACGAATTCAACGAGATCGACGGCCAGGCCGTGCCGCGAGAGCCCACCGTCTTCGTATCCAGCAGCGGTACGCAATCCGACGCGCCCAGCGTCGGAGCGGTGATCCGGGTGGACGACGGCGACCCGACACGCATCATCACGGAGTCGGTGGAGCTGGTTATCCTTCGGCTCCTTGGCGAGCCACGAACGGGCGAACCGTTGACGCTCACCGCGACGTGGAGCGGCCAGGCCACCCCGATGCTCCTTGCTTACGTTGGCACGGCCGCGCCGTAGGAGGGTCAACGTGATCGTGGTACGAAACGGCCGTCATCGGCACCGTTTCGTACCACGATCACGTCGGCGGGCGCTGCCGGTCCGGTGCAGTTAGCCGCCTGTGCGCACGACGACGAGCAGGTCGAGTCCTGATGCCGCACCCCACACCTCGCCCGGACGGCCAAGCATCTGCCGGACTGCCGCATCTGGGCCGGGAAGCGCGAGACTCGTGAACGTCTCGGTGGCCGGGTCAAAGCGAATGATCGTGTTCGCCGCGAAGTCGCTGAGCCAAACGGTGTCACGGTCGTCGACATAAACCGAGTACGCATTCGCGCTCCCCGGTAGCGGCCATTCCTTCCATTGGTTGGTCGACGGGTCGTACCGGCCGAGCTTTCCGGCGTTGTATTCGCTGACCCAGATCGTTCCCTTGCTGTCGGACCAGACGCGTCGGGCTCCCTGGTTGGGAGTCGGCGGCTCCAGTACGGTCGCGGCTCCCGTTGTCGTGTCAATGCGAGCGATGTGGTTGCCGGCGAGCGAGGCGTAGTAGACCTGGCCGCTCGGTGTGGTGGTGATGCCGTACGGTCCGCGGCCCCGCGGCGCGTCGAAGACCTGCATCACGCCCGTCATGGGATCGAGGCGCCCGTACACGCCGTTCTGCCCCGTGAACCACAGCATCCCGTTCTTGTCGAACGTCGCGGTGTTGAGGTTGGCGTTCGGGCGGTTGCTTGGCAGCGGGTACGTCTTCACGTCCTTGGTGTTGGGGTCGACTCGCACGATCGCGTTGAGGCCGCCGTCGGTGACCCAGGCCGCGGCGTCCGTACCGACGATGACCCCGTGCGGGGCTGAGCCGCTGCCAAACTTGATTTGAGTGACTGTACGGGTAGCCGGATCGAGGTGACCGAGGTAGCCCGCTTGCTGGCCGGTGAACCAGACGCCGCCGTCATTGGCCGGCGCGACGTCGTGCGGGTGGGTTCCGCTGGGCACCTGGTAGGTCTCTAGGTAGGCGCATGCCTGCTTGCGTGCTTGCGGTAGTGGCGACCGTAGGCGTTGGCGTTGCACCCGGCGTAGGAGTACTGGTGCAGCCGGTGAGTCCGAGCGCGACCGTCGCAAGACACGTCACACCGATGCGCCGGCGCACATCCGTCATTCGACCAACGTATGGCCCACCGCGGTGTGCCGCCACCGTCCGCCGACGGCAGGTTAAATGGGGTCATGGACGAGACGGCGAACTCGTGGGACGCGGTCTATCGCGAAAACCGGGGGCCGTGGGACATCGGGCGACCACAGCCGGCATTTCGCCAGCTGTTCGAGGCTGAGGAGATCGAGCCACCGGCGCTCGACAGTGGTTGCGGAACTGGCGAACACGCGCTGCTTCTCGCCGAGCGGGGTATCGCGGTATTAGGCGTTGATTTGGCACCCACGGCGATCGCCGCGGCCAAGGCCAAGGCGGCGGCGCGAGGACTCAGCGCCGAGTTCGAGGTCGGCGACGTGCTCGCGCTCGATCGGCTGGGGCGCAGTTTCGCCACGGTCATCGACTGCGGCGTATTCCATGTCTTCGATGATGCGGACCGAGCCCGGTACGTAGGAAGCCTGGCCGACGTCGTCGAGCCCGGGGGTGTGGTGCACCTGCTGTGCTTCTCGGAGGACACGCCCGGAACCGAGGGGCCACGTCGCGTGACCCAGGCCGAACTGCGCGCCGCGTTCTCCGAAGGCTGGACGGTCGACCGCATCGAGCCTTCGCTCCTAGAGGTTCGCGAAGACTTCCCGTTCGACCCGGCGCGAGGCTGGCTGGCGAAGATAGTTCGAACGAGCTGAGGCCATGTCTCAGTTGCCCGGCGGTGGCTGGCGCTGATCGCGGGCGCCCGCCGGCGCACCGTTGCCTTCGCCAGGTCGGGGCCCACGCTGAGCGGGGAGCCCGTTGCCGCCGGGGTACGGCGTACCGTTGCCGCCGGGCCGGCCGTTCGCCGCATCGGCGTTCCCGTCAGGCGTCGGTTCGACCTCGATTTGGGGGAATTCACCGGTCTCGGCCCCGATGGCCGCTGCCGCCAGCACCGCCGCCGCGGCTCGCTCGGCCACCCGTTGCGCCTCGCGCTGCACGCGCTGGCGCACCTCTCGTGCGTGCTGCTCGGCCGCCATGCCGGCCTTGCGAGCCTGCTCGAGCCGTTGATTCTCGGTCTCGAGCGCCTGGCCGACGTCGGACAGGCGCTTCTGCAGCTCGGCGACCTCGTGATCGATCGAGGATTGCTTCTGCCCGGACTGGGCCAGCCGCTGGTCGGCCGCGGTGAGGTCAGCCTGCAGCTCGCCGAGCGTCTGCCGCTGAACATTGATCTCTTCGACCAGGATGTCCATCTGCTTCTGATGTCCCGCGGCCTGAGCGGCCAACTGCTGGTGAAGCTCGTCGGCTTGAAGCTGGGCCTGCGCGTGGAGGGCGGCGATCTTCTGCGCCGCTTCTGTCCGGCGCTCGCCGATCTCTCGCTCCAGCTCGGCCCGCTTGCCGGCCAGCTCCTTCGCCGCCTCGTTCTTCGCGGCGTCGACCAGGGCACGGGCCTCGGCCTTGGCTCGCTCGACCTGCCGTTCGTTCTGCTCCGAGAGATGCTTGGCCGCCTGTTCGGCCTGCTCACGGTCGCCGTCGGCCTTCGCCCGGATGCGCTCGACGTCCTGGCGAACCTTGGCGAGGTTTGCCTCGGCCTCGGCCATGCGCTCGTCGTGAGCCTTGTCGGCCGTCTGGCGCCGCAGGCTCAGCTGGGTTTCGAGGTCGCGCGTCATTCGTCCGACCTGCTCCCGGGCGTCCTCGAGCAGCTTGTCCGCTTCCGCCTCGCGACTGGCCGCGCGCTGCGTGGCGTGGGCGACGATGGTCTTCGCCTGCTTTTCGGCCAGCGTCAACATCTGCGTAACCATTGGGCCGAGGTCGCTGAGGGCCTCCCGATCGATCTGGATCGGCCGACCCTGCAGCTCGGATGCCTCAGCGCGCAGCTGCTGTACGAGGGTCTTGAGGATCTCGATCTCGGCGTTCGCTTTGTCCCGCTCGGACACCAGCCTCGCCACGTCGCGTTCCACCCGGGCGGTGTACTGGTCCACCGCGGACCTGTCGTACCCGCGCATGCCCACCTCGAAGGTCGGCCGCGATCCAGTAGCCTGCGAACTCTGCGTGTCCGACACGTCGCCATCCTCAGTACAGTGATCGGCTGCGGTGGCGGGCGCCGATCTGGCCGAAATCCCGGATCACCGTGGCGGACAGAGTACCGTCACTCACCGTGTCGGGCATCACCCGCCCGGATTGCGATCTCACGGTCACGTGCAGAGATGCCGGCAAATCCGGTATTGCGGGCAAATAGTCGCGAGCAGAGCCCACCACCGCCGGTCATCAAATAGGCGGACGAGTCGCGCGACGCTCGGCCGGCGAGAGTACGGGCGCTGGCCGCCCCGCTGCCAATAGCTGACCGCAACCGACTGATTACTGGTGCGTTGAATTCACAAAGATCGCGCGTTCATCATCTGACGTCTTCCTGAAAGGTCGGTGCGTTCTTGAGCAGCGCATCCATGGCGTTCGTCGCTGTGAGCCGCCTCGACGGGTCCGATGCCGATGGTGTCTCCACTGAGGACACCGGTGGGACGCAGTAGCCAGGGCAAACTGCCGGACACGCTGCCAACGCGGCAGGTCTGCACCGTCGTGTACTTGAACGAGTCACTCCGGCGCGAGATTCTCGACGGATTCTTCCTGTTCCCGTACTGGGCGTGGGCGCCGTCGTACGAATTGGATATGGTCGCGGTGGTCCGCCATGCGCGGTTGGCCCACCGGCTCCGAGTGGAGCGCGATGCGGTGCTGAGCGCGATTCTTGCCGCGACCACAGCCGCGGTCTGTTATCTCCTGGGCCGACATGGAGCATTGTGGCTAGCGGTCGTCGTCGGCCTTGCAGCGTTCGCCGCCCTCGGCCTCACGTTTGCTTCGGAACGACTCCGTTCACACATGCGCGGATGGACGGAGCGATTGCGAGGCGACGTATGGAGTGTCCTACTGCTGTTGCTTGCTGTGCTTGTGTTCGCGGCGGTCGTCCGGCGCACGATCGGATGGGATCACGGTCTGTCCATGTGTTTGGCCGTGCTCGCGGCGGGCACCGTGAGCGCCTTGTTCGTCGTTGGTGCTTACGCCTACTTGGAGCAGGACTGTGCGCGGGCGGTGTGGTTGGCGGATCGTGGACTGGCCGACCTGGCTCCGCTGGCTCCGCCGTGGATCGAGCGGCGCCTCTGTGACCTCGAGAATGCCAATTTGCTGACCTACGATCATGCTCGTCGAGTCACGGACACCATGGTCGGAGCGGGCCAGGAGTTCTATGAGTGGCACGTCACGGTGGACACGCAGCAGAGGCCCCCCGACTTTGTGCCGGACAAGACAAGGCCGACCCCGACACCGATTGAACCGATAGGTCTGCACGAATCATTGAAGAATGCGGTAGCACGAGTTCCCGGATCGACGTGTGAATATCGCGTCTATGCCGATGGGCAAGGCCTCTACCACCGGACCAAAGCCCTGTTGGAGGCTCGATTCGGGCCACCCAAGACAAGTCTGCCGGTCGGTGAGGTGCACCGATGGCTTGAGCGCCCCGGACGCCTGACGCGCACATACCTTTGCCTGCAGGCCAGCAGCCCTGAGGGCGAACTGGTTGTGACGACGTTCGTGCGCGGCTCCATTGCGGATGACTACCTTCACCTCCGGGTGCGGATATTCGTCCTTCCACCGGTTGCGTTGGCCGCGCAGGCACTCAGCGCGTTGCCGATGACCCAATTTCATAGCGTCGCGTTGCCGGTGTTCCGAGCGATTCGCGCAACACCAGCGCTGGTGCTGATGAGTCCGCGCAGCCTCATGTCCACAGCCATGTCGCCGCTCGGGCGGTGGCGACAGCGCTGGCTGCACCGGCGACGCGTTCGCCGAGACCTCTTGTACGACCTCGGCGCAGTAGAGTCGCTCCGCGAACGGCTCGCGGTCGGCGAGCACATGCACTCGAACGCATGGGACGATGCGCTACGAACCTCCTCGGTGGTCCAGGTGGAACTATTCCGTGCCCTAGTGGAGTACCTCGATACGCGGGGCATCGAAACCAGCGGCCTGCGAGAGGAAGCAAAGATGATCATCAACGGCTTCCGGACCGTCGTTCAGAGAGTGACGTCGAAGAACATCCCGTTCGCGCCACGGAGCCGTGATGATGGCGTCGATGTAGCACCACCTCCCCCGTCGACCCCTCCCGCCGCGCCAGCGCCGGGACCGGCCCCGGACCCGGCCGGCTGGGGAGCGAGGCGCAATCGTCGACTGCTTCCTCAATCGAGGACATCCGTGACCCCCGTATCATCTCCGCGTGCCAACCTTCGACAGCGCTGACGGCACGCGGCTTTGGTACCACAACGTTGGCGAGGGTCGCCCCTTGGTCTGCATTCCGGGCGGCCCGGTGATTGCCTCGGTCTATCTCGGCGACCTGGGCGGACTGGCGGCGCATCGCTCCTTGGTGTTGCTGGATCTGCGCGGGACGGGTGGGTCCCATAAGCCGGCGGACCTGATGAGCTACCGGGTCGATCGGCAGGTCGACGACGTCGAGGCACTGCGCGTGCACCTCGACCTCGACCGGCTCGATCTGGCCGGGCACTCGGCCGGTGCGACTCTCGCCTTGCTGTACGCCGCCCGGTATCCCAATTGCATTGGCCGTCTTGTTCTCATCAATCCCAGCCCGCGGGTGATCGGCTTGGAGATCACTGATCTGGACCGTCGAGAGGTCGCCGAACTCCGCCGCGGGGAGCCGTGGTTTCCGGAAGCCTTCGCCGCGTTCGAGAGGATCTGGTCGGGCAATGGCACGGATGCTGACTGGACCGCGATCGCACCGTTCAGCCACGGCCGGTGGGATGCCGCCACTCGGGCCCGCATCGCATGGGAGACGAGCCAGAAGAACATGGAGGCGGCCGCCATCTACTACTCGGCCGGCGCCTTCGACCCGGACCTGGTCAGGTCCGGCTTGGCCCACGTTCGGGCGCCGGTGTTGGTTGTCACGGGAGAGTACGACGTCCAGCTGCCGCCTAGGTGCGCTGCTTCGTATGGCGGGCTGTTTGTCGATGCCGAGTTGGCTGTGCACCCGGCTGCGGGCACTCTCCGTTCGTTGACGATCCGGAGCGGTTCGTGCAGACCGTGAACGGATTTCTGCGCTGACCCCGTGCAGCGCCTATTCGTTCCGGCGTTGCTTTACGAGTCCGGCGTTAGGAGCCAATTGACCTCGGTGATCAGCTTGGCCGGATCGTCCTCGTGTGGCCCATAGACCTCCCAGCGAGGACCGGCAACCGGCAACCCCCGCGCGGCGCACGCTTCGGCCACCGCCTGATGGGCCTCGCCGAGATTCGCATACGGTCCACGGTGGACAGTCGTGGCTACGAGCCCTCCGGGCAGCGAAGACGCCACTACGCGCCCGGTCAGTACGCACGGCTGGCTCAGCTGGACGCCGACCTCGACGTTGGGCACGTCGTCCTTGTAGAGCATGACGTTGCGACAGCCACGCTGAATGCCGCTCGCTCGCAGGCAAGTCCACACTTCGTCCAGGAGTGGCTTCCATAACGTTGGAAACTCTGGCCACGTCGTGGTAGCGGCGACGACGGCCGTCGGGACGGCGGGAAGCTTGTCGACAATAACAACGTGGCTCATGTCGGCTACTCATTTCAGAGTCGGCGAATACGGAGACCCTGACCGAGCGAAACAGGTAGCTTCGGCCCTGGTGGAACGCCAGTATGCGCGGCGGCGAGTAAGGCGAGCTCAAGGGTCGCCGCCCTCGATTGAATCGATCGACGATGCGTCCCGGGTGTCGATGGCGGCCTCGGCCCGTTGATGCCGCATGTTGCCGGTGTGCTGCAGGTTGGAGGATGGCATCGTCAGAGGTACGCCGCCGACCACGCTGCCGTACCTGTCCTTCCACGCGAACTAGATCCGCTATCGTCAACGGGTGCACACGCGCTCGGCCGTCACCCTTTGACGATGATGTTTACGAGTCGGCCAAGGCGTGCTCGACGGCCCTGGGCCAATCGATGACGGACTGGTTGAACAAGGCCGTTCGAGCTGCGGTCCGCCGCCAGAACGCCGCGGCTTACATCGCCTGGGAGACGGCTACAACCGACTCGAGCGACGTCGATGCGCTGACCGAGGTGTCGAACGCCGTCGCGCTCGACGGCGCGGAGTGGTGAGGGGGCCGGATGTTTCGCGGGCGGGCTTGTCAACAAGGCTAAACGAGTTCAACACCTAGCTCAGCAACAATCTCACGGAAGGCACGCACGAACATCTGGCCGACTGCGTGCTCAACGCGGTGTTGGCGGCCCACCGTGGGGAAGTCTGCGACGCAGTCCAGCGCGCATCCGTAGTGGACACGTTTGCCGAGGTTGCCCGTGCGACTATCGACAAATGCCGGGTGCCGGAAGATCACTGACCAACCGGTGGAACAACGCCGGCACAACGAAGCCAAGAGCGGACTGGTCGCATGTCGCTGGCCGGTAACGCATGCCGTGCGGCATAGGATGACGCGCATGCCGACGCTGAACATCACGCTGTCCCTGTCGCAGGATGAGATCGACAGCATCCGAGCGGCGGCGGGCTCGGAGTCCTTGGCCAGTCTTACGGCTCGGGCCCTGCGCCATGAGCTGCGTACCCGCAACGCTGCCGCATATGTCGAGTGGAGTGAGTCTCTTCCGCAAGAGGCAAAGGCAGATCTCGATGCGTGGGACGCCGCGCCGATGCCAGGGTGGGATGCGTGAAGCGAGGCGACGTTCACGAGTACGCCATAGGTTCACGCATTGTAAGGGCGGTCGTCGTTTCTGCTGATCAATACGCTCCAGGTCGGGTCGCGATGGCCCCTGTTGTTGGCACTGACCCGGCCGGGAGAGCGTTTGGGCTCGCCATTCCTACAAGCGCGGGGGACCCGGTGATCGGCAGCGTCGACGTCGGCCGGACACGCCCAGCTGACCCCGATCTCATTCGTGGACGACTGGGCCGAATGTCTCCGGCAACCATGAGTCGCGTATCGGCAGCGCTCAAGGACTTCTTGGACCTGGATTAGCTCACAAGCACCGATCGGCGCTCAGCCGTAGTCGAGTAGCGATGTCCCGGGTGGACTGACCCTTCGGGGGGTCGCTCTGGGACGTATGCGTCGGTAGGTTCGCCATCCATGGTTGCTAGTAGGCGTGGTTGCCGGGTTGACAGCCGCAGCTGTGTGACCGCCTTCTTGCCGGCCGGCGCGGTCATCGTCAGGGCGCCGTCCTGGCCTGGCTGGTGCTTGCCCTGCGTGTATCCCGCCTAGAACCGGCCGGACCACGCGGCAACGGTCCCACCCCTCCTGGCGGCGCCGGGGCGGGAACCGATCAGAAGGACGCCGGGCCGTAGCCGATCACTCTTATCGTCCGCCCACCGTTACCTTCGAGGCGCGGCGACGCGAACGCGCCGGCCCAGCCATCCGACAACTGCAACGTCGCCCGACCCGCGGTCATCACGTCCCACAAAGCGCTCGTGTCATCCGTCGTCACCGTGCCGCGCCACATCTCCACACCCGGCGCGCCACCCGACTCAAGGTCCGCCGCCGCAGCGAACCAGTTCCCGTTCGGCAGGACTATTACGGCCTGACCCTGATAGACACTCACATCAACCCACACCCATCAATGCCGATTCATGATTCGCCCGGGTACCCATCTCGACCAGCCGATTGAATCGGCCGGTCACGAAGGGCGGCGACCTGCCCGCCCGGGGCTGAGCATCACAGGAGACGAAAGGCGGCGATTACTGCACGAACGACCCATATCGACAGGGGCGGCTTGGTAGACACCCTCGACCGACAGCCTCGTCCAATGGCCCACGCTTGGCAAGGCGTGGGCGTCGAGCCCGGCGACCTGACCATGCGCCCACGCCCCATCCGCCCCGGCGTCGGCCAATGGTGGTCGGGCAGGCACGACTTGACGCAACTACCTGGTTGCTATAGGTTCATAGCAACCATGTAGTTGCTATAAGACGGAGGCGTGTGTCATGGGGTTTCCCGATCGGATCGAGCGCAGCATCAGCGTCGCCCACCCACCGGCGAAGGTGTGGGAAGCACTGACGACGGCTGAGGGATTAGGAACGTGGTTCGGCCATAAAGCGACCGTGGACCTGCGCGTCGGCGGCCTGGCCCAGCTGACCTTCGAGGGCGGCCACAACGCCGAGCTGCGCATCGAGCGCCTCGAGCCGCCACGGGTGTTCGGCTACACCTGGGGCATCAGTGGCCTGCCGGCCGACGATCCGCGCCGTACTTACGTCGAGTTCACCCTTGAGCCGATCGCCGAAGGGACCCGGCTCACGGTGGTCGAAACCGGCTTCGCGCAGCTGCCCGACGATCTCTACTCCGGCGCATACGGCGGCAACGTCGAGGGATGGCAGAGCGAGCTCGGTGAGCTCGTCGAATACCTCGATGCCCGAGCGTGACCCGGAGGCCGTCGCCGAAGATGTCTTCGCAGCACTGGCCGATCCCAGCCGCCGGAGCATCCTGGCCGCGCTCGCGTCGCGCGGGCCGGCCACGGCGACGGACCTGGCGGGCAGCCTGCCGATCACCCGGCAGGCGATCGCCAAACACCTCGTGTTACTCACCGAGGCCGGGCTGGTCATCGCCGAGCCGGGCGAGCGCCGGCGTGTGCGGTATCGGCTTCAGTCGGCCCCAATACGGGTCGCGCAGCAGTTTCTCGCCGCGTTGGCCCGTGACTGGGACTCGAGCCTCGACGCCCTCACACGGCATCTGGGTTCGTGAGAAAACGATCCGTCTTTAAGGAGGTGGATGTCATGACAACCGCAGACAGAGCAGTTCCGGCGTCGCGACTTCGGCTCGCCGCGCTAACGGCGCCCCTCGGGCTCGCCGCAGCGGCATGGGTCATCGCGGTACGGCAGATGCACGGGATGGACATGGGCGTGGCGACCGAGCTCGGTTCGTTGGTGTTCTTCGTCGGCCTGTGGGTGTCGATGATGGCGGCGATGATGCTGCCGGGCGCGACTCCGGCCGTCTTGGGACGCGCGAATGCCATCGGGCGTCTACGAGCGGTGCCGCTGTTTGTCGGGTCGTACCTGGCCGTCTGGATACTCGTGGGCGTCGCCGTGTACGGGTTGTATCGGCCCCACGGGTCTATCGCCGCCGGCGCAATTGTGATCGCGGCAGGTGTCTACGAGCTCTCGCCGCTCAAGCAGTATTTCCGGCGGCGCTGCCACGAGACCGTCCACTCTGGATTCGAATACGGGCTCTACTGCGTCGGCTCGAGCATCGGGCTGATGCTTGTGCTTTTGGCGGTGGGCGTCATGAGCGTCCCGTGGATGCTCGTCACCGCCGTCCTCGTCCTCGCCCAGAAGCTCTTGCGGGCGAAAGCCGCCATCGACGTGCCGCTGGCGCTAGCGATCGTCGGACTTGGAGTCCTGATCGTTGTCATGCCCACGGTAGTTCCCGGTCTCACGCCACCGATGTGAGACCCGTGGATCTTGCAATGAGAATAAGGAGAGAACAATGCCTAACCACAAGACCGGAACCAGGGAAGAGTGGCTTGCCGCCCGGCTTGACCTGCTCGACGCCGAGAAGGCGTTGACGAGGCGTGGTGATGAGGTGGCGCGGCAGCGCCAGGAGCTGCCCTGGGTTCGAATCGACAAGGAGTACCACTTCGAGACAGACGAGGGCGCGGCAAGGCTCGCCGATCTCTTCGGAGGACGGTCGCAGCTCCTCATCTACCACTTCATGTTCGGGCCTGATTACAATGCAGGCTGCCCGTCCTGCTCGGCGATCGCCGACGGCTTCAACGGCTCCGTCGTCCACCTTGCAAATCACGACGTCACGCTCAGCGCGGTGTCTCGGGCTCCACTCGCGAAACTGCAGGCGTACAAGCGGCGGATGGGCTGGACCTTTCCCTGGGCGTCTTCGTACGACAGCGACTTCAACCACGACTTCGGCGTGGCCCACACCAAGGAGGAGTGGCAGTCGGGAGCCGTCGAGTACAACTTCCGCACGATGGACGTTGGGCCGTCGGAGACCGGCGAGGAGATTCCCTTCCTCAACCAGATCGCGTCAAGCGTTGGAACGGACTGGCCGACGTACAGGCAAGAAGGACCCGGCATGAGCGCGTTCGTGCTTGAGGATGGCGTTGTGTATCACACCTACTCGACGTACGAGCGCGGGGTGGACGCCCTCTGGGGCATGTACCAGTGGCTCGATCGCGCACCACTCGGTCGTAACGAGTCCGGTTTCTGGTGGCGCCGCCACGACGAGTACGGCAGCCAGTGACGCGTGCAAAATGAGTAGCCGGGCGTTCGTGTCGTCCAACAAGAACCTCCGTTGAAGGCCGAACTCCGCGTTCAGCGGTGGCGTCGTTGTGAACGTCGAGCTGCTCGCTTGATCTCGTTCTGCCGAACAGAAGCGAAGTGCTACGTCACATCTGTTCGGCAGAGCGCGATCTCCCCGCCGCACGTCTCCGTCCAGTTCGTCGCCGAGACGCCCGATGCTCCGCGAATGCTTCGCCGGCGTGGGAAAGTTGGTCCCCAAGTCGTCGGTGCCTCGGCCTAGGATTCCACTCGTGACCAATGCCGAAGAGATCCAGCGGGCTCGTGCTTTGATAGAGGAGCATCCGTGGTCTCTGCGGGCGAGACCGCGCCTCCAAGCGAGTAACGACTCGTGTCGGCCGCAGGGACCTTATCCCGGCTTGCGGGCGATCGCGCTGGCGTAGGCGACGTGCCCGAAGAACTCACCGGCATCCGACCGTCGACGCGCCTCGGCCTTGAACGCATCCGCTAGGTCCGTGCCGATGCGGCCACTCGCGACGAGCACATCCGCGCCACGAGCGATCAATGTCAGCAGATACCCGCCCGACGAAGGCGCCTCGACGTAACTGTGTCCTCGCAGGCGCGTCAACTCGTACCCAGCGTCGAGGATTAGCTTGGGCAGCCGCCGGACCAGCCACGGGTCGTGCACGAGGTTGTCGACCGCTGCCTGTAGGCACGCCTCCAACGGATCGGACTCGCCGATCGCGCATGTCATCGTGACGTAGTCGCCGTCGAAGACGGCTAGGACCCCGCCGGGTCGCAACACCCGCATTGCCTCGGCGAGGGCCGCCGAAGGGCCGGGCACGTGGCAGAGCGTTGTGTGGAACACAACCACATCGCACGAGTCGGCGTCGAACGGAAGCGCCCGCGCGTCACCGTCCACAAAGGATAGATGCGGGAGTGAGGCGCCGAGTTCCCGCGCTTTGGCGACGAAGATCGGCGACGGATCAATTCCGACGACCTCGCCGACTCCGGGCCGCGACGCGAGTGCACGAGCCACCGGCCCCGGCCCGCAGCCGACGTCGATGACACGCGCGTTCGGCGCAAAGGCGATCTCAGCCAGGTAAGCCTCACGCATCTCTTTCTGACCAGGATCCGCGGCCCGAAGCTCCAGAATGTCGATCAAAGGCTCCACGACGGTCGCGTCGGCTTCGCTGATCGTGAGATAGACGTCGGGCACGGCAACCTCCCCAGGCTCAGGCTTGCCACGCTCTCGTAGTTCCGGCGGCAGGTCAAGGTTTCGGCCGTGTCCATTGTCGACGGACCTTCCGCCTGCACGACTGGGGGACGGGTCACCGATAACTGATGGTTATGAATGTGGGGCGCCCCGGACCATTCGATCCCATCCTGGCTGAATCGGCGGTACGGTACGGGCATCACGACTGAACGCGCCGAAGAGGGGAGCATCCAACATGCCTACGTTCGTGAGCTTGATCAACTGGACCGATAAGGGCGTCGCTGGCTTCAAGGACACCGTTGCCCGGGCCGATGCCGCGAAGCGCGCTGCACAGGCGATGGGTGGCACGCTCAAGGACATTTACTGGACGGTCGGGCCGTACGACATTGTCACCGTTGCCGACTTCCCGGACGATGCCTCGGCGACGGCCTTTCTGCTGGCGCTTGGCTCGCAGGGCAACATCCGGACCACCAGTCTGCGTGCGTTTACGGCCGAGGAGATGACCCAGATCATCGCCAAGGTCGGTTAGCCGGCGCCGGGTCAGTCCGCGACGTAAAGGCCTGGCGTCGTCGCCGCCGGTCGTCGATGATCGCCCCATGTGCGCTGACATGTTCATCGATGATCAGGACGACGATCCCCGCCCTGACCCCGACCCGCGAGGGGACGAGCGCACCACGCTCGTTGAGTTCCTCAAGTGGCAACGCGGCACGCTCGAGTTGAAGTGTGTCGATCTTACGCCCGAGCAGCTTGCGATCAGATCCGTTGACCCATCATCGATGTCCTTGCTGGGGCTCATCCGGCACATGGCCGACGTCGAGCAGGGATGGTTCCGACAGGTCATGGCCGGCCAACAGGTCGCCGCCCACTTCGAAACCGAGGAAGACCGGGATGCGGCCTGGGAAGGCGCCGAGCCGACGGAAGAGTGCGTCGACGAGGCGTGGCGCCTCTGGCGCGAGGAGGTCGCCTTCGCCGAGAGGTTCGTCGACGAGGCACCGGACCTCGACCTGGTGAGCGTAAAAGACGACGCGTGGCGCGGGCCGATGTCGCTGCGCTGGGTCCTGGTGCACATGATCGAGGAGTACGCCCGCCACAACGGCCACGCCGACTTTCTCCGCGAGCGCATCGACGGCCGCGTGGGCCAGTAGCGCGGTCAACGCCCGACGGCCCGCTCCAGCTCGGCCTTGGTCATGCTCGAGCGTCCCTTGATGTTCTTGCGCTTCGCTTCCTGATACAGCTGATCACGGGTACGACCGCCAGCACCGGTATGAGATCGGTGCCCGCCGCGCTCGCCCGATGACATGTCCTCGATCGATAGGCGACTCGCGGTCGCCGCCTCGCCGGCGCGGGCACGCTCCTTGTTGACCGTACGGGCCGCGATCTCCTCAGCCGTGTCCTCGGACGCGCCACGTTCCAGCGCGCTCTCCTTGACGTGCTCGTACTGGCGCTCGCGCTTGTCGTTCCACGCACGCTGTGCCATGGCCCCTCCCGCGGATCTAGGCAAGGCTGTCTTTCGTGCAGTACCCAAAAGGTCGGCGCTGACACCGGCGTGGGTCACCCGGCCATCGCCGGGTTGTTCCAGATGGGGAACCAGCGGCCCAGGTCGGTCTCGATCGGAAGGTCGCCCGCGATGGCGCCTTTTACTCGCATCTCCAGCGCCGTGTCACGTTGCTGGTCTCCGGATGGCGCGAAGGGGTAGAACGTACCGCGCTTGAACAAGTAGACGAGCCCCACCTCGCGGGCCTGGTCCGCGATGGTCCCGAAGAAGCCGACGACTGTACACAGTAGACCGGGGCCATAGCCGGCGTCGGTCAGCGTGGTGTTCACCGCGTGCAGGTCGGTGACCAGGGTGGACAGATCCGCGTCATCCCGCCGTACCGTGATCCAGGTGTAGCCGTACTCATCCCGGGTCGTGGTCGCCTCGGACCCGAGAAGTGCCCGGGCCTCGGCCTCAGCCCGTTCCTGTCCCTCGGCGGAGGTGAAGCAGACTCCACCGAGCCCGGTTGGGGCCAGGTCGAGGTCCGCTTGCAACGTAAGGCTCGCGGCTGGCACCGCGAACAGCACGTCGAGGTTGGGCTTCACGGGCTTGGTGCGGCCCAGGATCGCGTCGAGGAACCCCATCATCCTCCGATCGGCTCACCCATCTCCTGGCTGATGCGAGAGAGCTGGTCCAACCGTTGTTCCAGGCGCGGGTGGGTGGAGAGCAGCGTGGCCAAGTTTGCCTGCGCGCCGAGCGCCGGGGCGAAGAAGAACGCGTTGAACGCCTGCGCGGTCCGCAGGTCGCGGGTGGGTATCCGGGCGATGTCGCCGGTGACCTTGGTCAGCGCCGAGGCCAACGCCGACGGGCGACCGGTGAGCATATGCGCCGGCTCGGTCGGCGGCGAGTTCGCGGTAGCGCGAGAGCGCGCGGGTGAGCAGGAAGCTCAGCACGTAGACGACGGTGGAGACGAGCAGGACGAGGAGCACGATGAGCGCCGTTCTGGTCGTTGTTGTCGCGCCGGCGGCCGCCGAAGATGCCGCTGTAGAAGCGCGAACCGGGTAACGAGGCCGGCGAGCACACCGAGGAACGACGCGATGGTCATCACCGCGACATCGCGGTGCGCGACGTGGGACAGCTCGTGCGCGAGCACGCCCTCGAGCTCGGAGTTGTCGAACCGCTGCATCAGCCCGGTCGTCGTGCAGACGACCGCCCGCTTCGAATTCCTCCCGGTGGCGAACGCGTTGGGCAGTGGGTGTGGGCGAGCGCGACCCGCGGCTTGGGCATGTCCGCGCATGGCGCACAGCCGGTCGATGATGCCGTGCAGCCGGGGCTCCTGCTCCGGCGTCACATCCTGCCACCCATGGCCAGCAGCGCGATCCGGTCGGAGAAGAAGTACTGCGCGAACAGGAACCCGCCCGCAATCAATACGACGAGGACCCAGGACCTGAAGAAGGTACGATCAGCGCGACAACGAAGAGCGACGTACAACAGACCGAGCAGGAACACCGTCACCCCAATCCGAGTGGTCAGCTCGCGGTCCGGGCGAAATCTCGTGCGCATCTCAGTACGGCCTTCGGTCGTCGGTCCGGGGATCAGGCCCTCGTCGCTCGAGCAGCCCGCGCACGTCGGCGAGCGCGCGATCGGCTGCGGGCAGGACGAGATCGGAGGGCGTCAATGAGTCGTCGGGCACGGGCGTGCCGCCCATGCGTACCGCGGCGAGCAGGTCGGCGAGGGCCGGTCGAAAGCGGCCTCGTCGCCGGCCTCGACGGCCGCTCAGCTTGTCGTCCAGCGTGTTGAGCCGGTCGTGCTCCGTGTCGGCGACGTCGTACTGTCCCTCGCTGAGGATGCGATGATCAGGGGTGCCTCCCTGCTCCCGCTGAGCCTCGCCGCGACCGATGGCTGCGGCGGGCCGCGCCGGCCGGCAGGGCCTGTTCTTGAGGCGGTGCAGTTGGCGCTCGACGTCGTAGTGCCCGACGCGCGATCAAGCTGCGCCTGCATGTCGTCGCGGCCGGCGGGTCGGCTCGCGTCGTCGAGCGCACCGGAGGCGAGCAGCTCGTCAAGGGCCCCGGCGCTGGCCTGCATCTGAGCGGTCTTGTCCTCCGCCCGCTGGATAGCCAGGCCGACGTCGCCCATCTCCTCGGAGATGCCGGAGACCGCCTCACCGATCCGGGTCTGTGCCTCGGCCGCGGTGTAGGTCGCCTTGACGTCTCCTTGCGGGTACGGAACGCCTCGACCTGCGCCTGCAGCCTCTGCGAAGCTAGTTCAGCTTCTCCTCCTCGCCCTGCAGGCTGGCCCGCTGGACGTCGACGTCGGCGATCTGCGCCTGGACCGCGTTGTGCCGTGACAGTGCCTCGCGGGCGAGGTCGTCGCGCCCCATCTGCACCGCCTGTGTCGCCTGCGACTGGAGTGTCACGGCGGACTGCTGTAACTGCGTGAGCTGCAGCTCGAGCCGCTTGCGGCTGGTGGCCACGTCGGCGACGCCGCGGCGGACCTTGATGAGCATCTCAAGCTGCCGCTCGTAGGAGTAGTCGAGGACCTCGCGCGGGTCTTCGGCGCGGTCGAGCGCCTTGTTGGCCTTGATGTGAAACAGATCGGCGAGGCGGCGAGCGATACCCACAGCCCACACCTCCCTCCGTACGGCCGGGCCATTGGTGTCAAGTATCCACGAATCGGGCTTATCGTCACCGGCTCTTGGTGAGGCGGGCACCTTCCGCAGGTGTTCGTCGCCGAGAATGATGTTGATGTGGGACGACGGTTGCGGTTGCTGGCGGTCGTGATGTTCACAGGTACGGCCGCTGCGTGCACGGGGAGCCCATCCACCGCGCCGCCGAGTGGGGGACCGTCCACAATGGTGCAAACAACATCCGATGACGCGCTGCACTGCTATGACGCCATCGACGCCATCGATGCCGTACCCCCGGACTTCACCGTCGTACTCGACGTGGTCGCGCTGCCCACCGGGCGGGTATTGCAGACGTCGCCAAGCCTTGAGACCGACCCGGCCGCCCGCTTGTTCGCCAAGCAGGGTCTGGTTGTGCGGGTTGGCGCATCGGTAGACCTACGGATTGGCGACACAGGGGCCGGCCGCGCTCTCATTGGCTGGGGTAACCCCGGTACGGTCGGCGACCACGTTCGTGTGGAGGCGGTCGACTGTGCCCGTGATTCTGCGCCACGGTGGGTCGCGTTCGCTGGCGGTTACTACGTCACTGAACCGATGTGCCTGCCCATCGTGGTCGAGTCCGGGGGTAGCCGCGAGGTTGTTCAGATCGCCGTCGGTACGGCCCGCGAGCCGACCTAACGGTTGGATGAGTCAGGCTGCCTGGGCCGGCTGACCTCACGTTTCCGAGGTATGGCACGTTGACCGGTTGTGAGCCTGCCGCCGTTCGACCACGTCGTGACGGAGCACGGCCCGGTCGTCCTTCGCGTCTGCCGGGCGCTGCTGCCGCTGCACGATGCCGAGGACGCGGCGGGCGATGCGTTCCTGGCCGCGCTTGAGGCGTATCCGCGGCTTCGGGCCGAGAGCGATATCAAGGCGTGGCTCGTCACGATCGCCCATCGCAAGGCGCTCGATATCTTGCGTCGCCGGGCCCGCCACGCCATGCCGGTCTCCGATGTGCCCGAACGTCCCGACGGTGGGGAACCGGTGGTGGCCGACGACCAGCTGTGGCAATCGTTGCGCGAATTGCCCGACAAGCAGCGGCACGCGGTGGCGTACCACTACATCGCCGATCTGGCCTACGCCGAGGTCGCAACCATCATGGGTACGACCGAGGCCGCGGCCCGTCGCAGCGCAGCCGACGGCATCAGGGCGCTGCGGCGCGACTATCCATTCACGACACCTAAGCAGGAGGTGACGCCGTGACCGAGCTCGAACAGTGGCTCGCTGGCTCCACCGACACGGCCGGCCCGGCAATGGAGCGGTTGCGAGCCCGGCTGACGACCCGGGCCCAGGAGCAGAACCTCCTGGACGTGGCCTACCGCACGGTGGACACGCCCGTGGGTTTGTTGCTGCTCGCCGCGACGCCGGCCGGATTGGTACGGGTCGCGTACACCCGAGAGGATCACGACGCGGTGCTGGACGCGCTGTCACGGCGCATCAGCCCGAGAGTCCTCAGGGCCCCGGCGCGGCTGGACGACGTGGCGCGCCAGCTGGACGACTACTTCGCCCACCGTCGCCACGGCTTCGACCTCCAGGTCGATCTGCGGCTGGCCAGCGGCTTCCGGCGGACGGTGCTGGAGCATCTGTCCGATGTGGACTACGGCCGTACGGTCAGCTATGCCCAGCTCGCTGCCGAGGTTGGCAACCCGCGGGCCGTACGGGCGGTCGGTACCGCCTGCGCGACCAACCCGGTGCCGGTGGTCATCCCGTGCCATCGGGTGGTGCGCAGCGACGGAACACCGGGCGAGTACGTCGGCGGGGCCGAGATCAAGCGAACGCTGCTCAACTTCGAGCACACCGGGTGACCTCACGCGCCGGACCGGTCGTGCGTTGGCGGGGTAAGAGACATCAACACACCCCCGGAGGTCGATCGTGAAGCGCGTACTCAACCCCAAGATGCTGTACTTCGGTACGCCCGTCGTACTGGTCAGCTCGCTCAACGGCGACGGAACCACGAACGTGGCGCCGATGTCGTCGGCCTGGTGGGTGGGGAACACAGCGATGCTCGGCATGAGCGTCAACTCCCAGACCGTACGCAACCTGGAGGAGAGACCGCTGTGTGTGCTGAACCTTGTCGACGCGACGATGGTCGATGCGATTGACCGGCTTGCCCTGCTCACCGGACGGACTGACGTGCCCGAGTACAAGCGCGCCCGGGGCTACACCTACGAGCCGGACAAGTTCGCGGCGGCCGGGTTGACGCCGGCACCGTTCGCGGACGGCTCGCCGGCGGGCGTGGCCGAGAGCCTCATCCAAATGGAAGGACGGGTCGAGAGCATCCGGGAGATCGACGGCCCTGACTCTGGGCTGCGGGCTCTGGAGGTCGCGGTCGTGCGTACGCATGTGGACGACAGCATGCTCATGACCAACCACCCCACCTACATCGATCCACTGAGCTGGGACCCGTTGTTCATGAAGTTCACCGAGTACTTCGCCGGCGCCACCCTGTCGCGCCCCTCGTCGCTCGCGCGGGGCTGGGACATGCCCGTTGTCTCGCTGGCTCCGACGGACAACGACGTGTGACGCTCGCGGCGCTGACAACCTGACTCACTCTCCGACGATGCAACATCTCCCCATGGGGTGTTTGCAGAAGTCCACATCTCCACGGGAGTAGCTACTCCCGTGGAGATGTGGACTTGAAAATAAACAGGTCGAGGCAAAGGCGTCAGCGTGTGACGATCTGGTCCTTCAAGGGCAGCACCCGGGAAGCGATCTCACCGATGGTGTCCGCCGGTACGGCCAGCAACTGCAGCGTCGCGACCCCGGTACAGATCGGCACCGCCGAGGGCCGCCGCGAGGAAGGCACACATGTGGGACTTCAACTGGCGGGCGATGTTCGTGAGCGCCTCGCTGATCACGAAGTAGGCGGTCGCCTCGACGGCCAGTGGGTAACGCTCTGCCGGCATCGTGCCCAGCTCGAGGTCGATCGGGGAGCGCCGGGCAAACTCACCGAGCACCGTGGCCAGGCCGTACCGGGTCAGGGTCACCGGATGGATGCCGCGCGCCGGGTCCCGAAGCTCGATCGCCGCCTGCTCCAACCCGACGATGGCCTCGTCGATGATGGCGGCGGCCCGGTTCGGCTCGTCGGGCAATGCGGTACGGGCGCGGGCCAGTGCCGTGCCGACGGCGATCAAGCGTTGCTGCGCGCCGTCGTGCAGATCGCGCTCCAGCCGTTGCCGCTCCTCGGTCACGGCCTGCACCACCCGGTGCCGGGCGGCCCGGATTTCCTCCTCGGCCTGACGCCGCTCGGTGAGATCACGCAGGTATCCGGCGAACACCGGCAGCCCGGCCGCCACGATCCGCGTGATCGTCAGCTCGACCGGGAACTCGGAACCGCCGGAACGCATGCCGGTGATCTCTATCCGGCGGTCGATCCGGCTCATGCGGCGGCACTCTTCGCCGACGGCGTCGCGTGTCGGGCGTACCTGTTGAAAGAGCGGGTAGCGCAGCCAGGCCAGTTGGCCGAGAGGCGGTACGGGCGGTGGCCGGCGGCGGCTCGGTCATCGACCCGCGGGTCGTCGAGTCGATGCTCACGGCCCGCACCCGCCGCACGACGGCCCTGCAGCATCTCACCGCTCGCGAGCGGGAAGTCCTCGCCGAGATGGCCACCGGCGCCAGCAACGCCACCATCGGCGAGCGGCTGTTCATCACGGTGCGGGCGGTGGAGAGGCACATCAACTCCATCTTCGCGAAGCTGGGCCTCACCGAAGATGGTGACGTGCACCGCCGGGTCCAGCCGTACTGTTGTATCTCTCCGACGCCGGCTCAGGATCCTCCACTGAGGACAGTCGGTCAGCCACATTGGGCCGCGAAGACTCTTTCGATCAGGTCGTACGGCACCCGCTTCCGGAGGGGAAACCGCAATGTGCTTCGCTCGGCTCGGTACGGCGCGAGTTCCTGCTCGAGTTCCGCGTCCGTCTCCGGTACCGGATAGACCGCGATGTGGGTCTTCCAGGCGGCGAAGTAGATCACGCCCCGGCCGCTCACCTTCAGCGTCGGCATGTTGTAGCTGATCGTTTCGACCGCCTCCGGCGCCGCTCGATGTGCCCGCCGCCGGATCTCTTCGACGATGCCCTGGACGTCCTCCGGTAGCGAGGCGAGGTAATCGTCAACCGTCGCGAACTTCTCCGTCATCACGCCACCTCCCCAAGCGATCCTTGGCTACCCCAACCTGCGGTTCATCCGACTCGCGGCAAGTCGGGCCGCCACGGACGGCGAACAACATGGAAGACTGTAGTCGTGGTGAGCGTCTTGGACCGCGAGGTCTACTCGGAAGCCGAAGCGGCACGCCTGCTGCGTGTCCCGCAATCGACGCTGCACTACTGGTTGGATGGCGGCGAACAGCGAGGCAGAGCCTATCGCCCGGTGATTCGTGTTGAATCACGGGGGGATCGGGCGGTGACCTGGGCCGAGTTCGTCGAGGCCGGATTACTCCGGGAGTATCGCCGAACGCACCAAGTGCCAATGGTCGAGCTGCGAGCGTTTATCGACCTGCTCAGGGCCCAATTCGGAGTGCCCTATCCGTTGGCCGACCGCCGGCCATACGTTGCGGGGCGAAAGCTGGTCCTCGAAGCTCAAACAGCCGCCGGACTGGCACCGGAATTCTGCCTAGTGGCGATCGTCGATGGGCAACTGCTTCTTACTCCGCCGTCTGCGGCATTCGTTGAACGAGTGACGTGGGACGGGGACGTCGCCCCAGGCTGGCGTCCTGATCCAAATCCGGAGTCGACGGTGCGGATTCAACCTAACGTCAGGTTCGGACGGCCAGCTATCAAGGGCATCAGCACGGAAGCGATATGGGAACAGAACGACGTCGGCGTTGATGTCGACGAGATTGCTGTCGTCTACCAGATCGACGTTGCGGACGTGCACTGGGCGCTAGCGTATGAGAACGCCCAACGGGCCGCGTGACCCGAATCAAGCCGGCTGAAGTCCGATACTACGTCGACGCGGATCTGCTGGGGCTGGCGCACGTCCTGTCCGGGCTCCGGTCCGATCTCACCTACCCGGGCGATCCTGGTGCCTTGATCTATAAGCGACAGCGGCCACCATGCCCGGTGACCAGTCCAGCGACGCGGGACATTGAGCGGTCCGCTGGGGAGCCAGCTCCGTTCATGTACGCCGCGACTCGGACCAGCTTCAGGCCGGTTGACCTTCGGTGATGCGCTCGGTGGCATCGAGTACCACTCGGATTTTCGTGAGTGCGCCGGTGGCGTCTCGGTCAGCGTAGACGGGGAAGAACCCGTCACCCCACCTGGTCTGCGCGAACAAGACCCGCGCCACACCGACCTCGATCACACCGCTGCCGGTCTCGGAGGCACGTACCTGCCGCATCACCTGCCAATGATGTGAATGCGGCCGGAAGTCCACCATCATCTTGCGTTCCGGATCGGACTCCACCCATGCCAGCACGGCCCGGGCCCGGTCCACCGCGCTTGGCAGCGGCAGATCGCTCCACCCGTACACACCCTCCTCGCCGGCGAGGTTCAACCCCGGCGCGTCAAATGCCGCCGCCGCCTCGGCCTCGGATCGGCCCCAGAACGCCACGTCGGCCAGGCCGTCGATGGGCTCCTCGTGCTGCCAGGCGCCGATCGCGTCGACGTCGGCGAACGCGAGGCGCGCCCAGTCGACACCCACTTCGCCAAGGAGAGTGGTGCTCTCGACCGGCTCGTCAGCGATCGCGACCTCGATGCTGTGCCACCGCCCGCCCTCGGAATCGCCCTCAATGCCCTCTACCCACAGTGGACGGTCCCGTGGCAGGTCACCGATCGCCACCACCGGAACCCCGAAGGCCAGGAATCCGCCACCGGCAGGGGCGCAGCGTCGGGCCCGCTCGCGGTGCGGCACCCGTTCGGTTGCCCGGAGCGTCGCGTCCAGATTGGCGTCCCGACACAGCGAGTCGAAGGCGGACTGAAAGTCGGCGGCGGATGACGCCGGTACGTCGTAGAGGCTGATCCCGGCCTGCTTGCCGCGCACCATCGCCTCCGCGGCGCGGGCGTCGGGGCCGACGATCTCGAAGTCGACCGCTCCTCTGATGTCGTCGGCGACGGCTGGATCATCGACGCCGAGCAGCTCCGGGTCGACCGCCGCCGGGGATCGGCTCCCCGACCACACGCCGAGGTAGCCGCCGTCGATCACAACCAGTTCCCCGGACGGACAGGTGATCTCGCCGAGCCGCACGCGCTGGGTCACAGTCGCGGAGTCTAGCCCCGTCCCGCCACCCGCTTCGATGGTTAGCCGGGGACCCTTCCTATGCAGGATGTGTTAAGAAGGGGCCCCTGCTTAACAGGGGCCCCCTCCCTACCCTCAGCGCGGGATGAGCGTGGCCCACGACGGGGCCGCCGGCTTGATCCGCAGACGCATGCCCGCCTCGGCGGGGGTGCGGTCATCCTTGCGCTGGTTGCAGCCACCACAGGCGGCCACGGTGTTGAGCCAGGTGTTGCGGCCACGGCGCGAACGCGGCAGCAGGTGGTCCACGGTGGAGGCTGCGGCGCCGCAGTAGGCGCACCGGTGGCCGTCGCGGGCGAGCACACCGGCCCGGGACCACGCCGGCCCCGCGCTGTAGCGCCACTTCGTCACGACATAGCGCACCAGCCGCACCACCCGGGGCACCGGGTAGACACCGATCAGCCGGTCCGGCACGGCCTCGTGCACCTCCGCCACCCGCCGGAAGAGCATCCGTACGGCGTGCTTGAGGCTGACCCGGTGCAGCGGCCCTAGGTCGGCGTTGAGTACCAGTACTGCCTCCACCGAGTCACCTCCTGTCCTGCCGAATGGGGACCGGCCAACGAGCGCGTCGGCGAGCGCCAGCGAGCCCGCGCGAGGCAGGCTTCACGTGGCCGGAGACGACAACGCCGCCCGGACCCCGGATCTGGGTGGGCGGCGTGATGTGATCGACGGCTGCGCTATCCGCCCGAACGGCGCAGGTCGAGGTGCCCCAAGACGGTGCCGAGGATGCGCACGGCCGCGCAACCGTACGGCGATCGCCGCCACGGTTCCGCTATCCCGTGCCACAACATCGACATCTCCCGGTGCTCTGAACAAGGTCGACACAACGGTACGGTCGGCGCCTCCGTGGCGACAACCAGATTTGGGGCACCCACAGTCAGCCAAAAGGCGCCGTCGATTCCCGGACAACGTTCGCATCCCTTGTGGACGGCGTGCCCGTAGAGTACATCCAGGGAGGTGTGTCGATGTCTCGACGAACGTGGACGATCGGGCTCGCGCTCGCTGGGTTGCTGTTGATCGCATGCAAGGATCCCGGCGCTCCGGGCCGGCCCGGCTCGTCGAACGGGCCGCCACCGCCCGCCGTGAACGGCCTCCCGTCATCGATGGTGGCGTTGGGCGACTCCATCACCGCCGGCTATGGGTCCTGTCTCGCGCCGACGGCCTGCCCACGCAACTCGTGGTCCACCGGCGACGGCACGCAGGTCAATTCCCACTACCGCCGCATCGTCGCCAGCAATCCGGCGCTGCGCGGGCACGCCACCAATCTGGCCAAGCCGGGCGCCACCGTGGCCGACCTACCCGGCCAGGCGGCCGCGGCCGGGCCGGTCGACTACGTGACCATCCTGATCGGCGCGAATGACGCGTGCCACGGCGGCATGACGCCGCCGGATGTGTTCCGATCGCGGGTCGACCAGGCCCTCGCCACGATCCGCGGTGGCATGCCCAAGGCCCAGATCCTCCTGGTCAGCATCCCGAACGTTTACCGAGTGTGGGAGGTCGGCCACGACAACCGGGTCGCCGTGGCCGCCTGGCGTTCGGGAGTGTGCCCGAACCTGCTGGACAACCCGACCTCCACCGCGCCGCCCGACGCGGCCCGGCGGCAGGCGTTCGCCAACCAAATCTCCGCCTACAACGGACAGTTGGCCGCGGCCTGCCGGGCCGCCGGGCCGCGATGCCGGTACGCCGACATCAGCGGGTTCGCCTTCGAGCTCACTATGCTGAGCGCCATCGACTTCTTTCACCCCAACGCATCGGGCCAGCAGGCCATCGCCGATCAGACCTACCCGAGCGGGTTCACGTGGTGAGCCGGTAGAACCGCCACAGTCCGAACTCGCCGGTGGGCAGGACTTCAACTCCGGCGAAGCCGGCCTCGCGGGCGTACCCACGAAGGGTTTCCGGACGCATCACGGTGCCGGTTGCGGCCGTGGGTCGCGACGACATCCCGTCCGGCAGGCACACCAGGAGGCTGAAGCCGTACATCAGCTTCTCCAGGTCATCGCCGCTGGGGCCGAACTCGTCCGCCACCGCCTCGTCCATGATGACCACGACGCCATCCGGCTTGATGGCCCGCCGCATGTTCGCGAGCGTGGTCACGGGCTGCGCCATGTCGTGGATGCACTCGAAGGCCAAGATCGCGTCGTACGACTGATCCACGAGGTGGCTGGCGTCCGTCGAGCAGAAGACCACTCGGTCCTCCAGCCCGCCGACCAGCCCGTTGGCCCGGGCCAGTTCGATCGACGGCCGGTCGACGTCCCAGCCCTCGAGTCGGGCCTGCGGGTACGTCCGGGCGAGCGCGATCGTCGACCAGCCCGCGCCGCAGCCGATGTCGGCGATGAGCGCGTCCGGGCGACCCAGGACCGCGTCGACCTCCGGCAGCGCCCGGAGCGCGTCCGGCATCCGGTGCTCGAACCACGGCCGGTTCATGTCGGCCTGCGACTCGCGCATGTCGACGCCGTAGTCGGCCCAGGCGACACCGCCGTCGGAGCGGTAGGCGTCGAGCAGCAACGGCAGTTGGGCCCCCGACGCGGCGAACATGCGTGCCAGTGGCGCCAGATACGACAGGCTGTTCGGGTCGGTGAGCACCTCGGCTGCACCCTCGGGGAACCGGAAACGGCCGTCTGACTCGACAATCAGCACGCCGGTGACGGCCTGCTGCTCCAGCCACTCACGGGCATATCGGACCGAACCGCCAGCGCGGGCTACCAGCTCCTCGGCGTTGGCCGGGCCGCCGGCAGCCAGCGCCTTGTACCAGCCCAGCCGGTCGCCGAGGTATGTCGCTAGGATCTCGACGAAGCCCAAGGACGACTGGAAGAGCCGCTCGGCGAACTCGTCGACGGTCGGAGTCGTCGTTGTCATGGTGGGTACCTCCTGCACAATCATGGCCGGAGCGTAAGGTCCGTCAGGGCCCAAGTTTCCGTACAAGTGCACACCAGCGATGTTGCCCGGGCCACACCCGTACGCTTGCAGATCGGACCTGCGAAGGAGTGACGAACACCCGTGTCCGAGGTGACCCGCGAGTCGGAGATCGCCGCCGAACAGCGCCATGTCGACATCGTCTACGCCCGTGTGGACGCGATGCGCGCCGAGGCGGAGCGGATGCAACGCGAGGGGTTCAAGATGGCGCGCGCCCGGACCCCGGGCTCGCTGGTGGAGCGCGACGCCATGGTGTACCACGCGGCGCAGCGCCTGCGCGCCCTCGACGCCGAGTACGAGGGCCTCGTGTTCGGGCGGCTCGACATGACCGACCACGAGATCCGCCATATTGGACGGTTGGGTCTGCGGGACAGCAAGTACGAACCGCTGGTGATCGACTGGCGGGCGCCCGGTGCGGCCCCGTTCTACCAGGCCACGGCCGAGGAACCGCTCGGCGTGGTGCGCCGGCGTGTGATCCGGTGCAGCGGGCCGAAAGTACTCGACGTCGAGGACGACCTGCTCGACGTCGCCGCGGCCACGGACGACCACGCCGCCGTGGCGGTGGTCGGCGACGGTGCCCTGCTGGCCACCCTGGCCCGGGCCAAGACCGACCGCATGCGCGACATCGTCGCGACCATCCAGCGCGAACAGGACGAGGCGATCCGGGCCCCGGCCACCGGAGTGACCCTGATCGAGGGCGGGCCCGGCACCGGCAAGACGGCGGTGGCGCTGCATCGGGCCGCGCACCTGCTCTACCGGGACCGGCGTCGGTACGAGGGCGCGGGCGTCCTCCTGATTGGGCCCTCGCCGGTGTTCATGTCCTATGTGGAGCGTGTGCTGCCGTCGCTAGGTGAGGACACCGCCGAATTGCGGTCATTGGGCAAGGTCGTGGATGGGCTGTCGTCGGACCGGCTCGACCCGCCGCCGCTCGCGGCGCTCAAGGGTTCGCTGCGGATGCGGCGCTTCCTGCAACGACTAATCCGTCAGGCGCCGCCGGGTGTGCCCACGTCGTTGCGCATCGTGTACGGCGGGCAGGTGTTGCGGCTCGGCGCGGACGACTTGGACCGGGTACGGCGGGAGCTACACCAGCGAATTCAGCACCCGAATGCGGCGGGTCCGGAGGCTCGCCGGGCGCTCGCCATTGCGCTGTGGGGTGTCCGGCCGCCGGGCGTGCCCTGGACCACCAAGTCGTTCTCGGTCGAAATCTATGATCGCGATGAGTTCGAGCGCTTTGCCCAGGCGTGGTGGCCGATGCTCGATCCGGCCGAAGTGCTCGGCTGGCTCGCCGATCCCGAGCGGGTCCGTGACGCGGGCCGGGACTGGTTGTCGCATAAGGATTGTTCGGCACTGGCCGCGTCGTGGGCTTCTGCTCCGGCGGACTTGTCGGTGGCCGACATCGCCCTCGTGGACGAGATCCGGACGCTGCTCGGCGAGCCTCCCAAACCGACCCGACGCCGCACCCGGGGCCGCAGCATAGGCATCGATTTCGCCGGCGACAACATCCGCGAACTGTCCACTGTGACCGATCGCTACTACGCCGCGCCGGAGCGGATGGCGCGACCCAGCAACTACGACGGGTACGCCCACGTGCTGGTCGACGAGGCGCAGGACGTGTCGCCGATGCAGTGGCGCATGCTCGGTCGGCGAGGCGGGCAGGCCAGCTGGACGATTGTCGGCGACGCGGCCCAGTCGGCCTGGCCGGAGCTGGACGAGGCTCGCCGGGCGCAGCAGGAAACGTTGCGGGGCAGGCAGATCCGGCGGTTTCACCTCACCACCAACTACCGGAACTCCGCCGAGATCTTCGAGTTCGCCGCGAGTGTGGTGCGCCGGTCGGTGCCCGACGCCGACCTGCCGCAGGCGGTACGGCGCACCGGTGCTGTGCCCGAGCATCGCGTCGCCAAGAACGCCGACCTGGTGGATTCGGTCCGGGCGGCGGTGGCGGAGCTCCGCGAGGCCGTCGAAGGCACGGTCGGTGTCATCACAAGTACGGCGCGCCGACTCGAGGTGGCGCAGTGGTTTTCGTCGCTCGACGAGGCCGACCGGGTGCAGGTTGTCGACGGCATGCACGCCAAAGGCATGGAGTACGACGGCGTGGTCCTGGTCGGGCCGGACGAGATCGCGGCCGAGTCGCCAGCCGGCGTCCGGGTGCTCTATGTCGCGCTGACCCGGGCGACCCATCGACTGATCACGGTGGCGTCGAGCCGCGAGTGGATCCCGACCTGAGGTCGTCCGGCGGGGTGTGTCGTTTCAGGCCCACAACCACCAGGGTGTAACTACTCGTGTAGAGGTGTAGCCGTGGAACGCAACATGCCCGACTGGCGTCGGTGGAGAGTCGCCAAAACCTGTCTCTCCGAAGTAGAGAGAGCTGGTGGTATGCTGCGCCTGTTCCGAACCATCGTGAGGGTCGACTGACCTCCTCCGAGGTGGGCGGACACCAGCCTTCTCGCCACGAGGCGAGCACACCCTTCAAAGAACACACTCCTCAACGAGCCGACCCTCACAAGAGCACACCCTTCAATCAACGGCCGGGATCCGCCGAGCGGACCGGCACAACGGTCAGTCACCGACGTCAAGAGCACGATCACTCCGAGAGCTGGGGAGGGGGTGGCGTGCCCTGATCCTTGGGGCACTCATGCTGCCATGACCACGACCGAAGATCGACCTGCGGTGCGTGCCGCTGGCGACGGCGCGTGGCGGTTGAACGTACTGGGACCAGTCGAGCTGTGCTACGACGGCGTCCCGGTCGAGGTAACGGGGACGACCCGCACGCTTCTGGCACTGCTTGCCCGCACGCCTTGCGAGGAGGTCACTACCGCCACCATCGTCGCCGGCATGTGGGGCAGTTCTCCGCCGGACGACAGCGAGAAAGAAGTCGCATCCTGCATCTCGCGGTTGCGCAAGGCGTTGACCGCTGTCGCGCCAAACGTAGACCCGACAAGCGTCGTCGTCACCCTTCCCGCGGGCTACATCCTCACGATCGAACCGTCCAATGCGGACATCCTCACCTTTGAACGCCTGCTTGCCGACGGCAAGCGGGCCACGGCTGTTGGCCAGCCAGCCCTAGCGCTCCGACAGGTGGATGCCGCGTTGAGCCTTTGGCGCGGGCGGGCGTACGAAGACTTCGGGGAGATCGCCTTCGCCCGGGCCGAGAGCAACCGGCTCGAGGAGCTGCGGCTGACGGCCGTTGAGTCCAGAGTGGACGCTCTGCTTGCCCTCTCGGCTCCGATCGCCCCGCCTCACTTGGTGACCGAACTGCAGAGCCTCGTGGCCGAGCACTGGCACCGGGAACGGCTGTGGAGTCAGCTCATGACGGTGCTGGTACGCCTCGGCCGGCGGGCGGACGCGCTCGCGGTGCACCGGCGCGCCCAGGAACAACTGGCGCGGCGGCTCGGTGTGCAGCCCGGAGCGGAGCTGCGGGTTGTGGAGGAAGCGGTCATCAACCGCGATCCCATGCTCTTCGGCGTACAGCTGCAGGAGACGACCGTACCCGCCGCTCTCACGACGACCGTTCCGCCCTGCCTTGGCCGGGACGAGGAAGTCGAGTGGCTGTGCGCCGCCATCGACCTCGCCGCCACCCGGCGGGCGCAGGCCCGGCTGGTGGTCGGCTCGCCCGGCATGGGCAAGTCCCGGCTCATGGCGGCGGTCGCCCAGCGGGCCGCCGAGCGCGGGGTGGTCATCCGGTACTGGCGGGCCGACGCCCGAGGACTCGAGACCCACGTCGCCGAGCCCGACCGGGTCAGCCTCGTCATCGTCGAAGACCTCGACCAGGCGCCACACGAAGACGTCGCCAAGGTCGCCAGCTTCGTCCGATCGGCGATGACGCGGCCGGTCGTCACGATCGTGACCTGCCGCGACCCGGTCCGGGTCGGAGACGTCGCCAGCGCGCCGAAGCTCGTACTGTCCGCATTGGACGATGCAGCAATCGGTGAGATCGTTCGGGCTTACGCTCCGTCCGTCACCGATAAGACCGCCGTCGCCGCCATGTCCAACACCGGCGGCGTGCCGGCCAAGGTGCACCGAGCCGCCAGCGAGTGGGCGTTCGCCCGGGCCGGACGGCGTATTGACCGGGCGGTCGCGGACGCGGCCGAGCCGCGGCGCGCATTGACCGCCCTCCGCGACGAGGTTATCGCCGGCGCGCTCGAGCTCGCCCACGTACGCGCGAGAGCCCGAACGCTTCGGCCCGCGGTCCGCGCGGCGGGTTGCCCGTATCCCGGCCTGGCCGGCTTCGGGCCGGGCGACACCGAGCTCTTCCACGGCCGGGAACGTCTGGTCGCCGAGGTGCTCGCCCGGGTGTCCGAGGCGCCGCTGCTCGCCCTCGTCGGTGACGCCGGCACCGGCAAGTCGTCGCTGCTGCGCGCCGGTCTCCTGCCCGCGATCACGGCGGGCGTGCTCCCCGACTCGACGCGCTGGCGTCAGGTGGTCGTGACGCCAGCCACCGTGACCTCCCTGGCCGATCTGATGGCACCACCGGTCAATCCGGCGCCGCCGCCGATGGTGAGGTCCAACCCGCTCACCACCCCGACCGCGCTCATGCCACTGCAATCGGGGATCGCGCAGCGGGCGGACGAGCCCGATGAGGCCGCCGACGCGTACCCGGTCGAAGAGGTGCCGGACTTCAAGCCGGCCGAGCCCCACCACCACCGCCGCCGGAGCCCGTCAAGACGCCGTTGGTGGGAATCGTGCCGACCGGAACCACCAACGCCGCGCGCATTCCCATGCCCCGGCAGGCGGAGCACCGGCCGGCGCAGACCGTGCCGGTCGAGTCCGACGTGGACCAACCACCGCCGACGGTGCTCGTGGTCGACCAGCTCGAGGAGATGTTCGTCGCGCTCGATGAGCACCGGCGGGCGGAGTTCGTCGAGGCGCTGGTCCAGGCAACGACAACCGGACGGGTCGTGGTGGCCCTCCGCTCGGACTTCTACCGGCACTGCGCCCAGTTCCCCGCGCTGGCCGCTCTGGTGAGCGCGAACACCCTGCTGGTGCCGGCGATGACCGAGGACGAGCTGCGCCGCGCCATCGATCGGCCCGCGGCCGCGGCCGGCCTCGATGTGGAACCGGGGCTCGTGGACCGGCTCGTGGCCGAGGTCGAGGACGGCAACGGCGGCCTGGCCCACCTCGCCACCACGCTGCGGGAGCTCTGGCGCAGCCGCTCCGGGACTACGCTGACGCTCGCCGGGTATCAATCCGGGCGGGGACTCTCCGCCGCGATCGGCGCCCACGCCGAGGCCGTCTTCGCGGGGCTCGGCACGCCGCAGGCGCGCATCGCCGCCCGCGCTCTGCTGGTTGGAATGTGTCGTCAGACCGACGAGCGCGTGCCGGTTCGCATCCGGGCCAACCTGACGCGGGTGCTCGCGGAGGCGGGTGCGGGGTCGTTGCCGGCGCTCGAGGTACTCGACCAGGGCGGCCTCGTCAAAGTCTTCCCCGATGCGGACGCGGTCGAGATCGCGCACGACTGCCTGCTGATCTACTGGCCACGGCTGCGGGACGCGCTCGAGGACGCGGCGGCCGAAACGAGCCTGCGGCATCACCTACGCCGCGCTGCCTCGGCCTGGGCCGCTTCGGGTCGGGACAGCACCGCGCTCTACCGCGGCGCCCGGCTGGTCGCAGCCCTCGACTGGGCGGACAAGCACAACAAAGAACTATCCACAGTGGAGCAAGAGTTCCTCACCGCGGGACAGCGGGCGCTGCTGGTGGTGGAGACCCGTCGCAAGCGGCGAGCATTGCTGCTGTGGAAATGGCTCGCGGCCACGATGCTCGTGGCCGTCCTCGCCACCGCGATCGCGGTCGTCTCGGTCGCGATGCAGTTGCGGGCCGCGGCCAACGCTCAACGCGCCGACGCGGCTCGGCTCGGCGTGCAGGCGCTCGCGGAGCCCGACCTACGACGGTCGCTGCTCCTCGCGGTCGCCGCGGCCCGGCTCGAACCCAGTAGCGCCGGAGTCGTCCGTACGGCCCTGCAGCGCACGCCCGACCTCATCGCCACGGCCGGCGAGGGCGTGACCGCGATCGCTCTCAGCCCCGACGGCACCATGATGGCCGCCGGTTCCAGCACCGGCCCGATCCAGCTCGTGCACAGCGACACCCTTGCGCTGGCGGCCACCTTGGACTATCCGGGCCACGGCCCGGTCAACGGCCTCGCGTTCACTCCGGACGGGCGCCGGCTCGTGAGCTGGGGTGGCAGCCGTACTTCAGCCGGTACGGACGCTGCGAGCATCGTCGTCTGGGACGTTGCCAGCGGCCGCCCCACCGGAACCGCGTTCGGTCAGGTCTGGCCCGACCACGGCGGCGGCCTGCTCGCCGACCGGGTCACGCTGGTTGTGGCACAACATGGTCGGGACCCGCAGGCGCCGGCCACCGCCGTCGGCTGGAGCATCGACGCGCGCACCCCGTCGACGGCATACCAGTTGCCCATCGTCCACTGTGGAGTCTCTGGTGGTCTCATCCGACGGCCGGCAGATGGCGATCGGCTCGGAGGGAAACACGGTCGTGTTCACCGTGGCGGACGGGAAGACCCGTCAGCTGTCCGGGGCCCGGCAACCGCTCGCCTTCAGCCCGGACGGACGGTCGCTGCTGGCCGTCGCGGGCGAGGACATCCAGGTGTGGGACCTTACCCGCGGCCAGGCCCGCATCGTGCCGTCCCATCACGGCCAGGTGCTCGCGGCCACGTGGTTGCCCGACGGTTCGAGCTTCGCCACGATCGGCACCGACGGCGCGGCCGTTGTCTGGAGCAACGCCTCGGCCGAGCCGCTGCGCAGCTTCAGCGCCGGACCGGTGCCGATGACGGCGATCGCGTTCGGGGCGGACAACCGGACGCTGTACGCGGTGGGGAGCAACGGCACGGCGCTGGCCTGGGACCTCACCGGCACGCGGGGTGTCGCCGCGACGCTCGCCAGTACGGTCGATAGTGACCCGGCGCTGCTCACGCTCGCCTGCCGGCTGGCTGGACGAGACCTCACGGTCGACGAGTGGCACATGTACCTGCCGGATCGGCCGTACCAGGATGTCTGCCCGTAAGAAGCCCCAGCGGGGTGGCCTCATTGGCACTTAAGCCCCAAAAGGTGGATGCTGCGCAAGGCCGGTTCGGCCCGATGATGCAGGCATGGCCACGCCACGCTTCGAAGGCAGCGTCGCACCGCGCGGCCTTTGGCGTCTGCGCGTGCTGGGACCGGTCGAGATCGACCGGGACGGGCGGCGGGTCGAGGTCCAGGGTGTGGCGCGGGCCTACTCGCGCTGCTGACCCGTTCCGCGGGCCAGGTCGTCAGCGTCGAGGCGCTGGTCGACGGTCTGTGGGGCAGCCGCCCACCGGCTGGGGCCGGACGGGCCGTGGCGTCGTACGTGTCGCGGCTGCGCAAGGCGTTGGCGGCGGCGACCGGGGATGGCCCGCCGGTGGTGCTCACCCGCGCGCCTGGCTACGTGCTCGCCGTCGACCCAGCCGATGTGGACCTTTCCGAGTTCGAGACCCTGCTCGCCGAGGGCCGGCGCGCGTTCGGGATCGGGCAGCCCGCCCTGGCCGCGGTTCGGCTCCGGCAGGCGCTGGCGCTGTGGTGCGGCGACGCGTACGCCGATGTCGGCGAGGCGGCGTTCGCTCCGGGCGAGGCGCGACGCCTGGCCGAGCTGCGTCTGGCCGCGATCGAGTCGCGGGTCGAGGCCGAACTGGCCGCCGCGGCCCCGGTCGCTCCGCCAACCCTCGCCAGCGAACTGCAGCTGTTAGTGGCCGACCACCCACATCGGGAACGGCTGTGGACGCTGTTGATCACGTGCCTTTACCGCCAGGGCCAGCAGGCCGACGCGCTTGCCACCTACCAGCGAGCCCGGGAGCGCCTGGTGGAGGACCTCGGGGTCGAGCCCGGGTCCGAGCTGCGTGCGGCGGAGTTGGCGGTACTGTCCGGCGATCCGGGTCTGACCGGCCGCCCGATGCCACCGAGCCCGGTGCCGCCGGAGCTGCCCGGCCCGTGCCGGGCTGCGTTGGCCGGGACGAGGAGCTCGCCTTCCTCGAGACGGCCCTTGACGACGCGGCGACCGGCCATGGACAGGCGCGGGTGCTCGTCGGTGGAGCCGGGTACGGCAAGACCCGGCTCGTCGCGGAACTGGCCCACCGCGCGTCCCGTCGTGGCGTGTCCATCCGCTACGGTGCCGCGACCGCGCCGCTGGAAGCGCTCGTCGCCGACGGGGACCGGCTGACATTGGTGATTGTCGATGATCTCGACCGTGCCGGCGAGGCCGAGGTGGCCCGCGTCGCCGCGTGGGTGCGGGCGACCCGAGCCCGTCCGGTTCTTACAGTCATCACCGGTACGGATCCGGAACCGTTGCAGGACTTGGCCGGCGAGCCTCGGCTCGACCTGGTGCCGCTGACCGATCGGGCCGTCGCCGATGTGATCAGCCAGTACGGTCCCAATGCCGCGGTCGTGGGGTCCCGGCCGTCCGCAGCGGCGGCATCCCGCGCCAAGTGCACGCGGCGGCCCAGGAATGGGCGACCGCCGAGGCCGCCCGCCGGCTGGACCGCGCGGTCGCGGAGTCGGCCGAGTCGCGGCTGCGCATGTCCACCGCGCGCGACGACATCGTCGGCGGCGTGCTCGACCTCGGCCGGGTACGGGCAGCGAGCCTCGCCCTCGGGGCGGCGGGCCGGGACATGGTCACCTGCCCGTACAAGGGGCTCGCCGCCTTCGAAGCGACCGACGCTGAACTATTCCACGGTCGGGAGCGACTCGTTGCCGAACTGGTGGCGCGACTGGTCCAGGGGCGACTCCTCGCGGTCGTTGGAGCATCGGGGAGTGGAAAATCGTCGATCGTTCGAGCAGGGCTGCTCCCGGCGCTGTCCGCGGGTGTGCTTCCGGGATCGATCGGATGGCGGCAGATCGTCGTGACCCCGGCCAGCACCCGTGACCTTGCCGCTCGGCTGGGTACCCCCGAGGAGCCGCGACTGGTCTTTGTGGACCAATTCGAGGAGATCTTCACCGCGTTGAGTAACCGGCGCCGGGAGGCCTTCCTCGATGCGCTCGTGGCGGCGGTCGACGACAATGCCGTGGTCGTGTTGGCGCTGCGCTCCGACTTCTATGGCCGGTGCGCCGACCACGCCAGACTCGCCTCGCTCGTCACCTCCAACACCGTGCTCATCCGACCGATGGCCGCCGACGAGTTGCGGCGTGCCGTGGAAAGGCCGGCTGCGCTCGCCGGTCTCCTTCTTGAGGATGGGCTCGTCGACCGCCTCGTTGACGACGTTCGGGGCGCCTCGGGTGGCCTGCCGCTGCTGTCAACCTCGCTGCTCTCGTTGTGGGAGCGCCGGTCCGGCCGCACGCTCAGCCTCGCGGCCTACCGCGAGGCCGGCGGCGTGGCCGGGGCCGTCGAGCAACTCGGGGAGCGGGCCTATGCGTCACTCGAGGCCGCGGAGCTGCGCGAGTGCGCTCGGCGGATGCTGCTCAGGCTCGCGGACACCGGCGGCGAACATGCGGTGGTACGCCGGCGCGCGACCCGCGGCGAACTGGAGTCCGTCGGCGGGACCGCGGCCGCCTACGTACTGGACGCCTTGGCTGAGCGACGCCTGATCACGACTGCGGATGGTGCCGTCGAGGTCGCTCACGAGGCGCTGCTGACGCACTGGACCCGGTTGCGGGACTGGCTCGCCGAGGACGCGGTCGGCCGGGAGATGCGGGCGCACCTGACCCCGACCGCGGCCACCTGGGCGAAGGCCGGGGACGAGGGTGACCTGTATCGGGGGGCCCGGCTCGCGTCGGCCCAGGAGTGGAGCGCCGAGCACGGCGCCGAGCTGACCGACGTGGAACGGGATTTCCTTCAGGCAAGCGTGGAAGCGATCGCCCGCGATGAGCTCAGCGCGCGGCGCACCGTGCGCCGGCTGCGCCAGACTCTGGTTGCCGCGGCGGTGGCGTTGGTGGTGGCGATCGCCGGCACCGCGGTGGCGGTGACCCAGCAGCGCCGAGCCGACCACGCCGCGGCCGAGGCCGATGCCCGGCGGCTGGCCGCTCAGGCCCTCGTCGAGCGCGATCTGGGCCGGGCGATGCTCTACGGCGTCGCCGCGACCCGCCTGTTTGACTCGCCGGAGACGCGGGCCAACCTGGTCGCCGCACTCAACCGGGCTCCGGGCCTGCTGCACACGGCCGCGCTGGCCGACGGCGATCGCTACCAGGGCATGGTGATCAGTCCAAATGGGACGACGGTCGCGGTCGGCAGCGTACGCGGGGTCATCCAGCTCTACGACGCGCAGTCGCTGCGGCTGTTCACAACGCTGATCTACCCACGGGCACACTCCATTGCGGACGTCGCCTTCACCCCCGACGGTCGAGGCCTGCTCGCGTTCGGGGATCTCGCCTCCTCCGGCAGCCCCGGCACGGTGCTGTGGAACCTCGATACGCATACGCCGGTCGGTAACCCGTTCGGGCCGATGACGCCGCTCACCGGGCGGATGCTCGCCGACGGCGACTCGGTGGCGATCCTCACCGGCAACCCCGGCTCGGTCGAGGTGTGGAGCGTCTCGCGAAGGGAACGGGTGCGGGTACTGCCCGACCCCGGCGCCGTTGCCACCATGACGGTCGCCTCCGACAACCGCACGACCGTCCTCGGTGGACAGTCGGAGACGGTCCTGGTCGACGGCCTCACCGGCTCGGTGCAGCGTCGACTCCCGGTGCCCTTCGGCCGTACCGTCAGCCCCGACGGATCGACTCTGCTCGTGGCCGACGACTCCGATGTCGCCGTCTGGGATCTGCGCACCGCGACCCTGCGCGGCGTGGCCCGCCAGCACACCGGCGCGGTGCTGACAATCGCCTGGTCGGCCGACGGCCGTACGTTCGCCACCACGAGCGATGACCGCTCGACGATCGTCTGGGACGCGGCGACTCTCCGTTCGCTCGACGTGTTCACCGGCCCGGCCGGGCGGCAGGTGCAGGTCGGCTTCGGCACCGACGGCCGGAGCCTGGTGACCGCCGGCCAGGACGGCGGCGTCTATCTATGGGACCTCACCGGCCGTCGCCGGGGTGAGACGCAACTCGACCCGCCGGGGCCGTACGCGGGCGGCAGCATCGATCCGCAGAACGCCTCCGCGGTCTTCGACCCGCCACGGCACCGGGCGATTGTGGCCGAGGGTGCGCTCGCGTACGTGGTCGACGTGGGCACTGGAAAGCCGATCGGCACACCGTTCCAACTCGGGGCCGCGTTGCACCAGGCGCCCGATCTGAACGTCGACGGAACCCGAATGGCGATGGGGCTCGCCGACGGTCGTGGCCGGGTCTGGGACGTCGACAGCCGCCGCCTGTTGCTCGACATGCAGGTGGCCAAGCCGGACAACCGGGCCGTCTGGTCATACGTCAACGCGGGGCTTTCCGGTGATGGCCGTACGGTCGCCTTCGCGACGTACCTTCTCCCGCCCGCGAATCGGACCGAGATCCACTTCTACGACGTTGACACCGGCAAGAGCTTTGGGCCCGTGTGGCAGATGGAGGCCGCGGTCAACCGGTTCGGCGCCAGCCCCGACGGCCGGTACCTCGTCGCCACGACGGCGGCCGGCTTCGCCGCGGTCTGGGACTTCCAGGAGAACCGAGAGGTGGCACGACTACAGCAGCCGGCGCGGGGGAGCGCGATGCTGGCCCGGTTCAGCCGAGACGGGCAGTATCTGGCCGTGGGCAACGGCATCGGCCGGCTGACGCTGTGGCACGTGCAGGACTGGTCGTTGGCGTGGCAGGCGGAGACCGGGCACAACGGCTACGACGTGGCGGTCAGCTTCTCTCCGGATGGCTCGATCCTCGCCAGCTCCGGCTCCGATTCGAAGATCTTCTTGTACGACGTGGCGAGCGGTGATCTCCTCGGCGAGGCGTTCGGCCCGAATCGAAACAGCTGGCTGTACGCGGAATTCCTCGCCGACCGTACCGAGATCGTCGGTTACTTCGACGACGGTTCCATGTCCCGATGGGACGTGGATCCCGCGTCGCAGATCCGAACCGCCTGCCAGATCGCGGGGCGGGAGATGACCCAGTCCGAATGGGCCCGGCTCATGCCTGGCCGTCCGTACCAGCCCATCTGTCCACAGTAGGCGGACCAGGTCGGCCGCGCCCGGGATAGCCCTTCACGTCGCAGGTTTGTTGTGGCTCGTTTCCTCGGTCGGTCGTCCGTGTGCAGGCGACACCTTGGTCACTGGGCGCGGGGCTTGGTTGGTGAACAGGCCACGCTGGTTTCGACCGTACCCACTGACCTTGGACAGAGATCACCCGGCGCGCAGGACGCGGTGTGTCGTGGCGAGTCCGCGCCATCCGATCACGTCCGAGAGCCATCGTTCACCAAGGCTGCCACCGCCGCGTGCCGCCACGGCGCGTGCCTTCAACCGCCACGTGCCTTCAACCGCCTCGTGCCCGTGGACCGCTGCGCGCGTCTGTGTCGTTTCGGCCCGGTGCGCACTCCCCATTCAGGGTCGTCCGTGTGCCGAATGCGCACCGGCCCGTGTGTAGCAGCGTCCAGCAGGTTGTTGACTGAGCAGTTACTCGTCGTAGACCCGCAGGTCAGAGACGTGCAAGGGCCTCTCGCAGCGGGTCGAGGCCGAGGCTGCCGAGGTCGAGCGCCGCCCGGTGGAACGCCTTGAGGTCGAATTCGGCACCCTTGCGGGCCTGCGCGTCGGCTCGGGCCTGAAGCCAGATCCGTTCGCCGACCTTGTACGACGGAGCCTGCCCGGGCCAGCCGAGGTACCGGTTCAACTCGAACCGCAGGTTCTCGTCCGGCGTGCTGCAGTGGGCACGCATGAACTCCCAGCCCAGCTCCGGCGTGAAACGCTCACCAGGGTGGAAGGCCGACTTGCCGTCGCGGTCGCCAAGGTTGTTGTTGGTGGGGATCGGCAACTCCAGATGCATGCCGATGTCCACCACCACGCGAGCGGCGCGCATTGCCTGCGCGTCGAGCATGCCCATCCGCTCGCCCGGGTCGTCGAGGTACCCGAGTTCCTCCATCAACCGCTCCGAGTAGAGCGCCCAGCCCTCGCCGTGCCCCGAACACCAGGCGAGCAGTCGCCGCCACCGGTTGAGCTGGTCGACCCGGACCGCCGTCTGGGCGACCTGCAGGTGGTGACCGGGCACGCCCTCGTGGTAGACGGTGGTCACCTCCTGCCACGTCGAGAAGGAGTCGATGCCGGCCGGAACGGCCCACCACATCCGCCCGGGCCGGGTGAAGTCCTCGCTCGGGCCGGTGTAGTAGATACCACCGTCCGACGTAGGCGCCAGGCAGCACTCGATGCGGCGTACCTGTTCGGGAATGTCGAAGTGGGTGCCGTGAAGTTCGGCGATGGCCCGGTCCGCCAAGGCCTGCATCCAGTCCCGGAAGGCCTCCTTGCCCTGGATCTTTCGGGCCGGGTCCGCCTCGAGCGCCGCGATGGCGTCCTGGACAGTGCCGCCCGGAACAAACTTGTCGGCCACGGCGCGCATCTCGCCCTCGATCCGGGCCAGTTCGGCAAAGCCCCAGGCATACGTCTCGTCAAGGTCGATCGTGGCACCGAGGAAGTACCGGGAAGCCAGGCCGTACCGGTCGCGGCCAGCGGCGTCCTTCTCTTTTCCGAGCGGAGCCAGATCCTCGCGCAGGAATCGGGCGTAGTCGGCAGTCGCGTCGCGGGCGGCGCTTGCACCGCGTTCGAGGTCTGCCGCGAGCGAGCCGGTGACGCCACTGTCGGCCAGCACCCGGCGCACCAGCCCAGGCCAGAAATCGTCCTGCTCCGGGTCGATCCAGGTGTCGCACTGCTTGGCGACCTCGAGCATCTGCCGGCGAGGCGAAACGTGGCCGTGTTCGGCCGCTTCGAGCAAGGTGGTACGGGACTGGGCGAGCGCGGTCGGCACGGCCGCCAGCCGCGCGGCGATGTTCGCGGCGGCCGTCTCGTTGTCAGTCGGCATGAGGTCGAACACCGATCGCACCGCGTGTAGCGCCCCGGAGATCACGCTGAGCTCGCTCGTCGCCATCCCCGCGTCGTACGTCGCGAGGGCAAGACCGAGGCGTTCGTGCATGGCCTCGAGGGCCACCCGTTCCGCCTCGTCGGCCGGTGTCACCGAGTGGAGCTGCGCAAGCGTACGGCGGTCTAGATCGGCGAGTGCCGCGTAGCCCTCGGGGGAGAGTTCCGTGAGCCGGTCGTCGTGTCCGGCGATGCCGACGTAGGTGGCACCCATCGGGTCGAGGGCAGCCCATTGGTCGACGTAGCTGTCTGCGATTGTGTCAACGTGTCCCACCGGGCGAGACTAACTGACCGGTAGCCCTCAGGTGATGGAGTGACCCCCGGGGGCTCGCTGGCGCTGGCGCATCGTCACGACTGAAACCCGCGAGACTCTTGTCGTACGGGTCGGCAATGATAGGAGCCGTGACAGCTTCACCCCTTACCGAGGCGCCTCCGATCCCAAGTCCTGGCCCGGCCGCGTCGTCCCGTTCGTGGCTGCCGGGCTATCTGGCGCTCGCGGTCATCTGGGGCTCCAGCTTCTTGTTCATCAAGGTGGCTTTGCGTGATCTCCATCCGGTGCAGATCACGCTGTACCGGGTCGGCTTCGGCGCTCTCACGCTGCTCGCCGTACTGCTGTTGACCCGCACGCCCCTGCCGCGCAGCGCCAAGCTGTGGGGTCACCTGGTCTTCGTGGCGGCGTTCAGCGTCGCGTTGCCGTTCACGCTGTTCAGCTACGGAGAGCAACACATCTCGTCGGTGCTGGCGGGGATATGGAACGCCACCACGCCGCTGGTCGCGTTGCCGATGGCGGTGCTGGTCTACCGCACCGACCGATTCACGACCCGCCGGGCCGTCGGTCTCGGCCTTGGTTTCGTCGGCGTACTGACGATCCTCGGTGTTTGGCAGGGCTCGGGAGACGGTGATCTGCTCGGGCAGGCCCTGTGCTTCGGTGCCGCGGTCTGCTACGGCATCGCCATCCCGTACCAGCGGAAGTTCCTCGCGGGGCGGCCGGAGTCCGGTACGTCGATCGCCGCCGGGCAGCTCGTGATGGCCGCCGCTCAGCTCGCGATCGCGGCACCGCTCATCGCCGGGGCGCCGCCGCTGCCGTGGTCGTTGTCATTGCCCGCGCTCGGCAGCGTGGCTGCGCTGGGTGCGCTCGGTACGGGGCTTGCGTTCGTACTCAACTTCCGGGTGCTCCGCGCGGCCGGGGTGACCACGTCGACGTCGGTCACGTACCTGATCCCGATCTGGGCCACGATCGTCGGCGTCGGCCTGCTGCACGAGAAGCTGACCTGGTATCAACCCGTGGGCGCGGCCGTCGTGCTGCTCGGTGTCGCGATCTCGCAGGGACTCAAGCTGGCGCGGCGTGGCCGGCGGTCCACTCGAGCAGTTGCGGCGCCGGCCAGGAATTGACGACGCGCTGGGCCTCGACTCCGCACAGGGCCGCGCGTTCACATCCGTTGTGCAGCCAGTCCAGCTGTCCGGGCGCGTGGGCGTCGGTATCGATGGAGAACAGGCAACCCGCCTCGTACGCCTGCCGGAGCAACCGCTTCGGCGGGTCCAACCGGTCCGGTCGGCAGTTGATCTCGACGGCCTTGCCGTTGCCTTGACAGGCCTTGAAGACGGCGGCCGCGTCGAACTGACTCTCGGGCCGGCCACGGCTACGCCGGTGGGCCCGATCGCCGCGCCCTCCCCCGCCGTCCTCGCCTCCGCCGTCGCCGCCGGGGACGAGCCGGCGGCCCGTGCAGTGGCCGAGGATGTCGAAGTGCGGATTGGCGATGGCCCGCAGCATCCGCCGGGTCATCGCGTCCGGCTCGTCTCTCAGACCACTGTGGACGGAGCCGACCACGACGTCGAGCCCCGCCAGCAGATCATCCTCCTGATCCAGTGAACCGTCGGCGAGGATGTCGACCTCGATTCCGGTCAGCAGAACGAAGTCGGTGCCGGTTTCGGCCAACGTGGCGTTGAGCGCGGCCACCAGCTCGATCTGTTCCCGTAGCCTCTCGGGCGACAGTCCACGTGCGACAGTCAATCGTGGAGAGTGGTCGGTCAGGACAAGGTAGGTGTGGCCGAGTCCGATCGCGGCACTCACCATCTCCTCGATCGGAGAGCCGCCGTCGGACCAGTCGGAATGGCTGTGGCAGTCGCCGCGCAGAGCCTTGCGGATCGCAGCTGCCGCCTCGGCCACGTCCGAGCCGTCGGTGGCGGTCAGACGTCGCAGGTAGACGGGCTCCTCGCCGCGCAGCGACTCGACCACACACCTCGCGGTGACCTCGCCGACGCCGCTCACCTTCGTCAGCGTTCCGTCGGCGGCTCGGGCCGCGATCTCGTCGCGGCTCAGCTTGCCCAGCCCGGCCGCCGCGCCGCGGAACGCCCGCACCCGGTAGGTCGCCTCGTTTGCCCGCTCCAACAGGAACGCGATCCTGCGCAGATCCTCGACCGGATCCCTCGCCTCCGCCATGACGGCGAGCCTAGCCGCGGGCCGTTCCAACCACCCGCGATCTTGGGTGTGCCACGAACGCAGAAGGAGGTCGCCGTAGGAGATCTTGCTGATGCGGTGCTGTGCAGGTGATGAAGGCTGTGGCCCTTCGGCGTCGCCCTGCGGGGGGAGGCGTCAAACCACCTCATGCTGCGTTGGTTGATGACCGTCGTGGTGAGCGATGAGGAAAAGGCATCCGTTGAGGTGTCAGGTGGGGACCGGGAAGGCGAGCGAGAGCGAACCGCTGTTGACGTGTCGTAACGCGAAGTTGGCATCGAAACCGGAGAGGCCAAGAGTCTCCGGGATGAGCCTGGCGGGTGCCCGCCTATTGGCCAGGTGGTGTCCGGCATGTAGGCGGCGCGAGTCCGGTCTGCGGCTCCTGTACGGAACGTGGGAAGGCGCGTCACGACAAGGCTGCCCGGATCGGTTGGGTGGCGAGAGGGAGCGTCCCGAGGCTGAAACCGTAGGGACTGAGTACCGTCGCGTGGCGCGCTGGCGGACCGGCTCGTAGTAGTGGCGAAGCTCCTGTAATGGGGGTGGAGCGAAGGGGCCGGCTCATCGACGAGTTGTTCGCACGAGCAACCGGGGCGACAGTCCCGGGAGGAGACGAGTGGGCAAGTCAGGTTCAGCGGAGAAGTCGTTTGCCATACCGAAGCTGCTGGTGTGGGAGGCGTACGAGCGAGTCCGGGCGAACAAGGGCGCAGCGGGGGTGGACGGGCAGTCGCTGGCGGCGTTTGAGTCCGATCTGAGGAACAACCTCTACAAGATCTGGAATCGGATGTCGTCGGGGACCTACTTTCCGCCCCCGATCAAGGCGGTGGAGATACCGAAACCGAACGGCGGTGGGACACGCGTCCTCGGGGTACCCACCGTGGCCGACCGGGTCGCGCAGACGGTGGCGGCGCTGACGCTGGAACCCCGCACCGAGTCGATTTTTCACGACGACTCGTACGGGTACCGGCCGAATCGCTCGGCACACGATGCGCTGGCGAAGTGTCGGCAACGGTGCTGGCAGAAGGACTGGGTCATTGATCTTGACGTGGCCAAGTTCTTCGACTCCGTGGATCACGATCTCATGGTCAAGGCGGTGGCGGCGAACATCACCACCGAGCAGCGGTGGGTGCTGCTGTACGTGAAGCGGTGGCTTACCGCGCCCATGCAGATGCCCGACGGGAGCCTGCGGCAGCGTGACCGGGGAACCCCACAAGGGTCGGCGGTCTCGCCGGTGCTGGCGATCAATCCGATCGTGGCTGGCTGGATGAACTACTACGGTCGGTTCCACCGGTCGCAGCTCTATCCCCTTCTGCAGCGCGTCAACACCTACCTGATGCGTTGGGCGGGCAGAAAGTACAAGCGGCTGCACTCCTACCGACGGTTCACCGCATGGTGGTCCGGAGTCGTCGATCGAGACCCCGGCCTGTTCACGCACTGGCGGTGGGTGCGCACCTTCGCCGGATTCCGGTGAGAAGAGCGGAGTGACGGGAGACTGTCACGCTCCGTTCTGTGGGAGCCCGGGGGTGCAATTCCCCCGGGCCACCCGACAGAAATGCGCGTGAGTCGATCTCTGGTCACGCGTATTACTCCAAGGTCGCCAGCGTCGGCCGCGGTCAGCTGATGTTGAACAGTGGACCGGTGATCATGAGGCCCAGGTCGTGGCCGGCGAACGAGAAGAGCGCGAAGAGCATCAGCGACGCGCCGGCGAGTGCCGTGTCCTTGCTGAACTGGACTATCTCCATCTGGCGGGCTTGGGCGTCGGTCTCCTTCCAGAACCCGTGGACCAGCACCGCGGTTGGAAGAAGGAAGACGACGAGCAGCAGCGCGCCGAGATCGGCCCAGATGCCGAGCAGGACCATGATGCCGCCGGCCACCAGCAGGACTCCACCACCGAGCACTGCCGGCATTGGCATTGGCACGCCCCGTGACCCCGCGTACTGAGCCATGCCCTTGCGTTGAGCGAAGTGGGCATAACCGGACGTGAGGAAGAGGAAGCAGAACAGGATTCTGCCGATGAGCACGATGACGTCCACAACGACTCCCTGACTCTCGGAAGGTTGTCGAATCAACCTCTGCGGCGAACAAGTTACTCTCTTCACGCGGCCGAGTCGATGACATCGGCGTGCGGATACTCCTCGATGAGGCCGCGGCGCGCGTGCCGGCCGTTACATCACTAAAGGTAACTATTGACGTTTCTCAAGCCAATCGCTAACGTCCGCGCTTGCGTCGAATCGACGGCGGCAGCTGCGACGGGGAGATGGCCACAATGGCTCGATTAGCTGGTTCGCGTTCTGGTCGGCTCCGTGGCGCACTGGCCGTGCTCCTAGTACTGGCGTTGGTGAACAGTCTGTTGTTCACACCAGCTCGCTGGTTGGATACGCCCGCTGCCGCAGCCGCTGCGGATCCCGGAACCGACACGGACGCGTCCGTGCCGGTGTCGCCAGTGGCGGCAAAGCGTGTTGCCAAGCCCACGGTGCCTCCGATGCTTGCAGATCCGCCGGTGTGGCCCGGCTCGGCGTCGGCGGTCGTGAGTCTCCCGGCTGACGCCTCTGGAACGAGGGCGGCTGAGTCGGCGACCGTCGGCGGGCTACCAGTCAAGATCGCCCCGGTCGAGGCGACGAGTGACGTGCTCACGCAGCGGTCGGTCGCCACGGCCGGCGTTCCGGTTGGCCCGGGCCGGGTCCAGCTCGATGTGATCACCGGAAGCGTGTCTCAACGGCTCGGCTCGCCGGTGGCACTCCGATTGACCCGGATCGACGGCGGTGGACCGGGCAGCGTTCAGGTCGCGGTGAGTTACTCGGCGTTCCGGCATGCCTATGGCGGGGACTACGCCAGTCGGTTGCGGCTGGTAGCCGTACCACCGTGTGCGTTGACCTCACCGCAGGACGCTGCCTGCCAGCAGCGGCTCGATCTCGGTGCCGTGAATGACGTGCGGGCTGGGTAGCTGTCCGCGCAGGTGGACCTCGCCTCCGTTACTGCACCTCGGGCACCGATCACCGAGAAGCAGGCTGCGCTCGAGGGTGTTTCGGCAGTGGAGCCGGCCGGCTCGGGCACCGCGGTGGAGGCCGTCGTCATGGTGACGGCGTCATCGTCGTCGGATGTGGGTGACTTCTCGAAGACGAGTTTCCACACGTCCGCGGTATGGCAGGCGGGGAGGTCCGGCGGCGAATTCAGCTGGTCGTACCCCATGCCGGCGCCGCCCGTTCCGGGCCAGCTGGCGCCGGATGTCGCCTGGCACTACTCGTCCGCGGCCGTCGATGGGCAGACGGTTGGACAGAACGTGCAGCCGTTCTGGGGTGAGGGCTGGGACGGCTCACAGAGCGGGTATGTCGAGCGGTCGTACCGTGCGTGCCGCGACGACACTGCGAACTCGCCGGTCTATCCGAACGCAACGAGCGACCTGTGCTGGCGGCTCCCGAACGCCCGCATGGTACTCAGCGGAAAGTCGGTCGAGCTGGTGCTGGACGACGCCACGCAGAAGTGGCACACCTCTGACGACGACGCGGCCAAGGTCGAGCTCCTGACCAACGACACCGTCAATGGTTCCTTCAACAATGAGCACTGGAAGGTCACCACCGCTGACGGCACGCAGTACCACTTTGGACTCAACCGCTTGCCAGGCTGGCAGTCGGGTGACCGGGAGACCGGCTCAACGTGGACCGCGCCGGTATTCGCCAACCATGGCGGTGAGCCATGCTTCAACGGCGGCGGCTTCGCGGTGTCGTGGTGTTCGATGGCCTACCGATGGAACCTCGACTATGTCGTGGATCGGCTCGGCAACACAATGTCGTACTGGTATTCCCAAGAGACGAACCGGACCGCGTTGGCCGGCAACCCGTCGGCGACCACTACATACGTGCGCGCCGGGACGCTCGACCGCATCGAGTACGGCACCCGTGCGGGCACCGGAGCCGCGCGTGAGTCATCCCCGACGGCGACTCCGCCAGCGCGGATGGTGTTCAGCTTCGTGGACCGGTGCTGGTCGGGGTCATGTCCAACGCATGATCAGGCAAACTACCCGGACACACCGTGGGATCTGGACTGCGCTGCCGCTCCGTGCTCGACCAATCTGGCGCCGTCGTTCTGGTCAGGCCGGCGAATCGCGATGGTCGCAACCGAGGTGTGGTCGGGATCCGGCGCCACGTACAACCGAGCCGACGAGTGGGCGTTCGGGGTCGACTTCCCCGGAGACGCTTCTGGCAATCCACTGTGGATTACCTCGATCACCCATACCGGCAAGGCGGGCGGCACGATCACACTGCCGTCGACCCTGTTCTACGGCGTACCGATGCAGAACCGGGCCGACTACGACCCCAACGGCACTATGGCCAACCCGATGAAATACCGGATCACCATGGTGCGGACCGAGTCCGGTGGCGAGTTGGACGTGAGCTACTCGGCCCAGGATTCCGGCTGCCAGTTCGGTGGCGCGTTCCCCGACCCGGACAACAACACGAAGCGCTGCTTCCCGCGCTACTGGACGAACCCTTCGGGCATGTCCGGCTGGGCATGGTGGCACAAGTATGTCGTGACCAAGGTCGTTGAGAAGGACCTCGTCGGCGGCTCACCCGACATCGAGCACGCATACACGTATCTCACTGACGGGGCCAGTACCGCTGTCATGTGGAATCACGACGACGGTGCGATGATCTTCTCAACCCCGGGCGCATTCAAGTCGTGGGCCGACTGGCGTGGCTACCCGACGGTCGTCGAGGACACCGGTCCGCCGACCGGCCAGCGATCACAGACCCGCACCCTGTACTTCCGCGGGCTAGCGCAGGACATGACCGACGCGGGCGAGGGCACGCGCAGCTCGACCCTGACGAACTCACTGGGCGAGGTCAGCCAGGACTACCATCAGTTCGCCGGTCTAGCGCATGAGGTGCAGACTCTCGACGGCCCCGGCGGGCAGGTGCTCAGCAAGGTGATCACCGACCCGACCCGGGTGGCGCTCACCGCCACCGAGACGCACAGCGACACGTGGACCTACCCGACGCAACTATTCGCGTATATCACCCGCACCGCCAAGGACCGGACACTGACCTGGTTGCCGGGCACGAGCAGCTGGATGGTCGCGCAGACTGTTCGGACGTGGAACCCGACGTACGGCGTCGTGGCCACTGTGGACGATCAGGGCGACACTGCGACCACGAACGATGACACGTGCGGCCGGTACTTCTACACATTCCCCGGGACGGGGGCGCCCTATCTCGTCAACTTCCCGCACCGCGTCGAGACGGTCGGTGTCAACTGCGCCACGACTCCGACCTATCCGCAGGACGCCGTCTCGGACACTCGCTCCTACTACGACGGTGCGACCTCATACACGACTGCGCCGACCGCGGGAAACGTGACCCGCCTTGACGCGGTCTCGTCCTATAGCGGTGGCACTCCCATCCCAGCCCGGCAGACGACGACCGTCTTCGACCAATACGGTCGGGCGACCTCGATCAAGGACGGTCTCGACCACGAGACTCTCCTCGCATACACGCACACCGGGGGCCTGGTCAGTAACTACACCAAGACGAACGCTCTCGGCCACGTCACGTCAACCACGTTGGACACCCGGCGCGGAATTCCGCTCACGGTGACTGACCCCAACGGCAAGGTCACTACAGCGTCCTACGACGCGCTTGGTCGCCTGCTCAAGGTGTGGCGCCCTGGTCATCCGACCTCAGGCACTCCGGACCAGGAGTTCCAATACACCCTGCAGCAGGCCGCGCCATCCTTCCTGCGCAGCCGCGTCATGGGGCCTAACGGCAATCAGATCGATTCGTACGAGATCTACGACGGGCTTCTGCGCAGCCGGCAGACTCAGGCCACCGCTCCATCCGGCAAGCGAACCATCACCGATGCGCAGTACGACGGCCGCGGTCTCGTCGTCAAGTCGTCCCAGTTCTATGACTCGACCGCGGTACCGGGCTCAACGCTCGTAGCCGGCGTCGATACGTCCATTGACAATCAGCAGCGGCTCACCTACGACAACGCCGGACGACGACTAACCGACGAACTGTGGTCCAGGAACGTCTTCAAGTGGAAGACCACATCCGTGTACGGCGGCGACCGGATCGGGACGCTGCCACCGACCGGCGGAACCGTCACGCAGGATGTGCTTGATGCTCACGGCCGGGTCGTACAGCGCCAGCAGTACACCGGAACGACGCTGACTGGCACGCCTGACATTACGACGTTCAGCTATGACCACGCCGGACGCCTCGTCACCACAACCGATCCGGCTGGCGGGCAGACCACCTTCCAATACGACCTTCTTGGACGACAAACGCAGGCGATCGATCCGGACACCGGAACGTCAAGCAGCACGTACGACGCCGCAAGCCGTCGCGTAACTTCAACCGATGGACGTGGCCAAACCCTGGCCTACGTGTACGACGTCCTCAACCGGCTGACCGAGGTTCGCGACGATTCGCCGAGCGGTGCGCTTCGTGCACAGTGGACATACGATCCGACCGGTGCCAAGGGTCAGCTCGGCTCGTCGACGCGCATGGACGGCGGGCTGGCCTATACCTCAGTGATCACCGGCTACAGCAATCTGTATCAGCCAACGGGCACAACGGTCACCATCCCGGCGTCGACCGCGAACGGGTCCCTCGCGGGTAGCTACACCACGAGTGTCAGCTACAAGACCAACGGAGCACCGGCCACCGTATCCCTGCCCGCGGCCGGTGGCCTGCCTGCGGAGACAATCACCACCGCGTACACGACCCAGGGCTATGCCTCAACCCAAACCAGTCCACTCGGCTCGTACGTCAGCTCTACCAGCTACGCCTTCGATGGGATCGTGACCCAGCAGCTGTTTGGCGCGTCGGGCGCCCGGGTCAAGGTCGCGTATTCCCTGGACGCCGCGACCCGCCGGCTCACCGCCGTCGCCGCCTCCACCGAGACGACGACGGTTGGCACGTACACGTCCAAGTTCTCTACCTCGTATGGCTACGACCAGGCGGGCAACGTCACCTCCGCCGCCGGTAAGGCGAACACCGGTGGTGGACTTGTGGCCGATCAGGAGGAGTGCTTCCGCTACGACTACCTGCGTCGACTCACCACCGCGTGGACCCAGACGTCGGGGGCCTGCAACACCCCGCAACGCAGCGGCGCGGATCCGTATTGGCGCACGTGGTCATTCGACTCTGTCGGCAATCGACTGTCCCAGGTGGACAAGAACGCGTCGACGGGCGACACCACGTGGACCTACGCTGTGGGCGCCCCAGTTGGTGTCAAGGAGCACCAGGTCAAGACGGTCACTGCGACCGGCCCAGCGGCGGGTACCCCGACGCGCACGTTCGGGTACGACAACGCTGGCAACACCACGGCTCTCACAACCGATACCGGCGCGTCTCAGACGCTGACGTGGGACCGGGAGGGCCGTCTCGCCACCTTGGTGAGCGCCGGTGCCACCACCAGCTACCTGAACGACCCGCACCGCCAACGCCTCATCCGTCGCGACCCCGACGGCACCGCGACGCTGTACCTGAGTGGACAGGAGCTGAAGAAGAGTCCATCCGGCACCGTCACCGCTACCCGCTTCTACGGCAGTGTCGCCAGCCGCACCCCTACCGGGCTGACCTGGCTCGTCGCCGACGCGCACGGAACCGCCCAGATCGCCGTCGACCCTGCCACCCTGGCCCCGACACGCCGGCGCACCATGCCCTACGGCGAACCCAGAGGAGTTCAGCCGCCGTGGAACAACGACAAGGTGTTCGTCGGCGGTACGGCGGACCCGACGGCACTCACGCACCTCGGCGCCCGAGAGTACGACCCCACGATCGGCCGGTTCATCAGCGTCGATGCGGTGCGCGATCTACAAAACCCCCAGCAGTGGCACGGCTATGCGTACGCCGGCAACAACCCGACGACATCGAGTGATCCGTCAGGGCTGTACTTCGTCGAGGGCAACAACGGCGAGGGCCAGCACACGATCGCAAACGGCGGGGGATCTGCGGGCGCCGCCATGGTCGCGGGTCAGCTCCGCGGGTTCCCACTGTGGGCAAGGATCGACAACTCCACATTGGGTGGCGAGGTTGCCAATCCAATAACGGTTCGACAGCAAGTCAACCTCCAGTTCAACGGAGGTGCCGACAACCTCGAGCTCGAGTTCTCGAATCTTAATCAGTTCCAGCAGCGTGATGTGCTCGCCTATGTCTGGTGCTACAACAACCCCGCCGCGTGCAAGAAATACCTAGATGAGCAAGAGCACGCGCAGCTCAGCGCCATCGGGTCATTCCTGTGGGAACTCACCGGCATTCCCGACGCGATCGACTGCGTACACGGCAGCGTATCTGGCTGCGTCTGGACGATCGTCGGCTTCGTCCCTTTCGGCAAACTCAAGGGCGTCGCCGAGGGTGCCGGCGCCGGCGCTGACCTTCTCGAGATAGCTACGAAGACCGAGAGGGCGTTCTGCAGCTTCTCCGGTGATACCCGCGTACTCATGGCCGACGGCACGACCAAGCCGATCGCTGAGGTTGAACCTGGCGATATAGTGCTAGCGGCTAATCCTGAGAGCGGTGAACAAGGCCCGCACGTCGTCACGAAGCTGTGGGTGCATGAGGACTCCATCCTCGACCTCGAGCTCGAAGATGGCTCCCGTGTCACAACGACTGAGGACCACCCCTACTGGAACGCGACCGACGAACGTTGGGAAGAGATTCAATCGTTCGATCGAGGGGAGAGGCTAAGGACTCCGTCCGGGGGGACCGTTGCCACGCAAGGGCTGATTTGGCCAACCATGCATACGGCCGCCGCGTACAACTTGACCGTTGCCGATTTGCACACGTACTACGTGATCGCAGGCGACAAACCGCTGCTGGTGCACAACAACTGCGGTCCAATCATCACTCAAGCTGGGCTCGATCACTCCTTTGACAGGCACGCGGCTCAATGGTTCGGGCGCGACGTTAGCCGTGCGGACAAGATGGCTGAGTGGCAGGGCCTGGTTGAGAGGGCGGCCGGCAGTACTAAGGTAGTTCCATGGAGCAGTGGCGGAACTCTTACCGACGCGTACCTAGCCAGGATCGACGGCAAGTGGTTCGTGGCACAATTTGACCGCTCGACCGGCGATCTTGTGACAGCGTTCGTCCCGAGCAACAGCCAGGTGGGCGCAATGCTCAGTCTGCTGGGGAAGTAGCATGGACGCTCTCTACCCAGAGCCACCTCACCTCACGATTGCGGTCTACCCTGGGCTAGATGAGGTTGAGTGCTTCGCCAATGTGTGCGCCCTAGTCGAGGAGGCGGACTGCACGCCGAACGGCGTAGTCGAAGTTTTACCATGGGACCGCACCTTTGAATATCGCTCGGACTTGGCTGATGTAATCCAAAGGCTCCGTGTCGATGGCGGCCGTCATGCAGCCATTATGGCTGGTGACCCTGCGACAGGTAGGCCAGTAAGAGCAGGGTTCGCCCACAGGAAGCTTGGAGTGGTGGTGGCGGAGTATCTTGCTGCTCCCTCCGGAGATCAACATCCAATTGGGGTGTCGCTTGGTGCCGGCGCCCTGGGTGTCCCACGTGACCTGTGGAAAGGGTCTGACCGTGCGAAAGCAAGCCAACTCGCTCAATGGTCCACGGATTTGCTGAGGGTCACGTCGGCCTCGGGCATCGCACTTTACGGCGGAATCGCGACGAAACCACGTTGGACCCCGTCGTCCTGCGAGGTGGTGCGCTCTTGCCCTCGGAAGTCTTCGCTGCGAATGCTCTTCTCGCCGCGGATTCGACGCTCAGGCCGACACTCCTGAAAGACTTTGGCCAGCTCGTGATGTGGAAGCATGGCGCATTTTTTTCGGCGTGGGCGACCTTCAACGATCAGCAAATTACCCTTCCTGGAATTCCACATAGGTTCCGCTCAAGCAGCCGGGCGCTGGGAAGAGCGGTCTCGGCTCCGCCCATTGCCTGATCCGGAATCTCGTCGCTCCGACGATCGCACCGCGACCGCGACCGCTCACCAACTGCATCGCCGCCTGTTCGGCGTCCTACAGGAAGTGGGCTCCGCGGAGCCCTGTTCAAGGTTGCGCGGCCGACTGGGATCTGCACATTGCGAAAGAAACCGGCGTTGATGTCATCAGCGCTTCGAAGACCACAAGGGACCTGAGTAGAACCCCTGAGCGAGTGAGCCATCCGCTAAAGCGGAAGAAAGATGTCGACCGTGAGCGGCGTCCGTGTTGTTTGCACACACTGTGGCAAGGACAGGCTGCGCCAGCAAGTTGTTGGGGCCACCGGACGAGAGTTCACGCTTTGTCCGGAGTGTGACTCGATGTGGCTGGCCGGTGAAGACACATCGCAGCAGCCCACGAAATGGCTTGGAGACCTGTTTCAACCCGGTGCCAGGGTGGCGTACTGGGATCTCATCGAGCCTGTCACCGCCAAGATCGAAGATTGAGTGACGCTCAAGCCGGTCTCTTGCGCTCGGAGCGCAAGCTTCGTCCCGACTTGGCGACATTGGGGTGATATGGGCCGCTGGACATAGATGCGCGTAGGCTCTGAGAACGTGCGGACGATCGACTGGGTGGACGGTGGGGTAAGGATCATCGACCAGACCGTGCTTCCGGCGCAGGAACGATGGCTCGGATCTGTCCACCGTGGACGAACTCATCGACGCGGTACGCCGACTAGCCGTGCGGGGTGCGCCAGCCCTCGGGGTCGCCGGAGCTATGGGCGTCGCGCTTGCGGCGAGGCAGTTCGGCGACGACGCGGGCGCCTTGGAGGCGGCTGTGCGATCGTTGCGTACCGCGCGACCGACGGCGGTCAACCTCGCCCGCGGAGTGGACATGGCGGCCGCCGCTCTGCCGGACGGCCCAGACGCCGTACTGAAGGCGGCATTGGCCCTGCGGGACGCCGAGATCGCCGCTAGTGAGCGAATGGCCCAGCGAGGCGCCGACCTTGTCACCGAGCTGTGCGGATCGGCACCGCGACTCCTAACGCACTGCAACACCGGCGGGCTCGCCAGCGTCACCGTTGGCACGGCGCTTGCTGTTGTGGTCGAGCTTCACAGGCGTGGCCAGCTCGGCGGCGTCATCGCGAGCGAGACCCGGCCGCTGCTGCAGGGTGCCCGGCTAACGTCGTGGGAGCTCGGCCGGCTCGGCATCGCGTACCGGCTCTGCGTCGACGGGGCGGGGCCGTACCTCATGGGCCGCGGCGACGTCAACGCCGTGATTGTCGGGGCTGACCGGATCTGTGCCAACGGCGACGTCGTCAACAAGGTGGGCACGTACGCCCACGCGCTTGGCGCAAAGGCGGCCGGCATTCCTTTCCTCGTCGTGGCACCGGAGTCGACTGTGGACAAAGAGACGCCCACCGGGGCCGACGTCGAGATCGAGGATCGAGGGCAGGCGGAGGTGCTCGCCTTTGGTGGTGTCCAAGTCGCGCCCTCCGACGCGGGCGTCATCAATCCCGCGTTCGACGTCACTTCACACCGTCTCGTCACCGCGATCATCACCGACGAAAGAACGATTCATCCGTCCCCTGTGGACGATGCGGATCCATCGTTGGGTCGCTAGGCCGCCCGCGTGCGAAGGTACTGGCCGATTATCTTGTTCGTCGCGCTGTCGGCGGCGGCGATCCTCATTGTGCGGGTATTCATCCTGGCGGAAGACGACCGCGCGTCGAACGCGACTTCCACTCCGAGCAGCGGGCCGTTCGTCCGGAACATAATCGTGTGGTGCCCACCGGTGACCCAGGGTCAGGACCTGTGCAGCCGCCACATTGAGGACACCCTGAGGCGGATACCGCTGACGCCCGAGCAACGGGCCGCGGGGCTCGACCTCACCATCCGGGCTTCAAGTGCGATCGAATCGTGGCGGCGCGGACGCGGCACCTGCCTCGCCCCGACGGTCGTCACGGCTGCGGACGCACCATGCCAGCTCGCCGAGCCCGTCATGTCCGTCGAGGAGTTGCGCGGCATCTTGGCCTCGGCCGGCTTCACCGACGCGATCGTGCGCATCGCGCGAAGCACCGATGCCGCTCCCGTTGGCAGCCTGTTGTACGCGGTCCCCGTCATCGAGGCGTGCCTCGTCGGGTACGTCACGCAACAGTCGAACGTAGAGCTGGTCGGTCGACTGCCTGGCGGTGCGTGCCTCCCGTCCTAGCCTGCCTAAACGGGTCGGGCGGCAGTGACCGTACGGCCGTCAGATGAAATGGCCGTCACCCAGCCGCCGTCGTCGCCGAGAGCAAGCAGGTGTTCGGGCGTGGCCGGAATCTGTCGGGGCGCACCCCAGCCGGGCGGCCATCGCGTCCGCGCGGCGTGGGCCGGTGCCGCCCATTTCCGAACCGCCGCGATCGGGTCACCCGATTCGAGCCCGTCGCGCACGTCATCGAGGTGGTTGAGCACCGAGTCGAGCGCATCGAGCACCGGACCGGCGTTGCCGCCGCACATCGACGCGATCAGCTCGGGCGAACTGCCGGCTACGCGGGTGCCGTCGCGGAACGAACCCGCGGCCAGTGTGCCGGCGAGCGGGTCGCCGATCGCGCTCGCGAGGGCGACCGCGAGCAGGTGCGGCACGTGCGAGACGGCGGCTACGACCCGGTCGTGGTCGTGCGCCGTGGTCGGCACAACCCGCGCCCCGAGGCTGGTCACCAGGCGTGCCATCACAAGCCAGTCGTCTAGGCTGGTCTCCTCTTCCAGGCAGAGCACCCAAGCGCAGCCCTGGAACAGGTTCGGATCGGTCGCGGCAAACCCAGCAGTCTCCTTGCCGGCCATCGGGTGGCCGCCGACGTACCCGGCCGGACTCACGCCGCTGTCGCGCAACCTCCGCGCCACGAGCGCACGCATCGGCTCCTTCACGGAGACCACGTCCGTGACGAGGCCCGCGAATCCAGCCGCGGCCACATCGTCGAGGACCTGGGCAGCGGACGTCAGTGGCGTGGCGACGACAACGAGATCGGCGGTGGCGACGGCGTCGGCGATCGATGCCGATACCTGCCAGCGAGCCTCCTTGGGCGCCTGGGCGGCACCCGTCCGAGCCATGGCCCGAGTCGACGGATCGAGGTCGTACCCGATCACCCAATGTCCCGACGCGGCGAGGGCACGCAGCAGGGAGCCACCGATGAGGCCCATGCCGATCACCGCGACGTTCACGCTGATCACGATAAGGTGCCGCGAGTCCCGGTTGTGGTCCGGTGGCCGCCACTAGGGTGGATTCGTGCAATCTCGGGCGCCATCGGGCCTCTTCCCGTCGGGTCGGCCGCGGCCCACGTTCCGCGAGCCGCACCCAGTTCGCCTTGTCGCCGTGCTGGCCGGGGCCGCGATGGCCGCAGTCTGGCTGCTCCTGGTCGGTCTCTTCGCCACGTCGGCGGCCAGCTACTTTTGGCTCACCATGGGCGCGGTCGCGGTGGCGGCAGCCGTGTCGGTGCTGCTGCTGCGAATCGGGGATCGCGGAGTGGCCACCGGCATCGCTCTCACCGCGTCGATCGGTACGTCGGTCGCGGTTCTTCTCGCCGTCACGCGCTGGGCATCGGTCGGCTGGCCGTTGTGGTAACAACGCCGTCCACTATTGACGGCCGCATCCGGTTAGGGTCACGCTCAGCCCATGGACGACGTGATCGACTGCGAGGTCGACTGGGACCGCCAGATGCGACGTCAGCAGGTGCTCGCTGCGTTGGCCACGGCCCGGGCCGCTCAGGTCCAGCGGCGGATTGGAGCCCGGGTACGGGCGCTGATCGCCTTGCGGCGGCCCGTGACAGGCTAACCGCGTTTGGTCACCGGCCTGGGTCGGTACTCGTTGTCCGGATGATATTCAATCTCCATAAGGCGCCCCGGGGGAAACGTGTCGTACTTCGCTGCCGCCGTGGTCCGGGCGGCTGACGGGTTGGTCAGCGGCGGAGGTGTCGCTCGGCGATGCCGCCGACGTGGAAGAGGTCGCGGATCGGCTCCGCGACGTGGACCCGGACGCCGACGTGTCCCTGCTCTTCGTCGAATCCGACGACTCTTATCTGGTGATCCTGCGCCTCGACGACGGTGAGGACCTGCGGGTGTTCGGATCCGACTCCGCCTTCGCCGAGGAGTCGCGGATCGGCGCGCTGCTGCTCGGCGATGATCGGTCACCCGCCCATGGAGATCGACATCGAGCTCGACGCCGCCGGCCGATGACTCCGCCGAGGACAGTGAACCGGTGCACCCAGCCGCCGCCGCTCCGGCCGCCGATCCGGTGGGCGAAGCCGATCTGCTCGCCGACCTCGGTATGCAGCCGCGCACCGGCTGCTGGAGCTGTGCGCGCACGGGAGGGCATGCTGCCCAGCCGACATGACGGCCGAGATATGCCAGGTCCTCGGCTGCGGCGACGAGGTCGAAGAGCTGCGCGAGGCATGACCGCGAGGCGCGGACCGTCGTCGGCCGGCACGAGGCCTTCATGCGTCGGGCGTTGGCGGTCGGTGCGGCGGGCTCGCCGGCGCGGCGGTCGAGGACGTTCCGGTCGGCGCGGTCGTGTACGGCCCGGACGGAGCCGAGCTCGCGGTACGGCGCAACGAGCGCGAAAGCGACCGGCGACCCGACCGCGCACGCCGAGATCCTGGCGCTGCGCCGGGCCGCCGCGACTCGTCGGTGGCTGGCGGCTGGACGGCTGCACCCTGGTCGTGACCCTGGAGCCGTGCACCATGTGCGCCGGCGCGCTCGTGCTGGCCCGGGTCTCGACCCTGGTGTTCGGCGCCTGGGAGCCCAAGACGGGCGCGGTCGGTTCGCTGTGGGACGTGGTCCGCGACCGCCGGCTCAACCACCGTCCCGAGGTCTACGGCGGGGTGCTCGAGGCGGAGTGCGCGGCCCTGCTCCGCGCTTCTTCCGCTGACCTGCGCCGATCGGGGTGGCCCTGCGCCGATCTTGGAGAAATGCGCGTGGATCGATCTCTGAGCACGCGCATTTGGCCGAGATCGCGGGGCGATCGGGGCGGTCGCCGCGGCGTTGGCTCAGGAGGTCGAGGTCGATGGTCGTCGAGAGCGATCTCGACCATCTGGCCGAAGGTCTGCTCCCGTTCCTGCGCTGAGGTCGTCGTCTCGCCGGTCTTGATGTGGTCGCTCACCGTGAGCAGGGTCAGCGCCCGGGCGCGTTGAAGCGGGCGGCGATCGTGTAGAGCGCGGCAGACTCCATCTCCACCGCCAGCACGCCGTAGTCGGCGAGCTTGTCGTAGAGGTCGGGCCGGTCGGTGTAGAAGGCGTCGGCCGCCAGGATCGGCCCGACGTGCATCTCGATACCGCGCCGCTCGGCCACCTCGACCGAGGTGCGCAGCAGGCCGAAGTCGGCCACCGGCGCGTAGTCGATCAAGGCCGTCGAAGCGCAACCGGTTCATGTCGAGTCGGTGGACGAGCCGCTCGCCGCGATCACGTCGCGGAGCTTCAGGTCGTCGGTGAGCGCCCCGCAGGAGCCGACCCGGATCAGGGTCTTCACGCCGTACTCGTTGATCAGCTCGTGGGCGTAGATCGAGGCCGACGGCATGCCCATGCCGGAGCCCTGCACCGATACCTCGACGCCCTGGTAGCGGCCGGTGAAGCCGAACATGCTGCGGACCGTCGAGTAGCAGGTGGCGTCCTCGAGGTAGGTCTCCGCGATCCACTTGGCCCGCAGCGGGTCGCCCGGCATCAGGACCCGCTCGGCGATCTCGCCCGGCTTGGCGCCGATGTGCGATACTCATGGCGAGGATCCTGCCAGGCCGGCGCGGGGGATACCGGCTGCGGCGGCCGACCCGCGGGTCCGGTACCCTACTCGGCGGTGGCGTGTCCGAGTGGCCTAAGGAGCACGCCTCGAAAGCGTGTGAGGGTTTACGCCCTCCGCGGGTTCAAATCCCGCCGCCACCGCTCATGAACAGCGCGAACGCCCGGGGGGTCCGTCGTCGGGACATTATGTGATCTTGGCCTAGTCTCATTTCCAGTCTCATTTGTGCCTGACCCGGATGCCACTTGTGCCTTCGTCGCCGTCGTGTCCGTGGCTTTCTGGGGTTCCCACATCAGGCCGCCGACGCGCTTCGCGATGTCCCGCTGCACCTGAGCGTCACGTGCTGGTACCGGGCGGCCATCGTCGAGTTCGACCAGCCCATGATGCCCATGACGGCTCGCTCCGGCACCCGAGAATCAAGCAGGACCGTCGCTGCGGTATGAAGGGCGTCGTGCAACCGACCATCCCGCAGACCAGCACGCTCGAAGCAGCCGCTTCCACTCGTCGTAGTCCGTACGGGGGTTGAGCGGATGTCCGACTCCGTCGCAAACAGCCAATCCTCGCCCTGCCACATCTGCGATGCATGCTCCCGTTCCCGGTCTTGTTCCTCCCGGTGCTTGGCCAGCAGCGCAACCAGCTCGTCTGGTAGACCAATGGTTCTTCTACCCGCCCGGGACTTCGTCTCGTCCGTGACGGGCCTCACCGGGATCCGATCTGGGCAGTGTCCGACGAACTCCGTCCGCACATCCCGTCGCAGCCGTGCCGCCACCGCGGCCGGACGCGCCCTCGGCGCACTGTCAAAAGGCCCTGGGCGAGGTTCACGTCCGGCCAACGCAGCCCAAGTGCCTCGCTCTGCCGCAATCCCAAAGCCAGAGCCAAGGCCCATCTTGCGCTATTGCGACGCTGACCGGCCTCCTCGAGGAAGCGACGAACCTCGTCGACCGAGTATGGCTCGACCTCGGCATCGGGTAGCCGCGGTGCTTTGGCGACCGTGGCCGGATTCCGGACGAGGTGACCGCGTCGCACTGCCTCGTTTAATGCAGTCCGAATCGTGCGATGTGCTTGGTGCGCGGTCGCAGGCGCACTACCCGAACGCATCATCTTGGCGTAGAGCTTCTCCAAATGCTCAGGCTCAAGGCGGTCTAATCGGTGCGCTCCGACGCCCGGAATCAGATGGCGAGTAACCGCCACGCGGTATCCGGAGATGGTGTTCTCTCGCACCGAACCTGCGGCGATGTTCTCAGCCCAATGAATCAGCCACTCAGCCACAGTCCACCGTTGACCAGGCCGTCGGACTATGCCGTTTTCACGCTCCTTCTCCAGCTCGCGAACTTTTCTTCGGACCTCCCGCTCGGTGGCCGCCTGGACATGGCGCCGGTCCGGCCGGCCGTCATCCTTGACACCGACCGTGACCCGACCATGCCAATAGCCGTCAACGCCTTGGTAGACGCTCGACGTTCCGTTTGGCCTTCTCGATGCTTGCGCCATCTCAGGCGGCCCTCTCGTCAACCGATGGCCTCAGCGAAGCCGCGAACGCTACGAGGTCGTTATGCCTCAGCCGACGAAGGCGGCCCACCTGAACCGATGCCAGCGCACCAGACCGCATGAGTTGGTACATCGTGGTGCGCTTGACGCCGAGAAGCAGTCCTGCTTCCTCGACCGTGTAAAGCAGCCGTGCCGCGGTGGGAAGTGTTTCTGGTGTCATGAGATTCTCCTTCGGTTGGGCCTCCCCGCTCTTCAGGTCGGAGGTGCGATACATGTGGCGCATGACGTTTCGCGCTGGGCGGGAGCGCCAACCCATCCAACGCCTGCAATTCGGTCTGTCCACTGTGGAGTTGTCAAGTTGCGAGTGCGTACGAGGCGTTGTGCGTCAGGTTCGCGCAGGCGATGGCGAGTTCCTCCCGGGCTACACGCCTTTGCTCGCGGGCTTTGGCGGCGGCGGTGTTGGCGAGCATGGCGTCGCCGGTGGTGTGCCAGCCGGCGCCGACGAAGTCGAGGAAGTTGACGACCAGGACGGTGGGCTGCACGTCGGGCTCGGTTTGTTCCGGTCCGGCGGTCAGCGTCTGTTGCCAGACGACGCGTTCCTGCCGGAGGAGCCGGAAGGTGACCGAGTAGTGGCGGCTCTTGGTGAGGAAGTGGCCGCCGAAGCCGAGCATGTGTGCCCACCGGCGCAGCCCGGTCCAGTCCTTGTCTCGGCCGAGGATCCAGCAGGCCTCGACGAGGCGTTGGGTGTGGCCGCCGTCCGGATCGGCGTACACATCATGGTTTCCGAGGTGAGCCGCCGCGACGTGTGGCCGGTGGCCTCGGTGGCTTTTGTCGCGTACTTCGATAGATACCCGGCGACCATGCCGTCGGTGATGGCCCCATCGGTGCCGAGGTTGATTGTCTTGATGTCGAGCTGGGTGCCCCAGCCGATGAGCCACCCGGAGGGCTTGTCCGGGTGCGGGCCGGTGACGAACATGGTCGTCGTGGCGGCGTGGTTGACGGCGTCGGCCAGGTCGTCGAGGACCAGGCCGTCAGGCGGCTGAAGCACTCGGCCGGGATCGTCAGGGTCATGCCCGTCGAGGCGCAGCACGGCGTGGAAGTGCACGACCCCGCGGCGTTGCATTTCGGCGACCTTGCCGAAGCCGACCTTGACCGTGGCCGGGTTGATGCCGCGCCGTTTGGCGGTGCGGCGGATGGCCCGTAGCACGGCCATGGAGGTGCGCCGCCACAGTTCGCCGGCTTGGTTGTTCCAGACGGCTTGCCAGTCGTAGTCGTAGCAGTCCAGACAGAGCGGCTGGCCGAGGACCATGTCGCCGAGCTCGTGCCGGGCGAAGCACACCGGCGACTGGCCGTGGACGCAGGTGTTGCCGGTCTTGCCGGGGTGGCAGGGCCGGGGTCGGCAGTCACACCGCTTCCGACTTTCACAGGTGTGCTTGGTGACTGCTCGCGTGTGCACAGCCCCAAAGCCCGACGCGGTGAGCGTGACGAACAGGCAGGGGTGGGTGGCGATGCTGTCGGGCACGCCCTTGCCGCCGACCAGG
>CAWDLN010000002.1:0-171171 GCA_963803115.1 uncultured Actinomycetota bacterium
CCGGGTTATGTGGCCGGTAGAGATGACTGCGCTGGCGGGGACGCCGCGCTGGCCTGTTCCGGCCACATAACCAGGAGCGTGGATCGACCCGTCCTTGACCCTCGCCTGGATCCAGTAGGGCCTGTAGCGGGTTTCCCGCGTGAGAGATCGACGCTGATGTCTTAGATCGCGGTGGCGAAGAATCGCCTTCTGTTCACCATGACCAGAAGGGCCGATTCCTATGGCAGCAGCAAATGTCCGCGAGGCCTCGGCGCGGGTGATCGTCGCGTTGATGGCGGCGGGCAGGTCGAGGGCGACGATCAAACGCCACCAAGCGGAGTACAACGCGTTCGCCAAATTCCTCGAGGGCGGCGGTCAGGCACTGCCGACCGAGGCGGCGTGCCTCGACTTCGTCGCAGAGCGATCAGGGTCGAGGCTCGCGGACCTACGCGAGCCGACGAGTTCCAGGCCTGCTCAACTCGCACGCCGGCCCCTGATCCTGCTGATGGAATGCCTGGATGAGGGCACCCCCCAGGTGGGCCGGGCCACAACGCCGCTGGTCGATCGCTCCCCAGCGCGTTTCCGCGCGGCCAGGGACGAGTACCTCACGGCGTGCCGGGTGCAGGGCAACGCCGAGGCCAGCGTCGTTACGAAGCAACGCGCCGCGGACCAGTTCCTCGCATACCTCGACGAGGTCGGCCGGACAACTCTCGATCAGGCGGAGGCCCGTGATCTGGCTGGGTTTTGGGCCCGGCGCCAGCGCCGGGGCTACGCCCCGAAGACCACCGGCACGATGCGCTCGGCGTTGGCCGACTTCCTGCGTCATCTGCACCAGGCCGGGCAGATCCGCGAAGACCTGGCCCAGCGCCTGCCACCCCAGCGCTACCCACGGCGGGGCGCGTCGGCCCCGTACCTGTGGACGGCTGAGGATGTTCGTCTGGTCTTGGACCAGATCGACAGGCAATCCGCTATCGGCAAACGCGACTACGCGATGGTTCTGCTGACCGCCAGGCTCGGGTTGAGGGTCGGCGATCTGCGCCGCTTGGAGCTCGGATGGTTCGACTGGCGGGCCAAGACCCTAGCGTTGACGCAGCACAAGACCGGCGTGCCGTTGACGTTGCCGTTACCGGGCGACGTCGGCTGGTCCGTGATCGACTACATTCGCCACGGCCGGCCCGACGCGGACTGTCCGCAGGTGTTCCTGAAACACCGCTATCCGTTTACAGCTTTCGGTTCGTCCACATCGGCGGGCTGCCGGCTGCGCTACTACGCGCGGCGGGCCGGGGTCGTGTTCCGGGCCGGGCGCTCGCACGGCCTGCACTCGCTGCGCGGCGCATTGGCGGTCGCGATGCTCCAAACCGACACACCACCGCCGGTTGTCACGGCGGTCCTGGGTCACGCGGCTGGTAAGACAACCGCCGCGCACTACCTCAGGCTCGACACCGAGTACGTGCGCCGTTGCTGCCTGGACGTCGAAGATGTTCTCACCCCAGCGCAAGGGGCGCGGTCGTGAACGCGCTGACGCTGCCTGACCTGATCGACACGCTGGTCGCGGCACGCCGCGCTGGCGGGTTCCGGTACCACAGCCAGCAACGGGTGCTGCGCCAGTTCGCCGAGCACGCCCGCCGGGAAGGCCACGCGGACGGCTCGATCATCAAAGAAGCGGTCGAGGATTTCCTCTACGGTCGTCATCTCAAGGCGTCCACCATTCGCCGCGAGGAGATCGTCCTGCGTGAGCTGGCCGAACACGTCCGGCAGTTCGGTTGGCAAGCGTGGGCGCCGGCGACGCTGACCGGCGTGAAGACCCCGCACCGGCCGCCGCCCTACGTGTTCAGCGACGACGAGATCCGCCGCCTCTTCCACGTCATCGACACTCAGCAGCTGTCCGAGATGTCGAACAGGGCGCTGGTCGACCCGGTGCTGTTTCGGGTGTTCTACGCCACCGATGCCTATCGGAAGGGCTCAATCTAGAACTACGTGACTTCGAACCGGCCCGTGCGACCATCGAGGTACGCGACGGTAAGAACCACGAGAACCGCCTCGTGCCCATCACCGGCCGTCTGGCCACCACCCTGCAGAGCTATATCGCGGCCGCCCACCCGCGCCCCGTGCCGGCCCACAAGCTGTTCTATACCGGCGACCCGGCCAAGCCGGCCGACAAGTCCACGATTTACAACGGGTTCCGTCGTTACCTCACCGACGCGGACATCCCTCATTTCCCGGGAGGCCCGCACATCCATTCGCTGCGCCACGGCTTCGCCGTCCAGAACCTGCGTCGGTGGGCGGCCGACGGCGCGGACCTCAGAGTGAGGCTGCCATATCTGTCCGCGTATATGGGTCACGCCGACCAGCGCGGAACCCAGTACTACCTCCAGCTGACCGCGGACGCGCATCCCGAGGTCGCCGCCATGGCCCAAGCCAGGTTCGGCTACGTCATCCCGGAACCGGTCGCGTCACAAGCAGGCGAGCGGTGAGCCGCGTCAACCCGGTCGGCGGGGATCCGGCCGGCAGGTGGCTGTCGAGGTTCCTCACCAACTACCTGGCCGGTGAACGGGACCTGTCCGCCCAGACCATCGCCTCCTACCGGGACGCGATCAGACTGCTGCTGACTTGGTTTCGCGATGTGGGGGGAGCCCGGCCAGAGAAGCTGCGCCTCGCCGACCTGGACCGGGCGCGGGTGCTCTCCTTCCTGGACTGGCTCGAGGCCGCACGCGGCAACTCGGCGGCGACCCGCAACCACCGCCTGGCCGTCATCAAGTCGTTCGTCCGGTACATCGCGGTTGAGCGGCCAGAGTTCCTCGAACAAGCCACCCAGATCCTTGCTGTCAAACAGAAGAAGACCCCGGCCGCTGACCTGGGCCACCTTACCGGCAGCGAGGTCAAAGCTCTGCTGGCCGAACCAGACGCAGCCACCCGACGCGGGCTGCGCGATACTGTCCTGCTTTCCATGCTCTACGACACGGCCGCCCGCGTCCAAGAGATCTGCGACCTGAACGCCTCCGACGTGCGCGCGGCCCGCCCGGTGGTGGTATCGCTGCGCGGTAAGGGTTGCAAGACCCGGCGGGTTCCGCTGATGGACCCCACAGCCCATCTCGTGGAGGACTACCTCACGCGGCGCGCGCCCCACCTTGGCGTCGGCGCTGACGCTGACCCGCTGTTCAGCGGGCCGGAACAGACCCGACTCACCCGATGGGGCGTAACGAAAATCCTCGCCAGACATGTCCAATCCCTGCGCCGCCGCGAACCCGGCTATGCGGCCGGTATAAATGTCACGCCGCACGTGATTAGAAGGACCCGCGCGATGCACCTGCTCGAAGCCGGAGTTAACCTGATCTACATACGTGACTTGCTCGGCCACGCCGACGTGTCCACCACCGAGATCTACGCCCGCGCCGACGCGGAGGCGAAACGCAAAGCCATCGAAAGCGCCTACCAGTCGCTCACCCCCGAGCGTTTGCCTGACTGGACAGCAGACCAAGATCTCCTCGAATGGCTTGACCACGCCGGTCGGTGACACCGGGTTATGTGGCCGGAACAGGCCAGCGCGGCGTCCCCGCCAGCGCAGTCATCTCCACCGGCCACATAACCCGGCCGTTCACGTAATGGCGCAAATCATGAAACCTCAAGCCGCCGTGAGCGCGCTTCGCCACGTGGTGCACCGCTTCCCGGTAGGTGGAGAACTCGGCTGACCACTCCATACCGTCCTCATCCGGCCAGAGAGCCGCCCAGCCCTCCTCGCCCAGTTGCTCGACTCGACCCAGCAGTCCGGCCCGTACCAACGACGGACGCCAAACCCCTGGTGCGGAACAGTGTGCGCCGCATCGGACCGCCCGCCTGGTTAGTGAACACCTCGCCGAGTCGACCAGGCTCGTATTCAGCTGCATGAGACCGGAGCTGCTCCACGACGAACGGCGGCAGAGGCACGGTACGCCGGCCGGCCTTCGACTTCGGGAACGGCTTTGCCGTAACGGTGCCGGCCACCTCGACCGCGACGCGCACGACCTGGACGATAGCGGCATCGAGGTCCACCGCATCCCACCGCAGCCCCACACACTCGCCCCATCGCAGGCCAGTCCCGCCGGCCAAGGCGACCAGCGCCCGGTCCCGATTCGGTGTTGCCGGAAGAAGACGACCGACGAGGTCGACCGGGACAATCGTTTGGTCGGCGTGAGCTTTCTTTCGACTCGGGGGCAGCCGCACCCCGTCGCACGGGTTGAAGGCAACCAGGCGGTCACGGACTGCTGAGCGCATCACACCCGAGACGAGCTGGTGACACTTCGAGACGGTCGCAGGCGACAAGCCGCGGCCCAGCTCCGTGACCCATGCTTGCATACCCAGATGGTCGATCTTTCCTAGCGGAACCTCGCCCCACCGCGGCAGCACATGCGTCACCATGATGGACCGATCTCGGGCTGCCGTAGTTGGCTCGCTGTTGCGAGACTCCAACCACCGGCGAGCCAACTCGCCAAAGCGGAGCCGGCCGGCATGAGGGTCCTTGAGCCAACGCCGACTCTGTTTGAGCCAAGAACTGACTTGCCTCCTTCTTGGTGGTGAACGTCTTGGCGCGCTGCCGGCCGGCCGCATCCCGCCAGTTGGCCCGATACGTTCCGGCGTCGGTCTTGACGATGTGGCCCATCAGGTCCACCTCCGGCCCCGTCTTAGTCTCCTTTGGACGCGATCGCGGAGTTGCTGGAACGTACGGGCGATTCTCGGGCGGCAGATGCTCAACCAGTCCGTCGAGCCAGTCGTGGAATCGCTTGCGCGGCATCAGCCAGCGACCGCCCATCCTCAGCGCCGGAATCGTTCCGTTCTGCACGAGGGCGTACGTGCCACCGATGTTCAGTCGCAGAATCTGTGCGACTTCGCGCACCGTGTATACGGCCGGCTCCGGCTCAGGCCGTGACGGCAGACGCGGCACAAGCGTCAGGGTGGTCAACGTCGGTCCTTTCGACTTATGCCGCGAGGGTTGCGGTCGGGGGTGGGGGAGTGCTCGGTGGCCTAGTTGCCGGAACATCCGGGGGTCGTTCCCGGTCGCGCGCCGCTTGCAGTGCGATGCGCACGCGGGTGCGAGCCGCGATCGACCGGAAGATGCGCTCACGCAAGCTGGCCACGTCGTGGTCGCCGGGCCGGGCCAGCTCGTATATGTAGCGGTGCTTGTCCTTCTCTTCCGGGACCTGGTCGTCGAGCAGTCCCGCCGTGACGGCCCGGAACCAATCCCGACCGTCGAGCCGGTGGTCCGTCAGGGTCTTGTTCGACCAGTTGCGGGAGACCAGGCAGCGGCGGCCGGTGTAGCCAAGGCTGGCTCGTTGGTGGACCTTCCCCCGGCATGCACCAGGTATCAGATCCTTCTTGGCGCCCTCGGGCTGCACGCCGTACAGGAGCCAGTTGGCGCACTTGGGCGAGCAAGGAAGGACCGCGAGCTCGGCGTGGAGCCGGTCGAAGTGCGCACGCTGCTCGGCACCCTTGACGAAGGTGTGGTCGACCAGATCTTTCGTGATGTACTTCGTGGCGTACTTGATTGCCCGTTCGGCGTGCTCAGTGCCGCCCTCGATGCCCCGCACGTCGATGGTGCCGAGCCGCGCCACGTGCGCCGGTTCCGGACCCGAATCAGCCAGCGCGTCAATAGCTTCTTGCCACGTCCGCAAGGGTGTGCGTGATGCGGAGTCCACATAGGACTGTGCATCGTGATCCCAAACAGGTGGCTTGTCGACGGTGTACGTCTGCCTGTCGAAGGGCGGCCACCAGACCTGGTGGTAGGTCGCGTCCGCCACCTGCTTCGTCAGCGCACGGGGGATAGTTCCGGGCACAGCGTAGTGAGCGTGCGTCGCCAATCGACGTTGCATCTCGACGGCGCCCGCGTAGGCGATCTTCCAACCGGCGGCCCGGCGGTAGTTCTGCCAGAACCGGTCCAGCAGATGCGGGAAGAAGACCAGCGACAGCGCATGAGCCCGATAGTCGTAGCCATCGGGGTCGATCGGTGTGCCAAGACGCTCGTCCTGCTCGCCGTGGAGATGGCCACAGGCGCACGGCATGAGCTGCCCACGGCGCATCCGCTTGCCGGAATGGACCGCGCCGAAGCTCTCGAGAGTGACCGACAGGAGCATCGACGGGCGGTGCTCGCGGCCGTCCCGACCCTGGTAGGTGCGCCCAATCGACCGGTTCTCCACCGTCCGCCGGGGCAGAATCGGCGCGTCCTGGCGGCGTTTGGTGGACCGGACCGTGCGGGCCTTACTCCGCTCGCCGGACTTGGGAAGCGTGCCCCGGACCCGTTGGCCGGCCAGATATTCGTCCAGTTCGGCGACACCGCCATCAAGGTCGGCCACCTGCTCCCACGCTTGTTCGCGGACCGCGACTTCCCGCTCGAACAGGAACTCCCCCCTCAGGTGCAGCAGCGCGAGTACCTCCGAGGTCGGCTTCTCCGGGATGACGCTCGGCTCCTCGCTCAGGTGCCAGCCCTCACGGATCTGTCGCTGTCGTAGCTTGCGGTTGCGGTTCGCACACGGCTTACACTTCGACGCCATTCGCGCCCCGCATGGAATCTCGATCACTCCATCGACGCGACCGGTGGCGCGCTCGAACCGGCGCACGACGAGCGGTCTGACACAAACGCCATACCGTTCGGCCAGCTCCCGCAGTGCATTGCGGAGCAGCGGTTGGGCCATCCGGTCCGCCCGCGACCCCGGCCGGGGTTGCGTCGTGTCAGGCTGGGGTTCGGATGTCGTCATTCGCACCACAGGGCCGATCCGTCGATGCCCTCGGACGCCAGCTCGGTATAGCCGCCAAACATCGCCGCCAGCGACTCCACGGGCCAGAAGCCGAGCCCCCGACAGTTGGCACACGCGGTGCCGTCCAGGTCGATCCGGCCCCCGTGACAGGTTCGGCACGGTGTCCATGACGAACAATCCAGCTCGGACAGACACTTCTCGTGCTCGCCCACCAGCAGGGCCGAGTCGCACCACACACACCACGGCACGACCCTCGGCCCGCTCGCCGCCGGGAGCTCGATAATGCTGACCTTGGTGCTCACCGGGCCACCACCAAGTGGCGCGCCTCGGAGGCGTGCTGAACGGCCTCAGGTGCCGACGAGGCGTAGAGCTCGGCCCGCCTGGCCGCGTACTCAGCGCCCACTTCGACCACGCCGTATGCGCAGCAGCAGGCGTCGCCGACGTCGTCGAGAACGCCACCGTCGCACGTCTCGCAGACCGCCCACGTCGACCGCTCGTGCTTCGCCACGCACGTCGCCGACTCACACCAGCGCTCACCGCACCAGATACAGACCTGGGCGAAGTTCAACCGCAGCGGACGGAACAGAGCGGCGCTAACCTGTACCTGCATCGTTGCTTCCTCTCAGATGGGTTGGGCGGTGTAACCGGCCTCGGTGGGTGCCAGCCCGCCGGGGCCACTCTTTAGCACGTGTACATACACACTAGGCCTTTGTGTATATACACGTCAAGCAGCGGTAGGATTCTCGTGTACATACGCCGGGAGGGCAGGCCATGTCGCCACGCAAGCGCGGGGAAGGTAGGACCCCGATCCGTGCGGTGCGCGTCGAGGACGAGCTGTGGGACCGGTTCGGTGAGGCGACCGACCAGCTCGGCAGCGACCGGTCGACGTGGCTGCGCAATGCCATCCTTTGGTGCCTTCGTGAGCCGGGCGCACGGTCTCCTCAGCGACCCGCCACGCCGCCAGGGCCTCGCGATCCATCCGCGTAGCGTTGTCGGTGGGCCATCCGAAGATGAGCACGTGTCCATGCTTCAAAGGTCGGGGGAGCAAGCGGTGATCGGAACCCCTCTGCTGTCTGCTGACAGTGCTGCCGACACCCGCCGACAGGACCTCGCATGAGTGCCGAGTTCGGGCGAGATCTACGACGCCGACGTTCAGAGCGCGGTTTGTCGCTCGCTCAGCTCGCCCAGCTCATCCCATGCCACCGTGGCTATCTCGGGCAGATCGAGAAGGGCGAGCGCCGGCCATCCTCTGCATTCGCTGCGAAACTCGACGAGGTGCTTAACGCGGGCGGCACGCTGCTCGCCAAGCTTGACTCGGCGCCAGCGTCCTCGCGGCTGACCTTCGATGACGATGAGTTCGAGGCGTTGGAGCTGGCGCGCCGCGTCAACGCATCCGACCTCAGCAACGCCACCCTCATCGGCCTTGAGGAGGCTGTCGATCGACTCGCCGTGGCGTATCAGTCCACGCTTCCGGCGGACCTTCAGCCGGAAGTCCGTCGATATCTGAAGTACGTCGGTCAGTTGATCGACAAGCCCGCCACGCTGCGCGGCCGTCAACGCCTCCTAGACGAGTGATTCCGATCTCTGACGATCTTGGTCAGTGGTCGTAGGCGATGAGCGAGCGTTTGGTGGGCGCGTCGGTGGCCCAGTTGTGCCAGATCGCGGCGGCCAGGGCGAGCAGGCGTTGGGCGACGCGGGCGTACACGCCTGCTTCGCTGCGTCCGCCATGCTTTTCGAGGTCGAGTTGACCTTTGAGGGTGTCGTTGACTGACTCGATCCACTGCCGCATCCCAGCCAGGTTGCCGAAGCGGCGCTTCTCGTCCTTGCGGTCCGGGCGCACCAACAACACGCCGATCTGGTCGGCGGCGAAACGCTCCATCTCCTTGCCGGACAAGCCTTTGTCGGTCAGCACGATCATCCCGTCGCGTAGCGCCGCCCGGTCGCGGGCGTGGGCGAGCAGCTCCTGGGCGACCTCCCGTTCGCCGAGCTTCGGGTTGGCCAGACACCACGCCACCGGCATGCCCTCGGCGGTGGTGAGCAGGTACAGCTTCAACCCCCAGTACCAGCGCGAGTGCGAGGCACAGTAGCCGTAGCCGGCCAGCCCGGCCAGATCCGAACGTCTGACAGTCTCCCGCGACGTTCCACATGGGACTGGGGTGGCGTCGAACAGACGCAGATCATCGGCCCAGGACGGGCACACTGTGGCCAGGTACTCGGTGGTCCGGCAGATCAGTGCTGCTGCGGCCTTGACCCGCTTGTGGTAACCGGGCTGGTTGGGCAGGTAGGGGAACAGATGGCCCAACCGGGCGTAGCACGTGCGCATCCAGTGATGCTCCGAGCGGGCGCCCAGCAGCACCTGCGCCACCGCCAGACACACCAGTTCAGCGTCAGTGAGCTTCTTCGGCGGCCAGGCCCACGCCGCTGCTCCGCCGGAATCACGTGGTCGTCGACCAGCACGTACAGTGCGATCAGGAGGGTATCCAGGTCTGTATTCACAAACGAACGTGGATACCCTCTCTAAAGATCATGATCTAGGCGACTCGCCGTACATCGGGTTAGGAATCGCTCGTCTAGTGGTTGGCGCATGGCTGTCCTTGCTCGGCGCAACGGTCGACATCGACCTGCGACGCCGAGGAGCGGCCAACGCACGCCTGCTCACTGCCGCCTCGTTAGCCCACCACACGGGCCACGCTGAGATCGCGGCTTGGTGTTTCGAGACACGCGCGTGGGATGCGCTCACCGAGGCCGATTTCAGAATCGCCGTCGACCTGTCGCGAGCCGCGCAACATCTTGCCCCCGCGGCGGATCAGCGCTGATTCAGGCGACCGCGCAGGAGGGACGAGCGTGGGCGCGACTCGGCGACCAGCAAGAGGCCCGCGCGGCGTTAGCCCCTGTTGAACACCTTATGACGCCGCGTCCCGTGCCTGACCGTCCCGAGCACCACTTCCAGTACGACCCGGCCAAGCAGCTCGCATATACGGTCACGACGCTTTCCTGGATCGCCGACCCAGCAGCCGAGGATTATGGACGCGAGGTACTTGCCCGACTGGAAAGTGGCACCGACGGCGGCATCCGCCCCCGCCGGATTGCCACAGCGCGCTTGGACCTCGCGCTGACGCTAAGCCGAGCCGGTCAGCTCGACGAGGCGGCCCGCCTTGCAACCCTGGCCCTCCAGTCTGGCCGCATCGTCGCGTCCAGCGCGTGGCGTGCCGCAGAGATCGTGGAGGTCGTTCGAGCCGCGCGAATTGCCGAGGTTGAAGAGTTGCGTTTCACCTATGACAACGCGTCCCGACCCAACTTGCTGAGTGGATCCAAATAAACGACCAGCTCCAACCATGTGCCAGGTTTTGGAACCGCACAGGCCGCCTTGGCCGCCCGCCAAGGCGGTGTTGACCTGAGTCGGCGGCCGGGTCGGTGGCGCGCTACAGCGATGCGATGCCGAGCCCGCCGCTGACGATGACGCGCAGCCGGCTTTCGCCGGGGGCGGCGCGTGGCAGGATAAGCCAGATCTCGCGTACAGTCCCCTTGCCCTTGGGGTGGTTCTTCCAGACCCTCTCGACGGCGTCGCGATGCGCCGGGCCGAATCCCGGCTCCGTCTCGTACGGCAAGTTCACCACGACAATGCCATCGACGGCCTGTTGCCGGTCGAGCTTGCGCCGCACCGCCTCCACCACGGCGTCCGGGGAGGCGACGCGGTCGGCGGCCTCCGACTTGCCGCGCTCGCTCGCCGGCAGGTCGGCGGAGGTGTGACCCCGGGTACGCACGCTGCGCGTTGCCGAGGTGACTGTGGTGATCTCGACGCGGAGACTGACCAACTTCTTCTGTGCCGCGTCCTGGTAGCCGGCCTCGTACATGATCTCCACGTCCGGCGTGCGGGCGCCTTTCTCCTGCACCGGTTCCAACAGCCGCAGACTTTTCACCCTCGGGTTCTGCAGCAGCTGCACGATGGCCCGCAGTTCGCCTGCGTCCGCTCTGTTTTGAATGAACGTTCGCAGCTTGCCCAGCAGGGTCGGCATCTGGCGGGTGGTGCGGTAGAGCTCGGCGACTCTGGTGACCGTGCCCGAGTCTCGCGACAACTTCTGCGGGAACCTCTCGAAGAGCTTCCATGCTGCATCGATCGCCGCATCGTCGCCGCGCAGCGCGGTGGCCATCGCGGCTCGCGCCGCCGGCGGCGGCCCGGACGGCTCGGGCTTCGCCGGCTTCGCAACGGGCGCGGCGATCGGCTTTGCAGGCTTGGCAGCGGGTGCGGCCGGCTTCGCGGCCGGAGCCTTTGGCGGTGCAGGTGCGGGCTTCGGCGCTGCGCGCGCGCTTGGCGACGGCGCCGAACGCGCGGTGGCCGTCGACGGCACCGAGCCGGCGCGGTTAACCGTCTGCTGCTGCACCGGCGACGTCGCCCGGGTGGGCGACCCGGTCCCGGTGTTGCCGGTAGCCCGGCTCGGCGCTCCGGTTAGGCGTACCGGAAGGGCACCCGTGCTGGTCCGCGACCCGATTTCGCGGCCACGGTCCCGTTCCTGCGGCGGCCCCTGCGGATGCAGGGTCTGGCCGCGCGCCTCGCCGTGTGCGGCGGCCGGGCCGAGCAGCACCTGAGCGGTCTCCGCCGCGGCGATGGCCCCATCGAAGTCGCCGGTGAGGAAGTAGTAGACGCCGAAGACGGTGCCGAACGACGTCGAGCCAGTCACCCGCTCGATGCCCTGGATCCGGGCGAGCCGGTACGCGATCGGCATCTTCCAGGTGACCATGTTCCCGATTGGGGTCGCATGGATGCTCTGCGCGTCTACAAGCTGGCCCACCGAAGGCGGCTCCGCGCCGGGGACGTGTGCCGCGAAGTACTGGCGGATCGCCTCGCCCCGGCCCACGTGCGTCGCCAGCTGGCGGATCTGCCGCACGTGCTGGCGGGCCAGCTCGAGCGCGAGCCGGCGCTGTTCGGTCACGTCGCGGGTGAGCAGGCCGTACGCGTATGTGCGGATCCGCTTCACGTCCGGTGCCGCGAGCGCCGGTACCGCGCCGAGTAGGTACAGATAGTCGTCAATGATCTCGGATGCGACCGCGTTGACGAAGAAGGAGGTGAACTGCTCGATCCACTTCTCGAACTCCCGCGGCGGGAGATCGGGCTGGCGGCCCTTGCTGACCAGCATTTGAATCCACGCCGCCGCGTCAGCCGGTCTGATCTTGTGGGCGGCGAACAGTTGGAGCAGCTGCTGCAGGCGCTGCAACTCGGCCGGGCTGAACGTCGGTTGGGTCGGTGGTGCGTTGGGGTTCACGGGTGCGATGCCTAAGGTGTCGGGTTCGGGCTGGGCTGCGCGGGCAGGTCGATGCTCACCGGCGCCGCCGTCAGCACCTGCGTCTGCACCTCCGGGTCACCGCGCTCGCCCGCTGCGATCCGCGACGCGTATCGCAGCGCCTCGAGCTGGGCCTGGCGCAGCTCGGCGCCGGCGCGCAGCGTGTCGATCTGCCGATGCCGCAGCTTGAAGTCCTCCAACAGCGGGTGAACGCCGGGCAACGCATCGATATAGAGCTGACCGGTGGGTACCACGATCTGCTCGGACACCAGCCGCTGGTTTTCCAGCGCAGCGAGCAGCCATTTGGTGATCTCTCGTTTGGCGCCCTCGTCGTTGCCCGCCTTGTGCCAGGCGCACTCGGCGAGCTCTACCGCCTCGCTGGGCGCCGGCACCTCGCCGAGGATGTCCGGATCGGTGACGCCGAAGTACGTGTCGAGAAACGCCTGCGCCATGAAGAGGGTGACCGCGTTGTGTTGCTTGAGCGGGAAGATGCCGTAGTTTCCCTTGAACCCGAGCAGCCGGTCCAGGTCGGCGACCTCGTAGAGCACTCGCGTCGCATCGCCGAAGTCCACGAGCGGAACCTGGACCTGCACCTTCTCCGCTGCCTGCTGGTCAGCCAGATTCTGGATGCCGGAGACCCAACTGTCGTACGTGCCCTGGACGTCCACGCCGATGTCGCCGAGGCCGCCGAATCCGCCGAAGCCGCCGCCGCCGCCGCTGCCGCTGGGGCCGCTGGGGCCGGGCGGTGGGGTCGTCGGTTCCGGCTTGGTGACTTGGACCGTCATCGCGGTGGTGTCCGGCCAGCCGACCTCGCGGTCGTAGAGCCGCAGGTACCGCTGATCCGGTGGCTCATGCAGCCAGATCGCCTGCATGTAGTAGAGGATGTTTTCTTTCACGTGGATCCGGAGCTGGTCGATGGCGACCCGGCGGTTGAGCCGGCGTCGCAGTGCCTCGTTGTACGCGTCGGTGGCCGCGGCCAACGCCGACATCGACGTGGCCAGTTGCTGCTCGGCCCGGGTGAAGTCGGCGTCTGTCCAGTCCATCGCCTGCTGTGCGGCCTGCCGCCGCGCCTCCGCCTTGGCCGCGCTGTCGTCATCGCCGAACAGGAAGTCGCCCACCATATCGAGGGCGCCGCCGCCGCTCGAGCCGCCGGCGCGCAGGGCCGCGTCCAGCCGCGTCCGGGCCTGCTGGCGCAGCGACTCCCGGATGCTCAGGTCGCTGGTGAGCCGGCGCACCGTGTCGATCTGCGTCTCCCACTGAGTACGCAGCACCTCCACGCCCAGCTCGTCGCTGGCGAAACCGTCAGAGAGGTAGTCCAACGCGGGTACCAGTCCGTCGTCGAGGATCACCCGGCGCAGGATCCACTCCTGGGTCAGCAGCCAGTCCTCGTCGATCTCGTTGGGCGCTGGAACTTCGAAGGCGACCAGAACCACCGGGGTGACCCGGTGCAGCCGCTCGGAGATCTCCAGCAGTCGCTGGAGTTCGTAGAGCAGATACGTCACCGTCAGCTCATCGTTCGTGTTCACGATCTCGGCGGTCTCGGTGAACTCGTCGGTGAGCGTACGCTCCGAGCTGATCTCGAGTGTGCGCTCCTTGCGGTACTCCTCGGACGCCTTGCGCACCGCCTCACGGTAGCTGCGCTTGGCCACCGAGGACTCCTGAGCCTGATCCGCACCATAGGCGCCGCTGGCCCGGAAGTCGGCGATGGCGACGTTGAAGCCGCCCTCGGCGGTCAGCTTGAAGTTCGTCGACGCCGACGCCTTGCGCAGGATGTCGGTCTCCCACCGGCTCGTCTCGGTGGATTCACCAGTACGGGCAGCCAGCGCGCGCTCGACCTCCTTCTGCGCCCGGCTCGCCCGGACCACCCGCTTCTTGGTGTAGCTGCGCTTCTCACCAGGTGCGAGCGGGATTGTCGCGACCAGCTCACCGACCTGGTAGTGCAGCGGTTGCCACTTCTGCCGATAGGTGGTGACGATGCCGTAGTTGTACGAGCCGGGCGCGAACACGTCGAACCGGTACGCCTCGGCCAGCCGGTCGGCGATTCCCTGCAGCAGCCGACCCGCACGGGCCAGGCCCGGAACCCACGAGCCGCCCCCGCCGCTAGAACTGCCGGAGTCGTACCCGAAGAGGATCGCCTCGCCCCGCTCCCGGCCCCAGTGCGCATGGAGCTCCCGCATCGGCGTCTCGAACCAGGCGTCGGGGAAGCTCGTGCCGGCGCGGTCCAGGTACTCCTTGATGTCGCCGCCGGGCAGCGACGTGCCGCCGCCGCCGGGCGCGACGTTCGTGAACCAGAAGACGAGGCCCTGCTGCTCCCACTGGTTGTCCACCCAGTGCAGGAAGTCCATGTAGTCGCGGTGCTCCGGGCTCAACGCCGCCCACTTGTCGGCGAGCTCGGGCAGCCAGGCCGCCAGCTCCGCCGGCGGGTCGCCGGCGCCGGCTGCCTTCGCCGCCACCTCGGTGGCGTCTTTCAGGTGCGCGAGAAAATCCCGGAGTTCGGTGATTTCGCTGGTATCACTGGCGATCGAGCCCCAGTCGACGACCGGGACGAGCGCCTCATACACCTCGATGAGCTGCTGCTGGGTCTTGGCGTCGATGATGGCGGTCCATACGTCGCGCCAGGCCACCTGCAAGGTATGGAAGTCGTGCAGTGACGCCTGGTCGGCTGGCCCGCCCGGAAGGTCAACGGAGAGCCCGGTCTTGACCGCGTCGGCGTTGGGTCGTAGCGCGAGCTGCGCCGGGCTGTCGATGTCGAGGCCGTACACCGCGGCCCGCGCCAGGGCGAGCACGTCGGCCTGCAGGCCTTCCACCGGCGCGGAGCCGCCACCCGTCGCGGAGCCGCCGTTGTCGGATGCGCCGCCGGTGCCTGTCGCAGTACCGCCCGCGTCGAGGTTGCCCGCCGTCGGCGGGCCCGGCGTCCCGGCGGCGTCGTCGCTGGGTGCCGCCGGGCTTCCGCCGTTGCTCGCCACGGCGTCCGGCTCACCGGCGTGCATCGACTGGCACAGGTCGATGGCGTTGAACGCACGCATCGCGTCGGTGGTGAAGACGCCTGGGCCCGCCTGGGCCTCGACCTTCGACAAGGTGGTGCCACCGGCGGGTGAAACCCAAACGCCACTCTGGGTCTGCTGGAAGCCGAGCTTCTTCAAACCCCTGCTATCGGTACGAATCACCAGCGGCTTGACCCTCGGTGCGATGTCGCGCAACCGCCGTAATCCGGCCGCTCGCGCCGTCTTCGTAGCCTCCACAGTGGACTGTCCGGGGGGAACAAACAGTTCCGCGGCGGCACCCTGGCGACGCCGCGCGGCGCCGAGGACGTCTCGGGCCAGTGCCGCTCCTTGAGCGCGTACCGCCAATTGGCGCGCGACGACCGGAGCCATCACGCGGGACATGGCCGAGTCGAACGCTGCCCTCGAGGCCATGTCCCGTACCACACCCTCCACCGGCTCGGCGGGGCGCTGGCTGGCGGTCCGGGTCGGCCCTGGGCCCCAGACCCCGCGCGGCACCATCACCACGAACGCCTCCTCCCGAGCGGCGCCTTGGCGCGGTGCACGGGTCACGTAGAGAGGCTCGGCCTCGGGATTGCCGGCGGCGCCGGCGACATGCGGTCGGTAGAGCGCAAGGGTAATGTCGGGCCGCCGCGCGTGGCCCGCCATCGTTGCGCGCAGGTGCTCCTCGGCGAACTCGATGCGGAACGACCCGTCGGCGGTGACGACCGCCGAACCGAGCCGGTGCGCGCGGCGCAGGTCGGACCGCTCCGCGTCGGTCGCAGGGTCCATGTCAAACGCCGCCACGACCAGATTCGATACCGGTGCCCCGGTCTCCAGCTGTACCACTCGCCCGACAACGGCGCCCATGCGGTCACCTCACGCGACACTCGATCAAACATCGACGGATCGCCACCGATTGTGGCGGACGCCACGGGCGAATGCGCCGATGGTCAGGAATGAGACACCGAAAAGCGATTGACACGATGGTGAATTGGCCGGAATGCATCCACGGTGCATGGACGGGAGGTTGAGGGAGTCTGCTGGCTCCGTTGCATTGTGCGGATGGCGAGACCGGACACGCGTGTGCGGTGATTTCCTCGACCTGCTCAAGCTCGTGGTCGCCTGCCGCGGTCGGCGGTAGCTGGGTTCCGGTTCCCATCGGACGGGAGCATGGCGCCGTTAGCTGGTACCTGTGCTTCACTCTCGTACTGCGAACGTCGAAGAACTGCTGGTCTACTTTGCCGAATCCCTCTCAGGATGGATCAAGGCGGCGCTACGCGCCGCAACGCCGGGGGAAGCGGTGACCGGAACGCGGCTGTTGATTAGGCCATCCTCACCCGCTCTCCTCCGCGATCGAGTCGAGCCTTCCACCCATATGAACCCGGGTCGGGTGTGGCGCACCCGAGGCTCAGCCCGTACACGAGCTCGTCGGCCTGGTCCACGTCGTCACGAGGGTAAGCAACGCTGAACCCGGCCTGCATCGCTCCTCTGTCATCTCCGGCCTGCACGATCCTTCTCTGGTGCCACTGCCCGCCGGCCGCGGCCTGGCGCTCGACACGTCGGCGCCCGCCGCGCCGGCGGCGCCATCCGAGCTGACCAGACCGCAATGACAGCGGCAAGCATCCGCCACATCAGGCTTAACCTCGTTCGACTTGAGACGATCCCGGAGCTCCTCCCGGTCGACGCCTGATACGACGCCCGGCCACCGCCGGTTCACGTGTCGGAAGGCCGAACGCGGTCGATGAGCTGGTGGTCCGTGCGGCCGCGTGCGGGCTGAAGAAGGTGAGGCTCGTCGTTGTGCTCGGCCGTCCCGAACCGGCCGCTCCCGCTAACGCTCCCGCGTCCGGTCCGGTACGACCCACGAGGAACCTCCGGGGGCGCGCCGGGTCCGTGCCAGGTCCGGGCGCCGTCGGCGACTCGCCCTGGCGGCCACCCCCTCAGGCCGCCGGATCATATTCCCGCTCCCGACCTTGTCAATGGCGCGCTTTGCGCGTCCCTTCGGGCAGACCATTGACAAGCCCACTCGCTCAGAATCATTGGCGGCGATCAGGGGATGCCCGGAATCCGGACTGACCGCCTCCCGACCGCCGTCGTGGTCAAGCACTCCCGCCAGCTACCCACCCACTTCGCCGGGCTCAACCAAGCGCCACACTGACCGTTGCGCTGGCCCAGATGCCGGAGGAGCCGACGCCGATGTTCGCTACCTAACCCAGCCGTTCTTACCGGCGAACTCCAGCAGACGCGTCCGCAAGTCGTTGATCTGCGCACCGGTCAACTGCGGCACGGACTCGAGGAGAAGCTCCGTCATCCGCCGTAAGAACTCGCTCTCGGACAGGACGTTGAACAGGTTTGCGTCCATGGCGGGGGATCTCACGTTTGCGAGGGCTGTGCCGACGCCCGGCGTGACGCTCACCGTCTGAAGCGGGTCCTCGATCACTCGCACGTTGTACGCCTTCAGACCGCGTTCGCCGTCGATAATCTCAAACTCAACCCGCGTACCAGTGCGTATGCGCCCACCGGTGAGCTCATTCGCATGCACAAATACGTCGTCGTCCTCGCCGCCGTCCGGCGCGATGAACCCGTATCCCTTATCGTCGCTGAAGCGCACAACAGTACCGATCATGACCATCCCTGCCCTACCAACCTCGACCGACCAATCGCCACTACGATCATCAACTCGACGCGCTAACCGACTGACATCGGTATTTGCGCGTACGCGGACTCTACAAGACGACCATGCCGGAAACCGGCGGCACCCCCGGGTTTGCGGTCTCTGCATTGGGCAGCGGGACGCACCACATGTCGTCGCGGGCTACGACTGAACCGGGGGCGCGTTTCGGGAGCGAAGGATCGTCGCCTTCGGCACGGCATCGGCAGCAACGTCCTGCGCGAACGCCGACTCGACCGTTCCGCCTCGGAGTCCGATCATCAGCAGGTAGTACCGGTCCAGCTCATCGGCGCAGAAGTGGCAAACCCATCCGTATGGGTGCTTCTCCTTCCGACAGCCGTTGCCGCAGCGCCAGCACTGACCTGACTTCGGACGGACCGGCGGCGCCGGCTGCGGCTCGACCGGCGGGGGAGGGGGAGCGACACGTTCAAACTGAATATTCCGCAGCGCGCGGGATCGACGACGTGACACCATGATTTCGATGATCTCCGATCTCAGTCAGCAGATAGTCATCAAACGCAGCGATGGACGACTTGCTGGGACCGGACGGGACCACGCGGATCTCTTACGCCACAAGGCTTTCCGTCATCAGGCAGCAACGGCCGATGACCGCTGCCCGGATTGACACGGAAGAGGTCACTGGTTCAAACCCAGTATCGCCCACCATGAATTTCCGCAGGTCAGCGGGCGTTTTTTGAGGATCGTCGGATGTCCGTTTTGCGCTAAGTCCCGCGAAGTTGGGAGCAAAATGGGAGCACAAGATCCACAATTGCGCTGACCACTTCCGTAGCGCGCGGCTCAGGTGGCCGGCAGTCGGGGTCGCTAGGCGCTGGTGTCGCGGCTGTGCGGCGGGCTTCAGCTGGCGGGCACGCCCCGGCCACGATGGGCGAGGCCGTGGTCTTTCGCCACGGCGCCAGCGAGTCGGCGTAGGTGTACGGGTAAAGTGCCAAACTCGGCGTTGGGCGTTGAGCTGCAGTTATCGCCATGTAGTCAGGCACTCAGATGGAGAAACAACTTCCTGGATTCGGAATCGTCGGGGCAGATGCCTGCCGACGATCATCCAGGGGTTTCGAGCATTGCTCGACGTGGCCCTGCGGGTGCCGAGAATGACGTCCGCCCTGGTGACAGCGGTTGGGCTAGTTCGACGAGATCTTGGGTCGGGTAGTGCTGCCCAGGCTTGTCGTATCGCTGACGGCCGATCGGCGAGGATGCCTTGCTGTGCTGCTTCGACTGGCGTATCTCGCCGTGACCAGCGGGTTGGCTGCGCTGCGGTTGCTGCCGATGAGTGACCGCGCCAAGGATGTAGAAGTCCTGGTCCTTCGACGCCAGATCACGGTCCTCGAACGGCAACTGCGCGGCGCGAAGGTACGGTTCGCCCGGCCGACCGGGCCTTCCTCGCTGCCCTCTTGCACCGGTTTCCCCGCGGTGTGCTGGTGGAGAAGATCCGCCGCATCGGCCACGGCTACCGCCGCTTCGACCACTACCGACTCCGACTATTACTGCACTGCGGAATCGAATGGCCCTAACCGATTGCCACCGAGGATCAGGAGGCGCCGTCCCCGCTTCGTGGCGTAGAGCCGTCAATCCGCTGATGGGCTGTCTGCCGCTGTTCATCCAGGTCCCGGTCTTCGCGGCGGTGTATCACGTCCTACATCGGCTCAACCCCAACCTTGAGGGCGTACAGACTACGAAGTATGGCTGGATCGAGGCGGAGTTCCACGATGCGTCGGGCGCCACGATCTTCAGTGTGCCCATTGTGGACAACTTTGAGGTGAACGGCATCCTCAAGGCCCTGGTCATCGTCGGGGTCTCGGTCACGGCCTGGGTCGTGCTCACCCCCCTCTTTGTCAGGCGTCGAGCAGTGGCGGCAACGCGAGCAGCATCACCAGCGACCAGGTGGCGTGGGTGATCGCCGACGCCAAGACCCCGCCCGAGGCCCGGCGCTGCAGGCCAAGAATTGGCGCGACCACGGCGGCGGCGAAGACCAGCATCGGGTTGCCGGTGACGAAGGTCGTCAGCACGTACAGCGCGCTCGAAACCAGTACCGGCCGAGCGTTCTCGGCCGCCGCGAACAGCGCCCCTCGGAAGAAGATCTCTTCGGCCACGGCGTTCGCGACGGCGACGACCGCGACCGGAAGGAGGGTGCCCGGGGTGCTATGCGACAGCACCGCATTGACAAAGTCGCGCAATGATGGGACTGCTCGAACGACCAGCGCGCCGGCAAGGAAGACTCCGCCGACGACCACCCCGACGATGAAGGGCAACAAAACCGGCCGGCGAGGGCGGCCGCGAATAACGAGGGTGCCCAGGGGTATCGATCCGGACAGGAGCCCACCCACGACCCACACCGCGGCCAGGACGGTCGTGAGGAGGAGGAACCGAGGATCGCCGGGACGAATGTGCAGCGACGCGTAGAGCAGTCCGGCGCCCAGGACGAGGGTCGTCGCGACAGCCACGCGTCGGCGGCGCATGGCAGGGCCCGGCTGGGTCACGCCGTGGATCCGTGGCCGCCCGCAGCGCGTTCGGCCAGCGCTAGCTGGACCGCATCGTCGTAGCCCATGGTCTCGCCGGGCACGACCTCGGCGATCGAGTCGTCGTGCACAACGACCTCAGTGATCATTGAGTCCACCAGGTTGCGGGCAGCGCGCAGGTTGACATCGGTCACCAACGCAAGCCAGGCCGAGGAGAGTCGCGGCGTGAGCAGCGGCACAGTGACGTTCGGCAGCCACTTATGGCGCACGGCAGCAGCCCTTTCGAGCATGTCGATGTATCGCATCACCTCGGGCCCACCGATCTCGAACACCCTACCCTTCGCCTCTTCCGGTTCGAGCACACCGACGAGGTAACGGATCACGTCAGGCAACGCGATCGGCTGGCTCAGCGTGTTGACCCACCGGGGTGTCACCAGGGCGGGCAGGTGGTCAACGAGCTGCCGCGTGATCTCCCACGAGATGCCACCATGCCCGATCACGACAGCGGCCCGCAGCACCGTGACGGGCACGTCGCCTTCGCCCAAGAGGCGTTCGACCTCGCGCCGCGATCGCAGGTGTGGGGACAGTTTGGTGTCCTCATCCGGGCCGAGACCGCCGAGGTAGATGATGCGCTCGACCCCAGCTCGGGAACAGGCGCCGGCGAAGTTTCGTGCGCCCTGGGCGTCGCGGGCCTCGAAGTCGGCGGACTCCAGCGAGTGCACAAGGTAGTACGTGGCCGTCACCCCTTCGAGTGCGGCTTCGAGGCTCGCGGGATCGGTGACATCTCCGACTACCGGCTGACCGGCACCGTCGTAGGTCTCCGGATGGCGCGTCATCGCCCGAACGTCGTGGCCGCCGTGGACCAACGCTGGCGCGAGCCGCGACCCGATGAAGCCGGACGCACCAGCGATCAGGACCGTGGCCATACATCTCATCGTCTCTCATGGGTGGCAGGGGATTCGGAGTATCAGGCTCGGTGTGCAACCGAGGCCGCGGCGGTGTACTGCCTCTCATTGGTGTCGGGTGTGGCTCAGGAGTGATTGAGCAGTTGGTAAAAGCACGTCACAGCCGTCGCTTGGCTGTCCATCGCTTCTTCGTTGTCACCGACAACCCGCGAGACCTCTCGATGAGCCCGCCGAGGATGCGCCGACGTTTGATCCGAGGTTCTGGCGCGGGTGCGGTCGGCCCGGGTCGTCAGGCTCCCATGCCCAGGAAGACCAGCAGTGACCTCTCGACGCGCACGAGATCGGCGGCGGAAAGCGTGCCGAGGCGTTTCTGAACGCTGGACCGCCTGGTCGTGGTCACCTTGTCGATCATGATCTGGCTGGGCTGCTCGATACCGTTGGCGGGCGTCGGGTCCACCGGGATGCGCAGCAACGGCGCGTCGAGTGCCGTGGTCGTCATCGGGAGGACGGTGACCGAGTCGGTGCCGGCGAAGTTGTCGTCCTGGATGATGAGGACCGGGCGCGGCTTGGTCGCGTAGACGCCACCGGCCGCGGTCCAGATCTCGCCACGCCTCACCCGGCGTCGTCCCAGTCGGACAGGTCGTCCACGAACGCCTGCTCGTCCTCGGCGCTGGCCGTGGCCGCGACGAGTTCCGACTGGCGCTTGGCCTCCGCCGCGAACTGTGGCGCGTGCACGTCGGGCACCCAGATCTGCACCGGGCGCAGCCCCTGGGCGCGAAGCCGGGCGCGGTGGCCGCGCACTCGGTCCTTGACACTCATGACCTCATGTTACATGTAACGCGTGTGGGGTGCCATTTCACGGACACGGCTGTGGGCAGGCACGATGTCGGTCCTGGCTGACGCCGTGACGGGCGTCCAAGACGTTGGCTCTGATGGCATTCGGCCGATGGTTGGGCTGGTGGCCTCTGCCGTGACGGTTTCAGGTCGCGGTTTGCAGTCCACGCCCGCCGTGGCTGCCGACCTCTGCTGTTGTTGTCGTGGTTCGGGGCGACGGCGGACGTCTTATCGGCTTGATACGACCGACGTGTCCACGGATGGACTGGCGGACAGACGCGCGGCTTGCCGCCCGCCAGGCGCAGGCTGATGCTGCCCGACCGAGCTGATTGTGCTGGTTAGGCGGCGCGCTGGTACTCGTGGATCAGTCCGCCAAGGACATCGACCCGCCGCACCGGGCGTTGCACGGTGGACGAATAGTCGACGAGCGTCAACCGACCGGCCGGGTCGGCCGGGTTGGGCGGTTGCAGATTCAGACTCCGGTGCGGCCGGTTCTCCGGGGGTTGGCCCGAGCTAGGAGGACAGATCCTCCCGTTTGTGCTGCTCAAGGGCTGATGGATGAATCGTATGTAGCGCAACAGGTGTGGTGCAAGTAGGACACGCCGGGGCGTTTCAGCGTGTTGGTCGGGTGTTGAGCTGGGTCATGAGTTTGCGGTTGGCGGCGCGGGCTGCCATGAGGTCTTGGTCGCGCTCCTCGAGCTGGATGTGGAGGTCGACCGCTTGCTGTTCTAAGTGGACAGTGCGTTGTTTGAGCGCGTCGATGTCGTCGGGGGCGCCGAGGCCGGACTCATGCCAGGTCTGCTCGCCAAGGAGTTGGGATAGGCGTTGTTCGAGTTGGCGGACTCGGGTTTTTAGGCGAATCGCGCGTTGCTGGGCGGCGAGCAGGTCGGCCTGCAGTGAAGCGCGGCTGGGCGTTGTGGTGCTGGCGCCGCTGCTGGGTTGCGTCGCCATGGTGTGGAGTTGGGCGAGGAGATCGCGGTGGCGGTAGAGGAAGGTGCGGTCCACGCCGGCGGCGCGGGCGATCGTGGTGACGCTGAGGTCCTCGCCGCGGGTGGCGGCTTCGTTGAGGGCCTTGATGACGCGTTGACGTCGGCGGGCGGTGTCGGCGCGGCGTCCTTCGGCCATGGCCGCGGTGCGCGGGTTCGGCGCTGTGGTGCTCACGCAGTGGCTCCTGATCGTAGGTCGGGAAGGGCTGGCCGGGTTCGGGGGATGCCGAGCATGACGGCACGGTGGCGGCGCACGGTGGCGACCGCATTGCCGACGTGGGCGCGTTCGTCGTCGGTGAGGTCGTCGAGTCCGGTGGTGATCCGGTTGATCAGTCGCCGGACGCGGGCCGGCGTCACGGTGCGGACGGTCCGCCACTATCACCAGATCGGACTCCTGCCCGAGCCGGAGCGGGATGCTTCGGGTTACCGGCGGTATGGCGCAAAGGCGGTCGTGTCTCTGATCAAGATTCGCAGCCTCGCCAACGCTGGCGTGCCGCTGTCTCAGATCGGTCACATGCTCGAAGCCGATGCATCGACCTTTGCCGAAGCGGTCCAAAGGATCGACAGCCACCTGCGCGACGAGATCGAACGGCTTGAGACCAGCCGCAAGGAGATCGCGCAGCTCTCCGCCGGGGACAGTCTGGCGCTCCCGCCGGAGGTGGTCTCCTATCTCGATCGGCTTCGGGGGATCGGGGCGTCAGAGCGGATGGTGGAGGCTGAGCGGGACGGCTGGATACTGATTGCGGCTCGCGGGCCCGATCGCATCCGCCAGTTCATACCCGAGAAACTCGCACAGCTCGATAACCCGCAACTCGTTCGGCTCTATCGGGTCCTGTCGAAGATCCTCGACGGCGACCCAGGCGACGACTCGCGTCTGGAGGAAGTTGCCGACATCATGGCCGGCCTGTTCGAGCAGGCATACGCCACCGGCGAGATCAACGGCGAGATGGCGCAGGACGATCTACCGTTTGACCTTCTGGACGCATTCGCCGTCGAGTCCGACCCGCGAGCGGAGCGGCTGATGCACCTGATGCGCGAGCGTGGCTGGGCCGGTTGGACCCGGTCGGAGAGGCTGGCGGAGCCACCCGACTAACCTCCGGGCGTCGTTTCAAACCTGGATGTCGACGACTCATGTCGGCAGGAGACTCAAGTGCACACGTTCCAGGACCCCCGCAGCAGACGCCGCGGAGGCACAGCAAGCATTGCGCGGGCTGGCGCACGCCACCGGCACCATCAACGATCCGCGGAGATCTACGCGGTCCTAACCCAAACTCGAACACTTGGAAGGCCGTGGGTGGACGCCGAACTGGTCACCCTCGCGACCGCACTCTATGTGACGACCGACGATCTGTTGAAGGCCCAACCCGAACAGATCCCATGGCGACCCGTCGTCGGGATCCAGCCACGGGTCACCGACGCCGAGATCATCACCTTGGCGGTGATGCAGGCGCTGCTCAGCTTCACGAGTGTCCGTGGCCATGGTTCCTGCGTTACGCGAACAAGCACCTGCGGCAGATGTTCTTCCGGACCGCCCAGATCAGAGCCATGATTAGGGCTGGCGGCTCCAGATAAGTGACTGCTCTGTACTGCACGTTCGGTGTACTACATCGTGAGCAGTGGGGCTCGGGCCAACCGGTGCGGGCGCATTCGGCTCGGCCGCTGGGCCGAGCATCTCTGGCCGACATCGACCGGCCTGGGCTGGGGAACGTCCTGGTCTGGGTCGGCGCCCCGGCGGGCAGCGAATAGCTATGACGCCGGGGTCAGGCCGCGCTCTTTCGCGTCGCCGTAACCACAATCGCGGCGTAGCCCATCGTGAAGCTGCCTCCGGCCGCGTCGATTGCGGCCCCAATACCTGTGAGCAGCTCCTCGAGTTGGGCCGGCGGGAGCTGGGCGTAACCGCCGTGCGTAGGCAGCTGGTCCAACCAATCCTCCCGGGTGTATGACCGCTCCCAGTCGAATCGCCACTGCTTCGGTTCGCCAAAGGCGCCCACCTCCCGAATCCCGTCGGCGGCCCTGGTGAACAGCACCGAGTACCCGTCCAGGGCGGGCCTCGCCCACATGTCGGCCAGCGGGCCGGGTATCACTCGGCGATGGACCGCGGAGAATGCTTTCGCCGCGTCGGGCGAAGGCTGGAACACGTTCCAGAACAGTGCCAGCCTGCCACCCGGACGCAGCACCTGCGCCGCCTTGGCCGCGCCGGCGATGGGGTCGATCCAGTGCCAGGTCTGCCCGGAGATGATCGCATCGAATGCCCGGCCGGCGGGATCCCAGGCTTCGAACGTCGCGACCTCGACCTCGAGTCCGCCGCGGCGCGCGAACTCAGCCATCCGCGCGTCGACGTCGACCCCGAGCACACGGCAGCCGGCGGCTTGGAACTGCCGGGCGGCGATACCGGTGCCGATGCCGACGTCGAGGACGTCGGGTCCGGGGCTGGCGGCGACGATCGCGTCCACCATGGAGTCGGGATAGCGGGTCCGGGTCCGGTCGTAGCGTTCAGGGTCCGAGCCGAACGACTCTGCGGCCTGTCGGGCTTGATGAGGCTCGCGTTCGGACAAAGGCCCTCGCTCCGGCGGTATAGTGGGCATGCGCCCACTATAAGTGGGCATGCGCCCACTCCTCAACCAGAGGTGGCCGAGCAAGGAAAGGAGTGGCACGGTGCCGACGGGGGTCGCCCTCCGCGACGCGCGCGAGCAGCTGTTCGATGCCGCCGAGCGCGTCCTGCTCCGGGACGGGCCGAATGCGCTGACCAGCCGTGCCGTCACCACGGAGGCGGGCTGCGCCAAGGGTGTCCTGCACCGGCATTTCGCCGACTTCGACGCCTTCCTCGCCGAACTCGTACTCGACCGCATCGGCCGGATCAGTAACCAGGCTGCCGCCCTACGCAACCTCGCCGGGACCGGCACGGTCGCCGGAAACCTTACCGACACACTAATGGACCTGTTCGAGTCCGTCGCTGTGTCGATCGTCGGCCTCATCATCTCCCGGGATGAGCTGCGTGCTCGGCTGCGCCAGGCCGGGTCGGCCGGCGTCCCGATGCTGACGGAAGCCGCGGCCATGATCGCCTCCTACCTCACCGTCGAGCGCGACATGGGCCGCATCGCAGCGGATGCCGATGTCGACACGCTCGCTCCCACGCTGATCGGAGCCGTGCACATGCTGTTCGCCGACCGGAAAGGCACCCCGCCGGAGGCTGGAGCAGTCGGCAAGGTCGTCACCACGGTCATCGCCGGCGTCGTGCAAGGACCGCAGCTGTGAACGGCTCAGCAGCAAGCCCGCACCCGACAGTCGGGCGCCGGTGCACGGCAACGCTCTCAGAAGAACGGCCGGGACCCGGCTTGGTCCGCGGGCCAGCGCGTCCCCGGACCAATAACGATGACCGTTCGCGCCAGCTTGCCTCATGATCTTTGAGACGCCTGGCCAATACCATGTCTCAAAGATCATGAGACGCTGGAGGTCAGGGCGCCCGAGATGCCTAAGGTCAATTGAGACGGGACAGTTCCAGAGCGACTGCCCACATTGGTGTCTTGCCTATAGGCGCCGACTCTGGACGCTCACGACCACCACCACTGAGCGCTGTCGGACCGACTCGCGGCCGTCCACCCGGGGCGCTGGCTTCTCACTCCGTCGGCCGGACGGGTGGGTGCGGGCTGCCGATGGCCCGTCTGACGCTGGTGCAGGTCGAGGTAGGTCTCGGCCTTTCGCCGGATCTTGGTGAGCCGCTTTGAGATCGGACCGTGGTTGGCGTATCCGAGCTGTGCAGCGATGTCGGTCAGGGTGGTGGGGCCGCTGGAGAGCAGCACGACGATCTGCCGTTCCCGCTGGTCGAGGAGAGCCATGAAGTCAGCGAAGACCATGCGGTCTTCGACCTCAGTCTCTGGGCCCTGCACGGGGATGGTCTCGTCGAGTTCGACGAACCTCACGCTGATCTTGTTGCGCTTGCGGTAGAGCTTGCGCTCGAAGTCTTCTTGGGCGTAGCTCCACCTAGCCGAATCCGCGAACTTCCCAGGCGATCGCCGATGAGATCGACCGCGGCGGATTCGCCGACAATGCCTGGGTCAGCTGTTTGGATGTCGCCTTCGCGCAGCTGTACCTGGATGCGCTCGACGCTGACCGTCGTGCCGCGGCCTCGTCGAGTCCGTGGCGGATAGCCCTCGCCGCCGCACGAGACAACCCTGACCCGCCGCCCCTTCGTCACGTACTTCTCGGGCTCAACGCACACATCAACTACGACCTACCGCAGTCACTTCTCGCCGTGATCACCCCGGGTGACTTCGACAGCCCGATGGTTCGCCGAGCCCGCCAGGATGACCACTGCCACGTCGATGTCGTGCTGCAGGCGCGGGTGGGCGATGAGGACATGGAGCTCAGCGCCATCTCGTCGGTGACGGTGCTTGATCGTCTGTTGCGCCCAGCCAACCGAGCGGCCAGTCGTCGGTTTCTAAAGGAGGCGCGGCGCAAGGTGTGGCACAACGCCGCCTTGCCGGATCAGGCCCACCGGATCAGCCCGACGCGGTTCGCCGAAACTTTGGCCTCGCTTGAGGAACTCTGCGCGGACCGGGTGCGTGACCTCACCAAGCCCGGCCCGGTCCTACTCAAGCTTGCCCGCAAGGGATTTGGCGTCATGATGCGCCCGACCGAAACCAGGCCGAGGGTCGACCCTAGTCAACAAGTCGCGGTCCACTCGTTCACATTTAGGGTCCGCTCGGACGCGCGTCTAAGGTTCCTCCGCGAGCTGTTTGCGAGGTGAACAGAGGTTCGAGGTTAGGTTGGGCTGCCGGGTCGGCCAGTACCACGACCTCGTCGCCAGCCTGCAGGACGGTGTCCCGGCTTACTGCCACTAATGCGCCGTCGCGGCTGATGAAGCTGATCCACGCGTCTTCACCAAGGGCGAGGTCGGCGAGGGTGCTCCCGTCGGCGGGCGCGCCGGAGACGACCAGGTAGCGGCGCATACCGGCGGGTTCGTGCCGGAACCGCACGCTCAGGGCCCACGGTTCGGGTTCGACGGTACGCATTGGCACGCCGGTGCGGTGGGCGACGTACGGCACTAGGCTGCCCTGCACGACGACAGAGAATGCCACCACGACCACCACGACGCCGTACATCCTCGGGGCGCCGGATACGTCGGCGGTGAGGATGTAGCTGCCGAGCAGGATGGGCACGGCGCCTTTGAGTCCGGACCACATAACAAACAGCCGCTCGCCGGGGCGTAGCCGTACTGGCAGCAGAAGTAGCCCGACCGCGGCGGGTCGAACGATCAGGGTCAGCAGTAGGGCTAGGCCGAGGCCGATGAGCCAGGCGTCGCTGGTGGCCAGGTCGTACAGGGAGACGGTCAGGCCGAGCATGGCGAACGCGACGATCTCGGAGAGGCTTGCCAGTGAGGAGTAGAACCGTTCGATCTCAGCCTTGTACGGGGCGCGGAGATCTCCGACTAGGATGCCGGCGATGAACACCGCCAGGAAGCCGGATCCGCGGGCGAGGGTGGCCGTTCCGTAGATGACGGCGGCCGCGGCGAGGGTGCTCAACGGGTACAGGGCGCCGCTTGGCAGTGTGACCCGGCGCATGAACAGAGCCAGACCGTACCCGCCGACCACGCCGGCCGCCGCGCCGACCCCCATTTGCAACGTGAACTCGCGTAGCCCATCGCCCACGGCGTGCCAGCCGCTGGCGGCTCCGACTGCCAGCAGGCTGGCCATCGCGGCGATTCCGACCGGGTCGTTGGCGCCCGCCTCGCCCTCAAGCAGGGTGCCGGTGCGCCCAGAGATTTCGCGGCGGCCTAGCACTGAGAACACCACGGCCGGGTCGGTGGGTGCCAGCGCCGTGCCGAGCAACAGGGCGGGCAGCCAGCCGAAGCCGAACAGCAGGTGCGCCAGCACCGCTATGCCAGCGATGGTGGCGAATGTGCCCACCACACCGACCCAGGCGATGGGGCCGGCCGTCGAGCGGAACCGGCGCCAGCCGATATGCATGCCGCCGTCGAATAGCAATACGATCAGAGCGACGGTGACGACTCGCTGCACTGTGACCACGGGTATCCGGCCAAGGGCCGGAATCAGATCCGCGGCCACCGCGGCGCCTAGCAGGAAGATCGCAGGGGCCGGCACCCGCATTCGCTGGCTGAGCCGGTTCGACAGCACTGCCAGCAGCCCCGAAGCGCCGACCACCGCGATCGCCAGGCCGAAGCCCCTAACGTCGTTCACCGCCGAACCCCGCGACGGGGACCCGCGCAGCCGGTACGAGCAGGGGACACGGTAACCTCCCGGGACGGCGCGGACCTACCAGCGCCGACCAGACTTCCCGGCACACCACCGCCCACAATATCCACTGACCGCGGACCTTGGCACGGCCCGACGGGCCGCGAAACACCGCAGCCGGGCGCCCGGCCGCGGCGTTCACCAACATCGCCCGGGCGCTGCGGCCGGCCGGTGGTTTGACGCTGCTTGTGTGGCAACCGGTCGAACGCAACCCTTGGATCGTCGAGTTGACCGGGGGCGTTAGCGGCGGGACGGGATGTACCCGGACCAGGATCCGACGTGCCCGGCCCGCTCTCGCTATCCGAGCCCGACCGCGTGTGCACGATTCTCGGCCAGGCAGGCTTTGTCGGTATCATCTTCGAAGGGCCGAGCGCACCCTTCGCTTTCGGTCCGGACGCTTACGCGGCCTACCGGTTCGTGTCTGAGTTTGGCTCACCAGGTTCGTGCTGCGCGATCTCGACGATGCCGCACGGTCAAGCGTGCTCGATGCGTTGCGCGCGAACATCGCCGCCCACGAAACGTCAACGTTGTCGTCAACGCCCCGCCTGCCTGGCTCGTCCCTGGTCGCCGCGACTGAGCCTTTCCGATCGCTACTGACAGAGGAGGAATATGTCCGACGCGATGCGTTCGTGACTGGTGATCCGCGCCTCCTTGACGAGACCGTCGCCGAGTATGTCGTAGACCACAACCCACGCCCGGCCAGCGAACCGGCCGCGAGGCCCTCGCCGAGGCTATCGCTATATTCCGCAACGGATTTCCCGACTTGGAGGTCACGGTCGAGCGTGAGCTCGCCGAAGGCGATCTCGTCGTTGCGTACGGCCCCATGGGTGGCACCGACACAGGCGAACTCATGGGGCGTACCCGCGACAGGTAAGCGGGCGACATTCGCCTACATGGACATGTATCGGGTCGAGAACGGGCCTGATCATTGAGTCCTGGCATGTCGAGGACATCGCCGGCATGTTAGGCCAACTCGGCCTGCTGCCTTGGTGTTGTGCTTGTTTGCCCACCGCGATGCCGTCAGGGTGCCTGGCACCGCCAGCGAACGCGCCGCCGTACCCGACGAGGCGGAATACTCTGATCGTGGATGCGCCCGACGCAAGGGGCTTCCGGCTGACGGAACTGGTTGCCGCGATCTCGCTGGCGACGGATCTTGGCACCGGCCAGCCCGTGGAACACGCGCTGCGCACCTGCCTGTTGTCAACGTCCGTTGCGAAAGTACTCGGCCTAGACGCCACGACCACCGCCGATGTGCACTACGTCGCGCTCCTGCGTTTCCTCGGCTGTGTAGCCGACGCGCCCGACATCGCGCGCCTAACCGGTGGCGACAACATCGCGTTCCTGTCGGACATGGCGCCGAGCGCGATGGGCAACGCCGGCGAGGAGATGCGGGCGCTTGCCCACAGTTTGGGGCGAAGCAGATCCCGGCTGCGCCGGGGCCGGCTTTTGGTACGGGCGCTGAGCGACCCGGGATGGGGGAGGCGCTCGTTGTCGGCGCACTGCGAGGTCGGCGCACGGCTGGCCGCGCGGCTGGGCCTCGGGTCCGGGGTTGTCGATGCCCTAGCGCACGCCTACGAACGGTGGGACGGCCGCGGCCGGCCCGACGGTTTGGCCGCGGAGGAGATCCCGATCGCGGTGCGAGTGGTGGTCGTGGCACGGGATGCCCTGCTGTGGCAGCGGCTAGCCGGCTCCGAGGCCGCATCGGCGGTGTTGACCCGCCGTCGCGGCCGAGCGTACGACCCAGCGGTTGTGGACGCGTTGCAGAACGTCGGGCTCGGGACCACCGAGAGCGACTCGCCCTGGCAGGACGTACTCGAAGCTGAGCCGGCGCCAGTACGTCGCATCGAGCCGGCGGAGCTGGACGAAGCGCTCGCGGCGGTGGGTGACTTTGCGGACCTGCGATCGACCCGGAGCAGGGGTCGCTCGTCCCGGGTGGCCGAACTCGCCGCAGCGGCCGGACGCGCGTCCGGAGTGTCGGCCGAGGAGATCATCGCGCTTCGCCGAGCCGGGATGGTCGCAGACGTCGGCGCGGTCGGGGTGCCCGCGGAGGTGTGGGGCAGCCACGACCCGACCGGGGCGGAGGTGGCCGAACAGGTTCGGCTGCACCCGTACTTGTCGGAACGGATCCTGAACCGGTGCACCGGCCTGACATCCGTGGCGCTACTCGCCGGCGCCCACCACGAGCGCCTCGACGGGTCCGGGTATCACCGTGGATCCACCGGGCCCCAGCTATCCATTCCGGCCAGGCTGCTCGCTGCGGCCGACCTGTGGGCCAGCTTGGACGAGCAGCGTTCGTCTCGCTCAGCGCTTACGCCTGCACAAGCCCGCACCGCGATCCGGGCCGAGGCCAGGGCCGGCCGGGTCGACGCCGCAGCGGTCGAGGCGGTTCTTGCGGCCGCTGGCCAGGGCGGCGACCGAGCCCGCTCCGCGCGTCCGGCTGGGCTCTCGGACCGGGAGATCGAGGTGCTGCGACTGGTCGCCCGCGGCTCCAGCAACCGAGACGTTGCTGCTTACTTGTCGATCTCGGCAAAGACAGTGGGTCGGCATGTGGAGAACATTTACGCCAAGGCGGGCGTGAGGTCGCGTGCGGCGGCGGCGCTGTTTGCGATGGAGCATCGTTTGCTGGACTAGCCGTTTTGGGGTGTTCACCCGATGCGGCGCCAGTCCCGTGACCGCGAGGCTCGACCTCGTATACCGATCCGGTTCGAAGGAGAAAGCGATGGCTGAGCACGGCCCCGTCCTGGAAAAGGCAATCTCCCGGGACGGCACACCGATTGCGTACTGGCGAAGCGGCAATGGACCCGGACTGGTCCTGGTGCACGGCACGACGGCTGACCACTCCCGCTGGGAGACGGTGCTGCCCCTGCTGGAGCCGCACGTAACGGTCTACGCCGTCGATCGTCGCGGGCGCGGCGCCAGCGGCGACGGGACCGACTATTCGATCGAGGATGAGTTCGCCGACGTGGCCGCCGTGGTGGACGCCGTCGGCGGCCCGGTCGATCTGTTGGGTCATTCGTACGGGGCATTGTGTGCCTTGGAGGCAACGATGTTGACCGCGGGTGTGCGCCGGCTGGTGCTCTACGAACCTCCGGTTGGGCCCGTTGCCCCGGCGGAGTTCATGAACCGGCTGGCCGAATTACACGCACGAGGTCAGCGGGAGGAGACGATCATCGCGGTATTCGAGTTCATCGGGATGGCCCCCGCGCAGATAGAGCTGGCCAAGTCATTGCCCTCCTGGCCGAACCGCGTCGCAGCCGCGCACACTGTCGTCCGCGAATTCCAAGCGGAGGGGAAGTATATCTTCGACCCGGATAGGTTCGCGGCCTTAAGGGTGCCGACACTGATGCTCGCGGGTGCGGACAGCCTGCCGGAGATACTCGCGGCAAACGACGCGGTCGCGGCCACGGTGCCTGGCGCGCGGGTCGTAACGATGTCCGGCCAGGGACACGTCGCAATGCTCACCGCCCCGGATCTCTTCGTCCGCGAGGTTCTCAGCTTCCTACACGAAGCCACGGACTGACGGACTACAAGCCGGCGACGGGCTTGCCCCCTTTTCGTTCGACGCATAACTCGCCACTGCCCGGGTTCTGCAATGACGGTCAGCTCGTCGCCACGACGGACCACGTTGGAAGCAAACTGCGCCGCGCGCAGCGAAGATTGCGGGGTCGAGGCGCTCTTCGTTGTTGGCCCGGGAGGTGCCGCCTTCCGTTACCTTGCAGACGGCGTAGGTTCGGCGTCTCGGTCCGGGCGTTCACCGGTGACGTCGGCGACGTGGGTTTGTCCGTACCCTTCGCGCTCGGGGTGACCGTGCTCGCCGCGGGTCAGGGCGAATTCCTCTTCGGGGGAGAGGATGAGCTTGTGCCGTCCGGCGATCGCGAAGTAGGCGATAGCGAGGAGGAACCATGCGGCTACGCCGTACACACCGGGCCTGTAGTCGGCGCGGGCGAAGAGGGCCGCCAACGCAACAAGCGCGATGACCCCCGCCACGGCGGCGCCGACGATACCCAGTGGGCTGCGGTAGGGCCGTTCAATGTTGGGCAGCTTCCGTCGGAGCAAGATGAACGACAGCATTTGCATGAAGTAGGAGATGACGGCGCCAAAGACGGCCATTGACAGCAGTGCGGCACTCAGATTGCCGCCGAGCCAGTCGCGGTTGCCGGCCTCGTAGAGCAGGTAGGCGAGTGCATATCCGAGGACGCCTCCGCCGAGTAGGGCGACGTACGGGGTCTTACGTTTGCCGTGTGTCAGCGAGAGCCAGTGGGGGTAGTAGCCGGCGCGGGAGAGCGAGTACACGTTTCGGCCGTATGCGTAGATGATGGTGTGGAAACTGGCGACTAGTCCGGCGACCGCAACGAGGCCGAGCAGCGAGGCGGAGGTGCCGCTGCCGAAGATGGTCTTCAATCCGTCGAGCAGTGGTTCGCCGGAGCCGCGCAAGCCTTCCGCTCCTGGTGCGATCCCAGTGTTGAGGAACAGCACCAGGAAGGCGGCCACGACGAGGGTGAGCAGGCCGTAGATAGTGCCGCGGGGGATGTCCTTCTTCGGGTCGTGGGACTCCTCGGCAGCCAACGGCAGTTCCTCGATGGCGAGGTAGAACCAGATGGCAAAGGGCAGGGCCAGGAAGATTCCCTTGCCCAGTCCAAAGGGGAACCAGGTCGAGTTGCCTGGCTCGGGAGTGATGTTGAGCGCGTTGGCGGTGAAGTCCAGTTTGGTCAGGGCACCCACGTAGAAGATTGCGAGGATCGCAAGTGCCAGCAAGCAGATGACGACGGTGAACCGCATCGCCATTTCGATGCCGATCAGGTTGAGCCCGAGGAAGATCAGGTAGAAGATCAGCCACCAGATCGGCTGAGCGATCTGCACGCCGAACAGATCATCCACAATGGACTGCATGTATTGCGCGATGAACGTGACGATTACGGCGGGGGTAACGATGTACTCGATGCTTTCGGCGACGCCGGTGATGAATCCGCCCCATGGCCCCATCGACGACCGGGCGAAGGAGTACGCGCCTCCGGTATGGGGCTGCGCCGGTGACATCTCGGCGATGCTGTAGCACAAGCCGAAGTACATCACCGTGATGATCACAGCGGCGACGAGGAGACCGCCGAAACCCCCGGCGTCGAGGCCTAGGTTCCAGCCGGAGAACTCGCCGGAGATGACTGCCGCGACCCCCAGCGCCCACAGGGACCACACCCCCGCGTGCCGCCGTAGCGCGCGCTTGGCGAAGTAGCCGCCTTCTGCCTCACGATAGGTGACGCCACCTGAACTCTGTCCGGACATTGTGATCACCCCAGACTGCGCGCGAGATCGCAACGTGAGGCTAAAGCCGATCAACTCGCCCGGTCAAGGTTGCGCGGTGCCGCCGTGGACAATCGGCAGTACATGATGCATTGAGATGTTGGACGAAGCACCGCAATCACCAACAAAAGTCGATTGATTTCAGGTCCGCAGAAGCAGCGAAATCCATCGGCGGTGGCGGCGGCCTTCGGTTAGCGACGGTCGCGCTCAACCGGCGGCGTCAGCTACCACGAGATCTGCGAGTTCAGAACCTGGACGGCGTCCTCAACACTTCGGCGCAACACGTCGTCGGTGGCAGAATAGTACAGTGACCCGGCTCCATTGTGGACCAACTCTCTAACCTTGGCGATCCCACACGCGGACACCGGTTCGTGTGAAAGTAGACGGTCGATCAGAATCGCTAGGACATCGGCAGCATTGAGGATGCTTCGTCGAGGCGGCACGATTCGTGGTCCGAATCGGCGGGCTCGCTGGTTGGCATCGTCCAATACCTGTTGAAGACTTCGTGCGAGCGATTGCCGCTGCTGGGGACGGACCAGGGCTAGGGCGCGCAAAGCAAGGATCCCGCTGGCTTCCGGCGCAGTCCCCGCAGCGAGCTGTCGATCAAGTGAGCCGGCGCGCACGCGGGCGAGCAGCCGTCGCCTTCCGCGCGATGAGGCCATGATCACTGTCATTTACCAGAATCAGCATCGGCCCTCCGTGGCCCGCTGAGTCCTCGCGCATCGTCCTCTTGCGTGCCGCCGGCAGCAATCTGAATGGTTCGCCGGGCCGGTCTCGAGGCCCATCATGAGATGTATCGGGTTTGCCACCAGGAGCTCGATCCTGCCCGCCACCTCCGGACGGGTGATGGTACGGGCGGTTAGCGTGATTGCGCACGTGATCAGCAGCAGCGTCGATGAGGTCGCGCCGGGAGAGTCGACAATGGAGCTGCCGGGTCAACGCGTGCTGCGCCAGCGGCTGGGTCGATGCGCGCATGTGGTGCGCGGTTGACTACGCGCGCAGTCCTCATCGCGTGTTCGTCAAGGTCGAGAATCATGTCGGCTCAATGACGCCTATGGCCACCCCGTCCGACCCCCGTCATCAGCGTGCCGGCAGGCCCGCGTAGTCCGCTGTCGTGAGCGGACGCGTTGACAAAGACACGTCGTCCCTGCAGCACACCGATCCGCCGCAGCCCCGAATGCAGCGCAATACCGCGGGGACATGCATCCGGCTCCCCATTTCCCGGGCCCGATGCCGCTGTAACTCTTGGTTGATGAGGAGGAATGCGGCTCTCCATCCAGGAGGTGTCTGCGATCGCAGCCAAATCCCATGACGACTTTGGGCACCAGGCTACCGACGGCGGGCAGGAGCCGACTCGCCTGTCCAGCGAGCGCTTCGATGACGCCGGGCGGCGGTGGCGCCTGATCGCCGACGTCTCAGGCCTACGGTCCCCGACCCACTGGCTGGCAAACTGCCACGGCTATCTCGTGGATGACGTCACGGGCTGCACGGTGGGAATCGTCGACGACGTGGTGGCTCACCCGACCGCTGGATGGGTACTGGCCGTCGTAGGCACACGTCGACGTCGCCTTGTCGTACCCGTGACCGATGTCGTCGAGATCGAGCCTCGCGATCGACGGCTCGTAGTGCTCCGTCGCGCGTCCGAAATCGTGGACCGCCCCGTGCGGTTGCCGCTATTGCGACGCCTGCATGGCATCGGCTCTGGCCACCGTGGGTTCGCCATCGGAGCCCTCGACACCACGGCGATCACGGCCGCCCGGACCGCCCCCGCCGAGGCGATGCGCAACCAGACCGTGGCACGGATGCCGGGCTGGTGGAGCACGTTCGTCGCCCGGCCGCGCGTCCTGCCCGTGACGTGGCGGATGGCTTGGCACGACGTGTTCCGCAACCTACGCCGCACCCTGGCGACCATGCTCGGCACCGTGTTCACCCTGGTGCTGGTACTGGTCGCAGTCGGACTACTCACCGGCTTTACGGATGCGATCCAGGTGAAGTATCACCAGGTCGAGCGGCAGGACGCGACGGTTGTGGTCGACCTGAAAGCCACCGACCCCGCAGCGCTTCTGCGCGGCGTGCCCGGTGTGGCCGCCGTCGAGCAGATCGCCGTCGGCTAGGTGACCTCCGGCAACGGTTCAGCCAGGTACACCACCACGATGAGTGGCTACCAGACCGACACCCAGATGCACCGTTTCCTCGGCACCAACGGACAGTGGCTGAACTTGCCCACCAATGGGTTCTGGCCGGCGCGGCCCTCTCCCACCAACTGGACATCGACGTCGGTGACACCATGGTCCTGTCCAATCCCGCCGGCGGACGGACGACGGTGCGGCTGGCCGGGCTGCTTGGCCGTGCCAGTTGGCACGGCCAACGCGGACCGCGCGACCGCACAGGCCGTGCTGGGGAACGGCCCCGATCGGCTGGCACATGCTGCGCTTCGACGGCGGCGTGGAATGTGAACAGATGCGGCGCACCATCTCCACACTGGAGGGAGTCGTCAGCTACACCGACTCCCAATCGGTGACCGCGGCGATCGAGCAGTACCTCGGGCTGGTCTGGGCGTTCATCGCGGTCATGATCGTGCTCGGTGCCGTGCTCGCCTTCACCGTCACCTACGGCGGCACCATGGCTGTCAACCCGGCGGAGCGCACCAACGAACTCGCCACGCTACGCGCCCTCGAAGTACCGCTGCGCCGGGTCGCCGGGGTGCTGGCCCCCGAGAACATCACCGCGACCCTGCTGGGGATCCCTATCGGGCTGGCGCTGGGCGTGCTCGCCGCCCAGCCGTTCCTCGACTCGTTCAGCAACGACCTATTCCGGCTCGAGCAGCACCTGTCGTGGTGGGTCCTGCCGGCGGCGGCGCTCGGCGTACTGCTCGCCACAGCCATCTCTCTGTTGCCTGCGGTGCGCTCGATCCGGGAGATGGACATAGCCCGGGTGGTGCGGGAACGGGTCCTGTGATGCGTCCAGCCGGAGCTAGGTGGCGAAAGCCGCCGATCAAGCGGGAGCTCAACGGTCCGAGCCTGAGGCAAACAAACGACCGACAGAGACTGCAGACGCCGACTCGACTCTCGCCGAGGCCCGCTCCGGCAGCGTTTGGCAGTCGGGTCCTCACAGTGACGCGGGAAAGGCCCGATTGCTCGTTCAGGCGGCATCGACCAGCCGACCCAACGCGGTCGATGCGAGTTGGCCTGCCTTCTGCAGCGCCGCCGAATCAGGCGTGACGTCAAGGAACGTCATCACCAGTTCGACGAAGAGGTCACCTTTCCGCGCGATGAGGAAGTTAACTGATCCGTCGGAGTCGGCCAGCGCGAGGGCATCGTCACCAATGCCGTCCAGGGGCAGGACACGCAGTGACGGCGCGAGTTTGGCGGCAGCCGCAGCGGCGTCGCCATCCTGGCGGTATGACCTGATGCTGAAGTCGCCAACAACCTCTCCCGGCTCGACGTACGCGCATCCAAGCGGACTATCCTCCGTGGCGACCAACTCCTTGCCGGCAAGAGCGCTCACCTCTTCCCCGGTAAGCAACGTGCAATTGTCGATTTCGAGTGCGCCGCCACCGTCAGATGAACCCGCGCTTGTCGTGGGTTCCTTGTCCGCACTGCACGCTCCGAGCATCGCTACCATGACCATAGCGACGGCTGTTACACATCGTCGTACGCCAATGCTGAACATGACAGGTCATCCTTTCGTCGCGCGTCTGATCCGGCATGACAGACCCGAACGGGTGCGGCGCCGGCCTGCCGCGGAATCAATGCTTGGTCACGTCTCGATTTAGATCGGGTCAAAGGTGCTTTGGCGGCGCTGCGGACCTCGCGAGTCGTCGACACTGAGGTGTCCGTTCGAGATTCAAGCCCAGTGCACACGAGGCCGGCCGGGCGGACATTACATCGTCGGCAATCGGACGCCTCGACCACCCGGTCACGTCTACGGTGATGGTGTAGAAGTCGATCACCGGGTGGATCCGGGTTGATGTTGTGCGCCGACTGCAGTGTTGGCGTGTCGCTGGCGCCGGTGCCTTGAGTTCCATCGATGATTGTGTACGCGTAAAGGCCGGCACGCGGCCCGGCGTCAACAGAGCGGACTCAACGGCCAGATGGTTGTCGGGCGCGAGTTAGATCTCGCCGGGCCGCGCGAGGAGCAGTGCAGAACTCGCCCGGCCGGAGATGCGGATGATAACGGGGTCTGGCAGGCGCGAACCGTACCGCCATGATCGCGGCTCACTCGGACAAGCAGATCATGTTGTCGAGCTATTCAGTGACTGTCTGCGTGACTACCGCGACGCATGTTGACGAAATGTCAGCCACGTCGAGGGAGAGCAATGCCAGGTCATCGAACGTCACGGCACAGGCTGATCAATCGCGATTGCCTTGGGAGGACGCGGGTTCTTGATCCAGTCTACGGGCGTGCGACGACGCGAACTGGGCCTCGGTTGAGGCGTGGGCCAACTGGCTGTTGGCGCGTCACGCCCCGTAGGGCGCGACGCCGTCAAAGGACAACCCTGTGGTCGCGGTCCGGGGGATCTTGCCGGGTCGGATGAGTTGGTGGGCGAGGGCGGCGAATAGCCATGACTTGTACGCCGGCAGCGTCCAGCCCGCCTGCTGGACCAGGCCGCGGAACGTCTCGTGGCTCACCAGCACGAAAAGCAGATCGGTTGCCCTTGCCGGCGTGATGTCGCCACGCATGTCGCCCAGGTCGGCCAGTCTCGCCGCCAGTTGGTTCATGCCGGCGCGTCGGGCCGTCGTGACCCGGTGCCAGTACTGCTCGACGTACGGGTCGACGGCGGATGCCGCCCATATGGCTGGCCACAGCGGAGCCGCGCGCTCGAAGATGTCCGTGCCGTGTTCGATGCTCAGCGCGAGCGCCCGGTGGGCGGATGGCGTCGTCATCGCCTCGGTCATCCAGGAACGCTGATCCACCGGCACCGGGTCGGTCTGGCCCGCCGAGGTGACCTCCATGACCTCGCAGAGCATCTGGGCCTTCGTGCGAAACGTGTAGTAGAGCGTCTGCACGGCGACGCCGGCCCGCACGGCGATGCGCTCCATGGTCGTGGCCGGATAGCCCTCGCTCACAAACAGGTCTCTGGCTGTGTTCAGCATGCGACGGCGGGTCTCACGGGCGCGTTCCGCTCGGGGACGGGAGGCCTTGACTGGCGTCATGTGAAGACATTGTAATGGTGGCATCACTAGTTGGGTCACTAGTTGGCCATCTAGCTACGAGTCGCCAGGAGCGCGTCATGTCAGTGATCAGCAACTCAGTAGTGGTCAGATGCACGCCGGAGGAGGCGTTCGACTACCTCTCCGACCATCGCAGCGAACTCGAATGGAACCCGACCTGCCAGGTGATGGAGAAGATCACGAACGGACCGGTTGGCGCTGGGACGAAGTACCGGGCGAAATGGAGGCTCAGCCCGGTCGTAGAGCTGGAGATTCTCGAGTACGACCGGCCGCGCGGATGGAAGGTGCACAACGGCGGCGCCCTGGAGGTCACCATGACGACCCGGGTGGAGCCCACCCGAGAAGGCACAAGGCTCTTTACCCGCTTCGACGTCCGCCCGCACGGCCCCCTCAAACTGATCTTCCCCATCATGTTGCGAATGCTGCGGGCCGGCGAGAAGGCGAACATGACCCACATCCGCGAAGCCCTGGAGCGCGGGCACCCGCCGACCCAAGCCAGAGTGAATTCATGACTGTCAATGCTGGTCTGCGGGTTGCCGCCGTCCTGTTATGGGTCAACGGGGCAGGGTTTGGAGTGTTCACCCTGCCCGCCATGCGAACCCTGCCGTTGGGCCGTGAGGTTCCCCTTGTCATGGGCCTCAGGGCCTACGGCGGCGGTCCGTTCGAGCGCCATGGATTCCACACCACCGTCTGGCTCCTGGCGGTGTTCCTCCTCGTATGCGTCGCCGAGTGCGCCGCCGGGTGGTTGCTCTGGGGTGGCCATCGAGGCGGCGCCGTCCTGGCGCTGGCCGTGCTGCCCTTCGCCGGCCTGTTCTGGTGGGGCTTCGCTCTACCGTTCGGACCGGTATTCGCCACCCCTGAGATTGCCTTGATCCTGCTCAACTGGCGCAGCCTCCGCAAGGTCCGCTCGTCCAAGGTGTGACTCGTCGAATCGACGACCTTCAGAATCCGGGGCAGGTACGGCGGGCGCCGTCTCTGCAACTGGTGCGCTCGCCCGACCACCGCGACCTCGACCTGAACATGCTGGCGGATCAGGGGGTCGAGTTGGTCGGCCGGCTGGTCGGCATCTCCGGTGGATACACCCAGTTCTCTGGGTCGCTGGCGAGCATCATGACGGGTGCCGATCTTAAGCAGCTGCGGTTCCTCGACCGTCCGGGGGCTTGGTCAGGTCGTCCTCTTGTGAGGAGGGAGTTCTACGCGCCTAGCTAGCGATGCGTTCACGCCGGACCGCCCGCGGCTAACCGCCCGGCAGCGCACCGATCGGCCGCTCACAACCAGGACTCCTCGCGCTGATCGCCTGTCTGCACACCGGTCGTCCGATGCGACGGCGCGGTTTCGCGTCATGGCCCTTCGCAACCATCCACTGTGGACATTAAGCGGGCGGTCCTTCCCGTGTGAACCGCACAGGTTTCTATTGTTGAGGTCACGGCCACCTCATTCGTCACATCCGTAACCGCAGCCACATGGGCCCGATGACACGCCTGCTGCCGGGCGAGGGCTGATGCCGGCCCTGCGCACCTCGACCACGTCGTGTGCATCTCCGCCTCCGCGTGCCCGTTGGGTGCAGCGAGACCGGTGACGACATGGTACGTGTGTGCTCGCCTACGGCTCGCGAAGGCAGTTGTCATGGACTTGTCATACGGGTGAAGGTTCATCGCCACACTCTGCGCGAAGGCTTGCTGGCGTCGGGGACACCTCCCCCGGGATGTAGCGTCACGCGCGTGACGTGGGTGTTGTCGCGTGTTGAAGGGGCATTCCACATTGGACAAGCTGCGACGAGGGCGTCGCGGCTTTCCCGCGCAGTCCGCACCGACACGGCTTTTCGCTCAGTTCCGTGACCACGCGACCCGTGGCCTCCGCTGGGCATACATAAGCCCGCATATAGCGTGTGCCGCGACGCGACTTCATACACCACGCAGCTGACCGAATCCGGTACTGTCTCGGCATGCGGCTGGAGCATCCCCATCGGACAGAGCGTTTCGGAGCTGTGCACATCCGCGAAGTCCAGCGCGTCGTCGAGCTCGATTCGGGTAGCGCGGGAGCCTCTTCGCCCGACGCAGTTCATTTCGGTCCGACGACCAGCGTTGACACCGACGCGATCCGAAGCATCGAACAGGAGCTCGTTATCGTTGTCCCGTGCATGAATGAGGTCAGGAAGGTTGTCGAGGGCGTCTTGTCCGGCATACCACATGACTGCCTGATAGTGCTGGTGTCCAACAGCTCACGGCGGCCGGTCGACCGATACGAGATGGAGGTGGACACAGTCGAACAGTTCTGCCGCTTCGCCGAGCGCCAGGCACTCGCGATACATCAGCGCGACCCCGGTTTGGCTGCAGCTATCAGAGCGGCGGGAATGCCCGAACTTATGGACGACGAAGGTCTGGTACGTGACGGCAAGGGCGAAGCGATGCTCATCGGTCTTGTACTCGCCTCGCTCACGGGCAGGAAGTATGTCGGCTACATCGACGCAGATAACTATATCCCCAGTACGGTTCACGAGTACTGCACTGCCTTTGCGGCGGGACTTCATCTCGCGGGCAGCCCGTTCAGTATGGTGCGCATCGCTTGGGGCTCCAAACCCAAGCTCGCCGATGGTCGTGTCTTCTACAGCCGGCACGGCCGCACGTCCGAGATCACGAATCGATTTCTCAACTGCGTAGTCGCAGAGCACTCTGGGTTCGGCACAGACGTCATCGCCACCGGCAATTCCGGTGAGCACGCTCTCAGCATCGATCTCGCACTGCGCATGCGGATGGCGGGCGGCTACGCTGGTGAGCCGTACCAGATCATCGAGCTGTTCGAGCAGTACGGCGGCGTCCTTGATCCCCCGCACCCGGACGTGATGGCGAGCACCGTGCCAATCCTTCAAATCGAGACTCGTAGCCCACACTTTCACGCCGACAAGGGTGAGGGGCATGTGCAGGACATGCGCATGCAGGCATTGAACGCACTCTTTCACTCTCCGATTTGCCTGCCCAGCGTTCGAGCAGCCATTGTGGACTATCTTGTGGCTGAGAGCATGCTCTCGCCCGGCGGCATGCCGGCGCGAGAACGGATCTACCCGCCCGTCGGTAAGCTGGCAATCGACCTCTTCTTTGACATCCTCAAGGCCGAGGCCAGCACCTTCCGACAGATGTGGCGCCGTCTGCCGACGGGTGTTCGTGCCGACCCACCAATACGACGCTCTGCTCTTATTCCGTCCGATGTCGATGACCTCCGAGCGGCAGAATGGACATAGGCGCGCTGGCCGCATGCTGGTCTCTTGCCCTCCACGCCGTCCAAAATGGAGCAATCCACGTCGGATGACGCGCGGGTCGTCGGGGACGAACGACTAGTCGCCTACGAGTTCGATACCCGTGCGGCCGCCACATACGCCACGCCGACGGGCTGACCCCCGTCTCAGCACACGAGTGCCGCGTCGGCTGTGTCGACACCCCACCCATCGAGCGCGATATCTTCCGCTTCTCCCACCTCATCCCCTAACCTCTCACCCCGAGGAGGACGCCATGTCCGACAACGCTGCGCACGTCCAATACTGCACCGGCTGCTGGACACCGGCCGACATCGCCCGGCAGAACGCCGAGGCGCCGATGGTTGCCTGGTAACCAGGCCACATTCACCGCCAACGCAACACCGCGCCCGGGTGCCGGCGACGACCGCACCCGGGCACGTCGTACGATCGCTCACGGGTTCGTGAACAGCCCCACTTCAGCGTGGCGGCCGAGTCGCTCCTCGGCTAGCGCAGGTGACCTAGCTGCTTCAGGAGCGAGAAGCGGTCGGGTACGCCCGCCCCAGTGCTCGACTGCGTGTCCGTCGGCAAACTGTACGATGTCGATCACGGTGATCTCGAATGGCTTGCCGGTTGGGGGCGCGCTCACCGTCGCGTACACCGACGACGCGAGCAACGCGCTGGATCCCGGCCGCGGCGCCACGGCAGCGCGGCCACGATCGAGATCGGGCTGCCCATCTCCGACTCCACCACTCCTAGACAACTGCCCTTGCATCCGGGCTACTGAGATACCACCACCAGTAAGATACGTCTGAAGCCGACGGCCGGGGAGTTCGGATCACAGCGGGGTACGCGCCTACCGGTACGCGGCAACCCAGGTCACGCACGACTCGGTCAACCGGTTCACCGTGTCGTCTACTGTGGACGCGGTGTAGATGGCTCGCATGGTCGGGCAAGGGCTGGATAGTCCTTGCGGTTGCTATACCGGAGGGACCGGCCGTTCGCCACCCCGCTGGACCATTACCGGCGCTGCGCCACCGCCGGCTTGGGCATCTCGGGTGCCGGCGCCTGGGCTCGTAAGCCTCGGTCCCGAGGGTCCAATGTGGACGCCACTCGCCGCGGGCCTGCTAGGTCCCACGTTGCCCGAATCCAGCGGGCTTACGGCGGGGAACCTCGAGATAGATCCGCACGCCGCCCACACGATTTTGGCTCATCTAACCAGGTCGGCTCCTGAGCAGGATGCCGGCGCGGGGACCACGATGTCGTCCCAAGGTGGCCATAAGCTGGGTCGGACCGTCCAGATCAGGGAGGCGGCATGTCGCTATTCGCCCGCGTGTTCGCAACGAATGCGGCGTTGCTGATACTGGCGGCGCTCGTCCTGGGCTTGTCTCCCATCACCGTGAGCTGGCCCATCGCGCTGACGGAGGCAGTCGTCCTCATCGTCGGTCTGGCGGCGATGCTGGCGGCAAACCTGCTCCTGTTGCGGCCCGCGTTCGCTCCGCTGCACCGCCTCACCTCGCACATGCGAGCGGTCGACTTGTTGTGGCCGGGGCATCGGGTTGAAGTCACCGGACCGACCGAGGTCGTCTCCCTCGTACGGGCCTTCAACGACATGATCGACCGGCTAGAGCGCGAAAGGCGGGACAGCGGTCGTCGCGCGATCGCGGCGCAGGAGGCTGAGCGGCGCCGGGTGGCGATCGAGCTGCACGACGAGGTCGGGCAAATGATGACTGCGGTGCTCATGCGACTTGAGCGACTGCGTGATGGCGTGCTCGCCGATCGATCCGCTGAGCTGGTCGACACGCAGGAGGCGGTTCGCCGGAGCCTTGAGGATGTACGCCGGATCGCGCAGGAGCTGCGTCCGGAAACACTTGACTTGCTCGGGTTGTCGACCGCCGTACGGGCGATGTGCGAAGGCGTCGCTGCTCGTACCGGGCTCGAGGTTGCCTGCCTCGTCGCGGATTCGCTGCCGGCATTGGGTACCGAGGCTGAGTTGACTGTGTATCGCATAGCGCAGGAGGCTCTCACCAATGTGGTTCGTCACGCCTCAGCTCGGCATGCCGCAGTCGCCGTTTCTTCAACCCGGGACAGCGTGATCCTGCGCGTCGCGGACGATGGTCGTGGTATGAACGATGCCGCTATGGGCACCGGAGGTATGCGTGGCATGCGGGAGCGGGCGGTGACAGTCGGCGGCCGCCTCAGCGTCGCAGCGGCCGCGGAGGGCGGCGTTGAGGTCATGCTGACGGTGCCCATCCACGGACCGGAGGTATCACCGTGACCGCGGCCACCCGCGTTCTGGTGGCGGACGATCATGCCGTGGTACGGCACGGCGTGCGATTGCTGCTCGAACGTGAGCCTGATCTCGCCGTCGTCGCAGAGGCAGCCGACGGCGCCGAAGCGGTCAAAGCGGCTATGGGTGGCGAGGTCGATCTGGTCATCCTGGACGTGAGCATGCCTCGCATGAGCGGGCTTCAAGCGGCGCGTGAAATCTCGCGCCAGCGGCCACGGATTCGGATCCTGATGCTGTCGATGTACGACAACGAGCAATTCTTGTTCGAGTCCCTACGCGTAGGCGCCTCTGGCTACGTTCTCAAGTCGGGTGCCGACCAGCACATCGTCGACGCCTGCCGCGCGGCCATCCGCGGCGAGACTTTCCTCTATCCCTCCGCCATTAGTGCCCTGGTCCGCGACTACCTCGCCCGGGCCGAAAGCGGCGCCGACGACCCGGAGCTACTCACCCCCCGTGAGGTGGAGATCGTCAAACTGATCGCCGAGGGGCACTCGTCTCGGGAAATCGCCAGGCTACTCGTGATCAGCGTCAAGACCGTGGACCGCCATCGGGCCAACATTCTGGAGAAGCTCGGGATGCGTGACCGCGTGGAGCTCACGCGATACGCGATCCGCCGCGGCCTCGTCGAACCGTAGCGGCCAACGATGACCTGGGGTGTACTACCGCCGCGAAATACATGCTTCCTCCGTGGGCGGAGGCACCGGGCGGGCGGAGGATGGATCTTCCTTGCATCTCGAGGAGGAGTCGAATGCTCTCGGTTGGTGCGGGCAGGTACATGCCGTCCGGGTGCGATGCGCCGCCCGTCGATACGACCCCGCATTCGCGACCGAGCCGCTTGGCTAAGCAATGAGCGTCGTCGCTGTCATCGTGTTCGTGCTCGCTCTCACGGTGATCGCGCTCGACTGGGCGCACCGGACTGCGGTCGCGCTGGCCGGCGCCGGCATTATGGTGCTGACTGGCGCGGTCGACCAGGAGCACGCCATCGACCTGATCGACTGGAGCACCCTCGGGCTCCTCGCCGGAATGATGATCATCGTGGGGCTCACCGAGCGTACCGGCGTATTTGAGTACCTCGCATTGCGGGCCGCTCAGCTATCCCGCGGCCGACCCTTGCGACTCGTCTTCCTCCTGGCCGCTGTGACCGGCTTGCTGTCGGCATTCCTCGACAACCTCACCGCGATCCTTCTCATCGTTCCAGTCACGCTGCTGGTGGCCGACCTGCTCGGCCTCGCCCCGATCCCGATGGTCATCACAACCGTGCTCGCCTCCAACATCGGCGGCACGGCCACGCTGATCGGCGACCCGCCTAACATCATGATCGGCACCCATGTCCCGGAACTCTCGTTCGCGGACTTCATCATGAACCTGGCACCTATATCGGTCGTCACCCTCGCCGCGGTCACGGGATTCGTCTGGGCGATTTACCGTCGCCGGCTTGGGGTTGATCCCGCGCGTGCTACCGCTATGGCAAGCCTGGACGCGAGGGCGAGCATTCGCGGCAAGCCCTACCTCAAGCGGTCGCTGGCGGTTCTGGCCGCAACCATGCTGCTGTTCTTCCTGCACTCCACACTGCACCTGCAGCCGGCCGTGGTCGCGTTGACCGGCGCGACGGTGATGCTGCTTGTCGCGAGCGACAATGTCGAGAAGGCCCTGGAGCGGGTCGACTGGGCCACCATCTTCTTTTTCATCGGGCTCTTCGTCATGGTCGGCGGGCTGCAACAACAGGGTGTGATCGATCGGGTGGCGGACGGCCTGGCCGCGATGACCGGCGGATCGCCGACCGGCGAAGCGCTGGCCATTCTCTGGGGTTCGGCGGCTGGGTCCGCCCTCGTGGACAACATTCCCTTCACCGCGGCCATGTTGCCGGTCGTGGATCGCCTGCAGATCGACGGTTTCCAGGCCGGAACCTGGTGGGCCTTGGCCCTCGGGGCGTGTTTCGGCGGCAACGCAACGCTCATTGCCGCCGCTGCGAACGTCGCCGCGAGCGGCGTCATGCAACGACGAGGCGAGCCGATCCCGTTCCTGACTTTCCTCCGGGTCGGCCTGCCCGCAACGGTGCTTTCATTGGCGTTGGCGACCGGCTACCTTCTGCTGTTTCAGGTCTGAAGGTTGTCCGTGTTACCGGTGCGCCTGCTGCGCAATCGCTTGAGCAGCGGCACGCGGGCAGGCCGGTCAACCGTCCACGATCCTCTATGGAGTGCGGTGAGGCGGCGCTCGCCCGGATCGATGTGAGTGACGTCGGCGAAAGTGATGAGGTAACGCTCACGTCGGGGTGTGGCCGCCACGGCAAGAACCAGTCCTGCCGTCGCGTGTGTCACGATGTCCTCAACGACGCCTACCGACTGGCCGGTTTCGTCGTTGACAACAAAATCCTGGCAATGCGCGAGCCAATAGTCCCAGCGGCGGTCGCCGGGGCCGGTCAACACATGCCATCCGATCGCAGACACCTCCCCGCATCCACGCCGCGCCTCATCTCAGAGTCGCCTTGGCGCCGTGGACGGGGCCATGGGGAGCTGCGTGTATCTCGATGCGCGTGACCGTGCACCGCGCCACGCCGGTATCCGGGTGCGCCTTGCTTGGGTTCGGGCCGAGCCGCTCAGTCGGTCTGGTCGGCTCGGTTGGCCCACATGACGGTGGCGGCGATGGCAGCGGTGGCAACCGCGGCAACGGAGACGAAGCTAAAGGCGTTCAGCGCTGAGGCGTCCGGTCCAGCCATGCCGCTGAACAATGCCGGCACGGACCAAGGGAAGTACTGACCGTATCCGAGCGCGGCGATGATCTGCGCGAGGAACACCGCGACGACGAGGGTACCGACCGCAGCGAGGTAGCCGCGTCCGATGCTGGCCGCGAGGGCCAGCACCGTGGTGAGACCGATGGCCATGGTGGCGGTCACGAGCAGCCGTAGCGATCCGTTTCCGACGACGCTTAGCGACCACCCAGGCAGACCCAGCAGCGCTCCGGTGCCCAGGCCAATGACGGAGGCGTACGCGGTCAGGAGCAGGCACCAGCCGGCGATGACGATGAACTTTGCACCAATGATGGCGGTCCTCGATGTGGGCAGGGCCAGCAGATCCTTCATGGTGCGGTCGGCGTACTCACGGCCGAACATCCAGATCGTGAGGATGCCGAAGATGAAGAAGCCACCGACGGCGATGATTTGTGCAAGAAGTCCATAGTGGCCGGCCCAGTCGGCCGGAATACCGGCCAGCTGTGACTTCGAGCCGAGCAGGCCCAGCGCTCGCGCCCGATCGGGATCCTGGCCTATGAACATGAACAGGCCGCCAGAGAGGGCGGCGACAGTGCTGGCGAGCGTACTGATCCACCAGATCCGTGAGCGGCGCAGCTTGAGCCACTCCGCGCTGAGGGCGGCGGTCATGGCGCGATCCGGTCGACGCCGACGCGGCGTAGAAAGTACTCTTCCAGTTCCTCGGTCTCGACCTGAAGGCGGGTCGGCGGGCAACCGGCTCCGACGAGCAACGTCGCAATCTCGTCGGGCCGGTCGACCGCATCGGGCTCCACGAGGACGAACGTATCGGTGCCAACGCCCCGCGGCTGGTAGCCGGCACTGCGCAGTACGGCCACCGCGTCGTGGTTGCGCCGCGTGGACACCAGCAGGGATCGGGTTAGGCGCGCCGGGAGTTCGTTGGCGTCCACTTCGTCGATCAGCCGTCCACGGTGGATGATCCCGATCTGATGCGCCAGCCGGGCTACCTCGGTGAGGATGTGGCTGGAAAGCAGGATAGTTACGCCGTCTCCCTGGGTGAGCTCGTGCAGGAGATCACGGATCTCGACCACGCCCGCGGGGTCGAGCCCGTTGGAGGGCTCGTCGAGTAGCAGCACGCGTGGTCGGTGCAGGAGGGCTTTGGCCAGTCCCAGGCGCTGCCAATTGCCGAGAGATAGGTCTCGAGCCCGGCGTCGCCTGTACGGGGTGAGGCCCAGCTCTTCTATCACGGTGCTCACGCGATCGGGATCGGTCAGCCCGCGCAGCCGCCACGCCAGCCGCAGGTTCTCCTCGACCGTGAGCTCCGGATAGGCCGACGGTGTCTCGACGAGATATCCGACGCTCGCCCACAGGTCGCCCGCGGCAGGTCGAATGTGACGACCGAGAATGCTCGCACTGCCGCCCGTTGGCCGAACCATGCCGAGAAGCAGCCTGATGAGGGTTGTCTTGCCCGCGCCGTTAAGTCCGAGGAGCGCATAGATCTCGCCCGGGTTGACGCAAAGGTCGACACCGTCGACTGCCGTGACGTCGCCGTATCGCTTGGTAATGGCCCGAGTCGCGATCGCGGGTCCGGCGCCGTTCATTACCACCTCCACTCGCACGGGGCCGAGCGCAGCGTAGCCGAGTCGCCGCACGGTCAGGCTGCCAGCACCAACGGCAGGCTCGCCACGCACAGCGCCACCAGCACAGCACCCTCCACCTTGGTGAGCCTGAGTCCGCGCCGAAGCAGAGCCCACGCCAGCAGTCCGGCGAACATCATGGCGACGAGCAACGCCCACCCGGGTCGCGTCGGCGCATTGGTTCCGGTGGCGAACCCGATCACAGCGCCACCGGCGAGGCTGTTGAACAGATTGCTGCCGAACAGGTTTCCGACCACCAGGTCCGACTCGCCCCTACGCTGTGCAGCGATCGTCGTGACCAGCTCGGGCAGGGACGTGCCCAATGCCACGATGGTCAAGCCGATCACGATCTGAGAGACGCCCAAGCGGATGGCGATGTGAGAGGCGTTGCTGACGAGCAGCTGTGCGCCCGTAAGAACGCCGGCGAGTCCCAGCAGCGCGCGAATCGGCTCGAACCAGGCCGGTATCCGCCCGGGCGATACCGGAACGTCCACCACGGCAGGGGTCTCCGAGAATGTCGTCGCGTCCTCGGCCACTTCCCGGTTACGTCCCTGCCTCGCCCATCGGACCAACAACCACAGAGCCGTGCCGGCGGCCACGGCCAACGCGATCCCGGTCCAAACGGTCAGGCCGAGCCACGCCACGACCGCGAAGAGCGCGACCGAGACAACCGCGAGGCGAACCTCACGGCGAATGACCGCCGAGGAAACCTTGACCGCGGCCACGAGCGCGGCCACGCCCAGGATCAGAGTCAGATTGAGAATGTTCGAACCGACGATGTTACCGATCGCGATTCCCGGACTGCCTTGGGCTGCGGCCACACCGGATACCAGGAACTCCGGCGCGCTCGTGCCGAGCCCAATAACGACTACACCCACCACCACTGGACTGATGCGTAGCCGACCGGCGATGCGCGACGCACCCAGCACGAGATGATCGGCCGCAACGGTCAGCAGGACCAGACCGGCGACAGCCAGCGCCGACTCGACGACCACGACGTGCCCCCAGATCCCAAGACATCGGTCGCCGACCAGGCTTCCCGGCACACCCGGTCCACACGTTAGCCCATCAACGCCAACGCGCGCGGGTTTGGCCGCCGAGGGCTATTGCAGGGCGCCGCAGCAACGCGGGCAGTAGTGCGGACCGACGAGACGCTTACGACCGTCCCAGCCGACATCGCGCGCCGCGTTCCAGATGACGGCGAAGTCACCCACGGTCGTTCCGCTGGTCCGCAGGACGACACCGCATTCGTCGCATACGAGCAGCAGTTCCCGATCGAGTTCCGCGCCGCGTGGAGTGGCTGTCATGCCGAACCTCCGGTGTGTTTAGTGAGCCAGGTGCCCCGCTCATGCCAGTCACGACGACGCGCGCGTATTGGTCGACGGCGCCGGCCACCGGACTGGACAGAATTCGCGGAGGCACGAAGATCGAGCGCGCGAAGGTGCTCCAGGAAGCGCGTGGCCCACCCCCGACTGTGATAGGAGATGACGTAGTCGCGCATGGCATGCATTCTCTTGGCTCGTTCGTCGGAGTCGGCCGCGAGAGCAGCCAATACTCCTGCGTACACCTGGTCGTCGTCATTGGGGTTGACCAGGTACGCATCCGTCAGCACCGACGCCGATCCAGAGAACTCGCTGAGCACCAGCGCCGCGTCCGGCCGGGCCGCGGCCACGAACTCCACCGCGGCCATGGTCGTGCCTTCGCATATCGGCGTGGCCAGCAGGATATCGGCGGCCCGGTACAGCGTTGTCCGTTCGACGAGGTCCAGGTCCGCCACAACGTAGTGAACGCATGGCCGTCCCACGACTGCGAACTGTCCGTTGACGTGAGCGGTTGCCCGCCCTATGCGGTCCACCGCCGACGGGTCCGCGCCATCGCCGCCCAGGAGGACCTGCACCATGGCCACGTCGTCCGGCGAGAGCCGCTGCGTGCGGAACAGCTTGGCGAGCCCCAACACGGCTCGCTCGATGCTGTCGGCCTGGTCAGCTGTGCTGACGTTGAGAATGACGGTTCGCGGATTGCCGAGCTGGCTCCGCAGCGCGGCTGCAGCGGAATCGATGCCGGCATGTGAAAGTGTGTCCACGATGGCCGGAGTGTCGACAGACGTTGGGTACACGCCGACGCTTGGTGGGAAGTCGGTCACGTCGTGCGTGAGCCGCAAGAAGTTCTCTGCCGCGCTTTCGGTCTCGAAGCCGAGCAGGTCGGCACCGAGAAGGCCGATCAGGATGTCGCGATGCATCGGCATGTGGCGGAAGAGATCCGGGGCCGGGAACGGTGTCTGCAGATGCAGGCCGATGCGCAGGTCCGGTCGGAGTCTGCGCAGAATGCCTGGCACGAGTTGAAGTTTGTAGTCGTGCACCCAGACTGCCGCACCGCCCGCAGCGTTTTGGGCCGCGGCAAGTGCGTAGGCACGGTTGACGGCGTAGTATGCGCGCCGCCATTTCTGGTCGAACTGAGCGGGCCGGGCCATGTCGTGGTACACCGGCCAGATCGTGGTCCGCGACTGGCCCTCGTCGAAGTCCGCCACATCATCCGGATCGATCGCGAGAGGTCGATACCTGGGACCGCCCGATGGCGCGCCGCCGCGCATTCGTCCTATCCAGACGCCGGATTCTAGCGACGCCAGTCCTTCCAGTGCCGCTGTGGTCGGGTCGTCGACTATCCCGTTGACGCCAACAGTCCCACCGGACCCGTCAGACCTGGGCAGGAGATCACTGAGTATGACCAACGACGCTGGGCTGCGTTGCCTCATAACGCGCCGTCCTCCGCTCGCCGCGAAAGGCGCATCGGCGTCGACGTCGGCGGGACCGCCGCCGACCGCACCCGTCACGGTCGCCCCTGCGCCGACACGGCGATCTGGGCGGTCGCCGGCGGAGGGCCGGTCGCCGGGATCACGTTGAACACGTGATCAGCGTGGGCCAGGTGAAGCAGGCGTTGCACGCGAGGCGTTGGGGAACGAAGTGTCAACCGCGCGCCCATGTTCCAGGCCCGCCGATGCGCGTTGAGCAGCACGTCCACCGCGAGCGCGTCTGCGTACGAGCAGCCAGCGAGATCGACAACCAACTGAGCCGGACGCATGTCGAGAGCGTCGGTCAGGAGTAGGTGCAGGCGGGTGGCGGCCTGAGCAGTTAGTTCCTCGTCGACGAAGATCTCCACCAGCTGGGTCTGCGCCTCGGCGTTCGGCTCACTGCGGTCAGTCATCCACGGCTCCCTGGCACGATCGGCGGTGTTGGTCAGGATCGAGCCTCGGTCACCGTCATGGCCGTCGCTGTGCGGGTACATGACAGTTCCGTGACAACCACCTCGACTCGGCGAGCTGGGCGGAGACCGGTAATTATGGTGGCATGCCTGGTGTGCTTGTCATTGAGGATGACGATCGGATCCGCCGGTCGCTCGTACTCGCTCTCGAGGATGAGGGGTACGTTGTGCGCGGTGCGGCGTCGGCGGAGGAGGGTTTGATCGCGCACCGAGCCGAGCCCGCCGATGCCGTCCTGGTTGACCTGATGCTGCCGGGCATCGACGGCTTCGAGTGCGTCCGGCAGCTGCGGCGCGACGGTGACATGTCCATTGTGGTCATTAGCGCCCGCGACGACACACACGACATCGTCGCGGCGCTCGAGGCTGGCGCGGACGACTATCTTATCAAACCGGTTGCCGTCAAGGAGCTTTCGGCCCGGCTGCGGGCGGTTCGCCGCCGCAACCGTGGGGGCACCTCGGCGTTGCCGGCGATTGTCCTTGGCGACCTCGAGATCCGACCCGACGCGGGGGAGGTCCATCTTCGCGGCGAGCCGATCGCGGTGACCCGAACCGAGTTCCTGTTGCTGTGCGAGCTCGGACAGCACGCTGGACAGGTGCTCTCGCGCCAACAACTGTTGGAGCGCGTGTGGGAATACGAATTTGGCGATGACCGACTTGTCGACGTCCATGTCGGACGGCTACGCCACAAGATCGAAGACGACCCCGGCTCACCGCAGCGGTTGGTGACCGTGCGTGGTCTGGGCTACAAATTAGTGCGATGAGACGTCCCGGCCTCCGCACCCGCGTCACTGTCGTATTCGCCGGCGGTGCGCTGGTTCTCTGTGCGTCGATGGCCACCATCTCATACGGACTCACGCGGGGAGCACTGCTCGCGGAACGGGAACGCACGGCCACCCGGACGACCTACTTCGACGCTACCGTGGTCCAAGCCGGCCTCGGAACCGATGGCGCCGACGTGGTCGAGGTCCTGGGTTCGCTCAATACCGGGCCACTTCGGCGTCCCGTCGTGTTCCGCGACGGTCAGCCGTACGCGCGCAACGCGGATGTTGGATCGACGTCGGAGATTCCCGTCGAACTGCAGGATCTGGTCGAGCATGGCCAACCCGCCGTGCAGCGCGTGCGGACATCGACGGGCGCGGCGCTGATCTTCGGGATACCGCTCTCCAGGTCGACCCAGTTCTACGAGATCCATTCGCTCCGAGAACTTGAGCAGACGCTTCAGGTGATCGGTCTGGTGCTTGCTCTCGTTGCGGCCGGCACGACCATCGCCGGCGCCGGGCTTGGCTGGTACACCACGCGACGAGTCCTCCGTCCGCTCGCTTCCGTTGTGGCGGCGGCGCGGGGCATCGCGGGCGGGGATCTTACCGCCCGGCTCGACCCTGCTGCCGAGCCGGAACTCCAACAGCTGACCTCGTCGTTCAACCACATGGTCGACCAGCTTTCCAAGCGCATGGAGCGCGACCGACGGTTTGCCGCCGACGTCAGCCATGAGCTGCGCTCTCCTCTGCAGACGTTGTCCGCGGCCGCCACAGTACTGACGAATCGACGTTCGGGGTTGGACGAACGCAGTGCAATGGCCGCCGCGTTGGTCGCCGAGGAGGTAACCCGGTTCCAGAACCTCGTGACAGACCTGCTCGAGATCGCACGCGGAGACCAGCCGCCCGATTGGTCTCTCGTCGACGTCGCTGACCTCGCTCGGCAGGCGTGCCAGGCCCGCGGCATCAGCGCGAACGTCGTCAGGGTTGACCCCGGCACTGCGACGACGTGGCGAATAGACCGCCGTCGATTCGATCAGATCGTCGGAAACCTGCTCGACAACGCAGAACGTCACGGAGGTGGAGCGATGACGATACGCCTTGGCCGTGCCGACGGAGTCCGATACGTCGAGGTCGACGACGAAGGGCCGGGAATCTTGCCCGAAGACCGCGCAACGATCTTCAATCCGTTCGTTCGTGGCCGAAGCGCACGCGCCCGCGGCGACAGCGACGGAGCCGGACTTGGGTTGGCCCTGGTTGCCCAACACGTTGACACGCACGGCGGCTCGATAGCAGTCCTCGACCGGCCGGGCGGCGGCGCCCGATTCCGCGTCGAGCTACCTGAGGCCGCGACGTGACGCGGGGTGCAGCACTCGCATGGGCCGTCTGTCTGGGCGTCCTTCTGAGCCTCGGCGGATGCGGGATTCCGCCCGACGAAGCGCCTCGGCCGGTGCAGGCGCCACCGGGCCCGTACCAGGCCCTGGAGTCCGAGGCGCCCGAGGGCGGTCAGGCGGGATCATCGATCGAGACGCTGTGCCTGACTCAGGACGAATCGATCGTGTCTGTCGAGCGTCGCACAAATGGCGAGCCAGCGATCGACGCGCTGATGAGCGACCTGCTCGCCGGACCCACCGACGCTGAGAAAGCCAGCGGCCTTAGCAGCGCACTTCCGGGGACCGCCGTCATCGAAGGGGTAACGGTCGATAGCGGCGTAGCGGTCGTGGCCATCGGCACGGTGCCCGAGGGCACTGGCCGCAATGACGAGAGGCTCGCGTTCGGCCAGATGGTGTGCACTTTGGACGCCCGTGACGATGTCACTGGCGTTACGTTCGCCAACCAAGGCGAGCAGGTCCCGGTGCCCCGGGGCGATGGTTCACTGTCGAAAGGCCCGCTCACCACCACTGACTACGCACGGCTCCTAGCGACTCGGTAACGACGAGATCCGTCATTGGCGACCGCTACGGACAGATCGCTACCGACCGTCCTCTCGCCGGACGCGCCGGACAAACACTGTCTGTAGGTTTGGCGCGATCCGAGCCAGCTCAAGGATGTCCTGCAGCGTGACAGGCGGATCGATGATCGCGTCGACTCGTAGCCCGCGTCCGCGCAGCATCTCGCCCTCCAGCTCGGGCCTGCCGAGCACCGCGACGACGACGTGCGCAAGCAGGGGTTCGCCCCTAATCATCGAAATGAGCTCGAATCCGTCTACCTTGGGAAGCCTGAGGTGGAGCAAGACGAGCTGTGGTGCGACGCCCGGATCGCTCCTACCCACGCCGCGCAGGTAATCGGCGGCAACTTGGCCATCGCCCAGAACGGTTACCTGGTTGAGCAGTCTCTGTACCGCGAGAAACTCAAGCGCGAACGCGGCCTCGACAGGGTCATCCTGGATCAGGACGATCTCCGCAAGCGGCAGGACCATCATGCCGCTCCATGGAATCGTCGGGACGCCCTTCGGCGGGGCAGTCCGACGCCATGTTCGAAGACCAACACCGGGTGTGGGGGAATGCGTGGCCGTCGAGGCCGTCCGAGGTAAGCATAGATTTCGATCGCTCTGATCGACACTTCCGGTACCTCCGCGTACCAGCCGGCGAGCGCCTCTGTCCCCACACAAGCTGGCGATCGATACTCGGCAAAAGCGCGCCGCCGTAACGACAACGGTGACGCTACATGCGCGTGCTCATGATCGTGCGCCCCGGCGAAGCGATGTCATGAGTTTGTCATGGTGCCGCCGACGTGTCGGCACATTCGCCGCCCGACGCGGAGCCGATATCGCCTGCGCTGCCGCCGAGGGGGTTTCTCGCGGCGCCATCGACTGCAATGGCTGCTAAACCCGTGACGGGGCTCCGTGACGAGACGCGGCGGCGCGTCAATCGCGTGTTATCCATCAAACTGTGATAGATGTAATGTAGTTTTTGGGTAACCCTCGGAAATGCCCGGAGACGGTGCAGAATGGCGAAACGTATCCCGCGGTGGCTCGCGCGCGCACCGATAGCACTCTTCCGGCATCGACTGGGATGGCTGTTCGGCGGCAAGATTCTAATGCTGGAGCACAACGGACGTCGATCCGGCCAGCCCCGCCATGTGGTACTGGAGGTGGTCGATCGGGAACCTGGCTCACTATTCCTTGTGTCCGGATACGGCCGCACGTCACAGTGGCTACAGAACATCCTGGTGAACCCGAGGGTACGGGTGTGGGTCGGGCGAATCTATGGCGCTTCATCCTCCGCGACCCTCGTCTCCACCGCGGCCACTCGCGACCGGCTGGAACGCTACCGCCGGCGAAATCCACGTGCGGCGGACGCTCTGGGGCGGATGCTCGACTTGCCCGATCTCACCGCGATGGTTCCTGGCGACGTCGCCGAACGGCTGCCCTTGGTCCATGTCCGCCTGGACAGCTAGCGCGATCGGCCGGGAACTACTACGCGACTCAACTACGTGCAGGACGCCACATGCTGTACGAGGGCTTGATTCCCGGGTTGCCGTGACGGTCGGCCATTATGGTCGGCATGAACACGACTGCGCGAGTCAACAGCCGGGCACCGGTAGGCGACGTTGTCGATGAGCTGCTCGCCGTTTCTCGGATCCTGGTTGCGGCGGCCGCTCGGTCGGTCTCCGAACTCGGCGAGGATGTTACCCTCGCGCAGTATCGTGCGCTCGTGGCGTTGGCTACCAATGGCCGCCAGCGAACGTCCGATCTCGCGGAAGAGCTGGGCGTGACGTCGTCCACTGCGACCCGCTTGTGCGATCGGCTCAGTCGCAAGGGACTTATTCGGCGGTTCCGCAGATCCGATGATCGGCGGGCGACCTGGCTCATCCTGACTGAGGACGGCCGAGTGTTGGTTGGTGAGGTCATGCGCCGTCGACGTAGCAGTATCCAGCGACTGGCGCGAGCAATACCCGTAAGCGACCGCGCGTCTTTGGTCACAGGCCTCAGGGCATTTGTCGAGGCTGCGGGCGAGCCGTCCGAGCAGGAATGGTGGCGACGCTGGCGGGCCGCGTCCAAGCCCGACCCGCTCACGGTGAGCGCGTGAGCCGCGGCCTTGCATTTGGTCGTCTGGATGCCGGCGCCGAGCGGTGCATCGCTAGATCGCGCCGCTGGAGTAGCGGCACGCTCAACGCGGCGAGCACATCTGTGACGGCAAGTGGCAATGCCCAGCTGTGCCAGGTGAGGCCGTTGCGCAATGGGTCGTCTGCCAGCAGCCAATGCCACGGGTTGCCGGCACGGGTCGCGCCGATGACGCGTACCTGATGTGAGAGACCCTCGGCGACGTATGCGGCGACGGCCAAGGCAGCTGCGTCGCTGATCGCGGCGGGGCGGTTCCCAGTAGCCGCTCCGATTGCGAATGCGATGGCGGCAAATGCTAGCGCCAGCAGGGCCGAGCCAACCGTGGCTCCGACGAGGCGCCCGATGGTGACGCCTGGCGTGAGCCCGTAGGGTCTGGCGATAGCGACGAGGATCACCGCGGACACCGCCGCCAATGCTCCCCAACAGGATCACGAGCCCTGCGAACCGGGCCAGCGCGTCCCGGCTGCGGCTGATCGGGTTGGCTACGAGCAGCTCGAACGTGCCCGCTGCCTCATCTCCGGCTACCGTCCAGGCTGCCGCCGCAATGCTCCGGGCAGATAGCCAACGCGCGCCGCGCAGGCAGATGTCGTGGTCCAGGGACCCGGACAGGACGGGTGGCAGCACCGGCGGTCGGTCGCAGCGCACCCATGATCATGCGCATCGTCGTCGTCTTGCCGCGCCGTTAGGGCCAAGAAAGCCGACGATCTGGCCGGCCCCGACATCGAGGTCCAGCTGCGAAACAGCGGCAAGCCTGCCGAAATGCTTGTCAAGCCACGCAAGCGGATGGCCGGGCTCGGCTGCGCCGTCGTGACAACCCTCCCGCCTGCACGGCCTATGATTGTATCCCTACAACTATTGTCGACCTGCAGGCTACTGGCGGAACGCGAGCGGTGCTAGCACCTGCTGGGCCGCCACCGACGCTGGGGGTGACCTGTCCACTCCGCGTGCGATGTCTACGGATCAGAAGGTTGGGGGTTCGAATCCCTTCGGGCGCGCAAGGATCTACCTTCCCAAACGTCCTCACGGCGATTGGGCCCTTTCTACTTCTGGGTCCGAACTGGGTCCGCTGGCGTCAGCCGTCGGCGTTTCGTCGCTTCAGATCCTCTGATCCGACCTGCCCGTTGGCCGAATGGCGTTCGCGCTTATCGCTGTGGCTTCGCCCCAACTGCCATCGAGCCGGCGACACCGGCAAATGCCGTCGAGCTCGCCTGGAGGGTATTTGACAACGCGCTGAACGCATGTTTAGAATGCTGAACATGCGTTCAGCCACTGACGATGGCGACCTTACCGGCAGGGCCAACATCCGCAACGCTGCGCTGCGCCTGTTCGCCGAGCGGGGGCACGATGCCGTCACGGTGCGGGAGATCGCCGCGACGGCCGGGGTCTCACCCGCGCTTGTCGTGCATCACTTCGGCAGCAAGGACGGGCTGCGGGCAGCCGTGGACAGCTACGCCGCGCAGGCGTTCGACGCGCTCTTCTCCATGGACGAGCGGGAGCTGGCCGAGGCGATGACCGGGGACAGCGGGGCGTCTGTCGCCGAGATGTTCGCTCGTGCCTTCCCGCACGGGTCGCCGTTGCCCGCGTACCTGCGCCGCCTTCTGCTCGTCAACGATCCGGCGGGCGCGGCGTTGTTCGGCCGCTGGTACGCCCTCACTCGCCGGCTGCTCGACTCCATGACCGAGATCGGCGCCGCCCAACCGGCTGAGGACCCTGCGGTCCGGGCGGCGTTCCTTCTGGTCAACGACCTCGCGCTGCTCCTGCTGCGCAACCAGATCGCCGCTGCGATCGGGGTCGACCCGCTCACGCCCGAGGGCATTGCCCGATGGGCCAGAGAAGCCACCGCCGTCTATACGAAGGGCGCGTTCCTGACCGCGCCCGGGAAGGAACCCTCGTGAGTCAGCCCACCCCTGTCATACACACCCAGAACCTCACCAAGGCGTTCGGAAAGGTCCGCGCGCTCGACGGCCTGGACCTCACCGTACAGCCGGGCGAGGTTCATGGCTTCCTCGGTCCCAATGGGGCGGGCAAGTCCACCACCATCCGCATCTTGCTCGGGCTGATGCGGGCCACGGGCGGTCACGTCGAACTGTTTGGCGCCGACCCCTGGCGGGAGGCTGCGAGCCTCCACGGGCGCTTGGCCTACGTCGCTGGGGACGTCGCGCTGTGGCCGGGCTTGACCGGCGGCCAGTGCCTCGACGTGATCGGTGCGACGCACGGCGGGGTCGACGAGCAGCGCCGGAAACACTTGATCGAACGCTTCGAACTCGACCCGACGAAACGGATCCGGGATTACTCCAAGGGCAACCGTCAGAAGGTTGCCCTCGTCGCTGCGCTGGCCGCCGAGGCGGAACTGCTCATCCTCGACGAGCCCACGTCCGGACTCGATCCGCTGATGGAGCAGGCATTCCAGCAGTGCGTGCGCGAGAGACGGGTGGACGGCGTCACTGTCCTGCTCTCCAGCCACATCCTCGGCGAGGTTGAAGCGCTGGCCGACCGGGTGAGCATCATTCGCCGTGGCCGCACTGTCACCACCGGCAGCCTCGCCGACCTGCGCCGCCACACTCGAACCTCGGTGCACGCCGTCACCGTCGAGGAACCCGAAGACCTGGCCCACGCTGACGGGGTGGCCGACTGCGCCTGCGAACGGCTGGACGGGCAGTTCGACACCAGGTTCACGATCGATGCCGATCACCTCGACGCGATGATCGGCAGGCTGCACGCCGCACGGATCCATACGCTAACCGTCACCCCGCCGAGCCTCGATGCGCTGTTTTTGCGCACCTACGGGGAGGGCCTTAACGTCCATGAGATCGGCGAAACGCTTAGCGAGGCCGAGCGATGAGCGCCCAATACGGAGATGCGAGTCCAGCCCGGCGCGGTCTGGGCACGATGGTCGGCATCGTCTGGCGGACCCGCCGCCGCGGCATCCTGATCTGGGTGCTCGCCCTCGCCGCGGGCATGATCGGGACAGCCGCGGCGGTCGCTGGCCTCTACGACACGCAGGCCAAGATCCACACCTATGCTGAGGCGGTCACCTCCGGCAGCGCGCTGGCCGCGATCAACGGCCACGTCGAGGGTATCGACAGCCTGGGTGGGGTGATCCAGGATGAGTTCGGGTTCCTGGCCTCGTTCCTGCTCCCGCTGCTGGGCATCGGCCTGGTCGCCGGGTCGACACGACGGGAGGAGGAGTCGGGCCGGCTCGAGACGATCCTCGGCGGTCGGATCGCTCGGCACCAGCCGGTTCTGGCCGCGCTCACCGTGGCGACCGCGGCGATCGTCGTCACGTCGGTCCTGTTCGCCGCCGGCCTGGCCCTCGCGGGGGTCCCGGCGTCCGGCGCGATCCTCTACAGCGCGGCACTCGGCGCGCTGGCCTTCGTGTTCGCCGGGATCGCGGCTCTGCTGGCGCAACTCGTGCTGCACGCCCGCGGCGTCTACACGTGGAGCCTCATGGTGCTGGCGGCGACATACGTCCTGCGCGGGGTCGGCGACACGACCACGCACTGGTTGGCCTGGCTGTCGCCGCTGGGATGGGCGGAGAAGACAGCGCCGTTCGGGGACCAGCGGTGGTGGCTGCTCGCCGTCCCGGCCGTTGCCGGCATAGCCTCGGGCGGCGCGGCCGTGTGGTTGGCGGCTAACCGCGACGTCGGTAGCGCCCTGCTGCGTGGCGGCGTGGGTCCGGCCCGAGCGACCAGTCTGCGGCGCCGGCCGATCGGCTTCGCGGTCTGGCTGCACCGCCCAGCGACGGCGGGCTGGCTGGCCGGCGGGATCCTGCTCACCGGGATGATGGGCGCGCTGGCCCGACAATTTCTCGACGCGCTGGCCGGCAATTCCGCGCTGGGCGACGCCATGGGGATCAGCGGCGGCCGGCCGTTGGACGGCTTCATCGCCGCGACGCAGCTCTACCTTGCCGTCATCGGCGCGGGGTACGTCATCCAGGCCATCGGCACCCTGCGGGCCGAGGAGGCCGAGGGCCGCCTGGAGACCCGGCTCGCCGAGACGCTCTCCCGGGCCCGCTGGCTGGCCGCCCACGGTGCCGTCATCGCGGCCGGGCTGGTGCTCATCGTCGCCGGCTCGTCGGCGGTCCTCGCGCTGTCGACCGCCTCGTCGGTCGGAAACCCCGACGAGATCGGCGCCGTGATGCGGGCCGGCCTGGAATATCTGCCGGCGGAACTGGTGTTCGCCGGCCTCGCCCTGGCCGTGTTCGGCCTATGGCCGCGCGGCTACGGACTCACCTGGGCGGCGTACGCCGTGGCGACCTTCATCGCTTTCCTCGGCCCAGGCCTGAAGCTCGCACCGTGGGCGCTCGACCTCGCTCCCACCACACATGTGGGGAACCCGCCGCTGGCAACGGTCGACGCCGGCAATCTGGTCGCGCTGGCTGTCATCGCCATCGGGCTCACGCTGGTCGGGTTCATCGCCTTCCGGCGTCGGGACATACCGCGCGCCTAGCCTGAAAGGCAAACGCCAGGGCGCCTTTGTTGTTGAGGCGAAGCTTACTATCCACAGTGGATGGACGGGAGACCTTCCCCGGGAGTCAGTCGAGCGGCGTAGCCGCCAACGCAAGGCGCCCCGCCTCTCAGGCGGAGGCGGGTCGCGTCATCCGTCTGTCACCGGGATCCAGTCGACGGATCTCCGCCCAGTCCTCCACGGTCAGAACTCCTGATGCTCAGGAGGGGTCAAACTTCAAGCGGGACCACGGGGTTATTTTCAGCCGGAGCCGACAGCGAATCCCACCGATCGTGTGTAGGTCTGCAATCGTTGGTCGACGCCTGGCATGTGCTCCGTCGAGCATGGTCGCTGCCGACAGGCACGTTACCTGTGGCGCAACCCAATCGGTCGCCCGGCTTTGCCTTGTCACGGACCTGTCACATCGGTGCCAACGTTCCGCCACATTGGGCAACGAATCTCACTGTGCCGGCGACGATTGGAGGGTTCGCGTGCAAACGACTCTCGACGCTGGGGAGGCAAGGGGGAATTGGGCGACCACCGTACCTGCGATGGATAGTCCCTCGTCGCGCCAGGTTGGCCGGCTGGAACGGGTTCTCCGAGTCTGCGGGGGCGTTCAGGGGCAGCACGGTCGCCCGTCGTTACGAGACACCACGTCGGCGTTTCCCCAACCAATCTCGAACCGCCGTCCTCGGCGGCTGCGCCCGTGACATGGCATCCGTCGGCGAACCTGGTGGCTAGGTTACGCGAGGTGCTCGCTCGCGATCGGTTCGAACCACATGCTCAGCCTGTCAACGCCGCTGCGGATCCCACGGTCGTCCGCTGCGGTGGCGCTCCGCTCGTCGTGGTCGGCGCCCTTGGGCCCGAGATCGCATCGGGTAGTGCTGGCGGGACGTTACGGGTTTCGTTCGACCAGCCCTCCCTCGATGCGCTCATGTCGGCGGTCATGAGGCGGCAGGGAATCTGGGTTGGCCGTCCCTCGCTGGCTGCCGAGTTGGCCCCGAGTCGACGCGTCGACGTCGATGTGAGCGATCTCAAGCTGTTTGATGAGTACGCCAATCTGACCGTCTGGCCCTTGTACCACAATCTCGAGGCTCCACCAGCGGACGACCCCGCGGCCCCGTCGCCCTTTGAGACAACAGCATTTGGAGCATATCGCCGCGTCAATGAAGCCTTCGCGTTCGCCGCCTCGGAGGCAGCTGCGCCCTGCGCGACGGTGGTCGTCTATGGCCACGAGTTGCAGCTGGTGCCAGGTCTGCTCAAGCGGCTCCGGCCGGACGTCCGGATCGGGATCTACCTCGAGTCCTGGTTTCCAGACAGCGATGTCCTGAGCAGGTTGCCCCACCACCATGACATCCTGCTCGGGCTGCTAGGCGCAGACCTTATCGGCGTCGCCAGCGAGCAGGCGGCTGCCAACATGACGAACGCCACGCACGGCATGCTCAGACGTCTGAGGCACGAAGGCTGGCCCAGCGAGGGTTGCGGAGATGGGCGCGTCGGCATCTTCCCGGCGTCGGTTGACACCTCCCACATCGAGCAGCTTGCCTCGGACGAGTCGATCATGAGTCGGGCAGTCGAAGTGCGTACGCGCCTAGGCAATCCGCGTTTCGTCATGCTCGGCCTGGACTCAACCCACGAGCATCGTCGCGTCGTTCCGCGCCTGCTCGCAATACGGCAGCTTCTCGTCGACCGACTGGTTGACGCGCGGGACGTTGTCGTCGTACAACTGGCGTTGCACACGTCTAATCAAGCCGACAACGAAGGAATAAATGGCACGGCGGCGCGGCTCGGGGAACGCATCAATCGTGAGTTCGGTCGACCGATCGTGACCTGGTGGAGCAGGACGTCGCCGACACTACCCGACAGGATCAGTCTCTACCTTGCGGCCGACGCCTTTGTGGCTACCCCAATGGTGGAAGCCAGCAATGTGTGGGCGCTGGAGTACGTCGCAGCGCGGAGGGATTCCGGAGCGATTGTGCTGAGCTCGTCATCCGGGGCGGCCGAGCTCATACAGGCTGCAACGCGGGTCGATCCGAGCGATACCGGGCAGATGCGAGACAGCCTGGCGCTCGTGATGCACCGACGCCGCGACGCTTCGATGCGTGATATGTATGCAGCCATCGCCTGCTATGACAACCATGCATGGGCGCGCAGCTTCCTCGGCGCGTTGCGGTGGCGCGAGTCGGCCTACGCCAACACGCCCGACACCCGGCGCTGGCCTGACGAGGAGAATGCCTCCGGCCGCTCCGGTGGCGAACCCGCCCGATTCAATCGAATCGTGTGAAGGGCTCGATGGCTTAGCTATCCGGGCCATCGGCTTCCACTGTGGGCAGTCGGGCCACAATGGGTGTGACCCGACTGCATCGGCAGCGAACGCACGCGGACGAGTCGCCGACGTCGCGGTCATCCGCCTCCACGAACGGGTCTCCGATACGTCCGCCACGGCGTTCCGCCAATCCGCGCTACTGAGCCGGGGTCCTGCGGTAGGCGAGCAGCCCGACGGCGAGGCCGGCGAATCCGAGGATGATGCCGGTGATGCCGAGCGCGACGCCCCATCCGCTGGCGGTGCCGCCCTCTGGCTCCGCGGCTTCGGCCCCATCGCCAATGCCCTTGGCGAGATGGATAACTGGGGCGGGGTGTTCAGGCTCGGAGCCGTCGGACCTCGGCTCGTCGATCCAGCGGACGATGTCGCCGTCGGAGTAGGTCTGCAGTGCTTTGAAGATCAGCTGGTCGACCTCGGGCAGTGGGCCCAAAGCGACTTCGAACTCCTGGAACTGGCCCGGTTTGATTTCGGCACCAGCGCTCGCGGTCCACGTAATCTTCGTGACCGCTTCGGTGATCTCACCGTCATCGGTGGTGATCGGAGTGGCCAGCTTGGTGCTCTCGATGACTACGGTCCATCCAGTGAGTGGCCTGAGGGAGACCGATGCAATGGGGGTGTCCGTGGGCAGGCCGACCTCGAGCTTGATGGTGGAGGCGGTCGCTTTCTCATTGGGCACTCGGAACGCGAGCTTCGTATAACCGCCCTGCGTGGCGTTGGATGGGTTGACGGTAACGTGTGCGGCCGCAGGCGCCGCAACAGCGAAGGCTGCAGCGGTGACGGCCCCAAGGACAGCGCTGACGCGAAGGAGTTTGCGACGCATAGATGAATGATCCGTTCATGGGTTGAGGGCAGGTGGACGGACTTCCCTAGGGACTCACCAAGGTGGTCGCTGCGACACACCGATTGGTTCCCGGCGGCGTGATTTCGTTTGGGGCAGCCACGCATCAATGCGCACCCGGGTCCGTCCGCCGTTGGGCATCGGCGTTGGCGCGGCGGAGGAACTCGTTGTACCGGGCGAGGTCGTCCTCGACACCCTCAGCCTCGGCCCGATCGGCGGCGCGATCGATGCGGCGTTGTTCCCGTTCGTCCGCCACGAGCCACTGTCTAAACAGGACCGCCATGAGGATCGCAGCCGGGATCTCGCCAAAGGCCCAGGCGATCCCAGCGCCGAGGGTCTGGTCGGACTCGAGCGACGCCGCCCATGGCGGATGGACGAGCGAGAACCACGAGCTGGCGATCGGTTCCTGTGCCTGCATCAGGGCGACGCCGAAGAAGGCGTGAAACGCCATCGCGGCGAAGAGAACCAAGATGAGTAACGGGGGAGACCAGCGGCGCCGTCCCGGGTCGGTGCCGACCAGCACCCAGGCGAGGAGATAGCCGCTGGCAACGAAGTGAAACACCATGGCCAGATGGCCGAGGTGGTAACGCATGAGCGTGGCGAAAAGGGAGCTGAAGTAGAGCGCATAAAGGCCGCTGACGTATATGCCGAGCGCAACAAGTGGGTGCGTGACGATGCGCGCCGGGGCGCTGTGCAGGACAGCAAGTATCCAATGTCGAGCGCCACGAACGTCGGGATCCGAGGGATCGCGCAACGTGCGCAGGGCGAGTGTGATCGGAGCGCCGGCGACGAGCAGGCCCGGCACCACCATCGACAGCACCATGTGCTGAGCCATGTGGACGCTGAAGAGCAGGTACGCGTACTTGGCTACCCCAAGATTCGTGACCAGCCCGAGCAGCAGCATGCCGCTGACCCACGCCGCAGTCCGGGTCAACGGCCACGTGCGACCCGCACGGCGCATGCGTGACACACCCGCGAGGTAGGTGCCGACTCCGGTCGCGACCACGGCGAGAAGCAAGACGTCCGGCAGTGGCTGGGTGAGCATGTGGGCGGCAGTGAGTGGCGACGGCATCGAAAAGCCGACCAGGTCGGTGAATGCGTCGAACTCGACCGGGTTGGTCGGCACCGGTGTCGGGGTCCGTGACATCGCCACAGCAAGGCCGAACGTGGCAGTGAACACGACCACCTCACCCGCGGCCAGTTGGATGAACGAACCCGGCGCCCCGTGACCCATTCGCCGCAGTGTCAACCTGCGGTGCGTCGCTCCGATCCCGCCCAAACCCAGAAGCGCCGCGACTTTTCCGAGCACCAGCACGCCGTATGCGGAATGCCACAGCTCGGTCCAGGACCCGAGTCGAATCCACGCGTTGGCCAGGCCACTGATGGCGACGGCAACCCAGCACGCCAGAGCTATCCGGCTAAACCGGGCAGCGACATCGGGGATCAACCGCCTCGGTTTGACGAGAAGCAGAGCGACGAGGCCACCCAGCCAAAGCGAGGCTGCCACGACATGCACTGCAAGGCTGCTCACCGCGAGTTGATGGTTGCCGGCGCCGGCCGCGTGGCCGGTAAACGCTGGCGGCAAAACAGCCGCCAGACACACGAGCGCGGTCGTCGCGGCGCCGTTGCGGGAGAGGGTGTTGCCGGCCGCGATGGCCACCACAACGGCCAGAACCACCTGGATTGCAAGTGCCTGCCCCTGCGACACCGACATTGCGAAGCTGAGCACCACGGTCGGAGTGATCGCGGAAAGTGGCTGACCCAGAATGTCCGAGACCGTGAACACCATCAACGCGCAGGCAGACAGCGCCCACGCCCCAGCGGCCCACACGGCCAGATGCAGCAGTCGATATGCGGCTGGACCGACCAACCGATCCCGCCCAGGCAGGAGGAACGCGGCGGTCATGCAGAGCCCGAGCGCGACCGCACTGGCCAGATCCGACAGAACTCTCGCCGCCGGCAAGGCCCAGGCGGTCACTACGCCGGCGTTCGGGAGTCCGGTGATCCGGCTCTGTTCGATCGCGCCACCCCAGCGCGCCGCCATGGCCAGCACCGCGGCACCGGCCACGGCCGCAGCGACCCACCACATTGGACGCACGGAAGGGGCACTGCGTAGCGCCTGATCGGGCGCGTGCTCGCGGTCGTGCGCCATGACCTCATGGCCGGTGTTTAGGCGCATCGTTACCTCGTTCGGCGACGAACGACGAGGAGAAAGATCAGGCCCAGCACTAGGACGGCGGCGACGGTCACAACCCATAGCCAGGCAGCCCAGACGGACGGGCCAGATGGCTGGCTGACGGCGGTGGGCTGCGGAGGCGGGTCCATCGGCTCGTGACCGGGCGGGAGCGCGACGGTGAACCGGAACTCGCCGCTGACCGGGTGTCCGTCGGCGGACACTACCCGCCATGCGACCTGGTACGTCCCGGACCGTAGTGGATAGACCGCCTGGTGCACCACATTGTCCACCACCCGTAACGCATACCTGCTGTACGAGAGCCCTTCGGGCCCGGTCACCGCGACGGTGCTAAACCGGGCCTTGACCGGTTCGTTGAATGTGAGGGTCACCTCGTCGGCCGGCGCCCGGGCCGTCGAGTCGGCCGCTGGGCTGGTGGCGAGCAGTTGCGAGTGCGCGATCGCGGGCGACGCGATGCCAACGGCACCGACGAGAACGGATGTGCACAGCGCGAGCAAGTAGGTGGTGGCGCGGAGCGCGTGACGGGTCATCTCTGTAGTGGTCGCACCACCCGACGCACTGGTTCCCACGGCTCTAGAGACGCGGGGCACAAGTGGACTCGGTTACGCAGCACGGTCCAGGCGACCGGCCGGAGTTGAGAAAGCCTTGGGCACCAGCCGGAGCGGTGTCGGCCGGGCCACTTCAGCGTGATCGTCGAAGCGGACCCGCCACCGCGAACCCCGCCGCTGCTCACCGGCCGATGGGCCGCCGAAATCCAATGAAGGCCTCGACAGCGCCAGCATGATCAGATATCCGGCCACGATCACGCCGTGGCTGAGCAGCCGAGCAACCTCGACGCCACCAAGCCGCAGGTCGTTCGCGCTCACCAGTGTGAGCATCACCACGAACGCGGTGAGCAGTGGAAGCAGCCCGGCGGGACGGGGCCGGCGCACCGCGGTCCAGGCGAAGCCGGCACCGACCGCGATGTTCCATGCGGCGGACTCGTGCCAAAGGTGCGTCGGGCTCACCCCACCGCTGACATGATCGTGTCCCGCCGCAAGACTTATCTGCGCCATGCCGAGGGTGAACTGGGCCGCGCCGAGCATTCCCAACGCTATCCGCAGGCCGTGCGCCAGCCGTCGTCGGCTGGGCCCCGGCGCTGCCGCCACGATGGTGTCGCTGAGGTCAGGTGGGTCCGACACCACGCTCAGCCGTACCAGCCGGGTCACGGCGGCCGCGTCCTCAACCCACCGGCGACACCTGTCGCAGCCAGCCAGGTGCTCGTCGACGCTTGCGCGCTTGTCCGGGTCTTCCTCATCGTCCAATCGGGCCGACAACGCCTCCCGGCACTGTTCACACTGCATATAGGCATAGTCGCCGTCGACTGCGAGCTGGTTCCCGCCAGGCTGGACCGAGGGACGCCTACCGGGTCGGCTAGCCTTCCCACCATGGACAGCCCCCAGGACGACATCACCGGCTTGGCGCTGGCTGCCAAGGCCGGCGACCGGGATGCCGCGTCTGCGTTCGTCAAGGCCACGCAGCGCGACCTGCACCGGTTCCTGACGTACCTGGCCGACCCGGGCGAGGTCGAGGACCTCAGCCAAGAGACCTACCTGCGGTCGATGCGGGCGTTGGTGCACTTCGATGCCCGCTCGTCCGCACGGACATGGCTGTTCGCGATCGCCCGGAACGTTGCCGCAGATCACGTCCGCCGCGCCCAGCGCCGCCCCCGCCTGGTGACCCTGGACGTCGTGGACGAGGCCGCTGATGCCGTCCGCCAGCACCGTGGCCCGCTGCTCGATGACGCGATCGCACTACGCCACCTGCTGCGAGCTCTTGACCCGCCACGCCGTGAAGCGTTCGCGCTCACCCAGGTTCTCGGTCTGAGCTACGGCGAGGCCGCACAGATCTGTGACTGCCCGGTTGGGACAATCCGCTCCCGCGTGTCGCGGGCTCGCGAGGATCTGATCGCGGCCATACGGAACGCGCACGACGACGGGCGATCACGGCGCACCGCCACCTGACCGGCCGCATTACCACGCGACGGGCAATGACTCGACACTGTAGACAATCGAGAATGGCCGAAAGGTCAGCTCCCCGATCGGGACCGAGAGCCGAAGTTCCGGAAAGCGTCGCAACAGGGCCGGATAGGCGATCGTCAGCTCCATGCGCGCCAACGGAGCGCCGATACAGTGATGCATCCCGTGCCCGAAGGCAAGGTGCGAGGCAATCTTGCGATTGGGTTCGACCGAGTCCACGCCCGGGCCGAGAGCCGGATCTCGGTTTGCCCCGGACAGTGAACACAGCACCATGTCGCCAGCCGCGATCGGCTGCTCGGCGACGACCGTGTCCTCGCGGGCGAACCGGGGGAACGCGACCTGTACCACCGTTAGGTAGCGCAGAAGTTCCTCCACCGCAGCGGCGCCGCCCGCTCCATCGCGGACCAGCCGGGCTAGCGATGGGTCTTGCAGCAGGACCAACGTGCCGAGCGCCAGCATGCTGGCCGTGGTGTCGTGCCCGCCGGTGAGCAGTCCGTCGGCGAGGCCAGCCAGCTCCCAGTCGTCGATGTCATCGCCGTACTCGCGCAGCAGCATGCCGAGCAGGCCGTCTCCTGGGTTGCGCCGTTGACGGGCGCTGAGACCGGCCAGGTAGGTGAGCGACTCGTTGACGGCCGTCAGGGATGTTTCAGCGTCGCCGGAGAACTCGAACCTTCCGTGGCTGAGCCGTCGGAACTCGTCTCGATCCGCTCGCGGCACTCCGAGCAATTCGCACACCACGAGCATCGGCACTGGAGTAGCGAAGGCCTGTACCAGATCGATCGGTGGGCCGGCCGCCTCCATCGCGTCCAGGTGTTCGGCGACGATGTCGGCGACAAGCGGCTCCAACCGGCGCAACCGGTGCATCGTGAACTCGGGCGTGAGCATCCTCCGCAACCTCGTGTGATCGGGCGGGTCCCGGAATCCAAGCCCGCCCGGGTCCAGATCACTGAACAAGTCCGCACCGCCGCGGGCGGCGAGGTTGTCGAACGAGTTGCTGAACCGTTGGCTGTCGGCGAGAACCGCCCGCACGTCGTCATAACGGGTCACCAACCAGGCCCACGGTCCGCCAGGGATCTCCAGCCGCACGACCGGATGCTCGGCGCGGACCCGGCCTAGCTCCGACACCGGATCGAGCCGGTCCCGCATGACTGGCACGAGCGGAAACAGCGCATCTGTCATCGGACACGCACCCGACGGGTGGCACGGTCCCCAGGCGCGTCGGCGGCTATGGCATAGGCCAACACGCCGAACAGCGTCACGGTCAGGGCATGGACGGCCGTGCACCACAGACAGATCGCGTCCACAATGAACAGTTCAACGTAGACGAGGTAGATCACCCAGATGACGCCAACTGTGGCCGAGGCTAGGCGCCCCACGCGAAGCGCTGGCTGGTTCGACCTCCAAGCGGGCGGAAGTGTCAGTACCACCATCACCGCGAAAAAAACCAGCCCCAGCAGTGCCACCGGCACGCCTAGAATCGCCGACTGCGGACTTGACGTCACCTTCTGGCAATCCACCGTGCCGGTTTTCGGACAGGCCAGAGTCGCGCCCGCGCTGTAGTGCTCGATCGAGAGATATATGGTCACGGCCAGCCCCGACAACGACAATGCCAGCGATGTGAGCCGCGCCCAGGTTGGAGCACCGTAGTGACTCCGACGCTCAGGTGGCATTGAGCTTCCCGGTATACGCGCCGACCCCCGGGCTGGCGCATACCTCGCCTGGCTGGCCGCCCGTGAGGCCGCAGATCGCCGCCGTGAACGCGTTGGCGGATCCCAGGATTGCCTGCGCGACCTCACTATTCGAGTCCGACAGCGCGGTGGCGATCTCGCTGCCGGACATGCCGACCAGCACTTGCGGGCTGATGCTGGCACCCGAGGTGAGGTACTTGTTACCGAAGTCGATGAAAGGGATGGCGCCAGCTGATTCCGCCGGCACGTACGGCGGCGCGTTGTACTTCTGCAGCAGCTGCGTCTGTAGCGCTGTCGGCTGGTCGAGGACAGCGTAGGTGTTGCCCTGCCGCGTGTTGCTCTGCAACTCCACGCCCTGGAACGACAGGTAGTCACTCGTGTAGCTCGAGCCGTGGAACGACAGCGTAGCGGTGTTCGGGTACGCGTCCGAGCTGGACGAATGGGTCGTCCGCAGACCCGTGAACGAGCCGAATCGTGACAGCGCCACGACGATGCCCCAGCGCTGGGCAGCGCAGAACGGGCAATACTCGGCGCCAACATAGATGACGAGCGGCTTACCGTCTGCAACGAGTGCGGGTTCACCCGACAGGCGCCTGGGCAGCAAGTCTATCTTTCCGGCCGCAACCTGGTCCAGGACTGCGTCGGGCACCGAAGTGACCGCCTGCAGGATCTGCGCTTCGCCGGGGTCGGCGCCCTCCTGCGCCGCCGCGGCAGAGCCACCGCCCGCAACCTTCACCACGACGAGGACGATCAGAGTCAGAACTACGACGCCGAGCGCTCCGCCAGCCAACGCGATCCGCCGTCGTCGCTCATGTTCCCGCTGCCGCGCCGCCGCCGCTGCCGCGGCGCGGCGATGCTCGAGGCGCGCACTCTTCGACACTGCTGCCCTCCGAACGGTTTGCTCAAGTTCCAGAGGTTTGGTCGCGTCCTCGACCGGAATAGTTCCGCCGAGGTGCTGACATCCGAGTTACCAAACCGCAGCCGACCACTGGTCGTCGTGGCGCCTCAAATCCGGCGTCGGATCTCGACAGGTCGCAGGTGCGCGGAGCTTCGCTAACAGCTCGAGCGTGCGGCGGCGCACTATGCGTGGCATTCAGCAATCGTTGCGGTGCACTACGCGTCTTCTCACACGAGACTGACGTGGCCGTCCCATCCCAGGCTATGGGCTCGAGGGCGGGCCGAGGAAACGAAGGCATCAGCGCCTTCATCCCGACCGAGGCGGGGCCCCCAAGCTCGTTCAGCTTGCATCGGCCCGACGACGATCGACGCACAGATAGATGACAACTTCACAACGCCGATCGACGTGGCTTCCTGGGATGACACAACCTTGTCATCGCGTCGACACCACGGTGTCGTGTCGAAGGGAATTCATAGATAGAGCGAGCGCTGGCGAGTACCGCGATGGGAGGGGATACCGTGCGACCACTCGCGGGACGTTATGCGCTTGGTCAGGTGCTCGGAACAGGCGGTACGTCGGTGGTACTGAGCGGGCACGATCTCGTGCTTGATCGTGACGTCGCGGTCAAGATTCTGGCGGCTGGACACGCGGCCGATCCCATACTGCGCCGACGAATGCAAGCCGGGGCTACATGCGCGGCTCGCCTCGACCATCCAAACATAGGGCGGGTCTACGACTTTGGTGCCGGCCGCTTACCAGGGCGCGGACGCGTTGAGTACTTGGTCGTGGAGCTCCTGAACGGCTGCACGCTTGCTGATCGATTGATGGGTGATCCGATGGGCTGGCGCGCGGCCGTCCGGGTGTGCGCCCTGATCAGCGCGGGCCTGGCCGCCGCCCATCGCGTGGGCGTTGTGCATCGTGACATTAAGCCAACCAACGTGATGCTCGCCTCGAACGGGGTGAAGGTGATTGACTTTGGCTTCGCGGCGTTTGTCGGCGAAACAGCCGCTGATCCGGCTGGCCTTGTACTCGGGACGCGCGAGTACCTCGCTCCAGAACGTTGGTTGGGCATGTCGGCGGGCACCGCGACGGATGTTTACGGATTGGGCCTCACGTTGTATCAATGCCTCGCGGGATCCTTGCCGTGGCCGGGACGAGTCGGGTCTGACCTGATGTCCGCGCGTTGTTACATCCCGCCCGACCCGTTGCCTGCTATCAAAGGCCTGCCCGCCGCCGTGACCGAGTTGCTCTTCGGCTGTTTGGCCGCGGATCCAGCGGACCGGCCGACCAGTGCGGTGGCCTTAGATACCTTGGCATCCGCAAGCGGGTGCCGACCAATCGTCGGCAGGAAGGCACTCGCTGAGGCTGGTGCTCGGGTCGGGCGCGATCGACCCGTCCTGCGCACCATGACCTGACGTCCTATCGTTGTGGACCCTGACGAACGCCTCGTGGTCATGAGCGTCGGCCAGTTCACATCCGAGATCCAACGTGGCCTGACGGTCCGTGTCTGATGTGGACTGCTGCTTCACTGCTCACTGTAACGATGCAAGTGGATCTCCTGAATGGGACGCGCGACGCAGTATGACGCCACGAACCCAGAGTGATGACAGGAGTGCGACAACTGACTTCATCGGTTCAGGTTCCGTTGCCAATCCGGTAGCGTGACCGAGCTCGAACATGTCCGGCTCTGCCGCGTTGGCCGCCACCGGGAGCTCGAGGCACCCGCCGTCCACTGTGGGAGGTATGCAGCCAGGTCGATCACGCGTGGGTACCGCGGAGCCCGATCAGCTAACAAAGGAGTGCTCGATGTTGACCATCACCGAGGACGCCATCACGGCGATCCGTTCCTTGACTCGCAGTCCGGGCGTCCCCGGCGACGCCGGAATCCGGATCTCAAGCGACGACACCGGCCGGTTCACTGTTAGCCTCGCGGGACGTCCTGAGGTCGGGGACGACATTGTGGAGGATTCCGGCGCGCGGCTCTTCGTTGCCGCGGACGCGGCTGAGTACCTTGAGAACAAGGCACTGGATGCCGACGTGGACCTGAGCGGTAGCGTGACGTTCGGCGTCCGCGACCAGCTCAGGTAACCCGACATGCCAGACGAATGGTCAGCTGGGCTTCAGACGGCGACAACCTCGTCTCAGGCGCGATGGTCGGGGAAGGCCTTGGCCATGGTCGCCGGGGAGTCGCTGAGCGAGCGACGACTTCCGTCGGATTCTTGATCGGGTCCCGGACGCGAAGGGTTCGCTGGATTCATATGAATCGATAAGCCCACTGACGGCTTCGTCGACGTCGGCGCCGATGCGGGTTCTAGCAGCCACTGTCCTTGTCGTACCGGTCTGCGGCGCGCATTAAGCCGACCGTGTGCGCCTTGGGTCGGCCCTCGGCGTTGCGCAGGCCGACGCCGGCCGCAGCCGCGACGAACGCGAGCGCGAAGAGGACGACGGGGTATAGGACGAGCCCGGCAAGGATGTTGCCGTCGAGGGCTTCACTGATGAGGTAACTGGCCACGTCGGGATAACCGCTGTGCGGGAATGCGCTGATGTCGTAAGGATCGGTCAGCGTGTAGTGCTGCCGTTGGAGGATCGCGGTGATGTTGATGGCGAACAGGATCGGTGCGCTTAGGATCGCGGTGAGAATCCCTGCTTTGGCCCCTGCTGGCCTACTGCCGGTGGTCACGGACGCGCCCATCGCGGCGGCCAGGGTCGCGGCGGCACCGACCGGAGACAGGAAGGCGGCGGGGCCGCTCCCGGTGGTTGCGGTGGCAAATGCGATGATGATCCAGACGCAACAACTAGCCAATGCCCACCACAGCGCGGTGTCGTTGTGGCGACTCAAACGGGGCGGGGCAAGGGCGAAGGCGAGATAGCCAAATAATACGAGCGCGAACAGGATCGGCGCCACTTGGTGGGTGTGGTCGATGGTCGCGGCCGGGTGAGCGACACCGACGCGGACGACAGCGACGACTGTGGCCACCAATCCAGTCAGGGCCGCTGCGCTCGTGATGAGCCGAGTAACGCCAGCGGGTTCCCGCCTGACTCTCGAACTGATGGCAACGGCATATCCGCAAACCAACAGGGCCAACGCGGCCACGAATCCGGTCAGGCTCGGGACCTGTCGGGCGGTGGTCAGAGTCACGGCGGCGACAACGGCCAGGCCGATGAGGGCAACCGCCGATACCCGCGTCCAGCTCCGCACTGGCGGGAATAGCGCCACCTGAACTACGCCCGCGGCGAACTGCCAGCGACGCAGGCTACCCCGCACCTCAGGCAGTTCACCGATCATCGCTTGCCCCCATTCGTGGCGGTCGGCGGGGAGCCGGTTCGCCGCGGCGGTCGAGAGACGGGCGGGAATGTCGCCACGAGCCTTGTCGCGACGGACCCGCACTATCCCGAGAACCACGAGGGCGACCAAGACCAGAAGTATTGGCATCAAGCGCCTTCCAGTCGAATCCGGCCCGGCGCAGTCACGGAAGCCTGTACGGATGGCGCGTTGGGTGCAGTGAGCGCGGTGGCGGCAACGTAGTCACGACCCGTGCCGGTGAGGCGGTACAGGTGCCGTGGTGGCCGTCCGGAAACCTGCTCGGAATCCCAGCACGTCTCCAGCAGACCCCGATCAGCCAGTCGGATCAGGATCGGGTATACCGACCCTGCCTGCAGACCAAGCTCGGTGCACAGGTCGTAGCCGTACCGCCAGCGGTCGGGGTCCCCCGCAAGTGCCCGTAGCACCGACAAGGTCTGCGGCGATGGGCGGCGGGCACGCGGCACACGACAAATCTATATAGCAAGAGATTTGACGGCAACCTAGCGGGTCATGCGACATCGCGGCGACGGGTGACCGCGATGCCAATGGTGGTCAAGACCAGGGCGTACCCGATCATGACGGCTAGCCCGGCCCATTGTGGCGGTGCGTGGTCGAACGCCCGCCCGGGTGTGATCATCACTAGCGACGCGATCGCCGGCGCGACGATCGCCGCACCGAAAACCCAGACGTGAGGATAGATGTTGTAAATCAGCTGAACGCTTCCCGCGACCGCCGCCGTGCCGGCCAAGTACACGGCCATACCGGTGATAACGGAGCCGGTCTGGCTTCGCAGGACTGCGCCCAGCCCCATACCGAACGTGGCCCATAGGGCGTACGCGAGCAGGTTCAGCAGCACCGAGCGAATGACAACCGGATCGCCAAGCGAGACGCTGAGGTGTTGGCGGTGCACATAGACCGCGGTGACCACCGTGTTGATGAGTGTGGACACCGCCCAGAACAAGGCGCCGAAACAGGCCGCCGCCGCCGACTTCGCCATCAGCACCGTCGCCCGGCGGGGGTTGGTCATAAAGGTGGCGCTCGCGGTGTTGTGGGAGAACTCGTTCGTCACGACCAGCACACCGACGATCATCACGAGCAGCGCGCCGACGAACTGGCCCGACGTCATCATGTCCGCGCCGATCGCGGCCATCCCAGCCGGCGTGTGGGCATACGCCGCCTGCGCGATCGCCGGTGCCTGGTCGGCGTCGTTCAGCCTGTCCAACGGCGGATGTAGGTCGTAGTAGTGGCTCGCACCGTTGCGGACCAGCGCTTGTGCCGTGAACACCACGCCCGCGATGAGGAACCACCACCAACTGCTCGTGGTACGGATCTTCATGAGCTCCGCAATGATCAGCCCCGACGGTGTCATGCCGGTGCGCTTGACCTTCGCCAGCGCCGGGCTCTGTAGCAGCGTCATCGGATTGCCGCCTCCATGCTGGTCAGCTGAAGGAAGACTTGCTCGAGGTCAGGCATCTCGATGCTTAGCTGGTAAACAGTCACGCCTGCGTCATGTGCGGCACGCCCGATTGCGGCGGCGTCGACACCGGTGACGTACACGGCGCCGTCGTCCGCTGGCGTGATGGTGGCGTCGCTGCCGAGGACCGCCGCGAGCCGGTCGACGTCGTCGGCGCGAACGAGTGTCCGGGGTGTATGTGGCAGGGAGCGCAACACAGAATCGACGCTTCCGTGGGCTACCAAGTGACCTGCGGCGATAATGACCAGGTCATCGGCGAGCTGCTGCATCTCCGAGAGCACATGGCTCGATACCAGAACCGTGCGGCCATGTGCGGCAAGGGTCTTGAGCAGGTCACGCATCCAGCGGATGCCCTTGGGATCCAGACCATTGGTGGGTTCGTCGAGGATCAGCACCTGCGGATCTCCGATGAGGGCCGCCGCGATGGCCAACCGCTGGCGCATACCCAGGGAATACTCCTTGAACTTGCGACGCCCCGCTGCGGTCATTCCGACTAGTGCCAAGACCTCATCGACGCGGGCAAGGGGTATGCCGGCGGACTGGCTCAGCACACGCAGATGGTTGCGGCCCGTACGGCCCGGGTGGGCGGCGCTAGCCTCCAGCACGCCGCCGACGCGGCGAATGGGCTGACCCAGCTCGACGTATCGCACGCCCCCAATCGTTGCCGCGCCCGATGTCGGCTCGGCTAGCCCGAACAGCATCCGTAGCGTCGTCGTCTTCCCGGCACCGTTGGGGCCCAAGAAACCCGTGACGCGGCCGGGTTCCACCACGAATGACAGGCCGTCGACAGCGGTGATGCCGTTGTACTTCTTGGACAGAGCGGACACTACGATACGCCCGTCCGATGCCGGCCATTCCGGATAAGATCGAGGCACGGCGTCAGCGATATCTGGCCAGCGCACTTCCTCTGCCTCGACGGCGCGTTCGGCCGCGTTGCGCCCAGCTCTGTGCCGGCGAACCCAGTACACGACTCCGAGCACAATGGCCAGTAGCAAGAGAATGGGCATTACGGGCCGTCCGGCCACGCGCATAACGGTGCCATCGCGTTCGCCGCCGAGGCATGCATGCCGCTCCCTGTGCCGGACCGCATTGGCGGGTGTGGTGTCGACATCTGGCGGTCACATCGTCACATTGTCATTCGAGCCACTTGGCACTCCGTGGCGGTATCGGGCATCGCACGACCGTCGCTGTCCGTACAAGGTGTTCTGTCGAGACTCGTCACGCCGTAACTCTATATAGCAAGAGTTGCCTGGCACAAGCTCTGCGGCACATATCCCGGCCCAACGCCACGGGTGTACCGAACGACGCCGACTCGCGGGGGGCCGGGAAGAACGCCACGAACGCGCGCTCCACCGTGGGGACAGCGAAGTATCAGGGGCCGATCGCTCTTGGCGGGCGGGCGAGCCGGGTGGAGACTGCGGAGGCAAACCATCGCACATCCCCGGCGCCCTACGGAGGTGACCGTGAAATCGATAGCCCGCGTTTCGGTGGTACTGCTGGTCGTCGGGCTCGGGGGCTGCCACAGCTCGCAGCCGCCGCAGGGTCCGTCCGCCCCCGCGGACGTGATCTTTCTCAACGGCGATGTGATTACCATGGATGCCACCGTGACGGCGGCGCAGGCCGTCGCGGTGGCGGGGCAAGTGATCGTCGCTGTCGGCCGCGATGAGGACGTCGCCTTGTGGCGCGGCCCTCATACGGCCGTGGTCGATCTCCACGGCACGACGCTCGTTCCAGGGTTTATCGATGCACATCAGTACCGCGTGCAGAAGCACGCCGATGCTGGTTTTCCCGACGGTGCGGCGGCCACCGATGAGGCGGTGCGCGAGGGCTGGACGACCCTCGATGAGCTGTACGTCGATCAGGGCGTGATGGCGGAGCTAATCGAGCTCGACCGAGCGGGGAGTCTGCGGCCATGGATAGACGCATATCTACCCTTCATGCAGTACGACGCCGCCGGCACGCCGCTGGGTTCGTGGTACCAGGCGTACCACCAGGGCCAGACCCTGAGCCCGCATGTGCGGGTGGCCGGCCTGATCGGTTTTGCGGACTATGACAACGCCCGGGTGCTGCTGTGGACCCAGGACTCGCTCAATGATTTTCTCGTCACGGCCGGCAAACAGGGTTGGTCGGTGGCGCTCAAGACCGTCAGCACGCGCTCCCTGGAGATGATCCTTCGGGCGCAGCAGTATGCCAACCAGGTTCAGCCGGATCTTGCCGGGCGCCGTAACCGGCTCGAACATGCACTTTTCATCACCCCCGATCAGATCAACCGGATCAAAGAGCTCGGCCTCGTCCCAGTGATCAATCTCAACAACCCTGGTCAGCTGGTCGGGGAGTCTGATGTGGACCAGCTCATCGCCGAGGAGCCGTCTGGCTCGTACACGCCCTGGCGGAGTCTTGCCCAGGCCGGCATCCGGGTCGCCAACGGGACCGGGTGGCCAAGTTACTTCGCGGAAGAGCCCGCCGGCGCGCCGTTTGGCTCACCGATGCATTTGATGTATCAGGCGGTCACGCGCGTCGGCAACCTCGGCCGCCAGCCGTATCCGTGGCTGCTTGACCAGACCGTCACCGCCGCGCAGGCATTGCGGGCGTTGACCATCGACAGCGCGTACGCCACGTCCGAGGAGACGGTCAAGGGGAGCATCGCCCCAGGAAAGCTCGCCGACCTCGTGGAGCTGTCCGGCAGTCCGTTGACGACGCAAACCGTGCAGATCAACGACATCCGGGTGCTCATGACAATGATCGGTGGTCAGGTTGCCTGGTGCGCGCCCGGCGCCGAGGCCGCGTGTCCTGGCGGGGCTGCCGCTACCTCAACGTCGAGCGCACCCACCGCTGCCGCAGCTGATCCTTTTGTCGGCACCTGGTCGGCCGTCGACCCGAGCGACGACTCGGCGATGTCCCTGCAGGTCAGTCGCGACGCCGACGAGTACCGAGTGGTGCTGACAGACACTAGGGCGACCAGCTGTGGTGTGGATGCCGCCGGCAAGCCAACGACGCCCGCTCGAGTTGACGCCACCGGCACCGTGGTGGGCGATACGCTGGTCACCGATGCCACCACCATCAATTGCCAGAGCGACCCGCCGACCACCAAGCAGTTGAGTCTTCGCATCATCTACACGTACGACGCTGCGAGCGACACCCTCCACGATGACGCCCAGAATGCGTCCTGGCACCGGCAGGCATAGGCGGCTTGAGGAGGAAACGTGACGCGGCGAGCCTCCGGGAGACGTCAGGACACTGTCATGTCACCGCGTGGGTTCCGCCATACGCGGACTGCATGGTCGTCATCGAGAAACACTCCGGGCGCTGCGCGGCTGATGCGGGCCGGCTCGGTTGTCCTTCGGCCGGCTGCGTGCGTCGTCCCGGGAGCTGTGTAGCGCATACACGGGCCAGTGGTGCCTCAGGGGTACCGGAACGGAGCCTCATGAGAATTTCGCGAGTGCTGAGCTTTGCAATGGGGATCGTCGCAGCTACGGTTGTCACCGCCTCTTGCGGTCGGCCGGCCGACCCGACCGACGCCGATGTTTCGTTGACCGGCACCCGGTGGGTGGTTGACAGTGTGGTGTCAAGCAGCTCAACCCAAGGCCCGTCGGTTGGCCACGAAGCGTACGTCATCTTCGACGGCGGTGTGTTCCGCGGATCTACAGGGTGCGTCCCGGTCAACGGCCAGGCGACGATCATCGGCGATCGCATCACCATGACCATATCGGGCGCCCCGACGTGCGCCGGCACCGACGTTGCCCTTCATGATGCTCTCGTGAACGCCCTTCGTGGCGAGGTGCGATACCGGATCGTATGGCAAACACTCACTCTGTCGGCCCCAAACGGTACTGAGGTCAGGCTCCGCGCGTCTTAAGGGTCTATGAGCAGATCACATACGTGTACTTCCACTGTGTCCAGTGGAGTTCGCGACCGACCACTCCACCCTCTTCGGCGGCCATGCTCGTAGCCGGCGGCGGCCCGGCCGATCGGCGAGTTGGAAGGTTGCGCCGGGCCGGTGCCGGGCGTCTGGGTTGCTTGCCAGGCTTGGCGTCGTGCGCGGTCAGCGGGCGCTGAGGAGGTGCCCTCGGTAGCCGAGGACCGACAATCGGAAGGCGTCGACCGCCGGCGGGAACTGCCGGTCGGCCAACCAGACCAGTGCTATAGGACGAGTCGTGCGCGGCTCAGTCACCCGCAACTCTGTAACGTCATACCCCTTCGGCTCCCCCTCGTTGGTGGCGGAAGCGCCCGCAGGGAGGAGCGCGACCCCGAATCCGCTGGAGACGAGCCCGAGAAGTGTGTCGATGTCCTGACCCTCGAAGGCCATCCGCGGCATGTAGCCGGCCTGCCGACACCAGTCGTCCGTAATACTTCGCAGCCCATAACCTTGTTCGAAGCCGACGTACTCCTCGTTGGCGGCCTCGGCCAGCCGAATCTGCTTGCGGCTGCCCAGGCGATGGCCGCGCGGGACCACCAAGGCGAGACGCTGTTCGTCGAGCCTCCGTGCTCGAAATCGAGGCCCGACGGGGATCGGCGAGGTCAGGCACAAGTCGACCCTTCCGGCCTTCAACCGGTCGAGCATCGCTTGATGACTGTCCTGGACGAGAGTGAATCGTACGCCGGGGTGCGTGCCTCGGAAGTCGCGCAGCAGCACCGGCACCGCGTGAGGCCCCAAGGAGTGCAAGAACGCGATGGCTACGCGGCCGCGATCCGGGTGGACGTCCAGGGCCAGCTCGGCCAGCCCTCCGGACAGCTCCGCCAGCGCGCGCTCCACAAAGGGCAGGAGCTGCCGGCCGTGCAGAGTCAGAGTGACTGTGCGGCCGGTCCGGAGAAGCAGGGCAGCGCCGAGGTCCGCCTCGATCCGGGCAATGTTGCGGCTCAGTGTCGACTGGGCAAGCCCGAGCTGCGCAGCGGCGCGAGTCACATTCTGCTCGCGCGCTAGGACCACGAACTGGCAAAGTCGTGGCGCAACAACGGTCACACGATCCTCATGCATTGGGTCGATTATTCGCAGCATGGTTCATACATTGGACGCATGGAAGGCGCTTGTCTACCGTCGGCCGCATGCTGACCACGGTGCCTTCAGCTCGGTCCACTGTGTCCGATGACACGCGGATAGTCCGCAACGATCCACGTTTTCGGCGGATCGGTCTGGCGATGTTCGGCGCTGGTGCTGCAGTCTTTGCGCTGCTGTATGGACCACAGGCCCTGCTTCCTCAGCTGTCTGCCGCCTTTGATCTGACGCCACCCGAAGCCGGCCTGGCAATGTCGCTGGCGACGGCCGCACTGGCCGCTGGCGTCGTACCTGCCGGGGCGCTGTCTGAGCTGTGGGGACGGCGCCGCGTGCTCGTCGTCTCGGTAATCCTCGCGGCACTCCTCGGAGCGGTGCTCCCGTTCAGTCCGTCGTTCGCGGTGCTTCTTGTGGGCCGCGCTCTACAGGGTCTGGCGATGGCCGGCATGCCCGGCGTCGCTCTGGCCTACCTCGCCGACGAAATTCATCCGTCCTGTGTCGCCGGTGCGGTCGGAACGTTCGTCGCCGGTAACGGCGCCGGCGGTCTGGTGGGTCGGATGCTCTCGGGCGCCGCCACCGACATCGGTGGCTGGCGCGCCGGCTTGGCAACGGTCGACGTGCTCTCGGCGGTATGCGCCATCGCCTTCGCGGTGCTCCTCCTACCACAGCGCAACGCGTCGGGCCGTTCCGTGGGCGTCGGCGCGTTACGCAGGCACCTTGCGGATCCACCTTTACGCAGGCTGATGCTGTCTGGCTTCGTGATAATGGCGGGCTTTGTTTCGATGTATAACTATCTTGGGTACCGTCTACTCCGCCCTCCGTTCGCTCTCTCGACGACCATGATCGGGCTGATTTTCCTCGCATACCTCGCCGGCGTGTCCGCGTCCGCGCTGGCCGGCCGGTTCACCGATCACGTCGGCCCACGCAAGGTCTTGCTCGTCTCGGTGGCGGTGGCCACCTCCGGCGCGGCGACCACAATCTTCGACGACCTCACATGCGTGCTGACCGGACTTACCTTGGTGACCGTCGGTTTCTTCGGTGCCCATGCCGTGGCCAGCGGCTGGGTGGGGCGGCTCGCGAAGCAGGCCCGTGGACAGGCCGCAGGTCTTTACCTGTTCGGCTTCTACGCCGGAGGCAGCCTCGGCGGCTGGGCGGGCGGCCTGGTGTATGAGCGCGGCGGGTGGTCAACCACCGTCGTGTTCATGATCGCGATGTTCGTCGTCGCTCTCGTACCTCTCCTGCCAGTTCATACGCCCAAGTACGCCTCCCGCACTCGGGGGTCGTCCGCCAGTTCGGAGGCCCTGCCGGAGAGAGTGATCTGACCGTTCTCGAGGACGTATGCCCGTTGAGCGATCTCCAGCGCGTGACCGGCATCCTGCTCGACCAGCAGGACGCCGGTCCCATTGGCGGCAACCGTCGCGAGCCGTGACATGATCTCCTCGACGATGACCGGCGCCAGCCCGAGCGACAACTCGTCGACGAGGAGTACGTCTGGTTGGCTCATGAGTGCGCGACCGATTGCGCACATCTGCTGTTCGCCGCCCGACATCGAACCGGCGACCTGGTCGAGGCGCTCACGCATGCGCGGAAAGAGGGCGACGACTGCGGACAGGTCGTCATCGCGCGTTCGCCACGCACCCAGCCGCAGGTTGTCGCGCACCGTCAGGCCGGGAAACAGCCGGCGGCCTTCCGGAACGTGCGATACGCCAGCGCGCGCTATCGTTTCGATGGACGCGCGAGTGAGGTCGCGCCCACCAAGGCGTACCGATCCCCGGGTCGCTTGGATCATGCCGGTCGCCGCACGGAGCAGGGTTGACTTGCCGGCGCCGTTCGGTCCGATAAGGGCCACGATCTCGCCCGGCTCGACGGACACCGAGACGCCGTAGAGGACTTGTACGCGACCGTAACCAGCATCGAGCCTGTCAAGGACGAACGTCATCGGATGCTCCGTTCCGCTGGTCACGAACGTGCTTTTCTGAGACGGACATTGACCGGCTGGCGGCGGCCCGCTGGGCGAATCGGCTACCCAGATAGGCGTCGATGACCCGTTCGTCGGAGAGCACGGCGGTCGGATCACCCTTCGTGAGGACTTCGCCGTGGTGAAGAACGAGCACCTCGTCGGCGACCGCCGAGATCGCATGTATGACGTGCTCCACCATCATCAACGCGAGCCCGTCCCGACGCAGTGAGTCGATGAGTTCGAGGGCCGGATCGATCTCGCCCGGCCGAAGGCCCGCGAGGACCTCGTCGAGAAGTAGGACCCGTGGCTTGAGCGCGAGCGCCTTCGCCAGCTCCAACCGTCTGGCGTCGGCGACGGAGAGTTCGGCTGGGGCCATCTCGGCCCTACCGGCCAGGCCGACGCGTTCCAGCGTCTCCATCGCGGCAAGGCGGGCGGCGCCGACCGTGTGCTGGCGGCCATGGGTCTGCGGGCTGAACAATGCGGCCACCGAAACGTTGTCCAGCACGGTCATACCGCGAAATGGCTTGACGATCTGGAACGTACGCGCCACACCGGCGCGTGCCACTTTCCAGGGCCTGGCGCCGGTGAGATCGTGGCCGTCGACCACGACCTGCCCCGCGCTCGGCTTGATGTGCCCGGTGAGGAGGTTGATGGCGGTAGATTTTCCGGCGCCGTTTGGCCCGATTACGCCAAGCAGCCGGCCCGGGTAGAGATCGAGGTCCACATTGCTCACCGCGAGCAGGCCTCCGAAGCGCTTGGACAGCCCGCGGGCCCGCAACAGAGGTTCAGTCACAGCCGGTACCGCCTCACGTTGTTCAGCAGGGAGAACTGCCGTGTCTTGATGGCATCGCGCAGGTACGTGCTCAGACCCTGCGGAAGCAGGATGATAGCCATGATGATCAGTCCACCGAGGATGAACGGGTGGATGCCAGGGTAGTTGTTGCGCAGCCACTCGGAGACCAGGGCGATGACGATCGCGCCGACGACCGGGCCCAGCACAGTGCCGAAGCCACCGATGACAACCATGACGACCATCAGCACGGTGATGCCGACGTCAAACAGCGGGTTCGGGTAGATGGCCTGTAGCTGGAAGGCGTAGGCCGCGCCGACGCCGCCCGTCAACGCGGCGGACACGGCGAACGCGATCGTCTTCGCGGCCGTCGTATTGATGCCCATGGCGGCGGCAGCGTCCTCGTCCTGGTGGATCGCGCGCAGCGCGTAGCCCCCTCTCGAGGTGCTGACGAAGATGGCTACGCCGACAACCGCAACGGCGATAAACAGAAAGAGCACGTAGAAGCCGTCGTTGCCAAGCCAACGCGTCGGCGCCTGACTTCCAACGGCGGGAATGCTGATTCCGCCGCCGCCGCCAGTCAGATTCGGAACGTTGATGATGAGTTCACGCAGTCCCTCGGCGACGCCGAGCGTCGCCACGGCGAAGTAGTGCCCCTTCAAACGCAGCAGGGGAGCACCCACGAGTGCCGCGAACAGGCCCGCGATCACCGCGGAGAGCGGCATCGCCAGCCAGAACGACCAGTGCAGGTGGTACATGAAGATGGCGGTCAGGTACCCCCCGAGCCCGAAGAAGCCCACCTGGCCGAAGCAGGCGTAACCGGTGAAGCCACCGATGAGGTTCCACGCGGACGCCAACGAGATGAACATGAAGACCGTGCTCACAAGCCGCACTTGGGCCGGGTACAGCTGAGTCTGCAGCGCTACCCCCACGAGCAGGCCGCCGACGAGCAGTGCCCAAGGCATGGCTCGACGCAATCGTGGGACCGTGGCGGTGGCCGATGTCGGGGTCGCTGATCGGTCCACCGCCGAAAGAGATTCTACTGTGGACATAGAGTCATGCCTCCAACTTACTGGCGTAGAACGCGCGACCAGCGATTCCCTCAGGTCGTAAGGCGAGTACCAACACCAACACGCCGAAGGCCACCGCGTTGACGAGCGTGCCGGGCAGGAGTTGTCCGCCGACACTCTGGACCACGCCGAGGACGAGCCCCCCGTACAGCGCGCCCCACATGTTGCCCAAGCCGCCGAGCACCGCGGCGACGAAGCTGAACAGGGTGAGGCGGCCGGCGTCCGCCGGCGAGAAGGTGCTGACGGCGCCGAGCGCCGCGCCGGCGGCACCGGCGAACGCGGCGGCGATGCCGAACGTCAACGCGTAGACGTGGCGCGCCTTGATGCCCATGAGCCGCGCGGCGCCGCGATCCATGCCCGTCGCGAGGATGGACAGGCCCGTCCTGGTCCGTCGCATGACGTACACCAACGCCACGGTGAAGCCGAGCGCCAATAGGGCGGCGATCAGCCGACCGTAGGGGAGGTGGATGTCGCCGGGAAGGATGAGCGCTTTCTCGGCATACCCGGTGGGGATGGATTGATGATCCGCGGTGAACGTGACGAGAATCAGATTCACCAATATCAGCTCAAGTCCGAACGTCAGCAAAAGGGTGATGAATAGCGGCCCATTGATGATGAGATTGACGAGGTACCGCTGAATCACGTAGCCGACTCCGAAGAGCACGGCAGCGGCCGGCACCATGGAGAGGAAGGGATCCAGTCCGAAGGCGTCGTGTAGTTGTAGCGCGATGTACGCCCCCATCAGGACCAACGCTCCGTGCGACAGGTTGACCACGTTCATCACCCCCCACACTAGGGAGAATCCCACCGCTACGAGAGCGAGCAGTCCTCCCTGGAGCAGGCCGTACAGCGTCGCTTGCAGAAACTGGGTCATGAACGTGGTCTCCTTGTCCCTCGCCGATCGGTTAGGTCTAGACCCCGGCCGGCCAGACCAGCGGCGCCTCGGCCGAGTCGGCTGGCCACACCGGCACAGCGTTGCCGTTCTGGATCTGGATGACGCCCATCGCTTTCGTGACGTTCATGCCCTGCGCGTTGAATTTGATCGGGCCGAAGAACGATGGGGTGTCCAGTGCGGCCAGCGCGTCGCGGACCTTGTCCGGCTCTGTCGTCCCGGCCTTCTGGACCGCCAGCACCAGCGCCAGGCACGCCGCCGTCGCCTCGGCGTTGTGGTAGGTTGGCGCCCGGCCGCCGTACTGCTCCTTGAATGTCGTGGCGTAGTCGGACGCCGTGCCGAAGAACGTCTCGGAACCAGCCGTCTTCGGTGTCCACTGTGTCGAACCAAGCACCCCGTTGGCCGAAGCACCAAGGGTCTTGGCGAAGTCGGGGGTCGGGGGCGCCACGGTCTCGGCGAAGACCTGAGGAGCCACGCCGAGCTCCTTGGCCTGCTTGACGATCGCGATCCCCTCCGACAGGTGGACCGAACCGAAGATCACGTCGGGGTTCTTGGGCTTGATCTTCGTCAGCGCTGACGAGACGTCCGTGGTCTGGTTGGGCACGTACTCCTCGGCGACGATCTCGAATCCCATCTCTTTCGCCTTGTCTACACCGCCCTTGGTGGCGGTCTTGGAGAAGCCGTCGTCGGCCGAGATGAAGGCAACGGTCTTGGGCCGTGGTTTCGCGAGGTCGTAGATCGCCTGCACCATGCTGGACACATAGGATGTTGCGGGCGACAGCACGGCGAACGACCGCTCATAGCCCTTAGCGAAAATCTTGTTGTCGGCACCGGCGCTGACCGCCATGACTTGACCGTTGCGCTCGATCACGGCCGCCACGGCCTCGGTCGGCCCTGAGCCATACGGACCGAGAATGAGCTTCACGCCCTTGTCGTTGTACTGGTCCACGAGCTGGGCCGAGACGTCCGCCTTGGACGTGTCGTCCTGGTACTGAATGTCCAATGTGTACTTCTTTCCGCCCGCCACCACGCCACCTTTGGCGTTCACAACCTTCTGGCAGACCTCGTACCCCTCCTTGGTGTAGAGGCCTTCTTTCGCGGTGGCACCAGTCAGCGCGAGCGACGCTCCCAGCTTCAACACGCCGCCATCGGCCAGCGTGGGCTCTGGCGCCTTCTTCGAACCGCAGGCGCCAGCCACGAGCAGCACAATCGCCGTCGCTGTTGCGGCGAGTACTCGGTTCTTCATGGGCTCAGCCCTTCCTCACAATCAGACGAATCCGCCATCGCTGATGGCGTATGGAGGACCGTAGGGTCGGCGGGCCCTACCAGCCCAGCGCTGTGGCCGTAACTTGAGAAACACTTGAGTTCCCGAGCGCCCGCAAGCCGAGATCTGGCCGAAACTCCGAGCTAACAGGGACGCCTTGACGTTGTAACCTGCCTCATGCGTTCGCCGCAGGGACCCGGTCCGGTCGTGGATCGACGGGCATTACTGCGCGCCTTCTGCGCGGCGTCGATATTGGCCGTCGCTGGCTGCGATCGTGAACCCGCGTACGCGCCAGGTCGGCTTCGGATCGCGGCCGGCGCTCGGGGCGGAGTGTATTTCGCCTACGGCGGCGGGATCGAAGCCATCGTGCGACGTGAGTTGCCCGGGTTGGAGCCGGAAGTGCTGGAAACGGCGGCGAGCATTGAGAACCTGCGGCTGCTGGCTCAATCCGCCGCGGAAATCGCATTCTCGCTCGCGGACTCGGCCGCGCTTGCCTTCCTGGGCAGCGAGCCCTTCCGAACGGCCCTACCGGTGTCGGCGTTGGCTCGTTTGTACGACAACTACCTCCATCTCGTGGTCCGCCCGGAGTCTGGTGTGGCCGGTATCCACGACCTAGTCGACCGAAGTGTGTCGATGGGCGCCATAGGATCGGGGACCGAGCTAATAGCGGCGCGACTGCTGGGCGTAGCCGGGCTGGACATCGACATCGATCTTCGGGCGAGCCGATTGAGCCTCGACGATTCCGCCGCCGCCCTCACCAAGGGGCAATTGGATGCGTTCTTCTTCTCCGGCGGGATCCCGACTGGAGCGATCCAGGCCCTCGCCCGGTCTATGCCGATCCGCCTGCTCGACTTGGGCGCGCTCGTGCCGGCCATGCGGGACCGCTATGGCGAGGTGTACACGGAACGCACGATCCCGGCCTCGGCCTACTGGCTGAACCGACCGGTAACCACGATCGGCCTGGCGAACTATCTCGTCGTCGCCGAAGCCATGGCTGAGCCCATGGCCTACGACCTGATCCGAGTTCTCTTCGCCGACCGGGACGTGCTCGCGACGGCGCATCCCGAGGGTCGGCGGCTGGATCGTGTCACCGCCATCAACACATCGCCTCTGCCACTGCATCGGGGTGCGCAACGGTATTACCGCGAAACCAAGGGCTGATCACTTCAAACCGTCTACTACGGCCCGGAACCGCAAGCGCGCGTCCAGCCCACCGGGAGCGGCGGGCAGCAGGTCAAGGCATCCTCCAGAGGACTCCATCAATACCGTGGCGATAGGCAATCCGAGTCCTGCGCCGTCGATGTTCTGGACGTCGTGCGCGCGCCAGAACCGTTCATTCGCCAGCTTGCGGCTCTCTTCACTTAGTCCAGGCCCGTCGTCGATGACGTGAATGTCCACGGTGCCGTCGCCGACGCGGACCTCTACGCGGACCAAAGAGCCGACACCCGTAAATTTCAATGCGTTGTCGATCAGCGCATCGAGCGACTGACCTACCGCCGTCGAGACCGCCGTGACGGGCGCATGCTCTGGCCGTTTGCAGGTCAACGTGATGCCACGACGCAACGCCAGCGGTAGCCAGGCCGCGACTCGTTCCTCGGCCGTTTCTGCGGCATCGGTCACCTCGAGAGTCGGCTGTCCACCCTCCGCCTTGGCCAACGCGAGCAGCCCGTCGAGAATCCGACCCAGACGGAGGGTCTCGTCCATGGCAAGACGGTGATCTGCCCGCCCCGCGGGTTCCTCGATGAACTCGCCGAGCTCCTCGACCCGGAGCATCAAGGTCGTCAGCGGGTTGCGCATCTGATGACTTGCCTGCGCGACAAAGTCACGTTGCCGCCGCAGCGAATCGGTCACCCTCTTCGCCATGTCATTGAAGGATCGGGTCAGCCGACGCAGCTCGGGTGGGCCGATCGCCGCCGATACCGCGTTGGGCAACGCCTCGCCGACGCCAACCGCGTGGGCGGCGTCGTCCAGCTCCGCGATCGGACGCAGGATCCAACGGATCAGGGTGAGCGCGACCACGATGAATGCGGCACCCGCGGCCAACACGCCTCCCCCCAGAGCGGCCCACGAAACCAGGATGTCCTTGCGCACGGCCGATGTCGGCGAGATCGTGACCACGGCTCCGATGGTCTCGCCCGAGCTTCGCACGGGCACCGCCAACGTCAGTGGCGACGTCCGCCATGGCCAGATGGTCGCGTCGCCTCCGACGGCGACGCCGGCAAGGGCCTGCTGCAACTTCGCTCTCACGGAAGGATCGTCGAATGCCCCTGCGTCCCCGGCGCGCGCAACCACCGAACCGTCGCGATCGGCTACCGCCGCCATGACGCCGTAGAGATCATAATATCGATGTAGGTCGTCGTCGAGTGAGACCGTGTGGCCGGTGCGGAGGGCAGGATCGGCGAGCGATGCGAAGGAGGCTGCGTCGACGAACCGATCCCGCACCATCGCTTCGCTTCGTGCCGACGCCAATGCGACCGCGAATGGCACGGCCAAGCCCAACAGGACCAAGGCGATGAATACGAGGAAGATACCAACGAGCCGGTTGCGCATCGCTGCTATACGCCATCTCTAGCCGCGGCCGCACGCATCCGGTATCCCACCCCGCGCACCGTCTGAATCAGACCCGGATCGCCCAGCTTCGACCGCAGCGAAGCCAGGTGTACCTCGACGGTGTGCAGGTTTCCGGTCCACGTCGACTGCCAGACCTCGGCAAGCAGCTGGTCCCTGGTGACCACCGTTCCTGACCGCTTCACGAGTGCGACGAGCAGTTCGAACTCCTTGAAGGTCAGCGAGATCTCGGCGCCGTCAACCGTGACCCGGCGGGCATCCAAGTCAAGGACGAGTGGCCCCATTGTGATTGGCTCGTGAGTGGTCTCGAACTGGCCCGCTCGACGCATGACCGCGTCGATGCGAGCCTGCAGCTCTGCGAGCCCGAACGGTTTGACGATGTAATCATCGGCTCCGGCGCGTAACCCGATAACCCGATCGCGCTCCTCGGTGCGGGCGGTCACTGCGATGATAGCGACGCCGCCACGGCGGCGCAGCTCTCTACACACCTGGATCCCGTCGCGATCAGGTAGGCCGAGGTCGAGTAACACAAGATCCACGGGTGGGGCCGCCAGCGCCTCTGCCGCGGTTGCCGCGCGAATCGTTTCGTAGCCGCGGCGGACAAGCGCCTTCTCGAGTACGCTGGCCACCCGACCGTCATCTTCTACCAACAAGACCCGCATAGCCGCACCCTAGACACCAGGACGGGCGGCGCGATCCGCCGCATGGACATGTCTGCGCCTGGTCCTATTCGCCCCGGTAGTAGGCAGCGGCGCCAGGATGCACCACCACCGGGTCGGTCTTTGGACCATTCTCTAATACGATGTTCTTGGCCTCTGGGTGCACTCTGCTGAGGTCGGAGAGGTGGTCGAATAGTACCGCCGTCAGATCATGGGCGAGCTGGTCCGGCATCGTGGCCCGTACGACGAGCACATTGGGTACGGCGACGGTGGGTACATCTGTTCCCGTGTTGTACGTGTCCCGGGGCAACGTCGCGAGCTGATACACCAAGCCGAAGTCCGCTTGCAGCGCCGGCAGTAGGCCGTCGACCGGCACGAAGACAAGCTTCGCCTTGAGGGCGGCGACGAGGTCGGTGATGCCGGCGGTTGGCAGGCCGCCCGACCAGAACAGGGCGTCGATGGTCGCGTCCTTCATGGCCTGCACCGTTTCGGGAAGGGATAAGGACAACTTGGTCATGTCCCTGGTCGGGTCCAATCCGGCCGCCCGCAGCAGACGCAGGGCGATGTTCTCGGTGCCAGAGTTCGGGCTGCCGGTCGAGACCCTTCTGCCCTTCAGGTCGGCCACGCTCGAGATGCCAATGCCCGCACGCGCGATGACGTGCGTGTAGTTGGTGTATATGCGGGCCAGGGCTCGTATGGGCTGTGGGGAACTGAACGCGCCCCGGCCAATCGCGGCGTCCCCGGCCGCATCGGCAAGAGCGAATGCGATGTCGGTGTCACCGCGCACCAACCGCTGGATGTTCTCCACCGAGGCGCCCGTCGGCTCGGCCGTGGCCTGCCAGCCCGGTAGGTGCTTGTTGATCAGATCCGCGTAGCCGCCGCCCAACTGGTAGTAGACGCCCGTGGTATTGCCGGTCGCGATGTAGAGCTGGCCGCCTTCATCTGGCGCCGGTCGTTCATCGTCGCCACAGGCACCGGTCAGCGCGACCGCGACGGCCATGACGAGGGCAAGCATCCCCTTCGTCCGCGAACTTTTCTTGTGTCGCCGGCTCGGCACGTAACCAACGCGCGACGCCCGGACAGGTGCGCAGGGTTGGCCGACGGTTGCGGACGTGGTCCCGAGTTTCACACGGGCAAGCTAGGCCCGGGCACGACGGTCGTAAAGGCGTCCTGGCAATCCTTGATGCCAACTTGAGCTATCAATGGATATCAACATCAGATGTACCTCAAGTTCCTGAGCGGATCACTGTGCCGATATCGCGAATACCGTACCTTCCCTGCGTACGGCCCGTCGCGCGGCGAAACCCTTAGTCGACGCGCGGCGGCGCCAACCCATGCGAGCTGGGGGGGGTCGGCAATGAACGCACCAGCCGCCGAAGCCCGTGCCCTCGGCGACCCGAGCGCCCGGACGCGGGTGCCGTGGTTCGCGTCTGTGCGCACCAGGCTGGTGCTCATTACCCTGGTGCCCATGGCAGGGTTGGCCATTCTGACCGGAATGCAGGCCCGATCGAGCTGGAGTGTCGTGGCCGACGCCGGCCGAGCCCATGCCCTTGCCGACGCCTCAACGTCCACAATGGAACTTCTCCACCAACTTGGAAGCGAGCAGGCGGAGGCGGTCTCGCTTCGGGATCGCGGCGGCGTCGCGGGCCAATTCCTCGTTACGGCTCAACGCGCGCGTACCGACGATGCGCTCGCGGCCTTCTGGCACACCAGCGCGGCGGCGGTTGCCGTAGCGCCGGGCCTTCGACCCACATTGGATGCGGCTACGGGGCAACTGGAGCAGCTGACGCTGCTGAGAAACCTGGCATCGCCCGGACTGGACGCGGTGTCTACACCACCGCCGAGCGCGGCGGTTGATGTCCAAGGCCTCTACGCGCCGGTCACCGAGGCCCTGCTCGCAGTCGCCGACGCTGTACCTGCGCAGTTGGTCGACCGGGAGCTGGCGAACCGGACCCGGGCAATCGCGGCGCTGGCCACGGCCAAGCACGCCTTGGCGATCGAGCGAGATGTGCTCAGCACGGTGTTCCGCCGGCACTCGTACGTCCAAGGCGACTTCGCCCGTCTGGTCACGTTCGCGACCATCGAGAGGGAGGGCTTGGAGACCTTCGATCGCGTGGCCGGCCCCGGCGCACGCGCGCGTTTCCAACTGCTATTCACCGGTCCGGATGTCCAGGCCGCCACCGCGCTGCGCGATGCTGCGCTCTCGGGTGCGACGAACGCTCTAGCAGTCGACTCCGACGCGTGGTACGTTGCCGCCTCCCACACGATCCGCCTACTCCATCAAGTCGAGCTAGGGCTGGCCGGTGAACTCTCCATCATCGCAGTGCAGTCACGAAACGCCGCTCTCCGCGACGCATCGATCACGATAGTCGGCGCAGTAAGCCTGGCGATCACATCGGTCGTCATCGCGATCGTCGTGGCCACGAGCACAAGCCGGCGCCTCAGCCGACTGCGGCGAACTGCCCTGACCTCGGCGACCCGGCTTCCGGTCGTCGTGGGTGAGATCACGCGGGCCGCGGACCCGATGCTGGCTCACGACACCCAGCTCAGTTCGGCCAACGGCCCGGACGCCCAGACGCTCTCGCGGAGATCCCGCGACGAAATCGGCCAGGTCGCATCGGCCTTTTCCACGGTGCACGCCACCGCTTTGCGGCTGGCCGCAGACCAGGCACTAATGCGGCTCGACACAGAAGCGCTGGTTACCGCGTTGGCCAGGCGGAGCCAGAAGCTTATCCAGCGACAGCTTGGGGCCATTGACGATCTCGAGCGCTCGGAGACTGACCCGGACACTCTTGCCACGTACTACGTCATCGATCATCTGGCTGCGAGGATGCGTCGGAACGCCGAGAACCTCTTGGTGCTCACCGGAGCCGAGCCGGGTCGTCGCTTCAGTGGTGCCTTCCCTCTCCTGGACGTCGTACGGGCGGCTGCCGCCGAAATCGCGGACTACAGGCGCATCGACATCGAATCACTGCCGAATGTGTACGTGGCAGGTCGCTCCGTCGGCGACCTTGCGCATCTGCTGGCTGAGCTTCTGGAGAACGCCGCGTCCTACTCACCCCCGCAGACTCGGGTGACGGTCACGGGTCGTCGCACCGTAGCTGGGGTCGTCGTCTCGGTGTACGACTGCGGGATCGGTATGCCGCCGCACGCACTCGCCGCTGCCAACGAGCGTTTGCGCCAACCAACGATATTGACCAGCGCGCTCGCCGGCGCACTCGGGCTGCCGGTCGTTGCCCGGCTGGCCACCCGCCACGATGTCGTCGTCGAGCTCCGAAGTCATGACGGCCGCGGCACCGCCGCGCTGGTCGGAATTCCGAACCAAGTCCTGGCCGAACCGGTAGACACAGTTCGCGCGCCGGCTGAGGCCGCCCGGCAGCGCAGTGATCGAGGCGGAGTCGGGACGTCGTTTGGGCCTTCACGCGGCGACATCTCTGAGGCGGCTCGAAGAGCATTGACCATGGTAGATTCAGCACCGGTCATCTACGAGCAGATGCTGTCAGCCTGGTTCGTCACTCGCGGTGGGCGTGGCGGCGGCCACGCTTCTCCCGCCGACGGGTTCGTTGCTCCCGGGGATCGGGAGCGTGCTGTGGTCGAGCGGCTCGCGGCGGCGCAACGCTCGCATGTGGACGGTGCGGCGCTTCCCCGTCGCCCACCTGGGGCTAACCTGATGCCGGGCCAGGTCCCCGATCAAGCGTCGCATCGACGAGGAGAAACCATAGATCCCGACCGAGTTCAGTCGCAGTTGACCGGCCTCAGCCGTGGCTTGGCTGCGGCCGCACGCACCCCAACCCCTCCGCAACCGCGATGATGGATGGCACTCATGGCTAACGCCGACTACCCGCACACTGTGGCAACCAGGACGCCCGACAGCGGACTCGGTTGGCTGCTGACGGCCTTCGCACGTGATCTACCGACGGTCGCGCACGTGGTGGCGGTCTCAGCGGACGGCCTGGCGCTGGCCTCCTCTGAGGACCTTTCGACAGAGCGCGTAGACCAACTCGCCGCCATGACCTGTGGTCTCGCCAGTCTGACCGACGGCGCCGCCCGATGCCTGGGTTCGGCACCCGTCTCGCACACGGTCGTCGAGATGCGCGGCGGCGCACTCCTGGTAATGGCAATCGACGACAACGCCCATTTGGTCGTTCTCATCCGACCTGGCGCCGACCTCGGGCAGATCGGATTCGAGACCGCGATGCTCGCACGGAAGGTCGGCGCCGCCCTGAGCCCATCAGTGCGACCGGCGGAGCAGTAGCCCGCCGGGATCCTGACCAGGTCACGTCTCATCGTTCCGAGCGTATTCCTAGCCTCGCGATGTTGAACCGGGTCAAGTGGGGAAAGGCTGTCTGGCCCGTGCTGCGGAAGCTCCGTTCGGGGCTCGCCGGGTCCAATAGGGACGGATAGAGGGACACGTCGGGGCCGCCCGGCTGGTAGGTCCAGGGCAGCGCGGCCTCGACGAGCAGCGGGCGCGGCTGCCAGTGAAGAAGATCGTTGGACGGGCGAACAGGACTCGCCAACCGTCCGGGCCACTGGTGTGTCTCGCCGTCGTGTCGACCAACACCTAATAGTTGAGGTACGTGTTGAAGCTGACACCGGTCGCCATGACGTCGAGATGGTGGGGATCCATCGGTGTACGGGGTACGGTGGCTCCGGAGGCTCGCTGAATGGGTCGATGAAAGCTTCGCAGTCGCGATCGGCGGGTTCACCTACCCGTTCATTCCCGGCCACGTCCAGGGATCGGACCATTGATCGCGGCCGTCCGTTGGCTCGGGGCCTCAGCTGCAATCCTGCGCTGCTAAACGATGAGATCGACTTGAGTCAGACCGCGTGCGGCGGCGTGCACACCCCACCGGGCCAGCGGCGACGCATGGTTGGTCGAAGACCGCGCTGCGCGCGATTCGAGACATCGCCCCGACCGCACCCGACGAACTCGGCATCAGCATCGCGATCCCGTCCATGTTGGACGATCGAGCTCCGTACGGCCACGTCCTGCTTGCACGGCCGGCACGGACTAAGCGTAGGTGACCTATGAATCATTGGCGCTTCGTCGGGTGCGCGGCGACAGCCTGAGGTAGAACGTACCTGTGAACGGTGGAGCCAAGGTGGCGAAGTTCGACCAGTGGGCACCTTGGTACGAGAACAGCGCGCTACAACCCCTGCTGTACCAGGCTGTTCATCGGCGGGTCCTTGACTAGTGCGCTCAGGCTAAGAAGTCACCCCGGCGGTTGTTGGACGTCGGCTGCGGCACCGGCCTGCTCCTGCGCTCGGCAGTATTCCATTTCCCGGGGGCCAGGCTGTTCGGCCTCGACGCGTCGGCGGGGATGCTGTGCATCGCGGCCGCCGCCGCAGTGACTGCGCGTGCGGGCCGCTATTGGTGCGTGGCGCCGTCGAACACCTACCGTTCGCCAACTTGGAGTTCGACGTCGTGACTGCCACGTTGACTTACCGGCACTGGACTGACCAGTCCACCGGAATCGTCGAGATTGGTCGGGTCCTTGCTCCAGGCGGCGTATTTGGTCTCGCCGCCATACTCCCGCCACACGGCTCACGTCGCGCGTGGCCGCGCAGACGCGGACAGGCTCGTCTCCCGGCGCCATTGGCTTTGGCGCTGATGCGCGCTGGGTTGCGCACCGATCAGGTCGAGGAACTACCGGTGCTCGGCGTGATCCCTGAAGTTACCTTCGTATTGGCGCGTCGCGTCGGGTGATGGCTGAGCTTCCCGGTGCGATCGAGAGGTGATCGCAGGCTGCTTCGGACTCCAGGCCGCAGCGAGTTTGCAGAGTGCCGGACGATCAGGCCGTCGCTGAGTTGCGAGCGGCGAATTACGAGCCGCTGCAGCCGTACCCCGGTGCCCAGAACCCATGGCAATGCCGCCACAATCTCTGCGGTACTATGACGGTTCAACGTCTTGTGACGGTGCGTCAACTTGGCCGACTGAGAACCGGCCGACTGGGTTGCCCAGGGTTGCCCCGCCTCTCGCGAAACCCAAGCGGATAGTGGCCTTCGTACCGGCACGCCAGGCTGCACAATGGCACGGGAACGCTCCTACGTCACGCTGAAATCCACCAGCACTTCGCGGAGAGTCGCGCTCAAGATTCGGCCAAAGGTGTGACGCATCAAGCGGAGTTCGATACCAGGGTCCACGTTGGTGCCTGTCTGCAACATGAGCGCATTGCCGCTGCATCCAATGTGTCCAATGTGGTGCATGGTCTCACATGATGCTTGACGAAACGGCCTCGGCTGATGCTTAACATGATCACGGTGAGTCCGGCCCGCGCGATCATTGACCGCGAAGGACGCATCCGCTCATGTCGATGTCAGTGTGTTCGCCAGCGGAACGAGACGTTGAGGCTGGACTATGTCCCGTGCGGTGCCCATGTTTGACGAGCATGAACAGACCGGGGAATGGATCGGGACGGCCATCGGCATCACCACCGCGCCGCGAGGACGTGCTCTGAACCGAGGGCCGGCCCGTGCCTGTTTCACCAGCCGCTCGGGCGTCAAATGCGCGCCCAATCTTCTGGCACGATCAGATCATCCAAAGAAGGCCTCACAGACATCCTCGGCCGCCTGAACGGTGTATGGGCCGGTGCGAGCTCGGCCGGCAGAATGCGACCATGGTCGGCGATGATCGCCTCTCTCCGCTGGCGAGGTGGGTATTTCTTCCCCTGGTACCGGTCACCGCGGTGGGTCTGGCTGGTCATTTACGCCATCCTGCCGATCGGCTTGCCGGTCATCTGGGTACGCAACCGCGACGCCGACCCGGGAGTCGAACCGGGTGAACAGTTACTACCGCGTTGGCTGGGCCGCAGCTTTGGCGTGGTCGGCATCGTGATCGGCGCGTTTGCACTCGCGCCGTTCGCGGTTCCCGGCACGGTTGGCCGGTTGTGGCCTTGGTCGCTGACTCCGTTGATGGCGCAGGTTGTCGCGGGCGGTTGATGTTTTTCGGTGCCGGCGCAGCGATGTTCATTGTCGAGCGGCGTTTCCAAGCCGTGCGCGCGTTCCTGCCCTCGGTGGCGGTGTGGTTCGCCGTCCTCGGAGTCGCCGCCCCATTCCACCTCCACGACTTCAACCGGGGTCCGGTACTCGACCGGCGCATACTTCGTCACCGTCACGGTGGTCGTCGCGGTCAGCCTGGGCGTCCTGGTCTACGGCCGCCGGCTGCCGGCGTTCGCCCGGTAACACAGCGTACCCCGCCCGTTCATGCCGCGAGTCGCGCGGTCGTTCCGATCATGTTAAGCATCAGCCGAGGCCACGACGCCAAGCATCAGCCGGAGCCGGGTTCGCCTCCCGGCTATCCACGAACGTAAATCAATGAATCGCCCAAGTACGAGCTCATCGGCCCCGACGGTTCACACTGCCCACCGTGGCAAGGATCTGATGCGCGCACGTCACCCGTTGCGACACTGTTCAAGGGGGGCCGGTGCGTGACTAACTGCCTGACCACGACCGTGGACGTGCTCGGTCGAAGCGGGCCTCGCGCGAACTCGCCGCACCAGCTCCGTACGATTCGGCCCCAGCTCGTCATGAAACCTGGCTTCGGGAGAAGAGGTCGGCCGCGACGACGATGTTCGTCACCGATCCGCCAGCCGGTAACCTCGTAGGTCATGGAAGATGGCCCGAAGCGCGGACGAGCGTGGATCCGCCCTCTGGCCGCACGCCCGCTAACCGAGCCCCACGTCACCCGGCTGCCCCTCGACAAACCCGATCGAGAAGCGATCCTGGCTGCCCACTCGGCGGCACTGGCCGCCGAGCAGGCGGGCTATTCCGACCCGGCTACGGGGTTGTTCGTGCTAACGGCGCGTTACCTCACCGATCGAGGCCACTGCTGCGGCCAAGGGTGTCGGCATTGCCCCTACACCGATGGCCCCGACTCCGACCCGTGGCTCAGGCTCCCGTCGGCGAATGCGTGACTGAATGAATGACAACGCCGGCGTTCGCAGGGACGTTCGTCGGTATCCGGCGGCACCCCGAACCGTTGTGCCGCAACTAGCCGAACCAGTTCGGGGCACCGACAAAGAACCTTGACACGGAAGAGGTCACTGGTTCAAACCCAGTATCGTCCACCAGAACAGCGGCCGTGTCCATCGATGGACATGGCCTTCATCTGACTCTGAGTTTGGCCGTGGCATCCGCCACCTTGATCATTGGATTTGATGGTTCGAGGGTTGACCGTTGCCCGATGCGAGCCGGGGCATGGAACGCCCGTGGCGTCGGCCAGCGAAGAGTCGTACCCAGGTATCGCGGTTCAGGCGATCAGCAGGCGAAGGCCAAGCTCTGCTGTGTCGAGATCGACGAGTTCGCGGTTGCGTTCGCCCCACAGGCCAGAGGCGAGGTCATCACGGAGGCTGCGTACTGCCCTCCGCTCGGCGTCCCGCCCGACTTTTGCCCACACCGATACTCCGCGACGGACATTCTCGTCCAGATACGCCTCGGGGCGGCGCCAGTAGGCCTCGAAGAAGCCGTCCGCGCAGTCCCACGGAATAGGCACCGGCCTTATCCGGGCTCCGATCGCGGAGGCCAGCTCGGCCAGCGAAGGACGGCCGACAATGAGGTCCGCGACCTCAGGCAGGTAGTCACGAGTTAGCCAGAACCGGTGAAGCCATCCGGCGTTAGTGGTGTCGTGCGTGAATACCACCACGCGGCGTGCAACGCGCCGCATCTCGCGCAGGCCCGCGATCGGGTCCTGCCAGTGATGGACGGTGGCAAAAGCCATCGCGGCGTCGAAGGACTGGTCCCCGAACGGGAGGCTCTGCGCGTAGGCGGCCACGCACGGGGCTGCGCCCGCAGGACGCTGCGAACGCATGAGCGCCGACGGTTCCACCGCGAGGACGTAGCGGTCGGAGGGCTCGTATGACCCAGGACCCGCGCCGACGTTCAGCACGGTCCGGGCATCGCCGAGCGCAGCCCAGACCTTCGCAGCGATGCGCGGTTCAGTGCGCCGGGTCACGGTGTACGTGGCTCCGATGGTGTCGTACAACTGCCCGCTGGACATGACACTGCCTTTCTGGTCGTCGCCACCGTCCCCGCACCGCGCCTTTGCACTGGCTCCCGGCTAACCTCGCGGGTTCTGGCGGCAGAATTGGAAAGTCGTTCGCCCACGGTGATGGCGGCTCTTTGCGGTGATGCAGCTCCTCAACGCAAAGATACGAGGCTGTGCCGCAACTCCAGTTGTTTCTGGCCGTCAAGAGTGAGACCGAGCTAGCGTGGCGAGGCGGGTTCGAAGCGTGAAGCCAGTGACTCGCGGATCGCGCGGACGTCGACCGTCCCGGTGTGATTCTCGGTGAGCATCCTAGCCAAGCGCTTCGGCCAGAGCAGATGGATGCCGCGCGATGTGAAGGCTCCGCCCAGCGGCGGCCAGCCGGCCTCGACGAAACACAACACACCGGTGACCGGGACGTCGCCCGCGACGGCTCGAACCAGATCCACTTGCCCGAGCACGCCATCAACAAGCTCGGTGCAGTCCCGTCGACCAACCATCACCTTCTCGCTTCGAGGCCTAAGAATCCCGCCACCGACGTTCAACGTCGGACGACCCTTGTAGCGCTTGGCGTCGATGACCCAGATTCCGACCCGGGCGACAACCAGGTGGTCGATGTTCGCCCGTGTTCCCGCGATTCGTCGGTCGTGCAGTACCGCGATGTCGTCCGACGCCAACGCGTCAAGTTGGGCGCCCAGGCGCTCCTCACCGACGGCACCCCGCGCCCACGCCTTGGTGCTCTGGCGCTCACCGGAGAGCACTACAGCGAGGCCGCCCAGCCGGCCCCACCTCGCCCGGATTCGCGCTTCGTCCCTGGCCTTGCGTCGCTCGTACTCACGCCGGGCGGAAGACCCGGCTACGCCTGGGGCGGCACGTTCTGTCTGCTGGGGGTCGGCAGTCATGGGTCGCGACGCCACGTCGATCAGGGCGACGCCGGTCGCGGTGCAGGCAAGGCAACGGACGGTCCTGGTTTCGCGTTCGTACAGCGCCTCGGTATGCGCAGGCAGGTCGACGCCGCACAGACGGCACGTCCCCGCATAGCGGAGCCGCATCCGCTTGTTATTGGCCGGCCCCTGGCTGCCCGATGCGATCTCGTCAAACACTCCAAGACAGTAGCTGCTGTTCGAACCCGAATCGATCGACCTACGGCGCGGGAAATCCCCCGAACACGCACACGATTCACCGTGCCACCCTGCTTGCTCATCCCGAGGCCGTTGCGCTCGTGACCGAGTGGGCCGCCCGGTCGCTTCCGCAGTTTCGCCTCGTGGAGCGGTCGATGTCGCTCCTTGAGAGCAGCGGGTTCGGCGCGACGGCCGGAATCCAGGCGCATCTCGCCTTGGTCGCGTTCACGCTCGGGCTCGTGCTTTAGGAGGCGGGGCGGGTCGCCCGGCGGTACGCCGGAGTTGCCCCAGTACAACCCGGTGGATGGCGAGCGATCTCCCGTTGGTCGAGGTATCCGTGGACGATCGTTTCGCGCTGGGCTGGACCTCGTCCTCGAACGGCGTCGAGGCTTCACTCCGGACTCGCCGTAGGCGGGCCTGACGAGAATACGAGCTCGCACGACGATCACCAGCGGCGGCCGTGCCGGTCCGACGTCAGTCCACTTAGGATCCCATCGGGATCCGGTCGCGACCGCACACGGCATCGGAAATCGCGGCCCAAACAGTCATCCAATGTGGATGGTCAACCCACCGACGACGTACCGAGTCAGGTCCGGTGTGGACGCTGGTTATCTGCTAAGAGTTGGTAGTCGGTGAAGACGACCGGACCCGCCACGAGTTCGGGCCCGTAGACCGCCTCGAATTGTCGCACGGCGTCCGAGCCTCCGTGAACCTCGTGCGCGACCTCGTCTTCGAACGTGAATAGATGGACGAACTTTGTAGGGTCGTCAACCTGCTGCCAAGCGGAGTAAAGCCGCGTACCCGGCTCATTGTCCGTGACGTAGGCGACAAACTGCTCAATCTCGTGGCGGACCTTCTCCACCGCCGCCGCGTTGACCTGATAGTGAGCGGTTTGGTAGATGGGCATCCCATCCTCCTAATTGGATCCGGGGCATAGTTCAGTGATCCGACATCGATAACCTTGTAGATATGGTTCTCAACCGAGGCATTGAACTCGCCAGTGTCGTTACGAACACCGGTTGCCGTGACCCGATCGGCCACCAGGTCTCCCTCGGTGAGGACGAGGTCTACAAAGACAGCGATGTCGCGCAAGCCGCTCATGGCAATCACACCGATCGCTCGCACGCCCAGGCGCCCATCCGCAATGCCCGGATAGGGAAGGTGATGCACGATTTCGCCGGACATTAACTCGTCAACGGCGTCGAGATTCCCCGTGTCTTTTGAACTCCGTGTCGAACGGGCCCACGACGTCGGCGTTGTCCATCTGCCTCCTCCCTCGATCGTGAGTCGAAGGTCAACAGTTCTGTATAGTATTTGAGTCTGCCCCGAAAGGTCAACACATCTGTTGAGCAACTGCCGCAGCGACTCCTCCGCACGTGCCTGCGTGTGACAACAACCCTACGGTCCCGTATAGTACGAAACCGTGAAGACGGGATCCGTAGTACTTGACCTGCAGCGCGCAGCCCATGCGATATTGTCCTTCCTGCTCGATGAGCTGGCCCACTTTGATCTGACGCCATCGGAGATCATCGCGCTCGGCAACCTTGCAGACGGCGTCGCCCGAACGGTGACGGAGTTGGGATCCGCCATCGGGACGCGATCGGCAACTGTTACCGGGATTCTCGATCGTCTCGAGCGTCGCGGCCTGATCTCACGGGGTGTCCGGCCCGGCGACCGCCGCGTCGTCCTCATCGAACTAACACCTGACGGCGTGCATCTCGCCGAGCTCGTCGGTCAAGCCTTGCACGACCTCGAGGCGAAGGCCTTTCTCGGCGTGTCGGACAGGCAAGTCAACGCGACCCGCGTTGTGCTGCGAGCTCTAACGGAGGTCCAACCGTGACCAGCCACGACTCGCATCCACCGCGGGAACCGGTGTCCGCCGACGCATTCGATGCATTCATGGCCGAGGTTATGGCGCGTGCCGACCGGTTCGGTCATCGCCAGCACATACACCTGACGTGGCTCGCGGTGCGACAGTACGGCATCGCCGTCGCCACCTCGCTGGTCAGCGCGGGCATCAAGCGCACAGCACGCTACGAGGGCGCCCCGCAGAAGTATCACGCGACGGTCAGCCGCGCCTGGGTCGAGCTCGTAGGGCATCACGTCTCAATGAGCAGCGACAACGACTTCGACTCGTTCGCCGATCGGTACCCGCCGTTGTTGGACAAGCGGTTGCTGACCCGCCATTACCGATCGTCGACTCTTGCTTCCGTCGAGGCGCGTTCAGGTTGGGTCGAGCCGGACCTGAAGCCGCTGCCGGCAGCCACGCTGGGACCAGCGTGATGATCTTCGTCATGTCGCGGCAGTGCGCGATCCGTTGCGCGCTGCTCGTTCGAGTAAGCTCAACACCATGCTTGAAGATTCGGTGCTGGATCGCACGTACGCTGCCCTCGCGGACTCGACGCGCCGGGCCTTGTTGGTTGCACTGCGCGACGGCGAGGCTCGGATCACCGACCTCGCCGGCCCGCTGCCGATGACCTTTGCGGGAGTGTCCCGCCACATCGGCGTACTCGAGGCGGCTGGGCTTGTCGAGCGGTCGATCCGCGGCAGGGAACATTGGCTCTCCGTTCGGCCGGCGGCGCTCGATTCGGCGCAGCGGTGGATTGCCGAACAGGCCACGTTTTGGGACCGCCGGGCGGATGCTCTTACTGCTCGCCTGAAAGGCAGGCGTTCCGGCGCATGACCGAGCACGGAGCCGTCAGCGCCCTCATCGAGCAACTGCTTCCGGCAACACCGGAAGAGGTCTACGACGAGTGGATCGACCCGGACGCGCTATTGGAGTGGATGTGTCCCCGACCGGCGCGGTGTCTCAAGGTCGAGGCCGATCCACGCGGCGCGCGCACGCCCGATCTCGTCGAGCAGCATCTGCGCGGCTGGCGCCTGATCGCGGCGCAACTCGAATCCACACTGAAGACTCGTCGCCAGAACCAGCAATGATCGGCTCGCGAGGTCGACGCCGAGGCGGCTCGCGGCGTTGATCCCATCGCGGAGGCGATGTCAGTCCACTTAGGATCGGGTCGGCCTGGTTCCCACCAACCGCCCCACGGAGTGCCTTGGAGTGAAGTTCGGTACGTGGCGCTGCCGCCGATAGTTCGATCAAGAGTTCCATCGGCCTTACAGCACGGTGCGCCGTCAACCGTACGGACATCCCCGTGCTGATTGGTGATCCATATGATTCCGCCAGGATCTTGCCTCGGCCTCGGCATTGGAGGCGTTACATGGCTCTCCGCACTCGCTATGTGGGGGTTGTCGCTGTCACTGCCGCGCTGGTGGTCGGCCTCGTCAGCGCGTCTGGATCCGGCGTAGCATCGGCGAGTGTCGACGGCCTTTCCCTGATCACAGTCAAGCACTCGTTGCTCGGCAGTCATACCTGGTTCCAACAGACCTACCACGGCCTGCCCGTGGTCGGCGGGTATTACGCGGCACACCGCGACAACCGGACCGGCAACGTTGCCGTTACTGACGGACGGCTTTCTGTGGGTGGGCCGCTCTCTACGCCGCACATGTCGGCCAACGAAGCATCGGCGATCGCGGTCGGCCGCGTCGGCGGTTCGGTACTGCGGGCGGACCTGGTGATACTACCGGGCGCAGAAGCGACCCTGGCGTGGGAGGTTATCACGGAGCGGGAGGATGGAACCACCCGCACGCGGATTGCCGCCGGAAGCGGCGGCGTATTGAGCGTGGCCAGGCTGGACAGGGGTGACGCCGGCACGGCCCGGGTGTTTTTGCCGAACCCGGTCGTGGCCACGCAGAACGAAAGCCTCGTCGACAAATGGACAAGGATTCTGCAGTTCCCTGTTCGGCGTACAGCACGGTCACGTTGACCGATCTCGATACGTCTGGTCGCCTGTCCGGAGCCTACGCCAGCAACGTCGCTAAGCACGCCGTCAGCTCACCGACCCACACGTTTACATGTTCACTCGCTCGCGGAGCGGCTTCGAGCAGGTGATGGCGTTGTACCACCTCACACAGGCGCAGCGCTATATCCAATCACTCGGCTTTACCAACATCAACAACCGGCCTCAGGAGTACCGTACGACCGGTCTTTCAGCGGATCGCTCGTTCTACGACCCAGCCACCAAGGGGATCACCTACGGAAGCGGGGGCGTCGACGGGGCCGTGGACGCCGAAGTCATCTGGCACGAGTACGACCACGCGATCCTGGACGACATCGTGCCCGGATTCGGCTTGACGGCCGAGGCGGCTGCGATCGGTGAGGGCTTCGGCGACTACTGGGCATTCACGATGGCCTCGGCCGTCAGCCCCGACACTGCGACGACTCCGTGGGCGTGCATCGGCGACTGGGACTCGACGTCCTACACGACCGGCACGCCGCATTGCCAACGTCGGGTTGATACAAACAAGACGTATCCCGCGAGCTTGGATGGGGACCAACACGAGGACGGCGAGATCTGGTCGCGCGCCCTGTTCGACATTATTGGCTCGCTGGGACGGGCGCCGGCCGACACCGTCATCCTACAATCACTATTCTCGATCTCACCTGGCGCCACAATGTCGGCGGCAGCGCGCGCGATCATCGCCACGGCCGAAACTCTTTATGGTCCGTCCGCGGCCGACGTCTGCGCGCAAGCCTTCCAAGCGCGCGGGATCCAGGTCGCATAAGCATCGGCGCCACGCTGGCCGGGGTATCAAAGGCGTTCGGCGGGTTGGCGGCGGATTCGACATGATGTTGGGATGGCGGACCCGAATCGACGTGACCTCGGTCGCGTGTTCAACGAGGTGCCGGAGCTCTACGACCGGGTCCGGCCCGGATACCCCGACGAGTTGTTCGCAGACCTCGTCTCCGTTACCGGCATGGGCGAGAGGTCGGCGGTGCTTGAGGTGGGCTGCGGCACCGGTCAGGCAACGGGCTCGCTGGCAGCGCTCGGTTACTCAGTCACCGCCCTCGAGCCCGGCGCGGACATGGCCGCACTCGCTCGCCGGCGGATGGCCACCTTCCGCGATGTCAAAGTCGTGACGTCGACGTTCGAGGACTGGAACGCCCAAGGTGAACGCTTCGATGTCATTGTGGCCGCGTCGGCGTGGCATTGGGTCGACGCGACCCTTGGTTGGCCGCGAGCGTACGACCTGCTCGATCCCGGAGGCTGGATGGCGCTGCTGGGCAACGTCGTTGTGCGCCGGCCCGGAGAGCCGGAGGTTTACGCCGAGACCGCGGATCTGCACGAGCGGTTCTCGCCCGGTAACCCCGATTGGGGCCATCCGCCGCTCGAGGACGACGTACGCATGACCGACCAGGGATGGGGACTGGTCGAGGATCCTGGTGGCTTGTTCGGCCCAACGATCGTGCGCTGGTACCCGACCGTCCAGTGGTTCAACGGGGACGGCTTTGCTGATCTCCTTCGCTCGACGTCGATCTACGGGAAGCTTGACTCCGACGTCCGTGAGCCCCTGCTCGACGCCATCGCCGACCGCATCCGGACCCGGATGGGCGACCGGGCACCACGCCGTTACCTGAGCGTCCTGCGCGTCGGACAGCGCGTCGAACACACTCTGTGACCCCAAGGTCACACTTCAACCTTCCCGGACAGATGCGTACCGTGCATGACCATGGTGTTGGCACTCCCGATCCTCGTGGTAGTGATCGCCCTCGTGGTGTTCCTCATCCGGGCTATGGTCGACAAGGACCGCTGAGGCCTCCGCTCGCTGCATCTGCGTCCGGCAGCAAACTGCTGAGGTTTCCAGGTTTCGGTGCAACGGGGCTCGCCTCGACACTGTGGACACACAGGGTGTTGAGGAGGAGCGACATGAACAGACGACGGCTGGCTCTCAAGGTAGCCATCGTTGGAGTTGTGGCGGCGGCCGGCGTAGGGATAGCCGCCAGCCCGGCAGTGGCGATGCCCATAGAGTGTTACCGCATCGCGTATTGGAACCAACGAGCCGCCACGATGATGAACCAGGACGGCATCTCCTTCCAGGACTGGAACGGCTGGTACGACCTCTGGCTCAACAGCGAAAGGTTCCTCGACGCGAACTGCGCAGACGACTAGCTCTGCGTGCCTGCGCATGAGCCTCAGGATTGCGGGGCGAGCCGCCGCGCAAGCTCGGCTCGGGAGCGAACGCCGAGTTTGCGATAGATGCTCGTCAGGGCAGCCTCGACGGAGTGCTCAGTTAGGTAGAGGGCCGCCGCGACCTCTCGGTTGGGGCGGCCCTCGGCAACGAGCGTCGCGATTCGGCTCTCCGCCTCGGTCAGCTCGCCCTGAGCAGGTCGGCGCCCGCCGATGCGCGCCAGCTCGTCGCGCGCCTGCGCGGCCCACAACCGCGCGCCAAGCCGATCGAACCGGGCGCTCGCGTCCTCGAGCGTGGAGCGGGCGGCGCTGCGCTGCTTCGCCCGCCGCCTCGTGCGCCCGAGTGCGAGCAAGGTGCGCGCCTGATGGAATGGATCACTACATCGATCGTGCTCGGTCAGCGCCTGTTCAAAGCTCACGAACGCACGCTCGAAATCGCCGCGAGCGCCGTACAGCAACGCGCGACAACGCGCAAGAATGGCGAGCGCCCAAGCCCGGTCGAGCTCAGCCGCCCGCGATTCCCACGTTGTGAGGATGCCTTCAGCCTCGTCGAGCTCGCCGATCGTCACCAAGGCCTCGAGCAGGTCGCCGAGCTCGAGGCGTTGTGCCGGTTCGAGCATGAATGTGTTGCGCAGCTCGTACGCGGGTCTCAGATGCGCGAGCGCGGCGTGCGCGTTACCCAGCGAGAGCTCGACAAAGCCGAGCACCCAACTATGACCCGACTCCGCGATTCGGATTCCGAGTGCCTCCGCTCGGGCGATCGCCCGTCGCGCGCGGGCCCGCGCGTCGTCGACATCGCCCCGGTGGGCAGCGATGATCGCGCCCGGAAGCTCGTGCGGCGGCCTAACGGTGCCGAATTGTGTGAACACGTCCAACGAATCGGTAAGGCACTGGTCGGCCGTGCCCCAGTCGCCTGCGCGCCAGGATAGGAAGCCGAGGTGCCACCGCGCGTCGGCCTCAGCCGCGGGATCATTGCGCGCTCGTGCGGAGTCCGCGAGCTCCCGGAAGAGCACGCGGCCGGGCTCGAGTTCCGCCGCCCAGAAGAGCTGGAGCGCGTACTGCTGCGTCGGACCCTCGTCGAGCGGCCAATCCGACCGCGACCGTTCGAGGGACATCGCCTCCGTCATCGTTGACGTCGCGATGCCGTGTCCGGCGTAGAAGTGCGCTGTGCCGAGAACGGCGAGGGCGTGACAGCGCACCGTTGCGTCCTCCACGCGTGAGGCCGCGCGGACCGCGAGTTCCGCGTGCTCCACTCGTCGGTCGACGCCTTTACCGAAACGCATCGTCGTGGCGAGGCGGATGTGAATGGTTGCCTGGAGCGCGTCATCGACGGCTTCCTCGAGCGCCTCGTAGTAGAGCGGGAATGCCGCTGCCGGCTCCTGGACGTCGGCGAGCTGAGTCAACACACGTGCACGCGCGTCGCCTGGTTGCGCCTGCGGGAGTGCGCGCGTCAGGAGATCCGTCGCACGGGCGCCATCTCCCGCGCGTCGGTGCATGTCGGCGGCGACCAGTAGTCGCCGGAGCGCGTCACCCGGCCGGGTCGGGCTAGTCAGCCGTACCGCTTGCTCGGCAAGTTCAGCTGCCGCCGTCGGCGCGCCGCGCGCATGCACGGCTGCGGCCGCGGCTTCGAGGATTGCGGCAACGTCGTCGTTGGGACCTTGGGTGGCGAGCGCCAGGTGTCGCGCTCGCTCCTCTGTGGATTGCACGATGCCGGCGAGGCGCGCGTGCAACGATCGGCGACGCGATGGCGTCTGGCGCGCCGCGATAGCGGATCTCAACAAAGGATGCGTGAATCGAAGGCGTTCTCCGTCAAGCTCGAGGATCCGCGCAATGATTGCCTCGCTGAGACCGATTTCGATGTCCTTCGAGACGGCGGACTCCACAATGGATACAGTCGGATCCGCGAGCGCCGCGACGGCGTGCGCGACGTCGATCGCAGCTGATCCGAGTCCGTCGAGGCGCGCCCGGACAAGCTCGTCGAGATCGGCGGGAATCGGAAGCTCCTCGCCCGGCCCTACCGCACCGCCCCTGCGTAGAAGTGCGCTGCCGAGCTCGAGCACGAAGAACGGATTGCCGTCCGCCGCATCCCGGAGTTTGACAAGCGTCGGCCGTGGAAACGTCGCGTCGAGCCGGCCGTGCAGCAGGTCGCGGACCGCCCCAAGGCCCAGGCCCGCAAGCTCAACCGTCAGTAGTCTCTCGGCGGCCACGCTTCGGCGAAGCCAGTCGGGTGGTCGACCGCGGATAGCGAACAGCGCGGCGACGGGCTCACGGTCAAGCCGGTCGAAGGCGTATCGAAGCGTGGCAAGTGATGCGGCATCGAGCCACTGCATGTCGTCGACCGCGAGACAGACCGGAGATTCCGCCGCGAGCAGTCGCAACGCGCCCAGGAACGCGGCCGCGACCGCGCGATCACCGGGATGGATCTCCGACTCCCCAAGCAGCAGGGCGGCCTCGAGCGATCGCCGCTGGATTGGTGGCAGCTCCGGCAGAACATCGTCGGCGAACGTCCCGAGGAGATCCGCAAGTGCACCGAACGAGAAGCCGGCCTCCACTTCGGATGGCCGAGCGGTCAGGACCCGGTAACCACGCGCAATGGCGGTTTCGGTGGCGGCCAGCCACAGAGTGGTCTTCCCGATCCCTGGTTCGCCACACAACACGAGCGCGCCCGGCAGATGTTCGCCATTGTCCAAAAAACTGACAATTGCGCCGTACTCGTCCTCTCTGCCGACCAGGTGCCGAGCCGTCATGGACACGTCTGCATTATCTGGTGCGGACTGACCACGGGCTCGCGGTAGTCATAGTTGCGACCACGGTGCCGCATGACTGGCGAAGGCCGTCGTGATTACTGAGGCGCCGCCGACGAGCGCCCTCAACTGTCCATTGTGTTGAGATCAACGGCGGTTCGTGACGCGCTCGGCGCCCGGCCGCCCCTTGCCCTGCCGAGCCCGCCGAACCATTCTGTGCGCCAACCTCGTCCAGGAGAGTATGTGCGGGAACCGCAGCGGGAGGGGATGTTGTGGCGTCACGCGACTGGGCCACGTTCGCCGAATACGTCGGCGCCCGTTCGGCTGCGCTGCAGCGCGCCGCGTACCTGATGGTGGGCGATGTCGGGCTGGCTCAGGACCTGGTCCAGGAGGCGCTTGTCAAGACGTACGTGGCGTGGCCGCGCCTGCGTGATCCGGCCGGTGTCGAGGCGTACACGCGTAAGGCGATCACCACCACCGCGATCAGCTGGTTCCGCCGAAAGGCGTGGTCTGAGCGCCCTGCGAGCCACCCGCCCGACGCCGCGGGTGCGCCACCCGCAGACGACATCGACCAACGGATATGGCTCTGGCAACACCTGTTGCGGCTGCCGGTTCGGCAACGGGTCGCGATCGTGCTGCGCTACTACGAGGACCTCACCGAGGCCGCGACGGCGGAAGCGATGAACTGTGCCGTTGGCACCGTGAAGAGCCAGGTCGCGGCGGGCCTCGACAAGCTTCGCGCGTGGGTTGGCGACGCACAGTTGCCGCCCGAACCCAATGGGGTGGTGGCGAGATGAGCGAATCCCTGAAGACGATGCTGCACGAGCGGGCGACGTCGGTGGCGTTCCGCCCTCCCGACTTGGGGGCGATCAAACTTGCGGGGGACCGGCGGATCCGCGGTCGCCGCATGGCGTCGGCGCTCGCCGGCGCGCTCGCCGTGGCGTTGGTCGGTGTCGCCGTCGTCGTCCTGGGCCGGCCGGGCGACCCGGCCCCTGTGGTGTCCCCGTGGCCGGCCAACGCCGTCACGTGGGCGACCGGGTCAACGATCCACGTCGGCACCCAGACCGTCGAGGTTGGGCACAGGGTGCGCGCCTACGTACGGACCGGGGCCGGGTTCGCCGCCATCGACGACGCGGACAACGTCTACTCCGTTACCGCCGAGGGTGTACGGCAGATCGGGCATGCGACCGCAGCGCCGCCGTTCGACTCGGACGCGGGGGACGACCAGGCGCGGCTCGTGGCCGACACACACGGGACTCTCGTGGGCTGGGTCGGTGAGGACCAGTTCGGCTGGGCGGTGATGCAGACGTACGACCAAGCGACCGGGCGGCTCCAGTCCTACCCGAAACCGGGGGCCATGCCATGGAGAGACGCCGTGTTCTATGCCATTGACGGCCACACTGGCTACTGGGGCACCCTCGCGGGGGTGTACGAAGTCGACCTCGATAGCAGTGACGAGAGACTGCTGACCACGGACGAAGAATTTCGCAGCTTCGAGATCTACAGCGTCCGCAACGGCGTGCTCGCATTCCGCCGCGACGACCGCTTTTTCGTCGGTCGGTCCATCGACCGGGCCAAGGAGATCGTCCGCCGTGGCGACGACGTACTGACGCTGGTGGCACCCCCGTACCGGCTCTCACCAACCGGAGCATGGTTGAGCCTTGGCCTGACCAAACTCGAGAAGGTGGCCGACGATGACTACCAAGGCATCAAGGACACGGCTGAGGCATACGACACGAGCACCGGCGAGCACCACACTCTCGACGTGATGCTGGATGCACCAAAGCACACAGCGCTGGCGATCCCCATCCTCTGGCTCGACGACGTCACCGTGCAGGTGGTCGCGGTCTCCTCCGACGTGTCCTTCGACACCCAGCCCTCGACCGTGCACGCAACCATGTACGTGTGTACCGTCCCCGGCGCATCCTGCCGGTTGGCGGCCGACCTCGGAACCATCGTCGCCAATGGACCCGAAACTCCCGTGTTGCCCGACGGTCGCGGGGTCTCGATGTGAGCCGGGCAGGCCTATACCTGGTTTGCCGTTCTGGCACCCCGGGTAGCTGCACTGGGCTTGGCTGTGACATGAAAGAGTGAAAGGCAGGCTGAGTGGCAGCGTTCGTCTTCATCCACGGCGCTGGCGATGTCGGTTGGTACTGGCATCTCGTGGAGGCCGACCTCCGCGAGCGAGGCTATGACACCGTCGCGCCGGACCTGCCCTGCGACGACGACTCGGCCGGCCTGCCGGAGTACGCCGACGCCGTGGCCGCCGCGGCCTCCGACGTCGCCGGTCTCGTCGTCGTCGCGCAATCGGCTGGCGGCTTTACCGCTCCGCTCGTCTGCGACCGGACGCCGGTGGAACTGCTGGTCCTGGTCGCGCCCATGATTCCGGTGCCGGGCGAGGCGCCTGCGGACTACTTGTCCGCTACGAGGTACGCGGAGCAGGTTCGAGAGCGGTACGACGATGCCATCGCCCTGTTTTACCAGGACGTGCCGCCGGAGCTGGCCGCCGCAGCGCTCAAGCGGGGCCGGCGCCAGTCGGAGGTCCGGATGGGTGAACCCTCCCCGTTGCGGGCTTGGCCCGACGTGCCGACGCGAGTCCTGATCTGCCGTGACGATCGCCTATTTCCGCGCGCCTTCCTTCGCCGCGTCTCGTACGAGCGGCTGGGCATTACCCCCGACGAGATCGACGGCGGACACACCCCCGCGTTAAGCCGCCCCCAGGAGCTGGCGGATCGACTTGACGCGTACGCCGCCACTCACGGGCTGGTTCCCACCGGTCGCCGGCGTCCCAGCCGACCCGCGGGCTGACCCCCGAACGCCACTGCGTCGCGGTCCGATCGAGCCGGACCTCCCGGGGCCGATCGCCCGGTCGGCACCGGGTCAAGCACCGCGCGGATGGCCGGCGCAGGCCCAACCCCCGGCGGCCCGGTGGCGGACCGACGAGCCCCTCGCGCCCACATCCGACGAGGAGGATCGGTGACATCAGTGCGGCCGACCATCTCGGCTACCTCGGCGAAGGAATAGCGGAAGACATCACGAAGAATGAATGCGACGCGCTCGGCGGGCGTCATCGATTCGAGCACGACGAGGAAGGCCATGCTGATCGACTCATCGAGTGTGATCCGGTCGGCTGGGTCAACGCTGGTGCTACCCGATCGCCCGCTGATCCACTCCGCACGTTCGGGCAGGGGCTCGGGTATCCATTCACCGACGTAGCGCTCACGCCTGGCCCGGGCTGAGCCGAGCATGTCGAGGCAGATGCGACTTGCCACCGTGGTTAGCCAGCCGCCGGGGGATTCGACGGCCTCCTGTTGTTGTTGGGACATGGCGTACCAGCGGGCGTAGGTGTCTTGAACCACATCCCCGGCATCGGCCAGCGAGCCGAGCAGCCGGTACGCGAGATTGATGAGATGGCGTCGCTCTCTCATGATCGCGTCCAGGCTCGGATCGAGCCTGTGTTGTTGTGGGTCTGGTTGGGTACTCACGTTTGTAGCCGGCTTCCTTGGTCGAATCTGCTCCGTACCCATTCGACGAACTGTTGAACCCAAGTGTGAGGTCAACCCGCCGCGTCACATTCCGAAGGGCTGTGTCGTCGTAGTAGCGAGACGCCACGTGCACGATTGGAGATCGCGATGGCCGCACCCACCTCCCTTGCGCCGGGGCTCGCCCCACCCTCGTGCCGAGGGCTGCCATGAGCAGCCGACGCTTCGCCTGGGCGGCCCTTCCGAGCAGTGCCGGGGACGAAAACAGCCAGCGGCCGCGGGCTGCCACGCCACTGCGCGCCCTGGTCAACAGAGTGTTTCCGGACCACTGGTCGTTCTTGTTCGGAGAGGTCGCGCTGTATTCGTTCGTCGTGCTTGTGTCGACCGGCGTCTTTCTGACCGTCTTCTTCGAACCTTCCATGAAGGACGTCGTCTACGACGGCGGCTACGAGCCACTACGTGGCGTACACGTGTCTGCGGCCTTCGCGTCCACAATGGACATTTCATTCGACGTGCGCGGTGGACTGGTGATGCGGCAGATGCACCACTGGGCGACCTTGCTGTTCATGGCCTCGGTTGTCGGTCTCATCCTTCGCATCTTCTTCAGCGGCGCCTTCCGAAAGCCCCGCCGGGCCAGCTGGATTGTTGCCTTGCTCCTGTTCTGGACTGGGTGTCTTGCGGGCTTCACGGGCTACACGCTGCCCGACGACGCATCCTCCGGAACCAGTCTCCGGATCGCCATGGGCGTCTTGCTGTCCATCCCTGTCGTGGGAAGCTGGCTGACCACCTCGATCTTCAATGGCGAGTTCCCGGGCGACGTCATTATCGGTCGGCTATACGTTGCGCATGTTCTGTTGGTCCCAGCCATTATCGCGGCGCTGATCGCGGTCCACGTCGCTCTCGTCCTGAAGCAGAAGCCGATGCAGTGGCCGGGTCCGGGCCGTACCAATGCCAACGTGGTTGGGGAGCGGCTGTTCCCGAGGTACGTGTTCAAGCGGGCCGGCACCCTCGCCCTCGTGTTCGGTGTGCTCGTCTTGCTCGGCGGTCTCGTTCAGATCACTCCGATCTGGCTGTACGGCCCATCAGATCCCTCGGTGGTGGGCGCAGGCAGCACCGCCGAGTGGTACCTGATGTTCATCGACGGAGCGAGCCGGTTGATGCCAGCCTGGGAGATCACCATTCCCATCGGCGACGGATACACGATCCCGGCGCCATTCTGGCCCATGGTGGTCTTGCCGGGCATCTTGTTCGTATTGTCGATGGCCTATCCATTCATCGAGATGCGGCGGAGCGGGGACACCCAGACCCACCACCTGCTCCAGCGGCCCCGCGACGTGCCGGCCCGCACAGGCCTGGGCGCCATGGCGACCGCCTTCTATCTTGTGCTGACGGCCGCGGGCGCTAGCGACGTCATCGCGGCCAGGTTCCACATCAGTACGAACGCGATCACCTGGGCCGGCCGGACCGGGTTGCTCATCCTGCCGCCGCTGGCCTACTACGTCACCTACCGAATCTGCCTGGGTTTGCAGCAGAGCGACCGGCAGGTGCTGGCGAGCGGCGTGGAGACCGGCATCATCCGCCGAATGCCCGACGGTCGGTTCATCGAGGTGCACCAGCCTCTCAACCCAACCGACGGCTCGGGGCACCGCGACCTGGAGTACGCCGGCTCGCCCGTGCCAAAGAAAATGAACCGGCTCGGCGCGCTCGCGCCCGCTGTCAAGGGATTCTTCTGGCCGATCGAAGGCCCCACGGAGACGCGGGCGTTGGCTGAGCACTCGCAAGTGAAATCACGCACGGAGGGTGCGCGCGATGAATCTCACGACCCGCGCACCGGAACACGATGACCAACCGAGTTTGATGAGACGAACGAAGGAGTGAGTGGTGTCCGCTTCGACTATCTCTATCCCGAACCTCCGTCAGACGTTCAACGGCCGTGTGATCGCTCCGGGCGATGAGGCGTACGACGGTGCGCGCACCCTGTTCTACGGCGGCATGGACCGACGACCAGCAGTCATTATCAGACCGGCCGATGCGGACGAGGTGTCTCGGGTGGTGGCGCTCGCCGCCGACACGGGGCTCGATCTCGCCGTACGAAGCGGCGGCCACAGCATCGCCGGCCACAGCGTCTGCGACGGCGGCATCGTGCTCGACCTTGCGTCCACGCGGGCGCTGGACATCGACGCCGAGCGCCGCATCGCCCACGCTCAGACCGGGCTTACGGCCGGCGAGTACACGACGGCAGCCGCGAAATACGGCCTGGGGACTGGATTCGGCGACACCGGCTCAGTTGGTATCGGCGGGATTACGCTCGGCGGCGGAGTGGGTTATCTCTCTCGCAAGCACGGCCTTACGATCGACAGTCTGCTCGCCGCGGACGTTGTCACGGCGGACGGCAAGGAGCTGCACATCGACGACGAGCACTATCCGGACTTGTTCTGGGCGATGCGCGGCGGTGGTGGGAACTTCGGTGTCGCCACCCGATTCACGTACCGATTGCACGACGTAAGCAGCGCGGTCGGTGGCATGCTCATCCAACCTGCAACGGCGGACACGATTGAGGCGTTCACGGCGCACGCGCAGGCCGCGCCGGAAGCGCTGTCGCTCATCGCGAATGTCATGCCCGCGCCGCCCATGCCGTTCCTGCCACCTGAAGTGCAGGGGCACCTCGTCATCATGGGCCTCATGTGTTACGTCGGCGAAGTGGCCGCCGCCGAGCGCGCGTTGGCACCGTTCCGCTCGCTATCCACTCCGATCGCCGACATGCTAAAGCCGATGCCGTATCCGGAGGTCTACCCGCCCGAGCCAGAGGACTACCACCCGATTGGGCCGTCACGCACGTTGTTCGTCGACCGTATCGACCACGGCGTGGCGCAGACCATCATCGACCGGCTCAGCGCGTCGGACGCCCAGCTACGGGTGGCCCAGCTCCGCCCGTTGGGTGGCGCCGTCGGACGGGTGCCCAACGACGCAACCGCCTTTGCCCACCGGAATCGCCGGTTCATGGTCAACGTCGCCGCGCTCTGCAATGACATGGAGGAGGCCGCCGCGCGCCTGCCGTGGGTCGACGAGTTCGCATCCGCGTTGCGACAGGGCGAAGGCGGGGCGTACGTGGGCTTCGTCGGTGACGAGGGGCCAGAGCGCGTCCGCGCCGCCTATCCCGGATCGACCTGGGACCGCCTCGCGGCTATCAAGAAGACCTACGACCCCACGAACCTCTTCCGTGGCAATCAGAACATTCCGCCAGCCGGGTGATGGGGGCATCGTGTGAGGGGCGTCCATTGTGGATGAACGGTGCCCACGAGTTCCGCGCGGGCGGCGTCATCGCGCCGGTGCCGGAGGCAGGCCGCCGGCAATCCGGGCGAATCGCATGTCACTATTTTCAATTGACTCGCCCCAGTCGTATGGTCGACGTACCGACCGGTTCGACTCGTAGATCCGCTTTAGGCTTGGAGGTGCCGTGAATTCCGTTACGTTGCGATGGGCGGCGCGCGGTGCTGGTGTTCTTTGTGCTTCGGCCGCGATGATCCTTGGCCTGGCCGGGGCGACCGCGGCAGCCCCGGCGGTCGCACCTGCCGCACCTGCCGTGGACAAGCCCGCGAGCACCACAGTGCATTGGAAGGACCTCGTCGAACGGTGCCATGACCACGAGGCCGTGCCCGACGACGCGGACCTCTAGGCCGCGCTCGGCGGGCCGAACTAGCGAGGGACGCGCCGACAATCCGAACGGCCGATCGGGCGTGTCGGAGCCGTGGAGGTGGTCGGGACGGGTACGCACCCGTATCCTCCGTCGGGAGGCAACCGTGACCGACGCAAACATCCGCATTCCTGTAGAGGCACGAGACCGGCTCGCCGAAATCGCCGCGGCCGAGGGACTTTCGCTACGCGCCTATTTGGCTGGGCTCGCACAGCGCATCCTTACGCCGGCGGAGCGGGCAGCGCGGGCTGAGCGGGCCAGGGGCGTGCTCCACGCCTGGAACGGATATGACCCCAGTTTGGAGGAGGAAGCGAGGCTGGACGCGGAGCTGGATCGGCGGATTGCCGACGCGACGCGATGATCGAGCATCAACACGTCGTCTTCGACGACACTGCGATGGTCGCCGCTGGCCGAGGAAACCTTCTCGCCTCTCGGCTCATCCAGCGCGCACACACCTCCGGCGGACTGAGCCTCTACGCCACGACATGTGCTCTCGTCGAGGCCGAACGCGCACACGCCGGGACTGCCGAGCACGTCGCCTCGCTACCTGCGTTCACTCTCCTCGACCTCGATCTGTCCGCGGCGTTTGCCGTTGCGCGGGACACCACCTGGGCACTAGCCCATACCAGGCACGTCGCCGCGCCGACGCTCGACCGTCCTGATGGGACACTCATCGCCACCGTGGATCCCGCGCGATGGTCTGGTCAGGGACTGAGGGTCATCGACCTGGGTCAACGTTGAGACGCGGCAAGGGTAACGGCGTCGGGCTTGTCAGGATGTTTCGGTGCTACGAAGTAACTCCTGGCGCCAGGCCTCGAACCGGCGGCGCAGGTCGTCGAGAGGCGGTCCGACGAGTCCGTACTGAGCGAAGTCATCGGGATCGAGGTTGCGCAGTTCACCGAGCGCTTGGGCGAAAACCCGGCGGTCGAAGCCGACGTCGAAGCGTTCGGCGAGCCGCAGCAGGGTTTCCCCGTCGTACCGTCCAGATTGGAGGGCCGCGTCGATATCGATGAAGTCGCGCGGGTATGCCCTCGCGTAAAGCGCGGTCATCTTCTTCGCTACCGCGTCATCGGGATGCAGTACCGGCCCGATCGTCATGTGGATCGGCTCGTTCGCGCGGGAGTCCACGGCCAGCTCTACCTTCGCGGTGCGCTCTCCCTGGGACACGGTGAGGCGGACGAACGTGTCGTGGTGACGCTCGGTTTCGACCGTGAGTCCTTCCGCGACGTAGGCGTCGACGACCGCGGCGACCGCGGCGTCGAACTCGGCGCGTTGCTCCCACGCGGTGAACAGGTCGATGTCTTCGGTGGGCCGCATGAGCAGGCCGGCCGCCTGTACGGCGTAGCCGCCCGCGAGTGCGAAGCCATATTGCTGCGCGGCGGCGAGCCCGGTCCGGGCGAGCCGTTCGTGGAATGCGTCCACGGCTAGGCGACGGCCAGCCGGCGTGCGGCGAGCTCAGGGAATCGGCTCTCCCATAGCCCTCGCAGTCGTTGCGGGAGCCAGAGGGTGGGCCAAAGCTCGATCAGCACGCGCTTGTTGAGCCAATCGCGCAGGTCCCGTACCGAGTTCGCTTCATTGAGGACCGTCTTGTACATGGACGCGAGGCGGGCCGGTCGGTCGAGGTCATAGCTCGGGCGGCCCGACCAGTCGAGGTGGTGCGGCAGGGTCACGGTGCCCCCAGTGGGCCCGCGTAGGTCGGCGAGGTCGTTGGCAACAAGGTACGGCCTTTGGTCTCCGTAATTCATTGGATCGGCGGGTCGTGACTGAGGCACCTTTCGCCGGCCGGCGTTCGCTGCCTCACGGATCTTGGGATGCAACGCATGGCGGATGGTTTCACGGCTGTAGCCCGTGACCCGTTGCAGGTCGACTGGGCGCCATCCGTTCGCCAGGAAGGCTTGAAGGCGCGCGTCACGCTCCGCGAGCAGCCGACGCTTGCCGTCGTCATAATCAGCCACCAGCGCCCGCAACGTCGCCTCGGTGAATTTCACGAGCGGGAGCCTAGCACGCTAGGCCCAGCGTGCTAGTCGCCAGTCACGCCATCGGCCAGTTCGCGAAGAATGTCGAGGTGGCCGTTGTGCCGTGCGGTCTCCTCGATCAGGTGCGTGATGATGTACCGCAACGCTATTGGCTTGCCGTTGTCGCCGACGCCGACAGACTCCGCGGCCCAGTCGTGGGACGCCACGACCTCGTCGGTGCGAGCCGACTGCGCGGCGTACTCGTCGAGTAGTTCGGGCAGTGGCCGGTCGAGTCCGGCGCGCATCTGAAGCTCAGAGTCGTCATCGGTGCCCGGCCATTGGTTGGGCCCGCCGAGGAATACGACGCTGATCCAGAAGGCTTCGGCCCAGCGCAGATGGCTGACCAGGCCGGCGATGCTCATCGCCGGCGAGCCCGGGAGCGGCGTGTTGACCGCATCGGACTGCGACAGGCCGACACACTTGGCGTGCACGGTGAGGCGCACGTACTTCAGAAGTTGGGTGATGACGTTGCGCTCGTCGAACGCCGCCGGGAAAGCGAAGCGGTCGCTCAGATCTGCATGGGTCAAGGAAGCTCCTTCGCCTATGAGCTCAGGCCATCGGCCGTTCTAGGGTTTCTCCGTCGATGTGGTTTGACCGTACAGTGCGATCGTGACGCGATCGGTGACATCCAGCCTCCGGGACGGCCGCAACAACCCACTGACGGCCGTACTCATCGCTCTGCGAAATGCGTCCGCCGCATTGACCGCGTCCGAACTCAAGGATCTCTTGCGAGCTGGTGGGGTGTCGAGAGCGGACGCGGATATGGCATGGCCACGAATCCAGCGCATGCTGAGGTACCACGACAACGTGATGATCGGCGGCAGCGGGCAGCGGATGACGTACGGGTGGATAGCGAAGCGACTCGACCCGACTCCGACGCAAGCACTGGACCAGTTGGCGAGGGGCCAGGCGCCGGCGCCCCAGCGGCGGGCGCTCGTTGAGATCGTGCGCAGTGCATTGACCGAGCCAAGTCCCGTCGCCGTTTCCCGACTGGAGCAGAAGGAGAAGGACGCGGTGCGCGCATTGGCGGAGCTGGCGATGGAGGTTGAGGAGCTGGCGACGAACGAGGCATCGGCGAAGGCAATAGTTCACCGGGTTCGCGCCCGTACCAAGCTCATCGCGTTGGAGCCCATCGGTCGAGCCGGTACGGCGACGACGTTTGATCGAAGGCGACACGAGTCGATCGGCCGGCCGGTCTCCGATGGATCGACGGTCGTCGTCGTCCGCCCTGGCTACATATGGAAGGGCGAGGTTCTCATGGCCAGGGCAGTAGTCCAGGACCGGAGCTGACATGCGCCTCGAGACCAGGCCAGTGGTCGGGCTCGACTTCGGTACCACCACGACCATGGTCGCCCTGGCCGACGGGCTGCTCCCGATCGGCGAGTCGATGCCGTCGATGCCGTCGCTTGTGGGCTATGGCCACGACGGGACCGTCGTCGTGGGCGAGGACGCAACTCAGCTCGACTCATCCTGCGTCGTGCCGTCCGTCAAGCGATCGATCACCGACCGGCGCGACTACGTCCGGGTCGACCTCCCGGCGGGGATCCGTGACGTCCGAGCCGACGATCTGATTGTTCGCGTGCTGACGGAAGCGGCCCGCCGAGCCGCCACCAGGGGTGCGCCGATGACCGGCGACGTCGCCTGCCGCCTCGGTTGCCCGGCCATGTGGGACGGCCGGCAACGTCGACGGCTGCTGGCCGCCGCGCGCGCCGCCGGCCTGTCGGTGGAGCTCGATGGGTTGGTCGACGAACCGGTCGCGGCAGGGATCGCCTGGCTGTCCGGTCGTTCGACCGCGCCCACCACACCGATGCGGGCATTGGTATTCGATATGGGTGGTGGCACCCTCGACATCGCTCTCCTCGAGGTGCGCGGCATCAGCCATCAGGCGGTCTCGGTGCTCGCGGCCGTGGGCACGGCCGAGGCGGGGGACGCCCTCGACGAGGCGATCGCGGCCGACCTTGACTACCTCCTGGCCAAGGCGGGTGTCGATGTGGATGCCTTGCCGCGCCCCGACCTGGCCTGCGAACTGCTTCTGCGCGCCGCCCGCCAGATCAAGGAACGACTGTCTACTGAGGACGAAGAGCCGGTCGTTCTCGACGCGAACGTCTTTGGCCGTCACGAGGTCTGGTACCGCCGGGATCAGCTCAATGAGATCTTTGAGCCCCAGCTGGATCGCGCCGAGCACTACGTCGCGGCCGCCTTACGCATCGCGCGGATGGCCGAGGACGACCACGGTTCGGCGTTCGAGATCGCCCGACTGCCCATCGAGACCCTCGCGGCCGGCATCAACGTGGTGGTGCTCTCGGGGGGCATGAGCCGGGTCCCATATGTCCGACAGCGCCTCAGGGAACTCTTCCCGGACGCGGTCGTGGAAGTAGCGGCCGACTCGCCCGAGGACGCCGTCGCCCACGGCCTGGCCAACGCGAGCCGGTACGGCCGCATCAACATGTACCGGCCGGCCTTCGACGTGATGGTTGAGTGGGATCGAGGACGGGAATTCCGCACCGTCTACGACGCGTTCACGCCGTTGGTCGAGCCCTGGCAGATAGCTCACGGCGGAAATGACCTCCGCTACGTCCGCAACGGTCGCGACCTTCGGTTGCCCCGCCTGGCCCGCGGACGGCTGCGCGTCGTGTCCCATTCGGGCGAACGGGTCCACGCGACGCTGGGCGAGGTGAATCTCGACGGATTCCCGGTCGCGCTGGGCGAGCAGACGTTTGAATTCTCGATCTATCCGAATGGTCGCATCCGGCTGGTGGACGCGAGCGGGCGCTATCGACGGCCAGATCGCGGACTGGCATCGCGCTACTCGAGGTCTAGGCCGCCTGAGTCTCCAATGATGAGCCAGCCAGACTGTCCTCGGTCATCCGCGCCGGCGGCCCGGGCGACAACGGGCGGCTCTGGATCCACCGGAAGCAGCGCACCGCCGGCACCCAGGGCAGGACGCGGGCGCGAGGGCACACGCACGCCGGCCGAGCCACCACGACCGGGAAAGACGAACAGTCCGCGCACCGGATCGGGGACGGCGTCAAGCGCGGCCTGTACGCCGGGCAATTGTCGGAATGCCGACCAGGCGTCGACATCGGTGAACTCGACCTCAAGAACGAGGCCCCACTCGGTTGCCTGCCAGGACCAGTCGAGCGCGCCGTGGGTCACCGCCGCCTCGAAGAGCGCGCGTCCGTGTGCGTCTCGCCATCGCTCGGCGGTGAAGGAACCGTTGAGAACTTCGATGGACCACCACTGGCCCGGACCCGGTCCGGGTGGGTTGTCCGTGGGCTTCGCAGACATGGCACCTGTACGGTACGTCGGCGCCATCCGCGACGTCCACCACGGCCGGGGCTCGGCGAAGGAATAGTCGGCGGACGGTTCTACGGCTGGTTGGCGACTATCAACTTCGCGGCGACACCGGCGCAACCGGCGGCAGCCTGGTCTAAATGGGCCCAGGTGTGCATCATCACGTTCAGCACGAAGTCCGGATGGATCGCGAGGCAGTTGACGTGCCAGCCGTCGCGGTAGACGGTCCAGCCGTTCTTGAACGAGATGTCCTTCGCCACCTCCTGCGGCAATCCATCGATGATTCCCCACCGTCCGCCCTGGACCGCACCGCTCTTCTGCTCCGCGACCGAGCCACGGATGTGCTTCATCGTGTCGAGCACCCAGTCCGTCCATTGTGGACCGGCGGCACGCCCATCGGCCAGACATTGCCCATAGCGGATAGCGTCCATGGGCGTCATCACGGTCCAGCCCCAGAGATTCGGCTTGATCACCAGGTTGGTCAGCCCGCACATCTTGGTCAACCGCGTGACCACCGCATCGGCGCCCCCGCGCTGGTAGTACTTCTCGGCCAGCGGGTCGTTGCTGTCCACGATCACGAGTGTCAACTCGTTGACCTCGGCGTCCGATGGCTGCTTTCCGGCCTCACTGAGCCGTCGCAGGTAGTCCGACACGATCCACGGCTTGATCATCGACTCGGTCGTGTTTCCTTTGGTGGCCGCGTTGGCGGAGCTGGTCGTGCGGCCGGTGGTCCGATCGAGCAAGGCCCAACCGTAGTAGGTCGCGTTGGGAACCGTGATGTTTGCGGGATCGTCGGGGAACACAAGGGTGAACGGACGTTTCGGGGCGGACGGCGTACCCGATGAAGGATCCGCCCAAGAAACGGACGGGCCACCTTGCGGTGCACATGAAAACATGGTCGCCGCGACGAGGATGAGCGGGACCATGCGCAATACGACGGATCTGTTCCGGATTGTCCGGCTCCTCACTCGTGACCGCACGGCTGCCCAACCACCATGCCGTCGTCGGCGCGGAATCGCAAACGGTTGCCGTCCCTTGTCCTCGACGTGCTGCCTCGGCGCGTACGAACGTCTGTCGCGATCAAGTGGGTATACATTTGACCATGGGTACCTTCCCGCCCGAGCTCGTATTGACGATGCCCTTGCATGCCATCACCGAGATGTACGGGGAGGTGGGTCTTCGGGAGCGCTTCGCGTTGGAGATTGAGAAGTTCGATCCAGCCGAACGGAAGGTGCTCGAACAGGCGCTGGGGCTGGCGGCCGAATTGCATCGCCTGGATCGGCGCTCGCGCGAGCCGTACCTCAATCACGTCCTCCGGACCGCGATCCGGATCATGACGTACTACGACGTGACTGACGTCGATGTCATCGCGGCGGCAGTGCTGCACGACGCGGTCGAGGACCATCCAGCCGAACTGGCGGGCGACCGTACCGGTGATCCGATTGAGGCGGCGCTGGCTGAGTTGGCCGCGCGATTCAACCCGAGGGTGGCCGAACTTGTCCGGGCAGTGACCAACCCACCGCGAGAACCGGGGCGCGACCGGTACGAGCAGTACCGTAGCCACGTCGCTGAGGCGCTGGAAGCCGACCCGTGGGCGCGGGTCATCAAGGTGTCCGACTTCACTGACAATGCCGTCGGCCTCATGCACAGCCTTCCGGCGAGATACCAGCCATTGGCCACCAAATACCGCCCCCTGGTCCCGGTGCTCCGCGAACTGATCTCGCGTCCCGACACACCTCTGTCCGAGGGCGTCAAAGCCCACATCCGCAGCCAGTTGGACGCGGCCGAGAAACGCCTTGAGGCGATCCTCGGCCAACGTTAGTCCTATTTGGATAGTTACAGGGTACGACAGTAGAGCCCGGCCACGACCGAGATCCAGAGCATGGCCGTGATGGCACCAATCGCGAGCGTGAGCGCGCCAGCCCGTCCGCCCGCCATCGCCCAGACGTCTCCCACCAGGAGCGCGGTGCCCCCGACGCGGGACACGATCGCGGCGCCGCCCTTGCCGGCGCTGCTGAAGTGGCGGCCAAGGACGAAACACGCGGCGATCAGGGAGGTGAAGCAGACCGTTCCGGCGGCCATGTGACCGTAGCTGTGCCAGCTCAGAGCCGCCGGCATCCCGGCCGGCGTACCGACCGGAAAGCCATCGATTGGGTCCATGACCAAGACGCCGGCCGCGATCAGGCCGAAGCCGCTGACCCGGATCAGTCTGGGCGCCCAGATCCCTCCGGGCGTTCCGGCCATCACTCGGGCGAGGCCGCTTGCCCCGGCGACGGTCAGAACACCGGCCACCACGAAGTTCGCGATCTGCAGCCACCCCCAGATCGCCGTTGCTCAGGGCGCTCAGGGGATGGCGGGAAAGGTCGAAGCCGTCTCGCGTGGCGGCCTGCCCGAGCGACACCACTCCCCATAGCGGTGCCGCGACCGCGGCACAGGCCAGCAAGGTCCGGGTTGAGGCACGGACAGACGGGCGGTCGACGATCTCGTTTGTGATCATCTCGGTTGCCTCCTCGTGAGGTGTTTGCCGAATCGTCGATCGTCACCTACGACAGGGAACGTGGCCGTTCCCTGTCACATATGCTGTTCGACGTCTGGGTGCGCGTCTCGAATCGACGAGCGCCACAGACCGAGGAGGAAGACATGCGGTACCTGATGATGTCGATCAACAAGGGCCAGGAGCCCGATGCGGCGTTGTACGCCGAGATGGGCCGGTTCATCGAAGAGATGACCGCCGCGGGCATCCTGCTGGCCACCGGTGGCCTCGAGCCGGGTGGGACACGGGTGACGTCTGTCGGCGACGAGTTCACCGTCGTGGACGGCCCGTTCGCGGAGGCGAAGGAGGAAGTCGGCGGCTTCGCGCTGGTCGAAGTACGGTCCAAGGAGGAGGCCATCGAGATGGCTCGCCGCTTCCGTCGGATCGTCGGTGACGGCGTGAGCGTCATCCACCAGGTATTCAGCCCCTAGCTTCATCCATAATGGACGCTCGCCGTACTCTTGACTCGGTGTGGAAACTCGAGTCGGCCCGGATCATCGCCGCGCTGACTCGAGTTGTCCACGATGTCGGCCGGGCCGAGGAGCTCGCCCAGGACGCTCTCGTCTCCGCACTCGAGCAATGGCCCGCCACCGGTGTGCCGGACAACCCCGGTGCCTGGCTCATGACGGCCGCCAAGCGGTGCGCCATCGATGACATCCGGCGCTCCCATCGCCTTGAGCGCAAGCAGGAGCAGTTGGCCTACCAGCTCAGGCAGCGGGAGGCGGAACAGGAGCCGGCCGGCGACGACGTGCTGAGGCTGATGTTCCTTTCCTGCCACCCGGTGCTGCCGTCGTCGGGCCGGGTGGCGTTGACTCTTCGCCTCGTTGCCGGTCTCACGAATGAGGAGATCGCGCGGGCGTTTTTGGTCTCCGACGCCGAGATAGTCCAGCGCATCGGGGAAGCGAAGAAGACGCTGGCTCGGCAGAAGGTGCCGTTCGAGTTGCCATCCGGCTCCAGCGTGGCGGAGCGCTTGGCGTCCGTACTCGGCGTCATTTACCTGATCTTCAACGAGGGGTACGCCGCCACCTCGGGAAAGGACCTGATCCGGCCCGATCTGTGCTTAGAGGCCCTTCGTCTCGGCCGGCTCCTCGCCGAACTGGCTCCGAACGAGTCCGAGGTGCACGGGCTCGTCGCGCTCATGGAGATCCAGGCGTCGCGCTCGGCGGCACGGATCGGACCGTCGGGCGAGCCCATCCCGCTGGAGGAACAGAACCGTGGGCGGTGGGATCGCCTGCTCATCCGACGCGGATTCGCCGCGATGCTGCGGGCGCGGGAGATTGGCGGTGTGCCTGGTCCGTACCTGCTGCAGGCGGCGATCGCGGTGTGCCACGCGCAGGCCCGCACCGCCGCGGACACCGATTGGGCCCAGATCGCCACGCTCTACGACGCCCTGTCCCGGCTGCTACCGACTCCCGTGGTGCACCTCAATCGGGCCGTGGCGGTCGGACGGGCGAACGGTCCGGCGGCGGGACTGGCACTGGTGGACTCCCTTGTGGACGATCCTCGCCTGCGGGACTACCACCTGGTGCCCAGCGTGCGGGGTGATTTCCTGGCCCGCCTCGGCCGTCGCGACGAGGCGCGGCTCGAGTTCGAGCGAGGTGCGGCCCTGGCCCGCAACGCCACCGAGCGGTCGTACCTGCTGCGCCGGGCGGCCGAGATCCCGTTAACCGAACCGACCGGCCGTACGCTCGGACAAGCGGCGCACGACTTCCTTCGCCGTGAGGCTCTGGATGCCGCGACCGTGCGGTCGTACGGGCAAACCCTGCGGCGGCTCTGCGTCGCCCTCGGCGACAACGCTCCCATGGCATCGATAACCGCGGATCGCGTGGCCCGGATCTTTGAGTCGGCCTGGGGAGCGGCGGCGGCCAAGACGTGGAACAGGCATCGATCGGCCATCCGCTCGTTCAGCGGCTGGGCGGGCGTCGACGACCTGGCCGCCGGTGTCGAGCGCCGGGCCGAGGCGGACCAACGACCCGCTCCCGCGGGGGCGCAGCAGGTCGAGCAGCTCTGGCGCAGCACCGACGTGTCCGTTCGGGAACGCACGCTCTGGTGCCTGCTGTACGAGTCCGCCGCGCCCGTGAAGGCGGTGCTGTCGCTCAACGTGGAGGATCTCGACCTCGACGACCGCCGCGCTCGCTCCGGCACCCAATGGGTCAGTTGGCGTTCTGAAGCAGCAGCGTTGCTCCGCGAACTCGTGGCCGGACGGACAAGGGGTCCGCTGTTTCTGGCCGACCGTCGCCCCGGGCCTAGCCGGCGGCCGGCGGAAGCCGACCGGTGTCCGGACACGGGTCGTCGCCGGCTCTCGTACGAGCGGGCAGAGTACCTGTTCAAGCAGGCGACGAAATCAGTCGACCCGCAGGGCCCCGGGTACACTTTGCGAGAGCTCAAGCGAACAGCTGCGCTCCGTACCTGAGGACAATCACCAAGGCGAGAGCCAGGAGCCAGATCGTCACGATGAGGGCGTCGAAGCCTTCGTTGATGGCGTTGCGCAGGACGGATTGCGCGTGTGGTGGCAGGAACAGGTTGCCGTCCCGGATGTTGACGTGAGTCAGTGTGGAGAACACGAGCGTTGTCGACGCCGTGACGAGCAGGCACCAGGGGCATAGCGCGCCGATGTGGAACATCGATTGGTAGAACAACCAGTAGGCGAAGACCAAACCAATTGAGTACAAGACCTGAGCCGAGAACATGAACCAGCGTGGAAACCGTGTGCCAGCCAGGCTGGCAACCGCAATGGTGATCACGACCGGCTCGGCCATCAGCCCCAGGAATGCGTTGGGGAAACCGAGCAGGTGTGCCTGCCACGAGCTCGCGACCGTGCCACAGCTGATGACGGCGTTGAGGTTGCACGACAGGCTGGTGCCCGGATCGGCGGCCAAGCGCACAGCGTCAATCGAGAGCACGAGGGACGCAGTGAGGCTGAGGCACGCCGAAAACAGCATGGTTCCGAAGATCCAGCCGTTCGTGCGCCGGAACATGCGCACCCGTGTGACGAGTTCGGTCACCGTCAGGCCTTTGCGGCGGCGATCGCCTGAGTCAGGGGACCGACCGTGTAGAGGTCGCCCTTGAACACGACGCCGTTGATTCTTACGGTCGGGGTGCCGCCGATCCCGTTCTGGAAGGCGGTTTCGGTGAACTTGGCGACCCACGGCTCGAACCGTCCTTCGTGGAAGAGGCTGATTGTCTCCTGTGGTACGCCCGACTCCGCGGCAATGGCCGCGATCTCCTCGTCGGACAGCCCTGAACTGCCTTCTGCGGGCTGGCGGACGTAGAGCGCCTGGTTCAGGGACAGTACCTTTTCGGGAGCCCGATCAGCCACCGTCGCGACGGCGTTGGCGGCCCGTGTGGAGTATCGCGTACCGTTCGACATCCGGTCCAGAAAGGACAGTGGATAGAGGTGAAGCTGGACCGTACCATCGGCGACCAGTTGGTCCAGCTCGCCGCCGTTGGCCCGTTCGAACCGGCCGCAGAACGGGCACATGTAGTCGAGGTAGACCTCGACCTTGACCGGCGCATTCGCGTTTCCGAACGCGATCGCGCCACTAGCAATCGCGGCCGTGGGTACGACGAGCTCCTTCTGCGGCGTCCCGGTGTCGCTGGAGGAAGCCTTCCCCGCGGCGTTAACAAGACTGACGACGATGGCGATGAATAGGCCGAGGATCACCAGGCCACCGCCGCTGGCGAGAACCCGATTTCGCCTCCGGGCGCGGCGCTCGGCCAGGGCCGCTGCCATACGTGCCTCGCGGGACCTGTTGCGCGCCTGCGTACCCACCGCATCCCTCGCTTCGAACTGAAGAGTGTCAGCTCAGGTTGCATCGATGGGGCCCGGATCTTCCCGGGTCAAAGGTCCCGGACCGCCCCCGGCGAAGGACCCGACGTCGTCCCAACGATGGGGTCGGCCTCCGCCGGCGTCACCGATCGGCGGCGTAGGCGGGCTCGGCCGGGCGTACCTCAGGCGCGGCCCTTGCCGGCGTGCGACGCAGTTCGTCGAGGCGAACCAGCGCGACTCCGGCAACGATCAGCCCGCCGCCGACAAACTGGATCTTGGTTGGCAGCTCACCGATGACAAGCCATGCGACCACTACCGCGAACATGACCTCGGTCAGACCGACGAACGACGACAGACGCGCGCCCAACATCCGCGCGGCGGCAATGCCCGCGACGTAGGGGATGACGGCGGCGACGAGGGACAGTCCGGCGATCGGAATCAGCCAGCTCATGCGGTGTCCGGCGAACTCCACGTCGCCGAACGTGGCGGACAGCGGTAGCACGCCGGCCAGCCCGAGCACGATCAGTGTGGCCGCGCCGACGGCCATGCCGCCGCTCGCCAGCAGTGCCGGCGGCAGCTCGTTGTCGCTGCGGGCCGAGAGCACGAAGTACGCGGCGAGGCCAACCGCCGCCGCGAGGCCCCACAGCACGCCGACGATGTCGAGCCCACCGGCGCCCCGCAGGTCTAGCACCAGGAAGAGGCCAAGGATGGCGGCCACCGAGCCGGCGATGGTCAGTCGGCGTGGTCTTTGCCAATGGACGACCCACATCCACGCGACGACGAGGATGATGCCGAGATACTCAAGCAACAGGGCTACCCCGATCGGCAGAAACCGGACCGCGTTGAAGAAGCACGCCTGCGCGGTCGCCACGGCCAGGAGCCCGAACAGCCCGATGGTGCCGAGGTTGCGCCGTAGGACCCGTGACCTTCCGCGCATTGACCAGATCGCGGGGCCCGCGAGGACCAGGGCCGCGATGCCGACGCGGGCGGCGACCGCTGCCTGCGCCGACCAGCCGGCCGCGATCAGCGATCGGGCGAAGGTGCCGGACGTCGCGAACGTCACGGCCGACAGGAGGGCCAGCCCGAGCCCAAGTCCGGCAGAGGTGTCGCGGCGCATGGTTCCTCCCTTAGCGGCGATGGTGTAATATGCAAAAAGCTACGACGCTGATGACGCTAGGGCACGGGGTGATAGGAGTCAAGTTGTTTCTTGCTCATGACACCGAGGTAGCGCTCACCGCCGCCACCGCACTGGTCAACACGATCGGCAGCGACGGAGAAAAGCTGCCCGATGTGGCTGCACTTGACGCTTTCTTCGGCGCGTACGGCTGGACCGGCCGGCACGAGCACACCGAAGCGGAGCTGCGGTCCGTGCGCAAGCTGCGGCTGCGGCTACGCCGGATCTGGGATGAGGACGAGGACGGCGTCGTCGAGATCGTGAATAGCCTCCTTCGCGAGTCGAACGCGCTGCCCCAGTTGGTAAGGCATGGTTCGGAGCCGTACCACCTTCATGCGACGTCACTCGATGCGCCGCTGGCGACCCGCATGGCCGTTGAAGCCGCGATGGCCTTCATCGATGTGGTCCGCAGCGACGAGTTGAGCCGGCTTCGGATCTGCGCATACCCTGGCTGCGGCGATGTTGTCATCGACCTGTCGAAGAACCGATCCAAGCGGTTCTGCGACGGGGGCTGTGGCAACCGTGCAGCGGTCGCGGCGTATCGAGCCCGCAAGTCGGGCGTGGGATAGGAAGCCTGCTACGGCTGTCGGTCGCCCCGGCCAAGTTGGTCGTCGATGGTCGGCGGACGGCGAGTCCACAGGTATGTCGACGGCTCTGCGACCGGTTTCTCGGCCCACGAGCGGAGCGCCCCGTCATGGGTTAGCGCCCCGGCCAACGGTGCCAGCCAAGGGCCGACGACGGTGATCCAGACGCTACTGGGTACGACGTGCGCGTGTACCTGGGGATGCACCAACCGCGCCGTCATCGCTCGTGCCTGCTCGACGGTGATCCCGTCAGACACGACGTGAAGGACGTACGACCCCAGACCGCCGAGCGCGGCATCGAGAAATTCACCGAACACCGAGCCCCGGGGTACCGGACCGGAACGCGCAGTTTGCGCGTTGTTGAGTGCCGTCAGGAGTTCGGTGAGCAGGCGCCGTTCGTCAGCCCGTGGGGATGTCCGGGTCTGCAGGACTCGCGACCAGTCGACCCGACGCCGGGCCGGCCGGTACGCCAACGCGACCGTCCGATGTGGAGGCTCTAGGTAGAGTCCGACGACCTCAACCGTTGAATGCTCGGGCAGACCTAGGACGACCCACGGATCATGGGGGGCGAGGCCAAACTCGCGCCAAATTCGCCCGACCGTCGACGGTGACAGTCCAGCGTGTGCTGCCATGGACCGCTGCGACCACCGTGCGGCACCGCGCGGACGGCTCGTCAGCGTCGCGACGAGGACCGCCTCGACCTCGTCGGGACTAGCCACGAGCGAGCGTCGAGGGCGCTGTTCGTTGACCAGCCCGGCAATCCGTTGCCTCGCAAACCTCGTCCGCCATCGACCCACGGTCATTCGGTCGAGGTTGAGACTCTCCGCGACATCGAGGTTCGTCCTGCCCTCGGCGCAGGCCAGGATGATTCGGCTCCGGAGTCCGAGCCGCTCTGAGACATCCAGCGACGACCAGTCCAGGAGCGCGCGGCGTTCCGCGTCGCTCAGCACGAGCTCCGCCGTAGCCCGACCGCGCCTGGTCACCATGGCGACTCCGCACACGTCAGGCGGTCGTGCCAAGCCATGACCATCCCGGACCCCTTCCCCGCGGTTGTAATGCGAAGCGTTGCGCTCGCCAGCGGCGTTACTCTTAGCCCAGAACATTCAGAATAAATCAGTCTTAAATGTCAGATATTGGCATTCCGACCCAAAGGAGTAACGGCCGTTCACGCACGATCTACGCGGCGTGATCCGCTCGCACGGTGCTGGACTGAGGTGGACCGAGACCCGGGTAGGGCGACCTCGTCCGACCACGAGCGCGCCGTTCGTGAGTCGGCTTTCCTCGGCGACTGCGCGCGGCTTGCGGCGTAGGGAGGGAAGCCCGTCACCGCCTCCGGCGTGACTACGGCGGCGAATCCAGCCAACATCAACGTGAGCGTCCCTACCACACAGCCGCTTGAGGACAAGGAGGGCACCGTGTCGCGGATATCGGCGACACCGTGCCCTCCTCGCTTGGGCCGCTAGCTGTTGACGGTGCGGCTGTGGAGGGATGGGGCTCTGGCCCGGCGGCTCGGGCCCGGTCCACTCGACCGACTGCAGCCCCGGGTACCGGCTGGTCTGTTACCACTGCAATTCTCTCTGCGCGATGCCTAATACTCGCTCCACGGCGGCGGCGTCCATGGGTGCCGCGAAGTAGTACCCCTGGCCGTACCGGCAGCCCGCCCGCCGGAGCGCGGCAACCTGCTCGGGAAACTCGATTCCCTCGGACACCACGGTCAACCCGAGCGTCCGTCCTATCTGGACGATCGCCCGAACGAGGGCGGCCGATCCCAGGTCCGTCGCGATGTCGTCGATGAACGATTTGTCGATCTTGATTCCGTCGACGGGGAATCTACGCAGGTACGCCAGCGACGAGTAACCGGTGCCAAAGTCGTCGATCGCGAGCCTTACCGGTAGCGCCTTGAGACGTTGCAGGCGGTCGACCGTCGCCGGGTTGTCCGCGAGAAGGAGTGACTCGGTGATCTCCAGGGTGAGACAGTCGGGCCGCAGGCCCGTATCGGCGAGGATCGACTCCACAACGCCGGGTAGGTCGGCCTGCTGCAGTTGTGACGCGGCCAGGTTGACGCCCACTACCAACGGTGGCTGGCCTCGTCGTTCGGAATTCCATCGGCTGACCTGATAGCACGCCTGGCGAAGGACGAATCGATCAACTCCGATGATCAGTCCGCTCTCCTCGGCCTGCGGGACGAACTCGCGGGGTACCAGAAGCCCACGTGCCGGATGTGGCCAGCGAACCAGCGCCTCGAGGCCAACGATCTCCGCGTCCTCGAGGCGCACGATCGGCTGATAGTGCACCACCAGCTCGCCCTGCTCGAGCGCTCGACGCAACTCGGCCTCGAGATCGAGGCTGCGCAGGAACAGCGCCTGCATCGCCGGCTGATATCTGGCGTACCCGCCAGTGCCGCTCTTCTTCGCTTGGTACATGGCCAGGTCCGCATCCCGGATCAACGTGTCGGCGAGCGTGTCGAAGTCGGTATTCAACGCGATGCCAATGCTCGCGGTGACAAAGACCTCATGGCCGTTCAGGATGAATGGTTCATTGAGGAAACTGAGAATCTCTATCGCGATCGCTTCGGCCTCCTCGGCCTCAACGTCGGGAAGCAGCAGCGCGAATTCGTCCCCGCCGAGCCTGGCGGCGCTGTCACCTGGACGTAAGCACGCTCGCAGCCGAGAGGCCACGTCCACGAGCAGGGCGTCACCGGCCGAGTGACCAAGCGAGTCATTGACAATCTTGAAGCGGTCTAGGTCCACGAAGAGCGCCGCGATCCGACGGCGTTCGTGGCTTGCGATAGCGAGGGCGTGGGCCAGTTGGTCCATGAAGAGCGCTCGGCTCGCCAGACCGGTGAGCGAGTCGTGATACGCCTCGTACATCGCTTCGTGCAGCTTGGCGTCGGTCAAGGCCAGGCTCACATGCTCGGCGAAGACCTGAAGCACTTCCTGTTCCGCCTGGGTGTACACCCGGTCCCACAGGAACGAGCCCACCGCCAGGCTGCCGACGACCCGGCCCTCTTGGTGGACCGGCGCTGCCATGACCTTGCGAATGCCGATTTCCGCGTACTCCGGCATCCGGTGCGGGTCGGCGTCGTAGTCGTCGATCACCACGATCTCGTTGCGCAAAGACGCCAGACCGGTCGCGCCGGTCTGGGTTGGCGCTCGCCATGTCCGTGCCGACAATTCCTCGGTCAGGCCAGTCGAGGAAACAAGCAAGAAAGCGTCCGGATCCGACGGGTCAATCATGCGTAGCCCGGCAACGTCGTCGCCGAGCAGTTCCTGCGCGCCGACTGTGATCGCGTCGAGGATCGTCTGTAGCGGCGCCCGACGGGTGATGCCGCGTTGGATCCGCGACAACTGTTCCAGTAGGCGTTGCCGCTCCCGCAGCGTCGTAACGAGCCCGGCATTCTCCGCTGCCCGGCGACGTTCCTCCTCGAACGTCCGTATGGCGCCCACCGTGAGCTCAAGCGCCCGCGCGATACCGCGGATGAGGCTAACCTCGTCCACGCTGAACCCGTCATCGCCGGACCGAGCCACGAGCAAATGTCCGGGTTCGCTGCCGCCAAGCGGCGCGACGGCGGTGTGACATCCCTTCGCGCCAGGTACGTCGAGCCGACGGCGCCGGCCGGCGATGACTTCCGAGATCTCGGACGTCGGCACGTGACCGAACGGAAAGCCGATCGAACTGACCGTACCGTCGCGACCCAGTACGACAGCGGCTTCGGCCTCCAATGCGCGGGCGGCTCGTTCAGCGGCCACCTGCGTCGCCGATCGGCCATCGGGCACCGCCGAAAGGACGGCGAGGAACTCGGCAAGGAGCTGAGTGGAGAGTGCGGCGGCGGGCGGCAACATGTCAGCCCACCGCGAGGATAACGAGCGTCTGGTTGTAGTACCCGCTGATGCCACGGACGCGGGCGTACTCCCCCCAGGTATAGAAGCCGGCCACCGGCGCGCCGCCGGCCGAGTCACGTATGCGCGTCACCGACGATCGAGTGCGCTCGTCGCCGAGAAGCCTCCGGCGAGAGACACAGTCGAACGCGAGCAGACCCAGCGGCGGCTGTCCGCCCAATGCGGCGACCGCCTGGTGACACGTGTCACCGGCCGCTCTCAGCCCGGTTTCGGCGTCTCCCTCCATCAGCCAGACCACGCCACCCTCCGGGACCTCTCCGTTCGAGCGCAGCCAGCCCTCGGCGACGAACCGGTCGGAGCCCACATCGCGAATCTCCAGGCCGCTGCGGCGGCGGATACCGATGGGGCGGGTGCGGGCGAAGTCCATGAAGACTTCGGGATTCGTGTATGCCTCGGCCGGCGCGCTCAACCGGTCGAGGTACTCGGCTCGCGCCGGTTGATCGTTGAGCGTATAGACGTCACCGTTCGCACTGTGGGTAACAATCATGGGCTGGCCGACCCGTCGCCAGCCGTGGCCGACCGCGACCCCGAATGGTCCGTCGGAGGCGAGCGCGGCGCCGACCACACCGCCGGTAACAACCTCCGTTCCGTACATCACGTACGCCTGGCCGAAGCTCAGGTCCGGACTTGCGGCGCCGCCGACGAACGGCATGCTCGCGCCGACCACGCCGTACACGCCAGCCAGGATCTCTTCGTGATTGAGCACCTGACCATCGGCGAGCACGATGAGCACCCGGTGCTCGCTGTCTGGTATCTCCGCCATGCAGCAGGCGGCTGAGGCTCCCGCCTCTCGGCGGCCGGCCGCGGCATCGCGTCCGAGCGCCGCCGCGGCTGAGATGCCCGAGCCTCCCAGCGCCGCGACCACCACGGAGTCATGTTGTGGGCCCTGCGGATGAATCGCCGAAGTGGAGGAGCATCCGATGAGCGGTGCGCCCGGGGCCACCTCGGCGATGCCGGCCAGCACGGCGTCGGGATCGGGTATGCCGGCGCAGAAAACGATGAGCAACCGCACGTCGGGCGAGACGATGGCGTCGAGTGCGGCGTGTCGACCGGCATCGCGACCACCACGCCCAAACGAACGTCCGACCGCCAGCCATCGTCGGGCCGTCTGCCTTGTGCCAGCGGTACGGCGGCCCGTCTCCTGTCCTGAGTTGCGGGCGGCGTCCATAGTCTCTACTCGCGGGCCTTCCAACCCACCCTATCGCCCACTCACGCCGAGCGTTCCGAAAGCAGCGTGGGATCGTTCGGCGTACCACCCGGCCCGAGTCCACATAGGTCTCAGTAGTTGACGAGTGACTCATCAGCACCTGGCGCGCGCTGCACCAGAATCCTGGAAGTGTCGGGCAGGCGCACGTCGCCCATCTGACCGCCCCAGACTCGGTGGCCGTCGTCTGTCCACGAGTGAGCCACGCCATGTGTCCACAGTGGAGCGATGCTCGGCGACGAGAGCAGCGTCCGAAAGGTCGAAGATCAGATGAATTCGGTGCGGAGCGCGCCGGCCGGAGCGCCGAGTTGCGTTATTTACACCAGGTCGCCCGCGTGGCAACCTAGCTGCCGAACGCCAAACATCAGATTACTGGGAGACCGATGCGACTAGCACGCGTGGGCCCGGTGGGGCAGGAGAGGCCGGCTGTCGTGGACGCGGCCGGCTCACTCTGGGACGCCACCGCTATCACCTCCGACATCGACGGCCGGTTCCTGGCCTCGGATGGACCGCAGCGGCTTCAGGAGGCGGTGACCGCGGGACGATTGCCGGTCATCGAACAACCCCTGCGGTATGGCCCGCCGATCACCCGACCCGGCAAGATCGTCTGCATCGGACTGAACTACCGGGACCACGCCGCCGAGATCGGCGCCGAACCGCCGGCCGAAGCCGTCGTGTTCCTGAAGGGGCCGAACACGATCGTCGGCCCCGACGACCCGGTGCGTATCCCTCGTCGAAGCATGAAGACCGACTACGAGGTCGAGCTGGCGGTCGTGATTGGACGGACGGCCCGATACCTGGATGGGCCCGACGATGCGGCCTCGGTGATTGCCGGCTACGCGGTGTCGAACGATGTCTCCGAGCGCGAGTTCCAGCTGGAGCGCGGCGGACTGTGGGACAAGGGCAAGTCGTGCGAGACGTTCAACCCGCTCGGTCCATGGCTCGTGACCGCGGACGAGGTCGCAGACGCGCAGGCGCTTCGCCTTCGGTTGTGGGTCAACGGGGAGCTACGCCAGGACGGCACGACCGGAAACATGATCTTCGGAGTCGCCCACCTCATCTGGTACCTGAGTCAATTCATGGTGCTCGAGCCCGGCGACATCGTGAACACGGGAACCCCGGCCGGAGTGGCGTTGGGAAATAACGACTTCGGCTACCTTCGCCCCGACGACGTGGTGGAACTTGAGATAGACGGCATCGGCCGGCAACGACAGACTATGGAGCAGGCATGAACGACTTCGCTGGCCTGGTCGCGGCGGTGACGGGCGGAGCGTCAGGCATCGGTTTGGCTACGGCCACCATGTTGTCGGCCCGGGGCGCCAGCGTCGCCGTGCTCGACCTCAAGACCGATGGCGTTTCCGACCCCCTCGTGGGCGTCCCGTGCGATGTCCGCGATGACGCCAGTGTCCGCTCGGCCGTGGAAGCGGTCCTGCACCGGTTTGGTCAGATCGATGTCCTCGTCAACAACGCCGGCATCGGCGCGGCGGGCACAGTCGAGGAGAACGCCGACGATGAGTGGTTCCGCGTGCTCGACGTCAACGTCGTTGGCATCGCCCGAGTGACCCGGGCGGTGTTGCCGCATCTGCGGCGCTCGACCGCTCCCGCCATCGTTAACACGTGCTCGGTCGCGGCAACCGCGGGCCTGCCCCGGCGGGCGCTGTACTCGGCGTCCAAGGGAGCGGTTCTGTCGCTTACCCGGGCGATGGCCGCCGACCATATCGCGGAAGGCATCCGGGTCAACTGCGTGAACCCCGGGACCGTGGACACACCGTGGATCGAGCGCCTGTTGTCGGCGGCCGCCGATCCCGAGTCCGAACTGGCCGCACTCGAGGCCCGCCAACCCCATAACCGGCTTGTGACCGCGGAGGAGGTGGCGGCCGCGATCGCGTACCTGGCCAGTCCGACGGCCGCGTCCACCATCGGGATGGCGCTCGCCGTCGACGGAGGCATGGCGAGCCTGCGACTTCGAAAATGACCATCGACGCCCATCACCACGTCTGGGACCTGTCCCGGCGCGACCAGTCATGGATCGATCCAGAAACGATGTCGGCCATCTATCGCGACTTCGACATCGACGAACTGGTCGCCGCCGCCATGCCTCTGGGAGTGCGGGCGACCGTGCTCGTGCAGACGATCGCCGATCCCGACGAGACCCCGGAGTTGCTCGAGCTCGCCACACAAGAACCGCTCGTGGCCGGCGTCGTCGGCTGGGCGGACCTGACCGATCCGGGTCTTTCCGAGGTGCTCCGGGCCTTGCGCGAGCGGAACGGCGGCGACCGCCTGGTCGGCATCCGCCATCCGGTCCAGGGCGAGCCCGACCCTGGCTGGCTCTGCCGACCAGACGTACGCCGAGGGCTCGCCGCCGTCGGTGAGGCGGGTCTCTGCTACGACCTGCTCACCGTTGTGGGCCAGTTGGAGGCGGCCATCGAGACCGTACATGCGCTGCCACAGGTGCGTTTCGTGCTCGACCACCTGTCCAAGCCACTCATCTGGCGCAGCGAGCTCCGGCCGTGGCGAGACCAGATCAGCGAACTGGCCGCGGGCCCCAACGTCGCGGCGAAACTCTCCGGCCTCGTCACGGAGGCGGACTGGTCACAGTGGACCGTCGATGACCTCCGGCCGTACGTCGACGTCGCCCTCGAGGCATTCGGGCCTGAACGCCTGATGTTCGGTTCCGACTGGCCGGTATGCCTGCTCGCGGCCGACTCATATGCCGCTGTTTTGCACGCGGCCGAACAGCTCACGGCAGACCTCTCCGAGGCTGAACGGGCCTTGGTCTTCTCCGGTACGGCCGAGCATTGGTACGGATTGCGCCCCCGCTGACCAGTCTGATACCCGGGCAGACATCTAATCAATGTCCGTTCTGGGCTGGGCCCGCTCCCAACCAAGGTGCTATCTTCACCGCGATAGGTCGGATCAATCGTCTTGTGAGGTGGAGGAATGCTCGACGGCCCGAGCGGACTGCGAGTGCGGGTGCCCCGTGTTGGCTTCGGCGCCGCCCAGCTGGGAAACCTGTTTCGGGAGACCAGCGACGATGATGCGGCCCAGGCCGTCGATGCCGCGTGGGCGGGGGGCATTCGTTACTACGACACCGCGCCGCATTACGGGCTTGGACTGTCCGAGTCCCGGCTCGGGACGGCGCTGGCCGGACGCCCGCGGGAGGAGACCATCGTTTCGACAAAGGTCGGACGTCTACTGGAGCCTAGTCCCGCGACGGCGAACCGAACAGATGACGAGGGTTTCGCCGTGCCGGCCACGATGCGCCGCGTATGGGACTTCAGCGCCGACGGCATTCGGCGATCGCTGGACGCCAGCCTTGGGCGCCTGGGCTTGGACCGCGTCGATATCGTCTATCTCCACGACCCGGATGATCACTGGCTCGAGGCGTCGACCGCCGGCGTCGCCGCTCTCATCAACCTGCGCGAGCAGGGCGTGATCGACGCCATCGGCGTCGGCATGAACCAGTCCGCGATGCCCGCGGAGTTCGTCCGACGCTTCGACATCGATCTGGTGATGCTCGCCGGTCGATACTCGCTGCTCGATCAAAGCGCACTCGATGACCTGCTTGTTGTGGCATTGGAGCGTGGTGTGCCCATCGTCGCCGCGGGCGTCTACAACTCCGGTCTGCTGAGCGCGCCAAGCCCGGCCGCCGGCGCCGCCTACAACTATCAGCCCGCGCCGCCGGAGCTGCTCGACCGCGCCCGACGCCTCGCCGCGGTCTGCGGGGCACACGGCATCGACCTGCCGACTGCCGCGATCCAGTTCCCGCTACGGCACCCAGCCGTCGCGTCGGTCGTGGTAGGTGCCCGAACCGCCGATCAGGTGCGGGTCAACATGGAGCGGTTGGCGACCTCCGTACCTGATGACCTGTGGTCGGACCTCGAATCCTCCGGACTGGTCCGCACGTGGGACGGAGCGCGCGCATGACCGTGATCACCCGGATCCAGGCGCACGATGTCCGGTTCCCCACATCGCTGCAACGTGACGGTTCCGACGCGATGAACCAGGATGTCGACTACTCGGCGGCGTACATCGCGCTCGAGACCGACGACGCCGGGCTCGCCGGGTACGGTCTGACGTTCACGATCGGCCGAGGAAACGACATCGTGACCGAGACCGCGCGCCAGCGGGCGCTTCCTCTCGTCGGCCGCGACGTGGCCGAGCTGTGCCGAGATCCGGGTGCGGTGTACCGCGAGCTGGCCGGTGACTCGCAGCTTCGCTGGCTCGGACCGGAGAAGGGCGTCGTACACCTCGCGCTGGCCGCGGTGATGAACGCGGTCTGGGATCTGGTCGCCCGTCGGGCCGGCAAGCCATTGTGGCGGTTGCTCGCCGACATGACCCCGGAGGAGCTGGTCGCGGCCACCGACTTCCGCTACATCTCCGACGTGCTCACGCCGGCCGAGGCGCTCGCGATGCTGAAGGAGATGGTGCCGACACGTTCGCAGCGTCTCGAGCGGCTTCGCGATAACGGTGGGTACCCCTGTTACACAACCAGTGCCGGTTGGCTCGGCTACGACGACGACAAGCTGCGCCGGCTGCTGAAGGAGGCGGTCGATGCCGGGTACCGCCATGTCAAGGTCAAGGTCGGCCAGAACCTCGACGAGGACATCCGTCGGCTCAGGATCGCCCGCGAGGTCATCGGCTGGGACGTGAATCTGATGATCGACGCGAATCAGGTCTGGGACGTTCCCGAGGCGATCGAGTGGATCAGCCGACTCTCGGAGTTCCGTCCACTGTGGATCGAGGAGCCGACGAGCCCCGATGATGTGCTCGGCCACGCGGCGATCCGGGCGGCGGTGGCTCCGATCGGTGTCGCCACTGGCGAGCACGGGATGAACCGGGTGCTGTTCAAGCAGATGTTCCAGGCCTCAGCACTGGATTACTGCCAGTTGGACTCTGCTCGCCTCGCCAGCGTGAACGAAATCCTCGCGGTCTACCTCATGGCCAAGAAGTTCAACATCCCGGTGTGCCCGCACGCCGGCGGCGTGGGCCTGTGTGAGCTGGTTCAACACCTGTCCATCTTCGACTACATCGCGCTGTCGGGGTCGCTGGACGACCGGGTGACCGAGTACGTCGACCACCTGCATGAGCACTTCGTTGACCCGTGCATCGTCGTCAACGCCCGCTACGTCATACCGGAACGGCCCGGCTACAGCGCGCAGCTTTTCGAACGCTCGGTGGCAGAGTTCACCTACCCGAACGGCGGTTACTGGCGAACCCGCTCGCTCACATCGCCCGGATAGGTCAGGTGTCGTTGGGATGAGATTGCGCGAACTCCTCCACCCCGAGCAGGTGCGCCTCCATGCGGATGCGCGCCCGCTGCGGATCCCGGCGCCTGAGCTGGGTCAGGATCGCGTAGTGCTCGGTCTGGGTGCTGCTGACGGCGCCGCGATCGGACATGGCCCGGATGACACGGGTTCGGGCCGTGCGGCCGATCAGGTTCTCGATGAGCGCCGCCAGCGCCAGATTGCCGGTCGAGCGAGCGATGCGGATGTGGAAGTCGGCGTCGGCGTCGAGGAACGCGTCCACGTCCGTGCCCGAGGGCCACAATGCGGAGTCCGCCCGGGCGAGGGCCTCAGCGAGCGACTCCAGACCCTCGGCGTCAATGGTCAAGGCGGCCAGCGCCGCGCTCTCGGCCTCGAGGATCCGCCGGACCGCGAGCAGCTGCGCGGCGTTGCCGGGCGTCGAGAGCTCAGCCAGGAACCCGAGCGGACTCAGCAGGCGCCCGGCGTCCAGCTCGGTCACGTACGTCCCGTCGCCCTGCCGGGTTTCCAGGACACCAAGGTGGACGAGGGCCCGTACCCCCTCGCGGAGCGATCCGCGCGAGACGCCAAGCTTCGCGGCGAGCTCCTTCTCAATCGGCAGACGGGAGCCGGGACCGAGCACGCCTTCCAGGACGAGCCGTTTGATCTGATGGATCACCACGTCGGTCTGCGACGACGGTGCCGTCGGCGTCCGCTCGCTGGCCGCCCTGGTAGTCATCCGACCATTGTAGGGGGGACATGAACCTCGTGGACTCTCACCCGGACCCCGCGAATCGGAGGTCCGGCCCAGCATCGGATGCCCATGAGTTCATTGGCCCGGCCTCGGGTCCGTCTGCGCCGGTGACATCCGTGCGTCGCGTGGCGTCGGTGATCGGTCTGGATCCCGCCGGCGCCGCCGAGTATGAGCATCTGCACGCGAACGTGTGGCCGGATGTGCTGCGCCAGATCGCCCGCAGCAATATCCGCAACTACTCCATCTACCGGTACGGCGACCTGCTGTTCTCGTACTACGAGTACATCGGCGAGGATCTCGACGCCGATCTCGCGGCGATGGCCGCCGATCCGGTGACCCAGCAGTGGTGGGCACTGTGTTCGCCGCTGCAGCGGCCGGTTCCTGAGCGCGGCGGAGGGGAGCGGTGGCACGTGCTGGCTGAGCTCTTCCATGTGGATTGACGGTGGTGGCCCGGGCCCAGATACATCGGATGCCTGCGGCCTCTTGCCCGGACAAACACGCGCCACTTAGGGGTTTGACCTCCAATAGATCGGATGTATAAGCTCTTGCCGAGCCGAAGGAGTCTGATGTGGCCAGCGACGGGCGTCCCGGTGCCGGATTGACCGACACCCCGCTGCTGCGGGTCAGCGGTGCGAGCAAGACCTTTCCCGGGGTACGGGCGCTCGACGATGTGCATCTGGATCTGCGCCACGGCGAGGTGCACGCCGTGGTCGGCGAGAATGGCGCCGGCAAGTCGACGTTGATGAAGTTGCTGTCAGGCATTGATCGACCCGATTCCGGCGAGTTCTTCCTCAACGGCATGCCCTACACGCCAACGAGTCCTCGGCACGCGCAGGAGCTGGGCATCTCGATCATCCATCAGGAACTCAATCTGATGCCGGACCTGACGGTCGCTCAGAACATCTACATTGGACGCGAGCCAAGGCTGGCCCGGGTGTTCCTGTCCGATGGTGCACTGAACCGTCGAACCCGCGAGTTGCTCGGGCGCCTGGGACTTCCGCTTGAACCGACCGACCTCGTCGGCGACCTCACCGTCGCCCGACAGCAGATGGTTGAGATCGCAAAGGCGCTCAGCTTCAACGCGCGGGTGCTCATCATGGACGAGCCCACCGCGGCCCTGAACGAGGCCGAGGTCCGCACGCTGTTCGGCCTCATCCGTCGCTTCGTCTCCGCCACCACCGGCGTCATCTACATCTCCCATCGCATGCACGAGCTGTCGCAGATCAGTGACCGGATCACGGTTCTGCGTGACGGCCGGTACATCGACACGCTGGACACGGTCTCAACCGACGTCGCCCAGGTCATCTCGTTGATGGTCGGTCGGGACGTGACGAGCGAACAGCGACCGAGGTCCGCGGCGAGGCTCGGGGACCCCGTCTTGTCGGTGACAGGGCTGCGGACGAAGGCCCTGTTGCGCGACGTGAGCTTCGAGGTGCGCGCGGGCGAGATTCTCGGCTTCGCGGGCCTCATGGGCGCCGGCCGAACCGAGGTGGCTCGAGCACTGGTAGGGGCTGACAAGAAGGATAGCGGCACGGTCATCGTCCACGGTCGTGAGGTGTCCATCTCGAACCCGGCCGATGCGGCCAAGGTCGGCATCGGGTATCTCTCAGAGGACCGCAAGCGATTCGGTCTCTTACTCGGCCGCAGCGTGCGCGACAACGTCGTGCTGGCGTCGATGTCGGCCTTCACGACCGGATCGGGCTTCGTCCTCGACCGGAAGGTGGGCAAGGTAGCTAGCGACGTCGTGTCCAAGCTGCGGATCCGGACCCCTTCACCCGCGCAGCTTGTGCAGAACCTTTCGGGTGGCAATCAGCAGAAGACGGTCGTCGCGAAATGGCTCATCCGTGACTGCGACATCCTCATCTTCGACGAGCCGACGCGTGGGATCGATGTGGGCGCGAAGGACGAGATCTATGGGTTATTGGACGAGTTGGCAGCTGAAGGCAAAGCGATCATCATGATCTCCTCGGAGTTGCCCGAGGTGATCCGGATGTCGCACCGGATCGCGGTGATGTGCGCGGGGCGGATCACAGCAGTTCTTGACAATGCGGACGCGACGCAGGAAAAGATCATGCACTATGCCACGCAGTTCAGCGCCGAAGGAACGGTGACGACGTGACCTCGACCGCGACCCCGACTCCGGCGTCGACCACGACCGCGCGGGCGTCGTCAAATCGGGCTCGAGAGGCGATCCGTGCCCGGATGGGCGGCTCGATGCAGCAGTTGCTGGCCTTCGTCAGCCTCATCGTGATCATTGCATTCTTCTCCATCGCCAGCCCGTACTTCTTCACGCCGAGCAATCTGGTTGGCATCCTCATGGCGGCGACGGTCACCGGGATCCTCGCCCTCGGGACGACTTTTGTCATCGTCTCCGGCGGGATCGACCTTTCGATCGGCACCGGCATGATCCTGTGCGGCGTCATGACGGGCGTGTTCATCACATACTGGGGTTGGCCGGTCTGGCTCGGCGTGCTGGGCGCGGTGGCCTTCGGCGGGCTCATCGGGTTCGTCAACGGGTTCAACGTCTCGCGTGCTCGGTCTCCCGCCGTTCATCGCGACGCTCGGCATGATGCTTGTGGCCGCCGGCCTGTCCCTGGTGATTTCCGGAACGCACCCGATCTACTTCAAGGAACATCCGGACTTCCAGCTACTGATGAACTACTCGGTGATACCCGGCATGCGGTTCCCGCTCGGGGTACTGATTTTCCTCATCCTCATCGTGATTTCGGCGGTGATCCTGGCGAAGACCATCGTCGGTCGCTACGCGTTTTCGATCGGCAGCAACGAGGTCGCCACCGCATTGTCGGGTGTCAATGTCGTCCGATGGAAGATCACGATCTATACGATGGCGGGCCTCTTCGTCGGCATCGCGGGCGTACTGGCCGCCTCACGACTGAGCTCCGCTCAGCCAGTCGGAGGGCAGGGGCTTGAGCTCGAGGCCATCGCCGCGGTGGTGATCGGGGGCACCTCACTGCAGGGCGGGCGGGGCTCGATCGTCGGGACGATGATCGGCGCCCTCATCGTCGCCGTCCTCACCAATGGGCTGCGGGTCACCGCGGTACCTCAGGAATGGCAGTCCGTCGTTGTCGGCTGCGTGATCCTCGTGGCCGTCTACGTCGACAAGTTGCGCAGGAAAGGGGCGTAGCAGCAGGCAACCCGGTCACTCGACTCGACGTCGAGGCGACGCACCAGAGTCAGCACAACGATTCAACCATGGCATCGATTTGCGAGGAGCTATCAGCCTCGATATTGAAGGAGTTACATCCATGAATAAAAGGATGATCACAGCCGTGGTCGGCGTGATAGCCGTCGCGGCATCGCTGGGCGGTTGCTCCAAGACCGACACAAACACCGGTGGCGACACGCAGCCGTACGTCGCACTGATCTCGAAGGGCTTCCGGCACCAGTTCTGGCAGGCGGTGAAGGCCGGCGCCGAGCAGGCCGGTCGAGAGTTCAATGTCAAGGTCACGTTTGAGGGCGCCCAGGAGGAGGGCAACGTCGAGCAGCAGATCCAGCTGCTGCAGACCACGCTCGACAAGCACCCGAACGCCATCGGCTTCGCCGCAATCGACAGTAAGGCCGCAGGCCCGCTCATGGACCAGGCCAAGGCCGACAGTATTCCCGTGATCGCCTTCGACTCGGGTGTCGACAGTGACGTGCCGATCTGCACCGCGTCGACCGACAACCTCGCCGCCGCCGCGGAGGCCGCCAAGCACATGGCCGACCTGGTCGGTCACTCGGGCAAGATCGCCATGATCGTGCACGACCAGACGAGCGTGACTGGGGTGCAGCGCCGCGATGGTTTCGTCGACTACATGAAGAACAAGGAACCGAACATCAAGATCGTTGACATCCAGTACAGCGGCGATCCCCTCAAGGCAACCGACATCGCCAAGGCGATCATCGCGGCGAACCCCGACCTCAAGGGTCTGTACGGCTCGAACGAGGGCGCGGCCATCGGTGTTGTCCACGCGGTGCAGGAGCTCGGCATCACGGGCAAGCTCTCGGTCGTCGGCTTCGACTCGGGCAAGGACCAGATCGACGCCATTAACAGCGGGCTGATGGCCGGCGCCATCACGCAGAACCCGGTTGGCATCGGCTACGAAACGGTCAAGGCGGCGGTCGCGGTCATCAAGGGCCAGAGCGTGCCCAAGACGATCGATACCGGCTTCTACTGGTACGACAAGACCAACATTACCGACGCCAAGATCACCGCAGTACTGTATCAGTGACCGACCCGCGAGAGGGTGGTTGCGCGAGCCTCGGGTCGCGCGACCACCCGGTCGTGGATGGATGTGCGACACCGCCGCGGGCGGGCCGGAGACGACGATGGTTCGACGACAGTTCCCCCGACCGAGGCAGATCGGTGCGCTGCTCAGGTTCAAGAAGCCGACGTGGAACCCGACCACGCGTCGGCTGCGATCGGCGCTGACAATCGAGGACCTGCGTCGCATCGCGCGTCGGCGAACGCCAAGGGGCGCCTTCGACTACACCGACGGCGCAGCGGAGGCCGAACTCAGCCTCCAACGAGCCCGGCAGGCGTTTCGCGATATCGAGTTCCATCCAGCGATCCTGCGTGACGTGTCCACCGTCCACACGGGATGGGACGTGCTCGGCCTGCGCGTCGAGCTGCCATTCGGGATCGCGCCCACCGGCTTCACGCGGCTGATGCAATCCGAGGGTGAGGAGGCCGGTGCGGCCGCCGCGGCCGCGGCCGGGATACCGTTCGCACTGTCCACATTGGGAACAACCTCGGTTGAACGCGTCGCCCAGGCCGGTGTCGGTGGCCGGAACTGGTTCCAGCTGTACATGTGGAAGGACCGCGACCGGTCGATGGACCTCGTCGACCGTGCCGCAAAGGCCGGTTACGACACCTTGCTCGTCACCGTCGACGCGCCGGTCGCCGGAGCCCGACTGCGAGACAAGCGCAACGGGTTCTCGATCCCGCCCGCGCTCACGGTCCGCACGTTCCTCAACGCCATCCCGCGCCCAGCATGGTGGTTCAACTTCCTTACCACCGAGCCGCTGCGGTTCGGGTCGCTCACGAGCTGGAACGCCCCGGTCGCCGAGCTGCTCGACACGATGTTCGACCCAACCGTCAACTACGACGACCTACGCTGGATCAAGGAACAGTGGCCGGGAAGGCTGGTCGTCAAGGGAGTGCAGACGCTCAGCGACGCCAAACGAGTTGCCGCACTGGGCGTGGACGCGATCACGTTGTCAAACCATGGTGGGCGACAGCTCGACCGGGCGCCGGTACCGTTCCACTTGCTGCCGACCGTGGTACGCGAAGTCGGCCGGGACATCGAGATTCACCTCGACACTGGCATCATGTCCGGCGCGGACATCGTCGCCGCCGTCGCGCTCGGTGCCCGGTTCACCATGGTCGGGCGGGCGTACCTTTACGGCCTCATGGCCGGCGGACGTCCGGGCGTGGATCGCGCCATCGAGATACTTCGCGAACAGATCGTCCGCACGATGAAGCTGCTCGGCGTTGCGAACCTCGAGGAGCTCAGTCCGGACCACGTCACCCAGCTGCGACGCCTCGTTCCGAACGAACCCTGACCGCGAACTGGCCGCCGGCGCGTGTGGCAGCAAACTGCCAGGCAGGGTGCTGACAGTCCCCGTCCGCTGACATCGCATCGGCAGTTTGGAACTCTTCCACACGAAGCCATCGTGATGCCGTGGAAGAGGGGGATGCGATGGACGAAGCGGTCGACCAGCCGGTGACCCTGACCGATGTCGACCGGCAGCTTGACGCTTCGGGTCGGCGGCGCATCGCGCGGGAGGCCGCCGAGACGGTCACGGTTGAGTCGGCGCGAGGCACAATGTGCCTCGCGCGTACCCAGGCGACGTCGACGTTCGCGATCCAGCACCCGTAACGACCATGGCACAGCCAACCGAATACGTCCTCAGCCCGGGCGTGCGTATCGATCGATCGTCGCCCGATCGCGCGCTGACCGTGCACGCCGGGCTCGGTGCCACCCGTGCCCCATTCCCGTTGGAGGAGTGGCTGGAGGACGACCTCATTCGGCTGTTTCTTCGCCTACGGAGTCCGACCGCCGAGCCGGCTCTCCTCGCCTTCATCAGCGAACTGCTCGAAGTGGACGATGCCGCGGCGAGCACGGTGCTGAAATTCCTCATCGACAACGAGATCGTGTTGAGCACGGAACTCGCGCGGCCGTTGGAGACGTGCGTGCGAGCCTGGGACGCGTACGGGTGGAAGGATCCGGCCCTGTTTCACCTGGCGACCTATGGTCAGCGGTTCGACCCGGACGTCAGTACCGCGCCACCGATCGCTGATTCCGCGACCGCCCCGGCCGAGATCGAACGTGTCCCGCTGCCCGGCACCCAAGTCCTGCGATTGAGCGGTGGTCGGGCGCCGGATCTGTCCATGCAGGAGATGTTGGTCAGGATCAGGCGAGTCGACGGGTATCCCGACCACGGCATCACCCTTCGGGACGCCTTCACCGTGGTGTACCCGGTCTTTAGAGCACAGGAGCGGGCTCGCTCGGTTGTCGGAGACGTCGTGTTCAAGTCGTTCCCATCCGGCGGCGCCCGGCACCCCCTCGAGGCCTACGTCGTGGTCAACGAGGTCGCCGACGCACCGTCGGGCGTCTACCACCTCGCGAGCGCCACGGGGGCGCTCGAGATGGTCGCTGACGTCCGGCTGGCCCGGCAGATCGACTCCGCCTGCCTGCATGACCGCGGCGTGGCATCGGCGAGTGTCGCGGTGGTCCTCACGTGCCGGTGGATCCGGCACATGTGGAAGTACCGGTACTCCCGGTCGTACCGCATGGTCTTGATGGAACTCGGCCATGCCATTGAGAGTCTGAATCAGTCGGCCGCGGCGCACGGTCTTGCGATTCACCAATGCCGCCGCGTTGACGACGAAAAGCTCACTGAGATCTGTGCCCTGACCGACCCTCTTGATGAGGGTCCCCTAGCCGTGCTTGCGCTCGGTCGAAATGCGACGGCAGCCGATGAGCTCCAATAGCCTCGTTGTGCCGCCGCACGACCTTGAGCTCTCGTTGAACTACAAGGACGGAGCCGGTTTCAGTCTGTCCTGGTCAGTCGGCCGGTCGCGGATGTTCTTCGACACCGACTCGACGGAGGTAGCGGCCGCGTTGCTTCGCCGGCGGGTCGAGATGACGCTGGATGAGTTTACGGCGTGTCTGGTCGAGGAGCTGTCGCTCGATCCCGACCGAGTGCTCGCGATCGTCGCAGACCTGACCCAGCGTGGATTCTTCGGCGATGGTGCGCACCACCCTACGGATCACGATTGGATCAGGTTCGGTTGGGCCGACGCGTTGGCGGTCCACCGCGCGACGGCGAGCAGCAGGTCGGCACCGCAGCCGGGCGGGAGGCCTCCGCCGTACCGGCCGAGGTCGGGCGTCAGCATCACACTGCCCGACCCCGTACCGCTGACCGCCCGCTGCGACGAGGTTCGGACGCGCCGCCGGACGCACCGAGACTTTCGGGATACAACAGCGTCGCTTGTGGACATTGCAACGATCGCGGCATGGACGCTACCCAAGGAACGCCCGCTCGTCGGCTACTTTCTGTTTGATGGTCTGGAGCACGAAACCGCCCCGCCGCAACGGTTCGCGGCCTACGCGTACGACCCGGAGTCCCATCGGCTCATCTTCGTCAACGCCAGTGACGGTGTCCACGGTTGGTCGTCGCTGCTCTGGGGACAATCCTTTGGCAACGGTGCACCGGTCGCCTTTGTGCTCGCGGCGGACTGGCATCAGTACATGTGGATGTATCCCACGCCCCGGGCGTACCGCTGGGTCTTCTCGGATCTCGGGTCATCGATGCACACGGCGATTACCGTCGGAACCGCGCTGGGCCTCAAGGCCTTTCAAACCGCGTCCATTGACGACAGTCGCCTGTGCGCGCTACTCAAGCTCGACCCCGGCCTTGTCTATCCCGGGTACTGGGCGAATTTCGGCCGTACGAGCGCAGCCTGATGGAGGTACTGCGACGACTGCGGTCGAGGAGAATCGTGATCCGCCCGGCTGACCTCTCCGATGCGATGCTCGTCGCCGCCGTGTACGTGCCGAGCTGGCGCGAGGCCTACCGGCATCTCGTCCCACCGGAGGCACTGGCCATCCTCGACGAACAGGAGTGGGCGGCGCGCTTTCGCCTCCAGCCGGATCCGAGCCGGTCGACGCTGCTGGCACTGAATGGGAAACGGGCCGTCGGCATGGTCAGCTTCGGCCCGGATCGGGACGACGCGGTTTTCGGCGAGATCTATGCGATCTACGTGTTACCGGGTAGCCAGCGAATGGGGGTGGGTGGCAGGCTGTTGGATTCCGCATTGGCTCGAATGAAAATGCGAGATGTACGGCTGTGGTGTGCGATCGCCAACACCGCTACTCGCGAATTCTACGAGCGTTTTGGATTTGTCCCCGACGGCGCGGTGGGCACATATGACATCTGCGACGTCAGCGTGCCGACGGTCCGATACACCCTATTCAGGTGAGCGACCAACACGTCAGCAAGCTGCCATGCAGGTGCCTGCCAGTGCCTGACTGGTGACTCAGGAGCCCGGTCACGACACCCTTATCACGCCGGCCGAACTCATCGGCAAAGGCCTTTAAACCAATCAAGCGTGAGGTGACGTCATGGCCGCTCGTGGTCGTATTGCGCGTATTTGTCTGGTCTTGAGCCTGGGCGTTCCGATGTTCAGTTGGTTTGTGGTCATGACGGCAACGAACGCAGCCACCGCGCCCGTGAGCTCTCATGCCTCGGTCGCGGGGTCAGCGGGCGAGCAGATCGTTGCCTACGGAAACGGCGGTTTTGAGTGGGGCTAGCACGGTGCGAATGACCGCTATCACGCTCGACCGGCGCGACGCCACCCCGGCCGGGTCACTCCCGGCCGAGGTGGTCACCGACCTGTTGTGGCTGTACACAACCGCACAGGACCGGGTCGAGCACATCCGCGTTCATGTCGCCCCACACCGAATGGTGGTCGTCTTCTTCACCCTCGACGCCGACCAGCCGGTGCTTCTGCGCGTCGCGCGAGGCAAGACAGCGGAGGAGCTCCTGCGAGAACTGTGCGGGCGGATGATCCGGGCGTCTCCATTGATGCCGGGATGGCGCGTGCAGCGCACTCCGCTTTGAATCCAGCGGCTCTAGTAATGATTCGCGTACCCGGCCTTGTCGCTGTCTTCTGTGCGGGTCATACTTTCCATTCCGCTGGTGGAAGGGACCGCAATGCAGCAGATGCGACTGACCAGCGATGCTGATGCCGCCTATCGTGCGATGCTGGCCGAGCCTGGCTGGGGCGTGGAGGACCTCGCCACCCACTTGGGGATAAGCCCGAGGCGGGTGCGAAAGGCATTGGACCTGCTGGCGGACCTGGCACTCCTGCAGCGTTCGGCCGACGGCGAGCTCCAGCCGGTCAGTCCCGATGCGGGCTTCGCTGCGCTGGTTGCGGATGCCGAGCGTGAGATTCTTCAGCGGCAGAGTGAAGTTCAGGCGGCGCGCAATGCGGTGGCCGCGATCGCCGCGGAGTATGAGGCGCGGCGGGGGTCAAGCGACACGCTGCGGTTGGATGGCATTGACGCGGTCCGGGCCAGACTCACTGACCTGGCGACGCGAGCCCGGCAGGAGTGCCTGTCGTTTAGCCCCAACGGCGCTCATAAACCGGACGCGATGGCGGCGAGCCGCCCGCTTAACGAGGACGCACTGGCGCGCGGCGTTCAATTTCGCTGCGTTTACCAGGACGCGTTCCGTAACGACCCGGACACCATCGCGTACGCCGAATGGCTCACCGGACTCGGCGGAGACGTCCGAACGGTGCCGGCTGTCCCTATGCAGCTCGTGATCGTTGACCGGGAGGTCGCCATCCTGCCCATTAATCCGGCCGAGCCCCGGGCCGGGGCGGTGGAGGTCCGCAATCTCGGCATGCTCGCGGTCGCATGTGCCTTGTTCGAAAACGTGTGGCGCGATGCCAAGCCGTTGGGAGCGATCAGCCCGGTTGACAGCAACGGTCTGTTGCCGACGGAGCGTGAGGTGATGAAGCTCCTCTCGGAAGGGCACACCGACGAGTCCCTCGCGCGCCGGCTAGGAGTCTCGGTGCGAACGGTCCGGCGCACGATCGCCGATCTCACCGAACGGCTCGGCGCGACCAGCCGCTTCGAGGCCGGCGTCAACGCGGCCCGTCGCGGCTGGGTCTGAGGTGGCAACCCCTCCGGGGGTAGCACCGGCGACGCCGCCCCGGCCGCGCCTTACGTCACCGATGTCGGGAAGGCGCGGGTTTTCCCCGGATGAGTGTCCGGGCTCCGCCGTTGCCTTCCTTGCCGGTTGAGTTCTCACTACTGGCCGGACCCGGTCGTGCGCTCGCGTTGACACAGGATTGATGCCGAAGAAACGAAGCCCGTCAAGCGGGCCCATACCGTCACGGCATGGTCGACAACCTCTCGCGTAGAACCCTTCTCCGCCTAGGCCTCGGCGCCGCTGCCGTGACCGGCGTCGCCGGAATCACCGGCTGTGGCGGTGCGCTCTCGAGCACCTTCAGCGGCGCGGGCGGTTCCGGCCGCAAGGTCAAGCTGGGCTTTATCGCGCTGACCGATTGCGCGTCCTTGGTCATGGCGAAGGAACTTGGTTGCTTCGCCGAGCTCGGCCTCGATGTGGAGCTCATCAAACAGGCCTCATGGCCGGTGACCCGCGGCAACCTTCTCAATGGCTCGATCGATACGGCGCATTTGCCTGTTCAGCATGCCGATGTCGGTGGCCACGAAGATCGGTGGCACTGGGGTCAGCGACCTCAAGATTGCGATGATGCTGAGCAACAACGGCCAGGCGATCACGCTCAAGAAGGACTTCGCGGCAGCGGGGTACGGAGATCTTGCCGCGGCCAAGGCCGTGCTCGAGCACAAGGCCCCGGCGCTTGCCATGACCTTCCCGGGCGGCACGCACGACACGTGGCTGCGGTACTGGCTCAAGGCGACGAAGGTCGATCCGTCCAAGGTGGACATCAAGCCTATCCCGCCGCCGCAGATGGTCGCCAACATGAAGGTCGGCACCATGGACGGTTACTATGTCGGCGAGCCGTGGAACGCCGCAGCCGTCGACGAGGGGATCGGCTTCACCCACCTGGCGACTCAGGACCTCTGGCAGCACCACCCCGAGAAGGCGCTGGTCACGAACGCTCAGTTCGCGTCCCAGAGCAAGGACGTCCTGATCGATGTGATGGTCGCCACGCTCCGGGCGGCCAAGTGGCTGGACAACCTTGACAGCCGGCCAAAGGCGGCCGAGGTCATCGACGCGGCTAACTACATCAATACCGCCGCATCGAACATCGAGGGCCGCCTGCAAGGAAAGTATGTGATCGGCGCGGGCCTGCCGGATCGTACCTACAGCGGCGACCAGATGATGTTCTTCCGAGACGGCCTGGTCAACGCGCCCCGGCGGGCTCACGTCATCTGGTTCCTCAGCCAGTACCAGCGTTTCGGGCTGCTGAAGGAGGCGCCGCCGTACACGAAGATCGCCGACGAGCTTCTCCTGCAGGACCTGTACGGCCTGGCGGCGAACAAGGCCGGCATCGTCCTTCCCGACGATGACATGGCGCCGTTCGAGGTCAAGCTCGACGGCGTCACGCTCGACCCGAGGAAGCTGGACGAGGAGGCGCGACGGCCATGACGACGACCGAGATCGCGGCTCCGGTCGTCGACGCACCTACGCCCGACGAACCGGCGCCCGTCGGTGTCGCCAGGCCGGCGCCAGTCGGCAACGTTGGCGCGGGCCGCCACGTCCGGATGCTAGGCCAAGCGCTTCGGAACATGCGAGTTCGTCTCGTTCATCGGCCACTCGGGCCGCGGGAAGTCGACTCTCCTCAACATCGTCGGCGGGCTGATCAAGCCGGACGCTGGTGAGGTACGTATCGACGGGCAGCCGCTCGCCGGGCCCGCCATGGTATTTCAGAACTATTCGTTGCTGCCGCGGCTGAGCCTGTTGGCAAATGTCCGCGAAGCCGTGCGCGCCTCTCGGCCGGAGTGGCGTCGCGAGCGCGTCGACGAGATGGTCGAGCATTACCTCGCCGCGGTCGGGCTGTGGCCCCACCGACACAAGCGGCCGAGTCAGGTCTCCGGTGGGATGGCGCAACGCGCGGCCGTCGCACGTGCCTTCGCCGTCGGGCCGCGAACACTTCTACTGGACGAACCATTCGGTGCGCTCGACGCCCTTACCCGCTCACGGCTGCAGCAACAGCTCATCAACCTCTGGGACAGCGAGTCCGAGACCGAGACGGTGCTCATGGTGACCCACGGGCTGGACGAGGCAATCCTGCTTGCCGACCGGATCGTCGTCGTGGCCAACGCGCCCCTACCATCGGTACGCAGCATCATCGATGTCCCGATTACCCGGCCGCGAGATAGAGTCACGATCGTCAATCACTCCGCGTACGCGGGTATCCAGTAGCAGTTGGTCGACCTGCTGGTCACCGACCATACGGAGTCCGTCCGGGCGGCGTGAAAAGCGGTTATCCACAGGCTGCTCGATCGGCCTTGACCGAGGTTGCACAAACATGTGAAGGTCTACCTGGTTCGCTGTCTGGGCTTGCGCGGCTTGGTCAGCAGTCGATTCATGGCGCTCGGATCACGGCAACACGGGGTGAACAAGTGCCAGGCCGACGGCATAGGAGTTGAGTGCGGATGCCCGATAGTGGACGGGAACTCGGCGCTGACCTGTACGGACTCACCATCGTTGCCAAGCGGAACTTTCCGACTGTGGCCACCGACTATCGGCACGCTCAGCAATCGCTCGCGGCGACCTCCGGCCAGGAGGCGGCGTTTCATCGTCCAGACCACTTCGGCGGCGGACCGAGCGGGCCCGCGATGGCCGCGTGGGCCGAGCTGCGCGACAGCGTCGTCCAGGTGGTATCCGAGACGGCGACCAGTCTCGAGCTGACGTCGCACGCCCTGCTATTGGCGACATCGTGGTACGCGGCCGCCGATCAGGACGCCGCCAACGAGATGTCGCGGTTGTTGTCGACGAACGGAGCGCCGCAGCCGGAGCCACCGCGATGAGCTTCGAAGAAGACGTCATGGTGATGGCCACCCGGGTGCAGGCCAAGGCCGTAAAGTACGCGGTCAAGCAACAGGGCGATCATCCGATCGATGTGTACCTGCCGGGTGGACCCGAGATCTACTTCGCTCCGATCCCGGACATGTTCCGGCCGTACTCGCAGATGCCGGACCCGGGTGGCTACGACGGAATACTCGACCAACTGGGCCGGGCAATGTCGATACTCTCGCCCGGCGACGGGTCGCAGGAGATCGCCCAGCCGCTCATCGCGGCCAACCCGAACCTCGAGTTGGTGGAAAAGTCCGATAGCTACCTCGAGGACTGGACCGGTCGCGCGGCGGTCGAGTTCAAGCTCCGGTTCCTCGACCCGTTCCCGGCGGTGGCGAAGAACCAGTTCCTGGTGACGGCGATCCTGCGGGGTGGGGTCGCCGCGCATCGCCTGATGTGGGACAACGCCCGCCGCGACATCCTCGAGATCGCGCATCAGACCGAGGCCGCGCTCGATTCGATGGACAGCTGCAAAGGCAACGGGGGCTCGTTCGTGGTGCTCCTCAGTGTCTTCGAGGCGGTAGCGACCATCGCGGCCGTGTTCACCGAGGGTGCCTCGCTGGCAACGACTGCGGCGATCACCGCCGTCGGTGCGGCGGCCGGCGTCGGGGCCAACTGGCCGCGGGACAAGGCCGAATCAGTGCCGCTCGGTGCCGAGTTGGCGTTCCAGGTGATCGGCAACATGGCCGACGCGATCCGCCGGCTCGGACAGGGCATCTACAACTCCGAGCTGAAGATCAAGCAGGCGATGGACTCGGCCGACGCCGCTGTGCAGGGCAACCGGACCTTCTTTGTCGCCAATCGGCCGGCCTTGGCCGGCGCGACCTCGGACACCATCGGCAGCCCTCAGTTCATGGGCTATTCCAACTAGGAGCGCGCGGTGACCGACCTGGCGTCCCGTCTGGACATGCTGCGCGTCCGCGCCGAGGTCCCCGGCGGGCTGGTCGCCGGCGAGTTTCGCGACCGCTCTGAGGTGGTCGTCTCGTTCGGTGGAAATGGCTACTACCGCGCCACCGAAAGGGATCTGGAGGAGCAGATCGTTTCGCTGTGCCGCCTGCTCGTGGCGGCCTGGTCGCGGGCGTACTGGGGTCTGATGAGCGAAGTCCAGGGCCGCACGATCGTCGGTGAGGCACCCCCGACCTCCGATGCCGACAGTGAGTTCCGAGGCGCCCGCGACCGCATGGTCGTGCATGGACGGTCCGCCGATGGCCGCATTTCGGTCACCTTCGATGGCCAGCGAGGCTGGTCGGCGACGATTGAGCCGGGCACACTCGTGGCGCTGTCCGAGGAAGGCTTCATCGCGAGTGCCCGTGATGCGTCGCGAGATCTGGTCCAGTCTCACCGCGCGACGATCGGTCGGCTCAAGGCCGAGATCTACGGCCGGGCGGCCGAGGCCTCCGGCCGATTCAGCTGAGGTCGGCGCAGGAGGTCTCCTCCGGCAGAAGCGGCCGGAAATCGACGTGCCACCGGCGTCCGTCCGACATCCAAGGCGTGAGGACGTTCGCGGAGCTCGCGGCGGCGAGGACGGGAGCGACTTCGGCCCCGGTGACCGTCACGCAGCCCAGTCCGGGATGGTTGTCGACCGCATTGCCCGGCAACGCCGGGCCCGGCCAGGCCCGCTCGGGTGGGGCGGGGATGTCGGGTGATCCGGGGTCGGTCCACTCCCGGGAGATCGCGGCGACCGCAGTCGGCTCGTACGGTCGCTGCTCGCCAACCGCATCAACGCCGAGCGTTCGGGGCAGGTCGGAGAGATCATCCAGCAGCTCCCGCAAGGCGCGACGCGCCGACTTCTGCTCGGCGGTCAAGCCGCTGCCGTCATCGCCGATGCCGAGCGCGTACACCTCGGTGAGCTTTGGTCCATCCTTGGTCAGCACAGTGAACTTCGTCGACGGAGCATCGGCGACCAAGGGCTGTCCGAGGTCGATGCCGCGGCCGACGCCGTGGCTCAGGGCGCGCGTGACGAGGGAATCCACGCTGATACTGCTGATCTTCTGAACCAGGACGTTCGGTAGCGCCGGCCCGGGGTAGATCGCGACCTGCGGGCCTTCGGAGATGACCCGTCCGTCGCCGTAGACCGTCAGCAATGGAAGACGGGTGACCAGACTCTGGACCGGCACAAAGCCCCCCAGGTACTCCACCCGGACGACCACCTCGTTGGGCCCGTAGGTTGCCGGTGGAGATCCGTCCCCGCCGGGCGCTGGCGGGGCGCACGCGCTCACTGCCGCCAGAACCGCCAGCCACACCGCGCCCATGCTTCGGAGACGGGATGCCATGGCGCTCAGACGCACGACGGGCAGAGGTCGGTTCCGTCACGAAGCCGACCAACCAGCCCATCGTTGAATGTCGATGGCAACGAGTGGACCGCCGGGCGGGTGTTGCTGGTACTGCGGGTACTTGCGCCGCAGTGCGGCCAGCGCAACGGTGGCCTCGGCCTCGTCATCCACCAATCGCCCCGTGCCGTCGACGCGCACCCACCACAGGGCCGACCAGTTCTCCTCAAAGTGATCCACGAGAACGCTGGCGGAGCCGGTCGCGACGATGTTGGCGATCCGTCGTAGGTGCACGCTCCGCTTGGGCTTGTGATCGACGCCGCTGTAGATGACCTCTCCGACGAGCGCGAAGCACAGCGGCACCACGTGGGCCGTGCCCGCCGCGGTGACGGTGGCCATCCGGCCGACCCGCGCCCGCGAAACGAGACGTCGCTGGGTTGCGTGATCCACCTCACGAGCCTAGTTGCCGTACGCAGCGTCAAATGGCGCGCATCTGGTTGTTGCGGGCGTCATGCGTGACCACGGCCAGTCCGAGCTCCTCCAGCAGCGGTGGCAGGTACATGCCGAAGCGGCCCCGGTATCCCTTGCGCAGCCCGTACCAGCCGCCAACCGGGTTCGATGAGGATCGGCCCCACGCCTCGACCGTGCCCTCGGCCGCCGCCTTCTGTTCGTCGGCCGTGCCGAGCGGCACCCAGTCACCCTGTTCGCGTAGCCACTGATGCAGGTCGTCGATCGCTTGGGCGAGGTAGGTCAACTTTGTCGAGCCCACCTGGCAGACGAGTTGCGGCGGATCCGCCGCGAGATCCTGATACATCGTGTACTCCGACGACCCCGGTGGAGTCTTGAGCACCCACGGATCATCCTTCGTTCCGGCCGCCATGCGACGCTCCTTCAGGTGTGTCTACTGTGGACTTAGGTTTGCCCAGGAGTCGCTCCAGGATGTGCGGGTCACCGGGCCACGCGGCGAGCACTACCGGTCGTGGTACCTGTCGACCCGCGTAGCGCAGCGCCAGGGCCACCACAATGATGTCGTCGAGCGGGCCAATGACGGGAATGAACTCCGGAATCAGGTCGATCGGACTGGCGACCCAGAGGCCGGCGAGGACGATGGCGACCTTGGCTCGAACCGGTACCCGAGGATCCTTTCGTAGGCGACGCACGAGCGTCACGCAGTCCGGGATGAACGCGGCGAGGTCGCGTAGCAGACCCGGCGGTAAACGTCGAGCGAGGAGGTACAGCACGGCCCAGCTCGCCACGACACAGGCCAGCCCGATCCCCAGTCCGACAAGCCACTCACGCATGGTCCGTTCATTCCTGCCTCGCGGACCTTGGGAAAATGCGTGTGAGTCGATCTCCGATCACACGCATCTGCCCAAGATCGCCGCCGCGCAGGGGCGGTATCGCGAGCGTACTCCGGGCCTGTCCGTCAAGTCAGGATCGGCGGCGGAACGTGGCCATCCAGTTCACCTCCCAGGTGCGTTCGCCGTCGGTGGAGAAAGCCTGCTGCCACTGGGGGTGAGGAGTGTCCACTTGGGACCAAACGTAGCGGACCCTGATCGGGGTGCCCGCAAACGTGTCGTCGCACTCGAAGGTACCGATCCCGTTGTCAAAGCGTCCGACGACAGGATTGTCCAGCGAGCCGCCGGTGGCCTTTGACGCCCACCAGATCCGCCACACCTGCTCCTGCGGGTTGTACAGGCGGACGGTGATGCCCTCCAGATCGCGCTCCGGCGCCCGCAGAACGTCGAACGTGGCCGCGCCTTCGAGCAACACCTGGCAGTCGAGCGTGGCGTCGAACTCGTACCATTCGTCCTCGCCCGCGAGGGGCTTGACCAGTCGCCGCTGCCGGCTGTCCCACGAGCCACCGATAAAGTTGAAGTCTGAGATCACCATGGCGAAACGCTATGACCTGACCCCTGACACGTTCTGTCAGTGGCCGCTGCGAACATGCCGGTATGCGCGCCGATCGCCTGCTCTCGATCGTGCTACTGCTCCAGAGTCGCGGCCCCCAGACCGCCAGTCGGTTGGCGGTCGAGTTGGAGGTGTCCGTCCGGACGATCTACCGGGACATGGTCGCCCTCGGTACGGCCGGCTTTCCCGTGTATGGCGACGCGACCGGATACCGCCTGGTCGATGGCTACCGGACCGAGCTCACGGGCCTGACCGCCGACGAGGCCCGAGTGCTGGTGCTCGCTGGGTTGCCGGGCGCGGCCGCGGATCTCGGGCTCGCGCGCGCCGCGACCGACGCACAGCGCAAACTCGCGGCCGCGCTACCGGACGTGCTGCGCTCGCACGCGTCCCGCATGCGGCAACGCTTCTACCTCGACGCTCCGGGCTGGTACCACGACGGCGACAGCTCCGAACACCTTGCCGCGGTGGCCGACGCGGTCTGGCGGCAGCAGGTCCTCGCGGTGCGATACGAGAACTGGAGCCGAGTGGTCAGCCGACGCCTCGAGCCGTACGGGCTGGTGCTCAAGGCGGGCAAGTGGTACCTCGTCGCCAGGGCCGTCGGGGACGTCCGTACCTTCCGCGTCAGCCAGATCCTCGAATTGACCATCCTCTCCGAGACCTTCGAATGGCCCGCTGCGTTTGACCTGGCCGCCTATTGGAACGAACACATCGTTGACTTCCGCGCTCGGCTCCACCAGGGACAGGCGCTCGTTCGCCTGTCACCGCAGGCAATGCAGCGGCTGTCGCATCTGATGGGACGCGCGGTTGCGGAGGCGGCCGCCGCCGGTGAGCGGCAGCCCGACGGCTGGGTGCTCGCCCGGGTGCCGATCGAGTCGGACCGCCACGCCGAGGGCGAATTCCTGCGCCTGGGGGCTCAGGTTGAAGTACTCGAGCCAACAGCGCTCCGCGAACGGTTGGCGGCGACCGTCACCGCCTTGGCCACCTTGTACTGCGGATGACGGTGGTCCTGCGGATGACGGTGGTCCTGCGGATGACCGTGGCAATCAGCCGTGGTCCTTGCCCCTCTTTCCGCCATGACCTTGTCTCTTCTTGGACTCGTCGCCGCTTGACATTCGCGCGTTGGTGCTCTGCGCGGCCGGTTGGGCGACAGGCGGCGCGACAGGCGGCGCGACGGCTGGTGTGCTCGGCGGACCGAGGAGCGTCGCCTCGCATTGGTCTCCGTTGAGCTGGAAGACGGTCGGCATCGGTAAGACGCCGCCATGGGAACCGCTGAGGCTGAGCTGGGCCGACGTGCCGGGCTCGAGCGCCGGCTGCGCCGGTGACGACACGATGCCACTGTCGTTCTGCCAACCTTCGCCGGCCACGAACCCTCCGGCGGGTACGCGCATCGATAACCGCCACCCCGTCGCGACACGTTCGCCTCCGTTCGAAGCCGTGATCGCCGCGAGGAACTGACGGCCGTTGTCCGACTGGAGCTGGTAGGTCACATCACACGCGGGCCCTTGCGCGGCCGCCACCGATACGGGCGACGGCGAGCGGGTTGTGGACCAGGCGAGGACGCCGAGAAGGATCACGCCCGTCGCCACGGCGACCAACCGGCCGCGGGAGCGGACATAGGCCGGCAACGCAGGCATTAGCGATCGCGACAGCGGGTGCGACATGGCTTGAGTCGAGGCGAGCGGAGTTATGACGTGCGTCGGTGCCGCCAACATGTCCGACGGGGCCAGAAGGTACACCAACTCCGACCCAGCGTTGCTCGGCATCGCTGTGGCAAGCACATCCTCCAACTCGTCCGCACTCGGTCGGTCGTCTGGATTCGGGGCCAGGCAACGCAAGCAGATCTCGGCCACCGGGTCGGGCACGTTGGTCGGCAGGGTAGCGCCGCGATCGGGCGGAAGATCACCCGACAAGGTCCGGAAGAGGACGACACCCAGCGAGTAGATGTCGCCGGCTGGCAATACCGTCTTGTTGTGCAACCGCTCTGGAGCGACGTAAGCGGGCGTACCACGCAGCCCGCCGTTCGAGTCGGACTCCCGTTCCCCCTCGACCGCGCAGATGCCGAAGTCGACGAGCTTCACCCCCGACCGGGTGAGCATGATGTTGCCCGGCTTGACATCCCGATGTACGAGTCCGCGGGCGTGGGCGGCGGCGAGGGCACTGGCGACCTGCGCGCCGCACGCGACGGCCGTTTCCCACGGCAGCTCACGCCGGGCCAACACACTTCCCAGTGATTGACCGTCGACGAACTCCATGACGAGGTACGCCCGGTCAGCCCGATCAGCGTAGTCAAAGACGCTCGCGACGTGCGGGTGGCTGAGCCGCGCCAGCGCCTGAGCCTCACTCCGTACGTAGGCAGTGTCCGCACCGTCGGCGAGCATCTTCACCGCGACGAGACGCCCGAGTCGCTCATCACGGGCGCGCCACACGATGGCCGTGCCGCCCCGCGCCAATGGTTCAACCAGGCGGTACCGCCCGTCGAGAAGGCAGGCGCTGTTTTCGCTGCTCATGCGACGCGCGTACCCAGCGCGGAACGGAGTATTCATCGTCGGTCACAATTCATGGTCCACAGCTCCTATGTGGACAGTCGCATCGTGGTTGCCCATCGTGGTTGCCCATCGTGGTTGCCCATCGTGGTTGCCGGGAATGCAGTATGGGTACTCCGATACTGCGCCACGGCGACGGTGTACTTGTCCGTGGTACGTCGCAATACACGAATGGGTGAACGACGAGGCCAAGTGCGGCGATGGCGTCGACGCTAGGTGCGCGGGAGGCGCCTACTTGCGTGGCAGCGTCGCTACGTAGGCAGCGGCCTGCCCGATCCAGCGGTCGAGGACCGGATCGTCGAGCATCTCTCCGCCGATCATGATCCAGCCGGCCGGAGCGGCCCGGCCGCCGGTGTCGAAGGGACGTACGCCCGGCTCGGTCAGGGCGGCCGCGTTGTCCTTGGGATCGATCCTGGCGATCAGCTCGTCTCCCCGGACGCCTACGGTCATGTTTCCGTGGGTCATGAAGGCCAAGCCGCCGAACATCTTCCTTTCGGTGACTCCGGCCGTTGCCTGCAATCGCATCCGCAACCGCTCGGCGAGGGCTTCGTCATAGGCCATACCGAAAGGGTAGGTCCACGAGCCTCGATCTGGAGAAATGCGCGCTTGTCGATCTTCCAACCACGCGCATCTGACCAAGATCACCAACGTTCGGTCACATCGGCAGCAGCGACCGCTGGCGCAAGGGTCGTGCGAGCCCGACCCGCTCGATGATCTCGCCGTAGGATTGGACCATCCTTCGGTGGCTGAAGCGATCCGCGCTGGCGGCCAGCGCTGGTGTGAGCTCATCGCGCCGAATCACCGCCTCGGTCCAGGCCGCGCTGATCGCGGTCGGGTCCGGTGCGACGACAAGACCGCGGCCCTCAACGATCGTGGCGCAGTCACCGACGTCGGTGGCGACCGGCACGGCGCCGCACAGCATGCCCTCGATGAGACACGGCGGAGCCGCCTCGCCGACCGAAGAGGTGAGGGTGATGACATCAGCCACCAGGTAGATGTTCTCTACATCGTGGCGCACCCCGAGCTGATGCAGTCGGGTCAACGACGCGCGGTCGGATCCAAATGCATCTCGGATCTGCACTCGCAGCAACGGGTTGGCGCGGCTCATGCCAGGTCCGCATGACCACGTGGGCGGTTGGATGTCGGCGGAGAAACTCGCGCGCCGAGAGAAGAAATAGCGGCACATTCTTCATCCCGTCGTGGCGGGCCGCGAACGCCACGACGGCAGCCGACCCGGGAAGGCCGAGCATCCGCCGCAAGCACGCGCGTGCCCACGTACCGGCGGATCGGAACCGCCTTACGTCGGCTCCGTTCGCAACGACGTGAAGCAGCTCCATCGGGATGCCGGCGGCCGCGTAGGCGGCCCGGGTGGCCTCGGCGCAGCAGATGCAGGCCGCGATTCGTCCGGCGGCCACGGCGGCCTTGAGGTCGGCGAGTGCCTGCCCTTGATTCTCCGGATCAGATCGGTGCAGGCAGACCACGATGGGGCGTCGTGGAAGACCGGGCGCAGTGATGAGCCGCAACGGCTGCTCTTTGAGTGAGACGACGATGTCAGCTTCGGCCAGATGCCGCGTAGCGAGCGCAAGTTCACTCGGCGTGAAGCCTTCGGTACGGTCGGGCGTGCGGCCCAACGTGCAGACCTCGAGACCGGCAGCTCGGAGGAGTCGGAAGCTCGCGTCGTCGCGCATGCGCTGCCGCAAGGATTCCCGGCGCATTTCCGAGTGAATGCTCAGGACCGAGTGCGTCTGGCTGGCCCGGCCATGCAACGCGGCGATCACGCCGCTGTGCAGTATCCGGGCGCCGCCGGTGAAGAACCCCTCGTACACGGACAGGACCCGCAGTTCTCCGGTCACGCGCACATCGTCGCTGATCAACAAGGACTTCGCCACTCGACACTCGAATGTGCGAATGGTTAACCGCGCCGCAAGGGCGCGTTCAGATATCCATTGTGGATCAGTCCACCCTGTAAGCCAGTCGGCCGCGAACAGTCGCATCTCGGCCGTTCGGTCTGAAAGTGCGCGGCGCGTTTGCCGGACCCGAAGTTGGGTACCTCCGTCCGGCAGCGTTCTGACCGGCTCAAACGCGGCCGAGCCATGCATGACAATCGATAGATACACGCCTGCGCCTGGGGATGTAGGCAAGATGGGGTGCCGAGGCTGACCGATCAGCGTAGCCAGGGGGTGCCGTGGGGGCGGTGTGGACGCAGGCCCGTGCTGTTCGGCCCTCGTTAACCGTCGCGCCATCTTTTCTGGACCAGCGGTGCGGGTGGCGTTGCCGGCCTGGGTCCTGGCGCGGGTAATCGTGCTCGGAGCCGTATTCCTCGTCCTGTACCGAGGTCCCACGGGCACCGCGGGGGGACCGCCGGGCCACTGAGCGACGTCAGACACCTGCAGGTGTGGGGAGCGTGGGCCTGGTACCGCAACCTCGGTGAGAACGGCTACGGCGCAGGCGTGTATCTATCGATTGTCATGCATGGCTCGGCCGCGTTTGAGCCGGTCAGAACGCTGCCGGACGGAGGTACCCAACTTCGGGTCCGGCAAACGCGCCGCGCACTTTCAGACCGAACGGCCGAGATGCGACTGTTCGCGGCCGACTGGCTTACAGGGTGGACTGATCCACAATGGATATCTGAACGCGCCCTTGCGGCGCGGTTAACCATTCGCACATTCGAGTGTCGAGTGGCGAAGTCCTTGTTGATCAGCGACGATGTGCGCGTGACCGGAGAACTGCGGGTCCTGTCCGTGTACGAGGGGTTCTTCACCGGCGGCGCCCGGATACTGCACAGCGGCGTGATCGCCGCGTTGCATGGCGGGCCAGCCAGACGCACTCGGTCCTGAGCATTCACTCGGAAATGCGCCGGGAATCCTTGCGGCAGCGCATGCGCGACGACGCGAGCTTCCAGCTCCTCCGAGCTGCCGGTCTCAGTACTCCACGTTGGGCCGCACGCCCGACCGTACCGAAGGCTTCACGCCGAGTGAACTTGCGCTCGCTACGCGGCATCTGGCCGAAGCTGACATCGTCGTCTCACTCAAAGAGCAGCCGTTGCGGCTCATCACTGCGCCCGGTCTTCCACGACGCCCCATCGTGGTCTGCCTGCACCGATCTGATCCGGAGAATCAAGGGCAGGCACTCGCCGACCTCAAGGCCGCCGTGGCCGCCGGACGAATCGCGGCCTGCATCTGCTGCGCCGAGGCCACCCGGGCCGCCTACGCGGCCGCCGGCATCCCGATGGAGCTGCTTCACGTCGTTGCGAACGGAGCCGACGTAAGGCGGTTGCCGATCCGCCGGTACGTGGGCACGCGCGTGCTTGCGGCGGTTGTTCGGCCTTCCCGGGTCGGCTGCCGTCGTGGCGTTCGCGGCCCGCCACGACGGGATGAAGAATGTGCCGCTATTTCTTCTCTCGGCGCGCGAGTTTCTCCGCCGACATCCAACCGCCCACGTGGTCATGTGTGGACCTGGCATGAGCCGCGCCAACCCGTTGCTGCGAGTGCAGATCCGAGATGCATTTGGATCCGACCGCGCGTCGTTGACCCGACTGCATCGCCTCGGGGTGCGCCACGATGTAGAGAACATCTACCGGGCAGCCATGTCATCACCCTCACCTCTTCGGTCGGCGAGGCGGCTCCGCTGTGTCTCATCGAGGGATCTGTGCGGCGCCGTGCCGGTCGCCACCGACGTCGGTGACTGCGCCACGATCGTTGAGGGCCGCGGTCTTGTCGTCGCACCGGACCCGACCGCGATCAGCGCGGCCTGGACCGAGGCGGTGATTCGGCGCGATGAGCTCACACCAGCGCTGGCCGCCAGCGCGGATCGCTTCAGCCACCGAAGGATGGTCCAATCCTACGGCGAGATCATCGAGCGGGTCGGGCTCGCACGACCCTTGCGCCAGCGGTCGCTGCTGCCGATGTGACCGAACGTTGGTGATCTTGGTCAGATGCGCGTGGTTGGAAGATCGACAAGCGCGCATTTGTCCAGATCGAGGCTCGTGGACCTACCCTTTCGGTATGGCCTATGACGAAGCCCTCGCCGAGCGGTTGCGGATGCGATTGCAGGCAACGGCCGGAGTCACCGAAAGGACGATGTTCGGCGGCTTGGCCTTCATGACCCACGGAAACATGACCGTAGGCGTCCGGGGAGACGAGCTGATCGCCAGGATCGATCCCAAGGACAACGCGGCCGCCCTGACCGAGCCGGGCGTACGTCCCTTCGACACCGGTGGCCGGGCCGCTCCGGCCGGCTGAATCATGATCGGCGGAGAGATGCTCGACGATCCGGTCCTCGACCGCTGGATCGGGCAGGCCGCTGCCTACGTAGCGACGCTGCCGCGCAAGTAGGCGCCTCCCGCGCACGTAGCGTCGACGCTATCGCCGCACTTGGCCTTGTCGTTCACCCATTCGTGTATTGCGACGTACCACGGACAAGTACACCGTCGCCGTGGCGCAGTATCGGAGTACCCATACTGCATTCCCGGCAACACGATGGCAACCACGATGGGCAACCACGATGGGCAACCACGATGGGCAACCACGATGCGACTGTCCACATAGGAGCTGTGGACCATGAATTGTGACCGACGATGAATACTCCGTTCCGCGCTGGGTACGCGCGTCGCATGAGCAGCGAAAACAGCGCCTACCTTCTCGACGGGCGGTACCGCCTGGTTGAACCATTGGCGCGGGGCGGCACGGCCATCGTGTGGCGCGCCCGTGATGAGCGACTCGGGCGTCTCGTCGCGGTGAAGATGCTCGCCGACGGTGCGGACACTGCCTACGTACGGAGTGAGGCTCAGGCGCTGGCGCGGCTCAGCCACCCGCACGTCGCGAGCGTCTTTGACTACGCTGATCGGGCTGACCGGGCGTACCTCGTCATGGAGTTCGTCGACGGTCAATCACTGGGAAGTGTGTTGGCCCGGCGTGAGCTGCCGTGGGAAACGGCCGTCGCGTGCGGCGCGCAGGTCGCCAGTGCCCTCGCCGCCGCCCACGCCCGCGGACTCGTACATCGGGATGTCAAGCCGAGCAACATCATGCTCACCCGGTCGGGGGTGAAGCTCGTCGACTTCGGCATCTGCGCGGTCGAGGGGGAACGGGAGTCCGACTCGAACGGCGGGCTGCGTGGTACGCCCGCTTACGTCGCTCCAGAGCGGTTGCACAACAAGACGGTATTGCCAGCCGGCGACATCTACTCGCTGGGTGTCGTCCTCTTCCGGACCTTGTCGGGTGATCTTCCGCCCGATCGCGGCGCTACGCTGCCGACCAACGTGCCCGACCCGGTGGCCAAGATCTGCTTGCGTTGCCTGGCCCCGAATCCAGACGACCGACCGAGTGCGGACGAGTTGGAGGATGTGCTTGCCACAGCGATGCCGAGCAACGCTGGGTCGGAGTTGGTGTACCTTCTGGCCCCGTCGGACATGTTGGCGGCACCGACGCACGTCATAACTCCGCTCGCCTCGACTCAAGCCATGTCGCACCCGCTGTCGCGATCGCTAATGCCTGCGTCGCCGGCCTATGTCCGCTCCCGCGGCCGGTTGGTCGCCGTGGCGACGGGCGTGATCCTTCTCGGCGTCCTCGCCTGGTCCACAACCCGCTCGCCGTCGCCGGTATCGGTGGCGGCCGCGCAAGGGCCCGCGTGTGATGTGACCTACCAGCTCCAGTCGGACAACGGCCGTCAGTTCCTCGCGGCGATCACGGCTTCGAACGGAGGCGAACGTGTCGCGACGGGGTGGCGGTTATCGATGCGCGTACCCGCCGGAGGGTTCGTGGCCGGTGAAGGTTGGCAGAACGACAGTGGCATCGTGTCGTCACCGGCGCAGCCGGCCTCGAGCCCGGCACGTCGGCCCAGCTCAGCCTCAGCGGTTCCCACGGCGGCGTCTTACCGATGCCGACCGTCTTCCAGCTCAACGGAGACCAATGCGAGGCGACGCTCCTCGGTCCGCCGAGCGCACCAGCCGTCGCGCCGCCTGTCGCGCCGCCTGTCGCCCAACCGGCCGCGCAGAGCACCAACGCGCGAATGTCAAGCGGCGACGAGTCCAAGAAGAGACAAGGTCTTGGCGGAAAGAGGGGCAAGGACCACGGCTGATTGCCACGGTCATCCGCAGGACCACCGTCATCCGCAGGACCACCGTCATCCGCAGTACAAGGTGGCCAAGGCGGTGACGGTCGCCGCCAACCGTTCGCGGAGCGCTGTTGGCTCGGTACTTCAACCTGAGCCCCCAGGCGCAGGAATTCGCCCTCGGCGTGGCGGTCCGACTCGATCGGCACCCGGGCGAGCACCCAGCCGTCGGGCTGCCGCTCACCGGCGGCGGCCGCCTCCGCAACCGCGCGTCCCATCAGATGCGACAGCCGCTGCATTGCCTGCGGTGACAGGCGAACGAGCGCCTGTCCCTGGTGGAGCCGAGCGCGGAAGTCAACGATGTGTTCGTTCCAATAGGCGGCCAGGTCAAACGCAGCGGGCCATTCGAAGGTCTCGGAGAGGATGGTCAATTCGAGGATCTGGCTGACGCGGAAGGATCGACGTCCCCGCCGGCCTTGGCGACGAGGTACCACTTGCCCGCCTTGAGCACCAGCCCGTACGGCTCGAGGCGTCGGCTGACCACTCGGCTCCAGTTCTCGTATCGCACCGCGAGGACCGTTGCTGCCGCCAGACCGCGTCGGCCACCGCGGCAAGGTGTTCGGGGAGCTGTCGCCGTCGTCGTACCAGCCCGGAGCGTCGAGGTAGAAGCGTGCCGCATGCGGGACGCGTGCGAGCGCAGCGCGCCGGTAGCGCGGCCGCGAGTTTGCGCTGTGCGTCGGTCGCGGCGCGCGCGAGCGCAAGATCCGCGGCCGCGCCCGGCAACCCAGCGAGCACCAGCACTCGGGCCTCGTCGGCGGTCAGGCCCGTGAGCTCGGTCCGGTAGCCATCGACCAGGCGGTATCGAGGTCAGCGTCGCCATACACGGGAAAGCCGGCCGTGCCGAGGGCGACCATGTCCCGGTAGATCGTCCGGACGGACACCTCCAACTCGACCGCCAACCGACTGGCGGTCTGGGGGCCGCGACTCTGGAGCAGTAGCACGATCGAGAGCAGGCGATCGGCGCGCATACCGGCATGTTCGCAGCGGCCACTGACAGAACGTGTCAGGGGTCAGGTCATAGCGTTTCGCCATGGTGATCTCAGACTTCAACTTTATCGGTGGCTCGTGGGACAGCCGGCAGCGGCGACTGGTCAAGCCCCTCGCGGGCGAGGACGAATGGTACGAGTTCGACGCCACGCTCGACTGCCAGGTGTTGCTCGAAGGCGCGGCCACGTTCGACGTTCTGCGGGCGCCGGAGCGCGATCTGGAGGGCATCACCGTCCGCCTGTACAACCCGCAGGAGCAGGTGTGGCGGATCTGGTGGGCGTCAAAGGCCACCGGCGGCTCGCTGGACAATCCTGTCGTCGGACGCTTTGACAACGGGATCGGTACCTTCGAGTGCGACGACACGTTTGCGGGCACCCCGATCAGGGTCCGCTACGTTTGGTCCCAAGTGGACACTCCTCACCCCCAGTGGCAGCAGGCTTTCTCCGCCGACGGCGGACGCACCTGGGAGGTGAACTGGATGGCCACGTTCCGCCGCCGATCCTGACTTGACGGACAGGCCCGGTGTACGCTCGCGATACCGCCCCTGCGCGGCGGCGATCTTGGGCAGATGCGTGTGATCGGAGATCGACTCACACGCATTTTCCGAAGGTCCGCGAGGCAGGAATGAACGGACCATGCGTGAGTGGCTTGTCGGACTGGGGATCGGGCTGGCCTGTGTCGTGGCGAGCTGGGCCGTGCTGTACCTCCTCGCTCGACGTTTACCGCCGGGCCTGCTGCGCGACCTGGCGGCCTTCATCCCCGACTGCGTGACGGCGGTGCGCCGGCTGCGCAAGGATCCACGGGTACCGCGTCGGGCGAAGGTCGCGCTGGTGATCGCCGGGATCTGGGTGGCCAGTCCGATCGACCTGATTCCGGAGTTCATCCCGGTCATCGGCCCGCTCGACGACATCGTGGTCGTCGCGCTGGCGGTGCGGTACGGGGCGGCAGGTGCCGCGCGACGTGCTGCTCGCGGCCTGGCCGGGGGAGCCTCGCCTGCTCGAGCGGCTGCTGGGCAAACCTAAGTCCACAGTAGACACACCTGAAGGAGCGTCGCATGGCGGCCGGAACGAAGGATGATCCGTGGGTGCTCAAGACTCCACCGGGGTCGTCGGAGTACACGATGTATCAGGATCTCGCGGCGGATCCGCCGCAACTCGTCTGCCAGGTGGGCTCGACAAAGTTGACCTACCTCGCCCAAGCGATCGACGACCTGCATCAGTGGCTACGCGAACAGGGTGACTGGGTGCCGCTCGGCACGGCCGACGAACAGAAGGCGGCGGCCGAGGGCACGGTCGAGGCGTGGGGCCGATCCTTCATCGAACCCGGTTGGCGGCTGGTACGGGCTGCGCAAGGGATACCGGGGCCGCTTCGGCATGAACCCGCCACCGCTGCTGGAGGAGCTCGGACTGGCCGTGGTCACGCATGACGCCCGCAACAACCAGATGCGCGCCATTTGACGCTGCGTACGGCAACTAGGCTCGTGAGGTGGATCACGCAACCCAGCGACGTCTCGTTTCGCGGGCGCGGGTCGGCCGGATGGCCACCGTCACCGCGGCGGGCACGGCCCCGACGTGGTGCCGCTGTGCTTCGCGCTCGTCGGAGAGGTCATCTACAGCGGCGTCGATCACAAGCCCAAGCGGAGCGTGCACCTACGACGGATCGCCAACATCGTCGCGACCGGCTCCGCCAGCGTTCTCGTGGATCACTTTGAGGAGAACTGGTCGGCCCTGTGGTGGGTGCGCGTCGACGGCACGGGGCGATTGGTGGATGACGAGGCCGAGGCCACCGTTGCGCTGGCCGCACTGCGGCGCAAGTACCCGCAGTACCAGCAACACCCGCCCGGCGGTCCACTCGTTGCCATCGACATTCAACGATGGGCTGGTTGGTCGGCTTCGTGACGGAACCGACCTCTGCCCGTCGTGCGTCTGAGCGCCAGGGCATCCCGTGTCCTGAGCATGGGCGCGGGCGCGGCGGGCGGTTCCCGGTGGAGCGGCAGCCCGGGGGGGCGTCCCGTCAGCGCCCGGCGGGGACGGATCTCCACCGGCAACCTACGGGCCCAACGAGGTGGTCGTCCGGGTGGAGTACCTGGGGGGCTTTGTGCCGGTCCAACAACTATGGTCACCCGTCTTCCATTGCTGACGGTCTACGGCGACTCACGGGTCATCTCCGAAGGCCCGCAGGTCGCGATCTACCCCGGGCCGGCGCTACCGAACGTCCTGGTTCAGAAGATCAGCAGTATCAGCGTGGATTCCCTCGTCAACGCGCGCCTGAGCCACGGCGTCGGCCGCGGCATCGACCTCGGACAGCCCTTGGTCGCCGATGCTCCGTCGACCAAGTTCACTGTGCTGACCAAGGATGGACCAAAGCTCACCGAGGTGTACGCGCTCGGCATCGGCGATGACGGCAGCGGCTTGACCGCCGAGCAGAAGTCGGCGCGTCGCGCCTTGCGGGAAACCGGCCGGATGACCTCTCCGACCTGCCCCGAACGCTCGGCGTTGATGCGGTTGGCGAGCAGCGACCGTACGAGCCGACTGCGGTCGCCGCGATCTCCCGGGAGTGGACCGACCCGCATTACCTCGACACCCCGTCCCACCTGAGCGGGCCGGCCGGCCCTGGCGTTGCCGGGCAATGCGGTTGACAACCATCCCGGACTGGGCTGCGTGACGGTCACCGGGGCCGAAGTCGCTCCCGTCCTCGCCGCCGCGAGCTCCGCGAACGTCCTCACGCCTTGGATGTCGGACGGACGCCGGTGGCACGTCGATTTCCGGCCGCTTCTGCCGGAGGAGACCTCCTGCGCCGACCTCAGCTGAATCGGCCGGAGGCCTCGGCCGCCCGGCCGTAGATCTCGGCCTTGAGCCGACCGATCGTCGCGCGGTGAGACTGG
>CAWDLN010000003.1:0-697172 GCA_963803115.1 uncultured Actinomycetota bacterium
GGCCCACGTTCCGATGACCGGGATCGACAGGACGATCGCGGAGGCGATGCGCAGGCCGGTGCCGGAGAGAGCGTCGTCCGGGAGCGAGTAACCGGCGAACCCCTCGAGTAGGCCAAGCAGCAACAGCACCACGCCGATGATCCAGTTCAGCTCGCGCGGCTTGCGGAACGCGCCGGTGAAGTAGACCCGGAACATGTGCACCAGGATGGACGCCACGAATAGCAGGGCGGCCCAGTGGTGCATCTGCCGCATGATCAGGCCGCCCCGTACATCGAACGAGAGGTTGAGCGACGTGGCGTACGCCTGAGTCATCTGGATGCCCCGAAGGGGCGTGTACGAGCCGTTGTAGGTGGTCTCACTCGCCGACGGGTCGAAGAAGAACGCCAGGATCGTGCCGGTCAGCAGAAGTGTGATGAAGGAGTACAGGGCGATCTCGCCGAGCAGGAACGACCAGTGGTCGGGGAACACCTTGTTGATCGCCCGGCGCAGGATGGTGGCACCCTGAAACCGATCGTCGAGTGCTTCGCCGGTCGCGGCCGGAGGCGGGCGAGGTCGAACCGGCGCTTCTTGCTGGGACTCATGACGTCCGCTCCTGGTCAGTGATCTCCGTAGGGCGCTCCAGTACGCCGGCCCCACCGGCTCCAGGTAGTCCGACCTGGCTACGAGGACACCGTCCTCGACGTCCAGCGGCAACATCGGGAGTTTCCGGTGGGCCGGGCCGAAGATCGGCCTGGCCTGCTCGGTGATGAGGAACTGTGACTGGTGGCACGGGCAGAGCAGCCGGTTGGTCTGCTGCTCGTAGAGGCTCGCCGGGCAGCCGGCGTGGGTACAAATCTTGGAGTACGCCACGAAGTTCTGCCAGAGGCCGTTGACGACTGGCCGCTGCGGGTCACCGATGCCCTGTTCGGCTGCGGCGATGTTCGCGCGTAGCTTGTCGGCGTCTTCTTGGCGGAGGTGGATGAGCAGCGTCGGCGAATCGGCGTGCTCGTTCGTCGCGCCGCCTGGGATCCCGGGAAACACCGTCATCTGGCCGCCTACGCTGACGTCCTCTGGACGGATGGGCGTGCCGTCGTCACGGGTCAAGCGTACTTTCTGGCCGTTGTTGGTCAACGGACTCCAACCGGTCTTGAGGAATGGTCGGCCGTCGTTCGGGTTCTTGATGAACGCGCCGAGTGGCGCGATGGCAGCGAGCCCGAGGCCCGCTGCGGGCGCCAGCAGCGCCAACTTGAGCAGCGGCCGGCGCTTGAGGCCGGTCTCGTCCACGGAGTTGAGGATCGCTGCGCCGGTCAGCTGCTGCTCGTCGCGCGGCGACGGGCCCGGATGCCGGTCCTGCACCACGATCTCGTCGGGCAGGAGCTTCTTGGCCCAGACGATGATCGCCAGAGCGAGGAACAGCAACGAGCCGCCCAACGTCAACCCGAGGACGGGGGTGTAACCCTTCGACGGGACCGCGCCCGGCTCGTAGTTGAACGGCCACCAGATGTAGGCCGCCACGAACGCGAGCGCGAACAGTCCGCACAGCGTGAAGAGCAGGGCGATCAACCGCTCGATCCGCTTCTCCACCTTGGACTTGCGGCCCGGCGGGAACTTTGGCGCGTAGTGGACGATCTCCATGCCGTCGCGGCGCACGCCTTCGCGGACGAGATCGAACCGGCCGTGTGAGGGGTCGTCCACGTCGAATCGCTCCGCGGCCGCGTGGCCGCCACGGGTCGAGGTGTGGTCGATAGTCATGACTTCCCCGCAATCCACAACGTCACGAAGACCAGCGCCACCATGCCGACCAGGAAGATCGCCAGCCCTTCCGTGACCGGTCCGATCCGGCCGATGCCCCAGCCGCCTGGGTCGGGGTCGGTTTGCAGGTGCTGGATGTAGGCGATGATGTCCTTCTTCTCATCCGGCGAAAGCTGGTTGTTGCCGAACACCGGCATGTTCTGGGGACCGGTCAGCATCGCCGCCCAGATGTCGCGCGGCGTGGACTCAGCCATGTTGGGGGCGAATTTGCCGGATGAAAGCGCCCCGCCGCCCGCCCCGAAAGCGTGGCAGGAGGAACAGTTGACTCGGAATAGAGTGCCGCCACGGGCGACGTCGCCGTTCGCGAGCGCGGCGTCGGACTCGTTCGGGAGCTCGGGTCCGCCGCCCAGGGACTGGATGTACGCGCCGATCGACTGCGCCTGCGCCCGGGTGTACAGCGGCGTCTTGCGCTCGCCTTGGGCCTCCTGGCGGGCCAGGGGCATACGGCCAGTCGCGACTTGGAATTCGACCGCCGCGGAGCCCACCCCGATCAGACTCGGCCCCTTGTCGGGCACGCCCTGTCCGTTGCGGCCGTGGCACGAGATGCAGCTGGCGTCGTAGATCGCCTTGCCTTCCACGATGTCAGCCTGGCTCGCGGCGGCGTCCTTGGCGGCGGCCTGCATGCCCGGCGCGAATGCGGTGTACAACCCACCAACGATCAGCAAGGCCAACCCCATCCGCAGCGCGTTGCCGACCCGGCGCCGCACGCGGCTGCGGGGGCTGCGGCGGCCAGAGGGCCGGAGGACGGGCGGAGGAAGGACTGGCGGGGCAAGGACGGGAGGCCGGGGGACAGCCGTCATACCCGGGTCGTGCTCGCCGGCCGTTGGGGCGCGGTCAGCAACGACTCGCGCGCCGGTCGTCCGGCCCGGCACCTGCCGGCTACCGGTGCGGAGTAGCGCGAGCCACATCCGCCTCAGAGGAGCTGTCATGGCCTCACCTTGGTCGGTCCGTATTGGGTCATGTATTGCGGCCCTCGGTCCCTCACCCGGCCGGCCGCCAGATGTTGCGAGCAAGCGTCACCGCAGCAGGTAGATCATGGCGAACAGGGCGATCCATACCAGGTCCACGAAATGCCAGTAGTACGAAACCACGATCGCGGCGGTCGCTTGAGCCGGCGTGAACCGGCTCAGCGTCGTCCGGATCATGAAGAAGATGAAAGCGATCAGCCCACCGGTGACGTGCAGGGCGTGGAATCCGGTGGTGAGGTAGAACATCGAGCCGTACCCGTCAGAGTTGATCTTGATACCTTCGCTGACGAGGTGGCGATACTCGTTAACCTGGCCGAGCACGAAGGTCAGGCCCATGACGAAGGTGAGGGTGAACCAGCGCCGTAGCCCGTGCACGTCGCCGCGCTCGGCCCGGAAGACGCCCAGCTGGCAGGTGATCGACGAGAGCACCAGGATCGTGGTGAAGAACAGTGCGTACGGGAGCTGCAACTGCGGCGTGTGCTCGGCCCAGAGCTCGTGCCCGACTGGGGTCGCCCGGATCGAGAAGTACATCGCGAACAACGCCGCGAAGAACATCAGCTCGCTGGAGAGCCACACGATGGTCCCGACGCTGACCATGTTCGGCCTGGTCAGCGAGTGAATCTGGCTCTTCGGAAGCGCTTGGGCCGCAGTCACGCGGTCATTATTCCCCTAGATCGCAGGCGCGCGTGCCCGGGGTGGCGGTGCGGCGATTAGTTCTGGCCGATCGGATGCCGCGAATCGCGAGGAGCGAGCGTCGGCTAGCGATTGAGGTCGGCCGACCCGGCGGTCTGGGCAGGGCAACCGGGGCATAACCTCACACTGTGACTGGGGGAAAGCCGGCCCAAATCGGGTATGCGGACGTGCTCGCGCACGGCGACCACGGGCTCGAGCCGTTCACGCCGGTGACCTTATTCACGCATGTCGCACCCTTCTCGGTCGGCACCCTGCTCGTGCTCATCGCGGGCGGCCTGTACGGGTGGGGCATCGTCCGCATGCGGCGCCGAGGCGACGCATGGCCCCCCAGCCGTACGGCCTTGTTCATCATCGGGCTCGCTCTGATCGCCGCCGTCACGGTGAGCGGGCTCGAGGTGTACGACACGACGTTGCTGTCCGTGCACATGGTTCAGCACATGGTGCTGTCGATGCTGGCGCCGATCTTCCTAGCACTTGGCGCCCCCGTCACGCTCGCGCTGCGCACGCTGCCGCACACTCCGCGGGCCATCCTGCTCCGGGTGCTGCACAGCCGGGTGGCGAAGGTGCTCACGTTCCCGCTCGTCACCTTCACGCTGTTCATCGCGAGCCCGTTCGCCCTCTACTTCTCCAGCCTGTACCGGCTGTCCCTGGAGTACCCGGCCGTTCATACGCTGGTTCACCTGCACCTGATCGCCGTGGGCTGCCTATTCTTCTGGCCGCTGATCGGGCTCGACCCGCTGCCGGGACGGATGCCATATCCGTTGCGGGCGCTGCTCATGTTTCTGTCCACGCCGTTTCACACCGTGCTCGGACTGACGGTGATGCAAAGCAGCACGCTGCTGGGCGGTGACTGGTACCCGTCGCTGCACTTGGACTGGGTCAACCCGTACGACGACCAGAACCTGGCCGGCGGAATCCTCTGGGCGGGCGGGGAGTTCGTGGCCGTCGCGATGCTCGGAGCGCTTGTGTACCAATGGATCCGCGAGTCGGAGCGGGAGGCACGTCGGGTGGACCGGGCGCTGGACCGGGCCGAGGCATTGGAGGCGCTTCAGGCGTCGGTACCATCGGCGACAGCAAACGCCACGGATCCGGCCCCCGGTCGAGTCCACGGCGCCGAGGCAGCGCGTCCTCGAACGGATGCAAACGTGGCGGAGAACGATCGATGACGTCAGACAGCGCACCCCCGCGCCCCAGCACTGTCCTGCTCTACAGCGACGACCCTCAAGTCCGCGAGACCATGCGGCTGTCGATCGGCACCCGTCCGGCGGCCGATCTCGCGGTGCGCTTCGTCGAGGCGTCGACCCAGGGCGAGGTGATCCGACTCGTCGATTCGACCGACATCGATCTGCTTGTCCTCGACGGCGAAGCGGCCCCGTCCGGTGGTCTGGGCATCGCCCGGCAGCTCAAGGACGAGGTCGACGACTGCCCACCGACGTGCGTCGTCATCGCCCGCTCCGCTGACCGATGGCTCGCCGCGTACGCCCGCGTCGACGCCACCCTGACGCACCCACTCGACCCGATGACCACCGGACAGACGGTCGCGAGCCTGCTGCGCAACCGCGCGGCCGGGGTGCCGGCAGTCCCGTAGCCCTTCCCTTGTACGGAGGCTTGCCGTGGGCGAGCGCACCTGGCCCCCGCTCCTGCACGCGCTGCTGCGCGGCGAGGAACTGTCCACAGCGGACACCACGTGGGCGATGTCAGAGATCATGAACGGCGCCGCGACGCCGGTACAGATCGCCTCCTTCGCGGTGGCGCTGCGAGCCAAGGGCGAGACACCCGGGGAGATCGCCGGGCTCGTCGACGCGATGCTCGCGGCCGCGGCCCGGGTCGACCTCGGCGCCGTCCTGGGCACCGACCGGGCGCGCGACGCGGTCGACGTGGTTGGCACCGGCGGCGACCGAGCACACACGGTGAACATCTCGACGATGGCCGCCGTCGTCGTCGCCGGGGCCGGAATTCGGGTGGTGAAGCACGGCAACCGGGCGGCCTCATCGCTGTGTGGCACGGCCGACCTGCTCGAGCACCTGGGCATCCCGCTGGACCTTTCGCCCGAAGACGTTGCGCGGTGCGTCAGTGCGGCCGGGATCGGGTTCTGCTTCGCCCCGAGATTCCACAGTGGACTCCGCCACGCCTCGGTGCCCCGTCGCGAAATGGGCGTGCCGACGTTCTTCAACTTCCTGGGCCCGCTGACCAATCCGGCCCAGCCTCGGGCCGGCGCCATTGGCTGCGCGGACCACGGATGGCGGCCATCATGGCGGAGGTCTTCGCCCGCCGCGGCGACTCGGTACTCGTGTTGCATGGCGAAGACGGCCTTGACGAGTTCACCACCACGGCGCCGACGATGGTCTGGGCGGTAGCCGACGGCACGGTGCGAGCACTCACCATCGACGCGGTCAACGTGGGCCTGCCCCGCTCGAAGTCGGACGACCTGCGCGGGGGCGATGCTTCCGTCAACGCGGCAGTCGCGCGCCGGGTGTTCGCGGGCGAATCGGGCCCAGTCCGGGACGCGGTGCTCATCAATGCCGCGGCGGCGCTGGTGGCCTATGACGGCGCGGGCGTCGACGATCTTGCTCGTGCGCTTGGTACGGCGGTCGAGCGGGCGGCGGCGTCGATCGACTCCGGCGCGGCGGAGCAGACGCTCGGTCAGTGGATCACCACGGCCCAGTCGCTGCGGCCCGATCCACCGGCGTGACCTCGCTTGCTTGTTCGCGAGGCCAATTGGTCACCAACTGGGCACCTCACAGCGAACAAGTGCCCGATACGTGACCAACTAGCGATGCGAGAGCCGCGGGTCAGGCAGTGCGCCGGCGCTGCCAGGTGATGGGTAGGCCGATGCGGTTGGCGTGGCGACCGTTCCAGGCGGGGTGCAGACCCTCGCTCCGCAGTGCCGCCACAACCTCATGGCCGATCGCGACCGCGGCCTCGCGATCATGGTCCACTGAGCCGTAGCTGAGGAACAGCGACTCGCCGCTGACGGCGTGCTCGGTGTCCTGAATGTGGAAGAACGTGAAGCCCCGGATCGTCCGACCGTCCTTCTTCGCCTGGTCGATCTCGTCCTCGATCTCATTGGCGCCGCACGCCCCGCAGCAGCTGAAGTGTTGCCGGGCAAGAATTCCGGCGGCATCTAGGGCGGTGAACGCGGACTCGAGCCGGTCGCAGTCGGTCGTGTCGGTCCAGTCGGCCTGCTCGGCCAGGTGCGCCGCGAGCGCCTGCTCGGCGAGCGTTGTGGCGACCTCCCGCAGCGCGTCGGGTGGCAGGCTGGTGTCGGCGAAAACCTCGACCGCTTCGTCGACCACGTCCGTGAACGGTGTGAACCCGCCGGCTACCTGAACCCGGATGAACTCGTGGAGGTCGTCGAAGTCCTCGGGGGCCAAGGCCGCGCTCATGGCAGAAGTGTGCCAGCCGGGCCCTCGAGTTTCAGTCTCATCAGGACGCGGCCAGGTGTCGGTCAGGACACGAATTCGACAACGCGGGAAGCGACCGCATCGGGCGACCGTACCCACGTGAAGTGGTCCAATGCGTCCGTAAGGTGCACCCGTTCGATCGGCGCGGAGGAGAGCAGTCCGCAGAGATGGTCGAGCGTGGCCGCCGGCGTGTACCGATCATGCGCCACGCTGATCGCCAGCACCGGAGTCCGAACCGTCGACAGGTCGAGGGCGGCACCGCCTAGTCGAGGGAACCGCCCGTGCCGGGCCGTGTAGCCCCAGTCCTGGATTACTCCCCTGGCCTGCCGGCCACCGAAGCCCCAACCCGGCCAGACCCGAAGGACTGCGGTCACGGCGGCGATCCACTGCGTGAAGAACAGCACTCCGCGTCGTCGGGCACCGCTGTACGACCGGTACCACGGCAGCCCGACAGCGACGAGAATCAATCCATCCACGTCCGCGTCGCCGCGCGCTAGGTGGATCGCGCACACCTGGCCGCCGAGCGAATGCCCGAGCAGGTAGCGCTTGCGCCCTTCCAGGCGAGGCTTGAGTGCGTCGAGCACGGCGCCCACGTCATCGGCGATCTCGCCGTAGCCGTACTTGGAAGATCTCGACGGTACGGGAGTGCTGCTGCCAGTGCCTCGGAGGTCCACCGCGACGACGGCCAGTCCGGCCTCGCCGAGCTTCTGCGCGAGCGGGCGATAGAAGCGCGCGGGCGTGCCCATCGCCGGCCAGATGATCACGACCGGAGCGTCTCCGCCGGGATCGGGGTACACGTGCAGAGCCAGCCGATCGGAGCCGCGGTCGAGGTACTCCTGGACGTACGCCTCGCTCATGGCGTGCAGCGTATCGAAAGTTAGTGACCAATAAGTAGCCGGGTGGCGGTCATAGTATTCGCCTCATGCGTACGGTCACATCTGCCCTGGCGGCGGGCCTCGCCTCCGGCTCCGCCGGCTCTGTCGACTCCGTCAATCCCGCCCGACTCGCCGACGTCGTAGCCCGGGTCGAACTCGCCGATGCCAAGACCTTCGCCGCCGCCTGCCGGGCCGCCCGCGCTGCTCAACCCGGGTGGGCCGCCGTACCCGCCCCCGTTCGGGGGCAGGTGATCGCCGCCATCGGCCGCATCGTCGCCGAGAACAAGGAGGCCTTGGCCCGGCTCGTTACCCGGGAGGTCGGCAAGCCTCTGGCCGAGGCCCGAGGGGAGGTGCAGGAGATCGTCGACACGTGCGACTTCTTCATCGGCGAAGGGCGGCGGCTGTACGGCGAGACGGTGCCGAGTGAGATGCCCGACAAGCAACTGTTCACGTTCCGGGTACCGGTGGGTGTCGCCGCGGTCGTTACGGCGGGCAACTTTCCGGTGGCGGTGCCGTCGTGGTATCTGGTGCCGGCGCTGCTGTGCGGCAACGCGGTCGTATGGAAGCCGGCCGAGTACGCTGCCGCGTCGGCGCACGCGATGTACGAGCTGTTCGCCGCGGCGGGGCTGCCGGACGGGGTGCTGCAGGTCGTCCAGGCCGACGGCGCGTCCACTTTCGACGGTCTGGCGGCAGCGCTGGGGGAGCGGCTGGTCGACAAGGTCGGCTTCACCGGGTCCACTGTGGTCGGTGAACGGATCGGCGAGTTGTGCGGTCGGCACCTGCAGTCGCCATGCCTGGAGCTTGGTGGGAAGAACCCGATGGTGGTTACTCCATCGGCCGATATCGCGCTCGCCGTCGAGGGCGCGCTCTTTGGCGGCTTCGGTACGGCAGGGCAGCGCTGCACGTCGCTCGGCACGGTGCTCGTCCACGAGAGCGTCCATTCGTCCTTTGTGGATGCCTTCGCTAGTGCCGTGTCGTCGGCTTCGATCGGGGACCCCTCGAAGGATGTCCTTTATGGACCGATGCTCTCGCCACGATTCGCGGAGCGATACGAGTCCTATCTGGACTGGATCTCTCCCGGTCACCGTGTCCTTGGCTCGACCGGCACGGGACGAATCACCGCTGACAACCCCCGGCCTGGCTTCGTCGGGTCGTACGAGGGTGGCCTGTTCTACCACCCGGTGATCGTCGACGGGGTCGGTCCCGACGACCAGCTGTTCCTGGAGGAGACCTTCGGACCGATCGTGGGGGTCACCACGTACCGGTCCCTGGACGAGGCGATTCAGCTCGCGAACCGGCCGGGGTACGGGCTGTCCTCCTCGATTTACACCACCAACCCCACCGAGGCGTTCCGGTTCCGGGCCGGGATTGGCGCCGGCATGGTGTCGGTGAACAACTCCACCTCCGGGGCCGAGGCGCACCTCCCGTTCGGTGGCAATGGGCGCTCCGGCAACGGTTCGCGCCAGTCGGGCCGCTGGGTGCTCGACCAGTTCACCCGGTGGCAGGCGATGAACTGGGATTACTCCGGCCGCCTCCAGAAGGCGCAAATGGACACCGTCACCATTACCCCCGATCTCGGCTTCCGCCTCTCCTAGACCCCGGTCCCTTAAACCGCCACGGCCTTGGGCAAATGCGCACGGATAGAGATCGACACGCGCGCATTTCTCCAAGGTCGGCGAGAAAGACCTACTCGACGGCGGTGTCGAAGCCGATCGCGAACGCCTCCTCGAGGTCGTGTTTGGAGTAGGCCCGAAACGCGATGTGGGTCTCGGTGTTGACGACACCGGGCGCCTTCGAAATGCCGCCCGCGATGACCTCCGCGATGTCGTCGAAGTCGCGCACCCGCACGATCGCGATGAGATCGACGTGGCCGGCGACCGAGTAGACCTCGCTGACCCCGTCCAGGCTGGCCAGATTCTCCGCCACCTCCGGGATCGAGTCCGTGGCGCAGTCAATGAGCACGATGGCGGTGATCACGGTACCTCCTCGCGAGAACGGACGAGTCTGACCCTAGTCCGCGCTCACGCGATGAGGGTCACGTCGGCACCGAGGCGAATTGCGTCGACCAGATCCTCATTGGCCGCGACCCGTCCGCCGGGAAATACGACGGAACGGGTCACCGATCCCGCGATCGTCGCTCCACCACCCACCACCGACCGGCGCACGTTGCCGGTCACCTTGGCATCCGCCGCGACCAGCGAATCGTCGCCGATCGTGTCGAGATTCGCGGTCAGGAAGTCGGCCGGCGTACCGGTGTCGAGATAGGTGCCGTCGTACTCGATGACCTCCAGCCGGCCGGCCCGCTGGGCCGGACGCCAGATGGTGCCGACGAGCTCGGCCCTCTCCACCGGCAGGGCACTCACGAGGTCGGCCGGCAGCAACGAGAACCCCGCAAATCGACGGCCGCCGAACTCGCTGGGTCGCCCGTCCGCGGGCACGGCGAGCACCCGGACCGTCTCGCCATCCCAGCCGTCCAGCAGCGGCGCCAGGTCGCGGGCGCCGGGCTGGCGGGGCGCCAGGTAGGCGTCGGAATTGCCGGCGAGCACCGGGCGCCCGGCGATCCAGTCCTTGAGGAACGCCAGCGCGCCGGCGGTGCCGAGGGCCTTCGGCCCTGGTTCGCGTGAAAGGTGCGCCCGATCGCCGACGTGCCGGGCGACCTGCTCGGCCAGGTAACACGCGTTCACCGCGACCACTGCCGTTCCGCTCATGTCGTGGTGGGCCAGGCGGGACAGCGCGCGGTCGACCAGCGGCACATTCCCCACTGGACACAGCGGCTTAGGCACGGTCGCGGTCAGCGGGCGGAGTCGGGTGCCCTCGCCGGCCGCGAAGACGACCGCGCAGACAGGCGTCACGCGCGGACCTCGGGATAGTCGGCGTACGGCCCGATTCCGTAGTACGACAGCAGCCGGGCCGTCGCGATCGTCAGCGGCGGCAGGTTGTCCAACCGGTGCCACGCCGCCTCGATGACCTCGACCCCATCGGCCTGCAGGGTCACCGCCGACGCCGGCACCGACGCGTCGAAGACCATGTCGACCCACAGGCCTCGCGAGTGGACAACCGCGTTCGGTACCGCCGGGGTGAGGTCGGCCGCGGTGAGCTCGACGCCGCTCTCCTCGGCGAGCTCCCGGACGCACCCGTCGATTGGGCGTTCACCCCGGCGCAGCAGCCCGGCTGGAAGCGACCAACCGACCCCGGGAGGCTGGCGCAGGAGCAGAAGCCGACCCGGCGTCGGCAGGTCGGAATCCCGGACCAGCGCCACCGCGCCCACGGTGTAGTGGGCCATCGCCAGGCGGACCAGCCGGCGTCGCAGCCGTGGCGGCAGGACGTAGAAGGCGCGGTAGCCCAACCGGCGTAGCTGTCCGGCCACGGGAGAAACCATGTGCAAAGGCTACGGGCTGGGGGGAGCCGTGACGCCGACCGCCGCCTGGATCGCCGCGCCCTCGACCTGCTCGATGAGCCGGTCCGCGACGTCGGCCGCGGAGACGGTGTGTTCAGCCACCGCGACGCAGAGAGTCTCGGGATCGGGGTAGCCAAGCTCGGCCGTCACCGCGAGCAGCAGGCGTTCGCTGGCCAACCGGCGCTCCCGCTTCTGCAGCTCCAGACGGATCGCGGCCATCCCGATCCGAGCCCGGGTCTGCACGGGCAGCGGGGGTGAGTTCTCTGGCGTCTCCCGGACGCCGAGCCGCTCTTCGATGTGCAGCTGGGCGAGCGGAGTGCGCACGAACGTCAACCATTCCGCCGACGGTCCGACCGAGGTGCCGTCGGAGTTCTCGTTGTCCTGCGTGTGGATCTCAACGACGTCGCCGTCGGCGAGCGGAGAGGAAAGGAACGTGAGCTGCCCGTTGACGGTCGCGGCGATGCAGCGGTCGCCGATGTCGGGTCCGAGTGCGTAAGCCACATCGACCGGTGTCGCGTTGGCCGGCAAGAGAAGCCGGGTGCCGGCGACGAAGACGTGCAACTGCCCCTCGGCGAGGTCGCATCGAAGTGATTCGATGAAACGGAGGGGATCGACGGCACTCGATTGCCAGGCGACCAGGCTGCGCAGCCAGTCGAGATGATCGAGGCGCGCGGTCGCCGGACCGCGACGGTCACGGCCTTTGGCGCTGTGGGCGCCCCGGCCCCTCCGGGCGAGCCGGAACCCCGCGACGATGCCGTAGACGGCATCCCGGTCCATCGCCTCGGTTCTGATCTGTACCTCGATCGCGCGGGCGTCGGGGCCGATCACGGTCGTGTGCAGAGACCGGTATAGGTTGTTCTTGGGCGATGCGATGAAGTCCTTGAACCGGCCCGGCACCGGGCGCCAGGCACCGTGGACAGCGCCGAGCGCGGCATAACAGTCGTTCTCCGCGCCGTTGACAAGGATCGCCAGCCGAGGCAGCTCGTGCAGCTCGTCGTAACCTTGCCCGAAGGTCTCCGACCAGATCGTGTACAGGTGGTGCGGCCGGGCAACGACCTGAGCCGGAATCCGTTGGGCCTTCAGGACCGAAGCGACCTCAACCATGAATTCGTCGGTGTACGCCGTCCAATCTGGACGGTGGGCCACCCAGGCCTCGATGACGCCGTACACCTCGGGCTCGAGGGCCTTGAGAACGCTGTCCTCGAGCTCTCGCTTGAGTACTTGGATGCCGAGCCGATCACAGAGCGGGATCAGGACGTCCTGGGTGGCCCGCGCAATCCGCACCCGGGAGGCGAGCGAACGCGCCTCGATGGTGCGCATATTGTGCAGCCGGTCGGCCAGCTTCACGATCAGCACCCGGACGTCGGCGCCGGCGGCGACAAGCATCTTGCGGATCGTTTCGACCTCGGCGTCCTCGCCGTAGAAGGCTCGCTCGAACTTGGTGACTCCGTCGACCAGGAGCGCGATTTCGCCGCCGAAGTCGGCCCGGAGTTGGTCCATCGTGTAGCTGGTGTCCTCGACCGTGTCGTGCAGCAGCGCGGCGACCAGAGTCGTGGTGTCCATCCCCAGCTCAGCCAGGATCTGGGCGACGGCGAGTGGATGCGTGATGTACGGCTCGCCGCTCTTGCGCATCTGACCGCGGTGCATGTGCTCGGCGACGTTATATGCGCGGCGGAGCTCTTTGGCGTGGCCGCGCGCATGGATACGCCGATGGGTACGGATGAGGTAGGCGACCGGATGGGACCGCGTTTGGGACCGGACCAAGGTCCTTCTCACCCGGTGTAGGACATCCTCGACCCAGCGTAGTGTCGCGAGCGCGGCCCGCGGACTCCGGCCGAGGTCGAAGTCCATGGCCACCTCCGGCTAGTCGTCAGGGGTGTCGGGTTTCAGCCTACTTGAGATTCGCATGGCCCGATCGGGTGAATCGTCACGCTCAACGGCCCATTTGTCGACTCACTGTGGGTGCCCGACGGCGCGCGGGGCTGATTCCGCCCGTTCTAGTAGATCCGCGTAGCGAGCGGCGCTCTGCGCCTGATATGCCCACCCTTGTGGACATTCGACTAGTCGCACCTCGGGTCGTTCCAACCAGGACAGCAGACGTTCCGTCTCCTCAGCGCTGGCGCAGGGCGTCGGCCCGGGGCCAGGCCGGACCGTCTCGGCCGTGGCCACTAGCGCGGACAGCGTGGTTCGTGGGTGCGTTGGCGGAACCGAGGTACCGGCGGCCACCAACCGGCCGTACCGGATGACCGCCAGTTCCCATCCGCCGTCTGGCCGGCCCGCTCGGGATGCGGCGGGACGGGCCGCCACCAGTTCGGGAATCGACGTCAGCGCGGTGAGCCGCTGCATCCGTACCGTGGCTCGCAGGAGCGCGGCCATCCGCGCCCGTACCTGCGCCGCTTGTTCGTACCGACGCCGGGCGGCGAGCGTCTCGATCCGGGCCAACAGTTTCTTGACCAGCTCACCGGGATCGCCCGTGAGTGCCCGGGTAAACGGTTCGGTCGCCCGCCGCCGGTATTCGTTTGGGTCGATGCGTAGGTCGCATGGCGCCGGGCAGCGACCCATCTCGGCCAGGGCGCAGGCGGCCGATGCGATCTTGGCCGAGAGCTTGCGCCGGCACTGACGCATGGGCAGTGCCTCATAGACGGCATCGATGGCGAGCACGGCCACGTGGCGGGAGCCGAACGGACCGAGGTAGGCCGCGCCGTCGTCCTTGACACTGGCCACCATGGACAGTCGCGGGTACGCCTCGACGGTCAATTTCAACCACGTAGTGCGCTCGGGGAACTTCGAACGGCGGTTGTACGGCGGCTTGTGGGCCGCGATCAGGCGAAGCTCCCGGATCTCCGCCTCGAGCGAGTGGGCGCACACGACCGCGTCCACCCGCTCCGCGATATGGATCATCTCGGAGATTCGCTTGCGGCTCTCGGCGGCGGTGAAGTAGCTGCGGACCCGGGTGAGGATCGAGGTGCTCGTTCCGATGTAGAGCGGCCGACCCCGGCCGTCGCGGAACAGATAAACGCCGGGGGCGTCGGGCAGGCCGTCGGCCAGGTACCGCTTCTTGCGCTGGGCCGGCGTGATCGCCCGGGCGAACTCAATGGCCTCCTCGAGGGTGAAGACATTGAAGCTACCGAGTCGTCCGATCAGCGCGTGAAGCACCTCGACCGTAGCCCGGGCGTCGTGCAGCGCGCGGTGGTTGGGTTCGGTCGTGGTCCGGAAGTAGCGGGCCAACGTGCCGAGCCGGTGGTTGGGCACCTCATCGCGGATCAGCACCCGCCTCGCCAAGGCGGCGGTGTCGAGGATCCGCGGTCGGGGCCATTCATACCCGTGCCGGACGCATGCGGCCTTCAGGAAGCCGGTATCAAAGGGCGCGTTGTGGGCCACGAAGACCGTGCCGTCCAGGAACTCCAGCAGGCCCGGCAGCGCCTCCTCAATCGGCGGTGCCGGAATGACCATCGCCTCGGTGATCCCGGTGAGCACGGTAATGAACGGCGGGATCGGGCCGCCCGGGTTGACCAGCGTGCCGAACTCGCCCAGCGGCTCCCCGCCGCGGACCTTCACGGCGCCGATCTCGGTGATTCCGTTGCCGTCCGGGGCGCCACCGGTCGTCTCCAGGTCCAGAACCACGAACGTCACGTCGCGCAGGGGTGTACCCAGCGAGGCCAGCGTGGGCTGGGAGTACCGGTCGGCCACGGTCGCAGGCTAGAACGGGGGTACGACGCTTCCAAGGTCACCCGCCGCCAAGGTGTGCCGCATCCGATACCAAGATCCCCGTGATCATGGCCCGCGCCCATCACAAATCGTCTCGACCATGGTCGCCAGGACATGATCGGCGACGACGGCGGTGACACACTGGACCCATGCCGGACCAGCACCGCGTCGAGCCCGACGTGATCGTGGCTGCCGGCGGGGACACCACCGGCGACCTGCCCGAGCCCACGCTGCCCGAATCGGTCCGCCAGCGGGTCATCGCCCTCGCCGCCGCGGCCATCACCGGCATGCCCACCGACGAGGTACCCGTCTCGCTTCGGAAGGTGGCCCAGTTCGCCCCGAACAAGCGGGCACGTCATGGCGGTCCGGCGATTGCCGCCCAGCTCCGCGCGGATCTCGTGTTCCGGCAGCGGATCGGTACCCGGGTGATCGACTTAGCAGGTGATTTGGGCACGGCGATCCGCAACGGCACCCAGCCGGGCGCGGCCGACCCCGTCGAGGTCGCGGCGCTGACCTACCTGGCCAGACCGGAGGGCTGGCACGAGGTCATCGCCGATATCGCGGAGGCACTCAAGGCCGACGCCGGCAGCGCCGCGATGGCCGAGCGGCTGCACGCCGCCGAGCACCGCGCGATCCGGGCCGAGCATGAGCGGGCGGTGGCCAAGGTCGAGGCGGAGAAGCTTCGCGACGAGCTGACCCGGCTGCGATCCGAGGCCGACGCGCTCCGGGACCAGGTGCGCACGCTCACCCGTACACATCGCGAAGCCCAGACGCGCGAGCGCCGCAACGCGGATCTGCTCGCCACCGAGAAGGGCCGCGCCGCCCGAGCCGCGGCCGACGCCGAGGCCGAACTGCGTCGCATCCGCGGGAAACTGCTCGACGCCGAGCTCACCGCGAGCGGTGCCCGATCGGCGGCCAAGGACGCCCGGACGGTCGACGACGCGCGGCTGTGGCTGCTCTTGGAGACGATCGGGCAAGCCGCCGTCGGGCTTCGGCGCGAGCTGGCGCTCGAACCGGCCACGACGCTGCCGGCCGACCACGTGGCCGACTCGATGGCCGACCGGCCCGGCACCCCAGGTGGTCGTACCCACGCCCGCGCGCTCGAAGCCGACGACCCGGCCCGCCTCGACCAGCTGCTCGCGCTGCCGCGCGCGCACCTCATCGTGGACGGCTACAACGTCACTAAGCGCGGCTTCGGCGACTTGTCGCTCGAGCAGCAACGAGCGCGACTGATTTCTGCGCTGGCCGGGATCGCGGCCCAGTGCGGCGCCGAGACCACTGTGGTCTTCGACGGGGCGGAAAAGCTCAACGCCGTACCAGGGATCCCGCGCGGACTGCGGGTGCTGTTCAGCCGCAAGGGCCAGACCGCCGACGAACTGATCCGTCAATTAGTACGGGCGGAGCCACCCGGGCGGCCACTCATTGTCATCTCGTCCGACAAGGAGGTCGCCGACGGCGTACGCCGGCACGGCGCCTATCCGCTCTCATCGGACACCTTGCTGCGCCGGATCGCCCGCTCCTGACGTTGGTACTGTCCACAATGGCCGGTGACGGCACAAAGCGGTCGACGCACGCGGCACCGGCGTATCCGTTCGCCATCGTTGTCGACAGGACGGTAGCCCGCCCGGCCTTCAATCGCGGCGCAGGCGGGTCCGCTGCCGGCGCATCCCGTCGACGCGACCGATGAACTCGGCCGCCCGGAGGATCGGGACGCCGCGCCATGGCGACATGCTGGTGAGGTCGGCGTCCTCGGAGACGATCAGCAGCGCCGCGACCTCGGCCGCGAGGTCGAGCACCAGGTTGTCTTCGTGATCGCGGCAGTCATGGACCGTCCGCGCGGCGGCGTCATGGTCCCGCCGCCCGACGCGTCGGCCATCTCGGCCAAGATGTCGAGATAGTCGTCGGCCTCCTCCTTCGGAGTGCCGACCACCACTGTCAGTACTCGAGCGGTGTTCTCCAGGATGTGCGGAGACAGCCACATCGCGAACTCGGCAGCGTCGTTGATGACCCCCAGGCAGTCCGCGAACGGGTTACCCGAGACCGGCGGGGGAGATGGCCATGAGACGTAGGGACTGTTCCCCGTGGCGATCGCCTGGACGAGTACGTTGACGTCGAAGACGACCGGAATCGGCACCGGACCCGGCAGGTTCACGCAGTCGAGCCCTTGTACGCCTGACGGACCATGTCTGGCAGCTCATCAGCTGTCACTCCACGCTCCGCGAGTCGGCGGTGGTTAGCCGCCTGCATCTCTCTAAGTCGCTCGGCCCGACGCAACGACTCCATCACCTTCAGCGTCGCCCGTAGGTAGGCCGAACGATTGCCGCCACCGAAGTGCTCGACCAGCCGGTCGAGGCGCTCGCGATCCTCGTCCGAGATCGCGAATCCGATTGTCTGTGATGCCATGGTCGATCCGCTCCCCGCGAGACACGGGTCGCTCGCCCGTGCACGTGACGAGACTACATCTGACTGCCTATGATGTGCAAAGGATTGCAGGCGTCAACACGTTCGTTGGAGAACGTGAGTGCCGCGGCTTGCCCGGCAGAGCAGCGCGGCGCTCGTGCGGCCGGTGAGCTCGCCGTACCGTTGGCCGATCTCCGTTGCCGCCGCCTCGGCCCGGTGTGCGTCCACCAGTGCCACGGCGCAACCGCCGAATCCCGCGCCGGTAAGGCGGGCGCCGTACACACCCGGAGTTTGAAGCGCGGTGGCCACCAGGATATCGAGATCGGGCACGCTGACGTCGTAGTCGTCGCGAAGGCTGGCGTGCGACTCCGCCATGAGGCGCCCGAACGTCTCGATGTCGCCGGCGCGCAGTGCGGTCGTGCTCTGCCGGACCCGCTCGTTCTCCGTGACGATGTGACGAATCCGCCGCAGCCCCACATCATCGAGCCGGTCAAGGTAGCGGGCCAGGAGCTCTGGCGTCACGTCACGAATCGCGGCCAGGTCGGGGCACTCGGTCCGCAGGACGTCCAGGGCCGCCGCCGACTCGGCCCGCCGCTCGTTGTAGGCCGATCCGGCGAGTGTGCGCGGGATGCCGCTATCGAGCACGAGGATGCGCACCGACTCCGGCATCGGAACGGGCACCACTGTGGTCGTCCGGCAGTCGATCATGAGAGCGTGGTCCTGGACGCCGCAGGCGACGGCGAGTTGATCCATAATTCCACTTTGGACGCCCACGATCTCGTTCTCGACGCGCTGGCACAGCCGGGCCAGCGCGAGCCGATCGACCTCGGCTCCCGCGAGGCTGAGCAACGCCACGGACACACCCAGCTCGAGCGAGGCCGACGACGAGAGCCCGCCGCCAATCGGTAGATCACCGTTTACGAGTATGTCGGCCCCCGGAACGTCGTGGCCCGACTGCCGCAGCAGCACCGCGCAGCCCCAGACATACCTGCTCCACCCGGGTACGTCGTCGCGGGTCGGCTCGGTCGGCCGTACCTCGATGGTCTCGTTGAGCCGTACCGCGACGATGCGGAGCTGTCCGTCGTCGCGGCGCGAAGCGGCGACATCGGTGCCGAGGTCGATCGCGGCCGGGAGCACGAACCCCTCGTGGTAGTCGGTGTGATCGCCGATCAAGTTGACCCGACCGGGTGAGCGAACCACGATCTCGGGCGCTCGACCAAGTCGGTCGCGGAACTCCGCCGCGAGGGCGACGTCGGTCACGACGTCACCTCGCGCAGCCGTACCGCCGCGGCCTCCGGCGTGAAGTCGCGTTGCGGTTGGCCGAGCAACTCGTAGCCGACCATGAATTTGCGGACGGTCGCCGACCGCAGGAGCGGTGGGTAGTAATGGATATGCATGTGAATCTCCGGATATGTGGCCCCGTCGGTCGGGCTCTGATGCAGGCCCATCGAGTACGGGAACTCGATCCGAAACAACGCGTCGTACCGGCGGGCCAGTTGGGCCAGCATGTCGGCCAAGCCGTCCCGCTCGTCTGACGACAGTCCCGTAAGCGACTGGCGGTGGCCTCGCGGTACGACGAGGACCTCGAACGGCCACACGGCCCAGAACGGAACCAGTGCGACAAAGTGATCGTTGCCGATTACGATGCGAACGTCCTCGCCGACCTCGGTCTCGAGATAGTCGCAGAGCAAGCAACGTCCAGCATCGGTTGTATAGGACCGCTGGCGGGTCAGCTCCTTCGCCGGTTCATTGGGAATGCGCTCGTTGGCCCAGATCTGACCGTGCGGATGCGGGTTGCTGGCACCCATCATCGCGCCCCGATTCTCGAAGATCTGGACGTAGCGGACCCACGAGACGTCCCCGAGCTCCACGTACTGCTCGGTCCAGGTGTCGACGACCTGCCGGATGGCGGGCAAGGGCATCCCGCCGAGAGTGCGGTCGTGGCGAGGGTCGAAACAGACGACCCGACAGATGCCTCGCTCCGGCTCGGCGACCAACAGACCGGTGCCGCCCAGCGGTTTGTCCGAAGAGTCTGGCAACAGAGCCGCAAAGTCGTTGTCGAAGACATAGGTCGACGCATAGTCCGGCGTCGTCGCGCCGCGGGCTCGGGTGTTTCCCGGGCACAGGTAACAAGTCGGGTCGTAGGCCGGCCGTCTAGCTGGTGGCGTCGACTCCACCTGACCCTGCCAGGGCCGCTCGGTTCGGTGCGGCGATACCAGGACCCATTCGCCGGTCAGCTGGTTGAGCCGGCGGTGAGGCTCGTTCATCACAGTCGGCTCCACGGGTCAGACGTCGTCCGCGATGTTACTTGCGCGGGCACCGGATAGGGTCGGGACCATGAGTCCCCGGGGCTGGGCGGTCACCTCGCTGGCGGTGCTCGTGGTCGCGCTCGTCGTCGCGGCGACGCTGCGGGTGCCATGGACCGCGCCGCCCGCACCACGAGCGGACCAACTCGACGCCCTTCGCTCGCTACCGGCCGACGCGGTCGCCCGCGGCAAGCAGTTTCATGCCGCCGTACGCATCGGCAGCTACGGGTCGCTGTTGATCGGGCTTATCGTGGCGCTCGTGCTCGGGCTGACGCCACTCGGCGCCCGCCTCGTCGACGTGGTCGGCCGGCCCTTCGGCGGCAACTGGGTCGCCCAGGCGCTGCTGGGCGGGTTCGCCCTCGTCGCGATCGGGGAGCTGGTCACCCTTCCCATCGCGGCGTGGCGCGAGACGATCCTCCGCCGGTACGGCCTGTCCACGCAGACGTGGGCCTCTTGGACCGTGGACCTGCTGAAGGCGTACGCGGTCGCGGCGGTCATCGGCGCGGTGACGCTGCTCGGGTTCTTCGGGATCGCCCGGCTGTTGCCCCAGTGGTGGTGGGCGGTCGCGGCGGGCGGAGCCGCGGCGCTGACCGTTGTGTTCTCCTTCGTCTTCCCGGTGCTGGTCGAGCCGATCTTCAACAAGTTCACGCCGATGCCCGATGGCGAACTACGCACGAGCCTCATCCAGCTGGCCGAACGGGACGGCGTACCGGTACGCGACGTACTTGTGGCCGATGCGTCGCGGCGGACGACCGCCCTCAACGCGTACGTCTCCGGCCTCGGCCCGACCCGGCGCATCGTGGTCTACGACACCCTTTTGCGGGAGGCGCCACCGGCCGAGGTACGCGCGGTGGTCGCCCACGAGCTGGGGCACGCCAAGGATAAGGACGTGGTGACCGGCACCATCGTCGGCGCGCTCGGGGTGGCGGCGGGTGTCTGTGCGATCTACCTACTCGGATCGTGGACCGGACTGCTGCGTCGAGCCGGTGTGACATCCATTGTGGACCCTCGGGCCATCGCGTTGCTGCTCGCAGTCGCCGCCGTCGCCGGGCTGGCGTCGGCTCCACTGCAGAGCGTGCTGTCGCGCCGCATCGAGGCCCGAGCCGATGCGCACGCGCTCGCGCTCACCAACGATCCATCCACTGTGGAGCGGATGGAGCAGAGGCTGGCGACCACCAACCTGGCCGACGTCGACCCACCGCGCCTTGAGTACCTCATGTTCGCCAGCCATCCCTCCGTCGTGGAACGGATGGCGGCCGCCCGTGCCTATGCCCGGGGCGAGCGGTGACCCGCACCCTCCTGATCACCAACGACTTCCCGCCCCGTCCGGGCGGCATCCAGCAGTTCGTGCACAACCTCGCCATACGGCAGCCGTCCGAGTCATTGGTCGTCTACACCTCCCAGTGGCGAGGCTGGGAGAAGTTCGACGTCGACCAGCCGTACCCGGTCATCCGGGAGAACACCGCGGTGCTGCTACCGACGCCGAACGTCGCGCGGCAAGCAACCGAGATCGCCCGGCTGTACGACTGCGACCGGGTGTGGTTCGGCGCCGCGGCGCCGCTCGGTCTTCTCGCGGACGGGCTTCGGGCCCGGACCGGAGTCACCCGGGCGATCGCGTTGACTCATGGACACGAGGTGGGATGGGCGGCGGTGCCTGGCGCGCGGGCCATGTTGCGGCGGATCGCGCGCGGGCTGGACGTCATCACGTACCTCGGTGACTACACGCGAGCGCGGTTGGCTCGGACGATCGGTGGTTTGACCACATTGGAACGTCTGGCACCGGGGGTCGACACGGATGCCTACACCCCCTCCGTCGACGGTGCTCGAGCGCGAACCCGGTACGGTCTCGGCGACCGTCCGGTTATCGTGTGCGTCTCGCGCCTGGTCCCGCGCAAGGGTCAGGACACCCTGATCCGCGTCCTCCCCGAGGTTCGGCGGCGGGTACCGGGCGCCGCGCTCCTCCTCGTGGGCGGTGGCCCATACAGGTCCACATTGGAGGCTCTGGCTCGCACGCACGGGGTCGGGCCGGATGTCGTGTTCACCGGCTCGGTGTCCTGGGCCCAGCTGCCGGTCCACTACGCCGCCGGGGATGTGTTCGCGATGCCGTGTCGCACGCGGCGGCGCGGCCTCGACGTCGAGGGTCTGGGGATCGTCTATCTCGAGGCGTCCGCGTCCGGCCTGCCGGTCATCGCCGGCGACTCGGGCGGCGCGCCAGACGCGGTACGGGACAACGAGACCGGCTACGTCGTGCCCGGGCGCGAAAGCGCCGCGCTGGTGGACCGCCTGACGGACGTGCTGTCGGACGCGTCGCTGGCGCGGCAGCTCGGCGACGCCGGTCGGGCCTGGGTCGAGGCCGAATGGCGCTGGGACACCCAGGCGCAGCGCCTGGCTTCTCTGCTGGCCTTCTGAGCTCGAGGTCGAATGGCGCGCTTCAATGGTGCGCTTCAATGGTGCGCTTCAATGGTGTCGACCTTGGAGAAATGCGCATAGATAGTGATCGACTAACACGCATTACTACAAGATCGCGGATGGAGGGACCGCTGAGGGAGGGACCGCTGAGGGCGGGACCGCTGATGGAGGGATCGCTGATGAACGACTCGACGACCGTTGATCTGCTCGCCACGTTGGGACTACCGTTCGCGGATAACGAGCTGCCGTCCGCGCTGCGCTTCCCAGATGGCGCGCAGGTGAGGGTGGAGATTCCGAGCGTCGAGGGACCGCGGTGCGTTGAGGCGGTGATCACCGAAGCGACGCGCTACGAGGTGCCGGTGACCAGGGTTTCGCAGGGCAGCGGCGTCGGAATGCTGACCGACGATGAGATCACCGAGATGGTCGTCATGACTGCCGAGGCGGGCATCGAGTTTTCGCTGTTCGGCCGGCCAGGTGCGGGCTGGGACGCTTCGGCGATGTCGGCTTCCCCCGCCGGTGCGGTGCTCGCTCCCGCCGTGCGAGGCCAGTACCAACTCGTGGCGGTCATCGATGAGATCCGCCGCGCGGCCGACCTGGGCGTCCGAAGTGTGCTGATCGCCGACGTCGGAGTTCTGTCCGTCTTTGGGCGGCTCCGGGCCCAGGGCGACCTGCCCGAGGACATGCAGGCCAAGGTCTCGGTCATGCTTCCCGTCGCGAACGCCGCGACGGCTACCGTGCTGGTCGGCCTGGGCGCGAACACGCTCAACCTGCCCACCGACCTCACCCTCGGCCAGATCGCCGCCATCCGTAGCACGGTCACGGTTCCGCTCGACATCTACGTCGAGGCACCGGACACGCTCGGCGGCTTCGTCCGGCATTATGAGCTGCCGCGAATGGTCGCCTGCGCGTCGCCCCTTTACGCGAAGTTCGGGCTGCGTAACGCCCCCGACGTGTATCCGTCCGGCACGCACCTGGATCGGGTCACGGTCGAGCTGTCCCGCGAGCGCGTTCGTCGCGCCCGGCTTGGGCTGGACCTGCTCGAGCGCTCGGGTGTGTCAGCATCGTTCTCCAAGCCGGGTGCGACCGGACTTGCCCTGGCCGTGAGGAGTTGACACCATGACGTCTCTGCCCACCCGTCCTCTCGGACGCACCGACATGAACATCACTACCGTCGGACTAGGCGCCTGGGCGATCGGCGGCGATGGCTGGGAGACCGCCTGGGGACCGCAGGACGACCTCGATTCGATCGCCACGATCATGCACTCTGTCGAATGTGGAGTGAACTGGGTCGATACCGCCCCCATCTACGGCCACGGCCACTCCGAGGAGGTCGTCGGCCGGGCGCTCGCGGCCCTGCCGTCGGACGACCGGCCATTCGTCTTCACCAAGTGCGGGCTCTGGTGGAACGACGCCGACCGGATGGAGCCACCGGCTCGGGACACCCGCCGGATCCGGCGGGAGCTCGAACACTCGCTGCGCCGACTCGGCGTGGAGCGCGTTGACCTTTACCAGATCCACTGGCCGCCCTTCGATTTCGCCGTCGAGGAGTATTGGACGACGATGCTCGACCTTCGAGCCGAGGGAAAGGTCAGAGCCGTCGGGGTGTCCAATTTCGACATTGCGCAAATGAGTGCCGCGGAGGCGCTCGGCCATGTCGACAGCCTCCAACCGCCGCTGTCACTGCTGCGGCCAGGCGCCAGCGAGGCCGAGATTCCCTGGTGCGAAACGAACGGTACCGGGGTCATCGTGTACAGCCCGCTCGAGTCCGGCCTGCTGACCGGAGCCTTTGACGCCGCCCGCGTCGCCTCGCTGCCACCGTCGGACTGGCGGGCCACGGGCGCCCAGTTCACGGGGGTCGCGTTGCTACGCAATCTCGCCATCGTTGATGCCATGCGTCCGATTGCCGCTCGTCACGAGGTGAGCGTGGCGTCGGTCGCGATCGCATGGACGCTCGCCCAGCCGGGCGTCACCGGAGCGATCGTCGGCGCTCGACGGCCGGGGCAGGTCGACGGCTGGGTCCCGGCCGCGGCGTTGTCCCTCACCGAGCCTGACCTCGCCGAGCTCGACGCCGCGATGGCGCAGCGACACGGTGTCACGGCGTGAAGGTCAACGCGACGGTGCCGCCGTACTGTCGCGGTTGACGAGTGTTGGCGGTAGCACGGTCTTGACCGTCGTCGGCTCGCCGGCCATTCGTCGCAACAGCAACGCGACCGCCCGCGTGCCCACGATCTCGAACTCCTGGCGGACGCTGGTCAGCGCGGTGGGAAAGTACGGTGCCTCGGGGATGTCGTCGAAGCCGACGACGCTCACCTGCTCCGGTACCCGCCGGCCGGCGTCGGTCAGCGCCCGCAACACGCCGAGAGCCATCTGGTCGTTGGCGGCGAAGATGGCGGTCACCTTCTTATTGGCGGCCAGGTGCCGGCCCGCCTCGTAACCCGACCGAGCGCTCCAGTCGCCGGCCAATGGGTTGGGGATCTCGACGCCCGCCTGCTGCAACGTGCGACGCCAGCCCCTGATACGACCGCGCGCGTCGACCCAGTCCTCAGGTCCGGCAATGTGCCAGACCGTACGGTGGCCGAGGTCGAGCAAGTGCTTCGTGGCGAGCCGGGCGCCGGCTTCCTGGTCGAGCGTGACCGACGGCAGTCCCGTGGTCGTAGCGCCGCCGACGACAACCGCGGGAAGGTCGGGTGGGACCGTGCGCAGAGCAGCCGCCGCTGACGTGTGGGGGGCGACGATGATCGTTCCGTCGACCGCTTGTGCGCGCAGCCGGGCGACCGCATCTGTCATGGAGGCCGGGTCGATCTGAGGCAGGCTCAGGATGCTGACCGAGTAGTTCTCCCGCCGGGCGGCCTGCTCGATCGCGAATAACGCGGATGCCGGACCGTACAGCGTGGTATCGAAGAACACCACTGACAGCTGGCCGGACCGTCCCGTCACCAGCGCCCGGGCCGCGGCATTGGGACGGTAGCCGAGCTTGCGCAGTGCGGCTTCGACCCGCGCCCGCGTCGCGGGCGAGACCGGGGCCGTGCCGTTGACAACCCGGGACACCGTCATGTGAGAGACGCCCGCGGCGGTCGCGACGTCGGTCATGATGACGTCGCGACCGCGCCGCGTCGAGGGTTCACGATCACGGGGCGTCTCTTGACGGGCTCGAATGTTCACGTTAACAATGTTCGCGTTAACAGACGCACCAGGCAAACACACCGCCGTTACGAGATTCCGACTGCGGGAGGCCCCGATGGACCACTACGTCGTGGGAATCGACTTCGGCACACTGTCTGGTCGGGCCCTGGTCGTCCGGGTCGCGGATGGCGCCGAGGTCGGTACCTCCGTACACAACTACGCGCACGGAGTCATTGAGGCGACGCTGCCAGCCAGTGGCAAGCCCCTGCCGCCGGACTGGGCGTTGCAGGACCCGAATGACTACCGCGATGTGCTGCGGCATGCCGTGCCGGCCGCGGTCACCGCCGCCGGGATTCGACCCGATCAGGTCGTCGGCATTGGCATCGACTTCACCGCATGCACGGTGCTGCCGACCCTGGCCGACGGTACTCCGCTGTGCGAGCTGGCAGAGCTGCGCGAGCGACCGCATGCGTACGTCAAGCTCTGGAAACATCACGCGGCTCAGCCGCACGCGGACCGGATCAACGCGCTCGCGCACGAGCGGGGCGAGTCGTGGATTCGGCGGTACGGCGGGAAGATTTCGTCGGAATGGGAGTTTGCGAAGGCGTTGCAGCTGTTGGAGGAGGACCCGGAGGCCTACCACCGCGCGCAACGCTGGATTGAGGCCGCCGACTGGATCGTCTGGCAGCTCTGCGGCGTCGAGACTCGCAATGTCTGCACGGCCGGATACAAAGGGATCTATCAGGATGGCCGCTACCCATCGCCGGAGTACCTGGCCGCGCTCAACCCCGATTTCGCCGGCTTCGTCGCGAAGCTCGAGCACCCGCTGTCGGCATTAGGCCGCCGGGCCGGTGGACTCACGGCCGAGGCGTCCGAGTGGACCAGCCTGCCAGTCGGCACCGCCGTCGCAGTGGCCAATGTTGACGCTCACGTCACCGCGGCGGCCGTGAAGGCGTTGGTGCCGGGCCGGATGGTCGCCGTGATGGGCACGTCGACGTGTCATGTCGTCAACGGGACCACGCTCGCCGAAGTGCCGGGCATGTGCGGCGTCGTCGACGGCGGAATCAGCACGGGGGCGTGGGGCTACGAGGCCGGGCAGAGCGGCGTCGGAGACATCTTCGCCTGGTACGTGCAGCAGGCCGCGCCGCCCGGTTACGACTCGCACGAAACGTTGTCCCGGCTCGCGGCGGAACAACCGGTCGGCGCACACGGGCTCATCGCGCTGGACTGGTGGAACGGCAACCGATCCCTGCTGGTCAATCACGAGCTCAGCGGGTTGATCATCGGGCTGACGTTGGCCACGCGCCCGCCCGACATCTACCGTGCCCTGCTCGAGTCGACCGCGTTCGGGACTCGCATGATCGTGGACGCATTCGAAGAGGCCGGCATCTCCGTCGATGAGCTCATCGTCGCCGGCGGCCTCATGTCGAACCCACTGTTGATGCAGATCTACGCCGACGTCACGCGCCGCCCGCTGGGTCTGGCCGGCTCGGCCCAAGGCCCGGCCCTCGGGTCAGCGATCCACGCCGCGGTCGCCGCGGGCTGCTACCCCGATGTGCCCGCCGCGGCGGAGGCCATGGGAAGCCTCGAACGCGACCAATACCTGCCCGACGAGGGACGGGCGAAGGTTTACGACGAGCTCTACGCGGAGTACTGGGCGCTGCATGATTACTTTGGCCGCGGTGGCAACGACGCCCTGTTGCGCCTGCGGACATTGCGCAATACCGCGCAGGCACGGTCATGACCGGACGACCCGTTCGGCAGCTGCGCGAGGTTGTCGCGGCGCTACATGCCGAGCTGGTCCGGTACCGGTTGGTGACATGGACATCGGGCAATGTATCGGCCCGGGTGCCGGGTGCGGACCTGATGGTGATCAAGCCGAGCGGAATCGCCTACTCCGACCTGACTCCGGCCGCCATGGTCGTGTGCGACTTTGACGGTGAGTCGGTCGACGGTGACTTCGCACCGTCCAGTGATGCGGCGACTCATGGCTACGTGTACCGCGCGATGACCCACGTCGGCGGGGTTGTGCACACCCACAGCACCTATGCCACGGCCTGGGCGGCCCGCGCCGAGCCAATTCCGTGCGTGCTGACGGCCCAGGCGGACGAGTTCGGCGGAGCGATCCCCATCGGTCCCTTCGCGCTCATCGGCGGCGAGGCGATTGGCAAGGGAATCGTCGACACACTGTCGCAGCACCGCTCGCCCGCGGTGCTGATGCGCAACCACGGCGTCTTCACCATCGGCCGCGACGCGCGGGCCGCGGTCAAGGCCGCGGTCATGTGTGAGGACGTCGCCCGGACCGTCCACCTGGCTCGAGTACTCGGCGACCCATTGCCTATCGAGCCGTCCGATGTGGACGCTCTCTACGAGCGTTATCAGAATGTCTACGGTCAGCCCGCAGCGCCACCACGCTAGAGAGCGAAAGGCATTGTGATGACTCTGCCTCCCCAGCCCGCCGACGTCTGGTTCCTTACCGGTAGCCAGTCCCTCTACGGCCCAGAGACACTCGTCCAGGTCGCGGACCAGTCCCGACAGGTGGCGGAGCAGCTCGACGCGAGCGGGGTCGGGGCCAACGTCATCTGGCAGCCGGTGCTCACCACGGCGGACGAGATTCTCAACGTGCTCCGAGCGGCCAACTCGTCCGAATCCACGGTCGGCGTGATCGCGTGGATGCACACCTTCTCGCCGGCCAAGATGTGGATCGCTGGCCTGGACGCGCTGACCAAGCCGTTGCTGCACCTGCACACGCAGGCGAATGTGGCGCTGCCCTGGTCCGAGATCGACATGGACTTCATGAATCTCAACCAGGCGGCCCACGGCGACCGGGAGTTCGGTCATATACAGGCTCGGCTCGGCGTGCCCCGTAAGACGGTCGCCGGGCACGTGAGCGATCCTCGAGTGATCGGTCGCGTCGGCACCTGGGTGCGGGCCGCTCGCGGCGCCGCCGAGATGCACCGCCTGCGGCTGGCCCGATTCGGCGACAACATGCGCGACGTCGCGGTCACCGAAGGCGACAAGGTCGAGGCACAGCTGCAGTTCGGAGTCTCGGTCAACACGTACGGGGTCAACGAGCTCGTGGCCGCGGTCGACTCCGTCCTCGACTCGGACGTGGACGCGCTGGTCGCAACGTACGCCGACGAGTACCAGCTCGTTCCGGCCCTACGCAAGGACGGCGACCGACACCAGTCGCTGCGGTACGCGGCGCGGATCGAGGCTGGGTTACGAGGGTTCCTGGAGGCTGGCCATTTCCGCGCTTTCACCACCAACTTCGAGGACCTGGGCGGGTTGCGCCAGCTGCCTGGGCTCGCGGTCCAGCGACTGATGTCCGACGGGTACGGATTCGGGGCTGAGGGCGACTGGAAAACCTCCGTGCTTGTCCGGACCGTCAAGGCGATGGCGTCCGGCCAACCCGGTGGAACGTCCTTTATGGAGGATTACACCTACGAGCTGACGCCGGGCGAGGAGAAGATTCTCGGCGCCCATATGCTCGAAATCTGCCCGAGCATCGCCAGCGGGACGCCGAGCTGTGAGATCCACCCGCTGTCGATCGGCGGTCGGGAAGACCCGGTCCGATTGGTGTTCGATGCCACACCCGGGCCCGGTGTCGTCGCCGGCCTCGCCGACCTCGGCGACCGATTCCGCCTGGTGGTCAACGAGGTCGAGGTGGTGCCACCGGACCAGCCACTCGTTCGGTTGCCAGTGGCGCGGGCAGTCTGGCGACCGGCGCCGGACCTCGGGACATCGGCGGAGGCCTGGTTGACAGCCGGTGCCCCGCACCACACCGTACTTTCCCAGGCGGTTGGCGTCGACGAACTCCATGATCTTGCTGGGATGACGGGAGTCGAGCTGGCCGTGATCGACGCGAATACCACGGCGCGCCGATTCGCGCAGGAGTTGCGCTGGAGCCAGGCCTACTACCGCCTCTCCCGTGGACTGTAAGCGGGTCATCGAATGGACGGCGTGACCCTGACGTGGCTCGGCCAGGCCGGCTTCCGCCTCACCCACGGCGCGGTCACCGTTCTCGTCGACCCGTTCCTTTCCAATGTGGACGGCCGGCGGATCCCGCCACCCTTGGACCCGGCCGCACTGTCCGATGTGGTGTGCGGAGCCATCAGCAGACCGTAGGCGTCGGCCCAGCCGGCGAGTTTGCGGATGCCGGTGAGACCGCCAAAGTGGGTGAGGTCGGCCTGCACGATGTCGACCGTCCCGTGTTCGAACATCTCGCGGAACTCCGCCATCTCGTGGACCCGTTCGCCGGTGGCGATCGGGAGCGTTGTCCCCGCGCGGACCCGGCGCAGGGCCGAGGCGTGGTAGGGCGGCACGGGCTCTTCGATCCATTCTGGACGGTACGGCTCCAGCGCCCGGGCCGCCACGACCGCCGTGGCCGCGGTGAAGCGACCATGCATCTCCACCATGAGCGCGACGTCGGAGCCCACAGCGTCTCGAACGGCGGCGATGATGTCGACCGCGAGGCTTAGCTGTCGGTGGTCGAGCTCCGCCGTGGCCGCACCGAACGGGTCGACCTTGAGCCCGCGGTAGCCGCGTGTCACTACCCGGCCGGCCATCGCGGCGAACGACTCGGGCCGCCGGTCGCCCTGATACCAACCGTTGGCGTAGGCCGGCACCCGATCGCGGAACGCTCCGCCGAGCAGCCGCCACACCGGTACTCCAAGCGCCTGCCCCATGAGGTCGTAGCAAGCCTGGTCGATACATGCGAGAGCGCTCTGGGTCACCTCGCCGGCCCGGCCGTACTCCTCCCAGGAGAACCGCCACGCGAGCCGCTCAGTGTCGAAGGGATCGGCCCCGACGACGTATCTACCCGCGAGCTCGTCGATGCAGGCGAGCAACGTGTCGGTCTTGTTCAGCATGCGAGCCTCGCCGACGCCGCGTAGCCCCTCGTCGGTGACCAGCTCGACGAACGTGAGCTCGCGCCACGGCGTGCCGACCACTACGGTCGAAACCTCAACGATCTTTACCAGATACACCTCTTGCCGCATTCGTCCGCGCAACTGTTCAAGACTTGGGGTTTGGGGGCGTTCCCCGGTCACAAAGTCTTGAAGAGTTGCGCGGGTCTGCATTTGTATCTCAGTACGGAAACGAATGTATGCAATCGTATGCGGGATCCGGTACCGTCCCACTGTCCGGAGATCGCACCTCGGCCTTAGCGCCTCGTCCGGACATGCAGGGTCCATCGACATGGAGGAGCGTGGCAATGAGGACCCGACGCAGATGGCCCGCTCTGGCCGCAGCCGCCGTGCTTTTGCTCGCCGGATGTAGCCAGGAGTCTGGCCCTCCGTCTGCCGGCCAAGGCCCGGCTGCAACCACAAGTTGCGCCAGCAACGGAGAGCTCACGATGTGGGAGCGCTCCGGAGGCAACAAGCAAATGGTGGACATGCTCGTCGAAGCGTGGAACACGAAGAACCCCGGCTGCAAGATTAATCTGACCTACATCCCGCACACGGAGATGGTGGGCAAGATCGCCCAGGGCATCGCCTCCGGTGAAGTGCCCGACCTGATGGGCATGGACCTGATCTACGCCCCCCAGTTCGAAAAAGCCCAGCAGCTCGTCGACATCACGGACCGGATCAGTTCCTGGCCCGAGCTCGCCACCGCGAGCAAGGGGCACATGACCGTAGCCACCTACGAGAGCCGGCTCTACGGTGTTCCCCTGTACGCCGACGTGTCCGCGCTGTTCTACAACAAGGACCTGTTCACGCGGGCAGGTCTCGACCCGAACAAGCCGCCGACGAGCCTGGCGGAACTGCGCACCTACGCCGACAAGATCACGGCGCTCGGCAGCGACATCAAGGGCTACTACCTCCCGGGCAACTGCGCCGGCTGCAACATCTTCACGGTCGGACCCTTGATGTGGGCCTCCGGCGCGAAGATCGAGTCGGCCAAGCCCGGCGACGAACCGCTCACTGGTGACGGAGTCAAGCAGGTGCTCCAGTTCGCCCGGGACATGGTCAAGGCCGGCAACACGCACGAGGGCGACCGGACCGAGAACGGCGAGACGTTCCACCTGCAGTTCGGTTCCGGCAAGGTCGGCATGATGGGCACAGGCAACTTCAACATCACGCTGGCCCGCCAACAGAACCCGACGATGAACTTCGGCATCGGTCTGCTTCCGGGCGTGTCACCGGGATCGTCGGCGTCATTCATCGGCGGCGACCTGGTTGTCGTACCAAAGGGCAGCAAGAGAGTGGACGACTCCGTCAACTTCATGAAGTTCCTGCTCTCCGATGAGGTGCAGGTCGAGGTGTACGCCAAGGCACTCAACTTGACCACCCGAAGCGACATGGCCGACAACAAGTACTTCAAGGCCGAGCCGCTGGTCCAGGATGTTGCGAAGGCGCTCACGGTCGGCCGCACGCCGTACACATTGACCTTCTTCGAACAGATCAATTCACCGCAGGGTCCGTGGTTGCGCATGCTGCAGCGTGCGTACTACTCGGACGACAACCTCGACACGATCATTGCCGACGCCAAGAACGAGATGAAGGCCATCTCGGCCCAGTCATAGTTTTGCCAAGCCGATCCGTCCTCGCCGCTCGTTCCTCGCGGCTCGGACTCTTCGGCAGGGCTTCTGGAGCCGATCCGTCCTCGCCGCTCGTTCCTCGCGGCTCGGACTCTTCGGCAGGGTTCGGCGACGTTCATGCTGGCAGTGTCCACCGGGCCGAGTGCTCTCCGCGGAAGGAGCACTCGACCCGGTGGGCCTACGCCGTCGACACTCGGCGGAGCGGGGAGTCAGCGGAAACACGATCGGAGGTCGCTATGCATCGCCGTACGCGAAGTCGGCTGGTCGGCATGGCCTACCTGGCACCGGCACTGATCTTTGTGCTGGCCTTCACGGCGTACCCGCTGGGCCAGATGGTCTGGATGTCGTTTCACAACTGGTCGCTGCTCACCCCACCGCGTTTTGTCGGCATGGCCAACTTCGAGCGAGCCTTCGACGACAAGCAGTTCTGGGTCTCGTTCCTGTTCACCCTCAAGTACACGGCCATCATCACGCCGGTGCTGATTATCGGCGGGTACGCCCTGGCGCTGCTCACCGCGCAGAACACGACGCTGCGCAAGGTCACGCGAACCATCATCTTCATCCCAGTCGTCATCGGGCTCGGCGTGTCGAGCCTGCTCTGGTACTGGCTCTTCAGCACCAACTTCGGGCTGGTGAACCGGATCCTCCTCGACCTGGGACTGATCTCCAAACCGGTGCTGTGGCTGGGCGTCGATGCCGACGTCTCGAATCTGGCGATCACCACGTCGGTCGTGTGGAAGGTCATGGGCTTCGGCATGATCCTCTTCGTCGGAGCGATCCAGGCGATCCCCACGGAGATTAACGAGGCGGCCCTCGTCGATGGCGCAACCAACCGGCAGCGGCTCACGAGCGTCACGCTGCCGTTGACCCTGCGAACCGTGCTCCTGGTCACGCTCGTGAGCGTGATCGGCTCGCTCCTCGCGTTCGACCAGTTCTACATCATGACCGCCGGCCAGCCGCAGAACGAGACCGCGACGTCGGTCTTCTACGTGTATCTCAACTCGTTCCCCTACCTGAAACTCGGCTACGGCGCCGCTCTTTCATTGATCCTCGCGGTGACAATCCTGGTATTCACCATCGTGCAACTACTCCTCACCCGGCGGAGCCACGCGTGACCGCGACCATCGAGGCGTTGCGAATCCGAACGGTCGCGGTACGGGCGCGGGTGGGGCGTAAGGGCTACCTCGTGGGAGCGGTGTGCGTCGTCATCTGCACGGTGATGATCCTGCCGCTGCTCTTCTCCTTTCTAGCTTCGGTCAAGCCGACCGCCGAGGCGGCCGCGGTCCCGCCGACGTACTTCCCCCATGACCTCAGCCTGGACAGCTACCAACGTCTGTGGAGCTACCAGCAAGGGCTGCCCGTCTATCTGGCGAACAGTCTCGGCACCGCGCTGCTGACCATCCTGCTGACCCTCGTGCTGACGGTTCCCGCGGCCTACGCGCTCTCGCGGTTCCCGATCCCGTTCAAGGAAGTCATCTTCGTCACTCTCTTGCTTGCTCTGATCGTGCCGTACCAGGCGCTGTTGACGCCGATTTTCCTGATGTTCGCCAAGATGGGACTGACCAACACGTTGCTAGGCCTCGCGATCCTGCACACCGCCATCCAGTTGCCATTCAGTCTTTACATCTTGCGCAACAGCTTTGCCGCCGTACCCAGGGAGCTCGAAGAAGCGGCCATTGTGGACGGTGCATCGTCGGTGCAGGCGTTGCGCCGGGTCTTCATCCCGTCGACCGTGCCCGCCGTGGTGACCGTTGCGCTGTTCGCCTTCATCATGTCGTGGAACGAGTTCCTCGGTGCACTCGTGATGATGAGCCGCAGCTCAAGGTTCACGCTGCCGTTGATCCTCGCCACGTCCCGGACCGAGACCAGCCTCGGTGGAACCGACTGGGGGATGCTCCAGGCCGGCATCACGGTGTCGATAATCCCGTGCATCATCGTCTATCTCTTGCTTCAGCGGTATTACGAGTCCGGACTCATGAGCGGAGCCGTCAAGTGAGCACCAGTACGGTGTGGCCGTCGGCAACGGCGAGAACCCGCTTGCGACCGCTCGAAGCGCCGCACGTGGACATCCTCGACGGCTTCTGGGCCGAGCGCCTCGGAGTCAACCGGCGCAACACGATCCCGCATGGCTACGACCAACTCCAGAAGAGCGGGGTACTTGGGAACCTGCGGCTCGCGGCCGGCGCAGAAGGCGACTACCGAGCACTGGCCGATTCTGCCGGCTTCACGTTTCCGTTTCTGGACTCCGATGTGTACAAGTGGCTTGAAGCGGTCGGCTGGGAGCTCGGACGGGGCGCGGACGCAACGCTCGCGGCAGCTGCTGACGACGCGATCGCCCTGGTGACGGCGGCCCAGGCCCCGGACGGATACATCAATAGCTATGTCCAGGTGATCGGCGGGGGAGTGCCGCATACCGATCTCGCCTGGGGTCACGAGTTCTACTGCATCGGTCACCTGGTGCAGGCCGCGGTAGCGTGGCACCGAGCGGTGGGCGACGACCGACTGCTCAAGGTGGCGCTCCGGGCCGCCGATCGGATCGAGCAAGAGTTCGGGCCGTCGGGACGGTCCGGAGTGGACGGACATCCCGGGATCGAGATGGCGCTCGTCGAGCTCACCCGGGTCACCGGCGATGGTCGTTACCTGACCCTGGCCGCACGGATGATCGAGCTCCGCGGACACGGGCTGCTCGGGCGGGGCCGTTTCGGGGCGGAGTACTGGCAGGACCATCTGCCGGTACGGGTGGCACCCACCGTGGCCGGCCACGCGGTCCGCCAGCTCTACCTCGACTGCGGCGCGGTCGACGTGGCCGTGGAACTCGACGACCACGAGCTCCTCGCCGCCGTACGGCGCCGCTGGGACGACCTCATCCGCACGCGGACGTACCTCACCGGTGGCATGGGCAGTCGCCACCGTGACGAGGCCTTCGGGGATCCCTTCGAGCTGCCGCCTGACCGGGCCTACGCCGAGACGTGCGCCTCGATTGCCAGCGTCATGCTCGCGTGGCGGCTGTTGCTCGCCACGGGCTCGGTCGAGTACGCCGACGCCATCGAACGCGCGATGTACAACGGTGTCCTGGCCGGCATCTCCCTGAACGGATCCCGGTTCTTCTACACCAACCCGCTGCAGCGACGGACCCATCGCGCGAGCGAGCCGCCTACGCATGGCGAGCGGGCGCCGTGGTATCCGTGTGCCTGCTGCCCGCCCAACCTGATGCGCACGCTCAGCTCGTGGCAGCAGTACCTCGCCACGTGCGACGACGGTGGCGTCCAGATCCACCAGTACGCCGCGGCGGACCTGCGCGCGACGATCGCCGCTGGCGACGTGCGACTGTCCATCCGCACCGAGTATCCATGGCACGGGCGAGTGAATGTCCACATTGTGCAGACGCCGGGCCAGCCGTGGACCCTGTCGCTACGGGTGCCGAACTGGTCCCGTTCGGCGAAGCTCACGGGGCCCGGCGACATCGCAGTGGCTGATGCCGCCGCAGGCGTGGTGGAGCTTTACCGGTCATGGGAGGCCGGCGACACCGTCATCCTCGATCTCGACCTGCCCGTGCGCGTTACCGAACCCGATCCGCGCATCGATGCCGTGCGCGGCTGTGTCGCGATCGAACGAGGTCCACTGGTCTACTGCATCGAGTCGGCGGACGTGTCCCCGCGCGTGCAGCTCGAGGACCTTCGTTGGGATCCGCAACGCGGGCTCGGCACCGTTCCGCGGCCTGACATCGGCGACACGGTCGTCGGAGTTAACGCGCCGGTCGTTTATGCCCCATCCGGCGACGCCATGGTGGCCAGCGCCATTCCGTACTATGCCTGGGCCAACCGCCGGGTCGAGGGAATGCGGGTCTGGATCCCGCGCTGAGTCCCGGCACCGCGTCACCGGCGGGCGTCGGGTCCGGCCGTGGAGTCTCGAATGATGAGCGTCGGGCTGAAGACCGTGAGCGATGAATCCCGCGCCGAATCCGGGTCGCGCGCGAGATTGACCGCGGCAGCGACGGCATGCCCGACTATCTCTGAGATCGGCATCCGGAGTGTGGTCAGCGCTGGAACCGTGTGCGCGGCGATCAGGATGTCGTCGAAGCCCACGACGGAAAGCCGCTCGGGCACCGACGCGTCGAGGCTGTGTGCGGCGTGCAGTACCCCAACCGCCACCAGGTCCGTCGATGTCGCGACGGCTGTTGGTGGCTCGGGCAACTCGAGCAGGCGCCGCAACGCGGCATCGCCGCCAGCCAGCGTGTTCGGGCACTTCTGGAGGTACCCGGCCGGCACGGCGCCGAACCGGTCCCGCATGAAGTCCAGGTAGGCGATCTCTCGCACCCGGTAGTTGCCGGGCAGTTCCGCGCTGACAAACGCGATGCGCCGGTGTCCGAGGGACTCGAGATGTCCGAGTCCGGCCCAGATGCCGGCCCGGTCGTCGGCGTCGGCGGTCGGAAACTCGAGTGGACTCGTGCCTTGCCAGAGGGCGACGACCGGCACGTACGACTGCCGCAGGTCGGCCATGAGCTGCGGGTGATCCTGCATGTCGCCGAGCAGGATGATGGCATCGGTGTGCCGGGGCTCCAGCACCGTGGTCAGGTAGATCGCCTCATCGGCCCGGACCGGCACGTGGCCGAGCACCACGTTGTAGCCGTGCGCCATCGACTCGACCACGAGCGCCTCGATGGCACCAGCGAAGAACGGGTCGCTGAAGTCGCGCACGACCGCACCGATCAGGTTGGTCGAGGCGCCGCGCAACCCTCGGGCCAGCGGGTTGGGTCGATAGCCCAGCCGCCGCGCCTCCTCGATGACTCGGTCCTTCGTATCCTGCGCGATCGGAACGCGGGTCGGGACGTTGTTGAGAACCCGCGAGACCGTGCTCTGCGAGACCGCGGCCGCCGCGGCGATGTCGCGCATCCGCACCACCGGGCGACGCGCGGCCGGCGGGACGGGTTGCGACCGTACGGCGTCGTCGGGCGGTGGCTGGCGGGGCTTGCGCGCAGGCATCGACGTCACCCTAACACCCGCTTGCGGTCAAACGTATGCAGCGCCCACGCCTGGTACGGTCGACGCTCCACGGTCCGGCCCGCTGTTCACCGGTCTCGCGGCCCGACTCTCGCCGATCTTGGGGTCCGGCTCTCGCCGATCTTGGAGAAATCCGCCTGATCGGAGATCGACTAATGCGCATTTCTCCAAGATCGGCGGAAATCAGTAGGCGTCGGCCATGATGCGGGTCAGCGCAGTGGTGATGGCTTCCCGCAAGGGTTCGTGCTCCTCGGCGTACGCGTCGCGGGGGGAGGTCCACCGGTCGCGTGGGTAGCGCCACACGGGTCCCGCCTGCAGTTCCTCGTCCTCCCAGCCGTACCGGGGAAAGACGTGCGCGTGTAGGTAGTGGTCGGTGTTCCCGAGCACCTCATAGTTGATCCGGCGCAGCGAGGGATCGACACTGTTGCATGCCGCCATGACCGCCTCCCCGAGCAGACTCATGTCGAGCAGGAACTCGGCACGCTGGGCTCGGGGCAGGTCGGTGAGGTGATTTGCCTCCGAGTCGGAGAGCAGGACGCAGTAGCCCGGCAAGAACTGGGTGTCGCCCATGACCGCGTAGCCACTGCGCATGCTGGCCAGTACCAAGGGGTTCTCGCCGCGACGTGCGGTTCCGAGCCGATCGGAGCGCCAATCGGTGTCGAACGAGTCCAGCCCGTCCGTGGAGTGACGGCCCATCGCGTCAGAACTTTGGCGCGTCGGGTGCTTCGAGCAGACCCAGGCGCAGTGCCGTCATCAATGCCTGGGCGCGGTTGGCGGCGCCGAGCTTTTCGTAAAGTTTAGATATGTGAGTCTTTGCCGTGGACTCGGAAACGTAGAGCTGCTTGGCGATCCCGGCCACGCTCATCCCGTCGGCGAGCAGGCGAAGCACCTGGCTCTCGCGTGGGGACAGCTGCGGGCCGGCGGGCGCCAGCCGTCGCTTCATCGCCTCGGCCAGGTCGGCGGCGGTGAAGGCGGATGGCGACGACGCCGCGTGCCGGGCGGCGGCGACGACCTCGTCGGCCGGGGCGGTCTTGGGCACGAACGCGGAGGCGCCGGCCTCCAGCGCGCCGAAGAGCTGGTCGTCGCCGGCGTACATGGTCAGCACGACGATCCCCATGGTCGCGCTCGACTTGCGCAACGCGCGGGTCGCCTCGAGGCCGCTGCCGTCGGGCAGCCGCAAATCCATGATCACGACGTCGGGCTGCAGGGCACCGGCCTGCCTGACGGCGTCGGCGGCCGTACCGGCCTCACCCACGACCTCGAAGTTGCGATCGCGCTCGAACGCGTGCCGAAGGCCCTTGCGAATCAGGTCGTGATCATCGACGAGGAGCACCTTCGTCCGGGTGCCTGGGGTGCTGGCCGTTGGCGTAGTCATGCTCGTCGTTCTCCCTGGCTGGGCGGGGCGGCGGGGTCCGCGGAGTTTGTGCTGCTCGGCGTGCACACAAGTTACTCCCTGCGAGGGCGCGGCGGGGTACCGAGGACCACTGCCACCGACGTGCCGCCCGCGGCCCGAGGGGTGATCTCTAGCTGGCCACGGATACGTTCCGCCCTCTCCGCCATGATCGCAAGACCGAACCGACCTTCGGGACGGTGTGGGCCAATTCCGGCGCCGTCGTCGGCGACTTCGATGCGGGCGTACGGCGGGTCGATCTCGCAGTTGACCCAGAGGTTCTGCGCGCCGGCGTGCTTCCGCGCGTTCGTGATCGCCTCTTGCGCGATGCGCATGAGCTCGGCCTCCACCGAGGCCGGCAGCCGTGCCGGGGTCTCCTCGACCGAAAAGTGCACCCGCAGCCCACCGGCGGCCCCGACCGTACGGGCGAACTCCGACACCGCCGCCGTGAGCCCGCCCTGCCGCTCCACCTCGCTGCGCAACTCGAACAGGCTCATTCGCAGTTCGGTGATCACCCGGGTCACCTCCGCGCGGAGCAGCCGCAACTCCTCGCCGGTCTCGTCGGCACCGTCGGGCAGCGTCGCCAGCGCGTTGTCGATGCCGTACCCGACCATGACCAGCTCCTGCGCGATGCCGTCGTGGATCTCGCGGGCAAGTCGCTGCCGTTCCTCGTTGGTGGCCAACGACCGTACGTCGTCGAAGAGCAGCGCGGCCTCGAGCCGCAACGCCGCCGGCTCGACGAGGCCGTTGATCCGCGCCACCAGGCTCGGGGGGAAGGCACTTGCCTTGTCGGTCTCCATCGCGATCACGCCGACGGTCCGGACCCCGGCGACCAGCGGCAGCACCAGGCTCGTCACCTCCTTGCCGGTGCCGCCGGTATGCGACTGCGACCGGGGGATGATCTGAGGCTGCTGGCTGGCCCACGCCTCGGCGATGCCGGAGTCGGCGTCGAGGGAGGTCTGCCAGTCCACGCGGTCCACGGCCGCCTGCGCCAGGACGACCAGCCGGCCACCACCACTGCCCGAGAGCACGACCGCTCGGTCGATCGTCGCGATGGCCTGCACCTCCTCGATGAGGTGCTCCGCGATTCCGCCCGGATCCAGTGTGGCCCCCGGCAGCCGGCGGGCGACCGTACGCAGCTGGGTGAGCAGGCGAGTGGCCTCCGCGTACGGCGGCGGCCCCGCGTCGGCGGGTGTGATGAACCGCCGCTGGATGGCGTTGACGAAACCCGCGGAGAGACCCGCGATCACCAGCCACTCGAGCCCCGCCAGCCAGTACGCCGGGTCGCTCAACGTCCCGTCGAAGATGCCTGCGCCGGCGAGCACGCGGCCGCGACCGCGATGAGGAGCATCGACTCCAGCAGCCGGCCCTCGAGTGCCGGCATCACCACAGGTACGGCGAGGTACGGCAGCAGTGCGCTCGCCCTCGATCCCGCGCCCGAGGCGGCGATGCTGCTCGCACCCAGGGCGGTCACGATGACCTCGGCCAGGCGGCCCAACGGGGCCAGCAACGGGTGGTACGGGGGGGTCCAGGCCGGCAGTGCCGCGACCGCGAGCAGGCACACCCAGATCAGCGAGGACACGTGCTGGGTGGTGACCAGCACGAGCAGCCCGACCAGCACGAGCAATGCGAGGCGCAGTGCCCAGCCGATCTTTTCGACGGCCTCCGGGGGGATCGCGGGGCGAGCCTGAAGTGCTGTCGGGTCAGCGATAGATTGCGGCGATTTCGTCGGCGTACTCCTTCGCGACCACGGTGCGTTTCACCTTCATCGACGGTGTCAGCATGCCGTTGGCCTCGGTGAAGTCGCCAGGCAGGATCCGAAATGCGCGGATCGATTCGGCCTTCGAGACTGCCTTGTTCGCGTCGTCGATCGCGAGCTGGATCTCTCCCCGGAGGGTCTCGTCCTCGCGCAGGTCGGCCACGGCGGCGTCGGCGCGCTTGCCGTTGGCCGCCTTCCAGGCGGGGAACGCGTCCTCGTCGATGGTCACCAATGCGGCGATGAACGGCTGCCGGTCGCCGATGACCACGCACTGGCTGACAAGGGCGTGCGCCCTGATCCGGTCCTCGAGCACCGCCGGCGCCACGTTCTTGCCGCCCGCCGTAACGATCAGTTCCTTCTTCCGCCCGGTGATGGAGAGATAGCCGTCGTCGTCGAGCTGGCCAAGATCGCCGGTCGCGAACCAACCGTCGGCGTCGATGGCCTCCGCCGTCGCAGCGTCGTTGTGCCAGTACCCCTGGAAGACGATGTCGCCCTTGATGACTATCTCGCCCTCGTCAGTGATCCGGATGCTCACTCCGGGCACAGGTCGACCGACTGTACCGATGCGAATGTGGTGCTCGAAGTTCACCGCCGCCGCGGGCGACGTCTCGGTCAGGCCGTACCCCTCGTACACGGTCAGCCCGATGCCGCGGAAGAAGTGCGCCAGTCGGGCTCCCAACGGCGCACCGCCGGAGATGACGGAATCGGCACCGCCCGCCCATAGCCGCGCGCAGCTTGCCGTAGACGAGTCGATCGAAGAGGCCGTGCTGGGCCCTGAGCATGAGCCCGGGCCCCGACCGGCTATCCAATGCCTCGCTGTAGGCGATCGCGACCCGTTCCGCGCGGTCAAAAATGGCACCTTTGCCGTCGGCGTGGGCCCGTTGCCGTGCGGTGTTGTACACCTTCTCGAAGACCCGGGGCACCGCGAGCACGAAGGTCGGGCGGAAGTCCTGCATCGTCGCCACGAGGTCCTTGGTGTCGGCGCGTATGCGCGGTACGGACGCGGGCGGCCACGACGCCGGTCTGGATCAGTCGAGCGAAGCTATGTGCCAGTGGCAGAAAGAGCAATGTGGACGATCCAGCGTGGAACAGGTTGTCCAGCCCAGGCAGCGCATTGGCGATGTCGGAGTAGAGATTGCGATGCGTGAGCATGCACCCCTTTGGCCGGCCGGTCGTACCGCTGGTGTAGATCATCGTGGCCAGGTCGTCGGCGCGGACCGCCTTGCGTCGCTGCTCCATCTGCTCAGCCGAAACGCTGGCGCCGAGATCGGTGAGCTCGGCTACGGCGCCCGGCGACCCGTCAGTCGGCGCGATCTGCCACAGGTGGCCCAGATCCGGCGTCGCCTCGCGGACGCCGAGCACGTAGCCAAGGTGGGCATCGGTCTCCACGAAACACGCGACCGCCCCGGAATCGACCAGGATCCATTGAACCTGTTCCGGACTCGATGTTTCGTAGATCGGCACCGTCACGCCACCGACCGCGAGAATCGCGTAATCGATGAGCGTCCATTCGTACCGGGTCCGGCTCATCAGCGCCACGCGCTGGCCCGGCTCGACGCCGGCCGCGATGAGGCCGCGGGCGACTGCGACCACCTCGTCGCGGAACTGAGCGCAGCTGATGTCACGCCACCGGCCGCCCACCTTGCGCGCGAACTGGGGCGTGCGCGGGAACTGCTCGGCGTTGTCCCACACCGGGTCGGTGAGGTTCGCGGATTCGCTGATCGTCGCCACCGCAGGTACTGAGAACTCGCGCACCCTGACTCCTCGCCCTCGTCCTGGTCCGAACCCCGCGCCTGCATAAAACGTACCCCGTCAACCAGACAGGGCCGGCATAACGGACGGTGGACAACCGCGAAGCGCGAGGAGCGAGCTTGCACGCCCCAGACGCGAGCGCGAGGACCGAGCGCAGCGAGCTCCAGACGCGAGCGCGAGTAGCGAGCGCCAGCGAGCACCGCACTCGCGAGCAATCGCGGACGCAGTCGTGAGCAAACGCAATTCAGTCGCGAGCAAGGGACAATAAGCCTCATGGCTGATATGGGTTCAGTTGTGATCACCGGCGGGTCGGGTGGCTTGGGAACCGCTGTGGTGCGGCGGTTCTTGGCCGACGGGTGGCGTGTCGTCGCCACGGTCAGGGGTGAGCCGGCCGAGCTCGACCCGGGTGCGATCGCCGTCCAGGCCGACGTGACCGACGAGTCCGACGTGGCCGGTGCGATCGCCGTGGCCGTCGCGGAACGGGCGGCTCCGCTGCGGGCGGTGGTGAATCTCGTCGGTGGGTTCGCCTCCGGCGGCCGGGTGCACGAGACCCCGGTCGGCGAATTCGAGGCCCAGTTTCGCCTCAACGTGCGTCCGGCGTACCTGATGACCGCCGCCGCCGTGCCACATCTGCTCGCCGCCGGCGGTGGTGCGGTCGTGTGCATCTCCAGCCGATCGGCGGTTAAGCCGTTCTCCGGTGCGGCCGGCTACATCGCATCCAAGGTGGCATTGCTCGGGCTCGTCGACGCCCTCGCCGTGGAGTACCGCGACGATCAGATCCGGGTCAACGCGGTGCTACCCAGCGTCATCGACACTCCCGCCAATCGCGCCGCGACGCCGGGCGCCGACTTCACGCGGTGGGTGTCGCCGGCGCAGATCGCCGATGTTATCGCCGTGCTCTGTTCCGATGCGGGGGCCGCGACGTCCGGTGCGCACATCCCGGTCTACGGCCGCGCCTGAGCCCGCGTCCGCAACAGCGGTCGAACTCGCCGACCTGCGCGCGGCCGGTCCTCTTGCGTGAGTAGCCTTCATCTATGGCCGACTTGTCGACGCAGTCGATCGTGATTGCCGCGCCTCCGGCGGAGATCGCGGCCGTGATCTGTGACTTCGCCCAGTACCCGGAGTGGGTCAGCGCCGCCAAGCGGGTGCAGGTACTGGAGGAGTACGAGGACGGGTACGCCAGTCAGGTCGAATTCGAAATCGACGCCGGCGTGGTGGCCGACGAGTACGTGCTCGAGTACGAGTACGCCGAGGACATCTCGCGCATCGAGTGGCACCTGGTGGAGCCGTCGAGGATGCAGAAGAGCCAGGACGGTTCATACGACATCGTCGATAACGGCGATGGGACATCGACGGTTACTTATACTCTTGCGGTCGAGCTCGCGATCGGCATGCTCGGCATGTTCAAGCGGAAGGCGGAGAAGATCATCATGGATACCGCTCTGACCGAGCTGAAGAAGCGCGTCGAGTCGGTCGGCACTGGGCGGTAGGCGTGACTGACCGGGTCAGAGATGAGGCAGAACGCCTCGTCGCCGCCGCCGTCGCGGCGGTTTCGTTGGCCGCCCGGGGCATGGGCGCCGGTGGCCGGGTCGGCTCCGGATGGGCGACCGGCAGTCCTGAGTGCTGCGTGTGTCCGGTGTGCCGGCTGCTCGCCGCGATGCGCGATCCGAGCGCGGACCTCGCCGAGCGGTTGGCCTCCGGTGCCGGGGATCTTGCTACCGGGGTGACATCGATGCTGCGGGCGCTGTCCCGGGGTGGTCCCACTGAAACCCTCGACGAGGAACCCAGCCGCGAGGGCGACGACGTGTGGGAGTCCCTGCGTCGCCGGGCGGCCGACGCCGTCATCGCAACGGCCCGTGAGTACGGTCCTCGCGCCGCCCGGGATAAGTCCACTGTGGACCCGTGGCGCGTCGCCACAACCACACCTCCCGCCGGTCCGAAGCCGATGGCGAAGAAGGCCGTCGCGAAGAAGATCGTGGCAAAGAAGACGGTGAAGAAAGCCCTGAAGTCGACACCGCCCGGAGCAGCCGAACCGGCGGCCCCGCCTACGCCCGCGCCGCCCCCATCGCTGGCGGACACGGCGCCGACGAAGAAGGTCGCGAAGAAGGCGGCGAAGAAGGCGGTCAAAAAGGCTGTGCCGCCGCCGGAGGAGTTCGGGTGACATGGCCAACGAGCCCGCCGGCGAGCGCCAGCGAGCCCGCGGGCGAGGCGGGCTCTAACGCAACATGGCCAACGAGCCCGCCGGCGAGCGCCAGCGAGCCCGCGGGCGAGGCGGGCTTCAACGTGACGACATCCGAATTGACTATCGGCGTCGACATCGGCGGAACAAAGGTGCTCGGCGGAGTGGTGGACCCGGACGGGAAGGTCCTCGCCACCGCGCGGCGCGAAACTCCAGCCGAGGACGTCGGGAAGACCCTCGACTTCATCGTTGAGGTCGTGACCGAGCTCGCCAGCGGGCACCCGGTCACCGCAGTGGGCATCGGCGCGGCCGGGTGGATCGACGAAACCCGCTCCCGGGTGCTGTTCGCGCCGAACCTGGCCTGGCGCAACGAACCGTTGCGGGGCAAGGTGGCCGCCCGGGTCGGCTTGCCGGTGGTGGTCGAGAACGACGCCAACGCGGCGGCCTGGGCGGAGTTTCGGTACGGCTCGGCCAGGGACGTCGGCGACTCGATGGTGCTGCTGACGGTCGGAACTGGCATCGGGGGAGGCCTGGTTCTCGGCGGCGGGCTGTGGCGTGGAGCGCACGGGATGGCGGCCGAGATGGGTCACATGCAGGCCGTACCCAACGGTCGCCAGTGCGGCTGTGGGCGGCAGGGATGCCTGGAACAGTACGCGAGCGGCTCAGCGCTGGTGCGGGCGGCGCGGGAACGGGCGACCAATGAGCCCGAAACCGCCCGACGCCTGCTCGACCTCGCCGGCGGCACGGTTGAGGCGGTCAACGGACCACTGGTCACCCTGGCGGCCCGCGAAGGCGACCCGGCGGCCCGGCACGCCTTCGCCGAGATCGGACACTGGCTCGGCAGCGGGCTCGCGGACATGGTCCAGCTGCTTGACGTGGAGATCCTGGTCATCGGCGGCGGTGTCGTCGAGGCCGGCGAGCTGCTGCTCGCCCCGGCGCGGGCCGCGTTCGTGGACCAGCTGGCGGCCCGCGGGTCGCTTCCGGTGGCGCCGATCGTCGCGGCCGAGATGGGCAACACGGCCGGTGTGGTGGGGGCCGCCGATCTGGCCCGCCGATGACGGATTCGCATCCACTGCGGGTGCTCTCGTGCGACCTTGCCGGGCTGCACCACACGGCACCGCTCGCCACCCTCGTCAGGTCGCTCGCGCCGGATGTGGTCGTGGTGCAGCACGGCCCGCGACGGCTGCGCTGGCGCACCCGCGGCGCGATGCTCGCCAACCAGTGCGGGCTCGTGGTCGGTGGCGGGGGCGAGCCGGCACTGGGAAACCTGATCCTGGTCAGCCTGCGGGTTTCCGTGCTGGACACGACCTGCGTGCAGTTCCCATTGGTGCCCGGCCGGGCGATGGCCGGAGCCGCAATGGTGCACGGCACCGTGCGCGGGCAGCCGTTCGTGGTGGCCGGCACCGCGGTGACCAAGGAGTCGGACGCCGTGATTGTCGAGAGAGTACTGTCCGAAGTGGACGTACCGGTCGTACTCGCAGCGTCTTTTGATCACGGTCCAGCCAGAGGCATCCTCGCTCGCGGCCGGATCGACGCCGGGTCCGCCAGCCGTACCAGTGCGATCTTCGTGTCGCCATCCGTCGACGTGAAAGACTGTCGTGAGGTGGCTATAGCCGGCACCGGCAAGCCGCCGATCATGGCAGCGCTCGAACTGCCCGCCTCCTTTGGCTAGGATGCCCACCCGGGGAAGAAATGGGGAGGACCCTGGTGAGCTATGACATGAGCAACTCCGCGCCGCCGGCGCCGACGCGACCCAGTGAGTCGGTCAGCGAGCGGGCGGAGAACGTCTGCGTCATCGGCGCCGGGGCCGCCGGGCTCACTGCGATCAAGAACCTTCGCGAGTACGGCTTCGGGGTTGACTGCTACGAGCGCGAGACCGGCGTCGGCGGCGCCTGGAACTGGCGCCACGACCGCAGCCCCGTCTACGCGAGCGCCCACCTGATCTCGTCGAAGCCATTCACCCAGTTCCCGGACTTCCCGATGCCCGACTCGTGGCCGGACTACCCGCATCACAGCCAGGTTCTGGCCTATCTGGAGCGCTACGCCGACCACTTCGCGCTGCGCGATCACGTCTGGTTCGGCACCGAGGTTACCCGGGTCGTCCCTGCCGAGGATGGCCGCTGGGACGTCACGATCAGCGGCGCGCGGGGCGGCGGCTCCGACCGTACCCAGCGCTATGCCGCGGTGGTCGTCGCCAACGGGCACAACTGGTCGCCCAAGTTCCCTTCCTATGAGGGTCAGGACGACTTCGCCGGCGAGATGATCCACGCGTCGGCGTACAAGGATCCGGCGCAGCTGCGTGGTCGTCGAGTGCTCGTCATCGGCGCCGGCAACACCGGCTGCGACATCGCGGTCGACGCGGCCCAGCAGTCGGTTCGGTGCTGGCACTCGAGCCGGCGTGGTTACTGGTACGCCCCGAAGTTCGCGTACGGCCGCCCCGCGGACCAGATCGGCGACCTCGTGTCCTCGTTCGGCCTGCCGTTGTGGCTGCGGCAATTCCTGCTGCAGCGCACCTTGCGCCGCACCGTTGGCGACCTCACTCGGTTCGGCCTGCCCAAGCCCGACCACAAGCTCCTGGAGACGCATCCGATCGTCAACAGCCAGCTCGTGTACTACCTCGGCCACGGCGCGGTCACACCGGTGCCCGATGTGGCCCGGTTCGCCCGCAACACGGTGGAGTTCGTCGATGGCCGGGTTGTCGAGCCGGACCTTGTCGTGCTGGCGACCGGGTACCTGCCCCGGTTCGAGTTCCTCGCTCCGGAACTGCTCAATGTGGACGCCGAGGGACGGCCGCGGCTCTACCTGCACTCGTTCTCGCCGGCGTACCCGACGCTCGGCGTGGCCGGGCTCCTGCAGCCGGACTCTGGCGTGTTCTCGTTGATGCACTGGCAGGCGGTCACCATGGCCACGTGGCTGCGGCTCCGGGAGAACGCACCGGACAAGGCCGACGCGTACTGGCGCCGGCACCACCATCAGTTTTCCCAGCGGTACAACCGGGCGAAGCTCAAAGATTCCACCCGGCACTGGTTCGAGATCAGTCACGTGGAGTACCTGCGGGCGCTGCAGAAGGCCCTCACCGAGATGGAGTCGGCCCAATGACGCGGACGAAGATCTTCCGGTGGCAGGAGTGGTCGAGCCCGATCGCGCCGGTGTCGCGCGAGGTGCTCACGTCCCAGCCCGCCGACACGGTTGACCTCACCCGTCCGCCGCTGCTGTTCGTCCCGGGGTACGGACACGCGGCGTGGGTGTTCGCGGAGAAGTGGCTCGAGCACAGTGCCGAACGGGGCTACCCGGCGTACGCGATGAGCCTGCGCGGTCACGGCGAGAGCGAAGCGGCCCCGAAGACGACTCTCCGCGCCTATGCCCATGACGTAGTGCAGGTGGCCGCGCGGCTTCCTCGGCAAGCTGTCCTCATTGGACACGGCGTGGGCGGATTGGCGGTGGCCCAGGCGCTGGCCCGCTACCCGGCCCGGGCCGGCGTCCTGGTTGCCCCGGTGACCGGCGGGCTGCGCACCCTGTGGGCCGCGTTGACGCACAACGCGGCCGGCACCCTGCCCGGTCTGGTTGGGCTGCCACTGCGGCTGGGTCGGCGCCAGCTGTTCGGCCGTGAACTAACGGTGGCCCAGGCTCGCGCGTACTCCAACCGGCTTGGTGATCCGGACGCTCCACGTGTCGTATGGCAGTTGGTACGGCGGCACAATCCCGAACCACCGGTCGGCGATGCGCCCGTGCTCGTGGTCGGCTCCCCGGACGACAAGGTCGTACCGCGGCAGTCGCTGGAGCAGATCGCCCGGCACTACGGTGGCGCCCCGTTGTTGTTCCCAGGCATGGGGCACGACTTGATGCTTGATGCGCGGTGGCAGGAGCCGATCGACGCGATCCTGGACTGGCTCGAGAAGTCCTAACTAGACTCTGGCGCCGTCGTCGGGGTCATCGTCGCCGTCGTCGCCTGGACGCAGCCGCCACACGAGAGTGCCGAATCCACTCACGATGGCGGTGAAGCCAAGCAACATTGACAGGCTCTGGTTGAGAAACGACAACAGGTCCGGCTTCAGAAACACGGCGAGGCCGCCGATCACGCCGATGACCGCAAGCGCCGTGGGCAGCGATGGGCGCGGTATGGGCGGCGCTACCGGTGGGGTGAACTCCTCGTCGCCCTCGTCGGGCCGGTCCGCGCCGAACGTGTTGAGACCGTCCAATAGGGACGGTTCTTCTTCGGGCGCCCGTGGCGGGTGCCTCTCCCTAGACGCCCGGTCCGGCCACTCTGGGCGGGTCGACTCTGGCCGGATCTGGTCGGCCCGGGAGTCCGGCCGCATCTGGTCGCCCCTGACGTCGGGCCGGGACGAGTCGGGGCGGGCGGTGTCCGGCCATGCGGCGTCGGGCCACCCGGTGTCGCGGCCGGTCGCGTCCGGCCACACCGTTTCGGGAGGCAATGCGGGTCCCGACGCGTCCGGTCGCGCCGGCGGCGACGGGGCGGTGGTGTCGTAGGCGGCGATGATCTCGGCCCACGCCCGATCGACCTCGTCGTTCGTGGGCTCGACCAGGTGACGAGCCGAGGCTGTGTTACGGCGCTGCTGGTCCGGCTCTTCCTTGCCGGTCGCGTCTGCGTCCACGGCTTCGGCGTCGGTACGCTCGGCGTCCGGTGCCTCGGCGTCTGCCAGCTCGCTGTGCGTCGTCCCTGCGTCCGCCGCATCGGCGTGCGTTGGGTCGGCGTCAATCGGGTCGGCGTCCTCGGCCAACCGGGTGAGGTAGTCCCGGGCGATCTCGATGTGCGCCCGGTCGACAAAGAGCCGGTCGGTTGGTCGGCTCGGCAACACAGTGGACCGGGTAACCGGGTGCAGGTCCGTGGACGGTCGCAGGTACGCGGCGATGCCGTTGAGGGCCAGGACGTCGAGCAGGTGCTCGCCAACTCGTGGGTCGACGTCGCCCGCAGCGGCGTACTCCGCCGCCACCAGGCCGTTGTCGCGCCGGCCGTGCCGGTCGCCACCCACGCTCACCTGGGCTCCCCTCCGCATTCGGCGGCTGCCCGCGTACGGATGTGTCAGCCGCAACGGTACCTGTCTCGGGCCCTCAAAGCGCGCCGCGGGCGGTCCATACGATCATGCCGTTGTCCTCGAAGCATGTGGTTTCGTAGGCTCATGTCTGGATGTCCGACTCGTTCCGAGAAGCTAAGTCGAGGTGCAGGTGCTGTACTGGCTGCTGAAGTACGTGCTCCTCGGGCCCTGGCTGCGGCTGATCTTCCGGCCGCAGGTGGAGGGCCGGGAGTATCTGCCCGACGATGGACCTGCGATCCTGGCCAGTAACCACCTCTCGTTCTCTGATTCGATCTTCATGCCGCTGATGGTGAAGCGGAAGATCACCTTCGTTGCCAAGCAGGAGTACTTCACCGGCAAGGGCGTCAAGGGCTGGCTGATCAAGATGTTCTTCGTCGGCGCGGGCACCATCCCGGTCGACCGCTCCGGTGGTCGCGCCGCGCAGGCCGCGATCGACACCGGCCTGCGAGTCTTGGGCGAAGGCAAACTCTTCGGGATCTACCCGGAGGGCACGCGCTCGCCGGACGGTCGCCTGCATCGCGGTAAGACGGGCGTGGCGCGGCTGGCGTTGGTCGGTGGTGCGCCGGTGATCCCGGTGGCCATGCTCAATGCCGACGAGATCCAGCCGATAGGGAAGATCATTCCACGCATCCGCCGAGCAAAGATCCGCTTCGGCCGGCCGCTCGACTTCTCCCGCTACCAGGGCATGGCCGGAGATCGGTTCATCGAACGTGCCGTCACCGACGAGATCATGTACGAGCTGATGACGCTCTCCGGCCGGGAGTACGTGGATGTCTACGCCCAGAAGGTGAAAGCGGCCGCCTCCGCTGCCTCCGCCCCACCCCCTTCCGCGAAGCCCACCGCCGACCTCGCCGCCTAGATCGGCGGCTGTGGAATCTGGGTGCCCCTATAGGGGCTCTTAGGTTCCAAGACTCCTGATCATGGGCACCATCCAGCGGTGAGGAGAGCCGCCCGGATCTCGGCGATAACCCTTTGTGGTTCGTTGCGGATCGCCGCGATCGGATACCGGAGCACGACATAGCCAGCCAGGATCAGGTCGTTCTGCCGAGCGCTGTCGTCCCACATCTGGGCGACGTCAATGTGATGTGAGCCGTCTACTTCGACGACGACGCGCCAAGGGTCGAAGCAGGCGTCGAGGTAGCGAAGCCGTCCAGAGCTGTCACGGCGTCGCACCTGTCGAGTCGGGATTGGGAGTCCACCGCGCCGACATAGCGCCACGAAATCGAGCTCGCCGATGCTGTGTGAACCGGCGGCGCAATCGCGGACCGTAGTCAGGACCAACTCCCGACGCCGCGCATTGATCATTCGGTCCAACACCAGGCGGACCTCATCTGCTGTCACGAGACGCTGCTGGAAACTCGCGGCGATCATCAGGCGCGCTTCGTTGGCCGTCCGCGCCCATTGCGCGGCGTCGACCAAGGCGCGGCCGCGCGTCGTTGACGGTGGCACTGCCGACGGATCTCGGTCCTCATCGGGGAGGTTGATCCGGTGGATCGCGACCCCTGCCGGCGGCGCGAGGCGGCGTGTGGGCGGGAGTATCACGTCTATCCGGTGTGCGGTCACGGATCGCAATCCGTGCGCGAGCAGCGCGGTAAGCCCGCCCAGACACGCCACAGGAATGGCCGATGCTCGCCCTTCGGGGTTCAGCGCGAGGATCGCGACCCACCAGCGTTGGCGGTCGGTGAGTGGGCCGCCATGCCGCACATAAATGCCTCGATGCACCCGGCGCCAGCGGCCGGTCGCGACCCCATGGCGCATCGCCTTCTTGGACATTAGTGCTTGTGCCTGCCACCATGCGATGACGCCGTCCTGGCGGTCGAGGAGCTCAGTCAATGGGTCGCGCTCGAACGTCGACCACGGCCTCTCGGCCACAACGTCGTCCTTCACGACCGTCCAGTGTGGGCACTTTCCAAACGGTCGGTCGGCAGCCTGTGGATGACGTCAGCCCTGCTGTGCATAACCGGATCAAGCTGGCCCCGGTGGCCCTCCTACAGCGGAGAGACGATGCGGTTGCGGGCGGCGAACTCGGCGAGCTCACTTCGCACGGCGGCCACCCGCTCCGGATCCGCGGCCGCCTGGGCCGACGAAAGCGCCCGGGAGTCGAACAGAGCCCGATCAGCCGCCGCCGACAAGGCCCGCACCGCGCCGCCCAGGGCGAACATCCGGTCGGTTGCACTGCCGACGGAGGCGTACCGCTCGGCCGCGTCCAGGTACCGCATCGCGGCCGTCGTGTAGTCGCCGTGAGCGGCGGCGATCGTACCGTCCACCGAAGACATGGCCGCTCGGGACCAAGCAGTGTGGTGCGGTGCGTCGCCGAGCGCATCGCGCAGCAGTAGGGCGGCGTCAGTACTGACGCGATCGGCGGCGTGCGCGGCGGCGGCAACCCATTCGCCGCTGGCGATGGTACGCATCCGTCGCCAGCCGTCACCCAGCTCGCGTAACAGCACCTCGGCGTCGCCGGGCTTGTCCAACAAGGCATCGCAGAACGCGCCGTGGGCCAGTGCTGTCCACATCGGACGCCAGAATCGCGTGGATCGGGCGGTCCGCAGCGCGGTGGCCGTGTCCTCCGCCGCCCCCGCGTCGTCGCCGCGCAGGGCGCGGAGCCAACCGCGGGCGCCGCGCACACGCAGGTCGCGATCCCCTTCAGGACTGTCTAAAAAGGACTCGGCGGCGACGAAGAAGAGGTCCCAGTCGCCGGCGTACAGTGCCTGGATCGCGGCGCTCGAGCCGCTGTCGTCGAGCATCTCCCGGGCGCGGGCGAGATCTCCCTCCACGACCAAGGCGTCCGCAACCATGCTCCGGGCTCGGCGCAGGCTCGGCAGCTTGTGAATGCGGCAGAACTCGAGCGACTCCTGCAGTTCGAGCAGGCCGTCCGGTTCGCCGGCGAGATAACGGCACATCCCAATCGTGATCAATGCGTTGGCGCGCAACTCGACCAGGCCGAGCCGCTCGGCGATCTCCGCCGCGATCTGTGTCGCTCCCAATGCGGGCACGTGCTCATAGTTGAGCATGTGCAGGCGGCCCAGCTCGGCGTAGGCCTGCGCCTTCTCCGGAGTATCCGGACAGGTGTCGAAGAGCTCGACTGCGCGGTCGAGGCTACGCAGTGCTTCGGCCCGGTCGAACCGGAGCCACGCGGTCTGGCCGAGCAGGGTCCAGGCCCGGGCCGCGCCATCGTGGTCGCGAGCTCGGTACAGGAGCGTGGCCAACTCGGCGAGGCGACCGGGACCCGGTCCACTGAGGAAGGTCGTCTCGTCGGAGTGCAGAGCCAACTCGATGCCGAGCAATTCCACTCCGAGCCGGTCTGATTCGGCGCCGACGTCGGTGCTGCCACCGATCAGCGACGGCGCGGGCACGAGCTGACTCGCGCGGGCCACGTGGGCCGCGGCGGCATCGAAGGCATTGAGCATCGCGGCTCGCCGGGCCGCGCGCCGCAGCGCGGCCAAGGCTGGCGCGGCGTACGGCCGTGCGTCCAGACCCAAGGAAACCGACGTCTGGTACGCGGTAAAGCGGTGGTGCGCGACCACCTCGGTCAGCTCTGTGCCCCGATTGTCCAGCCGAGCCTCGAGCCAGTCCGCCGTGCGGACGTGTCGGGCGATCCGTTCGCCCAACGGCAGCCGCTCGTAGCAGACGTCGGAGACCAGCGCGTGGCGGAACCGGTACTCGGCCTGATCGGCCATCGACGAGTCTGGCTGCTCGCGCACAAGATCGCGCTGGGTCAGCGTGCGCAGCGCCCGGTCTACCGTGTCGGCGTTGGTGCCCAGCGCCGCCGCGACGGCGCCGGGCCAGAAACGGGCGCCTACGACCGCGGCCGCCTGTAGGACGGCCCGCTCGCCGTCGTCGAGCAGATCGATCCGATTGGCAATGACGGCGTGCACGCTATCCGGCGTGGGCAGTTCGTCGCTGGGCGCGAGGATCCAGGTGTCATCGGATTGGCGAAGGGTGCCACGCTCGACCAACATCCGGCCGTACTCCTGGGCGTATAACGGCATCCCGTCGGCCAACTCCACCAGCGACCGCAACAGTTGCGGCGGTAGCGCGGTGCCACCGAACATGCCCTCGTACAGGCTCGCGATCGAGTCGCCGCGCAATGGCGTGAGCGAGATCGAGAACATCCCCGCCACCGCCCCGGCCCAGGCCGGTTCCCGGTCGACCAGCTCCGGGCGGGCGGTGCAGACGACCAGCAGCGGCACGTCCCGCACGGTCGCGCCGATCAGCTCCACGAAGTGGATCATGCGATCGTCCGCCCAGTGCAGATCCTCCACGACCAGCACGGTCGGCCCACGCCCGGCGAGCGCCAGCAGGAACCGTCGCCAGGCGGACTCAGCGTCCTCTGTGGACAATGGCGAACCGGGCAGCCCGACCAGGGGCCGCAGCGCGTCGGAGAGGCGGGCCGACTCACCTGCCGGCACCAGGTCACGCAGCGCGGCGTCGAGTCGCTCCCGCGCGGTCGAGGGTGTGTCGGTAACGAGCACGCCCGCCTGGGCCTTGACGATGTCGGCGAGCGCGGCGTAGGCGGTGTTCTCGCCGAATGGCGGACAGCGCCCGCTGCGCCAGCACACCGATACCTCGTCGAGCGCCCGCGCGTACTGGTAGAGCTCGCGAACGAGACGGCTCTTGCCAATCCCCGCCGGGCCGAGCACGGTGACCAACCGGGGCTCGCGTTGGCGGATCACGTGTTGCAGTGCTGACGTCAGCAGCCCGAGCTCGTGGTCGCGCCCAACCATCGGGAGGTCGCCGGTGTTCTCCTCGAGCTGCGGCGGGACTGGCGCCACCGCGAGCCAGACCTCGGTCGGCGTGGATCGACCCCGCAGGGTCACCGGCATTTGAGCGGCAAAGCGGATCTCCGTCCGCGCGGCGGCGTGCGTCGTGCCGCATACGAGAACGCCCCCGGCCGGCGCCTCGGACTGAAGCCGGGCGGCCGTGTTCACCACGTCGCCGGCGACGATCGCCTGGCCGCCGTCGTGGGCGGCGCTCACGTCGACCAGCGCCTCGCCGGTGGCGATGCCGACGCGGAACGACCAGTTGCTCCCGACCTCCGGGTTTTCCAGTGCCCGTTGCAGGTCCAGACCGGCCCGGACCGCCCGTACCGCGTCCGCCTCCGTCGCCACCGGCGCACCGAAGAGCACCATGGCCGCGTCGCCGATGTACTTCTCCACCACGCCGCCGTACTGGCGCACAACCCGGCGCACGGTGGCGAAAAACTCGGTCTGGTGCGCCCGTACGTTCTCCGGGTCGGCGTGCTCGGCAAACGGGGTCGACCCGATCGCGTCGACGAACAGCACACTGACGCGACGACGTTCCTCTCGCCGGCGTTCGCCGGTGGTGGGTTCGTCGGAGGTACGCAGCGCCTGCCCACACCCAGTGCAGTAGCTGAGCTCAGCCGTTGCCGCCCGGCCGCAGCGGGAACAGGTCAACGTCAGGGCGTTGCCGCACCGGCCGCAGAACCGGTCATCCGGACCGGCGGTACGGCCGCAGGCGGGGCAAACCGGATAGGCGATGGCGGTTCCTCCGGAACAGGCGAACTGCACAACTTGGGGTGCGCCATCGTGGCCGGCGCGCACCGACCCGTTGGCCGACGGCGTTACCGCCGGTCGGTCATCCTGCCCGGCGGCGTTACTGCCGGTCGGTCATCCCTGCCCGGCGGCGCAGAGCCGGCAGGTCGGTCACCACGATCCGCCGCCCTTCGGTGCGCAGCCAGCCTCGATTGGCGAATGAGCCGATGGCCTGGTTCACGCTCTGCCGCGAACCGCCGGCCATCTCGGCGAGCTGGCTCTGGTTCAGCTCGATCGTCACCATCGGTGCGGTCGAGTCGCCGGCGAGACGAACGAGTGTCTTGGCCACTCGTCCGGGCAGATCGAGGAAGACATGGTCGGCGTTCTGTTCCGTGAGCCGCCGGATGAGGCCCCCGAGCGAGCGCATGACCGCGTCGAGCATCCGCGGGCTCGCGTGCACGAGTTCGATGAAGGCGCCCCGCGACAGGGCGAGCGCGGTGCAGTCCTCAAGCGCCTCGGCCGACAGTGACCGGGCTGAGCCGTCCAGCAGCGAGACCTCGCCGAGGACGTCGGGCGGGCGGATCACCGAGAGCACGGCGCGCTCGCCGGTCGGGGCGGTCCGGAAGACCAGCACCGAGCCGCGACGCAGGATGATCAACGATTCGCCGGGGTCTCCTTCGACGAAGAGCAGCTGACCCTTGCGGTAGGTGCGCGGGACGGCGGCGGCCATCACCCGCTGGCGGGCCTCCGGCTCGAGCCCAGCAAACATCTCGACGCCGGCTAGTACGTCCCCGGTGTCGGTCACCCGAACATCCACGGTGGTTATCCCTCCCGCGCCCCATGATGGCGGGCTTGTCGGCTTCTGTACACCCTGCGGATCGACTTAGCGACATCCAGTGGTGATCGGGTCACGCTATTACGCTCGGCGCCCAGCGCAAAGCACGCTGCCCGTGTCTGTACTGTTTGATCAGCGATCATGGCGTGTTGTGGCCCCTCGTACGGCCAAAGTCGTCATGATCTCTGATCTTGGGGGACTAGCGTTGCGGAGGTGTTCCAGGACGAGGGGATCGATACGACCGGCGACGATGCGTTCCTCCAGGTTCTCGATGCCGGCCCAGTCTGCGAGTGCCTGGTCGAGGTCGGGGGCGATGTGCCCGCGCTCCTTCAGGCGCTCGCGTACCTCGTCGGCCAGCTCATCGGTGAGGTCGAGCAGGTCGGCCGGTCTTGGCTTGTCGAAGTAGAGCGAGTGCAATTCCAGCAGTCGGCTGAGCTCCACCACCGGGTCGGGGTGGTCGTCGATCCGCAGATCGGCCACGACGTCACTGGTACCGCCGTACCCCTGTCCCTTCGCGACCACGAGCAGGGCTGCACTCTGCCGACCTCGCTTGTCGCCCCCGGCCTGGTCGCCCGCTAGCAGCGCCGCGAGCAGCCGCCGACCAAGCGGCGCGTTGCGGTCGCTGTTGAGCCACGCGCGGAGCATCTCCTCGACCACGTCGGGGCCGGTGAGGATGTTGCCCTGGATCGCGAAGCCGTCGCCGGCGATGCCGCCGGCCCAGGAGTGACAACCCGAACCTGTGTACGTCGCCCCGTCGCCGCTGGCTCCGACAACACCCAGTTGGCGCTGGTCGCGGCCGGTGTCGGCGGCGGTCAGGCCAGCGACGACCTCGGGCGCGGCCACCCCGGTGCCGAGCAGCGCCAGCCCTTGCGGCCGGTAGGCGAGATTGGCGTAGGACTGGGTCGCGATCGCTCCGACCTCAGCCGCCGCGGCCGGAACCGCCGCACCGACGGCGAGGAACTTGCTAGCGACCGCGACACCGTGGGCCAGTCCGTCCGCGGAGCGCGCAACGATCGAAAAGGTCATGGACGCGAACCTAGCCGTGGCCGTTCGGCGCGTACACCTGCCAATTGGGCGCGCCGATCATGGGCGGGCCGACCAAGGAATGGCCGTCGGTCGGCAAGAATGTGGATCGGGATGATGTACCGATACTTCTACGACTGCGAATTCATCGAGGACGGTCGAATTATCGACCTGGTCTCGATCGGCGTGGTGGACGAGCACGGGCGCGAGTTCTACGCCATATCAACCGAATTCGATGATCGGGATGCGTTGCCCTGGGTGCGCCGCAACGTGCTCGACCGGTTGCCGTCGCCGTCCGATCCCGCCTGGCGGTCGCGCGCAGAGATCCGAGATGAGCTGCATGAGTTCCTGATCGCTCCGGTGCGCGAGAAATCCGATACGCGGCTGGAGCTATGGGCCTGGTACGCCTCGTACGATCACGTGGTGCTGGCCCAGCTGTGGGGAAGGATGCCGGACCTGCCGCGGGAGATCCCACGGTTCACCAAGGACCTGCGCCAGCTCTGGGACGACCGCGGCCGCCCGGCGCTGCCGGACTCGGTCGAGCGACGCCACAACGCCCTCGTCGACGCCCGGCACAACCTGGCCCGATGGCGAGTGCTCTCGGCGATGGCCGCCGACGCGTCCACTGAGGCGTGAACGAACGTTTAGGCTTGCCTAGGCGATTTTCTCGCCGCGCCCGATACCGGTTACAGTCCCCGGTGCGGCCCGCCCCGCCTGGCAACGGTGCCACGTTCTGACCGCCGCGGGGCATGCAGGGCGCGAAGGCCTGACTGGAGGTCGGCAGAGCATGCGAATCGGAGTGCTGACCGGTGGCGGCGACTGCCCCGGTCTCAACGCAGTGATCCGGGCCGTGGTGCGCAAGGGCATCACCACCTACGGCCACGAGTTCGTCGGTTTCCGAGACGGCTGGCGTGGCCCGCTCGAGGCTCAGATCATGCCGCTGGGGATCAAAGAGGTACGTGGCATCCTGCCGCGCGGCGGCACGATCCTCGGCTCGTCGCGGACCAACCCGTTCAAGATCGAGGGCGGAGTCGAACGGATCGAGGCCAACCTCAGCGATCAGGGCGTGGACGCGCTCGTGGCCATCGGTGGCGAGGACACGCTCGGGGTCGCGACCAAGCTCTTCGACCTGGGCGTGCACGTGGTGGGCGTGCCGAAGACGATCGACAACGACCTGAGCGCCACCGACTACACCTTTGGCTTCGACACCGCCGTGAACATTGCGATGGAGGCGATCGACCGGCTGCACACGACCGCCGAGTCGCATCACCGCACCCTGGTCGTCGAGGTGATGGGCCGGCACGCGGGATGGATCGCTCTGCACGCGGGTCTTGCCGGTGGGGCGAACGTCATTCTGTTGCCGGAGCGCCAGTTTGATGTGGATCAGGTGGCGGGGTACGTCGAGAAGCGCTTCCAGCACCAGTACTCGCCGATCGTCGTGGTCGCTGAGGGTGCCCAGCCCTTGGACGGGCAGATGCTCCTGCACAACCAGGCGTTGGATGCGTTCGGCCATGTGCGCCTGGGCGGCATCGGGCAGTGGCTGGCCGAGCAGCTCGAGGCGAAGACCGGCAAGGAAGCCCGTACCGTCGTGCTAGGACACATCCAGCGCGGCGGCACGCCCACCGCGTTCGACCGGGTGCTCGCCACGAGATTCGGACTGCAGGCCATCGACGCGGTGCACGAGGGCGACTGGGGAAAGATGATGGCGCTTCGGGGCACGGACATCGTGCGGGTACCGCTGAGCGAGGGGACCAAGGAATTGAAGACGGTCCCGCTGGAGCGCTACATCGAGGCCGAGGTCTTCTTCGGCAACTGATCCCGGATCAAAGGGAGGCCGAGCGTGCACACGATCGGGGTGATCGGGGCCGGGCAGATCGGCGAGACGTTGCTCGCCGGGTTGCTGCGGTCCGGCTGGTCGGCGGAGAAGCTGGTCGCCACCGAGCGACGCCCGGAGCGGGCGGCCGAGCTTGGGAGCAAGTACGGAATCCGGATGCTCGACAACGCCACGGCCGTGAAAGCAGCTGATGTGCTCGCGATCGCGGTCAAGCCACAGGACGCGGCCGCCCTCATGGGCGAGCTCGGCCCGCTGGTGCCCGCGGACAAACTCGTGGTCTCGCTCTGCGCCGGGCTGCCGATTTCGTTCTTCGCCAAGTGGCTGCCCGACGGCACGCCGGTGATCCGGGTGATGACCAACACTCCGGCGTTCGTCGACGAAGCGATGACGGCGATCTCCGCCGGTCCACATGCGACGGACAACCATGTGGAACTGGCGGAGGAGATGTTCCGCCCGCTGGGCCGAACCATCCGGCTGCCCGAGTCGCAGCAGGACGCGGTCACCGCGCTGTCCGGCTCCGGTCCGGCCTACTTCTTCTATCTCGTCGAGGCGATGACCGACGCCGGGATTCTGCTCGGCCTGCCCCGGCAGGTCGCCCACGACCTCATCGTCCAGACCGCCGTCGGGTCGGCGATCATGCTCCGGGACTCCGGCGAGCACCCAGTGAAGTTGCGTGAGGCGGTCACCTCCCCGGCCGGTACGACCATCTCAGCGATCCGTGAGCTGGAGAACCATGGGGTACGGGCGGCGATGCTCGCCGCGCTGGAGGCGGCCCGCGACCGGGCCCGCGAGCTCGCCGCCCAGAACGCCTAACTGCGGACGAGGGGTGGCCGGACCGATACTGAGGACATGATCCTCGACGAGGCCCAGGCCCTTCTCGCCACTCTGCGCCCGCGAATCGACGGCTTCGTCGCTGCGCGCGCGGACCTGGCCGAACTGCAGGCCGACCTGGCCAGCACCGGCCACAGCCGGCTCGGTGGGCTAGCCGAAGCCAAGGCGCTCGAGGCGCGGCTGTACGCCGACATGGAGCACTTCGCCGAGGTCGGAGTCGAGGTCAAGGGGTTCGCGCCGTTGCTGCTCGACGTACCCGGCGAGCGCGAAGGCGAGCCAGTGCTGTGGTGTTGGCTCGAGGGCGACGACGACATCGGTTGGTACCACCGGCTCGACACGGGCTTCGCCGGCCGCCGCCGGACCTGACGAAGTCCTCACTCGCTGACCGCGTACACCACGATGTTGTCGCGATAGGACAGTCGCGTCGGGTCGAAGTCGCCGCCGCACGTGATCAGGCGTAGCTCCGGCTCGGGCGTCGGGCGATACACCCGTTCGTCCGGGAACGCATTCTTGGCGTAGTGCTCGACGTTAGTCACCCGGAACGTCACCCACACCCCGCCGCGCAGGACGGTCACGGGGTCGCCAGCGACCAGTTCGTTCAGCCGGTAGAAGACGGCCGGCCCACGCACGGAGTCGACATGGCCCGCGATCACCGCGGGGCCCGGCTCGCCCGGGAGAACCCCGTCTCGGTACCAGCCGGCCTTCGCATAGTCGACCGGGGCGCTGAGCTTCCGGTTGGCGTCGAGAGCGAGCTCCTCCAGTCCACTGTCGACGTTGATCGCGGGAATCCGAACTCGAACCGGCGAACCGACAAGCACCGGGCGGCTGCAGCCGTCCAAGAAGCACGGACTCTCGCCGGAGGGCACGGCGTTCGGCGACTGGAACCTTGCCGTCGCCCGCGCGGGGCCGGCGCCTGCGGCGACCGCCTGTGCGACCAGGCCACCGGTGACGACCACCGTGAGCAGCGCGGCCAGCCATGCCAACCGCTCCCACCGCTGGACGACGCGGGCGAAGCGGCGCTGGTGCGCAGAGACGTACGTCCTCCCCCGGGAGAGAGGTTGCCGGGCGACCCCGCGGGCGGTCGGTGGTCTCACGACCGCCGGATGGTCAACCGCCGCAACCGCATGGCTACGAGGACGAAGCCGGCAATGAGTACGACGCCGACCGTGGCCGTCAGCACGATGCGCCAGACGGAGTCGCCACCCGCACCGGTGTCGACGCTACCGTCGGGTGCCTCGGCACCACCGCGGGCGTCGGCCCGCAGTTGCAGCGACAGCCCGTTCGCGCCGTCGAGCACCAACAACGAGTAGACGCTGCCACCGGCAAGGTCGACGCCGAGCGTGGTCGTCGACGAGGAGCCGATGGGCCGTAGCCGCAGCGTCCAGGTGCCGGGCGAGACGACCTGGTAGTCGGTGGTCGAGGCGAAACTGATCCCCTTCGCCACGGGCGTGCCGTCGTTGAGATCGACGTCGAGAATCGGCACCGCCACCGAGGCCTGGATCACCCGGACCTTGGACATGCCGTTGCTCGGTCGGCTCAGGTCGTCGGTGAGCACCTTCAACCCGAGGGCCGCGTGCTTGCCGACACCGGCCACGGTGAAGGCGCCACCGTCGGTGACCGTGACCTCGGTGGTCAGCACCGGACTGGAGGTGGCGGGTGCGCCTTCGCCGCGCATCGCGACTGCGTACGTGCCGACCGGCAGGGCCAGATACTTCGACATCGTCCCGTAGCCCACATGCGGGAAGACCTGCGTGACAAACGAGCTATCGCCCTTTCTCGATAGATAGACGTCTACCTTGCCGGTGTCGGGGGAGAGGTGGGCCAGCCGCACGTAACCGACCGCCGGGTCGGCGGTAGCGGGGGTTGTGATGCCGATGGCGACCAGGCTCGCGCCGAGGGCGAGCGCGGCCGCGCGCATGACCGCGCCGCGCCGGAGTGAAGGTCTGCGGTGCCGTGGTGCGGGGCGGCGCGACAGAAGCACGGCGGTCTCCTCACGCATTCGGTTCGTCAGATGCACACATTGGTCGACGAATCTGCAAGATGCAAGATGTACGGTCGCCGATCGGACAACATGTGTGACATTCACGATTTTGATCGGCGATCCCATAGAGCGGAATGCCCCAGCCGCCCCATTACGTCCGCTGTGGTCGCCGTAGGCTGGTCCAGGCGCACGCACCGCGCCGTGATGAGTCATCATGCCGAGACAGCCGACGCGAGCGAAAGGCCGGCGATGCGCCAGGAGTGGCACCAGTTCCGGGACCCCGGGTTCGAGATCGGGCGCCCGACCACCGACGCCGCGCAAGTGGCGGCGTTGGGTCTGGACCATTGGCGCACTCTGCCCCGGTCGCAGACCCCACCCTGGCCGGATCAGGCCGCAGTTGACGAGGTCTGCCAGGTCCTCGCCACGGTGCCGTCGGTCGTCGCGCCGTACGAGGTCGACGGACTCCGCGCGCGGCTCGCGGACGTGGCGGATGGCCGCGCCTTCCTGCTACAGGGTGGCGACTGCGCGGAGACGTTCGCCGACAACACCGAGGCCCATCTGCTCGCCAACGCCCGGACGCTGCTGCAGATGGCGGTGGTGCTGACCTACGGCGCGAGCCTGCCGGTGGTGAAGGTGGCCCGGGTCGCCGGCCAGTACACCAAGCCCCGGTCGCAGGAGCTCGACGCCCTGGGCCTGGCGGCGTACCGGGGTGACATGATCAACTCGCTGAACCCGACCGAGGAGGCTCGGGTCGCCGACCCGAGCCGGATGATCCGTGCGTACGCCAATTCGTCGTCGTCGATGAATATGCTCCGGGCCTACGTCGGGGGCGGTCTGGCCGACCTGCACGCGGTGCACGACTGGAACCGCGACTTCGTCCGTACCTCCAAGTTCGGCGAGCGGTACGAGGCACTGGCCCGTGAGATCGACCGCGCACTCGCCTTCATGCAGGCGTGCGGCATGTCCGACGACGACGCCCTGCGCACCGTCACGTTGTACTGCTCCCACGAGGCCTTGGCGCTCGAGTACGACCGGGCGCTCACCCGCGTAGTCGGCGGACGGGCGTATGCCCTGTCTGGCCACTACGTCTGGGTGGGCGAGCGGACCCGGCGGATCGACGGCGCCCACGTCGATTTCGCATCCCGCATTGCCAACCCGATCGGGGTGAAGCTCGGACCGACGACGACACCCGAGAACGCGATCGAACTGTGCGAGAAGCTCAACCCCGATAACGTCCCGGGCCGGCTCACTCTGGTGTCGCGCATGGGCAACCAGAGGGTGCGCGACGCGTTGCCGCCGATCGTGGAGAAGGTGACCGCCGCCGGGCACCGGGTCGTGTGGCAATGCGACCCCATGCACGGCAACACAATCGAGTCGTCGAACGGGTACAAGACTCGTCACTTCGACCGGATTGTCGACGAGGTGCTCGGTTACTTCGAGGTGCACCAACAGCTGGAGACCCACCCGGGCGGGCTGCATGTCGAACTCACGGGTGAGGACGTCACCGAGTGTCTCGGCGGGGCCCAGGCGATCGAGGAGGCTGACCTTGTCGGGCGATACGAGACCGCCTGCGACCCGCGGCTGAACACGCAGCAGTCGCTCGAATTGGCGTTTCTCGTGGCCGAAATGTTGCGGGGCTAGCACCGGGCTGATCATGCCTCTGTCAGCCTGGACGGGGCGATTTGGCAGCTTCAGGTCATGGCCCATGGGGATCTTGGGGTGCACACAGGGTGCCGTCGTAGTGTAGGCGGATGATCGACCTGCGCAGCGACACCGTGACCCGGCCAACGCCGGCCATGCGCGAGGCCATGGCCACGGCGGAGGTCGGAGACGACGTCTACGGCGAGGACCCCACAGTCAACGCCCTTGAGGCGGAGGTGGCCGCGCTGTTCGGGCACGAGGCGGCGCTGTTCATGCCGACGGGGTCGATGGCCAACCAGACGGCGATCCAGACGCTCGTGCCGCCGGCGAACGAGCTCCTCTGCGACGCCGACGCGCACATCGTGACGTACGAGATCGGCGCCGCCGCGGCGGTGGGCGGCATCTCCACCCGCACCTGGCCCGCGGTTGGCGCGGACGTCAAGCCACGTGTGGTGGCGGCGATGCTTCGTCCGGACGGTTACTTCGCCGTGCCGACGCGGGCGATCGCGGTGGAGCAGACGCACAACCGTGCCGGTGGCGCGGTCATCCCGCTGAAGACGCTGCGGGCGTTGCGGGGCGTCGCCGACGACCACGGAATCGCGCTGCACTGCGACGGGGCCCGCATCTGGCACGCCCATATCGCCGATCACGTGCCCCTTGCCACCTACGGGGCTCTCTTCGACACGATGTCGGTCTGCCTCTCCAAGGGCCTGGGCGCGCCGGTCGGCTCGCTGTTCGTGTCGACGGCGGAACGGGTCGCCGCCGGTCGGATGATCCGAAAGCGGCTGGGAGGCGGCATGCGGCAGGCGGGGATCCTCGCGGCCGCGGGCCACTATGCACTCGCCAACCACGTAGACCGGCTCGCCGACGACCACGCGCGGGCCCACCGCCTGGCCGACGCTTTACAGCAGTTCGGTGTGGTGGACCCCGCGAAGGTACAGACGAACATAGTCCTGCTCGACCTCACTTCGTCCACATTGGACGCACGCGAACTCGCGACCCAGGCCCGGGAGTCCGGCGTCCTCGTGTCGGTGCTGGGTCCGCGGCTGTGCCGGCTGATCACGCACCTGGATCTTGACGACGCCGCCGTGGACGAGGCGACAGAGGTACTCACCGAGCTGCTCAAGGGTTGAAACGTGGCCGAACGGGTCACCATCTACGACGTCGCCAAGGCAGCGGGGGTAAGCATCTCCACGGTGTCGCTGGCTTTGAACGCACCCCACCGGGTCGCGGCGGCGACGCGCGAAAAGGTGCTCCGGGCCGTCGACCGCCTCGGCTTCGAGCCGAAGGCGGACGCCGTCACCCGAGCCCGGCGCGGCGTCGGGCGCATCGGCGTCGTGGCGCCATTCAGCTCGTACCCCTCGTTCGCCCGCCGCCTCAACGGAGTGTTCGCGGGCCTGGCAGATGGCTCGCTCGATGTGGTCGTGTTCGACCAGGAGTCGGCCGCCGTACCGTCGCCCTTGCTGGCCAGCCTGCCGCTCACGCAACGGCTCGATGGCATCGTCATCATGTCGCTGCCGGTCGACGACGCCATCGCCGAGCGGCTGCGGCGGCTGCAACTGCCGGCCGTCCTGGTCGACACCTTTCGCGACGAGTTCGATTCGGTCCACACCGACGACCGGCGCGGCGGCGAGCTCGCGGCCGAGCATCTGCTGGAGCGCGGCCACCGCCGGCTCGCTGTCGTCGGGCAGGAGCGAGTTTCGCCGATACGGCTTGATGGCTTTCGTACGGCTGCGGCCTCCGCCGGCGCGCCGATCCCGGATGACGCGGTCCGGCTCGTAGCGCACGGCGTCGAGAACGCCAGCGCGGCCGCTCACGCGCTGTTCGATCTGCCGGATCCGCCGACGGCCGTGTTCGCGCAGGACGACATGCTCGCCGCCGGGGTGTTGCGAGCAGCCCGCCAGCGTGGTCTGAGCGTGCCCACCGACGTAGCCGTCATCGGCTTTGACGACTCGGAGATCGCGATGGCACTCGACCTGACGACGGTGCGGCTTCCGTTCGAAGAGACAGGAAAGGCGGGAGTGCGGGCGTTGCGCGATCGCATGGCGAACTCCGACGCCCCCCACCTCGACCTTTCGCTGGACCTGGAACTCGTGCCGCGGGCGACCACCTGACTCTCCACTATGGACGCTTCGTGTCATTCGTCCACAATGGACGTGTGCCTACCCGGCCTCGGGGTGCTCGGTGACGTTCTGGAGGTACAGCGCCTCGCCGAGCTTCTCGATGAGGTCGAGCTGGGTCTCCAGGTATTCGATGTGATGCTCCTCGTCGGCCAGGATGTCCTCGAAGATGCGGGCCGACGTGACGTCGCCGATGGATCGCATGTACTCGATGCCGCGCCGAAGCCGGTCGACCGCCTCTACCTCGATCTTCATGTCGGACTCGAACATCTCCTTGACGTTCTCGCCGATGCGCAGCGCGAACAGCTTCTGATAGTTCGGCAGGCCTTCGAGGAACAGGATCCGGTCGGTGAGGATCTCGGCGTGGCGCATCTCGTCGACGGACTCGGCCCGCGTGTGCTTGGCGAGCTTGGTCAGCCCCAGTTCTCCTGCATCTTGGCGTGCAGGAAGTACTGGTTGATCGCGGTCAGCTCGGCGGTCAGCTGCTCGTTGAGAAACTCGATGACTCGCTGGTCACCCTGCATGACTCGGTCCCCTCGCCAGATCGCGAACGGGGTCAGCCTATTGCCTGGCCAGGTGCCTAGGCGGCCAGAACCGCGAGCGTGTCGCTGCGGGTCTCCTCATCGATGAGGTCGCGGATGCGATCGACGCACGTGCCGCACCCGGTCCCGGCGCCGCAGGCATCGCCCACGGTCTCCTCGGTCCGTGCGCCGAACTTGATCGCGGTGCGGAGCTCGCACTCGCGAACGCGGGCGCAGATGCAGACGTACATAGGGGAACCTCACTGTGCTTAGGCTTGCCTCAGTAAGGCTTCCCTAAAGATCCTGATCAACACAAGGGGGCGTGGCCTCGGTCACGTCGGAATGCCCGATTGGCGGCTGCGCTGGCGCGCACTTCGCCGGGAGGCGAGTCGGGCGAGGGTCGCGATATCGGCGGCGTGGCCGACATGACCCGAGCTGGGCGTTTCGACCACCACGGGAACACCCGCGGCGGCCGGGTGGGCCAACAGCTCGGCGAACGCCGCCTCGCCCAGCCTGCCTGCGCCAACGTTCTGATGCCGATCGCGCAGGGATCCGCACGCGTCATGGGAGTCGTTGGCGTGTACGAGGGCGAGCCGGTCAGAACCCACCGTCGCGACCAGCGCATCGAGCGTGGCACTCATGCCGCCTCTGGTGGCCACATCGTGTCCAGCGGCCCAGGCGTGACATGTGTCGAAGCAGACACCGAGCCAGGGGTGACCGTCCACGGCGTCGAGATAATCGGCCAGCTGCTCGACCCGGGCGGCGAGGCTCCGGCCGCCACCGGCGCTCGGCTCCACCAGCAACCGCGGTCCATTCGCCTCCGCGGCCGAGTCGAGCAGCGGCAACAGCACTCGCCGGACCTGTCTCAGCGCGGTCGTCACGTACCCGTCGTGGACCGCGGACCCGGCGTGAAAGACGACACCTCGCGCACCGAGCGTGGCCCCGCGGCGCAGTCCATGCTCGAGCGTCACGGCCGAGCGCTCCACCGTAGCGGGCGTGGGCGAACCGAGATTCACCAGAAGCGAGGCATGGATGTACGACGGCACGTGCCGCTCCGCGACCCCCGCCACGAACGCCTCGTCCTGGCCGGGATCACCCTCGCTGAGGGCCCAGCCGCGCGGATTGGATACGAAGATCTGAGCGACGCCGGCACCGGCCGCGTCGATGTAGGGCAGCGCCGCCTTCGCCAAACCGCCAGCCGCGGGAACGTGGGCTCCTATGGGCCGGGCGTGCACGTCAGCTCGACGGTCTGCCCGGCGGCCAGGGCCGCGCCTTCCTGCACGCTCTGCGCCTCCACGTGATAGGCGACTCGGAACGGGTCGGCCACGCCCGGCGTACTGACGTTGATTCCCATGCCCTGCAGCAGATTGGTTGCCGTCTGGCAGTTCTGACTAACCAGGTTCGGCATCGGAAGGGCCGGACCCTTCGCGACGACCAGCACGACCTTCTGATTGGCCGCGCTGGGAAGGCCTTCCCCACCAGCCGGTGTCTGGTCGAGCACCGTGTCCTTCAGCTTGGATGGATCGTCGCGCTCCTGCACTTCGATGTTCGTAAATCCGGCCGACTGCAGTTGGCTCTGCGCCTCGGCCAGGGGACGGCCCACCACCGTTGGCACGTGGACCGGGAACGAACCCTTCACCACGATGATCTTCACGGTGGAACCGGGCTGCAGCTTGTTGCCCTTTTCCGGATCGGTGCCGACCACGTACCCGACCGGCAGCGTGTCGGAATAGCCGTCGACCTTCTCGACGACGAACTGCTTGGGCATCTGAGAGGTCGCGTACTCGTACGCCTGGCCGGCGACGTCGGGCACCTCGTAGCGCTCGGGGCCCAGCGACAGGTAGAGCGTGACGGTGCCGCCCTTGACGATGCGGCCGGCGGGCGCGGGCGACTGCTGCATCACGGTGTCGGTCGGCACCTGTTCGCTGTAGATGCCCGGGCCGTAGCTCACGTCGAACCCCAGCCGAGCCGCCTCCGCCACGGCGTTGTCCTTGGTGAGCTGGAGCAGGGCCGGCGCTTCGGTGTAACGGCCGAAGCCGAGCCACCAGCCGCCGGCCATGAGCAGCACCCCGACCACCACGACGCCGATCGTGAGCTGTCGACGGCCCTCGGCGGTGTCGCGCAGCCGCCGGCCAGTGCGGCCGATCCAGGCGCCCGTGCGCTGCAGCGGCTGCTCTGGCAGGTACGCGGCCAAGCGTCGGCCGGTCGAGACCATACCGTCGCGGGCGGCGCCCATGCCGCCGCCGGGCCGACGGCCCGTCGCGGTGAAAACTCGGCCTCCAGGGCCGGGCACGCGCTGCACCGGCAGGCGAGCCCATGCCGGCCGCTCCGCCGGCCTGGTGACCGCTGGAACGACCACGGTCGGGTGGGCCAGTGCGCGGGTGGGACCGGCGAGCGCACCCACGTCTTCGCGGGCGGCCTGGATCTCGGCCAGCATCTCCGCGGCATCGCGCGCACGGCCGGCCGGATCGCGTTGTGTGGCCCGGGTGACCACGTCGTCCAGCAGCGAGGGCAGGCCGGGGATGAGCTGGGACGGCGGTGGCACGTCCTCGTCGACGTGTTGCCACGCGACCGCGGAGGGTCGGTCGCCATCAAAGGGCACCCGACCGGTGAGCATTTCGAACAGCACGATGCCGGCCGAGTAGACGTCGGCCCGGGCGTCGGCCCGCCCGTCGGCGACCAGTTCGGGCGCGACGTATTCGGCCGTGGCCAGTAGCGGCCCGCCGGTGCTACGGCCGATCTCGACGGCGTGGGCGAGACCAAAGTCGGCCACCTTGACGACCGAGTCGACCAGGTCGCCGGAGCCGTTGGGCGGCGGCGCAATGAGGATGTTCTCCGGCTTCACGTCCCGGTGCACCAGGCCGGCCCGGTGCGCCACGGCCAACGCGGCCAGCAACTGTTCCAGGATCGCCAGTGACTCTGACGGATCAAGCCGGCGCCGGTCATTGAGCATCTCTCGCAGCGTGCGTCCGCGGACGTACTCCATGACGAGGTACGGCGCGCCATCGTGGGTGCCCTGGTCGTACACCGCCACGATGTTGGGATGAGCCAGCCGGGCGACGGTCTTCGCCTCGTTGGTCAGGCGGTCGAGGACCTCCTCATTCAGGACGTGGTCGGGATGGATGATCTTAATTGCGACGGAACGCTCGAGACGCTCGTCGCGAGCCTGGTACACCGTGGCCATGCCGCCCGCGGCCAGGCGACCCACGATGCGATAACGCCCCCCGAGGAGCGCACCGCGCAAAGGATCGGTGACCTTGGTGTCCATCGCAGGCAGTCTAACGGCGGGATGTCTCCACGGCGCGACCGCGACGCGGCCGGTATGGCACTGTTTGAGGGTGAGCGAGATCTCCATCGACCTGCCGGTAGCGCCGTCCGGCTGGATCACCGTGCCGGATCTTGCGGAGCGGCTCGACGTCCCGGTGACCAAGGTGCATCAGATGATCCGAGACGGTGCTCTGCTCGCCTTCCGGCATGAGGGTGTGGTGCGAGTCCCGGCCGAGCTGGTCGCGTCCGGCAACGTGATCAAACACTTGCCTGGCGTGTTGACCCTTCTTCGTGACGCGGGCTACTCCGACGACGAAGCATTGAGATGGCTCTATTCGTCGGACGACACGCTGCCCGGCACTCCCGCCGACGCGCTGTCCGGCAACCGCGCAACTGAAGTCAAGCGGCGCGCTCAGGCGCTGGGATTCTGACTCGCGTCGGTGCGCCATCTCGTCTATCTCGCGGTACTGAGCGCGTGTCTCGTCGGGGCCCTGTGGCTCGAGCCCGTGTTGCGGGTCGGTGTGTTGCGCCAGTGGCGGCGGCTGCTGCTCACGCTGGTGCCGGTCGCGTCCGTCTTCGTGGCTTGGGACCTGGCGGCGATCGCGGCCGGGAAATGGTCCTATGACGACGGTCAGATCGTCGGCCTGCGGCTGCCGGGCAGGCTGCCGTTGGAGGAGCTGTTGTTCTTTCTGGTCGTGCCGCTGTGCGCCGTGCTCGCCTTCGAAGCGGTACGGACGGTACTGGCCCGACGCCGGGACAGGAGCCCGCGATGACCTACACGGCCGCGGCCGCGCTCGGCGTCGCGGCCGCGCTGGTTGTCGACCTCGTACTCTTGCGGACTCGGCTGGTACTCGGGCGGGTGTTCTGGCTGAGTTACGCGATCGTTCTTGGCTCTCAGCTCGCCGTGAACGGAGTGCTCACCGGCCGCGGTGTCGTGCGCTACGACCCGGCGGCGGTCATCGGGTGGCGGGTCGCGTCGGCCCCGGTCGAGGACCTGGCATTCGGTTTCGCACTCGTGCTGGCAACGCTCGCGGCTTGGACGTGGTGGGGGCGCCGGCTGGGTGAGCGGGCTGGCTAAACCGGCCAGTCACAGATGAGGGTGTGGCGGTCGGCGGCACGTTCGACAGCGACAATGCAGTCGGCATGATGTCGACTGCGCCCTCGCGCCGCCGGTGTGCTAGCGTCTTCGCGATCGTGATCCGTCGGCAGGAGGTGAGACCCATGAACGCAGTATCCACAGTGGGTGCTCCCCTGCAGTCCACGATCGCGCGACTGAGGTAGTCGCCACTGGGAGCGCCCGACAGGCATTTCGCGAAAGGCGACTCCCATGAACACAACACCTTCTACAACTCCGCACCTCACCTCGACGACGGCCTCCGACCGGCCGAGGTCCGACCAGGATCAGCCGCGGGTCGAGGCCACAAAGCGGGTGCGCGCCGCGGGCGAGCGAGCGTTGGTCCTCGGTGGCGGCGGATCGACAGGCAACGCGTGGCTGATCGGCGTCATCGCCGGCCTGTTCGATGCCGGGCTGGACGTGACCACAGCCGACCTGACCATCGGGACGTCAGCCGGCTCGACGGCCGCGGCCCAGCTAGCCGGCGCGACCCCGACCGAACTGCTTGCCGCCATCCTTGCCGCTGCCCGCCCGCAACGGACCGGTCCGGTCGGATCCGACCGAGGACGCGTTCCGATCAGGCCGGTGGCGGACCACATGGAGAGGATAAGCAAAATCATCGCCTCCGCTGAGGATGCGGCTGACATGCGCCGCAGAATGGGCGCGGCGGCACTCGACATGGATGCGGCGTCGGACGGCTCCTGGCAAACACAGTGGCGCGCCACCGTCGCCGCGCGGCTGCCCAGCCAGCATCTGGCCGCAACGAACGGTGCTCATCACGGCGGTCGATGCCCATACCGGTGAACCGGTCGTGTTCGACCGCCACAGCGGAGTCGACCTGGCGGACGCCGTCGCCGCCAGCTGTGCCAGTGGCCTTCCCTACAGGATCGGGGACAACCGATACATCGACGGCGGCTACCGATCCAACGCCGAGAATGCCGATCTGGCAGCCGGATACGCACGGGTGCTGGTGCTGTCACCATTCGGCGGCCGAACACTCACGCCGCTGGACTGGGGCATGCATCTCGCAACACAGGTCGACGAACTACGCGCACGCGGCAGCAGAGTCGAGACGATCTTCCCGGACAGCGAACTCCGAGCACATGTTCGGCGCCAATGCGATGGATCTGTCGCTGCGTCCGCCCGCTGCTCGAGCTGGTTACGACCAAGGCAGAGCCCTCGCCGAGCAGCTCACCGAATTCTGGCGCTGACTCCCACGAAACCAGTCGACTCGGTAGGCGTGACCACACCTGCTCAATGCCTCGAAGGCCGATGGGCCTCAATGCCTCGGAGGCCGATGGGCGCGACGCGCCTCACGCCACCTTCGTGCGCCCTGACCTGGGCTCGTTCTGCCGTCTTGACGAGCTCGGCCTGCAGCCTCACCAACTACATCGCCAGATCGCTTCTGGAGACCGGCGTGTTCCGGCCCCGACTACACCCTCGATCATGAAGAGCCGCTAAACCGAGCGGCGCGTAGCGACCTTAGCGAGCGCGGTGAGCATCCGCTTCGCACCACCACCGAGCCGCACCAACCGAAGCGCGGACAGCGACGCCTCGGTGAGGTTCGCGATGCGCTCTTCGGTTCGAGCTAGGGCACCGGTATCGACGATGATCTCCCGGAGCTCGACAACCCCCGCGTCCGTCAGCCCCGGGTCGCCGAGCCCCTCGCGCAACCGGGCGGCGGTCTGTGGATCCGCCGCGACGAATGCGGCGGCCACGAGGTAGGTGCGCTTGCCCTCGCGCAGGTCATCCCCGGCCGGCTTGCCGGTCTGCGATGGGTCGCCGAAGACCCCGAGGACGTCGTCCCGGAGCTGGAACGCCTCGCCGAGCGGCAGTCCGTACCCGGAGTAGGCCGCCTTGATCTTCGGGTTCGAGTCCGCGATGGCGGCGCCGAGCAGCAGCGGCCGCTCCACCGTGTACTTGGCGGACTTGTACCGGGCCACGGTTGACGCTCGCTGCAGCGAGCTGTCCGCGGTTGCCTGAGCATGGACGTCGAGATACTGGCCGGCGATGACCTCGGTGCGCATGAGGTCGAAGACTGGTCGGGCCCGCATCAGCGCCGGCACGTCCAAACCCGAGCGCCGCAGCAGCTCGTCGGACCAGGTGAGGCACAGGTCGCCAAGGAGGATCGCGGCGCCGGCCCCGAACGCGTGTGAGTCGCCGTCCCATTTGTTGCTGGCGTGCATGCGTTCGAAGCGCCGGTGCACGGCTGGCTCGCCGCGGCGGGTGTCGGAGGCGTCCATGACGTCGTCGTGGATGAGCGCACTGGCCTGAAAGAACTCCAGTGCGGCCACCGCGGCCGCGATCTCATCAGAGTCCTCGCCTCCGGCGCCGCGGAAGCCCCAATACGCGAACGCGGGTCGAAGGCGCTTGCCGCCGCCCAGAACGAAGCTTTCGATCGTGTCGACGACGACATCAAGCGAGGGGTCGATGCCCGCGAGCAGCGTGCGTTGATCAAGCAAAAATGCTGCCAACGCCTTGTCGACCCGCTCACGCAGGCCAGCCGTGTCCACGGGGCTCACGCATCTGACGGTATACGGCCACGGCCCGTGAAAGGTCCGCCGGATCGGTGTAGTCATCGCCGCGAATGTGCAGTTCACACTAGGACGCACGCATGTACACGCCCGCCGCGAGCTTGATCCACGGCGCCGGTGGCTCCGGTCGATCCCGCCCGTCTCGTCGCTGCCGCTGATCTCCCCGACGGGCGCGGCGAGCAGCGGCAGCCGCCCGTTCCAGCTCGGCGACCGGCAGTTCGAGCACGGCGGCGAGCCATCCGAGCCAATAGGAGGTGGGGATCCGATCCTCGCGCTCCCACCGTGACACCTCGTGCCGGGTGACGGTGGCCTGACCTGAGGCGGCACAAAGCCGTTCCGCCAGCCGCAACTGGCTGATGCCCTGCTCAACGCGCACCCGCGCGAGCAGCGCGCCGACCGTCTCCGCCCAATCCTCGCCGTCGCCCATGGCGCCCCCGCTCGATCGCCGTGCCGAATGGCCCCTCTGCTGGCTCCTCCTACCGGATGGGTCGGACAAGTTTCATGGGGGCGGGTGCGGTGTCCACGGAGGGAGTCGATCGATGCGCGACGACGAGGTGCTGGTCACGCCGGGCGAGCCGCCGGAGCGGGTGCGGTGCGAGGTGCTCTGGCGCTTGGCGGCGCGGCTCTACCGCGATCACGTGGGCGCCGCTGATCATCGATGCGGCAGCTGTCGCCAGCCGTGGCCCTGCTCCGCGCGCCGCCTCGCCGAGCTGGGACTGAGCCGTGCCGCTGTCTGACGCGCCCGCTACAGTCGCATACGTGGCTCTCGGACTCCCGTCCACCCTTCCAGGTGGCTATCCACCGATCGGAGAGCTGCTTCGCGCCGGTCCGACCTTCTCGTTCGAGTTCATGCCACCGAAGAACGAGGAGATGGAGCGCCAGCTCTGGATCGCGATTCGAGATCTGGAGCGACTGCGCCCGTCGTTTGTGTCGATCACCTACGGTGCGGGTGGATCAACCCGGGACACGACGGTTGCCGCCACCGAACGGATCGCGACCGACACCACCCTGTTGCCGATGGCCCACCTCACTGCGGTGAACCACTCGATCGCTGAGCTCCGCAACGTGATCGGCCGACTGGCCGAGGTCGGGGTGAACAACATCCTCGCGGTACGGGGAGACCCGCCCGGGGATCCCATGGGTGACTGGGTGCGCCACCCCGACGGCGTTCTCTACGCCGACGAACTCGTCCGACTCATCCGCGAGTCGGGCGCCTTCTGCGTTGGCGTGGCAGCATTCCCGTACAAGCATCCGCGATCGCCTGACGTCGAGGTGGACACCGCCAACTTCATCCGCAAGTGCAAGGCGGGCGCGGACTTCGCCATCACCCAGATGTTCTTCGAACTCGACGATTATTTGCGGCTGCGGGACCGAGTGGCCGCGGCCGGCGGCGACGTGCCGATCCTGGCCGGTGTGATGCCGGTGACGCGCATCAGCACCATTGAACGCTCGGAGCAGCTCTCCGGCGCACCATTTCCTCCGGCCCTGGCCGCGCAGTTCGAGCTCGTCGCCGACGATCCCGCGGCGGTTCGCGCGCTCGGCCTCGAACAGGCCACCACGCTCTGTTCCCGGCTGCTCGAGGAGGGCGTTCCCGGGATCCACTTCATCACCATGAACCGGTCGACCGCCACGCGCGAGGTTTGGCAGAACCTCGCCCTGGGGGCACGCGTCTGAGCAAGATGGTGGGTCGTCGCCCGCGGCTGAGTTGGGATGAGTACTCGGCCCGGTGGGCTTCGTTGCACGGCGGCTTCGACCCGCGCCGCGCGTCGGTTCCGGTCCGCACGTGGCAGCGGCTTTCCTTTCGTGTCGCCTCCGCCCTCGCCGGTGCCGGACTGAGCCCGAGCCTCGTGACGACGATCGGCCTGTTGTGTTCGCTCGCCGTGCCGCTGGTCGCTGCTGCTCCGCGGTCCGTGGCTGATCGCTGGGGCCGCGCTTGTGGCGCTCTCCGCGCTGGCCGATGCGGCCGATGGCGGCGTCGCGATCATCACAGGCCGGATCACCGGAATGGGTGCCTTCTACGACTCCATGGCCGATCGGATCGGGGAGGCGGCCTGGTTGCTGGCGTTGTGGTTACTCGGTACGCCGGCCGTTCTCGTGCTCGCCGCCGGCGGCCTGGCCTGGCTGCACGAGTACGCGCGGGCCCGAGCCGCGCTGTCGGGGATGCCGGGCATCGGTGCCGTCACCGTCGCCGAGCGCCCGACGCGCGTGCTCGCAGTCGCTATCGGTCTGCTGGTCGGCGGCGCCGTGTGGAACATCAGCGCCCGACTCACCGCCGGCGTCGTGACCGTCGCGGTCGCGGTGTGGCTCGTCCTCGGCATTCTCGGCGGCGCCCGCCTCCTCGGCGCCGTCCGCGCCGCCCTCCGCTGATTCCTTTGTCGCCGATCTTGGAGAAATGCGCGTGGTTCGATCTCTGATCACGCGCATTCGGCCAAGGTCGCCGAGACTACGGCGCCGGGGAATCAGGGATGCCGGTGGGCAACGGTGCGCCTTCGTAGCAGCCACAGGGAGCCGCCCGCCGCGGCGACGATCACGGCGAGGCTCGCGAGAGCGATCGGCAACCAGGGCGTTTCATGCGACGGCGACGTGGCCGACTGGGCGGCTGCGCTGGCGACCGCGCTGGGCTTCGAAGCCGCCGTTGCATTGGCTCCGGCGGGCACCCCGATCGTCGATAGCAGCACGCCGAATGTGGCAGGTCCTCGGTACCAGCCTCCACTCGTGACCGTGCCGAAGACCGCCTGACCGGCGGCCGTAAAGGTGACCGGGCCGACCGCCGCCTCCGGGTAGAGATCCTGCCGGACGAGCCCCCCGTTGGGTGTGCCATCCGGTACCCGGTACGTCAGGTCGTACCGTGGGCCGAGGGTTCCGGCGGGTGTCGCGCTCACCAACTGGTTCTCGCCGTCCGGGCCGAACATCGCGAGGAACAAGCCGCTGCCATCGGCGAGCTCGCCCAGATTGCCGACACTGCCCGGCTCACCGAAGCCGGTGATGACGATCGGGCGAGCCAGACCGGGTCCATTGATAGTGGCCTGGTCGGGTCCCTTCGCCAGTGCGGGGGAAGCCCACGCCAACACAATCAAACCAACCGTCGAAATCAACACTGGCATGCGCCACCGCATCGGAACCTCCTCGAGTCGCCGGCCTGAATACACCGCGACAGCTCGGCGGGTTCCATCAGCTCATACCGCGCGCTATCGCGAGGGCGGCGTCGAGGGGACGGATGCCGTCGAGCCGGATCGTGACGCCACCGTCGGTCCAGATGAGAGTGCCGTTGGTCTGTCTCGCTGACTCGGTGTGTTCGACGTTGTCGGCATCGACGTAGACGAGTGTGACCGGGCCGTCAAACCACAGCGCCTCTTGGCCATTGACGGATGTCCGTTTGGCAGAACCCATGTCGACGTACTTCTCCCACATGAAGCCGAGGTCCCCGTCGAATTCGTCGATTCGCACCTGCCTCAACGGCTGTGAGTACAGCAACGAAACGACGCGACCGTCGGCCACCGAGACCGCATCGGGCGGGCCGAGTGCGGCCGGCGTACGCACGTGGAATCCCACCTCACGTTCGGCGGAGGCGATGTCCGAGACGTGTTCACCCGGGAGCACGGGGTTTGGCGCGGGCGCCGGCCCCGGGCCTGAGCGGACCTCGATGCCCGCAAATCCAAGAAAGTCGATAATTGCCGCGCGTACCGGTGGCGACACCGCCGCAGAAACCAGAATGGTGGCAAGGAAGGCGGCGATTCCGATGACCACACGTCGCCACGTGGCCCGGGGCTTCGTCGGCGCGGTGCGGCTCGGCCGAGCGATGTCGGCGAGGACGCGGTCGCCCAGATTGTCTGGTACGCGAACGGGCAGTCCACGGCCCAGAGTTCGCAGCTGCTCGGGCAGTTCCATCGGATCGTCAATCATCGGCGATCCCCACCTCGACGTTGTACTCGGCGAGCGCGCCGCGCAGCCGTCCCAGCGCCCGCGCGGTGCGTGATTTCACCGTGCCCTTTGGCAGCTTGAGAGCGGTGGCGGTATCCGCCTCCGACAGATCCAGCAGGTAACGCATCACGAGAATCTCCCGGTCGGGTGGGCGTAGGCGCCCCAGCGCCCGGACGAGGACGCCGCGGCGCTCCGCGCTTAGCGCGCCCACCGCCGGATCGTCGTCGAATGCGCCGTTGTGCCACGGTGTCGCTCGATCCGCCAGGGCCTGCGCCCGCTGCCGGCCGCGAACGGCGTTGTGTGACCGGTTGACGACGATGCGTATCAGCCATGGTCGGAACGACTCGCCGGTGCGAAACCGCGGCAAGGCGCGAAACGCGGCCACGAACGCCTCCTGGACAACGTCGTCCGCGTCTGCGCCGGCGCCGCAGAGTACCGCCGTCCGTTTCGCGAGCATGCCGTATCGCGCGACCAGGATTCGAAACTGATCCCGGTCGCCCGCCACCACCCGGGCGATCACATCCGCGTCGTCCGTGCCGTCTCCCAGCCGTGTCTTGTTTGCCAACCATTACACCGGCGCGACGGTTCGGGTTCCGCATGCCTCGCGGCATGGAACTCGGTGGCGTCCGATCTCGGGCCGCAGATCGAACTGAACGCGGCATGCGTACGTAATGGACTCAAATCCCATACGAGGACGAGCGAATGCGTAAGCCATTCGCTCTGGCGTCGCCTACGAAGATCTCGAATCGGAGTTTGTCGATGAATGAGAAGCGGGTGTTGCTGGCGGCACCTCGGGGCTTCTGTGCCGGTGTCGAACGGGCGGTAACGATCGTCGAGCGGGCGCTGGCGCGGTACGGCGCCCCGATCTACGTACGCCGCCACATCGTCCACAATGTCGCCGTCGTCGAGCGGCTCCAGCGGCTCGGGGCTGTCTTCGTGCAGGATACGAACGAGATACCGTACGGTGCTGTCGTCATCTTCTCCGCACACGGCGTTGCGCCGAGCGAGTATGAGGTGGCCGCCTCGCGCGCCCTGCGGGTCATCGACGCGACGTGTCCACTGGTCACCAAGGTTCAGCGCGAAGCGGCACGCCTCGCCGAAAATGGATACGACATATTCCTGATTGGCCAACCGGGCCACGACGAGATCGTGGGAACGGCGGGCATAGCGTCGACGAGCACGCATGTTGTCGACCCGTCAGCGCCTGTTGGCTCCATAAACGTACGAGACACGTCTCGGGTGGCGTGGTTGTCGCAAACGACGCTCTCCTTCGCCGAGACCGATGCGACTGTACGGCAGCTTCGTGCGCGCCTGCCCTTGTTGGTTGATCCGCCCAGCGAAGACATTTGCTTCGCCGCGGAGAACCGACAGAAGGCGGTGGCGGCGATCGCCCCTGAGTGCGACCTTGTTCTGGTCGTCGGGTCACATCACTCGCACAACTCAGCGATGCTGGCTCGCGTTGCGTTGGAGCACGGAGCAGGTCGCGCACATCTAGTGGACGGACCTGAGGCACTCGATGTGCGATGGCTCACCGGTCCTACCGTCGGCCTTACCGCAGGTGCCTCCGCACCCGCGGATCGTATTTCTGGCGTGCTCGAGTGGCTCTCCGGCCACGGATACGACAATGTCGTGGAGGTCGAAGTCGCTCGTGAGGGCCAGCGGTTTGCCCTGCCGGCCGTCCTTCGTAACTAGGAGCGCTTCAACGACTAGCCTGGCCCGATCCGTCGAGCGGCGATTTCGGCGGACAACGCGGCCAGCGGGAGTCCACCGCCTGGGTGCGTTGAGCCGCCGACGAGGAACAGGCCGCGCACCGGACCCGTCGCGGTTGGCCGCAACAGACCGTGAGTTGGTGTGCCGTAGATCGCCCCGCCCGGCGTGGCCGTCGAACGCTCGAGATCGGCCGGCGTGACGATCTCGCGAAGCACGATGCGGTTGCGGATGTCGTAGCCGCGGGCCGCGAGCGTGTCCAGCACGCGATCGGCATAGACCTCGGCCAGCCCCGGCGACGTCCAGTCCACACTGGACAATGTGTGCCCGTGGGGTGGAGCGTTGACGAGCACGTGCCAAGCCTCGTACCCATCCGGGGCCGCGCCCGGGTCGTCGGGGACGCTGACGTAGATTGCTGGGTCGGGCACCGGTCGCCCCGGCTGGCCAAAGATCGCATCGAATTCGGCGTCATAGTCCACCGGGAATGTGACCGCGTGGTGAGCGATTCCGGGGGTACGGCCGCCCACGCCGAGCAGCAGCAGGAACCCGCCGAGGCTGCGCGCGGACAGGCGCGACGCGCGCCTCGGATCGGGCCACAGTCGCGTGTAGACGGTCGCCGCATCGGCATTGGCCAGCACGACATCGGCCGGCATGACCGAACCTCCGGCGAGGCGGACGCCGCTCACCCGATCGCCAGACGCCTCGATCGCCACCGCCTCGGTATCCAGCTCGACCTCGACTCCGCAGGCCAGGCACCGGGCGAGCAGAGCGTCGGCGAGCGTGGCGAGGCCGCCGCGCACGTACCACCCGCCGTAGCTGAGCTCCGCATATAGGATCGCCGCGAGGGCCGCCGGGGCCCGCCGCGGGTCCGAGCCGGTGTAGGTGGCGTATCGGTCGAGCAGCATTCGCAGCCGCGCATCGCTCAGGTAAGACCGGCCGAGCCCTCGCAACGTGCGGCCCGGCGCGATCGCGGCCAGGCTCGGCAGCCGCCAGGCCAACCGGGCGGCTGCCAATGGAGAATCCACCGGGGACCTGAGCACATGCCGCCAGCTCGTCTCGAAGATCCGACCCGCGCGGCGCCACAGCCGCCGCCACTCCGCAGCGGCGCGGGTCCCCATTGCGTCCTCAATCCGTTCGGCCAACGAGGCCGGGTCGGTGCATGTGTCGAGGCGAGTGCCGTCCGGGAAGACGTGCCGGACGATCGGGTCGAGCCGGACGAGGTCGAGGTTCTCGTCCATTGTGGATCCGGTCGCGGCGAAGAAACCGGCGAATACCTGGGGCAACGTGAGCAGGCTCGGGCCGGTGTCGAACCGGAACGGGCCGTGCTCGGTGTCCTGGACAAACCGACCCAACTTGCCGCCCACGGTCGAGGCCCGTTCCACGATGCTGACGCGGTGGCCGAGCGCGGCGAGCCGGGCGGACACGGCCAGCCCGCCCACTCCGGCCCCGATGACGACGACCGTGGCCAACGGTTAGCGACCGTCCATAGAGGACGGGAGGATTGGCCGGCCCTTCCAGCGCAGCGTGCCCCGTCGACGGCGGGCGTACGACCCGGCCAGCAGCCACGCGAACAAGGCGACGGACGCCGGATGTGCGAGGGCGTCCGGCCAGGTCCGGGCCCCGGTCGCCCGGCCGGTGGCGACCCGGCCGAGCGCCGCGATGACGTAGGCGGCGGTGCCCGCGGCTGCGACGGACCAGTCTCCGATCGCGGCCGCCGCCACCGCCACCAGTGGGGGTCCGACGAAGAGGAGCAGCAGCAGAGTCGTCACCAGGACGGCGGCCGGCATCGAGCCGAACGCGGCCCAGACCGACTTCTGGTACCCCTCGCGAAGCTCGCTCCACGAGCCGTACATCCGGCACCACGCGAGGCGCGAACCGTCGGCGAGACGGATCCTCCCGCCGTACCGTTTGACCGCCCGCGCGAGCACGATGTCCTCGAGGACGGCGTCGCGGACCGACGCGTGACCGCCGGCCCGGTCGTACCCTTCCCGGGTGACCGCGAGGAACTGTCCGCCGGCGGCGGCGAGCGAGGGCCGCCGCGAGCGTTCCATTGCCCGAAGCGGCAGGAACGTGAGCCACGACCACGGCAGCAGCGGCTGTACGAGCCTCTCGGCGGCGCCGCACGCCACGAGACGGGGATACGGCGAAACCAGGTCCACCCCGTCGAGCAGCCCAACCGCCGCGGCGATCGCGTCCGGAGCGAGCACGACATCCGCGTCGACGAAGACGAGGACTTCGCCCGAGGCGCGGCTCGCGAGCTGATAGCACGCGTACGGTTTGCCGTACCAGCCCGCAGGAGGCCCGCCGCCCGAGACAAGGGTCAGCCGGGCGTCCCCGGCCGCTATCGCCCGTACCATATCGGCCGTGCCGTCCGTCGAGCCGTCGTCGAGTACCAGGATCTCCAAACGCGGCACCCCTCGTTGGGCAAGCAGAGACTCCAGGCACTCCCGTACCTGGTGGGCCTCGTCCCGCACCGGCAGCAGCACCGATACCGGCTGCTCCACTATGGACCGATGCGGTGACGGCCGCCGCAGCAGCCGGGCATTCACCCAGGCGTGGGCGGTGAGAAGTGTCACGGCGATTGCTGGCAGCCACCACAGCGCCGCCATCAGGGCTGGCCTCGCACAGTCAGGCGCACCCGCGAGTGCGAACGGAGCCGGATCGTCAACGGCAGCGCGATCGCTCCCATCGCCAGTGCTCCCCAGACGGCCGATCCGGGCAGTCCTAGGAAAAGGGCGTGTGCCAGCACGGACGAGTAGTAGGTCCACAGGTACAGGCCGTACATCGGTCCGTCCTTTGTGGTCGATGCCCGCGACCGTGGCGCCAGCAGAGCCATCATCAGCGTCGCCGCGGCGAACCAACCGAGGTAATTCGTCAACGGAACCCCGGGTACGCCGGGCAGGCTGACTGTCGGCTCAGTCCAGTGCCAGTAGCCGGCCGCGACCATTTGGGGGTCCAGGAAGACATCCCACGCCGCGAGCGCGACACCCGCCACCACGACTCGAGACGCGGTGGTACGGGTGAGCCGGCCGGCCACGACCAGGGCCGGCCAGGCCATCCAGGTCCACGCGAGCGGCACGACCACCGGCACGCCGAACGCCTTGGGCCCGAGCGCATCCCCGTAGTCGTACCGGCCGAACGGCAACCCGGTGGCCAGACCGGCCACCTCGATGAGCAGACCGCCGCCCGTGGTGACCAGCACCAGCCACACGGCCGCCGGCCGACCCCGAGTGGTGGCGGCATGCCACACCGACAAGGCCCATCCAGCCGTGACCGTGGCCGTCACCAGTGCCGCGCGCACTGAGCCGCCGGTCAGTGGGTAGCCGATCTGGGCCGCGACGAGTACGGCCAACCATCCCCAGTAGACGGTCTTCACGGGTCCAGGGGCAGGGTCCGGCCGAGCACCGCGAACGGACGGCCATCCCCGGGGAAGAGGAAATTGCGTACCACGTCGACATAGCCGAACCGCCGGTAGAGCCGCCACGCCCGCGAGGTCGCCTCGTTTGCCTCCGGCGTGGAGAGAAGTGTGGTCTTCGTCGACGCCATGCCGAGCAGCATCCGGAGCTGGGCCGCGCCGAGTCCACGCCCCTGCGCGATCGGCAACACGTGCAGCTCGACCACCTCGAAGCAGTCGTTGAGCCAGAACACACGCTCGTCGCGTCGCATCGCTCCGCGGACCTGGTCGTGCCACCACTGGCCCGGCTCGGACAGGTAGCCGTACCCGAAGCCGAGCAGCTTATCGGTCTCGTCGAGGGTGGCCACGGCCCGGAAGTCGCGCCGGTGGACGTGGGAGCCGAGGTAGTTGCGCCGGGTCGCGAGCAGGTCGCGTGGGTAGCCCATCGCTTCGCCGTAGACCGTGATGACCTCGTCGAGCCGGCGGGTCAGGTCGGCCGGGTCCCACGCGACGACCTGGGTCACGCCGTGCTCCCTTCCGCCCACCCGATCACGGCCGGATCACCGTCGATCCGGTGCACCGCGAACCGCGCGTAGAGCTCCTCGGCGTACCACCCCACCTCCGGTGTGCGATCAATCACGCGTCGGTGGTGCGGGTGGCGGTAGGCGAACCCTACGAGATCGCGGCGGCTGCGCCATAGGCTGACCGTGCCCTGCCATCCGATTGGCGCCTCGCCAATGCCGAATGCCGCGAGCAGACCATCCGCCTCACCCGCCGCGACGGCCACCGGCCCGATCGCCCGCCAGAACCGCACGGCGCGCGCCGGCCGCAACCGGGCCCGGGTCAGTGCGAGAACCATCTCCTCTGCCTCGCGCCCTCCCTCCTCGTCCATCCCTCCTTCCTCGTCCACTCCTCCGTCCACATTGAATGGTTCCGCGCACGCCCACCGGCCGCGGCTGGTCAGCGGGCGAAGCTCGAGTCGGCAATGAGCTGTGGCCAGCCTTCGCCATCGCGCCAGCGCCGGTATCTCGGTGCGATCCGCGACGGTGAGCGCCGCCCACCGGGTCAGGTCCATGCCGGTGAAGCCCGAGCTCGTTCCTAGTAGCTTCGCGAACCGGACGCCGGGAGTGCGCCGCAGCTTTCGCCGGTCGCTCACCAGTCGCCACGCCACCTGCGGTGCCCGGTACACGGGTACCCGCCAGACGGTCAGCGTGACGTTCATGCCACCTCGGCCGGGGTGCCGGCGGTGATCCGTACCAGTTCCGCGTAGGTCGTCGGGAAGACCGCGTGCGGGATGCCACCGGCGGCCCACACCACCGGGTACGCGTCGAGTGCGACATCGACAAGCGTCGGTACGGGCTTCGGGTGCCCGAGCGGTGCGACGCCGCCGATGGGTTGGCCGGTGTGCTCGCGGACGAACTCCGGGCTGGCCCGCTTGATGTTCTCCATGCCGAGCAGCTCAGCGACCTTGGCCGTGTCAACGCGGTGAGCGCCGGAGGTCAGCACGAGCAGCGGTCCGCCGTCGGCGTTGAAGATGAGCGAGTTGGCGATCTGCCCGACCTCGACCCCGAGCGCCGCGGCGGCGGCCGCGGCAGTCGTGACGGCGTCGGGGAGAACGACGATCTGGCCCTCGGCGCCGGCGGCCGCGAGCGCGTCCTGGACGGCTTGGACGTTCGGGTGCATGACCCTCATCTTGCGGTACGCCGCTGTGGCGAGGTCGGGGGCGTCTCACTGGTCAGGCCCTGATTAGGTCGGAGGCACCTCGGCTGGACCGGTGGTCTTCGCGGTGCGCGCCGTCTCGGCCAGGATGACCCCGGTGACGAGGATCAGACCGCCGATCACCTGCGCCGGGGCCAGCCGCTCGCTGAGGAGCACCCAGGCGAACGCACTGGCCAACACGACCTCGGTCATCCCGACGATTCCCACCGAGGTGGGCGGCAGGTGTCGCATCGAGAAGGTGATCAAAAGGTACGGGATGATCGTGCCGAAGATGATCAGGTACAGGGCAAGCAGCCACATCGGGATCCCGTCGCTGCTTCCCAGCAGGAGGCCTGGGTCGAAGTTCCACCAGGGCCGGACGACAGCCCCGGCCACGGCCGAGACTCCGAACGCCCAGCAGGTCAGCGACAGCGGATCGCGGGTGGCGACCGTTTTCGATCCCAGCACGTAGTAGACGGCGAGCAGCATCGCCGAGACCAGGCCGGCGACGATGCCCAGTTCGTCGAGGCTCAACTCGCCCGCCCAGAATTGGGTCACGCTGATCAGACCGGCCAGGCACAGGCCGAGACCGACCCAGAGACGCCGGCGGACCTGCTGATGTTCGCCGAAGCGCACCCACAACGCGACGAAGGCCGGCGCAGTGAACTCGAACAGCAGCCCGATGCCGACCGGGAGCCGGCTGATCGCCACGAAGTAGAGCATCGGCACCAGGAAGAGACCCACGACGCCGAAAATGATCAGCCGGGGAAGTTCCTGCCGGGTGGTCTTAAGCGGGGCCGGACCCTTCGTGACCAGGATGATCGTCAGCAGGCCGAGGAACGCTCCGGCGGCGCGGAAGGTCGTCAGTTGGGGTGGATCGAAGCCACCCTGGATCAGCAGCTTCGCGACCGTGCCGTTGAGGGCCCAGATCGTCGCGGCCGAGACCACCATGACCACACCGATTCCGGGGCGGACGGTTGGTCGGCTCAGGACGGTGCTGGTCACCCGGGTCACTGTACCGGGCCCTCGGTCGTCGGCTCCTTACGGTTTAGGTGCTCCTCCCCGGCGGCTGCGACACGGTTCCGGGCGGCTCGTGACACGGTTTCGGGCGGCTCGTGACACGGTTTCGGGCGGCTCGCGACACGACGGAGAAAATGTCGGTGGGTCGGTTTACTCTGTACCCGTGTTCGAATATAGTTCACGTGTTCGAACGCGCGGGAGGGATGTTCGCGGCATCGCTCCCACTCGGATCGGACATTCGCGGGTCTGGTTCGGGAACAAAGGTCGGCGTTGCCCGCCACCCAACCGACCCCCGGGCGGCGGGCAGCGACCGGACCGTGGTCGGGCGAGGTGAGGGGAAGCGCCCCGCCCGACCGCACCGGTCACCGCCGGCCACGCGAGAACGCTGCGCCTTCCTCCCGCAGCAACGGCATGAATAGCGGAGCCATGAATAACGCGCGGGCATGCCCGCCACACGGAGGAGTAGAAAACCGATGACGGCAACGACTCTCACCGCGCCCGTCCGTCCGGCTCAGGCGTCGGCACTGCTGCCGACCCTGGCCCAGGTCGCCACCACGATCGGCCCGGTCCGGAGGCCGTCCGCCCGGACGGTCGCAGAGAAGATCGCGGTGCCGGCGCACATGCTGCCCCACCGCAGTCCGGCCGAGCTGCTCGCCATCGCCCGACAGGGGTTGGCGGAGGCGACGCAGACCACCGCCGATGGCCTGCGGTACGCGACGGCACACCTGGCCGCCTTGCGGGCCGCGGCGGCGGTGCTCGCCGCCCGGGCCCGACCGGAGCCTCGCCGGCGCAACCGTCTCACCAGTGTGTGGGCACTTCTGTCCACAGTGGCCCCCGAGCTGGAGGAGTGGGCAGGGTTCTTCGCCGCCGGCGCCTCGAAACGAGCCGCCGCGGAGGCAGGCATCCCACGGGCCGTCACCGCCCGGGAGGCAGACGACCTCGTCCGCGCGGCCGAGCAGTTCGTCGAGGTGGTGGCCGGCTCCCTGATGCTCGCCTACCAACCCGAGCTCGCCCTTCTTTAACGCCGATCTTGGAGAAATGCGCGTGAGTCGATCTCTGATCGCGCGTATATCTCCAAGGTCACGAGACAAGAGTCGCTGATCACATGAGTATCGCCACTGCGACGTCACTCCACCCCCGCGTGGAGCCGGCCGAGTCCACCCCCTCGGCCGGCTCCACACCCCCCGTTACATCCACGGGCGTATCCATACGCACCCTCACAGGCATATCCATAGGCACCTCGACGGGGACCTCCACGGGGATCTCTACGAGCGAGGCAGAGCTTCACGTCGTGGACTTCCAACGAGTCACGGCGGGCAAGTCGCGGTTGGCCTCGCTGCGGTCGGCGGGCCTGGTCCGGCGAGCCAGCGAGAGGGTCGATACGGGAATCGAGCGGACGCTGCCGGTAGCGGCGGCGCTGCGCCCTCTCTTGCCGGGCGGATGCCTGCGCCGCGGCAGCACAGTCGCGGTGGCACCGGGCGGCTCGCACATCAACGGAAAAGGGCAGACAGCCGTGGGCTGGGCGGGCACCGGGGCGACCTCGCTGCTGTTCGCCCTCCTCGCGGAGACGTCGGCGGCCGGGTCGTGGTGCGCGGTGGTCGGGCTGCCTCGGCTGGGGTTGGTAGCCGCGGCCGAGGCCGGGGTGGCGGTGGAGCGGCTCGCGCTGATTCCCCGACCGGGCCCTGACTGGGTCGACACGGTCGGTGCGCTTCTGGATGGGCTCGACATCGTCGTGGTCGCTACGCCGGCCGGGGTGCCGCCCGCGCTGGCGACCCGGCTCGCGGCAAAGACCCGGCAACGGGGTGGAGTCCTCATTCCGGTGGGTACGTGGCCCGGAGCCGATCTCATCCTCGAGGTTGAGGGCGGCTCCTGGCACGGCCTGGGCACCGGGCTCGGCCGGCTGCGCCGCCGCTCTGTCGAGGTCGTCGCCTACGGACGGGGAGCCGCCGCCCGCCCCCGCCGGGCAGCCCTCTGGCTGCCCGGCCCTCACGGCGCCCCCGCCGCGGTGGATTCCTTGCCGCGCCTGGATTCCTTGCCGCGCCTGGATTCCGTGGCGCGCCTGGATTCCATGCCTGGCCACCACTCGCCGATCTTGGAGAAAAGCGCGTGAACAGCGATCGACTCACGCGTATTTCTCCAAGATCGCCGTAAGGGTGAGGAGAGGAGGGATGCGCACGCTGATGCTGTGGTGCCCCGACTGGCCGGTGACGGCGGCGGGGATCGCCGACGGCGTGGATACGAATGCGCCGGTGGCGGTGCTGAGGGCGAACCGGGTGCTGGCCTGCTCTCCCGCGGCCCGGGCTGAGGGGGTGCGCCGGGGCCTGAGGAAGCGTGAGGCTCAGGGCCGCTGCCCTCAACTCACGGTGGTGGATGACGACCCCGCGCGGGACGCCAGAGCGTACGAGCCGGTAGTGATCGCGGTGGAGGAGCTCGCGCCCGGAGTGGAGGTGATCCGGCCCGGTGTGTGCGCGATCGCCGCCAAGGGTCCGTCCGGCTACTACGGCGGAGAGGCGCAGGCAGCCGAGCGGCTCGTGGAGCACACCGCGCTGGTCTGCGGAGTGGAGGCTCAGGCCGGCATCGCCGACGGCACCTTCGCCGCCATGCTCGCAGCGAGGAAGGGGCAGATCGTTGCCCCGGGTGCCACGGCGGCCTTCCTCGCCGGGATGGAGGTGTCCACTCTGGACCGACCTGACCTGGCCGACCTGCTGCGCCGGTTGGGCATCCGGACGATGGCCGACTTCGCCGCCCTGCCCCAGGGCGATGTCCTGGCCCGGTTCGGCTTCGACGCGGCCTACGCGCACCGGCTTGCGTCCGGTGTGGACGAACGGCCCCTGGCGGTGCGCAAACCCCCGCCCGACTTAGATGCGACCGGCGAATACGACCCGCCACTGGAGCGGGTCGACATGGCTGCCTTCGCCGCCCGCGCGTTGGCCGATCGGCTGCACGAGCGACTGGCGGCATACGGCCTAGCCGCGACCCGGCTCGGCATCGAGGCGCACACCGCCGCGGGCGAGGAGCTGCACCGGGTGTGGCGGCACGACGGTCTGCTCGACGCCGCCGGGCTGGCCGACCGGGTCCGCTGGCAGCTCGACGGCTGGCTCACCGGCAGTGCCAATCTGCTCCGTTCGCAAGCTCACGGAGGTGGCCGGGCGAGTGCCCTTAGTGGACGGTTGCCCACGCGACCCACTGCCGGCATCGACCGGCTGCGGCTCATTCCCGACGGGCTGGTCCGGTACGCGGGCATGCAACCGGGCCTGTGGGGTGAGCTCGGTGTGTCCGATGAGCGGGCGCACCGGGCGCTGGTCCGGGTGCAGGGCCTGCTCGGGCCGGACTCCGTCTTCACCGCCGTGCTCGGTGGCGGCCGCGGGTACGCCGAGCGCGCCCGCCTGGTTCCGTGGGGCGACGAGCGCACTCCCGAGAAGGCGGACCAGCCGTGGCCCGGACGGCTGCCCGCCCCGGCACCCGCGGCCGTACTGCCCGATCCGCTCCCCGTGGCCGTCCGCACCACCGACGGCGCCCTCCTCGCGATCGACCTGCGGCTGGCGTTGACCGGGCCGCCGGCCACGGTCCAGATCGATCGGGATCCGCCGGTCGCGGTGACGGGGTGGGCCGGACCATGGCCGGTCGAGGAACGGTGGTGGGCGCCTGACGAGTCGAACCGGTTGGCCCGACTGCAGCTCGGCCTCGCCGACGGACGGGCGATCCTGGTCGCCCAGCGGGGCGGCGCCTGGCTGCTGGAAGCGATCTACGACTGAGCGGGGGCGACAAATGGGCTGGAACAACCCGATCGTGCCATGGTCCACATTGGAGCGGCAGCTCTCCGGCGAGATCGTGCGGGATCCGATCACGACCGACCACGGCGACGGTGGCGACACCCCGGCGTGGACCCGCAAGCGCCCCCGCTACGAGGCGCCGGAGTTCGTCCGTCAGACCTCCACAGTGGACTATGCGGAGCTGCACTGCCACTCCAACTTCAGCTTCCTCGACGGCGCGAGCCATCCGGAGGAGCTGGCCGAGGAGGCGGTACGGCTGGGGCTGACCGGACTGGCCATCACCGACCACGACGGGTTCTACGGCGTGGTGCGCTTCTCCGAAGCGGCGCAAGAGATGGGCCTGCCCACCATCTTCGGGGCGGAGCTTTCCCTCGACCTACCGGCGCCACAGAACGGCGAGCCCGATCCGGTTGGGGCGCACCTGCTCGCCCTCGCGCGCGGGCCGGAGGGGTACGCCCGGCTGAGCCGGGTCATGGCCGAGGCCCACCTGGCCGGCGAGGAGAAGGGCCGGCCCGTGTACCACCTGGAGAAGATCGCCGCCGACCTCAAAGACCACGTGCTGGTGCTCACCGGCTGCCGCAAGGGGCTGGTGCCCCGGGCACTGCTCACCGACGGCGTCGCGGCGGCGGCCCGGGAACTGGACCGACTCACGGCGCTCTTCGGCTCCGAGCACGTGGCGGTGGAGCTGACCGATCAGGCCGACCCGTACGACGGCGACCGCAACGATGCCCTCGTCGGACTCGCCGAGCGGGTCGGCCTGCGTACGGTGGCGACGAACAACGTGCACTATGCCGACCCGGGAAGGCGGCGGCTCGCCACGGCGCTGGCGGCGGTCCGGGCGCGGCGGTCCCTGGACGAGATCGACGGGTGGCTGCCACCAGGCGCGACCGCTCACCTGCGCGCCGGAGAGGAGATGGCGCAACGGTTCACGGCGTATCCCGGCGCGGTTGCGAACGCGGCCGCGATCGCCGGCGAGATCGCGTTCAACCTGCGGCTGGTCGCGCCGAACCTGCCCGACTACCCGATCCCGCCCGGGCACACCGAGATGTCGTGGCTGCGCAAGCTCACCTACGACGGAGCACAGGAGCGGTACGGTACGCGGGCGGGGAGCCCGGAGGCGTACGGGGTGATCGACCGCGAGCTCGCCATCATCGAGCGGCTCAATTTCCCCGGGTACTTCCTGGTCGTCTACGACATCGTGAAGTTCTGCCACGACAACAAAATCTTCTGCCAGGGCCGCGGGTCGGCGGCGAACTCGGCCGTCTGCTACGCGCTGCGAATCACCAATGTGGACGCGGTGCGCTGGGGAATGCTTTTTGAGCGGTTCCTCGCGCCGGAGCGGGACGGGCCACCCGACATTGACGTGGACATCGAGTCTGACCGCCGGGAGGAGGCGATCCAGCACGTCTACAAGAAGTACGGTCGACGCCATACCGCCCAGGTCGCCAATGTGATCTCCTACCGGCCGAAATCCGCGGTGCGGGACATGGCCAAGGCGTTCGGCTACTCACCCGGCCAACAGGATGCGTGGAGCAAGCAGATCGACCGCTGGGGCTCGGTCCCCGCATCCGATCTGGAGGACGTTCCGATCGAGGTGGTGCAGTACGCCAACGAGTTGCTCACCTTTCCTCGGCACCTGGGTATCCACTCCGGCGGCATGGTGATCTGCGACCGCCCCGTCATCGAGGTCTGCCCCGTGGAGTGGGCCCGGATGGAGAACCGGACCGTACTGCAGTGGGACAAGGACGACTGCGCCAACGCCGGACTGGTGAAGTTCGACCTGCTCGGGCTCGGCATGCTCTCCGCGCTGCGGTACGCGGTGCAGTTCGTAGACCCCGAGATGGACATCGGCAAGCTCGACCTGGCCGACCCGGAGGTCTACAACATGCTCTGCCGCGCCGACGCGGTGGGAGTGTTCCAAGTGGAGAGTCGGGCACAGATGGCGACCTTGCCCCGGCTGAGGCCTCGGAAGTTCTACGACCTGGTGGTCGAGGTGGCGCTGATCCGGCCGGGGCCGATCCAGGGTGGGTCGGTGCACCCGTACATCCGCCGCGCCCAGGGCAAGGAGCCGCCGCGGGCGCCGCACCCGCTGCTGGAGAAGGCGCTGGAGCGGACGCTGGGCGTCCCACTCTTCCAGGAACAGCTGATGCAGATGGCGATTGACGTGGCGGGCTTCGACGCGTCCGGCGCCGACGAGCTGCGGCGGGCGATGGGGGCCAAGCGTTCCCAGGAACGGATGGGCAAGCTCAAGGAGCGGCTCTTCGCCGGGATGGCGGCCAACGGCGTCACCGGGGAGCTGGCCGAGGATCTGTTCCTCAAGCTGGCCGCGTTCGCCAACTACGGCTTTCCGGAGAGCCACGCGATGAGCTTCGCCTATCTGGTCTTCGCCAGTTCCTGGTTCAAGCGTTACCACCCGGCCGCGTTCTGCGCCGCGCTCATCAACGCCCAACCGATGGGGTTCTACTCCACCCAGTCGCTTGTGGACGATGCCCGCCGGCATGGGGTTGTGGTGCGCCGTCCCGACATCAACGCCAGCGGAGCCATGTGCACTCTGGAGCCTCCCGTCGTGCCCGGCGGTGCCCGCTCCGCTCCCGGGGCGAAGCCGGAGGAGTGGGGGATAGGCGGTCCGGTGGTACGGCTGGGCCTGTCCGAGGTGCGCACCATCGGAGAAGAGCTCGCCGAGCGGATCGAGCGGGAACGGGATGCCGGCGGCCCCTATCCGGACATGCGTGACCTCGCCCGGCGCCTTGCGAGTGCGGGAAAGCCCCTCACCGCGGCGAACCTGGAGGCACTGGCGACCGCGGATGCGTTCGCCTCCCTCCCCAGCGGAGGGTCGTCTGCGGGTGGCGGGTTCTCGGGTGGAGGGTCAGGTGGAGGGCCGGTCCAGGGTGGAGGGTCAGGCGCGGGGATGAGCCGGCGGGAGGCGCTGTGGGCGGCCGGTGCCGCCGCCCAGGAACGGCCGGACCGGCTGCCGGACACGGTGCTGGGGATGCGCGCTCCAACGCTGCCCGGGATGGATGCGGTCGAGGCGATGGTGGCCGACGTCTGGTCCACTGGCCTGTCCCCGGACTGTCATCCGGTCGAGTTCGTGCGGGACTACCTGACCACAGTGGGAGCGCTTCCCATTGGTGATCTGCCCACTTTGGACGACGGACAGCGGATCCTGGTCGGCGGGGTGGTCACCCATCGCCAGCGGCCGGCCACCGCGAGCGGCATCACGTTCATCAACCTGGAGGACGAGACGGGCATGCTCAACGTGGTGTGCTCGCCGGGGCTGTGGCTGCGCTTCCGCCGTATTGCCCGGACGTCGAATGCACTGTTGATCCGAGGCAAGCTCGAGCTGGTGGACAACGTGACGAACCTGGTCGCCGAACACCTGGCTCCGCTCCGCCTTCCCGTGCGTGCCGTCTCCCGCGACTTCCACTAGGCGTCGCCCCTCGCTCGGCCCGTCCCGGCCGCCCTTCTGCCACTCATGCCGCTCCGTGATCGCGATGAGCCGAACGAGCCTTGAGTGACGCTGGGCGATCGTTCGGCCAGCGGTGATCTCCGCGATCCGACCGGGCAGTGAGTTCTGCGCGATCACAAGGTAGGGCGCGACCACGAGGTAGGGAGCGATCACAAGGGCTAAGGCCGTTGCAGGAGTTGGTCGACCGGGGCGAAGTCGTCGGTGAGGATCATCGCAAGAGCCGTAGAAGTCAGCCAAAGCCTGTCCATCGAGGACGGTCGCCGGCTCCGACAGCCCCGCAATCACTGGCCGGAGTCGGTCGAGCGGCAACGGATCAGTCGACGCCAGCACCACGAAGTTCGAGCCCCTGCGGCCGGCCAACGCATCCTGCGGAGCGACCAGAGCCACATGCGGAAACGAAAGTTGGATCGTGGCAACCTCGGCGCGGATCAACCGATCGGGCGGGTAGTCAATGACGTTGAGCGCGTACACGCCGCCGGGACGCAACACTCGGCGCACCTCGTCGACAAACTCCTTTGTCGTAAGGTGCCACGGCACGGCAAGGTGCCCGAACGCGTCGCCGATGATCACGTCGTACGACCGGGACTGCTCACGACCCGAGCGAGACACGGGCGTCTCCGACAACGATGTCCAACAATGGGCCGGGGGTCACTCCGAGCCGGAACTCGTCGAGTTGCACTAACTCACCGTCGACTTCCAGCACCCGATTGAACGACCCTGGACGGGTCGCCTCGACGTAGCGCGGCATCGTGAATCCGCCCCCGCCGATGTGCAGCGCCCGTACCGGTGTACCAACAGACTGGAACGTGTCCACAGAGGCGCCAAGCCACTGGGTGTACGCGAAATCCAGATACCGTGGGTCCGACAGGTCCACATACGAATGACGCGCGGAGTTGAGGATCAGCAGCCGACCGTTCGGCCGTGCCGGGTCGGCCACGATGGCCGCGCAGTGGTACGCGGTCTCGATGTCGCACGGGTTCGGTGCAGAAAACGTCAGACCCGCGCCGGCGAGAAGCGGCAACGTGGGGCCAATGTTGCTGTGGCGGTCCGCGTTGCGCAGGTAGACATACAGCCAGCCACCGGCGAGCACGAGGAGCCCGGCGAGTCCGAGGAGGATGGTCGACGTCGGCAGTGCCGCCACCAGAATGAAACCTGTGACAAGAGTGGCGGTGATGCCGCCGAGCGTGCCGATGCTGGAGAGCTGGCCGACGACTCGACCGGTGTGACCGATGTCCGCGAGTTGAAGCTTGACCACGATCGGAGTGATGGCCGAAAGGAGTGCGGCGGGTACGAAGACAGCCAGCGCGGCGAGGATGAGGATGACGCCGCAGACCGCTGCCGCGCAACAACTCGCCGGCCCAGCGCACGATCGGCAGCGTGACCGCGGTCGCGATGGCGGCGAACACGAACGCCGGTGGCAGCAGCCGGCGTGGGTCTACCCGGTCGGCGAGCCAGCCGCCAGTCCAAGCGCCAAAGCGATAGCGGCCAACGAGATGCCAATGACGGCACTGCTCGTTTGCAGCGTGACGCCTAGGTACGGTCCGACCAGTCGGAGTCCGACCACCTCGAGCACCAGGACGGCCCCCGCGGCCACGAACACGGCCGTCGCGGCCAATCGGCCTGGTAGGCGCCGGCGCGCGACGACCGGCGAAACCGCCGGCCGTTTGCCCTCGGGCGGCGACGGTGTTGACCCTTGATCCACCTTGGAGAGGCTAGTCGGTGGCAGCCAATTCAAATCAGCCGGGATTTGACAGAATCGTATTCGCTGCGCCGAAGGCGCCGCCATGCTAGTTTTCATCCGGTCCAACGGGAACGGTGTGGCGGGCCCTGGGCAACCATTCACGAATTTCCATTGAGTGAGCGAGCTCGCTCCAATGTGTAACGTCGGGCGCCCGGTGCGGCGCTCTACCAGAGCAACCACGCACGTATAGGGGGAAGGGCACTCCCTTGTCGGAACGCTTGCATCCAGCTACCACTGATCCGCGCCGCGACGATTCCGCCTGGGCCGCCGGGCTGAGCCGGCCGCGCAGTCGAATGACGGCGACCCAGGCCCGGGGGCTCACCGAGAGTTTCCGGCGGGAAGCCTTCGCGGCCAACGCGAACGCCGCCGCCAATGCCCTGGCCGCTAAACGGTCTTACGTCAGACGTGTCATCATCGCCGATGTCGTCATCATCACCGTGGCTATGCTCCTCGGGTACCTGGCCCGGTTCCAGGGAAGCCGGCCCGGCACCGATGTGCCCTACATTCTGGTCGGATTCGGGCTTGTGGCCCTGTGGGTGCTCGTCCTGCTATGGAACCGGTGCTACGACGAACGCGCCCTTGGCTACGGCGCGGAAGAGTACCGGCGGGTCGTCGGCGGGAGCCTGAAGCTCGCCGGTGGCGTGGCCATCGCGGCCTACCTGGCCGACGTTCAGATCGCTCCGGGGCTTCCTCGGTTTCGCGTTCGTGATCGGCACCGGGTTTCTGCCGATCGGGCGCTGGGTGATGCGCCGCTCCCTGCATCGGGCCCGCCATCGCGAACGCGGATGGTCCCGGCGGGTGCTTGTTGTCGGCGACGCCTCGCATGTTCTCGAACTGTCACACCAGTTACGGCGCGAGTGGTACGCCGGCTATCGAGTGGTCGGGGCCTGCATTCCGGACTCTCTGATCGCGCCCGAACCGCAGCACCTCGACGGCGTACCGGTGGTCGGTTCGTTCCGCGAACATTCTCGAGGCGGCCGCTGCGGTCTCCGCCGATACGGTCGCGGTTACGGGCTCGACCGAACTCACCGGGCGGCGGCTGCGCCGGCTCGGCTGGCAGATGGAAGGCACGAGGCATCGACCTGGTGCTCGCGCCGAGCCTCACCGACGTGGCCGGCCCGCGCATCCACACGCCGCCGGTCGCCGGGCTGCCGCTCATCCATGTGGAGTCGCCCGAGTTCCGCGGCGCCCGCAAGTGGGTGAAAGGGCTCTTCGACCGTACCGCCGCCGGCCTTGGGCTCCTGCTCCTGTCGCCGGTCTTGGCGATGCTCGCGGTCGCCATCAAGATCGACAGTCGCGGGCCCGTCATCTTCCGGCAGAAGCGGGTGGGTCTGGGCGGGACGGAGTTCGACGTCCTCAAGTTCCGCTCCATGGTCGTCGACGCCGAGGCGATGGTGGCCGAGCTGGCGGCCCACAACGAGAGCGACGGTCTGCTCTTCAAGATGCGCAGCGACCCACGCGTGACCCGTGTCGGCAATGTGCTGCGCCGGTGGTCGCTGGACGAGCTGCCCCAGTTGATCAACGTGGTGCTCGGGGAGATGAGCCTGGTCGGCCCGCGGCCGCCGCTGCCGACCGAGGTGGCCTGGTATGACCAGGACGTGGCCCGTCGCCTGCTCGTAAAACCGGGTATGACCGGCCTATGGCAGGTCAGCGGCCGGTCCGACCTGTCCTGGGAGGAGAGCATCCGGCTCGACCTGTACTACGTCGAGAACTGGTCCCTTGCCGCTGATCTGACCATCCTGTGGAAGACCGTCGGCGCGGTCGTCGGCAGCCGAGGCGCGTACTAATAAGCGTTCGTTAGGCTGCTGTTCGTGGACCGTACGAACGCCCGTACCGCCGTGGTCTGGCAGGTGCTGCGGCGCGAGATGGAACGGGCCGCCGCGACCCGGCCAACGCTGAGCGTGGTCGATGTTGGTGGGGGCACCGGCGGCTTCGCCGTGCCGCTGGCCCTGGCCGGCCACGTTGTCACCGTCGTCGACGCGAGTCCCGACGCGCTGGCCGCATTGACCCGGCGCGCGGCCGAGGCCGGCGTGGCGGACAGGGTACGGGCGGTGCAGGGCGATGCCGATGCGTTGTCCGACCTCGTCGCCTCCGGCAGCGCCGACCTGGTGCTGTGCCACAGTGTGCTCGAAGTCGTCGACTCACCGTCCGATGTGGTCACTGCGCTCGCCGGCTGCCTGCGTTCCGGCGGCGCGGCCAGCGTCCTTGTCGCCAATCGGGTGGCCGCGGCACTGGCCCGGGCGGCCGGCGGGCAGCTCGAACTCGCGACCGCGCTGCTGGCCGACCCGGACGGTCGGGCGGGCGACCGAGATACGGTTCGACGCCGGTTCGACGTCGAGTCCGCGACCGCGCTGCTGACCAAGGCCGGTCTGAGCGTCGATGAGGTCCATGGGGTACGGGTGGTGGCTGACCTGGTGCCAACCGGTGTCGCCGAGCGGGACCATGACCAGCTCACCGCTTTCGAACTGGCGGCCTCAAGCCGTAGCCCGTTCCGGGATATCGCCAACCAGCTCCATCTGCTGGCTCGGCGCGGGTGAACGCCCACGGGTCGGCATTCGTCCGGCCCCGCTACGGCGAGGCCAGCCTCGCCGATGTACTGCCGAGCGTGCTGTCCTGCCTCGCCGTGCCGGATGCCCGCGACACCCTTGGCCTGGAGTACGTCCTGTACGACATCGATGTCGTGGTGGTGCTGTTGCTGGACGGTTTCGGCCATCACCTGCTGCCGCTTGCGCGACGGTCGGCGCCGACCCTGGCCGCGCTGGCCGAGGGCGCTCCGGTGCTCACCGCGGGATTTCCGACCACCACCCCGACCTCGTTGACGAGTCTCGGTACGGGTGCCCCGCCCGGATCGCATGGGGTGGTCGGCTTCTTCCTGCGCGTGCCCGGAACCGACCGGGTGCTCAACCACATCCGTTGGCACGACGAGCCGGACCCGCTGCGCTGGCAGCCGCTGGCGACGCAGTTCGACCGGGCCGCTGCCGCGGGCGTCACGCCGTACGTGGTCGGAAAACCCGAGTTCGACGGCACCGGGCTGACTCGGGCGGCGTTCCGGGGCGGGCGCTACGTCGGCGCTTCCGACATCGAGCTCCTGGCCGAGCACATTCTGTCGATCGCGCACCGATCGACGGGACGCACCCTCATCTATGGCTACGACCCCAACGTGGACACGTGCGGTCACCTGTATGGCGTCGGTTCTAAACCCTGGCGGCGTGCAGTAGCCGATGTGGACCATCTCGCGACCATCCTGCTGGAGCGGCTTCCCCGGAACGCGGCGCTCGTGATCACCGCCGACCACGGACAGGTCAACGTCCCGACCGAGCACCGGTTCGACCTCGACGCCGACCCGCGCCTGCGGGCCGGCGTCGACGTGGTGGCCGGCGAGGCCCGGGTGCGATACCTCCACACCGCCGAAGGTGCCCGCGACGAGGTCATCGCGGCCTGGCGGGAGGTGCTGGACACCGCGGCGATCGTGCTGCCCCGCGAGGAGGCCGTGGCCCAAGGTTGGTTCGGCCCGGTGCCGGAGGATCACCTGCAGCGCATCGGCGACGTCGTCGTGATCTGTACCGGCGACTACGCCGTGCTGGCGACCCAATCCGAACCGCGCACGGTGGCTGATCTCGTCGCCTTCCACGGCTCGGCCACCGAGGCGGAGATGTATGTCCCCCTCCTCATCGGCCGGAGGTGACCCGCAAGGAAGGTGCACATCCATAGGTCGGCTGACCATAAAGGGCCCTTCCTCGCCGCGGCCTGGCGCCAAGCAACTGTCGGACGCGGCGGTTAACCTGCGGTCGTGGAATATCCCGACGATGCGGGCTGCACGATTCTGCACGTCGACATGGACGCCTTCTTCGCGTCTGTGGAGATCCGGCGTCGGCCGGAGCTGAAGGGTCAACCGGTTGTGGTCGGCGGTACCGGCCCACGCGGCGTGGTCAGCTCGGCGAGTTATGAGGCGCGGGCGTACGGCGTGCGCAGCGCGATGCCGGGGGGCAGGCGCGTCGGCTGTGTCCACATGCGGTCTTCCTTCCGCCCGATATGGCGGCCTACGCCAACGCGTCCCGGGAAGTCATGCAGATCTTCGATGAGGTGACTCCACTCGTCGAGCCGCTCTCCGTTGACGAGGCGTTCCTCGACGTCGCCGGCGCGCAACGGCTGCTCGGCTCACCGTCGGCCATCGCGCGCCACATCCGAGCCCGGGTCGCCACCGAGCTTCTCCTCACCTGTTCGGTCGGGGTGGCCTCGACGAAGTTCCTCGCGAAGCTCGCCTCGACGCGGTCGAAGCCGGACGGGCTGCTGGTCGTACCCGTCGCGGGCACGCTCGGGTTTCTGCATCCGCTACCGGTCGAGGCGTTATGGGGCGTGGGCGACCGTACCGCGGAAGTCCTCCGCCGGCTGGGTCTTCGCCTGGTTGGCGATGTCGCCGAGGCTCCCCTCGGCATGCTGCGGCAGGCACTGGGAGATGCGGCGGCCCGTCACCTGCACGAGCTGTCCTGGGCCCGCGACCCGCGTCCGGTCACCGGGGCGCGGGTGGAGAAGTCGGTCAGCGCCGAGACAACGTTCGATGTCGATGTGTTCGATGAGGACCTGGTCCGGCGTACCCTGCTCGGTCTGGCCACACGGGTCGGCGTGCGGCTGCGCCAGGCGGGACAGGCCGGCCGTACCGTGGCCATCAAGGTGCGCCTGTCCGACTTCCGTACGCTCAACCGCTCCCGGACGCTGGCCGTGCCGACCGACGTGGCGCGGGAGATTTTCGACGCCTCGTGGGCTCTCTTCGAGGCGCTGCGGCCCGGCGACCGGATCCGGCTTCTCGGGGTACGAGTGGAGGGCCTCGACGCGAGCGACGGCGCCGCGAGACAGCTCTCCCTGGGCGACCGGTCGCAGGGTTGGCGCGACGCGGAGCTGGCGGCGGACGCCGCCGCGGCACGCTTCGGTGCCACGATGGTCCGGCCGGCGAGCCTGCTCCGTCCGACCAGCCGGGATGCTAGTTCGGCTAATGCGGCGCCAACGGACAATTCGAACAGGCACGATGGCCCGGGCCAGCTAGTCCATAAGGACGGGTCAGAACGTGACTTCGATCCGCTTTCCGACCCGCTGTGCCGCTCGTAGACTTGCAGTGTGCAGCCGAGTGGCTGTTCACGGTTCGCCGGCTCGTCAGGCCGGCAGCGAGGGCCGGGGAGGGTCGCCGTGCCGCTGTCCGAACACGAGCAGCGGCTGTTCGAGCAGATCGAGCGGTCGTTGGCCGAGGACACTAAGTTCGCCTCGGCGGTTCGCTCCACCGATCCGCGCTTCCACGCGCGGCGGCGGATTGTATTGGCCGTGATCGCCGTCCTCCTCGGTCTCGCGGTGCTGATATACGGCGTCGCCAGCAAGGAGCCGCTACTGGGTGTGGCCGGGTTTGTGGTCATGCTGGGCGCCGCCGCATTGGGCATTCAAGCGTTCCGCCGGGGCCGCCAGCCGGAGCTGAAGGCGGTCGACGGCAAGGCCACCCGGCGCGCCGGCAGCGGCGGTCAACGTCGCAGCGGATTCTTCTCCCGCCTCGAGGACCGCTGGAAGCACCGTCCCGAGGGCGAGCAGAACAACTGACAAGACGGCCTTCGTTGAGGGCTCGGACGCGTGAACCGATCACGCGACCGAGCCCTCAATGTTGTGGCGAGCCCCGCTCCGCTTTACCGATGGCGACCGGCGGCGGCTCGGCTTCTCCTTTGATCACCTGGTGCGACCGCGTGCGCGGCTCGGCGGCTCCGCCATGCCCAGTGATCTCTGTCGATGATCGGCGGGCACGATGATCGCGCACCGTGCTGCCCGAACGCGACGTCGATGCGCCCGCCGATCATGCGCTCCGGGTAGTGCGTCGTGCGGAGCGGGCTAAGCGGTAGTACCTGGGTCAGCGCTTTCGGCTACGCAGGCGCCGAGGGTCGATGCTGAGAATGGCGTCGCGAATCCGGCCCGCGCGCCGCACGCTTCGGCCGTAGAAGCCATACCAGTTCAGCTGCCAACGCAGGAGCACCGACCGCGGGAACAGCCACGCGTTCACGCGCTGCGTCCGGGTGGCGCGTTCGGCGAAGGCAGCTCGAGTGATCCGTACCGCCTCGTCAAGGTTGTCGGCGCGCACTGGCCTGCGCGCGTACCGGGCAAGCTCCTCGGCGCGGGCGAGCACGGCGGTTTGGGAGCGCCCGGCCGGAGCCAGCTCGGACGTCGACTGCAGCCGGCCGGACGTGGCGCGCGGCGTCTCTGCCTCGTCGAGCGGTACGCCGTAGTCGAGCATCGTGTCGATGAGCTCGGACCAGGCAGCGTGCGCATCGCGCTGGGCCACACCGATCGCGGCGGGATCGGTGACGAGATCCTCGATTCCCGGCGGCGCCGGACTGAGCGCGATCACCTTTCCCGTGCGGGCTCTTCGGTTGCGCCGCAGCGCGCGGCGCCGGGCGCTCGGGCTGAACAGAAGCACGAGCAGGAGCGCGGCGGCCACCACCCCCACGATCAACCACGGGTTCGTGCTCGAGCCGCCCTCGGTCGGCGTGAGGGACTCACCCGGGTCGAATTGATTGCGCTCGTCCGGGTTCTGACTCGCGCCGGGGTTAGCCGACGCGCCCGGGCTCGCCGACGAGGATGCATCCGGCGTGTCGGGCAAGTTGGCGTCCGGCGCCCAAGCGGTACGGATCGACCCGGCCACCGAGGCCGCCGGAGTGGCGTCGAAGGGTATCCAGCCGAAGCCTGGGAACAGCACCTCAGTCCACGCGTGCAGGTTCAGGTTCGTCAGCTCGTACACGCCGTTGTGGGCATTGGGTCGGGTGAAGCCGAACGCGACCCGGGCCGGGTAGCCGGCCACGCGCACCAGCCAGGCCAACGCCGCCGCGTACTGGACGCAGAACCCTCGCTTGTTCTCCAGGAAGTCCACGATCGCACTGCCGCTGTCGCCATCGATGGTGTTCAGCGAATACGAGAACCCGTTCTCGGGGGTGAAGTATTCGTACAACGCGCGCACCCGGTCGTACTCGGTCGACTTGTCCTTGGTCAGCTCCGCCACCAGATCGGTGACCGACGCGTACACCGGAACCGTCATCTGCGACCGGGCTCCGCTGTCGGTGGCCGGGATCGGGCCGGCCGACCGCAAGGCCCCCTGGGTGAACGTCAGTCGGGCATAGTCGAAATCGAACTTGGCGCCATTGACGCTGGGTCGGCGGGAGTAGACCTGATCCGTCCCGCTGTCGAGGAACCAGTTCCCGTCAAGGCCGCTCATCGCCGTCACCTGCGGGTAGACGGGCGCGAGTCGGAGGTCGAGATTGACGACCTCGACATTCGCGTGATACCGGCCGAGGCTCACTCCGGGCTCGGAGGGCGGCGAATAGCCGGGCAACGGCCGGGCCACCGGGGCACCGCCGTTTGTTGGCAGCACCGCCGTGAAGCCGTCCTCGGTGAGCTGTTCGGCCACCCCGATACGCAGGTAGTACGGATTCGGGTCGCTCGTGTGAACCTTCGCCATGACGAACTCGTCGGCGCGGGAGAGGTTGTCTCGCAGCAGCGCCCTCATGTCCACCGTGGCGACACCTCCGGGCGGCCCTGCGCCCGGTTCGTCGCCGCCCGGCCCGGTCCCGAATCGGTCGAGGAAGCCCGATGTCATCCCTGGTACGACGAGCGGAATCAGAACCGCGACGACGATGCCGAGCACGCCCAGCCGACGCCCGGCCGCCGAGAGCGGCGACGGCTCCCAGACGTCGACGTCTCGACCCTCGCCAGTGAACCGGCGGCCAAACCGGCGGACCCGGTCCACGCTGTCGCTGACCAGGAGCCACATGTAGCCGGCGCCGGCGAACGCGAAGGCGAAAATCGACACACCATCGGGGAGTACGGCGACGGGCACCGAGTAGATGGCGAGCATCGGCAGGCCGGCCAGCGCGGGCCGGCGGATGCCGACGGCGGCGAGGTCGACGAGCACCGCGACGAGACCGATGCCGGCCGTGGTCAGGAGCAGGAGCCCCTCAAGGTCCGGGACCGGGACCGCGGACGTGCGGATCTGCTGACCGGCCGTGCTGAGCAGCGCATCGAAGTGTCGGAATGTGTCAAGCGTCGGAACCAGGCGGAGGAACTCCTGGCCACTGGGAAACGCCCACGTCAAGAACAACAGCAGGGCGCCCATCATCGCGAGGACCTGTACCCAGGCGGGACCGCGCAGGGTCCGCACGAGCATGGCGGTGCCGACCACGAACGCGATCGCCAGGGTCGCGTACATGAGCCAGGTGTAGCTGTCGAAGACCGATGCCAGCGGCATCGATGCCAGCAACGTCGCCAGTCCGGCGATCACGGCGAGTGAGTGGCGGCGACTCATCAGCTGCTCCTCGGCGCGACGGTCTCGGCGAGAGCCGCTCGCTGGGTGAAGCCTTGCGACCCGCGCGTGGCCGCGGTCGGCCAGAGCGCGTTGAGCTTGTCTCCATGCTCCACATTGACCACCCGCCAGCCGTTTCGCAGCAGGGTCAGAGCCGCGGCCTCATGGTTGGCGTTGGTCTGCGCGCGCGCCAGCTCGGCCAGGTTCAGCCAGGTCGCCGGGTCAATGAGCAACGCGACACACGTCGTGCCCGAGGTGCGCAGCGCGCCCAGGCTCTCCGCCTCGCCCGGGCTCAGTCCACCGAGGATCGCGATCACCAGGCCGCCGTCGGCGCGGCGGCGGACCTGCTCGACCAGGGTCGGGATTGTCGCGTTGGGGGACAGCTCCACCTCGGCGAGGGTGTCGAGCACGAGGCCGTCGCCCTCCCGCTCGGTCGAGTCGATGTCGGCCCCACTGCCCGTCACCATGCGGATCTTGTAGCCGTTACGACGCAGGTGTACGGCGACGCTGGCGGCCGCGGAGACGGCCCACTCGAAACTGGAGGTCGGACCCTCGCCGCGATGCCCCTGGCGCCGGGTGTCCAGCACGATCGTCGCCTTGCTCTCCCAGGGCTGCTCCTCGCGGCGCACCATCAGCTCGCCGGTGCGGGCGGTCGAGCGCCAGTGCACCCGGCGCAGGTCGTCGCCGTTGCGGTACTCGCGGGTGGCGATGTCGTCCTCGCCGTGCACGGCGACCGATCGGGCCCGGCTGTCGCCGCTGCCGGCGTACTCGCCGGCGAGCCGCACGCTGGGCAGCGCCGACCACCTGGGGATACCACGGTCATGTGGGCCGACCGCGGTGAAGGACCGGCTCAACTCACACAGGCCGAACGGGTCGGTCAGCCGGACCACCAGCGGGCCGATCTCGTAGCGACCGCGCACCTCGGCGCGGACCGTGTACGCCACGGTGCTGGCCCGCTGCCCGCCGAGCCGCTCCAGTACGAGCCGGGGCCGGCTGCCCAGGGCGTACGGGAGCCGGTCCTCGAGCAGCAGGGTGCCGGTGGGCAGCCGGGACAGGTTCGCCAGGCGCAGCAGCACTCGGGCTGGCGAACCGACCGGCACCCGGGACGGCTCGACCGTACGGGTGCAGGAGAGCCGGTAGCGGGTCTGGCCGACGTAGGCCGCCGCGAGCAGCGGCAGGGCGGCCAGCAGGATCGCGACCCGCAGCAGGTCGCGCTCGCCGAGAACCAGCGGCCGAGAGCCCGGCCGCCGCCGCCGCCGCGAGGAAGGAGCGACCGCGGGTGGTCAGCCCTCGCAGCGCCTGGCGCATGGTCATCGCCTCCTAAGTAAGGCCGGGCGGCGGGGTCAGCGCAGTCTCGTGTCGTACGGCGACCGCTGCCGGTCGGTCGGGCAGCGGCAGCCGGTGGACCAGGTCGGCCACGATCGCGTCGGTCGTACGGCGGCCCAGCTGCGCCTCGGCGGTCGGGATGAGCCGGTGCGCGAGCACCGGCACGGCCAGCGCTCTGCAGGTCGTCGGGGAGGACGTAGTCGCGGCCGTCGAGCGCGGCGACCGCACGGGCGGTGCGCAGCAGCTGCAGTGTGGCGCGGGGCGAGGCGCCCAGGCGCAGGTCGGCCGACTCGCGGGTGGCGGTGACCAGGTTGACCGCGTACTGCTTGACCGCGTCGGCGACGTGCACCTCGCGCACCGCGACGATCATCCGCCGTACGGTGGCCGCGTCCGTGACCGGCTGCAGGTCGTCCAGGGGGTCGTGCGCGCCGTGCGACGTCCAGCATCGCCAGCTCGGCCGGCGCGTCCGGGTAGCCGATCGCGATCCGGGCGGTGAACCGGTCGCGCTGGGCCTCGGGCAGCGGATAGGTGCCCTCCATCTCGACCGGGTTCTGCGTCGCGATCACCATGAACGGCACCTGGAGCTGGTAGGTGATGCCGTCGATGGTGACCTGGCGCTCCTCCATGCACTCGAGCAGCGCGGACTGCGTCTTCGGCGAGGCCCGGTTGATCTCGTCGCCGACCACCAGGTTGGCGAAGACCGCGCCCGGCTTGAACTCGAACTCCCGCGTCTCCTGGTTGTAGACGCTGACGCCGGTGACGTCGCTGGGCAGCAGGTCAGGCGTGAACTGGATCCGCCGCACCGAGCAGTCGATGGACCGTGCCAGCGCCTTGGCGAGCATGGTCTTGCCGACGCCGGGGACGTCCTCGATCAGCAGATGCCCTCGGCCAGCAGCACCGCCAGCGCGAGCCGGACGATCGCAGTCTTGCCCTCGATGACCTGTTCGATATTGGCCACGATGGCCCGGGCGTTGGCGGCAAACTCCTCGTGTCCCATGGGGACGCCGCGCTCGTCCCAGGTCCGCTGCGGTGTGGTCACCGGCTCCTCCTGCCTCTATGTCTCTCCCCACCGGCGTCGTGCGCCGGGGTGGGAACGTCACGCGTTTGCCTGGTCACAGGCTAACCGTGTTTCGCTCGTGTTCCGTAGTGGTCTTTGCGAAGCGACCCGATCTCACCGACGGACAATTGTCTCATTTACGCTGATCATCGTTGGCCGGTAGCAGATCAGTAACAACCAATGGCGAGATCGAAGTTGCCACCTTAGTCAATGACGGATGCCCGCGCCGCCCCTGATGACGTGGCTTTCGTCGGCTCTGCCCGCTACCGTGCGTGCTCATGGGGGTGGGGTCGATGCGCGACGACGTCTTCCTTCTCGCCCATGGGGACGGCGGCCGCCTGATCGGCCCGAGCCGAGCATCGGCGCCGGGCTGGCCGGCGCCACCCTCATCGACCTCCTGCTGCAGGGCCGGGTCGCCGTCGTCGGAGGTCGACTCGACGTCGTCGACTCGGCCACGGCGGGTGACGACGAGTGCGATGCGGCGCTCGAGGCGATTGCCGCGAACACGGCGCCAACCGGCCCCCGGGCCTGGGTCAGCTGGATCTCCCACGGTGCCTACGAGCGCGCCGCGACCGCCCTCGAGATTGCGGCGTCATCCGGCGCACGACCACTCGCCGGTTCGGCTTGCTGCCGGCTAACCGGTGCATCCCGACTGATCAGGACGGGATGGTGCGGTTGCGCTCACGACTGCGGTACGCGCTGCATTCCCCTGATCTCCCCGACGCCGCGACGGCGGCGCTGTGCGGGCTCGTCCGGGTACTCCGACTGGAGTCGTCGTTACTCTTATCGATTCCCACCTCCGACCTCCTCCTGGGGTTGGAACGCATGACCGGCACCAACGGCTCGACGGTGCGCCAAGTGACCAGTGCCGTCGAGAGCGTGATCACCGCCGCCACCTACCGCTAACCCTGCGTCGATCTTGGAGAAATGCGCGTTACTTGATCTCTGAGCACGCGCTTTCTTCCAAGGTCGGCGGGGTGAACCCCCAGGGTCGGCGGGGTGAACCCCCAAGGTCGGCGCGGTGGGGGAGAACAGGGAGGCAGGGCAGACACGCGGGGCGTTACACTTTCGGGCATGACCGGGGCGACCTTGCTCCTTAGTGAGCCGTGCTGACGCGACGAATCGGCGACAGCACGGCGACCCCTCCTGCGTGAGGGGCTTTTTTGTGCCCAGACCCCGGACTGGAAGACATGAGGTGGCTTCGATGAGCAAGGCAAACGGGAGCAAGGCGAGCAAGGCCGGCACGGGCAAGCCGGCCCCCAAGACGGCAAAGGCGGCGCCCGCGAAGGCAGCCCCGGGCCGGACGGCGACGGCGAAGGCCCCGGCTAGGGCGGTCGCGAAGGCAGCGACGGTGGTTGAGGCCGTACCGTCGGACATTCCGCCGTACCGCTATACCGCCGCGATCGCCAATGAGATCGAGCACAAGTGGCAGGACTACTGGGACGAGCACGGCATCTTCCACACGCCCAACCCGGTCGGGGAGCTGGCCGACCCGAAGCATCCCCGGGCCGGCGCGGAGAAGCTGTTCGTGCTGGATATGTTCCCGTACCCGTCGGGCGCTGGGCTGCACGTCGGACACCCGCTGGGCTACATCGGCACCGATTGCTACGGCCGGTATCAGCGGATGGCGGGACGCAATGTCCTGCACACGATGGGCTTCGATGCGTTCGGGCTGCCTGCTGAGCAGTACGCCGTACAAACCGGCACGCATCCGCGACTGACCACAGAGGACAATGTCAACCGGTACCGGGCGCAGCTGCGCCGGCTGGGCCTAGGGTACGACCAACGCCGCTCGGTGGCGACCACAGACGTCGCGTTCTACCGGTGGACACAGTGGATTTTCCTGCAGATCTTCAATTCGTGGTACGACCGGGACCAGCGCAAGGCCCGTCCGATCGCGGAGCTGGTCAAGGAGTTCGAGAACAAGAAGAGGTCCACTCCGGACAGTCGGCCGTGGGCGAAGCTGTCCGATGTGGAGCGTCGGAAGATCGTCGACGACCACCGGCTGGCGTACGTGAGCGAGGCGCCGGTCAACTGGTGTCCGGGCCTGGGCACGGTGCTGGCCAACGAGGAGGTGACCGCGGACGGTCGTAGCGACCGCGGCAACTTCCCGGTGTTCAAGCGCAGTCTGAAGCAGTGGATGATGCGCATTACCGCGTACGGTGACCGGCTGGTGGACGACCTGGAGGCGCTGGACTGGCCCGAGCCCGTCAAAATGATGCAGCGGCACTGGATCGGCCGATCCACGGGTGCCCACATCGACTTCCCAGTAGAGGGCGGCGCGATCCGGGTCTTCACCACGCGGCCGGACACGATGTTCGGCGCCACCTATATGGTGATCGCGCCGGAGCATCCGCTGGTCGACGACCTGGTCGCGCAGTCGTGGCCGGAGGGCACGAAAGAGAACTGGGCCGGGGGCCACACGACGCCGGCGGACGCGGTCAAGGCATACCGCGCGTTCGCCGCCCGCGAAACCGAGGCGGAGCGGACGGCCGAACACCGGGAGAAGACCGGCGTCTTCATCGGCTCCTACGCCGCCAACCCGGCCACGGGGCGGCAGATTCCGATCTTCATCGCCGACTACGTGCTGGCCGGATACGGCACCGGCGCCATTATGGCCGTGCCCGGACAGGACGAGCGGGACTGGGAGTTCGCCGAAGTCTTCGACCTGCCGATCGTGCGCACGGTGCAGCCGTACGAAGGCTTCGACGGCAAGGCATACCTGGGTGATGGCCCGGCCATCAATTCGTCCTTCTTGGACGGTCTGCACGTGGCCGAGGCGAAGGCGGCCATCATCGACTGGTTGGAGCGCGAGGGGTACGGCGAGGGCGCGGTCACGTACCGGCTGCGGGACTGGCTGTTCAGCCGGCAGCGGTACTGGGGTGAACCGTTCCCGATCGTGTACGCTGCGCCAGAGCCCGGCGAAGCCGGCGAGACCGGACTGCCGATCGCACTGCCGGACTCGATGCTGCCGCTGGAACTGCCGGACGTGGACGATTTCTCGCCCAAGACGTTCGATCCGGACGACGCCGACACGGAGCCGGAGACACCGCTGTCGCGGGCCCGCGACTGGGTCGAGGTGACCCTGGACCTGGGTGATGGGCCGAAGCCGTACACGCGCGAGACCAACACGATGCCGCAGTGGGCCGGCTCGTGCTGGTACGAGCTGCGCTACCTGGACCCCGCCAACAACGACGCTCTGGTCGACCCGGAGAACGAGCGGTACTGGATGGGCCCGCAGTACGACGGCGACTCCGGCGGCGTGGACCTGTACGTCGGCGGGGTCGAGCATGCCGTGCTGCACCTGCTGTACGCGCGATTCTGGCACAAGGTGCTGTACGACTTGGGGCACGTGTCGTCGTTCGAACCGTACCGGCGCCTGTACAACCAGGGCTACATCCAGGCCTATGCCTATACCGACAGCCGGGGCGTGCATGTTCCCGCCGAGGAGGTCGTCGAGCGCGACGGTGCGTACTACTACAAGGACAAGAAGGTAAACCGCGAGTACGGCAAGATGGGCAAGTCGCTGAAGAACGTGGTGACGCCCGACGACATGTGCGCCGCCTACGGTGCGGACACATTCCGGTTGTACGAGATGTCGATGGGTCCGCTGGACGTGTCCCGGCCGTGGGAGACCCGCGCGGTCGTCGGCTCACACCGGTTCCTGCAGCGGGTGTGGCGGCTGATCGTAGACGAGGAGACCAACGCCGCCCGGGTCATCACCGCTACGTTGGACCCCGAGACCGAACGGCTGCTGCATCGAACCATCGACGGCGTGCGGTCCGATATGGACGGTCTGCGGTTCAACACCGCGATCGCCAAGTTGATCGAGCTGACGAACCGGGCGACCGCTGTGACGGCCGAGGGAACCCCGTGGGCGCTGGCCGAGCCACTGGTGCTGATGGTTTCACCGTTCGCACCGCACATCGCCGAGGAGCTGTGGAAGCGGCTAGGTCACGACGAGTCGTTGGCCTACAAGGACTTCCCCGTCGCGGACCCGGCGATGCTGGTGGCCGAGTCGGTGACCTACCCGGTGCAGATCAACGGAAAGGTCCGGGGCCGGGTGGAGGTGCCCGCGGACTCCACCGAGGAGCAGGTGCGCGAGGCCGCCCTGGCGGAGGTCGCCGCCGCCCTGGAGGGTCGTCAGCCCAAGAAGGTCATCGTCGTGGCCGGGCGGATGGTCAGCGTCGTCGTTTAGCCACTTCGCGTTTGTCTCAACGCAACTCTTCAAGACCTGTGCGATGGGAGCGTTCCCGTCACCCAAGTCTTGAAGAGTTGCCTGTGCTCGCTCCGCGTCTACTATGGACAGTCGAGTTGTCGGCCGCTCGGCACCGAACGCGAAATCGTGCAATGACCGACATCGGCGGGTTGTCGGGCGCTGAGCTTCCGTTCGTAACATCCGCGTTGATGCTCTGAGACGAGAACGGCCGAGGGAAGTTAATTCTCCGTATCCTGCCTTGATTTCGAACGCGCGAACCGCTTTGTTGGAGAGCGTTCGGATCGAAGGATCGGAGTAGATGCGGTGGCCTCGGTGACCCTGATCGCCAGTTCCGTCTTCCTGTTCGTATTCGCGGCGATCACGCTGTGGTGGACAATGCACGCGTGGCGGACGCCGGAAACGCTGGCCGCCACCCGGTTCGCGCCACCGGATGGCACGCACGAGCTCTCGTTCTCGTTGCTGGTGCCAGCACGGCATGAGGAGCAGGTGCTTGAACATACGGTGCACCGCCTGCTCGAGTCGTCGCATACGGATTACGAGATCATCATCATCGTCGGCCATGACGACCCGGATACATCGGCCGTGGCCTGGCGCGTGGCGGCCACCGCGCCGGAACGGATCCGTGTGGCCGTCGATACCAACGAGCGCAAGAACAAGCCGAAGGCGATGAACACGGCGCTGCCGCACTGCCGGGGCGACGTCGTGGGCGTCTTCGACGCCGAGGATCAGGTCCACCCGCTCCTGCTTGAGCATGTCGACCACGCCTTCCGCACGACCCGTGCGGACGTGGTACAGGGCGGCGTGCAGCTGATCAACTTCCACTCCAACTGGTACAGCCTGCGCAACTGCCTGGAGTACTTCTTCTGGTTCCGTAGCCGGCTGCATCTGCACGCGCGCAAGGGTTTCATTCCGCTCGGCGGCAACACCGTCTTCGTGCGGACCGATCTGCTCCGGCGAGGCCGGCGGCTGGGACGGCGACTGCCTCGCCGAGGACTGCGACCTGGGCGTCCGGCTTTCCCGCGATGGGCAAGAAGGTCGTCGTCGCCTACGACTCGGCCATGGTGACCCGGGAGGAGACGCCAGCGTCGCTCGGCAGCCTGTTCCGTCAGCGCACCCGGTGGAACCAGGGGTTCCTCCAGGTCTGGCGTAAGGGGGACTGGCGTGGCCTGCCGCGGTTCGGCCAGCGGATGTTCGCCCGCTACACCCTTACCGGGCCGTTCGTTCAAGCGCTGTCGGCGGTGCTCGTACCGGTTGGGCTCTTCATTGGAATATTTGCCGATGTCCCGGTCGGCGTGGCCCTGCTCACGTTCGCGCCGGTGGTGCCGATGACTGCCATGTTCATGTTCAACATGGTCGGCCTCCATGACTTCGGAAAGCAGTACGGGTTGCGGATCCGGTGGTGGGACTACGCCAAGCTGGTTGTCGGTTCGATCCCTTACGCACTCGTGCTCTCCGCGGCCGCCGCGCGCGCCGTATGGCGGGAACGGCGCGGTCGCCGCGATTGGGAGCTCACGCGTCACGTCGGCGCACATCTGGCGACGCGCGAGCCGGCCGTTGAGGGCGGAGCGGCGTGACGACGATCGCCGATCCGGCGGCGCCCGCTCGAGCGGCGGCACCCGCGCTTCCCGCGCCGCCGGCCCCATCCATCGAGCCGTATCGGGACGCCGCTGCGGTCCAGGCCGGTGTCCGTGCCCGCTTGAACAAGCCGTATCGCCGGTGGGCCGCCCCCGTTGCCGTGGCGTGTGTCGGTGCGCTGGTGCTCATCCTCAACGGATGGAACATCACCGGCTATCCCGGGCTCAGTGACGACGAGGGCACCTACCTGGCCCAGGCGTGGGCGGTGCGGCATAGCCTCGGGCTGGCGCACTACACCTACTGGTACGACCACCCACCGTTTGGCTGGATTCAGCTCGCGGGACTGTCGTGGTCGCCGCCGCTGCTGTTGCCGCACGCACCGGCGGTCGCGGCCGGACGGTTGGCGATGCTGCCGGTGTTCGGGCTCACCCTTGGGCTGCTGTACGTGCTGGCGCGGCGGATCGGCCTGACCCGGTGGGCGTCGGCGCTGGCGATGGTCCTTTTTGGACTTTCTCCGCTCTCGGTGACGCTGAACCGGCAGATCTACCTCGACAGCTTTGCGGTCGCGTGGATCCTGCTGGCCTTGGTGCTCGCCATGTCCCCTCGCCGGCACCTGTGGCACCACGTCGCCGCCGGTAGTGCGACCGCCATTGCCGTCCTGTCCAAGGAGACCATCCTGCTCGCCCTGCCGGCCGTGGTGTTGGCCTTGTGGCGCACCACCAAGGGCGGGCCGCGCGCGTACTCCTGCGCTGGCTATGCCGCCGGGCTCGTCCTGGTGGGGCTGTTCTACCCGATCTACGCGCTACTACGCGGCGAGTTGTTCCCCGGGCCCGGTCACGTCTCGCTGGTGGGCGCCTGGCAGTTCCAGCTGGCCGATCGCGGTGGGTCAGGCTGGATTCTCGCGCCCGGCTCCCCGTCGAACGAGCTTCTGCATTCCTGGCTCTACTACGATCAGGTGCTGCCCTTGGCGGGCGTTGCGGCCACGATCGTCGGGCTGTTCGCACGTCGCCTCCGCGTTCCGGCCTTGGCGTCGGGACTGCTGCTGCTGATGGCGCTGCGTCCGTCGGGCTACCTGCCGGCGATGTACGTGATCCAGCTCCTGCCGTTCTTCGCCGTCCTTGTCGCCGGTGTAGCCGGCGGCGCCGTCCGCCGCGTGGTACGGCTCGGCCCGCGCGAGGACCGCACGGCGGTTTCGGCTGCCGAACTGCCGTGCTCGCGGGCCGCGGCCGTGCTCGTAGTCGCCGCGCTCGTTCCACAATGGTCGGTCGGCCTCCGGCACGCGCTCACCGCTGACGACAACAGCCCGGTACGCCTCGGCCGCCGACTGGCTGCGCGAGCGCGGCTCGGTTGAGCCCCACGCCCGCGTCGTGCTCGATGACGTGCTCTGGCTCGACGCGGTCGAAGCCGGCTTCGAGCGGGAACGTGTGATCTGGTTCTACAAGCTCGACCTTGACCCCGCCGTGGCGGCGACGCTGCCGCGCGGGTGGCGCGATGTCGACTATCTCGTTTCGAGCCCAGCCATCCGGGCCGAACCGACCGGGTTGCCAATGCTGACGACCCTGCTGCAACGCTCCACTGTGGTCGTCACGTTCGGCACCGGATCCGACCGAATCGAAATCCGTCGCATCGACAAGGAGGCATCGTGACCGCGGTCGCGCAGGAGTTGGTCCGTGATGAGCCCCGCCCGGTTGATCACCCACCGCACGTCTCGGTGGTCGTCCCCACATTCAATGAGCGGGACAACATCGGCGAGCTCCTCGCCAGGCTGATTCCGGTAATGCCGCCGCACAGCGAGGTGATATTCGTTGATGACAGTCGGGACGACACACCCGACGTCATCGCCGAAGCGGCCGGCGATTGTCCGGTCCCGCTGCGAGTCCACCACCGACCGGTCGCCGAAGGCGGTCTTGGCGGGGCGGTGGTCGAGGGTCTGCGACGGCCCGCGGCACGTGGGTCGTCGTGATGGACGCCGACCTGCAGCACCCGCCGGAGCTGGTGGCGGACCTGATCGCCGCTGGCGACAGGGCCCAGGCCGACCTGGTCGTGGCGAGCCGGTACGCGGATGGGGGCAGCCGCGCCGGTCTGGCCAACACATACCGGCAGATCGTGTCCCAGTCATCGACGCGGCTCGCCAAGTGCGCCTTTCCGGCCCGGCTGCGGGGCGTCTCCGACCCGATGAGCGGATTCTTCGCCGTCCGTTGCCTCCATATTGGACGTTTCCGAGCTGAAACCGCTGGGTTACAAGATAATGCTTGAGCTCATCGTGCGGGCCAAGCCGTCGCGTGTGATCGAGGTGCCGTTCACGTTCGGCGAGCGATTCGCGGGCGACTCCAAGTCGACCTTGCGGGAGGGTCTGCGATACCTGCGCCATCTTGCGATCCTGCGATTGTCGAGCACCTCGGGCAGAATTCTCGCGTTTGCCGCCATCGGGCATCGGGCGTCCTGCCGAACCTCCTGGCGATGCAGGCGCTCACGGGGCTATTCGGCGTGCACTACCTGGCCGCCGCGATCGCGGCCAACCAGTGCGCGATCCTGTGGAACTTCATCCTGACGGACACCCTCGTCTTCGCTGATCGGCGCCGGCGTCGGCTGGGAGTACGCGGTTCGCCCGATTCGCATTATCAACAACCTGGACCTGGTGCCCGCATCCCCCTGCTTGCGATTCTTGTGGGTGAGCTCGGCATGGGCTACCTGACGTCCACAGTGGTCACCCTGCTCGTGATGGCGGTGGCCCGGTTCGCGGTGCTGGACCGGGTGATCTATGTCCGCGACCAGGGACGTGCCCGCCTGGGACGTCGCGTGAACCAGCGACGCAACCGTTCGCTTCATTACGGGCCGCCGGCATCGGCTGCCGGTCAGCCCTCGGTCGCACCGCGATGGGTCCGCACCGCGTGGCGTGTGCGGCCGCCGCCGTCATTGGAGTGCGACTGCCAACGCCATACGCCTTCGCCGCGGCGAATCTGGTGGTCAACGGTGCTTCGAGGCCGTCTCCGGACGGCATGCCGACCTGCTGGGAGAAGTCCGGCTGGGGCGACAACGAGTTCACCTTCGCGGTGACCGTCAGCCGCGCACAGCGGCAGCAAGGCCATGTCCGTCACGCGGTCACCCGGCGCGCCGACGGCGACCGCAAGGCCTGATGATGGAGACCGACCTGCGCGCCGGAGGTCACGCCGGGGCACCAGTACGACCTGTCGGTCTGGTACACGACCACCACCCCGGACACCGTCGATGACGGTGTTCCGCCACGACGTGACGGCGGGCTGGCAGTACTGGACCGACCTGGCTGGCACCTCGAGGTGACGGTCACGTGGACCCAGCAAGCGGTCCGTACGCCCGCGGTGCCCGCCGGACACCGACCAGATCACCTGGGGCGTCTCCGTCTACGGCATCGGCACCGTCGATCACCGACGACTACACCATGGATGGACGCGACCCGATGCCCGCGCCACCGGCATCCCGTGCACGCGCCGGCGACGCCTGCACCAAGGGCCGCTGGGAGGTGATGCCGTTCACGCGAACCGGTGCGCGGCATGCACGCCGTGGTCCTCCACAACGGCAAGGTGCTGCTGGTGGCCGGCTCCGGCAACAGTCCGGACAACTTCGCCGCGGGCACGTTTCACCACGCGCTGTGTACGACCCGGAGACGGGCTCGTTCAAGACCAGGTCCCGACGCCGGCGGACATGTTCTGCGCGGGGCACGTCCAGCTCGCCGACGGCCGGGTGCTCATCATGAGCGGCAACAAGGCCTATCCCGCCGCCGACGGCAGTCACGGCTACGAGGGCTGCAAGGACTCGTACATCTTCGACCCGGCGACCGAGACGTACAGCCAGGACCAACGACCTGAACGACGGCCACTGGTACCCGTCGGCGACGTGCTCGGCAACGGTGACGTCATCTCCTTCGGCGGGCTGCGCGAGGACTCCAGCCGGCACGCGTCACGGCCGAGAACTACTCGGCGTCGCAGGGTCGCAGTGGCTGCCGCTCGGGCAGGTCAACCAGACCTGGTCGTTCTGGGGCCTGTATCCGTCGATGATCCTGATGCAGGACGGGCGGCTCTTCTACACGGGCAGCCACGTCTTCGGCAACGGCACGCCGGGCACCGGTGCCTCGATCTACGACTACACGCCGACGACGGTCGCGGACGTTCCGGGTCTGCAGAACAAGGACGAGCGGGACCAGTCGGCTGAGCGTGCTGCTGCCGCCGGCCCAGGACCAGCGGGTGCTGACCATGGGCGGCGGCAACATCGGCTCCAACCCGGACGCGAACCGGCTCACCGACATCATCGACCTGAAGGCGGCCCAGCCGGCCTACTATACGCCGGGCCGCTGTTGCCGCAGGGCACCGTCGACCGGCAACGGCAGGTCGCCGAGACCGGCGCCCAGGGCAAGATGTACGTCTCGGCGGTCCTGCTGCCGGACGGCAAGGTGCTTGAGACCGGGCGGCGGCCTGCACAACCGCGCCGACCCGGTGTACGAGGCCTCGATGTTCGACCCGGCCACCGACACCTTCGACCGCGGGCATGGCGGCCGACCCGATGCCGCGGACCTACCACTCCTCCGCGTTCCTGCTTGCCCGACGGCCGCGTGATGGCGATCGGGGACAACCCGGGCAACGGCTCGTTCGGAACCACATGTCCATCTACACCCCGCCGTACCTGTTCAAGGGCGCCCGCCCGCAGATCACTGTCCGTCGATCAGTCCAGAGTGGAGGTACGGAGCGACCCAGCAGCATCACAGTCGACACGGCCGATCGTCAAGGCCGAGCTGATTCGCCCGGCCGCGGTCACCCACTCCTCGGACCCGAACCAGCGTTTCATCGAGTTGCCGATGAGCGTCGACGGCACCACCATCGACCTCAACGTCACGAGCAACCCGAACATGGCACCGCCCGGCTGGTACATGCTCTTCGTGCTCGATGCCAACGGCGTCCCGTCGGTCGCCCAATGGGTACACCTGACATGAGAGCGTCCACAGGGGATCGTTGGCGACCCTCGGTTCTCGTGCTGATCATCGTCACACTGACTGGGCTGCTCGCCGTGCTCACCTGGGCGAACGCGTCGCCGCCGACCCGGCCGACCGTAACCGGATCGGCGACGCCGGAGCCGAGCACAACCGCCGATCGGCCAGCCCCTGGACAAAGCGGCGTCGCGGTTACACCGCCGGCCGGCCAACCCGGCTCTTCTGGGATATTGACCACACCCGGTACCGTCACCACGCCGTTTGTCCAGAACTTCGGACCGTTGGCGAGCCCGGCCGCGCCACTCGCGTCGCCGACGGCGCCGGAGGCCTTTCAGGTGGGCGACGGGTGCGACCACGGCTACGGCGACGTCAACCAATGCGTCCCGACTCGTTTCCCGCCGGGCGTAACCGACGGCTGCGCCTGGTTGAAGTCGCACGGCTTCGGACCTCTGGTCGTGCACGGCGAAGACCGGCTGGGGCTCGATCGCAACCGGGACGGGGTCGCCTGTGGCCCTGGCGACTAGCCCTCGCCGAGCGGCTGGTGGGCGAGCACGGTGTGCCGGCGGGTGCGAATCGCGACCACGGCCGCGAGCGCCAGGCCGCCGGCGAGCGGAACCATCGTCAACGGGCTGGCGCTGCCGGCCGCACCGATCGCGGCACCGAGCAGCGCGTAGGTCACCGCCGACGGCGTGCCGGCGATGAGCGTGCCGAGCGCGTAGTCGCGCACGCGTACCGAGGATGTGCCGTAGGCGTACCCCATCAGGCCGTACGGCCCGAGTGGCAACGCCCGTACCGCCGCGACCGCGAGCACGCCCTCGCGAGTGATCCAGCGCTCGAGCCCAAGCCAGCGCCGGCCGGCGCGGCGGGCCACGAAGTCGCGCCCCATTGCCCGGCCCAGACCAAACGTGAGGGCGGCCGCGAGCATCGCCAGCACCAGGGCGCACACCGCGCCGACGGTCGCGCCGAAGAGGAGTCCACAGGCGACCGAGATCGGGGTACGCGGTACGAGTGCCACGAGGAGCGCGGCGCCCACCGCCACGCCGGCGATCGGAGCGAGCAGGCCAAGTCGCTGCACCGCGGGCGGCACCGCCTGCAGCGGAAGCAGGAACGCTGTGGTGGCCATCGCCGCGACCGCGAGCATCAGCGCGATCAGGCGGCGGGTCGGACTCACCGGCCGAGCGTACCGGTCGCATAAGGTTCCGACGTGGGCCTCGACCTCCTGGAACTGTTGCCGCCGTCGTGGCGGGAGCCAATGGCGCCGTACCTCGACCCGGACGTGGTTTCGAAGCTGAGCCGGTTTGTCGAGACCGAGTACGCCACACACGACGTCTTCCCACCGCTCGAGGACGTGTACGCGGCGCTGCGGCTATGCCCATACGCCCGCACCCAGGTGTTGATCCTCGGCCAGGATCCGTACCACCGGGTCGGCCAAGCGCACGGTCTCAGCTTCAGTGTGCGACCGGGCGTCGCGGTGCCGCCGTCATTGCGCAATGTGTATAAGGAGATCCGGGACGACCTCGGCGTGACGCCGCCACCAAACGGTGACCTGACCCGATGGGCGGCGCAGGGTGTGTTGCTGCTCAACGCGGTGCTGACGGTGCGGGCGGGCGAGCCCGCGTCGCACGCCGGCAAGGGTTGGGAGCACGTCACGGACGCGGCGATCCGGGCGCTCAACGATGCGCCGTCTCGGGTGGTCTTTCTCCTCTGGGGTGCGCACGCGCGCAAGAAGGCCGCATTTGTCACGTCCCCGCGCCACGTTGTGATCGAGGCGGGCCACCCGAGCCCGGCCAGCCCACGCGGCTTCCTCGGCACCCGCCCCTTCAGCGCCTGCAATCAGGCTCTGGTGGCCGCTGGTCGTGCGCCGGTCGACTGGTCCGGCGCCGCCGTCATCGCGGATCTGGCGGAGACGACTGCAGAAGATCGGCCACGGAGCCGTCGAGCCCGTCGGTGAACGCGACCGCCTCCGTCGCGGGAGCGGTGTCGCCACCGAACGGTCGTGACGATCCGGCGATGGCGAGCACCAGCCCGACGAACGCGACGACGGCCGCCGGCACCAGGCCGACCGCGGCCTCCTCAGTGCTCATGTTGCCGCCAACGAATGCACCGGCGATCAGGACAATGATGCCGGCGCCGAGGCCGAGGTAGAGAAGGAATCGGCCCATGCCGCGCACGGACGTCGCAAACCGGTACGGCAGCCCGATCAACAGCGCGATGAGCGCCAAGGCACCGCCCGCGTAGACGAGCGGAATGCCGTTGTCCCAGTCGCCGGCTCGAAACGCGGCGACGATGACGATCAGGCCGCCCTGCAGCACCCATCGCAGCGGCAGGAACCACCACGGATCCTTCCGCGGGAACGCGCGTCGGGACGGACCAGAACGAAGGCGCCGAGCATGGCCAGCGGCGACCCACGGCGGCGCCGATGCCGAGGCTGGTCAAAACGCCTCGGTGTTGAACCCGACTTCGTACCAGTAAAGCGGTGCCCGTGCATAGGCCATCGCCGGCGTCGCGACCCCCAGGACCATGAGGGCGATGCCGAGGTTTCGTCGATGGCCGCCCCACAGCAGGCCGATCACGGCGAGGAGGATCGCCTCCACGCCGATGGCGATCTGGACGTCGTCGTGGGTACGGACGGGCTCGACAGCAGCGGCGTAGACACCGACGAGGAGTGCGAGCCAGCTGAGGCTGACATCGATGATGGTGCGAAGGTTCGGGCCGGGGGCGCTCACGCTCGGCAGTGTAGACCCCAATCGCCCAACCTCGATCTGACGCGATGGGTGTTCAGGAGCGTCGCCATTCCGACGTCGGCTTAGACTCAGCGCGTGATGTCCGGTTCGGCGGCTGGCCGACGAGCGCGCGCTCTGCGTGACGCGCCGGGGTCTGGACAGATCGCGAAAACGATGGCTGTCGCTGACCGCCTTGAGCGAGCCCGGGAACTTTTCGAGCGTCGGATGTGGGCTGACGCTTTCGACCAGCTGGCAGCGGCTCATCGTGATGGGCGGTTGGACGTCGAGGATCTCGAGCGCCTTGCGGTCGCCGCGTACATGGTCGGGCGAGACGACGATTGTGAAGAGGCCTGGATGGCCGCGCACCGCGACTGCCTGCGGCGCGGGAAGGCTGAGCGCGCCGCACATTGCGCTTTCTGGCAGGCGCTCTGGTCTGTTCTTTCGGGGTGAGGTGGCTCCAGCGATGGGTTGGGTCGCGCGCGGGGGCCGGCTGTTGGAAGACGGCCGCGGGGAATGTGTCGAGAACGCGTGGCTGCTAATCCTTAATGGATTGCCGCGCCTGTTCGAGGGTGATGCGGACGGAGCGTATTCGAGTTTCCTCACGGCGGGGGAGATCGCTGGGCGTCTCGGGGATGCCGATGCGGCGATGTTCGCGCGGCTCGGCCGCGGGTATTCGCTGATTCTGCAGGGACGAGTCGGGGAGGGCATGGCGTCTGCTCGACGAGGTCATGGTCTCGATCACGGCGGACGAGGTTGGGCCGATTGTCGCAGGGATCGGCTATTGCCAGGTGATCGCCCTGTGCCAGGCGGTGTTCGATCATCGTCGCGCGAGGGAGTGGACGGAAGCACTTACCCGATGGTGCGATTCGCAGCCTGGCATCGTTCCATTTCGAGGAAACTGTCTTGTCCATCGCTGCGAGATCTTTCAGTTGCACGGCGCATGGACGGAAGCCCTGGAATCCGCCCGGCGAGCCTGCGAGTGGCTCGTTGGACCACCAACATGGGATGCGCTTGGATCCGCCTATTATCAGCTCGGCCGAGATCCAGCGGCTGCGCGGTGAGTTCGAGGACGCAGAGGATTCCTACCGCCGAGCAAGCAAGGCCGGACGCGACCCCGAGCCAGGGATGTCGTTGCTCCGCTTGGCGCACGGGCGAATCGATCTGGCTCTCGCCGGCCATCCGCCGCGCGCTCGATGAGGCGCATGATGCCGATCTCTCGGTCCCGTCTCCTGCCCGCCTGTGTCGAGGTCTTGTTTGAAAGCGGGGACGTCGTGGCGCGCGGGCGGCGGCCGATGAGCTTGCCGAGATCGCGGCGCAGCTCAATTCGACGTATCTGGACGCCGTCGCTGCCGAGGCGGGCGGTGCGGTTGCGTTGATGGAAGGTCACCCGCGGGCGGCGCTAGGCGACACTGCGAACCGCGAGTCGCTCGTGGCGCATTCTGGACGCGCCGCATCAGGCGGCCCGGGTCAGGTTGCTGATCGCAGTCGCGTGCCGCGAGCTCGGCGATCATGCCAGCGCCGACCTCGAGTTCGACGCGGCCCGAAGCGCGTTCGAGGAGCTGGGCGCGCGGCCCGACCTCGCCCGCTTGGCTCGCTTGAGGGGTGCACCGCGGAAGGGAGGGCTGAGCCGGCGTGAGCGGGACGTGCTCACCCTTGTGGCCGTGGGCAAGACCAATCGTGCGATCGCAACCGAGCTCTATATCAGCGAGAAGACGGTTGCCCGGCACCTCAGCAACATCTTCACGAAGCTGGGGCTTTCGACGCGATCTGAAGCCACCGCGTATGCGCACAAGCACGGCCTCGCGCACTAACCCATTACGCAGAACTACCCATGTCACGTCGTCGCGCAATTGGGTATTCCGCCGGAAGTTTGACTCTGGCGCCGAGCCCTACGGTCAGGTCGATCCCATTCTTCAAGGAGGAGACGATGACCACGAGTCATGGCGAAACAACTGGAACAGCGACGCACGCCGCGCCATCGGAAGCCTGGGACGCTATCGCGGAGGGCTATGACCGGTTCGTAGCGCCGCAGGAGGTCGATCTCGCGAACGAGGCGCTTCGCCTGGTCGGGCTCGAGCCGGGCGACCGTTTTCTCGATGTCGCGGCGGGCACCGGCGGCCTTAGCCTGCCGGCTGCACGTCTTGGGGCGCAGGTGCTCGCGACCGACTGGTCGGCGACGATGATCGAGCGTTTCGAGTCGTGCGTGCGCCGGGAGGGTTTGAGCAAGGCCGAGGGGCTCGTGATGAACTGTCACGAACTCGAGCTCCCGAACGACACGTTCGATGTCACCGGGTCGCAGTTCGGGGTCATGCTCGTACCTGACCAGCCGCGGGCACTGCGGGAGATGGTTCGCGTCACAAAGCCTGGCGGCCGCGTGCTTGTGGTCGCGTACGGCTTCCCCGCCGAGCTCGAGTTCCTCGAGCTCTTCATCAGCGCGCTGACGGCCGTCGCACCTGGATTCCCGGGCCTACCCGATGATCCGCCGCCGCTCGAGTTCCAGATGTCCGACGCGGAAGTCCTGCGCCAGAGGCTCAGCGACACAGGATTGCAGGACGTGCGCGTTGAGCGGACCGCCGAGCGGCCGGCGTTCCGGTCGGGCCAGGAGATGTGGGATTGGGTGTACTACGGCAACCCGATCCCGGGCATGCTGGTCGCAGACCTCACCGGAGGCCAGCGAACGCGCTTGCGCCAGGTTCTCGACGGGATGGTGCGCGAGCGCGCCAGCGCCAACGGGCTGGCCGTTCTCACGAACGCGGTCAACATCGGTATCGGTACCAAGTGACGTACTAACCGGTCGGGTTCCGAGTACTCGGTACCCGACCGGTGACCGGGTGGTGCGATCGTCCATCCGGCAAGACCATGGCGCGCGGACCGCCGGCACACGATGTACCGCCTCATTCAGGTCAGCCGCGCACGGCTGCCAGTCGTTCGGCGCGCAGGCGGCCGGGCCATGTGTCGTCGATCGGCTCCACTGTGGAGCCGGTCGCCCACGAGAGCAGCAGGTCCGCGATCGCCGGGTTGCGGGCCAGGGCTGGACCGTGCATATACGTGCCGAGGAGTTTGCCCTGCCATACCCCCTCGGTCGTGCCGTCGTTGCCGACGCCGGCGCTGACCCTGGCCAGGGGTTTGAGACCGGGACCCAGGTGGGTCCGTCCACCGTGGTTCTCGAAGCCCGTGATCATCGGCAGGCTCAGACCGGGGTCGGGGGTGCCGGCGAGTTCGCCGACGGCACGGGTGGGGCCCCGGTCGGAGGTGAGGTCAAGCAGCCCGAGGCCAGGGCACTTCTCGCCCTTGGCGAAGAACGACGTACCGACGAGCTGGTACCCCGCGCAGACAACGAGCGCGGAGGCGCCGCGTTCCAGGGCTCGGTGCAGACCGCGATCGGCGTTGAGTCGCTGGGCCGCCAGCGCCTGCGGGCCGTCCTCGCCACCGCCGAGCAAATATATATCGCCCTGCTCTGGCACCACCTGGTCTGAGCGCACCTCGACGGTCTCGACCGGGATGCCCCGGGCGTACGCGCGACGCGCCAGGATCAGCATGTTGCCCCGATCACCATAGGTAGATAGGAGGTCGGGGTAGAGCCACACGATGCGCAGGGCCGACTCTTGGGCGGGGCTGTCGCCCGCGGCGCGATGGCGCGGGCCGGGCTCAGTTGACACGGTTCAGCTCCGCTCGGATGTCCTGGAACGCGGTGTAGTTGGCGATGACCTCGAGCCGTCCGGGCGGTACGGCCGCCAGTGCCTTGCCGAACCCGGTAACGTGCTCGAACTCGATCTCGTTGACCTCCAGTCGTACTGCGAGATCCATCGCCCGGTCGCCAGTGATGAGTACGCGCCGCCCGTGCAACGGCGAGAAGTCCACGTCGTACAGCCACGAGGTGTCCAGCCCGTCCGGGTCGCGGGCGTTGATCGCGAGCAGGGTCGGTGCCCGCTCGGCCATGTCGAACGCCTCGAGCCAGCCGGCCGGGTTCTTCGCCAGGAGGAGCCGGATGGTACGGCCGTCCTTCTCGACGGTGGCGTACCGGCCGGCGATAGACGCGACCTGCGCGAGCCGAGGAGCGGCCTGGGCCGGATCGACCCCGAACTGGGCCGCCACCGCCAGCGCGGTGGCCGCGTTGGCCCGGTTGATGCGCCCCGGCAGCTGAAGTGTGATCTTGTGGTGGACGCCCGCCAGGTCGACCACGGCGTCACCATCGACTGTCCACTGTGGAACTGGGCGGCGCAGGTCGCAGCCGGTGCAGTGCCAGGTCCCGCCCGGTCGCTCGATGTGCGAACCGCACTCGGGGCACACCCACGAGTCGTCGTGCCAGCGCTGGCCCGAGGCGACCCAGGTGACGTGCCGGGCATCGCGGGCTGCCCAGACGACCATCGGGTCGTCGGCATTGGCGACGACGTGCGTATCGCAGTCGCGCACCGCCTTGCGCCACAGCGAGGCCATCATGGCGACTTCCTTCGCCCGGTCAAGCTGATCTCGGCTCAGGTTGAGCAGTGCGACGGCGGTCGGCGAGGTCGACTCGATGACCTGACCGAGGTAATGCTCGTCGACCTCTAATACCGCGTATGGCGTGTGGCCGGCCCGGGCCAGGGCCGAGGTGTGGCCTGTGGGCATGTTCGCGCCGAGCGAGTTTGTGGCGACGTCGCCGAGTACACCCATCGCAGCGGCGGTGAGCCGAGTCGTCGTGGTCTTGCCGTTCGTGCCCGAGACGAGGGCGACCTTGCGGCCGGCAGACAGGTGCCGCAGCAGGTCCGGGTCGATCTTCAGGCCGAGCCAACCGCCGATGACCGAGCCGTCACCTCGGCCGGCGGCCCGCGAGAGTGCGGCCGCTGTCTTGGACACCGAGGAGGCGACCTTGGCGCGCAGCGGGAGGTGACCACGCTCCTCGCCGGCATACTGCTGACTGGTCATTGATCTCCACTCGCCGGGCTCACGATGCGATGAGACTATCGTCCGCGCGCTGCCTCCTCGGCCGCCGCTCGTCGATCGGAGCGGCTCCTGGGGCGCCTGGGGCTGGCGGCGGACATAGCCGACACCGGTGGCAACGCCCGTATTGCGCAAACACGATATCCGTGAATTTCTGTGATTGAACTCACCGCCATCGATAGACGGCGTGTTTGTCAGGCATGACACGCGGTAGTCACAAGTCGGACGGGCCGGTCCATCCCGGGTGGGCCTTACCAAGGTCGACACGTACCGGAATGGTCGCGTGACTGCGGGTGATTCGCATCGTGGGCTACAACTTGCCCGGCGCTCCATCCGGGGCGCCGAGCACCGTCGGGGTCATGTCTAGTCCTGCCCACTCCCGCGGCGCGCTCACGTCGACAACTCAACACGGGTCTGGGCAGGATCAAGGACCACTCCGAACTATGTCCGGAGTGGAGCGCCCCACGACCGTTGTGTGTGGACAGTCGATTGTGGACCCTCTCGCTACTTGGATTGGGGTTGGCGCACGCGGATCGGGTGGCACCCTCTCGCCCGACGCCGACGGGTCCTTGTAGGCGTGCCGGAGGGAAATCATTCGTGTATGCCGATACCCCTCGTGGGGTTCGCCCTTACGGGCGTGCGGGCGCCGCTGCGCTCGCTGCGCTGAGCGTGCTCGCTACAGGTGGCGTGATTCTCGCGACGCCTGCAGCCTCATACGCCGGACCGGTCACCGCCGACCCGGTCCACCGTGGACAGTTTGGTGCCAAGTTCGACAAGCGCACCATTGTGGACTCTGGGTTCACTGGCCCCACGGTGCCCTTCACTCCGTTCCTTGCGCGGGCAACCCGCACATCCCTCGCGGTCGACAAGCCGATCGTCCTCTCGGGACAGTCCATTGTGTTGACCGGCAAGCTCACGTACGGTGCGTCTGAGTTCCCGGCTCGGAGCCAGTCGGTTCGACTGGAAATGGACGCCGGCAGCATGTGGAAGACGGTCGGCAGCGCACTGGCCAATGTGGATGGTTCGGTCACGTTTTCCGTGAAGCCGACCACATCAGCCATGTACCGGCTCAGCTACGCGGGCATTCGGACGTTGGGTGCATCGGTCTCGGAGCCGCAGGCCGTGACCGTCAAGGCTCCGCCCCCACCGCCGGTGGCCCGCACGAAGACGGTCTCCAGCGGGTCGAGCTGGGCCCCGGCCGGCGTATCCCAGATCGGGTCCAACCACCGGACGACTGGTACCGGGGCCGCCGTGGTGGCCGCGGCGGCGGCGCAGAGTGGCAAGCCGTACGTCTTTGGGGCGGTGGGTCCGAACTCCTTCGACTGCTCTGGGCTCACCATGTTCGTCTTTGCCAAATTCGGGGTGCGCCTACCGCACTTCGCCGACTCACAGAAGAACTACGGGACCCCGGTCTCGGCGGCCGACGCGGCGCCGGGCGATCTGATGATCTTCCTCGACGGCGGCTACGGCTACCACGCCGCGATCTACGCCGGCGGCAACAAGATGTACGACGCGCCGCACGCCGGCGCCACCGTCGCACTGCACACCATCTGGAGTACGAACGTCATCTTCCGCCGGCTGGTCTAACCCCCCGTTACGCCGCGGATCTAACCCCGTTACGCCACGGGTCTACGCCCGTTACGCCACGGCGATCTTGGGGATATGCGCGTGAGTCGATCTCCGGTCGCGCGTATATCCCCAAGGTCGCCGTATTCGGCACAGCTTCACGAATCGACGTCGTTCGAACGTGAGCGGGGCGTGGAGCGCCGCCGGCGGGGCGAAGGTGAGTGTCTCGACCCACGGGAGATGTCGCGCCTCGCCGCAGCCGCTTCGAGTCGTTCTCTGTCCATTGAGGACTGACGCGGTGCGCCCCGTTGTGCGGGAGCCCGGTCGTCGTCACGAAAGTTCCGCGGCGCCTGACCTGTCCCCACTTTCCTCCACGGCTGGCCGTCGCAGTTCCCCCACGGTCCACGGTTCGGCCGATATTTCACTGCATATCCGATTCACGCGAGTCCGGCTGGCGTTGGGTGGCCGGCTTGTGCCGGATTTCCCTCCACCAGCCTCCACGCTCGGCTATCGACCCGAACAGGGGAGAACCCGGACATAACGTTCCGTTTTCGGGTTGACGGTGGGGAGAAGTGGAGTACAGTGGGGCGCAATGGCGGAGCTGGACGGCTCCACCGGCCCCAGGGGACAAAACGCGAGGGGCGAGGGGGTGGGTCCCATGTTTCTGGGCACCCACACACCGCGTCTCGACGACAAGGGCCGGCTGATCCTTCCGGCGAAGTTTCGCGACGACCTGGCGGGTGGTGTGGTGATCACGAAGGGGCAGGAACGCTGTCTCTACGTGTTTCCCGCAGCCGAGTTCCAGCGTCTCGCACAAGAGCTGCAAGCACAACCAGTGACCCACAAGGCGGCCCGGGCTTACGGCCGGGTCTTCTTCGCCGGCGCGCACGACGAGCTGCCCGACAAGCAGGGCCGGGTGACCATCCCCGCCCACCTGCGCGAGTACGCCGGGCTGGACCGCGACGTCGCCGTGATTGGCGCGAGCAACCGCGTGGAGATCTGGGATCAACAGGCATGGGAGACATACCTGGCGACGAACGAAGACTCGTTCGCCGGGATCGAGGAAGGGGTGTTGCCCGGCGGGCTGTGACCAACCCGCAGGGGGACGACCGGCGACTGACCTGAATGGACTGTCCATAAGGGTCACTGGCGGTCCGTACCGCCAGATCTCCAACCGCTCACCCGCACCTGACGCTCCTTCCCCGGCGCCAGGCGTAGGCGAGCGGTGGGGGATCCGGTGGTACGGCCCGGCCGGAAGCCGGTGTCCGAGCGACACTAGCCCGGAGTCGCGCGGCGACGCGTGACGACCGGGCATCGAGGCAATCTCCGGTGCGCGGACCGCGAATCCGTGCGCCGTGAGCTGAGGGGGTCGTCGTGCGGAAGCGTCACGCTTCCCACGGCTCAGGCGCACCCGTCGAGGGGTCGGGGGTGTCGCGAGCTATGGGTGGCAACCGGCCGGGTAGCCAGAGCGGACATGTCCCGGTGCTACTCGAGCGGTGCCTCGAGCTGCTCGCTCCGGCTCTCGACCGCGACCATCCGGTGCATGTGGACGCCACGGTGGGGCTGGGGGGCCACGCCGAGGCGGTCCTGAACGCGCATCCGACGGTTCGTCTCGTGGGGCTGGACCGCGACCCGCAGGCCCTGGCCCATAGTCGACAGCGCCTCGCGCCGTACGGAAACCGAGTGCGACTCGAGCACGCCGTGTACGACCAGCTCCCCGAGGTCATGAACCGGCTCGATCTGGACACTGTGGACAGTGTGCTCTTCGATCTTGGAGTGTCGTCGATGCAACTCGACGACGCCGGTCGTGGCTTCGCCTACGCGCGGGACGCCCCGCTGGACATGCGGATGGATCCGACCACCGGGACCACCGCCGCCGAGGTCGTCAACACCTACCCGGCTGGGGAGTTGACGCGCGTCCTGCGCGTCTACGGGGAGGAGAAGTTCGCGAGCCGGATCGCTGCGGCCATCGTGCGGGAGCGCACCAAGGCGCCACTTACCTCGACGGCCCGGCTGGCCGAGCTCGTCCGGGAGTCGATCCCGGCCCCTGCCCGGCGTACCGGCGGTCACCCGGCCAAGCGGACGTTTCAGGCGCTGCGGATCGAGGTCAACGGAGAGCTCGCCGCGCTCGACGCCGCGCTCCCGGAGGCGATCGACGCGTTGTCTCTCGGCGGCCGGATCGTTGTGCTGTCGTACCACTCGCTCGAGGACCGGATGGTCAAGCAGGTCTTCGCCGCGCGAGCCCGGTCCACCGCACCGATCGACCTGCCGGTGGAGCTGCCCGGAAGCGGACCAATGCTGCGCTTGCTCACCAAGGGCGCCGAGCCACCCAGCCCGGCCGAGGTGCGGACCAATCCCCGCGCCGCATCGGTGAAGCTGCGGGCCGCCCAGCGCATCGATCCCGGCGCACCCACCGGACGCGCCATGCGGACCCATCGAGGAGCAGTACCCAAGAGCCACGTCACGACACATCCGGTCCAGGGGGACTCACAGACCACCGAGGGGGAGAACAGATGAACGGCACCAGCACTCGACCACGCCCGCCGTACGGCGCCTACGTCGACGGCGCCAACGCGCTGCAGATCGATTACCACGAGCCGCCTGAGCGGACCGCGTCAACGACGCCGGCCGGTCCGGCCGTGTCAAGGCGGGTGCGGCGAAAGCCGTGGATCACCGATGTCACCGGCATCGAGGCGGCGCCGCTGCCGATCCGGCTTCCGCGGACGCCGTTCATTGTGCTCGTGGTCGGTCTGGTCGTGGCGGGCGTGCTGGGCGTGCTCGTGCTGAACACGAAGATCAACGAGAATTCGTTCCGGCTCAGCGACCTCAGGGCCACGCAGGCCGCCCTTGATGTGCAGCAGCAGCAGCTGCAGCAGCAACTGGCGGACCTGGAGTCTCCTGGGAACCTGCGCGCGGCGGCGACCCGGCTTGGCCTCGTCCCAGCCGGAACGCCCGCCTTCATCAGCCTGCCCGACGGCCGGGTGGTCGGAGTGCCGCAGCCGGCGTCCGGGCGGTGAACCGTGTCGCGCCGCCGGTCCGACGACACATCGTCGGTGACACCGCTACGCGACCGTCCAGTGTCGACCGGTCGAAGCTCCACAAGGGACCTGCCAGGCGGTTCAAGCCGGATCAGCCAGGCCCGTCGCTACCATCCGCGGGGCCGAACGGCAGCGGATGGGCCGAGCGCTGACCCGGCGAAGCCCGACCTGCGGCTGGTAGCCGGCGAGGGCGGCATCAGCCGTACCGCCGCCGCCCGGGCAACCCAACGCCGTAACAGGACCGCGACCCAGAACACGGCGACCGTACGGCGAAGGGTTGCCGTCGCCCAGCTGGCTCCGCCGCCGCTGGCCGATCAAGGTCTCCGCCTCCGGCGGGCCACGGCGATCATCATGGTGCTGCTGCTGGTGATCGCCGGACGATTGATCGAGTTCCAGTTCAACGATGCTCCGGCCTACGCGGCCCAGGGACTGGCGGCCCGACTCCAGCCGGTTGATCTACCGGCCCCGCGCGGTAGCATCCTCGACCGGAATGGCGCGGTCCTCGCCGGCAGTGCCGAGGCCCGATACGTCTACGCCGACCCGTCGCGGGTCCAGGACCCCGAGGCGACCGCCGACGAGCTCTCCCCGGTGCTCGGCGTGCCGCGATCGGAGCTGCTGCCGAAGCTGACGCCGCACACGCGCGACGACGGCTCGGATGTGCTCTTCGAGTACCTCGCGCGGGGCGTACCGGTGGCCACCGGTGAGAAGGTGCGCGAGCTGAACCTGCACGGCATCGGCGTGCGCTACGACGAGAGCCGCGTGGTTCCCGGGCACGACCTCGCGGCCAACCTGATCGGCTTCACTGGTCGGGACCTGCAAGGACTCGCCGGGCTCGAGGCGAGCTACAACGACCTGTTGCGCGGCGTCGACGGGAGTCGCAGTTACGAGATCGGCCAGCAAGAGGTCAATCTGGACCACGAGATCCCCGGCGGTTATCACGAGGAGATCCCGGCCCGGCCCGGGCGAACGCTGCAACTCACCATCGACCGGGATCTCCAGTTCGAGATCCAGCGGATCCTCGCCGCGAAGATGGCGCAAGCCAAGGCGTACACCGGCGCGGCCGTCGTGCTCGATGTCCGCACCGGTGAGGTCCTAGCCCAGGCGAGCTATCCGTTCTACGACGCCGCCAACCCGTTCGTGTCGCAACCGAGTGACCGGGGCGACGTGGCGTCGGGGATGGTCGTCGACCCGGGCTCGGTGCACAAGGCGATCGTGTTCGCCGGGTGCCTGCAGGAGGGCGTGGTCACGCCGACGGACACGGTGGCGGTGCCGTCCAGCATCACCAAGGGCACGACCACATTCACGGACACCCACGCTCACCCGCCGATGACCGAGTTCACCCTGCCGGGCATCCTCGCCTGGTCGTCCAATGTAGGCACCATCACGCTCGCGGACCGGTTGGGTGCGCAGAAGCTCTACGAGTACCAGCGGGCATTCGGCCTCGGCGAAGCGACGGGCGAGGGCCTGCCGGGTGAGGCCGCCGGCCTGGTACAGCCGCCGGCCAACTGGAGTGCGGACGCTCACGGTTCGATCCCGATCGGTCTTGGGGTGTCGGTGACCCCCCTACAGATGGCGGCGGTCTACGCCACCATCGCCAATGGCGGCGTCTACGTACGGCCGCACCTCGTGAAGGCGGTCATCGACCCGGACGGCACGAGCACGCCGGCTGCGGCCCAGCCAACGCGGCGCGTGATCTCAGCCGAGAACGCGACCGCGCTGCGCAGCATGCTGGAGGCGGTTGTGACGGCCAAGGACGCCACCGGCCTCTCCGCCGCGATCAAGGACTACCGGGTGGCCGGCAAGACCGGCACCGGCCTCGTGGTCAAGGATGGCCATTACATCCCGGGAGAGGTGGCGTCGTTCACCGGGTTGGCGCCGGCCGATGCGCCGCGCTATGTGGTCGCGGTCTTCACGCATACCCCTGGTGGCAACGGCGGTGTCGTAGCCGGTCCGGCATTCGCGGAGATGATGGACCAGACCCTGCTGCATTACCGGGTGGCGCCGACGGGCACCCGGCCGCCGACCTTCACCATCCACCTGTAGCGGGCACCATCCACCTGTAGTGGGAACGGCGCCTCAATTGTTGGGCGGCGCCGAGTAAACCGACGACGCGTACTGGCTCACTTGTCGAGAACCAAGACGGGTCGCCAGGTCGGCCTCGCTGATGACGCCGACGACACGGTCGTTCTCGACCACCGGGAGCCGCCGAACCTTGTGTTGCTCCATGGTCTGCAGGACGGCCTTGACGTCGGTGCCGGCCTCGACCGAGATCGGCATCCGCTGCGCCACCTGGTCCACGGTTGTCCCTTGTGGATCGAGCCCCTTGCCGACGGCCCGAACCACGATATCGCGGTCGGTAATGATTCCTTGTAGGCGATCGTCGGCGTCCAGGATTGGCAGGGCGCCCACGTGCAGGTCGCCCATCTTGGCGGCGGCGACAGTGAGCGTCTCGTCCTGCCGCACGCACTCCGCCCCGACGTGCATGATCTCGCGAGCGGTGGCCATGTTTCCCCCCGTACTCTGTAGGCGACTTCCGAACGCGGGCCCTGAGTCCTCACGGTCCGGTGACGGTTTGCAGTGTCGGTCCCGCTCACAGCCTAGCGAGGCTCGACCCGGTCCGGCGGCGAATCACTGAGGCGGCCCGGTCGCTGCGATACCGGAAGCAACCTGGCTGCGGGCCGAATCAGGCTACGCTGTGGCAGAGCCAAAAAGTCTGAACGCACCCGCAGTGCGCCAGGGTGGGGCACCATGATGCCGATCCATACGCCAGATCAACGGCTCCGGGTGTTCGTCAGCTCCACGATGAAGGAGATGGCGGACGAAAGGGCGGCCGCACGACAAGCCATCGAGAGCCTTCACTTGACGCCGGTCCTGTTCGAGCTCGGCGCCAGGCCGTACCCGCCTCGAGACCTGTACCTCGCCTATCTCAGGCAGAGCGATGTCTTCATCGGAATCTATGGCGAACAGTACGGCTGGGTCGCTCCCGGCAGTGACGTATCTGGGCTCGAGGACGAGTATCTTTCGGCGTCGGACAAACCGAGGCTAGTCTATGTCCAATCGCCCGCAGCGAGCCGCGACGGCCGGCTGGCCGAGATGCTGGCCCGGGTCGAGCAGGGCGGACTCTCCTATCGGCAGTTCGCCAAGGCCGGCGACCTGGTCGGACTCATCGCCGACGACCTGGCCGTTCTTGTGAGCGAGCGCTTCGGTCGGGTGAGCGAGCCTTCGCCGAACGCCGACACAACTGGGCCGACGGCGGTCCGCGACGCCGCGGCTCACCTTGGACTCGATGGTGGCGAGATACGTACCGGTAGCCAGTTCATCGGACGCCGCCACGAACTGGCCACGCTGCGCAGGCTGTTGCTGAGACCGCGGGCCCGACTCGTGACGCTCATCGGTCCGGGCGGGGTGGGAAAGACGAGGCTCGCCATGGAGACCGTGGCGGCGGTTGCGCCGAGTTTCGCAACGGTCGCGGCGGCCGAATTCGATCGGATCACCGAGGCGAAGCCTCAATTCGCCTCGGCCGTCGCCTCGGCGCTCGGCGTCGCCGAGACGACAAGCTCAACTCTGTTGGATTCGATCGTCGGTCACGTCGGTTCGCGAAAGATCCTTCTCCTGCTCGATGGCTTCGAACAGATCATCGACGCGGCTCCGCTGGCGGCGCAGCTCGTGGCCCGCACGACCCAGTTGAAAATCCTCGTCACCAGCCGCGAACGCCTCAATCTCACGGGGGAGAGGGTGATCGATGTGCCGCCTCTGGCGGTGCCGGCGCCGACCGACGGGGCCAGGGCCGCGCGGCGTTCCGACTCGGTGCAGCTCTTTGTCGACCGAGCCGCCGCGTCGGGAGCCGTGCTCAAGCTCAATGCCGCCGAGCTTGACGCCGTCAGTCAGATCTGTGTTCGCCTCGACGGGCTTCCACTGGCCATCGAGCTCGCTGCCTCGAGGTTGCGGATGCTCGACCTCAACGAACTCGCACACCGACTCGACCAGAGCCTGAGCACATTGACCGACGGCGCACGCGACCTACCTCCGCGCCAGCGCGCGATGCGCTCGACGATCGGATGGAGCTACGACCTGTTGGACGAGCCAGATCGTCGGCTGTTCGCTCGGCTCGGAGTGTTCGCGGGCAGCTTTGCGCTCGACGCGGCGGAAGCCATCTGTCATGACGCTGCAGTGCCGTCGGTGTTCGACGGACTTGCGTCCCTTGTGGACAAGGCGCTCGTCCGCCCGGACCACTCCATTCCTGGACAACCGCGCTTCACCTTGCTCCAGGTCATTCGCGAATTCGCGACCGAACGGCTGGCGGCGATTGGCGACGCCGACCAGCTCCGCCGCCTTCACGCAGATTTCTATCGGCGCGTGGTGGTCGAGGCGGCGACGAGGCTCCGGAGTGGGGACATGGGGGCGGTCCTCGAGCAACACATCGCCGACCAGGCCAACGTTCATGAAGCCATGCAATGGTTCCTGGACACGCACGACAGCGGTGCCGCCGCGGCGATGGGGTACGCGATGTGGCCGCTCTGGTTCTCGCAAGGGCAGTACAGCGAGGGTGTGGAGACGATGGAGCGGGTCCTCGCATCGAATGCCACGATGAGCGACGACGATCGAGCCGACGCCATGCTCGCGTTGGGCATGATGGTGTTCGAACGAGGTGATTACGAACGGGCACCGACCATCCTTCGGCCGTCGTACGACGAGTACGCCAAGCGCGGCAACGAGCACGGCGCGGCGACCGCGTCCGTACCGCTGGCTGTCATCGATGCGCTGCAACATCCAGGGTCGGGGGAGGACACGCTGCGCCACGCGGCTGACACGTTTCGCCGGCTGAACGACCAGTGGGGGCTCGCGCTCACGCTGCTCGCGTTGGGCTGGGTTCTCGTGCACCGCCATGCCGACATCGACGCCATCGCCCCCCTTGAGCAGTGCGAGCACATCGTTCGGGAGGCCGACGAGGACATCTTCCTTAGTAACTCGCTCATCACTCTTGGCTGGGCGCACCTCGGCCAAGGGGACATCGCGGCCGCTCGGGGGCCGTTCGAGGAATCACTCAAGCGGGCCTCGGCGCTCCACAATCGCGAGACGTTCGCCCGGGCGCTCGATGCGAGCGCGGCGATCGCGGAGGTAACCGGCGATACAGACCGCGGTGCGATGTTGTTGGGCGCGGCGGATGCCATGCGCCGCTCGATTGGAGCCGACATCTGGGTCATCGACCGCGACAGTCGCGGGCAGACACAGACGCGGCTGCGTGGGCGGCTGGGAGACGATGTATTCCAGCAGTACGCCGACCGGGGGGCGAACCTCGATGTCGAGCAAATTCTCGAGGTCGCCTCGGGCCACTGACGGGCGGCGCGCCCTTCGCCCGCCGCCAAGAACTCCCGCGCGGTCAAGTAGAGGTCACGTCCGTTCCGCGGTCGACCGGAGCGGGTAGGGTCAAGGGCCGTGCCCGGCTATCCGCGTCCCCGCCACGTCGCCGCGGTCCCCCTCGAGGACCTCGCGGAGGTGGCGGGTGCCCCGGCGGGCACGAACACGTACAGCGACGTGTCCGTCACCGGCGTGACCCACGACAGCACCCGGGTCGAACGCGGTGATTTGTATGTGGCCATCCCCGGTTCCACGCGACACGGGGCGGAGTTCGCGGCGCAGGCCGTCGCGGCGGGCGCCGTCGCGATCCTGACTGACGAGTCAGGCGTGCACCGGTACGGCCTGGATCATGAGGCCGTACCATTGCTCCTCGTCGATGATCCGCGCGCCCTGCTCGGCGTGCTGGCGGCCCGGACCTACGGAGATCCGACCGAGCGGCTGCCGGTCATCGGCATCACCGGCACGGCGGGAAAGACGTCGACCGCCTACCTCATCGAGTCCGGGCTCGCCGCCGCCGGCCACGTGACCTGCATGATCGGTACGGTCGAGACCCGGATCGCCGGCGAGACCCTCGATAGCGTGCGCACCACGCCGGAGGCGACCGACCTGCAGGCGCTGTTCGCCGCCGCGTTGGAGCGGGGTGCCACCGCCGCGGTCATGGAAGTCTCCAGCCACGCCCTGGTCTATGGCCGGGTCGACGGAGTCCGGTTCGAGGTCGGCGGGTTCACCAACTTCGGCCAGGACCATCTCGACTTCCACGCGGGCGTCGACGACTACTTCGCGGCCAAGGCACGGCTTTTCGACGGCCGATGCCGCGCCGAGATTCTCAACCTCGACGACCCAGCGGTACGGCGGCTCGTTCACGCGCGCAGCCTCACGTTCTCCGCGATTGGCGATCCGGCCGCGACCTGGCGGGCCGAAAAGGTGGCCCGCGGCGGGTTCGGGCAGACATTTACGGCTATCCATCCACAGCTGGGCGCCGTCCCGGTGTCACTTCGGTTGCCGGGACGCCACAACGTCGCTAACGCGTTGCTGGCGCTGGCGAGTCTCGTCGAGGTTGGCGTCGCACCAGAGGTCGCCGCCGAAGGAATCGCCGCCTGTCGCGGAGTGCCCGGACGGCTGGAGCTGGTCGGATCCGGTCCGGTCCTGGGAGTGGTCGACTACGCTCACAAGCCCGATGCGATCACGGCCGCCCTCGGCGCGTTACGCGGCGTCCTCGCCGGCGATGCTGGCGGCCCGGCCGGCCGGTTGATTTGCGTGATCGGCGCCGGTGGGGACCGGGACCGGGGCAAGCGTCCTTTGATGGGTGCCGCAGCGGCTCATGGTGCCGACCTCGTCGTGATCACCGATGACAACCCCCGGTCCGAGGACCCTGCGGCGATCCGGGCCGGGGTCCTCGCCGGCATTGAAGACAAGGACAACGTGATCGAGGTCGGCGGCCGCCGAGACGCCATCGCGGAGGCCGTACGGTTGGCCGAACCGGGCGACGTCGTGGCGGTCCTCGGGAAGGGCCACGAACGCGATCAGGAGGTCGCCGGCGTGATCTCTCCGTTCGACGACCGGGTCGAGCTCGCTTCGGCGCTGGAGCACCGTTTCGCAGGGGTACGCACTTGATAGCTATGTCGTTGGCCGAGATCGCGGCAGCGGTCGACGGCACTGTCGTGGGCGGCGATCCCGGCACCTTGGTTACCGGCGCGGTCGAGTTCGATTCCCGAGATATCGGTCCGGGCGGCCTCTTCGCCGCGTTTTCAGGCCATAACGTGGACGGCCACGACTTCGTCACCGACGCGGTGGCGGCGGGCGCGATCGCGGTCCTCGGCACGCGGCCCACGCCGGCACCCACCATCGTGGTCGCGGACACGTTGGCCGCAATGGGTCGTCTCGCCCGGACCGTCGTGGACCGATTGCCCGACCTCACCGCCATTGGGATCACTGGCTCGTCCGGTAAGACGTCCACAAAGGACCTCATCGTCGCACTGCTGTCCCGGCTCGGGCCGACGGTCGGTCCACCCGGCTCGTTCAACAACGAACTCGGGCTTCCACACACCGTGCTCAAGGCCGATGCCGAGACGCGGTTTTTGGTCCTCGAGATGGGCGCCCGTGGGCCGCGACATCTGACCTACCTGTGCGAGATTGCGCCTCCCCGAGTGGCGGTCGTGGTGAACGTCGGAGTCGCCCACATCGGCGAGTTCGGCTCGGTCGAGGCGATCGCCGAGGCCAAGTCTGAACTCGTACGGGCTCTGCCGCCGGGTGGGCTCGCGGTGCTCAACGCGGACGATCCGCGGGTGCGGGCGATGGCGTCGCTCACCGACGCGACCACCGTGCTCGCGGGCGAGGCACCCGATGCGATCGTCCGGGCAGATTCGATCGAGCTCGACGATCATGGGCGGGCGTCCTACGAGCTGTCGACCCCGGAAGGCTCGGCCCCCGTCCGACTGCGCGTCGCCGGCCGGCACCAGGCTGTCAACTCGCTGCTCGCCGCGGCCGTCGCCCGAGCGATGGGGATGCCGCTGACCCGGCTCGGGCCGGCGCTCAACGAGCTACAGCTGGTAGCGACTCGACGCATGGACGTCTTCGACCGGCCGGATGGTGTCACGGTCATCGACGACTCATACAACGCGAATCCAGCCTCGACCGCGGCTGCGCTTCAGGCGCTGGCGGCGATCGGGCCGGGGCGGCGTCGGGTCGCTGTTCTCGGCTACCTGGCCGAGCTCGGGCCGATGGAACGGGAAGGGCACGCCGAGGTCGGCCGACTGGCGGCCGAACTGGGTGTGGACCGGCTGGTGGTGGTCGGCGCGGGCGCCGAACCCATCCACAGCGGTGCGATGACGGTACCCGGTTGGGGAGGAGAGTCCGTGGTTGTGTCCGATCAGGACGCGGCGGTGGCCTGGTTACGGGATGAACTGCGCCCAGGCGACGTCGTCCTGGTGAAGGGTTCCCGTTACCGCACGTGGGTGGTCGCCGACCGGCTTCGCGGCAATGAGGTCATGGCGGCAGCGCCGTGAGGGCCGTCTTCGTCGCGGCGGTGGTCGCGTTTCTCGTCACGATCCTGGTCACTCCGATCGCGATCCGTGGCTTCACCCGGCTCAAGGCCGGTCAGCCGATCCGAAGCGACGGCCCGCAGACCCACATGGCCAAGAAGGGGACGCCGACCATGGGCGGCGTCGTTTTTATCGTCGCGACCGTGGTCGCCTACGTGGCCGGCCACTTCGTGCTGGCCACGCTGCCGGCGAACCAACTCGGCGCACCCACCGGCGTGACCATGACCGGCGTCGTGTTGCTTGGACTGTTCATCGGCCTCGGCCTGGTCGGCTTCGTGGACGACTTCCTGAAGGTGCGTAAACGCAACAGCCTCGGCCTGAGCAAGCGGCAGAAGCTCTTCTGGCAGACAGTCGTCGGCGTCGCATGTGGACTCCTGGCGCTGTATGTGCCGAACAAGACCGTCGAGAAGGAGACCGTGGCCGACTCCACGATCTCGTTCGTGAAGGACCTGCACTGGCTGGACATCACCAAGTACGGCGCCCTGGCGCTATTCGTCTTCGTGGTGCTGTCCATGTCCAACGCCGTCAACCTCACCGACGGCCTCGACGGCCTCGCGACCGGCACCTCGGTGATGGTGCTCGGCTCGTACGCCTTTGTCGCCTTCTGGCAGTACCGGCACTGGGACTTCGACCCCGCATACACCGGCGCCTATGTCTACGAGGTCCGCGATCCGCTCGAGATCGCAATCATCGGCGCCGCAGCCGCCTCGGCGTGCTTCGGCTTCCTGTGGTGGAACGCGTCGCCCGCCCGCATCTTCATGGGCGACACCGGCTCGCTCGCGTTGGGCGGCCTGATCGCGGGGCTCGCCTTCGCCACCCGCACCGTATTGCTCCTGCCGCTGCTGGGCGTGCTCTTCACGCTCATCGCCCTCACGTGGATCATCCAGATCGGATCGTTCAAGCTGTGGCAGCGTCGGGTATTCCGGATGGTGCCGCTGCAGCACCACTTCGAGCTGGCCGGTTGGAGCGAGGTGAACATCGTCGTCCGGTTCTGGATCATCGCCGGGCTCGGTGTCGCCTCCGCGCTCGGCCTGTTCTACGCGGACTTCCTGCGGGTGATGGAATTACGGTAAGCGCGAGGAGCGAGCTGAGCGAGGTCCAGCCGCGAGCGCGAGGAGCGAGCGCCAGCGAGCCCCGCAGTCGCGAGCAAACGGGTTGCAGTCGCGAACGAAAAGGCAAGCACAGCTGATGCATCCGTACGAGGATCGGCGAGTTCTGGTCGCGGGTACCGGCGTCGCCGGTGCCGCCTGCGTCGAGGTTCTGCTCGGTGTCGGTGCGAAGGTCACGGTCCTGGACCGGGCCGAAAGTGACGCACTGGTACGGCTGAAGGCGGCCGGCGCGGATGTGGTGCTCGGCGACGTGCCGCCGTCGGACCTCCTCGAGACTCTCGACGACGTCGTCGTCTCGCCGGGATTCGCACCGCACACCCCGGTCGTCCGGGCCGCCGTCGCCGCCGGCGTTCCGATCTACTCCGAGCCCGAACTCGCGTGGCGCCTGCGCGGACCGTCTGCCCCGGCCTGGCTCGCCGTCACCGGCACCAATGGCAAGACGACGACCACCACGATGCTGGCCGCGATACTCCGCGCCGCCGGGTTGCGCACCGCGGCGCTGGGCAACATCGGTGAGCCGCTCGTCTACGCAGCGCTGGCGCCCGATCGGTACGACGTACTCGCCGTGGAGTTATCGAGTTTCCAGCTGCATTGGTCGTCGACGATGGCACCGGAAGCGGGCGCGCTGCTCAACCTGGCCGACGATCACCTCGAGTGGCACGGGACGTTCGCCGCGTACGCCGAGGCGAAGCACGCGATATGGCGCGGTGCCGCGGACAACGGCGTCGCCGTCGGAAACCTCGATGACCCGCTCGTGGCGATGGCCTTGCTCCGGGTGCGTGGGCGGACCGTCGGCGTGAGCCTCGGCCGGCCCCGGCCCGGTGAGCTCGGGGTGGCCGACGGCATGCTGGTGGACTGGGCGTTCGCAACCGAGCCGGTCGAGCTCGCGCCGGCGGACGGCATCCGCCCCTCGGGTGCGCACAACGTCAGCAATGCCCTGCACGCCGCCGCCCTGGCGCGCAGTCACGGCGTTGCGCCTTCGGCGGTACGGGACGGGCTTGCCGGATACGAGCCCGAACCGCACCGCAACGCACTCGTCGCCGCCATCGCCGGTGTGTCCTATGTGGACGATAGCAAAGCAACGAACCCGCACGCCGCGAGCGCATCGCTCATGGCGTACCCGCGACTTGTGTGGATCGCCGGTGGCCAGCTGAAGGGCGTGGACATCTCGGAGCTGGTCGCGTCGATCGCCGACCGGCTCGTCGGCGCGGTCCTGCTCGGCGTCGACCGCGCCGAAGTGGCGGCTGCACTGCGGCGACACGCCCCGAGCCTGCCGGTGGTGGAGGTCTCGAGGACGGATGATGGCGCCATGGCCGAGGTTGTGACCGCCGCGGCCGGGCTCGCGCGCCCGGGCGATACCGTCCTGCTCGCCCCGGCGGCGGCGTCGAAGGACATGTTCACCAGCTACGCCCACCGCGGCGACGCCTTCGCGGCCGCGGTCCGCTCCCTTCCCCGGGAGTAGGGGTGACGCTGCCTCCCGCCGACGTCAGGCTAGGACGAGACCCATCCGCTACGGAGAACACCCCGCTCGACCGTCCACAGTGGCCTAAGACGGGGCGGGAGTTCACCGCTGCGGCCGCTGCCCTGGTCCGCAACCTGTTGGCCCGTCCGCTCGCGTCCTACTACCTCCTGGTGTCGAGCACGGCCCTGCTGTTGATCATTGGGCTGGCAATGGTCTACTCCGCGACGAGCGTCGAGCAGTTCGCCGCCAGCGGCAGCACGCTTGTGTCGATCGAGAAACAGGCCGTCCTGGCCGGCATCGGCGTGCTCGCCTTTTGGCTGTGCCAGCGCCTTCCCGTGCGCACCTATCGGGCGCTGGCCCGGCCGGGACTGATCCTTGCGTTTGTGCTCGTGATCGCGCTGGACGTGCTCGCCTTGCTGGCCCAGGCGAACATCCTGAATGACCCGCGGTTCGGTCCGGTTCGGGCGGACGAACTGTGGCTCTACATCGGACCGTTGCAGCTGCAGCCGTCCGAGCTCGCGAAGATCGCGCTGGCCGTGTGGGTGGCGGACGTGCTGGTGCGCAAGGGGGAGCTCGCCGGCGCCTGGCGGGACCTGTCGCGGCCCCTCTTTCCGGTGGCCGGGTTGCTGTTCCTGCTCGTGGGCTACAACGACCTGGGCACCATGGTCTGTCTCGTCGTGCTGTTCGTCGGCATGCTCTGGGCGGCCGGTGTACGCATGCGGATCTTCGTTGCGATGCTGGTGGCCGCCGCGTTCGGCGTTCTGGCGCTCATCTACCTGCCCGGCAACGACTATCGGCTGGCCCGGATCAACGCGTTCGCCAACCCGGACCTGTACCAGCAGGGCGACGCCTATCAGGTGCGGGAGGGGCTGTTCGCGATCGCCAACGGCGGCTGGTTCGGCGTCGGAATCGGCGAGGGTCGGCTCAAGTGGGGCTGGCTGCCCAACGGCCACAACGATTTTATCTTCGCCGTCATCGCCGAAGAGCTCGGCGTGGTGGGGTGCCTTGTGGTGATCGGGCTCTTCGGCGTGCTCGCCTATACCGGGCTGCGGATCGCCCGGCGGTGCACCAACCCGTTCCGCCGGCTGGTCGCCGCCGGAATCACGGCGCTCATCGCCGGCCAGGCAATGATCAATGTCGCCGGTGTGGTGGGGCTGCTTCCGGTCACCGGAGTGCCGCTGCCGCTCATCTCCGACGGCGGCAGCGCGCTGGTCGTGACCCTCGCCATGATTGGCATATTGGCCTCTTTCGCCCGCGCGGAGCCGCTCGCGGCGCGCGCCCTGCACGCGCATCCACCCGGACGGCTGGGACGACTACTCTGGGCTCCGCTGCCGCCCCTGCCGATCGCCGTCAGGCGCGGCCGGGCCCCGGGCGACCGGGCCCGTGACGACCGTGACGACGCCGACCCGGACGATCCGGACCACCGGCCGCCGACAGCGGCGTCGGGACGGCGCGACCTGGAGAGGTGACGAGATGGCTGAGCTGCGGTCGGTGGTGCTCGCCGGCGGCGGAACCGGCGGGCACATCTATCCGCTGCTGGCCTTCGCCGAATGCCTGCGGCGCCACGACCCTGACTTGCGGATCACGTGCGTCGGCAGCACCCGGGGCCTGGAGGGCGAACTCATCCCGGCTGCGGGCTTCGAGCTGCGGCAGGTCCCCGCGTACCAGCTTCCGCGGTCGGTCGGCCTGAACCTGGCCAAGACGCCACTGCGGATGCGGCGATCGATGAAGGCCGGGCGGCAGGTGCTCGACGACGTCGCGGCGGATGTCGTGGTCGGCTTCGGGGGCTACGTCGCCGTACCGGCGTATCTGGCGGCATGGCGGCGCCGGACCCCGCTCGTGATCCACGAACTCAACGTGCCGCCAGGCGTGGCCAACCGGCTCGGGATGCGCTTCACCCGCCATGTCGCGGTGGGATTCTCATATCAGCCCAAGGTTTCGCCGCTGCTCGAGCACGCACGCGTGACGGGTGTTCCGCTGCGGCCGGCGATCGCCGCCCTGGACCGGTTCGAGAGCCAATTCGGCGCGCGGGATCATTTCGGACTGGACCCGCAGCGACCAACGCTGTTCGTGTTCGGCGCTTCCCAGGGTGCTCGCTCGATCAACCTGGCCATGGCCGCGGCGGCGAAGGCGATCACATCGGCCGGGATCCAGGTGCTTCACGTGACGGGTGCCCGCAACGAGCCGATCGAGATCCCGCCCGACCTGCCCGTGCCCTACGTGACCGTGCCGTACATCGCCGACATGGAGCTCGGCTACGCCGCCGCCGATCTGGTGCTCAGCCGCGGCGGGGCGATGACACTCGCCGAGGTGACGACCGTCGGGTTACCAACCATATACGTGCCGTTGCCTTACGGTAACGGCGAGCAACGTCGCAACGCTCTGCCCGTCGTCGAGGCCGGTGGTGGCCTGCTGGTTGACGACGCCGAGCTGACCCCCGAATGGATCGAACGGACGGTCATTCCATTGGCGACCGACGCGGTCCGGCTGGCCGCAATGAGCAAGGCGGCCGCGCGGTTCGGCCGGCGGGACGGGGACGAGGCGCTACGGGCGTTTGTGCTCGACGTGGTCGAGGGAAGGCTCTGACTTATGAGTACGACGTTGCCGCTGTCGGCCGAGGACCTCGGACGGGTGCACCTCATTGGTGTGGGCGGCGTAGGGATGAGCGGTCTGGCCCGCCTTCTGCTCACCCGGGGCATACCGACGTCGGGTAGTGAGCTCAAGGACTGGCCGGCACTGGCTGGTCTGCGCGCCCTCGGCGGGACTATCCACATGCGACACGAAGTGTCCAATCTGGACGGTGTCGACACCGTCGTCTACTCCAGCGCCATCCCCGCCGACCACCTTGAACTCGTCGAGGCGCGGGCACGCGGCTTGCGAGTCATGCACCGCTCGGAGGCCCTGGCCGCCGCCATGACCGGCCGGCAGACGATCGCCGTGGCCGGCACCCACGGCAAGACGACCACGACTTCGATGATCACCTCTATCCTGCAGCATTGCGGGCTGGATCCCTCGTTCGTGATCGGCGGCGAGATCGCCGAAGTCGGCTCGAACGCCCACCACGGCACCGGCCCACACTTCGTCGCCGAGGCCGACGAGCACGACCGGTCGTTTCTCAACTACCGGCCCGACATCGCAATCGTCACCAACATCGACGCCGACCACCTCAACACGTACGGCGACCTGGCCGGACTCACCGACGCCTTCCTCGAGTTCTGCCACCTCGTAGGCCCGGACGGGCTGGTCGTACTCTGCGCCGACGACGCGCGTACCCGGAAGATGGCCGACCGCGCCCGCGCGGAGGGACTGTGCGTCGAGACCTACGGCGAGGCGTCCGACGCCACGTTGCGCCTGACCGACCTGCGGTCGACCGCTACGTTCGTGCGGTACCGCGCCCATCTCGAGGGTGAGCCGTTGGGCGAGATCAGCCTGCCCGTGCCCGGCCGGCACCTCGGTCTCAACAGCGCCGCCGCGGTGCTGACTGCGATGCGGTTGGGGCTGCCGGCGCGGCAGGTCGCCGACGCGCTAGCCGTATTTCCCGGCGTGCGCCGGCGCTTCGAGCTCAAGGGCGTGTCGGATGGCGTCCGCGTCTACGACGAGTACGCCTACCACCCGACCGCGATGGCCGCGGCGCTGGAGACCCTGCGCGAGGTCGCCGGGGACTCGCGACTGCTGGTGGTCTTCCAGCCGTACCGGGTCTACCGGACGCGTGACCTACGCACGGAGATCGCCGCCGCGCTCGCGATCGCCGACGAGGCGATCGTCATGGAGGTTTTCGGCCCCGGCGAGGCCCGCGAGCCGGGTGACGGTGGCATCGCGCTCACCGCGGCCATCGCATTGCCACCCGAGCGGAAGGTCTTCGTCGCGTCCTGGGAGGACGTCGCGGGCGAGGTGTGCACCCGTGCGCTGCCTGGCGACGTGGTGGTGACGATGGGCGCGCCTCCGATCTCGCTCATGGGTGACGAGCTGCTCGCGGCACTTGCCGAGCGCGGCCGGCAGCGAGCCTGATTCGTGGCGGACGGAACCCGGCCCGGGCTCGGACGCCGCTGGCGGCTGGCCGGTGCCCGCCGCGACGTCGCGCCCGGGTCGCAGCGCCGGCACCGTCTTCGCCTCTCCCGAGGGGCAGTAATGTCCGGGGCGCTGGCCGTGATACTGCTCGCCGTTGCGGGCTGGATCGGGTACGGCACGTCGCTGCTCGGGGTGCGCGAGATCACCGTGTCGGGGTCGCAGATCGCCGGTCCCGACGCCGTGCGCGAGGCCGCTGCTGTCGCGGCGGATACACCACTAGCCAGAGTGGACACCGACGAGGTCGCCGACCGGGTACGAGCACTCCCGTCGGTGGCCCATGTCGACGTCCGCCGGTCATGGCCGCACACGCTGGTGATCGAGGTAACCGAGCGGACGGCGGTGGCGGTTGTGGCCGGCCCCGACGGCTTCTCGGTGCTATCCGCCGATGGCGTGGTCTTCAACCGGGTCGCCACGCCGCCGGCGGGGACGGCGCTGTTGCGCCTTGCCTCGCCGGGTCCCGGCGACCCGTCGACGGTCGCGGCGCTGCGGGTGCTGGCGGCGCTCTCGCCGCGGCTGCGGTCCGAGTTGCGGGAGTTGGTTGCGGAGTCGCCCACGGGCCTTGTGCTCAACCTGACCGACGGGCGGGTGATCCGTTGGGGAGACGCGGAGCGTAGCGACATCAAGGCCGCGGTCGCCACGGCGCTGCTGGACCGTCCGGGGCAAACGATCGACGTCACGATCCCCGACGTCGCCACCGTTTTCTAGTGGTCCTCGCTCCGCTCTCGATGATCGAGACGACCGCTGTCAGTTTCAGGGCAGTTCTTCTCGCGTCGGCGACCAGAAAGTCACTTCGAGGGCAAGGTTCGGCGTGCCGGCGGCCCGACACGCCGGAGGGTTACTTGGTCGCGACCGTTACCCCGAATACGGTCCGAAACAGACCGATTAGTTGACAGCGGTCTAGGTCTCTAGTAAAAGGTTAGGGTTTCCGGCCGAGAGGCGCCCGTTTCGAGCGAGAAGACCCGTTCGCGTTACCCCGAACCGGACCCACCGTTGTCTACTGTGGATCAAACGTCGACCACTCGAAGGGACTCGTTGATGACACCTCCGCACAACTACCTGGCGGTCATCAAGGTGGTCGGCATCGGCGGTGGCGGTGTGAACGCCGTCAACCGCATGATCGAGGTTGGTCTGAAGGGCGTCGAATTTATCGCTATCAATACCGACGCGCAGGCGCTGCTGATGAGCGACGCCGATGTGAAGCTCGACGTCGGCCGAGAGCTCACCCGCGGACTCGGCGCCGGTGCGAATCCTGACATCGGACGTAACGCCGCCGAAGACCATCGGGACGAGATCGAGGAGGTCCTCCGGGGGGCCGACATGTGCTTTGTGACCTGCGGCGAGGGCGGCGGTACGGGCACCGGTGGGGCGCCAGTGGTGGCGAGCATCGCTCGCAAGATCGGCGCGCTGACGATCGGAGTGGTCACCCGGCCGTTCTCGTTCGAGGGCAAGCGGCGTCAGGTTCAGGCGGAGACCGGAATCGAAGAACTCCGGCAGCAGTGCGACACCCTGATCGTCATTCCCAACGACCGGCTGCTCGCCCTCGGCGACCGCAGCATCAGCATGATGGACGCGTTTCGCCAGGCCGACCAGGTGCTGCTCTCCGGTGTCCAGGGGATCACCGATCTGATCACCACCCCCGGCCTGATCAACCTCGACTTCGCCGACGTCAAGAGCGTCATGAGTGGCGCCGGAAGCGCGCTGATGGGAATTGGTGCCGCGCGAGGGGACAACCGCGCGGTCGAGGCCGCGGAGCGGGCGATCTCGAGTCCGCTTCTCGAGCAGAGCATGGACGGCGCTCGCGGCGTGCTCCTTTCGATCGCGGGCGGCTCCGACCTCGGCCTGTTCGAGATCCACGACGCCGCGCAGCTGGTGACCGACGCAGCTCATTCGGACGCCAACATCATCTTCGGCGCGGTCATCGATGACGCTCTTGGCGACGAGGTACGGGTGACCGTCATCGCGGCTGGGTTCGATGGGGGCGCACCCGCCTACCGTCCGGCCGACGCGCAGCGCAGGTCGGTCTTCTCCAGCACGACCGATGCGCCGATCGTGGCTCGTCAGGCGCCGGTGCAACCACCGCGCCGCGTGCTCTTCGATGACGTGGACGTCCCCGACTTCCTCAAGAACGGCGCCTGACCCTCGCCCCGGCCGCGCTCGACGGCCAACTCCGGCGTCCCGCGGTGTCATCGTTGATCACCTGGCACGGCCGATCCACCGCAGCGGCGTGTCGTGCGCCCAGTGATGCCGATCAATGATCAGCCGGTTCGGGGCCCGCCGCGGCCCGCCGTATCTCGGGCGCCCGGTGATGTTCGTCGATAGATGTCGTACGGTCGCCATGGCTTGGGCCAGTTCGCGGGCGACCGAACGAGCCAAGCGGTCGCGAGGGACCAACACCTGCGTCCACTAAGGTCGGACGCGTGATCGCCGATGCCCGGGAACGCGAGCTCGCAGGAAACCTCGCCGCGGTCCGGGATCGCATCGATGTGGCCTGCCGAGCGGCCGGGCGCGACCCGGACGAGGTCACCCTCATCGTGGTCACCAAGACGTACCCGGCCGCTGATGTGATCCGACTGGCGACGCTCGGCGTCACCGACATCGGAGAAAACCGCGACCAGGAAGCGGCGCCCAAGGCGGTCGAGGTGGCCGCCAAGGGCGTCACCGTCCGCTGGCATTTTGTCGGTCGGTTGCAGCGCAACAAGTGCCGGTCGGTGGCGCGGTACGCCGGCATGGTCCATTCGGTCGACAGCGTGCGTCTGGCCCAGGCTCTCGGCGCGGCCGCCCGGCGCGAGCGCGACGACCGCCCGATCGACGTGCTGGTACAGGTCAGCCTTGACGGCGATGCCTCTCGCGGCGGCGCCGTCCCGGCCGGTGTTGCGTCGGGCAGTGTCGCGGCGGGCAGTGTCGCGGCGGGCGGTGTGCGGCCGGAGAGCGGGACGTCGCGCTCGACGATGTCCTGGCCGCGGTCGCAGCCGAGGACGCGTTGTCGTTGCGCGGCCTCATGGCGGTCGCACCGATCGAATGGGAGCCGGAACGCGCGTTCGCCGAGCTGGCGTCGATCGCCGCCCGGGTGCGGGCCGAATACCCATATGCAGCTGTCATTTCGGCGGGCATGAGTGGTGACGTTGAGCAAGCGCTCAAGTACGGCGCGACACATGTACGTCTCGGTAGCGCAGTGTTAGGGAACCGCGCCGGCCTCATGTAGCCTGGTCACACCGCTGGAAATGACACCCCTGTGATTCTGTCCGCCCAGCGGCGACTGGGTTCGGCCGGCGGCTGCCCAGTGGAGTCAGAAGGGCGCGGATATGGGTGCACTGCGCAAGGCGGGCGTCTGGCTCGGGCTTGTCGAGGACGAGGACGATCGCATCGACAACGGTCTCTTCGACGATGAGTTCGGCGAGGACGACGACTTCGCCGCGCCGGTGCCTCCGCGACCGCTGGTCCGCCCGACTCAGCGCACTCCCGAGCGAGACCGTACCGACCGTACCGATCGAACCAGCCGTGACGTCCGCGCCGACCGCGACCCTCGCTCCGAAAGGTCAGAAAGAGTCGAGCGGGAACTGAGGGACCTGCGAGCGCAGCGTGAGCTGAGGTCGGAGCGGGATCTACAGGCCGAACGGGATCTCCGGATTGAGCGCGACCTGAAAGCCGAACGCGAGGAGCGGGAGGCCCAGGTCGAGCGCGACATCCGCATGGAGCGCGAGCGCGGCCTACGCGGCGTCGGTGTTCCGGACCCGCGGGTCGGCGAGATCCGGACCGATCGGGCCGGCCTTCGCCCGCTGGCTCAGCCATCGACGGGCTCGACCGCGTTGTCGTTTCCGACTCAGGACAATCTGGCGCTGGCGCCCCAGGTTCACCTGCGCGAGCGAGCCGTGGTCGGCGACGACCGAAGCCGCCGGTATCAGATCACCACCCTTCACCCGACGAGCTACAGCGAGGCGCGCTCGATCGGCGAGCATTTCCGCGATGGGCATCCCGTGATCATGAATTTGACCGAGATGGACGAGCCGGACGCGAAGCGATTGGTGGACTTCGCCGCCGGTCTCGCGTTCGGTCTGCGCGGCAGCATGGAGCGGGTGACCAATCGCGTGTTCCTACTCTCGCCGCCTAATATCCGGGTCACCGACGAGGAAAAGGCCCGCATCGCCGAGGGTGGATTCTTCGACCAGTCTTGATGGCGCAGACCGTCGGTCCACACATCTCCTGCGGCCCCGGGCGGCGTTGCTCAGGTTCGCCCGCTAACGTGGTGGCCTACCAGGTCGGTGTCGGCGTGGCGTGGTAAGGACGCGGTCGGCACGACTAGGGTCGGAAGCACTTGGAGGGTGGAGGACGCGGGTCGTGTCGATCCTGTTGCAGGTCTTGTACCTGCTGCTGTTCGTGTTCCTGTACGTCCTCTTCGCGCGGTTCGTGCTGGGCATGGTCATGAGCTTCGGTCGGCGCTGGCGGCCCGGCCGCGGTGCGGCCGCGGCCATGGAGCTGGTATGGACCATGACCGACCCTCCACTAAAGGCGCTGAGGCGGGTGATCCCGCCGCTGCGACTTGGTACGGTGAGCCTCGATCTGGCGTCTCTGGTCCTGCTGGTTATTGTGTTTGTGCTGATGTCGTACGTGCTTCCACCGTTGATCTTTTTGGCTGAGCGCGCGTGATTCACGGCCGTACTGAACTCAAGGAGTCTCGATGCCGCTGACCCCGGCCGACGTCCACAACGTCGCGTTCAAGAAGCCCCCGATCGGCAAGCGGGGATACGACGAAGAAGAGGTGGACGCCTTCCTCGACGAGGTCGAGCGCGAGCTGGCGCGCCTGATCGAGGAGAACAACGAGATTCGCGCCGGGCGCGGACCCGTCAGTGGTCCCCCCGGCGACATGCGCCACTCGGGTGAGTTCGCCGACCTCAAAACCCAGCTCGACCGCCTGTCGCGGGAGAAGGCCGCCGCCGAGCAGGCCGCCCGGCAGCTGCAGATGGAGGTCGACCAGATGCGCTCCAGCGGCGCCGCTCCGATCGCCAGTGGCGACGGCGAGCAGCAGGCGCTGCGCGTGCTCATGATGGCTCAACGTACCGCTGACGAGCATGTGTCGGACGCGCGCCGCGAAGCCGACAAGCTGCTGACCGACGCCCGCACCAAGTCCGATGAGATGACCCGGGACGCCCGGGCCAAGGCGGAGGCGCTCGAGCGTGACGCCCGCCAACGCCACCAGGAGGTCATGGGCAGCTTGGACTCCAAGCGGACCGCGCTGCAGAAGCACATCGAGGAGCTCAAGCAGTTCGAGCGCGAGTATCGGACCCGGCTCAAGGCGTACTTGGAGAGCCAGCTGCGTGACCTGGACGGCCGTGGCCAGGGCATCGAGGCCGAGCTCGCCCGCCAGTCCGCCAACGGCGACGCCAAGGGCGGCGGTGCGATGGCGGGTGCGGCGGCCAGCGGCGCTCGCGGCGGAGGCGACGGGACCGACCACTAACCCGGCCCGGCGACATGTAATGGAAGGCGGCGACAAGCGGTGCCGCGATGATCGTCGCGAGTCTCGTGCTGGTCGTCATTGCCGTGGTGTTGCTCGTGATCGGTCTCGTCCGGCTCGATAACACCTTGCTCTACTCATCGATCGTGGGCAGCGCACTCGCGGCGTTGGCCTTGATCGTTGGTGTGCGCCAGCTCCCGGCCGGCAAGGTGCCCGAGGCCGACTTCGATGTGCGCCCGGGCCCACCCGGCTGGCGACCGCGACCCGTGGGCGTTGCCGCCCCGTTGCCGCAGTCACGGCCCGATTCCACCACCCGGGGCACGGACCCAGCAGACCCGCAGGCATTGGCTGAGGCGGATCCGACCGTGCCGGTCGACGAACCGGGCGAGCAGATGATCTCGGAACGGGAGGCGGCCATAATTGCCCGGCTCTCGACGGAGGTCGCAGTGATCGACGGCCGACCGCGCTACCACATGGACGGTTGTCTGCACCTGCTCGGCTTTGAGATCCAGCGACTGCCCGCATTCGAGGCGATGGAGCTGGGCTTCACCCCATGCGCGCTGTGCACGCCGGCTACGGCGCTGCTCGAAGGTCGGGACGCCAGTTAGCCACGGTCGGCTCGGCGCTCGTCCGATGGTTGAATGGTGCATGTCCCGGGCCGAGGTGACCGTCGCGGTGCGGGTGCGTCCGCGCGCGTCGAAGGTGGGCGTCGGGGGAATGTACGGCGAGGCGATCCTGGTCTCGGTCCGCGAGCCAGCTGTCGACGGGCGTGCCACCCAGGCGGCGCTGGACGCGATCGCCCGAGCGCTGCGAATCGGTCGGGCCCAGGTGCGCCTGCGGACGGGTGAACGCAGCCGCGACAAGCTGTTCACGATCCTCGATCCGCCGACCGACCTGCCGGAGCGCCTGAAGGCGCTGCGCGACGGCGGGACCGCGTGAGGTCCTCGATCGATACGGCCCTGCTTATTGGGGCCGCCGTGCTGTTGGTGGCCGTCGTCGCGGTGCGTCTATCGGCTCGAATCGGCCTGCCCAGCCTCGTGGCGTACTTGCTGATCGGCATGGCGATCGGCGAGTCGGGCCTGGGCATCCAGTTCGAGAACGTGAACCTCACCCGCATACTCGGCTTCTGCGCCCTCGTCGTGATCATCGCTGAGGGTGGCCTGACCACCCGGCTATCGGTGGTCAGACCGGTCGCCGGGGCCGCCGCCGTGCTCGCGACGATCGGCGTCTTCGTCAGCGCGGGCGTCGTCGGGGTGGTCCTTCACCTTCTGCTGGGTCTGTCCTGGCAGTTGGCCCTCTTATACGGCGCGGTGCTGTCGTCGACCGACGCGGCGGCCGTTTTCTCGGTTTTACGCCGGCTGCAGATCAAGCCGAGGCTCACCGCGATTCTGGAGGCGGAGTCCGGCATCAACGACGCACCCGCCGTGATCCTCGTCGTCACGCTGTCGATGCTCACCATGGGTGAGCACCTGGGTCCGTGGTGGCAGCAGGTCCTCCTGGTCGTCTACGAACTCATCGCCGGCGCCGCGATCGGCCTCGTCGTCGGTCTGGTCGGCGCTTATCTGCTGCGCCGGTTCGCCCTTCCCTCGGCCGGCCTCTACCCGTCGGCGGCTATCGGGCTGACCGTCTTTGCCTACGCGGCCGGCTCCGCCGCCCACGCCTCTGGATTCTTGGCCGTCTATGTGGCCGGGGTTGTGCTCGGTAACGCGAGGCTGCCACACCGGCAGGCGGTGCTGGGCTTCGCCGACGGCCTGGCCTGGCTGGGCCAGATCGGGCTGTTCGTCCTGCTCGGTCTTCTCGCGTCGCCGGAGCGGTTGCCCGGGGCGATCCTGCCCGCGCTGCTCGTCGGCATCGTCTTGGTGCTGTTGGCCCGACCGATTTCGGTCGCGCTGTCGGTGAGTTGGTTCCGGTTCGGCTGGCGCGATCAAGCCTTTCTCTCCTGGGCTGGACTGCGCGGTGCGGTCCCGATCGTGCTCGCGACGATTCCGCTCTCCGTGGGCGTCGCCGGCGCCGAACGCGTCTTCGACGTGATCTTCGTGCTTGTGGTGATCTACACAGTACTGCAGGGCGGCACGATCGCCCCGGCCGCCAGCTGGCTGAAGGTCACCTCACCATACGAACCCACCGAACTTCAGGTCGAGACTGCTCCGCTGGACCGGATGCAAGCCGATCTCCTCGAGCTGTCCATCCCGCCCGGTTCGCAGATGGCCGGCGTCTATATCGACGAGCTCCGCCTGCCGCTGGGCGCCGTGATCACCATGGTTCTCCGCGATGGCACCGGGTTTGTGCCGACTCCGCGGACGCGCCTGAAAGCAAGGGACAGCCTCTTGATCGTGGCGACGGCCGACGTCCGGGACGCGGTCGAACGCCGCCTCCGGGCGGTCAGCCGCCGCGGCCGCCTGGCGAAGTGGCTCGGCGAAGACGGCTAAGCGGTTCGGAGAAGGTCGCGCCCGAACCGACCGCCCCGCGGCTGCGCCGTCTGGACCGAGGAGCGCAGCGACCGAGGTACGCGGGAGTGAAGTCGACGAGGGAAGACGGTGACCCAAGGGCTCCGGCCGCGGGGCGTAGCGAGCGCCAGACGTAGCGAGCGCCATCAAGCACGGAAATGTCACAACAAATCAGGAGTATTCCGCCCAATCGTGACGGTATGGTGTGGCATGTTTGTCGCGGGACCACAGGTTCCGTATTCTTGCCGTCTTCGGAGTGCGCGGCGCCCCGCCGTGCACCCGTTTTCCATGTGTGGGGGAACGCCATGGCCGAGCGGGCAAGTGCCGTCCGGAAGGCCGCGAAGAGCGCCATTCCAGCACAGACCGCGACGAGTAGCGCGGCAGCCGAGGAACCTGTTGCCGCTGCGGGTAAGGCCGACGCGGTGCGGGCGGCGGCCAGCCCCCGTACGTCGAAGGCCACCGCTACCGCCTCAGTAGCCCCAAAGACTCCGGCCAAGAAAGCGCCGGCGAAGAAGTCCGCAGCGGCGAGCGGGCCGGCGACCAAGGCCGCCACGAAGGCCACGAAGACCGCTCGTCCGAGCACAACCAAGGCGGGCGGCAAGGCTGCGAAGGCGACGCCGGCGAAGGCCGCGCCAGCCAAGGCGGCCACCACGACCACCGCGAAGACGGCCAAGGCAGCAGCGAAAACCTCGGCGAAGGCCGCGCCGTCAAAGGGCACCACCGCTTCGGACGGAGGCCCCGCCAAAGCCTCGCCGGCGAAGGCCACCGCTAGCGCGAACGGCGGCGGCCCGGCCAAGTCGACCGCTTCGGACGGAGGCCCCGCCAAGGCCACCGCGCCGAACGGCGGCCCGGCCAAGGCCACCGCGGCGAATGGCAGCCCGGCCAAGTCCGCCCCGGCGAAGGCGACCAAGGCGGCGAAAACCTCGGCCGCCACGAAGACCGCGCCCGCGAAGACGTCGACCACCGCCAGAACCACCACCGACAAGAACCCCAAGTCGACGGCGAAGACGAACCCCGCCAAGCTGGACACTGTCAAGGTCAACGTCCTGCCGGCGGACCACCCGAAGCCGGCGTCCGCGCCAAGCCAGCCACTGGCAGCGCCGGCGGACGCAGCCTCCTCGACGCCCGTGGAGGCGACGGCAAAAACAGCCGCACCGGCCAAGGCCGTACCGGTGAAGGCCCCGACCAAGGCCACCAAGAGCGCGCCGCCGAAGGGCTCGTCGGCCAAGGTCGAGCCGGCTCCGCCCCAGCGCCCGACCCGATCGGCGGCCGAGACGGAGAAGATCCGAGCCGCGCTGTCCGAGCGTCGCGACGAGCTCAAGGCCGAATACGACCTGACCATGTCCGAGATCGCCGAGGCTCAGCGGGATCGCTTGACCGACTCGGCCGGGGACGACCAGGCCGACACCGGAACAAAGACTTTCGAACGCGAGCAGGAGATCTCCCTCGCCAACAATCTGCGAGAACGCATCGGCCAGGTCGAGCGGGCGCTGGATCGGCTCGACGACGGCCAGTACGGCTGGTGCGAGCGGTGCGGGAACGCGATCCCGGTCGAGCGGTTGGCCGCGTTCCCGTCGGCTACCCTCTGCGTGACCTGCAAGCAGCTGGAGGAGCGGCGTTGACACAGGCACGGTCCGAGGGCGTGGCCGAGGCCAACCAGGAGGCGGTGCCGGCCAAGGCGACCGGTGCCGCCATTGCGGTCCTCGCCATCGCCGCCGTGATCGTGGTCGGGCTTGATCAGCTCACTAAACAACTCGCCATCTCGGGCCTGAGCGACGGCCGCCCAGTCCGGTTGCTGGGTGGCGCCATCTACCTCGACCTGACTCGCAACAGCGGGGCCGCCTTCAGCATCGGCACCGACGTGACCTTCATCTTTCCGTTGATCGCCGTCGTCGTGGTGGGCGGGATCCTCTGGTTTGCCCGCCACCTGCGCTCCTGGCCGTGGGCGTTAGCGATGGGTCTGGTGCTCGGTGGGGCACTGGGCAACCTTGTCGATCGGCTGTTCCGGGCACCGGGGCCCCTGCAGGGTCACGTGGTCGACTTCATCAGTGTCTTTGCTCCGGCCGGTGAGAAATTCCCCATCTTCAATACCGCCGACTCGGCGCTGTTCTGTGGCGTGGTGCTCGCGATCGTGCTCGAGTTTCAGGGCCGCCGCCGCGACGGCACCCGCGCGCGTCGCACCCGGGACATGCCGCCGGCTTCGCCTTCCGGCGTGGCCCGTGACAACGGCTGAGGCGCTATTCGGATGACTGGCGGGGACCGGCGACTGATTCCCGTGCCGGACGGACTTGCCGGCATGCGTTTGGATCAGGCGATCTCGCGATTATTCGGGTTGTCGCGAACCGCCGCCGCCTCCCTCGTCGACCGCGGCGACGTGTTGGTCGACGGTGCGGTCAAGAACAAGTCGGACAAGCTCGGTGCGGGTGCGTGGCTCGAGGTGACGTTGCCAGCCCCGGCCGCGGCCTCGGAGGTGGAGGCGATCCGGCCGGAGCCGGTTGACGGCCTGGCCGTGATCTACAGCGACACCGACATCGTCGTGGTGGACAAGCCGGTCGGCGTCGCGGCCCACCCGAGTCCTGGTTGGACCGGCCCGACCGTCCTATCCGGACTGGCGGCGATGGGGCACACGATCGCGACCAGCGGCGCCGCCGAACGGCAGGGCGTGGTGCACCGGCTCGACGTCGGCACCACCGGAGTGATGGTGGTGGCCAAGAGCGAGTCGGCGTACAGCAAGTTGAAGCGAGCCTTCAAGGCCCGCGAGGTCGACAAGGTCTATCACGCGGTTGTCCAGGGCCATCCGGATCCGTTGCGGGGCACGGTGGACGCCCCCATTGACCGGCATCCCCATCACGACTACAAGTGGGCCGTGGTTTCCGGCGGTCGGGAAAGTATCACCCACTACGACACCCTCGAGGCGTTCCCCGGGGCGAGCTTGCTCGAGATCCATCTGGAGACGGGTCGGACCCACCAGATCCGGGTGCACATGGCCGCGTTGCGCCATCCGTGCGTCGGGGACCTGACCTACGGCGCGGATCCCACTTTCGCGGCGCGGCTCGGCCTGACCCGGCAATGGCTGCACGCCCGCTCGCTGGCTTTCGCCCATCCCGGAACCGGCGACCCGGTGCGGTTCGACAGCCCGTACCCGCCCGACCTGGCCCACGCGCTGGAGGCACTGCGCGGCGGGCCGGGAGCCTGACGTGGGATTGATGCAGGCGCTGGCCCGGCTGGACGCAAAGGTCGTACCGCGGCTGGCCCTAGGGATGAACCGGGTGGCCCGGGTCGTCCGCGGCGCCCGGGTGCGTCCGCTGACCGTCGTGGCGACGGTCCTCGGGGTCGCCGTGATTGGCACCGTGGTCTGGCGATCCGCCCGCTCGGAGCCAACCTCACCGGGCTCCTCGCCGGCGTACATCGGCGTGCGCGACGGCGACTGGGTGCCGGGCTATGTCGAGTCCGGCCGGGCGAGGTTGGCTGATCTGGTGAAGCAGGCACCGAACCGGCCGGTGCTCGCCCTGATCTCGTTCGTCTCGTATCTCACGCCAGATCAGGTAGCCGCGGTCGTGGCCCGGGTGCCGGACCTCGTCACCGTGACTGGCTACGCGCGGGTTCCGCTGCCCGGCCGGCAGACCCAGCGGGTCTCGTTGTCAGCGAACCAGGTGCCGGGTGATCTCGTGGGTGCGATGGCCAGCGCGGCCGCCCGTAAGGACGCGGACGCCCGCTCCGATGAGTCGTTGGCGTCCGGACAACCGCCCGGAACGCTGCGAACCGTCTACGCCTCCAGCGCGGAAGTATCCCGGGCCGAGGCCGCGGCCTACCGTGGCGGCTGCGCGTGCGTGTTCGCGTTACTGGTCCGGGCCACGCCGGCCGCGCTGACCGCGCTGTCCCAACAGCCTGAGGTGCGGGCGGTAGACGCCGCGCCCGACGTGACCAACCCGGATGACGCCACCTTCCACGCGCCGCTCCCGGAACAGGTCGACTGGGTTACGCCGCCCGCCGACGAGGCGCTCCCGACATCGCCTTGAGTCCAATGTGGATAGTACCGATCGGCGCAGTCGCTCGTGGTGCGCCGGATCGCAATCTCGCGGCCATCCTTATCGGTCGCGTCGGATAGACTCATGGGCGTGACGATCGTCCTGCCGGAGCGCGAGATCACGTTGGAAGACGTGGCCTCGATGGCGGCTGCCGACCGTGCCCATCGGTACGAGTTCGCCAACGGAGCGCTCACGATCATGCCTCCCGCCGACAGCGACCACGCCAGCATCGTCATGCGCCTGGCAGCGTGGCTACTGCAGCACGGTCACGACCCTGACCTCGTGAAAGCTGATGCCGGGCTGCGGGCCGGAGGCAAGGTTGGTCGCACACCCGACCTGATGGTGCTGCGCGCGCACACGCCACGGACGGTCTGGATCGATGCGGTATATGTGGCGCTCGTCGTCGAGGTGATCAGCGACGGCAGTGAGGACCTCGATCGAAAGGTCAAGCCGGCAGAGTACGCCGGCGCAGGCATCGAGAACTTTTGGCGCGTGGAACGGGCAGCCGAAGTCCTCGATAGCTTGATCAGTCTCTACACGTTGGACGCCACCGTTGGCGGCTACCGCGCGCAGCGCGCGTGCTCTCTACGTGACCTGCTGGCGGGCGCGCCGCCCGACTTAGACCCGGCTGGCTGAGGTCGATCTCGACCATGCTGGCTCGCCTCGACCTGGACTGCGCCAACGACGTTTGGGACGGGCCGGGTCGCCGAACGGGATGAACCCCTGCACGATCTTGTCGCATGGGCGACAATCCTCGCGTCCGTAACGTGGGCGGCCTGGCCATTGGTCGGTAGCCTAGGCGCCGCCAGCTTTGTCAGAATCACTGGTACGGCCGTGGGAAAGGGTGAGTGTGGAAACCGACACCGGATGGAGCCGGGCCGCCGGCGAATCGTCCGGGCGGTGGCGCATGATCCTTGAGCGTGCCTCCGGGCGCGCCCGCGTTCCGGCTCCCGTTGAGCCCGAGGGAGTTCCGCCGCCGGCTGCGCCCGAGGCCAGTGGCTCCTTGCCGCCGCTGCCGGCATCCTTCGAGGCACCACCGGCAACCTACGGCTCAGCCACGACGTACGGCACACCGGGCGCAATCCGGCCGGAATACGCCGAGCCGGTAGTCCCCACGCAGCGGGCGCAGACGGACTGGCAGCCGACTATTCCGGCGCAGAACGTCTCGGGACGGGCCCTGACCATCCTCCGCAGCAACTTCGGTGTGCCCCGCGTGATCGCCTTCGCCAACCCCAAGGGTGGCGTGCACAAGACCACCGCGACCGTGCTCGCCGCCGCGACCATCGGCGGCGCCCGCGGCCGGGGCGTCGTGGCCTGGGATGACAACGAGCTGCGCGGGACGCTCGGTCTACGCGCCGGCAGTGCCCGCCACGCCAAAACCATCAGGCATCTGATCTCGGAGCTCGCCGAGGTGGAGCTCAACACCGGGGCGGCGCTGCGCACCCGGATCGACGATTTCCTGCGCCACGCGTCGGACGGCTCCTACGACGTGCTCGCCGGTGAGGAGGATCCACGGTTCTCATGGCGGCTGGATCCGCCCACCGTGCGCCGGGTTCTCGACCTGCTCACCCGGACCCATGAGGTCATCTGTGTCGATACGGGCAACAACGTGGAGAGCGGAAACTGGCGCACCATCATGGAGGCCGCCGATCAGCTCGTGATCACGACCGTACCCCGGGAAGATTCCGCGTTCAGTGCCGACTGGATGATGGACGTTCTCGTCGAAGCGGGCCGCGAGGAGCTGGTCGCAAAGGCCGTCACCGTCATCTCGATGACCACACCTCGGCCGCTGCCCATACAGGAGGATCTGGTCCGCCATTTCCGCCAGCGCAACCGCGCGGTATGCATCGTGCCGTACGACCCGATCCTGGAGCAGGGCGGGTGGATCGACCACACCGTGCTCGCCCCAGCCACTCGGGACGCCTGGTTGGAGGCGGCCGCAGTGATCATGGAACCCTTCGGGTCGTGACCGATTACGCGGTCCGGCCGATCGGTACGGTCTCCTCGCCGTTGATCGACCTGAGCGCCGCGCCGCGGCAGGGCGATGAGGGCGCGCCTCTGGCCTGGCTGTTCTTCGACCCCTCCGTGGCCGAGGGCGTGCGCGATCTCGAACCGGGCATGGAGGTCCTGCTACTGACGTGGCTCGACCGGGCCGACCGGGACGTGCTGGTGGTCCACCCGCGCGGCGATGTGAGCCGGCCGCAGCAGGGTGTCTTCAGCACCCGCTCGCCGCACCGACCAAATCCGATCGGCCTGCACCGGGTGAGGATCGTCGCCGGGGACGGACTCCGTTTCCAGGTGAGCGACCTGGAAGCCATCGATGGAACGCCGATCGTCGATGTTAAACCGGTGCTCGGTCCCACGCACGAGCGCTAACCTTCGGCGAGCGATGGACCGACCGCCGCTGGTCGGCCCGACGAGTTGGGGCACCGTCTGCGTGTCGATGGCCAACAGTGATCACCGTGCGCACCGAAAGCGAGTCTTGGCTGGTGGTGGGTTCAGCAGCGCGCCCGCCGATCTTCGGTGACGGTCACTTGGCGCGGGGCACGGAACTTCCGTCTGCTGGCTGCCGCGCGACTGTGCCCGGAGATCATGCGACAAGGAATGAGCCGCCGGAGCCGTGATCACTCCCGCGATATGCACCCGTACCGTTGGTAACTGCCCGGCCGACGGAACGTCACCAAAACCGCGTTCGGGTCGGGTATTGGCCCCGTGTCGCAGACCGGAAGCTGTCCGATCCTGGGGCTAGGCTCGCCTACGCAGCTTGATCCGAGGGGGTGGATGACGTGGGTGACTCATTCGTCCACCTGCACGTCCACACCGAGTACTCGATGCTCGACGGCGCCGCCCGGCTCAAGCCGCTGCTCGCCGAGACCGCCCGGATGGGCATGCCCGCCCTGGCGATGACCGACCACGGCAACCTGTTCGGGGCGTACGACTTCTACAAGCAGGCCACCGCCGCCGGCATCAAGCCGATCATCGGAATGGAGGCCTACCTGACGCCGGGCACCTCGCGATTCGACCGCTCGCGAGTGCGCTGGGCCGAGGGTGGCGAGAACGACGTCTCCGGCGGTGGGGCGTACACCCACATGACCCTGCTGGCGCAGGATGCGGACGGCCTGCGCAACCTGTTCACGCTGGCGTCCTTGGCCAGCCTCGAGGGCTTCTTCTACAAGCCCCGGATCGATCGCGAGCTGCTGCAGCGCTACGCCAAGGGCATTGTCGCCACCACGGGCTGCCTGGGCGGCGAAGTGCAGACGTGGCTGCGCATCGGCGATTTCGAGAAGGCGTGCGCGGCGGCGGCCGAGTTTCGCGACATCTTCGGCGCTGAGAATTTCTACCTCGAGCTGATGGACCACGGCGTTGATGTTCAGCGCCGGGTCAACCAGGACCTGCTCCGCCTGGGCCAGCGGCTGGGCCTGCAGCCCGTCGCCACCAACGACCTGCACTACACCTTCCCGGATGACGCGGACGCGCACGCGGTCCTGCTGTGCGTCCAGTCGGGATCGACTCTGGCCGATCCAAAGCGGTTCAAGTTCGACAGCAGCGAGTTGTTCCTCAAGTCGCCGGCGCAAATGCGGGAGCTGTGGGATCGCGAGGTCGATGGTGCCTGCGACGCCACGCTCGCGATCGCCGAGCGGGTCGGCGACTACTCGGCGCTGTTCGCGTCCCGCAACCTAATGCCACAGTTCCCGGTGCCCGAAGGAGAGTCCGAAGAGTCGTGGCTGCGCAAGGAGGTCGTGCGTGGCCTGGCCCGCCGCTTCCCCGCGGGTGTGCCGGATGGGCACCAGAGGCAGGCCGAGTACGAACTCAACGTCATCTGCAGCATGGGCTATCCGGGCTATTTCCTCGTCGTGGCCGACCTGTGCGAGCACGCTCGGTCGCAGCGGATCCGCGTCGGGCCCGGGCGCGGCTCCGCGGCGGGTGCCGTGATCGCGTACGCACTCGGGATCACGGAGCTCGACCCGATCGCGCACAAGCTGCTCTTCGAGCGGTTCCTCAACCCGGATCGCATCTCGATGCCCGACATCGACATCGACTTTGACGAGCGCCGGCGCGGTGACATGATCCGCTACGCCACCGAGAAGTACGGCGAGGAACGGGTCGCCCAGATCATCACGTACAGCACCATCAAGGCCAAGGCGGCGGTGAAGGATGCGGGTCGGGTGCTGGGTTACCCGTTCGCGTTGGGTGACCGCATCACCAAGGCGATGCCACCGCCGGTCATGGGCAAGGACATGCCGCTCACGGGCATCTTCGACCCGGCCCACCAGCGTTACCCGGAGGCGGCCGAGTTCCGCACGCTGTACGGGGCCGAGGCGGACATACAGAAGGTCGTCGATACAGCCAAGGGCCTGGAGGGCCTCAAGCGGCAGTGGGGCGTGCATGCCGCCGGTGTGATCTTGTCCCGTGAGCCTCTGGTCGACGTGCTGCCCATCCAGAAGCGGGAGCAGGACGGCGCGATCATCACCCAGTGGGACATGAACGCGTGCGAGTCCATCGGTCTGCTCAAGATGGATTTCCTCGGTCTGCGCAACCTCACGGTGATGGACGACTGCCTCGACAACGTGAAGGCCAACCGCGGCGTCGACCTGGTCCTGGAGGACCTGGTGCTGCACGACAAGAAGACGTTCGAGCTGCTCGCCCGGGGCGATACGCTCGGTGTCTTCCAGCTCGACGGCGGGCCGATGCGGTCGCTGCTGCGCTCGATGGTGCCGGACAGCTTCGATGACATCTCGGCCGTACTCGCGCTCTACCGTCCCGGCCCCATGGGCGCCAACGCGCACAACGACTACGCGGACCGCAAGAACAAGCGCAAGCCGGTCGTGCCCATCCACCCCGAGCTGGCCGAGCCACTCGCGGACATCCTGGACGAGACCTTCGGTCTGATCGTGTACCAGGAGCAGGTCATGGCGATCGCGCAGAAGCTCGCGGGGTATTCGCTCGGGGCCGCCGATCTGCTGCGCCGGGCGATGGGCAAGAAGAAGAAGGAGATCCTCGACAAGGAGTACGTGCCCTTCTCCGAGGGCATGCGCGCGCACGGCTACTCCGAGCACGCCATCAAGACGTTGTGGGACATCCTGGTCCCGTTCTCCGACTACGCCTTCAACAAGGCACACACCGCCGGGTACGGGCTGGTGTCGTTCTGGACGGCCTACCTCAAGGCCAACTACCCGGCCGAGTACATGGCCGCCCTGCTGACCAGCGTCGGCGACGACAAGGACAAGTCCGCCGTGTACCTCGCGGAGTGCCGCCGGATGGGCATCAAGGTGTTGCCCCCTGACGTCAACGCGAGCGTGGCCCGGTTCTCCTCAGTCGGCGAGGACATCCGGTTCGGCCTCGCGGCGGTCCGCAACGTTGGCACAAACGTCGTCGAGTCCATCATCCGGGCCCGTAAGGAGAAGGGCGCGTTCACGGACTTCTATGACTTCCTGCGCAAGGTGGACGCCATCGTCTGCAACAAGAAGACCGTCGAATCGCTGATCAAAGCGGGCGCCTTCGACTCGCTGGGACACTCGCGCCGCGGGCTGCTCGCTGTGCACGCCGACGCGATCGACTCCTTCCTCGACGTCAAGCGCAACGAGGCAGTGGGGCAGTTCGACCTCTTCGCCGATCTGTTCGGCGAGGACCCGCAGACCCATGCGTCGCTCGCGGTCACGCCACCGATCCCGACCGGCGAATGGAACAAGCAGGACCGGCTCACGTTCGAGCGCGAGATGCTCGGCTTGTACGTCTCCGACCACCCGTTGTTCGGACTGGAGCACGTCCTGGTCAAGGAGGCAGACGTCTCGATCGCCGCCCTCATGGAGGAAGGCACCGTAGAGGACGGCAAGGTGGTCAACCTCGCCGGCATCCTTTCCGGCGTGCAGCGGCGCATCACCAAGCAGGGCAAGGCGTGGGCATCGGCCACATTGGAGGATCTCGACGGCGCGGTCGAGGTGCTGTTCTTCCCCAACACGTATGAGCTGGTGGGGCAGTACATCGCCGAGGACGCGATCGTGGTGGTGCGCGGCCGGATCGATCGTCGCGATGAGCAACCACGGCTGATGGCGATGGACCTGAAGCTGCCCGACCTCACCGCCGTGACACCGAACGTCGCCAAGCCCGTGGTGTTACAGCTGCCGTCGTCGCGCTGTACACCCCCCCTGATGAAGAGCCTCAAGCAGGTACTGGCGAGCCATCCCGGCTCGGCCGAGGTGCACCTGCGCCTCATCAACGGCGCGCAACCGACGGTGCTGCGGCTGGGGCCGGATCGCGTGGCGCCCACGACCGCGCTCATGGCCGACCTCAAGGCCCTCCTCGGTCCGACCTGCCTGATGTAGTCCGACCATGACATCTGCGGGCGGGTCTCGACGATCGACGGCCGGCGATCGGTTGCCAACTATGAAAGGGTTGTGGTCATGCCTCGCGCCCCTCGCCTGATCCGCAGGTCGCTGATCGACGCCGTGGAGAGCGTCCTCGACTCGAGTCCCAGCGGACCCGATGACCTCATGGACAGGCTCATCGGCGAGTTTCCCGACGTCGACGACGACGAGCTCGAGGACGCCTTGCTCCATCTGCCAGCCGCGTACGAAACCGACTCAGGCTGGGTCGACCTTCTTGCCCTTGCCGACGGCGTTGTCCTCACCCATGTGGTGTCGGCCCACGAGATCGAGGCCGGGGTGGTCGAAGCCGAACCCGACTTCGCGCTATGGGTTCGAGTGGCCGATGTCGGGATTCCTTTCGGCGGCGGTGGCGAGATCACCCTGGACGTCGTCAACGGCGACTTCGTGTTGCGCGGTCCGGCGGGTTGGCTGTCGCAGTTCCAGCCGCAGGCCGTCATCGCGCTTCGTCTGCGCGGGGAAGCACTGCATCTCAGCGAGGTTCGCGACGATGAGCTCTCGTTCGCCGACGTAGCGGCGCAGGAGATCGCCGAAATGCTGAGAATTGCCGCGCGGTCGGCGCTCGGGGCATTCATCTCGCTCCGCAAGACGAAGCCGTCGATCGCGCCGGCGCCCAGCACTCATCTGCTGGAGAACGTGATCGCGGCTCTCGTGGGGCAGCGTGAGTTTCTGCGAAAACCCGTGCTGCCGTTGGAGGCGATTCTGGTTCTGGCGGGGCTAGAGTTCGCCGATGGCGAGGTCGCGCTGCCCGGGGCACCGTTGGACGCAGACGCGGACCTGCTGAGCGATGACGATATCGTGTCGCGCGTCGGAGCCGGCACCTTCCTGCATTTCGTCCGGTTGAGCCCGACATTCGCCGACGAGCATGCAGGTGACTTCTTCGACAGTATGGTCTCGGTCGGGGCGGCTCTGTTCATCGCTGATCAGGTCGAGGCAGTCCCACTCTCGGCGCAAGCGCTCGACGCAATCGAGGCCAGGGCCGTAGCAGCGCAGCAGCGCGCCGTCGTGCTTGTGTTGCGGGCGCGGTCGTTGGAGGGGTCGCAGGACTCGGCCGGCGCCGAGGCACTTGTGCTGGAAGCTCTTCGGCTCGACCCGGACCTGGTTCCGGCGCTCGTCGACGCCGGAGAATACGCCGCCGACCGCGGCGATGCGTCCACATCGGACGGATTCCTGAAACGGGCGGGTGTGCCCTCCACCCATCCACTTCGAACGGTCCTGGCCCCGTTACTGCGGTTGCCGAACTCGTCGACGGCGCGCAACCAGCCCTGCCCGTGTGGCTCCGGGCGCAAGTTCAAGATGTGTTGCCTGCGCAACGAGGTTCATGATTTGGCAGCACGGGCTCCACTCGTTCACGCCAGGCTCTGGATGTGGGCGCTGCGCGCCCCCCGGCGACACCTCTCCGATCATCTGCTCAGCCTGATGGATCCCAAGTTCGACCAGGGCGATGTGATCGCGACCGACCTCGCGATGTTTGACCCGGACGTGTTGTCGGAGTATCTCGCACGGCGCGGCGAGTTCCTTCGCCATGATGAGCGCGAGCTGGTCGAACAATGGCGGGAATCCACACTCGCGCCCTATGAAGTGACGGCCACCGGCCCGGGGGCGACCGTCATCCTGCGGCCCCTGCTCGGCGGTGATCCGGTGACTGTACCGGATCGGGCGATGTCCACGTCGGTCCGGCGGCTCGACATGGTGATATGCCGCATCCTCAGTGACGGTGAGCGGCCGAGAATCATGCTGCCGCCCTTCAGCGTCCCCAGGATACGGCGCCAGGAACTCCTGGCGGCGTTCGCCGAGAACGACTCACACACAATCGCTGCCTTCTTCGGACCGAAGGCACCGCCGGTCGTTCACAATCATGACGGGCAGGCGCTGGTCTTCTGCGCGCGCGAGTACCGCGTCGCCAAGGCCGAGGCGGCCCAGGCGTGGCGAAAGTTGTCGGAACTCCTTACCGAATCCGGGCGCGACAGTCTGGACTGGCTGAACCCGGAATCCAAGGTGCTCGGCAGCGTACGCCGTCTGGGTCTACTGTGGACACTTGAGACAAACTCCGTGGAGCGGATGGAGGGCCTGCTCGAGCTCGTGCTCGACGCGGCGCCTGGCGCGACGCTGGTGTCATCGTCGACCGAGTCGGCTGCGGACAAGATGGAGTCGGCGCCACGACCCAGACACCTACGGGCCGTGCCCGACCTCGAGTTGCAGGAAGCGGTGCGGGAGTACATCGCGGAGTACGAGCGGAAGTGGGTCGACGAGGCGATTCCCGCGCTGGGCGGCCGCACGCCACGGGAGTGTGTGGCCGCTGGCGGGACGGAGCTCGATGAACTCCGCGCCCTCCTCGACGACTTCGAGTCCATGGGCGACGAGGGCATGAGCGCGCAGCGCCTGCGGGTGCTGCTAGGGATTCACGGGACATAGGTCGCGTGAATCACGCGGTCTTTCACCTGCCCGTTTAGGTCTAGCCCCCGCGAAGGTAAGCAACTTGCCCGGAGGCCGTGCCAAAGATGATGTCGGACGGCAGACCCGGGTTGGCTGCGAGCGCCGTGACCGGAGCGCCCTCGCCAGCCGCCCGATTACTGTGTCGCCGTCGCCCTCGTCGGTGACCGTATGTACCGTGGCTGAATCCGCGTCTCCGACCACGAAGCCGTTCGCCCTTGGGCGTGAGGCAGAGCGCAGTGACGGGGTGCCCATAGTCAGGCCGCATCCGTACCCGGGCCGTCGGGACCTCCCACACGGTGATGTCGCCGGTCCGACAGGCCGCTGCGACGTGGCGGCCGTTCGCGGAGACCGCGACGGCTGTCACTCGCCCGGGCTGGCGCGGCAGTCGCATCAGCGGCGTCGGCGTCGTGGTGAGATCCCACACGGTGACGGCGTGGTCGACGTCTCCGGTCACGGCACTGCACCCGTGAGCACGAGCACCGGGTCCGTCGACGCCAGCCATCCCCGGATGCGCGACTGCACCCAGGGTCGTACGACGAAGGCCGGGTTCGCGCGCGCGGTCGCGGGCGACTCGCGTAGCCGCGGCCTCAAGGATCGGCCGGTGAGGCCCACGAAGGGTTGTCGCCGTCGAGCTGATTGTGTTACAGGTGACACATGACGAGTGTCGATCTGCGCGAGCTGCGGCAGATCGCGAGCGAGCTCCTGCGTCGCGTGGAACAGGGCGAGACGATCGAGATCACTGATCGGGGGCGCCCCGTTGCGCTGTTGTCGCCGATACCCGAGGGTGGCCCTTTGGAGCGGCTGCGTGCGACCGGACAGCTCGATGGGGCCAACGGCGAGCTCGACGATCTACCCGAACCGCTGCTCCTGCCGGCCGGAACCGAGTCGCCGTCGACGGCGCTCGCCCGACTGCGAGAGTCCGAGCGCTAATGCGCGCTGCCTACCTTGACTCCTCCGCAGTGGTGAAGCTGGTCGTGGCCGAGCCCGAGTCGGACGCCTTGCGGGTCCACTTGCGGCGGCGCTGACCGTTGGTGTCAACTGCCTTGGCCCGTATCGAAGTGCTCCGCACTCTTGCCCGCCGGGGAGATCGCACTGTCCCGCGGTCGCGATGTGTTGCGGAGGCTGGATCTTATCAGCATCAATGATCGAATCCTTGACGCTGCGGGTGTCTTGGAGCCGTTGCCGTTGCGATCGTTGGATGCCATCCACCTTGCGACGGCCGAGCTACTGGGTGAAGACCTTGGTCAGTTGATCACGTACGACGATCGCCTGGCTGACGCGGCCCGATCCCTGGGTTTGAAGACGGCCTCACCACGTTGACCCCAGACGCATGTCGAGCGCCGGCCCGGGGCGGGTGGGTGGCGAGCGGGCCGGGATGACAGGATCGGCCGCGTGACCAACCAATCCGGGGACTTTGTTCCACCTTCACCCGATTCGCAGGAACCTTATCCCGGGTCCGCGGCGTCCCAACACTTCCAGCTGGCGGGCTACGAGCATCTGGGGCCGATGGTGGGCACGCCGCAGCCGGTGCCGGCGGAGCCGGGCGAGGGACGCCGGGATCTCATCGCCGCGATCCTGGTCGCGATCGTCGTCGCCGCAGCCGGGCTTCTGGTTGGTCTGCTCTGGCTCAAGCTGGCTCCCCGAATTGAGGTCATCAAGGTGGCCGAGGGGTTCCAGTACGCCGATTCCGAACCGGAGCAGGCGGTCGCGGCGGACGGTTGGTTCGGCTTCCTCGGCCTCTGCGTCGGCCTGGTCGTGGCGGTGCTGGCGTGGGTCGCGCTGCGGCGCTACCGCGGCATCGCGGTCATGGTCGGCTTGGTGGTGGGGTCGCTCGTCGGCGCGTGGCTGGCCTGGTGGCTCGCGGTACGGCTGGGGATCGCCGAGTTCGACGCGGCACGAAGCGTGGCGCCGATCGGCGCCCGGCTGGACGCGCCCCTGGCGCTACGCCTGACCGATCTCGACCGGCGCGCGTTGTGGCCGCCGAAGATCACCGGAGTCGTGGCCGCCCAGGCTCTGATGGCCGCCGCGACCTATACCACTCTGGCCGGCTTCTCCAGCCACACCAGCTTGAGGCGACAGAAGAAGGTCGATTTCAGTTCGGCCCCGGCCGTACCGGCAGGTCCGACAGGCTGACCGGCACCGCACGGACCTGCGACAACAGCCCGATCTCGCGATGTAGCAGCACGAGCTCCTTGCGCAGCCTGGTGGCAGTGTCGAGGGTGGCCAGCAGCGCCTGCCGATCGCCGAGCCGTAGCGACGCGGTCGCGGCCACCAGGTGCGAGAGCACCTGTGGGTCCTCGGGCAATTGCTCCTCGGCCGCGTCGCCCCGAATCAAACGCAGGTAGGCACGGAACGCGGCGATCACTCGCGGGCCCAGCTGGTCGGCGTCACCGTCCGGCCCCGGCTCGTCGGGCAGATAGCTCACCTCGGCCTGAAGATACGGAGTGCCGCCCGACATCACCGTTGTGATCGTGTAACGCCGCCGGCCCACCGTGACGATGTCGAACGTGCCGTCGGGATGCTCCGTAACGTCCCGGATCTCCGCGGTGCAGCCCACGTCGTACAGCGAGACCGCGGCCGAGGCCTGTTCGACCTCCCAGCCGCGTCGGATCGCGACCACGCCGAACGTCCGGTCGGCCGGCTCGGGCCGCTCGACCAGAGCGCGGATCATCGCGCGGTACCGCTCCTCGAAGATGTGCAGCGGCAGCACAAGCCCTGGAAAAAGAACCGTGCCGAGGGGGAACAGCGGCAGGGTTGGCAGGGTCACGTTTTGAAGGGTACGTGCGGGAGTCAGGATCTCACCGCTAGCAACCGACTCGAACCCTTCCGACCTTCTTGACTAGAATCGGCGCCGTGCTTACGCGTCTGGACCTGAGGACGGCCACGCCGGACCGGGCGACGCTGCACGCGCTGCTGCCGCGGGCGGCGCTCGACGTGGCGGCGGTGACGGCCGCGGTGGAGCCCATCCTCGCCGACGTACGAGCCCGCGGTGAGATCGCGGTGCGCGAGGCCACGGCTCGCTTCGACGGCGTCGAGCTGACCGACATGCGCGTGAGCGCGATCGAACTCGATCAAGCGCTCGCTGAGCTCGACCCAGACGTCCGGGCCGCGCTCGAGGTGGCCATCGAGCGGGTGCGGGCGGTGCACGCCGCGCAACGTCGTGCGGACACCACGACTCAGGTCGTGCCGGGCGGCTCGGTCACCCAGCGTTGGGTGCCGGTTCGACGAGTGGGCCTGTATGTGCCGGGTGGCCTGGCCATGTACCCGTCCAGCGTGGTGATGAACGTCGTACCGGCCCAGATCGCGGGCGTCGAAGCGATCGCCGTGGCGAGTCCGCCGCAGCGTGAGACGGGACGCCCCGACGCCCGCGTGCTCGCCGCCTGTGCGCTGCTCGGCGTCGATGAGGTGTACGCCGTCGGCGGGGCCCAGGCGGTGGCGATGTTCGCCCACGGGGCCGGCGAATGCGAGCCGGTCGATCTGGTCACCGGCCCCGGCAACATCTACGTCACCGCGGCAAAGCGCCTGGTACGAGGGGTGGTCGGCATCGACGCCGAGGCCGGCCCCACGGAGATCGCGATCCTCGCCGACGACTCGGCCGATCCGTCCCATGTGGCCGCCGACCTGATCAGCCAGGCCGAGCACGACCCGTCCGCGGCGAGCGTATTGGTCACGGACTCGGTCGCGCTGGCCGACGCGGTCGACGCGGAACTCGGCCGCCAGGTGCCGCAGACCAAACACAGCGGGCGAATCGCGACGGCGCTGTCCGGACCGCAGTCGGGAACCGTACTCGTCGCCGACCTCGATGCCGGGATCGCCGTCGTGGACGCCTACGCGGCCGAACACCTCGAGGTCCAGACCCGGGATGCCCCGGCGTGGGCCGCCCGGGTGCGCAATGCCGGCGCCGTGTTCGTGGGGCCGTACTCGCCGGTCTCGCTCGGCGACTATTGCGCTGGTTCGAACCATGTACTTCCCACTGGCGGCTGTGCCCGGCATAGTGGCGGTCTATCGGTGCAGACGTTTCTGCGTGGCGTTAACGTGATCGCCTACGACGAGGCGGCGCTGCGCGACGTGGCGGGTCACGTGGTGACCCTGGCGGAGGTCGAGGACCTGCCCGCGCATGGACAAGCCGTCACGGTACGGTTCCGGGCGTAAGTACGAGACTGACGACGCGAGGGAGGCGCGGGTGGACCCGTTCGAGGACCTACCGCTGAGGGATGAGCTGCGTGGGCTGAAGCCGTACGGCGCGCCCCAGCTCGATGTGCCGGTGCGGCTGAACACGAACGAGAACCCATACCCGCTACCCGAGCCGGTCGCGGACGCGGTGGAGAAGTCGATCCGGGGCCTCGTGCGGGATCTGAACCGGTACCCCGACCGGGACGCGCTCGCGTTGCGGGACGACCTGGCGAGCTACGTCGGTCACGGTATGACCTCGGCCAACATCTGGGCGGCCAACGGCTCCAACGAGATCCAGCAGCAGCTCCTGCTCGCGTTCGGCGGATCGGGCCGGACCGCGATGGGGTTCGCGCCGTCGTACTCGATGCACCCGCTTCTGGCCAAAGCCACCGGCACCGGGTGGATGGATGGGCACCGCGCGGGCGGCTTCCAGCTCACCCCGGAGGGCGCCAAGGCGCAGGTCCGCGTCTTCCAGCCGGACATCGTCTTCGTCTGCTCGCCGAACAACCCGACCGGCACCGCGATCGGGCTGGACACCATTGAGGCGATCGCCTCGGAGGCACCGGGTCTGGTGATCGTCGATGAGGCGTACTTCGAGTTCGGTCGGGAGGGCGCGCGCAGCGCGGTGGAGCTTATCCCTCGTTTCCCCCGGCTCATCGTGACCCGGACCATGAGCAAGGCGTTCGCCCTGGCCGGCGTACGGGTCGGCTACATGATCGGCCGGCCGCTCGCCGTTGACCATGTGCAACTGGTACGGCTTCCCTACCATCTGTCCGCGCTGACCCAGGCCGCGGCGCGGGCGGCCTTGGCGCACACGTCGAACCTGCTCACCCAGGTCGAGGCGATCAAGGCGCAGCGGGACCGCATCGTTGCCGGCCTGCGCGACCTCGGCCTCACGGTGCCGGACAGCGACGCCAACTTTGTCCTCTTTGGACAGTTCCGGAGCGAGAAGGCCGTGTGGCAGTCGTTGCTCGACCAGGGCGTGCTCGTTCGCGAGGTGAGCATCCCGGGGTACCTGCGGGTCACGGCCGGAACGCCCGACGAGACGGACGCGTTCCTGCGCGCGATGGGTCAGCTACCGGATGGCTCGTAACTCCATCCGGCGCTCCATTGTGGAGCGAGACACTGCCGAGTCGAAGGTTCGGATCGAGCTCACCGTCGACGGCACCGGTCGTACTGACATCACCACCGGCATTGGTTTCTACGACCACATGCTGACCCAGCTTGGCCGTCACGGTGGGCTGGATCTGACGGTACGGACCGACGGCGACCTTTATGTGGACGCGCACCACACGGTGGAGGACACGGCGCTGGCGCTGGGCACCGCGCTCGGCGAGGCACTGGGCGACAAGGCCGGCGTGCGCCGGTTCGGCAGCGTGCATGTGCCGCTCGACGAGGTGCTGGTGCAGGCCGCGGTCGACCTGTCCGGTCGGCCGTACGTCGTGCATGAGGAGCCCTCGGGGCTGGCGCCGTTCGTCGGCGGCTCCGGGCCGCTGTTCCCGACGAGTCTGACCCGGCACTTCTGGGAGTCGCTGGGTCACTCCGCCCGCATCACGCTGCACGTGGTCGTCGTCCGCGCCGCCCGCGCCGGCGCTCAACCGGACGCCCATCACGTCATCGAGGCGCAGTTCAAGGCCGTCGCCCGCGCCCTGCGCGACGCGGCGCGGATCGAGGATGTCGGGGGCGGCGTGCCATCCACCAAGGGCGTCCTATGAGGACGTTGCTTCCGATCTTGTTGCTCGGCCTGGCCGGCATACTGGTCGGCGGCGCGGTCTCGATGCGCCGCCAGGGCGCCGGTCGAGGACCAGTGGTCGTGCTCGGTGTGCTTGCCGTAGTGGCCGCGGTCGCCGGTGTCCTCTGGCTCATCCCGGAGTCCTGAATGGCCGCGCCTAAGGTCGTCATCCTCGACTACGGGTCGGGCAACCTACGTTCCGCCGAGCGCGCACTCGCCCGGGTCGGCGCGGACGTGACGGTGACCTCCGATCTCGATGCGGCCGCCGCCGCGGACGGACTGGTGGTGCCGGGCGTCGGAGCATTCGCGGCGTGCATGACGGGCATCGACACGCTCGGAGCGGCGCCGGTGATCACGGCTCGAGTCGCCGCCGGCCGGCCCGTGCTCGGCATCTGCGTCGGCATGCAGGTTCTCTTCGAGTACGGCGACGAGCACGGCGTCGTGACCAAGGGTTTGGGCCTGCTTCCCGGTGGCGTCACCCGTATCGATGCGCCGGTGGTGCCCCACATGGGCTGGAACACTGTCGCCTCACCGCCGGGGTCGGTTCTCTTCGCCGGCCTCGGCCCGGAGACCCGTTTCTACTTCGTGCACTCCTACGCGGCGCACCCGGGCGAGGCTCTGGACGCCAGCACGGACTGGATCACGACGACCGTCCACGGTGGAGAGTTCGTGGCCGCCGTGGAGACCGGCCACCTCGCCGCCACCCAGTTCCACCCGGAAAAGTCGGGCGACGCCGGGGCCGCCCTGCTCCGCAACTGGCTCAGTACCGTGCCGTCGTCGTCGCCGTGACGCCGCATCGCCGCCGGCAACTGTCCGCTCTGCTCCTCGATCGCGGGGCACCGACACGCCGCGCCACGCCGAAGTGTCCGCGCCCGGTGACCTCTGATCGTGACCACCGGGCACGGACACGCCGCGCCACGCCGCACCGGCCGTACCAGGTGATCTCGTGAGCAAGGAGCGGGCGCGGCGCCGAGCCGAGCGCGAGGCCGCCCGCGCGGCCGCCGAGGCGAAGCGGCAGCGGGCCTACCACCGCCGGCAGCGCCGAGCCGACCTGATGCGCCGGTTGCGGCCGAGGCTCGGCCGTGGGGCGTGGGGCCTCGGCCGTCGCAGCGCCGGACAACGCTCGGCCCTGATCGGGGCCGCGGTGGCGGGCCTGCTCGCGGTGTGGTACTTCGTGGAGTCACTGCCGGGGCGGATCGCGTTGTCGTTGCTGATCCTGCTGGCGCTGCCCGTGGTTGCCGTGATCACGTTCGACCGGAAGGGTTTGAAGCTGTGAGTCTCATCCTGTTGCCAGCCGTGGATGTGGCGTCGGGGCAGGCCGTCCGGCTGGTCCAGGGGGCGGCCGGCTCCGAGACCGCGTACGGCGACCCGCTTGAGGCCGCGCTGGCGTGGCAGCAGCAAGGCGCCGAGTGGGTGCACCTGGTCGACCTGGATGCCGCGTTCGGGCGCGGCTCCAACGCATCGCTGCTCGCCGACGTCATCCGGCACCTCGACGTGAAGGTCGAGCTCTCGGGCGGAATCCGCGACGACGCCTCGCTGACGGCGGCGCTCGCAACCGGGGCCGCCCGGGTCAACATCGGTACCGCGGCGTTGGAGGATCCACAGTGGTGCGACCGGGTGGTCGGCGAATACGGCGACCGGGTCGCGATCGGGCTTGACGTTCGTGGCCGTACGCTGTCCGCCCGCGGCTGGACCCGCGACGGCGGCGACCTGTTCGAGGTGCTGGCCCGGCTCGACAAGGCCGGCTGTGCCCGGTACGTCGTGACCGACATCCTCAAGGACGGCACGATGAAGGGCCCCAACGTCGACCTGCTCCGCGAGGTCTGCAACCACACCCCGGCGCCCGTCATCGCATCCGGGGGAGTATCCACATTAGACGATCTGCGGGTGTTGGCCGGACTGGAGTCGGCTGGCGTCGAGGGCGTGATCACCGGCAAGGCCCTGTACGCAGCGGCGTTCACCGTCGCCGAGGCGCTGGCCGTGTTAAGGGAGAAACCATGACGATCGAACGGTACGGCTCGGGTGGCCCGTGGGAAGAGATCTTCGCCTACTCCCGGGTGGTCAAGGCCGGTCCCTGGCTGTTGGTCGCCGGCTGTACGTCTACAGTGGATGGCAGAGTGGCCCACGTCGGCGACGCCGCGGCGCAAACGCGCCAGGCATTCGAGATCGCACTGGGCGCGCTGGAGAATGCCGGCGCCGCCCTCGAACAGGTCGTCCGGACGCGAATGTACGTGGTCAACCGCGAAGACGCCGGCATCGTCGGGCGAGCGCACGGCGAGATCTTCGCTGGTGTCAAGCCAGCCAGCACAATGATCATGATTGCCTCCCTGATCGACCCGGATCATCTTGTCGAGGTCGAGGTCGACGCCTACGTGCCCTGATCGGGGCGCGGCCATAGCCGAACTCGAAGACACCCAGGATGGCTCCGCACCAATTGGATACGTCGCGTGGCGGTGCCATGCAAGGGGCATCGAGCAAATTGAGTCGCTCCGGGCCCGGCGGCGTGAACACGAGAAGGTGCCGTCCTAGTACTGCTCCGCGCCCGCCCGAAGATCGTCAAGGAGCACGGGAAGCAGCCGTTCCTCCATTACTGCGCGGCCGACGCGGGCCATTGTTTGGGCGAGCGGAGGATCCCATGGTGTCGGGACGGGCGAGCCGACCAGGGTGGGTCCCTCGCCGCACGCCCCCAGATAGTCTGCCGCTGACATCCGCCACGGTCGCGAGTGGACGTAACGTCGCTGCGCCAGGGTGAGCATCCTAATCCCCGGCCAGTCGAAGTCATTACGCCACCAAAGGACCGCACCCGGAGCGCACGCGAGCAACCGGTGTGCGGCTGCCGACGGCATCCCCTCCGTGCACACCATCGCGGGTGCCGAGGCACCGAGTGCGCTGGCGGCTCGCAGCACCGCCGGATTCTCTGTCACGAAGAGCTGTGGCGCGCATACCGCGAGAGGGGTCAGCCGGAGCTGTTGGAGCGTGAGTCGGATCGGCAGGCCGATCTGCGCGGCCCCATTCAGCCAGTCGGCTACAATTCCACCGCCGGCCGGGAGATTGAGTACGAGCACCTGGCTGGCCAGGTCGTCAGGCACCACACCAACCGACTCCCAGAGTGCCCGCTCGTGCTCGGCCGTCGTCGGAACTTCGGCCTCTTGCCACTGGGCGATCGCTCGTACCACCAGGGCACGCAGCGTGGCGTCATTGAGCGCCTTGGTGTCGTTGAGAACACGTTCGGCGAAGACCGCCATCGGTTCATCCGTGCCTGGCAATGCCTCCAGCACGCGTACCGCTGCGCCAAGGTCCGCGCCGACCCGGATGATCCGGGTGAGCGTGCCGTCACCACGTAGCGTTGCCAGCCACCGCTCAAACCAGGCCTCGCCGGCGCGAGTGCTTGATTGCGCCAGGCTCAGCGCTGCGGCGCGGGCGGCTGCCTCAAGGCGACGCTCTGCGGGACGGTCGCGCAACGGCAGACCGTCAGCCGCGGCGAACGTCGCAACGAGGCCCAGACCGGTTGTCTGTTCCAAGTAGGCATCGAGCTCGGACAGCCGCACCGCAATCCGTTGGGCCTCAGTCGACCGATGTACACCGGTGATGCCGATCACGAGCCGCCGCTCGGCGTCGGACGGCATCGCAATGGTCACCACTCCCTCGAGCGACCCACCCGTTCGTTCCAGGCTTCGTCGCGCCGCGGCAAGCAACCGGGCCCAATCGGGATCCGAGACGGGCTCGATCACCCGATGTCCGAAACGGTGTCGGGCTCGAATCGCGCGGTTTCAGAGCTTGCGGCCGGCGAGGTCCCGGCGAGTACGGGGCGCCTGGCAGTGCGTCGGGTCGCCGGTGAGCCCAGCGCCTGGGCGAGGGACCCATCGAAGTCGGCCGTCGGCACGGAGCCGTTCCAGGCAATCAGGACGGTCGCCGCGGTGTGCTCTACCGCGGAATGGGACAGGTCGTAGTGCGCGCAGCCGGGGACGGCCGGATGGGTTGCCCACAGGTCGAACCCCGTCATGAAGAGGTCCAGGTCGAACTGGATCGCGAGCGACATCAGCTCTCCCCGACCATTCTCATCCACCCCCGCGAACGCTTCGTCCATCCCGAGCAGCCGCGGCGCTCGTGGGCTTGCTGAGCTGAAAAGGGCGTTCGCGGCCGCGAAGAGTGGCAGGTGAAGGGACACCGACTGTTCGCCACCGGAGAGCTGGCTGTGGCGGGATCGGGTCAGGTTCTCGGTGCTGTGCCCGGGACGATGAAGCGTGAACGCAAAGATGCGCCACCGCCGGTAATCGAGCACCTCCGCGAGCAGTTCTCGGTACGGCTGCTCTGGAGTCATGGCCCGAGCAGCCGTGATCCGGTTCGCGAAATGCCGGCGTAGCGTTGCGAGTTGGGTCGGCCCGAGGCGGGCAGGGTCTTTCTCGAGCAGCTTGCAGACCTCTCGCTGGCCCGGCTCGAGATCATCGGCGAGCTGCCAACCGACGCCGACCGTGAGGCCCGACGACATCCGGCGCGAGCGCATCTGCGCATCCATCTTCTCGACCAGGTCTCGGGCCTCGATCGTCCGGTGGTGGATCTGCCGCGCCAGTTGGGTCAGCAGCGCGTCTTCGAAAACTCGGCGCTCCGCCTCGGACAACAACTGCTGCTGGTCCTCACGCTCGCGGACGATCCGCTCGGCGAAGACCGATACCGGCGTGATGCCCTGCTCATCGGCGATGCGCACGACGACGATGCCATCCTCGGTGCCGAACTCCGGCCGGTGATCGAGGCCAGCTGCCGGTAGCTGCGCCTGAAGTTCGGTAAGAGCTGTGGTCAGTCGGGTAGCGCTCTGCTTGAGCGAGTTCTCGCTCGGAGTCAGCTCCCGGGTGGCGGCGAGGATTGCCTCGTGGAGCGCGAGCACCTCGGCGGCGATCTCGCCGCCGTCCTGCGGGGTGTGCGGGGGCCAGCGCAGGTCGGTTCGGCACCGAAGCAGGCTCAGCAGATCCGCGTGCGCGAAGGCACGCAGCCGTACGGACTCGGTCCCGGCCTCACGCTGTGCGATTCGCAACGCCGACTGTCCTGACTCGACGGTCGAATCGGCGCGTTGCAGCGCGCCGAACGCGGCGAGCAGTCGCTCACGTCGTTCGATCAGCGCGGACTCCGATCGCGTGATGGCCTCCTCGGTCGCGGCAACCTCACGCACCACCTGCGACACGTCGCCCTCACCCAGCGCGTCGGAGAGCGTCCGGTAGGCCTCGTGCTTTTCGTCGTAATGACGCGCCGCGTCCCGTGCAGCGGCCTGCGCATGCTCCAGCCGCCTGATTGCCTCTACGCAGCGACGCGCGGCCGCCGCCGCTGCGGTGCTTGCGGAGGCCGCGGCCCGTAACGCTGGATTCAGCGCGGCCCCAGCGGCCTCGAACCGACCGATCGCGTCCGCGACGGCGTCGACGCGGTCAGCAGGCAGGGAGCGTTCCCCGATCGCCCTGCGCAATCCCAGCGCCGCCGCGGCCTGCTCGGCCACCGCCTGGTCGAGCGCGGCGACTGCGGCCGACTCGGTCTCCCGGCGAAGTCGCAACGTCGTGGCGGCGCGGTCAAGCTCTCGCAGGGCGAGGTGAATGGGTTCCGCGCTGGGCATGGCCCGAATGGCCGATTCGTATGCGGCGAGCGTGCCCCGCAACTGCTCCATCCGGCCATCGAGCGCGACAAGATCCTGGTCCAGCGTGGCAATCATCCGCTCGCACTCGGCGACCCGGGCCGCGCGGCGCCGAGCCCGGGCGGTGGCTCCGATGAACTCCGGCGCTGCTTTGGTCAGTGCGCCGACAAGCGCTCCGTGTCCAAACTGACCGGTACGGCTGATGGCGCTGTGTGGTCCGCCGCCCGGGGTGACCCGAGCGCGTACGCCGACACACGCAAGGACTGTTGCGACGACGTCGGCGGGCACCTCGGCGTCAGCTTCGGGGACCAGCACGTCGGCTAGGGTGCGGCCCGTCGGCCGGTCTGACTCCGCCACCGCGACGAGGTAGCCGTCCTGCTCCAGGTTGCGCAGCGCGGCCTTGGTTTGTGCTGGGTCCGGATGGATCCATGCGTCGAGCAGACCGGCGGCCGCCAGCGCGGCCTCGATCGCCGCCGCTTCCGTGTCCTTGACACCTGGGGCGAAATCCACCAGCCGCCACAGCGGCGCCCCGAGCCGGCCCTCGCGGTCGGCCGGGCGGGCGGGCGATGGAGCGGGCGCGTCATCGCGCGCGGCCGCGATCCGGTCGCGCTCGGCCACGAGCTTGTGGCGGCGGTCAGCCAGGGCGGCCCGCTCATGCTCGGCCTGTGCAACCTGCTGTGTCAGCTGAAGCACACCCGCTCGGCAATGCTCCGCCAGAACCTCCGGTAGTGTCCGATGTGGAGGAAGTCCGAGCTCAGCGACGTGCGCGTCGAGTATGGCCGGCGCCTGCTCGGCCGACATGGCGGTGAGCAATCTGGCGTGGGCGGCCGCCCACTCGGTTAGCGCCGTGCGCACCTGACCGCGCTGCGCGCTGACGAGGGATTCAGCTGCTTCCTCGGCCTCAATCGCCGCGGCAGTCGCATCCTGGGCCGACGCCGCGTCCCGTGCGGAGCGAGCGTGGTCGCGTTCCGCCTGCGCCAGCCGCGCCATTAGCGCACGCACGACTCGGACGTCCTCGCGACGCGCCTCGACACGCCCGCGGACCCGCTCGACAACCCCGTCGGTATCGGCGTCGCTGGCCGTCCAGGCGATGCCTGCGACTTCGGCCTCGGCCGAAAGTTGGGCCGAGATCCGGTGCACCGAACGCGCGGCGTCCTCCGCCTCTTCCTCGGCTGACGCGAGATCCGCTCGCCTTTCCTCCACAGTGGACGTCTCGGTCGCGACGGTCTGTCCGGCTCGTCCGGCACCGTCGGCAAGGTCGGCGACGTGGCGGCGCAGATCCTCGAGCTGCTGATGGGACTGGTAGGCGGCGGACGCCTTGAGACTGTCCAGATGCGCGCGAAGCCGGCCTGGCTCACCTTCGGCCTCCTCGACCGCCTGCTTCGCCTCAATGTGCGACAGGTCTGCGGCCACGCGACCCGCAATCGCGCCGTCCACATCGGCGCGGCACTGGTCCATCGCCGCCAGCCGCGTGGTCAGCGCGTCCGCCGCAGCACGGGCATGCGTGCGCAGGTAGGTCGAGTAGACCGACAAGAAGCTCGCCGTGGCGCCGTCGGCGGCGATAAGGCCCTCCAACGTTTGTGCGACGGACTCCATGTCCTCGAAGGAGCTCGCCGCCTCGATCATCAATGCCTCATCCAGCGGCCGTAGCCCTTTTTGCAGGGTGCGGGATAACTCGACCGGGTTGAGGTCCTTGGCCAGCTGCGGCTTGCGTAGCGTGAGCACGAGGTCGAGCAGTTGCTCGTACCGTGCCGGGCCCAGACCGAAGAGACGGGCGTCAACGGCTCGTCTGTAGTCCTCGAGTCCATCGTGGACGTTGTCCGCGCCCACCTCGGCGATGAGGTCCCGGCGCGTGAGCGGACGATCGTCATCATCAATGATCGAGAAGTCTTCGCCGACCCGACCATCCACCACGAAATGCCACCGGGTAACGCGGTCGACATGCCGGTGTGCCCGCAACCCAATTCCGATTGTGATGTATTCACCTGCGGCGTCGTCCTCGCCGGCGCTGCAGAACTCCATCCAGACGTATGCGTGCGAGACCTCCTGTCCGCGATACAGCAGGTTGGCCTTCATCGTGCGCTCTTCACTCGCGAACGGATTGAGTCGCCGCGGCTCGATCCGTCCATCGAGGACAAACGGAAAGAGGACCTCCAGCGCCTTGGTCTTGCCAGAGCCGTTCGGACCGCGCAGCACCAACCAGCCGTTGACGAACAGGAACTCCTCGTCGCGGTAGTCCCAGAGGTTGACGATGCCGGCCCGCGTGGGTTGGAATCTCCGGCCAAACATTAGAACAGGCCTCCCTGGACACGGCGGGACTTGGTCGTGGCGACCGTGTTGCGATAGCGGGCGGTTAGCGGCAGTACCAGCACGCCACCTGGGACCGGCTGCACACAACCAAAGCGGCCCAGAAGGTCCACCGCCTCGGCGCGGAGACGATCCGGGTCCGCATGCCAGTCGGCACCGAATGACGAGCCGTAGCGCGCGAGGATTCCGGATGTCGCGGCGCGCAGGACGCTCTCCGGAATGAAGGGGAACCGCAGGCCCCCGTCGCTGGCCGAATCCGACTCGATCGGGGCGGTCGATGGATGATCGTCGACTGCGGGGAGGGTGAACGTGCTCGCCTCGGGCAGGCCCGCATCGATGAGGGCAATCAGTTCGGCATTCCGGTTCGCGTGACTGGGGCACTCCAACCGCTTGACCCGGCGGCTATCGGGATCGATAACCCGATCCGCCATCTCCACGACGAGCAGCACCGCAGCCTGGGCGACCGAGCCGGTCCCTGGGAAGCGCTCAGGCGAGAAGTTCGCGTTGTCAACCAGAACTACGCCCTCGGCGCGCCGCTCCACTCGCAGGCCCGTGAGTCGCTTTAGGTCGTCGGCAAGGGCAGGTCCGCGCAGATGGTTGGCCACCGCATCGGCAACGTCGCTAAAGTAGACCACCGGTTGTTCGACCACGGCCCGACGCGCCACCTGGGCCGCGACCCGCCGCTCCTCGTTTGCGCTCTCCGCCATCGCATAGTCGAGCAAAGCAACGACGGACGGCATCGTCTGCACCATGCGGGTGGGCCGGTACAGCGCGAAAAGGACGTCACGGGCCACGTCGTAGAGCGCCTCGCCCGCCCGCGGGTCGCTCACCCATGCGCTGCTCGAGCCGTCCGCGAGCGTCAACGCGCCCCGAATCTCGAGCCAGCCAACCGCGTCGACGAATGCCCTGCGGTCGCCGCCCCGATCCGGGTCCAGGCCAAGTCCGGGAATCTTGCCCGCGTCGGCCGCGACCGAGCCCGCGAGCTCGGTCAGCGTAATCTGTACCCCGGCCCGGCCCAGGACGGACAGACACAGCATCAGATACGCGTATCGGCGGCGGTCGAAGACCCGGTCGTTGCGCGAGCGGGCCGGCTGGGTCGAGTCGATCCAGTCCTTCGCCCGGACCAGCCGGGCTGTCGATCCGTGCAGCTCTAGACGGTAACCGAACGCATCGGAGAGGTCGCTGCGCAGCGTCGAGCCGAATCGCCGTACCCGCAGCAGCGCTTTGGCGTCCGGCCAGCTGGACGTGATCAGTCCGTGCCGGAGTATGAGCCGGACGGTCCGCTGGTAGTCAGCGATATCATGATCAGAAATGTCGCGTGCGAACCTGCTCATGAACTCGTCCTTGGTGCGGCCACACGCTGCGAAGTCGTGTTGGCTGCCGGCGCGATGCTGAGGTGGTAACCGTCGAGCCGCAGCCGACCCTGCTTCGTAGTCACTGTGCTGTATCCGTTCGCAGGCGTGAGCTGCATTCGTACTCCATGGGCAGCCGCAGCGACCGGCCCGCGCATCGCGCCGGCCGTCCGCGCCGACAACGCCAAGTCGAGCAGGCGAAGCAAGACGGCCAACTGCCCGTCGTCCAGGATCGTGTCACCCAGGTCGACCGTCGCCAGGCCGACCGCGGACTCCGCGAGCCGCTGCTCCTCGTCGAGGCGCAGTTGCCGTAACCGGACCCGCCCAGGCTCGGCGCGGTCAAGGCGGGCTGGTCTGCTATTGCGAGAGCCCGGCTCACGCCCCGTCTCGACCAACGTGCGGGACAGCTCCACCGCGGGCGCGTCCCACCACGACAATCGGCTCGCGATCGACTCGGAGTCGGTGAACTCGACGTTCACATGGCGTGGAGCGCCGAGTCCGAAGGCGACATCGAAGAGTGCGTGCGCGGCCGCCTCCGTGCCGACCGCGGCAAACCACGCGGCGAGATGACGCAACTGCGACTCGCGGCTGACGCCGCCTCGTCGGGCCTCGGTCACGCGGCGCAACAGTGCGAGCACGTCGCCGATGGCGGTGATGGTGGAATCGGCAAGCCGCTCGGCCTCACTTATCTGTTCCACACCAGGCGGAGCTAGCCAGGATCGCAGGCCGCTCCACCTTCGTCGCCAATCATCCATGCGTTCCGATGGCGATCGGAACAGTCTCTCGTCGGCCTCGGCGGCTGCTTCGATCATTCGGTCGAGCCCGGTCTGTTCGACCACCACCACGGCCTCACGCAGTCGCGGCGAGTAGCGCTGCAGCTCGTCGTGGAAGTCACGCAGATGCACCAGGAGCGCGTCCTTGTGCGCGAGGAACACTTCGGGACGTACGTCGTTGGTCCGGCTCAGGTCGCCGAGCATGTGATAGAAGCGCGCAGCTCGCTCGGCGATGTCGGCCAGCGCCCGGTCAAGCCTGTTGATCTTCCGATACACCTCCTCGACGTCGCCGTCGAGATTGGCTTGCGCAAGGGCGGACAGGTCGGCGAGCAGGTCGGCGAAGACCAGGCGGGACAGACCGCTTTCGTCGATGCTGGCCGCAAGCACGCTTTCCACGGCGCGATGTGCCCGGTACCCGGCTTCGGTCAACTGGTAGACGGAGTGCCGGTTGCGGTACTCCGCCAGGGTGGATGCACGGCTCGCGTCCTGCGCCCGGTCGAGCACACCCCAATCGACCAGAGCGTCCAGCAGGCGTGGCAACTCCAACTCGGCCGGATCCGGGCAGTTGGGATTTGCCTCGGCCAGCTTCGCGAGCGCCGCGGCGACGTCCGTGGTGTGTAGCAGCACGTGATAGTTCGATCGAGCCGCGTCAAACGCTCGGAGGACCCACACGTACGCCAGGCGGTTTTCTGCGGTTACGTACCCGAACAGGCGCAGGCGGTCGTCGAGGCCGAACTCATCCAACCCGAATATCGATCGACTCGACCTGCTCGCCACGGCACCTCCTCAAGTCCCGCACCATGCTAAGGCGGGCCCCCGACATCGCGGCGTTTCGCGCTCGGATCCAAAGATCGTGTCCGGATCGACGTCTCCGACGGTGTTCGTGTGTCACCCGGTGGAAAGTCGACGCTCTACGTACCCTGATCGGGTCGGGTAGGGTCGAGACCGTGAGCGTGGCGGTGCGGGTGATCCCTTGTCTGGACGTGGATGCCGGACGGGTGGTGAAGGGCGTCAACTTCGCCAACCTCCGCGACGCCGGAGACCCGGTCGAGCTCGGCGCCGCGTACGACGCCGCCGGCGCGGACGAGCTGGTATTTCTGGACGTGACCGCGTCAGCGCAGGGCCGGGCGACGATGCTCGACGTCGTGCGCCGCACCGCCGAGACCGTGTTCATCCCGCTCAGCGTCGGCGGCGGCGTCCGTACCGTGTCCGATGTGGACACCCTTCTTCGGGCCGGGGCGGACAAGGTGGGCGTGAACACCGCGGCGGTCGCGCGGCCGGAACTGGTGTCGGAGATCGCTGAACGGTTCGGCCGGCAGGTTCTCACGCTGTCGCTGGATGTGCGGCGCGCACCCGGGCTGGACAGCGGGTTCGAGGTGACGACACATGGCGGACGCCGGGGCACCGGCATGGACGCGGTCGACTGGGCGGTTCACGCGTGCGAACTCGGCGCCGGTGAGATCCTGCTCAACTCGATGGACCACGACGGCACCAAGAATGGCTTCGACGTGCCGCTCATCGAGGCCGTGCGGCGGGAGGTCGACGTGCCCGTGATCGCCTCGGGCGGCGCAGGCCGGGTCGAGGACTTCGCCCCAGCGGTGGCGGCCGGGGCGGATGCCGTGCTCGCCGCGAGCATCTTCCACTTTGGAGAGATCTCCATCGGCGACGTCAAAGCCGCGTTGCGACAGGCCGGCCACCCGGTGCGGTGATGGCTCGCTGGGTCTGTGCGCGGTGCGATCGCGAGTTCGGGCGGGCGAACCAGTCGCACACGTGCGTACCCGGCGGCACCGTCGAGGAGTCCTTCGCCGGCCGACCTGACTACCAGGCTGAGGCGTACCGTCGCATCATGGCCCATATGGCCGCGCTGGGCCCGGTGCACGCCGACTCGGTCACGGTGGGTGTGTTCCTGAAGTCCGACCGCAAGTTCGCCGAGATCCGGCCGATGGCGCGTGGTCTGTCGGTGGGTTTGCTGATGTCGCGGCCGATCGACGACACGCGCGCGTCCCGAGTCGAACGCATCGCGTCCGGCCGCTTCGCCAGCTTTGTTCGGATCACCGATCCGGACCAGGTCGATGATGTCCTTTGTGGATGGTTGACGGAGGCCTACGACGATGCCACTGAGCTTGAAGCATGATGTCGTCGTGACGAGATGATTGACCCGCCCCGCTACGGCCCAGTCAGGTCGCGCGTCGGGCTTTAAGCACAATCGTGGCTCCCGGATGTTGAGGTGTGGCCGGAGTCGGTCCGCGTAGCGGATCGATTGTTCCATTTGATGGACGACTGCGGTACCGTTGCACTACCCTGCGGCGTCCTCACCGCCGAACGCCGCGGATATTAAGTAACTAACCGGTACGTTCGTTCGGCTGAGGTCGGGAGGACCCGTGGCGACACCAGACATGTCCGAAGGGCGCGGTCCTATTCGTACAGCTGAACCCGATGTCTTGGCCGACGAGCCGCTCCGAGCCCCGCGGCTGACCGTCGCCACGGTCTGTCTTTCCGGAACTCTCGAGGACAAGCTGGCCGCCGCTGCCGCGGCACGCTTCCACGGGATCGAGATCTTCGAGAATGACCTCATCGCGTCGCCGTGGTCCCCCGCTAGAGTGCGGCAGGAATGTGAACGGCGGGGCCTCCACATCGACGTATACCAGCCGTTCCGCGACTTCGAGGCGGTCCCGCCCGAGCTGTTCAAGGCCAACCTGCGCCGAGCCGAGCGCAAGTTCGACGTGCTGGAACAGCTCGGGGTAGCGACAATGCTCGCCTGCTCGTCCGTATCCGCTGACGCGGTGGACGACGACGACCTCGCCGCCGAGCAGTTGCACGCCTTGGCCGATCGGGCCGACCAACGCGGCCTGCGCATCGCGTACGAACCGCTGGCGTGGGGCCGGTTCGTCAACACCTACGCACACGCCTGGCGGGTCGTCCGGCATGCCGACCATCGTGCGCTCGGCCTGTGTCTCGACAGCTTTCATGTCCTGTCCCGTGGTGACGACCCCGCAGGGATCAGGGTCGTTCCCGGCGCCAAGGTGTTCCACGTACAGCTTGCGGACGCCCCTCAGTTGAACATGGACGTCGTTGAGTGGAGCCGGCACCACCGGTTGTTCCCGGGCCTGGGCTCGTTCGACCTGGCCAGCTTCGTCGGCCATGTCCTCACCACCGGCTACTCCGGACCGTTGTCGCTCGAGGTGTTCAACGATGTCTACCGGCAGGCTGATCCCCGGCACGCCGCCATCGACGGTATGCGATCGCTTCTGGCCCTGCAGGAGGCCGTGAGCGCCCGCGGCCCGATCCCCGTCCGAGAGCGACTACAGATCTCCGGCCTGCCGCCAGCGCCTCCGCTCGGCGGTCACGTGTTCACCGAGGTTGCGGTGGACGACGTGTCCGGCCCCGTGGTGGCGGGCGCACTGACCGCCCTCGGATTTGTCCACACGGGCCAGCACCGATCCAAGCCGGTGCAGCTATGGCAACAGGGCAACGCCCGGATCCTGCTGAACTTCGCGCCGCAGAGGACGGTCCCTCCCGGGACGGCCGCGGTCTGCGCGCTCGGAGTGGAGAGCGCCGACCCGGCCGGTTCCGCCCAGCGCGCCGAACGGCTGCTCGCGCCGGTGCTGCCGCGTACCCGTCAGCCCGAGGAGGCCGACCTCAGCTCGGTTGCGGCCCCCGACGGAATCGCTATCTTCTTCTGCCGCACGGCCGCCGGCAACGACAGTTGGCTCGAGGATTTCACTCCGACCGGCAACGACGGCGCGGAGCGATGGCCTGGTGAGCGGAACCGACCGCGTCTCGCTCACCGAGTCCGTGGACGACTTCGACGAGACCGCACTGTTCTACCGCTCGGTGCTCGGCCTGTACGCGACAGACACCATCGAACTGGCGGCGCCTTTCGGCCTGATCCGCAGCCGGGCTGCCACCGACCCAAACGGGAACGTCCGGATCACGCTCAACGCCGCACAGTTGCGTCGCGGCGACTGGGCACCCGCGATCCCCAGTCCTCAACATGTTTCGTTCACCACCGACGACGCGATCGCCAGTGCCAAGGCCATGCGTGAGCTCGGTGCCCCAGTGCTGAAGATTCCCGACAACTACTACGACGACCTCGACGCTCGCTTGGCCCTGCCGTCGGATCGTCTCGCCGAGATGCGGGAGCACTCGATTCTCTACGACCGGGACGAGTGTGGTGAGTATCTGCATTTCTTCACCGAGATGCTCGGATCGCGCGTCTTCTTCGAGGTCGGGCAGCGGGTGGGCGGGTATGCGGGCTTCGGTGACCCGAACAGCGCTCCGGTGCGTATGGCTGCCCATCGGGAACGCCGGCTGATCACGCTGAGGGACACGCCCGTCGCGGCCAACCACCGACAGGACTATTCACTAGCCCACCTCACCGCGTTGAGCCTGTCTCCGCCCGAACTGGTGGACGCCGCCGCGGACGCCGGATACCGGTACGTCGGCCTGCGCCTCACCCGGGTCACGCCGCAAGAGCCGCACTACCCGCTCGCCACTGACCCGGCCCTGATGCGTACGACCAAGGTGCGCCTCGCGGCCACCGGCATCGAGGTACTCGACGTCGAGCTGGCGCGGATCAGTCCGAATGACAACCCACGCGACTTCGAGCGCTTCCTCGAGGCGGGCGCGGAGCTCGGCGCCCGTCACGTCATCACGCAGCTGCCCGACCCGGATCGCGCTCGCAAGATCGACCGGTTCGCCGAGCTGTGCGAGATGGCCCGGCCACTCGGCCTTACCATCGACCTCGAATTTCCATCGTGGACAGAGACGCCCGATCTTCGCGAAGCAACCCGGGTGCTTCGGGCAGCGAACCAACCCAACGCTGGCATCCTGGTTGATCTACTACACTTCGCCCGCTCGGGGTCGAGCGTGGCCGACCTCCGTCAGCTGCCCTCTGAATGGTTCCACTTCGTCCACGTCTGCGACGCGCCTTCCGCGGTGCCGACCACCAACGAGGGCCTCATCCACACCGCGCGGTTCGAGCGCTTGTTCCCTGGCGAGGGAGGTATCGACGTCCACGGCATTCTCGCTGCCCTGCCGACCGGGATCCCGTACGCCCTGGAGATCCCGCGGGCGACTCTCGTCGCGCAGGTTGGGGCCAAGGAACACGCGCGCCTGGCAGTCAAAGCCACCCGCAGTCACCTCGAGCGCGCACCGGCGGCCAACGGCCGGCGCGCGGCGCGCGGCACCCGCTGAGCGAGTGATCGCGGCGCAGTGTGAATCGCCACCTAGGCGACGAGCGCGACCACGGTGCCCTTCTCAATCGTGGCCACCCGGGTCTTGTGAATGCCGACGCCCGTGGCGTCAAATTCGAAGTCGCCCAGCAGGCCCTTGAACCGGACCGACCGGATCGTGTCGGCCAGTTCGAGTCCGGTGGCTGCGTCCGTCGTCCGCAGGGCCTGGATCAGGATCCGGGCTCCGTCGTATGCCTTCGCCCCGTGGAACTCGGCTGCCTCGCCAAAGGCCGTCTGGTAGGCCGCGGCAAACGTACGCGTCGCGTCATTCTCGTCGTTCGTGGGGTAGGGAGTCGTGAAGATCGCACCGTCAACGGCGTCGACGCCGGCCGTGTTGAGAAAGACGTCGGTGCCCATCGGCGCGGCGCCGAGCAGTGTCGCCGTAATGCCCATGGACCTCGCCTGCTGGGCAATGAGGCCACTCTGGATTTCCTCCGCACCGATGAAAAGACCCTGCGGGCTTTGTTGACGGATCGCGGTCAGCTCGTCGGTGAAATCCTTCTGACCAACCTTGACCACGCGGTCGGCGACGGCGGTTAGCCGCCGGCTGGTCAACGAGTTTGTGAACGCGGCCCGTTCGCCCCGACCGTACGCTCCGTCATTGGTGATGAGCGCTATCGATGTGATGCCTCTCTTGGCGACGACGTACTCGGCGAGGGTCTCGTCGAAGGTTGTGCTCGTGGCGCTGTTCAGAAAAACATACGGATTGCGGAGCGCGGCCAGGCTGGGCGCCTGGCCGGAGGTGATTGCCGGGATGCTGAGCCGGGCCAGATGAGGCGCCATGGCGAGCGTGTTGCCGCTGAGGGCACTTCCGAGGATCGCGACGAAGCCCGCGTTGGCCACTTTCTCGGCGAGTGCGGCAGCGTTGCCGGCCACACCCCGATCGTCGAAGACGGACAACTCGATAGGTCGACCGTGGACGCCGCCGGCGGCGTTGGCTTCGTCGACAGCGAGCTTGACTCCCTTGTGCTCCCACTGTCCCAGTGAGCTGAAATCGCCGGTCTGCGGGTTGATGATCGCGACGCGGATGGGCTCTGGTGCTGGCGGATCAATGGACGGCTCGGCTCCGGCACAGCCGCCTAGAACCGCGACCAGACCGGCCAGTAGCGTTGCCACGCCGCCGCGGGGGGCACGTGCAGCTTTCATCTCGAGGCTCCGTCGGCGCCGAGGATGTCCAGATCCTGGATCAGCGAGTTGGTCAGCGTGCGTCCGTCGGCCTGCACCCGACGCAGATACCACTTCTGCACCGGGGAGTGCTGCGTGGAGAACTGCCAATCGCCGCGGGGGCTGTCGATCAGGCCGATCGCGCCGATGGCGGCGTTGACGTCCGCCGGGCCCGGATTGCTCCCGGTTGCGGCAATCGCTTTGTCCAGCAGATGCGCGGCATCCCACGACGTCATCGCGTAAGTGGTCGGCAAACTGTTGTGTGCCGCGCGCCAGGCATCGACGAAACGCCGGTTGCTCGGATTGTCAAGGTCCGGTGCGTAGTTGAGGACCGTACGCACGCCCACCGCAGCCCTTCCTTGGGCAGCGAGAACGCGGCCCTCGGTGAGGAATCCGGTACCGAACAGGGGTAGGTCCCGGGCATCGGACTGTGCGTATTGCTGGACGAAGCTGGTTGCTTCCGCTCCGATGTAGAAGGCGTAGACGGCCTTCGCACCACTTGCCTTCGCCTGCGTGAGATATGGCAGGAAGCTGGTGGAACCAGTGAACAGCGGTGTCCGCCCAACGTTCGCGAGTGTCCCGCCACCACTGAGAAATGCATCGACGAATCCCGCAACATTGGCCCGCCCGCCTTGGTTGTCGACTGCCATCGTCCACACCGGACCGTCCACCTCTACCCGCAGGTAGGCCGCCAGGGCCCGGCCCGGTTCGTTCGGAAGAAAGCTGGTACTCCAAACCGCCTGGGCGTCATCGAGCTCCGGAAACCCGTTGGAGCTGATGAGCGGCGCCCCCTTTGCGCGCAGCGTCGGCAGCAACGACACGACCGTCTGCTCATTGGTGACACCCGCAACGGCCAGGACGTCGGTACTGTCGAGGGTTCTCGCCGCGGCCGAGAGCGCATCGGGGCTGGCGTCGGACTCGTCCAGCACGACCAGATCCACTGGGTGGCCGCCTAGCTGACCGCCGCGCGAGTTGAGGTACAACGAGAACCCGTCCCGCATGTCCTCGCCAATGGCTCGATAGGCACCCGTGAGGGAAGCGACAAAGCCAATCGTGATCCGGCTGTTCCGGTCCGCCGAGGAATCGCTCGTACAGCCGGCCGCCATGAATGCGATGCACACGACGGCGAGTGCGACGGTGGGCGGCCTGCAGTTGTGGTCGTGCATACATGCTCCTACGACGGATGAGACGTGGCTACGTTGAGGCGAACAGGTCGAATCTCCGGTCAGGCGTGATGGCGTGACCGACGCGGTTGATGAGCTCCGCCATCTCGAACGACACCAGAGCGAGATCGCTACCCCGCCCCGCCAACGCGAGCAGTGATGCACCGGTGGAAACAGCCATCGACAATACAAAGCCCTGCTCGAGTTCAGTGACATTGTTGATGACCGCGCCTGCCTCCAGACATCGGGCGGTGCCACCGACCAGACCGATCAGGCCCGCTGCAAACGCGGCGAGTTGATCGGCCCGATCTTGTGGAAGGCCAGGCGTCGCGGCCACGAGGATCCCATCCGATGACACCGCTATCGCGTGTTGAACGTGCGGTGCGCACCGATGCATAAAGTCGTTCAACAGGAAATCGAGATTGACCATGGCTTGGTTCAACGGTTCTCCTACGGGGTCGGTGGTGCCGTCGCTTCGGCGCTGCGTTGCGCGGGAAATCTGTACCCGGGCGACCCAGCACCGTTGGCATGACGTGCACGACTCAGTGCATTGCCATGTGCAAAGGCGGCCAGCGAGGTCGCAACGACGGCAGGATCGCGATAATCGACGGCGCCTACACCTTCATTTCCATCGGGGACTGCGCCGGGCACGAGGTTCGCCATCGGTGGCCGTCGCGGTAGCCCTGTGTGTGTGATCCGGTCCCGATCCGGTGTCGCCGCGTACGAGGCGGCCTGTGCCGCCGCGGTCCAGCCGGCGTCCGCGACGCCGCGTACGGGTCTAGCCGCGCCGGCAGCAACGCCGCGCTGTTGGAACCAGGAGAAGTTGGCTGCAACTCGGAGATGCGTGTGCGGGTTGGCCTGCACCATCTGTGGCCAGTCGGTCCGATAGGGAGACGGCCGGTTCGACTGACGGGTTTCCGGATCAGCGGATGGCGGCGCATACCCCGGCACTTCGCATACCTCGCGCGGCACGCTGACGTGGGCGATGGTTCCTACCGGAGAGCCGGGTGTGAGGCGAACCTGTACGTCGTGCCGCGCCGCGATGTGGGCCACAACCGTGAGTCCCATGGACCGGACCGCGGAGACATCGATCGCTGGCGGGGTGGCAAGCAGATGGTTGAACCGTTCGAGCCGCCGCGCCGGAATGCCGACGCCCGAATCCCGGACCTGGATCACAAGACAGCCATTCGAGATCCCCGCGATGACGTCGACGAATGAGTCTGGCTGGGAGAAGTGCGTGGCGTTGTCGAGGAGTTCTGCGAGAAGGTTGGTCAAGTCGTGAACCGCTGGTCCGCGCACGAAGATCGGAGTATGCATGGCTGCAGAGCGTATGCGTTGATATTGTTCGATCTTCGACTGAGCGCCTCGGAATACCATGTCCAGCGCAACGTCGGCGGCATCGACCCGGCTCGCCGTGTGGCCGCCCATGATCAGCAGGTTGTCGTTGTATCGGCCCATTCGCGTGGCTAGCTGGTCCAGGCGGAACAGGGCCGCTAGTCGGTCCGGATCGTCCTCGCCCCGTTCGGCTCCATCGAGTTCGCGGATAAGTCCTCCCACGAGTCGCTGGTTGCGTCGGGCCAGATGCAGGAGTATCTGACTCAGGCCCGCGCGCATGTTCGCCAGATCCGCGGCCGTAATGATGGCCTGCCGGTGGACTGCCACAAACGCCTGGCTCACGTCGGTGATCTCGTCGCTCCCGGCGTCCGTCATCGGCGCCTCAGCCTGATTGGCGAATGCATCCGGATCGATGGTCTCGGGTCCGATACCCCTTAGCTTCTCGACCGTCTGCGGAAGACTGACGAAGGCGGTGACGCGCGCCGCGCCGGCCAGTGCGCGCAGGCGGCGGATCATCGAACGACTCTGTCCGATCGCCAAGACCACGGCGAGCATCAGCGCCACGACCACGACGGCAGCCTCGGCGACGACCCAGGCGAGCTTGTCGCCATACACCTGGTCGACCTCAGCCCGGATTGACTCGTCGACCTGTCGCTCGACCTGATGCAACCGTGCGATCTGCTCCCGGGTTGCGGCGATCCACCGAGTAGTGTCCAGCGACAGGGATGTCCCGACGAGAGCCCGTGCGACCTGGTCCTCGAGCCCTTGCGCCGCCTGAACATCCGGTCCAGTCAACGCGTGATCGAGCCAGTCCTGCCACTCGGTCGGCGCCAGTTCGTCGAAGAATGTCATTGCCTCGCGATAGCCCGCTCGGGTGCTCATGATTGCCTGTTGGTCTGCCGGAGTAGTGGCGCCACCGGTCGCAATGGCCCGAAGTACCTCGACTTGGAGACGAGCCGAATACTCCGTGGCCCTGGATAGTGCGCCGGCCGCACGGATCTCACCGACGAGCTCGGCGGACCCACCTTCGGCCTGGGCCACCGTCTCGCGCAGGGAGACCAAGTCAGCAATGGTGATCCGGTAGGCGAAGGTCACCGCAGAGAGCGCCACGGTCGGGCCTTCCCGAACCTCGTCTCGGACCGAGGACAGCCGATCGGTCTGGTCGTCGATGCGGGCCAAAAGAACGTCGGTTCCGGCTGGAGCTGATCGAAGCTCTCCGCGTGCCCGGCGGTAGTCCTCGATCGCGTCGTCGGTTGTCTCCGCGACCAGGCGGTACTGTGCTTGTTGCTCGAACGGTGAGCCGCCAACCAGCACGGCGGTCGCAGCGGCCCGTTCATCTTGAAGGCGGTCCGCGAGGATGGCCGCCTTCTTGGCCACCGAAACGAGTTCCATCAGGCGCGCCGCGCTTATGGCCTCACGTCCAGTGGTGGTCAAGGCCCAAGCCGCGAACCCGCCCGTGAAGACCAGGGGAACCGTGACCAGCGCAATGAGTCGCCTCGTGATAGTCAGCCGGCTCACCTCGATCCATTCAAGCCCGTGCGTTGAGTTCGGTGCGACAGCTCGTTGCGCCGTCCGTAGGCCGTTCCGGCCTACGGACCGAATGGACCGTTACGCGGATCGCCGTACTGTACGACGTGGCATGGCCGATAGACAACTGACCGTCCGTTCTCTAATCGGAGACCGATTCCGGGCTGCTGCGTGGCGGTCTCTGGACTCCAATGCCCGGTCTGCGGTGTTGTCGAAGAGAACTGCCTACTGGACCGCTGCGCGGTTGGCGCGAACGCCGCGGGGTTTGGTCGAAGCGCGTTTGCGTTGACGGGGGGCCGGCGCGTCAGCGAGGTATCGCACGATCATGTCGCCACACATCGTCCTGTAGTGATCATGGCGAGCCGGATCGACAAGGTCGCGACCGAAGATCGCACCGAAGGTATGGCGATTCGCCACACGGAAGAAGCAGAACGCGCTAATCATCGCGTGTACGTCGACAGCGTCGACGTCGGTGCGGAACTGGCCGTTGGCTCGGCCGCGTTCGAGGATGTCGTCCAACAACGAGATGACCGGACCACTGAGGTCTACCAGCGTTACGAGCTCCTTGACATGCTCAGCATTGTGAATGTTCTCGATGCTGACGAGTCTGATGAAGTCGGGGTGCGCCTCGTGGTGATCGAACGTAACCTCTGCGATCCGGCGGAGCGCGGTGAGTGGATCTAGGTTGTCCACGCGTACTTGGCGCTCGGCCGACCGGATCCGAACATAGGCCCGCTCAAGAACGGCAATGTAGAGCTGTTTCTTGCCGCCGAAGTGGTAGTAGATCATTCGTTTGGTCGTTCGGGTGAGCGCGGCGATCTCGTCGACGCGCGCACCGTGGTATCCGTGCGCGGCGAACTCCGATGTCGCCACGTCCAGGATCTCAGTCCTGGTACGGGCGGCGTCACGCACTCGATCGGGCGGCGCCGTGACACGCGTCGCTGTCATCTGGTCCTCCGGTTCGTGGCGAGTGCGGCGCACCAAGTTTCTCACGACTCTTGACTTTGACGGCCGACCGGTGGCTAACTAACGTACCAGTTCGTATAACACCGGCGGGAGGGTCTGGTGTTCGTGCGCGGCATGAGAGTCGGGGAGGAGCGCGTATCGCTTGCGCGACGCCTCGTGCGGCTGGGGCCGGAGACCACGCATGCTTGGAGAAATGAACCATCGAGATCTAACAACGCCTCGGTAGGAGGCGCGGGGCGGATCCTCCGGATTGCAGCACAGTGTCGTCGGACGCTCCTGGCAGGCATCATTGGCTGATGTAGCCGGGCAGGATGTTGGGCGGGATCGGTCCCTTGTTCCGCCGGCCCTGTTGCGTCTCCTCCCAGGCGTGGGCCAGGATCCCGACGGCGCGGCTCAGCACGAAGAGACCTCGGGCGAGCGGCGGGGGGAGGCCCAGTTCGGCGTAGATGACCGCGGTGGCGCCATCTATGTTCATCGGCACCGGTCGCCCACGGCGAGTTCGCAGCGTCGCCTCGATCGCCAGGGCCGCCGCCAAGTGGCGTCCGGCGACCGCGCCCTCATGCACGGCACTGTCCACGAGCGACAGAAGTGGCGTGCGTCGCGGGTCGACAAGGTGGAACCGGTGGCCGAAACCTGGTACATAGGGCGATCTGGAACGCCATTCGGCCAGAACCTCACGCGCGACTACATTGACCGTTTCGGCGTCGCCGCTCGTCGCGCGTTCGCAGATCTCGTTCAGGAGCTCCACACATTGCTCGCCGGCTCCCCCATGAACATCGCCGAGGACGTTAATGGCGCTGGCAACTGCTCCGTTAAGACCGACACCGCACGTCGCGGCCATCCGCGCGATCGCGATCGAGGGTGCCTGGGGTCCGTGGTCGACGCCGGCAACGAGCGCAGCCTCCAGAAGCCGGGCGTGCGGCGGCGAGGGCAGCTCGCCACGGAGCATGAGCCAGATCATTTCAGGGAGACTCGTCGTACCGATGAGGTCCTGTATGGGACGGCCCCGAAGCTCGATGACGCCTGGCTCCATACGAGACACCGAGGTCGCCCACCAGGCCGCAACATCCTCCACTGTGGGCGGTTGTTGCTCGCTCATCGGTCTGCCTCGCTCGTTGCCGCCGACACCTCGTCGCCGCGTGGGACATCCGGTATGGCAGCTCGTGCGTCGACCCACCTGTTGACGATCTGGTCGAGTTGTTCGTTGTGCTCGCCGAGCAGAGGGGCCGGCTCCGACGCGTGGCGTGGGCGTCCATTGACGAGCACGCCCGAGCCGCTGACGCGGACGTTGCGAGCGTCCCGTCTCGGTGAGCCCGGGAAGGGCACGTCGGAGAAGAACCTTCGGTGCGCGAGCTGCTCAAGCTCGACGGCCTCTGGAACCGTGAGGATCCGTGCCGCGGGCACGCCAGCCGCCGTGAGCAGCTGTTCCCACTCCACGGCTGTTCTGGCTGCCAGAGCTTCGTTCAGTTCGCGATTGAGTTCGTCGCGGTGCAGCTTTCTCCGTTCGAGGGTAGCGAATCGTGGGTCCGCCAAGAGGTCCAAGCGATCCACACCGCTACACAGCCGTTCGAACTGTTCCTGCCTGTTAGCGGCGATGTTGAGCGGCCCGTCTGAGGCGTCGAACGTTCCCGACGGAACGGCGGTGGCATTTTGATCACCCATCGGCTCCGGAGCCACGCCAGCGACCAGGTAGTTGGAGACGGCCCACCCCATCGCGGACAGCGACGCCTCCAGCATGGACACATCCAGGTAGCAGCCCTGTCCGTCGTTGTGGCGTCCAGCGATGGCACTTACTACCGCGAGCGCGGCCGTCAGCCCACCCACCGCATCGCAAACCGGGAAGCCGACCCGCAACGGCGCGCTCTCGGGAGTTCCGGTGATGCTCATCATTCCGGACAGGCCCTGGATGACCTGGTCGTACGCGGGCGCCTGGCTCATCGGCCCGGTCTGCCCGAATCCGCTGATGGCACAGTAGATGAGCGCGGGGTTCAGGCTCCTAAGCGCGGGCCAGCCGAAGCCGAGACGGCCGAGCACACCCGCGCGGAAGTTCTCGACCAACACGTCCGCGGCGCTGACCAACTCGACGAACACCTCCCGGTCGTCGTCGGATTTGAGATCGATTTCTACGGACTGCTTTCCGGCGTTCTGGGCAAGAAACGATGCGCCAAGCCCAACCTCGTTGAGGTCAGGATCCGCTCCCAGGTGTCGGGCAAGGTCCCCGGTCCCGGGGATCTCCACCTTCAGGACCTCGGCACCGAGCAGTGCGAGCTGATAGGTGCAGTAAGGCCCCGCGAGGACGTTAGTCAGGTCGAGCACTCGGACCCCGGCGAGCGGTGGTTGCGGCATGCGGCGTCTCCTCGTGAGCGTCACGGCGGGTCGGCTGACAATTCGCCAGCCGACCACTCAGGCAGAGGTCGCGAGTGGATGGTCGAATCCGCGCTCGGACATCTGCTGGGCGATCCGTTTGAGATCGGCGGCGAATTCAGCGATTCGGCTCTCGGTAAAACGCACTGTCGGTCCGCTCAGCCCCAGGGCCGCAACGACCTGGCCGGTGCGTCCCACTATGGGTGCGGCGACCGCCGACAGACCGTCTTCCCGTTCGCCGTGACTCACGGCGTACCCCTGTACGGCGGCATCATCGATCCACTCCCGGAGGCGCTTGGCATGGCCGGGGCCATACGGAGAGCTGCGGGCTATTCGTTCCAGCACACCAGGGCCGGCGTCGCGGAGGAGGACCTTCGCGGAGGCACCGGCCCACATCGGCAGTTCATCACCGACGTGCACCACATGGCGAAGCGGCTGCGGGCTCTCCTGCTGCGCGATACACACGCGATAGATGTCGCGCGCCACGTACAGGTTGACCGTCTCGCGATGATGTGCCGCCAATTCCCGCATACTCCGTTGCGTCTCGGGTGGCAGTTCCCAACTTCGCCGGGCGAGATGCGCCCAGCGCCACAGCCCCGGGCCAGCCATGTACCCGCTCGCGGTCGCCCACAACAGTCCGGCCTGTTCGAGAGTGGAAACCAGTCGGAGAACCGTGGTCTTCGCCAGGCCCGTCGAATCCACGATCTCCCTAATCGACACGGCGGGCCGATCGTCGGTCAGGAGCGAAAGGATCTCCAACGCGCGTTGAACGCTGCGCACTCCGTGCTGGTCGACGGCCACCTCAGCCGCCACTCGCCTGGCCGGAAGCTTCCGGCCGGTAGCCGCCTTCACGGTTCCTCACTCTCCGTCCGTTGCGGTAGATGGTCACGAACCCACGATCGCGACCTGTGCCGCCTCGATTCTCTCGCCCGCGCAGCGAGTTCATACGTCCGTAACGTTCTGGACTCGGCCTATTGCCAGGACCGGCCGGCGCCCGTACGTTAACACTCAGTCCGTACAGCGGTCTAGTAGGTCCACAGGATGGTTTGCCGAAAGGTTCTCAAGATGCTCGATGCGATCCTCAAGCCACTGGGCGATGGTGCTGCCTCCATGGCACCAGCGCTGCTGGCGGGGGAGTGGCTCGAGGAGGGACCGACAGCGGAACGGGTTGGCCCGTACGTGCGGCGCGTCGTCAGCCGGGCAAGGACCGCGAAACTTGGTGATCCGACCCGCGCGGGCGAATATGCGCGCAGCTCGAAGCGGCGCATGGCAGGCCTCGCGCCCGCTGCGCGCGCCGACATCCTCGACCGTGCAGCGGGCATTGCGATTGACCGTCGTGACGACTTCGCGCGTCTCATCGCGCTCGAGCTGGGCAAACCAATCAAGGACGGCCGCGGTGAGATGGACCGCGTCGGCGACACACTTGCCGTTTGTGCCGGCGAGGCACGCCAGATCGGCGGCGAGATGTTGCCCGTTGCGGGCTGGCGTCGTGGGATCGGTAACACCGCGATGACGTACCGGGCACCGGCGGGCGTGGCCCTCGCCATTACGCCATTCAACGCGCCGGCGAACCTTCTCGCCCACAAGCTCGGCGCCGCATTCGCGGCCGGCAATACAACGATTGTGAAGGCGCCACCGCAGGCTCCGGCGGTTTCGGCTGCCGTCGTCGCGCTTCTGGTCGAGGCGGGTGCGCCGGTCGAGGCGGTTCAACTGCTCCACGGCGGCGGCGACGTCGGCGCCGCTCTGTGCGAACTGCAGGACGTTGACGTCATCAGCTTCACCGGGAGTGCGGCCACCGGTGGCGCGGTGGCCAGGGCGGCCGGGGCGAAACGTCTCGTTCTCGAGTTGGGCGGAAATGCCGCGACGATCGTCTGCGAAGACACCGACATCGTCGCGGCGGCGAACATCTGTGCCCGCACCGGTTATTCAAACTCTGGCCAGAGCTGTATCTCGGTCCAGCGCGTCTACGTCCACGAGTCGCGATACCGCGAGTTTCTGGAGGCCTTCACGGCAGAGGTTGGGAGGCTTGTCGTGGGTGACCCTCTCGATCCCGCTACCGATGTCGGGTCCATGGTGGACGATACGGCCGCCGAGCGTGTCATCGCATGGGCCCTCGCCGCCAGTGACGCAGGTGGCGAGATCACCATCGGCGGTCGCCGCGATGGCGCGACGGTGTACCCCACGGTGGTTGCCCACCCGCCCGCTGACTCTGAACTGATCATCCATGAGGTCTTCGGAGCGCTCGTGTCGGTGATGTCCTATGAGGACTTCGGTGAGGTGCTCATGCGGTGCAACGCGAGCCGTTTTGGGCTTCAGGCGGGCCTGTTCACCCGCGACATTGGTCGGATCCTCACCGCGTGGCGGGAGCTCGAGGTCGGCGGTCTGGTGATCAACGGCTCCTCGAACTTCCGCCTGGATCACGTGCCGTTCGGTGGCGTGAAGGACTCGGGGTTCGGCCGCGAGTCCCCGCGAATGATGATCGACGACTACACCGTCGTCAAGACACTGCTGGTCCGGGGGATGTCGATTTGGGGTCAGGACGGCTAACGACCAGCGACCTCGAGGTCGCGTACGAACCAACGAAGGAGACTCTGTGACGACCGTCGAATCGCTCGCCCGCCCGGCCGGTGGCGCAAGCGGGGGAGCGGCGATGACCGGAGCCGTCGCCATGGCCCAGCAGCTCAAGGCATATGGCGTGGAGTTCGTATTTGGTGTGTGCGGTCATACGAATATCGCGCTCCTGGTCGCGCTGGAGCACGTCGGCATCGACTTCGTCATCGCTCGCCACGAGCAGGCGGCTGCGCACGCCGCCGATGGGTACGCGCGAGTCAGCGGAAAGCCGGGCGTGTTGTTGGTACATGTCGGTCCCGGAATGATGAACGCGGTAACCGGCGTCGCGACGGCCGCCCTGGATTCAGTGCCTCTCGTAGCGATCGCCGGAGACGTACCGTCCTATATGTACGGTCGCCATCCGCATCAGGAGGTCAACCTCCACTTCGACGCCGACCAGACTGCGATCTTCAAACCGTTCGTCAAGCGAGCCTGGCACGCGCACCGAGTCGAGGACCTGCCGCGCTTCCTGGAGCGGGCGTTCTGGACCGCCACGGCCGGACGCCCGGGCGCGGTCCTGCTGAACGTTCCCATGGACCTGTTGTCGCGGCCGCTTCAATCCTGGCGCCCGTCGGCCAATCCATTGCCGGGCAGCACCGCCCGTCCAGATCTCCGAAGCGATGACGCTGCTCGGATCGCCGAAGCGCTCCTTGGCGCCCAGCGCCCGCTGATCTATCTCGGTGGGGGACTGCGGGGCGAAGACGGACGGGCCGCGATTGTTGAACTCGCCGAGCTCCTTGACACGCCTATCGTGCACTCGTTGATGGCGAAAGGGACGGTGCCGGACGACCATCCGCTACTGCTTGGAATGCCCGGATTCTGGGGCACCGAGACCACACATTCGTACACGCTCAACGCGGATCTCGTGCTCGCGATCGGCACACGATTCGCGGAGACTGATGCGAGTTCCTGGGATCCGGAGTACACGTGGCGATTCCCGCCATCGCGGCTCATCCAGATCGACATCGACCACGCCGAGATCGGCCGGAACTTCCCCGTTGACATCGGAGTAGTAGCGGACGCGAACTTCGCGGCGCGACGGGTCGTTGACGAGGTGCGCCGACGCCGGCCCGAAGGCATTGCCAGACCACAGGTTCGCGCGGAGATCGCGGCCGCTCGGTCGGCGCTGTTCCAGGCGAGTGCGGAACGCGGGCGAAGCGACCAGTTCCCGCTGCGCCCCGAGCGCATCCTCGCCGATGTTCGGGCCACGTTGCCCGCCGACGGAATCCTCGTGACCGATGTGGGGTGGAACAAGAACGGCGTGGCCCAGTGCTACCCCCTGCCCGGGGCCGGCCGCTTCATCACGCCGGGCGGGCTTTCGACCATGGGGTTCGGGCCGGCGGCGGCGCTCGGCGCGCAGATGGCGGCCCCCGACCGAGTTGTCGTCGCCCTAATCGGCGACGGCGGGATGAGCGCGCAGCTACCGGCTGTGCCCATGGCGGTCGAGCGTGGACTGCCCGTGATCTTTCTCGTGATGAACAACCGAGCCCATGGAACGATTGCGGACCTCCAGGCCGCGAACTTCGGTGTCAGCTACGGCTGCGAGTTCCGAGACCGTGACGGCAATCCCTACAGCCCAGACTTCGCGGCGTTCGGCCGAGCGTGCGGTGCCGACGGGTACGCCGTCGCCGAACCGGCCGATCTGGTGCATGCGCTGACCGGCGCGATCCGCAACCGGCGCTCAGCGGTCATCGACGTCCCGATGGTCAACGAACCAGTACCAACGCCTGGGCACTGGAACATCAAGGACATCTACCACGGGGTCTTCGAATGAGCTCGCCCGCTGGTGCGGTACCGCCCCGGCTTCCCCACCCGAGTGAGAGCGAGGTTTCTCCGTGACCAACTTCGCCGAGCGAGAACGGCTGCCAGCGCATGGCGGACCGTTCATCCGCCTCTCGCGTTTCCGCGGCGCTGACATATGACCACAGATGCGGATTCGACCGACACGCCGCCCGCCCCGTCCGACGAGCCTGGGGCGAAGCCCACATGGCGCGAGCCGAAGTTCCTTCGCCTCTGGGGGTCGGTCGAATTGTGGATCGCGTGCATCGTCCTGGTCGTCATCTTCGTCAGCGTCCTCTGGCAAGTAGTGAGCCGGTACGTGCCGAGGCTGAACTGGCCCGGTGTGAGCGAGCTCGCCAACTACTCGCTGGTCGCCCTGACGTTCATCATGGTCGGCTACCTGATCGGCAACAACGGCCATATCACGATCCAGATCATCGATTACCTAGCCAAAGGCAAGGTTTTCGTTGTCGTCAAGGCCGTCTCGGCAGCCTTCGTCGCGGTGATTTGCGCGGCGCTCGCGTGGGAAGCGTACAGCCTGATCCTCGCGTATCCGGACCGCAGAACGGCCGCGCTGGAGATCCCTATCTGGATGCTCTACACCGTTCCGATGGTCGGCTTCCTCTCTGGGGCCGTGCGCGCCGTCGTCCGGATCTTCGCGGCCAACCGTCCTGACGCTGTCTTCAACGCGGCGGAGGCGAAATGATCCTCGAGCTCTGGATGGTCGGCGTCGCCATCGCATTCCTCTTGTTCATCCGCGTGCCCGTCGGTCTAGCCTTCCTTGGCCCGAGCCTGTGGTACTCCCTCTCCGATGGCCGGTCGAACGGCTTCGCACTGAAGACCGCATTCGATGGATTGAACAGCTTCCCGCTGCTGGCCGTACCGCTGTTCATTCTGGTCGGGGTCATGGCAAACCGGCTTGGTATCGCCGACCGGCTCTATGACTTCTTCCTGGCCGCGCTCGGTCGGGTACGCGGAAATCTGGCCTACGTCAACGTCGGTTCCGCGGTCGGCTTTTCCTGGATGAGCGGATCGGCCCTCGCGGACGTCGCCGGATTGGGCAAGATGCAGATCCCCCAGATGATCCGGGCAGGCTATCCATACGGCTTTGCCGCCGGCCTGACATCAGCCTCATCGCTCATCAGCCCGGTCATGCCACCGAGCATCCCGGCGGTCATCTACGCCGCGACCGCTACCGTCTCTACGGGTGCGCTCTTCGCGGCGTCGGTCATTCCGGCGTTCGCCATGGCGCTCGGACTATGTATCTACATCTTCATCTGGATCGCCCGTCGGCCCGAGTACACTGCGGTGCCCTTCGACGGGGCCCGATTCAGAAAGGCTCTGATCGGCGTTATCGGGCCCCTGTTCACGCCCGTGGTTCTGCTCGGTGGCATACTCTCCGGCACCTTTACGCCGACCGAGGCGGCCGCGGTCGCAGTGTTCTACATGCTCGTCCTCGGCGCCATCTACCGCACCGCCAGACCTAAGGTGTTGCTGCAGGCGCTCCGGGAGACGGCCGTGATAACGGCCGGGATCACGCTCATCCTCGGTGCCGCCGCGCTACTCGGCCTCATCCTGACCCGGGCGCGCGTCTCGCGGGACATCGCTGAGTTCCTAACGTCCGTCTCGGACAATCCATGGATCTTCATGATCCTGGTCAACGTTCTGCTGCTGATCCTGGGCAGCGTGATCGACGCCACGGCCATCATTCTGGTGACGGTCCCAGTACTACTGCCGATCGCGATTGGGTACGGCATCGACCCGGTCTACTTCGGTGTGGTCATGATCATCAATCTAATGATCGGCTTGCTGAGTCCGCCAGTCGGCAGCGTGCTCTACATCACCAGCTCGGTGACGGGCCGCCCGGTCGATGTGGTCTTCCGTGGCATTGCACCGTTCCTCGTTCCGCTGCTTGCGGTCCTCATCGCCGTAACGGCGTTCCCAGGCCTCGTGACGTGGCTACCCAAGGTTCTCGGGTTCTGACCGAGCCCGTTGACGTTCCGTGGCGCAAACGACCGGACGACCGTTAGTCGTCCATTCAGGTAGAAAGAGAGGGAACATGCACCACCAGTCACGCAGATGGCGTCGGGTTACCACGGCGCTTGCCTTTCCCTTGTCGCTGGTTCTCTTCGCCGGTTGCTCGACCGCGAACAACCCACCACCGCCCGCGGCCGGCGAGAACCCAAAACTCACTATCAAGATCGGTAGTAGCCAGCCTGAGACGCAACCGAACTACAAGTGCGGCATGAAGCTGCTCAAGGACCGGATCGAGGCCCAGAAGGACCTCAACCTCACTATCGACCTCTTCCCCAACAGCCAGTTGGGTCCGGACGCGGAGCGATTCTCCTCGGTCCAGTCGGGTGACATCGACATGGACCTTCAGGGCGGCTCGGCCATGGCCACCGCGTTCCCGAAGATCGGCGTGCTCGACGCGGCCTACGCCTTCAACGACATCGACCACTTCTTCAAGTGGATCGACCAGAACGGGAAGGACTTCTTCGCGGACTTCAACGGCGCGACGGACACGACCATCATCGACGCCTGGTACTTCGGCATGCGGACGTTCACCGCGACCGCCCCCATCCGTAAGCCTGAAGACCTCGCCAATCTGAAGATCCGCTTCCCGAACACCCCGCAGTTCCTTGCCAACGCCAAGGCACTCGGCGCCAACGCCGTCGCGATCGCGGTGGAGGAGCTCTACCTCGCACTCCAGCAAGGCGTCGCCCAGGGACAGGAGAACCCCGTCGTGGCCACCCATGCGCAGAAGTTCGACGAGGTACTAAAGGTTGCCAGTCTGACCAACCACCAAGTCGGAGCGCACTACGTGGTGATCTCGGACAAGACCCTCGCCAAGATGAGCCAGGTCCAGAAGGACGCGCTGTTCAAGGCGGTGCACGACATCCGTCCCGAGAATCGCAAGTGCGTCGACGACGACACGGAAACGGTCCTCAACGAATGGCGCAAGGACCCCACTCGGACGGTCATTGAGATCGACCAGGTCGACCGGCAGGCCTTCATCACCAAGGCCGAGGCGTTCTTCAAGACCTACTACAAGGGCGCGAACCTGACGCTCTACGAGAGCATCCGAGCCTCCGCCTGATCGCTGCCCAGTCACGCACGGGTGGGGCCGGACAACCTCCGACCCCATCCGGCTGCCCTCAGCAATCGCCGTGGCCGCACCTTCGCTCACCCAAGGCTTTGTCAGTAACCATTTCCTCGTGGAACCTGGCTCACCGTCAGACAGGCATGCCAGGACCCATCCGGAAGGACACACGATGGCAGGTTCTGAGCGGGACCATGTCCTGATTGGACTGATCGGCGAGGGCATCGGCCAGTCGCTGTCGCCACTTCTTCACCAGCGCGAAGCCGACCGTCAAGGCATCAGGCTGATCTACACGATCATCGACTCAGGCCCGTTGTCGTTGACGGCTGTCGATCTACCCGAGGTGCTCCGGTGGGCGCAGACGCTCGGTTACCGAGGGCTCAACGTCACCTATCCGTTCAAGCAGGAAGTCGTCAAGCACGTCGACGTGCTCTCGAACGAAGCACGCGCAGTTGGCGCGGTGAACACGGTTGTGTTTAAGAAGGGCAGGTCGCACGGCTACAACACCGACTGGTCGGGATTTCGCCGAGGCTTCGAGCGGAGCTTCATTGACGCGCCGCGGGATCGAGTCGTGCAACTGGGTGCGGGCGGCGCTGGGTCCGCGGTCGCCCATGCGATGCTCAGCATGGGCACGGGCCACCTGACCGTGGTGGACCTCGACACCGAGAAGGCCATGCACCTCACGGAACTGCTGGCGAAGGAGTTCGGTGCCGAACGAGTCGCAGTCGGCCTCCCCGGTAACCTCTCCGAGATTCTGGCTCGAGCAGAAGGTGTCATCAACACGACGCCGGTCGGGATGGCGCACCATCCGGGGTCGCCCATTCCCGACGCCGAGCTGCGTCGGGACCTTTGGGTCGCCGATGTTGTGTACCGCCCCACCGAAACGACGCTGCTACGCGCGGCCCGCGCGGTCGAAGCACGCACTCTGGACGGTGGCGGAATGAGCGCGTTCCAGGCAGTCGCCGCATTCGAGCACTTCACTGGCGCGACGGCGAACGTCGAGGCAATGCTTGCGGACTCGGCTGAACTCCTTGCGTCCGACGTCTGACCCCGTCAGCTCCACGGCCGTTGTCGATTTGACGCGTGGGTTCGCATGACCGCCACCGCACAGTCGCTTGGCAGCCAGTTGGCCCCGTGGGGTGCGGTTCCATTCATCGGCCTTCTGGTCGCGATTTCGATCCTCGAGCTGTTCGCGCAGAGGTGGTGGAACAGCCTCCTCAACAAGGCAATCGTTGTCGGCCTCGCCACCGCGGCGGCGGCCGTCCACCTCATCGGCGGACATGGAGCAGCCGGCGGCGAGGCACTGCTGCATTCCATGACCGACTACGTGTCGTTCATCCTGCTGCTGTTTGCAGTCTTCGTGATATCCACCGGGATCCAAGTCGCGCTGGCGGCGGCTCCTACCTCACGACGCCGCGCGAAGTCCACGAGGGCAACGACTTCAGCTTTCGGCCCATCGCATCGGTCGCGATCATCTTCTTCGGAATATTCGCCGCCATGACATCGCCGCTGCTTATCTTGAACGCCCACAGTGATGATTTCGGCATCCGCCATCCATGGCAGTACTTCTGGGCATCCGGTGGTCTGTCTTCGGTGCTCGACAACGCTCCGACCTACCTGAGCTTCACCGCCGTGGCGGCGGGTCAGGTCGGCGTGTCGACTGAGGAAGATCAGTTCCTGGCAGCGCTGCTCGGTATGAGCGACGGAGCCGCTCTGCTGGTCGCCATCTCCTGCGGTGCGGCGATGATGGGCTGCCTCACGTACATAGGAAATGCTCCGAACCTTATGCTGAAGGAGATTGCCGAGCATCGCGGGATCAAGATGCCGAACTTCCTGCTCTACGCGCTCATTGCAGTGGTCGTGATGATTCCTGTCTTTCTCGCGACCACGTTCATCTTCTTCCGCCCTTCCTAGTGCGAAAACGGATCGGTTTCGCAGATGATGTCCCCTCGCTCTCGCAACGGCCGCGTCCGCGTCGGCATCGTCGGCTGCGGGAAGATCGCGATCAACCATGTCCGGGCGTGCCGTGCCTCGTGCAGCTTGTCGATCACGGCCCCTCCGAGTTGCTCTGGAAGAAGTCGACGTCGAAGCCAAGCGCGTCGGCCCTGGACCGTACCAACGTCTCGGCGTCGGCGAGAGTGTGGGTTCCGTAGATCGCGGGCTCGCGCGATCCCGGCAGGTTCAGGTTGGGCGCATTGACGACGAAGATCACCGGACGGGTCGGCATGTGATTCTTCTTGACACTACCGAGGCTCCGCTGTGCTCACGCGCTGCACACGGTCAAGCTAGCGGTGATGGGGATACGTGCGAGTTACTACCCCGGGCGTGCTCGAGGAGTGAAGTGTGGTACCGCTTGTCCATCCGGGTGGGCTGGTGACGTCCTTTGTGGATGGTTGACCGAGGCTTACGACGAGAGTACCGACTCGTGCGCCAATTCGACGAATCATCACATGCCGGAATTGCACCCTCCAGCGACCGTTCGATACCGGCAGTGACCTATCTCAGACCGTGACGCTGGTGACCGACGGCGACGGCACGGTCGATGGCCTCGACTACCGCTGCGGCCGGAGGGAAGTCCACACCACCGTTTGGACCGCCTGCCCGCAGCCCTAGACGGCTGCCTCGAGGTCCACGGTAGGGCTGGTCGCGGTAGGTTCGTCCCGGGTGCCCGTCAGCCGGATGGTCGCCGAGCCCCGGCTCGCCTCGCGGGTGGTGAACAGGATGACCTGGTGCCGATGCGCCGTGGCAATCTTGGCGAGGACGTCTACCAGCGCGGTCGCGCGCTCGGAGTCCAGGTGCGCGAAGCTGTCATCGAGCAGGAGCGGACCATGCTCGGTGCCCCGTGCTCTCAGGAACAGAGCCAGCCGGAGCAGTAGCTGCACCAGTTCCGACGTGCCCTGGGAATCCTCGAAGGCGTCCACTTCCGGCTCGTCAGGTCCGGCGATGCGGACGTCGAGCCACTCTGGGTCGATGTGCACCGACGTGTACCGTCCATCGGTGACGTCGCCCAACCAGTCCTGCACGTGGTATTCGAGTTCCGCGGCCACGGCCTGGTACACGGCGGCCCGCGCCGCGTCCAACCGGCTGACGGTTGCCGCGAGGGCGGTGTCGAGCCGCTGCAGGCGGTCGCACTCGGCCGAGGCCGCATCGTAGCCGTCGGCCGTCGGGGCGATGACAGACATCGATGTGTCGATATCCTGTAGCGCCTGCACCGCCTCTTCCTCGGCTAAAGTGGCACGTTCGCTTTCCGCCACCAACTCGGCCAAGCTCTCGGATCGTCGCGGCTGCGGAGGTATGTCCAATCCGAGGTTGCCGTTCGGCTCCACGGACCCCGCCGCTGCATGCCGGCGTAGGTCGGCGGCTTGCTGCTTCGCCTCGGCCACTCGTTGTTCAAGGTCGACAATGGACGGTGCGTCGACCTGAGGCGAGTCGGCGCTTCGGTAGCGATTGATCGCGGTGATGACGTCATCGTCCGGGTCCAGGGTATATCCGGCCGCCGCGAGCGTGTCGCGCAGCGCCTCCCGACGCTCCGCGACCGCCTGCCGCGCTCCCTCCGTCGGTGATGTCATCTCCTCCGGCGATGACAACGCGGTCGTCGCGGGCATCTGAGACGGTGATCGCGAACTGGTGTTGGAGCTTGCGGTCCGACCACGACCGGCGATGACGTCCACCCACGCAGTCAGACGGTGCCTTGATTCGGGCCGGGACGCGGAAGCAGCCGCGACCGGCGTGAGCTGGCTCGCCTCCAGGTCAGCCAACGTGGCGAGTGCTTGCCCGTACTCGATCTCGGCATGCGCAACCGCCTCGTCGTTTGCGGCCGCTGTGGCCGCCGCCCGTCGGGCTTGCTCCAGTTCGGACTCCAGACGCTGCAGACCTGCCTCGGCGTCGACAAGCCTCGCCGCATCAACCCGCCTGCGTAGATCTTCGACGCGCTGGCGCGCGGAATCCACAGTGGACTGCGCGAGGTGGCGGCGGTCGGCGAGGCTTTGGTGCTCCGCCCGGGCGGCCTCGGCCGCGTGCAGCGCTGTGACGGCCCGCCCGTACGGGCTGTGTCCGTCGCTCGCGTCGCCGAACACGCGCTGCCGGTGCTGGGTGATTCGTTCGATTGCCGGCAGGACCGCGTGGGCGCCCGGGCCGGCTGCGACCGCGCGCCGTAACGCCCGCCCGCTCGTGTCATCCGGCAGGGCGAGCAAGCCGTACGCCTGCTCGATCCATGCGGTCGCCGCGAACGATCGACGGTCCAGACCGAGCCACGGTGTGACGTCGAGGCTGCCGTTGGGCTGGCGGATTTCTCTGGCGATATCACTGCTTGTGCTTGCCTCGGAGGCCGATGAGTCGTTGGGCTCGAGCAGGTTCTGAGCAATGTCGATCTCGCGGCCGTCGTCGAGAACGACCGTGCTCGACACGGACCAACCCTCCGCACGGCGCGGCTTTCGGCGCGTAAGTCGGCGGTCGATCGCAGCCGTGGTCTCGGCTGGCACACCGTAGAGTGCGGCATATATGGCCGCGTGCCAGGTCGACTTCCCGGTGCCGTTAGCACCGACGATGATGTTGAGGCCATTCGTGAGATGCAGCGTCTTTTCAGCGATATCACCGAATGCGTGCGCGGTGACACTACGGATCCACATCAGCGCACCTCAAGATCCTCGTCGCCGTCGAGAGGGAGGAGCCCGACTCGAGTAGTCAGATCCCGCTCCGATTCAGATAACGTCGACGCGGCTGCGACGTCGCGCATGAATTGGCCGCGCACCGGTCGTTCTTGCGGGCGGGCCGCAGTGTGGGTGTTGCGCGACGTCATTTCGTCCTCCCGGCGCGTCGACGGCGCGGCTTACCGTCTCGTCGTGGTCTACAGCAGAGTCGCACAGATGGCCGTCCTTTCCCGATCGCGCCTCCAAAAAGATGATCGAGCCCAGCCAGGACTCGATGCCGCGAACATAGTCGTGGCAGGGTTTTGCGCCAAGCCCGCTGCGAGGGAAGCTCCGACCCGGAATTGATCGGGACTCACGTCGCAATTCGTCCTAACGCGCCTTTCCCGACCAAATCGCAGCGGACAGCGGCGTCGTGCCTAGGACATTTTGTACACCAGTTCGCCGACACGAATAGACGCATTCACCCTGTTCTCGAGTGGTGCCAACGGGCACAGCCACGCCTCGTCATAGGCACACGACGGGTTGTACAGGTAGTTCATATCCAGTCGCACCCGCTGACCTCCGAGCCACGTCAGACCGCGACCGTGGGTGCCCTTGACGGTGTCAGTGAGGTACCGCCCGCCTCCGTACGTCTCGCGGCCGCTGGTACCGTCCCGCACCGGGACGAACAGCCCGCCGCCGTACGCATCGATCCACCACACGCTCAGGTCACCCCACGGCGTCTCGGCGACCCCGACCCGGCGGTACGGGATGCGGCCGTCCGGACCACCCGTGTCGATGACCAGTTCACCCGCGGCGGGTCGGACGTCAACCTCGGCGACGAAGCTCGGGTCCTCGTCGAAGTACGACAGACCGCGGAAGGCTGGCCGCTCGCCCGGAGAGATCGGTGACTGTGGATGTCGTGCAAAGAGGTCATCGCGTCCGGCCCGGAAGCCGGCGATATCGCGGTCGGACAGGTAGAGCGCGGACACCGCGGCGCGCCAGTCCGCCAGCTCCAGCTCCGCCTGACCCACGACCCGCCTCCCTTGCTGCGTCCCCTGCCACGCGTCGTCCCCTGTCACGCATCGTCCCCTGTCACGCATCATCGCCTGCGCACGGGCCAGTTGGTCACCAACAGGGCAGTTCGGATGACGAGAGTGCCCACTTTCTGACCAAGTGGGCCTACGAATTGGCCGGCGCGGGGACCAGAACGGCGGACGCGGCGCGCACGTCAGGCACGCGGACGGTGAACAGCGGAAGCAGCACGTGGACGAGTGGGCCGATCGCCAACGCGTAGACGACCGTGCCGATGCCGAGCCGCCCGCCGAGAAGGAACCCGACCGCCACCACGCTCACCTCGATCACCGTACGTACCATCCGGATCGAGTGACCGCGCGCGGCGAGGCCGGTCATCAACCCGTCGCGCGGACCGGGACCAAGCCGGGCTCCAATGTAGAGGCCCGACGCGACGGCACAGAGCAGCACTCCGGCGACCAGGAACAGGATCCGGCTCCACAACAGCGATGGTGTCGGCAACACCGCGAGCGCGACGTCGACGCCGACCCCGATGACGACCACATTGGACAGTGTGCCGATGCCGGGGCGCTGGCGAAGGGGAATCCACAACAGCAGGACCACGACACCGACGATCATTGTGATCGTCCCGATGGACAGGCCGGTACGGCGGGCCAGCCCCTGATGGAAGACGTCCCACGGCTGGTTGCCCAGCCGGGCCTCCACCATGAGCGCCATGCTCACGGCGTAGGTGATGAGTCCGAGGTACAGGCGGGTGAGCCGGGCTCCGGGTCGGACGCGGAGAGCGAGAGGTTGAAGGCTGGCCTTGCCGGAGGGTGCCATGCGTGCCAATATGAAGGCCAATCCGGGCAAGACAAAGAGCCAATCTCCAAGGAGTGGCCTTGACGAATACAGTTCGAGGTAGCCACTTGGTCCGACTGCTTGACCAGTGGCGCACGATCCGTGGCCAACGAGGCAGCCGCCTGCCGGAGTACGCCGCCCTGGCCGCGTCGATCCGAGGACTCCTTCGCGACGGCCGGCTCCCACTCGGTGTCCGCCTCCCGGCCGAACGCGAGCTGGCCGAGACGCTCGCGGTGAGCCGGACCACAGTGACGGCCGCCTACCGTGACCTCCGCGAATCGGGACATCTGTCGAGTCGCCGGGGCGCCGGGAGCTGGACCGCCCTGCCACCTGGCCAGCGGTTGGCGACCTCGGGACTCTGGTCGCCGGTCGACCAGGACGACATGATCGACCTGGGCTGTGCCGCGCTCGGCGCGCCGGAACAACTCGCGGACGCGGTGGCGGCGGCGGTCGAGGACCTGCCCTCGTACACCAAAGGCGTTGGATACCACCCATCCGGCCTGCTGACGCTGCGGGAGCGGGCGGCCCGTACATTCACCGACCGGGGCCTGCCGACGGACCCCGACCAGATCATGATTACAAGTGGCGTGCAACAGGCCGTCGACCTCGTCCTGCGATTGTTGGCTGCGCCGGGCCAGTCGGTGCTGGTGGAGTCACCCACGTACCCCAATGTGCTCGCCGCGCTGCGCGCCCACCGGACGCGCATAATCACGGCTAACCTCGACCCGGTCACCGGGTGGGACGAGGACATGCTGTTGGCCGAGGTGCGGGCGAGCCGGCCGGCGCTGGCCTACGTGATCCCGGACTTCCAGAACCCGACCGGCCACGTGATGTCGCACACCTTGCGCGAGCGGCTGCCCACGGCCGCGCATCGGGCCGGCACCGATGTCATCGCCGACGAGTCCTTTGTAGACCTTCGATTCGACCACGCGGACCTTCCGTTCGACGACGGCGACCCGACGCCGCCGGTGGCCGCGTTCGACCCGCACGCGCGGGTGCTCACCGTTGGCGGGATGAGCAAGCCGTACTGGGGTGGCCTGCGGGTCGGGTGGATCCGGGCCGCGGTGCCGGTGATCGCGCGACTGTCCGCGATGCGCGTCGCGGTGGACATGGCCGGCCCGGTGCTCGACCAACTCGTCGCTGCGCACCTGCTGGATCGCCGGGCCGAGGTCATACCGGCGCGTCGGGCCCAGTTGCGGGCGCGCTGTGATGCCCTCGCCACGCTCCTGCGGACCCACCTACCCGGGTGGTCATTCACGCCGCCGCGCGGCGGAGTCAGCCTCTGGGCGGAACTGGAGGCGCCGGTCTCGACCGCGCTCGCCCAGGCCGCCCTGGAACATGGCGTGCGACTCGCGCCCGGGCCGTCATTTGGGGTCGCCGGCACGCTGGAACGCTTCGTACGACTGCCATTCACACTGTCCGAAATGGACCTTGCCGAGGCGGTGCGTCGACTGGCGGCCGCGCGGTCCGACCTCACCCGGGCCCGTCCAGCGCAGTGGTCCCCGCCGTCGCTCGTCGCCTAGGCCCACGAGCGCACGTCTACCGCCACCTTCATCCTATCGGTGGGGTGGGCCTCGACAAATCGGCCTCGATGACGATTTTTCTGCTCTGACCTGCACATATGCTCGTCAGGCTGCACATCCCACGCCGACGGGGGGAGTACTGTGCCCGACGCCCGCTCCAAGGAAATCGTGAGCGAACAGAAGTTTGTCGATCGTGTCTATGAACGGGTAGAGACGCTGCGCGGGCAGACGAACGACCTCGCCGCGGAAGGCCGGGCGCGCGCCGCCTCCGGCCCGACGAGCGGCCTCGTTGAACGCGACGCGATGGTCCACCGCGCGGCCCGGCAACTGCGCGCGCTCGACGCCGAGGCCGAAGGGCTCGTCTTCGGCCGGCTCGACTTCGACGACGGCGAGGTCTACCACGTCGGGCGGCTCGGAGTGCGGGACGACGCACGCGAGCCGCTGCTGATCGACTGGCGAGCGCCGGCCGCCGCACCCTTCTACCGGGCTACCCCGGGCGACCCGCTCGGAGTGGTGCGCCGGCGGGTCATCATCTGCCGGGGACCCGAGGTCATCGACCTCGACGACGACCTGCTGGTCCCGGAGCAGGCGGGCGACCTGGCCGTGCTCGGTGAAGGGGCCCTGCTGGCCGCGTTGCGTCGATCCCGGGGGCCGCGCATGCGCGACATCGTCACGACGATCCAGCGCGAGCAGGACGAGGCGATCCGCGCGCCGGCCCGAGGAGTCACCCTTATCACCGGCGGGCCCGGAACTGGCAAGACACAGGTGGCGCTACATCGCGCGGCGTACCTGCTCTACACCGACCGCGGCCGATTCGCTGACGGCCGGGTACTTGTCGTCGGGCCGTCGACGGTGTTCACGAACTACATCAGCCGGGTGTTGCCGGCGCTCGGAGAGGACAGCGTCCATCTGCGGGCCGTGGGCGAGCTCGTCGACGGGGTGACCGCCACCCGGCGCGACTGCGCGCAGGTCGCCGAGATCAAGGGCAGCGCCCGGATGAGGGACGTGCTCGTCGAGCTGATGTGGCAGACGCCGCCATCCGCGCCCGATCGGCTGCGAGTGGTGTACGCCGGCCAGGTGCTGACGCTGAATGGGTCGGACCTGGCGGCGGCCCGCACCCGGATCCGGGCATTGGCGGAAGCGGCCGGAACCGCACCCAACGCCGCTCGCCGCGTCGCGTCGGATGTCCTCCTGGAATCTCTTTGGTCCAAAGTGGACGGACTCCATCTCGACCGGGAGCTGTTCACCGACGAGGTCGCCGACCGCTCAGAGTTCATGCGGTTCATCGCAGCGTGGTGGCCGAGGCTCACGCCGGCGCACACTCTTTCGTGGTTGGCCGACGCCAGCCGCGTGCCGGTTCTGACTGCCGCGGAGGCCAAGACACTGGCCGAATCGTACGACGGGCGATCTGATTGGGCCGTCGATGACGTGCCTCTGCTCGACGAGCTGGCGGAGCTTCTCGGTGAACCGCAGAAGACACCGGCGAGCGCCCCCACGCCCCGGTCACGGCTTCGGGAGCTCACCACGGGCCCGCAACGAGTGGACAATTTCGTGCTGAGCTGCCGCCTGTACGACGGCTGGAGCCTTTACGCCCCGGGGCACCCGACCCCCATCGCGCTCGCCGGGCCGGGCATCGACAATGACGCGGTCGTTGCCGCGCAGCGCTGGGCGGAGGCCGTCATCCTGCGCGAAGGGCACCGGGTGGTGAGCTGGACCGACGGTTACGACCCGTACGGCGAGGAGGGGTACGAGCCGGTGCTCGCCGAACCGTTGCCGGATCCCGAGCCGGAGGCGGAATCCATGGACGCCGACGACTATGCCCACGTGATCGTCGACGAAGCCCAGGATCTGTCCCCTATGGAGTGTCGGATGATCGCGCGGCGGGCGGCCCACGCCTCGATGACGATCGTGGGTGATCGTGGCCAGGCGACCCACCCGCTCGCCTCCGACTCGTGGCCAGAGTTGCTCGGGCGGCTCGGCCGGCGTGATGCCCGGACCCTGGAGCTGCGTACCGGATACCGGGTACCGCAGGCGATCGCCGACTACGCGGCCCGGTTCCTGACGCCATCGATTGCCCCAACGCACTCCTACCGTTCCGGCGGGACGGTGTCCGTGCGCCAGATCGACGACCTCGGCGATGCCGTCCGTCACGCGGTCGACGAGGCGCCCCGCGACGGCACGGTGGCCGTCATCGCCGCCGACGACGCGATCGAGGAGATCGCCCGTATGGTCGACCGGCCCGACGTGGCATTGGTGCCGGCCAGCCTCGTCAAGGGCCTGGAGTACGACCATGTGATCGTGGTCGAGCCGGGCGACGTCGTGGCCGCCGAACCGCGTGGCTACAGCCGGCTCTACGTGATGCTCACCCGCGCGGTGTCCGGACTGGTCGTGCTCCATCGCAAGCGTCTGCCCGACCCACTTCGCGATGACCGGTCGTCGTCCTAAGTGGACGGTGTGGGCCGAGAGGGGTGTTAAGAAGGGTCCCCTCCTATGCCGGAAACGCTAAGAAGGGGACCCTGCTTAACAGTCGGGCTCGGGCTCGGGCTCAGGCTTCGGCGAGCGCGCCCTCGTACATGCTCTCGATCTCGGCGGCGAAGTTCTGTTCGACGCCACGGCGCTTGATCTTCATCGACGGGGTCAGCTCACCGGTCTCGACCGAGAGGTCCCGTTGCAGGATGACGAACTTCTTCACCGTCTCCCAGCGGTTGAGCCGCTCGTTGAGCTGCTTCACGGATGCCCCGATCATCGCGCGCATCTCGGGTGAGGCGGTCACCTGCTCGTAGGTTTTGCCAGCGAACGGCCCGCCCTCGGCGGTCATCCCCTTGACCACGTCCGGGTCGAGCGTGAGGACCATGCTGACGAAGTTGCGGGCTTGTCCGATCACGACCACCTGCGAGACGTACGGGCAGATCGCCTTGAACTCACCCTCGAGGTGGGTCGGGGCGACGTACTTGCCGCCGGACGTCTTGATCAGGTCCTTCTTCCGGTCGGTGATCGTCAGGAAGCCGTCGGCGTCGATCTCGCCGATGTCGCCGGTCTTGAAGTAGCCGTCCGTTGTGAAGCAGGCCGCCGTCTCCGCCGGTAGGTTGTGGTAGCCGCGCATGACCGGCACGCCGCGAAGCTCTACCTCGCCGTCCTCGGCGATGCGGACCTCCATGTCGGCCATGGGCTTGCCGACCGTACCGAATCGGTACGAGTCCGGGACGTTGATGTAGGCACCGGCCGATGTCTCGGTCAGGCCGTACCCCTCGTAGATGGTCAGCCCGGCGACGTGGAAGAACTCCGCGATCTCCTTGTTCAGCGGCGCGGCGCCCGAAACGAGCACCCGGATGCGCCCGCCGAGCCGAGCCCGGATCTTGCTGAAGACGAGCCTGTCCGCCAGGTTGAGTCGCGTTTTCAGCAGGCCGCTGGGCTTGCGTCCCTGGAGCTCGAGGGCGTACCCCTGCCTGCCGACCTTGAACGCCCACTTGAAGATCTTGTACTTGGCCCCGCCCGCGGCCTTCGTGGCGGCGTTGATGCCGTTGTAGAGCTTCTCGTAGATGCGCGGCGCACCACACATGATGGTGGGCCTGATCTTGGGCAGGTTCTCCGCGATCTTGTCGACGCGACCGTCCACATAGGTCGGCAGTCCGACGGCGATGACACCGGCGATGATCGTCTTGCCGAACGAGTGTGACAGGGGCAGCCACAGGTACTCGAGATCGCTGGGCTCAAGGATGCCCAGCTCGCCCTGAGCGACGCCCTCCCACACCCAACCGGCGTGCAGCAGTTCCACGCCCTTGGGCGTACCGGTCGTACCCGAGGTGTACATGTTCGTCGCCAGGTGGTCGGGCCGTATCCCGGCCGCGATTCGCGTGATCAGGTCCGGGTCGGTCGCGAGCAGGGCGCGCCCCTTCTCCTCGAGCTCAGCCAGCGTCAGCACCGGCACCGCCGCCTGCGCGGTCCCATCCATGATCACGATGTGGGTCAAGTTGGGCAGCGACGCGTGCGCGGTCTTCTCGACCTGGTGGGCGTCCTCGGCGATGAGCACCTTCACGCCGGAGTCGCTAAGGATGAATGCGGCGTCCTTGGCCTCGGTCGTCGGGTAGATGGTCGTCGTGGCCGCCCCGGCGCACATGATCCCGAGGTCGGCGAGGACCCATTCGATTCGGGTGTTGGCCGCGATCGCGACGCCGTCCTGCGGCTGCACGCCGATCGCGTGCAGTCCAGCTGCGACGGCCGTCGCACGTTCGCCGACGGTCTTCCAGGAGAGCCAAACCGGCCCGTTCGGACCCGGGTAGGCGAAGGCGTTGGCCGCGGGTGTGGATGCCACCCGGTGCAGGAACATGTCCGGAATGGACTTATACGGGACTTGCAACTGCTTGCTCATGAGACGCGGTGCCTCCCTGGTCGGGGTGCGTGACTGCTGTCACACAGCATCCTGGGTTACCCGAGAGTACGGAAATTAGCTGGCCCCGACCAGCCCCGGCGCACCGCTCACCTAGCCCGCTGGTCGAGTGCCTTGAGGTACGCGCGGGCCCACGCCCGTACATCATGCGCTCTGACGTGGCGTCGCATCGCCCGCATCCGGGCCCGGTTTTCGGCCGGCGTGGCCTCGAGCGCCCGCACCACGGTGTCCTTGAGCGCGTCGAGGTCGTGCGGATTGATCAGGTACGCCTCGGGCAGCTCGGCGGCGGCTCCGGCGAACTCGCTGAGGATCAGCGCGCCACCGTTGTCGATCCGGGTGGCGATGTACTCCTTGGCGACCAGGTTCATCCCGTCCCGCAGCGGGGTCACCGCCATCACATCCGCCGCCAGGTAGAGTGCCGCGACCTCGGCGCGGTCGAAGGACTGGTTCAGGTAGTGCACCGCGGGCACGCCGACGCGACCGAACTCACCGTTGATCCGGCCGACCTCGCGCTCGACCTTCTCCCGCAGGACCTTGTAGTGCTCGACCCGTTCCCGGCTCGGCACCGCGAGCTGGACCATTACGGTGTCCTCGACCTTGACCCGGCCGGCCATGAGCAGTTCCCGATACGCCTTGATGCGGTGCTCGATGCCCTTCGTGTAGTCCAGTCGATCCACGCCGAGCACGACCTTTGCCGGGTCACCGAGGTCGGCCCGCAGCGTTGCCGCCCGCTGGACGACATCGGGCCGACGGGCGAGCTGCTCCATCTCACCGATGTCGATAGAGATGGGAAAGGCGCGTACCCGTACGGTCCGGCCGTCCACCTCGACCTCGCCGCCGCCCACCCCGTTGCCGGTCACCGGTGAGCCGAGCAACCGGCCCACGATCCGCACGAAGTTGTCCGCGCCGCCGGCGGTCTGGAATCCCACCAGGTCGGCGCCGAGTATGCCGCGCAACAGTTCGGCCCGCCGGGGCAGCTGCATGAACAGCTCCGCCGGTGGAAATGGGATGTGCATGAAGAACCCGATGCGCAGGTCTGGCCGCAGCTCGCGCAACAGCGCCGGAACCAGCTGTAGTTGGTAGTCGTGCACCCATACGATCGCGTCGCGCTCGGCGTAGTCGGCGGCCGCTTGGGCGAAGCGCCGGTTGACACGCTGGTACGCCTCCCACCACCGGCGGTGGAAGGCCGGAGCCTCCACCGCGTCGTGGTACAGCGGCCACAGCGTCGAGTTCGAGTAGCCTTCGTAGTAGTACGTGTACTCCGATTCGGACAGCGGCAGCGCACGCATCCGGATGCCGTCGAGGTCGGGCACGAACGGGGCGGAATCGATGCCGCCGGACCACCCGATCCATGTACCGCGCCGCTCCTTCAGGACGGGGTGCAACGCGCTGACCAATCCGCCCGGGCTGCGCGACCACCCGACGGTGCCGTCCGGCTGAACCGTCTCGTCCACGGGAAGCCGATTCGCAACGATCACCAGAGGTCTGTGCGGCATTGCGTCCTCCCGTTGTCCTGCCAGGCACTGTCGTGCGGCACCCGCGCGGCACGGGTGGATCATGGATCATCCGACGGATCGGCCCAACGAACAGTGTGCCCATATGCCCAACTAGGGCTATTCCTACTCACCCAAAGTTAAATGCTCATTACAGTGAGGCTACACGAATCGATGGATCCGCTCACACCGATGGGATTGCCTCTCGTTTCGTCGAACGATCGAAACGGTTTGTACCCAACGAGAAGAGTGACGAAACGCTCACACTCCGTACCGGGCGGTCCACATCCGATTCGTGATCTCGGACGGTCCGGTGAGCTCGACGCGGGCGTGCTTCTGCCGTCCGGACAGGAACAGCAGCAGTTCCCCGGGCGAGCCGACGAGGTCGACCTGCTGCCCGCCTCGGCCGGCCTCGATCGTGCCGTGTCCGGGAGCGGTGATCCTGACCGTCGCCGGCGTGCGGCGAAGCGCCAGGCGGGCCTGGGTCCGGACTCCCGACCACAGCGCGGCCGCGTAGCCGGCGTCGACCTCGCGGGGCTGCCAACCCGGCTGGGCTCGGCGCACATCCTCGTGGTGGATGAAGTACTCGGTGCGGTTCAGCGGTTCGTCGACGAACAGGGCCCACCACGGCCGCTTGCGGACCGCGGTCAGCAGCGCCGGCCACTCCCGCGCCGCGATGTGGTCCTGCACCCGTTTCGTGTGCGCGGCCAGACCGCGGATCACGATGCCGGCAGCCGCGTCGGCGCGGCTGGCCCGGGCGACCAGGTGCGCGGCGAGATCGCGGGTGGTCCATCCCTCACAGAGCGTCGGCGCGTCGGGGCCCAACTCGGCCATGAGGTCGGCGATCGCGTTGCGCTCGATCGACGCGTACTCGGTCACTCGCGGGATGCTACCGACCAGACTCGCCTCACCCCGCGGTCCGCTCGTGCCCCGGAGCGCTTCTATTACGCAAGTGTTCTCCAGTCGCGGCGTAGGTAGAGTGTTTCGGCGTAGCCGGTAAGGAGCGCATGACGTCCCGGACGTAACAAGCGACCGGACGTCTCGTACGTCTCTGACGTAACAAGCGGCGGCGGCAAGGAGGTAGGACGTGCCGGATGTCGAACTGGCCGAGGTGGTCCGCACGGGAGTGCTGGGACGAGGGCTGGGACTGATCTGGCGCGCCATCCGCGAGCAGCCACGGATCTTCGCGGTCGCGCTGCTCGGCAGCGCCGGGTTCGGCGCGCTCACCGTGGCCAGTGCCTTCGTCGTCGGTGAGGTCGTCGGCCGGGTCGTGGTACCCGCGCTCGACACGGGTCGGCTGGCGCCGGCCGCGTTGGCCCTGGCCGCAGCCGCCATTCTCGCCCTGTCCTTGCTCAAGGTCTGCGCCATCTTCGGGCGTCGACTCGGCGCCGGCGCGATGCAGTTTCGGCTGCAGGCCGAGTACCGGCGACGGGTCACCCGGCGCTACCTCGAGCTACCACCGGCCTGGCACCGCAAGCACGCCACCGGCACGCTGCTCTCCAACGCCAACGCGGACGTGGAAGCCCTGTGGTTCCCGATCGCCCCCATGCCGTTCGCGGTCGGCACGATCATCATGCTCATCGTCGCCATCGTCGGCCTGTTCGCCGTCGACTGGAGTTTCGCGCTGGTGGGCCTGGCCATCTTCCCCGCGCTGTTCGGCCTCAATGTCATCTACTCGCGGCAGATGTCCCCGCGCATCTCGCTGGCCCAGGCGCTGCGCGCCCGTACCAGTGCCATCGCGCACGAGAGCTTCGACGGAGCGCTCGTGGTCAAGACCATGGGACGGGAGACCGAGGAGACCGAGCGCTTCGGCGTGGAGGCTCGAAAGCTGCGCGACGCGATGATCCGGGTGGGCCGGCTGCGCGGTCTGTTCGACCCTCTGCTGGACGCGCTGCCGAGCCTGGGCAGCCTGGCGGTGCTCGTGGTCGGCGTTGTCCGGCTCCGTCAAGGCGCGGTCACCGTCGAGGAGATCTTCAGCGTCGCGTTCCTGTTCACGGTGCTCGCCTTCCCGGTACGGGCGATCGGCTGGGTGCTCACCGAACTGCCCCGAAGCGTGGTCGGCTGGGAACGCGTCCGGCAGGTATTGATCGCGACGGGCGACATGCATTACGGCGGCACCCCTTTGTCCGGGACGCAGGACGCACCGGTGTCTCTCGCCTTCCGGGATGTCTCGTACGCGTACGACGGGGCCGCGCCGGTGCTGCACGAGGTCACGTTCGACGTACCGGCCGGCCGGACGGTGGCCCTGGTCGGACCGACCGGCTCCGGCAAATCCACCATCGCGTCGCTCGCCGCTCGGCTCGTGGATCCGTACGCCGGCCGGATCGAGCTTGGCGGCATCGACGCGCGTGAGCTACCCGCGGACGACCTCGCCCGTACCGTTGCGCTCGTCCCGCAGGTGCCGTTCGTCTTCGACGACACCGTGCGGGGCAACGTCGCGCTGGACCGCCCGGACGTCTCGGACAGCGCGGCGATGCAGGCGCTGCGGCTTGCGCAGGCCGACGGCTTCGTGGGGAGTCTCGCCGACGGCCTCGACACCACGCTCGGCGAGCGGGGTACCTCCCTGTCGGGCGGGCAGCGCCAGCGGGTCACCCTCGCCCGGGCGTTGGCTGGCGCGCCGCGCTTGTTGATTCTCGACGACGCCACGAGTGCCGTCGACCCACGCGTGGAGGCGGCCATCCTGGCCGGTCTCCGCCGGGGCGGATCGTCGATTCTGGTCGTCGCCTACCGGCGGGCCACGATCGCGCTTGCCGACGAGGTCGTGTACCTCGAGCACGGCCGTGTCGTCGCCCGTGGTCCCCACCGTGAGCTGCTGGCGACCGCGCCGGGCTACGCGGACCTGGTCACCGCATACGAGCGGGCCGACGCCGAACGCGAGCGCGAACAGCGCCTACGACGAGCCGTCTTTGTCCGAAGCGGACGAACAGCTCGCAGGTGGCCGCATGACCACTCGCGTGGACGCCCCGCCATCGTCCTGGCAGACCATCCGGCGCGGGTTGTCGCTCTCGCCCGAACTTCGCGTCGGGACTGGGCGGGACGCTCGCCTTGTCGTTGGTCGCCATGGGGGGACGGGTGGCCGTGCCCATCGCCGTCCAGCAGGTCATCGACCGCGGCCTGCGGGCACCCGGCGGGCCCGACCCCGCCATCGTGGTGACGATCGTGCTCGCGACCGTCGCCGTGCTTGCGGTCACCACGACGTGCTCGTACCTCATGATGCGACGACTGTTCACGGTGAGCGAGACGGCCCTCGCGACCGTACGGACGCGAACCTTCCGCCACATCCACGACCTGTCGATGTTGCACCAGCAGTCCGAGCGCCGCGGGCACGCTGACCTCCCGGGTGACCAGTGACGTCGACCAGATCACCCAGTTCCTGCAGTGGGGCGGGGTGATCCTGGTCGTCAACGCGGGCCAGATCGTCGTCACCACCGTGGTCATGTTCTTCTATTCCTGGCAGCTCGCGCTCGTGGTGTACGCCGCGTTCCTGCCACTGTGCATTGTGGTGCGGAGGTTCCAGCGGCGGCTCGCCGAGGCCTACGGCACTGTCCGTACCCGGATCGGTGTTCTGCTCGGCGCGATCAGTGAAAGCGTCGTCGGGGCTGAGGTGATCCGCTCCTTCGGCGTCGCCGGGCGGACCCGGGAGCGGCTCGACGAGGCGATCGAAAGCCACCGAACGGCCCAGACGCGGGCGCTACGGACCAGCGTCGCCTCCTTCACCGCCGGCGAGCTGGCCTCCGGATTGGCAATGGCCGCGGTGGTAGTCGTCGGCGTGCTGCTCGGCGTCGGCGGCGGGCTTCAGGTCGGCGAGCTGACCGCGTTCCTGATCCTCGTGGCGTTGTTCGTCCAGCCGGTGCAGATCGCGACCGAGGTGCTCAACGAGGCGCAGAACGCCGTGGCCGGGTGGCGGCGGGTGCTCGACGTGTTGGACATCGAACCCGACGTGCGCGACCCCGGTCCATCGGGCACGGACCTGCCGTCCGGCCCGATTTCGGTCGAGTTCCGCAACGTGCGCTTCGCCTACCCGTCCGGGCCGGACGTATTGTCCGATGTGGATCTATCCATCCCGGCCCGCACGAGGGTGGCCGTGGTCGGCGAGACCGGTTCGGGCAAGACGACGTTCGCCAAGTTGCTCACCCGGCTGATGGACCCCGCTTCGGGACGGTCGCGCTGTCGGGCGTGCCGCTGCCGACCGTGCGATTCGGCTCGCTGCGCCGTCGGGTGGTCCTCGTGCCGCAGGACGGGTTTCTGTTTGACGCCACGGTCGCGGACAACGTGCGCTTCGCCCGGCCGGCGCTCTCCGATGCCGAACTCTCGTTGGCCTTCACCGAACTGGGCTTGGTCGACTGGGTCGAAGGTCTGCCCGCTGGCCTGGCCACGCCGGTCGGCGAGCGGGGCGAGGCCCTATCGGTCGGGGAGCGGCAATTGGTCGCACTGGTACGGGCGTACGTGGCCGACCCGGATCTGCTCGTCTTGGACGAGGCGACGTCGGCCGTCGATCCGGCCACGGAGGTCCGGCTGCAGCGCACGTTGGACGCCGTCACCCGCGGCCGCACCACCATCGCCATAGCCCATCGGCTGTCCACCGCTGAGGGCGCCGACGAGGTCATCGTTTTCGACCGCGGACGGGTCGTGCAACGCGGCCCGCATTACCAACTGGTCGCCCAACCCGACAGCGTCTACGCCAAGCTGCACGCCGCCTGGCTCGAACAGACCTCCGCACCCGCCGGCGCCGCGACCTAGATCTTGGTACGCGGCGGTCGCTATCGACGCCGTTCCGTACCACGATCTCCGGGCCAACCCGCGGCCACGAGCGCCCGGCGTATGTCCTCGACAACCTTCGCCGGCTGCGTGCGGACCACCCAGGCGGGGAAGCGGAGCACTCGCTCACCACCGATCCAGACTTGGTTCTGCCGATCCGCGTCCAACCATGCTTGTCGAGGGTCGAGGTGGTGTGCGCCATCGATCTCGACATGTAGGCGCCATTTCTTCCAATACAAGTCCAGGTAGCGGCGGCGACCGGCGTTATCCCGCCGGACGTGCTGGGACGTGGGCCTGGGCAGCCCGGCCGCCCGGATGATGCTGCAGCGCGTCGAGCTCGCCAAGAGAGTGGGCACCCCCGGCTGCGTCGGCGCAGGTGCGCAGGACAAGCTGGCGACGCTTCGCGCGCGGCAAGCGGTCGAGCACCGTGTGCATGTCAGCCAATGTCGTCAGCTGCTGCTGAAAGACCATGGCTATGACTGTTCGAGCCTCGTCGTCGGAGCGCGCCCAGCTCGCCGCGTCCACGACCGACCGCGCGACCGTCGTGCAGGGCAATCGCCCTGTGCGGCAGATGTCGTCGATCGTGAGCGTGCGGGTCCGATGCACCACCACCCCCGGTGGAGGGTTGCGGTCCTTACGGGCGGCATCGAGCAGCACATGGACCGCGTCGGGCGGAAATCCCTTCAGCCCTAATGCGGCCAATGCGGTCCGCCCCGCCAGCAGCGCCGGTCGCCCGTCGCCCGCCGCCAATGAAGCGACCCACAGTCGCTGCGCGTCGGTGAGGGAGCCGTTGTGGGCGACGAGTACCTCTCGATGGACGCGCCGCCACCGACCGGACGACAAGAGGTGCCGCATCGACGATCGTGAAAGGTACTTCGTCGCCTGCTGGGCGCTGACTACTCCGCGCTGGATCGTGAGCAGTCGACAGAAGGCATCGGACAAGACGCGGCCGGTGTTCCAATCCCCGTTGAACACGCGCCAGATTGTCGCTGCGCATTGACGTTGGGCGCTACCAGCAGTTTGCCGCCTGTGGATCGTGGTGCACGACGGTCGTCATAGCCGCCGCGCCGTACCACGATCGTCGGCGAGCTTGCGCTCCGGGGCAGAAGTCAACTAGCGTTGAGTTTCCCACGCACGGGGCTCGGAGGTGTTCATGGAGACCGCGATCGAGGTCAGGAACCTCGTCGTCCAACGCGGAAAACGCGAGGTGTTGCACGGGCTGAACTGTGTCATCCCCCGCGGCAGTGTGTCCGGCCTGCTCGGCCCGAGTGGCAGCGGCAAGACCACCCTGATGCGGGCGATCGTCGGCGTCCAGAAGGTCAAGTCGGGCGCGGTGACCGTGCTCGGTGCGCCGGCCGGCTCGGCCTCGCTGCGGCGTAGGGTCGGGTACCTCACGCAGGCGCCCAGCATCTACGCCGATTTGACGGTGCGCGAGAACGCCCACTACTTTGCGGCGCTCTACAAGGGAGTGACCAAGGCCGAAGCGGATGAGACCATCGCCGCAGTGGGTCTGGGCGATGCCGCGGGCCAGCTGGTCCGCGATCTCTCCGGCGGACAAATGGCCCGCGCGTCGCTCGCCTGCACATCTGGTGAGCCGACCAGAGGTCCTGATCCTGGACGAGCCGACCGTGGGGCAGGACCCGGTGCTACGTGACGAGTTGTGGCAGCAGTTCCGGGCCGCAGCTGCGGGGGGCACGACGGTGCTCGTGTCGAGCCACGTAATGGACGAAGCCGGTCGCTGCGATCGGCTGCTGCTCATCCGCGACGGCTACTTGGTCGCCGATGAAACTCCGGCCGCGATCCAATCGGCGACCCACACAACCGACCTGGAGGCGGCCTTCCTTCACCTCATCCGGACGAAGCAGACGGTGATGTCGGCATGAACGCGAGAATCCTGGGCAGCACCGTCGAGCGCATTCTGGGCCAGCTCCGCCACGACAAGCGCACCATTGGCTTGATGGTCCTGGTGCCAGTGCTGTTACTTACGTTGCTGTACTTCATGTTCCAGGACAGCCCGCGAACGTTCCAGGGCGTCGGTCTGATTATGCTGGGCATCTTCCCATTCACGATCATGTTTCTGATCACCAGCATCGCGATGCTGCGCGAGCGGACCACGGGCACGTTGGAGCGGTTGCTCACCACTCCGATGGGCAAGCTCGACCTGCTCTTCGGCTACGGCATCGCCTTCGGCGTGGCTGCGGCGGTGCAGGCATCCGTCGCCGGTGGCGTCGCCTACCTGTTCCTGGACCTCAACACGAACGGCTCCGTGGGCCTCGTCATCACGATCGCCATCGCCAACGCGGTACTAGGCGTGGCCCTCGGCCTGTTCTGCAGTGCCTTCGCGCGGACCGAGTTCCAGGCCGTGCAGTTCATGCCGGTCGTCGTCATCCCCCAGATCCTCCTTTGTGGACTGTTCGTGGACCGGGATCAGATGGCCGGCTGGCTGCAGGCGATCAGCAATGTGCTTCCCATGACCTACGCCGTGCAGGCACTACAGGAGGTCCAGAAGAGCGCGATCGCCACCGATACCCTGTGGCGCGACCTCGGCATCGTCGTGGGCTGCATCGTCGTGGCGCTCACCCTCGCGGCTGCCACCCTCCGTCGCCGTACGGCCTGACGCACTGCAAGGAAGTCCCCACAACTGTAGTTGATCACGCTGGGCGTGAAACGTGTGGTCTGGTTGCGCTCGGTGGTGGGCTGGGGTTCCGCTGGCGTGTGCGTGTTTGGCCGGTCACAATCGGCATCCATCGAGGGGCTTGGTCCCTCGATGGATGCCCGTGACGTCGAAGGTTCCCTGGAAGTGAAATCCGTAAGGAAGTCTGACGCTGGGACCTGACCCGGAAGGGTCACGCACTGTTGCTACGAGCACGCCGGTCAGAGTCTCCGTTCCCTGACTAGGTCCCCGGGCATCCGCATAGCCCATATGCATGGCTTGAGGAGGCGGGTCGATGGCAAGGACTAAGAGGGCGCCCGAGGAGATCCCCGACGAGGAGTATGAGCAGGTCCTCGAGCGGGTCTGCGCCATCGACGTGGCCAAGGAGTTCGGGCAGGTGTGTGTGCGCACGCCCAGGGCGGATGGCAAGCGTGCCAGCACGGTCTTTGCGGTGGACGCGACCACCGGGGACATCCTCAAGTTTGGCGAGTCGCTACTGGAGCAGGGCATCGAGATGGTGACGCTGGAGTCCACTTCGGACTACTGGCGCATCTTCTACTACCTGCTGGAGGGGTGCGGGCTGCTGGTGCAGTTGGTCAACGCCCGCGACGTCAAGCACGTCCCGGGACGCCCCAAGTCAGACAAGCATGACTGCGTCTGGCTGGCCAAGCTGACCGAGCGGGGGATGCTGCGACCCTCGTTCGTCCCGCCCCACGAGGTGCGAGTGCTGCGCGACTACACCCGCACCCGGGTCGACCTGACCCGCGACCGGACCCGTCACTGGCAGCGGCTGGAGAAGTTGCTCGAAGACGCGCTGATCAAGGTGACCACGGTGGCGTCGAAGATCACCACCATGTCGGTGCGGGACATGATCGACGCGCTCATCCGGGGTGAGCGTGACCCGGAGGCGCTGGCTGACCTGGCTCGCGGTGTCATGCGCGACAAGCGCCGCGACCTCGTACGGGCACTCGACGGCCGGTTCGACGACCACCACGCCGAACTCGCCACGATCCTGCTCGGTCAGATCGACAGCCTCACCGCCGAAATCGACCGCCTCACCACCCGCATCGAGCAACTCGTCAACGAACTGCCCACCCCAGAGCCCCCCGTCGACCCCGACGGCGGGGCAACGCCAGCACAAAGCCCAGGCAACGCGCAGCCGGCAACGGCACCGAGCCGGCCACGCCCAGCCCTGCAACGACTCGCCGACATCCCCGGGATCAACCTCGACGCCGCCGAGGTGATCCTGGCCGAGATCGGCCCCGACATCAGCCGGTTCCCGACCCCGCAGCACCTGTGCTCCTGGGCGCGCCTGACCCCCCAACTCATCCAGTCCGGCAACAAGCGCCGCGGCGGCAAGACCTCCAAGGGCAACCCCTACCTCAAAGGCGTGCTCGGCAGCGCCGCCGCGTCCGCCTCCCGCACCAATACCTTCCTCGGCGAGCGCTACCGCCGCATCATCAAACGCCGAGGCAAAAGCAAAGCCCTCGTCGCGGTCGCCCGCTCCATCCTCGTCATCGTCTGGCACCTGCTCGCCAACCCCAACGCCGACTTTCACGACCTCGGCGCCGACTACTACGAAAGCCGCATCGACAAGGAGCGACGCAAACGCCAACTCATCCAACAACTCGAAGCGCTCGGCCTACAGGTAACCCTCACCCCAGCCGCCGCCTAAACACCACACACACCGCAGCCCGGCCCACAACAGCCGGGCCACCCACACACGCCTCTAGGCCTACGGTGGTTTCCGGTCAGGGCACCTGGCTACGTTTGTTCGCGACTGCGGGGCTCGCTAGCGCTCGCTCCTCGCGCTCACGTCCACAATCGCTTTCTGGCCATGAAGGTGCCCTTCCTCGCGCCGGAACAGGGAGAGCAGAACAGTGGTACGCACCGGACGCCGACCGGGTCACCAGGACACCCGAGAGGCGATCCTCGCCGCCGCTCGGGAAGCGTTCGCTGACCGTGGCTTCGACGCCTCGTCGATCCGTTCGATCGCGTCCGCCGCCGGCGTTGATCCGGCCCTGGTGCACCATTACTTCGGCACCAAGGATCAGCTCTTCCTCGATGCGATGCAGGCGCCGTTCGATCCGGGTGCGGTTCTGACCACGGCACTGGCCGAAGGCGCCGACGGGGCTGGGGAGCGGCTGGTACGGACACTGCTCACCGTTTGGGACTCGGCCGCGGGTGGCGCCGTGGCCGCGATCGTGCGTAGCGCCGTCAGCAACGAGATGTTCGCCCGGATGATGCGGGAGTTCATCGTTCACAGAATTCTTCGCAAGTTGGCCCGTGACCTCAAGCTTGACCCGGCCGAGAGCGGTCTGCGCGCCAGCCTGGTCGCGAGCCAGATGGCTGGACTGGTCATGGTGCGCTACATCATTCGCATCGAACCGATCGCCTCCGCGCCGGCGGACACGATCGTGGCCATGGTCGGGCCGACGGTTCAGCGCTACCTCACCGGCCCGATGCCGCCGGGTGTGATCCGGTAGTCACTGTCCACAAGCGAGGGTCCGCCGCCGGGCAGGCAGCGGACCCTCGATCAGTACGGCGACTCACTCAGAGTGCGAGCAACCGGTCCAAGTAGTCGCGGTAACCATGCATCGCATCGGTCAGGTCCGTTCCCGTGGCCTGCCGCCAGGCGCCGAGGTTCACGGCGCCATCGAGCAACGATCGGTGCATCGCCACGACGGCCTCGGTCACCACGAGCTCGGCCTGCGCGACGGCGGCCGCCGGCGAGGCGTCGAACTGGTCGTAGGCCATCGCCATCCGTTCGCGGAACAGGGCAACGCTTTCGGCTGGCAGCGTGGTCAACCCAACCGGGGCGACGACGTCGGCGGTCGGTTCAGACGACACTGGTACTGCGTCAGCCTCCGTTTCGGCGACCGTCTCCGAGTCGGCGGTGGTTTCCGAGTCGGCGGTGGTCTCCGAAGCCGGCTCCGTCTCGGCGTCGACATCGGACACTTCCTCATCGGCCGTGTCAGGCTCCTGAGCCGTCTCGGTGGCGGGCTCTTCGACGGCTTCCGGTTCGATCACGGCTTCCAGTTCGATACGGCTTCCGGTTCGATCACGGCTTCCGGTTCGAGGACGGCTTCCGGTTCTTCGGTGGTCTGTGGTTCGGCGGTGGCGTCGGACTCTTCGAGGGTCTCTGGCTCTTCGAGGGCCTCTGGCTCGTCGATGACATCTGGCTCGACGATCGCTTGCGGCTCAAGCTCAACCGGAACCTCAGCGTCCAATGGCACCTCAGCGTCCACTGTGGCCTCAGGCTCCGTCGCCTCCGGCGCAGCGGCGGGCTCAGGCAGGACCGCAGGCTCGGACTCGGCTGGAGCAGTGGTGGATTCGGATTCGACGGTGCCGGTTTCGATGGTGTCGGAGTCGGCGTACCAGGCGGACTCGGCGGGATCTTCGGGCGCGGCGGTTTCGGGGGACTCGACGACCGCGGTCATGGTGGCGCCGGTCGCCTCCGCGACTTCGGCGGCCGGGGACTCGGTGGGGGACAGGGTCTCCGGGGCAGGGGCTAGGGAACCCTGAGGGTCGTACATGTCAATGCCCTCCATCTCTTGGCGGCCGGCAGGGGCGGCCGTACTGGCGGATTAGCGCTCAAACCCGACCGGGCCCGGCAGGCCGTCGCCAACCAAGTCAGATCAGGAGTGAACCGGAGAGATGCGGAGCGTCCGCCACAGACCAATGGCGGCGCGATATCAACGTAGCGTTACTAGAGCCACAACCGTTTGACCCCAAACAGGGAGCGTCTGGGACAAACCGGGAGCCCACCACCGTACGGGAGAATCAACCCTCATGAACGGCCCACTCGATCCCGCCGTCGCGGCCCGGCTGACCCGCGATCCGGCCGGCCTGATACCCGCCGTGGTACAGCAGCATGACACCGGCGAGGTGCTGATGCTCGCCTGGATGAACGACGAGGCGCTGCACCGGACACTCACCACCGGGCGGGCGACCTACTTCTCCCGCAGCCGTGGGACGCTGTGGGTCAAGGGTGAAACCTCGGGGCATCATCAGTACGTACGCTCTGTAGCCATCGACTGCGACGGCGACACGTTGCTGGTGCGGGTAGACCAGGTTGGCCCGGCGTGCCACACCGGCGAGCGCACGTGCTTCCACACCGAGCTAGCACTCACCACAGGAGTAGAGCAGTGACCACGGGTGTCGTCGCTCCCGACGAGAAGGCCTTCCTCGAGCTGTCCCGCACGCACCGTGTCGTTCCGGTGACGCGGCGTCTGCTCGCCGACGGCGAGACTCCGGTCGGTGTCTACCGCAAGTTGGCTGGCGGCCCCGGCACCTTCCTGTTGGAGTCCGCCGAGCACGGCGCCTCCTCCGGCGGTACGGCGTGGAGCCGTTACTCCTTCGTGGGCGTCCGCAGCATCGCGACCCTGACCGAACGCGAGGGTCGGGCGCACTGGCTGGGGACTCCGCCGGCGGGCGTGCCGACGAAGGGGGATCCGGTCAGCGTGCTGCGGGAGACGGTACGACTGCTTACCACCGGCGGTCGGCCGTCCACCGGCGTCGCCCTGCCGCCGCTCACCGGCGGGTTGGTCGGATTTCTCTCCTACGACATCGTGCGCCGGTTCGAGCGGCTGCCGGAGCTGTCGACCGACGACCTGCGGGTCCCCGAGCTGGGCATGGTGCTCGCCACCGACCTCGTCGTCCTCGACCACTTCGAGGGCTCGGCTGTGCTCGTCGCCAATGCGATCCTGCCGCCGAAGGCGACGAAGGCCGCGGCGAGCGCCGCGTATCACCAGGCCATCGGCGCGGCTGGACGCGATGACGACGGCGTTGTCGCGACCCACCCCGCCGATGGTGTCCACTGTGGAGAATCCGGGCGTCGGCCGGTTCGTCAGCCGGACACCGGAGGGACTGCACCCGAAGGCGGTGGAGGCGGCGAAAGAGGCGATCCGGGACGGCGAGTGCTTCCAGATCGTTGTGGCGCAACGCTTCGAGCGTCCGACCGACGCCGATCCGCTCGACATCTACCGGGTGCTGCGCTCGACCAACCCGAGTCCGTACATGTATCTGCTCCGATTCGACGGGTTCGACATTGTCGGCTCGTCGCCCGAGGCCCACCTCAAGGTGACCGGTCGACGGGCGCTGCTGCACCCGATCGCCGGTACCCGGTGGCGCGGCGTCACTCCGGAAGAGGACACCCGTCTCGCCGGGGAGTTGTTGAGCCGACCCCAAGGAACGGGCCGAGCACGTCATGCTCGTCGATCTCGGGCCGTAACGACCTGGGCCGGGTCTGCAAGCCGGGCACGGTGGAGGTGCCGGAGTTCGCCACGATCGAGCGCTACAGCCACGTGATGCACATCGTGTCCACTGTGGTGGGTGAGCTGCGCGACGACCAGTCGGCGTTCGACGCACTGGTGGCGACGTATCCCGGCCGGGACGCTGACCGGCGCTCCCAAGGTGCGAGCCATGGAGATCATCGACGAGCTCGAGCCGACCCGACGCGGCGCGTACGGCGGCATCGTCGGGTACTTCGGCTTCGGCGGCGACATGGACACGGCGATCACCATTCGCACGGCACTGCTGCGCGACGGAGTCGCCTACGTCCAGGCCGGCGGCGGCATCGTGGCGGACTCGGACGCCGCCGCTGAGGAGCAGGAGACCCGCAACAAGGCGGCCGCGGTGCTCGCGGCGATCGCGGCCGCGGAGACGCTCAAACCCGCGCGGTGATGAAGAACCAACGGTGATGAACCTCCAACAAAGAGAGATTGGTGTCGCAGTCATCGGCTGTGCCGCCGCCGCCGGTCTGGCGCTGTTCGCCGGATCGCGTACGTGGCTGGTCGAGACAGTGATCCGGCCGTCGCCACTGGGATCGGTCAGCACCGCTCGCACGGGCGCCTCCCTCGTGCCGGCGCTGACGGCGGCCACCCTCGTGGTACTGGCGGGCGCCGGTGCGCTGTTGGCCACCCGAGGCTGGGGCCGCCGCGCGGTCGGTGTGTTGATCGTGGCTGGCGGGCTGGGGATGGTCGGGCTGGCGGTGTCTCAACTGAGCCGGGACGCCATCGCCTGGGGCTGGGTGGTGCTGACGGCAGCGGCCGGGCTTATCGCCGCCGTCGCCGGCGGGTTCGCCGCGGTTCGAGGTGCGACCGCCTGGCCCAGTCTCGGCCGACGGTACGAACGACCCAGCGCGGGCCGACGGTACGAACGACCCAGCCCGGGCCGACGGTACGAACGACCCAGCCCGGGCCGACGGTACGAACGAACCGGCACTGGGCCTGCGGTACGAGCGAACCGACCCGGGCGGGCACGACGACCAGCCAATCGGGCACCGGGTGGAGGACGAGACGGGCGACCGTACCAGCGAATCTGACGCGGTGCGGCAGTCGGGCGAGGCCGCGAGCCGGGACTTTTGGGACGCACTTGACCGAGGCGAAGATCCGACCAAAACCTGATATTCCCGAACTGACGTTAATAGCCCATAATCCAACTAAGCCGAGCCTTTGATCGCGGCCGGCAGCGCAGCCTGGCAACGGCCGCATTACGGCTTGGTCTCTACCTTGTCGATCAGGACGGCCCAGTGCTTGACACGCCTCAGAGTGGACCATACGTTCAGCCCCACGATGCAGCGAGTGCCACTCGTTGCGCGGTTGGCTGGACGGACCCGCAAGGAGGCGAATTGCCCGTCGTATCAGACGTGCGCGCCTCTCACGTTCGACCGAAGTATTGGGTAGCCGACCGGTCGGTAGCCCGTGGCACTGGCCAGTCCGACAAAGCCGGACCGATCCGTCTGCCGCGGCCCCTCGTAGAGGGTGACGGCCAGCAGCCGACGGACATCGTCCACAGCGGAACTGGCCTTCCGACCGAATCGGGCTCATGAAGGAGCGAGAGGAACAGGATGAACAGGCGGATCAAGGCACTGACTGTGCTTGCCGTCGTCGCGGTAGCGGCGGCGGGATGTGGTGGCGGTAGCACCAGCAACACCGGAAGCGGAACGACGCTCATCGTCGGCGTCGACGTTCCGTTCCAGGGTTCGGCGAAAGACGCGTCGGACGACACCTGGAACGCGATGAACCTCTACCTGGAGCAGGTCGGCGGCAAGGCCGGCAACTACAAGGTGGAGCTGAAGAAGTACGACGACTCGACGGCGGCGGCGGGCTCCTGGGATCCGGCGCAGTGCACCAAGAACGCCAACGACCACGTGGCGACGGCCAACGAGGTCGCGGTCATGGGCACGTTCAACTCAGGCTGCGCGAAGATCGATCGCACCGATCGTCAACGGTGCATCCGACGGCCCCATGCTCATGATCTCGCACGCCAACACCAACCCCGGACTCACCAAGTCGTGGGACCCGGGCGAGCCTGACAAGTACTTCCCGACCGGCAAGCGCAGCTACGGTCGCGTCGTAACGACCGACGACATCCAGGGTCCGGCTGGCGCGCAGTTCGCGGCGAAGGACCTGAAGGTCACGAAGTGCTTCGTCATCGACGACACCGAGACCTACGGCAAGGGTGTCGCCGACACCTTCGCCGCCGAGGCGCAGAAGCAGGGCATCTCGGTCGTCGGCCGCACGTCGTGGAAGAAGGGCGATGCCAACTACACCGCGCTGTTCGGCGCGGCCAAGACGGCCGGCGCTGACTGCGTCTTCTTCGGCGGCATCTACGACAACAACGGTGGTCAGCTGGTCAAGGACAAGGTCGCCGTCCTCGGTGACAACACCCTGGTCAAGCTGATCGCGCCCGACGGCTTCACCGGCTACCCCGAGTTCAACGCTCTGCCGCAGGCCGCTGGCGCCTACCTGACCTTCGCCGGTCTGTCGACCGACGTGATCAAGGAGGCTGGCGGAATCCCGGCGAAGTTCATCACGGACTACAAGGCCAAGTACGGCGCCGACCCGCGCTCCAGCTACGCGCTCTACGGCGTGCAGGCGCTGCAGGTAATCCTCGCCGCGATCGAGAAGTCCGACGGCACCCGCAAGGGCGTCCGTGACGCGGTCTTCGAGGGCTCCGGCATCACGATCGACGCCAGCAAGGCGGTCGTCGGCAAGACGATCACCATTGACCCGCAGTCTGGCGACGTCAACGCCAAGGACATCACGGTCGAGCTCGTCAAGGACGGCAAGGAGACCTTCCTGAAGGCCTGGCCAGTTTCCTGACCTGAGGAAGCGATGCCGGTGTGGTGCGCCTGAGATTCCAGGAGCACCACACCGGTGCCGTCTTCGTCGACGCCGCCACTGGCCGATGCGTCGTCGGCGCGCTGCCATCTCGGCCGCGTGATCGGCACTCTGCGAGGAGCCCATGACCCAGACCACCGCTACCGCCCCCGTCGCCCGCCCGCCGGTCGTGCACCGCCGGACGATCGCCGTATTTCGTCGCTACCTGACGAACGTCACGGCCGGCCTCATCCTGGCCGGCGTCGCCTACTGGTTGATCACTTCGTTCGTCGCGCACCCCGCGCTGTTCACGACCTCCGCGATCGTGGGGCTTGAAAACGGCACGCTCTTCGCACTGGTCGCGCTCGGGTACACGCTCGTGTACGGCATCATCGAGCTGATCAACTTCGCCCACGGCGACCTGTTCATGCTGGGCACGCTCTTCTCCGGGTTTTTGGTCACCACCGTCTTCGGGGTCACCGTCTCTGGCGGGACCGCCACGGGCTGGGTCATCTTCGTGCTCGCGCTGATCGGGTGCATGGCCTTCTGCGCGTCGATCAACGTCACGATCGAGTTCATCGCCTATCGCCGGTTACGACGGGCGCCCAAACTCGCGCCCCTGATCACGGCAGTCGGCATGAGCTTCGTGCTGCTGTTCATCGGTCTGCTCTGGAACGGATCGGCGCAGAAGCCCGGCTGGGCCAGCGTCCTACCACAGGGGGCGTGGGAACCCGGCGGCGTCCGGATCGAGCACAAGCTCGTCTTCGTGATCCTGATGACCATCCCGCTGCTGTTGCTGATGAGCTGGATCGTCACCAAGACCAAGACCGGCAAGGCGATGCGGGCGGTCGCGCAGGATCAGGACGCGTCGCGGCTCATGGGCATCAATGTCAACCGCATCATTTCGTTCACGTTCGGCCTCGGCGGCGCCCTCGCCGGTGCGGCCGGCCTGATGTACCAGCAGGTGATCGGCACGACGCGGTACGACCTGGGCTTCAACTTCGGCCTGATCGCCTTCACGGCGGCCGTCCTCGGCGGCATCGGCAACCTGACGGGAGCCGTCCTCGGTGGCCTGCTCATCGGAGTGATCAAGGGCCTCAACGAAGGCGTAGGCCTGGGCCAGGAGTGGAGTCAGACGGTAGTCTTCACGATCCTCATCCTGGTGATGGTCTTCCGCCCGACCGGCTTGCTCGGACAAACCGTCGGGGAGAAGGTGTAGCCCCATGGCCGACACCGACGTCGCCACCGTCGTTCCACCGACCACCGCGCCGGCGATTCCATATCAAGCGGTCGATGTATTTGCCCTTGGGCCTCCTCGCGGCAGCGGTGCTGTATTTCATCTACAGCTACCTGGATCTCTACTTCCGGGCTCAGGTCATTCCGCCGGATGTTCATGACTTCATGAACACCTACCTGCCGCTGCTCAGCGTCAACGAGGCCATCGTCTACGTGATGGCAGCGCTGGGCCTGAACGTCGTGGTCGGTTATGCCGGTCTGCTGGACCTGGGCTTTGTCGCGTTCTGGGCCATCGGTGGGTATACCGCCGGCTGGTTGGCATCAGACTTCTTCTATGGCGAGAAACTGTGGTTCTTTGGCTCCAAATTCAGCGAGGGCAAGCCAGGCGTCCATCTGAACGTCTTCATCGTGCTGGTTGCCGCCTGCATTCTCTGCGCGATCGGCGGCATCATCATCGGCGCTCCAACGCTGCGTCTACGAAGCGACTATCTCGCCCTGGTGACGCTCGGATTCGGAGAGATCATCGGTGAGGTCGTCTTCAACGGCGACGACATCTTCGGCGTGAACGTCACCAATGGAAACCGCAGTATTTCACCGGTGGACTATCCGCGTTTCCTGGGCTTCGACTCCACCGGCGCCTTGACGATCAAGGATCTGCTGCCGTCGGACGCGCTGCCGAAGTTCGTGCTCTTCTGCCTCTTCGCGGCCACCATCATGTTCGCCTCGCTGCGGATCCGCGAGGGTCGGCTGGGCCGGGCCTGGCTCGCCATCCGGGAGGACGAGCTCGCCGCCAGCCTCATGGGCGTACCCCTGATGAGAACCAAGCTGTCGGCCTACGCGCTCGGTGCGGTCGCCGGTGGCTTCGCCGGCGTCGCCTACGCCATCCACGTCAGCGGCGTCTTCCCCGATCAGCTGAAGTTCTCCATTTCCATCACGCTGCTGGCGATGGTGGTCCTCGGCGGCATGGGTAACGTCTGGGGCGTCACGATCGGTGCGTTGATTCTGGCGTGGACGAACTCGACCCTGCTCAAGGAGGCGCAGAACGCCATCGAGAAATCCGAGGCGACCGGTAACGCGATCGCGCTCGTCCTCCTGGTCATCGCCGTGGCCTTGGTCGTGGGTGGCGTGCTGCTCATCATGCGCGGCCGTCAGGCGTTGCTCCTCATCTTCCTGGCCGCGCCACTCGGAGCGATCGGCGTGATTCTGTTGACCGCGAAAGGCTCGGTATCGTTCCAGTTCCTCATCTTCGGCAGCGTATTGATCATCATGATGCTGTTCCGGCGCGAAGGTCTCATACCCGAAGCCCGGACGCGGCTCGTGCTCCGCGAGCCCGGCCGGACGGAGGCCGAGTCGCTCGGGGCGGACATGGAAGACGTGGCACCCGAACTGGAGTCGCTCGCGGACGAGACCGTCCACGCGGGTGGCGCGGTTCCGGTTGCCGAGGGCGCGGACATCGATAGGGACCGGACATGACCCAGACCCAGGCCTACCTCGAACTGACCGGGCCCAAGCCCGATGCAGCCCTGACGGCGGAGGCGCTGACCGTCCGCTTCGGCGGCCTCGTCGCTGTCAACCGCGTCAGCTTCGATGTACCCAAGGGCGGGATCGTCAGCCTCATCGGGCCCAACGGCGCGGGCAAGACGACGTACTTCAACGCGTTGACGGGGCTCTATGAACTGGCCGAGGGTGCGGTATGGCTCGGCGATCGCGACATCACTGGCATGCCACCGCATAAGATCGCCGGGCTCGGAGTGGCCCGGACATTCCAGAACATCCGCCTCTTCGGCCTTATGACCGCTGAGGAGAACGTCAAGGTGGCCATGCACGGACACCTTCGCGCGGGAGTTTTCGGCACGATCCTGCGGGCACCCTGGCAGCGACATGAAGAGAAGGCAGCCCACGAGGAGGCACTCGAGCTGCTCAACTTCGTGGGCATCGGCGAGGTTGCCGGCGAATATGCCCGCAACCTCTCGTACGGCGACCAGCGCCGGCTCGAGGTGGCTCGGGCCCTGGCGCTACGGCCGAGCGTGCTACTCCTCGACGAGCCGACCGCCGGCATGAACCCCCGTGAGTCGGCCGTCTTCGTCGATTTCGTGCACCGGGTTCGCAACGAGCGCAACGTTTCCGTGCTGCTTATCGAGCACGACATGAGCGTGGTCATGCGGGTCTCCGAGCGCATCACGGTGCTCGACCGCGGCGAGAAGATCGCCGAGGGAGGCCCGGCGGAAATCAAGTCCAACCAGCGGGTCATCGAGGCGTACCTCGGCAAGTCGGGTCTGGAGAGTTAGCCAATGCTGACGGTCGATGACATCCACGTCTACTACGGCAACATCGCGGCCGTAAAGGGACTGACGCTTAACGTCGAGCAGGGCGAGATCGTGACCCTGCTCGGCTCCAACGGCGCCGGCAAGTCGACGACCCTGCGGACCGTTTCGGGCCTGCTGCGTCCCCGCAAGGGCGCGGTGACGTTCGAGGGTAAGCGGGTGGACACGATGCAGGCCCACGACGTGGTGGGGCTCGGCATCGCCCAGGCCCCCGAGGGTCGTCGGATCTTCCCCCGGATGACCGTGTCCGAGAACCTTGACCTGGGCGCGTACAGCCGCAATGACAAGGCCGCCGTGGCCGAGGACATGGAGAACGTGCTGAGCTGTTCCCGCGGCTGCGCGAGCGCATCGCGCAGAAGGCGGGCACCATGTCCGGCGGTGAGCAGCAGATGCTCGCGGTGGCTCGGGCGCTCATGGCCCGGCCGCAGCTGCTGCTGCTCGACGAGCCGTCGATGGGACTGGCTCCCGTGCTGGTCGATCTCATCTTCGACACCATCGCGCGCATCCGCGAACAGGGCACCACCGTGCTGTTGGTGGAGCAGAACGCCTTGGCCGCGCTGCGCGTGGCGGACCGGGCCTACGTGCTCGAGTCCGGATCGTTGAAGCTGGCCGGCCCGGCCGCGGAACTCGCGCAGAATCAGGAGATTGTCGCGGCCTACCTGGGCGGCTGACCGCTTACCGGGCCTTCCGGGGCCCGGCGCGATTATGCATGAGGCCGACGGGTGAGGTTCGCCATACCCCCGGACCACGGGCGCGTTCGACGTGGGCCCTACCATCGGCCGCATGACATCCGCTTCCACGGCCGAGCAGCGGGAGCTCCGCAAACGCTGGACGGCCCGACCGAGCTGGATGGCACCGCAAAGCCGGCCGCCTGATCGTGGAGCTGGAAGGCGACGTGGTGACGGTTCTCGATGAGATCCTGGCCGGCGTGCGCGAGGATCTCGCGGCGCGGGAAAAGCTGGTGCCACTGAGCGCCTTGCGCGACGCGGTCGCCGCGGCGCCGCCGCCGAAGGACGCCTTTGCCGCGCTGCGCGCGCCCGGGGTCGGTGTCATCGCTGAGGTCAAGCGGGCGTCCCCGTCGAAGGGCCAGCTGGCCGAGATCGCCGATCCCGCCGAACTCGCACGAGAGTACGCGGCGGGTGGCGCGCGTTGTGTCAGCGTGCTCACGGAGAGCGCGCCAGTTCGGTGGCTCGCTCGAAGATCTGATCGCGGTACGGGCGGCGGTCGACTGCCCGTTACTTCGCAAGGACTTCGTGGTTTCGAGCTATCAGGTGCACGAGGCCCGGGCGCACGGTGCCGATATCGCGCTGCTGATCGTCGCCGCGCTGGATCAGAATACGCTCATGGGTCTTCTGGAACGGGTCGAGTCGCTCGGCATGACCGCGCTTGTCGAGGTGCATACCGAGGAGGAGGCCGATCGTGCCCTCGCCGCCGGTGCCAGGGTCATCGGCGTCAATGCCCGCAACCTGGCGACCCTGGACGTGGATCGGGGTGTCTTCGAGCGCATCGCGCCAGGTCTACCCAACACGGTCGTCAAGGTGGCTGAGTCCGGCGTACGCGGCCCGCACGACCTGATCCGGTACGCCGCCGCCGGCGCCGACGCCGTCCTCGTCGGGGAAGGTCTGGTCACCCAGAAGAGTCCGCGCGAGGCGGTCGCCGAACTGGTGACGGCGGGCAGCCATCCGGCCACTCCCCGGGCCGCCCGATGACGAGCACGGCGGACGCGGCCCTGTTGAGCGTGGCCGGTCTGGTGCCCGACGCGAACGGCCACTTCGGCCGCTTCGGTGGGCGGTTCGTGCCGGAGGCGCTCATCGCCGCGTTGGAAGAGCTGGACGCGGCATTCCGGCACGCGTGCGCGGACGAGGCGTTCCAGGCCGAGTTCGGCCGGCTGCTGCGCGACTACGCGGGCGTGCCGAGCATGCTCTACGACGCCACCCGCCTCTCGGGTCGGCTCGGAGCGCGGATCCTGCTCAAGCGCGAGGATCTCAACCACACCGGCGCGCACAAGGTGCGCAACGTTCTGGGGCAGGCACTGCTGACCACGCGCATGGGCAAGCCGCGGGTCATCGCCGAGACGGGCGCGGGACAGCACGGCGTGGCCGCTGCCACCGCGGCCGCACTCTTCGGACTCGAGTGTGTCGTGTACATGGGCGAGGAGGACACCCGCCGGCAGGCCCTGAACGTGGCGCGCATGCGGATGCTCGGCGCCACCGTCATACCGGTCACCACGGGCTCGCGCACACTCAAGGACGCCATGAACGAGGCCTTGCGCGACTGGGTGACCAATGTGGACAGTACGCACTATCTCATTGGGACAGTCGCCGGCCCACATCCGTTTCCGGCCATGGTGCGCGAGTTCGCCCGCGGCATCGGTGTCGAGGCGCGCCAGCAGTGCCTCGATCTGACCGGGCGTCTTCCCGACGCGGTGTGCGCATGCGTCGGCGGCGGATCCAACGCGCTGGGCATCTTCCACGCGTTCCTGGCCGACGCCGACGTCGACCTGTACGGCTTCGAGGCCGGCGGCGACGGCGTGGCGACGGGTCGCCACGCGGCGAGCATCACCGGCGGCGACATCGGTGTGCTGCACGGCACGCGGACTTTCGTGCTCCAGGACGAGGACGGCCAGACCATCGAGTCGCACTCCATTTCGGCCGGCCTCGACTATCCCGGGGTAGGCCCGGAGCACGCGTGGCTGGCCGAGATCGGCCGGGCCCGGTACGAGCCCGTCGACGACGCCGAGGCGATGGCGGCGTTCGAGCTTCTCTGCCGTACCGAGGGAATCATCCCGGCGATCGAAAGCGCGCATGCGCTGGCCGGGGCGGCCCGGCTGGCCCGTGACCTGGGACCCGAGGCCACCATCCTGGTGTGCCTGTCGGGTCGGGGCGACAAGGACGTCGAGACTGCCGGCAAGTGGTTCGGCGTCGCTGGGCCGTGACGATGCCAGGTGTGTCGGTCGCGTTCGAGAAGGCGCGGGCCGAGGGTCGGGCGGCGCTGATCGGCTACCTACCGGCCGGGTTCCCGACGGTCGAGGGTGCGATCGCCGCCGTACGCGCGCTGGCTGAGTCCGGAGTGGACATCATCGAGGTCGGCTACCCGTACTCCGACCCGGTCATGGACGGGCCGGTGATCCAGCGGGCTGCCGAGATCGCGCTCGCCGGTGGGGTACGCGCCGCCGACGTGATGCGCACCGTTGAGGCGGTGGCGCAGTCCGGCGTACCGGGGCTCGTGATGACGTACTGGAACCTGGTCGAGCGCTACGCGGGAGGCCGCTCCACGCGAGGGGTTGGCTGGTTCGCCCGGGATCTGGTGTCCGCCGGGGGGTCGGGACTCATCACGCCCGACCTGATCCCGGACGAGGCGGAGGAGTGGCTGGCCGCCTCCGACGAGCACGCCCTGGATCGCGTCTTTCTCGTGGCGCCCTCCTCTACCGATGCGCGCATTGAGGCCACGGTCGCGGCGTGTCGCGGCTTCGTCTACGCGACCAGCGTCATGGGCGTGACGGGCGCTCGCGACGCCACGTCGCAGGCCGCGCCGTCCTTGGTGGCCCGGGTACGCCAGGCGGTGCCGGTGGCGAACCCAGGTCTGCCCGTCGGCGTCGGCTTGGGCGTTCGGGACGGGGACCAGGCCGCCGAGGTCGGCTCCTTCGCCGACGGCGTGATCGTGGGCAGCGCACTCGTCCGGTGCCTGCTCACCGACGACTCCGCCGCGGGGATCGCGGCCCTGCGAGCGCTGACCGCCGACCTGGCGGCCGGGGTCCGCCGCGCTATCGCCCTCGAAGGTGCGCCGTAGGCCTCGACGTCCACAAAGGACAGTAGCAGGCTACGCCGAGCGCGGGGCGACGTCCCGGTAGACGTCGAGCAGTGTCCGGATGCTGACCTCGGGAGTAAACCGCGCCTCATACGCCGAGCGCGCCCGCGATGCCGCCTCGGCCGCACCGGCCTCGGCCGCCGGGAGTGCAGTGGCAAGCGCGTCGACGGTCGCCGGGACGATCCAACCCGCATCACCGACCAGCCACGGCAGGCCTCCGCGGTCGGTACCGAGCACCGGTCGGGCATTGGCCAGCGCCTCGATCGCGACCATGGGACACACCTCGTCCCAGGTCGAGGGAACGACCACGACCGACGACTGCCGCATGGCCTCGACCAGGCTGGGACGATCGAGCCGGCCGAGGAACTGGATGTCGCTGCGGACAATGGCCCGCTGGCGCACCTGATCGGTCAGCGGCCCGTCGCCGGCGAAGCGCAGTGGACCTAGTGCGCCGTCGGGGTGACGATCCCACGCATCGAGCAGGAGAGACACGCCCTTCTCGGCGGATAGGCGCCCGGCGAAACAGGAAGCCGTCGCCGGCCTGCGTGTGCCGGCCGGGGTCGGCAACGGAGTTGGGCCGGACGACGATCCGGTCGTCCGGTAGTCCCAGACCGCGCGCGTAGACGGCCATCTTCGGGGTCAATGCCAACACCCGGTCGACTGAGGCCCAGGTGCCGCGATGCGCTGCGAGGGTGACCGCCATCGCCGCGGACTGGGCACGCGATCCCCGGTAGCAGGCGTGCCGAATGGCTGGCGTCGGAAGCGCCCGACCGACACAGTCGTTGCAGTCCGCACCATCGCGGTAAAACAGGCCGTTGACGCAGGTCTGGCGGAAGTTGTGCACGGTGTGCACCACCGGTACGCCGTGCGCGTGCGCGGTGCGGATGACCCATGGCGAGATCAGAGGGTACGGATTGTGCAAGTGAAGGACATCGGGCCGGTGCTGGGCGAGCAGCCGACCGAGCTCGCGCTGGGCGCGACGAGCGTAGGAGGGAGATATCGCGAGCGCGGCTCGTTGCAACGCCGGCAGCGTCGCGATCTCGTCTGAGTCGCGCAGATAGGGCAGCACCTCGAGCCCAGCGCGAGTCAGCTCGTCGATCTCGGCCGCGACCACGGCGTTCTCACCCGACGGCTGAGCAGACGAGTAGCGGTTGTGAACGACGACGACCTTCACGACGAGTCGGTCGCAGGGGTCGCGGTGTCGGCGGTGAGCACCAGTCCGGTCAAGCCTCGTCTCTCATTGCCAGTCCGGCCTGTCCGGTGGCCGCCCGTGGGAGAATTACCGCCTGGTCTGTCACTGTCCAAACTGGAGCGTCCGCGGGTACCCGATGGGTCGGGATGGCGGACCCGTTCGTGCCCGTCGGGGCGAGGCTGTGGCGCGATGGCACATCCTCAGCGGGGAGACGCACGCCGTTGCGGGCCAGGGGAGTGCCATTCGCGCGGAGGCCGACCCGCTGCGCGGGCATAGCGACCGGCTCTGGCTGCGGGCGTGGTGCTGGCCGGCGGGAGGTGCGCCGACCGATATCGGTCAGGACGCCAAGGATGAAGACTGGGATGCCGATGAGGTAACGACGCCACAGCCGCCGCGGCTCCATGGCGAACCGGAACAGCCACTCCATACCAGCGCGCTGGATGAACCTCGGTGCCGCCCGCTTGGTGCCAGAGTTGAAGTCGAATGCCGCCCCGACCGGTACCAGCGTGCACTGAAGGCGTTGCGCGTGTCGGGCGACGAAGTGGTCCTGGCGGGGGGTGCCGATCCCGACCCAGACGATGTCCGGCGCAGCGTCGGCGATGCGCTGTGCCAGGTCATCTTCCTCGTGTGGCTCCAGCGCCCGGAATGGCGGTGCCTCGAGGCCAACGATCTGCACCCCGGGGTAGCGCCGCGTCAACGTGTCGGCGAGCCGGGCGACCGTCTCTGTCGACGCGCCATATAGGTAGTGCCGCAGACCGAAAGTCCGGCCCCGGTCCATCGTGGCGAGCATGAGTGCCGGCCCGTACACGCGCGCGGTCAGATCCCGCTGTCCACGCCATCGACCCACTTTGGCGACCCAGTGACCGTCGGCGAAGTTGAGGTGGCCCTCATTGAGTTCGCGCCGGTAGGTCTCGTCGCGGAACGCGAGCCCGAGCGTGTGGGAGTTGCACAGGTGCGCGCCACGCGCGGTGCCGTAGCGTGACTCCAGAAGCGTCCGTACGGCCGCTTCCGGACCAAGCCCGTCAATCCGCACGCCACAGCACAAATAGCTGCCGGGCTCGCTCATCTCACCCCTGCCGAGTTCACCTCGTAGACGCTCGGGCAGCCTATACACGTCGTCGCGCAATCGTCATGCCCCTCCCGTACATTTTTGCGTGTACCAATTGACGGTTGCTTCGATCCCGGAGCGAAGCGGCGTTGTGGCACGCCAGCCCAGGGCATTGATCCGACTCACATCAAGTACCTTGCGTGGTGTTCCGTCGGGTTTGGACGTGTCGTAGATGACTTCTCCGCGATAGCCAACCACGTCAGCGACCAGTGCAACTAGCTCCCGGATTGTCAGATCTGGCCAGTGCCGACATTGATCGGCGCGTCGTCGTCGTAGCGCTCCAAGCAACGCAGGACATGGCCGCCGCGAGGTCATCGACAAACAGAAATTCGCGTCTCGGCGAGCCCGGTGCCCCACACCGTCACCGATCCATCGCCCTTTGGGCGGCGGTGTAGCAGGCGGTGGATCAGCGCCGGCAGTACATGGGAGGTTTCCGGGTCGAAATTGTCACCAGGGCCGTAGAGGTTGGTCGGCATTGCCGAAATGAACGAACAGCCGTATTGGCGGCGAACCGCTTGTACCTGTGCGATGCCGGCGATCTTTGCGACGGCGTACGCCGCATTGGTTGGCTCGAGCGCGCCGGTGAGCAGCGATTCCTCCCGGATTGGCTGCTCGGCCAGGCGCGGGTAGATGCAGCTCGACCCCAGGAACAGCAACCGCGCGACCCGAAACTCCCGCGCCGCGTCGATGAGGTTGCACTGGATGCGAATATTGTCCGAGATAAAGTCGGCCGGCGCCGTGGCGTTGGCGAGAATGCCGCCGACGCGCGCAGCCGCGTCGATGACGTACGCCGGTCGGGTCTGGGCGAAGAAGTCACGGGTAGCGACCGGGTCGCGCAGATCCAACTCGGCCGAGCGCAGCCCGATCAGGTTGGTAAACCGCTCCGCGGTCAGGTGACGCCAGATTGCGGATCCGACGAGCCCCGCGTGGCCCGCGACGTACACGGGCGCGTCACGCGGAATGTCATGGTGGTACGCCATCTGGGCGGCGCCTAGCGGTCAATCCGGACGGTACGCCCACACAGCTCGTCGTCGAGCAGGGCGATGTCGGCTTCGACCATGCGTTGCGCTACCTCACGCCAGGTGGAAGTCGGCCGCCACCCGAGGCGGGTGGCGGCCTTCGTGGCCACCCCAACGAGCGCCGGTACCTCGGCCGGGCGCTCGTACTGCGGGTCGATCTTTACGTACTGCTCCCAGTCCAACCCGGCGTGGCCGAACGCGGCCGCGGCGAACTCCCGCACTGTTGCCGGCACGCCGGTGGCGAGGACGTAGTCATCAGGTGATTCCTGCTGCAGCATGAGCCAGATCGCTTGCACGTACTCGGGCGCGTAGCCCCAGTCGCGGACCGCGTCGAGGTTGCCGACGTAGAGCTCGCTCTGATGGCCGGACCGGATCCGAGCCACCGCACGCGTGATCTTGCGCGTCACAAACGTCTCGCCGCGGCGCTCCGACTCGTGGTTGAACATGATGCCGTTGGATGCGTGGAGACCGTACGCCTCGCGGTAGTTGACCGTGACCCAATGCGAGTACAACTTGGCCACGCCGTACGGGCTGCGAGGGTGAAAGGGACTCGTCTCGTCCTGCGGCGGCGGGGTGAGGCCGAACATCTCCGACGTGGACGCCTGAAAGTAGCGCGTCGACACACCCGAGGCGCGCACGGCTTCCAGCAGCCGAATGGTGCCAAGAGCCGTCGCCTCGCCGGTGTATTCAGGCACCTCGAAGCTCACCTTGACATGGCTTTGGGCCGCCAGGTGGTAAACCTCGTCCGGTCGAATGTCCCGGATCAAGTTCACCAGTCGGCTCGCGTCCGTTATGTCGCCGTAGTGCAGGAAAAGGCGGCGGTGGCTCTCGTGCGGGTCCTGGTAGATCCCATCCAGGCGCTGCGTATTGAACATAGAGGCGCGTCGAATAATGCCGTGCACCTCATAACCCTTCGCGAGCAATAACTCGGCGAGGTACGACCCATCCTGCCCGGTAATGCCGGTGATAAAAGCGACCTTCCCGTCGTTATTAACATCGATCACCGTCATTGTCTACCCCGTACTCGTCGGCCACCTGTGAGCCAGCTTTGTTGACGCGAGAACGCCCCAGTCTGCCATGCGCGTGTCGCGCCGTGGCGGCCGCCCACTCGGATGACCGCGTGGCCGTGTATCAGGCCGATCGCCTGGATCGGCGCGCTACGCCCCGCGTCGCCCACGCGCGCAACCGCCGAAGGGCGAGCCAGGCCACAACGACAGTGGCCCGACCGAGGGACCGCACACCCTCCACCTCTACCGTTCTCGGCACCAGCGTGGCGCGGCCACGGCGGCCGCGCTGCGAAAAGTCGACCGCGCCGGATGCCAGCTCGTCGGGTTCGAAGCCGGTCAAATCGAGCACACCAGCCTGGTCGGCCGATACGTCTCTGCGGCCGTGCACTGCGGCGACGGCGTCGACCAATGAGTCGCCGGGCGCACGAACCCACCGCGCTCGACCGAGCGCCGCCGTTCGCCAGAAGTGGACGTCGGCACCGCCGTCGCCCGCCACGCGGATCACTCCGGCCGCGTGACGATCGAGAAGGTCGATCAGGCGGGCCAGCGCGTCTGGGGCCAGGCCGTAGGAGGCCGGCAGTTCGAGAAGGTAGGGCGATGGGAACGCGGACTCCGGCCGCTCGGTCACGAATCGTACGCGGGGTTCGCCGCGGTACGTGGCAGCGATCAGCCGAAGGTCGAGCTGTGGATCGGTGAGCGCCGGCACCCGCCCACGGTCGAGTTGGTCCCATGGACCGACGAGATTGACGCGCACGTCCCGCTCGGCCCCGCGCAGCACGGAATCGACTGCGGCCCGCACCCGCTCGAGGGGCTCGTGATCGACGGCAACGACGACCTCGACCAGGGGGACCGACCATGCTGTTCCGCCCGCCTTGCGCCAATGTCGCGGATAGGGCACAAGATCTGCGAGGAACGCGAGCCGGTAGCGCGCGATCTGTTCCTGCGCGCGCATTACATTCGTCCGGCCAAGGTGCCAGCTCTGGGCGCGCGGCTCGGGGATGAAGACCGCGCCGGCCTGGGCGAGTCGGTAGCCGAACTCCGTATCGTTGCCAAACCGCAGTCCTGGGTTCGGGCCGCCGGCGAGGTCGAACAGCTCGCGGCGCAATCCCACCGTCGCCCCGACAAAGATCCTGAACGCGAGGTGATCGGCGGTTCGAAGCTGGTCGGTCTGCGCGATGTAGCGCTCCTGATACTCGTGTGGTTCACCGGGGCTGCCGCCGAACAAATCGGCCGCGGTGCCCGACGACCACATATCTGCCACCCGCTCCGCGGTCGGCCAGGGCCCGTCGACGAACCTCTTGAAGCCCAGGGTCACCGCGTACGGCAGCACATGCAGCCAGCGGGCGAGAGCCGCGACGTGCTCCGGGTAGACGAGCATGTCGGCATCGAGCAGGTGCAGGACCGTGCCCGAGCTGTGGGCTACGCCCAGGTGCAGCGCGTTGGCCTTTCCCCAGCCCTCGGCGACCCGGACCAGCTTCGTCCGCTCCGGGCGGATCTCCGGCAGGTGCAACGGCGGGTCTGAGCCGTCGTCGACGACGATCACCTCGAGCAGCTCGGCCGGATAGGTCTGCCGGCTGAGCGCGGACAGCGTGAGGTCGAGGATCTGCTGGTCTTCAAACGCGGGTAGGACGACGCTGACAGTCTCTGAGGGCTGCCATCGATCGAGGTCTGGCGGTGTCACCGAGGACCAGTCGTTGCGCATCACCCGGGGTGTCATGACGGCCCGAACTCCGTGTACGGCGGCAGTCCGGTCCAGCGGCGGACCGGGTCGCGGTCGAAGTGGTCGAGACTCACGTCCCACGTGTGTCCCTCGTGATAGCGAACATAGATGTATCCGAAACCATGAGTACGATAGACCAGCCCGCCAGCGGCCAGTACGCGCTCGAGGAGCGCTCGGTCGACCGACCGCTCGACCGGTCGCCAGCCACCGACCGCTTCGAGGTCGCCCCGGCCAAGCAGGATCGTGCCGCCGGCGACGTATCCGTCGTAGAGCTCGCTTGCCATCCGTCGACGAACGGTGACATCGCGAGGCGCCAGGTAGACGAATTCCGCTCCCTTGCCGACCACCGTGGCGCCCGAGTAATGCCGGGCGAGCACCAGATCCCACACGTGCTCGGGTCCGTACCGGTCGTCGTCGTCAACCTTGGTCAGCAGCGATCCGCGGGCGGATCGGGTGGTCTCGCCGAGGGCCTCGCCGAAACTCAGCTCCCCCGGCACGCAGACCACGTCGATGCGGCCCGGGTTGCGCTCCGCCGCCTCCCGTACGGCCGGGGTCGGCTCGGCGCCATGTAACCCCACCACGATGTCCAGCTCCGGATAGGTCTGGTGCGCGAGATCGGACAACACCTGGGGAAGCCGGTCTGGCCGGCGGGTCAACAACAGCGCCGTGACCGTCGGCGGGCGGGCAAGCGAAGGGTAGGCCGTCGCCGTGGCGCGCGGGAGGGCCAAACCGGTCGCATGGTGGCGAAGCGCGGCCCGGCGCTGCCGCACACTCGCGACCTCACGGTCCATGACGTCGGCGTCCGCAGGCACCGATGCGACCAGGATGGCGGCAAGCTCGTCGCCCAAGAGGTCGGCAACGAGCAGGCCGAGCTTCGGGGCGTGCACGAGCACGCCGGTCATGGCGAGCTGGGCGAGGGTAGCCGCGTGCGCCACCGCGGGAATGCCGCTGGGCTCGGGGCATGTGATCAGTGAAAGGTTGGCCAGTGAGTCCCGCTGACCCGGACCGAGGGGTTCGCCGACGCGGCCGGTGACGAGTCGGGCGGGATCAGCCAGATTCTTGCCGACCCACCACCGGACGCCGCCGTCGTCCTGGGCGAGGTGCAACACACCGGACGCCAGCCGAGCGTCGTACCGGCTGCGTCCGATCGGATTGGCCGTTCCGGCGTCAACCAGGACGACCGGACGGTCGGCCTCGATACCGCCGGCCCCCGCAGTCAGCTCGACCGGCGCAGCGGAGTGTTCGTCCGTTGCGGCCGTTCGGACCGGCGCGGTGGTCAGGACAATGTCGTGCCGGCGCAGACGCGTCTCTACCGAGCGGGGTGGCGGCGGGCGTTCAAGGTTGGATGGCGACAGCCAACCCGGCAGCGGGCCGTCGACGATGAGGTCCGGGCTCGCTGGTCGCGGCAATGGCCGGATTGGTTCCAGGATCTCCAGGATTGCCGCGACGACCTGTCTCAGGTCGACCGGTTCCTCGAGTTCGACGGACACCTCGGCTCGGCCACGACCCGTCGGTGGCAGAGCCACGCGATGCCAGACCAGGTGCCGGAGAGGGCCAAGGCGGCCCGACCAACCGGGCATCGGTGCGCGCCAGTCTTCGACCACGACCCGCAAGCGGTGGACCGGACTCGCCTGCTCGCGTCCCATGACTGATCGGCGAAGCTCGGCGGCACTCGTGACAACGAGACTGTCACCTTCCGATTGGGTCGCGGGCTCCCACAGACGCCGCCCACGCTGCCTCGGTACGCGGCGTACGCGCGCGGCAAACCGCTTGAGTCGACGCCTGAGCCCTGCGGCTACTCTCGCCGGGGTTAGCCGGACTACGCCGCGCCTGAAGAGCTGCCCGGCCGCGCGCACGGGCTGAACGCTAACATGCGCTACGTTCCGTGAGCTTGCGAGGCGAAGATCGCGCTCCGCGCGTTGCTGAGTGTCGTACATCAAAGGCGGATGTTCGTTGCTACCCACGCCCGAAGTCAGCGTCGTCATCCCGACGCGCGATCGGCCTGATCTGGTCATGCGCGCGGTGCGCAGCGCGCTGGCGCAGACGATGGATCGCATTGAGGTGATCGTCGTGGTCGACGGACCCGACGAGCGGACCTGCGCCGCGCTGGCGGAGATCGACGATGCCCGTCTGCGCGTGATCGAGCTGCCGCTCCAGGGGGGCGCACCGAGCGCGCGCAATGTGGGCGCCCGCGAAGCGCGGGCTCGTTGGACGGCGTTACTGGACGACGACGACGAGTGGATCGCGACCAAGCTTGCCGTCCAGTTGGACCTCGCGGCGCGCTCCCCGTTCTCGCTACCGATCGTCGTGAGTCGATTGATTAACCGGACGCCCCGGGTCGACTTCGTGGTTCCCCGACGGCTGCCAGGTCCGGACGAGCCGATCAGCGAATACCTCGCCGTGCGCCGCGGTCTCTTTCATGGAGACGGATTCATTCAGACATCGACAATTATGGCCGCAACTGACCTGCTACGTAGGGTCCCGTTCGCGGTCGGGCTGCGCCGCCTTCAGGAACTGGACTGGACCTTGCGTGCGCTCCGCGAACGAGGCACCGGCGTCGTGATGGCCGCTGAGCCTCTGGTCATTTGGCACACGGACGAAGACCGACCGCGGGTGAGCTTCGACGCGCCCTGGCAGCAGTCGCTCGACTGGATCAAAGCAAGCCGGACAACTTCACGCCTCGCGCCTACGCCGCACTGATGATGAGCGTGATCAGCGCCATGGCCGCACCTACCCATAGCGTCAAGGCGTTCTGGACGCTCCTGCGCGAGGCGCACACATACGGACGACCGGGCATGGTCGACTTACATCACGTACTTGCAGGTGTGGCTGCTTCCGCAGGACCTGCGGCGGGCGGTCAGAGATCGGGTGCTCAGCCGCCGGGACAAAGGACGTCCTCAGAGCTCGTAGTCTCGGCTCGGCTCGCCGGCGGCTCGGCTTGGCTGCTCGTTGGGCTCGCTGCTAGCCTTTCGGAACCGTTACCCAGCGTCGTAGTTGGCGCTGAGATGATGGGCGGCATGTCGGCGGGTCTCCGCTGGTCCGCTCACGAGGAGGACTGCAAGTGACGCGGGGCGCGGACCAGGCACCGTCCTGGAGATGGTTTGGAGAGGGCGAGGGTCAGCCCGAGCCCACGCCGCCACCACCACTGGACCCTTGGGGCCCGGTCAGTGAACCCTCCGATGGCTCGTCGCCACTCGACGGCTCACCGATGTTCGGTCAGCGACAAGCTGATGAGTTGCCGTACGGTCAGCCGCGAGCCAACTCGATTGCCGGATCCGGTCAGCCGCCGGTCGAAGGATTGCCGTACGGTCAGCCGCCGGTCGAAGGATTGCCGTACGGTCAGCCGCCGGTCGACGTGCTACCCGCGGGGGCCACGGACTCACTGACCGTGCCGCGGCAGCCGGCCGTGGACGACACGGCCAAGATCCCGGCGTCGGCCTTTCTCGAGACGGCCATCATCCCGCGCTTGAAGCGGGACCCGGAAGCGCCGCCGTCATTGGCCGAGCTTGCCGGGCGGCACGGGCTCACGCCGGCGGCGGAGCGCCCGCGCCTCGGCCGTTACATCGCCGACCTGTGGCGCTACCGGCAATTCATCCAGACCTATGCCAACGGCCGCATCGTCGCCCAGTTCGGCGAGGCGCGGCTTGGTCGGGTGTGGCAGGTGCTCACCCCGCTGGTCAACGCCGGGGTCTACTTCCTGATCTTCGGCGTTGTCCTCGGTACGCGACACGGGGTGCACAACTTCGTTGGGTACCTTGTCGTCGGCATATTCATTTTCAACGTTCACCAGCAATGTCGCCTCGAGCGCGGTCTCCTCGATCAGCGGCCAGCTTGGGCTTCGTGCGTGCGCTGCAGTTCCCGCGGGCGAGCCTGCCGATCGCCATGACCCTGATGCAGCTGCAGAATCTGGGCGTCTCGCTCGTCGTCATGGTCGGGATAGTGCTGGCCACCGGCGAGCCGTTGACCCTCGAGTGGGTCTGGCTGCTGCCGGCGCTGGTGCTGCAGACATTGTTCAGTCTTGGCCTGGGCCTCGTCTATGGCCCGTGTGGGCGCGAAGCTCGTTGACATCCGGCAGATTCTGCCCTTCCTAATGCGGATCTGGATGTACACGTCGGGCGTGCTTTACAGCGTCCGAATCTTCACGCAGCAACTGCCTTCATGGGCCACGCCGATCCTGCACGCCAATCCGGCGCTGGTCTACATCGAGCTCGCTCGCTTACTCGGTCATGGAGCAGGTACCGCTGAGCGTCGTCGTTCACCAAGCTTTGGATCATGGGCGGTGCTTGGGCACTCGTCGCGTTTGCGGGCGGCCTCATCTACTTCTGGCGCGGAGAGGGGCAGTACGGCCGTGGCTGACCAACCGAACGCGGGCTTCGGCCAGCACTGGGCAGACGTACACCCGAGTCCCCTCGGTGGTGGTCGAGGACCTGCACGTCGTCTACAAGGTTCACGGCTCGAGCGGAGCCGCCGCCAGTCCGGTCGCGGCGCTGAAGCGCATCGCCACCGGAGGCCCCGCCACGCGCGTGCGCGAGGTGCACGCGGTGCGCGGCGTCAGCTTCGTCGCGTACGAGGGCGACTCCATCGGCATCATCGGCAGCAACGGCTCCGGCAAGTCGACGCTCCTGCGCGCCGTCGCCGGGCTCATGCCGCCGACCAACGGCTGGGTCTACACGAAGAAGAAGCCTGCTCTGCTCGGCGTCGACGCCGTGCTCCTGAACGACCTCTCCGGCGAACGCAACGTCGTACTCGGCTGTCTCGCCCAGGGCATGCGCCGATCCGAGGTGAGGCCGCGGGTGGCGGAGATCATCGACTTCTCCGGGATCAACGAACGGGGCGACTTCGCGTCCCTGCCGATGCGCACCTACTCATCGGGAATGGCGGCCCGGCTCAGGTTCTCCATCGCGGCGGCGAAGACGCACGACATCCTGCTCATCGACGAGGCTCTCGCCACCGGCGACGGCCTGTTCGCGAAGCGCGCCGAGAAACGCGTCCAGGAGCTGCGGGAGGGGGCCGGCACCATCATCCTGGTCAGCCACGACCGAGGCTCGGTCGAGGGCTCCTGCGAACGCACAATCTGGTTGGAGTCCGGCGTGGTCAGGATGGACGGTCCGAGCACTGAGGTGCTCGACGCCTACGACGAGTTCACCAACAGCGCGAGTTCGTGAAACGGCACGGAGGAAATCTTGAACACAGCGAATGAGGCCTTGATCCCGGCCGCGCGACCACTGATCGGAGAAGCCGAGATCGAGGCCGCGGTGCGCGTGTTGCGCAGCGGCCTCGTCATGCAGGGGCCCGAGGTCGCCGCGTTCGAGGCCGAGTTCTCCGAACTGGTTGAGGGACGGCACTGCATCGCCGTCAACTCCGGCACGTCGGCCCTGCACGTGACTCTGATGGCGCTCGGGCTCGGACCAGGCGACGAGGTCATCGTCCCCTCGTTCTCCTTCGCCGCCACCGCCAACGCCGTCCGGCTGGTCGGGGGCGACGCCTGTCTTCGCGGACATCGAGCCGGGCAGCTTCTGCCTCGATCCCGACGCCGTCGCGGCGCTGATCGGACCGCGAACGCGCGCCGTCATGCCGGTTCACCTGTACGGTCATCCCGCCGCGATGGACCGGATCGGGGCTCTCGCGGACCGGCATGGGCTCGCCGTGGTAGAGGACGCGGCGCAGGCCCACGCCGCCACCCTCGGCGGCCGGGCGGTCGGCACCTTCGGGGTCGCCGCGTGCTTCAGCTTCTATCCGACGAAGAACATGCACTCGCTCGAGGGCGGCATGGTCACCACCGCGGACGCGTCGCTCGCGCGGACCATGCGGCTGCTACGCAACCAGGGCATGGAGCAGCGCTACGCCAACGAGATCGTCGGGGCGAACCTGCGGCTGACCGACGTGGCGGCGGCCATCGGGCGCGTGCAGCTCAGCCAGCTCGCCGGACTGACCGCGCAGCGCCAAATCAACGCCAAGTTCTTCGACTCACGCATCACCGGTGCAGTGACCCCGCCGGTCGCCGACGGCGCCCGCCACGTCTACCACCAGTACACCCTGCGGGTGCTCGACCGCGATGCGGCGCAGGAGAAGTTGCGCGAGGCCGGGGTGGGCTCGGCCGTGTACTACCCGACTCCCATCCACCGCCTGCGGCCCTACCTCGACGACTCCGGCCAACCCGGGCCGTGGGACCTGCCAGAGACCGACCGTGCGGCGGCCGAGGTCCTTTCGATCCCGGTGTACCCCGGCTTGAGCCAGGGCGACCTCGACCGCATCGTGGGCGCGGTCAACGCACTGGCGGTCTGAGATGAGTCCGTCGAGAGAGGGAGCGCTTCGGGCCGGGCTGGTCGGGCTCGGCGCCATGGGCCGTAACCACGCGCGGGTGCTGGCGTCTCTGAGCGGGGTGGAGCTGGTCGCCGTCGTCGATCCCGCAGGCGACGCTGATGGCGCCGCGCGCGGTGCGCCCGTCGTCGCGACGGTGGCGGAGATGCTCGACATCGGCGTCGACTATGCCGTGGTCGCGTGCCCGACCGGGATGCACGAGGAAGTGGGCCTGGCCCTCGCCGAGGCGGGCGTTGCGACCCTGATCGAGAAGCCGCTCGCGCCCAGCATCGCGTCGGCGCAGCGGCTGGTCGATGCGTTTGAGGACCGCGGCCTGCTCGGTGCGGTCGGCCACATCGAACGCTACAACCCGGCACTGCTCAGCGCTCGAGCGCGGCTGGAAGCCGGCGAGCTGGGCGAGGTCTTTCAGGTGGTTACCCGCCGCCAGGGTCCGTTCCCGCACCGGATCGCCGACGTCGGCGTGGTCATGGACCTGGCGACCCATGACATCGACCTGACCGCATGGGTGACCGGCAGCGAGTACGCGACGGTGACGGCGCACACCGCGTCCCGCAGCGGCCGCCAGCACGAGGACATGGTCGTCGTCGTCGGCCAGCTCGCCGACGGCACGATGGTCAACCACCTGGTCAACTGGCTCAGCCCGCTGAAGGAGCGATCTACGGTCATCACCGGCGAGCGGGGGTGCTACGTGGCCGACACGCTCACCGGCGACCTGACCTTCTACGCCAACAGCGCGGTCGACACCGAGTGGGAGGCGCTGCGGACGTTCCGGGGCGTCGCCGAAGGCGACATGGTCCGCTACGCGATTCCCAAGCGCGAGCCGCTGCTGGTGGAACACGAGCGCTTCCGCGACGCGGTCGAGGGCAAGCCGGACGGCATCGTCACACTGCGCCAGGGCCTGCGGACCGTGGAGGTCTCGGCCAGCGTGCTCGAGTCGGCGCAGACCGGAGCCACGGTCCGGCTCGCGGCCGCGCCAACCACCGCGCCCCGGCCACGTTCGGCCGCGCCTATCGCAACCCCCTGATGCGTCGACATGGGACGTAACGGCCGCCCACGGGTGCTCTACCTGGCGTTCTTCTTCCCGCCCTCCCGCGGCAGTGGCGTCTACCGGGCCCGCGCCACGGCCAACCACCTCGCCGCCCAGGGTTGGGACGTCACGGTCCTCGCGGCTCCGACGTACTTTCTGCGTGAGCTCATCGGCTCGCACGACGAGGCGTTGGCGGCCACCGTCGACCCCCGCGTGCACGTCGTCCGCCCGGGAATGCGGTACTACGCCTGGGAACGGGACGTGCGACGGTTCAGCCGGTTTCGGGCGACGTTGCCAGCCGTGGCCCGTCGGCTGTACCGGTGGAACCTCGGCCACGTCTTCCCCGAGAAGTACTGGACCTGGGCGCTGAACAGCGTGATCCGGGCGCTGCGACTGCATGCGCGCGATCGTTTCGACCTCGTCGTCGCCACCGGCAACCCGTACGCCTCGTTCGCGGCGGCCTGGCTGGTCGGACGGCTCCTCGGCGTGCCATACGTCCTCGACTACCGCGACTCATGGACGCTCGACCAGTTCGCCGACCGCCCAGCCTTTCCCGACGGCCACCCCGCCTGGCGGTGGGAACGGCGGGTGCTTTCCCGCGCCGCCGCCGTGACGTTCGTCAACGAGGGCCAGCGGGACTGGCACGCCGCGCGCTACCCGGAGCTGGCTGCCCGCATGCACGTTGTCCCGAACGGTTTCGACGAGGAATTGCTTGCCGAGCCGGCGGTGCCTCGCCCGCCGGGCGCAGGGGTTGCGCTTCACGTTCCTCGGCACGGTCATCCCCAGCCAACCGATCGACGAGCTGGCCGAGGCATTCCGCCTGGCCCAGCGTGACCCCGTGATGACCGGAGCGCAGCTGCGCGTCTACGGCTACCTCGGGTACTTCCACTCGAGCGTTCGAGCGCTGAAGGAGCGGTTGGCCAAAGCCGGAATCGAGTACCGAGATCCGGTACCGAAGCCCGACGTCGCCACCGTCTACGCGGACAGCTGACGTGCTCGTCTTCATGACGTCGGGCGGCCGGTACGTTACGACGGGCAAGGTCTTCGAGTACATGGCCACGGGCCTGCCGATCGTCTCCGTGCACGCTTCTGACACCGCCGCGCAAGAGGTGCTGCGCGGTTATCCGCTGTGGTTCGGGCCGGGTGGCCTCGATGTGGAGTTGATTGCGAAAGCGATGCTCGAGGCGGCGCACGCGGCCCGCGACATCACGCCGGCGCGGCGGGTGACCGCCCGCGCCTACGCCGAGGCCTATTCGCGGGCACGCGTGCTGGAACCGTTCGAGCGCATGCTGCGGGAGCTGCTGTGAGCGCGACGGTCATCGTGGCCCTGGACCATACGCCCGCGGCTCGCGCGGTCGAGTACGCCGGCGAGCTGGCGGCCGCGGGAGATTCGGTACATCCTGGTGCTCGTGGACGAGGCGACGGTGACAAGGGTGCGAGCGAGCGGCGTCGACCCGCGCGTCCGGATATCCGCATTGCTCGGCGCCGAGCCGCTCGGGTCACTTCCTCGGCCGCTCGGCCGCCTCTACGTCGCCCTCGTGCGCCCCTGGCTCTTCGGGTGGCGCTGGCGGACGCTACGCTCCGACGTCACCGCGGCCGAGCGGATCGTGGCCGCCGATGTGAGCGCGACTACCCTGGTCTGGCGCCTGTGCCGGCGCTATCCCGAGATCGTCGCCACCACGGCGCTGGACCCTCCAGCCGCCGTCCTCAGGAGGGATTCATGACCATCTGCGTCGTTGCGCTCGGCAAGATCGGGCTGCCACTCGCCGTGCAGTTCGCTTCGCAAGTGGGCACCGGGTCGATCGGCGCCGACACCTCGGAGCGGGTGGTCGATCTGGTCAACGCGGGGCTCGGAGCCGTTCCCCGGCGAGGCCGACCTGGGCGTCAAGCTGAAGGAGGTGGTCGCGGCCGGGCTGCTGACCGCGACCACCGACACCACCGCCGCGGTCGCCGAGTCGGACGCGGTCGTGATCGTCGTGCCGCTCTTCGTCGACGCCGAGGGCGTGCCCGACTTCGGCTGGATGGACGACGCCACGCGGGCGGTCGCCAAGGGGCTTCGGCCGGGCACGCTCGTGAGCTACGAGACCACGTTGCCGGTCGGTACCACGCGCAGCCGCTGGGCCCCGATGCTCGCCGAGGGCTCGGGCCTCGTACCGCGGGCGAGGACTTCTTCGTCGTGTTCAGCCCGGAGCGCGTTCTCACCGGCCGGGTCTTCGCCGACCTGCGCCGCTACCCCAAACTGGTCGGCGGCATCGACGACGGCGTCGGCCGGCGGGGCGTCGAGTTCTACACGTCGGTGCTGGACTTCGACGAGCGGTCGGATCTGCCTCGCCCGAACGGCGTGTGGGACCTGGGTTCGGCCGAGGCGTCGGAGCTGGCCAAGCTCGCCGAGACAACCTATCGGGACGTGAACATCGGGCTGGCGAACCAGTTCGCCCGTTACGCCGACACGTATCGGCGTCGACATCAACGCAAGGTGATCGATGCGTGTAACACGCAGCCGTACAGCCAAATCCACCAGCCGGGCATCGCCGTCGGCGGCCACTGCATCCCGATCTACCCGCGGATGTACCTGTGGAACGACCCCGAGGCAACGGTCGTGCGGGCGGCCCGGGAGGCGAACGCCGCGATGCCGGAGTACGCCGTCGGTCTGCTGGCCGCCGCGTACGGAGACCTGACGGAGCCGGGGTGCTCGTGCTCGGCGCTGCGTACCGGGGCGGCGTCAAGGAGGCGGCGTTCTCGGGCGTCTTTCCCATCGTCGAGGCGCTGTCGCGCGCGTGGCGCGCGCGCCTACGTGAGCGACCCGCTGTACACGTCCGACGAACTGCGCGGGCTGGGCTTCACGCCGTTACGCTGGTGAACCGGTAACGGCCGTCGTGGTGCAGGCGGACCACGCCGAGTACAGCGATCTCGGCGTCCTCGACTTCCCCGCGGTGCGGGTGCTGCTCGACGGTCGGCGCATTACCGACGAGACACGCTGGCCGGGGGTCCGCCGCCTCGTTCTCGGCCAAGCCGAGGCCGCTACGGCGCAACCGTGAAGTAGTCGTTCAACAGCACGGGCGTGAGCCCGGCCGCCTTGATCGCGAGCAGGGCCGTGACGAAGCTGTCGGCGAAATCGAAGTCGTAGTGGATCACCACGATGTCCCCTGGGTGGATCGTGAAGTCAGCGTGGCCGTACGTGACCACGTTCCCGTCGATGCTGATGTTGGCGCTGATGACCGCCGTGATCCCGCAGTCCCAGGCTGCGCGCAAGGTGTCGTCGTTGTACTCCAGATAGGGCGGCCGGAAGTTGGTCGGCCGGTGCCCGAACATCTGCTCGATCTCGTCCGAGGCTTGGCAGATCTCGGCCCGTTGTTCGTCGTAGCTCAGCTCAGGCATGTGAGGATGGGTCGCCGTGTGGTTGTCGACGACCATGCCGTCGTGCAGAAGGCTCGCGAAGAAGCCGACGTCCTGGGCAGCTTGGGAGCTGATCAGGAACTGCATCATCGGGACACCGGTCTGTTGGACCAAGTCGCGATACAGCGGGTATGTGTGATAGCCATTGTCCACAGTGACGAACGCAACCGGCTGCGACGTTGGGATCGAGTTGAAAAACGCGGCCTTTCCGGGCTCGTGCGACATCGTGACCGGCACCGGGGCGGGTGCGGACGGAAAGCTCGGAACAATCGCCAGATATTGCTGCAGGGTGAGCGCCCCGGGCGGCGCGTAGCCGGGCGGATTACCAGTCGCCGTCGGGGTCGGCGTCGGCGTCGGTTCGTCCTCATCCGTTGGCGATGCGGTCGATGACGGCTGGGCCTGAGTCGGCGCCGGCGTCGGGAAACGCACGGTCGTCGTGTAGCCGCGAACCTTTTCGGTCGCGGGTTTGGCCGGTGCCGGTCGGCGGGTGGTCTTGGACGCGGCGGGCGTGGGCGACACCGACGTCGCAGACGCAGACGGGAGAGCTGACGCCGAAGCGCTCAACGCGTCCGAAGTGAGTGGGGCGGCGGGCTGATTGACCATGGTGATCGGTGTCGGCCCCGGCGCGGTCGCGGACACAAGCCCGAGAACAGCGACGACGATGAGTGTCGCGGCCACAAATGAACGCGGTGACCGTTTGACGAGATCGACCGCGGGTCCGATCGCGGAGAGTCCCATCGAGAGTGCACTCGGCCACGCGGGTCGCACGCGCGGTGTTTCCGCGAGTACACGACTGTCGCTGGTGTCGTCGTCGGCAGGAGCCGCTTCATCGGCTTCCGAGGGTGCCGCGCTGGCCGTTTCGGCCGCAGGCTCGTCGGCCTGCGGATCCTCGTCCAGCGACGCCTGCTCGTCCTCCGGTTCCGCGGTCACGGCAGGATGCTAGCCGATCGAGTCTTAGGCGGGCCTCAGCCGATGATCGCCCTCCCGAGTCGACATGCGGACATCAGAGCTGGTGTACGAAATGCGACAGGCCCGGAGCGCGACACGCTACCGGGTCGCCACCGGGGGCTCGGCATCGAAAGGCGACACCCCTGCCAGTCGCGCAAGGGCAGCGGGGATCTCTCGCACGATGTCACCTTCGGCCGCGGCAGTGAACGGTGACGTCTCCGGTTCGTAGCCCCCCTCGTCGAAGGCCCGGGCCGTGGGCAGGTAGCCGAACCATCCATTGGTGTATCCACAGAAGAATGTACGGGCGAAGGGTGATCGCGCTCGCACCGTCATAGCGATTTCGCAGAACAGCTCGATCGGGGCCGCCCACAATGCGGCGCCGCCGAGCCGTGCGAAACGAACGGGTAGTAGCACGCGCGTGCCGTCGTGGTAGGCCGACAGTTCCTGTGGCCAATCGAGGCCCGGCGCGGCGGCCGTCGCGACCGTGAGTTCTGAGGTTTCGATCTCAGCGTCGCCTATCGGCTTGTCCAGGTCGTCGAGGGCCTTGAGCACACGGTTCCCGAGCAGCACATTGAACTGCGTAATCTGCCCGGCCTCGGCAGTGGGATATGACGTATAGATCGGAGCGAGGTCGCCGGCCGCTCCGTTCAGATAGAGCACGCGACACCCGATGTGCTTCTCTAGATAGGACATGACAACGCCTGGGGCGTCGCCACTGATGAGAAGGTTCTCGGACCCCATTACGGTGCCGTGCATGGGGTAATTGAGCAGTAGCGCGATCGGTTCGCCCGTCATTCGCTCGGCCTGGATGAGTCGGAACTCTCGGTCGACCGGACCATCCGGGTTAAGACCAAGGGTGATTGTTCCGTCCACGTTCACGGAGCGGCGGTTGATGTTGGCGTTGGAGTTGCCCTGGCCGAGGCGAATCTGGGCCGGTGCGAGTCGCTTCCGGGCGTAGTCGACGAGCCACACCAGCTTGTCGAGAACAAACTCTGTGTACTCCCGGTTCCAGTCGTGATCGGACCTGCCCAACAGGCACTGGTAGAGGCCCGGCGGACCAACCTCCGGAGCCGCGTGGGTGTGGGTCGCGCTCCACCAGAAGGCGGCGCGGTCAATCCCGAACTGCTGCTGGAGCCGCTGTGCCGCCTCCTCGTACAGCGACGGTGAGAAGAGGCAGAACTCGCTACAGACCACCACGAATTCTGCCTGGTCTGATCGCAGCACGAGCACGCGATGGAAGATCGGGTGCCGTATCCCGGTCGAGCGTCGCGGCCGGTAGCCCATCAGCCATTGGGAATCATCCGGGCTAATGGCGACCTTCGCCGCCGCCGCCGCGAGCTCGGCCATCTGACCCCCTAATCGGTATGCGTGGCCGTCGACGCGACGCGTTCAACGAGCGCGATCAGCTCGGGCTCGACCGTGGTCCAGATGAAGTCAGCATGGCGCTGCCGAGCCCGTGCCGGGTCTCCCCATCGCCGAGCAATGCCCGAGTGGTAGCGGGTAGGTCGCCCGACGCGTCGAGGCTATACGCACGACCGAGCCCTTCGCGCACCACGAATTCCGCCGCGAGCGAACCCTTGGGCGCGAGCACCGCGAGGCCGGCCGCGAGGCAGTCGAAGAGCTTGTTCGGCATGGCGAACGCGTTGTCGCGCGACACGCCACCGTCCCGAAGAAGCAGGCAGAGGTCGGCGTCTCCAACGAAGCCGACGACCTCATCAAGGGGAACGGGATCCACGAAGTGCAGGCGGTCGACGATTCCGGCCTCCGTCACGGTGGCCCGCATAGCGTCCGCGGTCTCCGGGTTTGCGCGGCCGACGAACGCCAAGTGTAGTTGCGGCATGCCTGCTAACAGGTCCGCCACCGCGGACATGCTCATATGGCGGACGAGCCTGACGTAGCCAACGTGGACAGCGAGCGGCAGTATGGCGAGAGCCCGATGACGTCCCGAAGCCGCTGCGGAGGCGTGATCCCCGGCATCGCGTGGTTCGCAAGGGTCACCGCTTCCCGAGCGCCGTACTCGTCTCGCAACGCACTCGTGATCGGTTCTGAGACCGCGAGCACGACGGCCGCGCGGGGAATGAACTGATCTGCGATCGTCCGCCATCCCTGCTGGTAAAGGCTGGCAGGTACTCGAGCTCCGGGAAGAGCTCGTGCGAGTCGAAGATGACCGGTGGCGAGTCGGGCATCGCCTCGCTCGCCCAAATCGCCGGCGGCAGGGCGTTCAGGTCGGCGCACCAGAGGACGTCTGCGCGAGCCTGCGCCATGGTCTGCGCGGCGTCGTGCCACAGCGGCTCGAACCGTCAGCGAGATCTCCGAAGTGTGTTCCTCCCGTTAGAGGCGTTGTGGTGGCGGCGGGCGGCCTGGATCGCGCGTTTCTGTGCCGCTACTGCCGACCGTTCCGCCTTCAGCGCCTCAAGCGATGCCCGTTCCAAGGTGACCCTCGTGCGGTCCTCGTCGGTCGCAACCTTTGCTCTTTGCGCCCGGACGCTTTCACTGAGTTTATTGATCTCCGCCGTCAGGTGTTGGCCACGCTCGTCAAGGTCGGCGAGACGAGCGGCTAGCCGCTGGACGAAAGGGTTCGGCGCTGGTTCGGGTAACAGAAGGGAGCGGTAGCCGAGCGCCTCGACCGCGCCGGTCGCGGCCGGCGCGTGCGCGACCGTGATGTCCCAGCCGGCCCGCGCCAACGTGCCGAGCTCGCGCACGGATCGAGTGGTGGGCGCCGAGCCCGCCTCATAGAAGAGCAGTCGACGGGCCACGGCCAGTTCAGTTCGGCCGAGAGGGGTAGCCGTGGACACGTAGGTTCTCCTTCGCGGACGCGCCCGCAACCGTGGCGCAACGATCTGGACGACCCCGGCAGTGTAGTGCTCCGATCCCGAGGCGCCACACCGTGCTAGAGTTCCGCAGCTTTATCCGGCGCGCGCCGATGCCGCGCTGATCCACGGGAGACCGGGTGCCGCAGGTCGTGGTCCGCAACGACTGGTCCTCGCTGAGGGTGCCCGAGCTTGGTGCCTGGCACCCTACACAGCGAGTGAGCGTCGTCATACCGGCGTACCAGAGCCAGGCCAGCCTCGACCTCACTCTCGCCTCGCTCGCGGACCAGACGTACCCACCGGAACTGCTCGAGGTCGTGGTCGTTGACGACGGGTCGTCCCCCGCGTTGCGGTTACCGGAGGTGCGTCCGCCGCGGACCAGGCTCGTTCGGGTCGGCGACCACGCGACCCAGGCGGGGATCGCCAATGCGTGCAACGTCGGCGTGCGCGAGAGCACCGGCGAGGTCATCCTGCGCCTGGACGCCGACATGGTGGTCTATCCCGAGCATGTCGAGGCTCACGCCCGCTGGCATCACGAGATCGACTACGCGGTCACGCTCGGCACCAAGCTCTTTGTCGATGTCGCGCCGGGTCGACCCGACTGGCCAACGCCGCAGCAGTTGGCCGAAGTGGGTGCGCCGGCACTCTTCGACGAGGCACAGGGCCGCCCGCACGAGTATCCCGACGCGATCATCGATCGCACCGACCTGCTGCGGGATGCCGATCACTTGGCCTTCCTCACCCACGTCGGCGCCACGGTCGCCGTGCGGCGTGAGCTGTTCGAGGCGGCCGGCGGTTACGACTCCGGACTAAGGCGTGGCTCGGATACAGAGTTCGGCTACCGGCTGGCCCAGGCGGGTGCGGTCTTCATTCCCGAGCGTGAGGCGCGCAGCTGGCATCTGGGACTTTCCGGCATGCTGCGCGACGGGGCGGGTTTGCGCCGTGCAGTCATGGCCGTTCCTCGCCGACCGGATGCCGCAGCCGCCGTGGTTGCGGCAGGTCGGTGGCTCGGCCTGGTCGGTCCCGCTGGTGGTCGCCGTGATTGAGGTGGCCGGGCAGTCGTTCGAACTGGTCCGGGCCGCGGCGGATGCGTTGCTGCGCGGCGATGAGCCGCGACCTCGTGCTGCACCTGGTTGGTCCTTGGGAAAAGATCCGCGACGAGCCCCGCACCATCAACGACGATCCACTGCTTGATGCACGCCTGCTCGCCGCCACCTACGGCTCGGATCCGCGGGTACGGCTGAGCCACGAACCCCCGACGACTGGCTTCCCGTCGCCGTATCTTCTGCTCCTGCCGCCCTGGGCAGGTCTGTCGGCGGCGTCGGTTCGTCGCCTCGTCGATACGGCCGACCAGTCCCGGGCCGGGGTCGTGCGAGTGACCAATGTGGACGGTGCGCCGGTCGAGTTGTGGCGCACGTCCGCCCTCGGACGGGCGCGTTGGCACCCGGGCGAGCCGGCGACGTCGGTCGCGGAGCGGTACGGCGTACGCGAACTGACCGCGGCGCAGGCCGGTATCCAGGACCTGACATCGGTGCCGACTGGGATGCTTGCCACCGAAGGCGCCGGGGTCGTGGCCGGGATCCGCCCCGGATCGTGGGTGCCCACGTCCGTGGAGGTCGCCGGCGTACGCTCGTGGATTCGGGCCACCCACTTGGTGCTCACCCTGGCCGCCCGCCAGGTCAGGCGGCGCGTGTCGAGCGTCGTGGCTGGACCCGGCCGGAGGGCACGATGACTGTCGACCTTGTTGTGATCGGCCTGGGCTATGTCGGGCTGCCGCTGGCCGACCTGGCCACGCGGACGGGGCTGCGGGTGGTCGGGCTCGACATCGATCCGGCGGTGGTGGCGGCGATCAACAGCGGCCGGTCACACATCGACGACCTTGCCGATGCGGAAATCGCGCGCGATGGTCGCGGCGGGATTCCGCGCGAGCGTCGACGAGGCCATCATCGCCGAGGCGGACACGGTCGTGATCTGCGTGCCGACGCCGCTGTCCGAGGATGGCCGGGCCGGATCTCGGCGCGGTCGAAGCGTCAGCCGCCGCGGTCTCGCACGCACCTACGCCCGGGCATGCTGGTCGTGCTGGAGTCGACGTCGTACCCGGGCACGACCGACGAGCTGGTGCGGCCGATCCTGGAGGAGTCTGGGCTCGTTGCCGGGGTCGACTTCCACCTCGCCTTCTCGCCGGAGCGGATCGACCCGGGCAACGCAGCAGTTCGGCGCCGAACAACACGCCGAAGGTCGTCGGCGGGCTACACCCAGGCCTGCACCGAACGGGCGGCGGCGTTCTACGGCCGGTTCGTCGACACCGTGGTTCGTACCAAGGGCACCCGGGAGGCGGAGACGGCGAAGCTCCTCGAGAACACCTACCGGCACGTCAACATCGCGCTGGTCAACGAGATGGCCAGGTTCTGCCACGAGCTCGGGCATCGACCTGTGGGACGTGATCCGGGCCGCGGCCACGCAAGCCGTTCGGATTCCAGGCGTTCTATCCCGGTCCCGGCGTGGGTGGCCATTGCATTCCCATCGACCCGAACTACCTGAGCCACAACGTCCGGGCCAAGCTGGGTTACCCGTTCCGCTTCGTCGAGCTGGCTCAGGAGATCAACGCGACGATGCCGGCGTATGTCGCCCGCCGGGCGCAGAACATGCTCAACGAGGCCGGCCGGGCGACCAACGGCGCGGACGGTGCTCCTGCTCGGCGTCACCTACAAGGCCGAACATCGCCGACCAGCGCGAGTCGCCGGCCATCCCGCTGGCCCGGCATTGGTCACAGCTCGGCGCGAAGGTGAGCTACCACGACCCGTACGTCCTGCACTGGCAGGTCGCGGGGCACGAGCTGCCGCGCGTCGATGACGTGGAGGGCGCCGTGGCCGCGGCCGACCTGGTCGATGCTGGTGCAGAACCACCGGGCGTACGACGCCGACCGGCTCGCCACGCATCGCGAAGCGGTTCTTCGACACCCGCGGCGCGACCACGAGTGACCGAGCGCACCGACTCTGAGCCGGACGGCGCCGCGCGGGCGACCCTGTTATGGGACCCGGCTTGGCCCGACGAGGCCGGCGTGTGCTGCTGGCGCCACGCGGTCCGAGCGGCATTCGCGGTGGCTCACGCGAACGTCGACGAGATCGTCACGCCCCCGGCGCTACTTCCATCGGCCGCTCAGATATCTGGCCGTCGCGTTAGGAGAGCGGCGCGGCTGGCGACCCGAGTCGTTCGTCACGAGGTACGCGTGAGGGGTCCATTGGGTCGCGGCCTGGCGGCCCGGTTGCGCGACGCGGATTTCGTGGTGGCGGAGTCACCGCGCGTGGCCGAGCTGGCTCTCGCCGTGGGCGTGGACCGCCGGGCGGTCTGGACCCTCGCGCTGCCGCCGTACCATCCCGCCGTCGGCGCGGTCGCGTGGTCCGGCGAGGCGATCATCGCGTTGGCGCCACGGATTGGTGGATTCATCGCCATTGATGAGTTCGGTCGTGAGTCGGTCGAACGGGCATTGGCGACAACAATTCGACCGCGCGTCGAGATCTTCCCAGCAGTGGCGGCGGACCGGCAGTGTCCGGTGTGCGCGGGCCAGGCCGCGACGTCGTGGAGTGACGTGCCGTTCGAGCGCGCCGCGCTTGCAGCCGCGCGCTGGCCGCGTCATACCGAACTGGAGCTGTCCGGCTGGGCCGGCCAACCAGCTGTTCCGATGGCGCAGCCCGCGGCGAGTCCCACCGTGGTCGCCACCGCCGAGGATCAGGATCGGACGGCGGCCCGGCTTGTGGCGGCCGGACCGGCCGGCCGCGCCAGGCAACCAACGCGCCGGGCGGTGCTGGTGAGCGGGTTCGACCTGAAGTTCGTGCGCGAGCTCGCCGACCGCCTCGACTCCGGGTACGGCCTACGGATCTCCCTCGACGAATGGCCGGGCATTCGTACTCCTTCGGCCCTGACCCGGTCGCTCGCGGCCGCGGCCGACACGATCGTGGCCGAGTGGGCGCGGCCGAACGCCGCCTACCTCGCGCAGCGCAAGCGACCCGGCCAGACCCTCCTCGTGCGACTGCATCGCTACGAGCTCACCACGCGCTTTCCGGCCGAGATCGACATCGATCAGGTCGATGCGGTGGTATACGTCTCGTACCACGTCGGTCGGGAGATCACGGAGCGGCTCGGCTGGCCGAAAGATAAACTAGTTTATATACCTAACTACGTAGATATCGATGCGTTTGATCGCCCAAAGCTGCCCGGAGCTCGCTTCGGCATTGGTGCGATCGGCATTGAGCTAGCGAACAAACGCTTCGACCTGATGCTCGACGTCATTGCCGAGGTTCGCCGCCAGGATCCGCGCTTCACCCTCTTCGTCCGGTCCACGGCGCCCTGGCGGAACCGGTACGGCTGGGCCCGCCCGCACGAGCGGGACTATGTCGAGAGGTGGCTGCGGCGTATCGACGCCGACCCGTTGCTGCGCGGCGGCGTGGTCTTCGACCCGCCGGGGCGGGACATGGCGCGCTGGTACCGGAGTATCGGGATCGTTCTGTCAACCAGCGACATCGAGGGCTTCCACTTTGCGGTCGCGGATGGAATGGCCTCCGGAGCGGTTCCGGTGATCCGGCCACGGCCCGGCGCGGAGGAGATATTCGGCGCTGAATGGATCAAGCCCACGACCGACGATGCGGTGTCGGCGATCCTTTCCCTTGCCGACGAGGGGGTCTGGGCTCGGCAAACCGCAATCGCGAAGCAGCGGATCCGCCAGATAACGGACCCTGAGGCCGTTCTCACCGCCTGGTCGGACCTGCTGCACGGGGACGTCGCGGCAGCGCGCCGACGCACCGGCTGACGCCGGCTAGCATCGCGGGGTGCCTGCCGACCTCGCCGCACTGCCGTTGCTCGCCCTCAACCTCGAGCACGGCGACACCGACCACGAGATGTGCCGTGCTTTGCCCATGGCGCAGTACGAGGAGATGACCGCTCCGGTCGGCCCGTATCCCGGCTTCGGCCAATTCGAGACCGACATCGCGATCATGGTGTTGCCGGATGATCTCGAGACCCAATGGTGGGACGAACGGTCGTCCCGATGGATGCGGAGCAAGGTGAACCGAGCACGGCGCCTCGGGTACGAGTTTGCTCCGTTCGAGCACGACGACCACCTGCACGACATCTTCGAGATCAACACCTCGATGCGGGAACGTCAGGGTCGCAAGATGACCGACAACTTCTTCGACCGACCTGCCGTGCTCGGCCCTTTGCCGTCGGAGCAACCGTGTCCGCGCCACCGCGAGGGCTGGTTCGGAGTGTTCCGCGACGGCACCCTCTACGGATATATCCACGCATTTCAAATCGGCGAAGTCACCTTCACCCCGAACCTGCTCGCGCACGGCGACTATCTCGATGCCGGCATCATGAGCCTGCTTCTTTTCGAGACGACGCTCTGGCACCGCCGGATCTCCCAGACGTCGTACGTGTATTACTACTACTTCGAGGCTGGCGGGACGGAAGGGATGCGGTTCTTCAAGGAGAAGATGGGCTATGCGCCCCATCGCGTCCGTTGGGAGCTGTCCCGCCGTAGCTATGTGCGGTAGGTCCGTCGGGCTCGATGGGGCCGGCGGACATGTGTCGAAGGAGATTGCCGGTCGCGGCTTGCACGCGAGCGTCCGAGCCGTCGCCGACGAGCCCTCGCTGCCATTCCTGGGTGCCGGCGGAGAACACAAACGCACCGCTTGAGAGCTCGGAGACGGTCGTGTTCTGCACTCCGGTCGTCTCCTGTCCGAGCAGAACGAACGGCGACGCCGCGAGGACTGTCGATGGTTTAATCCCGGGTCCGGCCACGTTGGGATCGATGCCGTCCACCTGGCCCGCGACGAGCCCGCGATGGCCGTGCCGTCTTCGACTCCGGTTGCGTCCCACACCCAATGCTCCGGGCTCCGCACCACCAACTCAGCCGGCTTCGCCGTCCGGCCCACGAGGCCGGTGCCGGTGAGCAGCTGCTCGTGGAGGTCGGGGCCCGGGCGGGCGCGCCACCGTGTGGTCGCGTCCGGGCCGTCGCCCACCGGGTCGGGGTCGAACTTGTAGCAGGCCAGAATGCGATCGGGCGAGCCGCTCGGGCCGGCCTCGAGCCGCGCGTGCCAGTGGGCCGTGGCGGCACCGAGAAACGCCACGCTGACGCCCTCCTGCCCCCCCGCGCGACCCGCTCCCGCAACGCCCGCGTCCAGTACTCGTGCTGGCCAAGGAAGAGCAGACCTCCGAACTTGCCGACATCGACCTGCCCCGAGTGCACGTCCTGATCAGCCACGTACGTCACGTCGTAGCCGTGCCGCTCCAGCCAATCGATCACATCGATGTCCGTCATCATGGCCTGGGGCAGGCCGGTCCCCGTGAAGGGCCGGTCGAAGGAGACCTCCAGCGCGCGGGTACGAAAGGTGGACCCGGCCGACGTCCCGGTGATGTACCCGAACGCCAGGCTCGTTCCGTGGACGCCGTCGAGCGGCCACCGATTGTTGGCCTGGTAGGTCAGGAATGGAATGACCACGCAGATCCTGGCCGACGTGCTCGGATCGGTCACGACGAACGGAGTGAGGGCGCGATGGCCAGCATCCGTGGTGAATGCCGCGACATAGATGCCGCTCGTGAATCCCTCGCGCACGTCCAATTGCCACGTGGACGCCCAGTCGCACGCAGCGCTGCGCGTTCGCTCGTCGAAGAGACAGGCTGGCTGGGTGACGGCCGGCAGCTGTCCGCTCTCAGCGACAAGTCGCGAGCCGAGCCCTGCGTAGTGACCGATGCGGTGGACTGCCACCGTAAAAGGCAAAGACGACCGGATGCGGAAGTCCAGACGTGAGCCTGGCGTGACGCTGGTCGCGCAGGCATAAGCCTCGATCTCGGGTTGTGACGCGGTCGTGGCTCTCGTGTTGTCGGCGCCCACTCGCCACAGCCCCGAGCCGCGCCGCAGGTTCTCTACCGAGACGCTGGCGCGCCGGGACTGGTCGGCGAGGAGCGGCGCCAAGAGCATTCGCTCGACAAGGTTCGCCGTCGCCGCTCTGATCCGCTCGTCGCGAAGTCGCGGGTCGCCCAGCGCTCGAGGCCACTGGGGCGTCCCGGCCGCGAACACCAAGGTGGAGGTGCTGGCCTCGCAGATACTCGTGTGGTGTATCCGTTGCTCTCCCTGATCGGTGAAGAACAACGGTGAGGACGCCAGCAGCGTCCGCTGCCGATCGGGCGGGCTCGGATAGCGTTGGTCGTGGCCGTCTGCCGTGTGCGCCACCAGGTCGGGAAATTCGTCGCCGTCGCGCACGCCCGTTCCCGACCAGAACCAATGATCCGCACCACTCACCACGAGTGGTGTCGGCCGTGGCACCTCGGCGACGAACTGCGTGCCGAGTAGCTGCTGCTCAGCCTGGCCCGGGCCAGGGCTCGCGATGCGCCATTTGATCGTCGCCATCCCGTCCCGCGGATCCGGATCGGGTCGGTCTTTGTAACACACGAGCACGCGATCGCGGCGCCCATCGGCCGACGCTTCCAGCCGCACATGCCAGTAGATGTTCCGAGCGGACAGGAAAGCGGCGCTGGTACCGTGAGCCAGGGCGCGGGCCAGAGCATCGCGCATCGGTATCGACCAATACGTTGTGGCACCGGGGAAGACCACACCCGCGAAAGTCGACGGATCGACCCGGCCCGCGTGCAAATCGATGTCGGTCACATACACCGCGTCGTATTGCTGTTCCTCGATCCACGCGACGGTCCAGCGATCGGAGTCGATCTGGTCGGGAAGTCCGTCACCCGCGAAAGGTCGATCGAACGACACCTTCGCGGCCCGGCTGTAGCCGCCGAGTCCTTTGTTGCGGTACCCCTGCGAAAGGCTCTTGCCGCTCACGGTGTCGGCCGACCAGAGGTTCTCGGCCTGGTACGTGGCAAAGGGCAGCACCACGCAGAGGTCCGCACGCCGCTTGTCGTCGCGAACCACGAACGGCGTGAAAGCCCGGGCCCCGTCGGCGGCGAACTCCGCGATGTACAGCCCTGAGGTCCAGTCGGGCGGCACGGTCAAGGCCCAGCTGCTGCTCCAGTCGCAGCTCAGCAGGCCCGTTTCCGGGTCGCTGCGCGGCGCTGATTGGATCGAGCCGAGCAGCTCCGGACCGGTGTGCACCAACGTCGTGCCGATTCCGCCGTACCAGCCAGCTCGATGGACCGCGACCACGACGGGACCGGGCTCAGCACAACTGATCTGGAAGTGAATCATCTCGTTCTGTCCAACGCTCGGGGATGACGCGTAACCCGAGACGACGGGGAGATCCGACCGCGCCAAGCGAGAGTCCCACAGCCCAGCGACCGGATCCGGGCGGCTCACGGACGTCGCCACGGCTCGCCTACTCCTCGTCCTGGGCTACTTGGAGTCACCCGGCCTACTAGGAGCGCTGGACCGTTGACGACGTCGACGAGCATCACGAGCCGCTCGACGTGCACGGATCGGCTGAACCAGACCCTCGCGTAGGACCGCGCGATCTGAACGAGTGCGCCGGCCGCGCTGACCGCGCTCACCGTCGCCAGCTTTCCGACGTCGCGGGGACGCCACAGCTCGTCGGTCAGCACCGGCGCGGTTGGCGCGGCCGGTTCGAGCGGCAGGTCGTGGTCGGACATACCCCAGGCCGGCCCGTTGGGCCGCATCGTAGGGGGCTCGTTCAGTCCCGGGCGGCGCATCACGTTGGTCTTGCGGTCGAGCTTGAACCACATGATCCAGGCCGGCATGTGGTCCAGGTGGTAGAAGTCCTCGCCGACCAGCGGGCCGATGTCGATGCCCTCGTACTTAGTGAAGAGGCGCATGAACAGATCGAACTCCATGAAGCCGTAGTACAGGAAGGACTCGTCGTAACCCTCGCAGTCCGCCCACAGATCGCGGTGCAGCAAGATGATTCCGATGTACACCTCCCAATACGACTCCGCAAACAGGGCGACCATGGTCGGCAGAACTCTTTGCCCGAACGTCGTGACGTAGCGCTCGACGAGGGGAAACCGAGGGGTGCGGACCGCAAAGCCGTAGGGGATGCGGCGCCGGTTGGAGATCATCGCGGTGGTTTGCAACGGGAATCGGCCCGTGGAGGCCTCGACGCTGTCGAAGAACCAGGTCAGGAACCGGCGGCCGACCAGGGTGTCCTGGTCGATGCGTCCGATGTAGTCGCCGCGGGCTCGCCGGACCGCCGCGTTGATTGCGAAGACCTCGGCAAACGGGCTGTCGCGCGCCTTCTCCTTCGCCAGGACCGGAGGCACGGTGATAAACCGCGTGATGCGCCGGGCGTCCTCGGTGAGCGCAACCGCCTCCCGCAGCGGGACCGTCTCGCTGCCCCAGTCGGTGACGATCACCTCGGCCTCGTCGAGCCGACCGAGCATCGCTAGTTGGCGCGCGACATAGTTGATCGACGTGCCCAGCCGCCACAGCGAGTCGCCCTGGAACTGGTCGTTGCGCGAGCAGAGCACGAAGGAGATCTTGGTATCAGCCATGCTTGCGCTCGGTCAAAAGGTGCTCCAGGTTCTTCGCAACGACGGCGGCCTCGTGGGTTGCGACGTACCAGTCGATGGTGGAGCGCAGGCCAGTCTTGAAGTCGACTTGGGGCTCCCAGCCGAGCAGGTCGCGACACTTGGTCAGGTCGCTGACCCGGTTGTAGGGGCCGGTTGGCTTAGTGGTGTCGAAGACAAACTCGGCATCGACATTCATATATGAGAGCACCTCGGCCGCGCAGTCGACGACCCGTGTGCGCTCCATGGTGCCGATGTTGACCGCGGACCCGTCATCGATGCGGTCGGCGGCCCGGATCGTGCCCTCGACGATGTCGTCGACATGGGTCCAGTTGCGGATCTGTTGTCCGGTGCCCCAGATGACGAAAGGATTCTGCCGGATGAACGCCCGTGCGATCATCGCCACCACCGCGTGGCTCTCCGGGCAGCGAGGGCCGTACGCGGTGAAGTAGCGCACCGAAGCGGTCTTGAGCCTGCCTTCGGCGGCGTAGGCGCGCAGGGTCAGCTCACCCATCAGCTTCGCCCAGCCATAGAGGTTGTCGGCGGCGTACGGCGGGGAGACCAGGTCCTCGGTGAGATAGAGCATCTCGTTGGGATCGCTCTGGAGGTGTTCGGGGTAGACGCAGCCCGAGGAGGCGAACACAACCTTCTCGGCGCCGGCCCGAGCGGCGGCCCGGAACACGAGACCGTCGAGGATCAGGTTGGTGGAGCAGTTGACCTGGTGCAGATCGATATAGCCGCGACCGCCGTGGTCGGCCGCATTGTGGAAGACGGTGTGCACACCCTCGGCAGCGGAGTCGGCGACCCGCGGGTCGAGCAGGTCCGCCTCGATGAACTCCACCGCGCCGGAACTGACGTGCTCGGCGATGTTCGCCAGCAGCCCGCTGGACAGGTTGTCCACGACCCTGACCTCCGAGCCGCGTCGGACCAGTGCGTCGACAAGATGCGAGCCGATGAAGGAGGCCCCGCCGGTGACGAGAACAGGACGGTCGTTCCAACTCATGGAAAGAATCGGCTCCCCTCAAACAGGTCTTCGATGGCTTCTATGACAACGTCCGACGACGGTAGGGGCGGACTCTAGCACGGGCGTTGCGCTGCTGCGCACAGCGCCGGACGGTCCCCGGGGTCGTCGTCTAGGCCTTGGTCACCGCGGAAACCCCGGTCAGGGATTGCCACAACTCGCGCACACCGTCGCCGAGGTCTTGACCGGGCGCCCAGCCGAGCACACGACGCGCCCGCTCGGTACGCATCTGCTGCCACTGCGTCTCCGGTGCGCGGGCCGGCTTCTCGTGCAGTTCGGTTGGCACGCCGCTCGCCTGGATCAACAGCTCCACGATCGAGCGGGCGCTGATGGCCTGGCCGTGACCGATGTTCACCAGCGGCTCGACGACCCTGTCGACCGTCGCCGCCGCCGCGATGGCCGCAGCCGCCTCGGAGAGGTTGAGGAAGTCACGCTGCGAACCGAGCGGTCCGAGCTCGAGCACGGCCGGCCGCCCTTCGATGTGCGCCTGCTGCAGTTGCGCCGCGACGATTCCCAGCAAGCTCGCGGCCGGTTGGCCGACACCGGTGACGTTGCCGACGCGCAGGACGATCCCGTCAACCATCCCGACTCGGGCGGCCCCGATCACCGCCTCGGTGCAACGCACCTTGAGGCGGCCGTACAGCGTTACCGGCGCTGGCGCCATCTCCTCCGGCATCGAATCGCCGATCGGCACGAGGCCGTACTCGTGAACAGTGCCGATGTGGACCAGGCGAATCTGTCCCGGCAGGGAAGCCGCGGCGGCAAGCACGTTCTCGGTGAGGCCAACATTGGCGGCTTGGAGCTCGTCGTCGGCCAGCCCCCACATGCCGCCGGCCGCATTGACGATCACCTTTGCGTCGACCTCGCGAAAGAGGCGAGCGAGGTCGGCGGCGCGGCCAAACGCCAGGTCCGCGGTGACGACCTGGCTCGCGTGGGGGGCCTCGCGGGCGCGGCGGGCTACGGCGATGACCTCATACCCGTGACTGGCCAAGGCGCCGCACACGGACTGGCCGACGAAGCCGGTGCCGCCCAGGACAACGGCCCGTTTTCCCAGACCTCGCCCGGCCGTGTTCGGCTGAAGATCCACTCGTGCCCCGATCGTGTTGACGCGGGCCAGTTCCGAAGGCATGCCCGGGGGGACTGACGATACCGGCCCTGGCAGCCCGTTGCGTCGGTGGTAGGTTGTGCAACTCCGACAACCGGGAGACGGCACATGACCACCGAAAGGACTGCGGCGCTCCCGACGCGAGACGAGATCTGGAACGGGCGCAGCGCGCGCAACGCCTTTCCCGTCGCGCTCGTGGCGGACGCCGGGACCGCCGCCTCGTTCTTTTCGGCGGCTTTCTACGGTCGCAACGACGTCACCTACCTCGATCACCTGAAGATCCCCGATATCGTCCTGGTCGACATAGACCAGGACAAGCTCGCCACCATGGCCAAGATCTACCCGACCGTCACGGAGACGTTCGCCGAGGACGCCTTCGAGGTCGCGGCCCGGCTGCGCGACCGGGGCCGGGTCTTCGACGTCGTGTTGTGTGATCCGTACGACGGCCTGTCCTGGCCGGTTCTCGGCCCGCACTTCGACCGGTTCGCCGCACTCGCGCGACGCCTGTGGATAACCGGCGTCAGCCTCGCCACTCTCGAAGCCCACGGCATCGTGGCGACCCGGGACGGCGTACAGACCTGGCTGGATGGCCACGGGCGGGCGGCCTGGGAGGCGGTCTGGCTCGAGGTCCGCAACCTGAACACTGGCGTCGCCTGGCTCGGCCTGCGGCGGCGGCCTGAATCGGTGATGTCCCTGGCGGCACCAGTTTCCGCCGACGCGCAGGCGGCGAAGATCGAGGTCGTACCCGTCCAATTCAGGGACCCGTTGCTACGGGAGGCCTTCGACAAGGTGCTGGTGCCGAGCGCACCGCCATGGCTCGGTCCACCCTCCTTCGAGGCCATGGCGAACGGAGAAGACGTCGCACACGTTCTTCTTTACGACGGCGAGCCGCTCGCGATGACCAGCGGGGACTGGCTCGAGCCCTTCGGCGTTTTTCTTTGCGACCTACCTCGCGGTGGCACCGGACACCCGCGCTCGTGGCCTCGGCTCTCGGGTCTACGGCCAGGCTTTGGACTACTGGTCGACGACCTACCGACCCTGCATGGTCCTTGCCGAAGTAGAGATGCCGGGCGTCCACCCCGTGACCGCCGCGCACGGGGACCCCATCAAGCGGGTTCGTTTCCACGCCCGTCACGGCGGTCGCGCCGTGGACGTGCCGTATTTCCAGCCCTCGTCGGACGGCGCGCGCCGCCTAAACCAGACCATGCTGGTGTGCTTCCGCCTCGATGCCAGCCTCGCCGGACCGTCGCCGGACACGATTGCGCCAGGTCCGCTCCACGCCTTCATTGCGGACTACCTGCGCCGAGTCGAGGGCCGGGTATGCCGTCGGATCCCGCAACGACCGCTCTGCTCGACGCGCTCAGTGTCCCGTCAGGCGTCAGGATGATCGATATGGAGGAAGTTGGCTCACGCACCTGACCGACTCCGCGGCCGGCAACGGTGGCGGCGGCTACTGCGAAGCACCTTTCTCGCCGGACACGCTCCGCAGAATTTCCAGGAACGCACGGGCAAAGGCGTGCTGGCGCGGTCGATAATCAATGTCAATGCGTGGCGGGTCGTGGTCCACATATTTGCGCATCAGGTCCGCCAATTCTATGAAATTCTGGGGCTCGAAGAACTCCATGTTGGCGTCGGCCTGTTCCAGGTTGGGTGGGATGCGCGACGCCAGCACGTACTGGGAGATGTGCTTGGCGTCCTCGATCACGGTGGACCAGCCTTCAAACAGAGAGGGCTGCACGATGCAGGAGGCCTGCCGGAGAATGACCCGCTGGTCTTCCCGGGGAAGGAAGCCCAAAAAGCGGATCTGCCGATCGAGGCCGGTGGCGGCGACATCGGCCTTGAGTTTGGCGGTCCAGTCCGGGCGCGCGGTAGTCGTACTCCCGGCCGGAGAAGACGACGGTGGTCTCAACGCCCTCGGTCATCAGGTGTTCCACGGCCTTGATGACAGTCGTGTGATTCTTGTGAATCCAGAATTGGTTGGGGCAGTAGAAAAAGCGTGCCGGAAGGCCGTATTTCTGCAGGACGGCCTCGTGTTCGGCCGGCTCCGGGGTACGTTCGAAGACCGCAAAATGAAGCACGTGCCGGTTTGTCCGGGCCTCCGGATACCAGCGGTCGAAATCCGCGAGCGCGGCCCGGCTGCTGAACACCATGTGGCTGAAGTTTTCAAAGTAGTGCCGGTGCTGCTGCTCGCGGAATTGTATTTCTTCCGCTGTGAAGAATTCGGGCAGATGCTTTTCCTGGAAGTCCGGGATCCAGCAAGCGGTCTGCGGGATGGTCGTAGAAATCGGGAAAGGGAAGATCGCGTCCAGGTGCAACGACTGGTCATTATCGCCGATCTTCGCGGCGGGGATCCAGTCGAGGTGCGGATAGGCTGTCTCGTCACGGACGAAGGTGAAGAGTTCTTCCGTGTCGCACAGCATCCAAATCATGGGCTGCTCGGGTTCGGGTAGGAGCAGCAGGCTGCTGACCAGGTTCTTGATGTAGTAGACCCCACCGGTCCAGTACTCGGGGTAAAGAAATGGAATACCGACGCTAAAACGGGCGGGATCTGTCATGCCTTGGTCTCTTCTTGCATCCACGCGGCGACCCGCTCGAGCCCTGCCTCTATGGTGTACGCCGGGGTGAAACCAAGGCGCTGCAAACAGGTCACATCCGCTTGCCAGTGGGTGGGGTCCCCCACTCTCGCCTCGCCATTGAAAACCACCTCTAACCGCCACTCCAATGCGTCCAGCAGTGTGGCGATGGCCCGGCCGACGCTGACGGCCTCGCCGCGCGCGACGTTCACCGCGCGTCCGTCGAACGTGGCGTTTCGTATCAGCGTGTCCAAAGCCGCGGCCACATCCTCCACGAAGACGAAATCGCGCGTCTCCGTTCCTGTGCCGAACATCCGGATGGATGTGGCCCCCCTCGCCTTTTGGTACGCGTCCCAGAACAGTTGCTTCCGAAGCCCGGGCCCGAAGGCCGAAAAGATTCGTACCGACAGCGTCGGCAGACCATGTATCTCGGCATACTCGCGACAGACGTCCTCGGCCTGAAGTTTGTGCCAACCGTAAGGCGACAAGGGTCGCAAGACAGCATTCTCTGGGATGGGCAGTTGCTCCGGATTACCATACACCGCCGCGCTGGACAGGTGGATGAACCTGGTACCGGGCGCCACCTGCCGCAGCGCCTCTAGCATCTGCGCCACACGGACCGTATTCAGCAAGAAATCGCGTGCGGGATCCGCAAAGGATGCCGGCACACTCGCCGCGCCGGTGCAATTGATGCAGACGTCCGGCTGTGCTCGCCGGAAGAGGTCGGTGAAGTCGGGGCGCTCCGGGTCGAGCCGGAGGACGCCAGCGTCATCGCACGTCCGGATATCTGCCTTGCCGACGATGTAGCCGGCATTCGCCAGAACGCGAGCCACGTGGCTGCCGATAAAACCACCCGAGCCCAGCACCAGGGCCTTCAAGACTTCCTCCTGCGCTCGTGACGTGGCGAAAGGGAGTGTAGCCAACGTCAAGGGCGGCTCAAGACCGACCGTTCAGCCCGCCGTAACCCGTTCTTCGAGTCTGTGACCACTGTGGACGATTGGCGCGTCGGTCAGGATGGCCATCACCTCATCGGGGTCGGGCATGGCCTCGATCTCGGCCCGGATCACTCGCGCGGCCGCTGTGAAGGACGGCTCGTCGAGCAGTCGGGCCGCGGCCGCCGCGACTCCGCCGGGAACGATGTGCTCGGGCGTCAGCACCAGCCCGGCACCGGCGTCCTGTATGCCCTGGCCGTAATCGAGCTGGTCGGCTCCCTGTGGAAGGACAAGTTGCGGCAAACCGAGCGCTAGGCCGAGGAGCGTCACGCCGGTGCCGCCCTGCGACGCGATGAGTCGGCATCGTGGCATCACGGCCGGGTAGGGCAGAAGCGGCTCGATCCGCACATTCTCAGGCTGCGGCCCGAACCGGTCCGGGTCGGCGCCCGGGCCGGCCGCGACCAGTACGTTGACCGGCAGGTCGCGCAGGTCGTGCAGGGCTGTCTGCAGGACAGCCTGGTTGCCGTGGTAGACCGTGCCGAGCGTGAGCAGCACGCTGTCCGCGTGCGGTAGTACCGGGAACCACTCGGGCAGGTCATCGCCGCTGATCGGGCGCGGCTGCTCCGGCCGGATGGGGATAGCGCGTGGCCAGTTCCGGCCGCTGCGCACCGCCGGTGGGCAGGGCTCCAGGTTTGTGGAGTTGACGAACACGTCGGCATCTCGGGCAATGCCCCACTTGTCCGCCAGCCGGCCGACCAGGTCGGCATACACGTCGACTATCTCCTGAGGGGGCATCTTCATGAGACAGTGCACAACGAGCCGGGCGCCGATCGTCGCCGCGACGATCGGTCCACCGACCTCGGTGTATTCACTCACCACCAGGTCCGGCCGCCACTGCTGCACCCGGAGCATGAGGTCGGCGGCCCGCCGGTCGGCGGAGCTTTCGAAATACGCCAGCCAGTCGATGTCGTGGCCGAGCGCTACCACCATGCGGTGGGTGACGCCACCCGCGTCCTCGTGAGTCGGCCCGATTGGCCAAGCGGCCAACCCGTTGCGCTCGATGTGGCCCACCATCTCCGGCCCGCTCGCCACGACAACGTCGTGCCCGGCCCGTTGGGCCGCCAAGGCGAGGGAAATCATCGGATTCACGTGCCCGTACATCGGGCAGGCCGTAACGAGGATGCGCATCACTTCTCCCGGCTGAGCCCGGTTGGACCAGCGAACCCTAGCAGTGGGGTCACGACCCGCCGGTCCCGCCGGCCAACATCCGCACGATCTTGGCAGCCACGCGAGTAACGGTGATCGGTGCGTAGTTGATGATCATCGTCCCGTCCTTGCTCCGAGCGGCGCTCAAGCGCAGCGGTCCGTTATCGCTCCGGACGAACCGCCGTACGACCGATACCTCCTGCGCCACGTGCACCGACGCCTGGCCCGATGAGTCGGCGAGGCTGAGCCTGATCATGGCATTGCGATGCTCGCCGCGATGGGTCGTCCCGCGGAGCAGTCGATCGAGCGGCATGGTGATCCGCAAGCGCGTGCCGGCCCGGCCCGGTGTCGGTGGCTGCATACGGGCGTCCATCGGCTCGTCGCCGATCGTGACTTCGATCGGCGCTGGGCCGAGGTCGCTGAGATCGACCGGACTGTCGGCGAGTGCCACGAGTACGGGCTGACCGGTTTCGTCGCGCTCCCAACGCAATGCCGTCACCTCGATCCGCGCCGCCACGAGTTCGGCAAGGTCGTGCGTAACGAGGAAGGTGTCGTCGGCTAGCCCGGTCGCGCGTGAGCCGAAACAGCCGTAGCCGAGGTAGAAGTCGGAGCCGACGGCGACGATCGGCGCCGGCGGGTAACCCGAGTCTTGGTTGATGACGGCGAGGAGATCGTCCAGCCGTCCGCGCTCGGCGAGCCGAGTACGGACGCGGTCCCGGGCGGGAAGTCGGGACGCAAGCGCGTCGGTGAGGTAAAGATCGGCCAACCGGCCAATTCCCGCGCAAAGCGTCTTCTGGGCCTCCCGGGGCAGCGCGAGCAGCTCGTCACCCATGAGCTGGGCCAGCTCGACAGTGAAGGGACGGCGCAGGACGGCGTCGCGGTCGGGTCCGGCCGGCAGCTGACTAGCCACGATTCGCATGACCTGCTCCGCGGCACCGAGGCGCTCGTCCGGTGTGGTCCGGCTCGCGGCGCCCATGCCGCGCCGGGCGACGGCGAAGTAGTAGTCGTAGTCGGCGAGGACGGACACGCGTTCGGCGTGTTGGAGAGCCGCAAGCGTGAACGGCTGGTCACTGCCGACGTTGAGCTCCTCCGAGTAGCGCAGGCCGTGCTCCTCGATCAACCTGCGCCGGAACAGCTTGGTGTTCGACAGTGATGCCGCGAGCTCGGTCGCGAACGGCGCCACCTCGGGACGGTTGTCGGCGAACCGCTCGGTCGGCACCACTCGGCCGTTGAGACCCACCATGCGCATCGCCAGTACGTCCGAGTGGTACTCATCGGCCGCGCTGACCATACGTTCCAGCGCCTCCGGGCCGAGGAGGTCTCCGGCCCCGACGAAGGTCACATATCGTCCCCGCGCCATGTCGAGAGCGATGTTGTACGCCGCCGCCGGACCGGCCGAGCTGGCGGCGCGGTGGACCACACGGAACATCTCCGGATGCCGGCGCGCGTAGGTATCGAGGCGGGTGCCGCTTTCGTCGGTGGAGCCGTCGTCGACCGCGATGACCTCGAACCGATCCAGGCCAAGCGTCTGGTCGAGTAGCCGCCGCACGCTGCGCGCGAGGTGCGGCATGGCGTTGTGAACCGGGACGATCACGCTCACATCCGGGATGGAGCCCGCGGCGGCCCGGCGGATGCCCTTCGGCGCGATCCGGGTGTAGACCTCGTCGAGTACGGCGGCCTGGGCCGGCCAGGTCCATGAGTCCAGGAGTCCGGGGCGGTCGTATACCGCGCGGTACCGGGCCGGGTCGGCAAGCACGAGCTTTACCGCGCGCACATAGTCCTCGACGTCCTCGGCTCGGAATACCTCACCCTGACTGAGCTCCCGGGTGGCGTTGGCCATGGCCCGGACATCGCTGATGATCATGGGCAGCCGGGCGTGGGCGTACTCGAAGAACTTCGTGATGAGCGCGATCTCGTGGTTGGGCCACTTGTGGATCGGGATGACGCCGGCGTCGGCGCCGCTGAGGTACTCGACGACCTGATCGAACGGGACGTACGGGGCCAGGTGTAGCCGCGGGCCTGCACCGAGTGACTCCGCCTTCGTGACCAGTCCCTGGATGTACTTCGACGGCGGCATCGCGACGACCAGGGCGACGTGGACCTCTGGCATCTGCGGCAGCGCGTCGATCATGGTGTCGAGGCCGCGCTGCGGCGCTGCGGCGCCGCTGTAGACAAGCAGTGGGACGTCCGGGCCAACGCCGCAGCTCTCCCGAAGGCTGGGCGCGGCACCCGGCTTACCGCGGTTCACGTCGGGGGTGTTCAGCACCACCGTCGGGCGCCGCGGAAGCCCGTGCGCGCTCTGCAACTCCTCGGCGAGTTCGTCGGAGACGGTGACGGTGGCGTCGGCGTACCGCGCGTACTCGCGCTCGTGCGCGACGTGGGCAGGAAGCCACCGGACGTTCTTCGAGCGGGACTTGAGGCCCGAGACCAGCTCGTGTGCGTCCCAGACGAGCGCGACCTTACGATCGGCGGCGCGGGCTCGGAGGACGGCCCGGGCGCCGACGGGTAGCATGTAGAAGTCGTTGGCGTGGATCAGGTCAGGCCGAAGGCGATCGATGACCTTCCCGAACGCCAGCTCGAACTCCCACAGCCGCGGCTCCAGGCGCCGCCATGCCCGGTCTCCCATGGTGGCGCGCCAGAACCTCATCACGAGCCGGTCCCACGCCCCGTTCATGTGCTCGCGACGCTTCTGCGTCTTGACGAGCTGACCACGACGGAAGGTCACCCATCGGGAGCGAACCTTGGCCGCGAGAAGCTCCACGTTCATCGCGAATCGGCGCCGGGCCAGCCGCCGCGCCCGTTTCGGGTCCTCGCACCGCAGCACGTCGAGCTCGGCGAAGCGCGCGGTGAGGTCCGCCCGCCAGGCGGCTGCACGCTGCACGTGGTATTGCGCGATGCCGTTGGGCGGATAGGCCAACGGTCGCCGCAGGAAGGGCCGCCGAAAGTCGTGCCGCTTGCGGTTGAGCACCTCCGGCATCGGGATGAGCCGGACCTGGGCCCGCCCGATCTGCCAGCGCTCCTCTTTGGATTCCGTGGTCCGGCCGAGCAGGATGACCTCCCAACCGCCGGCCGCGGCGGCGGTCGCCTCCTTTTGAACCCGCGAGTCGCCGCGCACTCCGTTGTCGACCAGCATGACGATGCGGCCGCGGACGTACCGCGGCTCCGCGCTCTCGTCATCCGGTATGTCCGGCATGGCTGTCGCCTCCGTCCGTCGAGCGCCGGGACGCGGCGAAGTGTACGGCAAAACAGGACTGTTGGCCGGGAGCGTGTCCTGCGTCGGAACCGCTACTCATCCGCTCGCGGATCGGAGCTCGAATCGCACGAGGTGGCCGACGAAGCCCATCTTCCGTTTGAAGAACCGCAGTCCTTCGGTGCCACTGTCCTGCAGGTGGTACATCACGTAGCGAGTGCCGCAGAACGAGTGATTGCGCTTCACGGCCTCGTACACAAGCAGATTCATAATGCCGTCATCTAGTCGATCTCCGTGGCCGAGAATCTTCGAGAGCGTCATCAACTCGCCTGTCTGCATGGCCTGTATGTAGGCGTAGAGCGTTCCGTTTTGAAACACGCCGAGCCAGTCGTAGCGGTGCCGCTTGCAGGGGAGGATGTCCGTGGTTTCCGGCTCGGGCCTGGTCCGGTAACCCGCGGACATCTCCCTGCCCTGGCGCTCGGGCATGGAGACGTTGATCGCGTAGATGCCGTCAAGGTGGTCGTTGAAGTCGAAGGCCGCGAACTCGTACCCGAGCTTGCTCGCCTTACGGACCTCGTAGCGCATCCATTTCGACGCCGGAAGGCCCCACCAGTCGCGCTCGATGTCGTCCGGGATCGTGAGCACGCTGGTGTTGACTTCCAACTCTCCGTAGCCCGGGAAATTCAGGCTCGGCGTCGTGTACTGCTCGAATTCCTCGAGCGTCCGAACCTGGCACCAGAAGTCAGGCGTGTCGCCATGCTCCATGTTGATGGACAGGCGCGGCAACGTCAGCGGGTCAATGGACACGGGCGGAATCCTAGCCCGGCCATCCCGGGCCGAGCCTGCTCGAGGCACGGCGCAGGATCTTCCCCACGGAACTCCCCAAAACCCGATCAGCGGTGCGACGCAGGAGGCTATCCGCTGGGGCGCGCCGGACCCGGTCCGCGGCCCGGCGCAGGACGTTCTCCGCGGCGCGGCGCAACATCCGCCGCGCGATGCGGCGCGGCAGAGGTCCCGCCGGTGCCGGTTGGCTGACCGGCATCGGCCGGGCGGCCTGGATCCGGTCGAGAACGTTGGCCGAGGCTCGTTGGATGCGTCGGTCAGTCCGCCCGTCCATGCCGAGCGCTGCCGGCCAGTCGTTGGATCCGGAGGCGAACACGATGGCGCCGGCGTCGGTCTCGTAGACGCTGGTGTTCTGGATCTCCCAGCCGCCGCCGCTCAACTCGTACGGGGAGTGGGAGAGCAGCACGACGCCGGCCGGGCCGCCGACCGTCTGGTCGTAGCCGTCGGCCTCTCCGCCGATGACGCCATCGATGGCCTCGCCTTTCTCCACGTTTGCCCGGCCCACACCCAATGCTCGGGCTCTTGGACGATCAATGGTGCCGGCCGCTTGACTACGCCGTTGTACTGGATGCCGATGACCAGTTGCTCGGGCAAGCCTGGGCCGACGTCGTCGCTGCGCCAACGGATCGTCCAGCCGACGGGGCCCGGCTGCGGGTCATCCTGGCTCTTGTAACACGTGATCGTGCGGTGCGGCCGTCCATCCGCCGCGTCGCCAATCCGGACGTGCCAGTAGATGTTATTGCCCTCGAAGAACGCCAGGCTCGTTCCGCGATCGAGGGCCGCGCTGGCGTGCTCGCGCATGGGTGGCGACCAGTACTCGTCGTGGCTCGGAAAGATGAGCCCGGCATATCTGGTTGGTTCGATGCGCCCCTCGTGCAGGTCGATGCTGCTCGCGTAGGTGAGGCTGAAGTTCTCCCGCTCGGCCCAGCGGATGAAGGCGAGGTCGAACTCAGCCCGGCTTGGCTGACCGCCGCGAGCGTAGGGGCGATCGAAGGAGACTGTGTAGGAGCGTTGGTCGGGGTCTATGGCACCGCCTGGCACGTAGCCGTTGTAGAGGTTCCGACCGGTCACGCCGTCCATTGGCCACTGGTTGTACGCCTGGTAGGTCGTGACGCCCAGGATCACACAGAGGTTGTCACGCTGGCTCGGGTCACGGACCACGAACGGCGTCACGCTGCGGTATCCGTGGTCGGACGTGAACACGGCGTAGTAGAAGCCGGAGGTCCAGGCGGTCGGCACGTCGAGTGTCCACGAGACCGGCCAGTCACAGGTGATGGCGCGGGTTATGCGGATCGGTGTTCGGGTCGGGCTGGGGCGTGCCGTTCAGGGTCGGACTCGTCGTCAGATGCCGGGCACCGGCGCCGCCGTACCAGCCCATCCGGTAGATCGCGACCGTGTAGGGTCCGGCGGGATTCATGCTGACGTGAAAGTTGATCTTCTTTCCGAGCGCCACGCTCGTTGCGGAGGCATAACCCGTGATCTGGCGGTCGACGTCGTCGTTGGCCTTCGTCTCCGCCAACCCCGATGCTCCAACCACGGCTGCCCTTCTTGCGATTCTCCAATGTGATCGCATTGATGCCGCGGCTGGCCGGATCGAGCGCGCGCTCGGTCGTCCTCGGCTCAGGACGGGTCGGCACCTGGCCGCTCCGGTCGCTCTCCGGCCATCCGGTCGAGGATGTTGTGAGTCGCGAGCTGTAGCCGAGGATCAACAGGTTCTGCCTGACCAGACCCAGCGACCAGGACTCGGTGCCGGCCGAGAAGATGAAGGCGCCGTTGGCCAGTTCACTGATGTTGGTGAATTGGTTCTGCAGGGTCTCCCGGCCGGCGAGGATGAACGGCGACGCCGCCAATACGGTCGAGCGAGACGTCGGCGGCGATCCGACGAGCAGGTCCACCTCGTCAACCTGGCCTAGCACGATCCCGTCGATCGTGGCACCGTCGGTGACGCCGGTGTCGGCCCAGACCCAGTGTTCGCTGTTGCTGACGACGAGGGATGCCGCCTGGGCCGTCTTGCCTATCAGTTGCGTGCCGACCATGGCCTGCTCGGGTGCACCAGGACCTGGGCGTCCGGTCCGCCATCTCGTCGTCGCCTGACCCGACGGGGCATGCGGGTCAGGGTCGTTCTTGTAGGACGCCAGCCAGCGGTCGCCGGGGCCCTCGAGCCGGACCACCCAATGGCACGTGCCCGCGCCAAGGAAGGCCAGGCTGGTGCCGGCCTTGCTCGCCGCTTGTACCGACTCGCGCAAGGACCTGGTCCAGTACTCGTGCTGGCCGACAAAGACGAGACCCCTCAAGTGTCCCGGATCGACGGCTCCCTCGTGGAGGTCGACGTCGCTGACATAGGTGAGTTCGTAGCCGCAGTATTCAAGCCACGAGATCACGTCGATGTCGCGTCGCGTGAGTTCCGGCAGGCCGGAACGGTCGTACGGGCGGTTGAACGTGACCTCAGTCGCACGGAACTTATAGGTAGTGCCCCGACCGGAATCGCCCTCATAGCCAAAGACAAGGCTGGATCCGTGGACGGTATTCAGTGGCCACCGATTGTGGGCCTGATAGGTCAGGAAGGGCAGCACGACGCAGATCTTGGCGTCTGAAGCGGCGTCCCTCACGACGAACGGCGTGAGGGAGCGATATCCGGTATCGGTGGTGAACGCGGCGATGTACAGCCCGCTCGTCCAATGCTCGGGTACATCGAGGCGCCACGACGGCATCCACGGGCAGGCGGCGCGGCGGTCGCCCCATCGACCGTGTAATCGATCTGTTCACGAAGGAATCGGGTCACTCTCAGCCATCTGTCGCGCCCGGACGCCGTCGTAGTGGCCCATCCGGTGGATCGAGACAGTGAAGTTGCCGGACTCGGTCGAGCTCACGTGAAAGTCGATGCCTGAGCCGGCGGCGACGCTCGTGGCTGAGGCGAAACCCTGGATCTGCGGTCGTTTGTCGTCGGTCACCCGAGCGCCCTGGGCACCGACCTCCCATAGCCGCGCGCCCGGCCGCCGGTTCTCGTCTCGGACACCGACGCGATCGGAGGTATCCATGGACTTCGGGCCGCCAACATCCGGGCGATCAGGTTGCCGGTCGCGGTTCGGATGCGGTCGTCGCGTTCCGGCGGATCGGACAGTCCCCAGGCCCACCGCCGGGTGCCGGCGACGAAAACGAGCGTACCGTCCGGCCCTTCGCAAATGCTCGTGTGCTGCCGAGCTGGGATTCTGCCGGTGCTGTATCCGTCGAACGGCGACTCGGCTAGTAGTGTCTGCCATCTCGGCGCGGCATCGGGTACCTGGGGGTCCTGCGCGTCGACGCACTCGGCGACAAGGCCAGTGATCTCGTCGAGCTGAGCGCGCCGGTTCGCGCCCAGAACCAGTGGTCGGCATTGCTGACGACCAGCGGGCCGGCTCTGGTCACTTCCGCGCCGTACTGGATGCCGAGTGATCACCTGCTCGGCCCGCCCCGGGCCCGGTTCACGAACGCGCCATTTCAGGGTCGCCAGGCCCGCCGGGTTTCCGGGTCGGGCGCGCTCTTGTAGCAGACCACGGTCCGGTCCGATTGCCCCGCCGAAGATGGTTCGAGCCGGATATGCCAGTACATGTTCTTGGCCGAAAGGAAGGCGGCGCTCGTTCCCGGGCGAGTGCGTCGTCCAACGCTTCCCGCATCTCGGACTGACCAGTACTCGGCGTGGCCCGTAAAGATCCGCCCGGCGAACCCGAAAGCTCTACCCGGCCGGAGTGCAGGTCGACGTCGGTAACGTAGGTGACGTCGTGGCCCTGTTCTTCGAGCCACGCCACTGTAATCGATCGGCCTCGATCTGTTCCGCCAGGCCGTCGCCGTCATACGGGCGGTTAAAGCTAGCTATGACGGCTTCGCCCCACGAGAGTCTCGGTTTCCCGGCCATGGGGTTCTCGGCCTCGTACGAGGTGAAAGGCAGTACGGCGCACAATGCTGCCGGGCGACCGTCACGCACAACGAACGGTGCGTAGCTCGTCCACACCTCGCCGGGGTCGGCGACCTCCTCCTTGTCGAGCGAGGAGGCGGAGAATTCGGCCAATACAGCCCGAGATCCAGTCACGGGGGATCGCGAGCGTCCACGCACCGGCCAGCCGCACTCGACCCGTCCTGTCTTCGGTCGGCGGAGGCTGGCGCTGGGTCTCGCCGGCAACACTGGACTGGTCACATGGATCCGGGGCGCCTGCTCCGCCGTAATACCCAACCCGGTAAAGGGTGATCGTGTAGGGCCGCGGGCGCGTGAGGCTGACGTGGAAGTCGAGCGTTTCGCCGACGGCCACACTGGTTGCGGAGGGAATCCGACGATGCCGGGACCACGTCGCGTCCGAGGCGGACCGGGCCGCCCAAAGATCACTCCCGGCCGCCCGATTTTCCACGGCGATCACTGAGCCCCGGCGAGGGCAGTCTGAGTCGGACACGCTACGCGACTCCTCTTCTCGGATGCCGATGCTCGTGACGTACGTACATCAACCGCTCCTGCGTGGAGCTGCGTCGGTTCGCCGGAAACGGCCCCGGTGCGGACGGGAACTCGGGAAGTGTACGGCAAGCCCGTTGCGGCCGGCCGTGCCGTTCGGCCGTATGGTTCGGTACGGCGACCTAGCAGGCTCCGTCCGGAGTTCGCGTAGCCTCCTATCTCGGGTCCCGCTCGACCAGCGCTCGATCACCGCGCGTCGTATTCGCGTTACGCTCCGCGTTGGAATCGATCGACTTTCACGTGACGGTGGCCTCGGCAGAGGAGTTGTCGGATCGGGATCCTTCGGCTCGGCTATTCCGCGGGAAAGGGCGCTCGCAAGATCATTGAGAGCGCACCCTCGACGACCTACCAGGCGTACAACCTATGGCCGCACGACAAACGCCACGGCCGTAGCGTGTACCACGGCTTTGTAGCCCGGCACCGGCTACGCCTTGCACGGCCTACGGGCGGTTTAGGTCTCGTTCGACCGAACGTACGCCCATAGTGGACTCCCGAACCGGTTCGACTCCGACCGGAACTTCATCCGCTGGGCCGAGCGGGAAGGGACCGATCTGACCTATGTGGACAGTCTCGACCTCCACGAGGGCCGGGTCGACCCAGGACTCCACCCGGGGGGCTGGTGTTCTTCAGCCATGACGAGCACTGGTCGGCGTCGATGCGAGGCGCCGTGAAACGGGCGGTCGATTCGGGCACGAGCGGCGGACGGCGCGCCGATCGGCTCATGTCCTGCTACAAGTGCCCGCCCGACCGGAGCCGGAATGCCTACGGCGCACTCTCGGACGAGGAGGCCAACCGGATGCGGAATACCAGCGTGTGGCAGGCGGAGAACGGCACGATCATCTTCGTCGCCGGCTCCCGCGACTGGCCAGCAGCGCTCGGCCGCGGGGCCGCCTCGACACCCGCATCCAACACGCCACCGGCAATCTGCTGAGGCGGGTCAGCGGCGACGCGACCCGGTAGCGGTTTATCGGGCACCGTCGGCCGTGGTCGTCACCGTCTCCCAGGCGAAGAAGAACCGTGCGGGCTGGGGTCGATTCGCGGCCAGAAACTGCGCCGTGCGGGGCATCGGCACGCCGAGCCGGTTGTGGTAGTGGTTGTAGGCCAATTCGGGAACGGGGTCCAGTTCGGCGGTGAGCGTGCCGCCACACAGCGACCCCGGTACCGGATCGCCCAGCGCAAACCCTGCGTGAAGCTCGAGCGCGGCGACGAGGCGCGGCTTCGCCTCGGCGTAGAGGTCGACGCCCTGGATCCAGGCGGTTTCAGCGATCTGCGACAAGGCCTCCAGCCCCCATCCGGCGTGGCCCAGGTCGCGACACGTCTCCTGGGTCACGCCATTGGTGAACCCGAGCTCAAGCCGTACCAGAACCCGACCAAATCCGTTGCGCCGCCCGGTAGTCGCACCGGGGAGGGGCCATCGCTGGAGAGATAGATATAGGCCGGCAGGCGGGCCCGCCAGCGCTCGATCACGCTGTCGAAGAGCGGCCGGTCGTTGAGGAATACGGCGATGCCCATCGCCGCGTCCAGCATGATCAGATCCCAGTTCCCGTTGGTCTTCGGGCCGCCGCCGTTGCGGACGACCGGGAGGTAGACGTCGTGGAACATCGCCTCGGCTCGTGCGATCGCCTCGGCCGACCAGCCGTCATACGTGTACCGGATGAGTTCGGCGGCCCGGACCATCGGCACACCGGACCAGCCGGCCTGGATTTGGGCGTTGTCGCCCGTATGCGAATCCATCGTCGCGGACCAGGCATCGATGATCTGGATCGCCTTGTCGGCGTGCGCCCGCGTGCCGGTGAAGTACCAAAGCAGGGCTTGCGTGTACGCGGCGTTGGCGTCGTTCCACTCATCGGTGCAGCCGTTGTCAGGATCGGAGAAATAGCCGCACTCCACCGCGTCGCGAGCCTTCGGCTGCCACGACATGCTGGCGAACGCGCTGCGCGACATTTTCGAGTACGCGCTCGCCCACGGTTGCTCACCAGCCCGGACATGATGCCGTACGGCTTCGAGCTGCTCGACGGTGACGAGCACACCCGGGTGGCGAAGGCCGCTGTTCGGCTCAACCGTCGGCGCGACCGCCGGGTTCACGAGGCTGGGCGCTGGCGGCGACGGGCTCACCACGGGCCCCGTCGCAAGCACCTCTTCGGGTGGCGTTTCCGGCGGATCGCCGCCCGCGCGGGGCCAGAGCTGGTAGGTCACGGCGGCGATCGCGGCCAGAATGCTGAGCCAGGTGAGCACGTTTCGGACGCGCTGGGCGGGGTTGGGCCGTACGTCGCGAATCGGCGACGGAATGTCGGAGCGCATCAAAGCCCACGATAGCCGGGCGGTCGACCGGGCGTGACCAGATGCCGGGCGTGCCGCGGGACCGTCAGCTCGCGGCGGTGGCGAACTGCGCCGCGGGCGCGTCGTCAGCGTCCAGGACCTCGGGCTCGATATCGCGGTGGACGTCGCGCAGGACGCCGGACCGGCCGTCGAGCGCGTCGGCGATCGCCGCGCGGGCGGTGGCCGTCATCGGCGCGGGCAGGGCGGCGCTGTCGTGCCAGCCGAGCCGGCAGATGCGCCCTGGGGAGTTGACCGCCACGTCGCCGCTGGCAACCTGGCCCCGGAAAGCGTGCACGAGCACGTCGGGCAATTCTGGGCCGCCGGCGCCGTTGTTCGTGAGGTGGTAGATGCCGACGAGGTCGAGAACGTCGATCTCGGTTCCGGTCTCTTCGCGGACATCGCGAATGACGGCGTGCACGGGGCTCTCGCCGTTACGGATCTTCCCGCCGGGAAGTCCCCAGAGCCGGTGACCCTGGCTCTGCTGGCACAGCAGGACACGGCCAGCGGGGTCCACGATGACCGCCGCGACCGCCGAAGTGAGCAAGCTCATAGCGACACAGCGTAGATGGGGCTCAAGCCCGCGCCTAGTAGTTGGCGCTTTCGGGGCCAGCGAGAACTCCCCAGGTGACCGACCGGGCCTCGTTCTCGGGAGGCTGCGCCTGTAGGTTGTGGGCCGTGACCGAACCCGTCCGCTATCTGGCCACGATCCCCAGCCCGACCACAGGTCTCTGGATGATCGGACCGTTCCCGCTTCGTGCGTACGCGCTGTTCATCCTTGTCGGCATCGTGGTCGCGTGCTGGATCACCGAGTGGCGGCTGCGTCAGCGCGGCGCCCCGAAGTGGCTGGTACTCGATGTCGCGATCTGGGCGGTGCCGTTCGGTCTCGTGGGTGGCCGGCTGTACCACGTGATCAGTTCACCGGACAAGTACTTCGGCGCCGGCGGACACCCACTGGACGCGTTCAAGATCTGGGAAGGCGGCCTGGGCATCTGGGGCGCGATCGCGCTCGGCGCGCTGGGCGCCTGGATCGGATGCCGCCGGCTCGGGGTGCCGCTGACGATGTTCGCCGACGCGGCGGCGGTCGGAATCCCGGCGGCCCAGGCGATCGGCCGGCTCGGGAACTGGTTCAACAACGAGCTGTACGGCTCTCACACCAACCTGCCCTGGGGTCTGAACGTCTACGAGTACGACCTGTCGGCCGGCGAGGCCGTCCGGGTCAACGGCGAGCCTGTCGCGCTGGAGGGCGGGCCGTTTCATCCCACGTTCCTCTACGAGCTCGTGTGGAACCTCGGCGTCGCCGCGCTGGTGTACTTCGTCGACCGGAAGTGGAAGCTCGGCAAGGGGCGGGCGTTCGCGCTCTACGTGATGGCCTACACCGTGGGCCGGTTCTGGATCGAGGCACTGCGCATCGACGAGGCGGAACACATTCTCGGGATGCGCCTCAACAACTGGGTCTCGATTCTCGTGTTCCTGGGCGCCCTGATCTACTTCATCCGGGTCAAAGGTCCGCAGGAACACCTGCGCGTCGCGGAGGACGGGACGGTCACGGTCGTCACCGAGGACGGGACCCCGATCGAGGGGTACGAGCCAGTCACCCCGAAGCGCAAGCGCCCGGTAGAGTCCACAGTGGACAAACCTCCTGCGGAGAAGAAGTAACACGTGCGCACGGCGGTCGTGGTCGGTGCCGGGGTCGCAGGACTGGCATCGGCCGGTGCGCTGGCCAAGGCGGGTTGGCAGGTCAGCCTGCTCGAGCGGGGAGACCGGCTGCGTGGCAACGGCGGCGCTCAGCTGATCTGGCCCAACGGCAGTGCGGCCCTGCAGGCCCTCGGGCTCAGCGTCGGCGATGTCGCGTTCGCCATGCCGACCAGAGGCATCCGGCGCCCGGACGGGCACTGGCTCGTGGGGTCCGAACCGGCCGAAGGTGACGCGCTCGCGGCCATGCCGCAACCGGCGCCGCCGCCGTACGTCGTGCACGCCGACGATCTCCACGACGCGCTGATGGCTGGGCTCGGCGACAAGATCGAGATCCGTACCGGAGTGGAGATCACTTCGGTACGGATCGGCGAAGCGGACTGGCCCGCCGTGGCGACCACCAAGCACACGTTCCAGGCCGACCTCGTCGTGGCCGCCGACGGCGCCCGCAGCGTGATCCGGCGCCGTCTCGCCCCGCATTCTCAGGTCGCCGCGACCGGGTACACCACCTGGCGCGCGGTCATCCCGTGGTTCCGGGCGCCGAAGCTACCCGAAGGCGTCGCGACCGCCGGCGACATGCTCGGCGTCGGGATGCGGTTCAGCCACGCGAGTCTCGGCGAGCGCGGTACGTCGGCCGGTTCGACCCGCGGTGGCATCTACTGGGTCGCGACCGTGCCCGGTGCGCCGCGGCCGGAGCCGCCCGCCGCCCAGCTCGCCCTACTGCGCCGCTGGTTCTCCAATTGGCATCCGCCCGTCGGCGAGCTGCTCGAGGCGACCGAGCCGGACGACCTGGTGCCGCAACCCGCCGAGGACCTGCACCCGGTGCCCGCCCAGTTCGGCGTCCGCGTCGGCGGCGGCGGCATCGCGCTCGTCGGCGACGCCGCCCACGTCATGACACCGGCGCTGACGCAGGGCGCCTGCCTGGCGTTGGAGGATGCCGCCACCCTCGGCACGCTCATGCGATCGGCGGTCCCGGGCGCCGACATCGACCTGCGGCTGGACGAGTACACCGAGGCCCGTCGAGCCCGGGTCGTCCGTATCGCCAAGCTGTCGCGGCGACTTGACCGGCTCTTCCAGGCCCGGGGTCGGCTCACAGTCGCCGCCCGCGACGCCGTCCTGACCCGCCTGTCGTCCCGGGTGCTGGACCGCGCCGCCGCCGTCGCCCATGAGTGGACCGCCCCCGTTCCCTGACGTGAGCCCGTTCAGTCGGAGGCCTCGCCGATGGCGGCGGTACCGATGCGACGGAAGCCGATCCGGGCATAGACCCGCGCCACGTCCTCACTCGCGGCCGACAGGAAGACCACGTCGTTCCCCCGAGCCAAGGCCTCCCGCGCCAAAAGGCTGCTCACCGACGCTCCGTGCCCCCGGTGCCGAGCCGAGGGCAGCGTCGCCACCCCGACCACCTCGGCGGCGCCGAGGGCGGACTGGAACGCACCGCGGGCGACGACGCCGGCCAACCGATCGCGGACGATCGCCTCCGCCTTGTGCCCGGTTAGCAGGTCGCGGGCGACGAACTCCAGCGCCTCTGGCGCGACCGGTGCGACTGCGGCGTCCCGTTCGGCCGGCCCAGGCGAACCAGCTGCGGTGCCGGCGTTGCCAAATCCCACCTGCGCCACCGCGATGCTGAGCGCGCAGTCGTCGGCGAACGTCGGCGACGACGGATCGAGCAGCAAGGCTCCGTCGGCGGAGCCCGGCAGGAGCGTCGGGTCGAGCACCATCAGCGGCGCGAGCGTCACGGAGAGCAGTCCTCGCGCCGCCGGTAGCAGGGCTGGACTCGCTTCGAGGAGCCATTCAATCGCCTGCGGCACGCCGAGCTCGCGCTGCCGGGCCAGAACCGCCTCGACGTCGGCTTCCGTGAACTCAACCTCGCCCAGCCGGGGCCGCGCGTAGTAGGGCCAACCCGTGCCCTCGCGGACGAACAGCTCAAATGGCCCGACTGACTCCACCCGAACACCGTCAGCGCGGGGAATCGCATCGTAGCTGCGCTCGATTCGGGCGAGAAGGCCGGTGAGATCAGTCACCGCACGGACCTTAACGTCCACTCAGTGAGAACGAAAGTTGTTTGCTCATCGGACAAAGCGCCCTGATCGTCTAGACTCTAGGAACCTTCTGGGCCGACGGCGTCCCACCTCGACTCCCCGGACGACCGCAGGAGGGCTGATGAACGCTCCCGGACCCCAGGGCCTCTACGACCCACGCTACGAGCATGACTCGTGCGGGGTGGCTTTTGTGGTCGACGTCGCCGGGCGTCGCTCGCACGAGGTGATCGCGCGGGGGATGGCGGCGCTGTGCCGGTTGGACCACCGGGGGGCCCGCGGTTCGGAGCCGAACACTGGCGATGGCGCGGGGATCAGCATCGGCATTCCGGACGAGTTCCTGCGTGCTGTCGTCGACTTCGAGCTGCCGCCCACGGGCGCGTACGCGACCGGCATCGTGTTCCTGCCCAACGACGAGGCCAAGGCGGCCAAGGCGGTTGAGGTACTGGAGAAGTACGCGCTGGTTGAGGGTGCGACGATCCTGGGCTGGCGGGATGTGCCGACCGACCCGGTCGGCCTCGGTGAATCGGCATTGGCCGTCATGCCACGCATCCGCCAGGTGTTCCTGGTCGCCCATCCGCTCAGCGGTGGCGAAGGCCCACTCGAGGGTCTCGCCCTGGAGCGGGTGGCCTACTGCGTGCGCAAGCAGGCCGAGCGCGAAACCCGCGAGCGCGGGCTCGACGTCGTACTTCTCGTCGCTGTCCGGCCGCACCATCGTCTACAAAGGAATGTTGACGCCGGACCAGGTGGCGACGTTCTACCCGGAGCTTTCCGACGAGCGGGTCGTCAGCGCCATCGCGTTGGTGCATTCTCGCTTCTCCACCAATACCTTCCCCTCCTGGCCGCTGGCGCATCCCGTACCGCTACATCGCCCACAATGGAGAGATCAACACTATCCGGGGCAACCGCAACTGGATGGCCGCCCGCGAGGCCTTGCTGAAAAGTGACCTGATCCCACGCGACCTGCGGCGAATCTTTCCGATCTGTACGCCGGGCGCCTCGGACTCGGCGAACTTCGACGAGGTGCTCGAGCTGTTGCACCTCGGCGGTCGGAGCCTCGCGCACGCCGTGCTGATGATGATTCCGGAGGCGTGGGAGAACGACGACGCCATGGATGCGCAGCGGCGCGACTTCTACCGGTTCCACGCCTGCCTGATGGAGCCCTGGGACGGCCCGGCGAGCATCGCGTTCACCGACGGTACGGTCGTCGGCGCGGTGCTCGACCGCAACGGCCTGCGCCCCGGCCGGTGGTGGCGCACCACCGACGGCCTGGTCGTCCTGGGCAGTGAGGCCGGTGTTCTCGACGTCGATCCGTCCCGGGTCGTGGCGAAAGGGAGGCTCCAACCGGGTCGGATGTTCCTGGTGGACACCGAGGCCGGCCGGATCATCGAAGACGATGAGATCAAGAAGGAGCTCGCCGGCATGTCGCCGTACGGCGACTGGCTCCACGCCGGGTTGATGCACCTGGACACGCTGCCCGAACGCGAGCACATGGTCTACACGCACGACTCCGTCATGCGCCGACAACAGACCTTCGGCTACACCGAGGAGGAGCTGAAGGTGCTCCTCGCCCCGATGGCGCGCACCGGTCAGGAGCCGGTCGGCTCGATGGGTACGGACACCCCGATCGCCGTGTTGAGCAAGCGGTCGCGGCTGCTCTACGACTACTTCACCCAGCTGTTCGCGCAGGTGACCAATCCGCCGCTGGACGCGATCCGGGAGGAGTTGGTCACGAGCGTCTCGGCCACCATCGGCCCGGAAGCGAACCTGCTCGACCCCGGACCGGCGAGCTGTCGGCAGGTCGTGCTGCCGTTCCCGGTCATCGACAACGATGAACTCGCGAAGATTGTCTCCATCGACGAGGACGGCGATCTGCCGGGCTTCCGGTCGGTGAAGGTCAGTGGCCTCTACCGGGTGGCCGATGGCGGGCAGGGTCTGCGCGACCGCCTGGTCGAGATCTGTCGCGGCGTCTCGGAGGCGATCGCCGACGGGGTGCGGATCCTGGTCCTCTCCGACCGTGACTCCACAGTGGACCTCGCACCGATCCCGTCCTTGTTGCTGACCGCGGTCGTGCACCAGCACCTGATCCGGGAGCAGACGCGCACCCAGGTCGCGCTCGTGGTCGAGTCCGGCGACTGCCGCGAGGTGCACCACGTCGCGCTGCTGCTCGGGTTCGGCGCCGCCGCCATCAACCCGTACCTGGCGTTCGAAGGCGTCGAGGATCTCATCTCCACCGGCGTGCTCACCGGCATCGCGCCCGACAAGGCCGTGCGCAACTACGTCAAGGCGCTCGGCAAGGGCGTACTGAAGATCATGTCGAAGATGGGTATCTCGACGGTCGCCTCGTACACCGGTGCCCAGGTCTTCGAGGCCGTGGGGCTCGACAAGCAACTGGTGGCGCGGTACTTCACCGGTACGAGCAGCACCATCGGCGGCGTCGGCCTGAATGAGATCGCGGCCGAGATCGCGGCCCGGCACGCCACGGCGTACCCGGCCAATGAGGCCGAGCGGGCGCACCGGCGGCTCGAGGTCGGCGGCGAGTACCAGTGGCGACGCGAGGGCGAACTGCACCTCTACAACCCGGAGACCGTCTTCCTGCTGCAACACAGCACCCGGACCCGGCAGTACGACATCTTCCGTGAGTACACGTCCACGGTGGACAAACTCGCGGCCGAGTCCGGCTCGCTGCGCGGCCTGTTCGAGCTGCGGTACGGCCTACGTCCCCCGGTGCCGATCGACGAGGTCGAACCCGCCTCGGAGATCGTGAAGCGGTTCGCGACTGGCGCGATGTCGTACGGGTCGATCTCGGCCGAGGCGCACGAGACGCTGGCGATCGCGATGAACCGTCTCGGCGCGCGGTCCAACACGGGTGAGGGCGGCGAGGATCCGGAGCGGCTGCACGACCCCGAGCGCCGCTCGGCGGTCAAGCAGGTCGCAAGTGGACGGTTCGGAGTGACCACCGAATACCTGGTGCACGCCGACGACCTACAGATCAAGATGGCGCAGGGCGCCAAGCCCGGCGAGGGTGGCCAGCTGCCCGGCAACAAGGTGTGGCCGTGGATCGCCAAGACCCGCCATGCCACCCCGGGCGTCGGACTCATCTCACCGCCCCCGCACCACGACATCTACTCCATTGAGGACCTGGCCCAGCTGGTCTACGACCTCAAGAACGTCAACCCGATGGCCCGGGTGCACGTGAAGCTGGTCTCCGAGGTCGGCGTCGGTACCGTCGCGGCGGGTGTCGCGAAGACCAAGGCCGACGTCATCCTCATCTCCGGCCACGATGGCGGGACGGGTGCCTCACCGCTCAACTCGCTCAAGCACGCGGGCACGCCGTGGGAGCTCGGCCTGGCCGAGACCCAGCAGACGCTGCTGCTGCAGGGACTCCGCGATCGGGTGACGGTTCAGGTTGACGGTCAGCTCAAGACCGGACGCGATGTCGTGATCGGCGCCCTGCTCGGTGCCGAGGAGTTCGGCTTCGCCACCGCTCCACTGATCGTCTCCGGCTGCGTGATGATGCGGGTGTGTCACCTCGACACCTGCCCGGTCGGCGTGGCCACCCAGAACCCGTTGCTGCGCAAGCGATTCACCGGAAAGCCGGAGTTCGTCGAGAACTTCTTCCTGTTCCTCGCCGAGGAGGTACGCGGCTACCTGGCCGAACTGGGTTTCCGCACGCTGGATGAGGCGGTCGGCCAGGTCGAACTGCTGAACCTGCGGCCGGCGGTGGAGCACTGGAAGGCGCGAGGGTTGGACCTCGCGCCCGTGCTCTACCTGCCGGAGCGCGGCCTCACCGGCCCTCGCAGCCGCGTCCGCTTCCAGGACCACAAGCTCGAGCGGGCGCTCGACAACACACTGATCGCGTACGCCGACGCGGCCCTGGAGCGCGGCGAGCCCGTGGTGATCGACCTGGCGATCCGCAACGAGAACCGGAGCGTCGGCGCCATGCTCGGCGGCGAGGTCGTGCGACGCGTCGGGTCGGCGGGGCTCCCCGACGACACGATCGCGGTCACCCTTCGCGGCACTGCCGGCCAGTCGTTCGGCGCCTTTGTCCCTCGCGGGGTCAGCCTGCGGTTGCACGGCGACGCCAACGACTACGTGGGCAAGGGGCTCTCCGGTGGTCGGCTCGTGGTGCGGCCGGACGAATCCGCGCCCTTCGCGTCCGAGCACGGCGTCGATGGCGGGGCCGAGGGCCAGATCATCGCCGGCAACACCATCCTTTATGGAGCGACCAGCGGTGAGCTCTTCGTGCGCGGTCGCGTCGGCGAACGGTTCGCGGTGCGCAACTCCGGGGCCAGCGCCGTGGTCGAGGGCGTTGGCGATCACGGCTGCGAGTACATGACCGGCGGCGTCGTTGTGGTGCTCGGCCCGACCGGACGCAACCTTGCCGCAGGAATGTCGGGTGGCTTCGCCTACGTGTGGCAACTCGACCACGCGCGGGTCAATAAGGAGCTCGTCGATCTGGTCAAGGTCGATGACGAGCATGAGTCCACTCTGCGCAACCTGGTGGTCCGCCATTGGGAGGAGACGAATTCGCCCGTGGCCCGACGCCTGCTCGACACCTGGGCTCAGGCCCGCGACGAGTTCACGGCGGTGATCCCCCGAGACTACGAGCGGGCCGTGCGGGTGATCCGGGCGGTACAGTCGGCCGGCCGCGAGGTGGACGAATCAGTGATGGCCGAACTCGCTCTGACCGGGGCGTAATATGCCTGATCCCAACGGATTCCTGCGCTACGACCGGGAGTTGCCGGCCCGTCGGCCGGTACCCGTGCGGCTGCTGGACTGGGGGGAGGTCTACCCAGCCGCGGCGGACGGGCTCGTGCGCGAGCAGGCAACGCGGTGCATGGACTGCGGCATTCCGTTCTGTCACAACGGTTGCCCGCTCGGCAACCGGATCCCGGATTGGAACGACCTGGTCCGCACCGGTGGCTGGGAGCTCGCCAGCGAGGCCCTGCACGCGACCAACAACTTCCCCGAGTTCACCGGGCGGCTGTGTCCGGCACCGTGCGAACCGCTCGTGCGTTTTGGGCATCGGGGGCCAGCAAGCCGGTGGCCATCAAACTGATCGAGGTGGAGATCGCCAATCGCTCGGGTCGGCTGACTCCTCGGCCGGCGCCCGAGAAAACCGGCAACCGGGTGGCGGTGGTCGGATCCGGCCCGGCCGGACTGGCCGCGGCCCAGCAGCTGGCCCGGGCCGGCCACGACGTCGTGGTCTACGAGCGCGACGACGCGGTCGGCGGCCTGCTGCGGTACGGCATCCCCGATTTCAAGCTGGAGAAGCACCACATCGACCGCCGGGTGGCTCAACTCGGGGCCGAAGGGGTCCACTTTGTCACCGGCTGCGCGGTCGGGGTCGACGTCACAGTGGACCAGCTACGGGCCGGCTACGACGCGGTGTTGCTCGCGGCGGGAGCGCTGGCCGGGCGGGACATCCCGAACGCGCCGGGCCGGCGGCTTGGCGGAGTGCACCAGGCCATGGACCACCTGGTCGGCTCGAACCGCTATGTGGCCGGCCAACTCGAGGCGCCGCCGATCGACGCCCGGGACAAGCGCGTGGTCATCATCGGCGGCGGTGATACTGCGGCGGATTGCCTCGGGGTCGCGCACCGGCAGGGCGCGGCCGGTGTGATCCAGCTCGATCTCTACCCGCAACCGCCGTCCGAGCGCGACGACGACCGTGACCCCTGGCCGACCTGGCCCTGGATCCTGCGCGAGTACCCGGCTCACGAGGAGGGCGGCGAGCGGGTCTTCGCGGTCGCGGTGCGGGAGTTTGTCGACGACGGCAGTGGCGCTGTGCGCGCCGTCCGTGTCTGTCACGTGACTGTGTCCAAAGAGGACGGAGGCCGGACGGTCGCCGCAGTTCCCGGCACCGAAAGGGAACTTCCGGCCGACCTCGTCCTGCTGGCGATCGGTTTCGACGGCACCGAGGACGGTCCGCTGCTGACCCAGGCCGGGCTCAGCCGTACCGGAAGCATCATCGCGTGCGGGCCGGACTGGCAGACCGAGACGCCCGGTGTCTTCGTGGCGGGCGACATGCATCGGGGTGCCTCGCTGATCGTCTGGGCCATCGCCGAGGGACGGTCGGCCGCCGCCGCGATCCACGCGCTACCTCGGCCAGGCGGGCGCTTTGCCTGCGGCGGTCAGCCCCGTCGAGCGGCCGCTGATGGCGCATGCCCCCAGCCTTTCGTACTAAGTGGTCGTTAGGGATACAACACCGGAAACCCTTGTGGGCACTGGAGTTTTAACCGTTTGTACGACTCCATGGCCAGGGTGGGCCACGCGCGTGAACGACTGGGCAGTCTAGGCTTGAGCCCGTGAATCGTCGCGCGAAAATTGTGTGTACGCTCGGCCCTGCCGTCGATGCCCCGGATCGCATCCGCGAACTCGTCGGCGCGGGCATGGACGTGGCCCGGCTCAACTTCAGCCACGGTGACCACGCCGAGCACCAGCAGCGGCACAACTGGGTTCGGGAGGCGGCGGCCGCGATGGAGCGGCCGGTCGGGATCCTGGCCGACCTTCAAGGGCCGAAGATCCGCCTCGGTCGATTCGCCGAGGGGCCGGTGTTCTGGGCCGCGGGCGAGACCGTCGTCATCACGAGCGACGAGGTCGAGGGTACGCACGACCGGGTCTCGTGCACGTACAAGAAGCTTCCCAGCGAGGTCCACTCCGGCGACCGCCTACTCATCGATGATGGCAAGGTTGCGGTCGAGGTGGTCGCCACCGACGGCACGGACATCACCTGTCGCGTCACCGAGCCCGGTCCGGTCTCCAACAACAAGGGCGTGTCGCTGCCGAACGTCGCGATCAGCGTGCCGGCACTGTCCGAAAAGGACGCCGAGGACCTTCGATTTGCGTTGCACCTTGGCGTGGACCTGGTCGCCCTGTCCTTCGTGCGTTCGCCCGAGGACGTCAAGCTCGTGCACGAGATCATGGATCAGGTCGGCCGCCGGGTGCCGGTGATCGCGAAGATCGAGAAGCCCGAGGCGGTCGATCGACTGGAAGCGATTATCAACGCGTTCGACGGGCTGATGGTCGCGCGCGGTGATCTGGGCGTTGAACTGCCGCTCGAGCAGGTGCCGCTGGTGCAGAAGCGGGCCGTGCAGTTCTGCCGGGAGCAGGCCAAGCCGGTGATCGTGGCGACGCAGATGCTGGATTCGATGATCGACAATGCCCGCCCCACCCGGGCTGAGGCATCCGACGTCGCCAACGCCGTGCTCGACGGCGCCGACGCGGTGATGCTTTCCGGGGAGACAAGCGTCGGGAAATACCCGATCATCACGGTGGAGACGATGGCCCGGATCATCCACACCACCGAGGCCGGCGACATCGGTGTGCCGCGGCTGCAGCACGACCCACGCACCCGAGGCGGGGCCATCACCCAGGCCGCCTCGAACATCGCCCGCGCGGTCGGTGCGCGGGCGCTCGTCGCGTTCAGCCAGACCGGCGACACCGTGCGCCGGTTGGCCCGGTTGCACTGCGACCTTCCGCTGCTGGCGTTCACACCCGATCCCGCGGTGCAGAACCAACTCACGCTCTCCTGGGGTGTGGAGACGTTTCTCGTGGACTACGTCGAACACACGGATGCCATGTTCCGCCAGGTCGACCACGCCATGCTGGGGCTCGGTCGGGGTCTGCCGGGTGAGCTTGTCATCGTCGTCGCCGGTACGCCGGCCGGCACGCCAGGGTCGACCAACACGGTGAGGATCCATCAGCTAGGTTCCTTGTCGTGACCCAACCCGACCAGGGGCAAGAAACCGTCGACGCGCTCGTCAAGCTGCTCGATCTCCGCCAGCTCGACGATGCCACCTTCGAGGGAGTCAGCCCCCCGGTCGGACCGCAACGAGTTTTCGGTGGCCAGGTCGCCGGGCAGGCATTGGTGGCGGCCGGTCGTACGGTCGACCCGTCCCGCCAGGTTCATTCGCTGCACGCCTACTTCGTCCGCCCCGGCGACCCCACGCAGCCAATCGTCTACGGCGTCGAGAACATCCGTGACGGGCGGTCATTCTCGGTCCGGCGCTGTGTGGCGTATCAGTCGGAGAAGGCGATCTTCACGATGTCCGCCTCGTTCCAGCGGGAGGAGTTCGGCCTCGACCACCAGGTCGACGCTCCGCCCGACGTCCCGCCACCGGACGCGACGCCGACCATGGCCGAGCGCCTCGCGCAGTACCCGGAGCGGTTGGAGAACTGGTCGAACTTTCCGCGTCCGATCGACATCCGTTACGTCACCGAGCCGGGCTGGGTGCCGCCCGGCAAGCGGGCCGCCACGAGCCGACAACAGGTGTGGATGCGGATCAACGGCAAGCTGCCCGACGACCCGCTGCTGCACGCCTGCGCGCTGACCTTCTGCTCCGACCTGACCCTGCTCGACGCGGTCCTGTCCATGCACGGGGAGGTCTGGGGGCCGGGCGGGATGGTCGGCGCCAGCCTCGACCACGCGGTGTGGTTCCACCGCCCGTTCCGGGCCGACGAGTGGTTCCTGTACGACTGCACGAGCCCTACCGCCTCCGGCGCCCGGGGGCTCGCCACCGGACGTATGTTCACAGTGGACGGTCGCAATATCGCCACCGCCGTGCAGGAAGGTTTGTTACGTCGGGTCGGCGGCTAGCATGCGCCTCAATGCTCGGGTGGACTACGCGTTGCGGGCGGTCGTGGAGCTGGCGGCTGCCGGCGGCACCGCCGACCGGCCGGTCACGGCCGAGCGACTCGCCACGGCCCAGGAGATCCCGCCGAAGTTTCTCGAGAGCATCCTGCTGCAGTTGCGCCGGGCGGGTGTCATCCACTCCCAGCGGGGTCCGGAGGGCGGTTACTGGCTGGCCCGCCCGGCCACGGAGATCTCGCTCGCCGAGGTGATCCGGGTCATCGACGGCCCGTTGGCCAATGTCCGTGGCCAGCGACCGGAGGCACTGGGCTACCACGGTGCGGCGGTGTCCCTTCAGGAGGTTTGGATCGCGTTGCGGGCCAACGAACGGGAGATCCTCGAGCTCGTCTCGGTGGCTCAGGTCGCCTCCGGGCAGCTCCCCAAGCGGATCCGCACCCTCGCCGCCAACCCCGAGGCGTGGGTCTAGCGCCGACTGCGCCCCGACCCTGCCTCGATCTTCGCGCCGATCATGTCCCGATCTTCGCGCCGACCATGTCCGGCAGTCCATGATCGAGCCGAAATGTCCACTTTGAAGTCATGATCACGGGGATCTTGATGAGTGGTCTCGCGGGATGGGACGGGACATTGACGTCGGGCGCATCGTGCGGCAATCTCCTATCAAGTCGATAGGAAATCTAGAGAAAGCGGGACCGATGATTTTCCGTTGGAAGCAAGGGCGAGCGAGGGCGGTGTTGGGCGCGGTTGCACTGACCGCCGCGTTGACGGGCCTCGCGGCCTGTGGCAACGGGGGCTCCTCGGACCCGAATGCTCCAGTGACCGTACGGCTTGGCTACTTCCCCAACCTCACCCACGCCACCGCGATCGTCGGCGTCGAGAAGGGCATCTTCTCCAGCAAGCTCGGCGGCAACGTCACCCTCCAGACCAAGCAGTACAACGCCGGACCGGCGGCGGTGGAGGCGCTGTTCGCCGACGACCTGGACATCACATTCATCGGCCCGAATCCGTCGATCAACGCGTGGGCCCAGTCGAAAGGCAAGGCGGTGAAGATCGTGGCCGGCGCCGCCTCGGGTGGCGTCTTCTTCGTCACGAAGCCGTCCATCACCAAGGCCCAGGACTTGAAGGGCACGACCATCGCCACGCCGCAGCTGGGCAACACTCAAGATGTTGGGCTGCGGTACTGGCTCAAGCAGAACGGTTACACCACCACAAAGGAGGGTGGCGGCGACGTCCACGTCAAGCCCCAGGACAACGCCGTCACGGTCGATGACTTCAAGGCCGGTCGCATCGACGGCGCATGGGTACCCGAGCCGACGGCGTCCCGGCTCGTCGCAGCCGGTGGCCGGGTGTTCCTCGATGAACGCGACCTCTGGCCCGGCGGGAAGTTCGTCATCACCAACTTGCTGGTGAAGACCGAGTTCCTCGAGCAGCACCGTGACGTGGTCAGGCAGATCATCGAGGGTGTCGTCGCGACGAACGACTACATCAACGCCAACCCATCCGATGCTCAGAAGACCGTCTCGGACGGCATCCAGAAGCTGACCGGCAAGCCGCTCGACGCGGCCCAGACCGCGGCCGCCTGGAAGTCGATCACCTTCCTCAACGACCCGATCCCGAGCTCGCTCCTCGACGGCGCCAAGCACGCCGAGGACGTGGGCGTACTCAACCCGGTCGACCTCAACGGAATCTACGACCTCTCCATTCTCAACGAGGTCCTCACCGCGACTGGACAGCCGGAGGTCGAATTATGACGACAGAGCTGGCTGACGTGGCTCGCGCCGAGTGGTCTCCGGACCACGGCGGTCGCGTCGTTTCATGGTACGGATGAGGAAAACCGGCCGGCGGTCACGCTTTCCGAGGTGTCCAAAGTGTTCGGTCGCGGGCCCGACGCCGTACCGGCGCTCGACCGGGTCTCACTGACCGTGAACGCGGGCGAGTTCGTTTGCCTGGTCGGGGCCTCGGGGTGTGGCAAGAGCACCCTTCTCTCGCTCGTAGCGGGGCTCGATACACCCACCGGTGGCCGGATCACCGTGGACGGTCAGCGCCCACCGGCATTGATGTTTCAAGAACCGGCCCTGTTCCCGTGGCTGTCGGTGGCCGGGAACGTCAGCCTTCCGCTCTCGCTCCGTGGATTGTCCAGAAAGGACAGAGCCGAAAGGGTGGCCGAGCTGTTGCGGCTGGTTCACCTCGACGAGTTCGCGAAGCGTCAGCCCCACGAACTGTCCGGAGGCATGCGGCAACGGGTCGCGCTCGCCCGCACCCTCGGTCTGGACGCTCCGGTGCTCCTGATGGATGAGCCATTCGGAGCTCTCGATGCCATGACACGCGACGTGCTTCACGACGAGTTGGAACGGATCTGGTCCGAGCGGGCGCTGACCGTTGTTTTCGTTACCCACAACGTCCGTGAGGCGGCCCGACTGGGTGACCGGATCGTGCTTATGTCGAGCCGCCCCGGCCGGGTGGCGTGGCAGCGTGCGGTGGACATCCCGCGCCCGCGTCGCATCGATTCACCCGAGGTCGCCACGATCGCGGCCGAGGTCACCGCTCGGCTCCGTTCGGAGGTCAGCCGCCATGGCCACTGATATTGGGGCCACTGACATTGGGGCTGTTGACGTCGCGGCCACCACCGACACCACGATCACCGGGCTCGACGCGCTCGAACTAGCGGCGCACCGAAAGCGGGCCGGCCTGGCCCGGCGGGTCTGGTCGGCGACCTGGCCGAAGGTCCTCGCCGTCGCGCTGGTCATTGCCGTCTGGCAGGGTCTGGTCTGGGCGCAATGGCGGCCACCGTGGGCGCTGCCCGAGCCGCGTGAGGTCTTCGCTCAGCTGCGCGACTTCGCGCTGACATCGCACTTCTGGGAGGCCGTGGGCACGACGCTGCGCCGCGGTCTGACCGGATTCCTCATCGCAGCCGTGATCGGGTTCGTTGTCGGCATCCTCGTCGCCCGCAACCGCGTCCTGCGCGCAGCCATCGGCTCCATGATTACAGGGCTGCAGACGATGCCGTCGATCGCGTGGTTCCCGCTCGCGATCCTGCTCTTCACCGATGAAAGCGCCATCATGTTCGTCATCGTGCTCGGCGCCGCTCCGTCTGTCGCCAATGGAGTGATCAGCGGAGTCGATTACGTTCCGCCGTTGTTGCTGCGCGCCGGACGCAACATCGGCGCCACGGGATGGCGGCTCTACGCGTTCGTCATCGCGCCGGCGTCGCTGCCCGCGATCGTGGCCGGCCTCAAACAGGGCTGGGCGTTCGCCTGGCGCAGTCTGCTCGCCGGTGAACTGCTCGTGTTCATCGCCAACCGCCCGGCGTTGGGTGCCCAGATGGAGATCCTGCGTCAGCTCAATGACGCGACCGGAGTCATGGCTTTGATGATCGCGATCTTCGCGGTGGGTGTCCTCGCCGACGGCATCTTCGGTCGGATCGATCGCGCGGTGCGGCGCCGTTGGGGTGTGACCGAGGGCTAGGGGAGCGATCGCGGTAGCCCGAACCATCGCAGCGCACTGTTGTCGAAGCGGGTCAATGCGCAGATCCGCTCGCCGCTGAGCGTGAGGACGATGAACCCGATCCCATGGCGGGTGCCGCCGGGGGCTCGCAGGTACGCGCCGAACGCCGGCTGAGCGTTGGCCCGCGTCGGCACGAGATCGAACCGCCGGCCGGCGCCAAAGATATTGGCGAACAGGCGGGCCACCACGTCCCGTCCCTCGTACTCCAGGGGCATCGGCGGCATCGAGACGAACACGTCGTCGGTCAGCAGTGCCACCAGCGCATCGAGATCGGCGGACTCGTATGCGCTGACGAACTTCCCGACGATCGCATCCTCGGCCGGTGACGCGCGGGCCGGAGGCGGTTCGCGGTCGGCGCCCGACGATCCTCGGCGCCGCACGCGGGTGCGGGCTCGTTTGAGCGCGCTGTTGACCGAGTCGACGCTCGAGTCCGAACATCTCCGCCACCTCGGTCGCGTGGAAGCCGAGGACGTCGCGCAGGACGAGGACGGCGAGCTGTCGGGGCGGAAGGACCTGCAGAGCGGTGATGAAGGCCAGGGAGATGGATTCGCTCTGCTCGTAGCGGGCCGGCGGCTCGAGGAGGGCGTCCGGAAAGGGCTCGAGCCAGACGACCTCGCCGTGGCGGGTCGCCTCTGGTGGTTCGACCTCGGGGATGTTCCATTCCTGGGCCGTTCGTCGGTTGGCCGAGCGACGCGCGTTGAGGCACCGGTTGGTGGCGATGCGGTAGAGCCAGGTTCGCAGCGACGCGCGTTCCGCGAATCCGCCGAGGCCCCGCCAGGCGGCCAGCAGCGAGTCCTGAACGGCGTCCTCGGCATCTTGGAAGGAACCGAGCATCCGGTAGCAGTGCACCAGTAGCTCCCGGCGGTGCGGCTCCGTCAGCTCACGGAACGCGTCGCCGTCGCCCGCCCGGGCCCTCGAGATCAGGTCGGCTGCCGCCACTCTCACATCCTGTACAGACACCGGCCGCCGGGCGAACTGGGCGGTCGGAGAGCGCCCAATTTCCCACGATCGCGGTGTCTGCATCAACGAGGTGTAGAGAGGACGGCCAGAGAGGGACCAGAGATGATGCTCACGGACAAGGTCGCGGTGATCTACGGAGCCGGCGGGGCGATCGGCGGAGCCGTTGCTCGTGCGTTCGCGCGCGAGGGGGCCAAGGTGTTTCTCACCTCGCGCCGGCCGGCACCCGTCGAAGCGGTCGCGAAGGACATCGGCGGATCCGCCGAGGTGGCGGAGGTCGACACGCTCGACGAGCAGGCTGTGGAGAGGCATCTCGACTCCGTGATCGCAAGCGTGGGACGGGTCGACATCTCGTTCAACGCCGTCGGGATTCCGAACGCGCCGATTCTGGGTGTTCCTCTCGTCAAGCTGGATGTCGAGCGGTTCGAGATGCCGATTACGACGTACACGACGTCGTACTTCCTGACCGCACGCCTCGCGGCCCGGCACATGATTCCGAACGGATCGGGGGTGATCATGACCGTCACCGCACTGCACTCGCGGACGGGCATCCCGTTGGTGGGCGGCTACGGTCCGGCGATGGCCGCCAAGGAAGCACTGACGCGACAACTGTCCGCGGAGCTCGCGCCGGCGGGCATCCGCGTGGTCGGACTGCGACCGCAGGCCATGCCGGAGACCCCCACGGTCAAGGACGCCTTCGAGCCTCGGGCCAAGGCGTCGGGCCTGACGTGGGAACAGTGGCAGGACTTCCTCGCGAGCCGGACCCATCCGCGACGCCTCATGAGTCTGCCGGAGTTGGCGAACGTGGCTGCCTTCATGGCTTCCGATGAGGCGAGCGGGATGATGGGCACGACCGTCAACCTGACCATGGGCAGCCTGGACGATTAGGCCCCGCATCTGCCCGGAAGTCTGAGCTGTTGTGCTGGCAATCGCCACGTATAGGGTGGGCCCCGTGGCCGCATTTCGGATGGGTGAGGCGGCTGACCTACTCGGCGTCAGCACCGACACGGTCCGCCGGTGGATCGACGGCGGACGGCTGGCGGCCGCTCGGGATGAGCACGGCCACCGGGTCATCGCCGGCGCCGATCTGGCCTCGTTCGCGCGTTCGCAGAGCATGGACCCGGATGAGCGCTCAGAGCACTCGTCTGCGCGCAACCGCCTTCGCGGCATCGTCACGAACATCGTCAAGGACACCGTGATGGCGCAGGTGGACATTCAGGCTGGTCCGTTTCGGCTCGTCTCGCTGATGAGCCGTGAAGCCGTGGATGAGATGGGACTCGAGGTCGGCTCGGTCGCCGTGGCCGTGATCAAGTCAACCAACGTCGTGGTGGAGCACAGCTAGACATGACCGTCGCACCGGGACCCGGTCTCGATGGCCGGCTGGTCGTAGACCGGGGACGGTTCCGGCTCGACATCGCGCTCACGGCCGAACCGGGCGAGGTAGTCGCACTCCTTGGGCCGAACGGAGCCGGCAAGACCACCGCGCTGCGGGTGCTGGCTGGCCTGCTTCCCCTGACCGAAGGGCACGTCAATGTGGGCGGTCGATGCCTCGACGACGGCAATTCGGTCTTCATCCGGCCGGATCGGCGCTCCATCGGCGTGGTGTTCCAGGACTACCTTCTGTTTCCCCACTTGACCGCGCTCGACAATGTCGCCTTTGGACCGAGGTGCCACGGTGCCTCGCGGCCGCAGTCGCGCGCCGTTGCCGAGCAGTGGCTGTTCCGCGTCGGGCTGTCCGAGTTGGCCGGCACCAAGCCGCGGCAGCTTTCCGGCGGACAGGCCCAGCGGGTCGCGCTCGCCCGGGCACTGGCGCTGGAGCCGGCTTTGCTGCTGCTTGACGAGCCGCTTGCCGCGCTCGACGCGCGTACCCGGCTCGACACGCGGGCGGAGCTGCACCGTCACCTTTCGCTGCACGCCGGCGCGACGTTGATCGTGACTCATGATCCGCTCGACGCTCTCGTGCTGGCCGACCGCCTGGTGATCATCGAGGACGGCCGGATCGTCCAGGAGGGGGACGCGGCCACGATCACGGCGCAACCCCGTACCGACTACGTCGCCCGCCTCGTCGGCCTGAACCTGTATCGGGGTCACGGCCAGGGCCACCTGGTTACGCTTCCCAACGGCCTGGCGCTGTCGGCGGACGACCGAGTGGACGGTGACGCCTTCGTCGCGTTCCGGCCCTCGGCCGTGGCGTTGTACGTCGAGGCGCCGGAGGGCAGTCCGCGCAACACGTGGACGTGCACCGTCGTCGGCGTCGCCCGGCACGGCGACAACTTGCGGGTTCAGCTCATCGGCGGGATCGGCGACGCGGCGGCGGACATCACACCGGCCGCGGCGGCCGCGCTGCGCCTGGAGCCCGGGCAACGGGTCTGGGCCGCCGTCAAGGCGACCGAGACCCGCGCCTACCCGGCCTAGGCGCGGCAGCTACGGCAGCCGCAGGACCTGGACGTTCGCGTGGTCGGCGAGCCGATATCCCACTCCGCGTACGGTCGTCACCAGGGGCACCCCGGGTAGCTTCGCCCGCAACCGTCTGATATGGACATCAACCGTGCGCTGCCCGGCGTGCGCGAAGCCCCAGACGGTCTGCAGGAGCTGAGCCCGGGTGAAGACTCGTCGCGGATGGGTCGCGAGGAAGAGCAGCAGGTCGAACTCCACGCGCGTAAACGGGATCTCGCGCTCACCGACGCGGACGACGTGCGAGTCGGCCAGCACCAGTACCGCGTCACCATCAACATCGGCCGCGGGCGCGACGCCCACCGAGGCAGTGCTGGCCGGGGCGACCTCGACGCGCGCCGTGCCGAGACGATCGGTGACCCGTCGAAGCGTATCCAGCACCTCGGCCGCGTCGGCGTAGCGCGTGTCGCCGCTGAGCGTGACCTCGAAGGTGACAGTGAGGGCCGGGGCGTCAACCGGGCGCCCTCGCGGCCGCCGTCGGGGCACGGATAGACGTGCGCCATTCCCAGATGGACGGACGCGAGCTGGGCCACTGGGCAATGGCGTCACTGACATGCTGAGGCTCCTCCAGACTCGTGGTCGCTTGGTACGTTTCCGTCGGCCCGCGCAACTCCACAGTGGACTAAGTCCACTGTGATGGGCGGGGGTGATCAGAAGTCAGACGGCACAGGCCTCGGCCGTGACGCGGCCGTGGTCGACGTAGCGCCGGCGGGTCAGCTCCGAGTGGGCGCGCATGTCGCCAAGGCTTCACGATTTGGTGAGGGTGCGTCAACTGATTGTGGTGATTTTCCCACTTCGTGGGTGGACCATCGCGCCGTGACAGAATCCCGGCCATGAGCGGAGTGGTCGTGATCACGGGTGGTGGGCGAGGGATCGGGGCGGCCACGGCCCTCGCCTGTGCCCGGGCCGGATTCGACGTGTGTCTCAGTTACCGGACCGACGCCGACGCGGCGGCTGAGGTGGTCACGGCCTGCGAGGAGACGGGCGTGCGCTCATCGGCGGTCGCAGCCGACATCGGAGTGGAAGCCGACGTGACCCGGCTGTTCACCGAGGCTGACAGGATCGGAGCACTGACCGCACTGGTCAACAACGCTGGCATCGTGGCCCCGAAGTCCCGAGTGGACGAACTCAGCGCGGCGCGCATCGAGCACATGCTCCGGACCAATGTGCTGGGCCCCTTCCTGTGCGCCCGGGAGGCGGTGCGCCGGATGAGCACGCGCCACGGCGGTCGCGGAGGGTCGATCGTGAACATCTCCTCCCGGGCGGCGGTGCTCGGCGGCGCCGGCGAGTACGTCGACTACGCGGCGTCGAAGGCCGCGGTCGACACCATGACCATCGGACTCGCCCAGGAGGTGGCGACCGAGGGTGTCCGGGTCAACGCGGTCCGGCCGGGAATCATCCAGACCGGCATCCACGCCAGCGGAGGCCAGCCCGATCGGGTGGAGCGGATGCGCGACCGGATCCCAATGGGTCGCGCCGGTCTGCCGGACGAGGTCGCGGCCGCGGTCGTGTGGCTGCTGTCGGATGAGGCCTCGTATGTGACGGCGGCTCTCCTCGATGTCGGCGGCGGCCGTTAGGGCGTTTCGTCCGCGGTGAGTGCGTCGCCGAGCGGGGTGCGCCGGTAGAGCACCGAGCGTCCGCTGCGGGATCGATCCACCAGCCCGGCCCGTAACAGCACGGCGAGGTGGTCGCCGGTTGCGCCGGGGGCGAGATCCAGTGCTCGCGCCAGTTGGGTCGTGCTCGCCGGGTCGGCCAGGCCGCGCAGCAGGCGCGCCCTCGACCGCCCGATGAGGTCGCCGAGCGCCTCGGCGTCGGTGGCGGGAGATGACTCCCAGAGTGCGCTCACGCCCCGGGCCGGATAGATGATCGTACGGGGCCACGGTTCGTCCGAGAATGCCGCGACGCCGGGCCAGATGAACACGGACGGCACGAGGAGCAGCCCGGTCCCGGCGAGCCGCACCGGCTCCGCCGCGTTCAATCGGGCAATCTCGATGCCGCCATGACGCCAGCGAACGTGTGGTAGGCCGGCGAACGCGGCCGCCCACCCGGTGCGTCCCAGCTCGCCCGACCGGAAGAGCACGTCCCGCTCGCAGATCGCGCGCAGTCGAAGCCAGTCCGCCGCCAGTAGTTCGTCCCATGCCTCCGCGAGCACCGCGGCCAGGCGGGCGACCACGTCGCGACCATGTAACACACCCAGAGCCTCATCGTCGCTACACGGCCGCAGATTCAGGCAGGTCCGGATCTCACGGCGGACATGGACCAGCGGTGTGGCGTGCACCGCGGCCAGGTCGTCGGCGATGGTCTGGGCCAGGCTGGCCGGCGGCGGCGCGAGAAAGCCAGGTCCGTGGTGGCGGGAGTGCAGCGCCAGCAGCGCCCGGAACGCGGGGTCGGGTCGGAACCGTCGGTACGCGGGCTCGAGTCGGGCCGCCCACGGCGGCGGCAACCGGTGCCGCGACTGGCCGGCCAGGGTGCGGATCAGGTGATCGAGCTCGAAGAGCGGCGACAGCGCGAACCGGCTGTGCAGCAGGTCATCCGCGGAAACCTCGAACCGCAGCATGACCTGACCTTACGCCCTCAGACGAAACATTCGACACCCTCCAAACCGCGGGCGGATGCTCCGCACGTGAGCCAGCCGACCGCGCGGTACCGCGATGTCTTCGCGGATCCGGTGTTCCGTGTGCTGTTCCTGTCCCGATCGCTATCCATCGGGGCCGGCACGCTGCGGATGTTGGCGCTGTCGGTTCTGGTCTTCAACACCACCGGGTCGGCGCTGCTGACAGCGGTCACCTTCGGCATCGGCTTTGTGCCCCAGGTGATCGGCGGCACCCTGTTGGGAGCGCTGGCCGACCGGTTGTGGCCGCGGCGGCTGATCGTCTCGGGTTGCCTGCTCGAGTGCGGGTTGGCCTTGACGCTCGCATTGGGACACCTGTCGGTCGGAGCCAGCCTCGGCCTGGTCGCGACCGTCGCCATGTTCTTTCCGGTCTTCAACGGGGCATCGAATCGACTGGTGGCCGAGACGCTCACCGGCGACACTTACGTGCTCGCCCGGTCACTGTCCAATGTGGCTAGTGCCGGCGCTCAGCTGCTTGGGCTTGGCCTGGGCGGAATCGTCATCGGCCAACTGGGCCCGACTCGGGCTCTGCTCGTCACGGCCGGGTGCCAGCTTGCGGCCGCGACGTGGGTACGGTTAGGCCTGCCCAAGCTGCCACCGGCCTCGACCTCGGAGGCGTCGGCCGTACGGCAGAGCTGGCAGGTGACCGTGCGGTTGCTCCGCGACCCGCGCGTGCGCGCCCTGCTGCTGATCCAGTGGCTGCCGCCGTCGTTCGTGACCGGCGCCGAGGCGCTGGTGGTTCCGTATGCCGCGGAGCGGGGTTTCCCCGCGGGAACGGCCGGACTGATGCTCGCGTTCGTGCCGGTCGGCATGCTCGCCGGCAATCTCGCCATGGGCCGGCTGCTACGGCCCGACACACGCGAGCGTCTGGTGTCGGCGATCCTCGTGGTCTTTGGTTTGCCCCTCGCGGCGTTGGCCGCGCCCGTACCACTTTCCGTGGTTGTGGGATTGCTCTTCGTGGCCGGTGCGGCGTTCAGCTACGCGCTCGGTGTCCAACGGCCTTTCCTGGAGGCACTCGATCCGTCGCTGCGTGGCCAAGGATTCGCGCTGCTCACCACGGGTTTGATGACGCTTCAAGGGGTCGGGCCGCTGGTCTTGGGACTCGTCGCACAGTACGTCTCGACGGCCGCGGCCATGGTTGTCTCGGGATTGGGGACCGCGACGGTGGGCATCGCGTGGTGGTACACACAGGCCCGCCACGCAGCGCCGAAGTCGCCTGCCGCGCAGCGCCTCGGTTAGGCTCACCCCTGGCTTCCGCCGGTGAACGCTGGGGCCACCCGGCTCGTATAGCGGGTGGCGGCCGATCGAAGGGACCTGCTCGGCTATGCCCGCACCGACACCACGGACGCGGATAGCGGCTCGCCGTCTGACGACAGTCCTGGCGGCCGTCATCGTGAGCATCGTCGGCGTGGCCGCGTATCCGGCCTCGGCCGCGGCCGCGGCGGATCCCGAGGGTGGCACCGCCGAGATGTTCCGGCAACTGGACGAGGCGACCCGTGGCTACCTCGACGCCAAGCTGATCGTCGACCAGTCCAAGGCTCGGCAACAGGAGCTGACCGCGCAGTTGGCCGTCATCCGGGACCAACTCGTCGTGGAGACCGCGGCGGTCAACGATCTGGCGGCATCGGCGTACCAGTCGGCGAGTTTCACGGCCGCCGCCGCCATCATGAGCGGCAGCACGCCCAACGGTTTCCTGGACGGGTTGACGTTACTCAACGCGGTGAGCACGCACGAGACGAACCTCGTGCGGAACCTGCTCGACACCAGAGACCGGGCGAATTCGACGCAACGCCTGATCGACAGCGAGATCGGCGCCCAGCAGGCGGCGCTCGCCGAGATGGAGGCGCGCAAGCAGCAGGCACAGCAGGCCCTGTGGAAGGTTGGCGGCGGACAGGAGACCGGCGGGTTCAGCGCGGCCGCGTCGGTTGTGGCCCAGGCGGCACCTCGGAACGCCAACGGCTCATGGGCCCCCGAGTCGCGGACGGTCTACGAGCCGGCCACCGGCGGCTACATCACGGCTCGCATGGCATTTGCCAAGGCGCAAGCCCAGGCCGCCGGATTCACCCCACCTACCTATTGCTACCGGTCACTCGAGGACGGCGGCCAGCATCCGCGGGGCCGGGCGTGCGACTTCATGGTCAGCTCCGGCGGAGACGCGGTCGGCGCCGAGAAGACGTACGGCAACAACCTCGCCGGGTTCTTTCTCTTCAATGCGCAGCGGCTCGGGGTCCTCTACGTCATCTGGTACCGCCAGATCTGGCTACCGGGGTCGGGCTGGCGCAGCTATTTCGGCTGTTGCGATCCCTCGAGTAAGCACACCAACCACGTCCACGTCTCGGTGTACTGAGCCTGGGCGTCATCAGGCGATTACCATCGCGTTGCGCCTCGTTCAGATGCTTGACACGCACCCGTAGGTGGCCAACTCTCATCACGGGGGTGCCGCAGCCGCGGCCAAGTGTCAGTGAGGTGGGAACCGTAGTGGGGGCGGGTACGGTGGCGGGGATGGCCACGGCCGCGAGCCTGGGGGTGGCCATGTCAGTGCCGGTGCGGATTGTCGGTCGCCGGCTGCCGGGTTCGAGTTGGTCGGGCCGCAACGGCATTCATGTCGGCGTCCAGTGCGGCGCTGAGGTAATTGGGCTCGTGATCGGCGATTCCGCCGACGCCGTGTTCGACATCGACATCGACATCGTGGCCGACTCCAGTGGCGAGCCGGATTTCCGGGGACCGTTCGTCCACGGCCGCCGGGGCGAGCGCTTCGTCTACCTCAGCTGGGGCGAGGTCGACGACACGGGCACGTTTGCGATGTTCCGCCGACTGAAGCTTCACCTCGCACCGCTCGTTGAGCTGTCCAGCGCCGAAACCGTTGTCGCCGCCAAGAAAATTCAGGCGGTGCTTGAACTGACCGATACGCGCGGCCGCCCGCTCGCGGCGTCGGTGCGCCCGCCGTGGGTCACCTGGCGCATCAACGGCGGCCGGATCTAGCGATTACAGTCCGTCACACCGCGACGCGGGCGTAGACGGCGGCCGCTATGGCCAGGTCCTGCCACGCCTCGCCCACGCTCTTGAAGACCCTCGGCCGACCGGCTTCGATCGGCACACGACCCTGGAAGAGGTCGGCCAAGTCCCCAGCCACCACGGCGTCGATGTCACCCGCCATCACGATGTCGCCCGCGGTGCGGGCGCTGTTGCGAGTCTCCACTACCACGGTGGCCCGGCGGACCAACGCGGCGTCCAGTTCCCGGGCGTCGGGTTCGTGCGAGCCGATCGCGACCACGGTTGCCTCGTCGGGCAGCGATGTCGAGTCGAACAAGGGCTCCCGCGCCGTCGTGCAGCACGCGACCAGGTCGGCCTCGCCGACGGCCCGCGTGGCGTCCGTTGTGGGCACGGTCCGGGCCGCGAGGCCGAGGCTCTCCGCGGTACGGACGACCGAGCCGGCTTTCGCGCCGGTACGACCGACGACGGTGACCGACCGTACCGGGCGGATGGCCGCGAGCGCCGCGACGTGAGCGTGGGCCTGCGGGCCCGTCCCGAACACCACCATTCGGGAGGCCTTGCTCGCCGCGAGCCGGTCGACCGCGAAGGCCGAGACCGCGGCGGTCCGCACCGCGGTTAGGGCGGGGGCATCGAGCTGGGCCACCGGGATCAGCGTGGCGGCATCGAAAAGCACGTACACGCCGCTGATCCGCGGCAGGCCGCGCTCCGGGTTGGCCGGTGCGATCGTGACCACCTTGACTCCCGCGTGCGGCCCGATCTCCGCGGGCATGAGCAGGATCTGGCCAGCCGTGGTGTCGACGACCTGCCGGGGCGGCGTGTTGCCCATCCCGGCCGCAACGGCTCCCGCGATCGCGTCCATAGCGTCGCGATAGGACAGTGCCGAGTGGACGGTCTCGGCATCAATCCACAGTGGACTGCTTCGCTCACTCATCGCAGTTGGAACCCGAGACCGAGCGGGTCGTCCGGGTCGAGGGTGAACCGGTGCTCGCCGGTTCGGTAGGCGCTGCCCCGAACCTCGGTGACGACCGCCGGCCGGCCATGCACGGTGAGCTCCTCGACGACGCGGGAGTGAAACGTCGTACCGATGACGCTGTCGTGCCGCCAGGACTCGTCCGACTTGATGACCCCGTCGGCATGGAGCACGGCGAGCCGGGCGCTGGTCCCGGAGCCGCACGGGGACCGGTCGACCTCCCCGTCGGCGAAGACGGTGACGTTGCGTTGGTGCGGTGGATCCGTTTCCTCGTACCAGATCGTGCCGTAGACCCCGTCGAGTCGCTGGTCGACCGGATGCCTCGCGGCGCCGGCGGCGTTGAGCGCGTCCCGGATCTCACGTCCAATCGCGATCAGCTCGGTCAGATCGCGCGGCGTCACGGTGAGGCCGACGTCGGCGGCGCGGGCCGACGCGTAGCTCGCGCCGCCGTACGACACGTCAACCGTGATCTCGCCTCGGCGGGTCGGCACGGTGATGGCGCGGGCCAGGACGAAGGCGGGCACGTTTCGGAAGGCGACCGAGCTGGTACGCCCGTTCACCCGTTCGACCCGAGCGGTCACCCGGCCGCTGGGGACGTCGATGACGACGTCGACCTCGCCGTCGTCGGGTGCTTCGACGAGCCCGCAGTCGACTGCGTATGCCCCCAAGGCGATCGTTCCGTGGCCACACGCGGTGGAGAAGCCGTCCTTATGCCAGAACAGGGTGCCGAGGACGGCACCGTCGTCGTCGGGCGGCACAGGAAAGCAGCCGTACATGTCGGCGTGTCCGCGGGGTTCGTTGCACAGCAACGCCCGTATCCGGTCGGCCTCGCCATGCTGCGCCGCTTCGCGCCGGTCGAGGACGGTACGGCCGGGGATGTCGGGGGCGCCGGCGGTGACGATCCGGAACGGTTCGCCCGCGGTGTGATAGTCGACGGTCGTGATCACCCGTACTCGCTCTCGGATAGGCTCTCGCGCGTGTGGACTCCGTTGGCGGTAGTCATCATGCTCGCATCGCTCGGGGTGGGCACGTGGTGTCTGGTCTCCGCGGCGCGAGGCCGGTTCCTGAACCAGGCCCAGTACACCGCGTTGCTCGCCCTCGCGGCGGTCGCCCTCGTGCAGACGGTCATCGGGTCGATCCGACTGATCGCCGGCGCCCGGCCCGTGGAGCTGGTCACCTTCATCGGCTATCTCATCACTACGGCGTTGTTTCTGCCGGCCGGGCTGGTGCTGGCGCGGATGGAGCCGACCCGGTGGGGTTCGGTGATCGCCGGCGTCGCTGCCGTGACGGTTGCGGTGTTGACGCTGCGGCTGACCCAGGTCTGGACGCCGCTGCGATGAGTCAGTCGGCCATCAACACCGGGCCGGGGCGGGTGCTCGTGTTCCTGTACGCGCTTTTCGCTCTCGCCGCCGGGGCCCGGGCGGGCGTGCAGATCGCCACGAAGTTCCACGACGCGCCACTGGCCTACGTGCTCTCCGCGGTCGCGGCGGTGATCTATCTCATCGCTACGTTCGGGTTTATCCGTGGTGGCCGGGGCGGGCGCCGGTTGGCGATGGCCTGCCTGGTCGTGGAACTTCTCGGAGTGCTCACCGTCGGAACACTGAGCCTTGTCGATCCAGACGCGTTCCCGCACGCCACCGTGTGGTCCGGCTATGGACGGGGGTACGGGTTCGTGCCGCTGGCCCTGCCGGTGCTCGGGCTGCTGTGGCTGCGGGCCACTCCCGAGCCTTAGCTGGGTTCGAGGGTCCGCCACAGTGTCGTCGGCGCAGTAGCGGCGGAGTGGGCCCGGGCACGTTCCCGCAGCATCTGGCCGGTGGCGATGCGGGCCGCGAGATCCGGGGTCGGCCGCAGGCCCGGCAGGATGACCGTCCACACCTCGGTCAGCCGCTTGCTCATGTCCGACTCGCCGTTGCTCGCCAGCTGCTGGGCGCCGATCATGCACGTGACGATGACCCGCGCCGCGACGTCCGCGGGCGTGGACAGGCCCATCAGTTCCCATTCGCCGGCGGGGGAGAGGAGTCGCTCGATCTCGTCGACCCAACCGTCGAATGGTGGTGGCACCGGCGTCTTGATGCTGTCCCGTTCGAGCGAGAGCCGGATTCCGGCCCGGACCAAGGTGTCGGTCGAGTACTTCTCCGCCACCTCGAACGAGAGCGCGATCACCGTGTCGAGGGCCGGTGCCTTGAGTGCCTCGAACTGGGCGATCAGCGGGGGCCACTGCGCCGCCGTCTGCTCCACGATCGCGACCGCGAGCGCCTCCTTGTTGGGGAAGTACGAGTAGAAGGCGTTCTTCGTCAGGCCCGCGGCCTCGACCAGTTCGTTGACGCTGGTTCCCAGGTAGCCCTTCTCCGCGAACAGCGCCGCCGACGACTGCAGCACGAAGAGCTGGTTCTCGTCCATCCGTTGATGCCGTGCCACGCCGTCCCACCCTCCGTCGCGTGCTGCATGCCGTCCCGCCCCGATGCAACCTAGCACCGCCACCTCGCCCACTGGCGGCAACGCGTCGCACCCCCGAGCGTCGGTCTGATCAGAACGGTGGCGGGTCGTCCGCGGCCGGTGGCGGCGGTGGGGGCGGTGGCGGTGGGGGTGGGGGTGGTTGGGTTCGGAAGATTCCGCGTTGCATGCATTGGTTGTTGCGCCAGTCCTCAGTGGACAGATGCGGGGGCGCGTACGGAGCGTCGTCGGTCTCGTCCTCGTCGGGGTGGGCGCTGGGCGGGTCGGGCATGGGGTCGGGCAAATCGTCGAGGCTGGGTGGCGGTTCGCGGTGGTACGTCTTGCCCAGCCGGCTGATCCAGGTGAAATACCCGGGTCGGGTCTGGGTCAGTTGCCAGCCGCCCTCGTGCCGCAGCCGATGATCATGTCGACAGCCGTTGCCGAGATTGACGTCGGTGGTTTCTCCACCGGCGGCGTGTTCGACGCTATGGTCGGCGTCACATCGATGGGCGGGCACCCGACAGCCGGGAAAGTAGCAGCGCCGATCTCGCACGTGGATCCAGCGGCGCAACGCGGCACCGGGCAGTCGGGCGGTCGGGTCGCCGTTGGGCGGACCCGTCCCGTCGGCGGTGCTGGTGGTCGCGATGATCTCGGCCACCACCCGATCCCACCCGTCGGGCAACCGCCGGCCCGACAGCGCCGCGAGGGTGGCCTGGTTGACCTGGATCCAGACCTGCAGCCGGCGATAGCCCGGCGGCGGCTCGATCTGGCGCGGGCGGCGGCGCACCTGGCCGATGCCCAACGGGGTGCCGTCGGCGTCGGTGAGGACATACCACCACGACGCGGCCGGCGCCTGGGCCATCGTGCAGGCCAGTTCGGCGTGCACCGCCCCCCAGCCCAGCAGTTCCCCCGGCCGCGAGTCCTCCCCGGCCAGCGTGGCCAACCGCACCAGCAACCGAAGCCCGCCCGCGTCGGCCCCGGACCCTGCGTCGCCACCGTCACGCTCGACGCCGTCCGGCTTGGCATCCTCGGGCTTGGCATCCTCGGGCTTGGCATCCTCGGGCTTGGCATCCTCGGGCTTGGCATCCTCGGGCTTGGCATCCTCGGGCTTGGCATCCTCGGGCTTGGCATCGTCGGGAACGTCACGGTTACGCTCGACGTCGTCAGGTTCGGCCTCGTCGGATTTGACATCGTCGAACGCCGAGTCGTCGGTGTCGAGATCGTTGGGATCGACGCTGTCGGGCTGGACATCGCCGGGTGGGATGGGGGCGATCAGGCGGGCCAGGATCTGGGCGTCGTTGAGGCCGGCGTAGCTGCCGTCGGTCATGCCGAGGAACAGTTCCGCCCGCAGGTGGTCGATCGGGGCGGGGGGCCGGCGTGTTTGGCCGCTTTGGCCAGCCGTCGAGGCGGGCGCAGGCGGCGGCGACCTGGTCGGCGGGCAGGTCGTAGCCGGCCAGGGTGGCGGTGCCGTCGTCGCTCGACTAGCCGGCCACCCGCCGGCCGCGCAGCGCCTTCTCGTAGCGGCGCTGGGCCCAGTTGCGGGTCCAACGCGATCGCGTGGCGGCTGATCGCCGCGATGAGCGCACCGGTGGTCATGCCCGGCGCCTTGGGCAGCAACGCGGCCACCATCGCCGCCGCATGCTCGACGCGAGGCGGCGGTCCAATGCTAAACACCCGGGCCCGGGGCTGATCGATGACGCCGTCGGTCGAGGGCGGCCTGCACCGTCGGCAGCCGCTCGGCCAGGTCGGCGGCGAATGCGCACAGGTTTTCCGCGGCCCGGCGGGTGAGCACCAGCGCCGCGCGTACCTCATCGGCGGCGAACTCCCCGCCCCACTGCGGTCCGTCCGGGCCGACGATCGGGTCGGCAGTGTCGGACTCGTGGCGGTGGATCAACTCGTTTACGACCGCGAAGAATTGCCCGCGCTCGTGATTGGCCTGCCGATACCGGGCCACTATCACGTCAATGCACTGCGACCCGGTCAACGACGCCAGATCAAACGTGGCCAGTGCCGCCGAGAGTCCCGGCCCGGCCGGAAGGTGCGCCAACCCCGCCACCGCCTGCGCGATCGGGTCGGACTCCATCACCTCGGCCACGACCCCAGTCTACCGGCGACCTCCGACATTTGTTCGAGCCAACAAGCCGACGTGTCAAAACTTCCCAGAATGCAAGACGCCCAAGATATATCCACAGTGGATATAGGGGCGTCAGCGAGCCGCGCCAGCGCCGAGCAGAACGGCGATCCCGAGCACACTGCGCGGTGCGTACGGCTGCCGCCACAGCCCGCCATGGGCGGCGGCAAAGGCCTCCTCCTGCCACGAGTGCTCGACTGGCGCGCGGCTGGCGCAGAGATCGTGCACGAGTAGCGCCGCCATCAGCGTGTTGCTCGTGGCCGGCTCGAAAACCTCGATGCCGAAGCGATGTGCGCCCGAGAACGCCGCGGCGAGCAGTCGGTTCTTCACCACACTGCGGGTCCGTGTCGCCGGTGCGACCCGCAGTGACACCGGCTTCCCGTCCGCCCACGCCTGCGTGGCCCGCCACCGCTGCAGTCGCTTGGCAAGGGCGTAGTTGGGTCCTTGCTGCGGCACCAGGCTGTCGTTGATACCGGGATCGGCGCCGGGTGGGTAGTTACGGGCAAGCAACCGGCCTCGGCTGAGCATCCGCAGTGGCTGCCGGACGCGACCGATGCCTTCATGCGCCTCCCAGCGCCGGGTCGCTTCGGTGACGGCCTCGGCCGGGACCGCGAAGACGTCGGTCGGCGTGGCTAAGAAGGCCAGAGTCACATCGTCGCGCCGCTGCGTCAGGTGCCGGGTCAGCACGTCAACCGCGGCGGTCACCCGGACGTGCATCGCCCCGTCGGCATAGACGTAGTTGCCCACAACCAGCGGACCGTCCATTTCGGACAACCACGCCCCCACCCGGTGCGACTGGTGGAGCAGGTCCACGCCCAGGCCAATGCCGGCCTCGACGTCATGCCCGGCCGGCTCGGCCGGGACGTGCAGGCGGCCGGCGTACCGGAGCGCCGCGCCGTTGAGTCGTTGCCACAATCCGGCGCGCGGCAGGTCTACGGCGACCACGTCGGCGCCCCACCGCAAGAGCGCGGTGAGTGGACTCATCTCCGCACCCGCGCCAAGCACCACCACGCGACGTCCCGGCAGCGAGAGCCAGTGTGGATTGTCGGCCACCCGCCGAACCGCATCCGCGCAGGATGGTTCGATGACGCCCGCACCTACCCAGGTGTCGAGCCGCCGCAGGAGGTCGTCACCGCGCAACCGCTCACCGCGGTAGGGGAGGACCAACTCACGCTCCGGCTCGCCGGTCCCGCTGACGGTGACTGTCCGCAGTGGTGCGTCGACCGGTGCCTCCATGGCGGCGGCCAAAGAAAGTTCTCCATCCACAGTGGAGTATCGCATCAGATCGTACGTGGCGGCCAGACCGTTGCGGGCGATGCGGACGCCGGCGTCACGAGAGAGCAGCCCCGCCTCGACCAAACGCCGGAAGTGGTCGCCGTACTGGCGTCGCCAGGAAGTCTCGCCCTCGGCCGCACGGGCGCCGACCGGATCGACGTCACGCAGTGCCGCGGCGACAACCGCCCGTCCCAGCGCGGAGGTACTGCGGCTCGGGCCGACGAGAGGAAAGACAATGCCCTCGGTATCCATGACATGATCCTGCCAGGAAGGAGCGACGATGACCGCACCGTTCGGGGCCTATCAGGCCGAGATCTACTTGAATGGACTGGCGGGCGTGCTGCCCGATTTCACCACCGATGCTAGCGGCCTTGAGGAGTCGGCCCGGCAACGGCTCGAGCCTGGTCCATTCTGGTACGTCGCCGGAGCCGCCGGTACGGGTGCGACCGCCAGCGCCAACCGCGAGGCCTTCGACCGGTGGCGGATCGTGCCCCGCATGCTGCGCGACGCCACAACCCGCAACCTTTCGACCACCGTGCTCGGAACGGAGATGCCGGCGCCGATCCTGACCGCCCCGGTCGGTGTGCAGTCGATCCTTCACCCCGACGGGGAACTGGCCACCGCACGCGCCGCCGCGGCGCTCGGGTTGCCGATGGTGCTGTCGACGGCATCCTCGTACTCGATCGAGGAGGTCGCGGCGGCCAGCGGAGGCGGTCCTCGCTGGTATCAGCTCTACTGGCCCAACGACGACGAGGTGTGTGCGAGCCTGCTGCGGCGCGCTCAGGAATCCGGCTTCACGACGCTCGTGGTCACCCTCGACACCTGGACACTGGCCTGGCGCCCGCACGACCTCGACGGCTCGTACCTACCGTTCCTGCGCGGCGTGGGCACGGCCGTGCCGTTCAGCGATCCGGCCTTCCGCGCTGGACTGGCCCGCTCGCCGGAGGATGATCTGCAGTCTGCGGTCCTTCGTTGGGTGTCGATGTTCACCGGCACCGACAAGAGTTGGGACCGGCTTCCCTTCCTGCGCTCGCTCTGGTCCGGCCCGATCGTCCTCAAAGGAGTGTTGCACCCCGACGACGCCCGTCGCGCCGCCGACGCCGGGATGGACGGTGTGATCGTATCCAACCACGGCGGCCGCCAGGTCGACGGCGCGATCGCGGCGTTGGACGCGCTGCCGCCGATTGTGGACGCAGTCTCCGGCCGGATCGAGGTGCTCTTCGACTCCGGCATCCGGTCCGGTGCCGATGTGGTGAAGGCGCTCGCGCTCGGCGCGCGTGCGGTCCTCATCGGGCGTCCGGTGGCGTACGGTCTCGCCCACGGCGGCGAGGCTGGTGTGCGCCATGTGCTGCGCAGCCTGCTCGCCGACCTCGACCTCACCGTGGGACTGTGTGGACACCGGACGATCGGCGAGCTGAACCGGGAGCTGCTCGCGCAGCGTCCATGATGGTCGTCATCGTAGGACTGTCTAGATGCGCGGCTATTTCGCGCAAGCGCCCGACCATGCCCGGTGACGCCTGCCCGTACCACAACGACCGGAAATTGCGTATACGGTGCAACAGCGAGAGCATATTGCGACCGCCGTAGCGTCCGCGGGTGCCGCGTAGGGTTGCGGCGGTTCGCGTGCTGTGTATCCGGGGAGGGCTGTTGTGACACAGAGGATGCGGCTGATCGCCGCGGCCGCGGTCGCCGCGGCGGTTCTCATCGCCGCCGGAGTCTTCGTGACCATCCGGTTGGTCGCCAACCATGTCGACAGCACGATCCCGCAGGCCGACCTGTTTGGCACACCAACGCCCAGCAGCCCTACGCCGAGTCTTACTGCGGTGCCCGGTGCCGATGTTGAAGGGCCGCTGGACATTCTGATCGTCGGCGAGGACACCCGGGTTAGCTCAGGGACCGTACCGCACAACGACGCCAACCTCATCCTGCACGTCAGTAAGGATCTGAAGTCGGCGTACCTGACCTCGCTGCCCAGGGATCTGCTCGTGGACATCCCCGCCTTCAAACCGTCGGGATCACGCGCCATGAGAACCAAGCTCACCCACGCGATCACCTACGGCTCGATGGTCAGCGGCGGCAACGACACCCGCCAGGGGTTCCAGTTGGTCTTTCAGACCATCAGCGGATACACCGGCATCCAGGACTTCGACGCGGGCGTTCTGTTCAGCTTCACCGGCATGCGCGATTTCGTCGACGAGATCGGCGGCATTGACATCTACGTCGACGAAACCACCTCATCCATTCACCGGCAGCCGAACGGGCAAATGCGACCCCTGTGCGGTTCGTGTCCGAATGGCTATGGCGGTCCGCAGGCGTTGTATCGGGTCGGCATGCAGCACCTCGTGGGCTGGCAGGCCCTCGACTATGCCCGGCAACGGTACGGTCTCAACGGCGGCGCGTACGGCCGCGAGCGCCACCACCGCCAGATCGTGCGAGCCGTCATGGCCCAGCTGTTCAAGCAGGACCTCGTCCTCAACCCGGTCAAGGCCGACGAGATTCTGAAGGCCGTTGGCCGTGGCGTCATCTTCGACGGCCGCGGCCGAAACCCATCGGACTTCGGCTACGCGCTCCGCAACCTACGGCCAGAAAACGTCACGCTCATCGGCCTACCCGGCTCCAGCGTCTACAGCGGCGGCAGCTACGTAGGCGAAAGCCTCGACAACGCGACCAAGAACTCGTATTTTGCAGCCCTTGGCCAAGACCAGCTCGACACATGGGTCCAAGCCCACCCCAACCTCGTCAACAGAGCCGACCCCTAGGGCCGGCGTGTCGGGGCGGTGTGCCTCTCGAGTCGCGTTAGCGTCAGGAGAGGACATGTGACTGATGGGACGTCGAACGTGCACCTACCTCTGAAGACCATGAACAGTCTGGCCGAGCGTCCTAACTGGACGGTCGCCAATGGGCAAGCAGCCTTCGCGCCTGTGTCCGGCGGGTGGCGCGCGATCGTCAGGCTGCAGCGCCCCGGAGGAAGCGACCGCTATCACGTCGCAATCGTCGACCGTACGGGTGCCGTACGGTTCGCGATGGAGGTCGCGACCGTTGACGACGCCGTGCGCAACGCCGAGCGCGGAGTACTCGCCCGCAATGCTCTTCGCCCGGTACGGCGGGTTGAACTGAGGTAGGTGCGGGCATAGCGTGCGATGGTGCCACTCGGCTGGCCTCAGGCCCTCGCATGGCGGATGCGACAGCAGCTGCTCGTTCCAGTCGGCACCGAATCGGTCGCCGGCGTCGTGCGTCGCCTCGGCGCTGTACCGGCCCAGCTCGACGCAGCCGCCGAGCTTGCCGTCCGCGTTAGGCGCGAACGGTCGCGGCCCGGCGAGGTCGCTCGGGCCCTGGCCGAGGGCCGGATCATCAAGACGTTCGCATTTCGCGGTGCCACTCATCTCGTGACGCCGGAGGACGGTGGCGCGTACCTCGCGTTGCGGGCCGCTAGTCGGATGTGGGAGCTCCCGAGCTGGCAGAGTTACTACGGTCTATCGCCGTCGGGCTGGCCACCGTTTCGCGAGGCCGTCCGAGAAGCGCTTGCCGATGGACCGTTGACTTGGCCTGAGATCGGCGCGGCGGTCACCGCACAACAGAGGTACCGGCATCTGGGGTTTGCCTTTACCGGTGGGGCTCACACGTTGACGAAGCCGCTCTGTTGGCAGGGCGACATCTGCTTCGGTCCACCCCGAGATGGACATGCGACCTTCCAACGTCTGGATCGCAACCCGCGCTGGTCGGGCGTGCCTGACCTCGACGAGGCTGGGATGCGTGCGGTGGAGGCGTACTTCCGGGCGTACGGGCCAGCGACGCCTCACCACGTGAGTTACTGGCTCGGCAACAGCCTGGGCGCGGGCCGCAAACGGATCCAGTCGTGGATCGCGGGCTTCGGCGACCGCCTGGTATCGGTCGACGTCGACGGGGAGTCCGCCTATGTCCTGCGCGCGGATCTGGAACAGCTCGTCGCGACACCCGCCACAGATGCCCTGCGGCTCCTGCCGGGCCACGACCAATGGGTCCTCGGTCCGGGCACAGCCGACGTCCACGTTGTGCCGCCGGCCCGGCGAACGCTGGTCAGCCGTCAGGCAAGTCTCGTGGTTCTCGGCGGCGTCGTGTCCGGCACATGGTCGCTCGCGGACGAACAGCTCATCGTGACTTGGTTCGCCGAAGCACGGAAGGCACCCCGGGAGGCGGTCGCGGAAGAGGTTGCGCGGCTCGCCACGATCCTCGGTCGACCACTTCACCCGACAATTCGAATGGCCGAGCCATGATCGATCCGCTGTGGCCCCTGTTCGGTTTGCGCATCCGTTGCCGCGGAGTCGAGTTGCGTTCGGTCCGGGAGTCCGACCTGCCACACCTTGCCGCGATTGAGCCGGATGACTACGAACATGACCCCCGCGCCGAGATGCTTCCCGAACTTGAGCCTCGAGGGCAATCGCGGGCGGCTCGTCTACCAAGGCTATTGGCGCTCCCTCGGCACGTGGTCGCCGTCGTCGTGGTGCCTGACTTTCGCGGTTGAGCACGAGGGCGCCGTCGTCGGCACTCAGTCGTTGGAAGCAGACGACTTTCCGTCCGTACGAACCGTCGATACGGGCTCGTGGCTCGTCAGATCCGTTCGGGGCCACGGCGTTGGCGTGGCCATGCGGATGGCGGTACTTGGATTGGCCTTCGACCACCTGGGTGCCCTTGCGGCGGTGTCGTCAGCGCGTAGCGACAACGGCCCGTCACTCGGCGTCTCCAGAAGATTGGGCTACATCGACAATGGCATTAGCCTCAATGCCTCTGGTCGCGGCCTCGTCGAGCTCACGCATCTGCGCCTTACCGCGCCAGCGTGGCAAGCCTCAGGTCAGGGTAGAAAGGTCGCAGTCGAAGGATTTGAGCCGTGCCGACCATGGTTTGGGCTGCCATAGGATGTCGTGTGCGAGGATCGATGCGTGCCCGCCAAACGCTTCACGACCACGCTGGCCGACGACGGACGGCGCCGGGTATTCGTACCAGTGCCGTTCGACCCGGGCCAGGCCTGGGGTCCGAAGCCGAGGCACCACATCACCGGCACCATTAACGGGCTCGGCATCCGGGCCGTGATCGAGGCTCGTGGCACGCAGTACGGGTTCACGCTCGGGCCTGCGTGGCTGCGTGACTGCGGAGCCGTTGCCGTCGGCGACAGCGTCACGGTCGAGATCGCGCCGGAAGGACCGCAACGCGACGACCTGGCCGACGACATCGCCGCGGCCCTCGACGCCAACCCGAGAGCTGGCGCGTTCTTCGACTCGCTCGCCCAGTTCTACCGCAAGGCCTATCTGAGGTGGATCGAGGCGACCAAGCGCAGTCCCGACCTACGGGCCCAACGAATCGCGGAGATGGTCAGGCTGCTCGACGCCGGTGTCAAGCAACGGCCGGCGCGATAGACGAAGGAGCCGATCATGGCCGCGGAACCGCTCGTCCATTTGTCCCAGGTACTTGATCTGGCCGAGTCGGTGATTGACGGAGTCCGGCCGGACCAGGCGACGTTGCCCACGCCGTGCCGGTCGTGGGATGTCCAGACCCTCGTCGGGCACTTGATCAGTGACACAGAAAGGTTCGATGTCGCTGCAAGTGGCGGCCGGCCGGACTGGACCGCGCCCGTGCCGGAGGTCGAGGGCGACTGGGTGAGTGGCTTCCGCGCCGGCGCGGCGCAGCTGCGGGCGACGTGGCAACGGGCCGGCGACTTGAGCGAAGAGATCGAGCTGCGGATCGGGCGGGTCCCGAGGTCCTTTGTGGCCAATCAGCAGATCGCCGAGTTCGCCGTGCATTCTTGGGACTTGGCCACCGCGACCGGGCAGCGGGTCCAGTACCCGACCGATGCGTGCGAGGCGGCTCTCGCCTGGGCGAGAACCACGTTGCGCCCGGAGTTCCGGGGCGACGAGGCCAGCGGCCTAGCGTTCGGGCCAGAGGTCGAGGTACCCGACGACGCGCCGGCCGAGGACCGGCTCGCCGCGTTCTTCGGCCGCCGCCCCGGGCCAGATCACGTCACGTAGCCCACCACCGGTGTGAGCTACTCCTGGAAGTTTGGTGTCGTCCAGATCCGTTGGTTGAGGTAGTCACGCACGCGGCCGACGTAGGTTTCGCTCTCTTGGGTGTGCCAGCGGCCACTGAACCAACGGCCGACGCAGCCCCAGGTGTCGCCGGCTCGGTAGCCGGCGGTCGGCTGCACGTCGTTGAGCCAGAGTTCCCAGCCCTCGTAGCAGACCCGGAAGATGCCGTAGGCGAGGTCGGCGTTCATCGCGGTCGAGTCGGCGATGCCGGGCCAGGCTGTCCGTTCGTACGGATATCGGTTCTGCAGAATGCCGAAGCTCTCCGGACACTTGCCGGCCTGACCGTCGACCCCGAATCCGCGGCCCGGTGCACAATTTGTCTCCACTGTGGACCAGTCGCCAAGGATGCCCTGCCGCCACCAGCTCTCGATCGCCGCCTGCGCGAACACCAGGTCCTCGTCGACGCCCCATTTGCACGCCGCCCACCGCAGGATCTGCCCGGTCGTACCGGTGAATTGACCGTCGACGCGAGGGCCGACGACCGAGTTGGCCCGCGGGTCGTCGCCCGAGAAGAATGACGGTCCTATGTGGTGGCCCGTGCTCCGATTGGGGATTGCGTTGCCCCGCTTGTTCTCCGGATACGGCTGAGACCGGACCCATGTCGCACACTGTGACCCGCTCGGCAGCGTCGTTCCCGGGGGCAGCGTGGAGAAATGGGTTGGCGCGCCGCCACCGGCGTTCGCCGCCGTCGTTGCGGCCTTCGTGACCGCCGACGATGAGGTTGACGGGATCGCCGCGGTGGGCACGCTGTCACTTGGCTGGGTCGGGGTCGATGTGCCGACGACCGGGTTCGATGGCGTCGGGTCGGCGGCTGCGGTCTGCTCATCGTCGTTCGCCACGAGCACCAATCCGACCGCAATCGAGATCGCCGCCAGCACGGCCACCGCCGGCCAAACCGGCCAATGCCACCACCGGGATGACCGTCCATGCATCGGCATGCGGAGAGGCTATCGACCGTCGCTGCCTGCGCGCGACCCACCACGCGGCCGCCGCTGAGGCGGCTGCCCCGGTTCCGGCTACGCTGTCCGCCGTGGACGACTCCCAGCTGAGCCCACCGCTCCTTCGCAATCGCTTCGCCGCCGATGCGGCCGGCAGCAGCCCAGTCCGAGCCGATGAGAGATGTTTCCGCCAACCGGGCGCGCGGATTCGCTTCCACGGCGAGCGTCAGGACACTTCATCGGCTGGTTGGCGGCGCCTGCTGGAACTGATCGAGGAGGCGGCTGCTGACAGACGAGAGACCTTCCGACCGCTGGTCGACCTCACACCAGCCGAGCGGGCGGACATCGTCACGCTCCCGCCCACGATCGCAGAACTCACTCAGGTCAGACGCTTTCTGCTGTACGGCAGCCCTCTGGTTCGGATTCCACCGGAGATCGGCGCGATGACCAGCCTGGAGGTGTTTGAGCCGTACACCTCGTACTCGCTGCACTGGTTTCCGTTCGAGCTGACCCGATGCGCGATGCTGCGCGACAGCACCGTAAGCACCCGCGCCCTGTATGGGAACTTCAAGCACCGGCCCGCATTCCCCAGACTGCAACCCAGGGGCGCGTTGGCCGGCATGGCCAACCATGAAGATCTCGATCCGCAGGTATGGGGTGTCGAGGCAGTTCGCAACTGCAGCGTCTGCGGCGGGCCGATCGACCCGGCGCGGTTCCGGCAACAGTGGATCTCCCTTCGGGTCGCGACCGATGTGCTGCCGCTGCTGGTGAACGCCTGCTCCACCGCCTGCGTTCAGACGCTCCCGAGTCCACCGGAGGGCTACATCGCCACCCCGCACCAGGGCGGCCGCGAAGTTCTCCAGCCGAAGCCAGGGTGGTGAAACGTCGGCTGCGTGCGGGCTAAGCCAGCGAATGCTCCCAGGAGGGCTAAATAGATGCATCCTTACATCGGTTCCGGACCGTACTGCTACAGCAACTCGCTGGCCATGATGCTCGGCGACCAGGCCCCCTCGCCTTCAGTGATCGAGGTACTTACCGGCTCGCCGTTCGGTTTCGAGATGCTCGCGGGTCGCCTTCCGCTGTTCGACCCGTACGGCTGGGATCCCGATCAGGGCCTGGACACTGCGATCGACCTGCTCGGCTGGACCTGTCGTCGGGAGGGCGCCGAGGACGGCGATGAAGCGCTCGCGAGGCTGGGTGACGCGGTCAAGGTGGGCCCGGTGCTTGTCGGTCCGGTCGAGATGGGACTGCTGCTCAACCATCCCGGTTTCAACCAGCCGATCGGGGCGGACCATTTCGTCCTCGTGCTGGCCGTCGATGACGATCGCGTCCGATACCACGACCCGCATGGCTTCCCGTATGCGACGTTGCCGGTCGCGGCGTTCCTCGCCGCGTGGCGTGCGGACACGATCGGCTACAAATCCACGCGCTACACGATTCGCAGCACATTCCGGCGGGTCACGCAGGTGTCCGAAGAAGCGGCATTGCGTGCATGCCTTCCGCACGCCGCGGCCTGGCTAATGCAGCGCGATGACGTTGAAGTGCCGCCCGGGACCGTCGGCGGCCAGGGCGCCGCGGACCTCCTCGCCGAGATGATCCTCACCGGTCTAGAACCGGGAATTCATGGCCACATGGTCCAGTTCGCGATCCGGGTCGGAGCGCGCCGCCTCACCGATGCTGCGACGGCCCTGGCCGGACTCGGCCTGCATGAGGCCGCCGATGTCGCCGGCGAGCAGGCTCGCCTTGTCGGCAGCCTCCAGTACGAGCTTGTGGCTGGCTCCGCCGAGCGAGCCGCGGAAACGGTACGAGCGCTGGGCCCGACCTACGCCATCCTCGCCGCGCTCATTCAACGCCGTTGACCTTGCCGTCGGGATTGGGTGCCTGTGGCATGCTCGGGCGATGGTGTCACGACGGGCCCTGCTGGCCGCGGGCCTGGCCGCCGGTGCGGTGACTGTCGGCGGCTGTGCTCCGGGTCGCTCGGAGCAGTCCACGCGGGCTGGAGCCACGACGCCACCTACGACGCAGCCGCCAGCGCGGCGGCTCGCGGCCGGTACCGATGACCGGATCCTGGACACACTCACCCGGTACCTCGGCGTCACCGAGGCCAACCCGAACCACCCGACGTACGCCGGCGCGGTGGCACTGGTCAGTCTGGACGGTAATGTCGCGGCCCAGGTGGCGGTGGGCTACGCGCTCCGCTACGGCGCCGGGCCGGTCGAGCTGCGGCCGGACGAACGGGTCGCGATGCGGCTGGACTCGGTCTTCGACCTGGCCTCCCTGACCAAGGTGTACACCGCTATCCTCACGCTGCAGTTGGTCGACGAGGGGCGGCTCGATCTCGACGCGCCGGTCGCCGAGTACCTGCCTGCCTTCGGCGAGCCGGCGCTCACTCCTAACCTCCTCCTAGCCCACACCAGCGGGCTGCCGGTCGGAGCGAAAGTCGGTGGCCTGGGCTCGGACGCGGCTCGGCGGGCGGCGGTGCTATCGACCCCACTGCTGGACGGGGCGGTCCCGGGCCAGGTCTTCCGATACTCCAGCGTGGGGCTGATGGTGTTGGGCCAGCTGGTGGAGGAGATCACCGGCGAGCGGCTCGACGAGGCGTTGCGGACCGGCTCACCGGCCCATGGGGCTCACCACGACGGGCTTCACCCCGAAGGCATGGATGTCCACGGAGGACATTTCCGCTCGGATGGTAGCGACTGACGCCCGCTCCTCGCGTGGGCTGCTTCGTGGCGTCGTCCACGACGACGTCGCCAACACACTCGGCGGCATCGCCGGACACGCCGGGCTCTTCGCGACCGCAGCCGACGTTGCCGCGATCGGACAGCTGCTGCTCGACCGCGGCACCTACCGTGGCGTGCGGTTGCTCAGTGAGCAGACCATGGCGCGCATGCTTGTCAACGCGAACAAAGGGTTGCCAGCCATCGACCCGGATCGCCCGGGCCGCTCGGCCGACCACGGGCTCGGCGTCGAGCTAAACCAGCCCTGGTTCATGGGCCGGCTTGCGGGTCCACGCACCTTCGGCCACACCGGCTTCACCGGGACCTCGTTGCTCGTCGATCCGGAACGCGGTGTGGTGCTGGTACTGCTGACCAACCGCGCCCACCCCAACTGGAGCTGGGCCAATCCAGACCCCGTCCGGGCCGCAGTGGCCGACGTCATCGCCGATGCCTGGGGTAGCTGACTCTGGGGCGACTTCGGTGAGATGTTCAAGCTGTCGCGACTGATGCGGTCAAGCCGAGATAACGTCGGTCAAACCGGAACGGCACCCCGCACTGGCCACTCGTGCACCGGAATGTTGCTATGCATGCGTTCCCGGTACTCGATCAGCATGGCTCGCAGCATCTCCTGCGGCGGTTGCCCGTCGGTACGCGGATGGCGGTGTCGTACGGCCTCGACCTGCCAGTCGGCGCCGTTGCGGCCGCGCAGGCACCGGCCCTCGATGATGCCGAGCAGCCGGTCCCGATCAGCCGGGTCGACGCCCCAGCGGTCGAGTCCGGAGGCGGCCAGCGGAAGCAGGCGTCGCAGCACCAGCTCCGCCACCGGCACGGTGCCCATGCCGGGCCAGAACACCGACGCGGCGATGCCGTGTCGTGCGCCGCTGTGGAAGTTCTCCTCGGCCGCGTTGAACGACATCTGTGTCCAGATCGGACGGTCCTGCTCGGCCAAGGTGCGCGCCAGGCCGAAATAAAAGGCGGCGTTGGCCATGATGTCCGCGACCGTGGGGCCGGCCGGCAGGACGCGGTTCTCCACGCGCAAGTGCGGCCGGCCGTCGACGACCGCGTAGATCGGCCGGTTCCACCGGTAGATGGTGCCGTTGTGCAGGGTCAGCTCGGGCAGGCTCGGGGTACGACCCTGCTCAAGCGCCGCCGCCGGATCCTCGTCATCGCAGATCGGCAACAGCGCCGGGAAGTAGCTGACGTTCTCTTCGAAGAGGTCGAATATCGACGTGATCCAGCGCTCGCCGAACCACACCCGCGGCCGCACCCCCTGGGCCTTCAACTCCTCGGCCCGAGTGTCGGTCGCCTGCTCGAACAGTGGGATCCGCGTCTCGCGCCACAGCTCGTGTCCGAACAGGAACGGTGAGTTCGCACCCAACGCGAGCTGGATACCGGCCATGGCCTGCGACGCGTTCCAGTAATCGGCGAATGCCTCCGGCGCCACCTGAATGTGGAACTGCGCGCTCGTGCACGCCGCCTCCGGCGCGATTGAATCGCACTGCATGCGCAGTTCGTCCAGGCCCGAAATCTCGATGACCATGTCCTCGCCACGGGCGGCGAAGATCTGGTCGTTGATGAGCGCGTATCGAGGATTCGCCGAGAGGGTTTCCTCGGTCAGATGCTCGCTGCGAAGCGTGGGCAAGATACCGATCATGACCAGATGCGTGCCGATGGCGGCGGCTCTGGCTTCGGCAGCATTGAGGCTGCCGCGGATCTGTGACTCGAACGCGCGCAGCCCGTCGCCCCGCAGCTCGCGTGGCGCCACATTGATCTCGATGTTGAACTGGCCCAACTCGGTGACGAAGTCCGGGTCCGCGATCTCGGCGAGCACAGCCGCATTGCGCATGACCGGTTCGCCCTCCAGGTCAACCAGGTTGAGCTCGATCTCCAAACCGGTCATGGGCGCGCTCGCCTCGAAGGTCGCCTCCGAGAGCATCCGGCCGAGCACATCCAGATCGGCCCGGATCTTGTCCCGGTATCGAGTGCGGTCCGCTCGGCTGAACGCCTGCAGCTCTACGTTCCGGCCCATGCCGATCCTGCCTTCCCTAGGCGCGGTCGGCGAGCCAGGCGCCGATCAATCCGCGGAAGTGGGCGACGAACCGCTCCTGCTCGTCCGGTGGGTACGTGGACGTGACCGTGCTGACCAGCAGGTCGTCGAAGTCGGCCGAGCAGACCCATTCGTGGACCATCTCGTCGACGTGCTTGAGCTGGGTCGAACAGAACTCGGCGTACTGGTCGATGTCGAAGTGCTCGTCCGCCAATTTCCGGTAACCGGCCAGCTTTTCCTGGTACGACAGGTCAGTCCGGTCGGCGATCTCAAAGTAGCGAGAGGTGTCGGTGTCTATCCGAAGTGGACGCCCCGTCACGACACAGAAGACGCTCCACCGCAACAGCGCCGCCATCGCCCATGGGAAGTAGTAGTGCAGCGATGTCAGCGCCACGTCCGGGCAGGCGTTGGCGTAGTCGATGGGGTGCACCGAGTCGCCCTTGACGAGCATCTCGCATGAGTTGAATTCCCATCGGAAGAACGCGTTGACCAGACGCGAGATGGTGAGCGCCTCGTCGCCGATTCCCGCAGACAGAAAGCCGTGCGCGACCGCGTACCGCTCGTGCATCGGCAACTCCGGCCGGAACTTCATCACCATGGTCTCCGGACCGATGGACAACGAGCGGACGAAGACGTCATAGTTCTCGACGGACTGCTGCAGGTGCATGAGGCGCTCGCCCGACGCGTCGTAGGCCGCGTGAAGCTCGGTGCTATCGCGGATCCGCGAGACGCCGACCCACCCACCACCGTCGTACGGTTTCATGAACAGGGGATAGCCCAGGCTCTCGGCCACCTCGTCCAGGCTGAAGGGCTGGTTGTAGCGAGCCGAAGTGTACGCGTACCGGACGTTGTCGACGGGGTGCTTGAACGGCACCAGCACGGTCTCCGGCACCTTCAGACCCAACCGGATCATCGCGCAGTAGGCCGCGTGCTTCTCCATCGCCTGGAAGGTAAATGGGCTGTTGAGCAGGTACGCCCGGTCCATCAGCGCGACCTTCTTCAGCCACTCCCGCGGGTGGTAGTACCAGTACGCCAGCCGGTCGATGACGAGCGCGTGCCGGGGCCGATCGCGCAGGTTGAACGGCTCGATGGTGATACGGCTGCTGCTCATCCGGTGGGTGTTGCCGGCCGAGTCGGTGATCGGACCCAGGCGGGCGAGCAGGGTTTCGAACGCGCGCGGCCAATCCTCCTCCGTGCCCAGCAACAGGCCGATGAGGTGCTCCGCCTCAGACATCCGCCCTCCCTGACGTTCGCCGCCGGATCAGTACCACCGTGGAGCCGGCTCAGCACAACCGTGGCAGGTGGTGGGCCAGTTGTGCCCGCCACGCCGGCCAGTCGTGCGCCGTGTCCGCGCCCCACAGATCAAGCTCGTGCCGGATGCCTTTGTCGGCAAGGATTCCCGCCATCTGCCGGGTCGAGTCGAGCGCGCCCGTGGTGTCCTCCCACTGGCCTTGCCCACAGACCAGGACGATCGATAACCGACCGCGAAGCCAGTCCAGATGCTCGCCGTGCAGGTTCGCCACGTAGTTTGACGGGTTGTTGAAGTACAGCGCATCACCGCCCTCGCCCCATCCATTCCATCGGGTAGGGTCGTAGGTGCCGGACAGGCAGAGTGCGACCGGGAAGAGGTCGGCCCGGCGAAAGGCGAAGTTCAGGGCGTGGAAGGCGCCCATGGAGGCGCCCGTGGTCGCGATGTCGGGCGAGCTGCCACTGTCGCCCACAATGGACGGAACGACGTGGTCGACGATCCACGACTCGTACCATCCGTGGCGTTGGGCACGCTCCTCCAGGGGTCGGCCACCGTTGGACCATGACTCGCCGTCGTACGCGTCGACGCAGTACAGCTTGACCCGACCGGCATCGATGAGTGGCGCTACCGCATCCACCATGCCGTGAGCGGCGAAGTCACCGGCCCGTCCGCGCTCGGCGGGAAAGACCAGCACGGGCCGGCCCCAGTGTCCATACCGGATGACCTCGCCAGCGGTGCCGATCGCGGGCGAGTGCAGCCACATGGAGTGCCCATCCACTCAGACATCTTGCGCCCGAGTCCGATCATTGGTCCATACCTCGCTGGCGAGCTCGGCGAGCTGCGGATGCCAGGAATCGCGCCACGCGACGAGATTGTGCGCGTCGGGCACCTCGATCAGCCGCACCGGGTTGCCCTGCTTTCGAAGCGTTTCCGCCATGTCCCGGTTGTTGGCCAGATTCTCTTCGGCAATCCCGCACGTCAGGATCGTCGGTACGGGCGCCACGGCCCGACGAGTCCGTCGTAGTCCACCGACGAAGCGGACGATCCGGCGGTAATGCGCGAAGTCCGATTCCTGGGCATCGAAGCGCTGCTGAAAGAAGCTGCCCGACTGCAGGAACATCCCGCGCAACAGTTGTGGGTACAGACTGTGCGCATGCAGGATGGCGAGCGCGCCCAGGCTGGCACCCAGCGCCACCACCGCGGCGTCAGTGCTCAGCTCGGCTCGCACTGCGGGCAGAACATCCTGAGCGAGAGCCCGTGCGTAGGCTGGATTTGCCGAATACCAGTCGTTGCGCGCGACCGGGCTCAACAACACCAAATGGTGCGGCGGCATGACACCGGCGGCGATCATCGCGGAACTGTAGTGGCCGAGCCCGATCAAACGGTCGAACTCGCCCCCGTCGTGGGCCAGGAGGATGCCCTTCGCATCCGGGCGCGGGTAGACGCGCACTGGCACGTCGGACTTGAGCGCCCGTGATCTGACGGTCAGGTCGCGCCACTCACCTGGCGCGCCGGGCAAATCCAGCCAATCGGGCTGGCGGTAGCGGGCCATCTCAATGGTCGACTTCTCGCCGTAGCCGCCCGGCGCACGTTGCGGATTGGACGGATCGCAGATCGCCTCGGTGCGGCCATCGTGGCGCAGCTCGAGTAGATACTCCAAGCGCCACACGGGGACCGGCGGCAGCCGCAGCCGCCACGCCCGGTCGGCGTCGTCATACTCGAACTGCAGATCGTCCGATAAGCCGACCTCCTGCACCAGACGTACTCCCGCGAGCGCGTGATCGGGGTCACCATGGCGGAGCACGATGGTGTCGGGGATCAACACGGGCTACACCCTACCCGGGCCCGAACCCGGACCGCCCATGACATACTTCACCTACGTCCGGAGTTGTCCACAAAGGACTGACTCCAGCCGCTTCCCCCCGTGCCACATCGCGGCTAGGCTACGGGCACGAGTGGATGACATTCGCCATCAATCCGCAGATGGTGGTGTTTGGATGCGTCGTAGAACTTTGTTGCAGGTCGGCGCCGGTGCGGGCGTGGCGCTTCTCGCTGGCTGTTCGGCCGAACCCGGGGCCCCGGCGACGTCCCGACCTGAGGGACCGGCCGACCTGCTGGTGTACGGCGGACCGATCCTGACCATGGATTCGAGCCGGCCCCGGGTCGAGGCCGTCGCGGTCGCAGGCGAGAGGATCGTAGCGGTCGGCAGCCAAGCCGAGCTGGCCGGTTTGCTGGCTCCAGAGCGGCCGGAGCGTCGACCTGGCCGGCGCGACACTGCTGCCCGGTTTCGTCGACGCCCACAGCCACTTCTTCGGCCGCCCCGACGCGGCCGGCACGGACATCGCCGGTGTCTCGGACTACATCGCGAGCCTGGGAATCACCACAACCGCGGAGTGTTTCGTCGACGAGCCGCTGCTGGCGGCCATTCAGGACCTGGAAAGCCAGGGGCGTCTGGGCGTGCGCCTCAGCGCTTATCTCGCGGCGAACAACGCCTGCGGCGATGCGCTCGGCGACTGGTGGTCAGCGCATCCACCAAGTCGCAACGCGGGTGAGCTGCTTCGGATCGGCGGAGTCAAGGTCTACCTTGACGGTGGCTCCTGTCACGCACCTGCGGCCAGCTTCGCCTACGCCGACGGGAGCCATGGGGACCTGTACTTCACTGCCGAGGCGCTAGCAGATCTGTTGTCCCGCATCGATGCCTCCGGACACCAGGCGGCCGTGCACGCTCTCGGCGACCGGGCCGTTGAGACCGTACTCACCGCATTCGAAGCGGTGATCGGCACGACCGGCAATCCGCGGCGGCACCGCATCGAGCACTCGGCGGTGACCCGCCCCGACCTGCGAGCCCGGCACGGCAAGGTCGGCGCGGTGGTCACCATCTTCGGCCCGTATCCGACCTGCTTCCTCACCGGGACGGACCAGACCTTCAAGTACCGCACTCCGGAGGAGTACCTGGACTGGGAGTGGGCGTGGCGCGGTCTGATCGACGCGAGCCCCGGCGCGCACTTCGCATGGCACGCCGACTTCCCGGTCTTCAACCCGGGCGACCCGGTGCACGCACTGTCCGGCTTCGTCACCCGCGCCCAGGTCGGTCCGGACGGATCGGTGTGCCAACCCACCGCCGCGATGGCCGAGGGTGCGCTCACCGTCGATGAGGCGTTGCATCTCATGACCACCGGTGCCGCATACGCGCTGTTCCGCGAGAACGAGGTAGGTCGCCTGGCGCCGGGCCTGTTCGCCGACTTCGTGGTGTTGTCAGAGGACCCGACCGCGGTGGCACCGGCCCGGCTCGCGCAGCTGCGGGTGCTCATCACGGTTGTCGGAGGCAAGGCCGCCTGGTGCGGCCCGCGCCAGCAAGGTCTGTGCGCTAGCTGGCCGGCACGGCTCGCCGGCCCGCCGAGGTAGCTCGGTACGTGGCGCCGGTCATTGAGCGTCGACCTTCACAGATGCGAGCAGCGAGGCGCAGGCGGTGTCGACCTCAGCTTTCAGCTTGTCCCATTGGCACATGACCTGGACGAGGTGCCGTCCAGAGAGGATGTACGTCGCGTCGTACGTGTAGAAGCCACCGTCTCTCCGGGGTTCCTTGAGCGGCATCGCGAAGGCCGGCATCCCGGAGACGTTCGTCTTCACCGGCTCGGTCAACGCCGACTTGACCTGCGTCGCATAACCCTTCACCCGCGAGACCAGTTCGGCATCGCTCTCCCCGGTCACGTCGGTGTCCGTGAGATACGAGATGACGACAAGTACCTCGAGGTTGTCCGGGTCTTCCAAGGCAGCGACCGGGATGAGAAACGTCGCGTGGGGAGCCGGGTACAGATCGTTCCCCGTGCTGTAGTTATACGTCTCGATCCATCCCGCCGGCACCGTGAAGTCCACTCGCAACGGCGCCGCGGCCGGCGTCTCGTCCGGTCCGGGCACGTGGAAGCCGGGATCGAGGGGTGCCTGCCGGCAGCCGCTGAGCACACCGAGAGCGAGCGCGAGCACGACACAGAGCAGCGACGTCCGGCGACCAATCATGCGGCGGAGCATACCGATGGTCGCATTCGTCCATCGACCCATGCTCACACCGTGGCCACCGCGTCTAAAGTGGCGACCGCGCCTTAAATCACGCTGGCGGCGGCCCGCACCGCCAATCCCGCCCCGACGACGAGCACCAACGCCGCCGTCGCCGCGGGCGTAGCCGAGCTGAGCCGGGCCGCGATGCCCTGCAGCCGTCGGGTCAGCGGGGTACGCCCGGCACGGGTAGTGGCTCGCGCCAGGCGCCGCTGCAGGACAAGCAATAGCAACCCCGCGCCGGTCAGCGTCGCGGCCATGCCGATGCCGTACGCGACGACCAACCCGACGCCGAACGCGGTGCGCCCGAGTCCAATGGCGGCCAGAAGGACGACCAACGCAGAGGGGCTGGGCACCAGCCCACCGGCCAGACCGATCCCGGCGAGGCCAAGCCGTCCCGAGCGGGACCGGTGGCCGTGGTCATGACCGTGCGCGCCGTGTGAGTGTTCGTCGTGTGAATGCCCATGGTGTGAATGCCCATGGTGTGTGTGCCCATGATGTGTGTGCCCAGGATGTGATTGCCCGTGATGGGTGTGAGCGTGCCGCCGGCGGCGGATGACGTTGACGAGCATGCTCGCCCCGACGGCCAGCACCACGACGCCGCTGACGAGGCCGAGCCAGCCGAGGATCTGTTCGCCGGCGAGCGCGGTGCCGGCGGTCAGCACCAGACCGAGCGCGAGCACGCCGCCGGTATGGGTCAGCGTGACCGTTCCGGCCACCGTCAGGGCGTCCCGGGGCCGGCCCTGTTTGCCCGCCAGGTACGCCGCCAGAACGGTCTTGCCGTGCCCGGGCAGCGCGGCGTGGCCGGCTCCGAGCAGGATGGCCAACAGCACGGCGAGCAAGCCGACCGTCGGTGTGAGTGGGCCGCCGGCCAGATCCTGGAATCCACGGTCCACTGTGGCCATCCAACGCGAGATCGGGTCGCCACCCGAGATACCGAGCGGACCGGCCGCGCTGGCCGTACCCGGCCCCGGCGTCACCCGCAGCGCGACGGAGCGTACGTCCAGCGGCGAAGCGAGCAGATCCTGCGGGTAGTCGCGCAGCTCGTGGCTCACACTCGTGGTCGGCACCGGCGAGTCGACGAGTCCGACGCCGTCGCCGATGGCGGTGATCTCCCGCCAACCGATGCGGTCGGCCAGGTATGCATTGCTCACGGCAAGCGAGGTCTCGGCGGAAAGCGCGGCCGACGCGGTGAGGCCGCAGGCCAGCCGTGAAACCTCCAGTCCGCCCGCGCCCGGTGAGTAGACCAAGGATGGCGATGCTACCGTCCACATGAGACGGTCAGCGTTGACCCGCGCGTCGACCGCCCCCGCGAACTCGGTGCACGTGGTCGACGCGTATGCCGCCCGCTCGCCGTCCGAGACCGTACCGTCGCTGTCAGCGTCGACCACCGCGCGATCCTGCAGAGTCGGGATTTCTGCGAAGTCGACCGCGACAGTGGCGTCGACCCGGTCCGCGTGCAGCGTCAGCCCGAGGTACTGGTTGACCGAGAAGTTTCCCAACGGGTGTGCGCTGGCCGGCGACGCGGGCAGCAGCACCAATCCACCCGCGAGCACGGCCGTGGCGGCCAAGGACACGCGACCGTAACGCATCATCGCTCCAAAGTGGCGAGGGCGGCCCGCGCCGACGGCGCGTCGACCGGCGAGAAGTTGGGGTTGAACTGCAACGCCCGGGTGAGGTGCTCGCGGGCCGCCGACCGGTCGCCGAGGGCCAGCTCGACCATGCCGAGGTGGTAGGCGTAGGTCGCCGACGAGGCTCCGCTGTCGAATGCCCGCCGAGCGTAGGCGATCGCCTCTGTGTCCCGATTGGACAGATGCAACGCCCAGCCGAGCGTGTCCGCGACATCGACGAACTGGCGCCGGTTCCACTCCGCCTGAGCCTCGCGCACGGCCTCGTCGGGTCGTCCGTTCGCTATCGCGAGCGCGGCCCCGGTGAGCCCGTCGGCGCCACCGTTGCCGACGAAGAGCTGATGGGCGGCCGTGGCCAGACCCAGCTGGGCCTGCGCGTCGCTCTCCCGTCCGGCGGCTCGGAGGAGTTCCGCGTACTCGATCAGGTATCCCGGAGTGGGGGCGCGGCGGGTCAGGTTGGCGTAGCCGCCGAGGGCCGCGTCGAGGTCGCCGCTCATCGCGGCCAGCCGCGCCTGTCCACGTTGGAGGGTGACCGAGGTGGGGTCCTGCGCCAGTCCCGCGCTGTAGTGCTCCCGCGCGGTCGACAGGTCCCCAGCGGCCAGCGCGAGATCACCCAGTTGGTTGCGGCAGAACGCGATGTCGTGCCGGTCGACCGCGGTGTCGAGCGCCCGCTGCATCAGCTCGGCCGCTTGCGCGTTCATACCCCGAAGCTCGAGGTCGTAGGATGCCCGGGCGTAGGCGGAGAGCCCGGGTCGCAGGTCGAGCAGGTGTTGCAGCGCCTCGGATGCCGCGGCTGGATGACCGAGCTGGGTCTCGGCGTCGGCGAGCACCGCGTAGGCCTCGTTGCGGTAGGCGTCGATGGCGATCGCGGCCAGCGCATCGCCCCGGGCGGCGGCGAAGTCGTGCCGGGCGTTCTCGAGTGCCCCGAGGGCCACGAGGGCGTCCGCGTTGTTGTCCGCTCGTACCTGGAGGGATCGCCGTACCGCCTCATCGGCCTTCGGATAGTAGGTCGGATCGCCGCTGATCCGGGCTCGCTCGAGGTATTGCATGCTCAGGCTCGACCAGGCCTGCCAGTCGCCTGGCAGGCGGCGCAGCCGCTCCTGGGACCGGGCGATGCTCTGATCCAGTAAGTCCACTGTAGACGGGATCGGCGCCGTGTCCGCCGCGGGCGTGCCGGTGCCGCGACCGACGATGCCGCCGATCACGACGAGGGCCAGCCCGGCCGCGAGAACCAACGCGAGTGAATAGGCCACCGTGGTGACCCGTCGACGGGTACGCATCGCATGCTCCGCTTCACGAACGAATTCACGAACGAAATCACGAGAAATCACGAACGATGGGACCGGGTGCGCCGTCCCGCTGGAGGACGGCGCACCCGGCGTCGATCAGCTCTCCGACTCCACGGGTGGCGTGGTCACGGGCTTGCGCCGCCGCCACCAGAAGGCCCAGATGGCCGCGCCGATACCGAGCACCGCGGCCCCGCTGGCCGTGATGATGGCCGGCGTCATCCACTCGTTCTCGTTGGCCGTCAAGGCGGACGGCTGCGCCGACGGTCCTCCGGCGTCGGGCGCGGCGGCCGGCGGGATGCCGGTGCCGTTGCCCTTGTCGAGCGTGTTGACGCCGACACCGTTGGGCAGCGCGAGGTACGGGAACGTGTTGGAGAACGCGTTGTCGTTCGCGTCAACCTTGTCACCGGTCGCGATGGCGTCGACCAACTTGCCGGACTGGGCCGCGCCCTCGAGGGCCTGCAGTCCAATGTCGACGACGTCATCGGTCAGCCGGCGGCCATTCGGGAAGCCCTGCAGGTCGCCCGCAAGCACGCCGAGCCGGTTCGGTTGCGCCGTCACCGGGACGCCGAGGTTGAGCCGCAACATCTCGGACGGCTGGAACTGAGCCGGGTTGACGTCGGCGTTGTTGAGCTGCGAGTTGAGGTCCGCCTTGATCGGCCCGTCCTTCTTCGTGGTGATGCCGGTCAGGAAGATCTCCACCAGGTCGTTGCGAGGCGTGGGTGGTGCCGGCAGCTTGTAGATCGCCTCGATCAACTTGGGCACCTCGGGCTCGGTTACCCGCTGCACCACCGCCGGGATGGTCGCGTCCTTGTCCGGGGTCAGCGAGTTGAACGCGTCCTTCAGTCCACTGGGGACGACGACCTCGTTCACGAGTGGCTGGCCGAGCCGGGAGACCTGCACCCAGTCGCCAGAGGATTGGCCGTTGGCCATTCGCACCGCCGGCCGCTCGGTGGTGCTCCAGACGCCGATCACCGGATTGCGCTTGGCATCGCCGTTGAGAGCCACGTCGCTGAATGGAACCTGCAGCGCGACCGTGTTTACGTTGTAGCCGGCCAGCGTGTCCTGACCGACCTCGCTGAGGTCTCCGCCGTAGAGCAGGTCGAAGACGCGCAGGTCCAGGAAGAACGGGTCGTCGGCCTGGCCGGCGTATCCCTTCCATCCACCGGGGAAGTTGTAGATCGCCTGGTCGCGCAGCTTGGCGTAGTCGGGCATCGATGCCGCGCCCACGCGTGACGGCGCAACCGGGGCGTCGGTGACCCGGGTGACGAACGGCTTGCCAGCAAACGATGTCTCGAGCGTGTAGGTCTGCCGGAAGAGCAGGTTCTCGTCATCGATTGATGTCACTGGGCCGTTGTTGTAGAGGAACGTGTTGTTGCCGCGCTTGTCGATGTTCTTGAATGTCCACCGGAAGATTGCATCTGGCTTGGCGTCACCATTGCTGTCCACGTTGATGACGTAGCGGGCGTCGGTGGCAAATGGATAGAAGTTCGGCCCGCCGTTGGGTTCCTCGAACGGGATCCAGTTGGCCACGAAGGTGACGTAGTCCGGTCGGTCCGGGCTGACGAACGCGTACAGGTCGGTGTTGTCGATCGCCGGGTCGGCCGCGGTGAGCGGGGCCTCCCGGTGGCTGGATGCGCCGGCCCCGCCGGGTCCCAGCCCGTACACGGTGGTGGCGGCCACGGCACCGATCGCGAGCACCAGTCCCGCCCGCCGCCGCCAACTCATTGCGCTCATGACTCTCTCCTCCGCCCCCGTGGGGGTCTGTCACGGCGATGGGGTGGGTCCCCGGTGCCGTTCAGAGGGGTGTTCGGAGGTAGGTCCGGGCGCGGAGGTGCCGGAGTCGGATTGGTCTCAGCGACCAATCCGGTCGAGCCACGGCTACGAAGGCAGGGTCTGGTTCGGGTCGCGACCGAACGCGGCGAGCAGGCGATCCTGGTCGGAGGCGTCGTCTGGTACGGCGACCCGCGGCCCGATGGCCCCGCCCGCACGGTACATCTCTTCGCGGTCGGCGAACCACTTCAGGCACTCGCGCACGGCCTCGGGGTCCATCGTCCGATCGGCCCCGATCCCGACCGCGAGATCCCACCCGTGCACGAGGTAGTCGGTGAAGAGCTGGTGCACGTACTCGTCGGCGGGAGTGTCGCCAAAGGACAGATGGACTGTGCGGTCCATCGCGCCGGGCTCGCTGACGGCGGCCCGCGCGTCTTCGCCGGCCTCGGTCGCCACTGTTGCCGGATCATCGCCGAGCAGGTCGCCCTCGAACCGGTCGCCAACCTCGGCGATCGTCGCCCCGGCGAACAGCGGCACGGACCACATCAGCTCGTAGACGACATGGTTGACCAGAGTCCGTACATCCCAGTCGGTGCACGGTGTCGGGGCGTGCCATTGGTCCGACCGGATCTGGCCGACACGGTCCACAAACGACTCCACGCTCTGCCGGTACAGGTCGACGAGTGACATGACTACTCCCTGGCTCGTGGTGATCACACTGAGGCTACGCCGATTCTCGCGGGCCGATTCCAAACTCGGCCGGATCGGGTCTCCCGCCGCAGCGCCGGGCGCCGGTATCGTCCCGGATGGTCGGAAGGGACGACGATGGAACCCGCTCGGTACGGCCTCCGGGGCGACAACGGGATGCTCCGGCTGGCCGAATGGCGCGACATGGATGGCTTCTTTGTCGGGCACGAATCCGCGTGGGACAACTTCGAGAACCCGAGCGAGGCGCCGGATGCGGTCTCGGTCACGCTGCATCGGGTGCGCTGGCTCGACGCCGACGTCAAGCGGCCGACTCGGACGATCGAGTTGGGTGACGCGGTGCTCGAAGTGCTCGACGGCGACGGGCACGTCATGGGCGACTACGCGATCTGGGACACCCAAGTGACGGTGTCGGAAGGCTCAGCCGAAGCCGCCGTGGCCGGGTACGTCGGGTCGTTTCCCCACGCGCGTGCCGAGTGGGTCTGGGACGCCCGGCGGCCGGGTCGTCCCGTTGAGCGCAACGTGTGGGCTGCGCTTCCGGTTGGCGAGCGCGAGGCCTGGCTCGAAGTGGCACGGATGATCCATTTTCGTCGCATCCTTCAGACGTACCCGGTCCTGGCGGAGGAGCTGCGCCTCGACGGTCGGCACGTCGAGGATCTGGCCAGCTTCTTCTGTGCCATGGGCGAGGCGGTCAACGGTCCGGGTGGCTACTGCGGCACCAACATCGCCGGCATGTCGGACTTTCTCCAGTACGCGAACCGGCCGGTGGCCAAGCGTTCCCGCCTGATCTGGCAGGACATGTCCGTGGCCGAGCAGAGCCTGGCCCGGACGGTCGAGGTCGACGGACACACGACCCGGTACCTCGATCTGCTCCTGCGGCAACTGGCCGACGACGGCATCGACGTCGTCCCCGCCTGACCCGCCACGCCCCGCCACGCGCCCACTCGCGCCACGCCCGCTCGCGCGAGAAAGGGCACCTTCATGGCCAGAATCCGTATGTGGACGCGAGCGCGAGTTCGACTTCACGGGGGTACGGACGGGCTATCCACCGTCTGATGTGGAGGGTCGGGAGCGGTTGCGGGCCGAATTCGGGTTCGGGCCCCGACGACCGTGTGCGCTTTCCTGGGCCTCAGTGCAAGCGGCTTGCACGAACATGCATTACACTTGCGCCCGTGACGCGGAGACTGGCCGAGGTTGCCAAGTACGTCGGCGTGAGCGAGGCGACGGTGAGTCGCGTGCTCAACGGCAAGCCGGGCATCTCCGATGCGACGCGGGCGGCGGTGCTCACCGCGCTCGACGTGCTGGGCTACGAGCGTCCGACGAAGCTGCGCGGAGAGCGGGCCCGGTTGGTCGGACTCGTCCTGCCGGAGCTGCAGAACCCGATCTTTCCCGCCTTTGCCGAGGTCGTCGCCGGAGCGCTGGCAAAGCGTGGGCTGACGCCGGTGCTGTGCACGCGGACCGCCGACGGCGTGTCCGAGGCCGACTACGTGGACATGCTGCTCGACCAGCACGTTTCCGGCGTCATCTTCGCCGGGGGAGACTTCGCCCAGGCCGACGCCGACCACGAGCACTACCGCCGTCTGCTCGACCGTGGCCTGCCCGTCGTACTGGTCAACGCCGCCATCAGTGACCTCGGGTTTCCGACCGTGGCCACCGACGACGCCCACGCGGTCGACCAGGCGTACGGCCACCTGCTATCGCTCGGACACGAGCGCATCGGCCTCATTCTCGGCCCTCGCGACCACATGCCGTCCGCCCGGAAGCTCGCCGCCTTCCAGGGCGCGCACACGCTCGCCGGCGCCGCCTCCGATCAGGCTCACCCGGGCCGACTCGTCGAGCGGACGATCTTCTCGCTGGAGGGCGGCCACGCCGCCGCGACCAGGCTGATAAAGCGCGACGTCACCGGGCTGATCTGCGCGTCGGATGTCCTTGCGCTGGGCGCGATCCGAGCCGTGCGCCGACTCGGCCTGCGGGTACCCGACGACGTCTCGGTGGTTGGCTACGACGATTCGGCGTTCATGACGTGCACCGAGCCGCCGTTGACCACGATCCGCCAGCCGATCGAGGCGATGGGCCAGGCTGTCGTCGCCCTGCTCGTCAGCGAGATCGCGGGCAACGCCGTGCCGGCCGACGAGATGCTCTTCGAGCCGGAGCTGGTGGTCCGTGGCTCGACCGGTGCCGCGCCGGCGCATGCGGGCGGGCTCCCGCCGATGGCGCGACGAGAGTCGAGCACCCCCATGCCGACTTCCGCCGCATAACACCGCCCACCGACGCCCTCCGATGGGTCACGATCGCTAGGGCCGGACGCCGTACCGTGATACCCCCAGCGGCCGCATCGTCGGACCGCCCCCCGGCCACCCACCGAGATCTTCGTAATCAAGTCGTGTCTTTGCAAAGTTCTGGTGAAGTCTTGCACTGTGATGTCCCTCTCGTTACCGTGATGCGACCGGCGTTGGCCGCCCGATACCACGGTCACCCCAACACCACGGTCGAGGAACGCGAACGCTTCGGGCTCGTACGGGACATCCCCGCGGCAGCCGCCGCGGAACGCGCAAGCCGAACAGCTGAAATTCGGGAGCCGTATCAGAAGGGAAGGACACATGTCCACAAGGCGCTACCGGAGGATCCTGGCCCTCGGCCTCGTGACCTCCGTGGGGCTGACCCTCGCTGCCTGCACCAGCGAGGGGACGAATTCGTCGGGCAAGGTGACGATCACCGTTGACTGCCCCCCGCTCAAGACCGACAACGGCGGCAAGTCGCTCGCGCAGTGGAACAAGGACGTCGTGGCCTTCGAGGCGGCCAACCCGACCGTCGACCTCATCACGATCTCCGTCGGCGCGCAGTGCAACAATCCGCCGGACTTCACCGCCCGGCTTCAGGGCGGTACCCAGGCCGACGTCTTCTACGGTTACATGACCGACCTCCAGCAGGTGCTCGACGCCGACGCGGCCGAGGACGTCACCCAGTACGTCAACACCGACACGATCCCGAACTGGAGCGATGTTCTTGACTCCGTGAAGGCTCCCTTCATCGACAACGGGAAGATCTACGGAATCGGCTACTCCGCCTACACCATGGGGCTGGTCTACAACAAGACGCTGTTCTCTCAGGCCGGCCTCGACCCGAACAAGCCGCCGACGACCTGGCAGGACGTGGCGGCCGCCGCCAAGACCATCTCCACCAAGGTTCCCGGCGTAGCGGGCTACTCGGAGTACTCCGCCGGCAACACCGGTGGCTGGCACTTCACGGCGTCGCTCTACTCCCGCGGCAGCTCGCCGGTCTCGGCCGACGGCAAGAAGGCCAACGTCCAGACGACGGAGGCCAAGGCCGTACTGCAGAACCTGAAGAACATGCTCGCCGACAACAGCGTGGGCACCACCCAGCTGCAGACATGGCCCGACCTGTTGACCAACGCCGCCGCCGGCAAGGTCGGCATGTACCTCGGTGCCCCCGACTCGGTCACCGCGATCGTGAACACGTTCAAGGGCAACTTCGCGGACTGGGCGATCGCCCCGATGCCGGGTGACGGCGGCGCTGCCAAGGGCGCCCTCGGCGGCGGCAACGGCTACTTCTTCAAGAAGGGCCTGAGCGCCGATCAGATCCGGGCCGGCCTGAAGTGGCTCGCATTCGAGGAGTTCACGCCCGGACAGGGCCAGTTCAACTACTCGGTGCAGAAGGAGATCGGCCTGCCGGTCGGTCTGCCGCAGCCGCTGATCTGGAAGCCGGGCAGCACCCAGCAGAAGAAGGATGACGAGCTCAAGAAGTCCAACAGCAACCTGAACCTGGCCGACTACGCGCTCTACACCGGCAGCCCGGTCAATCCGGTCGCGGAACCGGCCAACGCTCAGGCGATCTACGCGATCCTCGACGGTCCCATGGGTGCGGTCCTGACCAACTCCGCCGCCGACATCGATGCGCTGCTCGCGGACGCACAGGCCAAGATTCAGAAGGTCCTGGACGACGCCAACAAGTGACACGTAAGAGTGTGGGGGCCGGGCGACCGGCCCCCACACCGCATTCCGGCCACTTACCGCAAGTCTTCAAGAGTTGGACGATGGGAGCCTTCCCAACCGACAAGTCCTCAAGACTTGCGATAGAAGGAGTCACGTTCGATGGCGGTCACCCAGGATGTCCCAGTCGCCCGCGGCACCGCCTCCGCGCCGACGCCCGGCGCCGAGGTGCCCGGGCCGTCACGCGGCCGTGGTGGCCTGCGGCGCAAAGTCCTCGACAACCTGACCGGACACGCGTTCCTGCTCGGCGCCGTCGTCTGCTTTGCCTTCTTCGCCTGGTACCCGATGATCAAAGAGATCATCATGAGCTTCCAGCGCACTCGCCGCGGGGTGACCCGTTGGGTGGGCTGGGACAACTTCGACCGGATCTGGAACGACCCATCGTTTAGCGCGGCTTGGAAGAACACCCTCCTTTTCACGGTATTCGCGCTCGTGCTGGGCTACGCGTTGCCGTTCTTTGTCGCGATCGTGCTCAACGAGTTCCGCCATGCCCAGGGGTACCTGCGGATTCTGGTCTACCTGCCGGTGATCCTGCCGCCGGCGGCCGGCCTGATGCTCTTCAAGTACCTGTACAGCCCGGGCGAGGACGGCATCCTCAACTACATCCTGAAGACGCTTGGTCTGCCGCAGTCCCAGTTCGTCCAGGACCCGTCGACAACGGTGCTGTCATTGGTGATCGCGTCGACCTGGCTCAACATGGGAGGCGCGGTCCTCATCTATCTCGCCGCGCTGCAGAGCATTCCGGGCGACCTCTACGAGGCGGCCGAGATCGAGGGGGCGGGCGTGCTGCGTCGGATCTGGCACGTCACCATCCCGCAGACCCGGCTGATCCTGTCGCTGATGTTCCTGCTTCAGGTCGTCGCGACCATGCAGGTCTTCGTCGAACCGCTGATTCTGGCCGGGGGCAACGGAGTGCAGGACAGTGCAACGAGCCTCGTCTATCTCATGTACAACCATGCGTTCAAGCTCAACGACCTCAACGGTGCGGCGGCACTCGGCGTGATGCTGATGCTCGTACTGCTGGTCTTCTCGGCGCTGTACGTGTGGCTCAGCCCGAAGCAGGAAGACTAGGAGGTGGCCGTGGCGACCATCAGCCCTGGCACTCGTACCCTCATCTCGCCGGCTCGGCTCAACCGTCCGTCCGGACGACGGATCTACTGGGCACTGGTTGTGTTCGTCGTGATCGCCTTCTCGTTGGCGTTCCTGGGTCCCTTGTACTGGATGGTGACCGGCGGTCTGAAGACCGGCCGCGAGATCGCGCAGGTGCCGCCGACTCTGTTCCCGGCGGACCCGGATCCAGGCAACTATGCGGATGCGTGGACCGGCCTGGACTTGGGCCGCCTGCTGGTCAACACGCTCTGGTACGCATTCGGCGCGCTGGGCTTCCAGCTCCTGTTCGGCGTCACGGCGGCGTATGCGTTCTCCAGGCTGCGACCGGTGCTCGGCAACGTGGTGCTCGGCGCGATGCTGGCGACGCTGATGATTCCGGCCACCGTTCTGGTCATCCCGCAGTACGTCACCGTCATCGATCTCCCGATTCTCGGGGTGAACCTGCTCAACACTCCGTGGGCGATCTGGCTTCCGGCGGTAACCAACGCGTTCAACATCTTCCTGCTGAAGCGGTTCTTCGATTCCATCCCAACGGACATGCTTAACGCGGCCGCGATCGACGGCGCCGGTCCCGTCCGGACACTGTGGTCAATCGTGCTGCCGGTGTCGCGGCCGATCCTCGGTGTGGTATCGATCTTCTCGGTCACCGCTACGTTCAAGGACTTCCTCTGGCCGCTGTTGGTGCAGCCATCTCCGACAACGAAGACCATCAATGTCGGCATCTACGCCTTCTCCACCGGCATCGGCCAGAACGTCGTCATCGCGGCCTCTGTCATCGCCGCGATCCCAATGATCATCTTCTTCCTGATCTTCCAGAAGAACATCATGTCCGGCCTCACGGTCGGCAGCATCAAGGGCTGATGCCAGCCGCCAACGAAAACGCAGCGCAATCCTCGCCGCAGCAGTGGTGCGCGGCGGTTGATCCGCTGACCACCAACCGAACCCGACCGAAGTGACGTGACCAGAAAGCAGGTAACCGGTGTCTCACCCCGACGCCATCCAGGTGCCCGCCACCGCGCCGCACGACGCGGTCTCATGGTGGCGTAGCGCAGCGATCTACCAGGTCTACCCGCGCAGCTTCGCCGACGGCAATGGCGATGGCATCGGCGACCTGATCGGGATCCGCTCGCACCTGGGCTACCTGCGCGACCTCGGCGTGGACGCGATCTGGTTCAGCCCGTGGTACCCGTCACCGATGGCCGACGCCGGCTACGACGTCGCCGACTATCGCGATATCGATCCGGCCTTCGGCACGCTGGCCGACGCGGAGGCGCTCATCGCGGAAGCCCACGGGTTGGGCATCCGGGTCATCGTCGATATCGTGCCCAACCATTGCTCCGCCGCCCACCCGTGGTTTCGGGAGGCGCTCGCGGCGGGCCGCGGTTCGGCCGCGCGGGAACTGTTCTGGTTTCGCGACGGTCGGGGCGAACACGGTGAACTGCCCCCGAACAACTGGACCTCTATCTTCGGCGGCAGTGCGTGGACCCGGGTGCCGGACGGGCAGTGGTACCTGCATCTGTTCGCCCCGGAACAGCCGGACTTCAACTGGTCCAACCCCAAGGTGCGCGAGGAGTTCGAAGACGTCCTGCGGTTCTGGTTCCAACGCGGCGTGGATGGAGTACGGATCGACTCCGCCGCGCTCTGCGAGAAGGACCCGGCACTGAAGGACTTCAACCCGGACGCGCCACCAACCCCGCATCCGTACTCCGACCGGGATGAGACTCACGAGATCTACCGCGCGTGGCGGCGCATCGCCGACTCCTTCGAGCCGGCCCGCGCGCTGATCGGCGAGATCTGGCTGCCCGACACCGAGCGTTTCATCAAGTACCTGCGCCCGGACGAGATGCACACCGCGTTCAACTTCGACTTCCTCGCCGCACCGTGGGGCGCCGACGCGTTCCATTCCACGATCGACGCGACCCTGGCCGCGCACGCGCCGGTGAGCGCACCGGCGACCTGGGTACTGTCCAATCACGACGTTTTCCGGCACGTGACCCGGTACGGCCGCGAAGACACGTCGTTCACCCACGACCACGACCACCGGCGCCGCCAGACCGGCGCCCCAACCGACGTCGCATTGGGCACCCGGCGGGCGCGGGCCGCCACGTTGCTGAGCTTCGCCCTCCCCGGCTCGGCCTACATCTACCAGGGAGAGGAGCTCGGGCTCGGCGAGGTCGAGGACATTCCGGACGAGCAGCGCCAGGACCCACTCTTTGCCCGGACCGGCGGCGCCAACCCCGGCCGCGACGGGTGCCGAGTACCGCTGCCGTGGTCGGGCACCGAGCCGCCGTTCGGCTTCAGCCCGGACGGGGCACGGGCTATGCCGTGGCTGCCGCAACCGGCGTCGTGGCGAAGCCTCACCGCGGAGGCGGAGCAGGGCGACCCTGCCTCGATGCTGGAGTTCTACCGGGCAGCGCTGCGCATCCGCCGATCCCATCCCGCGCTCGGTGACGGGTCAATGCGTTGGCTCGAGTCGCCGCCGCGCGTGCTCGCGTTCCGTCGCGACCCCGACTTCGCATGCATCATCAATATGTCTACTGTGGACGCACCACTCATCGGACACGAGGAGATTCTCATCGCCAGTGGCCCCATGTCAGAAGGAGGGCTGCCGCCGGATACCGCGGTCTGGTTGCGCACTCGGGGATGACACCGGGGAGAGGAGTGAGCGGCTCCTCTCCCCGGCTCGATCCCATCATCCGCCGACCACCAGGTTGACGGCATGGTCCGTCCGGCCGCGACCAGGCCCGGCCCGGGCGATTCCAAACACGGCTGAACGGTGGTGCGGGGACCCAAAGCGGGTTAGCTACAGTGACCGCGTGACGCGCAGGTTGGCCGAGGTGGCCAAGAAGGTTGGAGTGAGCGAGGCGACCGTCAGTCGCGTGCTCAACGGCAAACCGGGCATCTCCGAGTCCACGCGGGCGGCCGTGCTGACCGCGCTCGACGTGCTCGGCTACGAGCGCCCGACGAAGCTGCGCGGCGAGCGCGCCCGGCTCGTTGGCCTGGTGCTACCCGAGCTCGGCAACCCCATTTTTCCCGCCTTCGCCGAAGTGGTCGCCGGCGCGCTCGCGAAGCGGGGCTTCACGCCGGTGCTCTGCACCCGAACCGAAGAGGGTGTCTCCGAGGCCGACTATGTGGACATGCTGTTGGACCAGCACGTGTCGGGCGTGATCTTCGCCGGGGGACTGTACGCGCAGGCCGACGCCGACCACGAACACTACCGGCGACTGCGGGAGCGACGGCTTCCGGCGGTGCTGGTGAACGCGGCGATCGAGGGCATCGGGTTCCCCACGGTCTCGGCGGACGACGCGGTCGCGGTGCGCCAGGCGTACGGTCATCTCCGCTCGCTCGGCCACGGGCGCATCGGGCTGGTGCTGGGACCCGAGGACCATATGCCGTCGGCTCGCAAGCTCGCCGCGTTCCGGGAGCTCGCGGGCTCCACAATGGACGTCGAACGTGGACTGTTCTCAATGGAGGGTGGTCAGGCGGCCGCTGGTCGGTTGCTTCGTCGCGGCGTCACCGGCGTCATCTGCGCCTCCGACGTGCTGGCACTGGGCAGCATCCGGGCCGCCCGCCGGTCCGGGGCCTCAGGTACCGAGCGAGGTCTCCGTGATCGGCTACGACGACTCCACGTTCATGGCCTGCACCGACCCGCCGTTGACCACCGTCCGCCAGCCGATCGAGGCGATGGGCCAGGCGGTGGTATCCCTGCTGGTCGATCAGGTCGTCGGAACCGGCGCACCCCCGGAGGAGCTCTTCTTCGAACCAGAGCTGGTCGTGCGCGGCTCCACGGCTCCAGCGAAGAGGTAACTCCCGGTGCTGGGTTAAGCGGGTCCCCTTCCTATACACAAGACGTTAAGAAGGGTCCCCTCCTTGACACGTCAGGGCAGGTAGATGAACTGGATGATGCGGTGCTGCGCGTCGGGGCCGAGGGTGGGTGCGGCCGGTCCGTTGGTGAAGCGAACCGACATGGTGTGGCCGCTCGGGTCCTTCCAGACGTGGTAGACGGAGCCGGCCGCACCCTCGCTGTGGTCGTAGTTCCACGCCGCGTTGCGGTTGCCACCGAGCGCATCGACCTGGGTACTGGTGAGCTCGTCCTTGGTCAGGAGCTTGAGCCGGTTGTCGTTGCGGTTGAGCCAGGCGGTCATGGCGAGCGAGGCATATTCCTTGTTGTCGCTCGGGAACGAAATCGGATCAAAGATGCTGCCGGTCGCGGGGATGGCGTGCGGCTGGCCCACCAGCGACGGATCACCCCGCAGCCGCAGTTCGTCGCCGACGGCGTTGAAGAACGTGCACGTGACGTACGGCCCGGTTTGTGGACAGGTGGAGAGGTAGAAGTCCGTGTCGTAGCAGTCGAAACAGCCAAGCATCGTGTGCAGCGTCCCGCCCGGCGCCTCGAGCTGGTCCAGCCGCGTCGAGTCCTTACTTGACAGGGCGGTCACGGCCGCCTTCGCGTACTCCACGATGTCCGTCGGGTAGGTCGGCGGATTGGCCGCTGCCGTCGAGGTGGCTACGGCCGGCGGTGTCGTCGCGACGGCCTCGCCCAGAGTTCCGGCGCCGGGACTGCCGTTCGAATCAGGCTCGCTACCTGGCTTGCTGCATGCGCTCAGAGCGGCCACACTGAGCAGCAAAACCGACGCTAAGGCGGCGACACGGGTATGCATGTCCGGAGCCTAGAAACGCACGCCGATCTGGTCGCGGGTCGGTCGCAAACCCGATCTCGGTATCGATTACGCGTCGCATTAATGACAGTGAACGACGGCCTCTCCAAATATGGATAACATCCAAACCCGTGCGCGGTCACATAACGCAAAAGAGGTCGGCCCAGTGCGGCCGCTGAGCGACACCGACCCGCCATCGATCGGCACCTACAAGCTGACCGCCGTCCTGGGCAGCGGTGGGATGGGCCGGGTCTACCTCGGTGAGTCGCGCTCCGGTCGCCAAGTCGCGATCAAGGTCGTGCGGTCAGACTTGGCCGAAGATCCGGCTTTCCGGCGCCGGTTCGCGCGGGAGGTCGCCGCGGCCAAGGCTGTCAGCCCACTCTTCTCGGCCGCGGTAGTTGATGCCGATGCCGACGCCAAGGAACCCTGGTTCGCGAGCACCTACATCGACGGGCCAAGCCTGTCATCGCGAGTCGGCACGTCCGGACCGCTGGCGCCGGTGGCGGTGTTGGTTCTCGCCGCCGGGCTGGCTGACGGCCTCGCATCGATTCACCGGGCCGGGCTGGTACACCGTGATCTCAAGCCAAGCAACGTCATCATCACCGACCAGGGTCCGCACATTATCGACTTCGGTATCGCCCTCGCATCCGACTCGACCGGAGCCACCACCAGTCGTCTGCTGGGCACACCTTCTTACATCGCTCCGGAGCGCATCCATGGCAGCGAAGCGAACCCGGCCAGCGACATCTTCTCACTGGGTGCCACTCTCGCGTTCGCCGCGACCGGCCGGCCCCTCGTCGACGAGGGCCCCGTCTATGCCCAGCTCATGCAGATCACGACCGGTCGGTTCGACCTGGATGCGGTCCCACTGGACCTGAGGCCTCTGGTCACGCGGTGTGTGAGCCCGCGCGCGAAGGATCGGCCCACGGCGGACGAGCTGTCCCGGATCCTTGGCGCTTCGGGCATACCGAAGCCAACGCCCGGCTGGTACGACGCGAAGGACACCGGGCCGACCGTACAGGTCGTGGTGCCGCCACCCGGTGGTCTCACCCGCCGGCGCTTGCTCCTCGCCGGTAGCGCCGCCGGGGCTCTCGTCGCCACGTCGGGAGCGGCGGCGATCCTCGCGCCGACCCGTCCTCCGGGGCATGTGATCCGCCGGTCGGACGGGACCACGTCGACCACGTCAGCCCCGCCGCCGCCCCCGCCGCCACAGCCGGGCGAGGTGGTGTGGCAACTTCGGTCTGGCGCCGTTCCCGTTCCTCCGACCCCCGGAACCGTCCCGTCGGGCGAGCGGATCCTTGTCGACGCTGGTCTGGTTGTCGCCACGGCCGGATCCGATGTCATCGCGACACGGCCGAATAGCTCGACCGGGTGGCGGACGACACTGTCGGCCGGCCTCGTGACACTGCGCCGGTGGGGCGACGGGGTGCTCGTCAACGACGCCAGTCGGCTGTGGCTGCTCGACGCGGCCAATGGCACGACCCGCTTCACAGCCACCGTGGTCGAGGATGAGGAAAAGATCGTCGGCCAGAACGCGACCGTCCAGATCGGGGACATCGCATTGGCCGCCGAGCGGGCGTTCATTTCGGTCGGCACCGCGATCATTGCCCTGGACCGCGCCGGGTCTCGCGCCGGAAAGAAGGTGTGGCGGGTTCCCCGGCCGGGAGGTCCCGCCGCCGCGGCCGCCGACTGGCTGTTGACGCAACGGGTGACCACGGATGGCATAGACGTGGCCCTCCGTTCGGCCCGCACTGGTGGGTTGGACTGGACCATGAGCTACCCGCCGCCCGAACCCGTGAACGACACGCAACCCGGGGGCGGACCGCCCGGGGGAGGACCGGGCGGCGGCGGGGGCGGACCGGGTGAGGGGCCTGGCAACGATGAGGAGTGGTACCGGAACGAGGGACTGCTCACGCCGTCGTACGCGTTACTCCGCGAAGCCCGCAACATCCGCGTACTGGATCTGAGCGGTGGCGGCGCCGTATGGGAGTACCTCTCACCGACGCCGGTCGTTTCGGTCCGGATAGTCGACGAGTTGGTCATAGTCGGCGCGGACAAACTCAATGCGTTGTCGTTGGCCGGTGGCGGCCAGAGATGGCAGGCCAACGAGCGAGGCGCTCGGGTCGCCGGAACGCCCGACGGACGGCTCATTATCGCCGCCACCGACGAAGCAGTGATGGCCTTCGATGCCAGCGGCAGCGGCGCCTTGCGCTGGCGTACCCCGATGCCGGAAGGCTTCGCGGCGGGTGCGGTGGACCGGATCACGACGGACGAGCACACCGCGTATGTGACCTTCAAGCCGCGCGGAGAACGGCGCGATCCCCTCGAGCTTGACGTGCTCGCGATCGCTCTGGATGCCGAGGCCGTACGGCACTAAGCCTCGTCGACCGTTGATCGTCCAATGCGGACGGTTGCCCCACCTCTCCATGTGGGGGACAACGCGGTCGATGTGAAAAGTATCTCTACTACCCGCGGGTTGCGGATCGGTGGCCAGGCCCTTGTGTTCATGGCAGCATGACAGACAACTTCGGGACATCGCGATGTCAACCGTGAATCCGCGTCGGGAGGGCCCATGACCACATCGGACGCTGCCGCGTTGTCGCGGGTCGTCGACACCGACACATACCCACTGACCGAGCCGGACGCCGATGCCTGGAAGACGGTTGTCGCGCGGATCCAGGGCGAGCTGGACGGTGACGGCTGCAGCGTTCTCGCGAACTTCATCCGATCGTCCCGCTTTGAGGAGCTGCGGGCCCAGGGGACAGCGGCGGCACCATCCGCTCACTACGCGATCGAGACCGTCAATGTCTACAACATCGACATCGATACGCCCCTGCCGGACGGCCACCCGGGCCGGGTGAGGATGCAGCGCGGCAACGCATTCGTGGCCCGGGACCAGATCGCGGCCGATTCGATCGCGAGCCAGCTCTATGGCAATCAGCTGTTCCGGCACTTCGTCGCCGCGTGCTTCGGACTGCCGGAACTCTACGAGCTGGCCGACCCGCTGTCTGGCCTGGTGCTCAACGTCATCCGGCCTGGCCTCGAGCACCCGTGGCACTTCGACACGAACGAGTTCACGGTCAGCCTGCTCACCCAGGAGGCAGAGGACGGGGGCGTCTTCGAGTACTGCCCGAACATCCGGTCGGCCGACGACGAGCACCTCGCGGATGTGGCCGCCGTGCTCGCTGGCGACGCGAATGACTTGATTCACCGACTGACGCTGCGCCCCGGCGACCTGCAGCTGTTCAAGGGTCGATACGCATTGCATCGTGTGACCGAGGTGCACGGCAGCACCGACCGGCACACCGCGATATTCGCCTACAGCGAGCGACCCGGTGTCATCGGCAGTGTCGCCCGTACCAAACAGCTCTTCGGCCGCGTGCTGCCGCAGCACCTGGCCGCCGAGAAGCGGGTCCGCGGCGACTCGCTATTGGACTGACGACCGTGCGGTTCGACTCGGCCGGAAAGGTCTCGCTCGACCACATCTACACGCAGCCCGACCCGCGTACGTACTTCGGCAGCCTACGCGGCCTGGACTACCGGATCCCCGAGCTCGCCAAGCCGTACTTCGCCCGCCTGATCGCCGAGTTGGGAGCCGACTCACCCGCGCGCGGCGTGACCGTCGTCGACATCGGCTGCGGGTACGGCGTCAACGCGGCCCTGCTGCGCTGCGACTGCACCATGGACGACCTGTACGAGCACTACTGCACGATCGAGACACAGACCCCGCGACGGGGTGCTTGTGGCTCGAGACCGGGAAATGCTGCGGTCGCAGGCCGGTGACGACCGCACGACCTTCATCGGACTGGACGTCTCCACTGCTGCGCTGGGCTACGCCGAGGAAGCGGGGTTCATCGATGCCGCGATCCTCGCCGACCTGGAGCGCGACGATCCCACCGATGACCAACGCGCGAAGCTCGGATCGGCCGACCTCGTTATTTCGACGGGGTGTCTCGGTTACGTGACCGAGCGAACACTGGTGCGCATCGCCGATGTCTGCGCCACGCCGCCGATAATGGCCCACACGGTGCTGCGAATCTACTCGTACGAGCCAGCCATCAAGGCCCTGGCCGACCTCGGGTATCAGACCACGACCGTCGACGGCTTCTTTCGTCAGCGCCGGTTCGCGTCGGCCGAGGAGCAGTCGTTGGTTCTGGACAACCTCGCCGAGGCGGGCGTTGATCCCACCGGTCTGGAGAGCGAGGGCTGGCTGTACGCCCAGCTGTTCATCTCCCGCCCGTCGTGACCAACCGGTCGATGGAGACGCAGCCGGTCAGAAGGCGCTCCTTGGCGTTGGACAACAGTTCCCGGGTCCAGGTCGTGAACCCGCCGTCGCCGATCTCCAGCTCGTGGCCGCTCGGAGTGCTCAGGCCCAGCTTGAAGCAAGCGTCCACATAGTACTCCCGGCCCTGGATTCGGGTGTCGTCAAACCCGATTCGCGCGTCTGGGTACCGCTGCGACAGCGGGGCGATGACCTCGTCGTGCCAGAGGCGGCGACGCTGCCCGCCGGTCAGATCCGTGACGGCTACCCGAGCGAGTCCCGGTGCCCGCGCCACCACGGCGAGCAGTGCGTCAAGCTGAGCCGCCAGGCTGGTCGCCTCAAACCGGTGCGAGCCCTCGTCACGCCCGGCCGTGACCATCGCCAGCAACCGGAAATGCGGTAAGTTTGGCGGCTCGAACCGCTGGGCCCGTAGCAGTCGATGGGACGCGCACAGCCGTACCCGCGACGAGTCCCGCTGATCGGCGCGCAGCATTGCCCGGCGCCGCAACGCCGCCTCCAGCGCCAGGCTGTTGGTCGAGTCGGCCACCACCTCGCTGTTGCGGTCCGTCGCGACGACCTTGTTCTGGTGCACCGTTCCCAGTGCACTGACCGTCCCAAGTGGACTGACCGGCGACAGCTCGACGCCAACGTAGCCGGCCCCGGCGAGAAGCGCGAACGCGTCCCGCTCGAACGAGGCGACCGCGCCCGGGTCGTTTCCCCCGACACCGAGGAACCGTTGCCGTTCGTACTGTCGCAACACCATGGGCGGAGTCAACCGCTCGGCCTGTCGTGCGCGCACCGCCAGCAGGAGCGATTGAAGGTCGGTCGGTGCCATCCGGTCGGCCAGCAACTCAACGAGGCCCGTCACGCCGTGCTCCCGCTCGATCCGAGCGATGATTGGGTCCGCCATGGGCACCATCGTGCCGGCCGGAGCGATGACTCCCCACCCGATTTTGCTGGCTAAGCGTCCCACCATCGCAGGACCCGGAGCGCGCGGGCGGTGTTCCAACGACTGGCCCCGGGCGGCTCGAGCTGGAACCACTGCCGCCCCGGGTAGGCGGAGTAGGTGGACCACCGGCCGTCCCGGCGACGCGCCCCCCGTACGACATCGACGGCATCGCGCAGCCGCTCGTCGCGATCGGCATCGACCTGCGCGAAGTGCTCCAGACCCCGCAGCACGTCGAAGTGCCATTCGGGGAAGGCCGGGAATCGAGTGCTCCCACGGATGGCGACCGCACCGGTCCGATGCGACTTGTACAGCTTGTGGGCGAGGAAGAACTGGCGCCCTCCCCGCATCGAGTCGCCGACGTCGAGCCGACCGCCCGCCCGGGCATACGCGTCGAGTGCCTCCAGCGCCTGAATGCTGGTGTGGAAGGAACTGTGCTTTCGCTTGTCGGTGCGCGTCGCGCAGTTCCAGCCGCCGTCATCCAGCTGCTGGTCGAGGAGGTACCCGACCAGGTCTTCGAGGCGATCCGCTTGGTACCCGTGCGAACATGTGAGCCGCACGAGAATGGCGGTGATGCACGTTTCGGGCACCCGCCATCGCTCCTGCCACTGCCACAGCTGCTCGCAGCCTCGCCGTGCGGCAGCGTTGCCGGACGGGAGACCCAGCCACAGCAGGCGGAGCAGCGTGTAGGTCGTGGATGTCCACTTTGGAGAGTAGACGCCGTCGCCCCAACCGCCGTTGGGATTCTGAGCCGCCAACAGTCTGGCACCCCACCCCTGCATGGCGATCTTGCGTCGCTCCTTCGTCACCTGTGTTTCCGACGCGCCGGTCAGGTCCCTGAGCACGCGCCAGCGGATGGCCGGGTCGCCCTCGAGCAGCCACCGGAGAAGATCGCCGTCGACCACGGTCTCCATCCGGCCATCCTAGGCACGGACCGCGCGCCGGTAGCGGGCCGCGAGCGCGCGGAGATGTCGAGCGAGTTCCGGTGCGGACGTGGGATCGATGCGAAAGTCCGCGTCGAGCATGCCCACATACACGGCAAGCATCGCGGGACTGTCCGAGCCGACCTCGATCACACAGGTGCTGTCGTCGAGCGGCTTGACGGTGATGGTGGACGGCAACCTCGTCGCGACCTGGTCCGCCGGGGCGAGCACCGTGACCCGAGCCCGGTAGCGCCAGGTCGCCGTGGCGAGCCCGAAAGCGACCCGCTCCGTGACCTCGGCTTCCGTGATGTCTCGTGGAGTGAACCGGGGTCCGGCCGGCGGCCGCAGTCCCATGCGATCGACGCGGAACGTGCGCCAATCACGTCGGTCGATATCCCACGCGAGCAGGTACCACCGCCGACCGGCGTTGACCAGGCGATGGGGTTCGACGACCCGGACGCTGTCGTGGCCGCCGTGGGTCTCGTAGTCGAAGCGCAACCGTTCGTGGTCGCGACACGCGGCCGCGATCGCCGTCAATACATCGGCGTCGACCGATGGTCCGGAACCCGGGAGCGCCACCATTGTGGACGCCAAAGTGCCGACGCGGCGGCGAAGGCGGGACGGCAGCAACGGCTCGAGTTTGGCCAGGGCACGCACAGAGCTGTCCTCAATCCCGGCCACCGTTCCCGCGGCCGCGGTCCGAAGCCCGATCGCCACGGCGACGGCCTCCTCGTCGTCGAGGAGCAGCGGCGGCAACGCGGCTCCCAATCCGAGCCGGTATCCGCCGGTGACGCCGGGCGCGGCGTCGACCGGATACCCCAGGCCTCGCAGCCGCTCCATGTCCTTGCGAACCGTACGGGTCGTCACTCCGAGCCGGTCGGCCAACTGCGGGCCCGACCAGTCTCGCCGCGACTGAAGCAGCGTCAGCAGCCGGAGCAGCCGCGCCGAGGTCTCTAACATTCTTGAAGTCTAATCACGTATGCGGAGCGAACCGTTCCGCAGTGACGTCTACCGTCGACCACATGACGCCATTTCGAATCGACATCCCACAGGCCGACCTCGACGACTTGCGTTCCCGCTTGGCGAACACCCGCTGGCCCGCGCGGTCACCAGTGGACGACTGGAGCCGTGGTGTTCCGGTCGACTACCTCAGAAAACTGGCCGAGTACTGGGCCACCGGTTTCGATTGGCGCGCGCAGGAGGCATCGCTCAACGAGCTGCCCCAGTTCGTCACGGAGATCGACGGGCAGACCATTCATTTCTTCCACGTACGGTCGCCCGAACCGGATGCGCTACCGCTGATCCTGACCCATGGCTGGCCAAGCTCGCCGGTCGAGTTCACCCGCATGATCGGCCCGCTCGTCGATCCAGGCGCCCACGGCGGAGACCCGGCGGACGCGTTCCACGTTGTACTTCCATCGCTTCCTGGGTACGGGTTCTCGAACCCCATCGGCCCGGCCGGATTCAACCTCTTCGGTGTCGCGAAGCAATGGACAACCCTGATGGAGGCGCTCGGCTACGAGCGGTACGTGGCGCAAGGGACGGACGTCGGTAGCGGCGTGGCCGGCATGCTGCCGATGATCGCTCAGGACCGCGTGCTCGGCGTCCACCTCACCGGCACGCTGGCGGGGACCCCATTCGGTCCGGCCATTCCACTCGACGGCCTGGCCGATGACGACCGGGCCCGGGCCGAGCGGTTCAACGGTTTCCGCGACGATGGCCTTGGTTACCTGACACTGCAGGCGACCCGACCTCAGACGCTTGCCTACTCCTTGACCGACTCACCGGTCGGGCAGCTCGCCTGGATCGTCGAGAAGTTCCACGAGTGGACCGACCCGGCCGTCACCCTCCCCGACGAAGCCGTCGACCGTGACCAGCTGTTGACCAACGTCAGTATCTACTGGTTCACGGGGTCTGGCGCATCGACCGCTCACGCGAGCTACGACGGTATGCGCGCATGGCGGGCGTTCGCGGCGCAGCACGAATCCGGGGGCTTCCACGGTGACGACACTGGTCCGCCGACCGGGGTCGCGGTCTTCGCGGCGGACAGCGCGATCCGATCCCTGATGGATCCGCACCACCGGATCGAGCACTGGTCGGAGTACGACCGCGGCGGCCACTTCGCGGCAATGGAGGTTCCTGACCTGCTGGTCAGCGACATCCGTACGTTCTGCCGGACCCTGCGTGGCGGCCCGTCCGAAGTGTGACGTGTCTCCCCTCACGCCATCGGTGAATCGACGTTAGGGTCAGATCCGATTCGCCCTCACTGATGCGATTGGCAGGCCGGCGTGAACGACAGTCCTGAGTGGTCTACCCGCACGTTCGGCAACGAGGATCGCCTGCCCCGAGTGCCACTGCCCACGTTGGACGCGAGCTGCGACCGGTTCCTCGAGTGGTGCGCGCCGTTGTTGACCGCGGAGCAGTTGGCCGAGACCGAGGCGGCGGTCGCGGCCTTCCGGGCGCCGGACGGGCCCGGGCCTCGCCTGCATGCGGCACTCGAGGAGCACAACAACGGCCCCGGAGTGCGTAGCTGGCTGGACCGGTTCTGGGCCCGGCGCTACCTTGGCCGGCGCGACCGGATCGCCCTCAATGCGAACTTCTACTACCTGTTCCGGGAGGCGCCAGAGGACCAGGGCAAGGGCCAGGTCGATCGGGCCGCCGGACTCATCGCGTCCGCATTGGACTACAAACGTCGCCTGGACCGGGAGGAGATCCCACCCATCATCCAACGCGGGCAGGCGCTGTCGATGGTGCAGAACACGTTCCTGTTCTCCGAGACGCGCATTCCCAGCCCGGTCCAGGACACAGTTCGGGTGCCGTACAGCGATGAGTGGCCGGGACCGTCCCGGTTCCGGCACATCGTGGTGATGGTGAACGGGCGGATGTTCTGGATGGAGGTGCTCGGACCGGATGGCACGCCGTTCACATTGGACGAACTCGCCGACGGACTCCGGGACGTGCTCAAGGCCGGCTCGCAGCGGGCCGAACCGGACACCTCGGTCGGGCAGCTGACGACGAAGGCCCGCGCCGAGTGGGCGGCGAGCCGGGACATGCTGCGCAACCACCACCCCAACAACGCCGCGGCCCTCGAAACCATCGAGTCGGCGCTGTTTCTCGTGTGCCTCGACGAGATCGCCCCGGCGGATACCCTCATCGCCTGCGACAACCTGCTGCACGGTGACAGCAGCAACCGCTACTTCGACAAGGCGTTGTCCTTCATCGTTTTCGCCGATGGCACGGCCGGCATCAACGTCGAGCACTGCGGCCTCGATGGGACGACCATCCTTGGGCTCGTCGACACGATGCTAAGCACCTCGGCCGCCGAACAGTCCGCCCGGTCTGGTGCTCGATCCCAGGGCACGCCCACCAGCGCGGAGGTGGTGTTCGTGCTCGACGCCGCCCTGCGGGTCGACATCGCCGCCGCGGCGGCCTCGTTCCGCGACTTTGCGGAGAACACGGCGAGCGCCGAAGTGTCCATTGCGGACTTTGGCAACGACCGGGCCAAGGCTCTTCGTGTCTCACCCGATGCCTTTGCACAGATGGCATTCCAGCTCGCCCATCAACGCGCGAAGGGCTTTGTCGGGGCGACCTACGAGTCGATCGCGACCCGGCATTGGCAAAACGGCCGCACCGAGGCGATGCGGGTCGTCACTCCCGAGGTGCTGCGGTTCGTCGCCGCGATGCAGGACCCGTCAGCGGATGCGGCCGCCCGGCGGGCCGCGTTCCGGGCCGCCGCCGAGAAGCACGTCCAGCGAGCCAGGGAATGCCAGGCCGGCAACGCTCCCGAGCAGCATCTGTGGGAGCTCTTGCTCATCCAGAACCGCCAGGGAGCTGAGCTGGGCGTGCCCGAAACGCCGGCGCTGTACAGCACGTCGGGTTGGCTCGTGATGCGCGACGACTACCTCAGTACGAGTTCCGCGCCCTCGTCCCACGTCGTCTCGTTCGGCTTCGGCTCGACCAGCAGCCACTGCATCGGCGTGGCGTACGCCCTGATGCCGGACGGCTTCTACTGCTACCTGAGCACGCCGCGAGCGGTCGCCGAGCAGATGTACCGTTTCGCCGACGAGCTGCGGGCCGCGGTGCGCGAGCTCGAGGAACTGCTCGAGAGCGAGGCCTGAACCCGATTCAGAATGGTTCGTCGGCCGAGTAGACCGTACGGCCATCGATCCAAACCCGCCGCACGGCCGCGCGGAGTTTGTCGCCACCGTGCGGAATGAGATCGCAGACGTCGCCGGCGAACATCGTGAGGTCGGCCCGCTTGCCGACCTCGATCGTACCGAGCTCGCCGGCCACGCCGCACAGCTCGGCGGCCGCGCCGGTGGCCGCGTGTATGGCTTGAAGCGGAGACAGTCCACACTCGACCATCAGGCGCAGCTCGTCGAGATTGTTGCCGTGCGGTCCCACGCCCGAGTCCGTACCCATGGCTATCTTCACACCCGCGGAGATGGCCCGGCGTACGGCTTCGGTGTGCACCTGCAGGACCATGCGAGCCTTCTCAATCGACTCAGGTGTCAACGCCGCTCCCTGGTCGACCATGGCCAGCACCGCGCGCGGTGCGGCGAGAGTCGGCACGAGCCACGCGCCGCGGCTGATCATCAGCTCCATGCCCTCGTCATCGAGGTAGATACCATGTTCGATGGAACGTACGCCGTTGCGTACCGCCGCTTTGATCCCTTCGGCCGCCTGGGCATGTGACATCACGTACAGCCCACCGGCAGTCGCCTCGGCAACCATCTCCGCGATCTCGTCGTCGCGGAAATGGCCGTGTCGCGGGTCGTCTCGAGGTGACAGCACTCCACCCGACGTCATGATCTTCAGCACGTCGGCGCCGGCCCGGATCACCTCACGCGCCTTTCGTCGAACCTCGGCGGGACCGTCGCAGATCCCTGAGGGTAGGCCCGGGTAGTCGAGGCCGAGCGAAAGCCCGCACACCATCCAGTCGTCGGCGTGACCACCGGTCTGTGACAGCGGCGCGATCGAAATTTGCATCCGCGGGCCAACGGTGAGCCCGCGGCGAACTGCCTCCGCAACGCCCAGGTCGGCGCCGCCGGCGTCCCGCACCGAGGTGATGCCGCACTCCACAGTGGTGCGCAGGTTGGCGGCCGCCTCGAAGAAGCGCAATGAGAATGGAGTGCCCAGGAACTTGAGCAGATCGACGCCGGACATCATGACGTGCGTATGGCAATCGAACAGTCCGGGCACGAGGGTCGCGCCGCTCGCGCCGATGACCTCATCGCCATCCAGGCCGGTGCCGACGGCGACGATCCGCGCATCCTCGAAGGCAACGTCCGCAGTCGCGGGCTCCGCGCCCGTACCGTCGACGACCAGGCCGCCCGCGATCAGTGTGCGTGTCATGGGGTCTGAGGCTAACGAAGGATAGGCTCGGATGGGATAGGCGACCACCGGAGAGAGCGGAGGGTCGGCCGATGGGCATGGCGATCGAGATCGACGGACTCGTCAAGCGGTACGGCCGCAAGCTGGCCGTCGATGAGGTGTCGCTCTCGGTCGCCGAGGGCGAGGCATTCGGCTACGTCGGGCCGAATGGCGCCGGCAAGACGACCACCATCAGATGCATGCTCGGCCTCATCCGGCCGACCGCGGGGCGGGTGCGCATCCTTGGGCGCGACGTGGCGTCTGACCTCAGCGCGGCGCTGTCCGAGGTTGGTCATCTCCCCGGCGAGTTCGGGCTGTGGCCACAGATGACCGGCGCCGACTGTCTCGACTACCTCGGCGCGTTGCAGCGGCGGCCGCCCGTGCGGCAGCGGGAGTTGTGTGACCGGCTGGAAATGTCCCACGCCGACCTGCGGCGTCAGGTCCGGCTGTATTCGCGCGGAATGAAGCAGAAGATCGGCATCATCCAAGCGTTCCAGCACGAGCCCCGCGCGCTGGTGCTCGATGAACCGACCGAAGGTCTCGACCCGGTCATGAAAGAACGGTTCGTTGCACTGCTTGCCGAGCACCGAATGGCGGGCGGAACCACCTTCCTGTCCTCCCACATTCTTTCCGAGGTGGAGGAGACGACCGATCGGGTGGCGGTGCTCAAGGCGGGCCGTATTGCGCGCGTCGGGGCGACCGCTGACCTCACGGGCGAACGCCCGATCCATTGCATGCTCGTGCTCAAGGAACCGCTCGTCGACGCCACCACCCTTGACTTGGAGGGCGTCTCGGAACTGGACGGCGATGGTTTGATCTACCGCTTCGAGTTCCGGGGTGACATGGAGCCACTCATGCGGCGGCTCGGTGTCCTGGCGGTGCAGGAATTCTTGGCCGAGCCCGAGCATCTCGCCGAATCGTTCTTCGAGATCTACGGCGAAGCCGAGCAGGAGCGAACACGGTGAGCATGATCGTGCTGCGGCACACGCTGTGGCAGGTGCGCCGCCCGTTGGGCGTGCTCGCTCTCGGCGCCGGGGCCTTCTTCTACCTGGTGTTGTACGCCTCGTCGTCGTTTCTCGAGACGGCGCCCAGCATCCCCTTCTTCCAAACGCCGCCCAAGGCCCTGACGGCTTTTCTCGGTGGCTCGGCCAACTTCTTCAGCGCTGCCGGATGGCTCAGCACCGGCATGACCCACCCGGTCACGCTCTCCCTCATGACTTCGGCGGCGCTGCTGGTCGCGGCCGGGTCGGTGGCCACCGAGGTCGAGCGCGGCACCATCGATCTGGAACTCACCCGACCCGTCGGTCGCCTTCCGTTCCTGTTCGCCAAGGCGCTCGCCTCGATCGTGGCCGTGACCGCCGTCGAGGCGGGAGGCCTGGTCGGCGTCCTGATCGCTCGGCAGACCATCAGTGGCGTACAAACGCTCTCAGCCGGATCCGCAGTACGCGCCTTCACCGGCTCGTGGCTGGTCTTCGTCGGCGTCGCCATGGTCGGCATGCTGGTCTCGGCTCGATCGAGCCTGCGCGGCCGGGCGATCGGCATCACCGTCGGCATCGTGGTCGCGTGGTTTTTCATGAACTTCATCGCGCTGCTCATCGACGGCATCAGCGGCCTGCGCTACGCCTCGCCGTTCCACTATTTCCAGCCGGCGGACCTGCTTGCGGGCACCGAGTCACGAACCGACGTGTTGGTCCTGGCGGCGGTCGCGGTGGTCGCATTGATCTCGGCCGCCGCGTCGTTTACCCGGCGCGACCTCACCCGCTGAACCTCGGTCAGTGGCAGGCCGCGGCTCACGGTCTCTGCGCGTTCGCAGTTGAGTGTCGCGCCGTCCGAACCTCGAACGGAGCACTGACTGGTGCGACCGGGCGACCCCGACCAGCGCCGCCGATCGATGACCTTCGCTATGGTCCGCGAATGCCCTCACATCTTCATGAGGTCCTCATTGAAATGTTTCGGGAACGACCCGAGCTGGCGGCGGAGCTGCTCGTCGACGCACTCGGAGTGGGCGTTCCTGCCTTCCACCGTGTCCACGTCGCGTCGGCAGATCTCAATGACATCGCGCCGACGGAGTACCGAGCTGACCTCGTCGTGACATTTATGGATGGCGACCAACCGGTTCTGGCAGTTGTCGTCGAGGCCCAAATGCGGGCCGACAAAAGGAAACGGCGCAGCTGGCCAGCGTACGTCGCGACTCTCTACGCCCGACTTGGTTGCCCGGTCGCCCTACTTGTCGTGTGTGCAACCCCAGGTGTCGCGGTCTGGTGCTCCGCACCGATCACCGTCGGCCCAAGGTTCACCCTTGTTCCCTTGGTGGTCGGCCCAGACGAGGTCCCAACGATTACTGACCCTGCCGTGGCAGCGCTTCGCCCGGAGCTCGCCGTGATGTCCGCCATGGCCCACGGAGCCCAGGAGCGTGACCAGAAGTTGATCTTTGAGGCGCTATTGTCGGCATTGAACGCTTTAGATCATGCGCACGCACATCTGTATGCTGACATCGTGCTCACGGTGCTGCCGGCGGCAGCTCGGGACTACCTGGAGATATTGATGACGACCGCGACCCACACTTACCAGAGCGACTTCGCCCGTCGCTACTTCGCCGAGGGCGAGGCCAGAGGTGAGGCTAGGGGTGAGGCTCGGGCCGTGCTTGCCTTGCTCAGCGCCCGCAATGTGGTGGTGTCTGACGACGTTCGCGCGCGCATCATCGCCTGTGCAGACCTTGATCAGCTGGAACGTTGGGTCGTTCGCGCCGCGACGGCCACGGTCGTCGACGACCTCTTTTCCTGACGCACGGTCGCTCATCTGCTAATCCGAGAGTCTTATGTGGACGATCCCGAGAACCACTGAGCGGGCACTGGACTGGGCCGGGCCGCAACCATGTACGAGATTCGGATCGCTTGTTTGGGTGCCCCCGGTGGGATTCGAACCCACACTGGCGGAGGTTTGAGCTCCGTGGCTCTGCCGGTTGGCCTACGGGGACGTAGCGCCTACGAGCGTACCCGTTACGCTAAGGTCGCGGCGCGCGAGGAGCGCGGGCCAGAGTTGCGTGGGTGATCGAGCTCGCGAGCGAGCGCCTACGTATAAGTCTGGGCAGGGAGCCACCCAACCACCCATAAAGATCATGCTGAGGTGTTAGCCGTGACCGAGGGCCGCAGTCGCCGGGTTCTCATCGCCGAGGACGAGGCATTGATCAGACTCGACCTGCGCGAAATGTTGGTCGAGGAGGGCTACGAGGTCTGCGGCGAGGCGGGCGACGGCGAGGCAGCCGTGAGGCTCGCCGAGGAGCTCAGGCCCGACCTGTGCATCTTCGACATCAAGATGCCGATCATGGATGGTCTCGCCGCGGCTGAGAAGATCGCCGCCGGCCGGATTGCCCCGGTCGTCATTTTGACCGCCTTTTCCCAGCGTGACCTCGTGGAGCGGGCCCGGGCCGCGGGCGCGATGGCGTACCTCGTCAAGCCGTTCCAGAAGAGCGACCTTGTCCCAGCCATTGAGATCGCGCTGTCCCGTTTCGCCGAGATGCACGCGCTCGAAGCGGAGGTCGCGAGCCTCGGCGATCGGCTGGAGACGCGCAAGCTGGTGGAGCGGGCGAAGGGCACGCTGATGACGGCGTTCAGCATGACCGAGCCGGACGCGTTCAAATGGATCCAGCGCGCCGCCATGGACAACCGGTTGACGATGAAACAGGTCGCAGAAAAGATCATCTCGGAGAATCTCACTGAAAGCGGCCCGAGCCCGGCGAGCGCCTGAACCGCGTTCGCGTCAGAGTTCGCGGGCCGGCGCGCCGTCGCCGCTCGTGCCTCGCGGCTCGGACTTAGCGTCACACCACCGGACTAGAGTCCGAGGCGTGACGGACGCGCCAAGACTGCTGCTCCTGGACGGACATTCGCTCGCTTACCGGGCATTCTTCGCCTTGCCCGTGGAGAACTTCTCGACGAGTACGGGCCAGCCGACCAACGCGGTTTACGGCTTCACCTCGATGTTGATCAACGTCCTCCGCGATGAGCGGCCGACGCACATCGCTGTCGCGTTCGATGTCTCCCGCGCCTCGTTCCGTCGCGAGCAGTACTCGGAGTACAAGGCCAACCGCAGCGAGACGCCGACGGATTTCAAGGGCCAGGTGAGCCTGGTCCAGGAGGTCCTCGCCGCACTGCGCATTCCGTCGGTGGAGAAGGTGGGGTACGAGGCCGACGACATCATCGCGACGCTCACCGACCAGGCCCGCGCCCAGGGCATGAAGGTGCTGATCTGCTCCGGCGACCGCGACGCCTTCCAGCTCGTCTCGGACGGCGTGACCGTGCTCTATCCCAAGCGTGGGGTCTCCGAGTTGGCCCGGATGGACCCGGCGGCGGTGACCGAGCGGTACGGCGTCGACCCCACGCACTATCGGGCCATCGCCGCGATGGTCGGCGAGACCAGCGACAACCTGCCAGGCGTGCCGGGAGTGGGGGAGAAGACCGCCGCGAAGTGGATCCTCACGTACGGCGACTTCGACGGCGTGGTGGCCAACGTCGACCAGATCAAGGGCAAGGTCGGCGACAGCCTGCGCGAGCACTTGTCCGGAGTTCTGCGCAATTACCAGCTCAACCGGCTGGTGCACGACCTCGAGTTGCCGCTGGCCCCGGCCGACACGTTGTGGCGTGGATGGGACCGCGAGGCGGTGCACCGGGTCTTCGACACGTTGCAGTTCCGGGTGCTCCGCGACCGGCTCTACGAGTATCTCGAGGCGGCCGTGCCCGAGGCGGAGTCCGGGTTCGACCTCGTCGGCGAGGTGCTCGATCCGGGCCAGGTCCGGGCCTGGTTGGACCGGCACGCGCCGGTGGGCGTTCCCGTGGGCGTGGCGGTCGCGGGCGTCTTCGGTCGCGGCACCGGCAGCCTCACCGGACTCGCGGTGGCCGCCGCGGACGGTCCGGCCGCGTGGCTCGACCCGACGGCCCTCGACCAGGATGACGAGAGCGCGGTCGCCGCTTGGCTCGGCGACGCGACGCGGCCCAAGGTGGTGCACGATGCGAAGCCGGCGCTGCTCGCGTTCACCGCGCACGGTTGGGATTTCGCCGGACTCGCCACGGACACTGCGCTCGCCGCGTACCTCGCCAAGCCCGACAACCGCACGTACGATCTGGTCGACCTGGCGCTGCGCTACCTTCAACGCGAGCTGCGCATCGAGGGTGCCGACGCCGCTCAGCCAACGCTCGACGGCATGGGCGGCGACCAGGTGGCTGAGGAAAACCTGATGCTGCGGGCCCGGGCCACGCTCGATCTGGTCGATGCGATCGACGCGGAGCTCAACCGGGACGCCGGTTCCGAGGGTGAGTCCGCCGCCCGACGCCTGCTGACCGAGGTGGAACAGCCGCTATCGCGGGTGCTCGCCGCCATGGAGCGAACCGGCATCGCGGCGGACACTGACTATCTGTCCGATCTGGAGTCCCACTTCGCGGCCGAGGTAAAGGCCGCGGCTCAGGCCGCGTACGCGGTGGTTGGACGCGAGTTCAACCTCGGCTCGCCCAAGCAGCTCCAGGAGATCCTCTTCCTCGAGTTGGGGCTTCCAAAGACCAAGCGCATCAAGACCGGATACACCACCGACGCCGACGCCTTGCAGGGGCTGTACGTCCAGACCGGGCACGCCGTGCTCGAGCATCTGCTGCGCCACCGCGATGTCGCTCGGCTGAAGTCCACAGTGGACGGCCTGCTCAAGTCTGTCAGCGACGACGGCCGGATCCACACCACGTTCTACCAGACGGTCGCGGCCACCGGCCGGCTGTCGAGTACGGACCCGAACCTGCAGAACGTGCCCATCCGCACCGAGGAAGGCCGGCGGATCCGGCGCGCCTTCACAGTTGGCGATGGCTACGAGGGTCTCATGACCGCGGACTACAGCCAGATCGAAATGCGGATCATGGCGCACATGTCCAAGGACGAGAAGCTCATCGATGCCTTTAAGTCCGGTGCGGACTTCCACGCTGTGACAGCGTCGGTGGTCTTCACCACGCCCCTCGAGCAGATCGGTCCGGAGCACCGGCGCCGGGTCAAGGCCATGAACTATGGGCTCGCGTACGGTCTGAGCGCGTTCGGGCTCGCGCAGCAGTTGGGCATCGCGCCCGACGAGGCACGGGTGCTCATGGACGGGTACTTCGAACGGTTCGGCGGGGTGCGCGACTACCTGCGCTCGATCGTGGCCCAGGCGCGGCTGGACGGATACACCGAAACCGTCCTCGGGCGGCGGCGGTACCTGCCCGACCTTACGAGCGACAACCGGCAACGGCGGGAGATGGCCGAGCGGATGGCTCTCAACGCGCCAATCCAGGGCTCCGCCGCGGACATCATCAAGGTAGCGATGCTGCGGGTCGACTCCGCCCTGGCCGAGGCCGGGCTACGTTCCCGGATGTTGCTGCAGGTTCACGACGAGCTCGTGTTCGAGGTGGCACCGGGTGAGCGAGAGTCGCTCGAGAAGCTGGCGTGCGACGCGATGGCCGGCGCCTACCCGATCGACGTCCCGCTCGAGGTCTCGGTCGGCACCGGCCCCAACTGGGCCGCCGCCGACCACTGACCCTCCCCTCGCCTCCCCGGCCCCTCCCCGGCCCCTCCCCACCCGTGTCCCGCACGCGCCAACAGCCCGCGACCTTGGCCGAATGCGCGTGAGTCGATCTCTAACCACGCGCATTCGGCCAAGGTCGCGAACGCTTCAGGCGATGGGTGAGGCCCAGGCAGCCGCGGAGTCGTGGGAACTGGGGTAGATCTGGATCGACCGGTACACCGCGATCGCGGCGTCCGGGCCGCCCCGCGTGTCGATCTCCAGCGCGAAGCCGTCCACGCCGTGCACCACGAGGAATCCGCCATCCCGGTACGCCGGATGTCCGTCCACATCGGACGTGGCGGACCCGGGCTTGTCCTCCGGTGTCGCGACCGAGTCCGCCGTGACCGTGATCTCGGGCGCGGAGTCGCCCGGCAGCGCGAGCGGGTTCGTGGCATCGATCGAGGCGTCGTTCCCGAAGGCCAGGGTGAAGCGATAGAACGGTGTCCCGTTAGCGGTCGTGTCACTCATGAGGTTGATGAACTTCAGTCGCGTGCAGTCGGGCACCGGCATCGAGAACGGCGCCACGACCGGCGCACCCGGGCCGATCCTCAGCTGCGCGGCGACCTGGCTCGCCGCCGTTCGCCACGCGGCAAGGTCCACATCGGACGGAGGTTCCTTGGACGGGCTGGCGGCGATCTCGCCTGGGTCGTCGGTGCGCGGCGTCGCTCGGTCGGAGGCGGCGACGATCACCCACGCTCCGGGCGCCCATTGCCATGCCAGGCCGGCCCCGGAGCCGATGCCCCGAAACTCCTGCTTAGGAAGCCAGTACGCGGGTTTGCCGCCAACGGGCTCGGTCGGCGTACCGCTTGCTGGGTCGAACGCCTCCGGTTGCGTGTCGGTGAGCCAGAAGTGCGGCTCCCCGCTGCTCGAATACAGAGTGACGGTGACCACCCGGTCCCCGTTCGGTGTCGCCAACTGCGCCACCTGCCAGTAACGCGCGGTCGCGTAGCCGACGAGCTGGTAGCCGCTCACCCCCGTCACATCCACCCAGTGACGCAGCACATCGAGGTGGGACGGAGCGGCCGGGTCGGCCGGTGTCTCGGACGGTAGGGGGCCTCCGTCTTGGCACGACAAGCCAGTGCCAGGCGGGACGCGGCCGGGGACATGGCTTAGCCACTGCGGAGCTGTAGCGGCGCCAAGTGACACCGCGGCCACCACTCCAGCGGCGATGACGCCCGTGCGGGTACGACGCCGGCGACGCCCGTCCCGTACCGCGCGGTGCAGGTCCACAGCGGACGGTGGAAGGGGGTCCTCGCGGAATTGGCCCAGGATGTCGCTCATGAGTTCACTCCATTGCGCTGATCGGCGCCGAGCAGACGCCGCAGTGTGCTCAGACCGTCGTGGGTTTGGCTTTTGACGGTGCCGCTGGAGACGTTGAGGATCTCCGCTACGTCGTCCACCGAGCGGTCGGCGAGAAAGCGCAGCACCAGCACCGCGCGTTGCTTTGGTGGCAGCAGAGCTAGAGCATCGCGAAGGAGCATCCGGTCTTCGATCGCGCTGGTCGGCTGCGGCGGTCCGACCAGATGATCCAGGTCCGACGGGCCGCTGCCCAGCCGTACCGTCGCCCACCGCAACCGCTGCTCGTCGAGGAACACCCTCAAGAGGATCTTGTACACGTACGCATCGAGGTTCTCCGTCTCGGCGACGCGTCGCCAGCGCGTGTAGAGGCGGGTGACCGCCTGTTGCACCAGATCGTCGCCGCGATGCGCGTCACCGGCGAGTTGCGCCGCGACCCGGCGGAGCACCGGCAGGCGTCCGCCGACGTAGGCGACGAAGTCGTCGTCCGGCCCGTTCCTCACGCCACCTCCCTGGGGGTTCTGCCCTGCTAACGGGCGCGACCGCCGACGGGGTTGGGCGGGCCGGGGACGTGACTCTAGCGGTGCGACTCGAGCGGCGTGCCCTCAAGGGTGCAATGCATGACGCGCTGCGGCCTCAGTACGGCCGGTCCGGCCGGTTTATCCGCTAGTGCCGCATCGGAGACGAAAACAAGGCTCAATGCCGAGCCCGCGAGGAGCAGCCCGACGCAGACGTACATTGCGATGACGAAGCCGCTGTCGAACAGTGCCGGATTCTGGTAGTCGCCACCGGATAGCCCGACCGCGACGGGCAGCCCGGCGACGGCGAGCAACTGCGCAGTGCGCGCGACCGCGTTGTTGACCCCACTGGCTACGCCGGCCAACCGGATGTCGGCGGAGGCGAGCACCGTTGCGGTAAGCGGGGCCACGACCGCGGAGATGCCGAGCCCGAACAGAAACGCGCCCGGCAGGACATCGGTGACGTACTCGCTGCTCGGCCCGATTCGCGAGAGCATGAGCACGCCCACTGCGGCGACCGCGGTCCCGACTACCATCGGCCACCGTGGTCCGATCCGCTGCGCCACCGCACCGGCGCGAGAGGAGAGGACCAGCATCAGTAGGGTCACGGGCAACAACGCGGCGCCCGCAGCAACCGGAGTGAACCCACTCACGATCTGTAGCTGGAGGGTAAGGAAAAAGAACATCCCGCCCAGCGCCGCATAGACCACCAGCGTTACGACATTGATAACTGTAAATTGCCTCGACGAGAAGACGGACAGCGGGAGCATCGGGTTGGATCGACGCCTTTCCACCGCCACGAACGCGATTGCGAGACCCACGCCGGCGAGGCCGAGGACCGCTGCCCGGCCCGGGCTCTCCGGGGCGGCGATCAGTGCGTAGGTGATGCCGGCCAGGCTGGCGGCCGCGAGGATTGCGCCGGCGACGTCAAAGCGGCCGGTCGCCGCCTCGTTGCGGCTCTCCGGTACGTGTCGGAGCGTGATGGCAATGACCAGCGCAGCGAGAGGCAGGTTGATAAGGAACACCCACCGCCAGCCGGGGCCTTCGATGAGAAATCCGCCGAGGAACGGCCCGGCGGCCGACGCCACGCCAGCCAGGCCCGACCACGCGCCGACCGCCTTGGCCCGGTCATCGGGCTCGAACGAAGCCTGGATCAGCGCCAGCGATCCAGGCGTCAGGAGAGCGCCGCCGATCCCCTGCAGGATCCGTGCGATTACAAGGAAGCCGATGGTTGGCGCGACCGCGCAGAGCACCGAGGCGATAGCGAACCAGACCACACCGACGAGGAACACGCGCCGCCGCCCGTACCGGTCACCCAGCGCCCCGCCGAGCAGGATCAGGCCGGCCAGCGAGAGCGTGTACCCGGTGATTATCCACTGTAGACCTTCAAGCGACGACGAAAGATCACGGCCGATTGCCGGAAGCGCGATGTTGACGACGGTCGCGTCGAGGAAGGCCACGCTCGTGCCGAGCACGGTCGCCGCCAGGGCCCAACGCCCGGGCGCAGTCGCGAGTCGAAGTCCCACGCTGCTATTGAATCTCGTTCGCCGCTCAACGGCCTCCTGACTACCTGCCGCAAATCGGACATCCTGCGCTCGACACGGTACGGCGGCTCCCGAACGTCGCGTGAATCCGTTAGGCAGTCGGCGTCGAGCGCTCGCGCCATCGGGTCATGAGCCGACAAAGCCACGGATCGTCGCGCTCGATCTCGGCTATCGGCACCACACACAACACGCGGTCACCAACCTGTACGTCGATCGTGTCCGGTAGTTCGTCAACGAATCGAATCCGCGTATCGCTGCGTCCGATGATCCACCTCTGAATGCCGGGCACCCTCGGGTCGGAAATGTCGGAACCCCAGTCGTTGGCTCGCGCGTTCCACCGGCGGCAGTGCAGCCTCCCGCTATCCATGACGACCGCGAGCTCGTCGAGGTTTCCACGTGCAATGACGATGTCGATCCATGCCGGACCGACCATCGGTGCGCCCTGCACGAATGCGGCCAACCGACCAGTAATCACGAACGGGATGTCACCCAACGTGCGCAACAGCGTTCGATGCTGGTCGACTTCTTGCGCCCGGACTTCGGCCGTGACGCTGATGCCCCGATCAATGTCAATGTCCATGTCCGACCGGAGCGGGACCGCCTCCACCCTGAGCTGTTGGCCGAGACTCGCGAAGATCTGCTGTACGGTTGCGAGGCTGACATTGACCGCGCCTCGCTCAATCTTCGACAGTTTTTGTTGGCTGACTCCTGCGCGCTCAGCGAGCCGCGCCTGCGAAAGATTGGCGCGGTTGCGCTGCGCACACAGAAGTATGCCGATTGTTTCGACGAGGTTTTCTTCGGGCACGCGAATGAGCCTCGCTGACGGGATCCACCCGCGCCACCACGCGCTCCTGCTCTGTGGATAACCGGCCGGGTCGGGGTGTGTCTTGTCGAGTCGACACCCGCACGGGAGTAGTTACTCCCGTGCGGGTGTCAAGTCTGAAGAGACGATGCCAAACGCGCCGCGACACGCCGGGGCTCTAGACGAGCTTGAGCGCGGTGAGCACGTCGTGTGGACGTTCGATGTGGAGGAAGTGGGAGGCGTCGGGAATCACGGTGCAGTCCGCCTGCGGCCGGACCTGGGCAAGGGTCCGGCGATCCGCGGCATCGACGAAGCGGTCACGGGCGCCGAAAGCCGCGTGAACCGGGACATCGATGGCGGCCCACCGGGCCGGTGCGTCATAGCCGGCCAGATTAGCGGCCGCGTGCCCGAACGACTCCGGAGCCATCTCGGTCACCAACGCCGACATCGCCCGAGGCGGGAATCTCCTTGGGTGCGCGATGACGGGCCAGAACAGGGTGCCGAGTAGGCCGCGGCGGCGCAACGCAGCCACGACGGCTCGGCTCGATCTGCTTCGACCTCCCGCGTAGAGGGCCCAGAACAGTGTCGTCGGTAACGGTGCGGTGACCAGCGCCCGCCACGGATGGTTGACGGCCTTGAGAATCGCGAAGCCGGACCCGGCCGCCAGGTGAAGCGAGGCGATCTCCAGAGCCTGCGGTCGGGCGGCCATATCGAGGGCGAGCAGCCCGCCCATCGAGTGCCCGACGAGCCGGGCTCGGCGGTACCCGAGTCGAGCCAGCACACCGCCGAGCTCAGCGGCGACCACGAGCGACTGCAGATGTCCGAGCCGGTTCTCGGATTCCCCGAAGCCGGGCAGGTCCACCGCAACGACGTCGGCGAGCCCACCGGCGGCGGCACGCAGCAGCGGCGTCCACGTAGTCCACGTGGCGCCCACGCCGTGCAGGAGCAGGGTCGCCTCGTCCCCGGCGCGGTCCGGGCTGTGCAGCACGAGCATTCGGCCGAATTGTGTGGTCAGGTGCCGGGCGACCAGACCGAACTCGCCCGGCTCCGAGGACAGGTCGTACGGGCAGTACCGCGCGGCGCCGCCCTCAGAATCCGATGGCACGGCCCACCTCGGTGCCGAACGTCCACAGTGCACCGAGGAAGGCCGGCAGCACACCGGCGAACCGGAACCATCGTCCACTGATGGGGTAGCCTGGCACGTCCGCGAGGTTAGTGCCCTCGGTCAACAGGTAGAGCCGGTCCAGTGATCGCCGGCGCCGGCGGGCCGCGGGGCCTTCGGCCTGGCGCAGGGCGGCCAGGATGCGCGTCCGTTCGTACGCCACAGACCCGGCGAACAGTCGCCGTATGGTCGTTAGCAGCGATGCGATGAAGATGCCGTTGGTCACCGCGGCGAAGATAGCGATCCCGGCGAGAAGGAGCGACAGCAGCCGCGACAGCCCAGGCTCGTCGGAGCGCAATGCGTACAGCGCGGCCGAGAACGAGCCCAAGAACGTGAGCACGGCGAGGTATCCCAGTGACACCAGTCCGCTCACCGGTCGCCATCCGTAGTCCTGGTCGAGCCACTTGGGTACGAACTCCACGGGCCGGGGCGCCGCGCGCAGTTTGCGCAGCCACCGTCCGATGAGGACAAACACGGAACGCTGCTTCAGCGCGAAGAAGAGGCCGACCGCGCCGACCGTCATGCCCAGCGCGGTGTTGAACGGATGGGTTTCGTGGTTGGCCCACCAATTCTGGCGTAGCACCTCGGTCGTGGCTTCGGTCGAGCCCATGTGCCGGTATGAGCCAGCCAGGTCCCGGAAGATCGGACCGTGCGTGTACAGCCAGTAGTACATGGCGGCGCTGCCCACAAGGCTGACGAGCGCCAGTCCGACGTCGAGGAGCACATCCTGCCGGCGGCGCGGCAGGCCGGCCGCAAGAGCCCGACCGAGACCGGAGCGGTCAAGGCTGGCGGCCGAGACGAGCCCGCTCGCTTCGAGATCACTGCGCAGCAACCTCAGGCGGAGGTTGAACACGACATACACCGATACCGCGAGTCCCGCCGTGACCGACAGCACCATGTTAGGCAGATCGGCCGAGAACGGCACCGACGTGCACTCGGAGGTGGGTGCGGTTATTCCCTCGAACAGCGGAAGCAGTCGTACGAGGGCGTCGCGCACGCCGCTGCTGATGGCCGCGTCAACAACGACACCGCCGATGCCGCACCCGGGTGCGAACGCCGTACCGGTGGCGACGTTGGCGAGCCACACGATGCCCGACACCGTCACCGGGCCGGCCGCGAGCAGACCCCATTGCACCGCCCGGGTGCGAAGCGCCGAGTCGGGCATGCGGTCAAGCAGTTTCACGGTCGGCTCCATCGTGTGTGGCGGTGGCGGGCCGGCGAAGGAAAGTTGGCCGTACGTCCGCGACAACGCCGGGCAGGGCCCGGAACGCGGTGCGGAACGAGTCGTTGCCGAGCATTGGCACGGCCATCGCCAGGACGGAGAGCAACCCCTGGACGAACCCGCCATACATGGCCGTCATGGAAGTGAGCGGCAACCACAAGGCCAGGATGTGAGCGGCGCCGATGTCGCGGAAGCGCTCCGGTCGGTCGACAGTGCGTAGGCCTTCGCGCAAGAGGGCCACTGCAGCCGCGGTCGTCACGAGGCAGATGAGGTACCAGAGGAACCACAGCCCGAAGCCGCCACGCACACCTAAGGGCGAGAGCACGGCGATCGCGGCGAGCGCTGCCTGCAACGACCAGGCCAACCCACGCAGGCGCGGCGGTACGGTCACCCCGTCACCGACGACTCGGGCGCCGAACGCGATGGCAGCGGTACGGGCGCCGCGCTCCGAGTCGTTGCCTAGGTCCCGCAGGCCCCCGTGCACCGAGTTCACGATGACGACAAATCCAACCACGAACAGCGCCGCGAGGAGTGTCGCCGTGGTGGCACCGCCCGCTCGCACACCGCCGTACCAGACGAGGCAAGCCCAGCCGGCGCCCTGCACCGTGTCTGCGATCAGCGGGATCGGGAGCCGTTTGCTGAAGGCGTCGTAGAACACGAGACATCCGTAGCCGAGGGCGAGGGCGAACGTACCCACGGATCCGCTGCGTGGTCCGGACAGCCCGAACACCGCGAGATCGACCACAAAGCTGGCCGCGCCGATCCCGGCGACGACCAGACCCGCAATCGCCGGGCTCACTTGACCGGCGACCAACGGACTCTCGGCGCGGCTCGGATCGGTGCGATCCAGCTCGAGGTCGAACAGATCGTTGAGGGCGAACGCGACGATGTGAAACGCAAGGCCTACCAGGACCAGCCCGAGGAGGACCCCGAGCGTTAACGCCATCCGACCGGTCGCGTGCCCGGTGACCACACAGGACAGTCCGAGGCCTGCGGCGGTGAGCCGGCCAAACCGGGCGACCGCGCGCAGGAATCCGGTCAACCGACGCATGCACCCTGCCCCAGGTCGTTGCCGGGGACGCCCCCAGCCGGCCCGAAGCTAGCGAAACTCGGCCCGGATCGCAATGGCCGCCGGTGTCAACCGTTGCATCCGTTCGTAGGACCAGTTCGGGCTGCGCCAGCACCGTCCTTTATGGAGGCTAGTCGGGCTTGCGCGACACGTATATGGCGGTCCCAGGGAAGAGCGCTCCCCGCAGTGGGCTCCATTGGCCCCACAGCTCCGCGTGGCCTTCCGGCCACTCGGGCTCGAGTACGTCCTGGATCACGAACCCGGCCGCGACCAGGTCGCGGATGCGGTCACCGAGGGTGCGGTGGTGCTCGACGTAGACCGCCCGGTCCTGCGGATCGAACTCCACGTACGGGCGCCGGTCGAAATAGGAATGGGTGGCCACCAGGCCCTGAGGTCCGGGGTCGTCCAAGAAGATCCACCGCATGGGGTGGGTGGCCGAGAAGACCCATCGTCCGCCCGGGCGCAGCACTCGGAAGACCTCCCGCATCACGTGCGCCGAGTCGTCGATGAATGGAACCGCGCCGAAGGCGGTGAACGCGACGTCGAACGCGCAGTCCCGCAGCGGCAGCGCCAGGGCGTCACACTGCAGCAGCGCCGGCCGTACGCCGGAAACCTCGGCCGCCGCCATCGCGTGCCGCAACATCCCCGCGGACAGATCGACCGCCACGACGTCGGCACCCTGGGTCACCAGCCAGCGGGCTGCCGCGGCCGCACCACACCCGACCTCGAGAACTCGGGCGCCGGCCACCGGACCGAGGAGACGGACATCCACCTCGCGCAGGCCCTCCGGGCACCAGACGAAGTCGACGTCACCCAGGAACGCGCCGTGCTCTGCCTGGTAGTTGTCCGCGTCGATGTCCCACCAATGTCGCGACGCGCGCCTGTTGTCGTCGGTCGACAGGTGTTGCCGCGCGACTGTTTCTCCCGCCCCCCGCCCTTCGGGCCCGCCCCCCGGGGTCGCGTCGGCATGGTCGTTCACCGACTCAACCTACGCCCCGGTGATCTCGCCAGCCGCAGCCGTACCAGGGGCCGCGCAAGCCCGTCCGAATCGGCCGACCGGCACAGAACGGGCGGTAAGGATACCGGCAGGGTTGGACCGGTCGGTTCCGGGCAGAGTAAAGTGTTCGATGCACTCGTGGGCTGCGACCTCGGAAGGGAGCAGGTTCGCGGTCGTCACCCAAATCCCGGTAGATCATTTAGGCCGAGGTGTGTGTGGCGGCGGGCCTGCGGGAGCGGAGATCCAGCCATTACCCATCCAGTCCACCGGAGCAACTGCCCACATGACGAGCAGCATCGAGGCCACCTCGAGCGTCAACAAGGTCGCAATCGACGACATCGGATCTGAGGAAGCACTCCTCGCCGCGATCGACGAGACCATCAAGTACTTCAATGACGGCGACATTGTCGAAGGCACGGTCGTCAAGGTCGATCGGGACGAGGTCCTGCTCGACATCGGCTATAAAACCGAGGGCGTCATCCCCTCGCGTGAATTGTCGATCAAGCATGACGTCGATCCGTCCGAGGTCGTCTCTGTCGGTGATCATGTCGAGGCCCTCGTTCTCCAGAAGGAGGACAAGGAAGGCCGCCTGATCCTCTCGAAGAAGCGAGCCCAGTACGAACGCGCCTGGGGCACCATCGAGAAGATCAAGGAGGATGACGGCGTCGTCCGCGGCTCGGTCATCGAAGTGGTCAAGGGTGGGCTCATCATCGACATCGGGCTTCGCGGCTTCCTGCCGGCCTCGCTCGTGGAGATGCGCCGGGTGCGGGATCTGCAGCCGTACGTCGGTCGGGAGCTCGAAGCGAAGATCATCGAGTTGGACAAGAACCGCAACAACGTCGTGCTCTCGCGCCGCGCATACCTGGAGCAGACCCAGTCCGAGGTGCGCAGCGAGTTCCTGAACAAGCTCGGCAAGGGTCAGGTCCGCAAGGGCGTCGTCTCGAGCATCGTGAACTTCGGCGCCTTCGTGGACCTCGGCGGCGTCGACGGTTTGGTGCACGTGTCCGAGCTGTCCTGGAAGCACATCGACCACCCGTCCGAGGTGGTCGAGGTCGGCCAGGAGGTCGAGGTCGAGGTACTCGACGTCGACCTCGACCGCGAACGGGTTTCCTTGTCGCTGAAGGCGACGCAGGAGGACCCGTGGCGCCAGTTCGCCCGGACTCATGCGATCCAGCAGATCGTTCCGGGCAAGGTCACCAAGTTGGTACCGTTCGGCGCGTTCGTGCGAGTCGATGATGGTATCGAAGGCCTGGTGCACATCTCCGAGTTGGCCGAGCGCCACGTGGAGATTCCCGAGCAGGTCGTCCAGGTCGGCTCGGACGTCATGGTCAAGGTCATCGACATCGACCTCGAGCGGCGGCGGATCTCGCTCTCGCTCAAGCAGGCGAACGAGGGCTTCGTCGAGGGCGAAGAACACTTCGACCCGACCCTGTACGGCATGGCCGCGACATACGACAGCGAGGGCAACTACGTCTACCCGGACGGCTTCGACCCGGAGACCGGCGAGTGGCTCGACGGCTACGACAAGCAGCGCGAGGAGTGGGAGAAGCAGTACGCCGAGGCGCGCCAGCGCTGGGAGGCACACACCAAGCAGGTGCAGACGGCGCGCGCCGTCGACACCCCGGCCACACCCGCCACGGACGAGGCGCCACCCGCCGCTCCGGCGGCCGCGGCCAAGCCGGCGGAGCAGCCTCAGGGCACCCTCGCCACGGACGAGGCGCTCGCCGCTCTCAAGGAGAAGCTGGCCGGCGGCAAGTCCTGAGTTGGTAGCACCAGGAAGGGCACCTTTCAATGCGCTGGCGCATTGAAAGGTGCCCTTTCTCGCGGGGCCTGTCGGCCGACAGCTCAGCTTGATCTGCCAAACTCAGCGGGTGCTCATGGTCGGACTCACTGGTGGGATCGGCTCCGGTAAAAGCGCTGTGGCTCGCCGCCTGGCGGAGCTCGGCGCCCTCGTCATCGATGCCGATGCACTGGCGCGCGACGTGGTGGCGCCCGGTACCGACGGGCTGGCCGAGGTCGTCGCGGCCTTTGGGCCGGGAGTGCTGGCCGCGGACGGAACGATGGACCGGACCAATGTGGCATCGATCGTTTTCGGCGACGACGAGAAGCGCCGGCGACTGGAGGCGATCATCCACCCCCGGGTCCGGGAGAGGTCGACCCGGATGATCGCGGCGGCCTCGCCCGACGCGGTGGTGGTCAACGACGTGCCGCTGTTGGTGGAGTCCGGCATGGCGAGTCACTTCGATCTCGTGATCGTGGTGCTCGCGAGCGAAGCGGTACGGCTGCGGCGCCTGGTCGAACAACGTGGCATGACCGAGGAGACGGTGCGGGCGCGGTTCGCGGCCCAGGCCACCGACGAGCAGCGGCGAGCGGTCGCCGACGTCGAAATCCTCAACGAGGGCACCCTCGACGAACTCAACGCGACCGTTGACGCGGTGTGGCAGCAGGCGATCCGGCCGTTGCTGGATGGTTCGTCGATGGCCGGCTGAGCCACGGGCAGAAGGCGATCGGCCACAGGTCGACCGGGCAACGAGAGGGCCGCCCGCGAAGCCGGTGAGCGAGGTGCTCATCCGCTCGGGGAGCCGTTCGGCTGCGGACCCAAGCGCCGGGGTCGACCTCGCCGGTGTGGTGGCTTGGCCGGGACCGGTCGGCCGTCGCGGACGGCCTACGCCAACGACGTTAGCGCGCGCCAACGCCACGACACAATCGTAATCTTGCGTAAGCATCGACAACTCTGAGTGTTGATCGGCTCGCCCCCCGTTCTTGTCGGTCGGCCGGCGTAGGTTTGGGCCATGAGCCTGGACATCCCGCGGCTGGACGGCACGCTCGAGGTCGTCCACGACTACACGCCGTCGGGCGACCAACCGACGGCGATCGAGGAGTTGGCGGCCCGCGTTAAGCGCGGCGACAAGCATGTGGTGCTGCTCGGCGCGACCGGTACGGGCAAGAGCGCGACCACCGCTTGGCTCATCGAAAAGCTGCAACGCCCGACCCTCGTGCTCGCCCCGAACAAGACTCTGGCGGCCCAGTTGGCCAAGGAGTTCCGCGAGCTGATGCCCAACAACGCCGTGGAGTACTTCGTCTCGTACTACGACTACTACCAACCCGAGGCGTACATCCCGCAGACCGACACGTACATCGAGAAGGACTCGTCGATCAACGAGGAGGTGGAGCGGCTTCGGCATTCGGCGACGATGTCACTGCTGACTCGTCGCGACGTCATCGTCGTCGCCACGGTCTCCGCAATCTACGGACTCGGCACCCCGCAGGAGTATCTCGACCGCTCGGTCAAGCTCGCCATCGGCACCGAGGTCGAGCGGGACAAGCTGCTGCGGCGACTCGTCGATGTCCAGTACACGCGCAACGACATGGCCTTCAATCGAGGCACGTTCCGCGTCCGCGGCGACACGCTCGAAATCATCCCGGCGTACGAGGAGCTCGCCGTACGGGTGGAGATGTTCGGCGACGAGGTGGAGAAGCTGTACTACCTGCACCCGCTCACCGGCGACGTGGTGCGCGAGGTCGACGAACTGTTGATCTTCCCGGCGACCCACTACACGGCTGGCCCGGAACGGATGGAGCGGGCGATCCGAGGGATCGAGGCCGAGCTCGAGGCGCGCTTGGCCGAGTTGGACCGTCAGGGCAAGCTCCTCGAGGCGCAGCGGCTGCGGATGCGGACCACGTACGACGTCGAGATGATGCGACAGGTCGGGTTCTGCTCCGGCATCGAGAACTACTCGATGCACATCGACGGCCGCGAACCGGGCAGTCCGCCACACTGCCTGCTCGACTACTTCCCGGATGACTTCCTCACCGTCATCGATGAGTCGCACGTGACCGTGCCGCAGATCGGCGGCATGTACGAGGGCGACGCGTCCCGCAAGCGCACCCTGATCGAGCACGGGTTCCGGCTGCCGTCGGCGGCTGACAACCGTCCATTGCGTTTCGACGAGTTCGAGGAGCGCGTGGGCCAGACCGTTTATCTGTCGGCGACCCCTGGCCCGTGGGAGCTGGGCAAGACCAAGAAACAGGTCGTCGAGCAGGTGATCCGACCGACCGGATTGGTCGACCCGGAGGTCGTCGTCAAGCCAACTAAGGGACAGATCGACGATCTGATGCACGAGATCCGCACCCGATCCGAGCGTAACGAGCGCGTGCTGGTGACCACGCTGACGAAGAAAATGGCGGAGGACCTCACCGACTATCTGCTCGAGCACGGCATTCGGGTGCGGTACCTTCACTCCGAAGTGGACACTCTGCGTCGGGTGGAGCTCCTCCGGGAGCTGCGACGGGGCGACTACGACGTGCTCGTCGGGATCAACCTGCTCCGCGAGGGCCTGGACCTGCCCGAGGTCTCCCTGGTGTCCATTCTGGACGCCGACAAGGAGGGCTTCCTGCGCTCCGGGACCTCACTCGTGCAAACCATCGGGCGTGCGGCCCGGCACGTCTCGGGCCAGGTGCACATGTACGCCGACAAGGTCACCCCGTCGATGGCGGCCGCGATCGACGAGACCAACCGGCGCCGGGCCAAGCAGGTGGCCTATAACGTGGCCAATGGGGTCGACCCGCAGCCGCTGCGCAAGAAGATGGGCGACATTCTCGACGACATCTACCGCGCGGCCGACGAGGCCGAGGCGTTGGTCGGCGGCGTGCTCGGCGGCCACGGCCCGGGCGGTGCCATCGTCGGCGGCAGCGGCCGGCAGATGTCACGTGGCAAGGCACCGGTGAAGGAGACCCGCAGTCGGGCATCGAAGGCGATCACCGCGCCCACCGAGGGCATGGCCCGCGCCGAGCTGGCCAAGCTCATCAGCGACCTGACGGACCAGATGCTCGGCGCCGCCCGGGAGCTGCAATTCGAGCTGGCCGCCCGAATCCGGGACGAGATAGCGGAGCTCAAGAAGGAGATCCGCCAAATGGACGTCGCCGGCGCCCGCTGAACCCTGCGCCGATCTTGGAGAAATGCGCATGGTTCGATCTCCGTTCACGCGCTTTCTTCCAAGGTCGGCGGGGCGTGCAGCCATCGCGGGGACTCGGCGACGGGGCGAGGCGGCGATGGCGAGGCGGCGATGGCGAGGCGGCGATGGCGAGGGCTGGCGGCGGTCGTGAGGTCTCGGTCAGCCGGCGGCGGAAAGGGCGTCGTCGTCGGCGGTGAAGTCGATGCTGGCATCGGCGGGCGCGTGGGCTAGGTGCCAGGCGACTGACCGGGCGAGACCGGCAGCGGGGTCCGGTCGCCAGTCCAGCAGCCGCCGCGCCTTGTACGCGTCGAAGACGACATGCTGGTCGATCCGTTTCGTCATCCACATGTCCTCGGGCACGGTCGACTCCGGCACGATCACAAGTTCCGCCTCGTGTCCCGCAACGCCGAGGATCTCGGTGGCCCACCCGCGCATGCTGCGGATCGCGGGTTCACCGATGTTGAGCACCTCACCCCGCACCCGAGGGTTGCCCAAGCAGGCGAGGACGGCGGCGGACACATCGCCGACGTACGCCCGCGACCACAGCCAGGTCCCGGTACCGATGGGGATCCGGGTCCGGCCGGCCCGGACCCGGCGCAGGATGAACTCCTCACGCCGCTGGTGATCGTGCTCACCGTAGATCATCGCCAGCCGGAGCACGGCGGCACCACGCTCCAGATAGGACGGTTCCACGTCGAGCTTGTCGTAGTCGTCGGGCCGGACCCCACGGTCGCGGTATGGATACCGCACCTCGCGCAGGCGGGAGTCCTCGTTCAAGGGGACGGGCTCGCTCTCCCGGCCGCCAACCAGGACACAGTAGAACGCCTCGTAAACATCCATACTGGACAGGAGCACGAGCTCTGCGTCGGGCAGGTGGGGCAAAACAGCGTCCACATCGGAGCGTCTCATCGCAAGGCTGTCCACGATGGCGTCCGGGGCGAACCGGGCAACCTCGGTCGCCACCGTCGCGAATGCGGCCCGGTCCACATGTAAGTGCCGACACGGGGGCAGGTCCGGAGGCTCGGTCTCGCCCCGGTGCACGACAAGCACCTCATCACCACGCGCCACGAGGTCGGCCACGATCCGCCGCCCGATAAACCTGGTACCGCCGATGACCACAACCCGCATCGGCAAAGCCCACCAAGCGGCGGCCACCGGCGGCAAGCCCCGTTCGCGCCAAGCGGAACCGGCCCGGAGCCCGGAGGTGGCGGCCTCACGCGTGGCACAATCGCCGGCATGGCTGACCTGTCTGTGGGCGAGTACATCGTGGCGATCCAGCGCGAGGGCGACCTGATGGCCGCCGCGATTGCTCGGGGCGATCTCGACGCGACCGTGCCGACATGCCCCGACTGGACGCTGCGGGAGCTTGCCCATCATCTGGGGCGCGTGCACCACTGGGCCGCCGCGCACGTGGAGAAGGCGCGACCGGAGCCGCTGTCGAACGAGGAGTCGCAGGCGGAGTGGGGTGAGATGCCGGCCGACGCCGACGTTGTGGACTGGTATCGCGCGGCCAATGCCCGACTGGTCGCGACACTGCGCGCGGCGGGGACGGATGTGCAGTGCTGGTCGTTTCTGCCCGCACCGTCACCGTTGGCCTTCTGGGCGCGGCGGCAGTCTCACGAGACCGCGATCCACCGGGCTGACGCGCAGGTCACCTCGGGCTTGATCGATCCGGTACCGGTGGACTTCGCCGTCGATGGTATCGACGAACTGCTGACCGGCTTCTACGGCCGGCCCGGTCGGAGGCTCCGGAGCGAGAAACCGTACACCCTCGGTGTGCGTGCCGGCGGCTCGAATTGGCTCGTCCACATTGGACCGGAAGGGCCACGGGCGGAACGAGGCGAGGGCGCGGCCGACTGCGCGGTCAGCGGTGAGCCGAGCCAGGTCTACTTCGCGCTCTGGAACCGCGGCCGGTTGACGGATCTGGATGTCACGGGTGATGGCGCCGTGCTGGATCTGTGGGCGGGGAAGGCTACCGTGCGTTGGTCGTGATCCAGTCCGCGATCCGACGCAACAGCTCCGGCTTCGCCGCGTTCTCCGCGTGGCCGAACCCGGATTCCAACCACAGCTCCTTCGGCTCGCCGGCCGCCGCGAAGAGGTGCTCGGCGTGCTCGACCGGAAAGTAATGGTCGGCATCGCCGTGGACCACGAGCAGTGGAACCGGGGCGATGTGCGCCGCGAGCTCGTGCGGCGGTGCCGGCACCGGGTCCCAGCCAGCGGCGGAGATCCGGGTGCGTAGCGCCATCCGGCCAACGAGACGGCCGACCGGGCGTTCGATGACCCAATGGGCCCGGCGCATGGCCGGTGTGCCGCGGTAGTACCACCGGCTCGGGCCGCTGACGGCTACCACCGCCGCCAGTCCAGCGTCCGGATCATGAGCATGTAGACCCGCGTGGCGGACGACCACCGACGCCCCCATCGAGAACCCGACGGTCGCGACCCGTTCGTAGCCGAGCTGTCGCGCCCAGTCGACGGCCGCCTCGAGGTCGAGTACCTCGAGGTCGCCAACGGTGCTGACTCCACCCGAGCGCCCATGGCCCCGAAAGTCGAAGCTCACCACCCCCGCGACTCGGCCGAACTCCGCCGCGACCCGCCGCATCGGCGGCCGTCGCCACGAACCGGTGAAGCCGTGGGCCACGACGATTGCGAGCTTCGATGGACCCGGATCGTGGTAGGCGTCGATCGGGACGCCGTCGGCGGCGAAGATTTCCATCAGGCCGGCACGTCGGTGAAGTGCTCGACCCGCGGTGGCTCGGCAAAGTACGGTCCGATGTGCCCGCGCCACTGGGTGAACCGGTCGGTGTTGCGGAAGTTCTCGACATGCGCGTCGACCGAGTCCCACTCGACCAGCAGCACGAACCGCGATGGCGACTCGATGCCGCGGGTCATCCGGACCGCACGGCAGCCCGGCGTGGTGACGAGCACCGAGCGGGCGGTGAGGTATGCAGCGGCGAAGTCGTCCTCCTGGCCGGAACGGACGTCGATCAGGGCAACCTCGAGAACCATGCCGGAAGAGTACTGATCACCGGCGCGGGTCATTCCACCGACGTCCAATCGGAACGACCTCGGCCGTGCCGACGAATGGGGCCGTGCCGACGAATGGGGTGGTGCGCGGGGTCGGTTTCGGGCTGCGGGGATCGTGGCGGCGGAGCGTGCGGCATGGGCTCTGGCCCGGAATCGTCCAGCAACCGGCCGGCCTCGCCGGTGCGGGCGACGCTGTGCCAGCGCAGGCGGATGCCGGTCAATGCCGTGACGGTCGACTGTACGGTCACGAGATACATCAGCTGCCGGTACACGACGAGCTGGAAGGGCAAGCTCCACAGTGGTGTGAGCCGTTCCCGGTCGAGGCGCAGGGCGTACCCGGCCGCTACCAGTTGTACCGCGGTGTAGCTCAGCCAGACCGCCAGAACCTGCGGTACGGGCAGGAACACCAAGCCGTACACGGCATAGACGTCGACGGCCGGAGCGCTCAGCGGCAACAGGATCTGGAACAGCACGAGGTACACCAGGCCCCGACGGCCGAGCTTGCCCGCCGCCCCGCGCTCGCGGAGCGACGCGCGGTGCTTCCAGATCGCCTGCATGGTGCCGTAGCACCACCGGTACCGCTGCCGCCACAGCTGGCGCAGGGTCGACGGCGCTTCGGTCCACGCGATCGCCGTCTCCTCGTAGACGACCCGCCAGCCGGCGCGCAGGACGGCCATCGTGAGGTCCGTGTCCTCGGCCAGAGTGGTCGCAGGCACGCCGCCGGTCGCGTCGAGGACCTGGCGGCGGAACGCCCCGATCGCACCCGGCACGGTCGGCATGCACTCGCCGAGGTCGTAGAGACGACGGTCGAGGTTGAATCCCACCACGTACTCGAGGTGTTGCCAGCGGCCGAGCAGGCCCTTGCGGTTGGCGACCTTCGTGTTGCCGCTGACGGCACCCACATCCGCGTCGGCGAAGGGTTGCACGAGGCGCCCTAGGGCATCACGCTCGAAGACCGTGTCGCCGTCCACGAGCACGATGAGATCGCCCATCGCCCGGGCAATGCCGGCATTGAGCGCGGCCGGTTTGCCGGCATTGGCCTGTCGTACAACCCGGACACCCCGCAGGCCCAGCGACCGCACGATATCCGCCGTGCCGTCGGTTGACCCATCATCGACGACGATCACTTCCACCGACGGGTAGTCGCTCGCGATCAGCGATCGGACCGTGGCGGCGATATTCGCCGCCTCGTTGTATGCGGGCACGACCACCGAGACGGACCCGAGGTATCGCAGGCGGCTGTGCTCTCGGCTGACGCCGGGCGCGTCGCGCGTGGATCCTCGCGGCCACAACCTGAATCCCGAGCCGGAGCAGGCCCAGGCCCAACGCGACGAACAGGATCAACTCCAGCGCGCTGGACAACCAATTCGCCAGGCGCTGAGCGACGCGAAGGGCATCGCCACGCAGATTGCTGGCGGCGTTGGCGTCCGCGTTGCTCGGGGGCAGCTGCAGCGCCTCCGAGACCGTTGTGAAGTGGTATCCCTGCTGGCCGAGCTGGGTCAGCAGGGCATCGACGGCAGCAACTGTCTGCGACCGGTCGCCGCCGCCGTCGTGGAGCATGATTACCGCGCCCTCGCCCGGCGCCGGCGCGGCCGCGGCGACGATGGCGGGCACGCCTGGATTGGCCCAGTCTTTGGTGTCGCGGTCGGCCAGGACGGTGAGATACCGGCCAGCGGCGACGCTCTTCAATGCGTCGAACTCCTCGGCGCTCATCGCGTCGGGTTCGGACGAGAAGGGCGGCCGCAGGAGCACACTGTTGACCCCGGCGGCCCCGGCGATCGCGTTCTGGCTGAGGGTCAGCTCGAGATTACGACGCCACTGCGGGATCGTGATGAGCTCGGCGTGGGTGAACGTGTGCGCCCCGACCTCGTGGCCCTCGGCGACCATGCGACGAACCAGATCCGGGTGATCGTTGACTTCCGAGCCGATGACAAAGAAGGTGGCGTGCGCGCCGTGTCGAGCAAGCACATCGAGGATCTTCGGTGTCCAGTTCGGGTCCGGTCCGTCGTCAAACGTCAGGGCGATCGAATCGGCGGGCAGGCGGCGGCTGGACACCTCGCCGTTGCTGTCAATGCGAAGCACGGGTCCACCCGCGAGCACGTTGTCCGGCGCCGCCGCGCGTCCTTCCGCGGGTATCCGCGGTCCGTCCCCCTCATGACCGACGTGGTGCACATAGCCGGAAAGGCACAACTCGCCGAGCAGAAGTACCAGCCCAAGAACGAGCAGCACCCAGTGCGCGCGTGGCTCGCGCCGGTTGGTGTGGATGGCCATCGAAGCTAGGTTTTCGTCGGCTTGGGGGGATGCGAAGGCGTTTGAGTGGGAACGTGTCGGCGAGATGTCAGATCAACCGATGCGGTGGTACCCGGCGTCGGATCTTGCGTGCTACCGGCACCAGGGACAGCACCGCCGGCCGCGCCGGTCGGCTCACGGGGGTTGGGGGTCTGGGCACCGGCGTTGTTTGGCGGTTGCCCGAAGTCGGGGAATCCGGGCACCCGCAGCGGCGCCGTGCCGGAGAACCCGGCGACAAGCGTGATCAACGCAAGGAGGATCAGCACCGCCGCGGCGGAACCTGAAACGATCACGAGACGGCGCCTCCGGCCGGACCGGTCGAGAAAAACGGGCCGAGCGGCCCTGCGGGCGCTTCTCGGCGCGGCGTCCCGTGGGGTACGGATCGTCGCATCACGCTGAGTGCTCGACTCAGCCGCGACTGGTGATCGGGGAGTGGTCGGGGATCTGTTCATGTCACCTCGCTCAGCGATCCCTCTCCCGTAGGTGTCACACGCCTCGGATTGGGCGCGATCCATCATGCACGAATCCGTAGCGACAACCTACTGCCTGCCGGTCGCCATATGACGCAGCCGCTCCCGGGGTCAAACCATCGACGAAGATCAACGGTACGGGCTGGTGCAGCCGATCCGGCCATCATCAGGCACAATGGTCGACACCAGGAGGGGAGTATTCCCTAGCCGTGGGGTCGTCAGCACGGTCAAGCCCGCGGTGCTCAGCCAGAGCGCCATCCGGAGGAGGCCCGGCGCCGCGGGTCGTCGGGTTGGGGCCCGGGGGCGGGAGAGACCTCCGCTGAACACCAAGTGCATCCGTGCGTGTGCTGGCGCTTCCAGCCGGCCTGCGGGACGGGCGCACGTGTCCGCGGAGGGGTAGGCGCATGGGCGTCGAGACCTGGGTCTGGGTCGTCACACTGGTTGCTACGGTCGGCTTGCTTTTCGCCGACCTGTTCGTGATCGGTCGGCGGCCGCACGAGCCGTCGTTGCGAGAGTCAACCCTCTGGGTGACCTTCTACGTCGCCCTCGCGCTGCTCTTCGGCGTCGGCCTGTGGTTCGTCGCAGGGCCCACGTACGCGGGACAGTTCTACGCGGGCTGGCTTACCGAGTACAGCCTGTCCGTGGACAATCTCTTCGTCTTTGTGATCATCATGTCGCGGTTCGCGGTACCGCGGCAGTTCCAGCAGAAGACATTGCTGATCGGCATCGTGCTCGCCCTCATCATGCGCGGCATCTTCATCGCGGCCGGCGCGGCTTTGATCAGCCAGTTCATCTGGGTCTTCTACATCTTCGGCCTGTTCCTGCTTCTTACCGCCATCCGCCTGGTGACCCATCGGGGGACCGAAGATCCGAGCGAGTTCAAGGAGAACCTGCTCATCCGGGTGTCCCGCCGGGTGCTGCGGACGTCGAAGGAGTACGACTCCAAGGCCCACTTCTTCACCCACTTCCCTGACGGCCGGCGGATGCTGAGCCCCCTGATCATTGTGATCATCGCGATCGGTACCACCGACCTGATCTTCGCCCTCGACTCGATCCCGGCGATCTTTGGTTTGACCAAGGAGCCGTACATCGTCTTCACCGCGAACGTGTTCGCGCTGATGGGGCTGCGGCAGCTCTACTTCCTGCTCGGGGGTCTGCTCGACCGGCTGAAGTTCCTGTCGTACGGGCTTGCGATCGTCCTCGCCTTCATCGGCGTCAAGTTGGTGATGGAGGCCCTGCACGCGAACAACGTGCCGTTCATCAATGATGGTGAGCCGCTCACCGCGGTGCCGGAGATCTCGACCGCGACGTCGCTGGTCGTGATCGCCGCGACGCTCGTCATCACGACCGTGGCGAGCCTGGTCAGCTCCCGGCGCGACCGGCAACGCGCCGAGGCGAGCACACCAGCCGTCGAGCCGTGACGGAGGACCGCGCTGGCATGCTGGACGGGTGCTGGATGAGCTTCGTGTGGGCGGCCGGCTGTCGATTCCGGCGTCGGAGCTGAGCTGGCGGTTCTCTCACTCCGGCGGGCCGGGCGGTCAGGGGGTCAACACCAGCGACAGCCGCGTCGAGCTCTCCTGGGACGTGGGGGCGACGACCGCACTGTCCCCGGTGCTGAAGGAGCGCGCCCTCACGCGGCTCGCGCCACGCTTGACGGGTACGACGCTCACGGTGGTCGCCTCTGAGTTCCGAACGCAGCTGCTCAACCGGAAGGCGGCCGCCGCCCGGCTCGCGGCGATCGTGTCGGCCGCGATCGCCCCGCCTCCACGGGGCCGGCGGCCCACCCGGCCGACGGCCAGGTCGGTGGGGCGCCGTCTGGCGGCCAAGAAACGCCGGGGCGAGCTCAAGCGCCGTCGTCGTGGCGAGCTGGATTAGACCGCCGCCGGATGCGTCCCTTGTGGACGATTAGTACGGACTACAGCCGGACTCGCCCGACCCCGACGAGCGTGGCGGCCCGTACGGCGGGCATGTCCTGGAGCACCACCTTGCCCTGGATGTCGCAGGCATGCAGGATCGGGCGGACCGAGGCCTCGTCCGACGCCGGCGCGACAAAGCCAACGTGATGGATGGGGCCGCCCGGCTGGCCGAAGAAGTACAGGTCGCCGGGGCGCTCCTCGCCGGGCTGGATCGGCGTCACCACGGTCGCCTGGTCGTGCGCATCGCGCGGGAGCGTGACCCCGAACCGGCGCCACACCAGGTGCACCAGGCCGGAACTGTCGACGCCGTAGGCCGATCCGCCACCCCAGACGTGGGGGACATCGCGCAGGCGGTCCGCCCAGGGTACGACCTCGGCGTGGTCGAGCGGCGGCGCCGGGGGCACCGCCACGACGTCGTCCTCGATGGCCCACGCCGGCTCGAACCGACCCGGCACGGCCACGGGCAGCCAGCCGTCGAACGGTGCCCCGAGCGCCATGAGGCGGGTGCCGAAGGTGACCCCGGGCACAGCCAGCGCGGCATCCGGGTCGTCGCGCAACGCGGTCGCGGTGGCCGTGACGACGTGCCAGACGCCGGAGCGATCCTCGACCTCATCACCTCGGTCCCGGTGCCGGGCCGCTACCCGTACGCCGGCCGCGTGGAACCCGTCGACGGGAGAGATCTGGTCCGCCGGCACCCAGCCGGGGTATCCCTGGGCGTCCAGGGAACTCGGCTGGGCCAGGGCCACAACCTGCGCCCAGTCTCCGCTGAGCTGACGGACCACGACTCGCTCCCCGAGCAACAGCTGCGCGAGCGCGCGGCCCCGCAGGTCGGCCCGGTCGTCGACGCTCATCGCCTCGACCCATTCGCGCGGCCGGGCGGGTACCCACACCGCCGGTTCGTCCACGGCCCGGACCCGATCGGGCGCCGCCCACAGCGTCGCGACCCCGACGCTGACGACGGCCTCCGCACCGGGCGACAGCTGTGAATCGAGGCTGGCGAGCAGGGACCCCAGGCTCACGTGCGCCCGTCCTCTCCGTTGGCAAAGCTGCGTGTGCATGTGCAGCGTACGCGGCACCCTGCTTGCACGCAGTGCAGCGCGCGTCGCGGCCTCTTGGCCACATTCATCGATAGGAACAGCGGTGTCCGCTCCCCGGTGCGTTACGGTCGGGCCAGTTCACGACCTTGAGGGAGGCGGACGTGTCGCTTGGCCTGGAGAGGGCAACCAACGCGCGCGACCTCGGTGGCTATCGCACCCAGGATGGCCGAATCGTACGGTCTGGCCTGGTTTTTCGGTCCAATGCGCTTAACCACCTCTCGGACGCCGACGTCGTCGCGGTCGGCAATCTCGGCCTGGCTTGCGTGATCGATTTCCGCCACCAGCGGGAGATCGACCTGATCGGCGCCGACCGTCTGCCCTCGCCCGCGCCCAAAGTCGTCTCGCTGCCGCTGTTCGATCCCGACCACGACGTGTTCACGGCGGTCAGCGCGGTGCTGCGGGGTCAGGCCGGTGCCGACGCGATCGAGCACCTGCGCGCCGACGCCGCCTCGGGGGGCGCCGCGGTGATGATGATCGATCTGTACCGGCGTTTCGTCAACGCGCCGGAGTCGCGGGCCATCTTCGCCGCCGCCATGCAACTCCTGACCACGCCGGAGGCGCTGCCGCTGCTGTTCCACTGCACGGCTGGCAAGGACCGAACGGGATGGCTGGCCGCGACATTGCTCTCCGCGTTGGGCGCCGACCGAGACACGATCATGGCCGATTACCTGCGCACTTCGGAGCTCAACGCCGGCGGGCGCGACCGGACCCTGACCGCGATGGCGACCCGGGTGGCCCAACCCGAGATCATTCTTCCGCTGCTCGAAGTGAGAACCGAGTACCTCGAGGCGGCCCTGCTCGAGGCGGACTCCCGCTACGGCGGCATGGACGGCTACGTCACCAATGGCCTCGGTCTGACCGAGGCGCAGCTAGACCGCCTGCGCACCCGACTCCTCACCGACGAGTGAGGACCTCCGGGTCCAACCATTGACGATGAGCACCTGGCCGACGACGTAGGAAACCGCGACGAGCACCGCTGATGCCGGCAGGTCAGCGGCACCGCTCAGTCGTACCGCGAGCAGAACATCGAAGAGCAACAACGCGACCACGCCGAGCCCGACCCACCTCGCCCGCGCGAACGCGACCGTGTAGCACGCGTGGCAGACGACGAGGAACGCGATGCCGAGCATCGGCACGGACGGGAATGTGAGGTCGAACACGGTGGCCGAACCGAGTCCCACGAGCAGCCAGACGTCGGGCCGGCGGCGCGCCTCGGACGCCGCGAAGATCACGACGCCGGCGAGCAACGGCATGAGCAACGGAGCGGTGGCCCAGGCCAGGCTGGCCGGTCCGCGCGCGGTGGCCATCGCGTAGGCGGTGGCGATGAAGGCGTACAGGATCACGATCACGCGCGATGTCGGCATCGGTGCTACCTCGGGGGGGTGGGGGAGCGTCCGAGGTTACCCGGTGAGGTCGCGACGGTCCTGCCAGGCCGCCTCGGCAACGGTACGGATGAGCTGGCACGCGTCGTCGGCGGGATCGTTGACCGCCAACGGAGTCGTGGCGCACACCGCGAGCACGAAGGGCGGCGCGTCTTCGGGAAACACGACTCCCGCGGCATGCCGGACCCCGATGACCCAGCCGTTCTTGTGCGCCACCCGGGTGCCGGGCGGCAGGCCCGACGCAAGATCCTCGGTGCGCTGCTGGGCGAACAGGGTCGACAGCATCCCGTCGGGCGGGCCCAGGCGCCCAGTGGCGATCCCGTCGAAGAGCCGAGCGATATCGGCGACGCTCACTGTGTTCGTCAGACCCGCATCCTCGGCCGCGGTGTCGCCGATGCCGCGCTCGAGGCGGCTCGTCACCGCGCCCACCTCGCGCCAGATCTCGGCCGCCGCCGGCAGCCCGACTGCGCTCAAAACCAGGTTCGTGGCCAGGTTCGACGACCGGGTGATCATCCGTTCGGAGAGCCAGCCCAGCCGTGCCCAGCCGCCGATCCGATCCCACACGGCGTCGTCCTGATCATGCCGTTGCGACAACGCGTACCGCGGCGCGCCGGGGTCCTCGGAGGCGAAGTCGTTGATCACCCGTACCCGATCGTCGAGACCGCCCCGCCGGTGCAGCGCAACCAGTACCGGAACCTTCATCAGGCTCGCCGCGAAATGCGGCTCGTGCTCCAGCCGGGCGAAGGCCGCCGGCCCGCCCAGCGGGCCACACCACACGGACACCGTGCCGGGTCCGTCCCAGGTGAGACGGCGCAGGTGCCTCATGGGCGCTGACGCTACGCTGGCTGCCATGACGGGCATCGTGGTCGCCGTGCATCGCAGCCCCGCCCACACGATGGCCAAGGCGAGCCAACCGATGATCCGGTTGCTCGCCGGCCTGGGCGTCGAGGGCGACGCGCACGCCGGTACGACGGTCAAGCACCGGTCCCGTGTGGCTCGCGATCCGTCGCGGCCGAACCTGCACCAGGTACACCTGGTCCACGCCGAGCTGCACGATGAACTGGCTTCCCGCGCAATGCCGGTCGCCCCTGGTCAGATGGGGGAGAACGTGACCACCCGCGGTCTCAACCTGCTCTCACTTCCGGTCTCCACTAACCTCCACATAGGACCGTCGGCCGTGGTCGAGATTACCGGACTGCGCAACCCGTGCCTGCAGCTCGAAGGCATCCACAGTGGATTGATGTCGGCCGTTCTGGATCGCGACGCGGACCGGAAACTGGTGCGCAAGGCGGGCGTGATGGGGATCGTCCTGGCTGGCGGTGACGTGAGCACCGGCGACTCGATCACCGTCGTCCTCCCGGACGGTCCGCACCGGCCGCTGGCGCCGGTCTAGGTGTTAAGGAGGGCCCCCTTGCTAACCGTTTCTGTAAAGGAAGGGTCCTCTCCTAACACCACGGCCGGCCTGGCAGACTGACTCGACGTGGCGCCCGAATCAGGCGACGAGCTGACGTGGATCGTGCTGGTGCGCGACCTCTCCGACGTGGCCGCCGTCAGCGGCCAGGAGAGGACGTTTGTATCGTTGGTCCTCGATGCCGACACCGGCCTCGCTCGAGGTGTCGCACTGGGACAGACCGTCAGCGAAGCGAGAACGGCGGCCATGACCTCGGCCGCGACGACGGCCGTTGCGCCATTCGCCGAGGCGGGACCCCCGAGTCGGGTCCTGTGCGCGCCGGGTGCCGGGGAGGACATGGCAACCGATGTCATCGCCGCCCTCGGCGGTGGCGCCCTGCCGCTCATCGCCGAGGTGCCGATGCCACCCGAGGCCGAGGACATCCTCGATGAGCTGGTGGGGCATCTGTCCGGCCGGAACCTGCCCGACGAGCTGCCCCAGGCCGAGGACTGGGAGGCGCTGGTCTCCCGAACCTTGGACTACGCCGAGACCGAGCCGTGGCAGGCGTGGCCCGACGACCTTCAGCTGCGGCTCGTCGTCAGTCTCGCCGATCAGTCCATGTCCTACGTGGCCGTCGTGATCGGTCGAGACGGACTGCAGGCTGGGCTGGTGCTCTATCCCGGGCGGGAACAGAAGGACGTCGTGGTACCGGGCGACGACTGGCAGCCCGAGGATCCGCTGCCGTTCCTGGACGGCTCGCTGCTGCTGCACCTCAACCCGCCCGACGACACGCTCGCGGACATGGCCGCCAAGGCGATCCGGTACGGCTGGCCCGAGGACGCCACCTGGATGCCGGTCTGGCTCACCGCGGGCCCGGATGGATTCGCCGACCTAGATCGGACCCAGGCGATCCATCTGACCGTCGCACTGGCCGGCGTTCTCGCCCGCCATCGAAAATCCGGCGCCGCGAAGAAGTCCGCCAAGACGACCGGCACGCTGGCCCTGCCCGGCGGAGCGGGTCGGTTCACGATCACTGACCTACGGTGAGCACCATGCGCGTACTTGTGGTCGGCGGCGGCGGTCGGGAACACGCCCTCGTCAGCGCGTTGGCCGCCGATCCTTCGGTGTCCCTTGTGGTGGTTGCTCCCGGCAACCCAGGCATGGCCGCGGTCGCAGAGCTGCGCGCAGTTGACCCGCTCGACCCGGTCGCGGTGGCGCGGCTCGCGGTAGACGAGCGCATCGACCTCGTCGTGATCGGGCCGGAGGCTCCCTTGGTGGCCGGGACGGCGGACGCGGTCCGCGCGAGCGGTATCGCCTGCTTCGGTCCGTCGGCCGCGGCGGCCCGGCTCGAGAGCTCGAAGGCGTTCGCCAAGGAGATCATGGCCTCCGCTGGCGCCCCGACTGCCCAGTCGTTCCTCTGCACCAGCCAGGCCGAGGCGGAGGTCGCGCTCAAGACCTTTGGCCCCCCATACGTCGTGAAGAACGACGGGCTCGCCGCGGGCAAGGGCGTGGTGGTGACCGACGACTACGAGGTCGCCTTGGCTCACGCCGTCGAATGTGGACGGACCGTCATCGAGGAGTACCTGGACGGGCCGGAGCTGTCCCTATTCGTCGTCACCGACGGAGCGGCGGCGGTGCCATTGTTGCTCGCCCAGGACTACAAACGGGTCGGTGATGGCGACGTCGGGCCCAACACCGGCGGCATGGGTGCGTATGCCCCGATCGTCTGGGCCCCGCCGGATCTGGTGCCAACCGTACTGTCCACAGTGGTCAATCCGGTGCTCGCCTCGATGGCGGGCCGGGGTACGCCGTTCGCCGGGCTGCTCTACGTCGGACTGGCGCTGACCTCAAACGGAGCCAAGGTGGTGGAGTTCAACGCCCGGTTCGGGGACCCGGAGGCCCAGGTGATCCTGCCGCTGCTCGAGTCGAGCCCGGCCCAGCTGCTGCACGCCGCCGCGACGGGCGTTCTCACCGACCTCCCGCCATTGCGGTGGCGCGACGCGTCGGCGGTCACGGTGGTCATCGCATCCGCGGGGTACCCCACGGCGGGCCGCAAGGGCGACGTCATTACCGGCGCGGATGGTCCCGGCTTCATCCACGCCGGCACCGCCCTCACGCCCGACGGAGCCCTCATCGCCACCGGCGGACGCACGCTGTGCTGCACCGCCGTCGCCGGCACCCTCGGCGAGGCCCGTTCCCGCGCGTACGAGTTGGTGCGACGGGTGCACCTCGACGGCGCCGTCTACCGCACCGATATCGCCGCGCTCTGACCGTAGGGGCACCTTCGGCGCGAGGAAGGTGCCCTTCATGGCCCGAATCCGTATGGAAGGTGCCCTTCCTTTGCATCAGGACTGGTGCTTGCGCCGAGCCGCCTCCCGCCCGCGCTGGGTCTGGTCGAGTACGACCTTGCGCAGGCGTACCGCGGCGGGCGTGACCTCGACGCACTCGTCTTCGCGGCAGAACTCCAACGCCTGCTCCAGCGAGAGGCGCCGCGGCGGAATGAGCTTCTCCGTCTCCTCCGCCGTCGACGATCGGATGTTGGTGAGCTTCTTCTCCTTGGTGATGTTCACATCCATGTCATCGGCGCGGGAGTTCTCGCCGACGATCATGCCTTCGTAGACCTCGGTGGTCGGCTCCACGAAGAGGGTGCCGCGCTCCTGCAGGTTCATCATCGCGAACGGCGTGGCGGCACCGGTCCGGTCGGCGACGAGGGAACCGGTCGCGCGGATGCGCAGCTCACCGAACCACGGTTCGTATGACTCGAAGACGTGGTGCAGGATGCCCGTTCCTCGCGTATCGGTGAGGAACTCGGTCCGGAAGCCGATGAGGCCGCGGGCCGGTACGAGCCACTCCATCCGGATCCACCCGGTGCCGTGGTTGATGAGCTGTTCCATGCGACCTTTGCGGGTGGCGAGCAGCTGGGTGATGACGCCGAGGTACTCCTCTGGTGCGTCGATGGTGAGGCGCTCAACCGGCTCGCAGAGGCGGCCGTCGATCTGCCGGGTGACCACCTGCGGCTTGCCGACGGTCAGCTCATAGCCCTCGCGTCGCATCTGTTCAACGAGAATGGCCAGCGCGAGCTCGCCCCGACCCTGCACCTCCCAGGTGTCGGGCCGTTCGGTCGGAAAAACGCGCAGGGATACGTTGCCGACCAATTCCCGGTCGAGCCGATCCTTGACCATGCGCGCGGTCACCTTGCCGCGCTTGACCCGGCCGACCATCGGCGAGGTGTTGGTGCCGATCGTCATGGAGATGGCCGGCTCGTCCACGGTGATGCGGGGCAGCGGGCGTGGGTCGTCCGCGTCGGCCAGCGTCTCACCGATCATGATGTCGGAGATGCCGGCGACAGCGATGATGTCGCCCGGCCCGGCCGACTCGGCCGGCTTGCGCTCGAGTCCTTCGGTCATCAGTAGCTCAGAGATGCGGACCCGCTCGGTCGTACCGTCTGAACGGCACCACGCGACCGTCTGTCCCTTTCGGACGGTGCCCTGGTGGACCCGGCACAGGGCAAGGCGACCCAGGAACGGAGAGGCGTCCAGGTTGGTCACGTGCGCCTGCAACGGTGCACCCTCCACATAGGCCGGTGGCGGGATCGTATCCAGGATCGTGCGGAAGAGTGGCTCGAGCGAGTTCGAGTCGGTCGGCACGGTGCCGTCCTCGGGCTGCTTGAGCGTCGCGACGCCGTCCCGGGCGCAGGCGTAGATGATCGGAAAGTCGATCTGGTCGGCATCCGCGTCGAGGTCCAGGAACAGTTCGTACGTGTCGTCGACGACCTCGGCGATCCGGGCGTCCGAGCGGTCGACCTTGTTGATGACCAGGACGATCGGAAGCCGGGCGCGAAGCGCCTTGCGGAGCACGAACCTGGTCTGGGGCAGGGGACCCTCGCTCGCGTCGACCAGCAGGAGCACGCCGTCGACCATCGTCAGCCCGCGCTCGACCTCGCCGCCGAAGTCGGCGTGCCCCGGCGTATCGATGATGTTGATAGTGACAGGGTCGCCGTCGGATGGCTGGTATCTCACGGCCGTGTTCTTGGCGAGGATCGTGATGCCCTTCTCCCGTTCGAGGTCCATCGAGTCCATCACCCGGTCGGTGAGCTCCGCCCTGGTGTGCACCGAGTCGGCCTGGCGGATCAGCGCGTCGACGAGCGTCGTCTTGCCATGGTCGACGTGCGCGATGATCGCGACGTTGCGAAGGTCGGTGCGGAGCTTGTCGCCCCGGCGAGACGCGGTGGTTTCGGGCATGAGAACCATTGTCCTGGCCGGTGCCGTTCGCCCGGCCGTGACCCCGGGCCGATGTGACCCCTGCCCTTGGGCGCGGGTGGGCCTGCCTGGGATGATTTCGTTCGGGAGGAACGACGGTGCTGGATGTGATCGCGTGGCTCGGCGAGGTGCCGCCGATCCTGGTCTATGTCGTCGCCGCTGCCCTGGTCTTCACCGAGACCGGGTTGATCATCGGGCTGGTGCTGCCGGGTGAGGTGACGCTGATCTTCGTCGGTTTCCTCTGCTCGATCGGAACGATCGACCCCGTACCCGCCGCGGCGACCATGATCATCGCGGCGCTGGCGGGAGATTCGGTCGGATTCAATGAAGGCCGCCGGTACGGTCGCCGGCTCGAGGCCTCGCGGCTTGGCCAATGGGTCGGCGAACAACGGTGGGCCAAGGCGGACGCTCTGCTTGACCGTCACGGTGGTCGGGCCGTGTTTTTGGGGCGGTACGTCGCATTTGCCAGGACGCTCATGCCGCGACTGAGCGCGATGGCCGGCATGACCTACCGGCGCTTCGTCCGCTGGGACATCCTGGGCGTGACCACGCAGGTGATCGCCTCGATCGCCATTGGCTACCTGGCCGGCGGCTCCTACCGTCTCGCGGCGGAGCTGCTTGGCCGGGCCACCGGCGCATTTCTCTTGCTCCTGTTGGTGCTCCTCGCGCTTGTCCTGTTTGGACGGTACCTCGGCCGGCACCCGGACCCGGTCACCTCGTTCGGCGACCGGATCGGCCAATGGGTTCCGCTGCGCCTGCTGGATCGGGCGTACGACTCGGTCTTCCGCTGGCTCACTGCGCGCCTCGGTGTGAGCGGCGCGGTGTTCACCAGCATCGTTCTCGGTGTCGTCCTGCTCCTTGGTGCGGGCGTCGCACTGACGATCGTCATCGATCTCCTGGTTTCGCAGAGCGGCATTCCGTTGGTCGATCCGCTGGTCGCCGACTGGTTCGCGGCTCAGCGCTCGCCCGGTACGGTCGACGCCGCGACGACGATGCTCTCCCTGCTCCGGGGCTCCTACCTGGTGGTGGCGGCGGGATTGGTCGGGCTCGTGCTCAACCGCCGTCCGGCCCGCTGGCGCTCCGATCTCCTGGGCGTGGTCGGCACGATCGGTGCCTTCGTCCCGCTCGTCATCCTCGCGATCGCCACGGACTTCGCCCGTCCCGGCCGCTCGGACGTGCCGGGCGAGCAGGCTCCGTTCGCCAACCAGATCACCCTGGCCACGGCGAGCGTGGGTCTCGTGGCCTGGCTGCTGACCCGTCAGCCGCTTGGCTGGGGCGGCCGCGTCGCGAGCTGGACCGCCGCCGTCGGCGTCGTGTTGGTGATCTGCGCGGCGCGGCTCTACCTGGGCTGGAACTGGCCTAGTGAGGTGGTGGCGTCGGTGCTGCTCGGCGCGGCGTGGGTGGTCGTCTTCGCGGTCGCGTGGCGTACCCGTGACCGGATCCGCGCCAGCGACCCGGAGGCCGAGAAAACCCTCGCCGGTGCTCCTCGAGTGCGGTGACGTCTGACCATTCGACGGACGTCGGGTAAGGTCGGTCGGGCAACGGGGAGGAACGACCTATGCACCCATATGAAAACGACGTCACGAGAGAACTACCCACGGTTAGTGAGGAGCGCTGGACCTTCAACCAGCACCCGGTTCCTCGTCCACCCATCGATCCCGGTCAGGCCGACGACACCTATCCGATGCGACCGAGTCTCACACCACCGAGGCATCGCAGCCGGCGCCGGAGCTACGAACCGTACGAGCCGCGTCAGGATGACCCTCCGTGGTGGCGCCGTCGCTCAACGATGGCCGTCGGCTTGAGCTTTGTCGCAGTGCTGGTGATAGGTACGGCCGGATTCGTCCTACTCCGACCCGACGACAAACCGTCGCGATTAACAGTCGGTCCAGGGCCGATGTCGAGCACCGCCGAGTCGGCCACGCCCTCGCCGACCCCGTCACCGACGCCGTCGCCATCCCTGTCGCCGAGTGCCTCCCGGACTCCGGCGGCCGCGCGGACCAACCATCCAGTCCCCACCGCGCCGCCGAAGACCAAGCCCCCCGCAGCGGAGAAGCCGCCGGCCCCCGTGCCACAACCGACGACCGCGAACACCTCGTGCCCGACATACAACGGCACCAATGCGTCGAAGCCACAGGTGCGCGACGCGCTCGTCTCGGCCGGCGCCAAACAGTATTGGCAGGGCGTGCAACTACCGGCCGATTACGTGGGCCCGCTGGTGCCGATCACTGTGCCGTCCAACCTGATGAAGGCGATCGCCTGGCAGGAGAGCGGTTGGCAGTCGGCCATCGTGGCCTGCGACGGCGGCATCGGGACGATGCAGTTGATGGCCGGCACGGTGAGCCAGATCAACAGCCGGTTCGGCGAGAACTACAACCCGAACACCTTGGTCGGCAACACCGAACTGGGGGCGAACTACCTCGAGTGGCTGATCATGTACTTCGGCCTCTTCTACTACGGGCAGAACTTCGACTTATCGGTCGCCGCGCCGGTTGGCAAGAACAACGAGGAATTGGCTCTGCTCGATGTGGTCGTCGCTGCCTACAACGTCGGGCCCGCCGCGCTCGAGAACTCGGACAACTCCCTCTCGATCCCGAACTGGCAATACGTGAACAATGTCGAGGCTCTCATGACGAACTGCCCGTGCCTCAGCTACTGACAGGTAATCTCGACGGGTGACGCTCGCCGCAGTCTCGCCGGTCAGCTCGTTGGCGGCGCGTCTGCTGGGGCTCTCGCCGCCGCTGACGCACGACGTCAGGGTGCGTCGTGATGTCGCGGTTCGGGTTCGGGACGGGGTGATCCTCCGAACGGATCACTACGCACCCGTGTTGGATGGCGCACCGACGGTACTGATTCGCACGCCATACGGCCGGGGCGGCGTGACCGGCATCGCCGGCCGGGTCCTGGCCGAGCGTGGCTTCCATGTGGTGATGCAGAGCTGCCGCGGCACCGGTGGATCGGGCGGGGTCTTCGAGCCTCTGATCCACGAACGTGACGACGGACTGGACACAGTGGACTGGTTGCGGCGCCAGCCCTGGTTCAACGGCCGGCTCGGGATGTTCGGCCCAAGCTATGTGGGCTACACGCAGTGGGCGATCGCCGACGTGCCGGAGCTCGCCGCCTTGGCGACGGTGGTCACGGCGTCGTCCTTCCGGGATCCCGTCTACGCCGGCGACGCGTTCGCACTGTTCACGACTCTCGCGTGGGTGTCCATTCTGCGGGCCCAGACCGGACCGTGGCTTGCCGGTACGGTCGAGGCCTTCCGCGGCCAGCCCAGGCTCCAGCGCGCGTTCGCCCATCTCCCGCTGGTGGAGGCCGACGAGCGGGCGACCGGAGCCGAGGTCTCCTTCTTCCGCCGTTGGCTCGCTCTCGCCGGCACCGACGGACTCGAGCGGGACGCGTACTGGGGCGCGCTCGACCACGCCGGCCTCCTGGAACGACTCACGGCGCCGGTGCTCATGGTCGGGGGCTGGCACGACATCTTCCTGCCGTGGCAGTTGCGCGACTATGCCGCGCTGCGGGCGGCTGGCGCGAACCCGTACCTGACCATCGGCCCGTGGACCCACGGGAGCAACGGCCTGTTCGCCGCGTCGCTGCGGGAGAGCATTGACTGGCTCCGGGCGCACCTTCGCGGCGAACGCGATCGGCTTCGGCAGCAGCCGGTGCGCGTCTTCGTGGTGGGCGCAGACGCCTGGCGCGAGTACGACTCCTGGCCGCCGCCGCGACAGTCCCAATCGTGGTACCTGGGACCCGAGGGGCGTCTCGCGCCAGCACCACCGCTAACGTCTACTGTGGACCGATTTCGTTTCGACCCACTCGATCCAACCCCCATGGTCGGCGGTCCGCTGCTACTCGCCAGCTTCGCCGGCCCCAAGGACAACCGGGCGGTCGAGGCGCGGCCGGACGTGCTCGTGTACTCAGGTGAGCCGCTCGGGCGCGACTTCGAGATCGTGGGACCGGTCACGGCAGTGCTCAAGGTCCGGGGCTCCCGGCCGTACCACGACGTCTTCGTCCGGCTCTGCGACGTGGAACCGGCCGGACGGTCGGTCAACGTGTGCGACGGCCTCGCCCGGATCACGCCCGAATCGCACACACGCGACGGCGACGGTTGGGCCGAGGTGTCGATTGATCTGTGGCCCGCCGCTCATCGTTTCCGGGCCGGCCACCGGATTCGGGTGCAGGTCAGCGGCGGGGCCCACCCGCGCTATGCCCGCAACCCCGGCACGGCCGAGCCACTCGGGACGACGACCGACCTCCGGCCGGTCGACCTCGAGGTGTCTCACGGACCGTCGATGGTGTGCCTGCCGGGGGGCGGGCCCGAAGGGCAGGGGGGCGGGGAAAGCAAAGCTGGATGAGCCCGGCTGGCTATCCTTCCTGCTCCAGTTCCCAGAGTGCCGGGGTGTTCGGTGGCTCCCAGCCGGGCAATGACACGTGCGCTTGGCGGGCCCGGTACGTCAGGCCATTGTGGACAACACGGTCTCCGACCTCGTAGGCGACCTGCGGCTGCCAGGTCGGCGTTTCGCCGGAGGCCGTGCACCTATCGGTGTCATCCAGTTTCTCGTTCCCGCAGGGTTGCCCGTGAACCGTCGCCCCAGGCTCTCCGTTGCCGGAACGGTGAGGCGATGGATGAAGTTCATGGCACGCGCGTGAATGGTCAGGGTCATCTCTGTAGTCGTGCTGCTGTCGGTCGGGGTTGTCCTAGCTACTACGATCCCGGCCGATGCAAAGCTCATCGCTGACATCGATGCGGCGCGAAATACGCCCCGTTCCGCGTTTGGGATTCTCAACTGCGATGGGCCCGGATCGATCAGCGTGGTCACCGATGAGTCCCGTGGCAAGGTCTGGCGGTTCCACAAGCCTGCCGACTCCAGTCGTTGTGAGGCGCACGGATTCAAGGTGAACGGTTCCATGTTCGCGACCCGCAACAACGCGACGTACTGCTCTGCGTGGTCGAGCCGGATGTCGACGGTCGTGGATACGAACGCGGTGTTCCACGACGCCGGCGCCGGCAACGTCGAGCTCCCGTCAGCCGACACCGACCAAGTCGCCGCGGCCGACCCCGTCCGACGCTGGCAACACCCAAGCAGGGGGCCCCGAAGCCGGCGACCCCGAAGCCGGCGAGGTCGTGACGGCCAACAATGCCTCTCTATCCAAGGCCTTTATCGCCGCCGCCGTCCTGCTCTGTGCCATCCCGGTCGCGCTCGGATTCGTTTCGGCTCGGCGGCGAAGGGCGCGCAACGATTGACTTAGTCCTTAGTGGACGGTCGCAGCGCAGGGGATAGTCCGAGCACAGTGGATCGTTGGAGGCTCGGTCCCGTCACCAGCGCGAAGGCTAACCCGGTCAGTGTGCCAACGACCACGAGGGGCCGAGCCGATGGAAAGTCCTCGGGGCGCAACCAATGCACAACCTCGACGAGACCAAGCCTCGCGACGATGAATCCTGCCATCAGACCGAGGATCAAGCCACCCAGACTGAGCCATGGCCATGCGCCCGACCGGTCCATGAATCGTCGCAGGACGAGCCATTGGCAGGCGCCCGGCAGTAGGCCGACGAGCAGACCGACCGGCACGCCGATGAGCACCATGCGTGTCCATCCGATGTCGGGTCCAACGTCGGAGATCTTTCCGCCGATTGCTCCGGACAGGGCGCCGCCCGACCGGCCGACCAGAATCCAACCCAGCATCGTGGCGGGAATCCACCAGACCGACACCCGCAGTGCTCGGCGAAGAACCAACCACCGTGCTGCTCCGATGAGCAGGCCAAAGATCGTCAGGCTGATGGCGGGTGTTCACGGCCTCGATCCGGGCGGCTCGCCCGGCCGACGTGGTGACGCCGAAGTATGGCTGCATCTGCTGCCGCTGGAGGGCGCCGACCACGGCTCCGGCGAGGGCGAAACCGCCAACGTTGGCGACCAGCCTGAGCCACCGGGTCTGGCGCGTCTCCATGTGCACTCCAGGGTCACTCGGTGAGGCCAGCGCGGCGTAGTGCGTCGGCGAGGGCCGTGTTGGATCCGTCGGAGGTCGGCCCCCCGCGGCCGCGCCCCGGGGCAGGCGGTCGACCACCCCGATCGTCGCGTTGGTCTCGACCGTCCCGGGGCGATCGACCGGGGCGAGCCGAGGTTGCCTCGTCGTCGAGGCGCAGGGTGAGGGATATCCGCTTGCGGGGGATGTCGACGTCGAGCACCTTCACCCGTACGACGTCCCCTGGTTTGACCACATCGCGCGGATCCTTGACATAGGTGTGGGACAGGGCCGAGACGTGCACCAGACCGTCCTGGTGGACGCCGACGTCGACGAATGCGCCAAACGCGGCGACATTTGTCACGACGCCCTCGAGCACCATCCCGGCACGGAGGTCGGCGAGCGTCTCGACGCCGTCGGCGAAGGTGGCCGTCTTGAACGCCGGCCGAGGATCGCGTCCGGGCTTCTCCAGTTCCCTGAGGATGTCCGTGACGGTCGGCAGGCCGAAGGTGTCGTCGACGAACTCGTCCGGCTTCAGTCCACGAAGGACGGACGAGTTGCCGATCAGCACCTTGAGGTCGGTGCCCGTCGTCCGAAGGATCCGCCGTACCACGGGGTAGGCCTCCGGGTGCACGCTCGAGGCGTCCAGGGGGTCGTCACCCCCGGGGATGCGCAGGAAGCCGGCGCACTGCTCGAACGCCTTCGGGCCCAGCCGCGGGACCGACTTCAGTGCCGTCCGTGTACGGAATGGTCCGTTTGCGTCGCGGTGCGCCACGATGTTGCCGGCGAGGCCCTCGCCGATCCCGGAAACCCTTGTCAGCAAGGGCACCGACGCGGTGTTCACGTCGACGCCAACCGCGTTGACGCAGTCCTCGACGACCGCGTCGAGGCTGCGGGAGAGTTTGATCTCGGCGAGATCGTGCTGGTACTGGCCGACGCCGATCGACTTCGGGTCGATCTTCACCAGCTCGGCCAAGCGGGTCCTGCAGTCGCCGTGCGATCGAGACCGCGCCCCGCAACGACACATCCAGCCCGGGCAGCTCGGCCGACGCATAGGCCGACGCCGAGTAGACCGAGGCGCCGGCCTCGGAAACGACGATCTTGGTCAGGCCGGACACCAACGAGATGAGATCGCCGGCCAGCTTGTCGGTCTCCCGGGATGCGGTGCCGTTGCCGATCGCGACCAACTCGACCTGGTGCGCCTTGGCGAGCCGGGCGAGAGTAGCCAATGCACTCTTGCCAGCGCTGCTGCGGCACGTGGGGGTAGATGGTGTCGGTCGCGACGACCTTGCCGGTGGCATCGACGACGGCCACCTTCACGCCGGTCCGGAATCCGGGGTCGAGGCCCATGGTGGCGCGGGTTCCGGCGGGAGCGGCGAGGAGCAGGTCGCGCAGATTGGCCGCGAAGACCCGTACCGCTTCGTCCTCGGCCGCCTGGAACAGGCGCATCCGAACGTCGATGCCGAGATGCGCGAGGATCCGCGTCCGCCAGGCCCAGCGGACCGTGTCGCCGAGCCACTTGTCGGCCGCGCGTCCGCGGTCCGCGATGCCGAACCGTACCGCGATCTCTTGCTCGTACTAGTCGGCCCGTCCGATCGCCGGCGCCTGGTCCGGCTCCATCGACAGATCGAGGATCTCCTCCTTCTCGCCCCGGAACATCGCCAGGATCCGGTGCGAGGGCAGTTTGGTGAACGGTTCCGAGAACTCGAAGTAGTCGGCGAACTTGGCCCCCGCTTCCTGCTTGCCCGGCCGTACCGTTGCCGCCACCCGGCCCTTCGCCCACATCTTCTCGCGCAGCGAACCGATCAGGTCCGCGTCTTCGGCGAAGCGCTCGACGAGGATCGCCCGCGCACCCTCGAGCGCCGCCGCGGCGTCGGCCACACCCCGGTCAGCGTCGACATAGGCCAGTGCGGTCGCCAGGGGTCCAGCGTCGGATCGCCGAGCAGCGCGTCGGCGAGTGGTTCGAGGCCAGCCTCCCGGGCGATCTGCGCCTTCGTGCGGCGCTTGGGCTTGTACGGCAGGTAGATGTCTTCGAGACGCGCCTTGGAGTCGGCGGCCATGAGCTGGTCGAGCAGCGCGTCGTCGAGCTTGCCCTGCGAGCGGATCGACTCGATGATCGCGGCCCGGCGGTCCTCCATCTCCCGGAGGTAGCGCAATCGCTCCTCGAGCGTGCGAAGCTGGGCGTCATCCAGCGACCCCGTGACCTCCTTGCGGTAGCGCGCGATGAACGGCACCGTCGCCCCGCCGTCGAGCAATTCGACCGCGGCGGCCACCTGTCCGTCGCGAACGCCGAGCTCATCCGCGATCCGCTGGCTGATCTTGCGCGCGGTGTCCGCTGGGGTCGCGTTGCTCACTGAACCGCCTCTTCGCTCGTCGGGACGTCGGCGTGTCATTGTGCCGTCGCCCGCTGGTTGTTGTCGCGCCGGCTCGCGGAGCTTGACGCAATCGGCAAGATTGGTACGCGGTAGCGACGGGAGGCGGCATGAGCGAGAACCGCAACGTGTATCTGGACCAGGTGATGGCCCAGCAGGAGCGGCTGGAACAGGACTTGCGCTCGAAGCGGTCGCGCGCCGGCGCCAGCGGTGGCTCCAGCGGCCGGGGGCGTTCCGGCTCAGCGCGGCCGGGGCGGCGGCCGCGACTCCGGCGGCGCGACCGGAGCCGGCACCGTCGGCGGTGGACGTACGGGTCAGCGGCTTCTGGCGCTGGAAGACGGTGCTCGTGCCGCCGAACGCGTTCGTGGTGCACACCCGCCGCGGCCGGAGCGAGCCGCTGCACGTCGGGCTCGGCACCTCGTTCCGGTTCGACCCGGCCCGCGACTCGTACCTGGTCGTACCCGGGCGCCATGCAGACGATCCTGATCAACGCCTACTGCATCTGCCAGGAGCTGCAGGGTCTGGTGGTTCAGGCGTACGTCCAGTGGATCATCCAGGACTTCCCCACCGCGTACCGCAAGCTCGACTTCGGCGACCCGGACGACCCGATGCGCCTGGTGAACCTGCAGCTCAAGGAGCAGGCCGAGGCGGCCATCAAGGACAAGGTCGCCACGATGGGCGTGCACGAGGTGCTCAGCGACAAGCAGCCGATCGTGGAGGAGCTGACCGCCCGGCTGCGCGCGGTGGCCGAGGGTGAGGGCGGCAGCGACCGCGGCCTCGGTCTGCGCATCGTCACGGTGCAGATCAAGGAGGCGATCGTCAGCTCGGCACGGCTATGGGAGAACCTGCAGAAGCCATTCCGCTCCGAGCAGGGCCGGATCGCCCGCCTCGCCGAACTGAGCGCGGAGGAGGCGATCACCGAACGCGAACTGTCCGCGGCCCGGGTGCAGGAGACCCAGCGGATGGAGACCGAGCGCGAACTGGCCGAGCTGCGGGCGCGCAACGAGGCGGCCACGTTCGACCGGGAGGCGGGGGAGAAGGTCCGCCGAGCGCAGACGGAGCAGGAGTCCGCGCGCCAGTTGAGTGAGATGCAGAACGAGACCCTGCTGCATGAACTCGAGCTGGAGCGGGAGCGCAGCGAGCAGGAGCTCGAGGTCGGCCGGCTTCGGCTGGAGCGGGAGTACGCACTGCAGCGTCAGGGTCTGGATGGCGAGCTGGCCCTGGCCCAGGCGCGTGCCGACGCCGCCCACGCCAACGCCCTCCTAGCCCTGGAACGGGATCGTATCCGGGCTGCCATAGAGAACGGGGCGTCACCGCAGGCAATCCAAGCGAAGATGATCGACTCGCTGCCGGAGATCGTCGCCAAGCTGCCCAAGCCGGCCGAACTCCGGGCGGTGACGATCGGCGGCGACTCGACCACCGTGGCGGGGCTCATCGCTGAGCTCGGAGCCGTGGTCGGCGCCCTACGCACGATCGCCCCACCCGGGGCGGATGCCTGACTCGATTACGGTTTGCGGCCAACTCCGGCGAACTCGGAGCACGGCGTGGTGTCGTTGCCGTCGGGGCGCCATTGCGAGCAGGTGACGATACCCGGCTCCAATAGCTCCAGACCCTCGAAGAAGGCGGCGATCCCTTGTGGATTACGGGCCGTGATCGGAGCCGACCCGCTGGAGTTCCACATCTGCATCGCCCGGTCGACTGCTTCGGGGTTGACCTCCATCGTTGGATGGGAGATCGCGAGGTAACTGCCCGACGGTACGGCCGACACGAGTCGGCGGACGATCGTCTGCGCCTTCTCGTCGTCGACCACGAAGTTCAGGATGCCCAGGAGCATGACGGCGACCGGCTGGTTGAAGTTGAGCGTGAGCGAAGCGTCCTCGAGAATCCGGTCCGGATCGCGTAGATCAGCGTCGATGTAGTCGGTTTTGCCCTGAGGTGTACTCGTCAACAGCGCCCGCGCATGTACCAGAACCATCGGGTCGTTGTCGACGTAGACGATGCGGCTGTCGGGCGCGGTCGCCTGGGCCACCTCATGGGTGTTGTTCGCGGTCGGTAGACCCGTGCCGATGTCGAGGAATTGTCGGACGCCGGCCTCGCCGGCGAGAAACCGTACCGCTCGACCCAGAAACCACGGTTGAACCGAGCGGACTGGACCAGCTCGGGCATGTACGTCAGGACCTGGTCGGCCGCTTCGCGGTCCACCGCGAAGTTGTCCTTGCCCCCCAGTAGGTAATTCCACAGTCGCGCCGAGTGGGCGACCGTGGTGTCCAGCTTGGACAGTTGTTCGGCAACAGGATCAGTCATGTCAGGAGCCCCTCGGCGGGTCCGAAGTAGATCGTCGATGCGTAGCGTAGTGTGATCGGGCGGCCGGGGGAAAGGGGGCGGCTCGGCGAGCCGAGAAACTCAGTGCGCCAGGTCCTTGAGAATCCCGGAAAGTGTCTCCGCGGTCCGCGACGGCGGATGGGCCTCCAGGCACAACCGCTCCATGGTCTCGGCGTACAAGTCGAGATCCTCGCGTTTGTCCAGGTAAAGCGCACTGGTGAGTTGCTCGACGTAGACCACGTCGGAAAGATCCCGTTCCGGAAAGCGCAGGATCGTGAATGCGCCACCGGCGGCCGCGTGCCCGCCGATGTCGAACGACACGATCTGTAGCCGCACATTCGGCCTGGTGGTGGCCTCAATGAGGGCTTCGATCTGCGCCCGAAGAATGTCCATTCCACCGATCGGCCGGCGCAGTGCCGCCTCGTCGATGACGGCCCACAAGTGCGATGGCCCGGGTCGGGTGAGCACATTCTGCCGGGCCAGGCGCAGGTCGACCCGGCGCTCGACCTCGGCGTCGGGGGCTCGCTGGTGTCCGAGTCGGACCACGGCTCGGGCGTAGTCCCGGGTCTGCAGCAGCCCGGGTACGAACTGGACCTCGTAGGTCCGGATGAGCGACGCCGCCGCCTCCAAGCCCAGGTACGACAGGAACCAGGACGGCAGCACGTCGCCGTACCGGTGCCACCATCCGGTCTTGTTCGCCTCACGGGCCAGTGCCAGCATGCGGCCGCGCTCTGGGTCATCCGTGGCCATGCCGTACAGGGTGAGCAGGTCACCGATGTCGCGTTCCTTGAAGCTGACCCGACCCAACTCGATCCGGCTGATCTTCGATTCCGACGAGCGGATGGCGTATCCGGCCTCTTCGCGGGTCACTCCTTGGGCTTCGCGCATGCGCCTCAGGTGGGCACCGAGCAGCATCCGCAGCACGGTCGGCCCGCCAGCCGACCCGCTCTCGATCGCAGGCGTCAACACCGCCTACCTCCGCGTTGTATAGCCCCCCGGCTTCGAACGTGCTCTCTGCCGGTAAGCATGCCATGACCTCCGGTGATATGCACCGGTCGACATGCCGACGTTCGGTTGGCGGAATGACCTAACGGGTGCGCACTCGATCGTGTATAGGGCCGGGCGAATCCTCCAATGGCGGTAGCTCGGGCTAGGGAAGAAACAGATCAAAGTCGCCGGCGACGACGCCCCGCACGAATGCCTCTATCTCGGTCTTTGTATAGATGAGGGCCGGGCCGCCGGGATCTCGCGAATTCCGAACCGCGACCCCCGCACCGTCTGTCAGTTCGGCAAGCTCGACGCAATTTCCGCTCGGATTGCTGAACTGGCTCTTTATCCAACCGCCGTGGGCCAGTTCCGTCGCTGGCATTCCGTTGTATATCGGGACGAGGTTCTCGTCCGTCCTCTGTGGCTTGTCTTCGCCCGGGGTAGTCACGAGATGATTGAACCATGCACGTGCATCGGCTCTTGCGCATGCAGGGTCGTGTGGAGCATGATGACCCCGTGCGATGGTGGGCGATCCCCTACACAGTGTGATGGGCGATCTTCCCCTAGCGGAGCTCAATGACTCCTCGATGACGCGTAGGGACCGCTCCGCGTTGTCGGGTGACCGGGCGGGCGTGTCACCACGCGACGCCGGTGCGACCCCCGCGCGCCGGTTAGCGGACACGTCCGCCCGGGTGCGTGCTCTCCCCTCGTACCGCGTGCATTGCTGCCAAAGTCCATCGTGGAGCGTCCTATGCCAATGCTGATCGAGGACTATCGCTCCACACCCGATCTAGACAATGAGCTTGCCGAGTTGGGCTACGCCGCGGTGCACGGCTGGCCGGACCAGCGGCCGCTGACGGCCGCGATGGTGCGATCGCTCCTGCGTCCCGGCGGCATGACCGCCACGACGTTGGCTCTGCGACGCGACCGCGACGGCCGCTTGGTCGGTGCGGCGGCCTTGCGGTGGCCGGCCACCCTGTCCGCCTCGGGTCGGCTGTGGGGTCCGGTCGTGCACCCGAGCGCGCGCCACGGTGGCATCGCCCGGGAGCTGCTTTCGACTTTGATCGAGGTGGCCGGCTCGCACCCGGGCGTGCGGTTCACGACGACCGAGATCCCCGAGTCGCGCGCCGAGGGCTGGAAGCTTTTTGAACAGCTCGGTTGGCGCAAGGACACGCCGTGCACGCTCTTGGCCCGCCCCCTGCCAGCCGGCCTAAAGGTTTCGACGACGGTCCCCGTCCGGGCCGCCCGGCCGGGCGAGTACCTCGACAAGGCGCTGGCCGACCTGTTCACGCTTGCCCGACCGCACCTGTGCCCGAGCATCGCCCGCGACACGTTCGCCCGGTGGAGCTCGGATGCTCGTTACACATCGGACGGACTGTTGCTCGCCGGCGAACCGGATGTACTCGCGGGCGCCGTGCTCGTCTATCCGTCACGACACACTGGACCGACACTACACAGCGAACCGACACTACACAGTGAACCGGCCGAAGCGCTTCTCTCCGATGTCCTTATCGACACCAAGCTCGAACCGGAACGAGCCGCTGAGGTACGGACCGCGCTCATCTCGGCCGCGCTGACCATGGCGGACGGCTCCGGTGCGGAGGTCGCCCGAGCGGTCGTGGACAACCCCGACTTGCGTGCCACGCTGCAGTCCATGGGATTCGTGGAGGTTGACCGGATCCGCCACTACGTTTCCGCGTAGTTGGGGTATCGGCGTAGGTTTGGGCTGGTGCGGCGCCGGTCGTACCGGGACTCGGATCTGGCCGAACTGCAGCGGGTCGTCGCGGGCTGGATCGCGCAGGCCGGCCCGCGTGGCTACGACCACATAGGAGAATTGCCGCACCGCATCTACGAGAATCTCCGCGGACGCCGGCCCGTCGGGGACCTGGTTCACCTGTGGCACGAAGAGTCCACTGTGGTCGGCCTAGCGATCTGCGGCCGCTTCGGTAGCTCGTTCGACCTGGTGGTTGCCCCGCATCTGCGCGGTTCCGACGCCGAGCGGGCGTTGCTCGCTGATGCGGCCGCGACAACCGAACGGGTTCGTGACGCCGGTGAGGAATTCGTCGGTACGGACGTGTTCGCTAGCGATACGCTCCGACAGCAGGCGCTCACGGAGCTCGGGTTTGCAAAGTTCCGGGTCTGGGACCACGTTCGCGAGCGCGACCTCGCCGGGCCGGTGGACCCCGTGCAACCGCCGGGCTTCCAGATCCGAGAGGCCACAATAATCCGAGAGGCCACAATGGACGATGCCGACCAGCTCGCGGCGGTCCGCAACGGTGCCTTTGGCGAGAACTGGACCGGCACGTCGCTTCGGGCTCAGGTGATGACGAAGCCCGGCTACGACCCCGCGCACGAAATCGTGGCGGGCCGTCATTTCGCATTCCCTGGTGAGAATGCGGGCGGCCGGAATGTCGAGTGTGACGCTCAACCACAACGCGGAAAACGTGGCCGCCCGTCGACTGTACGAGTCGCTCGGCTTCGTCAAGACCGATGTCATATACGGCTTCCGCCGGCCGTGTTAAGACTTCATTGTCCGCGAGCCGAAATCTGTTGGACGGCCCAGCTGTTCCCATCGGGGTCGTCGAAGAACACGAAGCCGACGTTGTCGAGCGGGCTGGGCGTCGGTGCGGGATTCTCGCCCATGACGACGACGTCGCTCACTTTCACGCCGTTGTCGAGCAGCTGCGTTCGCGCCTTGTTGATGTCGGCCACCACGAGCTGCACGCCCTTCAGCGATCCGGGCTCCATGTTGTAACCGGTTCCTCCGATTCCTTTGCCGATCACGATCGAGCAGCCGGAGCCCGGCGGGGTCAGCTGCACAACCCGTACGTCGTCGCCGATCACGGTGTCGTGATCGACCACGAAACCGAGCTGCCGCTCGTAGAAGGCCTTGCTCCGGTCCACATCGGAGACAGGTACGACGACAACCTCCAGGGTCCAGTTCATGTGCGTTCTCCCTCCATTGTGGGCGGTCCCCAGACGGCCGCCCTCTGTGTCAACAGTTCGCTGAGCCGGTCGTAGCTCTCGCTGACTCCTTGCGCCATCGGGTATCCGAGCGCGATGTCGCGGCCCATCGCGGTTGCGAAATAGATGGTGGTCGTGACTGTCGTCAGCCCGTCGCTTTCGGTGAACTCATGCGTGATCAGGGATTCGCCCGGGTACGACTGATCATCAAAGAGTTCTGTCACGACGAGCCGGGCCGGCGGGATGATCTCTTGGTAGGTGCCGCTTTGCACCATGATCGCGGACCGTGGGCCGTGCGACTCGAATCGGTACCGTCCGCCGATCTGAAGGTCGACGTCACAACTAACCAGATGCCAGCCGGTCGCGCCGTACCACTGCACGAGTAGCTCCGGCCGGGTGAAGGCGTCGAAGACCATCCTGCGTGGCGCGTCGAACTCACGCGCGAGCAGGATCTCGCGTTCCGACGGTGTCGTGAGAACCAGTTCCCGGGTCATCTGCGGCTCACCCGCCGGCGCATCGGCGTCTGCGCCGCCTTCATCTCCTCCAGGAGCGCGTCTAGCCGAACGTAGGACTCCTCCCAGCGTTGCCGCAGGTCCTCGAGCCAATCGGTCGCCGCTCGCAGTGCCGGTTCCTCAAGCCGGCACGGCCGGCGTTGGGCGTCCCGGCCACGCGAGATGAGCCCAGCACGCTCGAGCACGCGCAGGTGCTTGGACACGGCCGGTTGGGTCATCGCGAACGGTGCCGCCAGCTCGCCGACCGTCGCTTCGCCGGCGGTCAGTCGGACCAGGATCGCCCGCCGCGTCGGGTCGGCCAGCGCCGCGAACGCCGAGTCGAGCGTGGCTGCCTCCATAACCATCCGGTTATTTAACCACACGGTAGCCGCTTGCAACTGGCTCACCGCTGAAAAGTCAGAGGTAATGTGACCGGATGGAGTACCCGTTGACCATCTCCGATTTTCTTTACCGTGCCGAGCAGGTCTACGGGGACCGGGTCTCCGTGGTCGACGAGCCGGATCAGCCGGCGCCATCGCTCGGTGAGATCAGCTATCGACGGCTGGCGGCCCTGGCTGCCGCCCAGGCGGCTCGCCTTGACCAACTCGGAGTGCCGGTCGGCGGCCGCGTGGCCATCGTGTCGCACAACTCCGCCCGCCTGCTCGGGTCGTTCTTCGGTGTCTGTGGCTGGGGCCGGATCCTGGTGCCGGTCAACTTCCGGTTGGCGGAGCCGGAGATCCGCTACATCGTCGAGCACTCCGGGGCCGACGTACTGCTGGTCGATCCCGAGCGCAAGGAACTGCTGGACACCATCCGGGTGAGCCATCCCGCGCTGCTCGGCGAAGACGACTCTCAGCTCTACCTCGAGGGCATCGAGCCGCGGCCCTGGGTTGGCGACGAGCACGAGACCGCGACGATCAACTACACCTCGGGTACGACCGCGCGTCCCAAGGGCGTACAGATGACCCACCGCAACCTGTGGCTCAACGCGACCGTCTTCGGGCTCCACGCGGGCGTCACCGACAACGACGTATATCTGCACACGCTGCCGATGTTCCATGCCAACGGCTGGGGCATGCCATTCACCGTTACTGGCATGGGGGGCGAGCACATCGTCCTTCGCAAGGTGGACGGCACCGAAATCCTGAAGCGGGTCCAACGGTACGGCGTGACGCTCATGTGCGCCGCCCCGGCGGTCGTCAACGCCGTACTCGACGCCGCTCCACAGTGGACGGGCGAGATGCCGGGTCGGGGCACGGCCCGCATCATCGTAGCCGGCGCCCCTCCGGCTACTCGCACGATCGAGCGGGTCCGAAACGAGCTCGGCTGGGAGTTCATGCAGATCTACGGCCTGACCGAGACGGCACCCGTGTTGACCGTGAACCGGATGCGGTCGGAGTGGACCGATCTGGAGCCGCGGCAGCAGGCCCGCAACCTCGGCCGCGCCGGAACCCCGGCGATCGGGGTCCGGCTGAACGTGGACGAGTCGGGCGAGGTGCTCGCACAGACGAACCACAACCTGCTCGGTTACTGGAACAACCCGGACGAGACCGAGCGGGTGCAGGCAGGCAACTGGTTCCACACCGGCGACGGCGGATCTATTGTGGACGGATATCTCACGATCTCCGACCGGAAGAAGGACGTCATCATCACCGGCGGCGAGAATGTCTCCTCCATCGAGGTCGAGGACGCGATCAGCCTGCACCCCGACGTGGCCGAGGTGGCGGTGATCGGCATCCCGGACGAGAAGTGGGGCGAGCTGGTCACGGCTCTGGTGGTGCGGCGCGACGAGTCGCTCACCGCCGAGCAGGTGATCGAGCATTGCCGGCAGCACCTGGCGGGGTACAAGTGTCCCAAGCGAGTGGAATTCACTGACGTGCTGCCGCGAACCGCGACCGGCAAGGTGCAGAAGTTCCGGCTTCGCGAACCGTACTGGGAAGGCCAGGACCGCCAGGTCCACTGAGCCCCTTTCCGCGATCTTGGAGAAATGCGCGTGAGTCGATCGCAAATCACGCGCATTCTTCCAAGGTCGTGGATGTAGAGGCCGTGGCGTCACACCTGACGGTGATATAACGACTACGCGCCGCGCGTTCGGTGGTGCCCGCGCGCGTTGACTGTTAGTTTGACGGGCCTGACCGGAAACCACCCCCGTTAACTGGTTCGAGCCCCCTGGGGATGCCTTGCCACGGTTGCGCACGTGTGTCATATCGCTGCTCGGAGTGCTGCTGATTACCGGCTGCACGTCTAGTCCAGAGGCGCCTGTCGATACGACCCCGCCCGATCGGGCGCAGTCGCGAACAGCTCTCCCCGACGGTGACACCACGGTCGTGGACGGCGTCGGTGCAGTGGGGCTCGCGTTGGCCACAAGTCGGGCCATCTTTCAGAGTGCGCCGGCCGTCGTGTTGATCGCGGAGGGCGAGAACGCCGACTTCGAGCGGGCCGGTAAGGCGGCCGTGGATCTCGGCGTACCGCTGCTTGTCGCGCCCGCCGTGGCCAGCCCGAGCGGATCGGCGGAGCCGAGCGCGACGCTGGCACCCGCGGGCGGCCAGGAGCCGGACGCGGACCTGCGTACCGAGCTGACCAGGCTTGCCCCCCGAACGGTGGTGGCGGTCGGTGCCGCGGCCACGGCCTGGGCTCAGCGCGCCTCCCTGACCGTGACCACACTGCCCGACTCGGTGGATGACCCGGTGCTTCCGGACGTACGGCCGCCGGCACCGCTGGAGTCGTTGTTGGTCCTCGCGCGGGGCGACGGCAGCGACGCGGCGGCGATCGTTACGGCGCGGGCCAGCGGTGCCCAGGTTCTGACTCTCAGCGAGCCGGATCCGCGCGCGTCCAGCGAATCCGTCAAGGCGGTGGCCGCGGCGCCGATCGCTCACGTACTCGCGATCGGTGGCGCATTCGGGCCGGCCGACCTACTTCGCCGCCGGCTCGCAGGCCGCGACCGGCGTCGAGCTGCCCGGCGGCGGCCAGGTGATCTTCCCCGGCCGGCGCATGGTCGCGCTGTACGGGCACCCGGGTGACACAGTGCTCGGAGCACTTGGTGAGCAGCGCTCGACGCCGCGATCGCCCGGGCGAAGAAGGTGGCGGCGCGTAGGCGCGCTCGTGGGCGAGCCGGTGGTACCGACATTCGAGATCATCGCCACCGTGGCCGCGGCGTCGCCGGCTCGGACGGCAACTACTCCAACGAGACGCCGGAGTCCGAGCTCGCCCCTGGATCGACGCGGCCAAGGCCGGGATCTACGTGGTGCTCGACCTGCAACCCGGCCGGTCCGATTTCCTCACCCAGGCGAAGCTCTACGCCGACCTGCTGCTCACCGCATGTCGGGCTCGCGCTGGACCCGGAGTGGCACATGAAGCCAGACGCAGGTGCCGATGGTGCATCGGCTCGGTCAGCGCCGACGAGATCAACCAGACCGGCCAGTGGTTGGCCAGTTCACCGGGAGCACAACTTGCCGCAGAAGGTCCTCATGCTGCACCAGTTCCGCTCGCGATGATCTCGAACCGAGCGTCGCTCGTCACCGAGCTACGACGAGCTGCAGGTGGTCATCCATGCCGACGGGTTCGGCTCACCCGGCGCGAAGATCGAACACCTGGAATGGACTTCACATCGATGCGCCGCCGAACATCCATTGGGGCTGGAAGAACTTCTACGACGAGGACAAGCCCACATTCACGCCGACGCAGACGATGGCGGTCGAACCCACGCCGGTCTTCGTGTCCTACCAGTAGCTCCCGTCACGAGTGAGCCGTGTAGTAGATGACCTCGATCAGCCCGTGCCGGTTCGCCGGCGGGGCCTGGATAGTCGGATTGAGGAACGAGAACACGATCGTGTCGCCGGCCGGGTCGGAGAAAAGGTGGAATATGTGGCCGGCGCCGCCCTCTTCGTGCGCGTAGGTCCACGTGTCGGCCCGGCGCGCGGGTGGCACCTCTCCGAACGCGGTTTCGCCCGGCTTACCGGTCAGCAGCGCGACAGCGGCGGTGTTGTGTCCGAGCCACGCGTTGAGGGCCTCCTGGGCGTACGCCTTCAGGTCCTGCGGAAACGTGATCGGGTGCCACTGCCCGTCCACGACGGCATGCGGCTGACCAATGAGGTCGTTGCGCAGGCGTAGGTCGAGCTCGTCGCCGACTTCGTTGTAGAGCGCGCAGATGCTGGAACCGGCGGCCCCGTTGCACTGGTACAGCGTGAAGACCTTGTTGTAGTTGCCCGAGTCCAATGTGGAGAAGATATGGTCGGCCGGATCGTCGAGCTGGCTGAGAAGACCAGCGTCGCCTCGGCTCCACGCGCCGACGGCGGCTGTCGCGTACGAGCCCGCCTCGTTCGGCAATGGTGTCGTCGTCGACGTGGGCGTAGCCGTATCACCCAGCTGGCCGGTGCCGGCGCCGGTGCCGTCAGGTGCCGGGCTGCCACTCTTGGGTGCGCAGCCGGCAAGGGAGCCAAGTGCGACTGCGGCGAGCGCGAGCGCGGCGAGGCGGTTGACCTTTCGCATGACCGAAGCCTCGTGGTTCGTGAGACGACTGTCTCGCATCAGTCAAAACGACGACTACCCGGCCCAGTGCTGCCTCGACCGAGAGCCGGGTGAGAGCTGAGTCACGGCGCGACGCCCCGTACCGCCCAGGCTCGTGCCGTGAGGGCGATTGATCCATCAGACGCTATGGGCAGTCGCGAACGTAGCAACTCTTGCAACCGCGTCCGGTGGTCCTCGTCCAAGGAGATCACGTATGCCCCGGCCGGGCCTTGACCACCGAGGAACGGTGTCCAATAGTCGTCGAAGTCCTTGAACGGAGTTGGAACGACGATCGCCTCGCCGGACAGCTCCACGAGGGCATGGTCTGTCCACAGTCGACGGAGGCCCTCCGGTTGGCAGAGCGGGAACCGCGGACCCTCATCGAGGTCGGCAGCATCCGGATCCAGATCGATCGCCGCGTCCCAGAGATATCGCAGCAGTGCCATCCCTTCGGCGTAGTCCCATACGTACGCGGCGACCGTGGCGCCGGTCCGGGCGACCCGGAGGAACTCGGCCATGGCCCGGTCCGGCTCGGGCACGAAGTTCAGGGTCAGGCCGCTGACCACCACGTCGGCGCTTCGGTCGTCCACGGGCAACTCGCGGGCATCACCGACGCGGAACGTGGCCGCCGGATTGTTCGCCCGTGCGGTTGCGAGGAAGCCGTCCGACGGATCGACGCCGAGTACGTCGGCCGGCTCGGCCATCGCGATGATTGTCGCCGCCAATGCGCCTGTACCGGAGCCCACGTCGAGCCAGTGGTGCCCCGGCGGCAGGTCGAGCCACCGGATGAACTCGACCGCTACCTTCCGACTCCATCGGCCGATGTACCCGTCGTAGGCCTCGCCCGCCGACCACTGTTCGGTTGTCATGTCGGGAGCCTAGCGCCGGGTGCTATATGGACCCGGCGCCCCATCTCGGACGTTTGAGTAAGGTTTGTCTTGGCCGCCCGGCGTGTCGCGGCGCGGACAGCATGGGCTCTTCAGACTCGACACCCGCACAGGAGTAACTACTCCTGTGCGGGTGTGGACTCAAGAAGACACACCCCGGCCGGACCGGGTCATCCACACCGCAGGAGCGCGTTGCGGCGCCGCGGATCGCGTCGGCGACTCCAGCGGCGCCGCGCTAGCTCGGCCCGTTCGATGACGGCCCGGTACAGTGCGGGCAATGCGGATCATCAAACTGCGGCCGGAGCAGGCGCACGAGATTGCACATCACGGTAGCCGTGGGTTCCGGGCACAGGCAGTGGTACGGGCCGATAGCGTGGGCGTCACCGTGCTATGGGTGGCCGCCGGCGGGGAGATAGGCCGTCACCCGACGACGGTCGACCAATTGTTCTTCGTCCTGTCCGGACGTGGCGAAGTGTGCGGCGAGGACGGCGTTTGGCACGGCATCGTAGCCGGCGAGGCGGCGCTGTGTTTGGCCGGCGAGCGCCACACCACCCGGGCCCACGACGACACTGTCGCCATCGCCATCGAAATGGATGGGCTCGCGCTCGGCATGGCAGTCTAGTGCTTCGGTGTGATGGTGTAGTGCAGCGTGAGGAATGGGAAGCCGAAGACCCGGAAATCGTGTTCGGCGCGCACCTGGCCGTCCGCGACGTACACCTCCAGCCGCTCGGCGAATCCGTGGACGGCTAGTGTCGTGAGGTCCCGCGTCTGGGGGTCCACATAGGTCAAATAGTGCCCGGCCTGACCAAGCTCACTGCGGCTGGTGAGGATCAGCCCGCCGCCCGGACGCGGATAAGGCACGAGGGTTGCCGTGAAGCTCGCCTGCGGCAGCGGGAAGCCGACGCTCACGTAGCCTCGGCCGTCCCGTCGATAGGTAGTGTAGATGCCGACATAAATGGGCTCATCATTGTCCACAAAGGACCTGATCCAGCCGCGGATGCTGACCACGCGGTCGCTGCGGGTGCTGATCGTGTCGATCCGGCTCCGGACGCCGCGTTGGGCCTCCCGTTGGTTCATCGGAACGTTGGCCTGGCCGAGTGGTCTGGCCACGAGCGCGCGGTAGACCAGGTAACCGGGCCGACCCCAGAGACGTAGCTGCGGAACGATGTCGAGCGTGAAGCGCGTCGTGTGCTCGTAGAATTCGCGCACCCGCGGGTCGATCGTGCTTGGGTCGAATTGCGGTCCAGCCAGCTCATCAAGTGACGCGATAATGCCGACGTCGAGCGCGTCGGCTTGATAGTCGCCGCCGACTACCTCGGCCAGGTCGCGTACGTAACCAGTCCCGACGTACCGGGTCCGCGCCTCGAGCGGCACCACGAACGGCAACTCCTGCGCCGTCACCCGCTCGGCCAGCAACTCGACCTGTGCGTCGCGGAACATCGCCGCCGACAAGGTCCGGAAGACGAGCACCGTGGTCGCGCCGACGACGGCCGCCGGCACATTTGCCCACACCTCCCCGAGCACCCACCCAACGGCGATGCCCACCAATGGTCCCAGAATGACCTTCTGCGGCCGCAGCGCCAAGGCTCCGGTCAGCGCGCCCAGTAAGAGTCCGACGACAATGGGTCCCGCGCCGAACAGCTTTCCCAGCACCCAGCCCGCGATCGCGGCGAGCGCTGTGCTCATGACGATGCGGGACCACAGGGCTGGGATCTCGCCGGGTTTCTGACGTGCCCGGGCCAGTGTGTCCGTACCGGCAAGAACGAATCCGCCGACCACGCCGCCAATCGCCATCACCGCAACACCCCAGCGCGATGTCAACGACAGCCCAGCCAGGACCCCGATGACCGCCGAGAAACCAACCGAACCCGACCTGTTGTCGCGCGGCCGCGCATCGTCTGCCACAACCGTGTCAGCCCTGGCGATCCGGACCGGCGCGGGTAATCGTGACTCGAACGAGAACACGCCGGTCCCGCTCCATCGCGGCGCGGTAATCGTCCCAATCCGGGTGTTCGCCGGAGATGCCGCGGTAGTAGTCGATGAGGGGCTCCATCGCATCGGGCAGGTGAATGACCTCGGCCCGACCCTCGATGAGTACCCATTGACCGAAGAACGCCTCCGTGAGCGCGCAGAGCACGACGCGCGGGTCGGTCAAGAGGTTACGGGTCTTGGTCGCGGTCTCTCGGGTGCTGATGACCACGTGACCGGATGTGTCGACGCCCACCGTCACGGGCGAGAGCTGGGCTCGTCCGTCTGGGAAGTACGTCGTCAGTACGGCGCGGTGGTGCTGCCGCACGAACTCGCGCGCCAGTTCAGTGTCCACGGTGCCTACCGTACGGCTCACACAGCGACGATGCGTATGCCGGGCGTCGTCGGCTCGTCTCGTTTCGCCTCATACCTGGCCGACGGCTGGTCGGGAGGCGTCAGGCGTCGCCGGTCGACACATCATCAAGCCAGCTTCGGATGCGGCGTCGCCGGCGACTCGTCACACAGTTCCTGATCGTATGACCGCGGCGGACATTGTCGGCCCAGATCACTCGTCAAACGGAGACGACGCGGATGCCGGGTGTGATGGGTTCGTCGCGTTTGGCTTCGTACATGGCACGGTCGGCGCGTCGGATGAGGGTGTTGGCGTCGGCTTCTCCGGTGGCGACGGCGATGCCGATGCTGGCGCCGATGTTAACGTGTTCGCCTCGTAGTGGGATGGCCCGTGACAGTGCATCGGCGATGCGGTTGCGCACGGTTGTGATGTCGGAGGGTGCCTGGTCGCGAAGCAGGATGAGGAACTCGTCGCCGCCGAATCGGCTGACGAGGTCGTCGTGGCGTACGCACGCGCGCAGTCGTCGGCCGATTTCGATGAGTAGGTCATCGCCGGCGCTGTGGCCGAGGCGGTCGTTGACGTTCTTGAATCCGTCGAGGTCGCAGAAGAAGATGACGCATGGGGGGGATCGCCTGAGTTCGGCGCTCAGCTGGTCCAGAAATTCGCGTCGGTTGGGCAGGCCGGTGAGTGGGTCGTGGGTGGCTTCGAACCGTAGTGCCCGCTCGGCCCGGTCGCGCGCGGCGGACAACCGCCAGATTCGCGCCATAACCAAGGCTGCAACGGCGAATCCACCGGCCGCGAGGAGTAGTCCGTCGTTATCCAAACCGACCATGGCGCGGGATCCGACAACAACCGGTATCGCGGCCACGGCTGCCCCGAGGAAGACGAGCCGTCCGGTGGAGAGTTCATCGGACTGTGGAATGTGCCGCGACTGGGCGAGTTGTTTCGCGCTGGGATCCAGCCCGAACAGCCCCAGCGGCACGAACGCTGCCATGAGCAACATCGACGCCGCAACACGGTGGACGGGCAGCGGCCCCACTGCGTAAAGAATGTTTCCGACCAGGCCCAAGCCCAACGCGGCGAGCAGCAGCGACAGGGCTCGTGGTGGCCGGGCGGTGACCTGCACCAGCCGCACGAGAGCGCCCAGAACCCCGCAGAGCGCGAAGACTACGACGAACAGATCCAAGCGTTGCGCGAGCAGGTCGTATGGCGGCACGAGATTAGGCAGCAGCACGGCATCCCAGAGCAGCCCACCAAGCGCCAACGCCACGATCGTGGAATCGATGATGCCGCCGAGACTGCCCTTGCCGTAACGCAGGACCTGGGTGAGCGCGGCCACGAGCACCAACGCGTTGCCGGTGGCGTCCAGTAGCACGCTGGCGGTCACCACCGCGTCACCGGGCAGGAGCAGAAGCAGGCTCGCTACGTTGATCATTACGAGGGCGGTCAGCAGAATCTGCCATGGCAGGCGCCGCGACGGCGGGATCGCTCGAAGACCAACGAAGACGGCAGGTGTCGCGCTTATCGACACGATGAGGTAGTCGATGTCACGACTGGTCGCCGACAGCAATGGGTACAGGGCGATCAGGATCACGGAGCCGATCAGGTACGCGCGGCGCACAGTGTCCGCCGGTGTCTTATACCGACACAACACGAACGCTCTGCGTGGCTGGCTCATCCCGTTTCGCCTCGTACATCGCCCGGTCGGCGCGCCGTATCAAGGCCTCAGCGTCGGCCTCGGCGGTAGCGATGGCGATACCGATGCTAGCGCCGATGTTGACCTCGTCGTCGCGCAACAGGATCGGACGCGACAGCGCGTCCGCGATCCGGTCGCGAACCGCCCCGATGTTGGACTCCGCCCGATCACGCAACAGGATAAGGAACTCGTCACCTCCGAACCGGCTCACCACGTCGCCTTGTCGCACGCAGCCGCGCAGGCGCCGGCCCACCTCGACCAGTAGTTCGTCACCGGCGCCGTGCCCAAGCCGGTCATTGACACTCTTAAACTCGTCAAGGTCGCAGAAGAAGATCACGCATTGCGGGGCATGGGTCAACTCAATGCTGAGTTGGTGGAGAAACTCGCGTCGATTCGCCAAACCCGTCAGCGGGTCATGGGTCGCTTCGAAGCGCAGGGCTTGCTCAGCCCGGTCGCGCGCTGACGACAATCCGCCAATGCGCACCATCACCAACGCGGCGACCGCGGTCCCGCCACAAGCGAGCAAGAGTCCATCGACCCCGGCACCGGTGAGCTCACGGCAGCCTACGACCACGGGTATCGCTGCCACCGCCGCCCAGAGGAAGGCAAGCCGGACGGTTGAGAGCTCGACGTCGGTCCGTACATCCCGTGTGTCCGCAAGCTCGGCTGCGTTGGGATCGAGTCCGAACAATCCAAGTGCGGCGTACGCCCCCATAAACATCATCATTGCGGTCACCCGGACCGCGGGAGTTGACACAACGGCGAGCAGGATGTTGCCCACCAGCGCCAGTCCTAAAGCCGCCAGCAGCAACCATAGAGCCGATTCCGGATCCCTCATGATCCGCGCCAGTCGCGTCAGCGCGCCAAGGACGCCGCAGAGCACAAAGACAACCACGAACAGGTTCGCCTTCTGCGCCGGGATTTGGTACGGGGCAACAAGGTTAGGCACCAGGATGACCTCCCAGAGCACCCCCCCAAGCGCCAACGCGACGATGGTGGCGTCGATGATGCCGCCGAAGCCGCCGCCGCCGTGCCGGACAACGAGTGCGAGAGCCGCCGCGAGCACTAACGCGTTACCCGCAGCGTCGAGCACCTGGCTTGTCGTGAACGCCCACTCGGTGGAGACGAGCCTGATGACGTTGGCTGCGTTGACGACCACGAGGGCGGCCAGCAGCAGCTGCCACGGGCGTCGCCGGGAAGGCGGGATCCTTGACAGGCCGACGACGACGGCCGGCACCGCGCCGATTGAGACCACCAGAAAGTCGATGCGCCGCCATGGTGCGTTCAGCAGCGGATAGACCCCAATGAGAATGAGTGAGCCGATTAGGTACGCCTGGCGCACACCGCGTCCGGAACTCCCAGGCGTCGGCAGCCGACCAGTCATCAAGCCTCGTCTCGATGCGACATACCAGACGATCTCGCAAGTCTGTCACGATCGTATGACCGAGGACAGGGTCGGCGGTTGAGATGTCGAGATTCGGCGCTCGCGTGAGCGCAATGCTCACCAGCCGCGAGCGCGCCACTCCGGCAGCGACCCTCGCTCCGCGCCGAGCGTGGAGTCCTTTCCATGGCCGGGATAGAACCACGTGTCGTCGGGCAGCCGGTCGAAGAGCTTTTGCTCCACATCGTTGATGAGGGACGCGAAGTCGTCCGCGTTGCCACGGGTCGCGCCCACGCCGCCGGGGAACAGCGAGTCGCCGGTGAACAGATGGTTGACGCCGCCCGGGTCCCGGAAGAGCAGCGCGATCGAGCCCGGCGTGTGGCCCACAAGGTGGATCACCTCGAGCCGACAGTTTCCGACATCGACAATGTCGTCGTCTCCGACGGTGTCGTGAACGACCGGAAGGGCGTCGGCGTCGGCCGCGTGCGCCACCGAGCGCGCGCCGGTCTCTGCCACCACATCCTCAAGTCCAAACCAGTGATCCTGATGACGGTGCGTTGTGACCACAGTGGACAATCCGCTCGGACCGATGAGCTCAAGCAGTCGGTCCGGCTCGTTGGCCGCGTCGATGAGCACCTGGTCCCCAGTGGACTTGCAGCGCAACAGATAAGCGTTGTTATCCATCGGGCGCAGCGAGATTTTGGTGATGACGAGATCGGACAGCTCGCGCACGTCAGGCGGACCGCCTTGGCTCACGTTGCCGGTGTAGGTCACACGCAAACCCTAGCCGAACGGCGGTACGACCGGCAGCAGTCCGGCGGGCGTCAGCGTCAAGTCATTGCCGGCGGAACGTCCGGTGAGCCAAGCGGCGATGGCCCACGCCGGACCGCTGACGACGGGGCCGTCGCCGAGTACCAGGTCGTGTCCGACCTCGGGCGCTCGAAGAACGACTGCCGGGCCACCTTCGCGGTGAGCCAGAGCGTCCGCTTGGGTCCGGCACAGGCGTAACACGAACGCCTGGGGCCAATCGACTGGCACGTAACCGGCGTCGAGGTCGACGTGGTGGATCTCGACCTCCCGCAGCCGGTGCCATGTCACCTCGGCGGCCGGTGCCTCGCGACCGCTGGCCCATTGGACCACCGTCGTCCACGCCTGCGCCGGCGTCTCGTCGACGGCGGCGGCGAATCGCTCGCACGCCCGACTCAAATCGTCGAGCTGGGTCGCCCAGTCGCGGCCGGCGCCGGCCTCGATGTCGACAGCGCGCTGGGCCATGCTCTCGTATTGCGGGGTGCGTACTCCGGTCCGCGCCCACGTGAGCAGGTTGACCGCGCCATCGGCGTTACGCGCGAGGTGGGTGAGCACGTGGCCGCGCGTCCACCCGGGCAGCAGCGACGGTCCGCCGACTGACTCGTCGGTCAGGCCATTCGTGGTCGCGAGGAGCCGGGTCGTCGACAGGGCTACGTCCCTGGCCAGCCCGAGCGGGTCGGTCGTCATGGTGCAGACCGTACCGGCCCGCCGGGCGCGGGCGTGAGCGGCCAAGGGCGTCGGCGTAAACAAGTGTGTCGGCGTAAATCGGTTTGCTCGAGCGGAACGGGCATCTAACGTCGTTGCGAACGTGTTGCATCGGCGACGGCGAGGGAGGTGGGAACGATGACTGACCAACCCACCACCCGACTGACCTGACGAAGGAACCGATGACGTTCGACCTGTCGTCCCTGGGTTGGGACGAAAGCTTCGGCACCTCATACGAACGCCACGCCCGGCCCGACCAACGACCCGCCCGGGTGATCCGCGTCGACCGAGGCGTTTGTACTCTGATTTCGGCCGGCGGCACTTTGCGTGCGAGTCTCGGCGGTGCTGTGCTCGCCGCGGCCGCGAAAGACCCCACGAGACTTCCGTGTGCCGGCGACTGGGCGGTGGTTCGCACCTGGCCGGACGACCGGATGACGGTCGAGGCGGTGCTGGCCCGCCGTACGGCGGTGGTCCGCGCCTCGGCCGGCGCCGAGGCCGTCGGACAGGTGCTTGTGGCCAATGTGGACACTGTGGCGGTCGTCGTATCGGTAGATCCCGAACCCGACCTGGGTCTGATCGAACGGCTGTTGTCCCTCGCCTGGGAGTCCGGCGCGCGACCGTTTGTCGCACTGACCAAAGTGGACCTCGCCGCCCGCCCGGCGATCCTCGTCGACGAGGTGGCGCACATCGCTCCCCACGTTGAGGTTCATGGTGTGGGCGCCGCCGCCGGCATCGGGCTCGAGCGACTCCGGGCTCTGGTCGGCGGCGGTCGTACCCTCGGGCTGCTGGGCCCGTCGGGCTCGGGGAAGTCGACGATCGTCAATGCGCTGGCCGGCACCACCGTGATGCCGACGCGGCCGATCCGTCAATCCGACGGTCGTGGTCGCCATACAACCACCCATCGGGCCCTGGTCTTGTTGCCCGGTGGCGGCGCGGTCATTGACATTCCGGGGATCCGGGCGGTCGGCCTGTTCGCCGGGATCGACGGCCTCGCCCGCGCGTTCGCCGACGTCGTCGCCTATGCCCGGCGGTGCCGGTTCGACGACTGTACACACCAGCATGAACCTGATTGCGCCGTGCTCGCGGCCGTGACCGCGGGCGAGCTCAGTCCCCGCCGGATCGAACATTGGCGAAAACTACATCGAGAAATCGAACGCGAGTCTCATCGGCGTGAGGTCCGCGTCACCACCCACGAACGGCGTCGATGGGCGCAGCGCCGGGCTCGACCGTACCCACGTATCTCCTGAACCGGCCGTACGGTGGTCGCGTAACCAAAGGCTCGGCCGGTAGGTTCCCACCGCGTGAGCACTCCAGCGCAGTCCGGATCCGAAGATCTCGCTGGCGAGGTTGAGAGCTCGGCCGTCCCCCGGGCTCGGCACGCCTCGGATGAGCAAGAGGACGTCGCCGCGGAGCCCGCCGCCAACTCGGTGACCAGAATTATGCCGGTCATCGCTCCCTGGCCCGAGCCTGGTCGGGAGTCACCGGGCCCGCCCCAACGTGCGCTGCCGCCCGGGCGGGTGTCGGCTGCTGTTCCCGTGCCCTGGCCAGACCTGCCCGTTGTGCCCACGGGCGTGATCGGAGCGAGCGCGGCCATGGCGGAGCCGAGCGAGACCTCACGGCCGGGGCCGAGGGCGGTCGCCGAGGACTCGTGGGATGAGCGCCCGCCGTCGAGTGCGGTCGACGGGCGTCCGGCGAGCCCGCCGTCGCGTCGACTGTGGATCGCGGTTCTGGGCGTCCTCATGGGACTCGGAGCCATTGTCGCGGTGCCGTTCGCCCTCTCCTCGCAGCCGAAGGTCGAGCCCGAAGCCGCGCCTGGTCAGCTGCCGACCGAGCTCGACATGCCGTCGTCGGAATTCGTCCCGGATTCGGTCCTCACGACGCCGCCGCAGGCAACGATGCCGACCGGGCACGTCGCGACTCCCGTGCCGACGACCGCGCCGGTGCCGAACCCCCCACCACCCAACACGACGGAGCCGCGAGCCAAGAGCGCGACCACTCCGCCCACCCTTCCTGCACCCCCACCCCTGACCATCGAGGCGGAGAGCGGGGTCGTGACTGGCTCGGCGTGGAACTGGGATGGTTATCCGACAACGGCTTCTGGCGGGTGGATCGTTCGCAACCTGGGCAACTGGGGCGGCACCCCGGGGACACTCACGGTCAACGAGATCGTCTTTCCCACGACCGGCACGTACACGCTCACCATCTATTTCGTTCATCCCAATGGGGAGGTGAACCGGAGCGCGTTGGTAACGGTCTCGGGTGTGCCCTCCGTGACGGTCAACTTCACGGCACCCAGCCCGGACTGCTGCTACACGCAGGCCGTCACCATCAACGTGCCCGCAGGTACTCATTCGATCAAGTTCGAGAATCCGACCGACCATGCACCGTCGGTAGACAAGATCGTCATTACCCGGTCGTGATGAGCCCAGAGTAGGGGACCGATGACGGCCCGCTCGCTGCACGGTGACGCCAGACATAAGGGAATGTCGATGGATGCCCGAGCGAACGTTCGTGTGCCCACCGTCTTGAACAGTGTCGATGCCCGACGGGCTTACCGCGTGATGGCCGACCGGTGGGCCACGGCTGGCCGCTTGGCCGGTCCCGCCAGAGGTGCTCGGAGCGGTACGTTTCGGGCCGCGCTGGAGGCCGGGGGGCCGATCAAGCGCAGGGTGAGTCCGGCGGTGAGCGCGTGACTCTGTGAAGCTTGCGCTGGGCGGACGACCCAGACGCGTGTGCGGGTTCAGAGGGGTGCGATGACTGCGGGCGAGGGGGAGGACAGCGGGTTGCACGCGGGCCCACAGATCCCGGAGACGGCACTGCCCCCCGAACGGGCTGTCACGCAGCCGCTGCCCATGGTCCGGCGTGAGGGCTCAACGGAGCCGCCGAGCGTACGGGCGGTTGCCCGCCGCGTCGCCTCGGCGCTGCCTGCTTTGGGCCATGCCGACGCGGCTGGCGACACGCCACACTCCGCCCGGATGACGGCCGATCGACGCCGCCAGGCCCGTGCGGCGGCCCGCGGGAGCGCCTCCGGGACTCCCACTCCACGGCCCATCGAGGGGGAGTCCCCGCCTTCGGACAAGAAGGCCCCGGCTTCGGACCAGAAGGCACCGGCTTCGGACCAGGAGGTCTCGGCTTCGGACCAGGAGGTCTCGGCTTCGGACCAGCTGGCCACTGCTTCGGAGAAAGGAGCCTTGTCTGATCCGAGCGCCCTGGGCGACGAACGACCGTCGCCTGAGTCGGCGGCCGAGCTCGAGCCGGTGGTCGAGGCGGATCGGGCCGCGAGGGCCCGGCGGGCGATCGAATTGGTGATCGAACCACTCGCGGTGGCCGACACTGGACAGGCCGACGGTGACCGGCCCGCGCCGGAGCCGGTGGTGGTCGTCAGCCGACCCCGGTCGCACGGAACCCCGCTATCTCAGGGCGGCCCGGTGTCGGCCCCGCTGATGGGGCAGCCACCGCGAGCCGGAGACGTGCTCGACGCGGAGATCGTCGACGACCCTCCGGCGCTCGGTCGGACCGGCATGAGCGCCGCCGCGGCCGAGGTGGTGACCGCGCTGACCGAGGTCGCATTCCGCGAGGCCCGGACCGACGAATGGATCATGGGTCCACCCGAGCCCGTGGTGGAGCCGAGCGCCGGCGTGCTGGTTGACCTTAGGCCCGGTCCGTCGGTACTCGGGCCCGACTCGTGGGATCCCGATGACCTGCCGGTACCGCAACACGACGCGTACCAGGGCCGCCGCCGCGCAGCGTCCTCCACGCGACTGTGGCTGGTGATAGGACTGGTCATCGCAGCACTCGGCACCGCGATCGCGGTGCCGTTCCTGTTGACGTCAGGTACCCCGGAACCGATAGCGGTGCTCACGCCGAACGCGTCGGCCTCGAGCGATCAGGGAGCCAGCACGCTGACCTCCTCGCCGGCGCCGGAATCGTCGTCGGCTCAGACCGGTTTACCAGTGATCGGTGCGTCACCATTGGTCACGTCGTCAACACCCACGACGCCTCCGGTCCTCCTGACCGTGCAGGCTGAGCAGGGAGGCTCGGCGACGGCGTGGGGTGGTACCTCAGATCGGGCCAGTTTCGCCGGGGCCACGGTCATCGACGAGCTCGGCGAGCATTGGCCGGGGACCTCCATCGATGGCTGGCTGGAGTTTCGCAACATCACTGGGTTCGACGCCGGGCCGTATGTGCTCAAGATCTACTACGTGTACACAAATCAGCCGCCGGAGGCGCCACGTCCCGTCAATGGGGTACGCAGCATGAACGTGACCGTGAACGGCAATAACGTGCTACGAAATCAGCAGTTCAGTCCGGTATCGACGATCACCGTTCTCAACGTGAACGTGACACTACGGGCGTCGTCGAACACGATCCGTCTGACCCACAGCAACGTCGAATGTCCTGCGATCGATCGGATCGAGATCACCAGGACATAAACCGGAACTGGCACGCATTGGAGGCGCTTCTTGTCGGAGGGCCCGGCTAGAGTTGCCACGGCGTGGCGACCTGGGATGCTGCGCTTGGGCCGTAACCGTTTGACGTATCGGTAAGGCTGGTGACTGTGCAGGACCGGTTGATCATTCGCGGCGCGCGGGAGCACAACCTGCGCGATGTCAGTCTGGACCTGCCCCGCGATGCGATGATCGTCTTTACCGGATTGTCGGGATCCGGCAAGTCGAGCCTCGCCTTTGACACGATCTTCGCCGAGGGTCAGCGTCGCTACGTCGAGTCGCTGTCGTCGTACGCCCGCCAGTTCCTGGGGCAGATGGACAAGCCGGATGTCGACTTCATCGAGGGCCTCAGCCCGGCCGTCTCGATCGACCAGAAATCGACCTCGCGCAACCCTCGTTCGACGGTTGGCACGATCACTGAGGTCTACGACTACCTGCGGCTGCTCTTCGCCCGAGCCGGCGAGCCGCACTGCCCGATCTGCGGGTTCGCGATCTCCCGTCAGACGCCGCAGCAGATCGTCGACCGCGTCCTGGCAATGGCGGACGGAACGCGGTTTCAGGTGCTGGCGCCGGTGGTCCGGGGTCGCAAGGGCGAGTACGTGGACCTCTTCGCCGAGCTGCAGTCCAAGGGCTTCGCGCGGGCCCGCATCGACGGCACGGTGCACCCGCTGACCGAGGCGCCGAAACTCAAGAAGCAGGAAAAGCACACCATCGAGGTCGTCGTCGATCGGCTCGCGGTCAAGGCCAACGCCAAGCAGCGCATGACCGACTCGATCGAGACCGCGCTCAAACTGGCCGGCGGCATCGTGCTGCTCGAGTTCGTCGACCTGCCCGAGGACGACGAGGGTCGGGAGCGGAAGTTCTCCGAGCACCTCGCCTGCCCGAACGACCATCCGCTGGCGATCGAGGACCTTGAGCCGCGGTCGTTCTCGTTCAACGCGCCCTACGGTGCCTGCGTCACCTGTACTGGGCTCGGGACGAAGAAAGAGGTCGACCCGGAGCTGATCGTGCCCGACGCGGAGCGATCCCTGCGCGAGGGCGCGATCCAGCCGTGGGCCGGTGGGACCACGCTGGAGTACTTCCTGCGCCTGCTCGAAGCGCTCGGGGACAAAGAGGGTTTCACGCTCGACACCCCGTGGCGAAAGCTTCCGCAGCGCGCTCAGAAGGCGATCCTGTACGGCGCCGAGGACCAGGTTCACGTCCGGTACCGCAACAAGTACGGGCGCGAGCGGTCGTACTACACCGGGTACGAGGGCGTCGTGCAGTGGCTCGAGCGGCGGCACTCGGACACGGAGTCGGAGTGGTCCCGTGAGCGGTACGAGGGGTACATGCGCGACGTGCCCTGCGAGGCGTGCGGCGGCGCCCGGCTCAAGCCCGAGATCCTCGCCGTGACGATCGCCGGGCGCAACATCGCCGACGTGTGTGCGATGTCGGTCGGCGAGTGCCACGAACTCATCGACACCATCGAGCTCACCGACCGCCAGCGGATGATCGCAGAGCGCGTCCTGAAGGAAATCAACGCCCGGCTGCGGTTCCTGGTCGACGTCGGTCTCGATTACCTGTCGCTTGACCGGCCGGCCGGCACGCTTTCCGGCGGCGAGGCGCAGCGGATCCGGCTGGCGACGCAGATCGGTTCTGGTCTCGTGGGCGTGCTGTACGTCCTCGACGAGCCGAGCATCGGCCTGCACCAGCGCGACAACCACCGTCTTATCGAGACGTTGGTGCGGCTGAAGAGCCTGGGCAACACCCTGATCGTCGTCGAGCACGACGAGGACACGATCCGGACCGCGGACTGGGTGGTCGACATCGGGCCCGGTGCGGGTGAACACGGTGGCCAGATCGTCCACAGTGGACAGCTGAAGGACCTGCTCAAGAACACGGACTCGATCACGGGCGCGTACCTGGCCGGGCGGAAGATAATCCCGATGCCGATGGTGCGGCGGCCGCAACGGGCGGGGAAGCAGCTCACCGTCCACGGCGCCCGCGAGCACAACCTGCGCAATCTCACGGTGAGCTTCCCGCTCGGACAGTTCATCGCGGTGACCGGCGTCTCCGGATCCGGGAAGTCCACGCTCGTCAACGACATCCTGCACGCGGTGCTGGCGAACCAGATCAACGGCGCCCGCCTCGTCCCCGGTCGGCACACCCGGGTCAGCGGCATGGACCAGGTCGACAAGGTCGTCGGCGTTGACCAGTCGCCGATCGGGCGCACGCCCCGATCCAACCCGGCCACGTATACCGGTGTCTTCGATAGCATCCGCAAGCTGTTCGCGGAGACCACCGAGGCGAAGGTGAGGGGGTACGGCCCGGGTCGGTTCTCCTTCAACGTCAAGGGTGGCCGCTGCGAGAACTGCGCCGGAGACGGCACGATCAAGATTGAGATGAACTTCCTGCCCGACGTCTATGTGCCGTGCGAGGTGTGCAAGGGCGCCCGGTACAACCGGGACACTCTGGAGGTCCACTACAAAGGCCGCAACATCTCCGAGGTACTGGACATGTCGATCGAGGAGGCCTCCGGATTCTTCGAGGCGATTCCGGGCATACACCGGCACCTGAAGACGCTGGTCGACGTGGGATTGGGTTACGTACGGCTGGGGCAGCCGGCCCCGACCCTCTCCGGTGGCGAGGCGCAGCGGGTCAAACTCGCCAGCGAGCTACAGAAGCGCTCGACCGGGAAGACCGTGTACGTCCTCGACGAGCCGACCACCGGTCTTCATTTCGAAGACATTCGCAAGCTGTTGCTGGTGCTCGAAGGCCTCGTTGACAAGGGCAACACGGTCGTCGTCATCGAACACAATCTCGATGTGATCAAGACCGCCGACTGGGTCATCGACATGGGTCCCGAAGGCGGACACAAGGGCGGGCTTCTCGTCGCCATCGGCACCCCAGAGGAGCTCGCCGAGACGCCGGAGAGCTACACGGGCGAGTGGCTGCGGCACGTGTTGGGTCTGAAGGGCAGGGCCGCCTCCTCTGCCCGTCCCACCGCCGCATTCGAGCGCGCCGCCGTCGCCAACGGTGCCGCCCAACCCGTACGGGCCGTCACCGTGACTCCTCCCCGCCGCACCCGCGCGAAGGCCAGCGCCACCCGCTAAGCTGCTGGCCGCCGCCTCACGCGAAGGCTTCCCCCGCTCGCACATCCCCGCCGATCTTGGGCGAATGCGCATGAGTCGATCTCTGATCACGCGCATAACCCCAAGGTCGCGAAGTGTTGGGCGACTCAGGAGACGTCGCTGAGGAAGGCGAGCACCGCCCGTACCCGACGGTGACTTGTGTCGTCGTCGACCAAGCCGAGTTTCGCGAAGATGGCGTTGATGTGCTTCTCGACCGCGCGGGTTCCGATGTCCAGCCGCTGCGCGATCGCGGTGTTGCTCAGGCCCGTGGCCATCGCCGCCAGTACCTCAGCCTCGCGGGGGGTCAGCCAGGAAAGTGGTGACCGGCCACGAGCACGGGCATTGACCAGCCGGGTCACCACCCTCGGGTCGATGACGGAGCCGCCGGCCGCGACCGTTCGGATCGCGCCGGTGAGCTGGTCCACGTCGGAGATCGTCTCCTTGAGCAGGTACGACCGACGCTCCGAGCCGGCCTCCAGTAGCGCGAGCACGTACTCCGGCTCGTCGTACTGGCTCAACACAACGACGCCGACCTGCGGCGCCTCGACCGCGAGTTCGGCCGCTAGGCGGATTCCCTCGTCGGAGCGGGTCGGTGGCATCCGGATGTCGGTCAGGACGACGTCGGGCCGCTCACGTACCACCGCGTCTCGAAGCGTCCCGTAGTCGGCACAGGTCGCGACGACGTCGAGGTCCGGTTGGGTGGCCAGGATCCGCTCGATACCCTGCCGGACCAGGAAGTCGTCCTCGCCGATCGCGACTCGGATGCCCATGTCGCAAAGGCTAGTGCCGCGACGGTCGATGCATCGACCGGCTTCCGTCGCCGGTCTGGGAAATCCGGCCGTGTCGGGGTTCGGGCAGGTATGTCGGTCCGAAGTCCACACCGGCAGCAGAGTAGCTACTCGCTGAGCGGTGTGGACTTCATGACAGACACGGTGGCCCGGTATGGCCACCGGGTGTCACCTAGGGCCGATCGGCGATCCGCCAAGCGCGGACCTGAAGCGAACCGTCCAGGCCTCCCACTACCGCGAGGTTCGCCGACACCAGGTCGCCCTCCGCGTGGTTCGTTGGCACCGCACACACCTCGATCGAACTCGAGTCAAAGGTCGGGACTTGATGTTCGGCGATGCGATACGGCGTGATCGTGTCGTCCGCGTTGCGCCGGGACTCCCAGACGACGAGCCTCTGTTTCGCCTCACCGTCCTTGATGGCCGTCACCAACCCCGACGTGCCGAACGGTACGACTGACGGTCGCTCGAGGACTACGTCGGTCGTGGGCCCTGTATCACCGCGCTTGGTGAAGTCCTTGAACCCGTCGAAGTCGAAGTCCACGCCGCCGTACACGATCCGTAGGAATCCGCCGTTAGTCCGGACTGCGGTCGCGAAATAGATCGGCCTGAAGATCTCGTCGTCGGGCAGCCGTTGCTCGACCGGGATGGCGGTGATACTCACGCGGCTGGCGGCGATCGAGGTGCCGAATGACCCGACGGCCGCGATCGTGCCGGCGACCGGGTCGAGTGACCAGAGTTCGTTGGCCACGGTGCCCGTGTCGCTCCTACGCACGGCCGTGGCGAAGTAATACAGGGCTCCCACCACAAACGGACCCGCCACCGACACCTGGTCGACCGCGAGCGACGGGGTGAGCGATCCGACGCTGACAAGCTTCGTCGTCACGTTCCGGGTGTCGACCCGCCACGCCGTGAGCGCGAGTTTCCCGTCCTGGTCAACATCGGCGACAAGGAATAGGCTGTCGTCGATCGGCAGCAGGCGAACGGACGCGCCGACACCCGCGGGTACGTCCTCAACGACGAGACTCGGTGTGCCGCTCGGCGCGACATTCCATAGCGAGAGCTTGATGCTTCCGCCAGGCTTGGGGTTGTTCAGGCTCGGATTACCCTTCGTCTTGGCCGTAACGACGGAGTTATCACCAAGGTGTATCGCTTGAACGTCGGAAGTGAAGAGAGCCTGCGAATTGCTAGCCCCCTGAGGCGCGCTTTCAGCGACTTTCGCGATCGTTGATCCGTCGACGTCGACCCCCCATGTCGTCAGGGTCACGCCGTGGTCGGCCGCCATCGCGGCCGAGACCGCGCGGCCGTCGGGTAGGCAGGCCAAGGCGTGGTCGGTCCAGCCGGTCCCAGCACCGATCGTGTCGCGCAGGTCGGGATGGAATAGGACGGAGAACGAGTAGTCGAGCGCGAGCGTCGGGTCATCCTGGGTCGGTGGGTAGCTCGCTCCAATCAGGCCGAGCACGAGCCGGCGCCCGATCCGTTTCGCGCTGGAGATCGAGCAGTTGAGGTTGTACGGGCTGTTCGAGCCGCTGCCGCACGCGCCGGAGCTGCCGCCCTTGCCACCCTCGGAGCCCGGATAGGCGCCGACGCCCCAACCGAGGCTGTACTGCTTCTGGCCACCGCCCAGGAACGTCGAGAAGCTGTAGGCCGGGCCGGGGAATCCAACCACCTGGCGGAAGAGCGGGTCCTGGAAGCCGTGCTCCCAGATCCTCGCGAGATCGCGCGCGGTTGTGTAATGGATGTAACCGTTCTTCTTGAACGAGTCTTTGCAGAATGACAGGTTGAGCACTGTTCCATAGGCGTCGGCGGTGGGGCACTTGTTGTCGAGGCCGGCGGGATTCGTGAAGTGGCTGTTCGGAAGACCAGCGGCCGTGACGTGACCGGGCAGGGTGACGTCGTTCATGAGCTCAACGAAGGTGCTGACATTGCCCGCGACGTGCTCGGCTATGGCGATGGCCGCGTCGTTGCCCGAGGGATACATCATGCCGCGCAGAAGGTCGCCGAACTGCACCTGCTCACCTTGTTGCAACGGGATGTATGAGTTCCAGGTGCCGAGATCGTAGAAGTCCATGTAGCGGATGCGCGGATCGTCGGTCACCGGCGTAACCGGGTTGGTCGTCGGTTGCGGGCCAAGGAAGAGTCTCTCGCCGCCGTCGTACTGCCCGTCCAGGTCCGCGTCGTACACGATGGTCTCGCCGCTGTCGCGCGTCCCGTTGCTGTTCGAGTCGACGTACGTAACATGGGGGTCGTCGGCGAGTGCCGCTCCCGTCGCCGGCGTGCCATTCCCGTTTGGCAGCAGGACAACCTCGCCGGAGCCGTAGGTGGCGTCCTGGTCGGCGTCGATGACAAGGAACTCGCCGAACCGATCGCCCATGAGCGAGCTGCAGCCGCCCATCAGCGAGCTACAAGGCACCCAGGGCGACGTGGCCACCGCGTTCGCGCTCACGGTGACCCAGTCGCCGAGAGTGCAGAACCCGGCCGGCGAGGTGGGGCATGCGCCGGGAATGCGACCCATGAGCGCATCGACCGCGATGTGCAACGACACGATCTTGGTGGTGCTGGCCATGCCGTTCGGGTCGTCCGGCAATCCTGAGAAGAGTTCGCCGTTCGGTCCCTGGAAGTCATAGAGCGGATCGCCGACGAAGTAACGCGGCGCGATCAGTGTGGGCGCGGCGGAGTCCGCATGGGCAATCTCAGATGCCGTCGTGAGAGCGAGGACGGCGACGGTTGCGACGGCTCCGACCAGAACTCTACGGATATACATATGGACGACCTTCCCTTCGAGGGCTGTGACGGGTGGCGTTTACAACTTGGCGACGACCGCCCTCGCGACGGCGGGGCGCAGGGCATCGAGGTTCGAGTCGCCGATGACCGCGACCAGGAACACGTCCTGTCCTTTGCGGAACATGAACATGCCCGGCCCGACGTGCGCGGCGTCGCCGATGCCGGCGACAGCGGTGAAACCGCCGGTGGCATCCGGGGTGTAGTACTCGGTCCCGTGCCAGGCGGTCAGCTCGATCTCCGCAGTGTCGGTGACGACTTCCTGGCGCGGGTAGGTCCACGTGCACTTCCGGCCCTGGAACTCACCCACCGGGCCGGTCTGCGTTACGGCCGGTGCGGCGGCCAGTTGGTCCACAGTGGATATTATCGTGGCCAGTTCGGTTGCGGAGAGCAGCTCACATGGGTTGCGCGCAGTCGCGTTGCCTCCGCCCGCCGATGGCGGCGGGGAGTCTTGCTCGGGACCGCACGCGGCCGTCAACACGAGGACGAGCGCGACGGTAATGGCTGCGATTCTCATGGTTCTCCGATCGGGGTTCCGGGGACATGGATGTTCCTTGAACTGGGCAACAAGGTATTTACGCGGACACCGTGCGTGAACCGTGTCAACCGGCCGCACCCGGGTTCGGTGGACACGAAGAGCGGCGGATGAGAACCGCCAAGCCGGCGCCGGATGCGACGGCGGCAACGACGAAGCCCGTCAGCAGGTCGAGCGGAGGCTCGGCGTAATGCCCGATTAAGTCGCCGATCGAGGCTCCGAGCGACCACGCCACGACGCTGTAAAGCAACCACCAGCGAGCGCCGGCCAGCCGGCGCTGGAGCGCGAGCCACTGCACGGTGCCGACGATCGCGCCGATGGCCACGCCGTGCCCCGCACCTGCGATGACCACGCCGGGCAGCCCTGAACCTTCGGGCAGCGCCAACGCAACCGCGAGTCCGAGACCGATCCCGACCGCTGAGAACAATGCCCAACCGGGTACTCCACCGATCGCCCGCCGGAGTACCCAGCTCTGAGCAAGGCCGAGCACGGCCCCGACTCCGGCGAGAATGAGCGGAAATACGATCATGAAGTACGGGTCGGTGCGCTCCTCCTCGCCGGTGACCTCGATGGCCACCACCGCGAGGACAAAGCCGATGACGATCGCGACCGTTGAGGTCGCCGACCAGCGCAGCCACAGCTTGACGCCAGTCCACTGAGGAGGGCGGGCAAGAGTTGTCATGCCTGGTAACGCTGCTCGGCGTTGTTCGGGTGGGGTTAAGGCCGCAGACCGGATGGTGCGTGTCGGCCCGAGTTCGCCCACAATGACTGCCATGTCGGCCACCTGGAGTTCGGTCCGGCGTCCAACCGTCGCGCTCACGGCGGTCGTCGTCATCGCGGCGGTCGGCGCGGTTCTCGGTCAGCATGCCAATGGGCAAGCGGTGGGCGAGCCGTACGATCTCGCGGTCTTCATCGCGTTCACGGCGGTCGCGGCTGCGGGAGCCTTCGTCGCCGCCCGCCAACCGAGGCATCCGATCGGTTGGCTGATCGTGGCGCTGGGCGGCGGCTGGGTCCTGGCCGGACTGCTCGTCAATTATGCGAACGCCGCGATGCCCGCTCTGCCCGCGCGCCTCGCCGCGTGGGCGGCCAGTTGGGAATGGGTTGTGCCGGTCGGTCTGGTCGGCCTCATCTTTCTGGTCTTTCCGGACGGGCGCCTGCCGTCGCCGCGGTGGCGACCCCTGCTCTGGCTCGGCTCCGGCGGCGTGGGACTTACCTTCCTCGTCAAGGCGTTGGCACCAGGACCACTGCCCGAGACGCCCGGGCTGGACAACCCGTTCGGGGTGCACGCGCCGGCCGGTGTGTTCGCGGTGCTCGATGGTTCGGCCCAGACCCTCTTCGCCGTCGCGATGCTCGCCGCCCTCGCGTCGGTGGTGCTGCGGTTCCGCCGCGCCGACGGTCTGGCCCGCCGTCAGCTGGCCTGGCTCGCTTACGCCGCGGCCGTCGTGGCGGCCGCCTTCACCGCGGCCAACGTTCTCGACGCCCTCGATCTCCGCAATGTCGCGGACAACCTGCGAATCGGCTCGCTGCTTGCGATTCCAGCCGGAGTCGCCGTCGCGGTGCTGCGTTACCGCCTCTACGACATCGACATCCTGATCAACCGGACCGTCGTCGCCGCCGGCATGGTCGGCTTTGTCAGCACTGTGTACGTCGCGCTGGTGGTCGGGGTCGGCATGGCCGTCGGCAGCGGCACCGGATCCAATCTCGCTCTCGCGGTGGTGGCGACCGCGGTGGTCGCGGTCGCGTTTCAGCCCGTCCAGGGGCAGATCCAACGATGGGCGCGGCGGCTCGTGTTCGGCGCACCGACGCCGCCCGAGGTACGGGCGGGGGTGTCGATCCAGACCCTTGGCTCGTTTCAGGTCTTCCGGGACGGCCGGCCCGTACCGTTGACCGCCTGGCAGTCGAAGAAGGCGCGCACATTGGTCAAGCTGCTCATCGCGCACCGCGGGCGGGCGGTTTCCCGAGAGGTGTTGATGGACGCACTCTGGCCGGACGAGGATCCCGTCCTGGCCACGCGCCGGCTATCGGTCGCTCTGACTACCGCCCGCAGCGTGCTCGATCCCGGCAAGGCCCACCCGCCCGACCATGTCCTGATCGGCGAGAAGGAACTTATCCGCATCGATCTGTCCCACGCCCCGGTCGACGTCGTGGGTTTCCTCGAAGGCGCGGAGGTCGCGCTGAGCGCCCGGCGGGACGCGCCCGCGACAGCGGTTCCGCTGCTGCGCGGGGCCTTGGCCCGCTACACCGGCGACTTTCTGGAGGAGGACCCGTACGAGGACTGGGCCATGCCGTTGCGTGAGCAGGCGCGGGCGGCCGCGATCGCGGTGACGAGGGCACTCGCGGAAGTCTCGGAGCACTCCGGTGACCACGATGGCTCGGCGCGGTACTACCTGCGCCTGCTCGACCGCGACGGTTTCGACGAGCAGGCGCATCTGGCGCTGGTGGCGATACTGGCCCGGGCCGGGCGGCACGGAGAAGCCCGGCGACGGTACGCGGTGTACGTCGATCGGATGACGGAGATCGACGCCCCAGCCAGGCCATACCCACAACCGATAGACCCCTCGCCGAACCCCGCCGCGGCATCGAGCGGTCTGTCCACTAGGGAGTAAGACATCACGCAGGTTGAGATCGTGGTCGCATTCTCACCGCGCACGCTCTGACCTGGTCATTCCATCGCCTTCGCGGACCGCGTCCCGTCAATACGGTGATTTCTGTCGATGTTGCTCGAAATGGGTTGAACCAGCGGCAGCCTCGTCGCGTGTCACACACCATGACCTTGGGGGAGTCGATAGGGAAGGACGCGCGCATGCAGACCAGGCACCATGCGCTCGAGACGGGCGGCACTACCCGGCGGGCAGTCGTCCTTGGTGCTGCCGCGGTGGGGGCCGCGGGCCTACTCGCCGGATGCGGCGGGTCGTCGTCAGCCAAACCTCCCGGCGGTGGCACCACGCCCCGCGGCGCGAACTCCGGCGGCGCGCCGGCGACGGGCGGAGACGAGATCAAGGTCGCCGACATCCCCGTCGGCAGCGGCAAGATCTACGGCGACCAGAGCGTCGTCGTGACCCAGCCCACGGCGGGTGACTTCAAGGCCTTCGACACGAACTGCCCCCACCAGGGTTGTCAGGTCAGTGAGATCGGCGGCGGATTGATCACCTGTGCCTGTCACGGCAGCCAGTTCCGGATCGCGGACGGCTCCGTCGCGAGGGGTCCGAACACCGGCCAGCCGCTCAGCCGCGGCCTTACGACGAAGACGGCCACCGTGACCGGACAAACCATCACAGTCAGTTGACCAAGCCCTCTTAAGCCCTAGGTCACGACGGCGCTGCCATAGCCCAAGTCTTCAAGAGTTGCGGAAGAGAGAAGCGTCAGCGGCGAGGGATACGCTCGCATCGTGGCCCGCCCGGCACCCAGCTTCCGCCCCGCCCCGGGCACGATCCCCGAGGCGCCGGGGGTGTACCGGTTCCGCGACGGCACGGGCCGGGTGATCTACGTCGGTAAGGCGCGCAGCCTTCGGCAACGGCTGAACTCGTACTTCGCCGACCCGTGGAGCCTGCACGCCGCGCACGGCCCAGATGGTCGCGGGCGCGGCCGGAGTGGACTGGGTGACCGTCGCCACTGAGGTGGAGGCGTTGCAGCTGGAGTACTCCTGGATCAAGGAGTACGACCCCCGCTTCAACGTCCGGTACCGGGACGACAAGTCGTACCCCTTCCTGGCGGTCACCCTCGACGAGGAGTTTCCCCGGCTGATGGTGATGCGGGGCGCCAAGCGTAAGGGCGTGCGCTACTTCGGGCCGTACTCACACGCGTGGGCGATCCGGGAGACGCTCGACCTCCTGCTGCGGGTATTTCCCGCCCGTACCTGCAGCGCGGGAGTGTTCAAGCGGCATGCCCAGATCGGCCGGCCGTGCCTGCTCGGCGACATCGACAAATGCTCGGCACCGTGCGTCAAGCGGGTGACGGCCGAGGAGCACCGGCGCATCGTCGAGGATTTCTGCGACTTCATGGCCGGCAAGACCGAGACCATGGAACGCAGGCTCAGCCGGGAGATGAAGGCGGCCTCCGACGCACTGGAGTTCGAGCGGGCGGCCCGGCTTCGCGACGATCTCGCGGCCCTGCGCCGGGCGATGGAGAAGCAGACGGTGGTCTTCACCGACGGCACCGACGCCGACGTTGTCGCGTTCGCCGAGGACGAGCTCGAAGCCGCCGTCCAGGTTTTCCACGTCCGGTCCGGCCGGGTGCGTGGCCAGCGGGGCTGGGTGGTCGAGAAGACCGAGGAACTGTCCACAGGGGACCTCGTGGAGCATTTCTGCACCCAGGTGTACGGCGGCGAGGCGGACACGGCTGGGGCTGATCTGCCCCGTGAGATCCTGGTGCCCGTCCTTCCGTCCGATGTGGACGCTCTCTCGGCGTGGCTGTCCGGGCTACGCGGGGCGAAGGTGAGCCTGCGCGTGCCCCAGCGCGGCGACAAGAAGACGCTGATGGAGACGGTGGCCCGCAACGCCGGCGAGGCGCTGACCCAACACAAGCTACGCCGGGCCGGCGACCTGAGCGCGCGCAGTCAGGCCCTCGAGGAGGTCGCGGACGGGCTTGGGCTACCGATGGCGCCGCTGCGCATCGAGTGCTTCGACGTCTCCCAGATCCAGGGCACGGATGTCGTGGCGAGCATGGTCGTGTTCGAGGACGGCCTCGCCCGCAAGTCCGAGTACCGCCGGTTCATCGTCGCGGGCGCCACCGATGACGTCTCCGCCATCTCGGAGGTGCTGCGGCGCCGGTTCGCGCGGTACCTGGCCGCGAAGCACGCGGGAGGGCTGACCGACTCTGACAAGCCGGCGATCGATCCGGCGACCGGGAAGGTGCGCAAGTTCGCGTACGCGCCCCACCTGGTGGTCGTCGACGGCGGCGCGCCCCAGGTCAACGCGGCCGGGGCGGTGCTTCGGGAGATGGGCATCACCGACGTCGCGGTGTGCGGACTGGCCAAACGGCTGGAGGAGGTCTGGCAGCCCGACGAGGCGTTCCCGGTGATCCTGCCCAGGACCTCCGAGGGGCTCTACCTGCTTCAGCGGGTACGGGATGAGGCCCACCGGTTCGCGATCGCTTTCCACCGTCAGCGGCGGTCGAAGCGGATGACAGTGTCCGCATTGGACGGTGTGGCCGGACTGGGGGAGATCCGGCGCAAGGCGTTGCTGCGCCGGTTCGGCTCGGTGAAGCGGCTCGCCGCGGCCAGCCTCGACGAGATCGCCGAGGTCCCTGGTATTGGCCGCCGTACCGCAGAGTCCATCCTGGCCGCGCTCGCTCCTACCGAGAGCCCGCCGGCCGGCACCGAGAACCCGGTTACCCCCACCGACAACCCAAACCCGACGCCCGGCACAGCTACGACGTAGGGTTTGAGCAAGGTCGTCAGCGTTCGAGGGGGGTTGGTGGACGACAGCGTTTCCGGTGCCGTGATGCCCGGAGCCGCCGCGGCGGGATCGCGCGTGGAGGAGCCCCGGCGGCCCAACGGCGTGCTGCAGGGCGAATCCGTGAACGGGGCCGGGCCGCGGTCGAGAACCGGGCCCCGGCCGGCCGCGCCGTCGCGCACCGACACGGATCTCGTCATCGTGACCGGAGTCTCGGGCGGCGGTCGCAGCACGGTGGCCCGGGCATTGGAGAACGTCGGGTTCTATGTCGTCGACAACCTGCCCCAGGTCCTGCTCCTCGACATGGCCGAGTTGGCCTTCGCCGCCGGGGGCGCCGCCAGGCACACAGCGGTGGTGCTCGACGTACGCAGCCGCGCCTTCACTGTCGACCTCGGCGGCGCGGTTCGGGCGCTGCGGGAGCGGGGCTTCTCGCCCCGGGTCCTGTTCGTCGACGCCGACGATGACGTGCTGATCAGGCGCTTCGAGAACGTGCGGCGGTCGCACCCGCTGCAGGGCGACGGCCGCCTCGCCGATGGCATCGCGGCGGAGCGGTTGCTCCTGGCCGAGACGCGGGACTCCGCCGATGTGGTCATTGACACCAGTCATCTGAACGTCAACCAGCTCCGGGCCCGGGTCGAGGAGCTGTTCGGCGGCGAGGACGCCCGCCGGTTACGGGTCACCGTCTTGTCGTTCGGGTTCAAGTACGGCCTGCCACCCGACGCCGACTTTGTGGTCGATGCTCGCTTCCTGCCGAATCCGTTCTGGGTGCCGGATCTGCGCGACCTGACTGGACGGGACGCCGCGGTCAGCTCCTATGTGCTCTCGCAACGCGGTGCGGCCACCTTTGTGGACACGTTCATACGGCTGATCAATTCGACGGTGTCCGGGTTCGAACGCGAGGGTAAGCGTTACCTCACGGTGGCGGTCGGTTGCACCGGTGGCAAGCACCGCAGCGTCGCGATCGCCGAAGAGCTGGCCCGCCGGCTTCGCGACGGGCGACTTGCGGCCGGGGCTCAGCACCGTGACCTGGGGCGAGAGTGAGTCAAGGCGTTGCGCCGCTACGGATCGTGGCGTTCGGCGGTGGCCATGGTCTCGCGGCGACTTTGCGGGCATTGAAGCTGCTTCGTGGCCAGTTGCCCCTCGAGCTAACCGCGGTCGTCACCGTCGGCGACGATGGCGGATCAAGTGGACGCCTTCGTCAGGATCGCGGCGCGCTACCACCCGGCGATCTACGCAAGGCCTTGGTGGCACTCTCCGATCCGGGTGACGCGATGGTGGAGCGGTTCGCCGATCTGTGGGAGTACCGATTTGACGGCATCGATCCGCTCGCCGGCCACGCGGTGGGGAACCTGCTGCTCACGGCAATGATGGAGTACACCGGCGACAGCGTGGTCGCGTTGGCGGAGGCCGGCTCGCTGCTGCACGCGGTCGGTCGCGTGCTCCCTATGAGCCCGGTTCCGATCACGATCGAGGCGACGATTCGCGGGCATGATCCCACTCGTCCCACTGAGCTGACGGTCGTACGAGGCCAGCACTATGTGCACATCACGAGCGGCAAGGTTCTCGACGTCAGGCTCGATCCACCCGAACCGGTTGCCTGCGCCGATGCGATCGAAGCCGTGAGGTCAGCCGATTGGTTGCTCTTTGGCCCCGGATCCTGGTACACGAGCGTCATTCCGCACCTACTCGTCCCGGATCTGGCGCAGGCGATCCGTTCGTCGCCCGCTCGGCGCTTGGTTACGCTCAATCTCGCCGTCGAGCGGGAGTCGACGGGGCTTCCCCTACCGGACCATTTGCGAGCCCTCGCCCGTTACCTGCCCGGCCTGCGAGTCGATGTAGTTCTAGCCGATGGGAAAGCCGTTGGCGATCCCATCGGCGTGCAAGTTGCGGCAGAATCGCTGGGTGCGCGCGTGGTCCTGGCTCCGGTCGCTGTACCTGACGGCGGAGCGATCCACGACCCGACCGCGTTGGCGCACGCGCTCCACGAGGTATTCGGCGCCATTGACCCGCCTTCGAGCGAGCATCGCAGCGAGCGTGCGTGCGAGGAGCGGAGCGAGGGCGGAGAGAATTGACAGGACCACCGTCCACGACGGTTGCACCACAGGACGGACCGCAAGGTAACGACAGCAACGCGAGGTGACCCCCCGATGGCGATGACCGGTTCGGTTAAGGATGAGTTGAGTCGCGTCGATGTGTCGAAGCCGTGCTGCCGCAGAGCCGAGATGGCGGCATTGTTGCGGTTCGCGGGCGGACTGCACATCGTGTCCGGACGGGTCGTGGTGGAGGCGGAACTGGACACCGGCGCCACCGCGCGCCGCCTCCGCCGGGAGATCGCCGAGGTTTACGGCTACCCGAGCGAGTTCCACGTACTCGCTTCGGGCGGCCTTCGGAAGGGAAGCCATTACATCGTGCGGGTCGTCAAGGACGGGGAGGCGCTGGCGCGGCAGACCGGCCTTCTCGACGTCCGTGGCCGACCCGTACGCGGCCTGCCCGCTCATGTCGTCTCGGCCAGCACGTGCTGCGCGGTCGCGGCCTGGCGCGGTGCCTTCCTGGCGCACGGATCGCTGACTGAGCCGGGCCGGTCGTGTGCCTTGGAAATCACCTGTCCTGGCCCGGAGTCGGCGTTGGCGTTGGTCGGTGCCGCGCGGCGCATCGGCGTGGCCGCCAAGAGCCGCGAGGTCCGCGGCGTCGACCGGGTCGTCGTCAAGGATGGGGATGCCATCGCGGCGTTGCTCACCCGCATAGGCGCCCACGCCAGCGTGCTCTCCTGGGAGGAACGACGGGTACGGCGGGAGGTGCGGGCGACGGCCAACCGACTGGCGAACTTCGACGACGCGAACCTCCGGCGCTCGGCGCGGGCGGCCGTCGCGGCGTCGGCGCGGGTAACCAGGGCCCTGGAAATCCTCGGCAACGACGCCCCCTGGCACCTTACGAGCGCGGGCGCCCTTCGACTGGAGCACAAGCAGGCGTCCCTGGAGGAGCTCGGTACGCTCGCCGACCCGCCGCTCACGAAGGACGCCATCGCCGGCCGCATCCGCCGGTTGCTGGCCCTGGCCGACAAACGGGCCCGGGATCTGGGAATCCCGGACACGGAGTCCGTGGTCACCGCGGACATGCTGGCCAGCTGAATTTGGGGCCATCGCCTCGTCCGTCCACGTCGTCCACCCACAATGGACAGTTGATGCCTGGCTTAACGGTCGCTCAGTGGGTGAGGACGAACACAGAGCCAGACCCGGGCCGCCGCATCGGCGAGCGCTGGCAACCGATAGTCTGCGGTTTGTGCGGCGATGGGGCCGACGACGGCCGCACGACCGCGAACGCCGCCCGCACGGCACCAGGTGGGGGAGGAGTCTGCTGTCGGGGCGGCGCGTGAGGGACGTTTTCGGTCGCCGGCCGACCCGCGCCGGCGCGCAGAGGAGGAGCAGACTCCTGTGACTGTCCGTGTTGGCATCAATGGCTTTGGCCGCATCGGCCGCAACTTCTACCGGGCGGTACTCGCCTCGGGCGCCGACATCGAGCTGGTCGGCGTGAATGACCTCACCGACAACGCCACGCTGGCCCACCTGCTGAAGTACGACAGCATCCTGGGCCGGCTCCCGTTTGAGGTGAAGTCCACCACCGACGAGATCACGGTGGCGGGCAAGACCTTCAAGGCCTTCGCCGAGCGCGATCCGGCCAAGCTGCCCTGGGGCGATCTTGGCGCCGACGTGGTGATCGAGTCCACCGGCCTGTTCACCGATGCCGACAAGGCGAAGGTGCATGCCGCCAACGGCGCCAAGAAGGTGATCATTTCTGCGCCGGCCAAGGGCGAGGACATCACGATAGTGATGGGCGTCAATCATGACAAGTACGACCCCGCCAATCACACCATCATCTCGAACGCGTCCTGCACCACCAACTGCCTGGCGCCGATGGCCAAGGTCATCGACGACACATTCGGCATCCAGCGTGGTCTCATGACCACGATCCATGCATATACCCAGGACCAGAACCTGCAGGACGGCCCGCACAAGGACCTGCGCCGGGCCCGCGCCGCCGCGATCAACATCGTCCCGACCTCGACCGGCGCCGCGAAGGCGATCGGCCTGGTCCTGCCGCAGCTCAAAGGCAAGCTCGACGGGTACGCCCTGCGAGTGCCGATCCCGACCGGCTCGGCCACGGACCTGACCGTCACGGTCGGCCGGGAGACCAGCGTCGACGAGGTCAACGCGGCCTTGAAGGCCGCCGCCGACGGTCCGCTCAAGGGCATCCTGACCTACACCGAGGACGAGATCGTCTCCTCCGACATCGTGACCGACCCGGCGTCCTGCATCTTCGACGCGGGCCTGACGAAGGTCATCGGGGACCAGGTCAAGGCGGTCGGCTGGTACGACAACGAGTGGGGGTACTCGAACCGGCTGGCCGACCTCGTGACATTCGTAGGTTCGGGCGTGTGAGCGCGAGGAGCGAGCTTGCGAGCCCGCGTCGCGAGCGCGAGGAGCGAGCGTCAGCGAGCCCCGCAGTCGCGAGCAATCGAGGCGCAGTCGCGAACGAAAGGCAGGCTCTGTGAGGACGCTCGACGATCTCCTGGCCGAAGGGGTCGTGGGTCGGCGCGTGCTGGTGCGCGCCGACCTGAACGTCCCCCTGTCGAAAACGGAGCCGGGTGTCATCACCGACGATGGCCGGATCCGCGCCGTGCTCCCGACGCTGACCGCGCTGCGCGACGCGGGAGCGCGGGTGGTCGTGATGTCGCATCTGGGCCGGCCCAAGGGCGGGCCCGACCCGAAGTACTCGCTCGCCCCGGTGGCGAAGCGGTTGGCCGAACTGCTGGGAAGCGAAGTCGTCTTCGCCAGTGACACCGTCGGCCCCGAGGCCACCGCAGCAGTTGACCTGCTCTCGAACGGTGGCGTGGTGTTGCTCGAGAACTTGCGCTTCAACGCCGGCGAGACCAGCAAGGACGATGCTGAGCGCGACGAGTTCGCCCGCGCATTGGCCGCGTTCGGCGATGCGTACGTCGACGACGCCTTTGGTGCCGTACACCGCAAGCACGCCAGCGTCTACAACTTGGCCTTGCTCCTGCCTCGGTTCGCGGGCGGGCTCGTGCTGCGCGAGGTGGAGGTGCTGCAGCGCCTCGTGAGGAATCCGGACCGGCCCTATGTCGTGGTCCTCGGCGGAGCCAAGGTTTCCGACAAGCTCGCCGTGATCGAGGCCCTACTGCCCACAGTGGACCGTCTGCTCATCGGCGGAGGGATGTGCTTCACGTTCCTCAAGGCCCAGGGCCACGAGGTCGGCGCGTCTCTCCTCGAGGCGGACATGGTCGACACCTGCGTCGATCTGCTCTCTCGCGGCGCCGGAAAGATCCTGCTCCCCGTTGACATCGTGGCGGCAACCGCGTTCAGCGCCGATGCCGCGCACGACGTGGTGCCCGCGGACGCGGTTCCGGCCGACCGGATGGGCCTGGACATCGGCCCCAAGAGCGTGGCCGCCTTCAGCGAGGCGTTGGCGGGCGCCCGCACCGTGTTCTGGAACGGGCCGATGGGCGTCTTCGAGCTCGCTCCATTCGCCGCGGGGACCCGAGCAGTCGCGGAGGCGATTACGAAGATCGATGGCTTTACGGTCGTCGGGGGCGGCGATTCGGCGGCCGCGGTGCGGGCGCTGGGCATTCCAGAGGACGCTTTCGGGCATATCTCGACCGGCGGCGGCGCCTCTCTCGAATACCTCGAGGGCAAGACCCTTCCCGGTTTGCAGGCACTGGAGCAGTAGCCACATGAGCAATGACGAGCCGCGCCGGCCACTGATGGCCGGTAACTGGAAGATGAACCTCAACCACTACGAGGCCAACAAGCTGGTTCAACAACTCGCGCACAGCCTGAGCGAGAAGGAACTGACCCAGGTCGAGGTCGCCGTACTGCCACCCTTCACCTCGATCCGCAGCGTCCAGACGGCGGTCGACGGCGACAAGTGGAACATCAAGTACGGCGCGCAGGACATCTCGGCCCACACGAGCGGCGCGTACACCGGTGAGGTCTCCGGTGTCATGCTCGCCAAGCTGGGCTGCTCGTTCGCGGTGGTGGGGCACTCCGAGCGGCGCGAGTACCACCACGAGACCGACGCGCTCGTCAACGCCAAGGCCAAGGCAGCCCTGGCCAACGAGATCGCGCCGATCCTGTGTATCGGCGAGGGCCTGGACATCCGGGAGGCGGGGGCGCACGTGCGCCATACGCTTGCTCAGCTCGACGCCGGCCTGGCCGGACTCACCTCCGACCAGGTCGCCAAGGTTGTTATCGCCTACGAGCCAGTCTGGGCCATCGGCACCGGGAAGACCGCCACCCCCGAGGACGCCCAAGAGGTCATCGGCGCGATCCGCGGCCGGCTGGCCGAGACCCACGCCGGTGTGGCGGAGACGGTACGGATCCTCTACGGCGGATCGGTCAAGGCGAACAACATCGCCGCCATCATGGAGCAACCGGACATTGACGGAGCCCTTGTCGGCGGCGCAAGCATCGATGCCGAGGAGTTCGTGAAGATCGTCCGGTACCAACCCGCCTAACTCCTCGCGCCGATCATGTCCGGGAGGCCATGGTCACACCCATATGTCCGATTCTTTGTCATGATCGGCGCTCGGAGTCACCAGGAGTCACCGGGGAGTCGGGCGCCACCAACTGTGCCGGTACTATCGTCGGGTTGGCTGCCGAGAGGAACTTCCACCGCCATGATGCCGTTCGCGTACACGCTGGTCGCGCTGCTCATCATCACAAGCGTGCTGCTGACGCTGCTGATCCTGCTCCACCGCGGCAAGGGCGGCGGCCTGTCGAGCATGTTCGGCGGCGGTGTCTCGTCAAGCCTCGCGGGTTCCTCGGTGGCGGAGAAGAACCTTGACCGCTACACGCTTGTCGTGGGCATCATCTGGTTTGCCTGCATTGTCGGGTTCGGATTCTGGATCAAGCTCGCCACCACCTGACCCGACTCCTATCGCACATCGGCCGCTCGGCTTTCCCCCTGGCCCGTCCCGGCCTAGACTCCGGTGGTCGCGTACCGTCACCGCCCCTTTGTGACGGTATGAGTGACTCCACTGAAATGCGTGGGCTTGCGACTACGGCGCTCGTTGGCGCTCGGTCCTCGCGCTTCGCAACGTTGCCTCCCTGAGTCTTACCCCCGGACACCAGGAGCGAGAGCCGTGGCAAGTAGTAACGCCATTCGTGGCACCCGAGTCGGATCCAGTCCCGTGCGATGGGTCGACGCCACCGCCGAACGGATGGAGACCGTTCCCCGCCGGACCGTCGGCTACTGGTGCGCCAATGGCCACCACACTGAGCATTCGTTCGCGGCGGACGTCGCCGTCCCAGCCCTCTGGGACTGCCCCCGTTGCGGACTACCGGCTGGCCAGGACGAGGCGAACCCACCCGCGCGCCCGCAGGCCGAGCCTTACAAGACGCACCTCGCCTACGTTAAGGAGCGCCGCACCGACGAGGACGGCGCCGCCATCCTGGCGGAGGCGATGCAACGCCTGCGCGCTGGCCGAGGCGAGTAATAGCGCCCGCTGGTCGAGGCGCGTAACTGCGCCGATCTTGGAGAAATGCGCATGAGTCAATCTCTTGGCACACGCTTCTCTCCAAGATCGCGGCACGGTAGCGCCGGCTTCGCCGGCCGGACCACGGCGCGGCTGCGGGCCTAGCGGAGGCTGCGGATGCTGGACGGCATCTCAGCGGCCGGCTTAGCGGAGGCTGCGGATGCTGGGCGGCACCTCCGCCGCCGCGGCGCGGTCAAGGAGCCATAGGGTGCGTTCGACGCCCTGTACTCCGGCGGCGGGCAGTTGTACCGGGCCGACGTTGCTGGTCAGCGCCATGCCGACAACGCCGGCCTTCTCGGTTCCGGTTGCGATGAGCCAGACCTCCTCGGCGGTGTTGATCGCCGGGAAGGTCAGCGTGATCCGGTTCGGCGGCGGCTTCGGGCTGCCTCTCACCCCCGCGACGGGACGGGTCTCGTACGCGGCCGGATGCTCCGAAAAGACCGACGCAACGTGTCCGTCCTCTCCGACTCCGAGCAGCAACAGGTCGAAGTGGGGCAGTCGGGCCGTTCCGGGGCGGGCTGCCGCGGCCAGAACCTCCGCGTACTGGGCCGCCGCCGCCTCCGGGTCCTCTCCGACGGGACCGTCGGAGGCCGGCATCGGATGGACCCGGGCCGGATCCAGCGGCAGCGCGTCCAGCAGGGCGGCCCGGGCCTGGGTCTCGTTCCGCTCCGGGTCTCCGGCGGGAAGGAACCTCTCATCGCCCCACCACACGTCGACCCGGCGCCAGTCGACCGCGTCCCGGGCCGGGCTTTCCCGCACCGCATCGTAGATCTTGGCAGCAGTCCGGCCGCCGGTCAGGACGATTGAGGCGAGGCCACGTTCGGCCTGGGCATCGAGCAGTCGTACCACCAGCCGGGCTGCGGCCGACTGTGCCATCAGCTCCGGGTCCGCGCTGACCCGGACCGCAGTCTCGCCCATGCTCAGCCTCCGACCGATGGGTTGACGGTGGGGTCGTGCCAGATGTGGACGCGGGTTTTTTCGCGCTGGTCCAGGCCCGTCTCTCCGGTTACCGCCTCGAGGGCGGCCGAATAGGGCTGGTCCGGGTCGAGGTGGCGCAGTTCCTCGGCGAGCTGGTCGCCGAGCTGGCGCCGGGGCAACGTGAGCGTCCGTTCGGGCAGGCCGGTACGACTCAGGACGGCCACGCCGTCATCACGATGGATGGCGATGCTGTCGCCCGAGGCCAGCCGGAGAATGACGCCTTGGACGAGGAGGCCATCGGCGTGTGCAACGGGCTCGATGCCGAGGCGGGACTTCAGCCAGCCCCGCAGCAGAGCCGCCGTCGGGTCGGTGGGCTGTGCCCGAACGACCGCGGACACCACGGGCGACGGGTTCGTGTCGAGCGCACCGGCGACCAGCGACCGCCATGGCGTGGCCCGGGTCCAGGCGAGGTCGGTGTCGCCCGGCGCGTAGTCCTCCGCGCGCTGCCGTAGCGCCTGCATCGGATCGGGGTCCTGAGCGGTGTCCGTGATCCGGCGATCGGCCACCACGCCCAGTGGATCGTAGGCGATCCGGACGGGCGGTACGCCGTGCCACCAGGTGACCACCGGCACGTCCGGCGCCAGTAGCGGGATGACCACCGACTCGGCATGATGAGTCAGCCGCCCGTGCAACCTCAACACGACCGCCTCGCACGGACCGAGCCGGCCACCGACCACGATCTCGGCGTCCAATCTGGACTCCGACGGACCGGAGTCCGGCGGCGGCGACGAGCCTCGCACCACCATGAGGAGTCGGCACGGGTGGGCGGCAGCGGCGGTGGCGGCCGCGGTTTCGGCCTCTCGGACCCGCTTCTCGTCGACGACAGCGACCAGGGTGAGCGCGAGTCCACTTGCGACACCGCCGGCGTTGCGCCGCTCCGCGGCGAGTGCCTTCACGACCTCGTTCCCCGACGTGTCCCACAGTGCAATCATCGCGTCCCTCGCAAGCTCGGGCCGGCAGCTATCACGGCGACTCTTCGCAAGCTCGGGCTGGCAGCGATCATGGCCGCCGCCATACCCTTCCGTCACGGGCGAGCATTTCGTCGGCCGCCCGGGGACCCCATTCGCCGGCTCGATAGGCGAACGGCACCGTACCGGCCCAGGCCCGCTCGAGTGGATCCACGACCCGCCAGCTCGCTTCGACCTCCTCCGCGTGCGGGAACAGCGTGGAGTCGCCCAAAAGCACATCGAGCACGAGCCGCTCGTACGCCTCCGGACTCGACTCGGTAAACGCCTCGCCGTACTGGAAGTCCATTGTGATGTCGCGGACCTCCATCGTCGTGCCCGGCACCTTCGACCCGAACTTGAGCGTGACGCCCTCGTCTGGCTGCACCCGGATGACCAACTGGTTGTTGCCCAGCAACTCGACGTCGGCCGGCAGGAACGGCAAGTGAGGTGCCTTGTTGAAGACGACGGCGATCTCGGTGACTCGGCGCGCCATTCGTTTGCCGGTACGGATGTAGAACGGCACTCCGGCCCAGCGCCGGTTGCCGATCTCGAGCTTGACCGCCACGTACGTCTCGGTCGTCGATGTCGGCGGGATTCGGGGCTCCTCGAGGTAGCCCACCGCGCGCTCGCCGGCGACCCAGCCCTGGGTGTACTGGCCGCGGACCGTGCCGGTGGCGATGTCCTCGGGCAGATGGATCGCCCGCAGCACCTTGAGCTTCTCGGTCCGGATCTCGTCGGGCCCAAAGCTCGTCGGCTCCTCCATGGCGACGAGAGTGAGCAACTGCATCAGGTGGTTCTGCAGGACGTCGCGCGCCGCGCCGGCGTTGTCGTAGAAGGCGGCTCGCGTGCCGATGCCAACGTCCTCGGCCATCGTGATCTGGACCGAGTTGACGTATCGGCCGTCCCACACCGGCTCGAACAGCGCGTTGGCGAACCGCAGCGCCATGATGTTCTGCACTGTCTCCTTGCCCAGATAATGGTCGATCCGGAATACATCGGGAGCAGTGAAGACGTCATCGACGAGTTCGTTGAGAGATCGGGCGCTGGCCAGATCGTGGCCGAAGGGTTTCTCGACAACGACCCGGCGCCAGCCGCCGTTGCGCTCGTTGTCGGCCAACCCGGTGCGCTGCATTTGCTTGAGCACCACCGGAAACGCTTCCGGTGGAATGGCGAGGTAGAACGCGGCGTTGCCGCCGATGCCGTGCGTTTCACACAGGTCATCAAGCGTGCGGCAGAGCAGGTCGAATGCCGCGTCGTCGTCGAACGAGCCGGGGACGAACTTGATGCTTCCCTGCAGCCGCGCCCACACCTCGTCTCGCCACGGTGTGCGGGCGTACGCCTGCGCTGACTCCCGGGCCAGGTTCTCAAAATCACCGTCGCCCCAGTCGCGACGTGCGAATCCGAGCATGACGAAGCCCGGTGGGAGCAGCCCGCGGTTCGCGAGGTCGTATACGGCGGGCAGTAGCTTCTTTCGGGCCAGGTCGCCGGTGACACCGAAGATGACGAGTGCGCACGGCTCCGGTATGCGGGGTAGCCGCCGGTCCAACGGATCGCGCAGCGGATTGGCGGTCATGTCATGCCCGGTTCGCCACCGACGCCGCGGCGGTGAGAAGTTGGTCGACGCCCGCCTTCCTGTCGGTCAGATGCAGCCAGAGCAAGGGCCGGTTGCGCTTGGCGAGCGCGATGCGGTCACCGCCGGCCTGAGCGGCCTGCAGTTCGCCGAATGTGTACGGCTTGCCCGGCACCGGCAGGTCCTCGGTGACCGCGCCAGTTACCTGCAGGAAGGCACCGGCCTGTGGCCCGCCCTTGTGGTACTGACCGGTCGAGTGCAGGAAACGCGGGCCCCACCCGAACGTCACCGGCCGTCCGCTGGCCGTCGTCAGCCGGGGCCGCAGCTTCGCCAGCGGCGCCTCGCCGAACCGGTCCAGGAACGCCATCACCGCGAGGTAGCCGTCCGCACCCACTTCGCCCACAAGCCAGGCGAGGGCACCCTCCACAGTGGAGGCCGATCCGCCGTGCCCAACGATTGCCCCGTCGGTGAACGTGGGCGTCTGGGACGGTAGACCGGCGGCGAGGATGTGATTCGTGTTCTCCTTGCTTTCGGTCACATTGGGCTGGTCGAACGGATTGATTCCCAGCAGCCGGCCGGCGAAAGCGGTGGCGGCCTCCCAGACCAGGAACTGTGCGCCGAGTGGCCCGTTGACCGCGACGTGCGGCTCGACGCCCCGGCCCGGCATCTCGGCCGGCGGTAGCGCGCCGCCGATGGTGACCGTGAGCACGTCGGCGCCGGTTGCTCCCGGGGCGGTCGGCGTCTCCACCACCACCGGCAGGATTCCCTTGCCGTCTTTTCCGGTGGACTCGGCCACCAGCTGCTCGATCCAGTCGCCCAGCCCGGTGATGCCGGTGCCGTCATCGGCCAGGGCAAGGTTGCCCCGGCCGGCGAGGGCGGCGGCGCCGAGCGCGGAACCCAGTGCGAGCGCCGGGTTGTCGCCCTCGTCGTTGCCGATCGTGGGGGCGAGTTCCGCTGCCTGGTCTAAAAGCTCGGCCACCCTGACGCCGGACAGCGCCGCAGGCACCATACCGAAGGCGGTCAACGCGCTGTAGCGGCCGCCGACGTCCGGATCAGCCAGCACGAGGTGCATCCCGTTGTCTCGGGCGATCATCTCCAGCGGAGACCCGGGATCGGTCACCACGACGAACCGTTTGCCCGGTTCGGCGACGCCGGCGTCGACGAACGCCTGCCAGTACGCCCGGCGGTGCGAGTCGGTCTCCACAGTGGACCCAGACTTGCTCGACACGACCACGACCGTACGGTCGAGCCGGTCGCCCAGGGCCGCCCGAACCTGATGCGGGTCGGTCGTATCGAGCACCGTGAGTGGCATCCCGAGGGTGCGGGCGATCACCTCCGGCGCCAGTGAGGAGCCGCCCATACCGGCGAGCACCACGTGGTCGAGCCCGGACAGCTCCCTACGGAGCTCGGCCAGCCGTGGCAGCAAGTCGCGGCTGCGCCGGAATGTGTCCACCCAACCGAGGCGGATCTCCGCTTCCGCCTCGGCCTGCTTGCCCCAGATCGTGGGGTCCTTCTCGGCCAGCCGCGCGGCCTCGCTGTCGTCGGTGAGCTGTTGGCGCGCCGCGGCGGCGCCGGCAACCGCATCCGCACCGCGCACCGAAAGCCCGGCCGCGCCCTCAACTTCGCTCATGCCGTCTCCTTCCTCTCCCGCTGCGCCAGCGCGCTCGCTCATGCCTTGCGACGCCTTCCAGTTGGGTCTGCACGCTCGCGGCCATCTCCCGCCAGGACGCCTCGAACTTCTCCACGCCCTCCCGCTCGAGGGTGGCGGTCACGTCGGCGTAGGCGATGCCGAGTGCCTCCAACTGGTCGAGTACGGCTTGGGCCTTGCCGTACGAGCTCTGCACCACGCCGAGCTTGACCTCGCCGTGGTCGGCGAAGGCGTGCAGCGTTGGCTCCGGCATTGTGTTCACCACGCCCGGCGCGACCAGCTCCTCGACGTACATGACGTCGCGGTAGTCCGGGTTTTTGGTGGAGGTGGATGCCCACAGTGGACGCTGCGGACGTACCCCAGCGGCCTCGAGGGCCTTCCAGCGCGAGCCCGAGAACAGTTTCTCGTAGAGCTGGTAGGCGAGCTGGGCGTTGGCGATGGCGGCCTTGCCCCGCAGCGCTCTCGCCCCGTCCGTGCCGAGCTTTTCGAGACGCTGGTCGACCTCGGTGTCCATCCGGGATACGAAGAACGACGCGACCGACGCCATCCCGGTGATGTCGTGCCCGTTCGCCTTGGCCTGCTCCATGCCGACCAGGAACGCGTCCATGACCTGCTCGTAGCGGTCCAGTCCGAAGATGAGCGTGACGTTGACGCTGATGCCGAGCGCGAGCGTCTCGGCTATCGCCGGGATGCCTGCCTCAGTGGCCGGGATCTTGATGAACAGGTTAGGCCGGTCGACGAGCCACCACAGAGCCTTCGCCTCGGCCACCGTGCGCGCGGTCTCGTGGGCGAGCCGGGGATCGACCTCGATCGACACCCGACCGTCCACACCGGACGAAGCGTCGTACGCCGGCCGCATCACGTCGCACGCCCACCGCACGTCGTACGTGGTGATCATCCGGCCCGACTCGTCGACCCCGATCTTCCGTAGAGCGAGATCGCCGAGCTGCTGCGCATAGTCGTCGGAGTCGGCCAGCGCCTTGGCGAAGATGGTGGGGTTGGAGGTCACGCCGACGACATGCTTGTCGCGACGCAGCTCGTCCAGGCCACCCGTGACGAGGCGCTCCCGAGAGATGTCGTCCAGCCAGATGGCGACGCCCGCGTTCGAGAGTTCTGCCAGCCGGTCAGTCATGGTGCCTCCTGTGTTCTTCGCGACTTGCTTGTGACGACCCAGTGCTCTAGCTACCGGTCGTGGACCCTTTGAGCTGGCCCGCGCGCGACAGCGAGGCGCGGGCCGCCGCGACCACGTGGTCGGCTGTGAAACCGAACTGTTCGAAGATCACCTGGTACGGCGCGCTTGCCCCGAAATGCTCGATGCCCACGCACTCACCGGCGTCTCCGACGAGATGGTGCCACGACATGGTTACCGCCGCCTCAACGCTGACCCTCGCTTTCACTGAGGGCGGAAGCACCTCGGCGCGGTACGCCGAATCCTGGGCCATGAACCACTCCTGACACGGCATCGAGACCACCCGTGTGGGAACGCCGTCGGCCTCCAGCCGTTCGCGCGCGCCCAGGCAGAGCTGCACCTCCGATCCTGTGCCGACGAGGATCACCTGGGGCTGCCCGTCGCTCGCGTCGGCCAGGACGTATCCGCCACGGGCGGTTCCGGCCGCGTCGGCGACCACGGACCGATCGAAGGTGGGCACGTTCTGCCGGGTCAAGCAGAGCGCGGTCGGGCGGTCGATGTGCTCCAGGGCGAGCCGCCACGCCCAGGCGGTCTCGTTCGCATCCGCGGGGCGCACCACGTCGAGCCCCGGAATGGCCCGCAGCGCCGAGATCTGCTCGATCGGCTGGTGGGTGGGGCCATCCTCGCCCAGGCCCACTGAGTCGTGGGTCCACACGTAGATCACGGGCAGCTTCATGATCGCGGCGAGCCGGACGGCCGGACGCATGTAGTCGCTGAAGACCAGGAACGTCGCACCGTACGGGCGGGTGCCGCCGTGGAGCACGATGCCGTTGAGGATGGTGCCCATGCCGTGCTCGCGGATTCCAAAGTGGAGCGTCCGGCCGTACCAGTCGCCCGGAAACACCTTGGTCGAGTACTGGGGCGGGACAAAGGACGGATCGGCCTCGATCGTGGTGTTGGTGCTCTCGGCCAGGTCGGCCGACCCGCCCCAGAGCTCGGGCAGCACCGGGCCGAGCGCGTTGAGCACGTCGCCGGACGCCTTCCGGGTCGCGATTCCCTTGGGAGCGGCTGGGAACACGGGCAGGGCCTTCGTCCAGCCTTCGGGGAGGGTCCGGGTGGAGAGTCGACTGAAGAGCTCGTACCGTCCGGGGTTCGCCGTCGCCCAACGTTCGAACTCCTCCTGCCAGACGGCGTGCAGCGCCCGGCCGCGCGCGACGACGTCGCGGGCGTGGGCGAGTACGTCGTCAGCCACGAGGAATGTCTTGTCCGGGTCCAGGCCGAGTATCCGCTTCGTTGCCGCGACCTCCTCCGCGCCCATCGCCGACCCGTGGATCTTTCCGGTGTTCTGCTTGTTCGGCGCGGGCCAGCCGATGATGGTGCGCAGCGCGATGAATGACGGCCGGTTGGTCTCGGCCTTGGCGGCCAGGATCGCGTCGTAGAGCGCTGGGACGTCCTCGCGGTACCCGTCGTCCCGGCCCGCGAGCGCATCGGGCGAGCGAAGCGAGTCTGTGCGCGAGTGTGGCTCGAACGCGGCTCTGTGCCAGTCGACCCGCTGGACGTGCCAGCCGTACGCCTCGTACCTGGCCGCGACGTTCTCGGACTTCGCGATGGTGGTGTCGTCCTCAATGGAGATTTGGTTGTCGTCCCAGATGGCGATGAGGTTGCCGAGTTTCTGGTGACCGGCGAGCGAGCACACCTCGTGCGAGACGCCCTCCTCGATGTCGCCGTCGGAGACGAACGCGTACACATGGTGGTCAAACGGGCTCTGGTCGGTGTCCGGGTCGAACAGGCCGCGCTCCCGCCGGGCGGCCATGGCCATCCCGACCGCGTTGCCAATTCCCTGGCCCAGCGGGCCGGTGGTCGTCTCGACGCCGGGGGTGTGGCCGTACTCGGGGTGGCCCGGGGTGATGGAGCCCCATTGCCGGTACTGCCGAAGGTCGTCGAGCTGAAGCCCGTAGCCGGACAGGTAGAGCTGGATGTAGAGGGTGAGGCTCGAGTGTCCACATGAGAGCACGAAGCGGTCCCGGCCGGGCCAGTGCGGGTCGCTCGGGTCGTGTCGTAGGACGCGTTGGAAGAGCAGGTACGCCGCCGGCGCGAGGCTCATGGCGGTGCCGGGATGGCCGTTGCCGGCCTGCTCCACCGCGTCCATCGCCAGTGCCCGCACGGTGTCGACCGCGCGGCGGTCCAGGTCGGACCAATCGAGAGTGCTCACCGCGTGCTACTCCTCGCCCAAGCTTGCCCAGCGGGCCGCGGGCGCGGGCGTAGCGGCGCAGCGCGGTGCCGGGCCAGGTGTCAGCCGTCACCCTGGACCCTACCCACCTCGTGCATCTCAAATCCCACGGATGGCTGGTGTCTCGGGGCGTGGTGCGGGACACCTTCGGGCCGTCAGTCGTACCGGATAGTCTTCCCGGGTATCTCTCCCGACCCTCTGCTTCGCCGGAGTTCGTATGTCGCGCCTGACCAGGACGCTGCTCGTCGCAGTGAGCGCGCTGGTTGTCGTCGTCGGCGCCGGTTGCGGAGAGGGCGCACCGCCGACTCCGAACCCGAGCGCGACGCCGGTCTCGAGCGCCGGCCCGGGCGTGACTCTGCCGCCGGTAGGCAACGGCTGCCGGGATCTTGCGACGGAGGGCCTGACACTGCGGCTGGTGAACACGGCGGGGCTCAGCATCGCCGCCGTCGACATGGGCTCCGGTCCCATGGGTGTGGTGTTGGCGCACCAGAGTGACGCGAGCATGTGCCAGTGGTTGCCGTACGCAAAGGTGCTCAGGAGTAAGGGATACCGGGTCGTGGCCTTCGACTTCGCCGGCTTCGGCGCGTCGTCGCCGACGCAGCAGAAGACCTACCTCGACGACATCCGTACGGTCGTGTCGTACCTGCGCGACCGCGGCACCCCGCGGGTAGTGGTTATCGGGGCATCCATGGGTGCCACCATGAGCGTGCTGGCCGGCGCCGCGATCACCACCCCGCCGCTGGAGGGTGTGATCGCCCTGTCGCCGCCGTTGCAGTTCGACGGGGTCAACGCCGAGCGGGCGGCGCCGTCGCTGAAGTCGCCGGCGCTCTACGTCGCGGGGGATGGCGATGGCGACTACGCCGTGTACGCCAACACGCTCAATCAAGCGACGCCGCCGGAGTTGCGTGGGCTACTGACGGTGAACGCACCCCAGCATGGGGTGCAGTTGGTGGCGGCCGACACCCCCGAGGCGTCGCAGGTGCGCTCCGCGATCGAGGCCTTCCTGGCCGAGCATCTGCGTCCGGCGCCGTCGGGCTCGACCACGCCGCGGTGATCGGTATCTCCCGCGTTCGCCCTCGAACACAAAGCCCCTTGTGCTGGGCGTACTCTGTCTGCGTCGTGCGCGGCCATGATCGTGCGACGCGCGGATCGGGGTGTGCCGGGTCGGGCGCATCTGCCATCGAAGCCGGAAGGTGACCGCCATCGTGAGTGTCGCGGATGTGCCGGTGAATGATCATCCGGCCGGCTCCGTCGTCACCCTGCCCGTGGTTGACGAGGCGCCCGGGGTTCGCACCGCGCAGCGCGAGGAGCGAGCGCTAGCGAGCCCCGCAGTCGCAAGCACCACAGGTAGCGTCCCCATCGCCGCGAAGCTCAAGGCGTACCTGTCGCTGACGAAGCCCCGCATCGTGGAACTCCTTCTGGTCACGACGGTGCCGGCGATGGTTTTCGCGGCCGGTGGGGTTCCGCGGCTGGGTCTGGTCGCGGTGGTCCTCCTCGGTGGCTCGCTCGCGGCGGGGGCGGCTAACGCGCTCAACTGCTACATCGACCGCGACATCGACGAGGTCATGCGGCGCACGTCCCGGCGCCCGCTTCCGGCGCATGCCGTCGCACCGCGGTCGGCGCTCTTGTTCGGTCTCGTTCTCGCGGCGGCGTCCGTGACGATCATGGGACTGTTGACGAACTGGTTGGCGACCGCCCTGACGGCAGCGGCGATCGTGTACTACGACGTTGTCTACACGATGTGGCTCAAGCGCACGACGCCGCAGAACACCTTCTGGGGCGGCGTCTGCGGCGCGATGCCGGTGCTGATCGGTTGGGCGGCGGTCACGGGCTCGCTGGCGTGGCCCGCGGTGGTGCTCTTCGGCGTGGTTTTCTTCTGGCAGATGCCCCACTTCTACGCGCTCGCGATCACGTTCAAGGACGACTACGCGCGGGCCGGAATTCCCATGCTGCCGGTCGTGTCGACGCTGCGTCGGGTCGGTCTCGAGACCGTGATTTTCGCGTGGCTGACGGTGCTCACCTCGCTCGCGATCGTCCCGTTCGGCCTCGGCTGGACCTACGCGGTGGTCGCCGTCGTCGCTGGCGGCCTCTTCGTGCTGGAGGCCCACCGGATGTACGGCCGCATCCGCGGTGGCGTGCCAGCCCGCCCGATGCGGCTGTTCCACTGGTCCACGACCTATCTGACGATCGTGTTCGTCGCGGTCGCGGTCAGCGTGCTGATCGGCCAATGACGTGCCGGGAAACGCCCGATTAGCCGGTGTCATGTCGACATGGGCGACTAACTGGTCTGGTTTGCCCGCATTCCATCGTGTGTTTTGGTAACGACGGTCACGCCCACTGTCGGGTTCACGTCTGTTCCGCGGGTGTCTGCATAGGCTGGCCGGCATGGCAGATGGTTCCTATACGTCGCTCGGTGCCCTCAACGCGTTCGCCTCTGAGTCGTTCGGGTCGCAGTCGCCGGTCAACACCCCGGCGGCGCTTGTCTCGGGGCTGCGGTCATTCGCAGCCGGGCACGGTGGCGCGATCGCGGTGATCGAGTACGTCGGGCGCAAGGGCGCCCGGATCGTGCTCGTGGGCGGGGATGGTGCCCCGGGCGACGACCACTTCGCTCCGTCGACCGATGAGGCCCGGGCGGCCTGCGCGAAGGCCGGCGTGAACGTCGACAACGAATGGGAGCGTGAGCTCACCGAGCAGATGCGCCCCAGCAACGACCTGTGGCGCTCGATGGGGCGTCGCGTTCTCAGCCGGTAGCTTTCCACCGCGCTGTTTTAGGCCCGAATCACACTCCTCCTCCCTTACGGGAGGTGGTTTTTCGTGCCCGCCCTACGCTTTCCACATGATCGACGCTCCCGCCGTGGCGCTGGCGACCTGCGCCCAGGTGCCGGATCTGGATCCGGACGACCGGTTGCTGCTTGACCCGTTGGTCGGACAGGGTGTCGCCGTCATGGCGGCGGTGTGGGATGACCCGGCGGTCGACTGGGCGGCCTTTGATCTGGTGGTTCTGCGATCCACCTGGGACTACCCATCGCGCCGGGACCAGTTCATCGCCTGGGCGGCGACCGTGCCGAACCTGGCGAACCCGGCCGATGTGGTGGCCTGGAATACCGACAAGCGGTACCTGGGCGAGTTGGCGGCGGCCGGCGTGCCGGTCGTGCACACCGACTGGGTCGAACCGGGTGACACCTGGTCGATGCCGGGCGAGGGCGAGTGGGTGATCAAGCCAGCTGTCGGTGCGGGCAGCAAGGACACGGGCCGATACGACGCCGCCGACGCGTCGCATCGGGCGTTGGCGGAGGCCCATGTAACGCGGCTGCAGGCGGCCGGACGGCTGGTGATGGTTCAGCCGTACCTTGCCTCCGTCGATTCCGACGGCGAGACGGCGGTGCAATACATCGGCGGCGGCTACTCGCACTCAATCCGCAAGGGACCGATGCTCGACGGGCCCGATCTCGGCGACGTCGGGCTGTACAAGGATGAGGCGATCACGGTCCGGGTGCCCACGCCGGCCGAGCTACAGGTGGCCGAGGGTGCACTGGCCATCGTACCCGGTGGCTCCGATCGCCTGCTCTACGCGCGAATCGACATGATCCCGGGCCCGACCGGCGACCCGGTGCTTGTGGAGCTGGAGCTCACTGAGCCGTCTCTGTTCCTCGCTACGGCCCCCGGTGCCGCCGATCGCTTCGCCGCGGCCGTCGAGCGGTTGCTGGCCAGCAAGGCGTAGCCGGCTTCCGAGATTTTCCTGCGCCGGATGTCGATCCGCCGGTAACGCCTTCGTATCGGGGTAAAGGCCGGAGTACGGCCGAACACGAAGGGAGCCGAACATGCGCAGGATCGTGGCGGTGGAGCACCTCAGCCTGGATGGCGTGATGCAGTCGCCCGACGGGCTCGACGGGGACCGGCGCGGTGGGTTCGTCCATGGCGGCTGGGCGCAGCCGGACAACGATGAGATCATGGGCGCCGAGCTCGGCGGCGACATGGGCACGGTGGAGCTGCTCTTCGGGCGGTGGACGTACGAACAGTTCTACGGTTATTGGCCCAAGCAGACGGAGCCGAATCCGTTCACCGACGTGCTCAACAACACCCAGAAGTACGTCGCGTCGCGAACGCTCGCGGAGCCATTGCCGTGGATGAACTCGACGCTGCTCTCGGGAGATGCCGCGGACTCCGTGGCTGAGCTGAAGGCCAAGCCCGGCAACGATCTGGTGGTACTCGGCAGCGGAAACCTGGTCCAGTCGCTGATGCGAGCCGACCTCGTCGACGCCTACCAGGTCCTGATCCACCCGGTTGTGCTGGGATCGGGCCGGCGCCTTTTCCCGGACAGCGGCCAGATGTCAAGGCTGCGCCTGGCGAAGTCCGTCATCACGACGACCGGCGTCGTGATTGCGACGTACGAGGCGGTGCACAATGACTGAGCCGACGACTCTCCTTAGTGGACTCGCGATCGGCGAGTCGCCCCGCTGGCACGACGGTCGTCTGTGGTTGGCCAACTGGGGGACCGGGGACATTATCGCGGTCGATGCCGACGGCACCGGTGAGGTCGTCGCGCACGTTCCCACCGTCATTCCGTACTGCTTCGACTGGCTACCCGATGGTCGGCTTCTGATCGTCTCGGGCCGGGAGTCGGTCGCGCTGCGGCAAGAGCCCGACGGCACGTTGGTCACCCACGCGGATCTGACCGGGCTGGCGCCGGTCTGTAATGAGATCGTGGTGGACGGCCGCGGCAACGCCTACGTCAACGGCGGCGATTTCGGTCCGCCTGGAATGATCGCTCTGGTGACGCCGGATGGCTCGGTGCGGCAGGTGGCCGACGGCATCGAGTTCGGCAACGGGATGGCGATCACGCCGGACAACGCCACCCTGATCGTGGCCGAGTCGTACGGCAACCGGCTGACCGCGTTCGACATCGCCAACGACGGTGAGCTGTCGAACCGCCGGGTGTGGGCCGACCTCGGCGGCGACTACCCGGACGGGATCTGCATCGACGCCGATGGCGCGGTCTGGTATGCCGACGTTCCGAACAGCCATTGCGTGCGGGTCCGCGAAGGCGGAGAGATTCTCAGTACGGTCACAGTGGACCGTGGGTGCTTCGCCTGCATGCTCGGCGGGACGGACGGCACAACCCTGTTCATCCTCGCCGCCGTGTGGCGGGGCATGGAGAACATTGATTTCTCCGACCGTACGGGCCAAGTGCTGGCCGTCTCCGCGCCCGCACCCGGCGCCGGTTGGCCGGGGCACGCCCACGTGAAGGAGCTCCGATGAAGCAGTACCTGCTCGGCATCATCCAGCCTGACGAGGAACCCCCGCCGCCGGAGGTGCTCGCACCGGTCATGCGCGAACTCGCCGCGCTGACCGCGGAGATGAGGGCCGCCGGTGCATGGGTCTTCGCGGCCGGCCTGCACCGGCCGGGCGCGTCGACCGTTCTGCGGGCGCACGACGGCGACATCCTGATGACGGACGGACCCTATGCCGAAGGCAAGGAACATTTGGGCGGGTTCACCATCGTCCGGGCGCCCGATCTCGACGCGGCATTGGGTTGGGGCCGTCGGATGGCTGAGATCATCGGGCTGCCGATCGAGGTCCGACCACTCCGGGACGACATTCCCACATGATGCCCGCCGTCACGTCGGCCGACATCGACCGCGTGTTCCGCGACGAGTACGGGCGCGCGGTCGCCGTACTCGTCCGGCTCCTCGGCGACATCCACACCGCCGAGGAGGCCGTGCAGGACGCCTTCACGACCGCCGTGCAACGGTGGCCTTCCGACGGCATGCCGCCCAGTCCGGCGGGCTGGATCATCACGACCGCCCGCAACCGGGCCATCGACCGGCTCCGTCGCGAAGCCACCCGCGCGGATCGGCACGCGCAGGCCCAGCTGCTGCTCGTCTCCTCCGCGCAGGAGTCCACTGAGGAGGGACCGGTGCAGGATGACCGGCTGCGCCTCATCTTCACGTGCTGCCACCCCGCGCTAGCCCCCGCGGCGCAGGTTGCCCTGACGCTGCGGCTCCTGGGCGGGCTCACCACGGCGGAGATCGCCCGTGGCTTTGTGGTGCCGGAGCCGACGATGGCCCAGCGGCTGGTCCGGGCCAAGGCAAAGATTCGCGACGCCGGCATTCCTTACCGCGTGCCGAGCTCGGCTGAACTCCCCGATCGGCTGCGGTCTGTTCTCGCCGTCGTGTACCTCATCTTCAACGAGGGATACACGGCGAGCTCCGGTGAACAGCTCGTTCGGGAGGATCTGTGCGCCGAGGCGATCCGGCTCGGTCGGCTGCTGTACGAACTCATGCCGGACGAGCCGGAGGTCCATGGACTGCTCGCGCTGATGCTCCTCGTCGAGTCGCGCCGCCCAAGTCGTACCACTGTGGACGGTGATCTCGTCCTGCTGTCCGACCAGGACCGGGCGCGCTGGGACCAAGAGTTTATCGCGGAGGGCCAGGCGCTGGTGCGTGCCAGCCTGCGCCGAGACCAGCCCGGCCCGTACCAGATCCAGGCGGCCATCAACGCGGTGCACAGCGACGCGGCGGTCGCCGCCCAGACCGACTGGGGCCAGATCCTGCAGCTGTACGACCAGTTACTCCGATACGCACCGACGCCGATCGTCGCGCTGAACCGGGCGGTGGCAGTGGCCGAAGTGGACGGTCCGGGTGTGGCGCTCGACCTGATTGATGGGATCGACCTCGGCGGCTTCTACCTTTACCACGCGATCCGGGCCGACCTCCTGCGCCGACTCGGGCGGTTGGACGAGGCGGCGACCGCGTATGACGCCGCCATCGCGTTGGTCGAGAACCGGACCGAGCATACCTTCCTCACCCACGCCCGGGAGCGGGTCGTACCGTAGCCGCCGTCCCGTTGTGGGCGAAGCGCACCGCTTACGCCCGCTCGCCGCTCCCGCTCGCAATGGGCCGCCCGTGTCCTCGGGCGAGGGCATCGACCCGTCGCAGCGCGTCGGGAATGCGGTGCGGACCGGCCATTCGAGTAGCGAGGTCGACCGCGTCTTCGACGGCGATGCCGGCGGCGGTGACGTACAGCGGGCTGGTGTCGCCGCGGCGAACCGAGATGGCGTGACTGGCCGAGCGGAAGGCGGTCTTGGCCACGCCGATGACGGGAATGCCGATCTGGTCGTGAAGACGTGCCCCCAATCCGGGCCGACCGTTCGGGTCGAGGTCCACGTAGCCGTCAACCACAACGAGATCGAGCGCATCCGCCTTGCCGAGCACAGCCCCCGATCGCCGGCAGTTCCCGCGCCGCGAAACTGCCGGGCCGGTAACGAGCGGCGTCGTCGAGCCAGTCCACGTACTCCTCGATGACGTGCGCGAAGCGGCGGTCGTCGGCGACGACGAGCGCCGCCAAGGCCCCGCCCGTGACCGGATAGTGCACGTCGGTCGCGCCCAGCCGGGATGTCACGAGCCAACTCTGCCAGACCGTGACGGCGTCGATTTCGCGTAGCCTGCGGTCTTATGGATGAGGCTGTGGCCGCGATGTGGGGCGAGTTCCGCTCGACCATCGAACCCGGCGCCGAGTTGGCCGGCACCTTCGCGTTCGGTGACTCGCCGGAGATGGCCGACGAGCTTGCCGACCTCGTGCTTCACGGTCCGAAGCGCGCCACGGCTGGTCTCCTCCTGGAGTACGAGCGCGATGGCGAGCAGGTGCCTCGGCCGGGTGAGTACTCGATCGTCCTCAGTGGACTGGGCGCGCCGGTCTGTGTCATCAGGACGACCAACGTCGAGGTCAGGCCGTTTGACCAGGTCGACGACCAGTTCGCGTGGTACGAGGGCGAGGGCGATCGCAGCCTGGCCTGGTGGCACACGGCGCACGAGCGGTTCTTCCGGCGCCAGTGCGAGAGCCTCGGTGTGCCGTTCGATGACGAACTGCCGGTGGTCCTGGAGCGCTTCGAGCTTTGCTGGCCACATCCGCCAGCTCGATAACCGGCGTGAGCGACGATGCCCACCGTGACATGATCTGCGGCGTGTCCGGACAGCGAGACCATACGGAGTACGGCGACGGGAGCATGGCCCGCGCCGGCGAGATCCTGCGCACGGTCGTGGGCTCGGGCGTGCATGGCATCGCAATCGAGGGCACGGACGACCACGACGAGATGGGTGTCTTCATTGAGCCGCCCGGGCACGTTGTGGGACTGCTGAAGCCATCCGACCACTACATCTTCCGCACCCAGCCGGAGGGCACGCGGTCCGGCCCGGGTGACACCGACCTGATCCTCTACTCGCTGCGCAAGTACCTTCGCCTCGCCGTCAAGGGCAATCCGACCGCACTGCTACCACTGTTCGCGCCGGCCGACGCCGTGCTGTTGCTTACGCCGATGGGGGAGGAGTTGCGCGCCCTCGGCCCGTCCGTGCTGTCGCAGCGCGCGATCCACCGATTTCTCGGTTACATGAACGGGCAGCGGGAGCGGCTGCTCGGGGCCGGCGGAGCGCCGAACCGCCCCGAACTCGTCGCCCGCTATGGCTATGACGTGAAGTACGCCTCACACGCGTTGCGTCTGGCGTACCAGGGACTTGAGATCGCCCGCGACGGCCGGCTCACGTTGCCTATGCCACATGCCGAGCGGGAGCGGGTGCTCCGGGTCAAACGCGGCGAGGTGACCGCGCTCGCCGACGTGCTTACGGAGATCGATGCGGTCCAGGCCGACGTCGAGTCCACCCTGACGTCCGGCCAGACGCCTCTTCCCGAGGAGCCGGCGCTCGACGCCATCTCGGACTGGTCGGTGAGCGCCCATCGTCGCCATTGGGATTGGTGCTAGAGGTCTTGGGGTTTTCGACTTGTCTTGCTGAGTCAGGTTTATGCGGCAAGTTTCTGTTCTCGGGCGTAGTCGTCCAGTGCGGTGGTGAGTCGATGGAGGTGGCGTTGGATGGGTGTGGGCATGGCGGCGTGGTCGAGGATGTCGCTGAGGCCGGAGCGAAGTAGACGGTTGTGTGCTCGGGTGAGGAACAGGGCCAAGTGCAGGCCGTTCTCGGTGACGGTATAGCGGTGACTTCCTTCGATGCGTTGGACGAGTCCGTGGTGGCGCAGTCGACGTGAGGTAGGCCGTCGGGCGAGGTGCCAACCGTGGGTTGGCCCTTTTCCCGACGACCCCCTCCGAACCGGACATGATCGTTTCCGATCATCCAGCTCTCCAGTGATTACTCCGTGTTGAGTTCGCGGTTGGTTGCCGGTCATGGATGGTGTCGTGGCAGGCGGCGCAGACCACGAGGGTCTTTCGTCGCCTTTGCGCCATGAGTTGCGCCATGGCGGCTGTGGCTGCCCTGGCCTGCCGAGGTGGGCGAGCTTGCCGACGTGGTAGACGACCACCTCGCCGGTGTGCTGGCACATCTCGCATCGTCCTGCCTGGAGCCGTTGGATCAGCTCGGTACGGCGGATGACGATGTCCGCGGACGGTCGACGGTCGATGAGGACCGCTTTGCGCTGCCGTTTCAGGGGGATGCCACCGAAGATGGCGGTCAACGGTTTCCGGCCGGTGCGTTCGACGCTCGCCCGCAAGCACGTGCGTGGCCGGTGCGGCGTTTCGATGGTGGTCTTGTAGCGGGCCGCCATCTTCGACACCGACGAGTGTTACTTGCAGGCGAGTGTCTTCAGCAGTGAGGTCTCCATGACCGAATGCACCCGGTTCAGCCTCCAGACATCACCGGCCAGCAGGTAGTAGTTGACCAGGCCCCGGTACTCGGACCCGTAGGTCGCGACGATGGTGTGGTCGTCTTCGTTGACCAGGTGGGTCCGTGCCTCGGGTTTCCCGAGTTTGCGGTACGGGGCACACTTGGCTTTGATCACGTCGGTGGGCACGCGGAGTCCGACGGCACCGTTGATAGTCCTGCGGTGGTCGGCGTGCTGGACGGTGATCTCGTAGCCGAGGAACTTCGCTGCGCCTGTTCTGGCGTGCGTGATCAGCGTTTTCTCCTGCGACAGCTCCAGTTTGAGGTTGTTCTGGAGGAATGCCGTCAGGCGCGTTTTGATCTGTTCGGCTTCGGCCCTCGGCCCGGTGAACCCGAGGAGTTGATCATCTGCGTACCTGGCGTAGCGAAAAAAGGTAGTCCGGGTCCTGGGGATCCCCGCTCGGCAGACTCCGCTGTTGCTTGCGCAACTGTCGCACCGCGGCGCGGTCGCCGTGGCGGCGGGCACGCTTGAGCGCGTTTCTCACCTCCATATAGGTTGGATTCGGTTTTCTGTGTTCTCCTCGGGTGTGTTGCGGAATGAGCACTGTCTCGACGAACGTGTCCAACCGGTCCAAATAGATATTGGACAAGATTGGTGATGCGACTCCACCTTGTGGAGCGCCGCTGAGCGTGGCATTCCACACCCAATCCTCAAGGTATCCGGCTTGTAGCATGTTTCGCAGCAGCCGCAGGAACCGGTTGTCGTGTATCTTTTCGCCGAGTATTCCTAGCATGACCGAATGATCGAGCCGGTCGAAACACTGGGCGATGTCCGATTCAATGAACCAGGTGGTCCCGGTCCAGGCTGTCGCCACCTCATTGAGCGCGGTGTGACAGCCTCGTCCGGGGCGGAAACCGTGGGACCGGTCGGAGAACTGTGGCTCGTAGTACGCCTCCAGCAGGAGACGTAGCACTTCGCCGACGAGTTTGTCCGACCATGACGGCAGGCCGAGCGGCCTGAGCTTGCCGTTCTTCTTCGGGATGTAGACCCGTTTCACGGGCCGGAATCGGTAGCGCTCGTGGCGCACCGCATCGATGATGCGTCCGATCTTGGCCTGTGACATGCCGTCCACGGTTTCCCCATCGACTCCGGGTGTCATGGCCCCCTGGTTGGAGTACAGACGCCCGTAGGCTGCCAGATACAGGTGCGGGTTGAACAGTTGTCGATACAGTTCGTTGCACGGCAGGCCACGCCTACCGCGTTCACGGAGGACACCCAGCACCGTTGCGGCGTTCTGCATTTCGCAAACCTCCCGGTTGTTTTAATATCCGATCACCTGGCCCCCTTGGCCCTGTAGACGGCTTTCCCGTCCTCCCTGGAGGGGCGTTACTCCCACGACTACTACGGGGCCTGCGTCACCATAGGGCTCGCGCCCCTTAGGTGATCCCACGTTCGTCCTCGTCATACGTGATAGTGCGACTTAGGCTCCCCACTCATCTCCTTAAATCATGAGCGGATCATTGACGGACAGCCCTGCTGTCCGTGTAACCCGCGGCCGGAGCCTACGACGCCCACACCAGCCACGCAGCACACGCCTCGTCGGGCTAGGGCGAAGCCCCGTTAGGCCTTGAGTAAGCGTGTCGTTTGGGCAGATGCGCCTGAGAAATAGCCAAAGGCCTTATCTTGCTGGGTTAGCGCTCGCTACGCGTCCTGCAAGAGAAAGCCTTTGTGGTGCAGAAGATACAGGTAGACCAGAGCCGGCGGAACGCGGCTCGCCGAAGGCGCAGGGTGGCGGCACGTCACGCTCGGGCGGGGCACTGGGGACCCCGTCCGGTGCCGATGCTGACCTCGGGCAGGATCACCTATGAGGTCGGTGGCAACATCGACGCGATGTCGTTCGGTGGGATCGCCGCGGTGCACCGGATGGTGACCAGGCTGGGCCTGCCTGAGCAGATCAACAATGGCCGGCCGTTGTTGAAGGTGCACCTGCCTTATCACGAGTCCGACCACGTACTGAACCTGGCCTACAACGTGCTGTGTGGCGGCACCCGGTTGGAGGATATCGAGCGGTTGCGCCACGACACGGCGTACATGAATGCGTTGGGCGCGGACCTGATCCCGGATCCAACCACGACGGGCGACTTCTGCCGCCGCTTTGAAGAGGAGCACGTGGTCGAGTTGATGGACCGGATCAACGCGGTGCGAACTCAGCTGTGGCGCACCCGTGGTCGCGACTTGCTCGGTCCGGTGGCCTACGTCGACATCGATGGCACGATCGTGCCCACCGATGGCAAGCGCAAGGCCGGGATAGGTCTGTCCTACAAGGGAATCTGGGGCTACTGCCCGCTGCTGATCACGCTGGCCAACACCAAGGAAGAGCTCTATCTGGTCAACCGGCCGGGCAACGCCCCCAGCCATCAGGACGCCGCCGGGTGGATTGACAAGGCCATCGACCTGGTGTCTCCGTACGCGCCACGGGTGTGTCTGCGGGGGGACACCGACTTCTCCCTGACCGCCAACTTCGACCGGTGGGCGCAGCGGGTCGACTTCGTCTTCGGCATGGACGCCAACGCCGCCCTGACCCGTATCGCCGACGGTTTGGACGAGTCGTGCTGGCGCCGGCTGCAGCGCAAGGCGCCGTACCAGAACAAGACTGGCCAGACCCGGATCCGCCGCGAGAATGTCAAGGAGCGCATCGTCAAGGAGAAGGGCTACCTGAACCTGGAGCTCAACTTCGAGGACGTGGCCGAGTTCGACTACAAGCCCGGCAAGTGCAGGCGGTCCTACAAGGTGGTGGCGCAGCGCAAGAACATCAGCCGCAGCAAGGGCGAGGAGGCACTGCTCGACGAGGTGCGCTACTTCTTCTACATCACCACCCACACCGACCTGACCGCCGAAGAGATCGTCGCCCTGGCCAACCAGCGCTGCGACCAGGAGAACGTCATCGGCGACCTCAAGTCAGGCATTGGCGCCCTGCGTGTGCCGCTCTACGACCTGGTCAGCAACTGGGCCTATATGGTCATCGCCGCCTGGCCTGGAACCTCAAGTCGTGGTTCGCCATGATGATGCACCGCAAGGACGACCGCCGCGCCTACATCCGCATGGAGTTCCGAGCGTTTCTTCCACAGTGTCATCCTCATCCCCGCCATGTATCCTGCGCGCGCCCGCGGCATCACCGTGCGCATCATCGGCTACACCCCCGGCCTCGACCGACTCTTCAGCGCCTGGACCACCATCGAACGACTCCGCTTCGAATGACCCGCACCCTCGCCGCACAGCCGAATCCACCGCCACAGACCTGCGGCGGCGCAGCCTGCATGCCCACACCACGAAAGCACACCCGATAACCGTCCAAAACAGACAGACGTCGACTCGGATCACGTAGACCCGAAGACCCCGATCACGCCGGACCGGCCGCGAGCGCCCACACCACCCATGATCACGGACAGAACCGGCGCCTCACGCTCTCACGCGCTTATTTGAGGTAGGTACGGGCACCGCGAGAGTCGGCGGGGAGGTCGGCGGAGATCCGAGCGGCCGCCGCAAGCAACGGTGGCACCAGCGTGCGGCGCATCGCCTCCAGCGACGTGCGGCTGGCGTGGGCCGAGATGTTCAGCGAGGCGATCACTTTGCCGGTACGGTCGCGGATCGGTGCCGCGGCGGAGCGCAGACCTTCCTCCAACTCCTGGTCCACCATCGCGAAGCCCTGTGCCCGTACCTTCGCCAGCTCGGACCGCAACGCGCCCGGCGTGGTCAGAGTCTTCGGTGTGAGTCTCTGCATGTCCACCTTGGACAGATACTCGTCGAGCTCGGACTCGGTCATGCCGGCCAGGAGCACACGTCCCATCGACGTGGCATAGGCCGGGAACCGGGTGCCCACACTGATCGCGACGGTCATGATGCGCGACACGGGTACCCGCGCCACGTACACCACGTCGAGCCCGTCGAGCACGGAAACCGACGAAGACTCGTTGACTTCGGCGACCAACGCCTCCATGTGCGGCTCGGCCACCTCCGGCAGCGACAGGCTGGACAGGTATGCGTAGCCCAGCTCAAGCACGCGGGGTGTGAGGGAGAAGAACCGGCCGTCGGTTCGCACATACCCCAGCCGCGCCAGCGTGAGCAGGAATCGGCGAGCGGTCGCCCGCGTGACACCCGTCGCGGCGGCCACCTCGCTCAGGGTCAGGTCCGCGTGGTCCTTGTCGAAGGCGCAGATCACCGCCAGGCCGCGCTCGAGCGACTGCACGAAGTCGGCGTCGCGGTCCACTTTGACCTCCGTCACGGAACCTCCTGCCCGGCGTCGTAGGGGCGGATCGCCTCGGGTACGCCGAGTTCGGCGAGCACCTGCTGCGCGATCGCGAACGCGGAGTTGGTCGCCGGCACCCCGGCGTAGACCGACGTATGCAGCAGTACCTCCCGCAGTTCACTGGCGGTGACCCCGTTGCGGACCGCGGCCCGGATGTGCAGCGCCAGTTCGGACTCGTGGTGCAGGGCCGTTAGCAGGGCGACGGTCAGCATGCTGCGGGTACGGCGGTCCAGCCCCTCGCGCGCCCACACGCGGCCCCACGCTGTCGCGGTGATGTGGTCCTGCCACGGACCTGAAAACTCCGAGGCACTGTCACGAGCTCGGTCCACGTGCGCGTCGCCGAGCACGGCCCGCCGCACAGCCATTCCTCGACTTTCCTCGCTCATGCCGCATCCTCGGTCAGATGTTCGATCATGAGCTGTCCCACCAGGTCCGGTCGGGCGACATTGGCGAGATGGGCCGCCCCGGCGACCAACGCCAATCGGGAGCCAGGGATCAACTCGGTGATCCGCTGCGCGTGCGGCGGCGGTGTCGACTCGTCGGCGAGCCCGGCGATGACAAGTGTCGGGGCCGCCACCCGCTTCAGATCAGGCTCGAGATCCATCGTCTCGATCGCGGCACAGCAGCTGGCGTAGCCTTCGACCGGAGTGCTCAGGAGTATCGCCCGCAGATCGGCGACGGTCTCCGGTTGGCGGGTCGCGAACTCGGCCGTGAACCACCGCCCTAGCACCGTGTCGGCGATCGCCCCCATGCCGTCGGCCCGGACCGCGTTCGCCCTGGCCTGCCACATCTCGGGCGGGCCGAGCTTGGCCGAGGTACAGACCAGCGTCATCCGCTCCACTCGCTCCGGCGCGTGCGAGGCCACCCACATCGCCACCATGCCGCCCAATGACAGGCCGGCGATATGGAACCGATCGACCCCAAGACCGTCCATCATGGACAGCACGTCGCCACCCAGATCGTCGATCTGGTACGGCCCGGCCGGCGCGGGGGACAGCCCGTGCCCCCGGTGGTCGTAGCGAACCACCCGGAGCTTCTCCGTCAGCAGCGGGAGCTGCGGGTCCCAGAGCGCCCCGGTCGTGCCGAGCGACGAGCCCAGAACGAGAACCGGCGCATCGCCGGGACCGTCCACTGTGTAGTGCAGCGGCGCAGCGGTCATTCGTTTCCCTCCCGATGGCGCAAGGCACGGTCAACGAGTTGCGGTGCCTCACCAACGTCCACTGTGGTGACGGCCGTACCGAGTCTGCGCTGCAGCCCGGCCACGTTGGCCGCCATCGCGTCCGGCGCGACGACGAGCCCGCCGAGCGATGTCCGAAGCCATGACGCGGCCGAGCCGGTCGCCACCAGCAGTTCCCGCAGCGGCCGCCATTCGGCGTGCCAGGCCCCGGCGGCCCGTTCGTGCTCCTGCACCATCGCGGCGAGCAGCGTCGCTACCAGGCCGGGTGCCTGAGCGGCGCCGGCGAGTGCGGAGACCGCCGCGACCGGATTGCGCTTGTGCGCCATCGTCGACGAGCCGCCCGGCTCACCCTCCACCACCTCGTCCACTTCGTCTTGCGAGAGCAATGTGATGTCGCGAGCCACCTTGCCAATGACTCCCGCGGCGCAGCCGAGGCCCATCGCGAGGTCGGCGATCGGAATCCGGATCGTGTGCCACGGCAGCGTCGGATTGCCGAGTCCGAGCTCCTCGGCGAGTTCGCGAGCCACATCGAAGCCGCGCCCGTCGAGTCCGGCCCGGGTGCCGGCGGCCCCGCCGAACTGGATCGGAAGGGCCAGCCGGGCCGCGACCACCCGGGCCGCCGCCAGCTCCAGCCCGAGCATCCAGCCCGCGGCCTTCAACCCGAACGTTGTCGGCATCGCCTGCTTCAGCAACGTCCGCCCGGTCATCGCGGTGTCCCGGTGCCGCCGGGCCAGGTCCGCCGCCGCTTCGTAGGCTCCGGTCAGGTCGTCCAGCAGGACGCCGAGTGCGTCGCGGGCCAGCAACATCGCGGCCGTGTCGAGGATGTCCTGGCTCGTCGTTCCCTTGTGGATGTACGCGGCGATTTCCGGCGGTGCCGCGGCCCGCAACGCTTCGACCAGTGGTACCACCGGATTACCGCTGGCCGCCGCGGCCACGGCGAGGTCGGCCACGTCCGGCCGTAACGTTTCGCACAATGCCGCGATCGCCTCCGCGGCCGTGGCCGGGATCAGGCCGGCCCGAGCCAGCGAGACCGCCAGCGCCGACTCAACTCGCAGCATCGCGTGCAGCCAGGCCTCGTCGTCCACCGTGGACCGTACGCCGCCGCGGGCGAGTACGTGATCGAACAGGCCCGCCGGTTGCGCGGACCCACCCTGCATCGCTGCGTCAGACCGCAAGGAAGACCGTCTCGCCCTCACCTTGCAGCCGGACGTCGAGGCGGTATCCGTCGTCTGCGGTCACAGCGATCAGGGTAGCCCGGCGATCCGGGTCCCCGATGAGAGTCAGCACCGGATCGCTCGCGTTCGCGTCCCCCTCGTCGTCGAAGTACACGCGGGTCACCACGCGGTCGAGCAGCCCCCGGGCGAAGACCGACATCGCCAGGTGCGGTGCCTCGTTTCCGTCCGGGCCCGGCTTGACGAAGCGGATCGCATAGCCGCCGTCGGGCTGCGTGGCGCCGCGGGCGAACCGCCGCCCCGGCCCGTTCGACTGCCAGGTCTCGATGAGGGCGTCGGGGACCGGTTCACCGGCACCATCGAAGACCCTCCCGCGCAGCCACACCGCGCCCGCTGTGCCCTCGGGAACGGCGTGTGGTCCGTCGGCCCACGGCAGGCCGATGGCGAAGAACGGCCCGACCGTCTGCGAGGGGGTCAACAGGTTCTCAGTCATCGTGGTCGTCCTCGGACTCGAAGACACTCGCGGTGGGTCCACGTAGGACGATGTCCCACTGGTAGCCCAAGGCGAACTCCGGTTCTGTCGCGTCGAGGTCGAACCGGGCGATCATCCGCTCTCGCACTCGCGGGTCGGGCACCGAGTTGAAGATGGGGTCCTGGTAGAACAGCGGATCGCCGGGAAAGTACATCTGGGTCACCAGGCGCTGCACGAAGGCCCGGCCGAAGACCGAGAAGTGGATGTGCGCCGGCCGCCAGGCGTTGTGGTGATTCTTCCACGGGTACGCCCCGGGCTTAACGGTGACGAACCGGTAGCGCCCCTCGGCGTCGGTGAGGCAACGCCCGGCTCCGGAGAAGTTCGGGTCCAAAGGGGCCGGGTGGCGATCGAGGTCGTGCCGGTACCGTCCGGCCGAGTTGGCCTGCCAGACCTCGACGAGCGTGTTCGGTACCGGCCGGCCGTCACCGTCGAGGACCCGGCCGTGCACGATGATCCGCTCGCCGACTGGCTCACCCGCGTGCTGGCGGGTGAGGTCGGCGTCGAGGGAGCCGAAGTCGCGCGCGCCCAGGGCCGGGCCGGTGAGCTCGGTAACGGTCTGTGGTATCACCAACGGCGACCTCGACGGTGCCCGCAACCGCGAGGACCCGTACGCGTCGTACGCGAGCGGCGGGTGTACGCCGACGGCGCGTCGGTACGTGTCGCCGGCAACGCCGTTCGTTACGGTCACGGTCCACCGTCCTTTCTGGACTGTGTCGCCCGGGCCTGGTTCGCGGTGAGCTCCCTCAGGATCGTCAGCTCATCGTTCGTCGGTGGGTCATTGGTCTTGACCGTATCGGCGACCCGCAGCGCCCAGCCGGTCGCCGCGAGCACGGAGTCGACGTCGATGCCATGGTGGACCGCGGTGAGGGTGAGCTCGCACGTCACCTGATCGGGCTCGAGCACGCCGAGATCCGTAATGACCAGGACCGGCCCACGGCCGCGCAGGCCCAGCCGTTCGCGACAGCCCGGACCATCGCCGTGCCCGACGGAGGTGACGAAATCGACGCGCTCGACGAAGGTACGGCGGCTGTGCCGAAGCATCACGAACACCTCGCCACACGACGCCGCGATCTCTGGTGCGCCGCCGGCGCCCGGCAGCCGTACTTTGGGATGGCGATAGTCATCGCCGATCACGGTCGTGTTGATGTTGCCGAACTTGTCCAGCTGGGCGCCGCTGAGAAAGCCGACTTCGATCCGGCCCGGCTGCAGCCAGTAGTTGAAGATCTCCGCGGAACTCACCACGGCGTCGGCGGTCGTGGCCAGCTCACCGTCCCCAATGGACAGAGGTGGCGTTGTCGGCTTCGCCCCGATGGCGCCGGACTCGTACACCAGCGACAGCCCCGGACTGTGCAGGCGGCGGGCCAAATTCGCCGCCAGGCTCGGCAACCCGATGCCGACGAAGCATGTGCCGCGACCGCTCAGTGCGCGGGCCGCGGCGACAGTCATCATCTCGTCAGCCGACCAGGTGGTCACGATCGCACCGCCCCGTAGACATGCTCGTCCAACCAGGCCGTGAATTTGTCTCGATCGTGGCTGATGGCGTCCCACGCCTGGTAGTAGGCGTTGTCCCGGTCGTAGTAGCCCTGGGCGTACGACGGGTGGGCACCGCGCGGCGCCTCGGCCACCGCGGTCACCACCCAACTGGGCAGCACCACGGCACCGGGGCGGGGATCCAGCTCGGGCACGATCTCCTCGACCGTCACCAGGCTGCGCCGGGCCGCGAGTACTGCCTCCTTCTGGACGCCGGTGATGCCCCACATCTGCACGTTGCCATGCCGGTCGGCCCGCTGGGCGTGGATCACCGTCACGTCGGGATTGAGAGCGGCGACCGCGGTCAACATCTCGCCCGTGAACGGACAGGTCACGGTCGCGACGTTCGACGTGTTCGCGGGCAGGTCCGTGCCGGTGTAGCCGCGGAGCACGGCGAACGGCAGACCGGACGCGCCGGCCGCGTACCGGTTGGCCATGCCCGCGTGGCTGTGCTCCTCCAGCCGCAGCGGCGCCGGCCAACCGTTGACGACGGCGTCGCGGAAGCGGTGCAGCGAGCCGACGCCGGGGTTGCCGCCCCACGAGAAGACGAGTCCGCTCGCGCAGCCGGCGCCGATCATCTGGTCGTAGATGATGTCCGGCGTCATCCTGACCAGGGTCAGGTCGCGCCGGCCCTGGCGGATGATCTCCCGCCCGGCGGCGAACGGGATCAGATGGGTGAACCCCTCCAACGCGACCGTGTCGCCATCGCGAACGAGTTCCGCGACCGCGTCGGCGAGGGTCGTGAGTTGTGCCAACGCGCGACTCCCGACTGCCGTGTTCGCATTGCGAACGGACCTGCTCAGTCGAGCCTAGGGACGGCCCGCTCACCGCGTCAATAACACTGCAACAGTTGACGGCGATCAAAGCCAGCAATAGTTTCTCACCGAGAACATGCGTGCGACCTCCGAACGTCCTCATTCCACCGTCTGTTGGAGTTCCCATGACAGCGAGGTTCCACCGCGTCAAAGGCGCCGCCGTCCTATTAGTCACCGGCGCGCTCATCGCCACAACGGCTGCCTGCGGCAGCGACACGCAATCCACGGACACGTCTCAGCCCGGCGTGCCCGACAAGGTCACCGCCGGCGTCATCGCCATCGTCGACGTCGCACCCATCTATCTGGGCAAGCAGAAGGGATTCTTCACCGAGAAAAACATCGAGCTGACCCTGCAGACCGCGACCGGGTGGCGCCGCCATCATCCCGCTGGTGGTCGCCCGGCAGTACGACTTCGGCTTCAGCAACGTGGTCTCCCTGCTTCTGGCGCAGTCCCGCAGCGTCGCCGGTGAAGGTCGTCGCCAACGGCAACAACTCGACCGGTAGCCCGACGGCCGACTTCGGCGGACTGGTGGTCAAGGACCCGGCGATCACGAGTCCGAAGGAGTCTGGAGGGCAAGAAGGTCGCCACGAACACGCTCAACAACATCGTCGACACGACGACCAAGGAGATCGTTAAGAAGGCCGGCGGAGACCCGTCCAAGGTGTCCTTTGTGGAGCTCGCCGTTCCCCGACATGGCGGCAGCGATGGACACCGGCAAGGTCGACGCGATCTTCGTGGTCGAACCATTCCTGGCCGCGGCCAAGGCTAAGGGTTGGAAGCAGATCGGTGCCTACGCCGACGTCGATCCGAAGCTCTGCGTGGCGCTCTACTTCACCTCGCAGGCGCTGGCTGCGTCCAACCCCGATCTGGTGAAGCGGTTCGCTGAGGCGATGAAGGAGTCGCTCGAGTACGCCGACTGCCCACCCGGACGAGGTACGGGCGATCCTCAGCAGCTACACGCAGATCACCGAGGATGTCCGCAGCGCGCTGGCCCTGCCGAAGTGGCCCACCGCGATCGACACTGCCTCGATCACCAAGCTCGGTGACCTGGCGGTGACGTACAAGCTTGCTTCCCGCGAAGCCCGACTTGAGCAAGCTGCTTCCATCATGATCGAACTCCCGGTCACCGGGACGACGAAGGGCAGGACCGGCGCGTCGTCGCCGGTCCTGCTCGGCCTCCTCGGACTGGTCGGCTTCGCCGTGCTGCTCGAGGTGCTGCCCCGGATCGGGGTGTTGCCGGCGGAGTATTTCCCGCCGACCAGCGAAATCGGTTCCGCCCTGGTCGACCAGTTCCGCCGACCGGAGTTCTGGCTCGCGTTCCGGCAGACGCTCACGACCTGGATCACCGGGCTCTCCATCGCCTATGTGGCCGGCGTCGTGCTCGGGGCTGGTCATCGGGTCGGTGCCGCTGCTCCGGCAGCTGACTGCGTCGACCATCGAGTTCCTGCGGCCAATCCCGTAGCGTCGCGCTGATCCCACTGGTCCTCGTGCTCTACGGCACCGAACCGGTGTCGACCATCATCCTTGTCGTCTATGCCTCGTTCTGGCAGGTGCTGGTGCAGGTGCTCGCCGGAGTGGCCGACGTGGACCCGGTCGCCCTCGACACGGCGCATTCGTACCGCCTGTCGCGGGGGCGTCGAGTGCTCAACGTGATCTGGCCGACCACGCTGCCGTACGCCATGACCGGACTCCGCCTGGCCGCCGCCGTGGCACTGATCCTGACGATCACCGGCGAGCTGATCGTCGGCACGCCGGGGATCGGCAGGGACATCGACGTCGCCGCGTCGAGCAACGCCGTACCAACGATCTATGCGCTCGTCGTTGTCACCGGCCTCATCGGGGTAATGGCCAACGTCGGTGCGCGAACCTTGGAGCGGCGGGTGCTGGCCTGGCACCCCTCGGTCCGCAAGGAGGTTCCGGTCTAGATGGTCGATGTGCTGCGGCGGACCGTGCTGTTCCTCGCGTTGCCGGTGACGCTGGTTGTCATCTGGTGGTTCGCCAGCGCCGGCAGCACCGACTTCACCTCGCCACCGCTGAAGACCATCGTGGACGTCTTCCCCGAGACCTGGCTGCAGGGCCGCGTCGGGCGCGACGTCGTGCCGAGCCTGATCCGGCTCGCGCGTCGGCTACGGCTTGGCGCTCGTGGTCGGCATCGGCGCTGGCGTGCTGATCGGTGCCAGCCGGGTGCTGCGGGCGGTGCTCGAGCCGGTGCTCGAGTTCCTCCGGGCGATCCCGCCGCCGGTGCTGGTGCCGATCCTCATCCTGATCGCCGGCATCGGCGACCTGATGAAGATCGCTCGTGATCGTCTCCGGCTGCGTCTGGCCGATCCTCCTGAACACCGTGGAGGGCGTGCGCGGCACCGACGAGCGTGCTCGGCGACACCTGCCGTAGCTACCGCATCGGCGGCCTGCTGCGGTTGCGCACATTCGTGCTCCGCTCGGCCAGCCCGCAGATCATGGCCGGGCGCCCGCCAGGCCCTGTCGATCGGCCTGATCCTCATGGTGATCAGCGAGACTCAAGGCCGCCAGCGACGGGCTCGGCTACACCATCATCCAGTTCTCGCGCAGGGCTTCCAGATCCCGGAGATGTGGAGCGGGGTCATCGTGCTCGGGCTTCATCGGCGTCGTGCTCGCCGCTGCTGTTTCGGCTTGTCGAGCGGCGGGTACTCAACTGGTACTACGGGGTGCGCGCCGCCGAGCGCGGCCCGCGGTAAGGGGAGAGCGTGCTCGACATCCGATCGCTGCGCAAGGTCTACGACAGTCACGGCCGTCAGGTCGAGGCGCTCGCCGACATCACTTTCCACGTGGACGCGGGCGAGTTCGTCTGCGTCGTCGGCCCATCCGGCTGCGGCAAGACCACTCTGCTGCGCTGCCTCGGCGGGCTGCTCCAGCCGACGTCGGGCGACGTGCGGGTCGGCGGGGTGCCGGTCGACCGGCCCGCCGGACGGTCTGGCCGTGGTATTCCAGGAGTACGGCCGCAGCCTGTTCCCGTGGCTGCAAGGTGCACGAGAACGTCGAGCTGCCGCTCAAGGCCAAGGGCCTGCCCCGGGCTAAGCGGACCCGCTGGTCCGTCGAAGCGCTCGAGGCGGTCGGCCTGCCGACGCCGGGCGGCGTAGCCGTGGCAGCTCTCCGGCGGCATGCAGCAGCGGGTCGCGATCGCGCGCGCGCTGGCGTACCAGCCGTCGGTGCTGCTGATGGACGAGCCGTTCGCCGCCGTCGACGCGCAGACCCGGGCGGACCTCGAGGACCTGGTCCGTTCCGTGTGGCAGCAGTTCGGCGTCACGTTGCTGTTCGTCACCCACGACATCGACGAGTCGGTCTACCTCGGCTCAGCGGGTGATCGTGCTGTCGATCTCACCCACGACCGTCATCGAAGACCTCGCCATCGACCTGCCGGCCGAGCGCGATCAGCTCAACACCCGCGCGGATCCCCGCTTCGTGGAACTGCGCGGCCGCGATCTACTCACGCATCCAACAGGCCAAGAAGGCCGCACCCGCGGCGTCTGTGGGGTAGGGGGACACAATGGACACAGTTCTCGACACAAGCGTCTGGCATGGCCAAATCTACAGTGGAGGGTGGACCACCGCGCATGGCGGCGACATGCCGATCGTCGAGCCGGCGACCGGGGCCGAGCTGGGCCGGGCGGGACTGGGTGACGCCGAAGACGTTGCCCGGGCCGCGACCACCGCGACCGCCGCGCAGAAGGCGTGGGCCGCCACCAACTTCGAGGAGCGGGCCGCGGTGTTGCGGCGGGCAGGCGACCTGATCCTCAAGCACGCCAACGAGATCCAGCGCTGGGTCAGCCGCGAGACGGGCGCCATCGACGGCCTGGCCGCCTTCGCGGTCGGCGTCGCCTCGCAGGAGTGCTATGAGGCCGCCGCGCTGGCGCATCGGCCGGTGGGGGAGATCCTGCCCACGAACCAACCTCGGCTGAGTCTGTTGCGGCGGGTCCCGGTCGGCGTGGTGGGCGTGATCTCGCCGTTCAACGTGCCACTCATTCTTTCGACCCGCTCGATCGCGCCCGCGCTCGCGCTCGGCAACGCCGTGGTGGTCAAGCCGGACCCGCGCACGCCGCTCGCCGGCGGGTTCATCCAGGCCCGCGTGTTCGAGGCGGCCGGGTTGCCCGAGGGCCTGCTGCACGTCGTGCCGGGCGGCGCAGCCGTGGGCGAGGCGCTCATCGCCCACCCACAGGTACGGGTGGTGTCCTTCACCGGATCCACCGCCGCCGGGCGGAAGGTGGGTGAGCTCGCGGCCCGCCACCTCAAGCGGGTGCATCTCGAGCTGGGCGGCAACTCCGCTCTCGTCGTGCTCGACGACGCCGACCTCGACCTCGCCGTCTCGGCCGGTGCCTGGGCCTCGTTCCTGCACCAGGGCCAGATCTGCATGACCGCCGGCCGGCACATCGTGGACGAGAAGATCGCTGACGCGTACGTCGCGGCGCTGTCCGAGCACGCGGACCACCTGCCCGTCGGCGACCCGACGACCGGTCAGGTGGCGCTCGGCCCGCTGATCGACGAGGGCCAGCGCGACAAGGTCCACGGCCTGGTTACGTCCACTGTGGACGCTGGTGCCAAGCTCACCGCCGGCGGCCGGTTCGAGGGGCTCTTCTACCGGCCCACGGTGCTGGACGGAGTACGGCCGGAGATGCCGGCCTACGCTCAGGAGGTCTTCGGCCCCGTGGCGCCGGTGCTGCGCTTCTCCAGCCTGGACGAGGCGGCGACGCTCGCCGCGGACAGTGGCTACGGGCTATCGCTCGGCATCCTCAGCCGGGACGTGATGAAGGCGCTCGCGCTGGCCGAGCAGATCCCAACCGGGATCGTCCACATCAACGACCAGACCGTCAACGATGAGGCCGTGGCGCCGTTCGGCGGCGTGCTCGACTCCGGCACCGGTGTCCGGTTTGGCGGCTCGGCCAACATGGACGCCTTTACCGACCAGCGCTGGATCACGATCCGCGGCGACATCCCCGCGTACCCCATGTGACCGCAAGGAAGGGCACCTTTCATACGGATTCTGGCCATGAAGGTGCCCTTCCTCGCGTGCCGTTCGCCTCGACCGGAGGAGCACACCATGACAGTCCGTACCACTCCGCCGTTCCGCGCCGACCACGTCGGCAGCCTCCTGCGACCGCCGCAGCTTCTCCAGGCCCGGGACGATCGGGCGGCCGGCCGGATCCCAGCAGATGAGCTCCGCACGATCGAGGACGACGCCATCCGGGACATTGTGCAGATGCAGGCCGACGTCGGGCTGCGGTCGGCCACCGATGGTGAGTTCCGCCGTACCTCCTGGCACATGGACTTCATCTACCAGCTCGGCGGCGTGTCCAAAGGGGACGGTCAGATCCGGGTCCGGATGCACAACGCCGAGGGCGACGTGGAGTTCACCGCGCCGGCGCTGCACATCGGAGCCCCGATCCGGCTGAACGAACCCATATTCGGCGATCACTACACGTACCTGCGGTCGATCGTCGGTCCCGACATCACCGCCAAGTTGACGATCCCGTCGCCGTCGATGGTCCACTACCGGGGCGGCCGGGCGGCCATCGACCCGGCCGTCTACCCCGACGAGGAGCAGTTCTGGAGCGACCTCTCGGCCGCCTACGCCGACCAGGTGGCGGCCTTGGCCGGGCTCGGCTGCACCTACCTTCAGCTCGACGACACCAGCCTCGCGTACCTCAACGACCCGCAACAGCGGGCGGAGCTCGCCGCGCGAGGTGATGACGCCGAGCACCAGCACCTGCGCTATATCAAGCAGATCAACGCCGCCATCTCGGGCCGGCCCGCGGGCATGGCCGTGACCACGCACATGTGCCGGGGGAACTTCCGGTCGTCGTGGGCGGCCTCGGGGTCGTACGACTTCGTGGCCGAGGCCCTCTTCAGCGAGCTGGCCGTGAATGGCTTCTTCCTCGAGTTCGACGACGAACGGTCGGGCGGCTTCGCCCCCCTCCGCTTCGTGCCACCGGGCAAAATGGTCGTGCTCGGGCTGGTGACGACAAAGCGGGGCCAGCTCGAGTCGAAGGACGAGCTCAAGCGTCGCATCGACGAGGCATCCCGCTTTGTGCCGCTGGAGCAGCTGTGCCTGTCGCCACAGTGCGGGTTCTCGTCCACTGTGGAGGGAAACGTACTGAGCTACGACGAGGAGGTGGCCAAGCTCCGGCTGATCGTCGAGACCGCCGCCGAGGTCTGGGGGTGATCCGACCGCCGGAGGGCGGTCCCGCCGGTTGGTGGCTCCTGGCGCTCGCGTTGGTCGCGGCGAACCTGCGCCCGATCATCTCCTCGGTGCCACCCCTGGCCGACCAGCTGGCGGCGGAGTTCGGTCTCAGCGCTACTGCGGTCGGGGCGCTGACCACCCTGCCGGTGGTGTGCATGGGCTTGTTCGCACCGTTGGCGGCGCTGCTCGCCCGGCGCTACGGCGAGTCCACTGTGCTCGCCGCCGCGATCGGTGTCATCGGGATTGGGGCGGGCGCAAGGGCCCTGGCCGGGACCGCTGGACTCTACAGTGGAGCGATCATCGCCGGCGTGGGCATTGCGATCGCGGGTACGCTGTTGCCGTCCCTGGTCCGCAGGCGATTCCCCGACCGGGTCGGTCCGGTCACCGGGCTCTACACAGCGGCGCTCATCGCCGGTGCCTTTGTCGCCGCCGGTGCCACCGAGCCGTTGCGACACGCGCTGGGTCTCTCGCCACAGGTGGCCCTCGCGCTCTGGACGCTGCCCGCCGCCGGGGCGCTGATGGCATGGCTGCTCGTCAAACACCTCCCGCCAGCCACGGCCCTGGCGCGCGTCACGTTTCCCTGGCGGAGCAAGGCGGCGTGGCTGGGCACCCTGTTCATGGGTGGGCAGTCACTGCTCTTCTACGCGACGCTCGCCTGGCTCGCGGCGACCTACACGAAGCTCGGACACAGCGCGTCCTACGCCGGGTTGTTGCTCGCGGTCTTCAGCGCGACCCAGGTGATCACGGCGCTCGCTATGCCCGCGCTCGCCCATCGGTCCGGTGACGTGCGCCCGTGGATCGCGATCTCGGTCGGTGTCACCGCGTTCGGGCTCGCGATGGTGGCGTTCGCCCCGGAGGCGATCCTCGGCTCCGCGGCACCGTGGGCCTGGGCGAGCCTGCTCGGCCTCGGCATGGGTGGCAACCTCGCGCTCGCCCTGCTGGTGCTGACCCAGAACGCTCCGACGCCTCAGGCCGCGTCGGCCTTTACCGGGATGGCGTTTTTCGTCGGCTACCTGATGGCGGCCGTCGGGCCCGTGGCCGCCGGCGCGCTGCGTGATGTCACGGGCAGCTACAAACCCGTCTTCGCGACGCTCGCGGTACTCGGCCTGGCGACCCTGGCCGTCGGCGTCGCGGCCGCTCAACCGACCGCCGTGGTCGAGCCCGGAGCGTCCGCTCATACAAGATCGCCGTGATCACCCGGGGCGTCCGCTCGCACAAGATCGCCGTGATCACCCGGGGCGTCCGCTCGCACAAGATCGCCGTGATCGATCTCGTTGCGGTCCATGCCCCATGATCACCGTGACTGTCGCATGTGGACGGCTGAGTGCGGATCGGGGCGCTGGTTGCGCACGGTAATCTCCCGCGAAGATCACCGTGTGCACGTCGAGAGGGTGGACGCACGGCTCAAACTCGACCCGCGCCCGGTGATCAAGCGGATGCGTCGGCCGGACACAGCGATTTCAGCGCGTCTACGCCTCGAGCCCGGTGACCAAGTTACGTCGCGAACTAAAGCCGCACGCAAGATCGTCAAGTGCGGGCGGAGGTCGCCGCGGCGCGGGTGGCCGCTGGCGTCTCGGTGACCGTGGGCCGGTCGCGGGTGGAGTAGAGCGTCGCGAGCGTGGCGAGCCAGACCCCACACGCACCCGCCATATGGACGCCCACGAGGATCTCCGGCAGGTGGGTCGCGTACTGGACGAACCCGATAAGACCCTGCGCGGCGATGATCCCAATCAGCCACGCGGCCCGCGTCGCGGTCACGGTCGAGCCCACCGCGCGGAACGCGAACCAGGTCGCTACCGCCACGCCGACCAGCAGGAATACCAGGTCCGCGTGGACCTGAGCGATCGACTGTGGGTCGAGCCCGTTGCGCTTCGCGTTGGCGTCGCCGGCGTGTGGCCCGCTTCCCGTCACCACCGTGCCCACCACGACCACCGCGAACGAAGCGGCGACCAGCAGAGCGGTCAGCCAGCGCAGCGGCGCCGGTACGGTCGAAACAGGCGGCTCGTCCGATTCCGTGGTGGCGCGCCAGAACGCGTACGCGGCCGCGATCACCGCCATCGATGCGAGGAAGTGGCACCCGACGACCCAGGGATTCAAATCGGTCAGGACCGTCACCCCGCCGATCACGGCCTGAGCCGGGATTCCCAGTCCGGCGAGCACGGAGAGACGTACCACCCGGCGGCGTCGCGGCCGTTGCCGCAGGGCCAGGACGAATCCGGCCCCCGCGATCAGCGCCAGCGCAAAGGTCAGCAGCCGGTTCCCGAACTCGATCATGACGTGGATACCCATCGCCGGATCGGCGACGTATGACCCTGCCGTGCACGTCGGCCAGGTCGGACAGCCCAGCCCCGAGCCGGTCAGCCGTACCGCGCCGCCCGTGATCACGATGCCGACGTTGGCGATGACCGACGCGAGCGCCACTCGTCGCAGCACGTCAGCTGAGGGTGGGCGGGCGAGTGCGGCCGAGCGGGAGCGCGGGCTGGACACGCGGCTCATGGTACGGCTGTGCCCGTTTGCGCCCGCTTGGCCCCCGTCGACGGCGGCATCTTCGGGTGGCTCCCAGCGTCTTCTCCGGCGCCCAGTTGGTCACACAATGGGCGCTTCGTTTGCCCGAACTGCCCATTATGTGACCAACTGGGGCCATCAGCGGGCCCCGGAGGCCGCTTAGGTAAGGCTTACCATTCGTGAACGGGGTCACCGGAAGTCCGGTTTGCGCCCCGGCAGCGATTTACGTAACGTTGCCGTTGTGAAAACCTTGGCGGGTCCGGCGCTGGCCGCCGCCACGACGCCCGACGTCGCGGTGACGGGCGGCGACAGCCGTACCCGGGACCGGGTCAAGGCGTACCTGCTCGCGCACGGCGGCGCGACAGTGGGCGAGGTCGGCGAGGCGCTCGGCCTGAGCCCGGCGGCGATCCGCAAACACCTGGACGCGCTGTTGCTCGAGGGCGACGTGATCACACGGGAGCAGCACGTCCTGGGCACCCGCGGCCGGGGTCGCCCAGCTAAGGTCTTCTCGCTGACTGACGCCGGCCGGCTGCGGTGCGGCACACATACATACGACAACCTGGCCAACGCGGCACTGCGGTGGATGGCCCGCGATGGCGGCGAGTCGGCGGTCGCTGCGTTCGCGGCCGATCTGGCCGGCGGCCTCGAGGAGCGATGCCGTACCGCAACGGCGCACGCGGGCGACGACCCGTTCGCGCGAGCCGAGGCGCTGGCCGAGGCGTTGTCCGCCGAGGGCTACGCTGCGTCGGCCTCGACGATCGCCTCGGGCGGGCAGCTGTGCCAGCACCACTGCCCGGTGGCGCACGTCGCCGCGGAGTTTCCGCAGCTGTGCGAGGCCGAGACGCAAGTGATCTCGCGCCTGGTCGGCACACACGTCCAGCGCCTGGCCACGATCGCCAACGGTGATGGGGTGTGCACCACGCACATCCCGGATCCACAGCGGATAGCACGTACGAACCCTGACCCGAGGAACACCGAGAGGGTGCAGTGATGACCGAGCAGCAGACTCAGCCGACCCAGGCCGAGACGCTAGCCAGCCTTGGCCGGTACCAGTTCGGCTGGGCGGACACCGACACGGCCGGTTCCAGCGCGCGGCGCGGTCTCAATGAGGACGTGGTCCGCGACATCTCGGCCAAGAAGAACGAGCCCGAGTGGATGCTCGATCTTCGGCTCAAGGGCCTGCGGCTGTTCCAGCGCAAGCCGATGCCAGCCTGGGGCGCGGACCTGTCGGGCATCGACTTCGACAACATCAAGTACTTCGTGCGCTCGACCGAGAAGCAGGCGGCCAGTTGGGACGACCTGCCGGCAGACATCAAGAACACCTACGACCGGCTCGGCATCCCAGAGGCGGAGAAGCAAAGGCTCATTGCGGGCGTCGCGGCTCAATACGAATGTTTGAGTGGTGGCTCGCTGGTGTGGACGGCCAACCGGGGTCAGATCCCGATCAAGGAGATCGCCCAGGGCGACCGGGTGTTCGCATATGACGAGAACGCCGAGCGTTTCGTTGTTGCCTCGGTGAAGTCGGCAGCGCAAACCGACACTCGCCTCACGTACTCGGTAAAGACGACTCGCCGGACGATCAGGGCCACGGACAACCACCCGATGCTCGTGCTGCGCGATGAGCGCAAGCCGGGTCGCGTGCGTGCTCGATACGCGCGTCGGTGGGTGACGGTGGGCGAGCTTCGGCCGGGTGACTTCATCGCCGTGCCGCGCTCCTTGCCGGACTTCGGCGCACCGTACCGGCTTCCGGCGCTGACCGTCGGCGGCCACCACTTGGAGACGCCGGTTCGCAGCGGCAAGGAGTCCACAGTGGACCTTTTGTGGCTGCTTGGCCTCCTCATCGGCGATGGCACTGTCCAGGATGCAGGCAAGACCCACCGCGTCCAGTTCGCCATTCCGGCAACGGACGTTGAGCTCCGCGCTGAGTTGGTCAACGTTGTTCATGAGGTCTTCGGCCTGCGTGCGATCATGGCCGATGACTATCGGGTTGTCGTCAACTCCAAGGCGCTCGTGGCATGGCTCGCCGAACTCGGCTTTGTCGGGACCGCGCTGACCAAGGCAGTGCCGGCCTGGGTCTTCGGACTCCCGTTGGACCAGCGGCTGGCGTTCCTCGGTGGTTGGATCGACGCCGACGGTTATGTGCAGCCGGACCGCAGCGGCAGTGTCATGCTCACGTGCGCCAACGGCGCGTTGCTGGACCAGGCGCGGGAACTGGTGGAGCTCGCCGGGCTCCGGGCGGGCGGACCGTGGGCGTTCACCCAGCCGTACCGGCACGCTCCCGAGCGTCTGCAAACGGCCTACCGGCTCGGTATCACCGGCGACTTTGATCGACTCGGTTGCCGCAACCCCAAGCGAACCGAGCGGTTCGGGCGACGCCTCTACGTGCACTCGTCGCGAGGCGCACACGGCACCACTATCCGGACGCACGTGAACGAGTGGCTTGGCTTTGAGCGAGTCGCCGCAATCGAGCCGTACGAAGTCGAGCCGGTCTACGACATCGAGGTCGACGGACCGCACAACTTCATCGCCGAGGGACTCGTGGTCCACAACTCGGAGGTGGTTTACCACAAGATTCGCGACGATCTGGAACAGCAGGGCGTGCTGTTCCTCGACACCGACTCTGGTCTCAAGCAGCACGAGGACATCTTCCGCGAGTACTTCAACACCGTGATCCCGGTTGGCGACAACAAGTTCGCCGCCCTGAACACGGCTGTCTGGAGTGGAGGGTCGTTCATCTACGTGCCCAAGGGAGTCAACGTCGAGATCCCGCTACAGGCGTACTTCCGGATCAACACGGAGAACATGGGCCAGTTCGAGCGGACGCTGATCATCGTCGATGAGGGCGCCTACGTGCATTACGTCGAGGGTTGTACCGCGCCCATCTACTCGTCCGACTCGCTGCACTCGGCCGTGGTCGAGATCATCGTGAAGAAGGGCGGTCGGTGCCGTTACACGACGATCCAGAACTGGTCCAATAACGTCTACAACCTCGTGACGAAGCGGGCCGTGGCGCACGAGGGCGCCACGATGGAATGGATCGACGGCAACATCGGCTCCAAGGTGACGATGAAGTACCCGTCGGTCTACCTGACCGGCGAGCACGCCAAGGGCGAGGTGCTCTCGGTAGCGATGGCGGGCGAGGGTCAGCACCAGGACGCTGGCGCCAAGATGGTGCACCAGGCCCCGCACACGTCGTCGACGATCATCTCGAAGTCGATCGCCCGCGGCGGCGGTCGCACGTCGTACCGCGGTCTGGTCCAGGTGCTCGACGGCTCGCACCACAGCAAGTCCACGGTGAAGTGTGACGCGCTGCTCGTCGACACGATCTCGCGTTCGGACACCTACCCCTACGTGGACATTCGCGAGGACGACGTGTCCATGGGTCACGAGGCAACCGTCTCGAAGATCAGCGAGGACCAGCTGTTCTACCTGATGAGCCGCGGACTCACCGAGGACGAGGCGATGGCCATGATCGTGCGCGGCTTCATCGAGCCGATCGCCAAGGAATTGCCGATGGAGTACGCGTTGGAGCTCAACCGTCTCATCGAACTGCAGATGGAGGGCGCGGTCGGATGACGACCCTGGCCGAGACCCCGCCTAAGACGAAGTCTCAGGCGCTGCGAAGCTACGACGTCGCCAACTTCCCGGTCCTGAACGGCCGCGAGGAGGAGTGGCGGTTCACGCCGCTCAAGCGCCTGCGCGGACTGCACACATCGGACGGTTCGGGCGAGACGTCGACGCCGAAGCATGAGTACGGGGACCTGCCCGCCGGTGTCACGGTCTCCACTGTGGAGCGGTCGGACTCGAGGGTGGGCAGCGCACTCATCCCGTTCGATCGCATCAGTGCGCTCGCGTACGGACGGGCCGACCGGGCCCTGCTCGTGCACGTGGCCAAGGAGGCGGTCCTGACCGAGCCGGTGCAGGTACGGCTCGTCGGCACCGGAGCGAACGGGACCGCGTTCGGCCACACGGTGGTCGACATCGGTGAGCTCGCCGAAGCGACGGTGGTACTGGAGCACACGGGATCGGCGACGCTCGCGGACAATGTGGAGGTTCTCGTCGGCGACGGCGCCCGGCTGGTGTTCGTCACGGTGGCCGACTGGGCTCCGGATGCCGTACAGGCGCAGCATGTGCGGTTCCGGGTTGGCCGTGACGCCAAGGTGACCCACGTCCAGGTCGCCCTTGGTGGTGACCTCGTGCGGCAGTACACGAGCGTTGACTACGCCGGTCGGGGCGGGGAAGCCGAGCTGTACGGCCTCTACTTCGCCGACGCGGCACAGCATCTGGAGCACCGGCTCTTCGTTGACCACTCCGTGCCGGACTGCCGCAGCTTCGTCTCGTACCGGGGTGCACTGCAGGGCAAGGCGGCTCACACGGTCTGGGTCGGCGACGTGCTGATCCGGACGGCGGCGACGGGCACCGACACGTACGAGGTCAACCGGAACCTCATCCTCACCGACGGCGCCCGCGCCGACTCGATCCCGAACCTGGAGATTGAGACAGGTGAGGTGATCGGCGCCGGGCACGCCAGCGCGACCGGGCGTTTCGACGACGAGCAGCTGTTCTACCTCATGTCGCGCGGTGTCACCGAGACCGAGGCGCGCAAGCTCGTGGTCCGCGGCTTCTTCGCCGAACTGCTGGCGAAGATTCCGGTTCCCGAGCTGCACGACCGGCTCGGCGCCACCATCGAGTCCCGACTGGCGGCGGCGGGTGCATGAGATGACGCTGGACGCAACGTTCGTACGCGTCTGTTCCGCCGCCGACATCGACCGGGGCACGATCGCCGCGTTCGACGTCAACGACACCCCGGTGGCCGTGGCGCACTGTGACGACGGCTCGTACCACGCGGTCTACGACGAGTGCTCGCATCAGCAGGTCGAGCTGTCCGAGGGTGAGCTCGACGGGTGCACAGTGGAGTGTCTGCTGCACTCCTCGCGCTTCGACCTTCGTACCGGCGACCCGACCGGCCCACCCGCGACCGAACCAGTTCCCGTCTACCCCGTTGAAGTCCGTGAGGGCGACATCTATATCAGCCTCGTACCGAGCAATGGAGTCAACCCACTATGAGCGCGAGGAGCGAGCTTGCGAGGCTCAGCCGCGAGCGCGAGGAGCGAGCGCCAGCGAGCACCGCAGTCGCGAGCAATCCCGGCTCAGTCGCGAATGAAAGGCAAGCAATGGCCACATTGGAAATCCGTGATCTGCACGTGTCCGTCAAGCTTCCCGACGGCGGCCTCAAGCCGATCCTGTCCGGCGTCACGCTGACCGTCGCGGCTGGACAGACACACGCCCTCATGGGCCCCAACGGCTCCGGGAAGTCCACATTGGCCTATTCGGTCGCCGGCCACCCGAAGTACCAGATCACCGGGGGTTCGGTGACGCTGGACGGGCGCGACGTGCTATCGATGCCGGTCGACGAGCGGGCCCGGGCCGGGCTGTTCCTGGCCATGCAGTACCCGGTCGAAGTGCCCGGTGTCAGCGTGGCGAACTTCCTCCGTACGGCCAAGACCGCCATCGACGGCGAGGCGCCGAAGCTGCGGACGTGGGGCGGGGAGCTCAAATCGTCCATGGAACGCCTCGGCATGGACCCGGCGTTCGCCCAGCGCAACGTGAATGAGGGCTTCTCCGGCGGAGAGAAGAAGCGGCACGAGATCGTACAGCTCGAACTCCTCCGTCCGAAGATCGCGATCCTCGACGAAACGGACTCGGGGCTCGACATCGACGCGCTGCGCGTGGTGAGCGAGGGCGTGAACCGGGTTCGCGAGTCCGGCGAGACCGGCATCCTCCTCATTACTCACTACACGCGAATTCTGCGGTATGTGAAACCGGACTTCGTGCACGTCTTCGTCGGTGGCCGCATCGTTGAGGAGGGCGGGCCAGAGCTCGCCGAGCGGCTGGAGGAAGAGGGCTACGAGCGTTACCTCGTCGGCGCCGGGCCGGCGTCTGTCCAGTAGGGACAGGTTCCTGCCCGGAGGGACTTCGAAGGAGAGTCGAGCATGACCGCCACGACACTGCCACCGTCGGGGATGCCGGACTACGCCGCCGACGTCCCGCGGCTGGACGTGGACAAGATCCGCGCTGACTTCCCGATCCTTGACCGTGAAGTCAACGGGCATCGACTGGTCTATCTCGACTCCGCCAACACGTCGCAGAAGCCGCGCCAGGTGATCGAGGCGATGCGCGAGCACCTCGAACGCCACAACGCGAACGTGGCCCGGTCGGTGCACACGCTGGGCACCGAAGCGACCGCGGCGTATGAGGGTGCACGCGAGAAGGTCGCCCGGTTCATCAGCGCCTCATCGCCCAACGAGGTGGTCTTCACCAAGAACGCCACCGAGGGGATCAACCTGGTGGCGTACTCGTTCCTCGGCGCGTCCCTCAGCAAGTCCGCTGACTCTCGGTTCCGGGTCGGTCCCGGTGACGAGATCGTGATCACCGAGATGGAGCACCACTCCAACATCGTGCCGTGGCAGCTGCTCTGCGAGCGGACCGGAGCGACCCTTCGCTGGTTCGGCCTCACCGACCAGGGCCATCTCGATGAGTCCACTCTGGACGACCTCATCAACCCGCGCACCAAGCTGATCTCGATGGTGCTGGTCTCCAACATCCTCGGTACGGCCAACGCCACCGCGCGCATCCACGATCGGATCCGTGAGGTTGGTGCGCTGTTCATGCTTGACGCCTCCCAGGCGGTACCGCACCGGCCGGTGGACGTTGTCGGCTACGACGCCGATTTCGTTGCCTTCACCGGACACAAGATGCTCGGGCCCACCGGCATCGGTGTGCTGTGGGGCAAGGGTGAGCTGCTCGAGGCCATGCCGCCCTTCCTCGGCGGCGGTTCGATGATCGAGACAGTCACCATGGAGCGTTCCACGTTCCTGCCGCCGCCGGCGCGGTTCGAGGCGGGTACCCCACCCATTGCCGAAGCCGTGGGTCTCGGCGCGGCCGTGGACTATCTCTCGGCGGTCGGCATGGACTCGATTCAGTGGCACGAGAAGGAACTGACCGCCTACGCGCTCGAGCAGCTTCGGGCGGTACCGGATCTGCGGATCATCGGACCGCAGGTGCCGGTTGGACGCGGCGGCACGATCTCGTTCGACCTGACCGGGATACACCCACACGATGTCGGCCAGGTGCTCGACGCCGAGGGCGTCGAGGTACGGGTCGGGCACCACTGCGCACGGCCGACCTGCATGCGGTACGGGGTGCCGGCGACGACTCGGCTCTCGCTGTACCTGTACAGCACCAAAGACGAGGTCGATGCCCTGGTCGCCGCCTTGGACAAGGTGCGGGGGGTGTTCGGCTGATGCAGTTGGAGCAGCTCTACCAGGACATCATCCTGGACCATTACAAGACGCCGCGCGGTCGCGGACTACGCGAGCCCTACGAGGCCCAGGTGCGGCACGTGAACCCGACCTGCGGTGACGAGGTCGACCTGCGCGTGCACATCGTCGACGGTTCCGTGGCCGACGTGTCGTACGAGGGTATGGGGTGCTCGATCAGCCAGGCGTCGGCGAGCGTTTTGCACGAGCTGATGGTCGGCCGTACGGTCGAGGATGCACTGTCCAAGGTGGACTACTTCACGGAGATGATTGGTTCCCGGGGTCAGCTCGAACCGAACGAATCGATACTCGAGGACGGGGTCGCCTTCGCCGGAGTCGCAAAGTACCCGGCTCGGGTCAAGTGCGCGCTACTGTCGTGGATGGCGTTCAAGGACGCCACCGCGCAGGCGCTCGCCACGGAAGGAGGGCAGCATGAGTGAGGACACTCTGCCGGCCGCTGCCGCCAGCAGCACGGCGAAGGCGTCGCTGGCCGACATTGAAGAGGCGATGAAGGACGTCGTCGACCCGGAACTCGGCATCAACGTAGTTGACCTCGGCCTCGTCTACGGGCTGCACGTCGATGACGACAACGTCGCGACGCTCGACATGACGCTCACCTCGGCGGCCTGCCCATTGACGGACGTCATCGAGGATCAGACCCGGGCGGCGCTGTGCACGGGTCCCGGCGGCGGCCTCGTGTCGGACTTCCGGATCAACTGGGTATGGATGCCGCCATGGGGACCCGACAAGATCACTGATGAGGGTCGGGAGCAGCTCCGGTCCCTCGGCTTCAACGTCTGACCGATGCCCAGGAACTGACTTCGAGGGCGCCGGGCTCGCGTGATGTGCCCAAGAACTGACTTCGTGGCGCTCGGTAGCGTGTGGACGTGGCTCCCGCCGATGATTGTCCCTTCTGCCCGCCGCGGATCGATGCCCGTATCGTCTTCGCGAATGACGCATGTGTAGCGATCTGGACTGGAGAGACGCCACTGGGATCCGCCATGGTCCTGCCGAAGGCCCACCGCCGAACGGTGTTTGACCTCACGCCGCATGAGTTCGACGGCACGCGGCGGATGCTCGCGGACCTTCGCGATCTCCTCGTCAGCGCGCACGGACCGGACGGCTTCACGGTCGGCTGGAACGTGGAGGCCGTCGGCGGACAGTCGGTCATGCACGCCCACTGCCATATCGTTCCCCGCTACCACGATGAGCCGTACGCGGGCCGCGGGTTGCGGGCATGGCTCAAGGACCCGGCGAACCGGCCGCCCCGCCACCGCGCTGCGACGTCGTCTGACAACGCGTCCTAATTGGAGCCATACGCCGACGGCAACGGGCTGCGCACCGTCCAACCGCCGTCCACGATGAGGGTCTGGCCGGTCACATGAGCCGCGTGTGGCGATGCAAGATACAAAGCAGCGGCCACGATGTCGTCCACGTGCCCGACTCGACCCGTCGGATTGACGCCGGCCCAGTTCTCCGCGTAGTTGGGATCGTCGTGCAATGTCCGTTCCGTGAGCGTCGCGCCGGGGGAGATCGCGTTGGCGGTGATCCCGTATTCGCCCAACTCGAGCGCGATGCTTTTCGCCATCATGCGAATCCCCGCCTTGGTCACGCCGTACGCACCCATGCTCGGGTGCGCCCGGGCGCCCGCGACGGATGACATCAAGATGATCCGGCCGGGAACCCGTGCCTCGACCATGATGCGGGCAGCCGCCTGCGCGGTGAAGAAGGTCCCGCGCAGGTTCACGCCCGTCAGTCGGTCGAAGGCCTCCGGCGTCTCGGCGAGGAACTCGCCAAACTGCGTGATGCCCGCGTTGGCGATGACAATGTCGAGGCGCCCCACCGCGTCGAGGAAGCGCGCGAAAATCGTGTGGATGTCTTCGACGTTGGCCACGTCGCCGGCGTAGGGCCGGATAGGGGGCATCGACCCGATCGACGCGTTGATGCGCTCGGCGGCAATGCGTCCGAGTCCGGCATCGATGTCGTTGAGGCCCACGGTGGCGCCACCGCTTGCAAAGGCGTGGCACAACGCATAGCCGATCCCCGAACCGCCGCCGGTGACGAGGACCGATTTTCCAGCAAGCCATTCAGTTGCCACGTCAGTGAACGTAGCGCCTCGCCGGCGCTTTCGTCGCTCCGCCCGACCTAGATGACGAGACCTACTAGGCGACCAGACCTATCGCTAGCACAACGATCACCGCGCTGGACACGAGCGCGGTGACGAGCCGCCCCCGGGGTCCGGTCAGTACCCGGCCAATCACTGATCCGCTGCCCGCCAGCAGAAGCTGCCAGCTGGCCGACGCCACGAACGCGGCAACGACGAATGCGGCCTCGCCCGCGATGGTCATGCCCGAGGCCGCCTGCCGCCCAAGTACCAACGCTCCAAAGTAGACGATCGTGGCGGGGTTGAGCAACGTCAGGCCGAGCAGGCCGGCGAATGCCCGGAGCGGAGTTCCCAATCCGACGCCCGATCGGACGGTCGTGGGCTCGCGGTAGTGCCGCACGGCGGTTATCCCGGTCCGTGCGGCAAGGGCCAAGAGGATGACGGCCGCGACCCAGCGCAGGGGCGTGCCGATCGGCTCGATGAGGCGGGCGAGCGCCGCCCCGCCGATCACCGCGGCCAGGGCGTAGAGGCCGTCAGCGGTGGCCACGCCCATGGCGGCGGCGGCACCGACTCGCAACGACGTGCGAGCGGTGAGGCTGATGATGAGGGCCGCGATCGCGCCCACGGGCACGGCAACGCCGTACCCCGCGAGCAGCCCTGCGACCAGGGCCTCGCTCATGACAGCGAATAGGCCGCCGGACCGGACCCGGGAACCAGCCGCTGTCGCGCCCCGCCGATCGCCGAAGCGGTCACGGGCGCGAAATGCGGTCGGGTGTCGGTCACGGGCCGATTCTGCGGTACCGGCGGCGGCGCCGCCACGGCGGGTCGACCAGCTGCACCGCTGCATTGCCGATCCCACAGACCTCCTCGAGGCGGAGAGCCGGCTTGCCTTCATCGGCCAGCGGTTGGCGGAGCATCTGCGGTCGCAGCGTGCGCCAGCGACGACCCATAAGGGGTCGGCGCGGTTGGCGGCACGGTTGCGCGAGATGCTGGACGAAGCGCTTGTGACGGGAGTGACGCTGGCCGATGCCGCGACCGTTCTCGGCGCGCACCCGTCTCACCTCGTGCGTTCCTTCTCCAATACGTACGGCATTGCGCCACACGCGTATCTGACCGGGCGCCGGGTTGACGTCGCGCGCCGGCTCCTCCTCAGTGGACACACGCCGGCAGTCGCGGCAACCGCCGCCGGGTTCTTCGACCAGGCACAGTCTCACCCGCCATTTCCGCCGCTACCTCGGTGTAACACCAGGAAGATACGCGGCGACCTGACTACAGATGCTTGCTGGCTTCACGCACCGACAGCGGAGCGAGGATGGAACGGTGCTGCTCGACGTACCGGCGCACCGCATCGGGATCGGTCCGGGCGTAGTCGCGCAAGGCCCAGCCGATCGCCTTGCGAATGAAGAAGTCCCGATGGCTGGCCTGAATGGTGCAGTACCGGAACAGGCGCTCGGTGTCGGTGCGCTCCCGGTACCGGAGCTGATGCAGGATCGCGGCTCGAGCGAGCCACATGTTCTCGTCGATCACCCAGGCGTCCATCGCCTCCACCAGTACCGGGTGCGCGTTGACGAGTGGTCCCACGGTGTGCGCCGCGAGAGTGTCCACTGTGTCCCACCACGACTTCGTCGTAATGAGCTCCCGAAGGGTGGCGAGCAGCGCGGATGAGCCCACACGCACGTACCGCCGCAGGTACGTGCAGGCGAAGTACTGATACTCCCGCTCAGGCTTCGCCCAGCAGGCTATGGAAACCGCCACCAGGTCGGCCTCCGACGGCTCGCTGAGACCAGCCAGGACGTCGCGGTTGAGCTCGGTCAGGCGCGGGTTGGTGATGCCGAGAAACGGGAACTGGTCGCGCATGTACGCTCGGGCACCGGCCGCCCGTACCGGATCGGCCGCGGCCGGATAGATCTCATCGAGCCGCCTCATGACGGTGCTCGACAGCGCTGTGCGAGGAGCGGAAGGCATGGCGCCCAGCATCGCAGAAACGGCAGACTGGCCGCATGGACGTCGCAAAGGCTCAGGAGCTCTGGCAACCGAAGCCCGGCTGGCTCAACACGGCAAGCTACGGTCTACCGCCGCAGCCCGGATGGGACGCGCTGACCTCCGCCCTCGACGAGTGGCGGGAAGGGCGCACGTCGTGGGAGGGCTGGGACTCCGCGACCCAACGGTCGCGGGAGGTGTTCGCCCGCCTCGTCGGCGTCGACGCTTGCGATGTCGCGGCCGGGTCCCAGGTGTCGTCGCTCGTGGCGCCCGTGGCGGCGGCGGTGCCTGACGGCACCCGGGTGCTGGCGCCCGAGATCGACTTCACCTCGTTGCTGTTCCCGTTCGTGGTTCACGCTGATCGTGACGTGGTGGTCGAGACCGTACCCACGGCCCGTTACCTGGACGCGATTCAACCCGGGATTGACGTGGTCGCCTTCAGTTTGGTGCAGTCCTCGACCGGCGAGGTCGCCAACTACGCCGACATCGTAGCGGCGGCCCGGTCCGTCAACGCATTGATTCTGGTCGACGCGACTCAGGCGTGTGGCTGGCTTCCGTTCGACGCACGCCTGGCCGATGCGGTCTTCGTTGCCGGCTACAAGTGGCTGATGTCTCCCCGCGGCACGGCTCTGGCTTACCTTTCGCCCTCGTTGCGCGAGAAACTGCGGCCGCTGCAGGCCGGTTGGTACGCGGGCGAGGAGCCCTACGGCTCCTACTACGGCCTGCCGATGCGACTCGCGGGCAACGCTCGCCGTTTCGACGTGTCGCCGGCCTGGTTCAGTTGGGTGGCGATGGCACCCACGCTGGAACTGATCGAGCAGATCGGGCTCGAGGCGATCCGCGAACACGACGTGGCGCTCGCCAATCGGTTCCTCGTCGGGTTGGACCGGCCGCCAGGCGACAGCGCGATCGTCACGGTCGACGTGCCGGGCGCGGAGGAGCGCCTTGAGGCGGCGGGCGTTCGGGCGGCCGTACGGGCGGGCCGGGTTCGAGCATCGTTTCACGTCTATACGGCCGAGCGGGACGTCGACCTGGCTCTCGACGCACTGGCGGGCTGATGCCGGCCCGACCGGCGGCCGGCGGCGGGCGTTGGGTCGACGTCGATCCAGCCCGGCTTCCGGCCTGGCTCAACGGCTTCGCCGTCCGGCACGGCGCCTACGACGTGGTCGGCGTGGACGACGCGCTGCACATTCAGAGCGCGGACGGGTCGACTCTCGCCCTGTGGCCGCCTCCGGGTGCACCACTGCACAAGGGACTGGACGATTTCCTCGGCGAGACCATGCGGTATCGCCGGATCGGCGTGCTACTGGCCCGGCGGGCCGCCGTCGCGATCGGCATCGCGGATGGCGTGCGCCTCGTGGCGTCCAAAGTGGACACTTACTACGTCCAGTCCCGGACCGCGGCCGGCGGCTGGTCGCAGCAACGCTTCGCGCGGCGACGCGAGAACCAGGCCAAGGCCGCTGCCGAGTCGGCGGCGGATCTCGCGGTACGGATCCTGATGCCCGAACTCGCGAGCCTGACCGCGATCGTCACCGGCGGCGACCACCGTACCGTCGACTCGATCCTTGCTGACGCGCGACTGGCGCCGGCCGTGCCCCTGGTGGCCGAGAGGTTTCTGGCGGTGGGGGAGCCCCGGAAGGCCGTACTGGAGCAGGCGGTCGTACAGGCCCGCGCGGTCCGCATCCTCGTCCGTGACCCACGGGTCTGAGTGCAACGAAGGGCACCTTTCAGTGCCGTAGCCGCGATAGAGGTGTCCCTCCTTGCACACATCAGGCTCACCGAGACGTGTCACAGGCGCGGGGATCGCCGCTGGAGTAGCCGGTGGTGAACCACTGTTGGCGCTGCTGCGAGGAACCGTGCGTGAACTGTGACTCATCCACGGCACCGCCGCCCATCTTCTTCTGGATCGCGTCGTCGCCGACTGCGGCCGCCGCGTCCAATGCCTGCTGGATGTCGGCGTTCGTGAGGCTGGTGAAGATGGGCCGTCCGCTCGCATCCGCCGTCTCGGTCGCGTGCTTGGACCAGACACCGGCGTAGCAGTCGGCCTGCAGCTCCAGCGCCACCGAGTACGCGTTCTGGTTCGCCGGATCGCGCTCCATCTTCCGTCGCACCTCTGCCTCGGTGCCGAGCAGATCCTGGACATGGTGGCCGTACTCGTGCGCCAGCACGTACGGCTGCGCGAACTGTCCTTCCGCGCCGAACCGGTTGGCGAGCTCGTTCCAGAACGACACGTCGATGTAGATGAGGTCGTCGAACGGGCAGTAGAACGGCCCGACCCCGCTGTCCGCGTTACCGCAGCCGGTGGCGACGACCTGGTCGAAGAAGACCGTGTCGGAATCCTCGTAGGCCCGCCCGAAGACTTGTGGCATGGCATCCCGCCAGTAGTCCTGGATCGAGTTGACGTAGAGGGTGTCGCGGCACTTCACGTCCTGCTGAGCCTGCTGCGTGGGGCAGGAAAGGGCGCCGTCTTCTCCCGTGCCACTCTCGCCGAGCAGGGAGTTTCCGCCGACCAACCCGCCGATCACGAGCAAGGCGAGCACGATGAGCCCCACTGGGCCGCGTGGAATGGGGATGGGCAGGCCACCGATGCCACCGCCGCCCCGGCCGGCCTCTCGTACCTGCCCGGTGTCTGGGCTTGCGTCGGGGTTCAGTGTCATCGATCGCTCCGGGGGTCCGCGTACATGTCTGGTGTCACAGCCGTACCCGATGATCATGAAAAATAATCGCCCGCGGCGTCCGGTACACTTTCTGGGTGCTCCGCTGCGAAGACTGACCGGCCCCGCGCCGACCGCTGACCACGATCCGTGGGCGGCCGGCGCAGATGTCTGCCCTGAATCCGGTCCTGGACGCGAGAGCGAGACTTCCCGATGATCAACGCCACCGGCCTGGAACTGCGCGCGGGCGCCCGCATCCTGCTCGCCGAGGCCAACCTTCGTGTGCAGCCCGGCGACCGGATCGGTCTGGTCGGGCGAAACGGCGCTGGCAAGACCACCACGCTCAAGGTATTGGCGGGGGAGGGCACCCCGCACGCCGGTTCGGTGGAACGGCGCGGTCCGGTGGGATACCTGCCGCAGGATCCGCGCACCGGCGACCTGTCCATCAGCGCCCGCGACCGGGTCCTGTCGGCCCGCGGCCTGGACACCCTGCTGGCCGACATGAAGCAGCTCGAGTCAGTGATGGCGATCGATCCAACGGATCGGGCGGTACGGCGTTATGGCGCCCTGGAGGACCGGTTCGCCAGCCTCGGCGGCTACGCGGCCGAGGCCGAAGCGGCCCGTATCTGCGCGAATCTCGGCCTGCCCGACCGGGTGCTGGCACAAACGATCGGCACGCTCTCCGGTGGACAGCGACGCCGCATCGAACTGGCCCGGATCCTCTTCGCCGAAGCGAGCGAGACCGGCGGCGGCACGTTGCTGCTCGACGAGCCGACCAACCACCTCGACGCGGACTCCATCACGTGGCTGCGCGGGTTCCTGGCCAACCACAAGGGCGGGCTCATCGTCATCTCGCACGACGCCGCACTGCTCGAGTCGGTAGTGAACAAGGTCTGGTACCTCGACGCGAACCGGTCCACTGTGGACATGTACAACCTTGGCTGGAAGGCGTACCTCGAGCAGCGCGAGACCGACGAACGCCGGCGCCGGCGGGAACGAGCCAACGCGGAGAAGAAGGCCGGCGCCCTCATGGCTCAGGCGGACAAGATGCGCGCCAAGGCAACGAAGACCGTAGCGGCGCAGAACATGGCGCGCCGGGCGGAGAGGATGCTTGCCGGACTGGAGGAGGTCCGGGTCAGCGACAAGGTGGCTAAGGTACGGTTCCCCACTCCGGCGTCGTGCGGGAAAACCCCGCTGACCGCCAAAGGACTGTCCAAATCGTATGGTTCCCAAGAGGTCTTCTGCGACGTGGACGTCGCCGTCGACAAGGGTTCGCGGGTGGCCATCCTCGGGCTGAACGGTGCCGGCAAAACGACATTGCTTCGGATCCTCGCCGGACTGCTCGGCCCCGACACCGGCGCGGTTGAACCCGGACATGGGCTCCGACTCGGCTACTACGCGCAGGAGCACGAGACACTTGACATCTCGCGAACGGTCCTCGAGCACATGCGCACGGCGGCGCCGGAGCCGACGGACACCGAGCTCCGCCGGATCCTGGGCGCGTTCCTGTTCACCGGTGACGATGTGGACAAGCTGGCCGGGGTGCTCTCCGGCGGCGAGAAGACCCGCCTCGCTCTGGCCACGTTGGTCTGCTCGGGCGCGAACGTACTGCTACTCGACGAACCGACGAACAACCTCGACCCGGTGAGCCGGGAGCAGGTGCTCGATGCGATCGCCCGCTATCCAGGCGCCATCGTGCTCGTGACACACGATCCCGGCGCCGTCACCGCGCTCAAGCCCGATCGGGCCATCCTGCTGCCGGATGGAGTCGAGGATGCCTGGAGCGACGACCTCCTCGAACTCGTGGAGCTCGCCTGAACCCTGTTCGGTCCGCTGACCGTGGCACCGCAAAGCTAACCGTGGTGCCATCAACTGGCGATCGCCGGCGCACGTTCGACGACGTGGCGCCGCGCGTCCGTACCAGGTGATCACCAGTGATCGTCACCGGGCGCGCTTGGTGCGGCGCCGCGCGGCGATTCCGTCCCCGGTGATCATGACGGGAACGTGCGGACGGGTTGCGTGACGGCAAGAGCGCCAGACCACTCCGGCGGTTCACCAGGGAGTGGCGAGGACGGCCTCCACGACGATCGCGGTGAGCGCGCCGACCGCGACCAGGAGCCGCGGCGTTGGGGCTGGATCCCCACCCTGGATGGGCGGAGCTACCGCGGCCACCGTGAGCCACGGGAAGAACGGCAACCACGCCGCCTCGGCGCCACCCCGGGCCAATCCGGCGAGCAACGAGAACGCCACCGCCACCCCGGCCCCGACAAGGAATGGCCATCCGGGCGTGTTGCGGATCCGGCGAGCGCTGCGTATCAACGGAGGTCCGACGGCGAGCAGCAACACCACCAGGCTGATGAAGCTCCAGGCCACGGCTGACCGGTTCGGTTCGACCCGGGCCGCATAGTCGTCGCGGGCCACGAGCAACCCGTCGATCCAAGAGAAGCCGGCGGCCTGGGCAGCGAGCACCGGAACCAGCGCACCCATTCCCGCGGCGATGTTCAGGAACGCCCGCCGTCGAGCGAAGTACAGGCACACGACCGACAGGCCGAGCCACGGGGCCGCATACGAGAAGAGCGCGGCGATGCCGAGCGTGACACCGCCCGTCAGGGCCCATGCGCCAGCGCGCAGGCCGGTCCGATTCCGGTCGCTGGCCCGCACACCCATGGCCACCATCGACGCACCCAGCACGGCCACGACCACATCGACCGAGACGGCAACCCACACCAAGTACGGCGCAAGCATCAGTACGGGCGCGAATCGCCGGGCGGCGACCTCGCCGCAGACGCCTCGTACAGCCGAGAGCACCAGCGGAGTCGTGAACGCGCCCAGTGCCGCGATCAGCACGCCGAGTGTGAGCTTCTCGGTGAGACCGAGTCGTTGCAGCGCCCACAAAAGGAGCACGGGGCCGGGCGGGTGCCCGCGGGCGGCGTTGGAGAGCTGGGCTGCGTGGTCGGTGTATCCGCGTAGGTAGGCGAGCGCACTATCGCCGACGCCCGGCACGTCGGTCAGGTAGTTGTCCGGCGCGTCTAGAGACCGCGTGAGGCCGGCCGCGCCATCCACGAGGGCGAGGCTCAGCGCCCACGCGAAGGTCCCGGCCCACCCCAGCACCGATACCGTCGGCCACGAAGCGCCCTCGAACCGGCCCCGCGCCACTGCGGTCAGGATCCCCCATGCGACGAGCGGGGCGAGCGCGGTGGCGAGGCCGAACGTAAACCGGTACGAACCCAGGAACGGCGCCGATCGGGTTCCCAACGGCGCACCGGCCTGGACCGCGACCCAGGTCAGCGCGAGTCCGGCGACGCTGAGCACGAGCCAGGTCAGAAGGTCCCGACGCTCACCGGACTCGGCGCTCACGCGCGACACGCTAGCGGTACGAGCTCGCCAACACGTCGACGCATGTCCGGTGACGACGAAATGATGTCTAGCGCATGATCGTCAAAGACGGTCTAATAGGTGAGACCGGGGGACATCGCTTCACACGACGCGGTGTTCCACCAAACCGCCCACTGTAGGACGTGAGGGATATCGAGATGGCAGCTACCAGCACGGCTACGTCCACCGAAAAGGGCCGGCGAATCGTCGGCGCCGAACGAGCTACCTTGGCAAAAGACCTGGTCAAGCGCTACACATCCGGCGAGAGCATTCGCGCTCTGGCATCTTCAACAGGACGCTCGTACGGTTTCGTCCACCGCGTTCTGACCGAGTCCGGCGTACAGCTTCGTCAGCGCGGTGGGGCGCGGCGGCGCAAGAAGGCAGCATAGGCACTTGCCGATAGCTCTCGTACGGCTGCGCTCCAGGAGGCATTGATGGCCGAAACTGGAGTTCGCGTGGACTATGACGGGCCGGTCGCGACGGCGACGTTGTGCCGGCCTCACGTCCTCAATGCACAGACCCCCGCGATGTGGGCAGAGTTGCGGGCGATCGGCGGTAATCTGCCGGGCGATATACGGGTCGTGGTGGTACGAGGTGAGGGCCGGGCGTTCTCCGCCGGCCTCGACCTCGCAGCGGTGAGTGCCGGCGCCGACGACCCCTCGAGTTTCTCCCGCATGACGACCCTTACCGATGACGAGGCGAGCGCCCTCATCGCCGGCTACCAAGAGGGCTTCTCCTGGCTGCGTCGTCCGGACCTCGTGAGCATCGCCGCGGTGCGAGGGCACGCGATCGGCGCCGGCTTCCAGCTCGCCCTCGCCTGCGATCTGCGCATCTGCTCCGAGGACGCTCAATTCACGATGGCCGAAGTCGCACTGGGCCTGGTCCCCGATCTCGGCGGCACCAAGCGACTGGTGGAACTCGTCGGCTACGCCCGCGCCTTGGACATCTGCGTCACCGGGCGGCGGGTCGGCGCCGCGGAGGCCGATCGGATCGGCCTCGCAACCTCCGTCGTCCCCGGCGATGGACTCGACGAGGCGGTCGCGGGTATGACGGCGCAGATCCTGGCCGCACGTCGCGATTCGGTGGTGGAGATCAAGGCGTTGCTCGCCGAGGCGGCCGGGCGCAGCTTCGCCGACCAGGAACGCTTCGAGCGCGAAGCCCAAGTCCGCCGCATCCGCGACCTCGTCGGACAGGGCGACTGACCCCTGCCCCGCCGCAAGGTAGGGCACCTTCCATACGTTCCGTGGCCATGAAGGGTCCCTTTTTCGCGCCTATTCGTGCTCGTAACGCTGTGCGCGAACTGGCCGTAGTCAGGGAAGAGGACCCTCACTGTCGAGGTTGTCGCAGGCAGGCTCTACGGTCGTGGTACAGCGGGAGGTGACGCGCGTGGGCCATCCAATGGGCGGCCTGGTAGGCAGCAGTTGGGGCATGATGCGCTCGATGCGGCGCAAGGACGAGCTGCGGGACAAGCGCATCCAGCGAGCGACGGCGATCCGCGTGTTCCGGTTCGCCAAGCCGTACCGGCGGGTCATCAGCTTCTTCCTCTTCCTCGTGATGGTCTCGTCCGGCATCGCGGTGCTCACGCCCGTGCTCGCCGGCAACGTGATCAACGAGATCAGCCGTCCAGGCCCGAACGCTGGTCGCGTGGTCGTGCTGATCGCGTTGTTCATCGCCGGACTCGCCGTCTTCGACTCTCTGTTATCCATCGGTCAAAGGTGGCTGTCCGCTCGGATTGGCGAGGGCATCATCTACGACCTGCGCACCCAGGTGTACGACCACGTACAGCGGCTGCCGCTGCAGTTCTTCACGCGCACCCAGACCGGCGCCTTGGTGAGCCGGCTCAACAACGACGTACTTGGCGCCCAACAGGCCTTCACCTCTACGTTGTCCGGCACGGTGGGAAACCTGATCTCGCTGGTGCTCACGGCGGTGGTGATGGTCAGCTTGTCGTGGCAGGTCACCGTGCTATCGCTCGTGCTCGTGCCGGCGTTCCTCCTGCCGGCGCGTCTGGTCGGCCGGCGCATGGCCGCGATCACCCGCGAGGCCTACCAGCTTGACGCCACGATGAACGCCACTATGACCGAGCGTTTCGGTGTCGCCGGCGCCTTGCTTGTCAAATTGTTCGGCGTCCCGGAGGCGGAAGCGGGCCGGTTCTCCTCTCGCGCCGCGCGCGTGCGCGACATCGGTGTCACACAAGCGATGTACGGCACCGCGTTCTTCGTGGCGATGATGATGGTCGCCTCGCTCGCCACGGCGCTGACCTACGGTGTGGGCGGCTGGCTGGCTGTGCAGGGGACCATCCTGCCCGGCACCGTGGTGTCGTTAGCGCTGCTATTGACCCGGCTCTATGGCCCCATCACGGCGCTGTCCAACGTCCGGGTCAACATCATGAGCGCCCTGGTCTCGTTCGAGCGGGTCTTCGAGGTGTTGGATCTGAGCCCGGCGATCGCCGAGAAGCCCGATGCGCTGACCGTTCCGAAGGGTGCTTCGAAGATTCAGTTTCGCGACGTCTGGTTCCGTTATCCCGCGGCGAACGAGGTTTCGCTGGCCTCATTGGAGGACGTCGCGATGCTCGACCGGACGATCACCGAACCCGTTCTGCGGGGCGTCAGCTTCACTGTCGAGCCAGGACAGCTTGTCGCCCTGGTCGGCCCGTCGGGCGCCGGGAAGTCCACCACCGCAATGCTCGTGCCTCGGGTCTACGACGTCACCGAGGGCACGGTCCTGGTTGGCGACATCGATGTTCGCGACGCGACGCTGCAGTCGTTGCGCGACAACATCGGTGTGGTGACTCAGGACGCGCATCTGTTCCACGAGACGATCGCGGAGAACCTTCGCTACGCACGGCCCGAGGCGTCCGATGAGGAGCTATGGACGGCGCTCGATCGAGCTCAGGTGGGTGAACTGGTGCGCACTCTGCCGGACGGGCTCGACACCGTCGTGGGGGAGCGCGGCTACCGCTTCTCCGGTGGGGAGAAACAGCGGATCGCCATCGCCCGGCTGCTGCTGAAGGAGCCGTCAATCGTCATCCTCGACGAGGCCACCGCCCACCTCGATAGCGAGTCGGAGGCGGCCGTCCAACGCGCGTTGAGCGCCGCACTCCAGGGACGGACGGCGTTGGTGATCGCGCACCGGCTTTCCACGGTACGAGACGCCGATCAGATCCTGGTTCTGGATCAGGGTCGGGTGGTCGAACAGGGCACCCATGACGAGTTGGTCATCCGAAATGGACTGTATGCCGACCTGTACCGGACCCAGTTCGCGGTGATTGACTCGCCGCCGCTGGCGCCCGCCCTCACCGCCGACTTGAGGCCACCGCCAGTCGCGCTCTAGGGCTCACGATCTTGGAGAAATGCGTGTGATCGGAGATCCACTAGCGCGCATATGGCCAAGATCGCGCAAGCCAAGACGCATGAGGCGGCCGAACACCTGGATGATGATGCCGCCCGGCACCGGGCGTGCTGAGGGCAGGCGTCTCGGGCGGGGGGTAGTCGCGCCGTCGTAGACGTAGGCGGCTTCTGCGGAGGCGAGGTCGACCGTGGCCGGCCGGGACAGGGCGCCGGTGGACCCGAGATGACGGGCGAAGTCCCAGCCGTCGCGCAGGGATCCTTGTGGCGGCCGGCCGCGGGCCCAGCCGGCGAACGCATTGGTCCATTGTGGACCGAACTGGGCGCGAAGCGTGGGCCACCGTTCACCGACTTCGCCGGCTCGCTTGAGCAGCAACGCGTCCGCGGTGGCCCGCAAACGTACCGGGTCAAACCCCCGTGGCGCCGGGTCATCGCGGACGAGAGCCGCGACGAGCGCGGCCTGGCGCTGGGCGAGCGAGCTCATCGCGGCGTGATCCGATCGAGCCCGGCCGCATCGGCGATCGCGTCGAGTTCGGCGGTCAGCGTTGCCGCCGGCGGGTAATGCCCATCACGTTCCAGCATCAGGGCGGGTGGAACGTGCCGCTCGCACAGCGCCGTCACGAGCGAGAGCACCTCCGGCGGCACCGGGTCGGTGTGGGTGTCGTGATAGAGGCCATCATGCTCGGCACCGCCGGCGACGTGCACGTAAGCGATCCGTTCCAGCGGAAGTGCATCGAGCAGCCCGAGTGGATCCTCTCCTCGGTTACGGGCGTTGGCATAGACGTTTGCGATGTCCAGCAGAAGCTGCGCGCCGGTACGGTCGAGGATCTCCGTCAGGAATTGGGCCTCGGTCAGCTCATCGTCGGGCCACTCGACAAGGGCCGCGATCGGTTCCAATGCGAGCGGCACCGGCAGCTCCGAAACCACGCGCCGGACATTGTCCACAATGGTCTCCACCGCTTCCCACGACCGGGGTAGCGGCAGCAGGTGTCCGGCCTCGAGCCCACCGGCACGGACGAATGCGATGTGTTCGCTCACCAGCGGCGCGCCGAGTTGCTCCGCGCATCGTGCGAGGTGCGCTACCCGGGCGGAGTCGACCGGATCCGTGCCGCCCAAGGAAAGCCGGATGCCGTGTGGCACCACGGCGACCCCGCGCCGGCGAAGGTCAGTCAACGCCGCCGGTGCCGGGCCGTGGGCCGGAATTGACTCGGCGACGACCTCGGTGAAGCGGAGGCCCGGTAGATCAGCGACGAAGCCGGAGATCTCGCGTCGCCACCCGATGCCCACGCCGTACCGGTTCACCCGCCGCAGCCTCCGCCGCAACCGCCACCACCACATCCGCCGCCGCCACCACAACCGCCACCTCCGCTGTCCCCTCCGCCGGAACCGGATGCGGCCCGATGGAAGCCGGCGCTCGCGGCGAAGGCCGGATCGGCGACCCACAGCGCCGCGGCGCCGTAGAGGGCGACGCCCATGGCCGCGCCCGCCATGCCGTACGTCGACCATGACGGCGCCTGCTTGGGGGCCAGGTGGCGGTTACGGGCGCGGGCGTCCGCCACCGCGGACTTGCCCGCGCGAGAGACCCGTGGCGCAGCGAAGAACCCCAGCGCGAGCAATAGCGTCAGGACGGACAATGCGACCAGGTATCCGACCGGGCGGTCGTTCGCGACGCCAGCCGCGACCCGAACTGCGCCGAAGCCAGTCAGCCCGAGCATGAGAAGGCTCCCCAGGCGGGCCCGTGCCCGCTCTCCGGGATCGAGCAGCCAACCGGCCGCCGCGACCTGGGTGTTGAGTTCGCCGAGAGCTGTGCGCACGCGGTAGTCGTTCGATAGCCGGCCCATCGCGCCGCCGCGCTGGGCGGCGTCGTAAACGGCCATGTCGAGAGGCGTCGCGCCGTCTGGCCGGGGGCCGGTCGCGCTGAGCGTGCGGCCGGATCCGGTGCCGATCGCGCCCGCAGCACGCAATGCGGCGACCGACGAGTAGATGGCCTGGGTGCGTCCGCCGACGAGGAAGGCGACCTCGGGCGCGCTCGGTGCGCGCCCCGATCCGGTGCCACCCGCGCGAGTGACAGAGAGGCGGATGGCGATGGCGATCACCAGGAACACGGCCAGAGCGCCCAGGTAGACACGGAGGAAGTCGGGACCGCTGATTCCCCAGGTATCACCCGGGGCGCTGAGGACCGGCATGAGTAACCTCCCGTACGGGCGGCCGTCCGGAGTGCGCCCGCGGCCTTATTGTGGAGGCGCATCGCAACCTGTCAAACTCAATGGCTCTCGATCAGAACGGTGGTGACGACCAGGGCAGCCGCGAGTGCCGCCGTCAGCGGCAGGGCCCAAGGAGTTGGCAGCGCCGCCAGGACCAGCACCGCGGTGGCGGGGTAGGCGAGATCGAGGGGTCGCCGCTGATGCTGTGGCCGCAGATGAACCAGCCAGACGCTCAGGATGTACACCGCGACCGGCACGGCGATGGCGGCTCCGGCGAGAGTTGCGGAGATCTGTCCAATGTGGCTGGTACGGTCGACCGCGACGCCCATTCCGGCCCCGACGGCAGCGGCCGAGGAGAAGATGAGGTAGTGGCCGTATCCCCAACGGAAGCCCTCGCGATTGGAGCGCAGGAAACGTTCGGCCTGCTGTCCAAAGTAGATCCACCACATCGAGAAGACGATGACGAGCCCGCACAGTGCTACGCCCAGCAAGGTGCCGCTGCCGACGGTGTCCAATGCACGCTGAACGGCCGCGGTCGAGGCAAGGACCGTCTCGCCGAGCACGATCAGGGTGAATAGCCCGTACCGTTCGGCGATGTGGTGCGCGTGCCAGGGCGTGTTGCGGGCACGTTCGGCCCAGATCGGCAATGACAACTCGGCAACGACCATGAACAGGAACACCGGAAGCCGCCACACGCCAGGAACCACGAGCAGGATCGCCCACCCCGGCATGCAGGCGCCCACCCCGATGGCGAACCGGTTCGCGGTGCGCCGGCCGGCGCGATCGCCGCGCGCCGCCCGAAGCCACTGGGTCACCAGGCCGACTCGCATCAGCAGGTAGCCAGCGAAGATGATGGAGAAATCCTTGGTGTCGAACGCCCGCGGCACTCCCGCGGCGAGCACCAGAACGCCGGCGATCTGAACGAACGTGGTGAGCCGGTACGCGATGTCGTCGGTGTCGTACGCCGACGCGAACCAGGTGAAGTTCATCCAGGCCCACCAGATGCCGAAGAACACCAGGCCGTAGGCGACGACGCCCGTGCCGACATGATGCTCGGCAAGCGCGTGGTGCAGCCGGTCGGATACCGAAGCCACCGCGACCACGAAACACAGGTCAAAGAAGAGCTCGAGCGGCGTGGCCGTCCGGTGCGGTTCTTGGCTGTCCCGGGGCGCCCATCGGTCGCGACCAGGCCTGGCGCAGACGGGTGGTGGAGGGCGGCGTCGTCATCCAATCAGCCTAGGTACGGCGTGGGCCTGCCCGCGTACGAGCGCGGCCCGTGGACCTAGTGGACTGGCCGCCGTACCGCCGTCTCCACGAGATCGAGTACCTGCCCCAGATCGGCGAGCGGGCGGCCCATGGCGAGATGTAGTACCAGGCCGTCGTAGGCGAGCTCTAGGAACTGGGCGAGCACCGCGAGGTCCACATCGGAGCGAACGGAGCCGGCGTCGCGCTGGCGGCCGAGCCGATCGCGGGTGGCCGAAGCGATCGCGTCGGCGCGGGCTGCCCAGCGCTTGGCGAACTCGGCGTCGGTGCGAAGGCGCCGGGACACCTCGAGCTGAGTCCCGAGCCAGCCGGCCACATCGGGCTCCTCACCGTCGGGTGAAACGGCGCTCGCGCGCTCGAGAAGGTCACGCATGACCTGGACCAGCCCGTGCCGGGCGACCGTGTCGACCATCGTGACCGCGTCGTCCTCGGCCACGGCGAGGAATAACGACTCCTTGTCCCGGAAATGGTGGAAGATCGCGCCGCGGGAGAGTCCGATCTCCTCTTCGAGGCGGCGGACCGTCGCGCCCTCGTAGCCGTGCCGCGCGAAACAGGCCCGGGCACCGGCGAGAATCCGTTGGCGGCGGGCCTCGAGTTGAGCGGCGCTGACCCGGGGCACACGTCGATCGTGACAGCCGCCAGCGTTGTATGCAATACGTACGTACGGTTTGGTATGCCGGGTTCTACCTCGGACCAACCATCAGGGTCTGGGCGCCGCGACCGACGCGTCCGTGGACGTCGTACAGTTCCGTCTCCGCGAGCCCGACTCCCGATCGGTCCAATGTGGACTTGGCATCCATGTAAACCCATTCACCGATGGGCGGGCGGACCAGGTGCACGGTCAGCTCGGTGTTGATGAACCACCAGCGGCTGAAGTCCAGCTGACTGCTCAGTCCGTTGCCCGAGTCGGCCACCGCCATGAGGCGTTGGGTCGGGCTTGGCTCCTCGTCCGGTAGCAGCGGAAATTTCAGCCGGATCCAGCCGGCAGCGGGACCGGGGCGCTCGAAGTGGCCGTGAATGGAACGGAATTCGATCGCGCCGAGATAGCCCGCCCGCCACCCCGGGTCCTCGAACGTCGTCTCCGTATCGGGGATGGGCGGTGCCGTTGGCACTGGCACCAGTGCTGGTAGCTCGACCACGGCGGTCCGGATTCGCCACGCCGCGGCCCGCATGGCGGTCCGACCGTCTGACTCCAGTTCCGCCTCGACCAGCTCGACCGCGCGGCCGGGTCGGGCGATCCTGGCCCGTACTCGCACGTCGCCCGTCCGGATCGGACCGAGAATCTCCATGGTCAGTCGCGTGAGTTGGCTCGCCCCGAAAACGCTCGACGGCAACCGTTCGATCGTGCGTGTCAGCAATGCCGACGGCGGCCCGGCGTGCTGAGTCTGCGGCTCCCACGGTCCCTCGGTACGTGGCGTCGCGACGAAGACTTCTGGGTCGTCCGTCGGTAGGTAGAAGGCGTCTGACACGCGAGCCATTCTGCGGTACCTGGACCGAGGGCCCGCAGTTACCCTCTGGCATTCGTAGGTGAGACTGTATGCATGTCGTCTCCGGTGGGAAGCAGGAACATCGGCGAGCGGATCTCGGCGCGGGCGGCCAGCCTGGCTGGAAACAATGGCGCCGCGCTGCGCGGGCTCCGGTTGGCCGGTTGGGGCGCGTTGTTCAGTCTCTGCGCCGGCGGGATCTTCTTCTCCGGGCCGGGACTCATCCGCAGCCTCGTTGGGCTGGTGCGCTGGCTCTCGGCCCGCGGCGCCGTCGACGGACGGGGTGCGGCCTTGGTGGGGGTATTCGCGAACACCGTGATCATCGTCATCGGCGTCCTCCAATGGCGTTACTACGCCAGCCACGAAATCGGCAACCCGATGGACCACGTCCCCGCCTGATCGGTGGCGAAAATCAGTTGCGCGTCACGTGCTGCCGGTGACAGCATCCCCTGCGATCGGAGCGGCACCCTTCGCGTGCCGCCACGAAGGGAGGGGTGAGCTGACATGTACCTGCCTGTGCGCGGCCTCGCTGCCGCCTGCCCTCTCCCCGTCCAGAGCTGACGCCTGATCCTTGACGCGCGCTCGCGGGGACCCGATCTCAAGGAGACCCCACCGTGCGTTCGCACGACGATGCCCCGATCCGCACGGGGCGCAGCAAGCGTCGTTTCATTGACGACGAAGAGATGTTTGACAAGCGCGGCCATCGCCGGCACTTGGAGGTCGTTGACGACACCCCCAGCGAAGGGAGCCGATGGTCGACATGGGACCAGTCCACTCCGACCGAACGGGGCCCGCGGCCGTACCCCGATTGGCTCGTGACCGAACTCGCGGCCGTCGATACCGAACTCGGCATGCTCAAAACCGGCAAGGAGGCCGACGTCTTCCTTCTCGAGCGGGGCATCCCGGACACCGACCGCTCATGCCTGCTCGCGGCGAAGCGGTACCGCTCCTCCGAGCACCGCATGTTCCACCGCGACGCCGGTTACCTCGAAGGGCGGCGGGTCCGTGAGTCCCGGGTCAACCGGGCGATGGCCTCGCGCAGTTCCTTCGGGCGGGAAGCCATTGCCGGGCAGTGGGCCGTGGCGGAGTTCTCCGCCCTGTGCCGGCTGTACGAGCTCGGCGTGCCGGTGCCATACCCGGTACAGATCCTCGGCACTGAGGTGCTGCTGGAGTTCATAGGTTCCCATGGTGACGCGGCACCCCGGCTGGCCCAGCTCCGCCACGACACCGCCGACCTGGCCGACCTGTGGTGCCAGCTGGTCGAGGCCATGCACACGATGGCCATTGCGGGCCTCGCCCACGGAGATCTGTCGGCGTACAACATTCTTGTCCACAATGGACGATTGGTTGTCATCGACCTGCCGCAGATCGTGGACGTGGTGGCCAACCCGAGGGGCAAGGAGTTCCTGACCCGGGACGCGCACAACGTGGCGAGCTGGTTCACCAGCCACGGGGTCCCCGACGCCGACGGCGACGCCCTCGCCGCCGACCTGTTCCGCTCCGCCGGACTCCGCTAATTCACCGCGCGATGAAGGGCACCTTTATGGCCAGTTCCCGTATGCGGACGCGAGCGTGAGGAGTGAGCGAAGCGAGCCCCGCAATCGCGAGCAAACGGCAAAGAGTGCCCTTCCTTGCATCAACGTCAGGACCCGAGCATCTTCCGGAGCACGAACTGGAGGATGCCGCCGTGGCGGTAGTAGTCGGCTTCCCCGGGGGTGTCGATTCGTACCACGGCGCCGAACGACTTGCCGGTATCGGTGGTGACGGCCACGGTCCGCGGGATGGTGTCGTCGTTGAGCGCGGTCACGCCGGCGATGGCGAAGGTTTCGGCGCCGGTCAGTCCGAGGGAGTCAGCGGTCTGGCCGGGTGGGAACTCCAGCGGCAGAACGCCCATCCCGATCAGGTTGGACCGGTGGATGCGCTCGAACGACTCGGCGATGACCGCCCGTACCCCTAGGAGCATCGTGCCCTTGGCCGCCCAGTCGCGGGAGGACCCGGAGCCGTACTCCTTTCCGGCAAGGATGAGCAACGGCACGCCAGCGTCCTGATAGGACACAGCCGCGTCGTAGATCGTTTCCCGGGCACCGGTCAGATGGTTGTGCGTGAACCCGCCTTCGACGCCGGGCACGAGCTGGTTGCGCAGCCGGATGTTCGCGAACGTACCGCGGATCATCACCTCGTGGTTTCCGCGCCGGGATCCGTACGAGTTGAAGTCCCGCTTGTCGACGCCGTGCTCGGTCAGGTAGCGGCCGGCGGGTGAGTCGGCCTTGATGGATCCCGCGGGCGAAATGTGGTCCGTGGTAACCGAATCCCCGAGCTTCGCGAGGACCCGGGCGTCGGTGATGTCAGTGACCGACGCCGGTGTGGCCGCCATCCCGTCGAAATACGGCGGCTTGCGGACGTAGGTCGAGTCGGGGTCCCAGGTGAAGGTCTCGCCAGTGGGTGTCGGCAGCGACCGCCAGCGCTCGTCGCCCGCGAACACGTCCGAGTAGTCCTTGCCGAACATCTCGGAGGAAACGGCCGAGTCGATGACCGACTGCACCTCTTGTGGTGAGGGCCAGATGTCGGCCAGATACACGGGTTCGCCGGAGGGGTCGTTGCCGAGTGGCTCCTTCACCAGGTCGAGATCCATCGTGCCCGCGATCGCATAGGCCACGCACAGCGGGGGCGAGGCGAGGTAGTTCATCTTCACGTCCGGGTTGATCCGGCCCTCGAAGTTGCGGTTGCCGGACAGCACCGACACGACGGCCAGGTCCGCGGTGTTGACGGCGGCCGACACCTCGTCGATCAGTGGACCGGAGTTGCCGATGCAGGTGGTGCACCCGTAGCCGACGAGGTGGAAACCGAGCTTCTCCAGATACGGTACGAGGCCGGCCTTCTCGTAGTAGTCCATGACCACTTTGGACCCGGGCGCGAGCGAGGTCTTCACCCACGGCTTCGCCGAGAGCCCGCGCTCGACGGCCGCACGCGCGAGCAGGGCAGCGCCGATCATCACCTGCGGATTGGACGTGTTGGTGCATGAGGTGATCGAGGCGATGACCACGGCGCCGTGGTCGAGCTCGAACGAGGTGCCGTCGGGCAACACACATGGCGTGGGCTTGTGCGCGCGGATGTTGTTCGCGCGCGAGTTCGACGCCGGTGGGTCGGAGGCGGGGAAACTCTCCTCAACCTCCTCGTCGACGCCGTCGTCAGCGACGTAGTCATGCAACACGGTGCGGAACGCGGTTTTGGCATCCGCGAGCGACACCCGGTCCTGTGGCCGCTTCGGTCCCGCGATCGATGGCACCACAGTGGACAGATCCAGTTCGAGGTACTCCGAGTAGGTCGCCGCCTTCGACGCCTCGTGCCACATGCCCTGCGCCTTCGCGTACGCCTCGACGAGCGCGACCTGCTCGGCGGGTCGACCGGTCAGAGACAGGTACCGGATCGTCTCCTCATCGATGGGGAAGATGGCGCACGTCGAGCCGAACTCGGGGCTCATGTTTCCGATGGTGGCCCGGTTCGCGAGCGGCACCGCGGCGACGCCTGAGCCGTAGAACTCCACGAACTTGCCGACGACGCCGTGCTTGCGCAGCATTTGCGTGATGGTGAGCACCAGATCGGTGGCGGTTGTGCCTTCGGGCAGGGAGCCGTGGAGCTTGAAGCCGACCACCCGCGGGATCAGCATCGACACCGGCTGGCCCAGCATCGCCGCCTCCGCCTCGATGCCGCCGACACCCCAGCCGAGCACTCCCATGCCGTTGACCATCGTCGTGTGCGAATCCGTACCAACGACTGTGTCGGGGTACGCGACTGTATTGCGGCCTCCAGCGCCGGCGGGGTCGCTATCTCGAACCATGACTGTCCGGGCGAGGTACTCGATGTTGACCTGGTGCACGATGCCGGTGCCCGGAGGCACCACCTTGAATTCGTTGAAGGCGGTCTGACCCCAGCGGAGGAACTGGTAGCGCTCCTTGTTGCGGCCGTACTCGAACTCGACGTTGCGCTCGAACGCGTCGGGGCGGCCGAAGACGTCGGCGATGACGGAGTGGTCGATGACCAACTCGGCCGGCGCCAGCGGGTTGACCTTCGTGGCATCGCCGCCGAGGTCGCGTACCGCCTCCCGCATCGTGGCCAAGTCGACCACGCACGGGACCCCGGTGAAGTCCTGCATCAACACTCGGGCCGGCGTGAACTGGATCTCCACGCTGGGTTGCGCCATCGCGTCCCATCCGCCAAGGGACCGAATGTGGTCGGCCGTGATGTTCGCGCCGTCCTCGGTGCGCAGCAGGTTCTCGAGCAGGATCTTGAGGCTGTACGGAAGGCGGTCGTGCCCCGCCACGCTGTCGATCCGGTAGATCTCGTAGCTCGCGTCGCCGACGCTGAGCTGGCTCTTCGCACCGAAGGTGTTCAGGCTCGCCACGTCCCCACTCCCTCAATTCGGGTCTGTCGTTGGCAGTCTCTCGCAGTGCCGCCGTCGCCGGCTGTCTTGTCGTCCGAGTTTCAAGAAAACCGTACGTCCGTCTTGTTTAGTCGTCAAGCGGCCTGGCGCTGGTGTTCAACGTGCCCAGCAAGCGACCAAGAGGCCCCCCGCAGCCCCGAAAGTGCCCAGAAAGTGCCCCGAAAGTGCCCAGAAAGTGACCAAGAGGGCACCCCAATCGAGTTCCTGGCGCCGATCACATGACGCCCTATTGGGCTGGACCGGTGGCTACGCTCGTGCCGGCTCGGCTCTGTCGTATTCGTCATGCCAGTGCCACCACTCGTACGGCGAAGTCTGGGGGTAGCCCTTGGGCGAGTCCTGTGGGGACACAGCCGGCGGCGTCGGGAACTGCCCTGTTTTGCTCGTGCTGGACATGCTTCCTCCCATTATCGCTTCCGCCTCCAACCGTGTGTAAACCCCGGAATGCGGAACTGTCAGGGATTCGCCGACTAAGGGGTGCGGCGGCTGAAACGCACAGTGGTCGCACGACTCGCGGCGACGTCAGGCCGCCGTGCTCGCGCGCACGGACAACGACACTGGGAAGACCTCGTGCCAACGGTCGACGACCTGACGGTCGAGCAACTGCCGCACCGCGTGTTCGCTCATCTCCTCGACCGGCTGCGACACCGAGGTCAGCGGCGGGTTCGCGCATGCCGCCAACACGCTCCCGTCGAAGCCCACGACGGCCACATCGTCCGGCACCCGCCGGCCAGCGTGCGCCAGTGCCTGCAAGGCGCCGGTAGCGCTGAGGTCGCAGGCGGCGAAGATGGCGTCGAGGTCCGGATGTGCGGTGAGCAACTCCATGGTCGCCGCGTACCCGCCCTGTCGGCGGAAGTTGCCGTCCGCCCAGACCGGGCGCAGCCCTGCGGCCCGGACGGCGTCAAGGTAGCCGACGTGACGGTCGATTGCGCACGGATTGGTGCGCCGCCCATCGATCGCCGCCACGAGGCGGCGCCCGGTCGCGACCAGGTGCTCGACCGCCAATTGAGCACCCTTGCCGTTTTCCGGCTCCGTAAACGGAACAGACTCGGCCGACCGTCCCAGCGAGACGACCCATGGACAGCGATCGTGGAAGGGCTGGGCCAGCGACCGCGGCACGTTCACGAGCAGGGTGCCGAGACTGCACGCATCGGCGATCTCGTTGAGTACGCGGCCGGCGGCCCGCTCGGACACCAGGTGGACCCGCATCTGCGCGTCGGTGCCGTTGAGGGCGGCCAGCACACCGGCCAACACCCGTCCGTAGAACGGGTTATCGCTGAACGCCTTGGTGTCCTCCTCGACGACAACGAGGTCGAGTACGTCTACCCGCCCCGAGGCGAGAGCCCGCGCCGATGTGTCGGGGTGGTAGTCGAGCTCGGCGACAACCTCAAGCACACGCTGCCGAACCTCGGGTGCGACCCGCGGCTGCTGGTTGATGACACGTGATGCCGTGGCCCGCGAGACGCCCGCCGCGCGCGCCACGTCGACCAACGTGGGGCGGCTGCGCTGCATGCCCACCACTGTATATGGAAGCGCTCCCAAACCGGGGCGGACTGGCAACCCGGGCTGGTGCCGGGCGCATCAGCAAGACAAGGCATCCGGCCCGGGCGGAGAGCGTGCAGGCCGACGAGGAGCGGGCGATATGTCGAGTACGTCTCGAACCGGTTGACCTGGCTCCGGAAGGTCGCGTTCTGCTGTGCCAGGACTGACCATCCTCGCCTTCACCAGCACCGCCCAGACCGGAGACGACTCGGTAATCGGCAACCCCAGTACCACTGTGGACGGTCACCCGGCCCGCACCAGCACGGGTCTTGACGGCGGGTCGGGTCTACAGTCGTTCAACGTCAATGGGGTGTACGTCGAGTTGATGACGCACAGCCCGGCGGCCACGTCCCAGCTCGCGGCTGATCTAGTCGGATTGTTGGGGAGCATGAAGGTTTAGCGGGATCCGGCCCAATGGCGGTAAACGAGTCGATCGACCTCAGATCCAGCCAAGGAGAAGCAGCGCGGCGACCGTGAGCATGGCCGCGAAGATCAGTATGTTGGCCAGCCGGCGTGTGATGTACGCACCGTCAAACGGTTTGGTCGGCAGCAGCACCGAACTCATCATCACCATGGCCGACGCGCCCAGGGCGCGGGCCGCTGGTACACCCGACCACCAGCCAAGAGCGAGCAGCACCACCGTCACGCCCGCCAGGGCCGCCGGTCCCGCCCAGCGGACCCCGCGCCGCTCGTCGGACACCTCCGCCGCCGGTAGCGGTGCGAACCCCAATCCGACCCCGCCCATCGCGGCGCCGAACCCGATCGCCGGCAGCCAGGTGTAGTGACGCACGGCAGTTCCCGCGCGGCGGGCCGCCGCGAGCCGGCTGCGGACATAGACGCCGACGAGTATGAGTACGCCCGCTCCGAGGATGACCACGTCCGCCGGCGCCGGTCGCGTCGAGCGCCACAAGGGCCACAGCAACATCGCGACGGTTGCCACGATCGCGACCACCGGCCAGAGCGGTCGAGTCAACAACGAGAGCCACGACCTCCGGCGACCGGCGGCGCGCTTCCTCGTCCAACCAAACAAGCGCTCACCAAGTGATCCGCTGGCCTGGTCAAGACCGAGGCTCCAGACCAGCCTTCCGACGAGCAGTAGCAGGACGACGACGGTGAGCGCGGCGGGTACGCGTCGCTCGGTCTCTACGAAGCGCCACTCCGCCGGCAACGGGCGGGACAGGTCGAGCCCGGAGTAGTACGGGTCGGCGTCATACACGAGCTGGCGGTCGGCGTCGCGCAGCGCCGGATCGAGCCGTGCGGCCCGGCCGAGCGCGCCCTGGGCCTCGAGATAGTGATTGGGTCCCATCCCGCTCAGCTGCACACCCAGGTTGAACCACCCCAGCGGGTAGTCGGGGTTGGCTCCGACCGCGCGCCGGAAGGAGGCCACAGCCTCGTCGCCACGCCCCTGCTTGGCCAGGATCACGCCGAGGTCGTTCGCCGCGGGAAACAGGGTCGCGTCGAAGCCAATTGCCTGCCGGTACGTCTCGGCCGCCGCGTCAAGCTGGCCCGCGCTCTGATATGCGTACGCCAACGTCTGCAGGAAGATGGGACTCTGCGGATCGCGGCCAACCGCCGCGGTGGCGGTCTCGACCGCCCGCGAACCGGACTCCAGCATGATGTGCGCGAGGGCGAGGTTGTTCTCGACCGCGCCGTTCTTCAACCGGTTCGGTAGCGCCGGTTCAACCTCGACGTACTCGAATTCGGGGTATGTCTCGACGGCCGCCTCGTACTCCGGAATCGCATCGGCATAATTGCGCTCCCGCAGCCCGGCGTCACCGAGCTGGACTCGTGCGTAGTAGACGATCAATGCCGCGCGGTGCTTTTCGCTGAAGAGGCTCTCCGAATCGCTGAGCCGATCGGCCGCTTCCGCGGCGGCCGACAGCGCATTTCGCAGCGTGTCCCGCGCGTCGGCGTCCTGCCCGGCCTGACCCTCGGCGGCGCCCTGCTTCAGTAACGCTCCCGCCCGGCCCAGCGAGCCGCGGGCGGTGCCCGACGAGAACTCCGCCGCGGCCTTCGCGAACCACGTGGCCGCCGCTGGATAGTCGCCACGGAGGAACGCGATCTCGCCGGCGCGGTCCGCGGCGCCCGGATCATCAGGCGCCTGTGCGAGCCATTCGTCCACAATGGACTTTGCCGTGTCGAGGTTGCCCGCGAAGCGCCACAGGTTCTGGCGTTTGTCGTAGAGATAGGCCTGCCACACGGACGCGCTTTCCGCGATCGGGTCGGAGTCGTACTGGTCGTACGGGCCTTCGTAGCCGAGCTGCTCCAGCTCTGCCGCCACCTCGCTCGTCGAGCCGATCTCGGCGGCCGCCACGGCGGCCAGCGTCAGCCACCCCCGCCGCGAAACGCCGTCAGTGGGAGCGGCTACGGCGGAGTCGTCGGCTCCTCCGATGCGCGCGCAACTCACGTGGGGATCCGACGCGTCCGGGTCGCCGTGTGCCCGGACGAGGTCGAGGGCGGTGTCTGAGCGCCCCGCCAGCACGGTGTCACGGGCCAATGACCACTCGCGGCACGAGGGGTCGTATCCGGTGAGCGGATCCTCGCGGTAGGCCGGGATGAACGAGAAGTCGTACGCGATGGCGCCGGCCCCACCGCCGGGCGGCTCGGCGATGCTCAGCCTGATCGGTCGGAGGCGCTCCACGCCGATCGACCACAGTGGAGTCGTGAGGAAGGTTTGGTTCGGCAGCAGGCTGCGCCCGGACGGCCCGCTCGCGGGCTGCGATCCCAGCTGCTCCAACCCGGCGGTGCTGTCGCCGAAGCGCCCGGCGTGCTCCAGGTATTCAAGGCGCCTCACTTGGAACGCGGCGGCGGAAGGCTCGCTGTCGGTCGCCCGTGTGGCCGCCGCGGCCGCCTCGTCGAACCGGCGCAGCCCGGCCAGCGCCCGGGCGATTCCGATGTCGATTCCCGGATCGTCGGAGAGCTGGTCGGCGCGTTGGTAGAGCGTCAGCGCTCGGCCGAATCGGTGGCGGGCCGTGAACGGCTCGATGCCGGCGTCGGTGGCATCTTCGGCCAGCCTGAGCTCCGCGTCGGCCTCGCCGGCCCAACCGGCCGCTGATCCCGGGAACGCCTGCTGCAGGCGCCGGAACGTCTCGATTGGCCGGGCGAGAATCTCCTCCGACGCCGGCTTCAGTGATGGCCTCGTCTCCCCGGGTACGGCGTAGCTCTGCTGCACGCGTATCTCGCCCAGCAGCCACAGTGCCGTCGGGTCCTCGGGGCAAGCCTCGATCGCACGGTCGAACTCATCGGTGATGACGTCGTCGGCCGTACTCATGTCCGTGGCGACCACGAAGGCCAGGTTGAGCTGCACCTCGCATGACGGCGCGCTCGTACTGGCCCGCTGCAACAGCGAGAACGCACCTGGGCCCGTGTGTAGCAGCGCCGGGATCTCGTCCCTCGAGACGCTGCCCGCCGCCACGACCAAGAGGCCGGCAAGGTCGTTCGCCGCGGCCGCCTGAGTGCGCGACAGCTGCGTCGGCAACAGCTGGTCGAGGACGGCATCGAGATATGGATAGCGAAACGGATACGCAACGATCGATTCGCCGTTGACCGTCTCGGCGGGTGGGTAGTAGTCGATGCCGAGGTCGGACAGAGCGAGTACGTTCCAGAACTCGGTGGCGTCCGCTCCACCGAAGGCGCGCTGCGCCGCCGCGTCGAGCGCAGTCCGAAGACCGGTGGGGGAAAGCGCGTGTCCCGCACCGACGGCTCGCTCGGCGTCGCTGCCCGCGGTGAAGATCGGCAGATCACGCAGCGGAGCCGCCTGGGATCGGACGAGCGGCGGTAGTAGCGACTCCGGTGCCGTGGGTGCGATGCCCGATTTCGCCGCGGCGAGGGTGGCCGCGAGCGGCAGACCCAGAAGTGCGAGGAGCAGCACGACGACGAGACCGTCAAGCGCTAGCGCCGCGGTCCGGCGCGGACGAGTCGCCACGGCAGGCTCCATTCACCGGTCCGCAGTCGCGGACGACCCGTACATCGTGATGGCGCGACCCATGTGGGGCAATACGCCGCGTCGGTAGGCTTCATCGATGCGGTACGCGATCCTCGCGGAGGCTTATCAGGATCTGGAGCGAAGCACCGCCCGGTTGGAGCTGATCGACCGGCTCGCCAGATTGTTCGCTGACACACCTGTCGATCTGTTGCCGTCGGTGGCCCTGCTGTGTCAGGGGCAGATCGCCCCGGGTTTTGCTGGGGTCGATATGGGTCTGGCCGAACGGCTTGCCGCCCGGGCGGTGGCGGAGGCCGCCGGGGTGTCGGCCGAGCAGGCGTTGGCGGCGGCCCGGGAGACCGGGGACCTCGGCCTCGCCGCCGAGCGCCTCGTCGCGGCCCGGGCTGCGTCACGCGCGGCCGGCCTCGAGGTCCGGACCGTCTTCGACAGGCTGCACGAGATAGCCGCCGCGGCCGGTTCGGGTTCGCAGGGGCGCAAGCTGGCGCTGCTGGTTGGGCTGCTCGACCGGACCACGCCGGTCGAGGCCCGCTATCTGCTCCGCACCGTCACCGGCAACCTGCGACTCGGCATCGGCACGGCGACGATCCTCGACGCGCTCGCGCACGTCTACGCCGGTGGTCGCAAGGCTCGACCGGCGTTGGAACGGGCATACAACATCTGTTCCGATCTGGGTCTGGTGGCCGCGACGCTCGCGAGCGGCGGACTGGCCGCGGTCGAGCAGATCCACGTACGGGCGGGGAACCCGGTCCGGCCCATGCTGGCCCAGCGATTGTCCAGTCCGGCGGAGGTGCTGGCGAAACTGGGCGGGCGGTGCGCGGCGGAGTACAAGTACGACGGGATACGGATACAAGCCCACCGCACCGCCGACGGCCAGATGGAGCTGTTCACCCGGGGACTCGAGCGAATGGCCTGGCAGTTCCCGGATGTCGTGGAGGTGCTCAACGCCGGCCTCGGACCCCACGAGGCAATTCTTGAGGGCGAGTTGGTGGCCTTCGATCCCGCCTCCGGGGACCTCCGGCCATTCCACGAGGTGATGTACCGGAGGCGAAAGCACGGGATCACCAAGGCGATCGACGAGGTGCCGGTGAGCCTGTTCTGCTTCGACCTCCTCTACGTCGACGGCGCGGACCTCACCCGCCTCGCGTACTCACAGCGCCGGGAGCGTCTGGCCGCCGCCATCACGCCATCCTCGACGCTGCGCCTGGCCACCGCGGAGGAGGTGGGCGACGTCGACGGACTGGAGGCGATGTTCGGCCAGGCGGTGGCCGACGGGTGTGAGGGCCTGCTGTGCAAGTCGCTGACGCCCACCGCCGGGTACCAGGCCGGCGCCCGTGGCTGGCTGTGGATCAAGCTAAAGCGCGACTACCGGACCGAGCTCAGCGACACCCTCGATCTGGTCGTCGTGGGTGCGCTGTACGGGCGAGGTCGCCGGGCCGGTGTTTACGGGGCGCTCCTGCTCGCCGCGTACGATCCGGCCGCGGACGTGTTCCGGACGGTGTCCAAGTGCGGCACTGGATTCAGCGACGCCGATCTGGCCGGGCTGCCATCTCGGCTCGCGTCGCTGGCGCGGGACGCCAGGCCGGCCCGGGTCGACGCCCGGCGGGACGCGGACGTGTGGTTTGAGCCCGGCCTGGTGCTGGAAATCCTGGCGGCCGAGATCACACCCTCGCCAAACCACACCGCCGGATGGGGCGCGATCAACGAAGGTGCAGGGCTGGCCCTGAGATTCCCGCGGTTCACCGGACGGTGGCGCGACGACAAGTCCGCCGAGGACGCCACCACGACCGACGAACTGGTGGATCTGTACCGGGTTGCCCGCCGGATCAAGACCCCTTCGTCCTAGCCCGCCCACCCGGGGCCGCGGCTTGCTTTCGCGGGCCGGTCCCGGACACTAGATCCGAGCCGAGCGATGCCGCTTCAGGAGGGGAGACGGGGGCCGGAATCGCGCTGGGCGGCGAGCCAGGTCTCCACGTCGTCAGGGGTGCGAGGTAGTCCGGCCGAAAGGTTGCGGGCCCCGGTCGCCGTGACGAGCACGTCGTCCTCGATCCGTACCCCGATCCCGCGAAGCTCCTCCGGCACGAGCTCGTCGTCGGGCTGGAAGTAGAGTCCGGGCTCGACCGTGAGTACGTAGTTCTCGCCGAGTGACCCGTCCCGGTAGCGCTCCTTACGCGCCGCCGAGCAATCGTGCACGTCGAGGCCGAGCATGTGGCCGAAGCCGTGCAGGGTCCACCGGCGGTAGAGCATGCTCTCCTTCTCCAGCGCCTCCTCGACGGAGACCGGCAGCAGCTTGAGGTCGTACAGGCCTTCGGCGAGCACCCGGTTGCACGCCATCGCCACGTCCTCGTACCGCACGCCGGCTGCGATGGCGTCCATGCCCGCCTGCTGCGACCGGTACACGATCTCGTAGATGTCGCGCTGCGCGGGGGAGAAGCGACCGTTCAGTGGGACCGTCCGGGTGACGTCGGCCGTGTAGAGGTTGCGGTTCTCGACACCCATGTCCATGAGCAGCAGCTGACCCGGGGCGGTGGCGCCGGTGTTGCGGATCCAATGCAGCGTCGTCGCGTGGGCACCGGCGCCGACGATCGACGAGTAGCCGAGTGCGTTGCCGTCATACCGCGCCCGGAGCCCGAAAACCCCTTCCAGCAGTCGCTCGGAGACACTGCGATCGGCTGGCAGGATCCGCGCGACGTCCTCGAACCCGCGCACGGTGGCGTCGATCGCATCCTGAAGCTGGACGATCTCCCATTCGTCCTTGACCAGACGCAGCTCCGACAGCCTCTGGGCCAGTTCCTTGTCCCGCAGCCCCATCTCGGTCCTGTCGTACGGCATGACCGACGCGTCGACCGCGGCGTCGTATCGCCGCAGGACCCGGGTCCGGGCGGGTGCGAGCGAGGCCAGCACCTCATCGAGGTCGGACAGGTCGGCGGTCGGCACGCCGAGTTCCTCGGCTTTCTCGCCGAGGGTGTGCCGTCGACCGACCCACAGCTCCCCGTAGACCGCGTTGCGGAAGAACTCGTCGGTGTCGCGGGGTGAGCGTGGCCGCACGTACAGGGTCGCAGCGCCGGCCGGGTCGATGATCAGGACCGAGTCGGGGTCGTGCTCGCCGGTCAGCCACATGAAGTCGCTGCCGGGACGGAACGGGTAGAGCGTGTCGTTGGCGCGAACCGACTCCCGACCGGACGGGATGACCAGGGTCTCGCCGGGGAACGCCGCGGCGAGCGCGGCGCGGCGGCCCGCGTGATGATCCGCCTCGGGCCGGCGGCTCACGGCCAGCGGCGACTCGCCCCAACCGGTGCGCATGAAGGCCTTGAACGCTTCGGGATAGCCGACGTCGTACGGCCTGGTTCCGAGTTCGGGCTGGGCGATGTCTGCCGTATCGCTGGCTGTGGAGTCGGTCACAGCTTTGTCCGGGTCGGTCACTGGTTCGTCCTTTCCGGCGGCGGCTCGGGGATCATCCCGCAGCCCGCGTCCGAGGCTATCGCGGGGGAGCGACGAGTTGCGAGGGACGAGCAGCGAGGAGCGGACCCGCCCGTGTGGCCCTGCGGGGGAGCGACGAGTTGCGAGGGACGAGCAGCGAGGAGCGGACCCGCCCGTGTGGCCCTGCGGGGGAGCGACGAGTTGCGAGGGACGAGCAGCGAGGAGCGGACCCGCCCGTCGCGACGGTGCGTGGGAAGATGTCGGCCATGTGTGGAGTGCTCGTGTTCATCAGCGACGCCGGAACCGCGGCCGCGCAGAGTGACGCCATCGCGGCGGCGCTGGAGAGCCAGCACCACCGTGGTCCCGACGACACCGGCGTCGTGGTGGTCGACCGCGACGTGATCTTCGCCCACAAGCGCCTGTCCATCATCGATGTGGAGTTCAGCCACGAACCGCTGCCGTACCCCGCGAGCGGGCCGGAGGCCGGCCGGTATCTGTTGACATTCAACGGAGAGATCTACAACTACATCGAGTTGCGGCAGGAGCTAGCCGACACCTTCGGGGCCGAGTTCGCCACCCAGGGCGACGCGGAAGTGGTCGTGGCCGGCTTCCACTACTGGGGCGAGGCCGTCCTCGACCGGCTGCGGGGCATGTTCGCGTTTCTGATCTGGGACAGCGCCGCCGGCCGGGCCTTCGGTGCCCGGGATCCGTTTGGTATCAAGCCCCTGCACTACCTGAGGACCCCGGACGGGTTGTACTTCGCCAGCGAGAAGAAGGCACTGTTGCCGTTCGCCCCGTCCGCGCACAAGGGCGACGCGGGGCTCAACCCGGCCAACCTTTCGCACTACCTGACGCTGCAGTACGTCCCGGAGCCGAGCACGATGCACTACGGCATCAGCCGGGTCGGATCCGGCGAGTGCTTTTCGTACACACCGGGCGGCGAGATCGCCACCCGCCGCTACTACCGGGCTCACTTCCGGCCCGCGCCGGTCGACAACCCGGAGGCGCTATACCGGCGGATCCAGGACACGTTGCGGGAGAGCGTGCGCCTACACATGCGCAGCGACGTTCCGGTCGGCGCGTTCCTCTCGTCGGGAATCGACTCCACCGCGATGGTGGCGCTCTCCCGGGAGTTCAACCCGAAGATCCTTACCTTCACGGTGGGCTACGACGTGCCGGGATACTCCGAGATCGAGGTCGCCCAGGACTCGGCCCGGCACCTCGAGGTGACCACGATTCCAACCAAGATCGGTCCCCAGGACATGATGGAGGCGTTGCCGCGCATCGTGTGGCACCTCGACGATCCGGTCGCCGACCCCGCACTCGTTCCGCTGTACTTCGTGGCGAAGAAGGCGGCCGAGCATGTCACGGTGGTGCTCTCCGGGGAAGGCGCGGACGAGTTCTTCGGGGGCTACACGATCTACCGGGAGCCGCTGTCGCTGGCGAGCCTGCACGGCCTGCCGACACCGTTGCAGCGCGGTCTGCGGGCGGTGTCCCGGGCGATGCCCGACGGCGTCAAGGGCAAGAGTTACCTCCTGCGCGGTACAACGCCGTTGGAGCAGCGGTACTACGGCAATGCGCGCATCTTCACGGAGGAGGAGAAGCAGAAGCTGCTGCGCCGGTACGACCCGACGGTCCGGTACACGGACGTCACCGCGCCGCTCTACGCCGAGGCCGCCGGCCTCGACCCGGTGACCGCGATGCAATATATCGATGTCTATACCTGGCTGCGCGGCGACATCCTGGTCAAGGCCGATCGCATGACGATGGCTCATTCGCTCGAGGGGCGGGTGCCGTTTCTCGATCGGGAAGTCTTTGAAGTCGCCGCCGGGATCCCGGTCGACCAGAAGCTGCCGCCGAAGTCGACCGACACCAAGTACGCGCTGCGCCGTGCGCTCGCCGGAGTCGTACCGCCAGCGATCGTCAACCGCAAGAAGCTGGGTTTCCCCACACCGACAAGGGTCTGGCTGAAGAAGGACATGTACGAGTGGGCGCGCGACATCCTGACCGGCTCAGGCGCCGACGAACTGCTCGACCTCTCGTACGCGCGCAACCTGCTGGAGATGCACCGCAGGGGTGACGCGGACAAGTCGCGCGAGGTGTGGACGATCCTGGTCTTCTGCATCTGGCACGCGATCTTCGTCGAGCGCTCGCTCGACCCCGGGATCCCACGCAACGCCTCCGCGCTGCTCACCAAGCCCGTCGTCGGCTCGATGGTTAGCTAGCGCAGGGCCGCGACGAGCGCAGGCAGCACCTCACTGACCCGGGTCTCGAATCACCGCGTTCGCGATCGGGTCGTATGGCGTCGGCTCCGCGTTGATGATGATGATCCGGGAGCGGCCGGCAGCGGCGATGTCCACCAGGCCCGCCGCCGGATACACCTGCAGCGACGTCCCGATCGCGATCAGAGCATCGCATCCACCGACCGCGTCGGCCGCCCGTTGCAGCGTGGCGGAGTCCAACGACTGTCCAAAAAAGATGGTCGCCGACTTGAGAACGCCGCCGCACACCGTGCAGGCCGGGTCCGGTTCGCCGGCGGCTACCCGATCGAGCGCCGATCGCATCGTGGTGCGGTCGCCACATTCCCAACAGTCCACGTCGGTAATGCTGCCGTGGACCTCGATCACGCGATCCGGGCTGGAGCCCGCTCGCTGGTGCAGTCCGTCAACGTTCTGGGTGACGATCGCGGAGAGCCGGCCGGCGTGCTCGAGGTCGACCAGGGCGCGGTGTCCGGCGTTGGGCGTCGCCGACCAGGCCGGGTGGTCGCGCCGGGCCAGCCATGCCTTCGCTCGTACCGCCGGATCGTCAAGGTACGTGCCGAGCGTGACGAGCCGAGACGCCTCCGGATCACGAGTCCAGACGCCGTTCGGCCCGCGGTAGTCGGGGATGCCGGAGTCGGTGGAGATGCCGGCGCCGGTCAGTGCGACGATCCGGTGCGAGTCCACGAGATTAGCCACCGGGTCTGCATCGCCACTCATGGGCGAGACCGTAGCGAAGCCCGTAGGCTGCCTGCTATGGACCTGTCCGCCGGGCTGAGCGCGGCCGTCGAAATGGCGGTGACGGATGCGGATACCGCCGAAACGATCGGCTCTGGCGAAGTACCGGTGCTGGCGACGCCTCGGGTCATCGCGCTGATGGAGGCAGCCACGGTCGCTGTCGTCGCGGGCCGTTTGGACGCCACGCAGACGACGGTTGGCACGCGGGTGGAGGTTGACCATCACGCGCCGACCCTGGTCGGAGCGACCGTGGTGGCCGAGGCCCGGCTGCGCACCGTCGAGGGTCGCAAGCTCGGCTTCGAGGTCGTGCTTCGCGAGGGTACGGCGGTCACGGCGCAGGGCCGGATCGACCGGGTCGTCGTCGACCGCGAACGGTTCCTGGCCAAGGCGAGCGCAAAGACCGCCTGACATGGGTGCGGCCGCGGGTTTCATCGAGATCGGGACAGGCGTGTACGTCCTGCGGTATCCGGTCCTCGACGTGAACGTGAGCCTGATCGTCGGCGGCGAGGTGGCGGTCGTCGTCGACACGCTCTCCACGACCGCCCAGGCGATGGAGCTCGCCGACGCGGTACGGGCCGTGACCGCACTACCATTGGTTATCGTCAATACACACCATCACTTCGACCACTGCATGGGCAATGCGGTGCTCGTGGAACGCAGCGCCGGCAGCCAGATCTGGGCTCACGAGACGACGATGGTGACGCTGCGGGAGGACGGAGCAAAGCTCCAGCGTGCCTGGTACGAAGAGTGGGTGCAGAACGACCCCGACCTTGCCGAGGGCATCGCTACCGCGACCCTGCGGGCGCCGGATCGCGGGGTCCATACGGAGTCCATTATGGACATAGGCGGCCGGGTGGTGGAGTTGCGCCACTTCGGGCGCGGCCATACCGAGGGCGATCTCGTCGTCGCCGTACCGGACGCCCTCGTGCTCATCGCCGGGGACCTGATCGAGCAGGGCGGGCCACCGTCCTTTGAGGACTCTTTCCCGCTCCACTGGCCCGAGACGCTCGCCGCTTTGCGACAGACCCCGTGGCCGACCGCGACGGTAGTACCCGGCCACGGTGCACTCGTGGACCTGGACTTCGTACGAGCGCAACACGACGAGCTGACCGAGTTGGCCTGGCTCATCCGCGACGGGGATGCCGACGGTGCCGCACCGGAGTCCGTCGCGGCTAAGGCACCGTTTGGTATTGCGATGTCCCTGGTGGCCGTTCGACGGGGATACGCCGAACTCTCCGGCCGACTCTGAGCCGGGGCATCCCCTCGCGTGATCTAGGGCAAATCAGGGTGGATGGTGATCCAAGCACCCTGATCTGGCCTAGATCGACGGATGATCGTCGGTCAATGCGATGGTCTCGCGCAGGAAGTTCCGGGCGGCCAAGAAGGCACTCAATGACTCGCGATGAACCTCGCACGCGAGCCAGGTCTTACGTCGGTCTGGCTCGTGCAGCTTCGGGTTGTTCCACGCGAGCGCCCACACCGCCGGCGCCCGACAACCCTTGGCCGAACAGACGAGCGGCTCCACGACTCGAGCTTATCGGGCGAACCCCGCACTGACAGACCTCAATGGGAGTACCCAGCTGCCACGGGGGAAGCAGCTGGGGTACGGAACACATCGTAGCCATCGCGCGAGCGCGTGGGCCACCCCACGCCATAGCCGTTCGGTCGGTTCCCGCCGACCTAAGGCGGATGCGCGACTCACGATCACCTTGACCTCGCCACCCATTGGAAGGGGATCGTGCAGGGTACGCCTGTGGGGCGGCCGGGTATGTGCGCATTGACGGCACCCACGTGGGCACGACGTGCGACGCTGGTGTCTGCCCTGGACCACCGTCGAGACCACCCGTCGAGGCGAAGGAGATTTCGTGTCCGACCAGTCACCGCCACCCGCCGAGGCCGCGCCGCCGGAAAGCGGCGCGAGAACGACGGCCGCGCTACCAGAAACGACGGCCGCGCTACCGGAAACGACCCCGGCGGAGGACGCATCGCTGCTGGAAAGGACCCTCTTCGAGGTCAAGAAGGTGATCGTCGGACAGGATCGGATGATCGAGCGGATGCTCGTCGCGGTGCTGGCCCGCGGCCACTGCCTGCTCGAGGGCGTCCCGGGCGTGGCCAAGACGCTGGCGGTGGAGACGCTGGCGACGGTGGTGGGCGGAACGTTCGCGCGGATCCAGTTCACCCCCGACCTGGTGCCGGCCGACATCATGGGCACCCGCATCTACCGGACCTCCAGCGAGAAGTTCGACGTCGAGCTGGGCCCGGTGTTCGTGAACTTCCTGCTCGCCGACGAGATCAACCGGGCGCCGGCCAAGGTCCAGTCGGCCCTGCTCGAGGTGATGGCGGAGCAGCAGGTATCGATCGGCGGTCATACCTACGAGGTGCCGCGGCCGTTCCTGGTGCATGGCGACCCAGAACCCAATCGAGCAGGAGGGCGTCTACCCGCTCCCGGAGGCGCAGCGCGACCGGTTCCTGCTCAAGATCGTCATTGGCTATCCGACCGATGTCGAGGAGCGCGAGATCGTGTACCGGGTGGGCGGGGTGCGCACCCCGATAGCGTCGCCGGTGCTGGACCCGGCGCAGCTGATCCGGCTGCAGGACAAAGCCGACTCGGTATTCGTCCACAATGCGCTGGTCGACTACGCCGTACGGCTGGTGATTGCGACCCGCGAACCGGCCGCCCACGGCGTTCCCGACGTGGCCCGCTGATCCAGTACGGCGCAAGCCCGCGGGCGTCGCTGGGCATCGTGCGCGCCGCCCGGGCACTGGCGTTGATGCGCGGGCCGGGACTACACGCTGCCGCAGGACCTCGCCGACATCGCGCCCGACGTGCTCCGGCACCGGCTCGTGCTGAGCTACGACGCTCTCGCCGACGACATTCCGGCCGACCGGATCGTGGAACGGATCATTCAGGCCGTACCGCTGCCAACCTTGGCACCCCGGCAGAGCGCCAACCCTCAACCGGACTTCCTGCTACCGCCCACCGCGCCCCAGGTGCCCGCGCCGTTGCCGTCGTGGCCGACGAGGAACTGAGGTGCTCTCGCCCCGGGCCACTCCCGGCCGTAATTCTGGCACTTCGGGCAAGCGCGGCCTGCCGCTGCACGCTGAGCGGGCCGACGCGACACTGAACCGGCTACAACTCGTCATCACGCGCCGGCTCGATGGGCTGCTTCAGGGCGACTACCTCGGTCTGCTGCCGGGGCCGGGCACCGAGTCGGGGGAGTCTCGGGAGTACCGGCCGGGTGACGACGTGCGCCGGATGGATTGGCCGGTGACGGCGCGAACCACGGTGCCGCACGTCCGGCAGACCATCGCCGATCGCGAGCTGGAGACCTGGCTGGCCGTCGACCTGTCGGCGAGCCTGGACTTCGGCAGCGTGGGTTCGCTCAAGCGGGATCTGGCAATCGCCGCGGCCGCCGCGGTCGCCCACCTGACCGTCCGCGGTGGTAACCGGATCGGTGCCGTGGTTGCCAATGGAAGAACACTGAGGCGGCTGCCCGCTCGCCCTGGCCGGATCGAGGCACAGGGCCTGCTCCGCGCGATCGCTATGACCGAGTCCTTACCCGGACGCACCGATCTTGGGGCGTTGATCGACGCTCTCAACCGCCCGCCCCGCCGTCGCGGGCTGGCCGCGGTGATCTCCGACTTCATGGCTCCGCCGGCGCAGTGGGCTCGACCGCTCCGCAAGCTCGCGGTGCGGCATGACGTACTCGCGATCGAAGTCGTCGACCCACGCGAGTTGGACCTCACCGACGTCGGTGTGCTCGTGGTCGCCGACCCGGAGAGTGGCCAAATGCACGAGGTCCAGACCTCCGACCGGCGGCTGCGGGAGCGGTTCGCCGCGGCGGCGGGGCGGGAACGGGCGGCGGTGGCCGACACTATCCGCGGCGCTGGCGCGCACCATCTGAAGTTGCGCACGGACTCCGACTGGCTGCTCGATATCGTGAAGTTCGTGGCGGCCGCGCGGCATGCGAGGACGAGGGGGACCACACGATGATCAGGTTCCTGTCGCCCTGGTGGCTGCTTGCGCTGCTTCCGGTGCTGGCCCTCGCGGGGACGTATGTGCTGCGGCAGCGCCGGCGCAAGGCGTTCGCGGTGCGGTTCTCCAACGTCGATCTCCTGCGCGCGGTCGCACCGGGCGGCATCGGACCGGTCCGGCGGCACGCGCCCGCCGTGGCGCTGCTGCTTAGCTTGTTCATCCTGGGGCTCGCCATGGCGCGGCCCTCCGTGGATGCCAAGGAACCGCTGGAGCGGGCGACGGTGATGGTCGCCCTTGATGTGTCGCTGTCGATGATGTCCGACGACGTTGCGCCGACCCGGATCCAGGCAGCGCAGCAGGCGGCGAAGGAATTCGTCCAGCAGTTGCCGGAACAGTTCAACGTCGGCCTTGTCTCATTCGCCAAATCGGCCAACGTGGTCGTCTCGCCAAGCAAGGACCACGCTCAGGTGGTATCCGCGATCGATGGGCTGCAGTTGGCCGAGGCCACGGCCACTGGTGAGGCCGTCTTCACCTGCCTCGACGCGATCGCGGGCGTCCCGGCCGATGGGGCCGAGGGCGCTCCGCCGGCCCGCATCGTGCTGCTCTCCGATGGGTACCGGACCTTCGGCCGGTCCATTGAGGACGCGGCCGCGGCCGCCTCGGCTGCCAACGTGCCCGTTTCGACGATCGCCTTCGGTACGGATGACGGCACGGTGAACATCAATGGCAGCAATCAGCGGGTACCGGTCGACCGGCAGGCGCTGGAGCAGTTGGCCGAGTCGACCCAGGGCTTCTTCTACGAGGCGGCCACCGCCGAGGCCCTCACGCAGGTGTACCAGGACATGGGCAGCTCGATCGGGTACAAGACGGTGGCCAAGGAGATCGGCCGGACGTTCCTGGGTCTAGGGCTGCTCTTCGCCCTCGCAGCGGGCGGCTTGAGTCTACTGTGGACGTCACGCCTGCCCTAGGCCCTCCCTACCTCCGGGCGTGTCGCGGCGCGGTCGGGATGCTGTTGTCAAAACTCGACATCTCCACAGGAGTAACTACTCCTGTGGAGATGTGGACTCGAGCAGAGGCATACCGCGGGAACCGGCCCGTTCGCTGCCCTAACGGTTGGCGAACGCCTAAGCCAGGTGGCGGGCCGGTCATGTCGTCATGCTCGACGCGAGCACAAAGATGACGGCGATCCAGATGGCGAAGAGAGTGAACCCCACGGGGGCGGTGTATCGCTTCATCGACAGCTCCCGACGTGTACGTCGGCGGGCGGGTCACCCCTCCGCGCCGAAGGGCAGGGCAGGGATCGCGTAGCGCGAGGAGCGAGCGCCAGCGAGCCCCGCAGTCGCAAGCAGGCTGGGATCAGTCGTGACCAGGCGGGGTCGAGCGGAGCGGCGTCGCTGCTGTGCGGCCGCGGCTAGCGCCGACCAGAGGTCCGGCCACGACTAGGAGGATCGCTATCTCGCACAGCGATCACCTCCAAGGCTCGTGGGCTTACAGACCTCCGACGGGCGATAGCGTACCGGATCACCAAGGACTGGGGCTCCACTTTAGGCACCATCCCCACTCATCCGTTCGGTGATCTTCCCTGGATCGGCCCCCCGTCCGTCTCGGGGTGGTCGTTCGGTAGGTTCATCCCGAATCTGGCGCAGAGGACTGGAGGCGTGGCGATGGCCCGCACGGTGTTGGTCACCGGAGGAAACCGGGGGATTGGACTGGCGATCGCGCAGGCCTTCGCACAGCAGAGCGACCGGGTGGCGGTGACCCATCGAGGTAGCGCGATCGCCGAGGGTCTATTCGGTGTGACCTGCGACATCACCGATGGCGAGGCCGTCGACGCGGCGTTTACCGCGGTCGAGGCCGAACTGGGCCCGGTCGAGGTCCTGGTCGCCAACGCCGGCATCACCGAGGACACGCTGCTCATGCGGATGAGCGAGGACCAGTTCACGCGGGTCCTCGACACCAACCTGACCGGCGCCTGGCGCTGCGCTCGTCGGGCGGCGACCAAGATGGTCCGGGGCCGGTTCGGTCGGATGGTCTTCGTCTCGTCGGTCGTCGGGCTCTACGGAGGACCGGGGCAGGTCAATTACGCCGCAAGCAAGGCCGGACTGGTCGGCATGGCCCGTTCCATCACGCGTGAACTGGGCACCCGTAACGTGACCGCGAACGTGGTCGCGCCAGGATTCATCGAGACCGATATGACCGCAGAGCTGACCGACGCCCGCCGCCAGGAGATTCTCAAGGCCATCCCGGCCGGGCGGATGGCGAGCGCCGCGGACGTCGCCTCGGTGGTGACCTGGCTCGCCTCCGACGGCGCCAGCTACATCAACGGTGCTGTGATCCCGGTCGACGGCGGCCTCGGCATGGGCCACTGATCCCAGAAAGGCAAGCGATGTCTGGACTCATGGCCGGCAAGCGGCTGCTCATCACCGGCGTCATCACCGACCAGTCGATCGCCTTCTCGGTGGCCCGGCTCGCCCAAGAGCAGGGAGCGACGGTCGTGCTCACGGGGTACGGCCGACTGTCCCTCGTGGAGCGACTCGCCAAGCGGCTGCCGGTTGAGGCACCCGTACTCGAGCTCGACGTCAACGACCCGGGGCAGCTGGCATCCCTGGCCGATCGGGTTCGCGAACACGTCGACGGTCTGGATGGCGTGCTGCACGCGATCGCGTTCGGTCCACAAAGCACACTCGGCGGCGGGTTCTTGACCGCGTCGTGGGAGGACGTCGCCGTCGCGCTGCAGACGTCGACGTACTCGTACAAGGCGCTCGCGGTCGCGTGCGAGCCGCTCATGGCTGCCGGCAGCTCCTTGGTCGGGCTGACTTTCGACGCCACCCAGGCCTGGCCCGTCTATGACTGGATGGGTGTGGCCAAGGCAGGGCTGGAGTCGGCCAACCGCTACCTCGCGCGGTACCTCGGGCCGAAGGGCATCCGGGTCAACCTCGTCTCGGCCGGACCGCTGCGGACCATGGCGGCCAAGTCGATCCCGGGCTTCGAGGCGTTCGAGGAGGCGTGGGTCGCTCGGGCCCCACTCGGCTGGAACCTCACCGACATCGAGCCGGCCGCCCGTACCTGCATCGCCCTCATGTCCGACTGGTTCCCGGCCACGACGGGCGAGATCGTGCACGCCGACGGCGGCTTCCACGCTGTGGGCGCCTGACGTCCGTGTCGCGGGCCGTTCCGCGAGCGTCAAAACCCTCCGCGATCTTGGGGAAATACGCGTGTTCAGAGATCGAACTACGCGCATTTCCCCAAGGTCGGCGAGAAAGAAAGGTCAGCGAGAAAGACGGGCGGCTCGGGAGCGTTCGGCGAGTTCGAGGGCGAGCGCCCGGGCCTCGGCGACGTCGCGGTGCTCCGCCACGCCCGAGAGCCCGCCACCGGCGGTGTCCACGTGGACGGTGGCCAGTCGCAGCATCCGCTGCAGCGGGCCCTGCCGGATCCGCACGCTCTGGATCCGGCCGTATGGCACCACGACCAGGCGGCGGGTGAGCAGTCCGTCCCGATTGACGAACGCGGTTGGCCCGAGTTGGTACCCGAGCACCACTCGTCGCAACGGGACCAGCCACGCCGCGCGCCGAGGCACTCCCCACACCGCCACGGACCGCAGGACGAAGCCGGGCAGCGCATCGCCCACGACCCGCTCCGCGTCGGGAACGGTGCCGACCGGCAGAAGTCCGGCGTGCCGCTCGCCCGGATCTCTCGACGAGAGCCCCGCGACGTGCATCGTCGCCCGTACCCATCCGGCCGCCCGCCACAGCAGTGGCCACTCGACCGCGACCGCCTGGATCCGGCCGGGCGGCACGGTGTGGTGTCGGGTCTCCAAGAGTCCACGGTGGATCCGGAAGCCGTCGGGAGCGGTCGCCAGCGTGAAACCCCACTCGCCGAGCACGACCCGGACCGGCGCCTGGATCGCGCCGATGACCGCCGTCACGGTGCTCGCCACGGCGACGAAGTTCAGATCGTGGTCCTGCGCGAAGAAGAAGATGGGGGCGAAGATACCCAGCGGCAGTAGCCACCATTGAGGCCGCAACAGCTGCGACAGCACCAAATCCCGGTTGCGCACGACATGGATGACCCGCTCCGGTAGGGGCGCGGGCATAGGTGACACCGCGGCGCTAGGCTCCTCGCCGGCCACCGGTACGGTGACGGCCGGCCGGGCCAGGTCGAGCAACCGGGCCCGGAGCGCGATCGCCTCCTCAAGGCGAAGGAAGGCCAGTGGCGCCTCAGTTCGGCTTCCGCCCACCACCTCGAGCCGGAGTTCGGCCAGCCCGAAGAGGCGAGGGAGGAACGGTTGGACGAGTTCCACCGCCTGCAGCCGCTCGACCGGGATCGCGCGGGTCCGCCGGACGAGCAGGCCCTCGTACACCCGCAACTCCTTGCCAACGACGTGGTAGCCGGTCACCAGATAACTGAGGATCGATCCAACGAGCACGAGTACCGCGATCACTCCGACCGTGACCAACCAGCGATCGGTGCCGAGATTGCTATAGCCCTGCCAGGAGATCGCCACCACCGCCAGGATGGCCAGCCGTCCGCCACGCAGGAAGGGCGAGAGAGGGTGCAGCCGGCGCCGGGGCTCGACCGTGGGCGGAAGGGTGACTTGGCTCGTCACAATCCCTCCGCCCGGGCCTCACCGAGCGCCGACAGCCGATCGCGCAGCCTGGCCGCCTCGTCTGGTCGCAGACCCGGAATCTTCGCGTCGGTCGCTGCGGCGGCGGTGTGCAACTGCACCGTGGCGAGGCCGAAGAGCCTCTCGAGCGGCCCGGCGGTGACGTCCACGAACTGCATCCGTCCATAGGGGACGATCGCGAGCCGGCGGTAGAGTAGGCCATGGCGGACGAGCAGATCATCGGCGCGTTCGGCGTACCCCCAGGAGCGTAGGCTGCGCGGCAGGAACAGCAACCGCGCCACGATGAGCACGATCACGATGCCGGCCGCGATCACCGCCAGCTGGGACTCGTAGAGCTGCCACGCCGTGGCCGCGGCCGCGGCCAGGACGACCACCGCGGTCATTCGACTGAGGACGTGCAGCCAGAACAACCGAGGGCTGACCCGCCGCCACATAACGTCGTCGGGCCAGATCGTAAAGACCGTCACCCTGCCAGCGTATGTCGTTTCGGCCAAGGAAGGATGATGGCGTGTACGACGCATTGATTCTCGTCTCGTTCGGTGGGCCGGAGGGACCCGATGACGTCCTTCCCTTCCTGCGCAACGTCGTACGCGGCCGGGGAGTACCGGACGAGCGCCTCGCCCAGGTGGCCGAGCACTACCAGCACTTCGGCGGTGTGTCGCCGATCAACGGGCAGTGCCGCGATCTGCTCGCCGCGCTCCGGCCCGAGCTCGACGCGGCCGGCGTCGACCTTCCGCTGTACTGGGGCAACCGCAACTGGCACCCGTACCTGTCCGACACGGTGGCGCAGATGCGCGACGCCGGGGTGCATCGGGCACTGGCCTTCGTGACCAGCCCATTCGGGTCGTATTCGTCGTGCCGGCAGTACTGGGAGGACTTCGCGGCCGCCCGGGCGGCCGTTGGCGCCGGAGCTCCCGACATCGACAAGATCCGCCACTACCACGACCATCCGGGCTTCGTCCGGCCGCACGCGGACGCCGTGCGCGATGCGCTGCACTCGCTGTCCGATGTGGATGATGTCCGGATCGTGTTCACGGCCCACTCGATACCGTCTACAATGGAGGCCCAGAGCGGGCCGTCGGGTGGGCGCTACTCAGCCCAGCTTCGAGAGACCGCAACGCTCGTCGCGGACGAGGCGGCGCCCGGCGCGCCGTGGGATCTCGTCTGGCAGTCCAGGTCCGGCCCGCCCCAGGTGCCTTGGCTCGAACCAGACATCAACGACCACTTGGCCGTGCTCGCGAAGGCGGGCGTGCGAGGGGTTGTGGTCAGCCCGATCGGCTTCGTCTCCGACCACCTCGAGGTGATCTGGGACCTCGACACCGAGGCCGCCCAGACGGCGCGCGAACTCGGCCTGCGGTACGAGCGAGCCGCGACGCCCGGCACCGATCCCCGATTCGTGTCGATGGTCCAGGATCTCATCATGGAACGGTTGGACCCGGTGGCACCCCGTGCTCGACTGGGCACGCTTGCGATGTGGGACGCATGCCCGCCCGGATGTTGTCTCCCTCGGACCTGACGCTCAGAGCTCGAGTGGCGAGTTACACGCAGCGACCAGTGCGCGTCGACACGCCATCGTCAGTGGTCGTAGTGCGGCGTCGCGTTGCTGAGCCTCGTAACCGTTGATGGCCCCGGCCGGGGCCACCTCTACCGCGAGCGCGAGCAACCGGTCCAGCACCGATGCGCGGGCGAACAGTCGACGGGCCCGGGGCGAGAAGCCCGGCGGCAGGTCGGTGCCGTTGTCCGGCTTGCGCAGGGCGGCCACCGCGCCGGCCAGTTCGGGCCGCCACGGCGCGACATCGAGCTTGGCGAGAGTGGTGGTGGCGTCGGCGATGGCGGCGGACAGATCGGCCTCGGCCTCCGCCGCGCTCGAAACGTTCGGCCCGGGATCGTGCGTCAGTGGGTATGCCTGCCAGACCACGATCTCGAAGGTGTCGCCGGAGCCGGACGTGTGGGTCCGTACCCGCGGCACCAGACCCAGCCGCCCCGCCACCACGCCTTCGCCGACATCCAGGGCGTTTCCGGAAAATGGCCCGGGCTCCGGCAGGCCGAACGGGTCGCCCGGGGCCGGCAGCACGAGCCGGATCTCGTCGGGATGAAGCTTCGCCAGGGCCCGCACGGCCTCCCGTAGCGGTACGTCGGTCCAACTGTCCGGGGCGTCGGCGACGAGGTGCTCCTCGTCTCCGGCCGTCTCATCGGCGACGTCGTCGTAGGAGACCGTGCCCGCTCGCCAGGCACGCGCCCACGTGACGAACCGCGCGGAGCGGCGCGACCCGTTCGTCACCGTGCGTGCCGAAGACATGCAGAAAAGGGTACGGCCTGCCCCGCGACGTGTCGCGCAGGCCAGCCGTCTCAGGTCGATCAGTCCAGCATCGGTTCCCGGCGGAAGACGAACGTGGCGATATCCAGGCCCGTCACCGCCCCGCTCGAATCGCGCAGCACGGCAAGGATCTCGCCCGCTTGATCACCCGTCTGGCCGCGCCAGCGGTCTTCGCCCTCGGGCGTAAATCGCCACACCTCGGCGCCCGGCATGCTGCCCTGAAGCACAAGGGTGTCCTCCCACCGGGCCTCGAACTCCCGACCCATCCACCACCACCGCCCGCACAACGGCTCGACATCGGCCGGGGGCGGGCCTGCGGGCCGCCACGCCGCGACCGGCTCGGGTTCGTGATCGAGGACCGTGTCGAGCACGGAGATGCCGAGCCGGCCGATGCCCATGCCGGGCAGTGAGTACGTGTTGGCGAACGCGATCACCCCGGTGCTGGTCGGGCGATGCAGGATGAGTACGGCCAGGTAGCCGGGCATGGAGCCCGTATGTCCGATGTGGACTCGCTCACCCGAACGCCACAACTGCAGCCCCAGGCCGTACCCGTGCGTCCACCCGTCGAGATCGGCGATGACGACTGGTGCGGCCATCTCCGCCACGATTGCCGGGGCAAGGACGTCGGGCCTGGCCCCCGCCAATGCCGCCGTGAAACGGCTCATGTCCTCCACTGTGGACCATAACTGCCCGGCCGGGGCCATCGCTCCCGCGTCCTCGCGGGGTTCCTCGCGCAGACTCTGGTTCCACGGATGGAGCACGTACCCGCGCGCGAACGGCTCCTCCGGGTGGTATGTCGTGCGCGTCATCCCGAGCGGCTTGAGCAGCCGGTCGGTCACGGCCTCGTACCAACTCTGGCCGGTCAGTTGGGCGACGACGCCGCCCAGCAGGGCGTAGCCGAGGTTCGAGTAGTGGAACCCAACGTATCGGCCGAAGGCGAGCTTCTCGCCGGTGACCGCCGTCACCAGTTCCGGCAGCGACGTACCAGCGTGCCGCTCCCACCAGACGCCGTCGGGCTCGCGCTGCAATCCCGAGGCGTGGCCGAGTAGCTGTCGCAGCCGTACCCCGGACAGGCCACAACCTGGGAGGTGTTCCGTGACGGGGTCGTCAAGGTCGAGCCGACCCTCCTCGCGAAGACCCAACACCAGCGCGGCGGTCAGTGTCTTGGTGATCGAACCCAGCCGAAACTGCAGATCCCCATGCGGGACTGGGTGTTCCCCGAATCCACTGATGTGGGCGGTCCCACCGTCTCGCACAACCGCGGCGACCAACGCGGGCGCCCGGCACTCGGCCTGGCTGCGGGCCACGATCTCGTTGACGTGGCTGACAGTTTGCTGGGAGATCGCGGGCGCGCGCTCAGTCATTGGCGCACCCTAGTCCGTGCTGGCCGCACTCCGCGTTCGGTCCGCTGCTGCCCTGCTCGCCGATAGTAGACCTGGCGTGACACGATTCAGTTGTGCCCGTCATTTGGCTCATTGCCGGAGTCCTGCTCGCTATCGCTGAGCTATTCACGCTCGACTTTGTTCTGATCATGCTCGCCGCCGGCGCATTCGCCGCCGCCCTGGCGGGTCTCGCGCTACCGGTGCCGTTCCAGGTCGTCGTCTTCGCGGCGGTGTCGGGCCTCGGTCTGTTCGCGGTGCGGCCGGTGATCAAGAAGCACCTGCACCGCGGTGCTGAGCACGCCGTGATGGGCATGGACGCGATCGAGGGATCCGAGGCCACGGTGATCGAACAGGTCGCCGAGGGCCGCGGCATGGTCAAGATCGGCGGTGAGCTGTGGTCGGCCCGCCCGTACGACCTGACCCAGACCATCGACGCTGGGGTCCGGGTACGGGTGGTCGAAGTCCGCGGGGCGACCGCGCTCGTGTGGAAGGAATAAGCCACTGACCGTCTGGCCACAATGGACAGCGGGGTGGGCACCCGAAGGAAGGGATAGCGGTGGAACCGTTTCAGATTTTCTTGTTGGTACTCGCCGCCGGGATCGCGCTGCTCGTCGTCGTGACCATGGCCCGGGCGGTCCGGGTCGTCCCGCAGCAGCGTAAAGACGTGGTGGAGCGCCTCGGTCGATACCACCGCACCCTGAACCCCGGTCTGAACGTACTGGTGCCCTTCATCGACTCGGTTCGCACCAAAGTGGACCTGCGCGAGCAGGTGGTCAGCTTCCCGCCGCAGCCTGTGATTACCTCGGACAACCTGGTCGTCTCGATCGACACAGTGCTGTACTACAAGGTGGTCGACCCGGTCGCGGCGACCTACGAGATCGCGAACTTCCTTCAGGCAATCGAGCAGCTGACCGTCACCACCCTGCGTAACGTGATCGGCTCCCTGGACCTGGAGAAGGCGCTGACCAGTCGCGAGGAGATCAACCGGCATCTGTCGATCGTGCTGGACGAGACCACCGGCCGCTGGGGCGTCAAGGTGACCCGGGTCGAGATCAAGGCCATCGAGCCGCCACCCAGCATCCGCGACTCGATGGAGAAGCAGATGCGGGCCGAGCGCGACCGCCGGGCCGTCATTCTCAACGCCGAGGGCCTCAAGCAGTCGCAGATCCTCACCGCCGAGGGTGAGAAGCAGGCGGCCGTGCTACGAGCCGACGGCGATCGGCAGGCGCGGATCCTGCAAGCTGAGGGCCAGGCCAAGGCCATCACGACGGTCTTCGGAGCGATCCACGCCGCCAACGCGGACTCGAAGGTGATGGCCTACCAGTACCTGCAGGCTTTGCCGCAGATCGCTGCGGGGGCATCGAACAAGATCTGGATCGTGCCGGCCGAATTGACCAAGGCCCTGGAGGGCATCAGCGGAGCGCTGGGTGGATTGACACTCGGTGGACCCGACGGTGCCGAGGCGATACCCGAGGAGGCGAAGGCAGCGATCGCCGATGAGGCGGCCGCCGCCGCCCACGCTGCCGCCGAGCAGGCCGCGCAAACCGCGGCCGAGGTCGCCGCCGCCGTGGCCGCCGAAACCGGCGAAACGCCCGGGCTGCCGGCGGCGCCCGGGACACCGGCCGCGGACATTCTCAAAGAAACACGTCGCGAGCAAGCCTGACGCCCGCTGCGGGCGAACTCCAATCGAAAAGCAACAAAGTCGACCACCGCCGCCCCGGCCGCCTGACACGATTCGTGGAGGTGAGCCGGGGCGGGCTCGCGTTTCGGGGGGGCGGGGGCGGCAATGGCACGCATACGTAAGCAGGACGAACAGGCTCGGGAACCGTGGCGCGTCAACGGAAAGGCTCGACCCGAGACGCAGACGCGCGCCTTTGCCTCGCCCATCCAATCGACACCGGCGCCGGCCCGGCAGCCACAGGTACCCACGCTGATCGACTCATCGGCGGTTGCCGATGTCGGTTACGGCGCCTCGACCCAGGGCGTGCCGGGCGCTGACGGACAGACGTATCTCGCCGCCGCGGTCGACCCGTACGCAATGTCGGATCCATCGACTGTGTCCTATCCGTATGCCGACCCGTACCAGAGCGCCTATGCATACGCGGATCCCGACTACGACGACACCGTTCTCGGCGGGCTGAGCTACCGCACCGTCGCCCCGCGGCAACCGGTCGGCGACCTCGGGTGGGCCGCGTCTCTCCGCGCGTTCGCGCGCATGACGGTATGGGGCTTGCCGGCCGCGGTCGTCTTTTTGGCGCTTTCGACGGTCTGGGGCTGGCCAACCACCACCAGCGAGTCACACGGCGCGTCTCCGGGCACCTGGCTGGTCGTGACCCTCGTGGGCCTCGGGCTATGGCTGACCGGCGTGATGGGCCTGGCTGCGCTCGTAGCTGCGACTCCCGTACGGGCGTGGGGATTCGTCGCCGTGACTTTCACCATCGCCGGTACGGTCTTCCTTGCCCCGGTGATCGGGGTGCTGGGGCTCGCGCGGCCCGCCATCAGCCGTACGGCTGACTCCATTGGCGCCGACGCCGCGGGCCGGATGCAGGCGCAGCTCCTTGACGGCACCGTGGGACGGTGGCTCATCGTCGGCGGGGCGGCTCTGCTGGCGGTCGGTGCGATCGCGGTCGCCGGAGCGATACTCGGAGCCCGGGTGCTCAACCGGCTGGACGGCTGGCTGGTCGCGGCGGCCATCACGGTGGCGGTTGTCGCGGCGTACCTGTCGTGGGAGTTCCTGCTCACGCTCGCCGCCATGGTGATGCTGGCCGCCACCCTGGGTCTGGCCTGGACCGTGTCCCGGATCTCGCCCGACGGCGACGCGCCACCCGCCTACTGACCTCCTAGTTTCGCAAGTCCTGGATAGTTACGGGACGGGGCGGCGGGCCTAGGCTCACCCACTGTGGCTGAGGTGATCACCGACGCGGACGACCCGCGTCTGGCTGACTATCGCGCCCTCACCGACGTCGAGCTGCGCACCCGCTTCGAGGCGCCGCATGGGCTGTTCATCGCCGAGGGCGAGCTGGTGCTCCGGCGTGCGCTCGACGCCGGCTACCAGGCTCGGTCGATCCTCGTCGATGCGAAGCGCGTGTCTCAGGTCGCCGACCTCGCCGGGGTCGGCCCGATCTACGCGGCCGATCAGGGTCTGCTGGAGCGGCTGACGGGCTTCCACGTGCACCGGGGCGTACTCGCGTCGATGCATCGCCGGTTGACGCCATCGGTGGCTGAGGTGATCGCGAGCGCGACCAGGCTCGCAATATTGGAAGCCATCAATAACCATACCAACGTCGGGGCCATCTTCCGAGGCGCGGCCGCCCTGGGCATGGATGCGGTGCTGCTCTCACCGACGTGTGCCGACCCCCTCTACCGGCGCAGCGTGCGGGTCAGCATGGGCGAGGTGTTCGCCGTACCATATGCCCGCCTTACGCCTTGGCCGGAGGCATTGTCGACTCTGACCGACTTCACCGTCTTGGCGTTGACTCCGGCGCCGGACGCCGTACCCATTCAGGACCTGACACCCGAGCAGCGGCGCCGGCCGGCGCTCTTACTCGGTGCGGAAGGGACGGGACTCTCGGCCGGCGCGCTGCGCGCCGCGGATGCGCGCGTAGTGATCCCGATGCGCCGCGGTGTCGACTCGCTCAATGTCGCGGCGGCCGCCGCGGTGGCGTTCTGGGAGCTCGCTCGAGATTGACAGCTTGTACGTTTCCGCTGCTCACGGGCACAATGACGGGCGCATGGCCCCCGGCGTGACTTTGGTTAGGTCAGATAACAGTTTGGAAGACCTGGCCGGCGCCCTTGACAGGAAGCCGTCGCGGGAGAGAGATTTCACTCCGAAACAGTTAAGACTCTTTTCTGATAGGACAGTTAAGTGATCGCCCCGATCGTCTGACTGGCCGCGTCGGCGCAGCGGAGCCGTTCCTTGGCCTCGGTGAGCCGAGTTAACCGCCCCCCAGCCCCCGAGGGCGTCACAGGACGCCAGACCCAGAAACATTTCAAGGAGGAACCGTGAGGCGCAAGATCGCGATTGCCGCGGCTCTCGCGGCAACGCTGGTTGGTGCTGCCGCGTGCAGCAGCAACACCCCTGCCACCGACAACTCGCTCGACGGCACTGGCAAGACGATCAAGGTCTGGCTCATGGTGGACGCCGAGTCGGGCTGGAAGAACGTCGTCGACGACGCCACGGCCCGGTTCAAGGCCGCGACGAAGGCCGATGTCAAGGTCGAGTACCAGCAATGGGCCAACCGTTACACCCGGCTCGACACCGCCCTGGCCGGCTCGGACGCACCCGACGTGGTCGAGCTCGGCAACACCGACATGCCGAAGTACGTCTTCAACGGCGCCTTCGCCGAAATCGACAAGAGCCGATTCGAGAACTCGGGCACCTGGCTCACCGGTCTGGCCGACCCGTGCACGCTCGACGGCAAGGTCTACTGCGTTCCCTACTACGCAGGTGCCCGCGTGCTGATCTACCGCACGGACCTGTTCACGAAGTCCGGCCTCCAGCCGCCGAAGACCTACGCCGACCTGCTCACCGCGGCCGACAAGCTCAAAGTGGACAACGCGTCCGACCCGAACTTCGCCGCGTTCTACATGGCTGGCGCCAACTGGTACGCCGCGATGTCGTGGGTGTACGGCGAGGGTGGCCAGATCGCGTCCAAGGGCAGCGACGGCAAGTGGAAGGGCACGCTGTCCGACACGAAGGGGCTCGCCGGTCTGACCAAGTGGGCCGACCTGCAGAAGAAGTACTCGAAGGGTGACCCGACCAAGGACGAGAACGACCAGGACGCGATCTTCGCTCAGGGCCACGCGGCGATGCTTTACGGCAACGGCTGGGAGCTCGGCGCGGTCCAGCAGCAGCGCCAGGACCCGAACGACGCGAACTCGCCGATGGTCGACACCGCGGTCAAGGACAAGGTAGCGGCGATCCCGCTTCCCGGCGCGTCGGCCGGCACCGGTCTGCCGACGTTCCTCGGTGGCTCCGCGATCGGCGTGACCAACAAGAGCCAGAACCAGAAGCTCGCGCAGGAGTGGGTCAAGTACTTCACGGACACCATCTCCCAGCAGGGCCTGATCGCCAAGGGCGCGCTGCCCAACGCGACCTCGCTGCTCGACGCCGCGGCCGCGGTCAAGGGCAACGAAGCCACCGCGCTCGCGGCGAAGAACAGCTGGTTCGTGCCGATGGCTCCGAAGTGGGCCGACGTCGAGTCCGGCAACGTCCTGCAGCAGATGCTGCGTGACATCGCCACCGGAACCAAGTCGGTGCAGGCCGCGGCCCAATGGGCCGACGGTGAGATCTCCAGGATTCTGAACAGCTAGTCAGATACCGAGGTGGGCCGCCCTGACAGGCGGCCCACCGTCATCTGAGGCAAGCTCATGGCAGGCAGCCGGCGTGGCCAAGCGTGGAGGTGGTGGCGGTGAGCCTTACCGTGGCTGATCAGTCAGTCAACCGCGACCCCGATGGATCGCCTGGACCGGGAGAGGCCGCGGGCCAGGAAAAGATCCGGCACCGTCGCAACTGGGACAAGGCAACTCCTTACATCCTGGCAATTCCGGCTCTTCTGCTCGTCTTGGGCCTGCTCGGCTATCCGCTTTACCGGATGGCCGTCGTCTCGATGCAGAAGTACGAGCAGCCACAGCTGTGGGGTTTTCGCGCGCCGGATTGGGTCGGCTTAAAGAACTACACAACCCTTCTGAGCGACCCGACGTTCTGGTCGGTGGTCCGCCGCACGACGACCTTCACAGTCTTCTCGGTGGCGATCTCGGTGCTGCTCGGACTCGCCATCGCTCTGCTGATGGGCCGGACATCGGTCTGGGTGCGGTACGGCATGGTCGTCGCGATGATGCTCGTCTGGGCCATGCCGCAGCTCGTCTCCTCGCAGGTTTTCGCGTGGATGGTCGACGCGGACTTCGGCGTCGTGAACTGGTTGATCGACCAGATCCCCGGGGTCGACTTCGCTAAACACAGCTGGTTCGCCGACTCCACCCAGGGCTGGGTCGTCATCACGACATTGGTGATCTGGCAGGGCCTTCCGTTCCTGGCGATCACCATGTACGCCGGGCTGTCCCAGGTGCCCCGCGAGCTCGTCGAGGCGGCAACGGTCGACGGCGCCAACGCCTGGCGCACGTTCCTCGCCGTGACGCTGCCGATCCTGCGCCCCCTCATCGGGATCGTCACCACGCTCTCGATCATCTGGAACTTCCAGGTCTTCACCCAGGTATGGACGCTGCGCTACGGCAAGCCGGAGCTGGACTACCAGGTGCTCTCGACGTACGCGTATGGCCAGGCCTTCCAGAACGGCAAGTACGGTCTCGGTTCGGCCGTCTCCATCATCACGGTCCTCTTGATCCTCGGTGTGATGGCGTTCTACGTCCGGCAGATGTTCAAGTTGGGAGACACGGACTGATGGTCACCGTCGATCTGCGCCGGCCCTCCCGCCGCGCCGCCGCCGAACCCAAGCCGCCCGTCGCGTCCGTGGCGGTCGGCGGCCGTCGTCGCCCCGTCGGAACCTGGGTCGCCAACGCCGTCGGGATCGTTTTCGCCCTCATCATGGCGTTCCCGGCGTACTGGATGATCAACACCGCGTTCAAGCCGCCGAACGAGGTGCTCACGTTCACACCCAAGTTCCTGCCGGAGCACCCGACCTTCGCCAACTTCTCCTCTGCGCTCAAGGCGCCGCTCTTCACCCAGGTGATGTGGAACAGCCTGATCATCACCACCTCATCGGTGATCGTCGCTACCGTGGTCGGCTTCCTGGGCGCACTCGCCGTAGCCCGGTTCCGCTTCTACGGGCGGAAGGCGTTGATCTTCGTCGTACTGCTCGTGCAGATGGTGCCGTTCATCGCGTTGCTCATCCCGCTGTTCCTGATGCTGACCAGCGTCCAGCTGATCAACACGTTGCCCGGAGTGGCGCTCGTCTACTGCGTGCTGATCCTTCCCTACACCGTGTGGACGCTGCGGGGGTTCATCACCAACGTGCCGCGGGAACTGGACGAGGCGGCCCTGGTCGACGGCTGCAGCCGCTGGCAGACGTTCACGCGCGTGATCCTGCCGCTCGTCGGACCGGGGCTCGTAGCGACTTCGATCTATGGCTTTATTACCGCCTGGAACGAATTCATCATCATCAACACGTTGAACGCCCAGGAGAACCAGAACCTGATGTCCTGGCTGCTCAACAACCAGACCCAGCGGCAGACCTTCTGGGGTCCGCTCATGGCCGGCGCGATCATGACGTCGGCCCCCGTGGTCATCTTCTTCCTGTCAATCCAGAAGAACATCGCCGCCGGGCTCACGGCTGGCGCCGTCAAGGGCTGACGCCCGAGGTCCGGGGACCACGAGGCCGGCTCCCACCGGCTGACCGCCGCAGCCGAGGGCTCGCGTTTCCGTGCCAGGGTCGAGCGCTGCCGTTCGCGCGGGAGCGACCGGGCGTCCATAGTGGACGCGACGTCGACCATCACTGCCCGATGATCACTGGGCGCGCGGCGTGCCATCATGACGCCACATGACCGTCCTCACTGTGCCCGGTGACCTGGGTCGAAGATCACCCGGTACGAGGGCGTACACACGAGCTGCGCAAACGCTCCCGGGCGTGCACAGTCATCATGCGGGCGAAGCGGGCCGCGGATCATGCGGGCGTGCGGATCGCGTGCGGATCTGAGCCGTCCGGAGCGCTCAGCCGATCCAGTACGGCGTCGAGCTCGCGACAGTCGTCTTCCACGATCGCCGATGCCTTGAGCGCTGCGTCGAGCCAGCCGCGCCATCCCAACGCGCGGTCCACCACCAGGATGATCGCGACGCCCCGCCCGTTCGCGGCCGGCACTAGGCAGGCCCGCCACCGTGGCCGGTGTTGCGGAAGTGGCTCGGTCGCCACCTCGGTGGCGAGTCGGCGGACACCGTCAGACCGACCGGCACCGGCACCGGCGACTGGCTCCCGCCGGACGATGTGCCACGACCAGTCGGGATCGCCGCTTGTGGGCCATCGCGGGGGCTTGCGCCACGATGGGCGCTCGAGTCGCTGGCGCCAGCGCGGACCGGCGCCGGCGATCTCGGTGCGCAGCGAGCTCGCCGCCGCGTCCACATCGGACGAATCAAGCACCAATACCCCGGCAACGTTGGGCGGTGACGAGGGTGCCGCGTAGAAGCGATCCGGCCCGCTGCGACGCCGTCGCCACGGCGCCGTGATGACCAGGCTGACCGCAACGAGCACGACGGCGGCCAGCACATCAAGCAGGTAGTGATTTCCCGTCGCGAGGATCACCACAAGAGTCACGGCGAGGTTCGCGACACCGAGCAACCGCACGGCCCACGGCGCCCCGGCAACGGTCAGCATGAACAGGACCCATGCGGCTAACGCGAAGTGCAGGGATGGGACCGCGGCGAGCTGGTTGGTCCCCTCGGTCATGGGTGTGCCCCAGGATCCCCAGGTGTGCTGTCGCACCACGGTGTCCACAATCCCGAGATCTGGGGTCAGTCGGGGAGGTGCCACCGGGTACAGGGCAAAACACGCGGCGGCGATCACGTTCAGCACCAGGCAGGATCGTCGGCCCCAACGGTATTTCGCTGGCCGGAACACGTAGAGGTAGACGAACACGGCCAGCGACGTTGCGATGTAGCCCCAGGCGTAGGTGTAGTTGGCGATCGCCGCCACGGTGTCGTGTTCGGCCAGCCAGCTGTTGAGGGGTCGCTCGAGTTCGAGACCGAGTGTCCGTTCCACATTCAGGACCTGGGACGCGTGCAACTGTGCCGCGGCCTGCTTGTCGCCAATCTTGTCGCCAATGGAGAGGTTCGACAGCGTTGTGCAGACCAGAAAAGTGACCAGCCCGATCGTCAGCTCCCACCACACAGGCGGGCGGCGGGCCAAGCGATCGGGCCACACACCACCGGTCTAACACGCACCGGCCGCGATTCCGGCCCGTTTGCCCGGACCGGCGAGTCCGGCCTGGCTGGTCGGCCTCCGATGCGTGGGATGTCCGCCTCCGGGAGCAGAATGCGGTGGTGCTGGTAGCGGTGGCGGCGGGCGAGGACGGTGCGGGGTCACTGCGCGACCTCGACGACCGTGGCGCCCCGGTTGGCCCGGTCACCACAGTGGACGATCTCGCCCACGCGGTCGGGACGCGCGAGCGGATCGACAAGCCGAGGTGGGTGTGGGCATCGACCGCGGTGGGCTACTCCCGACTGCTCCGCCAGGGCGTACGGGTCGAGCGGTGTCACGACCTCGAGCTCACCGAGGGGCTGCTGCTCGGGTACGACGGCCGGTGGGGCGAACCCCGCGGGTTGGCCGCGCTCGAGGCCAGGCGACAGGGCCGCCCCGCGCCGCCCGACCAGGAGACCGGTAGCGGCCCGCGCGGTCAGGATGCGCTCTTCGACGACCTACCGCCGCGGTACGCCGGCGAGCCCATCGACGCCGTCGTGGCCGGGTACCAGGACCAGATCGGCCGGCTCGACCGTACCGAGGACCGGGCGCGGTTCCGGCTGCTGGTGGCGGTGGAAAGCGCCGGAGCCCTGGCGGCGGCAGAAATGGGCCATGACGGACTGCCGTGGCACGCGGATGAGCACGACGCGCTCCTCAAGGAGTTGCTGGGCGAGCCACAACCAGGCGGCGCGATGCCACCGCGACTGCGCGAGCTGACCGAGGCCATCAACGACGCGTTCGGGGCCACGGTGCATCCCGAGTCGCCGGCCGATGTGCTTCGGGCATTCTCGCGGGCCGGGATCGTGCTCCCCTCCACCCGCGCGTGGGTGCTCCGCGGGGTGGACCATGCGGCCGTACCGTTGCTCCTGGAATTCAAGGAACTCTATCGGGTGTGGACCGCGCATGGGTGGTCGTGGCGCGCGCAGTGGGTCCACAATGGACGATTTCATCCGGAGTACGTGCCAGGTGGCGTGGTCTCGGGGCGATGGGCGACCCGGGGCGGGGGTGCGCTGCAGATCCCGAAGGTGGTGCGCCGGGCCGTCGTGGCCGACGATGGGTGGACGTTCGTCGTGGCCGACGCCGGGCAGCTCGAGCCGCGGGTGCTCGCCGCGATGGCGGGCGACACCGGGCTCGCCGCGGCCGGGCGTTCCGGCGACCTCTACCACGCGCTCGCGGAGGAGGCGTTCGGCGGCGACCGGGCGAAGACGAAGGTCGCGCTGCTCGGCGCGATGTACGGCCAGACGGGCGGCGCCGCCCTACCGGCGCTCGCCGCCCTTCAGGCCCGTTTCCCGGTGGCGTGGGAGTTCGTGGAGCGGGCCGCCCGTATCGGCGCGGGCGGCGGCCTGGTCCGGTCGTGGCTCGGCCGCACCTGCCCGCCGACCGACGGCCCCATGTCGCCGGCGCAGGCGCGGGCCCGCGGGCGGTTCACCCGCAACTTCGTGGTGCAGGCGACCGCCGCCGAATGGGCGTTGGCGTTGCTTGCCACGGTGCGGTCGCAGCTGCCGGAGCCGGCCCGCTTGGTCTTCTTCCAGCACGACGAGGTCGTGGTGCACACCCCGAAGGAGCACACATCGAGAGTCGTCGAGACGGTGGTTGCGGCGGGGGAGCAGGCCCGGCGCCTGGTCTTCGGCGATTCCGTCGTGCGGTTCCCGCTCGATGTGTCCACAGTAGAGTGTTACGCCGCCGCGAAGTGAACCGGGGGGTGGGCCCGAAGGGCGGGGGGTGGGAGAAAGCAGGGTGGGCCCGAAGGGCGGGGGGTGGGAGACAGCAGGGTGGGCCCGAAGGGCAGGGGGGTGGGAGAAAGCAGGGTGGGCCCGAAGGGCAGGGGGTGGGAGAAAGCAGGGTGGGCCCGAAGGGCGGGGGTGGGAGAAAGCAGGCCTTACGGCAGGTCGCTCGCCGCGTCGCGGATGCGCTGCCAGGCGTCGGCGACGTGGTCCATTGTGGTCAGCGGGGCGCCGATCGCGAGCCGCACCGCGTATCGGTCGCGCACCTTGGTGTGCGTGAGGTAGAGCGCCCCGGAGCCGTTGAGCCGTCGAACCAACTCGGCGTTCGCGTCGTCGGACGTCCGCAGGCGAAAGCAGACCAGCGAGAAGGGATGGGGGGCGACGAGTTCGAACCGGTCGTCCGCGCGGACCCACGAGGCGAATTCCTGCGCGGCGGCCACGCCGGATCGGATGTGCGCCCGGAGGCCCTCGACGCCGTACCACCGGAGCACGAACCACAGCTTCAACGCCCGGAACCGACGGCCGAGCGGTACCTGCCAGTCGCGGTAGTCGATGACCGCGCCCGACTCGGTGGCGGCGTTGCGCAGGAACTCCGGGAGCACCGAGAGTGCCTGGATCACCTCCGCGCGGTCCGCGACCCAGAAGGCGTCGCAGTCGAACCCGGTCAGCAGCCACTTGTGCGGGTCGAAGCAGTACGAGTCCGCGAGTTCGACGCCGTCATGCGTCCAGCGCAGTTCCGGGCAGACCGCGGCCGCGCCCGCGTACGCCGCGTCGATGTGCAGCCACACACCTTCAGCTGCGCAGATCTCGCCAATCTCTCGAATCGGGTCGATCGCGGTCGTTGACGTCGTTCCGATCGTGGCCACGACCAGGGCCGGTACCGCACCGGCCGCCTTGTCGGCTGCGATGGCCGAACGTAACGCCGCAGGTGACATAGCCAGGGTTTCACTGTCCACTTCGATCAGTCGCAAACCCGCGTCGCCGACGCCGGCGATCCGCGCCGCCTTCTCGATCGACGAGTGGCCCTGCGTCGAGGAATACATGGTGTACCCCTTGTTCACACCGTGCGTTCGCCACTGGCCCTTGCTGGCCCGGTGCAGCGCCGCGAGGGTCGCCACCAACGTCGCCGAGGAAGCGGAGTCCTGGATCACTCCGCCACCGGTCGACGTCGATCGGAACCTGGCCGGCAGCCCAAGGAGGTCGGCCAGCCAATCCAGCATCACCGTCTCCATCTCGGTGCAGGCGGGACCCGTGACCCAGAGCATCCCCTGGACGCCGACGCCCGCGCAGACCAGATCGGCCAGCACGGACGGTCCGGAGGTGTTGGCCGGGAAGTACGCGAAGAAGCTGGGATGCTGCCAATGCGTCAGACCCGGCGTCACCAAGGAGTCCAGGTCCTTCACGATCGCGTCGAACGGTTCACCCGTGACTGGGGGTCCCGCGGGCAGGCGCGCCGCGGTCTCACCCGGAGCCAGGTCCGGGACCACCCGCCGCTGGGGAAGTCCCACCCAGTAGTCGGCGACCCAGTCGACCACCTGATGCCCGTACCGTCGGAACTCCTCGGGCGTCATGTGCCGTGCTGCGTCAACGGGCTCCACCATCACGCGACTGTAGCCGCGGTGGCCCGACGGTCAGCGACTCGCCGCGTTCGAGGCACCGCGTTCAGGGCGCCGCGTTCAGGGCGCCGCGTTCAGGGCGCCGCGTTCAGGGCGCCGCGTTCAGGGCGCCGCGTTCAGGGCCAGGCCGGCAGGGTTGCGGAAGTATTCGGCCAACGCCTGGGTGTGGGTGGGGAAGCAGAGCCGCGTCGGCTCGCTCAGGACGAACCATTCCGTCGACTCCTCGGTCGGCGCCGAGGGCGGCAACGACTCGACCGGGCGCGGCGGGAGTACTCCGAAGACCAGGAGGGAGTAGCCATTATGCGAGCTGTGTACATCAAAAAGCCCGACATCTGCCGGTTGAGCGGTTAGACCCGTTTCTTCACGAAGCTCCCTGGCTGCGGCGTCTCGCCAGGACTCGCCCGTTTCGATAAAGCCGCCCGGAAGCGCGATCTCACCACGAAACGGCTCGATATCCCGGCGGACCACGACCACCCCGGTTCGACCGTCCGGATAGGACACTGGCAGCAGCACCACGGCCACCGGCAACGGGTTGCTCCACGTCGTCTCGCCGCACGTCGGGCAGGTGCGGGGCCAACCAAGGCCCGCCGCCCACCGCGATCCGCAGTAGGAACAGTGGTCGTGTTGCATGCTCCGACGCTACCGCGCACTCGCCGCGTCGGGATGGTCGCATGTGAGGGTTGGCTCGGATACCCTCCACGTGGCAGTCACCTCGTCATAGGGAGCGCCGAGCTGAGCGTCGCAGGTCTTGTGCTGGCCGCCGGCGGAGGACGCCGGTACGGCGGACCCAAGGCATTGGTCCGCCATGAGGGCAGCCTGCTCGTGGAACGGGCCGTCGCCACGGTCCGGGCCGGCGGCTGCTCGCCGATCTTCGTGGTCCTCGGCGCGGCCGCGGCCGAGGTGCGCGCACAGGCCCAACTCGGGGACGTGACCCTGGTCGAGAACGAGGGCTGGAAGTCCGGCATGGGTTCCTCCCTCCGTACCGGCCTGGAGGCACTGGGCGCGATCGACGCCGACGCGGTGGTCGTTCTGCTCGTGGACACGCCCGGCGTCACGGCTGAGGCGGTGCGGCGGGTGGCCCAGAAGGACGGCCGTGACGCCCTTGTCGCAGCCACCTACGGCAACCGGCGGGGCCACCCGGTGTTGCTCGGTCGCGACCACTGGGCCGGCGTCTGCTTGCTCGCCACGGCCGACATCGGAGCCCGCGCGTACCTGTCCGCGCGCTCCGCCGAGGTGCACACCGTGCCTTGCGAGGACGTCGCCGACGACTCCGACATGGATGTGCCCGAGCCCCCACCGGCGTAGAGCGAAGCCGGACGGCCGGTGGCCGCCGGGCGCGGCCGAGGGCATAGTTGGCTTCGGGGTGATGATTCCCCGACAACAATCGGCTAAGCAGAAGCCAGCGGCTAAGCAGCGACTCAGCCAGGGCACGACGAGGTGGTCCCATGCGCGATGTGCTGAAGGAGCTCATGGGTTGGTGGCGCGCTGCCCGCCCGGTGGGCATGGCCACGGTGGTCGGTACCTGGCGAAGCGCCCCTCGCCCGGCGGGCGCGATGATGCTGGTCGGCGACGACGGGACGGCCGTCGGCAGCGTGTCGGGCGGGTGCGTCGAGGGCGCGGTGTACGAGCTGTGCCAGCAGGCGATCGAGACCGGAAACCCCAAACTGCAGCGGTACGGCATCAGCGACGACGACGCCTTCGAGGTGGGGCTGACCTGTGGCGGCATCATCGACCTCTGGGTCGAGAGAGTCGACCAGAGCCTGTTTCCGGAGCTGGACGCGGTTGCGCGCTCGATCGAGGCGGCGGAGCCGGTGGCGGTGGTGACGTGCATCGAGGGACCGCCGGACCGGCTCGGCCGGCGCCTGGTCGTGTGGCCGGACCGGCGTGCCGGCGGGCTCGGGTCGCAGCGCCTGGACGATGCCGCCGGTGACGACGTCCTCGGCATGCTGGCCGGCGGCCGGACCGGCATCGTCCACTATGGACATGACGGGGAGCGGCGGGGTGACGAGCTGGCCATGTTCGTGGCAAGCCACGCCCCCCGCCCGCGGATGCTCGTCTTCGGCGCCATCGACTTCGCCGCGGCCGTCGCGCGGGTCGGGGCTTTCCTGGGCTACAAGGTGACCGTGTGCGACGCGCGCCCGGTCTTTGCGACGCCCAAACGGTTTCCCGACGCGGACGAGGTGATGGTCGACTGGCCGCACCGGTTCCTGACCGGGGAGATCGCCGGCGGTCGGGTCGACGCCCGCACCGTCGTCTGCGTACTGACCCACGATCCCAAGTTCGACGTGCCCGTGCTCGAGGTCGCGCTGCGGCAGCCGTTCGCCTACGTGGGCGCGATGGGGTCCCGACGCACCCACGACGACCGGATGAAACGCCTCCGCGAGGCTGGCGTCGAGGAGGAGGCACTGGCCCGGCTCTCGTCACCCATCGGGCTCGACCTCGGGGCCCGGACACCGGAGGAGACGGCGGTCAGCATCGCCGCCGAAATCGTGGCATCCCGTTGGGGCGGCGGTGGATCCCGGCTGACCGAGACGGAGGGACGCATCCACCACGAAGCCACGGTCTGAGGCCACGGTATGAGGCCACGGTCTGAGGGCTAAGTCCAGATCCGTCGGCGGGTGCAAAAGATCGTGTAGGTCTTGTGGTTCGGGTCACAGCGCGGTTGGCTTAGGCCAGCGGCCCGCGTGCGTCCGCTCGTGGGTCAGCCCGTCCCTACATCCTTGGGGGGAGGCGCGATGGCTCGCGTCAGTCTCACCGTCGACGGCGTCCGGTACGTCGACGACGTGCAACCACGCACATTGCTTGTCCAGTATCTGCGCGATCAGCTCGGCAAGGTCGGCACCGTGGTCGGCTGCGACACCGGCAACTGTGGTGCCTGTACGGTCTTGCTTGCCACGCCCGACGGAACCGCGCAGGCGGTGAAGAGCTGCTCCGTGCTGGCGGTACAGGCCGATGGCGGTGAGGTGACCACAGTGGAGGGGCTCGCCGCCGCGGACGGTACGCTGCACCCCGTTCAGCGCGCCTTCCACGAACAGCACGCGCTCCAATGCGGATTCTGTACGCCCGGCATGATCATCACCGCCGTCGACCTTTTGCGGGAAAACCCACATCCCAGCGAGGCCGAGATCCGCGAAGGCATGTCCGGCAACCTGTGCCGCTGCACCGGTTATCAGAACATCGTCCGTGCGGTCCAGGCCGCCGCGAACAGCGGCGCCGGGGCGACCGCGGCACCTGAGGCCGTACCGGCCAGTCCGGCGGAGGTGGGGGCATGACCGCGACCATCAGCCAGCCAGAGGTCGGTCGGGCCCGGCTGCGCAAGGAGGACGCCCGCCTCGTCACCGGCCAGACCCGGTGGACGGACAACCTCAACCTGCCCGGCATGGTGCACCTCGCGATCCTGCGCAGCCCGTACGCGCACGCCCGCCTCACCAGGGTCGACGTCAGCGGCGCGCTTTCGCAGCCGAACGTGATCGCCGCCTTCAGCGGCGCCGATCTCGACAACCAGGGCGTGCTCGCCTGCGCCTGGCCGGTCACCGAGGACATGGTGGCCCCGACCTACCTGCCGCTCGCGGTCGACGAGGTTCGTCACGTGGGCGAGCCGGTGGCCGTGGTCGTCGCGCGGGACAAGGCCAGCGCCGTCGACGCGCTCGAGGCGATCACGGTCGACTACGAGACGCTACCCGTGGTCCTCGACATGGAGGCGGCGCTCGCCCCGGGCTCGCCACTGGTCCACGACAGCGCGGGCACCAACAAGACGTACACGTGGATCTTCGACTCGGGCGACGCGGGCACCGGCGGAAGTTTCGCCTCGGCCGAGGCGGATGCCGAGGTCGTCATCAAGCGCCGATACATCCAGCAGCGCCTGATCCCGTCCTCCATGGAGCCGCGCAGCGTCATCGTCGATCCGTCCGGCGGCGAGTGGACGATGTACTCCGCCACCCAGATACCGCACGTCGCCCGATTCCTACTCGCCGCGACCACGGGTACGCCCGAGCACAAGATCCGCGTGGTCGCGCCCGACGTTGGCGGCGGGTTCGGCGGCAAGCTGGCCGTGACACCGGAGGAGTGGATCGCGTTCGCGGTGTCCACAAAGGTCGGTCGTCCGGTGAAGTTCACCGAGACCCGGTCGGAGTCGATGCTCTCGGCCCACCATGGACGTGACGTCATCCAGGACATCACGCTGACGGCGCGACGCGACGGAACGGTGACCGGTCTCAAGGTGAGCCTGATCGCGAACATGGGTGCCTACCTCGGGCTGGTCACGCCAGGTGTCCCGCTTCTGGGCGCGTTCATGTACAACGGCATCTACAAATTCCCGGCGTACCGGCTCGAGTGCACCGGTGTTTTCACCAACACCACGAAGACCGACGCGTACCGTGGCGCCGGTCGTCCCGAGGCCACCTACGCGCTGGAACGCGTCATGGACGAGCTCGCGGTCGAGCTGGGCATGGACCCGCTGGAGGTACGGCGGAAGAATTGGATCAAGCACGAGGAGTTCCCGTTCACGACGCGTGTGCGGGCTCGTGTACGACTCCGGGAACTACGAGGCGGCCACCGACAAGGCGATGCAGCTGCTGGGGTACGACGAGCTGCGGGCCGAGCAGGCCGCGCGCCGGGCATCGAACGACCCGGTACAGCTGGGCATCGGCATCTCGACCTACACCGAGATGTGCGGCCTGGCCCCGTCGCGGCTGCTGGGCGCGCTGCGTTACGGCGCGGGTGGCTGGGAGTCGGTCTCGATCCGGGTGCTGCCCACCGGCAAGATCGAGGTCGTGAGCGGCTCCACGCCACATGGCCAAGGTCATGTCACGGCCTGGAGTCAGATCGTGGCCGACCAGCTCGGTGTGCCCTTCGAGGACGTCACCGTCCTGCATGGAGACACCCGCGTCGCGGTCAAGGGCATGGACACGTACGGGTCCCGGTCCCTGGCCGTGGGCGGCGTGGCGATGGTCATGGCGTGTGAAAAGGTCCGTGGCAAGGCGAAGGTCATCGCCGCGCACCTGCTCGAGTGCTCCGCCGAGGACCTGGAGTTCAAGGACGGCGCGTTCCGGGTCAAGGGCAACCCCGAGGCCGCGAAGACGATGGCCGAGATCGCGCTCGCGACCTTCGCCGCGCACAACCTGCCCGACGGGATCGAGCCGCAGCTGGACTCGGAGGCCACCTTCGACCCGGCCACGTTCTCGTTCCCGCACGGAACACACCTCTGCGCCACCGATGTCGACACCGAGACCGGTCGGGTCACAATCCGCAAGTACGTCGCGGTCGACGACGTCGGCAAGGTGATCAACCCGCTCATCGTCGAAGGCCAGGTGCACGGCGGCGTCGCGCAGGGCATCGCCCAGGCGCTGTACGAGGACGCGGTCTACGACGAGGGCGGCAACCTCATCACTGGTTCGTTTGCCGACTACCTTGTACCGAGCTCGGCCGATCTGCCGGTGTTCGTCACCGACCGCACCGAGACACCCGCGACCAGCCATCCGCTGGGGGTCAAGGGCGTCGGCGAGGCGGGCACCATCGCCTCCACGCCGGCCGTGGTCAACGCGGTCGTCGACGCGCTGCGTCCGCGGGGCGTGCACGACATTCACATGCCACTGACCCCGGAGCGGGTGTGGCGGGCTGCCAACGGAGGTGGCGCATGATCCCGGTGGCGTTCGACTATGTCCGGCCCACCTCGGTCGGCGAGGCCGTCTCGGCGTTGCGGGCCGCGGGCGAAGACGGGAAGGTGCTTGCCGGCGGGCAGAGTCTGATGCCCGTGCTGCGGCTCCGGCTGGCGGGGCCGTCCATGATTGTCGATCTGGGCGGAATCGCCGCGCTGCGGGGCATTCGCGTCGAGGGCGACTCGCTCGTCGTCGGCGCCATGGCCACGCATGCCGAGGTGGCCGCGTCGAATGTGGTGCGTTCCGAGGTGCCGCTGGTCGCGGACGTCGCTGGCAAGATCGGCGACCGGCAGGTACGGCATCGGGGCACGCTGGGCGGGTCGATGGCGCACGCCGACCCGGCCGGTGACCTGCCGTGCGTGGCGGTCGCACTCGATGCCACGTTCGTCGTGGAGGGCCCGTCGGGTCGGCGTTCCATCGCCGCTCGCGACTTCTTCACCGACCTGTTCACCACCGCGATATCGCCGGACGAGATCCTCGTTGAGGTCCGGTTCCCGCGCATGCCGGGGTGGACCGGGCGGTACGAGAAGTTCCACCGCACCGCGCAGGCCTGGGCCCTCGTCGGGGTCGCGGCCGCGGTACGGCGGGAGAACGGTTCGATCGCCGAAGCCCGGATCGCATTCACCAACATGGGTCCGACGCCCGTACGGGCAACCGGTGTCGAGGCGGCACTTGTCGGCGCCGCGGACCTCGGTGCCGTGCGATCCGCCGCCGCTCAGGCAGGTTCGGCGACGTCGCCGCCGTCGGACGTCAGCGGCTCGGCCGAGTACCGGCGTCACCTGGTGGGGGTACTCACCGGGCGGGCGGTGGCGTCGGCGGCGGGACTGTAGATCACTACCTCGTCGACGGCCCCGTCGTCGACTCACCGCGAGTCCGCCGTGGGCCCGGCAGACCGAGTCGGTAACACGGCGGACTCATAACTGCGTCACACTCGCGCGGACGAGACCGGCGCCGGCGTCCGCGCCGGCCCGACGGCGTGGGTCGCCTCGCGGGCGCCACGGCGTCGTCCTGAGGACTCGTGGCCGTCGCATAGGGAGCCCGGCGCAGAGGGATTGGAGGAGTTCGCATGCGGTTGGAGCAGAGCTTCGAGGTGCCGGTGCCTGTCCCCCAGGCGTGGAGCGTGCTGCTCGATCTGGAGCGGGTTGCACCCTGTATGCCAGGCGCTACCCTGACCAGCTTCGACGGCACCGCGTTCGCCGGCAACGTCAAGGTCAGGCTCGGTCCGGTATCCCTGGCGTACAAGGGCACGGGTCGGTTCACCGAGCGCGACGAAGAGGCGCGTCGGGTCGCGTTCGTCGCGCAGGGCCAGGACAGCCGCGGCGCGGGCGGCGCGTCGGCCCGGGTCACGGCGGTGCTGCACGCCGCGCGCGACGGCGAGGCGACCTTGGTCAAGGTGGTGGCCGACCTGGATATCGCCGGTCGCGCGGCTCAGTTCGGCCGCGGGATGATCGCCGACGTCTCCGGAAAGCTGGCCAAACAGTTCGCGGACTGCCTCGCGGCGACGATTGCGGCGTCGGCTCCCATCTCCGCTTCTTCGGCCCCCGCTCCGGCCACCGCCCCCGCCCCAGCCCCCGCTCCGGCCGCCGCCCCCGCCCCCGCTCCGGCCGCCGCCCCCGCCCCCGCAGCTGCCGCGGCACCGGCGCCCTCGCCGGGCATAGACGCCGGGACACCGCCCTCGCCACCGCCGCTGACGCCGGTCTTCACGGAGCCGGCCGTGACGCCGGAGTACCACCCGTTGGCGATGCAGGAACCGTCCGGGGGTTACACCGCGCCACCTCCGGCGCCACCGGAACAGCCGCAGCCAAGGCCCGAGATCAAGCCGGAGTCGGCCTACGCGTACTCGCCAGAGTCGACACCGGTTGAACCGCCCGCGGCCGCTTCTCCGCCCCCACCTGTTCCGGCCGCGTCACCGGCCCCCGCCCCCGCTCCGGCTCCGACCCCTGCTCCGCCGTCGACCCCGACCGCGACTCCGACCGGTGCCGTGCGCGAAGCCGAACCGATCGACCTCCTCGCGATCTCCGGCGCCAAGGGGATGCTTCGCCGGGCCGCCCCGGTGCTGATCATCGTGGCCCTTGCGCTGATCGGGCTGGTGGTCTGGCTTGTCGTGCGATGACGCGCTTGTGGCCAGCGTCCTCTTTGGACACTGGCCACATTTCCGGAGGCGACGCTACAACCGAATATCGAAGTTCTCCAGAATCGTCGGCCCGGCCAAGGCGACCGTCGCGGCAATGCAGACGAGGGCGAACGCTCCACGTAGGACGATCGTTTCCACCTTGCCGCCGACGGGCACCGCGAATGTCGTTGGGGACTCCGATCATCCGCCACACGCGGCGTCCGGTCGGGATCGGCCACAGGATCGGCACTCCGGCGCTGGTAACCACGTCGCCAAGCAGGTGGACGACGCAGCCGACTCCCACCGCGACACCGAGCAACGGGTAGCCGCGTCCGGCGGGAAGGTACAGATAGGTGCCGTACGCCGCGCCCGCCGACAGCAGCGTGATCAGGATCCAGCCCGCCCGCTCGGCCCAGGTGTGGAAGATGCCCCGCAGCGCGAGACCCAGCATCAGGAACAGGATCCCGATGACCGCCCACTTGCCACCGGCGGCACAGGCCCATGTGGTCAGCGCACCCATGCCAACCGCGAATGGCAGCGTGTGCGTGAGCGTGCGGTGCCCGTTGTGGCGACGTGGATCGTTCTTCATCTTCGTGAGGTCGTACACCGCGAGCGAGAACTTCTCGATCACCTCGGCGAGGAACAGGGACACGCGGCCGAATGTGTTGGCGACGGTGGCGCCGCCCTTGCCGGCCGTGACCCGGCCGGACAGGTCGAGGTCGGGCAGCAGCGCGCCTCCGGCACATACCGCCGTTCCGACCGCGAGCTCCAGCGGTGACTGATGGTAGTTCCCGAAGTACTCCAGTGCCCACGAACCACCGAGCCATACCGCCGCCCCGGACAGGGCATGTGACGGTCCCATCATGGTTGCTCAACCCCTCCCGACGGGATCCCGCGGACCCCGCGCCGGCTGCGCCCAACACCGTGAGTGTGTGCGCGACCTGGCAACGAAGCGAGCACCGTCGCTGCACCGGCCGTGTCGTGTCGCCTACATGCGCGGCTTTTGCCCCACCAAACGACCGCCGGGCGCCGACACCAGCGCCTGCAACGCACCTGAAGCGCCCCCAGTTGGTCACATACTGGGCACCCCAGGGGTTGTTCGGTGCCCAGTATGTGACCAACTGGGCACCGTCCCGCGGATCGTCTACAGTGGACTAATTAGCAGGGCGTACCGGGAATCATGTTGAAGTTGTCCCCACCGTCCAGACTCGCCCAGGCCCACGGGAAGTACAGCTTCTTGCCGTTGCGGGTGAAGCGGATCCATACAATCGAATTCTTCGCGCCCCAGGGGGTCGCGTTGACGCTCTGGTTGCCGTTCACGTGGCACTCGGCAACGTACGAGGCGCCAATGGGCAGCGCGACGATCCCGTTGGCGGTCTGCTGACTCGGGCCGTCATAGGCCCAGATGCCGTTGTTGCAGTAACCGCCACTGTTGTTGGGGCAGATTACCGTGAACCGTAGTTGGCTTGAGGGCATCGAGCCGTTGGCCGACGTGTTGCCGACCGCGTTGGTGATGCTCACGGTGTAGTTGTAGGTGCTGTTGGGCCACAGGCTTCCGACGGTGAGTGTGATCGGCGTCGACGCGCAGGAGGCCGACGCCGTACCGGCGCCTTGAACCGCGAACGAGCACGTCGCCGCGCCGCCCTTGTTGTTCGGCGTGACGGTGACGCTGATCTGGTTGTAGCTGGGCGTTTGGCCGGTGACCGTGATGGTGGGTGCGCCCATCGTGCGGGCCGAGGCGGTGGCATCCGGGCTCGGACCTGCGAGGTTGACCGCGCGCACCTTCACCTGGATCGCCGTGTCGTCCGGGAAACCGTTGATGGTGACGGTCGTACCGCTGGTGACGTCGGTGATCGTGCCGTCCGGATGTTCCACTTCGTACTTCGTGATCGGACGGCCGTTGCTCATCGCCGCCTGCCAGGTGATCTGGATCGAGCCTCGCGTCGCGGGATCGGTCGTCGCGTTCAGGTTCACGGGAGCACCAGGCACGGTGAACGGGATGACCACGTTGCTCACCGGCGAGTCGGCGCTGGCCGCATTGATGTCATTGATAGCGACGATCGTGAATGCGTACTGCGTCCCATAGGGCAACGCGCCCTTGGCGAGCTGCATGGTGGTCGCGGTGACCGCGCCAACGGGCGCGGTGACGCCACCCGTGATCGAGGTGATCCGGTAGGACGTGATGGCATGACCCTGCCCGTTGGCGGCCGGCCAGGTGACGGTCACCGAGCCGTCCGGATTGGCGGTCGCGGTCACCGATGCGGGCGGGTCGGGAACGTCCGACGTCGGTGTCACCGGCGGCGCGTAGGCCCGGGGTCCGTTGCCCACGCCGTTGACCGCGTACACGCTGAACCGGTATGCCGTCCCGTTGGTGAGCCCGGTGATGTCGACCGATCGCTGCGAGGCGCCGACCGTGATGGGAGAACCGAAACCCTCGACGACGTAGCGCAGAATCGGCGCGCCGTTGTCGCTGGCCTTGCGCCACGTGACCGTGGCCGACGCATTGCCCGCCGTCGCGGTGACGGCCTGTGGCGGCCCCGGCACGGTGACCGGCGGTGCTTCGGGCTTTTCCTGTTTCGGCGGTGGCGGCGGATCCCCGCCGAGCACGCCCTCCTGGTACTTGTTCACGTCGTGGACAACGTGCTTGTCGTCCACGACACGCGCGTTCGGCCCGTCGGGCGCGTTGATGAACAGATACCCTTCGCGGACCTCGAGCTCGACCTTGCCCGTCGTCGTCGGCATCGTGATGTCGTCGAGAACCTTGCCGGAGTTGTCGGTCTGGTGGACGACACCGGCCTTGGCGTCCGGTGCGTAGACCCGGCCGGCGTAGGCGACCGCCGGGGCGATCGGGCCGGATCCGGGGATGGTGAGCTTGTCCGCCTTCGTGCCATCGACGAGCACTACCACTCGATCGTCGGCGACAGTGATCGCAATCGGTCGGCCCGTGGTGCGCTCCGGCATCACGCCGGGCTTGGTGATGGGAACATCGATCGTCTCGACCTTCTCACCGACGATGGAAAGCTTCTGCACGGTGTTGTCGAGCACGGCCACCCCGGAGTCCAATGCGGACAGTGCGAAGTCGTGGCCGGGACTGGCAATGCTGACCGTGCGCACCACCTTGGGGTTGGCGCCGCCCGTACCGGGTTGGATCGAGACGACGGTGCCCTCGGTCGGCACGGCGATCCATAGCAGCCCCTGCCCGTCGAAACCGCCCGGGGTGATGCCCTTGGGCAGAATCACCGCGTCGCCGGTCGGTGAGAGCGTGCGAGGGTCGAGCTGGCGCACCTGCCCCAGCACGCTGTCGATGACGAAGGCCGTCTCGCCATGCAGGGCCACGCTGACGCCGAATCCGGGCGTGCTCGGCATCACGGCGCTGACTTGCAGCGTCGTGAGGTCCAGCGCGGTGACCTGACCGGTTTGGAGATCGCGCAGAATCAGGTACTTGTCGGTCTGGGTGATTTGGATCTCGTGATCCTGAGAATCTTTGATCTTGGCTCGAGTATCCACTTTGGCGGCGACGCCGTTGACGCGATCGACCTCGCCCCTGGTCGAACTCCACAACCAGGAGCTCGCATCGAAGTTGGCCACCGCGGTATCGGCTGCGCCGAGCCCGAGCACAGTCAGCGCGGTTGCCACGAGGAGTGAGATGACCGTGGTCAGCGTGATGACGGTGCCTCGCCCGCCGGATTCGCTTGCGCCTGGCAGTTCGCCGCCTGGCAGTTCCACACCCTCGGCATCGACGAATTCCGGATCTTCGAGCTTCACGTCGCTCATGCGGCCAGCCCCTCGTGTTGGCATTCTCCCCGTAGCTCCGGGGCCAGCCCGCAGAGCGCGCTCATTCTAGGCGGTCTATTCCGTCACGCGCGAGCTACGGCGCGCGAGATGTCGTCAAGCGATATGTACATGTCCGGATGCTGGACTTGATGTTGTCTGAGGACCAGACGGCCGAGACCGTGAAGCAGTAGTTGTAGTTCACGTTGAGACCGTAGATCGTCGATGTCGTCTGGCCCGCCGGTACGGACGCCATTGCGAGGAGGGCGTTTCCGTCGCGTCCACCGGACACGATGAACGGCACGGCGCCGGCGCCGGGATCCTCCCAGGTCAGCGTCACCGAGCCGCCGTCGTCCTTGAGTACGACCTTGTCCGGCGGCGGCTGGGCTTCGGCGGTGGTCGGCAACGGATTGGCCGGCACGGTGATCGCGCCCGGCGCCGTGACCGGATCCGGCGCGGCCGGCCCGCCGTCCGGATGTAGCAGCTGCAGAGCGACGACGCCGGCGGCGACCAGGACCACGGCCCCGAGCGACGCCACCAGGGCGACTCCGCCACCGTGGCCGCTGCGGCGCCGGACCCGTACCTCGTCGAGCGGCAACGGCGGCTCCGGCCAGATCTCGACGTCGTGTTGCGGTAACGGCGGGGGCGGCACCACGACGATGCCCGGTTGGCGTTGATAGACGCCGTCCGCGACCGGGGCGTAGGTGGCTGGAGGCCGCGCCGCCCAGGTCGCAACATCGGTGGCCCAGGCCTGGCTGTCCGCGTTCCAGGACGGCGGATCCGCCGGCACGACCGGCGGCGGATCCACCGGCACCACGGGCGGGGCAGCTGTTGACCGCGGCGTTTGCGGGCTCGCCGCCAACCGTTGCTGGGCCCCGCGAACCGCCGGGTGTTCACTGCCGAGAACCCGCCGGCCGGCGTCGGCGAGGTGCCAGTCGTAGGCCTCGGTCGGCTCGCCGAGCCGGTAGACCACGGCGGCCAGGCGACCCTCGATCGACAGCGACGTCGCGTGCTCTGGGCCGGCGGATGCCGCGATGATCGCGTACGCCCGACGAAGCTGGTTGTGCGCCTCAGTCAGGTTTCCGAGCCGCCGCGCGATCGTGGCGAGGTCGACCATCAGGGGGGCCAGACGCGGGTCTTCGCCGCCCAACCGGAGCTCACCGGCGGCCAAAGATTCCTCGAGCAGGGTGCGGGCGCCGGTGAGGTCGCCGGCCTCGCCCCGCTGTCTGGCCCGCGCGTGGGCATCGACGATGTCATCAAGTTCTTCTTGTGGATACGGCTCGTTGTGCCCGAAAGGCAGGTTCTGGCCGTACGGCGGAGGCTGCCCACCCGGGGCCGGAACGCCAATGGCGTGTCCAAACTCGCTCATGCAACACCACTCCGGTGCCCACGGGCTGACATGTCCGCCATGATGCGTGGCCGCGCGTCCTCCGCGCTACCCTCGACTGCGCGCCTGTGGACAACTGTGGAAATTTAGGAATTGATCGACTCGTGGCGAGGGCCGAGTCAGCGGTGTGGTCGAAGGTCCAATATGGACAGAGATATCGGCCGAGGCATGGCCGAAGCTCACTGGCCCGATACCCCGGTTGTCGGTCATTCGAGTTGGCTGTGACGAGAGGGGCCGCGATCGTGGTCGCTCAGTGCGCGGCGGAGCTTACGGCGACGGCGAATATCGGGCGACCGCGAGCAAATTTTGTCCTTCTTATACAGTTCGCGGTAGTTAGGCCCGCGACGAGCACATCGGGCGCGACCCGGGCCCCCCTCTGTAGGATCGCGACAGCTAAAAGCCAGGTCGCAGCAGCCAACGAGGGATGACTCATGGGGTCCACGCACGACCATCCGGCGGGCGCGAACTCCCCTCGCGACCGACGTGATGGCGACGGATACGACTCGGGCACGCCCGATGGCTCGTCGTACGGCCCCCGTGGCGGTGCGCAGCCGAACGACTACCCACCGCGTGGCCGCGCGTCCGTGCCGCGCCGTGAGGGCGGGCGACCTCGTGAGGCCGGGTCGCCGCGACCACGCGAGCAGAGCCCACCCCGACTGCGGCCCGCTGGCTCGAGCCAGGAGGACTTCTACCCGCTGCCCGACGAGCCGCAGCCTACGGTCGCCCGGGCCCGCGTCACGGAGGGGCCACCCGGCCACCGTGGCCGCCATGCTCCTGGTGGCGGCGGCATCCTGCCGCCGAAACTGTCCATCGGCCGCGCCAAGTGGACCCGGTCACGCGCATTTCCGCTGACGGTGGCGATCATATTGTTGATCTTCGGCGCTGGCGTCCTCGGCGGTACCGCGTTCCTCGACAGCGTCAAACTCTCGTCCGGTCTGAGCATTCCCGGCACCACGACGGTGCTCTACAGCGACGGCTCGGTGTTGGCGAAGCTCGGTGAGGTCACCCGGTACGAGTTGCGGTACGACGAGATCGAAGAGCCGGTGCTGAAGACGATCGTGGCGTCGGAGGACCAGACATTCTGGACCAATGAGGGCGTCGACATCGGCAGCGTCATGCGGGCCGCGTGGAACAACTTCACCGGCGGCAGCATTCAGGGTGGGTCGACGATCACCCAGCAGTACGCGCGCCTGGCCTTCGACCTGGACGGGGTGACGTACCAGCGCAAGGCTCGGGAGGCCGCGCTCGCCTGGAAGATGAGCCGGGCGATGAGCAAGCAGCAGATCCTCGAGGCGTACCTCAACGCCGTGCCGTTCGGTCGGCAGACCTATGGCATCGAGGCGGCCGCGCGCGCCTTCTTCGGCAAGACGGCCAACAAGACAGCGCCGCCCGAGCAACAGCTCACGTGGGCCGAGACGATGGTGCTCGTCGCCATGGTGAAGCAGCCCTACCCCGACCCGCGGGATCCGACAGGACTACCCGGCTACGACCCCACGGTCGGCCCGGAGGCCGACGCAAACGCCCAGCAGCGCTTCGACTACATCCGCGAGCAGCTGGTCGCGATGGGCTCGATCACGCCTGACGAGGCGGCACAGCTCGTCTTCCCGGACAACGTCAAACCGTACACAGTGGAGGGTAACGGCCTGGAGGCTCCGGCCGGCCTCGTGGTCAACCACGTGCTCAGCGAGCTCACGCACACCGAGGGCTCGCCGTTCTACGGCGCCAAGGACTGGAAGTTCATTCGCGAGGGCGGCTATCAGATCTACACGACGTTGAACCGGGGTGCTCAGGCCGCGGCGGAGAAGGCGGCCAGCCGGGCCGTCGGCGGCAGCCCGATGGCCGGTCAGCCGACCAACCTGCAGGACGCGCTTGTGGCGGTGCAGCCCGGCTCCGGACGGGTGCTCGCCTACTACGGTGGCGACGATGGCAAGGGTGCCGATTACGCCGGTTTCTACTTTGATGAGCAGGGCGACGCCACCGGTTTCGGGGCCCATCCGGCCGGTTCGTCGTTCAAGGTCTACACGCTGGCTGCCGCCTTGAAGTCGGATTTCTCGCTCCGGTCGTACTGGGAATGGACCCCGCATGACATGCCGGGCCGGACGGGCGCCAACCGCATCCAGAACGCGAGCACCTGCGGCGACCAAAAGTCGGCCGACGCCACTCCGTGCAGCCTGCTTCAGTCGACCATCTCGTCGCTGAACGTGCCGTATTACGCCGTCACCGTCGCCGTCACCCCACCGAAGGTGCTGGCGATGGCGCGCGACGCGGGCATCGACTTCATGTGGAACGACGACCGTGAGCGCATCGACCTGCGCGGAGTCGACACGAAGACGGTGTCGCCATCCCAGTTCGACACGATCCTCGGCATCGGGCAGTACCCGATCACCGTGCTCGATCACGCCAATGGCGTTGCCACGATGGCGGCCGCCGGGCTGCGAGCCAACGCTCACTTCGTGGCGAAGGTCACGAAAGGCGACACCATCGTGTACGGCGAAACACTGCCGAAGCCCGACCAGGCCCGAATATTGACGCCGCAGCAGGCGAATGACTTGACCTATGCGCTCAGCCAGGTGAGCGCGGCCAAGCTCAACATCGGTTGGGACACCGCCGGCAAGACCGGCACCTGGGAGTTCAAGGGAAAGGCTGGCGAGAACGCGCACGCCTGGATGGTCGGCTTCGACCGGAAGATCGCGGCGGCGGTATGGGTCGGCAACAAGGGTGACGAGGGACCGATCCGCGACAAGTCCGGCTCAATCATCTACGGCGCTGGTCTGCCGGATAGCATCTGGAAGTCGTTCATGACCAACGCGACCGCGGCCATGAACGAGCAAAAGGTGAACACGAAGTTCAATCAACCCAACTACCTCGGCAATACGATGCCGCCGGGCGCCGTCCCGGGGCCCGAAAGCACGCGAGGCCGCGAGACCAGAACCAACCGCTGAGACGACAGCATGTCGCCCGGGCCGCGACGCGCCGATGCCACATGAAACGCGGGGATCGTCCGAGCATCAGTCTCCCTATGATCCAGTCATGTTCGCCGAACCAGGCGGGTTCGACCGGGATGAGTTGGCGCTGACGCTGTCGGCCGAATGGGGCGTCGACGTCGCGGAGCTCAACTACGTTCCGGTCGGTTTCGGTACCCATCACTACCGAGTCGACGGCGCCGAAGGGAATCGCTGGTTCGTGAACGTCGATCGGCTCGCCGACAAGACATGGATCGGCAACGAGGACGCTGAGGTCGTCGACGCGCTCGAGCGTGCGCTTGGTACGGCCGCCATATTGCGTGAGGCCGGATTGGAGTTCGTCCACGGACCAACCCGCCGTACCAGTGGCCGTTGTGTCGCGACGATGAGCGGTTATGCGGTCTCGGTGTTCGGCTTCCTGGACGGCACTGGCCACGCGTACGGCGAGTTCCCTGACGTCGCCCTGCGCCGGCGGGTCCTCTCGTCCCTCGGCCGGATGCACCGCGCCACCCACGTCGTTCCGCCGGAGCTGCCCCGCCGCGACAGCCTGACAATTCCCAACCGGCGGCGATTTGACGCCGCGCTGTCTGAGCTGGAAAAGCCGTGGTCGGCCGGGCCGTACGGAGAGTCGGCCCGTCAGCTGATCCGCGACCGAGCGGGTGCCATCGGCGACATGTTCGCTCGGTACGACGCATTGGTGCCGCCCGTTCTATCCACAGTGGACAGCTGGGCCGTGACGCACGGCGAACCGCACGCTGGCAACGTGATGACCGTTGATGGTGGGATCGCTCTCGTCGACTGGGACACGGTCATGCTGGCGCCGCGCGAGCGCGATCTTTGGATGATCGAGCCGCGCGACTCCGACGACCGGGCGGCCTATGGTGTCGTCGAAACCAACGAAGCAGCGATGGAGCTCTACCGGCTGTGGTGGGATCTGTCTGAGATATGCGGTTACACAACGCAGTTCCAGGCACCGCACGCACACGACGAGAACACCAAGGTCGCGTGGCGGTCCTTGCTCGGCTATCTCGGACGGTGAGGCGCTCCGTGGTCGATGCCAGCCCACGCCATCGAGTCGAGACGGAGTGCGCTCGGCGGGGCCGGCGAGCCGTCGTGCGGGGCTGCGCCTCGCTCCTGCTCGGTGACGACTCGGACGGCGGGCTCATCGTGGTGCTGGGCGGGGCGCACGCGCGGCTCATCCTTGACAGCGGCCCGCCGGAGAGCCAGGTGTATTGGTTTCGGGTATGGGCCGGGCGCGGTCTGCTGTGGGCCCTGGATGAGCAGACACTCGATGACGCCCGCCACGCGATACGGGCGGCGCTGGCCGACCCCGCCTGGCGGGTGAGGGAGATGGCAGCGAAGGTGGTGGCGCGACACCGGCTTGGTGATCTGCTCACGGCCGTTGCGCTGCTGCGGACCGATGCCGTGCTCCGGGTCCGAGCGGCCGCCGAGCGCGCCGTCGCCGTGCTCACGCGGGTCGGAGCGTGAAGCCATCGGCATTCGGTCGCGACTGTCGCATCCCCTCCGTACCGTGTCGATATGGATTGGAAGATCGAGCTTGTCGCCATCCCGGTCACCGACGTCGACCAGGCGAAGGCGTTCTACGTCGACCAGGTTGGGTTCAACGCTGATCACGATCACAAAGTGAACGATTCGCTGCGGTTCGTGCAGCTCACGCCGCCCGGCTCGGCGTGCTCCGTCGTGCTGGGTACCGGCGTCACCGAGATGGCGCCCGGAAGCCAGAAGGGCGTTCAGGTTGTCGTGGCCGACGTGGCGGCGGCGCGCCAGCAGCTGCTCGACCGGGGCGTCGAGGCGAGCGAGATCGACGAACAACCGTGGGGACTGTTCGTCACATTCGCCGATCCCGATGGCAACACGTGGGCGCTGCAACAGATCCCGGCGCGCGGCTCATCCGGCTAGCACCGCCTCGATCGTGAACCACGCCTGGCGAACCATGTACGGACTGGTGTCCCAGTAGTACGGCAACGCTGCGAGTGCGGTGGACAAGGCCCAGCCCTGTCCGCGGGTCCATGTCGCGTCATCCACGCCGAGTTCGGTCCGGTACACCTTGCGGGCGTCCGCCGAGAAGAGGTTCCACGCGACCATGAGGTCGACGGCCGGGTCACCCACCCCGAGGCAGCCGAAGTCAATAACTCCGGTCAGCCGTCCGTTCTCAACGAGGAGGTTGCCGGCGCTCAGGTCGCCGTGGACCCATACCGGCGGGTGCGGCCAGACCGGTGCGGCTAGCAGCCGCTCCCAAACGGCGAGTATCGCCGCGGCGTCGATTCGGTCGCCCAGTCGGGCGATCGCGTCGCGGGTGTAGGCGTCGCGCACCGCCAATGGGACACCGCGGGCGGTCGTGCGCGTCGCCGGCGGAGGCGCGTCCGTCGTGGCGATGGCATGCAACGCGGCCACGAACCGCCCCAGGTCGGCCGCCGCCTCGCGGACGTCCCGGAACCGGTCCGGCGTGGCGTTCTCGCCTCGCAGCCACGTGCACACGGACCATTGCCACGGATAACCCTCGGCCGGCTGGCCCAACGCCAACGTGATCGGCACCTTGAGCGGCAACAGCGGGGCCAGCCCCGGCAACCATCGTTGCTCCTTGACCGCCTGGCCGACGGCCCAGCCGATGCGGGGCAGCCGGACGGCCAAGTCGTCACCGAGCCGGTAGATCGTGTGGTCGGTGCCGCTGGACTCGACCGGCCGAACCGGCATCTGCGCCCAGTGCGGGAACTGCGCGGTGAGCAGTTTCGTCACGAGTTCTTCGTCCGTGGGTACCTCATCAGCGTGCATCCTGCGGATCGACACGTGTGCTGTCCTATCACCGGCGATGCCCGGCGTTCACCCGATTTTCGAGCGAGCCGTTGCGGCCGACTGTGCCGGACGGTCGTGATAGACATGCGGTATGCGGCGTCCGGCGTTGCGGTCCGCGCTGCTGGGGGCCCTGATCGCGGTGCTGACCGCGTGCTCAACTCCGACACCGGAACCCCGCCCGAGCCTGGCGCCGACCGCCCCGGCGGCGCCGGCCCCGCCGTCGGGTGCGCCGTCGCCGACGCCAAGCATTGACAGCCACGCCCCGCCGGGTTGGGTCAGTCTGTCCGATGTGGACTCAACGATCCAGCACGACATCCGCTATTTCGGCGCGCACAACTTCCTCGGTCGGCCGGTCAACGGCTACCTCGAGCCAATATGCGTACTGCCAAGGCAGACGGCGGATGCGTTGCACCGGGTACAGGTCAACGCACTCGCCGAGGGCTACAGCCTCAAGGTGTACGACTGCTACCGCCCGGCCCGAGCCGGCGACGACTTCGTCAGTTGGGCTCGTGACCGGGCCGACCAGAAGACCAAGGCCGAGTTCTATCCGCAGGTGGACAAGTCGCAGCTGTTCAACCTGGGCTACGTTGGGAGCGGTGCGTCGTCGCACAGCAGCGGCAGCGCCGTCGACCTCACTCTCGTCCCCGCGTCGTCGCCGCCTCAGCGCGCCTACGTTCCGGGCGAGCCGCTCGTCTCCTGCACGGCTCCGGTCGGGCAGCGTTTCCCGGACAACACCATCGACATGGGCACCGGCTACGACTGTTTCGACTCGCTCTCACACACGCTCGACAGCAGGGTAACGGGTGCGGCCCGGGACAACCGGCTCCGGCTCAAGCGCTTGATGGCGACAGGGGGGTTCGTCAACTACGACCGCGAATGGTGGCACTACGACCTAACCAACCCGCCGTACCCGGGGCAGTACTTCAACTTTCCGGTCGCCCGGGCCGCCCTTTCCTGATGCCCGTCAGCGCCCTGCCTATCAAAGCCGGGCGACGAAAGACTCCTCACCATTGAGGTCGCGGAGTCGGGCTTCACCGATCAAATCGAGCGAGGGCGAGATCTGGGTGTACATCGCGCACAATGCCGCCATCTTCTGGTCGAGCAACGCACCGTCCACAGTGAGCAACACGGCTAGGTCGTCGGACGGAATGCCGATCGATCGCTCGTCGGTCATGTAAACCCCCCAGCGTTCGAACTCGTCGCCCCACTCGGCCAACCAATGTTGGCTCTTCGATGCGTGCAGTATGCGGCCCCGCCGGCCGGCGAGTTCCCATGCCTGGCCGACCCATCGGGACACGGTCTGGTGGTCGGAGTGGAAGGTCATCCCGTCGGGGCCGAACGTCAGGATCGTGTCCGGCGCGACTTCCACAATCGTCGCCGCCAACCGCTCGACCGGTCCTGTCGGGTCGAGGTCGGCCAGGCCGCCATCGGGCAGACCCAAGAACCGGTGATCCGCGACGCCGAGGACAGTCATCGCCGCGGCGGCCTCCCATTGCCGTACCTGAGACAGCCTTTCCGGCGGCCACGTGGTCGGGTCATCCGTTCCCCGTTCGCCCGCGGTGGCCGAGACACAAGTGACGCGCTGGCCCCGGCGTACCGCGGCGGCCATCACGCCGCCCGCGAGGAACGTCTCGTCGTCCGGGTGGGCCCAGATGGACAGGATGCTGCCGAGTTCGTCGGTGCGGTCCACGTCGATCGGCCCGGGCACGTGCGTCATGACGAAATGAAATCATGGTGGTGCGCTTCGATGGCTCGGGGCGTTAGCCTGGACGCTGCTGGCTGATTCGTTGGGAGGGCCCATGCGCATCAGAGATGTGCTCCGCTTCAAGGGCGGGAGCGTCGTTACTATCACGCCCGACACCGACGTGCAACGCCTTCTCGAGGTGCTCGCCGAACACCGGATCGGCGCCGTCGTGGTGTCGGTGGACGGGACGACCGTTGACGGTATCGTCAGCGAGCGCGACATTGTACGGGCGCTGGCGGACCGGGGGCCCAACATCATCTCGGAACCAGTGACCGCCATCTACACCGCGGAAGTGCACACCGTCGGTGACAACGCCCAACTCGACGACCTCATGCGGATCATGACGGAGCGAAGGGTCAGGCACCTGCCGGTCGTGCGAGATGGAACTCTCATCGGGATCGTCAGCATCGGAGACGTCGTGAAGAACCGAATCGACGAACTCGAATCCGAGCGCTCGGCCTTGAGCAACTACATTTCGGGCACTCGCTGACCGACGTCGCGTGATGGCCGACCTCGGGCGGACGCTGCACTTCGGCTACTTCCTCGTGCCGAACGCCGCCGATCCGCTGCTGGACACGGCTCGGGAGGCAGAGCGCCGCGGTCTTGACTACGTCGCGGTCCAAGACCACCCGTACCAGCGCCGTTACGTGGACTGCTGGGTGCTCATGAGCATGATCCTGGCGGCGACCACGCGGATCCACGTCTTCCCGGACGTCGCCAATCTTCCGCTGCGCCCGCCGGCGGTCATGGCCAAGGCGGCGGCCAGCCTCGATGTGCTCAGCGGTGGACGCTTCGAGCTCGGGCTCGGTGCCGGCGGATTCTGGGACGCGATCGAGGCGTGGGGAGGACCTCGCCGGACTCCGGCCGATTCGCTTGCCGCACTGCGCGAGGCGATCGCCGTGACGAGGGCCATCTGGAGCGGCGAACGCAACCTTCGGTACGAAGGCAAGCACTATCGCCTCGCGGGCGCGATCCCCGGTCCGGTGCCGGCCCACCCGATCGGAATCTGGCTCGGCGTGTACGGGCCGCGCGCCCTGCGTCTCACCGCCCGGGAGGCCGACGGCTGGGTGCCGTCCTTCCGCGGCGACAGGCACCACATCATCGACCTTTCTCGACGTCTTGACGAGGAGGCATCGGCCGCTGGGCGCAGCCCGAGCGACATCCGGCGCATCATCAACATCGGCGGCGACATCACCGACGGCACGTCCGACGGGCCGTTCCGGGGACCCACGTCACAGTGGATTGACGAAGTGACGGATCTGGCTCTGGCCCAGGGATTCGACACCTTCATTCTGTGGGCCGAGGCACCGGGTCAGCTCGCCCGGTTCGCGGAAGAGATCGTGCCGGCGGTTCGTGAACGCGTCAACGCCGAACGTGCCGCACGGTAGTCCACAGTGGACCTAGGTCGGCGTCAGCACCAGCCGGCGAGGATGCGGTCGATGTCGGCGCGGACTTGTTCGTGCCATCGTACGGGGGGCCCACCCGCCGCAGTCGCGTCGCTTGATGTCTTGATATACGAGGGGTACTGTATATGCATGAGCCGAACGGTGATCGATATCGACGACGAGATGCTTGCGAGGGCGCAGCGCGTGTTGCGAACCGCCACGAAGCGAGACACTGTCAACACAGCGCTAGAGCTGGCTGCCGCCGTGGAAGCCGACCGGCGGGCGAAGCTGCTAACGACTTTTCGAAACCTCCTCGGTCGCCTGGACGTTGATCTTATCGAACAGGATGAGGCGGACGATCACGCCGAATGACCTACCTTGCCGATACGTCCATGATCATTAGGCTCCGCCATGGCCAGGCACTCGCGCCAAGGTGGCTCGATGCAGTGCAGGCAGGCCTCGTCGGTGTCTGTCCAGCCGTCGAGGCGGAACTGGTGCGTGCGGTTGGAAGCAAGTCTGACCGTGACCGACTCAGACGCACGTTGCATGGACTGTTCGCGTGGCATCCAATGCCGGAGCGCGTATGGAGATTTGTGGAGCAGACGCAGGACGACCTCATCAACGTCGGTAAGCACAACGGTCCATCGGTGGTCGATCTCCTCGTGGCCGGCACGGCTCAGACGTGGAACCTCACAGTCCTCCACGTCGATGCGGACTTCGAGACCATCGCCACGGTCACAAGCCTTCGGACTCAACGCGCAGACAGGTAGGTGCGGCGACGCGCGGTCACGGAATCGGAGCGCGGAGTCGGACGTGAGTACCTGCCAAGGTCCACAGCCAGCGTCAGGTCATTCCGGCCGCCTACCAACCGCCCAGTTGTGCACCTCGACATCGGCGTACTGGTCCGCGGTCAGCGCGGCGCCACCGGCGGAGCAACACATCCCGGTACACACCGGCCGGGCGACCATCTCCGTCGCGTAGCGGTCCATGTAGGACCAATGCTCCTCCAACAGCTCCTCACGCAGTGACACGGAGCCGCGCCGATCGCGGTGATAGCAGAAGAACCTCATGCCCTAAATCAGAAGAACCTCATGCCCTAAGTATCGACGCGCAGGCCGGACACGGCTGGCTCACTCGGTCGGCTGCGCTCGCCGGAAAGCGCCGCCGAGGCGCCGTGAGATCATGCTGGCATGAAGGGCGAGACCGTAACCGTACGGGTCGCCCCGCCGCTGCGGTTCCTGCTTCCGGTGCGTCATCGCCAGGGCGTTGCGGTTGTGCCGGTAGACGGCACGTCGAGTCTTGGCCATGTTGTCGAGACGCTGGGCGTGCCGCGCACCGAGATCGGAGAGTTGCGGGTCAACGGACAACCCGCTCATCTGTCGACGCGACTGCATGACAGCGACGTCGTGGACGTGTTGGTGCGGCCGCGCCCTGAGCACATCGACAATCCGAGGTTCGTCCTCGACGTCCACCTAGGTGCACTCGCGCGCCGGATGCGGCTGCTCGGCATCGACGTGGCGTACCGCAACGACGCCACCGACGACGAGTTGGTGGCGCAGGCGACCGATGAGCAACGCGTCCTGCTGACCCAGGATCGTGGTCTGTTGCGCCGTCGGGCGGTGGTCCTCGGAGCCTACGTTTCTGGTGATCGCCCAGATGATCAACTCGCCGATGTATTGGACCGTTTCGCGCCCGCGATTCGTCCGTGGACTCGCTGCCCAACCTGCAACGGCGACCTGATAAGGGTCGCGAAGCACGACGTGGAGCACCTTCTCTTGCCGGGTACCCGCCGCTCGTACACGCAGTTCTCGCGGTGCCAGACCTGCGGACGGCCGTACTGGCGCGGCGCGCACACCAAGCGGCTCGAGGCCATCGTGGCCGCCGCGACGGGCGTTCGCAACAGTCCTTTGTAGACGGCCGTGTCGTCGACACGGGATCGCCTGCGCGGTCAGCCGAGCGCGTTGAGATCGATATTGGCCAGGCGGTGCGGGTCGTAGAGCACGTCAATCGCGACGACCTTGCCGCGCGCGACCGTGAAACCCATGACCGAGAACGCCCGCCCGTTGACCACGACGACGACGCCGGCGCTCCCGTTAATGAGCGCCGGGCGCACGAAGCGAGCGAGCTTCGTGGCGAGAATGGCCTGCGCGGCCACGTCCCGAGCACCATGGATCACGACCGTCGGGCGGGCTCGGCTCGGGCCGCCATCCGCCCGCAGCACGATGTTCGGGTCCAGCACCGCGACGAGGGCATCGAAGTCGCCGTCACGGGCGGCGGTGAAGAACGCGTTGACGACCTCGCGCTGGCGGTTGACGTCAGGCTCCGGAGTCGGAGCCTGACCCTGCACGCGGCGGCGGGCGCGGCTCGCGAGCTGCCGCGCCGCGGCCGGGGAACGCTCGATCAGTTCCCCGATGTCCTCGAAGGGCACGGCGAACATGTCGTGCAGGACGAACGAGACCCGCTCGGCCGGCGTCAGCGACTCCAGCACCACCTGCAACGCCAGTCCCACCGAGTCGGCCAGTACGGCCTCGTGTTCCGGGTCGAGCCCGGACTCATGGCTGATGATCGGGTCCGGCACGTGCACGTCCAATGGCTGCTCGCGTCGGTGGTCGCGGGAGCGCAGCATATTGAGACACACGCGCGCCACCACCGTGGTCAGCCACCCGTCGAGATTCTCGATGTCGGTGGTGTCGGCGCGACTGATGCGCAGCCAGGCCTCCTGCAAGGCGTCGTCCGCCTCACTGAGCGAGCCGAGCATCCGGTACGCCACGGCTCGTAGTCGAGGCCGGCGCTCCTCGAAACCCTCGACCCGCAAGGTCCGCTTGTCCATCGGGTCACATTCCTCCGTCTTGCCGTGTCAACGAAGAAGACCCGGGGAATCCGGCAAGTGTGACAGCGAACGGGAGGAAGTCATGACCTCGCAGATCTTGGTTACCGGCGGCACCGGCACGTTGGGACGCCTCGTTGTGCCGCTCTTGCTGGAGTCCGACACCAACGTACGCGTGCTCAGCAGGCGCTCGCACAAGCCCGAGGAGGGCGTCACGTTCGTGACCGCCGATCTGACCACCGGCGAAGGAGTGTTCGACGCCATGGACGGGGTGGACACGATCATGCACCTTGCTGGCGGCGCGCGGGGCGACGACGACAAGGCCCGCAACCTGGTCCGGGCCGCGTCCCGAGAGGGCTCCCCCCACCTGGTGTACATCTCCGTGGTCGGCGCCGACCGGATCCCGGTCGTCAGCGCGATCGACCGCGCCATGTTCGGATACTTCGCCATGAAGCGGGCCGCGGAGCGGGTGGTCGAGAGCTCCGGACTGCCGTGGACCACGCTGCGCGCCACCCAGTTCCATGACCTGATCCTGACTGTGTCCAAGTTCCTGTCGAAGATGCCGGTCGTACCGATCGTTGCGGGGGCCCGCTTCCAACCGGTCGACGCCGGTGACGTAGCGACGCGGCTAGTCGAGCTCGCCCTCGGCAGACCGGCGGGATTGGTGCCCGACATCGCCGGGCCACGGGTGTACGGGATGGACGAGCTCGTCCGCAGCTACCTTGTGGCGACCCATCGCCGTCGGCCGGTCATGCGGGTGCGGCTCGCGGGCCGGGCGTACCGTGCAGTCCGTGCAGGTGGCAACCTCGCTCCCGACCACGCCGTCGGAAAGCGTTCCTGGGAGGAGTTCCTCGCCGAGCGGGTCGCGATGACCCCAGTTGGTCGCACCTAGGGCAGTCGCAGCCCCCGTGCGTGCCCATGATGTGACCAACTGCGTGTGACCAACCAGCCGAACGCTGCCGCCAGCAGCCTCCAGCGCTAGGCGCGAGTGGGCCTCCCGAACATACAGAGCCAGGTTGCTGTGGTTCGGCGCCACATGGTCCACCGCCGACCTGGCCACCTAGTGTTCGAACTCGTCGGCGGCGGGCTCCGCCGGAACGGGTCATGGCGGAGGCGCACATGCGGACTGAGGCGGCGATCGGGGGTCCGGCCACCGGCACGGCGATGCTCGCAGGTCGCACAGCGCTGGTCACCGGGGGTGCGAACGGCATCGGGCGGGCCTGTGCCATCCGGCTTGCCGGCGCCGGAGCAGGGGTGACAGTCGTGGACCGAGACGAGGCCGGGGTCAAGGAGGTGGCCGGCCTGATCAATGGTCGGGCCGTCGCGGCCAACCTGTTGGACCTCGAGTCGCTCGACGACCTGGATCTCACCGCCGACATTCTCGTCAACAACGCGGGGTTTCAACATGTCGCGCCGGTGCACGCGTTTCCCCGACAGACATTCACCGATGTCATTACACTGATGCTCGTGGTGCCGTTCCGGCTGGCGAGGATCTGCCTGCCCGCGATGTACGAGCGGGGCTGGGGCCGGATCGTCAACATCTCGTCGGTCCACGGCGTGCGCGCGTCGCCGTACAAGTCCGCGTATGTCTCGGCCAAACACGGCCTGGAGGGCCTGTCCAAAGTGATCGCCTTGGAGGGCGCTGCCCATGGCGTGACCTCGAACTGCGTCAACCCGGCGTACGTGCGAACCGGCCTGGTGGAGCAGCAGATCGCCGCCCAGGCCGAACAGCACGGACTCGCCGAGGAGGACGTGGTAACGGAGGTCATGCTCGCCCCAGCGGCGATCAAGCGGCTGATCGAGCCCGCCGAGGTAGCCGAACTCGTGGCGTACCTTTGCTCGCCGGAAGCGTCATTCATCACCGGGACGTCGATGATGATGGACGGCGGGTGGAGCGCACACTAGGGCAGATCGGAGGTCCTACCATGTCGGCCGCGGCGGTGGCCTTCCTCGAGCTGCTCGCGCGAGAGGCGCCGACCATCGAGTTCGAGCGCCCGGTTCTGGAGGCGCGCACGGCCGGCGCCTCAGCCGCACTCATCGAGGAGTTGGAACAGGCGCGCGCGGTGGCGCTGCGGGTCCGGGCGTTGCTCGACCGGCGCCGCCGGCGTGAGGCCGAGCTGATGGCGCTCTTCGACACCGCCTCCGACCTCGCGCAGCTGCACGACCTCGACGCCGTCCTGGAGGCGATCGTCCGGCGGGCCCGCAAGTTGCTCGATACGGACGTCGCATACATGACGCTGCACGACGAGGATCGCGGCGACACGTACATGCGCGTGACAGACGGTTCGGTCTCGGCGGCATTCCAGACGGTTCGCCTGGCGATGGGCACCGGCCTGGGAGGTCTGGTCGCGCAGAAGGGAACCCCGTACGCCTCGGACAACTACCCCGAAGACGCACGGTTTCAGCACGCCAAGGACATCGACTCCGCGGTAGCCGAGGAGGGCCTGATCGCGATCCTCGGGGTACCGATGCGGCTCGGCGCGCGGATCGTCGGCGTGCTCTTCGCCGCGAACCGGTCCTCGCGGCCGTTCCCTCGCGAGGATGTGGCGCTGCTGTCTTCGTTGGCCGCCCACGCCGCGGTGGCGATCGACAACGCCCGGCTGCTCGAGGAGACCAGGACCGCTCTGTCCGAGCTCAGCCAGGCCAATAAGACCGGCCGCGAACACAGCGAGGCGGTCGAACGAGCGGCCGAGGCCCACGACCGCATGGCCGAGCTGGTGGTGCGCGGCGGCGACGTCGCCAACCTCGCCCGGACCGTCGCTGAGCTGCTCGGTGGCGGGCTGGCGATCTTCGATGAGGATGGCCGGTGTCTGGCCTCGGTGGGACTGACCGCGAGCGAAGCGGTGGAAGCGGCCGCGAGCCTCGCCAGTGGTCAGGGCCGTACGGTCCAGAAGGGCGATCTGTGGGCGACCGCGGTGGGCCGGGCTGGCGATGCCCAGTGCAGCCTGGTGCTCGCGCCGGCCGCCCCACTCGCTGGTGCCGACCTCCGGATCTTCGAACGCGCCGCTGTCGTCACCGCGCTCTTGTTGCTCTCGCGCCGAAGCGCGGCCCAGGCCGAGAGCCGGGTGCGCGGTGAGCTCCTCGACGACCTGGTCTCGCGCCCTGCCGATGACCCTTCTGTTCGCCTCGGATTGAGCGCGCAAGCGCCCCTGGATGTGCTGCACGAGCGGGCGCGCCGGCTCGGCGTGGCGCTGTCCCAGGCCAACACGGTGCTGGTGATGCGAGCGCCGACCGGATCCCGACACCGCCTCGCGGCCTGGGCCGCCAGTCAGGCTTCCGAACACGGCGGCCTCGCGGCCGACCGGAACTCCGCCATCGTGCTGATGCTTCCCGGCGACGACGCGAGCGCGGTCGCCCGCCGGGTCGGCCGCGACGTCCGGGCGGCGGTTGGCGCGGGGGTCACGATTGGCGCCGGCGGTCCGGCATCCGAATCGGACGGCATTCCCGACGCGTACCAGACGGCTGAGCGATGCGTGGAAGCGCTTACCGCGCTTGGATTACAGGGCACCAGCGCCGGACCCGCCGATCTCGGCTTCGTCGGCTTGCTGATGGGCGGCCGCGACGAAAGCATCGACATCTTCATCACCACCACGATCGGACCGGTGCTCGACTACGACCGGCGGCGCGGGACGGTGCTCGTCCAGACCCTCGAGTCGTACTTCGGCTCCGGCGGCAGTCCCGCGCGGGCGGCGGAGCTGCTCCACGTCCACGTCAACACCGTGACTCAGCGACTCGAGCGCCTCGCCACGATGCTCGGCGACGACTGGCAGCGACCCGACCGCGCGCTGGAGATCCAGCTCGCACTGCGCCTGCACCGGCTTCGACCCGCGACCTAGGTCTTGCAGGGTCTGCGGGCCACACCCAGCCGCTGCCAAGTGTGGGTCTCGCGCACATGTCGGGCGACATCGCACGCACCTAGCCTTCGACCACAGAAACGTGTCGGGCCGGTGTCGTTCGCGTCACCCACCGGATGCGCGCGTCCGACGACACGTCCCACACGACATGTCCCCCGAGGAGATTGCGTCATGCGTATAGCTCGGAGACTCATCTCCGGTGTGGCGTTGGCTGGTGCGGTTGCCGTGGCCATCGCCGGGTGCAGCAGCCCCCAGGAAGCGGCGACCGGTGATGCCGGCGACACCTCGTCGTACAAGGTCGGCATCGTGTACTCACAGACGGGTGCGCTCGCGTCGTACGGCAAGCAGTACATGGAAGGGTTCCGCGCCGGCCTCGCCTACGCCACGAACGGCACCAACAAGGTTGGCACGCACCCCGTCGAGATCACCGAGTCGGACGACGCGGGTGATCCGGCGAAGGCCGTGTCCAGCGCGAAGGACCTCATCGGCAAAGGGGTGAAGGTTCTCGCCGGTTCCACCGCTTCGGGTGTGGGCCTTCAGGTCGCCCCGATCGCCGCCCAGAACAAGGTGCTCTTCATCTCGGGCCCCGCGGCCACCGACGGCCTGACCGGGCTGAACCGCTACACGTTCCGCTCCGGCCGCCAGTCATACCAGGACGTCCTCACCGCGAAGTCGTTCATCGGCAACCCGGCCGGCAAGAAGGTGGTCGTGTTCGCCCAGGACAGCGCGTTCGGCCAGGGCAACGTGGCGGCGGTAAAGGCGGTCATCGGCGGGCTCGGCGCGACAGTCACGAACATCCCGGTGCCGGCGGCCGCCAACGAGTTCACCACGTTCGCCAAGCAGGCGCTCGACGCCAAGCCCGACCTGCTCTTCGTCGCTTGGGCCGGCACCACGGCGCCGGCCATGTGGCAGGCACTGGACCAGCAAGGCGTGCTGGCCTCGACGACCGTCGTCACCGGGTTGGACATCCGGGCGTCGTGGGCGACCTTCGGCGCCGCCGGCGCGAAGATCTCGTTCCTGGCCCACTACTTCGACGGGGCGTCCACCAACGCCGCCGAGGAGTCGCTGAAGAAGACGCTCGGCGCACCGGTCGACCTGTTCCACCCGGACGGCTTCACCGCCGCGCAGATGGTGGTGCACGCGTTGGAGGCGAGCGGAACCGACGTCGACGTCATGATCAAGGCGCTCGAGGGCTGGAGCTTCGATGGCGTGAAGGGCAAGACGACGGTACGGGCCTCGGACCACGCGTTGCTGCAGCCCATGTTCCAGACGAAGTTGACCGGCAGCGGCACCAGCATGAAGGCGGAACTGGTCAAGGCGTTGCCGGCCGAGGACGTCACGCCGCCGTCCGTGCCGTTCAAGGAGTAGCGTGACGGCACTCGTGCTGCGAGGACTCACCTGGCGGGTGGGCGGAGTCGCCATTGTGGACAATGTCGACCTCGATCTGGCGCCGGGTGAGTTCCTCGCCGTCATTGGACCGAACGGTGCCGGCAAGACGTCGCTATTCAATCTCGTCTCCGGTTTACGCCGCCCTAGTTCGGGGACGGTCGCCGTGGACGACCGCGACATCACCCGCCTGAGCCCACACCGGCGGGCCCGACTCGGTCTCGGGCGCACGTTCCAGACGTCGGCGGTGTTCGCGTCGCTGACGGTTGCGGAGAACGTACGGTTGGCCGTCCAGGCGCGGCGGGGCGGCAGCATGCGGCTGTGGCAATCGCGTCGCCACGAACGGGACGTGGCGGACGAGGCGGCCCAGGCACTCGAGCGGGCGAACCTGGCCGGGCGGGACACCGCGGTCGCTGGCACGCTGGCCCACGGGGAGAAGCGCAAGCTCGAGATCGCGTTGCTGCTCGCCGCCCAGCCGAAGGTGATGCTCTTGGACGAACCGATGGCCGGAATGAGCGCGGAAGAGGTGCCGGCGCTAGTGGACGTGGTGCGCGGCCTGACCGGCTCCGGCCAGAGCATTCTCATGGTGGAGCATCACATGGACGTCGTGCTCGACCTGGCCGACCGGGTGGCGGTGATGCACCACGGCGCCATGCTGGTCTGCGACACGCCTTCGGTCGTCATGGCCAACCGCATCGTGCAGGAGGCGTACCTGGGGGAGGACCTCTAGTGCTTGATGGCCCGGCTCCGCAGGCGTCGCTCGGGGCGTCCCTTCTGTCCATTTCGGACCTCCGAGTACGGATCGGCGGCTCACAAATCCTTCACGGCGTGAGCTTCGACGTACCGGCGACCGGCGTCACCGTCCTCTTAGGACGCAACGGCGTCGGCAAGAGCACGACGCTCAAGACCGTGCTGGGACTGCTTCCCGCCGGCGCGCACGTCCTCGGCGAGGTGCGCTTCGACGCCGAACGTGTCACCGGGCTGCCCACCTACCAGCTCGTGCGCCGTGGACTTGGTTATGTGCCCGAGGACCGCGGCATCTTCGCCGGCCTGACCGTCGCGGAGAACCTCCGCCTCGCGGAGCGGTCACCGCAGCCTGACTACGAGACCGCGTACGGACTGTTCCCAGAGCTGGCCAAGCGTGGCCGCCAGCGGGCGGGCACGCTGTCGGGAGGGCAGCAGCAGATGCTGGCCATCGCACGGGTGCTGCTGAACCCGAATCGGCTGCTGCTCGTCGATGAGCCGACCAAAGGGCTCGCGCCGCGCATCGTCACGGAGGTCGCCGAGGTGGTGACCCGGGTGGCGGAGTCCGTACCGATCCTGCTGGTGGAGCAGAATCTGGCGCTCGTCCGGCGGATCGGGCGCGACGCGGTGGTGCTGGCCGCCGGTACGGTCGCCTATGCGGGGCCGATCGGGCCACTGCTCGAGGACGAGGCGCTGACCCGGTCCCTGCTCGGTGTGGGACACCGCCATGATCGGACGGCGGCATGAGCACGTTCATACTGCTGACCCTCACCGGGCTGGGACTCGCCGGCCTCTACTTCCTCGTCGCCTCGGGGCTCTCCCTCGTCTTTGGCCTCGCCGACGTACTCAATTTCGCGCACGGCCTGTTCCTGTCGGTCGGCGCATACGCGACCTGGTGGGCCGCGACCAGCTTCCCGGGTGCTGGGTCCAAAGGGCCGGGCTTCGTCCTCGCCGTCTTGATCGGCGTCCTCGCCGGGGCTGCCGTAGCGTCCATTGTGGAGCTGGTGCTGATCCGGCCGCTCTACCAACGCACGACCCAACAGGTGTTGGTGACGGTGGGCCTGTCGTTAGCCGGCGTGGCGCTGCTGCAGGTCCTCTGGGGCGCCGATGCCCGGCCGTTTCCGCGCCCGGCGTGGGCTGGCGGGGTGACGCCGGTCCTGGGCGCGGCGGTGCCGAACTCCGTCATTGCGCTCGTCGTCGCTGCGGCAGTCGTCCTGGCCGGTCTGCTCGCGTTACTGCGGTTCAGCCGTATCGGCCTGGTGATCCGGGCCGGGGTGGAGGACCGCGCCATGGTGACCGCCCTTGGAATCGATGTGCGCAAGGCGTTTACGGGCGTCTTCGCGATCGGCGGCGCCGCGGCCGCGTTGGCGGGGGTGCTCGCGGGCGTCCATTTCAGTACTGTGTCGCCCGCACAAGGCACCTCGCTGCTCATCTTCGGGTTCATCGTAGTGGTGATCGGCGGCATGGGATCGATCTCCGGTACCGCCTGGGCGGCGGCTGCGGTCGGGTTGGTGCAGCAGTTCGTCAACTACTACTCGCCCGGACTGGGGGATGTCTGCGTGGTCGCACTGCTCGCCCTGGTTCTGTTGGTACGGCCGCAGGGTCTGGCCGGGCTGACAGAAGGGGCAGCGGCATGATCCGGCGTGGGCTACCCCTGGCGGTGCTGGTGCTGCTCGCGCTTCTGCCGTACTCGAGCCTGGACGTGCCGGTTCTCTTCGATGGAACCCTGAACTCGCCGGGCACGCTGCAACTGTTGGCCGTCTGTCTCGTCTTCGGCGGTCTCGCGCTCGGCTACGACCTGATGTTCGGACGGACCGGAATGCTGTCGTTCGGGCACGCGCTCTACTTCGCCGCGGGCGGATACGGTACGGCCATCCTGCTCGTACAGACCGATTGGCCACTGTGGACGGTGGCGACCGGCGCGATCGCCTCTGCCACGGTGCTGGCGCTGGTGCTTGGGGCGGTCGCCTTGCGCACCAAGGGCATCGCGTTCGCGATGGTGACCCTCGCGTTCGCCCAGATCGGCGCAATCACTATCGCCCGTAACCCAGGCGGTCTGACCGGCGGCGAGGAGGGCATTTCGCTGGGTGGGAATCGGTTACCGGACGCGTTCGTCGGCGTCGTCAACACGGTCAACCTCTATTGGCTCGCCCTTGCCTTCGTGGCCGTGGTCGCCTCTGTCGTGCACCGGGTCGCGGACGCACCCGCGGGACGGGTACTGGCCGCGGTCCGCGACGACGATCGCCGCGTGGACGTGCTGGGTCTGGACCCGTATCGGTTCCGGTTGCTGGCGTTCGTGCTCTCGGCCGCTCTGGCCGCCGGCGGCGGTGTGGTGTACGTGCTGCTCGTCGGCGGTGCCTCGCCACACGTGGCTTCGTCGGACCTGACGCTGTCGTTGCTCGTGATGGTTGTGCTGGGTGGACCCGGCACCCGGTGGGGACCCCTCGCGGGCGGCGTCGCCTTTGCGTTCCTCGATCACCGGCTCACCGCCGCGGGCGCATCGGATGCGGTGGCGAATCTGCCGAGCATCCTGAGCGGACCCCTGTCGCAGCCGCTGTTCATTCTCGGCACCATCTTCATCGTGGCGGTGTACTTCTTCCCGGGCGGGTTGGCCGGTCTCGCTCAACGTGTAGGGCCGTTGCGCCGACTCCTGCCCCGACCCGAAAGGACGGGCGCATGACCCGCATCGTGCACGCGAATGGCATCGCACAGGCGGTGCTGGAGTGGGGCCCGGCCGACGGCACCCCGCTGCTCCTGATCCACGGCAACTGCTCGTCCGGCGCGTTCTGGGAGCCGTTCGTGCGGCGGCTGCTCGACGCGGATCGGTGGCGGGTCGTCGCGCCGGACCTACGCGGTTACGGCGGAAGCGAGCCGGCGCCCGTCAACGCTACCCGGGGATTGCGTGACTTCGCCGACGACGTGGCGGCTCTGCTCGACGAGGTCTTCGAGCCCGGCACGCGTCCGCTTGTGGCGGGTCACTCGATGGGTGGGGGAGTGGCGATGCACCTGACCATCGACCACCCCGAGCGGGTGGCGGGGCTGTTGCTCGAGTCGCCGGTCTCGCCGTACGGTTTCGGCGGCACTCGGGACCTCAAGGGCACGCTGACAAGTGATGACTTCGCCGGAACGGGTGCCGGCGCGGTCAATCCGTCCTTTGTGGAGCGTCTGGCGGCGAAGGACCGGTCGGGCGACGATCCGGCCAGCCCGCGCGTCGTGATGAGAAGCATGTACGTGGCCGACCCGTCGGCGTTCGGCGCCGACGAGGACACGATGCTGGAGACCGTACTCTCCACTGTGGTGGGTCCGGACAACTACCCGGGTGACGCGACCTCGGTCGCGACGTGGCCAACGACGGGGCCGGGTACGCGCGGTGTGCTCAACGCCATGTCGCCCAAGTACTTCTCGGTCGCCGCCGACCTCGTGGCCATCGCGGTGAAGCCACCGATCACGTGGGTGCGCGGCACGGCCGACGCGATCGTGGGTGACGCCTCCCTGTTCGACCTGGCCAACCTGGGCAAGCTTGGATTCGCGTCGGGCTGGCCCGGGGCGGATGCGTGCCCGCCGCAACCGATGGTTGGCCAGACTCGGGCGGTGCTTGAGCGCTACGCGGCGGCCGGCGGGTCGTTCAACGAGGTGGCGCTCGACGGCTGCGGACATTCGCCCCACATCGAGCGCCCGGACGATTTTCTCGCGGCCCTCGACGCTCTGGCGGCCGCCGCCCGCTAGCCTCCCGTACCGAGGAAAGCGTCGACCTCATCCAGGAACTGCGGCCACGCCGGATCCTGCTCCGGTAGCAGGTGGTTGGCGGTGTCGAGCGAAACGAGGCGGCTGCCGGGGATCAGCCCGGCCAGGGCTCGGCACTGCTCGAACACGTCGTCGGGCTCCCGCCGGCCACCGACGATCAGCGTCGGTGCGGTGACTCGGGGAGCCAGATCGGTGACATCGATGTCGGCGAACTCGTTGACGAATTGCCACGCGTTCTCGGGCGATGTCGACCGGCGTTGCAACTCATCGAAGGCGCGCCATTGCTCCTGCGTGCTCTCGGGCAGGAATCGGGCCACGAACGTCGCCCGGTAGGTCGGCTCGGGCCGCCCCCAGCCGAGCCGGACCAGTTCGACGCGGGCGTCGGCGAGTTCGCGCTCGGCACCGGTTCGGGCCCGTTTGCGGTATCCCTGGGCGTAGGTCCCGAACAGCACTAGGTGGCTCACCCGCTCCGGGTAGCGCACCGCGTACGCGATCGCGACTGGTCCGCCCTGAGAGATACCGAGCAGTGGGAAGCGGTCAAATCCTGCCGCGTCGGCGACTACCTCCAGGTCCTCCACCCAGTCGTCGAACGCGAACCGCGGCACGTTCCAGTCGGAGACACCGCAACCGCGTTCGTCGTAGCGCAGCAAGCGGAACCGGCTGGACAACTCGTGCAGCCAATGCCGCCAGACCGGGCTCTCCCATTCGTAATCCAGGTGACTGAGCCAATTCGCCGCCTTGACCAGTGGCGGACCCGTGCCGGTGACGGCGTACGCGAGTCGAGTGCCGTCCCGGGCCGTGCAGAACCGGATCTGCTGTCCGGGCAGACGCGGTGACTGACGCTCACGATTCACCCGTTCAGTGACCGTTCCGATGAACTGATAGCCGCGGCCGTGCACGGTGCGAATCAGGCGCTGCCCGCGACCGTCGTCCCCGATGGCCCGGCGGGCCGCCTTGACCCGACTGGTCAGCGCCGACTCGGTGACGAACCGGCTGCCCCACACGGTGTCGAGTAGCTCCTCTTTGGACACAACCCGTTGCCGTTCGCGGAGGAGGACGGCGAGGAGATCGAAGACCTGGGGCTCGACCGGCTCAACATGCCCGCCACGTCGGAGCTGGTAGCGGTCAAGATCGAGCTCGGCGTCGTCGAACTCAAAGATCACGGAGTCAGGGTACCGTTTGCGGACATGAGGCTCGGACCGCGCCACATCGTGGGGCTCGCCACCATTACCGTCTCCGTCGTGGCACTCACGGTGGTCGCCTGCCAATCGCCGACCCCGGCGCCGGTGTCAGAACCGGAGACGTATCCCGGCCACGTGCACGGGAGCCCGCCTCCGCCGCCCGCTCCGCTACGGGACGCCGAGCGCTTCGTCGAAGTCGGTCTGGCTCAGTCGTACAAACCCACGCCGCCGCAGGGTGGCACCGACGAGTACCGGTGTTTCCTGGTCGATCCCAAGCTGACCGCGGCCTCGTACATCACGGGCAGCCAGTTCCTGCCCGAGAACGCCGCCATCGTCCACCACGCGATCATGTACGAGATCGCACCGTCCCAGGTGGACGAAGCGCTGAGGATGGACGCGGCGACCGGCGGTGACGGCTGGCGCTGTTTCGGCGGCACCGGCCTGTCCGGCGGTGGTCTGGCCAGCTTCAGAGGCGGTGGCCTCGGGGAGACCTGGCTCGGCGCGTGGGCGCCGGGTGCGAAGGAGACGCTCGTCGGTGGGGTCGCCGGCTATCCGGTCGAGCCGGGAAGCCAGATCGTGCTCCAGATCCACTACAACCTCCTGGCCACGCAGGGTCGGCCAGGACCCGTCGATCGGTCCACCGTCCGGCTGCGGGTCATGCCCGCCACCGCGGCGGTGACACCACTGTCGACGATGTTGCTGCCGGCGCCGATCGAGCTGCCCTGTACCCCGCAGGAGTCCGGCCCGCTGTGCGACCGATCGAAGGCCATCGACGATCTCGTCGCCCGGACCGGACAACAGGCGGGTGCCCTCGTCGCCGGCCTGGGCCTGTTGTGCGGTGGTGGTGCGCAACCGGTCGCCGGTCCCACCCAGCACTGCGACCTGCCCGTCCGGCGGCCCGCCCTGGTGTTCTCGGTCGCGCCGCACATGCACCTTCTGGGGCGTTCGATATCCGTGGAGCTGAACCCCGGTACGCCCCACGCGGTCACTCTGCTCGACCAGAAGGCCTTCAACTTCGATGACCAATCACAGGTACCGCTGACCGAGCCGGTCCGGGTCAACCCCGGCGACACGCTCCGCGTGACCTGCACCCACGACGCCGCACTGCGTTCCCAACTCCCGGAGCTGAAACCGCTGCAGCCGCGATACGTCGTCTGGGGCGACGGCACGAGCGACGAGATGTGCCTCGCCGTCCTGGTTACCACCACGCAGGTCTGACGGCCCGATCGACGGACATCTGTCGGCGCGGACGTGCTCGGTGGCGGGCACAGCGTGCATCTCAATGCCATCAACCCAGCGCCGGTTGGCATGCCGAATACCTTGTGGGCCTACGCGAACGAGGGGCCGGAGGGCTACGCCCGGCGGTTTGACCGGCGCACTCGGTCAGGCGTACATCGACGAGCTGGCGCCCAGCGGCGCGAGCCTGACCGGAGCTCACATCGATGCTCGCGAGGATGTGGACGGCAACCCTGGGAACTGGCGAGCCGATCTCGTCGTGATCTGTGCGCCCTGACGGATCGCCCACGTGTACGCGATCTGTGCACAGTAGACGTCCGCCATTGGTTCCTCATGGACTACTCCGGTGGTTGCCATGGGTGTAGCCGCGGCCACCACCCCGGGACATTGGCCCGATAGGCCTCGTACTGCGAACCGAACTGACGTGACAGCGTCGGCTCTTCATAGATAACAGCAAATCCTATGAACGCCGCGGCCGTGATCGCGGCGTCGGCCAGGAGCACCGGCTGGTTGAGCGCGAAGGACTGGCCAAGGATGCAGGTGATCAGGGCGACGTACATCGGATTGCGCACGTAGCGGTAGACGCCGCCGACGACGAGGCGCGACGGAGGCGCCACCGGTGCCGGCGTCCCGAGGCCATCGCGAACGAAACGGACGAAGGCGCTGGCGACGAAGCCAGCGCCCGCGACGATCATCGCGATGCCGAGTACCCGGACCGGCACGAACACCGCCGCCCAGCCGTCCGGCGCCGGGCGGGATTGCCAACCGGTGAGCCACCACGGGATCAGACCGGCAACGGTTCCGGGTGCGACGACAAAGAACAGCAGACTCCCGGCGACCGCCATCGGTTTGCGCATGGGCGAAGCCTATTGCGGCGTCGTGCGCTCTTGGTCGAGCTGATGGCTTCGTCGATGACCGACACCGTCCACGCTGGATCGTCCGGCAAGATCGATGGACTTGCAGGGGCGCGTCTGGCCGGTCCCGGGTAGCGTGAATCCGTGAGCCAGACGCCGGAACCCCTGACCGTGCGCGTGGAGGCGGACGAGGCTGGCGTGACCGTGGATGTGCACGGCGAGCTGGACCTCAGCACCGCGAACCAGTTGCTGGAACAGGCCACCGCAGGCGCCGACTGGTCCATGCCGCGCACCATGTCGGTGGACCTCGCGGGGGTCGGATTCTGCGACTCGGCCGGCATCAGTGTGCTCGTGGTGCTTCGTCGACGCTGCGACGAGTGGGGTTGGCGATTCCAGGTCGTGGGTACTCCGGAGCCGGTCCGCCGAATGCTCGTGGACTACACCGGGTTGGGTGAATACCTCAACGTGACCTGAGTCCGGCAAGGGCGCGGCATCCGGCGGCCGGCGCTACGCTTCGGGCGTGATCGAGACTTCGGCCGAGGCGGGCGACGAGCGCCTGCGTCGGATCGTCGCGCTCACGGACGCGGCCCTGTCCCACCTGGACGTCGAGGATCTGTTCCGGGAGCTCCTCGACCGGGTTCGCACACTCATCGGAGCGGACACTGCCTCGATTCAACTCCTCGATCATGAAGCCGAGCAGCTGGTGACCGTGGCCGCGATCGGGCTCGAGGACGAGGTGAGGCAGGGGTTCCGGCTGGACGTCGGTGCCGGGCTTGCCGGCCGGGTCGCGATGACGAAGGCGCCGGTCATCGTCGACCGCGTCGATGCAACCACCGTCGCCAGTCCCATCCTCCGCGATACGGGGGTGGTCTCGCTTGTGGGTGTGCCGATGTTCGCCGCGGGCGATCTCGTTGGGGTGCTTGTCCTCGGTACTTTCAAACCGCGCGAGTTCAGCGAGCAGGACCTGGCGTTGCTGCAGCTCGTCGCGGACCGCGCCGGGTTGGCCAGCCAGGCGCAACAATCTCAGGCCGATCGGGCCGCCACGCTCGCCCTACAGCGCAGTCTCCTGCCAACGCGGTTACCGGGCGTTCCCGGCGTCGATATGGCCGCCCGGTATGTGCCTGGACATCACCTTGGCGTTGGTGGCGACTGGTATGACGTTTTTGTTCTCCCGTCCGGTCATCTCGGCGTGGTCGTCGGTGACGTGTCGGGCCATGGCTTGCGAGCCGCCGTCGTGATGGGCCGGCTTCGTAGCGCCCTGCGTGCGTATGCGCTGGACTGGGACAACCCGGCTGATGTCCTGACTCGTTTGGACCGCAAGATCCGGCACTTTGAAACCGGTAACCTCGCCACGGTTCTCTACGCCATGATCAGCCCCGCCCGAGACCAGATGCGGGTCTCGCTCGCCGGCCACCTGCCGCCGATAGTGGCGGCGCCCGGCGAGGACGCGCGCCTGCTGCGACTGCCTGTTGATGTTCCGGTCGGCGTCGGACACACCAAGACCCGGGAGAGCGCAACGGTCGCGCTACCTGAGCGCGGCGTCCTTCTGCTCTACACGGACGGATTGGTGGAGCGGCGCGGCGAACCCATCGACGACGGCCTTCGCCGGCTCTGCGGCGCGGTCGTTCCAGGGCCAGCCGAGGCGGTCTGCGCCCGTGTGATGGCCCGGATGGACATCGCCGACGCGGAGGACGACATTGCCTTGCTCGCCGTCGCGCGGACCGGTTGAGACCGTCCGTATCTGGTTTGGGCACGGCGCCAGCGGGAATCTCACTGGTAGTCGCCTAAGGCGAGGTGTTGTCGATGCGGATCCGGGTTTCGTTCTCGTTGCCACGGACCGCAGGAAATCGCGGCCCGGCTCTACATCTCCCTGCGCACCGTCGAAAACCACCTTCACGCCGTCATCGCCAAGCTCGGCATCAGCCGCCGCGACGAACTCGCCGGGCTACTCGGCTGAACTCCGGGTCGGCGACCGCGTTCATGCTTGGTCCAGTAGCCACGCGTGCATCTCATCCACGCTGCGGGTGAGCGTCAGGTGTCCGTCTGAATCGGTGAGCCGTGTGCTCACACCGGGAATCGTCGACGCCAACCATGTGCCATGGGCGAACGGCACCATCAGGTCCCGCCGGCCGTGCAGGAGCAACACCGGCACCCGGATCGCCAAAGGCTCGAACCCCCACTCGCTCACGAACGCCAGGTCGTCGTCCAACCAACCCTGGAAGCCGTCGCGCAGGCCAACGGTGAATCCATCGTGGAGCCACCCGGCAAGGTCGTCGTCGAATACGGCCAGATCGACATCGGGCAGCAGGGTGCGTAACACCTCTGCGAGGCCCTTCGCGTCGATTGACCGGAGCTGGTCGGTAACCGGGGCGAGGTGAGCCCGCAGGGCCACCTCGCCAGCGAGTGCCGCGCTGAACTCGTCCACATTGTCCTGGCCCATGCCGGCGATCCAGTCGAGGCCTGGTGTGCCATACGGCGCTGGCGAACAGAACGCCACGCATGCGATCACGCGGTCAGGAAGGAGCGCGGCACAGGCCAGAGCATGGGGTCCGCCGCCTGATCCGCCGTAGGTCCGGAAGCGGTCGGCACCAAGCGCGTCGGCGACGGCGGCGACGTCGGCGGCTGCCTCGGCGACGCGACGTCCGGCGTGCCGGTCGGACCCGCCGTAGCCAGGCCGGTCGTAGCCGACGAGGCGGATGCCTCGCGTGGTGGCATCCTCGGCCCACCACGAGGCAGGCCTGCCCGATCCGGGCGTGGCGTGATGGACGATCACCAGTTCACCGCGAGGATCGCCGCAGTCGTACAGGTGCAATCTGCGCCCATCGGCGAGGGTCAGATCCCGTTCGCGTACATCGGCTTGGTCGACCGCTGTCATCCTGCTCTCCTCTGGGCCGGCTCGATCTGCTTGGGCTACATCCTGCCCGTGCGGCGCGTACGTGGGGATGAGTGGTTGCTACTCAATCTGGCGCCGCGGTTGTGGAGCCACGCGCACACCGACGATCCGTACCAGTGTCAGTCACCGACGCTGCTCCTGGCTCTCGCCGTGGATCTGCTCGAGCTCACCAGCCAAACGCCGCACGCCATGACGCCGACCGCGAGGGATTCGAGAAGAAGGTCGGCGGTCCCGCCGGCTATCTGTTCCTCATAGGCCAGGACCGCGATCACGACGCTCGCCAATGGATCCGTGAGCACGATCCCGGTCAGCGGACCGGCGAGTCTTCCGGCCTGAAACGCGTTCTGGTTCAGCACGACCGAGCCGAGACCGACGGCCGCGAGGGTGTAGAGACGCCAATCGAGTAGGACCACCAATCCGTCGGTGACGAGGCGGTCCAGGCAGGCCTTGGCCAGAGTCGCCGCCAATGCGTAGCCGGCGCCGGCGGCAACGCCCAGCAGCGTGGCCCGCGCGGCTCCGCGACCTCGTTGCGCGACCGCGACGAGGATCGTCATGAACGTGCCCACGCCAATAACGACACCCAGCAGGTCGGCGTCGGCCGGCGCGATCTGACCAGCGTGCGGGTCCGCAACGATGATGAACGTCGCCAGGCCGGTCGCACTGAGGATGACGCCGGTCAGGTCACGCCCTCCTGGCCGGCGCCGGTCCAGGGCCGCCTCGAGCGGCACGGCGAGGATGAGCCCGCTCACGAGGAGCGGTTGCACGAGAGCGAGCGGACCAAGTGTCAGCGCGGCACCATGCAGTCCAGCGCCGGCGAGGTCGCTCGCTCCGCCAGCAATCCACAGTGGACGCTGGACCAGGCGGACCAGGAGCCGGGGGTCGAGCACCCTCCCCTTGGGCACCCGACCGGCCGCTCGATGCTGCAATGTGGCCGCAAGCGCGTAGCAGGCGGCCGCGGCAACGGCGCACGCGACCGCCGCGCCGATCACGGTAGCTCGGCCCCGCGACGGATGCCGTGTTCAACGAGCGGACCCACGCGCAGGCCGCTGTCCCGCCAATGGGTCACCAGCGTGGGCAGTGCGGTCAATGTGGCTCGCCAGCCGGATGCCGATGCGGTGCGGTCATGCAGTAGGACGGTCGCACCCCGTTCGCGGCACCGCGCGACGGTGTCGACCACGCTGGCCGGCGTCGCCGTACCTCGCCAGTCCTTGGCCCAGCTGCCCCACAACACGGGCGTCAGGCCTATCTGCCGCGCCCCAATCAGCGCGGGTGTCGACAGAAAGCCGTACGGCGGGCGAAACCATTGCGGCCTGACGCCGGTGGTCTCGGCAACGAGGTCGCAGGCGCGACTGAGGTCGCGGCGCACCCGAGCGACCGAACGGGAGATGGCAGGCGTGTGGTTCCAGCCGTGGACAGCCACCTCGTGACCGGCGGCGGCCATCAGCCGTCCGATCCAACGATGTTGGGCCAGTAGCTCGCCCAGCACGAAGAAGGTCGCCCGGACGTCGAGACGATCCAGCGCGTCCAGGATCCGGGGCGTCGAGACCGGGTCGGGACCATCGTCAAACGTGAGCGCGACATGTCCTACATCGCCAAAGCCGGCCAGGTCCGGAAACATTCGCACCCGTACCGGGCGGATTGCCGACACCGCTGGTCCACAGTAGATGGTCGCGCCGGCCAGCACCGCCGCCAGGCCGAATGCCCACCGGCGCCCGACCTCAGCCATGGCGATGACCGTTGCGTCGAGCCAGGTAGTCCACCGCGCCGAGGACCACGGCGAGCCCGGCCGCGACGGCGACGCCACGGGCGACCGCAGCACCCAGGCTCACGGGCGAAGTCCGTCGTTTGTGGACGGACGGGCTAGGCTGGGGCTGTCCTTGATCGGCAATCTTCGCTACGTGCGACGCCGCGTCGTCGCGGAACATCACCTGGGCCGCGATGCGCTGGCGGCTGCGTTCGGCGTCCATGAGCTGGACGAGGCTTGAGGCTAGCGCGTCCGGACGGCGGATCCACATGCTGACTCCGGCCTGGGACAGCGCTCCGGCGCTCAACTCGCCGTGGCCCGGAATGGGCCGGTAGGTCGCGACCGGGAGCCCCGACGCCATGCCTTCCAGCGCCATGAGGCCACCGGCGTTCTCGACCAGCACGTCGACGGCCCGCATCAGTCGCGGCATGTCGTCGACCCAGCCCAACGCATATCCCACCCCGCTTCGGGCCAGGCGCCGACGCAGTTCGTCATTACGCCCGCAGACGACGACCGGCGTTGCCACACCGCTCGCCTCGACCTCCGCGGCCGTTGCTTCGATCCGGCCCACCCCCCAGGAGCCCGCCACGACGAGGGCGAGCCGTCCGGACGGGAGACCGAAAGCCTCCCGGGCCTTCCGACGCTCCTGCGGGTTGGCGGGGTGGAATCCCGGAGCCACCAGCGCACCGGCGGGCTGAGCGTCGCGTCCGCCGAGCGCGCGGGCTCGCTCGGCGGAAACGGGGTGCGCGGTCAGGTGGGCATCGATGCCGTCGGCCACCCAGTGCCGGTGCACGGCGAAGTCGGTGTTGTAGGTGACGGTCGGCACGCGAAGTCGGCCGCTGCGGCGCAGCGGACCGAGGACCTGGCTGGCGAGCGAATACGTCGAGACGACCACGCGGACGTCCGGCGTTACCAGGCTCAACAGCCTGCGGCGGGTCGGCGCGAGGAGCAGGCGCGTGAGGGTGGTGGTGGCCGATCGGTTGCCCACCGCGAACAGCAGTGCGTACACCCACGGCGCCCGCCGAAGGATTCGGTTGTACGTGCGCAGCGACCCCTGGCCGGTTGGCCCCGGCATCAGGTTCATAAAGTCATATGTATCGACATCAAAGCCCTGGGCTCTGAGCCTGCGGGCCAACTCATCCGTGAACCCGTTGTGGCCCGCCCCGACCCGAGCGGAAACGATCATGACGCGCCCGCGCATACCCATCGGTTGCTATACCCCCGCGTGCCGAGGCACGCGCGAGGACGCGTGCCGCCTTTGTCCCTATTGTCCCTATAACTCGGGGCTTCGGTGGGGGCAAACGGGAAAGCGTGCGATCGACCTACGTGGCCCAGTCGTCGCCGACGGCGTCCCCGCGGCTTCGCCGGCGCGCGAGGTCGGCCAGGCGCGCCACCCCGACGCTCGGCGGCGATGAGACGAGGCGACGGCCTTCAGCCGCCGCTCGTTGCGCCGACGCGGCGGTCACGTTGATGCCCCGAAGGACCCGGCTGGCCGCCACTTCTTGAGGGGGTCGAGATCTGGCCATCCAGGCCTGGATAGCCGCCTTGGCCGAGTCCGGGAGAGCCTGGGCGGTGCGGACGATGAGCCGGTCGACCATCGAACCCGCAATGACGTGATCGTCGCCTCGCATCAGGCCCTCGAATGCCTGTCGGGCCACCGTCTCGGGCGAACTCTTCGGTGCCGCGCCGAAAATCGTCGCGGCGCCCAACTTTTCGAATATCGGTGTGTCCGTCGGCCGCGGCAGGAGTGTGGTGACCGTGACGCCGGTGCCGCGCAGTTCCGCACGCAGCGCGTCGCCAAAGGAGTTCAGGAACGCCTGGGACGCGGCGTAGACGGCCTGGTTTGTGCCGGGCAGTACCGCCTCGACCGACGATGTCAGGAGCAGACGCCCATGCCCATTGCGGGCCATGTCGGTCAGTGCCAGCTTGGCCAGGTATACGGACGACCGTACATTGACATCGATCACTCGTAACTCAACCGGCAACTCGGTGTCGCTCGCGAACCGTCCGTTCAGCGCGATGCCCCCGTTCAATGCGGCCGCCTCGATCGGTTTCTTCCACGCTCGCACCGCATTCCACAGCCGCCGCACGCCCTGCTCGGTTGCGAGATCCTCCTGGACCGCGCGCACAGTGACACCGTCCAGGGATATCCGCTGGGCGACGTCGTAGACGGCGGAATCATCGGCCGCGACAACGAGATCGAACTGGTGGTGGGCGAATTCACGTGCTAACGCGAGACCGATTCCACTGGAGGCCCCCGTCACCACGGCCAACGGTCGTGAGTTCGCGCTCATGAAAAACGACGGTACTCGCAGGAATCCTCACAAACCCGAGGACGGCAATCACGGGCCAGCCCCGTCGTCACAACGGGGTGACCACGGTTAGGGACGTTACTATCGCGGTCGACGTAGGCAGGATCGACGGCTCGAGCGAGGTGGCATGATCAAGCCGGGCACCAAGCTCGGCCGGCGCTACCGGCTGGTCGAGCGCATCGCGAGCGGCGGCATGGGAGACGTCTGGCAGGGCCTCGACGAGAACATGAGCCGGAAGGTCGCTGTAAAGATCCTGCTACCGTCCCTGCTTGATCAGCCCGGCTTCAATGAGCGGTTCCGCCGGGAAGCCCGTGCCATGGCGGCCATCGATCACCGCGGCGTGGTGCGGATCTACGACTTCGGCAGCGATCGCGCGGTCGGCGCCTTTCTGGTGATGGAGTACGTGGACGGCGACGCGTTGTCACGCACCCTGGCGCGGGTCCGTCGGCTGACACCGGCACGAACGATGGCCATCGTCGCTCAGGCGGCGGACGCGCTCGCCGCGGTCCATCAGACCGGCGTTGTCCATCGCGACGTGAAGCCCGGAAATCTTCTGATACGGCCGAACGGGACCGTCGTGCTGACCGACTTCGGCATTGCCCGGTCGGTCGGTGCCGCGCAGCTCACAGCCACGGGGCTGGTGCTCGGAACGGCGTCGTATCTCTCCCCGGAGGTGGCCATGGGCGAGCTGGCCACGCCACTGTCCGATGTGTACGCACTCGGCGTGGTGGCGTATCACTGCCTTGCCGGGCGGCGGCCCTTTGAGGGCGCCAGTCCCATGGAGATCGCGACGCGGCACGTCAACGCCTCGCCGCCGCCGTTGCCGCGCGACGTTCCGTCGTCGGTGACGGCCATTGTCGAGCGGGCGATGGCCAGGCAGCCCTCGGCCCGCTGGCCCAACGCGGCCGCCTTCGGGGCGGCGGCCCGGCGCGCGGCGGTGGAGCTGGGTATCACCGTGCCCTGATCCACACGTGGAGGATCAATCCGTCGAGTCGTCGTCCTCAGTGGACGATTCGGATGCCGCGCCGCCATCGTCCGACTCGCGCGGCGCCCGCAGGCCCCCCATGAGCGCAACGATGCCGCCCACAGCGGCGACGATGAGACCGTGACGAAGGCGAGCGGTGTCGGTGAGCCCCACGAGCGGCGACTCGTCTGCGAAGCCATTGACGAGGTTCACCAACGACGAGCCACCGAAGCGGGTCAACGCTTCGGCGACCACGAGCAACCCGCCGGGCAGTGCGCCGGCGATAACGAACCATGGCCAGGCGCGCTTTTTCGCCCGCAGGCTCCGGAACGCGTAGATCCCGCCGACCGACATCGGCCAGCGACCGTCGGGCGCGACGAACGCTGTCGCCGTACGCCATCCTCGCCACCAGCAGATGTCCAATCAGGACACTCAACGAGCGCAGCGATTTCTGGATCGACGGGTCGTCTCCCGACATGCCGGTCGGGAGCGTGATCTCGAGTACGCCGAGTCGTTCGGTGCCGTCAAGGATCAGCAGCCACCCGTGTCCCGGGTCTTCTCGACTCACCACAATGGACAATCGCCGAAATGCTCGACCCGCCAGCGTCGTGTCGATCGTTACCGGGGTGAGCGCTTCAGCCACCACCGCAGCCAGCCCGCTTGGCTGCACCAGGTGGCTGGTCGCCACCAGTCGCGCAATAGCCCGTTCCACTCAGGCGTCGGATCGGACGCGTCCTACGCTACGACCGATCCGCGACCACTTTGGACGCCTTCACGAAGTCTGCTCGCCCGGTGGGACGGTCGCGACCGTCCTTTCGGTCCGACCGGGTCGGATGTCGAGGTAGACAGCCCGCACCGCGAGCGTGCGTTCGACGTCGCCGATCACGGGCTCGAAGAACTCGCTCCGGTACTCGGACTGGGTCATCGTCGTGATGGCGAAGTACATACTTCCGAATCCGGCCAGTAATGCGGCCGCGCGCAAGAGCGCCACCGGCAGAAATGGCGCCCACGCCGAGCGCCCGGGTTCGGCAGCGATCCAGGTCGCGGCGATTGTGTGATCAACGACGATGAGGCCGAGGATGACAAAGAACGCGAACAGGCCCAACCCCACGACCGCGGCCTGGACGAGTTGCCGCGCTGCCAGAACCATGAGCACGTTCAGCTCCTGCCGCGCGGTTAGCGGTGGCGGAGGTGCCGGTGCGACGACCGCGGGGCCCAGGGCGGCGAGCGGAGTCCCGGCGCAGGCTGCCGAGAGCCGCTCGGGATTGAGGTCCTGTTCCACCCGGTCGATCTCGCCGCGGAGTCGCACCGACGTAGCCAGGATGGTCACTGCGGCGAAGAGCACGAGTACGAGCGCCAGGCGCCCCCACGCGAGATGGTTCATCAGCTGCCATAGCTCGCTCGTGAAGAACAGGAAGAACGTCACGAACAGCAGCGTCGGCATGGCCCGCCCCTGCAGTTGAAGACTGCCGCGCATGTCGGCGAAGGCATGCCGCGTGGCGGCGGCGGCGAGCGGCACCAGCCCGTACGACGTCGTCAGCGCGGCCACGACGAAGATCGCCGCGAACGCCGCCGCCAGGACCAGGCCGGTCACCAGGACCACCTGAAGCGTCGGTGTGCCCGGGCGACCGATGACGAGGGCGCGGTCGGCCCGGCCGTACACCCCAAGCAGCAGGAACGGGATCACGACCGGAGCGGCGGCGTAGCCGACCAGCACGATGGTGGCGCCGGTCGGGGATCGCCGCGGCAGTGCCCACCGCGCTCGCCCCAGCAGCCAGGGCAGAGCGAGCATGCCGAGCAGGACCAGCAGCGTGATCGCGACCGCGCCCGGCCCGGCGGGAATACGGGGGAGCACGACGGCGAGCGCGAGGCTGCCCAGGGTCACGGCGGCCAGGAAAGGCAGCATGCGCGGCAGCACATGGGACCGGAACCGGTAGTCCCCGATCAGTTGCGGTACGCCCTGACGAACGAACCAGCGTTCGGTCCGTCGGGCGACCGCTTCATTGCGCGCGTCGGACCGCATGGTCATCCGCCAATGCAGCGATCACGCCGACAGGCTAGCCAATGCCGCCCGAATGGCCGGCATCAGCATCCAGCCGGATCGGCGCTCTATACGCGACCGCGCCGCTGCGCGAACATTTCTCCCGTGAGCCAAGCCACGACGCAATCGGCGCGAGCGCAGCGAATCCGGCGTCGCACCGCGGGTTGGACTACTCTCGGCGGTGCCACCGTCCTGGTCGGTGCGGCGCTGACGGCGCTGTCCTGGCGGCCCGAGTTGCCTGATCCGGTGGCCAGTCACTGGGGCGCCGATGGCACCGTCAATGGATTCTCGTCGCTGGACGCGATCGTGGCGGTCATGCTCGGCAGCGGCATGGTGCTCGTACTGGGCTTCGGCGCGGTCACGCTGTGGCTCGGGCAGTCCGCGTTCACGCGCCGGGTCGGAGCGGCGGCGTCAGCCTGGTCCGCGCTGTTCATCGCGATTCTGACACTCGGCTCGCTGAACCTGCAGCGGGGACTCGAGGACGCCCGCGCCGCCGGTGGTCTCGACGGCGTGCTATTACTCGCCGTCCCTGCTTCCGCCATCGTTGCGGTGATCATCGGGGTCTCGGTGCCGGGAGATCCACGTCAGCCGACCTTCGAGCCGGTCGACGCCACGGCACCGCGGGTCGCGCTCGCCGCAGGGACGCCCGCCGCGTGGACGGGCAGCGCAACGTCAGCCACCGCCATCTCGGCGGGACTGGCCGCTGGGGTCCTGGTACTGGCACTGGTGTTGCTGACCCAGATCTGGGCATTGCTGGTGGTCGTGGTGTTCCTGTTCGCCATCATCGTCGCCATGTCGTCGGTCGTTGTGCGCGTCGACGGCTCGGGCGTCGCCATCCGTTCCCGGATTGGATGGCCGCGGATGCGGGTTCCCCTTGATGAAGTACGGCGGGCCGACGTAATCGACGTGCGACCGCTGCGCGACTTCGGCGGCTGGGGGTGGCGGGTCGGCCGGTCCGGACGGGTTGGTGTCGCGCTGCGTCGGGGAGAGTCACTGCTTGTCGAACGCACTGGCGGTCGATCGGTTGTGGTGACCGTGGACGGTGCCCGCGCGGCGGCGGGCTTGGTCAACGCTTTGACCGACCGCGCCCGCAGCATCCCCTGACGACCGGTCCACGGCGGCGGCGCGGGCTGTCGCCGCCCGAGGTCGAGTGACCACCTCTCGTCAGTGACCACCTCTCGTCAGTGACCACCTCTCGTCAGTGACCAATGTGGACGATCGGGTAAAGTCCGACCATGACACTGCGCGTATGCGTCGCTGGAGCGACCGGCTGGACCGGCCGCGCCGTGGCCGAAGCCATTCTGACCACCGACGACCTGACGCTGCGATCCGCGGTGAGCCGGTCCGCTGCCGGCACCGACCTCGGTCTGGCGTGGGGTGGCGTGGAGAACGGCGTACCGGTGCGTGCAGATGTTCGTCAGGCACTCGACGAGGTCGATGTACTCGTCGACTACACGTCCCACGACGCCGTGATCGGCCACGCCCGCGCGGCGCTCGAGCGGGGCGTGGCCGTCGTTATCGGCACGTCAGGTCTGGGTGCCGACGACTTCGCCGACATCGCGGCCAGGGCCGAGCGCGCCGGCGTCGGTGTGGTAGCGGCCGGGAACTTCTCTTTGACCGCGGCGATGATGCAGGCCGCCGCGCTAATGGTCGCCGCCCAACTGCCCAACCGCGAGATCATCGACTTCGCCTCCGCCGCCAAGTTGGACGCGCCGAGCGGTACCGCCCGGGAATTGGCCGAGCGCCTGTCCGGCGTCAGCGTCCCCACGCCGGTCGTCCCGATCGAGGACACCGCCGGCCATCCGCAGGCCCGGGGCGCCATGATCGCCGGCACTCAGGTGCACTCGGTGCGGCTGCCGAGTTTCTCCGTCTCGACCGAGGTGGTGTTCGCTCTGCCCGACGAGCGGCTGACGATCCGTCACGACGCGGGCTCGTCGGCGACGCCGTACGTGGCCGGGACCCTGCTCGCGGTCCGGGCGGTTTCGAAGCGCACAGGTTTGGTGCGGGGGCTCGACACTCTGCTTTTGCGGGGCTGACGTTACTGATCCCGTTCTGTGTTTGGTTCCGTTCTGTGAACGGCGCCGGTTGCTGGTCGCTCCTCGCCGGCGTCGCCAGTTGTGATCGCCGCCGCGCTGCCAAAGCGGCCCGCAACGCTGTGGGAACGACCGTCGACCGATCGCTGATGCGCCGTCAATTTCCACAGCGGGTCTTGACATCCAACACGAACGGAAGTAAACAGATGCCAACCAAAACGAAACGGCGGTGAATCCACATGTACGCGGAGGAGCGGCAGCAGGAGATCGTGCGCCTGGCTCGAAGCCAGGGCAGGGTCGATGTCGCCGCCCTCGCCGACGCCCTGACGGTAACGGCCGAGACGATCCGCCGTGACCTGACCACATTGGAGCGCGTCGGAGTGCTCCGGCGGGTGCACGGCGGCGCGATTCCCGTGGAGCGCATCGGATTCGAACCAGCCCTCGCCGCGCGGGACACCGTGCTGACCGACGAGAAAGAGCGCATCGCGAAGATGGCGTTGGGGGAGCTCCCGGACGAGGGGGCGATCATCCTCGACGCGGGAACGACGACGGCTCGCCTGGCCCAGGCCCTGCCCGTCGACCGTGAGCTGACGGTCGTCGTCAACTCGCCGGCGATCGCGGCCAGTCTCGGCCCGAGGCCGAACCTCACCATACTGATGCTCGGCGGACGCGTGCGCGGCAAGACACTAGCCACAGTGGACGATTGGGCATTGCGTCCATTGGCCGACATGTACGTCGACGTCGTCTTCCTCGGTACGAACGGCTGCTCCGTCGAGCATGGGCTGACGACCCCGGACCCGGCCGAAGCAGCCGTGAAGCGGGCGATGATCGGGGCGGCCCGCCGCGCCGTGCTCCTGGCCGACCACACGAAGATCGGCAACGACTACCTGGCCCGGTTCGGTTCGCTCTCCGATCTCGACCTGCTCATCACCGACACCGGCCTCAACGACGATCTGGTGCTCGACGTCGAGGCCGCGGGCGTACGAGTGGTACGCGCATGATCATCACGTTGACCCTGAACCCTAGTCTCGACCGCACCGTCGAGCTGGAACGGCTCGTTCGTGGTGAGGTGCTGCGCGCGGTCTCCTCGCACGTCGACCCGGGCGGCAAGGGGGTAAACGTGACCAGGGCCTTGCTGGCGAACGGGTTTGCGTCGCGAGCGGTGTTGCCGTGCGGCGGCGAGGAGGGGCAGCACCTGGTTCGACTGCTGCAGGCCGAGGGCGTCGACCCGATCTGTGTCTGGATCGATGGACACACCCGGTCCAACCTCACATTGGCCGAGCCGGACGGGACAATAACAAAGATCAATGAGCCAGGGCCCGACGCTGTCGCCGGTCGACTTCGAGGCGGTGCTCGATGAGATGCTCGCCGTTTCGGTTGACCCGACCGGCGCTCAACGGCGGAGTGGGTGGTCGTCTGTGGCAGCACACCACCGGGAGTACCCGTCGCGGCCCTGACACAGATCTTCCAAGGACTCGTCGCGGCGGGCGTACGGCTGGCCGTCGACACCAGCGGGCCGGCGCTGCGCGAAGCGGCCACCTCGGGTGCGGCACTGGTCAAGCCCAATCGGGAAGAGCTCGCCGAGGTGGTCGGCAACCCGCTCGCCACGCTCGGTGACGTCGTCGACGCCGCCCAGGAGCTCAGGTCCTGGGGGGCAGGGGCGGTTCTGGCCAGTCTCGGTGCCGAGGGCGCCGTGCTGGTCGACGACAACGGAGTCATTGCGGGGAGCGCCCCGGTGGACCGGCCGCGCAGTGCGGTCGGTGCCGGTGACGCTCTCCTGGCCGGGTTCCTCGCGTCCGGCGCCAAGGGAAGCGACGCCCTTGCCGAAGCGCTGGCGTGGGGGGCGGCGGCGGTCAGCCTGCCCGGTAGCCGGATGCCGGGCCCCGGCGACATCCAACGTCACCGTGTCCACATAAGAGCGATACCCGCAGTGCTCGAACCCCCGAGCGGCCTTCGAGCAACGCCGGCGGAGCTTTAACAACGCCATCGGCGTCCACCGGACAAAGCCCGGCGGGCGCAGCGGCAACCCGACCCGCGTGCCCTCGTTGGTCGTCCCATCGTTACGAGGAGTCCCCCATGACACTTCCCTACACGCCCCCGGTCACGGGCACCGGATTCAAGGCGGCCATCCAGCGAGTCGGCGGCTACCTGGCCGGCCATGGTCATGCCCAACATCGGTGCATTCATCGCCTGGGGTCTGATCACGGCCCTGTTCATCCCGACCGGCTGGATTCCCAACGAGTTCCTTGCTCAGCTGGTCGGTCCGATGATCCTGACGCTGCTGCCGGTGCTCATCGGCTACACCGGGGGCCGGCTGGTGCACGGCCAGCGCGGAGCCGTAGTCGGCGCAGTCGCGACGGTCGGTGTCATCGTCGGCGCGGACATCCCGATGTTCCTCGGCGCGATGATCGTAGGTCCGCTGGCCGCCTTCATCCTCAAGATGTTCGACCGGCTGATTCAAGGCAAGGTCAAGCCCGGCTTCGAGATGCTCATCGACAACTTCTCGGCCGGCATCATCGGCGGTGGCATGGCGTTGCTTGCCATATGGCGAATCGGTCCGGTCGTCGATTCCCTCACGAAGTGGGCCGGCAGCGGCGTGGACTAGCTGGTCAACCACAGCCTGCTGCCACTCGCCTCGGTGATTGTCGAGCCGGCGAAGGTGCTGTTCCTCAACAACGCGATCAACCACGGCGTGCTCGCCCCGCTGGGAGTGGCCGAGTCGCATCCGCTCGGCAAGTCGATCCTGTTCATGATCGAGTCCAACCCCGGCCCCGGCCTCGGGCTGCTGCTGGCGTACCTGATTTTCGGCCCGCGTTCGCTGCGTCCGACCGTGCCCGCCGCGATCATCGTGCAGTTCCTCGGCGGAATCCACGAGATCTACTTCCCCTACGTCCTGATGAAGCCGCGGCTCATCCTCGCCATGATCGCCGGCGGCGCGGCCGGCGTGGGCACGTTCATGGTCACCGGAGCGGGTCTCGTCGCCACGCCATCACCCGGCAGCATCTTCGCCTACATGGCGGTCACCCCGAAGGGCGGATACTTCGGTGTGCTGCTCGGCATCGCGATCGCCGCCGGAGTCAGTTTCGTCGTCGACTCGGTCCTGCTCGGCTTCGGCCGGCTGGAAAGTGACAAGGAAGCTGTGGTCGCGCCGGACGCCGACATCATGGCGCCGGCACCGCGCGCCGTGTCATTGCCGGCACAGGGCGCGCCAGCTCACACCGACCGCCACGTCGGAGGCCTAGGAATCATGCCCAGCGATCAACGGAAGCGCCATCCAGAAGGTCGTCGTCGCCTGCGACGCCGGAATGGGCAGCAGCGTCATGCTCGCCAGCCAGCTGCGCAGGCAGCTCAGCGCTCAGTCGGTCACGGTCGAGCACACCCCGGTCAACTCCATCCCGGCCGACGCGGACGTCGTGGTCGTCCACAAGGGACTCGCGGAGCGGGCCCGAGTCAGCGCCCCGGGCACAGTCATCGTGCCGGTCCAGGTGTTCATCGGCGACCCGGCGGTCAACGCGATCGTCGCCGCGGTCAAGAACGGCACCGATCTCCATGGCTGATGCGCAACCGTTGGTGGCCCTGCTCGAGGAGCGGGCGATCCGGCTGGCCGAATCGGCCACCGACCGCGATCGACGCCATCCGCCAGTGCGGAAAGGTGCTCGTCGAGATCGGGTGCGGTCGACCCGGCGTACGTGGAGGCGATGCTCGAACGGGAGCGCTCGATCTCCACGTACGTCGGGGAGGGCGTGGCGATTCCCCACGCCACGCTCGCCGGCAAGGCCGCGGTCACGGCGCGATGCGCTGGCCGTGCTGCGGTTCCCGGAGGGCGTGGACTGGGGCGGCGAGCGGTCGTGCGTCTGCGTGGCCATCGCCGCGGTCGGCGACGGCCACGTGGAGATCCTGTGCCGAACTGGCCCAGATCCTGCTCGATCCGGAGCGCGCCCGGGACGCTGCGGAAGGCGACGCGACGCCGACGACGTCATGCGACTGCTGTCGCCGGTGGACGGAGGAGCAGTCAGTGAAGGTCGTCCGGTTCCATGCCCCGGCGACGTCCGGGTCGAGGACGCCCCGGAGCCGGTGCCCGGACCGGGGGAGGTGAAGATCCGGGTCCGCAACTGCTCGACCTGTGGCACCGACGTGAAGATCTTCAAGTTCGGCCACCACCACATCGTCCCGCCCCGCGTGATGGGGCACGAGATCGCCGGCGAGGTCGTGGAGGTCGGCGACGAGGTGTCCGGCTGGACGGCCGGGCGACCGGGTCCAGGTCATCGCGGCCATCCCCTGTGGACAGTGCCGGGACTGCCGGCCGGCCGGATGACCGTGTGCCCGAACCAGGAGTCGATGGGCTACCACTACGACGGTGGCTTCGCCGAGTACATGGTCGTGCCGGCCAAGGTGCTCGCGGTCGACGGACTCAACCGGATCCCGGACGGGGTCTGCTTCGCCGAGGCCTCCGTGGCCGAGCCGCTCGCGTGTGTCCTCAATGGACAGAAGCTGGCCCGGGTCGGCAACGGCGACGACGTGGTGGTCATCGGCTCCGGCCCGATCGGCTGCCTGCACGTGCGGCTGGCCCGCGCGCGCGGGGCCGCCCGGGTCTTCCTGGTCGACCTCAACGCCGACCGGCTGCGGCTCGCCGCCGACCTGGTGCGACCGGACGCGGCGATCGTCGGGGCCGAGGTCGACGTGGTCGACGAGGTCGTCAAGCTCACCGACGGGCGGGGCGCCGACGTCGTCATCACCGCCGCCGCGTCCGGCCGGGCGCAGGAACAGGCGGTCGCGATGGCCGCCCGGCAGGGCCGGATCAGCTTCTTCGGTGGACTGCCCAAGGACAACCCGGTCATCGACCTCGACTCCAACCTGGTGCACTACCGGGAGCTGACCATCGTGGGCGCCAACGGATCCAGCCCGGCGGACAACGCCCAGGCGCTCGAGCTCATCGCCTCGGGCGCCGTACCGGTGGCCGACCTGATAACCCACCGGCTGCCGCTTGAGCGGACGCTCGACGCCTTCGACATCGTCGCCCGCGGCGAGGCCATCAAGGTGACCATCGAGCCAGGACTGTCCTGATAGGAGTTTCCATGCCCTCGCGCAACGTGATCATCGGTTCTGTCAGTGGATTGCACGCACGGCCGGCCGCGCTCTTCGTCGCCGCGGCGAGCGCGCAGCCGGTTCGCGTGACCATCCGTAGTGGCGACAAGAACGCGGTTCCCGCGGCCAGCATGTTGTCGGTGCTGTCGCTCGGGGCGAAGCACGGTACGGAGGTGATCCTCGAGGCGGAGGGCGAGGGCGCCGATGCCGCGCTGGACGAGCTGGCCGCGTTGCTGGCCCGCAATCTTGACGAAGAGAGCGAACCGGCGGCTTCCAGTGGGTGAGGTGCTCCATGGGATCGGCGTGAGCCCAGGCTTCGCGGCCGGGCCGATCTATCACGTCGCCGCGCCCCCGCCACTGCCATTGGCGCGCACAGTGTCGCAGCATGACATGGAGGCCGAGATCGAGCGGGCCGCCGGCGCGCTGGCGGCGGTCGCGGCTGCGCTACGTAGCCGTTCCGACCTGGCCGACAAGCCGGCCGTGGCCGACATCCTGCGGGCGCAGGCGATGATGGCCGACGACCCCGTGCTTCGCGACACGATCGCCAGCGCCGTTCGCCGTGGCACGGATGGCGCGCACGCGATCGACCAAGCCTTCGCCGCGCACCGCGAGCCGTTCGTGGCCGCGGGCGGATTTCTCGCGGAAAGGGTCACCGACCTCGACGACGTCCGCGACCGCGCGGTGGCTGCATTTCTCGGCCAGCCAATGCCCGGGATTCCCGCGCCGGGCCGGCCGTTCATCCTCGCCGCCCGTGACCTGGCCCCGGCCGAGACCGCGAGCCTCGATCCATCGGCTGTGCTGGCACTGGTCACAGAGGAGGGCGGGCCGACCGCTCACACAGCGATTGTGGCCCGGGCGCTCGGCATTCCGGCCGTGGTCCGCTGTGAGGGTGTGCTCAGGGTGCCCGATGGCGCCAACGTCGCCGTCGACGGACGAGCCGGTACGCTCGAGATCGATCCAGCCGCGGCGGAGCTTCTCGCTCGGAGCATGCGCGAGGCCGAACGCAAGGCGGTTCTTGCTCGGTCCACGGGGCCGGGCCGTACCGCTGACGGTCATCCGATGCCATTGCTGGCGAACATCGGCGCGGCCGCCGACCTCGCCGTAGTGGCGGGTCAGGGTGCGGAAGGCGTGGGACTGTTCCGGACGGAGCTGCTCTACCTTGATCGTGCCACACCGCCCACAATGGACGAGCAGGTGGCGGCGTACGTGGCTGTGTTCGAGGTCGCCGCTGGCCGCCGGGTCATCGTGCGCACGCTCGACGCGGGCGCTGACAAACCCGTGCCCTATCTGAACCTCGGTGACGAACCGAATCCGGCGCTCGGCGTGCGGGGAATCCGAGTGGCCTGGCGGTGGCCGGATGTCCTGCGCGGCCAGCTCGAGGCGATCGCGACCGCCGCGTCCCGGACCTCCGCCGATGTCTGGGTGATGGCGCCAATGATCGCGACGGCTGAGGAGGCCAGCCGTTTTCGCGATTACTGTCGCGAGGCCGGCCTGCCAAAGGTTGGCGTCATGATCGAGGTTCCGGCCGCTGCGCTCCGGGCCGCGGCGTTACTGTCCGAAGTGGACTTTATCAGCATCGGAACAAACGATCTTAGTCAGTACACGTTCGCTGCCGATCGTCAGTGTGGCGAGCTGGCGCCCCTCCTCGATCCGTGGCAACCCGCGCTGATGTCGTTGCTGGCCATCTGTGCGGAAGCGGCGAGGGCGGCGCACAAGCCGCTCGGCGTATGTGGCGAGGCCGCGGCCGACCCCGCATTCGCCGTCGTACTCGCGGGTCTAGGCATCACCAGCCTCTCGATGTCAGCCCAGGCGATACCCGCCGTCCGGGAGGCGCTGGCCCTGCGAACGTTCGAGGAGTGTCAGCGACTCGCGGCCACCGCACTCCAGGCGCCCGACGCGACGGCAGCGCGGAGCGTCGTCACGGCCAGCGACCCGTAGGTCATTCGCGCGGTTGGAGCACACCACCCCGGGCGAGGAGGTCCGGCACGTGTTGCCACAGATGCCCACCAAGCACGTTGTCGCATTGATCCTCGCGAGCAAGCCAACGGCCGCCGTGGCCGTTCTCATGGCCATGACGCCCGATCGAATGGACGCACTACTCGCCGAAATACCCCCGACCAACCTTGGCCGCATCGTGTCTGCCGCCGGGGACAACACGCCCACGCTGATCGCGGCCCTCTCGCCCCACCAACGGCGCGCCGCCATCTCCACGCTGCCCGCGAAGGACATCGTTCGGCTTTTGGCCACCGCCGCGCCAGACGTCGCCTGGACGATGCTCGCGGACATGCCACCGGCGATCGCGGCGGGTGTCCACGCGGAGCTTCCCGACGAGCGCCGGCGGCAGTTGGACAAAGCCGCGCCGCCGGATCGCTCGCCGGACCTGGCATCGGCCATGTACCTGCGATCCGCGGTCGAGAGGATCGTGCGGACCACATCGCGCACCACGTGGCTCGACGACCGCGTCGGAGACGTGCTGGCCGAGGTCTTCGGCAAGCTGGTCCACGTTGCTGTGCGATATCGCTCGGGCCTCGCGCTCGACGCTCGAGACGTTGTCGCGGCGGCGCGCCGGGCCAACTGGGACGACATCGCCGGGATGCTGGTCATGACCAACGCGGAGCTATCCGTCAGTGCCAGCAACCAGGCCGCGGCGATCCGCCGTAACGGCTCACCCATCGAGGTTATTCATTGGTTCGATGCGGAGGACGACGGCGAGTTCAAGCGCTCGCTGGTGCGCCTGGCTGGTTAACGGTCTTGAGCATGGTGCCTCGGTAGGTGCACCTGCGCAGCCTCATCAGGCATGGACCCCAGCGGTGTCGCGGATCTCAGCCGCGGCCGCCGCGCCGCTGGCCCGGGCACAATGGGCACAGCAGAAGAAGCGACCGTCAACCTCCGCCCCGTGCCCGACGATGCGGACTGAGCAGTGTTCGCAGATGGGTGCCAACTGCTGGATCGCGCACTCGAACGAGTCGAACGTGTGAACCTGTCCAGCCGCGTGGATCTCAAACGACATCCAATAGTCGTTCCCACAAACCTCACATGTGGCCATATGTGGAGCGTGCGCCGCCCGTCCAGCCGAAGCAACCGTAACGCCTTAACGATCATCGTGTGTAGCGAAGGATCGCGCCGAGACCCTCGACCAAGCCGGCGTCGGCCTCGATGACCACCGACTCGGCACCCGCCATCGCTGCCGCACCGACGAGCGCGTCATCCGCGGGCTCGCGCACGGGATCGGACATCCCAACGTCCCTCTTCGCCATCCCGACCAGCGACGCGTCACGGGGGTCGACCCACAGCAAGTGCTTGGCGTGGTCGGGCCCGAGAAGCAGAGTGTCGACGCGTTGTTCCCGCGCCGCGTCGGCCACGGCGGTGACCCCGCGTACGGATGCCCCGCTTGGGATACCAGCGTGGAACCGGTCCACGATGGCATCGCGGCGGGCCCGAATAAAGGCATCGACGGCCTCTCGCGTCGCGGCCGCGAGAACGGGGTCGTGCGCTGGCGCCGAGGACTCATGGGCGATCTGCACGACGCACGGCACCAGGGCCGCGGGCAGCCGATCCACAACGAGCTGCCGCGCTCGGAGGTCGCCGGTCAGCACGACCACGTCGGCCTCGATCCAATCGGCGGTCGCGGCAATGGCTTTGGCGACTTCGGTGCTGTTGCGGTCCCAGTTGGTTTCGGCAGCCCGCTGGAAGCGAGGCATGGACCAGCCGCCAGCAGAGACCTTGGTGATCGGGTCGGTCGCCGTTCCGAGTACTGTGCGCGTTTCGCCGCGGTCGGTCGTGATGGAGCCACCGGTACGGTCGACGTCCGCCCGCAGCCACCGGACCTCTTCACCGAGCGCCCGCACCAACTCGGCGGCGCGGGGCAAGGACGACCAGCTGGCGGACTCGCGGCGCGGCGGCGCTGGCAACGGATTGGCCATGACGACCGTACCGTGGGCCGCGAACACGGCCTGGCCGGCCGGAACGACCGGACCGATCCGTCGCATGTCGTCCACGATCGCATCGTCGAGGGCCTGCAGCGTCCGTTCGTCGGCGTGTCCACGAGCCAGCTGGTCGCGTAGGCCGCGCCAACGTAGCTCGATGAGATGCCGGGTGTCGTTCTGAGACCCGCTCGCATCAAGGTAGACCGATGCCCACGGTCCCGAGTCCTCATACAAGTGCCGGATCGTCGACAGGCGCATCAGGCGTCCCTCTTCTTCCGTCAACCCGTAGCATCCGCGCGGTAACAGGCGCGGACCGGTTCGTAAGCCAATTCTCGGTCCCACGCGGGTGTGCTGTGCGGAGAATCGGGTCCTCGGGCGACCAACCGAGTCGGGTGCACGCATTCCCGGCGAGGTCGGGCGCAGCCGAACGAGGCGTCATACCGGACCGTTGGTGGGCTTTGTCGATGCCTGTCATGGCGGCTCGGCTCGTTCGGGTCCTTGGCGAGATGGTGTGGTCCAGGGTCGGGACGCCCCGAGCTCGTAGGGTGTGCCGTCGGGCCTGGTGATGTGGACCTCGCCGGTGGGATGGTCGAGGGTGAGTTTCCACTGTCCTTCGTGGACGAGTCCGTGGTGCCAGCGGCACAGGCTCACCAGGTGGGCGACGTCGGTGGTGCCGCCCAGGTACCAGGGCACCTCGTGATGACAGTCGGTCCAGTCGGCGGGCACATCGCAGCCGGGCCATCGACAGGTGCGATCCCGGGCCCGTATGGCCTTGCGGATCCACGCCGGCACGATGCGGTGTTCGCGGCCGACGTCGAGGGGGAGTCCGGTGGCGGGGTCGAGCACGATCCGCCACGCGATCGCGTCGCAGGCCAGCCGCTGGGCCAGCTCGGCCCGCACCTGGCCAAGCCAGTTCAACCACGGCCGCTCGGGCAGCGGCGGAATGCCCGCCCGGGCCAGCCAATCACCACTGCCAGACCCACCCGATGCCGCGGCCGGCACGTCGTCCGCGTCGTGATCGTTGTCGTTGTCGCCGGCCGTTCCGGGCAGGGTTGGCGGGGTGATGAGGATGCCCAGGTGGGGTCGCACCCCGCCGACCGTAGGCAGCCCACCGCCGGCGATCGCCCCGCGGGCCAACTCGACCAGGGCGTCGGCGCGGCGCTGGGCGGCGGTGCGTTCATCATCCGGCGCCGGCGGGCGCATCAGCGCGTCGATCGCGGTCATCAGCGCGGCGCCTCCCTCGGGGTCGAGCCGGCCGCGCAGGTACAGCATCGACCCCAGCCGGGAGAAGGTGACCTCCCGCCGCTGCAGGTCCTGGTCGGGGTCGGGCGGGGCGCCGTCCGGGTCGAGGTGCGCGGCCACCCGCTCACACGCCGTCTGCATCTCGGGCACACCCAGTGTGCCCGCGGCCCGGGCCAGCACGTCGTCGACATCGCGGACCGCGGCCAGCCCGACCCGCTCGGCCAACCGCCCCACCTTGCCCAGATGCTCAGAGGAGACATCCCCGGCGCGAGCCGCCGCAGCCAGCGCGGGCAGCGCGGGCAGCAGCCGGGCCCGATTCAGATGGCCGGTCGCCGCGCCCTGCGACATCCGACCGAAGGCGGTCAGCCAGGTCCTGGTGGTGCGCAGCCCATCAGTGTGGGCCAGATCCCGGGCATCGAAACTGCCGATCCGTATCGCCAACGCGGCCGAGAGCTGGTTGGCACACGCGAGCAGCGCCCGCACCTCGGCGCGGACCTGGTCATCGGGCAGGTCGACCACCTCGGCGGCATTCAGCGCCGCCAACCCGGCCTGCACCAGCCCGAGCGCCGAACCATCCCCCGTCGAACACATGTGCCTATCCTATGCCATCGATGCGTCGGAACCGCAAGAGGCAAAGTCGGCGTGTCGCCATGAGCGGGAGAGTCCACTGTGGATTACCAGGTCGGAGGTGCCTGCCCGTACGCCGGTGGCAGATGCGGCCAACGCAGCGCACGGCCGTCGAGTCGGCCGGGTGGAGTGATGCCAGTCCATCCGTTGCCGAGGTCGGCCCGGTACGCGTCCGCTTGGCGTTCAGCGTCCTCGCCCACGTCCGATGCGGGTGGCGCGGTGCCCTGGTCAAGCAGCCACTGCGCAGTCCGGGTGAGCGAGAGCGAGACGTGGGAGGCCACGCCCGTACGGGCGCGTCGAGCCAACGCGGTGAGGGCGCCCGCGGCGACGAGATAGCCGGTGGCGTGGTCGAGCAGTTGGCAGGGCAGCACGCCGGGCGTGGTGTTGTCGACGCTTGTGGCCCAGGCGATGCCGGTGGCGACCTGCACCAGACTGTCGAATCCGCGGCGGGCACCCCAGCGGCCCGTCGTGCCCCACGCCGAAAGCGTCACGACGACCGTGCCACGGTGCTCGTCAGCGATCTGGTCCGGGTCGAGGCCGAAGCGGCGCAACGCGCCCGGGCGGTACCCGGTGACGAGCACGTCGGCGTCATCGAGCAGGCGATGCAGGGTCCGGCGGCCTTGCTCGGTCGCACCGTCCACTGTGGTGCTTGCCTTGCCGATGACTCCCTCAATCGCCTGCGCCGCCAGTTCCGGGCGGTGCGGGTCATCGACCCGCAGTACTTCGGCTCCGAGGGCGCCGAGCATGCGGGTGCCGACCGGGCCGGCGATCACCCGGGTCAGGTCCAGGACTTTCAGGCCCGAAGCGGGAAGCTGGCCCGGTTCGGCCATGGCGTGCGAGTCGCGTTTGTCGCGCCTGCGGGGCTCGCTGGCGCTCGCTCCTCGACGCTGAGATGCGTCACCGAGCGGCACGAAGTTCACCAGCGGCGACGGTCTCGTCGCATCGGACTCGGCTATCCACTGATCACGTGTGCGGGCCGCGACGGCCAACCCGCCGGCTTCGTACACAAGACGTTCGACCTCCAGCGCCGGGCGCGCGGCAATGACATCCGCCAGCCGCTGGGCAATCGCCGTGTCAGAACCGTCGGGCACACCGAGCGAATCCAGCAGCGCCGACCGGTGCCACGGATAGTTCCCATGGGTCCGGACCCAACCGTCCGCGGCTTGCCACAGCCGGGAGAGCGGGGCGAAGCCGTCGAGCCCGTGCCCCTCGGCATCGCGGAGCCACGCCTCGCTGCGCACCGCCGCCGCGACATGTGCTGCCTCAAGCCTGATGTCGGGCCGATGACCGGTGCGGGCCAGCGACAGATCGGCCCCGGCCGTCAGGCACGCGGCAACCGATGCGACCGCGCACTCGGCGACGGCGAGGGGTGAGGCCAAGACGGCCGGGTGCGACTCGCCGGTCACCTGCGGCCCAGCGACATCCGCCAGACCCAGGTCGGCCAGCACGCCTTCCAACACGGGCATCCCACCATCCTGACCTTTCGAGCGGCACAATTCGGCATGTCATGAGTCACTTGCGGGGGACGAACGATCGTGCTTTTATGTCAGCATGGGCAAGGGCGATGAGACACGACTCGCGGTGCTCGACCAGGCCGTGGAGGTGGCTCGCCGCGTCGGCCTCAGCGGGCTGACGATCGGCTCACTCGCCGATCAGGCGCAGCTGTCCAAGAGCGGGCTGTTCGCCCACTTCCGTTCCAAGGAGGCGCTCCAGATCGCCGTGCTCGAGCATGCCCGCGACAAGCTTCGAGGCGTCGGTCATGCGGCCGACGTCGCGTACGCCGCGAGGCGAGGCCCGCGTCCGGCGCTTGTTCGAGCTGTGGCTCGAATGGGACTCGTTGCCCGGCGGATGCCCTTTCATCGCCGCCGCAACGGAGTTTGACGACCGACCCGGCGTCGTGCGCGATCAGGTGGTCCGCGGAGAACAGGATCTCTTCGACGCCATCGTCACGATCTTCCGCACTGGCATCGCCGAGGGTCATTTCCGGTCCGACGCCGACGCCGAACAGTTCGCCCAGGATCTCTATGGCGTGGTTCTGTCGTACCACCACACGCGGCGGGTGCTCGGCGATGGCCGTGCCGAGACCCGAGCTCACCGGGCCTTCGAGCGGATGCTCGATGAGGCCCGCATCTGAAAAGCCCACCAACGCAGGCACTGAAAGGAAGTACTCCCATGACCGAGGTCATCGCTCGCCCGCAGAAAAGCACGATCGTTCGTTCGTACGTGTCCCCTCCACCGATTCGCGCCGCCTTCTGGTTTCTGGAACGAGCCGCACCCGGGATCGGAGCGCGGTGGGCCGAGCGGATCTGGTTCCGGCTACCGCGTCCGCCATCGGACGCGCAGGCAACGGACGCGCTGGCATCGGACGCGCAGGCAACGGACGCGCAGTCAACCACCGGCGCGAGCGTCGCTTCTGGCAAACGCTTTGCGGTGAAGTCAGACGGAGCCAGGGTCGTCGGCGAGACGTGGGGCGAGGGCATACCCATCTACCTGGTCCATGGCTGGGCAGGTCATCGCGGCCAGTTGAGCGCACTCATAGACCCGCTCGTCGCTCGGGGCCACCGCGTCGTCGCGTTTGACGCTCCGAGTCACGGCGAATCAGGCGCCGGGGTGCGCGGCCCGCGCTCGTCGAGCATCCCAGAGTTCGCCACTGCCCTCTGGGCCGTGGTCGTCAGGTTCGGGACTCCACACGCCGTGGTCGCGCACTCGATGGGAGCCACCGCAACTGCCGTCGCGCTCTGCGATGGCCTCGTCGCCGACCGGGTGGTGATGCTGGCACCGATGGCGAGCCCGCGTTCGTACGCGGACCAGTTCGCGCGGTGGCTCGGCTTCGGCCCGCGGACACTGCGCCGACTGATCGTCCGAGTCGAGCGCAGGGTCGGCGCGCCGATGCGGCACTTCGATGTGGCCGAACTAGGCCAAGCCGTCGCGATGCCGTCGACCCTCGTGGTCCACGACCGCGACGACGCAACGATTCCAGTCAGCGACGGGGCCGCGATCGCGGCCGCGTGGCCCAGCGCTCGCCTGGTGGTTACCCACGGTCTCGGACACCGCCGCATCATGCGCGACCCCACGGTCGTTAGTGAGGTGGTCGACTTCGTGACCGCATAGGAAGGCCAGACCGACCACTGTGGAGAGTTGCCGTCACGCTGTCGGCGACAACTCTCCACAGCGTGGGTGCCCACCGTGATAGCAGCCGGGATCGCGTTGATGGATGATGTCGCCGAGGGGCGGTCGGTCGGGTGGCGGCAGCCGGTACGGGTCGGAAGGGGGCGCGGGGCGACGTGAGCTGGTTTCGGCCACGCGGCTGGTTGGACGTCACCTTCGAGGTGAGCATCCTACTCAAGGGACTGGACGGGATCCTGGAACTGATCGGCGGATTGCTGTTGCTGTTCGTGACGCCGGAGGATCTGAATTGGGTTGTGGTACGTCTGACGCAGCACGAACTGTCGCAGGACCCGAATGACTACTTCGCCAATCGGCTGCTTCACCTCGGCGGCGCGCTCACCCAGTCGACGGTCCGGTTCGCGGCGCTGTACTTGCTTCTGCACGGCATCGTGAAGGTCGTGCTGGTGGCGGCGCTGCTTCGCAACAAGCTGTGGGCCTATCCGTGGCTGATCGCCTTCCTCATCGCCTTCATCGTGTATCAGCTCTACCGGCTTGCGCTCGCGCCGTCCACGTGGCTTGTTCTGTTGACCATATTCGATGTGATCGTCGTCGCGCTGACCTGGCGCGAGTGGCGAAAGCAACGTGTCAGGCCCCGCGTGGCCTAGCCGACCTTGCGGTTGATGCTTCGAGTGGCACCAACCCCGTCACACTCCGGGCGCGCCGCAAACTGCGACTGTGTGTCCGATGTAGAGCGTTCTACGTCGCCTCCGGCTCGGTCAGGACCCGCGCGAGCTCTGCCAAGGCGATGTTGCGCCCGGTCACGATGACGACGGGCCGGCCGACGATGTCCACCTTGCCGGATAGCAGCGCGGCGACGCCGACGGCGCCGGAGCCTTCGATCACAAGCCCGTGCTGGGCGGCGAGGTAGCGGATCGCGTGGCGGATCTCCGCCTCCGACACGGTGACGAGAGCCTGCGTGTGTTTGGCCACGATCGCCGGTGTGATGCTTCCCGGTTCGAGGTTCCCGGCCAACCCGTCAGCCAGGGTCGGGCCGATGGGCACCTCGACGATCCGTCCAGCCGCAGCTGCGGTTGACACGGCCGGGGAAGCCTCCGCTTCGACTCCGACGACACGCACATCAGACTGTCCGGCCGCCCATAGGCTCACACCGGAGATGAGGCCGCCGCCGCCAACCGGCACGACGACGGTCAGCGGACCGGCGAGATCGCGGCGGATCTCCGAGCACACGCTGCCGTTACCGGCGATGACGTGCCCGTCGTTGTATGGCGACACGTAGGTCGCGCCTTCGCCGGCGAGACCCAACGCGTGCCGTTCGGCCGCGGCGTAGTCGTCACCGTGCTGCACCAGGTCGATGGGGAATTGACGCAGTGCGGCCACCTTGGCCGAGGAGGCGGTAGCGGGTACGACCACTGTGGCGGCGACGCCGAGCCGGCTCGCGGCGAAGGCGACGCCCAGGCCGTGGTTGCCGGCGGATGCGGTGACCACACCCGCGTTACGCGCCGCGGCGGAAAGGCTGCCCAGCGCGGCGAGCGCCCCGCGCACCTTGAACGAACCGGTGGGCTGGAAGCACTCGAGCTTGAGCACGGCGCCCGGAACGACGGTCGATTCGAGCATGGGCGTCGGGCGCAGATGCGTGTCGACAATCTCCTGTGCCTGGGCCAGATCGGCGGCCGTGGGCGCCGCCACAACGCGAGCCATGGCCGCAGCTTAGCGACAGCCACGAGGGGCCCGCCGGCCGCGGCTGATACCGGTGTTTCGACAGGAGGGTTCTGCCGGATGGGGATTCGGGGCGATAGCGTGACGTCGTGGCGATTGAGACGTTCACCATCGAAGTGGCCGATGCCGTCATCGATGACCTGCGTGATCGGATCCGGCGGACCCGTTGGCCCGATGATGCGCCGGGCGCCGCTTGGTCCCAGGGCACCGACCGGGAGTATCTGCAACGACTTCTCGAGTACTGGGCCGACGAGTTCGACTGGCGTTCCGCCGAGGCAGCGCTCAATGGACACTCTCAGTTTCTGGTCACAGTGGACGGTGTGTCGATCCACGTCGTGCACGAGCGGGCACGCCAAGGTAACGGCATCCCCATCGTGTTGACCCACGGCTGGCCCAGCACCTACGTGGAGTACCTGCCGCTCGTACCGCTGCTGACGGATCCGGCGGCGCACGGCCTGGATGGGCCGGCGTTCGACGTGGTGCTTCCGTCGTTGCCAGGCTACGGATTCACCCGGCGCCCACCCCGCATCGGAGTGACGAGCCGCTATACCGCTGGCCTCTGGCATGCCCTCATGCGAGAACTCGGATACGAGCGCTACGCGGCCGGCGGCGGCGACTTCGGCGCGTCCGTGGCGACCTACATGGGACTGGACGACCCGGGTCCGATGATCGGCCTGCATCTGAGCAATTTGGACGTGCCGCCGTACCTGGGTCCCGAGGTTGCTTCGCTCACACCGTCAGAGCAGGCCTACCAACAGGAGAACGACCAGTGGGCAAGTGTGGAGCGCGGTTACAGCTCGATCCAGTCGACCAAGCCGCAGACGGTCGGCTACGGGCTCAACGACTCGCCGGCCGGCCTCGCGGCCTGGCTGCTCGAGAAGTGGCGGTCGTGGACTGACTCGCACGGCGACGTCGACGAACGGTTCGGGCGAGACTTTCTCCTCACCACGCTGACGATCTACTGGGCGACAGAAACAATCACGCCGTCGATGCGGGACTACTACGACAACCGGTGGACCGGCGTGCGGCTTGGCCCGACCGATCGCGTACGGGTGCCGACCGCGGTCGCCGTGTTCCCTCATGAGTTTGTGCCCGAGGGGGAGCCTCCGCGCGAATGGGCCGAACGCATCTACGACGTCCGGCGGTGGACGCCAATGCCATCGGGCGGGCACTTCGCCCCCGTCGAGGAGCCCGGGTTGCTCGCGCGCGACATCGTCGAATTCTTCGCAGAACTCGACGCCCCCTAGCGTTCAACCACTCCGGCCGCCGTGGTCGTCCGAGGCAGCGCCTCGCCGCAGGGCCACCACCGGGACGCCGAGCGCCATCGCCTCGAGCATCACCATGCCAAACGGCTCTCGCCATCGAAGTGGCAGCAGCAGGCAGCGTGCCTCCCGTAGCCTCGCCATCGCGCACGCACGATCCGGGTTTGGTGACGAGTTCCACGTCGCGATGAAGCATCGGCTTGATCACGTCGCCCAAATAATGCTGTTCGGCCGGCTCGTTGCATTTCCGGCGAGAACAAGCGGAATCCCTGCGGCCCGGCACGCCTGAATCGCCAAGTCCGGGCCCTTGTCGGGACTAAATGGGGCGAGCCATATCGCCGGGCCCCGGCCCTCGGTCGGTACGGCGTCGCGGGGGATTGTCATTCCATGGTGGACAGTGGTGACCCACGACAAGTCCGGCCTCGCCCAGCGTTGGTCGTGCGAGATCGCGACGAGGTTGAAGCCCGTTCCGAGCACGCGGTAGTAGTCCCCCAGCTCGGCCTCGACGGGTCCGTGCACCGTGACCACCGTCGGGCACCGTAACGATCGGCGCACAGTGGGCCCGGAACGGTGTGGTCGTGCACCACGTCGAACCGATCGCGTGCGAGCGCGTTGCCGACACGGGCCGCGTGCAGGACGTCGGGCAACGTCTCGCCGAGTCGGCGGTACTGCGCCTCCCGCGTCGTGCTGACGAACCGCGCCGTCGTGTGGGACCGCCTCCCTGCCCCGAACAACGTCACATCGTGGCCCCGCTCAACGAGTGCGTCGATCAGCGTCGCACAAATGGCCTCCAGGCCGCCGTACCCCTCGGGTGGGACTTCGTATCAGGGCGGCACAACCATGGCGATCCTGAGCGGGTGGCCTCGTCCCATGCGGTCGCTCCTCCGCGTGCTTGGCCAGCGCGTGTGGTCCGTGCGTACCCACATGCCGCGGAATCTAGGCTTTGCCCTGGTCAGAAGCTGCCTGGTCTCACCTGATGCTTGAGGAAGTGGCGCGGTGTTGTTTATGCCTGGATGAGGTTGACCAGGTTGCCGGCGGGATCCTGTAGCTGGGCCTTAGCGACCCAGCCGTTGTCGGTGGGTGGCATCACAATCGTCGCCCCCAGCTGCTCGGCCTGCTTGACCGACGCGTCGAGGTCGGCGACAGCCACGCCGAGGACGGCAGAGGCTTGTTCCTGTTCCACGATGGACCCAACCAGCCCGCCGGCGGTCGCCACCAGTGCGTACCCAGGTCCCTTGGGCTGGACCTGCCAGCCAAGCAGCTCGGCGTAGAAGCGATGCAGCAGCGCTTCGTCGGGTCCTGTGATGTCGAAGTGCACTACAGCGTTCGCCGCGTGCGCGGATTTGTGGTCACTCATGTTGTCCCTCACTCGAAGATGTATGGCCCGGGTCCGGGAACGTCTGCGTGAGCAGTCGCAGCAGCTCGCCAATCCGCTCTGGCCGGGCCTGGTACAGCCGGTACGTGCCGTCCACCCGCATCGCGACCAGGCCGGTCTTGCGTAGCACCTTCAGGTGTTCCGACACGCTCGCCGGGGCCAGTCCGAGCCGGTCGGCCATCTCGCCCGCGCCGCGTTCGCAGACCCAGACGTGCTGCAGGATGGCCCGTCGATGGGCGCTTGCCATCGCCCGCAACAGCTCGTCCAAGTCCTCGGTATCGGCCATGCCACCAGCCTATTTCGTCTTGATCCGAAATAATAGCGAATCGGCTGTCGCGCTGTCCATTCCGATCGCGGCCCAGCGGAGGAACTTGTCACGTGAGTTGTCATACCGGAGCGAGCCGAGGGATCGACGGTACGGCTGGACGCGTGACCGGCAGGCCAGCCGCGCGCCAACCGCGAAAACCGTCGATCACGTCGGTAGCGCGGTGCAGGCCGAGCGCATGTAGCGAGGCGGCCGCCAACGATGACGAGTAGCCCTCGTCGCAACACACGACCCAGTGGACATCATGGTCCACGGCTTCGGGTATCCGAGCCGCGCTTAGTGGATCGCAGCGCCACTCGAGATGCACGCGTTCGATCACAATGGCGCCCGGGATCTCGCCGTCGGCCCGCCTCTGGAACTCGGGACGGATGTCGATCAGCACCGCGTCCGCCTTCATCTCCGCTGCGGCCTGCTCCGGCGTCAGTCGCTGGAGCATGGCTCGCGCCTGCTGTAAGACGTCGTCGATTGTCACGGTCGCTCGACCACAGCGATGCGCTCCGTTCCCGTGTACACATTGAACTTCGCGCCGCGGAGGAATCCGATGAGCGTCATGCCGAAGTCTCGGCCCAGTTCGACCGCGAGGCTCGACGGCGCCGATACCGCTGCTACGAGGGGAATCCCGGCGACCAGGGCTTTTTGCATGATTTCGTAGCTCGTCCGGCCGCTCACCATCAGCACCCGCTCATGCGCTGGGATCTTGTCGTTGAAGAGCGCCCACCCCACGATTTTGTCCACCGCATTGTGGCGACCTACGTCCTCACGGACGACAACCAACTCCCCGGTGGGGGTGAAGAGCCCGGCCGCGTGCAAACCGCCGGTTTTGGTAAAGACCCGCTGGCCGGCGCGCAGCCGATCCGGCAAGGAACAGATGACCTCTGGCTCAACGATCGGCCCGGCCGGAAGGCGTGCGCAGCCGCGCACGCGCAACGCGTCCAAGCTCTCTTTGCCGCAGACCCCGCACGCGCTCGTGGTGAGGAAGCGTCGATCGAGACCGGGAAGGGGCGGCAACGGCCGGGTGAGCGTCACCGTGATGACGTTATAGCGCTCCTCGTCGGTCAGGCTCGGATCGCTGCAGTAGTCGACCCGTGCGATGTCGCCTCGACCGGCGATCACTGACTCGGCGAACAGGAATCCCACGGCGAGCTCGAAGTCGTGTCCGGGCGTACGCATCGTAATCGCGACCGTCTGTTGTCGGCCGTCGCCATCGACGACGCGGATCTCCATTGGCTCCTCGGTTGAGAGCACGTCGGAGCGGACCTGGATCTGCTTGTTCTCAACCACGTTGACACGTACGCGGGTGCTCGGACCGGGGCGAGGGCTGGTCATCGGGCTCGCCGCCGGGCCGCGGCCTCGCATCGTCGGGTCGGTTCGTGCATGACGCTATTCAACTGCGCGGTGCGGCAGGTGGCTACTGCGGCATGGTGGATAGCGACGTACCCTGACCGCGTGACACACGCGCAACCGTCGCCCGCGGTCCGGGTTGGCGTCACGCTCGCCGCAGATCCCAGCGATGTGGGCGAATGGCTGCGCGATGCCGCGGCCTTCGATGCGGCGGGGGCGCACGCATTGTGGGTTGAGGCCACCTCGCAATCCGAGCTTGATCCGCTCGCCATCGCGGCCGCGCTCGCCGTAGTCACGTTCCGGGCGCACCTGTTCGTCCGCCTGGCGGACCCCGACGTGGCCTCTCCGGCGTTCCGCCGTCAATTGGCCACAGTCGATCGCTTAAGCCGTGGCCGGCTGCGCGTCGTGTTCGACGGCGACGGGTTGCCATCCGACGGCGTGCCGGTCGTGCGTCGTGTCTCGGAGAATCCGGAGCTGGTCGAGGACATAAATGGATATCGCTGGTCGGTCGAGTCGACGCCAGACAGCCGTGCGGGCTGGCGGGCAATGCGCGACGCCGCGGCCGAGAACGGCGTGTACGGGTTGATCGTTCCGGCCAGCCCACGCCTGCTCGACCTTCTACGCAATCCCGATGACGAGGGCGATCGTCGAGACCTCCAGCTCACGGTCGGCTGACGGTGCGTGAAAAACGGACCGCTTGACGCCGTCAAGTGAAGGTCTAGCATCTTTATTGACCTCGCATCGTTCCCCCGACGAGGTCTGATCCCAGCGGCCCTGACGAAGGGAACCCGACATGGAGGTCACCCGGCGCGAGTTCCTGCGACTCGGCTCGGCAGGCGTTCTGGGGGCGTCGGCCCTGGGCTTCGATCTGGCCCCGGCCACCGGGGTCAAGGTGAAGCTTCGAATCGACGGGGCCACGATCTCCCGTTCGGTCTGCCCCTACTGCGCCGTGGGCTGCGCGCTGCTCGCCTACACGAAGAAGTCTTCGACGGGCAAAGTCGAGTTGCTCCAGATTGAGGGCGACCCCGACAGTCCGATCAACGAGGGCCGCCTCTGCCCGAAGGGCGCGAGCGCGCTGCAACTCGCGGTCTCTCCTCGTCGCGTCGAGTCGCCACTCTATCGGGAGCCGGGCGCCACGGAGTGGAAGAAGGTCTCCTGGGACTTCGCGCTCGACCGGCTGGCTCAGAACATCAAGGCGTCGCGCGACCGTACGTTCGTCGCCACCGACGCCGCGGGTAACACTGTGAACCGGTGCGAGGGGATCGCCTTCGCGGGTGGTGCCGCGTTCAGTTCCGAGGAGGGCTACTTCGCCACCAAGGTGATGCGCGGCCTGGGAGTGGTCCACATAGAACAGCAGGCCCGCGTTTGACACGGTCCCACGGTGGTCAGTTTGGCCGCCACGTTTGGCCGCGGAGCCATGACAAACCACTGGCGTGACATCAGGCATGCCGATCTGATTCTGATCAACGGTGCCAATCCCGCCGAGGCACATCCGGTCGGCTTCCAATGGATGATGCGGGCGAAGCTCGACCGCGGCGCGAAGATGATCCACACCGACCCGCGCTTCACCCGGACGTCCGCGGTCGCCGACAAGTACCTGCGCATCCGCACCGGAACCGACGTTGCCTACTTCGGCGGCCTCATCAACTACGTGCTACAGAACGAGCTCTACCACAAGGAGTATGTGGAGTTCGCAACGAACGCCGGCTTGGTTGTCAAGGAGGGGTACGCGTTCAACGAAGGACTCTTCAATGCGTACGACCAGACCAAACGCGCGTATGACGCAACAAAGTGGACCTATGAGGTCGGTGCGGATGGCTACGCCACAGTGGACATCGCTCACCCGCGCTCCGTGCTCAACCTGATGCGTGAGCACTACAGCCGCTACACGCCCGAGATGGTCGCCCGCATCACGGGTATTGCGCGCGACGATTTCGTGGAGGTGGCCAAGCTCGTCGGTGAGACGGGCAAGCCGGACAAGGTGATGACCATCGTGTACGCGGTCGGTCTCACTCACCACACCACCGGTGTCCAGCTGATCCGGTCCGGCGCGCTGCTGCAGCTGTTGCTGGGCAACATCGGTCGTCCCGGCGGTGGCATGAATGCCGAGCGCGGCCACGCCAACATCCAGGGCAACACCGATCACGCCATCTCCTGGGACATCCTGCCCGGTTATCTGCGGATCCCGGCGCCCGGACAGCGCACGGTTGACGATTACGTCGCGCAGAGTGCCAGCAAGAAGTTGCGCCCGGACTCGCTGAACTTCTTCGGCACCAACTACAAGAAGTTCATGGTGAGCCTGTTGAAGACCTGGTACGGCGACGCGGCGACCGCGGCCAACGACTTCGTGTTCAACTACGTGCCGAAGCCGGCGAGCAACGCGTCCTGGCTCACGATCTTCGATCAGGCACTGCGCGGGAAGATGGAGGGGTTGCTGCTGTCCGGAATGACGGCCACCAGCATCGGCCCCGACTCCAACCAGGTCCTGCAGGCGCTGTCGAGCCTCAAGTGGTTGTGCGTCATGGATCCCTTGCCCACCACGAGTTCCGAGTTCTGGAGCGCACCCGGGATCGACGCCAGCAAGGTGCAGACCGAGGTCTTCATGCTTCCGGCCACGCACTGGATCGAGAAGGACGGCTCGTTCACCAACAGCGGGCGCTGGGCTCAGTGGAAGGAGCAGGTCCTTCCGCCGGAGGGCGAGGCGCGACACGACCACTGGATCATGGCGGAGCTCTTCGAACGGGTACGGGATCTGTATCGCCAGCAGGGCGGCACATTCCCGGATCCGGTCCTCGCGGTCACCGCGCAGTACCGCGACCCGCGCAAACCCGACCTGGACGAGATCGCTCAGGAGATCAACGGAAAGGACCTCACCACCGGGAAGCGGCTCGCGACATTCGGTGCGCTCAAGGACGACGGGACCACGACCGCCGGGGACTGGATCTACACGGGCCACTATCCGGAGAGCGGGAACCTGACGAAGCGCCGTGACGGCGTTCAGGACCCGGCGAAGAACGACCCGACCGGGATGGGCTTCTACCCGAACTGGGGATGGAGCTGGCCGCTCAACCGCCGCGTGCTGTACAACCGTGCCTCGGCCGACCGGCTGGGGCAGCCATGGGACCCGGAGCGGCCGGGCATCAAGTGGGACGCGACGGCCAAGCTCTGGGTCGGCGACGTCCCCGACTACCCGCCCACGGCAGATCCGAGTAATCCGGCGTCACCGTTGCCGTTCATCATGACGGGCGAGGGCACGGGACGGCTCTTCAGCAACGGTGTCGCCGACGGCCCGTTCCCCGAGCACTACGAGCCGATCGAGTCGCCGGTCGATAATCCGCTCCACCCGACTGTGTCCGCCACGCCGGTGGCGTTCCTCTACGACTCCCTCGCCGGTCGGCCCAACCGCTTCGGCACGAAGGCCGACTTCCCATACGTCGCGACGTCGTACCGGCTCACCGAACACGAACATTACGTGACCCAGCATGTTGAACATCTGGTCCAACTCCAGCCCGAGGCGTTTGTCGAGATACCCGCGGAACTGGCTCGTGAGAAGGGCATCGAGACCGGCGACCACGTCCGGGTCTCGTCCAAGCGGGGCAAGCTGGAAGTCCGCGCGGTCGTGACCAAACGGCTCGGTCCACTTGAGATAGACGGGAAGAAGGTCTACCAGATCGGCATCCCGATCCATTGGGGCTTTGTCGGCATCAACACGGGTCAGCATTGGCTCGCCAACGCGCTCACGCCGTTCGTCGGCGATGCCAGTGCCCGCACGCCGGAGTTCAAGGCGTTCCTCGTCAACCTCGAGAAGATGTGACGACCGTGTCCGCGCCGGACGTCGACGACGGTCGCAGCCCCTGGGCGGCGAACCGTACCCGCGCGGAGCTACTCCGTGATCGCTATCCGTTCGCGGCCGAAGTCCTGACCCTGTACCTGACCCTGCTCGACGTGTGGCAGGCCGTAGCGGACCTGGCGATCGCGCACCGGCCGCGGCCCGAGCGCCTCGCGGCATGGGCGACCGAGCATGTCGTACGCCGGATACTCAACGCCGTGGAGACCGCTGGACCGGAGGCTCTGGCCAAGGCCACTCGGGACCTCGTCGACGCGGGTCCGGTCGAGCCGTGTCTGGACGGGTGGCTGGCCGGTGCCGAGTTGGCTCCGGTCGAGCGGTTCGTGGCCCGCGCCTCGTTGTGGGCACCACTCGTCGCGCTCGGGTCCGAAGTCGCCGGAGCCTGCGACGTCGACCCGGCTCCCCGGGACAGTCAACACTGCCCACGCTGTGGTGGGCCGCCGCAGCTGAGCTTCCGGAGCGAGGCGGAAGACCGCCTCGTGAGCGGGCGTCGCCTTCTGGGGTGTGCGCGGTGCGGGCAGACCTGGCCCTACTCGGCCAGCTCGTGCCCGTCCTGTGGCGAGACAACTGGTTCGCGGCGAACGGTCTACGCCGAACGGCGCGACGGACCGATCGTCGGGCGGCCTGATGACGATGCCGAGGCGCCCGAAGCACCGGTCTTCCCGCATCTGCGCATCGACGCATGCGCCAGCTGCGAGAGGTACCTCATCGATGTCGACTTAGGACGCGACACCCGGGCCGTGCCGGAGGTGGACGAACTGGTGGCTCTGCCGCTGGACCTCTACGCCACCGATCAGGGCCTTTCCAAGATCACTCCCAACCTGATGGGGTTCTGATGGCGGAGATCACGCCAGGCCAGGCTTACGGCTTCTTCACCGACACGAGCGTCTGTATCGGCTGCAAGGCGTGCGAGGTCGCCTGCAAGGAATGGAACCAGCTCCCGGGCAATGAGCCGGCGTTCGGCGACGGTTATGACAACACCGGCAGCCTCGACGCGCAGAACTGGCGGCACGTGCAGTTCATCGACCGGGTTCCCGATGAGCCGGCGGTGGTGGGTCAGGGCAAGGCCTGGCTGATGATGTCCGACGTGTGCAAGCACTGCTCGCACGCGAGCTGCATGGACGTCTGCCCGACCAACGCCATCATCCGCACCGAGTTCGACACGGTCTACATCCAGCCCGACGTCTGCAACGGTTGCCGCAACTGCATTTCGGCCTGCCCGTACGGCGTGATCGAGATGGATCAGCACAAGGGTGTAGCCCAGAAATGCACGATGTGCTACGACCGCCTCCAAGGTGGACTGGAACCCGCGTGCGCGAAGGCATGCCCGACCCAGTCGATCCAGTTCGGTCCGGTGATCGAGCTGCGGTCACGCGCCCAGGAGCGAGTGGAGAAGTTGCACGAACAGGGCGTCACCGAGGCTCGCCTCTACGGCGCCGACGAGTCGGTCTATGGCGGGCTCAATGCCTTCTTCCTGCTCATGGATGAGCCCGAGACATACGGGCTGCCCAACGCGGAGAACGCCGTGCTGCCAGGCCGCAACAACCTGCTCGGCTATCTCGGCACGGCGGTCACCGCGGCCCTTGGGATTCTGGGCGGCCTCATCGCGCTGCGCCGGCGCCGGGAGACGGCGCCGGACAGCAGCCAGACACCGCCCATCGACACACCGACTCCGGCCGCAGTCTCTGGAGGTGGCGCGTCATGATGCCGCTGGCCGACGTGGAACACTTCGTCCGCGCCCCCGACTGGACGTGGTACATCCTGTTCTACTTCTTCCTCGCCGGTCTGTCTGGCGGTTCCTATGTCCTCGCCGCGCTGCTGCGCGTGTTCGGTAAGCGCGGAGACGAGCCGGCGGCGCGCGTAGGTTACTACGTCGCCTTCGTCGCTTTCCTGGTCTGTCCCGTGCTGCTGACGCTCGACCTCGGGAAACCACTGCGTTTCTGGCACATGCTGGTGGACACGACCCCCGGCGCCGCGGGCCCGGTCTTCAAGTACTGGTCGCCGATGTCTATTGGCGCGTGGGCTCTGGTGGTTTTCGGCGGCTTCGTCACGGTGTCGTTTGTGGAGGCGCTCGCACGTGACCGGGGGATCCGGATCCTCGGCTGGTTGGTGCGCCTGATGGACGGCCCGCTCGGCAAGCTGTGGAACCTAGTCGGAGCGTTGCTCGGCCTGTTCATCGCCGGCTACACCGGGGTCCTCCTCGCGGTGTCGAATCAGCCGATCTGGAGCGATTCGTGGGTGGTCGGGGGTCTGTTCCTCGCCTCCGGGCTCACCGGTTCCGCGGCACTGCTCGCCTGGCTGGTCCACCGGCGGTCGGATGCTCGGTCGAGTGCCGAAGTCTTCGTTCGCATGGAGCGCTTCTTTCCCGTTCTGGAGCTCGCTCTGATCGTGGCCTTCCTGGCGCTGCTGGTGTCGGCCGGCACCCTCAGCCGTACCCTCGAATATCCGTGGCTCGTGCTCTGGGCAGTCGCGCTTGTGGGCCTTCTGCCGGGTCTCGTCGGCCTGTTCCGATCTCGCTCGGCGGTCACGTCGGACGGTGCTGTGGTGGCGGCCTCGACGCGTGCCCTCGCCTGGGTATCGGTCGTGGTGCTCATCGGAATCCTGGCACTGCGGGCGGCGGTGATCTTCAGCGCCCAGTGACGGCGTGGTGCCCGTCCGCGTCACGTCGGGTCCGGCCGTGCAGCGCGAGGTATTCGAGCAGCGGTACGACCACCTTGCGCGAGGTGCCGAGCGCCTCCCGCGCCTCGCCGGCGGTGAACGGCTGGCTGAGCCCGGCGAGCACGCTCATGGCGTAATCGAGCGTGCCGGGCAGGAGGACGACGCCCGGTGCCAGTCGAACGAGCCGGCCGGCCCGGGCGGCCGCGGCGACCTCTGCTGTGCGTAGGCCCAGAGTTGCCAGCTCGTCGTCGGTCGGAACTATGAAGCCGCGACCGCGCACACTACTCTCCAGTTTGGACAGTGCGTCCCGCACGACCGGGGCGAGCGTGTCGGGAGCCTCGGCGGCGACGATCGCTCCATTGCGGATGGTGAATCCGTCGGCGATCAGGGAAGGCACCAGGCGCACGTCGGGAAGGTCGAGGGCCTTGCGCGCGTCCTCTACCCGAAGCGGCGCGGCCGAAGCATCGTTGACGCGGTCGGCGACCAGGGTCGCGAGCCGCTCGCGCAGGGTCGTCGCCAGCTCGGGCGCGACGAGCCAGTCGCCCGCGAGCGGGGCCACCGGAGGCTCAACGCCGATCGCCCGCAACAGGCCCGCGCGGACGATGCCCCGGCGGCGTAGCTCACTCATGCCGTCGGGCTCGCCGAGATACGTGTCGAGCTCGCCGGCCCGGCGGCGGGTTGCGCCGCGCCGGTTCAGGACCGGTGGATCCACGTCGAGCAGAACTGCGCCGCCAGCAATGCCGCGATCGTGGCGCAGGACAACGCGGTCTCCCACGCGCAGCGGCAGGGCGTCGGCGAGGGTGAGCCGCGCCGTATCGTCGCCGACCGGGCGAACGTGCCCGGTCACCGTCGCCGCTCCCACGTGCACGAGCAGTTCGCGGGGGAGATCCGACGGCGAACACAGCGATGTGCGGACGTCCACGATGGCGGTGCACCGGTACGAGCCTGCAGTCATGAGCGCGTCGCCGCGTCGAATGTCCACCCGACCGGGACCGCGCAGGTTCAACGCCACCCGAGCGACACCGGCGACCTCATCGACGTGGTGGTTGAGTCCCTGTATCTCGCGCACGACGAAGCGGGCCTCCGTCCGCGCGAGCTCGAGCGTGTCGCCGGCCCGGATGGTGCCGGCGGCAAGGGTTCCGGTCACGACCAAGCCGGCGCCGCGGATGGTGAAGCTACGGTCGATCCATAGCCGTACCGGAGCAGTGGGGTCGGTCGACGGCAGCCGGGCGACAAGTTCGTCGAGGGCACGGCGCAGCTCGGGCACACCGGCGCCGGTACGCGCACTCACGCCGACCCACGGAATCTCACCGAGCGTCGTGGTCCGGATCCGTTCCAGCGCCTCGTCCGCGGCCAGCTCCGGCTCCATCAGATCGGTCTTCGTCACCGCCAGCACGCCGTGCGCGACGCCGAGGGCATCCAGCGCCATCAGGTGCTCGGCCGACTGCGGCATCCAGCCCTCGTCGGCGGCCACGACGAACAGGATTGCCGGCACGGGACCCACACCGGCGAGCATGTTGCCGACGAAGCGCTCATGTCCGGGTACGTCGACAAACGCGATGGGACCGCCGTCGGCGTCTGTCCACACGAATCCGAGGTCGATGGTGAGCCCGCGCCGCCGCTCCTCCTCCCATCGATCGGGCTCCATGCCCGTCAGTGCCCGCAGCAGCGCCGATTTTCCGTGGTCGACGTGACCAGCCGTCGCGATCACATGCATGTCGAACCGCCGATCCCCATGCTCCCACGGTCAAAGCGGACGAATGGCGGAGGCGGACGGGAATCGAACCCGCCGGCGCGTTCGTCACACGCCCTACGGCTTTGAAGGCCGCGGCCGGCACCAGCCGACAAACACCTCCGCGCAGACACTATGGCGCGTCACCGCACGACGACAAGGTGTTCGCCGCGTGGGACCAGTTCCCCGATGACCCGCGCACCGGGAATCTCGCCGGCGACGAGCAGACCGCCCGACGTCTGGGCGTCGGCCAGCAGGAGCGCCTCGACCTCATCGATGCGGGTGAGATCGGTGTCGGGCCGTACCCAGTCCAGGTTTCGTCGGGTGCCGCCACTGATGTATCCAGCTGCCGCGGCCGCGATGGCGCCGTCAAGGTAATCGACCGAGCGTGAGTCGATGACGGCGGTGACGCCGCTGGCCCGAGCGAGCTTGAGCATGTGCCCGAGCAACCCGAAGCCGGTGACGTCGGTCGCGCACCGAAGTCCGCGGTCGATGGCCAACGCCGCGGCGTCCCGGTTCAACGTCGTCATCGTTTCGATGGCGTGCTCAAAGACCTCACCCGTCGCCTTGTGGCGTGTGTTGAGCACCCCGATGCCGAGCGGCTTGGTCAACGACAGCGGTTCGCCGGCCAGGCCGGCGTTGTTTCGCAGAATCCGGGACGGGTCGACCACACCCGTCACCGCGAGGCCGTACTTGGGTTCCGGGTCGTCGACGCTGTGGCCGCCGACCAGGTGGCAACCGGCGAGTCTGGTGACGGCGAGACCGCCGCGAAGGACCTCGGCGGCGAGATCCATCGGCAGCACCTCCCGCGGCCAGCAGAGCAGGTTCACCGCGACCACCGGTCGGCCGCCCATCGCGTAGACGTCGGAGAGCGCGTTCGTCGCCGCGATCCGTCCCCAGTCGTACGCGTCGTCGACGACCGGCGTGAAGAAGTCCGTCGTGAGTACGAAGGCCGGACCGCCATCGGGAGCGGCCACCACGGCCGCGTCGTCGCCATCCTCGAGCCCGACCAGCAAGGGCCCGTATGACCCCGAAATCGGAGCATCGAGCGTCAGCCCGGCCACGACGGCCTCGAGTTCACCCGGTGGAATCTTGCATGCACAACCACCACCATGGGCATACTGCGTCAGGCGAACGCGCGTTGTGAGACCGTCGTTGGGAGTGCTGGCGACTATGCCCATGCGTCCATTGTCTGGCGGGGATGGCCGTGACGCACGCCGACGCATCCCGGCCACGGACGCACTGCTCGCAGTGCCCGAACTGGCCGCCGCCATTGACCGCATCGGACGGCCGGCGGTTAAGCAGATCATCGCCGCCGCTCAGGAGCGCGCCCGTCGAGGCGAGATCAAACCCGACGACGTCGCGCGCACCGCTATTGCGCAGTTGCCCGCGCACGCGACGAGCCTGCAACCAGTGATCAATGCTACGGGTGTGGTCATCCATACGAACCTCGGTCGCGCCCCTCTGTCGGCGGCCGCGCGGGACGCGGTTGCTATCGCCGCCGGCGCCACCGACGTCGAGTACGAACTCGCCACGGGCCAGCGTGGTCGGCGCGGACGGGGCGCGCTCGCCGCGCTCGCCGCCGCCGTGCCGGCCGCGCAGGCCGTACACGTTGTGAACAACAATGCCGCCGCGTTGCTGCTCTGTGGTCTCGCGTTGGCCAACGATCGCGAAATTGTCGTGAGCCGCGGCGAGCTGGTTGAGATCGGTGATGGTTTTCGGATCCCGGATCTGCTCACCTCGGCCGGTGCCCGGCTGCGTGAGGTCGGCACGACCAACCGGTGCTCGGTGCGCGACTACGAAGGCGCGATTGGTCCGGATACGGCCTTCATCCTCAAGGTCCATCCATCCAACTTCGTTATCACCGGCTTCACGTCGGCCGTCGACGTCGCTCGTCTGTCCACATTGGGGCCACCGGTTGTGGTCGACATCGGTTCTGGGCTGCTCGCGCCGCATCCGCTGCTGCCCGACGAACCCGATGCCGCCACGGTTCTGGGCCAGGGCGCGGCTCTGGTCACGGCCAGCGCCGACAAGCTGTTGGGCGGCCCGCAGGCGGGCCTGCTTCTCGGTCAGTCCGAAGTGGTCGAACGGCTGCGCCGCCATCCTGCGGCCCGAGCCGTCCGGGTTGACAAGCTGACGCTGGCCGCCCTGGAGGCGACGCTGTCCGGGCCGCCGGCACCCGTCGCCATCGCGCTCGCGGCCTCGGTGGCGGCGCTGCGCGACCGGGCCGCGAAACTAGCGCTACAACTACACGCCCACGGCGTCGATGCCGAGGCCGTTGAGTCGATGGCGGTGGTGGGCGGCGGGGCGGCACCCGGAGTCTCGTTGCCCAGCGCCGCCGTGAGTGTCCCGGCCGCGTTGTCGGCGCCTTTGCGCACCGGGCGACCACCGGTTGTCGGCCGCGCCGAGAACGACCGGTGCCTCCTTGACCTGCGCACCGTTGACCCGATCGACGACGGGACGATCGTGACCGCGGTGCTGGAGGCGCATCGCGTCGCCTCCCTGTGACTCGTCGATCCACTGTGGATGGTCGAAGAGCGACCGTACCACCAGATCCGCGCCGACTTCTCGAAACGGTCATTCCAGACTCTTATCAATCGAGGTGAGCCTGACCAGTGCCATTTCCGTAACACCTCGTGGACGGTCCAACCCGGTCTGTATCGGCGGCGAGGAGCCATGGCATGTCGGTTTCGCTCGACTTCGAGCATCAGATAAATACGCGTGGTCGCCAGGCGCCTGCGGTCGTTGACGGTTTTGTCGCAATCAGTGGTGGCTACACTCCGCCGCCGGGTCCGCTTCCAGGCGGCTTCGTCACGGTGGCGGTTGAGGTCGCGGCCGGCGATTTCGTGGTGGCGGGAGATCCGGAGAATCCAACGGTTTGCGACGGCCAGGGCCTCGCCAGCCTGCTCTGGGCACAGACCCGGCCCGAGGTCGACTTTCGCCTTTGGTTGCAGTGGCCGGACGACGCCACGTCGCGGGCGCGGCTGCGACGCAACGTTTGGGAGTTCGCCGAGACCACCGGAGCGATCGTATGGGCACCACCGCAAGGTGCGCGCCTGGCGACGGTCGCGGGTTGCCGTGACCTCGGCTGCGCGATCGGCGGTGAACCGGTCGCGTGGGAGGCCTACCAACCACTCGTTCATCGGCCATTGCGCCATCACTCCGACGCCGACGGCCGGCTGGCCCCTGCGGGAGATCTCACGCTGTCCTGTGAGTCCGAAGTAGATGGTTCGCTCGTCCTGAAGGCTCCGGTGCTCGACGACGGACGGCTCGCCGCGATATGTGCCGACGGATCGCTCTATCCTCTCGGGCCCCGACAAATGTGCCATCTACTCGAATCAGCCGGATGGCGCGGAGAGCGGATCGTACTGCGCGTCGAAATGGGCGCCGCGGACGGCGCGCTCCTGGCCGCGTACCTCGACGACGTAACCGACGCGCTCGGCCAACCCCTCCCGATCAGTGTCCGGCTGATCACCGCCGCGGCCCCGAAGGCGCAGCTGAGTGACCTGCTGGCGGAACTGCCGTCCCTGCAGCTTCGATGCCGGGAACTGGCCCGCGAGTCCCCGGATCAATCGTCCGCGCTGCTCGCGGCATGGTACGACCTGCACCGCCAACTGGTCGAAGCTCGGCACGCTGGCCGGCGCGATTGGTCTACAGTGGACGGTAGTACGCTGACCCACGATCGGGCACTCGGACACGCACGGCAACTGTTGCTGGAAAAGCTTGACGCCGCGAAACACACCGCTGGGGCGATACCAGCGCCGGCCCGCCCAGACGCCGCCCTGGACCGGCGCTGGGATGAACATCTGCGTGCGGTCGCGGCCATAGCCCTGGCTCGACTCGACCCGGGAGATACGGACGAGGCGGACCAGATGCGTTATCTGGCCTCGGCGATGGCGGACCTCGCGACCGAATCCAGCCTCGATCAAACTCGTACGCTCTCCGAACGCCAGCTCCGGCTGCGCCTGTCCATCGAGCGACTCGCCGCCGGCGTTGACGATTCCTGGGCCGAGCCGGTGTTGGAGACGGAGCGGGTTGCGCCACCGACATGTGAGCCCGGTGATGCGGGTGCGGACGAGGAGCTGGCGTACGAGGAACTGGATCCGCACGCGGAGTTCGATGCGTACGAGGAGCGCTTTGGTCCCGATCCGACCCAGACGGTCGAGTGGACGCGGAGCGCGGTCTTCCTGGCCCGACCGCGGCTCGTCCGGGCCGGACGGGGAACCAGGCCACACGGGCTTTCCTGGTTGCCCGCCGCGGTGCAGGTCAACGAGCACGAGTTCGCCGTCAATGTCAGTGCGCCGTGGCCCGCGGCGCAAGCGGCCGTCTCCGGGATTCCGAGCGACCGGCTGTTTCTGGTCGGCCACGTCGATCCGGTGCCCGAGCATCAAGTTGAGATCATCGTCGGCGCTCACGGCGCGATCGACGTGCCGGCGAGCGGCGTCACGCCGGCGGCGGCACCCAGCGACGTGATCGGCACCGACGCCTATGTGCTGCCGGCCGCCTGGTTCGACCGATGCCGGATCGTGCTCGATGACGGAGCCACCGCGCCCTTGACGTTGTGGTGTCGGGGGGCGGCGCACGGCGTCGACGGGTTGCCCGACACGGGGTCGGCGTGGCCACGGGCCATTCGCAAGACGCTGCGACTGTTCGCGGTCATCCCCGAGCCCGACCCGGCGGTCACCTTCGTCCGTCTCTACGTTAAACCGCCGCGCGCCGTGGCGGGCCGGCTGGCGGAACTGCGGGTCAGCAGCCGTCGCGTCATCGACGTGAGGCGGCTGTCCGCGTCGTTCGCCGAGCTCACCACCGTACGAACGATCCTGCCCGAGCTGCGGTCCGAGGGCACGCGAATGATCCTGCCGGTGCGGGAATTCGAGCAGGCGTCGGTAGTCCGCCTTTTCCACGCCAAGGACGACCGCTGGCACCCTGCGCCAGTCGAGCGGCCGGGCACATTCGCGGCGCTAGTCGCGTCCTAGCTTGTGCCGCGCTGGGATAGGCATATCGCTGAGATAAGGCACCGACGCGTGGCGGCCGAAGCCACGCGTCGGTGCCGGGGCCACGTGGAAAGGGGGTTTCGCGGCCCGGGTAGCGTCCCCACCTGCCGTTGCAGGGCGGCTAGGGGGTCAATCCCGGCGGGTCGGGACGCTCCTATGTCCGTTAATTACGTCGGGTGGTTGGCGAAGGTTCAGCGCCCGGGAACGGCAATCGACGCTCCACTGTGGACGGTCGGCTACCGGCCAATGTCGGAGGCGGCGGTCCAATCGATCTCCTGGCGCACGCCGACTTCGTCGAGGTCACGGCGATATCGCGCCCTCGATCCATTTCTGGATGGCGTCGGGTCCGACCGCGCCGACCTGCTTCGCCCGCTCCCTGCCGTGATCGAGGATCAACAGCATCGGAATGGACCGCGCGGCAAGACGCTCCGCGACCATGGGTGCGGTGTCCACATTGACCTTCACCACCTTGAGCGAGCCGGCGAAGGTCGTGGCGGCCCGCTCGACACCCGGCTCAACGATCCGGCAGGGCTGGCACCACGGCGCCCACAGGTCAACCAGGACCGGAAGCGAGGAGTTGGTGATGACGCTGTCAAAGTCCCCATCGCCGGCCGTCGTGATCCAGGGAAGGGATCTATGGCACCGGCCGCATCGCGGCACGCCGGTCGCCGACGCCGGCACCCGGTTGCGGGTACCGCAGTGCGGACACGTGACGATATCGGCCGGCGCGGTTGTCGTGCTCATGACGCGACCGCACGATCGTCGGCGAAGCTGACGCGCAGTTCGCCGTCCCGTACGCCGACCCGGATCACGGCCCCTTCGCGTAGCTCGCCGGAGAGCAGCCCGCGCCCGATTCGTGTCTCCAGCTCGTGGGCGAGGTAGCGCCGCAACGGACGCGCCCCGTACACCGGGTCATAGCCGTGCTCGGCAATGAGCCGGCGCGCCTCCTCGGTGAGCTCGAGCGTGGTGCCGCGCTCAGCCAAACGCCCCTGTAGGTCCGCGACCTGTAGATCGACGATCTGCTCAATCTGAGGGAGGGTCAGCCGGCGGAACAGGACGATGTCGTCGACCCGGTTGAGGAACTCAGGTCGGAAGTGGGCCCGCAGTTCCGCCAGGACCTTCTCGCGCGTCTCCGGGTCGATGTCGCCGTTGGTTGTCGCCCCGGTGACGAGGTATTCGGCGCCGATGTTGGACGTCATGATGATGACGGTGTTGCGGAAGTCGACGGTACGACCCTGCGCGTCGGTGATGCGTCCGTCATCGAGGATTTGCAGCAGCGTGTTGAAGACATCCGTGTGCGCCTTCTCGATCTCGTCGAAGAGGACCACGGAGTACGGCTTGCGGCGCACCGCTTCGGTCAGCTGCCCGCCTTCCTCGTAGCCGACGTACCCCGGCGGCGCGCCGACCAGCCGGCTGACGGTGTGCCGCTCCTGGTACTCGCTCATGTCCAGGCGCACGATGTTGTCCTCGGAGTCGAACAACGCGGCCGCGAGCGCCTTCGCAAGTTCCGTCTTCCCTACGCCGGTGGGCCCAAGGAAGATGAATGAGCCGATCGGGCGGCGCGGGTCCTTGATGCCCGAACGGGCCCTGATGATGGCATCGGCCACCAGTCGCACTGCCTCGTCCTGGCCGATCACCCGCTCATGCAGGATCTCGTCGAGACGCAGGAGCTTGTCTCGTTCCCCTTCCTTCAAACGACTGATCGGAATGCCGGTCCACGCGGAAACGATCTCGGCGATCTCGTCTTCGGTGACGACCTCCCGCAACAGCCGGCGTTCGCCGACCCGTTTCTCGAGCTGTTCCTCCTCGGCCTTGAGCCGGCGTTCCAGCTCGGCGATCCGGCCGTATCGCAGCTCGGCCGCGCGGTTGAGATCGTAGGAGCGTTCCGCGTCTTCCGCCTCGCGGCGCAGGCGCTCCAGGTCGCCGCGCAGTTCCTGAACCCGGCGGATTCCCTGACGTTCGTGCTCCCACTGCGCGCGTTTCGCGTCGGCCTCGGCGCGCAGGTCGGCCAGTTCCCGCCGCAGCTGGTCGAGCGGCGATGCTCGCCGCGTCGGACTCCTTCGCCAGGGCCGCCTCTTCGATCTCAAGCCGCATGACCCTCCGGGTCAACTCGTCGAGCTCGGCCGGCATCGAGTCGATCTCGGTGCGCAGCCGGGCGCAGGCTTCGTCCACCAGGTCGATCGCCTTGTCGGGCAAGAACCTGTCGGTGATGTAGCGATGGCTCAGGGTCGCTGCGGCAACGAGCGCCGCGTCCTGAATCCTGACGCCGTGGAACACCTCGAGCCGGTCGCGCAGACCGCGCACAATCGAGATGGTGTCTTCGACCGTCGGTTCGTCGATGAGCACCGGCTGGAAGCGTCGGGCCAAAGCGGCGTCCTTCTCGACGTACTTGCGGTATTCGTCGAGCGTGGTGGCCCCGATCATGTGGAGTTCGCCGCGCGCCAACATGGGCTTGAGCATGTTGCCGGCATCCATCGCACCCTCGGCCGCACCCGCGCCGACGACGGTGTGCAGTTCGTCGACCAAGAGCAGGATCCGTCCCTCAGCTGCCTTTACCTCGGTGAGTACCGCCTTGAGCCGTTCCTCGAACTCGCCTCGATACTTGGCTCCGGCGACCAGCGCACTCAGGTCGAGCGCGAAGACGGTCTTGTCCTTCAACCCTTCTGGGACATCGCCGTCGACGATGCGCTGCGCGAGGCCTTCGACGATGGCCGTCTTGCCGACGCCAGGGTCGCCGATCAGGACCGGGTTGTTCTTCGACTTGCGGGACAGGATCTGGATGACGCGCCTGATCTCGGCGTCGCGGCCGATGACGGGGTCGAGCTTGCCCGAGCGTGCCTCGGCGACAAGGTCACGTCCGTACTTGGCCAGCGCCTCGTAGGCGACCTCGGGCGTCGCCGACGTGACCCTTTGGTTGCTCCGCACCCGAGTCAGCGACGAAAGGAACGCTTCCCGGGTGATGCCATTCGCCTTGAGTTCGCGTCCGGCCGCGGTGGACGAACCCTCCTCGGCCAGTGCGAGCAGGAGATGCTCGACCGATACGTACTCGTCCTTGAGCCGACCCGCCTCTCGCTGCGCGGCGTCGAGTACCCGCGACAGGCGTTGGGTCACGAATACCTGACCCGGCGCGGCGCCGGGGCCTGACGTCCTGGGCCGGCGGGAGAGCTCACCCTCGACGTCTCGACGCAGTGCCTCGGGATCCGCGTCCGTCGCGGCGATGAGACGTGGGACGAGTCCTTCGGGTTGGTCGAGCAGAGCGAGCAGAAGGTGTTCGCCGTCGACCTCGGTGTGTCCGAACCGCAGCGCCTTGGTCTGGGCGTCATGAAGCGCTTCCTGAGACTTCTGCGTCAGCCGATTCATGTCCATGGCGTACTCCCGGTACCTCGTGCCGAAGTCTCAAGCTCGTCGATGCGAATCGAGCAGGTCCAGGACCAGTCCGATCGCCGCGTAGTTCAAGGAGAGCCCCGCCCGCAGCCGCTGAACGCGGGCAACCGTCACGAGTGCCGACGGCCGAAACCAGAGTCTTCCGTCCGCGTCCCGGTACGCGTCGACCAACCCGAGCGTCACGAAACGCCGTACGAGTTCCGGATGCAGACCGGTCTGTTGGGCGAACCGGTCGAGGCTCATTCGGGCGGGCCGGGCGATCGGATACGTCATTGGCCGGGCCTCCTCGCGTCGAATGTGGACACTTTCGCCAGCTCCTCGAAGAGTTCCCGTTCCCGTTCGGTGAGCCGTGGCGGAACCGTCACCTTCACCTCGGCGTACAGGTCGCCTGGCGTGCCGGCGGGATTCGGCAGCCCTTGTCCCCGCAGCCGCAACCGGCGGCCGGTCGACGATCCCGGCGGGACTCGCACCTTGCCCTCGCCACTTGGCGTCTCGGTGGAGACCGTCGCCCCCAACGCCGCCTCCCACGGCGCGAGCGGCAACTCCACGGAGATGTCGCGCCCCGACACCCGATAGCGGGCATGCGGAGCAAGCCGTACCACGAGATAGAGGTCGCCGGCCGCCGCATCGCCCCGGCCGCGTCCACCTTGACCGGCCAGGCGGATGCGCTGCCCGTCGGTGACGCCGGGCGGGATGTTCACCTCGAATGTGAGGGGCTGGCTCGGTCCGGCGAGCGTGATCGAGCGACGTCCACCGCGGTAGGCCTCCTCGACGGTGAGGGTCAGCTCCGCCTCCTGGTCGGCGCCGGGTATCGGGCCACCGGGGCCGCGAGCGCCGAAGAGTCCACCGAGTAGGTCTTCGATGTCGATGCCGGATTCGGTGTACTCCCACTCACCGCCGAACGGCGACCCACCCCGTCGCGTACCGGACGCGCCAGAGCCTCGACTACTGGGTCCCCGGCCCGTGCGCATCGCCTCCTCGTAGCCTTCGGGAATCTGGCGGAAGTCGGGACCGAAGCGGTCGTACTTGCGACGGGTCTGCGGATCCTTGAGCACCTGGTACGCCTCGTTGACCTGTTTGAACTGTTCCTCGGCGCCGGGGTTCTTGTTCACATCGGGGTGGTGGCGTCGGGCGAGCTTGCGGTACGCCTGCTGGATCTCATCGGCGCTCGCGCTGCGCGATACGCCAAGAACCTCGTAGTAGTCGCGGGCCATCGACATCACTCCGGCTCGCTGGCGACAACGACCGCGGCGGGTCGGAGCTGCCGGACGCCCTCTCCGTAGCCGGGATGAAGCACCTGCACCACCGTTCCCGCCGGCGCTTCGCTGTGGGGCGTGACGCTCACCGCCTCGTGTCGTTGCGGATCGAACGGTACGTTCGTCTCGTCGTACCGGGCGAACCCGAGCGAACCCAGGACCGCGACGGCCTGGTCACGTACGGCCCGAATGCCCTCGATCACGGCACCTTGGTCCGCGTCCGCATGGGCCAGCGCGCGCTCGAGATTGTCCACAATGGGCAGCCAGGCGGCGGCGACCCGGGCCCGCTCATCGTTGCGTGAGTCAGCGATCTGGCGCTCGCAGCGCTTGCGCGCGTTGTCCATATCGGCGCGCGCTCGAAGCAGACGATCCTCCAGATCGGACACCCGTCCGGCCTCGGCGTCCGCCGGCTCGATGTCACTCGGCTCAGGCCGTGCGTCCGCCCGCTGGGCCGTGAGGTCTGGATCTGCGTCGGGCCGTGCCATTGTGGCCTCAGCTAGGAGTGAAGTCGGCGTCGATGACGTCGTCGCCGCCGGGCGGGCCCTGTCCTTGCGGGGCCCTGTCCTTGCGATTCTGCGCCCGGCCCGCCGGTCGGCCCGGCCGTACGGGCCATCAGGGCCTGATACATGTCCTGCAGCTCGCTGGTCAACGAGCGGACGCGGTCCAGCGGTGCCTCCTCCTTGATTGCCTGGCGGGCATCCGTGATCAGTACCTCGGCGCGCGCCCGCTCATGGGCCGGTGCCGCCTCACCCAGCTCGCTCAGGCGCCGCTCGACCCGGTAGGCGAGGGAGTCCAGCTCGTTGCGCCCGTCGATCAGCTCGCGCGTTCGCAGGTCCGCATCACGGTTTCGTTCCGCCTCGGCCACCATCCGCTCCACTTCGGACCGGTCGAGGTTGCTGCTCTCGGTGATCGTGATCGCCTGTTGCGCGCCGGTGTCCTTGTCCCGGGCGGAGACGTTGAGGATGCCGTTGGCGTCGATGTCGAAGGTCACCTCGATCTGGGTCTGGCCACGCGGCGCCGGCCGGATGTTCTCCAGCCGGAAGCGGCCCAGCACCCGGTTGTCGGCGGCCCGTTCGCGTTCGCCTTGCAGCACCACGATGTCGACCGCCGGCTGGTTGTCTTCCGCCGTCGAGAAGACCTCGGTGCGCCGGACCGGGATCGTGGTGTTCCGCTCAACCACCTTCGTCATGACGGCGCCCAGCGTCTCCAGCCCGAGCGAGAGCGGAGTGACGTCGAGCAGTAGTACGTCAGGGCCCTCCCCGGTCAGCACCGCCGCCTGGATCGCCGCGCCCAGCGCGACAACCTCGTCCGGGTTGACAGTCATGTTCGGGTCCTTGCCGCCGGTCATTCGTCGTACCAACGTCTGCACGGCTGGAATCCGGGTCGAACCGCCGACCAGGATGACCTCGTCGAGGTCGTTCGCGGAGACCTTCGCGTCCGACATCGCCCGCTCGACCGGCTCCAGGCACCGCTCCACGAGGTCGCTGGTGATCTGCTCGAAGGTGGACCGGGTGATGGTCGAGGTCAAGTGTTTCGGGCCCGACGCGTCTGCGGTGACGAAGGGAAGGCTGACCTGGGTCTGGGTCACCGAGCTCAACTCGACCTTCGCCTTCTCCGCCGCCTCGAACAACCGCTGCAGAGCCTGCGGGTCGTTGCGCAGATCGATGCCCTGGTCCCGCTTGAACTCTTCGGCCAGGTGGTCCACGAGCCGCCGGTCGAAGTCGTCGCCGCCGAGGTGCGTGTCGCCGGCGGTAGCCCGGACCTCGACGACTCCGTCGCCCACGTCGAGGATGCTCACGTCGAACGTGCCGCCACCCAGGTCGAATACGAGAACCGTCTCATGACCCTTCTTGTCGAGTCCGTACGCGAGCGCGGCGGCCGTCGGTTCGTTGATGATGCGGAGGACGTCGAGGCCGGCGATCCGGCCGGCGTCCTTCGTCGCGGTGCGCTGGGCGTCGTTGAAGTAGGCCGGCACCGTGATGACGGCCTGGGTGACCCTCTCGCCTAGGAACTTCCCCGCGTCATCGGCAAGCTTGCGCAGGATCTGCGCGCTGATCTCCTCCGGCGAGTAGAGCTCGCCCTTGATATCGAAGCGGACCACGCCGTCAGGGCCGGGCACGACGTCGAAGGCGACCGCCTTCGCCTCCTCGGAGACCTCGTCGTACCGGCGACCGACGAACCGTTTCGCGGAGTAGATCGTTGCCTTGGGGTTCAGGATCGCCTGCCTTCGGGCTAGCTGACCTACGAGGCGTTCCCCACTGTCGGTGAATGCGACGACCGACGGTGTCGTCCGCGATCCTTCGGCGTTTGGAATGACGTTCGCCTGTCCACTCTCCATGGCGGCGATCACCGAGTTCGTTGTGCCGAGGTCGATTCCCACTGCCCTAGCCATGCGATTAACCCCCGAGGCCGTGAAGGCTTCCTAACCAGGCCTCGTCAGCGGGGCGCACCTGACCCGCCTCGCCCGGCGAGGGTGAGGTGACACGTCGACAATGAACGGACGTCGACATTGAACGGACCGAGTTCATGTTCCCCGGATGAGCGATCCCCACCCCGACGTAGCGAACCATCCGGCCGGACATCGCGAATATCGAAGCACGGCGCGCAGTGGACGACGGTTAGGCTTATCTGTGACCGACGGGAGTGCGGATTGTCCACACGGAACACGCCCGTCACAGTCGCCTCACTCGTTTCACAACCGCCGGGGTGACGACACATGAGTCAAGTCCAGCAGAGCGTGAAGATACCCGCCGCCGGCGCGATGCTCGAGGCGGATCTGGTGGTGCCGGACGGCGCGACCGGGGTGGTCGTGTTCGCACACGGCAGTGGAAGCGGCCGACACAGCCCTCGCAATCGCTACGTTGCGCGTGAGCTTCAGGACGCCGGACTCGCCACGGCGCTGGCCGACCTGCTCACACCCGAGGAGGAGCGGGCCGACGCGGCGACCGGCCAGTACCGCTTCGACATTGGCAGACTCTCGGTACGGGTGATTGCCGTGACCGATTGGTTTCTCGAACATGACGCCACCGCGGGTCTCGGTGTCGGGCTGTTCGGAGCCAGCACCGGTGCGGCGGCCGCGTTGATTACCGCCGCGAAGCGGCCGCTCTCCGTAGCGGCGGTTGTCTGTCGAGGCGGCCGGCCCGACCTCGCCAATGACTTCCTTCGCCTGGTCCATCAACCGACGCAGCTCATCGTGGGCGGGCTTGACTCGACGGTTCTCGAGCTCAACCGCGCCGCCGCCGAGCTGCTTCCGGGCCAGAAACGCTTGGACGTCATTCCCGAAGCGACGCACCTGTTCGAGGAAGCCGGCGCCCTGGAGCAGGTGGCCGGACTCGCCCGCGGCTGGTTCCTCCAATACCTTCGGCCGGCGGGTTCAAACGGGTCATCACAACGAGGTCGATGACGGCCGCTACGCGGGGGTAAGCTGCGCCAGCAGACGGCGCGCCGCATCGGCCTGCTCGGCCGTGACCCGGACGCCATAGCGCTCGGCGACGAGTGACTGTACGGATCGGAAGTCACGCCGTCCGCCGGTCGCCGCGTGCGCGATCGCCCCGAACACGGCCCCCCACACGGCCCCGATCGCCGTCGCCACGAGCAGGACCACGAGCCACCCGGTATCGGCGAAGATGCCGAGCAACAGGCCGAACAGCAGGCCGAACCAGGCGCCGGTCAACGCGCCGGCGCCGGCGGCCTTGGCCACGGTCCAGCGCCCCAGCACGTGCTCGACGATGCGAACACCCTCGCCGACGATCGTGACGTATTGCACCGGAAATCCGTTGTCAGACAGGAAGTCCACCGCGCGTTGAGCGTTGAGGTAGTCCTCGTACGTGGCCACGGTGACGGTTCCGTCAGAGGGCCGAAGGCCGGTATTCGTCATGAGACCCCTCCGCAGTCGACTCCAAGTGTCAGGGTTGCTCGACCAGGTGCTCCGCGATGAACCACACCTGCAGCTCGTTGGTGCGGAGCACGTCGCTGGTGAGGATGTCGTTCGTTCCGGCATCGCCGCGGCTCGCGGTTCCTTCGATCGCGTCCCGCACCTTGGCGATGACGATCTCGTGGGCCTCAAGCAACCGGGACAGCATCGCGAGAACTTCTTCGGCTCCGTTTGGCGGACGCGGCACGGTAGTGATCTCCGCGACGTGCCGCGGATCGCCGACGGCTACTCCGCCCAGCGTCTGCACGCGTTCGGCCAACAGGTCAACCAGCTCCAGTTGCTCGGCGGCGTGCTTGTCCAGCAACAGGTGTAGTTGATAGAACGTGAGCCCGCGCATGAGCCAGTGATGCTTCTTGTAGAGGCTGTAGAGGATCTGGGTGTCCGCGAGGATCCGGTTGAGCTCCTCGCAGGAGCGCACTCGCGCCTCGTAGCTGAGGGCGATCGGCAGGAGGCGCATGGTGGCGAACTCCTGGATTTCGATGCCCAACTCGTGCAGCATCGGCTGGCTGCGCCCGCCATCGCCCTCGAACAGGTGCTGGTATCGCTCCCGTACATGGGCCGATTCGGCGGACGACGCGCGCGATTGCCGTCCCCTGGTCGTCATCTGTCGTCCTTCCAGACGGAGGTCTGTACGCATTGACACTGCCACGCTCGACTCGGACCCCGGAGGCGGTTCGGAAAATCTCGTGCTGCGGGCGAGCTACATTCACGACATGCTCGGCCTGCCCGATGAGATCCTCGCGTGCCTGTTCGACCTCGACGGGGTGCTCACCCAGACGGCCAGGGTTCACAATGCCGCGTGGACGGAAGTCTTCGACGGCTTCTTACGTACGCAGAGCGATCGGACCGGTCAGCCGTACGTGCCGTTCGACCCCGTACACGACTACAACTCCTTCGTGGACGGCCGTCCCCGGGCGGACGGCGTGCGAACCTTTCTCGCCTCACGCGGCATCGAGTTGCCAGACGGCAGGCCCGACGATGCACCGACGGCCTTGACCGTGTATGGGCTGGGCAACCGGAAGAATGAGAACCTCCTGCGACGCCTGCGGGAAGACGGCGTTGAGGTCTACGACGGCTCGGTCGCCTATCTCCGGGCCGCCGCGGCGGCCGGGCTCCGCCGTGCGGTCGTGTCGGCCAGCGCGAATTGCCGAGAGGTGCTCGCGGCGGCGGGCATCGAGCAGCTCATGGAGGTGCGCGTCGACGGGCTGGTGGCCGCGCAGGAGGCTCTGCGGGGAAAGCCGTATCCGGATACCTTTCTCGCCGCCGCGCGTCGATTGGGCGTATCGCCGAACCGGGCCGCGGTCTTCGAGGACTCGACCGCCGGGGTGCAGGCCGGGCACGACGGCGGCTTTGGGTTCATCGTTGGCGTTGACCGAGTTGGCCACGCCGACGATCTCTCGGCGCACGGAGCGTCCATAGTGGTGCGAGACCTCTCGGAGTTGCTCGACTGAGATCCGAGTTGCTCGACTGAGACATGTGGCCAGGCCGGTACCGCGCTAGGATCCGAGGTAGGAGGCGACCACCCGAGGGGACGGGGGAGGTTGTCATGGACATCATCGGTTTGGTGCTCGCGGGACTGGGTCTCGTGGCTGTGTGGTTCGGCTTGAGCACACGAGTCGTCAAGCAGTTCGAGCGGGCTCTGGTCTTCCGGTTCGGTCGAGTCCTGCCGGGCATACGGGGCCCGGGTCTGAACATGATCGTGCCCTTCGTTGACCGCTTCCGAAAAGTGAACATGCAGATCGTCACGATGCCGGTTCCGGCCCAAGATGGCATCACTCGTGACAACGTCACGGTCAAGGTCGATGCGGTCGTGTACTTCAACGTCGCGGATCCGGTCCAGGCGATCGTGAACGTTCAGGACTACCGGTTTGCCGTCGGGCAGGTCGCGCAGACGTCCCTGCGTTCGATGATCGGCAAGAGCGAACTGGACGACCTACTGTCCAATAGGGAGCGACTCAACGAGGGCCTGGAAATCATGATCGACAGTCCGGCCCTCGAATGGGGCATCCATATCGACCGGGTCGAGATAAAAGACGTCGCGCTGCCGGATGCGATGAAGCGATCAATGTCCCGGCAGGCCGAGGCGGAGCGGGAGCGCCGGGCGCGCATCATCACCGCAGACGGGGAACTGCAGGCCTCTGAAAAGCTTTCCCAGGCCGCGGCGACGATGTCCCATACGCCGACGGCACTGCAGCTTCGGCTATTGCAGACCGTTGTGGAGGTCGCGGCCGAGAAGAACTCGACGCTGGTTCTACCGTTCCCGGTCGAGCTGCTGAGGTTCCTCGACTCCCATACCGTGTCCCATACCTCGCCGGCCGAGCCAGTGGCCGAGGCGTCGACTCCGCCGGCTCCCGAGCTCCCGCGCGATGTTCCGGCGGCCAAGGAACCCGACGACTCTATGAAGACAGCGCTCGTGACCGGTGGTAGGCCGGTCCGGTAGCGCGGGAATCCAAGCCCGGGGTGACTAGTCCTCGGGGTACTGAAACGCGTCGTCAAGCGGCACGCTGAAGACTCGAGCGATCTGGAAGGCCATCTCAAGCGATGGTGAGTAGCGCCCCTGTTCGATGGCGATGACGGTCTGTCGAGTGACCCCGATGCGCTCGGCCAGCTCGGCCTGGGTCATCTCGCCGTGGGCGAATCGCAAGGCACGCACCTGGTTGGTCACCTTTGTCGGCCTAACCATGGAACGCTCCGCGGTAGGCCCGGATCTTCGCGATCGCGCCCCACGTCGCACCGATGGTCCCGAGCAGGAACAGCGCGTTGCCGATCCAGAAGTAGTCCACCTCGAACATCACGAGCACGAGCACGGCGGCCGCGCCGAAGCCGGTGACCGCCTGGGCGATGCGGTCGCCGTAACGGCTGATCTGCTTGTCTCGAACGTCCTCTTTGGACTCCAGCACGCCTCGATTAGCGATACCCGCTCCGATGGAGACGACGATCGTTCCCACGATGGTGCCGACGATCGCCGCGCCGATCGCCCACAGCATCGGGGCCACCCAGGAAACCTCCGACGCAGGCTGATCTCCCAGCCGGGGCAGGACGACGGCGAAGTAGGCAAGCGACGTCGCGGGCAGGACGAAAGCGGACACCCAGGTGTTCCGCTCTCCAAACGTCATGGCGACGCGGTCTTCCGGGGGTGTGTGGGGATTCATCGCGGCAGTCCTTCCGTGTCAAACATTGCTTACATTGGCAATGTAAAACATAGCTGACACGATGTCAAACAGACTTTACCTCGACGATCCCCAGGGAGGCCGCGCGGATCCAGCGACAAGGTGGGTGCCACGCCAAGGAAGCAGGACCGTGTCAGCGTCGACGTGCGAACGCAGGCGCCCGTTCGGGTCGCAGGCGCGGACGATGAAAGCGGCCGAGAACGCCGCGAGCGATCCGTCGCCCAGTGCCGCGGCGCCGTCGGCCAGCAGTGGTCGCAGCAGTCGTCGGGCGCTAGCGAGCCGACCGCGGGCCGCGAGATACGCCGATCGAATGGCTGTCCAATGAGGACCGTGGGCGTCCCGCAGCTCGACCAGCCGGCGGTCCACGTCAGGCCACTCCCCACTGGCATAACCCACTGGCATAACCAAGCGCGGCTGCGTGCAACAGCGAATGCACCTCCGCGTCGTCGGGATGTACCCGCCGTTCGATGGTGTACGCCTGCGCGGCCAGCCCCGCCGACTCGTCGAACCGTCCGTTTACCAGGCCGAGGCTCGCTCGTAGGCGTAACGGCAGCCGGAGGTAGAACAGCTGGCGCAGCGCGACGGCGAGCTCCTCGAGGGCCGTGGTTTCCCGTTCCGCCGCATCGAGCCGGCCTGCCCGAAGCAGATACGTGCACCGCCACAGCCGGCCTTCGAGCTGCATGTGCTGATCGCCGACCTCGTCGGCGACCGCTACCATCCGGTTGGCGCGTTCGAGCCCCGCCTGGTCGGTGGTGGCCGCGAGGTTGACGCAGTTCTGGCAGTTGAGCACATACGCCACAGTGGACAGGTCATCGAAGTCGCCCGCGAGGTCGAGCGCCTCGTGACATAGCTGCTCGGCTCGGGGATCCGCTGCCCCAGCCAGTTCCGCGCCGAGCCTCGCCAACAGCCGCGGCCGGAAAGGGTCGCGCGGTTGGATTGCCTGCAGCGCTTCGGCGAGCTGTGCGGCCGCACGCGGGCTGCAACGGCCGAGCGTCGCCCCATGGGCGGTCGCCCCGAAGACCGCACGCGCGGCGAGCTCTCCTCGCTTGGCCTGGTACGCGTCGGCGTCGTCGTCGTCGTAGACCTCGACGCGAGTGCCGACTCCGCGGCCGACCGGGCTCGGTGTGCCTTCCTCTCAACCAGGAGGTCGAGTGCCGCGGTGAGAGCTCGATCAGCCGTTTCCACGTCGACGACGGTGCCGCACGGCAACGACAACTCGTAACAGCCCGGACCGGTCCGCAGCGTCTCGGCCGGCAGGTCCGCCGTGGCCAGGGCACTCCGACGCGACTGATGACGCCCCGCAGAGCGGTCTTCCAGCTGGGCGGGACGCGCGCCTCCCAGACCAGCTCGGCCAGCTCTGCCCGCGATACCTAGCGCGATCGCTCGAGAGTCAGGTAGGCCAGCACCAGACGGTCGTGACGGCCCAGGCGCGCGACGTTCATTCGCCGATCTCCTGCCGTCAGACACAACTGGCCGGCCAGGTTGACGCGGACCACCACACGCCGGACGGTAACAGTCAATCCGGAATCGACATATTGTGTCCCATCACCGGTTCTCGTGCCTGCTGCCCCGCACCCGCGGGCGCTATAGGCTGACGCAGTGGATCGAGCCGAGCTGAAACTCTCTGTGGTGCCTGCCGGCGACGACACTGTCGTGCATGTCAGCGGGGAACTCGACATGTCGACGACCGACCGCCTCAGGGACGTTGTCGAGGCTCAGCTCCGAGAGAACCCGAGTCGCATCGTTCTCGACCTGACCGAGTTGACCTTCTGCGACTCGCTGGGTCTGGGCACGCTCGTTGTGTTGAGCCGGGCCGCCCGCAAGCAGCAGACCAGTCTGGTGTTGCGCAATCCCGGCCCGTTCCTGAACAGGATGCTCGACGTCACCGGGGTCCGGGCCGGTCTCACGATCACCGACGCCTGAGCAAGCCAACCGAAGGCGGTGCTCTACTGGAGGTAGTCGGCGACCTGCTCGAGCAGCTCCTTCAACGTACGTTCCGTCTGCTCCCGGTCCGCGACACCGTCGCGACTTTGCCGTCGTAGCAGCGCGAGAGCCTCGTCGACGCGCCTCGCCGCCTGGGCCATTCGGCGCTCGTAGGACGCGGTCAACGCGGCTTGCGACCGGACCCGTCGGTTCTTGTCCCAAAGGTCGACCAATACCGAAACCTTGGCCCGCAACACCCAGGGATCGATCGGTTTGGTCAGATAGTCCACCGCGCCGGCCGCATAGCCGCGCAACGCCAGGTGGGCGTCATAGTCCACGGCGGTGAGAAAGACGATCGGGATTCCTCTCGTGCGTTCCCGTTGCCGGATGCGTTGAGCCGTCTCGAAGCCGTCCATCTCGGGCATCTGCGCGTCAAGCAATATGAGCGCGAAATCGTTGAGCAGCAACTGTTTGAGCGCCGCCTCGCCGGAGTCCACACCGATGGTCTGCACCGGCATTCCCTGCAGGATCGCCTCGAGCGCGAGCAGGTTGTCGTGCCGGTCGTCGACGATGAGGACGCGCGGCAGGCTGTTGTCGGCCGGCTCGTTCACGGTGTACCGGCCTCGTCTCGGGAGGCTGCGGGGTCACCGGCGACCCATCCGGCCATCAAGGACAGGAGGTCGTCCAAGTCGACCGGCTTCGTGATGTAGTCAGAGGCACCGGCGGCCAGGCTCGACTCGCGGTCACCAGGCATCGCCTTCGCCGTGACAAACACAATGGGCAGCGCCGCGAATCGCGGATTTCTCCGGATTTCCCGCGTGGTCTCGTTACCGTCAATCCCGGGCATCATCGCATCCATGAGGACGATGTCGACGCTCGAGCTTTCCGTGAGCAGTCGTACCCCGTCTGCGCCGTTGTCGGCGTACAGCACGGTCATTCCGTGCATCTCAAGGGCGCTCGTGAGCGCGAAGACGTTGCGGACGTCGTCGTCGATGACCAGCACCGTCGCGCCACGGAGATCGCCGGCCGGGGGCGCGCCCCGGGGCCTCGACCCGACCCGGGATCGGCTCGTCAACGGTGCCGGGACGTAAGTCGGCGATGGTGCCTTCGGCATCGCGATCGGCCGGTCCGACAGGTCTGGTAGGACAAGTGTGAACACCGAACCCGTGCCCACTGTGGACTCCACTGAGATGGCGCCGCCGAGCAGGCGGGCCAACTGGCGGCTGATCGAAAGACCCAATCCCGTGCCACCATAGCGCCGGCTGGTTGTCCCGTCGGCCTGTTGGAATGCCTCGAAGATCAGGGACAGCTTCTCGGCGGGAATGCCGACGCCCGTATCGGTGACGGTGAATGCCACGCCCTTCTCACCGACGTCGATGCCTTGGGCTGATCCGGGTTCGGTCGGGGCCACCGACATGGTGACCATGCCCGCCGCGGTGAACTTGACCGCGTTCGAGAGTAGGTTGCGCAGGATCTGCTGGAGGCGCTGAGCGTCGGTCGTGATCGTGCCGGTCAGCCGGGGATCCAGTGACACCGTCAGATGAAGTCCTTTGTCCTCAGCCTGCACGCGGAACGCCTGCTCCACGTAGGCCTGAAGATCGGCGAAGGACACATCGCTCGGCTCCACATCCATCTTGCCGGCCTCGATTTTGGTGAGGTCGAGGATGTCGTCGATCAGGACCAACAGGTCAGACCCAGCACTGTGGATGGTCCGCGCGAACTCGACCTGCCGCTCGGTCAGGTTCTGCTCGCGGTCCTCGCTCAGCAGGCGGGACAGCACGAGCATAGAGTTGAGCGGGGTACGCAGTTCGTGGCTGATGTTCGCGAGGAACTCCGACTTGTACTGCGACGCCTGCGCGAGCTGTTGCGCCTTCTCCTCAAGACCAGCCCGAGCCAACTCGATCTCCCGGTTCTGGGTCTCGATGTTTCCCTTCTGCTGGGAGAGCAGCGCCGCCTTCTCTTCGAGCTCGGCGTTGGTGCGCTGCAACTCGGCCGACTGTTCCTGCAACTCGCGGGCCAGTCGCTGGGACTGGGTCAGCAGCTCCTCGGTTCGGCGGTTGGCCTGGATCGTGCGGACCGCGACGCCGATCCGGTCCACCAACCGGTCCAGGAAGGCCAGATGAAGTCCGGGCAGGGTCACCATCGACGCGAACTCGATGACGCCGAGCGCCTCGCCCTCGAACAGAACCGGGTACACGACGAGGTCCATCGGTCGGGCATCGACGAGCCCGGTACGGATAACGAGGTGGCTTCGCGTGTCGGGACGCACGCGGATGCGCTGTCCGTCCGCGGCCGCCTGCCCGACGAGGCCCTCGCCGAGTGAGAACGACACCTCACCGTCGGGTAAATAGCCGTAGCTCGCGGCGAGACGTAGCTGGCCGGTTCCGTCGTCGGTTAGGAAGAACGCACCGAGTTGGGCGTCGACCAGCGGCGTTACTTCCGACATGATCATCCGGCATACGTCGTCGACGTTGCGTAAGCCCTGCATCAGGCCGCCGATGCGGGCCAGGTTGGAGTCGAGCCAACCCTGTTCGGAGTTGGTCCGGGTCGTCTCCCGCAGCGTGACGATCATTTGGTTGATGTTGTCCTTCAGCTCAGCGATCTCGCCTTGCGCCTTCACCGTGATGCGTTGAGTCAGGTCGCCCCGGGTGACGGAGGTCGATACCTCGGCGATCGCCCGCAGCTGGGTCGTCAGTGTCGACGCGAGTTGGTTGACGTGCTCGGTCAGATCCCGCCACGTCCCGGAGACGCCCTTGACCTGGGCCTGCCCGCCGAGCTTGCCTTCGGTGCCCACCTCGCGGGCGACCCGGGTGACCTCGTCGGCGAACGAGGAGAGCTGGTCGACCATCGTGTTGACGGTGTTCTTGAGTTCGAGGATCTCGCCGTGAGCATCGACCGTGATCTTCTGGGACAGGTCGCCCCGGGCCACAGCGGTAGCGACCTGGGCAATGTTGCGGACCTGGCCGGTGAGGTTGGACGCCATGAAGTTCACGTTGTCGGTGAGGTCGCGCCACGTACCGGAGACGCCCTTGACCTGGGCCTGCCCGCCGAGTTTGCCTTCGGTGCCCACCTCGCGGGCGACCCGGGTGACCTCGTCGGCGAACGAGGAGAGCTGGTCGACCATCGTGTTGACGGTGTTCTTGAGTTCGAGGATCTCGCCGCGGGCATCGACCGTGATCTTCTGCGAGAGGTCACCGCGAGCCACGGCGGTCGTGATCTGGGCGATGTTGCGGACCTGGCCGGTCAGGTTCGAGGCGGTGGTTCACGTTTTCAGTGAGGTCACGCCACGTACCGGAGACGCCCTTGACCTGGGCCTGCCCGCCGAGGCGTGCCCTCCGTGCCGACCTCGCGGGCGACCCGGGTTACCTCGTCGGCGAACGAGGAGAGCTGGTCCACCATCGTGTTGACGGTGTCCTTGAGCTCCAGGATCTCGCCCTGCGCGGCGACCGTGATCTTCTGCGAGAGATCGCCCCGGGCCACCGCGGTCGCCACCTGGGCGATGTTGCGCACCTGACCGGTGAGGTTCTCGGCCATGACATTGACGGCGTCGGTCAGGTCCTTCCACGTCCCGGCGACGCCCGGCACGGAGGCCTGACCGCCGAGCTTCCCCTCGGTGCCCACCGCCCGGGCGACCGTGATCACCTGCTCAGCGAAGACTCGCAGCGTGTCAGTGAGTGAGTTGATCGTGTCGGCGAGTTCGGTCGGTGGGGCGCGGTCCATCTCGCCAACGAGTACGGCGAGCTTGGTCTGGCCGCCATGACGCACGCGGACGAGGCACAGCTCGGCCAACTCGGCACATGGCTGGAGGCCGCGATCCCACGTCTGCAGCGCGTGATGACCGTCGACATCTTCGCTCCGCTCGGATCACCGGCCGACGCGATGAGCTATCCACTGGTCGTCCGCGGCGAGCGCATCGGCACCCTGACCGTCGGCCGGCCACTCGGGCGGGCGCACACGGCCGATGAGCTCGCGGTCGTCGAGGACCTCGGTCGGCGGGCCGCCGTCGCGATCGACAACGCCCGTACCCATGCGACAAGCACCCGCATCGCGACCGCATTGCGACAACCGCTGTTGCCACCCGCGCTGCCGGCCATCGATGGCTTGGAGGTCGCCGCGCAGTACTTCCCGGCCGGTGGTGAGCTCGACGTCGGCGGGGACTTCTACGACGTGGTGGAGTTGCCCAACCACGGCTGGATGCTGGTGGTCGGGGACGTTTCGGGGAAGGGCGTCGGGGCCGCCACGGTGACCGGGTTGGTACGGGACGTGCTGCACGCCCTGGCCCTCGAGCCGTATGACCCGACGCACACGCTGAGCCGCCTCAACTCGACGCTGGTCGAGCGCGGAGGTGGATACTTCTGCACGCTCGCCCTCGCCTACCTTGCCCGGCCGCAGCCCGATGTCTTCGACGTGGGACTGCACCTGGCCGGGCATGAGCAGCCCGTCCTGTTGCGGGCCGACGGCAGCACGAGCCTCGTCGGAATTAGCGGCACGGCCCTCGGCCTCATGACCACGATCACGTCTCCCCGGGCCTCGATCCGCCTGCGACGAGGGGACGCCCTGCTCTTCTACACCGACGGCGTCACCGAGCGCCGCCGAGGGCGGAGCCTGTTCGGCCATCGGCGGCTACGCGCCGAGATGTCGGCCATGGTGGGCGCACCTGCGTCGGTGCTCGCCTCCCATCTGCGGTCCGCGGTCGTTTCGTTCGCTCCCGGGCCGCCGCACGATGACATCGCCATCGTCGCCCTCCGGGCGGTCTGAGGTCGCCGCGTCGGACCACTGTGGACAGTGAATAGTCCCTCTCCGAGGTGACTCGGAGTAGTCGTTCCGGCTCAATCCGTTGTGGAGTATCGAGCCCGACCTCCCGCAGCCGATGAGACATCCGTCAACTCACGTATGTTTCTGTCTCCTGCGTCCGTGGCGCAACGCTGCCGTAAAAAAGTCAGCACGGTGGCCGATGTTTCCCGACCCGGTTCGGCTCAGGTTCTGTCCTCATGCGAGATAGGGGGCCACGGACCATGATCACGCTCTACAAGGGACCGCAGGAACGGACCGGAGTTTCCGGGTTGAGTCTAGCGTCCGAGAATCTTGAGCCGGCTCGATCTGGCCTCACCAAAGATTCGTTCTTGGCTCTTTACGGTCGCTTACCGGGTCGCCATCGACGCCGCCCGGGTGCGCAACAGCCGACCGTCTGAGGTCGGAGGTGCCGACGTCTCCAGATTCGCAGAGCACTCCGATCCGATCGATGCGCTCCTGGACGAACACGAGGTCGACGCGGCGCTCGCCAAGCTGCACCCCGACCACCGGTCGGTCCTCGTCGCCTTGTATCTCCGGGACAAGTCGGGGCCCCGAAGCCGCCGGGGAGCTTGGCATCCCCGAGGGCACGGTGAAGTCTCGTGCGCACTACGCGCTTCGCTCCGTGCGGGCGCAGATAACAGAGTGGGCTGCCGTCGGCGGCGCCGTCGTTCACGCCTGATGTTGAGTCTGCGACACTGCCGCGCCCGGTTGCCGATCATAAGGCAACACCGTCACACGCCAATGTGGACAGTGTGAAGACCGACGTCAGTTCCTGCTCAGTTCGGTCGGGGTCAGGCGCGCCGCGAGGACGGCGACACCAACCAGCCACGCGAGGGCGACCGCCATCATCGCTCGTTCCAGTACGCCGTTGAGCAGACCCTCGCCCGACACGACGAGGGCCACGCCGACCGGCGTGCCGAGCGCCACCACGAGAACGACGCACGACCGACATAGCCGAGCGAGCCGGTCCGTGCCGGACCGCGCGAGGAGCAGCATCGTGCACGCCACGAAGATGAAGGCGGCGACGCTCGCGCTCACGTGAACGATGTCCGCGGACGTGGCGGTCGGCGTAGGTGGGAGTGGACATCCGGGCGTACAGGGCACCGAGGCAGACATCGCGCCCAGTGCGGTCGTCCCCGCCAGTGCCACGGCGGCCGCCCGGCTGACGGGTGCGATCACAACCGCGAGAAGGCCGACCGCGACTACTATGCCGAAGACCGCGGCCTGATAGGTGTCGGCCAGCGGTTGTCCGGTCGCCCCCAACTGGCTCACGGAACCGCTGATCCGAAGCCCGGGAGTACCGGCGGCCACCACAACCAACGCGCCCGCCGACGCCACACCTGCCACGGCCGCACATGCGGAACAGACCTGCCTCGCCGTCGACATCACGTGCAGTCTATGGGTTTTGTCCCGATCGCCGCCGAGGATTCGTAGCGTAGGGGGGTGCGGGCAAACCTCCTTCGCGCGCTCGCCACGCTCACGGCATTGGTCGCGGTTGCCGTGCTCGTCAGCGCGTTCGCGCCGGCGTGGGCCGGCAAGCCGTTGGTGAGTCTGGCCGGTATCGCTCACGACGGCCGGATCACCACGCAGGCCGCCCTCGCGCTCGGATTCACACTGTTGCTTCTGGCTCGGGGATTGTCGGGCGGACGTCGGTTGGCCCGTCAGCTACTCGGCGTGCTCGTGCTCGTTGGGCTCGCCGCGCCGGTCTTCGCGGGTACCGCACCGACAACCGCCTTCGCCCACCGGCCCGCCCGGTGGGTGGTTGGTGTCGCCGCCGTCGGCGCGTTGCGGCTGGTGCGGCATGAGTTTCCCGCGATCTCACACCCCCGGCGTCTGCGAGCCGCCCTCCGCATCGCGGCAGTCGGGCTGGGCGTGACGGTGCTCCATACCGCCTGGTTGGTGATCGTCGCCCCGGGCAACCTGGCGGCCTCGGCTCGACCGTCCGTCCTGGCGGAGGGGATCGCCGGAGCTCCGGGCCTTCTGGCGACCGGATGTGCGCTCGCGGCGCTCGCGGTTGCCCTCGCCGCCGCGCCCGCGCCATCGCCGTCGACCCCCGCCGAGCGGGCCCGAGTCGCGGCCCTCGTCGCCGATCCGGGCGCGGACAGTCTCGCCCCGTTCGCCACCCGGGCCGACAAGACGTACGAATTCAGCCCGGACGGTCGGGCGGCGATCGGATATCGGGTTGTCTTCGGCGTGGCGCTCGCCGGGGGTGACCCGGTGGGCGCGTCGACCGCTGCGGACGAGGCCATCGGGGCGTTCCTGCAGACCTGTGCTCGCAACGGATGGCGTCCCGCGGTTGTCGGCGCCGGCATGCCGATGGTGGACCGGTGGCGGGTCCAGGGCATGCGCCGCCGTGTCGTCATCGGTGACGAGGCGGTCCTCGACGTCGCCTCGTTTACGCTGAGTTCGCGAACGATGCGCAACGTCCGTCAGGCGGTACGGCGTACGTATAACGCGGGCGTGACTGTCCACATCGGTCAGTTGTACGCCGCGGACGCTATTCATCTTGAACCCGTCGTGCGGGACTGGCTGGACGGGCGTCACGAACGTGGCTTCTCGATGAATCTTGACCGGCTGCTGCGGCCGCGCCCGGACTGCCTGGTCGCGATCGCCTACGACAAGGCGGGTGTGGCCCAGGGATTCGCCCGGTTCGCGATCTGCGCCGCCGGACGGACCTTGACGCTCGACGTCGCCCCTCGCCGCGGCGACGCGCCCAATGGCGTGGTGGAGCGGCTCATCGTGGACGTCGTCGAATTCGGCCGCGCGAACGACGTGGCCGACGTTTCGCTGAACTTCGCCGGCTTCCGGACAATGTTCGCCGGTACCGGCGCCGCTGCCCGCACGGTGGCCGCGCTCGCTCATCTGCTGGACCGGTGGGTCGAGCTAGGTCCGCTGTACCGGTTCAATGCGAAGTTCGACCCGGATTGGCGGGCCCGCAGCGTGGTGGTTCGCTCGTGGTTCGAGCTCGCGTGGGTTGGTCCCGCCGCGCTTCGCGCGGAACTGGGTCGAACGCACCCAGCCCCAACGCTCGACGACGACCCGGCGTTCGACCCGGTGATCGCGTGGTCAACCGCATCTTCCTTCTGGGCGGCACCTGCGGGTGAGGATGAGCATCGAGGCTGAGTTGTCGGTTAATCTGCAGGCTCGCGAGGGTCGTGGGTCAGCGAGGTCGCGATGATCGGTCGCATCGGGCTCGTCGTACACGGCGGCCGACCGGCAGCGGTTGCGGCGGCCGACAAGGTGCGGCATTGGGCCGAACGCCGCGCCATCGCGTGCGTCGATGTCGATTTATGGGACTCCCCATCGGGCAAGGCTCGTCGCAGTGCCGCCGACGAGGCGGCGCAGGCCGGCAACCCCGACCTGATCGTCACGGTCGGCGGCGACGGCACCTTTCTTCGGGGGGTACGCGTCGCGATGGCCACCGGTTCTTTGGTCCTGGGCATCGACACCGGCCGGTTGGGTTTCCTGACCGAGGTCGGGGCGAGCGAGCTTGACAACGCGCTCGATGCAGTGCATGCCGGTCGGGCCACCGTCGACGAACGACTGGCGCTGACGATGAGGGCGTCGCGGCCGCTGGCCGTGCCCGCCGACATGGAGTCCTACCTCAGCCCCGGACGTGGTCCGGTACTCCCTCCACCGGCGGCGCGCGCCACGAGTCCCGACGACGTGGGTTGGGGAGTGGCGCTCAACGTGGTCGCTCTCAACGACGTCGTGTTGGAGAAGGTGGTGCGAAACCGTCAGGCGAGCCTCGCGGTCTACGTCACCGGGCGCCTGTTCGCGTACTACTCCGCCGATGCGATCATCGTCTCGTCGTCGACCGGCTCCACCGCCTACAGTTTCGCCGCCGGAGGCCCCGTCGTGTCGCCCCATGTGGACGCGTTGGTCTTCACACCCGTCGCACCACATATGGCGTTCAACCGCAGCCTCATTCTGAACGCCCACGATCAGCGGGTTGGCGTGTTGGTGCTGGAACGATCCGGCCGCGTCGCCGTCTCGGTGGACGGTCAGCTTCGTGGCATCCTCGAGCCCGGCGACTGGGTTTCCGTCTATGCGGCACCACGCCGGGCTCGGCTGGCCAGGATCAATGACATGGACTTTCTGGGCCGGGTCCGCGACCGGTTTGGCCTGGCGGATGCCGCCGCCGCTGTGGCCGATGGCTCGGCACCACTGGTGTTCGCGCCCGGCGAGCCGTTGCCGCCCGACCTCGCTCATCCCGGCCCCTGGAGTCCCTAGCCTGACTGACCCGCCCACGATCACATCGAGGGCACTTCCGCGAGGCCCAGTGTGTGACCGATTGGTCCGCCGCGAACGGAGGCTTATCAGAGGCTCCAGCGGGGTAGTGCCATGAACGAGGAGGAGATAACCATGCCACTGACCGGACACACAGTCGCCTTCCTCGTCTCGAACGAGGGCATCGAACAGGCTGAGCTGACCGAGCCCTGGAAGGCGGTCACGGGAGCCGGTGCGACACCCAAGTTGATCTCGATAAAGCCCGGGACCGTCCAGGCGTTCCGGCACCTCGATCGCACCGACACGTTCCCAGTCGACGAGGTCGCCGCGAAGGCCCGACCGGACGACTTCGCCGCGCTCGTCCTGCCGGGTGGAGTCGCGAACGGCGATCTGCTGCGTTGGCAGCAGCCCGCGGTTGACTTCGTGAAGGGCTTTGGCCGGACCGGCCGGCCGATCGCGGTCGTCTGCCACGGCGGGTGGATCCTGATCGAGGCGGACCTCGTGCGAGGCGTCCGCATCACCTCGTGGCCGAGCCTGGCCACCGACTATCGCAACGCGGGTGCCGAGTGGGTCGACGAGGAGGTCGTTGTCGACCAAGGCGATCGAACGTTGATCAGCAGTCGGAAGCCGGCCGACCTTCCGGCGTTCTGCCGTGAACTCGTCGCGTGGGCGGCGAAGTGAAAGGGCCGACCTACACCGTCCACACTGGACTCGATGAGAGCGCCGCCTGACTGTACATCCAGCCCGAACCGAAACGCAGACTGCCATTGCTGCGACAGCGAGGTGCCACCGACCTGCCGTGACCCTGTCTCGACCCTTGGCGCACGGCCGCACCGACCCATCGGCTGTGATATCGTTGCGCGAGTTATCTTGATATCACGCACGGAGGTCGTTGCGGATGCGTACGGTTATCGACTTGGATGACGAGGCGTTGGCGGACGCCGCTGCTGAGCTCGGCACAACGACGAAGGTGGCCACGGTGAATGAGGCGCTGCGCCTCGCTGCTGCCCGCCGCCGCACTAGCGCTTACCTCGACCTGCTGGCTGAGTTGGAAATGGACCAGGACGACCGCGCACGCGCGTGGCGAGCGGCCTGACCGTCTAACCGTGCTGTTCCTTCTTGACAAGTCAGCGCACGAGCTCGCCGGGCGGGATCCGGACGCGCGGCGGACATTCGAGACCATGGCCGTCACTGGAGTGCTCGCTACCTGCGCGATCGTCGAGCTAGAGATCCTGTACTCGGCCCGGAACGCCACTGATCACCGCCGGCTCAAGACATATTTGCGTCAACAATGCGTTTGGCTAGAGACGAGCGACGACACCCTTTCAGCCGCGGTAGACCTGCAAGAGACCATGCTGGCGGCTGGCAAGCATCGCAAGCCAATCCCTGACCTGATCATCGCGTCGGTGGCTCAAGCCCACGACGCCGTGCTCGTTCACCATGATCGCGACTTTAACGACATCGCAATGGTTGCCACTGGTCTTCGTACGCGGTGGATCGTGCCGCCAAGGCGCACCGACGTGCGCTCGTCGACCTAGCCGGTCAGAGGCGGTCGTAGGCGACCAGGGTCAGAAATTCGGGCAGGTCGTCGGCGAAGGCCACCCGCTCCAATACCTCCCGGGTGTCCTCGGGCCGACCTTTGCGCCACGTCTCCTCGCCTACCTCGGCCCGGATTCGCGCGGTCTCCTCGTCGAGCAACTGGCGGGCCAGGTCGCGCGTGACGGTCCGGCCGTCGGCCAGCGTGACGCCGTGCCGGATCCACTGCCACACCTGGGATCGGGCGATCTCGGCGGTCGCCGCATCCTCCATGAGGTTGTTGATTCCCGCGGCGCCTCGTCCGCCGAGCCAGAACGAGATGTACTGGAACGCCACGTTGAGGTTGGCCCGCAGGCCTGCTTCGGTGACCGCACCGGGCGTCGCCGCGACATCCAGCAACTGCTCGGGGCTCACCGATACGTCTGGGCGCTGGCGGTCGATCTGGTTGGGCTTTCCGCTGAGTACCTCGTCGAACGCGGCCATGGCGACGCCGACAACGTCCGGGTGGGCGACCCACGTACCGTCGAAGCCATCCCCGGCCTCACGCTTCTTGTCGTCTCGCACGGCCTGGATCGCGCGCTCGTTCGCCTCGGCATCACGCCGCGACGGGATGAGCGCCGCCATACCACCCATAGCGAACGCGCCGCGGCGGTGGCAGGTCGCGACGAGCAGCTCGGTGTAGGCGCGCATGAACGGCACGGTCATCCGGACATCGGTCCGGTCCGGCAACACGAACTCCGGGCGACCGGCGAAGGTTTTGATCATCGAGAAGATGTAGTCCCACCGCCCGGCGTTGAGGCCGTACGAGTGCTCGCGCAGTTCGTAGAGGATCTCCTCCATCTGGAACGCGGCCGGCAGCGTCTCGATGAGCACGGTGGCTCGGATCGTCCCTTGTGGAATTTCGAGAGCTTCCTGCGCGGCGACGAAGACGTCGTTCCACAGGCGCGCCTCGAGGTGGTGCTGCATCTTTGGCAAGTAAAGGTACGGGGCGCTGCCCCGGGCCAGCAACCGGTGCGCGTTGTGGAACACGTAGAGCCCGTAGTCCATCAGCGCGCCGGAGATCGGTCCGCCGTCCACGATCAAGTGCTTCTCGTCGAGGTGCCAGCCACGGGGTCGAACGAGGAGCGTTGCCGGATTCTGGACGAGCTCGTAATGGCGCCCGTCGGAGGCGTCGTAGGTAATCGTGCGCTCGATCGCGTCGATCAGGTTGATGTGCCCCTCAACCTGGTTGGTCCACGTTGGACTGTTCGCGTCCTCGAAGTCGGCCATGAAGCCGCGCGCGCCGGAGTTCAGCGCGTTGATGACCATCTTGCGGTCGGTCGGTCCGGTGATCTCAACCCGCCGGTCGGCGTAGTCGTCCCGGGGCGGGGGCACCTGCCAGTCGCCGGCGCGGACGTCCTGTGTCTCGGGCAGGAACCCGCTCGGGGCGGGCCGCTCGCGGCGCGCCGCGAGCAGCTCGCGGCGGCGCGGCTCGAAGCGCCGGTGCAGCTCGGCCAGGAACTCCAGGGCGGCCGGCGTGAGGACCTCGGCGTGGGCGCGGTCGCTGAGCTTCGGCTCGCTGCTGAAGGTGACGTCGGACGTCCGGCTCACGGTTGGGCTCCTCGAATGGAACGGTCGAGCAGGGTCATCGGATGAAAGACTCGGATGTCATGGCGCGGTGCGTACGCCGCGATCTGCAGTGCACAGCCGGGGTTGGCGGCCGCGATGGCGGTCGCCCCGGTCGACAGTAGGTTGGCCACCTTGCGCCGGCCGAGCGTCGCCGCCGCGGTTGGCTGGGTCAGGTTGTAGATGCCCGCCGACCCGCAGCACAGCTCCCATTCTGACGGCTCGACCAGCGTCAGATCCGGGATCGCCCGCAGCAGGTCTCGCGGCTCGCGGCGGATCCGTTGGGCGTGGGCGAGATGGCAGGCGTCGTGGTAGGCCACCGTCAATGCGATCGGGTGCCGCGGCGCCTGGGCGGGAAGCGCGGCGAGCAGCTCGTGCACATCCCGCACCTTCGCCGAGAACGCGTGGGCCCGCTCGGCCCAGGATGGGTCGTCGGCGAGCAACCGGCCATAATCCTTCATCGCCGATCCGCAGCCCGCCACATTGACGGCGATGAACGGGCCTTCCGTGCCGGCCGCCCGGGGCATGCGTGGCTGGAGCGCCTCGTACGCGGCGATGGTTTCCTTGGCCAGCTCGAGCGCCGGTGGCTCGAGTCCACTGTGGAGTTTTAGTGCGCCGCAGCAGCGTGGTCGGCGCAGCGTGTGCACCTCAAAGCCCTCGGCCGCGAGCACCCGTACGGTCGCGCGGTTCACATCGCCGAACAGGGCCCGCTGGATGCAGCCCTGCATGAACACCACCGGTCCGCGTGAGGCGACCGCGTTCGAGGCGGGGGTGACCTCCGACAGGCGGGTAAAGCCCGCCTTCAGCGTGGTCTCCGGCGCGAGCGAGACCAGCGCCCGTATCCGCGGCAAGGGAATTCGGATGAGCGCCGGCCGCAATCGCCGCTGCAGTGCCAACAGTGGTACGAGCGCACGCACTGCACCGGGACGGGTGAACGTGCCGAGCACGGCAGCGACAAAGAGCCGATCGCGCCACCGGCGGGGAACGTGCCGCTCGAGCTGCGGTCGAACTTGCTCGATCAACCGGTCGTACTGGACGCCGGACGGGCATGCCGTCACGCACGCCATGCAGCCCAGGCAGCGATCGAAGTGCAATCGCATGTCGGCCGACAGTGCCGCGCCGGGCTCGTGCCCGACGCGCATGAGCACGATCCGACCGCGGGGCGAGTCCATCTCCTCTGAGAAGACCGTGTAGCTAGGACAGGTCGGCAGGCAGAATCCACAGTGGACGCAGTCCCGGATCAGATCGGGGTCGGGTTGGTGGTGCGGGTCCCAGGCCGACGTGGCATTGAGCACGTCCATCAGATGCCCCCGAACGCGCCGGGGCGGAAGAGCCGGGCGGGGTCGAAGCGTTCCTTGACGCGTCGGGTAAGGGAGACGAGGCCGGGGTCGGTCAAACCCGGGCTGTCCACGAGTGTGGCGCCGTCGAGAACGAGACAGTGCCGGGGGGCGAGCGCGGAGCGGACCGATTCGACTCGCTCCGGCACCGACGGCCCCGGAGCGAACCGGAGCCAGGACAGCCCAAGTCCAGCCCGCGATACCACGGTCGCACCGTGGGCCCGCGCGGCTCCGATCACAGCCGGGAGATCGGTAATCCGGCCGGACACCTTGAGCACCACGCCGTCATCGCTGCGCTGCCCCGCCCGCTGCTCCGCCCAGACGTCATCGTCCTCAAGCAGCACCTCCATAGTGGACATATCCGGGATGAGCCCCACGACCCGCTGGGCCTGTTCGGCCGCAGCCGAACCGCCGAAGCGGACCAGCAAACCGCCAGACTCTCCGCGCCACCACGCATCGAAGGCCAAGGCCTCGATCGGCGCGCGGGCCAGCGCGACGGCGGCCCGACCAAGCGCCGCCGGGTCGTCGGTCAGGCCGGAGATCGTCGCGGTGCGGGCGGGAAGTGGATGCAGCCGTACCGCGACGGATGCGATCAGGCCGAGCGTCCCGCGGGAACCGGTGTAGAGCTTGGCCAGGTCGTACCCGGCGACGTTCTTGATGACCCGGCCGCCGGACGTGGCGACCGTACCGTCGGAGAGCACGACGGTGGCGCCGATGATGAGATCGCGCGGGCCACCGTAACGGTGCCGCGCCGGGCCGGAGTCGGCGGTGGCGAAGAGTCCGCCCACGGTTCCGCCCGGCTCGGCCGGGTCGACCGCGAGCCACTGCCCTTCGCGGGCGAATGTGGTCTGAGCCTCGGCCAGCGGGACACCGGCCTGGACAAGCGCAGTAAAGTCACCCGGGTTGTGCTCCAGGATGCGGTGCAGCCCTAACGTGGAAAGCTGCGTGACCGGTGTGGGATCGGCGCCGCCCCAGTCGCGGCGGCTGCCGGTGCCGGTGGGGTACACGGCCGTACCGCTGGATCTGGCCTCGGCGATCGCCGCGACCACTTCGTCCACAGTGGTGGGTCGCATCAGAACCGCTCCGCGAGGCCGGCCGCCTCGAGCGGGTGCTGACGGTAGGGCCCGGGCACCTCGCCGCACAGCCGTGGTGTCGGCATCACCTTGCCCGGGTTCGCCAAGCCCGCCGGGTCGAAGGCGCATCGCAGGCGTTGGAACGCGTCGAGGTCGGACTCGACGAACATCTTCGGCATGTGTTTGCGCTTGTCCACCCCGACGCCGTGCTCGCCGGTGATGGAACCTCCCGCGTCGAGGCAGACGTCGAGAATGCGCCCCGCGAGCTCCTCGGCTCGGGCCGCCTGGCCCTCGACCCGGCCGTCGTAGCAGACCAGCGGGTGCAGGTTGCCGTCGCCGGCATGGAAGACATTGGCGACCAGTAGACCGTACTCAGTGGACAATTCGTCAATACGGGCGAGGACCTGGGGCAGGCGCGTGCGTGGAATCACCCCGTCCTGGACGAAGTAGCTGGGGGAGATGCGGCCCATCGCCGGGAAGGCAGCCTTGCGCGTCTGCCAGAACAGTGCCCGCTCGACGTCGTCACGGGCGACCCGCACGTCATCCGAGCCGCACTCGGTACAGATCTTCACCACCTCGTCGAAAGTCGCCGCGCACTCGGTCTCCGCGCCATCAAGCTCGATGAGCAGGGCGGCGCCGCGGTCGAGGGGGTATCCGGCGTGGGCCATCTGGTCCGTGGCGGCAATCGTCGGGGCATCCATCATCTCGATCGCGCCGGGCACGAATCCGGCCCGGACCACTGCCGATACCGCCTGACCGGCGTCCAAAGTGGAGTCGAAGAACGCGACGAGCGTGCGAACGGCCTCCGGCCGGGGCACCACCCGAAGCCAGATCTTCGTCGCAACGCCGAGCGTGCCCTCCGAGCCCACGAACGTGCCGACCAGGTCGTAGCCCGGTGGATCGAGGCAGTCGCCGCCCAGCTCGACGACGCTGCCGTCCGCCAGCACGACCTCGAGCCCGATCACGTAGTTGGTGGTGAAGCCGTACTTGAAGCAGTGCGCTCCGCCGGAGTTCTCCGCGACATTGCCGCCGATGGTGCACACGATCTGGCTCGACGGATCCGGCGGATAGAACAGGTGCGGTCCGACCGCCGCCGAGACGGCGGCGTTGGTCACACCGGGTTCGACGCAGATGCGACCGTTATCCAGGTCGACCTCGAGCACACGGTTGAGACGAGTGAGGACGATCAGGACGCCGTCGCTGATCGGGAGCGCGCCGCCGGAGAGTCCCGATCCCGCGCCCCGGGCAACCCAGCCGACCCCGGCCTCGGCACAAGCGGCGACGACCTGCCGGACCTCTTCACCGGAGCCGGGCAGCACCGCCACCGCGGGACGGACCTGGTACTGCAGCAGACCGTCGGATTCGTAGGTGCGCAGCTGATGGTCGCGGGTGAGCACCCAGTCGGGGCCCACGATCCGCCGTAGCCGCTGCACCAGGTCCACTGGTGAGACCATACGCCTGCGCCGCGTCGCCAGAAAGCGCCGTGGTTCGACGCTTCGCTGGCGACACGGCGCAGGACGCGTCCGCCGGTGGCTAGCCGACCGGACCCGCGATCGGCGTGACCGTGGCCGTGTGGGTCTGGCCGGCGCTGTCGGTCCAGCCGACGGTGAGTCGGTCACCGGGGTGGTGCCGGTCGAGCAGTCCGGTGAGAGCGGTGGCCGAGTCGACGCTTTGCCCGTTGATGGACTGGATCACGTCGCCGCCCGACAGTCCGGCGGATTCGGCGGGTGAGCCGGGCACGACCCCGACCACCTGTGCGCCATCGCCCGCGTTGCCACCGGTCTGGATGCCGAGGAACGCCGTAGTTCCTATGTGGACGGTAGTGGACGCTTGCCCAGACTCGATCTGCTTGGCGAGCAACATGGCCTGGTTGATCGGGATGGCGAATCCGTCGCCACTCGCCGTCCGGTAGTGGTAACTGGCCGAGGCCGCGGTGTCTACGCCGATGATCTGACCGGACATGGTGGCCAACGGACCGCCGGAGTCACCGGGTTGAATCGCCGCGGCGATCTCGATGAGTCCGGTAAGCTGTTCCGACGCACCGGAGGAGTCGTCCTGGGCGGTGATGGACTGGTCCAGCGCCGTCACGGTTCCTCCGACTGCGCTCGGCAAGCCGCCGGTGCCGCCGGCGTTGCCGATCGCGACCACGCCGTCACCGGTGTTCACTGTGGACGAATCGCCCAGCGGTGCGACGGTGAGCCCGGAGGCGTTGGAGAGCTTGACCACCGCGATGTCCTCGGTCCGGTCATAGCCGACAACGCTGGCCTGGTACGTGCTGACTGTTGTCGACGTCGGTGGCCGTGACACTGGTTGCCCCGGCCACGACGTGGTTGTTCGTCAGCACCAGTCCGTCCGAGCTGAGCACGATGCCGGTGCCGGCCGCGGATCCGCCCTGGTACCCGAGAACCGTGTTGATGTCCACGACGCCTGGGCTGACCTTCGCAGCCACGGCGGAGACCTGGCTCATGGTGACGCCGGGTCCGGCGGCCGCCGGGGCCTGGCTGATCGGTGCTTGGTGCTGTGCGATCGGCGCAGCCGCGCGGCCGGCCAGGACGCCCACGGCCGTGATGACGAGCAGCAGCGCTAACCCGAAAGCACCGGCGGCGGCAAGCCACACGGTCCGGGCGCTCGTTGGGCGGCCAGAAGGCGGCCCCGGTTGCCAGGATTGCGGTGTCGGGTCGTTGGGCGGCCATGCCATGTTCTGTTCGGTACTCATCTCACACCGTTTCCTTCCCCCCGCTGTTCCGCGAGCCCCCGTCGTTCTGCGAGCCCCGCTGTTCCGCGAGCCCCCGTCGTTCTGCGAGCCCCCGCCGCTCTGCGAGCGCCCCGACTGGTAGGTAGATCCGCGCCGGGGCGCGGCTACGTGCGGCCGTGCGGACCGCGGCCCACGCCAGGCCCGCCGCCACCGGCAGCGCAACAATGGCTAGTCCGACGCTGACGAGCGTGTCGGTCGGTCCAGACGTCGTCGTGACGTCGAACCACGTGTCGCAGACGAGCAGCACAGCGCTGACCGTCAAGGCGGTGCTCGCCCAGTGACGGCGCATCACAAGCGCCCATCCCGCGAACACGAGGCTCACCAGCAACATCACGTCGAATCCGACCCAGGCCACGTTCCAGTGGCTGGCCACGTACCGGCTCGGCAAGGTCATCGCCAGTACGGCGACCCACCCAGCGAAGGCCCCGCCCGCAATGAGCGACGCCAGCATCACCGCCGGTCGGCGCCAGCCCCGGCCGTGAGCCCAGCTGACGCCACTCGGGTCGTGCCTGCGGATCGTGGGCCTGTTGTCCACGGCCTGATCAGTGACCATGCCCCGACCATTGCTCGCCAGACTGGACACTGGCTGGCCGTTAGCTGTCAGGCGGCTCTGTCTCCACCCCCAGCCCGCGATCTTGGAGATATACGTGTGATTAGAGATCGAAGCACGCGTATATCTCCAAGATCGACGGGTTTGGGGCGGCGTGTGAGGGGGGCGGGGTAGCGACGGAGAGAACGCGCCGTTATTTCGACGCTAGCGCGCGACGAAGGGCGCTGGTGACCGCGGCGGCGGATACGGGAAGGGGAGAGGGGAGGACGGCGGCGATGTGGGCGTCGGGGCGGATGAGCCACACCTCGCCGGCCCGGGCATCAAGCGCCCGCGCGAGGGCCCCGGTGTCGTCGATGTCGGCGAGACGAAGTACGCGTACGGGCGCCGCGGTCGCCTCTCGACCCACCTGCTCTACCGGTTCGGCGGAAACGCCGTAGGCGGTGAGCAAGAGAAATCCGTCGCGGGCATGGTGTCGAAGCCGGGTGCGCTGGCCCTCGAGTGAGATCGGTGCGTCAGGAACGAGGATGCCGGGCCCCGGACGGGGAACGGACCCGCGGTGCGGTCGACCGGTGAAGGGGCGAGACGGGTCGGGCGTCGTCAGGGGTGAGTCGACGTACCAGAACGGTTCCGCGAGCCGTCCCGAGTCAACCGACGCTCGGGCTACGGGGTCGGTGCCCGCCGCCTCCAAAGTAGACAGACGGTGCTTGCGTTCGGCGTCGCTCTGCGGCACGAGGAAACGCATGGTCGCGCTGGTGACGTCGAGGTTCTCCAGGGCGGCGGCGTGCCGTTCCGCGTGATAGCTGTCGAGGAGCTCGTCGCCGGCCCACCCGTTGAGTACGAACGCGAGTTTCCAGGCGGCGTTCTCGGCGTCCTGCACACCGGAGTTCAGACCACGGGCACCAAACGGCGCGTAGAGGTGCGCGAGGTCGCCGGCCAGCAGCACCCGGCCGACGCGCATCCGGTCGACGACGCGGGACTGGAAGCGGTAGACCGAGCTCCACACCACGTCGTACGGGCGATCGCCGATGATCGCCCGGATCCGGGCGTCCCGTCGGCCGGTTTCCACTTCGGACTGCTCGTCGTAGTGGGACGGGACCTGCCAGTCGATGCGGAACGTCGAGCGTGGACAGGGATGGATCAGCACCTGCCGACCCGGGTTCCACGGCGGATCGAAGTAGAACCGCCGCTCGTTGGCCCACCTCGGCAGGTCGGCGCGGATGTCACAGATGAGGAATCGATCGTCGAAGGTCGCCCCGTCGAAGGACACGCCGAGCAGGCGCCGGATGTCATCCCCGTGGCCACCGGCGCACGCCACCACATAGGCGGCCCGGATCTGGTCCGGGCCGCAGGAGAGGGTCACTCCGGTGGAGTCCTGGTCCACGGCCGTCACGCAATGATTCCAGCGAACATGAATGAGCGGTTCGGTGGCGATGCACGCATCGAGGACCTGTTCGGTGCGGGTCTGCGAGATGTTGACGAACGGCGGGAGCGCTGATCGCCCGGCGTCCGGGAACGTCTGGTTGAACAGCTCCTGGTCGCGGTAGAAGGTTCGTGCGGTGGTCCACGTCAGTCCCTCGTCCGCAATGCGCCGGCCGGCCCCGACCGCATCCCAGATGTCGAGGACGTCACGCTGTTGCACGATCGACTTGGACCCGACCGCGTCACGCCGGGGACGCTGGTCGAGCAGAACCACGGACACGCCCCAGCGGGCGAGCAGCAGCGCCGCGCTCTGCCCGACTGGTCCGTTGCCCAGCACCGCCACCGACGCGTCCATTGTGGTCACGGGTCAGCCTTGCAGCTGGTTCCAGATGTCGCGGTCCCGCTGGGCTGTCCAGATCAGGGGTCGCTCGATGCCGGACAGTTCATCCCAGAGCCGAGACACGTTGAATGGCATGCAGTGCTCGAAGATCGGCCAGCGGCCGTACTGGTCGACCAAGGCCGCGTGGCACGCCTCGAACGCCGCCTTCAGGGTGCCGCCCCGCTGCCTCACCTCGGATACCTCGCGCAGCATCACCTGTAGGAAGCGCCGCGTCTGCGCGATGGCGGCGTCGACGGCGTCGCGCCGGCGGGCGACCGCACCCCGGCCGCCGACCAGCGTTTCGGCGCCGAATCGGGCCACGAGGTCCAATGTGGAGGTTGACCAGTCGTGGTGGAAGGCGTCGCCGGTGTAGAGGGCGGCCTGCGACTCGACGAGGTCGCCGGCGAAGAGAATGCCGGTGCTAGGCAACCAGGCCACGATGTCGCCCTCGGTATGACCGCGGCCGCAGTACTGCAGCACGAGTTCGCCCCGCCCCCCGCCGAGGTCGATGGTGAACCGATCGGTGAATGTCGCCGTGGGCCACGTCAGACCGGGGATGGAGTCCGGCTCCTTGAACAGCCGGGGCATGCGACCGTACTCCGACTCCCAGTCCTGTTGGCCGCGCTCGGCGATCAGCATCCGGGTGTTCTCGTGGGCCACGACGACCGGGGCGTCGAACGCGCTGGCGCCGAGCACCCGCACCGCGTGGTAGTGCGACAGGACGAGGTATCGGACTGGCTTGTCGGTGTGCTCGCGCAGCTTGGCGAGCCACCCGCGGGCCGCGACCGGTGTGGCCATTGCCTCGACGCACACCAGGAAGTCTTCGCCCTCGATCGCCCCGACGTTGGGATCCCCCTCGGCGGTGAGGGCGTAGACGCCGTCGGCGAGAACCTCAAACGTCTGGTGCTTCTCGGCGAGGTCCGCGCTCGACGCGAACGCCTTCTGCGTCACGACGCACCTCCGAACCACCGTCGGGTACCGATCGACTCAGCATCGACGCGCGCGGCTGCGAGGTCAATCAAAGCGTCAGAGACGGCCACCCGCGGCGGAGTCGGTGGACAGCCGCTGGGCGATGTAGATAGGCACGACCGAAACGACGATGAGCACAGCGGCGACGACGTTGATCACGGGTGCCTGGTTCGGCCGGAAGAGATTCGAGAAGATCCAGATCGGCAGGGTCTGGATGCCAGGACCCGCCGTGAACGTGGTCACGATGATCTCGTCGAACGAGAGCGCGAACGCCAGCAGTCCGCCCGCGAACAGCGCCGACCGTACGAGCGGGAACGTGACGTACCAGAACGTCTGCCACGGCAAGGCGCCGAGGTCCGCGCTCGCCTCGACGAAGTTGCCGCCCAACCTCCGCAACCGAGCGAGGAGGTTGTTGTACACCACCACCACGCAGAACGTCGCGTGGCCGACGATGACCCAGAAGAGACCCTTCTCGACACCGAGTGGGCGCACCACCGACTGGTAGGCGCTGTCGAGCGCGATGCCGGTCACGATGCCAGGCAGCGCGATAGGCAGCACGACGAGCAACGAGATCGCGTCCCGGCCAAAGAATTTGAACCTGGCCACGGCGAAAGCCACCATCGAGCCGAGCAAGAGCGCGATCGCGGTTGCCCCGAGCCCGGTGCGGACCGAGGTCCACAGCGCATCCCGTGCGCCCTGGTTGTCCCAGGCCTTTGTCCACCATTCCAGGGTCAGGCTCGGTGGGGGCCAGGCGAAGGTGCGGTCGGCATTGAAGGAGTTCAGTAGGACGATACCGAGCGGCACGTAGATGAGGACCAGGCCGAGCACCATGGCGAGGCGCAACAGCCACCGAGAGAGCGGAGAAAACGTCATAGCTGATCCAGCGCTCCGGATCGACGGATCGCCAACAGATAGCCGACCATGATGACGACCGGGATCGTCGCCAGTGCGGCGGCGAAGGGCAGGTTGTTGGCCGCGCCGATGTTCGCGTAGACCACATTGCCGATCAGCTGGGACCGGCCGCCGACGATCTGCACGGTGATGAAATCGCCCAACGACAACGAGAACGTGAAGATCGACCCCGCCACGATGGAGGGCACGATCATCGGCAGCACGACCGATCGCAGCGTCCGGCCGGTCCGCCCGCCGAGATCGGCCGAGGCCTCCAGCAGCGAGTTGGGCAGCCGGTCCAGCCCGGTGAACACGGGCAGGATCATGTACGGCAGCCAGAGGTAGGAGAGCACGATGACCGTGGCGGTCAGGCCGTACCCGGGACCTCGGCCCGGCCCGCCGAGCAACCAGTCGATGGGCCCGCCGTTGGCCAACATCACCCGCCACGCATACGCCTTGACGAGGTAGCTCGCCCACAGTGGCGTCAGGATCGCGATGACAAGCCAGTACCGGGCTCGGGGCGAGGCGACCTTCGCCATGAACAGCGCAATCGGGACGGCGATCACAGTGTCCACAATGGTCACTGCCGCGGCCACCCCGATGCTCCGGAACGCGATGTTGCGGTAGACGGGCTCGGTGAAGATTGTTTCGAAGTTGGTGAACGTTGGTTCGCGGATCAACTCGCCGGTGAAGCTGTTCACCGTCCACAGTGATGAGACGAGCAGGATCGCGAGCGAGCCAAGGTAGGCGATGACGAGCCAGGCCATCGGCGCCGACAGCAGGGCGAGAATCCGTACTCCGGCGTGACGATGCAACCAGGAGGCGACCTGGCGCAGCGACCTCCCGGACACCTGCGAAGAGGTGCCGGGAGGTCGTACTGCGGTCGGGACGCTCGTCAAGATCAGCCCTTGATCGTCGTCCAGGCCTGCGTCCAGGCCGCGTAGTCCTTGCACGTGACGTCCGTCCGACCGTCCAGGCACTGGGAGATCGGCGTGTTCCAATACCAGATCTTGCTGAAGTAGGTCTCGTCGTCGGCGTGGAAGGTTGTGCAGTGGTCCTTCGCTGCCGTCTCCGCGCAGGCGAGCTTGTTCGACGGTGCCTCGCCGAACCACTCGGCCACCGCGGCGTTCGCCTTCGGCGACACGATGTGGTCCATCCACATGTAGGCGCAGTTCGGGTGCTTGGCCTTCGAGGAGATCATCCACGTGTCGGACCAGCCGGTGGCACCCTCGGACGGCAGGATCGCCTCGACCGGCGCGCTGTCGGCCTGCGCCAGGTTGGTGATGACCTGCCAGGTGGTACCGAGCACCGAGTCACCCGACTTGAAGGCCTGGATCTCCTTGGTGTAGTCGGACCAGTACTCACCGATGGCCGCGTTCTGCTGCTTGAGCAGATCCACGGCCGCGTTGAACTGGGTGTCGTCCAGGGCGTACGGGTTGGTGATATTCAGGTCGGGCTTGGTCTTCATGAGGTAGAGCGCCGCGTCGGCGATGTAGATGGGGGAGTCGTACGCGGTGATCTTCCCCTTGTATGGCGAGTTCGGATCGAACACCGCGGCCCACGACGTCGGCGCCGGCTTCACCACGTCGGTGCGGTACATCAGGATGTTGGCACCGCGGCCGTGCGGGATCCCGTAGGCGACGCCATTGACCGAGTTCCATTGCTTGAGCTTCAGACCGTCGAAGATGTCCTTGTAGTTGGGGACCAGGTCGGTATTGACGGGCGCGACGTCTCCGCCGTAGATCAACCGCAGGGACGCGTCGCCGGACGCCGACACGACGTCGTAGTCGCCGGACTTCATCAGTGTCACCATCTCGTCCGAGGTGGCACCGATCTTGTTATTGACCTGGCAGCCGGTGGTCTTCTCGAAGTCGGTCACCCAGTCCACGGTCGGATCGTTTGTGCCGTCCTCTACGTACCCGGCCCAAGAGACGATGTTGACCGTCCCCTCGCCGGCACCGAGCTTGTCCAACTTGGGGATGTTGGGCGGCGTGATCCCGCCGGGCCCGGTGCCCGTGTTTGATCCCCCGCTGCTACAGCCGGCCAGCGCCAGCAGGCCGACGGCGGCAATGGTCGCCGCCCTTCGGATACGTCTCATACCTGCACTCCTTCGGCGTTTTTCGTGGACGGGGATCCACCCGTCGGTTGGGAACCTGGAGTGGAGTCTGGAATGGTCACCACGTGTTCCGGCCGCCAGCTCAGACACACCGGTTGGTCGCGCAGCGCGGCTACGTCGCCCGATGATGTCTGCTGGTTCTGCTGGACGACCACGAGGCGCTGACGCCCGGCGTCGAGGTCGACAACGATGCGCGTGGTCGGGCCGGCGTAGACGACCTCGGCCACCCGTCCCATGGCCGAAAGAGGTCGGCCCCCTCGGGCCGGCCGTTCGTGGAGAGGTGAATCTTCTCCGGTCGCACCGAGAACGTACCGGCGCGGCCGAGGATTTGAAGTGCCGTCTGTCCACTGAGGAGGTTCGACGTACCGACGAAGCCGGCGACGAACGCGGTGGCCGGCGCCTCGTAGACCTCGGCAGGCGACCCGATCTGCTCGATACGGCCGTCGTGAAAGACCGCGACCCGGTCGCTCATCGTGAGTGCCTCTTCCTGGTCGTGGGTCACGAAGACGAACGTGATTCCCACCTCGCGCTGGATCGCCTTCAACTCGACCTGCATCTCCTCGCGGAGCTTGAGGTCGAGCGCCCCCAACGGTTCATCGAGTAGCAGCACCCGCGGCCGGTTGACCAATGCGCGCGCCAGCGCGACCCGCTGCCGCTGACCACCCGAGAGCTGTCCTGGCTTGCGATCGCCAAAGCCTTGCAACCGTACGGTCGCCAGCGCCGCGTCGGCCCGCCTGCGCCGTTCCGGGTTGGCAATCTTGCGCACCCGCAGGCCGTACTCGACGTTCTGCTGCACGGTCATATGTGGAAAAAGGGCATAGTCCTGGAACACGGTGTTGACGTCGCGCTCGAACGGGGCGAGCCAGGTCACGTCCCGGCCGCTGAGCGTCACCGTCCCGGCGGTCGGCAACTCGAAGCCGGCGATCAGACGCAGCACCGTCGTCTTTCCCGAACCCGACGGACCGAGCATGGAGAAAAATTCACCGTCGGCAATGTCGAGGTCGATGCCGGCAACTGCCTCGATCGCGCCAAACGACTTACGGAGTCCGGAGAGCCGGATTGCTGGCGCGTCCGCCACCGATACCTCCACGGAGATCGCGGCCATTTGCTGGATAGTCCTTCGGATCCCTGATCGGCAGGATACCGCCACGACGGATCCCGTGGTCAAGAGCGCTCGTGTGTTACGGATCCGTAATCCGCCGAACGCCGAGCGCACGATCCGGCCAGGCTAGGACATGGCGGCGGTTGCGTCGTCTCGCCTGCCTCGTCCTCGGCGTCCGAATGGTCCAGGCCCGCCAAGCCACGCCCGCCCGGAGGGCGTGTGGCGGGGCACGGTCGCGGGCCTCGCCTTCGTCTGGCGCGACCATCGAAAGCTAATACTGCTGGCTCCGAGTCTGGAGGGACGGCTCCGCGGGCCGCCGGAACGGCCGGGCGATGAGGTACCCGGCCACGAACCCGAACACGTGGGCCAGGTACGCGACCGATCCCGCCTCGGAGACCGCGATTCCGACCGAGTACACCCACTGGATCACGAACCACAGTCCCAGCACGAGCCAGACCGGCAGTCGCAGCGGGATGAAGAACAGGAACGGGACCAGGCTCCACACCTTCACCCGGGGATAGAGCGCAAGGTAGGCACCGAGGATCCCGGCGATTGCCCCCGACGCACCGATGAGCGGCTGCGACAGGCCCGAGTTCACGAGGGCGAAGCCGTACGCGGCGATGTATCCACATAGGACATAGAAGAAGGCGTAGCCGATGTGTCCGAAGCGGTCCTCCACATTGTTGCCGAAGACCCACAGGAACAACATGTTGCCGAGCAGGTGTAGCCATCCGCCGTGCAGGAACATCGAGAACAGCACCGAGAGGACCGGGAGCTTCTGGTACGGCGGCGGCTGCACGACGCACATCGGTCCGGATGGGCCGACGCCCACCTCCCCGGTAGCTACGGCGGGAAGGGGATCGTTGGTGACCAGCTCCCGGGGGATGGCGGCGTACTGGTCGTAGAAGGCCTCGTCCTGGCACTCTTGCGTCGCGGTTACCTCCTGGACACCCGTGGTGCGGGCGGCCGGAGTCAACAGAAAGATGATGATGTTGGCGGCGATCAGCGCGTACGTGACCCACGGCGTGCGGCGTGCCGGGTTCTCATCGTGAACGGGAATCACCACGAGGTACCACTCTGCCGTACCGGATCGATTTGCACACCCGTTAGATCATCGGCATCGAAAATCATCAGCCCAGTTCGGTGAAGAGGGTCAGCTGGAGGCCGGCCGGAGCAGCGAGCCGGGCATTGAGTGAGTTCCACGGGGTGCGCGTCGGCGGGGCGATCACCTCCGCGCCGGCGCCGGTGAGGCTCTCCGTGACGGCGGCACTGTCGTCAACTTCGAACGCGACGCGAACCTGTCCGGCCACACGACGACCGACCTCCACCTCGTCGATGTACTCGGCGTAGCCGGGATCGGCCAGCTCCAGCGTGGCCACACCCGCGCCGAGAATCGTGACCCGCCCGCCGTTTGCGGTGTAGGTGCCGTGCTCGGGCAGGCCGAGGACATCGCGATAGAAGCGCAGTGCTTCGTCGTAGTCGGGTGCCGTGACGCATAGCCGTAGCTGTAGAACACTCATCCCTACAGTGTGCGCCGTCACCTGGTTGCGTGCCGCTCGCAACCGTGGTTACATCCGTTGGGCCCGGTCAATCACGAGGAGGCAGCATGAAATGGGTGACGCGGGCTCGGCCGAAGGTGGACCGGATCGCCTGCCCCTGGCTGATCCGCCATTTCATTGACCCGACCGCCGAGTTCCTCTACGTGCCCGCGGATCAGGTGCTTGCCGTGGCCGAACGTGAGCGTGGGCACTCCTTCGACGCCCCTGGCGCCACCTACAGCCATCGCAAGCAGTCCGACGGCGGCGAGTGGTGCACGTTTGAAACGCTTATCCACGAACACCATCTTGAGACCGATCCGGCATTGATACAGATGGCGCGGGTCGTACACGCGGCCGACATCGCCGCAGACGTCGCGAGTCATCCGTTCGGCGCCGCCCTGCGCGCGATCGGCGAGGCCGGCTCCGCCGTGGAAAGCGACGACCAGCAGCTCCTCGCCCGGGCTTCGTTCGTCTACGACGCCCTATACGCGCATTTCCAGCACTCGACCTACGGCTAGAGAGCCAACGATGCCGAGACGAAAGGAACCGACGTCCTGGGTGCTGCTGTGCTATCGGCTGCCACGAGAGCCATCCACACCGCGGATCAGTGTCTGGCGCCAACTCGAACGCCTCGGCGTCGCACGTCTGGGCGATGGCCTGGTTGGGCTACCGGCGGACGCGGCCACCCGCGAGCAGATTGACTGGCTCGCCGAAGAAATCCGCCATGCCGACGGGACGGCCACGGTCTGGCTCGCCTCTGCCGCGAGCACGGCCGACGAAGCCGAGATCGTTGATGGTCTACGCGGCGCCCGTGCGAGCGAGTACCAGGCCGTGATCGACAAGGCCGAGGCCGCAACAACTGCCGATAACGAAGAAAGAGTCCGCGCTTTGCGGCAACTCCGTGAGGAGTTGCGCCGCATCGCCCGACGCGACTTCTTTCCGCCACCCCAGCGTGACCAGGCAAGGGCTGCGGTGGAAGCCCTCGTCGACGACGCGCGGATCCCTCGGAAACGGGCCCGGGCGCGATGAAATGGGTCACCCGAGCGGGAGCGCACATCGATCGGGCCGCCTGCGCGTGGCTCATCCGCCGCCACATCGACCCCGACGCTGTGGTTCTGTTCATCGGCGACCACGACGACCTGCCCGCCGATGCCATCCCGTTCGACATTCCCGGCGTAGTTCTGAGCCACCACAACCACGAATGCAGCTTCGAGGCCTTCTTGCGCCACTACGAACTCACTGACCCTGTGCTGTGGCGCGTCGGCGCGGCGATCCATGAGGCCGACCTCCACGATGAGCGCCACGATGCCCCCGAGGCAGAAGGCCTCGACATCCTCGTGCGAGGCCTGACCCTGCTTGGCGACGACGAACACACCCTCGCCATTACGGCCGCGCTCCTCGACGGCCTTTACGAGTTCCACCGGCAGGCCATGATCCGCGGCCGCGAACCCTCCTAAGCGCGCGGCGTGTCGCGCCCGGGTCGGCATGTCTGTTTGCGGCGCAACACCCGCACAGGAGTAACTACTCCTGTGCGGGCGTGGACTCGTAAAGACATATACCGACCGACGGCGCTACCCGCCGACTCGTTGACGACCACGAGGCGCGACACTGGCGCGGTGAGCTGGAAGGAGACCATCGCGCGTGGCTGAAACAACGGAGCGCTCCGGTCCGTTGGCTGGGGTGCGGGCACTCGAGCTCGGCGGCATCGGTCCGGGTCCATTCGCCGCCATGATGCTCGCGGACATGGGAGCCGAGGTGATCCGGGTCGACCGCCCGGGCGCCGCGATCGGGCTCAGCGCCGGCCTGCACCGGGGGCGGCGTTCGGTCGCCATGGACCTCAAGGACGGCCGGGCCATTGACGTCGTCGGGCGCATCGTCGAGGGGTGCGACGTCGTGCTGGAAGGATTCCGGCCGGGCGTCGCCGAACGACTCGGTCTGGGGCCGGACGACCTCATCGGCCACAAGCCGAGCCTGGTCTACGGGCGGATGACCGGGTGGGGTCAGTCGGGGCCCCTGGCCCGGACGGCGGGGCACGACATCAACTACATCTCGCTGAGCGGTGCCCTGCACGCGATCGGACCGAGGGGTGCCGACCCGGTTCCGCCACTCAACCTCGTCGGAGACTTCGGCGGTGGCGGCATGTTTCTCGCGTACGGCGTCGTGTGCGCTCTCTTGCACAGCCGGCTCACCGGCCGCGGCCAGGTGGTCGATGCCGCCATGGTCGACGGTGCCTCGGCGCTGCTCGCCATGCAGTACGGTCTGCTCGCTAGTGGAGTCTGGCGGGACGAGCGAGGAGTGAACCTGCTCGACGGCGGTGCACCCTTCTACCGCACCTACCGCTGCGCGGATGGTCGCCACATGGCCGTCGGCTGCATTGAGCCGGAGTTCTATGCGGAGTTCTTGCGGATCCTCGGGCTCACCGACGATCCGGTCTTCGTCTGGCAGATGGACCAAGCACAATGGCCGGATCAGCACCGGCGGCTCGAGGAGATGTTCGCCGGTCGACCGCGCGACGAGTGGGCCAAGCTCTTCGAGGGCAGCGACGCCTGTACGACTCCGGTCCTCTCGCTGCTCGAGGCGGCGCACCATCCGCACAACCAGATCCGAGGCACGTTCCGGCTCGGACGAAGCGGCACGCCGGAGCCGATGCCGGCGCCGCGCTTCAGCCTCACTCCCACCGGCCCGCCGGAGTCGGAGCCGGCGATCGGCCGCGACACCTACGCCGTACTCAGCGCGGCCGGGCTGAGCGCCGATGAGATCGACTCTTTACGCGAGGCGGGGGTCATCGCTATCGGATAGCCAACGCCTGCGCGACAACTGACAGATCGGCGCGGAAGCCGGAATACGCCTCGTCCCGGTTGTCCGCCCGGAGGATCGCCGACGGATGCAGGGTCGCTAGGAACTGTGCCGGCGGTGTGACGACCGGGAAGTCGTCGGGGTACTGGGCCACCGCAGGCCATGGCATCAACTCCCCCCGCGAGCGCGTGACCCGGAAAGATGGACCCACGAGCGCCGCAGCGGCGGTGGCACCGAGCGCGACGACGACCTTCGGGGCGAGAAGCGCGAACTCGGCCACGAGCCAGGGCCGGCAGGCGCCGATCTCGACCGGTCCCGGCTTCTGGTGGATGCGACGCTTGCCTCGCTGTTCGAACTTGAAGTGCTTGACCACATTGGTGACGTAGGCCGAGTCCGGCGCGATCCCGACCTCGCGCAGGGCGTTGACGAGTAGCCGTCCGGCCGGGCCGACGAAGGGGAGTCCGGCCTTGTCCTCCTCATCGCCGGGCTGCTCCCCGACGAGCACAAGTGGCGCGTCCGCCCGGCCTCTGGAGAAGACGGCCTGGGTCGCATTCTGGAACAGATCGCAGCCCTGGCAACGACCGACCGCCGACCGCAACAGCTCTAGATCGGCCGCGTCCGGCACGAAACGATGCGCACCGATTGCCATGACCCTCCTTCGCGGGTCGTCGCTTTAGGCGCCAAAGAGTGGCACGAAACTGATGTCCTCGTGCGTCGGAACGCCCGGGAACACTGACTTATCTGGCGCGTACGAGTGGGCCGACGATCCGCGCAACGGGCAGGCGGGGTCGTGGTCGACCAGCGTCAAGCCGGACAGCGGCGCGCGCCCACACGCCGGACAACGCAGTTGGAAGCCATCGACTGTCGCATGTGGACGCTGCGCGGGGATTGCCACATCGTGCGCCGTCAGGCCTTCGATCGCCGCGGCCCAATCGGCCAGTCGAGGGCAACCCGACTGGCCGGGCGAATCCCAGATGCGCTCGAAGAGTCGCGCGACGTCCGTTGATCGACCGTGGAGCAGTTCGCGAACCAGGCTGTACTTTGCTCCACCATGGCACAGCTCGCCCGGCTCGAAGACGCTGACATCCGCGGCCGTCTCGCGCACCGCGGCCTCGGGCCAGACGAGCATCTCGGTGAGCAGGATCCCGCCGGCGAACCGGTCGCCGTACCGGTTGCGGCAGCCTCGACCCTGGTCGCGCGGGTGGGCGTATCCGGGGCTGCCATCGGGAACGTACGGTAGGGGACCGAAACTCTCGTGGTACATGTCCTCCACGTCGATGAGTTCGATGGCCGGACCGTCGGGTGAGTTCGTGATGACGACGTTGGTGCTCGAGACGTCGGCGTGGGCGAGACCCCGGGCCTCCAGCTCGGCCAGGATGCTCGCGGTCTGCGACGCGAGGCCGAGACAGGGCTCCGCCGACATCGGGTACCGCCCCTCGATCACGCCGGCCCACGAGACTCCCTCGATCCACGGCATCAGCACCGCGTACGCGAGCCCGGGCTCGCCAACGGCCGCCGCCTCATCGGGCTCGATCAGACGGCGCTGGCAGGTCCGCAGACCGGAAATGTCGCCGAAGGCGGTGAGGGCCGGGGTCAGTGCGGCGTTCTCCGGCAGGCTGAATCCGCGGTAGAAGGTCTTCAATGCGTAGGTCGAGCCGTCCGGTCCGCCGAGCTTGAAGACGCGGGCCTTGCGTCCCTGCCGAGCGAACGCCATTTCTTCGGCCACCGCAAAGGCGGTCTCGGGCAGGACACGGTAAGAGCCGTCGGCGAGGGGAAGGTCGCGGCCGAGCCAAGCGTCGCCGTCGAACGGTCGGTACGGGCTCGTCACGACGCACTCGGTTCGGTGGGCCGCTCGGTGAGGTCGTAGACGGGTCCCCATGGCCCGGGCTCGCCGCCGGCGAGGCTCCGCACCCGACCAAAAAGCGGCGGTCCCAACGGCGGCACCGCGAAGGTGAGCCCCGGCACGGAGTAGAGCAGCGGTTGGGCGAACGTCTTCTCCTGGCACAGCTGGATCGCGTACGAGTCGGCGCCGGGCACCGGCGACCAGTGCAGCTCGCGGCCGAGTTCGACGCGCCGCCACCCGATCGGTCCGGGCGGTTCGACCCCGGGCGCCGCCGGTGAGTCCACTGTGGATGAAGCTGCGGGCCTTTCCGGGTCCGCGGCGGATGGATCTCGCCGTGGCGGGGCGTCGTTCGCCGGTACGGCTAGCTGCACCGGCGATGCGGGAGGCGACGCGGGAGACACGGAGGAAGGGATCGGACCGACCGCGCGGATGATGCGACGAAGCGCCGATCCCGTCGGGGTGGAGCGCGCGTGGCGGCGCTGTGGTTCCTCGGTGAGTCGACGCCACAGAGTCGGGTTCGCGGCTTCGCCCGCCGGCATGGCCTGCGGCGCGAGCCCGATGTCGACCAGGGCCAGGTCGTCATTGCCCGCGCGCCGGGCCTGCTCGTGCAACACCTCACGCAACGCGGCATCCGCCAGCGACACCGTAGCGTCCAGCGCCGGGAGGAGACCGTCCGTGCAGGCCACAATGCGGGCCACATCGCCGACGGGCCAGGTCTGGCTCTGCACCTGGCCGCGAGGGCCGAGGCGGGACGACCAGCGGTCGCTCGTCCGTCCACTGTGGTCGAATGTGCGACCGTCTCGCATCAGCACGCGCAGTCGGGTGTCGCCGAGCCACACCACGGTCACGGTCGCGTCCCGCCGTCCGGAGAGGTCGACCGTACCGCCGACGAACATCGCCTCGCTCCCATAGGCGCGCTGCTGGTCGAGCGCGGCCCGGATGAGGGTCGGGACGGACTCGGGGATCGGCCAGTTCGCGACGCGCTCGGCCACGTCGGTCGAAAGCTCGGACAGATACCGCTCGAGGGTCGTGGCGACGTAGTCGCCGATGGGAGCGGTGGCAAGCCACTCGGCGAGCTGGATGGCGAGGATCTGGGCCGCGATGTCGCCGAGGAAGGAGGAGCCGACGCCGTCGGTCACCGCGAAGGTCAGCCGGCGATCGCACCGCACGGCCAGGTAATCCTGCGAGGGTTCGCCGGACTGCGCGCTTTCGAGAGACCGGTCCAGCGCAATGCGTACATCGGCCGGTCGGGCGGGAATCCTGAGCAGTGGCTGGCCGTGCAGCGGGTCGGGCAGCACCCGAAATCCGTCCGGCAGCGGAGGCAGCGACGACAACGCCGAAGGGGTAGGCGCGCGCCGGCCTCGCTCGTCGGTGGGGTGGCCCATGGCCGGCGTCCGTTCAGGCGACCGGCGTCATGCCGGACATCGTGAAGGCCGCCTCGATCATGTCCGGGCTGGTGCCGGGGAAGAACAGGCGCGACCCCGGCCGCATCGCGTAGCCGCGCTCGGCGAACAGGCGCAGGTAGCTATCCGGGATCACGGACGACATCTCGTACAGGTCGTAGGCGTACGTACTGGCGAGATCGTCCTTCGAGAGGATGCCCGGCCACGTGTACGGGTCGGTGACAGGAGTCGCCAAAGCACCGTGGTCGAAGAAGATGTTCTCGATCAGCACCGGCCCGTCGGGGAACGTCATCTGCTGGATACGCTGTGCGACCGGCAGCGGGCTGGCCTCGGTGAACGCCCCGTCGGTGAAGTGGCAGATCAGCGGCGCGGGCGACTTCTGCAAATCCCCGTACATGCTGACCAGCAGCTTCTCCGCGTGCTCGAAGGCCATCGCGGTGTCGGTGGTTCCGGAGGCCTCCATCACCGGGACGCCGATCTGGACGATATCGGTGATCGCGCGGGCACCGCCGAAGACGTCATGGATCTCGCTGTTGTATGCGAAGGCCGCGACCCGGTACCGAGCCAGCGGCTGGGTGCCCCGGGTCGACCGGCGGACCATCTCCCGGATGGCGCGGGTCAATGTCCGGGTGACGAGCTCGGTCTTGGTCTCCGTCGGGGCTTCGGCCTCCTCGTCGACCGCGTCGTTCATCGACACGCTCATGTCGAGCAGGTAGATGACCAGGGCCGGCGTGGCCTGGGTCGCCACGGTCTCATACGGCATCGCGAGGGCTCCTTGGAAGAAGGTGACGCTTGGTGATGTCGGACTCTACCGGTCCCAGGGTGAGGGTGGTCGCCGACGCTACTCCGCGAAAAGCCACTCCAGGGCGGCGAGGCTCTTGTCGACGTAGGCGCGTCGCCGGGCGCGTGGGCCAAGATCGCGGTAGAGCAGTCCGAAGTCGTAGGCCGGATCGACGATGGCGGCATCGCTCCAGTCGATGATGCCGGTCACTTCCCACGTGTCCGGGTCGACCAGCACGTGCTCGATGCCGAGGTCGTTGTGGGAGAACGGCGGCCCAGCGTGGCAGCGATAGCCGTACTGTGACCGACGGGCGCTGCGGCGGCAGGTCCAATAATGGCGTGCCGGGAAGCTTGAAGTAGGCCAGACAGCCCAGCTCGGCCACCGTGAACGTCGGCACGGGAACCGGTAGCGGTGAGATCTCGGCGACGGCGGCCAGGACACGGACCTCTCGGCGGAACCGCTCCGGCTCGGGCTCCTTGCTGAAACGTACGATCAGCTCGCCATTGACCTCGTACGCCACGTTGTCCAGGCCCGCGCCAACGGCCACCACGGACCCGATCCGATAGTGGGGCAGGCGCGCAGCCACGACGCTGCGGACTTCCGGAACACCCGGCACTGCCCAATCCTAACGAAGGCAGACCGGGAAGCCCACCCCGCTCGCCGCCGAGCATCCGCAGTCCACAATGGATTTCTTGCGATCGAACCGTTCGGGGCCCCCGAAACCGTTGACTCCACTATGGTGAGTCGTATGGCGCAGCAACGAACCTATCCACACGGAGTCACGTCCTGGATCGACACGAATCAGCCTGACGTGGACGCCGCGCGGGTGTTCTACGCCGGGCTGTTCGGCTGGAAGATGACCGATGCGATACCGGGGTCGTACTTCATCGCCACCATCGACGGTCAGGACGTTGCCGCGGTCGCATCCTCCGGCGTGGACACCTCGGCCACCTGGAACACCTATGTCGCCGTGGACAGCGCGGATGCGACGGCTGTAGCGGTCGTGGCCAATGGGGGCACACTGCTGGCGCCGCCGGAGGACGTCGGCTCGACCGGCCGCACAGCGACATGCGTGGACCCGTTCGGCGCGCTGTTCCGTCTCTGGCAGGCCGGTAGTCGGTTGGGCGCGCAACGCGCGAACTCACCCGGGGCGTGGAACTTCAGCGACCTCTACACTCCCGACCGCGACGCCGCAATGGCCTTCTACACGCCGTTGTTCGGCTGGCGGGCCGCCGACCTCGACCAGGGCGCCGGGACGATGCTGCAGGTTCCCGGGTACGGCGACCACCTCGCCGCCACGATCGACCCCGGTATTCACGAGCGGCAGGCCTCGGCCCCGGCCGGATTCGCCTACGTGATCGGCGGCCTCGTCGTGATCGGTGATGGTGAGAGAGCACGCTGGCACGTGACCTTCACCGTGGCCGACCGCGACGACTGCGCCGCTACCGCGCAGCGTCTCGGTGCCACGGTGGTCCGGTCGTCGGACAACTTGTGGACCAAGGACGCGCTCATTCGCGACCCCCAGGGCGCCGAGTTCACCGTCAGCCAGTTCACCCCACCGACCGGCAACTAGTAGCCGGAGCGCTGCACCCGTGCTGCACCTCACGAGCTAGTGTCCGAGGATGGCGACACATTGGACACTCGGCTGCGATGCGGCCGACCCGGGCCGGATCGCTGCGTTCTGGGCGTACGCGCTGGGCTACGTGCCTGAGCCGGGTTATGACGACCCGGACGGTGCTTCCATCATTGATCCGGACGGCGTCGGCCCAGCCATCGGATTTCTGAGGGTGCCGGAGCCTAAGACCGCCAAGAATCGTATGCACATCGACATCCGGGTGGCCGGGGAGCCGCCATGGGACATGGCCGAGCGCGAGCAGCTCATCCGGGCCAAGGCCGCCGAGCTGGTCACCGCTGGGGCCACGAGTGTCCGTGAGGACTCCTACGGTGAGCACCTTGGCCACATCGTGATGCTCGACCCGGAAGGCAACGAGTTCTGCGTCGCATAATGGCTTGAATGTCGTCGCGACTGTGCGGCCCGACGGGCGGCCGCATTCCGCCGGCGTCGGCGCCGTATGGGTGGACAGCGCGCTGTACTTCACGAGCGGGCCGGGCACGCTCAAGTCGCGCAACCTGGCCGCGAATCCGGCATGCAGCGTTGCCGTGCGCCTGCGCGGCATGGACCTGGTGTTGGAGGGAGAGGCTCATCGGGTCACCGATCCATCCACTTTGGAGCGATTGGCAGCGGTTTACCGCGCGGGCGGCTGGCCGGCCTCGGTGGAGGGCGACGCCCTGACCGCCCCTTCAGCGCGCCCAGCGCCGGCCCGGCACCCTGGCACCTGTACCGCCTGACGCTGCACACCGCAGTCGGACTGGCCGGCGAAGAGCCCCATGGCGCTACCCGCTGGACTCTCGGCCACTGATCCACGCTGCTAACGGTGCGCGGTACGACTCGACCACGCCGACCGGGTCGGTGCTCGCTATCGCCAGCGCGGCGGCGTACCCGGGCCCCGGGCGCAGATCGACGATCGACAAAGGGAGATCTGGTCGCGTCGGGTAGCGTCTGAGCCTGCGGAGTCTGATCGCGGCCGCTCACCAACACATCACGAAGCGGCACCCGCAGTCCGTCGCCGGTCGCCTTCACCGGCGGCGTGCCAGTCGCCTCGGCCACGACCAGTCGCAACATGCAAGCTCCGACCGTGAAGCGGGCTTTGTCTTCCTCCCGCAGGAGGCGGGTCAGGCGTGCTCGTTCGGCGTCGTCAAGGAGCCCGGCGTGACGCTCCTCGCACACGGACGGATCGGACCACCACACCACGCATCGCGGTGCCCGCACTGGATTAACCAACTGTCCACTATGGAGCAACTGAGCCCCAGGTGACGGGCAATGTGTAGCTCGGCGCGCGCGCGAGGCGCTGCCCGAGGCACTGATCCGCTGGGTGGCTGTTTCGGTCGGCATGTGTCTTCACGACTCCACAACCCTGAGGGTGTAGCTACGCCCTGGGGGTTGTGGACTCGCAAACATACGTGCCGACTCGAGCACGACACGCCGAAGGTCTGGCCCGCCCTCGGCAAGGCTGCTGGCTTCCACTGTCCTGTGTGGACGCTAGGCGGGCTGGAACGCGAACGTGCGCAGGTCGCCGGTGACCACGTGCGCGCCGTGACTAAGCAGCAGTTCGGACTCGCCGCGCCGGTCCACTCCGACGACCAGCCCGAACCCGCCGGCGCGCCCGGCCTGCACGCCAGAGATAGCATCCTCGAAGACCACCGCCGCCGGCGGTTGGGTGTCGAGCAGCTCGGCGGCCTTCAGGTACGTGTCCGGCGCGGGCTTGCCGGCGAGATGCAGTTGCGCCGCCTCGACGCCGGTGACTCGGGTGTCAAAAAGGCCGAGCAGCCCGGCCCGGGAGAGAATGGCCTCACAATTCTCACTGGCCGAGACGACGGCCACCTTCTCGTCCATGCGCCCGCGCGGTGGTAATGAGCTCGACGGTGTCGTCGAAGACCTCGACGCCGAGTTCCTCGAGGCGATGGTTGAAGTAGGCGTTCTTCTGGTTGCCCAGGCCACAGACGGTCTGGGCTTCGGACGGGTCGGCGGGATCGCCGTACGGCAGCTCGACGCCGCGCGAGCGCAGGAAGGTATCCACGCCGTCGTAGCGGCGCCGCCCGTCCACATAGAGCAGATAGTCGCCGGCCAGGTCGAAGGGAACGAATGACTCACCGCGATCCCGGGCGCGCTCCGAAAGAAAGTGGTCAAAGAGGTCCTTCCAGGCGGCCGCGTGCAGCGTGGCCGTTCGCGTGATCACGCCGTCGAGATCGAAGAGCAGGGCGTCGTACCGCGAGAGGTCGTTCATGGGATGTGGTCCTTGCCTTCAGCAGCCGTTTCGGACTAGGTGAGCGGGAGGTGACCATGTCGTGATCGAGAGCCGCTTTAGATCACCGATTGACCTAGCTATTGTTTCGCCTATGTTGAAGCGCGGCTTTACCCTGCCGCCGGAGCACCTCTATCCGGCCGACGAGTGGCGGATCGTCGAGACACGATACTCGGACGAGTACGTGGGCCGCGCGGAGACCGCCTTCGCTCTCGGCAATGGGTTCCTCGGGGTCCGTGGCACGTTCGAGGAAGGCCGCCCAGCCGTATCGCCCGGGACGTACGTCAATGGCTTGCATGAGACGTGGCCGATTGTCCATGCCGAGGAGGCCCATGGATTGGCGCGGGTCGGCCAGACCATCGTCAACGTACCGGACAGCACGATCTTCAAGCTGTACGTCGACGATGAACCGCTGTTCCTCGCGAACGCCCGCGTCCGTGACTACAGACGGATCCTGGACATGCGAGCCGGCACCCTGACCCGTGAGTTCGTTTGGGCCTTGGCCAGCGGCAAGCACGTTCGGGTACGTTCGTGCCGGCTCGTCTCGCTCGAGCACCGTCATGTGGTGGCCATGACGTACGAGGTGACGATGCTTGACCACGCGGCGCCGGTGGTGATCTCGTCGCAGGTGGTCAACCGGCAGGACACCCGGCCGGTAGACGAAATTCCTGAGCACCGGCCCAGTGATCCTCGGTTGGCGAAGCTATTGCCGCAACGGGTACTCAACAATCAGGTGACGGAACGGGCCGACGGCCGCATCCTGCTCGGCTATCGGACCACGAACAGCCGGATGACCCTGGCCGTGGGTGTGGACCACGTCATCGAGGCGACCTGCCCGTATCAGGTCGACGGGTCGGTCGATCACGACAGTGGGGAGATCCTCGTCACCGCTGACGCGTTGCCCGGCAGTCCGATCCGGATTACCAAATTCGCGACGTACCAGGGGTCGCGGAGCATCCCGGCCCGCGAGTTGGTCGACCGCAGCCGTCGCACTCTGGATCGGGCTCTGCGCGACGGATTCGACACCTTCCTACAACTGCAGCGGCAGCAGCTTGATCTGTTCTGGGACCGGGCCGACGTCCGGGTCGAGAGCCGGTCCGACACGATTCGGCGGCAACAAGCTATTCGTTGGAACCTTTTCCAGGTGGCACAGGCCTCGTGGCGGGCCGAGAACGCCGGGATCTCGGCCAAGGGGGTGACCGGGCACGCCTACGACGGACACTACTTCTGGGATACCGAGATCTACGTGCTGCCGTTCCTGTGTTACACGCAGCCGCGGATCGCCGCCAATCTGCTGCGCCATCGGCACGGCATGCTCGATCGGGCGCGGGAACGGGCGCAGGTCATGAGCCAGAGGGGCGCCCTGTTCCCCTGGCGCACCCTTACTGGCCAGGAAGCCTCGGCCAACTTCCAGGCCGGCACCGCGCAGTACCACATCAATGCGGACATCGCCTATGCCATCCGGCGGTACACGAATGTTCAGGGCGACCTGGATCTGATGTGTGAGGTGGGAGCGGAGATCCTGGTCGAGACTGCCCGTTTCTGGGAAGACCTCGGCTTTTACGGAGCGGACGGCGAGTTCCACATCCATGCGGTCACCGGGCCGGACGAATACACAACAGTGGTGAACGACAATACGTACACCAATCTCATGGCCCGGCTCAATCTCAGCTACGCCGCGAACACCGTCCGCCAGCTGCGCGACCAGCGACCCGAGGCCTATACCGCACTCGCCCACGAAGTCGACCTGCGCCCGGATGAGATCGAGTCGTGGGAGCGCGCGGCAAATGCGATGCACGTGCCCTACGACGATGCCCGAGGCATCCACCCGCAGGACGACACGTTCCTTAAGCGCGAGGTCTGGGACCTGCCAAACACGCCCCGGGAGAAGTTCCCGCTCCTGTTGCACTTCCATCCGTTGGTGATCTACCGGTACCAGGTCATCAAACAGGCGGACATCGTTTTAGCGATGGTCCTGCTCGGAAACGAATTCTCTAAAGACCAGAAGCGACGAAACTACGAGTACTACGACCCGCTGACGACCGGCGACTCGTCGTTGTCAGCGTGTGTGCAGAGCATCCTGGCCGCCGAGATCGGCAACGAACGACAGGCCCTGCAGTACTTCAACTTCGCATTGCTGATGGACCTTGCAGACATCGCTGGCAACACGTCCGACGGGGTTCACATCGCGTCGGCCGCCGGCGTGTGGGCGTCGCTGGTGTTCGGTTTCGGTGGCGTGCGCGACTTCAATGGGAATCTGTCGTTCGAGCCGGCATTGCCACGGACGTGGACGTCCTTGTCGTTCTCGCTGCGATTCTGCGACCGGCAGCTCCGGGTGACACTCAGCCACGACGAGGAAACCTACGTGGTCGAGGAGGGCGAGCCGCTGGAGATATCCGTTCGCGGTGAGCGGCACCTGCTGGCCCCGGCCACGCCAGTTACCGTCAAGGGGATCCCGCACCAGCGGTCCCGGCCGGTTACCGATGTCGTGGCCCGCTGAACGCGACAGGCGCCCGGTACAACGTCTCTCGTAGACGCGTCGGCGTGGCCACGCACCTGGGACTCAGGGTTCACGGCCGCGTCGACCGGCGTTTGCCGCGCTTGCGACTGCTGTCCCTTTTGGACACCTAGAGTCGCGTGGTGATCATTTCCGCTGCCCGGCCACACGCTGCCGCGGGAGAGCCCGGGCCTAAGCCGCTGCTGGGCGGCGAACGAGGCTGGCCGGCGCAAGTCGCCGTCTACATCTTCGTGATCGTTCCGTTTGCCGCCCTGATCGCCGCCGTGCCCTTCGCGTGGGGTTGGGGGCTGAGCCCGGTGGACATCGGGCTCGCGGTCGCCTGGTACCTGGTGACCTGCCTGGGCGTCACGGTGGGGTTTCATCGCTACCTCACGCACGGAGCATTCAAGGCGAGGCGGCCGTTGCGAATCGCCCTCGCGATCGCCGGGAGCCTCGCCGTGCAAGGTCCGGTCCTGCACTGGGTCGCGGACCATCGCCGCCATCACGCGTACTCCGATCGGGAGGGCGATCCCCACTCGCCATGGTTGTTCGGGACGTCCCCGGTGGCGCTCGCCCGCGGGTTCTGGCACGCACACCTCGGCTGGATCCTGGACCGGGCTTTGTCCAATCAGGAGCGGTTCGCGCCGGATCTATTGGCCGACGCCGACACGCGCTGGATTCATCGCACCTTTGGACTGTGGACATTCGTGAGCCTCGCCGCCCCGGCGGTCATGGGTGGCCTGATCACGTGGTCGATCTGGGGTGCCGTCACCGCCTTGTTCTGGGCGGGACTGGTACGGATGACCCTGCTGCATCACACGAGCTGGTCGGTGAACTCCATCTGTCACATGATCGGCGAACGGCCGTTCGCCTCCCGCGACAAAGCCGCAAACGTATGGCCGCTCGCGATCCTGAGCATGGGCGAGTCCTGGCACAACTTGCATCACGCCGACCCGACGTGCGCCCGACACGGCGTGCTTCCCGGACAGATAGACATATCCGCACTCGTGATCAGACTTTTCGAGCGCCTCGGCTGGGCCTACGAGGTACGCTGGCCGACCGCGAGCCGGCTCGACCGCATCCGCTGCCGTTGAGGTCACGCTCGGGCCGGACCGCCACGAACCTGCGGCGGGCGAACATACGTATCCCCCAAGCCGAGTAGGACGCGAAATCTGTGCTTCCATCTATCTTGCGACGCATCTGACCATGAAAGCCAGCGTGAGTCGAAGCCGTCTAGGTGCGGTGGTCAGCTCTCGCGTCATGTATTGACGCCGTCGGTTCTGCAGACTTAGCTCTCCATGAGGATCGGAACGACGCTGAGGAGCATTGAAATGGCCGGGGATGCCCTGGATCACGTCATGGTCGGCGGTGTTGAGTTAGCGCCAGTAACCCAGCGGCGCGACGACACGTTGGTGAAGTCCTATCGGTATCTGCGCATGGCGATGGTCGCTTTGCTCGTCGGCTTGGGGGTCTCGGTTTTCTACCAGACCTGGCGTCAGGGATTCGACCTCCTCGGGTCGGTCAGTGCCTACTACTACACGCCCGCGCAGGCGATGTTCGTCGGCGCCCTGATCGGGATCGCCGCGTGCATGATCGCTTTGAAGGGGACGACCCCGGTGGAGGACGTCTTTCTCAACCTCGGCGGCATGTTCGCGGCCGTGGTCGCGATCGTTCCCACGTCGCGTGGCGAGGACTATCAATCGGCGGTTCGCGAATGCCGGCAGGCCGCCGGTCCACTCCTCACCGATCGGCCGCCCACGACCACCCTGGACTGCCCCACGGTGCAGGCGTTGGCCGACGCCACCAGAGCGAACGTCGAGAACAACATGTTCGCCCTATTGGTTCTCGGTGGTCTGGCCATCGTCGCCACCGTGCTCTTTGCGCTGAGAGAGCCGAGCGAGTCGAGGCGGCGGGCGTGGTGGGGAGTCGGGGGTGCCGTGGCGGTGTACGCCGCGGGAGCGTTCGCCTTCATCCGGTCGATCGACTGGTTTATCGACAAAGCGCACTACCTCACGGCCGCGGGCCTGGTCCTGTGCGTCTTCGTCGTGGCCGTGGTCAACGCACGTCGACACCAGGCGGAGGGTACAAACGGGCCCGGCGGGCTCGGGAAGACCGTCGGCGTGCTCCTTTCTCCGCGTCACCATGATTGGTACGCCTGGATCGCTCGTGCCATGCTGGCCGCCATCGTGATCGGTGCCCTGTTGTGGTACTTCGAGGTCATCAGTTTGTTCTGGCTCGAGATCTCGGTGGCCGCGCTCTTCGCCCTGTTCTGGACGGTGCAGACCATCGAGCAGTGGGACGAGGAGGCCACCTAGTCGGCCGAAGACCGGGGTCGATCCTTCAGGTCAAGGTGCTCGGCCAGGAACGGCCCGGTCACGCTGCTCGAGGACCGAGCTACGTCCTCCGGCGTCCCGACCGCGAGGATGCGGCCGCCGTCTGGGCCGCCGCCCGGGCCCATGTCTATGAGGTGATCGGCGGCGGCCAGCAGGTCCAGGTCGTGGTCGATCACGATGATCGTCGCCCCCGGCCTCCAGCAGCCGGTCGAACACGCCGACCAACGTTGCCACATCAAGGGGGTGCAGGCCCGTCCACGGCTCATCGAAGACGTACAGCACGCCGCGTTGGCCGGAGCGCAACCGAGAGGCGATCCGCGGCCGCTGGGACTCGCCTCCAGACAGGGATGGCGTCGGCTCGGCGAGTCGCAGGTAGCCCAGGCCGACCTCAGCGACCGGCCGGAGCTCTGTCGCGACCGACGTCCGGTCGGCGAACCGCTCCAGTGCGTCGAGCACGCTGAGGCTGAGTACGTCGGCGACGCTGAGGCCGTCGATCTGAACGGCCAACGTGGCGTCGTTGAAGCGGGTGCCCTGGCAGGTCGGGCACGAGACAGCGATGTCGGGTAGGTACTGGACGTCGAGATCGATGTGGCCGATGCCGCGGCAGGTTGGGCACTGGCCCTCGCGGGTGTTGAACGAGAAGTGTCCGGGTTTCCAGCGCCGACGCCGCGCGTATTCGGACTCGGCGAAGACCCGGCGGATCTGGTCGAACGCTCAGAGTAGGTCGCGGGCGTCGACCGCGCGTTCTGGCCGATCGGTGATGCATCGGTCTGGACGACCTGGCGAATGTCCCTGAGGTCGAGGCGCCACACGTGTGCAGGCTGCGCATCCGTTCAGCTGGGCTCGGGCGGCCGGGATGAGGCTGTCCAGAACCAGAGCGGTCTTGCCCGCTCCCGAGGGCCCGGCCAGCGCGGTGAGTCGGTTTACCGGAAACGTGGCGGCGAGGTCGTGGAGGTTGTACAGGACGCCGATCTCGATCGTGATGTCGCTGCCGGAATCGGTCGGCGAGCGACGTTCGCGAGACACGGTACGGGCGCCGGCCAGGAACGGGCCAATGACCGAGCGCGGGTCGGTTTCCAATTGGGCGGGTGCCCTGGGCTATCACCTGGCCGCCGTTGGCGCCGGCGCCCGGACCGAGTTCGATGACCCAGTCGGCGGCCATGATGAGCTCGCGCTCGTGCTCGACCACGATCACGGTGTTGCCATTGTCGGCCAATGCCGTGATGGTCTCGCGCAACCCCAGGGCGTTGGTCGGGTGGAGGCCGACCGACGGCTCGTCCAGCACGTAGAGCAATGCCGGTAGTGCTCGCACGCACTGTCGACGTGAGTTCGATCCGCTGCAGTTCTCCGGTCGACAGCGAGGCACCGGGCCGGTCGAGGGTCAGGTAGCCGAGGCCGACGTGGAGCAGCGGCACGAACGTGCCGTCCAACTCCGCGAGTAGTCCGGTGGTCAGGCGGTTGAGCTCGGTGGGCAGGTGGGCTGGCAGACCGGCGGCGAAGTCGCGCAGCGCATCCAGGCCCAGCCCGCTGATCTGCGCGAGATTACGGCCGCCCAACAAAGAGTTCAGGGCCTCGGGCCGCAGCCGGGCGCCGTTGCACACAGAGCAGACGCGGGTGACGAGAAACCGCTGCACCTGGCCGCGCGTGCGTTCGTTGTCGCCGCGCAGCGAGCGTTCGACGGCGGCCACGGCGTTGTCGTAGTTGACGGAAAGGTGTACGGTCCGCCCATTCCGGGACGAGCCGCCTCCGGAATTCCACGGCAACACGGCGCCCTCCTCGATGGTCTTGCCGGGATCGAGGACCAGGGTGGCGATGTCCACTTCGGACCGGACGCCCAGGCCCTGACAGGCCGGGCACGCGCCGTAGGAGTTGAAGGAGAAGGACTCGGCGCTGGGGTGCTCGAAACGGGCGCCGCACACCGGACAGGTCATCTCCTCGGCGAGGCTGGCGATCGATGGTCCGATTCGGTGGCCGTTGGGACACATATGCGATCCCAATCGGGACATCATCAGGCGCAGTACGTTGAGTACGTCCGACATGGTGCCGACCGTGCTGCGCGGCCCCGGTATCGGCGGACGCTGCCGCAGCGCGAGCGCGGGCGGCAGATGGTCAATGTGGTCCACGTCCGGCCGTTGGGCCTGGGTCAGCCGTCGGCGGCTGTAGGTGCTCAATCCTTTCAGAAACCGTTGCATACCTTCCGCGTACAGCGTGCCGATGGCCAACGACGTCTTGCCCGACCCGGACACACCGACCACGGCAACCGTCCGCCACAGCGGCACATCGACGTCGACATTATGCAGGTTGTTGTGCCTGGCCCCGTGGACGCCGATGACCGTGGGCAGCTGATTCCGGCGCGCTGCGGCGGCGCCGGCCCGGTCACGGCCCATGTTTGTCGCTCTGGTATCGCTGCCACGCTTGCGCGGCCGTCCCGGGTCAAACTTGGCCATAGCGGTACTCCACGGTGGACACTTCACGTGTGGTGGGTGTCGGCGAACGCCTCGAGGCCGGCGGGCGCCGGCACGCGGGGTTATTCGCCATGACGGGCGCAGTCGAGGTAAGTCTTGCCGGCGGCGCAGATGTTTGCTCAGTACTTTGGAAATACGGCGCCCGAACGTGAACGACGAGACGCACCTGGAGAACGCCATGCCAGCTCTTCCGCAGGACCGCCCCACCGAGTCCGGCCCTAAAGCCGACACTATGTCGAGCTTCGCCCTCGGTCGGATTCAGGTGAGGCGATCTGGCTACGGAGCGATGCAGCTCGCCGGCCCGTTCGCGTTCGGCGAACCGCCCGACCGAGCCACGGCGATCAGCGTGCTCAGGGCAGCGGTGGACGCCGGAATCAATCACATCGACACGGCCCAGTACTACGGCCCCCGAGTCGTTAACGATCTGATCCGCGAAGCGCTCTACCCATATCCGGACGGGCTCGCGGTCGTCAGCAAGGTCGCGGTCCGCCGGGATGCCAGCGGTGCGGTCCTCCCGTTCGACGACCCGGACCAGTTGCGCGAGGGCATCGAAGACAACCTTCGCAGCTTGCGGGTCGGACAGCTGGCGGCGGTCAACCTCCGCCTGACTTCTGATGGGCGCGTCGACGCACGCTTCGACGCCCAGCTCGCCGCGATGGTGACCGCCCGCGACGAGGGTCTCATCGCCGGGGTGGGCCTGAGCAATGTCAGCCTCGAGCAGCTACAGCACGCCGCGGCCGGGATCGACATCGTCTGCGTGCAAAACCTGTTCCACCTAGCCGATCGCCGCAGCGCCCCGGTTCTCGACGAATGCGTCAGCCGTGGAATCGCGTTCGTGCCGTTCTGCCCGCTCGGCTTGCCGCGCGGTCAGGACAACCCCGTGCTCACCAACCCGGTGGTCGCTGCGACCGCCGCCCACCTTGGTGCGACGCCGGCCCAGGTCGCCCTCCGGTGGTTGCTGACTCTTGCGCCCAACGTGCTTCTCATCCCCGGCACCGGTTCCATTCGCCACTTGCGGGAGAACCTCGACGCCGAGAACCTGACGCTCGATGATGCGGCACTGAGCACATTGGACGGTGTAGGCAGCTGAGGCCGGCCATCGCCGCCCTGCTCCATCTGTTGCCGGTACTACGGGGGAACGGTGTAAAGGTCGGCGTCGGTCAGCGGACCTACCGGCAGGGGAGTGACGTCGGTGCGCGCCGGGCGCAGGCCGTCGAGGATGATGCCCAGGACCCGCTGGTAGATGTCGGGCCGACGGGCCGCCGCGTGGAGGTTGAGCGTGGCGTGTACAGAAATCGTCAGCATGAGCATGTCGATGGGTTCGACGTCGGTCCGCAGCGCCCCGGCTGACTGGGCCCGGCGCACCAACCGCGTGTGGTGCTTGCGCATCGCCGCCTCGGTCGACGCGAAAAGCTCGATGAGTTTGTCGGGGGCGCTGCCGCGGGCCCAGCCCACGTTCGCCGAGTACGAGCCAAGGACGAGCTGGCGAAAGCCACGGTCGCGGGCCAGAGCCTCGGTGGACTCCTCGAAGTAGCGGACGAACCCGTCCCACGGGTCAGCCGCGTCGGCTGCCTCGGCCGCCAGGCGCTCCCATCGCGCGAACTCTCCGGCGAACAACTCCAGGATCAGTTCGTCCTTGTTGGTGAACCGACGGTAGACGCTGGCGACCCCCACGCCCGCGCGGGCTGCCACGTCGGCCAGCGTGGCGCCCAGACCCTGCTCGGCGAAGACCTCCCGGGCCGCGGCGAGCACCCGCTCAGACACATCAGAAGCCACGACGCGATCGTAGCCGCTTGCGGAATAGCTATTCCGAGGTACGCTCGCCGAGCGGAATAGCTATTCCGCGACGGGCTGGAGGCGGCGTGAACCTCAAGATCATGAGCTTGATTCCGGAATTTCGATATTCGAAGGTTCCCGCGCCGCCGCCGGCCGGGCTGGACCCGAGCGAGCGTCTGACCGTCGACGCCGGCGCCCAGATCCCACGCAATCCATCCGGCGCCACATTGCACCGCGGCCTGACCTACCGACCCGGGCTCCGCCTCGATCTGCACACCCCGGCCGCCGGTGGCCGGCATCCGCTGGTGGTGTACCTGCCCGGCGGCGGGTTTGTCCGTGCCGTCCGCGGCATGGCCCGGCGGGAACGGGCCTACGTTGCATCCGCGGGACACGTCGTGGCCAGCGTTGAATACCGTACGGTCCGCCAGCAGGCCACCTACCGCGATGCTCTGGCCGACATCCACGCCGCTATCGAGTACCTCACCGGTCACACGGACGCGTACGGCATCGACTCCGGCCGGATCGCCGTGTGGGGCGAGTCCGCCGGCGGCTACCTCGCCAGCCTGGTCGGGTTGACCGAACCGAACATCAAAGCCGTCATCGACGAGTTCGGTGCCAGCGACATACGTCGAGTCGGCGACGAGTTCGACCCGCGTATGCGCACTGCCGTCGCCGACCCCCGCCACCCCATCCACCGCTTCGGTGCGGCCGACACCAACCCGATCGATCTCATCGGATCCACCGGACCAGCCTTCCTACTGCTGCACGGCGACGACGACCGCATCATCCCACCGGCCCAAACCCTGATGCTGCACCGCGCGCTCCGCTCGGCCGGTCTCGACAGCACCTACCGTCTCCTCGCCGGTGCGGGGCACGGTCCTCTCGCCCTGAACCGAGGCCAGGTCCGGCAGTGGACCTCCGTCCAGGTCATGACGATTATCACCGACTTCCTCCACCACCACCTGCGAAGCTGACCACGTCCACAGCTGCGCGCGGGCACAGCTTGTTGGCGCGCACCGTTCGCGCCGACTGCGCCCGCCCCAGGTCGGCTACTGCGACTACGCCTTCGCGGCCTCCTCAATCAACGCGGCGACCGCCTCTGGCCTCGAAACATAGATCGAGTGACTGCCACTGACCTCGACCACGGCCGATCCGGCGCGTCCGGACATCATGCGTTGCGCTGGCGGTGGGATCATTTTGTCCTCGGTGGTGACCAGATACCAGCTTGGTTTCTTGTTCCACGCCGGGTCGGTGATCGTTCCGCCGAGGGCGTCGACGCCCCACGGCACCTGCGAGTCGGCCATGAAGGCCGCGCTCTCGGCGTCGACATCTCCGGCGAACGAGCGCGAACTTCGTTTTGTCGAGAAACAGGAAACCGTCCTTCGGCGGCAATATCGGTGGCACCGGCGCGCCGGGCGGTGGATCCTTGATCAGGGTGTTCACCGACTCGCCTTTGTCTGGCGCAAACCCAGCGATGTAGACCAGCTTTGACACCTTGGGGTCATTGCCAGCCTCGGTTATCACGGCTCCACCGTACGAGTGGCCGACCAGTGTGACGGGCCCGTCCTGTTCGGCGATCACCCGTTTCGTCGCGGCCACATCCTCGGCCAAGGACATCGTCGGATTCTGTACGATGCTGACGTTGTGGCCGTCTCGCTTGAGAATTCGGTACACTCCCTGCCAGCCTGACCCATCGACGAACCGCCATGAATGAGTACGACGTTCTTCGTCTTCTCTGCGTTTGCGCGTGCCATCGGAAGCCCCCGCATCGTTGTTTAGCGTCCTGTGCATGCCGTTCCGACATCGGTCATGGCTCGGGAAAGCAGGAGTGAACGATTCGATTATCCGCACCGTTCTATCTGGACTCACACCCTCCACTCGCCCCATTCAGGTTAGCGGCGTGTTCGCTACCGGGATGCGAATACCAACGAAAGCCTTGCCCTCCGAGGACCAGGCGATGGCCCAACTCTCGGACGGGTGGGGGAGGCGATGATGGTGGGATGGATGGGGAAGGTTCGTTCGCGGCGGTGTTGCGCGAGTCGTCACACCGCCGGGTCTGGCGGATCGCCCCGCGCGGTGAGAAGTGCGCGGGCGACCTCGGCGGCAGCAACGCATCACATGGCGCTACTGCGCGCTTCTGCGCCACTCCTCGTAGGCGGCGACCGCGGTCGGCAGGGTGGGGAAGATGCGATCGGGTCCGATGGCGGCCGTCAACCCGTAGGCGTCGAGAGCGTCGAGCAGGTCCCTCTTGACTCGGGCGAGGGCGAATTCGATTCCGCGTTCGGTGAGTTCGGCGCGTAGCGCTTCAACGGCGTCGAGGGCTGTGATGTCGACCTCGACGTTCGCTTCGACATTGAGGACGAACCACGCCACGGGTTCGCGCTGGTCAGTGACCGCGGCAAGCGCCCGGCGGCGAAAATCTTCGGCGTTGGCGAAAAACAAAGGCGAGTCGTAGCGGTAGACGACGAGCCCAGGAATCGTTCTTGCTTCCGGGTAGTCGTCGATGTCGTGCATACCGGCCAGCCCGTTTACCAGACCCTGGATCGCGTCGTGCGGGCGAGCCACGCGGTACAGCATCTCGGCGACCGACAGTCCCACTGCAAGGAGTACGCCGTACAAGATGTCGAAGACAAGCACTCCCGCGAGGGCGGCGAGCGCTAGCAGAAGTTCGTTGCGCCTAAACACGGCGAGCCGCCGGAAGCCAGGCAGGTCGATCAGCTTCACTGCGGCGTAGACGACGATCGCGCCGAGCGCGGCGGTCGGGAACTTCGCCAGCAGTGGTCCGAGAAAGAGCAGAACGCCAATGACGGACGCGAGCACGACGAGGGAGTAGACCTGCGTGCGCACGCCGGCCGCGGCGCCGAGCGCGGTTCGGCTCGCGCTGCTGCTGATGGGAAACCCGTGCATGAGTCCCGCGCCTACGTTTCCGGCGCCGAGCGCAAGCAACTCCTGATTCGCGTTGATTTGATCCCCACTGCGGCTAGCGAACGACCGCGCGGTCAGCACCGCGTCGGTGTACCCGACGACGAGCACGCCGACGGCGGGCAGTAGTAGCTGTGGCATGTCAGCGACCGCTGGCACGCTTGGCCTCGGCAAGCCGCTCGGGACGGGTCCGATGACTGTGATGCCCTTGCGGTCGAGGTCGAAGGCGGCCACCGCGACGCTGGCAAGCAGGACGGCCACCAACGGCCCGGGCACCCGGGGAAAGCGCCACTGCGCAAGGAACAAGGAGAGCAGCACGGCGGTGGCCAGAAGCACCGTGCCAGGATCCATAGTGGGCAGTCGTCTCGCGAACGCCACGAGCTGATTAAGGACTCCGCCGCTCGAGGTATCGACGCCCGTGAGCTTGCCAAGCTGGCCAACGATCATGGTGATCGCGACCCCGGCGAGGTAACCCACAAGCACCGGCCTGGAAAGCAGATCGGCGACGAAGCCGAGGCGACCGACGAAGGAGACCAGGAACAGCAGCCCGACGACGATCGCCAGCGCGGCCGCGAGGGCGGCGTATCGTGCCGGGTCACCGTCGGCCAACGGCGCGATGACGGCGGCGGTCATGAGTGCCGTGGTCGACTCCGGGCCGACCGACAGCTGCCGCGACGAGCCCAGCAGCACGTAGAGTAACAGCGGCGCCAGCACGGCCCAGAGGCCAGCAACCGGGGGCAGGCCCGCGACACCCGCGTAGGCCATGACCTGTGGCACCAGGTAAGCAGCCACGGTGACGCCAGCGACGAGATCTCCGCGCCACCACTGCCGGCGATAGCCCCGTAGTAGCTGCAATCCCGGCAGTAGTCGCGAGACATGTATACGACGGCCGTCCGCTGGCACCATCTCTGGTCAGCCGCGTGCGTCGATAGCGGACCAATCCATGACATACATGATGCCAACGAAGACGGTCCCCGGAGTTGGCGCCTCCGGCGGGTCGCGGCAAGGAGCAATGTCCACAGTGGAGGCACGGCGCCGGTCAGGAAGCGGGGCTCTCCTGGCGAGTGACGCTGTACCGGATTCCGTGTGGTCAGCGTGGGCGTGTTCGACGAGGCTGACCATGGCGGCGCCCATCGCGGCGATCGCGGCGGTGAGGGGCCAGGTGCACAAGAATCCACAACAGGGTCTGGGGACGCTCGGGCCGAGGCGGGCGGTGTCCGGCGAAATCGAAGTACGTCCACCACGCGCCGAAGCCGGCCACGACCGCGACGAGGCCGAGGATGATGCTGAGCGCATCGACCGGTGAGTGCGCGAGTCCGTCCACGACGCCGGTCACGGTCTCGCCCAGCACGATGATGAGGTGCGTGGCGCCAGCCACGAGCACGACGACGACCAGGTCGTAGAACAGCTCCAGCGGGCTGACGTTCCTCTCTCAGGGCTGTTCGCCGTGGGCGCGTGGGGTTGCCACAGCAGGCGGCGCAGCCTGGCCCAGGAC
>CAWDLN010000004.1:0-99049 GCA_963803115.1 uncultured Actinomycetota bacterium
GCGGTGCGAGCTCTGCGGAAACGGGCCGCAGAAGTGGAGACTCATCAAACCCCCAAGCTCGCAGACCTCAAGAAGATTGGGGAGCCCCAGCCGGAGTGGGCACGGATCATGACGGAGCGACGGCGCAAGACCCGCGTGGTTTGTGCTCCTTGCCACGAGAGTATCGGTCAAACACCCTCGGCAACCTGCTCATAACCTCTACGCGATAAGTCACTGGAGAGCCGAGATGCATCGAAAGATGGCACGTCCGGTTCGGGCCGGGGGTCGCGGGAAAAGGAGCCACTTCCGTGGCCACCTCGCCCGTGACCTACCGGTACGTTTCACCGCCAAGCTGTGCATCAACGGCAACGAGTGGGCCAAGCGGCAGGCGGCCAAGGCCGGCATCGGGTTCACCGCGCTGGACAACGGGTTCGCCGCCGTCGACGACCCGCGCCGCGGTGCAGGCCATCTGCGACCGGCTTGTACGCGGAGAAGATCGACGCGCTGCTGCGCAAATGGTGGCGCCGACTGCCGCACCCGTTCACCGCCGCCGACCGGGCCGCCGGCTACCGCTACGACATCTCGATCCTGCAGGCCGAGTTCTCCTGACCCAGATGCTCGACCGCCCGCGTGTCCGGACGGATCTTCTTCGAGCAGGTCATCCGCGACAACCTCGACCTGGGCCGCCCCGACCAGGTCGGGCTGGTCTTCAACCGGCGCATCATCACCAAGGGCCGCCACAAGACCCCCGGCCGGTTCCGCACCCGGGTCATCACCGCCGGGGTGATCCCCAGCCTGCACGTCGACTACAAGCACTCGAAGATCAAGCAGTACCACAAGGAAGGCCGGGCGCTTCGCACCGAGACCACCATCAACGACACCCGCGACTTCGGCATCCGCAAAGGGCTGAACAACCTACCCGCCCTGCGGGAGGTCGGCTTCTCCGCCAACCGACGCCTGCTCGGCGTCCAACGCATCAGCCACGACCCGATCACCGGAGCCGACGCGTTCGCCGCCGTCACCAACCCCGTCGACGTCGACGGGCAGCACGCCGCCGCGCTGCGCTTCGGCGACCCCCGCGCCCAAGCGCTGCTGGCCACCCTGCTCACCTTCCGGCTGCACCCCAACGGGTTCACCAACCGCGACCTGCGCACCCACCTGGCCGGCCTGCTCGGCGCCGACCCCGACACCTGGCCCGCCGGGCGGGCCACCTACGACCTACGCCGGCTGCGCCTGCACGGCCTCATCGAACGCATCCCCCGAACCCACCGCTACCAGGTCACCGAAACCGGCCTGCGCCACGCCTTGTTCCTCACCCGCATCCACGACCGGGTCATCCGAACCGGATCCGCCCAACTCACCGACCCCGACCCACCAACCCCGTCCCGCCTACGACCGCCGACCGCACCTACCACCACGCGCTCGGACCACCTCACCCAAGCGGCAGGACTCGCAGCCTGAAACCCAGCAGCCACAACACATCGCCGCCACCAGTCAACAAACTTGACCAGATCATCCCGGCTTCGCCGGGCTTAGCTTCCTAACACGACCGACGTCACGCGACGCGCCGGTTCCGCATCTGGTGCAGCGCTGAGAGCGCGGTTTCGTCGGCGTCGGGAAGCGTAATGGCAGGTACTTCTCGGTCGTGGAGATCTTCCGGTGACCCAGCCGTTCCTTCACGACCTGGAGGTCAGCACTTCTGGGGCTCATCCCGATCCGCGCATATGCTCTGTGCATTCTCGCGGGGATCGTTGTCGCGGTCCTCGTGACGAGGAGGCGTTGGGCCGCTCGCGGTGGCCGCGCTGACGACGTGCTGGACGTGGCTGTGTGGGCCGTGCCGTTCGGAATCGTCGCGGACGCCTATATCACGTGATCACCGATCCTGAGCTGTACTCCGCAGCCGGCAAGGAGCCGATCAAAGCCGTATATATATTTGGGATGGCGGTTTGGGCATCTGGGGCGCGGTTGCCCTCGGGGCATTGGGCGCGTGGATCGGCTGCAAACGTCGCGGCATCGCGCTGTCAGCGTTCGGTGACGCGCTCGCGCCCGGCCTGGTCCTAGCCCAGGCGATCGGTCGATGGGGCAACTGGTTCAACCAGGAACTCTTCGGCGCCCCTACCGGCCTGCCCTGGGGCTTGCGCATCGACCCGGAACACAGGCCCGCCGACACCCCCGACATCGCCACCTACCACCCGACGTTCCTCTACGAGTCGCTGTGGTGCGTAGGCGTGTTCTGTTTGTTGATCTGGGTTGAAAAGCGCTTCCAGCTACGGTTTGGGCGCCTATTCGCCGTGTACGTCGCCGCCTACACGGTTGGCCGGATGTGGGTGGAAGCCCTCCGGGTGGATCATGCCAACCATTTCCTCGGTCTGCGCCTGAACTTGTGGACTTCCGTGATCATCTTTTTGGCGGCGGTGGCGTACCTGATGGACACCGGCCGACGGCACTCACTCGATGCGCCGGGAACTGGAGACGTCGATGCGAGAAACTTTGACCAGACCTACCGTCCTGTCACGTGACCGCGACGGCCGGCTTGGACTCGCGGTCACGCCGACCGCGTCGCGCGATGCGGTGAGCCGGGCGGATGCCTGCTCGATCGGGCGGTTGCGTTGCGACGCCTTCTCGCGCGCGGTAGAACATAGTTGGACGCAATCCAAGCGTGGCGCGTCTTGGTGGTGGGGCTCACCAAACGAAACCGCGGTCGCATGCGACCACCAACAGTCCCTACCTGGTTGGGCCAGAGGTTCATCGATCCGGGTGGGTGATCACATGTGGAAGCTCCGAGACCGCGGTAACACGAAGACCACCAAGCTCAGCAGTACCGCGTTGCGTCTGACGATCTTTGTTGACGAGGATGACGTGTGGCATCACAGGCCGCTGTACACGGAGATCGTGCATCGTGCTCACAAGGCCGGTCTGGCCGGCGCGAGCGTGTTTCGGGGGATAGAGGGGTTTGGTGCCTCGTCGCTGATCCACACGACCCGGTTGCTCAGCATGACTGAGAAGCTGCCGGTGGCGATCGTGATTGTCGATAGCTCGGAGCGGATCCGGGCGTTCTTGCCTCAGCTTGACGAGCTGATCATTGAGGGTCTGGTCACGGTTGAAGATGTCGAGGTATTCCGCTACGTCAAGATGGAGCAGCCGGCCGAGTCCACGCTGTCCGGCGATCCGGCGGCAGACTCCCTTGGCGCGTCGGGTGTAGAGATCGATCCCGACGGGGCGCCGGCCTTAGGGTGATCGTCGGAGAACACCCGGCTGGGGTTGTTTTCGCGGCGTTATCTGCGTCCGGGCGGCTCCGCCGCCCCTGACTCGGTCTGATCTCGATCGTCCAGTAGTGAGCCGGTAGGCGAAGTCGCGTGGTGTGGGGCGAAGAATCGTTGTGCGACGGCGGTTGGTACGACGGCTGTCAGGACGACGACACAGACGAGGATGGAGAACTGGCCCCGGTTGATTACGCCGGCGGTGAGTCCGTAGGTGGCAGAGATGGTGCCGAATGTAAGGCCGGTTGACATCAGCAGGGTTGTGAAGGCCGCATGGGGTCGGGCGTATTTGCGGGCGAGTGGGTAGACCGCGGCGAACTTGGCGACCACCTTCGCGGTTAGCAGTAATGCCAGCAGGCCGAGGTTGGCCCACACGAGTGGCAGGGAGACCTTCATGCCGGAGTTGAGGAAGAAGAATGGAGTCAGCAACGAGAACGCCACGACGCGGAAGCGCTGCTGCGTGGTCCTATGCCTCTCAAACGATCGCGACACGGCCAGGCCGAGTACGAATGCCGGTAGAACCGCGTGGCTGAAAGCCTTGTCACCGAGCCACATGAGCACTAGGAGCGCGGCAAACGCGCCCTTGATCTCCGGTTCGATGACCCGGCTTCCGTATCGGCTGAAGAACCAACCCTCCAGCTTCGGCATCACGATGATGAGGAGCACCGATGCCGCGATGAACGGCACGAGCCACCAGGTCGGACGAATAAACAGCACGGAGAGGGCGAGCACGGTGCCCATGTCCGTGATGAATGTCGACGACATGATGAGCTGACCGATGCGGCTGGACGACAGGCCGGTTTCGACTAGAACCGCGTACACCACCGCCAGCGATGTGGTGGATAGCGCGATGCCGCCGATCTCGGCCGCGGGCCAGGACCATCCGGCCACGTACCGGCAGGTCAGCATCGCCAGTAGGAATGGGCCGAGGAAGGAGAGGGTGCCGATGATCAGGCTCGCCCTCCAGCTCTTGCGGAGCGCGGCGGGGTCGACCTCTGCCCCGGCGAGGAATGTCAGCACGACCGAACCGAACCCTGCTAGAAAGACAAGCCAGTCGGGCGTCGGAAGGTGCAGCGTGTTGCCAACAGCGATGCCTGCAAGTATCTCGATGATCGCAACCGACAGACCGAGCTCGACAGAGATCATGCTTGCTGCGAGCGCGGCGATGGCGAGCACCGCGGCGACAGTGAGCGTGGTTCCCATGTGGCCCTCCCTTTCGTGGGCGCACGGCGTCCTGGCTTGCCAGGAGCCATTAGCCCAAGGGCGGGCGGTTTGGGACACTACCCAGGCGGGATCCATCGCCGTCGGCTTCAAGTGAAGCGATCGCGGCCGCGACCGTCAAGCAGATCGCTCTGGCGACGGCAAGCACTCTGGCGAGCGGCGCGCGGGAGCGGCAGACTGTGGGCGTGTTTGCCCATCTGCTCGTCGGATATGACGGGTCGGCCGGGTCCCGCCGAGCGCTGGCCAAAGCACTTGAGTTGGCGAAGGAGACCGGGGCGCGTCTGAGCGCGGTCACCGTGCAGCATCACCTGCCCCGGTACGGGGCGACGGTCGGCGAGGTCGACGAGGAGCGTGCCGTCGAGGCGGCAGAGGCCCGTCGGCTGGCGAACGAGATCGCCGCGGAAGCAGCAGAACACAGCATCCCGGTCACTGCCACGGTCGCCGTCGGCCACCACGGTCAGGAGATCGTCCGGGCTGCGAAGGACGTCGGAGCAGACTTGATCGTGCTCGGCCACAGCGGTCACTCTGCGATGCGCGACCGATTGCTGGGCTCGGTCGTGGAGAACGTCAGCCGGCACGCGGAGTGCTCGGTGCTGATCGTCCGTTAGTCGGCCGATTTCGCCGTACATGGCGGAGCCGTACGCGGGACCTGCGCTCAATCTGGCGAGATGTTCCGGCTCTGGATGAACCCCGACTCTTGGCGCTAGGTCTGAACTTGAACGGCGGAGGGGCCCGCCATAACCGCGGAAGATACCGCCAACGGTCCCTACCTCGGACGAGGTGGGTGATTCCTATGGACAACGCCGGCGTGGAAGTTCTTCGGCGGGCCGACGCGATCGTCAACCGGGCAAAGTTGCAGGTACTCACCGAACGCGCTATTGCAGCGCTCGAGGGCACCCCGGGCATGTGTTACATGCGGCTCTACCCGCCATTGCCCGCAATCTTCGTGGTGACTTACTACGGTCAGCTGCTGGGCCAAGTCCGGTTGAAGCCACATGCCTCCCGCCACAGACGGTGTCTCGCAACACCGGAGGAGGCAAAGCGGCCACTGGGCAGCTTTCCGACGACGCGATTGGCCGCAGCGGCCCTGGCCGAGGCGGCCGGCTTCGAACTCTTCGAGATCCCATCCTGGAACGCCTGTACCAAGATCGATCCATGACGACCGCCGACCACGCGGCGCGGAATCATTCGGGACGCGACGCCGTGGAGTGCGCGTGTCGGCACGGGGTGTTGCCACTGACTGAGGCGTGATTAGGCTGGTTGTCTAAGCTGATGCGCATCCGGTGGTGGGGGGTCACCGGATGGCGACCGTTCCGACCGGCTCGCCGGTGCCTCCTTCGCAAAGATGCGCCCTACGTGGTAGGGGCGGGTGATCATGCCCAGCGACGACCGCGCCGTTAGGACCCAACCCAGGCAGGCTGAGGCGGCCATTACCCGGCCGCATCAGGCAGATGCTCCGCCAGCCGTGGGACGTGCTCGCGGCGGTCGCAGCAGGAGGTGCCATCGGAGCGTTCGCCCGCTTCAGCGTCGGGCTCGCGTGGCCAACCCCGGCCGGCGGATTTCCCAAAGCGACGTTGTTCATCAACGTGCTCGGCTGCGCGTTGATCGGCGTGTTGATGGTGCTGATCACGCAGGGGTTGGCCACCCATCGGCTGGCCCGACCGTTCTTGGGCACAGGCGTCCTGGGCGGGTTCACCACCTTCTCGACGTACGCCGTCGACATCGAGCGTCTGGTCGACGCCGGCGAGGCCCGAACCGGACTGCTCTATCTGGTCGTGACGCCACTCGCGGCGCTTGCCGCTGTGTGGCTTGCCGTGGTGATAACCCGTCAAGCGGTGAGGAGGCAAACCCATGAGACTCACCGGTAGAGCACTGCGCATAACTATACTCGTCGATGACACCGACACATGGCATCACAAACCGCTGTACACCGAGATCGTGCACCGGGCGCACGCGGCCGGTCTGGCAGGGGCGAGCGTCTTCCGCGGCGTGGAGGGTTTCGGCGCTTCATCGCTGATCCACACGACCCGGCTATTGAGCATGACTGAGGATCTCCCAATCGCCGTAGTGATCATCGACACCGAAGACCGGATCCGGGAATTCCTTCCCCAGCTCGACGAGCTCGTGATCGAGGGGCTCGTGAGTCTGGACGAAGTCGAGGTCATCCGCTACGTCGGTCGGGAGACGGCGAGGGAAAGGTAACGTGACGGTGCTTAGCGCACTGCTGGTGCTCGTTGGCGGTGCGGTCGGCGCGCCATTGCGCTACCTGACGGACCAGGCGGTACAGCGCCGACATGACACGGTCTTTCCATGGGGCACCTTCACCGTCAACCTCGTCGGCAGTGTTGTGCTGGGACTCGTTACAGGGGCCGTGATCGCCACGGCCGCACCACACTCCGTGCAGCTGCTCATCGGCGTCGGATTTTGCGGCGCGTTGACCACGTACTCGACGTTCAGCTACGAGACGCTTCGCCTCTACGAGGACGGGGCCACTTTCTTCGCGTTGGCGAACGTCATCATCAGCGTCGCCGCGGCATTGGGCGCGGCATTTACCGGCGCCGCAATCGCACAGGCCATCTGGCCCGAAACCAGCGCATGAGCGGCTCACCCGGTCCCACAGTCGCCTCACGTACGCCACGTCATCTGGACCCGAGGTAGCTGGGCCAGTCCGCGGTGGCGCCGGCCAGTTGGACCGCCTTGGCACCGAGTAGTCCTAGCGTGCGGGCACGGTCGGGGTCTTGCAGGATGAACATGAACAGCCCACCTACACCGGAAGCGACAGTGAACGCCAGCACCGTCAGCCACGGCAACCGAGAGCGGCGGGCTTTGAGCAGCTCCGCCCAGATGGCCTCACGCATCGGCGCCCTCCGGGACGCCGACGGTTCGCAAGAAGTACGTCTCCAGGTCTTCGCGCTCCACAGCCAGTCGGGTAGGTGGGCAGGCGGCCGCCACCAGAAGTGTGGCCACCTCATCCGGGGCAGCCACCGCCCGCTCGTCGTCCATGACGAGCACACCGCCGTCCTCGTCGCGACGCAGGAGGTACCCGGCGCGGCGCTGCAAGTCGGCGGCTGCGCTGAGGTCACGGGTCGCCATACGAAGCGAGGGACGGGCCCAGCGGTCTGGTTCATCGGTGTCGAGCTCGCGGATCAATCGGCCGTGGTGAATGATGCCGATCCGATCGGCCAGCCGGGCAACCTCGGCAGGCACGTGGCTGGACACAAACACGGTTATGCCGGCATCAGCCAGTCCGCCGAGCAGATCACGTACCTCCACCACGCCGGCCGGATCGAGCCCGTTGGCCGGCTCGTCGAGAATCAACAGTCGCGGGCGATCCAACAGTGCCTCGGCCAACCCAAGCCGCTGAGCATTACCCAATGACAACGTTCGGGCCCGTCGGCGTGCGTACTCGGCCAGCCCCAGTAGTTCAATGACATCGTCGACCCGCGCGTCGTCGGGCAGGTGCCGCAGCCGTGCGACGAGACGCAGATTTCCCGCACGGTCAGCTCCGGGTAGGCGGACGGCGACTCGACAAGGTCCCCTCAACTGTGAAGAGCCCGACCGCCTCGCCAAAGTAACCGGCGTCAAAGATCATCGTCCACGCGATACTAGTGTGGTGGGACACGGGGGCCCCTTCATCGGTCAGATGGCCGGATCGCGCGGTTGACCCAGCCCGCTGGACGGCGGTCTCGAATGCCACGTTCCGACCGAATCGCTTGCGCCAGTGGTGACCGGCTGCAATCCCTGCCACGGCTAGCGGTGTTCGGGGTTCTCGAAGTCGAACCGGCAGCCGGCGTCCCACTCGGAGCGCTGGTTGCCGTGGGCCGGGATGCCGCCGGCCTGCCTTAAGCATCCTGGCCAGGTGCATCAGGTTCCAGGTCATGAAGGTGGTGTTGCGGTTGGTGAAGTCGTTCTCGGGGCCGCCCGATCCCGGGTCGAGGTAGGAGGGACCGGGGCCGGCCTCGCCGATCCAGCCGGCGTCGGCCTGGGGCGGGATGGTGTAGCCGAGGTGCTGCAGGCTGTAGAGGATGTTCATGGCGCAGTGCTTGACGCCGTCCTCGTTGCCGGTGATCAGGCAGCCGCCGACCCGGCCGTAGTACGCGTACTGGCCCGCGTCGTTAAGCAGGCTGGAGCAGGCGTACAGCCGCTCGATGACCCGCTTCGTCACCGAGCTGTTGTCGCCCAGCCAGATCGGCCCGGCCAGCACCAGGATGTCGGCGGCCAGGACCTGTTCGTAGAGCGCCGGCCACTCATCGGTCTCCCAGCCGTGCTCGGTCATGTCCGGCCAGACGCCGGTGGCGATGTCGTGGTCGACGGCGCGGATCACGCTCGACGGCGACGCCGTGCCGTCCATGATGGCGCGGCTGCGGTCGATGAGGCCCTGGGTGTGGCTGCGTTCGGGTGAGCGCTTGAGCGTGCAGTTGATATACACGGCGCGCATTCCGTCGAATCTCAGCTCGGCCATGTCGAATTCCTTTGTCGTCGTGTCGCGACGTCTAACTGCTGGCGCGTCGGGCACCGCGTCGACGTTCACGCTTGATCTCCAGCAGGTAGGCGAGGAAATCGACCTCGATGGTATGCCGTTTGGACGCGACGTAGCGGTGTGCGCCTCGTTCGAGATATTTGGATATTTCCCGGTGGATCTCGGTGGCCGGTGGCAAGACTGCCTTGACCTCCAACAGGTCTGCTACCCACTCCGACTGAGCCTCGGCGAGCGGCATGATCGCGCCGATCGGCTGGACAAGTCCGATGAAGTAGAGGCCGCTGTGGTTCGGGTCCACGACTCGGTGAAACAGGCCGATTTCGTTGTCGTCTGCGGCCGCGACGCGTTGGTCAAGGAACGGAAAACTGATCTTATAGCCGGTGCAGTAAATGATCGCGTCGACCCGTTCCGCCGTGCCGTCCGCGAACCACACTGTGTCACCGTCAAGCCGCTCGACGTTGGGCTTGACCGTGATGTCACCGTGGCCAAGTCGGTTGAGCAGCTCCGACGAGATCGTCGGATGCGCCGAGAGTACTTTGTGATCCGGCTTCGGCAAGCCGTAGTCGGTCATGCGCCCCTGTGCAACCCGGAGCAGAGCGCGCAGTGTCAGCCGCTGAATCCATAGTGGTGCGAGCGCCACTCGGGTCTTCGTCAGCCGGTCGAATGGCTTCCCGAAGAAGTACTTCGGGATGATGTATGCGCCGCGGCGCATCGCCAGAAAGGTACGATCCGAGACCCTGGCGGTCTCGACTGCGATGTCCGTGGCGGAGTTTCCGATCCCGACGACGAGTACACGACGGCCGACATACGGGTCGGGAACTTTGTAGTGGTGTGAATGAGTCTGGTCGCCGCCAAACGTGCCCGGGAACGGCGGCTCGGGCTCGCGCGGATCCCAGTGGTGGCCGTTTGCGACGAGGACCGCACGATAACGAGTAGTGCGGACCTCGCCCGTGTCGCGATGCCGGGTTGTGACATCCCAACCCGGGCCACCGGGCTCCACGCGCGTCACCTCGGTACAGAAGGTGATCGTCTCTCGAAGGCCGAAATGATCGACATAGGAGTCGAAATACGCCGCGATCTGGGCATGATTCGGATAATCCGGTAGGTACTCCGGCATCGCAAATGTCGCGTACTCCATCACCTTCCGCGAGGTATTGATGTGCAACGAGTCGTAGGCCGAGGACATTTGGTTGTCGTTGAGGTAGCGCCAGTTTCCGCCGACCTGCGACCCGGCCTCGAAGCAGTCGTACGAGATCCCCCGTGCGTGCAGCACCTGGCACGAAGCGATGCCCGACGACCCGGCACCAATGATGCAGACCTTGTCCATGGCCGAATCTGTCGCGTCTCGTGAACCTCGGCGGCGGATCGAAGTGACTCCGCGATGGCCGATGCGGAACCAAGCCAACGACCAGGCGCACCCGACGAGCGCCGCGGCAGCGCCGATGGTAAACAGCCACGCAGTCGGGCGCGACCAGAGAAACGTGTCGCGTGTTCGGAGGATTCCGATGGCAATGAATAGGAAGCCGACCATGAGACTCGCGATGTTCAGGCGAGCCGCGCTCCACCGCGAGTCGAGCGAGAGACTGGCGAGGTATACATTGAACAAGATGAACGTTACGCATAGGACCCGAGCGGTCAGCACCGTCAGCGGCCAGGCCCACGATCGAATCAGCAACCCTGGGGCGAACAAAAGCACCGCCGCGGCCACCAGACCAATCAGTCCGACGACGCCAATGACCCGGCGGATCGTATACGGGATTACGGCGTCGTCATCCTCCGGGACGCCCGGGTCCTCGCGCCGGTTGTGCCACCACACCGCGGCAACGAGCGCAGGCGTGATGAAGTAGAGCCCGGCCCATAGCCGAAAAGCGATATTTCCGTGAATGAACAAAGGCCAATGGACCACGGTGACGACGCCCATCAGTGTCGCGAACGCCAGGATAGGTAGAATGCCGCGGCTGATGTGATGCCACCGGCTTTCGAACGTGGCGCGGGCAAAGTAATACGCACCGCTGGCGTACGCGGAGGCAAGCATCAGCGCCGACATCGGTGACCGGATCTCCCAAGCCCACAGCTGCCTCGTCCGGTCCGTCCGCAGGTAGAGCGCGTAGACGCCGAGGAGAAGAAACGGGACGATGAAAGCCGCAAGTGCGCGGGTTGTCGGATAGATCCGGTCGCCCGGAGTCGTTGCGTTACTTGCGGTCGCCATGATCGTCACGTTACCTCTCGACCGACCAACCCCTCGGCCAATCTGGGCTGGACATTCGGACAGTGCCCAGTCGTACGACTGAGAATCTGGGCTCGGAGTCGCGCAACACCAACGCGGCGGGTGAGACCGTTGGGCCGTGATTGCATTACCCCATTTGGGCTTCCTGATTTGAGAGGTACTGCTGGTTTTGTGGGCATCATCGTCAAACCAATTCCAAGCTCGCTCGGTCGCGAGGTGATGGCACATACTCCAGAATCCGTCCGAGGTCGCGGAAACCGAGGGACCCGTAGACGCGCTCTGCCATGGGCGTCGACTGCAGGCTCGCCGTCCGGCAGCCACGATCCCGCGCGGCGGAGAGCTGGGCGAGCGTGACCGCGGTGCCGAGGCCGCGACGTCGGGCCGGCTCTACCGTTCCTACGTTGTAGATGCCGCAGTCGGCCCCGTGGTCGTATGCCAGCGCTGCGGCCACGATCTTCCCGGCGTCGCGGGCGGCGAGGACGTGAAACGCCGCGTGATCTGCACCCTTGAGAAAGTCTGGCGGCAGGCGCTCGTAATGCAGGTATTCCGACCATTGCGCCGGGCCAAGGCTGATCGTCGGATCAGGAACACGGATGTGGTCGAGTGGCATGCCCATGGCCCGGGTCGTTGTGTCGACCGTGAACCCGCGTCGTTCCAGTTCGGCGCGCATGGGCTCGTCGATTTGTGGACCCAGGCTGCGAACCGGTCGACGTTGGCATCCGCATACGCGGCCTGCATCGCGACCACGGCCCGGCCGCGCTCGTGCGGGCCGAGCCCTCGATGGAGCAGCGCGTTGTTGTAGACGCCGCGCTCGGGCTGGTGCGGGAAGACGGCGGCGACAACACCGGGAAAGCGGTGGACGATCGCGTGGACCGACCCTCGGGTGTACTCCTCCCACGACGCCAACAGCGTCGCGCGTCCGCGACAGTACGGGTCGACATTTGTCGTCACAATCATCGACCGGCCCTCCCCGAATCACGATGGATCCCACCACTAGAGCCTTGAAATGCGGTCGCCGCTTCCCTGAAGCGATCGGCCGACAGCGATACCGGTCCTTGTGGTCTAAGCGTCGCCCTGCGGTGAATAAGCCAGCCGAGGACAACAACAGCACCGGCCAACCCGTACCCGATCGCCGAGCCAGCCCAGTTGGTCAGGCCCAGTTCGGAGGCGTGCTGCGCGGCGTATCCGGCGGCAACCACAGCGAGCCACTCCGCTCGAGCCCCGAGCGCGACGAGGACCACCAGCAATAGCGCGTACCACGGGTACACCGGAGCGGTGATCAGGAGCAGCACCCCGGTGCTCAGCGCGGCGGCATGCCAGGGGGACTCGGGTCGTGCCGTGCGCCAGGCCGCGTACCCGGCCACGCCGATCGCGAGCGCTGCGACTACCGTGGCCCACCCGGTTGGTACTGGCAGCAGGACAAACCGCCGGCCGTCGGTGTACCCCTCCTCGCGCGCATAGCCGCCCAGATAGCCGAGCGCGGTTGTGCCAACGGCAAGTAGGTGCGGCACGTACAGTGCGCTGACCACTCCGGCCGCCGATGCAAGCACGGCGATCGGACGCCGGCGTAGCGTCGCGGGGAGCACGGCCAGCGGTACGATCTTGACGGCCACGGCGAGTCCAAGCAGGGATCCGGCCGCGATCGTTGACCGCCACCGGCGGGCCCCGGCCAGCACGACGAGCGCCGCCGCGACGAGCCCGGCAGCGACGACATCGATGTGGGCGTTGTTCACCGCCTCCAGCAGCACGGCCGGGCACCACGCCCAGAGTGCGGCCCGGCGAGGATCGCCGCCGGTTCGGTGCAGTCCCCACATCAGCAGCACGGTGACACCGAACGCCGCCACCGCGCCGAGTAGCCGTATTCCTCGATATCCCGTTTCGTTCGGCGAGAGCGCGTGCACTGCGAGGAACAATCCCTCGGCGGCGGGCGGATAGATCGTGTGCACGGTGGGGCGGTTGATCAAAGTGCATCCCGAAGCCAAGTCGGCACCGGTTTGCGCGTCCTTGGCACCATCCGCGACGCACCAGTGGGAGGTGGCTGGCCACAGGTACGGGTCACGCAGCCCGGCGAGTTCAGGTGCCGCCGGCGCGTAGCGGTACGGGTCGATGCCGGCGGCCTGAACCCGCCCGTCCCATAGGTACCGGTAGAGGTCGTCACTGCTGCGCGGCGGGCCGAAGCCGGCGGCCAAGCTGAGGCCGATCGCACCTGCCAAGACGAGAACTGTTCCGGTGCGTCGGGGGGTGCGCGGCAGCATCCATGCGGCGAGGCCGAATCCGACCCAGGAAAGTCCAATGAGGACGATGCCGCCCGGAGGGTCGGTTCCGTCGGGGAGGTGCGGGCCGGCGAGCAGCGCCGCGGCGATGACCGCGAGACAGCAGGCTGCCGCGAGCACCCAGCGGTTCACGCGTCACATCACCCGCCTTCTCGCCTTTCGGCCGCGGCTCGGGTCGGAGAACGGCCGGTGCTTCGGGACCGCAGGCGGTGGCGTCGGAAGGCGCGGGCTCAGGACGCGATTGGGCATCCGTCCCAGACCGCGGATGATGCTCATGTCGCGAGATGGACGAACCATCGACTCGCCTCCATCCACAGTGCTCGGACGTTGAGTCCGGCACGGTGGGCGACTCCAGCCACGTCGTCCGCTGCCACAGCCGCCCAGTCGAAAGGGCTGCTTACCTGCTCTCCATGACGCAGCCGCACTCGCGCGGCCCAGGTGCCGTGCCCCGGCGGCCGTACCTCTGCCAACACCGCCCCACCCCGGTGTAGCAGCCCGGCGCAGCGTCGCAGCAACCGGTGCGGATCACCGCCGATGCCGATGTTGCCGTCGGCGAGCAGGATGGTGCTCCACCCGCCCTCGCGGGCAGCGGTGCGAAGACATCGCTCCGTATCGCCGGGGCGCCCCGGCGGTGCGCCTGGCGCACGGCCTCCGCGGAAATGTCGACACCGAGCGCCATCCGCCCCGTCCGGGTCAACGCGGCCGCAAGCCGGCCCGGGCCACAGCCGACGTCGAGCGTTCCGTCCTGGCAGCGCGCGAGCATCGTCGAGTCGCCCGGGCGCATCCCGTCGGTCCAGTCGGTGGAGTCGACCCGTGCCAGCGGGCGGCCGGCATCGTCGACGAGGTGGAGCCGGCCGCCGGTGCCCCCGGCGGCGCTGCGCAGGGCGGCGCCGTAGACGCGCAAGGGCGGGGTCACCGGAGTGCTCCCAGTCGGACGGCGGCGCGCGGCCTGGGGACATGCTCTCGGACCGCGACTCCGAACAAGCTTTTCGGCTCGGCACTCGCAACCGCCCAGGCGTCCGCCGCTGTATCAACGTCGCGCAGCGCCGGCCCATGGGCTACCCGAAGGTTCAATGCCCGCAGCGCGCGGACCGTTCGCAATCCGGTGTCCGATGTGGACATCGGAACTTCTCGGAGCACACGGGCGTGCGCTGGTTCTCGCAGCGCCAGCGCCCACCAGCCGCCGTCCATCGCGGGAGCGAGCACCGCATCAGCGGTCTCAAGTCCGTCGGCGACGGCCGCGATCAGATCTCGGTGACTTGGGGCGTGTCCATGCCGATGAGGAGCGACGCCCGGTCCGCGCCCGCGTCGGCGAAAGCGTGCGCGAGCCGTTCGCCGAGCCCGTTGCCGCGCTGGGGGATCAGGCTCCAGCCCGCGCGTGGTTCGTAGTCCCCGGCGACCACCAAAGTGCGCGCGGAGACGGTTGACCCGTCCGCCACGGCCAAAGTCTCGGTCAAGGGCTGCCCGCGCCACGGCCGCGGCCTGCTCGAATGTGCAAGGTGGACATAGTCGCGTCTTGACCCGGCCGGGAACCGGCTCCTTCGCGATTACCAGCAGCCGTACCGTCATCGCGCCATGACCTGTGCCATGTCACGGATCGCTCGCGCTGTACCTCGGACGCTGCCGGTCACCTTGGATCGCCCGCCAACTCGCGGCGCGTACCGCACATCGACCTCTGCCACTCTGAGTCCGGCCCTGACTGCGCGGATTACCATCTCCAGCGGATAACCGAAACGCCGGTCGCGCAGGTCTAGTTCGACGAGCGCTTCCCGGCGCCCTGCGCGCATGGGCCCGAGGTCCGTCACGTGTACTCCCATTGCCCTACGCAGTCGCCACGCGATGACCGCGTTGCCGAGCCGGGCGTGCCAGGGGAAGGCGGCCGCTGTCGTGGCGCGCCGGCGGCCGAGCACCAAGTCCGCCGCGCCACTTTCGACCAGGCCCGTGAGCTGGGGTAGCTCGGACGGATCGAGTGAGCCGTCTGCGTCCAGGAAGCACACCACGTCGCTGCGTGCGGCTAGCAGTCCGGCGTGCGCGGCGGCGCCGAACCCGGTGGGCCTGGCGTGCACGACCCGGGCCCCGTGCTCGACCGCGACGACCGGCGAGCCATCGGTGGATCCGTTGTCCGCGACGATGGCTCGAAAACCTGGCGGCATCCGGGTCAGCACCCACGGCAGCGCGGTCGCCTCGTTGAGGCAGGGCAAGACCACGTCGATCACTGCCCCACGCTATGCGTGGCCAAGCGGTTGGTCCTCGGTCCGCGGATTACAGATCCGGGAACTGACCTTACGAAATGCGAACGTCGATCGCCTCATGCGTCCGATTGCCATTACATTCGAGCCATCGATCGTAGTCAGGGCGAAGCTTCGACGACGGGCCAACCGCACGGAGCCGGGCCGAGAGGTGCGCGGTGCGGATATTGGTTACAGGCGCGGCCGGCTTCATCGGGTCGCACGTCGCCGCCGTGATGCACGACGCCGGCTATGACGTCGTAGGCCTGGACTGCCTGCATCCGGCTGCGCATCGACACAGGCAGATGCCCGACGGCTGTCTGCTGGGCGATGTGCGGGATGCCGACGTGGTTGCATCTGCACTGCGCGGCATCGATATGGTTGTCCACCACGCGGCCATGGTTGGCATGGGGGTGGACCTGAGCGATCTGCCCGACTACGTGTCCAACAACGACCTTGGCACCGCGGTACTCCTGCGTGGCATGGCGCGCGCCGGGGTGACGCGCATGATTCTGGCGAGCTCCATGGTGGTCTACGGCGAGGGTCGGTACCGCTGCGACGAGCATGGTCCTGTCGAGCCCGCACCGCGGTCCCTGGGCGACTTGGCTGCCGGCCGTTACGAGCCCCCATGCCCGCAGTGCGGGCAGGCTCTGCGCCCCACGCTCGTGGACGAGGATGCTCCGCTGCAGCCGCGCAGCGTGTATGCCGCGACCAAGGTGGCGCAGGAGCATCTTGCCGGCGCATGGGCTCGGGCCAGCGGTGGGTCGCTGATCTGCCTTCGGTATCACAACGTGTACGGGCCCGGCATGCCGCGCGACACGCCGTACGCCGGCGTCGCGGCAATCTTCCGCTCCAGCCTGGAGCGCGGGGAAGGGGTGCGTGTGTTCGAGGATGGCGGCCAGCGCCGCGACTTCATCCATGTGCACGATGTCGCGCAAGCCAACGTCGCCTCGGCGACCGCCGTCGCGAACGTTGTCCCGCCCGGCGCTGCCCGGGCGTACAACATCGCCTCAGGCGAGCCGCACACAATCGGCGAAATGGCAGACGCGCTCACCGCAGCCTTCGCCGGCCCACCGCCGACCGTTACATGCGAGTTCCGCGCGGGCGATGTGCGGCACATTGTCGCGTCGCCAGCGCGCGCGCAGGCGGAACTCGGCTTCTCCGCCCGGCTTTCATTCCACAATGGAATGAAGGAGTTCGCGACCGCGCCCTTGCGCTCGTCGGTCGGTGGCGCTCCATATCGAAATGATCCGACTAAGCCAGATTCTCGGCGATGACGACCGCGGGGAAGTCGTCATCGCGTGTTTCGGCGACATACGGTGGTGGCGATGAGCGTCGTACGGCGGGAGGCTCGACACCGGTGGTCGCTGGTTGGGGCCGCCGTGGCGGCATTGTGTCTCGCACCGGTCGCGGTGGCCGCGTGGCCGTCCCCCCGCGTCGACGCCGACCCGACGGCCTTGCGCGACCTCATCCTCGCGTCCGCCTCGGTGCCTTACCAGGCCTATGCAGACACCCGTGGCGAGGTGCGTCTACCCGACATGCCCGCGCTCACTGAGGTAGCGACGCTCGTGGGCGGAACAACACGAATGCGGGTTTGGCATGCCTCGCCCCGTGCGTGGCGGGTCGCCGTGCTTGAACAGTCCGGGGAGAGGGACATCTATCAAACCGCCGACGGCACGTACGAATGGGACTTCTCGCGCAACCTGGTCACGCATACGGTGGGCGAGGTCCCGATACGTGTGCCGTGGGCGGCGGACTTTCTGCCCCCGGATCTGGCCCGCAGGCTGTTGGGAGGAGCCGCCCACCCCGACGCGCTCACTCTCATCGAGTCCCGGAGAGTCGCGGGAGTCGCCGCTGCCGGGCTCCGGCTGACCCCGACAGATCCCGATACGACCATCGGGCGAGTCGATGTGTGGGCGAATCCGGCCACCGGCCTACCCGTGCAGGTTGAGGTTTCCGGCCGTGACTCCACAACGCCGATCTTCGTCTCCCGTTTCCTGGAGCTCGACCAGCGCCCGCCGGGCCCTGCCGTGGTGACCCCGGCGGTGCCCGAGTCGGCTAGCTTCGCGGTGACGTCTGCGCAGGACGTCGCGGCGGCTGTCAACGGGGTCGTACCAGTGGCGTTGCCGGACATCCTTGCCGGTCGATCCCGGGCGACGCTTCCGATCCAAGGTTTGGAGGTGGTTGGCGTCGCCGCCTATGGTGCAGGCCTGTCCACATTCGTCGTGCTCGCGCTGCCCGGCCGCGTCGGTACCCAGGCGCTGCAAGCCGCGCGGGACAAGGGCGGGATCCCGGTGGAGTTTGCGAACGGCAATGGTTACGAGACGGGCACATCTCTGATCAGCGCGCTTATCGTCCGCTCCGAAGGTGACCGACGCACCCGTCGTACCTTCCTGCTCGCCGGCGCCGTGACACCGGACGTGCTGCGAAATGCCGGCGGGGAACTGCTCGCCGTACCTGGCGCGCGATGATTACCACGTCCGCGCTGACCAAACGCTACGGTTCCATCGCGGTGGTTGACGGGGTGGACCTGACCGTCGGCGAGGGGGACCGGTACGGGTTGCTCGGGCCAAACGGCTCGGGCAAGACAACTCTGATCAGACTCCTGCTCGGGCTCGTATACGCCACCAGCGGGAAGATCGAGGTGATGGGCCACCCGGTACCGGGACGGCTCGACGCCATCCTGCCGGACGTGGGTGCGCTCGTGGAGGGACCATCGGCCTACGGGCATCTGCCCGGTCGGGCCAACCTGGCGATCGTCGACGCTGCAGGGCCGGGCGGGAGTCGACGTACTCGGCGCGCTCGCATCGATGCCGCGCTGGACCGGGTGGGCCTTGCCGGCATCGACAACCGACCCGTCAAGAAGTATTCGCTCGGCATGCGCCAACGGCTCGGGCTGGCTGCCGCGCTGTTGCGCAATCCCCGATTGCTCGTCCTCGACGAGCCGACCAATGGGCTAGATCCCCAGGGCACTCGGGAGATCCGCGATCTGCTCTTCGAGCTCAGCGCCGCGGGGACCACGGTGTTCCTCTCGAGCCACCTCCTTGCGGAAGTCGACCAGCTGTGCACCCGGGTCGGTGTCGTCGACCAGGGCCGGCTTGTCTTGCAGTCCGACCTCGCCGGCTTACGCGTCCCGACCGGCCGCGTGATCGTCGGCACGCCGGATGCGGACCGAGCGGCGGCCTTGCTCGACGGCCGCGTCGAGCAGCGAACCGGAGACCGCTTGCTGGTCCGGAACGCCGATCCGGCTGCCCTCAACGTCCAGCTAGTCGCGGCCGGCGTACGCGTCGAAGAGGTCGCGGCCGAGCGTAGGACGCTGGAAGACATCGTCCTTGCGGTCACCAGGCCGGGTTCGGACAGAGTGGACAGGTCTGATGATCGGCGTTGAGCTCGCCAAGGTGGCCCGCCGCCCGCGTACGTGGGTGAGCATCGGCCTGCTCTGCGCGCTTCCTGGCCTGATCGCGGTCTTCCTCGCCGTGACCAAGCGAGGCCCTGGCCCCGGCCAGGAGCCCGCATTCCTGGCCGCGGTGCTCGCGAACGGCGCCTTGTTTCCGGCGGCCGCACTCGCAGTCGTACTGCCGATCTTTCTCCCGGTCGCCGTCGCCGTTGTGGGCGGCGACGCCGTCGCGGGTGAGGCGAGTGCCGGCACACTGCGCTACCTGCTGCTGCGACCCGTTTCCCGGACGAGGCTGCTCATCGCCAAACTGGTGGCGCTCGTTGCATTCGTCCTGGTCGCGGTGGTGTCGGTCGCGGTGACCTCGTTCATCGTCGGCGTCACGCTCTTTCCATCCGAGCCGGCGGCTGTGACATCGGTGTCGGGCGTGACCCTTACCGCCAACGAGTTGATGGCCAGGATCGCAGCGGCTGTTATCTATGTCGCCGTGTCGATGCTCGGGGTCGGCGCGATAGCGCTGTTCCTTTCCACCGTCACCGATTCGGCCTTGGGAGCGGCGATGGGCGCCCTTGCCGCGTTGGTCACGAGCCAAGTCCTGGTCCTGCTCGATGCCGCCAGCGCCGTTCGCCCGTACCTGCCGACCAGGTACTGGCTCGCCTGGATCGATCTCTTCCGCGACCCGATACCGTGGCGCGACATCGACCGCGGTCTAGCCCTGCAGGCGGTGTACGTCGCCGTGTTCCTGGGCATGGCCTGGGCGAACTTCGCCACGAAGGACGTCACGAGCTGACACAGTCGCCCGGGGTAGGAGCGCGCAATGGTGCCGCGTCGATCGCCGCCAACACCACCTTGGTGACGAACGGGTCTCCGGGCAGGCCGGAGTGATCCACTCGGAGGTCAGGACAGACCGACTGCAAGGCGACGTTCAGCGCGCCATCCAGCCGGGCCGAGTCGGGAGGGGTGACGGTCTGATCCTGGACCGTCCATAACGAGAGCCACGACGGCGGCGTACGGACCGGCGTGTCAAGCTCGGCCAGCAGGCGGCTGCCCGGCGCGAGTTGCTGGCAAGCGATCGGGCAGACGCCCGGCACCGCGACCGCGCCCGCCGCCGCGAGGTCGGTGCCGTGGTGCGGCGAGCCGAGTGTGATGATCCGTCGGGCCTTGTGGGCGCCATCGTGGTCCTGCACCCACACGCGGGCGACGACCCCGCCTGCGGAGTAGCCGATTACGTCCACCGACGGTGCGCCCGCCCGAAGCTCCTTCGCCACGTACCCGTCGAGTACCTCGGCTTGTTCGCGCAGGTCCCCGGTGCCGTCAGTGGGCAGCGCCACCACAATCGCCTCCCGACCAGTGGCCCGGATCCGCTCGGCCAGCACATTGACGCCGCCGACGCTACCGCCAAATCCGGGCACTAGCAGCACCGGCCCGGGCTTGCCCTGATCCGGCACCTGCCGCGGCTGGTCGCGGCGTAGCAGGAGCAAGACCGACACGGTGACGGATACCGAGACCAACAGCACAACCGAGATCAGCAGCGCTCGCCGGCGCGGACTCAGCCCACCTATCCTGCTCTGTCGAGCTACGCCCACGCCTCAATCCTGCCCGCCTCGGGCCGACTCCGGCTGAGCGCATGAACGCAACGGCGGCGCGGCCAACGGCGGCTGGATCACCAGGGTCGCCCCATCTTTCTCAGAGCATGGGTCCACTCAGGACGAAAAGCGCGGGTCAGTCAGGCCAGGATTCGGTGACGAGCACAACGCGGAAGCCATCGGGATCGAGAAACGTGACTCCGGCCCGATCCCAGTACGGATTGGCGCGCAACCCAACGTCTCAACCGCGACCTTGTCCCCGTCGCCCGCGCGCAGACGGGTGGTCGCGCGGGGAAGCGGGGCGCGTGTCACCCGTCCAGGCTAGATCGCGCAGACGTCGGCGATGAATCGGGACCCGCCTGGCCGTCATAACGAGGAGAGCATCACACCGCGAAAGGACCCACCATGCCAACCATCCGCAACACCGTGACCATCAGTGCTACCCCGGACGATGTCTGGGCCGTGCTTGCCGACATGCCAGGCACCCGGCACTGGCTACCCGGCGTCGTAACGGCCCGCATGGATGGGACTTTGCGGGTGTGCACCATGGCCGACGGTCGAGAGGTGCACGAGCGCATCAGCGACGTCTCTGAGGCGAAGCGCAGCTTTCGGTTCGACCACGTACAGGTACCGCTGCCCGTCCGAAACTCCGGCGGCACCTTTACGGTCAACCCGGGCGAGACACCCGCGACCGCGACAGTGATCCTCGAGACCACCTTCGAGCCCATCGACGCGGCCAGCGCCGAACAACTCACCGCCGGCGTGGACGGCGCGTTCCAGCAGTCGCTGGACTCCCTGCGCACTTACGTGGAAGAGAAGGTCCCCTGGGATGCCCGATAGGGCGACCGCGCCATCCGTCCATGGTGCTCGCAGATGACACATGTCCGCACATTCGCGCTATCCGGCGCACGGGTGCGGCCGAAGCCCACACCCACGAATCACGTCGCATGAGCGACTAGCCACCGTGCCAGCGGACGGTCGGCTCGACCTCATCCTCCGGCTCATCGTGACCCGCCCCAACGGGCACGCGGCGCTGGCCGCTTGCCTGCCCGCAGGAGTCTCGGCTGCCGCGGTTCCGGGATCATGGTCGTCACCGTCGTGGACGAAGCCGTCGCCACGATCACCGGCTTCCCCGATCCGGACCTGTTTCCCTTGTTTGAACTGCCCACCAGGCACGGACGTTAACCGCGTTCCCCCTAGGCTCCATACGACCACGACTCGTTCCCGGTTTGGGATCCGCAGGCCTTGGTCAGGTTGGACGCCATCGGCGTGCGGCTCGGGCGAGTTGTTCGAGGTCCTGCCAGTGCGCGGCGACCCTATCGTGGCCTGCCGGGGTGAGTCCGACGGTGGTGCGCGGAGTCTTTCCGATGAACTCCTTGGATATGACGATCAGACCTGCTTCTTCGAGCCGGCTGACATGTGAGGACAGGTTTCCCTTCGACAGCCCGGTGATGCGTTGCAGAAACAGGAAATCGGCCGACTCGCAGGCAGACAGTGCCGAGAGGATCGCCAGTCTGGCTGGCTCATGTACGAGCCGGTCCAGCTCAGCCAGCCGCTCGAAGGGCGTCGTCATGACTCGTCATGCATCGGAAATCGGCGTACCAGCTCCAGGTGGTCGAGGGATCCCAGGACCAGGTAGAGAACGCCGACCGTTGCCGCCCACAGGAACACAATTGGTCGTCCCGGCTCGACCACTCCGGCGAGCGGCAACGGGGTGAGTGCGGCGAGGAGCGCCGCCCCGACGAAGTAGTGGGCCCGCCCACCGCCCGTCGATGCGCGGTAAGCAAGGAGGGCCGCGGCCCACACCACGCCGGAGATGAACACCTTGGGTTCCGCGAGGATGTCGATGAAGATGGAGGCCGTCATCGCCGGGTACACGACCAGCCACTTGATGCGCTCCCGACCACGATGTTGGCCGGCGAGACCGACCACGATGCCGAATCTGCGCGCGTAGTAGCGATCGGCCGCGCGATATAAGTACCACCACAAGGCGAACGCACCGGTCCAGCACAGCCACTGCAGAAGCGTCCAGCCCCGCGGGAACAGGGCCGTCAACGCGACCAGCAGAAACACAAGACCGCCCGGCGCCCAGCGCAGCCCCTGCCAGAACCACACATTGGCGGTCACCCGACGAGCCATCACGAGATCATCCACCGACGCCTCCAATCGCCAAACCGGTCTGCAACACAGACCAGTCTGCCATCCGCGATCGCGTCGGTCAATGATGCAACCCCCCGGCCAATCCGCAAGTCGGAACGGGGGACCAGTGACTGCAACAAGCGACCCGGTCGCGGTGCTTGGCATCGGCGCAATGGGACACGGCATCGCAGCAAACGCCTTACGCGCCGGCGTTCGATCGATCGTCTGGAATCGCACGCCGGAGGCGACCCGCGATCTGGCCCGCCAGGGCGCCGAGGTCGCGCCGACCGCCGCCGATGCGGCAAGCCGGGCTCCCGTCGTCGTCACCCTGGTGAACGACCCACGGGTAGGCGGGGTCGTGCGGTTTGGCGCGAGGGCGAGCCGGGCATCGCCAAGTCGGCGCTGCTGAGCGCGGGCTTGGACGATGCGGCCAGGTTAGGCTGCGAGGCTTTCTGGACTGCGGCTGGTTTCGGTGGGGTTGTCACCGGGTATGCGGCGATCATGAACGCAACCTGGAAACCCAAGGAGAAGCACGGAAACCTGACCGAGCGGTCAGATCTCCCGGACTCGGTGTACGCGTTCCCGAACAAGCGCAAGGAACCGCTCACCGATGCCCGGCATGTTCGCAACGCGCTTGCGCGTTTCGACCAGGTCGAAGACGTGTCCGATGCCGAACGCGACCAGGCTTTCGCGAACATCCTCGCCGCGGCGAAGCACTACGACGTGGATGTCAAGGAAACAGACTGGCGTCAGCTCGGCAAGCGACCGCACACACACAACCCGACTCAGTAATCAGTTGAGGGTCGCGGCACCAACCACACGAGCCGGACCATCAACGGGTTCATCGGGTGCATCGCGCGCAACTCCCGTACACATCAGTCCTATCGAGTTACCTTGCGTACATCAGGGCTCGGAAGGGCCGGGCCGGTCTTCGCTCCGCTTAGCGAGCCACGTAACGAGGGCATCGGGCGACATCGGCGCGCCGTAATGCCACCCTTGGGCGATGTCACACTCCGCCGCGGCAAGAAGACTGGCGATGTGCCCGTCCTCGACACCCTCGGCCACGACGCGCAGCCCAAGCGCGTGAGAGAGCTCGATGATCGATCGCACGATGGCCCGGTCGGTCGGGCTCTCTGCCATGGACCGTACGAAGGACTGGTCGATCTTCACCTCCTGCAGCGGTAGTTCGCGCAGGTGCAACAGCGAGGAGTAGCCCGTACCGAAGTCATCCAGCGACAAGCCGACGCCGAGATCAGCGAGCTGATGCACCGTTGTGGACACCCGCTCCGGGTCGGCCATCACAGCGGTTTCGGTGATTTCAATCTCGATGTCCCCGGCGCCGATGTGCTCACGCAGAAGACCTAACCGCAAGTGTTCGACGATGTCACTCGAGTGCAGGTCGCGGACGCTCACGTTGATAGAGGCACGCAACTCATGGCCGGCCGAACGCCAGGCGGCCACCTGGGCGAGGGTCTGGTCGATGACCAGGAAGGTCAGTTGCAGCATCACTGCGCTGTTCTCGGCGGTGCGCACGATCTCGGTTGGGCTGACGCTCCCGCGTACCGGGTGATGCCAGCGCAGCAGTGCCTCCACACCGACAACCTCACCGGTCTCGATGGCCACCTGTGGCTGATAGACGAGCCGGATTTCCCCGGCGTGGTCAGCATCGTCGAGGGCGACCCGTAAATCCGCGAGTAGTCCCAACCGGTCCGCGGAGTTGTTGTCCGTGCCCGGGCTGTAGACCGCCACCTCGGCGTTGTGTCGTTTGGCGGCATACATCGCGACGTCCGCGTGGCGCATGAGCGTGATGACATCCTCGCCGTCAACGGGGTACATGGCGACGCCGATCGAGGCACTGGCGTCAAGCGGTAGCCCGTCGAGATAGATCGGCTCTCGTAGTTGTTTTCCAATTCGGGCGGCGATGGCTTGGGCTTGCGCGATGTTGGGCATGCGCACCGCCACGACCGCGAACTCGTCGCCACCGAGGCGCGAAACGATGTCACCGGGACGGACCAAGTCCGCGAGCCGACGCGCCACCTCCGTGAGTAGCTGGTCGCCGACGGCATGGCCCAGTGCATCGTTGACGTTTTTGAAGCGATCAAGGTCGATGATCATCAGTGCGAATTGGTTTTCTGCCTCATGTCCCCGGTGCCGTCGGGCGTCCGCGATCAGCTCGGTGATCTCTGCTGCGAGCGCCCGGCGGCTCAAGAGTCCGCTGAGTGGATCGAGCCGGACCAATGCTTCCTGCTCATCCGAGAGGCGAGCCATCTGACTGACGGCGATGACCGGGACGAGTACGAGAGCGAAGACCCACCCCGTCGGCGCGCTGATGAGAAATGGCGCGAGAAGCAGGAGAGCGCCGGTCGAGAGGAGTTCGTGCGCCAGCGTGCGAGTGAAGACCTGGCGCCACGGTGCCCGAAACCGCATGCGGATCTCAAGTGTGACGAGCACGTAGTTCACGACGAACCAAGCGCCCGCGGCGACGAGAACCGCGATGACATCCGACTCCGTCAGCCGGTCGCCCAGTCCCAACGTCGGTGGGCCGACACGGCTGAATACGGCGTCGGCCGCGAAAAGCGCCAGCGCCATCCTCGATGCGGTCAGCGCCGCACGGGACCAGCCAAGGCGTTGGCGAAACTCCGCCGTCATGATGGCGATCGACTGAACGACGACGGCCGGGACCGGTCCCCACAGCAGCATGATGGCGAAGGTGAAGCACAGGGACAGATGTACGGCGGTCATGCGCCGAGCCGCGCCCGGCGCCATGAAGGGCCGAACCTCGGCCAGCACCGCCACCGCAAGCAGGATCCAGAACTCGAGTGACGGGTGTGGCGGTACGAGGCCCAGATCCGTCAACCCAACCGCGGTCTTTGACACACCGGTGGCCACGGCCGCCACCGCAACCGCCTTTATCGTCGCCGCGGCTCCCAGGGCCGGACGCGCCAGCGCGTGCACCCCGGAACCCCCGTTCACTACGCCACCGGCGAACACAAGCTCACAAAACCACGACAACCTTAAAGAGATTGGGCCGGCCCCGACCACTATCCATTCGCAGGCTACGGCGTGCGATCAGGGCTTTCACAGGAAGGTCACGGCGGAGAATGAGAGTTCCATGAGGGTTCGCATCGCGAACAACTGAGCGGAGGCACGAACCGCTACGGTGGCGGGCGTGTACGATCCGACAGCGGTCCAGCCGCCTCGTCGCCGTTGGCGTGTGATGGCGATCGTAGGCGGCATTGCGCTTCTCGCGGTTTGTGTGGCGGGTGCGACCGCCGCCTGGGTCGGCGCAGCGCTGCGGGAGGCGGGTGCGGGCGCGGCCGAGGCGTCTTCTATGCCGACTCTCAACCAGCCGGTACGGGATGGGAAGTTCCAGTTCGTCGTATCCGCCCTGGCCTGCGGGCAGCGCTTGCTCACCAACGGATTTCTGCATTCTCAGCCACAGGGCCAGTACTGCGTCGTCGACCTGCACGTCGCCAACATCGGCACCGAGGCGCGCCGGTTCGCCGACGGCGCTCAGAAGGCGTACGGGCCCGACGGCGCGCAGTACGCAGCGGACACCGGCGCCGGCGTGGTCGCCAACGGCAACGGAAACGCGATCTGGAACGTGATCAACCCGGGCAACTCCATCGCCGCCAAGGTGGTCTTCGACATCCCGCCGACCGCGACGATCGTGACACTCGAGCTGCATGACTCGCCGCTGTCCGCGGGCGTCAAGGTAAACGTCGGCGCCACGTGAGCGAGGAGCGGTCGGGCAGACTCGAGCGCGTGGTTGACGATTGCCGAGTGGCGGACGAGGGCGGGCTGGGGCCGGCCGGCCTAAGCTTCTAGTGGTAGGGATCGACGGTCTGCGTTGGGATCGCGTCGAGCCCTCCGGCGCGCCGCGGCTGGCGCAGCTGCGTGCGGGCGGCGTATTCGAACCGAATCTTCTCCCGGCGGACTACGACGCCGAAACGGAGTCCGGACCCGGCTGGGCGACGATCGCGACCGGTGTCTGGCCGAGCAAGCACGGCGTCCGGGACAACACGTTCGACGGCAAGCGATTCGATCGCTATCCCGACTTTCTGACCCGGATGGCCCGCACGAGTCTGTCCACAGTGGCCATTATGCCGTCGAGGCCAGCCCAGTCGTACCGATGAGCAGTGGCTCGTCATTGTGACCACCGACCATGGCCACCTCGACGCCGGTGGCCATGGCGGCACAACCGAGCCAGAGCGACAGGTCTTCCTGCTTCTCAGTGGAGACGGCATCGCCCCGGGACACGTCGACGACGCGTCCCTGGTTGATGTGTCGCCGACCGCGTTGGCTCACCTCAGGTTGCCGGTGCCGGACGAGCTCGACGGAAGGTCGCTGCACGATATGCTACGGAGCCCAGGCGATCCGAGCAGCACGCCTCCCGCTTCTACGACGTGTGACGAGGCGCATCACCCCGAACGAGCACTGCCCGGGCGGCCGAGACCTACGGTACGTTCCACTCGCCGATCGCTTGAGGCACGATGGGAAGCGTGACTGCGGAACCCGCCGCGCTGGCCGCGCTTTTCGGTCGCGGCGGGGTAGCGGTGCTCAGCGGGGCTGGGTTGTCCACCGAATCGGGGATCCCGGACTACCGCGGCCCCACTGGCAGGTCGCGCCGGGTGGCACCGATGACGTACCAGACATTCACCCGAGACCCGCTCGCGCGGCGGCGGTACTGGGCCCGCAGCCATCTCGGCTGGCACACGATCGCGAGGGCCCAGCCCAACAACGGTCATCGCGCGGTCGCAGCGCTGCAGCGGCTTGGCGTACTGGCGGGAATCGTCACGCAGAACGTCGACGGCCTGCACCAGTCGGCCGGTGCTCGAGACGTCGTGGAGCTGCACGGTGGACTGAGTCGGGTCTTGTGCCTCCAGTGTGGACAGACGACCTCTCGGGTCGAGCTGGACGACCGGTTACGGGAGGCGAACCCGGCGTTCGCCGCCGTTGCCGCCGCCGTCAACCCGGATGGTGACGTCGAGCTGCCGACCGAGGTGGTCGAGTCTTTTCGGACTGTGGAGTGTCAGCGCTGCGATGGGATGCTGAAGCCAGACGTCGTGTTCTTTGGTGAGACTGTGCCACGGGACCGCGTCCAGGGCTGCTTCGCGATGGTCGAGCGCTCCCGGGCGTTGGTGGTGCTGGGCTCTTCGCTGTCGGTCATGTCCGGGCGCCGGTTCGTCTTGCGGGCGGTGAAAGTGGGTATCCCGGTGGCCATCGTCAATCAGGGAGCGACCCGCGGTGATGATTGCGCAACGATACGAGTGGATGCCCCGCTCGGCCGAATGCTGCCCGCGGTCCTAGCGTCGATCATGTCCTGCGGGACATGGTCGAGGTGATTTGTCCGCCTGCCGTTCATGATCGTCCGGATCTTCGCCAGACCGTCCCCGAGGATGGCGTGGGCCGGCTACGGTCGAACGGCTACCACCATCCGTCGTTGTCGGTCAACGCCCGGTTCGGCGAGCCGATCTCGCCGCAGCGCGCCCGCGAGTTGCTGGCCGACGCACCCGGAGTCCAACTCGACGACGTGCCGACGCCCTTGCTTACGGCTGGTCGCGACCCCACGTACGTCGGCCGGATCCGGCGCGACGAAACCGTCGAGAACGGGCTTGCCTTCTTCTGCTCCAGCGACAACCTCCGAAAGGGCGCCGCGCTCAACGCTGTCCAGATCGCCGAACTCGTGGCGGGCGAGGCCGAGTAGGCCGTACCGCGGGAATGCGCGCGGTCGCCCAGGCGCCTACGATCGGCTCGTGCCATCCATGGGTGAATTCGACAGCATCGATGACGAGCTGTTCTCACTCGACTACCGCGCGGAGCGCGCGACCCGTCACACAAGTCTGTTGCCCGAGCCGCCGACCGTCCGACTGCGGCAGCGCGCCCCTTATCGGGCGAGCGATGACGATCTCGAGGAGAACAGCGGCGAGACGGCGATCGTCATCGGGCTCGCGGTGCTTCTCGTCGTGGTGATCGCGACGGTCGGCCTTGTGCTCTGGTGGTGGGCGTGACTGTGCCGGCTAGGTGAGCTCCTGCGACACCGAGAACCGGTTCCCGTCCGGGTCCGCGCAGTCGGCCAGCCGGATGCCCTCGTCCCGGCGTTCGGTCGGGCCGGCCACCGCCCGACCTCCCGCGGCGGTGAGCGCCATTACCGTCGCGTCGATGTCCGACACCTGGAAACCGAGGCCCGTGTGCCGTTGTGGCACCTTGCCCCGCGAGTGCAGGGCGATGACGGCGTCACCGAACCTCAGTTCGGTCCAGTCCGGCGAGGTGTATGCCTCGTCGAGGCCGAAGACCTCCTTGTAGAACCGGGCGGCGCGGGCCGTGTCGGCGACCCAGATCATGCAGTAGACCTTGATGAGTGCCATCGTGCCTCCCGTGGTCTCTGCCCCGAGGCTACGCCGGCACGACCGATGCGGGGATTAAACCGACGCGCGGATAAACCGACGCGGGGATAACCGAAGCGGGGTTAAACCGACGCGGGGTATAACCGACGCGGGGTTAAACCGACGCGGGGATAACCGACGCGGGGTTAAACCGACGCCGGGTTAAGTAGGGACCCTGCCTAGGCAGAAAGCGTTAACAAGGGGACCCTGCTCTTAACACTCAAGGTCGGGGCCAGCGGGCGGTGCTGGGCTGCGGGGTGGGCCGGTTGCGGGCCCGCGACCGGGCCCTGGCCCGGGCTGGAACCGGCTTCGGTCGCACGGTCCTGGTGTGCGCAGCGCGGGCGCGGGCTTGCTGCTGCCGGCCGAGCTGGTGGTGGTGCTGCGGCTCGGCGTAGAACGTGAGCCCGATGACGGAGCCGAGGGCCATCACGAAGCCGAAGCCCGCCATCCATTCCCGACCGGGTGTGATCTTGTCGCCGAGGAAGGCGAGGCCGATGATGGCGGCCGGAACGGCGGCGGCCGCATCCATCGCGGCCACGGCGGCGGTCGTCGAACCCCGCTGCATCGCCAGGCCCAGGAGCAGCTGACCGACGAGCGAGTGGGCGATCAGCAGGTAGAGCAGCGGGTCGGTGATGAACTCCTGGGCCGAACTCGCGTTCGCCAGCGGACGTGACGCGACGGCGGCGGCGCCGAACGCGATGCCGGCCAGCGCACCGAGCCCGACGGAGCCCTTGACGCCCTTGAGTCGAGCCGCGAAGAATCCGGCCGCCCCGAGCGCCACCAGCACCGCGAGCAGGCCGACGACGCCCGCTGGGCCCAGCGGATGCGACGGATGTGGCTCAGCGGCCACGACCAGCCCGGCCAGCCCGACACACAGCGCGGCGAGCAGGACTATTTCGGTGGGTGGAAGCTTCCACTTAAGCGTGATGACGCCGAGTACGGCGGTCACGCCGAGCCCGGCGGCGACCGAGGCCTGGACCAGGAAGAGTGGCAGGTCGCGGCGGGCCGCGAAGGCCAGCAGGAATCCAAATAGTTGGATGAGTAGACCGGCCAGGTAGACGCGATGCCGGGCCAGCCGTACCAGCAACTTCGGATCCAGCGTCTCGTGGGCCGTGGTTCGAGCCGCCGCCATCGACTGGAGCATGTTCGCGACGCCGTACGCGCCAATCATGGCGGCGAGGAAAAACCAGCCCGCGGACATCACGCGATGGTAAACGGACGGAGCGCTTCGCGCGCGCTGTGACGGGCGGTTAACGCAATCATTCAGGCACTCAACCGATCGATGATTTCGGCGTGCAGCTTACCGTTGGTCGCAACCGCACTACCGCCCCCGGGCCCGGGACGTCCACCTAAGTCCGTAAATGTTCCACCGGCTTCGGTGACGATGGGTACGAGCGCGGCGAGGTCCCACAGCGAAAGCTCCGGTTCCACCATGATGTCGACCGCGCCCTCCGCGACCAGCATGTGCCCGTAGAAGTCGCCGTACGCGCGACTCCGCCAGACTTTACGGGTGATCTCGAGAATCGCGTTCAACCGGCCCGCCTGTTCCCAGCCATCCAGCGACGAATAGCAAAAAGACGCGTCCGCCAGCCGGCCGACTCCGGACACGTGAATGGGCGTCGCCGCCGCGGTGTGTCGGCCTGCGTACGCTCCGAGGTTTTTCGCCGCCCACCAGCGCCGATAGAGCGCCGGCGCCGAGACCAGACCGACCACCGGCTCGTTGCCGTCCATCAATGCGATCAGGGTGGCCCAGATCGGGACGCCGCGCAGAAAATTCTTCGTTCCATCGATGGGATCGAGCACCCATTGCCGCTGACTCGGACCGGCCGCGGCGAGCGTAGCCCCGAACTCCTCGCCGAGTACGCCGTCGCGCGGTCGCGTGCGCTGCAAAGTGGACCGCAACGCCTTCTCCACCGCGGTGTCGGCGTCGGTAACCGGGCTCAGGTCCGGCTTCTCCGTCACCTGCAGGTCCTGTGCCCGGAAGCGCGCCATCGCTATCGAGTCGGCCGTGTCGGCGAGCACATGCGCCAGAGCGAGGTCGTCCGCGTAGCGGGTCACGTGCGGAAACCTATAGGACTTCACGCCCAGTTACGAGTTACGTTCGCCGTCATGAGGCCGGACATTCTGGTCGGCCTGCTGGCCGAGCCACGCCGGATGCGGGTTTTCGCCGCCGTGGTGCTCGGTGCGGGCACGCCGGGGGAGGTCACGGCGCGCACCGGTATGACTGTGCGTGAGGTAGCCGAAGCACTGCGTCGTCTCGCGGATGGCGGCTTGGTCTCGCCGGTACCGCCCCTGACGGCGAACGTCGACGCCTTCAAGGAAGCGGCCCGACAGGCGAACACACGCGAGGCCCCTGAGGTTCTCGATCCAGACCGGGCTCGGGCTGCGGTTCTGCGGGTGTTCATCGTCGATGGACGGCTCGTCTCGTTTCCGGCGGCCCGAGGGAAGCGGCGGATCGTGCTCGAACACATCGCCGCCTCGTTCGAACCCGGTGTGCGCTACCCGGAGCGGGAGGTGGACGCGGTCCTGCGCGCGTGGCATCCCGATCACGCGGCGCTGCGGCGCTACCTGATCGACGAGGAGCTGCTCGCCCGCGAGGGAGGCGTGTACTGGCGCATCGGCGGCCCGGTCGACCCGGCGCCGTGATCGCTGGGTGCAGACACGCGGCGCCACGCCGCAGTCCTCGTACACGGTGACGTTGGTCGATGATCGGTGGGTACGGACACGCGGCGCCACGCCGTAGTCCTCGTACACGGTGACGTTGGTCGATGGGAGCGTGCGGGCGACGCTGGAGCCATGACGTCGCGGGTCAGTCGGCCGTACCAGAGCCAGATCGGGAGACCAGCAGCCGGCGAAAAGACGCGACCCGGCGCGGGTCGGCGCCGCCGGCGGCCACGAGGGCGTCCAGTCCACAGTCGCCCGACAGTCCTAGGTGGTCGCAGTTCGGCGGGCAGTTCGCGGTCGCGTCCACCAGCTCCGGGAAGCCGTGCAGCACGTTGGCCGGGTCCACGTGGGCGATGCCGAAGCTGCGGATGCCGGGCGTGTCGACGATCCAGCCTTCGTGGTCCGGCAGCGCCAAAGCCACGGCGCTGCTCGAGGTGTGCCGGCCCTTGCCGATCGCGCTCACCTCACCGACGGCCCGGTCGGCGTCGGGCACCAATCGGTTGACGAGGGTGGACTTGCCCACGCCGGAGTGTCCGATCAGGACGGACCAGCGATCGCGCAGCGCCTCCTGCAGTGCCGACAGTGGACGGTCGGGCCGACACAGCACGTGTGGCAGGACCAACTCTGCGTAGTAGTCGAGGATATCGTCTGGCTTAGCGAGGTCGGCCTTGGTGAGGCAGAGAAGGGGTTCGATGTCCACGTCGTACGCCGCGACGAGGCACCGGTCGATGAAACCCGTCCGCGGCGGTGGGTCGGCGAGCGAACAGACGATCACCAGCTGGTCCGCGTTCGCCACGACGACCCGCTCCTGCCGACCCTCCACAGTGGTGTCATCGTCATCGGCCGAGCGACGCAGGACTGAGGTGCGCTCGTCGATGCGCACGATCCGGGCTAGGGCGCCCTCGTCACCGGAGGTGTCACCGACTACTCCCACCCGGTCGCCCACCACGACACCGCGCCGGCCGAGCTCGCGGGCCCGCATCGCCACCACAAGCCGGTCTTCAACGGCGACGCCGTACCGACCCCGGTCGATGGCCACGACGACGCCGTCGTCGGCCTGGTCGTGGCGGGGTCGGGTGCGCGTACGCGGGCGGGACGAGCGACCGGGCCGGACCCTGACGTCGTCTTCGTCGTAGTCGCGTTGACGCTTCAGGCGGCGGCCCCTACGAGATCCGTCCAGAGCGAGGGGAACTCCGGCATGGTCTTCGAGGTGCAGGCGACGTCGTCGAGCACGATCCCCGGTACGGCCAGACCGATGACGGCGGCCGCGTGCGCCATCCGGTGGTCGGCGTACGTCCGGAATGGCGCCCCGCGTAACGGTCGCGGCCGGATCTCGAGCCCGTCCTCCCATTCCACGATCTCCGCGCCGAGGCGACCCAGCTCCGTCGCGAGCGCGGAAACCCGGTCGGTCTCATGCCCGCGGATGTGGGCAACCCCGCGTAACCGCGACGGCCGGTCGCCGAGCGCGGCCAGAGCCGCCAGTACGGGCGTGAGCTCGCTGACGTCAGACAGATCCGCTTCGATTCCCCGGATGTGCCCACTTCCGCGCAGCGTCAGGCCCTGTTCGCCGAGCGTCACGCTCGCGCCCATGGCAGTCAAGAGATCCCGGAGCTGGTCGCCCGGTTGGGTTGTGTCGTCCGGCCAATCCGCCACGGTCACCTCACCTCCGGTCACCATCGCCGCGGCGAGGAACGGCGCCGCCCCCGACAGGTCCGGTTCGATCCGCCATTCCCGGCCCGCCAGCTCGCTGGGCTGCACGGACCAGATGTCGGGCACCGAATCGTCGACGCCCGCTCCCGCGTCGCGGAGCATCGCCACGGTCATGCGCAGATGCGGGGCGCTCGGTACCGGGGGTCCCACGTGGCGCACCACCAGCCCACGCTCGAACGCCGGCGCGGCGAGCAGCAGGCCGGAGATGAGCTGGCTCGAGGTCGATGCGTCGATGGTGACCTCACCGCCGCGAACCCGTCCGGTGCCGCGCACCACGAGCGGAAGGCCGCCCCCAGCGCCCGGTTCGAGGTGGACGGAGAGGTCGGACAGCGCTCGCAGCAGCGGCGCCAAGGGCCGCGTGCGGGCGTGTGAGTCGCCGTCGAAAGAGACTGTGCCGTCGGCCAATGCGGCGACCGGCGGCAGGAACCTCATCACCGTGCCCGCGAGGCCGACGTCGATCTGAGCCGGGCCCCGCAGCGGACGTGGTTGCACGTCCCAGCGGATTTCATCCACAGTGGACACTCGCGTGCCCATCGCCCGCAGCCCGGCCGACATCAGCGCCGTGTCACGGGCGCGAAGCGGACGGCGGATCGAGCTTGACGCCGTCGCGAGAGCCGAAAGGACCAATGCCCGGGCCGACATCGACTTGGATCCGGGCAGCCGGACCGTCGTCACCACCGGACGGGAAGCGGTGGGCGCGGTCCACGCGGTCGGCCCCGGGTGCAGCGTCATGTTGGGCACCTACCCATTCTGCCGGTCGGGCCGCAGCGCCGACATGAGCGGTACGGTTGCGCTCATGTGCGGGCGGTACGCCTCGACGCGCAGCGCGGCCGATCTGGCCACGCTCTTCGAGGCGACGGACGAGACCGACGGCGACCTGGTCCCTGACTTCAACATCGCGCCGACCGATCCGGCGCCGATCGTCCGCCAGTCCTCACGCGGCGAGACACCGGTCCTGACCGTCGCGCGTTGGGGTCTCGTGCCGGCCTGGTCCCGCGACGCGTCCGGCGGCGCCCGGATGATCAATGCTCGTGCCGAGACGGTCGTCACGTCGAAGGCGTTTGCCCGGTCTTTCGCCGAACGCCGTTGCCTTGTCCCGGCGGACGGTTGGTACGAGTGGCGGCGGCTGGCCAAGGCGGTGAGGCAGCCGTACTTCATGACGCATCCGGACTCGCTGGCCTTCGGCGGCATCTGGACGTCCTGGAGTGCGGGTAATGCTGGGGCCGGGGCGGTGGGGTCGGCGGAAGTACTGGGCGGGGCGGTGGGGTCAGCGGAAGTACTGGGCGGGGCGGTGGGGTCAGCGGAAGTACTGGGCGGGGCGGTGGGGTCAGCGGAAGTACTGGGCGGGGCGGTGGGGTCAGCGGAAGTAATCGCATGCTTACATTCAGCATTCTCACTCTTCCGGCGGACGGTGATTTCGCGCTCATCCATGACCGGATGCCGCTGGTACTAGAGCCATCACACTGGGTGGATTGGTTACGGGGCGATGATCCGGCGGGGCTGCTGAGTGCACCATCGGCGCAGTATTGTGCCGGCATCGAGTTTCGTCCGGTCTCGCACAATGTGGGAGACGTCCGCAATGACGGGCCAGACTTGGTACGCCGCGTCGCCGCTCCGCCACTGAATGTGTCCACTGTGGATCCGACTCCAACGCTGTTCTAGCTGGTCGGCCGGTGTTGTTTGAGGAGATTGTGCGGATTAGTTCGCCCATCTTTGACTTCTTCGCTGCAGAAGTCTTGTCCCCGGCGTTCAAAGTGCGGTAGAACTCAGCGCCGGCGTGGTGGTGGGCGGGAGTCCCGTCAATGCCGGCTCTGCCGTTCTTCCCTGGATCGAGCATCCAGGGAGCAACCCACGGGGGAGGTGGGGTGCTTGACCAGGGCTAGGATGCCACGCCCGCACGAGGTCGCGGCCGCACGGCGGGATCCACGCCTATTGCGAGCCATGCAGGAGCGTGACGAGGATCTGTCCTGGCGTGCCCGAGGCGTATGTCAGAGCGTCGATCCGGAGGTCTTCTTCCCGGCGCCGAGTGAGCCCGCGGACGCCGCTGTCGCGCTCTGCCGTACCTGCGAGGTCCAAGGAGCCTGCCTCGCGTGGGCCTTAGAGGTCGGCGACTGCCACGGAGTCTGGGGCGCGACAACACCCCGGGAGCGACGCGCCATGCTGGTGGCGTGGCACAGCGACGAAATCCAGACCCAGTTGAAGGCGGTGCCCGAGCCGTCACCAGCGGCCCCCGTGCTGGCACCCGCAACACCAGCGCCCGTACTGCTGCCACTGGTATCGGTGGTGCGGCGGGCTCCGGAACTCGCGACGTCCGCCTGAGCCAGTTCTCGGTCGAGACTGCGCACGGGCCGGCCGCGGTCGTACTCGATCTGCCGCGAGGCGCGCGTGGGCTGCTTGCGCTTGGGCACGGCGCCTCCGGCGGAGTCGACGCACCCGATCTGATCGCGGTCCGTGATGCGGCGGTTGCCGAGCGGCTGGCGGTTGCTCGAATCACTCAGCCGTACCGAGTGCAAGGACGTCGCGCACCCGGGCCGGCCGCCCAGCTGGATGCCGCGTGGATCGCGGCCGTCACGGAAACCCGACGCCGGGCCGGGTCAGCCCTGCCGCTGGCGGTCGGCGGTCGCTCGGCCGGCGCCCGGGTCGCTGCCCGAACCGCTGCCGCATTGAACGCCACGGGCGTGCTGGCCCTCGCGTTCCCTCTGCACCCGCCCGGAAAGCCAGAGTCGAGTCGGGCCGCCGAGCTCGACCCCACGAGGCCGACACTCGTGATCAACGGTGACAAGGACTCGTTCGGTGTGCCCGAGGCCGCAGGCAAGGTGCGAGTCGTCGTGCGGCCGGGAGAGCAGCACGCGCTGCGCCGCGACCCACGGGGAGTGGCCGCGGTCGCGGTCGGGTGGTTGGTTGAGTTACTCGACCTCGGCCAGGAATCCGCCTGACCGTGGGGGGCGCGAGTGTCTGGTGCCTGACCACGCCGTGACCCTTGTTCCTCGGACGTCGTTGAAGGATTACTCCCAGGTCCTCCTGGTCCCGGCGATCGCCGCCTTCACTGACGATTTCCCCGGGGCCAGGAGGCCGTCGTGGTATCCCTCACCGCCATCATCTGGGCATTCGCGGAATCCACCTGCGGGGCATCGTGTTGCAACCGCCGTAGGCAGGAATCCAAGGCGGCAGTAATCCGAGGCGGCAGTAATTTGAGGCGGGAGGAAACGACGTGACAGTGCTGGGCAGCTCCGCCACGCTGGGCGAAGCGCTCGCCATTCGACGCCGGGTCCTCGAGTCGGAGCCGTGGCCTGCGAGCATCACACCCGCTGAGTATGCGATCACCGGCATGCCGGCCGTACCACTCGGCGTATCCTCTGCCAGACGGAGGAGGGTCTCGCAGGTGGACAACGACCCGGTATCGCGTCCTCTCCCGGACGCCGACACTGAGCGGCAGGAGCGGTTCCAGCGGGAGGCGCTGCCGTTCCTGGACCAGCTCTACGCGGCGGCCATGCGGATGACGCGCAACCCGTCCGACGCCGAGGACCTGGTGCAGGAGACGTACCTCAAGGCGTTCGCCGCGTTCCACCAGTTCGAGCAGGGCACCAACCTCAAGGCCTGGTTGTACCGGATCTTGACAAACACGTACATCAACTCGTACCGGCGTCGCCAGCGGCAGCCGGTGCAGGCGCCGACCGACGAGATCACGGACTGGCAGCTCGCCGAGGCCGAGTCGCACACGTCGACCGGGCTTCGCTCGGCCGAGACCGAGGCGCTTGACCGCCTGCCCGACGGCGACGTCAAGGAGGCTCTGCAGAGCCTGCCCGAGGAGTTCCGGTTGGCCGTTTATCTGGCTGACGTCGAGGGCTTTTCGTACAAGGAGATCGCCGACATCATGTCGACGCCGATCGGTACCGTCATGTCCCGATTGCACCGGGGACGGCGAAGCCTACGCAGACTGTTGGAGAACTACGCCGCCGAGCGGGGTCTGGTCGGACCCGACGCTGAGGTGCACGATGACGCTGGTTCACGTGGAAACGACGTGGCCGCCCCAGCTGGCCAGGAGGTGTGAGCGGTGAGCTGCGGCAAGCCCCACGAGATCGACTGCACGCAGATCCTCAACGAGGTCTACCTGTTTCTGGACCTGGAGTGCTCGCACGAGCGGCGCGACGGCATCCAGAAGCACCTCGATGAGTGCTCCGCCTGTCTGCGCGAGTACGGCATCGAGCAGGAGGTACGGGTGCTCGTTCAGAGGTGCTGCAGCAACGAGCGCGCTCCGGCCGAACTCCGGGACCGACTGCGCGTCAAGATTGCATCGCTCGTCGTCGAAAGCCGCGAGCCCGGGCTGACTGTCCAAGATCGAACCCTCCAAGATTGAACGCAACTCCTCAAGAGTTGCCGTCGCGGGAGCGCTTCCCGACGACGACTCTTGAAGGGCTGCGGCTTGGACGGATCAGGAGTTGGGGCGCTTGCCGTGGTTGGCGGCGCTCTTCTTGCGGGCCTTCTTCTTGCGCGACTTCTTCGCCATAGGCACAGAGACTATCCGGCCGAGGAGTCCGAGCCGCGAGGGACGAGCAGTGTGATTGGATACCGTCACGCCCGCGTGGGCTTCTAGTGGCAGGGAAGGGATCACGATGGCCGACGAGATCCGGGCCGAGATGGTCGCGAACGTCTGGAAGGTCGTCAAGGCGGTCGGCGACGAGGTCTCCGAGGGCGACACCCTGGTGATCCTGGAGTCGATGAAGATGGAGATCCCGGTGCTCGCCGAGTCGGACGGCACGGTCTCACAGATGGCAGTCAACGAGGGCGACGTCGTCCAGGAGGGCGACCTCATCGCGGTCGTCGAATAGAGCCCCGCCTATCCAAGAGTCGAGTCGCCCTGCCTGCCCAAGAACTGACAGTGGTTGTTCCTTGAGGATGCTGTTCCTAAGGATTTGGTGCCCTCGAAGCGACGTCGAGGGCATCGGGCGTACCCACCCGGCGTACGTACCGGACGCCGCGCTGGCTCAGTCGACCAGGCTCAGCGCCACATCAAGGGCGGCCTCGCGGCGCTGGTCCTCACCGACCCGCGGGTCGCGCACGGTCAACCACGTCGAGTGCAGCGCGAAGACCGCCAGTGCACACCGGATCTGATCCGACAACGGAGCGTCCGGCTTGGTGAGCAGGTCCGTCATCCGGGTAATTCGTTCCCGCATCTGCGAGCCGGCCTTGTGCTTTTGCATGGACGACTGGTTGCGCTCGAAGAACCGCATCAGCGCCACGTGATTGCCATCGCGCAGCATCGTGGAGTAGCGCCGGAGAAATTCCTGCCGGGCCTCGAGCGTGCGGGGCTGCTGCTCTCCCCATTTGATCAATTCATCGACTCTGGCCGCTTGGTCATCCACCAGACTCTGGACGATCTCGTCTTTTGTCTTGAAGTGGTAGTACAGCGCGGCCTTCGTGACGCCCAAATGTTCCGCGATCTCGCGAAGCGACGTGGCCTCGTAACCGTTGCTGGTGAACAGATCAATGGCTACCTGCTGGATGCGCGTGCGAGTGCCCGGCTCACCCGTCTCCGGGCGGCTCCCTGACCGCGTGACTCGAGCGAGGTCGCGCATTGCCTCGCGGGCATCCCGACTCGCCTCCCTGGCGGCTTCGCGATGCTCGCGGCTGGCTTCGCGATGTTCGCGGGCGGCCTCGCGGCGCTCGCGGCCAGTCTCGCGGGCGAGGTCCTGGTAGTCACGGCTCGCCTGGCGGGCGGCCTGACGGGCGTCGCGGGCCGCGTCTCGGTTCGCCTCGGCGAGGGCGCGGAGCGTTCGGCGCCCGCCGAAGGGGCGATCGTCTGGGCGGTCGGGACGGGACATGGTTGCTTCTCCGTACTCCGGCGCGCGATGTGCATCAACTTACTTGACGGCCGGCTAGTTGCAAGCCTAACCTGGCAACCGCATCTTAGCTAGCCGGTCGGCAAGTAAGTTCGAAGCAAGGGGTATTTCGTGTCACAAACATCGGTCGAGACGGCGAACCCGGCCGCGGCGGGGGGCCGCCGACGCGAGGTCATGGTCATCCTCCCGGGTCTCATGCTCGCGATCATGTTGGCGATGCTCGACAACATGATCGTCGGGACCGCGATGCCGCGCATCGTCGGCGAACTGGGCGGGCTCGACCACCTGTCCTGGGTGGTCACCGCGTACATCCTCGGTACGACTGTCTCAACCCCGCTCTGGGGAAAGATCGGCGACCTGTACGGCCGCAAGAACATCTTCCTGACTTCCATCGTCATCTTCCTGGTCGGCTCTGCGCTCGCCGGCATGTCCCAGACCATGGGTGAGCTGATCGGATTCCGTGCGCTCCAAGGACTCGGCGCCGGTGGTCTGCTCGTCGGCGCGATGGCGATCATCGGCGACCTGGTTCCCCCGCGCGAGCGGGGCCGGTACCAGGGCCTGATGGCCGGCGTCATGGCATTGGCGATGATCGCGGGTCCCCTGACCGGGGGCTTCATCACCGACCACCTCAGTTGGCGCTGGGCCTTCTACGTGAACCTACCGCTGGGCGGGGCCGCGCTGGTCTGGCTGTTCCTGCGGCTGGACCTGCCGAAGCTGCGCACCGAGCACCGCATTGACTGGTGGGGCGCCGGTCTGCTCTCCGTCGGCATCACTTCGCTTGTCCTGATCACCACATGGGGTGGCTCCGAGTACCCGTGGGGCTCGTGGCAGATCATCACGCTGGCGCTGCTCGGTGTGGTGAGCCTGGCGGTGTTCGGTTTTGTTGAGCGTCGGGTGGCCGAGCCGATCCTGTCGCTGAGCCTGTTCCGGAACCGCAACTTCACCTTGGTGTCCGGGATCGGTTTCCTGCTTGGTTTCTCGATGTTCGGCGCGATCAACTTCCTGCCGCTCTACCAGCAGACGGTGCAGGGATCATCGGCCACCAATAGTGGCCTGCTCCTGCTGCCCATGATGCTGGCGATGATGGTCGTGTCGATCTTCGCGGGCCAGGTGATCACCCGTACCGGCAAATACAAGATCTTCCCGGTCGTCGGCGGCGCCGGCATGACGTTGGGCATGATCCTGCTGTCCTTTGTGGACGTCGGTACGACCAAGCTGCAGCTCGCCCTGTTCATGGCGGCGCTGGGCTTCGGCATGGGCTTCCTGATGCAGACAACCATGTTGATCGCGCAGAACAGCGTGGAACAGAAGGATCTTGGCGTCGCCAGTTCGGCCGCGACATTCTTCCGCTCCATCGGCGGCTCGTTTGGTGTTGCGCTGTTCGGCACGATCTTCGTGCGGCATCTGAAGTCCAGCCTGACCAGCACGCTCGGGCCCGAGGCCGCGGATGCGATGACCAGCGGCGGTGGGCGGGTCGACCCGAGCAAGCTCGGCGCCGTTCCGTTGCCCATCAAGACGGCTCTCTTCGAGGGCATCGCGTCGTCACTGTCCACAGTGTTCGCATGGGCCATCCCGTTCGCCGCGGTGGTCGCCGTACTGGCGGTCTTCATCCGGGAGATCAAGCTCCGCGGCCTCGAGGACACACCGGCGAAAGAGGACGCGCCCGCGCTCGTGGCGGCCATGGACTGAGGCCCACATCGACGGCGTCCCTGCGGTTACCGCGGGGACGCCGTCGTGAACGCTGATCGCGAGTTTCCGACCGGAGAGCGAGTCTGCCGCGTGATCTGTCGGGAACCTGTGATCTCCGGGGATCACGCAGTGATGGTTGCGCGAAGTTGCGCGAAAATGGGATGCTACGAGCATGAGCAAGCACAGAGCCCCGGGCGCGGGGATGGCGGCCGACATCGCCGAGCAACCCGAGATGTTCGCCCGAGTGCTTGATGAGCGGGCCGCGGTGGCAGAGATCGCTCGCCAGATCGCCCACCAGCGACCCCGTCACGTGCTCTTCACCGCCCGCGGTACGTCCGACCACGCCGCGCTCTACGGTGCGTATCTCACCGAAATTCGGTTGGGGATCCCGGCCGGGCTGGCCTCCCCGTCCGCGATCACGATCTACGGCGCCCGCCCCGACCTGCGCGATGTCCTGGTCGTCGGGGTCTCGCAGAGTGGAGGCTCACCGGATCTCAGCGAGGTGGTCCGGGTCGCCCGCGAGCAGGGCGCCCATACCCTTGCCATCACCAATGCGTCGGACTCGCCACTGGCGCAGGTCGCGGAACTGCACGTGGAGATCAGCGCAGGCACCGAGCGAGCCGTCGCCGCCACCAAGACATACACCGCGGAACTGTTCACCCTGTTGCTGCTGATCGAAGGCATCCGCTCCGGCGACGGGGCCGTCGTAGCCGACGAACTGGCGGCGCTCGCGCGCCTGCCGGAGCTGGCGGCAGGGACGCTCGCCGACTCGACCGCAGCGGAGATCGCCCGCCGTTACCGGTTCGCGGACCAACTGGTCACCACCGGGCGGGGCTACGCGTATCCGACCGCCCGGGAGGCCGCGCTCAAGTTGATGGAGACGTCGTACGTCGCCGGGCTGGCGTTCTCGGGCGCCGACCTGCTGCACGGGCCGCTCGCCATGGCCGACTCGGATGTGCCCGTGCTCGCTGTCGTGGGCGCCGGTCCGGCCGGCGAGTCGATGCGGGAGGTGCTCAAGCGGCTGGAGGAGCGGCGCGCCGACCGCGTCGTCATCGGGCCAACCGCCATCGCCGGCGCACTGCACATCCCGACTCCCAACGTCGACGAGCGCCACGCACCGTTGCTGGACATCCTGCCGTTGCAGCAGCTCGCGCTCTCGCTGGCGCTGGCCAAAGGCGAGGACCCCGACGCCCCGAGGGCGCTGCGGAAGGTCACGTCCACGCTGTAGGCGACCGTACGCTTGTCGAGTGTCCACCCTGCGCGATCTGGTCGAGGAACACACGACCCTGGGCAAGATCGAGGTGGAGCATCTGCATCGCCTGGCCGGCGACTGGCAGCTGATCGCCGACCTATCGTTCGCTGACCTGCTGCTCTGGGTGGCGGTCGATCGTGCCCGGCATGGCGAGACCGGATACGAATCCGACCACGACCCGCGGCCCTCGTTCGTGTGCGTTGCGCAGGTCCGCCCGACCACCGGCCCGACCGCCTACCAGGACGACCACGTCGGCCGGATCCTGTCGGGCCCTGAGGTGGCGCACCTGGCCATCGCCCACTCGCAGGGGCGCATCTGGCGGGAGGGCGACCCCGTCTGGTACGGCGACACACCCGCGCGACACGAGGCGATTCCGGTGCGTCGTCGGGATGGGGTGGACGTCATCGCGGTGGTCGGCCGGGACACCAACCTGTCTACCGCGCGCACGCCGAGCCATCTCGAGATGAACTACCTCACCAGCGCCGACGACCTGGCCCAGATGGTGGCCGACGGCACTTTCCCGGCCGCGCGCCAGATCGGTGAGACGACCAGTGCCCCGCGCGTCGGCGATGGACTGATCCGGCTCGATGCCAGTGGCCGCGTGTCCTACGCGAGCCCCAACGCCCAGTCCGCCTACCGCCGGCTCGGGCTCGCGGCCCACCTGGTTGGCGAGGATCTGGCCGCGGTTACCCGCCGCCTCGTTGACGACCCAATGACCGGCGGCGAGGCGAGTGAGCGGATCCAGGCCGCGTTAGGTGGCGAGGCACCAGCCCGGCTCGAGATGGACGCCCGCGGCGCGACTGTGCTGCAACGGGCCTTGCCGTTGCTCCCGGCGGGTGTGCCGATCGGTGCGTTGGTTCTTGTTCGCGACGTGACCGAAGTCCGGCGCCGGGATCGCGAACTGATCACCAAGGACGCGACGATCCGCGAGATCCACCATCGGGTGAAGAACAACCTGCAGACCGTGGCGGCGCTGCTGCGACTGCAGGCACGACGCGTCGCGAGTCCCGACGCTCGGGTCGCCCTGGAGGAGTCGGTACGGCGGGTCGCCTCGATCGCCATCGTGCACGAGACGCTGTCGATGTCGGTCGATGAAGAGGTCGCGTTCGACGGTGTGGTCGACCGGATCGCGGCCGCCGCGGTCGAGGTGTCCGCCCCCGAATCCAAGGTGCACCTGCGCCGAGCGAGTTCCTTCGGGGTGCTGCCGGCCGAGGTGGCAACTCCCCTGGCAATGGTCCTCAACGAACTTCTGCTCAACGCGGTCGAACATGGCTTCCCGGTCCGTGAGGACAGCGACGAGCATGGCGAGGTGGTGGTTTCCGCGCACCGGTTCCGGCGTCAGCTGCACGTCAGCGTCGCCGACAACGGTAGGGGCCTACCGGACAATTTCGTCCTCGACTCGGCCGACCGCCTCGGTCTGCAGATCGTGCGGACCCTGGCCCAGGGTGAGCTACGAGGGTCGATCGAGATGCGCCCGCGGGCCGGCGGGGGCACTGAGGCCGTCCTCGTAGTACCGCTCAACCGCCGCTGACCCCGCCGACGCTGACCCCGCCGACGCTGACCCCGCCGACGCTGACCCCGCCGACGCTGACTCCGCCGACGCCGACCCGCCGTGGCGGACCTCGTCGGCGCGTCCGGCGCGTCCGGCGCGTCCGGCGCGCGGGGAGATCACCGGGTGCGGCCGCATCCGCGTTCGCGCTCATTCCCGTCCCTGGTTGCGCCCGGTGGTCTCTTTTAAAGATCACTGGGAGCGGCCACACGCTGCATTCGCGCTCGTCTCCGTCCTGCGTCGCACCCACCGATCATGCGGCTCGCGACAACGAGCTGCGGCTGCACAGGACGCCGTCTGGTCATCGACGCCGGCGGCCGTGAGCAGCGCCGGCGGCCGTCAGCAGCGACAGCCCCGAGGGAGCGCGAGTGGCGTGGGTCACTCCCGGTCAGTGAGATATCTGCCGGCGTCGGTGGCCTCCAAGGGCGTCTGCATGGGAACATCAACGACGTGTTAGCTGCGGTCGTGAGGCTCTTCGTGGCTCGTCGCCACGTTGACTACGGCCGCGTGCGCAGTGCCATGTGTCCGGCTAGCTGACTCCAGCCCGCCCGTTCCGAGGGCGCGCCTCGCGCCGGATCTTCCGACATTGACGTCGGCCTATGGCGTTCGCGCCCTCGCTTCCGCAGGAGGACGCGACCATGTCGGTCACGAGCCCGCACACCTCGAGCACGCCCCGGCCTACCAAACGGGCGCGCGGCGAGGGTCAATGGGCGATGGGCCACCGCGAGCCGCTCAACCCCAATGAGCGCACAAAAACGGACGACGACGGGCTCAACGTCCGGGCCCGGATCGAGACCATCTACGCTCACGGTGGATTCGCCAGCATCGATCCCGCGGATCTGCGCGGGCGGATGCGGTGGTGGGGCCTCTACACGCAGCGGAAGCCCGGCATCGACGGCGGTCGCACCGCCGTACTTGAGCCGCACGAGCTCGACGACGAGTACTTCATGCTGCGGATCCGCATCGACGGCGGTCAACTCGACCTGACCCAACTGCGGGCGATCGCGGAAGTGTCCACGAAGTACGGTCGCGACACCGCGGACCTGACCGACCGGCAGAACGTTCAGCTGCACTGGGTACAAATCGAAGACGTCCCGACGATCTGGCAGACGCTGGAAGCCGTCGGGCTCTCCACCGCCGAGGCCTGCGGTGATACCCCTCGGGTCGTCCTCGGCAGCGCCGTCGCCGGGATCAGTGCCGACGAGGTGATCGATCCGACGCCCGCGATCCAGGAAATCGTCAAGCGGTACGTGGGCCACAAGGCGTACTCGAACCTGCCCCGCAAGTTCAAGTCGGTGGTCTCCTGGCTGCCGGACGTGCCGTACCAGGCCAACGACGTCTCGTTCCTCGGCGTGGTGCACCCCGAGCACGGTCCGGGCTTCGACCTCTGGGTGGGCGGCGGCCTGTCCACCAACCCGATGCTCGCTCAACGACTGGGCGTCTGGGTCCCACTGGACGAGGTTCCCGAGGTCTGGGCCGGCGTGGTCGCGGTGTTCCGCGACTACGGCTACCGGCGGTTGCGTAGCCGGGCGCGCCTGAAGTTTCTTGTCGCCGACTGGGGTGTGCAACGGTTCCGGGACGTCCTCGAGGGCGAGTACCTCAACCGCAAGCTCATCGACGGCCTGTCTCCCGACCTTCCGGCCCATGCGATCGACCACATTGGAGTGCACCGGCAGGCCGACGGCCGGTTCTTCGTCGGCGTCGCCCCGGTCGCCGGGCGGGTCAGTGGCACGGTGCTGGCCCAGGTCGCGGATATCGCCGAGGCGCACGGAAGCTCGCGCGTGCGGCTCACGCCGTACCAGAAGCTCCTTGTTCTTGATCTAGAAGAGTCCGAAGTGGACGTTGTCGTCCGCGAGCTGCGCACGATCGGGCTCGACGCCACGCCATCGGTCTGGCGCCGCGGCACCATGGCATGCACCGGCATCGAGTTCTGCAAGCTGGCCATCGTGGAGACCAAGGCCCGGGCGGCCGATGTTGTGGCCCGGCTGGAGGAACGCCTAGGGGACCTCGACACCGAGATCACGATCAACGTCAATGGCTGTCCCAACGCGTGCGCCCGCACACAAGTCGCCGACATCGGGCTCAAGGGACAGCTCGTGCCCGGTCCGGACGGGGCCATGGTCGAGGGCTTCCAGGTCCATCTCGGCGGGGGGCTGACGATGCGGGCGGGCCAGGACGCGGGCTTCGGCCGCAAGTTGCGTGGGCTCAAGACGACGGCCGAACAACTTCCCGAGTACGTGGAGCGGGTCGCCCGCCACTTCCTCGCGGAACGGGCAGCGGGGGAGTCGTTCGCACAGTGGGTCGTCCGGGCCGAGGAGGCGTCGTTGACGTGAGTGAACGATCGGTGCCGTTCTACTGCCCGTACTGCGGAGGCGAGCAACTGCGCCCGCACGAGGACACCCACGGCGCGTGGGAGTGCCGCGAGTGCGTCCGGGTCTTCTCCCTCAAGTTCATCGGCCTTCTCTCGAGGTCTGACACGCCTGGTGTGCGTAACGGAACTGGTGTGAGTAACGGAACTGATGTGAGTAACGGAACTGGAGGCACAGGTGCCCACGCTCCTGCGTAGCTCGATCAATCTGATTCCGGCGACGAGCGATCTCGCCGAGATCGCCTACGCGGCCCAGCGCAAACTGGACGGTGCGTCCGCCGAGGCTGTCATCGAGTGGGCGGCCGAGCAGTTTGGACCACGGTTCTGTGTGACGAGCTCGATGGCGGACGGCGTCGTGGCGCACCTCGCGTCCCGGGTCGTGCCCGGCGTCGACGTGATCTTCCTTGACACGGGGCTGCACTTCCCACAGACGCTGCGGGTGCGCGACCAGGTCGAGGCGACGATGCCGGTTCGACTGCTGTCGATCCAGCCCCGGCATTCGGTCGGCCAGCAGGATGGCCAGTACGGTCCGAGGCTGTTCGCCACCGACCCCGACGCGTGCTGCGCGATGCGAAAGGTCGAGCCGCTGGAGCGGGCGCTGGCAGACTACGACGCCTGGGCGGCGGGGGTACGCCGGAGTGAGACCGCGTCGCGGACAAACACCCGCGAGGTCGAGTTCGACGCTGCTCGGGGCAAGGTAAAGCTGGCTCCCATCGCTGGATGGACAGACGCCGACGTCGCGGCCTACATCGGGCGCTACGAGATTCCCGTCAACGAACTGCTCAACCAGGGGTACGGCTCGGTCGGCTGCTGGCCGTGCACCCGAAAGGTCCGCCCGGGCGAGGACCCGCGAGCGGGCCGGTGGGCAATGTTCGACAAGACGGAGTGCGGTCTGCACCGGTGAGCGTGAGGAGCGAGCGTCAGCGAGCCCCGCAATCGCGAGCCAGCGCGGCACAGCGCGAGCGAAAAGCGACTCTGTGAGCGCACCGATCGTGCTGGCGGCGCACGGCAGCCGCGATCCGGCGTCGGCCGCGACCATGGTCCGGCTTGCGGAGCGGGTCGGACGGGTCTGGCCGGCGCGGGTCGTCGCGGCCTTTTTGGACTTTGACGAACCGTCCATTCCAGACGCATTGCTCACCCTCGAGGCCGACCCGCCGCCGGTCGTCGTACCGGCCCTGCTCACCCACGCCTACCACCGCCGGATAGACATACCAGCGATCCTCGCAACCGTCGGCGTGCCCGCTCGGGTGGCGGACGTGCTCGGCCCGGCCAGCCCCGGAGTGGCTCCAGATCCGTTGCTCGTGGCGGCCCTGTGCCGTCGGCTGTCCGAACTGGACACCTCATTCGACGGGTTGGTGCTCCTGGCCGCCGGCACGTCGCACGCTCCGGCCCGCTCTACTGTGGAGGCTGTCGCCGCGGAAATGGGACGGCTGCTCAACGTTGGGTGCGTGGTTGGCTACGCGTCGGCGTCAGCGCCCACCGGCGGACAGGCGGTGGCGGCGCTTCGGGTCGCGGGTGCCCGCCGCATCGTGGCGGCGTCGTATTTTCTGGCGCCAGGACGGCTCTATTCGGCCGCTGCGGCCTCCGCGCGTGCGGAGGGTGCTGTGCATGTGGCGGCGCCGTTGGGGGCCGCAGATGAGCTGGTACGCCTCATCGTGGACCGAGCCAGCACGGCGCGGTCTGCTGTGGCGCCGGTTCTGGTCGGTAGCAACACTTCCCAATAGCCCAGCGGCTGCGGTCGCGCTGGCTCAGACCGGTCCGGTCGGAGACCTCAACTGGACTTTCGGGCACGAAAAAGGCCCCGGTGAGCTTCCGGGGCGTTTTCCGTAGGCTTTCCCACTGCTCGTGTGATGAAAAGCCTTGTGCTGGGCCGAGTTGGCCCGTTCTGTTGGCCGTACGTCGGTCGTTCAGAGCGAGTGAGCCCGAACCCGCAGCCCTCCGCGACGCTTGACGGTGCGCCGCTCCTCTTCGCTCATCCCGCCCCAGACCCCGGCGTCCTGACCAGTCTCGAGGGCCCACTGCAGACAGTCGTCCGCGACCGTGCAACGCCGGCAGACGGCCTTGGCCTGATCAACTTGCAGCAAGGCCGGCCCCGACGTTCCGATCGGGAAGAACAGCTCAGGATCCTCGTCCCGGCAGGCGGCACGGTGACGCCAGTCCATGGCGGAAACACTCCTTGATTTCCCCGGCCCGCCGCCCCAGTTTCGGGCGTGAGCGCATATTCGGCTTTGGTGACAGTCCTTGCGTGGCCCTTGGATCCCGCGGCGCACACGACCCAAGCTATCGCTGGTTCGGCGCAACCCTTGCGCGGCGCTTAACAGCGCCTGACGGGCGAGGTGCCTCGTACTCGGTTCGCTTGTGAATGCTTTCACGAACTATCGCGATGTCAAGGGGGAGCTTGGCCAAAAAACACTCCACGTGACGGACGTCACGCATATTTTGCCCGGTTTCGACCGATAGCTCCACACCCAGGATCACAACAGCGTGTAGTTAATGTAGTACCGTGTGTGGCCCGTCGGTAGCGTTTCGCTCCCGAGTCGTGCGTCCGGCTCCGGGCGTTGTCGTGTCCTGTGGGGCGGCCGGATGCGCAACGTGAGCTAACGCACCTACGTGTTCGCAGTGTTCCTGGTCACTATGTAATGTTCGGGTGACAACTGGTTACAACGAGCGACGGGTCAGCAGAATACGCGTAATGCGTCCGGTACCGCCGAGAAGGTGACCTTCGTCCGCTCACCCAGATAGTCGCCATCGACCTGAAACGCCATCGGTCGGGTCGAGGTGAGTGTGAAAGCCGACAGATCGTGGAGTGTCATCATCTGCCGGCCGTGGGGCTTGCGTCGCCGACCCGTCAGCAGTTGAGCGGCCGCGAGGGCGGTGGCCGGCACATGCAGCGCCCGCATCGCCATCAGATCCAGACCGGAGTCGAATGAGGCTTCTGGACACGCGGTGATCGGGCGATTGCCCAGATACGTCCAGGGCGCCGTGTTCTGCACAATCACCGTCGCGAGGTCGACCTCGGTCTCCTCTCCGGGCCGTTCCAGAGTGATCAATGGCGTGCGGCGTTCGGTCTCCAAGAAGAACTGGGCCACCGTCGACCGGATGTAGAGGGCGGGTGTCGAAACCTTGCCACGCAAGCGCGCGCGCTCGACCTTGCGTACGACTTCGGCGTCGAGTCCAAACCCGGCGCAGAACGTGAAATAGCGCCCGTCCACCCGCCCGAGCCCGACCGACCGGAGCCGGCCCGCGTGCATGGCCTCAAGAATCGCGCCGGTGCCCTCGACGGGGTCTTTGGGTAGCCCCAGCGCGCGGGCGAAGACGTTGGTGGAGCCGCCCGGCACGACGGCCAGCGCCGGCAGTTCGGTGTCCTTGTTCGCCTTCGCCGTGAGCAATCCGTTGACGACCTCGTTGGCGGTGCCGTCGCCGCCGAGTGCGACCACGGCGTCCAGGCCCAAGCTGACGGATTGACGGGCGAGGTCCGCGGCGTGGCCTCGGCGGCGCGTGACCTCGACCCGGAGGTCGACCTCCGTACGAAGGGCCCGAACCAGGACGTCACGCGCCCGCTCGCTGGTCGTGGTGGCCTTAGGGTTGACCACCAGGAGCGCTCGCATGCGCGGACTGTATACCGCCGAGTCATCCGTCTCGCCAAAGGTATGGTGACGTCATGCCTGAGGCGCCGCCGCGGGAGCCCGCCACGCTGCGCGTCGCGGTGTGGATGCTCGCCGGCGAGGCGGTCGTGTTCGCGGGGGTTCTCGTCTTCCTGTTGTACGAGGACGTCGTCGGCGCGGCGGGTACGGCCAAGGGGGCCGCGGCCGTCACCGCCTACACGGCGCTACTCGCAGCCGTGATGGGGTGGCTTGGTTGGGCACTGCACGGCCGGCGGGCATGGGCTCGAGGTCCGGCTGTCGTGGTGCAGTTGCTCCTGGTCCTGACTGGCTACACGATGACCACCAACGGGTTACCGGCGGTGGGCGTGCCGATCCTCGTGATCGGATTAGTGGGGGGCGGCACGCTGTTGGCTCCGGCGACGCGTGCGGCGCTGCAAAGAAACTAGAGCGAAGAAGATGATTACACATCGTGAGCATTGACGTTCGTAGACCTGCATATCGGGTTCTGGCCGACGACCTCCGCGCTCAGATCACCTCGGGCCAGCTGCGTCCCGGCGACCGGCTTCCGACCGAACCGCAGTTGTGCCGCGACTGCGGCGTCAGCCGAAGCACTGTCCGTGAGGCCTTGCGGCTGCTGGCCAGCCAACATCTCATCGTGACCACGCGTGGCGTCGCCGGTGGCAGCTTCGTCGCCCATCCCAGTGCCGCGCAGCTCTCAGACACCCTGACCACCGGGGTCCAACTCATGCAGGCCAGTGCCGTGGTGGACGCGGCGGACCTGCTCGAGGTCCGCCGGATGTTGGAGATCGGAACTACCGGCAACGCCGCTCGGAGGCGGCAGCAGAGCGACCTGGATGCCTTGCGCAGCACGCTTTTCGATCCGTACACCGCGGACGCGGAGACGATGATCACGCTGCACCCGGCCTTCCACGGCGCCGTGCTCGCGGCCTGCGCGAACCCTGTGCTCGAGCTCGTGTCGGCGCCGCTGCATGCGGTGGTCAACATCCGGGCGCTCGTCGCTCACCTTGGCCGTGACTTCTGGATTCGGGTCGACAGCGACCATCGGGCGATCCTCGACGCGATTGAGGCTCGCGAGCCGGACGCGGCCGAGGCCGCCGCCGCTCGCCACCTCGACCATCTTCGGGAGACCTTCGCCCCCGAAGCCACCTAGCGCCGCCCCGTTCGGGGTGGGCGCCTAGTGGCGCGGCTTGCAAAGATCGATTGCCGCGTGGCCGGCGTTGACGGCACCGGTCACATCCGTCGCGTGTGCGACCAGCACCTGCCAGGCGAACGACTGCTCCGCGGGCATGACCGCCGTGTCGTTCACCGGAGCCGAAACAGTGACGGCGAGCGCGTCCGGCTGGACCCGGAACCGGCAGGTCAGGGTCGCGAGGTCGGCTGTGGTCGGCCTTGGCAGCGACAGCACCATCACACACGCCTCATCGACAGCGATGCGTAGGTCTTCGATCTCGTCGAAGGTGAAGCTCAGCCGCGCGGCGAGCCCCGCCGTCGCGGTGCGCACCACGCCGAGGTACGTGGCCAACGCCGGCACCGTCAGTTCGATCACATCACCCGTCGCCGGTGGCGCCGTGTCGTCCGGAATTGCGCCTTCTCCACCGGCTTCCGTACCGGTGCCACCAGTGGACACCTGCTCGCTCACCGCCATGATGCCTCGACTCTAGGGCCTGGCCGCCACCCCGTGCCGCGCGGCGTCAACCTCCGGGATGATCACCAATCATGACGGGAAATGGCTCCAGTACGGGCCGAGAATAGCCATGATCTCGAATCTTCTGAACGACGCGAAGTCGATGGGTTGTCGTCTCACGTTGTAGCGAGGTCGCCGTCGTCGGCGGAGACGCTGGAACCGAGCAGACGCAGGGGCTCGCCCTCGAGCCGGTACGGGATCCACTCATCCATCGCGGTCGCTCCGATCGTGGCGTAGAAGTCGCGCGCGGGATTCCAATGCAGCACCCACCAGTCCAGGCGCCGGTACCCACGCTCGAGGCACAGCGCCGCCAGCGCCGCCAGCAGAGCCCGGCCCGCGCCCGAGCCCCGAGCGTGCGGCCGTACAAACAAGTCCTCGAGATAGATCCCGTGGACTCCTTCCCACGTGGAGAAGTTGAGAAACCACAAGGCAAATCCGAACGGTACGTCGTTGGCGTCCACGGCGACATGACCGAACACGGCCGGCGATGGCGCGCGGTGTTGGTTGTTCGGCTCGCAAGCTTCGCCGCCGCGTTGGTTGTTCGGCTCGCAAGCTTCGCCGCCGCGTTGGTTGTTCGGCTCGCAAGCATCGCCGCCGCGTTGGTTGTTCGGCTCGCAAGCTTCGCCGAAGAGTGCCGCCTGCAGTTGGGCCTCGGTGAGGTGGCACTGGTCGGGGGCGCGCTCGTATTCGGCGAGCTCGTGGACCATCGCGACAACGGCCGGCACGTCCTGCGGGCGTGCCGGCCGGATCTCGTAAGGGGTTGGGCTCACGCCTGCTTGGTCTCCCAGAAGATCTTGTCGATTTCGGCGATCTTCGCGAGCAGTTCGTCGGCCTTGGCGGGGTCGGCGGAGCCCTTCGAGCCGGAGGCGCCGGCGAGCTTCGTCGCCTCGTTGAAGAGCTGGTGCAAGTTGGGGTACTTCTCGAAGTGAGGCGCCTTGAAGTAGTCCGTCCACAGCACCCAGAGGTGATGCTTCACGAGCTCGGACCGCTGCTCCTTGATGATCAGCGCACGGGTGCGGAACTCGGGATCCGCGTTCGCCTGGTACTTCTCGCAGATGGCCTTGACCGACTCAGCCTCGATCCGGGCCTGGGCCGGGTCGTAGACGCCGCACGGCAGGTCACAGTGGGCGCTGGCCACGGTGCGCGGGGTCAACAGACGGGGCAGTCGCATCGTCGATCCTTTCTCGCGAGCCATCGTGGCCCGCTCTTCGGGCTATTGAGCGATGATCCTCGGCACCGACCCTACTCTTGAGCCGTCTACTTTCGGCCGTGGAGTCCAAATGTGGGGGCTTGAGCCCGTACTCATTCGTGGTCCGTCGATGGCGCCGACGCTGCGCCACGGAGACGCGGTCCTGGCGCGGCGGTCGGGTGGTCGTCCCATCCGCGCCGGCGACGTGGTGCTGGCCCGGTTCCGCAGTCGACCGGACCTTCTCGTCGTGAAGCGCGCGATGCGGCACGACAACGGCGGGTGGTGGCTCGAAGGCGACAACCACCTCGTGCTCGACGACTCCCGGGCCTACGGGACGGCGGACGTCGTGGCCCGGGTCGTCCTACGATATTGGCCACGCCCCCGCCGGTTGTAAGGCCGTCGATGCGCGGTCGTATCCTCTCCCGATGCGTGACCAGGAAGCGCTCGAACCAGTCTTCGAGTTGCACAAGGGCGGGAAGATGGCCGTTGCGGCCACGGTGCCGTTGTCCAGTCGCGAGGATCTCTCGCTCGCCTATACGCCGGGAGTCGCCCGGGTCTGTCAGGCGATCGCCGCCGACCCCGGGCTCGCCCGCGACTACACCTGGATCGGACACACGGTCGCTGTCGTCACCGACGGCTCGGCCGTGCTCGGGTTGGGCAACATCGGACCCCGCGCCGCGATGCCGGTCATGGAGGGCAAGGCCGTGCTCTTCAAGCAGTTCGGTGGCGTGGACGCGGTGCCGATCTGTCTGGACACACAGGACACTGACGAGATCGTACGGATCGTCACCGCGCTGGCACCGAGCTTCGGCGGCATCAACCTGGAGGACATCGCGGCTCCGCGGTGCTTCGAGATCGAACGCCGGCTCGATGAGGCGTTGCCGATCCCCGTCTTCCACGATGACCAGCACGGCACCGCCATTGTCGTGCTGGCTGCCCTGCGCAACGCGGCCACGCTGCTGGACCGCAAGCTGTCCGCGATGCGCATCGTGATTAGTGGAGCCGGCGCGGCCGGCGTGGCCGTGGCTCGCATGCTGATTACCGGTGGAGCGACCGACGTCGTCGCGGTGGACTCGCGCGGCATCCTGCACCCGGGTCGCGACGACATCACCGGCGAGAAGCTGGCTCTCGCGTCCGTGACCAACCCGCGCGGCGTGATCGGTGGCATCAGCGATGCCCTCGACGGCGCCGACGTATTGATTGGCGTCTCTGGCGGCACCATCAACGAGGAGACCCTCGCGGGGATGGCGCCGGGGGGTGCGATCTTCGCGCTCGCCAATCCGAACCCGGAGGTCCATCCGTCGATCGCCAACCGCTACGCGGCGGTGGTGGCCACGGGTCGTAGCGACTTCCCGAACCAGATCAACAACGTGCTCGCCTTCCCGGGCGTGTTCCGTGGGGCCTTGGAAGCCAAGGCCACGCGGATCACGGACGCGATGAAGGTCGCGGCGGCCGACGCGATCGCGGCAGTCGTCGCCGACTCGGTCACGCCGGACGCGATTGTGCCCTCCGCGTTGGACCCGCGCGTCGCCCCGGCCGTCGCGGCTGCCGTCGCGGACGCCGCTCACCAGTCCTGAGCCCTCGTCCAGGTACCGCCAGTCCGCCCGAGAGCAACGCAGTGCCGGTATGTCCTGGATGGACGGCCCTGTGTCCGACTCCACTCATGGTCCGGGCCTTCGTACCGGTAGCGTCCTGGTATGCGAGCCGCGTACGCCTCTTCGATCCATCCTGATGACCCGCTCGCCGGCCTGACGGTCGGCGACGCGCCGGAACCGGAACTCGTCGCCGACGACTGGGTGAGCGTGGACATCCGGACGAGCGCGCTCAATCACCACGACCTGTGGTCACTGCGCGGGGTGGGGTTGTCCGAAGACCGGCTGCCGATGATTCTCGGCTGCGACGCCGCCGGAGTGGACGACGCCGGCAACGAGGTCGTCGTCTACTGTGTCGGTGCCCGACCCGTCCGATCCCCGGGGTATCTCCCTGTTGTCGGAGCGGTTCCCGGGCACACACGCGGAGCGGGTCGCCGTACCGCGGTCAAACCTCGTGCCGAAACCGGCGAATGTGTCCTTTGTGGACGCCGCGTGCCTGCCGACGGCCTGGCTCACCGCGTACCACATGCTGGTCGCCAACGGTAGGGTCGGCGAGGCCGAGGCCGTCCTGGTTCAGGGCGCCGGTGGCGGCGTGGCCACCGCGGCGGTCGTACTCGCCGTCGCGTTCGGCAAGCGGGTCTACGCCACCAGCCGCGACCCGGCGAAGCGGGAACGCATCGAGGCTCTCGGCGCCACCGCGTTCGAACCGGGCGCCCGGCTGCCCGAGCGCGTTGGCGTGGTGATCGAGACCGTGGGTGCGGCCACCTTCGACCACTCGCTCAAGTGCGCCCAACCGTTTGGCCGCATCGTCGTCTCTGGCGCGACGACTGGACATCTGGCCACTGTGGACCTACGCCGGGTCTTCGCACTCCAGCTGCAGATCCTCGGCTCCACCATGGGCACCATCGACGAGCTCCGCGCTCTGGTCGAGCTTGTCTCGGGCGGAGTTCGTCCCGTGGTGGACGAGGTGTTCGCGTTCTCCGACGCACGGTTGGCCTTCGAAAAGCTTCACCGGGGAAACGTGTTCGGCAAAATCGTGCTGGACCAGACCCGCTGACCAGACCCGTGACCAGCCCCGTGACCAGACCCGCTGACCAGCCCCGTGACCAGCCCCGTGATCTAGGGCAAACCGGGGTGATCGGAGATCGAACCACGCGGATATGCCCTAGATCACGGGACGGAACAGGTCAGGACTTGGTCACAACGACGTCGTCCACGCCGGCCTCGATGAGGCTGGCCGTGGAGGCGTCAGCCGCCTCGACGCGCAGGCGGATGGTCTGCCCGGCGAAGGACGACAGGTTCACGGTCCCGGTGGCCCACGCGCCGGCCCGGTTCGCTGCCGCACCGGCCTGGCTGAAGACCACAGTGGAGCTCGTGCCGACGACCACGCTCACCCGGAAGTAGTCGGCGCTGGTGGCGTTGTTGAGGTGCGCCAGGTACCAGGAGAACGTCAGCGTGATAGTGCCGGTCGGTAGCGTAATCGACGGCGACGTGCACGTCGTGGCACCACCGTCGACGTCATTCACTCCGGCCGACGCACCGGCGGACGCGCCCGTCACGAGGTCGTTGACGCCCGAGGTCGTCGTGCCGAGCTGCAGCGTAATGCCGGACGAGGTCGCTGCCGGGTCACCTCGCTCCCAGGCGCCGGTGGTGGCCGTGTCCGTGCCGGATGCGTTCGTCGTCCAGCCGGTCGCGGTCTCGAAGTTGTCGGAGAAGACCGTGGTCGGCGGCGGCGGGGGTGTGCCGTTGGCAACGAAAAGCAGCCGGTTCGGTGATCCGGTGCCGGCACCGGTCACGACGCCGGTGGTCGAGTCGGCGACCAGGCGGTCACGCACCTGCGCCGGGGTGAAGCTCGGGTTCGCGGACAGCACGAGCGCCGCGGCCCCCGTGGTGTGTGGGGTCGCCATCGACGTACCGCTGATCGTGTTCGTCGCGGTGTTGGACGTGTTCCACGCTGACGTGATGCTCGAGCCGGGCGCGAAGATGTCCAGACAGGTGCCGATGTTGGAGAACGATGACCGGGCATCCGTCTGCGTCGTGGAGCCGACGGTGATCGCGGTCCCGACGCGGGCGGGCGAGAAGTTGCACGCGTTGGCTCCGTTGGAGTTGCCCGCGGCGATCGAATAGCTGACGCCCGAACTGATGGAATTCGCGACCGCGTTGTCGATCGCGGTGCTCGCCCCGCCGCCGAGGCTCATGTTCGCCACGGCCGGCTTGATGGCGTTGGAGGTCACCCAGTCGACGCCGGCGATCACCTGGGAGTTGGTGCCGCTGCCGTTGCAGTCGAGCACGCGGACGCCAACCAGCAGCACACCCTTGGCCACGCCGTAGGTCGAGCCGCCGACGGTGCCGGAGACATGGGTGCCGTGGCCGTGGCAGTCGTCGGCCGAGCCGCCGTCGATCGCGTCGAAGCCGCTCGTCGCCCGCCCGCCGAAGTCCACATGGGTGAACCGGATGCCGGTGTCGATGATGTAGGCGTGCACGTTCGTGGCCGTGTTCGGGTACGTGTACGAGTTGTTCAACGGCAGCGCCCGCTGGTCGATGCGGTCCAGACCCCAGGACGGTGTCGGGGATTGCGTGGCGTCGATGCTGACCGTGCCATCCTGCTCAACGAAGGCGACCGCCGGGTCGGCGGCGAGGCGGGCCGCGTCACTGGCAGACATGGACACCGAGAACCCGCGCAGTGCGGCGGAGTAAAGGAGGCCGACCCGTCCGTTGTGACGCGACGCCAGGTTGCCGGCGGCGCGGCCGACGCCACCGCGGTCCATCCCGTTGTCCTTGAGGACGACGATGTACTGACCATCGATTCGGTCGGCGCGGTCGGCACCGAGAACGGTTCCCACCCCGGCATCGGCGGGGGTGGCTGCGACCATGATCGCCACGACGGCGGCCACGGTGGACCCCGCGAGCAGGCTCAGTGAACGTACCGGTCGGGTTCGAACATGACGGATGAGTTGCCGTGGCGCGGGTAGCAGCCTCATTTGCTTCTCCCTCCCTGGGCAAACGACCGGGGGCACGGATCAACGCGCCCCCGGTCGCACGGACATCAGCCAGGGTAGGAGCAGAGAATTGATCAAACTAGATGTGCGGCGTGGAAATATTTACCGATCAAGGAGCACGCCGGGATTGAGCACGCCCGCGGGATCCAGCGCCGCCTTCGCGGCCCGCAGGGCGAGCGCGAACGGCTCCGGCCGTTCCCGGTCGTACCAGGGCCGATGGTCGCGCCCCACCGCGTGGTGGTGGGTGATGGTCGCGCCGTGGCTGATGATGACGTCACTGACCTGTGCCTTGAGCTGATCCCATAAGGCGATCTCGCCGCCACGCTTGCCTGGGGCGTACACGGTGAAGTACGGCGCCGGACCATCCGGGTAGACATGAGTAAATCGGCTGGAAACCACACCCCCGCCGCTGATGACCGCGTCGGCGATGAGCGGCGTGCAGGGCGGCGAACCCGGTCCACGTGCACGCCGTCTCGAACGTCTCCACCACCACGCCCAGCCGTACCAGCGCGTCGCGCAGGTACGGCGCCCGCACGAAGGTGCCGGTCCATTCGGCGGTGGCGTCGGCGGTGTCCTGGTTGGGCCGGCCGCCGTGCCCGGCACAGATGCCGATCGCCGCTCGGGTGTCCGGCTCCGGGTCGAGGTCGCCGGACTCGAACCCGAGCAGCAACCGGCAGCTCCCGTCGGTCACGCCCGCGCCGACCATCGACTCCAGTGGATCAAGGAGTCGGCAGTTCGCCGGGCGAAGTCCAGATTGGACGATGTCGCGGGTGGCCGTCACAGCGTCGGCGTATCGCTCGAAGCGGATGGCCGTGTGCGTCTTCCGCTTCGGGATTCGCTGCACCCGTACCCAGGCCTCGGTGATGACGCCGAGAATGCCCTCTGACCCAAGCCACAGCCGGTCCGGCGCCGGGCCCGCCCCCGACGCCGGTACCCGCGCGGACTGGGATACGCCCACCGGGGTCACCGCCCGCACCGCCTGCACCATGTCGTCGATGTGTGTGTAGCCGGTGGCGTAGTGGCCGCCGGCCCGGGTTGCGATCCACCCGCCGAGTGTCGAGAACTCGTAGCTCTGTGGATAGTGCCGCAACGTCAACCCGTGCGGTCGTAGCGCGTCCGCAATGGACGGTCCCTCGGTGCCGGCCCGGATGCGGGCCACGAGACTGACGTCGTCGACCTCCACCACACCGGCGAGACCGCGCAGATCAAGGCTGACCACGGGCCGGGAACGGTCACGGCACTCGACGCCCCCCACGACCGACGTACCCCCGCCGTAGGGCACGACCGTGAGCCCTTCGGTGGCGGCCCAGTCCAGCACCGCCGCTACATCGTCCTCAGTGGACGGACGAGCTACCACGTCCGGCGCCACATCGAACTCGCCCCGAACAGCCCGCACGACATCGCGGTACGCCCTGCCGTACGTATGCGCCACCCGGTCGAAACTGTCCACTGTGCACATATGAGCGACGGAGGCGCTGGGCCGTACGGCTGGATCCGGCACCGAAAGACCAGAAATCGCTGGTACGGGGGTCAGCTCACCATCGAGCGGAAGCAGCGCCCGCACCCGTACCGCCAGGGCCTCCAGCTCCTCGCCCTGCACCGCCGCGTCTTCCCAACCCCAGCCCCACCACGAACGCCGCCTGCTCATGGCAGCAAAGTACTCCGCGTTATCCTGCCGTTGTGACGCCGGATCTCGAGGAGCGCATCGTTGTCGACGTGTCGCCGGAGCTGGCCTATGAGGCGGTCGCGGATGTACGGCGCATCGCCCGATGGAGCCCCGAATGCTTCGCGGCGTGGGTCTATCGACGCCGGGACGGAGTCCCCACGCGATTCGTGGGCTTCAATCGCCGAAAAGGGTTCGTGTGGTTCACGACCTGCCGGGTGCTGATCGCCGACCCGGCGCGGGAGTTCACCTTCGACGTCTCGACGTTCGGGCAACCGGTCGCCCGGTGGGGCTACCGGTTCGTCCCCGCCGGCGAAGGCACGGAGGTGACCGAGTACTGGATCGACCGCCGCAACAAGGGCGCCTACACCCTTGGCCGGGTCTTCACCGGCAAGTCGGCCACGATGCGCCCGGACGTCAACCGCGACGGCATGCGGCGCACCCTGCGCCGGCTCAAGCACGAGCTCGAGAGCGCATAGATCGTGGCACCCGACGGTCGTCATGCCGGCCGCCGGTACCACGATCTACTCCAGATCTTCGTCCAGCCGGGCGAGCCAGGTTGCGAATCGCTCGATGGGCGTCTCGAACTCCGGGTTGGCGTCGACGAAGTCGCGCAGCCGTTCGGCCAGCCACTCGATCGACACGGTCTCGTCGCCCCGTCGCTCGGTCAGCTCCTCCAACCCTCGGTCGGTGAAGTACACGGCTCCTCCTTCCCGCTCTGACCGGTCGATCGCGCCGGGTCAGGAGCGGCGGAACGCCCGGTCGATCAGGTCGGCCTGTTCCGCGTCGTGCAGCTTCGTCGAGCCGACGGCCGGGGCCGCCGCCGCTGCGCGAGAGACATGGGTGATCGGCACGCCGAGCTGATCGATCAGATTCATGGCGATGAACGTCCACGCGCCCTGGTTCGAGGGTTCCTCCTGCACCCACACGAACTCCGCCGCATTCGGATACCGCGCCAGCTCAGCCTTGACCGCATCGACCGGCGACGGGTACAGCTGCTCGAGCCGCACGATCGCGGTGTCGGTGGCGCCCCGCTCGCCTCGCCCGGCGACGAGATCGTAGAAGATCTTGCCGGAGCAGAGCAGCACCCGCGTGACAGCCGCGGCCGCCAAGGGCTCCGGATCGGCGAGCACCGGCTGGAACGTGCCCGACGTGAAGTCGGTCACAGAGGAGATCACCTGGCGGTGCCGCAACAGCGACTTGGGTGTGAACACCACCAGTGGCTTCTTCTTCGACGACAGCGCCTGGCGGCGCAACAGGTGGAAGTAGCTCGCCGGTGTCGACGGCACCGCCACCCGCATGTTGTCCTCGGCGCACAGCTGCAGGTACCGCTCGATCCGCCCCGAGGTGTGGTCCGGCCCCTGTCCCTCGTGCGAGTGCGGCAGCAGCAGTGTCACCGAGCTCTGCTGGCCCCACTTCACCTCACCCGACGAGATGAATTCATCCACAATGGACTGGGCGCCGTTCGCGAAGTCGCCGAATTGGGCCTCCCAGCAGACCAGGGCATCCGGGCTCTCCACCGAGTATCCGTATTCAAATCCCATCACGGCGAACTCGGACAGCAGCGAGTCGTGGGCGAAGAACTTGCCACCGTTGCGCTCCATGGCCTTCACGGGAAGGTAATCCTCACCGGTCACTGAGTCCACAATGGACGCGTGCCGCGAAACGAATGTGCCCCGGCGCGAGTCCTGGCCGGTCAGCCGTACCGTGATGCCTTGGCGTACCAGGGAACCGAAGGCGATTATCTCGGCGAAGCCCCAGTCGATGCCGCCCTCGACGGCCATCTTCGCCCGCCGCTCCAGCAACTGGGCCACCCGCTTGTGGGGGGTGAAGCCCTCCGGCAGCCGGACGTGGACCTCGCCGACCTCGGTCACCACCGAGGCGTCCACGGCGGTCTCGACCTCCGGCTCGGGCACGATCGCACGCGAGCGTGCCGGCGGCCGCGTCGGAGCCGAACTGGCCGCGTCGCGGGTCGCCTTGAAGACCTGTTCCAACTGGGCCTGGTAGTCGCGCAGCAGCTCCTCCGCCTGCTGCACCGTGATGTCGCCGCGCCCGATCAGCTCCTCGGTGTAGATCTTCCGGACAGATCGCTTGCCGTCGATGATCTGGTACATCTTCGGGTTGGTCATCGAAGGGTCGTCGCCCTCGTTGTGGCCGCGCCGGCGGTAGCAGAGCATGTCGACGACGACGTCCTTGTTGAACGCCTGCCGGTACTCGAACGCCAGGTGCGCCACCCGCAGCACGGCCTCCGGGTCGTCACCGTTCACATGGAAGATGGGCGCCTGGATCATCCGGGCGATGTCGGTGGAGTATAGCGACGACCGCGAGTACTCGGGCGCGGTGGTGAATCCCACCTGGTTGTTGATGACCACGTGGACGGTCCCTCCGGTGCGGTACCCGCGCAGCTGGGACAGGTTCAGCGTCTCGGCCACCACTCCCTGACCGGCGAAGGCCGCATCGCCGTGCACCAGCAGCGGCAGCACGGTGTAGCCCTCGAGCTTGAGGTCGATGCGGTCCTGCTTGGCCCGGACGATGCCCTCGAGCACTGGGTCGACCGCCTCCAGATGCGAGGGGTTGGCCACGACGCTCACCGTCGTCGCGTGTTCACCGTCCCTTGTGGTGTATTTCCCGGTCTGGCCGAGGTGGTACTTCACGTCACCGGAGCCCATGGTGGACTTCGGGTCCAGGTGCCCCTCGAACTCCGAGAAGATCTTCTCGTACGGCTTGCCGACGAGGTTGGCGAGAACGTTGAGCCGGCCCCGGTGCGCCATGCCGATGACGACCTCGTCGAGGTCTTCCTCGGCCGCGGTAGTGAGGATCTCGTCCAGCAGCGGGATGATGCTCTCGGCCCCCTCGAGCGAGAACCGCTTCTGGCCGACGAACTTCGTCTGCAGGAAGGTTTCGAACGCCTCGGCCGCGTTGAGTCGGGTCAGGATGTAGTGCTGTTCCTCCGGCGTTGGCTTCGTGTAGCGACGTTCCACCCGCTCCTGGATCCAGCGGCGCTCCTCCGGATCCTGGATGTGCATGTATTCGACGCCGACCCGGCGGCAGTACGAGTCACGCAGCACGCCGAGGATGTCACGCAGCTTCATCCGTTGGTGGCCGGCGAAGCCGCCGACCGGGAACGTCCGGTCGAGGTCCCACAGGGTCAGCTCGTGCTCGCGCACGTCGAGGTCGGGGTGACGGCGGATGTGGTACTCGAGCGGGTCGGTGTCGGCCATGAGGTGTCCGCGCACCCGGTAGGCGTGGATCAGCTCGATCACCCGGGCGGCCTTGTCGATCTGGCCCTCGGAGGTGTGGGCCACGTCGCGGGTCCAGCGGATCGGCTCGTACGGGATCCGCAGTGACGTGAAGATCTCGTCGTAGAACTCGTACTGACCCAGCAGCAGTTCGTGGATCACCTTGAGGAACTCGCCCGACTGCGCGCCCTGAATGATGCGGTGGTCGTAGGTGGACGTCAATGTGATGATCTTGCTGATCGCCAGGTCCGCCAGCTGGTCGTCGCTCATGCCGGCGAACTCGGCCGGATGCTCCATCGCGCCGACGCCGATGATCGCCCCCTGACCCTGCATGAGCCGGGGCATCGAGTGCACCGTGCCGATGCCGCCCGGGTTGGTCAGCGAGATCGTGGTGCCGGCGTAGTCGTCCATCGTGAGCTCGTTGCGGCGGGCCCGCCGGACCAGGTCCTCGTACGCCTGCCAGAACTGACGGAAGTCCAGGGCGCCGGCGTTCTTGATGCTCGGGACCACGAGGGTGCGTGAGCCGTCCGGCCGGGTGAGGTCGATCGCGATGCCGAGGTTGACCGCGGCCGGCGTGACCGAGACCGGCTTGCCGCCCTCGGTGGCAAACGACTGGTTCATCTCGGGGTGCTTGGCGATCGCCTTCACCAGCGCGAAGCCGATGATGTGCGTGAAACTCACCTTCCCACCCCGACCGCGGGCGAGGTGGTTGTTGATCACGATGCGGTTGTCGGCCAGCAGCTTGGCCGGCACGGCGCGCACGCTCGTGGCGGTCGGCACCTGCAGCGAGGCGTCCATGTTGGAAACGATCTTCGCCGCCACGCCCCGGATTGGCGTCGTGTGCGCCTGGCCGTCGGGCGAGGGCGGCTGCGCCTCTTGCTTGACCGCGGGCTTGGGCGGTGCGCTCGGCGGGGTCGGCGCTGGTACGGGCGCGGGAGCCGGCGTCGGTGCCGCACCCGGCGCAGGTGCCGGGGCAGGCGCTGGCGCGGCGGGGGCGGGGCTCGGCGCCTTGCTCACAGCGGCGGTCGCCGGCTCGCCCTGGTCCGGCCGGTAGTCGGCGAAGAAGTCATGCCACGCGGGATCAACGCTGTTGGGGTCGGCGAGGTACCGCTGGTACATGTCCTCGACGATCCATTCATTGGGGCCGAAGCCCACCAGCGGGTTGTCCTGCGGGTTCGTCGGTTGGCTGGTCACGACAGCCATCGCCCTTTCGTACGCGCGCGGCATGGCCGCGAGGGGTGTCGGTGAGAGGTCTGAGAGCGCTCAGGCGTGCGCATCCAAGGTTACGCCCACCGATGTGTTCGCTGCTTGCAGCCGGTGGTCACGGGCTGTCAGGCATGCACGGGCAGCTGGTGCTTACGAGATGTCCCGCTTCCTGGTGATCAAAGTACCCACGACGCCGGCCACCAATCCGTACCCGAGGAGTACGACGGCGCCGACCCACCACGGTGGTCCGTAGGTGTTGACGGCGAACTGGAGTCGCTCGGTGGAGACCATGATGAACGAGGCGACGCCGGGGAGCAGGACGACGAACTGCCAGACCCGGTCGTCGTGGATCACGAACTGACGGATGATCCCGAAGAGCAGCACCGCGACCGGCCAGCTGATCCAATACAGGGCAGCGGCCGTGATGGTGGCCCCGAGTTGGCTCTGGATAAGCACTCCGAGACCGATGCCGAGCACGGCCCAGATGACGTAGGCCAGCAGGTTCATGGCTACGGACCGGACGATGTCCGGATCCCGGTACGGGAAGCCGTACCCGGTCGCCGTGAAGTTGAGCGCACCGACGCCCACGTTGATCGCAGTGGTGACGAACCAGAAACCCGTTGCCAAGCACACCCCGGCGACGAGCTTCGCCACGATGACCCGAGTGCGATGCGGCGTGGTGAGGAAGGTGGAGGTGGCGGTCTGGTGGAAGTACTCATTGGTGACGATGAGCGCTCCCAGGACCACTATGAACATCAGGTTCAGAAGTTGCCCGGAGGTGTAGACGTTCGCCGCCGACCGGGCGAGGATGCGCGCGACGTCGGTCTGAGCCGCGAAGTCCTCCAGGATCGCCTTCTGCTCGGAGGCCGCGGGCCGCTGGTCGGGCGGAATCTGGGAGAAGTCCGGCGGATGAAGCCGGGCCTGCTCCGCGTTGGCCAACTCGCCGTTGGCCTGGAAGATGTTGATCAACAGGCTCAACGCGGTGCCGAAGAGAATGAACAGCCCAAAGATCCACCAGGAGTTGGTGGTGAAGATCTTGCGGAGCTCCGCCCGCACCAACCGGCCGTGGCGCAACACGACAACCTGGGTGCCCGGCTCCGTTTGGGTGTCCAGACTCATCTGTGCTCCTGGTTCGCTCGCTCGCGCGGCGCTGAAGGCGACGCCTTCCCTCGCCGCCCCGCATTCCCGACTTCGTCGGCGGGTCGACTCAGTCCAGGCGCCGCCGCGCCAGCTCGCTCGCTCATCTGATTCCCGCCTTCGCGTGCGTGAGCTGCAGGAACACCTGCTCCAGGTCGGGCTTCTCGGCGACCATCTCGTGCAGCTCCGCCTGCGCCGCTAGCGCCGCTCGGCCGATCGTGGGCGCGTCGACACCGCTGATCAACAGCGCGCCGTCGGGCGGGTAGTCCACCCGCGCACCTTGCTTGGTCAACTCCAGCACGAGTTGGTCGGCGTGCGGGGTCCGCACTCGTACCGGTCCTGGCTGGGACATTCCGCCGACGATCTCGGTGACCGGGCCCTGCGCCACCAGTCGGCCGGCCGCGATGATGATGACGTCATCCGCGAGCTGCTCCATCTCGCCGAGCAGGTGGCTGGAGACGAAGACCGTGCGGCCCTGGCTCGCGAAGGCCCGCAGGAACTCACGCATCCAGCGGATGCCTTCCGGGTCGAGCCCGTTGGCCGGCTCGTCAAGGATCAGCACGCGTGGGTCACCGATCATCGCGGCGGCGATACCGAGCCGCTGCCGCATACCGAGGGAGTAGCCGCGAAACCGCCGGCCTGCGGCTGGACCGAGGCCAACGATATCGAGCACCTCGTCGGCGCGCTTGTCCGGATAGCCTCCAGCGGCGCAGATGATGCGCAGGTGGTTTCGGCCGGTACGGCCCTTATGCGCGCTCGATGCCTCGAGCACCGCGCCGACAGTGTCGAGGGGGCGCTCCAGGTCGGCGTACCGAGACCCGCTCACCGTCGCGGCTCCGCCCGTCGGTGTGACGAGGTTCAGCATCATGCGCAGCGTGGTGGTCTTACCGGAGCCGTTGGGCCCGAGGAAGCCGGTCACCCGGCCCGGCGCCACGGTGAAGGAGAGATCGTCAACCGCTCTGACCTTGGGATAGACCTTGGTCAAGTTGGACACGACCAACTGGCCGTCCATGGTGTTCCCTCCGGGGGGTCTTACTGGTCAGAGTCATTGACAGTAACGGGCGGCGCAAATCCTGCCGGATACTCAGATCGCGATCCAGGTCCCCCGGGCCGTGGCCAATAGTTCGCCCCCGGGACCGTAGCAAGCTCGACACGGTGAAGGCCTTCCGTCCTTCCTCGCCGGTCATCTGCCCCATGACGACGCATTGCTGCCCGGGTGCCGGGAGAGCGTCGACCCGGGCGGCGATCCGGCCCAGCACGTACGGCCGGCCCTCGAGCGGTACCGACCAGCCGCCCGGGCAGTCCAGCGCCGCCCAGACCAACTCCGGCGCGATCTCGTCCGGGACGACGAAGGGGGCCGCGGTGCGCCGGTCCGGCAGCCGGCCGGGAAACAGGCGCAGGCCATCGCCCACCTCCCGTTCGGTGCCGCAAACGAAGCACGTCGGGAACGGGTGGCTCCGGAAGCCGGGGTAATCCTTCGATACTTCGACCGCGTCGGCCCACGACACCGGCGCGACGACTTCATCCACTGTGGACTCTCGCGCCTCGGCTACCAGGTCGCCCGCGGTCGTGTAGACGCGCAGCAGGCCGTCCTCGGCGCGCGGCGTCAACTCCTCCTCGAGCGGCGGCGGCCGCAACAGAGTGACCTCGATCGCGCCATCGGGTGGCCCGAGGCTTGTGGCGCAACGCCCGGCGGAGTACCCGCCGTTGCCCGTTCCGGGTGGACCGTTGAACCGGCTTCCTATGATCATCTGTCGACCTTCCGAATGACGTGCTTGAGGCCGGACCAAACGTCGTCGATGGCGCACACCTTGACGTCGACCCGGCCGTGGCTGAGTGCGTAGTCGCGGACCACGTTCTCGTTGAGATCCGTGGTCAGGCCAGAGGAGCGCTTCGGCCAGGCGATCCAGAGTGCGCCGGCGATCGTGGTCCGCGGGTGCAACACCGGCCAACGCGTGCTGAGCCGGGCGTGGTCCGGGCAGAAGCAGACGATCACGTCGTACGGTCCGTCGCCCCCGCGCCGGCTCACGCTCACGGCGTCGGGGAGGTCGCCGAGGTCAAAGTCGACCGGGGCACCGTCGAGTAGCACCGCGGCGCCGCTGCCGACGCCGAGCTTGCGCGCCAGCGGCGTACCGGAATACCCAGCCACGCCCAGCACCCTACGGCTCGGCTCTGTCACGGCACTGTCGGCCGCATCGCCGACGAACCCTGCCCTCGGAACGCTCCCTTTTGCTCGTCGACCTTGGACTTTTACGTGCTAGTTGATCACCAATCACACGCATTTGTCCAAGATCGGCGAAGCAAGAATCGTAGAGAACTCGCGATGTATCGCGTCTTGAGTTAAGATGTATCGCGTGTTCGAGACTACGATCAAGAGAACGGTGGGGAGGCACGGAATGGGAACCTGGCTCATCGACAGCCCGCAGGGGCTGACCCTCGACGGCGACGTCGCGCAGCTAGACGTGTGGTTCGCCCAGGGCAAGCTGCGCGTCGTCGGAACCGAGGGTCCGGCCCGTATCGAGATTAAGAAGGTCGGCCGGAAGGGCATCAACATCACCCTGGAGGACGGTCTCCTCTCCGTACGCCACTCCATCAAGCAGGGCTGGTGGCGCGGGGCAGGTCCGTTCTGGTGGTTCCTCGGCGGCCGCCGCAACTACATGGCGGACGTCATCATCGCCGTACCACCGACCGTCACGAGCAGTCTCACGGTGGTCGCGGGCGCTGTTGTCGCGTCCGGTCTGCGCCATGGGGTCACCGTCGACGTGACGAGTGGCTCGATCACGGTGATGGGGCTCGGCGGCGCCGTCCGTACCAAGACCGTCTCCGGGTCCATCGAGGCGATGGGCGTCTCGGGTGACCTCGTCATGGAGACCGTCTCGGGCGAGATCAGCCTGGCCGAATCGTCCGCGGAGCGCGTGCGCGCCCGAACGATCTCCGGCGCGGTCACGTGCGATCTGGACAACCCATTCGCCCGCGAGGTGCACATCGACACCACGTCCGGATCGATCACGGTACGAGTGCCCGAGGACGCCGACCTGAACGTGAGCCTCGGCGCCACCAGCGGTCGGGTCGCCAGTGGCTTTCCACAGGTTCTCGTCGGCGGCCCGCCGGGCACCCATTCGGCCAGCGGCCAGATCGGGACCGGATCCGGGACGCTACGGGCGTACGCCGTCTCCGGCTCGGTCTCGCTGCTCGCGCGGCCATCCGAGGATTTCGGACGGGACCCGGACTTCGGCCGCGATCTGGATGAGGGCGGCAGCGCATGAGCGCGGTATTCAGCCACGGCCGGCTCCGGCTATATCTATTGCGGCTGCTCGAGGAGGGGCCGAAGCACGGGTACGAACTCATCCGCCTGCTCGAGAACAGGTTCCATGGCCTCTACGCCCCGTCGGCCGGCACGATCTATCCGCGGTTGGCCCGGATGGAAGCGGACGGCCTATGATTCACACCGCCACCGGCGGCCGCAAGGTCTACGAGATCACCGACGCCGGCCGAGCCGAACTCGCCGCCCGTTCCGACGAACTGGCCCGGCTGGAGGCGGAGATCCATGCCTCGGTGGCTGACCTCGCGGCGCTCGCGGAGGAGGTCGAGACGGGGGTACGGGGATCCGTACGCGACCTCAAGCGTGAGCTCCGGCAGGCGCGCCAGGAGGCCCGCACCCCGATCCGCGAGGATTGGCGCCACTGGCGGGATGCGTGGACCGGCAACGGCCGGACAACGTCGGCCGACTTGCCCGATCCGCAGGCGCGGGTCGCCCGCAAGGCCGAGGATCTCGCCTCGGAGGTGACCCGGCTCGTGGGCTTGGGCCGTGCGTCCACAGAGGACCTTCGGGTTGCGTCCACTGTGCTCGATTCCGTACGGGATCAGCTTCGACACATTCTCCGCGGCTGATCCCGGACGGGCTCGTACCAACCGGCTAGACGACGCCGATCTCGACGACCAAGACCTGGTGAGCGGCCCGCAGTTCATTCCAGGTCCGAGCGGCTTGAACCGCACCCAGATGGTCGCGTTGACACTCAAGTTGTAGATGGCTTGGCTGTACAGCGCGAACGTAATGCCGTCGTCGTTCTCCAAGGCATAGCAGGGGCCGGTGTTGTCGATAACCCGGCCCACGAGCAGATCGGTTGGCGTCGGGTCCGTGGGCACGGTCGGGAAGCCCGACGGAAGCGTCCGCGTCGGATTGATCGTCGGGTTGGCGGGAGGTTCCGTGCTTCCTGACGTTGCGGAAGTCGAGTCAATCCCAGCCGACGGATCCACTGACGCGCCCACTGTGGACGGTGCATTCCGATTCGCGGAATCAGGACTGGCGCAGCCGGTCATCGCGGCGACAACCGCCAATACAAGCGCCGAACCGCCCAGCCACCGAAAGGATAGAGCCATCCTGCGCTCCCTGTCCGTGGCAGCGTGCTCGGGGAGGGCGACCTCCCCGAGCACGCCAGACACTCCGTGCTCAGTACATTAATTGATCTGAATATGCATCTCGGGGAATGGCTCGCTGATCACCCGGATCTGCACGCCGTACCCGGGCAGCCAACCCCGTGGTTCGGCAGCGACTCGAACCAGTACATGTCCGTGTCGCGGAATGTGTCGTTGCCAGGCAGGCTCGGCACGATCCGCTCCGTGCTGTTCTGGTGCAACGTCATACCGTCCGTCGCGCTCTTGCTAAACGGTGCGTCGTACACCTGGACCCGAGCCCGCCAGGGCGCCGAGCGTCAGAGCATCGGCGTCGGGTGCGCATCGATGTACAGGTTCCGACCCGGCCCGGGTGGACGAAGGTGTCGTTGTCCGCCGAAGGACGTGTCCCAGTAGGAGATCAGCAGGCCCTGCTGGTACGCGTAGTGGTCCACGTAGTCCGGCCGCGTGTTCAGATAGCCGAAGTAGTACGGACCCGTCTTAAGGTACTGGTCGTATGAGATGTACGACCGGTAGCCGGCGATGTAGTAGTTGTCGAACTGGCGACGCGGTCGCCCGACCCGCGAGAAGCCGTTCAGGGTCCAGCCGCGGCGCCGGTCTCGGCGCCGTCGCTGAGGACGGTCGCGCCCGCGGTGATCGCGATGTCGTCGAGGAAGATGCCGTCGGCACCCCGCGTCGTTGCCGCGGCCGGCCGTCGGTCGAGTAGCGGAACCGCAGTCCGATCGTCTGGCCGGCGTAGGCCGACAGGTCGAACGTCGCCGGCTTGGTAGGCCGCGGTGCCGTCGATCCCGTTGCCCTCGGCCGGCTGGGTGATATTGCCGGCGACCGGCGTGAAGCCGCCGTCCGTGCTACCTCGACGTAGGCGTAGTCACAGGGGTCCGTAGCCGCAGTCCTCGATGTCCTAGCGGGCCTGGAAGGTCAGCGATGCGGTGCCTGCCGGGAGGTCGACCGTCCGGGTCATCGTGTTGCTCAGGTCGTTGCCGTTGCCGCAGTACCACTGCTTGGTTCCGCTCGAACGGCGCGCCGACGTTGGTGGTCACCGCCTTCTGCGGGCAGCACCACGACCGCGGCCTGCGGCTTGGTGTTGTACTCCTGCGGGCCGAGCTTGAGGGTGCGCTTCTGGCCGGCCTCGACGACCGCGTAGTCGAGCCAGCCGAGCTGCAGCTTGTTCCACGCGCCGAGGTCGCCAGCGCGCTCGCCGATGCCCTGGTCGTTCTTGGCGCCGAGCCGGCTCTGGGCCATCAGGGTCCAGTGCTCGTTGTTGTTGTCTCCGCCGGAGATGATGTTGTAGTCGTCCGGCAGGCCGAGGTCGTGGCCGTACTCGTGGTAGAAGACGCTCCGGCCGCCGTTCTCCGGCTGGATGGTGTAGTCGCCGATCCAGATGCCGGTGTCGCCGATCTGGGTGCCGCCGATCGGGTGTCCGGCCGGGCCGTCTGCCCGATGCCGGTGCTGGAAGGCGTACCAGCGGTGGCTCCAGATCGCGTCCTCGCCCTAGATCGGGTCACCGTCGGCCTGGTCGCCGCCGGCGTGAACGATCTGGAAGTGGTCGATGTAGCCGTCGGGCTCGTTGAAGTTGCCGTCGCCGTCGAAGTCGTAGCGGTCCCACTGGTCGAAGGACTTGAGGTCGGCGTTGATCTGGGCGTCGGTGCGGCCCGGCGGCCATCTGGTCGGCGACCCACTGGTTGGCGGCGTCCCGGACGAGGTTCCAGGTGTTGCTGCAGACGATCGAGGCCGCACGGGAAGCCGTTCGAACGGCCGTACCGGGCCTCGTTGTACTTGACCTTGACCCAGTCGGTGACCTCACCGTCGACGCTGTAGCGGCCCGAGGACTGCGCCTCGTAGTATGTCTTCAGCGACTCGCCGCCGGCCGTGCCGAAGTACAGGTTCCGGTAGTAGTCCGCGGCTGTAGTCCGGCTGCCACACGGTCGAGTTGTCCACCGTGCGGTCGGGCTCCGGGATCTCGTTGTTCGCGGCCCGTCGAACCGGGTCGGGCCGGGGATGGCCGGGTTGGTGTCCTCGTCCGGGTAGTCGGGTGCCGCTCGTCACCGAACTCGGCGAGGACGACGAAGATCTTGTCGGTCTTCTCGCGGTCGAGCTCGACGTACTGGTCCTTGTTGTTTACCTTGCCGACCTTGACGACGGTGCTTCCGTTCTTCTGCTCTGGCTTGAACTTGCCGCTGAGCACACCGTCGACTGCTTCCTTGCGCAGCGCGGCGTACTTGTCGCCGGCTTGGTTGGGCAGACTGTCCGACGGCGTGGCCGTCTGGGCCTCGGGTGCCACAGCTGCGGGACCGACCTGTGCCAATGCGGGGGCATCAGCGCAACCGTCGCTGCCGCAAGCGACACCACGGCCGTACCGATCAAGACTTTGCGCTTGGGCAGATTGCGCAAGTTCAATTCGCGCAGGGGTAGTTTTCGCACGTTGAACCTCCGGGGTAAGGGGGCAAAGCGTCCATCTGGGTCAGATGGGTGAAGAACGGCCCAGCCGCACCCGGCATCAGTCATCCGGGTATGACCGTGCAGATGAGCGACGCTACCGATGCACCCATGCGCATGGAAGATATTGACAATAGGGGTTTCCCTCGTCTCCAAGTCGCCGAGCCGCGGGTTGGCAACGGCTGGATGACAACCTCTTATCGTCGGACGAGGTTGGCCGTACGGTTGGTACTGCTGCGATTTCGGAGCGTGACGGTCAGCCGAAGGGTCGATGGGCGAGCTCACAGCAAACTTTCAGAGAAACCCCAGCAGGTGCTAAGACGGACGGCGGAGGATGACGCGTATGGGAGTTCGAGGCGGGGCGGTGCAATCCGGGGGCACCGTCGGCACGGACGCCCGGCAAGAGGGGGCGCAGGCTCGGCCGAGGCTGCTCGTCGTCGAGGACGATCCCAACATCCTCGAACTGCTCTCCGCGAGCCTGCGCTTCGCCGGCTTCGACGTGGCCACCGCGACCAGCGGCAGCGCGGCGGTCAGCGCGGCCAAGGACCGCCGGCCCGACCTGGTCGTGCTCGACGTGATGCTGCCCGACCTCGACGGCTTCGAGGTCATCCGGCTGCATGCGCGAGGGCGGCACGCGTACCCCGGTGGTCTTCCTGACCGCCCGGGACGCCACCGACGACAAGATCCGCGGGCTGACCCTGGGCGGCGACGACTACGTCACCAAGCCGTTCAGCCTGGAGGAGCTGACCGCCCGGATCCGGGCCGTGCTGCGGCGCACCGCCACCGGCGAGCAGGCGCCCTCCCGGCTCACCTTCGCCGACCTGGAGCTGGACGAGGAGACCCACGAGGTGCACCGGGCCGGCCAGCGGGTGCAGCTCTCGCCGACCGAGTTCAAGCTGCTGCGCTACCTGATGCTCAACGCCAACCGGGTGCTGTCCAAGGCGCAGATCCTCGACCACGTGTGGAACTACGACTTCCGCGGCGACGACAACATCGTCGAGTCGTACATCTCCTACCTGCGGCGCAAGGTCGACAACACCCAGCCCCGGCTGATCCACACCCTGCGCGGCGTCGGGTACGTGCTGCGCAAGCCGGCGTGACCGGACCGCCTACCTCACCGGAACCCGTCGTGGTACCGCCGCCCGAGTCCACAGGGGACTCGGGCGCGTCCATTGTGGAGGCGGACGCGACGGAAGCCCAGGCCGAACCGAAGAGGGGCTGGCTTGCGCGCACGCCACTTCGGGTGAAGCTCGTCGCGGTCATGCTGGCGCTTGTGTCGTTGGCCCTGATGGTGATCGGGTCAGCCAGCGCGTTCGCCCTACGGAGCTATCTGGTCGGCCGGGTTGACGGACAACTGCGCAGCCAATTGGCCCGGTACGGCGCGGTCGCCCAAGAGATTCCCTGCCGCGACACGCCGATCAGTATCCCGAGTGACTACCTGGTCGCGATCAGCCGTCCCGAATGCACCGGCATCGGACTGGCTTACGATCGCAACACCTACAAGGCAGACCAGTTGCCAAAGCTGCCCGAGAACGCCCAACAGGCCCAGCAGCTCGACGAGCCGTACACGGCCGCCTCGACCGACCGTAGCCATCGGTGGCGGCTGATGACCACCCAGCTGCCCGCCGGGGAGGTGCTCGCCGTCGGGCGAAGATCTGGCCGATGTGGACAGTGCGTTGGACCGACTCGTCGCGGTGAACCTGCTGGTCGGCGCCCTGGTGTTGGTGACCGTGGCGCTCGGCCGGCGTCTGGCTGATCCGGGCGAGCCTCAAGCCATTGGTCGGCATCGAACGCACCGCCGGTGCCATCGCTGGCGGTGATCTGACCCAGCGCGTGCGCGAACAGGACCCGCAACACCGAGCTCGGTCGTCTATCGCGCGCGCTCAACACGATGCTGGGTCAGATCGAGGCCGCGTTCCACCGCCCGGGCCGCGTCGGAGGCGCAGGCGGTACGGTCGGAGGAACGCATGCGCCAATTCGTCGCCGATGCATCGCACGAGTTGCGCACGCCGCTCACCAGCATCCGTGGCTTCGCCGAGCTCTACCGGCAAGGGGCCGCACAGGATCCGGCCGATGTCCTGCGCCGCATCGAAGACGAGGCGGCCCGGATGGGGCTGCTGGTGGAGGATCTTCTTCTGCTGGCCAGGTTGGATCGCGAACGACCGCTGCACCTCGCACCCGTGCACCTGGCCCAGCTCATCAGCGACGCCGCAGCGGCGGCGCGTGCGGTGGCACCGGACCGCACGATCGAGGTCAACCTCGGAGCTTCGGCGAGGGGTCTGGTCGTCTCCGGCGACGAGGCCCGCCTGCGGCAAGTGCTGAACAACCTCGTGACGAACGCACTCACGCACACCCCATCGGGAACGCCGGTGACGCTGGGTCTGCACGAGAACGGCGACCATCAGGCGGTCATCGAAGTGGCTGACCGGGGTCCCGGGCTCGCGCCGGAACAGGCCGACCGGGTTTTCGAGCGCTTCTACCGCGTGGACAAGGCCCGCACTCGCCGTGCGTCGGCGCGGATCGGGTCTGGCGCACAGCGGCGCCGGCCTCGGTCTGGCGATCGTCGCCGCCCTTGTCGCGGCCCACCAAGGCACCGTGGAGGTTGAGTCAACCCCCGGCGAGGGTGCCACCTTCCGGGTACGTTTGCCGGTCGCCACGCCCTAAGCGCCGAGGAGCTGACCTGGCGTGGAGACCGCGCGAGGCGTGAGACCGCGCCGACCTTGGTCAAATGCGCATGGATGGAGATCGAAGTACGCGCATTTCCCCAAGATCGGCAGGGCTCGGCGGGCGGGGGCAGTGCAAGATCAGAATTTCACAGGGAAGTTTCAGGCAGGTTGCAGGTTTGCCAAAGTCGTTCAAGGCAAACTCGTTGACATGAGCGAGAACCAGACGGGTCCCGGCGATGAGGGTCGCACCGAGAACGTAAATCCGACGCCCGAGCCGACATCCGCGCCGGGTCCGACCCCCGAGGCGGGATCCGCGCCAGGTCCGACGCCCTGGGCCGCGCCGGCACCGGGTCCGACCCCGGGAGCCACACCCCCGGCGGGCAACCCCCCGGCTTCCGGCTTTGACCCGTCCCTGGGCTGGGGCCGGCCGGGTGCCGGGCCAGACCCGCAGACGCAACCGATTCCCCCCGTCGGCCAGACGCCGCCACCGGGCTACCACCCGTACCAGGGTTGGTCGATCCCGGGTCCGCACACCCCGGCCGCGACGCAGCCGACGACCGGTGGCGGGATCCGCATGCGCCGTGGCGTACTCGCGGGAGCGGCCGCGCTCGCGATCGCACTCACTGCCGGTGGCGTTGGTGGATTCGTGGGGTACGCGCTGCACCCGGACGGATCCCCGCTGCAGGTACCGGCCTCGACCGGCAACGGAAACGCGGCACCCGTGATCGACCGGTCGTCACTGGCCTCCATCGCGGCTGCCCTACAACCATCCATTGTGGACATTACCACGAGCGCTGGCGAAGGCTCCGGCGTCGTCATCTCGGCCGACGGCGACATCGTTACCAACAACCACGTCGTCCAGGGCGCACGCAACAACAGCGTGAAGGTGACGTTCAACAGCGGCAAGCAGATCGCCGCGACCGTCGTGGGAACCGACCCGCGCACCGACCTCGCAGTGATCAAGGTAGACGCGAACAACCTCAGCTTCGCCAAGTGGGGCGACAGCGACTCGGTCCAGGTGGGCGACACGGTGCTCGCCATCGGCAGCCCGCTGGGGTTGCAGGGCTCGGTCACGGCCGGGATCGTGAGCGCTCTGCACCGCACCATTACGGTGGGCGGCGATCAGCGCACGCAGTTCGACACCGGCAACACGACGACCATCGGCGACGCGATCCAGACTGACGCCCCGATCAACCCGGGCAACTCCGGTGGCGCGCTGGTCAACATGAGCGGCGAGGTGATCGGCATCAACAGTGCGATCGCCACCCAGGGCTCGAACGGCAACATCGGCGTCGGCTTCGCCATCTCGGCGAACAAGGCCAAGTCGGTCGCGGATCAGTTGGCGGCCGGCCAGAAGGTGAGCCACCCGTTCCTCGGTGTTTCGATCTCGGACTCGGACACGGGCGGCGCGAAGGTGGAAAGTGTGGTCTCCGGCGGCCCGGCGGACAAGGCCGGCCTCGTCGCAGGCGATGTGGTGACGAAGGTTGGCGACCGTCCGATCAAGGGCTCCGAGGACCTGATCGGTGCCATCCAGGGCAGTACGGTCGGAGCCACTCTCCAGCTGACGGTCCAGCACAACGGCTCGGAGAAGACCGTCTCCGTGACAGTCGGCGAGCAGTAGACACCCTGCACCACGAGCAACCCCCGGGCGCACTCTCCTCCAGCGCCCGGGGGTTCCTTTGTTCGGGGTTTCTTTGTTCGAGGCCCGCCCCCAGTTGGTCACATACTGGGCACTTTTCTGGCGCGAGGTGCCCAGTTGGTGACCAAGTGGGCACCGAGACAAGGCCGGTGGCTCAGAGCCAGTCGAGGGTGCGCGAGACCGCCTTCTTCCAGCGGCGGTAGGCGGCCGCGCGGTCGGCCTCGGCGAGGGCCGGCTGCCACGTCTGGTCGGCCCGCCAGTTGGCCCGAAGCGCGTCGAGATCGGGCCAGAACCCGATCGCGAGTCCGGCCGCGTACGCCGCGCCGAGGCAGGTGGTCTCGGTGACCTCGGGGCGGACGACCGGAACGTTGAGGATGTCCGCCTGCAGTTGCGGCAGGATCTTGCTTACGGTCATCCCACCGTCCACTTTGAGCTCTCCGAGCGCGAGGTTGGTGTCCTGCGCCATCGCGTCGACCACCTCCCGCACCTGCCACGCGACCGCGTCGAGCGCCGCCCGGGCGAGGTGCGCCTTGGTCACATACGCGGTCAGGCCCGCGATCACGCCTCGGGCGTCGGCCCGCCAGTACGGCGCGAAGAGTCCAGAGAACGCCGGTACGATCACCGACCCACCGCTGTCCGGCACGGAACCCGCGAGATCGTCCATATCGGACGCCGTCGCGATCAGGCCCAGGTTGTCGCGCAGCCACTGGACCAGGGAGCCGGCGACCGCGATGGATCCCTCCAGGGCGTAGACCGGCGGCTGGCCCTGCAGCTGGTAGGCCACCGTCGTGATGAGTCCGGCCGAGCTCGTCGTCGGTGTCGTGCCGGTGTTCTGGAGGAGGAACGCCCCCGTCCCGTAGGTGCACTTGGCGTCCCCGGGGTCGAAGCAGGCCTGACCGAAGAGCGCGGCCTGCTGGTCCCCGAGCGCACCAGCGACCGGTACGCCGTGCAGTGGCCCGCGCGCGTGACCGTACACAGTGGATGATGGCTGAATCTGCGGCAGCATCGCGCGGGGCACACCGATCGCTTCGCAGAGCTCGTCATCCCAGTCCACAGTGGATAGATTCATGAGCATGGTCCGGCTGGCGTTGGTCACGTCCGTGATGTGGTGACCGGTCAGGTTCCAGATCAGCCAGGTGTCCATGGTGCCGAAGAGAATCTCGCCGGCCTCGGCGCGGGAACGAAGCGACGGGTCGGCATCGAGCAGCCACCGGACCTTGGGGCCGGAGAAGTACGTGGCCAGCGGGAGCCCGGTGCGGTCCCGGAAGCGGTTGGTCCCGACGTCCCCGGCGAGACGGGCGACGAGCTCGTCGGTGCGGGTGTCCTGCCACACGATGGCCGGATGTACGGGCTGCCCGGTGCGCCGATCCCAAAGCACTGTCGTCTCGCGCTGGTTGGTGATGCCGATCGCGGCCAGGTCCGATGCCGCGATGCCGGCCCGGCCCAGCGCGTTGGCGATGCACGACTGCACGTTGAGCCAGATCTCGGCTGGGTCGTGTTCGACCCAGCCCGGACGCGGGAAGATCTGCCGGTGCTCGCGCTGGTCGGATGCCACGACGCGGCCGGCGGCGTCGAAGACGATGCATCGGGATGACGTCGTTCCCTGGTCGATCGCGGCGACGAACCGCGCGGAGCGCCGCCCCGCCGTCGAGGAAGCGCCGGGGACCGGCGGTGAAGGTTCAACAAAGGTCACCCGGACAGTTTCGGGCAGTTCGTACCCGTACCGCCACGACCCCAGGCGCGTCGCACTTATGGGGAGGTCGGCGCCGATTCATCCCACATGTGGTGGTTCGCGAGCTAGGCTCTGACGCAAGGAAGGGGCCCTTCATGGCCAAAATCCGTATGAAAGGTGCCCTTCCTTGCACACCAAACGGGGGTGGGGACGTATGGAAGGCCACGGGCCGGTTGAGTTCGTCGTCGTAGGCTTCGCCGGCGGCCGGATCGACGAAAGTCTCGGACCGGCGCTGCGTGAGCAGGTGGAACGAGGCACCATCCGGATCATCGACCTGTTGTTCGTGCAGAAGGGTGAGGACGGATCGCAGCGGTCGTTCGAGCTGTCGGAGGTGTCGAACGACGAGAGGTACGCGCACCTCAACGGTGTGCCGCAGGAAATCGACGGGCTGATCGGTCCGGACGACGTGGAACAGATCACGGACGCGTTGGTGCCGGGCACGACCGCCATGGTCGTCCTCTTTGAGCACATGTGGCTGCGTGATCTGCGCGCGGCGATCGAGGCCAGCGGCGGGCTCGTCATCCTCGACGAACGGATTCCGGGCCGCGTGGTGGACGAGGTCGACGAAGCCGTGCACGCGACGGCGTAACGACGGAGGAGGGGGCATGAGGCGCAGAGGTGGATTGCTCGGGATGGCGGCCCGTACCGCCGTCGTCGCCGGGACAGCGACCGCGGTCTCTGGTGGAGTGCGGCGCCACCAAGAGAACAAATCTCAGCAGCAGGAACAGCAACAGGCTTGGGAGCAGCAACAGCAGGACGCTGCGCAGCAGGCCCAGGCGCAGCAATATGCCCAACAGGCCGCCGCCGCGCAGCCTCAGGCCAGCGGCGGAACCGACTTGGCATCGAAGATCAAGCAACTCGCGGACCTGCACGCCGCGGGTGCGCTCAGCGACGAGGAGTTCGCCGCCGCCAAGGCCAAGCTGCCGAGCTGAGGCCAAGCCGCTCAGCTGAAACAAAATCACGACGCCGCGCGCTCTTCGCCGAGCGCGCGGCTTTTCTCCACTGATACATCTCTAAATGGAGCGAATCGCCCGCTGCGAACCTGACAGAGGCTCGCGCCGGATGGCCCGCCACTTCTACGCTGCATGCCGAGCGTTAGGAGTCGGGGCGTGGCGATCGTCGAGAGCCGGATCAGTGTGTGGGAGGCCCTCGCCGGCCGCGCGCCCGGGCAGCCACTCGGTCCGGCCGACCCTGGACTGTGGACAGCCGTCGCCGAGCGGATCAACCCCGCCAAGGCCCGGCCGGTGCTGCGCTCCGGCATCGAAACCGTTGAGCTCGTCAGTGCCCGCGGTGTGGCCTACGCGATGCTCCGTTCGCCCGACCGTAAGCAGGCCTGCTATCTGCGCCTGACGCCCGAGGAGCTCGAACTCACCCGGCTGATGGACGGCAGCCGGACGCTGGCCCGCCTCGTCGCCGACTTCGCCCGCATCTGCGGCCGGTTGGCGCCAGATCAGGTACGACGGGTCGTGGCCGACCTCGCCGGCAACCGCATGCTCGAGGAGCTGCCGGTCGACGCGTTCGCGCCGTTGAAGAAGGTGCGCCGGCGGCCGTGGCCGCTGCGCCTAGGTCGCGGGCTGCTCGCCTTCGCCCAGGGCCGACGGATGGTGCTGGCCAACATCGACTGGATCGTCACGCTGCTCTACAAGGCGGGCGGGCGGCTCTTCTTCACCCGGGCCGCGGCGGTGCTCATGGGTACGGTCGCCGTGCTTGGCCTGGGAGCGTTCGGGTGGCAGTGGTGGACGGGCGAACAGTCGGTGTTCTTGAGCTCCAACTCGTACGTCACCGGCGCCATTGTCCTCTTAGGACTGAACGTCATGGCGCTCGCCTGCCACGAACTCGGGCACGCCTTGGCCACCAAGCACGCGGGACGCCGGGTGCCGGCGGCCGGATTCCTTATCTACTTCGGCATCCCGTCGGTCTTCGTCGACACCACGGACGTCTGGATGGCCGGCCGGCGGGCCCGGCTGCTCACCACCGCCGCGGGACCCAGCGCCGGGCTCGTGCTCGCGGGTGCCTCGGCGCTCGTCGGACTCGCGGTGCCCGAGGCGGCGCCGTGGTGCTTCAAGCTCTCCTTCGCCTGGTACATCAACGCGATGTTCAACCTCAACCCGTTCCTCGCGCTGGACGGCTACTACCTGTTGATGGACTGGCTCGAGGTGCCCAACCTGCGCGCGCGGGGGTTGGCGTGGGTGGCGGCGCGGGTACGGCGGCGGCCACCGTCGTGGTCCGGCTTGGACCGCGAGGGCCGGCTGGTCGCGCTGTACGGTCTGCTCGCCATGGGCTGGCTGGTGATCGCCCTCAATATCGCCTATCGGGTGTACGTCGACCGGGTGGGCGGGCTGATCACCGGACTCTGGCGCTCCGGTTGGGGCGCCCGGGCATTGCTCGTCACGGTGATCCTGGCCCTCGCCTCGCCGATCGTGTACGTACTCTCGGGCTGGCTCACGCGTCGGGGGCGGCGGCTGCGGCAGCGGGTGGGCGAGATCCGGGTCGGCAAGGACGAACCGCGCCGGTTGGACGCGCTCCGCGGGTCGAGCCTGCGCGACCTGCCCGACGAATCGCTGCGGACGCTCGCGAAAGGGTCGCGCTGGGTGCGCCCGCGTACCGGGGAGCAGGTCGTGCTGGCCGGCGCGGCCCAGCCACAGGTCTTCGCCGTGGTCGAGGGCGCACTCGAGGGCCGAGCCCCCGGCGACCCGGCTGGAACGGTGCGCGAGCGGGTCGGAGCGGGCGGCGTCGTCGGCCTCGGCCCGGCGGTGACCGGGGCGCCGTCGCCGCTGGCCTGGTACACCGCCGGCACCACGCTGCTCGCGATGCCGTCGTCGGCGGTCTCGGCCGCGGTCGGCCCGGTCGCCGCCAACGCCGGGCTCAACTTTGGCACTGCAAGCGAGGCGGAGCAGCTCTTCGCCGAGGCGCCCGCACTGTCCGGACTGTCCTATGAGGACAGACTCGGACTCGCCGCGGTGGCGGTGCCCATCTCGCTCGCGCCGGGCGCACCGGTGACCCTCACCGGCGCCGAGACCGCGCTCGTCGTCGCTTCGGGCGTGATCGTCACCCCCGACGGGCAGGAATTGGCCCGCGGGACGATGATCGGCCCGATCGGGGAGCAGTTCGACGGCGTGGTCGCGAACGCGCGCACGCCGGTACGGTTGTTCAGCGTTCCGGCGGTCGTGGGCCTGCCGTTACTGCTCGGCACGCCGGCCGGCCGGCTGGTCGCGGAGCAGGAAGGGCGGGCACCGGGGCGTCCGCCGATTTCGGGTGTACACCCTACTCAGGCCTACGTGCCGCTCCTCGTCCCGCCGGGTCTTCCATCGTCCAAAGTGGATCCATCCGTCGATCGGCGCTTCGAGAAGAAGTTGCGCTGGCTGCTGCTGCTCGTGCTGCTGCTGGGACTCCTATTCACCGGCGGCAACGTCATTCATCAGTGCCAAGGCGTGGGGCGAGATGCCCAACGACAACGCGTTGGTACGGGTCGAGGTCGGCACGGCCACCGTGAAGATGAACGGCAAGACGTACATCCTTCACGCGAACGACGACATCTTCGTCGGCCAGGCCGACATGGTCACGATCGCGCTGCGCTCTCGGGCCCGGATGATCTACCGCGGTGGTGCCTCGTCGCTGCTGTGCGCGGGTACCCAACTCGAGGTCGGCCCCTTGCACAGTGACGGCGTGCCGATCGTGCCGGTCGCGGCGTTCAGCCTCTTCCACGGCCTGACCATCAATGACACCACGACCGGATCGCCGGCCTTCACCGACCTGACGCTGTCCGTGGACGTCAACGCCGGCACCGTCAAAACCAGGGCGCGGCGCTGTTCTCGGTCGCCCCGTGGGGGCCGCACGTTTCCACCGGCGACGTGTTCTTCAAGAACCTCAAGCAGCAGACGTTCGGCGGGACGCTCGGCTGCGGCGACGGCTCGCTCATCTCTCCACCGATTGCCACTGGTACGCCGACAACCACCGCCACACCGAGCCTGACCGCAAGTCCGACCGAGTCTCCCAGCGCGTCGGCGTCGGCCAGCCCGTCGATCGACCACGACCAGCAAGCCACCTACGACAACGAAGCCCCCAACGACGACGACCACCACGCCACCGCCACCGCCGAACAACCCGCCGACCATCAAGTCGGCTCGTGCGGGATGACCCGAGTGCGAACGGATCCCGATCGCTCAGAGCGACCCGCCAAGCAGATGCGTCTCGCAGTATCCAACCTCGCTAACAGCGATCGCGACCGTGACCGACGACCACGACGGTCCCCAGCGGCTGAAGGTCTTCGTGCCATTGGGACGGCTTGCACCGGCTCCGACCAGATGACTTGCGGACGGCAACTACTACGCGGCAGATCGGACCAATACCGTGGAATGCGCAAGCCGACACCAACGGCGGGATTCTTAGCGAGGTGTGGATCACAGCGCACGGACTCGTCGGGTTTAACGTCGCAACTGAACGGCAACCATAGATCGCAGTCCGACCTGTCCAGATAAGTAATTAGGAGAGTCATCAGTGCTGTGTTGGTTCTGCGCTAAGGCGGCCCGGGGGGCTTGCCGGTTCTGCGGTCGGGGCTTGTGTGAAGACCACGCCAAGTTCGGTCCGTACCTGCTGGAGGTCCATCGCAGCACGACCCGCAACCGGACCGAGGGCCTCGTGGTCGAGGACGCCCTCCACTGTGGAACGTGCCGGCCGCGCCCGCAGCCGGTGCCGATGCCGGAGCTTGATTGACGAAGCATGAGATAGTAAGGAATTCCTGGGGGGTGCCACATGAGTGACTTCGACGAGGTGCTGGAGCGGCTGGTCGCAGATCCAGAGTTCCAGACCGCGCTGCGCCGTGACCCGAAGTCGGCGCTCGCCGGCTACCACCTCGCGCCGGACGAGCGGCGGCTCCTGGAGGCCCAGCTCGATCTTGGCCCGGGCGAAGATCGCATGGTCGAGATGCGGGTCAGCAAGTCCGGAGTGATGGGGATGGTCGGTCCGGTGATCTCGGCGCTCGGCATGGCCTCGAGCAGCGGCGGCATGCTGCCGCGCGACGAGGGGGGCACCGGGGTCGCGCAGACGTTCGGCTCGGTCGAGGACACGAAGGGTACCCTCGGCGCGGTCGAGTCGTCCGGCCCAAACGCAGGCCAGGTCGCGGCCGACTACCACACGCGGGTCGACGCCGACGGCGACGGCCGCTGGGACACGTACCAGGCCTTCGAGCGCGGCGATGGCGGCGTCGACATTCAGGTGGACCGCAACCAGGACGGCATCGTCGACTTCGTCGGTCACGACTATGACCGGGACGGACTTGTCGACGACGCCGATTATGACAAGGACTTCGACGGCGTCCTCGACACTCGGATGTATGACGATGACGGCGACGGCTGGATGGACCGGAGCCAGAAGATCCCTCGCCCGGATCAGGGCACGTTCGGGCAGGCGCCGGCACAGGGCTGAGCGGGGGAGGTTGGAGATGCGTCGTCTTGCAGTGGCGGCGGCGCTGGTGCTCGCCTTCGCGGCCGGCTGTACTCAATCCCCGCCGCAGTCAACGCCATTGCCCGAAGCGGCGAACGGCCCTAAGACCTCGACTGCGCAACGGGCGGTGACCGTCCCGCTGGGCGACCGACCCTTCACAGTGTATGTGCCCGGCTCGTACCAGCAGGGCACGCCGGCTCCGCTCCTGATCGGGTTGCACGGGTACGCCGGATCCGGGTCGACGTTCGCGAAGTACCTGGCGATCGCGCCGGAGGCGGACAAGCGGGGGATCCTGTACGCCACTCCGGACGGCACCACCGACACGCGCGGTCAAGGGTTCTGGAACGCCACCGACGCCTGCTGCAACCTCTACGGCGCCACCGTCGATGACGCCAGTTACCTCGCGGACGTGATCCGGACCGTCTCGGCAACGTACACAGTGGACTCCAAGCGGGTCTACCTGATCGGATTATCCAACGGCGCCTTCATGTCGTACCGCATGGCTTGCGATCATGCCGACCTGATCGCCGCCATCGCACCGCTCAACGGTGCGATGTGGAGCGACCCGTCCCAATGCCGGCCGTCTCAGCCGGTGAGCGTGCTCAACGTCCGCGGTACCGCCGACACGGTCATTCGCAACGAGGGCGGTTCCATCGCCGGCCACACCTACCCCTCTACCCAGGCCACGATCGATGACTGGGTCGCCCTCGATGGCTGCGGCCCGCCGTCGACGTTGAACGACACGCCGATGGACATGGAAAGCGACGTCGCGGGCGCGGAGACATTCAGCTCCACGTACTCCCACTGCCAGCAGAACAGCAGTGTGCAATCCTGGACGATCCGCGACGCCCAGCACGTGCCCCACGTCACGGAACACTTCGTGCCGGCCGTGCTCGACTTCCTGCTGTCCCAGTCCCTTTAGGACATTGGCGCCGCTAGCCCGTGGTTGGCGCGACGATTAGGGCTGAACTTAATCGTTGCTGACCGTGCGAACCGGACCTTCAATCGGAGTACGTCCAGGGATCCAACGGTCAAGGGCGTGAGGTCAGGGCGGCGGTCCCGACCGGCGCTCCTCGGGGGCTGGTCGTGGCCGTCATCCCTGCTCAGGACGCGACGCCCCGAACGGGCTTGAGCCCGTCCCCCCATTTTTGAGCATTATCGATGCCAAGGAGACACCCGCCCATGCGTGGCACAATCCTGAAGGCCGTGGCTGGCGCGATTACCCTCGTGCTCGTCGCGGCCGGCTGTTCTAGCGCGAACCCCACAACCGAGGGGGGCGACTCCACCTACGTCGTCTCCTTCTCGCTGGGGGAGCCGCAGTTCCTGCTGCCGACCAACGTCAACGAGAGCTCTGGCAACCAGGTGCTGTCGGCGCTGTTCGCTCCACTGGTGGACTTCGACGAGAAGGCCAAGCCGTTTGAGGTCGCCGCCGATTCGATCACCACGACCGACAACAAGGTCTGGACCATCAAGCTCAAGTCTGGCTGGACCTTCCACAACGGCGAACCGGTGACGTCGGACAGCTTCATCAACGCGTGGAACTACGGCGCGTACGGCCCGAATGGCCAGAACAACAACTACTTCTTTGAGCAGATCGAGGGCTATGCCGCGCTCAATCCGGACGATCCTGATGGCTCCGGGCCGGCGAAGCCACCGGTACCGGCGACCCAGACCCTCTCCGGCCTCAAGAAGGTCGATGACACGACCTTCACGGTCACGCTGTCGGAGCCGTTCAGCGAGTGGAAAGCGGTCATGGGCTACAGCGCCTTCTACCCGCTGCCGGCGGCGGCGTTCACGTCGCCCGGGGTGATCAAAGAGTCGTACCAGGAGGCGCCGATCGGCAACGGTCCGTTCAAGATGAAGGGAACCTGGCAGCACGACTCGAAGATCGAGGTCGAGAGCTGGGACGCCTACAAGGGCACCAAGCCGAAGATCGGTGGCGTGACATTCAAGATCTATCAGGACCTGGACGCCGCGTATGCCGACCTGCAGGCCGACAACCTGGACGTGCTCAACACAATCCCGACGTCGCAGTTGGCCAATGCGGCCGGTGATCTGGGCGACCGGTTCCAGCACAGCCCGGCCTCGACCTTCCAGTTCGTCGCGTTCCCCACGTACGATCCTCAGTTCGCCAACGCGGATGTGCGGCGCGCGATCTCGATGGCGATCAACCGTGACGAGATCATCAGCCGGGTCTTCAAGAACTCGCAGACGTCGGCGGACGCGTTTGTGTCGCCGGTCGTGGCCGGCTACCGCAAGGGTGCCTGCGGCGAGGCGTGCACCTACAACCCGACCAAGGCCAAGCAGTTGTACACCGCGGCGGGTGGTCCGGCCTCGCTCAAGTTGAGCTACAACGCCGACGGCGGCCACAAGGAGTGGGTCGACGCCACGTGTAACCAGATCAAGGCCAGCCTCGGCGTCGAGTGTGCCGGGGCACCGGAGCCGAAGTTCGCGGATCTGCTCACGAAGCTTCGGGCCAAGCAGGCCGTCGGGTTCTTCCGGCTCGGGTGGAGCATGGACTATCCATCGATGCAGAACTATCTGGGCCCGCTCTACTCCACCGGCGGCTCGTCGAACTACTACGGCTACAGCAATCCCGCGTTCGACGCGCTGGTCAAGGAGGGTGCGGCCGCGGCCACGGCGGAGGAAGCCATCCAGAAGTACCAGCAGGCCGAGGACATCCTGGTCCGCGACATGCCCGTGATTCCGCTTCGCTTTGGCCAGAACAACTATGGCCATTCGACCAAGGTGACCAACGTCGTATTCGATCTGTTCAGCCGGGTCGATTTCAACAAGATCCAGGCGGCCGCCGCCTAGTCGACCGCAATTACCGTCGCCGGGTCGGGGGCCTCCCCGGCTCGGCGGCGACTCGGCACTCGTGGAAAGCCTTGGCATGTACCGCTATCTCGCCCGGCGCCTGCTGCAGATGGCGCTGACGTTCGTCGGGGCGACCTTTATCGTGTACGCCCTCATGTTCGCCAACCAGTCGAACCCCGTGCAGGCACTCGCCGGCGAGCGACCGGTGACGCCGGCCCAGGTCGCATTCCTGACCGAGAAGTATCACCTGGACCAGCCATTTCTGGTCCAGTACGCCTATTACATGCGTGGGCTGGTCACTGGTGACTTTGGACAGTCACTGACCGGCCGGTCCATCGCCGACATGATGGCTCAGGCGTGGCCGGTCACCATGAAGCTCGCCGTACTGGCGCTCTGCTTCATCGCCGTTGTCGGCATCGTCGCCGGCGTCATCGCGGCACTGCGGCGCGGCAGCATCTTCGACGGCGGGACGCTGCTGCTCACACTCGTCGTCATCGCCATCCCGGTCATCGTGCTGGCGCCGATCGCCCGGCTCGTGTTCGGCGTCGAGCTACGACTGTTTCCGGTCACGGCCGGCGCCGACCCGACGCTGTACGCACTCCTGCTACCGGCGCTCGTCCTGGGCTCGTTCTCGGTGGCGTCGACGCTCCGCCTGACCCGTACCTCGGTGGCGGAGAACCTCCGCGCCGACTACGCCCGTACGGCCAAGGCGAAGGGGTTGCGGCCGCGACGCGTCATCGGCGTGCATGTGCTGCGCAATTCACTCATCCCAGTGATCACGGCACTCGGCATCGACTTCGGCGGGCTCATGGGCGGCGCCATCATCACCGAGGGGGTGTTCAACATTCCCGGCGTCGGCTTCAATCTATTCCGGGGCATCCGGACCGAGGACGGGCCGCTGGTGGTCGGATTCGTCAGCGTGCTGGTGATCGTGTATCTCACGGTCAATCTTCTGGTCGATCTCCTGTACGCCGTTCTCGACCCACGGATCCGCTATGCCTAGCACCCGTACCGAACCCGCCGTCGGCGTTACCGACGCTCCACCGGATACGCGCGATGTGGCGCCGAGCCGACTCCAGGAACGCAGTCTCGTCGGCGACGCCTGGCACGACCTGCGTCGCAATCCGGTGTTCTGGGTGTCGATCGTGCTGATGATCCTGGTGCTGACGATGGCCGCGTTTCCCCAACTGTTCACATCGGCCGATCCGCAGTCGTGCCAACTTTCCCGCCAGCACGAGGGTCCGTCTGGCTCGGCGATCTTCGGCTACAACTTCCAGGGCTGCGACGTCTTCGCCCGTACGGTCTATGGCGCCAGAGCCTCGATAACCGTCGGCGTACTGGCGTTGGCCATCGCTACGGTGCTCGCGGTGGCGGTCGGCATGAGCGCGGGGTTCTTCGGGGGCTGGATCGACGCCGTACTGTCGCGCATCATCGACATCGTGCTAGGAATCCCGTACCTGCTCGCGGCGATCGTCTTGGCGCGGCGCCTCACCTCCGATCGGCAGGACCCCGGGCTCGTGCCCGTGGTGCTGGTGCTCGGCGCGCTCGGCTGGACCCAGGCGGCCCGGGTCATGCGCGCGTCGGTCATCACCGCGAAGGAACAGGACTATGTCGCGGCGGCGCGAATGCTGGGCGCCAACAACCTGCGAATCATGCGGCGACACATTCTGCCCAATGCGCTGGCGCCGATGGTGGTCATCCTGACCATCGCGCTCGGCGGCTTCATCGCGGCCGAGGCGACCCTGTCCTTTCTCGGGGTCGGGCTGCGGGATCCGGCGATTTCGTGGGGCATCGACATCGCCACCGCACAGCTCCACGTCCGCGAGGCCAGCCTCCCGCTGCTTGCTCCCGCGGCGTTCCTGGCCCTGACCGTGCTCTCCTTCATCATGCTCGGGGACGCGATCCGAGACGCGCTCGATCCGAGGTTGCGCTGATGACCGCTAGATCCTATGTGGACGAAAGAGGAGCCTGCCCGTGATCGAACTCGTGCTCCGGCACTCCGACGTCGCATTGATCAGATTCACCCACTCGCCCATACACGAGCTGGTGGGCAGCTTCATGACGCTCAACGACCACCGCCGTCAGCTGATGCACCGGCGGTGGATCGCCTGGGCCGGACCGCGGGTCTGCCGGCAGTCACTGGACCTGCTCACCGCGATCACGCCGCCCGGTAAGTACATTCCGGACTTCATCACGCCGATCCCCGACACCCCGATCAACGACGCCCGGCCGGCCGACCTCGACGAGGCGATGGACCGGATCGCGGCCACCGAGCCGGCGCAGGTGCGCAACGAGCTGGATCACATGGTGGAGATGAATGAGCGCCTCACCGCGATGCCGCCCGCAGTGCTCGACCTCTACGACGACCCCGAGCGCCACCTTCCGCGGTTGGTCGATGAGATGCTCGTGTACTGGCGGCTCGCGGTCGAACCGGTGTGGGACCGCGTGTTCGCGCTCTGCGCCGATGATGTCGGCTACCGCATGCAACAGATCGCCGATGGCGGCATCGAGCGGGTGCTCAACAGCGTGAGCCCGCAGGTGTCCTACCACGACGACGTCATCACGGTCGACAAGCGGTACCAGTGCCGGCACGACCTGATCGGGACGGGCCTGATGATGATGCCGTGTGCGTTCGGGTGGCCGAATACGACCGTGGCCTGCTGCCACAGCAACCAGGCGTGCATCACGTATCCGCCCCGCGGGCTGGGCCTGGCCTGGGAGGAGCGTGACGAAACCACGTCGGACGCGCTCGCGGGACTCGTTGGCCGGACTCGCGCCGTGATGCTCGACGCGCTCGCCCTGCCAATGACGACGACGCACCTGGCCGAGAAGCTCGGCCTCAGCGCGGCCGCGGTCAGCCAACACCTGCAGGTCCTCAAGGCCGCGGCGCTCGTCACATCGCGCCGCCAGGGTCGGCTGGTCCTCTACCAACGCACCGGTGCCGCCACCGTGCTCATTGAGGCATCTCGAAGTCGTCGAATGGCCGAATCGGGCGGTTGATCCGAGCCAGTAGGGTTGCGCGCATGCCCCCGGCGATCACCGTGCGCGATGTCCACAAGGCCTACGGCGACACCCGAGCCGTTGACGGCGTCTCCTTCGACGTATCCGATGGCGAGTTCTTCGGCATCCTCGGCCCCAACGGCGCCGGCAAGACGACGACGCTGGAGATCATCGAAGGCCTGCGTAAGCCCGACTCGGGAGAGGTGCGCCTGCTCGGTGTGTCACCGTGGCCACGCAACAAGTCACTTCTCCCGCGCATCGGGGTGCAGTTGCAGGCGTCGAGCTTCTTTGACCGGCTCACCGCCCGCGAACAGATCCGGACCTGGGCCGCGCTCTACGGCGTGGTGCCGTCGAAGGCCGACGAGATGCTCGAGGTCGTCGGGCTCACCGACAAGGCGAACACCCAGATCCAGAAGCTCTCCGGCGGCCAGGCGCAACGCCTGTCGATCGCCTGCGCACTCGCCCACGGGCCGGATGTGGTCTTCCTGGACGAGCCGACGTCGGGCCTTGACCCTCAGGCCCGGCGCAACCTGTGGGATCTGCTGCGTGGCATCAACAACCAGGGCCGCACGGTTGTACTGACGACGCATTACCTGGACGAGGCGGAGCTGCTCTGCGACCGCGTCGCCATCATGGACCATGGCAAGATCCTTGAGATCGGGCCGCCGGCATCGCTCGTGCGAGGGCTCGACGCGCCGACGCGCATCACTGTCGAGAGTGGAGTGATCGCGGAAATCGAGGCGCGCAAGCTCTTCGCCGACGCCGACATCAGCGACGACGGCGTGTCGCTGTCGTTCGCCACACGCAACGCCGCACCCGTACTGGCGACGCTCGCGGAACGCAACGCGCTGCGCGGGCTCTCCGTGCGGGGCGCGACGCTCGAGGACGTCTTCCTCAACCTGACCGGACGGGAATACCGCGATGAGCAGTAGCTTCAGCAGCCTGTCCCGGGCGATGGCCCTCGGCTTCGTGCGGGACAAGACCGCGGTCTTCTTCACGGTCCTGTTCCCGCTGATGTTCCTCGTGCTCTTCGGCGTTTTGCTGAGCAACCCGTCCGCACCCCGCTCGGCAGTGATCCAGGTCGGCGAGGTGTCGCTGCTCGACGGCATCCAGGGCGAGGGGCGGGCCGGCCTCGACCAGGTGCTGGAACTTAGGCACAGTAACGATTTGGGGGCCGCGCTGGAGGAGGTGCGCAAGGGCGACGCCGACGCCGCGGTCGAGGAGCAGGGCTCGCAGATCGTGCTGCACTATTCCGCGGCCGACCGGGTCAAGGCCGGTACGGTCCAGGCCCTGTTCCGGGAACTGGTGCAGAGCGGCAACTTGGCCGCCAACCCGGTCGCGCCACGATTCGAGCTGGCCTCGATGCAGGTGGAGGACCAGTCACTGAAGGTGATCCAGTACCTCACACCGGGTCTGCTCGGCTGGGCGGTGGCGACGGGTGCCATGTTCGGCGCCGCCCTGACGCTCGTTACCTGGCGGCAGAAGAAGGTGCTGCGGCGGTTGCGGCTCTCACCGGTTCGCACCGGTACGGTCGTCGGCGCCCGAGTCGGCGTCAGCATCGCGATCGCGTTGGTGCAAGCGGCCATCTTCATCGGCGTGGCATCGATACCGTTCTTCGGCCTGAAGCTGTCGGAATACTGGTGGATGGCGATCCCACTGTTGATAGCCGGGACGCTGGCGTTCCTGTCGATCGGGCTGCTCGCCGGGTCGTTCTCCAAGACTCCGGAGGCGGCGAGCGCGGTGGCGAACCTGATCGTCCTGCCGATGGCGTTTCTCTCGGGAGCCTTCTTCCCGCTGCAGGGCGCGCCGGCCTGGCTCGACGCGATCTCGCGCGCGCTGCCGTTGCGTCATCTCGTGGACGGCATGCTCGACGTGATGGTCCGAGGCGAGGGTCCGCTCGTGATCCTGCCGCAACTGGGCATCCTGCTCGGCTTCGCCGTTGTCGTCGGGGCGATCGCGGTAGCCGTCTTCCAATGGGACGACGCCTAACCGACTGAGCAGATCGGGTCCCTACCGAGCCATCTAGCAGCGGCGCACACGTTCCGCCGGCCGGGCAGCACGTAATCGCTCGACTAGAACGGTGGGATGTCTTCGTCGGGGTGGTCGGCTGGGGCATGGGCTCGGTGGTGTCGCCGGGGGCGGGCGGTGGGGTGCGTTCGTAGCGGTGACCTCATGGGCTGACCCAGACGATGTGGCCGGGTCGGGTTCGTGTATCGTTGCGGAAGGCGGTTGGCACGTCTTGCTGCCCCGATCGCGCCTCTGGAGTCGACCATCCGCACGTCGACAAGCCGTACGTCGAGCACCGATGCGGAATCCACGCCTGGCCGACGATCCCTCTAACCTCGGAGATTTCATGGCGGCATCCCGCCCCAGTACGACAACGACCACCGTTGCCTCCCGACCTTCGACCTCATTCGTCCAGCTCGGCCTGCCGCCGAAGCTCGTGGCGGCCCTGGCCGGGGCTGGCATCACCGAGCCTTTCCCGATCCAGGCCGCGACGCTGCCCGACACTCTGGCCGGGCGCGACGTGCTCGGCCGCGGTCGCACGGGCTCTGGCAAGACCTACGCATTCGTGCTGCCACTGCTCGCGCGTCTCGCGGCGCGACCGGCGCAGCGCCGGCCTGGACGCCCACGGGCCCTCATCCTCGCGCCCACCCGGGAACTGGCCACGCAGATCCACGCCACGATGGCGCCCCTGACGGCCGCGCTGTCCTTGCGAGCGATGACGATCTTTGGCGGCGTCGCAGCGAACCCTCAGATTCGAGGGCTGCAGGCCGGCGTCGACATTCTGGTCGCCTGCCCGGGCCGGCTGCAGGATCACATCCGGGAGGGCCACGCCAGCCTGGACAGCGTGGAGATCACGGTCCTCGACGAGGCCGACCACATGGCCGACCTCGGCTTCCTGCCGACCGTGCGGTGGCTGATGGAACGGACCCCGCCCGAGGGCCAGCGGCTGCTATTCTCGGCCACCCTGGACGCGGCGGTCGACGTGCTGGTGCGCCGTTTCCTGGTCGACCCGGTGACCCACCGCGTCGATCCGGCGGCCGCCCCGGTAGCCACGATGACCCACCACGTGCTGCACGTCCGGGAAGATGAGCGGCTGCCCGTCCTGATCGACCTGGCCGCCGCCCCCGGGCGGACGCTCGTGTTCACCCGCACCAAGCACGGCGCGAAGCGGCTGACCAGGCAACTCAACGCGGCCGGCGTGCGCGCGGTCGAGCTGCACGGCAATCTCGCTCAGAACGCCCGCGACCGCAACCTGCGCGCGTTCACCGACGGAACCGCGCGGACCCTGGTCGCCACGGACATCGCGGCCCGCGGCATTCACGTGGATGACGTGGCCCTCGTGGTGCACGCCGATCCGCCGATGGAGCACAAGGCCTATCTGCACCGCTCGGGGCGCACCGCCCGGGCCGGGGCACACGGCACGGTCATCACGCTGATGTCCGACGACCAGGTCGCCGACGTCGACCTGCTGACCCGCCGGGCCGGCATCAAGCCGACCACGACCCGGATGCGCCCGGGGGACCCGCTGATGCGCCGGCTTGCGCCGGGCGAACGTACCTATGAGGTCATCACCCTCGATAAGTCCACTGTGGATTCACCGCTCCGGGTCGTGCCGAGACAGGGCCGACCCGGCCGCTCACGGCGCGCAACGGTCACGGCCACATCCGCTCCAACCGGAGCGGCGCGTACCAGTACCGGCCGTCCGGCCCAGGGCCAAGCGGCCGGCCTTGGTGTGGCCGGTGGCCGTTCCAACAAGTCCCGTCGCACCAGCGTGACCACCACGCGGGCCACGGCCTCGGCCCGCGCCGCGGTGGCGCCGGCGAAGTCCGGCGGAGCGGCCGCGTTCTCGGCCGGCGCCCGGATCGGGCGCCGCGGGCGCTGACCGTCCCCAGCGGACAGACGACATTCACGGCCGATCCGGAGGCGGCCAGACCCGCCGCCGGCGCGGTGGGCCGTGGTCCCGCAACGGCGCCGTGTCACGGCCACGCGCAACTCCCTCTTCCTCATCGTGACGGCGGCCTGTAGCAGTCGCCGCCTCGCGGGACCGAACCGGACGGGAGTCTTCTCGTCGCGCGGTCGTCGGTGCTTGAACACCCGATCATCAAGCATGGTCGGATGGTCCGGGCGCGCGACTCGCGGCTATCCGGTCGTTTGCTGATCCGATCTCGCGGGTCCGCTTCATCGACGAAGCTGCCGCGGTCCGGTCGGCGGGCTGATCAAGAGTGCACTGCACCGAACTAAGCACCGAATGGGCGGCGCAGCGGCCGTGACCTTCGCCTTCCCCGTCGGGCCGGCCACGAGTTCGCCGACGGGCATTCCGAGGCAGTCGGTCGCTGAACACATCCGAGGCGCCAGGGCTTAGCGGCGTACGGCTTCGTAGGTGGTCGCGACCTGCTGGGCGATTGCCTGCCAGGAGAACCGACTGCGGGCGAAGGCGAGCCCGGCGGCCGCACGCGTGGACCGGGCGCCCGGAATGGTCAATGCCGCAAGCAGTATGTCAGTGAGGGAGTGCTCGTCGTCCGGTTGGGCGAGCCAGCCTTCGGGCCGGGATGGGTCGCGATTTATGAGGATACCGGGCGTACCGCTGGCCGTTGCTACCACCGGCAGGCCGGCGGCCATCGCTTCCAGGTACACCGAGCCGAAGGCCTCGTCGACGGATGGGGCAACCATCAGGTCGGCGCAGCCAAAACCGAGCCGGAGATGATCATGGTCCCGCCAGCCGACGAAGAAGACGCCGTCCAGGGCGAGCTCGCGCACGAGCGTGTATGGGTGCTCGCCCTCCCACTCGCCAGGATGGCCGCCCCATATCAGCAGCGGAGCGGCGGAACCGAGCCGGAGCCTGACCCGCGCGTAGGCGCGAAGGAGCAGCGGCAGCCGCTTGGCCCGCGTGAACCGGCCGACGTAGAGCAGTACCGGCCGTGCCTGCCCGGACACGGGGTCGACAAACGGCGCCAGGTCCTCGGTTGTGTACCGGATGGAGCCCGGTTGGCCGCTCTCGTCCCAGCCGAGCGGCTCGTCTACAAGCCATTGTCGCAGCAGCGCGAGTCTTTCCTGGGTGCTCAGCCGGAGCGGACGGAAGTGGTCGGTGTCGACTCCGTTCGGGACGACCGTTAGCCGATCGGGTTTCAGCCTGAGCAAGGTCATCGCGCGTTGGGCCACATGCGACGACGCGACGATGACGCGGTCGCTGGCACCGGCGGTGGCGCGAAGGCGGTCAGCCCAGTACGTGGCGTGCGGCCACGGCTTCGTCGAATGCTCGATCTCCTCCAGCATCAGCAACTCGGTGCCGTGTAGGTGGGTGACCGTTGGCACCGTTGGCCACAGCTGCCGTGCGGCGTCGTGTAGTGGCGTCAGGTGGTGCAGGTGCAGGATGTCGGGCGGCGCCGACCCGCTTGCAATCAGGATCCGCCGCCAGGCGTCGGCTTGGCGGGCGGCCACCGCCGGCGCGACGTCGCCGAAGAACCGGTCGGGTGCCCCGGCCCTGTCCTCATAGGACGAATGCATGGGAACCGGCTGGGCCAGCGGGTCGCCACCGGAGCGCCACGCGTCGAGTGCAGGCGTGAAATCCGCGGCGTACACCGCCAACCCTCGGTAGAACGTCCCTGCGTGGCCCGGCTGCCCGGCGGCGCCGACGGATCCGGCCACGATCCGCGCGCTCCAGCCAATGTCCTGCAACGCCCCGGTCAGACAACGGATTACGTGGGCCGAGCCGCCACGGGGGAAGAAAGAGACACCCTGTACCACCGTCCCAACCACCGCTGCGGACGGCTCCAGGTGCATCCGGTTCAGCACGATTGCCTTAGCCCGACGGACGACGCAGCGCCACGACCACGACCACGACCACGACAATACTTGAGGAGTCCGTTACCGTGGCGAACCTCGTCGCGGCCGCAGGGTGACGTGCACAGACGCCAAGAGGCCAGGTGTCTGTGCCAAGTCTGGCAGCACCTCATCCGCCCCAGCCTCGCGCGAGTCCTCCTGACTGCCCTGGCGAGGGGACGCAGTCGCGAACGGCATTTCCAGATGATCAAATCCGCAGGCATGACTCGCGGGCAGGAGACGCACTGCGCCTCCTCCAAACGACACTTGGCCCCACCGTGACGGCTTGGGTTCCGGGGAAGGTTGCAACACCCGATCATTTGTCGGCCACGCCATGGCGTTTTCGCTGACGGCGCTGGGACAGTCTGTAGGTAAGTTCCTCGGTTCCGCGCAGCCGGCTTCCTGCCGGGCGGCCGTTTCGCGTTGCCTGGCCCCTGCCATCCCTCAGGATCCGCCGCATGTACGCACACGAGCACCCCGAGCCGACCGATCCGCGCGTCGGACCTGCAATCGTTTACCTGATCGTTGGCCTTCCCGGCGCAGGGAAAACAGCTCACGCGAAGGAACTGGAGATTAGCGCGTCGGCCCTCCGGCTAACGCCAGACGAGTGGCAGATCGTGCTGTTTGGCGATCAAAACCCGCCAGATAGGCGTGACCTCGTTGAAGGCAAGTTGGTTCAGCTCGGCATGCGGGTCGCAGAGCTGGGCACCGATGTCGTCTTCGACTTCGGGTTGTGGGGAAAGGACGAACGATCAGCGCTCCGCTGGATCGCTGGCGCCGTCGGCGCGCGTAGCCAAGTCGTCGACCTGCCGATTGACCACGAGGAGCAACGCAAGCGTGTCACCAATCGGTTCGCAACTACGCCCGATCAAACGTTCCACATGAGCAACGTTGAACTTGAGCAGTGGCGGGCTCAGTTTCAAGCGCCGGACGACGAAGACTGCGAGGTTCTCAGATTCCACCCGTCCCACCAGACCACGCGACCTGGTCGGAGTGGGCCTCGCGGCGCTGGCCATCCCTGCCCGACCCGTACGCAACGACCGCCGCTAACTCGCGCTACTCACACGAACCATGAGCCCCATACGATGCTTCGAATCACCGTGCGCACAGCGGCACACGAGTATGCCAGCCCTCGGCGCCTAGAGGTGCCAGAGCTTAGCAATGATCATGGCCGCTTATGCAGGGCGTCGAGGCGTTTCCTGGCTTCTCCGCGTCCATCGAACTGTCGGCAGTGTTGGTCGTAGCGCCCGAGCAGTTCGACCGGGATTGCTCGTTCAGCCCCGCTCGCAGACTACTGGGCATCAGATCACGACTGGCGCCAGTGCGAGTCGAAACTAAATGCGCTGCCCCAGTTCAAAACCGAGATCGACGGGGTCGGCATCCACTTCATCCACGTGCAGTCGCCGCACGCGGACGCGTTGCCGCTCATCATGACGCATGGCTGGCCCGGCTCGGTCGTCGAGCTGATCGACACCGTCGGCCCGCTCACCGACCCGACCGCGCACCTCCTGGCCCGCCCGACGGACCGACCATACACGCCGCTCGGAGCGAACATCCTCAATTCGGCAAATCCGGTAACTATCTCAACGTCGCGCCAGGGCCGGGGCCTGTCCGCCGATGAGGGTCCATGTGAGCCACACGGCACCGCGCTCACCTCCGACATGCTGGAGCGGGCTCCGCCGGGAACGCCCGGGCCGAGCGGTTCGCCTACTAGCGCCGACTGGAGTAACGGGTACGGCGCGACCGAGCCGGTGGCATACGTGTGACGACGCAGTCGGCAAACGTGACCTGCTCGCCTCTTCGCTGGCTGGCCAAATCGGGCTGTGCCGCATTGCCGCCGGCTGGAAGCGCCCAAACAGCCGCCGGAGGACCCACGCCATGGCAAGGTCGTAGACGGATGGTTGTACCGCGTGACCGTCTGGCCAGCCGGATGCGATAGCGCAGGTGGTTTGCATCCACCCAGGCGCACGGACTGATGTCCGCGGAGGACGTGATGGGCAAGGACGTAAGGTACCGAAGGATCTACGACGACGCGTCATCCGAGGACGGCCGACGGATACTCGTCGACCGCCTCTGGCCCCGCGGCATGCGGAAACAGGACGCCCGCGTCGACGAGTGGATGCGTGACGTCGCACCGTCTACTGAGCTTCGCCGGTGGTATGGACACGACCGCGACCGTTATGGCGAGTTTCGCCGCCGATACCTCGCCGAGCTACGGGCGCCGGAGCGAGAGCAGGCGGTCCAGCGGCTGCGCGAGACCGCCGGCAACAGCAGGATGACGTTACTCACCGCTGCCCGCGACCTCGAGCACAGCGAGGCCGCTGTCCTTGCTGATTGGCTGAGTCGTGCAGAAACTTCACGCGCCTGACCTGGTTCTGGTCGCGTAGGGCGGTATCTGTCTTGGCCTTCGCAGCCGGTGATCAGCTGACCTTCGGGCCGGTGTGCCTGTAGTGACGGTGTGCCTGTAGTGACTGGCAAACCGGACATCCAGGGGTGTCAGACCATCCTGGGGGTCAAGGGTCGTGGGTTCAGATCCCGCCAACACTGCCGCGCGGGTGCTCGGCGAGAACTACCCCTTCACCTACCGGCCTTTCGTCGCCCGGATCAGGCCGTGGGGGCCCAATCGGTGCCGGGACCGTCTCGGGCGGAGGGGTGAGGCGAAATGCCACCGGCCGTCCTCAGTGGACGGTGGCGCGTCGTTGCGCACGTGCTGTTCCTCCCGCGTACGGTGTCCGTGCGCGGGGCCCTACGTGGCCGAGCGCCGAGCGGCCTTGCGCGCGGCGCGGATGCCCACGTTGGGGGTCGCGACCGTCCTCCGTGGACAGATTCGTTCCCTCGTTGATCTCCGTGTGGAATCAATTTGGTTTCGGGCTCACAGACGGTCGCCATGCCTACCGGTAACGAGGAACGGGCGGGCAGGGAGTCACCCCCCAGGTCCTACCGGTACCGGGCAACACGCCAAATGTCGACACCAACTGGATCGTGTTGAGATTTGGAACGAGCGGGTCGACGACAGGAATGCGAGCCATGACGGCCGACCGAGGCATCGATCCTCAGCCGGAGGTATACCGCCTCTGCTGGCGAACGTCGGCGGCGAGCTTGCCGACGAGCATGAGCGCGCGCATCGCGGCATTATGCCCCGATGGTTGCGAGCCGTCGCCGGATCACCGGACGAAAATCGTCCGCAATGTGTTCTAGGTTGTCCATATGCCTGCCGATCGCTCGACGGACGACCTCACCATCCGGCCGCTCGCGCCCGACACCTGGCGTGCCTTCGCCGACCTTGTCGAGCGGCACAACGGCGTGTTCGGCGGGTGCTGGTGCACCTACTTCCACTCGCTGTCACGCGACAAGGACCGCACCTACGAGAGCAATCGTGATCTGAAGTGCCAACTGGTCGAGCACGGGCGTGCACACGCCGCGCTGGTCTTCGACGGCGACGAGGCCGTGGCCTGGGCGGAGTTCGGGCCACCGGGGGAACTGCCGAACATCCATCATCGACAGGAGTACGAGGCGGGCCTCGTTACGGCGCCCGACTACCGGATCACCTGCATCTTCGTGGACCGACGCTACCGGCGCGGCGGCGTCGCGGCGCTGGCACTACGAGGAGCGCTGGACCTGATCTCCCAGGCGGGTGGCGGGGTGGTCGAGGGATACCCGCACGACATGTCGAAGCAGCCCGAAGGCAAGAAAATGTCGTCCTCCTTCCTCTACAACGGCACCCGCAGGATGTACGAGGAGGCCGGCTTCACCTACCAGCGGTCGAAGGGACAGAAGAACTGCGTGATGATCCGGACGATCGCTCCAGCCTGACCTGGGGTCCACAGACAACAACCGGATTTCGGCTACTTGTTTAATTTGATCTACGACCTCAGCCCGGCCAGGCTGGGTCGAGGTGGCCGGCGGGTTGCTCTCATTTGCGGCTGTCCACGGCATCAGGGTGTGACTCTCATTTGGCGTGCGCCCGCCGGTCACCGCGGCAGGGAGTGGCTCAAGAGGGGTATGCCCAGCTCAAAGTAGCGTTGCCCTCCTCGCCAATCGTCCACAGTGTACGAGCGAGGAGACGCAACGAATGGGTCGTGTGGTGATCGGGATGGATCCGCACAAGCGGTCAGCCACGATCGAAGTCATCGACAGACGGGAGCAGGTACTGGCTCCAGGGCCGGTACGGCACCGACACCGGCGGCTACCAGCAGATGCTGGCAGCCGGCCGCCGGTTCCCGGACCGGGTATGGGCGGTCGAGGGCTGCACCGGGATCGGGCGGCACATCGCCCAGCGCCTGGTCGCCGACGGCGAGACCGTCCTCGACGTGCCGGCGAAACTGTCCGCCCGGGTGCGGGTGTTCGACACCGGCCAGGGCCGCAAGACCGACCCAGTCGACGCGCAAAGCGTGGCCGTGGCCGGGCTACGCAGCCCCGGCCTGCGTCAGGTCGGGGCCGACGACGCGACCGTCGCGCTGCGGCTGCTGGTCGACCGCCGCGACGAACTGGGCCGATC
>CAWDLN010000005.1:0-160343 GCA_963803115.1 uncultured Actinomycetota bacterium
TTTTTTTTACTGGTTCGTTAGGTATTGCTGACGTGGCCGCGCAAAGCACTGGTGCGGTACTCACGGGACTTTGGCGGAGGAGAACCGGGAGGCCGAGGCGCGGCGAAGAATTGCGGCAGCTTGCCGATCTGACGCCAGAGCTCCCGGAGGGCTGGAGCTACGAGGTTCTGTTGCGTGGTGCGAGTGTGTTGTATCGCGGTGAGAGGCCGGTGATCGATGCGATTAGTCTGCCCATGAATCCGGAGCGGATGGTCTGGTGGTGTTTGTTGGGGGGGACGGTTTGGCTGCTGCTATCAACGCGGCTGGGTGGGTGCTTCGGCAAGTACCCCAACGAGGTGGCCGCCGCGGCGCGCTGGAGTGCGCTGGTCGAGTCTGGGGTCGAGAAGATCGACGGATGCGGACGCGTCGCAGACCTGGCAGCACCTCAGCGATGGAGAGAGAAAGAAGAAGAAGAAGAAGAAGAAGAAGAAGAAGAAGAAGAAGAGCCGGTTCAGTGGACGTGTATGTCGATGCTCTGGACGTCACGGCCGGTGGCCGAACGGTACGCCGATGGCCGGTGGTCAGGTGACGTGGCCGGAGTTGGCGAGGGTATTCCGCTTTACACGGCCACGCGAGCGGGTCTGGGCGTACCGTACGGTCTCACAGCTCTGGGTGGGTATCTATGAGTTCACTCCGCCTCGCCGCCGTTTCCACCGGGGTGCTCCGGAGCGAGTGGCTCACTCCGGTCAATGGATCCTCGAGCGGACGGTAATGGTCGACCCGCGGGCGAGCGTTTTGGCGTGGATTCGGATGAGGGACGATGCGCCGCGGCCCGGTCCGCGGCCTTCTCGGGCGCCTGTTCTGGGTGGGTTGGTGGAGGTGTTGGATGGTGCTCAGGTGGTACTGGCCGGCGAGCAGGGCGCGCCCGGATTCAGCCAGCGTCGTCGCCATTTTTGAGGCGATCTTCGAGGATGCTCGGATCGGAGGCGGCGCCGCCGATCCGGCTGCTCGTGTATGCCGTGGCGTACGCGCACGTGGCTGAGGTGGCCGACCAGGCACGGGTGCAGACGGTGGACGCGTGGTGGGCCGACTGGGTGGAGCGGCCCGACCTCGACGAGTTGCGGTGGGAGCGGTCACACAGCCCGAGTGAGGGCGAGTTCGAGGTGCAGGTGCCGGTGTGGATGCTGCTGCCCGTTTCGGGCGCCTCCAATGTCTTGGCCAATCGGACAGAGTCGATCCCGGCCAGGATGGTTTTGCTGGTTTGGCGATCTCGGCCGCAGACCGGTCGAAATCATTTACGACCATGACGCCGCTTTCGGGCCATGTGATGGTGGCAGACCCGTCGGTGTGGCCTACGGATGCCGTGATCGCCCGGGTGGTCTCCGGCATGGAGGGGCGTTTGGCAGATGATTCGACGTCGTCGGTGGGAAACCAGGGTCTTGCCATGTTGCCCGCCGGCCGCGTGCATCTCCCTCGCCTCCTGTCTCCGCGCAGAGCACGGCCATCGACCCGGCGATCGGGACGACGATGCTTTCGGCGTCCGGGGCGGAGGAGCCCACCGGGTGCCGCCACCCAACTGGGCATCGGCGGCGGGAACGCAGCCGACGGCCCGTGCTGTCGATACGGCGGCCGGGTCCGATGTGGAGCAGGTCGGGGTGTCCACGAACGTGTCGGCTGGGTGGGGTTGGCCGCGGCTGGGGGTGGATTCCGGGTTGGCCAGTGTGGATGTGTTGGATGGGGTGTTGGCGGCGGCGGGTCCGGTGGTGGTGGTGGTGGTGGTGGATGTTGGTGCCGGTGCCGGTGGTGTGGTGCCGGGGTGGGTGGCGCTGGTGGTGGGGGTGGCGGCGGGGACCATGAGGTTGTCGCCGGGGCAGGTGGAGCGGTTGGTGGAGCGGGTGCAGGGCCGGTTGGGGGGGCCGGTAGCGGTGCCGGCGGCTCTGCTCGATGGGCGTCCGGAGGTGTCGGGGTGGGTGTGGGGGGTGGACGGGCAGGGTCGGGTGATGTGGGACGAGTCGGTGGTGGAGTACTGGTTCTTCCCGCGGAACCGGCCGGCGCCGTCGCCGCAGCGGAGGGTGTCCTCCGATGGTGAGGTGCCGGCGGCGGCCGGGGTGCATGCGGGGGTGTTCTTCGCCCCGCCGCAGCGGCCGGATGGGGACCGGGAGCGGGCCGAGCTGCAGGAGCATTGGTTCGCCGCGCAGCAGGCCGACGCGTATCCGGGTTGGCGGAGTGTGTTTGTCACGGTGCGGGATGGCCGGTTCCTGACCCGGTTTGGTGCGTTGACCGCGGAGCAGTTCAACCGGTTGTTGACGGTGGTGGGGGTGGACCCGGCGGCGTCGTTGATTTTGATGGCGTGTGGGGCCGAGGCGGCCGGCGCGGAGTTGGAGGCGGTGCGGGCGACCCGGGTTCAGCGTACCGATGCGCTGGTGTGGCAGATGCCCGATGGCCGGGTCACGGCCGGCGGCTACCGGCTCACCGGCGCCGGTGGGCTGCTGCCCGATCTCGACAGCGTGGGGCATTGGAGCTGGCCGCAGGATCAGGCGGTCTCCGAGCTACAACCGGCAATGGCCGCCATCGGCGCCCCCGCACCGGCACCCCTGCCCGCACCGGCCCCGAGACACCAGACCAGACCGGTGCACTGGGCACCCGGATCAGTCACTGCGAGGCGGCAGGCCCGAGCGGAGCCTGGGCCGAAGGCGCAAGGACAAGGTCTGGCGGCGTCGCCTACCGACCAGCCGACACGACCGACTGTGACCGCGCCGCGGGCATCCGATGCCGCACCGACGACGCCGGCGGATGTGGGTTTACGGGCAGGGCCTCTGGGACCGCCGCCAACGCAGCCGGACCGTGAGTCTCCGGCCAATGCGAGAACGTCGCCGACCCAGGTGCGCTGGAGCCCGGCCCCATCGGCTCGGCCTGGTGGAGGTGTGGCTGGTCGTACGAAGGAGGCGCTCGGCGGGGATACAGCCGGCCGTGCGAATGGGGCGCTCGGCGCGGATCTGGCCGGCGGCCGTACGAAGGAGGCGCCGCGGGACGCACCGGTCGAGCGGTCGGCGACGCCGGGACCATCCGAGATCCGGTGGAGTCCCGAACGAGGCAGCATGCCGAGCCTGCAAGCGCGGCTGCGTGGGCCGCGACATCGCTACCTTGCCGCGGAGAACGCCGATGACCGCCGTCGTGCTCTGCTTGACGCCCTCGCCAAGCATTCCGACAGGACGGACTGGATGCCGCTGGCGCAGCTAGCGTTGCGGGCCACCGAGGAGGCACCCCGGTCGAGCGCGCCGATGCAATGATTTTCCGGTCCGTGGTGGAACTGCTGCTCGAGGCCCATCCGACCGCGGAGCAGATCACGCAGGCGGCCACACAGATACGCGAGGCATCGCAGCTGCTCCCGCCGCAGGCCGTCGGGGCTTGGTACCGACTTCTCAGTGACCCACGCAGCCCGACATCCGCCGCGCCGGTCGTCGCGCAACTCAACCGGGCGCTCGGCATTCAGGCTCCCGGTATGACGATTCCCCGCCAGCCACCTAACGCCGCGACCGAGCTGATGCCAGCAGCATCCAGCCAAAACTTGAACGTACGGATATCGGAAGTGCCGACGACGCATGGCGCGCCGCCGGCAGCTGGCCAGTCGTCCGGGCCCGAGATTCGCCGGGCGCCGCGGGACCCGAGAGTGTTTGACATCGGGGAGTTGGGCAAGGCGTACACCAACGCTAGGACGAGCACCGCGCGCCACCGCGTCATCATGGATCATTTTCTTGATCTGGATGCATTGCCGAATGATCCGCAGGCTCGCCAAGCCCGGATCGAAGGCTTCGCCCGCCACGTGAAGGCTGTGGCACCCACCGGCGCGGACAAGGCGGAGGCATACATTCTCGGTCGGCTGGCGAAGGCACTGCGCTCGCGCCGAGCATCCAACGACCGGAGCTTGCTCTCCGATCAAGCCGCGCTGAACGCCATGCGTGGTCTCGCTGGTCCGGATATAGCGGTTGACTGGATCACAAAGCTGCAAGCGATGCAGGGACGGTTCCCGCCGGACCAGGCGACCGCGACCGAGCTAACCATCCTGGAGGTCTCGATCGCGAACTGGTGCGCGAGTCAGTAGTCGTTTGTACATGGCAGCGATGTCCCGCCTGCACATGCCCTCCGAATGAGGGCTGGCGGGGTCGTTCGCCTTGCTGGCTACCGTTGATGGTGCGCGCCCGCCAGGCTTTGTGCCCAGGGCCTGTGGTCCGACAACGCTCCCGGAGAGTGAATCGTGTCCGACGAATGGCTTTGGCGTAATTGGGCCGATCGACCCGATCCAATGGGTCGCCAGCGCGTCCCACAGCCGAATGGCGCACCGCAGCCGATGCCGGTGCCTCGCCTCGGCCTGGGCACAGAGATTCGTCTGAGTGGGCCGCAGCCGACCGGACCCGGAGCGCACCGGCTGCCGGCGCTGCCCGTGTCCATGCGCCAGCCGCCGGCCCCGATGAGACGGAGACTGGCGCCGCCCGCCACGCCGCGGACCGGCATCACCTCGCCAAACGTCCCGCGAACCCGAGTGCCCTCGCGGGTGCCGTCAACACGGCGGGCGCCCGTTGCGCTGTCGCAGCCACCGCGATCGCAAACACCTAGTTTGTCGCTTCCGCAGCGGTCACCGCCAAAGCAGGTGTCGTTGCGCCAGTGGCTTCCGCCATCGAAACCGAGTGGCTCTGCTGAAACCTGAACTCCTGATTTAGCCTTGCGGCCTGACGGGCCGGGATGTGAGGTCTTGCAATGACGACACCTGGATCTGGCAATGCCGGTACGCCATGGGGTGGCAGCGGAAACTGGGGAGATGACCAGGTTCCACTCATGCCGGCTCCCGACAGCGGCAGCTCAGACACAGTTTCTGGCGACTACACGTATCTTCCGGACGGGACTGTGCAGCTGAACCTGTCGGACGGAAGCTCGATGCTGACGAGCGCTCCCGATGAGAGCGGCCATTCCTTGATGCTGAAACAGATTAGCGCGAATGGTGACGTGTTTACGGATTTCGATGACGCGGATCCGCCCAACCCCCACCATGTGGAGTTTGCCGATGGGACGTCGGGAGACTACACGTATCCGGCGGATGGGTCCGTACATCTGCAGCTGTCCGATGGAACCCTCACGATCATGAGCGGTACCGGCCAGGATGCGGTGGTCTTGACGCAGACAACGCCACAGGGAGACGTCTTCAGTCAATTCGACGATCTGAATCGGCCACATCACGTCGAGTTCGCGCATCATGGCTAGCGGCTAGCGTCGGCTCTGTCGCTGGGAGGACGTAGCGCTTGGTGGTCGGCCAGCACCGCCAAGCGCCACGTCCTTTGCCGCCTGCGGCGGCGCGGACCTGGCGTGAGCCCCAGCGGTCCGTTGTGAACGCAACCGCGGCTCCGGACGTTTACGTGACGTGTCATGGGCTCGAGGAACCCGAGGCGATTGGGTGGGTGTCAACCGGTTGACGCGTATGAAGGCCGGGGCCACCGCCCTTGTGCTCGTCGCGATGGTCTGTGTCGGGGCAGGTGTGTTGTTTGCTCAGGTCGCCAGCGCTGCTGCGGCCGACAACGTCAAGTACTACGAGGTGGCCGGATCCTACGCGGGACAGCCCGAGAATCTGTCGGAGATCGCGCTTCGTTTTCTCGGTAGCTCGACCCGTTCGAAAGAAATCTTCGACCGTAACGTCGGTCGCACGCAACCAGACGGTGGCAGCCTCACCGATCCCAACTCGCTTCACAAGGGCTGGCTGCTGGTCCTTCCGTGGGATGCCGTGGGTGACGGCGTGCGCATTGGCCCACTGCCAACGAATGCGCCCCCCACGCCGCCGGCCACAACCGGATCGGTTGCTTACGCCACGCCGAGCGCACAAGCCTCGGTCGTGGCACAGGCCAGCGGGGGATGCGCGACCGCTGCAGCCCCCCAAGCCGGGTCGAACTGGGGGGCACTGCGGATGGCTCCAGACGACGCGTGGACTCGCTCGCGCGGCGAGGGTGTCATGGTGGCGATCATCGATTCCGGTGTCGATGCCAGCGTGCCGCAGTTGGCCGGCCGCGTCGCCGAGGGTGCCGACATCGTGAGCGGGTCGGGCCGCGGTAACACCGATTGCCTCGGCTCGGGCACCGCGATGGCCGGCATCATTGTCGCGCAGCCCGGTCAGAGCAGCACGCTCAGAGGCATCGCCCCCGGAATCGGTCGTGCTGCCAATACGAGTCGTGACGACCTCGCCGAAGGCCCCGCCGGCCGACCAGATTAGCGCGATCGAGGTCGCCGTGTCGGCCGGTGCCACCGTCCTCGCGCTGGGTTCCTACATCGACCCGGACGATCCCAACGTCGCCAAGGCCATCGCCGATGCGGTCGACCACAACGCCGTGGTGGTGTTTGCCGCGCCGACCGGGACCGGCTCGTCGACAGACGACGGGAAGCCGGGAGTGCTCCGAGTCGGCGGCATCGGTGTCGATAACACCCCTGCGGCGCAGTATCGGCCGGGCGCGGTTGACGTGGTCGCGCCGGGGATGGACATCAGCAGCCTCGGCATTATGGGCACGGGCGTGTCGGCGAGCACGGGCACCCATGTCGCAGTCGCCTACGTGGCGGGCGAGGTCGCACTCGTGCGCGCGGCGCATCCCGACCTGACTCCGGCGCAGGTCACTCACCGAGTAGAGCTCACCGCCGACAAGCAGACCCAGAGCGTTCCCGACAGCACCTACGGCTGGGGCATCATCAACCCTGCCGGCGCCGTTAACGCGGTAATCGCCGCCGAGGATACGGCCGGCGCCGCAACGGCAGAGCCACCCGCCGCATCGGAAGCCGGCCATTCGCCCTCGAGCGGTCGGATTGTGGCGGTCGTGCTGGTGGTCCTCGTCGGCCTGGTCGCGGCCACCGGGGTGGCGCTGCGGATTCGAAATCTCGTGCGTACGGGTTCCGGCGAAGGCCAGCAAGGCAGGGACAACAGCCACGAGGATCCGGAGACGTCAGATGTGCGCCGGACGTACGAGAGTTGGCCTGGTGCCGGCCGGCGAGAGGAGTCTGAGGGTAGCCATGATTGGGCCCATGCCGGCGGCGCCGAGACGGCGAGGCCTTCGGGTTTCCAAGCGCCGTGACGCCCGAGCCGCCCCAGTCCCCCGAACGGTGGAGCCCGGAGCAGCCCGCAACGGGCAGCGCCGCCCGTCGTTCCGAGCCGCCCGGGCAGCATCGCTGGGAGTTCGTGCGGGCGTTTATTGACAACAGCTGGACCCGCCCCGGCGCCGAGCGGGCGGTTGCCCGGCCTCACATCATCCTTCTCGTGGCGACGGTCGCCGCGGCCGTGGCCCTAGGGGCCGGGGTCGTGCTGCAGCTCGTGTGGCCGGTTGAGCTGGCGAAGGCAACGACATCGGATGGCGCGGCGAGTGCCACGGACGGCTTCACCGCGGTGGCCGGCTGGGACTGTGTCGCGACCGCGACCAGCGGGTTCGAGGCGATCGGCCGTCAAGCCGGTTGGTTGACCATCGCGGAAGGGGGATGGGCGCAGGACGGCTGCCACGGAACGTTCGAGGTGATGCCGTTAGCTGGTAAGGCGACGGCGGAGGTTGGGGGACAGTCAGCCGTGTGGTGGTTCTCGCCCGGCCTCGTCGGGCGGTGCGAGGTCATGGTGTACGTGCCGAGGGCGGATCCGGCCAAGTATCGTGCCACGCCGACGGCTCAGTTCGAGGTAATGGCCGGTCGAGGCGGTCAAGCGTTCGCCCAGTTCGTGCTGGACCAGAGCGCCCGGGCCGGCTCCTGGGTGACCGTCGGCGCATACCCGGTGAGCCGGACCGGTATCGCGGTACGGATGCTCAATCGGGGAGAACCTCAGACTCCGGACACCAAGCTGGCCATCACCCAGGTCAAAGTCGAGTGCAAGTAACAAGATATATCCACTTTGGACGGACGGGAGAGTGCAGCGACATGAGCCGGATTGCGTTCCATCGTCCGGCCCGGTTCCTGCCGCCGCGGGTGCCCGATTCCAAGATCACCCTACCAAACCCGCCGGAGGTGCCCGAGGGCGGGAAGGCCGGAGGCATGATCAGTATGATCTTGCCGCTCATGAGCTCACTCGGCATGGCGGGCTACATGATGATCTGGGGTCGTCCGATTCTCATTGTTGTCGGCATCATGTTCGTCGTTGTCTCGATCGCCGTGGCCGTCACCACGAGGATCCAGTCGCGCAAGACCAACCGGCGAGTGAGCCGGCGGCAACGGGTCCGATATCGGGTCCACCTCCACGAGGCCCGAGTACATGCCCGCATGATTGCCGCGGTTCAGCGAACCGTCGCCGCCCTCAGCTATCCAGACCCGGAACGGTTGTGGGCCATCGCCACGAGTCGCGACCGGGTATGGGAGCGGCGCCAGGACGACCCAGACTTCCTCCAGATCCGCGTCGGACTGGGCAAAGCCAACCTGGCCACCCCGATCCAGCTCAGTTCGAAGCTGGACCCGCTGGGAGAGTACGACTGGGAGTCCTTGCGCGGGGCACGGCGGCTCATCCGCCGCCACGGGCGGGTCGACGGCCAGCCGAACGTCGTGAATGTTGGCCACGCCGGCGTCATCAGCGTGCTGGGAGCACGGTCGCGAACGTTCGGTTTAGCGCGCGCAATTCTGTGCCAGATCGCGGTGTTGCACGCGCCGGACGACGTCGCGCTAGCCATTGACATGTCCGGAGGCGGTCACTGGGAGTGGGCCAAGTGGCTGCCGCACACGTTCGAGCCCGATGCGGGGGGCGATACCGGGGAGGTGCCGCTCGTCGCCGCTGGCCCGGCCGATCTGGCCGATTTCCTGGAAAAGGACCTCTTACGCCGCCAGGATGAGCATGCCGCGCGACGTACCCAACTCGCCCTCGACCGCACCAAGGTGCCAACTCAGCGGCGGCTCGTGGTGCTGTTCACGGGATTCAACCCCTTCTCCGAGTGGGGCCGTTCCGATCTGCTGCGGACACTGTTGGCGGCCGCAGGACCTCTGCTCGGGGTGACCCTGATCTTTCTCGCCGAACGGGAGCGTGACGAGCCGAGCCGCGTCGACCTACGCCTGAGGCTCACCGAGCACGGAACGGTCGAGACGGAGGGTCGCACCGAGCTCGTTGCCGCGGCCGTCGACCGATGCACCCCTGACCTGGTGGGAACCAGGCTGGCCGAGCTGATCGCCCGGTGCCTGGCGCCATTGCGGCTCAGCGACGAACACGAGCACATCCTCGCTCGTACCGTGTCGTTGACGGAGATGCTGCTAGCCGGCGATCCGTTGACAGTCGACATCACCGAGCAATGGCAGGAGGCCACCAGCAAGCGCCTGCTGCGCGTACCCATCGGGACCGACGCGGACGGCGAGACCGTGATGCTGGACGTTAAGGAGTCCGCGCAGGGCGGTTCCGGCCCGCACGGACTCATCGTCGGGGCCACGGGTTCCGGCAAGAGCGAGCTGTTGCGCACGCTGGTAACCGGGCTCTGTCTGACGCACTCGCCCGAACTGCTCAACTTCGTGCTCGTCGACTTCAAGGGTGGCGCTGCGTTCGCGCCCCTGACCGGCCTTCCCCACGTAGCCGGCCTGATCACCAACCTCGCCGGCGATCTCGCGATGATCGACCGGGTGCAGGCCGCGCTGATAGGCGAACAGCAGCGCCGTCAGCAACTGCTGCGAGCGGCCGGCAACATCGACTCCGTCCGGGAGTACCAGATCCAGCACGCGGCCGGCAAGACTGGCCCGGACCGTCGACCGCTGGAGCCGTTGCCGTACCTGTTGATTATCGTGGACGAGTTCGGTGAACTACTGTCCGGCCGGCCCGACATCGTCGATCTGTTCGTTCAGATCGGCCGTGTCGGGCGTAGCCTCGGCATGCATTTGCTCATGGCCACTCAGCGGCTGGAGGAAGGCAAGCTTCGGGGCCTGGACTCACACCTGTCCTACCGGATCTGTCTGCGGACGTTCAGCGCCGCGGAGAGCCGGAGCGTCATCGGCACCACCGATGCCTACCGGTTACCGGCGATCCCGGGCTCGGCATACCTGAAGGTGGACGAGTCGGTTTATCGGCGCTTCCGGGTGGCCCACGTATCCGCGCCGTACGTATCGAGCCAGCAACGCGCATCGCACGAGACTCCCGGTGCACCGCCCGCGCTGTACCGGATCCGTGAGGTCCGCAAGCAGCCCGATGAACCCGAGCCCGAGCAGCCGGCGACCGCCGATTCTGGGCCTACCGAGCTCATGATGGTGGTCGACCGGCTGAAGATTGTCGGACGGCCGGCCCACCAGGTATGGCTTCCACCGTTGCCGTTGGTGATCACGTTGGATTCAGTGCTTGGCTCATTGGAGTCCCAACCCGGTCGCGGGCTGAGCGCGCGGACGTGGCCGCTATGCGGGCAGCTGAAAGTGCCGATCGGTGTCGTCGACCTGCCACTGCAACAGGTTCAACAGCTGATGTCGATGGACTTCGCCGGCATCCAGGGCAACGTCGCCCTCGTCGGTGCGCCGCAGACAGGTCGCAGCACCCTGCTCCGTACGATCATGCTCGCCACGATGCTCACCCATACTCCGGAGGAGGCTCAGTTCTACTGCGTCGATTTCGGCGGCGGCACCCTGCACCCGTACGCGATCGCGCCGCACGTCGGGGTGGTGGCCGAGCGCAACAATGAAGCGCTGGTCAGCCGAATGTTTTCCGAGATCCTCGCGCTCGTGGCGGAGCGTGAGCGATTGTTCCGCAGCATTGGCGCGGGTTCGATCGCGGATTTCCGAAAGCGACGTGCGGCCGGAATTCTGCCTGCCGGGCTGCGGGCGGCCGATGTGTTCCTGTTGATTGACAACTGGGGCGCGGTACGTGGTGCGCTTGATGGAGTCGACGCGATCGTGACCGAGATCGCGGGCCGGGGGTTGGGTGCCGGTGTGCACCTTGTGCTGACATCCAACCGTTGGAATGAGATCCGCCCCGCGCTGCGGGACAGCATTGGCACCCGCATCGAGCTGCGCCTCAACGACCCGACCGAGTCGGAGGTGGGTCGCCGACTCGCCGCGCACATACCCCCCGCGACGCCCGGACGCGGTGTGGTCCATCCCGGCTTGTACTTCCAGCTCGCGCTCCCTCGTCTGGACGGGGTGGACAGTGTCGAGGGGGAACGCGAGGCCCAGGAGGATGTCTTGAACAAGGTGGCGGCCGGCTGGTCCGGGCCGCGGGCGCCAACCGTCCGGCTGCTGCCCACCCGGATAACGGTGTCCGAAATGGACGGTACGCCTATGCCGGACGCGGGCGTGCCCATCGGCATCGCCGAGGCCGACCTCATGCCAGTCGCAGTCGATCTGGTGGCAGGCGACCCACATTTCGTCGTGTTCGGCGATGTCGGGTCCGGAAAGACAACCTTCCTGCAAACATGGATTCGCGGTCTCGCCCGGCGTCACACCGGCTGGGAGGTGCGCCTCGTGTTGCTCGACTACCGGCGCACTCTGCTCGGCACGGTACCCGAGGAACACCTTGGCGCCCACGGCACCGATGCGGACGCGGCCAGGGCGTACGTCGGGCAGATGGTGGAGAAGCTGCGCGAGCGGCTGCCTCCGCCGGGCATCACCCGACAGGAGCTGATGGCGCGCAAATGGTGGGAAGGCCCCGAGATCTACGCCGTCATCGACGACTACGACCTTGTCGGCGGCGCCCAGGGGCCGCTCGGCCAGTTGGCGCAGTTCCTGCCGCACGCCAGGGATGTCGGATTCCACATGGTGATCGCGCGGCGGGTGAGCGGAATGTCGAGGACGTTGGGCGACACAATTCTGTCGCGGATTCGGGAGCTGGGCTGCTCCGGACTCATCCTGTCCGGGGACGCTCGGGAGGGTCTCCTCCTGGGCGAGGAACGGGCCGTTGCGCGCCCGCCTGGGCGGGGTCTGCTCGTCCGTAGGGGTCAAGCCAGCCAACTGATCCAAGTGGCGGTGGAGGACACGCATGACGATACCGGCGCGGCGACCGCGAAGACAGGCCCGGCCGATGGGGTGACGTCCTTGGTGCACTGACAGGGCCTGTCGACACAACCGGGCACTGTTTCGTGCCAGTTACATCTGTGAGACTTTGCTTAGCGCCGATCGCGGCGTCGGAAATAAACCAAGGGAGGCCGGGCGTGAATCCGTTCGGGGTGACCCCGGAACAAGTTGCCGCCGCGTCGAGTAACGCCCAAGCTACCGCGACCGAGATCGATGGTCAGCTGACCAGCTTGCGGACCTTTGTCGAGCAGGAGATCGGTCCGACGTGGCTCGGCGTTTCGGCAACCACCTTTCAGTCCGTGATGCAGGACTTCCAAAACTATGCCCGCAATCTGCACCATGCATTAACCGAAATCGGCGACGGCTTGGCGGGAAACTTCGAGAACTACGTCGACATGGAAGCTCAGGTCAACGCGAACTTGGGTGGCTTGGTTTCGATCAACGGCGGCATGCCGCCGGCGCATCTGGACCCGATCCCGACCGGCCCGACGACGGCCCCGGGCGACTTTACCATCTCGTGAAATGGTCGGTGTGGCCAGACGCGAGAGCGACTGCCAACTGACAAACGATCGGAGAGCAGCACATGGCCATCGAAGATAGCCATCTTCAGGTACCTGCCACGTTGGAGTTCGCTGGCAAACATGTCCGCGACGTGGCGAGCACCGTCATCAGCGAACTGGAGACCTTGAAGAATCAGATCCAGCCGCTTCAGGAAACGTGGACCGGTGATGCATATAACTATTTCACGGTACTGGAACAGGAGTGGAACAATTCCGCGTTGGGACTGTTCGGCGATAACGTGGCACATCCGGGACTGCTTGGCAATATCGCGATGGCGCTCGACTCCTCTTGGTACAACTATGCCGTCACCCAACAGGCAAACACCTATACCTGGAAAATGTGACCGAAGGCCTAACACTAGCGATGCTGGACAGACGAAGCCGGGTGACCGTGGTCGGCACGACCAAGCGGGTGGATGTGGCGCTGCCGAGCAACGCGCCCATTGGCGAGTACGTGGCCGGACTGGCTCGTATGTGTGGGCAGGCCCGCGGCGGGGCAATCCCGCCCGCCTGGTCCCTCGCCGCCGCCGGCCGGGCGCCGATCCAGGTCGAGACCTCGCTGGCCGATGCCGGCGTGGTCGATGGCCAGATCCTGTATCTGCGCGACGTGGCCCGCGATCCAGGGGCTGCGCCGGTGGTCGAGGATATCGACGAACTCGTCGCGGACGAGGCCGAGCGCCAGCGTGACCGCAGCCAGCCGCGGGGACTGGCGATCATGTCCTTCGGCCTGATGGGGCTGACCATGGCGGCCGCTGTCGGCGCGGTGCGCCACGGTGACGGCCTGGTGACACCGGCCGTCGCTCTCATCGCCGCAGGTTTGGCGGCCGTGGCCACAGGGTGGGCCTTGCACCAGCTGCACACGCCGGTGCCGGCGACCCTGCGCGTGGCCGCCTCGATGAGCGCGGTGCCGTGTCTGGCGGTCGCGGGCGGCCTTCTGGCGCAGGCCCTCGCCGGTCAGCAGGCTCTGTGGCTCGGCGTGATTGTTGGCGCCAACGTCGCCAACGTGATGGCGCTGACAACCGTGCCCGACGCCTTCGTTGTGGCGTTCGAGGTTCCGCTAGCCGCGGCCGGGGCGTTGGCCGCGTTGCTGTACGGGTTGGATACCGAGTTCACCCGTACGGCCATCACCGCCGCGATAGCTGTCACCGCGCTCGCCCTCGTCGGCATCGCGAAGCCGGTGGCCGCCATTATCACGGCCTGGGGTGGAAGGATTCCGCCCGGTGGCCCGGCGATGGCAGAGGCGACCACGGCAATGCTCGTGCGGGGCCGGCAGATCGTCGCCGTGTTGCTCGTCGGACCCGTCCTTGCGCTCGTGGCAACGCTGCCCCAGCTGGCCGAGGCACACGAGCGTATGCCCTACGCACCCGCCCTTGCCGGGGTTGCCGGCCTCGCTCTGCTGGTCCGCACCCGACGGGCCGGGTTCGCCGCCGAAGTCATCCTTATCGGCGTGGCCGGGAGCGTCGGCGTATTCGCGGTGCTTGTTGAGATCTTCGATCGCTATCTCGGCGAGGGCGTGGCAGTGTTCGCACTCGCCGCCGTGGCACTACTGGTACTGGGTTGGGGCATCACGGCCACCATAATGCGTCAACCCGGACTCGCCGACCGGGATGCGGAACCCACGCTCGGAGGACCACCCGAGACTCCGGATCGATACCGGTGGGTAGATGGCGTCGGGATGCTGTGCAACATTGCGGCTGCCTCGCTCGCGATGGGAGTGTTCGGCGTGTTCGACGAATTGCTCTCTATGGGTCGCGGCATCATCGGCTGATGACGCGCACGAGGGTCTGATGGGTCGAGGCGCCACCCGTGTCATTCAGCCGGGAAAGTGGATTCCTTGTCGGAGTGAACGTACATCTGCGCGCTCGTGTTGAGGATGTCGACATAGAATCCGGCGACTGAGGCGATCGTATCGGCGGCTACGAGCATGCCCATCCTGACCCACTTCTTCACGTACTGGGCATTTTCGTCGGGCGGGTCGTGCGTGCCGTCGTCCTCGGGCTTGGAGAAGACCCATCCCCAGCGGTCGGCGAGCCAGGTTCTGAGGCTCTCGTATTCTTCGACAGCCGTTGTGATCCTATCTACGATCGCACCTTCGGCGAAACGGATGGAGCTAGGAAGCACGCGGAAATGACTGACCAATGGGGGGGGAAGTTGACTGTCCTTCGATTCGGCTGTGTTGAGGCTGGGGGTGCCCGGGAGATCCCCGGTGAGCCCAGGCGGCCAGCCACCTACCAATTCCAGTTCGGGAATGTTGACCTCGTTCGGAGGGTCTGGCTTCCACTTCGAAGGAATTTGGTCAGGATCGGTTATCGCCTCTTCGGAATAGCCATAGAGAACCTCCACACCGTGATACCAGGTTGGGGGGCCGTCTCGCCAGACCCACGCCCCGTCGTAGGGCTTGGGCCAGTCCGTCTGGAGGTTGTAGATCCAGTCCCGTTGCGGCGCCCAGTGTCCCATCGTTCAGCTCCTTCGATTGTGCGTAACTGCCCTCGTCATCGGAGTCTCTATATGAAGTACTTCAGTGGGGCCCGCTGTCGGCCTGCGACACGATCGGCAGATCCTCGACCAACAGAGTGCTGAGCTGTTCGTTCGTGGGCGTTGCGACCTCCGCTATGCGGGACGCGTGCCGCTCGGTCATCTCCTGGAAAACTTGTCGCGCGAATCGGCCGTTGCCTCGGCGGTCGGTGTGTTCAACCTCGGCGAAGAAACCGGCCAGGGCGACACGTGTGCGGTCGGGCAGCCGGTATTGATGGGCGCTGGCCTGGTGGCTGACGATGCGCAGGAGCTCCTCGGGAGTGTAGTCGTCGAAGTACAGGGTGCGGCTGAACCTCGAGGACAGGCCCGGATTGGCCGCGATGAATCGCTCCATCTCGTCTGGGTAGCCGGCCACGATGACGACCACCTCGTCGCGGTGATCCTCCATGAGTTTGACCAGGGTCGCGATGGCCTCGTGCCCGAAGTCTGTGCTCTGACCATCGGGCACCAACGCGTAGGCTTCGTCGATAAACAGCACGCCGCCGAGGGCGCGCCGGAACGCGGACTGGGTCTTGGGCGCGGTGTGTCCGACGTACTCGCCGACCAGCATGCCTCGGTCGACCTCGACGAGATGGCCCGTCCCGAGCATGCCCAGGGCGGCGAGGATCTGACCGTAGAGGCGCGCCACCGTGGTCTTGCCGGTGCCGGGGTTGCCGGCGAAGACGAGATGACGCGACAGCGGCGGCGGCGGCAGACCCGCCTCCTCTCGGCGTTTGACCATTTGCATGAGCTTGACCAGCGTGCTGACGTCATGTTTGGCGCGAGCCAGTCCAACGAGCCGATCGAGCTCGTCGAGTAGCTCGGGGAGTGCGGACTGCGGGTTATCAGGCTCGGCTGCGCCCCCGAAGGTCTTGATGTCGGGTCGAGTCGCGCCGGCCGGTCGCACCCTACGAGCGCCACCGTTGACCGGCATCGTCGTCGTCCGCACGTTGATGGCCATGCACTCCTCAAATACCGGCCGCGCACCGTCCGCGAGGTGCAGGTCCTCGTCGACGTCCTGCACCGTGCATCGGCGCAGCACCGGGTGTGCGTCCGCGCCGATGTAGAGCGCCGGAAACTCGGTGGCCGATATGGTGCTGTCTTCCACGACGCCGGCTGCCCCCGGCGCCACATAAACCCCGTTCTTGCGGCATTGGCTTACGATGAGCCCCCGGACAAAGGGCCGCGAATTCGTCCACAGTACGAGTCCACTGCCGCCGGTCTCGTTGATGACACAGTTCTCGAGGGTTGCGGCGCTATCCTGGTCGAGAAACACGCCGGCGCCGCCGCATCGAACAAAACGCCCTGAACGCACCGTGGGGCTGGCCCCTGGGCCGACCTCCAGCCCAGCCTGCGATGCGTCATTGACAATACAGTCCTCAATCAGTGGTCGGTGTGGTGTTTCGATCCGGATTCCGATCGCCGCGCCATCGATCGCGGCCTTCCGAACGGTGGCATCGCCGTGGCCCTCCACCTGAATGCCGGTCATTTGTGCGTTCTCGACCCGCCCTCCGGTCAGACGAAGCACGGCCCGTCCGGTAACGCGGATGCCGTGCTCGGGCGTGCGAGTTATCTGGCATTCCCCCAGGTCGCCGGTTGCGTTGCCGCCCAGGTGCACGGCGCTGAAGGTGGATTCGCGCGCGAGGAACCTGGTCAGTGACGCCTGGGCGTCGCCGTCGGCGAACACAGCGTTGGCGCCGGCCTCGATGATGGTGCAATCAGTTGCGGTCAATTTCGCCGAACCGCTGAGCACTACGCCGGTGCTGGCCGTGCCCGTGATGTCACACCCACTCATGGCGACGTTGCTGTCGCCGACCGCGCGGACACCGGTCCGGCCGACCCGGGTGATCGTGCAGTCGACCAACCTGACCCCGCTCGGCAGACGGGTGTCCGTTGGTGCCTCTTCGGGTTCGGCGGATGCCGTGGGCCTGCGCGCGTCGTCCGGACCCGCACTGCCGGCGAGGCTGAACGCGTCCCCGCCAGTGTCGTAGATGCGGCTCGCCCGTACGAGCATGCGTACGGCGTCCTGGGTGTATATGCCGGCGTCGCCGGTGTGTGAGATATCGCAGTCGTCCAAAATGGCCGATGCCGAGTCGCCCAGCGACACGCCCGACTGCGTGCACCGCGCGATGGTCGCCGACGTGATCTCGGTGTGGCAGGACTGGGTCAGCACGATACCGTCGCCGTCGATGTCCTCGACCGTGCACGTGATGAGGTCTGCCTTCGCGTCACCAGCCACATACACACCGGCCTGCGCACAATGGTGGATCCGGCAGCTGACCAGCTTGGCCGTCGCCCATCCGGTGACCTGTACGCGGCCGGCGGACACCTCGCAATGCTCGAGGGCCAAGCACCGGCGGACGCTAGGACCGCCACGTCGGCCGGATCCGCGCCGCGGAGGACCAACCCTGCACCATTGCCGTTGCGGCCCGACCAACAACGCCGGACCGTGTGTCGCGACCAGCTCGACTCTACCCTTGTCCGCGATAATGCTCACGTCGCGATCGATGATGATGCTCTCGTGATAGATCCCGGGCGCGACAGAGATGACGGCTCCGTCGGCCGCGGCGCGAACGGCTGCGTTGATGCTGCGATGGCTTCCCCATCCGCGCGTCGCGACGCGCTGGGCCGGCCCGCTCGTCATGGGTCGCGGATCAGGTGGTGCGGTAGCGACGGTCATTGCTCACATGTCCTCGCGCGATGGCGGCGCGGGTCAGCTTCGTCTCGTTGCTGTCATTGACGTTGCCTCCGGTGCGCGGGCGTGATTGGGCGAGGACTTGGCGCACCAGTGCCGCGCAAGGTCCCAGCCTGCCAAGCGCGACGGCACCCTGCGCAACGACCGCCGCGTTCTGTGTCAGTCCCGACGGCGGATCTCCCCTGATGTCCACATCAGACAAAGGATCCGCCGGAGCCAACGTATAGCCGCCGGTGGATGTCACGGTGGTCTCCTCCCTCCCCACAACATGCCGGCGTCGCGTGGTCTCTTGTAGGACGACCAATATCGTGGCTCGGTTCATGCGCTTGACGAGGCACGGAAGCCGGCATCGAAAGACGAAGTCGACGCGATCAAACGGCGCTTCCGCGGGTGGACCCTGCGTCGGGTATTCGCAATGTCCGTGGGTTACCGACTCCGGTCGTCCGAACTGGGCACTTGTCTCGTGATTCCCGAGCGATGCGACTCTCTTGCTAGACAACTCTGCCCGCGGCGCGTCGCACCGTCGCCGGGCCAGGTTGTGTTCGGCGTCTGTGCAGCTCGGATCCATCTGCCATTCCGGGAGGTGGCTCCGGGCTTGCAGAGCGCCGCCGCCACATTCGGCCCCCAAGCGGATGGCCCGACAGGAGTCACAGATGACCAGTGGGGAAATCACCTATGACCCGGTGACCAACGACAGGATCATGACCCTGGACGATGGGACGGTGTTTACGTTCAATTCGCAGGATCAGTTGGTGCGGGTGGAGGAGCATGCCGGGGTGGGTGGGCCGGTCACGTCGGTGACCGAGTATTCGGATTGGTATGCGAATGGGGATCCGAAGGCGGGGCATGGGCCGGATGGTGATTTTACGATTGCCTATCCGGATGGGGGTCGGCAGATCACCATGTCCGGTGATGGGACGGTGTTTACGTTCAATTCGCAGGATCAGTTGGTGCGGGTGGAGGAGCATGCCGGGGTGGGTGGGCCGGTCACGTCGGTGACCGAGTATTCGGATTGGTATGCGAATGGGGATCCGAAGGCGGGGCATGGGCCGGATGGTGATTTTACGATTGCCTATCCGGATGGGGGTCGGCAGATCACCATGTCCGGTGATGGGACGGTGTTTACGTTCAATTCGCAGGATCAGTTGGTGCGGGTGGAGGAGCATGCCGGGGTGGGTGGGCCCCTCACGTCGGTGACCGAGTATTCGGATTGGTATGCGAATGGGGATCCGAAGGCGGGGCATGGGCCGGATGGTGATTTTACGATTGCCTATCCGGATGGGGGTCGGCAGATCACCATGTCCGGTGATGGGACGGTGTTTACGTTCAATTCGCAGGATCAGTTGGTGCGGGTGGAGGAGCATGCCGGGGTGGGTGGGCCCCTCACGTCGGTGACCGAGTATTCGGATTGGTATGCGAATGGGGATCCGAAGGCGGGGCATGGGCCGGATGGTGATTTTACGATTGCCTATCCGGATGGGGGTCGGCAGATCACCATGTCCGGTGATGGGACGGTGTTTACGTTCAATTCGCAGGATCAGTTGGTGCGGGTGGAGGAGCATGCCGGGGTGGGTGGGCCGGTCACGTCGGTGACCGAGTATTCGGATTGGTATGCGAATGGGGATCCGAAGGCGGGGCATGGGCCGGATGGTGATTTTACGATTGCCTATCCGGATGGGGGTCGGCAGATCACCATGTCCGGTGATGGGACGGTGTTTACGTTCAATTCGCAGGATCAGTTGGTGCGGGTGGAGGAGCATGCCGGGGTGGGTGGGCCCCTCACGTCGGCGACCGACTACACCGACTGGTACCCCAACGGGGATCCGAAGGCGGGGCATGGGCCGGATGGTGATTTTACGATTGCCTATCCGGATGGGGGTCGGCAGATCACCATGTCCGGTGATGGGACGGTGTTTACGTTCAATTCGCAGGATCAGTTGGTGCGGGTGGAGGAGCATGCCGGGGTGGGTGGGCCCCTCACGTCGGCGACCGACTACACCGACTGGTACCCCAACGGGGATCCGAAGGCGGGGCATGGGCCGGATGGTGATTTTACGATTGCCTATCCGGATGGGGGTCGGCAGATCACCATGTCCGGTGATGGGACGGTGTTTACGTTCAATTCGCAGGATCAGTTGGTGCGGGTGGAGGAGCATGCCGGGGTGGGTGGGCCCCTCACGTCGGCGACCGACTACACCGACTGGTACCCCAACGGGGATCCGAAGGCGGGGCATGGGCCGGATGGTGATTTTACGATTGCCTATCCGGATGGGGGTCGGCAGATCACCATGTCCGGTGATGGGACGGTGTTTACGTTCAATTCGCAGGATCAGTTGGTGCGGGTGGAGGAGCATGCCGGGGTGGGTGGGCCCCTCACGTCGGCGACCGACTACACCGACTGGTACCCCAACGGGGATCCGAAGGCGGGGCATGGGCCGGATGGTGATTTTAGGATTGCCTATCCGGATGGGGGTCGGCAGATCACCATGTCCGGTGATGGGACGGTGTTTACGTTCAATTCGCAGGATCAGTTGGTGCGGGTGGAGGAGCATGCCGGGGTGGGTGGGCCCCTCACGTCGGTGACCGAGTATTCGGATTGGTATGCGAATGGGGATCCGAAGGCGGGGCATGGGCCGGATGGTGATTTTACGATTGCCTATCCGGATGGGGGTCGGCAGATCACCATGTCCGGTGATGGGACGGTGTTTACGTTCAATTCGCAGGATCAGTTGGTGCGGGTGGAGGAGCATGCCGGGGTGGGTGGGCCCCTCACGTCGGTGACCGAGTATTCGGATTGGTATGCGAATGGGGATCCGAAGGCGGGGCATGGGCCGGATGGTGATTTTACGATTGCCTATCCGGATGGGGGTCGGCAGATCACCATGTCCGGTGATGGGACGGTGTTTACGTTCAATTCGCAGGATCAGTTGGTGCGGGTGGAGGAGCATGCCGGGGTGGGTGGGCCCCTCACGTCGGTGACCGACTATACGGATTGGTACCCGAATGGGGATCCGAAGGCGGGGCATGGGCCGGATGGTGATTTTACGATTGCCTATCCGGATGGGGGTCGGCAGATCACCATGTCCGGTGATGGGACGGTGTTTACGTTCAATTCGCAGGATCAGTTGGTGCGGGTGGAGGAGCATGCCGGGGTGGGTGGGCCCCTCACGTCGGCGACCGACTACACCGACTGGTATCCCAACGGGGATCCGAAGGCGGGGCATGGGCCGGATGGTGATTTTACGATTGCCTATCCGGATGGGGGTCGGCAGATCACCATGTCCGGTGATGGGACGGTGTTTACGTTCAATTCGCAGGATCAGTTGGTGCGGGTGGAGGAGCATGCCGGGGTGGGTGGGCCCCTCACGTCGGCGACCGACTACACCGACTGGTACCCCAACGGGGATCCGAAGGCGGGGCATGGGCCGGATGGTGATTTTACGATTGCCTATCCGGATGGGGGTCGGCAGATCACCATGTCCGGTGATGGGACGGTGTTTACATTACAATCGCAGGATCAGTTGGTGCGGGTGGAGGAGCATGCCGGGGTGGGTGGGCCCCTCACGTCGGCGACCGACTATTCGGACTGGTACCCCAACGGGGATCCGAAGGCGGGGCATGGGCCGGACGGTGATTTCACCATCGTGCCGTTGGCCGGCGGCGGCCAGCAGATCACCATGGCCGCCGACGGCACGGTCTACATCTACAACGCCGATCACCAGCTGATCCGGGTCGAGGAGCATGCCGGGGTGGGTGGGCCCCTCACGTCGGCGACCGACTATTCGGACTGGTACCCCAACGGGGACCCGAAGGCCGGGCACGGACCCGACGGTGATTTCACCATCGTGCCGTTGGCCGGCGGCGGCCAGCAGATCACCATGGCCGCCGACGGCACGGTCTACATCTACAACGCCGATCACCAGCTGATCCGGGTCGAGGAGCATGCCGGGGTGGGTGGGCCCCTCACGTCGGCGACCGACTATTCGGACTGGTACCCCAACGGGGACCCGAAGGCCGGGCACGGACCCGACGGTGATTTCACCATCGTGCCGTTGGCCGGCGGCGGCCAGCAGATCACCATGGCCGCCGACGGCACGGTCTACATCTACAACGCCGATCACCAGCTGATCCGGGTCGAGGAGCATGCCGGGGTGGGTGGGCCCCTCACGTCGGCGACCGACTATTCGGACTGGTACCCCAACGGGGACCCGAAGGCCGGGCACGGACCCGACGGTGATTTCACCATCGTGCCGTTGGCCGGCGGCGGCCAGCAGATCACCATGGCCGCCGACGGCACGGTCTACATCTACAACGCCGATCACCAGCTGATCCGGGTCGAGGAGCATGCCGGGGTGGGTGGGCCCCTCACGTCGGCGACCGACTATTCGGACTGGTACCCCAACGGGGACCCGAAGGCCGGGCACGGACCCGACGGTGATTTCACCATCGTGCCGTTGGCCGGCGGCGGCCAGCAGATCACCATGGCCGCCGACGGCACGGTCTACATCTACAACGCCGATCACCAGCTGATCCGGGTCGAGGAGCATGCCGGGGTGGGTGGGCCCCTCACGTCGGCGACCGACTATTCGGACTGGTACCCCAACGGGGACCCGAAGGCCGGGCACGGACCCGACGGTGATTTCACCATCGTGCCGTTGGCCGGCGGCGGCCAGCAGATCACCATGGCCGCCGACGGCACGGTCTACATCTACAACGCCGATCACCAGCTGATCCGGGTCGAGGAGCATGCCGGGGTGGGTGGGCCCCTCACGTCGGCGACCGACTATTCGGACTGGTACCCCAACGGGGACCCGAAGGCCGGGCACGGACCCGACGGTGATTTCACCATCGTGCCGTTGGCCGGCGGCGGCCAGCAGATCACCATGGCCGCCGACGGCACGGTCTACATCTACAACGCCGATCACCAGCTGATCCGGGTCGAGGAGCATGCCGGGGTGGGTGGGCCCCTCACGTCGGCGACCGACTATTCGGACTGGTACCCCAACGGGGACCCGAAGGCCGGGCACGGACCCGACGGTGATTTCACCATCGTGCCGTTGGCCGGCGGCGGCCAGCAGATCACCATGGCCGCCGACGGCACGGTCTACATCTACAACGCCGATCACCAGCTGATCCGGGTCGAGGAGCATGCCGGGGTGGGTGGGCCCCTCACGTCGGCGACCGACTATTCGGACTGGTACCCCAACGGGGACCCGAAGGCCGGGCACGGACCCGACGGTGATTTCACCATCGTGCCGTTGGCCGGCGGCGGCCAGCAGATCACCATGGCCGCCGACGGCACGGTCTACATCTACAACGCCGATCACCAGCTGATCCGGGTCGAGGAGCATGCCGGGGTGGGTGGGCCCCTCACGTCGGCGACCGACTATTCGGACTGGTACCCCAACGGGGACCCGAAGGCCGGGCACGGACCCAACGGCGATTTCACCATCGTCACCGATCCCGCCACCGGCATCACGACAACGACTTACAGTAGTGGTCTCGTGGAAATGGTTGGGCCGGACGGCAAACCAATGGAAGTGCAGGTACCGATACCGGGTAAGCCGGGGCAGTTCGTATTCTACACAAATTTCGATGAGAACGGCCAACCCATCGCGGGCCACGACCCACAGGGGTCATTCACGATCTCCCATGACCCGAAAACCGGATTCCAGACCGTTACGTATAAGAGCGGTCCCGCAGAGGGTGAAATCGATGTCTATACCCAGGGCGGACAGCTAGTATATTCGTGGGTCAATGACCCACACACAAATCAGCTCGTTTTTGTCGACTGGAAGGTGGAATTCGGCGAACTGATTGATGCCCACAGTAGACTTCCGACGTATATACGAGAGATCGAAGCGGCAACTGACGGCGTTGACACACAGCTCAATAGCGTCACAGAGTCGACGTGGTCAAGTCCGGCCAGCGACTCTTTCACTTTGATTAAGAACCAGTACGGGCCGTATAAAGACGATCTCGTAGCAGCCTTGTGGGAATGCCACAGGGCCATGGGTGACACGATAACTAATCTCATCGACAGCGAGGCAATAAATATGGACAACATCAATATTGCTTTCGCGATCCCCAAACCGTCACCATGATAATCCGAGGAGCTTGATGTGTCGACTAATGTGGACTACAACTTCTCCCACGACGAGGAAACTGGGCGTTTCAATTACATAGATATCGATCCGGAAAGATTGTGGGAGGTTTCCGCGTCCATCAATCGTTACCTAGACCAGATCACCAATGGACTGACATCGACAACAAACCTCTTCGAAGGGCTGATGATCCCCTGGGCGGGTCCGGACTCTGATGCGGCCCAGGCCTTATACAACCGATTGAAGGCTGACCTGTTAGGTCTATTCGGCACGGGGGACGAGGAATCAATGGACGATTTCAGCCCGTCCCAGGGCGCGCTCCTTAAGATAAGTGCGGGCCTACAGTTTGTGGCGCGTAATTTCGGCTTGACAGAGAACGAGGTCAAGAGCATGGCGAAAGACTTCACCGATAGCCTGAACAATCCACCTCCGGCGACGCCTCTCTCTCTCGCTGGGGACCGAGACTGGGAAGAGGGTCCGGTTATTGAGCTCAACCGCCGGTGGGGGATCACTACGGAATGGCAATAATGGCGAACTGGCGTGCGGTAGCGTCAGCCCTGCGACCGTTCAAGGTAGGCGAAGTTTCGTTGAATCGACGCCAGCACATCCTCAGCAAGCGCTCTGATAGAGATGGTGGCGTCACGCAGCGCCTCCATGATCAGTGTCTCTAGCCTGTGAACGTCACCAGGGTCCACAACCGTTGGGTCAATGCGAAAGGCCCGTACCTCGCCAGCTGCCGTCATGGTCACCCGAACAAGCCCCCCGCCCGCCGTGCCGACCACTTCTGCGTCAGCCAGGCCTGTCTGCGCCTTGACGAGCTCGTCTTGCATGGTCCTGGTGTGGCGCACAAGATCATCCATGGTGAAATCGGAGTTTGGCTGCACGGCTGATCTCCCTTACCGGAGGGCGTACTTGGGCTACGCCGTTGTCACTCTAGGCACATCAGTGCCATGTAATACGCGCGAAAACTTCGGTGCGTTCAGCCCCCGTTCAGTCCCAAAACCAGGTAGATAGCGTCCCCGCAGGTCGGCCGAAATAATCCATCGATTACGGTGCCGACGCTCCACGATTCATCGACCTGCGGCGAGGAAGTGTGGTCGTTCTCCGCCGGTATGCCGGTTTCGCAACTGACTTGTGTCGATGGCCGAGTTGGACGGCGGGCGTTGCGGTCACGGGTGGATCACGATGTGTCGGTCGGGCGTGCTGTGTCCATAGTGGAGGCTCTTGTTCTGGTAGAAGTGAAGTACCACCAACACTTTCGCCAAAGCAAGAGCCTTGGAGTCCAGTTGTACCCGACCGGGTTCGTTCCCGCAACGTTGCCACTCGACCATCCCGGGCTGGCACGCTCGCGACGGCCCCGGCCGGTGCCGGTCGGTTCTGGGCTGGCCGGCGGGGTGCTCGCGGTGCGGGTGGCTGACCTGGTCGTGGCCGACGGCGCCGACGGGACCGATCTGCTGGCGCCGGTCGGGGCCGGGCCGGTTGCGCGACGGGGATCTGGTGGCGTGGTGCACGGTGGTCGCGGTCACCCCGGCGCGTGCTCGATGAGGACGGCCGGGTAGGAGCCGAGGGGTGGCTACCGGATCATGTGCGCCTGGGCGGGCTGGAGGAGCATCTGGGCGACGGCGTCGTGGAGCAGGTCGTCGCACAGGCGGCGCCGGCACCGACGCAGGCCGGAGCGCAGGCGGTTGATGTCGCTGCCGCTGGTGGCCCGGCTGGTCATGGCGATGACGCTGCTCCCGAACGCGTCCTATGTGGAGGCGTTCGCGCAACTGGTCGGTGTGCTGCCCCGGCTGCCGTGGCTGCACGCCTGGCGGGTGCCCGAGTCCACTGTGGTCACCGCATGGCGGCGACGGCTGGGCGTGGCGCCCATGCGGGCCCTGTTCGCCCGGGTCGCCGGCCACATCGTCGCCGCCACCGACCCCGGCGCGCTGTGGCACGGTCTTCGGGTATGCACGCTGGACGGCTGCCAGGTCAAGGTCCCCGACAGTCGCCGAGAACCGGGCCGCGTTCGGCTCGTCCGGGCACCGCCGACGACAGCGCCGCGTTCCCGATGGTCCGCGTCGTGCATGGCGGTCGCCCGGGCCGGCCGGGCGCTGCTGGCCGCCACCGTCGACGCCAGCCGCGTCGGCGAGCAGCCCCTGACCGCCCGGCTCGTCGCAGCAGCACCCGGATCTGTTCACCCCCGAGCACGTCTACGTGCTCGACCGCAACTTCTTCAGCATCGAGCTGGTCGAGGCGATCCACCGCCGCGGCCAGGGCGCGCACCTGGTGATGCGGATGAAGGCCGGCATCCGCCTGCCCGTGGTCAAACGGCTCAGCGACGGGGACTACCTGTCCTGGATACGCACCCCGGACAAGCGGCCGTTGACGGTGCGGGTCGTCGAGTACGACGTGCGCAAGCCCGACGCGAGCACCAGCGAACTGTTCTGCCTGCTGACCACCCTCACCGACGAGCAGCACTACTCGAAGCACGACATCGCCGGCTTGTACCCGCACCGGTGGAGTCGCCGCCGAAACGACCATCGGCGAGAATAAATCAACCATCACCGACGCCGGCCCGTCCCGCGGCCCGATCCTGCGCTCCGAGACCCCCGAACTGGTCCACCAGGAGATCTGGGCCTGGCTCGCCGCCACCCAGCTCGTCCGCCGCGCCGCCCACGCCGCCGCCACCGCCGGCAACATCACCACCGACGAGATCTCCTTCACCACCGTGCGTCGCGAGGCCATCCGCTCCATGACCCAGAGCCAGGTCACGGCCACCACCCCGACCGCCGCTCGCGCCGAGGTCGCCGGCCGCGCCCACCGCCAAATCCTCGCGAACAAGGTGATCACCAATCGGGACCGGCACAGCCCTCGACAGCAGAAGTGGCGGCCTCAGGTTCCCGCACACCAGCACCACCAAGCCCACCAGCCGCGGGCCGCTCCTACTCCGCTTCGGCATGAGCCGCCACGACAACCTCCTGACCACGAGCATCCCGCCCGACTGTCGTGAAAGGACACCCTCGGCCCGGAGAACCGGAACCACCGGCAGCGCGCCAGCGCTCCCGGCAGACAACTCCGCCCACACACCACAGACCACGACAGCTATCGACTAAGCGTCCGCGTCAGCAACGCTATCTACCTGGTGTTGCGTTCAGTCCGCACACCGTGCACCCGCGGTAACCGTTCGCTTTCTCACAAGTATGAAGCCGAGCTCCTGCCTCACCCCCAGGCGTCCGCAGATGGCTGACACCGGGTCACAGCATTAGGGCACTGGCATGCTCGTAACTTAGATGAAACGATAGTGCGGACTCGGCCGATCTTTGGTTTAGCCGGGCCGAGCGGTCCTTTCCTGCGAGAACGTTTCTGCGGCCTGGCTGCGTGAAGCGGCCTGGTGGCGCCACTGAACGGTTGCGCTGCCAGCACTTCGGCCTCTTCACATCCAGTCAACGTTCAATCTCACGGCCGGCTTTCTCGACAGCTGTGCCGAGATTCCGCTGTCCGACGGCTCTCCGGCCTTTCAGGTAGCCGTCGTCGTGAGCGCACGAGGGACAAAGGGAGGTGAGGAATGCCCGTCGGTGCCCCTGGGCAGGGGACCCCACCAAGAACCGACGAGCCGCCCGATGCGGGGCCGCTCAGGGAGCTGGCGAGCAAGCTGAGGAGCCTCGGCGACAAGTTAGATGGGATGAGTTACGCGATCTTCGCCTCGACGGGGCAGGCGATCGATACCAGAACCGGGGGAACCGCGAATACCGGGTTGGAGGTGGATTGGTCAGGCGACGCAAGGGAGGCGATGAATGGCGCCGCGGTCGCGGCGACGTCCGCGATTATATCAGCACGCAACTACGTCGATGGGGTTGCTGATGTGGTTGACGCGGCCGCCGACGAGGCCCAGGCCAAGAAGGACCGGCAGGACAAGGAGACCACTCTAAGCGTTATATTCGCCATCTTGCTGATTCCATCACTAGCATTTCCTTTTGATCTGTTGGCAAGCTTTCTGGCAAGTTCGCTGGCCCGACTCGCCGCCTGGCTGGGGAACATTGCGAAGGTTGCCGCGAATATTGGCAGGGTGATGCCGAAACTTTCGGACTTCAGGTTTCCACCGAGAGTACCGGTGCCGGAATGGCTGAAGTTCGGGAGTTTCGCGGCCGTGAACGTTGGCTTCGGTCTGAGCTTCGTCGTCGTGCCGACGGTGATCTATGACGTGGCCAATGGCCACCCGGTTCACATCGACCCGCTGGAGTGGGCCTTTGCGCTGGGGGCGGCTGGTCTGTTTACCACTCTATTTCCGAAGTTTTGGGCGCAAGGCTTTCCAAAAATTTCGAAGCCCGGATCGCCGAAGGGGGCGTCAGGTGGCCAGCAAGGAACCCAGCCTGCGACGCGCCCGGTCCTGAACCCGGCGAGCGGAGGCGTGCCGAACGGGCAGCCCCTATCCGCGCTGGGCACGAGTTGGAGGTCCACTTTTACGAGACTGGGAGGCAATCATGGCCTTCCCCTGATCCCGCCCAAGCGGCCAGAGTTCTCGTTAGCTGACACGAAGGTTCCTCCTGGTCACTCCTCCGTGACCACTGCTCCGATCAAGGGCACCGCGAGCGCGGGTGGCAGACACGGGGCAGGTGTGGCAACCGGGCATGGTACGGCCGCCCAACCGCTTCACCAGCCGCCGAGGCCCCCGGAAACTGCGCTGGGTAACGCGAAGGCACCGGACGAACTGGGCGTCGTGCCCGGGAAATTGCCGCCGCAGTCGCCCCATCTAGCGGGGCCAACGGGCAAGCTGCCGGGCTTGAGTGGATCGGTTACGCCGGGCGGCGAGCACCTGCCGCCGTTGCGGGGTTCGAGGTCGTCGCCGGACTTATCGGACGGTGGGTTGCAGGAGAGGCCGATCGCACCACAGGGCAGGTTGGGTGGGTCGGTGACCACGCCGGGTGCCGAGCACTTGGCGCCGCCGCCGCGTGGATCGACGTCGACGCCGAACGGGTTGGAGGGTGGGTTGCAAGAGCGGCTGGTCCCGCCGCCGGGCAAGGTGGCTGGATCGGTCTCGCCGGGCGGCGATCACGTGCCGCCGTTGCGGGGTTCGAGGTCGTCGCCGGATTTGTTAGACGGTGGGTTGCAGGAGAGGCCGATCGCACCACAGGGCAGGTTGGGTGGGTCGGTCACTGCACCGGGTGCCGAGCACTTGGCGCCGCCGCCGCGGGGATCGATGTCGATGCCGAACGGGTTGGACGGTGGGTTGCAGGAGAGGCCGATCGCACCACAGGGCAGGTTGGGTGGGTCGGTGACCACGCCGGGTGCCGAGCACTTGGCGCCGCCGCCGCGTGGATCGACGTCGACGCCGAACGGGTTGGACGGTGGGTTGCAGGAGCGGCCGATCGCACCACAGGGCAGGTTGGGTGGGTCGGTGACCACGCCGGGTGCCGAGCACATTGCGCCGCCGCTGCGTAGATCGACGTCGATGCCGGACTTGTTGGACGGTGGGTTGCATGACAGGCCGATCGCACCAGGCGAGCGTGGTGGATCGGTGTCGCCGCAGGCTGGTCATGGGACCACATCGGCGCCGCTCCCGCGTCCAAGGGCGCCCGAATCCCCTGGCGAAGGTGGCCCGGTGACCAGGGGCCGCGGGGCGGATGGGTTCGACCCACGGGTGCGGTCGAGCTCGGTGCCGCCACAACGGCCCGACGACGTGTCGGTTGACTTTCACACCCGGCTCAGAGTGGAGTTGTCGGCGGGTGAGCGCGGCGTTCCTGAGCCGTCGGAGTTGGCTAGTGCACAGGCCCAGCTGGGCAAGATGCGGGCGGAGTTCGGTGGGAAAGTGTCGGCGCATGCGCCAGTCTGGCTGGAGGGCGGGAAGGGACGTTTCAACCCTGCCTCGTTGGGGCATCTGCGGGAGCAGATTGCCGGTAGGGAAGGGTCGTTGGTATTGCCGGCGGGGCGGGTGGAACGGCCGGAGGGTCTGGCGGGGTACAAGTCGGTCGTGCCGACGCGTCATGGTGTGCCCACGGAGGCGAAGAACGCGGACACCTTCCATGTGCATGGCAATGCCGATGCCGCGGCCGCGTTTCGTCGGTCGCTGCTGCCGAGACGGCCAGCCAACGATGGGGGCTTCTGGGGGGCCGAGTCCGCGAGGGGGACGGGTCCGACGGCGTTGCCGTTGGACCGGGGGCGGCCCGGAGAAATCGGGTCGGGGTCATCGGTGCGCTCGCGTTCCGTTCCAACTCCGCACGGGGTCGGCCGGGACGTGCCCCGGCCTGTGTCGAGAACCGACTTCACCGGCACGCCGCCAGAGGCGCGGGGGGGGCCAGAGAGCGAAACATCAATATTCGAAGAGGAAGACTGGTTGTTCTCCACCGGCGAGGGGTCGCTGCTTACTGGCGACGGCCACGGGGGCGAACTCGTCATCGTGCCGGCCGGCTCAAAGGGAATGACGGACGGCGCGGGCGAGTTGAGCCTTGTCGTGTTGCCCGATGGGCGCAATTACATCCGCGGCCTCAACGGCGAATGGTCCGCCCGCGGCAAAGTCGGTGTCAGCCGGATATTCAAACCGCCAAAGGCGTTAGAGGAGACTATTTCGAAAGGTATCGAGTTCCGCGATCAGCGTACGCAGAGGCCAGTGGCCTATTTGGCAGACGACGGGCGCGTGTTCGTCAAGACGATAGGGGGTGGCTGGGAGCAGAGGGCGGCGCGCGATCCCAGGGTTGAGGCGTGGCTGGCCGGTGCGAGCAAGTATGACGAGATTGCGGCGCTGATGCTCTACATCGATTCGCGCGCGACGTCCCTTGAGGCGCTTACAGCCAAGGAACTGGAGAGCCTAAGGACGGGGGGCAACCGGGCCGAGGCCTACGCCGCTGTGTACGAGATGATACGCAGAGGGACCAAACCCAATCTGAGGATGCGGTGGACGCAGGCCGCCGCGGTCAAGGACTTCCTAGCGGGCAAGCATATCGATTTGGCTTCCGGTGAGGGCAAGTCGTTGCTTTTCCATGTCGCCGCGGGTCTCCTGGCCGCGCGCGGTGTTGGCGCCATGAAGCTCGTTACAACCGGGGACTACCTCGCCAGCCGCGACTTCGACAGTTTGGTCAGAATCTACGAGTCCGCCGGTGTCGACGTCGTGCGGACGAACCCCAAGGGCACCGTGCCCGCGCCCCGGGAGGGCCGCCCGACGATCTACGTTGGGACGAACGAGAACCTCGCTTTCAGCAAACTGGATGAGAGCGAGATACCCGGCGACGTGCTGCTTGCCGACGAGCTCGATGCGATGGTGGTCTGGGAGGACAACCAATTCGTCCGCAGCGATGGCCTGGGCAAGGCGGCGTCGAGAGGAACCACAGAGAATGTGATCTTTGCGCGCGACGTCCTCAAGAACCACCCGGATGAGATCACCGAAGGGCATTTCGGCCTCACCCCGGGTCAGCGTGCCGGTACGGCGGCGCTCAACGAGGAGGGCCGGCTCAAGATCGAGGGGCTGCTTGGCGGCACAAAGCTGTCTCAGAAGCAAATCCACCGGCTGAACATGGCCGCGGCCGAACGGTGGGTCTATACGGAGGGCAGGAATTACTTCGTGTCCAAGGGCGGCGAGGTGATTCCCATCAATCGGCAAACGGGAAAGCCGATGGCGCACTTCGACGCCGAGACGGGGCGCGTGGACTCCGCGACACGTTTTAACGATGGCTTGAGCCAGGCGATAGAGGCCGCGCGGGGGCTTCGCATCCGCGCCGACGCGACGAACTCGAGAAGTATCACATTGGTGGATCTGTACGCGAGTCACAAGACGGTCGTGGGCGCGTCCGGCACACTCAAGGGCTTGAAAGGTGCGTTGGAGGCGCGAGGACTCTCCGGAGAGATCAGTGTCATCCCAAGGTACTTCGACCAAGAGCCGACCGTACCTCCGGATCTGATGTACCTGACCCCCGAGGGTAAGTTTGCAGATCTCGCCGACCTCATCGCGACCACGAAGGAGACGGGCCGACCCCAGGTCGTCATTGCGGTCGATAACGATGAAGTGGCCTTGCTCAAGGGCCTGCTCGACGACCCGGAGATTCCCGCCGTTGACGCGGAGTTGATATACGCCTGGGGGGCTAAAGCCGACAGCGAAATTCAGAAGATCGTCGATGAGGCCGGCAACACGAGGAAGGTCAGCATTTTCAACATGGTGGCCGCGCGCGGCGTCGATTTTAAGGCGGTCGAGGCATGGCAGGCGGTTGGCGTGAAGGTGTGGATCACCCAACGCTCCCCGGTCGCTGCCCATATGGATATCCAGGCCATGTTCCGCGCCAGTCGCAACGGCTACCCCGGCGAAGCACAGTTCTTGGTCTCCGCCGAGGACGCGGTGTTCCATGGGGCGCAGGCGAAGCCGTCCGTTGTCACGTATCGGGAAGCCGTCAAGGCCGATAGCATGCGCGCGACCGCCACGCCGGAAACCGCCGCAGCGGTCGAAAAGGCGGCGGCGGTCTTGCGGGCGATGGTGCCGATCCTGCAGTCCGCCTCGGCGGCCGGCTTCGGCATCGAAACGGCGCCTCAGGAACTATTCAGTGCCTGGAACCAGCTGTTCACGGCGCAACAGGCCTTTGCGGCCGCCGTCCCCACCGGACCGAGGTTGCAGCCGCAGGCACAGCCCCCACAACCGCAGACAGAGCTTCCCGACGCAATAAGCAACCTGCTGCGGGACGGTGATCAGGCGCGACCCGTCGACGCCGGCTACGTCTTCGCGCGCGGCGGGGCGGAGTTGGACAGCATCCTGGATGTAACAAAGAAGTTCCCGGCGCTTGAGAACACAACCCTGGTGTTCCTGCACTCGTCCATCCTGGAGAGCTCGGATGCTAAGCGGTATATCGAGGGCACCAGAGGAGTGGTGAACCACACGGTGCTGCCATACCTGGATCCGTCCGCGGAGTTAACACCGGAACGGGCCTCTGAGCTCGCGGCCGAACTGCACGACGGGCCGGGAGCGTGGGCCATTATCGATCAGGCCAAGCTCACCGTCCGACCGGGCACGGGGAGCATTTTCCTTCCCTACACCTACATTGGCCTGCAGCAGGAGTTCCACGCGTTCGTTGACTTCTATGCGTTCTCTCCGGGGCAGTCCGGAAAAGCGCTCCGGCCCTACGGCCTCGCCGAACTAGAGCCCGGGCTGAACAAGCTGCCCGCGGGGCCCAAGGATTGGGTCGCCCAGAGCTTGATCGTCAATAAGGAAACGTTGGAACCCGTGACCGACGTCGCACAACTGCGACGGGACCAGGTGAAAGACGTCCTGTGGATCCGTCCGTCCGACCTGCCCGCGGGTGTGTCCAGACCGCTCGTCGGTGCGGATGAGAAGATGATCATCGGCGTGCCAGGAGTCGAGGTACCCGAGTCCGTCGCCAACGTGGTCGATCGCATTCTCACCGACCGATCCATGAGGCCGCTCGAGAAGGCCACATACGGCGCCGGCGACCACGTTTGGCGTTGGGCTCTCCAGGACCATCTTGCCAAGTCCTCCTTCGCGAAGTTCACCGCCGGCTGGTTGCTGTCCTCGCCCGACGCCAGCGACGGCGACCGGGCGACCGTCCTCCAGTCGCTCGAGGAGTTGCCCGTCTCGGATTTGGCCAGGCTGGTGCCGGCCTCCAGAGACTTGGCGGACCTGCGATCGTGGCTCGAGGAGCACAAGGACGTGCGGCGGTGGGCGTTCCTGGACTTGCGGCTGTCCCATCCCGACGCCTCGGCGGAGACGGTGGCGCAGGTCGCCGCGGACCTCGGCATGCGCGTCGAGATCCGGGCGGCGGGCACCGAATGGACTCCCCAACGCAGCGGTTATTGGGCCGCGCGCGAAGGCGGGGAGCTGGATCTCGGTTACATAGGCTACCTCCGGCCGCCTCTGGCGGTGCCGCAAGGTTCGAACGCTGTGTTCGACGGTTCCGGGGAGATGCGCCTGGTCGTATTGCCCGACGGGACCAGTTACGAACGCGGTCCCAATGAAGAATGGTCGACGGCACGTCACAAGAGCGGCGAGATCATTGCCAGTCGCATCGGGGAGCCGGTGCACCTGGAGCTCGACGATGGCCAGACGGTGTTTCTCGAGTCAGGTGACGAGTTCCGCGACCAGGTCATCGACCAGCCACTCGCCTATCACGCGACGGTGCGCACAACGACGCACGTGGACCCGTCGCAGCGTACTCTTCGCACGCCGGTCCACCGGATGCTCACGCTAGGGTCGCGACAAGCCCCGGCGAGGGCGCCCGACCCGCGCACGTTCGTCCGGACGACCGGCGGTACCTGGAAGGAGGTAAAGGTACGTCCGGCCGAGATTCAAGCGTGGCTGGCGAGCGCGAACAAGGCGTACGCGGAAGCACGGGCGCTGTATGACATTGCTCGGCGTTACGGGCCCGGGACCCCAGAGGGGAAGCGGCTAGACCGAATGAGCCGCGCACAGCTGGGCGACCTGCTCCTCCATGGAGATACCGATGATGCCAACGCCGCGGTGTACGAACTCGTCAACCGGGTCGAGCACAAGCAGATGCGATGGACGCAGATGGAGGCGGTCAACGCGCTCATGGACGGTGTGCTGGTCAACATGGCCGCCGGTGAAGGCAAGTCGTTGGCCTACCAGGCCTACGCGGGCCGACGGGTCGTGCGCGGGGATGGCCACGCCTTGCAGGTCCTGACGACGCGCGACAATTTGGCCGCGCGAGAGTTCGATATTTACGAGGAGCTGTACAAGCCCAACGGTTTCGACATCGTTCGGATGAACGAGGACGGCGCGGTGCCCGCACCGGTGGAGGGCCGCAAGACGATTTACGTCGGTACAAGCAATGACATCGGTTTCAGTTGGCTAAAGGACAGGCCGATACCCGGCCGGCACGTCGTGATCGACGAGATCGACGAGGCCTTGATCTACGCGAATACGACGTACATCATCAGCGAAGGTGCGGACCGCCCGGCCCCGATAAGCATCGCCAAAGAAGTCATGTGGGCCCGCGACACGACAGATAGCCTCGCCGCCGCCGAATTCGGCGGTGTCGAGGGTCGGCGCGGGAATACGGCGAAGCTCACTGACGCCGCCCGAGCCATGATCGAGAAGTCGCTCGACCGCAGACTGACCGACAACGAAGTTCACCGCCTGAACATGGCGGCGCTCGCACGGTGGGCGTTCGCGGAGAACAGGCATTACCTCGTGCACGAGGGCCAGGTGTTGATCATCGACCAGATCACGCACAAGGTCATGGTGCACCGCGACCAGTCGACCGAGGGCGCCACGCGCGTGACCCGTTGGAACGGCGGGTTGGCGCAGGCGATCGAAGCCAGGCATGGGTTGACGATCCGCAACGACCCCCTTGCGTCCAAGAGCGTCGCCGCGCGCCAGATCTATACGAAGGAGAACTACGACACGATCGTCGGAGCGTCCGGCACGGCTATGTACAAGGAGAAACTGTTCCGCGGGTGGGGACTGCCCGGCGAGATCCGCGTCGTGGAGCGGTACTACGCATCGAGACTGGAGGTCTACGAGGACAAGGTTTTCCTCGACAACGAAGAGAAGCTCGCCTCGATCGCGGAAGACGTGGCCCTAATGCAACAGGGCGAGCGGGGAGCGCGCCGTCCCGTGCTGATTCTCTGCCACGAAAACGACCTCGTGGCCAGAGTTTCGGACGAGCTCAAAAACTTGGGTGTTCGACACACGGCGGTCGACGCGCGCTGGCAGGTCAAGAACGGGAGCAAGGCCGAGCGCGCGTTTCAGGAGATCATCGACCACGCCGGCAAAACGGGTCAGGTCACCGTCGTCAACATGCAGGGCGCGCGCGGTGTCGACATCGTCGCCAGTATGGCGGCCCAAAAGCTCGGCGGCCTGCACGTCATTGGCACGGCTCGTTCCGCGCTCTCGCCCGACGTCGATGTCCAGCTTGAGAACCGCGCAGCCCGCAATGGACAACCCGGCAGCGTCCAGTACTACGTCTCCGCCGAGGACGACCTGTTCCGCCTCACGGACAACGAGGATGTCCAGCTGGCGATCGTCGAGTACCGGACGGCCGCGGTAACCGGCATGAATCTGAGTCAGAAGGAAGCGGCGCTGCTGGCGCACGTGCCCGGGCTGCAGGCCGATGCCGCGGCGGGCATCGGCATGGTGATACCACAGACCCCGCCGGAGAAGCCACCGTCGTTCACGGCGAGTAGCGCGACGGCGAGCGAGCCGGGTACGATCTCGGACTCTGGGTGGGACTCGGACGACGCCAGCTCGGCCACGGAGCTGTCGGACGACGATGTATTCCCACCGGAACCTGCCGGCCGAACGGCACCCGCGGTGCTGGCGAAGGACGCTGGGCAGGGCGTGGAATTCCTCCACGGAGAAGAGTGGACCGTCGATGAGCTAGATGCCGCCGGGGCCCGCGGGGCATCGACGTATGGGACAAGGTTGGTGCCGGCCGTCGCGCTCATGAATGATCTACGAAGTCTCGAGGCATACGCGGCCGAGCTGCCCGATGGCGGCCGATACTTCGTCGATCCTTTCCTAAGTCCAATGGGCGCATCGCGCGCGGCCGACACTGCCAACAAGGTGGGTCTCGACGTCCTGTTCGACAAGCCAAACCCGCCGGAGTGGTTGAAGAGTATCGGCGTCGCGCTCTCGGCGGATGGTGGCCCGATGCAGGGTGGTGGGGACCCGGCCGCGTACATGGTGCGACCAACGATCACGCCCGAAGAGAGAGCGTCCGCGAAGGTCGCAGCTACACTTCTCATGGCGCTCGGGCCGACCCTCGAACAGGTCGTGACCAGCCACGAGAATGAGCCCGATGCGTCCAAGCGTGCTGAGATTCTGATGTCCGCCTTGCCGGGGTCTACATTCGCCGTACTGCGGGCGCTGGGCGACCTCTCTCGGGGTGTCGCGCGGATCGAGTCAGAGAAGGACAACGCCAGCGTCTTCTTTGCGTTGGCCAACGCCATCGAGGGTCGGCGGGACCTTGCCACATTCGACGGTAGGCGGTTTCCAGAGATCGATGATGACAACACCCTCGACGACGAGACGAAGGCGACAAGGACGGAAACCAAGATAAACAAGTTGAAGGCTGAGGCGCTGGGACTTTCTCCGAAAGCACCACGCTATTGGCTGGGCCTCCACAAGTCGGCATGGGTGAAGCACATCAATCAATTGATCGTCGAGAACCCCGATCGGGCCGACGCGCTGCGAATGGTCAGGGTCGCGGTCGTGACCTGTCCTTAGCCCGTAGGCTGACGTGTCCCTGGAGACTCAACGCGGGCGCGGGCCGCCGCCTGGAGCAGCCATTGCCGCACGATCTCGGCGACCACCTTGGCGTCAGCATTGAGGGCCCGCGATGCCATCCAGATCACGTACGGATCGTCCTCGTCCAGGTCGAGCGCTTCGTCGGGGGTTATCTGCTCGTCAAGAAGGGTGAAGACCCGATCGCGCAACGACTCCGGCGGCGCGGGAGGCAGCGGCGGAGGGCGGGACCCGTTCAATGGCGCAAGGGAGTTCCCGTGCCGAGGGTCAGTGGGCCAACCGAATTGACGTTCGGCTGGGCAGAGGCCAGGGTCGGCTCGGCCTGCTGGTGGATTGCTACGTTGGGCTGCGGGACGGGCTCCGGTCCACGTCGTACGACGTCGACAGCGGCCACCTCGGCGGTCCGCGGAAGCTCGGCCCACCCGACGCCAGCCGCCTTCGCCACCGATCGCCAGGCCGTACGACGGGCCAGCACGCGCGGCACATTGGCGGTGCGCGAATCCTCGTATACCGCGCGCCACACCTCGGCATAGGCAACCGACTCGTCTACTGTGGATATTCTGCGCCGAGCCGCCAGGACCCACGCCCGTACGGTCAGCCGGGGAGCGACCAGCCACAACGCGCCGAACTTGGGTCGCGGCCGGGTGGCCTGCCCGGTGTTGCGCTGGAAATGGCGGTAGTCGTCCCGGAGCTTGACGAACCAGAGAATCAATGTGACGGCCGAGGCCGCGCCGAAGACGAGGCCCGCGCGTCCGCTGTGAACCACGTTGGTGTATACGGCGAAGCCGCCGACCGCAGCGGCGAGGAGCCACACGGCGCCGGGGGAGTCACCGCGGCGGGCGCGCCGGTAGCCGACCAGCAGGAACGCTATCGCCACGAGCTCGAGGACCGCCGGCACCGCATACGCGCGGACGTCGGTGATCCCTGCCCATCTGGCGAACTGGATCTGGCCCGATGCGGCGAGCAGGGTGGCGACGCCGGCCAGCAGCCACACCGAGACCGACAAGCCGGTTCGCAGGAGCCAGGACTCGCGATGCTCGGCCCGAAGGGAATCGGCACTCGTACGCGTGCCGACTGCCGCGTCGGGGATCTCATCGTCCCGAGCACTCACCCAAGGATGACGAGCATCTGTACGGTTACTGTTCGGTAGATTTGGGGTTCGACAGCCATCATCAGGCTCCGAACGTCCAGGCGGGTTCTTCGTCGGCAGGTGCCTGCAGAGCGGCCATCGCCCGGTGCAGCGCGACGGCGTCGACCACCGGTGGCACGTGGCCTAGACCCCGGATGTGCTGCACCATGTTGGAGTCCGGCAAGAGCCGATATTTCTCGAGGTAGTAGGTCGAGGCGTCACTCCAGACCCAGGTACCGTCAGTGCGAAAGTTCATCGGGACCACCTTTCCGCGGGTGGTGTCGACGACATCGTCCATTCGAGCCGTGGTCAGCAGCAGACCCTCGCCTCGCGACAGGTACCCGACAAGCTTCGTCCGCTCCTCGTCGTCCACAGTGGGATGTTCCGGACGGAACCGTGGGCCCGACGTAGGGTCGACCTCATCGAACAAGATGGCGATCTGCACGCCCGGATCGGGCGTGCGGGACCAGAGCAAGTCACCGCGTGCCTGCGCGATCCGATGGTAGGAGGGCAGCTCGAAACCCGTGGGATAGACCTCGATCTGGGGATCGGTCTGCCCGGCCGCGGCGGCGGCGCGCTGCACGTGGTCGGTCACGGAGATCAGGTCGGCATCGTCGTCGGCCTCGATCAGGTACACGCGGGTCGCCGCTGGCGAGGCCCCGTTCTGGGTGAGTGTGCGCCATGCCCGCCAGAGTCCGCGGGTTCCGCCTGCGCGAAGTGCTATCGACGGCGGCCTGGTCCACCCGGGCATCCGTCGCGTCATGGCCGGCGCCATGCTCCGTGCGCGAAGCGGAGAATAGGTACGGCATGGGGATCGTGGATTCGGCGATCGCGATCTGTTCGAGGCGCGGGTCGGCGCGGTCGGTGTCGCGCAGTTCAAACGCCAGAAGGTCGACCTCCATGTCGAACAGCCGTACGCGTTGCGCCAGGACGCTAGTGATGAGCTCCTCCGCGAGGTCAGTGAACCGCTGTTCGGCGAGCAGGCCACGACAGCGTGCGATGATGGAGTCGTTGACGCGACCGGCCAGGCCGAGCAGTTGAAAATGCCAGTCAAGGACCTCGGACGTCTCGTCGGCGTCAACCATGTGCCACTCCTCCGTCTCCGTGCGTGTCCACAAGCCCCGTGCGTGTCCACTATGTGCGACAGTTCCTCCGCCACGTCGTCCCTGCTCCGCGCCGCCCACGACTTGCATGTACGACGACAGCGTTGGGGGCAGGGTTCAGTCCGCGTGCCGGGATTCGACTTTCCGCCCCGGCAGGACGGAGATGCCGGATGGAATCGATGTGTCCAGGCACGGTTAAGCGGACAAGGTCAAGACCCCACTCCTGGGTACCCGCCCAGTACTCGTCTGGGTCTTTGGACTCATCCGATAGTGACGGCTGAGCATTACGGTCGCGGAGTGGGAGACCTGACCGAATCCGGTAGGATGCAACACCTGAGGTTCAGGGATCAGCCGAGATGACGAGCAACGACAGCAGGTCGCAATGGTCTCATCGATGACGGGCGGGAGACGCCCGACCAACCCCAGGCCCCGGACTATCGCGGGAGCGCCCGGCAAGGCTGCGCGCGACTTGAAGGAGCCACATCAACCAATTCCTACTGGCGTCGATATCGATCCGGTGCGTGCCGCTCTTGCCTCGCTGCCGGATCGGCTGCGAGATGTTCTCATGGAAGTGTATTTTCGCGAGCATTCGGTCGCTGAGGCGGCGATCGTTCTCGAGGTATCGCACGACGCTATCAAATCATTGATATTCGATGCTTTGCTGGCGCTTCGCGAAAGGCTGATCGGCAGTGGGCTCCTGCGCGGTGGCCGAGACCATTTGGCGTACTAACCGACCTCGCCACCCGCCGAGTGCTGCCTACCGCGCTCGGCGAGACCACAGCGCCATGGCTTCGGTCCGGCTCTTCACCTGAAGCTTCGCGAACACATGGTTGAGATGATTCTTGACCGTCTTCTCCGTGAGCGCCAGGCGGTGTCCTATTGCCGCGTTGGACAGGCCCTCACAGAGCAGGCTCAACACGACTCGTTCCTGCGCGGTGAGGCCGAAGCGCTCCTGCGCGGCCCTTTCGTGTTCCATTTGTAGGCGTCGCTCGCGCTCACGCTCACGCGCGTCGCGCAGCGCCGAGGTGGCGACCGAAGCGGCGACCGGCGACAGCCACGCTTGACCGCCGGCCACCGTGAGCACCGCGCGCAACAGATCCGGCGGCTCGAATTGCCCGTGTACCAGATATCCGCGTGCGCCGAGAGTAAGCATGGATGTAATGAGGTCGTCGCTAGCATCCGCGGTGAGCACGAGAACCAACGTGTACTGCGCTAGTTCGGACACGACAGACAGGCCGTCGGCTATGGGCATCCGATGGTCGAGCAATGTGACCGTCGGGCGCAGCCGTCGCGCCGCGACGAGCGCCTCCTTGCCGTGACCGGCCTCCCCCGCGACCCGCACCTGATCGGTCGAGTCGAGATAGCTTCGTATCGCGGCTCGTACGAGCGGGTTGTCGTCGACGACCAGTACGCTGATCATGACTGTGCGGCGCCCGTTCGCATGCGTACGGTGACAACAACTCCGGAGGTCGCGTGGCGCGAAACTGGCCCGATCATCGTTGCTCCTCTGCTTCCTGACGCCGGGCCGGTGCGGACCCGGCTGGGGGTAACAGTTCGGCGATGGCGTGCATAGTTGCACAGCGTTATTGTCTGCGCAGCATCGGTGCCGGTGTTGCAGAGGGAGACTGGACGGTGGCGACCGCAGCGGCCAACAGCGCCACGACACCGTGCTCGCAGGGGCGGATCGATCGCGTGACGACGAGGAGCCAGCGTGATTGACGGCAGTGCGCCGAGTATCACCCACGGTCGCCATGAGCGTCGGCGCCAGGGCGGCTGGTCGGGCCACCGGTTGCAGCTGACGATATGGGTTGGCGCCTTCGCAGCCGCAACCGTGGCCGTACCCTGGTTTGTCACCCGGTCCGGCGGGCAGTCTCCGCCGAGCGGGCTGCGACCAGCTCCCGTCGAGCTGAGCGCAACGCCGACAACGGGCCTACCGTCCTCAACGGAGGGCGGTGCTGTCACTGCGGCCAGTAGCACGACGCCTTCTGCGACTGCGGGTAGTAACAGAACGGCTGCCGCTAGTAACACAACCCCCGCAGGCTTCACCCCGATCGCCGTGCAGGCAGAAGACCCGGGCAACATCCTGTCTGGGGGCGCAGAGGTGGTTGCCTGTGACACGTGCGACGGCGGATACCGGGTCCGCTACCTCTGTCTCACCTGCCAACTGGTCGTCCGTACCAGTCTGCCCGCCTCGGGCCCACGGACAGTGACGATTGTCTATGAGGCTGGCGACGTTCGGACGATCAAGATCAGTATCAACGGAGCTCTGCCTGTCATCCGGACGGTTTCCGGCCAGGACTGGACGACTCCTCAGGCGCTCAATTTCACGGCCGTGTTGCAGGCCGGTGCCCTGGAGCTGACTCTGTACAACGACGATGCACCCGCCCCAGACATCGACAAGGTCCTCATTTCCTAACCCAACTTCGTGCGCTGACGCGACGGCCGCGCGATCACCCACCGCACGTCATTCGGATGGCGGCGTTAGCCGCCCAGCGAACCCATCACCTGAACCTTAGATACCGACGGGGCGTACAGGACGTGAAAGCCGGCGTTCGCCGATCGTCGACTCGGTGGTGTTTGGGTTCGGTGTATGAGTTGGTGACGTGAACGGCAAGCTCCAGCAAGGCGATCGGGTTGTTGCTTCGGCGGCAGTGTGCCGTGCGGTCCTGCTCGGGCGAGCGGCCGTCGTCATGACCGCCGCGGGGGCTGGGTTGCTGCTCGTGGCACAACCGTGGCGGGTGCTAGCCGTACTGGGCTTGGCGGCGCTCACGACCGCGATTCAGGTCACGACCTTGACAAGGCGACCGGCCGTCGTCAAACATGCTTGGCTCATCCTCGGCGTCGACCTCCTCTGGGCGGTTCCGGTCCTCGTCTTGAGCGAGGGAGGGATGGCCTTTTTTTGGTACATTGCCGGCTCTGCCGCCCTTGCCGGTGCGGTGCTCGGCATGCGTGCGGTACCGGTCTGGGTTGGTCAGGCCGGCCTCGGCTTCGCCACGGCCGCGGCCGTCTTGCGGTCGGAGCATCCGCCCGCCAACGTCGCGGCTTTTGTGTTGGCTTTTCCGATGGTCAGCGTGCTGGCCGGCATGGGGGCGGCGGCGGCTACGTCGTCGCTAATGCGCTATGTCGATCTGTCGGTCGGTGTTGTCGCGGCGGCCCAGCGGTCGGCGGCGGCATCCGAGCGGGCCCGCTTGGCGCGCGAGTTGCACGACTCGGTCACCAAGACTCTTCGAGCCATGTCGTTCGCGGCGCTGGCGCTACCCTCGTCGCTGCGGCGTCATCCGGCCCTGGCCGAGCAGCTCGCGGGCACTGTTTCCGAAGGCGCTGTCGCGGCGGCGCGGGAGGCGCAGCAACTGGTCGATGGGTTGCGGGTGGACGCGCTGGACCGGGACTTCGGCACGACTATCCACAGGATTTGTCGCAGCTGGGCGGACAGAACGAACGCCAAGATCACAGTGGTAGCGGACCGGGTTGAGCCCCCGGTCGCCGTACGGTATGAGCTGGTACGGATTCTCCAGGAGGCTCTTCGCAACGTGGAGCGTCACGCGAAGGCCCACCAGGTGCGCGTGGAGATGCGGCTGGCCGGCGACGGCGCGGCGCGGCTGCGGATCAGCGACGATGGCGTCGGCTTCGTGCCACCCAACGTGGGCGAGCTTCAAGCGCTCGGGCATTACGGGATTGTTGGCATGACCGAACGAGCAGTCACGGCAGGGGGCGTGCTGGACCTTTCGTCCTCACCTGGGTCGGGAACGGTCGTCACCGTACGAGTGCCGATCGATGAGGAGTATGCCGATCGCCGCGGATGATGTCATCGGCCTACGTTTCAAGGATGGGCAAGACCCACTGCTGGCGGACGATCCCATCGACGCATTTCTCGATGTCTAGTGTCATTCCCACCTGTGCCTGCCCGATCGGTGCGCTCAGGCACAGATGGGACACCGGGTTCTGTAGCGTACCGTTAGGCTGCGGTGCCCAGGTCTGGCTTCGAGTTGGCACGCAAGGGCTGACACCAACTCTTGTGCCCGGACCCCCCGCAGACGTCTCGGTCTGACCAACAACTTCCAAGCAGTACTTGGCTCCCATGGTGCGAATCTTGCCATCGACGCCGATCGTCCACCGCTGGTTCGGGGTCGTCGCGCACAAGCCGATCTGCGTGAGGCCATCGGCGCCTGAGGACAGCAGGCAGTTTCCTTGGCCGACCGGACTACGGATTTGCCCGTTGACCGCGCCCGAGGTCAGCGCCCAGGTTTGGGCGTTGCCTCGGTTGCAACCCCAGATCCACAGCTGCGTGCCGTCGGTCGTGTTCCCGAAGGGCACGTCCAGACAGTACGCCGAGCCGGTGTTGTACAGCGCGTTGGTGTAATTCGGATTCCACACCTGATCGAGCGTGCCGGTGCACGAGTCCAATTGCAGCAAGGTGCCATTCTGCAGGCCGTGGTCGACCGAGCTCAAGCAATATCCACGCGTTCGCAAGGTGCCGTCGGTTCGCCAGGCCCAGGTCTGGCCGGCCGATCCGTCGCACTGCGAGATCTGCACCGGCGCGTGGAAGGCGTTACGGTCGGCATCGACGTGCAGACACTTGCCGTCCTTGCCGACGACCTTACCGATCGAGACACTGGCGCCCGAGCTGCTGCCTATCTTCATCGTCGTCCCGTACACCGGTCCTGGCGGTGTCGTCGCCGCCGGACTGACCGTCGGCTGAGCGGTGGCGCTCGCCGACGTCGAAACCACCGGCCCAGTCGCCACGGCAGAACCCGGCACCACCGATGCCTTTTCCGGCCCACCGAACTCCGGCTGCCCGGCGTAGCCGGTCGCGTAGGCCTCGACACGGTCCACATAGGATGTCAGCGCCGTCGGCACGCCGCCGGCGTCCGCCACCTCCTGCACGCTTGACTGGGCGGCGGCCACCGCCAACCGCCACGGGTCGCCGGGAACGGCCGCGATGCGCAGGTGACCGACGAGATCACACGTCAGGTGGGCCACGCCCAGAATGCTGGCCTGTGGGTCCGACCGCAGCGCACCCTGCCACGGCGCCCAGGTCTGCCACACCGCATCGCTGAGCCCGGCGATTCCCATCGGGACCGACGGGTCCAACCCTGAAGCCGCCATCGCCTGCCCGGCCAGACGAGGCGCCGTCAGCGTCGGACAGGACTTGGCGGCCTCGACGAACACCGGCACCAGATCGGGTGGCACAGGCACTTCATCGACCACCCGGGCCACCGAGTCACCAGCGACGGCGTACACCGCAATGCCCCCGACGACGCAGGCTGCGACGACCGCCGGCCGCCAACCCAGCCGGCGACGCGGGCCAACTGGCAGCGGACCCGACCTGACCGGCGCCGACGGCGTCATGCCTGCCCTGCCCTTCTGATCGGAGTGCTGCTTTCATAACGTCGACCAACCGGCGCCGGTTCGAGCCGGCGCGAGCCGCACGAGTCAGCCGCAGCACGGACCGGATCCAGGGTTACGCGCGATCAGCTTGTGATCGGGTCAGCTCTGGCTTCAACAAGGCCACATCTGGCCTGGCGTTCGAGTCCACGGGCTACAGCCTGGGAGTCTTCCTCGACGTCAATGCTGACTACCTTGCGACTACGGAGTTGAATGACGTGAATGCCGTGATTGTCATATGGGAGCCCGTCGAGTAGGGTCGCCGCCGCCGTCCATCGAACGATGACGGTGGTTCTACGGAGGCCGCCGACCACCCAGACATCGGTGACCGTGAGCATGAGCCCGGGAAGGAGGCGGTGCAGACGCTCGAACCAGAGCTTCATGTGGGCAGCGTCGTTGCGTTCGCCACCGAGAGCGTGGTCACCACTGAACCGGTGCCGGACCTCGGGCACAGCGCTGGCGAGGATTCTGTCGTACTTCCCTTGGTTGACCAGATCGAAGGTCTTGCGAGCCTGCCGCTCGAAGATACTGGCGAACATGGTGAATCTCCTGTTCTCTCAATCGGATTGAGCCGGCCGCCCACCAACAGCCGTTGTGTTGCTAGTAGCCGACGTACGCCTGGCGGTTGTGGACAGCGATAACGCCAGGCACGTTGTCGAGGGACCCGTAGCGCGCAAGAGCGTAGCGGGTGCCAGCGATGATGTTGTCGATCGGGTTCGTGATGTCGTTGTGGCCGGGGAGTGCGTATGCGTTGAACGTCGGCGCAATGGTCTGCATGAGGCCGATTGATGGTGTGCCCGCGGCGGCGTTGTAGTCCCAGTTGTTGACTGCGAATGGGTTTCCACTCGACTCGTGCTCAATGATGAGCCACAGGTCCTGCGGATTCAGTTGGGAAGCAGGAATTCCAGACGCCGCCAGAATCTCTATCGCCTGACTGATCCAGTTGTCGACCTGGGCTGGCGCGCCGGACGCCACTCTCGGCATGGCAACCGACACTTCCGGTGGTGGGCCCGGTGCCGATATGGGCATTGCAACCGTAGACGGCTCTGGCCGTACCGCGTAATAGACGTGCTGTGACACGCCCTCGGTCGGACCGCTCGAATCCCGCAGGGCAGCGGGGGCGTGGCTGAGTCGATGAAATTCGGTGTGAAACGCAGTCTGGGCCTGTGTCAGTGCGGCCTCGAAACTCGTGATAACGGCGCGTGCCTGGTACGTGGCGGCCGAGACCAGATAGCTGATTTGCCCATCGAGTTCAGCGGCCAGGGCCTGCGGGTAGGCCACCTGGAGCTGAGATACCTCAAAGAGGAGGTCCTCACAGATCGTGTCGATGCTGAATTGTGCTTGTTCGAATGCTCTGGCCACCTGGTACAGCATGGCGCCGCCGTTGCCGAGTGATAGCTGCGCGGAATCGGTCAGGTGGGCGAATGTTTGCATGTGGTCCGCGAACGCGGTGTACGAGGTGCATTGCCACGTGTCGCCAACCGTCGTCACCGCCATTTCGACGGCGGTGGTGCTCGCGGCGGCTCCGGTCGCGGCACTCGTCCAGCGGTCGGCGAGATCGTAGGCCGCCGCCGGACTGCCCTCGACCTGCATCACGAGCTCCGCCAGCGTTGCCCCTCCCGGCAGCCCGGCTATCTCCTGCACAGTCCACGGCCTGCCCAACACCGTGGAGGCATGTCCACAAAGGACAGCCCGACCGTTCGAGAACGTGACGCCTGTGAGGGTCGTGGCCACCACCATCAGCCCCGCTCCGGCTCAAAAACGGGCCAGCGCCCGTTCGGCCGCCACTGGCTCACCTCGCCTTCGTCAAAGGCGCTCATTAGGGCGGCGTTGGAGTCTTCCGTACTGGACAGCCGCTGACGGGCATCACTGAGCCGCTGACCTACATCGTGGAGGAACTCATGTGCGGCGAGCAGATGATCTCCGGCTGCCGCGTGGATGTCCTTAACCACCCGCGCCAATCCGGCGCCAGCGGGCAGTGCGCCGAACAACGAGTTATCGACGTCTCCCACGGCGAACTCGTCGCTGACGCCGCCGAACTCACCCGCGAGATCTTGGATGATCTTCTGGCAACGTTCCAGCTCTGCAAGGTCAATGGTGAATCCGTTCACCTATGGCGACCCTTCCGCGAGCGCTTGTTTCCGGCTCGAGCGAAGGACCCATAGCCCTCATCCCAGTCGCGAAGCAACGGGAGAACCGACGCCGCCCGACACCGGAAGGACAGTGTAACGAAGATTCCGAACTTGGGAGGCGTCCCGAAAATCATGACATCCGGACTGTTTGCCTCCCGTGTGGAGTGTGACGTGCCGAGTCACCGGCGGGGCACGGATCTTCCGAGTTCCGTTGCGGCAACACGACCCGGGGTCGCGATCCGGCAGAGGTCGCGGTGGATCTCGACGTGATGCTATGCATTTCTTGGGGGGGCGAACATGGTCGGCGAGAGCAAGCCTTGGCGGTTGATTACCGGTGGGACAGCTGCCGAACAATGTCCATTCGGGAGCCAGCACTGAGCTTGCGAAGAATGTGGGAGACGTGGCTCTCGACGGTGCGACGAGACAGGAACATTTCGGCGGCGATGTCGGGGTTGGATTCTCCGACGGCGACGAGCTGGGCGATCTTTTGTTCGGTGGGGGTGAGGGATTCCCATCCGGTGGTGGGTCGGGTGCGGGGTCCGCGGCGGCCGCGGTGGATGTTGTGGGGGCGTAGTCGGGCGTCGGCGCGGATGATGTCCCAGGCGGCGTCGAGACTGGTGTAGATGTCGATGGCGGCGAGGTAGTTGGTGCGCGCGGCGGCGGGATCGCCTTGTTCGGCGTAGAGCACGGCGGCGCTTTCCAGGGCTTGGGCTTGGAAGAGGGGATAGCCGATGCGGTGGAATGTGTCGGCGGCTTCGCGTATCTGGGTGGGGTCGCGTTCGAGCATGCCTTGACAGTGCTGGGCCGCGGCGGTGGTGGCCGGTCGTGACTGCTTGTCGGCGTCGGCGACGCACGCGGTGGACGCGGCGGTGGCGGTGACCATGTCACCGACGGCCAGGGCGAGGCGGACAACGTCGAGCAGCCACATCCAACTGTCGATGGTTAGGTCTGGAAACGTCCGGGTCGCCTGCGGGTCCATAGCGACTAGCAGCCGTGTCAATGCCTGGTCTGGCCGGCCGTCGCGTTCGGCCGCCAGTGCCCAGGCGCCCAGCAAGGGCTCGGCATAGATCCGTTGTTCGCCGTCGGCGAGCTGCATGTCTTCGACCCCGTCCAGATGGGTGGCTGCCGCCACCCGCTCGTCGCGGTGGACCGCGATGACCGCACGCGTCCCGCGGGCCATCAGCTGGTGGGTGAGGGCGAGTGGCAGGTCGTCCGCTGCCTCCAGTTCGGCCAGGGCCTCATCCCACACGCCCCACGAGAATCCGAGTTGGGCGACACTCACTCGTAGCGCTGCCAAGCGGGGTCGCGTGCCGGCCTGCTCGGCCAACACCACGGCGCGGCCGAACGCGTGTTGTGCCTCGTCGGGGCGTCCCATGTTGTCCAGGCCGACGGCGGCGTTGCCGAGCAGCAGGAGGCGCAGGTCGGTTGCCTGCGGCTCGTCTCCGAGCACAACCAACGCCCGATCGATGATCTTTGCTTGGGTCGCGAAGTCCCGGTTCTGGCGGTTTTCCACCATGTTCAGGGCGTGCAGGGCGTACCCCATGGCCAGCCGGTCACCGGCGTGGTGTCCGTCGGTCTCGGCCCGCACCGCAGCGCCGCGCGCCGTGTCGTAGCGGCCGGCGCTCATCAGGCTCATCGCCTGCAGGGCGCGCAGCCGGGCGGTCCACACCGTGGGCACCTCAGACCGGGTCAGGGGCTGTTCGACCACCTCGACTACGTCGTCGTACCGGCCCATCCGCAACAGCGTGTACCCCAAGGTCCAGGCCATCCGGGCGGCCAGCACCGGATCCTGGGTACTGGCCAGGACCGGATAGCCCAACCGCTCAACCTGCTCGTTGTCGCCGACCATGAACGACGCCTCGGCCAGGGCGGCGTCCAGCCGGTCCCGCCGCGCCCCGCCGTTCACCCGGTCGCGGACCTGGCGCAGCAGATTCACGGCCAGCTGCGGGGCGCGGAGCGTCAACGCCGTCGCGGCGTCGGCCACCCAGTCGATCATCCAACCATCGACCGCGACCGGCTCGATCAGCAACTGCTGGGCCACCCGCTCCACGGACGCTCCGGCCTGAGCCAACCGCTGCGCGGCCTGTCGGTGCAGTGCGGCCCGCAGGCTGACCGGCATCCCCTCATACAGCGCCTGCCGGATCAGTGGATGCCGGAACATCAGCCGGTCCTCCGCCCCGGTGAGCACCCCGGCCGTTATCGCCTCGGCCACCACCGGCACCAGCTCGGTGGCCGGCTGACCGGTCACCACCGCCAAATCGGCCACCGAAAACGCCGGCCCCAACAACGCCGCCAACCGCAACACCGCCGTGGTGTCCTCCGCCAGGAATCCCAGCCGCCGTCCGATCGCCGCCGGCAACGAACCCGGCGACCCGCCCTCACCCACCAGTTCAGCCACACCGTTCTGCGTTCGAATGCGACCGTCGCGCACCAGCGCATCCACCAACTCCCGCACATAGAGCGGATTCCCCGCCGCCTGCCCCACCGCCGCCGCCAACCGACCACCCAACCGCCCACCCGGCCCGGCCACCAACCCATTCACCATCTCCGCCACCCGCTCCGGCGGCAACCCATCCAACTGGATCACCGTCGCCCCCCGCCCCACCAGATCGCGCCGCAGCGCATCCACCGCCGCCCGCTGCGGCACCGGCCGCCACGCCGCGATCAACAGCAACGGCATCTGCAGCGCCGCCGCACCAAGCCGCGACCACACCGACAGGCTCACCTCATCGGCCCACTGCGCGTCGTCGAGCACCAACACCACCGGCCCCGCCGCACACAACCGATCCACCAAGATCAGTATCTGCTCGGCCAACATCGCCGCCACATCACGCGGCGTCACCAAACCCGCCAACCCCTCCCCACGCAACACCACCGCCACCGGCGCCCGCGCGGCATCCACCGAATCCCGGCCCACCCCCAAGGCATCCAACACCGCCTGCAACGGCACCACCTGCAACTCCGACGCCGACCCCCAAAACACCTGGCACCCCAACCGCTCCGCCTCACCCAAACCCGCAGCGATCAACGCCGACTTCCCAATCCCCGGCTCACCCTCAACCCACACCACCCCACCCCCACCCGCCACCACTCGACCCACCAGAGCACGCAACACCGCCAACTCCTCACCCCGGCCCACCAGCACCGAATGGGACACGCCACCGCCCGCTACGGCGTCAACCCCCGACCACCCGGCGCGCCTCACCATCTCCACACCTCCTCACCCAATTGCTCCGGAATCCGATAAATGGCCTTTCGACACTCTTCAGGGCAATGCTGAGCGCGATTTTGCCAGGTTGCCCGTACCCTACCTCCGACTAGCCGGCGGGCCGGCGGTCGGCGCACACGTTGTCGACCACTACGGGGCCAGGGCAATTTCCTGCATGTTCATCCCGACGTTCGCATTGACTTCCCACCGACAAAGTGATCGGCAAGTGCTTCGACGGAAACGTACGCTGTCCGTAGAGTTGCAGACCTCGGCAGTCCCACGGGGTTGCACGCGAACCCTGAGCAAACCTTGTTGATGGCTAACGGGGCGTGGCGCGCAAGCACTGTGATCGTGGGCGCGGAGGGTTTAGATCGTGGGCGTGAGCAAGCCACTAGCTCATCTCGGACCAGGTAATCCATTGTGGACACTTGAGCATGCCTGCCCATATGTGCGAGTTCATTCGTGGTCCCGAAGTCTACTCAGGACGATGATATGGGGCGTGTAGTCGACCTTGGCGTACGGTACCAGCATCGATCTTGGTCCTCGACAATGACCATATACGGTTCCCATTCTGGGCTCGGGGGACTGCCGCTCGATGTCAATGAACGAGGTCTGGGAAGGAGATGCTATGGACATTGATGGCATGCGGCTGCCCTCTGATGGCGTTGTCGGGACGGGGGCGCCCGTTGAGTTGGTGGGTCGGGGTGAGGAGTTGGCGGTGTTGCGTGCTCTGGTGGGTCGAGTGGTGGCGGGTGGGGGTGGGGTGGTGTGGGTTGAGGGTGAGCCGGGGATTGGGAAGTCGGCGTTGATCGCTGCGGGTTTGGGTGAGGCGGAGCGGTTGGGGTGCCAGGTGTTTTGGGGGTCGGCGTCGGAGTTGCAGGTGGTGCCGTTGCAGGCGGTGTTGGATGCCTTGGGGGTGGGCCGGGATTCGGTGGATGCCGCGCGGGCGCCGGTGGCGGTGGTGTTGCGTGGGGAGGGGTTGGCGGGTTTGGTGACGCCGCGTGATGTGGCGGCGATGTTGGCCGAGCAGATACTGATCTTGGTGGATCGGTTGTGTGCGGCGGGGCCGGTGGTGTTGGTGCTCGACGACGCGCAGTGGGCCGATGAGGTGAGCCTGTCGGTGTGGTCGCGGCTTGGTGCGGCGGCGCTGCAGATGCCGTTGCTGTTGATCGCGGCGTGGCGGCCGGTGCCGCAGCGGGCGGCGGTGGATGCGCTGCGGCGCGATCTGGTGGGGCGGGGGGCGACGGTGATCCAGTTGGATGGGTTGCCGCCGGAGCGGGTGGCGGAGATGGTGAATGGGTTGGTGGCCGGGCCGGGTGGGCGGTTGGGTGGTCGGTTGGCGGCGGCGGTGGGGCAGGCGGCGGGGAATCCGCTCTATGTGCGGGAGTTGGTGGATGCGCTGGTGCGCGACGGTCGCATTCGAACGCAGAACGGTGTGGCTGAACTGGTGGGTGAGGGCGGGTCGCCGGGTTCGTTGCCGGCGGCGATCGGACGGCGGCTGGGATTCCTGGCGGAGGACACCACGGCGGTGTTGCGGTTGGCGGCGTTGTTGGGGCCGGCGTTTTCGGTGGCCGATTTGGCGGTGGTGACCGGTCAGCCGGCCACCGAGCTGGTGCCGGTGGTGGCCGAGGCGATAACGGCCGGGGTGCTCACCGGGGCGGAGGACCGGCTGATGTTCCGGCATCCACTGATCCGGCAGGCGCTGTATGAGGGGATGCCGGTCAGCCTGCGGGCCGCACTGCACCGACAGGCCGCGCAGCGGTTGGCTCAGGCCGGAGCGTCCGTGGAGCGGGTGGCCCAGCAGTTGCTGATCGAGCCGGTCGCGGTCGATGGTTGGATGATCGACTGGGTGGCCGACGCCGCGACGGCGTTGACGCTCCGCGCCCCGCAGCTGGCCGTGAATCTGCTGCGCCAGGTCCGCGACCGGGTGAACGGCGGGGCGCGGCGGGACCGGCTGGACGCCGCCCTGGCCGAGGCGTCGTTCATGCGCGGAGACTATGACCAAGTCGAACAGTTGGCCTATCCCCTTCTTTCGGCCACACGCGATGCGGTACTGGCCGGTCGGGCGGGATGGACCCTTGGCTACACGCTGTTGCGGATGGGCCGGTACGACGACGTAGTCGAGGTGGCCGATCAGGCCCTGACCCGGTCTGAGGTGCCCACGGTGTGGACCGCCCGGCTGCGCGCCCTGCAGGCGATGAGCCTGATGAGCGCCGGCCGCTACGACACGGCGCGCGGCGCTGCGGTGCGGGCCGAGAACGACGGGCACCACGCCGGTGACCGACTGGCTGTCGGGTATGCGTTGCATGTGAAGTCCGTGCTGGAGTTTCACCAGAACCGGGATGTTGTCGCCGGTGCGGAGATCATCGATCGGGCGTTGGCCGTGCTCGGGGATGAGCCGCAGGCCACCGACCTGCGCCTCCTGCTGCTCACCAACGCCGCCAGCTGTCTGGAAAACATGGGACGCCCCGACGACGCCGAGCAAGCCATCGGCCAGGCCCTGATATTGGCCGAGCAGGCCGGCACGCGGCCCCGCTTGGCCAAACTGCGATTGCTCGCTGCCCAAATTCGCCTCTACCGGGGCCGGTGGGAACTGGCGCTGGCTGAACTACAAGCGGCCCTTGACCTGCGACTCGACATCAAACAGCGCCTTTTAGCGCGCGGGACGCATGCCCTGATCGCCGTCCACCGCGACGACCGGGCGGCGGCGGAGGCACAGCTGCACGGCGTCGAAGACCTGAGGCCGACCGCCAGCGAACAGGTATTCGCCGAGCTGCTGTTGACCGCCTGGGCGTTGGCGGCCGAACGGGACGGCCGGCCCGAACAGGCATTGACCCGCCTGGTGGCCAGCTTCGACCCGGACGGAACCCGCCAGTTTGCGCAGCTGACCATCGAGAGTTGGGTGTGGCTGCTCGACGTTGTGCGCCTCGCCCTGGCCGTCGGTGACCTGGTCACCGCCACCGCCGCGACCACCGCGTGCGTCGCCGATGCCGACAAGCAGTCACGGCCGGCGACCACCGCCGCGGCCCAGCACTGTCAAGGCCTGCTCGAACGCGACCCCACCCAGATACGCGAAGCCGCCGACACATTCCACCGCATCGGCTATCCCCTCTTCCAAGCCCAAGCCCTGGAAAACGCCGCCGTGCTCTACGCCGAACAAGGCGATCCCGCCGCCGCGCGCACCAACTACCTCGCCGCCATCGACATCTATAGCGGTCTCGACGCCGCGTGGGACATCATCCGCGCCGACGCCCGAATGCGACCTCACAACATCCACCGCGGCCGCCGCGGACCCCGCACCAGACCCACCACCGGATGGGAATCCCTCACCCCCACCGAACAAAGGATCGCTCTATTGGTCGCAGACGGGCAGTCCAACCCCGACATCGCCAACCAGCTATTTCTTTCCCGGCGCACTGTCGAGACCCACGTCTCGCACGTCCTCACCAAGCTCAATGCCCGCTCCCGCATAGAAGTCGCCCGCCAGTTGTCTCACCGCTGACCCGAGCGGCGCGACGGCGCGGAGCGGGCGCCGCGGCAAGATCCGACGGTCGTGCGGCTGGTGCTCGGCAAGAATGCAGCTCCACAAAGGACTGAGACCTGCGCCCGTCACATCGCCACCTGTCAACGGCTGGCTGACACGCGCGATGGCGGCCCTCAGAATTCACGGAACGTGCCAGCGCGCCGCGTTGTCACGCCAACTGGGACGCCGTGAACGCACATGAGCATCAGACCGTCTACGTCTTGCGGGGTAAAGTCGATGACGGCGAGGAGGCCGGGTGCCTGCCAACCGAGCGATGTGGTCCAGGGTCGCGGCTGTGGCCGTCACTGCCTTACTGATATTGCTCGCTAGCACGGGTATTGCCGCGCCAGCCGAGGCCCGGCGCAGCCCAGCCCCTCTCATGAAGTACTACCAGGTCGCGGATTCCTACGCCGGCCAGCCCGAGAACCTGGCGGAGATAGCGGAACGCTTTCTCGGCAATTCGGCCCGTGCGAATGAGATTCTCGATCTTAACGTCGGTCGGACACAGCCCGATGCTGGCATGCTCACGGATGCGTACACGCTGCATGAGGGCTGGTTTCTCGTACTTCCCTGGGATGCCGTCGGTGATGGTGTGGTCTATGGGGAGCTGCCAACGGATCGCCCCGGCGGGCCTGTCTTGCCGTCCTCTCCCGTTGCGTCCTCCGAGCCGACGGCGGCGGCCATGCCGACGCCGTCGATGTCGGCGCCGGAACAGTGTGCGCGCCCGCCCCAAGCGAACCCGGACCCATGGGCGCAGTTGCGGCTTGCTCCGCAACAGGCTTGGAGCCACACTCGCGGCGACGGGGTGACCGTGGCCGTCATCGACTCCGGCGTGGCCGCGAACGTGCCGCAACTGGCCGGGAGCGTCGGCGAGGGCGCGGATGTCGTGCACGGCTCAGGTAAAGGGAGCATCGATTGTCTGGGCTCCGGAACGGCGATGGCGGGACTCATTGCCGGTCAAGGCGACGGTGCGTTCGTGGGCATCGCGCCCGGGGCCACGATCGTGCCGTTTCGGATTGTGACCGACGTCCCATCAGCGAAAGTGGCGGACCAGGCGGCCGCACTTGACTTGGCGGTGGCAGCCGGTGCGACCGTCATCGCTCTTGGATCCTTTGTAGACATAAGTCAACCTCGGGTGCAGCAGGCGGTCACGAATGCGGCCAACCATGATGTGGTAGTAGTTCTTGGAGCGCTCAGAGACAAAGCCGTTAGCCTTCCGAATCAGGTTGTACGGGTGGGTGCCATTGGCGTGCAAGGCACTCTCGACTATATCTATCCGCCCGGCAGCGTCGATGTCACCGCCCCGGGCGTCGACGTCACAAGTGTCGATATCGCCGGAGGCTGGAGCTTCCGCGGCACAGGTACTCAGTACGCTGTGGGTTTTGTCGCCGGAGTCGCGGCATTGGTTCGCTCGATGAACAGCCGCATGTCATCCAGCGACGTGGTCCGACGGATCGAACAAAGTTCGAATCCCACCGGCAACAGCCCGGTGCCAGATCCGACCTTTGGCTGGGGCCTCATCAACCCGGCAAGGGCAGTGGCGTTCGCCACTGAGAGCGCGTCGGCGGCTGCCTCCCGACAAGCCAGCGACCGGGGCGGGTCGGCGAGCGCTGTCGTCATCGTGGTTGGTTTCATTCTCGTGGTGGCCGGCGTGCTCATGTTCCGCGTGCGCGGCAAGTTTCCCTCTTTACGCAACGCCAACGCCGACCGGCTCCCGGTCGGGCCGCCGGAGGAACACCCGCCACCAAACGACCGACCACCGGGGATGGCGCAGGCATCATTGGGTCGTGAACTGCGTGCAACCAGCACGCTGCCTCGTCGGGTTCCGTCGCCTCGCTCGACCATGGCGGTAGACGATGCCTCGTCCTCGCGGGCCGTGCGGCGTGAGCCGATCGCTGCTTTCGAGTCTCGAGCCGACGATGCCACGATCGAGATCGCCGTGGTACGGGACGGCCGCTTGTAGCGGGATCGAAATGTCGCTGTATGAAAGCTCAGCGTACCTGGTTGGCCACTACCTTGGCCCGAAGACGTGGAGCCGTTCAGCATCGGATCCGATCGTCGAGGACGGCTCGGTGTCGTCTCCTACGCTTCGGTCCAATATGGATTTTCGGGGATCCTCCCCAAAAGCGACCAGCCGGGCAAGTCATATGTCGGTCCTGGTACGACCTCATGTGTCAGTGCGCGGCATCAAGATGATGCACGGCCAGGTACCTCTTCACGCTGCGCCTGTCGCAGCGAGGTCGTACGGAGCCCTTCAGTTGAAGCCTACGCGCGGACACGCTCAGGCATAGCGGGCCATGGCTGAAGCGAGGCCGCAGGTGGATCAGCAAATTGCGCCGCCGACTCATGAACGACTGGCAGGCGCCGTCCCGCGTCGAAGACGGAGCGGCGGCCTTCGCAGCCGAGCGAACCACACTCGGCAAGTCTTCAGTCCTGTCGCCGCGTGCATCTCACCGTCACTCCCGCACCGGCAACGTCCACTGCTGCCGGTAGATCCCATCGACACATTTCTCGATTTGCAATGTCGCTCCGGCAAGGGGGGCGGTCAAACACAGGTGGGAAACCGGATTCTGCAGCGACCCGTCGGGCTGAGGGGCCCAGGTCTGGCTTCGAGTTCCTACGCACGTGTTGACATCGACGGCGGTGCCCGGAGCACCAGCGGAGGTCTCGGTTTGCCCGATCACTTCGAGACAAAGCCCGCCGGATCGTAGCTTCCCGTCGACGCCGATCGTCCACTGCTGATTCGAGCGCCCGCTGCATGTGCCGAGCCGCACGACCTGACCGCCGGCGCTGTTTTGTCCGCCGACTTCCAGGCAGGCGCCACTAGTGATCCGGCTATGGACATTCTCGGTGATCGCGCCCGGGGCCAGGGACCAGCTCTGTGCGCCGCTGCGGTTGCAGACCCATATCCGCAATTGGGTGCCGTCGGTAGTGTTGCCGCCCGGTACGTCCAAGCAGAGTGACGAGTCGGTGTTATATAGGGCGTGGGTGTAGCTCGAATTCCACACTTGGTCGGGCGCCCCGGCGCACCTATCCAGTTGCAACCAACTGCCGTTCTGTAGAGCGTGACCGACCGAGCTCAGGCAGTAGCCCAGCACGCGCATCGTACCGTCGGTGCTCCACGTCCACGTTTGGCCGGCCGACCCATCGCAACGGGAGATCTGCACCGGCGCACGGTAGGCATTCCGGTTCGAATCCACGTGGAGACACTTCCCGTCCTTGCCGACGACCCGTCCGATCGAGACGCTGTCAAAACCAGTCGTGTTGCGCGGGGGAGGACCGACCTGCGGGTAGGTCCGAACGACCACCACGGGTGCGGCAAGGTCTGTCTGCTGGGCATACGCGGCCGCGTAGGTCGCAACGCGATCCACATAGGCTCGCGCCACCATCGGCACGCCGCGAGCGCGGACGACCGCCTGCAGGCCGGTCTGGGAGGCAGCCACCGCCAATCGCCATGGATCACCGGGCATAGCGGCGGCGTGGAGATACCCGACGAGGTCGCACGTCAGGCGGGCCAGACCCTGGATGCTCGTCCCCGCACCCGACTCCGGAGGGCCCTCCCACGGTGCCCACACCTTCCACACCGCATCGCTGACCGCATTGATCCCGGCGAGTCCGATCGGCACCTCCATATCCAGTCCAGGCGCTGCCATCGCCTGCGCGGCTAGGCGCGGCACCGTCAGCACCGAACATGACTTAGCCCCGTCGACAAGTAACGACACCACGCCCTTCGGCACCGCCGGCACAGCTCCGACCGCCGGGGCCGTGCCCGCAAGAACACCTTGATCGCCAGCGACGACTAATACCGGAATGCCCAAGGCGAGCGTCAGCCCGATAGCGCCTAACGTCCGGCGCCACGGGCGAGGGCGCAACATAGTCCGCACGGAACTCGGGGCGGCTTGTTCCGGCTCTGTCATGTCTGTCCGCTTCAGTTCGATTGGGACTCCCCTCGCATGACGTTCAAAGACTAATGACGGTTCGCGGGAACTAGCCACCAACCACCTGCTCCACCATTACTTCCCGAAGGGCACCGACCCGTCCGTGCACGGCGCCGAGGACGTCGACCGAGTCAGTGTGGAACTCAACGGCCGACCCCGCATGACGCTCGGCTGGAGGACACCGGCCGAGGCCCTCAACGCACTACTCTGCAACCCATATCGAGCAACGGTGTTGCGATGACCCCTACAGGCAGAGCTGTCCAACCAGCCGAGCTCTTGGATCGGTGGGCATCTGATCGGTCCGCGTGGTGGGTACTGACGGCATTGCATGGCGCCGCACTTTGTTCTGCCGCGCAAGGGCGGACCCGGGCAAGCTGAACTGGCGGGGCATAGGCGTCGCCGGAGCGGGCTGCTGCGTTCGTGGACGGTCGGCGGTGTTCGCGGTTACGGGCTTGGTGCTCGATGTGTTCGCCGCGGTCGTGGCCCGTCACGCGCCTCGGCCGAACCGAAGACACTGCGCCACGGGCTTCTACACGTCCCCCGGCACCGTCGGACGGCGCGATGAGCCCATTACGCGTCGCACATCGGTGGCCGTGAGGGAGGGGACAACGAACGAACCGCAGCATGAACAGGGACACAGGAGTGGCCGGCGCAGTGTCGGTGTGTCGTCGTGCTCCGACCGCCGGAACCACCGGGACTGAAGATCAAACTAACGGCCGGGGTTACCGCTAGGCCGAGGCTAGGGCGCGCTCTGGTACCGAATCAAAGGGCTAGTACACTATGCGGCAAGGTGTTGATGGTTGGTGGCTCGGCTCGGGCGATCCGGTTGGCTGGAGATTGTTGTTCATGGGAATGCAGTTAGGTCGCATCATTCGTTTCGATACAAACAAGGGCTTCGGCTTCATTGCGCCTGATAGCGGTGGCGACGATGTGTTCCTTCATGCCAGCGCTGTGTTGGGGGATGTTCAGTTGATCCATCCAGGCTCGATCGTCGAGTTCGAGGCATTCGAGAGCGAGCAGGGATACAAGGCCCTCACAGCCCGGCTGGTGCGCGAGACCAATCGGTCCGTCACATCGTCAGCCAGTGAGGACTCCGACCTCTGTGACGTCGTTTCCTTGGCCGAGTTCACCGGCGAGGTGACGGACATACTCATCAGCGTCGCGCCCGGGTTGACCGGCGGCCAAATCGCCGATATCCGAAGGGCCCTCGCCAAGTACGCGCGAGAGCGGCGATGGCTCGAGGATTGATAAACGAAGGTGCAGCGATCGGCTCGGGCGTGGATCTGTAGATCACATCACCGGTTCTATCTCGGGCGTTGTGCGTTGGTGAGAACGCGAGTACGCGGGTGGCAAGCGCCGATGCTGATGCTCGTAGCTCACCCACCCGACGAATGCCTTCGTGCACATGAAGCCACCGTGGAGCCAATGTGGACGCGATGATCTGTTGCAGGCACGGATTGGACCGAACGCCGGGCGGATGCTTGACGCTATCGACAGTTGGGTTAAGCGGCTTACCGTGACGGCCGGAGATAATGTCTCAAGTGGCCTATGCGCCCCGGCGCCAGATCCATACCAACAAGGCACCATATATTCAACTATTGAGAATCCGTGATTCACGGAGTGGCGGCTACGCTTTCCGCGCGACCTCGACACCTGCCCCGGGCGCCTTGGACGAGGGGGCTCAGTCGTCCAGCCAACCGCGATGGTCGGCAGCCGCACAGAGGCGCTGGCGGACTTCGATAATCTCGGAAGCCTTGATGTGAGGCAGCACGGTGATGAGCACGTCAGTGATCTCCCGGGCGTAGTCAGACCGGGACAGCACATCGACAAGAGAATCCTCGGTCGTCGTCGAGGCGACTGGCGCGGCGGCAACCGGCATTTTACTGACCGGGCCGAGGATAGTGATGTCAGACGCCTTCAGGCCACGTCCGCTGCGCAGCACGTTGAACTCAAGTCGAGTGCCTGGACGGGCGAGGACCGGGTCGTCGTTGAGATCGTTAAGGTGGACGAACACGTCCTCCCCACCATTGTCCGGTTCGATGAACCCGTAGCCCTTAGCCGCGTTGAATTGGATGATCGTGCCTGATGCCATTGCCCTCTCCCCAGACCGCACGCCAATGCCTTTGCTCAGACCAACGAGCCTCACGCCTTCCTCGTTCACGGTCGGCGACCGCCTTCGTCATGTCCGTCGGGCAGAAGTGCCTTCCGCGTTGGGGCGCAGGCCGTGGACAGTCACCGAGTATCGGACACCGACGGACGAGGCAGGACACCGCAACCAGCACGGTCCCGCATGAACCATTCGCACGCCGATCACGTATGTGCTCTCGTCAGCATGGATGGGCCCGTAAGGTGCTCAAGCGTGAGTCAAGGCGGCGAACCAGAGATCGTCTATGGCCGTCACCAACGGCCGGATAAGGGCGTGTGGTCGGGTCAACAGTGGCGCGTCGTGCTGCTCGCGGCTTTCATCGGCGCTGCGGCGATCGCCGTGCCTGCGTTCGTCGCGCCGCAACGGGGACAGACCTTCCGACGCAACACCTGGCCCGGCGTCGTGCGCTGGCCGGTCGCGATCGTCGCAGTGGGGCTGTTTCAGCGTGGTTGGCGCCCGCCTGATAAGCGGCCCGGGGATCGCTTACTTCAGCTATGCGACCGGTTCCGCTGCGCGGGCCGGAGCGATGTTGGGCCTGCGGGCACTGCCGGTATGGGCGGCGCAGTCCATTCTCGGGTTCGGCGTCGCAGCCCGCCTGGTGGATGCGACCCAACCGGCGTCTGAGGTCGCTGTGTTCGTCCTGGGGTTTCCGATGACGGTTGGTCTGGCGGGCGTCGGCGTTGTTGCCGCCCGGTCGGCATTGGCCGGTTACGTTGGCATGGCCGTCGCGTGGGTAGCCGCGGCGCAGGGGTCGGCTGCTTCCACAGAGCGGGTCCGCCTGGCGCGCGAGCTGCATGACTCACTCGCCAGTGCGCTGCGCGGCATTACATTCGCCGCTCTCGACCCTGCCCGGCTCAACTCGGCGCCACCCCGACCCTGCCGAACAGCTCGCTGGCACGGCATTTCGCGGGGCAGAGGTGGCGGCCAGGGAGGCTCGCCAGCTGGTCGCCGGTCTTCGTCTGGACAACCCGAACCGGGGACTGCCAGAAACCGTGATCCACATCTGCCGGGCGTGGTCGACCTCGTCGGGACACCGGGCCAGCTTGATCTTGACGCGGTCGATCCGCCGATCGCAGTCAGTTACGAGTTGACACGCCTTCTTCACGAAGCCTTGGTGAACGTGGAGCGCCACGTCACGGCCGGTCGGGTCACGGTCGAATCGCGTGACCTAAATCGCCTCGTTGTGATCGACGACGGCATCGGCCCACCTCAAGAGCGGGCACTTCGGCATCGGCGGCATGGTCGAAAGGGCGAAGTCTATCAATGGATCTCTTAGCGTTGACTCCGGACCGGACGGCGCCCCACGCGTCGTTGTGTCCGTACCGCTGCGTGTCGCAGACGGTCCTTCATCGCGATCGAATCGGTCCTTCGCAGGCTGATCGCGAGCTGAGGAAGCGCGCCATGGGACTTTAGGCTCAGGTCCAGCAGCGTCAGTTTGGCTACCGTCGTAGGCATGGTTGGGTAGGCCGTGGCGCTCGCTGTGGGGCCGACAAACGGCCTCGGTGATATCCCGTGCAACGCGACATCGAAGTCCTTTGCCGGGAGTGCTGTGACCGCGCCGTAGCCGGTTGGAAGACTGTCCAAACAGGAGCGTCGATGCCAAAGATACGTCCCGCACGGGCCTTTGCCGTCGCGACTCTGGCGGCGACGTTCACTGTGCCGGCCGGGTGCGGCGCACACCAGATGGTCGCAGCGAAGGACCACGGCGTGCCCGACGAGCCTCCCGCAAATTCCGTGATGATCTGCTCCGACGACGCGGCGTCGGAGATCTCCGTGGCGCTCGGCATCGCGCCGACCGGACCCCCGGATCACACCTGGTCCGACCATGTCTACGCGTGCCATTACCGATACGTTGGCGGTACGTTGGTGCTTTCGGTCGAGGAGCTATCTGACCCCACGCAGGCATCGGCCGACTACGCGACGCGCCGCGCCGGTATGGCGGGTGGACGGGAATTGCCTGGGCTAGGGAACGAGGCCTTCGCCACGCGCACTGGCTCCATTCTCGCCCGGATGCATGCAAGCGTTCTCTTGGTTGACGTTAGCGGGCTTCCAGAACAACTGGGCCCGAGGCGACTCTCCCGAGAGGCGGTAGGCATCACGGTCGCGTCCGTCATCATGACCTGTTGGACCGAAAGCTAAGTCTACGGAGTTCCTACGTTCGTCGTAGCCGCTCCGTACATCAGGGCTAGTCAATCAACCCATCGTGGGGCGGATGCCGGCCTCCGCCGTAGGGCCGGCGCGGCCGACCCTGCGACGACAGTGCCGGTCGCCACGTCAAGAAACCTGGGGACCGGACGGCGCCGACCGCCTGCTGCCCCGAGGACCCGACACGCAGGTGAACATCGAGCGGGCCGTGAGATGAACCGTTGACACGACGCCCGCGTAATCATTGACCTCGGTGATCTCTGGTGGACGGGAGGTCGTATGGTGTCCAACGCCACGCGCGGCCACGAGCCATTGAGCTACCTCAGAATGACCCGTGAGGAGATTTCGAGGCGTCGGTTTTTTGGTCGGCGCCCGGTCTACGGCGCCGTCGGCGACCTTCCATGATGATCGATGTCGGCGGCGCACATGGCTACGTGCTTCACTGGGAATTTGATCCGCCGGAGTTATTGCGCGCGGCTCACGAGGTTGCGTTCGGACAAGGTTGGCTTTCTCGGGTCGCCGCGTCGGTGGCCGCTTCGCTGGCCGCTGGTCCACTCGAGCTCGCCCTCTACAACGACGTGGGTCCGGCGCCTGATTTGGATAGAGTGGCTATCACATGAGCGGCGGGCCCGGTTCCGATGCGTGCGACACGTTGGTGTGGTTCAGTGCCAATGACTGACCGTCGCCGACCGCCAAGGGCGATCCGCCGTGGACCACTGCTTGCCCTCGTCGTCGCGTCCGCGTTGGTGATCGCGGTGCTGGCTATGGTATTCGGGCAGCCGCGGGCTGAGCCGACACGGCCGGATCCTGCGGTGCCGGACGGGGTCCGGTCCGTTACCAGCGATGTCAACCCTTCAGCGAGGGCCGCCGCCGCAGGCCAACCGCTAGAAGCCTCACAGCGTCCGTGTCGCTCTTCCGGCTGATTCTCCAACCGCGATGAGGTTCATCGCACAGCGTCCGCGCGCCGCGAGTTATGGAGCTCTGGCGCGTTCGGGTCGTGTCGCGAACGGAACCTTTGCCAACTGGGCCTTAAGGCTCTGGTTCGCGACTTGACTGATTTGAGATCGTCGTTCGCGGTGCCTCAACAGCAGCGGCTGGGCCACGGGAGCCGGTATGGGTCTCATTCCTCAATCGAAGACGCGAGGCCGGTGGCGAGCCCGGCTGGTGGTTTTCGCGGAGGCTGCGCTCGTACTTGTCGCCGCCTTCGCCGTAGCCTTCGTGGTTTCGTCGGCGGCTGCGGGAATGACCGCATTCTCGCAGGGCCGCCCGGTCATCGCCTCTTCATCCGGGAACTCAGCTAATTCGGCATCAGCCGCCGTCGATGGAACGCCCAGTACGAGGGAAAGTCGCACACGTCATCAACAACACGGGCGGCGCTGCTGAAGGCACCGCGACCGTCGCGTTCAACATTGTCAATTACCCATGAGCCGCAGGTCCCTCACCACAGATCGGCTGTCATGGGTCTGAACTGAGGAGTCAGAATGATGCATGGTCGTCGGCGGAAAATAGGCGTTCGCCTGCGATGGAAAATCGTCATACCAACTGCGATAGCGGTCGTCGCTAGCGGGCTGGGAGTTGTCGCGATGCTGCCGGCGAGCGCCGAGGAGGCACCGCTGTCCCAAGGCAAGGCCGTCACGGCATCGTCGGTGGAGGGCCGAGCCTTCCCCGCGTCCGCCGCCGTCGACGGTGAGTCGGGCACTCGTTGGTCCAGTCAGTTCAGCGACCCGCAGTGGCTGCAGGTCGACCTGGGTACGACGACCACGTTCAACCGGGTCGTTCTCGAGTGGGAGCACGCATACGGCAAGGCATTCCAGATCCAGGTTTCCGACGACTCGGCCACGTGGACCGACATCTACGCGACCACGACCGGCGCCGGCGGCACGCAGACTCTCAACGTCACTGCCTCCGGGCGATACATCCGCATGTACGGAACTGCCCGCGGCACCGGCTACGGATACTCGTTGTATGAGTTCCAGGTCTTTGCCGGACAGGACAGCGGCGTTGTCCCAGCACCCGGGTCGACAGACGCGCCTAGCGGGGGACAGTCCGGCGGTGCGCCAAGCTCCGGTGGTGGCACGGTCTCGACGATCCCCGCCGGCCCCGACGTACTGCTCTCCACTGACCGGTTCGCTGAGGCGTCCTCCATCCAGAACAAGGGCACCACAGCGAACGCCGTCGACGACAACAACCCGGCAACGCGCTGGTCCAGCAACTTCAGCGATCCGCAAAGGGCCGATCCGCAATGGGTTCAGATCGACCTGTCTCGGACCGCGAGGATCCACAAGGTTGTCCTGCAGTGGGAGAGTGCGTACGCCAAGGCGTTCCAGATTCAGGTCTCCGATGACGCCAAGGCATGGACCACGATCTACTCCACCACGACTGGCACCGGCGGCAGCCAGAACATCAACGTCAACGCCACCGGTCGCTACATCCGCATGTACGGCACTGCCCGCGCGACCGGGTACGGCTACTCGCTGTGGAGCTTCGACGTCTGGGGCGTTCAAGCGCCCGACGACGGTGTCGGATGGGTCCTGGCCGAACCGCAGGTAACCGGGGCCCCGGCACAGGGAGATCCGACCAAGACCGGCTTCCACGAGTTCCAGGCAAACTGCTCGGTCACTCGAAACCTACCGGACGACCCCATCGTCTTCCTCGGGCAGCCCGGCGCATCACACATGCACACCTTCATGGGCAACACCACCACCGACGCCAACTCGACACTAGCGTCACTCCAGGCGGGAAGTACGTCCTGCAAGGTCCCGGGCGACAAGTCCGGCTACTGGATGCCCACGATGTACAAAGGCGCTGAGGCCGTCATGCCTGTCGGTCCGCAAGTGATCTACTACAAGTCCGGCATCATCGACTATCCCACCGTTCGCCCATTTCCGCCGGGCCTGCGCTTTGTCGTTGGCAGCCCGCAGAACAATGCGAAACAGTTTATGGACGAGTCCGAGGAAGGTTGGGAATGCGGCAACAGCGCATTCAATGCCACCTTCCCGCCGTGCATCCCCGGCGCTGCGCTGAATGTCCGTTTCCAGGCCCCGAGCTGCTGGGACGGCAAGCACCTGGACAGTCCCGACCACCGAAGCCACATGGCATACCCGGTGGAGTGGCGGTGCACGGCGGCGCACCCGATCGCGCTACCGATGCTGGAGTTCAAGATGGCCTTCCCAGCTGGAACCGACACCTCCGAGGTGCGCCTGTCCAGTGGGCCCAGTTACACGTTCCACTACGATTTCTACGATGCCTGGGATCCGGCCACCCTCGCCGCTCTGGTCAAGCAATGCATCAACGGCGGCCTCCAGTGCAACGCCCGCGGTTTCGACGAGACCCAACCCGGGCGGGGCGCAGCCCTCACCGAGTTGTTCCAGTTGCCGTAAACCCGAAAGAACCCGCGCCGGCCGTCCCCGTGGCAGGGGGACGGCCGGCGGTTCTGTCGAGAGCCATGCCGACACATGCCGCCGCTAACGTGCGGCTCGCCAATCGCGGCGATCGCATTCGCCCTCCGCCGAGCACGGATACACCTATTCATCGGTACGGCGGCCGTCGGCCCAAGGTTCAAGATCGGCGAGGCAAAGTTCCCCATCCGCGTCATGTCCACAATGGATCTCTCGATGCAATCCGCGACACACCACTTCCTCGTGAATCCGGTGAACGATGCCCGGTTGACGCACGTACTCGTTGGCCGATTGAGGTTTGCGCGGCCGACGCTCGAACCGGATGCGAGTACCACCGACATTGCCGCCGCTGTGAGCGCCCTTGACGCTGCCGCGACGCCGATCAAGCAACGGTCAACCAAGATAGGAGTTGTTCATGGCTAGCCGGCGAGGGAAGACGTTGTTGGTCGCGGGTGTTGTTGCGTTGGCCGTGGGCGGAGTCGCGCTGGCAAACCCGCTCGCGGCTAGAGCCGATACGACGACGCTGACTCCTAACAAGATCACAACTAAGTCTGGGTCGACCGGGCGCGATCAGCCGGTGTCGAATCTGGCGGTCAAAGACCTTTCTGGGACCACCGACGGGTGGAATAGATACGTCGAATTCAAAGGCAGGTACTCCGGCTATCCCACATACACCGTTCCAGATCGTATGCCGGTGGCCTCGATCAGCGGCGCTCAGGTGCAGGTGAATTACCGCGGCCCGGCCACGCAGACTCAAACCTGGACATTCCAGCTATACGACTGGTCGGCAGGCGGTTGGGCGACTGTCGGCACCAATGCTTCCGCGCCGGACTGGGGTGCCTGGAAACTGTTGACGTTCAACGTTACCGGAACGCTTGCCGGCTACGTCTCGCCAACACGCGCCATGTGGTTGCGGTTGGTCGCCAACAACAGCCGCGACGCCGCCGACATCGATTACGCGGCGATCGTCGTGAGTACGGGTGGTTCCCAGCCTCCGATCACCGCAGCCCCCAGTCCGACGGCCCCCCCAGTTGTCACCCCCACGACAGCGACGCCGACCAGCAGCGGGAGCAGTCAGTCTGCGGATACGGTCGCGCCGTCGGCGCCGACTAATGTTCGGGTAACCGGTACGACGTCATCGTCGGTATCGCTGTCGTGGTCGGCGTCGACGGATAACGTCGGCGTGACAGGCTATGAAGTGTTCCAAGGCTCCGGCACGTCGCCCGTGGCAAGCGCGACCACGACCTCAGCGTCGATCGCCGGCTTGTCGGCGTCGACACCGTCCTCGTTCACGGTGAAGGCCCGGGATGCGGCCGGTAACCGGTCCGCGCCGTCGGTCAGCGTCACCGCGACCACAGCCGCATCCGGCGGGCAGTCCGCAACCGTACCATGCCCTAGTTGCTGGCATCCTCCGCTGCGTCTCAGCTGGAACTGGGTGCTGTCCGTCGTGCCCAGCCCGCCCTACCGCAATGTGCAGATGTATGACATTGATGGCTTTGACGCCACCGCCGCGGACGTCGCAGCGCTGCACAGCGCAGGCAAGAAGGTCGTGTGCTACATCAGCGTCGGCACGTACGAGGAATGGCGGCCTGATGCCGGCCAGTTCCCGGCGGTGGTGTTGGGCAGGAACCTCGACGACTGGCCTGGCGAGCGTTGGCTTGATGTCCGCAACGTTCAGCAGGCCAATAGTGCGCTCGCTGCGATAATGAACGCGCGGCTCGACATGTGCAAGAACAAGGGGTTTGACGCAGTCGAGTTCGACAACATGGACGGCTATGACAACAACAACACCGGGTTCCCACTGACGGCCAGCCACCAGGCCTACTACAACATCTTCCTGGCCAACGGCGCGCACACTCGCGGGATGAGCGCCGTCATGAAGAATGACGTTGCCCAGATCACCACTCTGGAGCCATATTTCGATATGGCTCTTAATGAGGAATGCCATCAATTTAACGAGTGCGGGGGCTACCGGCAGTTTGTTCAGGCCGGAAAGCCCGTGTTCAACGCCGAGTACGGCTCGTCGACGAGCTTCTGCGCCGCCGACAATGCCGACAACTACAACGGCGTGAGGTTCTCCGACAGCCTCGATGACTCTGTCTTCGAGCCCTGTCGTTAGTCAGCAACAACGGGACCGGGCGGGCGCGCCGCTCGGTCCCGGCGGAAGCACCTACGGTTTCCACAAGGAATCAGACGCATCGCCATCGCAACGCGCCGAGGCGAGCCACACAATCACCTGTTGCAACGATTGCGATTCCTCGCGGCACCACTCACAGCACTCGAGGTGTGCCTCGACTTCAGTGGCGAGGTCGTCAGGTAGCACACGCATGACATACAAACCCAGCGACAGTTTCACGTGCCCGTCCGCGTCATAGGCACCCGACACGATCTCGACCTCGCTATCTCTGAAGGACATTAGCGTTATCGAGTGTCTATGGGCGGCTACGCCGCGCACTAGAGATGGAGGTGCAGCTCACATCGAAAATGTCGCAAGCATCGATCTGAGCGGAATCAGCCCGTGGGCAAAGCAAGGATTCAAGGCCAGAACCGTGGCTATGTCGGCCGTCGCCGGGCGACGTCGCGTCGGGGTCCTCCAGAGGCTCCCGAATTACAGCGCTGGACGCAGGTAGCGTCGTTGTCGATCGGTCGCTCAGGGGTCGTCCGACTGATATTAACGATCGCCGTCGCGGCGGTGGCGGTTGCGGTCGGGTTGGAGCTGGGCATGACTATCGGCGCTCCCCCCGGGGGAGACAGGAGCGGCAGCGATCGAGGGCGGGCCATCACAACGCCGCCAAGCGCTCCACCCCTCACCCCGCCCGTCCCCACAGTCAGCGTCCGTGATCCCAGTGCCGCGGCCTCACCGGAGCCGTCGCTCTCAGACGCCCTACCTCTGGCCACGGGTACGCCTGGTCAGCAGCCGAGTGAGCACAGACCACTCGTACTTGACAACTTTGATGACAGCGCCCAGTGGCGTCGATCGCTGAACGACCTTGGCGAGTGGACCGGAGCCGACGCCTTTGACAACGGCGGCGGCAACGGCGATGGCGTTGTTTGTGCCGACAGGTTGACGTTGGTCTACCGAAACACCGGCTATTTCGGTTCCGAGGTCGAGACCGACGTCTCCGCGTACCACTACGTGGTGCTTCGGGTAAGGGGAGTAACGGGTGGTGAAGAGCACGATATGAAGCTGGGGTTGGGCGGAGTGGACAGACTACTCGCGGACTTCAGGCTGGACGGCGGCCGGCAGCCAGTCATCACCACGGCGTACCGCGACATCCGCATCCCAATGGCGATTAACGGCATCAACACCAGAAACCCAGGGGCCCTCAGGCTGAGCTTCTGGTGGGGTGGGACGAGCACCGTCGTCATCGACGAGATCCGTTTTGAGTAAGCGCTGGACCCGTTACCGATCGGTAGCGGCTGGTCGATGGCCTGGTTGGCTCGTCCTATCGGCGAACGATCAAACTGTTACCTCATCGACGTGCCATCGAGTAATCCATGTGTCGCGGCCGTACGTAAACCTGCTTGACGTCTCGATACGGGCGTCCTCGGGAGCGCGGATGCTTCGGTTTCATCTGGAGTGCCGTGGCATGGCGGCGGTGGAGCAGCATGCGGAGAAACGACGGTGATCGAGACGACGACTGGTACCTGGGCGGGCGTCGGGCGCGTTCCCCGCGCGGCGCGCGTTGGCAAGATCAGGTTTCTGCCCTACCTCAACCGGGTCCCCGCCGGATGAGGCTAATCACGTTGCTGGCATTTGCCGCGGTCGTTGTTCTCTTCGCAGGCCTCGGCGCTCGGATGGCCCCATCGGGAGGGACCGGCTCCTTCGAGGTGACGCAACCGAATGAGAACGACCCGGGAATCGGACTGCCGCCGGATCTTGGAACCAGCTCCTTGTCGACGTCGCCGGCAACCGACAGCCCGTCGCCAGCTGGCAGCCAGACGACGTCCGTTCCGGCACAATCGATCGGCCCAATACCGACAACGGCTGCGTCCTCGGTCGCGCCCAACCCGTCCACGAGCACGCCGCTGTCAACCCAAGTGCCGCTCGTAATAGACAACTTCGACGGAAGCCCGTCGTGGGGTCAACACGTGAACGACCTTGGTCAGTGGACCGGCGCAGAAGTGTTTGTCAACGGCGGCGGCGTTGAGGGCGCCGGTGGGCTGACGTTGGTCTACGACGACGATGGCTGGTTCGGCACGGACGTGTTGGCCGACGTCTCCGCCTACACGTACCTGGTGTTGCGAATTGCCGGCGCCAATGGCGGCGAACAGCGCCAGTTCAAGCTCAAATTCGGCGGCGAACAGCGGTTCTTCGGTGATTTCGTCCTCGATGGAGGCGCCCATCCAGTCATCACCACGTCGTACAAGGACATCCGCATCCCAATGGCCACGAACGGCATCAACCGCGCCGCGCCACAGGACCTGCAGCTCAGCTTCTGGTGGGGCGGCCGGAGCACCGTTGTGATTGACGAGATCCGCTTCGAATAACGATAGGTTCGACGTGTCGGCCTGCGAAACGGACCGTCGCTCGGTCAGCGGCTGGCTGTTGGCCTGGGCTTGACCCAGGCCAACATGACCGGCTGGCCCCCGGCATCTACGACGGTGAAGTAGGCCAGCGTACTGATGGGTACACCGATCTCTGTCGGAGCGACGGTATGCGGGCCATCCGAGTTGACCCATTGCTGGACCAGGTGGGCCTTCCCATCTGAGGTCACCAAGAACAGACGATAGGTCTGCCCGGGCGTCAACCCGTCAACCGTGGCGCCGACGGAGACCTTGTCATCGCCGCCGAGCGCACTTACGGACAGCGATGCGCCGGTCGCCTGATCGTCGCCAAACGCGGCCGCCGTAGCGGTCGGCGCCCCCGCGTCCGCGCTCTTCAACACCAGCCCAGCCGTAAATCCCAGGACCAAGGCAACGAGCGCTGCCGCGGCGAACATGCGAGCATGGGCCATGGCTGATCGCAAAGTTAGCCGCCGGCGTTCAGCCCTGGCGCTTATAGGCCGCTCCCTTGCGGGACGCGCTCCGGATGCCGGACGCGAACGCGACGTCCGCGAAGGCATGAAGGTCCTCTTGCCGCGTCGCCAGCCGTCGTTGACGGCGGGCGCCGTGAGGATCTCGGCTTCCTCGGCTGAAATGAGAGCGAGCGCGAAAGTCACCTCCCGCAGCTCACGTGCCTCGCGTCGGCACGGCTCGCAGTGATCGAGATGCGCCTCAATCTCCAAACACTGTTCTTCAAGCAGCGCACCCATGAGGTAGAGCCCGAGCGACTCGCGGACATGTCCGTCCACGTCATGCAACATGTCCGGTCACCTCCTGCCCTCCGACGGCCGTCGCTGTTTGTTCGCAGGGTACGCCAAGCCGTCGCATCCGACGGTCGACCTGTTCACGGTCCGGAGCCACTGATCGCGCCGATTGCCGTTCGCAACGCTCGCAACGCATGATATGCCCGTGACTTCACCGTACCTTCGGGGATGCCCAGCAGCCGTGCGGTCTCGCCAGCCGTACGGCCGTGGTAGTAGATCTCAATGATGACGCGCTGATGCTCGGGCGTGAGCTGCGGTAGGGCGCCGCGCACCGTCTCGGCCGTCAGCATCTTCTCGATCGTGTCCTCGCTGGCGGGGAGATCGTTGACGTCCTCGTCATCCGTGTAGCTCGGCCGCGCACGTCGTGCGCGTACGGCGTCTACAGCGATCCGCCGCGCGACGGTGAACAGCCAAGGACGGAGGATGGCGGGATCGGTGTTGAGCGTCTCGAGATTGCGCCAGGCGCGCACGAGGGTTTCCTGCATGAGGTCTTCCGCCGCTTGCCGACTCCCGTAGGTGAAGCCCATCAGGTAACGAAGCAACGGGCCAGCATGCAGGTCGTAAATCTCTCGCATCCGTGCCTCGGCCAACATTTCCGGCATCCGCCCCTCGGCAGCCAACCTCGTCGGGCGGCCGTTGGACAGAGCGGCCTCGCCGTCGAGCCTTGGCGGAAATGTCACACGCTCACAATATTTTGTATGCCGGTTCGTCGGAAGGGGCGGTTCGGTCAGGCGAATCTAGGATAAGAGGAATTTGTAGCCATTGGCGGTGCTTCGGGTCGGCCGTGTCGGCAGACCCACCCCAGCTGCCGCATTGCCTGGGTCGCATTGCACCGGCGCGTCAGCGGTCACGCCGCGCGCCGACAAGGCTCTTCAACAGCACGACGCCGTCCTTCCGGACCGCATCATCGATAGAAAGCGCCAGCCCGCACACATCCAATTACTTTCTGTGTCTTCAGTCGCTCCACCTTCCATGAGCTGGTCGGTTGACCCGTCGCGGACGCAATCCGCCGTTGGTTGGCTAACCTCGACAGCTCGCGAGATGATCGTGGAAGGCGAGTCCCACTTGCGCGGCATCCTGGTTGTCCCATCTTCTTCGCAAGGGACAGCCAGCCCCACCCCTCAGGGTTGACATGCGTTTCTCGCTGAGGCCATTCGCACGACCGGCATGCGACGAATGCATTCAGGCGGACGCGCCGTGCCGATGGAATCCTCCATGCCAAATGAGTGGCATGTTTCTCAATGATGCACTGCCTTCACTCTCTTGTTCGAGCAGTGGTATTCAATGTGATCGCATCGACAAGGCTCGGCGCGCTGCATCGACTTCCGCCCTGGCATCAGGGCCGTAGACGGTAGTGAGGAAGTGTGCCACTGTGGTCGACACCGCGTCCCGGGCGGGGCGGATGTACTTACGGGGGTCTACAAGCGCGGGCTCGCCAAGCAGGGCGTGCCGCACGCTGTTAGTGAATGCAATGTTCAGCGCGGTACCGATGTTGATCTTCGTCATTCCCGCAGTGATCGCTCGGCGGATTTCGACGTCGGGAACGCCCGACGATCCGTGCAGGACGAGCGGTACCGGCACCGCGTCGTGCAGCGCGGCGATCAGCGCATGATCCAACGTCGCTTCCCGACTGGTCATTGCGTGTGACGAGCCGACCGCGACCGCGAGGCCATCCACGCCCGTACTGCTTACGTAGCGCGCGGCCTCGCACGGATCCGTGCGCGCCCCTATGGCGTGAGCCGACAGTGGCGGCGAGCCATCCTTGCCACCGACCTTGCCAAGTTCACTCTCCAGCCACAGTCCATGGGCGTGTGCGAATCGGGCCGCCTGAGCGGTTACCGCGACGTTGTCTTCATACTTCAGTGCAGACGCATCGAACATGACAGAACTAAAACCGTGCTGCGGTGCAAGTTCGAGCAGATCAATCGACTCCACGTGGTCCAGATGAAGCGAGCAGGGCACGGATACCTCGGCGGCGAGAGCGCGGGCCGCCGCGGCGAGCGGGCCAAGGCTGCCATGAAACCGCACCGCGTTCTCGCTGATCTGCAGGATCACAGGGCGTCCGACCTGTTGCGCGCCAGACGCGACCGCCTCGGCGTGCTCGAGGGTGATGATGTTGAATGCCGCCACCGGTGAGCTGACAAGGGCACGGGTGTCAACGAGCGTCATCGGTCTTCTCCACAATCACGTTTGCGCGCAGCCGCCTATAGAGGTCGGGGTCGAACGCGCCGGCGACGGGCTCGGCGACCGACGCGGCGGAGAGGGCGACAGCATCGGCAAGCAAGTCGAGCCATGCGGTCGAGTCGCGCAGCCCTCGGGCCAAAGCGGCTACGCAGGCATCGCCCGCGCCGGTTGGGTTACCGGCGATGTGGTACGGCGGGCGAGCCGTGTATGTGCCTTCCGGGGTCTGCGCGAGTAACCCGTCGGGTCCTCGTGAGGCCACGATCGCGGTGCGCGTCGGCGGATCGTTGACATGGGCGAGTTCCTCGGCATTCGGTTTGATGACGTCCGGGCCCGCGGCGAGACCGGCCACCAGACCAGGTCCCGATGTGTCTAAAATGGACGACACTCGTTGCCGGCGCGCGATCTCGATCAGAATGGCGTACGCATCGTCGGGCACGCCCGACGGCAATGAGCCGGAGAGGACGACGACCGACGCGCGGCCCACCAGGGTGGCGTAGTTTTTGCGAAACGCGGCCCACTCGTGGCCGGACACGCGCGGTCCCGGCTCCCAGAAGCCGGTTGCGTCGCGAGCGTCGGTGACCGTGACGGTGTGGCGCACGGGCGCCGCGATCCGAATGAAGTCGCTCGGCAGTTCGCGAGCGTCGAAGCCGGCGCCGGCGAGCCCGGTGGCCAACACCTGCTGGCCCAGGGCGAGTAGCACCCGCGCGACGTTGACTCCCTTCCCACCCGCACGCCGGGTCACCTCGGTGACCCGGTGAACTCCGGCGACCTTGAGCGAGGCCACGCGGTAGGTGACATCGACCGCGGGGTTGAGCGTGACCGTTAGGATCATCCGCGCACCACCCGGACGGAGTGCAGAGACTCGTTCAGACCCACGATTTCGTCGCGCTGTCGGCGCCGGACCGCTCCGACGAGCTCCTCGATGTGCATGCGGCGAACGGGCGTGGCCGCGGCCATGAGACTTCCGTCCACAATAGATACATCCCGTCGCGCTATAGGTGACCCTCGGCGAAACGATCGTAAGGATTCACCAGCTCTGCCTCTCGGTTACGTCGTGTCCACGAGTTCGAGTGCGAGCAGGGCCGAGCCCAGACAACCCGCGTCGTCACCAAGGTGTGTCCGGTCGATCTCTGGCTCGCGATGGAAGGTGAGCCTCGTGAGCACGGCCGCGCGCAGCGGCGCCAGCAGCTGCGCGCCTGCCTGGGACAGACCTCCGCCGATGACGATCAGCTCCACATCCAAGAGCGCGTGTGCGACTATCAGCCCGTCGGCGAGCGCTTCGATCGCCTCGGCCCACGCCCGGCTCGCGAGCTCGTTACCCGCGGCCGCAAGCCTCGCCACCTCTTGTGCGCTGGCCGGCGACCCGGACAGAGATGTGTAGCGTCGAGCAATGGCGTTCGCGGAAGCGATTGTCTCCAGGCAGCCGCGTTGGCCGCATTGACAAATCGGCCCGCCCGGGCGAACAACGATGTGGCCGATCTCGCCGGCGGCGCCATGGGCACCAGCGTTGACCCGGCCGCCCCAGACGCAGGCGGCGCCCACGCCGGTACCGATGATGACCACAAGGACATGGTTGCGGGCCTGCCCGGCCCCGAGCACGGCCTCGGCAAGCCCGCCCGCCCTGACGTCGTGCCCGACACGCACGGGAAGACCGAGCCGCTCCCGCGCGAGTTTGCCTATAGGTGTCCGGTCTCGGATGCCGATGTTGGCCGCGAACTCGACGGTGCCGTTGCCCTCGTCAACTACGCCGGGCATCGCGATGCCGGCAGCGACTGGCGTCAGGCCGCACGCACGGGCATGGTCTGCCAGCCCGTTTGCCACCTTCAGGATCGTCGAGGTCACGGCTCTTTGCCCGCGATCGGCTCCAGTTTCATGGCGCTCGCGATGGACCGTCTCCCGCGACCGGGTCATGAGCACGCATTTGATACCGGTGCCGCCAACGTCGATGCCGAGCACCGCCTGGCGGTTCATGAGGCGAGCACACCGTTAGTGTCATCATCCGGAGAGAGGATGACTGATCGGCTCAGGTTTCGCGGTGCATCTGGGTCTAGCCCTCGATGTCTGGCAAGGGCGACCGCGAAGCGCTGCGCCAAAACAAGTTCCGCCAACGGATCAATCCTCGCCGTGCCCACACCGCCGCCCACGAAGCCGGCCCCCGTTGCCCGTACCTGTTCGGCAAGCCGACCGGGAACCTCGCCGAATGCCCACACCGACCGGCCAGGTCCGCAGATCGATATGGGGCCGTGTCGGAAGTCCATCGCCGGATATGACTCGGTCCAGAACCCGGCCGCTTCCCGACATTTCAGCGCGGCCTCATGCGCCAGTCCTATCGTCCAACCGCGGCCCAGAAAGGTGACCTGTTCAACGGCGGCGGGGTCGATCGGAACCGGGGCTTCGGTCGCCGCCTGCGCGTCGGCGCTAGCCTGCTCGAGATCCTCGCCGAGGCTCGCCCGAAGCAGCGCGAGCGCGGAAGTGGCGAACCGGGTTTGTACGACCGCGCGCTCGTCCGCCCAGGGCAACGCCACGACGTCTTTGCTCAGGTCCATGATGGGTGAGGTCGGGTCGCCGACGATGACGGTGACTGGCGCCGTCACCCTGCGAACGAGGTCGATGACCTCTGTTGTAGTCCCGGAGCGGGTGATCGCCACGATTCGGCTGTAGTAGCGGGTAAAGGGGAACTCCGATGCCGCATAGGCGTCGGTCTCCCCGTTCCCGGCCCGTTCGCGAAGCGCCGCGTAGGCCTGGGCGATGAACCACGACGTGCCGCAGCCGACCACCGCGACCCGCTCCCCGCGACGTGGTAGCGCGTCGAGTTGCGAAGCCGCCTGCGTCGCTGCTCGCCGCCAGCACCCAGGCTGGCTCGCGATCTCGTCGTCGACGTGCGCCATTCCTGTGCCCTTCGGTGGATGTAGTAGGGCTACGCCAGGGTGACCACAGTGCCGTCACGCCGGGCCTCTTCGGCGGCCCAGACGGTACGATGACTGGCCAAGCTGGTATACACGTCGGAGTTGAGCAGCGCCGAATCTCCGGTCGCGACGGCGGAGAGGAAGGTGTCGAAGAGGGCATCGTCCCCATCGGCGTGATTAGCTTCAATCGACGCCCGCTCAGGTATTGCCGAAATGACCTCGTCCTTCCCGGTCGCGAAATCGACCAGGCGCAGCCGAACTCCGTCACCGTCGAGGTATCCGCGAGTGCCGAAGATACGTGTCTTGCGCTGCTCGAAAGGGGTGAACGCCGTCATCGTGAACGAGCACGTCGTCCCATCGGCGAACTCCATCGAGACGACCTGATGGTCCACGACGTCGTTGCCGCCGCCGTAGACGCATCGGCCATACGGCCCCGCCCGAAGCGCCGCGCTCACGGCAGCTTCCGTGTGTTCTGCTGTCACAGCAGAGAGAGGCCAGAGCTCCTTGTCAGGGTTTCCCAGGCAGCCGAGATACAACCTCGGCGCGGAATAGGGGCATTGGGGTTCCAGGGGGCAGTCCAGACAGTTGTCCGCAGCGCCTGCGGGTCGTTCCTCGGGCCGGAAGTGGCTGAGTCCGCCGAAGGAGCTGACCCGTCGTACGGGCTGGCCGACGATGTACATCAGCCAGTCGATGTCGTGGCACGCCTTGGCAAGCAGCATCGGCGTCGAGCTGTCGCTATCGCGCCAAGGGCCGCGGACGAACGAATGCGCCTGGTGCCACCACCCAACTGGCTCGAGGTGCTGCACGCTAACGATCCGACCGATCCGGCCGTTGTCGACAATGGACTTAATCATCTTGGTGTACGGCGTGTAGCGCAACACATGGCACAGGGCGAAGATCACTTTGTTTCGGCGCACCGCGTCGACGATCGCCTCAGCCTCCGCCGCCGCGGGTGCCATCGGCTTTTCCAAGAGCAGGTGATAACCGAGATCGGCCAGTGCCACGGCGGGCGACGCATGCAGCCGATCGGGTGTCGCAATCACGGCCGCGTCGGCAATCCGCCCAACGGCCACCAGGTCGGCCCAATCGCTGTATGAATGCCGGGCCGGTACATCGAACTCTGCGGCGAACTCAGCCCTCCGTTTCGGATCCGGCTCGGCGACGGCGACCAGCCGGGCGGATCCCGTCGCCATCGCACGACGTGCGTACCCCCGTGCCCGCAAGCCGGCCCCAACGATGGCTAAACTTACCTGACTCACGTCGCCTCACTTCCGATGCTTTCCACTATTAGTAGACTGGTATCGTGCAGACGTCAAGGGGGGCCCGGATGGCTGAGGAAATCGCTGGCGGTGACCTGTCCCGGCTGCGGCAGCTCAACATGCTGGCCGCGTTGCGAACTATGCGCGGCGCCGAGCCGATCACATTGACGGAGCTCGCCAGCCGCACCGGCCTGTCGCGTGCCTCGACCGAGGATGTGGTGCAGGACCTGGTGGAGCAGGGATGGGTCGCCGAGGTGCCGCCGGTTGCCGGCGTGATGGGACGCCCTGCTCGCCGGTATCGATTCCGCGGCGACGCTGGCCGTGCGCTCGGCGTCGACATCGGCGGCCACAGGATTCGCGTGATCATCACCGACCTCGACGGCACTGTTGTCGGGCGCTCACAGGAGGTTGTTAGCCCCGATGCGCGCCGGGCGGAACGACTGGCGGCGACGGACGCCGTAGTGGCGGCGTGTCTGCGGGACAGCGGTGTGGGCGCGAACGACCTCTGGGCGATCGGGGTGGCCAGCAGTGGACTGATCGACGCCGGCGGGCGGGTGATGCTCTCGGTGGCCATACCCGAATGGACGGGGCTCAACCTCGCCGCGCATTTTGGCGCCTCGTTTACTTGCCCCGTGTTCGTCGACAACGACAGCAGGCTCGCCGCGCTCGCCGAACGCTGGCTCGGGGTGGCCCGCTACGCCAAGGATTTCGTCTACCTGCTGGCCGGATTGCGAACCGGACTTGGCCTCGTGATCGATGGCAAACCGCATCGCGGTTTCGCCGGCGTCGCGGGCGAGATCGGAGCGCTGCCGGCCGTTGGATGGATTCGCGCCCAGGAACACCTGCAGGGTTGGCGTGGCGCGCCCGCCGGCTCGAGCGCGGACGACACTGTCGCCCAGGTTTTCGCCGCGGCGCACCGTGGTGATCGCGCCGCGTTGGCAGCGGTGCGCCGCTACGTCCGCGATCTGTCCCTTGGAACCGCGGCACTTGTACTGACCCTTGACCCGCACATGGTGGTGCTCGGCGGCGGATTCTCCCGCTCGGCCGACCTGCTGCTCGAGCCGCTGCGGCGGGAGTTGGACAAGCAATGCATTCGTACGCCGGAAGTGTTGGCCTCCACACTCGGCGACGAATGCGTCGCGTTGGGGGCGGTCCGCCTGGCGCTCGACCATGTGGACGACAAAATGCTCGGGTTGGAGCCCGGCGTCATTAAACCGGCGAGTCCATTCCGCCGTAAGGGGAAGAGGGCCTCCGCTCGCGGCTGATCGCGAGGACGCGAGCGCGGACCACGCCGTCGCCAGATTTTCGCGACGGCGCACGGTGGTGATCGCGTGCGTCGCGTTGGGGGCGGTCCGCCTGGGCTCGACCATGTGGACGACAAGATGCTCGGCTGGAAGCCGGCGTCATTAAACCGGCGAGTCCAGCCCGCCGTAAGGGGATGAGGGCCGGCACTCGCGCTGATCGCGAGGACATTCGGTCCACGGGCTTGACAAACTTTCCATGGATACCATCATTAGTCTCATCTCTCGCACCGCGCCCGCGCCCCGGAGATCGACCTCGCCAACGGCGGGCTTCGCCAGCACTGGTTGGTTGCAGGCGCCGAGCATGAAAGGAAGCAAATGTCAAGGATTGGACGGATAAGCGTCGCGCTGGTCGGGATGACCGCCCTCGCAGCGACGGCCACGGGATGCAGCGCAAACGCACCCACAGACGACCCCAATGCCAAGGTGACCCTGTCGTATGCGGTGTGGGACAAGAACCAGGTCCCCATCATGGAGGAGTTGGCCAGTACCTTCACCAAGTCCCACCCGAACATCACGGTCAACGTGCAGCTGACCCCGTGGGACGACTACTGGACGAAGCTCAAGGCAGCAGTCACCGGTGGAGCCGCGCCTGATGTGTTCTGGATGAACGGCCCGAACTTCCAGCTCTACGCCACGAACGGTGTCCTCAAGCCCCTCGACGACGAGATCGCGGCGGACAAGGTAGACCTCGACGCATACCCCAAGGCGCTGGTTGACCTCTACACAGTTGGCGGAAAGCGCTACGGCCTGCCCAAGGACTTCGACACAGTCGGCCTGTGGTACAACAAGAAGCTTTTCGATGCGAAGGGCGTGAAGTACCCGGACGGCACGTGGAGCTGGGCCGATTTCGGCGCGGCCGCGGCCAAGCTGACCGATAAGGCGGCGGGCACATACGCCATCGCGGCCAGTCCGACGTCCGCGCAGGAGTACCAGTACAACACCATTTACCAGGCCGGCGGGTACGTCGTCTCCCGAGACGGCAAGTCCTCGGGCTACGCCGACCCGGCCACCATTGAGGGCCTCCGCTTCTGGACCGACCTGATCAAGACTGGAGCGTCGCCCGACCTCAAGACGATGACGGATACCGCGCCGATCAACCTCTTCGAGTCCGGGAAGACCGCGATGTATTGGGGCGGCTCCTGGGACGTGGCCGAGTTCTCCACCAATGAGTACACCAAGGACAAGGTCGACGTGGCCCCGCTGCCCAAGGGGAAGCAACAGGCGACGATCATTCATGGGCTGGCCAACGTGGTCTCGGCCAAGTCGACCCATACGGCTCAGGCGTGGGAGTTCGTGAAGTTCCTCGGCACGAAGGAAGCTGCCGAGATCCTCGGTAAGCACGGCCCGATCCCCGCGTACAACGGGACGCAGGGCAATTGGCTGCAGGCGCACCCCCAGTACCACCTTCAGGTCTTCTTGGACGGCCTCGCCTACGCGGTGCCCTACCCGGTCTCGAAGAACACGGCCGCGTGGCAGGAACTCGAGACCAAGTACCTGACGCCAGCCTGGAACGGACAGGTCGATGTGGCAAAGGCCGCCAATGACCTGGCAATGGCAATGAACGAAGCCCTCGCCAAGGAGTAAGCAGTGGCTTCCAGCGTCACCGAGATGGTCGGCACCGCGCGCACGGCGCGCGCGGTGCCCGCCGCACCCCGCCGTGGCCGGTCTTTCGGCGCGCGGCGCGCCGAGGCGCTCTGGGGGTATGCGCTCATCGCCCCGACTGGGCTCGGCTTGGCACTGTTCTACATGTGGCCGGTCGTACAGACCTGCTATCTGTCGTTCACCCATAGCGGGCCATTCGGAGGTGCGGCGACCTGGATCGGCCTGGCGAATTACCGCGAACTATTCAGCGACTCCGAATTCGCTCAAGCGTTGCTCAACACGGTCACCTACACCGCACTCGGCTTGCTCGGCATCCCGATTGCCATAGGTCTCGCGGCCCTGCTGTCACGGCCCGGTCTGCGCGGCGTCGCGTTCTACCGAAGCCTCTACTTCCTCCCCGTCGTCACGACACCCGTCGCTGTGGCCATGATCTGGCGATGGCTTTACAACGGCGACTTCGGCCTCGTCAACTACCTTCTCTCGCTGGTAGGGCTCAACGGGCCACACTGGATCGCGGACGAGCGGACTGCCCTTTACGCGCTCGTCGTCGTTGGAATCTGGATGAGCCTCGGCTACAACCTGGTCATCTTCGTCGCCGGCATCAACGCGATCCCGCGTGGCTTCTACGAGGCGGCGGAGATCGATGGTGCGGGTCCCATTCGGCAGTTCTTCAGTATCACCCTGCCGATGCTATCTCCGTCCATATTCTTCGTGTCAGTCGTTTCTGTCATCGCTTCACTTCAATTGTTCGATCTCATGTATGTGCTCACCGGTGGGGGCGGCGGGAGCGCCCGTACCAACCCGGCGTTCGCGCACACGGAGACCATCGTCTATCTCTTCTACACTAAGGCATTCCAGACCAACGACAAGGGCTACGCCGCGGCGATTGCGGTAGTGCTGCTGGCGATCATTGTCGTGCTCACTACGGTGCAGTTCCGCCTTCAACGACGGTGGGTGCATTATGCGTAACCGCGGCAAGCTGGCCACTCACGCCGTCCTCGGCCTCGGTGCGCTGGTCATGATCGGCCCGTTCGTGTGGCAGTTTCTCACGTCGCTGAAGACGCTGTCTCACGCAGTCCAGGTACCGCCGACGATCGTGCCAGACGGTCGATGGTCCAACTACCAAGACGTCTTCGACCTGCTCCCGTTCGGCCACCAGTTCGTGAACACGGTTGTCATGACTGCGGCCCGTACCCTAGGTCAGCTGGTGTTCTGCTCGATGGCCGCGTACGCATTCGCGCGGCTGCGTTTTCCCGGTCGGAACGTGCTGTTCGGGCTCTACCTGTCGGTCCTGATGGTGCCGCCACAGCTGTTCATCATTCCGCAGTACGAGATCATTGCTAAGCTCGGTTGGCTTAACAGCTTACCGGCGCTCATCGCGCCGGGACTGTTCAGTGCCTTCGGAACCTTTCTTCTGCGCCAGTTCTTCCTCAGCGTGCCAATCGAGTTGGACGAGGCGGCGCGGCTGGATGGAGCGTCGCCACCTCGCATCTGGTGGTCGGTGCTCCTGCCGCTGGCGCGGCCCGGCTTGATAGCTCTCGGCATCCTCACGGCGCTCTGGTCGTGGAACGACTTCTTCTGGCCGATCGTGGTGAACAGCGACCCGGAGAAGATGACCCTGTCGGCCGGCCTGGCGTCGTTGCAGGGCCAGTTCATGACTGACTATCCGGTGCTTATGGCCGGGTCTCTCATTGCCTCCCTTCCCATGATCGCGATCTTCATAGCGATGCAACGTCAATTCGTTCAAGGAATTGCTTTCACCGGCTCAAAGGGTTGAGCCACTCCGTTCCAGTACAGAGCCGGTACTCCGGCTGACCCACCCGTGGAGAAACTCATGAGATTCAGCAAGAAGAGCCGTGTCGCCACGGCAACGCTCGCCGCCGGCGCGCTAAGCTCCATCGGTCTCCTCGCCTTCGCCCCGGCTGCCTCGGCGGATCCGATTCCGGCACTTGGCCAGCACGTCGCGGTGCCGGCGTACATCCCTCCTAGCGACACCACGGCCTGGAACCAGCTGTCCACGTCGAACTCCCAGCTCGGGTTCGTAGTAGCCAACATAGCGAACGGGCCGGACACATCGCCGAACACCACCTGGCAGAGCGTCATCGACGCCACTCACAACCACGGCGCCAAGGTGCTGGGCTATGTGGACACTGGCTATTTCGGTTTCACCACCCCGGCCCGCCAGACGGTTCTGGGTGATACCGACGCCGCGGCATGGCTAGTGCAAGCCGAACAGGACATCGGCCGCTGGTACCAGTACTACGGCAGCTCGATTGACGGCATCTTCTTTGATGATGGCCTAAATCTGTGCGGACCGACCTCTGGTAGCTCGCAATATGTGGATCTCTACGTTCAACTCAATGAGTACGTGCACGCGTTCCACCCAGGCGCGCTCACCGTCGTCAACCCGGGCGTCGGCGTTCCAGACTGCTACGAGGATGCGGGCGACATCATCATCACATTCGAAGGTACGTACAACGATTACCTGAACCCGACCGGTGATTACGTCACGAGGCAGTGGCAGCTCGACGCCGACCCGAACAAGTTCTGGCACCTCATCTACAACGTGCCAGACCAGACTGCGCTTACTGCGGTCATGAACAAGTCCAAACAGAACAACGCCGGGTACGTCTACGTAACGCCGGATATGCTGCCGAACCCGTGGGACACGGTGCCCAGCTCCGGCTACTGGAGCGCCGAGCTGGCCGCGACGCAGGTCACGGACACCACGTCGCCTCTGGTACCGAGCCAGCCGTACGCCCAGAGCGTCCACGCCACCAGTGTTCATCTCGCCTGGCCTTCCAACAGCTGGACCCGCGAGGTTAGCTACGACGTCTACCAGGGCAGCACGCGGATTGGATTCGTCGGCAACTTCACACCGGACGACACGGACTTCGTCGTCATGGGGCTCCAACCGTCCACTCAGTACACCTTCAGCCTGCGCGGACGCGACCTCGCTGGCACCGTCTCCGCCGCCGGACCGTCGTTGACCGTGACAACGGGCTCGACGTCCGCACAACCGCCGACCGCGCCGGGATCACTGGCCCCGAGCGGGCTCACCCCAACCGGCGTCCGGCTCTCCTGGAACGCCTCCTCCAGCAATTGCGACTACGTCGCGTACTACGACGTGTACCAGGGCGGGACCCGCATCCTCACCGTCGATGCGTCGATCACGAGTGTGCACATCGGGTTCCTCACTCCGCAACAGTCGTACTCATTCTCAGTCGTCGCGCGAGACAGCAAAGGTGCTGCGTCGACTGCGTCGAACACCGTGACGGTGACGACCCCGGCCCCCGCCGGCGGTCCCATCGCCAGCCCGGCTGTCGACCTCACGTCAACGGTGGCCAGCTTCCTGGCGCAATACAACCTTCCGTTCAACTTCTACAACGTCTTCGTCGACACCGACCTCAATGCCGCGACCGGGTACCAGGTAGCGGGAATCGGCGCCGACTACCTGATCCAGAACGGAGCCTTCTACCAGAACAGTGGCCCCGGCTTTACCTGGACCCAGGTGAGTGGAGTCAACCCGCTGATGTCGAATACGGGCGGCCTGTACCAGTGGCAAGTGCCCACCAGCAGTCTGGGCGCCGGAGTCCAGACCATCAAGGTGGTCTTCAACGGCTCCGGCAGCTCGCCGGACGCCTACACGTCCATCATTACCGCCACCCAGCACTAACTCAAGACGTTGTTACTTCGTTGTGAGCTCGTCCGAGGGCTGATCCAGCCCTCGGACGAGCGTGTGGCGTTTAACAGAGCTACCGAATTCATCGGTGCGCGATTTCGCTGGTCGGACAGGTCGCAGGATCGGCCGCCATGCGCGGGGCGAAGCGAAGATAGGTGACCGTACAGCGGTCGGCCGGCACGGCCTGCGATTACCCACGCACCCGCGCAGGCGCGCTGAGTTCCGCCCCGGCTGATCGACTCAGCTCGCCGGGCTACTGCGGCCGACCACAGTGGACATTGGCCGCCGAGGCATGCTCCTCGGCCGTCGTCGCTGTCGTTTGCCTTTACCTGGCCGGAACGCCGCCGCCACCTGAGCCGGTACCCGGGCCATTCGCACCGCTACAACGCCCGCGCTGTCGACAGTGTGATTCAGGAACTCGAGCAGGAACTGCTGCTGGCGCTGGGCTACCTCGCCTCGGCCCGGTTGCATCCATCCGCCCTCGTAGGGCAGATGCAGTCCAGTGTGGACGCGGTGACCCAGGCACGCGCCGACCCGCTGGCGCGGACACGGCGAAGTGATTTCGAGCCTTGGCCGAGTCAGCGATCTTCGTGAGTTGCGCCAGCGGATCCTCGGGCGTTCGGCGACGGAACATGTTGCCTCGCCTGATCCGGTGCGGGTGCATTCCTGGACTACGTACGCGAGCCGTTGAGGCCGTCGGTGCCGGGCACGAACTCGAGGATCTTACCGGGTCGTAAACCTCGGGGTCGCCCAAGAAGCCAATGCATCGAGGAAAACACGACCGACGGCGCCGGTCATGACGAGTCATGATCGGCGCCGTCGGTGAGGGGGAATCAGGCCTTCGGCACGAGGGTCACGAACTTCGTGGTGTAGCCCTTCGTCACGTCGATGGACGACTTGTTCTTAGCGATGTCCTCGATGCCGGCTGCGAGGACGTCAATGATGTTCTTGGCGCCGTCGGCGTCGATGACGCCGTCGGCTGTGAATCCGTCCTTGGTCTCCTTGATGGAGTTGACGTATGTCTGCGCGTCACCGCCGGCGTAGTCGGCCGGCATCTTCGCGGCGATGTCCTCGGCCGAGTGATCGGAGATCCAGCGCAGCGTCTTCACGAATGCGTTCGCCAAATGCTGCGCCTCGCGCGGGTGCGCGGTCACCCACTCGCACGGCATATAGAGCGAACTGGCCGGGTAGAGGCCGCCAAGGGCCGCCTTTGTGCTGGCCACTGAGGAGAGATCAACCAGTGTCCTCGCCGTGCCCTTCTTGAGCAGGGTCGTCGACGTCGGTGGCGTGGTCATGCCAGCGGCGATCCCGCCATTCTCAATCGCGGCGATGAATTGCGCGTTAGCGCCAGCGGCGACGCCGGTGAAGTCCTGTTCCGGCACACCGGATTTGGCCATCAATGAGTTGATGAGCGCGTTGGTGGACGAACCCTTGCTCGTGAAGCCGACCTTCTTGCCCTTGAGGTCGGCCATCGTCTTGACGCTGGTCTCCGTCGACGCGAGCATCACCTTCTCGAGTGGCGTGTTGGCGAACTGCACCACGCTCTCCACACATTTACCCTTGACCTGCAGCGTGTACGCGTGGTCCATGAATCCGACGACCCCTTCGATCTGGCCGGCGAGCATCTCGTTCTCCTGGTTGACGCCGTTCTGCTCGTCGATGAGTTCGACGTCGAGGCCCTCGGCGGTGAAGTAACCGAGCTGCTCGGTGAGCTTGGCCGGCAGGTAGATAACCTTGGTGATGCCGCCAACCCCAATCCGGACCTTGTCCAGGGGACCTTCGGTGTTAGCTGGGCCGGGCGGTGCGGCCGTGCTGCAGGCGGCTAGGCCGGCGCTCAGTGTCGCTATGAGCGCGATGGTGAGGACGGGGCGTGTTCGCATTGCCAACTCTCCTTTGTAGACGGTTGTTAGATGTGGGCAGACTCGCTCGGCGCCGGTGGCCGCCAGCGGAGCAGACGCTTTTCCAGCGCGGTGAGAATCCATTCCGCCGCGAGCGCCATGACGGTAATGATGATCATTCCGGCGTAGATACCGGCCGCATCGAAGGTGCCCTGAGAGCTTGCGATGAGCAACCCAAGGCCGCGCCTTGCGCCGATCACCTCGCCCACGACCGCGCCGATGAGCGCGAAACCGAACGCGACGTGCAGTGACGCCAGAATCCACGACGTGGCGCTCGGTATGACGATCGATGTGAGCACCTTCAACCGGCGAGCGCCGAGAATCCGCGCGTTGTTGATCAGGTTTCGGTCAACCTCGCGCGCGCCCTGGAAGGCGTTGAAGAACACCGCGAAGAACACCAGCACCACCGCGGTGGCGACCTTCGAGCTGAGCCCGAGGCCAAACCAGATCACGAACAACGAGGCCAATACAATGCGCGGGATCGCGTTCGCTGCCTTGATGAACGGAGCAAGAACGTCGGCGACAAACCGGGCCTGGCCCAACAGGATGCCGAGTACCACGCCGGCGATAGACCCAATGACGAAGCCGGACACGGCCTCCCACAGGGTTACTCCGATGTGCTCCCAGATCGGGCCGCTACTTGGGCCAGTTGTGAACCAGTCATGGAGGCGCCGGGCGATCTCCGACGGCTGCGAGTAGAAGAACTGGTCGATTCCCCACCGCTGGGCGTGCTCCTTCCAGTCCAGCGTCTTTGCAAAATGGACGTTGCCGTCGAAGTCAACCCAGAAACGCGCGGCCAACTCCCACAGGGCGAGCCCGACCACGACCAGGGCAATGCGGACGGTCCACACCGCTATCCGGCGCTTGCGTCGGGCGGCCGCGGCCGCCCGGATGACGGCCCGGTCGGCATCCGACTTTTCAGGTGCGACGATGCGAGCCCCGAGCACGGATTCAGACAACATTCAAGATCGCCCCCTCGCGGGCTCGGGCCACCTCGTCGCGGAGGCAGGACCACACTTCGCGGTAGATGTCGAGGAACGCCGTCGTGAGTCGGATCTCCTCGACGTCGCGCGGCCTCGGCAGTGGGATCGGGAACTCCGCCTTGACGGTCGCCGGCACCGCCGTCAACACCACTACTCGGTCGGCGAGGGCGATCGCCTCCTCGAGGTCATGCGTCACGAAGACCACGGCGGCCCCGGTGCCGGCCCACAGCCGCAGGAGCTCGTCCTGCATCAAAGCCCGCGTCTGCACATCGAGCGCGCTGAACGGTTCGTCCATCAACATGATCTTGGGTTCGTTGACGAGCGTCTGCGCGAGTGCGACCCGTTTCCGCATACCTCCCGACAACTGATGCGGGTAGTAGTTCTCGAAGCCACTAAGGCCAACGCGGGTCACCCATGTCTTGGCGGCCGAGCGAGCCTCGGCTTTTGAGACGCCTCGAAACTGCGGCCCCGCGGCGACGTTGTCGAGAACCGACTTCCACGGCATGATCGCGTCGCTCTGGAACATGTAGCCGATGCCCTCAGGGATTCCGTGCACGGGCCTGCCGTTCACGATCACCTCACCCCCCGAGGCGGACTCGAGCCCCGACACCAGCGACAGAGTCGTGGATTTGCCACTGCCCGTCGGGCCGACGATCGCGACGAATTCGCCGGGGCCGACGCTCATCGTGAGGTTGTGGACGGCGGTAAAGATGCCGGACGAGCCGCGGAAGCGTTTGGTCGCGCGGCGTAGTTCGATCGCAGGTTGCGTCACGCTGCCCTCCCTTCGTTCCTTCGGGACTAGGTCGTGCTCGGGTGTGAGAGTGGTGTCGGCGTCGAGGTGGCATTGCCGAGTGATTTCAGATGCGTTAATGCACTTGGTATGGCGCACGACACTAAAGGACCGCGCGTCAGGCTCGTAGTGTTGCCAAGGTTCTGGAGGCATTCCGCGTTCGCGATGTTTTGCGCTTTCTGCTCGTGGGCTCCCGTAGGCCCATGGGCGACGGGCTCGCGAGCGGCGCGCATGCGGGCGATCCTTGCGACGCGGTATTCTCGGCCCGCCTGCCCGGCGTTCTGACCATGAGCGAGGTGGCGTCGTGATCCGCGTGCTGGTCGTCGAGGACGACTTCCGCGTGGCAAGAATCCACGTTGCCATTACTCATCGAGCGCCCGGCTTCCACGTCATAGGCACGGCGCTCACGGCTGCGCAAGCGCGCCAAATGATCGAAGAAGACCGGCCCGACCTGCTCCTACTCGACGCGTACCTGCCGGACGAATCTGGTCTCGCGCTGCTGGCAGAGTCCGATGTGGACGCCATCATGTTGACCGCCGCAGCGGATCCGGTGACGGTACGCGCCGCCCGCGCCCATGGCGCGCTGAGCTACCTCGTGAAGCCGTTTACTGCCGACCAACTCGTTGAGCGACTCATGGCGTACGCCCGGTACCGCGAAGACTTGGACGAGGCGCCGGGTGCGCTCATGCAGGACGATATTGACCGCGCGCTGCGCCATCTGCACGCCGGCGACCGTCCCGCCATACCGAAAGGGCAATCGGTCATGACGGCTCGCCTCGTCGCCGAGGCGCTCCGGGCTGCCGACCCTGAGCCCCGCACGGCCGCTGACATTGCCGCCGAGTTGGGGATCGCGCGGGCAACTGCGCAGCGTTACCTCGCCGCCCTCGAACAGGCAGCCTCTGCGACGATGACCCTGCGGTATGGGTCGACCGGCCGTCCAGAACACCTCTACCGCTGGAAGGCCGAGCCCGGCACCGGCTAGCCGGCGAAGCACGAGCACCTAGCAACATCGACCGGATGCGCTCAGCCCGCCCAGCGGAAGCGCCGTTCGGGCCGTCCCGCCGCACCGTAACGAAGTCTCACTTCGGCCTTTCCCAGCGAAACAAAGTACTCGAGGTAACGGCGCGTGCTCACACGCGAAAGGCCGGCCTGCTCAGCGCACTCCGCTGCCGAGAGGTCTGTATCGGAGCCCTGAAGCACTTTCGCTACCAGGTCGGCCGTGGGTCTCGTCAAGCCCTTGGGCAGATGGGCCGACATGGGTCGTAAGGCGCCGAACAAACGGTCCACGTCGTCCTGCGCGACCGCACCTGCTGCGGACAGGCGCCGGTGGGCCGCTGCATAACGCTCGAGCCGCTCCCGAAGTACGTCGAAGGTGAAGGGCTTGATGAGGTAGTGCACCACACCGCCGTGCAGGGCCGTACGAATGGTCCGGACATCTCGGGCGGCCGTGATCACGAGGATGTCAACGGCCGCTTCGCTCTCACGCAACCTACGGAGAACCTCGAGGCCGGATATATCGGGTAAATAGATGTCGAGGAGCACGAGGTCCGGGTGGACCAAGTCAACCTTGCGCAGGGTCTCCTCACCGCTGTACGCCACGCCGGCGACGGAGAATCCCGGTACCCGTTCGACAAATCCACAATGGACTTTAGCCACCATGAAGTCGTCATCGACCACCAGAACCCGAATCACGACTGGCCACCGCGGTGATAAGGCACTGTGGCGGTGAAGGTCGAGCCGTCCACTTTGATCGAACCGCCGCGACGCGAGCACACGAGTCGCGTGAGCGCCAGTCCAAGGCCGCCATGGCCCTCGGCCGCGGCCTTCGTGGTATACCCACGCCGGAACACCTCGTCCGCGAGCTCAGGCGGCACGCCCGGACCAGAGTCGCGAACCGAAATGACAACCAGTTCGGGGTCGGTGCGGACGTCGACCTCGACCCACCCGCCGGCATCGACCGCATCGAGTGCGTTGTCCACAAGATTTCCGACTACGGTGACGAGGTCGGCTGACACGGCCTCGTCGACGGTGTCCATCGCGGTTCCATTCGCAACGCCCAGTGTCACGCCCTGTTCGGCCGCGAGGCTCGCCTTCGCGATCAGCAATGCGGCCAATGCCGGATCGGCGATATGAGAGGTGACCTCGCGGGTCAGGCTGTCCCGTGCCTGGCTGGCCGTGGTGATGTAACGCACCACCTCCTCGTAGTCTCCTAGCTGGACCAACCCGGCGATAGTGTGGAGTCGATTGCTGAATTCATGCGCTTGCGCCCGCAGCGTGTCGGTAGCGTGCCGGCTGACGTCCAGCTCGCGCTGCAAGGAGGTGAGTTCAGTTCGATCGCGCAGCGTTGTTATCCAACCCGTGCGCTTTCCGCGAACCAGGACTGGCATGCGGTTGAGAACGAGCACCCGCTCGTCGCCCACCACGACCTGATCTGCGGCGGTCACCCGACCCGTCAGAATGTCGGCCGCCTCGCCATCGATGGGAAGCGTGAGCAGAGAGCGGCCGACCGCATCCGGCGGCAGACCGAGCAGACGAAGCGCCTCGTCGTTGATGACCGTGACGCGGTTGGCCGCATCGGTGCCGATGACGCCTTCCCGGATGCCGTGCAACATCGCTTCGCGCTGCTCAACAAGCCCGGTGATCTCCTGGGGTTCGAGCCCCAGCGTCTGACGCTTCACGCGTCTCGCGAGCAGGTACGACCCCAACACGCCCAACAGGCTGCCGATCAGGAGGTAGGTGAGCAGCTGCGATCTGGCCGTCGCGAGTTGCTCGCGCCAGGTCGGATAAACCCGGCCGGCGATGACGGCGCCGACGACCCTCTCGCCGTCGAGGACCGGCACGTGCGCGACCAGCGCCTTATTACCGGCGCTCGAGACTCCGACCCAGGCCCGGCCGGAGAGCACCTGGCTTTGACCGAGGTCGGCTGGCTGGCCAGCGTCGGGACCGGTGAGAAGGATGCCGGCGGAGTCCGTGAGCCGAATGAAGGAGACGCCCGCGAAAGCGCGTGACGTCTCAGCGATGTCCGATGTAGCCCCGCTCGCTTGCTTGTCCGTGAGCAAGAAGCGAACCGTGTCGTTGGCGGCGACGTTTTCGGCCGCCGAGAGCAGACGCCGACCCTCGACGCGCCGAAAGGTCAAGTCCGCCTCGGCCAAGGAGACGGCGGCCACCACACCGACGACGAGCAGCACGATGCCCACCTGAAGGGCAAGGAACTGCCCGGCCAGTGAGAGTCGTGGTCGCACAGGAACCTCCCGGCCGCGGCCACACATCACGGAAGTCCGAGATGCGCTGGACATAGCCTCACGTTTACGCGGACTATACGACCTGGGCAGCGGATGTCGACTGCAGATCGTGACCACAACGACCACAATGTTCGACGCATACAAAGCCGGTGACAGGTCGGAGTCCGTGAATGACCATCTGCGCAAGCGCGGAGGAGTGATCGATGCGGCGCTGTACCTCGATGATCGCGGCGGTCGTGGCCGCGGGTACGCTGCTGACCGCCGGCTGCCAGGCCGAGCCGGGCGGCGACACCGCTACCAGCGTCCGCATCATGGTGCCAAACCGACCAGGCAGCGGGTACGACATCACGGCCCGAACGGTTGCCAAGGCGTTTGAGGATGCGCAGATCCTGCGCGAGGTGGAGGTATTCAACCTGCCTGGGACCGACGGAACGGTCGGCCTGCAGCGGTTGGCGTACGAGCGAGGCAACGGCAAGCTATTGATGCTGATGGGCCTTGGCCTTGTCGGCAGTCAGTACGCCCACCAGAGCCGCGCCACCCTCGCCGATACGACGCCGATCGCGCGGCTCATGGAGGAACCCAACGTCATCGTCGTCACGCGGGATTCGCCTTACCAGACGCTGGACGATCTGATTACCGCGTGGCGCCAAGAACCGGCGTCGATGACCGTCGGCGGGGGCTCTGCGGTCGGCGGGCCAGACCACCTGGCGGCGATGTTGTTCGCGCAGGCCGTCGGCCTGGCGCCGCGGGAGGCGCGATACGTGAACTACGACGGCGGTGGTGCCCTGCTCGCCGCCATCCTCGGGCGCCAGGTCTCGTTCGGCGTGTCCGGACTGGGGGAGTACGGTGCTCACATTCAATCCGGGCAGTTGCGGGCGTTGGCCGTGACGAGTGCGAAGCCCATCGCAGATCTCGCGGCGCCGACTCTGCGGGAGTCTGGCGTCGACGTGGTCTTCACCAACTGGCGGGGCATCGTCGCGCCGCCCGGGCTGAGCGATGCCGACGTGGTCGACCTTCGCGGCATCGTCGATCGCTTGCACAACAGCCCGGAGTGGCGACAGGCCCTGGCCCGTAACGAGTGGACCGATGCCTACCTCCCCGGCGATGCCTTCACGTCCTTCGTTCAGGATGAAAGCGGCCGGGTCGAGCGGGTGCTCACCGCGTTGGGTCTTACGCGCGAGTCTTAAATCCTCGTCGACCCGACGGGTCAGATGTGGAGGCACACCGGTGGCGTGCCTCTACGGTGCTCCGATTCCCACCGGCAGCCAGGCCTCGAGCAGAGGGTGGTCTCCGTCGGCCCATCCGACCTGGCCGCCTCGGCGCGTGCAGATGACGTGAGCGGTCGTGAGGGGGTCGGCGACATCGCGATCGAGTGTCGCCGCAAGCATTCCGTGTCCGTTTAGGCCGTGCCGACTGGCTGGATGGGTCGGTACCGCCGCGACGGGTCGACCAGAGTCCCGGACAGCCAGGTACAGGGCGCCAAGTCCGTACTGCACCGTCACTTCCAGGGGGGTGGTCGCGGAGCCCGAACCGCCGAGACCGTCCAGTGCCCGGTCGATCATCGCGCCAAGAATGGCCACGAGGTCGACCGAGAGCGCCCCGTCCAGACGTGGCAGCGTCGAACCCCGGGCGAGGTGCAGATCGGCACCCGAGGCAGCGGCCAGGCTGCATTTGGCGAGCAGCATCGCGGCAACGCCCGGATCCGCGACCTGAGCTGCGATCTCCACGCTCAAACGCCGGAAGGCCACGCTCGCCTGACCGGCCTGACGAGCGGCGTCCTCGTACCGTTCCCGCGTGATCAGCTGATGAATCGAGCCCATCTTCGCTGCAAAGGTCTGAGCCTGCGAATGCATCGCGTCGGTCGTGTACCGCGTGACCTCGAGCTCGTGCTGCATTGCGACAATGTCAGTGCGGTCGCGAAGTGTCGTCACCGATCCGAGCGAACTTCCGCGCAGCGCGATCGCCGTGTGGTTGAGCACGAGCACTCGATCTCCGTGAAGGACGACCACGTCTGTACCCGTGGTACGTCCGGTTAGGACGGACCGCAACTTGCGGCTCAATCCCATCGAGTCCAACGAGAGCCCTACCGCGTTTGGCGGTAGCCCGAGCAGGCGCGTCGCTTCGTCATTGGCGAGCGTGATCCGACCCTGAGGGTCGAGCGCGATCACCCCTTCCTTGATGCCATGCAGCATGGCCTCGCGATGCTCGGCCAACCCGACGATCTCGTTAGCGTGCAGACCCAACGTTTGACGGCTGACTCGACGGGCGAGCAGCAGCGACCCGGCCACGCCAAGGACACAGCCCAGCACCAGGTACGCGATCAGATTCGGAAGTACGGTACCGAACCGCTCGGCCCACGTCGGATAGCGTCGGCCCGCCGCCACCAGGCCCACCATGGAGCCGTTGGCGTCGAGCACGGGTACGTGTGCCACGAGCTGGCCATTGACCTCACCCACCCAGGCCCGGCCGCTAGTGACCGTGCTCGCTCCGATATCGAGTCGACGATTGGTGTCGGGACCGGTGCGAAGCACCCCGGCCGCGTCGGCTATGAGGACCGTCGATGCTCCCGAGACGCCCCGGGCACTCTCGGCGACGCCCGGCAATGCGCTTCGGGCGCTCTGGTCGACCAGTCCGAGTCGAACCGCGTCGTTGGCGGCTACGGTCTCGGCGACAGATAAGAGCCGGCGACCTTCGGTTTCGCGAAACGATGTGGCAGATTGAGCGATCGACACACCACCGACGGCAATCGCCACGATGACCACGATGCAGATTTGCAACAGTAAGAACTGACGCGCGAGCGAGAGTCTCTTCGACACAGCGACCTCCATCACGCCGCTCCTGGGACGGGCGCGGATGACATCAAGTCGTAACAGAGTCAGAAGTTACGGCGAATCGGCTGCTGGGGAGACCATTACGTTCACAACGACGCCGACGACCGAAATCACGTCCGGCTCGAGCGCCTCAAATGGACCTAGTGACCACAACGACCAGAACCGTGCGCCCCGGATGGCGATTGCCTACAAAGGTCATGTGTTGGATTACGCCCCGGACGCCCGAGTGCATCGCCTCGGCATGCCCGGCGATCCCGGCCGACGCGTCCATGCGCCGTTTCCCCAAGGCGTAGGGCCCTACGACGCGACCGTTCTCGGTATCCCACTGCCACAGCGGCAGGCACGTATCGATTCGGAGCTGCGCCGCCTCGAGAGAGCGCACATCGAGCTGCTGATCGACGCCCTGGGACCGCTGGCGCCCACGTACCGCGCCGCGCATTTCGGGCGATCGCCCGACATCGTGAGGGAACTGAAGGAACGCTTCGGTTGCGTCGTGGACCAGTGGCGGTCCTTCGGCGCGAATGTCGAGCACGCGCGGCACGACGCGGTGGTGGATGAGGAAATCCGCTCGACGAGCGACCTATTCGCCCACTGTGCCACGTTGGCTCGGGTGGTACGGCCCCGAGGCAGATGCGTTTTCACCGCGTTGTCCATCAACGACGGAGCGGACCGGGATTGCCGCGAGGTCACACTGCTGCGCGAGCAGTTCGGCATCATCGCTCGACCGCGAGCTACGTACTTCGCGGCCCTCACCAGCAACGGATTCGTGCCGGACATCGTCGCCGATATGACCCGTCAGGCAGTTCCGTACTGGGAACTGCGCCACCGATCCGCCGGGCACACCACCCTTGATCGGGTTGTGCTTTCGGGATACCTCGGCCAGACCGTCTGCCTCCTGCTGGTGGCGGCGGAGCGATTCAGCAGTCAGGCGTCGCCCGGCCTCCCGCACCGCCTTGTCGCCGCTCCGGTAGCACCGGTGAAGAAAACAAACCCGACCGCCCACAGCTCCGTCAGCTTCGGCCTCCGGTACTACTGACTGGGATGCGAGGCTTCGTGATGCCTAACGTGACCCCGACGGCGGAGGTTGGTGCGTCGGTCAATGCGGCGAATCCGACACCCGGCGGACCGCTCGCAGGGGTGCGCGTGCTCGATCTAGCGACCATCTACGCCGGGCCCATGGCCGCCACGATGCTCGGTGATTTCGGGGCGGAGGTCATCAAGATCGAGCATCCGAATGGGGACCCGGCTCGGACGCATGGCTACCAGAAAGACGGTCACGGCCTCTGGTGGAAGGTACTGTCGCGCAACAAACGAACGGTCACCGCGAACCTCAGCCATCCGGAGGGGCGCAAGCTCCTGCTCGCCCTCGTCGATACCGCCGACGTCTTGGTGGAGAATTTCCGCCCGGGCGTGCTAGAAGGGTGGGGACTTGGTCCAGACGAACTTCATCGGGTGAACGAAAGACTGGTGATTCTGCGCCTGACTGGTTTCGGCCAAACCGGGCCCTACGCGAGGCGCCGAGCATTCGGCACGATTATCGAGGCGATGAGTGGCTTCGCACACATGACGGGGGAGCCTGACGGGCCGCCGACACTTCCGCCCTTCGGTCTCGCTGATGGACTGGCTGGCATGGCGGGCGCGTTCGCCATCATGTGCGCCCTGCGTGATCGCGATGTGCGTACCGGGAGCGGGCAGATCATCGACCTCGCGTTGCTCGAACCGCTTCTCATGGTCCTCGGCCCCATACCGACTGTGTTCGACCAGTTGGGCATTGTCCCCGGCCGTCATGGCAACCGGTCCCAGAACAACGCACCCCGCAACACCTATCGCACGCGCGACGGCCGGTGGGTGGCTGTGTCGAGCAGCTCGCAGACGGTCGCGGAGCGGGTCATGCGCTTGGTTGGGCACTCGGAAGTCGTGGACGAGCCGTGGTTCGCTTCGGCGGGGCAGCGGGTTCAACATGCCGACCTACTCGACGAATTGGTGGGGGCCTGGATCGCGGCCCACGATGCCGATCACGTCACGGCGGAGTTCGAACGGGCGGGCGCAGCGCTCGCCGAGATCTATTCGATCGCGGACCTGATGGCGGATCCGCATGTACGCGAGCGAGAGGTCGTCACCACGGTCAAGGACGACGATCTTGGGCCGCTGCTGATGCAGAATGTTGTGTTCCGCCTCTCGGATAATCCGGGAGCCATCCGTTACCCGGGGCGCGGCTTGGGACAAGACAACGAGGCTGTCTACCGCGACGAACTTGGCTTCAGCGACACGCACCTTGAATATCTGCGCGACCAGGGGGTCCTATGACCGCGCGAAGTTACCTCTTCGTGCCAGCCAATCGGCCGGAACTCCTCGTCAAGGCGATGTCGAGCCAAGCCGATGCGGTTGTCATCGATCTCGAAGACGCGGTTCCGGCCGACGAGAAGGAAGCCGCTCGACGGTATGCCGATGCGCTGATCCGCGGCCTCGGGGATCCAGAACGTGCACGCGTCTGGGTGAGAATCAACGCCGTAGGCACCCCACAATGCGAGGACGATGTTGCCATGCTCACCGGCACGGGAGTCGGTGTCCGGGTGCCCAAAGTGGACTCCACAGTGGATCTCGACTGGGTTGCGAACCGAACCAACGAGATGCCGATGATCGCCACTATCGAGAGCGCTTCCGGTCTTTGCGCAGCGCCCGCGATCGCTCGCCATGCGGGCGTGGTGAGGCTGGCCGTCGGTGGTCTGGACCTGATCCACGATCTGCGTTGCGGGGAGGATCGGCTGGCGCTCCTCTTCGCTCGCTCGTCGATGGTCGTCGCCTCGCGGGCGGCAGGCCTGCCTGGCCCAATCAATAGCGTCTACTCCAGGTTGGATGATGTCGAGGGCTTCAGGCGTCACGTGCGGCACGCCGCCAACCTGGGATGTGGCGCCCAAAGCGTGCTGAGCCCACGCCAGCTCGGCGTAGTGCATGAGATCTATTCCGCCGACGCCGCCGAACTGGCATGGGCGCGAAGCGTGCTTCACGCGTTCAAAGAGGCCGGCGGCCAAGCCACTCGAAGCGCGTCGGGTGAGTTCGTCGACCTTCCCGTGGCGCGCCGGGCGGCCGAGATCGTTGGTGAATCCGGAAGCGTGTAGGCGGCCGGCGACCCCGAGGGACAGAAGCTGCTGGGCGGCGGTCGGTCGCGCGGCGCGATGGCCCGTCCGCTGCGCTTGGACACGCAGATCGTGCGGCGCCCGATGTTCGCTGATCATCCGCTGTACGGCGCCTAACATCTCCGTCGGTCTCAACGCACCCATCGATCGTGATCCGACCGAGGGATCCTGCGGAGCCGTTGCGTCAACCATCGTGTAAAGACATTTCCAATTGACAGTGGGTCGCGACCCGGACATGCTCGGCATTAACCTATTAACCTACAACTGAACAACTGCCGCCCGGTCGCCTTGGTTGGCCCGACCTCCGGCAACGTGCGAGGAGCGCTCCTCGAGAATGTGCCTGGCGTCGTTGCGGTCCACAATGGGCAGCCTACGTCGCCTACCAGACGTGACACGGTCTCGCGTGACCCTCGGCGTGCGCGCAGGAACCTGCTACCCGTCCCCGCGAGGGGCACCGTCGACGTAAACAAACCCGCCTGAGTAGGGCCGTTCGCCAAGACGTACCCGGAACACACCGGCCTTCGCGAAACACAACCTGCTCTGCCCGCGGGCCTCCACGACGCCGAACGGCGTCTCGTACCGGGTGCCCGACCGGTTGTCCACAATGGCGCATCCGCCGGATGACACGCGGACCCACTCGGGTTGGAACCGGTCTCTGTCCACAATGGTCACCGGCGATCCAGCGGTGGAAAGCGACGCTGCCTCCCGCTCGGCCGGAGCAGTCGACCATGGCCGATGCCAGCCAGCGATGACTAGCGTCGAAGCGACCAGGACGATGGGAACGGTGAACCGGCCCAGCCGGCGGAGCGCGTCGTCGACGCGGTCGATGTCCTGGATCAGCCGGCCAAGCGGATAGCCGTAGAAGACATGGGCACCGTAGGCGATGGCGATGGGCACGAACTGGCCGGCGATGCCGTACCGCTGCGCAAACGGGCTGAAGACCGCGACGCTTTCCAGGGCGAGGCCCCACGCGATGCCCCACGGCCACGGCCATCGGGCGGCGACGACCGCATACGCGATACCGAACGTGACGCCGTTGGACAGGTGATAGAGCCAGCCGAGCATGGACGTGAGGCCGGACGAGGCGGTGGCGTCCGCGATGAGCAGGCCGTAGCTCTCGACGGGCGCGAAGAGTCGCTGTCCGGCCAGAACGAAGGGGACCCGCACGATGTCATAGCCCAGGGTGCCGACCAGGCCAGCGAACGCGCCCACTCGGATCCGCAATCGCAGTTCTCCGGGAACGAGCGGCACAACGGCGAGAACGGCGATAAGAGCCATCGACGGAACCGAGGCCAGCCAGAACACGACGGATGCCCGGGCCACCCCGTAGAGGTCAGCGAGCAGAGCCGCGATCGATCCGCCCGCGAGCACGGCGACCGCGAGCCGGATTGCCCACGGCAGCAGCCGATGTTGCGCCTCCGGCCGGGCGCTCCCCGACGAGGTCGGCCCGGGTCACCGGTCAGAGGCCTCGTCGTCGTCGTCCTTGCGGCGATCAGGCTGCTCTGGGAGCAGGTCTTGGACGTCGGCGCTTCCCGGGGCGCCGCCGGGGCCGAACTGGCCGGCGTCGCCCACCGAGAGGTTGCCTCCGATGTCCTGGGCCACGCCGAACGCGTCCAGGTGCATCGTGGCCGAGTAGCGGGCCGGCTCGATGGTCCCCTCGTCGGTGGTCGCGTGCTCGACAGTCCCTTGCTCGATCGTCCCTTGTGGACCACCCGGGCCGTCCGCGAACGAAGCCGGCGCAGGCGCGGCGGTCATGGGCCGTGTCGGGGGTTCGGCAAACTGTCCGGACTCGGGAGCCTGGCTTGGGCCGGCCTGTGTGGGCATCTCTGGTGTGGTCGGCGCCGACATCGTCCCGGCCGCTTGGGCGCCGGCAACCGCGAGACCCGCCGCCCCGGCAGCCGCCGTCATCCCGGCCGCCTGGGCGCCGGCGACCGCGAGGCCGGCCGCCGCACCTCCGGCGAGGCCGACGCCTAATGCCGCACCAACGGCGGCCGACAGACCGCCGACGGCGCCGCGAGTGATGACCACGTCCGCCCCGGGCGAGCGCAGCCAGTCGAACAGGCCGGTGATGCCGGTGCAGGGCCCGCCATCCGGGCTCGCGCACTCACTCCAGCCGCCATCGTCGGCGTACGCACCCTGCATCCGCAGCACCTGCATCGCGACCACGATGCCCGCGAAGACGATGAGTGCGGTGGCCTGCGGTGCCGGGGTTGCCCGGACCACGAGCACCGAGGCGACCGCGCACGCGATGCCGAGGAAAAGACCGAGCACCCAGTTACCGAACATCCAGTCGATGAACAGACCAAGCGCCTCGCCGAGCATCACCATGAAGGGGCCGGTGGTGAGGCCGAGTCGCGCATCGGTTTTCGGCGAGACGATGCCGTAGAGCGCTCGCCATAACCGAACGAGGGCGAAGTTGAGGATGACTCCGATGGGTGTTGCCGCGACTGCAAGGAGTACCAGCCCGAGGGCCAAGGAGACCGCCGACGAAATGAGCGTGGCGATGATGAGGCTGATCGACATCCCCCACAGCAGCATCGCGAGGGCCACCGCCGGGCTCCGGCTCATCGCGTTCCCGAACTGTCGTGGCAGCGTGGCGAGATCGGACAGGAACAAGCGCGGTCCGCGCGACCAGGCGTACGTGATGACTCCGCCGACCAGGCTGAAGAGCAACAGCCAGAACAGCGCGTTTCCGTTGCGGCCTTCGGCCATGGCGATCGTGTTGGTGTCCGGATCGACGGCACTGCCCTCGAGGTCGACAGCCATGATGTACGTGTTCCACACCCAGCCGACCGCGAAGGCCACCGCGCTGATGACTAGCGTCATCCGCCAATGGGCGCCGGTCCATCGGCGCCACTGCACAAACACTTGCCCGAGCCAGGAAAGACTCGATCGGTACGTCATCGGTTGCGACATGGCCCCTCCGGCGTTGAGCGTAACCAAGATCGCTCGGAAGGGATAGGTACGCCACCGAGCTGGTCTGCGTTCGGTCAGCCCTGCGGCAGCCACCGGTACACAAGCGGTCGTTGCCGGTGGCGCCGCTGTCCGATGTGGATATCGACACGTTCAAGTGCATCATACATTACTGTCGGCTCGGTTGCCGGCAACCGGACTACTGGGGATCAAGGGGTCGTAGGTGGAAATCCCCCCGTACCGACAGCATTTCCGCACCTCATGTCCTCTTGTCTTCGGGCCGGTAGGGACTACCTCGTGACATGGCGCCCATGGACGTCGATGTCTTCCGAACCACGCTCGTCGACATGCCTCGCGCTTCGAATGCCTCACTGACTGGACAATCAGGCGCGTCCAGTATTTGATCGACTCCGGAGGGTGCGACTGTGAAGCCGTTGTCCGGCCCGGCGAGCGACTGGTTCGTCCGGCCTGCTGCGCGCCACTGGCGTACGGCGCCGCTGGTCGATGACGTGAGGTCATTTCACCGGACCATGCCCGGCTATGCCGAGACGCCACTGGTGGAGGTGCCCGCTCTGGCTGCCGGGCTGCAGGTGGGCCGGGTATTCGTCAAGGACGAGTCAAGCCGGTTGGGTCTGCCAGCATTCAAGATCCTCGGTGCTTCGTACGCGGTCTCGCGGGCGCTGGCCGCTCGATACGGCCTCAGCCCGCGGGCCGTGCCGTTGTCTGAGCTCGCGGACCGAGTGGCCGCCGGCCCGACCCTGACCATCAGTGCCGCCACCGACGGCAACCACGGCCGTGCGGTCGCCCGTGTCGGCGCCATGCTCGGAGTCGCCGTCACCATCTACGTCCCAGCCGCGATTACCGCGGCCGCCAAGGCCGCCATCGCGGCCGAAGGTGCCAGGTTGGTTGAGCGCGATCTACCCTACGACGACGTCGTCTACGCCGTGGCCGAGCAGGGACGGCTAGCCGGCCCGGACCATTTGGTGATACAGGACACCGCCTGGGATGGCTACGAACAGATCCCGCGCTGGATCGTCGATGGGTACTCGACGCTCTTCGTGGAGACCGACGCGCAGCTGGCCACGGCAGGCGTCGACAATCTGGATTTCGCGGTCGTACCAGTCGGTGTCGGCGCGTTCGCCCAAGCCGCGGTACATCACTATCGCAGCGGACGGCACGCGCCGACCGTGCTCACGGTCGAGCCCGATCGCGCACCCGCAGTCATATCGTCGCTGCGCGAAAACCGGCCGGTCAGTGTCATGACCCAGCCGACCATCATGGCGGGGTTGAATTGCGGAACACCGTCGTCGATCGCCTGGCCTTACCTGGTCGCGGGCGTCGACGCGGCCGTAACCGTCACCGACACGGCGGCCGCACTCGCGGTCGTCGATCTCGCGGCCGCCGGGCTCGACTCCGGTCCGTGTGGCGCCGCCACACTTGCCGGCGCTCGCGGCGTCCTGCTCGATCCCGACCGACGCGCGGACCTCGCGCTGGGCCGGGACGCCGTGCTCGTGCTGTTCAGTACCGAGAGCCGGGCCGCCAACCCACTGCCGAGTCGAGAGACCGTACTGTGACCGCCGATGCAGTGAGCACATCGGACAGCGACGTTATCGCCTTGCTGGAGGCGTTGATCAGCATCGATTCCGTGAATCCGGACCTGGTTCCCGGCGCAAAGGGGGAGGCTCGTATCGCTGACTTCGTGACCGATTGGCTGAGCGACCGCGGTTTCAGCTGCGAACGGCTCGAAGATAACCCCGGTCGTCCCTCGGTCGTCGCCATCGCTCGTGGCCGCGGCGGCGGCCGCAGTCTTATGCTCAACGGACACCTCGACACCGTCTCTCTGGCCAGCTACGACGGTGACGGGCTCACGCCGCAACGCCGCGACGGCAAGATCTTCGGTCGCGGTGCCTACGACATGAAGTCGGGAATCGCCGCGATGATGGCCGCCGCCAGCGCTGCGAATGCGCGTCAGTTGCGCGGCGACGTCGTGCTCGCGCTCGTCGCCGATGAAGAGTGCGGCAGCGCCGGTACGGCCGAAATGCTCCGCCATTACACAGCCGACGCCGCTGTGGTGGTCGAACCCAGCGGGCTCGACCTCGTGCTCGCCCACCTCGGCTTCGCGTGGTTTGACGTCATCATCGAGGGAGTCGCGGCGCACGGGTCGCGCCCCGATCTCGGTATTGACGCCATCACCAAGGCGGGCAAGTTCTTGGTCGAACTCGAGCGGCATGCGACGAGCCTGGCGGTCCGATCGAGCACCCACCCGCTGCTGCCCGCCGGGAGCATCCATGCCTCAATCATCGGCGGCGGCGAGGAACTGTCCAGCTACCCCGCGCGCTGCACGATCAGCCTCGAACGGCGCACGGCAGTCGGCGAGGACAGCAGCACCGTCGAAGCCGAGCTCAGACCGATGCTTCGGGCCATCGCCATCAACGACCCAGACTTCCGGTACACGCTCCGTGCCGGGCTGCACCGCAACCCGTTCTCAGCTGACCCGGACCACCCCATCGTGAGCACCATCGCCCGCTCCTTCGAACGCACCACGGGTCGGACGATCATCCGCCGGGGGGAGCGGTTCTGGACCGACTGCGCCTTACTCGCCGACGCCGGAATCCCAGCGGTACTCTTCGGCGTCGACGGTGGCGGCGCCCACGCCGCGTCGGAATGGGTCACCATCGACTCCCTACATCACACGACCCGCGTGCTTACCGACACGTTGATCGAGTACTGCGGCTGACGCAATGGGACGTCACCGGTCTTCGCCTGCAGCGCCAGCGGATCGCGGTCCGCCGACAGGACGCCGGCCGACGCGGTGCGCTGGTCCGGCGCGATCCAGGCGCATCGATGAGTGCACCGTCGGCTACGCCGACCGCAGTCCGGCGGTCGATCGCGAGCGGTTGGTGGCCGCCGGGCACGGCATAGGGCCCCAACCTGGTCAACGATGGCCGTCTGGCCGCGATGTGAGCGCGCGCTGAAGCGAGACGCCGTCTCCATCGAACTTGTTCCGCTGCGCCCGTGCACCCGCGAATGAGAGAAGTTGGTACCGGCGTTGTAGGTCCTGCGCGCGCTTTCGCGGGATGAGCCGACCATCGCGCGAATCAACACGAAGTGATATTGATATGAAGCTCAGACACGCGCCTTGGGCCGACACGCCACACGACCTTCGGAGGTGCGGGCTAATGGGAGCGCGGACTGAGCACAATGGACAAAGCCAAGTCAGGCTGCTCGGGGAGGACCCGCGCCGCGATGACGCAACTGCGGGCGGCGCCACCGGGTTCGACCGCTGGGAAGAGCAACGTGGCCGTCGGCGAATGCGGACCGCACGGTACCCTTCGCCCCGGGCCGGTCGCCGCACTCAGCGCTTCGATGGAGACTGCCGAATCGGTGGCGACTTCGGCGAAGAGTACCTGCTCGGCATGGTCGAGAACGAGCTCGACCGTTGGCGTGCGGTCAGTTCGGGGAAAAAACACTTGGCGACCGAGGCGCTGCGCCGATCCGGTGTCCAGGGCCATGACGTACGCCACATCGTCGACTGTGAGCGTCGAAATCCAGCATAGCCCGTGCGTCCAACGCATCACGTCGCTGGCGGTGTCGGTCGGCTCCGGTGTTGTCGCCGAATCATCTGGCTCAGGTGTCGTTGTCACAGCTTCTCCTCGGGCCGCGCCGTCGTGCGAATAACGAAAGACCGCGGCGGGTAGTTCAGGCGGCGGCCTGAACCTTCTGGGGCGCTGTGGTCGTCGTGCTCGACGACGCGAGGTTTTGCTCTTGCCCGCCTACACCGTTGCGCCCCGGGACGCACTGCCGGAACGTCCGATCCGACCGCCGCGGCCAGCGATCGCCTGGTGGACCTCATTCAAGATGAGTGCGCCCGAACGCCCGTGATTCTTGTCCTCGACCATCTTCAATGGGTCGACGACGCTGGTATCGCCTTGTGCCGGCGGCTGGCCGGCCTCATTGGTCAGTTGCCGCTGCTACTAGTGTTGGTGCGCGGTCCAGTTCCACAGCGGGCAAGGGTCGAGGCGATGAGCAATCTGGCGGGTGTCGACGAGGGAGCCTTCGCGCTGAAGGAACTCTCGCCGGCCGACGTCACGTCGCGAGCCGAGGCCGCAACCGTGCGGTGCGTACGGCCAAGTTATTAGTGGCGCATCCTCGACAGTCCACGGCCATGCTGCAACGTCGAAATCAGGGCGATCGTGGATTCCGCCCCCTGATTGTGACTACACCCGCAGGCGCGCAGGTCGTCGGCGCAACCGCCGGTGATCCAGTTTGCGAGCTCCACTTTGGAGTCGTTCTCGCCAAGGAACCAGTCGATTGCGAGACGGATCTCGTCGTTCCCACCAGTCGCCCGTACCGGTCGGATCGAGCCACGCTCGCTGATAGCTCAGTCGATTGTGGAATGTTCCGTCCTCGGCCTGCGCCTGGATCAGGAAGGCTAGGTAACGCTCGGCCAGCGCCGTGAGCTCCGCGGTTGGTCGCGGCTCCCGGCAGATCACCATCAGTCCACGTGCGACGTCGTCGACGCAGTACCCGTGCCCATGCAGCGGAATGGCGCCGCGGGCGTGCTTCAGGAGGCCGGTGTCGTCGCTGAGGCGGATGAGATGGGTGAAGGTTGGTTGCGGGTAGGCGTTCATCGGGACACCAGAGCGCGGTTTGCCAACACGCTGGTCGTCAGGGAGCGATACTGTTCAGCCACGGCGGGCCACAGCAATGATGGCGCGAGTCGAGCCGCTTCGTTGGCCATCCGCCGTGCCAATCCCGGTTCGGTGAGCACCGCATGCAGAGCATCGCCAATGGCCGCACCGTCGAAATGCGGCACAAGCCGACCGGCGCCGCTGGCGAGCAGCTCCGCCGCGTGGGGAAAGGCTGTCGCCACGACCGGCTTTCCGGCGGCGACCGCCTCAACAAGCACTCCGGACGTGACCTGTTCGCACGAGTCGTAGGGGAGGAGCACCACGTCGGCGCGCCCGATCAGACGCGTCAGCGAGGCTTCGTCGAGATATGAGTCTGCGAAACGGAGCATGTGGGAGACGTCCATCAGCCGGGCGCGCTCAGCCAACTTCATCCGGTAGCGTTCGCCCTCGTGCTGGCGCACGCGTGGGTGGGTTTGGCCGGCCACGATGTAGGCCGGCGTCGGCCGAATTTCGCAGATCCGTTGAAGGCCGTCGATGGCCCACTCGATGCCCTTGCCGGGACCCAACAAACCCCAGGTAAGAATCAACGGCCGATCTCCGGGCGCGCGAATCTCGGCCGTCAGACGTGGGCTCGCGCCGTGTCGAATGACATGGACCTTGTGGGGGTCGACGTCATGACGATGGATGAGGCGGTCGCGCGCCGCGTCCGTCATGGTGACAACGGCGTCACTGGCGTCGACAACCTGGCGCAGGACGTGTGCCTGATGTTGGGTAGGCGCCTGGAGCACCGTGTGGGCGACGGTCACAATCGGAACGTCTACGTTTTCGAGCACCCCAAGAAGCTGATCGCCGTCCCGACCGCCGTAGATGCCGTACTCGTGTTGGACGATTGCTACGTCGAATTCATTCAACGCGCTCGCCGCGGCGGGCTTTCCTACAGGGGATTGGACGCGTAGGTAGCCCACGACTTCCGGCGCGGTGGACATGGGCGGCAGATCAAGGACCTGGACCACGCCGGCCGTATCTCCGGATTCGGGCGTGGCGAGTGCTCGCATGAGTGAATGCGAAAAGGTCGCCAGACCGCACAGCGTCGGTGGATACGTACTGAGGAAACCAAAAGACTTGGGCATGCGGCCACTTTCCACCAGGCCCGAGGGCCGTGGTTGCTTCGGGATCGCGCCGGCGTCAACTGCTCCGCCATGCACAGCGACGGCGGAGCGGTCGGTCACCTGCCCGAATAGCAGCTCAACGCCGACGACGCGAGCACAAGCCGCGCGTTGCGGTCGATCGTCACATCCAGCCAGGACGCACGTCGCCACGGCGCTAGTGAATCGTCGGCGGGACGACTGTGTCCTCTTTTCGCCTGAAAGTCATCGCTGGGGGAGCGACGAGCCGTCGACTGCGCCCAGCATACCCCGCTGAACCGACCTAGGCAGAAATGCCCGGCGTCGCGAAGTCTCCAGCCATCATGCGTGTCACGACAATCGACCGCGCACGAATGACCAACGACAACCGCGGGTACGCAGCGTAGGCTCAGCTCGTCATCGTCATGACCATCGGTGAGTGCTCCGTCGGCCCCGCGGTCGACTTGTCATGCGGATGCTGATCGGCCGGTCCGGGGACCCCCATTCCGGCATGCTCAAGGTCATGGATGGAGTGTCATCGATGTCGGACAAGTCTCCGCGAAAGAACACCGTCAAGAAAACCGGGCGCACCTTGAAGGAAAAACGCAGCGCCAAGAGGCTCAAGAAGTCGGACAAGGCCAAGCCTTTCCTAAGTCCAGGCCAGGGGACGGCTACGGGAGCGTGAGCGGTCGCGAACGACCCCGTTGGATGGCGTGTCTGCGACGGCGTTCGGCACTAGTTCCAATGTAGACAGACCGGGCGAGCCGGGCGCGCAGGGAAAGCAGGGTTGGCATGGATCGTAACGGCCTCGCTCAGGTGCTCACCGATGCCGGTCACGCGGCAACGGCCTGCCGGAGTGCGTTGCACGAAGGCGCGGAGCTCATCCTGTGGCAGGGGATGGTCTGCGCGGATCGGATGGTCTCGGCGTACGAGCGCCGGCAGGCCCGGGCTTTGGCGGATGGCGTACGCACGCTCGGATTCCCCGAAGCGTTGGACGGGCTGCGACGCGCCGGCCACCAGGAACTCCGGCTCGGTCAAGTGACTATGGTCGACCCGCCGTACGTATTCATGCTCTTCCTGACGGGCGATCCGACCTCGTTGGTCGCGTGCGTTGGCATCGATCAACACGTGGCCCTCGGCTAGGGCGTGCGTGAGCGACGAGGCAGCTGACTTCTCCGCCAGGTTGACGTCAGGCAATGTCACGGTGGCGACCCGCACGTGATAGCTCATGCGGCCGTCGGAGCAGTCCGGGTTGACGGGCCGGTAAGGGGGTGGGCGAATGGCAACGATCGTGATGCGGGTGCGGCTGCTTGGCGGGGAACGCTTAGACGTGACGTTCGAGGGACCGCACGACGTCGATGAATCGCGGGTGATCGATCACGTCGTCGACACCCTTGCCGAGGATGCGGGAGTGATCCGCTGCCGGCACGGCGACCGGCTCGTGGTGTTATACGGCCGCGGTGTCGCCGCGATGGAGGTAGCACCGCGTGGGGCGATTGTCTAAGCGGGACGATCGTCCGAGCCGGCGGTGAGTCGGGCACTAAACCGGTCTTGGTCGGGCCAGCGGACGTCGTAGATCCAGCGGGCTCGCTCGAACAGCCAGATGAGCCGCGCCGACGGGTCGAGCTGGCCTCGATTGACACCGTGGCGAGCGCAGGTGGGGTCGGCGTGGTGCGAGTTGTGCCAGCTCTCGCCCATCGAGATGATCGCCAAAGGCCAGAAGTTGGCGGCGCGGTCGGAGCCTTTGGTCGCGTACGGGCGTTCTCCATACACGTGGCAAATCGAGTTGATAGACCAGGTCACGTGGTGGAGAAGCGCGATGCGCACCAAGGTGGCCCAGAAGAAGGCGGTGAGTGCGCCATACCACGACATCGTGAGCAGTCCACCGAGGAGCGGTGGGCCGAGCACCGACGCGAGTGCGAGTGCTGGAAAGAGCCGATCGACGCGCGCGGTGTCGGGGTCCGCGATGAGATCGGGGGCGAAGCGCTGACGGTTGCTCGCTTGCCGCTGGAACAGCCAGCCACAGTGGGCGAAGAAGAGGCCCTTGGCGAGGCCTTTGGCGGTGGCGCCGTAGCGCCACGGGGAGTGCGGGTCGCCTTCCCGGTCGGCGAACGCGTGGTGGCGTCGGTGGTCGGCGACCCATTGGATCAGCGGTCCCTCCAACGCCAATGAGCCAGCCACGGCAAGGCTGATGCGAAGCCACCGCACCGCCTTGAACGCGCCGTGGGTGAAGTATCGGTGAAAGCCAACCGTCACGCCGAACCCGCTCACGAAGTAGAAAGCGAGGGCGAGCGTCACGTCCAACCAGGACAGACCCCAGCCCCAGGCGATGGGGATAGCGGCGATCAAGGCCAGGAATGGTACGACCACACCAACGACCAGAATGACCATGGCATACGTTGGGGCCGGATCGTCGAGGAGCGGTTTATGGGTTGCGGTCGGTGGCTCGACCGACAGGTCGACGAGAGTCATCGTTGTTAGCCCTTCGGAACTCCACGACGGTGAGAGCGTCCGCCGTCGGCAAACGGACAACGTGGGTGCCGAGGTCTGGGGCAGTACGTTCAGTCTACGCATGCACACCGAGGCGGGGAGGGCAGAGCGTTCGTGGGCGGGCGTTTACGGCTGCACGATGATGGTGTTGGCGATCGCGGTGACGCCTTTGATGTGCGTGACCGCCCCGGCGGCGGCGTCACGCTGGTAGAACGACATGACCTGGCCCGAGAGGGTGATCACGTGATTGTGCACTGCGACTCTTACCGTGTCGGACGGTACGTCAACGGCCCAGCGGAGCAGCTGGCTGGCCCTCCGTTCAATGTCGATGTCGTTGGCTCCGGCGCTTCCCGCAGTGCGCACATGCAGTTCGTCGGCGACGGCCTTCACGCCGGACACCCGCATGGCCGCACGCTTCGCGGCGATCCGTTCGGGCACGCTGTCGACTTCACCGGACAGCGTGACTGTCCCGCCGTTGACCGCGACCGTTACGTGTGTGCCGATCCTAGGGGCATGCAGCAGTTCTTCGGAGATGGTGGCTTGTATGTCCTGGTCGCTTGTGTGCGTGGTCAGTGTCACGAGTTAACAGTGGTCCCTCGAGGAGAATTGCGCCAGTTCCAACTGCCAAATATGCAAATAAATCTTTCAAATTCAGCAGAGGTATCCATGATTTAATCCAATATCGTGACATGTGATGTGGCGGACTGCTGCCTCGATTTTGCGCGCCGCTCGCTGGTGGTGGCCGCGAGAGCCATTGCCGCGTCGGCGGTGCCGGCGTTGGTGCCCGGGAGCGGCCCCGCACTTGCACTCTGGGGGAACAAGTGTTTGACTGTGGTTAGCACTCGCCATGTTTGAGTGCCAACCGAATGGGATGAGCCCTCGGAGGGGCACCGCGTTTCGCGGTCATCGCAGGTCGGTCCGATAGTGCCGGTCGGCACGACGAGTTGAGGACGACGCAGATGGCCAAGTTGATTGCTTTTGGTGAAGAGGCCCGTCGCGGCCTGGAACGTGGCATGAACATCCTCGCCGACACGGTGAAGGTGACGCTGGGGCCGAAGGGCCGCAACGTTGTTTTGGACACGAAGTGGGGCGCACCCACGATCACCAATGACGGTGTGAGCATCGCCAAGGACATCGAGCTCGACGACCCGTACGAGAAACTCGGCGCCGAGCTGGTCAAGGAAGTGGCCAAGAAGACCGACGACGTGGCCGGCGACGGCACGACCACGGCCACGGTGCTGGCCCAGGCGCTCGTGCGTGAAGGGTTGCGCAACGTCGCCGCCGGTGCGAACCCGATTGCGCTCAAGCGCGGCATCGAACAGGCCGTGGCCGCGGTGACGGAGGCGCTGGCCAACGAGGCCCAGGCCGTGGAGACCAGGGAGCAGATCGCCGCCACCGCATCGATCTCCGCCGCCGACCCGACGATCGGTGAGATGATCGCGGAGGCGATGGACAAGGTGGGCAAGGAAGGCGTCATCACCGTCGAGGAGAGCAACACCTTCGGTCTCGACCTCGAACTCACCGAAGGCATGCGGTTTGACAAGGGCTACATCTCGCCGTACTTCATGACCGACGTCGAACGGATGGAAGCCGTCCTTGACGAGCCGTACCTGCTCATCGTCGAGAAGAAAGTCTCCCACCTGAACGACCTGCTCCCGATCCTGGAAAAGGTCATGCAGGCGGGCAAACCGCTGGCGATCATCGCCGAGGACGTCGAGGGCGAGGCCCTCGCCACCCTGATCGTCAACAAGGTTCGTGGCACCTTCCCGTCGCTGGCGGTGAAGGCACCCGGCTTCGGCGACCGCCGCAAGGCGATGCTGGCCGACCTCGCCATCCTCACCGGTGGCCGGGTCATCAGCGACGAGGTGGGCCTCACCCTGGAACACGTGGGGCTGGACATGCTGGGCCGGGCGCGCAAGGTCGTCGTCAACAAGGACGAGACCACGATCGTCGACGGCGCCGGCGACGCCGAGCAGATCAAGGGCCGAGTCGCTCAGCTCCGCGCCGAGATCGACAACAGCGACTCCGACTACGACCGGGAGAAGCTGCAGGAGCGGTTGGCCAAACTGGCCGGCGGGGTTGCGGTCATCAAGGTTGGTGCGGCCACCGACGTTGAGCTCAAGGAGCGTAAGCACCGCATCGAGGACGCCGTCCGCAACGCCAAGGCCGCCATCGAAGAAGGACTTCTGCCAGGCGGCGGGGTGGCATTGGCCAACGCCGCAACCACGGCGTTCGACAAACTTGACCTGAGCGGCGACGAGGCCACCGGCGCGAACATCGTGCGGGCCGCGCTCACCGCGCCGCTCAAGCAGATCGCCATCAACGCCGGCCTCGAAGGAGGGGTGGTGGCCGAGAAGGTCAACTCAATGCCTTTGGGTCACGGCCTTAACGCCGAAACCGGAGAGTACGTCGACATGATCAAGGCGGGCATCGTCGAACCCGCCAAGGTGACCCGATCCGCGCTGCAGAACGCCGCATCGATCGCGGCGCTGTTCCTGACCACCGAGGTTCTCGTCGCCGACAACCCATAGCGATTGCACTTGGAGGCTCCCGGTGCGCATCGCCCTGCTGGGTCCGATCGCTTGGCGCACGCCGCCGCGGGCGTACGGGCCTTGGGAGCTCGTAGTGTCCACTTTGGCCGAAGGGCTGGCCAAACGTCGCGTCGATGTGACGCTCTTCGCCACTCTGGACTCGCACACATCAGCGGTGCTGGATGGCGTCTGCCCGCAGCCCTACAACGAGGATCCTGAGCTCGACGGTCGGGTATGGGAGGCTCTGCACACCGGACATTGCCTGGCCCGAAGCGGCGATTTCGACATCGTTCACAACCACATGGACTGGCTGCCGCTCGCGATGAGCCACCTGTGCCGAAGCAGGATGCTCACCACGATCCACGGATTCGGCGATCGACGGATCATTCCTGCGTACCAGCGCGCGGCCTCGGCGTTCGTGGCCATCTCGGATGCCGATCGGATCGCCGAACTCGACTATGTAGCTACCGTGCATCACGGGATCGACATGTCGCAGTGGCAGTACGTGGACACGCCGGGCGACGCCTTGGTCGTGTTCGGACGCATTCACCCGGACAAGGCCACCGCTGACGCAATCGAAATCGCCCGTCAAGCCGGGCGCGCGTTGCTCATTTGTGGCCCGGTGCAGGACCAGCGGTACTACAACGACTTGGTCGCTCCACACGTCGACGGTGAACGGGTGTGCTACCTCGGCAACGTGGGCGGCGAGCAGCGCAGACAAGTCCTGAGCCATGCGGCGGCACTGCTGCACCCGCTTGGCTTCGACGAGCCCTTCGGTTTGTCGGTGATCGAGGCGATGGCCTGCGGCACGCCCGTTGTGGCATACCGCCGCGGCGCGCTGCCGGAGACGGTCGACGACGGCGTCACCGGCGTGCTGGTGGACGGGATCGATGCCGCCGTCGCCGCCGTGCCGGCAGCTTTGGCGCTGGACCGAGCGAGGATCGCGGCCGTGGCGCGGCAGAAGTTCTCCGCGGATCGTATGGTCGACAAGTATCTGGCCGTGTACGAGCAATTGTTGGCCATTAACCCGAATGGCGGCCGCGGGTGAGGGTCCGGCGACCGGCAATCTGGTCGAGCAGCTCGGGAAGGTCAATCACCGCGATGCCGATCGATGTGTCGGCGCAGCCGTACGGCAGGATGAGTCGCTGCCCATGGACTATCGAGCCACACGAGTAGGCGACGTTAGGGACGTACCCGTCGCGTTCGGCCTCGGTCGGTGTTAGCAGCGGATCCGCCAGCCGGCCGATCACTTGGGTTGGATCCTCGAGGTCCAGGAGGAGGGCACCGATTGCGTAGCTTCGCATGGGTCCGACCCCGTGGGTAAGCACGAGCCAGCCGGCGGCTGTCTCGATGGGCGACCCGCAGTTTCCTAGCTGGATGAGCTCCCACGGTTGCACTGGCGTCTCTACCGTCGTCGACTCGTCCCACACGTGCCCGTCGGTGGAGGTTGTGATCGCGTTGTTTTCCCGATCCCAACGGGACAGGGCAACGTAGCGGCCGTCGATCCGACGTGGGAACAACGCCATACCTTTGTTGACGGCGGCCGGGCCGGCGAGCTGAGAGACGCGGAAGGAATTGAAATCGATGGTCTTGAGCATCTGTGGAGCGACGTGGGCGCCGTCGAAGGCGGTGTAGGTGGCGTAGTAGGTGACCGTGCCGTCATCGTCGGTGAAGCGTACGAAGCGCGCGTCTTCCATGCCGTGAGTCTCGGTGGGAGCGACGGGCATGAGCACGCGTTGGCTCAACAACGTTTCCTCGGGAAAGCCGACCTGATAGTTGCAGCTGGCCACCCATCGCAGATGCTCGATGGTCCGATCGGCCGTGTGACGGGTGAGGAGTTGGTCGTAGAGCGTGGCCAGGGCGTGGTCCAGTTCGCCGGCGGTGAACGGGTCGGGCAGCGTTTCCAGTACGTAGGCTGCGTCCTCTCCGGCGTCGCCGAGTTCGTTGAGTGCTCGTTGAAAAAGGCGCCTATCGAAGGTCGCCTCGGAGGGTCGTCCGACCACGAGACGATTGGTCGACTCGTCGATGCTCACCTGCCCGTCGGGGTCGGCAACTCCGGTGCGGAACTCGATCGAGGACAGGTGACCCTCACCGACCGCGCGCAGGCTGAGCACGACGCGTGCTTCGCCAGGCATGAGGTCACTCTGATCGGGGTGAAGCACGATCGACGGGTTGAACAGAGCGGCCGACTCGATGGAGTACTCGTGCGTGAAGTAGGCGCCCACGAGGAGCCGGGTCGCCTCGGGCAGGTCATCGGACGCGCCCACCCGATGGGCAATCGCGGCGAAGTTCTCGGCGAGCACGGCGGGCAGGTCGTCGTATCGGGCCGCGAACTTGTCCATCGTGGCGGCAAGGGTGGTGGCAACCACGTCCTTGTCTAGAGCAAGGATCCGCTCAAGAACGGGGGTGGCACGCGACTGGCCGTGGACCAGATGTTCGTGACCAGGCACGAACAGCCGGGCCACAAGGCGACGTGGATCGGGCCCAAGGAAACCCGATGTTCGTGAGACGACGAGTTTGTCAGATGCAGTAGTCACGAGCCGACCGAGGCGAGGCTGGGGCTCTGCCGCGACCGAGCGCTGACATGTTGCAGGGTCGACACCATAGCCAAAGTGGACTCGGCGCCCTGGTTCGTGTTGCGTCCGTGGGGCGTCAGGGCGTCACAACCGCCGCCGGTGGCTGCGTCGTAGAGGGCCAAGTGGGAGTCGTTGTGACCCAGGAACCACGCGACGGCGCGGTCCAGACCGTCGGCCCACCGTTCGTCGCCGGTCAGCTCGAACGCCCGCAGGCAGGCGTCGGCCAGCGCTGCCACCTCGATCGGTTGCTGGTCAAAGGCGGGCCGCGGCTCGCCCGGTGCCCAACCGCACGCTGGTGTCACGGACAGGTGGCCTTCGAACGTTTCCAGATCGAGCAACCATCCCAGAAGACCCAAGCCGTCAGCCAACACGTCGTCATCGGCCAGCCCTGATCCGGCCGCGATCAACGCCTCCGCGATCGCCGCGTTGGCGTAGCTCAGACGCGGCAGTGGCCACGGCCACGCGGAACTGAAGTCGGGACGCTGCGCCAGTCGGACAAACGCAGACAACAAGTCCAGCGCCGGCCGATGCCCCGGGTATGCGCTGAGTATCTCCGCTGCGCCCAGCGCGGCAAATGCCATCGAATGAAGGTACGGGCTTCGCTGTACCGCACTGATTTCAAAGCGCGCCACGGCTGATTCACGGATGCGTTGCTCGGGATTGCGGGCGGCTGCCGTACCCAGACCCCACAGCGCTCGTCCCCACCAATCACCGGTGCTGGGACGATCCTCCCACCGCCCGTGGCGGTCAAGTCGGTTGTGGCAGCGGCCATCGGGCGCCTGAGCGCGAGCAATGAACTGGAAGTACACGCCAGTCAGCTTGCGCAACGTGGGCGTCATGGGTCGTTGACGGCAGACCACGATCAGCGCTCTGGCCACATCGTCCAGGCAGTAGCCGCATTCGTAGCGAGGTGCGACGCCGTCCGCGTGCTCGAATATCCCGCGATCGTCCGTCAGCCGCAGAATGTGCTCGAACGGCGGTTCCGGCGGCATCATGCCACCATCGTTGGGGTTGCCCGGACGAGGGTGTCGGCCAGTTCACGGTAGCGGGCCGCCACGGCGGACCACCGCAGTTGCGGAGCCACCCGGCCGGACCGGGCAGCCATCGATGCGGCCAGACCCGGCTCGACTAACACCCGACGAAGGGCGTGAGCGAGTGCTCTGCGGTCGTTGTGCGGTACGACCAGACCCGCACCTTGACCCAAGAGCTCAACCGCGTGTGGGAAAGCCGTTGCCACCACTGGTTTCCCCGCAGCCACCGCTTCGATCAATACGCCCGAGGTGACCTGCTCACGAGACTCATAGGGCAGAACCACAACATCAGCCTGATCCACCACGCGTCGCAGCGAGGCCACATCGAGATAGCCCGCTTCGAACGCCACCATGTCGGAAACGCCACGAGCTGCGGCGCGACTAACCAAAGCGGAACGGTAGGCCTCCCCTTCGCGCTCCAGCACACGCGGATGGGTCTGGCCGACCACTCTGTACCTGGGTCGGCGATCGAGCCGACGCAGGTCGGGCAGCACGTCGATGACCGACTCGATGCCCTTACCGTGTCCGAGCAGACCCCAGGTCAGTAGCGTCGGAGGCCCCAACCGTGGCTGTGGCGCACCGATTGTTCCGTCGATCGCGCCGTGTGGGATCACGACAACCTTCGTCGGGTCGACGACGTAATGGGCCAACAGCCGCGAACGAGCAGTCATCGTCATCGTGACTATGGCGTCCGCGCGCCCAACCACCCGTTCTAGGACCTCGCGCTGGTGCCGGGTCGGTGCGGTGAGCACGGTATGGAGAACCACGATCGCTGGCACGGTGAGGCGGTCGAGTACACCGACAACCTCGTCGCCGTCGGCTCCGCCGTAGATTCCAAACTCGTGCTGCACCACCGCCACGTCGAACTCATCAAGCGCCGCTGCCGCCTGCACCTGAGCGACGGTTGACCCCGGGACGAGGTCACATACGACGTCGGGGCTGACAATTACTTCGGGCCTGTCAAGCACCCGAACGACGCCGGATCGGCAGCCCGCCGCAACAATCTGGGCGCGAAGCGACGCCGTGAACGAGGCGAGGCCGCATTGCGTGGGCGGGTAGGTGCTGAGGAATCCAACGGACAAGGGCACAAGGACGACCTTCTGGCTCGGCGCGGCCCCACATGGGAGGCCACGAACGCCGCGCCGGCCCACGGAACGAGGCTTCTGAAGTGGGGGGAGTGGCCCGCCGATCGAAGAAGTCACGTAGATGAGTCGATGCGTTCGGGATCCTGGACCCTGCCGTCGCCAAACATCATTCACGAAGAGGCGACTCGGGATGAGACCCACGACCGGGCAAGTGTACCAGTTGATTGCGCGCCTCATTCGATATGAGCGGAGCGGCCGGGGTGACTAGTGTCACGACGCCCTGGCCAGGGACAACTAAATGGCGTAGAGGAGCCGCCCGGAGCGTGGGTCTTGCCCATACCGCCGGCACAACTCGGCTAGCACGTCCTCGTGGCTGACCGCCACATTCATCACCGTATCGTTGCCGCCGTAGTAGATGAGCAAGGCGCCGTCCGGTCGGCGCAGCATGGCGCACGAGAAAACCACGTTGGGAACGTGGACATAGTCTGTCTCGTTGACGCGGCAGTCGGCCTGAGACGGGAAGAGAACTGGGATGCTCGACATCTGAACAAGATGGGGGCGGCGCAGATCGTGCAGCGCGACCCCGAGCACGTACGGGTTACCGTCCATTGTGGTCCGTACACCGTGGAAGAGGTTCAGCCAGCCGTGCGGGGTCTTCACCGGCGGCGCGCACGGGCCAATCTTGTCGGCAAAGGCGCTCGGGCTGCCCGGGGTACGCATCACCGGCTCGTCAGCGATCTCCCATGGCCCGGTTCGGAAGTCGTCCGTACAGCCGATGCGAATCTCCCGGAAGACTCCGCCGGTGTCCCCGGGCGACTGGTCATTGGGACGGAACAAGCCGACGTAACGACCGTCGATGCGTTCAGGAAACAGCACCACATTGCGCATATCCTGTGCGAGAACCGGCCCCAACCGGGTCACGACCGTGAAGTCGTCTGTGACAGCGAGCAGCACCCGCACCCGGTTTCGGACCTCTGCGGAGTATCCGCTGTACGTGATCGCGTAGGTCTCGTCCACGGGGTTGATCCGGGCGTCCTCGACCCCGCCGCCCTCCATCGCCGCGAGTTCGGCCGGGTCGAGGCCAACGGCGAGTCGGTCCTCGGCGGTGGCTGGTTGGAGGAAGGGGCGCGGCCGCACCCGCCAGTCCGACATGCCGTCGCTGCTCGACGCCAGCCCAATGACGCTGATGCCACAACGTAGGTGGGACCGGAACAGCATCACCGTCTCCGACCCCACGACCGCAACACCTGCGTTGTGGACCGTCATCACCCGAAGGTGCGGCTCGGTCCAGACGGTGTTCACCTGGTGTGAGGTCAGGATCGGATTGTCTTGATACCGCACCACCGGTTCGTTGAGCGAGACGATCCGGGTGGATCCGTCGCCAAAGTCAACGTTCCGCTCCACCTGAATCCCTCATTCCGGAAACCCTCATTCCGGCGCGAGCCATGAAGCGGTGCCTACAGTCGCGCCTTGTTTCGACCAGCCCTGGCCGGCGGGAAGCTTCGTCGTGCCACACCAATTACGGGCCTACAGGCCGCCCTGATCCGCCTCCCTCTCAAGGGCCCCGAAGTCGCTCTCGGCGCCGATCGCCTGCTCGGGGCTCAACGTGCCGTGCCTCAGGCCGGCGATCCAACTCCGTAGTCGCCCCACCGAGATGCCCTGATTTCTGTGCAGCCCGTCGAGCATGCGCCCGATGCGGCTCGGCTGAGCGTCACTGCCCAGTTCTCCGGCCATCTTCAGTCGGGCGTCCAGCTCGTCCATATGGGCGCGCTCGTCGGGATCGGGTTTGCGCCCCCGGCGAGAATTCACGACGGCGGCCACCCCCGCCGCGGCGAGAGTGGCGATGGCAACGCCGGCCAGTACCTTCGTGGTTGTTCTCGTCACAGTCTCTCCTCTGAATCGGCGCCAACCGGCCGATGCGGGTGCTGCGGCTGGAAACCAGAATCACCCGTGCCGGTCGATGGTCTGGTCGGCGGGCTGCCGCGGTGCTTGGCGTGCTTCGGCTGAGGCTCGGTCGATCGTTCCGAAGCGGAGTACCAGGTACGGATGGTGGAGGTAGGACAGCTGCCGGCGCATCGTCTCGCGGGTGCCGATCACTTCGACCGGAGCGCTGAGCGGCAACACGGAGACGCCGCGTTCGGTCGCGGTGAGCCAGGCTGCCGACAGCGCCTCGCCGGCCCGGAGCCAGTCGCGTGGTTCGTCGCTGTGACCGTACAGGATCGCGAACAGCGCTGCGCGGTCCCGTTCGGCGCTCAACGGCAAGTCGCCCGGGCGGCCGATGTCCGGCCCCGGCACGGTGGTCAGAGGCCCGTGTTGCGGGGTGGCGCCGGTCCAGTAGGCGAGTTCGGCCTGCCACGCTTGGTCGGCCGCATCCGCACGTTGGGCGTGGCCGGCCGCGGCGGCCAGCTCAACGACCTGACTGGCGGAGAGCATGTACAGCCACGCACCTTCGGCCAGCACCGAGTTCGTGATAGCGCGGCGGTCCTCCGACCCGACCGGGGCGCCGATCACGGGACGGCGGTCCGTGTGGCGCAAGGGAATGGTCCGGACATGACGAACGGCTTCCAGGTCGGCTGGAGCTGGCCCGTCGACGTGCAGGTGTGCGAGGTGGTTTTGGTCGGCCGCATCTGGCATACGAGTTACGGTGGCGCGCCAACCTTCGGCCGAAATGATGGTGCGGGCGTGGTGCAGCGCCGCCCCGCAGCTCAACGTCGCCAGCCGGGTATCGGGGTCGGTGACATCGAGAACGCGGCTGCGGTCAAGGTAGAGGTCGAGGTTGTCACCGGCGAGACGCCACCGCCAGGGCTGGGTGTTGTGGATGGACGGCGCGTAACCGGCCGTGGCCGCGGCCACGGCCAACACGTCGGGCACGGCGCGGGCATTGTCCTGGGCGGCAGCTGAATCGGTGTGCATCGGTGGATTCCTTCCGTGGCTCCGGACCCGGCCAGCCCTAACGGAAACACCGCCGCCGTGCCGGTAGAAGAAGGCGCTTCTGCTGAAGTGCCCGGAGTTGCTATTCGTGACCGCTTGGTCCGGGCGGCGGAAGGCGTCATGTACGCTCGCCGATGAACAGGGCTGGCGGGGACAGGGCAATCCTTACGGCCAGCGTACGCCGATACCGAGCCACCGCCATTGCCCGTGCGGCGGCGGGTGCTCACGTTGGTGGACGAAGCGGTCGTTTCCACTCCTCTGGGCCGGACAGCGGGCAGTAGCGTCCGGCCAGATCGGGCGACGATCAACGTATCGTCGTAGTCTTGCAGGCCCATCGATGTGTCTAACAGCAGCGTTCAAGGTGGACTAAACAGTTCTGTGGCCGTGACGAGTGGCAAGTGTCGAGCGTCGATCCATATTGGACAGTCGTTCGTTCCACGGCGTGGTGCGCGGAGGCACGCCCTCAAGGCTCACCGTCTTCTCGATATCGGCCGAAGCGGACGTAGCACTGGTGGTGGATATGCTGTCATCAACCATGAACATGCGACGGGTGCGGGTCGGGTGCGAGTTCGTGTACGTCGCTGCCGTCGACACCCCGACCGTGTTCCAGGTAGAGCCTCAGGACGCGACGCCGATCAGTCTAGCGCGGCAGGAGTGGTCGATCGAGCCACAGCTTCGCATCCGCCGCTACACCGACCTCTTCGGCAATCCGTGCACGCGGATGGTGCTGCCCGCCGGGCGATCCGCTCTGCGCTACAACGCGATCGTGCTGGTGCCCGACGCGACCGAGGGCGCCGACGAACACGCGCCGGAGCTACCGCCCGACGAGCTGCCCGACGAGGTACTCGTCTACACCCTGCCCAGCCGCTACTGCCTACCCGACCTACTCGGTGACGAAGCCTGGTCCCGTTTCGGCGCCGTGCCGCCCGGCTACACACGCGTACGGGCGATATGTAACCACGTCCACGATCACCTGACCTTTAGCTACGGCAGCAGCGGTCCGTGGTCGACAGCGGTGGACGTCAACACATCCGGGTTCGGCGTCTGCCGCGACTTCGCCCACCTGGCGATCTCGTTCTGCCGGGCACTCAACATCCCGGCTCGATATGTCTTCGGCTACCTGCCCGACCTGGACGTGCCACCGGGCTCCGCGCCCATGGACTTCGCTGCCTGGATGGAGGTCTGGCTGGGCGATCGGTGGTGGACCTTTGATCCGCGTAACAATCGCCGAATAAAGGGCCGAGTCCTTATAGGACGGGGACGCGACGCCTCCGACGTGGCCATGGTGACCACGTTCGGCGCCCCGCTGCTGGAATCGATGTCGGTGCACGCGGCTGAGGAGCCGGCGTGACCACAAACTCACGCGATGGCGGTCATTACCTGCGCCAAGGTGCGGGAGTCACCAGGTCAGGCGGCCCAGCAGGGACGACGCTACGGCGACGCCGACCCCGACCGCGGTGGCGAGGACAGCAAAGTCCAGCGGAAGCCGCGCGGGCGTGCCCAACAGCAACCCGCGCAGGGCATCCACCTGGTAGCTCAGTGGATTTACGTGACTGATCGCCCGTAGCCAGTCGGGCATCAACGCGACCGGGAACAGGGCGTTGGAGGCGAAGAACAATGGCATCGTGATGGCCTGACCGATGCCCATCATCCGGTCGGGGGAGAGCACCAGGCCGGCGATGGTGAGGGAGAGGCAGCAGAAGAACGCGCCACCGAGGATGACCGCGACGACGACTCCGAGCAGCCGTACCGGATTCATGCTCAGGTCTACGCCGAGGATCGCGGCGAACACATAGACCACAGCCGCCTGGGCGATCCGCCCCGCACATGCGCCGCCGCGAACGCCTTGCCGGAGACCAGTGCCGCCCGGGGCGTCGGGCTCACCAGTGAGGTTCGGCGAGCGGACGCGGCGTCGCGTTCCCAGATTTCTGGATGCCATAGAAGTCGAAACGAAGAGCACCGACTGGGCCAGGATGCCCGGCGCCACGAAATCCAGGTACGGCACGCCGTTGGTCGGAATGGCATGCAGCGGGTAAATGTCGTGCCGAGATGTGCCATAGACATGGCTGGATCGCGCGAGTGAGCAGCCCACTGGGATCGTGGACTGCCGGCCTCGTCATGTATGTCCGCCAAGCACCAGTACGGTCATTCCGGTCTCCCCGCGCACAGTGGCGATGCGGTCCCAAACGCTGACCCGAGCGATCGGGTCCAGCCCGATCGTGGGCTCGTCGAGGATGAGCAGGCGCGGCGAGCTGACCAGGGCATGCGCCAGCTCAAGCCGGCGGATCATTCCGCCCGAGTAGGTGCCGGCCAATCGGTTGGCGACGTCGCTCAGGCCCATCAGGTCGAGCGCCCCGGCGAGCTGTTCCCTTCGCTCCCGACGGCGCACATCGAAGAGACGGGCGAACAATGCGACGTTCTCGGCGCCGGTCAGCCCGCCGTCCGCCGACAGCTGTTGCGGCACGTACCCGATCATTCGACGGACGGCCATGCGCCGCTGCGCGATGTCGACGCCGAAGACGGAGATGACGCCGGCCGGCACCGGGAGCAGCGCGGTGATCGCCCGGATCATGGTTGTCTTGCCCGCACGGTTCGGGCCCAGCAGGCCGAAGACCTCGCCCGGCTGCACAAACAGGGTCGCTCCCGCCACCGCCTTCGTAGCGCCGAAATCGTAGTGCAGGTCGCGGCAGTCGACCGCCGCCGGTTGCTCAGTCATGGTCGCTCCCCGCGCGCCGGGTATGGGCGTTGGTTTTGACCGCTCGATATGAGTCGTCGCGTACGTCATCGAGCAGGCGCCGAAGCGCCGGCAGTGCTGCCTCGATTGCGCGGCGATCGTCCGCGCCAGCCCGGTCCAGAGCGGCCCCGAGCAACGCTGATCGCGCCGATCGCCACGCGCTCAGCCGTGCACGACCGGCGTCGGTGAGGTCCAGGCGGGCGGCCCGGCGATCGAATGCATCCACGTCGCGGACGAGAAGGCCCGCCCGGACCAGAGTGTTGACCAGCGTGCTGACTGAATTGCCTGCCAGGTCAAGCTCTTTCGCGGCCGCGGCGACCCCGATCCCCGGGTTTGAACTAACGAGGAGCAGAATCTCGCGCTGAGCCTCGGGCAGCGGCGCCACACCGATCGCGGCCGCGACCCGACGACGCGACGCTCGCCGCAGGCCGGCCGTGACCCTCATCAGCTCGCCTACCACATCCGCACTCGCGTTGGCCATAACACTCACGATAGCTCTGTGACAGAGGCATCGCCGAGGGCGGAAGCGGCTTTTCGGGCCGTGTGGAAGGCCACAGCTCTGCGAGACAGACCTGTGGCCCTCCATATCAGCGACCCGCCGCGGGTCAACTCAACGCTGGCTTGCCGGGACCAATGCGGAGACTCCACTCGGACGCAGCAAGGCGCCAAGGGCAAGCCCAGAAACGGTCCCGATGAGCGCCAGAATTACCAGGAACGCCGGTACCCCACCACCCAAAGCGTCGTCAATGCGATCCGCGATGACGAACACCGGCACCATGCCGACGACCGAAGCGAGGCCCGCGAGGGCACCCTTTGCGGCCAGCCAGCGTGGGTGAGCCGTGCCGGCCGACCTTGCTTCGCGGCGAAGCAGGTACCCGTTAACGGCGCCAAGGCCCACCATGCCCGCGATGAAGTCCGCCGGGGGCCCGATGAGCTCGAAACCGAGCCCGAAAGCCAGGAACATCACCACAGCCTGGGCAGCGACCCAGAACACGTACGGGGTGCGAGTTGCGCCGATCGCGCGGCGTTGCAGGAATGACAGTACGGCGGCGAAGGCAACGGCACTGACGAAGTGCATCGGGATGTTGAGGGGACCCTCGATGTCGACGATGCCGTCGGCGACGAAGCCCCAGAGCGGCAATCCGATGAGCATGCCGAGGACGTTGGCGATGAGCCAACGGCGTGAAACAGACGTGTCCACAGTGAACTCCAAGTCCGCGCACCGACCTGTTCGGTGCGACGTACCTAGCGTCGTAGAACGCGACCTTCCCGACGATGGTGCCGACACCCACGTTCGGGAAGGGAGGCACCACTGTTCACGGGGATGCTGGCATTCACACCGGTATGGAGCCCTTGACGGTCGTGCCCGCACCGGGCCGCGACCGTACCAGCACCCTACCGCCGATGGCGCCGATCCGATCGGCCATCCCAAGCAGGCCAGTACCACCGTATGACATCGCCTCCGCCACGTCGAAACCCGGCCCATCATCGGCGACCGCGAACGTCAACTCCCGATCGACGATGTCGAGACTCACAACCACGCTGGCTCCGGGCGCATGCTTGGCCGCGTTCTGCATCGCTTCGAGGCAGCAGAAGTAGACACTCATTTCAATGTCGGGCGCCAGCCGCAGGCCTTCGGCCGCTGACGACGCCGCCACCCGTACCGTTGGTCCGGAAGTCCTCGCGCGAGCCTGCAATGCCGATACCAGACCGCGGGCCGACAGCACAGGCGGGTAGATGCCGCGGGCCAACTCGCGCAGCGCGTCAATCGAACCGCTCAACTCGGCTCGGCATGAGGCGAGCGTGTCGCGGAGGTCGGACTGGCTCGGCGCGATGAGCGCTTCCACGCCTTGGAGTCGCATGGCGATGTCCACCAGCTGTTGCTGGGCGCCGTCGTGGATGTCGCGCTCGAGGCGCCTTCGCTCGTCGACGTGGGCCGATGCGATCCGCTGTCGGCTAGCGCGGAGCTGTCCGGACTGTTCCATGATCTGCTGCAGGCGGGCGCGCAGCTCCGTGGTCAAGGCGACCGCGCTCAGTGCAGGACCGGCCTGTGCGGCGAGGTCGGTGAGCAAATGACGATCTGAGTCGCGCAGCGGCCGGTCGGACCACGGTTGCACCGCGACGTCGCCGACCGGCTCGCCGAGGTGGCGTACCGGCATGACGATGAGTCCAACCTCGCTCCCGCCGATTCGTGGGGGTGACCAGGCGACCCGCTCGGTGCCGTCCCCGAGCATGACCCGGACCCGCGCCGCCGGCACACCGAGACCCGCTGTGAGGGCCTCGGCGGTACGTGGGAGTATCTCGTCGACGGCCGGCGCCTCGGACAGCTGACGGGGCAGCGCCGCGAGCGCGTCATACTTCGTCGCACGTACCCCGTAGACCATGCGACGTGCCACCCGGCCGACGGTGTCCTTGGCCGGGGCGAACAGAACAGCAACGAGTGCGGTGGCCACAATGGACGGCAGCAGCTCGCTGGGCGTAGCTCGTAGACCAGCCAGGCCGGCGACTGCGATGACTACCGCGACATAACCGCCCGTGATCAGGAGGGCGAGTGCCCCATAGACGATCGCGGCGACGATGACCCGGTCGAGATCCCAAACGCGGTATCGCAATGCGCCGACGGCGAACGCTGCGGGCAGACCTACCGCTATTGCGCCGACGAGGACGACCTGGCCCACACCGACCAGGACGGGCACGCCTTGAATCGCCAGACCGAGCACGATGAATGCGGCGACCAGCGCGAGCGGCTTCAGTCCCTGTCGGGCCGCCACGTCGGCACGCACATATCGCACGACCAGTGCGACGACGGCCACGACCACCATGACGAGTGAGGCCTCGAGCAACCTCGTCAGAACGGCGTCGACCTCGTCGGCGCTGCCGGCCGGCAGGATCCCCCGCCAGGGGACGTCGTGGCCGAACGAGTCGTCGTGGAGCGGGCCGGGCCGGAGCAACAGGAGTAGGACGCTGGCCGTCGCGGCTGCAAACGCGGCGGCCACGAACGGCCTCCACCGGCGGGACGGGAGCCGACCCTCGGGGAAGAGCACGAGCACGACTGCGATGGGGGCGGGAAAGAACAATGGATCGAGCGCCATGCCCACGAACGCGGCCACCTCGGGGGCGGGCAAGCTATCCGGTCGCGTGTGCAGGCCCGCGAACGCGTATTCGCGCAACGTATATTCGAGCACGAGACTCGTGCCGGCGACGTACAGCAGGGGACCGAGCCAGTTGCTCGGACGCAGACCGAGCAACAGTGCGCCGACCGAGGCAAGGGCCGCGCCCGCGAACAGAGTCGCCAGCCCGAACGCGACGTCGACCTCGCCATTCAGAGACAGCAGGTACACACCACCGCCCGCTGCGAGTGCCGCAACCAGCGCGGCGGCCACCGCCGCGATCCTCTTCCGAGCTGTGGTCGTCACCCGGGAATTGTCGCGCCGCATCGTCGCGGCGGCGGTGGTGGTAGCACCACCGGCGCGGCAGGCAGGCACTCCCCCCGGCGCGTGCGGATGCCTAGGCTGTCGTCGTGTTGCAGTTGATCCTCGCCGAGGACAACCTGCTGGCCCGCGAGGGACTGACCAGGCTGATCACATCGGCCGATGGCATCGAACTGGTCGCCGTCTGCGGCGACCTCAATGAGCTGCTCGCGGCGGTGGACGACCATGCGCCCGACGTTGTGCTCACCGACATCCGGATGCCGCCGACCTTCACCGACGAGGGTGTTCGCGCGGCGACCCAGCTTCGCCGAACGCATCCCGCGCTTGGCGTTGTGGTGCTCAGTCAGTACGACGACCCGGAATTCGCGTTGGCGCTCCTCGAGGCCGGTTCGCGGGGGCGGGCGTACCTGCTCAAAGAGAGGATGTCGGATCCGGCGCAGCTGATCAGCGCGATCGTCGAGGTCTCCCGCGGCGGCTCGGTGGTGGACCCGAAGGTTGTGGACGCTCTGGTACGGGCCACCCGGACGCGAAGCCACCTGGACCTGCTCACCCCGCGCGAACAGGAAGTGCTGGCGGAAATGGCCACGGGCAAGGACAACGCCGCCATCGCCGCCGCACTGTTTCTGACGGTCCGCGCCGTCGAGAAACACATCAACGGCATCTTCAGCAAGCTTGGTCTCGCCGAGGTGACCGAGGTGCACCGGCGCGTCAAAGCCGTACTGATGCACCTGGCTCACGGCGCCGGCCGCCCGGCCGCGGCTGACACCGCGTCGACGACTCCACCCGATCGGCTAACAACTTGATGCTCTCGGCGCGGTACTCGCCTCTGCACCCAGACGCCGCCGCCTCGTCCCGCCCGCAAGCTGACCCACGAACCCGTCAAGGGCATCGAGCTCCGCGCCACGTCCGACAAGCTCATGAGCCGCCTCCCGCCATGCGCAACATCGCAGGCCCGACCCACTGCACGCGGGCTGGACCTCGCGAAGTGTCTGGCCACGCTAACTGGGTAGGCCACGCGGCGAGGTACTTGCTTGTGCAGGCCCTTTTCCGCGTGGCCCCCCACCGAACCCCGCGGGCCCCTTTCGAGGCACGAGGCTCTCCAGTGATCTATGCCGCTGTCACTGCGGGTTGCCGGTTGTGGATGGTGTTGTGGCAGGGGTGGCAGACCACGAGGGTCTTGCGCTGTTTCCTTGCCATGACGGTCTTCCACACCGGCTGGTCTGCGCCGGCTGGTGCGAGTTGGGCTAGTTTGCGGATCTGGTGAACTTGCACCTTTCCCGGTTCCTGGCATAGCTCGCACCTACCTCGACGGAGCCGGACGGTCAGCTCTTTGAAGGGGTAGGTCACCGGCCTGTCTGGGACGCGGTCGATGAGCGTCGCGTCCTTTCTGCGTACGAGGGGTATCCCGCCGAACCGTGCGACCAGTGGTTGCTTGCCTTCGCGGTCGACGCGGGCTTCGAAGCAGGTTCGCTTTCCGTGCCTGGTCTCGACGACTGCCTTGTGTCTGGTGGCGATCGCCGTCACGGTGGACTTGTGCTTGGCTGCCAGCGTCTTGAGCATCGACGTCTCCGCGACCCAGTGCAGTCGCGTGAGTCGCCAGACGTCGGTGGCGAGCAGGTAGTACTGGACGATGCCCCGGTATTCGGCCGCGTAGGCCCTGACGATGTCGTAGTCGTCGAGGTTGCACATGGCCGTGCGGGCTTCGGGTTTGCCGCGCCGCAGGTAGGGGGCAGACTTGGCCGTGATCACATCGAGTGGCACGCGTAGCGCGATCGTGCCGTTGATCGACCGTCGACCACCGGTGATCTTTGTGTCGCTGCGCTGGGTGATGATTTCGTAGCCGAGGTATCTCGCCGCCCGGGTGCGGGCGTGCGTGACCAGGGTCTTGTCCGGGTTGAGTTCCAGCTTGAGTTCGTCGCGCAGGAACGCCGCCAACTGGTCTTTGATCTGCTCGGCTTCGGCCTTCGGTCCGATGAAACCTAGAAGATGATCATCGGCGTAGCGGGTGTAGCGAAGCCGCCGGTAGCCGGGATCGTTGGGATCCTGGCTCGGGATGCTGCGCATCCGCCGTTGCAGTTCCCGGGCCTTGGCCCGGTCACCGCGCCGGCGTGCCCGCCAGAGCGCCTGTCTGATCGCGTTGTGCTCGGGGTTGAGCCCTGCGCAACGTCCCCTGGGTGTGTTGCGGGATGAGAACTGTCTCGACGTAGGCGTCCAGCTTGTGCAGGTAGATCGAGGACAGGACGGGTGACACGACACCACCCTGCGGCGCGCCGCTGAGCGTGGCGTGATACCGCCAGTCCTCCAGGTACCCGGCTGTGAGCATGTTGCGCACCAGCCGCAGGAACCGGTTGTCGTGGATCTTCTCCGCCAGGATCTCGATCATGACCGAATGATCCAAACTGCCGAAGCAGTCGGAGATGTCTCCCTCGATGAACCACGTTGTGCCGGTCCAGGTCGTGGCCACGTCCCGCAGCGCGGTGTGGCAGCCTCGGCCAGGGCGGAACCCGTGCGAGTGGGCGGAGAAGGTCGGCTCGTAGTATGCCTCTAGCAGCAGGCGCACCACTTCACCAACCAGCTTGTCCGACCACGTCGGTAGGCCCAGCGGACGCAACTTCCCGTTCCGTTTCGGGATGTAGATACGTCGCACCGCAGAGAACCGGTAGCGCTCGTGGCGCATCGCCTCGATGACGGCGCCGATCTTCTCCATGGACATACCGTCCGCGGTTTCCTGCGTGGCCCCCGGTGTCATCGCCCCACGGTTGGAGTAGATGCGCCCGTAGGCCAACAGATACAGCTGCGGGTTGAACAGTTGTCGATACAGTTCCTCGCACGGCAGACCCTTCCTGCCGCGTTCGCGGAGGATACCAAGTACCGTTTCGGCGTTCTGCATTTCGCATACCTTCTCGGTCGTGTTGGTGTCCGATCACCTGTGCCCCTTCGCCCTGCGGACGGCGTTACCGTCCTCCCTGGCAGGGCGTGACTCCGGCGACTACTACGGGCACTGTGTCGCCATAGGGCTCGCGCCCCGTAGGCGATCCCACGTTCGTCTCTGTCATACGTGTCGAGCGTGACGTAGGCGCCCCACTCATCTCCTTAAATGTCCTCATTGGACATCGCTCCGCTCCCGGAGGATGCGGTCCGGCAATACTCACTCCGGCCGCAGGGGCGGCGCCGGTATCAGACGTCTTTCCGGCGGGTGAGGCTTTGCACCTTCTGGAGATTGGGATTCAGGCAATCCAGCTTTCGCCATATCACGCGGGTCTCCCAGCACCTCGTTCCATACGCCTGGACACGACCGCTGGTTTCCTGGCATGCTCTTGTCCCCTTCACCTTTCGGATCCAGGTAAGCCATCAGACCCAGAGATGTTCCTCCAATCTCTCCCCGCTGAGCAGGGAATATAGACAGAGCGCCTCGTGGCGCAGGTAGTACAGCCGCCCTTCGTTATAGAGACGGATGACTATCGATTGGATCGCCACGTCGTCGGTAGTGGCTGGTCAGCGCGCGTTGTTGGTGTCGGCGACGCCATTGGGACCAGTGCAGCCAGTGGGTGATGGTGCGCGTGGTGTTGGTGATCAGTTTGGCGAAGAGGTGGCGGATTTCGTTGACTGTCAACGCGATCAGGTCGCGTCGTACTTTGTGGACGGTTGCTGCGTTCGCGCGCGGCGATGGCGGCGAGGATGGCGTGGGCGAACATGGCCAGGGTGGTGTAGCGGTACCAGGAGTGCCCACTTGCGGACCTGGTGCTGGTCGAGGCCGACTTCGTCCTTACCGGCGCTGGAAACACTCCTCGACGCACCAGCGGGTGCCGGCGACGCGGACCAGGGCGGCGAGGCCGAGCGGGTTGGGTGACCAGCAGCGGTAGAAGGCGAGCTCACCGTCGCGGATGCGGCGGCGGACGAGCAGCCAGTGATGCCCGGTTGCCTCGTCGGCGGGCGCGAGTGATGCGCACCCAGGCCCAGTCGTAGTCGCGCTCGCCCTTGGCGCCCTTGCCGGCCGAGAGCCGGTTCCAGGACCGCCGGGGTAGCGTGTGGCGGCGACGTGCTCGACGGTGGCGGTGACCGCCGGTCGCGGTCAGGGTGACCCGGTGGTTGCGCGCGACGCCCAGCACGTAGCCGATGGCCGCGGGCCTGCAGGTCGCGGCGCAGACCGCGGTCGTTGCCGTAGAACTCGTCGGCGGTCACCCAGGCGGCCGGCACGCCGGCGTCGAGGGCGCGGGTGAGCATCCGCCGAGCATGGGTGATCTTGGTCGCGAACTCGACGTCGTCGGGCACGCCGGCGGCGGCGCAGCGGGCGGGGTCGTCGGTCCACGACTCGGGCAGGTACAGCTCCCGGTCGATCAGCGCCCGTCCCGTTGGTCGTGGCGTAGGCCAGGAACGTGGCCACCTGGGCGTTCTCGATCCGCCCGGCGGTGCCGGTGTACTGCCGCTGGACACCCACGCTGTGCGACGCCCGACTTAAGATCACCCGTGTCGTCGATGATGAGCACACCCGTCCGGGTCGCCCAGCTCGTCGACCACGAAGGCCCGCAGGTCATCACGCACGGCGTCGGCGTCCCACACCGCATCGGCCAGCAGCCGCTGCATCCGGTGCGGGCTGCGTGCCCGGCCTGCTCGGCCAACTGCCAACACGACCTGCTGTCCACATCGGACAGCAGGCCAAGCAGCCACTCACGGGCGGCCCGCGCGGCTCCACCCGCTCGAACCGCCCAGCGATCCGGGCGAACGCCGTCGTCGAACACTTCCATCCACGCGTCGGGGTCTACGATGGCCGCAGCGGCCACCGCACGGTTGAGACTGTCCACAACAGACAATCGTTCTGCGATGGCCGTGTCAATACCCCGCACAACACGCGATCTATATCTAATCGTGACAAAACAGACCACGCTTATTGACGGCGATCTACATCACGAAATGAGGCTGTACTACTAGCCATCTGCGTCGAATACCGCGATATCCTCCGCGCTAAGCAGGTCCAGATATCGCGGGATTACATGGAGGTCCGCCAACTCGTCCCGGCACGCGGCGCACGTCGCGAGGTGTTCGTGGACGCGATCGCGTTCGGCCGGCTCGAGCTGGCCGATCACGTAGCAGCCGAGCAGGATGGCATGCCCGCAGCTTGGTGCTTGGTCGGATAAACCTGAGCCCTTCGCTGTCGCCGACCTCGAGACGCGGGTCCCGACGGTGGAAGGGCCATGTTCACCATGTGAGCCAGGCACCGACTACCGCGCGTTGTCCCGATAGGCGGCCGCTTCCGCTTCAACGGTCATAAATTCGACAACTCGCTTGGTGTCGGAGTGGAGGGCCGGTCTCGGCTGGCCGACGCGGCCTCGGGCGGACCGCTCGGTTGCGGCACCCGGGAGCCCCTCAACGGTGATGCCACAAAGCCTCATGCCAGATCCGTTCACGCGCATGTCAACTGAGGTGCGCACCCAATGGCTACGCTCGGGCGGTCGAACCGATGGCAGCGCGGAGTGCACGCAACGCGTAATAGGCTCTTGACTTCACGGTTCCCGCAGGGATGCCGAGTACGTTTGCGGTCTCTGCCACGGAACGATCACGAAAGTACATCTCCACGATGACGCCGCGGTGCTCGGGGGTGAGAATCGCCATCGCAGCCCTGACGGTCTCCGACGTCAGTAGCTGCTCGATACTCTTCTCGTCGGCGGCCAGCAACGTCATATCAACAACGCCAACTTCCGCCGGCCGGGCCTGCCGGGCACGACCGGAGTCGATTGCTATCCTCCGGGCTACCGTGATCAACCAGGGCCGGAGCGCGTCGATATCCGCAGAGCGACCCTCGAAGGTGCGCCATGCCCGGAGCATGGTCTCCTGCAACATATCCTCGGCGGCATGGGCGTCACCGAGAGTGAGTCGAAGTAGGAACCAGTAGATCGGCTTGGCATGTGCGGAGTAGAGCGACCGCATCCGATCTTCGGTCAGGACATCGTCGACGGGCGACATCACTGGGACCATGCCTTGTCAACTCCTTAGGTGGGTCGCCCGTAAAGGATCGACCGCGCACCCGTGAGGAGACATCCGTCACTTACCTATTGTTTCGATGACACAGGAGGCGGATCCGATGATCGCCGCCAACCTTGACCTGCTCGCATGCTCGGCGGCACCCGGGTGGGCGCAATCAGCCGCCGGGCGTCGGGCTGGGCTGGCACCATGCCAACATCACCACGGTTCCGTCGGCTTTGATCACGACGAAGTAGGCCAACGTGCCGATGTGTAGATCGAAGGCTTGGTCGATAATCTTGGATCCGGTAGGACTCGACCACTGCTGCACGAGGTGCGCCGTACCATCAGAAGCCACCACATATAGGGCGTAGGTTTCGTTCGGCGGTAGCCCCGAGACGGACGCTCGTATCGAGATCTTGTCATCTATGGCGTAGGCGCTTGCAGACATGCTGACGCCGGTGACCCGGTTGCTGGTGTACGCCGCTGCCACAGCTACTGGAGGGTCTGCGGGGCCAGGTTTGATCAGCCACCCGACGGTATAGCCGAGCAGCAGTGCGAGCGCCGCCGCGGCAACCACCGTGTACGCCGGCCGCGCGAGGAGTCGACGCCGGTCGAACCATCGCCGCGGTGCTGGCAGTCGAGCGGGCCGCTGGCGCGGCGGTCGCACCGGGCCGACCGCGCCCGCGGCGGGAGACTCTACCGGACTCGGGACCTGGTTGAGATAACTCCTGGATGTCACCGCCTCAGCTGTGAGGTCCTCGGCCTCGTCAATGGAGAGAAGGGCCAGGGCGACGACAGCCTCGCGGAGCGACCTGAGTTCGGCGCGGCAGCTGGTGCATCGTGAAAGGTGTGCGTGGACCTCAGAAATTTCGCCAGCGGGAAGGGTTCCCAGTACGTAGACACCTAGCGACTGTGAGACGTGCCCAGCGAGCTGAGTGTCGTTCACCATCTGGGCCTCACCTCCATCGCTGGATCGGGATCATGCATACAACGCCCGCTCAACACTTCACAATTCATAACCCACCATCCCCGATGGCGCCAATCGCGGACCGCAGGGCTCTCAATGCGTAATAGGCCCGCGACTTCGCCGTTCCTTCTGGGATGCCGAGCAGCTCAGCCGTCTCCTTAGTTGTGCGGCCATGGTAATACATCTCGATGATGACCTGCTGAAACTCCGGGCTCAAGCGTGGCAATGCGCGCCGGACCGTTGCTGCATTCAGCATGCGTTCGATGGCGTCTTCCGAATTCGGCAGGTCGTCCAGTTCGACACCGGTCATGACCGGGCGACTTGCCCGGGCCCGGAGTGCGTCGATGGCCAGCCGCCGGGCAACCGTATATAGCCAGGGACGGAGGGTGCGGACATCCGCGTTCAAGATGTCGAGGTGTCGCCATGCGCGCAGGAGCGTCTCCTGGGTGAGATCTTCCGCGGCTTGATGGTTGCCTAGCGTCAGGCTCAACAGGAAGAAGTAGACGGATCGGCCGTGCTCGCGATATATCTCGTGCATCCTGGCTTCTGCGGCCTCATCCGTGGATGGCCCCCGCCTGGCCATACCCGTGGCGTTTCCCTCGGATGGGATTTCAGCGGTATTACGGCTGACCTTGAACGGTAACGTCACGTCGGTCACCTTACGTCGACACAATGTCCCCAGGAAGTGCGGTTACCGGCGATTCGATGTCTCTAATTTCACGGATCGAAGGCCCCCGAAAAGTAGGCGTGGCAAATGGCCCGCGCGGTTTGACAAAACATCCGTGCGCTGGCCAAAGACACCGCCTTAACGGGTCAGCGCATCATGGTCTTGCGATGGTCTAAGCTACGCGGGTGAAGTTGTCGTCTATTGTCCTCACTCTGAATATAGGAGCCCGTTGTTCGCGACGTTGAGCGTCAATGGACGCGCCCCCGAAGCAGACGGCGGACGTGTGTTGACCGACCCCCGGCAAACCCGGGGGTTGGCAGGCCAAACTACGTCGGCGCGCACCACCTGGTTCAGACTGGGATTCATTCCGATCTGGGGGTCGCTGGACCCGGAATCGATCCACGGCGCACCCCCCGCGGCCGAGACGACTCGTGGCCGTATCCGCGCTGGCCACCCCCAGGTGCCCGGCCGCTGATGCGATGAACCGATCAGGTGGCGCCGACCGTAATTGGTTCCACGCTGTGTCACCCGGCCCGCGGGCGGGCCGGCAGCGCTCAGGGTAGGGGGCTTGTCGACGATGGAGCTGGTCCCGGGACTCACCTGGCACCGGGTGGCCGCGGTTGGCGTCATTATCTGCGCTGCGATCGTCGGATTCTTCTGCGCCGTCACTGGGCCGTTCGGGCGGCCCGGTACCGACTCTCAAAATCTCATTGATGGCGCGCCATTGCCGACGGAAGATCTGCCGTCGCGGATGGCGTCGACGTCGACGCCGCCGGCACGATCGGCCGGTACGGCTGCCGGCACGCCGAGCGAGCCAGCATCCAGCGGTTCGCGTCGGTCGGGCGCGACCCCGGCGTCCGCGACTGGAAACCTCGTCCGCAATGGCGACGCCGAGGTCGGCACTTGCTCGGGCGGCGGCACCGGCACGGTTGCGATCCCGGACTGGACCGTCCTGGTCGGCAGTCCACAGCTAGTCTGCTATGGAGCAGACGGATTCCCGCAGCCGTCCGAGGGTCCGCTCGCACCGGAAACGCCGGGAAACGCCTTCTTCGTGGGTGGGAAGAGCCCGACGACCGTGCTGCAACAGACAATGGTCGTCACGTTCGCCGCGGCAGCGATAGATGCACATGCGTCAACCTATGCCATGTCCACGTGGTTGGGAGGTAAGGACGGCGAAGGCGATGCCGCCGGGCTGGTCGCGACGTTCGTCGGCGGCTCCGGACAGGTCCTGGACAGCGCCATTTTGGGGCCGGTGACGGCGGCCCAGCGCGGCGGCGTCACGGTTCTGTTCAAGGAATCCACGACTGGCAGCGTGCCGACCGGTACTCGCACGATCATCCTGACCCTCACCTTTGTAGGTTTCAATGGAGATCACAACGACGGATACGCCGACGACTTGGTCTTCCGCCTGACCTGAGCTCGCGTTGCCGCTCGGCACCGGTGCTCAGCCATCCACATGCGGCACTTTGCCCTCGTCACGTCGCGGTCAAATACGCCCGCGAGGTCAGGCATCGGACGCCGCCACGTGCCAGGAGAGGCGCGTCACGACACATCAAGGTGGACGTCATCGACGAGGAAGCTAGTCATGCGAGAGCTGTCCTCAACGCACGTGAGCTTGATCTGGACCGACTGTCCGGAGAAACGGCTCAGGTCCAAGGTCTTCAGCCGGTAGCCGTTACTATCGTCCACGTTGGAGTATTGAACGAGCGTGGACAGGACGGATCCACCGGAGTCCAGTATCTCCACCCGCATCGTGTCGCGGGCCGTGGTGCCCTGCTCCTCGGTATCGACGTCCATCCAGAAGCTCAACGAGTACCTGCCGCACCCGCTTGGCAGCGTTATCTGTTGGCTGACGGTGTCGGTATGGGCGCTGCCGAGTCCACCGAACCACCCGTACCATGAACCGGAGTGCGGGCTGACCCCGGTGTATTTCACGATGACATTGTCGGATGCATCCCAGGCCGAACTCTGGGACTCGAATCCCGGGTCGACTATCAGCTGTCCCGGATTCTGACAGGTGGGCTGAGGAGCGACGGACCAGGTGAACAGGACCGCACCCAAGGCGCCGGTCTCGTCGGTGACCGTGACCCGAACCGTAAAGGTGCCGGCGGCGGTGGCAGTACCGGAGATCACGCCGGTGCCGGGGTCGAGTGTAAGCCCCGCTGGGAGACCACTCGCGCGGAAGGTGTAGGTGGCGCCGGACGCGGCGTTGTTCGTCAGCAGCCGCAGGCTGTAAGCCGTACCGACTGTGCCTTGCTGGTTGCCCGGTTGCGTGACCGTGACGGCGCGGTGTGGCTCGGCGCTGGCCGGCTCCGGCATCTCGAAGCTCGACGGCGGCGATCCAGTGCCGGACAGCGGGGACGCCGGGGACGGCGAGGGCGGCACCGTCGGCGCCACGGCGAGGATCGACGGAAACGTGAGCACCGTGGGCGGTGGCTTCCGAGCCTGATCGACCACCTGCGGATCCGCCGGTCCCGATCTGTTCGCGAGAGCCAGAACGGCCAACATGCCCACCGTCAGGGCTGCCGGGGCGACCCACCGCCGCGGGCGGGCTAGAAAAGCCCTGCGGTCGGATCCGGGCGCGGCGTCGACCGTCTGGCGAGTGGCCGGCTCGGTGGCAGCTCGCCGACGCCGGTGCGAGCCGGGAAGCCTGCGGTCGGATCGCCAATCTTCAGCAGACTTCGCGCTCGTTCGGGCGTCTTGCGGAGTCTGCGACCCAGCCGTAAACGATGGCGCCGTCAGACTCGGCGGAAGCTCCGCCCGCTGGCGCCCAGCCTCGGCCTCTTCCTCAGCGCACCAGGTGCAGAGGTCATTCGCGGTGCGCATGCCGCACCGCCGGCAGTCGCGGACCAGCGGACCGGCGTTCGCCGATGTTTGGTCAGTCACCTGCTACCCACCCTAGTAGGCCGGGCCCTCGCCATTCTGGACTCGACGGGCGGGGGCCGGGCGACCCTTGTACCGGACGGCTCAAGCAGAGTACGGAGGGGACGGCCCGGACGTTCAACCGCCATGGCGGCTGGCGACGCCGCTGCGTGAGTGCTGCCAGATACAGTCAGCCTGCCTGCGAAAGCGCGCTGCTCATGGCATGGAGGAAAAAGTCGAGGTTGGCCCACCGCCCCAGCGGGCCCGCGGCCGCATCCCGCCAGCGGCCGTCCTCGGCCACGAACGATCCGGTGACGATGACCCGGGGGAAGGCTTCCCGCGGCAGCACCGCATCGACGCTCTCCGCTTGAAGGTCTGGCAGGGAGCTGCGCACGAACGGCAGCGCGGCAATGCGGGCGGCAGTGCGTCGCACGTCGACCGCCGCACCCCGCCCAACCCGTAACCGGACCAGCCGGCCGCGGCGCGCGGGTGGACGGAGCCGGTACAGGCGGAGCCAGTCAGCGTCGAGCTGGCCCGACTCGTTGAGCATGGCGTAGGCGGTGCCCGCGATGCGCCCGCGGCGGCGCCAGGTGATGATACCGCCCGGGTGCCCTTTCAGGCCGTGCGGGGCTTCGAGCAGATGCAGGCGCGTCGGGACCGTGGTCATGGTTCGGTCGTCGCCGTCCCCGTCGTAGAGCACGATTTCTGTGCGGTCCAGCCACGCGGCCGGGAGCACATAGGCGTCCGGGGAGTCCAGCAGGCCACTGAGCTCGGCCGGCGGCCGACCGCCGCTGGCGGGCAGGTCGATCGCCCCGTGCGGTCCAACACGCACCTGGACGACATACGACGCGGAGGTCGGGGGGTCGAGGTGGCCGACGAGGAAGAGTCTGTCGCTGGGGATTCCGTCGGTCGCGGCGCGGGCCGGCGGCCACAGCGAAGCGACGTACAGATCGAATTGCTCCTCGTTGACCTGCGGATGGACCCGCAACCAGGCCAGACCGTGCGGTGTCCCTGTCCGCCGCGCCTCGCTGAGCCGGGGACGTGCCAGGAACACGGCGGCCGGCGTCCACTCGCCGGAACGGGTCGGGTCGGGTCCGAAGAGGTCGTCCGGATCCGTACTTGTACTCGCGGCTGCCAGCGAACCGGACGATCCAGCCACCGTCACGCCGTCCGGCGCCGGCTCGGGACGGATCACAAGACGCTCGAGCAGCATACGTATGTCGTCGTCGGTTCCCGCTGCGGCTTGCGGGCCGACATAAGCGGCCACCGCGTCGGTCAGCTGGAGCATCTGCCGCGCGTCCAGCGATGCGGCGCCGTCGAGGTTGGCCAGGGCGAGCGCGATCGTGGGCCATACGTGCCAGTGCCAGCGCGCGTCGACAATCGGGACCCAGCTGTTGGCGGAAGCGACCCGCGTACCGGTGGCGCGACCGTCCACGGTGGAGGCGCAGGAGCCGGCCATGCGCATACTGTCCAGCAAGACTGTGTGGGCGCGTTCGAGGTCGGACACGCAACGAGCCGTGTCGAAGTCCTCGGCGACGTTGGGCGCCCGGCCGGCCCACATTGATTGTCCGGGCGTGGCGTAGCGCGCCTCGACCAGCCGGAGACACAGGCTGTACCAGTCGTCGAGCAGGGCGTCGGCCACGGCGGACGAACCTGCCGCGAGGACACGGCAGCGCCGTTGCAGGTCGGGCAGCTGGGCGGCGATGTGGGCGACGACGGCGGTGAGGCGCGACATAGCCTCGGCGGCCGACCTGGCCGCGGGTGCCTTCGTTTCCACGTCTCGGGCCGCGGCGTGTACGGCGGAGCGGTTGGGCCGCGCCACGCCTGTCGCCTCACTCGGCCGCGGCCCGGCCATCGGCATCTCCGGCGCGAGGCGCGGCCATCCAGCGAGTCCCAAGGAGCCGTCAGCGACCAGTGGGAGCCGGCGGCCAAGAGAGCGCGCAACGTGGTCGAGATACCGCCGAAGTCCCGTCCGCTGCGGCTCTGGGACGTCGGCCAGCAGGACGATCTCTTCGCCGCGCCAGCCGTGTGTTGAGAGGATCTGGGCGAGGTGGTGCGGGCCGAGCGGGAATGGCGTGCCGTCCGAGCGGCACGCGGCGAGCTTGCCCGCGGGTGTCACCATGACGTCGATTGGGAACACTCCGGCGAGGTCTCGTACGCGCGTGTATGTGCTCGTCATGCTCCAGAGTTGCGACTCTGGGACCGAGACGAGAGGGACGCCTGGAAAGTGTGCCGTGAGGAACCCGTCCGCCGGCATGAGTCGACCATCAGGGTCGGACGTGTAGCGAAGCGGCGCCCCGGCGATCGGGACAGTCGCCGCCCAAGCAGCGATGGCGCCGGTGCCGTCAAGTGCACATAGGTCGCCGGAAGCCGGTTCAACTTCGCACCGGCCACCGGCCGGCGGGACCCAGACGACCGCGCCGATAATCATCGCCAGGTCCCGGAGGCTGGCGCGCAGTTGCGTCTGCTCCGCCGGCCCCGATGGCCAGTCGAGCCACAGGCGCACATCCGTACCGGTGCCGCGTAGTCGCGGCAGCATCTCCCCGAGCTCGCGCGCGTCGCAGAAATCGGCGCCGCCCACGTCATTGTCCACAAGATATCCGCCGTGCCGGGTGGCCGCCACGATCGTCATGAGCCTGTCGTCGATCGTCTCCATGCCGTCGGCCAGGCGCGCGAGATCGCCCCGTGTTGAGTAGGCGGTACCGCCCCGAATCGGCGTCAACCCGTGCAAGCGACGATCGCTGCCATGAGCCGTCCCGGTGGACATCGGCACCGACCTCCTCATCCCGCACGCGTCGGCACGCAGTGCCCGGCAGCCACGACCGGATGGAGTCCTCGTGTTCCCCACGTCCAATCGCCGGCCGGGTAATAGCCGCAGCGCAGTTGACTCTACGCGAGTGAGGTACCGCTCGCCGCGCCGATATTTCTTCCCACCTTGGCCGTCGTTGACATGAACGGCGGGGCCGCCACGTCCGTAGCTTTCGCTAAGGCTGCCGGCGCAGGAGGGGTCGAAGATGACGACACGGACCGGCGAGCCAGAGTGGTGGCCGGTGAGTGATAGAGCGTCGGCGAATTCAAGCCCGTCAGTCGGAGGCTGCAGACGATGCGGGTTCCTCACCGCGAAGGAGCTTTGCTCCTGGTGCGCGGAGGAAGACGACTCGCGCGGCGGTGCAGAAGGCGGACGCCACCGTGCGATGACGCCGACGCCGACGATGGCTCTAGGCGGCGGGCCGTCCTACGGGCCGCTGCGCTGGCCCGAGCCCGCATCGCGACACACCACCGACCCACCCGAGCACCTAGGGGGCGATTCGACGTGGCGTTGGGCATTCCCCTTACGCCGGCTCAGTCTGATCGCCGCGGCCATGGCAATACCCGTCCTGGTTGCCGTCGGCCTCGCGACCACATCGGACCCGCCAAATGCCGAGACTGTTGGCAACCCGAGACCAATACCTACCATTCTCCTCATGCCGTCGATCGCGATGGGTTCGCCGGGGCTACCAGCCGCAGCCATCGCGGCTTCCCCCACGACGGCCCCCGACGCGTCCCTCACAAGCGCGCCCGCGACGCCACCGCGAGCAAGCCCGTCAACGATCCCGAGCATGACCGCATCCGCCCCTTATGAACCCGCGATCGCGGCCACTGAGAAGTTGTTGACCCCGGTCGGATGTCCGACGCAGTCCGGGCTGAAGTCGGAGGTCGGACAAGAAACCTGGATCACTTTCTACAACGCGCGCACGGACACCATCACACTCCAGTGGATCGACTATGACGGCAAGCTGCAGGCATACGGTGCAATTGCGCCGCACCAGCAGCGGTCGTGGATCACGTACGTGACCCACCTCTGGCTCGTCAGCGATGCGGATGGGGCGTGTCTGTACATGTACGAGGCCGAGACCATCGCCGGCGCAGCCGTCATCCGATAGTCCTCCCACGTCGAGGGTCCACCCTGGTGGCCGCTACGGATGAGCTTCCGGTGGGGCAGAAGGAGCACAACCGTCATCAACGAGGCCCATTTCGAGTAGCCGCGCACGCACAATGCCGGCGCGGGCAAACCAGGACCGACGGTCGGGCAGGAACTCATCCGGAATGTAGCTGCCGCGGTCATTTCCATACACGCTAACGGAGTCGATTCGCCTACTCCTAGGACAGCACTCGGCGTCCTAGATGGACCGACCACGGTCTGGGTTGGCGTTAGCTTTCTACGGCGAGCTGCCGGGAGAGACTGGGTCGTGGGTGAACGTACTGGTTGATTCGGTTGTCACGAGCCGCGTGGACGAGGCAGTGCCTGCGCTGGCCGACAGTCACGCGTTGCGTCGGTTGTATGACCTGCACGCGCCGGCGCTGCTGGGGTATCTCATCCGCTACCTGCGGGGCGACCGACAGCACGCCGAAGACGTCGTGCAGGAGACCATATTACGTGCCTGGCGCCATCCAGAAGTGCAGTCTCCAGGCGGGGAATGGTCCCGCTCCTGGCTGCTCACTGTCGCTCGTCGGATCGCAATCGATAACGTGAGATCGGCAGCGGCTCGCGTGCCGGAGCTGCCCGATGATCACCTGGATGAACGCACCTGCGACATCGACGAATTCGAACGCATGCTCGACGCACACGAGGTTCGGAACGCCTTAAAGAGTCTGCCGTGCAAGCAACGCCTTGCTCTGATCGAGATCTACTATCGCGACCGATCGGTCACCGAAGCGGCCGAGAGTCTTGGCGTGCCGCCGGGCACGATCAAGTCCCGGGCCTTCTACGCGTTGTCGGCGCTCCGAGAGGCCCTGCGCGCCAGCGGGTTTGCGTTCCCTCCGTCGACTAGCCGGTACCGATCGAACGCCGCATCGGTGCCGCCCGAACAAACAATCACGCGGGTGTCGTTGACCGGCTTACTCGACGCCGAGTTCGTCTGAGGGTGACGGTGCCGTACCCGCCGGAAGCTCATCTGGCGCTCGTGCGGCATTCCTAGACACCGTCGGACGATGGGGGCGGGCGTACACAATCGACAGTTCGTCAGATTGCACCCGCACGCAGGGCGTAGGCCACAGCGTGAGCCCGGTTGCTGAGTCCAAGCCGGGTCATCACGGCGTGCAGCACGTTTTTCACCGTCCGCTCGGAATAGTTCAAGCGGACCGCGATCTCCTCCGTGGTAAGGCCCTCCGCCAGGAGGCGCAACACATCGCATTCTCGGGTCGAGAGTCCGGACATGGTCAGCCCGCTCGGTTCGAGGACATGGTGTTGCAGCCGCCTCAGCTGAGCTAGCAGTGCGCCTTGAAGCTCTGGCGGCAGATGGACGGTGCCGTCGTGCGCGGCAAGAATCGCCGCCGCCAACCGCGCCGGCGCGTCGCGCAAAGACATCACCGACACCACTCCGCCATCCAACGCCGGCAACAGGTCGCCGCGCCGAAATCGGTCCGTCACCACCACGCAGCGTGGCAGCTCAGGTGCCTCGGCGACAGCTTGGAAGCTGCGGATGGCGGCCATGGTCTCCTCCGTGACTGCTTCCTCGAGCACGACGAGGACGTCGGCGCAGCGTCGGTCCCGTTCCGGGAGGAGGAGGATTTCTGGATGCACGCGCAGCAGAGTCAACGCCCCGGCGAGAATGACGGGGTTCGGCGCATGCAGGTACGCCTTGGTCTTATCCAATTCCGCCAGCTCAGATGAGACCGGCGCGAAGCGCGTAGGCGACGGTATGCGGGCGATTGTTCAGACCCAGCCGGCGGCGCAACATGTACAGGACGTTCTTCACCGTGCGTTCCGAGTAGCACAGTCGCCGGGCGATCTCGGTAGTCTCCAGGCCCTCCGCGACCAGCCTGAGCACATCAATCTCCCGCGGCTGGAGGCCGGGGTCCGGAGTCGCCCCCGCGGAGAGCCGGCTGAGCTGTCCACGTAGCGCCTGGATGACCTCGGCGCTTGTTCGAGGCGGCACGGCTGCGGCGAGAACCGCCGCCACCAACCGGTCGCTCGTCGTCGTGGGTGGCAAGACCTCCACCACCCGACACTCGGCGGCTGCCGGCAGGTCAGACTCGGTGAGCCTGCTCGTCACCAGGACGGTGCACACCGACGACTTGCCGGTCAGGGCCCGTAACTTGGCCGCGAGCCCGCCGTCGAGCGAGTCGGCGCCGAGTACCAGTACGTCTGCTTCGGCCGTCCGCGCGTTCGGGAGGACCGCGATGTCGGTCCGAGACTCGAGGAAGTTCGACAGCCCCAAAGCTGCCAGCGGACTACTTGCACCCACCGCGACGCGCACTCTATCTCGCTCCATCACTGCTCCCTGCACCGATCGTGTGGCCCACCCCAGACGTATCCGGGGGAATGTCGAGCACCGTTACGTACGGCCGCGCCGGACCGATTAACGATCACCTCAAGATCGTTTCTGACGCAGGTACATCGTTCGACCTTGCCTGCGCGTCTGCGATGCGGTGGTAGTCGGGCTGAGCGCGGCGGTACGTGTCTCGTCGCGCGCCACGACAGGTGAGCGTGGAGCAGGTACCGGCGTCATCTGAACCGAACGGCGGTCCGGCCCGTTCTGCGCTCGGCACTTTTCTGTCGACGAGGGAGGCGGTGTCAGCCTTGTTGCGAAAGTTGGTGGCCGCGGGCGCGTTGGCGACGATCATTGTCGCGGGGACGGCAGGCCCGGCCATGGCGGCGGTCCTGGACTACGTCCAGTACTACATCGTGAAGGCGTCGTACCAAGGTCAGCCGGAGAACCTCTCTGAGATCGCGTCGCGGTTCCTCGGCGACGCCGGCCGGGCGGACGAGATTTTCGCCCTGAACTCGGGCCGCACTCAGCCCGACGGCGGCCAGCTCACCGACCCAGCCAAGCTGAAAGCTGGCTGGGCCCTGGTCCTGCCTTGGGACGCGATCGGTAGCGAGGTGAGCTACGGTGAGTTGCCCACGGCACCACCACGACCACCACCACCACCACCACCACCATCACCACCTCGACAGCAACCCGCGGCACAGCCGACCTACCCGGCGCCGGCGCACCCTCCGCCGGCTCCGCCTGCTCCGCCAGCGAGCCAGCCATCTCCGAGTGGGCCGGCGGCGCAGATGTGCGCGGGTGCCACCCCGAACGGTTCGGCGAGCTCATCGCAGTGGGCGAACGAGCGGGTCGCACCGGACCAGGCATGGTCGCATACGACCGGCGCGGGTGTCCTCGTGGCTGTCGTTGACTCGGGTGTTGACGGCAGCCTGCCAGCGTTCAGCGGCCATGTGACGGTTGGCGCCGATATCGTGTCCGGCACTGGAAGGGGCGACACGGACTGCCTCGGCTCCGGTACCGCGATGGCGGGCATTATCGCCGCCAAGTCCGAGCAGGACAGCGGGTTTCGCGGGGTCGCACCGGACGCCACCGTCATGCCGGTGAGGTTGGTGACGGCCGATCGGCCGGCCCCGCCTCAGGACCAGGCGACCGCGATCCAGGTAGCGGTCTCCGCCGGGGCCAAGGTTGTCGCCCTGGGGTCCTATGTGGACCCGGCGGAGTCGCTCGTTGCCGCGGCCATCGCCGAGGCGACTCAACACGATGTCGTCGTGGTCATGGGCGCACCGACCGAAGGACCGGTCGTGCCCGCCGACCCGCAGGTGCTTCGTGTCGGTGCGGTGGATGTCGATGGGAAGCTGGCCAAGCCGTACGCTCCGGGCTCCGTGCAGGTGGTGGCTCCGGGCGTCGACGTGACCAGCCTCGCCATCGGCGGCTCCGGGGGCTTTCACGGTAGCGGCACGGAGTATGCGGTCGCCTACGTCGCCGGTGTGGCCGCCTTGGTTCGGGCCAAGTATCCCAACTTGACCGCACTGCAGGTGGTGCACCGGGTCATGACAACGGCCGATCGCCTCGGTACGGGCGGCACTCCCGACCCCCAGTACGGCTGGGGGATGATCAACCCGGGTGTCGCGGTGACTCGCCAGATCGCGGGCGAGATTACGGCCGCCGCGAAGCCAGCCGCCCACTCCGCGTCAGTCGGACGCATCCTATTCCTGGTGATGCTCGTCGCCGTCTTGCTGGTGGTGCCGCTCGCGCTCGGGCTGCGCCTGCGCCGATGGGTCCGGCTGCGCGCGGCCGCCCGTTCCGAGAATAAGCGAGATCCGTGGGCGGAATGGCAGCCGCCGGACCCCGATCCACCGATGCCGCCCGACGGCAGCCGGGGACGGAGCCATGCTCACCCCGCCGATAACCGGCCCACAGCCGACATCAGCCTGTCCAGGAACCAAGAGGCGAGGGCGGTCCCGGTCCGTGGGCAGGAACACACCCCGCCGCCGACGTCATACTGGCAAGGCCTGTCGCGCCGGGATTCCCCGCGTGAGCGCGGGGTCGGACATTAGCTTGCCCCTGCGGGCAGAACACGACAGACACAAAGGCAGGAAACCCGCCGACGAGTGGCCCCAGTCGCGTTCGACTGGGAGGATAAAGAAACCGGGGAAATTGTCTTAGTTGGATAGGCGGACAAGTCGTCCGCACTTCGCGTGAAGGAGTTGAACATGGCTGGCTCTGCGATTTCGGTAACCGAAATTGCCATGCAGAACATCGCCAACGACATGGCGGCCACATCCGAAGGAGCGAAGCGACAACGCAATCTCGTCGCGCAGGAATGGGCCACGCTCGCTCCAAGTTGGAAGTCAGAGGCATCAAATAGATTCGGTGAGGGGGTAACCGAGTGGTTGAACCAGATGGGCAAAATCATCGATGCACTGGATCAGATGGTGCAATATATGATCGAAACCAGGGGCATAACCGTTAACACCCATAATGCCAGCGTCCAGTCCGCCATCGACTGGTCAAAGGGCCTCGTTGGCGTCTGATCGAAACCAAAACTAAGTCGACCCTGCCCAACAAGCCCCAAAAGGAGTACGTCATGACAGGTCCCGCCATCTACACCTTCAACTTTTCGCTGGCTGAAGCGACGGTCCAGAACATGGGCGTGATCACCAACGACATCCAAACCGAACTCACTACCCTGGACGAGAATGTCCAGCGACGATTCGTCGAGGGCGAAGTCCCTTGGGAGGATGAGGTCCAAGTTCATTACCGCGCGCGCCAGACCGAGTGGAACAACGCCGCCGTGCAACTGCCCGCAAATCTCCTTAAGGCTCAGAACGCGCTCATTAACATCAGCGATGAGTACCGGAGTGGCGAGGTTCGAGGCTCCGCACTCTGGCAGGTAGGCGGCCGGCCGTGAGGTCGCTACTCCTTGTCCCGCTCACCCCGGAGTCAATGATCGCACCGCAATAGCAGCGCAATGAGGAAATTTCCACGGAGGCGGACGCTATGTCGATACACCCGGGGGCAGAGAAACCCAAGCCCGTTCTAAAGCCGGGGCCGCCGGAACGGTGGCCCGGGGGCGATGTTCCGTCGGAGCACCAAGATCGCCCGCTGGCCCCGACTCTCACCGACCAGCCGGTAATTCCGCGGCAGTATCCTGGAAGCGAGAGCGAAGTATCCGTGCATACTCCAGCCCTGCGCCTCGCCGGTACCAATATCGGCAAGCTCGATAATTGGTTCAGCGAAGCGCGAGTTAGGCTCGAACACGTCGACGTCCATGCGGGTGCGTTCTATGAGGCAGACGCCTTGGAAGCGACCGTCGGCAGCCAGGGCAAGGACACGGACAAAAACCTGAAGCGAACCAGTATTAACTCGGTTGTCAATTGGCGGGACACCGTCCTCGCCATCGATCAGGGCTGTACGGAACTAGCGAAGAAGTACGACTCCATCGAACACCTCAACGCCATGACCGCAGCAGATTTTAAGAAGGGGTTCGGGAACGTGCTCGACTACAACCAGGACCTGCTCGGGGTGCAAACGACCGGTGGGCAAAATCCCCCGGCGCAGCCGCCCAAATGAAGCCGATTGAATGATTTGCGTGCGCGAACGCTCCGACGGAATATGCCGGCCGGCGGCCGCCGCAACATCGCCAGAAGCGTGACAGCGCGGAGCTGCTGTCGCCGATGATAGCCCTATTCGGAGATCTCCAAAGGAGGTGGACATATGCCGGCATACGCGGGACCGTCACCCAAGCCCGTTCCGAAACCGGGGCCACCGGAACGGTGGCCCGGGGGCGATGTTCCGTCGGAGCACCAAGATCGCCCACTGGCCCCGACTCTCACCGACCAGCCGGTAATTCCGCGGCAGTATCCTGGAAGCGAGAGCGAAGTATCCGTGCATACTCCAGCCCTGCGCCTCGCCGGTACCAATATCGGCAAGCTCGATAATTGGTTCAGCGAAGCGCGAGTTAGGCTCGAACACGTCGACGTCCATGCGGGTGCGTTCTATGAGGCAGACGCCTTGGAAGCGACCGTCGGCAGCCAGGGCAAGGACACGGACAAAAACCTGAAGCGAACCAGTATTAACTCGGTTGTCAATTGGCGGGACACCGTCCTCGCCATCGATCAGGGCTGTACGGAACTAGCGAAGAAGTACGACTCCATCGAACACCTCAACGCCATGACCGCAGCAGATTTTAAGAAGGGGTTCGGGAACGTGCTCGACTACAACCAGGACCTGCTCGGGGTGCAAACGACCGGTGGGCAAAATCCCCCGGCGCAGCCGCCCAAATGAAGCCGATTGAATGATTTGCGTGCGCGAACACTCCGACAGAATATACCGCCCAGCGGGTGTCAGCGTAGCAAGGCCAGAAGCGTGAGAGCGCGGGTTGACGATGGCAGACGACACTAGTCCCAAACCCAATGCGCTCATAAACAACGGCGCGGGACAGGCCTTCGATCTGGGCACGACTTTCAAAGCGGGTGAGTGGCAGTTCTGGGATTTTAAGCAGATCTATGCCGCGATAGTCGGGGCGTACGCGATCAACGGATCCGGTGGTCAGGATTTAGCGACGAGCGTCTCCGATCCACGATCACTGTGGAATGCGGGCAACACCTTCAACTACACGGAGCAGGTCTTGCTCAAAGGGGCCGAAGTACTGAGGCAGCAGGCCGAGGCGCTCGCCGGAAAGGACGGTCCGTGGAAAGGCCCCGCCGCGACCAGCTTCTACACCTTGATGGGGAACCTGGCGAAGAAGATGGAGGCGGATGGCAACGCCATAGCCGGGAACCATCATGGGCAAAGAGACGCAGCTACGGAGCCCGACATCGTGGCGCGGGATGATGTGCCGAGGATGCTCGTGCAGAACGGCAATAGACTAGCTCATTCGATAGCAGAAATACGGGCGATCGATAGTTGGTACGCAAACCAGGCAAAGCAAATGGGGGCGAAGACGACCGCCGAAGGTTTCGTCGACATATCGGATCCTAAGTGGAAGATACTCAAGCAATACATGACTGAGGACATGCGCAAGGTCATGAGAGAACTCGTGAGCGATTACGGGGTGAGTGTCGCCGCCGTCGCGAAGCCCACTTACGACGAACCGTTCCAGCTCGGTAATACTGACGACGAGTTGAACCGGTTGCGGACACTTGACCCTCGCGATGATAACCAAATCCCGGACCCCTTTGCGAACTGGAAGCCTGTGCCAGACCCCTTTGCGAACTGGAAGCCGACGCCAGACCCCTTTGCGAACTGGAAGCCGACGCCAGACCCCTTCACGAACTGGAAGCCGACGCCAGACCCCTTTGCGGACTGGAAACCTGCGCCGGATCCCTTCGCGGGCACGGGTACTGGCGGGCTAGGCTCTGTCCAGCCGTTCTCGGGAGACTCGGGATTGGGTACCGACGGGCTGGGCTCTGTCCAGCCGTTCTCGGGAGACTCGGGATTGGGTACCGACGGGCTGAGGCTCCGTCCAGCCGTTCTCGGGAGACTCGGGATTGGGTACCGACGGGCTAGGCTTCCGTCCAGCAGTTTCCGGGGCTTGGTAGTGACATTCCCTCCATGGACGCCCTTCCGCAGACCGGCGTGGACCAGATGCCACTGGGATCCGGAGCGCTCGGCCCGATACTGCCATTCTCTGGGCTGGCCAGTGACAGGACGCAGAACCCCGACAGACTGTCCCTGCCCGACAACATGCCCCTCGGTGGGTTTAACTCCCTCACCGAACCGCTGACGCCATTCGCCACCGTTGGTGGCCTTGACCCCAACCAGCTCGGACTGGCCGGTCTGGAACCATTCCCGTCCGGGTTGGCGGGCGCCGAGCCTATCCCGGCGATGCCGATGATGCCGTTCATGCCGATGTCGCCGATGGGTGCGGGTAGTGGGAGCCAGCAGGGTGAGGTGGTGGCTCCGGACGCGGCGGGCCTGCTGGGTGGTGAGGCAGTTCCGTGGCTGGATGGCGTGACGCCGCAGACGGTGGGTTCGGAGTCCGGCGCGGCCGCCGGTGGCGAGGGTCTTGCCCCGATGATGCCGTTCATGCCGATGTCGCCGATGGGTGCGGGTAGTGGGAGCAGCAGGGTGAGGTGGTGGCTCCGGACGCGGCGGGCCTGCTGGGTGGTGAGGCAGAGCCGTGGCTGGATGGGGTGACGCCGCAGACGGTGGGTTCGGAGTCCGGCACGGCCGCCGGTGGTGAGGGTCTTGCCCCGATGATGCCGATGATGCCGATTCATGCCGATGGGTGCGGGTAGTGGGAGTCAGCAGGGTGAGGTGGTGGCTCCGGACGCGGCGGGCCTGTTGGGTGGTGAGGTGGATCCGTGGCTGGATGGGGTGGCTCCGCAGACGGTGGGTTCGGAGTCCGGCACGGCCGCCGGTGGTGAGGGTCTTTCCCCATGATGCCGATGTTGCCGATGTGCCGTTCATGCCGATGGGTGCGGGCACTGGCAGTGAGCGCGGTGAGGTGGTGGCTCCGGACGCGGCGGGCTTGTTGGGTGGTGAGGCGGCTCCGTGGTTGGATGAGAATGGATCTGCTTCCGGTGTCCAGGATCGCCCGCGGGCGCATCGGCCCTCAACGTCGGAAACCGAGGCCGCACAGTCGGCGTCCGATGACCGCGAGACCGCGGACTTCGGCGAGGGCTGGCTGCACCAGTCGTCCTACCGGATTCCGGTGGGTGCGCAGCCGCAACCACAACCAGATGACACCTCGGCCTGGCTCTCCGGGGGAGCGTTACTCTCGTTGCTGTCCATCGTGCCTCCGCGCGGGAAGAGGGATCGATCCGCCGATGCGGAACACACCGATCCCTACGGCAGCGCCGAAGCGCAGTCGTGGACGGGCGGGGACGCCGCCGGCGCACCGGACCGGATGATGACCGGTGAGCACACGGACGCGTGGGTCGACCCGGGGTTACCCACGTGGCGGCCGGGGCGTGCGGGGACGGAAGCGGAAAACGCCGGCCCGATACTGGACCTGGCCACGACCCACCGCATCGACGATGACTCGGACTCCGATCCGGATCCTGATCCCGACCCGGATCCGCCGCCACCGCGTCCGGCCGACCTGTTGGTCATCGACGAGTCCTGGTGGGGCGACCCGCCAAATAGGCCCCCGGCGGTGATTGAATGATCAGCTGCGGGAGTCGTCCTCGATGAACACGATCATCGTCAAGCGGCCGCCAAGGAAGGCTGGGCCGGCGCAGCCCGAGGGCCGGGAGAACATGGCGGAGCCACCGGTGCTTGCGGAGCCGGCCGGACGCGACTTCACCTCGCTGCTCATGATCCTGCCCATGGGTTGCGGTTCGCTGGCCTTCGTACTCATGCTCGCTCTCCCTTCACATGGATCGCCCGCCACGTACCTGTTGTACGGCATGATGGGTGTGGCCATGATGAGCATGGGTCTGGTCATGGTCGGGCGCCAGGCCAGCGAGCGCCGGCGCAAGATGCGTGCCGAACGTCGCGATTATCTGCGCTACCTCGGCCAGACCCGTGCTCGCGCCCGCGCGTCGGCCGATGAGCAGCGGGCGGCCGCCCGGTGGAACAATCCCGATGCGAGTCGACTGTGGTCGATCGCGGCGGGGCCAAGGCTGTGGGAACGTCGGCCCAGCCACGACGACTTCGCGCGGGTGCGCATCGGGGTTGGGGTGCAGCACTCCGGCCTGGAACTGGTCCCGCCCACCACCAAGCCGATCGAAGATCTTGAACCGCTGAGCGCAATCTCGTTGCGGCGCCTGTCCCGGGCGTTTCGCACGGTCTCCGGGATCCCGATCGCGGTTGGGCTGCGCAGCTTCACCAGCATCGAGTTCGCCGGTCAGGCCCGTTCGGCCTTGGACCTGGTCCGGGCGATGATCGCGCAACTCGTGACCTTTCACTCTCCGGACGAACTGCGCCTCGCCGTCCTCTGTGGATCGTCGGGGCAAGTCGAGTGGGACTGGGTGAAGTGGTTGCCGCACAACGCACACCTCGATGCTTACGATCGTGCGGGCGCGCTGCGACAGTTTGCCGCGGATCACGACCTCCTCCTGGAGATGTTGGGGCCAACGGTCGCCGACCGCGGCCCGCACGACAAGACCGCAACGCCCAGCAGCGCGGAGCCGTTCGTGGTGATCGTCGCGTACCTGGCCGAGATCCCACCCAGCTCTCGCCTGCTCGATGAGGGCATCAGGAACACGGTCCTGCTCGATCTGACCGGCGCCATGGCGGGCGGTCCCAAGGTATTGCGCCTGACGTGCCGCGAGGATCGCGTCGAGTACCCATCAAGCGACGATGACATCGGTTCCGCGGAACCCGATCATCTCAGCCTCGTGCAGGTCGACACGTTGGCGCGCATCATCGCCCCCATGCGGACCAGCGGGACGGTCGATCTCGTCGACGAACCGCTCGAGAGCGACTTCGGTCTCACCGCGCTGCTCGGCATTCGCGACCCGTACTCCTTCGATGTCGGCGCATTGTGGCGGCCGCGCGTCGCGCTTCGGGCCCGGCTGAACGTCCCCATCGGGGTCAGTGCGGACGGCGAGGTCGTCGAGCTTGATCTGAAGGAAGCGGCGCAGGGCGGGATGGGGCCGCATGGCATGCTCATCGGCGCCACCGGCTCCGGCAAGAGTGAGCTGCTGCGAACCCTGGTCATCGGGCTCGCCGCGACCCACTCCTCGGAGGTGCTCAACTTCGTCCTCGTCGACTACAAGGGTGGAGCGACGTTCCTCGGTATGGACCGTCTGCCCCATACGTCCGCCCTCATCACGAACCTTGCCGATGAGCTTCCCCTGGTCGATCGGATGCTCGACGCGGTCAACGGCGAGGTGGTACGCCGGCAGGAGTTACTGCGCCGCAGTGGCCACCCGTCCCAGCTCGAGTATGAGCGGGCCCGACTGGCAGGTGCCGACCTCGAACCACTGCCGACTCTGTTCTTCGTGGTGGACGAGTTCAGTGAGCTGTTGGCGAGCAAGCCAGACTTCATGGACCTGTTCGTCATGATTGGCCGCGTCGGTCGCAGCCTGGCGGTGCACCTTCTGCTGGCGTCACAGCGGCTGGACGAGGGGCGAATCCATCGCGTCGAGGGCCACTTGTCGTACCGGATCGCGCTGAAGACATTCTCGTCGATGGAGTCCCGCAGCGTCATCGGCGTCGCCAAGGCGTACGAGCTTCCATCCGCGCCCGGCAACGGCTACCTGAAGATCGACACAACCAACCTCGTCCGATTCAAGGCCGCATATGTGTCGGGGCCGACGCCGCGGACCGCCGTTACCGGCGACTTCGGCGATGAGCTCGGCGCGGCCATTGAGGTGGCGCCCTTTGACACGCAGTTGTATCCCCACGTGCCACGCCAACCTGCGCCGAGTCAGTCGGCGAAAGACGACCCGGACGCGGACGAGCGGGACGAGACCGGCGATCATCCGGACGCGCCGGCCAGCGATGCACCAAAGCTGATCGAGGTCCTGATCGACCGGCTCGCCGGGGCGGGCCCGCCGGCGCGGCAGATCTGGTTACCACCGCTCGCGGCATCGCCCACCCTGGATGCCTTGCTGCCGGTCATTGTGCCGCATCCGGAGCGGGGAATGACCGCCGACGGCTACGACGGGTGTGGTCGACTCCGGATCCCGGTGGGCGTGGTCGACAAGGCCTTCGAACAGGCGCGAGAGTTGCTGATCGCCGATCTTTCGGGCGCCGATGGTCACGTCGGCGTGGCCGGTGCCCCGCAGACCGGGAAGTCGACTCTGCTCCGGACGCTGATTCTGGCACTCGCGCTCACCCACACGCCCGAGGAGGTGCAGTTCTACTGCCTCGACTTCGGCGGTGGTGGCATGCAGACCATTGCCGGTCTACCCCATGTCGGGTCGATCGCCACCCGGATGGACCCCGACCGTGTCGTGCGCACCGTCGAGGAGATCGCCCAGCTTCTCGAGCGCCGGGAATCCACGTTCACGCAACGCGCGATCGACTCGATGACGACCTATCGCGCGATGCGTGCCCGCGGCGACATCGATGATCCTTACGGGGACGTTTTCCTGGTGGTGGACGGTTGGTTCACCGTGAAGCAGGACTTCAGCGACATCGAAAACAGGCTCAGCGAACTCGCATCCCGCGGACTGTCCTACGGCGTCCATCTCGTCGTCGCCGCAGCACGCTGGTCTGAGATCCGTCCCTGGCTGCGTGATCTCATCGGCACTCGTTTCGAGCTCAGGCTGGGCGACGCGATGGAGTCGGAAGTCGGCTCGCGCAAGGCCGCGACCGTGCCCGCGACGCCTGGCCGAGGGCTCACCAGAGACGGCTATCACTTCCTCTCCGCCCTGCCCCGGCTCGACGGGCGCGGTGAAACCACCGATCTGGCCAACCAGACGAGGACGATCGTGGAGGAGATGAACGTCTTCTGGTCCGGCCGCCGGGCCCCGGGCGTTCGCCTTCTCCCGACCCGACTGCCCGTGACGGACCTTCCGCCGGCTGAGGGCGACCTGCGGGTGTGCCTGGGTTGGGACGAGCAACGACTACAACCCGTGTGGCATGATTTCTCGGTAACTCCGCACCTGATGGTCTTTGGCGACGGTGAGACCGGTAAGACCAACCTGCTGCATCTGGTCATCCACGCCGTGATGCAGCGCTACGGGCCGGACCGGGCGAAGATCCTGTTGGGCGACGCGCGCCGAGGCCTGGACGCGGCTGTGCCGGACGACTACCGAGTGGGCTACGCCATCACGTCGGACGTGTTGCGCGACCTCTGTGGCAAGGCATCCGTGTCGCTGACCAAGCGAATGCCGGGGCCGGACATCTCACCCGACCGCCTGGCCGCGCGCGACTGGTGGCAGGGTCCTGAGCTCTTCGTCGTCATCGACGACTATGACCTGTTCGCCAGCGGTGGTGTTGGCGCGGCGAACGTCATCGATCCGTTGATCCCGATTCTTGCCCACGGAGTCCACATCGGACTGCACCTGATCATCGCCCGGTCCACGTCGGGCGCCATGCGCGCCATGATGGACCCGGTGCTGCGCCGGTTGTGGGAGCTGGGCGGCCCGGCCCTCCTGCTGTCCTACCCCAAGGAGGAGGGAAAGTTCCTCGGCGAAGCCGCCGCCGCGGAGGTTGCCCGTGGGCCGAGCGCAGCTGGTCACGCGCCGCGGCGTGTCGCTCATCCAGACCGGTCTCGTGTCCCAGGCACAGAGCGCCACGGCCGCGAGCAAGGAGGATCATCGATGACCTTGACGAACACGCGAGCCGCCGACCTCTGCCGGATCAGCGTGGTCGGTCCGGACGGTTGGGCCGATCTCGCGGTGCCCCTGTCGACCACGATATCGGCACTGTTGCCCGTGCTGGTGCGCTACACCGTTGCCAATGCCACCCGGGCCGACGCCACCTGGGTGCTGCAGCGGCTCGGCGGTCTACCTCTTGATCCCGACGCCGACACCCGACACACTCGATCTGCTCGAAGGAGAACGGCTCTATCTGCGACGGCATGACGAAGCCATTCCCGAGCTCCAGTTCGACGACATCGCCGATGGCATCGCCACGGTGGTCACCGGCAAGCGGGACTGGTGGCGACACGAGTTTGGCGCGCCATTGTTCTTCGGGCTCGCCGCGGGTGTGCTGGCGGTCGTCGCCATCGCGCTCGTCGTCGGCGGCTCTCCGGTTCAGTCGGCTTTGTTCTCGGGGCTGCTCGCCGTGCTTCTGGGCGGTTGCGCGCTCTGGGCTCATCGGCGCCTGGGCGACGGCGTTCTGGCCATGTTCGCCGCGGCAGCGGCTTGCGCCTTCGCCGGCCTGGCGGGCCTGATCGGAACTACGTCCGGCCTGCCGAAGCCCTCCGACCTGCTGCTCGCCACCACGCCCGCGGCATTGGCCGCGGGGCTCCTGCTGAGCCTGGGTCTGCTGGACGCGCCGTTGGCGCGGAGCGTACTCGCGTTCGTGCTGACGCTCGGCGTGGTCGCGGGGGTGAGTGTGTGGTTGCAGCGGTCTCTGTCGCTGCCGCCAGAACGGGTCGCCGCCGTCGTCGCCTCCGCCGCCTTCCTCATCGTCGTTCTGGCTCCACGCGTGACCCTGCGGTTGGCCCGGCTGCGTGGACCGCAGATGCCGAGGAACGCGCAGGAGCTGCAGGTCGACATCGACGCCGACCCGGAGGGCCAGGTCCGTCCCAGGTCGGACGCGGCGCACGCGTATCTGAATGTGTGCGCGGTGACCGCGGCGTTATCCGTGCTGGTGGCGTCGTGGATGCTGGTTCGCGCTCCGGGTTGGACCGGGTGGTCTTTGGTAGCTGCGATCGGTGCCTGCATGGCGTTGCGGGCCAGGGAATTGTCGGGGCGCTTGGCAGCGCGTGCCACTCGCGGTGGCGGGAGGTGCGGCCATGGCGTTCGTCCTCATGAGACTGAGTTCCGGGGATCCGACCTTGCGCCTGGGTGTGCTCGCCGCCCTGTTGGTCATTGTCGGCGTTCTGGTACGCGCGGCCCGGCGGGCTGACACGCGACGTCCGCTGCCGATCTGGGGACACATCGCCAACATCGTGGAAGTGATCACCGGCGCGGCGGTCATGCCGTTGCTGCTGCAGGTGCTCGGGGGATACGCGTATATCCGTTCGCTGGTTGGGTGATGCGCCGATGCAAACCCAGAAGGATCGCGTCGATGCGCATCGGTTCCTTGTCCAGCGGATGGTGTCCGGTCTCGTGGTCGGCGATCCGACCCCGGAGGACCGGCCATCGCGGCGCGCGTCCCTGGGGTTGATCATCGGTTGTCTCATCACCGCGCTGGCACTGATCGCGTTCGGGATCTACGGCTGGCTCGTCCCGGCGCAGGACACGTCCTGGCGGCGAAACAACGCGATCGTAGTGGAGAAGGAGACCGGCACCCGATTCGTGTATCGCGACGGCGTGCTTTTCCCGGTTCAGAACTACGCGTCCGCGCTGTTGATCCAGGGCGACGGCGCGAGTGTCAGCATGGTCGAGCACCGGTGGCTGGCCGACGTCCCCCGGGGGCCGATGGTCGGCATCGCCGGCGCCCCGGAGACCGTCCCGCGGCCGACCGATCGGCTGGGTGGCGAATGGTCGATCTGCGTTCGTCGCGTGGGTGACTCCGCATACACAACCGTCATGTTGGGTCCGATGACGGAATCTCCCAGGATGACGCGTGAGATCGCGTACATCGCCGGACGCGACGGGGTCCGACGCGTGGTCTGGCAGGATCGAAAATACCGCATTGAGGGTGCGCCCGCCTTAGCCGCGCTCGGGTTGACCGCGGCGACACCCGTGACCGTTCCCGACGTTGTCGTCGCGTCACTACCCGACGGACCAGCCCTCGCCGCACCGGTCATCCCCGGCTCCGGTGAGGTTGGGCCCCCCATAGCTGGAAGCCGCCACGTCGTGGGCACCACGGTGTTCCGCCAGGTCGCGTCCAACGGCACGCGGCAGCTGTTCGTACTGGGCCGGGACGGGCTGGAGGCGATCGGTTCGACCGACTTCGCCCTGCTGGCCGCGAGCGGCGCCACGGTGGTCGAACTGACCGCGGCCGAGGTTGCTTCCGCGCCGAAGTCATCGCAAACCTCGTTGCTGGACCGGCTGCCTGACCTGATGTCGGCGCCGACCGTCGATCTCTCTGTGTTCGCCGTGTGCCTGCGCCAGCTCTCCGACCGGGGATCCGTATCCAGCGCTATGGCATTGGCTCCCGGTGACCGGGTGCCGTTGAGCGCGACCGGCGCCGTAGTGCCACCGGGCAAAGCAATGATGGTCGTGGCCCTGCCGCTCCCGAAATCACCCACCCGCGCCTCCTACTACCTCATTGCCGATCAGGCACGAAAGTATCCCGTGTCCGACGACGCGACGATGCAGGCACTCGGGTTGGGAGGCCTGCCGGCCGTGGGGATGCCGGTGGAGGTGCTTTCGTTGTTGTCCGATGGTCCCACGTTGAGCCGCCTGGCGGCCTTGTCGTGATGAGCCTGGCGAGGAGGAGTGGCAGTCGTGCTGGCGCGCCTGAAGCGTGAACCGAGCAACATGTCCGTCGGCGACCTTTCCGGTCGTCCTCTGGGCAACGCTTTCGTGGTGCACAAACGGCGCGGAGTGACCGACGCCGCCCGAGACCTTGCGCTGAGTCTCCCCGCGGACCCGGAGCACGACCTGGTAGTGATCGACCTCCCGCCCGATAGCTCGGCCGGGGTGTGGAGCTCGGTCGCGGCCGTGTTGGCGCCGAGAGGCCAGCGGAGCATTCGTATCGTCATCGGAAGCAGGTCGCGCGAGGTGGTCGCGCTGGCCGGCCAATGGCTGTCCGACCGGCTTCGACGCACGGTGGTCGCTCCGGACGGAGAGTTGAGGCAGGTCTGCGCGGGTCGACTGTTCGTCCATTCGGGACGCGGCACGGGGTGGGTCAGGTATGCGCCTCGACAACCACCGCGGTGGGAGGGTGTTCGGTTCCCGAGGCCGCCGTGGGACGCCCCCGAGGTCAGCGACGTGTGGCCGACCAGCGCCACCGTCCGTGTGGAGCCGGTGCCGTCGGGAGTCTGGATCCGGTCCTCGGCCCCCAGCCCCCACGACGAGAGCCACCGGACGAGGCTGATCGAGCTCGTGCCGTGCCAGTCCGCTGCCCTGTCGGTGGTGGTTGGCTGCCCCGATACGCCACCGGTCTCGCTTGACGATGTGACGCGGTTCTGGTCCCAGCTGCAACCAGACGTCCAGGAGGTAGCCCGCTTCATCCACTATGGACCTATCAGCATGCCGGTCGAGACTACGCTTGGCCAAGCGCTCGCAACGCTGGTGGGCCAGCCGGTCACCTGCTACGCCGGGCTGCCCGTGGCCGAGGCGGGATCTGACGAAGCGCCAGACGTCCATACGATTCTTCCCGACGGCTCGCTGGGGTGGCGGAGCTCGGCCCGGGAGCTGACGTACCTGCCGGCCGACGCCGACGGCGCCATCGAGCCACCGACGATCTCCAGCTACGACCGGCCCATCGACGCGTTGCGCGAGGTGGCCCCTCGAATCTTTTGGTACGCGCCGGGTGCGGTGATCGAGGTCATTCAGGCCGGCCTATGGATGCGGTCACCGACCTGGCAAGCGGACGAGTGGCTGGTCCGTTCGCTGCGGCCCGATCCGGCCGCGCACATGTTCGTGTTCGACTCCGAGACGGCCGACATCGCCGCGCGGATGCGAGGGCTGATCGTGGACGCGGTGGCCCAGATCGATCCATCCTCGATGGTGCGCAACCACATCGTGTCGGCCGAGGCCGTCACGCACGCCTGGCAGGCGCAGCGGGCGGGTGCGGGCGTCAACCTCGACGGCCCATACCAACGCGACGCGTATATGCCCATCGTCGACCCGCCTGGCGCCCCGACCGACACCGACGTCGCCAAGAACATGACGCTGCCGAAGCCATCACTCCCCGACGTGGCCGACACCCCACCCGGCCGGCTCCGGCTGGAAAGCGCCGCCGCTGACGTACTGCTGTCCGGTGGCTCCACTATGGACTACGTTGATGCGAGCGCTACGGCAACCGCGGCGACGGGGTCAATGACCGCTACGGCCACGGCTGACGCCCGCCGCCCCCCGCCGAGTCCCGTACCGCCGGATCCGTTGTCGCGGGCGCGAGGGCGTGTTCCGCAGCCGGCGCCGTCGGCCGAGGCGTCGACCAGGATATCGCTGCCCAACGGAATCGCGAAGGAACGCGCATGGCTTCGCAAGGCGCTGGGCAGCCAGTACGATTCGGCCGCGGTGTCGATCTCCCGGATCATGTCGCAGCGGCCTGGCCTACGCGCCGCGGTCGATCAGTCCTCATCAGATGCCCTCATCGACCTGGTCGCCGTGCGGGTGTATCTCGCCGCGGAACACGACGCCGTGGATCAGGCGTTGCGCTCCGGCGTCGTTGGGCCGCACGTCCCGCTGGCTCGATGCGTGGTATCAGGACTGAGCCGCCTACCGTCGCATCGTGGCGCGACGATGTCCACGATCACGCTGAGTCCGCGCGACTGGGAGGCTTACCGCAGGCATCCGGTGGTCACCGAGTTCGGATTCGTCATGACACTCAGCGCCCCGTGCGCCCGGCAGCAGGGCAACGTACGGCTCATGGTGTGGTCGCTGACCGGTCGCCGGACCGAGGCGCTGGAGCCGGATGTCGACGGCGTTGCCGACCGAGTGCTTTTCGTCCCAGGCACCAGCTACAAGGTGCTTCGGCTGATGGAGCCGGCCGAACCGGAGGAGGTCGGATACGTGTTCCTACGCGAGCTCTCGGCGGGAGAGATCAATCCCCAGGGCGAGATCGACCTGACCAACACCACAATGGACGACCTTGCGGTACGGTCCTTTCAGGACAGCATCAAACGGTGGTCGGCCGAGCCGGGGCGGGCAAGGGTTCCTGAGCGCGCCGCCGCTCGTTTCGCGAAGGCGCCGGGCCTGCTCCAGGAGATCCGGTGACGCGGCAGCTGCTGGTGGTCTGTGCCGACCGGCCAGGAACGTTCCCAACGATCTCAGCGGCGCTGGGACAGGCGGCCGAAGGCGCGATGATCAGTGTGCTGCCCGGTCGCTACCGCGAGAGCCTCGTGCTCGACCGCATGGTCACCATCGCGGCGGAAGATGGCGCGGGTTCGGTGACCATCGAGGCAACCGAGGGACCCGTCGTCACCGTGGCCGCCGAGGCGGCCGCGCTGCGCGACGTGACCGTGACCTGCGCGTCGCCGGACGTCGCCGCCATCGATGTACCGTTCGGCGAGATCGCGCTGGACAACTGCACCGTACTGGCGCACACCTGGGCCGCTTTGATGGTGCGTGGTTCTGGGCGGCTGGTGCTGCGTGGCTGCGAGGTGACCAATGACGCCGGAGCCGGCATCGTGGTCGTCTCCTCCTCGGCCAACACGGTCGAGAACACGACCCTGCGCGATCTGCAGTCGTCGGCGGTGGTGGTGACCGACCACGGCAAACTGAGCCTGCGTCGTTGTGTCATCCGTACCGTCGGCGGCAACGGAATATGCGCCAACGGCAACGGCACGGTGACCGTCGACGAGTGCGAGATCACCGGCGTCCAGAAGCCCGCCGTGGTAGTCGAAGAGCGAGCGGCTGCGACGATGGCGCGCGTCACGGTGCGTGAGTCCGAGAGCCTCGATCTCTACCTCGCGAGCCTCGGTGCTATTTCGCTGGAGAACTCGACCTTTGCCGGTGGTGGCATCCAGGCCGCGCACATCGCCGATCGCAGTGAGCCACAGTTGCGGCGGTGCACGTTCACTGGGGCCACGCGGAACGCGGTCGCGATCACGGGTGGCGCATCGCCACGCTTCGTCGACTGCACGATCGCCGAATCGCCCGCGGGCATCGTCGTCGACGCCAGCAGTGCGCCACGGTTCGAGACGCTCGTGATCCGGGATACGACGCATGGAGCGGTTCTGGTCGCGGGCGGTTCGGACATCGAGCTCACCCGGCTGCGGGTCAGTGCCGCGGCCGGGCCGGCGGTGGCGGTCAAGGGCCGCAGCCGGTTCACGGCATCCGATGTGGACATTGAAGTCCATGGCGCGGTCGGAATCGACCTGAGTGAGTCGGCGAGGCTTGCCCTCCACGACGCGAGGATCACAGCCGACATCGAGGTGGGCCTCACCCTGGCTGACGGCGCTCAGGCGACGCTCACATCGGTCAAGCTTCACGGCGGCGGTGTCGTCGTTGCCGCGGACGCTCAGGCGGAGATCCGTGACAGCGAGATCGTCGAGTGCCTTACCGACGGGGTGCGGGTCGAGGCCGGCGGCACGCTTACCGCAGCTCGGTCCCGGGTGCGCTCGTGCGGTCGGCACGGGGTGCATGTCCAGTCAACGGGGCGGGTCGAGTTGACCGCCTGTGAGGTCGTCGGTAACGGCGCCGATGCGCTGCGGTGCGACGATGATCACGCCGCGCGGGTCACGGACTGCGTGATGAGCGAGAACGGTGGGGAGCGGACCGGGACTCGGGACGCGACGCGGGCGTCGACTCCCGCCGCGGTCGCCGCACGCCGCTATGACGAGACCACGCCAGCGGCCGACTATCAAGTCAATGACAACGCAGCGGCGGACTGGATCGGTGAGTCGTCTGGACCCTTGCGGGACTTGCACCAGCTCGTGGGTTTGACCGAGGTGAAGAAGGATGTCACCAGCCTCGTCAACCTGATCAAGATGGCACAACGTCGGGAGGAAATGGGCCTGCCGATGCCGCCGCTGAGCCGGCACCTGGTGTTCGCCGGACCTCCCGGCACCGGCAAGACCACGGTGGCGCGCCTGTACGGCGCCGTGCTGGCCGAGCTTGGGGTGCTGGCCAAGGGACATCTGGTGGAGGTTGCTCGAGCGGACCTTGTCGCGCAGTACGTCGGCGCGACCGCCCTCAAGACCACCGAGGTGTTCAAACGGGCGGTCGGTGGCGTCCTGTTCATCGACGAGGCGTACATGCTGACCAGTCAGTCTGGCGGCAGCGGGCCGGATTTCGGGCGCGAGGCCGTCGACACCCTGATGAAGTTGATGGAGGACCACCGCGACCAAATCGTCGTGATCGTCGCCGGCTACTCCAAACACATGGACGACTTCGTCGCTTCCAACCCCGGCATCGCATCGCGATTCACCCGGAAGATTGAGTTCCCGAACTACAGCGTCTCCGAGCTGGTGACCATCGCCACGAACATGTGCGCCAAGCATTACTACGAGTTGACCGAGGACGCTCTCGACGCACTCACCGAATACTTCGAGCGCGTGCCGAAGGACGAAACGTTCGGCAACGGCCGGGTGGCTCGGAAGATATTCGAGTCCATGGTGAGTAGTCAGGCGTCCCGATTGGCCTCCGCGCCGCAGTCGAGAAACTCCGAGCTGAGCCGACTATCGGCGCAGGACCTGGGCGTGGAGCTTGATGCGCTTGAGTCGGCGCGGCGCAGCGCGCCGGCTGGAGGGCCGCGGCACGACGACGGTCCGCGCGGTCGGCGAGACTCTCGGACTCGCCTGCGTGGCTGCGATTGGACGGCATGGTCGGCCTGGCGCAGGCCCGGTCCAGACTGCGGGAGCGCCTGCTCGAACTGTGCGAGGGCCAGCGGCACCGTCAACCTCTTGGGGTGAGGGCGAACCTGGTGTTCGCCGGACCGTCGGCACCGGCCGGACCGAGGTGGCCCGACTCTACGCCCGATGCCTGGCGGAGCTTGGCCTGCTGGCGTCGGGACAACTCGCCTGGGCATCGCTGGCCGACGACCTGTTTCCGCGATGGCCCGGACAGGCGGAGACTCTGGTGCGCCACACCGTCGAAAACGGCAGGTGGTGTGCTCATCATCGAGGTGCCGCCGTCATGGGCGGCCCGGCCCGCCGACCTCCGGGCGGAGACGGTGGCCGCGCTCGTCAAGGTCGTCCGTCCGCCGCAGGCGGACCTGGTGATCGTGTTGGTGGGCGAGACGGACGTGGTGACGGATTTGCTGAATGGCGCGCCCGAGTTCGCCGGATGTTTCTTCGGCGGGTGCGCTTCGGGCTGTACACAGTGCCAGAGCTGACCATTGCCGCAATTCGACGGCTGTCGGCCCCGGGCCATGTGGTGCCGGAAGACGTACGTGAGGCGATCGCCCGAAGGCTCGGCACCAGCCAGGACAAGACCATCACTGCCGCTCACCGGCTGGCCGACGAGTTGGCCGCATCGGCGGCGTCGCCGACGGTCGTTGTCGCCGACCTCGGGATTGCGGTGGTCGGCGAGGAGGAGCGCGTCGATGGCTTCGACCCCGCCGCCGCCGGTGGCCGCGCCGGTCGATGCGTCGCCGGGCCGTCCTGAGGGCTCTCGGTCAAGGTGATCCAGGTCCGGGCAAAGATCGCGGTATGAACGGCCCTGGTCGTGCTTGAAGAGCTACACCAGCCGCCGCGACGAGATTAGTCTGAGCGATGCTTGAGGAATCGTCAGGAGAAGGTCATGGACGCACCATTCGACGCGCAGATTGACGAGCTGTTGCGCTAGTATCAGAAGCGACGCGAGGACATGGTCGACGTTCAGCGCAAGGTGGGTGAGGTCTCCGTGACCGTGACG
>CAWDLN010000006.1:0-454167 GCA_963803115.1 uncultured Actinomycetota bacterium
CCAGAATCGAAACGAAATCGAACGCCCACCAACCTGCGAGGATTCCGCAAAGGCCCCCCGCGGTCGACAGCAGCAGGCTTTCGACGAGCATCTGGCGGAACAGCTGCAGTCTTCCCGCTCCCAGGGCCGCACGCACGGCAATTTCCAGCGGCGCCCGGTGGCGCGAACCAGCAACAAGCTCGCAACGTTGGCGCAGGCGATCAGCAGCAGACAGCCCACGCCGCCAGCAACGACAGAAAGGCCGGCTGCGATCCGCTCACGTATTCGTCGCGCAAAGCGAAACCACGAGACTGCCGACCTGCTTGTTCGTCTCGGGATACTCTTGCTGAAGCTGGGCGGTGATCGCCGCGATGTCGGCGCGCGCTTGTTCCACCGAACGCCGGGCTTCAGCCGGCCGATGACATTAGGTAGTGCGAGCCGCGGCTCTGTCTTCGTTCGTCATGAAGCGCGGGTATCCGAGATCGATTCCCGGGAGCGGAAACCCAAAGCCACGCGGCATGATTCCGATACGGTGTATTTTTCGCCGCTGAGAGTGATCGGGCGTCCCATCACGCCAGAAGTTTCGCCGCCGAAGGCCGATTGCCAGATGCCGTAGCTCAGCAGGACGACACGATCGGCCATCGGCGTGATCTTCCTCGGTGCTGAACACGCGGCCATGAAGCGGCTTCACGCGACGGGGAAAAAATTGGCCGTGCTCAAATGGGCGGCTTGCAGCTTGATCGGCTCTCCGACGCCGGTGAGGTTGTATCTCGGCCGTCGAGCTGTAGGCGGCGATGTCTGCGAAGGTGGTGTTGCGGTTCTTCCAATCGAGGAAGTCTTTCAGCGACGGCTCGCGTTGTTCTTGGGGAGGAAGCCGATGAGAGGCTCCTCCCAGGGCCAGCAGCGGTCGGGATTGAAGAAGGGCAGCGGGCTGAGAGAACGGCGTTGACGACGCTGAAGATGGCGGTGTTGGCGCCGATGCCGAGCGCGAGCGTAAGCACGGCGACGACGGTGAAGGCGGGGCTTTTAAAAAAAGGGGTTGCGTAGCGAGGTCGTTCAGCAGGTTTTTCATTTTCTTTCACGTCGGACCAACGTCCAGTGCTGCCCAGGAAACAGTCACCGATGGACAAGCTTTGATGCCGCAGGGAACAGGCTCCCGATGCACGAATATGTGCTTGCACCTCTAGAGTTTGGAGCGTCGGGTGACTGTCCCCTCAGGCACTTCAGCGTGCCCTTCAGCTCGCCGCTTTGCCTTCGCGCTTTGACTTGTTACTCGTAGCGCAGCGCCACCAGCGGATCCACCCGCGAGGCTCTCCAGGGCCGGCACATATCCCGCAATCGCCGCCACAATCATCAAGACCACCGTCGCCGCCGCCAGCGTCGCCGGATCGTTCGCGCTGACCTGGAAAAGCATTCCCGCGATGAGCCGCGACGCGGCCAGCACCAGCGGCAAACCCAGCGCCAGCCCTGCCAGCACCAGCCATAGCGATTCTCGAAACACCATCCACAGAACGTGCGACCGCGGCGCGCCCAGCGCCATGCGCAGGCCCAGCTCCGAAGTGCGGCGCGCGACCGCGTACGACATGACGCCGTACAAACCGAAGCACGCCAGCCCCAGCGCCAACAATCCGAAGGTGGAGGTGAGCTGCGCAACGAGCCGCTCCTGATTCAGATCGCCGCTGACCTGCTCTTCGATCGTCGTCACACGCTCTACGGGCAGGTTAGGGTCGACGGCGGCGACCGTCTTGGTTACCTCGGCGACGATCCATTGCGGATCGCCGGCTGTTCGCACATCGAGAGTGCCCGCAAACACCGGGCGCTGTTGCAGCGGATAGAACGCCATCGGCACGGCCGCCTCCTGGACGCTGTTCACGCGGGCGTCCTGCACCACGCCGACGATCTCCACGTCGGGCTCGTCGTACCCGAAGCGTTGGCCGATGGCGCCGCGGCCCTGGAAGTAGCGCCGCACCATCGCCTCGTTGACGATGGCGACCAGCGGCGAGCCTTGGGTGTCCTGGCGATTGAAGTCGCGGCCTTCGAGCAGGCGCATGCCGACGGTCGAAAAGTAGCCGTCGCCGACGCGGTTTTCCTGCACCAGAACGTCCTCTCCGGGGCTGCTCTCGTAGCCGCTGATCTTCGCATCGGAGCGCGAGCGGCAGCCGCTCACCAGGCCGCACATGGAGACCGTCGCGGAGCGGACGCCCGGCAGCGCTTCGACGCCGTCGACGAGCCGCTGGTAGAGCGCGAGTCCCTGCTCATTGGTGTAGCCGGCCACGCGCGGGTTGATCCAGACCGACAGCAGGTGCTCGCGTTCAAACCCGAGGTCCACCTGCATTAGATTGCGCAGGCTGCGGGCAAACAAAGCCGCCCCGACCACCAGCAGCAGCGACACGGCGACCTGCGAGGCAACCAGCAGTTTCGGGGCGTGGAAGCGCGAGCCGCCGTGCACGCTCTTCGTGGCCGTCTTGAGCGCCGGCGACAGTTCGACCCTGGTGGCGCGGAAGGCCGGCGCGAGCCCGAACAGAATGCCCGTCGCGACCGCGATCAGCAGCGTAAACGCGAGGACGCGGCCGTCCAACTCCACCGCGAGCGGCGGCGCCTCGGGTCCGAGGGTCATGCGGACCAGGAGCTGGCTTGTCCAGCTCGCCAGCAGCAGCCCGGCCGCCGCGGCGATCGAGGTGAGCAGGAAGCTCTCGGTCAGCAGTTGCTGGATCAGCCGGCGGCGGCTCGCGCCGAGCGACAGACGCACGGCCATCTCCCGCCGGCGGCTGGTCGCGCGGGCGAGCAACAGGTTGGCCGTGTTGGCACAGGCGATCAGCAACACCAGGGCGACCATCACCATCAGGGCAAACAACGGAGTGGCGAAGTGCTCTCTGAGGTTCGATTGGCCGCGCCCGAACGGTTCGAGCACCAGGCTCTGGTCGAGCAAGAGGCGGCGCTCCTCGGGATTGGCGATCGATTCGGATTTGCGGGCGAGCTCCTGCTGGAACCAGGTATTGAAGGCGGTCTGCGCCTGCTCGAACTGCCCGGGCGCGGCGCGGACGATCAGATCCAGCCAAGCGACGTCCTCCTGGTCGATCCACGGCTTGGCGGGATCGAAGCTGCCCCAGGCGCTGTAGTTCTGCGAATAGCTCACCTGCTTCTGCATCGCCAGCGGAATCCAAACGTCGGTCGGCGCTTCGAGCCAGACGCCGGAAAACTTCGCCGGGCCGACGCCGACGATCGTGAAGGGCGTTCCATTGAGCGTCAGTTGCGTGCCGAGAACGCCGGCCGAGGCGGCAAAACGGCGCTGCCAGAAGGCGTGGCTGATCACCGCGACCGGGTGCGCTCCGGCGGTGCGATTGTCGTCGGGGGTGAGAAAACGCCCGAGCAGAGGCTGTAGTCCAGCACCGAAAAATATTCGCCCGAGACGAGCTGCGCGCGGGTGATTTCCTGTTGGCGGGCGTCTCCGACGGTGGTGTGCAGGCGGGCGATGCGGCTCATGCCGGCGATCGCGGTCGAGGCCGGCGCCACATCGCGAAGGCTCGCCAGCATGGGATAGGAGAAGCGCTGCGCGCCGGGCCGTTGCGACTGCTGGTGCACCATCGAGAGTTGCTCGGGATGCGGGACCGGCAACGAGCGCAGCACCACGGCATTTAGCACGGAGAAGATGGCGCTGTTGGCTCCGATGCCGAGCGCGAGCGAAAGGATGGCCACGGCCGCGAAGCCGGGATTGCTCGCCAGGGTGCGCAAGCCAAAGCGAACGTCTTGCACCAAGTCGTTCATGTTCACTCCGTGGAACAGACAATCCTGTCTGTTCGATGTAGAACCAGCGCCGTGCCGGCGTGACAGCCCTGCGACGCACGAACTTATCGTTCGCTTCATTGTCAGAGCGGTCAAGCCTCGTCAGGCTGCAGTCCTTATGCGGGTGCCTTTGCCATCGCTCAGGATTCGATGTCGAAAGCCTCGTGCTTCGCGGCACGGGACAGGCCCGAGCGCCTGTCTCTACTCTTTCCCAGTTGCCCTGCTGCCGCTACTCATAGCGCAGCGCCGCCATCGGATCCGTGCGCGCGGCGCGCCGCGCCGGCAAATACGCCGCCAGCGCCGCCACCACCAGCAATACGACCGTGGCCGCCGCCATCGCCAGCGGGTCGGTCGCCGAGGTCTGATAGAGCAGAGCTCGCCACAAGCCGCGCCAGCAGCCGAAACGCGGCCGCCAGACCGACCGCCGCGCCGGCAACGACTAGCCCCAGCGACTCTTTCAACACCAGCCGCAGCACGTTCGAGCGCTTTCGGCGCCCAGCGCCAGGCGAATGCCGATTTCGCTCGTGCGGCGGCTCACGTTGTAGCTCATCAGCCCGTAGAGACCGAGCGTCGCCAGCAGCAAAGCCAGCAGGCCGAAGACCGCCGTAAGCTGCGTCATCAGACGCTGCTGCGTCAGCACGCGATCGACGCGCTCGTCCATGGTGAGGATGCTCGTTCACCGGCAGGTTGGGCGCGGCGTCGGCCAGCGCCGCGCGCACTGCGGAGCCGCATCGCCGCGGGGTCGCCGCTCGAGCGCACCTCGAGCGAGGTCCAGATACCGGGGAGCGCCGCCACCGGAATAAACATCGGCACGTTGGGTTCCTCGCCGGCCGAACGAAAGTGGACATCGTCGACGACTCCGACGATCTCGAACTTATCCTTGGGCCGTCGCCGGTCGAGATGTGGCCGCCGACCGCCGAACGGTTCGGAAAGAAGCGTTCGGCGAGCATGCGGTTGACGACCGTAACCACGGGAGCGCCGGCGCGGTCGCGATCGGTAAAGCCGCGGCCGTCGAGCAGGCGCATGCCGACGGTCTCGAAGTACCGCGAGGTCGACAGACCTGTTCGGCGTCGACGGTCTTCGCCCTCGGCGATAGGTATAACCCTCGACCTCGACCGAGCTGGTAGCAGGTGGAGCCGCCGAGCAGCGAATACATGGAAAGGCTGGCCGATTGCACGCCGGGGATGGCTTTGAGCTGCTCGAAGCACGCGCTCGTAGAGCGGCGTGAGCTGCTCGCGGGTGAATCCGGCTGCCGCGCGGATCGACCCCCGCCACCAGTACGTGCGACGTGTCGAAGCCCCAATCGACGTGGCGCAGGTTCTGCAAGCTCCGCAGAAACAGGCCGGCGCCCACCAGCAGCATCAGCGACAGGGCGACCTGCGAAATGACCAGCGCGCGATTCAGGCCGACCGGGAACGTTCGGCGACGCCGCCGCGTGTATTGACCTGTAGCGTCGGGGCAGAGATCGAAGCGGGTGGCGCGCAGCGCCGGGGCCAGTCCAAATAGCAATACGGCGAGCAAGCGTCAGACCCTGAGGTGAACGCCAGCACGCGCGGGTCGATGCCGGCGGCGAGAGGGACGCGCGAGGCGTCGCGCGAAGCCATGCGCAGCAGCAGTTCGAGCGCCCAACTGGCGACCAGCAGAGCCACGAGCCCGCCGGCGGCGGCCAGCAGCATGCTCTCGGTGAGCAGTTGGCGAACCAGGCGCAGCGCGCCCGGCGCCCAAAGCGAGGCGGACGCCGATTTCCTTGCGCCGCGCGGCGGCCCGCGCCAGCAGCAGGTTGGCGATGTTGGCGCAGGCGATCAGCAGCACCAGCACCGACCACGGCCATCAACAGCGATCAGCGGGTCGGCGTAGCTGCCCGCGCATGTTCGGAGCCCGCTGCGCGGCGGGGAGCAGCGCGCCCGCAGTTGTGCGGGTTTCTCGCGCTCCCGCTCACTCATATTCTTGGCGGCGAGGTCGTAGATGCGGTGCTGGAAGACGATGTCGACTTCCGCGCGGGCCTGCTCGAGCGGGACGCCGGGTTTGACCGTCGATGGCGCGCATCCAGTAGATCTGCGCTCGTCGAGAAACGACTTGCTGGCGGGTGATCTGAGCCTGCATGGTGAGCGGCGACCACATAGCCAGGTCGTTCGGCCGACGCGCTCTCCGAAAAACTGCGCCGGGGTGACTCCCAGGACCGTGTAGGTGCAGCCCGTTGATGAGCAGGGTCTTGCCGGCGATGTCGGCGTCGCCGCCAAACTTCTGCTGCCAGTAGCCGTAGCTCAGTACGGCGACTGCGTGCGCGCGCCGGGGTTGAGGTCGTCGCTCGGATTGCAGCAGGCGGCCCGAGAAACGGGCGCACGCCGAGACGTCGAAAGTAGTTGCCGCTGACGAGTTCCGCCATGGCCGCCTCGGGGCTGGCTCGCCCGCGGCCGTTCGGCGAGTCGCTGATGTAAACCCGGGACAGGTGCTGTTGTGCGCCGCCACGCCCTCGAACGATTGCAATTTGCGCTGGTAGGTGCGGAACATCGGATAGGAGACCGCGCAGTGAATCGGGCGTGGTGCTCACGTAATCGCCCTGGAGTCGCCATCGCCGAAATACGACCAGCTCGCCGGGTTTCTCGACCGGCAGCGTCTTGAGCAGACGGCGTCGATGAGGCTGAAGATGGCCGTGTTGGCGCCGATGCCGAGCGCGAGCGAGAGGACGGCAACGGCGGTGAAGCCGGGGTTTTCTTGAGACCCGTAAGCCGTAGCGAAGATCTTGCAGTAGGTCTTTCATTTCCTTTTCATTGCACAGCAGCATTGCCGGTCGATTACGCGATGCTCGATCCGGCTTATCGTGCGGGCGGGACAGTCACACGACGCACGAACTTGTCTTGGATCTCTCGAACTTCTTGATCGGTTGACTGTCGCTACCCACACTGTAATCTTTCTTAGCAGGTGACTTTTCCCATGACGCTCAGGTTCGTGGTCGGAAAGCCTCGCCGCTTCGCGGCTAGGGACAGGCGGTCGCGCCTGTCGTTACTGTGAGGAGCGAGCGCAGGCTGATTGCCTTGCTGCGCGAGTTCTGTTGCTACTCGTAGCGCAGCGCCACCATCGGATTCACCCTCGCGGCCCGCCGCGCTGGAATGTACGCTGCCAGGGCCGCTACTCCGAGCAAGACAGCCGCCGCCACTGCGAACGCCACAGGATCGGTCGGCGAAGTGTCATAAAGCAGATTCGCCAGGAGCCGCGTGCTCGCATACGCCGCGACGAGCCCGGCCGCCGCGCCGATCACCACCAGCCAGAGCGACTCCCGCAGCACCATCCACAGACCGAGCGCTGCTCGGCGCCCAGCGCCATGCGAATACCGATTTCGCTGGTTCGGCGCGAAACCGCGTAGCTCATCACTCCAAACAGGCCGATCGAGGCCAGCAGCAGCGCCAGCAGGCCGAAAAACGTCGTCAGGTTCGTCATCAAGCGTTCCCGCTCAGCGCGCGGTCGACCTGCACGTCCATCGTGATCACCTCGCGAACCGGCAGGTTACGGTCGACTTCCGCCAGCGCCTGCTTGACCTCGCCGCTCAAGGCCGCCGTGTCGCCACTCGTGCGGACCTCCAGCGACTGACATCTGGGGTTTTTGGAACACCGGCATGAAAACCATCTCTGGTTCTTCTTCGCGCATCTCGTTATACTTGGCGTCGCGAGCGACACCGACGATCTCGATTTTCGTCGTCTTGCCGTCGAAGCCGATATGGCCGCCCAGCGCCGAGCGTCCCGTGAAATAGCGCTGCGCAAATTTCTGGTTGACGACCGCTACGGGTGCGCCTGCGGTGCGGTCGCGTTCGTCGAACACGCGCCCCTCGGCCAGCGTCATGCCGACGGTCTCGAAATAGCCCGGGGTCACGTGCATTTGCCGCACGTTGTTCGGCTCGTCTTTGCCGGGCGTATAGCCTTCCACCTGGACGCTCGACGAACGCCGCGCGCCGCTCAACAGCGGCATAAACGATAGGCTCGCCGACTCGACGCCGGGAATCGCGCTGCATGCGTTCGAGGATCTTGCGGTAAAGCTCGGTCAGCCGCTCGGGCTTCTCTTCCGTAGCCGGCGCCGCGCGGATCGATGGCGACCAGCAGAAGTTTGTCGGGCCGGAAGCCGAGATCCAGGCTGCGCAGGTTGCGTAGGGTGCCGATGAACAAACCGGCGCCGACCATCAGCAGCAGCGACAGCGCGACCTGGGCACGACGAGCCCTTTACTCAGACCGAAGCGCGAGGTCTCGCCGATCGTGCCGCGCGCATTGATCTTGAGCGTCGGCGCGAGATCGAGCCGCGTGGAGCGCAGCGCCGGAGACAGCCCGAACAGCAACCCGGAGAGCAGCGACACCGCAGGTGAAGGCGAGCACGCGCGCGTCGGGATCGATGTCGATCGGGATGGTTTGCGCGCTGGCAAAAGACCATGCCCACCAGCAGTTGCGTCGCCCAGGGCGCGATCAACAAGCCCGGCCGCCGCCGGCGGCGGCGAGCAGCAGGCTTTCGGTCAGCAATTGGCGGATGAGGCGGCCGCGGCCGGCGCCGAGCGCGAGCCGTACGCCGATTTCTTTGCGGCGCGACGAGGCGCGAGCCAGCAGCAGATTGGCGACGTTGGCGCAGGCGATCAGCAGCACCAGGCCGACGACTCACATCAGCAGCAACAGCGGCTGCGCGAGCTCCCTGCGCAGCGACGAAAGGGCTTCGTGAGCCGGTGTGATCTCGACGCGCCGTTGCGCGAGCCTGCGCTCGCGCTCAGGCGACAGCTCGCCACCCGCTTCGCCGCGCAAGGCCTGTTGAAAGCGCAGCGTCATCGCGGCGTTGGCTTGCTCAGCGCTCACTCCCGGTTTCAGGCGGCCGACCAGGATCAGGAAGCTCATGTTGCGGTCTTCGAGCATCGAACCCATGCGGCTGATCTCGGGCTGCGTCACCATCGGCGTCCACATGTCGGGGTTCCAGCCGACCGTTTCGCCGCGGAAGCCTTTGGGCGCGATTCCGATCACGGTGTAGGCCTGATTGTTGACCAGCAGACTGCGTCCGACGATGCCGGGTTGCCGTCAAAACGGCGCTGCCAATAGCCGTCACTCAATACGGCGACCTGGCCTGACCCGGGTTTGTCGTCGTCGCGGTGAATCGCGCGGCCCAGCGATTCGCCGACCCGCGGCCCCGCCTGCCCGGCCGGGCCGCAGTCCGCATGCAGGGTTCCGGCGAAAGTGACCTAGGAATCTTGCGATCTAATGTGGAGGATCGCACCGGGCGGCTTGACAGGCTGCTTGCGGCGCCATCGATCGGTCCTCATTCATCGTCGTTGCGCTCCATGGCCCGAAACGTGGTACACACATTTCATCGCGGGCGAAGGAGGATCGATGAAGCGATTTGTTGCGACGCTAGTGGGACTAGCAGTGGCCTTCGTTCCGATCAGTGCTGCGGCAACCCCCAACTCGGCGCCTATGGTTGGCGAGCGTACCGTTCACGAACGTCGTGGCCAGCTTCCCGACGGATGGCGGTGGCTATCCCGTACCGCCGGGATCGCGCGTCCCGGATGCGGGTACGTGCCGGCCGGGCCCATTCAACGCGAACCACTCCGAATCCTGGCTTGCGGTCAAACCCGGGACCGAGGATTTGGTCGGATCATCAAAGTCATTCTTCGACAAGTATTCGACGTTTTACATGTTCTACATCGGTGCTCACCAGATCCTCGGCGGGACGCCGTCGGGCAACAACCAGGTCCAGGGCTATGACTGCGTCTCTACCGGTACGCAGGAGATGCCGCCGAGCTGGACCGACACGACGGACCCGAACGTCGACTTCGACACCAAGGGCCGCGTCTACCAGACGATGCTGCCGTTCAACTCGTTCTTCGATGCGACGAGACTCCATCCGGACGGCGAGATCGACCTGTCCTATAGCGATGACATGGGCCGCCACTGGGTCAAGGGCAACGGCGGACAACCCCTTGAGCCGTCGAATAATGCCTCCGCTAAACAAGTGGGACACGTCGAGGACAAGCAGTGGGTCGCCGTGAATCACATCGTCGGCAACCCCTTCCAGGACCACGTATACGCCGCGTGGGCGGTCTTCAACGGCCAGGCGATCAAGGTACGGATCGCCGTCTCGCGTGACCGCGGCCTCACGTTCGACAAGGCCGTCACCATCAGCGCCCCGTCCGACCTAGGCCCCGGCGCCACCTACGTCTACCCGATGATCGACGCGGCCGGCACCCTGTACGTCTCGGTCGTGTCGTTCCCCTCAAATGGCGGCGCCCATACCATCTACGTCGCGCGATCGATCGATGATGGGCGTACCTTCGGCGCGTTCGTCCCGATCACCACAGCGACGATCCCACCGGGCGAGGTTTATCCAAACACGCGCTTCCGCAGTGGAATCGTCGAGAACTTCGCCGCCAGCCCCACCTATCCCAACCACGTCTACCTCACATACGAGGACTGGGACTCGGTCGCAGGCCAGGCGGACGTGAAGTTCACGCAGTCGATCGATGGCGGCGTGACCTGGTCGGCGCCAGTCGTGGTCAACGACAACGTCGACCTATCGGGCGGGCCGACCGACCAGTTCCAACCATCGGTCGCAGCAGGTCCCAACGGCGCGGTGGCGATAGCGTTTTACGACCGTCGCGGTACCTGCCCGAACGACAAGAGCGTCCTACCTGCCGATGTCGCGCGTACCAACTTCTGCATCGACACGTCGCTGCAGGCGTACAAGGACAGCGGCGGCGGCGCCGTACCAGTGGGTCCGAATGTGCGGATCTCTAAGTTCGCCTGGGACCCCGAGCAGCCGGGCCAGCACCTCGGCGGGCTCTCACAGTACCCATGCGCCGGGGCCACAGATCCATGCGCGAGCGGCAGTGGGTTCATCGGGGACTACTTCGGGCTCGCCATCTCCGCCACGAACATCTACGCGCTCATGGTCTCAACCCACTATGCCTCCACGGTGACTGCCGACGAAGGTGGCCCCGTCTACTACCAGCAGCAGGTGTTGGCTACGGTTCCGCGCAGCGGCTTCGGGACCGGCTACTGATTCGATTGGCGGGGCTGGTTTACCCCGGCCCCGCCCATCAGACAGACCGGTCGCCCGAAAGACCAAGCACAATCCCAACGCCGCGATGGCCTCGTTTCTGGCCATGAAGGTCCGGCCCGACCCCCGATACCAGACCAGCGACGAAACAGTTGGCAGCCGCACGAGATGGAAACGCGCCCGACCCCAGGCGTGCCATACCCGCCAGACCGTCCGAGACTCCCTCGATCACCCCGAGCGCGGCCGCAGGTGCCTGCAATGTCGACGTCAACAGACTCGGAAGCAACGCAGTCGGCACCTCATGGCCAACGTCCGCCAACAAACTGGCCGTGCCGATACCGGCCACTTCGGGCCCGAACCAGCCAGCACCCGCATCCTGGACCGCTCCGCGCTGCTCGCTCACGGCACGAGTCTTCAACACGCAGCCCGACCTCACTGACCCGTCGACAAGATCCATCGTTGCGGGTCGAAGGGCACTTCCTGCGCTACGCCGCGCTCAACCCAACAGCGTTAGTGAATGACCCGGGCTAATGCGAGTTATGCCGACGTCGGCATAACTCGCACGTGCTGCGGCACTTGGATTACGTCGCCGGGCTCGACGCTGACAACAAGGTCTGGGCCGACCGGGCCGACCGCGCGCTCAAGGCCGCAGCGAAGCTCCTTCACCAGGCCACCGTCGGGATCGTCGACAACTTGTCCCGACCCTGGCACAAGGGCAACCACCCCGGCCTCGTGCTCGCCCGACGCCCGCAGAACAAGGCCGACGAAGTATGGCTGTTCACAAAGGACACTCGGGCGCCCTGGACGAGCAACGCAAGCGAACGGGCACTCAAAGGCCCAAAGCTGCACCAGGAAGTCTCCGGCTACTGGCAGATCACCCTGACCCTGTCCCGCTTCTGCCGCGTCCGCTCGTACCTCGTCAGCGCTCGCAACCACCGCCTGCACGCCATCGACGCTATCCACACCGCGCTGGCCGGCAAGCCATGGCTACCGGCCACCACCTGAACCATCAGCGGCGCTCACCCGTGAATGGACATCGCCTGGAAGCGGTGCCCATGACCTTCCGTACGGACGGTTGTTGGATCTGGGCGGATGCGACTGCGTCCTATCTGGAACGTGCCGACTCAGCTCCGACCCGCAGCTCGTGGCACACATTCGTGCACGCGACTACGGTCGAAGGCGCCTGACAACACCGCGCCTTGGCGACACTGCGCGTCGGACCAATCGACGATGATCGGATTGGATCTAGGGCTGCTGACCTCAATGCCACCGATCCTGAACGTTGGTGAATTCTCGATCATGCGTTCTCGCTCGGATGGCGCGTCCGGAACGGAAGAACGCTTTCGGACCCCGCCTGTGTTGGTACTGGCGGCGCGATCATGAGTGCGACTTGGAGTCGGGACTTGACATTCAGCTTGGTGAGGATGTGAGAGACATGAGCCTCGATCGTGCGGGCCGACAGGAAGAGGCGGGTTGCGATTTCGGGGTTGGACAATCCCGCCGCGACCAAATGAGCAATCTTCTGCTCCGTCGGCGTAAGGGCCTCCCACCCGGTGGCCGGGCGTCGGCGGGGCCCGCGCACCCCACGACGGATGTTGTATTCCCGCAGCCGATGATCGGCGCGACTTATGTCCCATGCGGCGTCGAGATCGTGATAGATATCAATGGCCTGCTGGTACGCGCTTCGGGCGTCCGTGAGGTCGCCGAGCTCGGCATGGAGAACCGCGGCATTCTCGAGCGCTTGGGCGCGAAAAAGCGGATAACCGGTCTGCTCGAACATTTCCGCGCTGCTGTGCAGCGCGGTCGGGTTGGCGTCGAGTAACCCCTGGCAATGAAGCGCGGCCGCACTCGACGTCGGTCGCGTTTGCGCGGCTGCCTCCCGAGCGCATGCCTTGGCCGCGGCGGCGGCGACAGCCGTCTCGCCAACGGCCAGCGCGAGGCGGACGACGTCGGGCAGCCATAGGGTGCTGATAATGCCAAGGTTGGAGAACTCCAAGGTCGCGTCCGGGTCGAACGTCGATCGAATCCGCGTCAACGCCTCGGCGGGGTTGCCGTCCTGCTCCGCGGCCAGGGCCCAAGCAACGACGAGAAACTCAATGACCATGCGGGCTTCACTGTCAACGAGGCGAACGTTGTTCGCCCGGCGAACATGTTCGTTCGCGGTTGTTCGATCTCCACGGTGCACCGCTAGGATGGCGACAAGTCCGCCCAGGTGTTGGCGATAGACGTCATCGAGTGGGAGATCCAGGGCGGCATTCACCTCTGCCAGCGCCACGTCCCAGCGACCTCGGAAGAACCCGTACAGCGCGCTGCACATGAGCACGTACGCCTGGCGTGGTAGCGTGCCGCGCTCGGCGAGCACCGACACTTGACCAAAGATCCGGTCGGCCTCGACCGGTCGGCCAAGAGCACCGAGCGCACCACCGAGCGCGACCATCAGCAGTAGCAGGAGGTCGCTCGTCTGCGGCTCGTCGCCGAGGGCGACCAGGGCACGGTCGATGATTTCCCGCGCAGGCGCGACGCGGCGCCGATCATAGATCTCGATCATGGCCAAGACGTATTGCGCATACCCGACCGCGAGGCGGTCTCCCGCCCGAGTGCCAGCCTCCGCCGCTTGTTCGGCGTTGCCGCGCCCTTCGTCGTACCGCCCCATCGTGAACAGCGTCAATGCCCGCCGGGCCCGTAGGCGGGCGGACCACGCCAACGGCACGCCTTCCCGGCTAAGCGCCTCATCGATGGCCGTGACAGCTTGCTCGAGCTTGCCCATGCGGCTCAGTGCGTATGCGAGAGTCCAGGACGTCGTCCCGGCCATCGCCCCGTCGCCGGTGTACTCCAGTACCGGCCCCGCCCACGTGAGAACCTGCTCGTTGTTGCCGATTTGAAGATGTGCCAGCGCCAGGTCGGCATCCAAGCGATCCCGGCGCGGATCCGGCCGGTCCAGGCCTGCACGCGCACGTTGCAACAGGTCGACCGCGACCTTTGGTGCGCGGTGGCACAGCGCAGGCCCGGAGTCGGCGAGCCAATCGATGACCCAGGCGTCGACCGGCCCCGGGGCAGCCAGCAGCTGTCCTGCCACCCGCTCCGCCGATGCCCCGTGTTTGCTCAGGCTCTCGGCGGCCTGCCGATGTAAGGCGGCGCGCAAGCCGGACGCCATGCCACTGTAGAGGGTGTGGTGGATGAGACCGTGCCGGAACGCCAGGTCCGTCGGATCGTGCTCGCTCAACACACCCGCGGTTATTCCCTCGCCGACGACCGCCATCAGATCGGTGGCACGTTGGCCCGTGACGACCGCGAGATCCGCAACCGCGAACGCCGGCCCAAGCACAGATGCGACTTGCAGCGCAACGGTCGCCGGTCTCGACAAGAATCGCAGACGGCGCTCGATTGCAGCCGGTAGGGTCGCTGGCAGATCGGTTGGCTGACCGATGAGCTCGACCTCGTCGGCCGTCAAGCTGAGTCGTGACTCCCGGACCAGGCAGTCTACGAGTTCGCGCAGGTAGAGTGGGTTTCCGCTGGCGGCATCGAGCTGTTTGGCTAACGCCGGCCCGGGCGGGACGCCCATGAGCTCGCTGACCATCGCGGCGACCCCACGCGGATCAAGGGGACCGAGCTCAAGGCACAGTGCCCCCACGCCGGCCAGAGCGTCATATAATGTGTCCACCTCCGGCCGGGAGGGCACAGGCCGGACCGCGACGGCGAGCAGCAATGGCAGTTGATTGAGCACTCTGCTGAGCCTCAGCAATATTCCGAGACTTGCCTCGTCGGCCCATTGCGCGTCGTCGACGATGAGTAACACCGGCGAGATGGCACACAGGCGGTGTACGAGATCGACCAGTCGGTCGCCCGCGGCAGTGAGGCTGTCTCGTGGCGTGACCAGCCCGACGCGATCACCGTGCAGCAGGCTGAGGATCTCCGCCTGGTTTACGCGAATCACCTCCGAGGCCGAGTCAGGCCTGCCGCCGACACCAAGACCGAAGGCATCGAGCAGCGTCTGCATCGGAAAGACTGACGGTTGCTCGTAACAGGCCGCGGAGTACACCCGACAACCACGGCCGTCCATCCCCACCAGACCGGCCTCGATCAAGTTGGACTTACCAATGCCGGGCTCGCCCACCACCCACGTGGCCGCGCCACGTCCTGATACCACTTGTTCAGCCAGTTCCCGCAGCGCGTCAAGCTCAGCCGCGCGACCAACCAAAGCCACGGTAACCACCTCTTCCAACCCAAATGTGCAGGCGCGATCATGGTGATTCGTCGAGCAATTGTCAATATGAACCGCCCAGGCTAACGGGCGCGCGTGTGATCATTCAAGATGACAACAGCACGCACTGCATGGCCGACATCATGATCGAATATCGCGACCGCCCTGCCGCGCTCGCGGAGGTAGTTACTGACATCGATGAGCAGTACTCCGCCATGGTCAGCGCGGTCCGGGACGTCCAGGAAGTGCCGGCGCCGTGTCTCGGTCGCTTGTGGTGGGTCACCGTATCGCCCAGCGCTCGGCTCCGCACATTGGTGACGACACTCCCTGAGCTGCTCCGCGTAGCCGAAGACGCCAAGGCGTACTTCGAGATAGTCGTGCCGCAGCAAAACCTGGAGCGTCACTCGGCTGATGCCGTCCGACGCCTGGCTAACCTCGGCGTCGTGCAGCTGGCGTCGCGGCCTCTCGGAACCGGCGAACCGGGAAAGGTATTGATACATGGCGAAGGTACCGGCGGTCCAGCTCAGTTGGACTGGCCGAGCTTTGATAGGTGGCTGGCGGCGTTCCTGTTCGACAAGAAGCGGGCCGATGTGCGCAAGAAACTTGATGCGAGTGGATCTATGGAAAGGCACGTGTTTATTGGAGCTTCGTTCAGCACGCCCTGGGCGGCGTACCACGCGTTGAGCGATGAATATCGGGACTTACCACCGAGCGACCCGAAGCTGCCGACTGAGGTAACCCACCTGTGGGCGTGGTCGTATCCGATCGGACGTTGTATCGCGTGGTTTCCAGACACCGGGTGGTTTGATCCGAGCTCACGCTGGGCCACGCCGTAACCAATAATGAGAACCACACTCAGTGGGTGCGCCGATCGGACAAGATCGGGTCTGTAACGGCTGGTTGGCATTGCTAGACCGGCACCGGAATTCTATAGGTCAATTCGTATCGGTCGCCGGGGAAGACGATGTCGCACGCTTCGACCGGAGTCCCGTTCACGTAGTGAGTTCGCTCGATTACGAGCACGGAGGCGTTACGTTGAGGCAGATCCAGACGGTCCACCTCTGCAGGGGTGGCAGCACGCGCGGTTACCTTCTCCACGACCAGGTCGACGTGCTGGCCGATGTTGTCCATCCGAGCGATAACGCCGACGAGAGGCCCATCCTCTGGAAGCTCGATCGGCGTACCGCCGGTGATGGCGAGCGGCTCCCAAGAACGCGAGACCTGGATCGGTTGGCCATCGGAAAGGAGCCGATAGTCGGTCTCCATCACCGGTTCGCCGACGCAAGGTAGTCGGAGCGCATCGCGGTGGTCACGTCGGGGAGAGTCCCGAAACGGGTGATGACCTGCACCGCGGGCAGGTCATCTGGGGTGGCCAGGGACGGGATCGAACCGTCGACCTTCCGATTTTCAGTCGGACGCTCGTACCAACTGAGCTACCTGGCCAAGCTCGCTCATGTTACACGCCGGACGGGTTGCGCGGCGCGGGGGTTTCGGAGGAGCTGGACCCCACAGACGCGAACGCCGCGCTCGAGGGCGCGGCGATCAAGTGTGCGGTCCTGACGGGACTTGAACCCGCGACCTCCGCCTTGACAGGGCGGCGAGCACTCCAACTGCTCCACAGGACCTTGCTGGTGACCCGTGCCCCCAACGGGATTCGAACCCGTGCTACCGCCTTGAAAGGGCGGCGTCCTAGGCCGCTAGACGATGGGGGCGGCCCCGCAATCATCGCACATGGGCACTTTGATCACGGCTGCTCCCATCCGGCCCGCCGGAAGCCAGGAAAGCATACGTGACCGCTGGAATGATCGCCAAACCACATTGCCCACAGCGAAGCCGATCACTCGAATGGAGTCGCCGCGAGCGCGATCGGAAGCACCCCGGGCAGCCACGGCGCGTACCCGGGTCCGCCGGCGAGCGAGGCGAGCGCTGCGGCAGGCGCCCATCGCGTGTCCTCGACCTCGACCGGATCGGGGACCAGCGGGAGCCCTCCGGAGACTTGGCCGATGACGACGTGGTCGTACTCGTGCTCCACCCGTCCGGTGGCCGGATCGTCTGCCCGGTACGTGAACACGCCGACCTCCGCGAGGGCGACGCCCGTGATGCCCAGCTCCTCCGCCAGGCGCTGTTCGGCGGCGGCGACCACCGACGTGCCCGGCGCGGGATGGCCGCAGCAGGCGTTCGCCCACCGCAACGGAAACCGGGTCTTGCCCGCCGCCCGCTGCTGCAGCAGGGTCTGGCCGGCGTCATCGAACAGCAGCACCGAGAAGGCACGATGCAACCGCCCGGGTGGCGTGTGCGCCGCGGTGACGGTGGTCGATCCGACGGCGACGCCGGCGTCGTCGACGAGCTCGACAAGTTCCAGTTCCCGCGTCATCGCCCTGTCACCCGCTGCGCCGCCAGTTTGCCCGAGATCAACACCATCGGCACGCCCACACCCGGCTGAGTGCCCGAGCCTACAAAGACCACATTGGACAGAGTGGGGTGCAGGTTCCTCGGACGGAACGGCCCGGTCTGGCCGAACGTGTGCGCCTCCGCGAACGGAGTGCCGGCCGCATGGCCGAGGGCCTCCCAGTCAGCCGGTGTGACAATCCGACGAGTACGGATGCCAGCTCCGAAGCCGATGTATCCACGTGCCTCGAGGGTCGCGATGAGCTGGTCGGCGTACCGTTCGCCTAAGCCCCTGTCCCGCCACGTTGCGGCGTCGGGTCCGCCGGCCCTCAGGTGGGGGACCGGCGCAAGCACGTAGTAGACATGTTTTCCCTTTGGCGCCAGGCTCGGATCGCTGCGGGTCGGGTTGGTCACCAGCAGCGAGGGGTCGCGCATGAGGATGCCCCGGCGGATCACGTCGTCGAACGTTGGCGTCCACGATCGTCCGAAGTGGAGGTTGTGATGGGCGATCTTTCGGTACGGTTGACTCGATCCGATGTGGATGACCACACAGGACGGTGAGTATCGCAGGTGATCGAGCCTGCGTGGGGGAGCCTCGGCGGGAAGAAGGTCACGGTAGGCGACCGATAGGTCAGGATTGAGCACCACCGTATCGGCGACGATGCGCTCGCCCGTCGACGTGTGCACCGCCTTGGCCCGCCCGGCGTAGGTCTCGACGCGGACGACCGACGTGTCATAGCGAAACGTCACGCCGTGCTTGGTCGCCGCTGCGGCCATCGCCTGCGGTACGGCATGCATCCCGCCCCGCGGGAAGTGGACCCCGCGCACCGAGTCGAGGTAGGTGATCACCGCGTAGAGGGCCAGTGCCCGTCGCGGGGCCAAGCCGGCGTACAGCGACTGGAACGAGAAGATCCGCTGGGTCCGAGGGTCGCGGAAGTACCCCCCGACTTTCGCGCCCAGCGACCGGAAGGCGCCCTTGCGGATCAGCTGGAACAGACCGGGCCGGAGCAGGTCCCACGGCGCGTCCAGGTTGCGGGCGATGAAGTCGTCGCGCTCCAGGCGCCACAGCTCGGTCGCGAAGGCGATGAATCGCCGGTACCCGTCGGCCTCACGGGCTCCGCACACCCGAGTGATCTCGTCGGCCATCCGCTCGGGCTCGGTGATCATGTCGAGAGTCGAGCCGTCCGGGAAGAATGCGCGGTATGCCGGGTCAAGCCGGGTGAGCATGAGCCAGTCGTTGAGGTCCTCGCCGACCGCCGCCATTGCCTCGGCGATCAGTTCGGGCATCGTGAGCACCGTCGGCCCCGTGTCGAACTCGTAGCCGTCCACCGAGATCCGGCCGGCGCGGCCGCCGGGTACCGATTCGCGTTCGACCACCGTCACCTCGCGGCCGGCGCCAGCGAGGTGCAGGGCGCACGCGAGGCCACCCAGGCCGGCGCCTACTATGACAACCCGATCAGACCGGCCGGTGACGGTTCGCATCGTGACCCCTCCCAGGCAGATGGTGCTGTGGGTCCGCCCCCTAGCGTAGGGCGTATGTCCGTCGGGGAGGTTTCGTGGATGTGGCCGCTTCGGGCCAGGCCCGGCACAGGCCGTCGGCGGTGACCGGACTTGGCGCGTCGTACGAGAGATGCCGCCAGATTCATCGCGACCGGGGCCGAAGCTACTACCTCGCCACTATGCTGTTGCCCGCTCACAAGCGCAAGGCCGTCCACGCGCTCTACGCCTTCACCCGTACGGCCGATGATCTAGTAGACGGTCCGGCGACGCCGGAGGCGGCGGCGGAAGGCCTCGACGAGTGGCGGACCGCCTTTCACCGCGCGCTGGCTGGCGAGCGCACCACAGACCCGCTGCTGCCGGCCGTCGTCGACACCGTCCGGACGTACCAGCTCGAACTTACGGACTTCGATGCGTTCCTGCGCAGCATGGAGATGGACCTCACGGTTGCCAGCTATTCAACGTACGGCGACCTGCTCGGCTATATGGAGGGTTCGTCGGCGGTGATCGGCACGATGATGGTGCCGATTCTTGGGCTGGCACCGGGTGCCGATCTCGGTGCCGCGCGTGAGTCTGCGCGGGAGCTCGGGTACGCCTTCCAGCTCACGAACTTCGTCCGCGACGTGCGTGAGGACCTCGACCGTGGCCGCGTCTATTTGCCGGCCGAGGATCTGGCTCGGTTCCAGGTCACCCCCGACATGCTGTCCGCGGACGCGACCCGAGGTGAATCGTCGGACCAGGTACGCGAGCTCATCCAGTTTGAGTGTCAGCGGGCGCTTCTGCATTACGCGGCGGCGTTGGAAGGACTGCCGATGCTCGCGCCGCGATCCCGGATATGTATCCGCGCGGCATTCCTCCTATATGGAGGAATTCTGGGTGAAGTGTCTCGCAACGGATTTGACGTCATGCGTCAGCGATTCACAGTACCTCGCCGGCGCCGCGCTCGACTGGTGGCGGCCGCGCTTACCCGCAAGCATTTCGGCGCCGAGTTGAGCCAATGGGGCAGGTAACTGTTTTGAGCTGAGCCGCAATGGGTACTCCGTCCCCGGACGTAGGCGCATCGAGGAATTCGTTGGTGAACGGAGGTCCGTGATGGCTCTCATGACCCGTGCCGGTACCGAGGAGAAAAGCGCGACCGTCGCCGGCAAGGCTCCGGTTGACGAAAGCCGCGCAGCGCAGCGGCGCGCGGCGGTAACTGTCCCCGCGCGCAACACCGCCGAGATGCCGGCCCTCACCGGCCCCCGATCTCGGGCGAGCATGCTGGCCACAACGTCGTTGATCTTCGGGCTCGGGGGGGCCTTCTCCGTACTCTCCGGACTACTGGCCGGGGTCGGCGTCGCCCTCGGCCTGCTGGCCACCTTCGCCGCGATCGGTGGCATGGCCGCGACCAGCCGTCGTCACGTGGCGGGCAAGGGCGATGCCATGCTCGGAATCGCTCTCGGGCTCGCCTCGATCGTCGTTGGCACGCTTGCGATCACCGGCAACCTGCCCTGGCTCAGCACCCACACGGACCAGGTCATGCGGCTTCACGACTGGCTCGACGCCCGGCTGCCGTTCCTGTTCCCCAATTCGTAACTCCGCCCCCCCGAAAGGAGCGTGGCGCCCGGGGGTCGGGCGCCACGCTCTCGTCTCGGCTGGATAGAACGCGCGCGCCTGCAACGGGCCCGTCGGGTAGCGTTGGCTCTCGAGTCGGGGTGCTAGCTCAATGGCAGAGCTGCGGACTTTTAATCCGTAGGTTCAGGGTTCGAGTCCCTGGCGCCCCACCAATCCCCAGGTCAGAACCTTGATCAGAAGTCTGAAAAACGCTACAACAGTCCTGTAGGCATGCGCTCAGGACTGGCAGCGCGGCCCGACGGCGATTCCGCACTCGTGATCGATCTTGACACTTGGGCGGGTCCCTTGGCCAAGTCCCGGGGTCGATCGGCCCTTTCTCGTCTCCTCCAACAGTCCGACGGTTGGGTTAAGGATGGCGGGCCATCGACGCTCGGAGGAGGCCAACATGTCGACCACAATCGGACGGGCACCAGTGCTGTCGCAACCTGACGTCCCGACCGAGGGATGGCCAGGGGTGCTGCGGAGGGTGCTGCTCGCCGCCGGGATCGGCGCTTCCGTGTTCTACGCCGTCGCCCTCGTGCTGGGACCTATGCGGTGGGAGGGGTACAGCTCCACAAACCAAACAATCAGCGAGCTCTTCGCCATCGACGCTCCCTCTCGACCGCTCGTCGTTTCGCTCCTGTTCGTCAGCGGTGCACTCGCACTCGCCTTCGGGCTCGGAGTTTTGTGGTTAGCCGGTCGGAACCGCGCTTTGCGAGTCACCGGCTGGGCGCTGGTCATAGTCGGAGTCGTCGATCAGGCCGGCCCATTCTTTCCAATGCACATGCGTGAGGTACTCGCCCAGGGCGGTGGCACGTTCAGCGACACAATGCACATTGCCCTCACCATCGTGATCTCAATGCTTTCCCTACTGGCCATGGCCTTCGGCGCCGTAGCGTTCGGGAAGCGGTTCCGCGTCTACTCCGTCGCTACGATCCTCACGCTCGTCGCGTTCGGCGCAACGGCGACGATGCAGGCTGGCGCCCTCGCCACGAACGAACCCACGCCCTGGCAGGGAGTGTATGAGCGCATCAACGTCGCGGCGTACCTGCTGTGGATGGTAGTGCTTGCCATCATCCTCTTGCGCGCGCGAACGATTGCGTCGATCGGGGCGATGCACCACACCCCGGGAGCTCGCGTTTCACGCTGACGTCGAATCCAAAACCGCCGCACTGCGTGCACCCAACGTCTGGTTTGACATTGACAGCGCCATCGTCGGACTCACCAGCATCAGGGACGTCGAGTCGCCGACACTGATTGGCTCGTCCATGGCAGCGCCCCGTGCGCCGACCCTCGAGACGACCGAGAACCGCGCGGCGGACATGTACGCCCCGGCCGTGAACGACCCGGAGGTACGGCAGGCAGAAACAGCAACGGCCCCAGCGATCGGGCCGACTTCGAGTCATGACAGCCCAGCTGACCTCGGGCGAAGCCTCTGCGATCTCGTCTGCAGCTACTTCGCAGGTTCAGGGTTCGAGTCCCTGGCGCCCCACCAACATCAACGAAGTGTCACTTCGCAAGCGAGTCTGATTCCGACCACGCGGGCACGCCGGCGGGCGATACACCGCACGAAGGTACGGCATCGACGCCCGCCGGGCCGCCAGATGAAAGACGGTCACAACCGCGTGACCTCTGCTGGTCCCATATCGGTGACATCAGTACGTCGATGGAGCCCCCCTTCCTTCCTGGCGCACGGGCTCGCGCCGGTCTGACGACTCGTGTGCAGATGGCCGCCACGACCGGCTGTCAGGACTTATGAGGTGCGCTCACACCTCCCGCAGTTGAGGGTGAACCCGGATGGCCTGACGATGCGGACGACCACCTGCGACCTCCGGGTAAGGCGGGACCCTACTCTTCGCCGGCCGACGACAGCATACGATTGCGCTCATTCGTTTTCCTTTTGAGATGTTCGGCCGCCTGGAGTGTCCGGGTAGGCCGAAATGTCCGCGGTCGAGGCTCGGCCCGCTGGCATTGCAGAGCTGTCCTATGTAGACGGCACGGAAGCGTCCTTAGTGGATCCCGTCGTGGCGAGTGAGGCGTTGACGGGTCTCCGGAATTCGTTTAGCCTCTGAACCAATAGCGGCGGACGACCGCGAACGGCACTGGCGTTGGCCTTGTGCCCCATTGATGCATGCCCATCGCCGCGTCCGCCGATCGCCCCAGGATCGGTCTTCGTGGCGCTCGTAAACCCCATCCCGTAGCTGCTGTCTGCCCGTCGGCGGTCGTGCCGACGAAGGAGGCCCCTGATGCGCAAGCTCCATCCCAAGGTCGAAGAAGCCGTCGAGAGACTCGACCTCAACCCGATGACCCGCCGCCGGTTGCTGCAGGGCACTGGTCTGGTTAGCGCGTCACTCGCCGCGTCGGCCCTGTTGGCCGGCTGCAGTGACGACGCGGCTACTGCCGCCGGCGCAGTAGGAAACTTCCCGAAGACGCCGTCGTGGAAGTTCGTCTTCGTGTGCCACGTGACGACCAACCCGTTCTTCACGCCTACTCAGTACGGCGCCGAGGACGCGGCCAAGCTGCTCGGCGTCCAGTATCAGTGGACCGGCTCGGTCAACTCCGTGGTCTCCGAGATGGTGGACGCGACCAATACGGCGATCAGCGCCAAGGCCGATGGACTCGCCATCGCGGTGGTCGACAAGGGGGCATTCCGCAATCCGGTCGACCGGGCACTCGATGCCGGCATCCCGGTGGTCTCGTTCAATGCCGATGGCGCGCGCGACGACACCGGCACGAACCGGCTGGCCTATATCGGCCAGGGCCTGTACGACTCCGGGTACGCGCTCGGCCGCCGCGCTTTGGCCAAGATCAGCTCCGGTGACGTGGCCGCGTTCATCGCGACCCCGGGCCAACTGAACATCCAGCCCCGGATCGACGGCGCCCAGCAGGCGTTCAAGGACTCCGGAAAGCCGGTCACGTTCACGCCGGTCGCGACCAACGCCGACATTACCCAGGGACTGTCCATTATCGACGCCTACGTCCAGGGCCACCAGAACGTCGCCGGGCTGCTGGCCGTTGACGCCGGCTCGACCCAGAGCGTTGGCCAGACCGTCGCCAAGTACAAGCTGCGGGACAAGGGTCTCAAGGTGGCGGGCGGCTTCGACCTCATCCCGGAGACGCTCAACGCGATCAAGAACGGCGACCTCGACTACACGATCGACCAGCAGCCGTACCTGCAGGGCTTCCTGCCCGTACTGGCGCTGTATATGTACAAGCTGACCGGCGGACTGATCTTCCCGACTGAAACGAACACTGGTCTACTGTTCGTGACCAAGGACAATGTCGGGCCGTACCAGAGCACGAAGTCGCGGTACGAAGGCTCGGACACGGCAGTGAAGTTGGTCGACCGCTCCGGCGCCATCGCCCACGCCTGACGCCGGTCGACCAAGGACGCGCCGGCCGCGCCTGCCCGCGAAGGGACTCCGATCCGGGCGCGGCCGGTGCCCAGAAGGGAACACCGATGAGCGACGCCGTCGCGGTTAGCGACGCTCCGCCGCGAAGCGCGGCCACCGTCGCCCGACGGATCTGGGACGCCTTCCTCCGCCGTCGGGAAGCAAGCGTCCTCGTCGTGGCCATCGGCCTGGTGGTGTATTTCCAGGCCTCGACGCCGATCTTCCTGACCCCCGACAACCTTCGCAACATCGCTCAAGCGACTGCCCCGACCGCCATCGTCGCGGTCGGGATCGTGTTCCTGCTCGTCAGCGGTGAGATCGACATTCGGTTGGCATGGTGGCCGCGCTTGCGCCGTATCCTGATGCACTACGCCATCGACTTCTACCACGTGCCGGCGATCCCGGCGATCGTGCTGTCGCTCGCGATCGCGGCCGGAATCGGTCTGGTGAACGGCCTCATCACGACCCGGCTCAAGGTGCCGTCGTTCGTCACGACATTGGGCATGTTCTATCTGCTGTACGGCGTGCTGCTCACGACGTCGAAGGCCTACCCGGTCGCGGTGCCCGAACCGGTGCAGGGCGACCTGCAAACCTGGCTCGGAGCCGGTGACTGGGCCTCGCTCACGTGGTGCCTCATCATCGTCGCGATCTTCCACATTGTGCTGACTCGGACCCGGTGGGGTTGCACACGATCTCGGTGGGCGGCAACTTGTTGGGAGCCACCGAGGCTGGCATCCGAGTCGAACCGCGTGAAGGTCGGCAATTTCATGCTTGTGAGCGTCCTGGGTGCCTTCGCTGGGATCATGGAGGCGCTGCGAATCAACTCCATCGACCCCAACATCGGCGGCGGTACGCGGATCACCTTCTCCGCCATCGCCGCCGCGGTCATCGGCGGCACCGCGCTGGCGGGTGGCTCCGGCACGGTCATCGGCGCATTGATTGGCATGTTCGTCCTCGCCGTACTGCAGAACGGGTTCAACCTCATTGGGATCAGCGCCAATCCGTTCTTCCTGATTCAGGGTGCGGCGATCCTGATTTCGATGATCGCCAACCAGTACCTGTCCCGGTTGCGCCGCGCGGGAGGAAGTTGAGAAGACATGACCGAGGCTCTGCGGGTCGAGGGCGTGGCCAAACGGTTCGGCGCGCTCACGGCGCTGCGCGACGTGAACCTGCGGGTGGACCGTGGCGAAGTACTCGGTTTGCTTGGCGACAACGGCGCCGGCAAGTCCACGCTTATCAAGGTGATCTGCGGCTTCCACCAGCCCGATGCCGGGCGCTTGTACGTGTACGGCGAAGAGGTAGCGCTGCGCAGCGTCGACCACGCGCGATCGCTCGGTATCGACACGGTGTACCAGGATCTGGCGCTGGTGAACGAACTCAGCGTGTATCACAACATGTTCCTCAACCGCGAGCACCGGGTCGGCCCGCTGCTCAACAATCGGGTGATGCGCCGCCTGGCCGCGCAGCATCTGGCGGCCATGGGCGTTGACCTTCCCGACGTCACGGTCGAGGCGGCAAAGCTGTCCGGCGGTCAGCGGCAGGCGATCGCGGTCGCCCGCTCGGTCTACTCGGATGCGCGCATCCTGCTGCTCGACGAGCCGCTCGCCGCGATGGGAGCCAAGGAGGGTCGGCTGATCCTCGACCTCATCGCCGACCTGAAGGCGCGTGGTGACCTGGCAATCATCATCATCGCGCACAACTACGCCCAGGCCCTGGAAGTGTGCGACCGGATCAACATCCTCCAACATGGACAGATCACGTTTGATAAACCGGCCGCCGAAACGTCGGTCGCCGAGTTGACCGATCTCGTCATCGCAGAGTACCGCGACCGTCGGGCCGGCCGCCTGCGAGAGAAGGCATGATGGCGACGGAGCCGATCCGGTGGGGCATCCTCGCGACCGGCGGCATCGCGTCCCTGTTCGTCGAGGACCTCCTTCTGCTCCCTGACGCCGAGGTCGCGGCGGTCGGCTCGCGTCGATTGGAGTCGGCCCAGGCATTCGCGGCACGGTACGGCATCCCGCGCACGTATGGCAGTTGGGCCGAACTCGCGGGCGATCCGGACGTCGATGTCGTCTACGTCGCGACGCCCCACTCCGCCCATCACGAGGCGTCGCGCTTGTGCCTCGAGGCCGGCAAGGCGGTGCTCTGCGAAAAGCCGCTCACGCTCGACTTGGCCACCGCCCGGGACCTGGTCGACACGGCGCGCAAGCGTGGCGTGTTCCTCATGGAAGCCATGTGGATGCTGACCAACCCGGCGATGCGCCAGATCCTGGGTCTTGTGGCCGACGGCGCGATCGGCGAGGTGACCCACGTCGCCGCGGACTTCGGCGTCGCCGGACCATTCCCGGTTGGTCACCGCATGCGCGCGCCCGAACTCGGTGGTGGGGCGCTGCTCGACCTGGGCGTCTATCCGGTAGCGTTCGCCCACGCGTTTCTGGGGCCGCCGGCAACGATTGCGGCGTGGGCCTCGCTGCATCCGGAGGGTACGGACGAGAACACCGGCCTCGTACTCGGATACGCCAACGGAGCGGTCGCGACGTTGCAGGCCGGGATGGCGGGCGAGACCGGCCAGCGCGCGGTCATTACCGGCCGCACCGGCCGTATCGAGATCGACCGGCAGTTCTGGCGTCCACAAGGTTTCACGCTCGTGCGAGCCGACGACACGACCGAGCACGTCGAGGTGACGCTGCGCGGCAACGGAATGGGCTATGAGGCGGAGGAGGTCATGCGCTGCCTGCGCGAAGGTCGTACCGAAAGCGATCTCATTCCGCTCGACACGACGCTCGCCGTCATGACCACATTGGACACCGCGCTCCAACAGGTCGGCGTCCGGTACTGACACCGTTGGATGGTGTGCGCGGCCCGGTTCAGCTCTGCAGGCCGTCCCAGGACCATCGTGGGACGGTCAGGCCTTCCGGGACGTCGTCGGCAGACTCGTGGTAGCGCGCCATTGTCGTTGTCGTGGCCCAAGCGAAGTAGTCGTGCAACACGTGCCAGAGCGGCTCGTCCGCGGTAAGCCCGACGTCGGCGAGCGCCTGGTCGAAGCATTCGATGGCACGGCGGTCCATCTCCTCGTGTAGTCCATTGCCGCTGTGGATTCGTACCACCGACGTCTCGTCTCCATAGGCGTCGGAGAAGGTCGTCGGCCCTCCGAGCGCCTCGGCCCAGTACGCGGCCAACCGCTCGGTGTGATGGGGACTGAACCCATGGCTGAACGCATGGCTCACAACCTCGTCGGCCATCACCCGGGAGTGCCACGCGTCGGCGAGGCGCAGCAGGCCGTCCTTTCCGCCCGTGGCTTCATACACAGTCTGCATGTCACAAGGATGTCATCCAGGGTCAAAGCCGTCCTTCTGTTCGTGTTTGCTGTCGGTACGTCGCCGGGTGCCCCCCGGGAGCGGTGCCCGGCAGGCGCGTCAATATTTGGGGCATGGAGTTTTTCTGCTATCACCGAGATCGGCACGGCTCTGTGGCGATGCGTGACGAGCTGCTGGAAGAGCATTGGTCCTACATGGACCGGTACGCGACGGAAATGATCGCTCGCGGCCCGACCCTCGCCGATGACGGCGATACGCCCACCGGCAGCGTGCACATCCTCGACCTGCCCGACTCCGCCGCCGCCCGATCGTTCGCCTTCGACGAGCCGAACTATCAGGCCGGTGTGTACCGGGACGTGTTGCTGCGCCGGTGGCGCAACACGCTGGGGCGCACCATGTGGGACTTCCCCGGTGGCCGGCCGGTGGCAATCGTTACCTGGTGCTCGGACTTGGCGCGGGACAAGCCGCCGACCTCGCGGTGCCGTCCAACCGAGACGAGCTGATCGCGTACGGGCCGCTGTTGTCCGACGACGGCGGCATGTGGCTGGGTACCGCGGCGCTGGTCCGGGCGTCGGACTCGGACAAGGCACGCGCCGTGCTGACCGAGGACCGGTACGCCAACTTCGAGGTGCACAACTGGGCTTTTGATGGGCGTCCGGAATGACCTGAGGCTGGCTGTGGACTGGCCACGGGCGTCGAGAGACGTGGACGCGGCCACCGACGAAACTAGATGGTCACCGTGTAGGCAGTCCCACCAGGCCGCCACAGCACCGCCGTACCGGTGTCGTGAGCGACAAAGGTGAGGATGTCGCGGTTCCAGATCACGGTGACGGCGCCAGCGCGCGTGATGCCAAAAGGTCGCATGAACTCGAAGCTATCCGCCTGCCGATCGAAGACGCCCACGGTCATTGCGGTGAAAGAGTTATTCACGCCGGTTATGGCCAGATACCGCCCGTCGATGCTGAAAGCCGCCTCGTACAGGAATCCGGCGTCAGTTGGCACTTGCCTTTGCTTGGTGACCCCGGTCTTCAGCTCGGTGAATGTCAACGATCCGTCGTAGTCCCCCGAAACGAGCACATCCGATGTGGCGGAGATGAACTGTTGGAACGTATAGGCGACCGCACGAGTCGCGGGATCCCAGAGCTCCCATGGGTCCTGATCGGCCGCGAGCACGACTCCAGCGGCGGTCTCGCAGACCAGGTGGCGACCGGGCGGCACCTGGAATGTCTTGTCTATTGCGTGGCCATCGAGTCCATAACGTTGGACCACGTCACCGTCCACACTGGATTCGACGACGAGAATCGACCTATTGTCGGCGCCGGGGACGATTCCCTGACCCGAAGCGACGTGGATGGCCGTCCCCCGGCTGACATCGACCAGGTAGGCCGCTGCTTTGATGTTCAGACCCTCGGGCGGCCACGCGATCACCAGATACCCTCGATCACTCAACACATTGATCACGTAGTTCCAGTCGGGAGTGCCCGGCAGTCCGGTGATTGGCTGGTTCTTACCGTCGGACGTGTCGAGGATTCGTGGTGGTCGACTGGGCAAGACAACGCGGCCGAAATTGGTGTCGTTAGGTAGGGCGACGCCGACGGGGCGGTCCGGAAGATTCGTCCTGTTGGCGGACGGCGCCGGCGCGGGCTCTGGTGTCGGCGGGCGCCGTTGCAGGTACCAGACGAGTCCGGCGACGAGCCCCACCGCAGCGACAACCGACACGATCCGGCGCGGCGACCACGACGTTCGGGCCGGACTCTCGATCACGTCGAGGGGCGGCATGCGCATACGGTACCGACCAACGCGAGGTTAGGAGGGGACCCTTCCTCTACAGAAAGCGATAGGAAGGGTCCCCTCCTTAACATTCAGACGGTGCGCTGGTAGCCGCGGAACGTCAGGGTGGACAGCGCCACCAAGGCACCGGCGAGGGCCACGAGCCAGGCGCCGTGCACGAGCAACGTGCCCCAGTCGATGCTGCTGCCCAGTGCACCGCGGGCACTGTCGAGTGCCCAGTTGACCGGGTTGGCGGCGGCGACCGTCTGCATCCAGCCGGGCATCAGGTCCTTGGCCATGAACGCCGTGGAGAGAAACGTCAGCGGCAACAACAGGAAGATGCTCATGCCGATGATGCTCTCCCGCTGCCGTACGGTCATCCCGAGCACGTTCGAGAATGCGCTGAACACAGTGCCGAGCAGTATCGACGCCAGCACGAGTACGACCGGGCCGAGAGCACTGCCGGGATAGTGCGCACCGGCGGCCCAGCCGATGAGCACGATGAGAAGGGACTGGAAACCGACCGTGATGGCCTGCACGATCACGTTGGCGTTGAGAACGGCGGCCCGCCGCATGGGCGTGATGAGGAACCGGTTCAGGGTTCCCCGCTCGATCTCGTCGATCGTGCCCATTCCGGCCCACATGCTCGAGGAGACCGCGTTCATCACGACCACACCGGGCACGAGATAGTCCAGATAGGACGACGATCCGAAGCCGGGGAGCTCGACCACCCGACGGAACAGGTTGCCGAACAGGAACAGCCACACCATCGGCTGGACCAACGTGATCACGATCACGGCCGGCTGGCGCAGCAGCGCCTTGAGCTGACGGTTGGTCATCCACCAGGTATCGGCGATCATTGGGCACCTCCAACAAGGGACAGGTCGAATCGGCGGCCGACGTGGCGTAGATACACGTCGTCCAGGGACGGGCGGGCCACGGTCACGGTGGCGACGGGTGAGCCGATCCGATCGAGGGCCGCGAGCACTCCGGGCACGGCGGCCGCGCCGTCATCGGTCCGGGCAGACAACCGCCGACCGTCCACGGTGACCTCGCGTACACCCGGCAGGGCGGCGATCGCCTCGCGGGCAGCCGACGGGTCCGCGGAATTTCGCAGCTCCACGTGGACCGCGTCGCCCTGCAGCTCACCCTTGAGCGCGTCCGGCGTGCCGCCGATGACGACTCGGCCTTTGTCCACAATGGCCAGGCGGTCGGCCAGCCGATCCGCCTCTTCGAGGTAGTGCGTGGTCAGAAGGATGGTCGTGTGCTCCTGAGTGGACAGTCGGGCGATCTCCTCCCAGAGCGCAGACCGTGCCTCAGGGTCGAGTCCGGTCGTGGGCTCGTCGAGGAACAGCACGGTGGGTCGGTGCACCAGACCGAGCGCAAGGTCGAGGCGCCGCTGCATGCCGCCGGAGTACGTCTTCACTGCCCGTCGGGCGGCCTCGGCGAGCCCAAACCGGTCGAGCAGCTCGGCGACGCGTCGCTTGAGAGCCGGACCGCCGAGGCCGTACAGGTGGCCCTGCAGCATGAGGTTGTCGCGTCCGGTCGCCAGCGGGTCGCTGCCCGAACGCTGGGAGACAACCCCGATCGCCCCGCGCACGCGCTCTGGGTGCCGAAGCACGTCGTGTCCAGCCACGGTGGCCATGCCCGAGTCGGGTCGAGTCAGCGTGGTGAGCACCTTGATGGTGGTGGACTTGCCGGCGCCGTTCGGGCCGAGCAGTCCAAAGATCTCACCGGGCTCGATGGCGAGAGTCAGGCCGTCGAGGGCTCTGACATCCGGTGGGTATTTCTTGACGAGGTCGTGCGCCTCGACATGCATGACGAATCTCCTCTGGTACGGATGGTTGCCGCACCCGAGGAATCCGGAACCTGGCTAAACTTTGCGTGCCACCTCATGCACAGGGTTCCGTTTCCGACGGGCTCGGCGTGGGGTTCCAGACCCCGGCCGCGGTGTTGCCGCACCGCGCCGGGGTCGCTTGCTATTCGTTGCTCGGCGGGCCTCCTTCGAAGAGCATGGCGAGGTATTGCGGATCCATCTCGCCGGTCTCGTGGTACGTGCGCCACTGCGCGAGCCCGGGCATGGTGTCGTCGGCGAGCTCGGCCAGCAGCGACCGTACCCAGGCCGCCTCGGCTTCGAGCATCGCCACGGCGTACTCGTCTTCGATCAGGAAGACGCGCGGCACGTGTGGGGTAGCGCTGGCGATCAGCGATTGCTGGGTCTGGATCGCCGATTCGAGGGCGGTCACGCGGGCCTGCAATAGGCTCTCGACCTCGGCGGGCGGGAGCACACCCAGGACCGAGAGTGCTGCAACGAACGGTGGAAACTCGGCCTGGGGCACGGCCACCAGCTCGCGCACCCAGTCCTGCAGCTCGTCGCGGCCGTCGGGTGTGATGGCGTAGACGGTCCGTTCCGGGCGGCGCCCGTCGCGATCACTGCCAGTCGCCTCGATGTAGCCGTGCTTCTCGAGGTTCTGCACCACCGTGTAGAAAGACCCCCACTTGACGTTCATGTCGCGTTCCTTGCCGGTGCGGCGCAGAAGCGTGGCGATCTCGTAGGGGTGCATGGGACGGCCGGTCGCGAGCATCGACAAGATCGCAAGCGCCAGCAGGTTGTTGACCTTCCTCCGCTTCGCCACGATCCTCACCTCGTCTCCGTGTACTCGCAGCCGAGTATACGCAGGCGAGCGAGGCCGAGGCAAGCCAGTCGGGCACAATCGCGGAGTGGAAATCCTGATCACGGTGGTGGGCTGGACCGGCGCGGCATTGCTCCTGCTGGCGTACGGCCTCACGTCATCCGGACGGCTGCCGCCCGAGGGTGCGCGCTTCCAGTTCTTGAACCTGACCGGGGCGCTGGCCCTGACGGCGAACTCGGCCTACTACGGCGCATGGCCATCGGCGGCATTGAACATTGTGTGGATCGTGATCGGTCTGGCGGCACTGGTCCGCGGGGCGCGGCGGCGAACCGGCGGCGGTCCGAGCGAGTCAGTCGCGCAGCAATGAGGCGAGCGCGCTCAGGTCGCGCGCGCCGTACCCCTTGGCCAATGCCTCCTCGACCACCCGACGGTTGGTGCCGACCTGATCCATCCGGGCGCCCACCTCGGCCGCCAGGTCCTCGATGAGGGCCAGGTCCTTCGCGACGAGGTCGAGCATGAACGCGACCGGCGTGCCGTCGGGATCCACATAGGAGTCTCGCTTGTAGTGCACGAACGGAGCGGCGACGGCACTGGCCGCGAACACCTCATACGCCTTCTCCCGGTCGACACCGGCGCGCTCGGCCAGCACGAGCGCCTCGGCCAGTGCCTGGTTGAGACCGTGCACGACGGCGTTGACGGCGAGCTTCATGGTCGCGCCGGTGCCGAGCGGGCCGAGCTGGAACACCCTGGTACCCAAGGCATCCAGGACCGGTCGCGCCTTCTCGACCGCGTCGGCAGGTCCACCGATGAGGAAGGTCAGCTCACCGCGCTCGACGACCGGTACGCTCCCGCTGACCGGCGCGTCGAGGAGTACCGCCGCGCGCTGCGAGACGAGCGGAGCCAACGACCGCACGGTCGCCGGGGCGATGGTGCTGGTCTCCAGGACGACGGCGCCGGGGGCCACGCCGGCGGCCAGGCCGTCCGCTCCTGCATACACGTCGCGTACGGCCGCGTCGTCGGCGAGCGACACGACCACAGTGGACGCACCAGCGACGGCCTCGCGCGGAGTCGCGGCGACAGCGGCACCGATCGCGGTGGCGAGTTCGGTGGCCCGAGCCGGAGTGCGGTTGTGTACCGTCACCTCGAATCCGTGGCCGGCCAGCCGTCGGGCCATGGCGCCGCCCATCCGCCCCGTCCCGAGGACGGCGACGCGGGTCATAGCAGCAGCCATCCGCCGTCGAGGGCGAGGTTCACGCCGTTGACGCTGCGGTTCTCCAGGAGGAACCGGGCCGCGTGAGTGATATCCGCCATCGTGGCGAGCCGACCAGTCGGAGTCCGCGAGATGAACCCGTCGAGCACCGACTGCGGCTTGACTCTCCAATAGGGACTGTCGCCAACGATGCCCGGGTGCAGGGCGTTGACCCGGCGTGGCGCGAGCTCCACCACGAGCGCGTGCACCATGCCGACGACGCCGCCGTTGACGGTGGACACAGTGACCGAGCCCTTGTACGGCCGGTGCAGAGCTTGGCCACCGAAGATCAGTACAGAACTGTCGGGTCCCATCCGGTCCAACAAGGAGTGCACGACCGCGGTATAGCCAACAAGTTTGAGCGTCACCAGACTCATCGCGGCGGCCAGGTCGTAGTCGGCCACGGTGTTCTCGTCCCGGGCGATTGAGGCGAGCACGAGGTGGTCGACGTCGCCGACGTCGCCGAGCGCCGCTTTGATGGATTCCGGCAGCGTTAGGTCGAATCCAATGCCTCGTGCCTTGCCACCGATCTCCGCGGCGACCGCGGCCGCGGTGACCTCGTCGCGTCCGGTCACCACCACCTCGCGACCATCGCGCGCATACGAGGCCGCGATCTCTCGTCCTAAGCCAGACGTGCCTCCGACGATAACGACGGTCATGTCCCCTCCTTCAGCCGCTCGCCGAGGTAGTTCCAGTCACGGGCGAACCGGTACGAGTGCCGACCCGGTGGCTGCGGCGCCTGCGTTTCCAACCAGCGCAGCGGGCCGCCACCGAGGTTGCGGAAAGAGTGGGGGCATCCGACCCCGGCGAAGGCGACGTCGCCTGGCCCCAGCTCGTAATTCTCCCCGTCGAACGTGGCCTGGGCCGTTCCCTCGACGAACATGTACGTCTCCTCGAACGGGTGGTCATGCGGGCCGGTCGCGCCGTCCGGGTCGTAGTAGACCATGAACATCGTGGCCAGGTCGGCGCCCAGGTCGGAGTCGACCATCATCTTCACCGTGATCCCGCCGTAGACGAGAAGCGCGGTCCGCATGCTCGCGGTAACCGCGAGGTGTTGCTGGCCCTGCCGGGCCGGGTCCATGTGGGCGGGATCAATGTGACCGAGCGACCTCGTCCGCGGATCGCGGACGTCGACCTCGTCGGGATCGGTCTCGGGCAGAATCGGAACGACGAAGGCGTCCCCGGCGAAGCGGGAACGCGGCTGTGGGGCGAGCATCTGGGCCCACCTCGCGACATCGTCGCCCGGGTTGTGCCACGAGTGCGGCACCCCGACCGGAACCAGACCGTAGTCGCCGGATTGAAGCCGGCTCGACCAACCGGCGCCGCGCAGCACGGGATTGCCGTCGAGAACGAAGAAGCTCTCCTCGTACGACTGAACCTTCGCCGGAATGTGCCCACCCGGCTCGAGCGCCGAGATCGCGAACCCGGTGTGCATCGCGCCGGGCACCGTCTCATCCACAATGGACCATCGAGTGAAGCCCGTGCTCGCCCCGGCCCAGGGCTCGTCGGGCTTGACGTACTCAGCCTCGGCGGCGGGCCGCACCAGGTGGCGCGACCCGCCGGCCGACAGGCCTGCGGTCATGCCGCGGCCGTTGCGGCGGCGCGGCGGGCCGCCTCCGCCACGAGGTAGTCCTGTGACTCCTGACAAGCCGCCGCGCCCGATCCACGTCCCCAAGGAGCCGGCCGCCGCGCTTGCGTACCACCCCGTTGACGATCACAGTGTCCACATTGGAAACGTCGGCGCAGAGTGTAATCGCGGCGACGGGGTCCATGACCGGGGCCATGTTGAGCGCTCGCGCGTCAAGCAGTATCACGTCGGCCTTCTTGCCCGGTGTCAGTGAGCCGGTGCGGTCCTCAAGTCCGGCGACATGCGCGCCGTTGATGGTCGCCATGCGCAGCATCTGCTCGGCGGTCAGCAACCCCTCGGCCGGCTCGTTGCGCTCCCAGAACACGGCATTGACCCGGGCCCGCCCAGCCGCGAATCCGGCCCGCATCTGGGTGAACATGTCGCCCGGCACGGTGGTGACGACATCGATCGAGTAGCTGGGGCGCAGGCCGTACTGGAGCGCCTTGACGACGGGCGGCCAACCGTGGCCCATCTGCGTCTCGACCTGGGCCGCGATCGAGATGGTCCCGCCGGTGTCGGCGACCAGTTGCCACTCCTCGTCGCTGAAGTAGCAGCAGTGGATGTAGGTCGTGTCCGGGCCCAGCAGTCCCATGTCGTGCAACTGCTTCACCATCGCGAACCGACCGGCCAGGCGCCCCATCGCGACATGCACCGTGATGGGAATCCCGAGTTCCCGAGCCAGGTTCCACTCGGACCGGACGACATCCTCCTTGCAGAAGCCCGGTCCCCGTGTGGCGAGAGCCATGGTCATCAGCCCGTCGTCGCCTCGGAAGTACGAATCCCGGATCCGCCTCACGTCCTCACCCGGGATCGCGATGGAGCTCTCGAACCAGTAGTCGGCCAGCGAGGTGTTGGCGCTGCCGTACGCGTACTGCGCCCGGATGCCGGTCTCTTGCAGCCCCCGGATCGCGGCGTCCGGATGCGCCGGGGTGTTGTTGATGTGCGACCAGTCGACGAGCGTGGTGATCCCGGCGTTGAGGCACTCCAGCGACCCGGCGAGGTTGGAGGCGTAGACGTCGTCGGGCCGGTACAGGGGTGCGAACGTGTCGAGGATCTCGACGAAGTAGTCATCCAATGTGGCATTCGGGGCGCTGCCGCGGATCGCGGTCTCCCATGTGTGTCGGTGGCTGTCGATGAATCCCGGCATGACGATGAAACCGTTGGCGTCGATCACCTCCGCATCGGCATCAATACCAGGCTCTACCGCGACAATGCGATCGTCTTCGATCAGCACGTCCCCGGCAGGGATGTTGCCCACCGCGGGATCCACGCTGACGACATGACCGCCGCGAATGAGGGTTCGTTGGCTCATGACCGTCTCCTCCTCGGGACGTTGAGTGTTCAGTAGGCCGCGAGACGTTGGACGGCCTCGACAACCTTCGGCACGGTGGGCATGACTTCGTCCTCGAGGGCGTCGGCGAAGGGCAGCGGCGTGCAGGCCGCGGCGATGCGCCGGATGGGAGCGTCGAGCGTCTCGAAGCCCTCGTCGGCGACGATCGAGGCGACGGTGCCGCCCCAACCGCCCTGGTACGGGTTCTCCTCCACGATCACAAGCCGGGACGTCCGGGCAACCGACTCGAGAACGGTGTGCATGTCGAGCGGGATCAGGCAGCGCAGATCGACGACCTCGGCAGAGAGCTGTTGCTGGGCAAGCTGTTCCGCCGCGGCGAGGGCGATCGGGACGGTGTAGGCGAGCGCCACGAGGGTGACGTCGGTCCCATCCCTAGCAATGACGGCTTCGCCGAGGGGCACGACGTGATCCGGTGGTGCGGCGGGACCCTTGCTCGCGAACAGTCCCTTGTGCTCGAAGAAGACCACCGGGTCATCACTGCGAATCGCCGAGGCCATCAGACCAACGACGTCGGCCGGGGTCGACGGCGCCGCGATCTTCAAGCCGGGCACGGCGAACGCCCAGTTCTCCACTGCCTGCGAGTGTTGCGCGCCGAAACCGAGGCCGCCGCCGTTCGCGGTCCGCACGACGAGCGGCACGGTGACCTGACCGCCGGTCATGTAGCGCACCTTCGGGATCTCGTTGGCGAGGTAGTCCCAGCAGCACGCGAGAAAGTCCGAGAACATGATTTCGGCGACCGGTCGTAGGCCCGTCATGGCCGCGCCCATGGCCGCGCCGACGATGGCCTGCTCCGATATGGGCGTGTCCCAGATCCGTTTCGGACCGAACTCCTTGAACAGGCCGACGGTGGTCTTGAAGACGCCCTCGGCCGCGCCGATGTCCTCGCCCAGGCAGACGACGCTCGGGTCGCGGCGCATCTCCCGGGCGATGCCCTCGGCCACCGACTCCCGGTACGTGGTCACGTCCTCCACTGGGCACCCCCATCCGCCCAGACGTCGGTGAAGGCCTCCGCGGGATCGGCCAGTGGTGCGGTTTTCGCTGCCTCGACCGCGTCGGCGACGACCTGAGCCGCCCGTTCGTCGGCAGCGTCCACATCGGACTCGTCGGTGTTCTGCTTCAGGAGCTGCGCCCGGGTGACCAGCAGAGGATCGCGGGCGAGCCACTCCTTGACCTCGGCGTCCGGCCGATAGGCGCCGGGATCCGTGCGGCTGTGTCCGAAGTGCCGGTACGTCATCGCCTCGATGATCGTGGGGCCTTCGCCGGCTCGGGCCCGCTCTACCGCTCTCGCAGTCGCGTCATAGACAACGAGCACGTCGTTTCCGTCGATCACCTCCGCGGGCAGGCCGTTTGCCGCGGCGCGGTCGGCGGCCGGATGCTCCACCGCCGTGACGGCGCCGATCGGCGTGTACTCCATGTACAGGTTGTTCTCGCAGACAAAGACCACCGGCAGCTTCCACACCGACGACAGATTGAGTGCCTCGTGAAAGGCGCCGATGTTCGTCGCCCCGTCGCCAAAGAACGCGACCGCGACCTGGCCCGTGCCCCGCAGCATCGCCGACCACGCCGCGCCGGCCGCCATCGGAAGGTGCGAGCCGACGATGGCATAGGAGCCGAGCATGTTCGTCGACGCGTGGGTGAGGTGCATCGAGCCGCCCTTGGCTTTGCAGAGGCCGGTGGCTCGCTGCATCAGCTCGGCCAGACACGACTCCGGCGACGCTCCACGTGCGATCGCATGATGGTGCCCGCGATACGTGGCGAACACGTAGTCATCGGGCCGCAGGGCCGCGCTGGCGCCGACCGCCACCGCCTCGTGGCCCGCGGCCAGGTGGGTCGTCCCCTTCACGAACCCGGCCAGGAAGAGGTCGTGGGCTGCCTTCTCGGTACGGCGGATGACCGCCATCTGCTCGTACAGCTCAAGGAGATCAGCCATGCGCCTGCCCCGTGTTCAGGTTCGACTGGGATTCGCGGAGGGTGTTGAGCTCACCGCCGGCGGTCCAGTACTTGCGGCCGGCGACGAGCAGTTCCTCGGCAGGGAACTTGGTGATCACCTCGCAACCTGTTGCGGTGACCACGACCTCCTCCTCGATACGGGCGGCGGACCACCCGTCGGCCGCCGGCCAGTACGTCTCCAGGGCGAAGACCATGCCCTCCTCCAGCGTCTCTGGGTAGTCGAGCGAGACCAAGCGGCTGAAGATCGGTTTCTCCCAGATCGAGAGTCCGACGCCGTGTCCATATTGGAGCGCGAACGCGGCCTCTTCGTTGGGGAATCCGAACTCCTCTGCCCGTGGCCACACGGCGACGATGTCGGCAGTGGTGGCTCCCGGCCGTACTAAGGCAATCGCTCGATCCATGTACTCCCGGCAGCGCACGTACGCGTCCCGCTGCGCGGGGGATGCCGAGCCGACCGCGAAGCAGCGGTAGTAGCAGGTGCGGTAGCCCATGTAACTGTGCAGGATGTCGAAGAACGCCGGGTCACCCGGGCGGATCAACCGGTCACTGTAGACGTGGGGATGCGGAGAGCAGCGCTCCCCGGAGATCGCGTTGACTCCCTCCACGTACTCGCTGCCCAGGTCGTACAAGACCTTGCTCACCAGACCGACGCACTCGTTCTCGCGTACGCCCGGACGCAGGAACCGGTACAGCTCCTCGTATGCGGCGTCCACCATGGAGCACGCCTGAGTCAGCAACGTGATCTCGTCGGATGTCTTGATGCGCCGGGCTTTCAGGAACACCTGTTGTCCGTCGACGACCCGCAGCCCGGCGTCGGCGAGCGCCTGGTGCACCGGCATCTCGATGATGTCCACGCCGACGGGCTCGTTCTCGAGGCCGTGCTCCTTGAGCACTTCGGCGATCTTGCGAGCCACCTCGGTCGCGATTCCGGCGTCCGGATGGAACGCGCCGCGCAAGGTGGAGATGCCAGCCCGGGCGCGCGAAGTGCCGTCAAGCCACGGGTTGTAAAGCTGGTGATGGCGGGCCGCCGAGCCGAAGTCCCAGACCACGGGCAGCCCGCCGCGGGGCAGCAGGGCGAACCGGATCAGCTTGTCCATCGCCCAGGTGCCGATGTGGGTCGCCGTCATGTAGCGGATGTTGGAGAAGTCGAAGGTGAGCAGGGCACCGAGTTCGGACTCGTCCAGCGCCGCGTTGAGTCGGGCCAGCCGTTGTTCGCGGAGCCGGGCGGGGTCGACGCGCTCTTCCCAGTCGACCGCGTTGGGACCGTAGGTGCGGATCGCCATTGCACTCACCTCACCGTCGGATTGCGGTCGAGGGATCGGCTTCACCATAGGCAGCCCGCATGGGAGCGTCAAGCGATACTTAACAAGTGCCCTTAACAAGTGCCGGGTGTTTATCTTGGCTGTACTTGTCCGAGGGAGGACCGATGCCAGCGTCCGACGTACCGTGGCTGGGCACGCGGTTGCGGGACGAGCGGCTCCGCCGCGGGATGACCCTGCGCGGCCTCGCGCGGGAGGTCGGCGTCTCGGCCAGCATGATCTCCCAGATCGAGACATCCAAGACCCAACCCTCGGTCAGTACGCTGTACGCGATCACGTCCGCCCTGGGCATATCGATCGAGGATGTGTTCAGTCCGTCGGTTGATCGAGAATCGAGCGCGGTCGCGCACGGCGGCAGCGCGGCTGCGATCGACGCGCTCGACGGCATGCGCGGTCGGCGACGCGGCCCGCTCGTGCGCCCCGGTGATCGCCAGGTGCTGACACTCGACTCCGGCGTTACCTGGGAGCTGCTCGGGGAGCTGCCCCCGTACACAGTGGACTTTCTCCGCGTGACCTACCCACCCGGCAGCACCTCGTCCAGCAACGGCGGGCTCATGCGTCACTCGGGATCGGAGTTCGGCTTCCTGCTCAGTGGCGAGCTCAAGTTGACGCTCGGCTTTGAGGAGATCCGGTTGACGCCGGGCGACGCCATCTCCTTCCCGTCCGACACGCCGCACGCCTACCGCAACGAGGGCGCCGAACCCGCCGTCGGCGTCTGGTTCGTCATCGAGAAGACGTAACGCTCACCGGACGGACTCCTCACCCGTGGACGACTCTCAAGTCGCCTCAGGAGTCTTTGTGCACAGTGGACTGAGGGACGTCGCCGGCGCAGGTCACGGTCATCTTGAACTCCGAGCCGGTGCCTTCGAATGTGAGCCGCGCGGCGGGCGCCGGTCCGCGCTGGATGTCCTCGGCGCGATACCCCGGGGCCGGGCTCCAGGAGACCAGGAATGCCTGGCCACCACTGCAACGAGCCAGGACATTGCCGCCGGACGACGTCAGCCAGCGGTCGCTGCCGGCTCGGGCGGTGACGGATGGCGACGGGCTTGTGGCGGACGTCGCGGGTTCGGCGCTCGGCGACTCCACGGGCGATTCCTCCGGCGATTCCTCCGGCGACGACGCGGTACCGACAGTACCCGACGTGAGTGGTTGCACCGCGGTCTCGTCGCCGAGGTCGAGGCCGACCGCGCGCAGGGCGAGCAGACCTACGGTCACCGAGATCGCGACGCCGACGCTCCAGGCGACTGCGCTGACCACGACCGGCCTGACTCGGACCACGCCGACATCCTGCCAGGCCGATTCCTAAGGCGGATCTAAGGCGGGCTCAAGCAACGGCACGCTGCCAATACGCGCAGCCGTCCGACTTGCCAAGGAGGGTACGGTGACGCCGTGGCACAGCTCCTCCTGGTTGAGGACGACGCGGAGATCCGCCGTGGACTGATCCGGGCACTGTCCGAACTCGGCCACGCAGTCACGGCCGTGGCAACCGGACTGGATGCCCTGAGGGACATCGTTGAGAAGCGTCCGGATCTGGTCGTCCTCGACCTGGGCCTGCCCGACATCGACGGTGGCGAACTCCTGCGCATGGTTCGTGCGGTCAGTCAGGTCCCGGTCGTTGTCGCCACGGCACGCAGCGACGAGGCCGTCATCGTGCAACTTCTCGAGCGCGGCGCGGACGACTACGTGATCAAACCGTTCGGACCGGCACAACTCGACGCGCGCATCCGGGCCGTATTGCGGCGGGCCGGCGCCGGCTCCAGCAGCGGCGAGGAGCCGGTCGTGATCGGGCAGCTTCGCATCGACACTGCCGCGCGAGAGGTCACGCTGGCCGGCGCGCGGATTGAGTTGGCGCCCCGCGAGTTCGACCTGCTGGCCTACCTCGCCTCGCGGGCCGGCGCCGTGGTCACCCGACGCGAGCTGCTGACCCACGTGTGGCAGCAGCCCTTCGGCGGCGGAGACGACACGGTCGATGTGCACTTGTCGTGGTTGCGCCGCAAGCTCGGCGAGAGTGCGCGCGATCCGCGCTATCTGCACACCGTCCGACGCGTCGGAGTGAAGCTCGCTCCGCCACCGGAAGACCTACCCGACCCGCTAGCGCCATGAGGCTGCGCCTGATCCTGGTCGTCGGGGCCACGAGTTCGCTGGTTCTGGTCGCGTTCCTTGTTCCGCTCGCGGTGCTCGTCCGCTCAGCCGCCGCCGACCGCGCCACGAACGCCGCGGCGACGGAGGTTCAGGCATTCGCACCGGTCGTGGCAACCGTCGACGAGCCAACGCTCGAAGAGGCTGTCGACCATGCGAACGCCACGGGTGCGCATCAGCTGACCATCTTTCTCCCCGACGGCACGGTGGTCGGACGGACGGCCCCGCGGTCGGCTGCGGTCGACGTCGCCGCCACCGGCCTCAGCGTCACGGTCGACACTGACGAGGGGCGGGAGATCGCCGTCGCCGTCGCCGGCCTCGCCGGTGGCAATGCCGTGATCCGGACTCTCGTTCCGAACGCGGAGCTGCGACTCGGTGTGGCGAAGGCCTGGAGCCTGCTCGGCCTCGTCGGTGCTGGGTTGTTCGTGGTCAGCCTGTTGGTGGCCGTGCAACTGGCCCGGACCCTGATCCGACCGCTGTCCGCGGTGGCCGACGTCTCCTATCAGCTTGCCCACGGCAACCTGGACGCCCGGGCCGGGGTGTCGGGTCCGCCTGAGGTGCAGCAAGTGAGTCTGGGGTTGAATCTGCTGGCCGGACGGATCGCCGAGCTTCTCGCCCAGGAACGGCAGACCGTGGCCGATCTGTCGCATCGATTGCGCACGCCGCTGACCGCGCTGCGAATCGACGCCGAGTCGGTGCCGGACACGACGTCGCGGACACGTCTCGTCGCCGGCCTCGACGCGGTTGACCGCAACCTCGATGCCGTGATCCGCGAGGCCGACCGGCCGGTCCGCGACCCCTTTGCTGTGAAGTGTGACGCCAGCCTCGTCGTCGCGGAGCGAGTCGAGTTCTGGTCGGCCTTTGCCGACGAAGAGGGCCGGGCGCTCGTGACTCGAGTCCCGCCCGTTGCGGCGCCGGTACGGGTCACCGAGGCTGACCTCTCCGCATGCGTAGATGCGTTGCTGGGCAACGTTTTTCGCCACACTCCCGAGGGGACGGGCTTTCTCGTCGAGCTTTCGCCGCAGCCCAGCGCAGGCGCGACGTTGCTCGTGGCCGACGAGGGGCCGGGCTTACCCGAGGGTGAGGTGCTTCGACGCGGGGCCAGCGGATCCGGTTCCACCGGACTCGGCTTGGACATCGTGGCCCGAACCGCCGCCCGCTCCGGTGGCGGCATCCACTTAGGACGGTCTACAATGGGCGGAGCCGAAGTCCGAGTCGAATTTGGACCTCCTTTGCCAGCCGTCGTTCGCAGCCACCGCATCGCCCGCCGGCGTCGTTGAGCCGTGCGCCCGCCGGTTTGGGGGCGGGGCGGGCGCACGGATGTTGCCAAATAAGTCAGTCGTCGTCGCCGGGGCCGTCATCATCGTGGGAGCGGCTGGGGCTCGGAGTGGGTTGGGCGGTGGAAGCGTCGTCGTCCGCGTCTTCCGCGGTGTCGTCCGCCTCATCGGTGTCTTGATCCGTCGCGTCCGCGCCTTGCTCGTTCTCAGTGGCGTCGTCGGCGTCGTCGTTCTGGTCTTCGTCCGTCGTCTGATTCACGCCCGGTGGGTCCTCGGTTGACGTGCCCTGCGATCGCTCGGAGGCGAGCGCGATGCCACCGACCACGGATCCGCCGATGATCGTCAGACCAACTGCGAGCCCGATCGCCGCGGGAATCTTGGAGAATCTGATCCGCACTGTCTCTCCTTCTCCTGCGCACAGAGTGTGCCTAACGTGGCGACAATGACGGCGCGCAAGCTATGTGCGCCCAGTGCCATGCTCAAGAACTCCTTAAGTTGGCGGGTTCGCTCGGCGAGACGACCGGGAACCCGGCCGAGCGCAGGCACGTCCCGTCTTCCATCACCACGCCCGACTCGTAGCCCGTGAGGCTGGCGAGCCAGGTCTCGGCCGCCGGCCCCATGGCGACCGCCGCGGTTGCGTAGGCGTCGGCCACGCCGAGGTCGCGGCCGACAACCGTGACGGAGCGGAGCGTGCGCGCGGGCTGCCCCGTCCGTGGGTTGATCACGTGCGGCCCTCGCTCGTAGGTTCCAGATGTCGCGACTGCCAGGCCTGTCCCGGCGATCACCCAGCACGTGCTTCGGGGGTCCCATGGGTGACGAATGCCGATCTCCCACCGGTCCGCGCAGAGCGGCCGGCCGCGGGTCTGGATATCGCCGCCGGCGTCGACGAGATGGTTGACGACTCCGGCGCCACTGAGCCGCTCCGACGCCACCTGGACCGCCCAGCCCTTGACGAATCCGGATGGGTCGAGCCGCCCGCCCGCGTACACGTCGAAGTAGCCGTCGGTCTTTCCCCAATGGTCGGCGCACCGCTGCAAGACATCGCGCAGGTCTTCTGAACAGTCGTGGTACCGAACGTCGCCCCGCTGCAGCCGGTTTACTTCGCTGTCATGTCGGTACGTGCTGAACCGCTCATCCACCTCACGGAGCCACGCGAACGCTTCGTCGATGAGCCGGTCGACGTCGATGCCTACGCCGACTGAGCCGACTTCGACCGTGGCCACCGTGCCCATCACGGAAATGCTTCGGCGGATGAGCGTCACGTCAGGCCTTGCTCAGCGCGGACTGCAGCGACTGCATGTACGCCTGGCTGGTGTACGTCGCACCAGACACATTGGTCAGTTGCGCGCTCTGCTTGGCCAGTGCCTCCTGGCGCAGCTTGGCCGGCGCGTTGAGCGGGCGGTTGGACATCTTCACCACCTGGACGTCGTCGATGTGGGTGCCCGTCATCACGACCTGGACCTGCACCGATCCATAGTTCCGCGCCGCAAACGCCGTACCCACGATCGTCCGGGTGGTCGGTTTAGGCGGGGTGGAGGTCGGAGCCGACCCGGTCGGCGCCGAAGCGGCCGGCGCCGACGTGGCCGCGGGATTGGGCGAAACCGATGCTGGCGCGCTCGGCTGGCCGGACTCCGCCGGCATCGAACCGCTCGCCAGCGGGTCAAGACTTCCATCTACAACGATCGATGAGTCCGCCGGACCGGTGTACGCCTTCGCACCGATGAGGAGTGCGGTGCCGAACGTCGCGCCGAGAAGGGCGACGATGACCCTACGCATGACTGCTCCGGGCGTACATCAGAAGTCGAACGGATCGAGGTGGATCTGGCGCCGCGGAACATGCAACCGCCGAAGCGTCCGTACTGTGTCGTTCACCAGCCCCGCCGGGCCACATAGGTAAACGTCACGCCGGCTCACGTCTGGCACCAGGCGACGAAGCCCGCGCGTCGACATAGTGTGTTGTGGTCCGGGGTCGTTGCGAGAACCAACAACATAGACGATCTCCGCATCGCGTTGCTGTGCTAACCAATCCAGCTCGTCGCGGAAGATGAGGTCGTCCTCTGTGGCGGCGCGGTAGATGACCACGGCGCCCGGCGGCAAGTCTTCCAGGAGCGCGCGTATCGGCGCGATGCCACTTCCAGCTGCTACGAGCAACGCACGGTTGCGCGTCCTGCGATCCGCGGTGAACACACCGGACGGTCCGATGGCAAACACCCGCGTGCCAGGGTCGAGCCAGCGAAGTCGTTCGGTGTGCTTACCGACAGCCTTGATCGTCAGCCGCAGCCAGTCGCGGTTTGGCGCCGCCGAAAGTGAGAACGGGTGGGCCTGGGTCCACGTGTCTCGCGACAGGAACCGCCAACGGAAGAAGTGTCCCGCCCGAGCCCGCACCTCGTGCAGGCGACGGCCCGAGACGTAAACGGAGAACATGCCGGGCCCTTCGTCGACGACCTCAGCGACCCGCAGCCGGTGGCGAGCATTGAGCAGCAGCGGGCGGATGATCCGACCCCAGGCAAGGCAGGCCAGCACGAACCAATACAGGCCGACCCAGTACCAGCGGCCCAATGCCGAGGTAGATAGCTCGCGCCCGGTGGCGAACTGGTGACCATAGCTGAGGAGGAGTACGGCGTAGCTCGTGAGGTGCAGCCGGTACCACACCTCGTACCGGACGATTGCGCGGATCGCCCGGATCGACAGCAGCCCGATCCCGACGAGCAGCCCAGTGGCGACAAAAGCGCTCACCATGTCTTCGTAGGTGGTCAACACCGTCCAGGTTTCGGCTCGGACGGACGCACCCTCCTGACCGGCGTAACCAACGACGATCAGGGCGACGTGGGCCAGCACCATCACTACCAGTAATCCGCCGATATCGCGGTGCCACTGCATCAGGTCGTTGGCGCCGATGCGATGTTCCAGCCAGCGGACCCGGCTCATCAGCAGCACCTGCACCAGGAGGGCGTAACCCGCGATCAAGCCGGTGATTCGCCCGGCCTCGGTGAGCTCGACGGCGACCCCCTCGACCGAGCCCGGGGGCGTGTTGATCCACCAGAGCGCCAGACCGACGGCGAGGCCGCCCCAGAACACAGCCAGCGGAGCGCGACGTCGGAGGTGAGCCCGTGGGTCCCGCCTTACGAATCGCGTGGGCGCGGGCGGTTCGACCAGACCCGGTGCCCATCCGGCCGATGACGAGTCCACGTAGACGTTCGTACCAAACCGGGCGCTCGGTTCCAAGCGGGAACGCCTAGTTCAGGCATCCTTACCAGGATCTTTAGCGGGCGATCAGGTTCGCGACGTTGGCCCGGACGACCCCGCCGGCTGCTGTTGCATCGTCGCCGCAACAATGATCGCGTGTCGCTGGTCACACTCGCGGACATTCGTGCCGCCACCGTTTCCATCAACGGCGTCGCTGTGCGCACACCACTGGTCTCATCTCCGTTATGGCCCGACCTGCTACTGAAGCCCGAGAACCTTCAGCCAATCGGTGCGTTCAAGGTGCGCGGGGCCGTGCACGCGGTCGCCCGCATACCTCTGTCCGCGCGGGAGGCCGGGGTCGTCACGCATTCGTCGGGCAACCACGGGCAGGCGCTCGCGTATGCCGCCAGGAGGGTCGGCATCCCGTGTGTCGTGGTGATGCCCGACGTCTCAGCCGCGGTGAAGGTCGACGCGGTACGGCGTCTGGGCGCCGAGGTCGAACTGGTACCCATGGCACAGCGGTCGGCCCGCACTTCGGAGATCGCCCAAGAAAGAGGTATGACGGTGATCCCGCCGTTCGACCACGCCGACGTGATCGCGGGTCAGGGCACCGTCGGGCTTGAGATCGTGGAGGACGCACCCGACGTGGCGGCGGTGATCGTTCCGGTCGGTGGCGGAGGGCTGGCCTCGGGCGTGGCCGCCGCTGTGAAGGCACTGGCGCCGCAGGCCCGCGTGATCGGGGTCGAGCCGGAGCTCGCGGCGGACGCCGTCGAGAGCCTGGCCGCCGGCGAGGTGGTCAATTGGCCGTCGGAGCAGACGGTACGGACGGTGGCCGACGGGCTGCGCACCAACCTGTCCGAGCTGACCCTGGCGCATCTGCGCGCCTACCTCGACGGCATCGTGACCGTCACGGAGGCGGAGATACTGTCCACTGTGGGCAGCCTCGCCCGCACGGCACGGTTGGTGGCCGAGCCTAGTGGTGCCGTCGCCCCCGCAGCGTGGCTGTGCCATGGTCCGGAGCTTCGGGAGCGGTTCGATATCCCTGACGGTCCGGTGGTGGCCGTCGTTAGCGGCGGCAACCTCGACCCGGCCGTGCTCGCCGCCGCCGTCCTCGACGCCTGACGTCAGCGCACCGCCCCTCACGCGAGGAAGGTGCCCTTCATGGCCAGGAAACGTATGTGGACGCGAGCGCGAGGAGCGAGCGTCAGCGAGCGCCGCAGTCGCCAGCAAACGTACAAAGGTGCCCTTCCTTGCGCTCACACCCCGACGCGGTCGATGATCCAGGCCAGGATGAAGGCCTCCTCACGCCACGCGTCGTAGCGCCCGCTCGGACCACCGTGCCCGGTGCCCATCTCGGTCTTGAGCAGAACGTCGGCCGAGGGTGCCACCGCTCGGAGCCGGGCCACCCATTTCGCCGGCTCGTGGTAGAGGACCCGGGTGTCGTTCAGACCACCGAGGGCCAGGATGGGCGGGTACTCCAGCGGGGCCACGTTGTCGTACGGCGCGTACGACTTGATGTACGCGTATGCCTCGGCCGAGTCGAGCGGGTTGCCCCACTCCTCCCACTCGGTCACGGTCAGCGGTAGCGACGGGTCGAGGATCGTGGTGAGGACGTCGACGAAGGGCACCTGCGCGACGATGCCCGCGAACGCGGACGGAGCGATGTTGGCGACCGCGCCCATCAGCAGGCCACCGGCCGAACCGCCCTGGGCCACGAGCCGTGACGGCGAAGTCCATCCACTGTGGACGAGGTGGGATGCGCAGGCGACGAAGTCGGTGAACGTGTTTTTCTTCGACAGCAGCTTGCCGTCCTCGTACCAGCGCCGGCCCATCTCCCCGCCTCCGCGCACGTGCGCCACCGCGAACACGAAGCCACGGTCCAAGAGGGACAGTCGCGGGATGGAGAACCACGGATCCATGCTCGCCTCGTACGAGCCGTACCCGTACAACAGGGTCGGCGCTGACCCGTCGCGGGGCGTGCCGCGGCGGCAGGCGATCGAAATGGGTACCAGAGTCCCGTCGGGGGCCGGAGCCCACTCGCGATGCTGCTCGTAGTCGGCCGGGTCGTAGCCACCGAGCACCGGGCGCCGCTTGCGCAGCACCATCTCGCGGGTGTTGAGGTCATAGTCGTAGACGCTGTGCGGGGTCACCAACGAGGTGTAGGTGATCCGGACCGAGCCACTGTCGTACTCCAGGTTGCTGTGCATGCCCACGCTGTAGACCGGCTCCGGGAACTCGATGTCGTACCGCTCTCCGCTGGCGGGTAGCACCCGTAGCGCGGTGAGCCCCTCGCGACGCAGCGACACCACCGTGTGGCCGGCGAACGCGTCGACCCCGAGCAGCCGGTGACCGGGCGTGTGCTCGAGGAGCGGCTGCCACGCACCGGGGTCGGCGACGGGTGCCCAGGAGAGTGCGAAGTCCTGCGCGTCGAGGTTGTGCAGCACAAGGAACCGGTCCTGCGCCGGGTCGTGCTCGATCTGGTACTCGACGTCCTGCCGGCGCGCCGCGACCAGCCGGGGCGCCGCTGTGGGCTCGGCCGCCGGAATCACGTACGCCTCGCTGGTGACCATGCTGTGCACCTCGATGACGAGGTACTCCTCGGACCGGGTCAGGCCCACACCCACCGAGAACCGTTCGTCGGGCTCTTCGTAGACCAGAGTGTCCGCATCGGAAGCGGCGCCGAGCGTGTGGCGCCACACCTGGTACGCCCGCCAGGCGTCGTTGACCCGAAGGTAGAACAGGGTCGCGCCGTCGCGGGACCAGGCCGATCCGTGGTAGACGTTGGCAACCTCGTCGGGCAGGTTCTCCCCGGTCGACAGGTCGCGCACCTTCAGCGTGAACCGTTCGTCGCCCTTGACATCCACCGAGTAGGCGAGGAGCTTCCCGTCGGGCGAAACGTCGAACGTGCCGAGGTCGAAGAACTCCGAGTCGCCCGCCTCGACATTGACGTCGAGCAGGACCTCTTCACCGGGAAGCGGGCTGCCGTCCTCGCTCATCGGCGGAACGGTCTCGTCGTCGGCTATGAGCCGCCGGCAATGGACGCCGTACTGCTGGCCCTCGACCGTACGGGTGTAGTACCAGTAGCCGGCCTTGCGCTGGGGTAGCGCGATGTCGGTCTCCTGTGTCCGGTTCTTGATCTCGGTGAAGACTGTCTCCCGCAGCGGAGCCAGGTGCGCGGTTCGCGCCTCGGTGTATCCGTTTTCGGCGGTGAGATACGCCACTGTCTCCGGGTCGTCCTTCACCGCCAGCCACGCGTACTCATCGACGACGGTGTCGCCGTGGTGCGTGCGCTGCGCCGGTACCCGCTTGGCGAGCGGAGCATCGGGCGTGGCCTGAGCTGTCATGCGGCCCACGCTACTGGCAGGGGCCCGGCCGCCGACTGAGCCCACGATGACAGAATGTCCGTGCCGTGACAGACAAATACCCCGCTGACGCGCCCGCCTCGCAGGCGCTCTTCGACCGGGCCCGAGCGCTGATGCCGGGCGGGGTCAACTCGCCCGTGCGAGCCTTCCGGCAGGTCGGTGGCACGCCCAGATTCATGATCCGGGGCGAGGGTCCGTACCTCTTCGACGTGGACGAGCGGCGCTATGTCGACCTCGTCGGATCGTGGGGTCCACTCATCCTCGGGCACGCGCACCCGACGGTGGTCGCGGCGGTGGTCGAGGCCGCGGCGCGGGGTACGAGCTTTGGTGCCCCGACGCCGGGCGAGGTCCGGCTCGCCGGAGAGATCATCGAGCGGACCGGCATCGAGCAGGTCCGGCTGGTCAACTCCGGCACCGAGGCCACGATGAGCGCGATCCGGGTGGCGCGGGGCGCTACCGGGCGTTCGAAGATCGTCAAGTTCGCGGGCTGTTACCACGGACACGCCGACGGACTGCTTGCCGCCGCCGGTTCGGGCGTGGCCACGCTCGGCCTGCCCGACTCTCTGGGCGTCACGGCCGCCGCCGCGGGCGAGACGATCGTTCTGCCGTACAACTCCCGCGAAGGCGTGGAGCGAGTCTTCGACACAACCGGCGACGAAATCGCCGCGATCGTCACCGAGGCCGTTCCGGGCAACATGGGCGTGGTGCCGCCGGCGCCGGGCTTCAACGCGTTCCTCGCCGATGTCGCGCACCGACACGGCTCACTGCTGATCCTCGACGAGGTCATGACGGGGTTCCGGGTCGCCCGCGGCGGGTGGGCCGGGTACTCGCGGGCGTTGGGTGAGACCGTACCGGCGGACCTTTATACCTACGGGAAGGTCATGGGGGGCGGTCTGCCGGCGGCCGCCTTCGGTGGTCGGGCTGAGCTCATGTCGCTGCTGGCCCCGGCCGGGCCGGTGTATCAGGCCGGCACGCTCTCCGGTAATCCGCTGGCGTGCGCGGCCGGATTGGCGACGTTGCGGTTGTGTACGGATGACCTTTACGCGCGCCTGGACAAGACCGCCGCCGTCATCGGCGACCTGGTGACGTCTGCGCTCACCTCGGTTGGCGTACCGCACCGGGTGCAGACCGCGGGCAACATGTTCTCGGTCTTCTTCACCGATATGCCGGTGGTCGACTACGACACGGCGAAGACGCAGGACGTTGGCGCGTTCACGGCGTTCTTCCACGAGATGCTGGCTCACGGCGTCTATTTGCCGCCGTCGTCGTTCGAGGCCTGGTTCGTATCGGCTGCCATCGATGATGCCGCGCTCGAGATCGTCGCGTCCGCACTGCCCCATGCCGCGGTGGCCGCCGCGAACGCGAGGACGGCATGAGCGCGCCGAGCACGGTGGTTCACATGCTGCGCCACGGCGAGGTGGACAACCCGACCAAGATCTTGTACGGCCGGCTGCCCGGTTTCCGCCTGTCCGAACTCGGCGAACAGATGGCGAAGGCGGCCGCGCAGGCCCTCGTGAACCACGACGTCACCGTGGTCGTGTCGAGCCCGCTCGAGCGTGCCCTGCAGACAGCCGAGCCCATCGCGGCCCAGTTCGGTGTGCCGATCGACGTCGATGAGAGACTGATCGAGAGTTCGAACTTCTTCGAAGGCAAGCGGGTCGGCGTCGGTGACGGGGCCCTGCGCGACCCGCGCAACTGGTGGGCGCTGCGCGACCCGTTCGGACCGTCGTGGGGCGAAAGCTACCTCTCCATTGCCGCGCGGATGAGCGCCGCGCTGGAGTCGGTGCGCGCGCGGGCCGAGGGACACGAGGCGGTTTGCGTCTCGCACCAGTTGCCGATCTGGGCCCTGCGTCGATGCCTCGAGCACAAGCGGCTCTGGCACGATCCCCGCAAGCGGCAATGCGGCCTCGCCAGCCTGACGAGTTTTCGTTTCGAGGGCACCACTCTCGTCGGCATCGGCTACCGAGAGCCGGCCGCCCACCTCGTCGCCCTGTCACGCACCGCCCGCAACGCCAAGGGCGCCTGATGTCCACACATGATCGCCGCCAGCCGAACCACGGTTCAGTGCCACTGCGCATCCGTTCGGCTCGTCGCGATCTCCGTCTCTGGATCGCCTTGATCGCGGCGGCGGCGCTCGGGCTGGGCGGCTGTACGGCCAACACAGCACCGCCGACCAACCTCATCCAGCTCTTCGCCGCGGATCAGCGGCAGGCGGCACCGGCGGTCAAGGGGGAGCTGCTCGACGGCAGCGGGACGTTCGACCTGAGCCAGCACACCGGCGACGTCGTCGTCATCAATTTCTGGGCCAGCTGGTGCGGACCCTGCGTCGCCGAGGCACCCGAGCTCGAAGCTACGTATAAGGCCCAGAAGGCGAACGGCGTCACGTTCGTCGGCATCAACGTCAAGGATGAGGCGGACCATGCCCGGCGCTTCGCCGAGCTGAGCACCACATATCCGTCCGTCTTCGACCCGGCATCGAAGCTGGCGCTCGGCTTTGCCGTCCAGCCCAACGCGATCCCGGCCACGATCATCCTTGACCGGCAGGGCCGGATCGCGGCCGTGGTACGGGCGGCCGTGGTCCGGGTCGAACTCGAGCCGGTCGTGGCAGAGCTGGCGTCGGAGAAGGCGTGACCGGCCATGGGTGAGACGTTCGCGGGGATCGCCAGCAACGGGCCGCTGCTGCTGGCGGTCGGCGTTGCTGCGCTCGCCGGGTTGGTGAGCTTCCTCTCGCCGTGCATCCTTCCGCTCGTGCCGGGATACCTCTCGTATGTCACGGGGCTCGCCGGCGCGGACCTGGACGACGCGTTGCACCGGCCCACCGCGGGCGCCCGCGGTCGGTTGGCGTTGGGGGTGTTCGGCTTTATCGCCGGATTCACCGCGGTCTTCACGCTCATGGGCATCTTCACGGCAACGGTGGGCCGGACACTGCTCGGGAACCAGCGCACCATCGAACTCGTCGCGGGGCTGCTCATCATCGGGCTCGGCCTGGCGTTCCTAGGATTGGTACCTGGACTGCAGCGGGAGTGGCGGCTGCACCGGCTTCCGGCAGCCGGCGTAGCGAGCGCGCCCGTGCTCGGCGCCGTGTTCGCGGTCTCGTGGGTGCCGTGTCTGGGGCCGACGCTCGCCGCCGTACTCGCCCTCACGACCGTCCAGGGCTCGGCCGCACGCGCCGCGACCCTCACGGTCGCCTATTGCCTCGGGCTCGGCCTGCCGTTCCTCGCCTTCGGGCTCGGCTTCCGCCGACTGATCGGCTTACACAAGGCGGTGCGCCGCAACAGTATTTGGGTCACCCGCGTCGGCGGCGGGATGCTGATCCTGGTCGGGCTCGCCCTCGCCACCGGCCTATGGGATCGGCTGTTGATTTGGCTCATGGCAACCATCGGCCCCGGGTCGGTGTCCATATGAGCTCGGCCCGTGCGTTCTGGCGATGGCTCACCAGTATGCGGACGGCGCTGATTCTGTTGCTGGTGCTGGCGGTCGCGGCCGTACCGGGCTCAGTCTGGCCGCAGCGCAACGTCAGCATCGAGAACGTCAACAAGTACCTGCGCGCGCACCCCTCGCTCGGACCGCTGCTGGACCGACTCTGGGCATTCGACGTCTATGCCTCACCCTGGTTCTCCGCGATCTACCTGCTCCTGTTCCTCTCGCTGCTCGGTTGTTTGGTGCCTCGACTGCGCCAGCACGCGGGGAACATCATTGCCAAGCCGCCGGAGGCACCGTCCAAGCTGGAGCGACTGCCGCATTCGGCCCAACGCCACTCCTCTATGGACGCGGTGCCGACCGCAACCGCGGTGGCCTCGGCGTGGCGGGGACGGCGCTGGCGCACCGTCGTGCGTGAGCAGCCCGACGGCACGGTCACCGTCTCGGCCGAGAAGGGTTACGTCAAGGAGACTGGCAACCTGCTGTTCCACTTCGCCTTGCTGGCCCTGCTGGTCGGAGTGGCCTGGGGATCCTGGTACGGCTGGCACGCCAACCGGCTGGTCGTGGCCGGCGACGAGTTCTGCGACACGTTGCAGCAGTACGACGAATTCGGCCTCGGGGCCAGGGCCCAGTCGGGAGACCTACCCCCGTTCTGCGTGACCGTGAAGGACTTCAAGGCCGACTATCTCGCCAACGGCCAGCCGTCCCAGTTCACCGCGCACGTGTCCTATGTGGAGAGCCCGGCCGATCCCACACCCAAGGACTGGACGCTACGAGTCAACGATCCACTCCGGCTGGAGGGCGCGAACGTCTACCTGCTCGGGCACGGGTACGCGCCGGTGCTCCGGTACACGGATCGGTACGGGAAGGCATTCACCACCACGGCGCCATTCCTACCCACAGACGGCATGCTCACCAGCGAGGGCGTGGCTAAGTTTCCGTACGCCAACGTCCCTCCGGGGCAGTCCGAGCCACAGGACCCCACGGGTCAGCTCGGCCTCGCCGGCGTCTACCAGCCGACCGTGAATCCGGATCCGTCCCAGGCCCGGTCGACATTCCCCGACGAGCGCGACCCGGCCCTGACGCTGACCGCGTTCCAGGGTGATCTCGGTCTCGGAACGGGTCAGCCACAGTCGGTCTACGACCTCGACTCGCGACAGATCGCGCTGGGGAAGCTGACCGATGTCGGCACCAGGACGCTGCGCCCCGGGCAGAGTTGGACCCTGCCGGATGGATCCACAGTGGAGTTCCTTGGTACCAAGCAGTGGGTCACTCTCACGGTCCGCCACGACCCGGGCGAGCGCATTGTGCTCTTTGGGGCGGTCGCGGTGCTGTTGGGGCTCATGGTGTCGCTGTCGGGCAAGCGTCGACGGGTGTGGGCCAGAATCAACCCCGCTGAGGGCGGAGGTACTGTGATCACGCTCGGCGGGCTCGCCCGTACCGAGTATCCGGACTTCGCCGACGAGTTCGCCGGCGTGGTGGAATTGGCGGGCGACGACCCGCACCCGACGCAACCGGCCAAGGTGGCGGCCGGCGAGAGGGGACATTAATGGCGCACCTTTCCGACGTGCTGCTGCAGGTGGCGATCGTCGTCTACCTCGCCGCTATGACCGGTTACCTGGTCGAGTACGCGTTCGGCACCCGCGGCGCCGTGGCGCGTGTGGCCGGCCGCCGGGGAGCTCGTCGCCGTCGGTGCCCCATCCGTGATCGAAGAGTCCGGACCGGTGTCGTCGGCATCGCCCGCGTCGTCCCCGGGCCGTACCGGAGTGGCGGGCGCGATTGCGGTCGCCCTCACGGTGGTCGGGCTCGGTGTCCACATTGGCGTCCTCGTGACGCGTGGGCTCGCCGCGGGCAGGGTGCCGTGGGGCAACATGTACGAGTTCGTGGTCACGCTCACCGCGATCTTCGCCGTGGGCTGGCTGGTGCTCCTCGTGACGCGGCCGGCGCTGCGCCCGCTCGGTGTGTTCGTGACGGCGGCGCTCGCGGTGCTTCTTGGATTCGCCGGGCTGGTCCTGTTGACGCCGGCGGGTCCGCTCGTACCGGCGCTCAACTCGTACTGGTTGAAGATCCACGTGACGGCGGCCGCGACCGCATCGGGGCTGCTGCTGCTCGGGTTCATTCCGGCCGCCCTGTTCCTGATCCGGGCGGGCTACGACGCGGGCAAGCGCCGATTCCCCTATCCGATCGGGCGCAATCTGCCCCCGGCGGAGACGCTCGAGCGGTTGACATTTCGGCTGCACACGTTCGCGTTCCCGATCTGGACGCTCGCCGTGATCTGCGGCGCGATCTGGGCCGAGGCGGCCTGGGGCCGCTACTGGGGCTGGGACCCGAAGGAGACCTGGTCGTTCATCTCCTGGGTCGCCTACGCCGCCTACCTGCACGCCCGGGCGACTCCGAGCGTGAAGAAGACCACGGCGACATGGTTCGCGGTCGCGGCGTGGGGGACCATGCTGATCAACCTTTACGTGATCAATTTCGTGGCGGTCGGCCTGCATTCGTACGCCGGAGTCGACTAGTGACGGTCGCGTCCGGTCGGTATGTCTTCACCACTCAACACCCGCAGGAGAGTAACTACACCCTGGTGGTTGTGGGCTTGACGAGACACATGCCAGCCGACCCGGCGACTCGCCGGGAGCCGCCGCGCGGGGACAAACGCGTATTGGCACACTGATCACGTGGCGACGCCGAAGTTCCCCTTTCAGGACCTGCGCGAGTTCCTACAAGCCTTGACCGCCGAGGGTGAGCTGCACCGGGTCCGGGCCCGGGTGGATCCGACGCTGGAGATCAGCGAGATCGTGACGCGCACGGTACGGACGAAAGGTCCGGCGCTGCTGTTCGAACAGCCGACGCGAGGCGCGATGCCAGTCGCCATCAACCTCTTCGGCACGCACCGACGGATGGCGATGGCTTTGGGGGTGTCCGATGTGGACGAGATCGGCGCTCGGATTGGCGAGCTGGTACGGCCCGAGTTGCCCGTCGGTTGGTCCGGGATCCGCGAGGGCATCGGCAAGCTGCTGCAGCTCAAGTCGGTACCCCCGAAGAAGGTCCGCACCGCACCATGCCAGGAAATCGTCTACCGGGGCGCGGACGTCGACCTTGACCGCCTGCCGGGGCTTCAGACATGGCCGGATGACGGGGGCATCTTCCACAACTACGGCCTGACGCACACCCGCCACCCGGAGACCGGTAAGCGCAACCTTGGCCTCTACCGGTTGCAGCAGCACTCCCGCAACACGCTCGGCATGCACTGGCAGATCCACAAGGATTCCACCGCACACCACGCCGTCGCCGAGCGGCTCGGCCAACGGCTTCCGGTGGCGGTCGCGTTCGGGGCCGACCCCGTCGTGTGCTACGCGGCCTCCGCGCCGCTTCCCGGTGACATCGACGAATATCTGTTCGCTGGATTCCTGCGTGGCGAGCGGGTCGAGATGGTCGACTGCCTCAGCGTGCCGTTGCAGGTGCCAGCGCATGCGCTGGTGGTGCTGGAGGGCTATGTCGAGCCGGGCGAGCGGGCGCCCGAGGGACCCTTCGGTGACCACACCGGCTTCTACACTCCGATCGAGCCGTTCCCGGTCCTCCACGTCGAGTGCATGACGACCCAACAGGACCCGATCTACCACTCGATCATCACGTCGAAGCCCCCGCAGGAGGACGGGCCGATCGGCCACGCGACCGAGCGCATCTTCCTGCCGCTCATCAAGCTCCTGGTACCGGACATTGTGGACATGTCCATGCCAGAGCCCGGCGTGTTCCACAACTGCCTCATCGTCTCGATCCAAAAGCGCTACCCGAAGCACGCGCAGAAGGTGATGAATGCGATCTGGGGCGCCCATCTGTTGTCGCTCACCAAGCTCATCGTGGTGGTGGACGACGACTGCGATCCGGCGGACTATCACGAGGTGGCCTTCCGCGCCTTCGGCAACGTCGACTACGCGCATGACCTGCTTCTCACCAGTGGTCCCGTCGATCATCTGGACCACGCGTCGTACCAACAGTTCTGGGGCGGCAAGGCCGGCATCGACGCGACCCGCAAGCTGCCCAGCGAGGGCTACAGCCGAGGCTGGCCGGAGCCCGCGGTGATGTCGGCCGATATCGTGGCCAAGGTCGACCGCCGGTGGAAGGAGTACGGGCTGTGACGGCCACGGCCGCGTCGCCGGTGGGAAGCTTCCTGCGCCTGGTGGCCATCGAGCATTCCGTCTTCGCGCTGCCCTTCGCGTACCTCGCCGCGCTCACGGCGATGACCCGCGCCGACGGTCGGGTCGACTGGCTGAAGCTGCTGCTCATCACTGTGGCGATGGTGGGCGCCCGTACCTTTGCCATGGCCGCCAACCGCATCATCGACCGCGGCATCGACGCTCGTAACCCCCGGACCGCCAACCGTGAACTCGTCACTGGCACGGTGACCGTGCGGACCGCGTGGATCGGCGCCGCCGTCGCGCTCGCCGTCTTCCTCGTCGCAGCCGCAGCGCTCAACCCGCTCTGTCTCACGCTTGCCCCGCTGGCACTGGTGCCGCTGGCCGCCTACCCCTATGCCAAGCGGGTCACCGACTGGCCCCACGCGGTGCTCGCCGTCGCGCAGCTGATTGGTCCCGTGGGCGCCTGGCTCGGGGTCACCGGTACGCTCGCCGGCTCCGGACCGGCCTGGGTGCTCGGGATCGCGGTCGGGCTCTGGATCGGTGGATTCGATCTCATCTATGCCTGTCAGGACGCCGAGATCGACCGGTCCATTGGCGTGCGCAGCGTGCCGGCCCGGTACGGCGTGGCCTTCGCGTTGCGACTGTCGATCGGCGTGCACGTCTTGACGTTCGCGCTCTTCGTGTTGTTCGGGGCACTGGTCGGCTTGGGCTGGCTGTGGTGGATCGGGCTGGGGCTCGCCGCCGTCGCGTTCGTCTATGAGCACGCGATCGTCCGTCCAACCGACCTGTCGCGGGTGAACCGCGCCTTCTTTACCGCTAATGGATTCGTCGGCATCGCGCTGTTCGTCTTCGCGTTGACCGACCTCGTGCTTCGGCTGGGTCTGCGGCCGTAGCAACGGCTACCGTCGGGGCATGCGCACGCCGTGGTTGGTCGGCGTCTCCGGCGCCTCCGGGACGCCGTACGCGGCCGCCGTCCTGCGCGCGCTGCTCGATGCGGGCTGCGCGGTGGATTTGGTGGTGTCACGGGCGGCTCGGTTGACGATCCTCGACGAGACGGGGATCGGGTTCCGTGACGCGCATTGGCGGGAGGACCTCGCCACGTGGCTCGGCGTCGACCTCAGTGGTGCCGACCTGCTGTACTGGCCGGCCGGAGATCTGGCCGCGGGACCGAGCTCCGGCTCGTACCCCGCTCGGGGCATGGTCGTGGTTCCCGCCAGTACGGCGGCCTGTGCCGGGATCGCGATCGGGCTATCGAAGGACTTGTTGCAACGGGCCGCCGAGGTGACGCTCAAGGAGCGCCGCCGACTCGTGCTGGTGCCCAGAGAAACGCCGGTCACACGCAGCCATCTGCACCACCTGCTGACCCTGCACGACGCAGGTGCCGTGGTCCTGCCGGCCAGTCCCGCGTTCTACGCCGCCGGTGCCCGGGCCACCGCTGAGGAGCTGGTCGACTTCGTAGCGGGGAAGGTGCTCGACGCGCTGGACGTGCCGCACACGCTGTTCACGCGCTGGAAGGGTCGATGACGTTTGTGCTCAGCTTCGGCGCGCGTGCTGGGGAGTCTCGGTGCTCAGACCCTCTTCGCCTTCGAGCAGCGCCCGTACCTCTGACTCGCGGAACCGGCGATGTCCGCCAGGGGTACGGATGCTGCTGATCCGGCCCGCCGCCGCCCATCGAGTGACCGTCTTAGGGTCGACGCGGAACAGTGCGGCCACCTCGCCCGGCGTCAACAGACGATCTCCAGTGTCCACAACCCCTCCTTGCGTCGCACGGGTCGCGATCCCGAGCCAGCTGGGCGTTGCGCCTTACGCTGGGATACGCCCATTACAGCACCGTCGTAGCGCCATGTCCGACAAACGGTGATTCACCCTATCTTGGGGGCTTCTCCGGAACAATACCCGCCTGGGTCGAGAGAGATCAGGCCGTGCGGCAAGCTGAGCGGCAGGACAGGGAAGGGGACCCGTGGATCCCATCGACAGGCGCATCGTGGAGCTACTGACCGCCAACGGCCGGCTCTCCTACGCCGAGCTCGCCCGACAGATCGGGCTCTCCGGACCGGCCGTGCACGAGCGGGTCGGCAAGCTCGAGGCATCGGGGATCATCCGCGCATACCGCGCCCATCTCGATCCGGAGGCCGTCGGTCTCGGGGTGACTGGGTTCATCGGCATCGTGCAGGCCGCCGACAGCGAGATCGACGACATCCTGACCGCAATGGCGGAGCTGCCCGAGATCGAGTCCTGCTACTTCCTGGCCGGGACGGAGTCCTTCCTGATCCAGGTACGCGTGCCGACGATCTCGGAGCTGGAGCGCCTCATCGTCCGGTTGAATCGCATCGCCGGAATCGCGTCAACCCGAACCACGATTGCGCTCTCGACCAAGTGGGAGCACCGCCCGCATCCCCTGCCACCGTCCTGACCGTCCACGCAGGACTTAGGCGCGGTCGGCCAGTTCCGGGTAGCGCCGCACGTACCCGTGGTCGTCCAGTTCGAGTTCGGCGGCGAAGTCGCCACTCGTGAATCGAACCCGACGACCCTCGAGCACCGTGTACGTCTGGCTGCTGTGGAGGACCTCGAGACCCGGCAACAAGATCCAGGCGACATCGATCGTGTGGCTCACGCCCGCGGTGCCGTCGAGCAGTCCGAGGCGGCGGATCGGCAAGGTGTTCGTCATGGGGGAGTAACTGAGATCCACATCGAGCGCCGCGTGTAGCGCGTCCGGCTCTTCGCAGCCGGGCTGCTCAGCGGCGTCCTGGCCGGCGGCGCGCAGCGTGGCGTCGAGGTTGCCCTGCTCGGTTGCGGTCACCCGCCAGCGACCCGCCGCGCGTTCCAGGCGTACCGCACGCTGGAAGCCCGCGCCCTCGACCGTGACCTCGCACCGGGCGGTCGTCCAGGTGTCGTCGGTGTACAGCTCGTACCGGCACGCGAAAGGCACCGGGGTCGCGGCGAGCATCGTGCCCTTGGCCCGCAGGCCGGAGCGGTCGGTACACAGTGCCTGCTCGCAACCGGCCGTGTCGAGTCGCCGCCAGAACAACGCCGTCGTCGCTAGTCCCGCCACAGGACCGACCCTAACGGGGTGCGAATCGGCGTCCGTCCCGGTGCCGCGACTCGCGACGGTGGTCCACACGCCGCCGGTCCTCGCGCGGCCGGTCCTCGCGCGGCCGGTCCACACGCGGCCGGTCCTCGCGCGGCCTCGAGTGTCGTGGGCGACGGTCGCGCGACCGGGGCGGCGCCACCGGCTCGCGTGCGACCGGTACGCCGGAAGGCTCCCGGGCTCCGGTGACCACGGCGAGTGCGGGTGCGTTGGCCGTGACCTCCGTACGGGCGGCGGTCACGCCGGCCCGCTCCAGCATCGTGAAGGTGGAGCGCCGTTGCCGGGGCAGTACCAGCGTCACGACGGTCCCCTGCTCGCCGGCGCGGGCGGTGCGGCCGGCCCGATGCAGGTAGTCCTTCGCATCGGCCGGCGGGTCGACGTGCACGACGAGGCTCACGCCGTCGACGTGAATGCCCCGCGCCGCAACGTTCGTCGCAACCAGGGTGCCGACGCGGCCCTCGCGGAACTCGGCGAGTGTCCGGGTCCGCACCCGCTGAGTCTTGCCGCCGTGCAGCGCGGCCGCTCGCACGCCGACGTCGGCCAGTTGCGACACGAGCCGGTCGACGGCGAGCTGGGTCTTGACGAACATGATGGTCCGGCCTGGCCGATTGGCGATCGACGCGAGCACCTCGAACTTGCCGGTCGCCGGGATCAGCAATGCGTGGTGGTCCATGGTGTCCACAGTGGCCACCGCAGGCTGCAGCTCATGAGTGACCGGGTCGGTGAGGAAGCGGTGAACCAGCGCGTCGACATCACCGTCCAAAGTGGCCGAAAACAGTAGCCTCTGCGCTCCCGTGGGTGTCTGCGCGAGCAGCGCGGTCACCTCGGGCAGGAACCCGAGATCGGCCATCTGATCCGCCTCGTCCAGCACGGTGATCTCGGTCGATCCGAGCGAGCAGGCGCCGCGCTCGATGAGGTCACCGAGGCGGCCGGGCGTGGCGACGAGCACGTCCACGCCGCGCTGCAGCGCGCCGATCTGCGTGTGGTACGGCGCGCCGCCGAACGCGGTGCTGGTGAACAGGCCGAGCGAGCGCGCCAGCGGCGTGAGTACGTCGTTGACCTGCATCGCGAGTTCCCGCGTCGGCACCAGCACCAGCGCCTTCGGGCGGCGCGGGGCGCTGCGGCCGCTGTTCGCAACCCGGGTCAGCACCGGCAGTCCAAAAGCGAGGGTCTTCCCAGAGCCGGTCTGGCCGCGGCCCAGCACGTCCCGACCCGCGAGTGCGTCGGGGATCGTCGCCGCCTGGATCGGGAACGGCGTCGTGATCCCGGCCTGCCGAACGGCGCGAACGAGCGCCGCCGGAAGGCCGAGCGACGCAAAGTCGGGGGCGGGATTGCGCCCGGTGTCAACCTCGTCGGACGAGGACCGAGGGGTCTCAAACAGTGATGGAAACTCGCGCGCGGCATCGAGCAGCGTCATAGCTAGGGGTCGGCCTCTCCACAGGGGCGTCTCCGAAGGCGTCGCTAGCCCGGCGAGGTCGCCGGCGTCACATGGTGGAGAGGCCCGAAGGCGCGCACCTGAGTTGGCGCGCCGTCAACACGAACCTCCACACAATACCCGGTCACGACCTTGGCGGCGACCTGCAGTGACGACCGCCACCATCGACGGTCAGCTGGCGAACTCCGAGAACGTCTTGAACACCGATTTGATGAAGTCACCGGCAAGAATATCGACGATGACGATGATGGCAACCGCGAACAGCAACAGCCCGAATGAGACCCACAACGCGGTCCGGACCCGTCGCTTGCGCTCGCGCCGGCGACTCTGCTCGAAGCCTCGGGAGAGAATGTGGCCGGACAGCGATCCGGACACCGCCGGGTCGAATCCCGCTGTGGCGACCGTACCCGTCACATAGCCGGTTATCGCCTCCGTCTGCAGTTCGCCGTAGTTGCCGCCCTGATAGATGCTCGGGCTGATCACCGGGCCGGGGACGATGGCCGGCGGCGGCGGAACTGGGCCGGGCGGCTGAGGGAACGGTGGCGGCGGTGCGGGTACGGGTGGGCTCGGTGGCGGGGTTGGGACCGGCGGACTCGGCGGCGGGGTTGGCACCGGTGGGCCAGGCGGCGGGATCGGGACCGGAGGGCCAGGCGGCACCGGTGTCGGCGGAACCGGACCCGGCGGCGTTGGCGCCGGCGTCGGAGCCGGGAACGGAGATGGACCAGGCTCCGGGGCCGGCGGCTGTGGCGGCTCCTTCGGCTCCGGGGGCCCGTGCGGCGCCGGCGGTTCGACGGGCGCCGGCGGCTCGGGCGGCGCGGGCGGGTTGGTCAGCTCGGCCAGCGACGCGCCAACACGAGGCGGATCGGTCAAGTAACTCGGCGTGAAAGGTTGGCGCGTCAGTGGCGTGGGGCTGGTGGACGCGGCCTCCCAGGAACGCCGGAACGCCTCATCGAACTCCTCATCGTCAGCGGCCTCTATGGGCACGCGGGTCGGCAGGCCGGCCGAGGTGAGGCCGGGCCAGGCGCTGCCGGTCGTTGGAACAACCGTTGGGGGCTCGGTCCACTCCTTCGCCGGCTGGGACTCCGGTGCTTGAGGCTCGACAGAGCGCGTACTCGGTTCAGCGACGGTTTGCGTCGGCTCCGGGCTCGAGGCACCGCGCGACCTGAGCACGTTCGTCTTCTCCTCCGGCGCGCTGGCACCGGTCGGCACGGCCGCATTGACCTCGGCGCCACACGTGGCGCACGTCGCAGCCCCAGGACTGAGCGAAGATCCACAGACGCCGCAGACCGCCCCGTCCGTGCCGTTGATCATGCTTCCCTCCGATCGCGTCGGCCCGCGTTCTGCGTCGGGTTCACCGTGCCATATCGGCGCCAACGCGGACACCCTACGACGCCGGTGTCGTCGGCTTCCTTGCGCCAGTCGGTGAATCTAGTCCCGCGAGCGGAGCATGACTTACTACCGCCAGCGGCGCCGGGGCTGTTGCGTGGCGGACGACGTCGGTGACACTGCCGGTGTCTGGTCCGGCGTCGGAGACGACGTTGGACTCGGTGAGGGGCTCGGAGTCGGACTCGGCGTGGACTGCGACGTCGACTGGGCCGACGACGGTGCAGTCGATGTCGGTGTCGGCAGCGGCGAGGGACTCGGCGATGGGCTCGGTGACGGTTCCACCGACGGCGACGGCGAGGGCTCGGTTGGCGAAGGCGTGAACGAGGGCGAAGGCGACGGCGACGGCGACGGCGAGATTGCCGGCGTCGGTGACGGAGTGGGGCTCGGCGTAACGCCCGGCACCGGGACCGCGGGAACCATCCGGGTCGCGCCGAAATACTCGCTCCACCAGATCGGCGATACCTTCACGACATCACCAAACGTCGGCGCGTGCACCATCTGGCCGTGTCCAATGTAGATAGCCACGTGGTGGATCTGGCGCCAGTCACGGGGGTCCGTGCTGAAGAACAAGAGATCACCCGGTAGCAGCTGGCTGGCGAGCACCGGCCGGCCCGCGCCGTACTGGTTGTTGGCCACCCGTGGCATTCGGACGCCCACCGAGAGATATGACGCGAGCACCAGGCCCGAGCAGTCGTAGGTGTCCGGGCCCTCAGTTGCCCAGACGTACGGCTTTCCGAGCTGCTTCAACGCGAAGGCGACCGCAGCCTGCGCTGCGGGCGCGGCCTGGAGGCCGTTCACGCTGGCGCCCACGTCGCGGCTTGCGGCGAGGCTCTCCTCGTACGCGTCCCGGGCGCGCTCCGCGGCCGCGAGCTGGTCGTTGTTGCGACTGGTCAGGGTCGTGAGTGCGCCTTGATGCCGCTGGAACTGCTCTAGGACGACGGCATAACGGCCGGCGATCTCCTGCTCGACCGCGATCGCCTCGTCGAGGCCGGTTCGGGCCAGTCGCTCCGCGTCCACCAGGTCGGCCCGCGTGGTCGCCGTCGGATCGACGTCGTGAGTTGGCGGTTGCGCGTCAGCTCGCCGTGACGGCGGTTCGGCGCTCGCTGGTGACGTCGAAGGCTCCGTCGAAGGCTCCGTCGACGTGACGGCGCCGGGATCCGACGGGGCACCGACCTGGTCACCGAACGACTGGGTGGCCGCCACCGCCTCGGCTGCCTGTTGCCAGCCAGTACGCGCGGTCTCCGTAGTCGCATGGGCCTCTGCGAGTTCGTCTTGTAGCGCCTTTGCGTGCTCGCCGAGGCGCTGCGTCGTGTCCGACTCGGCGATGATCTGCTGAGCCAGCGGGCCGACCACATCGACCGGCGGCCGGGCCGGCTGCGGCTTGGCCGGCGGGAAGACGAGGGGTGCGCTCGGGACGGGCATCGCACCGGGGGCGGGCGCCATGTCCGCCTTGGGATCCGTCGCCGGATCGGCGTAGCCCGGATGGGCCGCGCTGACAACAAGGCCGACGGGCAGGAGCGTGGACGTCGTGATCCGGCGTACCCAGCGGCTGCGGCGCTTGGCGTCGATCATCGGCGATGTCCTCCCGTACGGTCGTTGATGGCCCGTCGCCTCCCGTATGACCCGAGCCTGCCCGACTGGTATTCGTCGTACCCCATGTCCGGTATTGGTGTCGACCCCCGTAACCAATCAGGTGGGCAAAATTCGGGAAAACCCCGCATCTGGGTACCCGGGTCACTAGCAGGGCGGGAGCGGGCGCGACGTACGCTCGGGCCATGACTGACGCAGGCTGGCGGCGTGAGATCGAGGAAAAGGTCTACGGCGGGCAACGCCTGAAGAGGGCCGATGGGGAGGCCTTGTACGCGTGTGACGACCTCGCGTGGCTCGGGCGCTTGGCCCACCACAAGCGGACCGAGCTCAACGGAGACCGGGTGATGTTCAACGTCAACCGGCATCTGAACCTCACCAATGTTTGCAGCGCCTCCTGCGCCTACTGCTCTTTCCAGCGCAAGCCCGGCGAGAAGACGGCGTACACGATGCGGGTCGAGGAAGCCGTCGCCAAGGCCAAGGAAATGGAAGGCGAGCAGCTCACCGAGTTGCACATCGTCAATGGGCTGCACCCGACGCTGCCGTGGAAGTACTACCCGCGGGTGTTGCGCGAGCTCAAGGCGGCGCTCCCGGGGGTGTCGTTGAAATGCTTCACCGCCACCGAGATCCACTGGTTTGAGAAGATCTCGGGCCTGCCCGCCGACGAGATTCTCGACGAGCTCATCGACGCTGGCCTTGACTCACTCACTGGCGGCGGCGCGGAGATCTTCGACTGGGAGATCCGTGAGCAGATCGTCGATCACGCCACCCATTGGGAAGACTGGTCGCGCATTCACCGTTTGGCTCACGCCAAGGGACTGCGGACGCCGGCGACAATGCTGTACGGACACATTGAGGAACCCCGGCACCGCGTCGATCACGTCATCCGGTTGCGAGAACTGCAGGACGAAACCGGTGGCTTCGCGGTCTTCATTCCGCTTCGCTACCAGCACGACTTCGTCGACTCCGCCGACGGTGTGATTCGCAACCGGCTGCAGGCTCGTACGACGATGGCTGCCCCGGCCGAATCGCTCAAGACGTTCGCGGTGTCTCGGCTCATGTTCGACAACGTGCCGCACCTGAAGTGCTTCTGGGTCATGCACGGGGTGTCGTTGTCCCAGCTGTCGCTCAACTTCGGCGTCGATGACCTTGACGGTTCCGTGGTTGAATACAAGATCACCCACGATGCGGACTCCTACGGAACCCCGACCACCATGCACCGGGAGGATCTGCTCGATCTCATTTGGGACGCGGGATTCCGACCGGTCGAGCGCAACACCAGGTATCAGATCGTGCGCGAATACGACGCGCCGCCCACGTTGCGCGAGCGGCGGGCCGAACCACAGCAGGTCTGGGCCTGACCGATCCGCCGCCGAGGTACCCTCGGGCCGTCATGACCGCGCCCTCAACTCCCGCAGTCCCACGGCGCGATGCCCATGGGCGCGTGGTGAGCTTGGCCGAACTCGTCGGCGTCGTCGTCCTTCTCGCAGCGGTGAACGCGATCGGCCTGGTCGCGATCGATGGGTTGATCACGCTACTCGGAAGCTCGTCCTTCGGCGATTCGTCGGGCTGGCTCATAGTGATCCTGCCCGGGCTGCTGTTCTTCGATGACTTCCGGGCCTGGCGCGCGCACCAGGCGAGGTATCTCGCCGTGCTGGTGTCGGCGGTGGCCGCCATCGGACTGGGGCTGGTCGCTGCCGGCCTGATCGGCGACCTGCCACCGATGGTCTCCGGTGGTGTCGGCGCGATCGTGGCGCTGCTTGCGTACGCGCCACTGTGGTTTCTCGGCATTCGCTGGCTCACCGGCGATCGAATGGAGTCGGCATGAATCCCGCACTGAAATACACCCTCGCCCGAATCCTTATCTTCGCGGTGTGCGTCGGGTTGGTCTCGCTGCCCGCGGGGATGGACTACCTGCTCAAGCTGCTGATCGCGCTCGTCGTCTCGTCGATCGCGTCCTACTTCCTCCTGCGCCAGTGGCGGGGGGAGCTTGCCGAGCACCTGTCTGACGCCAGTCGCCGGCGCTCGGAGGAAAAGGAGCGCCTGCGCTCTGCCCTGGCCGGCGATGACGAGCGCCCGTCGACGCCCAGCAGTAACGAGGAACGTCCTGCCTAAGGAATTGCGGGCCTCAAAGCTGTATGAGCACGTACGTTCACATTTCCCGCCTGTGCGCGTCCGCGACCTCGGGCTGTACTTGCGAGATCGGCGACGGCGCCTTGGCATGACCCAGAACGACCTGGCCATTTTGGCCCACGTGAGCCGACGCTGGTTGTCGGACCTGGAGGCGGCGAAACCCACGGCTGAGATCGGGCTCATCTTCAAGGTGCTGCACGCGCTCGAGCTAACCCTCGAGGCATCGCCGGCCCAACTCGGACCCGACGACATCAACCTCGACGACATCCTTCGTATCCAAGGAACACCCGGCGGCGCTGGAGAGTCGGGTCGTGGTTGAGAACAGCGATCGCCTGCTCGTCGTACTGATCGGAGGTCGCCGTGCCGGCGCGGTCACCATGGACGGCGCAGGCCGGGTTCTGTTCACCTCCGACCAGATCTGGCAGGACACACGAAATGCCACGCCGTTGTCCTTGTCGATGCCGATGGCTGCGCTCGAGCATGGCGATACGTCGGTCCGCGCCTTTCTCTGGGGCCTACTTTCGGACAACGAGCGAGTTCTCGAGCGGTGGGCCCAGACATATCACGTCTCGGCCAGCAACCCGTTCGCCTTGCTCCGCCACGTTGGAGAAGACTGCGCGGGAGCCGCCCAGTTCGTCAGGCCGGAGCGGGTGGATTCCCTCATCGGCGGTGGCGGCGATGTCCGATGGCTCAACGAGGACGAGATCGCCGAACGGCTGCGTGTCCTTCGAAGCGATCCCGCTGCGTGGCATGTCTTCAACACCGGCCATTTCAGCCTCGCCGGCGCGCAGGCGAAGACCGCGATGTACTACGACCAAGGCGTTCGGCGATGGGGTGAACCTCAGGTGCTATCCCCACAACGCAGACTTCCCTCCCGACTGGTCGAGCGAATCGCGGCCCGCGCAGCGGATTGCCGAAAAAGACTAGAGCAGTAGCCCCCCGGTCGACCACGCGGAGTTCGCGAGTGATGGGCCTCCGGCTGCTCCCGAGGTTTCGACGCATCGAAGCCCGGGAAACCGTTGGGCATGATGGTGCTGACAATCGATCATGCGCCTGGCTTCCGCATCGAGACGATTCTCGGCGATGTCGTCGGTGCCACGGTGCGTCCCAACAACCCCTACATCGAGGGCGTGAAGAGCCTCGACGGCGGTGCACCGCACATCGACGAGCTGGTGCACACCCGGCACGAGGCAGTAGCCGACCTGATCGAGCGAGCCCGGGTGCTCGGGGCCAACGCGGTGGTGGGGCTTCGCTTCGACCACCGCTCGATCGCCGGCCAGTGGAGTGAGATTTGCGCCTATGGCACAGCCATGGTGCTGGCGCGGCGTCGGGCGATCGGCCGGCCCGGCCGAGGAGTTCCCGCCCAGCCCCTCGCGGGGCCAGACGCTCGACGATCGTGACGACAGGATGGGGATTGTTCGACCGAGCCATGAGTCCCTTCAGGATCGATGGCCGGCGCGTACCGGCACGATGAGGGGACCGTGTTCCCCTGGGACCACCCGTACGCGGGCGCCATAGTGCTCTGATAGCAGCGCCTCGGTGAGCACCTCTTTCGGTGCGCCTGTGGCGACCACGCGACCGCGCGCCAGCAGGATCATCCGTTCCGCGTACTCTCCGGCGACGGACAGGTCATGCATCGTCGCGAGCACCGTCAACCGACGGTCGGACCGGAGCTCGTCGACGAGATCCAGGACCTCCTGCTGGTGTCCAATGTCCAATGACGACGTTGGCTCGTCGAGCAGCAGCACCGACGCTCCTTGGGCCAGCGCCCGAGCGAGGAATGCGCGCTGACGCTCCCCGCCCGACAGCGTCTCAAGTGGACGGTCAGCCAACGACTCGAGGTCCAGCCGGACCAGCACGCCCTCGACCACCGCGACGTCTGAAGCAGACTCGCGCCCCAGGGGTCGGATGTACGGGGTCCGACCGAGCAGCACGTAGTCCAGCACCGCCATTCCCGGCGGCATCGTGGGTGTTTGCGGCACGAAGGCGATCAACCGCGCGAGCTCGCGTCGACCCAACCGTCGGACCGAGACCTTGTCCAGCGTCACGTCACCGGTGAACGGAAGCAAGCCACAGATGGCCCGCAGCAGCGTTGACTTGCCGGCCCCGTTCGGTCCGATGACCGTGACCCACTCGCCCGGATCGACGGTGAGGTCGACCCCATGCAGGATGGGCGTCCCGCCGAGCGAGACGCGCAGCGAGGACACGGCGACCGTCATAGCCCCACCCGCTTGGCGGTGCGGAGCACCAGCACGAAGAACGGCGCGCCGAGGAACGCGGTGATGACACCGATCGGCACCTCGGTCGGCGGCAAGATGATGCGCGCCAGCAGGTCGGAGACGACCAGGAACGCGCCGCCGAAGAGCATCGACAACGGCAGGATCAGCCGGTAGCTGGTGCCGGCAACGAGACGAATCAGATGCGGCACGATGATGCCGACGAAGCCGATCAGACCCGACACGGCGACCGCGGCCGCGGTGCCGAGCGAAGCTGCGATCAGCAGCAGAAGCCGGGACCGCTGCGGATGCAGGCCAAGGCTCGCCGCTTCCTCGTCACCGACCGAGAAGACGTCGAGCTCGCGCCGATGGGCCAAAACCACCACTGCCGCGACCGCGGCGTACGGGAGTGCCAGCCGTACCTCCGACCAGCCGCTCGTGGCCAGGCTGCCGAGGATAAAGGTGTAGACCTCGCGGATCGTCTCCACGTTGCGCTGCAGGATGTACGTCTGAATCGCGGTCAGGAAGGCCACGACCGCCACGCCCGCCAGCAGCAGCGTCGTGGGCGTGCGCACCTTGGCCCCTGCGGCGCCGAGACCGTACGCCAGAAAGACCCCGAGCAAGGCGCCAGCGAAGGCGAACAGCGGCACGAGCCCACTTCCCCGTGCCCCGCCCTCGATATTGGTGGAGACGCCGACGGCGACCGCCGCGGTCGCGCCGAGTCCCGCCCCCGCTGCTACGCCGAGCAGGTACGGGTCGGCCAGAGGGTTGCGGAACACACCTTGGTAGCAGCCGCCGGCGAGGGCGAGCATCGAGCCCACCAGCAACCCCAGGACCACGCGGGGCAGCCGAAGCTGGGTGACGATGGCCGCCTCCTGCGGCGTCAGTCCACTATGGATACTGACGCCGGGCAGGAAGTTCAGAACCTCGGCCGCGACCCCGAGCGGGTTTAACGCGACCGGTCCGATCGCGAGTCCGAGCACGGCCGCGACCGCGACCGCGCCGAACCCAGCGGCAAGCCAGCCCGCCGTGAGTCGTGCGGGTCGCGGTCGCGTTACGCGCGTCTCAGCCAACCGGCGCCTTCGCCGCGGCGTCGACGATCGCCCGTTGGAGATCGACGACGCGGGGGCCCCACCGGGAGGCGATGTCGTCATCGAGTGGGACGACACCGTTCTTGGTGACCGCGGTCAGCCCGCCCCAGCCGGGCCGAGCCGCGACCGTGGTCGCGGACTGACCACAGCACTTTGTGTCCGCCAGGAAGATCAGGTCGGGGTTGGCCTTCAAGATTGTCTCCGCGGACAGCTGGGGATAGGGGTTGTCCGTGTTACCCGCATCGGCGATGTTGACCAGGCCCGCCGCCGTGAAGAGCGCACCGATGAAGGTCTTCGACGTCACCGAGTAGTACGTGTTGTCCAATTCGTAGTAGTAGGTGAGTGGCTTGGTCCGCTTCGGCAGGTCCTTTACGAGCTTCTCGAACTCGGTCTTCATCGAGCCGATCAGCGCGGCTGCCTCGGTCGGATGCCCCGTGAGCGCGCCGAGCTCGGTGACCTCCTTGTAACTGTCGTCCAATGTGTTCGCCGCCGGCCCCACATAGGTCGGGATATTCAGGGCCTTCAGCTGAGCAACGATTCCCTCGGAGTCATCCGAGACCACGACGAGGTCGGGTGCGTGCTTTGCGATCGCCTCGGCGTTGGGCTTGTACCCTGACAGGTCCGTCTTCGGCGCATTAGCCGGGAAGTTGGAGTACTCATCGACCGCCACGACCTGTGCGCCGGCGTCGATGGCGAAGAGCATCTCGGTGAGACTGGGAGCGAGCGACACGATCTTCTGCGGCTGTTTGTCGAGCGTCACGGAGCCCACGGTCACTGGGTAAGCCGCGCTGGTACTTGTGGGGTTGGCACCGTCCGAGGTGGAGCCGCACGCGGCGGCGAAGGTGAGCGCGACGATGGCTGTCGCGATTGCGCTGATGGTACGTCTCATCGGTCCTCCTGTCGGTCGAGGGTTTCGGGCTTCGCCGACAGGGCCCGGATGAGCGGTGGCCGCCGCCTGCGAGGCACTCTTCCTCGAGAGCGCTGTTCGCGGCCGAACCGCAGGCGACCTGGCTTGTCCCACCTCGGGTCGAGGGGGCATCACAGTTGCGGGACAGCGCCGGAATCTCACCGGCTTCGCTGCGGATCAGTCGAATTGACGGTAGCCGCCGCGCGAAGGGCACAGCAAGTCGGGGTGGCCCGCGAGCCACCCCGACCAGTTGCGCCTGAAACGTTAGGACTGCGTGATCAGTACGTCGTCGATCCCGGCCTCGACCAGGCTCGCTGTCGAGGCGTCCGCGGCCTCGATGAGGATGCGAACCGACTGACCGGTGTACGGCGTGAGGTTCGCCGTGCCGACGGCCCATACCCCGTCGAGGTCGACGGCGGCTCCGGCGCGGGTGAAGACCACCGTGGTACCACCACTGTGGACGATGCTCACGCGCAGGAAGTCGGCCGACGATGCGTTGCTGCCGTGGGCGAGGTACTGCAAGAACGTGAGCGTCAGGGTGCCGGTCGAGGGCAACGTGATCGCCGGGGAGCGGACACTGGTCGCTCCGCCGTCGATGTCGAAGTCACCCGCGGCGGCTCCGGCCGCTGCCCCGGTCACAAGGTCGTTGCTACCGCTGACCGTCGTGCCGAGTTGCTTGGGTCCCGAGGAGTTGGTGTCCGCCGGGTTGCCGCGCTCCCAGGCGCCCGTCGTGGCGGTGTCCGTCCCGTTCGGTTCGTCGTCCAACCGTCGCGGTCTCGAAGTTGTCGGAGTAGACGGTTGTGCCGCCGCCCCCGCCGCCGCAGTACTGCGCCTGCTTGCCGATGATCCGGTAGACACAGTCGGCGTACTCGGAGAAGAGCAGCACCGATTCCCGTAGCCGAGTGGTCTGCGGCACGATCTGACCGCCGGTTCCGAGCACAACCGCGACCACGACGGCCGCGGTAAGTGTGGATCTCACACGGATGTGCATTGAACCATTCCGGGGATGAGGAGGTGCAGGATGCCATCCACTGGAGCATTAGATCCATGGTCATATCAATACGTCTTTGTGCGATCGCCATCGCGGCGTGTGACTGTTCGTGCGCCATCGGCCGCGGAAAGATTTCCAGCACGCAGAGACCAAGCAACGCGCATTTCCCTAAGATCGCGGCAAGCGGGTTATGTCGCGGTAGGGCGCTCCTGCATGAGGATCAGGTGGTGACCGTCGGGATCGGTGAGCCCTGTCATCCACAGCTCGGTCGATCCGTCGCGGTGCACGATGTGCGGCTGGTCGCGGAACTCGACGCCGAGCGTCGTCAGTCGGGCCACCTCGGCGTCGATGTCGGCGACCATGAAGTACAGGACGCACCGGCTCGTGTAATCCTTCGACTCCGGCACGCCGAGGTAGAGCCGCACGTCGCCGCTGGCGAAGAACGCCATCGGCTGGCCGGGCACCGTGAACAGGTGCTGGATCCCGAGCACGTCACGGTAGAAGGCGACTGACCGCTCGACGTCGGTCACGCTGATGTGGATCTGGCCAACTGGTCCCAGTGCCATCGCCGCCGCCTTTCGATATCCTTCACCTAGGCGAAAGGTTAACCACGGTGAAGAACATCGGTCAACTCCCCTCGTTGCCGCACGGGCTGCCGGACGACGACCGGCACGAGACCGCCAGCGCGCTGCATTCGGCCGCGTTGCGGCTACTGCGGCGCGCCCGTACGGCCGACACCAGCATGGACCTCGACGGCCCGCGTGCCTCGGCGCTATCGGTGCTGGTCTTCGGTGGGCCGATGGCGATCGGCGCGTTGGCCGCGGCCGAGCAGGTGTCGGCGCCGGCCATCACAAAGACCGTCACCGGGCTCGAGATGGTCGGACTGGTCGAACGGACACGATCCACGACCGACCGCCGAGTCGTGCTGGTCCGGGCGACGCCCAAGGGTCGAGCGCTCCTGGAGCGCGGCCGAGCCGCCCGCGTTCGGGTGGTAGCACAGATGCTCCAAGGACTGTCCGAAATGGACCAGCGAGCCCTGCGACGGGCCGCCACGATCATCGCGGGCGTGCTGTGACTACAGCGGGAGGGGCAACGTGTGCAGCACCGAAAGCCTCGACACCGCCCGGGTCAGGACCACGTAGAGCCGGTTGAGCCCCCGTGGCTCGCCCCGCACGATCTCGTCGGGCTCGACGACGATGACGTGGTCGTACTCAAGGCCCTTCGCGAGGCTGGCCGGCAGCACGGTGACACGGCCGTCCGCATCGCTATCCAGCGCTGGCGAGACAATGGCGACCCCATCGGCTCGCAGCGCGGCGGCGAGCCGGTCGGTTGAGACATCCGCCGCGATCACGGCGATCGAGCCCTCGACACCCAGGGCCGATCGGACCTCGGCGACCGTGGCTTCCACGACGTCATCCACCCGGCGGACATCGAGGGCGCCGTCCCGACGTAGCGAAACGGCTTCCGGCACCGAAACCGACAGCGCCGGCAGCAACTGGTTGGCAAGCTCGAGCACCGCCGCGGGCACGCGGAAGCCGACCGTCAGCGGCACCACCCGGGCGTCGGGCTTGCCGAGATGGATGAGCGTGTCTCGCCAGTCGGTCGAGGCCCACGGCGACGTCGCCTGAGCCAGGTCACCGAGCAGGGTGAGCGAGCCGTGTTCGCAGCGGCGGGCGATCGCGCGGCACTGCATCGGCGAGAGGTCCTGCGCCTCGTCGACAACGATGTGGCCATAGCTCGGTAGCCGGTCGATGAGGCCGGCCGCTTCGTCGATCAGTAGGGCATCCGCAGCGGACCACTTCGCCGTCTTCACCGTCCTCGGTGGACGCTGCCAAAGGAGCTGCGCCTGCTCGTCGCTGGTGAGCACACCGTCGGCGGCCTCCGCAAGTCTTGACTCGTCGGTCAGGAGCGAGAAGACCAGCTGCTCGGCGGTTACCTCAGGCCAGACCTGGTCGAGGAACGACCGTATTTGCGGGTCACGTCCCATCCGGCGAAGCCAGGCTTCGGGCGGGGACTCGCCGCGGCGTGCCTCGGCCTGCCGTTGCAGCAAGGCCACCGTTCGCGCCCGTACCCGCTCGCGACCGGTCGCGTGAGGTGGCTCCTCCCGCCGTACGTCGTCGACGATCCGGCGCAGCGCTTCCGGTGAGATCCGCCAGCGCCAGGCGCCGTCGGAGACCACCAGCCCGTCGGCGGGTCGGCGGATCAACGCCCGCAGTGTCCGCGCCAGCACCGTGGCGATCCGAGCGTCCTGTTTGAGCACGGCGACGTCGACCGAATCTTGGCCGCGTACCGGCACCCGGGTCAACAGGTCGTCCACCAGCACCTGCTCGACCTCGACCTCGCCGAGCGCTGGCAACACCGCCGAGATGTAGTGGAGGAAGGCCCGGTTCGGTCCCACCACGAGAATGCCGGAGCGCCGCAGTCGTTCCCGGTGCAGGTAGAGCAGGTACGCCGCGCGGTGCAGTCCAACCGCCGTCTTGCCAGTTCCCGGCGCGCCTTGAACACAGATCGTCTCGTCCAGTTCCGCCCGTACCAAGAAGTCCTGATCGGGCTGAATCGTGGCGACGATGTCACGCATCGGGCCAACCCGGGGACGTTCGATCTCGGTCGTCAGGATCCGTGACGTCGTGCCGAGTTCCTCGCCCCGCTCGAGGTGTTCGTCCTCGAAGCTGGTGAGTGCTCCGGCCTGAAAACCGAACCGTCGCCGGACCGCGACGCCCTGGGGCTGCTTCGCGCTGGCCTGGTAGAACGCTCGGGACACGGGTGCCCGCCAATCCAGCACCATGGGGTCGCCGGCGTCGTCGGTCACGTGCCGCCGTCCGATGTGGTAGCGGTGTCCACTGTGTTCGGTGTCCGCGTCCGAGAACGTCAAGCGCCCGAAGAAGAGCGGAGTGTTGGGATCGTCGGCCAGCTCGGCGACCCGCCGCGCCAAGGTGCGCCCAAGGGTCTCGGCACTGTACCCGTCGCCGGCGACGGTGTCGCCGGTTGAGAAGAGGTGTTGCGCGCGCTCTCGCATCCGGCGCAGGGCCGCCCGGGAGTCGGCGAGATGAGAGCGTTCGGCCGAGATCTCGGCATCGAGGTCGTTGGACGTGGGGACGGACGTGGGCAGGGTCATTCGGCACCCTCCGGTGGGACTTGATCGGAGTACCTGGCCGCCCGGCGCTCCGCGTTCACGCGGTGCCGGCTGTGCCCTCGTGCACGCCTCTGCGGGCACGGCCGCACAACTGTACGCGCGCTCACGTCCGGGCGACCACCGAGTTACCCGCCGCCGGACGGGCACCCGTCGGCTACCGTCCAGGGCATGAGCACCCCAGAGAGGTGGCGACGACCACGAGTCGGGCACATCCAGTTCCTGAACTGTCTGCCGCTCTACTGGGGGCTGATGCGCTCCGGTGCGCTGCTCGGCGTCGACCTGCACAAGGACACCCCGGACCGGCTCAACGACGCCTTGGTCGCCGGCGACCTGGACGTCGGTCCGATATCGGTGGTCGAGTACCTGCGGCACGCCCATGATTTGCTTTTGTTGCCGGATCTCGCGGTCGGCAGTGACGGCCCGGTGCATTCGGTCAACATCGTCTCCACGATGCCGCTCGATCAGCTTGACGGTCGCCGGGTCGCGCTCGGCTCGACCTCGCGAACCGGGGTTCTGCTCGCCCGGCGGCTGCTACAGGACCGGCACGGTGTCCAGCCGCGATACTTCCGCTGCCCACCCGATCTGACCGAGATGCTGCTTGAGGCTGACGCCGCCGTACTCATTGGCGATGCGGCGTTGCGGGCGCGGTTGGAGGCCCCGCGCCGCGGGTTGATCGTGACCGATCTCGGCGAGGCCTGGCGCGACTGGACCGGATTCCCGATGGTCTTCGCCGTCTGGGCCGTTCGCAGCGACTTTGCAGTAGCCCACCCCGGCGTCGTCAAGGAGGTTCACGAGGCGTTTCTCACCTCGCGCGAGTTGTGCCTCGCCGAACTCGACACCGTGGCGGCGGCCGCCGCGCGTTGGGAGCCGTTCACCGCCGATGACCTCGCCGATTACTTCCGTGCGCTCGACTTCTCCCTGGGCGAGCGCCAAATCGCTGGCCTGCGCGAGTTCGCCCGCCGAGCGTCTGCGGTTGGAGCCGTACCGCCGCTATCCGAGGATGGGCCCCGGTTCGTCAACACGGATGGATAGCACCGAATGTTGACGCCGCTACCGTGCGGTCGCGCACCAAGCAGCGAGAGTCTCGGTCAGCCGCCCGGCGGGACCAGGACCTGCTTCGGGCCGAGGACTTGTTTGGCGACGGTGGCACACACTGATGCGCCGTATGAAAGGCCGCGCCCACCTGGGTAGGTCAGCATCACGGCGAGCACCCAGTCGCTGTCGATTGCCAGACAGTTGACGTGCCACTTGCCATCGTCGACATGCAGGGTCCAGCCGTTCTTGATGGCCAGCGTGGCAGCCGTTGCCGAATTGACACCGTCGATGATGCCGAACCGGCCCTCGCCACGCACCTGGCGCATCTCGTCGAGCAGCCAGTTAGTCCACTGTGGACCAGCCGCCATACCGTCGGCGATGCACCGACCCAACTGGACCGCGTCGCGCGCGGACATCATCGTCAGGCTCCACCAAGCTGAGTGGATCGTCGTGTTGACGAGATGACAGGTCTGGATCATCCGGCGGATGGTCGCGTCGGCACCGTTGTTCAAATAGATTGTCTCGGCCGCGTTGTCGTCGCTGTCCAGAATCATCGGCACGATCAGGTTGAGGTTCGGTTGCCGCCCCGCTGCGGCGGAGCGAGACAGGCTGTCCGCGGCGAGCCACGCCTTGACCATCGACTCGGTGTAGGACGTGGTGGCAGCGTTCTCGGAGCTGAACACGGTGCCTGTGGTTCGATCGAGGTAAGCCCAGGAGAACTTGCCATCCACCGAGACCTTGACCGTCGGCGCCGGCCGGGCCACGGCCGTTGGTGGGTCTGTCGATTCCACGTCCGCGTCCGCGGCGTCAGTCGATTCCGGCGTGGGCGCATGCCACGACGCGACGGGGTAGTGCTGCACGCGCGCGCCGCCGACGGCCGCGGCCACGAGGACACCGGCGACGCCCGCGATGCACGCGACGACGAAGGACACGCGGCTCAGCGCGCTACCGCGGAGGTGCGAGGCTGCCACGTCACGAGTCCATACGAGTCGACCTGGTTACGGATGTTGACCCTAGCGCCGGCCAACAGTTCCCGCCATCGCATGTCGGCCGATATTTACGATACCCGAACTGTTGTACGCGCAAACGAACCCGCCGGTTGACCCGTCCCACCTCGGCGACCTTGGCCGAATACGCGTGTCTAGATCTCCGCACGCGTACATGTTCCCAAGATCGGCACGGGAATCATCGTGAGCGTAGCGACCTATGACGACACTGTGAGCTTGTGAACGACGTCCTGACAGACGGCGTCGAGGTGGGCCAGGTCGATGTCCTTGTCACCGTGCGACGGGTAGCGCTGGAGCACGGCGAGCACCCAGTTGTCGTTGACGGCGAGGCAGTTCGCGTGCCAGGCGCCGTCCTGCGCACTGAGCAGCCAACCGTTCGCGATCGCGATCGTCGGTTGCTGCCCGGACGGGAACGCCTTACGGATGCCGAAATCGCCTTCGCCTCGAACCTGCCGCATCGCGTCGAGGACGATCGGCGTCCACTGCGCCCCGGCGGCCCGACCATCGGCGAGGCAGCCGCCCATGCGAACGGCGTCCCGAGCGGAGATGGCGGTATCGCGCCACGAGCTGGCGACCGCCTTCGTCTCGCTGAGTTGGCACATGGTGACCAGGCGACCAATCGACTCGGTCGCTCCATCGACCTTCCCCACCACCCGCTCGGTCGCCGCCTCGTCGTTGTCGCGGATCATCGACTCGACGTCGCTGAGGTCGCTGTCCGGCGGGTTTAGCCCTTGCTCGGCTGCCCTTCGCAGGTAGTCCGCTGCGATCCACGCCTTGATCATGGAGCCCGTGTCGCTCGTGGCGGCCATGTTGTCCGATCCGACGATGGTTCCGTCTCGTCGATCCAGATACGCCCAGCTGAGGAATCCCTCCGTACCGAGGCTTTCGGGTGTGATCTGCGCGAACCGGAAGGGCATCGTCGCCTCGAGCGGGTCCGGTTTGGCCACGAACGGCGAACCGGGCACGAACCGCAGGCCCGCCCCAACTACGGCGACGCCGAGAATGACGATGAATACCGCCCAGCGGGGCACGCGGCGCTTCTTCGCGTGACTACGGATCCTCCGGAACTTGAGCAAGAAGTGAGATTCGTGTGACTCCGGCGAGGCCTCGTCGGGCGGTGGTCCAAACGCCTCGTGTGGCCCGAAACGCTCGATTCGAGCTGTGTCGACCTGCGAGAGGTCGGCCTGCGTCAGGTCCATGTGGAAGACCTGAGTGGCGTCGTCAGCGCCAGGCGGTGGGGGCGGCTGCGGCCCGGTTTGGTAGGCCGGACCAGGAAACGTCGGTCGCTGAAGCGCGTGGGGAGTGCCTGGGTACGCCGGACCGGACGGAAACGACTGCGGTCTTTGTTGGTACGGCGGCTGGTGCCGGGGCGGCGGTGGTGGCATCGCTGGCGGTGGACCGACCCGCGGGGGGTTGTCAGACCGGGATCCCGGCGCGCGGCCTCGCCGGCGCGGCGGTCCGGGGGACCGGATGTCGTCTGACGGCAACGTCGTACCTCGCGGGGGGAGCACCTCGACGGTCGGAAATACGGTGACGGTCTTAGACACGGTCGGGACGGACGGGCGGGACTCGCTGATCGTACCGGTTCGACAAGGGCGACGCCGAGGCCGGCTGGTGTTACAGAGTGTTGCACAGCCAGCAGACGGATGTAACAATTCTCGAGTGTACGGCAACGATTTCGGCGCGCCGGAGAGCCTCCTGGACCAGGTCGCCGACGCCGAACATGCCCTGGTCACGGCCGCCGAGCGCTCACTCGAGGGGACTTCGAGCGACGGCGCGGAGCAGTTTCAGCAGGTCATTGCGGCCGATCAGAAGATTGAACCACGCGATTGGATGCCGGAGGCGTACCGGCGCACCTTGATCCGCCAGATCGCTCAGCATGCCCATTCCGAGATCATTGGCATGCAGCCCGAGGGCAACTGGATCACACGGGCACCCTCGCTCAAGCGCAAGGCGATCCTGCTTGCCAAGGTCCAAGATGAGGCCGGCCACGGGCTCTACCTCTATGCCGCGGCCGAGACCCTCGGGGTATCCCGCGACGAACTTGTGGCGATGCTGCTCGACGGTCGGCAGAAGTATTCGTCTATCTTCAACTACCCGACGCTGACCTGGGCCGACATGGGCGCGATCGGCTGGCTCGTCGATGGGGCCGCGATCGTCAACCAAGTTCCGCTGTGCCGTTGTTCGTACGGCCCGTATGCCCGGGCGATGATCCGCATCTGCAAGGAGGAGTCGTTCCACCAACGGCAGGGGTACGAGATCCTCTACACCCTCGCCCACGGCACCCCGGCCCAGCACGAGATGGCGCAGGACGCCGTCGACCGATGGTGGTACCCGTCGTTGGCCATGTTCGGCCCGCCGGACTTCGAGTCGACGCACTCCGAGGAGTCGATGGCCTGGGGAATCAAACGCTTCACGAACGACGAGTTGCGGCAGAAGTTCGTCGACATGTGCGTCGGCCAGGCCGAGGTGCTCGGGTTGACGCTGCCCGACAACGAACTGCGATGGAATGACGAGCGCGGCAACTACGACTACACGCAACCCGACTTCGACGAGCTGATTGAGGTCATCAAGGGCAACGGACCGTGCAACCGGCAACGGATGGCCCACCGGCGACGCGCTCACAGCGACGGCGCCTGGGTCCGGGATGCCGCGCTCGCGTATGCCGCCAAACACGCACAGCTTCTCGAAGTTGTTACCGCATGACCAGCTGGCCGCTCTGGGAGGTATTTGTGCGGCCCCGCCGAGGACTGGCGCATACCCATGTCGGCAGCGTGCACGCTCCCGATGCCGCAACCGCCCTGCACAACGCCCGCGATGTGTACACGCGGCGGGAGGAGGGCGTCTCGATCTGGGTCGTGCCCACCGCCTCGGTCGTCGCATCAAGTCCTGAGGAGAAGGACGCCTTTTTCGACCCGGCCGCGGACAAGCCGTACCGCCATCCCACGTTCTACACGGTGCCCGAGGGTGCCGAGCACATATGACCGCCGTGCCTGATCTGATCGCGGAGTACGCCCTCCGCCTCGGCGACGATGCCCTGATCGCCGCGCAGCGCCTGGCTGAGTGGTCCGCGCGGGCACCGGAGATGGAGGAGGACATCGCGCTGTCGAACATCGCGCTCGACCAACTCGGTGCCGCCCGCTTGTTGTTGGCGGTGGTCGGTGACGAGGACGAGCTCGCATTCCTGCGCGATGACCACCAATACCGCAACTGCCTGTTGGCGGAACTACCCAATGCCGGGCCGGCCGCCGCCGCGGGCGCCCCAGGCGACTTCGGTGTGACCATGGTCAAGCTGCTCGCGTTGAGCACGTACCAGCTGCTCACCTACGAGTGGCTCGCGGCGTCGAGCAGCGAGACATTGCATGACATCGCCGCGAAGGCGCGCAAGGAGTCGCGCTATCACGTCGACCATGCAGCACAGTGGACGGTCCGACTGGGCGACGGTACGGATGAGTCGCACCGTCGCCTGCAGGCCGCCGTGGACGACATCTGGCCGTACACCCATGAGCTGTTCGAGGATGATCCGTTGGCCCGGTCCCTCGAGGATGCGAACGTGGGTCCGCTGCCGTCCTCGCTCCAACCACAATGGACAGACATGGTCACTGGGGTCCTGAACCAGGCGACCCTGTCCGTGCCTGTCGACGGTTGGCGTCCCAGTGGCGGCCGTTCGGGGCGGCACACAGAGCATCTGTCGTATCTACTCGCCGAGATGCAGGTGCTGCATCGCGCCCATCCCGGGGCGTCATGGTGAGCGCGCGAGAGGCTGCGGCCGCCGTCGTCGACCCGGAGCTTCGCGCGGTCACCATCGACGAGCTCGGCATCCTGCGCTCCGTCGAAACCGACGACGCGACGGGGCGTGTGATCGTGACGATCACCCCGACGTATACGGGTTGCCCGGCGATGGACATGATCCGGGCCGACATCACCCGGGCCCTCGGCGCCGCGGGGTATCCGGACGTCGAGGTCCGTACCGTGCTCCGTCCACCCTGGACGACCGAGATGATCAGCGAGTCGGGGCGCCGGAAGCTGGCCGCGGCCGGCATCGCTCCCCCGAGCACGACGCGACCGAGCATCGTCGCCCTCCAGCTCAGCGTGGCGTGTCCCCGGTGCACCTCGCTCGACACTGAGGAGCTGTCCCGATTCGGGTCGACCGCGTGCAAGGCGCTCTGGCGCTGCCGGACCTGCGGCGAGCCGTTCGACCGGGTGAAGCCACTGTGACCGCGGCCACGGTTGTCACGCGCAGACCACGGGCGAGGTTCCACCCCCTCACGGTGGCGGCGGTTCAAGCATTGACCGACGATTCCGTGGCCGTCACGTTCGCGATCCCGCCGCCGCTACGTGAGGCGTACCGGTTCCGGCCCGGACAACACCTCACCGTACGTCGGGTCGTGGACGGGGTCGACATCCGTCGGTCGTACTCCATCTGCTCCGCGCCGTCCCTGGCCGAGGCGGCGGGGCTGATCCGAATCGGAGTGCGCGAGATTGCCGACGGGCTCTTCTCGCGTTTTGCGACGCGGGATCTGCGACCGGGGGACACGATGGAGGTCCTGCCGCCCCTGGGCCACTTCACCACCGATCTTGCTCCGGAGCGCACGCGGCACTATGCAGCCATCGTGGCCGGGTCCGGGATCACGCCGGTGCTCTCCCTGGTCGCTTCGGCCCTCGAGACGGAGCCAGCGAGTCAATTCACCCTTGTGTACGGCAACCGACGCGCGGCCACGGTGATGTTTGCCGACGAGCTGGCCGATTTGAAGGACCGTGATCCGCAGCGGTTGCATCTGGTGCACGTGCTTTCCCGCGAGCCTCGGGCGTCGGCGTTGCTGTCGGGCCGGATCGATGGCGACCGTCTGCGGGCGATCCTCACCAGCGGGCTGGTTGATCCGTCCAGTGTGGACGAATGGTTCCTGTGCGGACCATACGGCATGGTCGTCGACGCCCAGTCCGTGTTGGCCGACCTCGGCGTGCCAGCTCGATCCGTACACACAGAGCTGTTCCATGTGGAGGGTGAGCCGGCGCCACCGCCGAGGGCCGCCGACGAGCCCGCACCGGCCGGGGCCACCGTGACCCTCATCCTCGACGGCCGGGAGTCGACGGTGGCCATGGCGGGCGACGAGCGCGTGCTGGATGCCGCGCTGCGGGTACGCAGCGAGCTGCCGTACGCGTGTAAGGGCGGCGTCTGCTCCACCTGCCGGGCCCGGCTCGTCGAGGGCCAGGTGGTGATGGCGCACAACTACGCGCTCGAGCCGGACGAGGTCGCCGCCGGTTACATCCTGACCTGCCAGTCGAGCCCAGTCACTGACCACCTGGTCGTCGATTACGACGCCTAAGATGGCACCCATCCGGGTGGCTGGCCGGTCCGAAGTACTCGCGTGAGGTTGTCCCTGCATTCGGGCGCTTGAGGGGAGCGGCGGTGAACGCACGATCCGGCCGCGGCGGCGAGTCTGCGTGGCGGGAAAGGCAGACCGCGCGGGTGTCGCCGGTCGAGCGCAGTGCGCCGGGTCCGGACGAGCTGCTCCGGCAGGTGGCGCGCGGCGATGAGCAGGCGTTCCGGGCGCTGTATGACCTGCTGGCGCCGCGAGTGTTCGGACTCGCCCGACGCGTCGTGCGGGACCCGGCACAGGCCGAAGAGGTGGCGCAGGAGGCCTTGGTCGAGGTCTGGCGTACGGCGACTCGCTTCGACGCCGCGAAGGGTTCCGCGACGTCGTGGGTGCTGACGATCACTCACCGCCGCGCGGTAGACCGAGTGCGGGCAGCCCAGGCCGGCGCCGACCGTGAGCGTCGGGTCGCCGCCGCCAGCGTCGATACGCCCTATGACGACGTGGTGGAAGCGGTCACGTCGAGCCTGGAGTTGCAGCAGGTGCGCCGGTGCCTCGAGGGCCTCACCGAACTGCAGCGGGAGGCGATAACGCTCGCCTACTACGACGGATTCACCTATCGCGAGGTGGCGGAAAAGCTCGACGCGGCGTTACCGACGATCAAGTCGCGAATGCGCGACGGGCTCATCCGGATGCGGGACTGCCTCGGTGTCGAGGTCGGCCTGGCCACAGGGCCGGGGAGGTGAGAGTGGCATGAACCAGCCAACCGAGATTCACGCCTTGGCCGGCGCGTATGCGTTGGACTCCCTCACCGAGATCGAACGAGCCTCGTTCGCCCGTCATGTCGCCGAGTGCGAGGCGTGTGCAGCCGAGGTCGCCGAGCTGAGCGAGACCGCGTCCCGACTCAGTGTCGCGGCCTGGGAGGCGCCGCCGGCTCGCCTGCGCGATGCCGTGTTCGCCCAGGCGAGCCAGACCCGCCAGGTCACGCCCGGGCACGCGCAGCGGGCCGCGCACCATGACGTCCGGCTGTGGCGACGGTGGACGGCGGCCGCGGTCGCCGCCGGTGTTGTCGCTCTCGGTGGCATCGGCACCGTCTGGGTCATCGAAGAGAACCGCCTCGGCGACGCCCAGCAGCAGGCCCAGCAGTTGCAGGACGCGCAGATCCGGATGTCGCAGATCATCGCGGCCGGGGACGCCCAGTTCCGCACCGTGTCGGTCGCGGGCGGGGGCACGGTGACCGTGGCCATTTCCCGCCGGCTCGACGACGGAGTCGTGATGATGGACCGGCTGCCGACGCCGCCGGCTGGGAAGGTCTACCAGCTGTGGCTGATCGCGGGCAAAAGCCCGTCGTCGATCGGGGTCATGGCCGAGGGACAGACGACCGGCTCCGCCTTGGTCAATGCGATCGGCAACGCCGACAGCGTCGGCGTCACCCTGGAACCATCCGGGGGATCGGCGACACCCACGCCCCCGACCGTCACCGGCGTCACGTTCTGACCGCTTCTCGGCTGCTGGCGATTGTGGAGCCTGAACTCGTCGAGGACGGACGGTTGATCAGAGATATGGAAGGTACCTCCAGCCGCAGTCTCGAGTTGCTCGCCGCTTTCCACTCCGGATTGACGGACGCTATCCCCGACTCGTGATGGCGTCCAGTTCGGCTATGTCGTCGGCGGTTGGCGCCCACGCGACCGCGGCGGCGTTCGCCCGAACCTGATCGGGCGTGCTCGCACCCGCGATCACCGAAGCGACGGCCGGCTTTGCGGCGAGACCGCCGATGGCAACGTCCAACATGGACAGAGAGCGCTTCTGGGCGTACTCGCGGAGCCGGTCGATGTTGTCCCACGGCACCTGAGCCAGGTAGTCGGCGTACCCGTCGTTCGACAGGCGCGACCCCGGCCGGATGCTGTCGCGGTGGTGCTTACCGGTCAGCAGGCCCATGGCGAGCGGGAAGAACGGCAGGATGCCCACGCCGTACTCCAGGCACGCCGGCACGAGCTCGGTCTCCACGCCACGTTCCAGCAGCGAGTACTCGTTCTGGGCGCTGATGAACGGGGTGACATTGGTCGTCCGGGAGGTCCACGCCGCGTCGGCGACCTGCCAAGCCGCGAAGTTGGACGAACCGACGTAGCGAACCTTGCCGGCTCTGACGAGATCGTCCAATGCGGACAGGGTCTCGGCGATCGGCGTGTGTCGGTCCGGCTGGTGGAGTTGATAGAGGTCTATGTAGTCGGTGCCCAGCCGGCGCAGCGAACTCTCCACGGCCCTGGTGATGTACCGGCGTGAACCGCGAGCATCCCAGTCCGGACCATTGACCCCGCCCATAGGGCTGCCGAACTTCGTGGCAATGATCACGTCGCCGCGAGCGCCGTTGGCCTTGAGCGCCGCACCGAGATACTCCTCGGAGGCGCCTGCGGGGTCGCCGTACACGTCGGCGGTGTCGAACAGGGTGATCCCGCGCTCGAGAGCGGCATCCACGACCGCCTTCGCGGCGTCCTGGTCAATCCTGCGGCCGAAGTTGTTGCATCCGATTCCGACGACGGAGACCGCGAGGCCGGAGGAGCCCAGCCGGCGGTAGGTCATGTCACCCATGCTCGGCAGCGTACGTGGACCGTAGTTCCTCGGGATCGACGAGGCGCCGCGCGGAGGCGTCCTGCTGAGCCATACGTCGGAACGCGTTCAGGATCGCCTCGCCCAGAACGGTGCCGGTCACGACGCCCTCGACCATGCGCCCGGGTTCGCGACGAGCGATAACGGTCTCGACCTCCCGCGCAGCGACCATTTCCGCCGCGTCGGCGTACGTTTCCATCGTCCCGAGCAGGTCCTCCTGGCCGAGTGACCGGAAGGCAGCCACGGCGTCCGCGGCATGGAAGACGTCGGGGCAGTCCACATCGACGTACCACCCGCGCCGCTGCACCAGCGCGACGACCTCGTCTCGGGCCGCGCGCCAGGACTCGTCCTCGGGATCTCGGCGCCGGGGCCGCACCAACGACGAGTGCGCCGCTCCGAGCAGGAAGTGACTGGCAAGGTCCGGGGCATCGACTGCCGTCAGTACGTCGCGGGCCGCCGCCACGGAGAGGCCACCCACGTCGATGAGCGCGCGGATCAGGCGGAGCCGGTGCCGGTGCTCCTCGCCGTACTCGGCCTGGTTACGGCCGGTCGCCGTGCCGGCCGGCAGCAGGCCTTCGCGCAAGTAGTACTTGATGGTGGGGATGCTGGTCCCGCTGCGTCGGCTCAGCTCTGCGATCCGCATTCCGGCCGGCTCCTTTCCCCTCGGCGTTCCCTTGCGCTCGGCGGAGTCATCATGGATAGTAGCACTATCCGTAGCGGATAGTGCTACTATCCATATCGAGGAGACTGGCATGGCAAACGTGATCAAGGGTCGGATGACTGCCGAGCTTGACGGCGACTTCGTGGTGTTCTTGATCGGCATGCGCATCAACAAGCCGTGGAAGCTGCATAAATGGCTGCCGGTCGCCCGCGCGATGGGACCGATGCTCCGGGTCCTGTCGACGGAGAAACAGTTGGGACTACTGGGCTACACGTCGTGGGTCAGCCTGCACGGTCCGCTCCTGGTGCAGTACTGGCGGAGCTTCGAGCACCTCGAGCGCTTCGCTCGTGACTCGTCGCTGCCGCACCTCGCCGCGTGGCGCGATTACAACCGGCGCGTAGGACAGGACGGCGACGTCGGGGTCTGGCACGAGACGTACCAGGTGTCGGCCGGACGGTACGAGACCATCTACGCAAACATGCCAATGCTCGGGCTCATGGCGGTGGGTACCCAGGTACCGGTGGGTCGCCGGGGTGACACCGCCGCCGAGCGGATCCGGCAGCACGTACCCTCGGAGTCGTGACGACTTTTGACGACATCCTGCAGCGCGGTGCGGACGGCGGTCGCATCTCGGCCGAGGAGGCGCTCCTCCTCTACACGGATGCGCCGCTGCACCAGCTGGGCGAGGCGGCGGATGCCGTGCGTCGCCGGCGGTACCCGGATGGAATTGTCACCTATCTCATCGACCGGAACATCAACTACACGAACGTCTGCGTCACGGCGTGCAAGTTCTGCGCCTTCTACCGGGCGCCAAAACACGCCGAGGGCTGGTCGCACTCGATGGACGAGATCCTGCGCCGGTGCGCCGAGGCGGTCGACCTTGGCGCCACTCAGGTGATGCTCCAAGGTGGACACCACCCCGATTACGGCGTCGAGTACTACGAGAACCTGTTTTCGACAGTGAAGGCGGCCTACCCGCAACTCGTCATCCATTCGATCGGGCCGAGCGAGATCATGCACATGGCTCGGGTGTCCAATGTGTCGATTGAGGAGGCGGTACGGCGGATCAAGGCGGCGGGTCTGGACTCCATCGCGGGCGCGGGTGCGGAGATGCTGCCGCTGCGGCCGCGGCAGGCCATCGCGCCGCTGAAGGAGTCCGGAGAACGGTGGCTCGAGGTCATGGAGATCGCGCACGGCCTCGGCGTCGAGTCGACCGCGACCATGATGATGGGCACGGGCGAGACCCACGTCGAGCGCATCGAGCACCTAAGAATGATTCGCGACGTCCAGGACCGTACCGGCGGATTCCGCGCTTTCATCCCGTGGACCTACCAGCCGGAGAACAACCACCTCAAGGGGCGCACCCAGGCCACCTCGCTTGAGTACCTCCGACTGATCGCTGTCGCTCGGTTGTTCTTCGACAACGTCAACCACCTGCAGTCGTCCTGGCTCACCACCGGGAAGGACGTCGGGCAAGTGTCCCTCCACATGGGAGTGAACGACCTCGGCTCGATCATGCTGGAGGAGAATGTCATCTCCTCGGCCGGGGCGCGGCATCGCTCAAACCTGCACGAACTGATCTGGCTGATCCGCTCGGCTGGGCGGATTCCGGCCCAGCGCGACACCCTCTACCGACACCTGAAGGTGCATCACACACCGGAGGATGACCCGACCGACGACCGCGTGCGCTCGCACGTGTCGTCGATCGCACTCTCGCCGGCATGAGCCGCGCGTCGCTGGACAAGCAGCCACAGGAGGTGGCGGCGATGTTCGACGGCGTGGCAAAGCGGTACGACCGCACCAATACGATCCTGTCGATGGGCCGGGACCGGTCGTGGCGCCGCTCGACCCGTCTGGCGCTGGGCCTGTCGCGGGGCGAACGCTGTCTCGATCTGGCGGCCGGGACTGGAGTGTCCACTGAGGAGCTTGGGCGGTCGGGCGCGCTCGTCGTGGGTGCGGATCTGTCGCTCGGCATGCTCGAGGTCGGCCATCGGGTACGGCCGGACGTACCGTTGCTGGCCGGCGATGCTCTGGCGCTGCCGTTCGCCGACGCCACGTTCGACGCGGTGACCATCTCATTTGGACTGCGCAACCTCGTCGACACCGCCGGCGGTCTACGAGAGATGGCCCGGGTCACCCGGCCGGGCGGACGGCTGGTGGTGTGTGAGTTCAGCGCGCCGGTGAACCGGTTGTTACGGCGGGCTTACCTGGGGTACCTCATGCGCGCACTGCCGACGGTGGCCCGGCGGGTGTCGTCCAACGCGGACGCATACGTCTACCTTGCCGAGTCGATCCGCGCCTGGCCCGCGCAGGAGGAACTCGCCGCCGTCATCGGCGGCACGGGTTGGTCGTCGGTGGCATGGCAGAACCTGACGGGCGGCATCGTGGCCGTCCACCGTGCGACCCGCGCCGCATGATCTCCAGTGTCCGACCGGTTGTGATCGCGACTGGCCGAACAATTCCTGCGTGAGACTGTGGACTTGTTCGGCTGGTGGGGATCTCCGAGTTTCGCGATGGGGAGCACCTGTGGATAACCCGGAGGTAAGGTCACCCACCTCGGTCACGATCCCGGAGTGGATCGTCAGCGGTTAGCTCGGTTGGCCCGGAGGCAGTTCGGACTTTTTACGCGGGCCCAGGCCCGATCGTGTGGCTACTCCGGCTACCAGATCCAGCGACGCATCCGAGGTGGCGAATGGCAGCTCGTGCTCGGGAGCACTCTCGCCGCGGCGGGGCTAAAGATCACACCCGCACTTCTGGACCGCGCAGCCCAGATGAGCGTGCCGGGTTCGATTCTTGCCGGTCCAGCAGCCGTCCGGACATGGAAGATCAGCGTTCCTGACCAGCGGCCGCACCTCTATGTCGGCCGACGTGGGGGAAGTCGGGTGACCGGCGTCCGCCTGCTGTACGAGACACCTGACCCGCGCGATGTCTTTCTGTACCAAGGCCTTCCGGCCACCAACCTCGGCGCGTCGGTCGTCGATTGCCTTCGGCTGCTGCCGGAGCAGCAGGCAGTCACGTTAGTCGATCGAGCCCTCCAGCAAGGATGGCTCAGTCTCGACGAGCTCATCTCGCGCGCCCAGGCGCGCGTCGGCCGGCCTGGAGCACCCCGGCTGGTTCGGTTGGTTCGCCTTGTGAGCGGTGGCGAACGTGCGGCGTCCGAGCGACTGCTCACAAGGCTGTTGAGGAAGGCGGACATCGTCGGTTGGCGAGTGAATGTGGAGGTTCGCGACGGCGAGGGACTAATCGGGATTGCCGACGTGCTCTTCCAAGGCAGACTTCTGATTCTCGAGGTCGACGGCTGGGCCTTCCATGTCACGCCGGCACGGTTTCAGCGTGACCGCGAACGCCAAAACCGACTCGTGGGCGCTGGCTGGACGGTGCTGCGCTTCACGTGGCGGGACCTGACCGAGCGGCCGGAGTACGTCGTGGCTTCCGTGCGGCGGATGCTCCGGTGACCGCGGATCGGAGCAAGGAATGTGGGCCCGCGTTGAGTGATCGCGGCCAGCCGAACGGACGACGAGTGGCGCTGCCGATACGTTCGGCCAGCAGTGATCACCACCGTATTGCGATGGTCACCAAGACAGACGGAGTTAGGTCAACCTAAGACAGGCGTGGTTCTTGTCCCAGTTCTAGACTCAGCCCGTTGCGCTTGTGAAGAGTTTCACGAGCGGCCGCGAAGGAGTTCGGGGCACGGGAACGAGTGGGAGGTGACTCGTGGGGACGACCGGTATGGACGCGGACGTGATCGTCGTGGGCGCCGGCCCCGGCGGCTCTGCGTGCGCCTATCACCTGGCCCGTCACGGCGTCAGCGTGCTCCTGTTGGAGAAGTCGGAGTTTCCCCGCGAGAAGGTCTGCGGCGACGGTCTGACCCCCCGAGCGGTCAAGCAGATCGTCGGCATGGGCATCGATCCCGGTGCGCCTGGCTGGGTCCGCAATCGAGGGCTCCGGGTCATCGGCGGCGGGGTACGGCTCGAGCTGGACTGGCCGGACCTGGCCGCCTTTCCGAACTATGGCCTGACCCGGACGCGGATGGATTTCGACCAGCTCCTCGCCGGCGCCGCGAAAGACGCCGGAGCTGACCTTCGTACCAGTGTGAACGTCTCCGGACCGCTGCTGGACGAGCGGACGGGGCGGGTGGTCGGCGTCGAGGCGAGCGTGGGATCGGACAAAGAACCGCGCACGTTCCGCGCACCCGTCGTCGTTGCCGCCGACGGCGTCTCTGGCCGGTTCCCCTTGGCATTGGGACTCACCAAGCGCACCGACCGGCCGATCGGAGTGGCGGTCCGGCGGTACTACCGCAGCCCTCGGCACGCCGACGACTACCTCGAGTCGTGGCTCGAGCTGCGGGGCCGCGATGCCACCGACAAGCTCCTGCCGGGATACGGCTGGATCTTCGGGATGGGCGACGGTCGGGTCAACGTCGGACTCGGCGTGCTCAACTCGTCGGCCGAGTTCGGCAAGACGAACTACCGGGAGATGCTCCTTGAGTGGATGGGGGGCACACCGGACGACTGGGGGATGAACGACGAGGCCAACGCGGATGGCCCTATCCTTGGCGCGGCCTTGCCCATGGGGTTCAACCGGGTGCCGCATTACACGCGTGGTGTGATGCTGGTCGGCGATTCCGGTGGCATGGTCAATCCCTTCAACGGCGAGGGGATCGCGTATGCGATGGAGTCCGGCGCCCTCGCCGCCGAGGTTGTGGTTCAGGCGGTGGCGGAGGCGCACCCGCACCGGCGCGAACGGACACTGCAGCACTACCCCGCCGAGCTGACGTCCCGTTACGGCGGGTACTACCGGCTGGGTGGGTGGTTCGTGAAGCTCATCGGTCGACCTGAGATCATGCGCTTTGCGATCAAGCATGGCATGCCCCACCCCACGCTCATGCGGTTCGTGCTCAAGCTTCTCGCGAACCTCACCGAGCCCAACGGTGGCGACGCCATGGATCGGTTGATCAATGCAATGACCCGGGTGGTGCCGGCCGTTTGAGATCACCACGCGACCACCCACGGTAAGACGCTCGTACCGTAAGAAATAGTGTGAATGGGGCTTACCGGTCCCATGATTGGAAGGACGAGGCAGGCGCCACGACCATGACGCTCTCCGCGTACGTACCGATACTCGCGCTGTTCGCGCTGGCGGCGTTGTTCGCACTCGGCTCCGTCGGCGTTTCCCAACTGGTCGGCCCGAAACGCCCCAACCGAGCCAAGCTCGAGGCCTACGAGTGCGGCATCGAGCCCTCACCTGAGCCCATTGGTGGTGGGCGGTTCCCGGTCCGCTTCTACCTGACCGCGATGCTCTTCATCATCTTCGACATTGAGATCATCTTCCTGTACCCGTGGGCCGTCACCTTCAACGCCCTCGGACTGTTCGGCTTCGTCGAGATGATCCTCTTCATCGGCACCGTCCTTATCGCGTACGCATATGTGTGGCGGCGCGGCGGGCTGGACTGGGACTGAGGCCATGGGACTGGAAGAGAAACTCCCGAGCGGAATCCTGCTCACCAGCGTCGAGCGGGTGATCAACTGGGCGCGCAAGTCATCCACGTGGGGCGCGACCTTCGGCCTTGCGTGCTGTGCCATCGAGATGATGGCAGCCGGGGCGCCACATTATGACCTCGGTCGCTGGGGCATGGAGGTCTTCCGGGCCTCTCCCCGTCAGGCGGATCTGATGATCGTGGCCGGTCGGGTGAGCCAGAAGATGGCCCCGGTGCTGCGCCAGATCTACGACCAGATGGCCGATCCGAAGTGGGTGCTGTCGATGGGCGTGTGCGCGTCCAGTGGCGGCATGTTCAACAACTACGCGATCGTCCAGGGCGTCGACCACGTCGTTCCGGTGGACATGTACCTGCCCGGCTGCCCGCCCCGCCCCGAGATGCTGATCGACGCCATCCTCAAGCTCCGCGAGAAGATCCTCCATGAACCGTTGGGGGCCAACGGTCGCAAGATGCTCGAGCAGCGACGCGAACGCGGCGACCTGCCGGTCGTGGCACCGGGCGCGATGCCGTCGTCCTACCGTTCGGACCCGGAGCGCCGGCGGCAGTGGGAGAAGGCCGTCCGTGAGGGGCGCGAGGAGCAACTGCGGATCGCCAACTGGATGGCCGATGGGCGTCACCTGCAAGGGGGTGGGCGGTGGTAACCAGTGAAGGTCCGGTTCCGGTCAGCCAGCCGCCCGCGGGCGCCACAAGTGGGGCGCCCGCCGAACTGCCGCCGGCCAGTCCGGCTGGGCGGGGCATGTTCGGCATCCAGGGTTCTGGTGACACATCGGGGTTCGGCGGCCTCGTCCGGCGGCGGACCGTACTCGCCGACACCCCCCGGCCGTACGGCGGTTACTTCGACGAGGTCTACGACGCGCTCGAGGAAGCATTCCCCGCCCTCGATGGCGCGATCGAGCGGGTCGTGGTGGACCGTGACGAGCTGACCCTCCACATTGTCCCGGAGCGCATTGCCGAGGTGTGCCGGGCGATGCGCGACGACGAGGCGCTGCGCTTCGAGCTCTGCTCGTCAGTGTCCGGTGTGGACTATCTGGGCTCGGACGACGGGCGGCTGCACGTCGTCTACCAGTTGACGTCGATGACCTATCGCAGGCGGGTACGGCTTGAGGTGGCGGTCACGGCGGAGAGCCCTTTCGTGCCGAGCGTCACCAGCGTCTACCCCACCGCGGACTGGCAGGAACGGGAGACCTACGACATGTTCGGGGTCGTCTTCGAGGGTCACCCGAACCTGACCCGCATCCTTATGCCGGACGACTGGGAAGGCTTCCCGCAGCGCAAGGATTACCCGCTCGGTGGGGTCCCGGTGGAGTACAAGGGGGCGGAGATCCCGCCTCCCGATAGGCGGAGGTCATACCAGTGAGCGCGAGGAGCGAGCTTGCGAGACTCAGCCGCGAGCGCGAGGAGCGAGCAAAGCGTGACTCGGCCGCGCGCGTGAGGAACGAGCGGAGCGAGTCCCGCAATCGCGAGCAAGCGCAGGCTCAGTCGCGAGCAAACGCCTTTGCAGCCGCGAGCGAAAGGCGGGCTCAGCAGTAATGACGTACGCGACCGAACGGGAAACGAGTGAGGGCAAGGTCTTCACCGTCACGGGTGGCGACTGGGACACGGTCGTCGGCGGCACCGACCCGCTCCACGACGAACGCATCGTGGTCAATATGGGACCACAACACCCGTCGACCCACGGCGTGCTCCGGCTGATCCTGGAGCTCGAGGGCGAGACCGTCATGGAGTGCCGGCTCGTGGTGGGCTACCTGCATACGGGAATCGAGAAGAGCCTCGAATACCGCACGTGGGTGCAGGGGTCTACGTTCGTGACCCGGATGGACTACCTCTCGCCGATCTTCAATGAGACCGCGTACAGCCTCGCCGTCGAGAAGCTGCTTGGCATCACCGACGACATCACGGAACGGGCGACCACGATCCGGGTCCTGATGATGGAGCTCAACCGGATCTCTTCCCACCTGGTGTGGCTCGGCACGACCGGACTCGAACTCGGCGCGATTTCGATGATGCTGTACGGCTTCCGGGAGCGGGAGTACATCCTGGAGATCTTCGAAATGATCACCGGGCTGCGGATGAACATGGCGTACGTCCGTCCCGGCGGTGTGGCCCAGGACGTGCCACCCGAGGCGATCACGAAGATCCGCGAGTTCCTCGCGTTGATGCCGAAGAAACTCAAGGAGTACGAGGCGCTGCTCAGCGGTCAGCCAATCTGGATCGAGCGCACCAAGGGTGTCGCTGTGCTTGACGTCACGGCGTGCGTAGCGCTGGGCGTGACCGGACCGGTGCTCCGCTCGGCGGGGCTCGGCTGGGATCTGCGCAAGACCATCCCGTACTGCGGTTACGAGACGTACGAGTTCGACGTGCCGACATCGACCACCGCCGACGTCTGGGCCCGGTACGAGGTTCGGGTGGCCGAGATGCGGGAATCGCTGAAGATCATCGAGCAGTGCCTCGACCGGCTCAAGCCCGGCCCCATCATGGTCGCCGACAAGAAGATCGCGTGGCCGGCGCAGCTCGCGCTGGGCGTTGACGGCCTCGGCAACTCGCTCGAGCACGTCGCGAAGATCATGGGTCAGTCGATGGAGTCGCTCATCCACCACTTCAAGCTCGTGACGGAAGGCTTCCGGGTCCCGGCGGGCCAGGTGTACGTGCCGATCGAAGGCCCGCGCGGCGAGCTCGGGGCGCATGTCGTCTCCGACGGTGGCACCCGGCCGTACCGCGTGCACTTCCGCGAGCCGAGCTTCATCAACCTGCAGGCGATCCCGGCGATGGCCGAGGGCGGTCTCATCGCCGACGTCATCGCCGGTGGTGCCTCACTGGACCCGGTCATGGGTGGGTGTGATCGCTGATGGCCGAGCCGAAGATGACGCTTGCGGAATCGAGCGGGTTTACTGCTCTCGGGATGCCCGAGGTACTCAAAGGCACTGGGGCGCAGTTTCCGAACGAGCTGCGTGAGCGGGCGAAGGAGATCATCGCCCGGTATCCGGCCGACCGCTCGAAGTCCGCGCTTCTGCCGTTGCTCCACTTAGTACAGTCGCACGAGGGTTACGTCTCGCCGGATGGAATCGGTTTCTGCGCCGAGGAGCTGGGCCTCACCCGGGCCGAGGTGGGTGCCGTCGCCACCTTCTACACCATGTACAAGCGCCGGCCGACCGGTGACTGGCTGGTCAGCGTCTGCACGAACACGATGTGCGACGTGCTCGGCGGCGGCCGGGTGTACGAGACGCTCTCGGAGTACCTCGGCGTCGGCCACGACGAGACCACCGCGGACGGCACGATCACGCTCGAGCACGCGGAGTGCTTGGCGGCCTGCGACTACGGTCCGGTGCTGACCGTGAACTACGAGTTCTTTGACAAGGTGACCGGCGAGGGCGCCATCGACGTCGTGACCCGCCTTCAGGGCGGGCAGCGGCCCACGCCGAGCCGCGGCGCCCGGCTGTGCACGTTGAAGGAGATGTCGCTGCAGTTGGCCGGCTACGCCGACGACCGGCCAGAGGCCGTCGCGGACGGCGTCGCCGGCGCCGCGACCGTGCGCGGGCTGCGCCTGGCCGAGCAACACGGCGTGGCGGCGCCGGAGTACGACTCGACGACGCCGATCGTCACCCCCAAGGAGGAGTCCTGATGGCGACGCCGTCGCAGGCGGTGCTGCAAAAGCTGACCCCGGTGCTCACCCGGCGCTGGGGCACGCCCGACGCGTGGCAGCGCGAAACGTACGAGCGGCTCGACGGTTATCGCGCGCTCCGCAAGGCGCTGGCCGCCCACCCCGACGAACTCATCCAGCTCATCAAGGAATCCGGCCTGCGTGGACGCGGCGGCGCCGGCTTCCCCACCGGCATGAAGTGGGGCTTCATCCCGCAGAACGACAACAAGCCCCACTACCTCGTCGTCAACGCGGACGAGGGTGAGCCGGGTACCTGTAAAGACCTCCCGCTAATGACCCACGATCCGCATTCGCTGATCGAGGGCGTGATCATTACGGCGTACGCGATCCGGGCGGCGGAGGCCTACATCTACGTCCGCGGCGAGGCCGTCAATGCCGCCCGGCGGTTGCGGAACGCGGTCGACGAGGCCTACGCGGCCGGGTACCTCGGCAAGAACATCCTTGGCAAGTCGTTCAGCCTCGACGTGGTCGTCCACAGTGGAGCCGGTGCGTACATTTGCGGCGAGGAGACGGCGCTGCTCGATTCGCTCGAAGGGCTTCGTGGGCAACCGCGACTGCGGCCGCCGTTCCCGGCCACACACGGCCTCTACGCTTGTCCGACCGTGGTCAACAATGTCGGCACGATCGCCAGCGTGCCCTACATCGTGCTCGGAGGGTCGTCCTGGTGGCGGTCCATGGGCACCGAGAAGTCAAGCGGGCCGATGATCTACTCGCTCTCCGGACGTATCGCCAACCCGGGCCAGTACGAGTGCTCGATGGGCATCACCCTGCGCGAGCTTCTCGAGTTGGGCGGAGGAATGCTCCCGGGGCACAACCTCAAGTTCTGGACTCCGGGCGGGTCCTCAACACCATTGCTTGCCGCGGAGCACATCGACGTGCGGCTGGACTTCGAGGGCGTTGCCGCGGCCGGTTCAATCCTCGGCACCACCGCGACCCAGATCTTCTCCGACCAGGACTGCCCGGTCTACGCCACTTACAAATGGCTCGAGTTCTATCACCACGAGTCGTGCGGCAAGTGCACCCCGTGTCGCGAGGGCAACTTCTGGATGGTGGGGACATACCGCCGGATCCTCTCCGGTCAGGGCACGCATGAGGACCTCGATACGCTGCTCGACGTTTGCGACAACATTCTTGGCCGGTCGTTCTGTGGCCTGGGTGATGGCGCGACCAGCCCGGTGACCTCCTCGTTGCAGTACTTCAAGCAGGACTACCTGGACTACATCGAGGGCACGACCGCCCCGAAGCTGACGGCTGCTCAACTGGTGGGAGCCCACTAATGTCGGAAGTCGCGAAGACCGAGGTTCCCCAGGGCCACGTGTCGCTCACCATCGATGGCATCAGGGTGACCGCGCCAAAGGGTGAACTGCTGATCCGCACCGCCGAGCGGCTCGGCATCGAGATTCCGCGGTTCTGCGACCACCCGCTGCTCGAACCGGCCGGCGCGTGCCGGCAATGCCTCGTCGAAATCGAGCCGCCAGCCGGATCGACGCCGCCCGCCCGGATAAAGCCAGTGGCCTCCTGCACCCAGACGGTGGCCGAGGGCATGGTCGTGCGCACCCAGCTCACCTCGCCGATAGCTCAGAAGGCGCAGGAGGGGATCATGGAGCTGCTGCTCATCAACCATCCTCTCGACTGCCCCATGTGCGACAAGGGTGGCGAGTGTCCACTGCAGAACCAGGCGATGTCGACCGGTCGTTCCGACACCCGGTTCTACGAGCACAAGCGCGAATACCCCAAGCCCATCAACATCTCCGCTCAGGTTTTGCTGGACCGGGAGCGGTGTGTGCTGTGCCAGCGCTGCACTCGGTTCTCCGAGGAGATCGCGGGTGACAAGTTCATCGATCTCATGGAGCGTTCGTCGCTCGAGCAGATCGGTACGGACCCCGAGCAGCCGTTCAACTCCTACTTCTCGGGCAACACCGTCCAGATCTGTCCGGTCGGCGCGCTCACCGGTGCCCAGTACCGGTTCCGGGCCCGCCCGTTCGACCTCGTCTCCTCGCCGAGCGTGTGCGAGCACTGCTCGGCCGGGTGCGCCCAGCGGACCGACCATCGCCGCGGCAAGGTGACGCGCCGCCTCGCCGGCGACGACCCCGCCGTGAACGAGGAGTGGAACTGCGACAAGGGCCGGTGGGGCTTCCAGTACGCCACCGCGACCGATCGGCTCACCACGCCGCTCGTGCGAGACGAGCGCACCGGGGCTCTACGGCCGGCCAGCTGGCCCGAGGCACTGCGCATCGCCGCCGAGGGACTGCGTCGAGCTCGCGACGGCGCCTACGGCGTGGCAGTGCTGACCGGCGGTCGGCTCACCGTCGAGGACGCCTTCGCCTATTCGAAGTTCGCCCGAGCGGTCCTGCAGACCAATGACATCGATTTCCGGGCGCGACCGATCGCGGCTGCGGGCGACGGGACGTCTGGTGAGGAGGCGGCGTTTCTCGCCTCGACGGTCGCCGGTACCACGAATGTCTCCTACTCCGATGTGGACAGTGCGCCGGCCGTCGTGTTGGTGGCGCTGGAGCCTGAGGACGAGTGTCCGATCCTGTTCCTTCGCCTGCGCAAGGCGCACACCAAATCCGGGCTCGAGGTGCACGCGGTAGCGACGTTCACGTCGCCGGGCCTGGCCAAGCTCGACGCCACCGTGCTTGCCACGGTCCCCGGCGACGAGACGGTTGCGCTAACCGGGTCGGCGGATCTGCGAAACGTCCTTGGCAAGCCAGGTGCGATCCTCTTCGTCGGCGAGCGTCTCGCCGAGGTCAAGGGCGGCCTCTCCGCCGCAGTCCAGCTCGCCGCCGACACCGGCGCCAAGCTCGCCTGGGTTCCGCGCCGGGCCGGTGACCGTGGCGCGGTCGAGGCCGGGTGCCTGCCGAACCTTCTGCCCGGTGGCCGGCCGGTGCGGGATGCCGTGGCCCGCGCGGAACTCGGTGCGGCCTGGGGCCTGCGGCCCGGCACCATCCTGGGCTCCGCGGGTCGGGACACCGACGCGATCGTGGCCGCGGCCGCGGCCGGCAAGATCGGTGCGTTGGTCGTCGCCGGCGTGGACCCGGGCGACCTCTCCGATCCCGCGGTCGCGGAGCGGGCACTGAACAACGTGGACTTTCTCGTCTCGTTCGAGGTGCGGCACTCCGACGTGACCGCGCGGGCGGACGTCGTGTTCCCGGTGGCTCCGGTGGTCGAGAAGTCGGGCACGTTCCTGGACTGGGAGGGCCGGCTGCGACCGTTCAACACGGTTCTGGAGACGACCGCCGTGACCGATGCGCGCGTTCTCGACATTCTCGCCAGCGAGATGGGCGTGGAGATCGGCTGCAAGGACGTCAACGAGATCCGACGGGAACTGCGACAACTGTCAATGACGACGGAGTTCGCCCGACTCGACCCGCCGACGGTGGCCGCGGCGACCCGCCCTACACCCCGCCACGGCAACGCGCTGTTGTCGACCTGGCCGCAGCTGATCGACGACGGCCGCTTGCTCGATGGCGACGACGTCCTGCGCGAGACGGCCCGTCCGGCCGTCGTCCGGATGTCCAAGCAGACCGCGGCGGCGCTCGACGGCGTTGCCGACGGCGACCACGTCACCGTCTCAACTGGACGCGGATCGCTCACACTCCCGGTGGCGCTGACCGACATGCCGGACGGCGTGGTCTGGCTGCCGACGAATTCACCCGGCTCCGCGATCCGGCGGAGGCTGGGCGTCAGCTCGGGAGCCGACGTCTCAGTTGCCCGAGAGCAAGGGGGCGCATGATGCTCTTGGCCCAAGATCCCACGCTGGCCGACTTCGGTCACGACCCGTGGTGGCTGATCCTGATCAAGGTCGTGGCCGCGTTCGTGTTCGGCATGGCCATGATCCTGCTCGGCGTATGGTTCGAGCGGCGCGTGGTAGCTCGAATGGCGGTCCGCCCGGGACTCAACCAGGTCGGTCCGTTCGGCCTGCTGCAGACCCTCGCCGATGGCATCAAGGGCATGCTCAAGGAGGACCTGCTCCCGCGCGCCGCCGACAAGATCGTCTTCTTCTTCGCGCCCACGATCTCGGCCGTGTTCGCGCTGACCGCGCTGTCGGTCGTCCCCTTTGGACCGATGGTGAGCATCTTCGGGTACGCGACACCGCTACAGGTGACCGACGTGCCAGTGGCCGTGCTGGTGATCCTGGCCTGCTCAGCGATTGGCGTCTATGGAATCGTGCTCGGTGGCTGGGCCTCCGGATCGACCTACCCGCTGCTTGGAGGGCTCCGCTCGTCCGCCCAGATGATCTCGTACGAGGTCACCATGGGTCTGTCTATTGTGGCCGTATTCATGACGGCGGGCACCATGTCCACCTCGGGGATCGTGGCGGCCCAGGCGGGTGGGGGCGCAGCCTCCTGGACCATCTTCGGCTGGCACCCGACGATTCCGGCGTGGTACGCGCTGCTCCTGCTGCCGAGCTTCGTCATCTTCTTCATCGCCGCGTTCGGTGAGACCAACCGCGCGCCTTTCGACCTCCCGGAGGCCGAGAGCGAGCTCGTGGCCGGGTACATGACCGAGTACAGCTCGATCAAGTTCCTGCTGTACATGCTCTCCGAATACGTGGCCATCGTGTCGATGTCCGCCGCGATGGTGACTATGTTCCTCGGTGGTTGGCGGGCACCCTGGCCGATCTCCCTCTGGGACGGCGCCAACGAGGGTTGGATCCCGCTGATCTGGTTCCTGGTGAAGATCGTTGGGATGCTCTTCCTCTTCGTCTGGGCCCGGGCTACCCTGCCCCGGCTTCGGTACGACCAGTTCATGCGGCTCGGCTGGAAGGTGCTGCTGCCGCTGAACCTGGCCTGGATCCTGTTGCTGGGCGGCCTCAAGGTGACCCAGGACGACAACGTGACCGAGGGCACCCGATGGCTCTTCATCGGTGGTGTGGTCGTGACCGTACTGCTGGTCGCGTTGCTCTGGCCGTCGCGCAATCCCGAACGGCACCGGACGGTGGCCGAGCAGGTCGCGGCCCGGCCAACCGCCAGTTTCCCAGTGCCACCGATCGATCTGCAGGTGCCACCGAGCCCTCGGGCTCGGCGCGTGGTGGCCGAACGGCTGCCGGCCAACGTTCCGGCCGGCGACCCGACCGCCCCTGCGCTGGACGAGAAGGAGGGCTGACGTGGGCTCCATGACGGACTCGGTAAAGGGTTTCGGCGTCACCTTCGCGCATCTGTTCCGAAAGGTGGTCACGACCAAGTACCCGTTCGAGCACCCGGTTTCCGCTCCGCGCTACCACGGACGACACATCCTCAACCGCCACCCGGACGGGTTGGAGAAGTGCATCGGATGCGAGCTCTGCGCTTGGGCGTGCCCGGCCGATGCCATCTACGTCGAAGGCGCTGAGAACACCGACGAGAATCGGTACTCGCCGGGCGAGCGGTACGCCTCGGAGTACCAGATCAACTATGCCCGGTGCATCTTCTGTGGACTGTGCATCGAGGCCTGTCCCACCCGGTCGCTGACGATGAGCAACGAATACGAGCTCGCCCGCGACAATCGCCAGGACCTCATCTTCACCAAGGAACAGCTGCTGGCGCCGCTTCTGCCCGGTATGCAACGGCCGCCGCACCCGATGTGGCTCGGTGACTCGGAGAAGGACTACTACCTCGGCGCGCTCGCGAACCCCGGTACATCGGCTGGGGCGGAGCACGCAGAGTCCTCTATGGACGAAGAAACCGAGCCCGCGACGCGCGAAGAGCGAGCGCCCGCGAATCCTGCCGCCGCTGCCACGCACCAACGGGCCGGGGCGGATTCGCCGGTCGAGAGCGGCAACCGAGCCGCCGGCGCGCACAGGAGGAAGTCATGACCCTCGCGGTAGAAACGATCTCCGGTGGGGAGATGTGGATCTTCTGGATCCTCGGGCCACTCGCCGTGCTCGCTGCGCTCGGCATGGTGATCGCCCGCAACGCGGTGCATTCGGCTCTCTTTCTGGTGCTGGTGATGCTATGCCTCGGCGTGTTCTACGTGGTGCAGGCCGGGCCTTTCATCGGACTCGCACAGATCATCGTCTACACCGGCGCGATCATGATGCTGTTTCTCTTCGTGCTGATGCTCGTCGGACGCGATGCCACCGATTCACTGATCGAGGTGCTGCGTGGTCAGCGCGTCGCTGCGGTGCTGCTCGGGGTCGGCTTCGCCGGACTCATCGGCGCGGCCTTCTTCCGTGCGCTCAACGGCGTGGGGGCGGTCGGGCTCGCCGTACCGAACCAGGACGGCAACGTGCAAGGCATCGCGGCGGCGCTATTCACCCGCTATGTCTTCGCATTCGAGGTCACTTCGGCGCTGCTGATCACAGCCGCGACCGGTGCGATGATTCTCGCCCACATCGAGCGGAACCGGGAGCAGAAGGCGGCCCAGCCCGACCGCATGCGGGCCCGGTTCGCGCCCGGCAACTATCCGGGCCCCAAGGCCGGCCCCGGCGTGTATGCGACGTCGAACTCGGTCGCGACGCCGGCCCGGCTGCCCGACGGTCGATCGGCCGATCGCAGCGTGCCGCAGATCTTGCCCAAGCGTGAGCTGACGGAGATCGAGGCCGCGCCCAAGGGCACCGACGGAAGGTGACGACCATGCAGCCTGGCTACTATGTCGTGCTCGCCGCGATCCTCTTCACGATCGGAGCGGTCGGCGTGCTCATCCGGCGCAACGCGATCGTGCTGTTCATGTGTATCGAGCTCATGCTCAACGCCTCGAACTTGGCCCTGGTGACCTTCGGCCGGATCAACGGAACCCTGGACGGCCAAATCATGGCGTTCTTCGTCATGGTGGTGGCCGCGGCCGAGGTCGTCGTCGGCCTCGCAATCATCATGTCGATCTTCCGGACTCGGCGCTCGGCCAGCGTCGACGATGCCAACCTGCTGAAGTACTGAGGGAATGATGCAGACCTTCTGGTTGCTCATCGCGATCCCGCTGGCGAGCGCGGGCATCCTGCTCGTGCTCGGTCGCCGGGCCGACCGGTGGGGTCACCTGCTCGGCGTGGCCAGCATCGGCGCCGCCTTCGTGCTCGGCCTCTACTACTTCTTCCGGCTGAGCGACCTGCCCGCCGACGACCGCCGATTCGAGCTAAACCTGTTTCAGTTCATTCACGTCGGCTCGTTCAATGTCGACTTTGGACTGCTCTTCGATCCGCTGTCGGGCGTCTTTGTACTTCTGATAACCGGCGTCGGCTTTCTGATCCACTTGTACGCGGTCGGGTACATGGCCGACGATCCGAAGCGACGCACGTTCTTCGGCTACTTCAACCTCTTCACCGCGGCGATGTTGCTCCTGGTGCTGGGCAACAACTACGTCATGCTGTACCTCGGTTGGGAGGGCGTGGGTCTGGCGTCGTACCTGCTGATCGCGTTCTGGTTCGACCGCAACAGCGCCGCGACCGCGGGCAAGAAGGCGTTCATCATGAACCGCGTCGGTGACGTCGGCCTGATCATCGCGATCTTCCTGATGTTCGCGACCCTCGGTACGGTCGACTACACCGGTGTTGCCGAGGGCGTCACTCGACTGTCGAGCACGGTCACGCTGGCGCTGGGTCTGCTGCTGCTAATCGGGGCGTGTGGCAAGTCGGGCCAGTTCCCGTTGCAGGCGTGGCTTCCGGACGCGATGGAAGGCCCCACGCCAGTCTCCGCGCTCATCCACGCGGCGACGATGGTCACCGCCGGTGTCTATCTGATCGCTCGGTCCAACCCCATCTTCAACGCCAATGCGACCGCCCAGGCGTTCGTGGTGGCGGTCGGGGCGATCACGCTCCTGATCGGGTGCATCATCGGCTGCGCTAAGGACGACATCAAGCGCGTGCTGGCCTGGTCGACAGTCTCGCAGATCGGGTACATGTTCCTCGGCGTCGGGCTCGGCGGTGCCGCGTACGCGTTGGCGATCATCCATCTTTTGGCGCACGGTTTCTTCAAGGCCGGGCTCTTCCTCGGCGCCGGCTCGGTCATGCACGGGATGCACGACCAGGTGGACATCCGCCGGTTCGGCGCGCTGTGGAAGTACATGAAGATCACCTGGGCTACATTCGGGGTGGCCTGGCTCGCCATCATCGGCCTGCCTCCGCTGTCTGGCTTCTTCACCAAGGACCCCATCATCGAAGCCGCATTTGAGCGTCCGGGCTGGAGCGGTTGGGTCTGTGGTAGCGCGGCGCTGCTCGGCGCCGGCCTCACCGCCTTCTACATGACCCGGCTGTTCGTACTCACCTTCCACGGCCCCAAGCGTTGGACCGAGGACATCGAGCACCCGCACGAGTCGCCACCCGTGATGACGATTCCGCTGATCCTGCTCGCCTTCGGCTCGGTCTTCGCCGGTTGGCTCATGAGCACGTCTGTCGTGGATTGGCTCACCCCCGTGTTCGAGGGCTCACCCGAGCGCACGGTGCAGCGCCTGAGCACGCTTACCGTCACGCTGGCGAGCGTCGGTGTGACCGTCCTCGGTGGACTGATCGCCTGGGCGCTGTTCCGCCGGGGCACGGCCCTTCAGGAGCAGCCGGCCGGCCCCGTCGTCACGGCGGCTCGTCGCAACCTGTACGGCGACGCGTTCAACGAGACCGTGTTCGAGAAGCCGGGGACGTACCTGACCCGGGCCCTGGTCTACTTCGACAACAAGGGAATCGACGGCCTCGTCAACGGACTGGCCGCCCTCGTCGGCGGCGGCTCGGGGCGGCTTCGTCGGGTCCAGACCGGATTCGTGCGCTCCTATGCCCTGTCTATGCTCGGTGGCGCCTTGATCGTCGCCATCGCATTCCTTGTGGTACGGCTCGGATGAGAAAGCGTCCCACGCATGAGAAGGCCTCCCACGCATGAGAAGGCGTCCCAATGAGAAGAGTTCGGTGTGACTGACGCCGGTTTTCCGTACCTGAGCGTGCTCACTGTGCTGCCGCTCGTCGGCGCGCTGGTCGTGGCCCTGGTGCCTCGGGCCATGCCCGCGTTGGCCAGGCAGCTGGCGCTTCTGTTCTCCCTCGCGACGCTCGGCCTCGGCGTGGCGACGTGGCTTGCCTTCAAGCCGGCTGGGGCGCGGTTCCAGCTCCGGGAGTCCTATCCCTGGATTCCCAACTGGGACGCGCGCTTCACCTTCGCTGTCGACGGCATCGCGCTGGTGATGCTCGCTCTGATCGTCATCTTCGTGCCGTTGGTCATCCTGTACTCCTGGAACGAGAATCCGGTCGAGACCGGGCAAGCGGCCAGGCGCACCACGCATGCGTACTTCGCGCTCCTGCTCGCGCTCGAGTCGACGATGATCGGCGTCTTCGCCGCCGCCGACGTGTTCCTGTTCTACGTCTTCTTCGAGGTCATGCTCGTCCCGATGTATTTCCTCATCGGGTCGTTCGGTGGTCCGCGCCGCCAGTACGCGGCGGTGAAGTTCTTCCTCTACTCGATCGTCGGCGGCCTGTTCATGCTCGCCGCCGTGATCGGGATGTGGGTGCTCGGCGGGCATACCTTCGACTGGGCCCGTCTGACCGACGCCACCTTCTCCACCACAGCGGAGCGGTGGCTCTTCCTCGGCTTCTTCATCGCCTTCGCCATCAAGGCGCCGTTCTTCCCGTTCCACACGTGGCTTCCCGACGCCGGTGGCGCGGCACCAGCGGGCGCGGCGGCTCTGCTCGTCGGCGTACTCGACAAGGTTGGCACGTTCGGAATCCTGCGCTACTGCCTGCCGTTGTTCCCGAACGCGTCCGTCTACTTTGCACCGTTGGCGATCGCCCTCGCGCTCGTGGGCATCATCTACGCCGCGCTGCTCGCGGTGGGACAGAATGACCTCAAGCGGCTCGTGGCGTACACGTCGGTGGCGCACTTCGGCTTCATCGGCGTGGGAATCTTCGCGTTCACCACGCAGGCCGGTTCGGGCGCGGTGCTCTACATGGTTAACCACGGACTGGCGACGGGCCTGTTGTTCCTCCTTGTCGGCATGTTGGTCAGCCGTCGCGGGTCGGCGCTGGTCAGCGACTTCGGCGGCGCGGGCAAGCTCCTGCCGCTGCTGGGCGGGCTGCTGCTCTTCGCCGGCCTGGCGTCGTTGTCGCTTCCGGGCATGGCTCCGTTCGTGAGTGAGTTTCTGGTGCTGCTGGGAACGTTCACAGTGAACAAGGCGGTGGCTGTCGTGGCGACTCTTGGCATCATTCTCGCCGCCGGATACGTGTTGTGGATGGTGCAGCGCACGACCCAGGGCGCGCTGAACCCCGAGCTGACGGGCATGCGATCCATGCGCAAGGACATGTCGTTGCGCGAGTCGTTGGTGGTCGCCCCGCTCGTCGTGCTGCTGGTCATCTTCGGCTTCTATCCCAAGCCGTTGCTCGACGTCATCAACCCCGCCGTCGCCGCGACCTTGCATGACGTTGGTAAGCAAGACCCGGCTCCGTCCATTCAGGAGGCTGGCAAATGAGCGCGTCCGCCGTGAACGCGATCGAGATCACGCTGCCGAAGCTGGATTACCTGGCGCTGGCGCCGATGTTGATTCTCTTCGGCGCAGCCTGCCTTGGGGTGCTGGTGGAGGCGTTCGCGGCCCGCCGCAGCCGCCAGCTGCTGCAGTTCTGGCTCGCTGCCCTGTCACTGGTCGCGGCGCTGGTCACGGTGATCCTGGTGGCCCGGCGAACCCCGAAGGGCTTCACCGCCGACGTCGCCATCGCCATCGACGGCCCGACGCTGTTCCTGCAAGGCACGCTGGCGGCACTCGGTCTCGTTGCGCTGTTGCTTGTCGGCGAGCGCAAGATCGATCGTGGCGGACCGTTCGTCGCTCAGGCCGCGATCCCCGTTGGCAGCGAGGCGGACCGGCGTCAGTCGCGGGAGGTCGGGGGCACCGAGGTGTTCCCGCTTACGTTGTTCGCCCTGGCCGGGATGATGCTCTTCGTCTCGGCGAACGACCTGTTGACGATGTTCGTCGCGCTCGAGGTCTTCTCTCTACCTCTCTACCTGCTGTGCGCGCTGGCCCGCCGGCGTCGTCTGGTCAGCCAGGAGGCGGCGCTCAAGTACTTCCTGCTCGGCGCGTTCGCGTCGGCCTTCTTCATCTTCGGGATGGCTTTGCTGTACGGCTTTGCCGGTACGGTCTCGCTCGCCGGAATCCACACCGCCGCCCTCGGCTCGACCGCCAGCCCGCTGCTGCAGTTCACCGGCATCGCGCTCATCTCGGTCGCGTTGCTGTTCAAGATTGCGGCTGTGCCGTTCCACGTGTGGACGCCCGACGTGTATCAGGGCGCGCCTACGCCGATAACGGCGCTGATGGCGGCGTGCACGAAAGTGGCGGCTTTCGGGGCGTTGCTGCGGATCCTGTACGTCGCGTTCGACCGGGTCGAGTGGGACATCCAGCCGGTCATCAGCTCGGTGGCGATTGTCACCATGCTGGTCGGCGCGGTCCTCGCGGTTACCCAGACGGACATGAAGCGGTTGTTGGCCTACTCGTCCATCGCCAACGCCGGCTACCTGCTGGTCGGAGCGCTCGCCTTCAGCCGCGACGGCCTGAGCTCTTCGCTGTTCTACCTGGTGGCCTACGGTTTCACTGTCATCGCTGCCTTCGCGGTGATCACGCTTGTCCGCGACGACGACGGTGAGGCCACCCATCTGAGCCGTTGGGCCGGGCTCGGGCGGCGCGCGCCCATCATCGCCAGCATGTTCACGTTCTTCCTGCTGGCGTTCGCCGGCATCCCCCTGACGAGCGGTTTCACCAGTAAGTTCGCGGTATTCCAGGCGGCCTTCGGGGCAGGCCAGGCGTGGCAGACCGCCGCCGTCATCGCAGGCGTGATCACCAGCATGATCCTTGCGTTCCCATACCTGCGGGTCGTGGTCATGATGTGGCTGTCCGAGCCGGGCGAGAGCAGCCCGATCGTGGCGTCGCCCAGCACCCTCACCTGGGCGGCGCTGTGGGTCGGCGTGGTGGCCACGCTCGCGCTCGGAGTGTACCCATCGCCCTTCCTCGATCTGGCCAATAGCGCCGCCGAATTCATCCGGTAACCGTCGTTACGGAGAGTGCACGGCACCAGGTGGGACTGTAGGCCGGGGTGTGCGACTGCGGATGTGGCGGGTGTGGCATCGTGGATTCGTGGTGAACGACGACCTTGTGCCCGCCAACGGGCTTGGCCGGCTCGGGGCGGCTGCGTCGGTCGGCATCACCTTCGACGATCCCGCGCTGGAGGAGTCGATCCGGGCCTGTTTGGAGAAGGTCGAGGCCTCGCTGCGGGAGGCAGTCTGTGCGGCCGACCCGGTGTTGGCCGAGACCGCGAAACATCTCGTGGAGGCCGGCGGCAAGCGGTTCCGTCCGTTGCTGACCGCGCTCGTGGCGCAGTTTGGCGAAGCCGGTTCCGACGATGTGGTCTGCGCCGCCGCCGTGGTTGAGCTGACCCACCTTGCGACTCTCTATCACGACGACGTCATGGACGAGGCGCCCGTGCGCCGAGGTGCGGACTCCGCCAACGCACGGTGGGGAAACTCGATCGCCATCCTGACCGGCGATTATCTGTTTGCCCGGGCGGCCAACCTCGCGGCCGACCTGGGCCCCGACGCGGTCCGGATTCAGGCGAGGACGTTCGCCCGGCTTGTGCAGGGCCAGATCGCCGAGACCGTGGGCGCGCGCGGAGGCGACCCGGTCGACCATTACCTGCGGGTGATCGCCGACAAGACCGGCTCACTGATCGGCACGTCGGCCCGCTTCGGCGCCATGTTCAGCGGAACGGATGTGTCCATTGTGGACGCTGCGACGGAGTACGGCGACACGATCGGAGTCGCGTTCCAGCTCTCGGACGACCTGCTCGACATCGCCTCCGAGAGCGCGGAGTCGGGCAAGACGCCCGGGACGGATTTGCGCGAGGGCGTGCCTACCTTGCCGGTCCTCTATGCCCTCGCCGACGACGCCACCGACGCGAGTGCGGTGCGCCTACGCGAGATCCTCGCGCAGGGCCCGATCACGGATGACGCCGTCGTACTGGAAGCTCTGGATCTGCTGCGCGAATCGTCGGGCCTCAAGCGCGCCCGGGAAACCGTCCGCGGCTATGCCGAGCGGGCCCGTGCCCAGCTCACGGGACTACCCGACGTCCCGGCCCGCCACGCCCTCGAGTCCCTGGCCGACTTCATCGCCGACAGATCCGCCTAGCCACTGCCGCCCGAGCGGAGCGAGGGCCAGGATTATGGCTTCCACCAGAGGAGGGTGGTGTCGTTGCCGCCCCGCAGTTCGATGCGGTCGATCTGGTTGGGCGCGTAATGGGTGAGCGCGGTGAGTGTGATCTCCTTGCCCGCGGTGGCCATCCAGCTGCCCACATGTTCGGCCGTGTCGCCGTCGCGGGGGTAGACCACGAGCCATACCGGCCAGCTGCGTCCCTGATGCTCGTCCGGGTACCAGCATCGCATCGTCAGTGACGTGCCGGCATCGGTTGGAGTCAATGCGACTTCCGCCTCGACCGAGACGTTAGGCGAACTCTGGTGCATCGCACTGTAGACGAGCGTCGATGACTGCGGTGACGTCGCGTTCTCCGCCACATGGACACCGACCCCGACCAGCACCGCGACCACGGCGGCGCCGACGCCCATCACGATCGCGTTGCGGGTGTGCCGGCGCCGCTCGGCGCGTCGCTGGGATACCGCCGAAGCGAGCGCGCGGGGCAGGACCGTCGGCGGAGCGGTCTCCGATGGTGCCGCGGTCGCCGGATCGAGCCGGCCGAGCAAGCCGGGTAGCACGGCAAGGCCGGTGACCGACTCTCGACACGAGGGACAGGTCGGCAGATGCCGCTCGAATTCGGTCCGCTCGGCAGGCGAGAGTGCGCCGAGAACGTACGCGCCGTCGTCCAGCGCGAACGGGCAGGTCATCTCGTCACCCCCATTTCATCGAGCACGAGTCGTAACGCACGTACCGCGTAGTGAGTTCGCGACTTCACCGTCCCGGGTGGGATGCCGAGGACGGAGGCCGCCTCGGCCACGGAACGCCCGCGGTAGAAGCACTCCACCAACACCTCGCGATGCGGGGGTGAAAGGCGCTCCAACGCCTCTGCGATCGTCCACGCCTCCACGGCTCGGTCCGTTTCGTTCAGTTCCTGGGGCGGCTCGGGCAGCGCGTCCGTGACCACTTCGCCGACCCGGGCCTCTCGCCGGCGCCACGCGTCGATCGCCAGATGTCGAGCCGTGGTGAACAGCCACGCGCGCGTCGAGCCGCGATCAGGAGCGAGTGCTTCCGGATGCCGCCACGCCCGTAGCACGGTCTCCTGGACAAGGTCCTCGGCACGCTGGCGGTCGCCGTCACACAACCGCAGGGCATGGACAAACAGCGCATCGCCATGTTCGGCGTGCAACGCACGAATGAGCTCGTCATCATCGGCCACGCTGTTCTGGCTCCCCGGCTGATCGCTCTGATCTGTTGTGCTTCACGCGGCCCCGGCGGGCGCGGTTCAGCCGGCGGCGGGCTGGGCCATCGCGTGCGAGAGCGCCCGGGCGGTGGCGAGGAGATGGCCGCGGACCTCGGATGGGTTCTCGACCAGGTGGTCGGCCGCCATCGAACACGCGAGTACGAGACGACGCTCCGGATCCCGGTCCTGGTGCACCACAACAGCCGCACAACCGAGGCCATCCCGGAACTGGGAGATCTCGGTGAGCAGACCGCGCCGCTCACCCGCGGTCAGGTCGACCTCCAGCGCCTCGGGCTGGGTCAGGGTGTGGCTGGTGTACGGCCGCATGCCTTGGTCCTTGAGGAAACGCAGCCGCTGGTCGAGGGTCAACGTGCTCAGCAGTGCCTTGCCGAGCGCTGTAGCGTGCGCGCCGTCGTCAAATCCGGGAACCAGGTCTTCGGTGTGCGGCGACTTCGGCCCCTCGGCGACGCTGCTGATCACGACCTGGCCGTTCACGAAGGTGCCCAGGTAGTGGCTGAACCCGCTGTCCATGGCGGCGTGGCGCAGGACGTCGGTGACCGAGTTGGGGCCGCGGAAGGCCGCCGCGAGCTCGCGGAACCGGTCCGCGATCTCCAGACCCACGACGTACGTGCCGTCCTCTCGGCGGGTGACGTAGCCCTCGTACGCCAGCGTCCGGATGAGGTGATACGTGGTAGCTGTGGTGAGCTCACAACGACGGGCGATCTGTTTGACCGTGAGGCCCCGGGGTGTCTGTCCGACCGCCTCGAGCACACGCAGCGCACGCGAAACGCTACGGATCAGATCGGACGGTTCCCCGTGCGGGTGCCGCACCACCACGGTCGCCGACACCCCCTTCTGTCGTGAATCTGAGCCGGCACGCCTATCCGCCGGCGAAGACGGAAAGACACTCGCAGCTATGTCTTGAAGCCTGAGCCATCCAATCCTCGACTACTCAACAACACGTGTTCGCGCACGTCAACCGTGATGTCCGACTTTTAGTCGGACCGATGTTCAGACCGGGACCGGGTTGCGCCCGTCGACCGCGGCAGCCCGGTTGGCGGCTCGGACGTGACGAATCCCGTCCCAGGTGAACACCGTCAAAGCCAACCACACCAATGCAAAGCCGGCCAGTCGTGCGGGCGGCATCGGTTCGCCGAAGACGAGAACGCCGCAGCCCAACTGCAGGATCGGGGCCAGGTACTGCAAGAGTCCGATAGCCGACAACGGGATGCGGTTGGCCGCGCCCGCGAAGAGAAGCAACGGTACGGCGGTCACCACGCCGGTGAGCACCAGCAGCGTGGTGTGAGCCGCGGACACATGGCCAAACGTCGATTCCTGATGAGCGCCGAGCAGCAGCAGATAGGCCAACGCCGGCAGCGCCAACACGCCGGACTCGAGCAGCAGCCCGTCTGCCGCCGGCACCGACAGTCGCTTCTTGATGAGTCCGTACAAGCCGAAGGTGACCGCGAGGACGAGCGCGAGCAGCGGCACATGTCCATAGTCGACAGTGAGGACGACGACCGCCGCCGTGCCGACACCGATCGCCGCCCACTGCGCCGGGCGCAGCCGCTCTCCCAGCACGAGCACGCCAAGCAGCACCGTGACCAGTGGGTTGATGAAGTATCCGAGCGACGTCTCAACGACCCGGTCGGAGTTGACGCCGTAGATGTACGTAGCCCAGTTCACCGCGATGAGAGCCGCGGCCAGCACGATCAGGCCGATCGTCCGAGGCCGAAGCAGGTGGGCCAGCCGGCGCCAGCCGCGACTGAGCGCGATGACCGCGAGCACGAACACCAGGGACCACACGATCCGGTGCGCCAGCAGTTCAACCGGTGTGGACGGACGCAGCAGCTTCCAGTAGAGCGGAAACAGACCCCAGCACAGGTACGCCGCGATGCCGTACAGATAGCCGCGGCGGCTCGAACTCATTCCGATACGGTAAGGCCCGACCGTACCGGCGATCCTTAACTGTCGGCGACGTCACCGGTCTGATTGCGGTCGCCCCGGGTGGTCCGCTGGTCAATCTCCATCCAGCGGCGTGGCTCGGCCAACGCGACAAAGCCCGCCTTCTCGTACACGCCGTGCGCATCGGCCGTGGCGAGGATGAGCCGGCCTATCCCGCGACCCTGCAGATCCGCGACCAACGACTGGGCGAGCCAGGCGCCGAGTCCCAGGCCTCGGGCCTCGCGGTCGACATAAACGTCGCAGAGCCACGCGAATGTGGCGTGGTCGGTCACCACACGAGCGAAGCCGACCTGGGCGCCGGGCGGGGCGTAGACGCCATAGCAGACGGAGTTCGCAATCGAGATCTCCACCGCCTCCTTGGGACGGCCGAGTGCCCAGTACGCATCCGTGGAAAGCCACCGATGCACACGGTCGACGTCGAGCCGTCCCGGCGAGGTGTCGATCTCGTACCCGTCGGTTCGCCGAATCTGCATTCGGCGAGAGTACGACTCAGCCGCGGTACGGCTGCTGTTGCTGTCCCCATTGCTGCTGCGACTGCTGCCCATACTGCCGAGGGAGAGGCGGCGGTGGTGGCGGCGGGGCGGCGCGCGGGGCCCGCGGGCTGGTGATCTTATCTCCAAACCACGCGACCACACCGGACGTGATGCCGATGAAGAGCGCGGCCGCGATGACCCACCAGGTCAGCCCCACATGGAACGGGAGGTCGAAATACGCCGCGATCGTGCCGGTCAGCAGGAGCATCGCGCCGTTGATCACCAGCGAGAAGAGACCGAACGTGAGGATCCGGATCGGGAAGGTGACGAGCCTGACGATTGGCTTCACCAGCAGGTTGACCAGACCGAAGATCACCGTGACGATCGCGATCGTCTGGACCTTGCCGCGCGTGTCACCGGCGGTCAACGACATCGCGTGGTCAAAGAACTCTCTGTCAAAGAGCACGGTGCTCAGCCACACTGCGGTGGCCGACCCGGCGAACGGGACGAGCAGACCGAGGAGTCGACGTACCATCGCGCGATCGTCCCACAGCCATCGCGCCGGGGACAGTCCTCACGTCGACCCCTCCCGTAGTCTCTACCGCGGCACTATGAGGAGGGTCGATGGCCTCGCGCTCGGACCAGCTGCACTCGCATCAGTTCACGCTGCAACGCGCCGTCGGCGCGCTCGCGATGCGCGACCCTGATCCGGTCTCGTCGCCGATGCGACGCATCGGCGGTGCTCTCTTCGCGAGTGTGATGATCGCGGCGCTTGCGGTCGCCGCGGTCGGTGTGTATGGAGTGCTGCGGCCCGGTACCGGAGGCGCCTGGCGCGACGGCCGGGCGATGATTATCGAGAAGGAAACCGGGGCCCGGTTCGTATACCGCGATAACGTGCTTTACCCAGTGATCAACTACACCTCGGCGGTGTTGATTCTCGGTACTCAGGACTCGGTCACCGTCTCGCGCAAAGAGCTCGTCGGTGTACCACGAGGCACCCCGATGGGTATTCCCGGCGCGCCGGACCCGCTGCCCGGGTCGGAGCAACTGGTGGCCGACCCGTGGACGATCTGTTCCCGCCCCGCGATCGCGCCACCCGGTGGCACGTCCCACGGTGCGGAGTCGGTGCTGCGGGTCGGCTCGACGCCGGCCGCCGAGAAGCTGGCCACCGGCGGCATCCTCGCCTCGGACACCGCTGGTGGGCTCCATCTGCTGTGGAACAACCGTCGCTACGCGTTGGACCAGCCCAACCTGGTTCTAACCGCATTCACGTGGGCCGATTCCTCTGCGATCGCGCTGCCGCCCGCGCTGCTCAACGCGGTGCCGGCTGGCCCCGACATCGGTCCAATCAGGACACCACGCAGCGACAAGCCGTCTGCGGTCCCGGGATTCAAGGTCGGCGAGGTATTCGTCGTGTCCAATCCAGACGGAAACAAACTGTACGGCGTCGCGCTCGACATCGGCGTGAGCACGGTGACGGCTGTGCAGGCGACGATTCTCGTGACCGACAAGGCCAACGGCGGCGGACCGCTACGTGAACTCAGCCTGGCCGCCTACGCCGCCGCAACCAAGCAGGGCACACTCATCCCCAGCGGCGACAACGCCCCGCCGGCGAACACTCCGACGCAGGTGAAGCCGTCGGCCAACGGTGGTGTGTGCGCCACATTTACCGCCGGCAATGCCATACCGGAGCTCAGCGTCGCGGCGTCGGTGCCAGCGGCCAACGGTGAGGTCCGCTCGCAACGCCCAGCGGGTGAACTGGCGCCGGGCGTGGACTATGTCGCCGTACCGCCGGGGCGCGGCGTCGTCGTGGAGTCGTTGGCGAGCCCGGGCGCCACGGCCGGATCGCTTGCCGTCGTCTCCGACCTGGGGCTGCGCTTTGCCGTGCCATCGGCCGACGTGCTCGCGAAGCTCGGGTACAAAGACGTTGCGCCACAACGGTTTCCGGCCTCGCTAGTGGCACTCATTCCCGCCGGACGCGCACTGGATCCAGAGGCAGCGACGCTGCCGGCGACGTCAGCGGTATGAATCGAGACAGTGAGTTATCCACAGGTTTGAGATCGGGGTAGCCCCGCGGCGACACCAACCGCTACCGTCAGCCATGTCAATGGTTTGACGGGGACAGCCTCGCGGCACGAGCCGGGAGCCGACAGAAGGGGTCACGGGAGGTGTCCAAAACCGGTGTTGATCCGGCCGTCCTGGAACAGGTTGCGAGCAAGTTCGAAGACAAGCGCGACCAGATCAAGGCGCAGCTGAAGATCATTACGGACGCGGTGGAACGCACGCGACCGGCTTGGCAAGGCAATGCGGGCATGGGTTTCCAGACCACTCATCAGATGTGGGGTGAGCAGCAAGAGCGCATCATCCGGCTGCTGACCGAAACCGCGGTGTCCGTCCGCCAGTTCGCCGGCGTGAGTGGCGTGGCCACCGAGGAGGCGGGCGAGGCCGTGAAGGTCACGATCGACCTTCCGCTCGAGAACAAGGCAGGTGCGTGATGAGCGACCTATCGTTCAGCATCGATCCAGGCCAGTGCATGGTCGCTCACGGGGAGATCGACCGGGCGGGCAAGGCAATCATGAGTCTTCTGTCCGATGTGGACAGCGATGGCAAGGTCCTGCTACAGGTCTGGGAAGGCGACGCGTACCAGACGTACCAGGCCCGGCAGAGGCAGTGGCACGCCGATGCCGAAGTGATCCTGCAGAAGCTTCAGCAGATCAACCAGGGTCTCGAGCGCGCCGTGCAGCTGTACACCCAGGCCGATCGCCGAGGTGTCGAAATCATCACCGGCGGCTGATTCCACCTGTTGACGACGGCCGGCGCTTCGGCGCCGGCCGTCGTTCCGGGTGCCCGCGTTGTCGTGCTGCCGCCGTCGTTCCGGGTGCCCGCGCTGTCGTGCTGCCCTGGATCGTGTGTTGTCGTCAGCGCTGACCTTGGAGAAATGCGCGTGGTTCGATCTCTGCGCGTGCGTAATTCTCCAAGGTCGCGGTGCGAACTGAGCCGCGGTTGTGGCTAGCGGCGCAGTACGGGCGGCGCGCCGGCGCGCTTGCGCTGGGACGGCACGGCGGGCACGAGGAACGGAGTCGGCGTTGGATCCGGCGCCTCCGTCGGGGTGGTGTCGACCGTGCCGGGTCGCCACCCGCGACGGCGGCCGACCGGCACGGCGGCGGCGAGTGCCGCGATGACAATCGCTGCCAGCAACAGGATCCCGGCGGCCGTCAGTGCCATCCCGGTAGGCCCAGGCACATGGTCAGTGGCATCCAGCCCTGACCGGAAAACGGGGGTGGGTGAGGTGACTAGCACCGCGCCGGCCGCGGGCAGCACCTCGGTCAGGGCCCGCATCGGGTTGACCACGCCGTACCCGTAGTCGAGTGAGGGTTGACCACCCGACGAAGGGTCGGCGGTGGCCAGCAGCCGCCGGACGACTTCGGCTCGGTTGAGTTCCGGCCACCGGGCCCGGATGAGCGCGGCCGTCGCGGCCACGAACGGCGTCGCGTAGCTGGTCCCGGAGCCGACCACGTGCCCAGACCGCGGCGCCGCACCGACCACGGCATCGCCGGGTGCCACGATGTCGACATAGGGACCGACCTGTGATTCAGCGAGGCGTACCCCATTCGCGTCGATCGCGCCGACGCCGACCACACCGTCGTAGCTCGCAGGGTATGTCGTCGGGTTGCCTTTGGCGTATCCGTTGCCGGCCGCGGCGACAAGCACAATGTCCGCGTCGAGCGCGGACTGTACGGCCGCGCGCAGGTCGCCGCTGTCGGTCGTGGTCGAGATGGATAGGTTGATCACCCGTGGCTGCGGCCGGCTCGCGACCGCGTACCGAATGCCATCGATGAGCGCCTTTACGTTGCCGGAGCCGACGGGTCCGTTCTCGGTATCGATCCGTTCGCTGACCCGGATCGAGAGAATCGACGCGCCGGGGGCCAGGCCACGAAGCCCGGCGCCGGCGATTGGGCGGGCGGCGATGATGCTCGCCACTGCTGTGCCGTGCCCGAGGCAGTCGTCGGTGCCGTTTCCGGCGTTGTTCAACAAGTCGCCACCGCCGCGGACCGCGCCGGCGAGCTGCGGGTTTGCCGCGTCCACCCCACTGTCGATGACCGCGACCGTCACGCCAGCGCCGTCGGTGATCTCACTCAATGCGCCCAGGTCGTAGCGAACCTGTGGCCACGGGATGGCAGCGATCGTGTTACCTGACGCCGGCGGCGATGTGCACACCGGCGTGCCGACATCGCCTCTGGCGCTCGCGGTCGGCAATGCCGAGGCGGGATCGCCCGCAAGTCCAACGAGAACCAGGATGAGCAGCGCAGCGAGGGACGCACGCAAGACACGTCCGCCGGTTGCGCGGCGGACGGGTGGTTGCACGAACATCGATGAATGCATGACGTACGCGACTCTAGTGCCCGGTCGCGTGTCACGGGGACCAGCGTTCACCGGCGATATGCACGAGCCACCGACCAGTGCGGTCCAGCGTGACCGGGTCGGTGTGGTGGTTGGCCGGCTGCGCCTTGTAGGTTGTGCTGGCAGGGCTGGCGAGCCCTGAGGTCGACGGTGCGCATTGGTAGCCCCACGTACGGTGGGCAAAACAGGTGCGCGGCCGTGTACGGAGCCGCGGGAACGGAGGTGGCCGTTGAACGAGTGGGTCCCGGCCACCGAGGCCGAGGCCGCGATGAGAGACGCGCTCGTCGCCGCAGATCAGGATCTGTACTTCCGCATCCTGTCCCGCTCCGAGCTGCTGCTCCCCGTCTCGGCCGAGGCCATGGCCGGTCGTGCCCCGATGGGCTGGGGCACATGGACGACGGGCGACCGTACCCACATTCTCGCGTTCACCTCGCCGACCTCGCTGCACTTGTGCCTCAACGAACCGAGCGGTTCCTACCGGCCGGTGCTGTTCCACACTCTGGCCGCGGAGTGGCCGAACTACGAGTGGTGGCTCGCGATCAATCCAGGGTTGCCGATCGAGGCATACCTGCCGTCGTGGTTTGTGTCACAGCTCACCCGCAGCGAGGTCCGACTTCCCGGCCGTACGGCGGCGCGAGCCCGGATGGCCCAGGGCGACCTGGCCGCCGCGATCAGCGGCCGGATCCGGGCGACCGGTCCGAGCCGAACGAACGTCGAGCCACCGGCGCCTCCGCCGCAGCCGATGTCGCCGCCACCACTGCAGCCGATGTCGCCGCCGACGCCCCAGCCGATCTCGCAGCCACTGCAACAGCCGATGCGGCCGCCAGCGCCACATCCGGCGGTGCCAACCACCGCCCGCTCGGGAACCTTTGACTCGTACGACGAACCGGTATCGGCCCGAGTGAGCACGCCCAACGGCCGACCACCGGTCGAGACGGTCGACGCAGAGATCATTGACTATCCGCCGGCGGCCGGGTCAGCCCGGGTCTACCCGGCCACGACGCCGTCGAGCCCGGCCCAGGGCTATCAGGGGTATGGCCAGGGACTCCAGGATCAGGGTTACTCCGGTACGGCCTACCCGTCCGGCGGATACCAGCCGGGCGGCAGCGCTCCGGGTACGGAATCCGACCGTGCGGAGCAAGGCCGTTCTGCGGATCCCGGCGAAGCCACGAGTCGCTTGACGGCTCGCGACCTGGGCGCCCGGCTCCGGGAACGGTTGCACGGATACAGCGGCACCGCGCCCAGCTACGGTGGCGGCACCGTCGGCTTCGCCGACGACGTGGCGGGCCAGCCGACGCCGGCTGCGCCCCAGTCGTGGACCCCCCGACAGGCCACGATTCAAGATGCGGAGATCGTCCCCGAGTCCTGGGCGGTCGGTTTCGTACCAGCCAACGAGACCGAGTCGAATCTGCTGGCGGCCGCCGAGTCCAACAACACCGACTCGTTCCTCTCCACGCTGCTGCTGGCCCGGGTAATCCTGCCCGTGCCCATCTCGATGCCGCCCGGATCGCGTCCGCGAGACAAGTACTTCCCATGGCAGATCGAGGAGAGCGACGGCCAGCGCCTGATCGCTGTGTTCACCTCACCGGAGCGCATGTCCGAGTACGGCCAGGTGAGGTTCGGGCCGGACATGAGCTCGATGAGCATGCGCTTCATCGAGCTCATCGGGGCCTGGCCGAGCGCCAAGATCCAGTTTGCCATCAATCCGGGCACGCCGGTCGGGGCGACGCTGCCAGGTTCGCAGATCGTGGCGCTCGCGGCATGGGCGGCCGAGGTGGGTCTGCGCGACGAGCCGGCTGGCGAGATTGTCGTGGCGGCGAAAAAGAACGAGGCGGTGCCCAGCATGGGTGTGGCCGGCGCACCGACGGCGGGCGCCGCCAAGGCCACGGTCATGCAGCGGACGGTTCCGCCGGCGCAGGTCGCGTTCTACCTCGAACGGGGCTACGACCGGGTATCCGGGTTCGTCAACCGCGCCGGCGAGGTCGCCCACCTCGCGACGCCGTCGGCTCTCTATCGTGCCCTCGGCCTGCTGTATAGCGGATCGCCGTTCTCCGAGGCCGACACCGAGGTACACGTCCTTCGATGGGTGGCGCACCGGCCCGATCTGTACCGCCTGCCGTACGGCGGGCAGAACGAGGCCGCCATGCGGGCCATGCAGGGCTGGGTCATCGAGAGGTTCCCGTTTAGGGGAAACGGGTTCGCTCCGGGTGACACTGAAGTGGTGGCCGAGTTCAAAGTGGACAGTGTCCGCCTGCCGCACGGGACACAGATGTGGCGCATCACCAGGGACGGCACTGAGACTCTTCGGGCGAGCTTCGACGCCGACGCCGGTCGATGGGTGCCGACGCCGTGACCGAGACGCGCATCCGCGACGGCTACTACGCCGACTGGCGCGGGGACGAGTACGAGGTCAGCCCCGACGGCGCCGACATGCGTCTGTACCGTACCGACGCGGCGGAGGGGTTCATTGAAATACGGCCGGGCCGGTACGTACGGGTCCTCCAGGCCGATCAGGTGGCGAACTTCTGCTACATCCGGACGACGTGTACCTGGAAGGGCCAGCCGTTCATCGTGCTCGGCGAGGCGGACGGCTGGCTTCGAATCGAGTACACGGGCGGAAAGGCGCCGATCGCCCAAGCGCTGGGTCTGGAGGAGTTCGACTACGGCGTATACCAGGGTTGGGCACCAATGTCCGAAGTGGACAATTTCACCGAAGTCCGCGAGTAGGGTTGGCGGGGCTACTCCTTCATCCATCGAATGATCTCGCCGCTAACCAGGTCGGGTGCCTCGCGATGCGGAAAGTGCCCGATCCCGGGCAGCAGCCGCCATTGGTAGGCCGCGATAACGTATCGTCCCGAACCGAGCGCCGTCGCGGGCAGGACCACCGGATCGCTGCCGCCGTGCAGTTGCAGTGTCGGCGCCACGATCGGCTTGCGCATGTGTGCCCGGAACCGCCGCCCGTGCAGTCGCAATAGGCTCCGTAGGCCCCACCGGAACGATTCGAGGGCGCAGAACGCGGCCTGCGGAATCTGGATTGCCGTCCGGCATTGGCGTTCGTAGGCGATGAAGTCCTCAGTCTGCGCCCAGTTCTCGCCGGCCCACCGGCGCAGGTACTGACCGACCGGCGCTCCGTCGTCGCGGGTGAGCCGGTGTTCGTACCGGGGGAGTTGGAAGGACAGCGCGGGACCCATCGCCGCAAGCTGGCCACGCGGATCGGTGAACAGTGCGGAACGCAGACGCAACGGGTGCGCTGCGCCCAGCACGATCAATCGGTCGACGCTGTTCGGGTGCAGGGCGGCGGTCATCCAGGCGACCAGCCCGCCGTAACCCGTCCCGACGACTGACGCCGACCGCTCCCCGAGCGCTCGGATGAGCCCGACGATGTCGGCCGAGACCGTGTAGCCGTCGTACCCGCGGGGCGGCTTGTCACTCGCGCCGTACCCACGCAGGTCGACGGCGACCGCCCGGAAGCCGGCTTCGGCCAACGTCGTGAGCTGATGCTGCCAGGCCGCCCAGAACTCGGGGAAGCCGTGCAGGAGGAGCACCAGCGGTCCAGTGCCGGCCTCGGCGATGTGAAACCGACTGCCGTTCGCGCTCACGAAACGGTGGCTCCACGCACCATCGAGCAGCACGCACGACTCATCCACGGCCCGCATGCGGTCAGCGTACGGCCACCGCACCGGCCGTGCCGAGTTGCGGTCAGTCCTCGCTGGCCGAGGCGGTCTTCAGCCCGCTCGAAATGAGATCCATCACGGCCGAATCCTGCAGCGTCGTGACGTCGCCGAGCGACCGGTTCTCCGCCACGTCGCGCAACAGCCGACGCATGATCTTGCCCGAGCGCGTCTTGGGCAGCTCCGCAACCAGCATGATCTGGCGCGGTTTCGCGATCGGACCGAGCGTTTTGGCCACGTGGTCACGCAGCTCCTTCGCGAGCTCGTTGCCTTCCTCGGCGTCGGTTTCGGAGATGGCACCGGCCTTCACGATGACGAAGGCCACGATCGCCTGGCCGGTCGTCGGGTCGGTCGCGCCGACCACGGCCGACTCGGCCACCTTCGGGTGCGACACCAGCGCCGACTCGACCTCGGTCGTCGAGATGTTGTGGCCGGAGATCGAGCATCACGTCGTCGACGCGTCCGAGCAGCCACAGGTCGCCGTCGGCGTCACGCTTGGCACCGTCGCCGGGGAAGTACATGCTCGAGAATCGGGACCAATACGTGTCGATGTATCTCTGATCGTCGCCCCAGATCGTGCGCAGCATGCCCGGCCACGGGTCGCGAACGACCAGGTAGCCGCCACCGCCGTCGGGGACGGAGGTGCCGGCGTCGTCGACCACGTCCGCGGTGATGCCGGGGAGCGGCCGCATCGCCGAGCCTGGCTTGGTGAGGGTCACGCCGGGAAGTGGCGAGATCATGATGGCGCCGGTCTCGGTCTGCCACCAGGTGTCCACAATGGGGCAACGATTGCCGCCGATGTGCTCCCGGTACCACATCCAGGCCTCCGGATTGATCGGCTCACCGACCGACCCGAGCAAGCGCAACGAGCTCAGATTGAACTGCGCCGGGATGTCGTCGCCCCACTTGGCGAAGGTTCGGATCGCGGTGGGCGCCGTGTAGAGGATCGTGACCCCGTACTTTTCGATCAGCTCCCAGAATCGGCCCCGGTGTGGCGTGTCCGGGGTGCCCTCGTACATGACCTGCGTCGCGCCGTTGGACATCGGGCCGTACACGATGTAGCTGTGCCCGGTGACCCAGCCGATGTCGGCGGTGCACCAGAACACGTCGGTGTCCGGCTTGAGGTCGAACACGGCATGGTGGGTCCATGAAACCTGGACCATGTAGCCACCGGTGGTGTGCAGGATGCCCTTCGGCTTCGCCGTCGTCCCGGACGTGTAGAGGATGAACAGCGGATGCTCCGCCTCGAATGGCTCGGCGGTGTGTTCGGTGCTCGCCTTCTCGACCGTGTCGTGCCACCACAGGTCGCGTCCGTCGGACCAGGCGACGTCCTGGCCGGTACGGCGGACCACCAGTACGTTGCGGACGGTGGCGCACTCCTTCACGGCATCGTCCACAGTGGGCTTCAAACCGCTCGCGGCACCCCGGCGGTAACCACCATCCGCCGTGATCACCAGGACGGCGTCCTGGTCCTGGATCCGACCCTTGAGCGCGTCCACGGAGAAGCCGCCGAAGACAACCGAGTGGGTAGCGCCGATCCGCGCGCAGGCCAGCATTGCGATCGCGGCCTCGGGAATCATCGGCATGTAGATCGTCACCCGGTCCCGCGCCTGGACTCCGAGTTCGAGCAGCGCGTTGGCCGCCTGGCAGACCGACCGGTGCATTTCGGCGTACGTGATGGTGCGCGTGTCGCCCGGCTCGCCCTCCCAATGCAGGGCCACCTTGTCTCCTCTGCCGGCTTCGACGTGCCGGTCCAGACAGTTATATGCCGCGTTGAGTCGGCCATCGGCGAACCACTTGGCGAACGGCGGTCTCGACCAGTCGAGTACCTCAGTGAACCGCTCATGCCAATGCAGTCGGTCGGCCTGTCGTTCCCAGAAGCCAAGCCGGTCCGCGCCAGCGGCGGCGTACGCGTTCATGTTGACGTTGGCGTCCTCGGCCAGCCCGGCCGGAGGAGCAAACCGGCGCGACTCGTGCAGCAGGTTTGCCAGTGTCTCGCTCACGCGGCACGCTCCCTCGTGTGATCCCGCCTCGCGGTGTGTTTCCGCCTCGCGGTCTGTGTTCGGTCTCGGCCTGTGTGTTCGGTTTCGCCTGTGTGTTCGGTCTCGCCTGTGTCCGGTTCCGCTCCGGGTGATTCCCGTCTCGGGCACAGGCTAACGTCGTCTCGGCCCATGAGGCGAGCATGGGGTCGGCCACGGCACAGTGGCGTCTGCCGTCGGTAGCAGCCCATCGGTGAGCGGTTACCGTTCGGGCATGTCATCCGCGCTGGCGCCGCTGCTCGAGCTCCGAGACGTCGATCCGGCGCTGATCGCAGCCCGCTCCGCCGTCGACGCCGCGCTGCGCCACAAGGCCCTGCGCCGTTCCGGTGGGCCGCTCGCGGCCGAGATCGGGCTGCTCTCAGCGGTCGCCTCGGCCGCCCTCGAGGGCCATGACCACGACCTGGACGAAGTTCGCAGTGGCACGGTCACAGACCCGGTCGTCCAGGGTGCGTTGCGGGTCAGTGCGGCCTTGGACGGGCTTGCGCCACGCTGGACGAGCACTCCTCGCCAGGTGCTGGCCAGGCTGCACCTGCTTGCCGGTCGGGGCAGCGTGACCGACGACGAGTTGGGCCGGCCGGTCTCCGGTGCTGCCCGCGTGGATCAGCTGTGCGCGGTGATCGGGGATCCTGGCGGAATTCCTGCTCTGCTCCGGGCGGCGGTCGTACACGGGGAGCTGCTTGCCGTCCGGCCATTCGCCGGGCCCAATGGCGTCGTGGCCCGGGCGGCGGCCCGGCTGACCCTGATCGCGGACGGACTCGACCCACGTGGATTGATCGCTCCTGAGATCGGGCATGTCGCGCGGGAACCGGAGTACTTCGGCACCGCGAACGCCTTTTCGAGCGGTACGGCCGACGGCGTCCGGTCGTGGCTCAAGCACTACTGCACGTCCGTCGAACTCGCGGCAGCCGAGCTCAGCGAACTCGCCGACGCAGTGTAGGGGAAGGAAGGAAGGAAGGAAGGGCACCTTCCATACGGGTTTTGGCCATAAAGGGCACCCTTATCGCTTCGACGACGCCACCGAGCGGCCCGAGAAGACGGCGCCCCCAGCTTGGAGGCGCCGTCAACGGCCACGTCCGACCGGGTTACCAGGCGTGCCCTCACTCGTTGCCATGGACACTTCGCCCATCACAACTTCGCCTACCCGTGGCTGATCGCGCGTGGGTGCCCGGCGGCCGTGTGCGGAGTCACTGAGCAACCGACCTACGGCTGCTCGTGGTGTCCGCTCCCTTTGTTTTACGCCGGTTTAACGGGCAGCACCAGGCTTGCCGCCGATTCTGTTACGGCCCTGATCGACTGTGACGAACGAGGCCTCACGCCTCCAGGGAGGCGGTCCGAGACCGGCGGTGCCGGCCGTAGATGGCCAAGCCGATCGCGACACCGACCCCAAGTCCGATCGCAGCGGCGGCAACCGGTACGGCTGGACGCTCACGCAACCGGCGCGACAACGGGATGGGATGGCGAAACTCAAGAACCGGCCAGCCGCGCTCGCTGGCGATCCGGCGCAGGCCCCGATCCGGGTTGACCACGGTGGGATGACCAACCGCCTCGAGCAGGGGCACGTCCGACACGGAGTCGGAGTAGGCGTACGAAGAGCCAAGGTCGTAGTCGCGTTCTTTGGCCAGCTCACGGGCGGCGTCGGCCTTGGTCGGGCCGGCGGCATAGTAGGCCACCTCGCCCGTGTATCTGCCCTGGTCGACCACCATCCGGGTGGCGATCACATCGGCGATCCCGAGCTGCTCGGCGATCGGCCGAACCATTTCCTCGCCGGAGGTCGAGACCACAACGACGTCCCGCCCGGCGCTGTGGTGCTCGTGGATGAGGGCAGCCGCCTCGGCGTACACGTACGGATTGATGAGCTCGTGCAGCGTCTCGTTCACGATCTGCTGTACCTGGTCGACCCGCCAGCCCTTGCACAGCTCGGCAACGTGGTCGCGGATGCGTGCCATCTGTTGCTCATCGGCCCCACCAAGGCGGAACACGAGCTGGGCGTAGGCCGCCTTGACCATGTCCCGCCGCGAGATCAGGCCGTCCCGGTAGAAGGGACGGCCGAAGGCGAGCGCGCTCGACTTGGCGATGACCGTCTTGTCGAGGTCAAAGAACGCGGCACTGCGGACCACGGCCGGCAATTCTAGTCGGCGCTCTCGTTCTCGGTGCGCGCGTGGGAGCGTTTCCGGGGCTTCCATCCCATTCCAAATGTCGGGCCTGCGACTCTTGTCGGCGTGTTGCGGCCCCAGCCACTCGACGCACGTCACTGTCTGCGGCATGCTTATCGTCCAAGGCGCCGTTCCGTCGAACGCGCCTTGTTCAGCGACTTAGAGACGCGTGATGCCGTGACCGGTCCGGTCACGGCAGCACAGAGACCCTCGGCGGTTGCACCCCCCGTAGCCGCTGAGTGGGATCGGCTCGACCCCCCCGGAGCCGCTCCCGGCGACCCCCGTCACCCCCCGGGCGGGGGTCGTCCTCTTTCTAACGACCGGCCTCCCGGCGTAGTTCACCTCGGTCCGAAATGTCGTGACGACAGCTTATATATCGCCGGACTGATCAGGCCCAAGGAACCGTCCACAGTAGATTCTGGGAAGAGGCCGCTAGAGACACGCGAGCCCTGGGGGGCCTTAGTGATCTCGGTCGGAAAGCCCCGGCTCGGGTCAGCTTGCCTCCGTTGACAGCGGTCGACCGGCGCAGGAACGTATCGGCATGGTTTCGAACCGGCTCGATCTCACGTCCGGTCGGACCAACCCACCGGAGCTAACCCCAAGATTCGGTTGCCACCGCCAACGGTGAAAGCCGCCGTAACGTCAACGTCAAGCTTGCGATGGGCGCGGCCGTCCTCTGTTAAGCCAATACAGCGACCAATGTCGATGGTTGAAGGCTAGGGCGGGCCTGACTCTCTGCTCAGCGTCGGACCGCAGGTCAGGCCGCATCTGTCAAGCTCGCCGGTTGTCCACAGACCACCCTCGTTGTCCACATCTTCGATCCACCCTCTCGCCGTCACCTGACGTCTCGCGCCAACGTGGACCTCTGCGGCGCCCGCTCGGGCGCCCCGACGCGGGGAGTCATGGGTGGACCGGGCAGATGGCATGGGCGCACGACCACGGCCTCTGGTCGTCACCAGCGACCCCGAGCTGCTCGATGACCTGTTGCGATTGGCTGCGGCCGGAAACGTCGAGATCACGGTGGCGGTCGACGCCGTTGCCGCGCAAACCGACTGGGCGGCCGCTCCCGTAGTGGTGGTCGGCAGTGACCGCGTTTCGGAGCTGTCCCGCCTGCGGCCCTCGCCGCGCCCGGCGGTCATCATCGCGGCAAGGCGCGGCAGCGAACCGCCCTGGCCGCACAGCAATGCACTGTGGGCCGAGCACATCGTCGTGCTGCCGGACGCGGAGGCGTGGCTGGTCGACCGGTTCGCCGACGTCGCCGCGGGGCAGCCAACGCGCGCCAGGGTCGTCGCCGTTGTCGGCGGGAGCGGCGGCGCTGGAGCGAGCGTTCTTGCGACCGCTCTGGCGATGACCGGGCGGCGCCGAGGATTGGACACCCTATTGATCGACGGCGACCCACTCGGCGGGGGTGTCGACCTGGTGCTCGGGTGGGAGCGGAGGCAAGGCCTTCGTTGGCCCGACCTCGTCGACGTTCGTGGACGGCTCAACGCATCCGCTCTGATGTCGGCGCTACCGGGCGTCGGGAGTCTCGCTGTGCTCTCGTTCGATCGCAACGAGCTCGATGGTGCACCTTCACCTGCCATGGCGGCCGCGCTTGACGCCGGACGTCGCGGCCGGGACCTCGTAGTGGTCGACGTGCCTCGATGTTTCGACGATGCCTCGCTGCTCGCGCTCAGCAGCGCCGACCGGTGTTACCTGGTCGTGCCCGCGGAGATCCGGGCCTGCGCTGCTGCGAGCCGAGTCGCGGCGGTGGCCGGCCGGCATTGTCCAGGGTTGGCGGTCGTGGTCCGGGCGGTCATCCCCGGAGGGCTTCCCGCCACCGAGGTGGCGGAGGCGCTCGAGCTACCGCTCGCTGGCGTCATGCCACCGGAGCGCAGGAGATCGCGGTCATGGCGGACGGGACAAGCGCCTGCTCATACCGGCCGCGGGCCCCTTGCCGAGCTGTGCCGCGCATTGCTCGGCGACATGTCGCCCCGACACCGGGCTCGTGCGCAATGAACGCGGACCTCGACCTGGTACGGCGGGTACGGCATCGCCTGGCCGAGACCGCAGAGCCGCCCACGCATCGGGCCGTCATCGATGCGGTAAGAGCCGAGCCTTCCCAGGCGCTACTGGCCGGAGCGTCATTGCTACGTGTCGGTGACCGCGTTCACGACGAGCTGGCCGGGTTCGGTCCGCTCACGGAACTGCTCGCCGATCCGGCGGTCACCGACGTCGTCGTCAACGGGCCAGGCGAAATCTGGGTCGACCGCGGCTTCGGGCTCGTTCCGGTGCCGGGACTCACGTTCGGCGATGCAGCCGAACTGCGCCGGTTCGCCCAGCGTCTCGCGGCGGGCAGCGGCCGGCGCCTCGATGACGCGACCCCCTTTGTCGATGTGCGGCTGCCGGACGGCACCCGGTTGCATGCCGCGCTCGCGCCCACCGCAGTCCGTGGTCCGTACCTGTCATTGCGCACGCTGCGACGGCAGTCACTCGGTCTTGACGACCTGGTACGAGTGGGGACACTCACTGCGGAGTCTGCCGAGCTCGTGGACACCATCGTCCGTGCTCGACTCGCCTACGTCGTCAGTGGCGGAACGGGTTCGGGCAAAACCACCCTGCTGGCTGCCTTGTTGGGGCGTGTACCGGCTACGGAGCGAATCGTGATCGTTGAGGATGCGAGCGAGCTCGCACCGAACCATCCTCACGTCGTCGCCCTCCAGGCCCGACACTCTAATGTGGAGGGCGTCGGCGCAATCGGCCTTCGCGACCTCGTGCGCCAGGCGCTGCGTATGCGTCCGGATCGGCTGATCATCGGCGAATGCCGGGGCGCCGAGGTCGTGGACTGGCTCGGCGCCTTGAACACCGGCCATGACGGCAGCGCCGGCACCGTTCACGCGAACGCCGCCGGGGACGTGCCGACTCGGATCGAAGCGCTCAGCCTGCTCGGTGGGGTCTCCCGTGACGCGGTGCACGCGCAGTTGGCGGCCGGACTGCATGTGGTACTCCACCTGACCAAAGTTGGGCGCGTCCGAACGCTGGATGAGGTGTCGCTGCTCCGACCGACGACAGGTGCGGTCTGGGCCGAGTCCGCCTGGCGGCGGACGACAGGCCCCGGCCGGGCCGCTCCCGAGCTGGCGCGGCTACTGATCAGCCGCGGCGTCGGCTCGATGTCTATCCTCAGTGGACGGCCATGACCAACCCCGATGCCTCCGCGACGATGTGGGCGCTCGCTCTGGTGACCGCCACGGCGACCGGTTGGTGGGCAACGCGGCGCCACGTCGCCCGAGTGCGGTGGAGTCGACTCGTGCGCGGCCGGGACCACCCGTCGTCGTCCCGGAGGTGGACGCGGGTCCAGGTCTCAGCGCGGTCGGCCGTGGTGAGAGCGTGGCGACACCGACTTGCCGCTCGGTGGGGCGCGGCTCTCGGCGGCGTGCTTTGCGGCGGCGTCGCCTTCATGCAGGCGGGCCCGGTCGCCGCAGCTGTGATGGGTGCGTACGGCGTGACCGGCTTCGTTCTGCTTCGCGGTCAGCTGGTGCGACGATCGCGTCGTCGAGGCCAGCGCATGGCGATGGATGCGGTGGTCGCGCTCGCCGAGGACTTGCGCGCCGGCGCCGCCGTGGATCAGGCGTTGCGCTCCACGCACGAGGCGTTGGGACAGGCGGCTTCGGTCGTACTGCCTCATGGACGGGACGCTGACGACGGCATCGAGCTCCTGACGCGGCGGATCACAAGTGCGCTGGTGGTCTCGCGTGCCAGTGGCGCCCCGCTCGCCGATGTGCTCGAGCGGCTCGACGCGCATGTTCGTGCCGCCGATCGGGGCAGAGCCGTTGTTGAATCCCACGCGGCCGGCGCCCGGGCCAGCGCCGGACTCCTCGCCGCTATGCCGGCCGCCGGCATCGGGCTAGGAATCGCCATCGGCGTCGATCCGCTACGAGTGTTGTTGCATACCGGACTGGGAGCCGCCGCATTGTGCACCGCGGTCGCATTGCAGCTGACCGGGCTCGCCTGGACCGCCCGGCTCGTCCGCGTTGAGGTGTCGGCGTGAGGATTCCACGGCGGACCACGAAACTCATCAGGCTGCTCGTGCTGACGTGGTTGGGTGCCGGCGTCGGGTTCGTCCTCTTAGGACGGGCGTGGGGTGCCGGCCTCGGACTCACCATCGGATGCGTATGCGGACTCTGGCTGTCGGGGCAACCGTCGGCCGCTGAGCGCGCCGATCGGCGGCGATTCGATGCAGATTTGCCCTTCGCAGTCGACCTGATGTCCGCGGCACTGCGGGCAGGTGCCGCCCCCGACGCCGCGGCTCAGGTCGTCGCCGAGGCGGTCGGCGGGGCGGTCGGCGCACGGCTCCAAAAGGTGGAAACGGGGCTTCGGCTCGGGCTGAACAGCCGGGAGGCGTGGACCTACTTTGGCGCCTCAGATGGGGCCGCACGGGTCGCCAGGGCGGCCGATCGCAGCGCACACAGCGGAGCCGCGTTCGCCGGCTCTCTCTCGCGAGTCGCTGAGGACCTGCGGGTCGACGGACTCCATGCCGCCGAGGCCCGTGCCCGGGCGGCCGGCGTCCTCATCGTGCTCCCGCTCGGACTGTGTTTCCTTCCAGCCTTCGTACTGACCGGCCTCGTGCCGGTGATCGTCGCCGTCGTCGGCGGCGTGCTGACCACCAAACCTTGAGAGGGGACCACGCCGTGCGCACATGTCTACAGAGGATTTGGAAAGCCATCTGCCGCCGTGGCGACACGGGCATGAGCACGGTGGAGTACGCCGTGGGCACGTTGGCCGCGGTGGCGTTCGCGGGTGTCTTGCTCAAGGTGGTGACCTCAGACGCGATACGGGCCGCGCTGGCGGCAATCATTGAGCGGGCACTTCAGTGACACCGGTTGGGCCGAACACGAGGTGGTGGGCCGGGCGGTCTACGACGCGCGGAGATAGCGGCAGCGCAACGGCCGAACTCGCGGTGTGCTTGCCCGCGCTTGCGGTGCTACTCGCGGCAGGACTCACCGCGCTCGCCGCCGTCCGAACGCAGATCGAGTGCGTCGACGCGGCGCGCGAAGCCGCCCGGGTGGCGGCGCGAGGCGAACAGGCTGTGTCCAGAGTGGATGGAGCGAGTGTGACGATCGAGACCGAAGGAGATCTTGTGCGAGCCACCGTCCGCGTGCACTACAGGCCTTTCGGGGGCGGCCTGCCAGGATTCGACATTGCGAGCACGTCGGTGGCCGCGATGGAGCCGACATGACCGTCGAACGGTGGTCGGGTTCGCGCTTGCGCACATTCGAAAATGACCGCGGATCCGTAACGGTCTGGATTCTCTCGGCCGGGTTGGTCATCGTCCTTGTCGCGGCTGGCCTCGCCATGGGCGGCGGGGCCGTCGTTGCCCGCCACCGGGCCCAGGCTGCGGCTGACCTGGCGGCGTTGGCCGGGGCCATGCGTACGTGGGAGGGAGAAACAGCTGCGTGCGAACGGGCGGCCAACCTGAGTAGCCGCAACGATGCCACACTGCTCGCGTGCCGGCTCGACGGGCTCGACGTTATTGTCACCGTCGCAGTCGTACTGGAACTGCCGGCAACGCTCGGTGCCGCGCGGGCGTCAGCCCGGGCCGGTCCCGCTGACACCTTCAGTCCACAAGCGACTCATCAATGACCACAGAGGACAATCGACGAAGGTGGGTTTCGTCTGCTCAGGTCGCGCAGGATGGGGTGCGGTGGTGAGTACGGAAGGGCGTAACTGTGCGCGGCGCGCCCGTTGGCCCGGGGACGGTGTCGAGTGGTGTCCCGCCGGGTCTGCGACAGATGCGACAGGACGGGCCGATGAGACGTGAGCGACGTACCCGGGGGTCGGGAACAGCGACTCCTTAGCGCGCCGTCACCGATCCGTGCCACGCCCGGATTCGCGCCGCTTGCGTTGCGACGCGGCAGCCGTCGGAGAACTGTGGCATCTTTGACTCCGGTGCGTCGCGCCGGGCCGTCCGGCAGTGGCAAGATGCGCGAAGGGCCTATGCCGCCAGCGGTACGGGCCAAAGGGCTGCTCGCAGAAGGGGGCGCTCATGGAGCTGTCGTTGGCCACACGGTCGGTTTCTGACCACATGGTGCTCGAAATCGGCGGCGAGATCGATGTCTACACCGCGCCACGGCTTCGGGAGCGCCTCATTGAGATGGTCAACTCCGGCGAAAAGCACGTCGTCGTCGATCTTGGACGAGTGGAGTTCCTCGACTCCACTGGGCTGGGGGTGCTGGTAGGCGCGCACCGTCGGCTTCGAGCCCGAGACGGGTCACTGAACCTCGTCTGCCCGCACGAGCGACTGCTCAAGGTCTTCCGGATCACCGGTCTCGACAACGTGTTTGATATCCACAGCTCTGTAGAGGAAGCAACGACCGGCGGTTCCGCACACGCCGCACGCGCGGGCGCCTGACGCAGTGCACGCCTTGTGAACGCAGCAACTCCGACCATGGCGACCGTGCGCATGTCGTTCACGCCCGACCCTGCCTACGTACGGACCGTACGGATGGTGGCTGCGGCCGTCGCCCGCCGCGCCGGTGTGGCCGACGAGTTGCTCGACGAGGTACGGCTGGCCATCGGCGAGGCGTGCACTCGCGCGGTCGCGATCCATCGCCGGCACCAACTCGGCGACCCGATCGACGTCGCAATGAGCGATGGCGGTCGGTTCACCGTCCGGGTAATTGACCGCGGACCGGCTGAGACCGCCGGCCAAGAACCGGGTGAGGCGACTGGCGACATCATGGCTCAGGTCGCCGCCGAAACCGGACGAGTCGGCCTAGACGAGGACATTCTGACATTCGGTGTCGGCCTCGCGCTTCTGAATGGGCTGGTCTCGGACCTTGCCGTGACCGCGGCCGAGGAGGGCATCGGAACCCAGGTGCGCATGTCCTGGCCGGTGCAGCGACGCGCTGGTCAGTGACGCGCGGGCAACGCATCGAGCGCTGGCGAGGCGGCGGCGGCAAAGACACCGGCTCCAAAACGGCCACCGCTGTGTGACCACTCACACGGCGACGGCTAAAGTACGCCCGTCATGCTTTGATGCCCGCACCGCGCGGGGCGCGTGCGGCGGTATGTCAACTCCCCCGTGGAGTATTCCAGCCGGCCACCTCGATGGTGCCGGTCATATGTGTTGGTACAGGAGGACAACGAATGTCCGGGAGTAGCAGCCTCGCCGTCGGCGAGCTGTCCCTCGCCGGCGAGAACCTGACCTATGTGATCGTCGCTGCGGTGATCGCGCTCGTCGCGCTCGGATTCGCCGCCGCTCTGGTCAAGGCTGTTCTCGGCGCCGGCAAGGGCACCCAGAAAATGCAGGAAATCGCCGGAGCGGTCCAGGAGGGCGCGCAGGCATACCTGCTGCGGCAGTTCAAGACGCTTGGCATCTTCGTCGTGGTCGCTGTCGTGGTGCTGTACTTCCTGCCCGTAAGCGAGGTTTCCGCGAGCGAGACCGCCGTGAAACTCGGTCGGTCGGTCTTCTTCATCGTCGGCGCATTGTTCAGCGCCTCAATCGGTGGCTCCGGCATGTGGCTCGCTACTCGGGCGAACCTGCGCGTGGCCGCGGCGGCACGCGAGAGCGGCGGGCGCGAGAAGGCGATGCAGATCGCGTTCCGCACCGGTGGTGTCGTCGGCTTCTGCACTGTGGGTCTCGGCCTGTTCGGCGCGTCGCTGGTCGTGCTGATCTACCGCGGTGACGCCCCGATCGTCCTGGAGGGCTTCGGATTCGGTGCCGCGCTGCTCGCGATGTTCATGCGGGTCGGCGGCGGCATCTTCACTAAGGCCGCGGACGTGGGCGCCGACCTGGTCGGCAAGGTCGAGCAGGGCATCCCGGAGGACGACCCGCGCAACGCCGCCACGATCGCCGACAACGTTGGCGACAACGTCGGCGACTGCGCCGGGATGGCGGCCGACCTGTTTGAGTCGTACGCGGTCACGCTGGTCGCGGCGCTGATCCTGGGCCGCGCGGCCTGGGGCATCGACGGTCTCGTATTCCCGCTGATCGTCAGCGGTGTCGGCGTCCTGGTCGCGATCACCGGCGTATTTATCACTCGGCTGCGCCCCTCGGACCGCTCCGGCATGACCGCGATCAACCGGGCCTTCTTCGTGTCCGCGGTGCTCGCCGCGGTCCTCGTGGCCATCATCTCGTTCGTGTACCTGCCGGCGACGTTCGCCGGCTTCGGCGAGGAGTTCGCCAAGACGTCGGGTAACCCGCGCTGGATCGCGATCGGCGCTGTCGTCATCGGAATCGTCCTCGCCGCGGTCATCCAGGCCCTGACCGGCTACTTCACCGAGACCGGACGTCGGCCGGTCAAGGACATCGGCAAGGCGTCGGAAACCGGGGCAGCCACCGTGGTGCTCGCCGGGGTCTCCGTGGGCTTCGAGTCTGCCGTCTACTCAGCGCTCGTCATCGCTGCCGGCGTCTTCGGTGCGTACCTTATCGGCGGCCAGATCGCCCTGTTCGCAGTGGCGCTCGCCGGCACCGGCCTGCTCACGACAGTTGGGGTCATCGTGGCCATGGACACGTTCGGCCCGATATCGGACAACGCCCAAGGTATCGCCGAGATGTCGGGCGACATCGACGAGGATGGCGCTCGAGCGCTGACCGACCTCGACGCGGTGGGCAACACCACCAAGGCGATTACCAAGGGCATCGCGATCGCGACCGCTGTGCTCGCAGCGACCGCGCTTTTTGGCTCGTACACCGACACGGTTACCGGCGCGCTCGCCAAGGCCGGCTCCGACCTGTCGCTCGAGCGGCTCCTCAACGTGTCCGAGCCCAGGAACCTGGTCGGCCTGCTCATCGGCGCCGCAGTCGTGTTTCTCTTCTCGGGAATTTTGATCAACGCAGTGTCCCGGGCCGCGATGGCGGTCGTGTTCGAGGTCCGGCGTCAGTTCAGGACCTTCCCCGGGATCATGGACGGATCGCAGCGACCGGAGTACGGCAAGGTCGTCGACATCTGCACCAGGGATGCGCAGCGCGAGCTACTTACCCCCGGTCTGCTGGCGATCATGGCGCCGATCGCCGTGGGCTTCGGTCTCGGCGCCGGCGCGCTGGCGTCGTACCTGGCCGGCGCGATCGGCGCAGGCACACTGATGGCGCTGTTCCTGGCCAACTCGGGTGGCGCCTGGGACAACGCGAAGAAGATGGTCGAAGACGGCGCGCACGGCGGCAAGGGTTCGCCGGCCCATGCTGCGACCGTCATCGGGGACACCGTGGGCGACCCGTTCAAAGACACCGCTGGTCCGGCCATCAACCCGCTGCTCAAGGTGATGAACCTGGTTTCGCTGCTGATCGCCCCCGCCGTGATCCTTTACAGCACGGGCTCGGACGCGAACACCACCTTGCGGGTCAGCATTGCGGTCGTCGCGGCTCTCGCGGTCCTCGTCGCTGTGACGATCAGCAAGCGCAGGCCGGTCGCGACCGCGGCCGACGCCATCGAGGAGGCGCCGGCGCCGACCCAAGCGGCCGTCAAGGGCTAGCTCGTTCAGCACCAAAGAGGCGCCGGCCAGGTCCGTTGGACCTGGCCGGCACTTCGTGTTCGGGGCTCTCGTCTGCGCGGGATTACGGGCGGCGCGAGCGACCGTAGGGCGGTTCGGCGTCGCGAACGTTCGGCAGTACGGCGGTGGGGCGCATCCCCGGCGATGCCGTGGGGTAGCCCAGCGACGGCGGGCGCATGTGGTCAGACTCTGCCGTCGCGTACTCTTCGGCGCCGTACTGCTGCTCTGGCTTGGAGCCACGCTGCCGGAAGAGCAGGAAGAGGATCACGCCGCCAAGGGCGACCAGAAGTCCGCCCAGCAGATACAGGGTCCACGGCACATCAGCGTTGATCAGTTCGCTCGCCTCCGGCAATGGCGCCAACGAAAACGTGGGTCCCGCCTCGAAGGTCGGCACGATTCCCGGATTCGTGTTGGGTGGTGTCGTCTTGGTCGGAGAGGTTCGTGATGCGTTCGCGCCGCCGCGCAGCGTCGTCGATACGCTATCCCCGCCCAACCGGTTACCGCCCTGGTAGGCTTCGACTGTAATCGATGCCTTGCCGGGTGGTGCGGAGGACGTGAACTGCACAAAATAGCTGACCTGGCGGCGGTTGTTCTTGGGCAGGTCGAACGCGGCAGGGTCGATGAATCGGACCGTTCCGTCGCCAGCCGGCGACGCGCCCAATTCGGCGCCGAGCGTCTTCTGGACAACAACTCCGTCCGACGGCATCCCGTCCAGGTGAATGGTGATCACGCTCTGGACATTGGAGAGCGCGTTGTTGCTTTTGTTGGTGAACGACACCTGCAAGAAGGTCCGGCCGCCTGGGACGTTCCCCGACACGCCGCCGATGTTCACCTCAACGGCGTCGGCCGCGTACGCGGGTGTGCTTGCCAGCGCGAGCGTCGCTAGCACGGCCGCGGCAACGGCGGCAGAAATGGTGGCCAGACGGCGCAGGTTCAACATGCCTACCTCAGGAGTCCGGGGGGTCGCAGTTTCTCTAGCCACGCGTCACGGTACGCAGATCCGACGCACCGCGACAAACGGACCCGCAGGGGATGGGGGTTCCGGTCCCGACCGCTACCGTGACGGCGTGTATGACCGGCTCCGCGAGAGTTACGACCGCGTCGCAGAGCGTTACGCCGACGAGATCAGTGGGGAGCTGACTGGCAAACCGCTCGATCGCGCGCTCTTGCGGTGCCTGTACGACCTCGTCGCCGACGTCGAGGAGTCAAGCGGTGACGGTCCAGTCGCCGATCTCGGCTGTGGTCCCGGACACGTGGCTGCCTATTTAGCGTCGCTAGGGCTCCCGACAATTGGGATCGATATCTCACCTAGGATGATCAAGGTTGGCAAGAAGCGCTATCCGGATGTCACCTTTAGGGAGGGTTCGCTGCTCAGGCTGCCCGCGACCGACGGCGAGCTGGTCGGCGCGATCGCGTTCTATTCAACGATTCACCTGCGCCCCGACGACCGGCCGCGGGCGTACCGCGAGATGAATCGCGTCATCCGCCCGGGAGGCTGGCTTCTGCTCGCGTTTCACACTGAACCGGCGGACGACCTGACCGGCGAGATTATGCACGTCGAGGAGTGGTGGGGCGAGAAGGTCGACCTGGACTTCTACTACCTCGATCCGGCGGTCGTGGTCGAGGGCGTCGAGTCGGCCGGATTCACAGTCATGGCCCGCACCGATCGGTCGCCCTGGCCAGCCGTCGAGCACCAGAGTCGGCGCTGTTACCTGCTTTGTCAGCGCTTGCCCTCCACTGTGGACGCGGATGGGACAGGGTAGAGGCGTTCGCATTGGTGCACTAATCTATAGGGACGTTGGTTGATGGGGGAGTCCGCGATGTATGAGCCAGGCGAGCAGGTTGGTCCACCGGTCATCGCATTCGAGCGGCTCACCGTCGACATCGGTGCAATGGAGGACTTCATCGCATACCTCCAGGCGGAGATCGATGAGAACCTGCAGCCGTACTCGAATGAGATCATCTCGGACCACTGGCACGGCCAGGCGATCGCAAGGGCGTCGGCCAGTGCTCCGGAGTCGGCGTTCCGCCAGCGCTATTACGAGGCTGTCGATACGGCGGTGCAAGGACTGGGGTCCTATCTGGAATCAACCAAGATTCTTGTACGGGCGGTGCAACTGCTTGCCGAGCACTACCGCGGAGCCGACAGCATGGCCGTGGCCCAGCTGAGCGACGTGCAGGGCGCGATGAGCTTGGCACAGCAACAGATCACTGCTGAGTCAGCGACGAAGGTCCCGTCAAAACCGAGGATGCCGATCTGATGACGACGCCCGCCACCGACTGGGGCCCGTACGGCCTTGCCGATATCTGGGACATGGTCCGCGACGACAATTTCGACAACTTCTCCCATGTGAGGGCGTGGGAGAAGATGCGGGTTCTCTGTCATGGCATGGCGGATTCACTCAAGGCCGCGGCCGCCGAGCTCGCGCAACGGTGGCCACCGGAGCAGAGTCCCGCCGCGGAGGCCTTCAAGGAGAAGCTCGAACTTCTCGCGCTCACTTTTTCCGATGCCGGCGATGCGGCGGGCACGAACGGACCGACGCTGGCCGAGGTGAATGGTACTTTTGCTGGCTCGCACGGAAGAATCGCCCAGCTGTGCCGGTCATGGGAACAAATGGAGCGCGACGAGGCGGCTCGGGTCACCATCGCTCGCCGGGTGCTCGGGGTGGGCTCGATACCGATCATCGGCATGCTTCCCGTGGCACTTCCCGTCGTCAATGGCATGAGTGACCGGCAAGTCTTGGCAGTCTCCAACACACAGCCGGCACGGTTTGTCGTGGACCAAGCGGGCGCCCCTACCGTTCCGACCGATTGGCGCCAGAACCTCGATAGCCAAGCCCGCGGTGTGATGGCGGCCAACGACCGCGAGATTGTGGACGCTGGCTCAAGGATTCAGCCCTCACCCATCCTCCATCCGATCGAAGACGTCACAGAGTTGGCCGCCGCCCAAGGCGGTGGCCCGACCGGTGGCGGTTTCGTCAAGACCTCAGTAGGTCCGCCTTCGATACCGCATTTCCCGACCGGCAATCCCGAGCGACCGCCCACACTGGACGGCGCCGTCCTCAGTGGTGGCACTCCTGCAGCGGGCCCGGGCAGCGGGCCAAACTCGCCGTTCCCTAGCACAGCGGGTGGAGCGCCTGTACAACCCGGAGGCGGGTCTGTCCCATGGGTGATGACACCGGCGGGGCCGGCAATGGCCTCTGGTGGAGTCATCGGTGAACGGACGCCGGGGCCCCGCGGTTCGCTAGGTCCGAACGGCGCCGGTCCGGGCGGGATCGTGCCGATGGCGTCACAACCAACGCGGCCGGCCGGCGCAGCGGCCGGTCGGGGGTTTGTCGCCCCGCCGGGTGGACTGATCGGTGGCGTTCCGCCCGGACGGCCCAGTGCGCCCAATAGTGGCGTCGCTCGCGGCTCGATGCGCCGGCAGCGCGGCAAGGACGAGGAGAGCGATTGGGTGGTGCCGTCCGGCGTTCCCGGTGTACTTCAGCCTGACCCGGAACCGGAGATGCACGATCCAGGACCGGGCGTACTCGGGATCGATCGGTGATCCGGCGCATCCTTGCCGTCCTCGTGGCGATGGCACTTGATGATGGTTGCGTGCCCGGGCGGCATACGGAACCGACATCGACCAGTGGCAATTGGATTTTCTGCGGGCCAACGAGGCGCATGCGATTAGCAACGGCGACGGCGTGACCGTCGCGGTGATCGATCGGGCGTGGACGCTTCCCATCCCGACCTCGCTGGGTCGGTCGATATCTGGATTCAATCCCGATGGTGTCGGTGCTCCCGACGGCACATCCGACACCGAAGGCCACGGCACGGCGATGGCACTCCTAATCGCCGGCCACGGCACGACGCATGGCATCGCGCCGAAGAGCGAGGATCATGCCCGTACGCGCATCGAGCAGCACCACATATCGCGCGTGGCATCGACTGGGCCGTGGACCACGGCGCTCAGGTAATCAACATCTCTCTGGGGAAGTCCGTGCAGATTCGCCCGACGACCGTCGGGCCATCGAGTCGGCCCTCGCCGCTGGCGTGGTCATCGTCGCGAGCGCCGGCAACGCGCCGGAGTGCGAACGACAGTCGAGTTCCCGGCCGCCTACGACGGGGTGATCGCGGCCGCCGCCGTGGCCCGTACTGGTGTGCACTCGGCGGTGTCCGTGGTCGGCGAGGAGGTCGTGCTCGCGGCGCCGGGTGAGAACATCACAACTATCTCCATCGACGGAAAGCCTCGTTTGTCCTCCGGCACGAGCGACGCCGCTGCCCTCATCTCTGGTGTGGCTGCGCTTGTGAAGGCGAAGTTCCCCAACCTTTCCGGGCGGGAGATCTACCACCGAATGATCGCGACGGCGGACGACAAGGGAGCTCCAGGACGCGACCCGGAGTACGGCTACGGCATCGTCAATCCGGTCCGCGCCTTGACCGAGAACGTGCCACCGCTCACCGAGAGTCCCAGCCCAAACCCAGACGCCAGTCCACAAACGACACAGGCCCGCCCGGACGGCGGTAATGGTTCGGGTCTACCCGCGGTCGCGTTCATCGCGATAGGCGCAGTCGTTCTCGCTGGACTCGTGCTCGCCGTCGTGATAGCCGCCCGCCGTCCCGGCGCGACTGGCCGTCCGTGACGTCGCACGAAGTTGATAGAAACGGCGGTGAGGCACGATGCTGGACGACTTGTCGACCATGCACGGGCGGATCGATGAATGGGAATCCGCGCTAAAGGATCGGGTCACGAAGGCCACGGAGCTGGCGAACCGTACCGCGACCCTGACTGGTTCGGCCCGGGACCGCGACGGATTGGTAGAAGTGACCGTCGACTCGAACGGAGTCGTCACCCACCTGTGGCTGAGTGATCGGGTTCGCCATCAGTCCGCGGCGGCGACCGCCGAGCTGGTGATGACCACGATGCGGGCCGCTCAGGCGCAACTCGCCGAGCGGCTCACCACGGAAACCGTGGCGGCCTACGGTGCCGATAGCGACTCCACCGCGGCCATCGTCGCCATTGTCGAGCGGCGCTTCGGACCGACGTCCGGCGGCGGCGATGCAGCCCGGTGACGACGAGATTGCGATCCCGCCGGCGAGCTTGATTAGCCACGCGAACCATATCGATTCTGTCGCCGACGAGGTCGATGTCGCGAAGGCGGCCGCCACGCAGATCCGGCTGGACTCAGGCGCGTACGGGCAGATATGCGCGTTCGTTCCGCCGTACCTGAATGGGCTTTCGGACGGGCTGATGTCCGGGCTGGAGGCGGTGTCGACATCGCTGCGCGACACGGCCACTCGGCTGCGGGCGGCGGCGGTGTTGTTTGAGGATGCGGAGGCGGGTGCAGTTGGCGGGTTTGACGGTGTGGTTCCGCGATGACGGTTAATCCGTTGGTGGTTTCGCGGGTTGATCAGCCGGCGGACATGTGGGCCGGGATTTGGATTGCCGAGGATATTGAGCTGATCGTCCAAGGTGTACGGACGGGTAGCTGGGTGGACACGTCGATCGGTTCGGTGAGTGCGACGTTGGATGGGTTGGCGTTTGTGGCTGATCCGTTTAGTGGTTTGTTGCAGTATTTCGCGGCGGCGTTGATGGAGCACTTCGGGCCGTTGCGGGAGGCGCTGGACTGGTTGGCCGGGGACCCGGGTCAGATCGCCGGGCATGCGCAAACGTGGCGCAACGTGTCGGCGAGCCTGGCGCGCGGAGCATGCGGATTTGACCGCGGCGTTGCATGCGGATACCGCGTCCTGGGTGGGGGCGACTTCGGCGGCCTATCGGGGTTGGGCCGGGTTGCAGCATTCGGCGGTTGATGGTTTGTCGCAGGCGGCCGAGGCGATGGCGGTGATCACCGAGTGTGCCGGTCTGGTGGTGGCCACGGTGCGGGTGATGGTGCGCGATCTGATCGCGATCGCGTTTTCCCGGGCGGTCACCTACGTCACCGAGGAGGTGTTCTCCCTCGGATTCGCCACCCCGGTCGTGGCCGCGCAGCTGGGCACGCTGGTGCTGCAATGCGCGGCCCGGATCACTCGGCTGCTGCACGGTGTGGTTACCAGCCTGGCCCGCCTATTCGAAACCGCCGGCCGGCTGGCCCGCCACATCGACGAACTCCAGGAGCTATTACGCAGACTCCATCGCAGCAACAGCTCGCACGGAAACTCATCCGGCGGCGATCCGACGTCGGTCGCCCATCCGCAACCCCCATCGAGTTATACCGGGATGTCCGAGGCTGGCCTCATCACGGGCCGCGGAGCGAATGTCGGCCGCCCAGGCAGCGGGCCGAAGATACGCGAGGTGGCAACAGAGCGCGAGCTGCAAGAATACTTTGACGCGCTAACGCGCAACGGGTGTACCGACATTACGCCGCCCGGCTTTCCAGGCAGGATGGTGGAGTTGCCCGACGGCACGATCGTCAACTGGCGGACCCGGTCGAAGACCACAGGCAGCGTTCCGACGGTTGATGTCAACCCCGGGAACGGGCAGAGCTTCAAGGTGCATGTGAACTCGAATGGCTGGTAAAGATTTGGACGTTCAGCGGCTCATCCTCGCCACTGCAATCGATGACTGGATCTCGGACTATGAGGTCCAAGGCGATTTCCAGACCGAGCTGTCACTGGATCCGCCGGCCGCCTACGCGTATATGGTCGCCCAGGTCAGCGCATGGATCCGTCGCTCTGTCCTAATCCCTGGCGACATGCTGGATGGGTTCGCCTCCTGGGATGGCTCGCCCGAGGAGACGGCCGGTCGCTTCGCCGGTCGTGCAGCTGGGCTGGACCGAGTGTCGAGACCGGGCCAGATCTGCTGGTTCGACAGCGGCCCGAATGCAGCCGCTGAACTTGCCGAACTGGAAGCGCTGTAAGTTCACGCACAGCCGGGCGGATTCACCGCTGCGGCTCGCCGTGGCAGGCTCCTACACCTGGATTCGCGCGGTCGTGATTCCGCGCGGCGTCCAACCATGAATGACGTGTGATCAACACGTCGACGCGTCGAGTGTGCGAGCACTCCTCAGTGTGTGGTCGAGGTCATAAGCTGCCTGCCATGACGAGCGCGGGGTCGCACGGGCGGCGGGTCCTTGTGGCTGCGGTCGCGTGCCTGATGGCGCTCGCCGGATGCTCGTCCGCGCCGTCGGCCACGGAATGGGCTACGTCCGTGTGTGCCGCGCTCAAGCCGTGGCGGGCGACGATCACCGAGCTGAACCAGCGAGCCACGACCCAAATGGCCACGGCGACGACCACCGCGCAGACGAAGGAGAACTTGATAGCCCTGGTCAGCGGCGCAGGTGACGCGAGCGAGACCGCCCGTGCGGCGATCGCGGCGGCGGGGATTCCCGACGTCGACGGCGGCGCCGGGGTGGCGCAGGGGTTCGAAGCGGCTCTCGCCGGGACCCGCGACGCGTACGCGACTGCGGAGACCGATCTGGCTGCCTTGCCCGTCACCGACTCGACCGCCTTCTACGACGGTGTGGCGCAGATTTTGACGAGACTGACGGAGCAGTACCACAGCAGCGGCATTGACGTTTCCAAGCTGGACTCGGTGGAGCTAAAGCAGGCGTTCGACGGGATCACGGAGTGTCGGTAATCCGACAACCGTCCCTCTTGGGCGCCAGTGCGGCGCCCCCGGAGGTCGGCGACCTCGCCGGTCTGCTGCTGGCTGGCGGGCAGATCGCCCGAAGCGGGGACACGGCCCAGATCTCGATCGTGGTGCACCATCCCTGGCGGGCCGCAGCGATCGTGTCCGAGTGTGGTCGCCGCGCCGTGGCCGCTACGGTGGTGTCCACCGTGGACAGTCCGGTGGGAGTCCGCACCGCGTTCGCCGCGACATTGGCGCCGTTGGCCCGGGCGTGGACCGACGACGTTGGCCGTCATCCGCCGCGGACGTTGACCTTGGACGGGGCGGTCCTACGGCTGTGGGCCATGGCGGTGGGGCACCGTGACCGCGCCGGGTACGTCTTGCCTATCTCGGAGTCGGATCAGGGCTTCCGCGACGTCGTCGGCGCTGCGCTCGCTCGGCTCGGCGTGAGCGCCCAGCTCGTCAGCCGGCGAGGTGATACCGGGGAGATGTTCCGGATCGTGGGGAGGCGTCGGCTCGACCGGTTGGCCGAGATGGTCGGTGATCCACCAAAGCAGGCGCCGGCCGACATCTGGCCGAGCTAGCCTCGCTGGAAGGCGTGGCGCCCTCACCGGGATGGTTTGTCCGGTAAAGCCGGTTTACGGTGCCGGTGTCGGGGCGGTTTCACGGCTGGGTCTTGACAGCCGTGTAGCGTTTGACAACCGTCGGCCGTCGATTCGGTGCGGATCATGGCGGCACGGGGTGGCGCAGATCCCGTAGTACAGCAGAGAGACATCGTGAGGAGCAGGGTGGCAAACGCCAAGTCGCAGCGCCTGGTGATCGTCGAGTCGCCTACCAAGGCGAAGAAGATCTCCGGGTTCCTGGGCGACGGGTACGTAGTCGAGGCCAGCATGGGCCACGTCCGCGACCTGCCGCGCAACGCGGCCGACGTGCCCGCGAAATACAAGGGGGAATCCTGGTCGAGCCTCGGGGTCGACGTCGAGAACGATTTTGCCGCGCTCTACATCGTCACGCCCGACCGGACTAAGCAGGTCACTCGCCTCCGGACGCTACTCAAGGACTCCGACGAACTTCTGCTCGCCACGGACGAGGACCGTGAGGGCGAGGCGATCGCCTGGCACCTCGTCGAAACGCTCAAGCCCAAGGTGCCGGTCAAGAGGATGGTCTTCCACGAGATCACCAGACCAGCGATCCAGGCAGCGGTCGCCAACCCGCGTGATATCGACCAGGCACTGGTCGAGGCGCAGGAGGCCCGGCGCATCCTGGACCGGCTCTACGGCTACGAGGTCTCCCCGGTGCTGTGGAAGAAGGTCATGCCAAAGGGCCCGGACGGCCGGGCATTGTCGGCCGGCCGGGTGCAGTCCGTCGCCACCCGCATAGTCGTCCAGCGGGAGCGGGAGCGGATGCGCTTCCGTTCGGCCGAGTACTGGGACATCCGCGCGATCCTCGCAGTCGCTGCCGATCAGATCGGTGACGGCCCGCGGACCTTCCCCGCCACCCTGGTCTCACTGAATGGAGACCGGATCGCCACCGGCAAGGACTTCGACCCGGCCACGGGCCGGGTGCGCCCGGAGGCGGGCGTCGTACACCTCGGCGGTGACGGCGCCCGCGGCCTTGCGGCCCGGCTCGAGGGTCGCCCGTTCGAGGTCGTGCGGGTGGAGGAGAAGCCGTACCGGCGCCGCCCGTACGCGCCGTTCATCACCTCGACCCTGCAACAGGAGGCGGGCAGCAAGCTGCGCTACTCGTCCGCGCAGACCATGCGGACCGCGCAGCGGCTGTACGAGAACGGCTACATCACTTATATGCGTACCGATTCGGTGAACCTGGCCGCGACGGCGGTGTCGGCCGCCCGGGCTCAGATCGCCGAACTCTTTGGGGACCGGTTCATACCACCGCAGCCGAGGACGTACACCGGAAAGGTCAAGAACGCCCAGGAGGCCCACGAGGCGATCCGACCCGCCGGCGACGTATTCCGGACTCCGGGCGAGGTGGCCGGTGAACTGTCCACTGAGGAGTTCAAGCTCTATGAACTGATCTGGCGCCGCACGATCGCCTCACAGATGACCGACGCGATCGGTTCCTCGGTTTCCGTAAGGATCCGGGCAACCTCGACCGCGAGCGAGGAGTGCGACTTCGGCGCGACCGGCAAGACGATTACCGACCCGGGGTTCCTCAAGGCGTACGTGGAGTCCACTGAGGACGCCGATTCGGCTGACGATGCCGAGAACCGACTGCCCAATGTGGTCAAGGGTCAAGGGCTCACGGCGGAAGCCCTGGAGGCGCTGGGACATTCGACGCAGCCGCCCGCACGGTACACCGAGCCGTCGCTGGTGAAGGCGTTGGAGGAGTTGGGGATCGGGCGTCCGTCGACGTACGCGTCGATCATGCAAACGATCCAGGACCGCGGGTACGTTTTCAAGCGCGGCCAAGCGCTGGTCCCATCATTCTTGGCGTTCGCGGTCGTGGGCCTGCTCGAGGGTCACTTCCCGCGGCTCGTCGACTTCGAGTTCACGGCCGCCATGGAGGACGAGCTCGACGACATCGCCGGCGGCGAGGCGGCGGCCCTTGACTTCTTGCGCGCGTTCTACTTTGGAACGTCGACGACGCAGATGCAGGCCATCGCGAGCAGCGGCGGCCTCAAGAAGATGGTGACCGAGAACCTGGGTGAGATCGACGCCCGGGGAATCAACTCGATCCCGCTCTTCACCGACGAGGCCGGCCGCGAAGTGGTGGTGCGAGTCGGCCGTTACGGTCCGTACCTGCAGCGAGGCGTCCCTGGCGCTGAGAACGGATCCTCCACTGAGGACGGTGCCGACAACGGCGGCAACGGCGACCGCGTGTCGCTTCCCGACGGGATCGCCCCCGATGAGCTCACCCCCGAGAAGGTCGACGAGCTCTTCCTCGGCGGCGGTGGGGAGCGCAAGCTTGGTGAGCATCCACAAACCGGCGAGCCGATCGTGCTCAAGTCCGGCCGGTACGGCCCCTACGTGACGACCGGGGAGAAGAACGGGTCGCTGCTGCGATCGATGTCCCCGGAATCGATGACGTTGGCCGATGCGCTGAAGGTGTTGTCATTGCCGCGCCTGGTCGGCAGCGATCCCGAGGGTGCGGAGATCTTCGCCGGACCCGGCCGGTACGGCCCGTACATCCGGCGCGGAGACGACTACCGGTCGTTGGCAGACGAGGACCAGATCTTCACGGTCACCTTGGGCGAGGCACTCGAGCTCCTGGCGGCCCCGAAGACCCGCCAGCGCCGCACCCCGCAGCCGCCGTTGAAGGAACTCGGAAACGATCCGATCACCGAGAAGCCTCTGGTGATCAAGGATGGTCGATTCGGGCCGTACGTCACCGATGGAGAGACGAACGCGTCACTCAGGCGCGGGCAGTCGATCGAGGCGCTGACGGTGGAGCAGGCGAGCGAGATGCTGGCCGAGAAGCGGGCCAAAGGTCCGGCCGAGCCGCGCAAACGGACCACCCGCTCGGTCAAGTCGACGGGCAGTGCGTCCGCCGCACCAAAGAAGGCGGCAAAGAAGGCCGCCGCGAAGAAGACCACCGCCGCCAAGAAGGCCACAGGCGCGAAAAAAACGACCGCCAAGAAGGCAACCCCGCCGCGCGTTGACGACTAACCGCGCCATGATCGCCGTGGACGCTGTGCGCCGCGATACGCGCACTGATCGACCCAACCGATCAACGCCAAAGGTCCCCGGGCGCCGACGCGCCACAACACTCCGGCCCGAACCGTGCCAAGTGATCTTAGGAGGGGCGGGTTAGTCCAGGGCGTGAGTTAGTCGCCCCACAGCGTGGGTTAGTCGCCCCACACCGTGGATTAGTCGCCCGAGAGCGTGGGCTAGTCGCCTAGGACCTGCCGGGTGTAGTCGTTGGCGAACACGCGGTTGGGGTCGACCTTGTCCCGGACGGCGACGAAGTCGTCGAATCGCGGGTACACCGGTCGGAGCGAGGCGGCATGGCGGTAGTGCATTTTGCCCCAGTGCGGCCGGCCGCCCAGAGACGTGCAGACTGCTTCGAATTCGCGGAAGTATTGCTCGTACGGCATACCAACGAATTGGTGGATGGCGATGTACCCGTTGTCGCGGCCATGTCCGTGTGAGAGCCAGATATCGTCGCCGGCCGTGAAGCGGACCTCGACCGGGAAAGACACCTTGGTCGGAAGGCGGTCGATAATGCGCCGCAGGGCGGCGAACGCCTCCGGGACCGCCGCGCGTGGGAGACCGTACTCCATCTCGACGAACCTGACCCGGCGGGGAGAGGTGAAGACAAGGTCGGAGCGCTCGGTGTAGTCGCGGGCCGAGAAGGCCGACGCCGTGGCACGCAGCAACGCCGGGGTCCACGACGGTGCGGCTCGGCAGAGCCGGACGACCGCGCCCAGCGCCGTGTTCTCGAGCAGGTCGTCGTTGAACCAGGCACTCAGCCGGCCGCGGGGCTTGTTGTCCGTCGGCACCCGATTGTTTGCCTTGGTCAAGGTCTTCTCGGTGTAGGGCATCCAGTAGAACTCGAAGTGGTCGTTGCCCTCGACGTGGTCGGTGAGCCCGGCCAGCACGTCCGCCAACGGGGTGGGGCGCTCGTCCGCATGGAGCACGAATGCGTCGACGCCCCGCAGGGTGACCTCGGTTACCACGCCTACCGCCCCGACGCCGACGAGGGCGGCCGAGAACAGATCGGAGTTCTCCTCCCGTGAACACCGCAACACCTCGCCCGTGCCCGTGACGAGCTCCAACTCGGTGACGAATGTGGACAGACAGCCGTAGCCCTTGCCGGTGCCGTGGGTGCCGGTCGCCAGTGCCCCGGAGACCGTCTGGACGTCGATGTCGCCAAGGTTCGGCATGGCCAGGCCGTGGCGTGCCAGTTCGGCGTTGAGCGCCGAGAGCTGAGTGCCGGCCTTGACCTTGATCAGTTTTGAGGCCCGGCTGAGAGTGACCAGGCCGGACAGGTTCGACAGGTCCAGCCGGACCCCATTGGTGGCGGCGGCGGCCGTAAACGAATGCCCGCTGCCGACCGGCTTGACCGTGCGACCAGCGTCGACGGCTGCCTTGACCACGGCAACGACGTCATCCGTGCTGGCCGGCCGAGCAACGGTGGCCGCGACGGCTTGTTGATTGCCCGCCCAGTTCCGCCAGGCCAAGCCCGCGCCTTTACCCATAGGATGTGAATACCCCTCATGTATCTGTGGCGTCAACACCCGTTCGCCGCTGGTAGGGCAGAATGAGGTCACTGTACGTGGGGTAGTGCAGGTTGTGGCTGCCCGTGGTGGCGGTGGGAGCACAGTGGTGACACAGGCAGGGCCGGCACCGGTGGGGCCGCTCCGGCGGGTACCCGTACAGGGCCGGAGCCTGGCCCGGGTCCAACGCATGCTGGACGCATGTGCCGACTTGGTCGATGAAGTGGGCTACGACGGCTTGACCACCACGCTTCTCGCCGAGCGGGCCGGCGTCGCGATCGGTTCGGTCTACCAGTTCTTCCCGGACAAGCGGGCCATCGTGCAGGCCCTTACTATGCGTAACGTCGAAGCGTACGTCGAGCGGCTTTCCGCGCGCATCAACGACGGCGGCTTGAGCAAGTGGGTCGATGCGGTCGACGCCGCGATGGACGAATACATCGACATGCATCGAACTACTCCGGGCTTTCGTACGCTTCACTTCGGCGATGTGGTCGACACAAACCTCCTGGACGAAGAGCGCGACAACAACGCCGTCATCGTCGACCAGTTCGCTCGGATACTGGTCCACGGCTTCGGCCTGGCCGAGGACCGGCGGCTCACGTTCGCCCTCGCGATGGCGGTGGAAATGGCCGATGCTCTGGTCAAGGCCGCGTTCCGGTATCAAGTGGACGGTGACGAGCAGATCCTCGGGGAGGCCAAGGACATCGTCCGCGAGTACCTGTACCGGAAGCTGAGCTAGATCCAACGCATATCTGTTGGCCGCGACTGCGGGGCCCGCTCGCTCTAGCGCGCTACAAGAACGCGCAGCCTTCGCTGCGGTAGGTCAGGACGGAGCGCTCGACCACGTCACCACGCACGATGTGGAGGCTGTCCACGTGCTCGCACAACTCCCCGGCCTTGGCGTGGCGGAACCACACGCGGTCACCCAGTCGCAAGCCATCGGCCGCCGCTCCCGCCAGCGGCGTCTGAACCTCCCCTGCGCCTTCAGCGGGAAGAAGACGCAGCCCCGGGGGCAACACCGGCCGCGGCAGCCGGGAGGCTTCACCGGGACCGGAAGCGATCCACCCTCCACCATGGACAGTCACGAGTCCGGGCGCCGGTCGGCGTACCACGGACAGCGCGAAGTAGGCGGCCGGGACGGGACGCCACGAGCGGTAGGCGTCGAAGAGAGTCGGGCCGTACAGACCGGATCCCGCAGTGACCTCGGTGACGGCGGGTTCGGCCGCAGTGACGGCCAGGCTGCCAGTGCCGCCGCCATTGACGAACTCGAGGTCGGCGTGCTCCCGGGCGGCCTTGACCGCGGCGCCGCGTCGGTGCAGAAGGTCCCGGTACGACTGCCGCTGCACGAACCGCAGCATCCGCCCGTACATCGGCCGCCCGGGCGGGGCGTCGCCGAGTCCGGCGATCTGGGCCTCGTACGACATGACGCCGACGAGTCGGTAGCCGGGACGGCCCGCCACCGTGGCGGCGAGCGCGCCGACGTCGCCGGGCTCGTGCAATGGCGAGCGGCGCACGCCGATGTGGGCCCCGCGGAAGGGCCGCCACGAAGCGTCGAGGTCGAGGCAGATCCTCAGCGTGGCCCGACCTGCCGGCGGCGCCACGGCGTCGATCAGGTCGAGCTGCTCAACACTATCGATCATGAGTGTGATCGCCGCGGCACGCTCTTCGGAACGCGCGAGCTCAGCCAACGCGGCGCGTTGCGCGGTCGGGTAACCCATGAGGATGTCGTCGGATACGCCGGTACGGGCGAGCCAGAGCGCCTCCGGCAGGGTGAACGCCATGACCCCGTGAAAGCCGGGCCGGCTGAGCACATTGCGCAGCAGTTCCCGGCAGCGGACCGACTTGCTTGCCACTCGGATGGGCTTGCCGGCCGCCCGGGCGACGAGGCCCGCGGCGTTGGCGTCGAACGCCTCGGCGTCGACGATCGCGACCGGCGGGTCGAGCGCGGCGGTGGCGGAGTCAAACCGGGCCGCCAGTGGTGTCGTGGTTGTGGGCGGCGCCGGAACAGGAACAGGGCCCGCCGTCCGAGCCGGTGGCACGGTTTACACGCTTCTGTTCGGGTTCTGGTCTGCTTCCACGCCCTGCACGTTAACGTCTTTCGGCCAAATGCGAAAGCTACTCGCGTCTGTTCCCCACGACTCAGGTCTCGCTCAGGAGCAGGCCGCAGAGTCACTGACGCGAATCGGGGATAGATCAGGGGAGCGCATGATCCAAACGCGGACTACAGTTGGGCGCGAGCGGACTACCAGTGCGGGGGCGGATCCCGCTCGGGTGCCCGGAAACGCTCACGTAGCCGGAGATGCTCCCGTGCCCGACCGGGCCCAAGTGGAGGTGCCGCCATCAGTACGACCCACGGCGCGGACGGACGGCCGGTGAACCGGCGGTCGGTCTCGGACACCGAGCGCGCCGCGGCTGCGCACTCCGATCCGTCGGGCTGGTCGGCGCTGCGCTCGATCCTTCGGATCCGCCCGTTCCGGCGCTTGTGGATCGTGCTCGGCATCGCCTCGCTGGGTGACTGGCTCGGACTTCTCGCTACGTCGATCTTTGCTCAGCAGCAAGTGCAGGGCGCCACGGCCAAGGGCGTCGCCTTCGGCGGCGTCATCGCCGTCCGGTTGCTGCCAGCGCTGCTGCTGGGACCCGTCGCCGGCGTATTTGCGGACCGCTTCGACCGCCGATACACCATGGTGGTTTGCGACCTCATCCGGTTCGCACTGTTCGCGTCGATCCCGCTGGCCGCGCTCATCCTGAGAAGCCCGGCTCAGGTGATCGCCTGGACGGCGATCGCCACGTTCCTCGTCGAGTCGGTCACGATGGCGTGGTTGCCGGCCAAGGACGCGTCTGTACCCAATCTGCTACCGCGAGGCCGGCTGGAGACGGCGAACCAGCTCACCCTGGCGACCACGTACGGCATCACTCCGGTGGCCTCTGCGTTGCTGCTCGCCTCACTCACCACCGGACTCTCCGGGATCTACGAACGTACCGACCAGACCTTCCTCGAACCGACCACCTTTTCTCTCTATTTCCTCGCTTTCACGCGGCTCGTCACCGCGGCGGTGGTCTTCTTCGGCATCAAGGAGATCAGTGGGCGGAGCAACCGGGCCCCCCGCACACCGGGCGTCTTCCGCGAGTTCATCGACGGCTGGGCGTACGTGGGCAAGACCCCGCTGGTCCGGGGTCTGGTGTTCGGCATTCTGGCCGCGTTCGGCGCCGGCGGCATGGTCGTCGGTAGCGCCCAGTTCTACGCCCGCTCGCTCTCGGGTGGCGAGTCCACGTTCTACATTCTGTTTGCGATGATCTTCATCGGACTCGCGGTCGGAATCACGGCCGGCCCGAAGTTGATCGGTGCGTTGTCCCGGCGACGGTGGTTCGGCCTGTCGATCGTGCTCGCGGGCGCGGCCGTCGGGCTCATGGCGTTCGCCTGGCACCTGTCCGTGGCGCTCGTCCTCGTGTTGCTCGTTGGGGTCGCCGCCGGCATGGCATTCCTGTCGGGTACGACACTGCTCGGCGGAGAGGTGGCCGACGAGGTCCGGGGCCGCGTCTTCGGCTTCGTGAACATGACTACCCGCGTCGTGTTGATGCTCGCGATCTCCCTCTCCAGCGTGCTCGTCGGCCTCGGAGCCAACCGGATAGTCGCGATCGGCGGTTGGCGCGTGGACATGTCAACCACCCGCGTGCTGCTCCTGCTCGCTGGCGCCGTGGGTGTGCTCGCCGGCATCGCGGCCTTCCGCCAGATGGACGACAAGCGAGGAGTCCCGGTCTGGGCGGACGTCTGGGGCTCGTTGCGCGGGCGTCCCCTCGGGGTACCGGAAATCGCTCCGCGTCGGGGCCTGTTCATCGCGTTCGAGGGCGGCGAGGGTTCGGGCAAGTCGACCCAGGTCGACCTGCTCGGCACGGCTCTGATCGAGGACGGTTGGGATGTCGTGGTGACCCGGGAACCGGGGGCAACCGAGGTCGGCCTGCGCATCCGCAGTCTCCTCCTGGATCGTCCGGCCTCGGGACTGGCGGGTGCGGTGGCCCTCGCGCCGCGGGCCGAGGCACTTCTGTACGCGGCCGACCGGGCTCACCATGTCGCGAGTGTGGTCCGACCCGCGCTGGCCAAGGGCAGCATCGTCATCAGCGACCGGTACATCGACTCATCTCTGGCCTACCAGGGCGCCGGCCGTACGCTGCCGGTCGACGAGGTCTCGTGGCTGTCCGCCTGGGCTACCGGCGGGCTACAACCGGATCTGGTGGTGTTGCTCGACATCGAGCCCGCGGTCGGCCTGGCTCGGGCGGCTGGACGCGGTAACGCCGACCGGCTCGAGTCCGAACAGGGCCACTTCCACGAGCGGGTGCGGTACGCCTTCCTCGATCTGGCCACAAAGGACCCCCGGCGCTATCTCGTGGTCGATGCCGCCGCCAGCCCGGAGGTGATCGCGGCCAAGGTTGTCGAGCGAGTACGGTCGATGCTGCCCGCTGAGACCGACGCCGACCCGTCGGCCGCGCTGCCCGGATCCGACCCGAAGGTACTCACCGAGGACGTCCCGGCCGCGCCGCCCGCACCCGTTGAACCTCCACAGTGGACGGGCAGTGACAACGGTGCCGGCGAGAATCGTCGCGATGGCGTGGCACGCCGATCGACAGCTGATAACGCGGACGTGCCACGATGACTGCGCCGGCGGTCTTCGAACCGCTGGTTGGCCAGTCGGAGGCGGTTGACGTGCTCGTCGCCACCTCGCGGGCCGCCGCCGACATTGTGCGCGGCGAGACCGCACCGCCCGGCGTTATGACGCACGCGTGGCTGTTCACTGGGCCGCCCGGCTCCGGGCGATCGGTCGCCGCCCGGGCCTTCGCCGCGTCGCTTCAGTGTCCGCGGGGCGGATGCGGGGTCTGCGCCGAATGCCACACCACGCTGGCCGGTACCCACGCCGACGTGCGGTCGGTGGTGCCCGAGGGGCTGTCCATTTCGGTCGATGAGATGCGAGAGCTCGTCATGCGCGCGGCGAGCGCACCGATCGGTGGGCGGTGGCAGGTGGTGCTCATCGAGGACGCCGACAGGCTCACGGAAAAGGCCGGCAATGCGCTGCTCAAAGCCATCGAGGAGCCGTCGCCACGGACGGTGTTCCTGCTCTGTACGCCGTCTACGCACCCGGATGACGTATCGGTCACCATCCGATCCCGGTGCCGCGTGGTGACCCTGCGGACTCCCGCGGCCGAAGCGATCGCGGCGATGCTTCAGGCCGACGGCATCGACGGCCAGACAGCCGCATGGGCGGCGGCGGCATCCCAGGGGCACATCGGCCGGGCGCGCCGTCTGGCTCGTGACCCGGAGGCCCGCACCCGGCGTGAGGCCGTGCTCGCCGTCCCTCGCCGGCTGACCGGTATCGGGGCCTGCTTCGACGCCGCCGCGACCCTCATCTCCGCCACCGACGCCGAGGCCACGGCCAACCTGTCCGATGTGGACGCCAAGGAGCGGGCGGGGCTTGAGGTCGCCCTCGGCGCTGGTGGCACGGGAAAGGGGGCGGCCAGCGCTGCCCGTGGATCCGCCGCCGCCTTGAAGGAACTGGAGCGGCGGCAACGGGCGCGCAGTACGCGGGCCAAGCGCGACGCGCTCGACCGGGCGCTGGTTGACCTCGCCGGCTTCTACCGCGATGTCCTCCTGCGCCGAGTAGGAGCACCCGTCGCCGCGGTGCACGTCGACGCCGCCGCCGACGCGGCCAGTGCCGCGTCGAAGTGGACCGCGGAGAGCACACTGCGACGGCTGGAGGCCGTCCTCGAGTGCCGGGCCGCGATCGACAACAATGTGAAGCCACTGATCGCAGTCGAGGCAATGATGATCGGTCTGTGGCGCGCCGAGCCGCATGACGCCTCGCTCTATCCCGCGTACCGCTTTCCCAAGTAACGGACCTCCGCATCGGCTGTGACCACGGGCTCCACGGCCAACTGACGTATTGAGTTATCCACAGGCGTGAGATTCGGGGTGACGCGAATGTGGACAGTCGCGGTAGCGTGCCGTCCGAGAGCAACGGTCACGCGGGTGAGGTGTACCAGGTGGACGAGGCGTGGATCGAGCACGCGATCGAGCGGTATCAGCGCATGGAGCGTTTGGTGGCCGACTTTGACAAGGCGCTGGCGAAGGTCGACGTCACGGTCCGCTCGCCGGACGGCTTGGTCGAGGTGATCGTCGGCGCGGACGGCACGATCCGGGAGGTGGTGATCAGCGATCAGGCGCAGAACCGGTCACCGCGAGAGTTGTCGAAGGCTGTACACGCGGCCGTCACCGCCGCCGCCGACGCCGCCCAGTGGGCCCGAAGGAGGTTGCACAGTGAGACCTTCGGCGACTTCCCCGACCTGCGCTCGCGCGAGTAGGAGAGTGATGGATGAATGAGACCCTGGCCGGTGCTGTCGCGGCCCTCCGCAGCACTGCGGACGTGTTCGGCGAGGCCGGGCAGCGCCTGCCCACGGTCGATCCTGGGGCGAGTGCCTTCGGCGCCGGCGGGCCCGGGCGGCTGGGAGAGGTGGGCCGGGACCTTTATTTCCAATGGCAGCGCGCCTTGGACGTCCGGGCTCGCGAAGCACAGGCACATGCCTCCCGGGTGCACGAGCTGGCCGGCCTCGTCGAGCGAGTCGCCGGCGGACTCACCGAGGCGAACGATAGCGCTCGAAGTCGGCACGGCGACGCCGATGACGACTCCACGCGGGGGGTGATGTGATGGACTCATTGGCCCGTGTAGCGCCGGTCGCCCGCCCGTTGCTCCGCGACGTCGACGACGCGCTGGCCACACTCGGCGCTCCTCCCGAGCATCCGGTCTGGGGGCTGTTGCGGCGTCTACACACGACTCCCTCCGATACAGTGACCTTCTTCGCCGACCTGATCCCAGAGCGTCTGCGACTGCCCGCGCTCACGTTGCGGGAACTGGCGACGACGTATGACGGCGCCACCATCCCGAACGGGCTGCCGTGGGACGGGTCGGGCGCTGCTTTGTACGCGGTCTCGGCCGCCACGCTCGACCGGCACGCTCGCGGCGATGACCCAGACAGCTTGGCCGGCCGGCTACGGGCCACAGCATCCTATGTGGACAGCATCGCGGACTGGTCTCAACGCAGTCGCGACGAGCTCGCCCGCATCGTGGCCCAGGCGCTGACATCCAGCCAGGCAGTGACCGTGCGGTCCTTTCCAACCCTGGGCGGCGGGCTGGCCGAGATGATGCGGGTCGCCGACAGCGGAAGCGAACTCGCCCGCGCGGTCACCGCGGCCGCCGACATCGGCGCGGCGGTACTCGGCGTAGCGGAGGACGCCGTAGTCGCCGCCCGCAACCTGCACCGCGATGCAGCATCGGCGCTGGCCGAGCTCATCTACCAGGCGCCGGCTCAGACCGATCCGATCCGGTATGACGGGACGATCCGGCTGCGCCATTAGGAGCGGACGCGTTCGACTTGGAGACATCGGGAGGCGCATGCCGCGGCGCCGGAGTATGGGACTCCGGCGCCGCGGTGTGCACCCCCCGAGGTATGGCGAAACTCCGATTGAACGCGAGCCGATGTCGTTTGTCGAGAGGCAGAGTGGTCGGTTCGCGGCTCCCGGGCGGTCGATCGACCCGGCGTAGGGTGGTCGGCATGGGTCAGCTCTGCGCGGTGAGCTTCAACCGGTACGGCCGGCTGTTCTACCTCGACCCGGGCGAACATCGGCCCCAGGTCGGCGATCTCGTGCTGGTGCCTACCGACGACGGCGCCGAGGTGGCCGAATGTGTGTGGGCACCCGAATGGACCGACGAGGACACCGACGGCTTTCCCCGGTTGCTGGGCCTGGCGGGCCCTGATGATCTTCGCCGGGACGAACAGATCCGGCGCGCGAAGGCCGATGCGAAGGTCGCGGCCAAACGGCTCATCCGGGCGCACGACCTGCCGATGAAAGTGGTCGCGGTCGATCACATCCTCGCCGGCGGCTCGTCGGGAGCAAAGACAACCATCTATTTTACCGCACCGCACCGGGTCGACTTCCGGGCCTTGGTTCGCGACCTCGGCGCGACCCTGCGCTGCCGCGTCGAGCTCCGCCAGCTCTCCGCCCGCGACTCGGCCCGAGTCCAGGGCGGCATCGGCTCCTGTGGTCGGGACCTGTGTTGCGCGACGTTCCTGACCGACTTCGAGCCGGTGACGATCCGGATGGCCAAGGACCAAGACCTACCGCTTAACCCGATGCGAATCTCCGGGGCGTGCGGCCGGCTCATGTGCTGTCTGAAGTACGAACACCCGCTGTACCAGCAGTTCCAAGCGTCCGCACCAGCCGTGGGCGAGCGGGTCGACACCCCGGACGGGCCCGGCCGGGTCGTCGGCCACAGCGTGCCCCGCGACGCGGTGACGGTACGGCTGGACTCGGACGGCTCGCGCTGCTCGTGCTCGCGGGCCTCGGTGTGCGGCTCCCGCAAGGCCTACGAGTCCCGGGCCGGCTAGGACCTGTCCGACGATCCGGTGCTTCTGCTTACCACCCTTGGTAGTACTCCTGGTAGTATCGCGGGCATGAAAGTGAGTGTCAGTCTGCCTGAGGAAGACGTCGCGTACATCGACGAATATGCGCAGCGCGTCGGTGCGCCGTCGCGCTCCTCGGTCCTGCACCAAGCGGTTGCGCTGCTCCGGATGAGCGAGTTGGAGGACGCGTACGCCGGAGCGTTCCAAGAGTGGCACGAGTCAGAGGACCGCGAACTGTGGGACCGCGCTGTGTCCGACGGGCTGGCAGATGCGGCGCGGTGAGGTCTATCTGGTGAATCTGGCGCCGTCCCAAGGCGCCGAGGCTAACAAGACCAGGCCCGCGATCGTCGTCAGCAACGACGCCGCGAATATTGCGGCGAGCCGCAATGGCGTTGGTGTGATAGCGGTGGTGCCGGTTACGTCGAGCGTCAGCCGGGTCTACCCGTTTCAGGTGCTCCTCACCAAGAACGAAGCTGGTCTCCAGCGCGAATCGAAGGTGCAGACAGAGCAGTTGCGCGCCGTCGATGTCGGCCGCCTTGGTCGGCGCCTCGGCATGCTTCAGGCGGCGACACTGCGCAAGATAGACGAGGCTTTACGCCTGCACTTGGCGCTCTAACTCGGCCAGAGCGCCGCGTGCCTGCGGTAACCCCAGCGCGCAGCGGCCCGGGCCTACCGTACACTTGGGCGTCGTTGCCGCCTTAGCTCAGTCGGACAGAGCGACGCACTCGTAATGCGTAGGTCCGGGGTTCGATTCCCCGAGGCGGCTCTCCAGGAATCCTTTGCCCACAAGGGTTCCAACCCAACCCTCACGAGTACCGGTGGCCGACCGGAACACGTGATGATAGTTTTCGATGCTGAGGCGTCGGAGGTGCACAGGTGCAGCGAACTCTGGAGCGCGGGCTCAATCCACTACTGACTTTGCTCCCGTTGTGTTTCTTCGGATCGGCGCTCCTCTTCGACTTCGCGGCACTCCTCGTCGGGCTGCCGGTCTTCGGGGATCTCGCCCGGGGAGTGCTCGCCACCGCGTTGATCGTTGGGCTCATTACGGTCACGGCGCTGTTGGTGGATTACACGACCGCTCCAGTCGGTAGCGTGGCGCATCGGGTTCGAGGCCTCGCGAGCGCGTCGGCGACGTTCATGGTCGTCGGCTTTACGTTGGCCTGGTATCTGGGCGGTGACAAGGTTGGTCCAGGGCCCGTCTTTCTCCTCGAGCTCGTCGCATTCCTCGGCGGCCTGGTCGGCTTCATGTTGGCCCGCTCACCTCAGGCGCCGGGCCTGTTCGAGGCCCGCAGTGGCGACGGGTGGCCGTTCACCGTCACCCAGTGACGAGCTCACGTGAGGCCCACGCCTGGTCCTCGGCGATTTTTCGAGCCAGGCCGTCACGACCGTTGTAGCGCAGGAACGCGGGCAACGCCGCGGCCAGCGCGACCGTACCGGCCAGACAGCACAGCCCACCCCACGCGATGGACCCGCCGACGCCGGCGAACCGCGCGGTCACGCCGGCCCGGGCGTTGCCCAACGTTGGTCCGATCGTGTACGAGAGCATCTCGATGCCGGCCAGCCGGCCCCGCATGTGGTCGGGGATCGTCTGGTTCCAGATGATTCCCCGGAACAGGCCCGAGATCATGTCCGAGGCACCGGCCAGGACCAGGCAGACCAGGGCCAGCCACAGCGTGTTCGACAGTCCAAACCCGACGGTCGCGACACCCCAACCGGCGGCGGCGAGCGTGACCGCAAGCCCGTGACGATGCACGCGGCCGGTCCACCGTGATAGCAGCGTGGCGAGCAGCGAACCCGCCGATGGTGCGGCGTAGAGCAGCCCAAGCACGGCCGGGCCGCCCAGCCTCGCGGCGACGAAGGGATAGAGCGACTGCGCCATTCCGAAGAACATCGCGTTGATGTCGATGAGGTATGTCCCCAGCAATTCCGGCCGGCGTACGGCGTAACGCAGCCCGTCCGCGACCGAGCGCAGCGATGGCCGGTCGGCGGCCGGCGGTGGGGGCACGGCCGGGACGAAGGCGAGACATGCGAGGCTCACCGCGAATGTGCCGAGGTCGACGGCGTACACCCAGGCGAGCGGAATGGTGGCGAGGAGCACGCCTCCGAGGGCCGGGCCGGCCAGAAAGGCGATGTTGGCACGCAACGTGATGAGCACCATCGCCGCCGGGATCTGTTCGCGGCACCACCAGGCGCGGCACCATCGCGTCCATCGCCGGTCGTTGGACTCCGTCGACGGCGGCGCTGCACCCGGCGACGAGAAAGAGCAGCCACAGCTGAGGGCGGCCCACGAGGGCGTTGATCATGAGTACGGTGGTGAGAAGCGTAAAGGCCACCTCCCCGAGCAACACGAGGCGGCGGCGGTCAACGTAATCCGCCAGCGCTCCCCCGACGAAGGCCATGAATAGCAACGGACCGATCTCGCACACGCCAAGCAGTCCGACGAGCAGCGGGTCGTTGGTGAGGAGATAGACCTGGTACGGGATGGTCACGTACGTGACGTACGAGCCGATCTGGGAGATGCCCGATCCGGCGAAGACAAGGCGGAAGTCGCGGGAACTTCGCAGCGGGGTCAGGTCCAGACCGAGGCTCACGGCGAGGGATGCTCCGCCACGGCGAGTCGGTTGTCGACCCGATTACCGTCTGAGTTTCTGGGGCCGGTCCGTTCTCGCTCCTCGTCCCTCGGAGCTCGAACTCCCCGGCTATCCGGCAGGTCTCCGTCGGGAGACTGGGCCTGACCGCCAGTCGGACGTAACGTTTGCCTCATGCGCAGCACGATGATGGACACCCCACTACAGGTGTCGCGGCTCCTGGTACACGGCAGCACGGTGCACGGCTCGTCGGAGGTGATCACCTGGACGGCCGACGGTCCACGACGGACCTCGTACGGCGAGATCGGAGAGCTGGCCGCCCGGCTCGCACACGCACTGCGGGACGACCTCGGCCTCCGCGGCGACCAGCGGGTCGCCACTCTGATGTGGAACAACGCCGAACATATGGTGGCGTACCTCGCCGTGCCGAGCATGGGTGCGGTGCTGCACACGCTGAACCTGCGACTCTTCCCGGAACAGCTGATTTACATCGCGAACCACGCCGAGGATCAAGTCATCATCGTCGATTCCACGTTGATCCCCTTGCTGGCCGGAGTGCTCCCGCACCTGACCACCCTCCGGCACATCGTGGTGGTGGGCGACGGTGACGCGGGTGCCCTGGCCCAGGCGTCCGCCGGCCGGGTCCAGCTGCACCGGTGGGCGGACCTGCTGCGGGACAAGCCGGACCATTTCGACTGGCCGACGCTGGACGAGCGCGACGCGGCTGCGCTCTGCTACACGTCGGGCACCACCGGCAACCCGAAGGGCGTCGCCTACAGCCACCGCTCCGTTTACCTGCACTCGATGCAGGTGTGCAATCAAGAAGCGTTCGGCCTGGGCCCGACCGACAAGGTGCTCGCGGTCGTCCCCATGTTCCATGCCATGGCCTGGGGGCTGCCCTACGCCTCCTTCCTTTCGGGCGCATCGCTTCTCATGCCGGACCGGTTCCTGCAGGCGGCACCGCTCGCGGCGATGATCACGCAGGAGAAGCCGACGCTCGCCGGTGCCGTGCCGACGATCTGGACCGACCTGCTCGCGTACCTCGAAACAAACCCCGCGGACATCTCCTCGATGAAGGAGGTCATCGTCGGCGGTTCAGCGTGCCCGCCGGCACTCATGCACGCGTTCCACGACCGGTACGGCGTGGAGATCATTCACGCGTGGGGCATGACGGAGATGTCCCCGCTCGGTTCGGTTTCCCGGTCACCGGTGGGCCTCACCGGGCCCGAGGCCTGGGCCTATCGCTACACCCAGGGACGGGTGCCGGCATCCGTGCAGGCGCGCATTGTCGGGCCCGACGGCTCGGTCATGCCCAACGACGGTAAGTCCATCGGCGAGCTCGAGGTCCGGGGACCCTGGATCACCGCGACGTACATCGGGGATGCCGAGCCGGACAGCGAAAAGTTCTCCCCGGAGGGCTGGCTGCGCACCGGGGACGTGGGTGTGCTGTCGCCCGACGGGTACCTGACGCTCAGCGACCGGGCCAAGGATGTCATCAAGTCCGGGGGCGAGTGGATCAGCTCGGTCGAGCTTGAGAACGCTCTGATGAGCCATCCGGCCGTGCTCGAGGCGTGCGTCGTCGGCGTGCCGGACGAGCGCTGGGGTGAGCGTCCACTCGCGACGGTGGTCCTCCGCGAGGGCCAGACCGCGACGGCCGAGGAGCTCCGCGAGTTTCTGTCGACGACCGTGGCCAGATGGCAGCTGCCGGAGAGATGGGCGTTCATCGAGGCGGTGCCGAAGACCTCGGTCGGCAAGTTCGACAAGAAGCGGGTCCGCGCCGAGTACGCCGAAGGGCAACTGAACGTCGGCACCGTCGCCTGATCGACCGGTCAGTGTGCGGGCGGAAGCAGGGCGGCGAGAGGGTCGCCGCCCTGCTCGAGGCGTGCCAGCACCTCATCCGGACGCATCGGCCGTACGCGCGCCGCCTCGACGTCGGCCCACGAGAACGGCGCTGAGACGGTGGGGGTCGATCCGGCGCGCAGAGAGTACGGGGAGACCGTTGTCTTTGCGGCTGCGTTCTGGCTCCAGTCAACGAACACCTTGCCCGGCCGAAGCTTCTTGGTCATCTTCGCCGTGACCAGGTCGGGTAGCGCACTCTCGAGCTCCTCGGCGACTGCCTTTGCGTAGTCCGAAACCTCGTCAGAGGTACGGCGGCCATCCAACCGGGCCAACAGCTGCATGCCCTTCTTGCCAGAGGTCTTGGCGAGCGGCTCCAGGCCGTCAAGCTCGAGGCGGTGTCGGGCCGCGACGGCCACGAGGCAACATTCGTCAAGTCCGGCTGGCGGTCCCGGGTCGAGGTCGACCACGAGCAGGTCGGGGTTGGCTGGACGGTGACCGGTGAGTCTCCACTGTGGTGTGTGCAGCTCGATCGCCGCCATATTGGCCAGCCAGGCCAGGGTTGCCACGCCATCGACAACGATGAAATCCAGCGTCTCCCGGCCGGTCGACGAGCCGGGGACCGGCAGGCGCTCCTTGCGGACCCAGGTCGGGGTGCCACCCGGGGCGTTCTTCTCGAAGAAGCTCGCAGATTCGACGCCGTCGGGGTAGCGGATCCGGGTGAGCGGCCGGTCGAGCAGATGCGGCAGGAGCACGGGCGCTGCCCGGACGTAATAGTCGATCACTTCGCCCTTCGTGAACCCGTTCGCCGGATACATCACTTTGTCCAGATTGGACAGTTCCAGCTCCCGGCCATCGATGTGGACCCGCACCCGATCAGGCATCGGCGGTCTCCTGGGGGGTCTTGTCCGGCCGGAGTCGGACGTAACGGGGAAAGCGCAGGCGGCCGTCGCGGGTGAGGTTGCCGTACCGGACCTCGACCACGAGTTCCGGACGTACCCAGGTTGCACCGTGGGCGTCCTCGCGTGGCACAACATCAACGAACGGCGATCGAGCGACCCGAAGGGGCGCCAGGCGGGTCATCAGATCGCGTTCGGCGCTGGCGGAGATACCGCCTCCCACCCGACCGCGATAAGCCAGACCGGTCGGACCGATCGCGCCGATCAACAGGGCGCCCAGCTGCCGGCGGCCAGTTCGCCAACCGCCGACCACGTAGTCGCCGGTCTGGTCGTTCTTGATCTTTACCCAGTCCGGTGAACGGATGCCCGCTCGGTACGTCGAGGTGAGCCGCTTGGCGACGACGCCCTCGAGCGCGAGATCCCGTGAGGCCGCCAGGGTTGCCGCGCCGTCGGCGAACTGCGGTGGCACCGCCCACCGGGTGGACGGCCCGGGCGCCGGAAGGATCGATTCGAGCAGAGCCCGGCGGTCCACATAGGGCACTGACGACAGGTCCGTACCGTTGGCCGACACTACGTCGAAGATCATGTAATTCACCGGCATCGTGGCGGCGAGTTGCCGGGCCCGCGCTTCGTCGCGTACATGCATCCGCTCGCCGAGGGCCACGAAATCGGGCCGCCCGCCGCCGTCGAGTAGAACGATCTCCCCGTCGAGCACTGCGTCGGTGATTCCGGCGTCGGTCAGCGCGCCCGCGACTCCGGCCAACTCCGGATACGCCTTCGTGATCTCCGCCCCCGAGCGGGCGTACAGCCGTACCGCTTCGGCCCGAAGCACCGCCAGCGCCCGCACGCCGTCCCACTTGAACTCGTACGCCCAACCGGCTCCTACCGGCAGTACGCCGGTCGTCGCGAGCATCGGCTGGGGAACCCCGGGCATTGGCCCACAGTAACTCTCGGTGTAAGTGGGGTTGATCGACGCGAGTCGGGTAGAGGTGGGATATTGGACCGTGACCGGCGGGCCGACCGGCGGAAGGAGCACGACGATGCGGGCCATTTGGAAGGGAGCAGTCTCGTTCGGGCTGGTCTCGATCGGGGTGAAGCTCTACTCGGCCACCGAGGAGAAGGACATCCGATTCCATCAGGTGCACCGGACCGATGGTGGCCGGATCAAGTACAAGCGCACGTGTTCGATCGATGGCGAAGAGGTCACCTACGACGACATCGCCAAGGGTTACGACCTTGGCGGCGGCGAGATGGTGATCCTGAACGACGACGATTTCGAGGATCTGCCGCTCTCGAGCAGTCGTAGCATCGACGTCCATCAGTTTGTACCAGCGGAGCAGGTCGACCCGATCCTGTACAACAAGGCGTACTACCTCGAGCCCGACGGCGTGGCCACCAAGCCGTACGTCCTGTTGCGCGACGCCTTGCTCGAGTCGAACCAGGTCGCCATCGTCAAGGTGGCCCTGCGCCAGCGCGAACAGCTCGCCACGCTGCGGGTGCGCGATGGCGTGTTGGTGCTCAACACGATGCTGTGGCCGGACGAGGTCCGGGCGGCGAGCTTCGACTTCCTCGATGAGAATGTCGCACCACGCCGGCAGGAACTGGAGATGGCGTCGTCGTTGATCGACTCGATGGCCGGCGACTTCAAGCCGGAGGAGTACACCGACGACTACCGGGCCGCGCTGCAGCAGGTGATCGACGCCAAGGTGTCCGGCAAAGAGATCGTCGCACCGCCTGAGGTGGAGGAGGCACCGTCGGGGGCGATCGATCTGATGGCCGCGCTGCGAGCGTCGGTTGAGCGGGCCAAGGCGGCCCGGGCCGGGGGCAAGGCGGCCGAGGAGCACGAACCGGTAGCGCCCACTCCGATCACCGCGGCCAAGTCGGCGAAGGCACCCGCGAAGAAGGCGGCCCCAGCCAAGGCGGCGAAGGCGGCCGAGGCGCCGGCCAAGAAGGCGGCTCCGGCGAAGAAGGCGACCAAGGCGAGCGGGAGCACAAGTACGGCCAAGAAGACGGCGGCCAAGAAGGCTCCGGCCAAGACCCGCAGAACGGCCTAGCGGTGTGTAAAGGGCGCTAGGCCGGCACGAGCGAAGCGAGTGCCCACAGCTCAGTCGCGGGGGGCCCAGTTCCGTCGGACGATTGTAAGTTCGGCCTCCGCGCGGGCGAGGTCTTCCGGCCGCGGGCGGGCCGCGTCGCGTGCCCGCAACGCGACGCCCGGGGTGAGCTGTGACGAACCACCACCGACGATGCCCCGCAGCCCTCGTTCCACGGCAATCGCATCGCCATCGGCCACCGGCCAGACGGACGGCTCATCGTCGACCGGAGCCGTTTCGGCGCTAGCGGCCGTACCGAGGTCGCCGGTGGCTGGCGCGTCGGGCATCCGAACCCGCCGCCGGCGCCGTTGCGCGTCCGCGGAGGGCGTATCGCGAGGGCGCGGCGCTTCGCTCATGCCGCCAATCTAGTTCAGAAGGCTTCGATTGAGGTCGGCGCCCGGTGCCACCGGAAGGCGGTATCCGCGGCCACCAGCGCGCCCGGCCGGTGTTCGGCCATCTGCCCGGTGGCGGCGAGAGTCGCGAACCCGGCGCCCCCTAGGTAGGTCGCGCCCAGCGCCCTGACGTCACAGCTCAGATCTGGCTCGTCCACAGTGGAAATACACGTGGCGTCGGTGGCGAACCCGCGAAGCCGCCACCGCCCGGCATTGGCGGGCACCATGTCGTCGGTCACCTCGATGACGAGATCCACGTCGGTCGCGTAGCGTCGGGCCGCCAGCGCCGCGGGGACATCGAGCACCCGAAGCCACAGCGCGTCGCGGAGCCGAGCGTCGAGCCGGCGCGGTTCGTTGACCGCATAGAGCAGCGGCTCGTCGGGCGCGCACGACCAGACATTCACGGTACGGGTGAGGTCCATCGTGAGCAGGAAGCGCCACAGGGCCGCGTACGCCGCGGGCGTCGTCGCGACCTGTTCCACCACCCGTACCTCGCCCGCTACGCCCGTGTCAGTCCACCGCGACTGCCCCCGCCACAGCACGTAGCCGTCCACGGCGTCGTCGTCCTCGTGGACGACCGCGCGCAACTCCGTGCCGCCGTGCCGCCAATCCTTGAGGTCGGCGAGGCGGTAGTCCCAATGTCGCTCGGCCCGTTCCGACCAGCCCGGGCGGCTAACGAACGCCTCGTCGTAGAGCTTCACGAGCGCGTCGCGCAACGCCGCTGGGCTACCCTCCCGCAAACGTCCCGCCACCGGCGTCGTCGTCGTTTGGGTGACCTCGTTGGACTCGACGTTGAGCGCCAGTCTCGCGGCTCCCAAGGCGTATCCGAACCGCTGGTAGATGCGGCCCTCGCTAGCCCAGAGCACAGCAATCGGCTCACCGGCGGCCCGAGCGTCGTCGAACTGCTGCCGCATGAACCGGGTGAGCACCCCTTGGCGGCGGGCGGTCGGCGCGACCGATACCTGGGTGACGTGAGCCGCCGGCAGCACGCCGCCCGGGATTGCGAGTTGACGGGTATGAATCGCAGCCGTGCCGACGACCTCGCCGTCCCGGCGGGCCACGAGCGCGCGTTCGATCTCGGCGATCTGCCGGTCGGCCGCGGCGGCTTCCTCGCTCGGCTCGTCGTGGAAAGCGGCGTAGACGAGCCGATACATCGCGTCCCAGTCTTCCGGGGCGGCGGCGGAGATGACGATTTCGCTCACGCCTCCGTCCTACCGGGTGACCCGGCCGCTGAGCCAGCGAATACCGGGAGGTGCCAGCGGCAGTTACCCTCGGCGGTGGCGTCTGAATTGGGGGTTGTCCATGTACCCGCCGGCTGATCCGTGGGCCGACCCGACGGAGCCGACCCCGATGTATGGCCGGGCGTCGGTGCCCGTCCCGGCTTCGTTGCGGGAGCCGACCGCGGAGTTCCCGCCGGTCCCGCGCATGCCCCCGCGCTCGGGAGTGCAGGTGTCGTGGGAGAAGGTCAAGAACCCGGCCCGGCGAAGGTTGTCAGACGGCTGGGGGTTCACGGCAGCGGGGCTAATCGCGATCGTCTCCGGCTGGGTCATCTGGGCGTCGAGCAGCCGAGAGACTGGGATCTCCATCTGGCCGGGGTTCCTGCTCGCCCTCCTCGTCGCGGGTCTGGTCTTCGCGACGTCCCGGCTGGCTGGTTACGTGATCCTCGACCGGGTCATGGGGCGCGTACGGCGCCACGCCCGCTGGTCGCATTTCTTCGCGGGTCTGTTCCTCACGGCGGTCGCGGCCTGGTACGTCGTTAACGCGAATGTCGACCTCTCCAGCGGAGGCGACTGGTTACAGGACGGATGGAACTGGCTCAAAGGTTTGGTCGATCGCGGCTGAAATTACATTCGGACGCGAATGATGTGCGAGAGTCAGACGTGTCGTTACAGGTTGAAAGCACGCATGATCGGGCAGACTGCGGCCTACCACGCCGTGACCTCTGACCGTGCGTGGCCTGAATGAGGCTCGTGCGACACGGCCGCGCCGGTGCGCCGCGAACCGGTGGTGTGGAGGGACGGTACTGATGACAGACAGAACCACTTTCGGGTTCACCGCCGAGCCCGAAGAGGTTGAGGCCTTGCTGCATAACCTCTGCGGCTTCCATCTCGCGGAACGAGATCCGGTTTCCCGCTATACCGTGCTCACGCGAGAACAGGTGCTCTACGACGCGCTCGTTGCCGCGATCAAGCGGGAGCGCGGGCGGGCGCTCGCGGAACTGGTCGAACGTGGTCACCGGCTGACGGAGGTGGCCGAGCTCACCGGTCTGGGCTCGCGGCAGCGTGTTCAGCGGCTCATCCAGCTCGGCGCCGCGGCGGAGGTGGCGGTCGTGACTCAGGCCGTGGCCGACGTGCAGGAGGCGTCCCGGCAGTTTGAGGAACGCCTGGCCGCGGTCGAGGCCACCCTGGACGAGGTCGTCAGCGGCATTCCTACCAACGAGCCGGCGAGTCCAAGTGTGGTGTCCGAACTGAGCGATGACTACGAGACCGTCATGGCCAAGGAGCCGTACGTAGCGGAGCATTTCGAGTCGTTCACTGTGGACGATGATGAGGACTTCGACCCGCTCACGGGCGAGCTTGACGAGCTGAACGGGATGCTTGAGCCCACCCAGGTGATGCCCGCGCTCTCAGCGGTGCTCCATCCCACCATGGACCTATCGGCCGACGACGAACCCTGGTGGCGCCGCGCCGGCTAGCGCGGGCGCGCCGGCACGAACTCCGCGGATCACGGAACTAACCACGACCTGCCGACGACTAGAAAGCGGTACAACCGAGCGTGGCTCGAGGTCGCGGCTGGATTCGTGATGGAGGTATCCGTGAGAGTGATCGTGCGGACATCGGCCCGATTGGTCGCCGTCGCCATTGGCGTGTTGGCAGCTGCGCTCGTAGCCTCGCCCGCTTGGGCGCACGTCGAGGTAAGCGCGGATTTACCTCAAGCCGGTGCCCAGAACGTGACGATCACATTCCACGGCGAGGCCGAGTCCGCCAGCGCGGGAGTGGTGTCCGCGCAGGTCACGCTCCCAGCGGGGATCAAGCCCGCGGACGTCACCCTGGTGAGTGCGCCCAACGGTTGGCAGCTGACCCGCGGTGCCGACAACTTCACCGTCGCCGGAGCGGCCCTCCCGGTCGGGCAGGACATGGAGTTCTCCGTGAAGATTGCCCAACTTCCGTGGGATGCCACGCAGCTGATGTTCAAGACACTCCAGTCCTACAGCGACGGCATGATTGACCGCTGGATCGATGAGCCGACCGCTGGCGTCGAGCTCGAGCACCCCGCTCCGATCCTTAAGCTCAACCCGGCGCCGTCCGCCTCACCACCGTCGGCAAGCCCGTCCGCCGCCGGATCACCATCGCCGCCGACCTCGCCGGCCGCGCCAGCCGCGGATTCCCAAGGGGACAGCGGAACGCCAGTCGGCTTGTGGATCGGCATCGGCTCGGTACTCGTCGCCGCGGTCGTGGCCGCGGCCGTGATCATGGTGAATCGGCGTCGCTCCCGTCCGACCGCCTAGAGCCGGCGGTCAGCTCACGGCCTTCTTCACGAGCTCGCCGATCCGTGCCTCGACGGCGGCGGTCAGCTCCGTCAGCGCGAAGGCGACCGGCCACATGGCGCCCTCGTCGAGGTTCGCCGGGTCGTTGAAGCCGAGCTCCGCGTACCTCGCCTTGAACTTTTCCGCGGGCTGAAAGAAGCAAACGACCTTGCCGTCTTTGGCGTACGCGGGCATGCCGTACAACAGTCGCGGCGAGAGGACTGGCGCGCGCGGTCGCGGCCGGCCAAGGTCTGCTTTCCACCACCACCGCCGTGCTTGTTGCCCACGGCGGCCAGCGTCTCGGCGGCGCCTTCGGCGTCGGCCAGTCCGCCGCGGCAGCGGCCCGCGCCGCCGGACCGTTGGTGGCGGGTGCAGTCTTCGACATACGTGCCGCCCTGCCGTACCTCGTGGGGACCGCGCTATGCCTCGCGGCCATAGCGCTCCTAAACGCGACCCGTGAAGACACGCACGCAGCGCAGCATGCGGACGGCGCGTCGGACTCCAGCGCCGCTCTGGTGTACCACGGCCGCGTCGTGACTGCGCTTGTCGGCGGCTATGGCTGACCTTTGCTGATCAGCTGCTGATCAGCGGCGCCGAACGGCCATCGTTAGCTGAGTTGGATGGCTGCGTCCGTGGCGACCGGGACGACTTCGAAGTGTGCGCCTGATCTGTAGAGCAGGGGGGCGGCGGCATTGATGTGGGCGCTGGTTTGCAGTTCCTCGAACTGATCGGCGGTCGGGAAGGAAACGAAGAAGAGTTCGACGGTCGAGTCGGCGGACGCGAAACGGCGCTCGAGCGTGCCGCCATACGTAGTGATCAGCGGGAAGACGCGCGCGATGAACTGTCGATAGTCATCAATGCCAGCAGCAGGGATACGTGCGACGAACAGGTAAGTCTGACTGGCCATGTGCGCAAGCCTTGCGGGGCAGCCGATTCGTGAGCATCGGGCTCCAGGTGATAGTTGGTGGCCGATAGGTGGAGTTCATCGCGGGTTGTTTCCCAAACACAGGGGTATCCTCAGCCGTTCAGCCAGCGGGTGGGTGACGAAATCCACCGGCGTCGCGCCATCCAGATGACGCAGGCGGGGTCGGCGGCATCAGCTATGCCCGGCTGCGGCGATACGGCAGAACGGAAGGAGTCGGCGACTGTGGACCACAGGGCCGACCTCATCGAGCTGGTTCGCGGGGCCGCCGACGGTGACGAGGCCGCGTTCCGGTCGCTGTACCGGGAGGTGCAGCCCGGGTTGCTGCGATACCTGCGTGGGCTCGTGGGGGAGGACGCTGAAGACATCGCCTCGGAGGCCTGGCTGCAGATCGCCCGTGACATCCGGTCCTATCGCGGCGAGGGTGGCGGTTTCCGGGGCTGGGCCGCGACGATCGCCCGCCACCGGGCATTGGACCACCTGCGCTACCGGCAGCGGCGGCCAAGCGTGCCAGTGGCGGCCGAGCACTTCGCCGACCTGGCCAGCCTTGACGACACCGAAAGCCGGGCGATGGAAGCGGCCGCGATGCACGCCACGATCGAGTGGATTGCCACGCTGCCCCGGGACCAGGCTGAGGCGATCTTGTTGCGGGTTGTTGTGGGACTGGATGCGCAGACCGCCGCAGACGTCCTTGGCAAGCGGGCCGGGGCGGTGCGGACGGCAGCCTACCGAGGGCTTCGGCGCTTGGCTGAACAGCTCGAACGGCACCCAGAGGCAGGCTTGCCCAGCGCAGGATCAGACCGTCCCGCGCGGTCCTGGTCCATGGGTGTGACACGTCCGCGACCTGCGACGCCAGAGGGGGAGAAATGAACGCCCACGAACGTCGCCGACTGGACCCGAAGGCCGCCGAGCAGCTGCTCAGCGGTCACCCGGTTGCGCGGCGCGGATCCCGTCAGCTCGCCGAACGACTGGCCGCGGCCTCGGCCGTGGCATTCCCGGGTGAGCTCGCCGGTGAGCACGCCGCCGTCGCCGCCTTCCTCGACGCGGCGGACGTGGACCCTGCCCCGCAACCTGGGAGACCATCGATGATCAAATCAACAGTCGTTGCGAAGCTGCTCACCGTTAAGGCGGCAGCCATCGCGGTGGCCGCGGTGTCGGTCGGCGGCGTGGCGTTGGCCGCGTCCACCGGCGTGTTGCCTAATCCCCTGAACCAGTCGGATAACCCGGGCCATTCGGTCCCTGCATCTGATCACTCCAACGGTTCTGATGCGACACCGTCGCCATCGCTGGTCGGTCTATGCACCGCCTTCCTGGCCGGCGCGGGTGAGGACCACGGGAAAGCGCTGGAGAACCCAGCCTTTGGCGCCCTAGTCGCCGCCGCCGGCGACTCCGACAACGTCGTCGGTTACTGCACCGAGCTGGGCGTGACGGAACCCGGGGCAGATCGTGGTAGCGGCGGCCCGACCGACCACCCGACCGGCAAGCCCGGCGATGTCGGCCCCTCGGAACTCCCGACCACCCCGAGTCACCCCACGGGCCCCCCGACGACCCACCCGAGCTCCTGAGCGACCGTCACCGACCTGACCGCGGGGCCAGCCGCCGGCCCTCGCGATCGCCCAACTTCGGTGCGGTCCCATGACGCGACGGGGTCCGCGACCTGTTCGGCGGTCGGCCACTCGCCTGGTAGGGAGGACGCGGAACGGAACGCGCAGAGCGAAGCGCCGAATGGCGGGTGCGGCGACTTGCTCGCCCGCGGTGAAAGCGCCTATCGGTAAGCCGTTCCTCGTACGCTTTCACGCCGATCAGCGTCAACCAATGCAAGGCCCCTCTGAGCAGCAGTCGTGCACCGGCCTATGGTCCGCAATCGTGGCTGTGACGTTCGTCGGCGCCGCTGAGCCGATTGGGGTGAGACGGTCCTATTCCGGCGCGACCCGGCCCTCAGCGCAGGCGACTCGCTGGTCGGTTTTGTGCGTCCTTTAAAGGATCTACACACTAATTGATAGATCGCCCGCGAATGGCCCGAGAACAATCAGCCCACAAGAAACAGGAAGGCCCAGGCCGCCGGAGTGTGGCCGTGACCTGGGCCTTTCGAACCGGAGGGGCCGACGGGAATCGAACCCGCACCGTCAGTTTGGAAGACTGAAGCTCTGCCATTGAGCTACGGCCCCGCGACCGGTCGACCGGCCGGGTAACAGCGTAGCGGGCGGACAGGGAGCCCGTCGCGGGCCTTTCCCGTGCTGGTGCGCCCGGCCCGCACGGGAGTGGCACGTGAGCACGTACACTTTGTGCCGCCACGGGGTGTGGCGCAGCTTGGTAGCGCACTCGCTTTGGGAGCGAGGGGCCGTGGGTTCAAATCCCGCCACCCCGACGCAGGTCGTACGCCCGCGCAATTCGGGCACGAGCGCTCGCTAGAGTTAGCTCACCGCCGCGCCTCGCGTGATGCTGCCGTGCGCGTGCGGATCATGATAAGCCAAGGGAGTACGCCAGTGGAGAGCACCGTCGAGACCCTGAGTCCGACCAGGGTGCGGCTCGCGATCGAGGTGCCGTTCGCTGAATTGGAGCCCAGCCTGAAGAAGGCGTATAAGGAGATCGGCGCGCAGGTCAGCATCCCTGGCTTCCGTAAGGGCAAGGTACCCAGCGTGGTCATTGACCAGCGCATTGGCCGGGAGACGATCCTGACCGAGGCGGTCCAAGGCGCCATTCCCGAGCAGTTTATGGCCGCGGTCCGCCAGCACGAGGTGCGCACGATCGGCCGCCCCGAGGTGGAGATCACCGAATTCGGTGACGGCCAGCCGCTCAAGTTTACGGCTGAGGTCGACGTACGACCGGAGATCACGCTGCCGGAACTGGATGGGTTTGAGGTCACGGTCGACACCTACGAGGTCGACGACGACGCGGTCTCCGCTCAGCTCGAGTCGTTACGGCAGCGGTTCGCCACGCTCAAGACCGTCGATCGCCCCGCCCATCCCGGTGACTTCGTGCAGATCGATCTGGCCGCGACCGTCGATGGCGAAGAGGTTCCCGGTGGCACGGCCACCAACCGTTCACACGAGGTCGGCAGCAACCTACTTCTGCCCGGGCTGGACGAGACACTCGACGGCATGAGCCCTGGCGAGGCGGGCACCTTTACCAGCGCGCTCGTCGCCGGCGATTTCGCCGGGCGCGAGGCCGAGGTGGCGGTGACCGTGCGCACCGTCAAAGAGCGCGAGCTGCCCCCGCTCGACGACGACTTCGCCCAGATGGCGAGCGAGTTCGACACGCTCGACGAGCTGCGGGCGGACCTGGCGCTTCGGCTCGGGCGGGTACGGAAGATGGAGCAGGTGGTCGCCGCCCGGGACAAGGCGCTCGAGGCCCTGGTCGTTTCCGCGAACGTACCCGCGCCCGAGGGCGTCCTGCGCGACGAGGTCGACAGCCGCAAGCAGGCGATGACCGACCAGCTCGAGCGGATAGGGGCCTCACTCGAGGATTACCTCGCCGCCGAGGAGAAGACCGAGGAGCAGCTCGACGCGGACCTGATCGAGGCGGCCACCCAGGGCGTCAAGACCCAGCTGCTGTTGGACGCGTTCGCCGACGCGGAGTCGATCTCGGTGTCCGACGATGAGTTCGGTCACGAGGTGGTGCATCGGGCGCAGCGCGCCGGCATGGCTCCGCAGCAGTACTACGAACAACTGATACGAGCGGGGTTGGCGTCGAGCGTCGCGGTTGACGTCCGTCGCAGCAAGGCGCTCGCCGTGCTTCTCGAGCGGATCACGATCCGCGACACGGACGGCAATGTGATTCGGCTCGACGAGCTGAGCGGCGACGACGAGGACCACACCGGTCACGACCACGACTGATGACTGCGCCGAAAGCGAAAACAACGCATGGTACGGGCACCGCCGCGCGGGGACCGGCTAGGGTCGCGATAGACGTTGGCTTGGGCGTGATGCACCAACAACCGAAGGGGCTGCCATGACGGAACTGCACCGACCCTCGCCGCTCGCGCGAAGCGGTGACACACTCGCCGGCATGCTCGACGAGTCGGTCTACAACCGACTCCTCAAGGAGCGGATCATCGTGCTCGGCAGTGAGGTGACCGACCAGGTCGCCAACCGCATCTGCGCGCAGCTGTTGCTGTTGGCCGCTGAGGACCCAACCCGCGACATCAACCTCTGGATCAACTCGCCGGGTGGTTCGGTCTACTCGGGCATGGCGATCTACGACACGATGCAGTTCATCGCCAACGATGTCGCGACGGTCGCGATGGGCATGGCGGCATCCATGGGACAGCTGTTGTTGTGTGCGGGAACGAAGGGCAAGCGGTACGCCCTTCCGCACGCGCGGATCATGATGCACCAGCCGTCGGGTGGGATCGGCGGTACCGCGGCCGACATCGCCATCCAGGCCGAGCAGATGCTTTACACAAAGCGCATGTTCCAGGAGCGGGTGGCGTTCCACACCGGACAGTCGGCCGACCAGATCGAGGCCGACTCCGACCGGGACCGTTGGTTCACCGCCGAGGAGGCGAGGGACTACGGCTTCATCGACAAGGTGATCACGGGAGCCACCCAGGTTCCCGAGGGTGCCGGCACGCGGGCCTGACGACGTCGACGAGAAGGAAGCGATCATCATGACTGACCTGAGCCTTCCCGCGGGTCTGCGCGAGGTTCATAACCGGTACATCATTCCGTCGTTCATCGAGCGCACGTCGTACGGTGTCAAGGAGTCCAACCCGTACAACAAGATGTTCGAGGAGCGCATCATCTTCCTCGGCGTGCAGGTGGACGACGCGTCGGCCAACGACGTAATGGCGCAACTGCTGGCGTTGGAGTCGGTGGACCCGGACCGCGACATCACCATCTACATCAATTCGCCGGGTGGCTCGTTCACGGCTCTGACGGCGATCTACGACACGATGCAGTACGTCCGGCCGGACATCGCCACGGTGTGCATGGGCCAAGCCGCCAGTGCGGCCGCAGTGTTGCTCGCCGCCGGTACCCCGGGCAAGCGAATGGCACTGCCGAACTCGCGGATCATCATCCACCAGCCGTCTACCGAGGGCGGCTACGGCCAGGGCTCGGACATCGAGATCCAGGCCCGCGAGATCATGCGCATGCGCACGATGCTCGAGGAAATGATCGCCCGGCATACCGGGCACGATATCGAGAAGATCCGCAAGGACATCGACCGCGACAAGATTCTAACCGCCGAGGAGGCCAAGGAGTACGGCCTCGTCGACCAGGTACTCTCCAGCCGCAAGAAGTCTCCGCTCGTGGCGGCCAAGGCTGCCAGCTGAAAATCCACGCGAAGCACGAGGAGCGAGCGGCCAGCGAGGCTCAGCCGCGAGCGCGAGGAGCGAGCGTCAGCGAGCCCCGCAGTCGCGAGCAACATGGCGCAGTCGCGAGTCAACAAAACTCAGCGCGACACCATTAACATCACCGCGTCAGGGTCGGTGTTTGGGACCCTGACCAGGTAACGTCGATGACGTTCGGGCGCGCCGGCTCCTCAGCCGTGTGTGTCCGCCCCGGATGGGCCGTGTAGCGGCCGCGGCAGAGCAGGGAGTACCAGGTGGCACGCATCGGTGATGGCGGTGACCTGCTCAAATGCTCGTTCTGCGGCAAGTCGCAGAAGCAGGTAAAGAAGCTAATCGCCGGGCCGGGCGTGTATATCTGTGACGAATGCATCGACCTGTGCAACGAGATCATCGAAGAGGAGCTCGCGGAGTCCGCCGAGGTGCGGTGGGACGAGCTGCCCAAGCCAATGGAGATCTGCGACTTCCTCGACGAGTACGTCGTCGGCCAGGACATGGCCAAGAAGGCGCTCGCGGTCGCGGTCTACAACCACTACAAGCGAGTGCAGGCGGAGGCGTCCGGTCAACGCGGCGACGGCGATCAGGTCGAATTGGCGAAGTCCAACATCCTCATGATCGGCCCGACCGGGTGTGGCAAGACCCACTTGGCGCAGACACTGGCCCGGATGCTCAATGTTCCGTTCGCGATCGCGGACGCAACGGCGTTAACCGAGGCCGGATACGTCGGTGAGGACGTCGAGAACATCCTTCTCAAGCTGATACAGGCCGCCGACTACGACGTGAAACGGGCCGAGACCGGGATCATCTATATCGATGAGATCGACAAGATCGCTCGCAAGTCCGAGAATCCGTCGATCACCCGAGACGTCTCCGGTGAGGGTGTCCAACAGGCACTATTGAAGATCCTCGAGGGCACCGTGGCGAACGTTCCCCCGCAGGGCGGACGCAAGCACCCACACCAGGAATTCATTCAGATCGACACGACGAACGTGCTGTTCATCTGCGGCGGCGCCTTCGCCGGCCTGGAGCGGATCATCGAACAGCGGGCGGGCAAGAAGGGTCTTGGCTTCGGTGCGCACCTGCGGTCGGTGTCGGAGCGCTCCACGGATGACGCGTTTGCCCAGGTCATGCCCGAGGACATGATCAAGTTTGGGCTGATCCCAGAGTTTATTGGCCGGCTGCCGGTGTTCACGAGCGTGCGCAGTCTCGACGGCGATGCGTTAGTCAAGATCCTTACCGAACCGCGCAACGCGTTGGTGCGGCAGTACCAGCGACTGTTCGAATTGGACAATGTCGAGCTTGAGTTTGAGTCGCCCGCGCTCGGAGCGATCGCCGACCAGGCGATTCTGCGCGGCACCGGTGCCCGTGGCCTTCGCGCGATCATGGAGGAGGTTTTGCTCTCCGTGATGTACGAGGTGCCGAGTAATCCCGACGCCGCTCGTGTTCTGATCACCAAGGCCGTCGTGCTCGAGAACGTCAATCCGACGATCGTTCCTCGCAGCGCGCCACCGTCGCGACGTAGCACCCGCCACGAGCGCGAGGAGAAGTCAGCCTGAGCGTCGCGATTGCGCTCGCTGCCATTTCCGCTCTTGTCTGGGGTTCGGCCGATTACTGCGGCGGTCGAGCGACCCAATCCGCCAGCGCGCTTCCCGTCACCGTTGTCTCGCAGATCTGTGGGCTGCCTCTGCTCGGGTTCTGTCTCGCGGTGGTGCCTGGCGCTGCGCGCCTCAGCGACGTCGGCTGGGGAGCCGGCGCTGGGATCGCCGGTTTCCTGGGCATTGTGCTGCTCTACTACAGCCTCTCGACCGGCGCGATGGCCGTCGCCGCCCCGATCACGGCCGTCACGGGCGCGGCGCTGCCCGTCGCCGCCGGGCTGATCATGGAAGGAGCACCCTCGGCGGTGACCCTGATCGGGGTTGGATGTGCCGTGGCGGCGATCGGGCTGGTGAGCATCGGCCCGCGAGCCGGTGGCCGAGCCACCGCGCGGATCGTAGGCACCGCCCTCCTGTCGGGTGCCATGTTCGGCTTGTTCTTCATCCTGATCGCGCAGACCAGCGACGAATCGGGCATGTGGCCGCTTGTCGCGGCCCGAGCCACCTCGATACCGCTGGGGCTCACGCTCGTGGCGGTGCGCGGAGCGACCCTGCGGATGCCGCGTCGTATCGCCGGCTGGCTGGTCCTCGCCGGCGCGGGTGACATCGGCGCAAACGCCCTCTACCTGCTCGCCGTGCGGGACGGCCTGCTGAGCGTCGTTGCACCGATCGCGGCGCTCTACCCGGTCAGCACCGTGCTACTGGCGCTCGCTGTGGACAAGGAACGGGTACGGCCGATCCAGGTGGTCGGCTTGGGTCTCGCCGCAACGGCGCTGGTGCTGACTGCCGTCTGAGCACCGGGCGGCCTACTCTTCGGACATGAGAGTCGCCGTCTGCCAGGTCAACTCACGTTCCGACCGCACAGCCAACCTCGCCACCGCCGAGGAACTGCTCAACCGGGCAGCCGCGGCCGGCGCCGACCTTGCCGTGCTGCCTGAGTACGTCGACTACCTCGGTCCGGCGGACGGTGAACCGAAACCGGAAGCGGTGGACGGCGAGTTCGCGACCGTGTTCGCCGAGGCGGCCCGTCGTCTGCGCATGTGGGTGATCGCGGGGTCCTTCCACGAGGTCGGCCCCGACGACCGTCACACCTACAACACATCACTGGTATTCGACCGGACCGGCGCCCTCGCCACCAGCTACCGCAAGGTTCACCTGTTCGACATCGACATCCCCGACCGGGTGTCCTATCAGGAGTCTGGAACGGTTGCGCCCGGTACGGATCTGGCCACAGTGGACGTTGATGGCGTCCAAGTCGGGCTGTCGATCTGCTACGACCTACGGTTCCCGGAGCTCTATCGTCGTCTAGCCGTCGACGGAGCCAGGGTGCTCGTCGTGCCGGCCGCGTTCACGACGCACACCGGTCGCGACCACTGGGAGGTACTGCTGCGGGCACGGGCCATCGAGAACCAGTGCTATGTCTTGGCCGCAGGGCAGAGCGGGGATCATGACCCCGGCCGCAGTTGTTTCGGCCGGAGCATGGTGGTCGATCCCTGGGGTACGGTCATCGCCCAGGCCGTCGACGGTGTTGGCCTGGCCGTTGCCGATCTCGATTTCGACCGCCTGGCCAAGATCAGAGCCGAGCTACCGAGCCTCGCCAACCGCCGACTCGCTTTCTGATCGTCCAGCCCGCCTCAGCTGGCCCGCCTCAGCTGGCCCTCCTCAGCTGGCGCCGGCTGAGCGGCGGATCAGGGCTCACGGTCAGGCGGATGACGCCGCTCAGGCGGCACTCCTCGACTCGTCGGTGGGCCGATGCCAGGTCAGCCAGGCGAATCGTCTCGGTGCGGCGAGACCCTAGAGTGCCGTTCGCAAGAAGGCCGTTGACCGCGTCCGAGCCAGCGGCGGCGACCGTACCGAGCGTGTCCCGCCCCCACGACGAACGGGAATGACATCAGGGTCGGGCATGCCCCGGACCAGACCATCGCGTCCACCGGGTTGACCGCAGTCGCGATCAGGTCGAGCACGAAATCCGCCGGCCCGGGCGTCGGTTCCGGCAGATCGCCGTATCGGACCTCGTCTGGCGAGCCGAGCGCGGTGATCTACGACGCGTGCATGCCACCATCCTCCCGGGACGCGCATCGAGTGCCCGGCTACTTCTGGCGTTTGTCGGTGGCCTGGAGACTATGGCGCTTGCGTCGCGGGGCGACTGCCGGCGTCGGAACAGCTCACCGCGAGTGTCCCGACAACAGTGATCGCAACGATCAACAGGCCGGTGACGAACACGCCGTTCGCCATTCGGGTTGGGCCCCGCCCGGCAAGGCGAGCCAGACCGATCGCGGTGACGAGGAGAAGGCAGACGGCGATCGTGATCCGCCAGCCGTCGCCTAGAAGTCCCAGCAGTCCGTCGGACGTGTCAGCCTGCACACCATTCACTCTGCCACGGCATCGGCGCCATACATCCGCAGTACGTCCTACTGATCGCCACTGCGCTACCCCGGACACCTGTGGACCCAACGGTCTCGATCGTCGCATCACTAACAGTAAGATCGTCGTGCCGTCTAGTCGTAGAATCGGTGCCGACTCGAGCGCCGTGCCTGCGATAGTGGCGTGGATGCTAGATCTGACAAAGATTTCCGTCGCCCTGGCTTGCACCCGGTGAAGGTTCTCGGTAATGTACTGAGGCCGGCAACGCGCCGGGCGGATCGCTACTGCAAAGAAGAAATTCCGCGCAGCGGTTGGATCGGCCGGGTTGGCGGCTCTCCCCCCGAACCTAGCGCCTCGATTTGTGGGCGTGGTCGGGCGGGATCATGCGGGACCTCCTGAGCGGTACCGAGATCAACAGATGAGAGTACTGTTGACGAAGTGAAACCGGTCGGGTAAAGTCGGGGAGTTGCCCCGGATGCGGAGCTTCGTGGAAGCCGAGCAGCGGTGGGCGCTTGTTTCTTGAGAACTCAACAGGGTGTTTGATAAGCCAGTGCCAAGAAGTAATGCGTTTGGCGACGCTTGCGGAGCCGAACCATTCGTAATTTCTCTGGCAATTTCTTTGATTGCCGGGGTCTGTTTTTCAACAGGTTTTTGTTGGAGAGTTTGATCCTGGCTCAGGACGAACGCTGGCGGCGTGCTTAACACATGCAAGTCGAGCGGAAAGGCCCTTCGGGGTACTCGAGCGGCGAACGGGTGAGTAACACGTGAGCAACCTGCCCTTGGCTTTGGGATAACCCTCGGAAACGGGGGCTAATACCGGATATCCACTTCTGATCGCATGGTGGTTGGTGGAAAGTTTTTCGGCCAGGGATGGGCTCGCGGCCTATCAGCTTGTTGGTGGGGTGATGGCCTACCAAGGCGACGACGGGTAGCCGGCCTGAGAGGGCGACCGGCCACACTGGGACTGAGACACGGCCCAGACTCCTACGGGAGGCAGCAGTGGGGAATATTGCACAATGGGCGAAAGCCTGATGCAGCGACGCCGCGTGAGGGATGACGGCCTTCGGGTTGTAAACCTCTTTCAGCAGGGACGAAGCGTAAGTGACGGTACCTGCAGAAGAAGCGCCGGCCAACTACGTGCCAGCAGCCGCGGTAAGACGTAGGGCGCGAGCGTTGTCCGGATTTATTGGGCGTAAAGAGCTCGTAGGCGGCTTGTCGCGTCGACTGTGAAAACCCGTGGCTCAACCATGTGGTCTGCAGTCGATACGGGCAGGCTAGAATTCGGTAGGGGAGACTGGAATTCCTGGTGTAGCGGTGAAATGCGCAGATATCAGGAGGAACACCGGTGGCGAAGGCGGGTCTCTGGGCCGATATTGACGCTGAGGAGCGAAAGCGTGGGGAGCGAACAGGATTAGATACCCTGGTAGTCCACGCTGTAAACGTTGGGCGCTAGGTGTGGGGGGCCTCTCCGGTTCTCTGTGCCGCAGCTAACGCATTAAGCGCCCCGCCTGGGGAGTACGGCCGCAAGGCTAAAACTCAAAGGAATTGACGGGGGCCCGCACAAGCGGCGGAGCATGCGGATTAATTCGATGCAACGCGAAGAACCTTACCTGGGTTTGACATGGGCGCTAAAGCCGCAGAGATGCGGTGTCCTTCGGGGGCGTTCACAGGTGGTGCATGGCTGTCGTCAGCTCGTGTCGTGAGATGTTGGGTTAAGTCCCGCAACGAGCGCAACCCTCGTTCCATGTTGCCAGCGGGTAATGCCGGGGACTCATGGGAGACTGCCGGGGTCAACTCGGAGGAAGGTGGGGATGACGTCAAGTCATCATGCCCCTTATGTCCAGGGCTTCACGCATGCTACAATGGCCGGTACAAAGGGCTGCGATACCGCAAGGTGGAGCGAATCCCAAAAAGCCGGTCTCAGTTCGGATCGGGGTCTGCAACTCGACCCCGTGAAGTCGGAGTCGCTAGTAATCGCAGATCAGCATTGCTGCGGTGAATACGTTCCCGGGCCTTGTACACACCGCCCGTCACGTCACGAAAGTCGGCAACACCCGAAGCCGGTGGCCTAACCCCTTGTGGGAGGGAGCCGTCGAAGGTGGGGCTGGCGATTGGGACGAAGTCGTAACAAGGTAGCCGTACCGGAAGGTGCGGCTGGATCACCTCCTTTCTAAGGAGCACTGTTCCCGTGAAAACGGGACAGGGCCTGCACCAGCCGAATGTGCTGGTGAGGTGCTCATGGTCGGAGACACTGGCCAGTTCGGGTCGGCAGCGGCCCCCTTTTCCTAGTACAGCCTCGTATGGGGTGGGAACGGTGGTGGGGTGCGGCTGGTCCGAGCGTAAACACCCTGTTGGGTCCTGAAGAAACAAGCGTCGCTTGTTGTTCTTCGGGACCAATCCCAGATTCCTGCGTGACTGCCTCGCGTGTGGGGGGCGTGCCGTGGGGTTCGTTTGGGGGTTGGTTGTTGTTTGAGAATTGCACAGTGGACGCGAGCATCTTTGTGGTCAAGTTGCCGAGGGCGAACGGTGGATGCCTTGGCACCAGGAGCCGATGAAGGACGTGGGAGGCCGCGATAGGCCTGGGGGAGCTGTCAACCTAGCTGTGATCCCAGGGTGTCCGAATGGGGAAACCCGGCACCAGTCATGTGGTGTCACCTACACCTGAACACATAGGGTGTATGGAGGGAACGCCGGGAAGTGAAACATCTCAGTACCGGCAGGAAGAGAAAACAACATGTGATTCCGTGAGTAGTGGCGAGCGAAAGCGGATCGAGCCTAAACCGTGCGCGTGTGATACCTGTCAGGGGTTGCGTGTGCGGGGTTGTGGGACCGTGCGGACCGGGCTGACGACCGGTCGAACAGTGAGAAAGTCCGATGCTAGCCGAAGCCTCTGGAAAGTGGGGCCGTAGACGGTGACAGCCCGGTAGGCGAAAGTGTCGGACCTGTTGTGCGTGCTCCCGAGTAGCGGCGGACCCCGGAAATCTGCCGTGAATCTGCCAGGACCACCTGGTAAGGCTAAATACTCCCTGGTGACCGATAGCGGACAAGTACCGTGAGGGAAAGGTGAAAAGTACCCCGGGAGGGGAGTGAAATAGTACCTGAAACCGTTTGCCTACAATCCGTCGGAGCCTTATCACATCCTTGAGATGTGGGGGGTGACGGCGTGCCTTTTGAAGAATGAGCCTGCGAGTTAGTGGTGTGTGGCGAGGTTAACCCGAGTGGGGGAGCCGTAGCGAAAGCGAGTCCGAATAGGGCGTCATAGTCGCATGCTCTAGACCCGAAGCGGAGTGATCTAGCCATGGGCAGGCTGAAGCGCGGGTAAGACCGCGTGGAGGGCCGAACCCACCACCGTTGAAAAGGTGGGGGATGACCTGTGGTTAGGGGTGAAAGGCCAATCAAACTCCGTGATAGCTGGTTCTCCCCGAAATGCATTTAGGTGCAGCGTCGCGTGTTCCTTACCGGAGGTAGAGCACTGGATGGCCTAGGGGGCCCACAAGCTTACTGAAGTCAGCCAAACTCCGAATGCCGGTAAGCCAGAGCGCGGCAGTGAGACTGCGGGGGATAAGCTTCGTAGTCGAAAGGGAAACAGCCCAGATCACCGGCTAAGGCCCCTAAGCGTGTGCTAAGTGGAAAAGGATGTGGGGTCGCAGAGACAACCAGGAGGTTGGCTTAGAAGCAGCCACCCTTGAAAGAGTGCGTAATAGCTCACTGGTCAAGTGGTTCCGCGCCGACAATGTAGCGGGGCTCAAGCACACCGCCGAAGCCGTGGCATTCACGCGATAACCCCGCCCGCCTCTTTACGGGGTGGGTGCAGGTGTGTGGATGGGTAGGGGAGCGTCGTGCCACCCGGGAAGCAGCGGAGTGATCCAGCTGTGGAGGTGGCACGAGTGAGAATGCAGGCATGAGTAGCGAAAGCAGGGTGAGAAACCCTGCCGCCGAATGACCAAGGGTTCCAGGGCCAGGCTAATCCGCCCTGGGTAAGTCGGGACCTAAGGCGAGGCCGAGAGGCGTAGTCGATGGACAACGGGTTGATATTCCCGTACCCGCGAAGAAGCGACCCTGACGAACCTCGCTGCGCTAACCACCTGCGCTCTGCGGACCTTCGGGCGAGTGGAGTGTGGCTGGGAACCTGGCGGGTAGTAGTCAAGCGATGGGGTGACGCAGGAGGGCAGCTGAACCCGGCCGGTGGTTGAGCCGGGGTAAGCGTGTAGGGCGGTGCGTAGGCAAATCCGCGCACCATGAGCCTGAGACGTTAAGCCGAGACGAGTACGTCGAAGTCAGTGATCCCATGCTGCCAAGAAAAGCCTCTAGCGAGCTTCCAGCGGCCCGTACCCCAAACCGACACAGGTGGTCAGGTAGAGAATACCGAGGCGATCGGGCGAACTGTGGTTAAGGAACTCGGCAAAATACCCCCGTAACTTCGGGAGAAGGGGGGCCACAAACCGTGTAGTCACGCGCTGACGAAGCGGTGGGTGGCCGCAGAGACCAGGGGGAAGCGACTGTTTACTAAAAACACAGGTCCGTGCGAAGTCGTAAGACGATGTATACGGACTGACGCCTGCCCGGTGCTGGAACGTTAAGGGGACCGGTTAGCCTTCACGGGCGAAGCTGAGAACTTAAGCGCCAGTAAACGGCGGTGGTAACTATAACCATCCTAAGGTAGCGAAATTCCTTGTCGGGTAAGTTCCGACCTGCACGAATGGCGTAACGACTTCCCTACTGTCTCAACCACAGGCCCGGCGAAATTGCACTACGAGTAAAGATGCTCGTTACGCGCGGAAGGACGGAAAGACCCCGGGACCTTCACTACAGCTTGACATTGGTACTCGAATTTAATTGTGTAGGATAGGTGGGAGACTGTGAAGCTCGGACGCCAGTTCGGGTGGAGTCAACGTTGAAATACCACTCTGTTGAATTTGGGTATCTAACCTCGGACCGTGATCCGGTTCAGGGACAGTGTCTGGTGGGTAGTTTAACTGGGGCGGTTGCCTCCTAAAATGTAACGGAGGCGCCCAAAGGTTCCCTCAACCTGGTTGGCAATCAGGTGTCGAGTGCAAGTACACAAGGGAGCTTGACTGTGAGACCGACAGGTCGAGCAGGGACGAAAGTCGGGACTAGTGATCCGGCACCTGCATGTGGAAGCGGTGTCGCTCAACGGATAAAAGGTACCCCGGGGATAACAGGCTGATCTTCCCCAAGAGTCCATATCGACGGGATGGTTTGGCACCTCGATGTCGGCTCGTCGCATCCTGGGGCTGGAGTAGGTCCCAAGGGTTGGGCTGTTCGCCCATTAAAGCGGCACGCGAGCTGGGTTTAGAACGTCGTGAGACAGTTCGGTCCCTATCCTCCGCGCGCGCAGGAGACTTGAGAAGAGCTGTCCCCAGTACGAGAGGACCGGGACGGACGAACCTCTGGTGTGCCAGTTGTCATGCCAATGGCACGGCTGGTTAGCCACGTTCGGACGGGATAACCGCTGAAAGCATCTAAGCGGGAAGCTTACTTCAAGATTAGGTCTCCCACCCCTCGAGGGTTAAGGCCCCCAGCCAGAACACTGGGTTGATAGGCCAGAAGTGTAAGCCCAGCAATGGGTTCAGCCGACTGGTACTAATAGGCCGAGGACTTGACCACAAAAACAACCGCGTCCACTGTGCAACTCTGAAACAACAACACCCCAACTGGGTGACAGTTGAATAGAGTTACGGCGGCCATGGCGGCGGGGAAACGCCCGGACCCATTCCGAACCCGGAAGCTAAGCCCGCCAGCGCCGATGGTACTGCACCCGACAGAGTGTGGGAGAGTAGGACGCCGCCGGACAAACAACCCAAAAGGGCCGCACTCTCACCGGTGCGGCCCTTTTCGCGTATTCCGGGACCATCCAACCGCGTGATCACCCGGCGCACGGCGCGCTGTGGCAGACTCACTGATCGCGCCCGGTGATCATCGATCAAGGTCCGTGGACACCAACACGCCGCCGAAACGCCCTGCCATTGACCCCGGCGATCACGCTGTGACCAGACGTTGCCGAGGTCCGTCGACCCGACCCCGAGGCGAGGTCCGTCGACCCGGCCCGAGCCAGGGTCCGTCGGCCCGGCCCGAGCCAGGGTACGTCGGTCGGGACTGGACCTGGATCGGTGGACGTCTCGCGGGGAGGACGACTGACGACACGAGCGAGTCGGGCGCTTCGTAGACTTCCAGCGTGACCGTGACACGTGACCCAGCACCTGCAGAAGCAACGCTCTCCGCCCAGTACACGCCGGGCGAGGTAGAGCAGCGGCGCTACGAGCTCTGGGTAGAAAGCGGTCATTTCACCGCCGATGCGACCAGCGATCGCGATCCGTTCTGCATCGTCATCCCGCCGCCGAATGTGACCGGATCCCTGCACGTTGGCCACGCGCTTGATCACACCATTCAGGACTCGCTGATCCGCCGGCGCCGCATGCAGGGCTACGAGGCGCTCTGGCTGCCGGGAACCGACCACGCCGGCATCGCGACGCAGAACGTGGTCGAGCGGCAGCTCGCCGCAGAGGGCCTCTCGCGGCACGACCTCGGTCGGGAGAAGTTCGTCGAGCGCGTATGGCAGTGGAAGGCCGAGTCGGGCGGCGCGATCCTCGGCCAGATGAAGCGCCTGGGCGACTCCGTCGACTGGACCCGCGAACGCTTCACGATGGACGAGGGCTTGTCCCGGGCGGTGCTGACGATCTTCAAGCGACTGTTCGAGGACGGCCTGATCTATCGGGCTGAGCGAATCATCAACTGGTGCCCGCGGTGCCTGACCGCGCTGTCGGACATCGAGGTGGAACACAGCGATGACGAGGGCGAGCTGATCTCGATCCGGTATGGCGACGGTGACGAGTCGATCGTGGTGGCGACCACGCGTGCGGAGACCATGTTGGGCGACACCGCAGTCGCGGTGCACCCCGACGACGAGCGCTACCGCCACCTTGTCGGACGCGAGGTGGAGCTACCGCTGACCGGTCGCCGAATTCCGGTCATTGCCGATCCTCACGTGGATCCCGGGTTTGGCAGTGGTGCGGTGAAGGTGACGCCGGCGCACGATCCGAACGACTTCGAGATCGGGCAGCGCCACCACCTACCGAACCTGACGATCATGGACGAGCGCGCCGTGATCACCGCGCACGGGCCGTACCTGGGTCTGGACCGGTACGAGGCTCGACCGGCGATCGTGGCGGCACTCCGCGAACAGGGTCGGATCGTGGCCGAGAAGCGCCCGTACCTGCACGCGGTGGGCCATTGCTCGCGCTGCAAGACCACTGTGGAGCCCCGACTGAGCCTGCAATGGTTCGTCAACACCGGCCCATTGGCTCGCGCCGCCGGCGACGCGGTGCGCGACGGCCGAATCCGGATCGAACCGGCCGAACTGGCGAAGCGGTACTTCGCTTGGGTCGACAACATGCACGACTGGTGCATCTCCCGACAACTGTGGTGGGGGCACCGGATACCCGTCTGGTACGGCCCGAACGGCGAGACGGTCTGTGTCGGACCGGACGAGGAGGCGCCGGCCGGTGCCGACTGGCGTCAGGACGAGGACGTCCTCGACACCTGGTTCTCGTCCGCGCTCTGGCCGTTCTCCACCCTCGGTTGGCCCGACTCGACCCGGGACCTGGCGAAGTTCTACCCGACCAGTGTTCTCGTCACCGGCTACGACATCCTGTTCTTCTGGGTCGCCCGGATGGCGATGTTCGGGCTGTACGCGATGGGCGGCGTCCAGCCCTTCGACGTGGTGGCCCTGCACGGCATGGTGCGCGACCAATACGGCAAGAAGATGTCGAAGTCGTTCGGAAACGTGGTCGACCCACTTGACTGGATCGAGCGGTTCGGTGCCGACGCCACCCGGTTCACGCTTGCCCGCGGAGCGAATCCCGGCTCGGACGTGCCGGTCAGCGAGGAGTGGTGCCAGGGATCGCGCAACTTCTGCAACAAGCTCTGGAACGCGACCAGATTCGCTCTCATGAACGGGGCGACGGTCGAGGGCGGGCTGCCCGCGATCGACGAGCTATCCACAGTGGACAAATGGATCCTGTCTCGCCTGCAGCATGTGACGTCCGAGGTCGACCAGCATTTCGAGGCCTTCGAGTTCGCGAAGGTGTGCGACGCGCTTTACCACTTCGCCTGGGACGACGTCTGCGACTGGTACGTCGAACTCGCGAAGCCCGTCCTGGCCGAGGGAGGTGAAGCAGCCGATGCGACCCGCCGCGTGCTCGGTCATGTCCTCGATCACCTGCTCCGACTTCTGCACCCGATCGTCCCGTTCGTGACCGACGAGCTGTGGTCCGCGCTGACCGTTCGGCCGACTATGGTCCGGGAACGCTGGCCGTCATCGGATGATGCCTATGTGGACGATGTTGCTGAAGCCACCCTCGCCGCGCTCCAGCTGGTGGTGACCGAGGTTCGGCGGTTCCGCTCCGACCAGGGCCTGCGGCCCGGTCAGCGCGTGGCGACCCGGCTGTCCGGACTGTCTGGTACGGGGCTGGCCGCGCACGAGCCGCTGATCCGGGCACTGGCGCGGCTGGACGTGCCGGGCGATGAGTTCGCCACCACCGCATCGCTATCGGTCGCCGGCGGTGTCGCCGTTGAACTCGACACCCGAGGAACCATCGACGTCTCCGCAGAACAGGCCCGGCTCGAGAAGGATCGTGCCGCTGCGGACAAGGAGATCGCCCAGTGCCGGGCCAAGCTGGGCAACCCCGCGTTCATCGACAAGGCCCCCGCTGACGTGGTCGCCAAGATTCGCGAACGGTTGGTGGCGGCCGAGGCCGATCTCGCCCGAATCGCGGCAGCGCTGACTGCCCTTGGCTCCTAGCAGGGCGACCGGTGAGCACGGACTTTTCGAAGGTCGAGGCCGAGCTCAACGCGCGCGGCTTCGCCCGGATGGTCTTTGACCTATCGCGCATCGAGGCACTGCTCGATCTTCTCGGCAGCCCGCAGCGGGCGTACCCGGCCATCCACATCACGGGCACCAACGGGAAAACCTCAACCGCGCGCATGATCGACGCGCTGCTGCGCGCGCACGGGCTGCGAACGGGTCGGTACACCAGCCCGCATCTGGCCACGGTCCGCGAGCGAATCAGCATCGATGGCGAACCTGTGAGCGAAGAGAAGTTCGTTGAGATCTACGAGGAAGTAGCGCCAGTTGCCAACTTCCTCGACCAGCGCAGCGCCGAGGACAGCCTGACGTACTTCGACATGACGACGGCGATGTCGCTCGCGGCATTCGCTGACGCGCCGGTGGATGTCGCGGTGGTAGAAGTCGGACTCGGTGGCGCTGATGACTCAACAAATGTGTTGCAGGCCAACACGTGCGTCATCACTCCCATCGGTCTGGACCATACGGAATGGCTCGGGCCAACGATAGAAGACATCGCCACCGCAAAGGCCGGAATCATCCACAGTGGAGCGACGATGATTTCCGCTCTGCAGCCGGCCGAGGCGATGGGTCCGTTGCTCGAGCGCTGCGCCGAGGTGGGCGCCACCGTGGCCCGGGAGGGTGTCGAGTTCGGCGTGCAGCGCCGGGAGCTGGCGGTCGCCGGTCAGGTGCTCACCCTTCAAGGCCTCAGCGGGGTCTACGACGACGTGTTCGTGCCGCTGCACGGGGCACATCAGGCGCAGAACGCGGCTGTGGCGTTGGCCACGGTGGAGGCGTTCCTTTGCGCCAGCGCGGCTACCCGCCAACTCGATCCGGACGTTGTCCGTGAAGGATTCGCCGGCGCGACGTCACCAGGACGGCTGGAGCGGGTGCGTACGGCGCCGACCATATTGCTCGACGCGGCGCACAACCCGCATGGCATGGCGGCGACCGTGGCCGCGCTCCGTCAAGAATTCGCCTTTGAGCGCCTCGTCGTTCTATTGGCAGTGCTCACCGACAAGGACGTCGTAGGGATGCTCGACCTGCTTGAACCAGTGGCCGATGTCATCGTATGCAGCCGGAGCAGCTCGCCCCGGGCGATGGACGCCGAACGCCTCGGCGAGCTGGCCATTGAGGTATTGGGCGAGGAGCGGGTGCGGGTCGAACCCTATCTGCCTGACGCGATTGAGGTCGCGGTTGCGCTCGCCGAGGCCGATGTGGACACTGCGCTGGGCAGTGCGGGCATCCTTATCACCGGCTCGGTGATCACCGTTGCCGACGCCCGAACCCTGCTGGTCCGATGAGCGAGCGCAGCGAGCGAACCATCAGGCTCAGTGCCATGGAGTCTCATCGAGCCGGTGAGCGCAGCGAGGCGGCGAGATGAGCGAGGAGGAGCCGTCGGGCCTTCGCAACCCCTCGGCGGCGGTGCGCGGCGTGGGAGCAGGAACGCTAGCCGCCGAAGGGCTCGTGCTCCTGCTGGCGATCATCCCGCTGCGGGTGCTGGGTGCGAGCGCGGGCGGCGGCACAGTCGTCATAGTCGGGCTGGCCGTCGCGAGCTTCGCCTTGGCTGGCCTGCTGCGCCACACGTGGGCCTGGTTGGGTGGCAGCGTGTTGCAGCTGATGTTGATCGTCTGTGGGTTCGTGGTGCACCCTTCGCTGGCCGTGCTCGGCGTCCTCTTTGGACTCGTGTGGTTTTACGTTCTCCGGGTACGGCGCGGCGTCCTCGGCCGTCAAGGGCGCTGACGCCATTCGGTCAGCGCCACCCCGTGCCCGTCCGGGTCACGAAAGGTCGCCTTCCACAGTTCCAGATCATCACTGCGGCTGACCATCTTCGGCCGGTGGCTGAAGTCGACTCCCTTCCTGAGCAGGTCTGCGTAGGCGGCTTCGATGTCGGGAACCTGGATATGCAGGTGGCCCACCCGACGGTCGATGCCGGAGAAATCGGCCATGTGCTGCAACAGAATCCGCGCGCCGCCGTACTCGACGACCGCGTTGCCGGAGGCCGAGTAGACGATGGTGAAACCCAACTTCTCCGTATAGAAGCGCAGCGATCTGTCCAGGTCCGACACGATCAGCATGCCGCCGATCGCGCCCGCGTCTCGCTCTGCCGGGGCAGGACTGTCCGCCGGCACCTCGGTTCCGGCCTCGGTCACCCGCAGCACCGGTTGCTCGGCCGGTCGGGGCACGGGAATCGTCCGCGACGGAATGGGCGGTTCGAAGTCGGAACGGTCCACATCGGCCGGATCGAAGTCCGGATACTCGAAGCTTGCCGGCGCTGGCGTTCGTACCGTTGGCTCGTCGCTCAAAGCGGCATCCAGACCGTAGTCGTCGTTGAGGCTCGGATCCGCGTACGTCTCATGTAGATGCACCGTCGGCGTCGGGTCGCGCCGAGGCGGCGGAACAGTGCTTCGCGGCGGCGTGTACGAGCGAGGCGGTGTCGGCTCTGGTACGCGCACATAGCCCATCTCGACGAGGTCCCAGCGGACCCGAGGATGGCGCGGGTCGCCCGGCTCGACGTCGACCGGCAGCGTCTGGCCCGGCTGCGGCCATCGCGCCAACGGCACGGCCGGGTCCTTGACCCTGACCTCGGCCGGCGCCCGGCCGGCCAGGTTGAGCCGCAGCTTCATGTCGCACCTGCCGACGATGACGCCTACCGGAGGAGTCGAGACGCTCAACACGTAGGCGGTGGTGAGGTCCGGCCGGCGCGGATTGTTTCGCAGTCCGAGTAGGAACACCGTCAGACCGGCGGCGACAAGTAGGCCCGCGGACACCAGCAACAGCATCAGACTCGAGCTGCCCCAGGCCACGGCAGCGAGGTAGACCGCAACCACAACCGTGAATATCAAGAGAATGCGCTGGATGTCGGTCAGCTGCCACCGACGATTCTGTCGCACCCGTATCAGCCCTTCTCGCGCCCGCGGGCGTACGCGATCCTTGGCGCGAGGCTACGGCCACCCGAGGGACAACGGAAGTCTTACGCTCTCAGCGAGTCGCACGTCTCGATATGGAGGGTCCATGCTTCGAACCACCCGGGTACGGGCGGGCCAGCTCATCGTGGCGGAGGTCGCTCTGGCGGCGGCCGTCGGGGCAGCCTTCGGGCCCGGCTGGGTGTTTCTCGGCGTGGTTGCGTTGACGGCGGCTGTCCTGCTCGCAACGTTCGGGCGAGCCGGCGGACGGTGGTGGTACGAGGCGGTGGCCAGCCAACACCGGTTCCGTCGGCGGCGCCGACTGGCCGCGGCCCGTGTCGTGGCGGCCGCGGTGGGTGGCGGTTCCGATCCGCCACACCTGCCATGGCTGCGCACACTCGCACCCACCCTGACGATCCGACCGGTAACGGTCGGCGCCGCCACGGTCGGCGTCGGGGCCGACCACGACGGGTGGTTCGCCGCCGTCGAAGTGGGATCGCTGTGGGACGACGACCCGATCGTCGCCTCGGATGGTGAGGCGACGATCGAAAGCCCGTGGGCCCCCGGTGCCGTCGCGCGACTACCCGCGGGACCCGTGCCGTACCCGGAACTTGCGGCGCTGACCAAGGCCGGCCCCGACCGTGCCGGCGTCTCGTGCGTCCAGGTCGTCATCGTCGCCGGAGCATCGATCGGCGAGCCGCGGCCGGCCTGGGTCGCGGTACGGGTGTCTCCGCGGGATGCGCTCGCAGCGGAACGTTCAGGCGGCTTGGCAGCCGTCGAGCGGACCGTGGCCGCGGCGGCGCTGCGGGCCGCCCGCACGCTGGACGGCCACGGCTGGCCCGCCCACACCGTCGACTCCGACCGATTGCACGGCGTCCTCGCGGAGGCCGTCGGCCTCGACGGTCCGCCGCAGGAACATTGGAGCGTGTGGCGGTCGGGCCGGCTCGCGCGCACCCACTACGAGCTCACCGGGTGGACGGCTCCCCGCGGCACGGTGGCCGTTGGCATCACTCAGGTAGCGGTTTCATTCACCGCCCACGGCGAGCCGGGCGTGCTGGCCGTGGTCGCGGCGCTGCCGAGCGCGCTCGGCCGGATCTGCCGGGAGGTGGTGCGGACGTGCGGCGACGTCGGAGTACGGCTGCGACGGCTCGACGGCGAACACGCCCTCGCGGCGTATGCGATGGCGCCGACTGCGGCGTTGCCGGCGAATTCGGCAAGCCGCGCAACGCGCGAGACCGTGAGATGACCACGGCGGGCCGGATGACGCCGTCGGCGGCGCCCTGACTAGGCTGCTGGCCGACGAAGGGGTGCAGCGTGGCTGAAGGCATCGAGCGAACGTTAGTCCTGATCAAGCCGGACGCGGTCAGGCGAGGGCTGGTCGGCGAGGTGCTCGCGCGGTTTGAGCGCAAGGGTCTCTCGATCGACAGCATGGTCCTGCGGACGATGGATGCCGACCTCGCCGACCGCCATTATGCGGAGCATCTGGACAAGGAGTTCTACCCGCCGCTGAAGCAGTTCATGACCGGCGGCCCGCTCGTGGCCCTGATTCTCAGCGGAGATCGGGCGATTGACGTGGTGCGTGCCCTGGTCGGGGCAACCGACGGGCGGGTGGCCGCGGCCGGCACCATCCGGGGCGATCTGTCGCTGTCCAATCGCGAGAACCTCGTGCACGCCTCGGACGGTCCCGACAGCGCCCAACGCGAGATCGCCCTCTGGTTTCCCCCGCTGGCGTAAACCCGGTCGTGGTCAGCGGGCCGGCTCGGGTAGCCTTGGTCCAGCGGCATTGACCCGGCCATCACCGGTGAGCCTCCGGAAGAACAGATCCCTCGGATCGCAGTAGAACCGGACGGGATTCGGCCCGTTACAGCCGACGAACGAGCGGGTCCCAGCCTCGGCTGGGGCCAAGCGAGGTGGTACCGCGGGCCCTGGGCTCGTCCTCGCGCGGTAGACCAAGACTCTTGGACCAGCGCGAGGAGAACGACCAGATGGCGTACCCGAAGAACGCCCCCGACCGTGTAGGCGTACCGGCGAGTCCCAGCCTGCCCGAGGTCGAGCGGCGGGTGCTCGACTACTGGGCCAACGACAAGACGTTCGTCGCGTCCGTCGAGGCCCGCGATCCCGGCGTCAACGGTGCCAACGAATACGTCTTTTACGACGGCCCACCGTTCGCCAACGGATTGCCGCATTACGGACACCTGCTCACCGGCTACGTCAAGGACGTGGTGCCCCGCTACCAGACCATGCTCGGTCGCCGGGTCGAGCGGCGGTTCGGTTGGGACTGTCATGGCCTGCCGGCCGAGGTAGAGGCCGAGAAGCAACTCGGCCTGTCGACCAAGCAGGAGATCCTCGAGCTCGGCGTCGGGAAGTTCAACGAGGCGTGTCGGGTCTCCGTACTCAAGTACACCCAGGACTGGGAGCGCTACGTCACCCGCCAGGCCCGGTGGGTCGACTTCACCAACGACTACAAGACGCTTGATCTGTCCTATATGGAAAGCGTCATGTGGGCATTCAAGAGCCTGCACGACAAGGGGCTGATCTATGAGGGCTTCCGGGTGTTGGCGTACTGCTGGCGGTGCGAGACCCCGCTGAGCAACACCGAGACCCGGATGGACGACGTCTATCGCGATCGGCAGGATCCGGCGCTCACGGTCTGGTTCCGGTTGCTCACCAAGACCGGCCGGCCGTCGAAGGAGCGGATCGCCGTCTGGACGACCACGCCGTGGACGCTGCCGTCGAACCTGGCCCTGGCGGTCGGTCCCGACGTGACCTACGCCGTGCTGGAGAAGGACGGCGAGAAGGCATACGTCGGCGAGGCCCGCCTGGCGTACTACGAGAAGGACCTTCAGGGCTGGACCCAGACCGGAACGGTCAAGGGCAAGAAGCTGGCCGGTCGACGGTATGAGCCCCTCTTCGACTTCCTCGTCGACCAGGCCGGCCCCAACGCGTTCCAGGTATTCACGGCGGATTTCGTCACCACCGAGGACGGCACCGGTGTCGTCCACTGTGCTCCGGCCTTCGGCGAGGACGACCAGACACTCTGCAACGCCAACGGAATCCCCACCGTGGTCACTGTGGACGATCACACCAAGTTCACCGGGCTGGTCCCGCCGTACCAGGGGATGCAGGTTTTCGAGGCGAACAAGCCGATCACCCGGGAGCTCAAGGACCGGGGCGTGGTCGTGCGGCACGACACGTACACCCACTCGTACCCGCATTGCTGGCGTTGCGACACACCGCTGGTCTACAAGGCGGTCTCGTCCTGGTTCGTGGCGGTCACGCAGTTCCGCGACCGCATGGTGGAGCTCAACCAGCAGATCACGTGGGTGCCCGGACACGTGAAGGATGGCTCGTTCGGAAAGTGGCTCGCGAACGCACGCGACTGGTCGATCAGCCGCAACCGCTTCTGGGGCTCGCCGATCCCGGCGTGGCGGTCGGACAATCCTGCGTACCCCCGCACAGACATCTACGGCTCACTGGCCGAACTCGAGCGGGACTTCGGAGTGACCGTCACGGACTTGCACCGACCGATGGTGGACGAGCTGGTCCGTCCGAACCCCGACGACCCGACCGGCAAGTCGATGATGCGCCGTGTCCCGGAGGTGCTGGACTGCTGGTTCGAATCCGGGTCCATGCCGTTCGCTCAGGTGCACTACCCGTTCGAGAACGCGGATTGGTTCGAGCATCACTATCCGGGCGACTTCATCGTCGAGTACATCGGACAGACGCGGGGCTGGTTCTACACCATGCACGTCTTGGCCACGGCACTGTTTGACCGGCCGGCCTTCCGGACGTGTGTCAGCCACGGCATCCTGCAGGGCTCGGATGGCCGCAAGATGTCCAAGAGCCTGCGCAACTACCCCGACGTCTACGAGATGTTCGAGGTGTACGGCTCAGACGCGATGCGCTGGATGCTCATGTCCTCCCCGGTGATCCGGGGCGGCGACATGCCAGTGACCGAAGGCGCTATCCGGGATTCGGTGCGGCACGTCCTGCTTCCACTGTGGAACGTCTGGTACTTCTTCTCGCTCTACGCGAACGCGGAGTCGTACGAGGCTTCGGTGCGGACGGATAGCACGAACCTGCTCGACCGGTATGTGCTGGCGAAGACGGGCGAACTTGTGGCGACCGTCACCGAGCAGATGGACGGGTACGACATCAGCGGGGCCTGCCAGACCGTGCGGTCCTATTTGGACGCATTGACCAACTGGTACGTGCGCCGATCCCGGGACCGGTTCTGGTCGGGCGATCGGGACGCGTTCGACACGCTGCACACCGTGTTGGAGACGCTCGCTCGGGTGATGGCGCCGCTCGCGCCGATGACCGCAGAGGAGATCTGGCGCGGGCTTACGGGGGACCGCTCCGTGCATCTCGCCTCCTGGCCGTCGGCGGAGGCTTTCCCGGCCGACCCGGAACTCGTGTCCACGATGGACTCGGTGCGGGATGTCTGTTCGGCGGCACTGTCGTTGCGTAAGGCTCGCAGCCTGCGGGTCCGGCTCCCACTTCGCACGCTCACGGTGGCGACCCCGGCCGCCACTGTGCTTGAGGCGTTCGCGGACCTGGTGGCGGACGAGGTCAACGTGAAGGAGGTCGTGTTCACCGAGGACGTCGCCGGCCACTGCGAGCAGGTGCTCACGGTGGTGCCCCGGGCACTCGGGCCGCGGGTCGGGGCGCAGGTACAGGAGGTCATCAAGGCGGTCAAGGCCGGCGAGTGGTCCCTTATCGACGGCCGGCCAGTGGCCGCCGGGGTCGCGCTCGAGGACGGCGAGTACGAGTTGCGGCTCGTGGCTTCCGCCGCGGGTGGTTCCAGCCAGGCGGCGCCGCTGGGTGCCGGCGAGGGTGTGGTGATCCTCGACACCGAGGTGACGCCCGAGCTGGCGGCCGAAGGCCTCGCCCGGGACGTGATCCGGGTCGTCCAGCAAGCCCGCCGAGAGGCCGGGCTCGATATATCGGACCGTATTGCTCTGGTCGTCGAGGCGCCTGCTCCGGTTGCGGCGGCGGTCGAGAAGCACCGTGAGTTCGTGGCCGCGGAGACGCTCGCCACCTCGCTCAAGCTGGGCAACGCGGGTAAGGCCGCCTTCAGCGGCGAGGCCGGGGATAGCGAGACGGTACGAGTCGCCGTGGCCCGCGCCTGACCTGATCGACGAAACGGCACCTCGTGGAGTGCTCCGCGGGGTGCCGTTCCTTTGACAGAGACCACTGGGACGAGCTGATCATGCGCTACCCTCCGCGAAACGCCATGATCAGCCGATGGAGGCCCCTGGATGCTTAGACGAGTGATGAGCGGCGTCGGCGTCGCTGGTACCACCCTGATGGCAATACTCGCCTTGGCCGCTTGCGGCAGTGATCCACCGCCGAACCCCGGCGGCGGCCCAGGTAACGGCGGCACGGGCGACGGGGACGGTTCTGGCGGCGGCGGGTCGAACGCCGCTGCGTATGTCATCAAGACTGATCTCTGCACGGAGGCGGACTTCGGTCCGCTGAAGGCAGTCCTGCCATCCGTCACCAACCTGAAGCCGCAGAAGCTGGACCGGGATCTGGGCACGCTCTACGCCTGCGACGGCAATGCCGGCAAGTCGGAGGCGTACAACGACATCGGGTTCATCACGGTGGTCGCCTACTTCTACAAGACCCAGGAATCGGCGGATACCGAGTTCGAGTCGAGTACGAATCCCAAGTTCATGGACGACATCCAACCCATCAGCGGTCTGGGCCAACGCGCCGCCAGTTTCATTGACGGGCCGGCGGTCGAAGTCGACGTGCAGGACGGGACGTTCTTCCTCTCGATCAAGTGGTCGTCCAACGGTAGCGACGAGCCGCCGGCGGGCGTCCGGGAGGCTCTGGTCGCGATGGCCCAGGCCACTCTGCCGAAGCTCGAAGCGACCTGATCGCGGGTGCTGGTCGGGTGCCGTCAACGACCGGTGCCCGACCAGCTCAGGGCGCGGCGGTGCCGGGCTTCGGACGGCGGCTGGGGCAGAATGCCACGAAGGAGGCACGGGAGGAGGTCCGGGTGACCGAGTCGTACACGGTGTTCTGGACCATCGATCGCTGGCTGGGCGCCTTGGCGTTGGGCCACCGGCCGCTTCCGGTGCTCTTCGGCGGCCCGCATCTGTCGGAGCCGAGCTTCCGCCGTGCGGGAGTCAAAGTTGGCGATCTGCTCTACCCGGTAGCGGTGATGAACCGGCAGGTCTACCTGATCGCCCGGATGCGAGTAAGGGAGATGCTGCTTCTCGGTCAGGAAGACGGCTCAACGCTGATCGACCAACGGTTTCCCGAGTTCAAACTGTGGAAGCTGCTCGCTCCGACGTGCACCGAGGAAGTCGTGATCGGCGGTGAGGGGACGACCCTGCGGGCCGACCTGCCAATTCCACCGGACATGCTGATGCGGCTCACGTTCCGCTCGCAGCGCGGGGAGCGCCCGCTCAAGTACGTCAAAGACGGCGAGCTTGCTCGGTCGGTCGGCCTGCACGGGATCTACCGCCTCGCGTCCGGCTCGGCCGAGGACATGGCCCGCCTGATCGATTCGCCATCCAGCGCACCGGCCCGCATCCCGAGGGCCGAACGATGGAACGTCGCCGATCCCGAGGACGCCCTCTTCTGACCCGGATGGGCCAACTCCGTTCCCGGCCTTTGGCCTCGCGACGCCGATTCAGGCCGGCGGCCCTAAAGTGGATTCGGAGATCCGGGTTCCTGGAGGGTTGGCGTGCCGCTGCTGTACACGTTCGGTCAGTACACCGTGGGGCCGGCGGTCCGGCTGGTTTGGCGGCCCACGGTGGAGGGACTGGAATTCCTACCGGACACCGGTGGCGCTGTTCTCGCCGGCAACCATCTCTCCGTTGCGGATGAGTACATTCTTGGCGCGGTGGTCCCCCGACATATCGCATTCTGGGCCAAATCGGATTACTTCAACGGCACCGGAGTGCGAGGGTGGGCGATGAAAGCGCTCATGAATGGGCTCGGTGCGATCGAGGTGAACCGCGAGGGCGGTCGGGCCGCGTTGACCGCGCTCGACGCCGCCATCCCGGCGCTACGCACCGGCGACCTGGTCGGCGTCTATCCCGAGGGCACCCGCTCGCCCGATGGCCGCCTCTACCGCGGCCGAACCGGCGTCGCCCGGCTGGCTTTGCTCGCCGAGGTGCCGATCATTCCCGTGGGTGTCATCGGGACCGATGCCGTGCAGCCGATCGGCAAGCTCATCCCGAAGCTTGGCCCGAGGGTGACCGTGAAGTTCGGCAAGGCGATCGAGGTTGCGGGTCGATCGATGGAGAGCAGCAGCCTGCGCGCGATCACGGACGAGGTGATGCGAACCATCCAGGCGCTCACGGGGCAGGAGTACGTCGGGCGGTACGCCCCACGCCGGAGCGCCGCTCAGGCCTGAGCCGGCACCGTCCGCCGGTTAACGGGAAGACGGTGCCTCGGCCCGGATATAGATGTCGTCGAGCCGCCGTTCGATGACGGAGCCGGTCGGCCAGGTCGAGACAAGTTGGACCAGCCAGGTCGCGAGCTCGGTCACGTCCTCGGTCGGCCAACCCTGCTGTTCCAGGCTCGATCGGAGCGCCTCGATGTAGTCGTCCTCAGAGAGCTCGACGTCCTTCACCTTGGCCGTGGTGGTCGCCTTGTGCGAGTTCAGGCCGGCAAACGCCCGCCCGCATCCGCATCCGCCATCGGGGTCCTGCTCGTCGGCCGCGCACACGAGTCCGACCGTGACCAGCTCGCCCTCGATGCAGTAGCTGAAGTCGTTATCGCGTTGACCCTGCGTGTCGTTTGTTGCCACAAGAACTTTCATCATCGGTGCCTCCGCCCCAAGTCAAAGTTGTTCGGCACGCACATTGCCAATCGGCTATGACATGAAACCTCGGCCAACGACGGTCGGAACATGATGTCTATGGGTTGGCCTGGCGCGGCGCTACGGTCCGACGGTAGCGGCGCTCGCGGCTTGCGATGTCATAGGGATCGGGCGCAGTGACGGGTGCCGTCGATCGCCTCCGACCATAACCCATCATCAGCCGTCCACAAAGCACCCACCGCACGACACACCCAACAAGCGTCAGTATCCACAGTGGACGATAGCGTGAATGCGGCCACCCCACTGGCGCCCCAGACCGAATGCGGTGGCCGTGCTGGCACAGCACGGTTGTCGGCACGGAGTTGGTGCTACGACGAACCTCGCGACCGTACGGTTCGCAAATTCGTCTCTCTCGGATTGCCTACGCTGACGCGGACGGGTGGCGCATTGAACTCACCACGACTACAGGCGGGCCGAACACATCCTCCGACGAGCCGCTATGGCTGAGCGCCGCCGTCGACGACGTTTCTGCCCTGGGCTCGAGCACTGGTGGCGGCTGGGCAGTACCGTCTGTCCCTATCGGACAGCCAACCAGATCGCCCAGGCGAGCAGGCCAAGGATCAGCAGCCCGCCGGCGCGGCGGGTGTGCAGGAATGCGATGGGTGCCCACCACAGCGGCCAGACCGGGTTGTCCGGCGGAGGCTCGGTCGGCTTCGGCTGGCTGAACGACTGCAGCGCCGTCACTGCCCTCGGCAGCGCCAGCAGTGTTAACAAGGCCGGCCACGGGAGCGCCCTCAATGCCACCAGTACGACCACACCGACGTAGTAGAGGACGATCATTGCCTGGGTGATGACGCGCGCCGCGGGTTCTCCGACGAGCACCGGGAAGGTCTTCGTGCCAGCCGGCGCATCGTAGGGAAGCTTGTCAATATGCTTACCCAAGAGTACCGACGTCGGCAGCAGCGCGTACACCGTGGCCGCCGCGACCACCTGCCACGGAAGAGTTCCGGTCCCGGCGTAATAGACGCCGCCGACCATGAGCGGGCCCCACGTCAGCAGGACGTCGAGTTCGCCAAGGCCGACCTTTTTCAGGCGCAGCGGCGGGGCGGTGTAGGCCCACGACAGGAACAGACCACCGAGCGCGAACGCGGCTATCCACCAGTCCTGCCGCGCGATCAGCGTGACCATGATGGCCAGATCGAATACCTGGCAGATCGCGATCCCGGCGAACAGCTGGGTCTTGGTGACCAGGCCGGCGAGGATGGGGTGCGGCGCGTAGAGAGCCCGCGGATAGGTTTCGGTGTCGTTGCCGACCTGCGTGTCGGCGAGGTCGTTCATCAGGTTGTTCGCCAGGTGCGCCAGCACGATGCCGATGACAGCGAGCGTCACATTGAGCCAGTCGACACTGACATCGGATATGGCGGCGAGAAGTACCGCGAGGAGCCCGGACGTCAGGGTCATGGGCAGCACGCCGGCGCGGGTCACGACCAACCACCGGGTGACCCCGTCGACGACGCCCTGCTCTGGAGGATTGGTAGTGAGGAATGCGTAACGCCATGCAGCTAGTCGAGTGCCGAGGGACAACGGCTCAGTAGGCGCGGCCATGTCAGCAGCGTACGGCTGGAATCGGTCGGGCCATTCACGCCGCGTAACCTGGATGGCTGATGAGGGAGGTGCCATGACCGTGACATCCGTGTTCAACCAGCTGGAGCGGCTGCTCCCGCTGGTGAGCAAGCCGATCCAATACGTGGGCGGCGAACTGGGCGCGGTCGTCAAGGACTGGGACGCGACCGCGGTCCGGTGGGCGCTGATGTACCCGGACGCGTACGAGGTCGGCCTGCCCAACCAGGGCGTGCAGATCCTCTACGAAATCCTCAACGAGCAACCCGGTGTCCTGGCCGAGCGCACGTACGCCGTCTGGCCCGACCTGGAACGGCTCATGCTCGAGCATGGCGTGCCCCAGTTCACGGTCGACTCGCACCGGCCGGTGCGCGCTTTCGACCTGCTGGGCATCTCGTTCGCCACCGAACTCGGCTACACGAACATGCTCACGGCGCTGAGCCTGGCCGGCATCCCGCTGGACGCCCGAGACCGTACCGATGAAGACCCGGTGGTGCTGGCCGGCGGGCACGCCGCCTTCAATCCCGAACCGATCGCCGACTTCATCGACGCCGCCGTTCTCGGCGACGGCGAGGAGGCGGTGCTCGAGATCAGCGAAATCGCCCGGGACTGGAAGCAGGAAGGGTCTCCCGGTGGACGCGACGAGCTCCTGCTCCGTCTCGCCCGCACGGAAGCGGTCTACGTACCGCGGTTCTATGACGTGACCTACCTGCCCGACGGACGGATCCAACGGGTCGCGCCGAACCGGCCCGACGTACCCTTCCGGGTCAACAAGCGCACCACCATGGATCTCGATTCGTGGCCGTACCCGCGCAAGCCGCTGGTGCCGCTCGCCGAAACGGTTCACGAGCGGTACGCGGTGGAGATTTTTCGAGGCTGTACCCGCGGCTGCCGGTTCTGCCAGGCTGGCATGATCACCCGACCGGTGCGGGAACGGTCGATCACGACGGTCGGGCAGATGGTGAAGGAGGGGCTGGAGTTTTCCGGCTTCTCCGAGGTCGGACTTCTTTCGCTCTCGAGTGCCGACCACTCCGAGATCGGTGACATCTGCTCCGGGCTCGCGACTCAGTACGAGGGCACCAACGTGTCCCTGTCGCTACCGTCGACCCGGGTGGATGCCTTCAACATCACCCTGGCCGAGGAGCTGTCGCGCAACGGACGTCGGACCGGGCTCACGTTCGCGCCCGAGGGCGGTTCCGAGCGGATCCGCCGGGTGATCAACAAGATGGTCTCGGAAGAGGATCTGATCCGGACCGTCGTGACCGCGTATACCCATGGCTGGCGCCAGGTGAAGCTGTACTTCATGTGTGGCCTGCCGACCGAGACCGACGAGGACGTACTGCAGATCGCGCGGTTGGCCCACGAGGTGATCAAGGCAGGTCGGACGGCGACGGGATCCCGCGACATCCGCTGCACCGTGTCCATCGGTGGGTTCGTCCCGAAGCCGCATACCCCGTTCCAATGGGCGTCGATGGCCACGCCCGAAGTAATCGACGACCGGCTCCGCCTCCTCAAGCAGGCAATCAACGCCGACAAGTCCGTGGGCAAGGCGATCGGCTACCGCTACCACGATGGCAAGCCGTCCCTGATCGAGGGCCTGCTTGCCCGCGGCGACCGTCGGGTCGGTGCCGTGATCCGCCGAGTCTGGGAGGACGGCCAGCGCTTTGACGGCTGGTCCGAGCACTTCTCGTACGAGCGATGGGTGGCCGCCGCCGACGCGGTGCTACCGCGCCCCGGCGACCCGTGCGGAGCCGGGCAGACCTACACCGTCGGCGTCGACCTCGACTGGTTCACCACCCGGGAGCGCGACGAGCTCGAGGTCCTGCCGTGGGACCACCTCGACTCGGGCCTGGACAAGAGCTGGCTCTGGCAGGACTGGCAGGACTCGCTGCAGGAGTACGAGCAGGACGACTGTCGGTGGACCCCGTGCTTCGACTGCGGCGTCTGTCCCTCGATGGACACCCAAATCCAGGTCGGCCCCACCGGGCACAAGCTCTTGCCCCTCACGCCGGTGTAGCCGGCGCCGTCTGTTAGCAGGGGACCCTTCCTATACCGAAAGCGTTAACAAGGGGACCCTCCTTAACCGCCCAAGGAGCCGACGATCTCCCGAAAGCCTCAGCCCGAGCACAGCCAGCTGCCGGTGGTGCAGCGGCTCCGGATCCGCTACGCCAAGCGCGGCCCACTGCGCTTCACGTCGCATCGGGACTTCGCCCGGGCGTTCGAGCGGGCCATCCGCCGGGCCGGCGTGCCGATCGCCTACTCGCAGGGGTTCTCGCCGCATCCGAAGATCTCCTACGCGAGCGCGGCGCCGACTGGTACGGCGAGCGAGGCGGAGTACCTGGAGATCGGCCTGCAGGCGGAAGCGGACCCCGATCACGTGCGCGCCGCGCTCGACGCGGCCTTGTCACCCGGTCTTGACGTGCTCGACGTCCGGGTCGCCGCCGGTCAGCTCAGCCTCGCCGAGCGGATCGACGCGTCCCGGTGGCGGGTCGAGCTACCCGGGGTGCCACCGGCGCGACTCGCCGAGGCGGTGGCGGCGTTCCTGGCCGCCGACGAGGTGCTGGTGGAGCGCCTGACCAAGCAGGGTCGCCGACGGTTCGACGCACGCGGGGCGGTGACCTTGATGGAGACGGGTGGGATACCTGACACAGAGTCCGGGTCTGAGTATGCGATGATGGAGGTCGTCGTACGGCAGGTAACCCCAGCTGTGCGGCCCGATGACGTACTTGCCGGATTGCGGGTCGTCGCCGACCTGGAGCCGCCGGTGCCCTCACGGGCGGTCCGGCTCGCTCAGGGCACGTTGACCCCGCAGGGTGAGATCGTTGATCCATTGAAGGACGACGAGGCGACCGGCGGCAACGCGTTCATCGGGGAATCGTCCAGCCAGGACGAGCATTGATGTGTTGGTTGGCAGACTTCGGCCCTTTCCCGACTGGTGTGAGGGCCGGCATACATCGTTTCTTAGGCGTCCCTGCGTGGCTGCGTGTGTAACGCGCCCGGGGAGGCCGGAACTGGAGATTCGTCCGCATGGCCGAAACCACAGCGGGCAGCCCCGCGGCAGGCGCCGAGCCGACGCCGGGCGCAGCCCCCGAGCCCAGCAGCAATGGGCCGAACAGCAATGCGCCGAACAGCAATGCGCCGAACAGCAATGCGCCGAACAGCAATGCGCCGAACAGCGACGCAGGCGCGCAGCGCCGTACCCGCAAGCGGACCGCCAAGGCGGCGTCGTCAACGCCCGCCGAAAGCGCGTCGACCCCGGCCGACGGCACCCGTAGCCGTCGACGGGCGGCCAAGAGCGCGGTCGCCGATGTGATCCCCGGCTTGGAGCCGCCCGGTTCGGATTCCGCGACCCCAGATCCGGCGCCGACTCGATCCCGGCGGCGCGCTCCGGCAAAAACGACCGAACCGATCGAGTCGGATGAAACCGGGGCCCGGGCGGTGTCTACCGTCCGTACGCCGGCCAAGCGCGCCCGCCGCCGAGCCGACGCGGCCCCTGAGCCCCCGACCGAACCGGACCTCGGGCCACCCTCTCCGCCCCGAACGGCACCGACGACCGCGGTCTTTTTCATGGCTCCCGAGCCCGAATCAGCACCCGCCGCCGAAGCCGACCGCGAGCCGGTCGACACCGGGTCGGGCCGGGCCACCCGACGTGGGCGGCGCGATCGCCGCGGTCCCGAGCCGGAGCCGCCGGTCGAGGCCGAGCCCGTGGAGGCAGAGCCGGCGCGGAGTCGCGGGACCCGGCGCGTCCGTCGCGCGGCCGAACCGGTCGTCGAGGCGGAGCCCGTAACCAGTGATGAGGAAGGCGCCGAGGACGAGGACGAGTTTGACGCCGCCGGGCGACGCCGACGCCGCCGCGGGCGCCGTGGTCGCGGTCGGGGCAAGGGGCCCCTGGACACCGACGAGGTAGCGCTGCCCGAAGCGGACGGGCGTGACGCCGACGCCGACGAGGGCGCCGGTGACGACGAGCCGTTGACGCGTCGCCGTCGCCGTCGGCGCCGGTCGGGCACGGGCGGGGAGGCCGAGGGCACCACGGAGGACGGCGTGGTGACCGTGGTGCGGGTCCGTCAACCGCGCGACGAGGTCCAAGGGGTGTCGGGCTCGACCCGGCTCGAGGCGAAGCGCCAGCGCCGCCGGGATGGGCGGGAGCAGCGCCGGACCCGGCCGGCGATCCTCTCCGAGTCCGAGTTCCTGGCCCGCCGGGAAGCGGTCGACCGGGTGATGGTGGTGCGCCAGAAGGGCGACCGGACTCAGGTCGCCGTACTCGAGGATGGCATCCTGGTCGAGCACTATGTGGCCCGGCAGTCCTCGTCGACGATGGTCGGCAACGTGCACCTGGGCAAGGTGCAGAACGTGTTGCCGAGCATGGAGGCAGCCTTCGTCGACATCGGACGAGGCCGGAACGCGGTCCTCTACGCCGGTGAGGTCAACTGGGACGCGACTGGGCTCGAGGGGAAGGCGCGCTCGATCGAGCAGGCGCTGAAGTCGGGCGACTCCGTACTCGTGCAGGTGACCAAGGATCCGATCGGACACAAGGGCGCGCGGCTCACCAGTCACATCGCGCTCTCCGGGCGGCACCTCGTGTACGTGCCCAACGGCCACGCGTCGGGAATCTCCCGCAAGCTCTCCGATGTGGAGCGTCGGCGGCTGCGCGACATTCTGAAGAATCTGGTGCCCGACGGCGCCGGGGTCATCGTCCGTACCGCGGCCGAAGGCGCCGCCGAGGAGGACTTGGCCCGAGATGTCAAGCGGCTGCAGGCGCAATGGGATGACATTCAGGCCAAGGCCGCAGGGGGCGGCGCTCCGGCGGTCCTGTCGGCCGAGCCGGACCTGGTCATCCGGGTCGTCCGCGATCTGTTCAATGAGGACTTCCGCGAGATCGTTATCCAGGGTACGGACGCGTACGACCAGGTCGAGCAGTATCTTGGCCACGTCTCGCCGGACCTTGTGGCTCGAGTGCGCCGTCACACCGGCACCGCCGATGTGTTCGCCGAGTGGCGCATCGACGAACAGATCCTCAAGGGACTGGATCGCAAGGTGTTCCTGCCCTCCGGCGGACACCTGGTAATCGACCGGACCGAGGCGATGACGGTGGTGGACGTCAACACCGGCAAGTACACCGGCGCTGGCGGCAACCTCGAGGAGACGGTCACCCGTAACAACCTGGAGGCGGCCGAGGAGATCGTGCGTCAGCTCCGGCTACGGGACCTGGGCGGCATCATCGTCATCGACTTCATCGATATGGTCCTGGAGTCGAACCGGGAACTCGTGCTACGCAGGCTCACCGAGTGCCTTGGACGTGATCGCACCAAGCACCAAGTGACCGAGATAACGTCACTCGGCCTGGTCCAGATGACTCGTAAGCGCATCGGCCAGGGCCTGCTCGAGGCGTTCAGCGAGACGTGCGAACACTGCAAGGGCCGCGGCGTGCTGATCCAAACCGAGCCGGTGGTGGACAAGCCTCGCGCCAACATCGCGGAGAAGGTACGAGCGATGGCCGCCTCGACCCGTACGGTTGCGCCGGACGACACCGAGCCGGAGCTGCCGGACGGCGACGACAATCCACTGACCGATGTGGACGGTGACGACGGGGTTGAGGACCTCATTCCGGTCGGCGACGATACCGAGAATCCGTCGGTGCGCCGGCGGGCCCGCCGCGGTAGCTCACGCCGACGCACCCGGCCTTAATCTCATTCATCCATAACGGTCGAGTCTCTGGTCGGCAGAGAATCGGGCATTCGGCGTGCCCGCGGCCGCGCACCTGCGTACGCTCCGACAGGACTGATACGAGGGAGGCGGCCGATGCGGTCGGGGTTGCGGACTCGACTCGCGCTCGGAGTGGTGACGGTACTGGCCCTGACGCTGACCGCAACCGCATGCCATCCTGCGGTGCCGGTCGCGGATCAGTCGCCCAGCGCCGACACGTCACCGTCGGTAAGCGCGTCTCCGTCGCTGTCTCCAACCCCGCCGCCCGTCGACCCGGCGGTCACGGCCGACGTGTGCAGCCTGGCGACGGCCGCGACCGCGAGCACGACCAAGATCTTCAACGACCAGATCGCCGCGTTGGAGCAGGCCGCCGCCCGTAACGACCAGGCGACGATGGTCCAGGCGGCCGAGACGATCAACCGCCAATTCGCCAACCTGGCGGCGACGTTCACGCAGCTCGCGGTGCGGCCCGTGTCGCCGGCGCTGAGGGCTGTCTTGACCGACATTGCGACCGCGCTGACGCAGATGTACGCGCTGTCCTACACCGGCACGACCGTTGACATCCGCAAGAAGCTGCTGGATTTCGCCGCCGCTTTCGCCAACACGTGTGCGCCACCGGCCTCGGCATCGGCAACGCCGTCGAGCTGATCGCGGTCGCGCCTGACCCGGGTTTGGGCGGCCGGCTCACGATGCCGTAGTCTTTTCGTGGCGCACCTCGTGCGCTGCGTTTTTGCGTGCCACCGCGCGGGTGATCGGTTGATCGGCGGCACAGCGTCTCGCAGGCCATTGATAGTCAGACAGGAGTGCGCGTCCGATGTACGCGATCGTCAAGACCGGCGGCAAGCAGTACCGCGTCGCTGAGGGCGATGTGATCGAGGTCGAGAAGCTCGCCGGTGCGCCCGGCGATGCGGTCTCGCTCCCGGCCGTTCTCCTCGTTGACGGCGAGCGACTGGTAACCGATGCCCAACAGCTGGCCGGTGTTGCCGTGACCGGCGAGGTCGTGGCACACACCAAGGGCCCCAAGATCCGGATCCACAAGTTCAAGAACAAGACCGGCTACCACAAGCGCCAGGGTCACCGCCAACCGCTGACCCAGGTAAAGGTGACCGGAATCTCGAGCGGGAAGTAGGGCGCGCGATGGCTCACAAGAAGGGGGCGTCCAGCTCTCGCAACGGGCGCGACTCCGCCGCGCAGCGGCTCGGGGTCAAGCGCTTCGGCGGGCAGGTGGTCAACGCCGGCGAGATTCTGGTACGCCAGCGGGGTACCAAGTTCCACCCGGGCGACCTGGTCGGGCGCGGGGGCGACGACACGCTGTTCGCGCTGGCCGCCGGAGCGGTCGAGTTCAGCACCAAGCGCGGCCGCAAGGTCGTCAACATACTGGTGCCGACCGAAGATTGACCCCCACGACAACCGCAACTCTCCAAGAGTTGGGCGTTGGGATCGCTCCCATTCCGCAAGTCTGGAAGAGTTGCCGCGTGCAGGGGTGGCGTCATGACCAGCTTTGTCGATCGAGTTGTGTTGCACGCTCAAGCCGGCAACGGCGGTCATGGCTGTGTGTCGATTCTTCGCGAGAAGTTCAAGCCGCTCGGCGGGCCGGACGGTGGCGATGGCGGTCACGGCGGCAGCATTCACCTCGTCGTGGACTCGGGCGTTCATACGCTGCTCGACTTTCATTTCCGGCCGCACCTGAAGGCTGAGAACGGGAAGGGTGGCTCGGGCAACAACCGCGACGGTGCCGACGGCGCCGACCTGACGTTGCGGGTACCGGACGGCACTGTGGTGCAGACGCTCAACGGCCAGGTGCTGGCCGACATCGTCGGTCCCGGTACGACGTACGAGCTGGCCCGAGGCGGTCGGGGCGGGCGCGGCAACGCGGCTCTCGCCAATACCCGGCGTCGCGCGCCCGGTTTCGCCGAGCTCGGCGAGCCCGGCGAGCAGGTCGACGTGGTGCTCGAGCTCAAGAGCGTGGCCGACGTCGGGCTCGTCGGCTTTCCATCGGCGGGCAAGTCGTCAGTGATCGCGGCGCTCTCCGCGGCCCGCCCGAAGATCGCCGACTACCCATTCACGACGCTCGTTCCCAACCTCGGCGTGGTCCAGGCGGGTGACGACTCGTTCGTGATCGCAGACGTCCCTGGGCTCATCCCGGGGGCGGCCACCGGCAAGGGCCTCGGGCTCGAGTTTCTGCGGCATATCGAGCGTTGTGCCGTGCTCGCGCATGTGATCGACTGCGCCGCGTTGGAGACCGAGCGCGACCCGGTGTCCGATCTTGCCGCGATTGAGGCAGAACTGGCGGCCTATGGTGGTCTGGACGACCGGCCGCGCGTCATCGTCCTCAACAAGATGGATGTGCCGGAGGCGCGCGATCTCGCGGAGATCACCCGACCTCAGCTCGAGGAGCGTGGTTGGCCCGTATTCGAGGTGAGCGCGGCCACCCGCGAAGGTCTACGGGAGCTGGCTTTTGCCTTGGCCGGAGTCGTGGCCAACTACCGCGCGCAGCAACCGACCCGGGAACCGACACGCATCGTCCTGCGACCGCAGGCGATCGATGACACCGGCTTCAGCGTCGAGGCCGAGCCCGATGGCTCGTTCGTGGTGCACGGGCCGCGTCCGGAGCGATGGGTCCGCCAGACCAACTTCGATAACGAAGAGGCAGTCGGCTATCTCGCCGATCGACTGGCTCGACTCGGCGTCGAGGAGGCGCTCGCCAAAGCGGGTGCCGAACCGGGCTGCCTGGTACGGATCGGCACCTTCGAGTTCGATTGGCAACCGTCGATCTATGCGGGCTCTGACTTCACCCCGGGCCAGCGTGGCTCCGACTATCGCGTTGCGGAGTTTCGCGACGACGCCGGCGCCACCCGACCCACAGCGGCGCAGCGCCTCGCCGCCCGCCAGGCCCGCCGCCGCCCCTACGAGCAGACAGAGTCGCCCAGCGACAACGGCTGATCTAGACCGCGAGGGTGTCGATGTCGTACCAGAGTTGCCTCGAGCGTATGGACGGCGGTTCGGGTAGCGTCGGGCGCCGTGGGTTTGTTCGGGCGGTCCAGGTCACCGCGGGAGAAGTTCGCTCAGCAGGTGCTCGATGCCGTGGTCGCGACCCGGCAGGTAGAGTCGGCGCGCTACGACGAGTCCGACTTTGCCATTGTGTACCGACGCCGTGGCTCGGATGCCGAGTCCGGACGGATCTACCTACATAACACGTTTCGGGAGACCGAAAACGCCGCCCCGCGCGAGCGGGCCCAACGAATCAAGAACCTCGTCGCGATCGTGGTCGCATCGCCATCGGCGACTGATACCTGGGACCAAGCCCGCCCGAAACTCTTGCCGGTGATTCGCGGGGTCTCGTTTGGTCTTGGGGTGCCCGGTGTCACCACAGTGGACAATCCGATGCGGCTGGTGGGACGACCGGCGCTGCCGTACCTGGTCGAGCTTGTGGTTGTCGACGAGCCGACGTCCATGGCGTATGTCACCTATGCGCGGCTCGCCGAGTGGGGCGTCACCGACGACGAGTTGTTCGCGACCGCCCGAGCGAACCTGACCGGGCGGTCGGGTCGACTCGACGGGCCGCCGCCGGAGGGGAGGCCCGTCGTACTCCGGGTCGTCGACACGGGCGACGGCTACTTCACCTCGATGCTGCTGATCGAGGGCTTCCTTGCCGGGCTCGCCGACCGAGTCGGAGGCCGACCGGTGGCGTTCATGCCGCACAAGGACACGCTGATCGTCACCTCCGATGCACCTGACGCGCTGCCCGCGCTCTACCGGCTGGCGGAGGAGGAGTTCCGCCAGGCCACCCGCAGTCTTTCGCCGGTCGGGTACACAGTGGACGATGCCGGCACTGTCATTCCGTATCCGGCTCTGCTCGGCTCTGTACTCGCCCCGATCGTCCACCGGGCCGAGGTCGTCCTGGCCGCCGCGGAGTACGGAAGCCAGAAGGAGGCGCTCGACGCGCAGCACGAGCGCGACGAGGTCGACATCTTCGTCGCCTCGCTGCTGGTGGTGCAACGGCCCGATGACGAGGTGTTCTCGGTGGCGGTCTGGAGCAACGGCGTGGATACGCTGATGCCGGAGGCCAACTTCATCGCATTTCAAGCGGGGGCGGGGCAGCCAGGCGACGCGCCGGGCGAGCCGTTCACCGTGCCGTTCGACGTCGTGCTGCGGGATGCATCACTGCTGCCGGAGCCTGGCTACACCCCAGTCCGGTACCGGGTGACGGCCTGGCCGGGTGAGCCGGTCATGCAACGGCTTCGGGCGCAGGCCGTCACCCCCTGAACGGGGGGTCAGGTCGCGAGACCGATCGCATACTTGGCCCGCTGTACGGTCTGCCTGGCCCGATCGCGGATCCGCTCCGCACCGCGGCGCCGTACCTCGTCGACGTACGCTCGGTCGGCCACCAGTTCGGCGTGCCGGCGCTGCAGCGGCGCCAACATGTCCACAATGGTCGAAGTCAGGGCCTCCTTGAGCTCGCTGTAGGACGTGAATCGGAGCGCCGCCGTGTCCGGATGGTCTCGCTCGCACGCGGCCAGAATCTCCAGCAGGTTCGACACGCCGGGCTTCCGGTACGGGTCGTACGAAACCTCGCCCTCGCCGTCGGTGACCGCACGCGCGACCTTTCGCCGCACCAGATCTGGCTTGTCCAGCAGGTGGATCAGACCCGAGTCCGCCGCGGACGATTTGCCCATCTTGCCGGTAGGGTCGGCCAGGTCCATGACCCGTGCGGCAATCGGAGGATGAACGGCTCGCGGCACAACGAACGTGCGGCCGTAGCGCGTGTTGAACCGGTTGGCGACATCTCGCGCCAGCTCAACGTGCTGGCTCTGGTCATCACCGACGGGCACCTCGTCCGCGTCGTGCAGCAGGATGTCCGCCGCCATCAGCACCGGGTAGGTGAGCAGCGACAGGCGAACCGGTTCCGGCCCGGCGGCCTTCTGCCGAAACTGGATCATGCGCGCCGCCTCCCCGTACCCGGTGGCGCACTCGAGCAGGTAATGCAACTCCGCGTGCTCGGGTACGTCCGACTGGACGTAGACGGGCGTGGATACGGGTTCGACTCCGCAGGCGATCAGCGTGGCGAGCAGCTCGCCGGTGAGACTCCGGAGCCGGGCCGGATCGTGTTCCACCGTGAGCGCGTGCAGGTCAGCGATCATCACGGTCGAATCGGTCTGCCCGGAGGTGTCGAGCATCGGCCGGATGGCACCCAGGTAGTTGCCCAGATGCAATCGGCCGGTCGGTTTGAAGCCAGAGATGCGCCGCGTGATCGAGTGGGAGGCGGTGGTCGGGTCGATGACCGCGGCGGTGAGCGTGGTCGGCATGGCGGTTTCCTGTCTACTGTGGAGAGTGCGCCCGCCGCCACCAACCGACCGTTGGCATACGAAACGGCCGCCGTGGTGGGGCGGCCGCGTGGATTGGGTACGCGAAATCTGGGTGGCCGCCCTACGGGCGCCACCAGCCGAGCGTGGTCGGCGCGATTCGCATGGCGTGAGTCTACCAGCCTCAGTCGCCCGGGCGAGCTCCGATCATCCGGCCGTCCACGACCTCGACCTCCGGGCACGTACGCTCGACGTATGCCCAGCTTGACGCGTGCCGAGGCGGCCGAACGAGCCAGCCTGTTGCGGGTCGATGCGTACGACGTCGATCTCGACGTCAGCGGCGCGGCGGAGCGGGACACATTCGTTTCCACGTGCACCATGTCGTTCCGGGCCGATGCGCCCACCTTCGTGGAGCTCAACGCTGTTGAGCTCGTCGACGCGAAACTCAACGGACGGCCTCTCGACCCGGCCTCCCTGAGCGAGAACCGTCTGCCGTTGACTGAATTGGCCGGTCACAACGAGCTCGTGGTCCGAGCGCTCATGCGGTTCTCCCACACCGGCGAGGGGCTGCACCGCTTTGTCGACTCTGAGGACGGGCAGACATACCTCTACGCCCAGAGCTTTCTCGACGACGCGCAACGTATCTTTGCCTGCTTCGACCAGCCCGATCTGAAGGCGCCGGTCACCCTGACGGTGACGGCGCCGACCGGGTGGGTGGTCGCCGGAAATTCCATGGGCCAGCAGGTCGAAGCAGATCGATGGGTCTTTGAGTCCACGGCACCGCTGTCGACGTATCTGATCAGCCTCATCGCCGGGCCATACCACGTCTCTCGGGCCGAACACGACGGTGTCCCGATGGCGCTGTATTGCCGGCGGTCGCTGGCCGCGCATCTGGACAAGGACGTCGATGAGCTGTTCGAGATCACGGCGGCCTGTCTCGATCGCTACCACGAGTTATTCGGGGTGCGGTACCCGTTCGGGAAGTACGACCAGGCCTTCGTGCCGGAGTTCAACGCGGGCGCGATGGAGAACGCCGGCCTGGTGACAATACGCGACGAATACCTGTTCCGGTCGGCGGTCAGCGACGCCGAGCGCGAGGTGCGCGCGGTCACCATCGCCCACGAGATGGCCCACATGTGGTTCGGCGATCTGGTGACCATGCGGTGGTGGGACGACCTCTGGCTCAACGAGTCCTTCGCCGAGTACCTGGGCTATCGCGTGGTCGTCGAGGCGACCCGGTTCACAGATGCCTGGTGCGAGTTCACCGTGGGACGCAAGGGCTGGGGCTACGCGGCCGACCAGCGCCCGTCCACGCATCCGATCGCGCCGGAGTCCGTGGTCGACACCGCGCACGCGCTGCTGAACTTCGATGGCATCTCGTACGCCAAAGGCGCCGCCACGCTACGTCAGCTTGCTGCGTGGCTCGGCGATGATGATTTTCTGGCCGGCCTGCGCAGGCACGTCGCGCAGCACGCCTATGGCAACGCCACTCTGGCCGACCTGCTCGACGCGGTTGGCGCGGCTTCCGGTCGAACCCTGATGAGCTGGGCTGATGTCTGGTTGCGCACGCCTCAGGTCAATACCCTCTGGCCAGTGATCACCATGGCTGACGACGGAACGTACGCCTCCGTCCACATTGAACAGACGGCGCCCCCGAGCCATCCCACGCTTCGACCGCACCGGATCGGTGTAGGCGTCTACGACCGTGGCGTCCGGAGACAGTCCGTGCAGCTCGACCTGCCAGCATCTCCGCTCACCCCGGTGCCGGAGCTGGTCGGCGAGCGCGTCGGCGACCTGCTACTGCTCAACGACGGCGACCTCACCTTTGCCAAGATTCGCTTTGATCCGGCCAGCCGCGAGGCGTTGTCGGCGACGATCAGACACCTGCGGGACCCGGTCGCTCGCGCTTTGATCTGGGGCGCCGCCACCGATGCCGTGCGCGACGCCTGGCTGCCAGCGGGCGATTTGCTCGATCTGCTGGAGGCTGGTCTACCGAGCGAGCGGCAGCCAAGCGTGCTGCGTGACCTCACGCGATTGTCGACCAGCCGCGCCGCCGACGCCGCGCACCCGTACGGTGGCGTGCTCGGTCGATACGTACCGGCGGATGGAGTCGCTGACGCCGAACGGCGGGTTGCGGCGGTGTGGCGAGATGTGATGGAGGCGGCCGACGACGGCGGTATCCGGCTGCTGGCCGCGCTCGGCTTCGTCAACGCCGCGGCAATGGACGACGTCACGGAGTTGCGACGGTGGCTCGACGGTGCCACCCCCCCGGGCGTCGAGTCGGACCCGGATCTGCGGTGGGCCATCATGGCCCGGCTGTCTGTGCTCGGTGACGCGAGCGACGCCGACGTCGATGCTGAAGCGGATCGGGACCGCACCGCCGCCGGAGCGGTGCACGCGGCGCGATGTCGGGCGTCGCGTCCCCATGACGCCGCCAAGGCACGGGCCTGGCGCGTCGTCACGGCCGACGAAACGTCATCTAATCGCCTCGTCCTCGCGGCGGCGGAGGGCTTCTGGCATCCCGGCCAATCCGCACTGACTGAGTCCTATGTGGAGCGTTACTTCGCGGAGATGCCAGAGGTTTCACGCCGGCGAACGCAGACGCTGACGATCCACGTGTCGTCGGCGAGCTTTCCGCGGTACGCGGCGGCGCCACAGACGATCGACATGGCAGAGGGGTTGCTTGCCTCGCCCGAGGTGAACCCGGCCTTGCGTAGGGTCGTCGGCGACGGGGCCGATGAGCTCCGGCGCGTCATTGCCGCCCACACTTTCTCCGAACGCGAGGGGCGAGCATGACGGCGAGATCGCGGGCTCCCATCGCAAAAGCGGCTGCAGCATCCCGTACCAGCCGAGCCAAGGCGGCCACGCCGAACCCGGTCACGCGCCGCCGGGCTGCACGACGGATTGGCATCATGGGCGGCACCTTCGACCCGATCCATAATGGACACCTGGTGGCGGCCAGCGAGGCGGCGAGCCGATTCCTGCTGGACGAAGTGGTGTTCGTTCCGACGGGCCAGCCGTGGCAGAAGGCCGACTACGACGTGAGCGCTCCCGAAGACCGCTACCTCATGACCGTCATCGCCACCGCGTCCAACCCGCGGTTCCAGGTGAGCCGGGTCGACGTCGATCGCGGCGGTCCAACGTACACAGTGGACACTCTCCGGGATCTGCGGGCGGTCTACGGACCCAAGGTTGACCTTTTCTTTATCACGGGCGCCGACGCCCTCAACAGGATTCTTTCCTGGAAGGACGCCGACCAGATCTTCGAGCTCGCTCATCTGGTCGGGGTCACGCGACCGGGTTTCGTGCTCTCCGACGAACACTTGCCGCCGGCGACGGTGAGCCTGGTGCAGGTGCCGGCCATGGCCATCTCATCGACGGACTGCCGGCGGAGGGTGGCCGAGGGCCAACCCGTGTGGTACCTGGTGCCCGACGGGGTGGTGCAGTACATCGCAAAGCGTCACCTCTACCGCCCGCCTGCCGGGTCCGGATAGCCGCGTGTGAGACGCTAGGTCCTACCCGAGGGAAGGGAGACTCGTGCCGGCATCCGAGCGTGCGCTTGAGTTGGCGCTCGCGGCCGCGCAGGCTGCGGCTGACAAGAAGGCCGAGAACATCGTGATTCTCGACGTGACCGATCAGCTCGTGATCACCGACGCCTTTCTGATCGCCTCCGCGCCCAACGAACGGCAGGTCACGGCCATCGTCGACGCAATTGAAGAGGCCTTGCTCAGGCTGCCGGAGAGGGCGAAGCCGGCGCGCCGAGAGGGCGAGCGGGAGGGCCGATGGGTGCTCCTCGACTACGTCGACATTGTGGTGCACGTGCAGCACAGCGAGGAGCGTGAGTTTTACGCGCTCGACCGGCTCTGGAAGGACTGCCCGCGCGTGCCGTTTGTCGACCGGGACCTGGCTCAGCACGACGTCGCATGACAGCGGCCAACGAGCGCGACGACGAGCGCCAGCGAGTTCGCGCGCGAGGCCGGCTCGTCGAGATATTGCCAACGAGCGCGGCGGCGAGCGCCAGCGAGTTCGAGCGCGAGGCAGGCTCGTCGTGACTCGCTTGCTCGTGTGGCGGCATGGTCGTACCGCGTGGAATGCGGAACACCGTTTTCAAGGACAGACCGACGTCGACCTGGACGAGACCGGGATTCGGCAGGCCACCCGAGCGGCGCGCCGGTTGGCGGCGGTGAAACCTGATTTGATCATTTCGAGCGACCTCAGCCGGGCCACCAGCACGGCCGCTCCGCTCGCCGAGCTGACCGGATTGCCGGTGGCCCTCGACGCTCGGTTGCGGGAACGGCATTTCGGTCCGTGGCAGGGTTTGACTGCAAAGGAGATCGAGGAGCGCTACCCCGACGACTTCCTACGCTGGGGTGCCGTGACGCCGATCCGCAACCCCGACATCGAGTCGGTTTCGGCGATGACCGAGCGGGTAACGGCCGCGTTCCGAGATGCGGTCGCCCGGGTGGCCGCCGGTACCGCGGTGCTGGTCACCCACGGAGGTGCCGCCCGGCTCGGTTGCGGCACGCTCCTGGGCTGGCCGGCCGAAATCTGGCACACGCTGAAGGTGCTCGACAACTGCCGGATGACGGACCTGCGGTTACACCCCGTGCGCGGCTGGCAGCTGTATGCCCACAACCAGGCCTGATCTGAGCGGATGCGGAACTGCCCTGTAGCCGGTAGCGTCCAACGCGACATGGTTAAGCATCGTTGGTTCGTGCTTGCGGCCGGCGTCATGGCGGCCTTGGCGACGGCAACGGCGTGCGCCACTCCGACCGGAACCTCGGGCAACCGATCCGAGAACTCGGCCAGCGATCCAGCCACCAGCGTGACGACGACCGCGCCGCCCGGTGCCGGCGCCGTTACCACATCACCGCCTGAGGAGGACCCCGGCAAAGTGTTGGACCCGCAGCCGCCCGGCGACCCCAAGACTCTCCGCGGCACGCCATTCGAAGGTGTGGAGGCCGGCTGCATCTTGTTGCATGCCGATGACGGTCGCGACTACCTGTTGGTCGGCGGTGACCGTGCTCTGATCATGTCGGGAGCCCGGATCGAGGTCGAGGCCTTCATCAACCCGGACCTCATGACCACCTGCCAGCAGGGGATCCCGGCGATCGTGAAGACGGTCCGCAAGATCTGATCCGCTCGGCCGACACCCCGGGCGAAGACGGTGCTGATCGGATACGGTGCCGGCATGGCCGTACGGGTGGTCACCGACTCCACCGCTCATCTGCCCGACGACGTGGCCGCGGCTGCTCGGTTACGGATCGTTCCGTTGACCGTGATTGTGTCGGGCCAGGAGGGCCGCGAGGGGGTCGACATCTCGCCGGCTGACGTCGCGCACGCCCTCAGCGAACGACGCTACACCGTGACAACCTCTCGTCCGGCCCCGGCCGAATTTGCCAAGGTCTATCGTGATCTGCTCGATCAGGGGGCCAGTGGGATCGTCTCGGTGCATCTGTCGGCGCGGCTGTCGGGCACCTACGAGTCGGCACTGCTCGCGGCCGAGGAGTTCAATGATCGCGTGCGGGTGGTCGACTCGGCGGCGGCTGGCATCGGAGTCGGTTTCGTCGCGCTCGAAGCGTGCGGGGTTGCGGCCGGCGGGGGGGATGTCGAGGCCGTGCGGACGGCGGCCCTGTCCGCCACCGATCGCGTGCGGACACTGTTCTATGTGGACACTCTCGAGTTCCTCCGCCGTGGCGGGCGGATTAGCGCCGCCAGCGCACTGCTGGGTACCGCGCTCGCGGTGAAGCCAATCCTGCATGTTGTGCGGGGCGAGGTGGTCCTGAAGGAGAAGGTCCGTACGTCCTCCCGCGCCTTGGCCCGGCTGGCCGACCTGGCGGTCGAGGCAGCCGGTGAGTCCGATGTGGACATCGCGGTTCAGCATCTGGCCGCCGCCGACCGGGCACACGCGCTGGCCGCGCTTCTGTCCGCGCGCTTGGGGAATCGGCTACATGACGCCTATCTGTCGGAAGTCGGCGCGGTGATCGCGGCTCACACCGGGCCGGGCGTCATCGGGGTCGCGGTGCACCACCGGCCGCCAGCGTCGTCCGATCGGTAACGACCGGGTTATCCACAATCCACAGGCCTAAGTTTCGTCGTGGCCGAGGCCGTCGAGCGGGCCTAGCGTCGGCGCCGTGCCGAGCCATCGAGACGCGACTAGCGCGCTTGCTGCGATTCGCCGTTGGGAACTCAATGCGACTGCGGTACGCGCGCTGGCCACCGTCGCGATTCTGGTCGCCCTTGGAGCCGGTCTGCTGGCTTGGCGCGCGCGTCCCTCGACCCAACCGGTTGCACCGGCGTCGCCGCACGCCTCGGACTCGGCCGCTGCCCTTGTCGTTGCCGTCGCCGGACGGGTGAAGCATCCGGGACTCGTCCGCCTCTCCCCCGGCGCCCGAGTCGCGGACGCGATTGACGCGGCCGGTGGCGCGCTGCCCGGCACCGACCTGACCACGCTCAATCTGGCCCGCAAGGTCATCGATGGTGAGCTCATTTCAGTGGGCGTAGCCCCGCCGGCGGCCGCCGCCGGCGGTGGTCTGGTGAACCTCAACACGGCCACACTCGACCAGCTACAAACGCTACCCGGCGTTGGCCCGGTGCTCGCCCAGCGGATCATCGAGTACCGCGACCAGCACGGCGGCTTCACTGCCACCGAGGACCTACGCAAGGTCACCGGAATCGGAGACGCACGGTACAACGAGCTCAAGTCGCTGGTCTCGGTATGACCAGCGCCGCTGTGCTCGAGGCGTCCGCGAGCAGTCCGTCGCGGCCGCCCACCCGCTCGGCCGACCGGCGCTTGTTCGCGTTTGCCGGTGGCGTGTGGCTGGCCAGCATCGCCGGACTGTCGCTCAGCCCGCCCCGCGCGTGGACGGGCGCTCTCGTCCTGGCGACGGTCGTCGTAGCTGTGCTGGCGTGGGTTCCGGCGCTGCTCGCGATCATTCACCGCAGGGACGACTACCGTCCCCGGCACCTGCGCCGAGGCGCGGCGTGGGGCGTCGTCGCGCTCCTGCTCGGTGCGGTGTGCGGTCTGACCGCCACCGCGGCCCGGACCGCTGCCCGCGACGCAGCACCGTTGGCGGCGCTGACGGATGCGCAGGCGACAGTACAGGCCGACCTGGTCGTCACCGGCGATCCAGAAGAAGTGCGATCTTCGGCGCCCGGCCCCGCCACGGTGCTCGTGCCAGCGCGTCTCACCAGTGTCGTCCAGGCAGCTTCAGGACCGTTGCTGCTCGTCGACGCTCGGGTATTGGTTTTCGGGACCGGCGGTGCGTGGCGGGTGCTGCTGCCGAGCCAGCACATCGTTGCAACCGGCCGGCTCGGTCCGTCGCGGGGCGGTGACCTCACTGCCGCGGTGCTGACCGCCTCCGGTCCGCCCGAACTGGTCGGCGCTCCACATTGGACACAACTCGCGGCGGGATCGCTCCGAGCGGGGCTCCAGGCCGCGTCGGCCGGCCTGCCCACGGAACCTGGCGGACTCCTGCCGGGTCTCGTCCTCGGTGACACGAGCCACCTCGATCCGGCCCTGGAAGCGGATTTCCGGGCGACCGGTCTCACACACCTCGTCGCGGTCAGCGGGGCCAACGTGGCGATCGTCCTAGGTCTCGTCCTATTCGCGGCGCGTTGGCTACGCGTTGGCCCATGGCCCGCGGCGGCCGTGGCGGGGGTGGCGCTGGTGGGACTCGTCATCTTGGTGCGGCCGTCGCCAAGTGTGGTCCGAGCGGCGGCGATGGGTGCCATCGGCCTCCTGGCCTTGGCGACCGGACGCGGGCGCGCGGCCGCAGCGGCGCTGGCCGCGGCCGTCGTTGTTGGGCTGCTCATCGATCCGTCGCTCGCGGTCAGTGCCGGGTTCGCCTTGTCGGTGCTGGCGACCGCGGCGCTGGTTCTCGTCGCCCCGCGGTGGCGGGACGGCCTACGCAACGCCGGCGTACCGGTCGGGCTCGCGGAGGCACTGGCCGTCCCCGCGGCCGCGTTCGTCGCGTGTGCGCCCGTGATCGCCGGTCTCTCCGGTCAGGTGAGTCTGATCGCGATCCCAGCCAACCTGCTCGCCGCGCCGGCGGTCGGGCCGGCCACCGTCCTCGGAGTCGGCTCCGCAGTGCTGTCACCGGTCTGGCCTGACGGGGCGTTCGGGCTGGCATGGCTGGCTTCGTGGCCAGTCCGATGGTTGGTCCTCGTCGCACACACCGGTGCGTCGATTCCCGTCGGATCGATCCCATGGGCCGCGGGGTGGAGTGGTGCGGTCCTCATGACCGCGCTCACGAGCGCGCTTCTTCTCGCTGCCCGGCGGCCGGTACTGCGGCGGCTGTTGTTGGTCGTCGCGGTCGCGGCGGCGCTCGGCGCGGTGCCGATCCGGTGGGCGGCCAGTGGTTGGCCGCCCGATGGCGTCGTCGTGGTCGCGTGCGACGTCGGGCAGGGAGACGCCGTCGTGATTCCGGAAGGCGATGGCGCGGCGGTGGTGGTCGACACCGGTCCCGACCCGGTGCCGGTCGACGCCTGCCTCCGCCGCCTGGGTGTGACCGAGGTAAGCCTATTGATACTGACCCATTTCCATGTCGACCACATCGGCGGTGTAGCCGGAGTGTTCCGGGGGCGACGAGTAGACAGCGTCGTGCTCCCGACCTTCGACGAGCCGGCCGCAGGAGAGACCGCGGTACGGTCGGCGTCGATGGCCGCGGGCACGGCCGTGGCCGAGGCCGGAGTCGGCTGGGGCTATCGCCATGGCGCCATCGACCTACGGGTGATCGGCCCGTCCCACCCGCTGTTCGGGACCCGTTCTGATCCGAACAACAACAGCCTCATCGTGATGGCGCGCATCCGTGGTGTCTTTGTGTTGCTCGCCGGGGATGCTGAAGTCGAGGAGCAGCATTCGCTCCTGATGGGCCTCGGCGCGGACGCGTTGCGAGCCGACATCCTCAAGGTTGCCCACCACGGATCCTCATTTCAGGACCCAGAGCTGCTCGACGTCGTCCACCCACGGGTCGCGTTGGTCAGCGTCGGCGCCGACAACCCGTACGGGCACCCGAGCCTGCCGGTCTTGCGCCGCTTGGAGACCAACGGCGCCCGGGTGCTTCGAACCGACCTCAGCGGTGACATAGCCGTGGTGTCCAATCCGGACGGTCTCGCCGTCGTGGTCGCCGAAACTCGACCGCGCGACCACAGTTAAGAGGCGGCTCGTCGGATGGGAACGCGCCGACGAGTCCAGACAAGGGCAGCGTGCTGTCCACGTCGAGGCAGTGGTGGCCAGCGCGTGGAGTTCCGAAACTCGGCACGTGGGTTGCCCTGGTCGTTCACGCGGCTCGCCGGTCTTCGTTGATCACGCCGCCCACGCGGTGCCGGCGCTGAGCCCCCGAGCATTTCTCTGCCCGATCTGAAGCGTCCTGATTGGCCGCGTTCGGCTCGTGGGTCCAATCCTGGCTCCACTCTGTGCCAAGAGGCTGTGGCGAGGGCTGGCCGGGGCGTGGCCGAGGCCGACGACGGACATACGGCGCCATGCGGCTGAAGGACAACGCACCGGACGTCACGTGCGATGGGACCGACCGCACAGCTCGTTCGCGGCGCCGAAGGCAGACCATCCACTGTGGAGTTACTGGAAGGGCCGCTCGTCCGCTTTCGTGTGACCAAAGCCTCTAACCCGGGGAGCCCGACCCGGGAGAAATTGACAGCGCCAGCACAGCGTGCGGTGACCGGAAAGGAAACGCCTTGATAGCGGTTGACCAGATCGATGAAGGGTCGGCGGCGGACTCGCCGGCCGCCGGTATGCCGGTTCTTATCCAGGGTGGGATGGGCGTCGGGGTGTCTGGTTGGCGGCTGGCCAGTGCTGTCGCGGCGACCGGGCATCTCGGCGTGGTCTCCGGGGTGGCGTTGGATGTGGTCCTGGCGCGCCGCCTGCAGCTCGGCGACCCCGGCGGGCACGTGCGCGAGGCCCTGGCCCAGCTGCCCCTGGCGGGGGCGGCGGATCGGATCCTGCGGCGCTACTTCGTCGCCGGCGGCCTGCCGGCGGATGCCCCATTCCGGCCGATCCCGCGTCTCGGGCTGCGCCCTAACCCGGCCCGGGACGAGCTGACCGTCGCCGGCAACTTCGTCGAGGTGTACCTAGCCAAGCAGGGCCACTGCGGCCGCGTCGGCATCAACTACCTGGAAAAGGTCCAGCTGGCCACGCCCGCCGCCGTTGCGGGAGCGATGCTCGCCGGCGTGGACTTCGTGCTGATGGGCGCGGGCATCCCGACCGAGATACCGAGGCTGCTGTCCTGCCTGGCACGCGGCGAGCCGGGTGAGCTGACGGTCGCCGTGTCGGGCACCGCAGCCTCGGAGCGCCACACGGTCAGCGTCGACCTCGGCCGAATAGCGTGCACCTTGCCGTTCCCCTTGGCGCGGCCCAGATTCCTCGCGATCGTGTCCTCCGCGGTCCTCGCCGCCTACCTGGTCCGCGACCCGGCGACAACACCGGATGGCTTCGTCCTGGAGTCCCCGGAAGCGGGTGGACACAGCGCGCCGCCACGGGGGCCGCTGCGACTTGACCCCGTGGGCGAACCCATGTACGGGCCGCGTGATGCCATCGACCTGGCCAAGGTCGGCGCCATCGGCCTGCCGTTCTGGGTCGCCGGCGGGCACGCCGGAAAGGATTCGGTGACCGCGGCCCGGTCGGCCGGGGCGGCCGGCGTTCAGGTCGGCACCGCGTTCGCTCTGTGCCGGGAGTCGGGTATCGACCCAGTCCTGCGTCGCCGGCTGATCGATCAGGCATTGGCAGGCCAGCTTGTTGTCCGCAACGACCCCTACGCCTCGCCGACCGGTTTCCCATTCAAAGTGGTCCAACTCGCCGGAACATTGGCCACCGACGAGATCTTCACCGCTCGAACCCGGCTATGCGATCTGGGGTACCTGCGCATGCCGTACCGTCGGTCTGACAGCGCCGTCGGGTATCGCTGCCCCGCCGAACCCGTCGAGACCTACCTGCGTAAGGGTGGCTCGATGGCGGAGACCACGGGGCGCCGGTGCCTGTGCAACGGACTGACGGCCACGATCGGACTGGCGCAGCGCCGCGGCGACGGCGCCACCGAACCGCCCCTGCTGACGCTCGGCCAGAACCTCGACTTCCTGCCTGACCTGGTTGCTCACACGGGACCGGACTTCACCGCCGCTGACGTCGTGGGCTACCTGGTTGGCAACTGAGCGCGGCTCAGCCCGCTTCTTCGCGCCGATGTCCGATCGCATGGTCATTCATTGATCCCGTCGGGGTAAGGGTTTCGACCGCTGGGCGCCGATTGTGACAGGGTTCCCTTCACATCCAAGGAGTTACACTGATAAGTTCCGCGTCCAGCCCTGGTCACAGCCGAACATCAATAGAAGGGGTCTGGGTAGCGGCCATTGTCGATCATCGGCCGCCCCGAGCCGGCGAATTGTGCTATTGGACCGCCGTCATCCGAGGCGGTCGTACCGGTTGTCGGCGCCCGGGGCGGTCGGCGGCGAGGCGCCCGGCCAGACTCGCCGGAATTGCTGCCCGCCGAACGCGGCGACCGCGTTCACGGTCCACCTATCTAGGTTCTCCGGGTCAGTAACGGCGGCCCCGCCTCGGCAGGCAGGGCCGCCGTCACACTGATGCGGTTAGGACGGCATGGGGATCGTCCAGAGCCCTTCGGCCGTGGGTCGCAGCGATGATTGGCGTTGGCCGGATCGACGAGCAGGCCCGGGACAAACCGATTCGGCAGGACTCCTGACGCCGACGGTACGGGCATGTTGAGATGGCTCGGGCACGACGTCTGGCCTGGTCGCATCGACCGCTGATCATTGGGGGTCCACATTCGTGCGCTTTGCAGCTCAACTCAGGACGGGGACCAGCGGTGAACGCACGCCGTTCGGTGACACTCTGAGCGTGTGACTTCACGATCTGCGGGATCAAGCGGCTGACCAATACTCTGGTTCAGAAGTGTGCCATCACGGATCGTCCTATCAGGACATTGAGTTTTCTGGACGCGGTCCGGCCGCGCATCGCGCTGGTGAGCGTGGGCGCCGACAACCCGTACGGGCACCCGAGTCTGCCGGTCCTGCACCATCTCACCGATGACGGCGCTAAGGTTCGGCGAACTGACCTTGACGGCGATGTGGCGGTCGTGGCCACGGGGGACGGTCTTGGGATCGTCGTCACCGGCACCAACCGTTGAGGCTGTGCCCTCCCTTGGACTCGTCCGTCCCAGCCGTACCGACGTGGCGGTTGCAGTTCAGGCGGGTCGCGGCGCCGGCTCCAGAGCGGCGGCGACTCGCTGGGTCAGCAACGCCGTCTCGTACCCAACTTGACCCAGGTCCGCCCCAGGCTCAGCCAGTACGGCCAGGAACGCACGGTCGGCGGCGGACATGACCAGGAGGACTCCGCCGTCCATGTCCACGACCGTCTGACGGATCCGGCCCGTAGAAAGCACTTTCGCCGCCCCGACGGTAAGACTCGCCAACCCGCTGGTGATGGCGGCGAGCGAGTCGGCCTGGTCCTGGTCGACCTTCTCCGACGCGGCAATCGCGAGTCCGTCCACCGACACCGCCAACGCGCACACGATCGTCGGGACGCGGCGCGTGAAGGCGGTGAGCAACCAGCCGAGGTCGCCGCCACCGCCGTGGTCAGGCTGTGCGTCAATGTCGCTTGTCATGGGCGTGTCCTTGTCGTGCGCCGGAAGCTTCGTTCGCCGCTGCAGCAAGGCCGCTGGCGAGGCTGGCCAGCCGCGCTCGGATCAGCTCCGGGTCCGGGCCGTCGAGCGGCGGCAGCTCAGTATCCATTGTGGATGCTTCGATCTCGACCGGTCGGCGGGGCAGGCCGATCGGCGTCACCGCGGGCGCCGGCTCGTGGCCGGGTGAAGGTGCTGCTGGTTGAGCGGGCCAGGCTGCGGGAAGTGGGACCGCAGCAGTGGCCGCTGGAGTCAGCGCGTCCAGCGGTCGAGTGCTATCGATGGAGGGATCGTGCGAACGCGGTACAGAGTAGCGGCGGTCTTCCTCGGTGACCGGCACGAGCAGCCTGTCGGGCACGGTCAACGTGGCGGTCGTACCAGTTCCCGTCCGGCTCTCGAGATGGACGTTCATGCCATGGCGTTCGGCCAGCCGAGCCACGACGAGTAGGCCCATCGTCCCGACCAGCGTGCTCGTCAGCGCGGAGGGACCGCCGAGCCGATCGTTCGCCTCGGCGAGTCGTCCGGACGGCATGCCGATACCCTCATCCCGCACCATGACAACGAGGCCGCCAGCGGCGAGCCGACCGGTCACCGTGACCCGTGTGTCGGGCGCGGAGAAGCTCGCGGCGTTGTCCAGCAATTCGGCGAGGAGATGGATCGTATCGCCGGCGATCCTAGCCGTGATCGCGTGGTCCGGGGTGTCAAGAACATCGATGCGGCGATATTCTTCGATCTCCTGGGCGGCGGCGCGGATCAGGTCGGCTATGGTGACCGGGCGAGTGATCCAGCGAGCTGGTTCACCCCCGGCGAGAACGAGTAGGTTTTCTTCATTGCGGCGCATCCGGGCGGCGAGATGGTCGAGGGCGAACCACTGCGCGAGCGCGTCGGGGTCGGTCTCGTCGCGGCTGAACTCGTCGATCAGGTGGATCTGGCGCTGGACGAGAGTCTGACCTCGTCGAGAGAGCGCCACGAACAACGCCTGAACCTCGAGCCGCATGAGCGCCTGATCCGCGGCGAGGTGCAGCGCCTGCCGGTGCACCGTGCCAAAGGCGGCTGCCAGTTCGCCAATCTCGTCGCGTCCACTGTGGAGCATCTCCTCGACGCGGGCGGACGAGCCGTTCAGCGCCGACCTCACCGCGTTCGCATCGTGAGCCGCGATGACGTTGGCGATCGCGGCGGGCAGCTCGAAGCGGGCGCCGACGAGCGCGGCGTACCGAGTGCGGCGAAGCCGCCGGCTAATCCGGATCACCATCGCGATCGCGCCCGCAAGAATCACCACAACCACGGCCGAGGAAGTGCCCGCGACGAAAAACGCGCGGTTGCGAGCGGCGGCGCCCAGGGCGCCGGCTTCGCCGACCAGCCGGGCGGCGAGGTCGCGCTCCATCGCCCAGATGTCGACCGTTCGCCTCGTCTGGGCGTTGGTCCAGGCAACTGGGCTCACACCGCGGATTGCGTCGCCGCGACGGTCGTCCAGCAGCACCTGGCGGATGCTCGCCGCGGTCGTCGATTCCACCGACTCCTCGACCGCGGAGTAGGCCTGCGCGCCCACGCCGAAACCGGTCAACTCCTGAATCAGAATCCTTTCCCCGCCGGCCCACTGGGCGAGGACGATCTGCTCGGTGGGCTGGATCTCACCCCGCGCGAGTCCGCGCGACACAAGATCTAGTTGCAAGGCCGCGAGGCGGTCCAAGCCGGCGGCGAGCGTCACGGACCGGGCCAGTTCGATGAGCGAACGCTCGTCCATGTGGGGTGGGATCGCCTCGGCCAAGGTCAATAGCGCCGTGAGCGTCTGCTCGTAGAACGCAGCCACTTCCGCGGTGCCTTCGGGGATCTGCTCGGCGACCGTACGGGCCATGCCGAGCAGATCGAGCGCTCGTTGCACGCTGTCGGTCAGGACGCTCAGGTCGGGGGCGGCGCTCGCGAGGGTCGGCAAAAGATTCTGGTATGCGCTGCGGGCGGCCTCGGTGCGGGGGATCTGCTCATCGAGTCTGACTCGCTGTTGGGCGCGGCGGTCCGCGTTGCTTGCCACGTACTCAGCTGCCACCTCGTGGGCCACAGCGCCGATCGCGCCGGTCGCGGCGGCCAAGGTGCTCGATCGATCGGCGCGGCGGGCCTCATCCAGCGCCGAGTTGATCTGCACGGCTGTTAGCCCCACCACTGCCGCGACCGCGAGCAACACCGGTATCAACAGCCGAACCCGAACCGAGGATCGCAGACGCGGCCGGGTATGCGTCGGGATTGCCGGGTCGCCCGGACGGAGTTCGCCGGGTGCCGGCGCGGCCCGCCGGTCCCGGCTTTTGCCGCCCATGTCCGCCCGCCTCCCTGGCGCGTCCGACGGCGCGGCGCGCAGTCTCGTGTTCGCTGTGGCCCCAACAAGGCCCCGTGACGGCGCCACGAGAGCGTCGTGTGGTGAGAGGGTCGCCTGTCGGGAACTGATCCCGCAAGACTCACAGTCCGAACGGCTGATCCCGCCAAGGCGTGGGGCTGAGACGATTTTCCAATTTGGTATGAACCATAGCTTAAATACCTGGATAATCTGCTTCAGCGCCACAAATCTTCTTTTCAAGGCCCTTGATTTCTTGATTCGATCCGGGCACGGTGGCGGCGCGAGCGAATGCGAGGGTCTCACTCGACGTGCTCGGCGAGGCCGTTGTCGGGGAGGCCGTTGTCGGGGAGGCCGTTGTCGGGGAGGCCGTTGTCGGGGAGGCCGTTGTCGGGGAGGCCATTTGTCGGGGAGGCCATTTGTCGGGGAGGCCATTGTCGGGCAGGCATTGTCGGGCAGGCATTGTCGGCTTTCGTCGGCGTCGAAGACCCAGGCTTCGATAACCATCACACTGCGAGTGCCGGACCACCGAACCGGTCAAGCGAGGATGGGATTTCGCCGTGAGGATTGACAAGAGGCAGGTGACGGCCGTTCTGGTCGCTGCGATGATCGGACTGACCGGTGCATGCCGTCGCGGCGAGCAGCCGGCGTCGAATCCGTCCGGCAATGGGTCAATTGGACAGATCGACCGCACCCCGAGCCCGTCGCCGTCACTGGTCTGTTGCACGCCGCCCTCCCCGCCTCCGCTTGCATTGACGACGCCGCAGGCCGCGGCCGAGCACCTCTACAACGCGTGGAAGGCGAACGACGCGACGTCGGCGAGCGTGGGCGCCTCCGCTACTGCCGTAGCCGCACTCTTCGCGAAGACCTGGCAGGCGGACACGTACTTCTTTGGCGGATGCACCGAACCGGCGGCGCCGAGTGAGTGCGATTACAACTGGTCTGACGGCATCATCGCGATGAAGATAATCGGCGATCCAGTTGCTGGCTTCCAGGTCTCGGCCGTATCGTTCGGCAACGCTGGCTGACCACACGTGAAGCTCGGTGCACCACGGATCGTCCTATCGCGACAGTGGGATTCCGTACCGCCGCGCAACGCGTCAGCTCACCTGACCAACCTTTGCCGTTTCGAAGTGGTGGAGCTCAATCTGGCCTGACGGCGGAAATCGGCCGTGCGCGGACGTGTGGCCCGGGCTGCCATGGTCGATTGAGACATCGGCGGCAAGTGTCAGAAGTACATGCGAGTATGGCCGCATGGCCTCCGGCGCACTGCGTCTCGTCCTCGGCGACGAGGAGCTCCTGGTGACACGCGCGGTGGCGGCCACCGTCGCGGAGGCCCGGGAGAATGACCCCGACGCCATCGTCGAGGAGTTCCCTGCCACCGATATGTCGGTCGGTGACCTGATGGGAGCGGTCAGCCCTTCGCTGTTTGGTGGACAGCGGGTGGTGGTCGTTCGGGATGGACAGGACGCCCGCAAAGACCTCGTGGCGGCGATCCTCAGCTACGCGGCGGCACCCGAGTCCGACGTCACGTTGGTCGTGACGCACGTGGGCGGCGCGAAGGGCAAGGCACTGGCCGACGATCTCCGAGATCTCGGCGCGGTCGTCACGAACGCCGGCCGCATCGCTCGACATCGCGACCGGGTCGAATTCGTGCGAGACGAGGTCCGGCGCCTGGGCGGCAAGTGCGGTGAGGAAGCGGCGGAGGCCCTGCTGGCCGCCGTCGGCAACGACTTACGCGAACTCGCCGCGGCCTGCCAGCAACTCGTCGCTGACTCGGACGGGCGAATCGATTCCGCCACTGTGGCGCGCTACTACCGCGGTCGGGCGGAGGTCAGCGGCTACACGGTTGCGGACGCTGCGATGGTCGGCAACCTGCCGGGCGCGCTCGAGGCGCTGCGATGGGCGCTGTTGGTCGGCGTTGACCCAGTCCCGATCGCGGACGCCCTGGCCGATGGCGTGCGGACCGTGTCCCGGGTAGCCAGTGCAGCGAGGGGAAACGCATACCAGGTGGCCGGCGCACTGGGGCTGCCGACCTGGAAGGTCGAGCGAGCCCAGCGACAGGCTCGCGGCTGGTCGCCGGAATCGCTGGCCAAGGCGATGCGGATTGCCGCTGTGTGCAACGCGGACGTGAAGGGCGGGGTCGAAGACCGCGGGTACGCGTTGGAGCGGGCCGTATTCGACCTCGTCAGTGCCCGTGGGTCTGGTGGCTCATGACGAACCGCCAGCCGCTCTACCACCGCCTGCTTCGGCTCCGCCATCTAAAGCCCAGGCCGATGGCCACATTACTGTTCTTCGAAGGTTCGATCATGCTAGCGGTGCTTTTTTCGTTGGCCGAGTTCGTTGCCTGGTGGAGCGTCGTCCTTGTGCCGGTGACGGTTGGCGTGATGGTGAAGCTCAACGACGTCATCGCCGGAGTACTGCGCCGGCCGGAGGCAATCGCTCAGCTCCAGCGGGCCCCGATGGCCGACCGCGTCGCCGTAGGCCGCAGCCGGGGACCACGACAGGCCGCGAGGGAAGGGGTGTTCCGGGAATCGCCGCCGTTCCGTCGCGCGATGGGGAGCCTTCAACCAGAGAAGGCGGGCCGTTGCCACGGTCCGACCATGGAAACCAGGGCCGGTTCGCGTCCTGACTCGGCGTGGAGCCCGACGGCTCGGGGCGAGGCAGTGATCAGGAGGAAAGGGAAGCCAGCCGCTTCGCGATCGCTGACTTGCGGTTAGCGGCCTGGTTCTTGTGGATGACGCCCTTGCTGACGGCCTTGTCCAGCTTGCGGAAGCTTCGCGCATGAGTTCAGCGGCGCTCTCGGCGTCGCCGGCGGCGGCGGCACGCTCGTGGAACTTGCGGATGGCCGTCTTCAGCGACGACTTGACCGACTTGTTCCGCAGCCGGCGCTTCTCGTTCTGCCGGTTGCGCTTGATCTGGGATTTGATGTTCGCCACGCGACAGCCTCGTCTTTATGTCGGGAGATCGGATTGGTACGTTCGCAAGATCACGCGACGCACGGCGAAGACCGCCGGGCGCGACAACAAAGATTACCAGCCGCGCGCGGACCGGCTCAAACCGCCCACGAGTCGTTGACGAAACGGCGTGCCGGACAGGGTACCGCCGCCGACCGCCGGGATCGGATGCCAGACTCCGTGCATGGACATCGACCGGTTCTGGCAATTGATCGACCAGGCGCGAGCGGCCGCCGGGCCGCAGGCGGACCAGGCGATACGTGACTTCGACATACGCGACGACGAACCCGACCGTGACTATTGGGACTTCGACGACGACGACATGCAGGCTCTGGTCGAGTCGGCCCGGGCCGAGTTCGCCGGAGAAGGCGCCGATGAGGACGGCCTCGCCGGGGAGGACGACAGCGAGGAAGACGACGAGGAGGACGACGAGGAGGACGACATCACGGATCCGGTGGCGCTTGCGCTGTACGAACTCTTGGCGCAACTGCCAGCGGCCGAAATCGCCGGCTTCGACAACACATTCGAAGACATCCGTGCGCGCGCAGATCACCCGGCGCTGGCCAACGCTGCGATTCTGATCGAGCACGGCTTCCTCGGCGACGACAGCTTCGACGACTTCCGCGCCGGGCTAGTGGCGTTGGGCCGGACCACGTTCGAGGCCGCCGTCGCCAACCCGGACTCGCTCGCTGATCATCTTCTGGTTCGCGAGATCGCGTCAGCCAACGACCCTCGGTGGCTTGGGCGCGAGGACATGTTATTCGTGGCGAGCCACGCCTATGCGGCGGTGACCGGCGAGGACGAGGTCACGTTCTACGACTACGCCGAAGGCTTGCGGGACAAGGTCGACGACGCGGTCGGCGACGATAACAGCACAGAGGACTGGGCCATTACCGACGAGCAGGCGACTCGTCTACGGCTACCGCGGCTCACCGAGATGTTCTACACACGGTCGATGCACAACCGCGAGCGGGCATTGGAGAAGCTCGGCCTGCACGACTAGGCGGCCGGCCTCGCGCGGGCTCGCTGGCGCTCGCCAGCGCGCTCGTTGGCTGTGTGGCGTTCGAGCCGGCCTCGCGCGGGCTCGCTGGCGCTCGCCAGCGCGCTCGTTGGCCGGGGTCTCAAGCGTGGGACGATAGAGCCGGCCGGTCGCCGCGTGGCGCCGGCCGGCCGACTATGGCCCCGAACCTGATCCCTGCTAGCAAGGACGACCGTGCCCACAACGCTCGAGCCCGGCGCGACCGACCCTGGACGCCTACGAAACTTCTGCATCATCGCCCACATCGACCACGGAAAGTCGACGCTGGCGGACCGGATGCTGCAGATCACTGGCGTGGTCGACCCCAGGCAGATGCGGGCGCAGTACCTCGACCGGATGGACATCGAGCGTGAACGCGGCATCACGATCAAGAGCCAGGCGGTACGACTGCCCTGGCGGGTTCGGGAGGGCGCGAACAAGGGCGAGGACGCCGTCCTCAACATGATTGACACGCCTGGGCACGTCGACTTCACCTACGAGGTTTCACGCAGCTTGGCCGCCTGCGAGGGGGCGGTGCTCCTCGTCGATTCGGCCCAGGGCATCGAGGCACAGACGCTGGCCAACCTCTATCTGGCCATGGAAAACGACCTGACGGTCATACCCGTACTCAACAAGATCGACCTTCCGGCGGCCCAGCCGGAAAAGTACGCCGAGGAGTTGGCTCACCTGATTGGGTGCCAGCCGGAGGATTGCCTGCGCGTCTCGGGAAAGACGGGCGAAGGTGTGGCGCATCTGCTCGACGAGATCGTCCGGCAATTGCCCCCGCCAACCGGCGGGGAGCCGAATTCGCCAGCGAGAGCGATGATCTTCGACTCGGTCTACGACGTCTACCGTGGCGTGATCACGTACGTGCGGGTGATCGACGGCCGGATCGAGGCCCGCGACCGGATCAAGATGATGTCGACCGGCGCCGTGCACGAGCTGCTGGAGCTCGGTGTGATCTCGCCGGAGCCGATCAAGTCCGGTGCCCTGGGCGTCGGCGAGGTTGGTTACCTGATGACCGGCGTGAAGGACGTCCGGCAGTCGCGGGTCGGTGACACGATCACCATCAACTCGCGACCAGCGAAGACCCCACTCGGTGGGTACAAAGACCCGAAGCCGATGGTCTACTCGGGTCTGTATCCGATCGACGGCTCGGACTATCCGAACCTTCGCGACGCCTTGGACAAGCTGAAGCTCAACGACGCGGCGCTGCACTACGAGCCGGAGACCTCAGCGGCGCTGGGTTTCGGATTCCGGTGCGGCTTTCTCGGGCTGCTGCACCTGGAGATCATCCGGGAACGGCTCGAGCGCGAGTCCAATTTGGACCTCATCTCGACCGCGCCGAACGTGGTCTACCGGGTGGTGCTTGACGACGGCGGCGAGATCACCGTCACCAACCCGAGCGAGTACCCCGCGGGCAAGGTGGCGGAGGTCTACGAACCAGTGGTACGGGCGACCGTACTCACGCCCAATGATTACGTCGGCGCGGTGATGGAATTGTGCCAGGGGCGGCGCGGAACGATGCTGGGTATGGACTACCTGTCCGCCGACCGGGTCGAGCTGCGCTACACCCTGCCGCTCGCAGAGATTATCTTTGATTTCTTCGACCAGCTGAAGAGCCGGACCAAGGGGTACGCCTCGCTGGACTACGAGACCAGTGGCGAGCAGCGGGCCGAGCTCGTCAAGGTAGACATCTTGCTGCAGGGCGAAGCGGTCGACGCGTTCTCGGCGATCGTGCACAAGGAGAAGGCGTACAACTACGGGGTCGCGATCACGGCCAAGCTTCGCGCCCTGATCCCGCGGCAGCAGTTCGAGGTGCCGATTCAGGCCGCGATCGGATCCCGGGTCATCGCGCGGGAAACCATCCGCGCCATGCGCAAGGACGTGCTCGCCAAATGCTACGGCGGTGACATCACCCGCAAGCGCAAGCTGCTGGAGAAGCAGAAGGAAGGCAAGCGGCGCATGAAGATGGTGGGCCGGGTCGAAGTGCCTCAGGAGGCGTTCATCGCCGCATTGTCCACATCGGACACTTCAGTCGCCGAGAAGGGATCCGGCGGCCGGAAATGACGGTGGACGCCAGGTTCTGTCCGCGCTGCTCGGCGGCGCTGGCTCACGTGCCGCCGGTGGTATGCGGAGAATGCGGCTACGCGCTCTGGGTCAACCCGCGGCCAACCGGCACGGTCATCATCGTCAAGGACGGACGGTTCTTGGCCCTGAAGCGGGCGCGACCGCCGCGGCCAGGCTGGTGGGACCTGCCCGGTGGTTTCTGCGACGGCTGGGAACTACCGGCCGACGCCGCCGTCCGTGAGGCGCGGGAGGAACTCGGCATCGGGGTCCGGCTCGATACGTTCGTCGGCATGTACATCGGCCGCTACCAGTACCAGGACGAACTCCTCCCCATTCTCGACTGTTTCTGGCTCGCGTCCATTGTGGAGGGCGGGATCCGGCTCGATCCCGATGAGGGAACCGAGTTCGGCTGGCTGCCACTGCGGGATCCGCCGGCCATGGCGTTCGCCACGATGGATCTTGCACTCGCCGACGCACTGTCGTGTTTGGAGTCAAGTCCGATGGGGAAGTAGACCGCTCGTAGGCTCCTGACTCCCGGAGGGAAGACATGACCGCGGACGGCATCATCTCGGCAATCATCATCGGCGCCATCATTGGCGCGCTCGGGCGCCTCGTCGTGCCCGGCCGGCAGAGCATGCCGGTGTGGCTCACCGTCGTCGTCGGTATCGTCGCCGCGTTGCTGGGCAGCGTGATCGCGAACGCACTCGGCGTCGAGACGACCCCCGGAGTCGACTGGACGGAGATCTTCATCCAGGTCGTGCTCGCCGCGATCGGCGTCGCGTTGGTCGCCGGCGTCCGGGGTCGCCGTCGGCTCACCTGACCGTCACTAATCGTGAGGCTATGCGCGCAGGTGAAGAAGACTTGCGCGCATAGCCACATGTTCGTGCATTGATGAAAGCTCGCACCGAGTCAGTGATTCGCTACACGTCGTGCTAGGTCTGGAATGCCGGAGGGAAGGCGGCCGGACTCGCGCGTGCCAACGGACTGTCGCGTTACTGACTGCGCGCATGTCGGAGTGACGTACAGCGATTGGGATGCGCTAAAAACTTCGTAGGCGCAGCCTTTCCTGACCGTCTTGCTCGGCCAATGCGGAGCGAGCAGGAGATCTGGAATAAGTTGCGCCCCGGTCCGCGCTGATGGCCGAACGGCTGATGGACAAGCGGCTCGGACCGGGAAGGATTCGAGGGTCGTACCCACTACGGGAGGAAGTGCATGGCGTTGCGAACGTTAAACCAGGTCCGGTCCCAAGCTCCGCGGACGCGCCACGGTCGAGTGTTCAAGGCCGGCGCTGCTTCCGCCGTGTTTCTCGCGGCTGTCGGCGCGGTGCTGCTTTGGGGCGGCGCGGCCACGGCCGGCGTGTATGCGGCCGCCGTCGCGGGCCCGACAATTCCGGCTCCAGACCCGACGACGCACGAAGGAAACGCCACCACATGCTCTGGCGGCCAGAATCCCGCTGGCCTCGACGGAGAGATCCTGTTTGGCGCATCAGACGCGAGCGACGCAAGTGGCCCAGCCGGTGAGGGCACGGTTTCCGGCGGCGGCACACTGCTGGACGTTCACATCAACGCTGGCTGGCACGTCACGGGCATTGTCGTCAAGGGCGGCGAAAGCGGCTACAACGTTTACGGCCCATTCGATGGCGAGATCACCGTCACGGGGATGCACGCACCGCCGACGGGCGGCCCCGGCAACATCGGCGTGATCAGCCACTGGTTCGTGTGTGGCAACGAAACCTCATCAAGCAGCAGTTCGTCGTCGAGCTCCTCGTCGAGCAGCTCCTCGTCGAGTAGGTCGGGCACGGAACCAGGCACGTCGACCTCGACCGAGCCGGGTCTCCCGCTGACGGGCGGTTCGCTGACCGGCCTGATTTTGGCTGCGGTCGCATTGATCGCTGGCGGCACGGCTTTGGTTTTCATGCGCCGTCGCCGCAACGCGACCGACACTCCGGCCGCATAGTTTGAGTTAGCCCATACGCCATGCAACGCGCGCGGTGCGACCAACCGGTCGCACCGCGCGTCGGCGTCGTTTAGGGCGAGGCGTTGATCGCGTAATGCTCACGCTCAACGCCGCGACCTATCGATGATCGCCTGCTCAGCGGCGACGTTGCTGGCGTGCTCCGGCCGCAGACGGCGCGGCTGACTCTCAAGAACTGAATCTTGGAGCCTGGAGGCCCGTGGAAGGGCCATTACCTTCCAAGATTACTGATCATCGTGGCATCTGGGCTTGCCGCCCGTCGGTCGGGTGGCTTCCGGTTGGCGGGCAAAGGAACACCGTCAGGCGGGGTAGACCTCGGCGACGACTCGGTTGGCGTCGGCCGGATTAGGGTCGACGCGGCTCCACTTACCGCTGTCCGCGGTCCAAATCTGGTCGTCGAAGCGGACGGAGGCAACGTTGCGGTCGGCCGAGTGGGCGACCAGCCAATGGGCGTACTGCCAGCCGGCCCGGTCGGCCTCGGTGGTCACGACGAGGCCGGCGTCGGAGACCGTACCGACGTGATCGCCCCAGTCGGCCCGCAGACCCGCGCCTGAGCGCCTCCGTCGCGGCTGGACCTCGGAGCGTCGGCTCGCCGACCCGGGTGCAGGCGACCGCCCCCGCGATGTCGCCGACGAGGGCATCACCCAGCACCTGGGCCTCGACCACCCATTCGTCGTAAGCCTCCGGGAATGCGCTGCGCTGAACCGCCTGGGCGGCCTCAGTGATCCGCATTTCCTGCCAGCCTCGCACCCGTGATAGTTGGTTATAGAAGGCCGCGGCGGCGTATCGCGGGTTGCGGATCTGCTCGGCCGTACCCCACCCCTGGCTGGGCCGTTGCTGGAACAGACCGACCGAATCCCGGTCTCCGCCATCGAGATTCACCAGCTCCGATTCCTGCAGGGCCGTCGCCAAGGCGATCACCACCGCTCGATCGGGGAGGTCTCGAGTGAGCCCGACCGCGGCGATCGTCGCCGCGTTGGCCATCTGATCAGCATTGAGATTGATCGATCCATCGTTCGCGCTCACCTGGCAGGCCCGACCGATGGGAATGGGAATCGGCAGTTTGGTACCGAAGCGGTGCAGGGTGAGGAAGACGCCGAGGCCGGTGACCAGCACCACGACGACGGCCAGCACCAGCAGCGTCCGGCGCACGATCCCTCCTCCGGTCACTTCACCCTACGAGCCGTCGACAAGTCAGGGCACCCAGGAAGGATTGCGCTTCTCGGCGAATGCCTGGACCCCTTCCCGGCCTTCGGCCGAGGTGAAGAAGCGCACGGACGTCGCGGTGAGGTCGGCCAGCTGCTCCCGGATGGGTCGCCCGTCCGAAGGCGTGCGCAGGAGGCCCTTGGTGGCGGCCAGGGCGGCCGGGGCGCCACGTAACAACGAACCAACGTAGCGATCGACAGTCGTGTCGAGCTGGTCATCCGGTACCGCCGCGGTCACCAGGCCGACCTGGGCGGCGTGCACACCATTGAAGGTGTCGCCGGTCAGGAAGAGCCCCGCCGCGGCCCGATGGGCCAACCTGGGAAGCACCGTCGCGGAGATCACGGCCGGGATCACGCCGAGCCGAACCTCAGTGAACGCGAAGGTGGCGGTGGTTGAGCAGACGGCGATGTCGGCCGCTGCGATCAGCCCGAGGCCGCCGGCTCGGGCCGCCCCACCCACCCTGGCCACGACCGGTTTTGGGCATTCCCACACCGCGGCTAGCGCGTCGCCCATCCGCCCCGCTGGCACGTCATCGCTGGCGAACGCGGCGGCGGTCTCCTTCAGATCGGCCCCCGAGCAGAAGACACCGCCGGTGTGGCTGAGCACGATGACGCGGACCGCGTCGTTGGTCGCCGCGCCCTGCAAAGCCGCCAGGAGGTCGGAGATCAATGCGGAGGAGAGCGCGTTGCGGTTGTGCGGACTGTCCAGTGTCAGCGTCGCCACGCCGTTGGCGACATCAATCCGGACCAAGGTGTCGGCCATGGCCGAACGCTACGCGATGACCCCTCGGGGCAGACTGACAGACATGCCCAGCACGCTGCCCGATGGTGAACCGGCGCCGACCAACGGCGCGCTGCCGGCCTCGGCGCTGGCGGAGCTCGCGAGCGGTGGGCAGTTCGGCGTCTACGTGCATGTGCCCTTCTGCGCCAGCCGCTGCGGATACTGCGACTTCAACACCTACACCGCCACGGAGCTTGGCGGCGGCGGGGCGCAGCAGGCGTACCCGGAGAACCTGCTCGACGAGGTGGCGCTCGCGGCGCGGGTCCTCGATGGCGCGGCACCGCCGGTAGAGACTGTTTTCGTGGGTGGAGGAACGCCCACACTGCTGGCTCCGGGCGAACTCGGCCGGATTCTCGAGGCCGTCGATCGGACATTCGGCCTCGCTCCAGGCGCCGAGGTGACGACCGAAGCCAACCCCGAGTCGGTGACACCGGACACGCTCGGTGCGTTACGCCTGGCCGGCTTCAACCGGATCTCGCTGGGAATGCAGTCGGTAGCCCCGCACGTACTGGCGCTCCTGGAACGGCGGCACACGCCGGGTCGGGCCGCGGCAGCCGCAGTCGAGGCGCGCACGGCGGGATTTGAGCACATCAATCTCGATCTGATCTACGGCACGCCGGGGGAGCGGCCCGAGGATTTCGCCGCGTCCCTCGACACCGCGATCGCGGCCGGCGTCGACCACGTGTCGGCGTATTCGCTGATCGTGGAGGAGGGAACCCGGTTCGCCGCGCGGGTGCGCCGGGGCGAGATCCCGGACACGGATGACGACGCGGCGGCCGACCGCTATCTCGCCGCGGAGGAGCGGCTCACTGCGGCGGGGTTTGACTGGTACGAGGTCTCCAGCTGGGCTCGATCTCCGGCCGACGCGTGCCGGCACAACCTGGGCTACTGGCGGGGCGGACACTGGTGGGGCTTCGGCCCAGGCGCGCACAGCCACGTCGGAGGCGTGCGCTGGTGGAACGTCAAGCACCCGTCGGCGTACGCGGGCCGGCTCGCGGAGAAGAGTCAGCCCGGCGCACGCCCGCGAGATGCTCACCCCGGACGAGCGGCACACGGAGGACGTCATGTTGCGGCTTCGCCTAGCCGAGGGTCTCCCGCTCGATGCGTTGGCCGAGCGGGAGCGGACCGCGGCCGATCGCGCGGCAGCCGATGGGCTGCTCATCAACTCGGCCGGGCGCGCGGTGCTCACTCTGCGCGGCCGACTCCTCGCCGACGCCGTGGTACGCGATCTGCTGGCATGACCGCCGAGGTGTGGGCCCCGGGGTCTGGGGCCCACAAGCCACGGCCTACTTCACCAGTCGGATGGTGACCGGGTAGGTGTACAGCTGGCCCTCGTTGGCCTTGAGGCCAGCGATGACGCTGAAGACCACGATGACGCCCCAGCACAGCAGAGGCAGGAAGAACAGGGCGCCGAACGTCATGAACGCGGAGCAGACGGCGATGATCTGGGCCACGATCGCGGCGACGTTCCATGTGATCTGGAAGTTGAGTGCCTCGACGGCGTGAGCCCGTACGGTTGGGGATTCGCCCCCCTTCACGAGCAGGGCAACCAGCGGGGCGATGAACCCGACGATGATTCCACCGAAGTGGGCGATCAGCGCCCAGGTCTTCTCGTCGCTGGTCGCGTAGCCCTGCGGGGCGGGGGGTGTGGGAGCGCCCATCGGCGCACCTCCTTGTTCAGGCCGAGGTTTGGCAGCGGTTTCCTGACGATCCGCTGACGCGGCCGCCATGCGCACACCGTAGGGCCGATGATCGCCTTTTTCTAGGACGTAGCCGTGCGCGAGGGGGTGGATTTCGCGGCGCGACCGGGGCCTAATCGCCGTAATTGCATCAAATGACACGCATGGTTGCGAGGTCACGGACCGGTACCGATGGCCTATCACGGTCATCGCGATCAGGCGCCGGCCGACGTAGACTGGCACTCGCCGCGCACGAGTGCCAGGTGCCGTGGTTGTGGGACGAGGACGGTGATCGCGTGACGCTCGACGATCGCAAGCTCGAGGTGTTGCGCGTGATCGTCGAGGACTACGTCGCGACCCAGGAGCCCGTAGGCAGCAAGGCGCTGGTGGAACGGCACAACCTGAAGGTTTCCTCGGCCACCGTCCGCAACGACATGGCCGTATTGGAGGAAGAGGGCTACCTTCGCCAGCCGCATACCAGCGCCGGGAGGGTCCCGACGGACAAGGGCTATCGGCTGTTCGTAGATCGGCTTTCGCGAATCAAGCCCCTTTCGCCCGCCGAGCGCCGCGCGATCGAACGGTTCCTGATCGGCGCGGTCGATCTCGATGATGTGGTCCATCGCACAGTACGGCTGCTGGCGCAGCTCACCCGCCAGGTGGCGGTCGTGCAGTATCCGAGCCTGTCGCGCAGTCGGGTCCGACACCTGGAGCTCGTACCGATCTCCACCACCCGGCTCCTGCTGGTGCTGATCACCGACACCGGTCGCGTGGAACAGCGTCTGGTCGAGCTACCCGCGCCCGTTGACGATGAGCACGTCAACGACATGCGCCAGAACATCAATGACGCATTGGCTGGCCTGCTGTTCATCGAGACCACGAACCCGATCCAGGACCTGTGCGAGCAGGCCCGGCCGGAACTGCGCGGTCCACTGACCGCACTTCTCACGGTGCTGCTGGAAACGCTCGACCGAACGACCCGAGGAGCGCATAGCGCTGGCCGGCACGGCGAACCTGACCCGTGCCGGTTCCCTCGACTTCTCCGGCACCATTCGGCCGATCCTCGAGGCGCTCGAGGAGGAAGTGATCCTGCTCAAGCTTTTCGGCCAGGTCGAGCACCGGCCGACGCGGGTGTTCATCGGCGACGAGAACGAGTTCGAAGACCTGCGCGCGACCTCGGTCGTGAGCACGGGCTACGGACCCGGTAAAACGGTCGTGGGCGGTCTAGGGGTACTGGGGCCGACTCGCATGGACTACCCCGGCACTATCGCAACGGTGCGGGCCGTGGCACGCTACGTCGGCGACGTGCTTGCACAGAGTTGATGGTCGTCAATCTTTATGGCAAGTAGGAACCAGGGTCAAGCGAGGGCATGAGGACACAGGTGGCCAAGGACTACTACGGCATCCTGGGGGTACGCCGGGACGCCTCCGCGGACGACATCAAGCGCGCCTACCGGCAGCTCGCTCGGCAGTTCCACCCGGACGTGAACCCGGATCCCGCGGCGCAGGAGAAGTTCAAGGAGATCAACGCCGCGTACGAGGTGCTCACCGATCCGAAGAAGCGCGAGATCTTCGACCTCGGCGGGGATCCGCTCGGCCCGGGCGGGGCGGCTGGCGCCGGAGCGGGCCCGTTCGTCGGCTTCCAGGACATCATGGACGCGTTCTTCGGCACCGCCACCGCCCGGGGGCCACGTCCGCGCACCCGTGCCGGTGCCGACGCGATCCTGCGCCTGGAGCTCGACCTTCACGAGACCGCGTTCGGTGTCGAGGCCCCGATCAGCGTGGACACCGCGGTGGTCTGCCAGACCTGCAGCGGCGCCGGTGCGGCGGCCGGCACTCACCCCACGACCTGTGACACCTGCGCCGGTCGCGGTGAGATCCAGTCCGTGCAGCGCACGTTCCTCGGTCAGGTCGTCTCCGCTCGTCCGTGCCCGGCGTGCCAGGGATACGGGACATTGATCACCCACCCGTGCGCGAAGTGTGGCGGCGACGGACGGACTCGGGCCCGGCGCAACCTGACCGTCAAGATCCCGGCCGGCGTCGAGGACGGCATGCGCATCCGCCTGGCGCAACAGGGAGAGGTCGGCCCCGGAGGCGGCCCGGCCGGCGATCTCTATGTGGAGATCCATGAGCGGCCGCACGACATCTTCTCCCGCAAGGGTGACGACCTGCACTGTCGGGTGACGGTACCGATGACGGCCGCGGCCCTCGGTACCCGGATCACGATCAAGGCGCTGGACTCCGAGGAAACCGTCGACGTGCGTCCCGGTACCCAGCCGGGGGCCTCGCTGCGGATCCGTGGCAAGGGCGTGCCACACCTTCGCGGCAGTGGCCGCGGGGACCTCCACGTGCACCTCGACGTCCGTACGCCCATCAAGCTGACGTCGGAGGAAGAGCGGATGCTGCGCGAGTTCGCTCGCACCCGGGGCGAGGAGGTCGCAGAGCTCTCCCGCCAGAAGGGTGGGTTCCTCTCCTTTATGCGCGACGCCTTCAACGGGCAGGCCTAAGTCGATCGTGGTACGGAATGGTCGTTATGGCGACAATTCCGTACCACGATCCAGTGTGGAGGCCAGCATGAGCGATCCGCTCTTCCTCGTCGAGGCCTTGCCCGAGCGCGATGAGCTCGTCTTGGACGGCCCGGAGGGTCACCACGCCGCCACGGTGCAGCGGCTGCGGGTCGGCGAGTCACTCCTCGTCGGCGACGGGCGAGGCACTCTGGTACGGGCGACCGTGGCCGCGGTCGGAAAGGGCACGCTGACTCTGCGGCTGGTTGCGCGGACGTTCGAGGAGCCGCCTTCGCCCAGAATCGTTGTTGTGCAAGGCATCGCCAAGGGTGACCGGGGCGAGCTGGCCGTGCAGGCGATGACCGAGGTGGGCGTGGACACGATCGTGCCGTGGGCGGCGGCTCGCTCCGTGGCGCAGTGGAAGTCGGAGCGGTCGCGCCAGCGCTGGGTTGACACCGCTCGCGAGGCCGCCAAGCAGTCTCGCCGCGCCTGGGTGCCCGTCGTCGAGCCGCCAGCGTCCACAAAGGTCGTGGCTACCCGTTTCCCCGGCGCACTCGTGCTCCACGAGGAGGGCGTGGTTGCGTTGTCTACTGTGGAGCTTCCCGCTGATGGAGAAATCGTGCTTGTCGTCGGGCCCGAAGGCGGCATCACTCCGGAGGAACAAGGTGCCTTCGAGAGCGCGGGAGCGACGATCGTACGGCTAGGAACAAACGTCCTTCGCACGTCGACGGCCGGCGTGGCCGCGATCGCGGTCCTGAGCGCCCGGCTTGGGCGCTGGTAGCGCTACCTGCAGGTGAACCGGTCCGCGCCGCGCCGGCCCATTACGATGCGCCCGTGACCACCGACTGCCTTTTCTGCAAGATCGTCGCGGGCGAGATCCCGTCGACCGTGGTGCATGAGACTGACCTGACGCTCGCATTCCGTGACATCAATCCGCAGGCGCCCACTCATGTGGTGGTGATTCCGAAGGCCCACCATGCGGACGCGGCGAGCCTGGGCGAAGCGGATCCGGCGCTCACGGGCGCGGTGCTCGCCGCCGCTGGCGCGGTGGCCCAGGCCGAAGGGATCGCCGAGTCCGGGTACCGGTTGGTGTTCAACAAGGGCCGGGGCGCCGGTCAGACGGTCTTCCATGTGCACTGCCATGTGCTGGGCGGTCGCCTGATGACCTGGCCGCCGGGCTGACGCAGTTATGGCTGACTGGTCGGGCCCAGGGGTCGTTTCCCTACCGCGCGGTGCGGTCGTGCGCGGCCGGCGCCTCGCGGATGCGGCCAGTCCCGCCGACTTCGCGCTCGTGCTCGCGGCCGGGCCGACGCCGCCGTGGCCGTACCGGCGGATCCGATGGCCGGATTTCTGGGTGCCACTCGACCGGGCCGACGCCCTGGACGCGTTGCAGGAGGCGCACCGGCGAGCCTATGCGGGCGAACGCGTCGAGGTCGCCTGCCACGGGGGAGTCGGTCGTACGGGGACTGCTCTGGCGGCCCTGGCCATTCTGGACGGTCTGAGTCCCGATGAGGCGGTGCGGTGGGTGCGCTCTGCGTATCGTCACGGTGCCGTCGAAACGCCTTGGCAGCGATGGTGGCTTCGTCGCGTTCTTCGGTAAACTGGTGTCCACATTGGATTTTCACAATACCGAAACTAGTCCTTGCGCTACCTGCGGATCGACGATATAGAATTGGCACATGCGTACGGGGGACGGATCGCCGGTCGAGGTTGTCCAGGCCGGGCTGGCCGCGCTCAATGCTGTCGATCCAGTCGATCTGCCCGATACGCAGGTGCACGATGAGATCTTGGCGCTGCTGTCGTGCGTCAACCAACTGGCGGCCGCGGTGGCGACGCGGATCGGGACCTTTGATGCGCGGGAGCTGTCGCAGGCAGATGCTCTGCGCACCACCCGGACTTGGCTGGTCGGGTTCGGGCGGATGTCGCAGGGTGCGGCTACGGGCTGGCTGAACCGGGCCCGGCTGCTGCGAGCCCTGCCAGCGTTGGCCGCGGCCGCGAAGGCCGGCACGGTCTCGTCAGAGCATCTGGCGAACGTCAGGCTGCTGGCGGAGCGGGTCGGCTTGGCCGCGGTGCGTGAGGTCGATGAGGTGTTGGCCGAGGCCGCCGCCAGCCTGAGCTTGGCCCACATGCAGCGGGCGTGCGAGCGGGTGGCGGCCCACCTCGACCCCGACGGCAAGCCTCCGGACCCGGACGAGGACCTGCAGCGGCGGGAGGTCACGTTCTCCCGGATGGTTTCGATGCTCTACCTACGGGGCCGGCTCGACCCCGAGGGCGGGGCCGCGCTGATGACCGCGGTTGACGCCCTGATGCGCCCACCCGCTCCAGGCGATGAGCGAACCGCCGCCCAGCGCCGCGCCGACGCCTTGGTCGAGCTGGCCCGAGGGGCGATCGCCGGCGGCGGTCTGCCCACCGTCGGCGGGGTACGACCCCACCTCGGCATCCTCATCACCCCGCAAACCCTGCTCGGCGCTGCCGCGGGTGCCGACCACAGCGAGGATCGCCACCACGACGGTGGCGAAGACGCCATGAGCAAGGACAGTGCGAGCGCGAGTGGTACTCGGGCCGGCGACGGGCAGCGTTGTGCTGACCCACTGGCGCGGGCCGGCATCCGGCCGTTGCCGGAGCGGCCCTGGCTCAACTGGATCGGCCAGGTCCAGGCCGAGCTGGCCCAACGGCTGGCCTGCGACGCGATCGTCTGGCGCGTCGTGCTCGACCCCGCCACCGGACTGCCGCTGGATGTCGGGCGGGAGCATCGGATCGTGCCGGCATGGATCCGCAAGGCCGTGCACGCGCGCGACCGCACCTGCCGGTGGCCGGGCTGCGACGTGCCCGCCGAGTGGACCGACTGTCATCACGACGTGCCCTGGTACGTCGGCGGCACGACTGACGTCAAGCGCCTGATCAGCCTATGTCGATGGCATCACGGACTCGTCCACGAAGGACGGTGGCGGCTTGAGCTGGACCGCGCCACGGGCGAAGTGAGTGTCATCCGTCCCGACGGTGCCCCCTACGAACTCGGACCATCCCGACCATGGACGACACCATCTCGACAAGGCCCGTCATCAACCGGTCCGCCGTCATCAGAAGCGGCTTGACAAACGGCATCGTTGGGTATCCCAGGTGGCGTGCCGGGCGCTTCACGGCGATCATTGGCGGATGGGCGATGACCGGGCGGTTCGGCTAGAGCGGCTGGTACGGCAGACGCAGGCCCGGGAGCGGATCCCGGCGCTATCCGTGGCGATGCATCGAGCCGATCGTCCCTTGTGGACATTTCAGGTCGGTACGTCGGGACGCGACGATGCGCCGCTCGGGGCGGACACGCGGTTTCGAATGGGGTCGATCACCAAGACGTTCACCGCGGTGCTCACCCTGCAGTGTCGCGACGACGGCCTGCTCGACCTCGATGACCCGGTGTCCAAGCACCTGCCCGTGCCGGCGCATGGTGAGCTGACCATCCGGCGGCTGCTGTCCCATACCTCCGGTCTGCAGCGCGAACCATACGGTGGCGTGTGGGACACACTTCGGATGCCGGACCCGGGGCAGGTGCTGGCCGACCTGACCCGCGTCGAGCGAGTCCTGCCGACGGCGCGGCGCTACCACTACTCGAACCTTGGCATGTCACTCCTCGGGCACCTGGTCGGGCGGCTGCGCGGCGGGACCTGGGCCGAGGTGCTTGCTGCCCGGATCCTGCGACCCCTCGGGCTCAACGATGTATCTCCTGAGCCGGGTGACCGCGCGGCCGTGGGTTACCTGGTCGACGCCTACTCCGACCACGCGCTAGCCGAACCGGCCACGGAGCTCGGGGGAGTGTCTCCGGCCGGCCAACTCTGGTCGACCGCGGCCGACCTGGCGCGGTGGGCCGCTTTCCTCGCCGATCCATCCACAGTGGATCCCGACGCGACGGTGCTGATGGCGTCCACAGTGGAGGAAATGCGGTGGCCGCGTACGGTCACCGACGAGGCGCAGTGGCTGGCCGGGTTCGGGCTTGGCCTGATCCTCGTCCCACAGGCCGATCGAGTGACCCATGTCGGCCATGACGGCGCCATGCCCGGCTTCATCGCCGGCGCCTACGGCCGGTTCGGTGGCGACGGCGAGCCGGCGGCGTACGGAGCGGCGGCGCTCGGTTCGTCGGGCACGGCGGTGTCGATCGGCGACCTGGTCCACACGCTGCTTCGTACCGACGCCGCCGAGTTTCCGGCCGACGTGGTCCCGTGGGTGCCGGGTGAGCCGGCACCACCCGAGCTACGCTCGGCGCTAGGTCGCTGGTGGAGCGAGGGATTCGAGTACGTCTTCAGCTGGCGGGACGGCTGCCTGCATGCGAGGCGGACCCTTGACGCCGTACACAAGCCTCCGTCGGTCTTCGAAGCACTTCCAGGCACCCCGGACGAACTCCGTACCCGCGCCGGCGGCGAGGCCGGCGAGCGACTGATCCTGATCCGTGACTCCGCCACAGGTGCGGTGACGAGCCTGCGGTGGGCGACATACCGGTTCACCCGTACCCAGGAGACGCTGGACGGGCACAGCCCGAGCGAGCCCTGATGCGGCCAACGAGTCATGTGGGCGATATGTCCATATCGGTCGTGGCACGGCGGAAACTGAAACCTGTCGCGTCGGCGGATACGATGGGTTACTCGGGTGTCCTCGGCGAGATCGGGACGCCCAACACCAGGGAAGGATGTGGCAGAGGCCGAGCGGCCGACTTATGACCGGTAGCCCACCCCACGCCGCGGAGTTCGCCACGGACGCGAGCGCGCGCGTGCAGACGAAGATCACAGTCGCGGATCCCCGCATGATGGTGAGCCTGCTCGGCTCCCACGACGAAATCCTCAAGCTCGTTGAGCGATCGGTGCGCAGCGACATTCACGTCCGAGGCAACGAGATCACCATATCCGGCGCGCCGGACGACAACGGCAAGGCTGAGCGGATCTTCGCGGAGCTGCTGGAGCTCATCGAGAAGGGTGAAACCTTGACCGCCGACGCCGTACGGCGCACGGTAGGCATGCTCGAGCAAGGTACGACCGAGCGCCCGGCCGACGTGCTCACGCTCAACATCCTCTCCCGTCGCGGGCGGACGATCCGGCCGAAGACGCTGGGTCAGAAGAAGTACGTGGATTCGATCGACGAGCACACCGTCGTGTTCGGCATCGGCCCCGCCGGCACCGGGAAGACGTACCTGGCCATGGCGAAGGCTGTCCAAGCCTTGCAGGCCAAGCAGGTGAACCGGATCATCCTGACCCGGCCGGCGGTCGAGGCGGGCGAGCGGCTTGGCTTCCTGCCCGGCACGCTATTCGAAAAGATCGACCCGTATCTACGGCCGCTCTACGACGCGCTACACGACATGATCGACCCGGACTCGATTCCCCGGCTGATGGCCAACGGGACCATCGAGGTGGCGCCGCTGGCGTACATGCGCGGGCGGACTCTCAACGACGCATTCATCATTCTCGATGAGGCCCAGAACACGACGCCCGAGCAGATGAAGATGTTCCTGACCCGACTCGGTTTTGGATCCAAGATCGTCGTTACGGGTGACGTCACCCAGATCGACCTACCTGGTGGCACCCGCAGCGGGTTGAAGGTGGTGCGGGAGATCCTCGACGGCGTGGAGGACGTCCACTTCGCCGCGCTCTCGAGCGCGGACGTGGTGCGCCACCGGCTGGTGACCGACATCGTCGACGCGTACGAACGGTGGGACGCCGCCCAGGAGGCCGACACGGCCCAACCCATTCGGGCGGTGCCCGGGCCGGGCGGTCATCCGGGGCGTCCGGGCCGCGCCGCCCGCCGGCGCTAACCTGACACGGGGGTTCTCCGCTATGTCCATCGAGATCGCCAACGAGTCCGGCGCCGAGGTCGACACCGACGCCATTCTCGACTGCGCCCGCTTTGCGCTTGACGAGCTGGGCGTCAACCCGCTCGCCGAGCTCTCGGTCCTGCTTGTTGACGTGCCTTATATGGCCGAGCTGAACCACCGTTGGATGGGAGGTGACGGCCCGACCGATGTGCTCGCCTTCCCGATGGAGGAAGGCACGATCGATCCTGGACCTAATGACCTGTCTGGCGGCGAGCCGACCCTCCTCGGCGATGTCGTGCTCTGCCCCGAGGTCGCCGAAAAGCAGGCTATGAGTGTCGGCCATACGCCGGCGGACGAGCTACACATGCTCACCGTTCACGGCGTCCTGCACCTGCTCGGCTACGACCACGCCGAACCCGATGACGAGCGGGAGATGTTCTCCCTGCAGGCCAAGCTGCTCGACGGCTGGCGCGCCGCGCGAAGAGGCTAGAGGTGCACACCGCGTCGCTGATTATCACGGCCGCAGGCCTGGTGGTGCTGGCTGGATTCTTTGCCATGTCCGACGCGGCGGTCTCGACCGTGTCCCGTGCGCGGGCCGCTGAGCTTATCCGGGAGAAGGTGCGCGGGGCCCGGGCGTTGCAGGCCATCGCCGCCGATCCGGCCCGGTACACCAACCTGCTTTTGCTGCTCCGCTTGATATGCGAGCTGACCGCCACCACCCTCGTGGCCCTGGTCTACATCACCGCCATCGAGCGCTCATGGTTGGCCGTCCTGGTGACCGCGGTCACGATGGCAGTGGTCAGCTTCGTCGTGGTGGGCGTGGGACCCCGCACGATCGGGCGGCAGCATGCCTACGCCGTTGGCCGCGTCGTCGCGCCGCTGGTGCAGTGGCTGGGTCAGGCGCTCGGTCCGCTGGCGACCTTGTTGATCCGCGTCGGCAACGCCGTGACACCCGGACGCGGATTTCGCGAGGGGCCGTTCGCGAGTCAGGTCGAGCTGCGCGAACTGGTCGACCTGGCCGAGCAGCGAGGCGTGGTGGAGCACGACGAGCGCGACATGATCCATTCCGTGTTCGCGTTGGGTGACACGATCGCGCGCGAGGTGATGGTGCCGCGGACCGAGATGGTGTGGGTCGAGGCACACCGCTCGGCCAGCCAGGCGCTCACCCTCGCGCTGCGCTCCGGCTTCTCCCGGCTCCCCGTGATCGGCGAGACCGTCGACGACGTGCTCGGCATCGTCTACCTCAAGGACCTGGTCCGGAGGACCCAGAACAACGGCGCCGACATCGAGGTGCGCGCGTTGATGCGGCCCGCCAGTTACGTGCCCGAATCCAAGCATGTCGATGAGTTGCTGCGCGAGATGCAGGCGGCGCGGACTCACATCGCCATCGTCGTCGACGAGTACGGCGGTACGGCCGGTCTGGTCACGATCGAGGACATCCTGGAGGAGATCGTCGGCGAGATCACCGATGAGTACGATGTGGAGCGTCCGCCGGTTGAGCGCATCGACCGGGACCGGATCCGGGTCACGGCCCGACTTCCAGTGGAGGACCTCGGCGAACTGTTCGATGTGGAGCTCGAGAGCGAAGATGTCGAGACGGTGGCTGGTCTGTTGGCGCACGCGTTGGGCCGGGTACCAATCCCTGGGGCGACGGCCAGCATCCACGGACTGACGCTGGAGGCAGAGGGAACGACCGGCCGGCGCAACCGCATCGACACGGTCCTGGTCACCCGGCAGCGCGAGGAGCCGGCCGAGGAGCAGTACGACGAGGAGAGGCAGACTGCGGATGCCTGAGCGGGTTCAGCACGAACTCGACGCCGAAGATCTCAAGCTGGTCACATTGGCCCGCGCCTCCCGAGCCCGGGTGAGTGCTATCGAGGGCGCCGCCGTGCGTGACCAGGACGGCCGTACGTACGCGGCGGCCACAGTCGCCTTACCGTCCCTGACCTTGTCGGCGTTACAGGCCGCGGTGGCGGCCGCGGTGTCCGCCGGCGCCCACACACTCGAGGCGGCAGCGGTCGTAACCGAAGCGTCCACTGTGGACGTCAATGGCTACGCGGCCGTGCGTGACCTGAGCGCGAGTGCTCCGGTATACGCCGCCACCCCAGACGGCAAGCCGTTTGGCACCCTGGTCGGGCCGGCGTGAGCGAAGCGCAGCGAGCCGCCGTCATGAGCGAGCGAAGCGAGCCGACGGCATGAGTTTTCGGGCGGGATTCGTGTGCTTTGTAGGGCGACCCAACGCTGGCAAGTCCACTTTGGTCAATGCCTTGGTCGGTCAGAAGATCGCGATCACCAGCAGCCGCCCGCAGACCACTCGACACGTCGTGCGCGGTGTGCTGCACCGCCCCGAGGCTCAGGTGGTGCTTGTGGACACACCGGGAGTGCACAAGCCCAAGACACTCCTGGGCGAGCGCCTCAACGACCTTGTGCGGGACACGTGGAGTGAGGTCGACGTGATCGGCCTCTGCGTACCGGCCGACGAGCCGGTTGGCCCGGGCGACCGGTTCATCGCTGCCGAGATCTCCGCCCTCAAGGCTTCGGTCATCGCGGTCGTGACGAAGACCGATCTCGTGACCAAGGCGCGCCTGGCCGAACAGCTGGTGGCGGTGTCCCGGATCGGTGATTTCGCGGACGTGGTCCCGGTGTCGGCCATCACTGGTCAGCAGCTCGACATTCTGGTGGACGTCATGGCCGGACACCTGCCCACCTCGCCCCAGCTCTATCCGGACGACATGATCACTGACGAGCCCGAGCAGATGATGGTGGCCGAGCTGATCCGGGAAGCTGCGCTCGAGGGCGTCCGCGAGGAGCTGCCGCACTCGATCGCCGTTGTGGTCGAGGAGATGTTCCCGGCCGAGGGGCGCGATGACTTGATCAAGGTCTACGCCGACATCTACGTCGAGCGGCAGAGTCAGAAGTCCATCGTGATCGGTGCCGGCGGCGCTCGTCTGCGCGAGGTCGGCAGCCGCGCCCGTACCGAGATCGAATCCTTGCTGGGAAAGCGGGTCTACCTAGGTCTGCACGTACGGGTGGCCAAGGAGTGGCAGCGCGACCCGAAGCTCCTGCGTCGTCTGGGTTTCTAAGGTTCCTCCGACGCAACACACAAACTCCGTGGGTACAGACGGAGTGTGCGCAACACCTTCTACGACGTGCTGCGCGGCGTGGAAATTCTGCGAGTCGTCCTGATCTTCTCGTACGCACCGCACTCGATGGCCTGGCTCTCGCGTCGCCGGGCGCTCTCGACCGCGGTGCGCGCGGTGAACGAGCGGGCGGTGACCATCTACCTGTGGCACCAGACGGTGATCGTCGGGCTCGGAACGTTGTTGGCCGTAACCGGGGTCTCGTTGTCCAGCCGGCTGGACAACGCGCCATGGCTGCTCGCGGTCTATCTCGGTGTCGGCGTGTGTGCCGTCGCGGTCGGTTGCGTTGAAGATCTCGCCGCCCGGCGCCGGCCGATGTTGTTGCCGACGTAGAAGAATGGGCGGGTGCCCGTACGCCTGCCTGTCTACCGCGACGACGCGGTGGTGCTGCGCGTGCAGAAGCTCGGCGAGTCCGACCGGATCATCACCCTGCTGACCCGCCGGCACGGCCGGCTGCGGGCGGTCGCCAGGGGCATCCGGCGCACCACCTCCCGGTTCGGCGCCCGGCTGGAGCCGTTCGGCCACGTCGACCTCCAGCTCGCCGGCGACCCGAGGGCAACCCGGCAGCTCGCTGCACACGGTCAGCCAGGTCGAGGGCATCGACCTGTACGGCAAGCGGTTCCTGGGCCGCGACTACCCCCGCTACACGGCGGCCAGCGCGATCGCCGAGACCGCCGAGCGGCTGACCCCGGTCGAGCGGGAACCGTCGCTGCGGCTGTTCCAGCTCACCCTCGGCGCGTTGCGCGCCCTCGCCGCGGCCGAGCACGCCAGCACGCTGGTGCTCGACGCGTACCTGCTGCGGGGGATGGCGATCGCCGGCTGGGCCCCGGCGCTGACCGCCTGCGCGGTCTGCGGCACCCCCGGCCGGCACGGCGCGTTCTCCGTACCGGCCGGGGGTGCGGTCTGCCCGGACTGCCGGCCGCCCGGCGCGGCCCATCCCGCGCCGGCCACCATCGAGCTGATGTCCGCCCTGACCGCGGGTGACTGGCGCGTCGCCGACGCGAGTCGAGCGGCGCGAACCGCCGGGAGTGCAGCGGCCTGGTCGCGGCGCACCTGCAGTGGCACCTGGAGCGGGGGTTACGCTCGCTGCCGCTGGTCGACCGGGGGGCCGGCGACCAGTCGCCACGGACCGGCGCGAATCGATCAGAGAACGAGGCGTCACCGCAGGCCGTACCGGTCGGGGCCGGCGCGAGCCGGTGCCCCGACGCCGCACCCGTCCGGCGCCCGGCCGCCGGCGCTGCCCGAAGCGAGGCGGTGCCCCGGCACGTCGCGATCGTGATGGACGGCAACGGCCGCTGGGCCAAGGACCGCGGCCTGCCCCGGACCAAGGGCCACGAGCAGGGGGAGCACTCGCTCTTCGACACCATCGAGGGGGCGATCGAGCTGGGCATTCCGTACCTGTCGGCGTACGCGTTCTCCACCGAGAACTGGCGGCGCTCGCCGGACGAGGTCCGCTTCCTGATGGGCTTCAACCGGGACGTGATCCGGCGCCGCCGCGACCAGCTGGTCGACCTCGGCGTCCGGGTGGTCTGGTCCGGGCGGGCCGGCCGGCTCTGGAAGAGCGTGATCTCCGAGCTGCAGACCGCGGAGGAGATGTCGCCCGGCAACTCGACGCTGACCCTGCAGTTCTGCGTGAACTACGGCGGGCAGGCGGAGATCGCCGACGCCGCCGCCGCGATCGCCCGGGACGTCGCCGCCGGCCGGATCGACCCGGACAAGGTCAACGAGAAGATGATCGCGCGCTACCTCTACCACCCCGAGGTGCCCGAGGTCGACCTGTTCCTGCGCCCGTCCGGCGAGCAGCGGATCTCCAACTTCCTGCTCTGGCAGTCCGCCTACGCCGAGCTGGTCTTCCTGGACACGCTCTGGCCCGACTTCGACCGGCGGCACCTCTGGTACGCCTGCGAGCTGTACGCCCAGCGGGACCGCCGCTTCGGCGGTGCGCTGCCCAACCCGGTCGCCCCCGCTGCTCTCTAGGCGGCGATCTTGGGCAAATGCGTGTTAGCCGATCTCTGATCACGCGTTTTGCCCAAGGTCACCGAGAAGTCTAGGTGGGCGGCGCCTGACGCTGGCTAGATGAGTGACTCGCCGGTGACGAAGAAATACATGTGGTGACCGGCGTTGACCGCGTGGTCGGCGTACCGCTCGTAGAACCGGCCCAGCAATGCGCCGTCGATGGCCGACTCCACGCCGTGTTTCCAGGCGGCGCCGAGCAGCACGACGAACAGTCCCTTGTGGAGCTCGTCCATCGCATCGTCATCGGTCTCGAGCTCAGCCGCCCGAGCGGCGTCGGGGCTGGCCAGCACCTTGCTGATCTTTCCGGCGATGCGGTCGGCGACGTTGGCCATGTCGCCGATGATGCCGGTGAGCTCGTCCGGCACGGCCCGTGCCGGGTGCCGGCGTAGCGCGGTCTTCGCGACGTGCTTGGCGAGGTCGCCCATGCGCTCGATGTCGGAGGCGATGTGCAGCGCGGTGACGACCAGTCGGAGATCGGAGGCGACTGGTGCCTGTCGGGCCAGCAAGGCGTAGACCTTCTCCTCGACCTCCTTATGCAGCTGGTTCACCACGGTGTCGCCGGCGACAACCCCTTCGGCGACCCCGGCGTCGGCGTTGAGCAGGGCGTTCGTGGCTCGCTTCATCGCACTGCGTACCTCGTCAGCCATGGCCACGAGCAGCCCACTCACATCGGCCAGCTCCGCGTGGAACTCCTCGCGCATCAGCCCTCCCTCATCGCAGCGGTACGCCCGTGACCAAGAAGTACATCCGCCGGCCCGCGTTGACCGCGTGATCGGCGTAGCGCTCATAGAAGCGGCCGAGCATGGCTCCGTCAATCGCCGATTCGACCCCGTCCAGCCAGGCCGCCCCCAGAAGGATCACGAATAGCCCCTCGTTGAGGCGATCCATCTCGTCGTCGTCGAGACCGAGCGTCGCCGCGTCCACGGCATCTGGGGTCGCGAGGATCGAACTGATCTTGCCGGCGATGCGGTCGGCCACGGCGGCCATGTCCTGGATCACACTGACCAAGCTCTCCGGTACGGCCGGGAACGGGCTGCGTCGCAGGCCCACCTTGGCGACGTGTTTGGCCAGGTCACCCATTCGCTCGAGGTCAGCCGCGATGTGCAGCGCGGTGAACAGCAGCCGAAGGTCGGACGCGACCGGCGCCTGGCGGGCCAGCAGCCCGTACACGCGCTCCTCGACGCGGGCGTGGTGTTCATTGACCACGGCGTCGCTCTCGATCACCTTCTCGGCGAGGTCACGGTCGGCGCCCAGAAGGGACGCGGTTGCTTGGCTCATGGCATCCCGCACGGCGTCGGCCATCGCCACGAGGATCCGGCTCACATCCTCGAGTTCGGCCTGGTACTCGGCACGCATCCAACCCACCCTTCAGAGCGCCACAACCCTATGTGCACCCCGAGTTCACCTCAGTGAACTCAAGTGAACCCAGGCATGCTCAGAAATGAACATCAGACGACAAGCTCCCAGTTTGTCCACCTCGGTGGCGTGGCGTGGTTAACGTGCCGCCTACCATCGGCGGCGTGGAGTGGGCGAAGAGCTGGACCCGCCGACCCGACCGGACGCCGGAGCGGATTGCCGCCGAGGCGCTGGACGCCCTGCGGGTCGGTGTGCTGGTGCTCGACGCCGCCGATCGCCCTGTGGTGGCCAACCCGGCCGCTGTCGACCTTGGACTCATCCGCAGCGGCGACCAGGTTCACCCTGTAATTCGTACGCTTGCCGGCCAGGTCCGCCGCAGCGGCGTGCGGCGCGAGGTCGAGCTTGATCTGCCGCGCGGGACGGGACGGCAGCTCGCCGGCGAGCCCCTTGGTGTACATGTACGGGTGACCGCGCTCACCGGTGCCGAATACGAACCCGGCCACGTGGCCATCGAGGCGTCCGACGTCACGGAGGCGCACCGGGTGGCCCGCGTGCGCCGCGACTTCGTGGCGAACGTGAGCCACGAGCTCAAAACGCCGGTCGGTGCCCTCGCGTTGCTCGCGGAGACCCTGCTGGAGGCGGCCGACGATCCGGAGGCGTCTCGGCGGTTCGCCGAGCGAATCCACCACGAATCCCAGCGGTTGGCCCGGCTGGTGAAGGAGTTGCTCGAGCTGTCACGGCTGCAGGGCGCTGATCCGCTGCCCACGCCGATGCCTGTGTCCGTCGATCGCATCGTCAGCGAGGTGGTCGACCGTACCCGCACGGGCGCGGCGGCGAAGAGCATCGATCTGACCTTCGCCGGAGCGCGAGGCCTGACCGTCTACGGCAATGAAGGTCAGCTCGTGACGGCGGTGGCGAACCTGGCCGAGAACGCGATCACGTACAGCGCCGATGACACAAAGGTTTCCATCGAGGCCACCGTCGTCGGCGACATGGTCGACATCGCCGTGGTCGACCAGGGCATCGGAATTCCGCCGCAGGACCTCGATCGGATCTTTGAGCGGTTCTACCGGACCGACCAGGCGCGGTCACGCGATACCGGTGGCACCGGTCTCGGCCTCGCCATCGTGAAGCACATCGCGGTCAACCACGGCGGTCGGGTCGACGTCGAGTCGACCGTCGGCGTGGGTTCGACGTTCATCCTGCGGTTGCCGGCCCGTCCGCCGGACGCCGCCCTTCCGCTTCCGCCGGGAGTTGAGATCGACTCTGAGGGTTCCGATGTTCTGTAGGCGGTTCGTGCGAGCGCAAGGAGCGAGGTCGTCGTGGCGCGGGTTCTAGTCGTCGAGGATGAAGAGTCGTTCTCCGATGCGCTGTCCTACATGCTCCGGAAGGAGGGATTTGAAGTCGCCGTGGCGGAGACGGGGACCCATGCCCTGACCGAGTTCGACCGCAATGGCGCCGACATCGTGCTCCTCGACCTCATGCTGCCGGAGATGTCGGGCACCGAGGTGTGCCGGCAACTGCGGCAGAAGTCGGCGGTTCCGATCATCATGGTGACCGCACGGGACAGTGAAATCGACAAAGTGGTCGGGCTGGAGATCGGCGCCGACGACTACATCACCAAGCCCTATTCGCCCCGGGAGTTGGTGGCGCGCGTGCGAGCCGTGCTGCGCCGTAACTCTCCCGAGGTGACCGAAACCTCAACCCAGACGCTGGCCGCGGGGCCCGTGCGCATGGACGTGGAACGGCACGTCGTCACGGTGTCCGGTGACTCGGTGGCATTACCGCTCAAGGAGTTCGAGCTGCTTGAGCTCCTGCTCCGCAACGCGGGCCGGGTGCTGACGCGTGGGCAGCTCATCGACCGGGTATGGGGCGCGGATTACGTGGGTGACACAAAGACACTGGACGTACACGTGAAGCGCCTCCGATCAAAGATCGAACCGGAGCCCTCCAACCCGCGCTTCATCGTTACCGTGCGTGGCCTCGGCTACAAGTTCGAGCCCTGACGTCCCTGCCTGTCCCCTCTGTCCTTTACGGTCCGTTCAGGCCCTTATAGCCCTTTCTGGCGGCCCGCTGCCCGCGGCCGGTTGCCCGCTCGGCCGCGGCCCGTAGTCCGCGGCCGGTTGCCCGCTCGGCCGCGGCCCGTTGCCCGCTCGGCCGGTCGCTCGATGTCGGTGTCTCGTTGATCGCCGTGTTGCGACTCGCCACGGAATTGGGAGGGTGGTGCGCCCGGTGACGTTCAGTGAACGTCACCGGGCGCGGGTCCCATGGGGGCCACGCGTGCGCGCCCGACGTCGCCGCACACGGTGATCAACGGCCCCTGTGGCACACGGTCAACCACTCACGTCCGCCCCAGACGGTGATCAAGGCACCCACCAGGCACGGTGATCAACGTACCCACCACGCACGGTGATCAACGCACCCGCCACGCACGGTGATCAAGAGGTTCTGGCACCGACCGCGACGCAGTCAGCTGTAACACTTCGTAGTCAGTCAGGCACGGAGAGTATAGAAGTTCATCGACGTCTTGTGGTGCCCGACACGATCCGATACGAGCTGAAATGCCCCCGTTGATCGGCGCGGTTATGCCCCCCGTACGACCGCGCAGGATCCCCTGACGCGAGAGTTCTCCCCCCGGAGGGCTCGAACGCGGGTTGGCCCCCCAGCCCGCGTTTCCCCCCAGACCGGCAAAGGAGCCGAACTGTGCGTACCCCCAAGACCTTGCTGTCCGCGCTCACCCGCACCCGTACCGCGAAGACCGCGCTGCTCGGCTTCGCCGCCGTCGGTGCCGCCGGGGCAATCGCCCTGAGCCCGACCGCGGCCCACGCCGCCGAGGCCCCGCCGACTCCCGCCGCGCAGAAGGTGGCCAACTACGAGGGCGCACTCCAGCCCAACGGCTACTACTGCGGCCCGGCCGCGACCCGGATCGCGCTGAGCGCACACGGTCACGCGCCGAGCTTTGACGACCTCGCCAATGACCTGCACACCACGACGTCCGGCACGAACTCGATCAACGACATCGCGCGAGTTTTGAACTACAACCTCGGTGGCGGCTACCACGCCGTCGAGATGAAGGACAAGGCGACGGCGGGAGCGCAGACCGACCAGCTCGTGAGCGACGTGATCGGCGCTGTGAACCGCGGCAACCCGGTCGTCGCCAACATCGCCGGCACCGTGTCCGACACCGCCGGTGAGCGTCATTCTTACGAGGGCGGCCACTACCTGACCATCACCGGCTACACGGAGCAGGGCCGCCTGCTGACCATCACTGACCCGGCCGACCGCGTTGGCAGCAACGAGTACCAGCTGCCCGCCGACCAGATGGCCAACTGGATCGCCAGCCGGGGCTACGCCGCCTGACAGCTTCCAACGACCTACCACAGAACCGACGCACCACAGAACCGACCTACCAAAGAACCGACGCACCACAGAACCGACGCACCACAGAACCGACGCACCACAGGGGACAAGCCCGTGCCGGGCTTGTCCTCTGTCGCGTCGGGGCTGACGAGATCACAGTGTGTAGGTGCACTCGGCCCGGTCGACGAGAGCGTTTCACCTGGTCAGGTGACATGGTGAACACGTTTAGTAGTCATACAACTACGAAGAGTATAGAGACATGTCTACGTCTTGTGATGACCGACACGACCTGAAATTATCGGATAAGTCCGTACGGTTGTCTCTCCCGTATGACCGCGCAGGTCCCCCGTGCGGGAGTTCTCCAACCCCCGGAGGGCTCAACGCGGGCTGGCCCCCCAGCCCGCGCTCTCCCCCAACCGGCAAAGGAGCCGATTCAATTGCGTACCCCCAAGTTCGTCACCAAGTCGGCTCTTCTCGGCTTGGGCGCTCTCGGCGTCGCTGGCGCGATCGCCCTGTCGCCTACCGCGGCCTTCGCCGCTGACACGTCCTCGAGCGGTCCCGGCGCGAACAAGGTGGTGGGTTACCACGCAACCCTCCAGCCCAACGGCTACTACTGCGGACCCGCGGCGACGCGGATCGCGTTGAGCGCCCACGGCCACATTCCCAACTTCGAAGACATCGCCAACGATCTCCACACGACGGCGTCCGGCACGAACTCGATCTTTGATGTGACTCGGGTGCTGAACTACAACCTCGGTGGCGGGTACCACTCGGTCGAGATGTCCGGTGGCCAGGCCACTCCTGAGCAGACCGAGCGCCTTCGGCTCGATGTCGTCACGTCGATCAACCACGGCGACCCAGTCGTGGCCAACATCGCTGGTACGGTCTCCGACACCATCGGCGAGATCCACTCCTACGGAGGCGGCCACTACCTGACCATTACCGGTTACACCGAGGACGGACAGAAGATTTCCGTCACGGACCCGGCCGACCGGCTCGGCAGCAACGAGTACCAGGTTCCGCTCGGCCAGATGGCCAACTGGATCGCCACTCGCGGCTACGCGGCGACATCCTGATCCTCGCGCGGCCAGTCCTAGACACCCGCCCGCCGAGCCCACGAGGGCACGGCGGGCGGTGTGCTTTGTGGACGGTCCTCAGTGGACGGTCAACTCAGGTGGTCGATGAGGCGGCGGCCGTGGCGGGGTGGATCGCGATGAGACCCGACTTCTCCCGGGCCGCGCACAGCTCGACCAGCTTGTCGTAGGCCTTCTCGCCGATCAGAGCGATGAGCTCAGGACCATACGACCGGTACATTGGCTCGCCACCGACGTGTGCTTCCGGGGACGAGGTGCACCACCAATGCAGGTCGTGTCCACCCTCACCCCAGCCCCGTCGGTCGAACTCGGCGAGCACGGTGAGCAGGATTTTCGAGCCGTCCACCCGCTTCGTCCATTCCTGATCCCGCCGTACCGGCAGTTGCCAGCACACGTCGGGCTTGTACTCCAAGGGATGCCGGCCATCGCGCAGCGCCTGAGCGTGCAGCGCGCACCCGCCACCCGCGGCGAAGTCGGGATCGTTGAGGAACACGCAGGGACCGTCCGGTCGGGTCGCCGTCCGCCGCGCTGGCGTGCTGCCGTCGATGGTGTCCATCTCGGTGTAGTTCTTGAAACCGCGACGGTAGTGCTGCCACGTCTCGGGTGTGAGTAGCCGAGCAGCCGCGCGCACCCGCTTCTCATCGTCATCGTCGGTGAAGAATGCGCCGTGCGAGCAGCAGCCGTCGGCGGCGCGGCCCTCGACGATGCCGTGGCAGCCGCGGCCAAAAATGCAGGTCCACCGGGACAGCAGCCAGGTCATGTCCGCGCGAATGACGTGATCCGGGTTGGCTGGATCGGTGAACTCCAGCCACTCCCGGGGAAAGTCCAAGCCCACCTCGTGACTGCGTGGACTGCCGTCCGCACCATCGTGTTCCGCGGCACCGGTGTCGAGTGTGATCTGTACCGGCGTGGGTACCTCGGCGCGATGAAGGGCCCGGCGGCTGCTCATCGCGCAAGACTACGCCGGCCACCCCGAGCCCGGTGCGAGGCGGCGCAGCGCGTGGCGCGACCATGTGCTCACTGTGCGCCGTAGGCTCGCAGGTATGCGGCTTGGTGTCCTTGACGTCGGCTCGAACACGGTGCACCTGCTCGTGCTGGAGGCGCATCGAGGAGCTCACCCGTGGCCCGCGTACTCCGAGAAAACCGTGCTGCGCCTCGCCGAACGCATCCGCCTCGACGGAAGGCTCGCCGACGACGCCGCGGACGAACTGGTCAAGGCCGTGGCATCGGCGCGCCAGGCGGCGCAACAACACGAGGCCGACGACATGCTGGCCTTCGCCACGTCGGCGGTGCGTGACGCGACCAACTCGAGCAAGGTGCTGGCGCGGGTGCGCGAGGAGACCGGCGTCGAGCTCGAGGTGCTCAACGGCCGTGATGAGGCGCGGATGACCTTTCTGGCGGTGCGCCGCTGGTTTGGTTGGTCGGCTGGACGGCTGCTCGTGCTCGACATCGGCGGGGGCTCGCTGGAGATCGCGGCCGGCGTCGACGAAGAGCCGTCCCTGGCGCTGTCGCTGCCACTGGGCGCCGGTCGCCTCACGCGTGAGCGACTCTCGGCCGACCCGCCGCCCCAGGTCGAGGTGGACGATCTGCGGGCGTTCGTGCAGCGACAGCTTGAGTCCACTGACATCGGTGATTGGGACCGCGCCGCCGCGACGTCGAAGACGTTTCGCACCTTGGCTCGACTGGCTGGTGCGGCTCCGTCCAGTGCGGGCTTCCGCGCCCCGCGCTCGTTGACCATCACCGGAGTCCATCAAGTTCTCGGGTTTATCCAGCGCATGGCCTCGGCTGCTCTGGCGGAGATGGATGGCGTGAGCGCGGCCCGGGCGCATCAGCTTCTCGCCGGTGCCGTGATCGCCGACGCGACGATGCGGCGGCTCGGCGTCGAGCAGGTCGACATCTGCCCGTGGGCGCTTCGCGAAGGTGTGATCTTGCACCGGCTGGACAGCTTCGCGACCGCCTGACCGGGCTAGGCCCGCGAGCGCATCGGGCGAGCGGAGCGAGTCTGTGAGCGAGCGAGGCTTCCACGTGGCACGGTTCTAAGTGCAGACTACCCTGGCGGCGTGACGTCCCCGCACATCCCGGTTCTCTTATCCACGTCGTCGGTGTTTCCGGAGCCGACCTCGGCCGCGTTCGAGATGGCGGCGACCCTCGGTTACGACGGCCTCGAGGTGATGGTCTGGACCGATCCGGTGAGTCAGGATGTCGCGGCGCTGAAGGTGCTCGCCGATCACTACGGCGTGCGGGTCAATTCGGTGCATGCGCCCTGTCTGCTCATCACGATGCGGGTGTGGAGCACGGATCCGTGGGAGAAGCTCCGCCGGTCGGCCGTTCTTGCGACCGAGATGGGAGCCACGACCGTGGTCCTGCACCCCCCGTTCGCGTGGCAGCGCGAGTACGCAACCACATTCGGGTCCGGGCTTCGAGCCCTGAGCAAGGAGTTTCCCGAGATCGCGTTCGCGGTCGAGAACATGTACCCGGTGCGGGTGCGGGGGCGCGAGTTCGTGCCCTACCTGCCCGGGTGGGATCCAAGCAAATTCGGCTTCGACGCGTACACCTTGGATCTGTCACACTGTGCCGCCGCTCGTACCGATGCGCTCGCGATGGCCGACACGATGGGTGCGGCGATGAAGCATGTCCATCTCGGCGATGGCACCGGCGAGGGCCGCGACGAGCACCTTGTGCCCGGCCGCGGATCGCAACCGTGCGCGGAGCTGTTGACGTCGCTGCCCGGCCGGGGCTTCACCGGCTCCGTCGCGGTCGAAGTGTCGACCCGCCGGGCCGGCTCCCGGCAGGCGAGGCAGGACGATCTCGAGGCGTCACTGGCCTTCGCCCGGGCGCACCTTGCCGCGCCGGCCCCGGCCGCGCGGTAGGTGTCGGAGTCAGAGCGCCGGAACCAGCGGCTCCGGCTCGTCGATCACGGCCTTCTTGCGGGCCCGATGGGCCGCCACGTGCGAGCGGGTGGCGCAGCGCTCGGAGCAGAACCGGCGGCAGCAGTTGGATGACGTATCGAGGTAGACGTTGCCGCAGCGTTCGTCGGCGCAGACGCCGAACCGAGCACTGCCGTACTCGCACAGCCAGACCGCGAGCCCCCAGACGGCGCCGGCCATGTGCTCGGCGCCGACCGACGAGCCGCGGCTGGTGACGTGCATGTGCCAGTCATCGCTGGTGTGGTATGAGATCCGGGGCTGGACCGGGTGTGCCTCGAGCAGTGCGTTCAGAGCGATAACCGCCTGCTGGTTCTCGCCGGCGGAGCCGTGCTCGAACACCTCTCGGAGGCGTTTGGCGCCGCGACGCAGGATGGCGACATCCTTCTCGGTCGCTTCGGCGGCCTGCCAACTGTCGGCACCGTAGAACACACGCACCTGCTCCAGCGTTTCGATCCGTGCGTTCACAAGATCGACCGCGGTCCGCGCGTATTCGTCGAAGTTCACGCGTCCAAGGTAGTCGGAACACGTGTACGCGGCGAGTTACGGCTAGGTGTTTTTGAGCGCGACCAGCCACGCGACTCGGAGGTGCGACATCTACGCTCAGCTCATGCTCCGATCGGTCATTCTTGCCGCCGCCCGGTCACCCCGGGTCGAGCGGTTTGTCGAGACGGCCCCGGTGACCCGGGAGGTGGTGCGGCGCTTCGTCGCCGGCACAGGCACCGACGACGCGTTGCGCGCCTGTCGTGAGCTGGCCGGGTCGGGTCTGGCCATCACCCTGGACCACCTGGGTGAGGACACGTTGACTCCGGAGCAGGCGGAGTCGACCCGCGACGAGTACGTCCGGCTGCTCACCGCGTTGTCAGACGCGGAGCTGACACCAGCGGCCGAGGTGAGCCTCAAGCTCTCCGCGCTCGGCCAGAGGTTCGACGAGAAGCTCGCCTGCAACCACGCCCGGGCGATCTGCGCTGCGGCGTCGGAGGCTGGCACCACGGTGACCCTGGACGCGGAGGACCACTCGACCACCGACTCCACCCTGGACATTCTGAGCCGGCTCCGGGTGGACTTTCCGACCACGGGGGCGGTGCTGCAGGCGTACCTGCGCCGCACGGAGGGAGACTGCCGCGAACTCGCCGGCCCTGGCTCACGGGTCCGGTTGTGTAAGGGCGCGTACCGGGAGCCCGAGACGGTCGCGTTCCAGTCCCGCGTGGACGTCGACAAGGCCTACGTGCGATGCCTGAACATCCTCATGTCCGGCGAGGGCTACCCGATGCTGGCGACCCACGACCCTCGGCTGGTGGCGATCGGCGAGGACCGGGCCAAGTGGTTCGACCGGTCGCCGGACACGTTCGAGTTCCAGATGTTGTACGGGATCCGCCCCAATGAGCAGACCAGGCTGGCCGAGGCTGGCTATACGATGCGCGTCTATGTGCCCTACGGAACGGAGTGGTACGGCTACTTGATGCGACGCCTGGCCGAGCGCCCTGCTAATGTGACGTTCTTCGCACGCGCGCTCGCGTCTCGCAAGTGACGACGCTCGACCTTGCTGGTAACGGCTTACGGTCGGCGCGTCGCGTAGAGTTCCGCCCGTGACGAGCGGCGACCCCGGTCCTGGCTGGACCAGCCCCGGGACGGTGGGCACCACCGGAGCGCCGCAGCCCCCGCCCACATCCGTGCCTCCAGGCCAGATCCGGCCGCCCACCGCCGTACCCCAGCCACCGGCGCCGGCGTACTACGTGCCGGGCCAGCCAACCCCATATGGCTACCCGCAGCCGATCTACCACTGGCCGGCGCCGTCCATGAAGCCGACGGCTGTGCACAGCCCCTGGCGCTGGACCGTTGCCATCGCCTGCATCCTGGTCATCGTCGTCTTCGGAACGGTCGGCGCGATCGTCAGCCTCGTCGATGTGGCCGGAGCGGACCGCCGTCAGGTCACCTGGCACCCAGCCGGACTGGCGCTCGCGGCTCCGCCGCCCGTGGACGCCTCGGCTTCCGATTGGAACGAATGGGCCCGTGCGGCAGTTGACGAATCGGTCAAGGATCAAGCCGCCGCGCTCGTCGCCGGCGACCAGGACCGCTACCTCTTCGCGGCCGACCACGACAACGACCGGCTTCTGGCCGACCTCGAGCGCCGGTTTACGGTCTTGCGAGACATGGGCATCGGTCAATGGATTCAGGAGATCACCGCGACGCCGAGGTCCATCGGCGAGAAGGCCTGGCGAGCCGACATCAAGATCTCGTACTGCTTCGGCGACCCGACCTGTCGCGTCAACAATGTCGTCGTCACCAGTGAGTGGGAGTTCCGCGACGACCGCCTGCAGCTGACGGTGCTCAATCCCGCCACCGCTCGCGAGGTCGGACCGCGCCCATGGGAGACCACCGAACTCGTGGCCGCCAAGGGCACCCGGGTCGTCGTAGCCGCCGCCAAACGTAACAACTACCGGCTGCAGGACGCCGTCGCCGCCGCCGACAAGGCCGCAAAGGTCGCGGACACTCTCGCGAAGTGGGACCCGCCACCGAGCCGTTACGTCATCTTCCTCGCCGGCGCGTCCGACTGGAGCTCCTGGTACTCCTACGAACAGCCCGCCTGGGCCGGCGGGGTGTTCGTCAAGGAGACCAACAACGAGGTTGTGATCAACAGTCCGGCCACACCCAGGCTCGCGCTCCAGTCGCTACTGACTCATGAGCTGACCCACGTGGCGACGATGGGCGGCCGACCGCACAACATCACCGCCAGTACCTGGTGGTTGGTGGAAGGCGTCGCGGACTACGCGACGATGATCGGTAAGCCGCTCACCCAGTACGACGCACTCGAGCCGACGCAGACATTCGTCCGCGGACGCTGGGACGGCGATCCAGTGGTGCGGCCGCCGACGTACAACGCCTCGACGGACGAGGCGGCGGGTCGGTACGGAGTGGCGTTTCTGGCGGTGCGGCGCATCTCGGACGTCTACGGCCCGGACAAGATGCTCGACTTCTGGGGCAAGGTCGTGCACGACGATATGACGCTCGAAGCCGCGGCCTCCCAGGCGCTCGGAAAGGCGTGGTCCACCGTGAAGGCGGACTGCGCACAGTACATTCGCAGCGCCGTTGGCTGACCGGCGTATGCTCCGCCGGTGCGACGTGCCCCCCTTGCTCTGGTCGCGCTGTCCGTCGGCGCATTCAGCCTGACCGCCGCGGCCTGCCAGCCTTCCCGCGATGGCATCACCATCGCCGATGTTCAACGCGCGACCGTCACCGAGGTGGTCGATGTGCCCGCCTCGGTGACGGCCCGGGCCTTGGCCACACTGACGGCTCCCGCCGACGGCACGCTCGCGAGCCTGACCGTCGAGCCGGGCCAGACCGTGGCCAAGGACCAGGTCCTCGCGGTGGTCGACTCGCCGGCCGCCCAGCAGCGGCTAGCCCAGGCCAAGTCGGCACTGTCCGCAGCCGGCCGAGTGAGGGGCGGCTTCAGCGGGATCAGTCTCTCCGGCGTCCAGGATGGACTCGACGCCGCCGCGGCCGACGCCTTCTCGGCCGCCCGGGCCGCGGCCGCGAAGGTCGCCGACGAGCAGGTGCGCACGGCGCTGCTGGCCCAGGTCGACGCGGCCGAGGCGCACTACCAGACCGCCGCGGCGACGTCGCGCTCGTTGCAGCGGCAGGTGCAGCAGGGCATCGCGGGCATCGGTGATGCCGTCGCGGCCCTCGGCGCGGCCCAACGGGCGCAGGCGCAGTCGGCGGTGAACCTTGCTCAGTCCACTGTGGATGCTCTTACCCTTCGTGCCCCCATCGCCGGAGTCGTGCAGTTCGCCCGCCCAGCCGCCGGGGTGACGAGCGATCCGTTGGCGAGCCTGATCGGGTCCGTCTCCGGTGGCGCGGCGACGAGCACGGCGGGCGGGGGCGGCGAGACTGTCGGCGTCGACGACATCCTCGCGCCGGGTGACCGGGTCAGCGCCGGCACCGCAGTAGTCACCATCATCGACGTCTCCGAGATCGGACTCGTCGGTGAGGTCGACGAGACCGACGTTTTGTTGGTGTCGCCAGGGATCGGCGCGGATGTCGAACTCGATGCCGCGCCGGGCCTGCGCTTCGAAGCGACCGTCGGTACGGTCGACCTGTTGCCAACACCGTCCACACGGGGCGGAGTCGCCTACCGGATCAGGCTCGCGTTCCGGGCCAACGAGCCGCTCCAGGACGGACAGCCGCGGCCAACCCCGCGTCCTGGAATGAGTGCCGTGGCCCACCTACGGGTCCGTACTGCGGTGGACGCGGTTGCGGTCCCGGCGGCGGCGGTGTTCACTGTGGACAGTGGCGAGGCCGTGTGGCTGTTGCGCGACGGTCGAGCGGTTCGTCAAGCGGTACGGGTGGGAGTTCAGGGCGAAGATCTCGTCGAGATCCAAAGCGGGGTTGAGCCGGGCGACCGGGTGGTGGTGAGCGGAACCGACAAGGTCTCCGAGGGCCAGGACCTGTCGTGACCACGCCGGTCGCGCCGGTCGCCGTAGTCGACGCGGTGCGCTCTTACGAACTGGACGGCATCAGCGTGCCGGCATTGCGCGGGGTGAGCCTCACGATTCACCCAGGCGAGTACATCGCGATCACTGGTCCATCCGGTTCCGGCAAGTCCACCCTGATGCACCTGCTCGGCGGGTTGGATCGACCGACGTCGGGTCGACTGTTGTTGGGTGGTCGTGACGCCACCACGCTTTCCGCTGCGGAACTGGCCCGACTACGAAACGAGGTCATCGGCTTCGTATTTCAGAGCTTCCATCTGCTCGCCCGGACCTCGGCCCGGGATAACGTCGCACTGCCACTGATCTATCGCGGCCTGCGTCGGGCGCAGCGCCGGCGGCAGGCGGAGGAAATGCTGGAAAGCGTGGGATTGGCCCACCGCTTGCAGCATCGGCCGAACCAGCTCTCGGGCGGAGAACAACAACGGGTGGCGATCGCTCGCGCTCTGGTGACCGGACCGTCGGTCCTGCTCGCCGACGAGCCCACGGGGAACCTCGACACCCGTACCGGTGAGTCGGTGCTCGATCTGCTCGAGGAGTTGAACGCCGAACGGGGCGTGGCGCTGGCCGTCGTGACCCATGACAGCGCGATCGCCGCTCGAGCTCGGCGCCGGATCGCGATGCGCGACGGCCTGATCCTCTCCGACCTTGTAGGTCGAGCCGGCACGGTTTTCGCCGGCGAGAGCGGAAAGGTCCCAGGTAGCACCGACCTTGTAGGTCGAGCCGGCACGGTTTTCGCCGGCGAGAGCGGAAAGGTCCCAGATAACACAGACTCGGCCGGTGACACCGCATGAGGGTGGCCGAGGCGTGGCGGGTGGCGATCGACGCGTTGCGGGCGAGCCGGCTTCGCAGCGCCCTCACGATGGTCGGCGTCGTCGTTGGGGTGGCATCGGTTGTGATCTTGGTCGCCATCGGCACCGGAGCAAAGCAGACCATCGAGACGCAGGTCGAGGGGCTTGGATCGAATCTGTTGCTGATCGTCCCGGGCCAGGTCAATTTCGGCGCCGCGCCGACGGTGTCCCGGCTACGTCTCGAGGACGTCGACGCGGTCACCCGTGTGGTCGGCGATCGCGGTCTGGTGGCCGTGGCGACGTCGTCGGGGGAAACCGTACGAGCCGGCAATCGGGGGAAGTTCACGAGCGTGGTCGGGGTGCTGGAGACCACTCCGCGGGTCTTTGTCCGTTCCCTCGCGCGTGGCACATACCTGTCTCGGTCCGATGTGGAGACTGGTCGACGGGTGGCAGTGCTCGGGGCCGGGGTGGCCACCGCGCTCTTTGGCGAGCGGGAGGCGGTCGGCGCCCAGGTCACCATCGCCGGTGTCCGGTTCCGGGTGGTCGGTGTCTTCGCGCCGCTCGGGCAGAGCCTTGGGGTCGACCGGGACGATGAGGTGCATATCCCGATCACGACCGCACAGCGCGTCTTCGACACCGACCGAGTGGACGCGATGGCGGTCAAAGCACCGAACCGAGACGCACTCGGCCAGCTCGGAGACAAGATCGTCAAACTACTTCGAGATCGACACCCGGACACCGAGTTCAGCGCGGTGACGCAGGATCAGATCCTCGGCGTGCTCGGCGACATTCTCGGGATCCTCACGGGCGTGCTAGCCGCGATCGCCGGCATCTCACTATTGGTTGGCGGCGTCGGCGTGTCCAACATCATGTTGGTCTCGGTCCGAGAGCGAACGCGCGAGATCGGCTTGCGGAAGGCGGTTGGTGCACGTCCCCGCGACATCGCGGTTCAATTTCTGCTCGAGGCGGTGCTGCTGACCACGATCGGCGGCGCGGTCGGTATCGCATTGGGCGCTGGCGTAGCCACGATCGTCGCGGCGTTGACACCCGTACCGGCGGTGATCACCTGGTGGTCGATCGCGCTCGCTTTCGGCGTCTCGGCGGGCGTCGGGATCATCTTCGGCGTGGTGCCCGCCCAACGCGCTGGCCGGCTGGACCCGGTAGTCGCACTTCGCACCGAATGAGTCAGCAGACGTAATAACCGCAGGTGACAGCCCTGCAATTCGTGATCAACTTTACGCAACGTATCGCGCGGGTCACTTCGGTACCGGTACCTTTGTCATGTAACACGGGCGTACGGGCGAACGGGGCGCAACGCGTACCGGGGATGGGATGGATGAGCCATGGCTGGATCGGCGCAAACCGGGGGCAGATTGGCAGAGGTCAAGTTCCTGACGGTGGCTGAGGTGGCAACGCTGATGCGGGTGTCCAAGATGACCGTCTACCGGTTGGTCCACACCGGTGAGCTGACGGCCGTACGCGTCGGCCGGTCGTTTCGGGTGCCGGAGCACGCCGTGCACGAATATCTGCGCGACGCGTTCGCTGAGACCGCCTGACACGGTTTCGGCGAGACTGAGAAGGGGCACCTTCTAGGGTGAGGAAGGTGCCGTTCCTTGCGTTGCTTTCCGATGGTCTAGGCTGTATCACGACCACGAGGGACCGCAGCCCGGCACGCCGCAGCGATCGGGGTCACACAGACGATCGGACTCCGTCTCGTTGGGTCGGCTCGCTTCGCTCGCCCGCCGCCCAGAGCGGATCCGTGCCGCAACGTTACCCGAGGAGACAAGCCGTATGGGCTCCGTGGTCAAGAAGCGCCGCAAGCGTATGGCCAAGAAGAAGCACCGCAAGCTGCTGCGCAAGACCCGAGTCCAGCGTCGCCGTCTCGGCAAGTAGTGGCGTGGCCGGGGCGTCCGCCCGGCCGCGTGTTCGCCGCCCCAAGCGGTTCGCGATCTGGTGGGAGGCGTAGGTGAACGTCCTGGTGACCGGCGTCAGCCGGTACGTCGGGGCGCACCTGGCTGCGCGCTTGGCGGCCCACCCCCGGGTGACCAGAGTCGTGGGGTTTGACACAGCCGCACCGTCGCCGGAGTTGCAAGAGCTGCTGGCCGCTCACGACGTCGAGATCGTGACCAGCGATCTGCGCGGCGTCGTGGCCGCAGTCACCAGTGGCGACGTGGATGCGGTGGCCCACATGGGAATCCTGTCCACGCCAGGCAAGGCCGGCCGGCCGGCGATGAAGGAACACAACATCATCGGCACCATGCAGCTGCTCGCCGCCTGCCAGGCCGCCACCCGGCTGCAGAAGCTCGTCGTCCGATCCTCGACCGCCGCCTACGGCGCCTCGTTCCGCGACCCGGCCGTGTTCACCGAGTCCACGCCACCAACGCTCGTCCCGCGCGGCGGCTTCGCGAAGGACGTCATTGAGGTGGAGGGGTACGTTCGGGGCTTCACCCGGCGGCGACGCGATGTGACGACGACCGTGCTCCGGCTGGCGCCACTCGTCGGCCCGTACGCCGATACCACCCTCACCCGGTACTTCGCCCTGCCGCTGGTCCCAACAGTGTTCGGCCGTGACCCACGATTGCAGTTCATCCACGTCGACGACGCGCTGGAGCTTCTCGTACGGGCGGTGGTGGACAACCACACGGGCACGTACAACGTTGCCGGCGACGGTGTCATCCTTCTCTCGCAGGCGATCCGACGGGCGGGCCGCGTCGGCCTGCCGGTCATCGAGCCTGGCATGTCGGCGTTCGCCGGCTTCGTCAAGGCGTCCGGAATCGGGGACTTCAGCCTCGACCAGCTCGAGCTCTTCGTGCATGGCCGGGTGGTGGACACGAGCCGTCTCAACGAAGAGTTCGGTTATCGCCCGCGGAGCACGCCGGACGCGTTCGCGGACTTCGTCGATGGCCGCGGGCTGCACCGCGCCGGTGGATTCGCGGCGTTGCGACCCGACGCCGTCTCGGCGGTTGAGGCGATGGTGCTCGACGGCATACGGGCGGTCCGCGCCGCTGCATCTCCGCGGCGGGGAGCACGGGAGCCTGTCCATGACTAGCCCGCGTGGCGCCCGCACGCCGAGAACGGCACAGCGCGGTCGTACCGCGGCCGCAGCGGCGCCGCCGGCGGGCGCCAACGGCGCGCACCCCGATGCCCGGGTCAACGGGCGGCGGGCCGCCGGGTCGCATCGGGACGATCAGTCGCAGACGCTCAACGGCGGGCGGGTGGCCGCAGGGTCGCGATCCCGCTCATCGGCCGCACGTCCAACGCCGGCGACCACACGCGCGCCAAAGCAGCCCGCCACGGCGAAGACTGCCGTCAATCCAAAGCGGGCGCCGACCCCGGCGCGGACCTCGGTCCCCGAGCCGCCGACGGCCGTCGCCCCCTTGTCGGGCCGGCCGCCGGATGTCTGGGACGATCGCGTCGCCGACGCACTCGCCTTCCTCCGGCGCCGACTCACCGGTCAGTACGAAGTGGACGAATTCGGCTTCGACCCTGAGCTGACGGATAGCCTCGTCTATCCACTCCTTCGTCTGTTGTACCGGTACTACTTCCGGGTCGAGTGCACCGGCGTGGAGAATCTGCCCAAGGATCGCTCGGCTCTGGTCGTCGCCAACCACTCGGGAACGATTCCGATCGACGCGCTGATGCTGACGATCGCGGTGCATGACGAGACGCCACTGCACCGGCATCTGCGACTTCTCGCGGCCGATCTGGTGCTTCGCGTTCCGGTGCTGTCGGAGTTCGCCCGTAAGACAGGTTCAACGCTGGCCTGTAACACGGACGCCGAGCGGCTGCTGCGCAACGGCGAGTACGTCGGAGTGTTCCCGGAGGGTTTCAAGGGGATCGGTAAGCCGTACAAGGACCGATACAAGTTGCAGCGGTTCGGTCGCGGTGGGTTCGTCTCGGCTGCACTCCGGACGGGAGCTCCGATCGTGCCGGTCTCCATTATCGGTGCCGAGGAGATCTACCCGATCGTCGGTAACTTCAAGCCACTGGCGAAGATCGCCGGTTTGCCGTACTTGCCGATCACTCCGCTGTTCCCGTGGTTGGGTCCGCTAGGAATGCTGCCGCTGCCGAGCAAGTGGCTGATCGAGTTCGGCGAACCGATCGAGACCACGCCCTACGCCGACGAGGTCGATGACCCGATCGTCGTATTCAACTTGGCCGATCAGGTTCGAGAGACGATTCAGCACGCCATCCACGGCCTGTTGGAGAAGCGGCCTGATCCCTTCGGCTAGTCGGCGTGGTGGAAGTCGTGCCGTACGGGCCGGCCGCCGGCGAGCGAGCCGTGCCGGCGCAGCGCTCGAAACGCACCCCGACGGTTGAGGGCGACCGCCGCCGCTACCGCGCCCGCCAGCACTCCCGCTCCGAGCGCGGTCGGGACGGCAACCTTGGCCGCCCGACGTCCGGTCCGGAAGTCCCGGATCTCCCAGCCTCGTTCGCGCGCCGCACGGCGGAGAGCCGAATCGGGATTGACCGCCACGGCTCGCCCGACCGCGGAGAGCATCGGCACGTCGTTAATGGAGTCGCTGTACGCCGCACAGCGCGCCAGGTCCAGTCCCTCCCGCTCGGCCAGGTCGGTGATGGCGGCGGCCTTCGCCGGTCCGTGCATCAGGCCGCCCACCAACCGTCCTGTGTAGACACCGTCGGTGATCTCCGCGACCGTGCCGATCGCGCCGGTCAGGCCCAACCGCTCGGCGATGACGGCGCCGACCTCGACGGGCGCCGCGGTCACCAGCCACACGCGCTGCCCGGCGTCAATGTGCATCCGGGCCAAAGCATGGGTGCCCGACCAGATGCGTTCGGCCATGAGTTCGTCGAAGATCTCCTCGGTCAACCGGCGCAGTTCATCGACGGGCTTGCCCGCCACGAAGGCGAGCGCCTGCTCACGCGCGTGTGACACGTCATCACCGTGTTCGGCCGCGAGGACGCGGAAGCGCAGCTGCTTGACGCCGAAGCGGAGTAGGTCGCCGGTGGTGAAGTACTTGCGTGCGGCCAGGCCGCGGGCCAGGTAGTAGACCGACGCGCCCTGCATCATCGTGTTGTCCACATCGAAGAAGCCAGCGGCGGTCGGGTCAGGCGGCGGCGTCAGCGCTTCCTCCAGCTCGGCGACCGCGTAGCCGACTCCCAGCCCCGTGTCTGCGTTGGTCCTGCGCCGTGACACCCGCACCGGGCCAGCCTCCCGTCGCACCGCATCCATCGCTAGGAAACCGCGCCGTACGCGCGGCAACTCGCGTCTGAGCCTAGTGGGCTGGGGCGCAGGCCGGGCTAGGGCCAAGTTGGTCGAACGCGGTCACCGGACAGTTGCCAATCAGGGCCGCCGCGAGCAGATTGGCTCGACTCTCGACTTGACCGAGCAGATCCAGCGAATCCCGCGTTGACGCCTCGGCCTGGGGTCGGTCGGCGAGCAATCGCGACAGCTCGGCCCGCTGCTGCTTCGCGAATGCGAGCACCGCGTCGATCGCCGACCCGTCGCCGTTCTGCACGGCCGTGATGAACAGCATCCTCGCGCCGGCGGTCACCTCGTCGTCCATGGTTTCGAGTACGCCGCCCACCTCGTCGCCGTCGACCTGGCGGGCCTCGACCAGCCGGCTCTTGGCGAACTCGAGTTGCAGGCGACCGCGGTTGGCGTCCGAGCCGGCGAGCACCAGCTGAGCCTGTTCGCTGGAGCGCTTCACCGAGTACAGCGCGTCGCCCGGCACGGAGTCGGTACTGGCCAGCGACACCCCCGAGAGGGCAAGTGCGCCGGCCGCGACTCCCGCGATGATGGCAGCGCGGGTGCGGCCTGGGCCGGGCGTCGTCACCTGCCGTATGAACTGTGTCTTCGCGTCCATGGCCGTTCGGGCGGCGGCCTGTTCCGCCTTCGCCGCCGCGGTGGCGCCGATTCCCTCTCGCTCGATGGCGGCCATGAGCATCGCCCGCAGCCCGTCGCGGAATTCCTCGCTCGCCCTCGGACGGGGGAGCGTAACGACCTGGTGCGCAGTCTCGACGAGGGGCGCGAGGTCGGTGTCGATATCGAGGCGCCGGTGGTGCCGGCGTCCGCCGCTGGCCTCCTCGAGGAGTTCGGCAAAGCGTTCGACCTGGCGTCGTTCGGTCATCGCGCCGCCTCCTCTCGAGAGCAGTCGCCCGTTGCACCGAGTAACGGCCGGCGCCGACACCCGGTGACGGCCCGTGGGGAGCCTTCGGCTGTCAATGTGACAACAAGCACTGCCCAGGGAAGCACTGCCCAGGGAAGCACTGCCCAGGGAAGCACTGCCCAGGGCGCGCTAGCGCCCGCACCGGCGGTCACGGCTGGAAACCGTCGGGAAGCAGCCGGTGCAGCGCACGTACGGCTCGGTACTGCAGCGCCTTGATGGCACCCTCATTCTTACCCATCGCCTGCGCCGTTTCGGCCACGGAGAACCCGTGCAGGAATCGAAGCACGATGCACTCCTGCTGCTCCGGGTTGAGCTGACGCACCGCGCCGAGCAGGGCGACGTTCGTGATGTGATCGACCACGGCCAGTTCGGGGCTGCCCTCCGGGCCGCGGTCCTCGCGGTCGGCGTCGAGCAAGTCACCGGTTGGCACCTCGAGCCGGTATCGGCCCGACTTGAAATGGTCGGCGACGAGGTTGCGGGCGATGGTGACAAGCCACGCGCCGAGATCACGGCCCTGCCAGGTGAAGCTGCCGATGCGTTTGAGGGCCCGCAGGAATGTGTCCGCGGTCAGATCCTCCGCGAGCGGGCGGCTGCCGACGCGGAAGTAGATAAACCGGAAGACGGTGTCCATGTAACGGTCATAGATCTGCCCGAATGCGGCTCCATCACCACCCTGTGCCTTTTCGACCAACGCCCAGACCTCGGCCGCGGCGTCATCGGGGGCGGGTCGGCTCGGCCACGAGGCGCCACGTTCGGACTGGGCCGGCGCCGGCGCCTGCGCGGGAGTCTGCGTTGACCGCAGCTCGGTGGTTGCCTTCGCGGGCGGCCGGGATCGTCGGCCGATGCACCACCGTCGTGCGCTCGGTCCGGTCGCTGCGCTCGGCCAGGGCGGCATCGGGTCGACTGGGATGGGTACCGTCCGATCGGCCCGGGTGGACGGGCAGCGGGCGAGTCGGGCCCGTGGGCCACGGCATCGGGCGACCGTTGGGGCTCGGTCCGTGCCGGCCGGGGGCGTCGTTGCGAGTGTCCTTTCGAGTGTCGCTGCGGGGCTCTGGCCGAGTCTCGTGAGGGGCACCGACCCGGGTCGAGCCGCTGCCGTCGGGCTCGGTCGCTCCGGGGATTGTCGACGTGGTCAGGTCGTCGGTGACCTGACTGCCGCCTTCGCCCGGAACGTCGATCTCGCTCACCGCTCGGACTCGGGTGGGCGGCAACCCCGGATCGCGTCAATAGGTCGAATAAGCGGCACAGTGGCCTCCTCGGGGTGAGGGGTTTGATCAGACCCAAAACGGATGAGTCGACCAACAGAGCATAAAGGGCGACATCGTCACAGGAGGGAGAGTTGCATCGGCCAGACGGGAAGTATTTGGTAACTCCAGTCGCAGCAGTCGCACACGATGTGCGATCGAGGCTCGTTCGCGCGAAGGCTCGATCCGCTGCCAGGTTGAGGCCGGAGCACGTGCCACACTCAGGTGTGCCCGACAATGTCGCCGACACGGTCCGGCGTGCCGCATCTGATCACGCGGACGCGATTGCGCTGGTCACGACGTCTCGCAACGGCGCGTCTTCCCAGCTCACATGGGGTGAGCTCGACGCGCGGGTAGACGCCGTCGCCGCGGCGCTCCGTGAGTTGGATCTGGCCTCGTCACGCGGCGCCCCGGCCCGGGTGGCGGTGGCGTTACCGCAGGTACCGGCGTTCGCCGAGATCTTCTTCGGGATACTCCGGGCCGGGCTCGTGGCGGTTCCGGTCAATCCCGGCTATACCGCCCGTGAGCTGCGGCATGTCCTCAGCGACTCGGGCGCGACAGTCCTGGTCACGGTCGGCGCGGTCGCCGACGCTGTGGCGACGGTCCGTACCGATCTGCCCGACCTTTCATATATCTACACATTGGACTCGAGCGGCCCCAGTCGCTCGGCCACTCGCGGACCTGACCTCGCCCGCGGCACCGGTCTCCGCAGCGGGCGCCGGCGAGGATCTCGCGGTGCTGCTCTACACGTCCGGTACCGCCGGTTCTCCCAAGGGCGCGATGCTCACCCACCGGGCGCTCCTCGCCAACCAGGGTCAGGTCGCCGCGGTCGACCCGCCGATCATCAACCCGGACGACGTCGTGCTGCTCGCACTGCCGCTGTTTCATATCTTCGGTCTGAACGCCGGGCTGGTCGCGGTCGCCTACCACGGCGCCCGAGGTGTGCTCGTCGAACAGTTCGAGCCGGCGCGAACCCTCGACGTGATCGCGCGGCATCAGGTGAGTGTGGTCGCGGCCGTACCGCAGATGTACGTCGCCTGGTCGTCCCAGCCCGACCTCGGCGATCACCTCGCCTCGCTCCGGGTCGCGGTCAGCGGCGCGGCGCCACTGGATGCCGCCGTGGCGCGTCGGTTCCTCGAGACGACCCGGCACCCGATATTCGAGGGGTACGGCCTGACCGAGACCGCGCCGGTGCGTGGCCACCGGGCTGGCCAGCCCGGTACCCAAGGCGCGGTCGATCGGCCGACCGATCCCAGGCGTGGAGGTGAAGCTTGTCGGGCGCCGACGGCGCCGAGATCGCCGCCGTCACCGGCGACGGATCACGCGGTGACTTGGTGGACGACTTCGACGACGACGCGGGCGGGGTGCCGGGCACCGATCCCGGGCGAGATCGTCGTTCGAGGCGCCAACTTGTTCGCGGGCTATTGGCCCGACGGCGCCGGTGGTCCGGACGCCGACGGCTGGTGGCCCACCGGCGACGTCGCCTATGCCGACGCCGACGGTGACCTCTTCCTGGTCGACCGGCTCGGCGAACTGATTCTGGTCAGTGGCTTCAACGTCTATCCGCACGAGGTCGAGCTGGTGCTCACCGGCGCACCCGGCCATCGCCGAGGCCGCCGTGTTCGGGGTGCCGGACCCGACCACCGGCGAGGCGGTGATCGGCCTACGTTGTGCGCGGCCGAGGGCGGCGGCAGTGTCCACGAGGAGCTCCGCGAACACTGCGAACGCAATCTGGCCCGCTTCAAATGTCCGAAGGTGATCGAGTTCGTGGCGGAGCTGCCGCACTCGGCGATCGGCAAGGTCCGCAAGGCGACCCTTCGAGCGAACCTTCAGGCGGCCCGGTGACCGCCCGCGTGACGGTCATCACCCGGGTCGACTGCCACCTGTGCGACGTCGCGAAGGAGGCTGTCGAGCGGGTCGCGGACGCGGGCCGGCGTGACGTGGGAGGAGCGTGACGTGGACGCCGACCCCGCGTTGTTGGACGAGTACTCCGATCTGGTGCCGGTTATCCTGCTCGACGGCAAGACCCACGGATACTGGCGAGTCGAGGAGGACCGGTTGTTGCGGGACCTGGCCGCCGGCTCGGCGAACTCGTAAAGGGTCGGGCGTTGGCACACCTCGTCTGGGACTGGAATGGCACGCTGCTCGACGACCTCACCCTGGTCGTGGCAGCGACCAACGCTTCATTGGCGACCGTCGGCGGACCGCCGTCACGGCCGAGGAGCATCGCCAGCGACTTCCGCCGTCCGATCTCCGACGTACTACGAGCACGTGTTGGGCGCACGTTGGTGATGGGCGAGTTCGCCGCGCTCGACCGGGCCTTTCACGACGCCTACCGCCGCGGTCTTCCGCACACCGGCCTGGTCGGTGACGCCATGGACGCCATCGCGGCCTGGCCCGGCACGCAGTCCCTGCTCTCAATGTTCTTCCACGATGAGCTCGTCCCGGCGGTCGCAGTCCGCGGCTTGAACACTCATCTATCCAGAGTGGACGGATTGCGGGACGCGCTGGGCGGCGGATCGAAGGCTCCGCATCTACGGGCACACCTGAACACGCTCGGACTACGGGGCGCCGAATGTGTCCTCATTGGAGACTCCGTCGACGACGCAGACGCGGCCGACGCGGTGGGTGCCGAGGTCGTACTGTACGCCGGTGGCTTCACGCACGAGTCGACCCTTCGCGCTACCGGCCGCCCGGTAGCGACCACGCTGGTCGAGGCGGTGAACTTGGCCGTCGATGTAACGAGGGACGCCCTGACTACCGATTCCGTATAAGAGGGACGCCCTCCTTACCGCGGATCCGAAACGGGTCAGGTCCGTAGGAAGGCAAGCACCGCCAGCACTCGTCGGTTGACGTCCTCGTCCGGGGGAAGGTCGAGCTTGGTGAAGATGTTGCCCACGTGCTTCTCCACGGCTCCTTCGCTGACCACGAGGTGGCGGGCGATAGCCGTGTTGGAGCGGCCCTCCGCCATCAGCGTGAGCACCTCTCGCTCGCGCGGGGTGAGCTGTTCGAGCGGGTCGTGGGCCCGACGGCGTACAAGCAACTGAGCCACCACCTCGGGGTCGAGCACCGTTCCGCCGGCGGCGACTCGCTCCAGCGCCTCGAGGAACTCGGCGATGTCGGCGACCCGGTCCTTGAGTAGGTAGCCGATCGGCGCCTCGGCGATCGGCGAGCAGGTCGTCGGCGTAGGAGACCTCGACGTACTGGGAGAGCACCAGCACCGGCGCGCCCGGGCGCTCGGCCCGGATCTGGACCGCCGCCCGCAGCCCTTCATCGGTATGGGTGGGCGGCATCCGTACGTCCACTATGGACACATCCGGCCGGTGCTCGGCCGCGGCCGCAACGAGGGACGGCCCGTCGCCGACCACCGCGACGACGTCGTGGCCCTGCTCGGTCAGCAGCCGTACCAGCCCCTCCCGCAGCAGGACCGCGTCGTCGGCGAGGACGAGCCTCACGCTGTAGCCTCGCCGCCGGCAGGGCAGCTCCGCCCGGATGCTCGGTCGGGCCACCCGGCGGGCTGCTGACCCACAGCTCACCACCGCCGCCTGCAACCGATCGGACGAGTCCAGCCAGGCCATGCCCCTTGGCAACGTGGGCGCCGCCCTGGCCGTCGTCGGTGACGGTGACGCTCAGCCGGTCGCCGTAGCGGACTGCACCGAAACCACGGCGTGGGTCGCGCCGCTGTGCTTGGCGATGTTGGTCAACGCCTCCGCGATGGTGAAGTAGGCGGTCTGCTCGGCCACGGCCGGCAGCCGGTCGAGCTCGGCTACGTCGAGCGACACCGGGACGGTGGCCCGAGCCGCGAGCGCGGCGACCGCCGCGGCCAAACCGCGATCGGTGAGGATCGGTGGCGCGATACCGCGGGACAGGGTGCGCAGTTCGTCAAGGGCCTCACGGGTCTGTGTGATCGCTTCGTCAACCGTATGGCGGGCCGCGTCCGGGTCCGCCTCAAGCTGCTGCTTGGCGCGGCCGAGGTCCACCGCGAGCCGGACCAGACGCTGCTGCGGTCCATCGTGGATGTCCCGCTCCAGCCGGCGCAGGGCGGTCGCTTCGGCGGAGACCGCGGCCGCGGTTTGGGCCCGGGCGGTGGCCCGGTCCTCGAGTCAGGCCGGCCACCTGGTCGCGCAGTTCCGCGACGCCGGTGAGCAAGGCCCGGCCCAGCCATGCCTCGACCAGGGCGCACCCGCGAACTACGAACGGCAACGTGAAGGTGAAGACGATGCCGACGATGAGATAGAAGCTGATCCGGTTGGTCAGCGTGTCCCCGAAGCCCAGCAGCTCGGGCAGCTCCGTGTTGTCGGGGCTCTGCGGTATGGCCCAGCCATAGAACACGTAGGTGAGCCCGCCCAGGGCGGTCGCCCACCACGTGACCACGATCGAGAACGTCGCCACATTGATCGGCATCCGCACGACACCGTGCAACATGTCCAGCCAGGACTGCACGTCGCCCAGCGGTGTGAACATCCGCCGCCACCAGCCCCCGTCCGGTGGTGCCTGGCGGTAGCGCACCCGGATTCGCCGCTGGCGCAAGACCGAGAGCATGCGCATCCGCTCCACCTCGGCCAGGCCGCGAGCGGCGAAGATGGTCGCGACGAGTACGGGGATGCCGAGCAGTGTGATGAGCAGCCCGCCGCCCAGCGAGACCCCGGTGATGATGACAACGAAGGCGATGATTCCGAGCGGGAACCCGACGAGCACGTAGGCGGAGTCCACGCCGAGCTGAGCCAGCAGGCCGAGGCGGGCCGGCTCGGAAACGCTCTGCGTGCCCGGTTCGGGCACGCGGGGGCTGGGCAGTGATGGTCGTCATGTCCTTGACGCTAGGCGGGTACGGCGTGCACACCCATACTGCCGGCTGGCCTCTTCTTGGTATGGCTAGCCCCACCGTGGACACGCAGCTGCAGTTGTTTCCCTGGTACGGCTGGTAGCGTGCGACGGTGCTTACCGACACGGCGATTGGCTCACATCGCCGACCGGTGAGCACGCGAGCCCGCCTGGCCACGGTGGCGGCGGTGGTCGTGATGTTCGGTGTCGCCGCGATCGCCGGCCTGAAGTTGATGTCCCACCCGGCATCGCCACCGGGGACGGCGCCCTCTCAGGCATCGACGGCCGTCGCATCGACGCCGTCAATTCCTGTTTCCCCGTCGCCGACGGTGTCGCCGGTGCCGCCGCGATACGTCTTTCCCGTGCGGTCGTCCAACGCGCAGTACGCACACACGCACGACGAGTACCCAGCCAGCGACATTCTGGCCCCGTGTGGCACGCCCGTGGTCGCGGCCACCGACGGGGTGGTGCTCGAGGTCAACCGGGTCGACCGGTGGAACTCGACCACCGACGACGGCGCATGGCGGGGCGGGCGATTCATGTCGATCCTCGGCGACGACGGGGTCCGCTACTACGGCGCGCACTTCTCGGTCATCCTCGACGCGATGGCGCCCGGCGTCCGGGTCGAGGCGGGCCAGCAGATCGGCCTTGTCGGTACGACCGGAAAGTCGAGCGCCTGCCACCTGCACTTCGGTATCTCGCCGCCGTGCGGACGGGTCGGCGACTGGTGGAACCGGCGCGGCGTGATCTGGCCGTGGCCGTACCTCGACGCCTGGCGCAGCGGCACGGCGAAGTCGGCGGTCGCCGAAGTGTCCGCGTGGCAGTCCGCTCACGGCTGCCCCACCGCGCCCGATCCAAGTGCCCCCTAAGTCGCCCCATGATCATCCCAGTTGGTCACCAACTGGGCACTCTTGAGTTTTAGACCGCCCAGTTGGTGACCAATTGGCGTAGTCGATCCGAAACCGTGGGGAACGACCGTGGGTCGGGGCGAGCCGGGCGGGGTAGTCTGTATGCGACAAACAGGATATTCGACCCACGGTGGGTAGGCGGCCGTACCGCTTCCTCAAGATCGCGATTTGTGCACGACTTCACAAGCGCTTAGGCTGACCCAAGCGGTGAGCCTCGGCAGAGCACGGATACGTGCATCGACCGGCCGACCAGAATGGCCGCCCACACAGACCGCCCATCCGGCCCGGAGCACCATGACCCAGCCCCGCGGGACGCAGCCCGCCGAGTCGCTACCAACGTCCAATCGTGACGACGGGCGTGCCGGCATGCCGGCGGACACGGCCACCGGCCCGGCAGAGGAGTTCCCTGATCTTCCAGAGGCGACCGTGGCGCGCCTACCCGAGTACCTTCGGGCGCTGCATCACTTCGCCGAGGCGGGCAACGAGACGGTCTCCAGCGAGGCTCTGGCCGCCGCCGCGGGAGTGAACTCAGCGAAGCTGCGCAAGGACCTGTCGCACCTCGGTTCCTACGGCACCCGGGGCGTCGGCTACGACGTGGTCGTGCTCGTCGACCAGATCGAGTCCGTACTCGGGCTGACCGAGCGCCGCGCCGTTGCCCTAGTAGGTGTAGGCAACCTCGGGCACGCACTGGCTGGCTATGGCGGCTTCGCATCCCGCGGATTCCGGTTCGCCGCCCTGGTCGACGCTGACCCCGCGCGGGTAGGTGAAAAGATCGGCGGGCTCGTGGTCGACCACATCGACGACATTGAAACGGTGGTGCGCGATCACCGGATCAACATCGCCGTTATCGCAACACCCGTTCACGCCGCGCAGGCTGTGACCGATCGACTCGTGGCGGCCGGCGTGACCAGCATCCTGAACTTCGCGCCCTGCGTCCTCACGGTGCCCGACGGCGTGGACGTGCGAAAGGTCGACCTCGCCGTCGAGCTACAGATCCTGTCGTTCCACGAGCGGCGCAAGGCATCGGCTGCGGGCGGAGTCAACGGCGCGATCGTGAGTCCCAATGGCGCCCGGGGCTGGGCCGAGGAGGTGCTGCCCCGGTGAACCTGCTCGTCGTCGGTGTGTCGCACCACAACGCTCCGGTGGAACTCCTCGAGCGGCTGTCCGTGTCCCGGGAGCAGACCGCCGTACTCCTGGAACGGCTTGTCGGTACGCCGTACGTCTCCGAAGCCGTCGTTCTTTCCACGTGCAACCGCGTCGAGGTCTACGCGGCCGTGTCCGGATTCCACGGTGGATTGGCCGACATCGGTGCGGTTCTCGCTGAGCGAGCCGGGGTCGACATCGGCGTGCTGGTGGCGCACGTGTACGTCCACTTCGACGCCGATGCCGTCCGACACGCGTTGCGCGTCGCCGCCGGACTGGACTCGATGGTGGTCGGGGAGGCGCAGATCCTCGGCCAACTCCGCGAGGCGTACCAGGTCGCCGCCGAGCACGACACCACGGGCCGGCTTCTGCATGAGCTCATGCAGCAGGCGCTTCGGGTCGGCAAGCGGGTGCACACCGAGACCGGCATCGATCGAGCCGGGCAGAGCGTGGTCAGCGCCGCCCTCGGTCTCGCGCCGGATGGGGTCCTCGGTCGGTCGGCTCTCGTCATCGGCGCCGGATCCATGGGTGGCCTCTCGCTGGCCACCCTCGCCCGCACCGGCGCCGGTCCGTTGTTCGTGACGAACCGTCGTACGGTGAAAGCCACCCGCGCCGCCGAGGCGCACGGCGCCACCGCGGTCGACTACGCGGCTCTCGCCGACCACCTCGCGAGCGTCGACCTGGTCGTCTGCGCCACCGCGTCCGCCGAGCCGGTTCTCACGACCGACATCGTCGCCAGCGCCGTGTCGAGCCGGGCCGGCCGACCGCTGGTGATCTTCGATCTGGCCGTTCCTCGCGACGTCGGCGCCGACGTCGGCGACCTGCCCGGCGTTGTCGTGATCGACCTTGGCACCATCGCTGCGGCCACTCTTGACGCACCTTCGGCCGCCGACCGCGACGCCGCCGAGGTCATCATCGCGGACGAGGTGGAGTCCTTCCTCACCTGGCTGCGCAGCGTCGACGTCGCTCCCACCGTCGCTGCGCTGCGGGCCCGGGCCGACGAGGTCGTCGCCACGGAACTGCGCCGGCTGTGGCACCGGCGCCCGGATCTGACCGACGAGCAGCGCGCCGACCTCGCGCAGGCCGTGCACCGGGTGGTGCAACAGCTGCTGCACCAGCCCACCGTCCGGGTGCGCCAGCTCGCCGCGACGGCCGACGGCGACCAGTACGTGGCGGTGCTGCGTGAGCTATTCGACCTCGCCGTGCCGGGGATCGAGGCGAACCTCGACCGAGCCATAGAAGTCGAGCGCCAGAATCACAGCGAGCGGCAATCATGACGTCTGCGGCTCGGTACTCGCGGCAGCGCCTTGGCGATCGCGCAGTCACAGACGGTCGCCGTGCGCTGACGGCGACCCTGGGCGAGCCGGTCGAGCTGGTGGAGATCATCACAGACGGCGACCGTTCGGCCGCCCCGGTTCAGAAACTCGGTGTCGGGGTCTTCGTCTCGGCGCTGCGAGAGGCGTTGCACGCCAAGGAGATTGACTTCGCGGTCCACTCGTACAAGGACCTGCCGACAGCGCCGGCGGATGGCCTGACCATCGCGGCGGTGCCGACCCGCGACGATCCGCGCGACGCGCTTGTCGCCGGCGCCGGTTCCGTGCTCGACGGCGCTCCCGCGCGGGGCTCGGATCGGCACCGGGGCGCCGCGGCGGGTCGCCCAGGTGAACGGGCTCGACCGCGGGCTGGTGTGCGTGGCGATGCGCGGCAATGTGGACACTCGCTTGCGCAAGGTCGCCACGGGCGACGTGGACGCGGTGATCGTGGCCGCCGCCGGCCTGCGCCGGCTCGGTCGCGCTGGCGAGATCACCGAGATTCTCGACCCCGAGGTGATGCTCTCCGCTCCCGCGCAGGGTGCGCTGGCGGTGGAGTGCCGCGCGGGGGATCACAGCCTCGTGGAGCAGCTCAGCTGCCTCGAGGACGAGCACAGCCGCGCCGCGGTAGTCGCGGAGCGAGCCATGCTCGCCACATTGGAGGCCGGCTGTAGCGCGCCGGTCGCCGGCCTCGCAGTCGTTCAGTCCACTGTGGATGGAGGCAGCGAGATCTGTTGCGCGGTGCGGTATTCAACCTGGATGGTGGGCGTGCCGTCCGGTTGAGTCGCGCCGGAACGCTGTCCGACGCCGCCGAGGTGGGTTCGAGGCTGGCCGCCGAGCTCCTCGCCGAGGGCGCCGATACTTGTACTGGGAGACCGTGAATGACCCGAACCCGAAAGACCGTCGGCCGGATCAGCTTCGTCGGGGCCGGGCCCGGCGACCCGGGACTGCTGACCCGTCGCGCCCATGACGCGGTCCGGACCGCCGACCACATCGTCTACGACCGGGACGTGCCGGAGGCACTTCTGGAGTGGATCCGCGCCGACGATGCCAAGGATACCGGACGTACCCAGTTCAGCCCCGCCGAGGGAGTGCCCGGCGACGTGGCCAAGGTGTTGCTCTCCGCGGCGCGCTCCGGCCTGCGCGCGGTTCACCTGGTGGCGGGTGATCCCTTCGAGCACGACGCCGTGGTCAAGGAGGTCCAGGCTGTGGCCCGGACGGCCGTGCCGTTCGAGGTCGTACCCGGCGTCAGTGGACCCACCGCCGTGGCAACGTACGCCGGGATCGCGTTGACCGGGATACGGACCACAGTGGACGTGGACGATGTTCATGGCCTCGACTTCGAGGCACTGGCCGCCGCCGCGGCGCGCGGGCTGTCGCGATCACGGTCGACGCCGGCGATCTGGCCGCCGTCCGTGATGGGCTGCTTGCGGCCGGACTCGACGGGACCACCCCTATCGCGGTGACCGGTGACGGTACGGGCGAGACCCAGTACACGACCGCCTCCACTGTGGACAGTTTCGTGGCGGCGGCGCTCGGCTTCAGCGGGCGAGTGGTGCTCAGCCTGGGCCACGGCCTCGCGCACCGGGAGAAGCTCGGCTGGTGGGAGAACCGTCCGCTCTACGGCTGGAAGGTGCTCGTACCGCGGACCAAGGAGCAGGCCGGCGCGATGAGCGAGCGGTTGCGGGCCTATGGCGCGATGCCGTGCGAGGTGCCCACGATCGCGGTCGAGCCGCCACGCACCCCGGCTCAGATGGAGCGAGCCATCAAGGGTCTGGTCGACGGCCGGTATGCCTGGACCATCTTCACGTCGGTGAACGCGGTACGGGCGGTGTGGGAGAAGTTCGCCGAGCACGGCCTCGACGCCCGTCACTTTGGCGGCGTCAAGATCGCGTGCATCGGCGAGGCGACGGCCGAGGCGGTGCGGGCCTTCGGCATCCAGCCGGAGTTGGTTCCCGACCGGCGAGCAGACCAGCGAGGGCCTGCTGGCCGAGTTCTCGCCCCATGACGAGATCCTCGACCCGGTCGGGCGGGTGCTGCTGCCGCGGGCGGACATCGCGACCGAGACTCTTGCCGCCGGGCTGCTCGAGCGTGGCTGGGAGGTCGACGACGTGACCGCGTACCGGACGGTGCGGGCCGCGCCGCCGCCGGCCGACATCCGGGACGCTATCAAGTCGGGTGGCTTCGACGCGGTGCTCTTTACGTCGTCGTCGACGGTACGCAACCTGGTCGGCATCGCCGGCAAGCCGCACACGCGGACCGTGGTCGCCGTGATCGGACCGAAGACGGCCGACACCGCGGCCGAGTTCGGGTTGCGGGTCGACGTACAGCCGCCGCACTCCTCCGTACCGGACCTGGTCGAGGCGCTCGCCGCCTACGCGGTCGAACTGCGCGAGAAGCTGGCCGCGATGCCGGCCAAGCAGCGCCGGGGCTCGAAGGTACAGGGGCCGACAGCACTGCGATTCCGGTGATCGAGGAGTCGCCGATGTCGTACCCGATCGTTCGCCCACGCCGCCTGCGTACCACCCCCGCGATGCGCCGGATGGTGGCGGAGACCCGGGTCGCATCCGGCCGAACTGATCCTGCCGATGTTCGTCAAGGAGGGGCTGACCGAGCCCCGGCCGATCGCTCGCTGCCGGGCGTCGTCCAGCACACGCGCGAGTCGCTGCGCAAGGCGGCCGCGCGAGGCGGTCCACGCCGGCGTCGGCGGCATCATGCTCTTCGGCGTTCCGGCGCACCGCGACGAGGTCGGGCTCCGGCGGCGATCGATCCCGACGGCATCCTCAATGTCGCGATCCGCGATGTGGTCGTCCGAGGTCGGGCGAGTCCACTGTGGTCATGGGCGACCTGTGCCTCGACGAGTTCACCTCGCACGGGCACTGCGGCGTGCTGGCCGCCGACGGCAGTGTGGACAACGACGCCACACTTGCTCGGTACGCGGAGATGGCGGTGGTGCAGGCCGAGGCCGGCGTCGACGTGGTCGGCCCATCGGGGATGATGGACGGCCAGGTCGGCGCGATCCGCCGCGCCCTGGACACCGCCGGGCACCTCGACGTCGCGATCCTGGCCTACGCGGCCAAGTACGCCTCCGCGTTCTACGGCCCGTTCCGGGACGCGGTGGAGTCGTCCCTTCAGGGCGACCGCAAGACGTACCAGCAGGACCCGCCGAACATCCGCGAGGCGCTGCGCGAGGTCGCGCTGGACGTGGCCGAGGGCGCGGACATCGTCATGGTGAAGCCGGCGTTGCCCTACCTGGACGTGGTGTCGGCGGTACGGTCCACAGTGGACATTCCGGTCGCGGCCTATCAGGTCAGCGGCGAGTACGCGATGGTCGAGGCCGCCGCGGCCAACGGTTGGCTCGATCGTGAACGGGCCATCATGGAGACCCTGACCGCGATCCGTCGCGCCGGCGCGCAGATGATCCTGACCTACTGGGCCCTCGACGCCGCCCGCCTCCTCCGCGACTGAATCCACGAGACCTTCGGCGCCAGTATCTACAGCCGGGCCGCCAGGTTGGCAGTGTCCACTTCGTACTCTCGCCACTCCCGGTCCTGTTGGAAGCCCAGCTCCTTATTGACCTGCTGCAGTGGCTCGCGATCGGTGGCGTGCCAGGTCTGCACCTCGCGCAGCCGCGGTTCGGCCACCCGCATTTCGAGCAGCATGCGCGCCTTGATCGCCCGGGCCAGCCCGTAGCTGTTGTGCGCCGGCACGATCACCGTGTCGTACTGGTCGGCGCGCGTCGGGTGTTGGGCCGGCACCACGAGCTCGGTCAGTCCGACAACCGTTTCGGTGCGTTCGTGCATAGCGACCACGATGTACGGCCGCAGGCCCCGGGCGTTGAGGCAGTGCAGGCTCGCGCGGAGCCGGTCCGTGTCGTACGAGCTGGGCCGCAGGTCCATCTCGCCGGTCGGGTCAAGACGCCGGACCTGCTTCGCCTCCGCGTAGGAAGGCAGAAGCTCGTCGGGTAGGTCGCCGGCGTAGACGTCAACCCGATAGCCGTGCACCAACGCCGCCGCCATCTCCTCGACGTGGTCCCAGTCCACGTCGGGCAGAGACAGGATGCTCCGCATCTCGGTGTAGACATGGTTGAATCCCTGGCTCTGGTAGAACTGAGCCGACGGTGTGCCGGCAACGACCTCAACTCCGAGCGAGTTGAAGGGTTCGGTGAGCGCGTGATCGGCCACCTTCTTCAACAGCGCCGGCCCGATGCCTTTGCCGCGCATGGGTGGCACCACGAACATCTCGAGCACTCCGAGGTCGCTCAGCACGAGCAACCGTCCGTATCCCACCACCGTGCCGTCGTCGTCCTCGGCCAACCAGGTCAGCCGCCGTTCGTTCGGCATCGTCTCGGTCAGGTACTCACGCAACCGATCGGCACCCCAAGCAGGATCGCCGGGGAGATCGGCCGCGAGAACCTCGTTGTGTGCCCGCAGCCAAGCATCGATTTCGGCGGCCGGGGCGTTGCCAGGATCCCACTCCCGAAGCCTCACCAGACCAGCTTGCCGGGTAGGCCCGTCCTGGACAATGGGCGCACGGTCGTTCGGTCAGTTTTGTGGTTTTTTTGCCTCACTCAACGTTGCGTGTACGTTGCCCGTAGCTATCCGCGGCCTGGAAGACGGCCCTCGCGAACGCCTCGCCGGGCTGCAGCTTCGCGATGGCGGCCGTCCATCCGGTCAACTGCGCGAGGTCTGCGTTGGTCGAGCACAGCAGGCGGGCGACCGCCACGCTCGAGTCGTCGATGTCGTACGGATCCTGGATCTGGTCGTCGTCGGCATCGCTGGCAAAGGTGCGCCACATGGCCGGCAGTATCTGCATCGGCCCCATCGCTCGGTCGTACGTGGCATCGGCGTCGAACGCGCCCGCATCGGTGTCGGCCACCAGCAGCCGACCGTCCCGGCCGTCGAGCGCCGGTCCCACGAGAGGTGGGGTGGTGCGGCCGTTGCTATCGAGCACGGAACCGCCCAGCCGACCGTGATGCGAGGCGACCTCGCCGATGCCGGCCAGCGTCGTCCAGCCAAGGTGGCATGCCGGATTCGAGTTCTCCATCAGCAGTTGCGCATAGGCATAGGCCTGCACGGCGACGGCTGGTACGTCCGCGGCGGCGCTGATCCGCCCGGCCCACGGCGCCAGTGCGTCCGCCGGCCGAGCGGGTACGGCCGGTACGGATGCGGGTGGTGGGGCGAATGGTGGTCCGGTCGGGGTGAGGCCGACGGACCCGGCTGCGGTCGGTGCGACCGCCAGCGTCGTGCGTGGCGCGGTGATTCGACCCGCCACAGCACCGGCAGCGAGTACCAGGACCAGCAGCACGGCGCCGAGCAGGACCCAGCGACCGTGCCGGCGCGAGCGCGGTCGGGGCGGAGGTAGCGGCGGGAAAACCCCCGGCGACGCGGCGACCGTTGGCAACCCGACCGTGGTGGCTGTGCCGAGCTCGGTGGCTGCCGGGCGTAGGTCTATTTCATCGTCATCATCGGTGGCGTCGACCGCTGGTCGGACCTGGGGCATCGCGTCTTCCTCACCCTGGGCCATGGGTTGAGTATCTCCGAACGGCTCAGCCGACGGGCCGGACGAGTATGTTTCGGCGGCCATTTGGCCCGGGTTCGAGCCGCAACAAGGCTGAGGTGCCGTGGACCTTGCGAAGTGTGAGCGCCAGGCCGTTTCGAGGATGGCTTTGATCGCCGGGTTACGGCAGGATGGTCCCGACTTCCCAGGGGGGCGGAGGTTCACCCGTGTCGGCATCGCTGGACCTGCCGAGCGGACTGGTGACGTTCCTCATAACCGACATTGAGGGATCGACCCGGTTGGCGCAGTTGCTCGGCGCCCAGTACCGGCCGGTGCTCGCGGAGCACCGGCAGATACTTCGCCATGCCCTAGGGGCGGGCGACGGTGTTGCTCTGTTCACGGAGGGTGATTCGGTCTTCGCGGCCTTCCCTGATGCCAATGCCGCGATCCGGGCCTGCGCCGAGGCGCAGCGTGCCTTAGCCGCACACGCCTGGCCCGAGCCGCAGGCACAACCCAGGGTCCGGATGGGACTGCACTCAGGATTCGCTGAGCCCGTCGCCGGGGAGTACGCCACGCCCGAGGTCCACCGCGCCGCCCGGGTCGCCTCCGCCGCCCACGGTGGACAGGTGCTGTGCTCGGCCGCGACGGCCCGGCTCGCCGTCGACCTGCCGCCGGACGCCGCCCTGCTGGACCTTGGCCTGTTTCAACTGCGCGGTTTCGACGGGCGGGAGCGACTGTTCCAGTTGGTCGCGGACGGGCTCGAGCGCCGTTTCCCGCGACCGCGCACGCTCGCGGCCGCCGCGCACAACCTCCCCACGCCCGCCGCGAGCTTCATCGGCCGCCAGGTCGAGAAGTCGGAGCTGCGGAGACTGGTCGCTGGCCACCGATTGGTCAGCGTGGTCGGACCGGGCGGTGCCGGCAAGACCCGGCTGGCGCTTGAGGTCGCTACCGAAGCGGTCCCCACGACCGCGGACGGAGTGTGGTTCGTCGATCTGGCCGCCGTGACCGACCCGTACCTGATCGCCGTGTCGGTCGCCGAAGCGCTCGGGGTCCGACCCGAGCCGGGACGCCAGATACTCGACACCATCGCCGACTTCGTTTCCACGCGAACCCTGCTGCTCGTCCTGGACACGTGCGACGCTCACCTGAGCGCCGTCAAACCGCTGGTGCAGCGGCTGATCGGAGCCGGGCCCGGGGTCCGGATTCTCGCAACAAGCCGGGAGCCGCTGGGTGTGCAAGGTGAGCTCGTCTGGCGCATCCCACCGATGAGCGTGGCGGGTCCCGCCAACGGCGTAGCCCCGGACGCGGTGGCCCTGCTGCTCGATCGTGCCGAGGCGGCGCGAGGAGGGCGTGCGGCGGGCCCAGAGGAGATGGCGCATCTTCAACGGGTGGCTCAGCGTCTCGACGGACTGCCGCTCGCACTGGAGCTGGCCGCGGCCCGGCTGCGGCTCTTCTCGGCCAGCCAGCTCGCCGACCGACTCGAGGATCTGCTCGGCACCCTCGACGCGGGCATGGGTCAGACCGGTGAGTTCGCGATCGTCACGACCGGCCGGCACCGCCATACGACCCTGCGGGCGACCGTCGACTGGTCGTACCGGAACCTGCCGCCCGAAGCGGCCTCGCTGCTGCGGCAGCTGAGCGTGTTCGCCGGTGGCGTGGACCTGCATACCGTCGAATGGGTGGCGGGGCAGGTCGCCGTGACCCAGCTGGCCGTACTCGTGGACAAGTCGTTGGTGTCGGTGGAGCCCGGTCCGACCAAAGCGGACGTGGTCTACCGGGTCCTCGATCCGATCAAAGCATTCGGCGTGCGCGCGCTCGGGCTGGCGGGCGAGGAGCAGGCCGCGCGGGACCGGCATCTCGCCTGGGCGCTCCATGCGGTCACGCGAGTGCATACCGACGCCGACGGCCATCCGGTCACGCTCTCCACGTACCCACTGGACTCGCTAGCCGCCGAGGTACGGTCTGCACTGCTGTGGAGCGTCAACTCCGGCCGCATCCGCGACGGCCTGCGGCTCGCTGTTCAGCTCGACGAATGGTGGCGCGAGCGCGGCCTCGCCCGCGAGGGGCGGCTGTGGCTGTTCCGCCTCTTCGAGAAGCTCTCCGTTACGGGCGAAGAGGTACCCGCGGCCGAACTGGCGGTCGCCTACCACGTCTTCTCCCGTCATGCCGGCGCCGATGGCGAACTCCAGGAGCAACTACGACTGCTCGTCCTGGCCGAGGAGTCGGCCTGGCGCAGTGGACAGGCCGCCATGATCGCCCGGGTCAGCGCCTGCCGGGGCGAGGCGTTGGTGGCGCTCGGTCGGGAAGAGGAGGCCGAACGAGCCTGCCGCGACGTCATCGACTGGGCCCGCAACCGTCACGTCGACTCGGAGGCCTTGCCGGCCGTGTTCTGCCTCGCCCAGATGCTGTGGAAGCGCGGAAGTCTGGCCGAAGCGGCGTCCGAGCTCGGCGCCGCGCGGGCGGTCGCGTCGACGCATCCGACCGAGCGCGGCCGCCGCAGCATCGACATGCTCCTCGGCATGGTGGCGCTCTCGCGCGGAGACCTCATCGCGGCGCACGACCACATCGTGGTGGCGCTGCGTTTCCGGATGGCCCACGGCTACCACTGGGCGGCGATTGAGGCGCTCACGGCGATGGCGGTGCGATGTGCGCTCGGCGGTGAGATGACCCAGGCCGCGACGCTTTTCGGCGCCTCTCAGGCGGCGCGCGCCCGGCTGCGGAGCCATCGCGGCGCGATCGGGCCGATGGGCCAGCGACACGAGTCCGCGGTGCGCCACATCATGGGCGACACGGCCTTCGATGAGGCGTACGCGGCCGGGGCCGCGATGACCCTCGCGGAGGCGACCACGTACGCCCTCTCGGTCGAGCACCCGGATCTCGCGCACGGCCTGGTCCGGTTGTCGATCGACACCGACCCGACCGCCGACCTATCGATGCCGACGTTCTGAGCCGCGGACTAGAGGATCGTCCAGGTATCGCCCGAATTGAGCAGGGAGGCCAGTTCGAGTTCGGGCTCGGTCACCTTCGAGGCCGCGCTCTGCACCTGAGTTCGTACCAGGTTGTCGTACGTGGGTCGGCTCACCTTCCGGAACACACCAATCGGAGTGTGGGACAGGTCCAGGCTCGGCAGTCGCGAGAGGGCGAAGGCGTACGCCGCATCCGGAACGGTCTCGTCGTGCACCACGATTTCGTCCTGCGCCACATCGGCGGTCGGCCGTACCTCCAGCCCGAAGCCGCCCGGCGGGTGAATGACGCAGAACTCGTCGTTCTTTCCGAATGTGATCGGCCGACCGTGTGCGAGTTGGATGACCGCGCTGTCGCGCGACTCCGGCTCCTTGAGCAGATCGAAGGCGCCGTCATTGAAGATGTTGCAGTTCTGGTAGATCTCGACGAACGCCGAACCCTGGTGCTCCGCCGCGGCCCGGAGGACCGCTTGGAGGTGCTTGCGGTCGGAGTCGATCGTCCGTGCGACGAACGACGCTTCGGCGCCGAGGGCGAGCGAAAGCGGGTTGAACGGCGAGTCGGCCGAACCGGACGGTGTGGACTTCGTGACCTTGCCGAGCTCGGACGTCGGCGAGTACTGGCCCTTGGTCAGCCCGTAGATCCGGTTGTTGAACAGCAGAATCTTCAGATTGACGTTGCGGCGCAAGGCGTGGATCAAGTGGTTGCCACCGATGGAGAGCGCGTCGCCGTCTCCGGTGACGACCCAGACCTGCAGGTCGGGCCGGGACACCGACAGTCCGGTGGCAATCGCCGGCGCGCGGCCGTGGATCGAGTGCACGCCGTACGTGTCCATGTAGTACGGGAACCGCGACGAGCAGCCGATGCCGGAGACGAAGACGATCCGCTCCTTCGGGATGCCGAGCTCGGGCATGAAGGACTGAACCGCGGCGAGGATCGCGTAGTCCCCGCAGCCGGGGCACCAGCGCACCTCCTGGTCGGTCTTGAAGTCCTTGGCGGTGAGCTTCAGCGCGACGGGCTCAGGCATTTTTCACGACGTCCTTCAACATCGACTCCAGCTCCGCCGAGGTGAACGGCAGGCCGCGGACCTGGTTGTACGGGATCGCGTCGACCAGATAGCGACCCCGGATGACCTGGGCGAGCTGGCCCAGGTTCATCTCCGGGATTACCACCTTGTCGTAGGACTTGAGCACCGACTCGAGGTTGGCCGGCATCGGGTTGAGGTGGCGCAGATGCGCCTGAGCCACCGCGAGACCCTCGTGGCGCAGCGCCCGGCAGGCGGCGCCGATCGGCCCGTACGTGGAGCCCCAACCCAGCACGAGCACGCTGGCCGTGCCGTCGGGGTCGTCGACCTCGATGTCGGGTACCGGGATCGCCTCGATGCGGGCGGCCCGGGTGCGCACCATGAAGTCGTGGTTGGCCGGGTCGTACGAGATGTCGCCGGTCTTGTCGGCCTTCTCCAGACCACCGATGCGGTGCTCCAGTCCAGGGGTCCCGGGGATTGCCCAGGGCCGGGCGAGGGTGGCCGGGTCGCGCAGATACGGCAGGAACGTACCGTTGGGTCCGTTCGGCTCCGTGGCGAAGTCCACGCTCAGGTCGGGTAGGCCGGTGACGTCCGGCAACAGCCACGGCTCCGATCCGTTGGCGATGTAGCCGTCGGAGAGCAACAGCACCGGCGTCCGGTAGGTGAGCGCGATCCGGGCCGCCTCGATCGCTGCGTAGAAACAGTCGGCCGGGGAGCAGGCGGCGATCACGGCCGCGGGCGCCTCGCCGTGACGGCCGTACAGCGCCAGGTTGAGGTCGGCCTGCTCGGTCTTCGTCGGCATTCCCGTCGACGGTCCGGCCCGCTGGACGTCCACGACCAGCAGCGGCAGCTCGAGCGCGATCGCGAGCGAGATCGTCTCGCCCTTGAGCGCCACCCCGGGCCCGCTGGTCGTCGTCACGCCGAGCGCGCCACCGTACGAGGCACCCAAGGCTGCGCCGACGGCGGCGATCTCGTCTTCGGCCTGCATCGTCGTCACGTTGAAGCGCTTGTACTTGCTCAGCTCATGGAGGATGTCACTGGCCGGGGTGATCGGGTATGCGCCAAGGAAGACCGGTAGCTTCGACCGCACGCCGGCGGCAACCAGCCCCAGGGCGAGCGCGACATTACCGGTGATGTTGCGGTAGTTGCCCGGCCTCATCTTCGCCGGCTTCACCTCGTACCGGACGCCGAAGTCCTCGGTCGTCTCTCCGAAGTTCCAACCGGCTCGGAACGCGGCGATGTTGGCCGAGGCGAGCGTCGGGTGGCTGGCGAACTTGCGCTCGAGGAACGAGATCGTCGACTCGTACGGCCGCGAGTACAGCCACGAGAGAAGCCCCAGGGCGAACATGTTCTTGGCCCGCTCGGCGTCCTTCTTGGAGATTTCGAAGCCGGCAAGAGCACCCACGGTCATCGAGGTCAGCGCGACCGGGCGGAGCACCCACCGGTCAAGCGAGCCGTCCTCGAGAGGGTTGGTCTCATAACCGACCTTGGTCAGGTTCCGCTTGGTGAACTCGTCCGTGTTGACGATGATGTCGGCGCCACCAGGCAGGTCGGCCAGGTTGGCCTTCAGCGCGGCCGGGTTCATAGCGACGAGGACGTTGGGCGCGTCGCCCGGAGTGAGGATGTCGTAGTCGGCGAAGTGGACCTGGAAGCTCGAAACGCCGGGCAGCGTCCCGGCTGGGGCCCGAATCTCAGCGGGAAAGTTGGGGAGGGTCGAGATGTCGTTGCCGAGCTGTGCCGTCTCCGAAGTGAATCGGTCGCCGGTGAGCTGCATGCCGTCGCCGGAGTCGCCGGCGAATCGGATGACCACTCGATCCAGTTGTCGGACCTGCTTGGTCACGGTCGTGGCCTCCTTGGGCCGGACGGGCCCAGGTCTGGCGTGCGGCCCCGCCAGCCGCCCCGGGCGGATGTGCGCGATCTGACTGAGAAGCCAGGACGCCTATTCATACACCATCGAGCCTACGTCGCGAGTGTTTCAACGGTGTCGTCAGACCGACCCACGGACACCATTTGCGATCTTTGCCAGGCTAGGCTTTTTCCGTGCAGCCGCCTGGGGTGCTCGGTGAGCCGATCAGATACATCGTGGACTGGGGCCGCCGCTACTCGCTGTGGGTCTTCAATTTCGGTCTGGCCTGCTGCGCGGTTGAGTTCGTCGCGACCAGCATGGGCCGGCACGATTTCATCCGCCTTGGCGTCCTGCCGTACGCGCAGGGTCCCCGTCAGGCGGATGTGATGGTTGTCTCCGGCACGGTCACCGACAAGATCGCGCCGGCGATCACGCGGGCGTACGACCAGATGCCCACCCCTCGGTACGTGATCTCCTTCGGGGCGTGCTCCAACTCCGGCGGGCCGTACTGGGACTCGTACTCGGTGACCAAGGGAGTCGACCAGCTCATCCCGGTGGATGTGTACGTCCCCGGCTGTCCGCCGCGTCCTGAGGCGCTGTTGGACGGCTTGGTGCAGTTGCAGAACAAGATCGCCTCGGCGGGGCCGACGCTGTCATCGACGGCGTCGGCCGAGGCCGTCACCGCTCCCCTTGTCCGCCGGCCCAGTTCGTAGGATGAGGGCATGACGCCGGAGGAGGTCGGCGCGGCGCTCGTGGCGGTTGTCGGCGCGGGCGAGGCGAGCGTCTCCGGCGGCGACCGGTGGGCTCGGGCCACTGTGGACGTACCGACCGATCGTTGGGTCGCCGCGGCCACCGCGGCACGAGATAGGCTCGGCTGCGACTTCTTCGACTGGCTCTCGGCCGTTGACGAGGAGGAGCAGGGCTACCACATCGTCGCCCACGTCTGGGCCACCTCGTCCCGCCATGGCGTGCTCATCCGAACCCGGGTCTCCCGTGGCGAGCCGGCGGTGCCATCCATAGTGGACGTATACCCCGGAGCGGCCTGGCACGAGCGGGAGACGTACGAGATGTTCGGTATCGAGTTCCCCGGACATCCCAACCCTGCGCCTCTTCTGCTGCCCCCGGAGTTCGAGGGCCATCCGCTCCGTAAGGACTTTGTGCTCGCGACCCGGGTGGCCAAGCCCTGGCCGGGTGCCGTCGAACCCGGCGAGTCCTCTGTGGAGGGTCCCAGCCGTCGCCAGCCCGTACGCCCGCCCGGCGTGCCCGCCCCCGGCGAGTGGGGATCGCCGTGACGCCCGCCGGTGGCCTGCCGCCCCGATCGCGGGGTGTCATCGCGCTCTTTGAGGAGAACTGCACCGTCTGCATGCTCTGCGCGCGCGAGTGTCCAGATTGGTGCATCTACATCGAGGGGCACAAGGAGGAGGTCGTCGTACCCGGCGCGACCCGACCCCGCCAGCGCAACGTGCTCGACCGGTTCGCCATCGACTTCTCACTGTGCATGTACTGCGGCATCTGCATCGAGGCGTGCCCGTTCGATGCGCTCTTCTGGTCGCCTGAGTACCGCTACGCCGAGCCCGACATCAGGAACCTGCTGCACGAGCAGGACACCCTCCGGCAGTGGATGTGGACCGTACCGGCACCGCCACGGCACGACCCGATGGGCGAGCCCGCTAAGGAAGAGACGGTGGCGGCCCGCCAGCGGCTGGGCTGAGCTCTGCTCGCTGGCTCGGAGTCGTCGTCGCGTCGAACATCGAGTCGTAGGCGACGAAGTAGGTCGGTCGGCCCTGAACCGCGGCGTAGAGCCGGCCCAGGTACTCACCGAGCAGTCCAAGGCACAACAGCTGTGCGCCTCCCAGGAACAACACTGTGGCTATCACCGACGGCCAGCCTCGCACCGTCTCGTCGAGCGCGTAGGACACGCCCACATAGATGAACATGCACAGGCAGAAGAAGAAGCTGATGAGTCCCAGCCAGGTCGCGATCCGCAACGGCGCCGCCGTGAAGTTGGTGACGCTGTCGGTTGTCAAGGCCAGCATCTTCCGCAATGGATATTTGGTACGGCCGGCCGCACGCTTTTCGCGGACGTACCCCACCTCGCCGGCCGGGAAGCCGATCCACGGAACGAGCAGCCGGTACACGGGCTCGCGTTCCGGCAGTTGCCGCAGGGCGTCCACAGTGGCCCGGCTCAGAAGCCGGAAGTCTCCGGCGTTCGGCCGCACCTTGACGCCCGCGATGCGACCCATGAGCCAGTAGTAGAGGCCGGCGGAGCCCCGCTTGCCGACGGAGTCGGAGCTCCGGTCGAGTCGCACGCCGTAGACGATGTCGAGACTTTGCGCCTCGGCCAGTGCCAGCATTTCGGTTATCTTCTCGGGCGGATCCTGAAGGTCGGCATCGAGGCTGACGACGTACTGGCCGAAGGCTCGATGCAGTCCAGCGGTCAACGCCGCCTGATGACCAGAGTTGCGCCGAAGCCGGATGACCCGCAGTTGCGGCCAGGTCCGGCGCAGCCCGAGCAGTTGGGCGGTGGTGGTGTCCGTGCTCCCGTCGTCGACGGCCACCAACTCGTAGGTCGCGTCGAGGCCGTCTAGCACCGGGCGCAACCGATTCACGAGCAGTGGCAGAACCTCGGCCTCGTTGTACATCGGAATCACCACCGACAATGTCGGCACCGATTGGCTCGCCACCGCGCACTCTCCCTTCGGAACGGCCCACCCTAACGCGCGCGAAGTGCAACGGATCGGTCCATTGGGGCCTCACAGGAATTTCCCAGCCGATCCCCGAGGACAGCTCAGGGTTGATCGCGGGATTATGGATGTCCAGGTGCGGGGTTCATCGAGATGCCCCGACCGCCAAAGGAGAGGTTTTCGTGCATAGCCATCGCAACGGCCTCAAGACCGCTGCACTCTTGGGCCTGCTCACAGCGCTCATTCTGCTCGTCGGGTACTGGTTCGGTGGCAGCACCGGCCTCGTCATCGCCGTGCTGGTTTCGCTCGGCATGAATGCAGCGACCTACTTCTACTCGGACAAGATCGCGCTCCGCACAATGGGCGCGCAACCGGTCACCGAGGCGCAGATGCCACAGCTCTACGCCATGGTCCGGGAGCTCGCCACGAAGGCCGGGCAGCCGATGCCCCGCCTGTACGTGTCGCCGACACCTCAGCCGAACGCGTTCGCGACAGGTCGTAACCCGCAGAACGCCGCGGTCTGTGTCACTGAGGGCATTCTGGGCATGCTGACCCCGCGGGAGCTGCGTGCGGTGATCGGACACGAGCTGTCCCATGTGTACAACCGCGACATCCTTATCTCCTCGGTGGCCGCCGCGCTGGCCGGCATCATCACGTTCTTGGCCCAGATCGCCTGGTTCATCCCGATCGGGCGATCGGACGACGACGACGGCCCCGGCATGCTCGGCTTTCTTCTCCTGCTGATCCTCGGCCCGCTGGCCGCGGCGATCATCCAACTCGCGATCAGCCGCAGTCGCGAGTTCCAGGCCGATGCGTCCGGCGCCCAGCTGAGCAACGATCCACTCGCGTTAGCCGACGCCTTGAAGAAGATTCACGCAGGCACGCAGGCCATGCCGCTACCGGCCGACGGTCAGCTCGCCAGCACCGCCCACCTCATGATCGACAACCCATTCCGGGGCGGTGGCCTGCGCAGCCTTTTCTCCACCCACCCTCCGATGGAGGAGCGGATTGCGCGCCTCGAGGAGATGGCGCGCAACGCAGGCCCGATCGAGTATCAGCGCTAGGCTAGGTCGTCTCTATCCCCGGACGTCGCCGTCGCCAGTTGGTCGCATACAGGGCACTTCTGTCGCGTGACCTGCCCTCGAAGTGACCAACTGGCACGCCCCGGCGCCTTGTCGATCCGACGCCCCGGACAGGAGCCATGTTCAACGGTAGTTAGTGAACCGTAAACGGCGGTTTCCTCACCTGCGGGGATGCGGGTCAGATGTCAGCTGACCTGGCAAAACAGTGCTCAGCGTCTCTCAGCGTTTGTCACCGTCACTCGACCTGATCTGTTCCCGATCTGTTCCCGATGATCTAGCGCCGGGCGCAGCGGCAGGCCGGCGGTCAAGCGAGATCCGACTTAGCGATCTCCGGCCGCTTCGGCAGGTGAGCCCTGCGCTCGCGGACGTACCAGCGCATCAGCTCGCGCAGCACGTAGGAGCGATCCGCCCCGGTCGCCACGGCCGCCACACCGAACGCCTCCCACAGATCGTCGTCTACACGGACCGTGTGCATCGGTGTCTTCGGCGCGTTTGGCATGAGGTGACTTTACACCGCACTTGAAATGGTGACTAGTCACCAAGCTACAATGGACAAAGCACGACAGAGGAACCGGCTAGGCGCCCGCGAGGACCCGCCAACCAAAGGAAGGCCAGAGCCACCCGGCGGCCGAAGCAATTACCGAACCGAAGACCAGCGGATGAGAGATCCGCACCGCCCGTGAGGCAGCGCGCGTAAACGCAGCGCCCGGGCACCCGCAGCACACCGACGGACCACGGGCCGTCGCAGGAGCGCGGCCACCGAGCCCGACGGTACCGGGCCGCATCGGTAGGAGGACCGATGGCAAGCACCAAGCGCATGCACCTCATCAGCGCGGTCGTATGGCTGCTGCTGCTGCTCGCGGCAGCCGTCGGCGCCACGCACATCGTCGAGACGGCCCGCAAGTTGGGCCTGCACGACTGGCAGGCGTTCACCACCACGCTGGCCCTGATCGACCTGGTCGCCATCGTCGGCAAGCTGTCGAGGGCCCAGTGCTTTAGCTCCGCGTTTCGCCGCAGCGGTTTCCGGCTGCTGATGGTGGGCGCCTCGCTGTCGCTGGCGTGCAACGTGTACGCGGGTGACAACGTTGGTGAGCGGGCCTTCGGCGTCCTCGTCGTCGGCGCGTTCATGCTGCTCGAGCACCACGCGACGAAGGGCGGTCGACAGGCGGTTGTGGTGAGGACGTCCGAGGTGGACGAGGCAACGAAGGCCAAGCGTTCGGCGGCGGCCCGCAAGGCCGCGCTGACGAGGGCGCGCAACAAGGCGAAGGCGGGCCGCAAGCCGCGCACGCCGCGGGCGGCGGAAGTCGCCGAGCTGGAGCAGGCTTACTCACTGCCCAGCGCGCCGGTCAGCCCGGCGTGAGCGGTTCGGTCGAACTCAGCGGTCCGACGAGTCGCTGAGTAGGCTGCGAAAGGGCCCGTCCCGTCTCGTCGGCGGGTGGGCCCTTGTATGCGTTTCGGGGCCGCTACGTCAGCACAGGGCATGCCACTCGCCGTCCGCCCACCGGGGGAAGGGGGCCAACGTCCATGCCGGTGCGGGATGGGCCTCGTGCTCGTTTTGATCACACGAGTTCGATGCATCCATGCCTCGCCTTCGGCGTGCCGTGCACGGCCGAGTCCATTAGAACAACCGCGGCGACCCGCGTGTGCTGGTCTGGGTGCAGACGTCGTCGCAACATCGAAACCTCTCAAACCTTCTCAGCCTGTGTGCACACCTTTTTGTCTGGGTACAAAGATCCACAGAAGGTGGCGGCCCTATCCACACGTGGATCATGGGAAAACTGGATAGGTCCCCGTCAATATGTCGAGGTCGCGCGCGGGAGTAACTTCTTCCGGTCAGTCATGGTGACGTTCGCCGTGCATGTGTCCGCCCCACAGGCCAAGCTCAGTCCGCCCGGCCTCGGCGCACTCTTGCCGGACGGGGCAGGCGGCGCACAGGGCCCGGCCGGCTTTGAGCAGGGCGGCTGATTCGCGTCCGCCGGTGCCGGGGAAGAACAGGCGCAGGTCCTTGCCGATGCAGGCGGCACGCTGCCGCCAGGTGCCGAACGCGCCAGGGTTGGGTGGTCGGGGCGGTTTGAAGCCCACCGTGTCGCTGCGCCGGCTCATGGATCAATGTTGCGCCCGGGGCACTGGACGTGACAGAGGCCGAACGTAGCCGGGTCGCGGGACCATTGGCCGGGCTGGTCGGGGCCGGTGCGTCGGCATCTTTTACACGAGGGCGGGTCGACCGTGGTCATACGACGGGAATCGTAGGGCCGCGGGCCTGGCTTGGCTCGGGTGCGCATGTTGATCTTTCTTGTTGATCGGGACGCAGTCGGGACGCGGTCATTCCTAGTCTCCGGGGAAGGGCTTGACGAGCCGGTGCAGATGCGCTCCTCGAGGCCCGGGCTCAAGGAGCACGTACCCCTCGTCAACGAGCACAGCGATCGCCCGGCGGACGTCGACGTCCTTGCCCGCCACCCGGTCCTGGATTCCCCGCTGCGTCAGCCGCTCGGGTGCCCGGGTGAGGGCGTCGGACACGCGGGCCATGAGCACCGTGGGCCGGAATGGTCCCGGTCGGCACGGGGGCCGGGGGCGACAGGTGCAGCTCGACAAAATCGGCGGCGTCCGATGTCATGGCAAGGTCGCCGTAAAGGTACAGCTCACCTGCAGCGCGTAGGGCGTGCCGGCGCCGCGCTCCGGGTCGGTCCTTGGCCACGTACAGCCGGAACGTCCGGTCATGCCGATGCCAAACTCGCGCCGGTTCTTGATGATGTAGGCCGCGCCGTCGACCCCGTTGAGTTTGTGCACCGCCCCCAGGGCGTACCGGCCCCGGTCGTGGTCTTTCTTGAGGTGGTCCGACGTCACGGTGGCCGGGCGGTGGCGGGGCGACCCAGCGGGGCAGGCTGCGCCGAACGCGGCGGCGTCCTTATTGGACAGCGGGTCCAGGCCGTGCAGGGTCATCGCGTCCGTGGTGCCGTCGAGGAGCACGAGGTCGGGGCGCAGGTCGGCGAGGGCCTCGTCGAGGTCGCCGCGGCCGGCGGTGCCGATGGTTCCTCAGGTCGGATGTAGACGAACCGATCGCGGAGCTGGTGGCGTCTGGCCCCGGCTGCGAGGAGCCGGCCGTACCAGAGGGCCGCCTCGTCCTCGAAGTCGACCACGACGGCGGCGCCGCCACCATCGAGCACCACGATGATCTGCCCCACGATTAGCCAGCCTTTGCCGGACTCGGATTCCCCGGCGACGGTGTGGATGCGGCTGGGGTAGAACAAGGCCGCGCCCGTCGCTGCGGCCCCCCACGGTGGGCTGTGGCGGGCTGGGGACACCCGTCAGGTAGGGCTCCTGATGGCGAAGCTGATCTTCGTCAGTGGCAACAGCGACCCGATCCACCGGGCGTCGTGGGCGCATCCGTGGGTGCCTGCGGTCGAGCGGGTCGGCCTGCCGAAAGGGTTTGGCTACCACGGCCTTCGGCATTACTTCGCGACCCTGCTGATCCACGCCGGGGCGAGTGTGAGGACGGTCCAGCTCGCGCTTGGGCACTCGACACCGGCGATCACACTCAACACCTACACACCTGAGTGGCCCGACGCGGTCGACCGGACTCGCAACCTGGTCGACGCCGCCCTGGGCCGTCCAGTCGAGGTGCGGGTCGCCGGCTGATCTGTTCCCGATCTGTTCCCGCGATCTTGGTCGGGCGCTCAGCCGCAGGTCAGGGCAGTGGCCGGTGCCGGTATCACCGGTAGTTAGTGAACTGCAGGGCGACCCCGAAGTCCTCAGCCTTGAGCATCGCGATCACGGCCTGGAGGTCGTCCTTCTTCTTCGCCGTCACCCGGAGCTGATCGCCTTGGATCTGGGCCTGAACGCCGCGGGGGCCGTCGTCGCGGATCTTCTTGCTGATCGCCCTGGCCTTGTCGGAGTCGATCCCCTGGACGATCTTGCAGTCGATCTTCTGGCCCTTGCCCGAAGATTGGGGATCGCCGGCGTCGAGAGCTTTCAATGAGATCTGACGCTTGATCAGCTTCTCCTTGAAGACCTCCAGCGCCGCCTTGACCCGGTCCTCAGTGTCGGCCTTGATCGTGACCGCGTTGTCGCCGGCCCAGCTGATCTCCGCGTTCGTGCCGCGGAAGTCAAACCGCTGTGCCAGCTCCTTGGCGGTCTGGTTGAGGGCGTTGTCGACCTCCTGCCGATCGACCTTGCTGACGACGTCGAACGACGATGTGTCGGCCACGATGAATCGCTCCTACTACCTGTGGTCTGGTCCGGCTACCTGGTCTGCTGCGGATGCCGCACGGCATCGACGCTGACGCTACCCGCTTCCCTTTAGCTCCGGGCGTACGCTTATCCTTGCTTCCGCTACCGCGTCATGCGCGGCAGCGCGCCAAGGCGGGTTGCCCGAGCGGCCAATGGGAGCGGTCTGTAAAACCGTCGCGAAAGCTTCGGAGGTTCGAATCCTCCACCCGCCACACACCCTGACGAACGGCCCTTGACCTGCTAATACCCGGTCAGGGGCCGTTCCCCGCCGGTCCGGTCAGATCCGGCTCTGACCGCCTGTCTACGGCCGTCCGCGGGTGCGTGGTGGGCGTCATGTTCTTGGTGGTTCGATGGCGGCCGCCGCCGGCACCCGTACCGCAGACCCAGTCGGCCTTCACTCAACAACCACAAGATCACCACCACGCCGGGCTGCTCTTGTGATCTCCTGCACCCATGCCTTCGCCGAACAGCACTGTGCGCGCCGCCAATCAGATCGCTTACCTGGACCAGGCGGCCGCCAGCGACGCCGGCCAGTACAAGCAGCCGTTGCTCGCCGCGTTGGATCTGCAACCGGGTCACTCGGTCATGGACGTCGGATGCGGACCCGGAACCGACCTGGCCGCGCTGGCCATCGCGGTCAGCAGGGACGGTGTGGTCGTTGGCGTCGACCACGACCCTGAGATGGTCGAGCAGGCCCGACGACGAACCAGCACACTTCCACACGTCGATGTCCTAGTCTGCGAAGCGCACGCCCTGCCGCTCGAGGATGCCAGCTTCGACCGCGCCCGCGCCGACCGCGTACTCCAGCATGTGACCAACCCGCCGCAGGCACTGGCCGAGCTGCGGAGAGTACTACGACCTGGCGGTCTGGTCACGCTGGCAGAACCTGACTGGGACACCCTCACTATCGACGCCGCCGACACGACAACGAGCCGCGCATACACCCGCTACATCACCACGGACGTGGTTCGCAACGCCACCATCGGCCGGCAGCTCGGTCGGCTGCTCAGCGACGCAGGCTTCATCGTGGAATCGGTTGATGCCACGGCAGTTCTGTTCCGCGACTATCAGAGCGCGGAGGCCATCCTGCGGATGCCCGCGGTCGCCCAGCGGGCCTGGCAGGCAGGCGCCATCGACGAACAAGCCGCGCGAGCGTGGCTCACCGAACTGGTCGAGGGCCCCTTTCTCGCCGCCTTCATGTTCTTCACCGCCGTTGGCAGCGTCGGCCGGTTCGGTGGGTGAGCCGAGGCAGGAAGCCCTGCGCGCTGCTGAGTGTGGTGCTTCGCTGAGCCGGTCAAGGGCCGTTCCGCGTCTGTCTGGGAGGCTGTCGCGGGGCGGATCGATGGATATGACGCCGGCCGGTCGGTGATGCCCTGGGTCGAGATGGTTTGTCCTTACTGCCTGATCGGCTGAGTCTGATCACGAAATCGGGCTGGAAGTCTCCGTGCATGCAAAATTCTGGCCCGCCGATCGTTCCTGGCCGACAGCCACAGATGCCGGCCCACCCGGTTGCCCCGCAGGTGCCCCGTCGGGGTTGGTGGGCCACGCTCAACCCCGTACCGAAGGCCTTTCTGATCATCGTCGGGATCGCAGTGGGGTTGTGCATTGCGCCGGCGGGGATCTTCGCGGTCGCTAACAGCGCGAGCCGCCCGGCAGCGACTGGAACGCCACCCACCAGCCGCTCGTCCGCCCGCAACGTGACGACGGCCATGGCTACCACCGCGGCGGCTGCACCGGTGCCATCGACAAGGTCGGCAGCCGCGCCATCGACAACGACGTCGAGGCCGGCGGTGGCGAATCCGCCACCCGCGACGTCGAAGCCGGTATCGCAGTGCGATCCGAACTACAGCGGTGCCTGCGTTCCGATCGCCAGCGACGTCGATTGTGCCGGTGGCTCCGGCAATGGTCCGGCCTATGTCCGCGGGCCCGTCTATGTGATCGGCCGGGATATCTACGGCCTTGATACTGACCACGACGGCGTAGGGTGCGAGAACTGACCCGAGGTGTGGGCGCGTGTAGTAACGCTCCTGTGTCGCGCTTGAGGCTTCCACCGGGGACGTGCAACCGTTGACGCATGGACCCCGGCAGATGGGCAGTCTGGCTCCGCACACTGCGCAAGCTCGGCCGCTCCGCCGCGGCCCGGACGGGCGCCGCAGCGACGAATATCCATGTAAGCGTGGCTCGGGCCGGGGTCAGGCTTGGCGCGGTGGCGTCGAGGCGAGCGCGTGAACGGGCCGCCCGACGAGCCCGCGTCCGGCGGATCGCGGCGGCCGTGAGGGCGGTGCGGCTCGACGCCGCAGCCGTACGAGCAGCGGCGCAGAAGTCCGCCGAACTCGACGCGGCCACCGCGCTAGCGGCCACGCGCGCGGCGGCCGCCATCGACCGGATGACCGAAAAGCTCGATGACGTCGCGCGCCTTCCGGAACCCGAATCTCGGCCGGCCACCGGTTCGGTCGTCATGCCGCACAATCCCGCCTCCCCCGCCCCGGCATGGCTGGGCACGGCAGCGACGACCGTCTATGTGAGCGTGGCTCGGGTCGGGGTCAGGCTTGGCGCGGTGGCGTCTCGGCTTTCCCGCAAGCGGGCCGCCCGACGAGCACGGGCCAGGCGGGTCGCTGCGGCCGTGAAGGTGGTCCGGCTCAACGCCGCAACAGTACGAGCGGCGGCACGGACGTCCGCCCAACTCGAGGCGGCCAGCGCGCTAGCGGCCGCGCTGGCAGCGGCCGCCATCGACCGGATGGCCGAGAAGCTCGATGACGTCACGCGCCTTCCGGAACCCGAAGTTCCGCCGGCCTCCGGGTTGGTCAGCGACGCCGCATCGGCCGCTAAGGTCTGGATGGAAAACGCAGCGACAACCACCAAGGCAAGGGTTGCTCGGGTCAGGACTCGGCTTGACGCTGTGGCGCCGCGGCTTGCGGGTAAACGGGCCGCCCGACGGGCGCGGGTCCGGCGGGTGGCGACGGCCTTGCAGACGGCCCGGCTCAACGCCGAAGCCGTACGAGTGGAGGCACAGAAGTCCGCCCAACTCGACGCGGCCACCGCGCTCGCCGCTACGCACGCGGCGGCCGCCATCGACAGGATGGCCGAACAGATCACTGACGCCATCCGCGTCCGGGAAGCTCAACAGAAAGCGGCCGCGCTAAGAGCCGCCCGCCGCCGACAGGCCGAGCGGCGAGGGATCATGCGTCTCATCGCCCGTGACCGAGCGCGGCGGACCCGTCGCCGTCGAGTTGTGCTCGCGCTGCTGGTCGCGCCAGTCGTGGCCGCAACTGGAGTCACGATCACCGCATACTTCATCGACGCGATTCCAATGCCGGACCAACTGGCACTGCCCGATTCCACGACCGTGTACTTCGCCGATGGCACGACTCCGATGGCCACGCTCGGTACCGAGAATCGCACGATCCTCAAATACGACGAGATGAATGACGCGGTGAAGCAGGCAATCGTTGCCGCCGAGGACCGTACATTCTGGACGAACGCCGGTATCGATTTCTCCGGTGTGCTCCGGGCCGCGTGGAACAACGCTAGCGGCGGACCGACGCAGGGCGCGTCGACCATCACCCAGCAGTACGCCCGCATTGTCGCCGACCTCGGCGACCTGACTTACGCTCGCAAAGCCCGCGAGGCCGTGCTGGCGTGGAAGCTGGACCACGCCTACTCCAAAGAGGACATCCTTGGGTTCTATTTGAACACCGTCGCGTTCGGCCGGGGCGCCTACGGAATCGAGGCCGCTGCGCAGACCTTCTTCGGCAAGACTGCCAAGCGGGCCACACCGGCTGATCAACAGGTGACGGTCGCCGAGGCGATGCTGCTCGCCAGCCTGGTGAAGCAGCCCGAACCGGACCCCGCCGATCCTGATTCGTTTCCGGGCTACGACCCTGGCCGAGGTGGCCGGGCAGCGGCCAACGCAATGACGCGGTGGGAGTACGTCCGCGACGGCATGGTGGCTCTCGGCTATCTGAGCAAGGAGGAGGCGGCGGACCTCGCATTTCCTCACACCGTCCGCGACCTCGCGGCGAGCATCCCGCAGAACGGTCTCGATCGTCCGACCGGACTCATCGTCAATCACGTCCTCAGTGAGCTTCGCCAACGCGAACCTTTCCGGGGCATGCCGGCCGACTACATCCGCAACGGCGGCTTTCGGATCGTGACCACCGTGGACAAGCGGGCACAGGACGTCGCCGAGGCATCCGCCGACATTCGACGGCGGACGGCACCGGCCGTCGTACAAGGCCAGCCGGCCGATTGGCAGGCTGCGCTCGTCGCCGTCGAGCCCGGCACCGGACGGGTACTCGCGTACTACGGAGGCAACAACGGCAGCGGCGCGGATCACGCCGGATGGTTCATCGACGAGGATGGACAAGCACGTGGGTTCGGCCAGCACCCACCCGGCTCATCATTCAAGGTCTACGACCTGGCAGAGGCGCTGCGGCAAGGAATCTCCTTGCAGTCGGTTTGGGACTCACCATCCACAAAGGAGTTTCCCGCCAGCGGCCGGACGAATGGCTCGCAGGCAGGACCGGTCCGCAATGCGACGACGGCGCCATGTCAACCGACCTGCACCATCACGCAGGCGACCGTCGCGTCGTTGAACGTGACATTCTTCGACCTGACCGAGCGGCTTGGTCCGGCAAATGTGATCGACATGGCCAGCCGGGCGGGGATCGACTCAATGTGGACGGACCGGAGCGGAAATGATCCGGTCCGAGTCGACCTACGCGCACAGGCGGGCCAGGATGCGGTCGTGCGCTTCACCGACGGTCCGGACGCGCGCCTGTTCACCACCGAAGTCGGCATCGGACAGTACGGCGTGACGGTACTCGATCATGCCAACGGCATGGCGACTTTCGCTGCCGGTGGCAAACGCGCGCAGGCGCATTTCGTCCGGGAGGTAACCCAGGGGGGCGCACGGGTCTATGCCGAACAGCTCAGCCAATCCGATATCGGGCTCACCGAGCAGCAGGTGGACGAGCTGACCGCGACGCTGAGCCAGGTTCCTGCCGCGAAGCTCTCCAATGGTTGGGACGCCGCTGGGAAGACCGGCACCTGGCAAGCGGCCGCCAGCACCACCCGCAATGCCCACACGTGGATGGTTGGTTACACGAGAGCACTCGCGGTCGCGGTCTGGTTAGGAACCACCGATGGGGCGCCGCTGATCACAAAGGACGGAAGCGCCGACGTCTTTGGCGCGACGCATGCCGCGACCATCTGGCGTCAATTCATGCTCGACGCGACGGCAAGCCTTGGCTTCGATCCGGCCTACCGCCAGTTCCGGACGCCCCAAGCTGCTGGAGCGCCGGCGCCCACGAATGCGCCGTCGGGCACGACCTCACCCACCCCATAGGCGGGACTACGCTTGGTCCTTCGAGCAACGAGAAGATCCGAGATTGCGGTGAGGCTAGATGGCTGACGCTTCTACCCGTGACGTCGTTGTCGGGCTCCTGGTCGTGATCCTGGTGGCCATCGTTGTGGTGGCTTTGGCTCAGTGGCTCGCCAGCCGGCTTCGCGTAGAGGGCAGCCTGCAGATATTGGCGCGGTGCCGCGACGGCCACGTGTTCAAGACGCTCCTTGTTCCAATGTTGCTGCTGCCGGTTCCCCGTGTCGGTCTGGTTCAGTACCGGTATTGCCCGGTTGGACGGCACTGGACGTTCGTGGTGCTGACCCGAGCGTGAAGCCGTGTGTAACGCCGGCAGGTCGCTCTCAACGCGGCCGCGGTAGATCGATCTGTACTCCGACGGTGTCGCGTGACTCCTGCAGCCAGGCGATCAGCTCATCGTCGATATCACTCTCTGAGCCGATCGGCACGGAGTGGGCCCGCCATCGGGGTCCGTAATCCACGGTCTTGAAGATTCGGGGGCTTTCCAGCCATCGGTGCAGCGCGAAGCTGGCGATGAACCCGTGCCTGCGCGGCGCGAGGCCGGCGAACCGGACTCGGGCCACGCAGACGAGCCGGGTCTTCTGGGGAATGACCTGGACGTCGCCGAGGGCGCGCAGCACCTCGACGTACCGCCGCGCGACCTCCAACGCCTGCTGGTCGGAGTTGGCGAAAAGGCTCTCGAGCGTGAACTGGCCGCACGAGTGCCACAGATTGCGGCTGACCAGCCTGGCGCCACATCTGGGGCAGATCCACAAGTCGGTGAGCCCCCGCTCGGCCGGGGTGTCGTCCATCTCACTGGCAGCGTAGACGCCCGCTTATCGGACCGGGTCTCGGTTATAGAGCGCCCTGGCCCAGAAGAATCCGACCACCGTGATCAGCACGCTCCACGCGGCACCGAGCCATGCGCTGTTGCCGATCGGGGTGCCGAGCAGTAGGCCGCGCAATGTCTCCGTCACCGGTGTGAACGGTTGGTACTCGGCGAATACCCGCACCGCGGTCGGCATCGAGTCGGTTGGCACGAAGGCGCTGCCCAGGAATGGCAGGAGCAGCAGTGGCAGGGGCAGATTGCTCGCCGTCTCGACACTCTTGCTCACCATTCCGAGGGCGACGCACAGCCAGGTGAGCGCGAAGCCGAACATCACCATCACACCAGCCGCGGCCACCCACTCGATGACCGTCGCCGTCGGCCGGAAACCCACGAGCAGGGCGATGCCGATTACGGCAAGGAGGCTGATGAGCACCTGGATCAGGCTGCCGACGACGTGTCCAGTGAGGACGGACGGACGGAAGATCGCCATGGTCCGGAACCGAGCGATGATGCCCTCGGTCATGTCCATCGCTATCGAGATAGCGGTGCCATTGCCGGAGGACGCCAACGTCATGAGCAGGATCCCGGGCACGACATAGTTCGCGTACGCCGCTCGGCCCCCCGAAACACCGCCGAGTCCGTTGCCCAGCGTCCCGCCGAACACATACACAAACAGCAGGAGAAAGACGACGGGCATTCCGACGAGCATGAACGTGAGCACCGGGTAGCGCTTCATGTGCAGCACCTGCCGCCGCACCATCGTGCTGGAATCGCTGACTGCATAGGACAGAGCGCTCATCGCGCAAACTCCTTTGTACGGTCGATGGATCCGGGCTGGTTGGGGGCAGCCAAGTCGTCGGGTTGGCCGGTCAGAGCGAGGAATACGTCGTCGAGGTCAGGCAGGTGGATGGAAAGGCTTTCAATCTCGACTGAGGCGCGGTCCAGCTGATCGAGCAGCGTGCGCAGGGATCGGATCCCGGCGTCGCTCGGGACCTGAAGCGTGAGCCCGTCTTCGTTGCGGGTCGAGCCTCCGAGAAGCCCGGCAGCGGCGTGGAGTCCAGCCAGGTCTCCGAATTGCAGCAGGATGTGTCCTCCGGGCACGCGGCGCTTGAGCTCCTCGGGCGTGCCCGCGGCGATAAGCCGACCATGATCGAGGACGCCGACCCGATCGGCGAGCTGGTCGGCCTCGTCCAGGTACTGCGTCGTCAGGAAGATCGTGACGCCCTTGCCGACGAGACCTCGGATGATCTGCCACATCGTGCGACGACTACGGGGATCGAGCCCAGTCGTCGGCTCGTCGAGGAAGATGACGCGCGGCGAGCCGACCAACGTCATGGCCAGGTCGAGGCGCCTCTTCATGCCGCCCGAATACGTGGCCACCGGCTTCGCCGCCGCGTCAATAAGGTCGAATTGGGCCAGCAGGTCGCCGATGCGTGACCTTCCCTCTCGCCGGCGAAGGTGGTTGAGGTCGGCCATGAGGCGGAGGTTTTCCGTGCCGGTCAGGAGGTTGTCGACCGCGGAGAACTGCCCGGTCAAGCCGATCACCGACCGTACGGCGTCGGCGTCCCGCACCACGTCATGGCCGCTCACCCACGCCTCGCCGCCGTCGGCGCCGATCAGCGTCGACAAGATGTGCACCATGGTCGTCTTGCCTGCGCCGTTAGGGCCGAGCAGCGCGAAAACCGTGGCCTCTGGAACCTCGAGGTCGATTCGATCAAGGACGACCTTGTCGCCGAACGACTTGCTCAGCCCGGTGACCGTGATGGCTGAGGTGGCCATATGAGCTCCCTTCTGTATCGCGATGTATCGCGTTTCTTCTGAGACGATACATCGCGTTAGGGCAACGTCGTCAAGGTCCGACTTTGAAGACTTGACGGACCTGGGAGCGATCCCAACGCGGTCTGGGATAAGGCGCAATAGGTAGGACATCGGTCCAGAAGGGATTCGGTTCGCATCCTCACGGTCTGTCATTGGCCTGTGGACGGCGGAGCCGGTTGGGTCGAACGGACAGAATTGCGCGCCGCGCGTGCTCAACCGCCGTTCAGCGGGTGTGCGCGGGCTTCCGGGTGTGGCAGCATCCTCCCTATCCCTGCGTACGTCACAGGTGCATGTCGATGGGAGCCGCGAAGATGCGATTCGGCCGGAGGCGTCGGGTAGTGGCCCGAGTTGTGATCGTGATGGCGATCGTGACTGCGGTCGTGGCGGGGGTCGCAGTCTGGGGTGGACAGTTCGTGCAGCTCGCCGAAATTACATGGGCCTATTCGGATCAGTGACATAGGCGGGGGACGGGTCGCTGAGGAAGGCCAGAGGCCACGCTGATACATCAGGGCACAAGGGCCGACCGGCTGGGGCAGGTCGGCGCGACGAACATCGACGGGGCTCCGCTGTCCGGCGCATCGCCGAGCGGCGAGGCACGGTGTTGCTGGCCAGGTGGCGACCGGTGTCCCGACTGAGGCCGATGACGGGCCGACCGCAATGGTTCGCGTACTACCTTGCGGTGCCGCTGGCCGTACTGACGATCGCCCTGATCCTGCCCCTAGCGGGTCGCCACGCGATGGAAGTCAACGAGATTCCGCTCGCCCTCCTCTACCTGGTGCTGGTCATCCTTTCCCAGGCGATCGTGCTTCTCTTCGAAGTGCGTCGGCACTCCGTAAGTGTGACGATCGGCGAGATCACGCTGCTGCTGGCGCTGTTCTATCTCTCGCCGGTGATGGTGATCCTCGTCCGGGCGGTCGGCTGCCTCATCGTCCAGTTGGCCCAGCGCAATGCGTTGGTCAAGGTGGTCTACAACCTGGTCGCCGTGAGCCTCGCTACGACCGCGGCCGCCCTCATCGTCGCGGACAACCTGGACCACAGGGTGACGCCGCTGACGTGGTTGCTGCTCGCGTTTGCGGTGGGAGTGTCGTCGGTCATCTCCCTCATGGCGGTCATCGGAGTCATTTGTCTCGTTCAAGGCATCCCGCCGCTGCGAAGCCTGATCCGAGCGTCCACTTCGGTGCTCGGGGTGGCGGCGGTCAACATCATGCTCGGCCTGATCATCCTGCAGGTGCTGCAGGGCCAGCCGTGGTCGGTCGTGCTGCTGGCCGGACTCGTGGCACTGCTGATCCTCGTTTACCGGTCGTACGCCCAGTTCACGGTGCAGCACCGCAGCCTGACCGAGCTCTACGAGATGACCCAGGCCATGTCCGACGCCGGCCGCAACGGGACGCTTCCGGACGTCCTGCTGGTCCGGGTGCGGGAGCTGCTGCAGGCGGAGTGCGCAACCCTGTGGCTACCGGCTCAGGGACGCTACCCCGAGCTGCTGCTCAGTGCCCGCGTCGATGCCGTCGGCCTGCTCGACGAGAGCAAGACGCCGCCGATTCTGCGGGAGCGGGCGGTGGCCGAGGCGACCACCATCGTGGCCGGGCCGCGGGTCGGCGAATCGGGGCTACGGGCGCTCATCCGGGGCAGTGCGGTCAAGGACGCCATCGTGGTTCCGCTGCGTTCGGGTTCGGCCGTGATCGGCTCGCTCGAGGTCGCCAGTCGCCTCGGAGAGAAGTATTCGTTCGGGCAGGCCGACGTCCGGTTGTTGGAGACGCTCGCGGCCCACGCCGCGGTCGCGGTGGAGAACTCTCGCCTGGTTGACCGGCTGCGTTTCGACGCGTACCACGATGCGTTGACGTCGCTGCCGAACCGCCGCCGGGTGCTGGCGCTGCTCGACGAAGCGGTCAAGGTCCGTGCGCCCGGCGAAGTCGTGGCGGTTCTGGTCTTCGATATCGACGGACTTCGTGACGTCAATGACTCGCTCGGTCACGATGCCGGGGATCAGATGGTTCGGGAGGTCGCCACCCGGCTGCGGCGACTGGCGCCTGCGGCCGCTTTGGTCGGGCGGGGCAGCAGCGACGAATTCATCATGACTTTGCGCCTGCCCGACGCCGACGCGGCCGTCGCGCTGGCCGGCACGGTCAGGCGCGCGCTGCGGGCGCCTATGGACGTCGGCCAGATCACGTTGGACGTCGATGTCGCGGTCGGGATCGCGATCCACCCCGATCACGCCAGCGAACCCGAGGTATTGATCAAGCGAGCCAACCTGGCCGCCCAGACGGCCAAGCAGTTCACCACGCCGGTGCATCTGTTCCACCCCAGCCTCCAGGCTCGCTCGTCGCACCGACTCGGGCTTGCCGCCGACATGCGGCGCGCGCTGGAAAACGGCGAGGTTGAGGTCCACTTCCAGCCGAAGCTTTCACTGCCCGACCGGCGGGTGCTCGGCGTGGAGTGTCTGGCCCGGTGGGAGCACCCCTCGCACGGTCAGGTTTCGCCGCAGGATTTCGTCGCGGTGGCGGAACACACGGGCCAGCTCGGACGGCTGACCGACGTCGTGTTGCGGGAGGGCTTGCGGCGGGCTCGCGGCTGGCTCGACGAAGGCCATGAGCTACCGATTGCTGTCAATCTCTCGTTCCGTACCCTGATCGACCCGACGTTCCCACCGCACGTTGGGATGCTGCTCGACGAGTTTGGTGTGCCCGCATCCCTGGTGACGTTGGAGATCACCGAGGACGGCATGGTCGGCGAGCCGGAGCGCTCGATGGCCAACCTCAAGCGCCTCTCCGATATGGGCGTGCGGCTGGCCGTCGACGACTTCGGTACCGGCCATTCGTCGTTGTCGTATCTGCGCCGGCTCCCGGTCAATGAGGTGAAGATCGACCGCTCGTTCGTGCAGGGCATGGCGACCGATGCCGGTGATCTCGCCATCGTTCGGGCGGTGGTCGACCTGGCCGGTCACTTCGGTTTGGTCGCGGTTGCCGAAGGCGTCGAGAACGAGCGGACGGTGAACCTACTCGAGGATCTTGGCTGCCGCGTAGGCCAGGGCTTCCTGTTCAGCCGGGCCCTACCGTTCGAGCGGTTCGAGGCCTGGCTCGCTGGACAGGCCGAGCCGGTCGACCTGATCGAGCAACGCACCGAGCCCGATGCCGATGGCGACTCCACGTCGGACGGCCGTTGGCTGCGCGTCGTGCCCTGAACCGAGCACTATCTGCTTTCTCGGCTCTGACGCTGACGTGTACTCTTACCGAGGCGTTCGCACGCCCCCTTAGCTCAGTCGGCAGAGCGTCTCCATGGTAAGGAGAAGGTCTACGGTTCGATTCCGTAAGGGGGCTCTGTTTGCTGTGACGCGCAAACCGGGTGGTCGGGCTCTGGTCTGGTCACGGGCTTGGGCTTCGATGCAGACGGTACGGCGGTGTAGCTCAGATGGCAGAGCAAGCGGCTCATAATCGCTGTGTCGCCGGTTCAAGTCCGGCCACCGCTACCCAGGTTGATGCCCCGGTTTTGCGGGGCCGCCCCGCGAGCGGCTACTCTACGTAGGCACTCGATCAATAGGTATTTGACCAGGAAGGCACGGCCGTGGCCAAGGCGACCGACATCCGTCCCAAGATCACCATGGCGTGTTCGGAGTGCAAGCACCGCAACTACATCACCAAGAAGAACCGCCGCAACGATCCGGACCGCATCGAGCTGAAGAAGTTCTGCCCCAACTGCGGCAAGCACACGTCGCACCGCGAGACCCGCTGACCCGGTCCGCGCGACGTGCCTCTGGACCAGTCCTTCGCCGGCCGCACCTATCCGCCGACCGCGCCCTACTACGTCAGCCGCGAGAAGATCCGCGAGTTCGCCGACGCCGTTGGCACGGCCGAGCCCGTGTACCACGATGTTGCCGCAGCCCAGGCACTCGGCCACCGTGACGTGATCGCTCCGCCGACCTTCCCCGTTGTGGTTACGTCGGCAGCCGGTCAGGTGATCATTGATGACCCGGCGCTCGGTCTGGAGTTCTCGCGGGTGGTCCACGGTGACCAGCGGTTCAGCTACACCCGTCCGGTGTACGGGGGGGACGAACTGCGCTGCGTCTGTACGGTCGAAGAGATCATGTCGAGGGCAGGCCACGACTTCTTGACCACCCGCACCGACGTAACAGACGCCGACGGCGCTCCGGTCGCGAGCGTGTGGAGCCGCCTCGTCGTGCGAGGTGACTAGCTAGTGGCCGCCTCGTTTGTCGCCGGGCAGCAGCTCCCGACCCAGACCTATCGCGTGACGCGGGCCGACCTGGTCCGCTATGCCGGTGCGTCCGGTGATTTCAACCCGATCCACTGGAACGACCGGACCGCGCGCGGTGTCGGCCTGCCCGGAGTCATCGCGCACGGCATGTACACGATGGCGCTGGCCGGTCGGGCGCTGGATACCTGGGCGGAGGAGCCGGGCAGGGTGCTCGAGTTCGGTGTTCGTTTTGCCAAGCCGGTGGTGGTTCCGGACGACGATGACGGCGTCGAGGTGACGGTCGGTGGTAACGTCCGTACGGTCGCCGATGGCCGCGCTCAGATTGACATCACCGTCATCTCGGGCGGCGACAAGGTCCTCTCTCAAGCCAAGGCAGTGCTAAGGGCCTGAGCCGCCGTTACACCCGGCTTGGGTGAATCGGGCACGTGCCCGTACACTGGTCGGCCGTGGGGTGAGTCACCCCTGTCGCGGTGTGCCCAGAACCTGGCGGGCTACCCGGTGGGTGGTCGATCCGCGTAGGGGTGTGGCGCAATTGGTAGCGCAGCGGTCTCCAAAACCGCAGGTTGCAGGTTCGAGTCCTGTCGCCCCTGCCACGGTCATCCGGGCAACGACCCCAGGTGTCGTGCCGTCGGCGATGCGATGGACGAAGACATAGCAGGGCCGAGGACAGCGATACCGAGGAACAGAGCGAAAGAGGGCGAAAGTGGCCGATAGGAACCGTGGCGGACGCTCCGTCGACGACGGCGACTCGATCGACGAGCCGATCGACGACGTCGAGTTCGAGGACGATTTCGACGACGACGAGGTCGCCGATGAGGCTCCCGCCAAGGGGACCCGCGCGGCGGCCGGTGCCCGCGCCCGTACCGTGACTCGTCCCAAGACCAGGACGAAAGAGGACGAAGGTCCCGGGTTTTTCGGTCGGATCCTTAGGTTCATCCGCGAGGTGGTGGCCGAACTCCAGAAGGTCATCTGGCCGACCCGCAAGGAACTGCTGACCTACACCGCCGTGGTGATCGTCTTCGTAGCCATCGTGATGAGCTTCGTGGCCGGCCTCGACGTCGGCTTCGCGCGGCTGATGTTCCTTGTGTTCGGCACCAAGACCGCAGAAGCAACGCCTTAGTACCACCGGAGTGGCTCCGGCCGTTGGCCGGGGGGAACGGAAGAGAGCCATCGTGCCCGAGTACGACGAGACCGGTCAGCCCGCTGACACGATCACCACGGTCGCGCCGGAGGAGCAGGACGCGACCGCGGCCGACGCCGAGGCCGGTCCGGAGGAGCCGGAGTTCGACCCGGTCGCCGAGCTGCGTCAGACGCTGCGGTATGCGCCGGGCGACTGGTACGTGGTGCACTCGTACGCCGGGTACGAGAACAAGGTCAAGACCAACCTCGAAACCCGCATCACGAGCCTCGACATGGAGGAGTTCATCTACCAGGTCGAGGTGCCGACCCGGGAAGAGGTCGAGGTCAAGAACGGCAAGCGGCAGCAGGTCCAGAACAAGGTGTTCCCGGGCTACATCCTGGTCCGGATGGAGTTGACGCCGGAGTCCTACTCGTGTGTCCGCAACACTCCGGGGGTCACCGGTTTCGTCGGCTCGACCGACCGGGCCGACCGGCCGGCGCCACTGTCGCTCGAAGAGGTGCTCAAGTGGCTCGCGCCCGCGGTCCAGGTCGACAAGAAGGCCAAGCCCGAGGTGAAGGTGCTCGACTTCGAGGTGGGCAACTCGGTGACCGTCATCGACGGACCGTTTGCCTCGTTGCCGGCCACGATCAGCGAGATCAATGCCGATCAGCAGAAGCTCAAGGCGCTGGTCTCGATCTTCGGTCGGGAGACCCCGGTCGAGCTCAACTTCAACCAGGTCTCCAAGATCTGAAACCAGGAATACCACGGCCGCACGCTCACGTGCGGCAATCCCAGTAAGCCCAGGATCAGGAAGAGTCCATGCCTCCCAAGAAGAAGAAGCTCGTCAAGACCTTCACGCTTCAGCTGCCGGCGGGCCAGGCCACCCCGGCGCCGCCGGTCGGCCCCGCCCTCGGCCAGCACGGCGTGAACATCATGGAGTTCGTGAAGCAGTACAACGCCGCGACGGAGGGTCAGCGGGGCGACATCGTCCCCGCTGAGATCAGCGTGTACGAGGACCGCACGTTCTCGTTCGTGCTGAAGACCCCGCCGGCCGCCCGGCTATTGATCAAAGCGGCCGGCGTGCCCAAGGGCTCCGGCACGCCGCACACCACGAAGGTTGGCGCGATCAGCCGGGCGCAGCTACGTGAGATCGCGGAGAAGAAGATGGCTGACCTCAACGCCAACGACGTCGAGGCCGCCGAGAAGATCATCGCCGGCACCGCCCGGTCGATGGGCATCACCATCAAGGACTGACGCTTTCCCAGCCAGTCCGTGGGAGGGTCGCGCTGACCCCAAGACCACAGGAGAAATCAATGCAGCGCAGTAAGGGATACCAGGGCGCGGCCGCACAAGTCGACCGCACCAAGCTCTATTCGCCGGCTGAGGCGATCAGGCTCGCCAAGCAGACCAGCCCGGTGAAGTTCGACGCCACCGTTGAGGTCGCGATGCGACTCGGTGTCGACCCGCGCAAGGCCGACCAGATGGTCCGTGGCGTCGTCAACCTTCCGCACGGCACCGGCAAGACCGCCCGCGTGATCGTCTTCGCCGCCGGGGACAAGGCGGCCGAGGCCGAGGCCGCTGGGGCCGACGCCGTCGGCAGTGACGATCTGGTCGCCCGGATTCAGGGCGGCTGGCTCGACTTCGACGCGGCGATCGCCACGCCCGACCAGATGGCCAAGATCGGCCGCATCGCACGGATCCTGGGCCCGCGCGGTCTGATGCCGAACCCTAAGACCGGTACGGTCACCATGGACGTGGCCAAAGCGGTCGCCGACATCAAGGGCGGAAAGATCACCTTCCGGGTGGACAAGCACTCCAACCTGCACCTGATCATCGGCCGGGCGTCGTTCGGCGCCGACCAGCTGATTGACAACTACGCTGCCGTCCTCGACGAGGTCCTGCGGGCGAAGCCGTCGGCGGCGAAGGGCAAGTACCTGCGCAAGGTCTTCGTGACCACGACGATGGGCCCCGGAATCCCGATCGACCCCAACGTCACCCGCAACCTGTATGAGCCCGCGCCCGCCGAGGCCTAACCCCGACCGCCACTCGCGCCGATGACCTAACCCCGACCGCCACTCGCGCCGATCATGTACGGTGCACCGTGATCGAGCCGATATGTCCGCTTCCGCATCATGATCACGGGGATCACGATCGGCACGGGTGGGCCGTGGTCAGGACAGCCAGACGTTGTTGAAGTACGCGAGTAGTAGCGTCGCTTGGATGCCGATCGCCGGGAAGAGGTAGAACCGGTCCACGTAGCGGTTCGCGCCCATCCGGGCCACCACGATGAAGGCCGGCAGGATCTCCACGGCGTACCGCGGGACGCCATGCAGCGGCGGCAACCCGCGTCCGATCGGTGTGAGCAGCACCATGATGAACGTCGCCGCGCCGAACACGATCAGGTACCACGACTGCGCGCCGAGCTTCCACCGTCCGACGAGGCTCAGCACAAGCAGCGCCAGCGTTACCGGTACGGCGATCACGTCGATGACATTGAGCACGACCGCTGGATGAAAGGGCATACCCTGCGCGACAACTCCGCCCGCCTGCTCGAGCGCGCCCGCGGTTCCGGTCCAGGGCAGGGATAGGTCCCGCCCCCAAAAGACTTGCACATGCATGAATGAAAGCGGATCCCCTAGGTCGTACCAGCTGTAGATCATGAAAGCGATCAGACCGGTCGGGGCCAACGCGACCGCGACCGCGTTCCATCGGATGCGATCGAGGCGCCAATCGCGCTGGCGCAGATACTCGACGGCAAACGCTAGGGCCAAGAGCACCCCGGCCTGCCGGGTTGCGCTCGCGAATCCGGCCAGCGCTCCGGCGTACCACCAGTGACCGCGACGCATGCAGTACAGCGACCCGACCGTCAGGGCCAGGAACAGGCTCTCGTTGTAGGCAGCGACGAGGTAGAACGCGAACGGGAACGACATCAGATAAAGCGTCGTCCGCTGCGCGGTTTCGACACCGAACAGGTCGTCCACGAGTCGATTGACCAACGTCAACGCGAATACGCAGGCGATCGATGCCACAACCAGGCCGGCCACCAGCATGTCGCCCGGCAGCACCGGATCCACAATTGACATCGCCAACGGATAGAGCGGAAAGAAGGCCGGGTTTTCGGTCGCCGGGTTGTAGCCGTTGAGGGCGATGTTCACGTAGTGGCCGGTGTCCCACCGGTTCCAGACCTCGAGCATTCCCGACAGCGGCGGGCCCGCCTCGCTGCGGGTCATCCAGACCATCGTGTTGATAAGCAGGTACGTGAGCTCGGCCGCGGCCCACACCGACAGCCCGGTCAGCCACGCCCTTGGCCACGCCCCCGTGGTTCGCGCCTGCGGGACGTCCGAGGTCGAACCCGGGGCCGCGGGCGCAGTGGTGAGATCAGCCACGCGGGAACCCTATATTGCGATGGCATCGGTGTGCCGCGGCGTCCTGTGCAGGGAATGAGTGTGGGACCCCGGATGGAGTCCGGGGTCCCACGTCGGCCTTTGCACAGTGCGTGAGGTTCAGTTTCCGTGCGCGAGCTGCGACCTGATTTCGCCGCCCGGATAGAGCGTGCTGTGCACGTTGACGTACGTGAACTCGGCATCGATCGCGGCCAGGAGCTCTGCGAACTGGCCGGCCGTGATGCCCTGAGCGGTCGGGCCGATCACATCGGCCGGTCGGATGGTTCCGGAGATCGTGGCGGGTGCCGCCGGGCAAGCCTGAGTACCCGCCGGTCCGTTGCCAAGATTCGAGCAGAGGAAGACGCTGATCCCGCCGGTCTGAGCCGGACTGCCGAAGTGGATGTGAGCCTGCGTGACGCTACCTTCGAGGTCCGCGTAGCTGAGCTCGTACGACATCTCTTGGGCGTCCCTGTCGATCTTGAGCTCGAACTGACCGTGGCCTGTGGTCGAGAGGGCGACCAGGGTCTCGTTGAAGCCCGAGAGCTGCTCATGGTACGCGTTCCGCTTCGACGCAGCGCTCGCCGAGCTGGCCATCGCCGTGCCAGCGGCTACGGCCGCTACGGTGGCCGCTACCGCCACCACGATTGCCCATTGCCGTCCACGTCCTGCGAACATGAGGTATCTCCTTCCATAGACGTGTCCGAGTGGGGGCACGCCGAGTTCGATGACGCGGTTCAATGTCCGGCGAGACACGCCACGGCACCCGAGACTGTCGGCGTGTCAAACGATCGCGATTCGTATTAGAGACCGGCGAGCCGGCCATATACGCCCGAAAGGGTTACGCAGGCAGGACCCAGTCTGTCCACAGTGGATCGCTGTTCGCATGGTCCCCTACCTGCGGGGCAACGAGGTGAAAATGTGGCAGGCTGCGTGGGTGCGTTTCGACAACGTGTGGCTGCGCTACGACAGGCGTTCACGTTGGGTGCTTCAGGCGGTCGACGTCGCGATCGCGCCAGGCGAGATAGCAGTGGTGGTCGGGCGCAACGGGGCCGGAAAGAGCACCCTGCTCGCCGCGGCGGCGGGACTTCTGACACCGCAGCGCGGACGGATTCTGGACCGACCTACCCACGTCGGTTGGGTGCCCGAGCGGTTCCCGGCGAACCAGCCGTTCACGGTCGGTGCGTACCTCATCGGCATGGCCCGGGCTCACGGGCTGAGCCGAGCCGCCGCCACCGAACAGGTTGAGTCCTGGTCCGAGCGTCTCTTCCTGACCCGGTACCTCGACTCGCACCTCGCCGACGTCTCGAAGGGCACGGCCCAGAAAGTTGGCTTGATCCAGGGCCTGATTCCCCGTCCCGAACTACTGATTCTGGACGAGCCATGGGAAGGCCTGGACGAGCAGACCCGCGAACTCATCCCCGACATCGTCGGGAACGTGCTCGCCGCCGGTGGTTCGGTGCTCGTCAGCGACCATCTTGGCGAAATCAACCGGCTACCCGGCGCACTTCGGTGGCACGTGGAGTCGAATCGCGTCGACCACTACGAGGTCAACCACGAGGTCGCTTCGGCGCAGCCGACTCGATACGTCATCGAGATCGGAGTCGCTGGCACGGAGGTGCCCGAGGTGGTGGCGCAGCTACGCGAGCTTGGCCTTGAGGCGCTTAAAGTACGGGCGGCTCGCGCCGGCGACACTCTGCCTCCGCTGTCGGATGCGGCGCGTGCCTGGGTTCCGGTCGATGATTCGCCCTCGGATGATTGGGATGGTGGGCCAACCCAGCCATCGCGGCGAGAACCGTCTCGGTTGACTGTATTGCACCGCGGCTGGGATCGACGCGGGTCACACGAAGCCCGGACCGATGGCGGTCGGTCCTGATGCTGACCGTCGTCGGCATGCGGCTACACGGCTACCTGCGCGGCTACTACGCGATCGCGCCGGCCGTGGCCGGGCTCGTGGTCCTCGTGGTGCTCCACGGCGGTGGCGTCACGCGACCGGAGGAGGCGTACGGAGTTTCCGCGCTGGTCCTGTTCCCCGTTCTCGCCTGGCAGGCGCAGATTCTCTTCGATTCGGAGCCCGACGCGCAGCGACGCCTGACCCGGCTCGCCGCCGGTGCCCCCGGCCGCGAAATCGCCACGGGACTCGTGGCGGCGGCGGCCGCGTGTTTGCCGTTGGTGCTCGTGGCGATGATCCTGCCCTGGGTATTCCAATCGGTCCGGCCGGTGCAGCACATTGGCGAGGCTGCGCCGCTGGGACTCGGTGCGGCGCTGGCCATCGGTCTGTGGGCGCACCTGCTGGTGATTCCCGCAGCGGTAGCACTGGGCGGTCTAAGCTCGCGGGCCGTGACCCGCACGCGGGCGAGGGGCGTTGTTGTCCTCGTCGTGGGGTCCGTGCTGTCTATCCTCTTTGGACTGAACGGCTCACCCGTCGCGATTTTCGCTCCACCGCTGATGGCCACGGCCCGGGCCGCGGCTAATGGCGTTTCCGTGGCCGGCGTGTGGTGGCTGTCCGTGTGGGCCTTCGCATGGGCGGCCGTAGCGATCGCGGTCTATTGGAGGTTCCGGCTGCGGAGGCCATGATTTGCCGCGATTCCAACGTTGCCGTACGCTGTGCGACGAAGTTCCACCAAAGACCGCTGGTTTCTGGCTGCCCTGGTGCAGACAGACGAAGGCCTTGCTCCGGCAGGCGGCCCGCGCAGGTTGGACGGTAGCGCTCTCATCCGCGTCCCGTGTGCCCTGCGCCCGGGACGCTTTTCGTTGCGGCCCGTCGTGAGTTCCCGCTCGGACCAGCCCGATGCAACGACCCGCGCGGAAACTCCGGACCATCGCAGCGAGCACGCTCGCGGCGACGAGCGGACCGGACGCGCCCAACGAGTAGAGAGGAGGGACATGGCGGACAAGCCGGTTCGGACCGACAAGGCCAGCTCCGTCGCGGAGTTGACCGACAACTTCAGGTCCTCCACGGCCACCGTTCTCACCGAGTACCGCGGCCTCACCGTTGCCCAGCTCAAGACGCTGCGCCGGGCATTGGGACCGCAGGCGACATATGCGATCGCGAAGAACACCCTGGCCAAGCGCGCCGCGGCCAACGCGGGCATCACCGGTCTCGATGATCTGTTCACCGGTCCTACCGCGCTCGCCTTCGTCACCGGCGATGTCGTCGAGGCTGCCAAGGGCCTACGCGAATTCGCCAAGGCGCACCCGTTCCTGGTGATCAAAGGCGGCATCTTCGAGGGCAAACCGCTCTCGGCGGCCGAGGTCACCAAGCTCGCCGACCTCGAGTCCCGTGAGGTACTCCTGGCGAAGCTGGCCGGGGCGATGAAGGCCAACCTCAGCAAGGCCGCGGCGACCTTCCAGGCGCCGCTGAGCCAGGCCGTACGTCTCGTGGCGGCCCTGCAGGACAAGCGTCAGGACCAATCCGCGGCCTAACGAGCGCCGCGGCATAGACCACCGATTCGATTTCAGTACGAAAGGAAGCCAGCCACCATGGCGAAGCTCAGCACCGACGAATTGCTCAGCGCGTTCAAGGAAATGACGTTGATCGAGCTCTCCGAGTTTGTGAAGCAGTTCGAGGACACCTTCGACGTCAAGGCCGCCGCCCCCGTTGCCGTTGGCGCGGTCGCGGCCGCCCCGGGCGCCGCGCCGGCCGAGGCCGTCGAGGAGCAGGACGAGTTCGACGTCATCCTCGAGAACGACGGCGGCAAGAAGATCCAGGTCATCAAGGTCGTCCGCGAGCTGACCGGCCTGGGCCTCAAGGAGGCGAAGGACCTCGTCGAGGCGGCTCCCAAGGCCGTCGTCGAGAAGGTCAACAAGGAGAACGCCGACAAGGCGAAGGCCAAGCTCGAAGCCGAGGGCGCCAAGGTCACCCTCAAGTAACACCGTTTGCCACGAGCGCCGTCCACCGTCCACCGACGGCGGCGGCGCTCCGGCGTCTCCGACGCTCCGGCGTCTCCGACCGCGATCTTGGAGAAATGCGCGTGGTCGGCGATCGACTCACGCGCATTTTCCCAAGGTCACCGGAGATGAACTAGGGCAAAAGCGGAAGTTGTCAGTGAATCCGGTGCGAAGCGGATAGGGCTGCGCGCGAGGGCGCCGGGATAGTCACGTTCGAGGGGAATTCAGCGGATCCTGACGCCGGGCAGAAGCGGCAAGGGCTTGACTGGTTGCGTACCGGCAGGCACGCTGAATCCGCACAGCGTTGCGAGCCGGAGTGCCAAGACCGGTGAACCGAGACGCTCGTGCGGCAGTCCTTCCGAGGTGCCGGACCGATCACCGCGAAGGGCTGAACGCCCCAGGTGGCTGGCCTGGAATGGGCGTTTCAGTCCGCGTGCGGTGAAGGTATTGCGTGCGGGTAGCCTTGCGGCTACACTGCTAGATTGCGCTGTCTGCCGACTCAATCTCTGTCCGCCACGGCTTGATTTTCCGCTTGCTAGCTTCGCGGAATGTCTGTTTTTGGTCGTTTTGGACGGGGATGGATTGGGCTGCGCGCAACCCGGCCCGCATAACAGGTCCTCGGAAGGACGCATCTTGGCAGCTTCCCGCCCTGCGAAGACCAGTCACTCGTCGAGCGCATACGCTCCTGGCCGAATTTCATTCGGACGGATTACCGAACACCTTGAGGTTCCCAACCTTCTTGCCATTCAGAACGAGTCCTTCGACTGGCTGATCGGCAATGAGGCATGGGCGAATCGGTGGTCGAACGACCCGCACGCGCGCAGCGGGCTGGCTGAGATCCTCGACGAAATCAGTCCCATCGAAGACTTCTCCGGCACGATGTCGCTGTCGTTTTCAGCGCCACGCTTCGATGAGGTCAAGGCCTCGATCGAAGAGTGCAAGGAGAAGGACCTCACGTACTGTGCCCCGCTGTTCGTGACGGCGGAGTTCACCAACCACTCGACAGGCGAGATCAAGAGCCAGACGGTGTTCATGGGTGACTTCCCGATCATGACGCCGAAGGGCACCTTCATCATCAACGGCACCGAGCGTGTCGTGGTGAGCCAGCTTGTCCGCTCGCCAGGCGTCTACTTCTCCAAGGAGCCGGACAAGACCTCCGACCGCGACCTGTCCTCGGTGAAGGTCATCCCGAGCCGGGGCGCGTGGCTCGAGTTCGACGTGGACAAGCGCGACACCGTCGGCGTCCGCATCGACCGCAAGCGCCGCCAGGCCGTCACCGTGTTACTCAAGGCGATCGGCTGGAGCAACGACCAGATCCGCGAGAAGTTCGGCTGGTCCGAGCTGATGATGACCACGCTCGAGAAGGACCACATCGGCAGCCAGGACGAGGCACTGCTCGACATCTACCGCAAGCTGCGGCCGGGTGAGCCGCCGACGCGTGAGAACGCGCAGACGTTGCTGGACAACCTTTTCTTCAACCCGAAGCGGTACGACGTCGCCCGGGTCGGCCGGTACAAGTTCAACAAGAAGCTGCAGGTCGACGTGCCGATCACCACCGGCACGCTGACCGAGCAGGACATCGTGGCCACCGTCGAGTACCTGTGTCGCCTGCACGCCGGCGAGGAGGGGTACGAGCCCGACGACATCGACCACTTCGGCAACCGGCGCCTGCGGACGGTGGGTGAGCTCATCCAGAACCAGGTGCGGGTCGGTCTGTCCCGGATGGAGCGAGTGGTCCGCGAGCGGATGACGACGCAGGACGTCGAGGCGATCACGCCCCAGACCCTGATCAACATCCGCCCCGTGGTCGCCGCGATCAAGGAGTTCTTCGGCACATCGCAGCTGTCCCAGTTCATGGACCAGACGAATCCGCTGGCGGGCCTGACCCATCGGCGCCGGCTCTCCGCGCTCGGACCGGGTGGTCTGTCGCGGGAGCGGGCCGGCTTCGAGGTCCGCGACGTGCACCCGTCGCACTACGGTCGGATGTGCCCGATCGAGACGCCGGAAGGTCCGAACATCGGCCTCATCGGCGCCTTGTCGACGTTCGCCCGGGTCAATCCGTTCGGCTTCATCGAGACGCCCTACCGGAAGGTGGAGGCGGGCAAGGTGTCGGACAAGATCGACTACTTGACCGCGGACGAAGAGGACCGGCACGTCATCGCCCAGGCCAACGAGCCGCTGCAGAGCGACGGCAAGTTCGCCAATGACCGGGTGCTGGTGCGCAAGAAGGGTGGCGAGGTCGACTTCGTGACCCCGGACGGCGTGGACTACATGGACGTCTCGCCGCGCCAGATGGTCTCAGTAGCGACCGCGATGATTCCGTTCCTCGAGCATGACGACGCGAACCGGGCGCTCATGGGCGCCAACATGCAGCGTCAGGCCGTACCGCTGGTCAAGGCCGAGTCGCCGCTGGTCGGCACCGGCATGGAGTACCGCGCCGCGGTCGACGCCGGCGACGTGGTCGTGGCCGAGGTCTCCGGTGTCGTCGAAGACCTGTGCGCCGACTACATCACGGTGCACCAGGATGACGGTCACCGCCGTACCTACCTGCTGCACAAGTTCCGTCGTTCCAACGCCGGTTCCTGCGTGAACCAGAAGCCGATCGTCTTCGAGGGCGACCGGGTCGAGGCGGGTCAGGTCATCGCCGACGGTCCATGTACCGATGACGGCGAGATGGCGCTCGGGCGCAACCTGCTCGTGGCATTCATGCCGTGGGAGGGGCACAACTACGAGGACGCCATCATCCTCTCGCAGCGCCTGGTGCAGGAGGACGTACTGACGTCCATCCACATCGAGGAGCACGAGGTTGACGCCCGGGACACCAAGCTCGGTCCCGAGGAGATCACCCGCGATATTCCCAACGTCAGCGAGGAGATGCTGGCCGACCTCGACGAGCGCGGAATCATCCGCATCGGCGCCGAGGTCGTGCCCGGCGACATCCTGGTCGGCAAGGTGACGCCGAAGGGCGAGACCGAGCTGACCCCGGAGGAGCGGCTGCTGCGTGCGATCTTCGGCGAGAAGGCGCGGGAGGTCCGCGACACCAGCCTCAAGGTGCCGCACGGCGAAACCGGCACGGTCATCGGAGTCCGGACGTTCGCACGTGAGGACGGCGACGAGCTGCCGCCGGGCGTCAACGAGTTGGTACGGGTCTACGTCGCCCAGAAGCGGAAGATCCAGGACGGCGACAAGCTCGCCGGCCGGCACGGCAACAAGGGCGTGATTTCGAAGATCCTGCCGGTGGAGGACATGCCGTTCCTCGAGGACGGCACTGCGGTCGACATCGTGCTCAACCCGCTGGGCGTGCCAAGCCGGATGAACATCGGCCAGGTTCTGGAGACCCACCTCGGCTGGGTCGCCAAGACAGGTTGGAAGGTCGAGGGCGACGACACCACGTGGAAGAAGGCACTCAAGGCCATCAATGCGGCCGAGTCGTCGCCGAGCTCGAACGTGGCGACACCGGTCTTCGACGGGGCGAAGGAGGAGGAGATCGCGGGTCTGCTCGAGTCGACGCTGCCCAACCGCGACGGCGTACGCATCGTCGGTGCCAGTGGCAAGGCGAGGATGTTCGACGGCCGCTCGGGTGAGCCGTTGCCCGACGACGTCGCGATCGGCTACATCTACATCCTCAAGCTCAACCACCTGGTCGACGACAAGATCCACGCTCGGTCCACGGGCCCGTACTCGATGATCACCCAGCAGCCGTTGGGTGGTAAGGCGCAGTTCGGTGGCCAGCGCTTCGGCGAGATGGAGTGCTGGGCGATGCAGGCCTACGGCGCGGCCTACGCGCTGCAGGAGCTGCTCACCATCAAGTCCGACGACGTGCTGGGCCGAGTGAAGGTGTACGAGGCCATCGTCAAGGGCGAGAACATTCCCGAGCCGGGGATCCCCGAATCGTTCAAGGTGCTGCTCAAGGAGCTGCAGTCGCTCTGTCTCAACGTCGAGGTGCTATCCAGCGATGGCGTGGCCCTCGAGATGCGCGAGACCGACGACGAGGTCTTCCGGGCCGCCGAGGAGCTGGGTATCGACCTGTCCCGGCGCCCCAACGAAGGCGCGATGAGCGTCGACGAGGTGTGATACGTGGATCCGGCCGTCCGTCTGCAAGGGACGGTTGGCCGGATCTCCAGCCACGAACTTTGAAAACGAGCCGACTTTGTAGAGGACGTACAAGTGCTCGATGTGAATTTCTTCGATGAGCTCCGGATCGGCCTGGCCGCGGCCGACGACATTCGTCGGTGGTCGCACGGTGAGGTCAAGAAGCCGGAGACCATCAACTACCGCACGCTCAAGCCCGAGAAGGACGGACTCTTCTGCGAGAAGATCTTCGGCCCGACGCGGGACTGGGAGTGCTACTGCGGCAAGTACAAGCGGGTGCGCTTCAAGGGCATCATCTGCGAGCGCTGCGGCGTCGAGGTGACTCGGGCGAAGGTGCGGCGCGAGCGGATGGGCCACATCGAGCTCGCCGCGCCGGTGACGCACATCTGGTACTTCAAGGGTGTGCCGAGCCGGCTGGGGTACCTGCTCGACCTGGCCCCTAAGGATCTTGAGAAGATCATCTACTTCGCCTCGTACGTGATCGTCAACGTGGACGAGGAGGCCCGCCAGCGGGATATGTCCACGGTGGAGGCCGAGATCGCCGCGGAGAAGCGGCACGCCGAGAGCGGACGCGACGCCGAGATCGAGAAGCGGGCGTCCAAACTGGAGGCTGACCTCGCCGAGCTCGAGGCCGAGGGCGCGAAGAGCGACGTGCGCCGGAAGGTCAAGGAGGGCGGCGAGCGCGAGATGCGCCAGATCCGCGACCGGGCGCAGCGCGAGATCGACCGGCTGGACGAGGTGCTCGACACCTTCCGCAAGCTGGACCGCAAGAACCTCATCACCGACGAGCTGCTCTACCGCGAGCTGCGCGACCGGTTCGGTGAGTACTTCACCGGCGCGATGGGCGCCGAGGCGATCAAGGCGCTGGTGCAGAACCTCGACCTCGACGCCGAGGCGGACTCTCTGCGCGAGACGATCCGTACCGGCAAGGGTCAGCGGAAGATCCGAGCGCTCAAGCGGCTCAAGGTGGTGGCGGCGTTCCTCAACACCACCAACTCGCCGCTCGGCATGGTGCTCGACTGCATTCCGGTGATCCCGCCGGATCTGCGGCCGATGGTGCAGCTCGATGGTGGCCGGTTCGCCACCAGCGACCTGAACGACCTCTACCGTCGCGTGATCAACCGGAACAACCGGCTCAAGCGGCTGATCGACCTCGGCGCGCCCGAGATCATCGTGAACAACGAGAAGCGGATGCTGCAGGAGGCCGTCGACGCGCTGTTCGACAACGGCCGCCGCGGCCGGCCGGTTACCGGCCCGGGCAACCGTCCGCTCAAGTCGCTCTCGGACATGCTCAAGGGCAAGCAGGGCCGGTTCCGCCAGAACCTCCTCGGCAAGCGCGTTGACTACAGTGGACGGTCGGTCATCGTGGTCGGCCCCCAGCTCAAGCTGCACCAGTGTGGTCTGCCCAAGCAGATGGCACTGGAGCTGTTCAAGCCGTTCGTCATGAAGCGACTGGTTGACCTCAACCACGCCCAGAACATCAAGTCCGCCAAGCGCATGGTCGAGCGCCAGCGCCCGGTCGTGTGGGACGTACTGGAAGAGGTCATCGGCGAGCACCCCGTGTTGCTCAACCGGGCGCCGACGCTGCACCGGCTGGGTATCCAGGCCTTCGAGCCGCAGCTGGTCGAGGGTAAGGCCATCCAGATCCACCCGCTCGTCTGCACCGCGTTCAACGCGGACTTCGACGGTGACCAGATGGCCGTGCACGTGCCGCTTTCGTCCGAGGCGCAGGCCGAGGCCCGCATTCTCATGCTGTCCAGTAACAACATCCTCAAGCCGGCCGATGGCAAGCCGGTGACCATGCCGACCCAGGACATGATCATTGGCCTCTACTACCTCACCCACCGCAAGCCGGGGGAGAAGGGCGAGGGGCTGGTCTTCTCCTCCGATGCCGAGGCCCAGATGGCCTTCGACGCCAAGGAGCTGCACCTGCAGGCACCGATCCGAGTCCGGATCAAGGATGTGACCCATGTCAAGGAGTCGCTGAACGAGCCGGCGAAGCCGGTGGAGAACGGCGACAACCCGCTTCTGGACACCACCCTCGGCCGGGTACTCTTCAACGAGACCCTGCCGCCGGGCTATCCGTTCATCAACTTCGAGGTGCGCAAGGGCCAGCTCTCGGCCATCGTCAATGACCTGGCCGAGCGGTACCCGAAGGTTCAGCTGGCGGCGACGCTCGACGCGCTCAAGGAGGCCGGTTTCCACTGGGCCACCTGGTCCGGTGTGACGATCGGCATTGAGGACGTCGTGCAGCCACCGCGCAAGCGCGAGATTCTCGAGCGTTACGAGAGGGAAGCCGAGCGGATCGACAAGCAGTACCAGCGCGGCCTGATGACCGCGGAGGAGCGTCGCGGCGAGCTCATCGAGATCTGGACCAAGGCGACCAACGAGGTGGCCAAGGAGCTGGAGACGTCGCTGCCGCAGGGCAACCCGCTGTGGGTGATGATCCACAGTGGAGCCCGAGGCAACATGCTGCAGCTGCGCCAGATCTCCGCGATCCGTGGCCTCGTGGCCAATCCGAAGGGCGAGATCATCCCGCGCCCGATCAAGTCCTCGTTCCGTGAGGGCCTGTCGGTGCTGGAGTACTTCATCTCCACCCACGGCGCCCGCAAGGGCCTCGCGGACACGGCTCTGCGGACGGCCGACTCGGGTTACCTGACCCGGCGTCTGGTCGACGTCTCGCAGGACGTGATCATCCGCGAGGAGGATTGCGGCACCGAGCGCGGCATCACCATGCAGGTGGCGGAGCGGGACCCGGCGGGTGAGCTGGTCCTACACGAGCATGCCGAGACCGGGGTCTTCGGCCGCAGCGTCGCTGACGACGTAAAGGACGGCGACGGAAACATCGTCGTGCAGCGACTCAACGACCGCGGCGAGGCCACCGACCTGACGTCGATCCTCGTCGGTGACATGGTCGCCGCCGGCATCGAGACCGTCCGGGTCCGCAGCGTGCTCACGTGCGAGTCGAAGCTCGGCGTGTGTGCCGCGTGCTACGGACGTTCGCTGCCGACGGGCAAGCTGGTGGACGTCGGGGAGGCCGTCGGCATCATCGCGGCGCAGTCCATCGGCGAGCCCGGTACCCAGCTGACCATGCGGACCTTCCACACCGGCGGTGTCGCGGGTGAGGACATCACCCAGGGTCTGCCCCGGGTCCAGGAGATCTTCGAGGCACGGGTACCGAAGGGTAAGGCGCCGATCGCGGAGATGGCCGGCCGGGTCCGGATCGAGGAGGGTGACCGGTCCCGCAAGATCATCATCGTGCCGGACGATGGTAGCGACGAGATCGTGCACGACAAGATCTCCAAGCGGGTACGGCTACGTAAGCACGATGGCGACCACGTCGACGTCGGCGAGAAGCTCACCGAGGGCACGATCGACCCGCACGAGCTGTTGCGAGTCCTCGGGCCGCGGGCGGTCCAGGTGCACCTGACCCAGGAGGTCCAGGCCGTCTACCGCTCGCAGGGTGTGCTCATCCACGACAAGCACATCGAGATCATCATTCGGCAGATGCTCAAGCGCGTCACGGTCATCGACTCCGGCGCGACCGAGTTCCTGCCTGGGTTGCTCGTGGATCGGGCCCAGTTCGAGGCGGAGAACCGCCGCCTCGTCTCCGAAGGTGGCGAGCCAGCCGCCGGCCGTCCGGTGCTCATGGGCATCACGAAGGCGTCGCTGGCGACGGATTCGTGGCTCTCGGCGGCTTCCTTCCAGGAGACGACCCGGGTGCTCACCGACGCCGCCATCCACGCTCGCAGCGACTCGCTGATCGGGCTCAAGGAGAACGTCATCATCGGCAAGCTCATCCCGGCCGGTACCGGCATCAGCCGCTACCGCAGCATCCGGGTCGAGCCGACCGAGGAGGCGAAGGCAAAGGTCTACTCCATGACCGGGTACACCGAGACCGACTACGGATTCGGGCCGGCCAGCGGTAACGCGGTGCCACTGGACGACTTCGACCTCGGTTCATTCCGGTAAATAGCTCCACTTGTACGGCACGAGGGCCCCGGCTGTTGTCGGGGCCCCTCGTGTCTTGCCCGGCCCTCGTGTCTTGTTCGGCCGTGGTCCGTGCCGAACCCGGGAGGTCGGCGTGATGGGGTCCGTGGTGCGCGGTCGCTAGCGGCGTGTTCTGCTTAGGGACATGACCGATGTCGGCCAGAGCCTGCCCGGTCCGGCGACGCTCGCCGGAGCGCCGGTCGCGGACGGCCGGCATCCACACGACCCCGATCCGATCCGGTCGACCAAGGCGGCGGCCGTACTCGCCCTCGGCGTGGCTGCGCTTGTCACCGGTCCCGCCATCGGAGGGCTCATCCCGGCCACGATCGGCTTGGCGCTGGCCCGCGAGGCTCGCGCCGACCTCACCGCCGGACGCGGGTACCTCACCGGCTCCCGGCAGCTCCGGGCGGGTCGGATGCTGGCCCTGATCGGCCTCGGCCTTGCCGTTGCGGCCCTGGTGACCGCCACCCTCCTGGTGCTGATCACTTTGGCCAACGGAACCGCGCACGACTTTCCCGATACCTCGGACTGACCGGGTAGGTTTTTCGTACTGCCGTCGGTCGATCGAGGGGCATGATGAGCCGTTCTCCCTGGGAGCCACCGGACCCGACGGTGCAGTCGGGACCGCCTTCGCCGCCGGCTGTCCCCCCGTCCTTTCCGCAGTATGCGTACCCACCACCTCCGCCGCGACCGGTCGCGCCGCCGCCCGCGTCCGTGCCACCCCGGTATGGGCCGGGCCAAGTACCGCAGTACGGGCCGGCGTATCCGCCTCGGCCACGGCCGTCGCGGGCGATCGGCCTGCCCCGCCCGTTGGCGGTGGATCCGGTACCAGGCACGCCGTTCGGGGTAGCGATCGTCGAGGTCAAGCCCACGACAAGTGGTCCGGCCTCGGCGAGCCTCGTCGTCGGCATCGGGTCGATCCTGGTTTCCCTGATCGTGGGGTGTTTCTCTCAGCTCGGCGCGAACGCCGGGTGGGGACCTCCGGTGGCCGGCGCGTTCGCTGTGCTGACCGTGCTCACCTCGTTCGCGGCCATCGGGTTGTGTTGGACGGCGCTGCGTCGCATCCCCCGTACGGTCGGATGGGGCGCGGTCCGGGGCCGTGGTCTGGCCATTGCGGGCCTAACCTGTGGCCTGGTCGGATTCGTGATCACCGCTCTGATCATGGCGGCCGCGCTCGCCCGGTGATCGTCAATCGGGCTCGCGTCTGCGATGGACCCTGCGTCGAGCGACCCGGAGCTCTCACCCACCGCCGCGGTGCCCCCGGCCCGGGCGTGGCGAGCCCGTTCCAGGTCGCAGACGCGTAACGATCACGTCCCAGCCGTGATCGCCGGCGGGCGCTACCGGATCTTCATCTAGTGGGAGCAACAACCATGATTGCCGGGGATGGCGGAAAGGGGTTCTGGAGCACCGTCCGTACCCAGTGATCGTCTTTCAACACCACCGTGCGCATTGTGTCAGCGCGTTGCCCGCGAGTCGGTGCCAGGCGATCACGGAGGCCTCGATCGCGCCAGGCGATCACCGACGCCTTGATCGCGCCCGGCGATCACGCGGGCCTCGATCGCGCCCGGCGTCGCGCACGCCTCGATCGCGCCCGGCGATCACGCGGACGCCGATCGTGTGCGAGCCGTGCCGGGTACACTGGTAGTGAATTTCCGGCTTTCGGGGTGCTGGGTTGGAATCTGGTTTTGACCTGCGTGCCTGAGGTCGGTACTCTTTTCCTTCGTGCCTGGCTTCCCGGGCCGCATGCGCGCGCGCTCAGGTTGACGCTGGGGACTCGCCACTGCGGGCCAGGGAGGCGGGGAAGGGCACCAGACCCCGGTGTGATTCACCACCGCGCCGGAACGTGGGTTGGGCGACACGCCCGACCGCGGGGGTCGGAAGCGACGATGGCTTGCAGGCAAGCGTCGCTCGCCGGCCTCCACCGGAACCAACCACAACAGGCTTGAGCAGGACAGACACGGCCACGACCGCCCCGGCGGGCGCGGCCAGGCGAGGACGACAGGGAGACTCGAGGCCCGGATGCCTACGATCCAGCAACTGGTCCGAAAGGGCCGTCAGGCGAAAACGAGCAAGACCAAGACGCCGGCGCTCAAGGGCAGCCCGCAGCGCCGTGGCGTATGCACGCGCGTGTATACGACCACCCCGAAGAAGCCGAACTCGGCGCTGCGCAAGGTCGCTCGGGTCCGCCTCACCAGCTCGATCGAGGTGACCGCCTATATCCCCGGTGTGGGCCACAACCTGCAGGAGCACTCGATCGTGCTCGTGCGCGGCGGCCGGGTGAAGGATCTTCCAGGTGTTCGCTACAAGATCATTCGTGGCACGCTGGACACGCAGGGCGTCCGCAACCGCAAGCAGGCGCGTAGCCGCTATGGCGCGAAGAAGGAGAAGAAGTAATGCCGCGCAAGGGACCCGCTCCGCGCCGTCCGTTGGTTCCGGACCCGGTCTACAACTCCCCGCTGGTCACGCAGCTGATCAACAAGATCCTGCTGCGCGGCAAGCGGTCCCTCGCCGAGCGTGTCGTCTACGGCGCGCTGGAGGGCTGCAAGGAGAAGACCGGCACCGACCCGGTCGTCACGCTCAAGCGCGCCATGGACAACGTGAAGCCGACCCTCGAGGTCCGCAGCCGCCGGGTTGGTGGCGCGACCTACCAGGTGCCGGTCGAGGTCAAGCCGCCGCGCGCGACGACCCTCGGGCTGCGGTGGCTGGTGAGCTACTCCCGGGCCCGGCGCGAGAAGACCATGGTCGACCGGCTCATGAACGAGCTGCTCGACGCGAGCAACGGTCTCGGCGCTGCGGTCAAGCGGCGCGAGGACACCCACAAGATGGCCGAGTCCAACAAGGCCTTCGCTCACTACCGCTGGTAAAAGCGAAGGCGACGGACGAGGGAGCGAGCGAACGAGTCCTCGCCGAGCCCCGTTAGCAGGGCGAAGGCGACGGACGAGGACGCGAAGCGAGCGAGTTACCAGCCGAGACCGACCAGCAGAGTAGACGAAACCAAGACAGAGTTAGGAATTACTGTGGCCGCCGCAGACGCTGCCCTCGCCAAGGTCCGCAATATCGGCATCATGGCGCACATCGACGCCGGTAAGACGACGACGACCGAGCGGATCCTGTTCTACACCGGCATCACGTACAAGATCGGTGAAGTCCACGAGGGTGCCGCCGTCATGGACTGGATGGAGCAGGAACAGGAGCGGGGCATCACGATCACTTCCGCCGCGACAAAGTGCGAGTGGAAGGGTCACGTCATCCAGATCATCGACACGCCCGGACACGTCGACTTCACCGTCGAGGTCGAACGGTCGCTTCGCGTGCTCGACGGTGCGGTCGCGGTTTACGACGGCGTCGCCGGCGTGGAGCCCCAGACGGAGAACGTGTGGCGGCAGGCGGACAAGTACCACGTACCCCGGATGTGTTTCGTCAACAAGCTCGACCGTACGGGTGCGGACTTCTTCCGCTGCGTGGACATGATGGTGACGCGGCTCAATGCCACCCCGCTCGTCCTACAGCTCCCGATCGGCAACGAGTCGAACTTCATCGGCGTCGTCGACCTCATCGGCATGCGCGCACTGACGTGGCGCGGCGAGACCCAGAAGGGCGAGGACTACACCGTCGAGGAGATTCCGGAGGACCTGCTCGCCCAGGCGACCGAGTACCGCGAGAAGCTGCTCGAGACACTCGCCGACGTCGATGACTCGGTGATGGAGCGCTACCTCGAGGGCGAGGAGCTCTCGGTCGAGGACATCAAGGCTGGCATCCGTCGGGCCACGATCTTGAGCAAGGCCAACCCGGTTCTGTGTGGCTCGGCGTTCAAGAACAAGGGTGTCCAGCCGATGCTCGATGCGGTCGTGGACTACCTGCCGTCCCCATTGGACCTTCCGGCGATCGAGGGCACTGCGACCGACGGGGAGACCCCGCTTCAGCGCAGGCCGTCGATGGGCGAGCCGTTCTCCGGCCTGGCCTTCAAGATTCAGACCGATCGGCACCTCGGCAAGCTGACCTACGTCCGGGTCTACTCGGGCACACTCGATTCCGGGTCCCAGGTGATCAATTCCACAAAGGACCGCAAGGAGCGCATCGGCAAGATCTACCAGATGCACGCGAACAAGCGTGAGGAGCGGGCCAGCGCCGGCGCGGGCGACATCATCGCGGTGCAGGGTCTCAAGCAGACCACCACCGGTGACACGCTCAGCGACCCGGGCAACCCGGTCATCCTGGAGTCGATGACGTTTCCCGAGCCCGTCATCTCGGTCGCCATCGAGCCGAAGAGCAAGGCCGACCAGGAGAAGCTGGGTACGGCGATCCAGCGCCTCGCCGAAGAGGACCCGACGTTCCGCGTCCGCAACGACGAGGAGACAGGCCAGACGGTCATCTCCGGCATGGGCGAGCTCCACCTGGAGATCCTCGTCGACCGCATGCGGCGCGAGTTCAACGTCGAGGCCAACGTCGGCAAGCCGCAGGTGGCTTACCGCGAGACCATCCGCCGTCAGGTGGACAAGATCGAGTACACGCACAAGAAGCAGACCGGTGGTTCCGGGCAGTACGCGAAGGTGATCATCAAGATCGAGCCGCTGCCGCTCGATGCGGACCAACCGACGTACGAGTTCGTGAATGGGGTCACCGGTGGACGCATCCCGAAGGAGTTCATCCCCTCGGTGGACGCCGGCATTCAGGACGCCATGCAGTACGGCGTGCTGGCCAGCTACCCGCTGGTCGGGGTGAAGGTAACGCTGCTGGACGGTCAGTACCACGAGGTCGATTCGTCCGAGATGGCGTTCAAGATCGCTGGTTCGATGGTGCTGAAAGAGGCGGCGCGCAAGGCCGACCCGGCGCTCCTCGAGCCGATGATGGCCGTCGAAGTCGTCACCCCCGAGGAGAACATGGGCGACGTCATCGGCGACCTCAACGCGCGGCGCGGCATTATCCAGGCCATGGAGGAACGCGGCGGCGCCCGCGTCGTCCGAGCCCTGGTGCCGTTGTCCGAGATGTTCGGCTACGTCAGCGACCTGCGGTCGAAGACCCAGGGCCGGGCGAGTTACAGCATGCAGTTCGACTCGTACAACGAGGTCCCCGCCAACGTGGCCAAGGAGATCATCGCGAAGGCAACGGGGGAATGAGCTTGCCGCGATCTTGGAGATAAGCGCGTGAGTTGATCTCCGATCACCCGCAAATCTCCAAGGTCACCGGAGTAGAAGACAACCGCCCGCGCATCCGGCGCGAGGCGAACCAGGAAGTCCTGAGGAGGGCACCAGTGGCGAAGGCGAAGTTCGAGCGGACTAAGCCGCACGTCAACATCGGCACCATTGGTCACATCGACCACGGTAAGACGACGCTGACCGCGGCGATTACGAAGGTTCTGCATGACAAGATGCCGAACCTCAACCCGTACACGCCGTTCGATGAGATCGACAAGGCGCCCGAGGAGAAGGCGCGTGGCATCACCATCTCCATCGCGCACGTCGAGTACCAGACCGAGAAGCGGCACTATGCCCACGTCGACTGCCCGGGCCACGCCGACTACATCAAGAATATGATCACTGGTGCGGCCCAGATGGACGGCGCGATCCTCGTGGTCGCGGCGACCGACGGCCCGATGCCGCAGACCCGCGAGCACGTGCTGCTGGCCCGCCAGGTCGGTGTGCCGTACATCGTCGTGGCGCTCAACAAGGCCGACATGGTCGACGACGAGGAGCTGCTCGAGCTCGTCGAGCTCGAGGTTCGCGAGCTGCTGTCGATCCAGGAGTACCCGGGCGACGACCTGCCGGTCGTACGCGTCTCGGCGCTGAGGGCGCTTGAGGGCGACGCCAAGTGGTCCGAGTCGGTCATGGAGCTCCTGAACGCGGTGGACGAGTCCATCCCGCAGCCCGACCGTGAGATCGACAAGCCGTTCTTGATGCCGATCGAGGACGTGTTCACGATCACCGGTCGGGGCACGGTCGTTACCGGCCGGGTCGAGCGCGGCGTCCTCAAGCCGAACGAGGAGGTGGAGATCGTCGGCATCAAGGAGAAGTCGATGAAGACGGTCTGCACCGCGATCGAGATGTTCCGCAAGATTCTCGATGAGGCGCGCGCCGGTGAGAACGTCGGTCTGCTCCTTCGCGGCGTCAAGCGCGAGGATGTCGAGCGCGGCATGGTGGTGGTGAAGCCGGGGTCGAACACCCCGCACACCCAGTTCGAGGCGACCGTCTACATCCTCTCCAAGGAGGAGGGTGGCCGGCACACCCCGTTCTTCCAGAACTACCGGCCGCAGTTCTACTTCCGGACCACGGACGTCACTGGCGTGGTGACGCTGCCGGAGGGCACCGAGATGGTCATGCCCGGTGACAACACCAGCATGACGGTCCAGCTGATCCAGCCGATCGCGATGGAGGAGGGCCTCAAGTTCGCGATTCGCGAAGGCGGCCGCACCGTCGGCGCCGGCCGGGTCACCAAGATTCTGAAGTGACGCCCACTGGCGGGGCCGCTCTCAAGGCGGCCCCGCCGGTCAGTATTGCCCCGGCCCCACGTGACGCTCGCGGAGCTGGGGTTGATTTCCCAAGCAGCGGCACATACGGCATAATGGTCAGGTTGCGTCCGCAGAGCGGCCGTTGGTTGGTGCGCGCGCGGTACGGACTTGCGGAAGCAGGTACGGGCGCGGCGCCGCCGGACGGGTCCGGTAGCTCCAGGAGGCAACTCGACAGTGGGCAATCGTGCCCGCGGGTCATCCGAAACCCAGATCCCCTGGGTGAAGTCCGGCCCGAATGCGCGACACGCCCGACCGCGGGGGCCGGAGACGGCAAACGCAGTGGCGCACAGATCGATCATCAGTAGATAAGAGGAAAGCCACCATGGCGGGACAGAAGATCCGCATTCGGCTCAAGGCCTACGACCACGAGGTGGTCGACTCCTCGGCGCGCAAGATCGTCGAGACGGTGACCCGTACTGGTGCCCAGGTGGCCGGTCCGGTGCCGCTGCCCACTGAGATCAACCGCTACTGCGTCATCCGCTCGCCGCACAAGTACAAGGACTCGCGCGAGCACTTCGAGATGCGCACACACAAGCGGCTCATCGACATCATCGACCCGACCCCAAAGACGGTGGACTCGCTCATGCGGCTCGACCTTCCCGCCGGTGTCGACATCGAGATCAAGCTTTAGGGACTGCACTGATGGACAGGCAAGTCAAGGGAATCCTGGGCGCCAAGCTCGGCATGACCCAGGTCTGGGACAACAACAAGGTCGTCCCCGTGACCGTGGTACAGGCCGGGCCATGTGTCGTCACCCAGGTACGCACCTCAGACCGGGACGGATACGCCGCGGTGCAGCTGGCCTACGGTGCGATCAACCCGCGCAAGGTGAACAAGCCGGAGTCCGGCCACTTCGCCAAGTCCGGCGCCGCCCCGCGCCGGCACCTGGTCGAGCTGCGCACCACCGACGCCAGCGAATACACGCTCGGCCAGGAGGTCACCGTCGACACGTTCGAGGCCGGGGACCCCGTCGACGTCACCGGTAAGACGAAGGGCAAGGGCTTCGCCGGCGTCATGAAGCGGCACGGCTTCGGTGGTCTGAAGGCGAGTCATGGTGTCGAGCGCAAACATCGCTCGCCGGGCTCGATCGGCGCCTGCGCCACGCCGGGCCGGGTCTTCAAGGGTGTACGGATGGCCGGCCGCATGGGTGGCGTCCGCTACACCGCTCAGGGCCTGACGATCCAGGCGGTGGACACCGAGCAGAACCTGATCCTGGTTCGTGGCGCAATTCCGGGCCCCAAGGGCGGCCTCGTTCTGATCCGCACCGCGGTCAAGAACAAGGTGAAGGGTGGTGCCAGCAAGTGACCACTGTAGACATTCACGCGGTGGGCGGCGGTACGGCCGGTACGGTTGAGCTCCCCGGCGACGTCTTCGACGTGCCGGCGAACATCCCGCTGATGCACCAGGTCGTCGTGGCCCAGTTGGCCGCGGCCCGCCAGGGCACCGCCAAGACGAAGACTCGTGGCGAGGTCCGCGGCGGTGGTCGGAAGCCGTACAAGCAGAAGGGCACCGGGCGGGCCCGTCAGGGCTCGACGCGCGCACCGCAGTTCGCTGGCGGCGGCGTGGTCCACGGCCCGGTGCCGCGCAGCTACGCCCAGCGCACGCCCAAGAAGATGAAGGCCGCCGCACTTCGTGGCGCCCTCTCCGACCGGGCCCGCGACGGCCGGCTGCACGTGGTGGAGTCCTTTGTGGAGGGTGAGCTCCCGAAGACCAAGGCGGCAATCGCGACCCTGCGTGCGGTGGCCGAGTCGCGCCGGGTCCTGGTGGTGCTGAGCCGCGAAGACGACCTGGGTTGGCTTTCGCTGCGCAACGTGCCCGAGGTGCATCTGCTCGCGGCCGACCAGCTCAACACGTACGACGTACTGGTCAGCGACGACGTGGTCTTCACCAAGGAGGCGCTGGAGGAGTTCCTGGGCGTCCCAACGGCAAGCGAAGGGGAGGCCGGGGAATGACTACGGTCGCCGACCCGCGCGATGTGATCGTGGCACCGGTGGTGTCCGAGAAGTCGTACGCGGAGCTACAGAACAACTGGTACACGTTCGAGGTCCGCCCGGACGCCAACAAGACCGAGATCAAGATCGCGATCGAGACCATCTTTGGCGTCAGGGTCCTGACCGTGAACACGCTCAATCGCGACGGTAAGCGCAAGCGCACTCGTACGGGTTGGGGCAAGCGCAAGAACACGAAGCGGGCGATGGTGAAGCTCGCCGACGGTGACCGTATCGACGCCTTCGGCGGACCGGTCAGCTGAGGGGTATAAGACATGGCTATCCGCAAGTACAAGCCGACCACGGCAGGCCGTCGTGGCTCGAGCGTGGCCGACTTCGCCGAGATCACCCGGTCGACGCCGGAGAAGTCGCTGCTGCGTCCGTTGCACGGCAATGGCGGCCGCAATGCCTCCGGCCGGATCACCACGCGCCACCAGGGTGGCGGGCACAAGCGCCAGTATCGGCTCATCGACTTCAGGCGGGTCGACAAGGACGGCGTGCCGGCGAAGGTCGCGCACATCGAGTACGACCCTAACCGGACGGCTCGGATCGCATTGCTGCACTACGCCGACGGCGAGAAGCGCTACATCATCGCGCCGAAGGACCTCAAGCAGGGCGACCTCGTGGAGTCGGGTCCCGCCGCGGACATCAAGCCCGGCAACAACCTGCCGCTGCGCAACATCCCGGTGGGTACGCAGATCCATGCGGTGGAGCTCCGCCCGGGCGGTGGGGCGAAGCTGGCCCGCTCGGCCGGCGTCGGCATTCAACTGCTCGGTCGTGAGGGCACGTACGCCACGCTGCGCATGCCGTCGGGAGAGATCCGGCGGGTCGACGTGCGCTGCCGCGCCACCGTTGGCGAGATCGGCAACGCCGACCAGTCAAACATCAACTGGGGCAAGGCCGGCCGGATGCGGTGGAAGGGCAAGCGCCCGTCCGTCCGCGGTGTCGCTATGAACCCGGTCGACCACCCGCACGGTGGTGGTGAGGGCAAGACCTCCGGTGGTCGCCACCCGGTGAACCCCAACGGCAAGCCCGAGGGTCGAACCCGTCGCAAGGGCCTGCCGAGCGACCGTCTCATCGTCCGTCGTCGTTACGCCACCCGGAAGCGGGGTTAAGCATGCGAGCGCGAGGAGCGAGCAGTCGGGGAGGCCCAGCCGCGAGCGTGAGGAGCGAGCGCCAGCGAGCCCCGCAGTCGCGAGCAACGAAGCACAGTCTCGAGCGAAGGGGTTAACAGTTCGATGCCACGCAGTTTGAAAAAGGGCCCGTTCATCGACGGCCACCTGCTCAGGAAGGTGGAGACGCAGAACGAGAAGAACAGCAAGAACGTGATCAAGACCTGGTCTCGCCGGTCGACGGTCATCCCGGACATGCTCGGGCACACGATCGCCGTCCACGATGGACGCAAGCACGTGCCGGTGTACATCACCGAGTCGATGGTCGGGCACAAGCTGGGTGAGTTCGCACTGACCCGCACGTTCAAGGGTCACGAGAAGGACGACCGGAAGGCCCGCCGCCGCTAAGGCGGACGCGGCGTCCGACAAGGGATTGCGAAAGGGACACCCGATGACGACGACCGACACCACGCTTCCGGGCGCGCGCGCGGTTGCGCGGCATGTGCGCATCTCGCCGACCAAGGCGCGCCGTGTGGTCGACCTCGTTCGCGGCCTGCCCGCGCAGGAGGCGCTCACGGTGCTGAAGTTCGCGCCGCAGGCGGCCAGCGAGACCGTCTACAAGGTACTCGCGAGCGCGGTTGCCAACGCCGAGAACAACGAGCGCCTCGACCCTGACTCGCTGCTGGTGCGCGCCGCCTACGTCGACGAGGGTCCGACGCTGAAGCGGTTCCGGCCGCGGGCGCAGGGTCGTGCGTACCGGATCCGCAAACGGACGTGCCACATCACCATCGAGGTGGAGAGTGTGGTCGTCGCGGGCCGCCGCGGCCGTACCGCTGCTCCCACCAAGGCCGCCAAGGCCGCGCCCGCGAAGGCCGCCTCGAAGGCTGCCCCGAGCAAGGCCGCCCCCGCCGAAGCGGCGGAAGAGGATGAGACGCCGACCGCACCGGCGCCAAACGCGGCGAAGAAGGCCGCGAAGGCGACCGCCATTGAAGAGACGAAGCCAGCAAAGAAGGCCGGCGCGAGCGCGAGGAGCGAGCGACAGCGAGCCCCGCAGTCGCGAGCAAACGAGGAACAGAAGGCGGCTAAGGCCGAGGAGGAGACCGAGTAATGGGCCAGAAGGTTCACCCGACCGGGTTCCGGCTCGGCATCTCGACTGACTGGAAGTCGCGCTGGTACGCGGACAAGCTCTACAAGGACTACATCGCCGAGGACGTGAAGATCCGTAAGTCGATGGCCAAGGGGCTCGAGCGCGCCGGGGTGTCCAAGGTGGACATCGAGCGCACCCGGGACCGGGTCCGCATCGACATCCATACCGCCCGCCCGGGCATCGTCATCGGCCGCAAGGGTGCCGAGGCGGACCGAATCCGCGGCAACCTCGAGAAGCTGACCGGCAAGCAGGTCCAGCTCAACATTCTTGAGGTCAAGTCGCCTGAGTCGGATGCCCAGCTGGTCGCACAGGGTGTCGCCGAGCAGCTGTCGAGCCGGGTCAGTTTCCGCCGGGCCATGCGCAAGGCGATGCAGTCGGCCATGAAGAACACCATGGTCAAAGGCATTCGCGTGCAGGTCTCCGGCCGGCTGGGTGGCGCGGAGATGAGCCGCACCGAGTTCTACCGCGAGGGACGGGTTCCGCTGCACACGCTGCGGGCCAACATCGAGTACGGGTTCTTCGAGGCTCGCACGACGTTCGGCCGCATCGGCGTGAAGGTCTGGATCTACAAGGGTGATGCCGCCGCCGGTGCACCGACGGCGGAGCAGGCGCCCGGCCGCGCGCGCCGCGATGCCCGTGCCGAGCGGCCGGAGCGTCCGCGCCGTCTGCGCTCGGGTGCTTCGGGAACCACGGCCGGTGGTACGGAGGCTGGCCGGGCCGTGGCCGCGCCGGTCCAGGCCACCGAGCCATCGCCCGCCGAAGCCGAGCCCTTGACCGAGACGGTCTTCGAGGAGACCGCACCGGACGAGAGCCACGAAAGCCAGGAGGGCTGATCCATGTTGATGCCCCGTAAGCCCCCGGGTGGCTTCCGTAAGCCGCACCACCCTGACCGCCACGGCAACAGCAAGGGCGGAAACCGGGTCGTGTTCGGCGAGTACGGGATCCAGGCGCTCGAGCCGGCCTACGTGACCAACCGGCAGATCGAGGCGGCGCGTATCGCGATGACCCGCCACATCAAGCGTGGCGGCAAGGTTTGGATAACCGTGTTCCCTGACCGGGCCATCACCAAGAAGCCGGCCGAGACGCGTATGGGCTCCGGCAAGGGCTCACCCGAGTGGTGGGTGTCCAACGTCAAGCCAGGACGGATCCTCTTCGAGATGTCCTTCCCTAGTGAGCCGATCGCGCGTGAGGCGATGCGTCGCGCGATCCACAAGCTCCCCATGAAGTGCCGCATCGTCAAGCGCGCCGATGATTCCGGTTCCGCTTCGCAAGCGTCGCGGAAGGTGGGTGAGGTCTGATGGCAGCGGGGACCGCGGCGGCCGAGCTTCGCGAACTCTCGCTCGAGGAGCTCGTGACGAAGCTGAAGGAGGCGAAGGCGGAGCTGTTCAACCTCCGGGTGCAGTCCGCCACCGGGCAGCTGGACAACAACCGTCGGCTGCAGGTCGTCCGCAAGGAGATCGCCCGGATCTACACCATCATGCGCGAGCGCGAGCTCGGGCTCTCGGCCGAACCGTCTGAGGTGACAGCATGACCGACAATGGCACCGCCACCACGGCGCCGGTGCGCAACCGCCGCAAGGTTCGCGAGGGCATCGTGGTGAGCGACAAGATGGACAAGACCGTGGTCGTGGTCGTCGAGGACCGGGTCAAGCACCCCCTCTACGGCAAGGTCCTGCGCCGCACCAGCCGGCTGAAGGCCCACGACGAGAGCAACACGTGTGGCGTCGGCGATCGGGTGTCCATTATGGAGACTCGACCGCTCTCCGCCACCAAGCGCTGGCGGGTCGTCGAGATCATCGAGCGCGCGAAGTAGCGGTTCCGCCAAGCTCCACTGCCGGGGCGCACGCTGCGACAGCAGCGTTAGTCGAAAAGCAGTGGAGAACTGGCAGACGACAGGGAGACAGCTGTGATTCAGCAGGAGACGCGACTCAAGGTCGCCGACAACACGGGTGCCCGGGAGATCCTGTGCATCCGCGTGCTCGGCGGCTCGGGTCGGCGCTACGCGAGCATCGGCGACGTCATCGTGGCCACGGTCAAGGACGCGATTCCCGGCGCTGGTGTGAAGAAGGGCGACGTGGTCAAGGCGGTCATCGTCCGCACCGCCAAGGAGCGGCGACGCCCGGACGGGTCGTACATCCGCTTCGACGAGAACGCCGCGGTCATCATCAAGGACGGCGGCGACCCGCGCGGCACGCGCATCTTCGGCCCGGTCGGGCGCGAGCTGCGCGACAAGCGCTTCATGAAGATCATCAGCCTTGCCCCGGAGGTGCTGTAGACCGTGAAGGTGAAAAAGGGTGACACGGTTGAGGTCATCGCCGGGAAGGACAAGGGCGCGCGTGGCAAGGTCATCGCGGCCTATCCGCGGCTGGGCAAGGTCCTCGTCGAGGGCGTGAACCGGGTCAAGAAGCACACCCGCATCCGGACCACCCAGCGCGGTGCGAAGACCGGCGGCATCGTCACCCAGGAAGCGCCGATTGACGTGTCGAACGTCATGGTCGTCGACCCGGACGGCCAGCCGACGCGGGTCGGCTACCGCATCGACGAGAACGGCCAGAAGGTCCGCATCGCCCGGACGACCGGTAAGGACATGCCGATGACGACCAGCGACATGACACATGCCCCGGCTCAAGGAGCGCTACCGCGCCGAGATCGTGGGTGCGCTGACCGAGCAGTTCATGTACCGCAACCCGATGCAGGTGCCGCGGCTGGTCAAGATCGTCGTGAACATGGGCGTCGGCGACGCCGCCCGGGACGCCAAGCTGATGGACGGCGCGGTGCGCGACCTGACCGCGATCACCGGCCAGAAGCCGCAGATCCGTCGGGCCACCAAGTCCATCGCGCAGTTCAAGCTTCGCGAGGGAATGCCGATCGGCGCCAAGGTGACGCTGCGCGGGGACCGAATGTGGGAGTTTCTGGACCGGTTGCTGTCGATCGCGCTGCCCCGAATTCGTGACTTCCGCGGGCTGGACGGGCGCAAGCTCGACGGCCACGGCAACTACACGTTCGGTCTTACCGAGCAGTCGGTCTTCCACGAGATCGACCAGGACCGCATCGACCGTGTCCGCGGCATGGACATCACGATCGTGACTACCGCACCAACCGATGACGAGGGGCGGGCATTGTTGAAGCTCCTCGGATTCCCGTTCAAGGAGCTGGCGAGTTGAACCACCCTTACAGCAAGGAGAACTGACATGGCCAAGAAGGCGCTGATTCTCAAGGCCGCCGCGAAGCCGAAGTTCGCTGTGCGCGCGTACACCCGCTGCCAGCGGTGCGGCCGGCCGAAGTCGGTCTACCGCAAGTTCGGCCTGTGCCGCATCTGCATCCGTGACATGGCGCACCGGGGCGAGCTGCCCGGCGTCGCAAAAGCCTCCTGGTAACACCGTGCATCTGTCTCCGCTCCGCAAGCATCGCGGAACGTCTTCGCCACAGGCCTTGGACAGGAACCGCGGCGAGAAGGGTTTGACGAAGTTATGACCATGACCGATCCGATCGCAGACATGCTCACCCGTCTGCGCAACGCCAACCAGGCCTACCACGACAAGGTCTCGATGCCGTACTCGAAGATCAAGGCGAACATCGCCGAAGTCCTCAAGGCCGAGGGTTACGTGGCGATGTGGACCGTCGAGGAGCCGGCCGAGGCAGCGTCGGCAAGACGCCTCGTGGTTGAGCTCAAGTACGGTCCGCACCGCGAGCGCAGCCTCGCCGGCATCCGCCGGGTGTCCAAGCCTGGCCTGCGGGTGTACGCGAAGGCGCAGGAGATGCCTCGGGTGTTCGGTGGCCTTGGCATCGCGATCATCTCGACCTCCAATGGGCTGCTGACGGATCGGCAGGCCCGCAAGCGAAACGTAGGCGGGGAAGTCCTCGCCTGGGTCTGGTAAGGGGCACCCCATGTCGAGAATTGGGCGTAAGCCGATCCCGGTGCCGACCGGCGTCGATATCTCGATCGACGGCCAGACCGTACGGGTGAAGGGCCCCAAAGGTGAACTCAGCCACACCGTGGCCGAGCCGATCACGGTGGAGCGTGGCGACGACGGCGTGCTGTATGTGGGCCGTCCCAACGATGAACGGCGGGCCAAGGAGCTGCACGGTCTGAGCCGGACCCTCGTGGCGAACATGGTCGTCGGGGTGACGGACGGTTACCGCAAGTCGCTGGAGATCAACGGCACGGGTTACCGCGTGACGCAGAAGGGCTCCGACCTCGAGTTCGCGCTCGGCTTCTCGCACGCGGTGGTGGTGCCGGCCCCTACCGGCATCACCTTCACGGTCGAGCGGCCCACGTTGTTCCACATCGGCGGCATCGACAAGCAACAGGTCGGCGAGGTCGCCGCGAACATTCGCAAGATACGTCCGCCCGAGCCGTACAAGGGCAAGGGCGTCAAGTACGTGGGCGAGGTCATTCGCCGCAAGGCCGGAAAGGCGGGTAAGAAGTGAGCCCGAGGAGCGAGCTTGCGAGCCCCAGCCGCGAGCGCGAGGAGCGAGCGAAGCGAGCCCCGCAGTCGCGAACAAAAGCAAGCGCAGCGGCGAACAAAGGAGTTACAGCGTGAGCGCGACACTGCTCAGGCGCAAGTCGGGCGCGGCCGCCCAGCGCGCGATCGGGCGGGCCCGGCGTCACTTCCGCGTCCGCAAGAACCTCACGGGTACGGCCGCCCGCCCCCGGCTCGTCGTCACCCGAACGCTGCGGCACATCATCGCCCAGGTCGTTGACGACACGAAGGGCCACACGGTCGCCTCGGCGTCGAGCATGGACGCGTCGATCCGCGGAGCCGAGGGCGACAAGAAGGCCATCGCGGCGAAGGTCGGCGCGCTCGTCGCCGAGCGGGCCAAGGTCGGTGGGTGTCAGCAAGGTCGTCTTCGACCGTGGCGGCAACAGGTACGCGGGGCGCCTCGCCTCGCTGGCTGACGCTGCCCGCGAAGCCGGACTCGAGTTCTAAGGAAGGGGTGTCAGACATGCCAGGTCCACAGCGCCGCGGCGCCGGGGCAGGTAACGCGCGGCCCCGAGGGCGGACGCGAGGGTGGCCGTGAAGGCCGCGGCCGGGGACGCGACGGCGGCCGAGGCCCGCGCGAGGTAGCGGAGAAGACCCCGCACATCGAGCGGGTGGTGACCATCAACCGCGTGGCCAAGGTCGTCAAGGGTGGTCGCCGGTTCAGCTTCACCGCGCTGGTCGTGGTGGGCGACGGGGACGGCACCGTCGGCGTCGGCTACGGGAAGGCCAAGGAGGTGCCCGCGGCGATCGCCAAGGGCGTCGAGGAGGCGAAGAAGCACTTCTTCAAGGTGCCCCGGATCGCTGCGACGATTCCCCACCCGGTGCAGGGTGAGGACGCCGCCGGTGTAGTGCTGCTCAAGCCGGCCAGCGCCGGTACCGGGGTCATCGCCGGTGGTCCGGTGCGTGCGGTCCTGGAGTGCGCCGGCATCCACGATATGTTGTCGAAGAGCCTCGGCTCGTCGAACCCGATCAACATCGTGCACGCCACGGTGGCGGCCCTGCGCATGCTGGAGTCGCCCGAGGCCGTCGCGGCTCGTCGCGGGCTGCCCGTCGAGGATGTGGCGCCGGCGGCGATGTTGGCGCGCGCGCGCCGGAGTGGGGGCCTACATGGCCAAGCTCAAGGTCACCCAGATCCGGTCCAGGATCGGGGAGAAGCAGAACCAGCGCGAGACGCTGCGTTCGCTCGGCCTCAAGCGGATCAACGACGTGGTGGTGAAGGAGGACCGCCCCGAGTTCCGGGGCATGATCTTCACGGTGAGCCACCTCGTGCGTGTCGAGGGAGGTCGGGTCGATGAAGAGCGAGGAAGGAGGGGAATGACGATCAAGGTTCACCATCTGCGCCCGGCTCCCGGGCGCCAAGACCGAGAAGACCCGAGTGGGTCGCGGTGACGGCTCCAAGGGTAAGACCGCCGGCCGCGGTACCAAGGGCTCCAAGGCCCGGAAGAACATCTCGCCGGCCTTCGAGGGCGGCCAGATGCCCATCCACATGCGGCTGCCGAAGCTGAAGGGCTTCAAGAACAGGTTCCGGATCGAGTTCCAGGTCGTCAACCTCGACCGGCTGGCCGAGCTGTTCCCAGGCGGCGGCGAGGTCGGCCCCGACCAGATGGTGGAGGCCGGTGCGGTCCGCAAGGGCCAGCCGGTCAAGGTCCTCGGCAACGGCGAGCTGGGTGGCGTCAACCTTCGAGTGTCGGCCCACGCGTTCAGCGAGTCGGCCAAGGAGAAGATCGCCGCTGCTGGTGGCTCGGCCATCCAACTGTAAGAATGTCCGAGCGTAGGCATCAGCCCGCCTAACGTCGCTAGGCGGGGGCGGTGGGGTCCCGAGTAGGCCTGGGCGGGGCGGTGGGGTCCCGAGTAGGCAACGTGGCGTCCGGCTCGTGGGGGCCGCCGGGCGCCACGAACCACACCCGGGGTGCTTTGCCCCATGCAGGCGGCTACGTCCCATGCCCGACCTGACCGGCTGGTCATGTGGCTGTTAGAGTCTGCGTTCGCACGCCGGTACGCTCATAGACAGCCCGTCGACTTCGATCGGCGCTCCCACAGACTCATTCCGCCGGTCCGAGCAGTCGGCGGACGCCATGCGCAGGAGGAAGAACCTTGCTCTCCGCCTTTCTCAGTGCGTTTCGTACGCCTGACCTGCGCAAGAAGATCCTCTTCACCTTGGGGATCATCGCGGTGTACCGGCTCGGGGCGACCCTCCCCAGCCCGGGCGTCTCGTTCGCGAACGTCCAGAAGTGCATCGAGGCCACTCAGGGCGCGGATACGACCGGTGTCTATACACTGCTGAACCTTTTCTCAGGCGGTGCACTCCTACAGCTGTCGGTGTTTGCGCTCGGGATCATGCCGTACATCACGGCGAGCATCATCCTGCAGCTGCTGACCGTCGTCATTCCGCGACTGGAACTGCTGAAGAAGGAGGGCCAGTCAGGCCAGGCGAAGATCACCCAGTACACCCGGTACCTGACGCTGGGCCTGGCGATCCTGCAGTCCTCGGCGTTTGTCGCGCTCGCCAAGTCCGGCCAGCTGTTCCAGGGCCTGTGCACCGACACTCCGGTCATCCCCGACAACACCGGGCTCGGCCAGCCGCTGACGCTCATCACGCTCGTGATCACTATGACCGCCGGCACCGGCGTGGTCATGTGGCTCGGTGAGCTGATCACCGACCGGGGTGTGGGCAACGGCATGTCCGTGCTGATCTTCACCTCGATCGCTGCCCGCCTTCCCACCGAGGGTTGGCAGATCAAGGAGGCGAGGGGCTGGGCGACGTTCTTCGGCATCCTGGCCGTGGGCGCCGTGGTCATCGCGCTGGTGGTCTTCATCGAGCAGGCGCAGCGCCGGATCCCCGTCCAGTACGCGAAGCGGATGATCGGGCGTCGCATGTACGGCGGCACGTCCACGTACATTCCGCTCAAGGTCAACCAGGCCGGCGTCATCCCGGTGATCTTCGCCTCATCGCTGCTTTACCTACCGCAGCTTGTACTCGGATTCATGGACCGGAACAACCCGAACGCGTTCTACACGTTCGTGAACGACTACATCGTCAACCCGAAGCACTGGGTCAACATCACGCTGTTCTTCCTGCTGATCGTGTTCTTCACATACTTCTACGTCGGGATCACGTTCAACCCGACCGAGGTCGCGGACAACATGAAGCGGTACGGCGGCTTCGTTCCCGGCATCCGGCCGGGCAAGCCCACGGCGGATTACCTCGACTTCATCCTGAGCCGGATCACGCTGCCCGGCGCCATGTATCTGGGCATCATCTCGGTGCTACCCAATCTGTTCATCAACCTCGTCGGTGGACAAAAACAGAACTTCCCGTTCGGCGGCACCGCAGTGCTGATCATCGTCGGCGTCGGGCTGGAGACGGTCAAGCAGATCGAAAGCCAGCTCATGCAGCGCAACTACGAAGGGTTCCTGCGGTAGCGTCGGCGCTCCGCTGATGGGTCCAGCTGGAGTAGTCGAGATGTATCGAGGATGGCCAAGCGTCGGAGGGGTGGTGATCCCATGAGACTCGTGCTTGTGGGACCACCGGGAGCCGGCAAGGGCACTCAGGCCGAATTCATCGCAGCCCACGTCGCCGTGCCGAAGATCTCAACCGGTGACATCTTCCGGGCGAACGTCGCCGGAGGCACGCCGCTCGGGATCGAGGCCAAACGGTACATGGATGGCGGCCAACTCGTGCCCGATGAGGTCACCATCAACATGGTCCGGGACCGGCTCGCCGAGCGCGACGCAGGCGACGGGTTCTTGTTGGACGGCTTCCCGCGCACGCTGACGCAGGCGACTGCCTTGGACAAGCTGCTCGCCGACCTGGGCGTTGCGTTGGATATCGTTCTGGAGCTCGTCGTCGACAACGATGAGGTGATCCGTCGCCTGTCCGGCCGTTGGACCTGCCGGGGCTGCGGCAAGATCTGGCATGAGGCGTTCGACCCGCCCACCCACGAAGGTGTATGCGACCGCTGCGGCGGAGCGCTCTACCAGCGTGATGATGACAAGGCCGAGACGGTGGCGGAGCGGCTTCGGGTCTACGCCCGCGACACGGCGCCGCTGATCGACTTCTATGCTGCCCAGGGCAAGCTCGTCGGGATCGACGCCACCGGCCCGGTGGAAGACGTGACCGAGCGCGCCAAGGACGCGCTTCGGTCGTACGGGGGATGACTACCAGCATGTTCCGCCGGCAGTTGATGATTCAGTACAAGACCCCGGAGCAGATCGACAAGATGCGAGCTGCCGGGCTCGTCGTCGCCCAGGCGCTTTCGGCCATGCGTGAGGCGGTCGCCCCCGGTGTCTCGACGGCCAAGCTCGACAGCATCGCGGCCGAAGTGATCAGGTCGAACGGGGCGATCCCGTCGTTCCTGGGCTACCACGGCTACCCCGCGACGATCTGCTCCTCGGTGAACAACCAGGTGGTGCACGCGATCCCGAGCCCAGCCCAGGTACTGAACGACGGCGATCTGATCTCCATCGACTGCGGCGCCATTCTTGACGGCTGGCACGGCGATGCGGCGATCACCGTGGGGGTCGGGGACGTGGCGCGGGCACTGCTGCATCTGACGACCGCGGCCGAGGACGCCCTGTGGGTTGGAATCGCCGCGGCCGCTCGCGGACTGACGTCCGGACATGGCCGGTTGACGGACATCTCACGTGCGGTCGAGACGTCGATCCGGCGGTCCGGCCGCTACGGCATTGTTGATGGTTACGGCGGCCACGGCATCGGCACGGAGATGCACCAGGACCCACACGTGCTCAACCATGGTCGACCCGGACGGGGACCCAAGCTCGTTCCCGGCCTCTGCCTGGCCATCGAACCGATGATCACAATGGGGTCCCCCCGTACGATCGAACTCTCCGACGGGTGGACCGTGGTCACCCAGGACGGCTCGGTCGCGGCTCACGTGGAGCACACGGTGGCCCTGATGTCCGACGGGGTCTGGGTGCTGACCGCTGAGGATGGCGGGCGGGATCGCTTAGGTAACCTCGTAAGCGCCGCCTCGGTCGCTCGCTGACCAACATCCTTTCGCAACCTTCAGGACTTGGGCCTTTGGGAGCGTTCCCACCCTCCCGCGTCTTCAAGAGTTGCGAGGTCGGATCGTCGAGTTGGCGTTGATCCATATGTCCGCGTATAGTCGTCGGCGGCGCACAGCGTCAAGTCCGGCATGCCCGTCTTACACAGGTGCGCTTCCCTGTGCGGTCGGCCGCCGGGTTCCGCGGCTGGCGCGGGCGGCCCTCTACCGCTCGTGATGACAATGTGCGTCCGACCGTGTCACCCACGGTTGCGTCATGAAACCAACGTCAGGTAGCGGAGGATATGCCGAAGAAAGACGGTGCCATCGAGATCGAGGGCCGCGTGATCGAGCCACTCCCGAACGCGATGTTCCGGGTCGAGCTCGCCAACGGTCACAAGGTCTTGGCCCACATCAGCGGCAAGATGCGGCAGCACTACATTCGCATCCTGCCCGAGGACCGGGTCGTCGTGGAGCTTTCGCCCTACGACCTGACCAGGGGGCGGATCGTCTACCGCTACAAGTGACGGGCGGACTCGAACACCCGCGACGCGGGGCTCGAGTAGCGCCGGAAACCACCGAGCCCGGGTTCGTGCCGGTCGTCGACCGGGACCGGATCAGGGCGTGACCAACGAAGTAAAGGCATACCGGTGAAGGTCAAGCCGAGCGTCAAGAAGATCTGCAACAAGTGCCGGATCATCCGGCGCCACGGTCGGGTCATGGTCATCTGCTCTGACCCGCGCCACAAGCAGCGCCAGGGTTAGTCCGGCGCGACAACTACATACGTCCGCTCCAGCCGCGCGGGCTCGCACGCCGAGTGCGACGCGAGACTGACCCCCGGTCGGAGGCCGGGGCCCCACCCGGGCAGGTGGGGAAGGAGCGGGCACAGACCTCCTGACAACAAGGAGTACGCCCGCACATGGCACGTCTAGTCGGCGTCGATCTCCCCCGCGAGAAGCGGCTCGAGATCGCGCTCACCTACGTCTTCGGGATGGGCCGTACGCGCGCGAACGCGACGCTCGTGGCGACCGGCATCAGTCCCGACAAGCGAGCCAAGGACCTGACCGACGACGAAATCGTGCAGCTTCGCGATTTCATCGAGGCCAACTACAAGGTCGAAGGTGACCTGCGCCGCGAGGTCGCCGCCGACATCCGGCGCAAGGTGGAGATCGGTTGCTACGAGGGCATCCGGCATCGCCGCGGCCTGCCGGTGCGCGGTCAGCGCACCCGTACCAACGCCCGTACCCGCAAGGGTCCCAAGCGTACGGTCGCCGGCAAGAAGAAGCCGGGCAAGAAGTAACCAGCCGCCAAACCACGGACTAACACGGAGCGCATACAGATATGCCAACTAAGGCACGTACCGGCCCCGCCGCCAAGAAGGTGCGGCGCAAGGAACGGAAGAACGTCGCGCACGGGCAGGCGCACATCAAGAGCACGTTCAACAACACCATCGTCTCCATCACGGATCCGACCGGCGCCGTCGTGTCATGGGCCTCGGCCGGGCAGGTCGGCTTCAAGGGGTCGCGCAAGTCGACCCCGTTCGCCGCGCAGCTCGCCGCCGAGGCGGCCGCCCGCCGGGCGATGGAGCACGGCATGCGTAAGGTCGACGTCTTCGTGAAGGGACCCGGCTCCGGTCGGGAGACCGCCATCCGTTCGCTCACCGCTGCGGGCCTCGAGGTCGGGACGATCTCCGACGTCACGCCGCAGCCGCACAACGGGTGCCGTCCGCCGAAGCGTCGTCGGGTCTGAGGCAGGAGAGATAGACATGGCTCGTTACACAGGTGCCGACTGCCGCCGCTGCCGTCGAGAGAAGATGAAGCTGTTCCTCAAGGGCTCCAAGTGCGATGGGCCGAAGTGCCCGTTCGAGTCGCGGCCCTTCCCGCCCGGCCAGCACGGCCGTGGTCGGACGAAGGAGAGCGAGTATCTGCTGCAGCTTCGCGAGAAGCAGAAGGCCCGCCGCATCTACGGCGTGTTGGAGAAGCAGTTCCGCACGTACTACGAGGAAGCCAACCGCCGCCACGGCAAGACGGGCGAGGAGCTCCTCAAGATCCTTGAGTCTCGGCTGGACAATGTCGTGTACCGCGCCGGCTACGCCAAGTCGCGAGACATGGCCCGGCAGCTTGTTAAGCACGGCCACTTCACCGTGAACGGACACAAGGTTGACATCCCGTCGTACCGGGTGTCGGAGAAGGACATCGTGCAGGTCCGCGAGTCCTCGGCGGAGCTCACCCCGTTTGTGGTGGCCCGGGCCGAGGCGGGTGCCCGCATGGTGCCGGCCTGGCTGGAGCCGATTCCGAGCCAGATGAAGAATCCTGATCCATTCGCTTCCGGCCCGTGCCGCCATCGACACGCAGGTTCAGGAGCAGTTAATAGTCGAGCTCTACTCGAAGTAATGCTCAGGATCTCCGTGATCATGAGCTGAAGTGGTACAAATCGTGTCGATCATGTTCTGCGGGACATGATCGATGCGGCAGGAAGGCGTCATATAGCGGGCGCCCCGAACAAAGGAAGAATCCAGTGCTGATCTCACAGCGGCCGTCTCTCACCGAAGAGGTAGTCAACGAGACGCGGTCCAAGTTCACCATCGAACCGCTCGAGCCCGGCTTCGGCTACACGCTCGGCAACTCGCTCCGCCGTACCCTGCTCAGCTCCATCCCGGGCGCGGCCGTCACCAGCATCAAGATCGACGGCGTGCTGCACGAGTTCACCACGATCCCCGGTGTCAAGGAGGACGTGGTCGAGCTCGTGATGAACATCAAGGACCTTTGCGTCAGCTCGGAGCACGACGAGCCCGTGTCGATGTACCTGCGCAAGCAGGGTCCGGGCGACGTGACCGCGGGCGACATTCAGCCGCCGGCCGGTGTCACCGTGCACAACCCCGAGCTGAAGCTCGCCACGCTCAACGGCAAGGGCCGCCTGGACATGGAGCTCACCGTCGAGCGCGGCCGCGGCTACGTGAGCGCGGCGCAGAACAAGCAGCCCGGTCAGGAGATCGGCCGGATCCCGGTCGACTCGATCTACTCGCCGGTGCTCAAGGTGACCTACCGTGTCGAGGCGACGCGGGTCGAGCAGCGTACCGACTTCGACCGGCTCATCATCGACGTCGAGTCGAAGCCATCGATCACGCCGCGCACGATGCTGGCAAGCGCCGGTTCCACTTTGGTCGAGCTCTTCGGCCTGGCCCGGGAACTGGACGAGACCGCCGAGGGTATCGACATTGGACCGTCCCCTCAGGACGCTCAGCTCGCCGCCGATCTGGCCCTGCCCATCGAGGAGCTGGACCTGACCGTACGGTCGTACAACTGCCTCAAGCGCGAGGGCATCAACTCGGTCGGCGAACTGATCGCCCGTACCGAGGCCGACCTGCTCGACATCCGCAACTTCGGGCAGAAGTCCATCGACGAGGTCAAGATGAAGCTCGCCGGCATGGGTCTGGGTCTCAAGGACTCGGCGCCGGTGTTTGATCCCGCGCACGTGGTGGACACCTTCGCCGACGTCGACTACGACGCCGACGACTACCGCGAGACCGAACAGCTGTAACGCCAACATCCGCCCGCGATCTTGCAGTCTGAGCCAGCTTGGTTTTTCGCTGGCGAAGACGGAAAGATCCAACGCCAATCGCCATCAAGGAGCACCAACGATGCCTCAGCCGACCAAAGGCCCTCGCCTCGGTGGCAGCCCCGCGCACGAAAGGCTGATGCTGGCGAACCTCGCCACGTCGCTGTTCAAGCACGGACAGATCACTACGACCGAGACGAAGGCCCGTCGCCTGCGTCCGTTCGCGGAGCAGCTCATCACCAGGGCGAAGCGGGGCGACCTGGCGTCGTTCCGGCGGGTCCTGCGGGTCATCCACGAACTGGACGTCGCGTACAAGCTGCGGGACGAGATCGCACCGCAGTTCGCCACGCGCAACGGCGGCTACACCCGCATCATCAAGGCGGGCGTCCGTAAGGGCGACGCGGCCCCGATGGCCGTGATCCAGCTTGTGGAGGAGCTTGAGGTGTCGGCACCGTCGCCGGCCAAGAGCGCCAAGACCACTGCTCGGCGAACCGAGCGGGCCGACGCAGTCGCCGCACTAGCCGGTGAGACCGACGAGGAAGCTCCGGCTCGTGGCAAGGCGTCCAAGGCCGCCAAGGCCGGTGCGGGTGTGGCCGCGGCTACGGCTGCGGATTTCGAGGATGAGAACGACGAGGACGTCGACGACCTCGACGAGTCCGATGTGGACGAAGACGACGACGAAGACCTCGAGGACCTCGACGACCTCGATGAGTCCGATGACGACGACGATGAGTCCGATGAGGACGATGACGAGTCCGATGAGGACGATGAGGACGAGGACGACGAGAACGCCAAAGCCTAAGGCCGTCGCTGCTCCATCGGTCAAGACCTGCTCCCATACACCCGGGGGCGGGTCTTGACTCGTTCCGAAGCGGCAGCCACCCGCGTCCGGCTGGACCTGGCATACGACGGCACCGATTTCGCCGGTTGGGCCGCGCAGCCCGGTCAGCGTACGGTGGCCGGTGTCCTCACCGATGCCTTGGTACGGATCCTCGGCGCCGACGGCGCGACTGGTCTCACCGTTGCCGGCCGCACGGACGCGGGCGTACACGCGACCGGTCAGGTCTGCCATGTCGACGTTTCCCGTGAACGGTGGCAGGCCCTGGACGGCACGCTTGTCCAGCGGCTGGCCCGGCTGCTACCGCCGGATCTGCGCGTCTCTCATGTAAACGAGACATCTCCATATTTCGACGCTCGATTCTCTGCGCTGTGGCGCCGGTATCAGTACCGGGTCTGCGATGCCCCCGAGGGGGCACCACCGCTGCGCCACCGTGACACCCTGAGTTGGCGCAGCCGGCTCGACCTCGATCCGCTCAACGCGGCGTCAACTGGGTTGACGGGTGAGCACGACTTCGCCGCCTATTGCCGGCGCAAGGAGAACGCCACCACGGTGCGGGCGGTCACTACCCTCGCCTGGCATCGGGATCCGGACGGGATCGTGGTCGCCACTGTCGCCGCTGACGCATTCTGCCAAGCGATGGTGCGCAGCCTCGTCGGCGCGCTGCTGGCCGTCGGCGACGGCCGGCGACCGGTCGCTTGGCCGGCGTCGCTGCTCGACCGCGGCGATCGCGCGGGCGAGGTCATGGTCGCGCCCGCGCACGGGCTGACGCTTGTCGCCGTGGGCTATCCCGATGACCCCTTGGATTACGCTCGGCGTGCCGAGATCACGCGCAACCGCCGGGCATGAACCCCATCGCCATGATCCGTTCGATCATGACGGGGAGGCGTCGGTCTATGGGGAGGCGCTTGCGGATAGCGGCGTCTTCTCGGTGGACCAATCCGCGATCACCTTGTCGCGCAGGTACTGCCCCATGATGTCGTACTGGATCACCTTCACGCCCGGGTCGTCGGGCGCGAACTCGGAGCCGTCCACCTTCACGACCACGATGTAGACGAGGAAGTGCCCGCGCACCTCGAAGGCGTGGGTGAGCCTGGCGCGGCCGAGCACCACGTTGTGTGCCGGGTCGGAGATGTAGCCCGTGAACCGGCCTTGCTTGTCGGCGATGAGCGTCCGGACGTCGGTGGCGAACTGGGACGCGACGTTGGCGTCTGGCAGGTTGAAGATGCCCCCGGTGACGAAGTACTTGCCGTCGGGGGCACTGAAGGTTGCCCGGACGACCTGGCTGCACCCGATGGCTTGCAGGCGCTTCTGCACCTCGCCGTCGGCGGCCACTCGGCAGTCGTTGGAGGCCTGGGCCTTACCCATCATCTTGTACGGCGGGTAGCTCGGATCCGCGACGATCTCGGGGTTCGGGAAGACATCGGCCACCGTCATCGGGTTCGGATCCGTCTGCCGACTAGTGATGTCCCGCTTGACGACCGAGGCCTCCGGAGTGGGTGGTGCGCCGACGATTTCGTTGTCGTCTTTGACCAGCATGAACGAGCCGAAGCTGCAGACGGCGACGATCACGGCGACCGCGATGGCTCCAATCGCGATCATCCACGGCTTGTGCTGCGGGAGCTGCTTGAGCAGCCCCTGCATCTCGCGGAGGCTCATGGGACGCGGCCGCGGCAGCGGCGGCAGCCCACGGCGCGGCGGTGCGCCGCGCTTGCCCGGTGCGCGACGACCGGGGCGCTGCGGTGGGGCCGGCGCACCGATGCGACCGGTAGCCAGACCCGGCACTGCGGGGCGAGTCATGGCGGGCGGTCCGAGCCGGCCGGCGGGCGGCGATTGGCGCATGGGGCCGGGAGGCGCTAGTCGGCCAACCGTCGGGGAGGTCGGTACCGGCGGCGGGAAGGCCGGGTACGCGGGCGGCTGGCCCGTCTGGTTGTTCGGCGGCGGTCGCCGCACGCTGGGCGGCGGCGAGGTCGGTCGTACCGGCGCCTGGAAACCCTGTGATGGCGTCTGGTAACCCGGCTGAGGCGTCTGGTAACCCGGCTGTGGCGTCTGGTAACCCGGCTGTGGCTGGAATCCCTGCGGCGACGGTTGGGATCCCTGGGGTGGCGACTGGGGCTGGGCGGGCAGTCCGCCGGTTGGCGGCACGTGCCGCGCCGGCGGAGGCGGCTGGGGGACCCGCCGCGCACCGCTGGTCGGCGCGCTCGCACCCGGGGACGCGGTCCACGGATTCGTGGGTGGCTCGTACTGCTGGCCCTGCGCGGGCTGACTGTGGCGCGGATAGCCCGGAGGCACCGTGGGTGGCTCATAGCCCTGGCCGCGGCGCGCGTCGGGATCGTCGTCGGGCGCGGGCCAGTCGCGAGGCGGCGGCCCGTACCCATACGTCATGGCGGACAGGCTACCGAACGTGAGCGGAACTTGAGTACGGCCATCCGGGCCAAGGACGAGACAATCAAGGCGTGGCCGCCGAACACTACTTCACCGCCCAGCCGAGCGCACCAGCGCGACGTACGGAGGTGAACTTTTCGGTGGCGGGGCGTGAGTACCGTCTGCGGGCAGCCGCCGGGGTATTTAGTGCGGATCGTCTCGATCCAGGCACGGCCGTGCTGTTACGGAAGGCCGAACTGCCTGGGCCTCATACGACCGGCCGGCTGCTCGACCTCGGTTGCGGCTACGGAGCCATCGCGTGCGTTCTCGCCATGGAGGCGCCCCTGGCCACCATCTATGCGGTCGACGTGAACGCGCGGGCGCTCGAGTTGACCCGGTCCAACGCCGAGGCCCTTGGCCTCACGATCAACGCCTCGGAGCCGGACGGCGTACCGGCGGATCTCGTCTTCGGACAGATCTGGTCTAATCCGCCGATACGGGTTGGAAAAGACGGAGCTCCACGCCCTCCTAAGCCGTTGGCTGCCCCGGTTGGCACCGGACGGAATCGCATGGCTGGTCGTCGCGCGGCATCTCGGGGCGGACTCGCTCGTGCCCTGGCTGAGGGACCAGGAATTCGAGGTGCAGCGGCACGCGAGCCAACAGGGCTTCCGCGTGCTGCGCGTGCGACGGCCTTCTACCGAAGAAAAAGCGAGCGACGCGACAGACCCTGACCTGGAGAATCTCTGACCCGTGGGCTACATCGACCTGGCCGGGGTCCGGCACGTGCTCGCCGACGGGCGCGAACTCTTCGCTGATGTCTCGTTTCGAGTTGGCGAAGGCGCCAAGGTCGCCCTGGTCGGTCCCAATGGGGCCGGCAAGACCACATTGCTCCGGATGGTCGCCGGCGACCTACCCGTGCTCGAGGGCGCCGTCGCGCGCTCCGGCGGCCTGGGCGTCATGCGGCAGTTCATCGGCATGATCGCTGACGAGTCCACTTTGAACGATCTGGCCCTCTCGTTGGCGACGCCGGCGGTCCGGGCGGCGGGTGATCGCCTCGCGACGGCCGAGACGGCGCTGCACGGCGATCTGTCCAACGAGCGGGCCCAGCTGCGCTATGCCGAGGCGTTGGCCGCGTGGGGAGAGGCCGGCGGATATGACGCCGAGGTCCTGTTCGACACGGCGAGTACGTCGGCGCTCGGCCTGCCCTGGGACAGCGCCCGTACTCGTGGCGTTCGCACCCTCTCCGGCGGTCAGCAGAAGCGGTTCGCCCTGGAGCTGCTGCTGCGCGGCACCGACGAGGTGCTCCTGCTGGACGAACCGGACAACTTCCTCGACGTGCCGGCCAAGCGCTGGCTCGAGGCTCGCCTGCGGGAGTCGGACAAGTCGGTGCTCTACGTGTCGCACGACCGCGAGCTGCTGGCCCAGACCGCGACCCGGGTGGTCACGGTCGAGGGTGGCACCGCGTGGACTCACCCGGGTGGTTTCGCGTCATGGCATGAGGCGCGCGTCGCCCGCTATGAACGCCTCGACGAACTGCGCCGCCGCTGGGACGAGGAGCACCAGAAGCTCAAGGACCTCGTGCTGATGTACAAGCAGAAGGCCATGTACAACGACGGCATGGCGTCGCGGTACCAGGCGGCGCAGACGAGGCTGCGCAAGTTCGAGGAGATCGGGCCGCCGCAGGAGCGCCCGAAGGATCAGGACATCCGGATGCGCCTGGCCGGTGGCCGAACCGGCAAGCGCGCGGTGATGTGCGAACGGCTCGAGCTTGAGAACCTCACGTTTCCGTTCGACCTGGAGATCTGGTACGGCGACCGGGTCGCCGTGCTCGGCGCCAACGGAACCGGCAAGTCTCATTTCCTGCGACTGTTGGCCCGTGGCGGGACCAACCCCGATCGGGAACACTCCCCTGTGGACGGTGCGCCACTCGCCGACGTCCGCCACGACGGGGCGGTGCGGCTCGGGGCCCGGGTTCGGCCGGGGCACTTCTCACAGACCCACGACCGGCCGGACCTCGTCGACAAGACGCTCGTCGAGATCCTGTGGCGCGGCGACGATCACCGCAACGGGATGCCGCGGCACGACGCGATGAAGGTGCTTTCGCGGTACGAGCTCGCCGCTCAGGGCGACCAGCGGTTCGGCACGCTGTCCGGCGGACAGCAGGCCCGGTTCCTGGTGCTCCTCCTCGAACTGTCGGGGGCGACCCTGCTCCTCCTGGATGAGCCGACCGACAACCTCGACCTCGCCTCGGCCGAGGCGCTGGAGGAAGGCCTGCAGTCATTCGCCGGTACGGTCGTGGCGGTCACTCACGACCGGTGGTTCACCCGCTCGTTCGACCGGTTCGTGCTCTTCCGCGGCGATGGCGACGTCGTTGAGACCGACGAGCCCGTCTGGGATGTCGGGTAGTCGGCGCAATGGCGCGCGTCTCGGCGCGGCCCGTTCAGGGTTGGCGTTCCTCGACCGCGTGGCGGCCGCCCGTACCGAGTTCGCGAAGCCATGATTCGTGCGGATCCGGCGGCTGGCCCATGACGGGAGTCGAAGCGGTGTCGGCCGACGGGTCGAAGGTGGGCTCCGAGTAGGTGCCGCCACGGTAGGTTCCACCGGTGCGGCCTGCACCTCCGCGCCGGTCCATGCCGCCGGGCCACTCCGCCGCGACTGCCGGATCCGCTTCTCGCTCGTCCGTGTGCCGGCTGCTACCCCCGGTCCGAGTGCCCGGCCACGTGTCGGCGTCCCACCCGCTGCCCCGGTCGGACGGGCTCGCGTCACTACCGATGCCGGGGGCTCGGGTGTAGGCGGCCGAGGTCTGCGCCGCGCCTCCGGCCCACGCCGGTCGCGGCGGCGGCACCGGTGACTGCGGTGCGATGACGTCACCGGTGAGTGGTTGGCGGTCCTCGAAGCGCCTTACCGGCCGCGGCGGTGGTGCCGGCGTTCGGCGCCCCGGCATCGCAATCAGTACCGAGACGATGAGACCGGCACCGGCGGCGATCAACGCGGCGACGTACGGCTCGGCCTGTGCTGCGCGGTCGGTGCCGGTACCCGGTCCGGCTATCAGGTAGGACGCCGCGACAACCGCAGGTCCACCGAAGCCGGACAGGGCCACCGCGAGGCGTCCGGCGCCGCCCCACCGCGCAACGCTCGCGACCATGACGGCCGCCAGGGCGGCGATGCCGATCATTGTGCCCGTTTCGGTCCAGACCGACGGCGTGATCAGTGACGGCGCGTCGATGGTGCCGAGCCGGGGCGCTGGGTAAGGCTGATGGGTCACGAGCCCGGCTATCGCGCAGCCGATCGCCGCAAGCCAGAGCCAGGAGACCGTGATGCGGAGGCCAACGGCGACCGCAGGCGCGGAAAGAGCAGTAAGGGCCAGGACGAGCCCCACCACGACACCAGCGCCTGCGGTCAACGAGACCACGAGTCCGGGGTTCACGTTCGCCGGTGGGTGCGCGCCGTGCGCCGGCAGCCAGGCGAGTCCAATGACCGCGGCGGCACCGGCCACGGCGGCGAGACTAGCGGTGATCCGAGCGCCAACGCCATCGGAACGGTCACCTTTTCTTACCGCGGGCCGGCCCACGAGCGCCCCGCCCACCACGGCCACGGCGTAGAAGAACGCGACCCAGGTCAGCAAGGCGGTCCAGTCGCGGGTGGCACCGCTAGGGGCGTCCCACCGGATGATGCCGAGCGCGTCCGCGGCACCTAGTTGAGCGGCGGCGGCCCCGGCGGCAACGACGGCCGAATTCCATACGAGCTTTGCCCACGCACCGACCACGGCGGTCAGCCTAGGGGCATGGAGAGATCACCGCGAGAGCTCACGCGCCTTCCCGCCTAGTTGATCAGATCAAAGTGGACGAATGCCCCAGGAGTAATAGGACGGAAGGCTTCGGCGACCAAGGCGGCGACTGCGACCAAGAAAGAGTCGTGAGTGCGTGCCGTGTCCGCATGCCAATGCATAAATGTTCTAAAACCACTATTTGGGCAGAAACTGACATGATCACCCATCAGCGGACGACATGATCCACCGCCAAATCACGGCTGAACGTGCAGGAAAGTGTCCGATCGTACGAGTGCCTGCAACTTGCAAACAGCACAGGATCACACGTTGTGCCACAAGTACTGTCCACGACCGAGGTTGTCGATTGAACAAACCAATCCTCTGAGGGGGGATTCCACGTGGGTCAGCGCCAGCATGCCATTCGTCGGAGCGACAGCGGCTTCACGCTCACCGAGCTCCTCATCGTCATCGTCATCCTCGGCGTCCTCACCGGCATCGTGGTGTTCGCGGTCGGAGCGTTCACCGACCGCGGCGAGGTCGCAGCGTGCAAGGCCGACATGAAGACCGTAGAGTCTGCGTCCGAGGCCTACCGCGCCCAGAATGGCTCTTACGCGGCTACGATTGCCGTCCTCGTTAGCTCCGGGTACCTCAAAAGCCCGCCATTGACGACGAACTACACAGTTACCTATACCGTCGCCGCCGGACCCCCACAGACTGCAACGGTGACTGGCGCGATCAACGGTGGCGGAGCCTGCTAGTTGGTCCTTGAGTCGAGCCGGGCGGCGAGGAAACTGTTCGCCGCCCGGGCCGGAGCCGGCGGAATGGGTATGGGGGAGGCGTGGTGCAAGAGCGGCCTGCGGTGAGCCTCGAAATGGACGGGCTGCTTGACGTTCTGTGGCGCTCGGGCGGGACCGATCTGATCCTCACCGTGGGCATACCGCCGCAGATCCGGGTACAGGGCGAGCTTGTCCCTGTACCCGGACACTCCGCCCTGGCCAGCCGGGACACGGATGCCCTGCTCGCGGGACTGCTCACACTCGAGCAACAGGCGAGTTGGGACCTGAGCCGGGAATACGACTTCTCATTCACCTGGCGGGACCTGGCCCGGGTCCGGGGCAACGCCTACAGCCAGCGCGGCTGCACGGCGCTCGCGCTCAGAGTGATCCCACAGCGGATCCCGACACCTTCCGACCTGGGGCTACCACCGGTCATCGGCGATCTTGCCCGTCGGCACCAGGGTCTGATCCTCGTCACCGGCCCGACCGGGTCGGGAAAGTCGACGACGCTCGCCTCGGTCATCAACCAGATCAACATCGAGCGGCCGTGCCACATCCTGACCATCGAGGACCCGATCGAGTACGTCTATCACCACATGCGGGCCACCGTGAGCCAGCGCGAGGTCGGGACGGACACGCATTCGTTCAACGACGCTCTCAAATCTGCTCTCCGGGCCGACCCCGATGTGCTTCTCGTCGGCGAGATGCGCGATCTCGAGTCGATCCAGTTCGCGCTCACGATCGCCGAGACGGGCCACTTGGTCTTCGCAACGCTCCACACCAATGACACGTCGCAGGCACTGTCCCGCATCATCGACGTGTTCCCGGCCGAGCAACAGACCCAGGTGCGCACGCAGCTATCAGCTTCGCTGACCGCCATCGTGTACCAGCGACTCCTACCACGGGTCGGCGGTGGACTCGTCGGGGCCTTCGAGGTGCTGGTGGCCAACTCCGCCGTGCGCAACCTGATCAAGGACGGCAAGACCCATCAATTGCGCAACGCGTTGATGACCGGCCAGCGGGAAGGGATGCTCACCCTTGAGCAGTCCCTCTCAGGCCTGATCCAGGGAGGTCTCGCTACCTATGATGACGCGGTTGCGCGCAGCCTCTACCCCAAAGACATTGAACTTGGGCCCCGGCAGCGTATAGGGGCCGCATGAAACGGAGACACCAACGCGACGACGATAGTGAGTCAATCGGCTCGGTCCTTGGCCCGGAGCCGGACGACCACAGCATCCGCCCGGGTGGCACCCGCCTCGGCGAGATTCTCGTCGATCTTCAAGTTGTCCATCCTCAGAACATCGCCGCCGTCCTCGCCGAGCCCGAGCACGGTGAACACAAGCCGCTCGGCCAGCGGCTGGTGGAGCGCGGCATCGTCAGCGAGTACGACATCGCACGGGCCGTCGCACACCGGTTCGCGCTCGAGCTGGTGGACCTGGGCGCGATCACTCCCGACCCCGGCGCGACCAAGCTTCTTGACGAGGCCACTGCCCGGCGCTTGGTTGCCATTCCCCTGCATGCTGCGGGCAACCGCGTGGTCGTTGCCGTGGCCGTGCCGTCGAATAGGTCCATTGCCGCGCTGGAGCAGGCGATCGGCCGGCCGGTCGTTTTCCAGGTCGCGGCGCACTCGGACATCCTTGCCGCCATCGCCAGCAGCTACCGGGCGCTGACCGGGGTCACGTCTCAGATCCGGGCCTTCGAGGCGCAGCAAGCAAAGCGCGGCGAGGTGGAAGTTAAACCGGAGGTGTCCAGCGTCGCTGAGGACGCTCCGGTCGTGCAGGTCGTGCAGCAGATCATCACCCAAGCGCTGCGCGACCGGGCATCGGACATCCATATCGAGCCACAGACCGGGCGGGTCAGGGTGCGGTACCGGATCGACGGCGCATTGCACGACGTCCTCGATCTGCCGGTCGCCATGGGTCCGGCCGTGACGAGTCGCATCAAGATCCTCGCGAACATGAACATCGTCGAGCGACGGCGGGCCCAGGACGGGCAGGTCAGCATGGAGATCGATGACCGCAGCGTCGACATCCGAGTCGCTACGACCGGTGTGATCGAGGGCGAGAAGGTCGTGATGCGATTGCTGGACAAGAGCCGCTCGCTCTATCGGCTCGACCAGCTCGGCATGCCGGACGATATGATCGCCCACTACGCGGGTTTACTCCGAGCGCCGTACGGGATGGTGATCTGCGCCGGCCCGACGGGCAGCGGCAAGACGACGACGCTCTACGGTTCGCTTGGCGCGATCAACAGCCCGGAGCGCAACGTCATGACGATCGAGGACCCGGTCGAGTACCGGATCCAGTCGATCAACCAGATCCAGATCAACGAGCAGGCTGGCATCACATTCGCCGGCGGCCTCCGCTCCATCCTCCGCTTGGACCCCGATGTCATCCTGGTTGGCGAGATCCGAGACGCCGAGACCGCGCGGATCGCCGTCCAGTCGGCGCTGACCGGACACTTCGTCCTCTCATCGCTGCACGCGACCGACGCTCCCTCGGCGCTGCATCGACTGCTCGACATGGGCATCGAGAGCTTCCTCGTCGCGTCCTCGGTGACCGCAGTCGTAGCCCAGCGTCTCGTTCGCCGCATGTGCACCCACTGCCCCGCTCCGTACGAGCCGTCCCGGGACGAGCTCGGGTTCCTCAGGTCAATCCACGGCCGGCCGCCGATGGGGGGCTTCTTGCGCGGGCACGGGTGCAACTTCTGCGCCCAGACGGGCTACCTCGACCGCATCGGGGTGTACGAGCTCATGCTGGTGACCGACGCGATCCGAGGGCTCGTTGTGGATCGAGCGACGCACGAGGAGATGCGCAAGGTGGCTCGTTCGGAGGGAATGCGGACACTCGGCGAGGAGGCGGCGCGACTGGTCGAGTCCGGCGTGACCACGCTCGCCGAAGTCATCCGGTCGATCTATGTGGTGGGGGACTGAGGTGGCGAAGTTCGAGTACGTGGCGACCGGACCCGACGGGCGGCGCACGACCGGCATCCAACGCGCAGCTAATCGGGACGCCGCCGAACACGCGCTGTACCAACGGAATCTCCGTGGCATCCGGGTGACCGAGAAGCGCAGTGTCATGCAGGCCGAGATCGCCGGCTCGAAGGTCAAGCGAGACGAGGTGATGCACCTGTCGCGTCAGCTGAGCGCGTTCGTTCGTGCTGGGCTCCCGCTCATCGAGGCGGTGCACACGCTTGGTGTAGAGTCCGGCAACTCGAGCCTTCGAAGAATCATGGCCGATGTCGAGCAAGGGCTCCATCGTGGGGACAGCCTGTCCACCTGTTTCGACCGGCATCCCCGGACCTTTCCCGCGTACTACCGGGGCATTCTGCGTTCGGCCGAGCTCACCGGCCACCTGGACACGGTACTGGACCAGCTGGCCAAGTATCTGGAGCGCGACCTCGAAGCCAGGCGCCGGATCAAGCAGGCCATGATCTATCCGGCCATGATCGCGGCACTCGCACTCTTTACCGTTGTTGTCCTGGCAGGTTTCGTGCTGCCGAGGTTCCGCACCTTCTTCGCATCACTCGACGCCGATTTGCCGCTGGCCCCCCGCATGCTCCTCGCCATTACCGACTTCGTGCTCGGGTGGTGGTGGGCGCTAATCGGTGGGGCAGTGGCGATCGTACTCATCGTCCTGCTAATGCTGCAGACCAAGGCCGGCCGGTACGCCTGGGACAAGTTCTTGCTCGGCCTTCCGATCATCGGACCTACCATCCAGTACGCCTTGGTCGAGCGATTCTGTCGGGTGCTCGCGTCAATGGCCGCGGCGGGCGTCGCCCTGCCCGAGGCCTTGCGCGTCGCCACCGAATCGCTTCGCAACCGGGTCTTCATTCGCGCTCTCGGGCGGGTGGGCGAGGCGATGCTCGAGGGTCAGGGCTTGGCGGTGCCGCTGTCGCGGACGAAGCTCTTTCCGGGTACGGCCGCGCGCATGATCCGGGTAGGCGAGGAAACCGGAACGCTCGAGACTCAGCTCGAGGTGACCGCGCGGTACTACGAGAGCGAGCTTGACTACAAACTCAAGAAGCTGACCGCCATCTTCGAGCCGGCCATCATCATCGTCGTGGGACTCGTTGTTGGCTTCGTGGCGATAGCCATGGTGACGGCCATGTATGGCATCTTCGGTCAGATCGGGACATGACATGCCTTCGAAGGCTGCCCTCGATCGCGGTGAGACCCTGGTCGAACTGCTCGTCGCAGTGACGATCCTCGGCATAACGGTCCTAGCCACGATCGGCGGCCTCACTACGAGCATCATTGCGTCCAAAGCGCATCAGGAGCACGCGATGGCCGGCCTCCAGGTGCGGGCATTCGCAGAAGCCATCCAGGGATTCGTTGTGAACAACTCCGGCTATGTGGAGTGCACAACGGCCAGTCATTATCAGATCTATACGCCGCCCTCGGGCTTCACCCCCGTGGTCACGGCCATCGCCTACTGGAATCCCGCGGCCCCGTTTACACCGGCGCCGCTGCCGACGGCGGGGCCATCGCCCGCGCCAGCCACGGCGGGAACCTTTAGTGGTACCTGCCAGAACGGTGGGGTGCAGCGGCTGTCGTTGAGTGTCTCTGTCGATGGTTCCAACGTCGCCGAACAGATGGTCATTTACGTCCGGCAACCATGTGAGTCCGGGGGATCCGCCGTGCGCCTGATGCGTGATGAGCGCGGCTTCACGCTGCCCGAGATGCTGATCGCCATCACCATCCTTGGCGTGATCATCGGGCCGCTGACCGCGGCGCTCATCGTCTACATGCGCAACGCGGATTCCACTGTTGCGCGAATGAGTGAGGCCCACGACGTACAGATCGCCAGTGCGTACTTCGCCCAGGACATCCAGAGCACCGGGGTGCGGGCCACCGCGTCGCCGTACAACCCAGCAGCCTCAATATTCACGACGTGGACCGTGTCGGTGGCCTGCGATGGACGGCGCCTCATCAATGGCACGCCCGTGCCGACCACACCCATCGTCCGGTTGCAATGGGATGACCCGGTCACCCCCGCTGTTCGGGTGCAAGTGTCCTATGTGGTCGCCGACGACCCGGGTGGTGAGCGGCAGTTCCGGCGCATCGAGTGCAGATCGACCTCAGGGAACCCACTGAGTCTTTCCTCGGAGCTCGTTGCGGCTCACAACCTGGACCAGACCCGAACCGCCCTTCAGGCCGCCCAGGTGGTTTGTGCTCCGAACCCAGCCTGCAGTGTGACGCCCGTCCCCCGCAACGTCGCGTTGACGTTGTGGCTGCGACACCCGTCCAGCGGCACAGCGCTCTCTGTCACACTCACTGGCGAGCGGAGGCAATCGTGAACGCGCGCAGAATGCGGTTGTGGCGCAGCGACGACACGGGTGCGTCGCTCGTGTTCGCGTTGGTGTTCATCTCGGTCATCTCGATCCTGGTCATCTCGGTCCTCTCGCTCGCCGATGCGAACCTGCGGGCCACCATCAAGCTGCGCGACCAGGCGGCCGAGGCCTCCGCCGCCGAAGGGGCCGCGAACGTGGCCATCAATGCGCTGCGCGAGAGCACCTACACGGGTGGCGGAGGTTGCTTCGGCGGCACCTCGGACCTGTCCGTGCCCAGCAGCCAGCTCCCTGGCCCCAGCACCGTGTCGGCGCTGGTGTCGTGCACCCCCGACCCGACGATGGCGCAGTTCCCGTTGGGCGCACCGGCACAGGCCATCCTCGCTACCGCGAACGACATCTTGCCCGGCATTACGGTGAACGACGCTGCCAATGGTGCAAGCGCGCCGAACGCCGGCCTCCGCGTCAGCGGCAACATCTACTCCAACGCGGGATTACTGGTTACCGCCCGGGCACAATTGGTCGCCGAAGGCGGTGGTGTCGTCCGAGCACGGAGCGGCTGCCTGCTCCCGCCTGGGGTTATCTCGAGCTTTCCGTTTGTCACGCTCCCCGGATCGATTACTCCCAACCCCTCATCTGCCCAATGCAATGTGGGTCCCACATTCCCGTGTCCAGAGTGCGTGGAGCCGGCGTCGGTGGCGGGCCTCGCCGTGCAGACGCCACGGTCGGTGCCGGCGTGTGCGCCCATCATGACGTTTACGCCCGGCCGCTATACCGATGTGGCGAGCCTCAACAACCGCACAAGAGGGTCAGCCTGTACCGCGAACGCGATCTTCCTTTTCCAGCCCGGCGACTATTACTTCGACTTTGCGCCAACCACGATCCCCGTCCCGGCGATCGGCGCGACCGTCACCATTCCGTCGCGATGGACGATCAACAAAGGATCGCTGATCGCGGGCGCGTTGGCCCGGGCCGTCACGGCCGGAACACCGCCACTCATGCCGGACTCCTGCAAGTCGCCAGTGCCCACGGGGGCGAGTGGCTGGATCCCCTACCCCGGTGACGGGGTACGCTTCATTTTCTCCGGCTACAGCCAAGTGGAGATCTCTGGCAACGGTCGCGCCGAGATTTGTGGGGAGTATGCCGGAACCAATGCACCAATCGCGATCTATGCCATGCCCACAACACTCGTATCGATTCCGGCGCTGCCACCCGGTGTATTGAACTGCGACATTGTTCTGGTCCTGCCGTGCATTGCTTTCCAGACCGGGGCGAACACGTCCACGGCCATCGCGACGAATTCTCCTCCGAGCGCCGTTTACATTCGAGGGGCCATCGTCGGGGACGACCGGGATGTCTACCTTCGAGTGGACAGCGACACCAGACCCCAGCGGTACAACGGCGGCACCATAGCCCGTCGGGTCTTGATCAACACATCTCGCGGGACCGCCGCGGCGACCAACCCGGCGGTATTCACGGTGCATCAAGCCATTGCCGTCACGCAGCGACAGACGGTCGCACAACTTGAGGTCAAGCTGTGCCCCGGTCAGCCAACGTGCACGAGCGGCGCAACGCGTCTGCGGGCCAAGGTTCAAATCAGGGATTCACAACCCGGTGGGTTGCCAGTCGCCGGCGTCAGGGAGATCACCGTGCTGACCTGGAGCGTGCAGCGGTAGTTACCCGTCGAGCAGAGTGTCCACATAGGACTCCGCGATATGGTCGGCGGCGAACGCCACGAAGGCACTGGCGATCATCAACGGGGCGAATGGGAGCGGCGGCTATGACCACCTCGGCCGTGCAGAATCTCCACCGTCCGCCGTCCATGGGGCACGTAACACACGCCCGCGAACGCACAAGATCGCTACGGGTGGAGCACCTCGTCGGTGTACGGCATGCTCACGGGCTCGTCGGACCGGGTGTCACGAGTTGGTCGCCGGTGTAGGACGCCACGGTGACCTTCGGCTCACCGCTGGGGCAGGTGATGGTCAATCGGTAGGTGAAACTCGGATTCGCACCTTCGGCTGGCTTGCTGAAGAAGACGAACGCCACGACGATTAGGGCGACCTGTTCGGCGTGGTAGCCGGGCTGCACCGCGATGTTTGTCACCAGGGGGCCGTACGCGCCGCAGACCACGACTACGCCGCCGCCCTTGGTGTTGAACGACGTTGCGGGCTGGACGATCGGTGGGCCTCCCCCCGCGGTCACCGTCACCGTCACGGCGGGGGCGGGGGCGCCCCGCACTGGGACTTCAGGGCCGGGTACGCCAGGTACGGCGACTACGGGCACTTCACTGGGGAGCGTTTCCGGTGGCGCTGTATTCGGGTCGCCCACAGGACCGGAGCCCGCGTCGTCGGTCGACGTGGTCGTCTGCGACGGCGCGGCCCCGGTCTGTTCCTTGCTCACCGTCTCGCTGAAGGCGTAGGCGGCGGCCGCCAGGACCACGACGAGGCAGGCCGCGAGCACGGCCACCCTCCGGCGGCGCCGCCGTCTCTCCGCATCGGCCATCGTCCCGAGGCTCACCGACTCGGTGTCCTCGTCCGGCAGTCCACCGCGCGGCGCCACCTCACTCGGTTGTGGCGTGCGGACCGCAAGCGCCACCCGGAGTACAGCGGCCGCGCTGGCCGCAGTCGGTCGGTCGTCTGGGTCATTGGCGAGGCAGCTCTGATACAGGTCACCGATCGTTCCTGGGATGCCGGGCATGACCGGCAGAGGCGCGGCTGCGGAGAGTCGCTCAGTGAGTGGTGCCCAGGACGGCCACGGCAACTTGCCCGTGAGCAGACGGAAAAGTAGGACGCCCCAACCGAACATGTCCGACGCCGGCAGGACGGTTCCACCCAGGAGCCGTTCGGGAGCCACATATGACGGGGTGGCGAGGATGCTGCCGTCTTGGCGCAGATCTTCGGACTCGCCGGCCTGCGTGGCAATGCCGAAGTCGAATACCTTGGCGCCGCTGGGGGTGAGGATGACGTTGCCGGGTTTGACGTCCCGGTGTACGACGCCGAGCGCGTGGGCCGCGGCGAGGCCGGCCGCAACCTCCGCGGCGATCTTGAGCGCCTCCTGTGGCGGCAGCGGCCCCTCCTCTAGGCGTTCTCCCAGCGACGGGCCGGTCAGCAGCTCCATCACGATGTAGGGAACCATCTGGCCGTCGGCCTGAAGAGACTCCCCATAGTCGAAGACGTTGCAGATGTTGGGATGCGACAACCGCGCGACCGCCTGCGCCTCGGCCAGCACGGCATCGCGCGCGACGTCGAGCGCGAAATTGCCGGCGAGGATCTTCACGGCGACGGCGCGGCCGAGCACCTCGTCGTGCGCCTTCCACACGACCGACATGCCGCCGATCCCGAGCACCTCCTCCAGGCGATAGCGCCCACCGAGAATCTGTAGAGGAAGCACGTCACGAGTGTGCCTTAGGTCGCCTTGGTCGGCATCCCCCGAATCGCCACGGGCCGTGGCTATGTCGCCTTGGCCTTCACACATGCGACTGAGAGCAACCAGGAGTCACGCCGTCGGTGAACCCACTCGGTGGTTCTTCACATTGCGGACAGTCGTGCAGACTCGTTCATCTTGTCGCCTGACGATTACAATCCCTCCGACGTCGAACTCGTCAGAATCGAGCGGCAGGGTCCGCCCTTCCGTCAGGCCGGAAGCAATTCTCCATACCACCGGCGGACCGATACCGCGAGAAAAACGGCGAGCAGTGCGCCGGTGATCATGAACGGTCCGAACGGGACCGCGGTCTTCCGCCCGCCGTATCCAAGTCCAATGAGGACGATGCCCGTTAGCGCGCCGAGTAGGAAGCCCAGGAACGCGCCGATGACCAATGTGGTCCACGAGAGATACGCGAGCACAGCGCCGACGACACCGGATAGCTTGACATCGCCGAAACCCATTCCGGCCGGGTAGATGAAGAAAACCGCGAAGAAGAATGCGAACAGCACCGCGCCTCCGATGACTGCCCGCGCGAACGACCAGGCGTCGCGCTGCCACCAGGCCGACGCGGCGATTAGCACTGCGAGCACGGGGTAGGACGGCAACACCAACGCATTGGGGAGTCGGCGGTGGTCCAAGTCGATGACCGCGAGTGCAAGGCCGGCCGCGCCGAAATAGAGATACGCCGGCAGCGCGCTCAACAGATCGAGCGCATCGAGCCGTGCGGCGAGCACCACGAATAGGACCGCGGTTCCGAGCTCCACCAGCGGGTAGCGGATACTGATTGGTGCATGACACGAGGCACACCGGCCTCGCAACAACAACCAACCGAGTAGGGGAATGTTGTGCCATGGCCGGATGGGCGTGCCGCACGACGGGCAGCGGGAGCCGGGCTGCACCAGCGACTCGCCCCGCGGCACCCGGTAGATCACGACGTTGAGGAACGAGCCGATAGCAAGCCCCAGGACTCCGACAAGCACCAGCCCAAGGATTTTCACAGCGTGAAGCGTACGGGTGCGCGACTTTGAATCCCTGTGCGGGCAAGCTAATGGCATGACTACCTTGCCGGAGCCGACTCTGTATCACCGATTGCTGGGGTGGCACGCTCCGGCTCTCCGGCAGGGAGGCATCGTCCTCGGCGTCGGCGCTCTCGCCACGCTTGTGGCGTTTCAATTCCTGCCCTGGCAGGTGTCCATCCTGGTGGGTTGGGATGTCGCGGCGGTCGCCTTCCTCATCGTCACGTGGCCGATGATCATTCGAGCTCCCGGCGAAGCGACGAGGATGCTCGCACAACGTGTGGATCCCGGCCGACTCACGGTGCGGCTGCTCTTGCTCAGCGCCAGTCTGGCCAGCCTCGTCGGTGTCGGAACTTCGCTGTACATGGCAGGCAAGCGAACTGGCGCCGAGCAGCTTCTCCTGGTAGGCCTCGCGGTGCTCACGGTCGTACTGTCGTGGACGCTGGTCAACACCGCGTACGTTCTGCGATATGCGCATTTGCGCTACGGCGAGGGCCGTGAGGGGATTGCCTTCAGCGACGCGGCAACCCAACAACAACCGTCCTATCGAGACTTCGTGTACGTAGCCTTCACGGTCGGCATGACGTACCAGGTCTCCGACACTCCGGTGGGAGATCCGCGAACCAGGCGGGCGGTACTGGCCCATGCCCTCGTCTCGTACGTGTTCGGGGTCGTCATCGTGGCCGGATCAATCAATCTCATTGCCAGCCTGTTCCGCTGACCGCGGACCTACCGGCCTCGCTTGGTCAGGACCACCCCGCCGGGCGGGGTGTGCGCCCGAACCGCGCCAGCGGGGTGGCTAACCGGCCGGGGATGACCCACCCCGGGTGGCCAGTGACATCCGCGGCCTGTGGCGGTGCCGTCCCTTCACCGCCGAGCTACGCCCGCCTGCTGATCGGGCTCGCACCCGATCACGGTCACTGGCCAGCGACCACGGTGCCGAGTAGGAGTTTCGCCGCGATGTGTGTGGTGTTTCGGCTGCGCTAATCTTCGGCGGGGAGACCGTACCGTCCGATTTGCCAGTTATTGTCGGGCCCGCACCCAGCGCCGGCCTGGGGCGCTTTGACCCGGCCGACTCGCCCCGGCTATGCTCATCAGCTGTTGTGCGTGAGCTACCGCGTCCCCACCTCGGGTACGCTCGGTAGTCGTGCGCTGCGATAGTGCGTGCGGCCCGCGACTTGAGGCTCCCGAGAACCCGACCGACGAGACAAGGTAGACCTGTGCGTACGTACAGCCCGAAGCCGGGTGAGATCGAGCGCCAGTGGCACGTGATCGATGCCGCTGACGTCGTGCTGGGGCGCCTCGCGACCCAAGCTGCCACGCTCCTGCGCGGAAAGCACAAGCCGGTCTTCGCCCCGCACGTCGACACCGGTGACTTCGTGATCATTGTGAACGCGGAGAAGGTCGCCCTCACGGGCAACAAGCGCCAGACCAAGATGGCCCACCGGCACTCCGGCTACCCGGGCGGCCTCACGTCGGTGAGTTACGAGGAGCTGCTCAGCAAGCGCCCGGAGAAGGCGGTCGAGCTCGCGGTCAAAGGGATGCTCCCGCACAACCGGCTCGGGCGGCAGCTCATCAGGAAGCTGAAGGTGTACGCCGGTTCCGAGCACCCACACGCCGCCCAGCAGCCCGTCCCGTTCGAGATCAAGCAGATCGCGCAGTAGCGCGTACGAAGGACGACACAGTGACCGACAGCATCATCGAGCCTGCGGACGACACCGCCCACGACGACGCCGAGCCCGTCGAGGTCGAGGTGGTGGTCGTGCCGGCCGCGCCGGCGACGCCCCGGGCCCCGCGCAGCGTGCCTCGCACCGACCGACCGATCCAGACCGTGGGGCGGCGGAAGGAGGCCATCGTACGAGTGCGGATCATGCCGGGCACCGGCAAGTTCACGCTCAACGGCCGTTCCCTCGAGTCGTACTTCCCGAGCAAGGTCCACCAGCAGGTGGTCCGCGAGCCGCTGAACGTCGTCGAGCGCACCGACACGTTGGATGTGGTCGCCAACCTCCGCGGTGGTGGTGTGACCGGCCAGGCCGGTGCCCTTCGCCTGGCGATCGCTCGCGCCCTCTGCGATCTCGACGTCGAGGACCGGCCGGCGTTGAAGAAGGTTGGGTTCCTCACTCGCGATGCTCGCGTCAAGGAGAGCAAGAAGTACGGCCTCAAGAAGGCTCGTAAGGCTCCGCAGTACTCCAAGCGCTAGACCGCGCGCGGCAGCAGAATGGACATCGGCCGGGCCGCCCACCAGGGCGACCCGGCCATTGCCAGCTTCAAGCGACGCTTGCGGAGCTTGCACATCGAAGCACTTTGAGATCAGAAACGGATAGGCATGTCACGACTCTTCGGCACGGACGGAATCCGAGGGCTGGCGAACGGGGATCTCACTCCCGAGCTGGCCATGGCAGTCGCTGTCGCTGCCGCTCGGGTACTGGCCGAGGGCGACCGGTCCCGGCCGCCGGTCGTCGTGGTCGGTCGGGATCCTCGGGCTAGCGGCGAGATGCTCGAGGCGGCCGTCGTGGCCGGTTTGGCGAGCGCCGGGGCGACGGTGGTCCGGGTCGATGTGCTACCGACCCCGGGCATCGCCTACCTCACCGCGGAGTCCAAAGCAGACTTCGGCGTGATGCTCTCCGCGTCGCATAACCCGATGCCCGACAACGGCATCAAGCTCTTCGCCGCGGGCGGGCACAAACTGCCGGATGAAATCGAGGACCGAATCGAAGCCGAAATAGCGAGCCCGTCCGGCTGGGAGCGGCCGACCGGCGATCAGGTCGGTCGGGTGCATCGGCTCCTCGACGGCGCCGAGCACTACATCGCGCATCTGGTCGACTCGACACCGCAGCGGCTGGACGGCCTCAAGGTCGTCGTCGACTGCGCCAATGGCGCCGCGTCGGAGGTGGCAAGCGCCTACGGACGCGCTGGGGCCGAGGCAATCGTGATCCACGCCGAGCCGGACGGCATCAACATCAATGAAAATTGCGGGTCCACGCATCTCGACTCCGTGCGGGCCGCCGTCCTGGAGCACAAAGCCGATCTGGGCCTGGCCCACGACGGCGATGCCGACCGCTGCCTGGCCGTGGATGCGACCGGCGAGATCGTCGATGGTGACCAGATCATGGCCGTCCTCGCGATTGGGATGCGCGACGCTGGCACGCTGGCGCAGGACACTCTCGTCGCCACCGTGATGAGCAACCTCGGCCTCCGACTGGCGATGCGCGACGCCGGCATCACGCTGCTCGAGACCGCGGTCGGCGACCGGTACGTGTTGGAAACGCTTCGCGCCCGGAATCTGTCGATCGGCGGGGAGCAGAGTGGCCACGTCATCCTGCCCGCGTACGCGACGACGGGCGACGGGGTCCTCACCGGCCTGCACCTGATGGCCCGGATGGCGGCCACCGGCCGTACCCTCGCCGACCTGGCATCGGTGGTCACCACGCTTCCTCAGGTCATGATCAATGTACGGGTGACCGACCGGCGGTCGGCCGTGCAAGCGTCCACTGTGGTTGAAGCTCTGGCGAAGGCGGAGCGGGAGCTGGGCGAGACCGGACGGGTACTCCTGCGCCCGTCCGGCACCGAGCCGCTGGTACGCGTGATGGTGGAAGCGTCCACAGTGGACCAAGCGCGGTCGGTGGCGGAGAGCCTCGCCGCCGAGGTCCGTTCCGCCAGCCCCGCGTAAGCCGCTCCGCTCCGCCTCGCGCCGCCCGGTGCACCGATACGCCACTCAGGCGCGCTGACCTTGGGCAAATACGCGTGAACGGAGATCGAACTACGCGCATATCTCCAAGGTCGGAGAATATCGGCGTGTCCTATCGGGGCGGCGATTCTCGATGGCAGCAATCTTGTCGGATCCGGCCCTACACTCCTACGTGTCACCAACAACGGGGAGGTAGTCGGATGGCGACGTCCAGGGAGGACGACGAGTTTGAGCGGATCCGTCTCGCGGCACAGATCGAAAAAGACCGCGAGATAATGGCGCGATACGACGTGCATCAGGGGTTCTTCCGCAATCGCATAGAAGACAAGGTGTACGAGCTGGGTCGGTTGGACGAGCGGTCGGGGGATGCGTTGTGAGCAACATGGAGAAGCACATTCAAGCGCTGCGTGAGTTCATGGTCGCCGACCATGAGGAATGGATAGCCGAGGTCCAGGGCTGGGCTGACAAGGCGGCAGCCCGTGGAGATCGAGAAGCTGAGCGTCGCCACTTGGACCATGTAGCTCGCCTACGCGCAATTCCTTACCCGTGGGAGAGGGACGCGGCGTAGCCCGCGCCGCACCGCTACGTCTATCGCCACCTCAGGCTCGGTAGTCACGCAGGATGAGGCCGCGGACGGCGTCCTGCGGCGCGTCGTTCGGCTTGGCCAGGGCGAAGCGGACGGGCCGCGATTGGCGTGGTGCCCCACAATGCTTAGAGACGACCGCGCAGGGAAGGTTTCGGATGCGCCCATTTCTTCGAATCGCCGTGCTGGCCGCGGTGGCGATCCTCGGCACTGCCTGCTCCAATCCGGGACCGGATCTGACATCGACTGCGACTTCTTCGCCGACGTCATCGCCAACCCCCACCACCAACGGCATCGAGGCCCTGCCTGCCGACGAGATCGTGGCGAAGGCTCGGGCCGCGTTGGCAGGGAGCCCGTCCTTCCGGGTGAAGGGTTCGGCGACGGTGGCGATATTCCAAGTCACCTTCGAAATGGTCCATGTTGGCGATCGCGTCAAGGGCACGCAGTCGAGCATGGGAAAGGTGACCGAGTTCGTCCGCATTGGACAAGACCTGTACGTCAAGGCCGGGTCAAGCTTCTGGTCTGGCATCGTCAACCTGGAGAGCCTTGCGCTGGTGACCGACAAGTGGGTCAAGGTCGACCCCACCAGCCCGAACTTTTCCGGGCTCGCGCCGTCGGCGGACAGCTATCTGGCCGACATGGGCACGGTGACCAGCGAGGGCCTTACCACGCTCGATGGCCGGCCCGTGACCAGGCTCAAGGCTAGCAAGGACTCGAGCACCATCTATGTCTCGGCGGTAGGGGAGCCCTCTCTGGTTCGGATCGAGGGGACTCAGAGCACCGAGGCCGGCGAGGCGCACGCGGTCGTGGAGTTTAGCGACTTCGGCGCCGTTGTCGAATCCATCGAGCGACCTACAGGGGAGATCGTCGATATCTCGCACGGCTGAGCCGAGCTTGGGGGACTCATGCCGCCGTGAGGCGGCGGACGGCCTCCGCCAGTACCTCGTCCCGCTTGCAGAAGGCGAACCGGATCAGCCGCTGCCCCGCGGCCGGGTGGTCATAGAAGACCTGAGTCGGCACGGCGACGACGCCACACCTTTGCGGCAGTGAGAGGCAGAACTCCACGCCGTCCGTGCCGCCGAGCGAGGTGATGTCGGCGGTGACAAAGTATGTGCCCTCCGGCGAGTAGACCCCGAAGCCGGCACTCCGCAATCCAGACGAGAGCAGGTCCCGCCTTCTCTCCAATGTGGACCGAAACCCTTGGTAGTACGCGTCCGGCAACGCGAGCGCGACCGCGATCGCTGGCTGGAAGGGTGCACCGTTGACGAAGGTGAGGAACTGCTTCACCCGAAGCACAGCTTGAACCAAAGGCGCCGGCCCGCTGACCCAGCCGATCTTCCAGCCCGTACAGGAGAAAGTCTTGCCAGCCGAGGAGATCCGCAACGTTCGCTCCCGCATGCCCGGCAGTGTCGCGAGTGGACAGTGCGGGCTCGCGGCATCGCTGAAGACCAGGTGCTCATAGACCTCATCGGTGACCGCGACCGCGTCATACTCCTGGCACAGCTCGGCCACGAGCGCCAACTCGTCCGGGGTGAAGACCTTTCCGGTCGGGTTGTGGGGCGAGTTGAGCAACACCACCTTGGTACGACTGGTGAACGCCGCCCGTAACTCCTGGGGATCGAAACCGTACCGTCCATCCGGAGAGGGCCGAAGGGTCACCGCACGCAGCTGGCCCTGGGCGAGGGTGATGCAGGCGGCATACGAGTCGTAGTACGGCTCGAACGCGACCACCTCGTCGCCCGGTTCGCACAGCGCGAGGATGCTCGCCGCGATCGCCTCGGTGGCGCCCGCCGTGATCAGGATCTCGCCGTCGGGGTCGTACCCAAGACTCCAGAACCGGCGTTGGTGATCGGCTACGGCGACTCGCAGCTCAGGGATGCCTGGTCCCGGCGGGTACTGGTTGCGACCCGAGTGCAGCGCCTCGGTGGCGGCCGCGAGCATCTCCGGCGGCCCGTCGGTGTCCGGGAAGCCCTGCCCGAGGTTGACCGCACCCGTCCGGGCGGCCAAGGCCGACATTTCCGCGAATATGGTCGTCCCGAAGGGGCGCATCCGGATGACTCCGACCAGGGGGCTCGTGGCTGCGGTCATGCGCGCCATTGTGCCCGGTCGGCCCGTGGACCTTTCGATCAAATGGCCTGCGCGAAAGTCAGGTTTCTGCGCACGCGAGATGCGCGTAAGTCCGCTAGGATGGCCGCCATGTGCGGAATCGTGGGGTACACGGGCGCCCGACCGGCGCTGGGCATCGTGGTCAACGGATTGCGGCGGTTGGAGTACCGCGGCTACGACTCGGCGGGCGTGGCTGTCCTGGGGGACGATGACGCGCCTGCGTCCGACGCGGGGCGAGTGGCGCTGCACACGTCCAAGCGCGCGGGCAAACTCGGCAACCTGGAGCAGGAACTCGCCGCGCAATCACCCAACAGTGGCATCAACAGCGGCACGACCGGCGTGGGGCACACCCGGTGGGCGACCCACGGTGGACCTACGGACCGCAATGCGCACCCACACCGTTCGACCAACGGCCGGCTGGCCGTGATCCACAACGGCATCCTGGAGAACTTCGCCCGCCTCCGCGCGGAGCTCGAAGACTGCGGTGTCGAATTCGCCAGCGACACCGACACCGAATGCGCGGCTCACCTGCTCGAACGCGAACTCCACGCCGCTCGTGCATCTTCGCCTGACGGTGATCGGGGTCAGCTCCTGGCCGAGGCGATGCGCCGCGTGTGCCGGCGGCTTGAGGGCGCCTTTACATTGCTCGCGGTCGACGCGGACACACCCGGAGTGGTCGTGGGCGCGCGTCGGAACTCACCGTTGGTGGTGGGCCGGGGCGAGGGCGAGAACTTCCTCGCCAGCGACGTCTCGGCCTTCATCGCGCACACGCGTGAGGCCGTCGAGCTGGGGCAGGACCAGGTGGTCCTGATCACTCCCGATGCGGTCGAGATCACCGACTTCGACGGCGCGACCGCCGTGGGCAAGGACTTCCACGTCGACTGGGACGCCTCCGCCGCCGAGAAGGACGGCTACGACTACTTCATGCTCAAGGAGATCGCCGAGCAGCCGCGAGCGGTGGCGGACACCCTCCGCGGCCGGATGAGCCCGACCGGCCAGCTGATGATGGACGAGATCCGCCTCACCGAGCATGACCTGCGAGCGGTCGACAAGGTCTTCATCATCGCCTGTGGCACCGCCTATCACGCCGGTCTGGTCGCCAAGTACGCCATCGAGCACTGGACCCGCCTGCCCTGTGAGGTCGAACTGGCCAGCGAGTTCCGCTACCGCGACCCGGTGCTCGATCGGTCCACATTGGTCGTTGCGATTTCTCAGAGTGGCGAGACGATGGACACCCTGATGGCGCTGCGGCACGCCCGCGCCCAGAAGGCGCGCGTGCTCGCCATCTGCAACACCAACGGCTCCACGATTCCGCGCGAGTCCGATGCGGTGTTGTACACGCATGCCGGGCCGGAGGTCGCGGTCGCCTCAACGAAGGCCTTCCTCACCCAACTGGTGGCGTGTTATCTGGTTGGGCTTCATCTGGCGCAGGCGCGGGGGGCCAAGTTCGCCGATGAGGTGGGTGCCGTGCTCGACCAGCTCAAGGCGATGCCCGCGGCGGTGGAGCGGGTCCTGGAGACGATGGAGTCGGTCCGGGAGCTCGCCCGTGAGTTGGCCCAGTCCCGTTCGGTGCTCTTCATCGGCCGGCACGTGGGCTATCCGGTGGCGCTGGAGGGCGCGCTCAAGCTCAAGGAGCTCGCCTACATGCACGCGGAGGGCTTCGCGGCCGGCGAGCTGAAGCACGGCCCGATCGCGCTGATCGATGAGGGCACACCAGTCGTCTGCGTGGTGCCGTCCCCGGTGGGCCGGGACCTGCTGCACGACAAGATCGTTTCAAACATTCAAGAGGTACGGGCGAGGGGCGCCCGGACCATCGTGATCGCCGAGGCGGGTGACGAGTCAGTACGGCCGTACGCGAACCACCTCATCGAGGTACCGCCGACGCCCACCCTGCTCGCTCCTCTGGTGACCACGGTGCCGCTGCAGGTACTGGCGTGCGAGATCGCCACTGCTCGCGGGCACGACGTCGATCAGCCCCGCAATCTCGCCAAGTCAGTAACGGTCGAGTGAGCTCCTACCTCGCCTTCGCCCTCTTCGCCGCCGTCCTCACCATCACGCCGGGGCTCGACACCCTGCTGGTTCTGAAGACGACGGCCACGGGTGGACGCGGGGCCGGGCTCGCGGCCGTCGCCGGCATCGGGCTCGGGTGTCTCACCTGGGCGGTGGCCAGTGCGATCGGCGTAACGGCGATCATCAACGCCTCCTGGGTCGCGTTCGAGGTGCTCCGAGTGGCCGGCGTGGCGTACCTGTGCTGGCTCGGCCTCCGAGCGCTGTGGTCCGCCCGCCGCCTGCCGGCCACCGGCGGTGTGGAAGCGCCGCCGCCGGCCGCCGGCGGCAAGGAGGGGCACCTTTATGGCCAGAATCCGTATGGAAGGGCACCTTCCTTGCGCGCGGCCTTCCGCACCGGGCTCACCACGAATCTGTTGAATCCCAAGGTCGGGGCGTTCTACCTGTCGGTGCTGCCACAGTTCTTGCCCGAAGGCGTGAATCCGCTTGCCGGCTCGCTGGGGCTCGGCGCGATCCATGTTGTCGAGGGCTTCGTGTGGCTATCGCTCGTCGTGCTGGCGGTCACGCGGGCGAAGGGGTGGCTCACGCGGCCCACCGTCCGGCGGCAGCTGGAACGGCTGTCCGGGGTGGTGTTCCTCGGCTTCGGCGTCCGCCTCGCGCTGGAGCGGGCTCCGTGACGGGTGGCCGTAGGTCGGTCGCCGATGTCAGGCTGCCGTACTCGCCGCAGTCCCGGAGACCGGCTTGATGTGCGCGAAGGCGCTGCGGGCGTTCCAGCTGGGGAAGGCTCGGACGAGCCACGACGGGCCGTGGAGTTGAATGCGGCCGCTGCGGGCGACTTCCGCCCAGCTGAGCTGTCCAGCGTGCCATTTGACGAAGGCTTCGGCTTCGGCCGTGATGTAGAGGTCCTCGTCGAGACCTGAGTACGTCTTGCAGATCTCGGTGTCGCCACGCTCGATCAGCAGCCAGTACCGTTCGGGTCGTCGGCCTCCCGTGAAGTCGAAGCGGATGACGACTCGTCGACCCGGCAGACGATCCCGGCGCAGCATGTTGCACATCGACCACAAGGCCACAAAGGGATCGAGGTGCTCGGGAGCGATCTCGAGCCACGCCGCACCCCACTCGCCGAGCGACGCGCAGACCTTGAAGAGGTCGTGACCCGCCGGCGTGAGCTCGTAGTGGCCCCCGCGCCCGTCGGGCTTAGGTGCCGACTCGACAATCCCGAGCCGTTCTAGCTGCCGGAGCCGCTGCGAGAGGAGCGTACGGGAGAGCCCGGGCGCGCCCTCCAGGATCTCGCTGAAGCTTCCGCAGCCCAGGTACAGGTTGCGGATGATCAGCGGCGTCCAGCGCTCGGCGAATATCTCGGCGCCTCGGGCGATGGGGCAGTACTGGCCGTAGGTCCGCACAAGGCCATCGTCGCGCGCTCGTCCCAGCCCGTGAAGTCCAGATTGTTGACTTCACGGCCGCGGTCCGCGGTGGTGCCATGGGGCCGTCGAACGAACGCCGACGGCACCACCGATTACCGAAAAGTCGGGCACCTGGACGGGGAGGCACGCGCGATGAAGATTGACGGATTCCGGGGCCAGCTGATTACCCCTGACGACCCCGAATACGACACCGCCCGAGCCGTGTGGAATGGCTCCGTTGAACGACGCCCACGGCTCATCGCCCGGTGCAGCGGGACCGCCGACGTGGCCGAGGCTGTGCGCTTCGCCCGTGACCACGACCTGGAGATCGCGGTACGAGGCGGGGGCCACAACGTGGCCGGCACCGCGGTCTGCGATGACGGGATCGTCATCGACCTGTCGGCGATGCGCGCGGTGTGGGTCGACTCCGCGGACTGCACGGCGCGGGTGCAGGGCGGTGCTCTATGGGGCGATGTCGACCACGAGACGCAGGCCCACGGTCTGGCCACGACCGGCGGCATCGTGGGCCACACCGGCGTCGCCGGGCTCACCCTCGGCGGGGGCATCGGCTTCCTCATGCGAAGGCACGGGCTCGCAATCGACAACCTGCTGGCCGCCGAGGTGGTCACCGCCGATGGCACCATCGTCCGCGCGTCCGCCGACCAACACCCCGATCTGTTCTGGTCGTTGCGCGGTGGCGGCGGCAACTTCGGCGTGGTCACCACGTTCTGGTTCGCGCTACACAAGGTCGGCCCGACCGTCATGGCCGGATCCGTCTTCTGGGCGGCCGACGACACCACCGACGTGCTGCGCTTCTACCGGGACTTCGCGTCCGAAGCGCCCGACGAGCTCGGGACCGTCGTCAGGCTCGGCACGATCCCCCCGCTGCCCGACATTCCCACGGACCTGCACTGGCGGCCGGCCATCGCGGTCATTTGCTGCTACGCCGGCGCCGTCGAAGCCGGCGAGCGTGCGGTGCGGACGCTCCGCCGGTTCGGGACGCCGGTCGTCGACCTGCTCGGACCCACGCCGTACGTCGCCTTCCAAGGCGCCATGGACGACACCGTCCTTCATGGATGGCACTACTACTGGAAGTCCACGAACCTCGACGGCCTTTCCGACAACGCCATTGCCGCCATCGCCGATCACGCCTACACCGCCGGCTCGCCCCGGTCGTACGCGGCGATGTTCCACCTGGGTGGGGCCGTCGCCCGAGTCCTCGTGACGCCACCGCTTATGCGGGTCGCGACGTGGCCCACAACATCATCATCGACGCGGTGTGGCTCCCCGACGAGTCCGCCGAGTACGCCGCGGCCGAGAGCGCGTGGGCGCGACGGTTCCTCCAAGCCCTCCAACCGCACCGCGGCGCAGGCGTCTACGTCAACTTCCTTGATGCCGACGACACCAGCCGCATTCGCGAGGCCTACGGCGATCAGAACTACCGCCGACTCGCAGAAATCAAGGCCAAGTACGACCCCGACAACGCCTTCCACCACAACAGGAACATCCACCCTGCTTGAGCGTCGCCTGGCGAGCATATCGTAGACGAGGACGCCGAAACGACCAAGATCGGCGGGAACGTCGCCAGCGACACACAAGGTGACCGATAGGCTGCGGGCGTGATCGTGGCAGTCGGTATCGACGTGGTGCTCGTCGATCGGTTCGTGCGGGCGTTGGCCCGTACACCGTTGCTGAGCGAAAGAATCTTCACCGAAGCGGAGCGCCTCACCGACTCCGGCAACCCTCGACCGCCAGAGTCCCTGGCGGCCCGCTTCGCGGCCAAGGAGGCCGTGGCCAAGGCACTCGGCGCGCCGACCGGCCTCAACTGGCACGACTGCGAAATCGTGACCGACCACGATGGACGGCCGTGGCTCACGGTCTCCGGCACTGTGGCGGCCGCGGCCGTTGAGCGCGGCGTCAGCCGATGGCACCTGTCGCTATCGCATGACGGCGGGATCGCCTCGGCCATGGTGGTTGCCGAACGGGACGATGCCGCATGAGGGCGGCGTGGCGGGCGGCCGATGTGCGAGCGGCGGAGGAGCGGCTCATGGCCACGCTGCCCGTGCTCACCCTGATGCTGCGTGCCGCAACCGGGCTGGCCCGCCGATGCGCGGAGGTTCTCACCGACCGTGGCGGCGTCTACGGTCGCCGGGTGTTGTTACTCGTCGGCGCCGGCAACAACGGCGGCGATGCCCTCTTCGCGGGTGCCTTGCTGGCGCGGCGGGGCGTAGACGTGCGAGCGGTGCTGCTCGTTCCCGATCGGGCTCATCAGGAGGGCTTGGCGGCGTTGCGGAGAGCCGGGGGCCGGGTCGAGCCAGGGCTGAGCGCTCTCGACGACTCCACAGTGGACATCGTCGTGGACGGGGTGGTGGGCATCGGCGCCACGGGCACGCTGCGCGGGTCGGCGGCGGAGGCGGCCGAGCGGTTGACCGCGGTACGCGCGCGCGCACCGCGGCCGGCCGTGGTCGCGGTGGACGTTCCGTCCGGTGTGGACGTTGACACCGGAGCCGTCGAAGGGCCGGTGCTGCAGGCCGACGTCACCGTGACCTTCGGCTGTCTGAAGCCGGCCCATGTCGTGGGTCCGGCCGCGCCCTTGGCGGGGCAGGTCGATCTGGTCGACATTGGACTGCCGCGACCACAGGCAGATCCGGCCGTATTCGTGCCCGACATCGCCGATATCGCCGGGTGGTGGCCGGTGCCGAACCCGGGCTCGGACAAGTACACCCGGGGCGTGGCCGGCCTCGCCACGGGCTCTCGCGACTTCCCCGGGGCCGCGCTCATGTCGACCAGTGGGGCGCTTGCCGGCCCGGCCGGGATGGTGCGCTATGCGGGCCCGATCGCGGCCGACGTCATCCGGGCGCACCCGTCAGTCGTCATCAGTGAAAGGGTCGCCGACACGGGCCGGGTGCAGGCGTGGCTGGTCGGCTGTGGTCTCGGCACGGACGATCGCGCCCGAGACGAGCTACGTGCCGTGCTTGGGTCACCCGTACCGGCGATTCTCGATGCCGACGCACTGACGCTGGCCGGTGAAGGGCCATTGGCCGACCGACTGCGAAAGCGTTCCGCGCCGACCGTGGTGACCCCGCACGACCGGGAGTACGCGCGCTTGGCCGGCCAGTCCGTGGGCCCGGATCGGGTCGCCGCCGCGCGCCTGCTTGCGCACCGCTTGGGCGTGGTGGTGCTCCTCAAAGGCGACCGCACCGTGGTGGCGAGCCCGGACGGTCGGGCCTGGGCCAATCCGAGCGGCTCCGCGGCGCTGGCCACCGCGGGCACCGGAGACGTCCTGGCGGGCTTGCTCGTGTCGCTTCTCGCCGCGGGTCTGCCGGCGGAACGGGCTGCACTGGTCGGGGTCTTCGTGCACGGCTTGGCCGGCCGGCACGCCGCCGAGCGTTTCAGCGCGCATGGGAACGCTCCCGTGACCGCACCGGACGTGGCCGCCGCCGTGCCTGCGGTGATCGCAACTCTGGCAAAACCTACCGACCGGTAAGATAGTCGTCATGTGGCAGGCGGAGGTGCGCGTCGACCTGGACGCAATCGAGGCCAACGTTCGCCTGCTGCGCGCCGCGACGACGGCCGAGGTCATGGCGGTGGTCAAGGGCGACGGCTACGGCCACGGCATGGTCCCATCGGCCCGGGCGGCCGTTCGCGGTGGCGCGACGTGGCTCGGTGGCTGCACGGTCCATGAGGCGTTGGCGCTGCGAGCGGCGGGTCTCACCGTTCCGGTGCTCGCCTGGCTCATGGCGCCCGGCGTGCCGCTGGAACCGGCCATCACCGCCGACATCGACCTGAGCGCTGCGACCGGGCTGCACGTAAAAGAGATCGTGAGCGCCGCCCGCCGTACCGGACGTACTGCTCGTATGCATCTCAAGCTGGACACCGGCCTATCGCGCGGTGGTGCCCTCCTCGCCGACTGGCCGGGGCTGTGCGAGGCCGCGGCCAAGGCCCAGGCCGACGGCGCCGTGGAGGTGGTCGGCGTGTGGAGCCACCTCGTCCACGCCGACGCGGAGGACCATCCGGGGAACGACCGGCAGCTGGAGGTTTTCCGGGAGGGGCTGGCGAGCGCCGAACGGCTGGGCATCACGCCCAGGTACCGCCATCTGGCCAACTCCGCCGCGACGCTGACCCGACCCGAGACGCACTTCGATCTGGTCCGGCCGGGCATCGCGTGTTACGGGCTCTCTCCGGTGCCGGGTACGGAGATCGGCCTGCGGCCGGCTATGACCGTTCGGGCGCGAGTGACCCAGACGAAGAGGGTGCCGGCCGGGCAGGGTGTCTCGTACGGTCACACGTACGTGACACCACACGAGACCACGCTGGCCTTGGTCCCGCTCGGGTACGCCGACGGCGTACCGCGGGCGGCCAGCAACCGCGCCTCTGTTTGGCTGGCCGGAGCCCAGCACAGGATCGCCGGCCGGGTCTGCATGGACCAGATCGTGGTTGATTGTGGTGACGACCGGGTGACCGCGGGAGATGTGGCAGTCCTATTTGGACCGGGCACCGACGGGGAACCTGTCGCTGATGACTGGGCCGCTGCGGCTGACACCATCAACTACGAGATCGTTACCCGGTTCGGCAGCGCACGCGTCCCGCGCGTCTACGTCGGTGCTGCGGCGTCCTCAATGGATGGTTCCGCATGAGTGCATCCGCTGGATCCGCCGCCACATCAGCAGATAGGAGTTCACGCCGCGCCAAGGCGGGCTTGATCGGCAGCCTCGTCGGTGTCGCCGCGGCCGGTGTCGCCGCTGGCGTGGCGGCCGAGCGGGTCCTGTTGCGACGCCGGCAGCGCGAAGCCGAGCGCGACCCGTACCGGGACGAGCCGTTCGGTGCTCTTCCCGCCGACGAGTACCGGACGGTCACCACGGACGAGGGCATCCCACTGCACGTCGAGATCACCGGTCCAGCGAACGCCCGGCTGACTGTCGTGTTCGTGCACGGGTTCTGCCTCGACATGGGCACGTTCCACTTCCAGCGCAAGGCTCTGTCCGAGATGGACGGTGTCCGCACGGTCAGCTATGACCAGCCCGGGCACGGCCGGTCCGGCCGGCTCACCAAGGGTGAGTACACATTGGACCTTCTCGCGGCCGCACTCCGCAAGGTAGTCGAGGAGTGTACAGCGACCGACACCACGGTCGCGCTCGTTGGCCACTCGATGGGTGGCATGGCCATCATGGCCATGGCCGACATGGCGCCCGAGTTCTTCGCCATCGGCGGCCGCATCGCCGGGGTGGCACTGCTATCAACCTCAGCGGGCGGCGTGACATTCGGTATGCCCGAGGTGCTGGTGCGCTTCCGCAAACCCCTGCTGCCTCTGATCAGTGGAGCCGGCTGGGTCACCGCGGGCATGCTCGATCGGGCCCGTGAGGCCTCGACTGACCTGGCGTGGCTGTTGACCCGACGGTACGGCTTCGGCTCCGGCAAGGTAAGCCCCGCCATTGTCTCCTATGTGGAGCGAATGAACTCGGCCACCCGCACCGAATCCGTGGCCCGCTATCTGCGCACGCTCTACACCCACGACCGGGTCCTGGCGCTGTCGGCCTTCAAGGAGATTCCGGTGCTGGTGATCTGCGGCGACGAGGACCTGCTCACCCCGGTGGAGCACTCGGAGGCGCTGTCCGAGGCACTCCCGCACGCCGAGCTGGTGGTAATCGGCAACGCTGGACACGTTGCCCTGCTGGAACATAGCGAGGCCGTGAACGCGGTGCTCCTGCCCTTTGTCCGTAAACTCGCGCCGTGACGATGCCGCTCGCCACTGTGGAGCTCATGACGCCAACCGACACTCGCGAGTTCGGCCGGCGGCTGGCCGCCGTGTTGAGGGCCGGCGATCTAGTGATCTTGGACGGGCCGTTGGGCGCGGGCAAGACGGTGCTGGTTCAGGGCATCGCGTCAGGGCTGCGGGTTCGTGGCGCCGTGACCTCGCCGACCTTCGTCATCGCCCGGGTCCATCGATCGGAGTCCGGTCGAGTCGCGTTGGTGCACGTTGACGCCTACCGCTTGGGCGGCATCGCGGAGGTCGACGACCTCGATCTGGACACCAGCCTCGGTGACGCGGTGACGGTGGTCGAGTGGGGCGAGGGAAAGGTAGAGCAGCTCAGCGACGCCCACCTCCTCGTGCGGTTGCGCCGCCAGGATGACGACGCTCGCACCGTCGAGCTGATCGGCGTGGGCGGAGACTGGCCTGAACGCATCGAGCAGATCGGTGTCGACCGGGGCTGAGCAACCTGGGGTGGATAGGGTTCAGGGGTGCTTGTTGTGGTCGTCGACACCTCCACACCCGCGGTGACAGCGGCGCTGATGCTGATCGATCCCAATGCGTCCGGCCGGAGCGGCGTCGATCAGCTGGCGGAGCGGCGTTCCGTCGATCCGCGGGCGCACGCGGAGCTACTCGCACCGGCGGTGACCGAGGTCCTCGCCGAGGGCGGTGCTGCCGGGCGCGATCTGGCCGCGATCGTCGCCGGCGTTGGGCCGGGGCCGTTCACCGGGCTGCGGGTGGGTCTGATGACCGCGGCCGCGATGGGTCAGGCACTGGGCATCCCGACCTATGGGGTGTGTTCCCTTGACGCGATCGGCACCCGAGCCCGAGCGACGACGTTGGTGGCCACGGACGCGCGGCGCAAAGAGATCTACTGGGCCGTGTACCGGGGCGGCGTCGCGATGAGCGAGCCCGCCGTCGATCGGCCCGATCGCGTGGCCGAGCTGCTCCTGGGCAGTGGGGTCGAGCTCGCCGTCGGGGACGGAGCCCTGCGTTACGCCTCGGTGCTTCAGATGCCGGTGCACGAGGAGCCGCGCTATCCGCCGGCACTCGGCCTTGCTGAGCTGGCCGCGGATCGGGTGCGCGGCCGCGGCGAGAGTGAGATTCTCACTCCGCTCTATCTGCGCCGGCCAGACGCGGCGGAGCCTCGTCCACCCAAGGCGGTGATCCCGTGACGACCGCGGCCGTCACGCTCGAGCGGCTGCGGTGGTGGCATCTGGACCAGGTGCTGGCCATCGAGGCGGACCTCTTTGGCGTGGAGCGATGGACCGCGGCCATGTTCTGGAACGAGCTGGCCAACGACCATCACTATGTGGCGGCGTTCGCGCGCGACGGGCAGCTGGTCGGGTACGCCGGGCTCGCCGTGGTGCGGCCCGAGGCGTGGGTCAACAACATCGCGGTGCGGCGGGACCGGCAACGCGGCGGCATCGGCCGGCTGCTTCTGGGGGACCTGCTCGAGTACGGGCGCGCCCAGGGCGCGACGCACACTCTCCTGGAAGTCGCGGCCGACAACGGTCCCGCCCAGCGCATGTACGACCGCTACGGATTCGAGGTCATCGGTGTGCGGCGGGGCTACTACCAACCCAGCAACACCGACGCACTGGTGATGCGAAGGGACGAGAAACCGTGAGCGATGGTCCACTTGTGCTCGGGATCGAGACCTCGTGCGATGAGACGGGGATTGGCATCGTGCGGGGAACGACGCTGCTGGCCGACGAGGTAGCGTCCAGTGTGGAGGAACATGCCCGATTCGGCGGCGTCGTGCCGGAGGTGGCCAGCCGGGCGCATCTCGAGGCGATGCTGCCGACCATGCGGCGTGCCCTGACGACGGCGGGCGTACGACTCTCCGATGTGGACGCTATTGCGGTGACCGCCGGTCCAGGACTCGCCGGGGCGCTTCTGGTCGGGGTCGCCGCGGCTAAGGGTTATGCGATCGCCGCCGAAAAACCGGTGTACGGCGTCAACCACCTGGCCGCCCACGTGGCCGTGGACACGCTCGAACACGGACCGCTGCCGCCGGTGGCGTTGGCGCTGCTCGTCTCGGGAGGGCACTCCTCGCTGCTGTTGGTCGAGGACCTCGCTCGTAGCGTGACGCCCCTCGGCGCCACGATCGACGACGCCGCTGGTGAGGCGTACGACAAGGTGGCGCGCCTGCTCGGGATGCCGTTTCCCGGCGGGCCGCCGATCGACCGCAGCGCGCAGACTGGCGACCCGGCGGCGATCGACTTCCCGCGTGGGCTCACCGGTCCACGTGATCAGACCGACCATCGGTTCGACTTCTCGTTTTCGGGCCTGAAGACCGCGGTGGCTCGGTGGGTGGAGTCGCGGCAGCGGGCTGGTGAGACCGTACCGGTTGCCGATGTGGCGGCCAGCTTTCAAGAAGCCGTCTGCGACGTGCTCACCGCGAAGGCCGTCAATGCGTGCCGGGAGTACGGCGTCGACACCCTTGTCATCGGCGGCGGGGTCGCGGCCAATTCCCGCTTGCGGGCGCTCGCGGCGGACCGGTGCGAGCAGGAGGGCATCGTCTTGCGGGTGCCGCGGATGCGGCTGTGCACCGACAACGGCGCGATGGTCGCGGCGCTCGGAGCGCACCTGGTGGCCGCCGGCTGGCCGCCGAGCTCGTTGGATCTCCCGGCCGACTCGGGACTGCCGGTCACTACAGTGGCGCTTTAGTCGGCAGAGGAGGCGCAGGTGATCGTTCGCATGTGGGAGGTTCGGGCGGAGGCGCGCACGTTCACCGCCCTGTTGAACTGGGTATGCGAGGTCGCTGTGCCGACCGTCGAGACCAACCCCATGCACATTGCGAGCGAAATCTACTCTTCGCCGGACTTCCGGTTGGTCGTGATCACGAAGTGGCGCAGCAATCCGGAGGAGTTCCAGGAACCGCCGCCACAACTGATTACCCGCGCCCCGCACACGTGGGACTTTTCCCCGGTCGACCGCTAAACCCTCCCGCCTTGGATCGACGTCGGAGATCATGGGCGGGAAAATCACAGGCCCGGCACGGTGGCCCAGCCGTAAGGTCGGTTCCACCATGCGTGACTTACCCGTCCCCGACCCCGGGACGCCCGACTGTCGCTCAGCCACCAGGTACCTCTGGTGGCTGGTGCGACTGCAACGGCGCACCGTCACCTTCGGTATCGCCATGGGCACGATATGGATGGTGGCCCAGGCGTTGATGCCGGCGGCCATCGGCGCCGCGATCCAACACGGCGTCACCGAACGCGACGGTCGCGCCCTCCTCGGATGGGCTGCGGCGCTACTCGGACTGGGCATAGTCCAAGCCGCGGCCGGGGTGCTCCGGCACCGATGTGCGGTCTTCAACTGGCTTTCTGCGGCGTACCGCACCGTCCAACTCACGGTTCGCCAGGCCGGCCGTCTCGGCGCCACCCTGCCGAAGCGGGTGGCCGCCGGCGAGGTCATCAACGTGGGAACCTCTGACGTGAGCCACATCGGTAACGCGATTGATGTCACCGCCCGCGGTGTGGGTTCGGTCGTGGCGATCGTCACCGTCGCCGTGATCCTGCTGAACGCGTCGCTGCCACTCGGTCTCATCGTGGTGCTCGGGGTTCCGGTACTGATGACGATCGTCGGCATCCTGATCCGGCCACTGCATCGGCGCCAGCACGAGTACCGCTCCGCGACAGCGAAGCTGACCACGAGGGCCGCGGACATTGTTACCGGCCTCAGGGTGCTGCGGGGCATTGGTGGCGAGGCGACGTTCTCGGCCAGGTACCGGGCGCAATCCCAGCGGGTGCGAGCCAGCGGCGTCCGGGTGGCTCGGGTCGAGTCGGCTCTGGAGGCCTTGCAGATCCTGCTGCCCGGTTTCTTCGTCGCACTGGTCACCTGGCTTGGCGCCCGGTTCGCGGTCGCCGGCGAGATCACCATCGGTCAGCTGCTCGCCTTCTACGGGTACGCCGTCTTCCTTCTGTTCCCGCTGCGAACGCTCACCGAGGTGGCCGACAAGATGACCCGCGGCCACGTGGCCGCCCGCCGGGTGGTCGGCATCCTGGCCCTCGAGCCGGAGGTCGCCGACCCGGCCGAACCTTCGCCAACCCCGGATCCGGCGACGTCCAATTTGGTCGATCCAACGTCGGGCGTGATCATCCGACCGGGGCGCTTGACCGCGGTCGCCGCCGCCCGCCCGGAGGACGCGGTTGCCATCGCTGACCGTCTCGGCCGCTACATCGACGGGCCGGCTCGGCTCGACGGCGTGCTGCTGGCCGAGTTGGATCGCGCGACCGTACGGAGGCTGGTGATGGTGGCCGACAACGGCGCCCACCTCTTCTCTGGACGGCTGCGCGACGAGCTGAGCGGGCACCGCACGATCGCCGCGGAACGGCTTCGCCAGGCATTGCACGACGCGAGCGCCGAGGATGTCATCGAGGCTCTTCCGGACGGTCTCGACACCCACGTCGCAGAACGCGGCCGCGAGTTCTCGGGAGGCCAGCAGCAGCGACTGAGGCTGGTTCGGGCGTTGCTGGCCGACCCACCGGTGCTCGTGCTCCTCGAACCGACAAGCGCGGTCGACGCCCACACCGAGGCCCGCATCGGTGGCCGACTCGCGGCGGCCCGCGCCGGCCGTACCACGGTGGTCTGCACAACGAGCCCGCTGATCCTCGACCAGGCCGACCACGTCATCTTCATCGAGTCCGGACGGGTCGCCGCCGAGGGCGCCCACCGCGAGCTGCTCGACGCATCGCCCGCCTACGCCTCGACGGTCACCCGCGGGGAGGATGAATGAGAACGATCCTGCCGGTTGCGTCGACCAAAGAGGTGCGTCGGTACGCGCTCGGGCTCATGCGCCGTCATCCGCGCGAGCTCAGGTTCGCGTTGTCCTTGCACGCGTCGGCCGCCGTCGCCGGCCTTGGCCTACCATGGTTGATCGGCATTCTCGTGCAGTCCATTAAGGACGGTCCGAGTCTTGCCCTTGTGGACCGTGTCGCGCTCGGCATCGTCGGATTCGTTACCGTACAGGCAATCCTGGTTCGATTGGCCAAGCTGGCATCGGCGAAGCTGGGCGAGCGGGTGCTGGCCGAGCTGCGGGAGGACTTCGTCGATCGGACCCTGGAGCTACCTCTGTCGACTGTGGAGCGAGCCGGTACGGGCGACCTGCTCACCCGTACCTCGCGCGACGTCGACGCCTTGTCGCACAGCGTACGGTTGGCGATGCCCGAGGTGCTGGTCGCGATGGTCACCACCGCTATCACCGTCGGTGCGCTGATCGCCGTCGGGCCCCTTCTCGCGCTGCCCCTGTTGCTTGGGGTGCCCATGCTCTGGCTCGGCACCCGGTGGTACCTCAAGCGCGCCACCGACGGCTATCTGCGCGAGAGCGCCGCCTACGCCGACCTGACCGACGGCCTCGCCGAGACCGTGGACGGTGCGCGCACGGTGGAGGCGCTCGGTGCCCAGCAGCGGCGAATCGACCGGACGAACGCCGACATCCGACGCTCCTACCGTGCCGAGCGGTACACGTTGTTCCTCCGGACAGTTTTCTTTCCACTGATGGAGGTCGGCTACCTGGTCCCGGTCGTGGCGACGCTTCTCGTTGGCGGATGGTACTTCCACAACGGCTGGGTCGACCTGCTTCAGGTCACCGCGGCCACCCTCTACGTGCAGCAGCTGATCGATCCGCTGGACCGGATGCTGATGTGGCTGGACGAGCTGCAGGTGGGTCAGGCGTCGCTCGCCCGGCTCATTGGCGTGGCTCACGTCGCCGCCGATCGTGAGACGACCGATCACGAGCCGGTCGGTGAGGAGCTCGCCGCTGACGATGTCCGGTACTCCTATGTGGATGGTCGAGACGTACTGCATGGCATCACGCTGTCGGTCGCGCCCGGCGAGCGTTTGGCGATGGTAGGACCGTCGGGTGCGGGCAAGTCGACTCTCGGCCGGCTCCTGGCGGGTGTGCACGCCCCGCGCACCGGGCACGTGACAGTTGGTGGGGCACCCCTGGTCGGACTGCCGCTTCCCCAGCTACGCCGGCACGTGGCCTTGGTGACCCAGGAGCATCACGTGTTTCTCGGCACGCTGCGGGAGAACGTTGCGCTGGCGCGGCCCGACGCCACCGACGACGAGGTGCGGGCCGCGCTGGAGGCCGTCGACGCCTGGGGCTGGGCGGAGGATTTGCCGTACGGTCTGGACACCGAGCTCGGTTCGGGCACCCACGCTCTGTCGCCGGCTCAGGCGCAGCAACTCGCCCTCGCCCGGTTGGTGATCGCCGATCCCCACACGCTGGTGCTTGACGAGGCGACGTCGCTCATCGATCCCCGAGCGGCGCGGCATCTGGAGCGCTCGCTGGCCGCGGTCCTCGAGGGACGAACGGTCGTCGCCATCGCGCACCGCCTGTTCTCGGCGCACGACGCCGATCGGGTGGCCGTGGTGGAGGACGGCCGGATCGCCGAGCTCGGTTCGCACGACGAACTCGTCGCCGCTGGCGGTGTCTACGCGGACCTGTGGCGCTCGTGGCACGGCGACCGCCCCGCCCCGGCAGGCCTTCCATCTACCCAGTGATCGCCGGTTTCGTAGTCCTGCGGCCCCTCCCAGGGCCACAGAACTCCCAGATGGACGCGCGCTGGCCTACACCGTTGTCGCGAGGTATGTCCGAATCGCCGTGGTCAACGTCGCCAACGTACCGGCTGTCAGCTGACCAGCAGGCCCTGCCACCGATTGAGGTTCAAGCGCACGTATGCGAGACAGGTCGATGACTGCCGCGGTGGGCCAATCATGTCGTGTGAGTGGTACAAGAAACGCAGGCATGAGGTTGGGTCCGGCGCGTTCCCGCAACGGTGCGATTAGGCCGTGTGCTGGGTTGTATCGGTCCGCCGTCACAACGACCACGCGCAACCGATGGCTGCCGACCATGTAGTGGTGGATGCTGCCGCGCCTCATTCAACCGCCCAGGACCGATCGTCCTGAAAGCGCAGCGCTTCTAGGGCCACGCGCTCATCATCGGCGGCATCCGTGTCCCATCGTCGGTAGGCGTGAAGCGCAGCCGATTCGAAATACTCGACGAGCGCTTCGTTGACGGTCCACGAAAGACTCGCGCCGGGGTTGCGTTGCACGTGCTGGCTGAGCATCCGGTCGACCTCAGGACGCATCGAGAAAGTCCGCTTTATGGCAGGCGTCACGCTGCGTAAGCTACCACTGATCGGTGGTAGCCACGGTAAGTCACGCGGTGGTAGTCCTCGGGGTCGAACGTCACCAACAACGACGTCGTCGCCACGGCTTACCCGATTCTGAACGCCTCAGCTGGGTAGCTTGTCGGGGAGTAGACGCAGGATGCGGTCGTCGCTAGCGACCGGATCGCCGCGGCCGTCTCGGTTGGACGTCGTGACCCAGAGCGTGCCGTCGGGAGCGACCACGACCGTGCGCAGTCGACCGTACTGGTCGGAGAGCAGTTGCTGCGCGCCCGTTCCGTCGAGGCCGATCCGGTAGAGCTTCGTCCCGCGCAGGCAGGCAAGGTAAGCCCGACCGTCGAAGATCGCCAGCCCACTTGGCGATGCGTCCGATGTGGACCACGTCGCGATCGGATTCACGAAGGCTGGGTTGTCGCCGGTGCCTTCGACCTCGGGCCAGCCGTAGTTCTTGCCAGCCTCGATCCGGTTCAGCTCGTCGTACCGGTTCTGACCGAACTCGGAGGCATAGAGCTGGCCGTCGGCGTCCCAGGCCAAGCCCTGCACGTTGCGATGACCGTACGAGTAGACCGGCGAGTCGCCGAACGGGTTGCCGGGGGCCGGCTTGCCTTCCGGCGTGATCCGGAGGATCTTCCCACCGAGCGCCGACCGGTTCTGAGCGTTACTGCGCTCGCCAGCGTCACCCGTACCGACGTAGAGCATTCCGTCCGGTCCGAACGCGATGCGACCTCCATTGTGGTTGGAAGCCTTGGGTATACCGGTGAAAATGGGTTGCGGCGTGCCACCCAATCGCATCCGGACGATGCGGTTGTCGTTCGCCGCGGTGTAGTAGGCATACACCCAGCCATCCGTGGCGTACGTTGGCGAGACCGCGAGGCCGAGCAGCCCACCCTCGCCCGACGGGCGGGCGTCCGTGATGCGCTGAACCTCGGTCACCCGGGTCGCCGCGGCGACATCGGCCGTGGTGCCCGGCGCGGGCGCGCGGACGCTGAGGATCCGGGCCGAGTCGCGCTCGCTCACGAGTGCCGTGCCGTCGGGCAGGAACGCGAGTCCCCACGGCACGGCGAGGTCGGACGCCAGGGTCTCCACGGCGGCGGCGGGAACGTCGACCGGTTCGCCCCGCGCCGACGGGTTGGTGAAGAGGAGCCCGAAGTGCCAGGCGATTCCGGCGCCGGTCCCGAGGAGGACCACCGCCAGCACCGCGACGATGCCGAGAACGCGACGCCGAGGGAGATTCATCCGGCTATCCTCGCCGTTACCGCGTCGGTGAGCCGGACCAGGTCTGCAGGGTTGAGCTCGACCTGCAGGCCACGGCGTCCAGCGCTGACGTAGACGGTCTCGTATTCGGTGGCCGACAAATCCACCACCGTGGGTAGGCGCTTGCGCTGTCCCAGTGGACTGATCCCGCCGCGGACGTATCCAGTCGTCTTCTCTGCTACCCCGCGGTCGGCCATCGCTGCCCGCTTGCCACCAACGGCGGCAGCGAGTGCCTTGAGGTCGACGTCGCCAGTCACCGGCACGACCGCAACGGTGAGTGCACCGTCCACCTCGGTGACCAGCGTCTTGAACACCCGCCCCTGGACAATGCCAAGCACGTCGGCCACGGCGGCGCCATAGTTCGGTGTATCCGAATCCACCACGTACGAGTGGAGTTGGTGCATGACCCGCTGCCGGGCCAGCAGCGTCGTCGCCGGGGTCGCCTGTCCTGCCACGGTTGGCAGGTTACCCGAGCGCGTGTCGGCGGCACAGCAGCGCGATCGGGCCGTCATCGACGCGTGTCAGTATCAGTGTCGCCGACTGCGAGCCGGCAAGGCGAAGGTCGCGGCGCAGGCGGTCCGGTTCGACCGCGACGCCCCGCTTGCGGATCTCGAGGATGCCGATGCGGTGTGCCCGCAGTGCCGACCGCAGGGACTTCAGGCCGTACGGCAACTCGGCGACGACCTCGAATCCAGTCCCGAATGGCGTCGCGGCTGGCTCCTCCGTGAAAACGTAGGCGATCCGCGGGTCGGCGAGCGTACCGCCGATCCCGGCCGCAAACTCGGCCACGAGACTTGCCCGGACGACCGCTCCGTCCGGGTCGTACACGTAGCGGCGCCTGGGGCCGACCGAGGCCTTCGCGGTCCCCGATCCCGTCAGGACGTGTTCGCCGTCCCGTAACACGCTGGCCCGCCGTGGCGCCTCGGCCAGGGGCCCAAACCAGAGCGCGGCCTCCACCACGTCGCCGTCTACGCTGACCCACTCCGCCTCGGCGCCGTCAGGAATCAGCTGGTGGTCGATTCCAGGGGCCACCTTCAGTACGGTCGAGGGCACTTGTTCGGCCAGACCGACCACAAAGGACCACGGTGGCGAGTAGGCGGCTGGCTCGAACAAACGGCGGCCACGGTCCGTGTCTCGCCTCGCCGGATCCGAGAAGATAGCGTCTACATTAGACAGATCCACCATCCGGGCGTCGGCCCACCGCACCTCGACCGATCCCTGGTGCCCGACGGCGTCCACATTGGCCGCGGCGACCGCCGCCGTGACGGGATCCGATTCGATCGCCAGGACCGTTAGCCCGGCCCGGGCGAAGGCGAGCGTGTCGGCACCGATACCGCAGCCGAGATCAGCCACGCGGACGACGCCAGCGGCGACGAGCCTCGCCGCGCGCCGGGCCGCGACCAACCCACGCGTCGCCTGTTCCAATCCAGGCCGCGTGAAGAACAGCCGTGGCGCGTCGGCTCCGAATTTGGACGCGGCTTGGATCCGCAAGCTCGCCTGGGTGAGGGCGGCGGCGGCGAGATCGGCCGGGAATCCCTTGCGGCGCATGGCGGTCGCCGCCGCGAGCGGATCGGCGCGGCCGGCCGCGCCGACCAGCTCCGAGGCCGTGGCCAGCGCGCCCTGACCCGCCGGAGATAGCAGCCGATCGAGGATGTCGAGGTCCACGACCGCATTGTCGGTCAGGGGCACGCCGCCGCGGTGGCCGAGTGGCCGGTGATCGCGTGCTTGTTGCCTAGTGTTGCCACCGCGATGGTCAGCGTGTAGTCGAGCCCGTCGGCGTTGTACACCCTGACGTTGGCGAACCCGCTCGTGATGGTGGCGCAGGTCGAATACGTTTCCGGCGGTACGTAATGAGTGAAGTAGTCGACCTCCGTTTGGTTAGCGAGGGTCGCCATCCGCTTGGTGTTCGCGTTCCGCCATGCCTCGATGAAGGCCTTCACATACTCGACTGCGTTGTTGGAGTACGTGGTCAGGTCGAGCTTGACCTCGGTTGTCGCATGCGCCTTCCCGAGAAGCTGGTTATCCAGTCGCACGGTGACCGCGTCGCCATCGCCGTTGCGGAACTGGCAGTACGACGAGCCGGCCGCGCCCTGGCACTCGAGGTAAGCCCAGTTGGGCTCGATCGCTCCGGTCGATTGCAATTGGCTCAGGACCGTCGAGGTGACCAGGTCGCCGAGGCGGGTCAGCTGGTTTGACCGCCAGGCGAGCAACACCGCCTCGCCGTAGAGACGTGCCGTGCTCGGGAAGTCCGCGGATGCGGTCGGAGTCGCCGACGGCGTGCTCGCCGCGGTGGTTGGCGCCGCGGTGGGCGAGGCCGAGCCGGTGGGGCTCGCGGTCACCGGAGCGTTGTTCGTCGCGCACGCCGTGAGGCCGAGTAGTACGGTCGCGGCCAGCAGGCTGGAGAGCAGACGAGGAGGGCGCGCGACGGCCATCGGGGCTCCTGGTGACAAGGGTTCCCGGAGCGTAGATCCAGTCGCTGCACGCCCGCTCGTCGAGTCGCCGATCCGTCAGCCGCATCCCGCCTAGACGTACCCGATGATGCCGTTCGGCTTACCAGCAGTGATCTTGGCCATGTCAACGATCAGGTACTGGCTCGGCAGCGTGGCTGTTCCACCGGTCTGGCGGAGTTCGACGCATGTCTTACTGGCATTGGGCGCGGGGCACGCCTGCGGACCATACGTTGTGATGCCCGCATTGACCGACGAGAATTTCGGCACGCCGTTGAAGTGGTTCGCGATGGCGGCGGACGACAACGACACCATCCTGGCGTAGTCACCGTTTTCCCAGGCAGAACCGAACGCAGACCCGTAACTTGCGCCGTCCTTGGCGAAGGTGTAGCCGTCGACCGTTACCGAGCTGACTGCTTCCTTCTTGCCGAGCTTGGCGGTCTCGATCGCGACCTGCGCTAAGTCGCCGGTCTGGTTGTAGTAGTGACAGTACTGAGTACTGCCGGATTGGCAGTGGGTGTTCGTCCACTGTCCGTTCTTGCTCTTGTAGTTCTGTTGCTGGACATATTGAGCCGTGTTGAGGCTCGACAGGTCCACGATTCGAGCGTCGTTGTTAGCGGCGATCGCCTTGAGGATCTCCAGGCCGTAGTCCTTGGCGTTGTTCGGGTACGGGCTTGTCGTGGTTCCCCCGCCTCCGCCTCCGCCTGAGGTCGTTGTCGCGGTCGCGTCCGGCGTCGTTGTGGCCGAGGCGCTGGAGTCGCCGAGCTGGCCCTGAGCGGACGGTTCGCCAGTGGCGTTCGGGTTCGCGGCTCCGTCCTTACCGCAGGCAGCGAGTGCGAGCAGGCACGCGGCAGCAGCGGCGATGGCCGCGACGCGCCGGGATCGGGGCAGCGCCATCGGGATCCTCCTCGGGGCGGGCGTCGGGCATGACCCGACCGGTGTTGCCCCGAACGTAGGTGGCGCCCCTGAGCATTGACCGCCTTCGTCGGGAACCCGACGTGTCCCCGGAATCGGTGGTCATCGTTCGCCCCACGCGGACGCAACGCCGTACCAGCAGGAGATCGTCGCACAACAAATTGGGTGCGGCCGCAGCCGCAAGATCATCCCAATTGGTCACCAACTGGGCACTTTTGAGCGTACGACTGCCCAGTTGGTGACCAACTGGGGACCCGGGGGCGGCGATGGTGGCCAACCGGCGGACGGGGCGTCCGGTCTATTCAGCTTTTCTGCGTGGTGGTCTCGATGACACAGTCCGAGCCGGGGAAGACGAGGGTCTCGTGGCCGTCCGGAAACCGGACGAGGTAGGGAGGAGCGCCGTTCTGGCCCCGGACCTCGACAATCAGGGCGATCTTGTCAGGATCCCCCACGGTGTTGCTGTGCATGTGGAGTCTGTCGCCGATGGTTGCCTGCATACTTGAACCTTCTCGCATTCCACCCCACCCGCGCAGCCCATCCGCGAGTATGGGATTTCCAGGCGGGTGACTGTGTTGGCACTCTCCTTGACGGAGTGCTAGCCGCCGGCCTAACGTGTGCGTTAGCACTCTCGGGTTGAGGGTGCTAGAGCCGGGCGGCGCCGGCACCCGCGACGACGGAGCCGCATGGCCATGTGAACGCAGAACGGCAAGGCAATCAGGCAATTCTGATACCCCAGGAGGGTATGACAGTGAGTACCGCGACCAAGGTTGCGATCAAGCCTCTCGAGGACCGCATCCTCGTCCAGGCGAACGAGGCGGAGACCACAACGGCATCGGGCCTGGTCATTCCGGACACCGCCAAAGAGAAGCCGCAGGAGGGGACGGTCATCGCCGTGGGCCCCGGTCGTTTCGACGACAAGGGCAACCGGGTCCCGATCGACGTGAAGGTCGGCGACACCGTTATCTACTCGAAGTACGGCGGCACCGAGGTCAAGTACGCGGGCGAGGAGTACCTGGTGCTCTCGGCCCGCGATGTCCTCGCGGTGATCGAGAAGTAATCGCCGAACTGGCCAAGCACGACCTGACGAAAGCTTCGACAAACGACGCCATCGCCCTGGACCCGATCGCCGGGCCGGGGCGGTGGCGTGTGAAGGGACAACACACATGGCGAAGATCCTGAGCTTCTCGGACGACGCTCGGCACCGGCTCGAGCATGGTGTCAACGCGTTGGCCGACGCGGTCAAGGTCACGCTCGGCCCGCGCGGACGCAACGTCGTTCTCGACAAGAAGTTCGGCGCCCCGACGATCACCAACGACGGCGTCACGATCGCCAAGGAGATCGAGCTCACCAACCCGTACGAAAACCTTGGCGCGCAGCTCGTCAAGGAGGTCGCCACCAAGACCAACGATGTCGCCGGCGACGGAACCACGACCGCCACCGTGCTGGCTCAGGCCATGGTTCGCGAGGGCCTACGCAACGTGGCCGCCGGGGCCGACCCGATGAGCCTCAAGCGTGGCATCGATGCCGCAGCCGCGATGATCAGTGAGACGTTGCTCAGCAAGGCCGCCGAGGTCAAGAAGCGCCAGGACATCGCCCACGTGGCGACGATCTCCGCGCAGGACACGGCCATTGGCGAGCTGATCGCGGAGGCGATGGAGCGCGTCGGTCGCGATGGCGTGATCACGGTCGAGGAGGGCTCGACGCTCACCACTGAGCTCGATGTGACCGAGGGTATGCAGTTCGACAAGGGCTACATCTCGCCGTACTTCATCAGCGATGCTGAGGCCGGCGAGGCCGTCCTCGAGGATGCGTACGTTCTGATCACTCCGCAGAAGATCAGCGCCATCGAGGACCTACTGCCGCTGTTGGAGCAGGTGCTCAAGGCCGGCAAGCCGCTGCTCATCATCGCGGAGGACGTCGACGGGCAGGCGTTGTCGACGCTGGTGGTCAACTCCATCCGCAAGACACTCAAGGTCTGCGCGGTGAAGGCCCCCGGCTTCGGCGATCGCCGAAAGGCGATGCTGCAGGACATGGCGGTGCTCACCGGCGGCGAGATGATCGCGCCGGAACTGGGTTACAAGCTCGAATCAGTGAACCTCGACCTGCTCGGTTCGGCCCGCCGCGTGGTGGTTACCAAGGAAAACGCGACCATTGTGGACGGTGGCGGCGACGCGTCAGAGGTGAAGGCGCGCGTCGAGCAGATCCGCAAGGAGATCGAGGCCTCCGACTCGGACTGGGACAAGGAGAAGCTCAACGAGCGACTGGCCAAGCTCTCCGGCGGTGTCGCGGTCATCAAGGTGGGCGCCGCGACCGAGGTCGAGATGAAGGAGCGCAAGCACCGCATCGAGGACGCGATCTCGGCCACCAAGGCCGCCGTCGAGGAGGGCGTGATCCCGGGCGGCGGGGCCACGCTGACCCAGGTCGCCTCGGTGCTCGCAAACGGCCTCGACCTCACCGGTGATGCGGCCACGGGCGTGTCGATCGTGCGCAAGGCGCTCGACGAGCCGCTGCGCTGGATCGCTCAGAACGCGGGGCTGGACGGCTACGTCGTCGTCGGCAAGGTGCGCGAGTCGAAGGCCGGCACTGGCCTGAACGCGGCCACCGGCGAGTATGTCGACCTTGCGAAGGCCGGCATCGTCGACCCAGTGAAGGTGACCCGCAGCGCGGTCTCCAACGCGGCCTCCATCGCGGGTCTGCTACTCACAACCGAGGCGCTGATCGTGGAGAAGCCGAAGGCGCCTGAGCCGGCCGATGGTGGCCACGGCCATGGGCATGGCCACGGTCACCAGCACGGGCCGGGCTTCTAAGTCACACCGACAGGCCACCTTCTCGTCCACAGCGGACGAGTAGGTGGCCCTGTCGTTACGATCAGCGAGCCTTACCAGTCCATGACGGATCGGTTCGGATCTTGGCGGTGGCCCGGATGGTCAGCAGACTAGGACCGTGACAACCACGCAACGGGCGACCTCGGTCAGGCCGCGGCTGCTGGCCGCGCTCGCCGGAGTCGCCGCAGCGGCGGCCGCCCTAGCTGCGGGTGAGCTGGTGGCGGCGGCCGTGGATGCGCGCTCGTCCCCACTGGTCGCCGTGGGTGGCGTCGTCATCGACAACGTTCCGGAGGGTGGCAAACAACTCGCGATCCGACTGTTCGGGACCAACGACAAGGTCGCCCTCCAGGTGGGCACCGTCGTTGTCGTCCTTCTGCTGGCCGCCGGATTGGGCATCCTCGGGCGGACTCGCCGATGGGCGGCGCTGGCCGGGTTTGCCGTACTGGGCGCCGTAGGTGCCACGGCCGCGGTCACCCGTACCGGAGCCAGCCTGGCGTGGATGCTGCCCGGCCTGGCCGCGGCCGTCGCCGGCATCCTGACGCTGTCGTGGCTGCTGTCACTGCTCGCGCGTGTGCCAGAGCTCGGACATCCCCAAGCGGGGTCGGCGAGCTGGCTGCGCAACCCGGACCGACGGGCGTTCCTTCGTCTGTCCGCGGCGATCACCGTTGGCGGAGCCGTCGTGGGCTACCTGGGCCATCTGCTCGCGCAAGTGTCCAATGTGAACACTGCACGAGAGGCCGTCCGGAGCGAGCTGCCGACGCCGTCCGGGACCCCGGTATCGCCGATACCGCAGGCCGACGTCGCCGGGCTGTCGTACGTCACCACGAACGATACGTTCTATCGGATCGACACCGCGATCGTCGTGCCCCGGGTGGACCCGAACGACTGGAGGCTCACCGTCACCGGGCGCGTTGGGAAGCCGATGGAGCTGACCTTCGACGAGCTGCTGCGCCGACCGATGATCGAGCGGTATATCACGCTCACCTGCGTCTCGAACGAGGTCGGCGGTGATCTCATCGGCAACGCCCGCTGGCTCGGCACCCCGGTCGCCGACCTGCTCGACGAGGTGGATCCCGACCCCGCGGCCGATCAGGTGGTGAGCTGGTCGGTCGACGGCTTCAGCGCCGGTACGCCGACCGCCGTCCTGCGGGATGGCCGGGACGCGCTGCTGGCCGTGGCGATGAACGGCGAGCCGTTGCCGGTCGACCACGGCTTTCCGGTACGGATGGTGGTGCCTGGCCTGTACGGGTACGTCTCGGCCACGAAATGGCTGACGAAGCTCGAGCTAACGACATTCGCGGACTTCGACGCCTACTGGGTCCCGCGCGGGTGGTCGCAGCAAGCCCCGATCAAGACCAGCTCCCGCATCGATCGGCCCCGAAGCGGGGAATCGATTCCGACCGGGGACTACGTCGTGGCGGGCGTCGCCTGGGCCCAGCACCGCGGTATCTCCACAGTGGACGTACGGGTCGACGGCGGCGCCTGGCAGACCGCGACCCTCGCCGCGGTGGCCTCGATCGACACGTGGCGACTGTGGTCGTGGCGCTGGCCGGCGACCCCGGGCGAGCACACGCTCGAGGTGCGTGCCACCGACAACGCGGGCGCACTGCAGATCGAAGCGGAGGCACCGCCCGAACCGGACGGTGCGACTGGCTACCACCAGGTAGAGGTGAAGGTCGGCTGACGCTCGTCAGCACACCTGGGCAGGAAGCCTTGGCGCTGGGACAAGCGCCCGCGGTACGCCGAGGCGGTCCTCGAGGCGGCGGACGTCGACCCGACCGCCGGCCCGCTCGGAGAGGTCATCCCAGCCCGTCTCGAGCAGTCGTAGCCGCTCGGACTCGGTGAAGCCGCCCCAGACGCCGTACGGCTCCCGCGCGGCGAGTGCGTGCGAGGCGCACTCGGCCCGTACGGGACACGAACGGCAAATCGACTTCGCTGCGATCTCCCTGCGGAGGCGGGAGGCCCCCCGCTCGCCGTCGGGGTGGAAGAACTGTCCACTGTCCCGACCCCGGCACGCACCGTTGCGCTGCCACTCCCAGACGTCGGCCGATGGCCCGGGCAACCTGCTCATGTTCACACTGCCTCGCCTCCCGCGCGGACGGACGGCGCACACGTGCTGAACGTACTCTCCTCGTCTGGACAAGTGAACAGACCAACCTTCGCGAAAGTGCCCATCGGGCGAGCTTCGACATGGTTCCCTTTCGTGTAGAAAGGTAGGTCACGGTGCAATCAGTCCTGGTTTGCGTTCACAGCCCACTGGCGGAGCAGGCGGTCTCCAACGCGGCGGCCCAGCTGGGGCTCGCCGATGTCGTCTCCACCGCGGTGAGCGGTGCCGACGCGCTCGCCCGAGTAGCGAAGTCTCCGGCCGACGTCCTCCTGGTCGATACGGCTTCAGTCCGGCCGGACACGGTCGGCTTCACGCGTCGGGTCCTCGAATCCTCGCCCGGGGCGATTGTCGTGTTCCTCGGCCCCGAGGAGTCCACGGTTGCCCGGGGAGCAGTGGCGGCCGGCGCGCGCGGCCTGATTCGCGGCGGTGAGCGCGAGGACCTGGTCGCGTCCGTCGCGAAGGCCCTGATGCTGCTGTTGCGGGGATCTCAGCTCAACGGTTTCGAGATCGGCCCGACCCAGGTGCCGTTGCAGAGGTCGGAGTCGGAAGAGTCCGACGACTCACCCGATGGATCAGACGCGGAGTCCGTAGGCATGGAGTCCGGCGGAGGACCGGTCGGCGCCTCGGGCATGGCGACCGTCGATGGAGTACGGCGGCTGGCCCTGACCGAGCGGGAACTTCAGGTGCTGCGGGGCATGGCGGACGGCAAGAGCAACGCCGAGATCGGTCGGGAGCTCTTCGTCTCCGAGGACACCGTTAAGACCCACGCGCGGCGGTTGTTCCGCAAACTCGGGGCCCGCGATCGCGCCCATGCCGTGGCCGCGGCCTTCCGGGCCGGCTTGGTGCGTTGACCCGGGCTTGATCACCGGGTACGGGCGCACGTGCCGGCGAGCGCCGCCGGCGCCACCGACCGTACCGGGAGATCATCGATGAACGTCACCGGGCGCGACTCGAGCGGGGTGTCGTGGCGAGCCGGGGACCGGTGATCATACCGGACGAAAGCAACCTCACGGGGCGGGTCGGCCAACAGCTCCGCTGCCGGGCGAGCGTAAGGAGCGCCACTATCGCGCGCTAGGGCTTCTCGTCCTCGTCGATCAGGGTGTCGTGAACGCCGTCGGTGTAGCCGCGGGCGTAGTCCCAGCTGACGTAGTGATCGGGGTCCGGATCGAAGGCCGGCTCGTGCACCCGCGGCCGGCCGGAGTCAAGTAGGTGACGGAGATTGGCCCGCATCAGCGCCCAGTCGAAGTAGTGCGGCTCGCGGCAGTCCTCACAGTCGATCACCAGCCCCCGGATGCCGGCCGGCCCCAACAACGCCTCATAGACCTCGAGATCGGCGAGGTCCTCCTCGACGTCGGTGCGGTCGTCCTCGCTCAGCGCCTCGGCCTCATCGTCGGTTTCGTCGAGATCGCCCGACGGGTCAACGGGGTCGTCGCGGAACGGGTCCAGCGGCTCTTCATGCACGGTTCCACCGTATCGCTGCCGCCTGCCCCGCGTGTTGCGGCGCTCGGGCCCCGACAAATTTGATCAAGCGTCTGTAGCGAGTCTCTCACCGACGACCGCCGATGCTCCTGGCTAGGATGGCTGCAACGCCGGGATCGCCCTCGACGATCGGGGATTGACGTGGAATTGCCGCTCGGGCTCACCTTCGACGACGTGCTTCTGCTGCCGGCTGAGTCCAACGTGGTACCCAACGAGGTGGCGACCGCGACCCGGCTCTCGCGCCGGATAACGCTCAACGTGCCGTTGGTGTCCAGCGCGATGGACACCGTGACCGAGGCCCGGATGGCGATCGCGATGGCGCGGCAGGGCGGCATCGGGGTGCTGCATCGCAATCTCTCCATCGAGGACCAGGCGCTCCAGGTCGACCTCGTGAAGCGGTCCGAGGCCGGCATGGTGACCAACCCGATCACGTGCTCACCCGAGGACACACTCCGACACGTCGACGCGCTATGCGCCAAGTATCGGATCTCAGGTGTACCGGTGATCGACGCCGCCGGGCTCCTCGTCGGGATCGTCACCAACCGGGACATGCGTTTCGTGACTGACAACACGCTGCTCGTGCGCGATCTCATGACGCCGATGCCACTCGTGACTGCCCCGGTCGGCGTCGGCACCGAGATGGCGCTCGATCTGCTGCGCCGGCACAAGGTGGAGAAACTGCCGATCGTGACCGACGCCGGACGGCTGGCCGGGCTGATCACCGTGAAGGACTTCGCCAAGAGCGTGCAATACCCGAACGCGACCAAGGACGCCGCCGGCCGGCTCCGGGTGGCGGCCGCCGTCGGCGTCGGCGAGGAGTCATACAAGCGGGCCCGCACGCTTGTCGAGGTGGGGGTCGACGCGATCGTGGTCGACTCGGCTCACGGGCACAGCCGCAACGTTCTGGAGATGGTGGCCCGGCTCAAGGCCGAGGTGCCCGACATCGACATCGTGGGCGGCAACATCGCCACCTTCGACGGAGCCAAGGCGATGGTCGATGCGGGTGCCGATGCTGTGAAGGTGGGCGTTGGCCCAGGCTCGATCTGCACCACCCGAGTCGTGGCCGGGGTCGGCGTGCCACAGGTGACGGCAATCATGGACGCCTCGCGGGCGTGCAAGCCGGCCGGCGTGCCGGTGATCGGCGACGGCGGCATGCAGTACTCCGGCGACATCGCGAAGGCGATCGTCGCGGGGGCCGAGACCGTCATGCTGGGCTCGTTGCTGGCCGGCTGTGAAGAAAGCCCCGGTGAGCTGATCTTCATCAACGGCAAGCAGTTCAAGTCGTACCGCGGCATGGGTTCGTTGGGCGCGATGGTCTCCCGCGGGGAGGGTCGGTCGTACTCGAAGGACCGCTACTCCCAGGAGGACGTGCTATCTGACGACAAGCTCGTGCCGCAGGGCATCGAGGGCCAGGTGCCCTACCGCGGTCAGCTCGCGGCCGTGGCGCACCAGCTCGTCGGCGGGCTGCGCGCCGCGATGGGCTTCGTCGGCGCCGCGACCGTCATGGAACTGCAGGAGCGCGGCCAGCTGGTACGGATCACCGCGGCCGGGCTGAATGAGAGCCACCCGCATGACATCCAGATGACGGTCGAGGCGCCCAACTACCACGCCCGTTGAGGGTCCCCAAAGGAGGGTTCGCCGTGCGTGACGTGGTCGAGATTGGCATGGGAAAGACAGCCCAGCGCGGATATCACCTGAACAACATCGCGATCGTGCCAAGCCGGCGCACCCGCGACGTGGACGACGTGTCCACCGCTTGGCAGCTCGACGCGTACCAGTTCAAGATTCCGTGCGTCGCGCATCCCAGCGATGCCATCATGAGCCCCTCCTCGGCCGCCCTGCTCGGCGGGCTGGGCGGCCTGGGAACGCTCAATGTGGAGGGACTGTGGTGCCGCTACGACGACCCGGTCAAGGTGCTCGAGTCGCTGGCGATGCTCGACGACGAAGGCGTGAGCGCCACGCGGCGGCTGCAGGAGGCCTACGCCGAGCCGATCAAGCCGGAGCTGATCGCCGACCGGGTACGGTCCATTCGCGACAGTGGGGTCACCGTGGCGGTCCGGGTGTCGCCGCAGCACACTTTGAAGCTGGCTCCGGTGATCCTCGACGCGGGTGTGGACATACTGATCATTCAGGGCACGATCGTCTCGGCCGAGCACGTGTCGACGAACGAGGAACCACTCAACCTCAAGGAGTTCATCGCCGACCTTGACCTGCCGGTCATCGCGGGCGGCTGTACGGACTACAAAACCGCGCTGCACCTGATGCGCACCGGCGCGGCTGGTGTGATCGTCGGTATCGGCGCCGACGCGTGGTCTACGACGGACATGGTGTTGGGCATCAGGGTTCCGATGGCGACCGCGATCGCCGACGCCGCAGCGGCGCGCCGGGACTATCTCGACGAGACCGGCGGCCGGTACGTGCACCTCATCGCCGATGGTGACGTGAACACCAGCGGCGACATCGCCAAGGCGCTCGGTTGCGGCGCGGACGCGGTGATGCTTGGCGAGCCACTCTCACGCTGCACGGAGGCACCGGCCGCCGGAGCCTGGTGGCATTCGGTCGCCAGCCACCCCAAGCTGCCCCGAGGCTCATTCGGCATGGCTGAGTCGCCGCTCGGATCGTTGGAGAGCGTCCTCTTTGGACCGAGTGATGACGCCGATGGCAGCATGAACCTCTTCGGCGGTTTGAAGCGAGCCATGGCGAAGTGCGGCTATCGCGACCTGAAGGAGTTCCAGAAGGTCGGCCTCGTCTTAGACCGCTAGGTACAGCTTCGACCGGTAAGTGCTCCACGTCGCCCGGGCGGATTACTGTGGGAGCGCCTGTCGCGCTGGCGGCAGTGAGGTTTGGCGCGGGGAGGCACAGCATGATCGGGTCTGGCGGCAGAAGACGGCCTTGGTTCGGGGTCATTGCGGCTGCCGTCGCGGTCAGCGTCGCGGCTGGCTGCACGAGCAGCCCGGAACCCGCGCCGAGCCCGAGCCCTACCGCAGCCCCGTCCAATGGCCCATTCGCACCCGGCGCCGACGGGCTGGGCGACCGCTACTACCCGAAGGCCGGCAACGGCGGCTACGACGTCGGCAACTACGACCTCGATGTGACCTACGATCCGGCGACCAAAGAGCTGACCGGCGTCGCGACGATTACGGCGAGCGCGGCCACCAACCTGACGTCATTCAACCTCGACTTCACTGGGCTCAAGACCAATTCGGTGACGGTCAACGATGCGCCCGCCCCGGCGGACCAGCACTCCGACGGCGAACTCGTCGTGACGCCGGCCGCGAACATCGCCACCGGTACGACGTTCACCACCGTGATCTCCTACGGAGGCGTGCCGGCGGGCTTCTCCGACCCCGCCCTGGGTCAGACGGGCTTCCTCAGTACGGCAGAGGGTGCGATCGCCATCGGCGAGCCCGAGGTGGCGTCGTCTTGGTTCCCGGTGAACGACCACCCACGGGACAAGGCGACATACACCATCAAGATCACCGTGCCGACCGCGCTCTCCGCCCTCTCCAATGGAGTGCTGCAGAGCAAGCAGGCCTCGGCCAAGGCGGGATTCACGACGTGGACCTGGCGGGAATCGTCCCCGATGGCCTCGTACCTGGCGACGATGGTCGTCGGCAACTACCGCGTCCAGGAGAGCACCCACGACGGCAAGCCCGTCGTACTGGCCGTGCACACATCACTGAGTACGGCGATCGACACCGAATTGGCCAAGACCCCCGCTGCGATCGACTTTCTCGTGTCCACGTTCGGCCCGTACCCGTTCGACGCGATGGGCGGCATCGTGATCAACGATCAGCGGGTGAGCTTCGCCTTGGAGAACCAGACCCGGCCGATCTACTCAGCGGCGTTCTTTACGCCGGGACGGGACAGCTCGCGGGTGATCGTGCACGAGCTCGCGCATCAGTGGTTCGGCGATAGTGTCGCGGTCAACGAGTGGAACGAAATCTGGCTCAATGAGGGCTTCGCGACGTACGCGGAGTGGCTCTGGCAGGAGCACAACGGCACGTCGACCGCGCAGCGCATTTTCGACCAGTACTACGGCAACACCTCTTCGCCGATGTGGTCCGTGCCGCCTGGCGCCCCGGGCAAGGATCAGTTGTTCAGCCAGTCGGTCTACATCCGCGGTGGGATGACCCTGCACGCGCTGAGGGTCAGTGTCGGCGACCAGGCGTTCTTCAAGATCCTGCAGACCTGGGCGGCCCAGAAGAAGGACGGAAACGGCACGTCAGCGGAGTTCATCGCGCTGGCAAAGCAGATCTCCGGCAAGAACCTCGACGAGCTCTTCAACGACTGGCTCTACGGCAAGGACCGCCCGCCTCGGCCGTAGCCGATGTAGAACATCTTGTTCTACAATCGCTGCCATGGATCGGATCGGTGTGCGCGAACTCAACCAACACACAAGTCAGGTGCTCGCTCGGGTCGTTGGTGGAGAAACCATCGAGATCACCGAGCGCGGGCGGCCCGTGGCCCGGCTGGTTCCAGTGAACGACGACTTGCCCGCACTGTCGCGGCTCGTCGCCTCGGGCCGTGCTGTCGCCCCGACCAACACCGGTCCGGTTCCGCTGCCGCCGGTGCTCGGCGATCCGGCGATCGACACCGCAGCCACCGTCGCTGATGCACGAGACGAAGAGCGCTGGTGATCTATCTCGACTCGGCCGCGATCGTCAAGCTCGTGCGGCAAGAGGACCACACTAAGGACCTCGTCAACTGGCTCAACTCCCATAACGAGGTGCCGTTGGTCGCGTCGTCGTTGGTAGAAGTCGAAGTACCTCGGGCTATGCGCCGGGCGGCGGTGCAAGGACTGGTTGGCGTCCCGGCGGTCCTCGGGCGCCTGTTCCGTGTTGAAATCGACGCGACCGTCCGGGCCACAGCTGCCGCGTTCACCGAACCAACACTGCGCACGCTCGACGCCATTCACCTCGCGACCGCGCAGATTCTGACGACCGAAGCCGGCGTGAAACTGACCGCATTCGTCACCTACGACCAACGCCTCCTCGCCGCAGCGACCGCCGTTGGTCTGCCGACGGCGGCGCCCGGACTCTCACCGTCCTCTTAACGTTGGCTCATCGTCGGCTCACCGGCGTCGCCGATGGTGAGCCAATGACCGATGTGGTTGTTGCCACGCCGACAAAGCCGGTCCCCGCCGAGGGTCCCGTCGCGACGGGTGGCGCGCTTGACGTCGTGTACGTGCTGGGCCTGATGCAGGTGGCGTTCATTGCGCTGGCGGCCATCGGCGAACAGCTGCTCATGGGCGGCAATCCGGCGTACCTGGTCCTACCGCTGGCTAAGATCGTATTGATGCTGGTCTTTGTCACCAAGGCGCTGCGGCGACGCCGGTCGGCGCTGCGCGGACTGGTAGTGCTGCAGTGGGTCACGTTGGTCGGGTTCGGGCTACAGCTGGTCGCCGGGCTGCTGCCGGGGGTGGACTTCACGGTCAATCTGGTCGGTCTGCTCACGAACCTCGTGCTTCCGCTCGCGGTGATCTGGCTCTGCCGACCCGAACTGCGCGCGTTGAAGGCGGCCAAGAGGTCCGTCCGCGTCTATCCCGTGCCGCAGGACCCTTACGCGCCAATCGATCCGACGACGGAGTTGCCGCGATGAATCCCGTTGAGACGTTCACCGTTGGAATCTCTCCGATGCATCTTCCGGCGCTCATCGCCGCGATGCTGCTACCCGTAGTGGTGCTTATGGTGCGGCGGTTGCGGGCACCGGTGATCCCGGCGGCGGGCGGCGCGACGCCGGGAGCGGCGGCCGTACCGAAGTATTCGCCGGGTCCGGTACGGATGTGGGCGGCGTGGCTGCTCGGGATCGCGGCCGCCGTACATCTGGCACTTCCATTGGGGCACTTCGATGGACCCTTGTTGACCATCGCCTTCGTCGGCAGCGGTGCGGCATACGCGTGGCTGGCACTTCGGGCGTACGAGGGTCGTACCTGGAGGTTGTGGTCGGCGCTGCTCGTGGTCGCGACCTTGGTCGCCTACCTCGTGGTCTCCGGCACTGGCGGTGAGGAGCCGGACCAGGTTGGGATAGCGACCGCGTTGGTGGAGCTCGTCGCGCTCGGGCTCTGCCTCGTACCGATCCGCGAGCCGGCGAGGCCAAGGCGGTTCAAGCGTTTCGCGGGCTCGGCCGCGACCGTGGCCGCGACGTTTGTCCTAGGCACCGCCGTCTGGATCAGTTCGTTTGCGGCGCACGCGGCGACCGACCGCGACGTCTCGGCCGGACCGCAGGCCGCAGGCGCGACGCTCGGACACAACGACGACCACGAACACGCGCACGACCACGCGGCCCGGGCTCAGGCCGGCATCATCATGCGTCCGCAGGCCGACCACCACCCGACCGTCGAACAGGTGGCCGCTGCACAGGAACTTGCCGACGCGACGAAGGCCGCGATGGTCCGCTACGCCCACCTCGACGACGCGATCGCGGCCGGTTTCACATTGCCCGGTCAGAAGGAAGGCACCGACGTCCACATGGAGAACAAGGCGTTCAAGGCCGACGGGCGGGTGCTCGACCCTGAACGCCCAGAGACGTTGGTCTATGCGATATCCGGCGGGCGCGCGACCCTGCTCGGCGTGGTGTTCGTGATGGAGAAGGCCGGAGTGCCGGCGCCCCAGCCCGGTGGGCCGATCACCCGCTGGCACGCGCACAACATCTGCCTCACGGCGCTACCGCCCGGGTTCGGCATCGTGTCCCCCTTCGGCAGCTGCCCCGCGTTGTCGATCAGCCTGACGACGCCCGAGATGATGCACGTGTGGATCGTGGACAACCCTGGTGGCTCCTTTGCCGAGGGCCTGGACAAGGAGTGGGTCCGCGCATATCACAGCGAACACGGTCTGCCGTTCACGGCCGCCGCCTAGGAGCGCGTCGGGCGAGCGAGCGAGTCTGCGCGCGACGCGGGTTGGAACGTGGCACTGCGTTGCGCGCTCGATAGGATCGCCGGCATGGTGCGTCCTGGAAGCTGGTTCAGGCCAGCGGGTGTGAGTCCCGTCCGGGTAGGTACCGGAGCGCCCGGTAGCAGGCCCCGGTTCGTCGTCGAGAGGTGGCGGGCTGAGCGGGGTGTCAAGAGCCTCTTTGGAGGGAGCAAGCACGCGGGCCGTAGCGTTAAGCGAACCCTGCAGCCTCGTCAGATCCACAACGGGAGAGCCGAGCCGCTCATGTCACGGCGAAGGCCATGTCCTGCCGGGCCCTGTTCCGGGGTCAGCTCGTCGGGTCTCCTCGGGGTATGGGGGGTGGCACGTGTGCACGGTCTGGGCTCGGAACAGGAGAGACCCGTCTGCCTGGCCTGCGTCGGGCAAAGACCGGACGTATAAGCCGATGGTGAAATCGTTCGGAGGGCAGCGGGAGTCCGAGGGGGTCGTAGTACCGCTGATCGGCGTGCAACATAACGCGCCGGGAGGGAAGGGCCCTCACTTTGATCATGCTTGTGGAAGAGGGTAAGCGTCAGGGCATGACCGGGACCGCCCGGTCCAACAACCCCGGCGGGTCTTCGCCCGTCGATCCCGGCCGGCGGCTGGTGTTGCCGGATTCGGGGAAGGTGCGAGAACTTCAACGCAAGCTATGGGCTGCGGCCAAGCAGTCCGCGGAGCGGCGTTTCCACGCCCTGTATGACCGTGTCCACAGGGGTGACGTCTTGTGGGAGGCGTGGCGGCGGGTGCTCGCTAATCGGGGTGCGGCCGGGGTGGATCGGATCACCCTGGCGAGGTGGAGGAGTACGGGGTTGAGCGGATGCTCGACGAGTTGTCCCGTGACCTTCGCGCAGGGTCCTACCGTCCGGCGCCGGTGCGTCGGGTGGAGATCCCGAAACCAGATGGCGGTAGGCGGCCGTTGGGCATTCCCACCGTCCGTGACCGGGTGGCCCAGCAGGCGGCCAAGCTGGTGCTGGAACCGATTTTCGAGGCCGACTTTCTGCCGGTGTCGTATGGGTTTCGGCCGAAGCGGTCAGCGACGCAGGCGATGGAGCGGGTCCGTAAGGGCTTCATCGAGGGCTGCACGTTCGTCGTCGGAGTTCGACATCCGTAACTTCTTCAACGAGATCGACCATGCCAGGTTGATGGAGTTGGTGGGGCGGCGGGTGTCGGATCGGCGGGTGCTCAAGCTGGTCCGGTTGTGGCTGCAGGCGGGAGTGATGGTGGACGGGAGTGTGCAGCGGACGGTCGCTGGCACGCCGCAGGGTGGGGTGATCTCCCCGTTGCTGTCCAACATCTACCTGGACGTCCTGGACACCGAACTGTCTGCGCGGGGCGTGGGCGAGTTGGTGCGCTACGCCGATGACGGCGTGGTGTTGTGCCGCAGCCAGCGGCAGGCCCAGGCGGCCCTCGAAGCGGTCGGGGAGATCCTGGCTGAGTCTGGGGTTGCGACTGCATCCGGACAAGACCCGGATCGTAGATCTCAGGGAAGGCCGGGAAGGGTTCGACTTCCTCGGCTGCCACTTCAGAGCCCGCATGTCGGGGCGGTTGTGGGAGCAGCGGCGGGTGCGCCGCTACTACCTGCACCGTTGGCCCTCGCAGAAGGCGATGAAGCGGCTGCGCGAGAAGGTCAAGGCCCGCACGGGTCGGAACCGAGTCGGGGTGAAGGACATTCGACGTGATCATCGAGGACCTGAACCCGATCCTGCGCGGCTGGGGCAACTACTTCCGCACCGGCAACGCCGCCAACAAGTTCGGCCAGATCGACGACTACGTGGTCCGCAAGCTTCGCACCCTGCTGATCAAGAAGCGGGGACGCAACCTGCGAGCGGGACAGTCCGACCTCTGGACGAACGAATGGTTCACGAGCTGGGCCTGTACCGGTTGCGTGGCACCATCCGATATCCGAAGACCGCGTAGCACAGCCAAGAAGATCATCGGTAAGCCGTGTGCGGGAAAACCGCACGCACGGAATTGAAAGGGGGATGGGGAAACGGATCCGCAAGGACACCGCGCCCCTGACTACCAATGAACTCGCCGCGTCCGGTGCTCGTCGTCGACTTCGGCGCCCAGTACGCCCAGCTCATCGCGCGCCGGGTGCGGGAGGCCCGGGTTTATTCGGAGATCGTCCCGCATTCGATGCCAGTGGCGGAGATGCTGGCGCGGGATCCGGCCGCGATCGTGCTCTCCGGCGGACCATCGAGCGTGTACGAGGCCGGGGCGCCACAAGTGGATTCCGCTCTGTTCGAGACCGAGGTTCCGGTCTTCGGCATCTGCTATGGATTCCAGGCGATGGCCCGGGCACTCGGCGGTGAGGTGGCGCACACCGGACAGCGGGAGTTTGGCGCGACCAGACTCGCGATCGTGGAGCCGGGGACGCTCCTGCGTGAGCTCCCGCCGGAACAGACGGTTTGGATGAGCCACGGCGACTGCGTCACCGTCGCGCCGGCCGGCTTCACTGTCACCGCCCGCAGCGAGCGGGCGCCGGTCGCGGCGTTCGAGGACGTTTCCCGCAAACGCGCCGGTGTGCAGTTCCACCCCGAGGTCGCGCACACGCCGCACGGGCAGCGGATGCTCGAACGCTTTCTGCACGACATCGCCGGCATCGCACCGACATGGACCGCCGCCGGCATCATCGACGAGCAGATCGCCGCCGTTCGCGAGGCGGTCGGTGACGCGCAGGTGATCTGTGGTCTGTCCGGGGGTGTGGACTCGGCGGTTGCGGCGGCATTGGTCCATCGGGCGGTTGGGGACCAGCTCACGTGTGTCTTCGTGGACCACGGACTGCTCCGTGCGGGTGAGGCGGAGCAGGTCGAGAAGGACTACGTCGCGGCGACGGGCATCCGGCTGCACGTGGTTGACGCGGCCGACCGGTTCCTCTCGGCTCTCGAAGGAGTGACCGAGCCGGAGCAGAAGCGGAAGATCATCGGTCGCGAGTTCATCCGGGTCTTCGAGGCGGCTGCTCGGGAGATCGACGTCGAGCGCCGCGTCGAGTTCCTCGTACAGGGAACGCTCTACCCAGACGTAGTGGAGTCTGGTGGCGGCACCGGCACCGCGAACATCAAGTCCCACCACAACGTGGCCGGCCTTCCGGACGACCTCCAGTTCCGGCTCATCGAGCCGCTGCGGACCCTCTTCAAGGACGAGGTACGGGCGCTCGGCACCGAGCTCGGCCTGCCCGAGGAGATGGTGTGGCGGCACCCCTTCCCGGGGCCGGGCTTGGCGATCCGCGTCATCGGCGAGGTCACCCGGCACCGGCTCGATGTGCTTCGGGCCGCCGACAAGATCGCCCGGGACGAGCTCGCCGCATCGGGCCTGTCCCGCGGAGTGTGGCAGTTCCCGGTGGTACTGCTGGCCGATGTACGCAGTGTCGGAGTCCAAGGCGATGGCCGAACATATGGCCACCCCGCCGTGCTGCGACCAGTGTCCAGTGAGGACGCGATGACCGCTGACTGGTCACGCCTGCCGCATGAGCTGATCGCCCGAATCTCCACCCGGATCACCAACGAGGTGCCCGAGATCAACCGAGTGGTGCTGGACGTGACCAGCAAGCCGCCCGGCACCATCGAGTGGGAATAGTTCTCACCGCCGCGGTCTGCGGCTTCGCCCTTGGTGCGCTGCTGCCGCTGCCGGTCTATCGACTCAGCGTGCCGTTTGGCGAGTCACCGCGCGGGACATGCGACCACTGCGGGCGGCCGCTGCCCGGGCTTGGGTTGCCGGCCGGATGCCCAGGATGTCGTCGGCGCCTGGGACCGTGGTGGTGGGCTACCGCAACGGTCGCTGGGGCTGCGAGCGCGGTGCTCGCGCTTGCTCTTGGGTCGGAGCCGGCGCTTGCCATCTTTGTGGCGCTCGCCGTACTCGGCACCGGTCTCGGGGCGATCGACATCGCCTGCCATCGACTCCCGACTGTTGTCGTGGTTCCAGCGATCGGCGCGGCCACGCTCTCCTTGTTAGCGCTCGCAATCGGCACCGGCGGGTGGGGACCGTTCGGCCGCGCACTCCTCGGCGGGGCGGTGTTGGGCCTGGTCTTCGAGCTGCTCTACCTTGTCCCGGGCGGAAACCTCGGGTACGGCGACGTCCGGCTGGCCGTCCTGCTTGGACTCTTCCTCGGCTGGCTGGGATGGCGGGAGGTGATCTGGGGTGCTCTGTTGCCATGGCTCATCAACGGTCCGGTCGTACTGGCGCTTCTGTCGCTTCGCCGGGTCGGCCGCAAGTCGCGGCTGCCCTTCGGTCCCGCCATGCTCGCCGGCGCCCTCGCCGCAGTCGTAGTCGTATCCGCACTCGGCTAGGGACATAAGTCGCGCGATCAATTGAAACGCCGAGGATACGCCAGTAGGATCATGTGACACTCCGTCTCTTAGGAGACAACTGTCCATGCTGGAGAGTTCTCTGGCGTAGGATGTCGCCGTCGCCTCGGGTTCCGGCGGCGTGCCTAACGTCGGGCTCCTCATCCACAACGGCGCTCATCGTGAAGACTTCGCGCGGAAACACCTCACTGTCTCGGCGTGTCGGAACGCGGACACACAAGTTGATCAGGGCACGGACGTGTGGCGCCAGACTTCCACGACCCAACACCCTTACCGTGCTGGACAGCACGGAGAATCCAGAAAAGAGGACCACAGTGAACAACCTCGTGAACCTCGTGCGTCGCCTAGGTAAGCGACGCGACGACGGCGCCTCGGCCGTCGAGTACGGTCTGCTTGTTGCGCTGATCGCGGTCATCATTGCGGGTGCGGTCGCCGCGCTCGGGATAGCCCTCAACAACCAGATCGGCAGCGCTGCCGCGTGTGTCGGGTCGGCGGACGTGAGCAACGCCTGCCCGGCCGGTGCGGGCGCCGGCGGAGGCAACTGACCCGCCCGGTGTTGCGGCGACGCGACGATGATGGTGCCAGCGGCGTGGAGTATGCCCTCCTTGTTGGCTTCATCGCCGTGATCGCCGCGGCCGGGATCCTCGCGCTCGGGCTGTTCGTGCTTGATTTGATCGAACAAGGAAGGGATGCAGTCCCAACGTGACGAGCAGGAGTCGCTCCGGTGGGGACCAGGGCTCGGCTGCGGTCGAGTTTGTCCTGGTCCTCCCCGTGCTGCTGCTCATATTGTTCGCGATCGTCGACTTTGGACGGTTGTTGAACGCGAAGATCGTGCTGTCGCAAGCCGCCCACGAGGGTGCGCGGGCCGCCGCGGTCGCCGATGACTCGGCGGCGGTGGAGACCGTCAATCGGATCGTTGGTGGCCTGGCCGACCACATGGATGACCCAAGCATCAGCGGATGCGAGGCCGGGCTCGGCTCCGACTCGACGGTGACACTGACGTATCACTTCGCATACGTGACGCCGCTGGCTGTGTTTGGCAACTTCGGCGGCAGCGACGGCACAACGCTCACCGCGACGGCGGTAGTGCCATGTCTCTAATGCGCACAGTCGTGCGGTCGACCTGGCGTCGCCCCGATGACCGAGGTGCGGTAGCGACGGTCTTTTCCTTGCTGCTGGGCGGCGGCGTGCTGCTCGGTGTGATGGCACTCGTCGTCGATGTGGGCCAGATCTACGTCGAGCGAGACGAGTTACAAAGCGGAGCCGATTCGGCCGCGCTGGCCGTTGCCAAGGCCTGCGCCACCGAGGTCACTGAATGCGACACCCTCGACGGGGTGCGTGACCTTGCTCAGCGATACGCCGACGACAACGCACACGACGGGGTGAGCGAACTGGCCGAGGTGTGCGGCTGGCTGCCGGGCGTACTGCCCGAGTGCGGCCCAAGTCCGGCCAACCTCACCGCCTGCATCGGCGCGCCGCCGGCCAACACCGAATATGTCGAGGTGCGCCTGAGCACGCGATTGCCCGACGGTCGGCTGGTGCTCCCGCCCCTGTTCGCGCAGGCGATGTCCGGCGGCTTTGACGGCGTCTCCGTTGGCGCCTGTGCCCGCGCCACCTGGACTCCGGACCTGACGATTCTGGCGGCCACTATCTCCATCTGTGAGTTCGACGATGCCACCGACAACGGCAGCCGGTTCGGCGACGCGGCGGACCTTCAGGCCAGCGACGAGTATCTGATTGAGTTCTGGGAGGGCTCGCACTCCCAATGCCTCAACAGCCCCGAGTCGCCATGGCAGCAGCCCGGCGAAGCTGGGTTCCTTGATGGTGGCGGATCGAACTGCCAGATCGGGGTCACCAACGACGGCATCGTCAGTGGCGACTTCATTCAGTTCATACCGTTCGCGCTCGCGCCGAGTAGCTGTGAGGATCGCATCCGGCAGGCGCGGGCGAACGGCGACATCGTCTACCTTCCCGTCCACGACGCACGCTCCGGGCCCGACGTCGATCCGGAGTTCCGCCACGTCTTCGTCGCCCCGTTCCTCGTGACTGGATTCCAGCTGGGCGCGCCGCCGCAGGCCGATCCGCCATATGACGGCGAGGCGCACCGCGCGCCGTCGATCCTTACCAACGAGCATCCCTGTGATGCCATTTACCACCGCTGCGTCTCGGGCGTCTTTGTCGGTGCGCCGATCCCGATCGCCGACCTCGACGGCACAGCCCACATTCGACTGATCGGCTAACCCATGCGGTTAGCGCCTCGAGCCTAGGAAGACCTGACATGACACGACGGATTCTCGCCATCGCCATCGCGATCGTGCTGGCCACGCTCGGCACCGCTGGCGGTCTGTACCTCGTCCTGAGCGCGGACAGCCGTGCGCAGAGCCGGATCACCAACCCGATCACGGTTGCGATCGCCGCCGTCCGCATCCCGGTCGGCACGAGCGGAGCAAAGATCCGCGCCGATGAGATGGTGCGGCTGGTGAAGATGCCGAAGGACTCGGTCCCGGACGACGCCATGCCCGAGATCAGCGTCGAGCAGGACAAGCTCGTGATCACATCAAACATCGAAGCCGGCCAGATTCTGCTACGAGCCAACTTTGGTGAGCAGAGCACGGTCACCAGCGGGCTGCCGCTGCCCGCGGGCAAGATGGCCGTGACGGTAGAGACCGGTGCACCGGAACAGGTGGCCGGCTACGTCCAGCGCGGCTCCCAGGTCGTCATCTTCATCACCTACGCCGTGGTCCAGCCCAACGGTACGAAGACGAATATCGAGCGGACCCGGGTGCTACTGCCGCGGGTGGAGGTGTTGGCCGTCGGCACATACCAACAAGCCCGAACGAGTACGAGTGCGAGTACGGCGACGCGAGCCGCCTCGCTGTTGGTGACCCTGGCAGTCTCGCAGGAGGAAGCGGAACGGCTGATCGAAGGACGCAGCCATGGCACCCTGTATCTGGGTCTGCTGACCGACTCCGTGCAGGTTGCACCGGGGTCCGGCGTGGACAACACCGACGGCGGCGGGGGCAGCCCCCTCTTTCCGTAATCCCAGCGCGACGCAGTTGGAGAGAACTCCCATGACGCTCCTGTTCGAGCCACATCGGCGCGACGCACAGCAATTCGCCGTGCTGCTCGGCAGCGATGTCCGCACGGCGATGTCCGCGGCCGACCTCGCCACGATGCTGCGCCAGAATCCGACCGAGATGCTGGCCGTTCTCGGACCCGGCGTCGATCTCGAGGACGCCCTGGCCGTGGCGGCCGAGTATCGCGTGTCGCGTCCCGCGATGGGTGTCGTTCTCTTGCGCGAGAGGCTCGACGTCGGTCTGCTCGGCGAGGCGATTCGGTCCGGCGTGCGTGAGGTCGTGGCGGCCAACGACCCGGCCGGCTTGCTCGCGGCCTGCGCTCGCTCGCTCGAGGTCTCCCGTCAAATGGGACCGGTGAACATCCGGCGCACCGGCGGCTCCGAGTTCGACGCCAGGGTGATCACCGTCTTCGCGGCCAAAGGTGGCTGCGGTAAGACCACCTTGGCGACGAACATAGCGGTGGCCCTGGCGGCCGGCGGGGCCCGGAGGGTCGGCCTGATCGACCTCGACCTTGCCTTCGGCGACGTCGCCATCATGCTGCAGCTGGTGCCGGAGCGGAGCATCGCCGAGGCGGTCGGTCTGGGTGACCAACTGGATGAGACCTCGGTACGGGCTCTGATCACCCCGTATGCGCCCGGCCTTGACACGCTCCTCGCACCGGCCGGACCCGCGGAGGCGGAGCGGGTCTCACAGGGCCTCGTGGCCGACGTCCTTCGCATCGCGCGTGGCATGTTCGACTTCCTCGTCGTCGACACGCCCCCACAGTTCACCGATCACGTGCTGACGGCGCTGGACGCGTCGCACGTGCATGTGCTGCTCACGACGCCGGACATCCCGTCGCTGAAGAACCTGCGCATCACATTGGACACTTTCGATCTCCTCGATCTGCCGAAGGAGAGCCGCGTCGTGCTATTGAACCGGGCCGATGCGAAGGTCGGCCTCACGGCCGCCGACATCGAGCGCGTCATTCGGGTGCCCATCATGGCGCACGTGCCATCCAGCCGGGACGTTCCCGTCTCCATCAATCGCGGGGTTCCGATCATGGTCGACAACCCGCAACACCCCGTGAGCAAGGCGATCCGAGACTTTTCGCTCGGCCGTCTTACCGGCCCGACCATCGGCGAACCGGCCTTCCGTGGGCTGCGCGCACTGCTGAATAAGGTCCGGTGACATCGTGAGTCTCGCCGAGCGGTTGTCCCAACGCCTGACGGCAACACCGGCCGAACGGGCACGGCCTTCGGCGGCGGTGGTCGTGCGGTCATCGGGACCGCTGACCGACATCCGCCGCCGCGTGCAACGCGAGCTGCAGGAGATCCTCGGCCCGCAGCTCTACAGCGAGCGGTCGATGGATGTTCTCGAGCAGCGCGTCCGGGACACGCTGCAAGAAGTCCTCAACAACGACGAGGCCCATCTGAGTCCGAGCGATCGGAACCGGATCACCGCCGAAATCTGCGACGAGATCCTCGGGCACGGGCCGCTTGAGCCGCTGCTGCGCGATCCGGACGTCAGCGAAATCATGGTGAACGCTCCCGACAAGATCTACGTGGAGCGGTTCGGCCGGATCATGCCAGTGGACGCGGCGTTTCTCGACGAGGAACACCTTCGCCGAATCATCGACAAGATGGTGGCTCGCGTCGGCCGGCGGCTTGACGAGGGCAGCCCGATGGTCGACGCACGGCTGCCGGACGGAAGCCGGATCAACGGCGTACTACCGCCGATCTCGATCGACGGAGCGGTGCTCACCATCCGCAAGTTCGCCGCCGATCCGTACACAATGGAGGATCTGATCTCCTTCGGCACCTTGACCAAACCGGTGGCCGATCTGCTCGCGGCGTGCGTGCGCGGACGGCTCGACATGCTCATCACCGGGGGCACCGGCACCGGCAAGACCACGACGCTCAACGTGCTCTCGCAGTTCCTGCCGGCCGAGGAGCGCATCGTCACCATCGAGGACGCGGCCGAGTTGCAGCTGCACCAGGAACACGTGCTCCGGTTGGAGTCCCGGCCCCCGAACATCGAGGGGCGAGGCGAGGTCAGCGTTCGCGACCTCGTGCGCAACTCACTGCGGATGCGGCCGGACCGCATCGTCATCGGCGAGGTGCGCGATGGCGCCGCCCTGGACATGCTGCAGGCGATGAACACCGGCCACGACGGCTCGCTGACGACCGTGCACGCGAACTCGCCGCGTGACTCGCTCGCCCGCATCGAGACGATGGTGTTGATGGCCGGAATGGAGCTGCCGGTACGGGCGATCCGGGAGCAGACCGCGGCCGCGATCGACCTGATCATCCACCAGACGCGGCTCAAGGACGGCAGCCGGCGGATCACCCACATCACGGAGGTGACCGGCATGGAAAGCGAAGTGATCACACTCCAGGACATCTTCGTCTTCGACTTCCGTGCCGGCGTGGATGAGTACGGCCGCTACCGCGGTACCCTGCAGCCCACCGGGCTTCGACCGCAGTTCCTGGACCATCTGTCGGAGATGGGCGTGAACGTGCCCGCCGATACGTTCCTGCCACATCGGGAACCCGCGCCGGCGCCCAAACCACCGACCGCCACGAGGTGGGATCCCCACGCCGCCGCCGCCCGGAACGGCGCGGGCGATGAGGCCGACTCGGATCGGGCCCAAACGTGACCCGCCGTCGTTGGTCGCGAGCCGTGGCGGCGGTTGTGGTCGCATGCTGTGTCGTCCTGCTGCCGGCCCCGGCCCACGCGGCAGGCGCTACGCCGCGCCTGGTCGTCTCGCGGGTCGTTGTCGGGCCTGGAACCCTCCAGTTCCTCGTTACGCCGACGAACCTCCCGCCCGGGACCACAGTGGACGCCGCGGCGATCAAGGTTCGTGCGGGCCAGACCGAGTTGCAATCGACGTCGGCCCCGGCGACCGACCTCACCGGAGCGCCGACCCGGATCCTGTCGGTGGTCCTGGATGCCAACGGCTTCGCCGGCTCGGCGTACGTGAGCTCGGCCAAGGCCGCGGCAACATCGCTCGCCGGTGCTCTGCCGCCCGATGTCCAACTAGGACTGTTCGTGATTGCCGCCACGCCCGCGCAGGTGCTCGCTCCCACCGTGGACCGGGCGGCCTTCACTGCGGCCGTCGCGGGTGTTCGGTTCAGCGATGCGACCAACCCAGTGGACGGGGTCGAGGCGGCGCATCGTTCGTTGGGCGCGATGTCGTCGGCCACCGAGCGCCGGTTGCTGCTGATCTCCGACGGACGGCAGACTTTTGCCGGCACGCGCGCCGCCGAAGTCGGCGCCGCCTTGGCTGGTTCGGGGCTGGGCCTCGACGTGATTACGGTGGGGGCCTTCGGCAACGGACTGACTGGCCTGCGCACCCTCGCGCAGGCCGCCGGTGGTCGACTGCTGCCGGCGACCGACCAGGCCACGGCGACGGATCAGGTGCGAGAGTCTGGCCGAGCGTTCGCAGCCACCGTTTCGGTAACGGCGTCCGTGCCGGCGGCGCTGTCCGGACGATCGAGCATCGTCTCAGTTGAGGTTGCCGGCATCGCGCCGGCGACGACGAGCACGATCTTCGCGACCGTACCCGGGGCTGCCCCGGTCGTGGAGCCAGCGGGCCCGTCGTGGGCGCCGACCTGGCTGATCGTCGCTGCTGCGCTGTTCCTGTTCACCGCGTTGGTGGTGGTCGTCCTCGCCCTGGCCTGGCCTCGACCGGACAGCCACGACCGGATCAAGCAGATCGCCCACTTTGGACCGAGCCGGGCGCTCCCGCCGCCCAAGCCCGAGCCGGCCACGGTATCGACCGGGGGACGCATCGCCCGAACCGCATTGGCCGCCAGCGCGAGCGTCGTGCGCTCGGGCGGTTTGGAGGATCGGATCGCCCTGCGGCTGGAACGCGCTGGCATGAAGCTGAGACCCCACGAGTGGCTGCTCGTCCGTACCCTCGTCACGGCCGGATCCGGCCTCCTCTTGGCGATCGTGAGCGGCTGGCTCGGCCTCCTGGTCGGGCTGGTGATCGGGTGGCTGGGCACGGTGATCTACCAGTCGGCGCGGATCGCCCGCCGGTCGCGTCAGTTCGCCGAGCAGCTACCCGACGGCCTGCAGCTCGTCATCGGCTCGTTGCGGTCGGGCTTCTCTTTGAACCAAGCGCTGGAGTCGCTGGTCCGTGAGGCTCCCGAACCCCTCGCGGCCGAGTTCGGTCGGGCCGTGGCCGAGCATCGCCTCGGCGCGGACCTCTCCGATGCGCTCGACCGCCTGGCCCAGCGGACTCGGAGCGAGGACCTCGGCTGGGCGGTCATCGCGGTCCGGATCCAGCGTGAGGTCGGTGGCAACCTGGCCGAGGTTCTTCAGACCACTGTGGACACCATGCGGGAGCGTGCGCGCCTGCGCCGACACGTACGGTCGCTGTCGGCCGAGGGTCGGCTCTCGGCGTGGGTGCTGATCTGTGTACCGCTCGTCGTGGGCGGCTTTATGGCCGTGTACCGGCGGTCCTACCTCATGCCGCTGTTCACGGATCCGCGCGGGCTCGTCATGCTGGTCGGCGGCTCAATCCTGTTCGTCGTGGGCATCGTCTGGATGGCTCGAGTCATCAGGGTGGAGGCCTAAGTGGACCTTTTGACCGTCGCTCTCGTCGTTGGCTCCGTGGTCGCCTTCTTCGTCGGTGTGGCCATTGTCGTGACCAACGTCGTGGTCGCCACCGTGGGCCGGGTGGGCGTCAGTCGCAACCTGCACACCATCGACTCCGTCTACGGCGCCACCACAGCCGAGGACGGCGACCGGGGCTCCACGCCCTTCGGTAACCGGATCGCCCAGCTCGGCCGGGTGGCGACCCCAGGAGCGGCGCTCGCCGGCATCCGCCGCCGCTTGGACTACGCCGGCAATCCTCCACATTGGACAGTTGATCGGGTCTTCGAAATCAAGGGGCTCGGGCTGATCTCGGCCGGCGCGCTCGGCGTGTTACTCGGGTTCGCGATCGGTCGCCTACCCGGAGCGCTGATCGGCGGCCTACTGGGCGCGCTGTTGGGATTCTTCGTGCCCGACGTCGTTCTTTTCGACCTGTCGGCGAGGCGCCAGGAGAAGATTCGACACACGTTGCCCGACATCATGGACACGTTGACGGTATCGGTTGAGGCAGGTCTCGGCTTCGACGCGGCGCTGGCCCAGGTTACCCGGTACGGGCGCGGCCCCTTGGCCGGTGAGTTCGCCCGCGTACTGCAGGAGATGCAGATCGGCCGCTCCCGGGTCGACGCGCTTCGGGCGTTGGGTCAGCGCACGGACGTCACCGAGCTGCGCGCCTTCTGCGCGATCGTGGTGCAGGCGACCGAACTGGGAGTGCCGATCGCCAACGTGCTTCGCGAGCAGGCAAAGGAGATGCGGATCCGGCGCCGTCAGCACGCCGAAGAGCGGGCACAGAAGGTACCCGTCAAGATCCTCTTTCCGTTGATCTTCTGCCTCTTCCCGGCGGTATTCATCGTCGTCCTCGGCCCCGGAATGATCACCATTTTCGATCTCTTCAGCCGATGACCAGCGCCAGCGCTACAACGCGCTCGCGAGATTGACTCGCGAGACCTGAGCGGGTGGTCGGCCGTACCGGTGCGCCTGTCTTGCATCTGACAGTGCTGCGCGGCGACTGTCGGATTTGCAGCAGACTTTCCTCGTGGCCACCGCGCTCCAGCCGATCCGGCGGATCGCCGCCTACGGCGTGTGTGCCGATCAGGACGGGCGGACGCTGCTGGTCCGGGCGTCACCCCAATCGAGCACACCGGGCGTGTGGTCGCTTCCGGGTGGAGCTGTCGACCACGGGGAGCCACCGATCGAGACCGTGGTGCGCGAGACCGCCGCCGAGACAGGGCTGTCGGTCTCGGTCGCGAGGCTTCTCGACGTACAGGCGGATCTTCGGGCGGTGACGGCGCGCGGAGTGGCGATCCACACCGACCGCCTCATTTATGAGGTCAGTCTCCGCGGCGGGTCGCTGCGCGACCGGATCGGCCAACCAACCGATCTCGCCCGGTTCGTGTGTGACGACGAGGCGGCGGCGCTGCCCCTGCGCCCGTTCACGGCGACGGCGCTTGGCCTGCCGGTGACCGGGAATGAGCGACCCGATGACCCAGGCGACCTGCCCTCGTTCCATGCCGTGCCGGGTCCGGACGGCTTGCACCGGGCGCAGCGGTTCGCCGCGTACGCGGTCGCCAACGACCCGCGCGGGCGATTGCTGCTGACCCGAATCTCGGACGGGTACCCCGGTGGGGGTCACTGGCACCTGCCGGGCGGCGGGACAGACTACGGCGAGCAGCCTGGTGCGGCGGTCATCCGGGAGATCGTGGAGGAGACCGGTCAACGGGGTCGCCTGCTCGCCCTGCTGGGTGTCGCGAGCCATCGGGATCCCGCGTCGCTCGGGCCGGAGGGATACCCGATCGACTGGCACGGGGTACGGGCGTTCTATCACGTGATGGTCGATGCGCCCACCCGTCCGCGAGTGCTCGACGCGGGTGGCTCGACGGCGGACGCCCGGTGGTTCGGCCCGGCCGATCTCGTGAACCTGCCGGTGACCGAGGTGACCAGCGAGGCCCTGGTCCAGAGCGGGCACCGGTCATAAGGACAGATCGACGTCATGAGATATGAGCGGGGGATCGACGCGTGCGCGCTGTGCCGCGACGGATCGGGCCGCACTCTTCTGGTGCCGGCTGACGACGATCGATGGACTCTACCCGGTGGCGAGGTTCGACATGGCGAGCACCCGGCCCTGGCCGTCGTGCGACGCGTCGCGGACCAGATGGGCCAGACCGTGACCGTGACGCGCGCGCTCGAGGTCGTGACCGAGATTCACCGGTATGGTCGCGCTTGGTCGCATCGCGACAAGATTGTTTTTGAGGTACGGGCTCAACCTCCGCTCTCCGAACCCGGTGCCGGTGGGATGTGGGCGGTGCCGGACGTACTCAGCGGCCTGCGGCTGACGGATGTGGCCGGCGTCGCTCTCGGGCGCACGGCACCGACCGCACAACCGCGACCCGGGCGACGCGTGTCCTGGGCCGCCGTCCCGGGGACCTCGGACACCCGGCGGCAGCGCTTCGCCGCCTACGGTTGCGCTATCGACCCGGCTGGAAACATCCTGCTGACGCTGATCGCGAACGGCTACCCGGGAGCCGGGCGGTGGCACCTTCCCGGCGGCGGAACGGACTTCGGCGAGACGGCCGAGGCCGGCCTGCTGCGCGAGATCATGGAGGAGACGGGTCAGCACGGCGAGATCGGTCCGCTGGTGAGTGTGTCGCATCGACACCAACCGAGCATCCGCGGTCCGGAAAGGGTGGCCATGGATTGGCACGGCGTACGGGTGATCTATGACGTACGGGTTGCGGAGCCGTCCACGCCGACCGTCCTCGACGGCGGCGGCTCGACGGCGGCGGCGGCATGGTTCTCGGCCGAGCTCGCCCGGGAGCTGTCGCTGACCGAAGTTGCTTCGGAAATGGTGAGCCGCGCCGCGAGATGACGTGTGCCCAGACACACAGAGTTCACGTTTGGGCGGTTGTCGGCCACAATGGATGCGCTCCTCGGTTACTCCGGGTAGCAAGAAGAGTGGGTGAGTATGACGCGGTGCCGTCCAGTTTCACCCAAAAAGTCCAGCGATTTGAACCATCGCCAACGGTGCAGCCGTGTGCGATCGTGTAGTCGCCACACCGGTCACCCGCTCGCCACCCGCGCGTCATCTGACGGCAAGGTCGGGTCCGGAACGTTCCTTCAGGAGGTTGAGCGTGGCGAGAGTCTGGCGTAGGCGCCGGAGTCTGGACACCCCCCGTCCCGCCGGGCGCCGCTGGGCCCGTCTGCGGCGCAGCGGATCACGCGCCACTCAGGTCATCGCGCGGGTCACCGGACGGCGCGAGCGCGGCATGCCGATCGTTGTGACCGGCCCCGACAGCGGCGAGCGTCGCGACCGGCGATGGTCACGTCGCGGCGGCGGGCACGAGCTGCTCGCCCCCGCCTCCGGCATGACCGCCGAACTGGCGGCCGAACTCGAGCAGTTGGCTCCCGTCAGTCCCGCCGTGGGGCCAACCCGCCTCCCGTCCCAGGGCCAGACCATCCCGCTGCTTCCGGGCGACCGTACCCGGGCCCGCCGGGTGAAGTTCGCAATCGCCAATGGCTGCACCGTCGGCAGCCTGCTGATGGGCATGATCGCCATTTTCCTGGCCATCTCGGGCGGCCCGACCAATCTTCAGCTGGCCGCGGTGGCGCTGCTCGCCTGCGTCGTCCTCGACGGCTTCGACGGCGGTCTGGCCCGCAAGTTCAACGTGTCGAGCCCGTTCGGCGCCCAACTGGACTCGTTGGCCGACCTGAGTTCGTTCGGGGTGGCTACCGGAATCGTGGTCTTCCAATGGCTCGTGTCGTTGGGGGCGAGTCCGGTCGCGGCGGCTCCCGTGTGCGCCCTGATCGCCGTGTGCGCGGCTATCCGGCTGGCTCGGTTCAACGTTTCGCCGAAGGACGGCACGTATTTCTGCGGCGTGCCGACGACCATGGTCGCCGCCGTGCTGGCGCTGAACATCCTGGTTGGCCCGCATGCGCTGCCGGCCAGCCTGCAGATCGCCTTCGTCGCCGTCTACGCGCTCGCGATGGTCAGCTCGTTCCCGTACGTGAAGCTGTCCCGAGTGCTCCGCCTGCCGCTGTGGGTGTGGGTGGTTCCGGCGATCTGCGCCATGATCAGCGTCCCCGGTACGTTCGTCGCGATCGTGGGTGGCTACCTGGCCAGCGGGCCACTGTTGTGGCTCTATCGCCGCGGCCGCGGTGCCCGACCGGCCAGCCGTGCCCTGGCCAACTGATCGTTCATCCGAGGGCTTGGTCTTCCGAACTGCTGGGCCAACCGAGCTTAGGTCGCCAAACCCACGTACTGGCCGATGGACTCCGGCTCGTCGAGCACGCGCAGCATGAGGTCGGCCACATCGCCGCGGGGGACGGAGAAGCCTCCCCGGATGTTGCGTCCGTATGCCCGCCGATACCGGCCGGTGGGTGGCTTGTCGGTCAGCAGCGGTGGCCGGACCACCGTCCACTCCAGACCGCTCGCGCGAAGGTCTTCCTCCATGATCGCGAGATCGAGGTAGTGCCGGCGCAGGATGCGACCGACCACGGGGGCAAGCACGTACCGCATGACCGGCCCATCCCCGGGATCGTGCTTGGGTGGGTTGGGCCGGCGCCCGGGCACCGCTACGGTGCTCGTCGGCGCGGCACTGACAGCGACGATCCGGCGTACGCCGGTCGCCTCCATGGCAGCAATGATCGCGCGAGTACCGGGGGCGACGATTCCGATGTCGGCTAGGCCGCGGGGTCCGACCGCCGAGATCACCGCGTCACGGCCGGCAATGGCGGACTCGAGGGCGGCCGGATCCGGGGCGGCGAGATCGACCCGCACACCGTCCACACCGGACGGGAGCTTCGACGGTGTCCGCACGGCCGCGGTGACCTCGTGTCCGGCCGCCGCGGCCAGCTTGACAATGACGCGCCCGATTCGGCCGGTCGCAGCGACAATGGCTAGCTTCATGACGTCCTCCCGCTAGGCTGTTCTCTGGGTGTCGTATAACATGGAAAGCATATCATATGAATCCCATATCATCTCGTGAACGGCGGCGCCTTACGGCGGCCATCAAAGAGTCATTGCGCGAGCTGACGAATCAGGTCTCGCTCCTGAACCACCAGGTCGGCGCCAGGCTCGAGCTGCGCGACGTGGATCTCGACTGCCTCGACCTCATCAGCCGAGAGGGTCCCCTCAATCCCAGCGTGCTGGCGCGACGCACTGGGCTGCATCCGGCCACAATGACCGGCATTCTGGACCGGCTCCAGCACGCGGGCTGGATCACCCGCCAGCGCGACCCTGACGCGACTGACCGCCGGGCGGTGACGATTACGGCGCTGCGCGACCGGGGTGCAGAGATCTTCAAGCTGTATGCGGGGATGAATTCCTCGCTGGACGACATCTGTGGTGGCTACGCCGACCACGAGCTCGCGGTGCTGGCGGACTTCCTTCGTCGGACGACCGACGCCGGTCGGACCGCGACGGAGGGGCTGGCCGCGGACTAGGCCGTGGCGCGTCGAAGCGGCACCGTGGGCCAGGTCGCGTTGCCGAGTTAGGGGCGACCGCTGAGTCAAGACCAGCGGGCGATGACGGTTTCGCCGCCGGTGACTCGGTCGCCGGGTGCCACTTGGGCCGTCGCCCGATCCACCGGCAGGTAGACGTCAGTGCGAGATCCGAAGCGGATCAGCCCGAACCGTTCGCCCTTGGCCAGCAACGACCCCACGGGCGCGCGGTGCACGATGCGCCGCGCGATCAGGCCGGTCCGCTGCGCCACGGCCACGGTGCCGTGGGTGGTATCGAGCACCGTATACGCGGCCACGTTGTGCTCCGCCTCCGGCTTCATCGCCGCCGCGAACCCTCCGTCGACGACGAAGTGGTCCACGACCCGACCGGCCACGGGGAACGGTTCACGTGCACATCGAGCACGGACAGGAAGACCGCAATCCGCAGGAACTCCTCGCCGCCGAGCCGGTCGTCGCGGGTGTGCTCGACCGAGAGCACCTTGCCGTCGCTGGCGGCGACGATCGCGGCCGGGTCGGTGGGCACCTCCCGCGTCGGGTCGCGGAAGAACGCCGCGACGGGGCCCGCGGCCAACGCCGGCAGCAGCCACAGTCGCGAGCGCGGGCGCAGCCGGCGCGCGACCACGGCGGCGCCCAGGCAGATCGCCGCGGCGACGACACCATTGGAGTCGATGTTCATGTCCGACGTGAGCCGGATGCTGCTGGTGCGGGCGAGCGGCGCGAGGCGTTCGGCCAACCCCGTTTCGGCCGGCGTATAGCGCAGCCGGTAGACCTTCAGCGGCGGCATGCTCCGGAGCACCAGGTCGGTACCCACGCCGAACAGCGTGCCTTGGCGGCCGAGTTCCTCGCCTGCCCCGCCGGCCAGGAACGGCGCCGCGGCGACGGACACGCTCACGACACCGCCCGGGTTGAGGTTCTTGACTAGGCTCTCGAGTTCGGCCCGTGTGTCGTCCGCGCTGCCCGTCATCGGTTCGGCCACCATCACGGCATCGGCCGGGTCCGCCTCGGCGAGGGTTTCCGCCACGCGCACCCGCTGCTCCACCCATGCGCCGGAAAGCCGGATCTGATGCCGGACGTCTTCGGTCGCGGCACCCGCGACGACCGTGAGGCTGTCATCCGGCGCGAGCGCGTCGATCGCGGCAGTGAGTACCGGCGACTGGGGGCCGGCGCCCACGACGAGGCCGTGCTTTGGTCCGGGGTGTCGCGTGAAGTCCGAGGTGATCGCGGCGGCCGCCGTCGGCGAGACCCGGGTCTCGAAAAGACGTTCTGCGACAGCCGACAAATTCTCGGACATGAGCGGCTCCTCCCTTGGCGGAGTTTGCGTTTGCTCGCGACTGCGGGGCTCGCTGGCGCTCGCTCCTCGCGCTCGCGTCTGCTTGCGTCAGCATAGGCGCAGCGGCGCCGGCCACGTCCGGGTGGGACATGGCCGGCGCCGGTCGGGATCACTCGCGTTCTGGGGGCGGACCGAGGTCGGCGGTGGGATCGGACCGCTCAAAGCTCGGCTGGGCGGATTCGACGTCGGCGCTCGTGTCAGACCATGTGTGGTCGCCCTCGACGGGCAACGGTTCCTGTCGATCCCGGCGCAAGCTCGCCGCGACGCCGAGCAGGCCAAGCAGGATCAGTACTCCCGCAGCGAACCAGCCCAGATGAGGCACCTGCCAGTCGAGCACCCAGTTGAGGTAGTACGAGGCTGCCCACCAGCCCGCGAGCGCCACGAACAACAGTCCAAACAGGAGAGACACCACGTCGGTGCGATGTGATTTCATCGGTGGACCTCCAGGTCACCCGCGTGGACGATGGCCCTGATGTGAATACTTCCGCCGCCAGCGCCATCGTCGCCGAGATCGGTGACCGTGCGCGTCTCGGAGCCGACGCCGTCCCAGGTCTCGTTGAAGACCTTGGCGTTACCGAGGTCCACAGTGGCCTCGACGGTCGTGTCCACATCGGACGGCACGATGATTCGTAGACTTCCAAGGTCCACCTGGACGGTCACGTTGACCGTCTTGCTGGTATCGCTGAAGTCCACATCGGACAGATCAAGGGTGCCGTCGCCGGCGTTGTGCCGATAACTATCCCGGATCGCGCTGACGGTGGCCGGCGCCCAGGTCACATCGCCAACCCGGAACCACGGCCAGGACGAGTGCGTGTTGTTGGCCACGGTCCCACCGCCGAGCGCCAGCGCGAGCACCAGACCCAGCGGGATGAGCCAGTACGACCGGCCAATCCAGGCGCCCACAACGAGCCCCAGTCCAACCACGGTGAGCGCGGCGGCGACGAATGCGACGGGCACGACGTGAGCGCCGGCAAGGTTGGCGATGGCGAGGCCACCGAGCACCAGCAGCATCACGGAGAAGGTCAGCAGACCCAGCCGTGAGCGCGGCTTGGGAGGCTTGGGCGCCGACGGGCCGAAGGTGGGCGGCGCCGCTGGCGGCGGGGGCGGTGGCGTGACGAACGGTCCGTACGGGGCGAACGGCGGCGGCGGTACGGGCGGAGTCCCCGCAGGTGTGGGTGCGACGCCCGGTGCCGCCGGATACGGCGATGCCGCCGGGTAGGTCGACGTCGCGGCGAACGCCGCCGGCTGTCCGGTGCCGGACCAGGCTGGCCGGGCCCGGCCGCGGTCTCGCAGCAGGAGTAGCAGGATCGCGCCGAGCAGCACCATCGCGATCAGTGGGGTGGCCCGGAACGGCTCGGAAACGTAGCCCGCGAGCGCGATCACCACAATGACCGTGCCGATGATGGTGCGGATGGTCGACGTGCGCGACTGCCCCCGTCCGGCCAAGGCCTCGATCGGAGACGCGGAGTCGCCGTCGGCGGGCAGCACGAGCCAGGCGATCAGGTAGATAAGGGCACCGATGCCGCCGAAGATCGTGAGCACCGCGAGGACGACCCGCCACAGAACCGGGTCGGTGTTGGTGGCCCGGGCGAACGCGCCGCAGACGCCAGCGAAGACCCGTCCCTGGACGGGGCGGACGAGCCCGCTGCGCCACGCGAACGCGGTCAGCGGAGGCGGCTCCGGACCAGTGGCGGGCCCAGCCGTACCAGGCCCAGCCGTACCAGGCCCAGCCGTACCGGGCCCAGTTGTACTGGGCCTAGCCGTACCAGTCTCAGCCGTACCGGGATCGGACATGGCCGGTCCGGGGTCGCCTGGCCCGGCGGCGCCAGTGGCCCAGGCGGGCGTGTCCATAGGCCCCGTTGAGGGCTGCGGAGGACGGTCGTCGGTCATGTTCTCGATGGTGGCCCGAGCCGCACCCGAGGTACCTCGGGTGCGGACCCTGAGCCGACCCTGGGATTGCCCGGCTGGGACATCCGGGGTGTTCCCCTGGTCGGGCCGGCCGCGCTCGTGTGACGATCGGCAGACCAGAACCTCTGACCCGAATCGGACACCCTGCTTCATGCGCAAGCGACGGCCGGCCCCGGTGGCCGCGGTCGGTGCCACTGCGGCACCGCAACCGTACCGGCGGCTCTACCGCAACCGCGACGACAAGATGATCGCCGGCGTCGCGGCTGGTCTGGCTGAACACCTTCGCGTTTCGACCGTCGTCGTGCGAGTTGTGTTTGTCGCGCTGCTCGTCGCCAACGGCCTCGGCGCCCTGCTCTATGTGGCGTTCTGGGCGGTACTTCCGGTCAAGCCGCGCCCGACCGAAGCCGAGGCGGCGGCACCGCGCCGCTCTGGATCCTTGCAACGGCTGGCGCTGGGGGCGTTGGCGCTCGGCGTGATCATCCTGCAGGCGCAGCTGCATTTCTTCACGATCGACTCGGGGTTTGTGGCACTCGCGGCCGTGGTCGCCTTCGGCGCGGGAATCATCTGGCATCAGGCCGATCCCCAGCGGCGCCGACGCGCGCAGACGGAAGCGACGGAGGAGACCCCCGTTGCCGCGCCGGTCGTCACTGCACCGGTCGAGGAGGAGCCGGTCGCCGACCGCCGTTGGTTCTTCCTACGGGTGATCGGCGGTGGCGTCCTGGTCGTCATCGGCATCGTCGGCATTCTGGGGTTCTTCGCGCCGGGTGAACAGAATCTGAGCGCGACGCTGCTCGGGATGCTCTACGCCCTGCTGGCGCTCGCCGGACTGGTGGTGGCGATGGCTCCGGTGCTGTGGCGGATCGTGGGCCAGCTTCGCGAGGAACGCGTGGCTCGCATCCGACAGCAGGAGCGGGCGGAGGTGGCCGCCGTGGTCCATGACCAGGTACTGCACACGCTCGCGTTGATCCAGCGCAATGCCGGCGACGCGACAAGCGTCCTGCGTCTGGCCCGTGGCCAGGAACGCACCCTTCGCGGATGGCTGTACAAGCCGTCCGGCTCACCGAGCGAGCGGTTCGCGGCCGCGTTGGAACAGGCCGCCGCCGAGGTCGAGGACACGTACGGCATCAGCGTGGAGACCGTCGTTGTCGGCGACGCCGACCACGACGATCGGGTGGCGGCTCTCGTCGCGGCGACCCGGGAAGCGCTGGTGAACGCGGCCCGCCACGCCAAGGTGGGCACGGTCTCGCTCTACGCTGAGGCCGAAGACGATCAGCTGACGGTATTCGTGCGCGACCGGGGCGCCGGTTTCGACCTGTCCGAAGTGGACGATGATCGGCACGGTGTGCGCGGGTCCATCATCGGGCGGATGCAGCGTCACGGTGGCGGCGCCGAAGTCCGGTCGAGTCCCGGCGAGGGCACCGAGGTCGAGCTGACGATGCCACGGGTTCGACGTCCCGCGACCGGTTCGGTATCGGGGCCCGTTGGAAGGGATTGACATGTCTGAGCCAGTGGCCGAGGCCATCGAGGTACCGCGGAGCCTGCGGGTGTTCCTGGTCGATGACCACGCCATGTTCCGCGCCGGAGTACGCGCGGAGCTAGGTGCGTTCGTCGACGTCGTTGGTGAGGCCGGTACGGTCGCCGACGCCGTGGCCTCGATCACCGCCCTGAGGCCCGATGTTGTGCTGTTGGACGTCCACATGCCCGACGGCGGCGGGCGCGCGGTGCTCGAGGCGCTGCGCCGAGCCCAGCCGAACGTCAAGTTCCTGGCGCTGTCGGTCTCCGACTCCGCCGAGGATGTGATCGGGCTGATCCGGGCCGGAGCCCGAGGCTATGTCACGAAGACCATCTCGCCCGAGCAGCTGGCCGAAGCGGTACGGCGGGTGGCCGACGGGGACGCCGTGTTCAGTCCACGACTGGCCGGGTTCGTGCTCGACGCGTTCGCGGCCCGGCCGGACGTACCGGTGGCCGATCCCGAGCTCGACCAGCTCACCAACCGCGAGCGGGAGGTGTTGCGGCTGCTGGCGCGGGGGTATGCGTACAAGGAGATCGCGAAGGAGCTCTATATCTCCATCAAGACCGTGGAGACCCACGTCTCGAATGTGCTCCGGAAGCTGCAGATGTCCAACCGCTACGAACTGTCCCGCTGGGCCGCCGACCGTCGGTTGGTCTAGAACCTTGCCGCCGCGGCCCGCGCGAGCGGAGCGAGCGCAAGATCACTCCGTGCGGATGATGGTGAAGGCTTCGGCGAGGCGGCCGTCGGGCAGGCCAGCATCCCTTGCCACCATTGCCATTCGCTCGTGCAGGAACGCTTCGATGTCTACATGACTGGTCTGGGTCGCATGCCGGTGGAGTGCCCGCAGCTTGTCGGGGAACGTTGCCGTCACGTCGATCACGTGATCAGGACTGGGGCCGGACTGGTACCAGACCTCCCGCACCACCCAGGGCTCATAACCTTCGGCGGCTAACTCGGGAAAGGCGAACGGGTTGCGGGCGTCGGGATAGACCGCGCACGTCGTCGCCTCGCCGACGGCCAGGTGGTCGGGGTGACTCGGCCCGGCGATGCGTTCCCACCGGCGTAGTGGCGAATTGGTCAGCACCCGATCTGGGCGGAACCGCCGGATCGTCCGGGAGATGTCGCGACGAAGCTCGATCGTGGGCGTCAGCCGCCCGTCGAAGTAGCCGTCGAGAAACGTCACGTCATGCACCCCGAGCTCGGCCGCGGCGGCCCTCTGTTCGGCTTCCCGCAGCCCGGGCATTTGGTCCCGTGGGGTGTCGTCGAAACCACCGGCGTCGCCACGTGTGACGATCACGTACGACACGTCCAGCCCGTCGAAGACCCACCGAGCCAGGGTGCCCCCGGCGCCGAACTCGGCGTCGTCGGGATGCGCGAAGACTCCGAGCACCCGCTTCACGTCCGTGAGCGGCGGGGCGGACGGCGGAAAGCCCACGTGCTAGACCAGTTTTCCGCGACCGGCGCGAAGGATCAGCAGAGCCAGCTGCGTGCCGTCGGCACCGAGCGCGTCCCGGAACCGGGCGAGAATCTCTTGCTCGCGGGCGAGTACGAGCCGAGTTCCACCGGCGGCGACGCGGGTCACCCCGACCTCATGCGAGATCGCCGCCCGTTCCTGCCACAGTTCGATGATCTTTTGATCGATCTCATCCAGACGTCGTCGCAGGCCCGCGATGTGCTCGTCGGCGCTGGCGTTCTCGGCGGCGGTGGGGACGCCGGTGGTGGTTTGCTGGAGTCCTTCGTTGGTTTGGTGGAGTCCTTCGTTGGTTTGCTGGAGTCCTTCGTTGGTTTGCTGGAGGGTCGTGCCGTTCATCGGGTGCTCCTTGGTTGGTCGGGTTCTGTTGGTTGATCCGGGTCGAACCACGGAGCACGAAAATGCCCCGGGCTCGGGGAGCCCGGGGCATTTCGCAGGTCTTTGTGATCAGGCGCGACCTACGGCTGCCGGACTCCCGGTGCCGTAGTAGAAAAATCGTGTCGCGTGCCGCACGCCGTCGAGTATGCCATGACGCCGTGCCGGCGCAAGCACGAAGACCTTGGTTGGGAACATCGTCATGGAGACGTGACCCTGATGATCCGGTTGGCCGGACCAGGAGCGATCGGGGCAGTCGGCCCACCGAGGTAGGCAACGAGCGCGTCCACGTCGAATCCGGGCGAGGTGACCCGGTTCGTGCCGCCGGTGAGCAGCACGAAGCCGTCGCCGCCGTTGGCGAGGAAGTCATTCATCGCCACCCGGTACGTCGCTGCCGGATCGATAGCCACGCCGCCCAGCGACATCGCCGTGATCCGGTTGTTCGCTGGGAGGCCGGGGTTGTACGTAAAGCTGAATCCGGCCGAGATCTGGAGGATCCGTTGCACGGTCTGCGCCGGCGTGCCACCGCCGACGAACTGTTGCTCGAGTACCGCTTTGAGCTGGGCACCTGTGAGCGACACGGTGGCGACCAGGTTGTTGAAGGGCTGCACCGTGAACGCCTCGCCGAAGGTCACCTGCCCCGGCGCCTCACCCCCGGACGACTGGTTGAACACCAGGTCGGCCCGGATCCCGCCCGGATTCATGATCGCGATCTGAGCGTCGCCGGCCGTGCGCGCCAGCATGCCGTCAGCGATAACGTCGCCGAGTGGGCTCTCGCCGCTGGCGACCGCCGTCCGGGTGATGGTTGCCGTGATTGCGCCGACAACCTTGTTCGCCAGCGGCGCGACCGCCGTGCGGTACTTGTCGGCGATCACCTTGGCGTCGGGATCGACCTTGGCCGGGTCGCGGACGAAGGACCCGTCCGGGTTGGTCTGCCAGCCGCCGGTTCCGTTCGGGACGCCGTTCTCGACGATCTGGTTCTGTGCGGAGGCCGAGACGAACTTGCGGGTGTTGCGGTCGATGGTCATGTTGATCTTGGTGACCAGTCGACCGAACGATCCGGCGCTCGTGACGACGCTGTTGGCGCCGGACGAGTTTGGCAGAGCGCAGCTGTACCACTGGTGCGTGTGGCCGGAGACGACCACGCCGTAGTTCGGGTTCAGGCCGGCCACGATCGGCGTGATCACACCGGCGAAGCTGGCGCACGTGGACGGGTCGGAGCTCAGTGGGTTCTGCTGACCACCCTCGTGGACGACGAGGACCAGCGACCGGATGCCGATGACGTTCAGCAGCTTGGCGTAGAAGTTGGCGGTCTCGACCTCATCGCGGAAGTCAACCGTGGTGATTCCGGCGGGGTTGACGATCGTCGGTGTCGCCTCGAGCGTCATGCCGACGAATGCCACGGGCACGCCCTTGATGAACTCGATCCAGAAGGGCAGCAGGATCGGCAGCTTCGTCTGCTTGTCGGTCACGTTGGCGGCGAGGTACGGGAACTGCGCACCGGCGAAGCCGTCGCCGTCTTGACACCCGTCGACCGGATGGCAGCCACCCAACTGGAGCCGTCGCAGTTCGGTGACTCCCTCGTCGAACTCGTGGTTGCCCACCGAGCTGAGGTCGGTTCCCAGCGAGTTGAGGGTCTCGATGGCCGGCTCGTCGTGGAAGGCCGCACTTACCAGCGGGCTCGCGCCCACGTTGTCGCCCGCGGACACGGTGATCACCTTGTCGGAGACCGCGGCCTGCTCGGCGCGTAGCTTCTTCACCCAGTAAGCCAGGTATTCGCCACCGCCCGAGGGCACGCCGTTGACCACACCGCCGCTACCGGTGGGCGGGTCGATGTTGCCGTGGAAGTCGTTGAACGCCAGCACGCTGCCGGTGACCGTCGAGTCATGGTCGTCGTTGTCGAACGCGACGCTGACCGGGCTCATCGGCGTCCACCGGGCGTCGAGGCTAGGCCCCGCTGAGGGTCGAGTCAGTGGGGTGAGCGCCACGACCGCGACGATGAGCGCGGGTACGGCGAAAGTCCGTCCGATTCGCCGCCATTGCGAATCATTCACGGTTCTGCCTCCTCCAAAGTCTGAGGTTCTGCCGCATGTCGATATGGCTATAGCCTGCCGTAATCCGCCTCGACCGGGGTGAGCAAGACATGACAACTCGGGAACGGTGCGTCAGTCAGCTGATGACCCGCGGGGTGGCGCGATCGGGCTGTTGTCGGTGTGCCGGCATAGACTCGCCGTGCGATGCAGTCCTTGTTTGAGGTCCCGTCCGCGCCGCTCGCGGCGTCGTCCGCTCCGTCGGCGCCGCCGGCCGGGCCAGACCCGAACCAGTTGCTTGCTGGTCTCAACGACGCACAGCGAGCGGCGGTCACCCACTTCGGTACCCCGTTGCTGATCGTCGCGGGCGCCGGCTCGGGAAAAACGCGGGTGCTGACCAACCGCATCGCCTACCTACTCGCGGCGCGGGAGGTGCATCCCGGCGAGATCATCGCGATCACGTTCACCAACAAGGCCGCCGGCGAGATGAAGGATCGGGTCGCCGCGCTGGTGGGTCGCCGCGCTCGGCTGATGTGGGTGAGCACGTTCCACTCCGCCTGCGTACGGATCCTGCGTGCCGAGCACGGCCACGCCGGCCTGAAGTCGACGTTTTCGATCTACGATGCCGACGACTCACGACGGCTCATGCAGCTCGTTGGCCGGGAGCTGGATCTGGATCCGAAGCGCTACCCGGCTCGCCGGCTCGCCGCTGAGGTCTCGAACCTCAAGAACGAGCTGGTCGATCCAGCAGCGGCCGCGGCGGCGGCGAAGGGTCCGGACCAACGCATGATCGCCGAGGCGTACGAGCTGTACCAGCGGCGACTGCACGAGGCGCAGTCGCTCGACTTCGACGACCTGATCATGACTACGGTGCGGATGTTCCAGTCTCATCCGGAGGTGGCCGTAAACTACCGCCAGCGGTTCCGGCATGTGCTGGTCGATGAGTACCAGGACACCAACCATGCTCAATATACGCTGGTCAAAGAGCTGGTTGGCACGACCGGCGAGCTCTGCGTGGTCGGTGACGCGGATCAGTCGATCTACGCGTTCCGGGGCGCCACTATCCGCAACATTCTGGAGTTCGAGCGGGACTACCCCGACGCCCGAACGATCCTGCTCGAGCAGAACTACCGGTCGACCCAGACGATCCTGACCGCCGCCAATTCGGTGATCGTCCGCAACGCCGATCGCAAGCCGAAGAATCTGTGGAGTGACCAGGGCGCCGGTGAGCTGATCGTCGGGTACGTCGCGGACAACGAGCATGCGGAGGCGGACTGGGTAGCCCGGGAGATCGACCGGCTGGGCGATGCTGGCCTGCGGCCGGCCGACGTGGCCATCTTCTACCGCACGAACGCGCAGTCGCGGGTGTTCGAGGAGATCTTCATCCGGCTCGGCCTGCCGTACAAGGTGGTCGGCGGTGTTCGGTTCTACGAGCGTAAAGAGGTCAAGGACGCGCTGGCCTACCTGCGGGTCATCACGAACATCGATGACACGGTCAGCGTCCGGCGCGTGCTCAACACGCCCCGGCGCGGCATCGGCGATCGAGCCGTCGGTGCCCTGCAGGCGTACGCGTCCCGGGAACGCGTCTCGTTCGGAGCGGCGCTGCGCGCGGCCGAGGCAGCCCCGGGCATGCCGCCGCGGGCGGCCCCGGCGGTCGCCGATTTCGTCGCCCTCATCGACGAGCTGCGGGAGATGAGCGTCGTCGCCCCGCCCGAAGAGGTACTCGAGGCGGTGCTGCGGCGCACCGGGTACATCGACGAGCTGGAGGAAAGCTCCGACCCCCAGGACGAGGGTCGGGTCGAGAACCTGATGGAACTCGTCAGTGTCGCCCGCGAATACACCGAGCGGACCGAGCAAATCGCGGCCGTGGCCGCCGCGGCCGCCGCGGAGTCGGGCGAGGAGCTGGGGCAGGAGGGCGAGCAACCGTCTTTGGCCGGTTTCCTGGAGCAGGTCTCGTTGGTCGCCGACGCGGACGAGGTGCCGTCAGACGATCCCGACCACGCCGGCGTGGTCACGCTGATGACGCTGCACACGGCGAAGGGCCTCGAGTTTCCGGTGGTCTTTCTGACCGGACTCGAGGAGGGTATTTTCCCGCACCAGCGAGCGATGGCTGACCGTCAGGAGCTCGAGGAAGAGCGCCGACTGGCGTACGTCGGAATCACCCGAGCCCGTCAGCGGCTGTACGTGTCGCGGGCGATCACCAGGTCCGCCTGGGGCGCCGCCGCCCACAACCTGCCTTCTCGGTTCCTCGAAGAGGTGCCCAACGAGACCGTGCGATGGGAACGCACCGAGGCCGCATACACCAGTTGGTCCGGCGAACGCGCTGGTGTCGGCGCCCGCCGGGAGGCTCGGACCGAACGAAATCCGAACTTTGTCGGTGGCACGCCCAAGGCGGCGGAGCTCGCTTCCCGGCTCGGCATCGATGCATCCAAGCTCACCACGGCAAGCGAACTCGCGAAGGCCGAGGTTCCGCAGCTCGCGGTCGGTGACCGGGTCAACCACCAGCGGTGGGGAATGGGCCGAGTTCAGGCCATCGAGGGCCAAGGCACCCGGGCCCAGGCGCAGATCGACTTCGGCGACCAGGTGATGTGGATCGTGCTCCGGCACGCCCAAATCGAGAAGATCTGAGAAGCGTGGTCAGCAGGCGACGCGCTGGGAATGTGACGTAGATCCCAACTCGTAGGCCCGAGAATCCCTCAAACGGGCTAACCGATGACCGTGCCGCCGCTCGCGGCCTCCTGGCGGTTCTTGATATCGACCCCACGCTGAAGCAGGAACTTCATCGGGTCGTACTCGCCGCCGTTGACGGTGATCTCGAAATGCAGGTGGTCGCCCGTCGAGAAGCCGGTGCTGCCGACGTTACCGATCTGCTGTCCCGCCTTGACCTGTTGGCCCTGGACGACCAGGAGCGCTGAGGCGTGCCCGTAGATGGTGATGATGTTGTTGCCGTTATCGATCTCGATGCAGTTGCCGTAACCGCCGTTCCACGCGGCCAGCTTCACCACACCGGCGTGCGCCGCATAGAACGGGGTGCCGTAGGGGGCGGCCAGGTCGACGCCGAAGTGCATCGTGCCCCAGCGCATCTCGAAGAGGGTGGTGATCTCGAATTTCACCTTCAGCGGCAATAGCCAAACATCGGGCTCGTCCGAGCCGACGCTGACCGCCGGGCCGTACCGGTCCTCTGAGCGGTTGGCCATGTCAGCCGCGTTGAGCCGGTCCTGGACCGAGAGACTCTGCGCCGTCGGGTTGCCGCCGCCGCCCCCGGTCAGGTTGTCGGGGACAACGGCTCCCGCGGCGAGCGCGACGAGACTTGCGCCCATGAAGGCGGTGGTGACGACGCCGGCGTAACGGCGACTGGGCAGCTTCGGCAGGCGGCGTCGGCCCCGGTAGGTCTTGCCCGGTTGCTGCCTCGGCACAGGCGTCCTCCGCTGGTCGTAGCGACGCCCGCCGGACCCAATCCGGAGGCCGGAGGGTCAAGCGGGATCTATGGTGCTCCCGAGGCACAACGGCGCTGGACGCGCGGATGTGGTCCGAAGAGCACTGGTCGACACGGTAGCGAAGGTCGCGTGCGGGTCACAAGGCGGCTCTGGTAGCGCCGCGATGTCGGTACGTGACCACCGGACGAGGATGGCCTTCACAGAGATTCGACGAACGCGGTACGTTTCGGGCCTGAAGGTTCGTTCAGGTGGACGAATCGGGCGGGCGGAAGGTCGGGCGTCATGAGCTCACGGATCAGAGTGGTCGTCGCCAAGCCCGGGCTTGACGGACACGACCGCGGCGCCAAAGTCGTGGCCCGGGCGCTGCGTGACGCCGGCATGGAGGTTGTCTACACCGGACTGCACCAGACGCCGGAGCAAATCGTGGAGACCGCCATCCAGGAGGACGCCGACGCGGTCGGCCTCTCGGTTCTGTCCGGCGCGCACATGACACTCTTCCGCCGAGTGCTCGACCTGCTGAGCCAACGCAACGCGGCCGACGTCGTCGTCTTCGGTGGCGGCATCATTCCGGACGCCGACATTCCTGAGCTGGAACAGATGGGGGTCGCGAAGATTTTCGGCCCGGGCGCCACCATGCAGTCCATCGTGGAGTGGGTGCGGGCGAACGTCCCGGCGCCGACCATCGTATGAGCGTGAGCTGACGGCGGAGCCGAGGAACGACGCGGAGCCGGAAGCCACCCATGAATGACCGTGCTTGATTCTTTCGATTCGGCCGGCTGACGCACAACAAAAGTGAGGGGCCGGACGCACCGCCACCGCCAACGCCCTGGACTGCATAAACGTGCGGACAGCCGGGTTATTGCCGTGCATTTGCCGTGGCGGCTCCCTGCCGCCCTCGCAGCTGTCTCGGCGTACGACGGCTGGACGTGCTGCTCACCGACATGGTGGCAGCCCCGCTGGCCCTGTCCGATGGCTTCACGGCCGCGGGCCGGATGGTGATTCCCGCAAAGGTCGGCCGGAGGACAAGGACCCACTGATTCGGGAGCCCTGACCAAGCCCAGCGCGGGCACCGGCGATTCGCCGGACCCGCACGACTTTGCCGCGAGCAACGAGGACCTTTCCGAGGATGATCGAGAATTGGTGTTCGGCGATGCCTGCGAGCAAGAGCGTTATAAGTCGTTGCCAGCGTAGGAGAGGTTGAAACTCTTGTTGGCCAACGGGAAGTCGGGGACGATCGTGTTGGCCAGCGCGAGCGGCAGCGCGGGCCAGTTGAGGAACGATGGGTCGACGATCTTGCATCGGGTGAAACGGTAGTCGGAGTTGATCTCGACGCGGTGAACGACGGTGCCGCGCCAGCCTTCCACGATTCCGACCCCGGAGGTGCCCGCGGCGGACGCCGGCGGGCGGTCTGTGTTGCGATGGCCGCCAGTCGGGCCGGGCGAGACCATCCGGACCAACATGTCGAGCAGGGCAAAAGATGCGTCGAGCTCGGCCGAGCGTTGCTGGAATCGAGCGAGCACGTCACCGCCGACGTGCACGGGTATGGGGAGCACATCGGCAAGCTCCAGGCCGTAGTCCTGCAGAACGTCGGTGGGGTGATCGCGGCGGGCGTCGGTGTCGATTCCGCTGGCGCGGGCGACGTAGCCGAGGGTGCCGAGATCGCGAGCCTGTTCGGCGGTGAGGATGGCGGTGCCGGCGAACCGTTCGGCAACCAGGCTGTTGGTCAGAGCCAGGTTGACGATCTCGCGGATGTCGGTGGCGATCGTCGCTAGCACGGCGGGGTCGGGGACAGTGCGCATGAAGGACCCGCCGATGTGGACGCCGCCGCGCAGGAGTCGGTGGCCAGTGGTGTCGGCGTTGAGACGCAGGAGCTGTTCTTTGATCCGCATGGCGTGGGCGTGCAGGATGGCGTGGCCGACATCGTTGCAGAGCGCGCCGATGTCGCCGATGTGGTTATAGACGCGTTCCAGTTCGAGCAGGATGGCCCGTGCCCGCCTCGCCTCGACCGGAACCTCGATATGCAGCGCGTCCTCGACCGCTTCGCAGTGGGCCAGGGTGTGTCCCACCGCGGTGTCGCCGGAGATCCGCTCCGCAAGCGGGATGGCTTCATCGAGCCGGCGGCCATCGAAGAGTTTCTCGATTCCCTTGTGGACGTACCAGAGCCGCGCCTTGAGTTTGAGGATGGTTTCGCCGACGACGGAGAAGCGGAAGTGTCCGGGCTCGATTAGGCCGGCGTGGACGGGCCCGACCGGGATCTCGTAGACGCCGGGTCCCTCGACGGTGAGGAACGGGTACGGCGCGTCGGTGTTGCCGAACGGCGGCGGTGGGCCGGCGTCGTGGCGCATGGGGTACCAGCCGGCGGGCCAGTGCGGGTGCCGTACGAGGCGGCGGGGGAGTGGGTGGTCGTCGGGCACGATCCCGTACAGGTCGTGCAGTTCGCGTTCGAACCGGCCGGCCGGAAACGAGAGGCCGGCCAGGCTTGGTAACCGCGCGTGATTGCGGTCGGTGCGAATGTGCAGCTCGGCTCTCCGGTCCGGGCCTGCGGCGGTGAACAGGTAGACGACGCGAAACACGTCGCGGTCGTCGTGGCCCGCGACGAGCGCAAGCCGGTACCCCTCGCGGATCAGTCCCGCGGCGTGGTCCGGGAGTTCGGCGGCGGTGGTCGCGACCGCGATCCGGTTGTGCCCGTTGGCTTCGCCATCCGGTAGCCGCAGCGGCGTGGCGGTCACAATGCCATCGCCACGGGGGGAAGTACCTCGGCGGTCATGGCGCTCCAACGATGGTGGCGGCGGCGGTGAGCAGTTCCGTGAATGGTCCGGTGCTGATGCCGAGCGCGGTGACGGCGAGCAGGCCCGCGACCAGTGGCGCCGCCGCTGCGAACGACGGCCGGTGCCGGACGCTCTTGCTTGAGGCTGGCTCGGGTGGTGGGCCGAGCAGCATCCGTCCGGTGCGTCCGGCGATCGCTGCGAACGCGAGCAGAGTGAGCAGGAAGGCCGCGGCAATGGCCCACGCTAGACCGGCATTGGCGCCGGCGCGGGCGATGCTCAGTTCGCTGGCGAACAACGCCGCCGGTGGGAAGCCGAGCAGGGCGACTACCGCCAGACCGAACGTGGCGGCGAGGAACGGCGCGCGAACCGCCAGCCCGCGCGCGGCCTCGATCTCGGTGCTGCCAGCGTCGTTGAGGATCTGCCCGGAACCGAGGAACGCGACCGTCTTGGCCAGCCCGTGTCCGGCCATGTGCAAGAGCACGCCTGTGATCGCGAGACGGCTGCCGACCGCGGCACCGACGGCGATCAGTCCCATGTGCTCCATGCTGGAATAGGCCAGCATCCGCTTGTAGTCGCGCTGGCCCACCAGCAGGATCGCCGCGATCGCCAGCGTGGCCAATGCGATGATGAGCAGCAGCGTGCGCATGAACATCGGCCCGAGCGCGACGTCGGCGATGGCCTTGATTCGGAGCACGGCATAGAACGCCACCGACAGCAGCACTCCAGACATGAGCGCGGAGACCGGTGCGGGCGCCTGGGAGTGGGCGTCGGGCAGCCACGCGTGCAGCGGCACCAGGCCGGCCTTGGCGCCGAACCCGACCACCGCCAGTGCGACGGCGATGCGGGTCACGGCCGGGTCGAGCTCGCCGGCGCGGCCGGTCAGGCTGACCCAGTCCAGCGCCTGGCCGCTGTCGAGGCTCGCGTGGCGCGCCGCGTAGTAGATCAGCACGATGCCGAGAAACGCGATGGCGATCGCCGCCGAGCAGATCACGACGTACTTCCAGGCCGCCTCGAGTGCGGTGCGGGTCCGGTGATGGCCGACCAGGAACGCGGTCACGATCGTGGTGGCCTCGACGGCGACCCAGAGCACCCCAAGGTTGCCGGCCAACACCGCCACCGCCATCGCGGCGACGAACAGGTGCAGCAGAATCCCGTACCAGCGCGACCGCCGCTCGCCACGGTGCCCGGTGGCGAGGTAGGCCGGGCTGGCCCAGCAGGCCAGCAAGGCTACCGCGGCAACGACGAGCAGCAGCCACACCGACAAGGCGTCGGCCCGGATGAGCCCGCTCGCGGTCGAGACGGGCCCGTCCCGCATGACTACCACGGCCAGCGCCGTGGCGTCGGCCAGGACCACTGCGGTGACGGCTATACCGAAGCTGGCGGTAGCCCAGCGCCAGCCGACGAGCGCATGCCCGGCGGCCGCGGCCACCGGCAGCAGGATTGGGGCGAGCAGCAACAGCGTGGTCATCAGTCGCGCAACTCCCGCAATTCGTCGACATCGGTGGTGCCGAACGTGGTGCGCAGCCGCACGGTCAGCAGTTGCAGCACCAGCACCACCAGCAGCAGGTCGAACGAGACTCCCAGCTCCACGATTAGCGGAACCCCCGCCGAGGCCAGGAAGGCGGTCGCGGTGATCCCGTTGTCCAGCAGCAGGAAGCCGACCACCTGAGACAGGGCGCGGCGGCGGGTGGCCAGCGCGAACAGTCCAATGAGGACCACGGCCATGGTGACCGGTAGGATCGCCGTCGCTGGTGACGGTGCCAACTCGACGAGCGGGCGGGTCACCACGAACGCGAGCAGCGTCAGCCCGGCGGCGGCCAACAACGACGTTGCGATGTTGACCGCCGGGCTCGTTTCGCGCTGCTCCTCTGCCGCCCCTCCCAACGCCCGCCGGGCGAGGAGTGGAAGGACCCCCGCCCGAAGAATGCCGAGTCCGATGGCGACAGCGACCAGCTCGGCGCTGCGCTCGTGCAGGCCGAGGATCGCCACGATCGCGGCCAACGCCGCGCCCTCCACGGCGAACAGTCGGATCATCGCCTGAAGCTGTCGGCGCCACAGCATCGCGACCGCCGCGAACAGGAACACACCGGCGGCCAGGTCCAGCGCCTGGACGTACACGGTCTCACTCACCGGCTGGTCCTTCGAGCATGGGCGACTCCATCGTGTTCAGGCGAGAAAGAACGAGGTCGCGACCGCGAGCAGGGCCAGCACGAACGACCCGGCCAGCAGCTCAGGCACACGGAACAGACGCAGCTTGGCCAGGAACACCTCGACCGCGGCCAGGGCCGCCCCCAACGCGGTGACCTTGAGGACGAACGCGGCGATCGCGATCGGCAGGCCCGTCAGAGCGGCGCCCGCGATCCCCCACGGCAGGAACAGCGACGAGAGCAGTCCAAGCAGGACAGTCAGGCGCATCGACGCCGCTAACTCGATCAAGGCCAGGTCGGTCCCGGCGTACTCCAGCACCATCGCCTCATGGATCATCGTCAGCTCCAGGTGCGTGGACGGATTGTCCACCGGAATCCGACCAGTCTCCGCGACAATCACCACCAGCAGCGCCGCGGCGGCGAGCAGGCTCGCGGGGGATACCACCGTCAGGGGCTGGTGCATGGTGGCGGTGACGATCGCGGCAAGGTTGGTCGAGCCCACCCGCGCCGACAGGGCAAACACCGCGACCAGGATCGTCGGCTCGACCAAGGCCAGGATGGTCACCGCCCGGCTCGCGCCCATGCCGCCGAACGCTGTGCCCGTGTCCAGTGCGGCCAGGGCGAGAATGACCGTGCCCAGGGCCAGCAGTCCGACCACCGCGAACAGATCCGCCGCCGGATCCAGCGGTGACATCGTGGTCAGCAAGGGCACCACCGCTGCGACCACCAACGAGGTGGCCACAAGCAACATCGGCGCCAGCCGGAATGCCCACCCGGTGCCCTCGGGTGTGGTCGGCTGGCGGCGGGCGAGCTTCCGCAGGTCTCGCCACGGCTGCGAGATCCCGGCGCCTGCCCGGCCCTCGAGCCGGGCCTTCACCTGGCGCATCAGGCCCACCAGCAGCGGGGAGAAGACGACAACCACGACGACCTGGAGTGCCGTGGCGGCCATGGCCGGGCTCATGGCCTGCCCTCGCCCAGTCGCCCGGCGATCACGGTGCGCCGTGGTCCGGGCCGCAGCCTCGCGACTGCACTCATCGGATCACCGCCAGCACCAGGAGCAGGCTGACCACACCCACGAAGCCGTAGCCGAGGTAGCGGTGCACGCTGCCGTTGGCCAGCACCGGACCCAGTCGGCTCAGGCGGCGCCCGGCGGCGATGATCGGTTGATAGAGGCGATGCTCGATCCGGTCGGGCGCCCGCCGCTGATAAGCCACCCGCTCCACCAGGTACCGGGACTCGGCGTACGGGGTGACATCGACGTCAATCTGCGGGGCCAGGACATCGTCGAAGACCCGCTGCAACGGCTCGGCAAACGACGTGGCGGTGTACTGCATCCGGGCGGTGAGCGGGCCGTCGCCGCAGTCCCACAGCGCGACTGCCCGCCGCCGGGCGACCCGTACTCGCACGAGCCGCGCCAGGACGGCCGTCGCGACGACCGCCGCCAGCAGCGCGGCCGCGATCAGCGCCGGCGACAGGGTGCTCGCGATTCCGGACAGCCGCAGCGTCACCTGGCCGCCGATCACGTCGGCCTTGACGTGTATCGCGGCGCCGACCGCTCGTGACAGCGCTGGGCCGAGCAGGGCGGGCGCCAGCGCCAGGCCGAGACAGGCCAACGCCGCCAGGCCCATCGCCGTCACCATGCTCGGAGGCGACTCGGCCGCCGCGGACGCGCCGGCGCTGCGGGGGCGGGCGAAGAACCCCACGCCGAGCGCCTTGACGAAGGTGGCCACGGCTAGCCCTGCTGTCAACGCGACCACCGCGACCGCCAGCGGCATTGCCACGGCGGTCACCACACCGCCGGCAGGCACCGCCCGCACCAGCGACTGCAGCAACAGCCACTCGGAGACGAACCCGTTGCCCGGCGGGAGCGCCGCGGCACCGAGCGCCCCGACCGCGAACAGCACGGTCGTGGCAGGCATCCGCGGACGCAACCCGCCCAACGCGTCCAGGTCGCGCGTGCCGGTCTCGCGCAGCACTGACCCGGCGGCGCCGAACAGCAACGTCTTGAATCCGGCGTGGTTGACCACATGCAGCAGGGCCGCGGCCAAAGCGAGGCCAGCGAGGCCGGGCGAAGCGGAGGCACTCAGAATGCCTGCGGCGCCAACCCCGACAAAGATCAGCCCGAGATTCTCCACTGTGGAGTACCCCAGCAGCCGCTTGAGATCAGTGGCCACGGCGGCCTGCAGAATCCCGTACAGCGCCGAGATGCTACCGACGGCCAGCACCACTAGCCACCACCAACGGGCCCCACCACCGAGCAGATCGAACCCGACCCGCAGCACGCCGTACACACCCAGGTTGACCATGGCCGCGCTCAGCATCGCCGACACATGGCTGGGTGCCTCCGGATGCGCACGCGGCAGCCACACGTGCAGCGGCACCAGACCGGCCTTCGCCCCGAACCCGGCCAACACCAACACGAACACCAACCCGGACAGCGCCGGTGACGGGTGAGCGGCCCGCAGTGCGGCGAACGACTCGCCGCCGGCAGCGGCCGCGTACACGCCCAGGCCCAACAGGATCGACACAAACCCCAGCTGCGTCATCACCGCGTACCACCACCCCGCCTCCCTCACCTCCGCCCGGTCACGATGCTCGGCGACGACCAGCAGCAGCGAGGTCACCGCGACCAGCTCCCACAACGCCAGGAACGTCGACACGCTCGCCGCGCATGGCACCAGCAGCAACGTCCACGCGAATACCGGCAGCACCGCCTGCACACCTCGGCCGCTCGGACCGTGGCCCCGCCCGGCATAGCCAATGCCGTACAGCGCGGCGAGCGTGATCACCGCTCCCGCGACCGCCGCGAACAGCCCACCCAAGGCATCGACGGCGAGATGTACGCCCGCCAGCGGCAGCAGCTGCGGAAAGCTGGCCGCGAACGCCTCACCCGACGCGGCCGCGACGCCGACCACCACACCCGCGACACCGACCGCCGTGGTGCACAAGCCGACAACGGCCGCCCGCGCTCTCCTCGGCGTCACCGCCGCGGCGAGGACGCCGAGCCCGGCCAGCACGGTCGCCACCGCCAGACCGGAGCGATCGTCGAATAACTTGCAGATCCCATTCCGGCAAGCTCGATGGAATAGTCGCCCGACTGTAGGCCGCCCACCAGGTCACCGGCCGGTCAGCCCTCGCAACGCCGCCACGATCGCCTCCGGCGCTGGGGGGCAGCCGGGTACCTCGACGTCGACCGGCACGACATCGCCGACCGCACCCTCGACCCCGTAGGCGCCCACGAATTCGCCCTGGTTACCGGCGCAGTCCCCCACTGCCACGACGATCCGCGGTTCGGACAATGCCTCGAACGTGCGGCGCAGCGGCTCGGCCATGTTGCGCGTCACCGGCCCGGTCACCAGCAACACGTCCGCGTGCCGCGGTGACGCCACCAGACGCGCTCCGTGCCGCTCGGCGTCATACACCGGCCCGAACACGGATCCGATCTCGATCTCACAGCCGTTGCAGGATCCGGCGTCCACGTGCCTCAGTTGCACCGACCCGTGCAGTCGCGCGGCCTTCGGGCACGATAGACCCCGTGGGCTCGGCCCTGCGGGCTCGGCCATCCGCCCCGTGTGACGGATCTTCCTAGAACAATTTGATCATTCGAAGCTCAGCATCCTCAAACTCGCTGCGGGGCGGTCACCCCGACCCGGGGGAGGAGGCGGGGTGACCGCGGGCTGGCGGTACCTACCTCGACCGTCGTCGAGTGGGCGCCACGGGCGGAGAGGCCCTGAGGTCCGCCAGCAGCTCTACCTGTCCGGACAACACCTCGGTGAGAATGCCGCGCGCCACCGTGAGCAGGTCGGCCACCCGTGGCGTCGTCAGCGAGTAGTACACGCTCGAGCCGTCCTTGCGCGCCGCGACCAGCCCGGCCCTGCGCAGCACCGCCAACTGCTGCGACAGGCTGGTCGCCTCCACGCCCACTTCGGGCAGCAACTCGCTCACCGCGTGCTCGCGCACCGACAACAGCTCGAGAACGCGAATACGGGCCGGGTGACCCAGCGTCTTGAAAAAGTCCGCCTTGGCCTGATAAAGCGGCCGACTCACCCTCGCCCTGCCCGCGTCCTTCACCATCGACGTGCCCATGAATTGCAGACTTTAGCAACTACGGTCGGCCTACACTCGGGTGGGGCTCTACCAAGCACGATGCGGTCGGCGGGAGAGCCAGCTCGACGGTGGCAGCTCGTCGGCAGGGCCGGAGTGGTTCCTGGTCACGGCGTAGTCAAACCGTGCCGACCGATACCGAGGTGAGTGCGTACTCGGCCAGCTGGTTCAGCCCGCCGCCGGGCCGGCGAGGCGCCGGGCCGAAGGTAGAGGCGACCGCCGGAGCCCGCCGATAACGGCCCGTTACCGCCGGCCGAAAGGCGAAGAAAGTCTTCCACTGTCTAAAGTGGACTAAGTTTGACACTAAAGCGGAACACGCTACCGGCTGCGTCCATCTCCCGACGTGTATCCCATCGACAGTAGGCTGCCGGGCGTGAAGGCCGAGAATTTCTAGCTGACGAGGACCACGGGTGTGTTGTGCGCGTCAGGCGGGCCGGCGCGGCCCGCGGTAGTGGTTTAGGACCTCAACGGCGTGATAGTGCGCCGATGTGTGGCCGATCAGGGGCCGGTAGTGAGGAGCGTCATCAATCTTCTCGTCCGTATACGAGACGACCAGGACCTCGCCGTCGATCTGGGCGTCGCGCAAGTCGACGAGGTGAGTGGATCTTTTGAAGACGTTCCCGCGAGTCACGGCCGCGACCCCCCAGGGCGCCTCCAGGTCGGTCGGATAGTTGTAGAAGGCCGTGACACGGCCAATCGGACGGCCCTTGATATCGCTGGCATGGCGGCCGACGACATCATCTGCAATGAATATCATTCGTTGCACCTCCGCCTGACGGGCATGGGCCGATGGCGTGTTGGGTAGCGTTCGAGACGACACCAATGCGGAGCGAGTGCCTCATGCAATCGGCTCAGCGCGATGTGACGGTTAGCCTCGCGTAGCACCCGGCCACCCGTCCATCCGTGACAGCAGCCATATCTGGTTCTACCGGCCATCGCGGTAAGCCTCATCGATTCCGCCGGAAGGTCAAAATGGGTGTTGGCACGGATTGTGGCTGCCCGTGATGGGTGCTGAGGCTCGCATAAATGCGTGCCCGTCGCCGCATCGAGGAAGTGCTTTGCACTCCCGAGGAGGTGTCGAGGTCGACGGAGGCGGACGACCAAGCCGAGGACGAGGGACCCTGTGCCGGCCGCCCGGCGCATTGATGCGCCCCACTGCGGGTCGGGCCTTGATCCTTTGCCGCGTATTGCCGCAGCCAACCGGGCTGACCGGGTCTCGGCGGGTCGGGGTGGGACCGCCACCGGCCCGCGCCTAGCAGCGTATTGGCTGGTCAGTAGGCATGCCGCGTGCCGCCGCCTTGGCCGAACGCCACTGGGAACCGGCCTCTCTCCGGGAGACGGGCACTTTATCTCCTCGGGAGATTGACGGGCGGCTGCCGCGAGGTCGTCGGTGGTGGGGCGTCGTCCGACTGACGAGCGGCGGCTCTGCCTCCTCGGCAGGCAACGGAGGTGCGTACACCGTGGGCATGTGCATCGATCAGCTGGCCACGGGACCGGCGACCAGGACGGCGGTTCCGAACGTGGTGGACTGCTCCGATCGCAAGGCGACCGCGAAGATCCTCAAGGTATACGACAGTAGGACGGCCGCTGACGCGGATGAGCTCTGCGGCAACGTCCCGGGCTCGAGCAGCTTCGTTGAGCTCGACTTGACGAACTCATCAACCAAGCTGCTCTGCCTCGCACGCAATTAGCGTTAAGCGCTCGCCAGAGTCGCCCGCGGCAGGAGGTAGACGGGGAACCCGCCTCCGGAGGGTGGACTTGCGAGAGCATGGGTAGGGGCGCTGACCAGCACACTGGCGCCGACGCGTGGCCATGACCGCCGAGTTGGCCGCGTATTTGCCGAGCCTGGCCCGATAGGTGGTCGGGCATGCGTGCGGTGCTCGTTGATGTGTCGGTAGGGATCTAGCCCTGTCAGGCAGTGCGGCGTCACGGTGTCAACGCACCGGATGACTAGGCAGTCTCAAGCCGGTCGGGCGGGACCGGCCTCGCCTAAGCGTAGGAGCGAGCCTGCCCTCAGGCTCGCATTGTTGCCGTCTGGGGAACCGCGGTAGCGCGAAGAACCGGTTCACTCCCATGCCCTTCGGGCCATGACTAGCGCCAGGCGAGCCGCCGTTGGAGCACGGCCTGTTCGGCCGGGTTGGCGGTGAGCTGCAGCGCGCGACGGTCTGCGATGCGGGCCTCATCGATCCGGCCGAGGTCTCGCAGGAGCTCGGCCCGCGTGGCGTGCAGCAGGTGGTAGTTGTCCAGGACTGGGGTGAGGTTCTCGACCTCGGCTAAGGCCGCGGCCGCACCGGCGACGTAACGCAGGGCGACGGCGCGGTGGAGCTTGGTCACCGGAGACGGAGCGATGCCGTCGAGCATCGTGTAGAGCAGCACGATCTGCTGCCAGTCCGTGTCGTTCCAGGTCGGTGCCTCGGCGTGACAGGCCACGATCGCGGCTTGGAGCTGGTACGGGCCGGGCGCTTGAAACTGGCTGCCTTGGTGATGAGCCGGATCGCGTCCGCGATCGCGGGGTGGTCCCAACGCGTCCGGTCCTGGTCCGAGAGCTGGATGATGTCGCCTTGTTCGTCGAAGCGGGCGACCGCCCGGGCTCGGTGGAGTCGGATGAGCGCGAGCAGGCCAATGACTTCCGGCTCAGTGGGCATGAGCGTGTGGAGCAGGCCGGCGAGGAACTCGGCGTCGTCGGCGAGGTCGCGTGATGCCACTTGTTCCCCGCCGCTGGACAAGTAGGCCTCGTTGAAGAGCAGGTAGATCACGGCGAGCACCTCGGCCAGGCGTCCGCCGAGTTCGTCATCGGCCGGGATGCGGTACGGGATGCCCGCGCTGGCGATCTTCTGCTTGGCCCGGGTAATGCGTTGGGCCACCGTGGTTTCGGGCACCAGGAACGCCTTGGCAATCTGGGCGCTGGTACAGGCCGCAAACGACTCGGAGGGTCAGGGCGACCTGTGCAGCTCGCGGCAGCGCCGGGTGGCAGCAGGTGAAGATCAGCCGCAGTCGGTCGTCCGGTGCCGACGGGATCGGCCACTGCATCAGGGCGAGCTTGTCGCGATGCCGGGCGTCGCGGCGCAGCACGTCCAGGCCGCGCCGCCGGGCCACCGTGTAGAGCCATCCATCGGGGTTGGCGGGGATGCCCTCGTGTGGCCAATGCTCCAACGCGGCCTGCACCGCGTCCTGAACGAGGTCCTCGGCGGCGGCGAAGTCCCCGATCAAACGCACCAGGGACGCGGCGAGCCGGCCCGCGTGCTCTCGCACCACGCGGGCCAGCTCGGCATCGGTCGCGGCTCGGCTCATCCGGCGACGGGACGGATCTCCACCAGCGGGCAGGCCGGCCATGACGTGACCATCCGCAGCGCCTCGTCCAGGTCGGCCACGTCGATTTCGGCGAAGCCGCTGATGACCTCCTTGCCTTCCACAAACGGACCGTCGGTGATGACCGGATCGCCGCCCTCCATCCGCACCGTGGTGGCGGTCTCAGGTGGCAACAGGTACGTGTGGCGGGTGATCTTGTCGGCGTTGTCGGCAAACCACTCGCACACGCGGCCGTAGGCCCGCTCCTTCTCGGTCTCATCCATGGCGGCCAGGTCGGCAGCGAACTGCTCGGTGTCCACGAACATCAGCACATACTTCATCGGTCGTCCCTCTCGTTGCGTTGTCAACGGCCCTCAGGCCTGCATATCGGCCATGCGTCGCATCAATTCGTCGGGCGCCACGTCTTCCACATGGGATGCGATGGTCCATCCGTGGCCAAACGGGTCCACGATGTAGCCGTCACGGTCGCCGTAGAACTGAGTTTCCGGCGCCCGCTGCAAGGTGGCGCCGTGCTCGACGGCCAGGGCGACCACAGCATCGACGTCGTCAACGTAGATGAACTGGAAGCACGGCGTGCCAGGCAGGCCACCCGACGGCGGCGCCTTAGTGCCCCGGTACGGCGATTCGTCCTCCACTATGATCACCGAATCTCCGATCTGGACCTCCGCATGAGCGACCGACCCGTCCGGCCCGGGAAAGCGCATACGTTCGGTCGCCCCGAACACCTCGGCGTAGAAGTCCATCGCCCTGGCGGCGCCCTGCACGATGAGGCACGGGGTGACGCGCCGGTACGTATCCGGTATCGGGTTGGGCTTCGCTGCTGCAGTCATCTGATCTCCTAGGCTGATCGGCCGGTCAAACCAGCGAGCGGCTCGTCATCGCGGGAGCGTGTGTAACGCCTCCCACCTACAGACGATCGGCGAACCGCCCGACACGACAGGTACCCAGAGAACTCTCCACCGCTGCTGGGTTACGTAACGTCCGTGGGCCTACGGCAGGATTGTCGAGCAGTGCAAGAGCGCCAAGCCCGGCCGGCTCGGCGATCGGGGCCGCGGCCCCGGCGGCGAAGGCGCCGACGAAGAGCAGCTTTGCCCACCGTTGGGCGCTGCCATGCGCGATCGCGCTGCGGATGCTGCTGTCCCCGGTGCGGCGGAGCTGGACGAGAACGCGCGACCCGGATCCGACGGTGAGCCAGGGCGCGTGAAGGATCAACGCCGCAACGGCGGCCATCACTGTGTTTCCTTGGCGGTAGAGCAAGTGTCGGTACAACCGGGATCACAGCCGCAGCCGCCCGCCCTCGGGTTCGGCGGACATCGGCGCGCATGCGCATGCGCACGCGTCGCCGCGCCACGCCTTGATGCCTTCACGGACCGCTACGCCGGCGATGATGAGCCCGGCGATGGGTCGGCCCAGGACCAGCCCAGGGGGGCGTTGAGCAACAGCCCGGCGAGCAGGATCGCGGACAGGTATGTACACAACAGGGTCTGGGCCGAGTCCGCCACCACGGTGGCCGACCCGAGTTCGCGACCAACGCGCCGCTTGGCCCACACAAGCACGGGGGGCCAGCGCAAAGAACGACACCGCGATCAATCGCAAGGCCATGCGCTCGCGCGACTCGGGTAGGCGGGAGCGGAACTGCCAGATCACCACCAGGGCGCTAGAGACCTCGATGAACGAGTCGAGCCCGAACGCGATCAACGCGGTCGAGGATGCCGCTGCACCGGCGCCGACCGCGACGAGACCTTCGAACAGGTTGTAGCCGGCAGTGGCGTCGGCGAGCGATGGCGCGCTCGGTTAAGCGCCTGCCGCCGCCAGGCGAGGGTCGGCGCCGTCATTACAGCATGGCTCCCTCACCGTAGATGGGGCACAACGCCACCGCCGACCCGGTCGCCGCAAGTACGCTCTCGGCCGCCCGCAACAGATCCAACAGCTCGGGACGAGTCAACGCGTAGAACGACTGGCGGCCGGCGACCCGGTAGTCCACCAGGCCGCAGTCCCGCAGGCACGCCAAGTGCTTGGAGACGGTCGACTGCACCATGCCCAGCTCCCTGGTCAGGTACACCACCCGGGCCTCGCCACCGGCAAGCCGCTGCACAATCCGGAGCCGAGTCGGGTCGGCCAACGACCGAAACAGAGCGGTCCCTGCGGTCAGACGGCCCTCCAGACCGATGGCCGGTTCGGCCGCACTGGTCATCGCCACGACGCGTTGATATCGATGCCCACCATGAGCGCAGCCGCCGCGAGCGCTGTGGCACTCTGACCTCCAGAGCCGCCCGGCGCCGCGTAGCAAGGACTGGCTCGTCACCCTGGCACTTGTAGGCTGCGGCTGTGGATCTGGCGGAGCGGGATTCCGGCGTAACCCTGGCTGAGTTGCTGGCCGCGTTCTCGCTTGCCACGGATCTGGGCCTGGGCCAACCCATGGAGCACGTTCTTCGGTCCTGGCAGATCGCGGCGCAGCTCGCCGGCCACATGAAGATGAGCGATGAACAGCGCGAGTCGTTGTTCTTTGTCGCGATGCTGGCGTGGGTCGGCTGCGTCGCGGACGCCCCGGAGGTGGCCGCATCGTTCGGCGACGACATCGCATTTCGGGCGGACAGCTATAGCGTCGATCTGGCCGGGTCGGCCGCGTTCGGTTTCTTCCTCAGCCATGCCGGGCGAGGAGGGTCGGCCGTGCACCGAATGCGAACGGCCGCGTCGCTGGTGCTCACCGGCGGCAGTCGCGTCTCTCACGGCCTGCAATCCCACTGCCTGACCACATCGGCGTTGGCCGAGCAACTCGGGCTCGGCGCGGACGTCGGATCGGCGTTGCGTCAGTTCTTCACCCGTTGGGACGGCCAAGGCGTCCCGCCGGGTGTCGGCGGTGCCGACATCGCCCCAGAGGTGCGACTGTTTCACCTCGCTGATGTCGTCGAAGTCCACCATCGAGCGGCCGGACGCGACGGAGCCCTCAAGGTGGCTCGTGCCCGTCGCGGCACCCACTTCGCGCCCGATGTCGTCGACACGTTTTGCGAGATCGCCGACGACATCCTGTCCACGATCGCCGACCACTCCGGCGTTTACGACCTCCTCGAGCGCGAACCTCACCTCCAGCGTTCACTGTCGGCCGCCGAGTTGGACGCCGCTCTCGTCGCACTCGCGGACTTCACCGATCTGCGTAGTCCGTCCCGCGCCGGGCACTCGCGCGGCGTCGCCGAGTTGGCGGCCGAGGCGGCCCGCGGCGATGGGTTTGCCGCCCGCCGATGTCGTCGCCGCGGGCAGGGCGGGCTCGGTCCACGACATTGGACTGCACGGCGTGCCGGTCACGATTCTCGACAAGGCCGGGCCGTTGTCGACAACCGAGATGGGAGCGGGTCCGGCTGAGCTCCTATTACACGGAGCGCGTCCTGGCCCGCCCGGCCGGCCTGGCGCGCATCGGAGCCATTGCGTCACTGGCGCACGAGCGCATGGACGGCAGCGGATACCACCGAGGGCTCACCGGGTCCGCCGTTCCACGGAGCGGACGCATTTTGGCTGCGGCGTGCGCGTATCGGTCGATGATCGAGCCGCGTGCGCATCGCCCCGCGATGGCGGCCAAGCAAGCTGCGGCAGCGCTTCGCGCCGAGGTCCGCGCCGGGCGGTTCGACACCGAGGCGGTCGACGCCGTGTTGATGGCAGCGGGAGCCGGACGACCGAAGCGGTTGTCGGGTCCGGCCGGGCTCACACCCCGCGAGATCGAAGTCCTCACTCCTCATCTCGCGAGGTGCGGCAACCAGCGACGTGGCCCGCAGTACTCGGGCATCTCGCGAAAAACCGCGGGCACCCACATCGAGCGGATCTACACCAAGACCGGAGCCTCCTCGCGCTCCACCGCAACACTGTTCGCACTGCGGCACGGGCTGATCTGGACCCGCTCGATTTGTAGGGAGAACGCCTGACGACACCGTCCTCGGCCGCTCTCCGTAACGTTCCCCTCACGCTGCAATCGTGAGGAAGAAGAAGCCATGGCCAGGCAAAGCTGTTGTCAGCCTGAGCGACGGGATGGAGGACCCGGAGAAGGTCACCGTCGCGTTCCTCGTATCCGTCGGTGCCGCCGAGACCGGGCGCGAGACGTTGATGTTCCTGACAAAGGAGGCCGTGCGCATCGGCATTTCCGGCACAGCCGTCGGCGTCGCCTGCGAGGGTTGCTCGTCCCTACCCGATCTGATGAAGCGCTACGAGGCGGCCGGCGGACGGTACTACGTGTGTCCAATCTGCTTCAACGCGAGGCATCTGGAGGCCGATCAGCTCATCTCCGGCGCCGAATTGAACGGGACGGTTCCGATGTGGCAGTGGATCGGTGACGAGCCGGCCACGACGTTCAGCTACTGATGCACAGTGACGAGCATCGCCGCGCGAACATCCGCATTCCACGAGGGCACCGTCGAGGCGCCGGTACCTGGACACGAGTACGTGCGCGGGTGGGGCGTGTTCGCGCTTCCGTTCGACTCCGGGCACGTGCTGGCGCTGCGGGTGGTCCCGCAGAACTCGTTCGCGCCGTATCGAACCGTGTGGCACCGCGACCCGAACGGCCGGTGGTCGATCTTCGTCGACGCCGCCCGACCGGACATCGCCTGCCCGCGTTATGTCGGCGCCGCGTGCGGGTACACCGGCCACGCCCGGATCGAACTGACCTGGACCGGCCCTCGAACGCTGTGCGTCTCGCTCGACGCGCCGTCGTTGGACTGGACCCTGAGCGTCCACACGTCGCCCGTCCTCGCCGTTCTGAACACGCTCGGCGCAGCAACGCCCCTGGCAACATGGCAACACACCTGGCTACACCGCGGGACCCAACGAATGGCCCAGGCGCTGGGGATGGGCCGTTTGGCGTTATCCGGTGAAATGCCCAGCGGGCACGTCGGAACGCTGATGCCACAGCGCATGTACTACGTCGACGACGCACAGGCGACTCTCAACGGCCTCGACCTCGGACGTCCGACCCGCCTCGCCGGAGAACCCGAAGATCGGCGACCTACCGCTACCCGCGCGCGGCGTGCTCGTCATCGGTCAGGGCATGTGGCAGATCCGCGACCCCGAAGAATTCAGCCGCACCCGTACCGCAGTAATGGTGAGGGAGACGCGATGAGCAGCAGCACCACCCACCGCCTCGACACGGCTGACCTGGAAGCCCG
>CAWDLN010000007.1:0-96754 GCA_963803115.1 uncultured Actinomycetota bacterium
GCAGCACCGTTGGGACAGCGCACGGCGCCTGCTGCACGACGAGGACCTCAATGCCGAGGATCGCCTCGCCGGGCTGCTCGTGCTCCTCTACGCCCAAGGCGCGACCGCGATCAGCCGGCTCACCGTCGAACATGTCAATGTCCATGATGGAGGAGTCCGCCTTCGCCTCGGACGAGTTCCCATCCACCTGCCCGAGCCCGTCGCCACCATCGCCCGCGCCGTCGTCGCCAACCGCAAAGGTCACGCCACCATCGGCGCCACCAAACCCTCGCCCTGGCTGTTCCCCGGCGGACAGCCGGGCCGACCCATCAGCACCCAACGCCTGACTCAACGACTCAACAACCTCGGGATCCGGCCCAGCCAGGCCCGCAGCACAGCTCTGTTCCAACTCGCAACCGAGATTCCCGCCGCGATCCTGGCCCGAACGTTGGGCATCCACACCGACGTCGCCGTCGTCTGGCAGCGCCACGCCGCAGGCGACTGGACCACCTACGCAGCCGAAGTCAGCCGACGAGAACCCAAGAGCCGCACGAGCGGACACGTCACCGAAGCCGAGATCGCCGAGCCGCCTATACCGACTCACCGCCAGCCGCACGAACGGAAGCAGCGATGAACAGCCCCGACGACAGCAAGCACGAACGGCCCTCCGAGCAGGACGCCAGCGAGGAGTACGGCTCGGCTTGCGAAGAGCCCGCGGTGGACGTGCCGGCCGGCCTCCTCGGCCAAACCATCGAACTACTTGACCTTTGCGACGAACTGTTCAACCGCCCCGGCAGCAGGCATGTCGACGCCCACATCAGTGCAGTCATCAACCGCTACCAGCCAACGGCTGCCGCCACTCTGCGATGGTTCCACGACGGCCTCGGCATCACCGCGACCGACCTGCAGCAACTCCTCGACGACAGAGGGATCATCGTCGAGCCCACGCTCCGAGGCCGACCCCTTCCCCACTATCGCTGACATGCCGAAGCCGGACGCCCAGCCCTCAGCAACCGGGGCACGGGCCCAAGGGTCCCGGTCCTACAACAGAGCCAAACCCCGGGCATTCCGACACTTCGAATACCTGACGCTGCCATTACGTCACCCGACTTCATGGACGCCTACGGGCACATCACGGCTGGCGCCGGCTCGATGCTGCCGGAGGTCGGGTTCGAATGAAACACAACACCACAACCGGCGCGCCGGACTTCTACACGTTTGCGCGCGACTTCCTGCACACCTACATGCCCACGATCCGCAGGCTCTCGCCGAAAACGGTCGAGGCCTACCGGATCAGCTTGGAATGCTTACTAACCTTCCTCACCGACCACGAACACGTCGACCGCGCACGTGTCAGCTTCGACCACTTCGACCGAACACGCCTGAAAGCATGGATGGCCTGGCTCGCCGACGACAAGCACTATTCTTCGCGAACCATCACCCTACGGATCAGCGCCATCAAAGCGTTCCTGGCCTACGCCGCCGCCGAAGACGTCGGCCTCATGGCACTCAGCCAGGCGGCACGAACCCTCAAGGCCTCTGCCGCGCCGAGGAAACCGATCGAATATCTTACCCAGGCCGAGACACGCGCCGTCCTGGCCGCCTTCACCGGCCGGACAGCGAAATCACGCCGGAACCGGATGCTGCTCATCCTGCTCAACGAAACCGCCGCAAGAGTCAGCGAAATCACCGCCCTCACGCTGGCCGATCTGTCGCTGACCAGACCAGGGCACGTCAGGCTCACCGGGAAACGTGACAAGACCCGAATCGTGCCCCTGACCGACAAGACGATCGGGCACCTGCGCGTCTACCTGAAAGAATTCCACCCGAACACGGCGAAGCAGCCCGCGACACGTCCGCTGTTCTACAGCCTCCGCAGCGGGCAGCCCGTCGGCCTGTCGGCCGACACCGTCGCGGCCGTGGTCAAACAGGCCGCGAGCGACTGCGCGAAAGACCTGCCCCACGGTGCCGGCCAGGATTCACTGCCACATGCTGCGCAAAACCAAGGCCATGGACCTCTACCAACATGGCATCCCACTGCCGATTATTATGCGGCTCCTCGGCCACGAAAACACGTCGACCACCGCCGCCTTCTACGCATTCGCCACCATTGATATGATGCGCGCCGCCGTCAACGCCGCCAACCCAACAGTCGGCGACCCCGCCGGTCAGCCCCTGGCCGAAGACACACTGGACGCCCTCTACAGCCTGCGATGAACGCGAATCGTTAAGCCGAGGAATCTGGCACAAACAGGCAGCGGCCCAGCGCAAACGCTGATTCCTCGGCTTAACGAGAACTTCGGCATAATCTGAGTGAAACACTGTTCCCGGAAGCGGACGTCGGTGTGTTATTGCCATGCGCAATGCGTCGATGATGAGGTCCGTGCGCATGTGGTCGGCAATGGCGAATCCGATCACTTTCCGAGAGAAGCAGTCGATCACGGTGGCCAGAAACGCCCAACCAGTCCATGTCTTGATGTAGGTAATGTCTCCAACCCAGGCAAGGTCGGGTCGCACCGACGACCAGTCGCGCTGCAGCAGGTCGACCAGGCTCGGGTCGAACCGGCCCGACATGGTGGTCTGCTTGTACGGCTTGGGATGCACGCCACGCAGTCCGGCCGTGCGCATGAGCCGGTGGGTGCGCTTGTGCGAGCACACCACCCCGGCGCGGGCCAGCTCATCGCGTACCCGGCGGACACCGACCCGCCGACCATGCGCCGTGTGGATCTTTTTAATGCGTTCAGTGAGTTCCGCGTCGTACAAGGCCCGCCGTGACGGCGGCCGGTCACGCCACTGGTAGAAACCTTGCCGGGACACGCCGAGCATGCGGCACATGAAAGCGATCGGAAATGCCTTCTCCGCGGCCTGGTCCGCGATGAAAGAGAACCTTACTGGTTCTGACTCGCGAAGAAGCCGCCGCTTTTTTTAGAAAGTCCCGCTCCATTTTAAGCTGCTGGTTCTCCTTTCGTAGCCGCTGCAACTCGGCCCGCCCCGAAACGTCCAGGTCGGGCTCTTTAGCCTCGCCGTTCTCTCGCGCTCTCGCCACCCAGCGTCCCAACGTCGCTTCGACAATTCCCAAGTTCCGGGCAACCTCCGCGACCGGCTGCCCGGAGGTGATTACATACTGTACGGCCTCGGTCTTATAGTCGGGCGTGAACCTGCGCCTCGTACTTCCCACCTTGATCGTCTCCTTGTAGATCAATGTCCGTTGTGGTCACTGTCTACAAGGTCGGGAACGGTCCAGACCCCACCGTCGGCGCCCGAGGCGTCTACCACCACATCGTCACCGCACTCGGCGGAAAACCCAGCTTCCACACCGCCGCGCTCATACCCCAAGCCCGCAACGCACTCGCCGCCGAAGCCTCCGAACGCGGCCGTACCCCGATATTGCTCATCGATGAAGCTCATATCTTCGACCACAGTGGACTCGACGCCATCCGGCTCCTCACCAACCACGACCTCGATACCGGGGCGCCGTTCGCCACCATCCTGCTCGGCCAACCAGACCTCGCCGGCAAGATCCGCTACGGCATACTGGCTGCCTTCGATCAACGGATCACCGTCCGTCACCACCTGACCGGCATGACCGCCGACGAGACCGCCGGCTACATCCGCCACCACCTCGCCCTCGCCGGCCGCAACGACCCACTCTTCAGCGACGACGCAATCACGTTGATCCATGCCAACAGTCGCGGCAAACCCCGCGCCGCTAACAACCTCTGCCTCGCCGCGCTGCTCGCCGCCCGCGCCAACGACAAACCCATCGTCGACGAAGCCAGCGCCCGCACCGCGATCACAGAGACCAGCGACCACGCCACCCTCTGACCAGCCCGACCACCTACCACACCGAGCCCCGCCGGACAACCCGGTGGGGCTCTCTCATACCCGCCCCGGCCGCACCGCGAATGACGCACCCATCCTCAAGATCGGTGGCGTGCAACATCCGCCTCGCCGGCCAGATTCACACCGTCGAGGCCAACACCGGCCGTATCCTGGCCACCCGGTCGACCGCCGATATGCCCGATGGGGTGCTGTACAAGGCGTGCGGCAACCGGCGCGAATCCGTCTGCCCCTACTGCTCCAAGGTCTACCAACGCGACGCCTACCAACTCATCCGCGCCGGCCTGGTCGGCGGCAAAGGCGTGCCCGAAGCATCGCCACCCACCCCTGCCTGTTCGTCACGCTCACCGCGCTCGGGCTTTGGGGCTGTGCACACGCGAGCAGTCACCAAGCACACCTGTGAAAGTCGCAAGCGGTGTGACTGCCGACCCCGGCCCTGCCATCCCGGCAAGACCGGCAACACCTGCGGCCACGGCCAGTCGACGGTGTGCTTCGCCCGGCACGAGCTCGGCGACCCGGTCCTCGGCCAGCCGCTCTGTCTGGACTGCTACGACTACGACTGGCAAGCCGTCTGGAACCACCAGGCCGGGGAACTGTGGCGACGCACCACCATGGCCATCCAACGGGCGATCCGCCGCACCGCCAAACGGCGCGGCATCAACCCGGCCACGGTCAAGGTCGGGTTCGGCAAGGTCGCCGAAATGCAACGACGCGGCGTCGTGCACTTCCACGCCGTGCTGCGCCTCGACGGCCATGACCCCGACGACCCCGGCCGAGTGCTTCAGCCCCCCGGCGGCCTGGTCCTCGACGACCTGGTCGACGCCGTCCAACACGCCGCCACGACGACCATGTTCGTCACCGCTCCGCACCCGGACAAGCCTTCCGGGTGGCTCATCGGCTGGGGCACCCAGCTCGACATCAAGACAATCAACCTCGGCACCGACGGCGCCATCACCGACGGCATGGTCGCGGGCTATCTGTCGAAGTACGCAACAAAAGCGACCGAGGCCACCGGCCACACGTCGCGCCGGCTCACGTCGGAAACCATTGACGTGTACGCCGACCCGGACGGCAGCCACACCGAACGCCTCGTCGAAGCCTGCTGGATCCTCGGCCGAGACAAGGACTGGACCGGGCTACGCCGGTGGGCACACATGCTCGGCTTCGGCGGCCACTTCCTCACCAAGAGCCGCCACTACTCGGTCACGTTCCGCCTCCTGCGTCAGGAACGCGTGGTCTGGGGACAGACCGTCACGGCTGGACCGGAACAAACCCAGCCGGCCGAACAGCCCACCGTCCTGCTCGTCAACTTCCTCGACTTCGTCGGCGCCGGCTGGCACACCACCGGCGACGCCATGCTCGCCAACACCGCCGCCGCCAAAGCCCGCGAACAACGCCGCGTCGCGAGGGAGGAACTGGCCGCCCTCGCCCCGTGACAACTGCCTTATACGCACTCGCAACTTGACAATTCCACAGTGGACCTTAAAACGAGGCGGCAACCGAGCCTGCCTTTCCATACGGCACTTACGGGTTCCAACGAATATCGAGCGGGCGTCCTCAACGTCGAGGGCGTCAGCACTATCAGCTAATGCGGTGGACGGGAGTCCACAAGAGAACAGAGGAGTAGTCATGGCAAGGCCACCTGAAAGTCGGGTGCTCTACAGGGTGCCTGAAGCGATGGCACTGCTCAGCATGAGCCGTAGCGCCATCTACGAACAGATTCGGTCCAATCGTCTTCGCTCGGTCAAGCAAGGCCGTAGCCGCCTCATTCCAGATGCGGCGATCGCGGACTATGTGGCTCTTCTTGAGCGGGAAACGGCGAGGGCAGCATGACGGGCAAGCGACGCAGCCGCGGTGACGGCGGCATCCGCTGGGACGAGACCCGGCAGCGGTTCATAGCGTCCGTAACGATCGGCTACACCCCCGCCGGAAGGCGGATCTTCCGGCGGGGTAGCGGAAAGACCGAGGCACAGGCCCGGGCGAAGCTGAAGCAGGTCCTTCGAGACCACGAAGATGGACTGGCGATCGCTCCGCAGAACCTCACGGTCGGCCATGTGGTCGGAGATTGGCTTCGATACGGCCTGCACGGCCGATCGAAAGGCACGGTGGCCAAGTGCACTCATCTCTGCATGGTGCACATCGTGCCGGCACTGGGCGCACGTAAACTACGCGATCTTTCGGCGGCCGATGTGGACCGTTGGCTGGCGGAGAAGGCGAAGGCGCTGAGCACTCGGACATTGCAGGAGCTGCATCAGTGCCTGAACCGGGCGGTGAATCGGGCGATGGCTCGTGATCTGGTAAAGCGCAACGTGGTCGGACTCTGCTCGGTTCCCAAGGGGCAACCGGGCCGGCCCTCGAAGTCTTTGACCGTGGAGCAGGCGAAGCGACTACTCGATTCGGCCAGAACGAACCGGCTGTACGCCTACATCGTGGTCTCGCTCCTCACCGGTGCCCGGACGGAGGAGCTGCGCGCGTTGACCTGGGCTCACGTCGACCTGGACGGGAAGCCAGAGGCCGATCCTCCCGAGCCGCCTTCCATCGAAGTGTGGCGGTCGGTCCGGGAGGGCGGCGATACGAAGACCCGAAAGTCCCGTCGAACGCTGGCGCTTCCGCAGCGTTGCGCTGAAGCACTCCAGGAGCACCGCAGCCGATCGGGCGGCGCTGGGGTCGACGCGGACGGCCTGGTCTTCGCCACATCACGAGGAACGGCTATGGGTGCCGGGAACGTCCGCCGCACCTTTCGCCTCGCAGCCAAGGCGGCCGGACTCAACCCCGAGGACTGGACCCCTCGCGAGTTACGGCACAGCTTCGTGTCGATCTTGTCCGATGATGGCGTGCCGCTGGGCGACATCGCCGACTTGTGTGGCCACGCCGGCACCTCTGTGACGGAAAAGGTGTACCGCCATCAGCTCCGACCGGTACTGCTCCGCGGTGCGATCGCAATGGATCGCATCTTCCCCGGATCCGAGGATGGCCGTAGCAATGCACGGCCGTAGTAACTCAGTTAGTAACTCAGGACACGAACGAAGCCACCTCCGTCGATGGGAGATGGCCTGTGATCTGGGTGGGCGATACTGGGATCGAACCAGTGGCCTCTTCGGTGTGAACGAAGCGCTCTCCCGCTGAGCTAATCGCCCGTGACGGCGTCGAGCGTACCCGATTGTTTTCGGAAGCCGCATCCGGGTATAAGGCGCCTCGATGGCGATTCCGAGGACGGATGGCTCGTAGCGGAGCTACTGTCTGAAGAAGTCCCAGAGGTCGGACAGCGACGTTATTCCGAAGCTGAGACTCAGCGATATCCAGAGCACTCCCCCGACGAACACGATCCCTGCCAGACCCACCAGCATCCGGGTCACGAGGTGCTGCCGGCCGAGCCAGTGCCACCACGACTCCAGCCGGCCCTTGGTGAACAGCAGCAGCCGCTGTGCCCAGACGAACTCGACCGCCAGAATTGCCAGGCCGGCCAGGACGATGAGCCACCCCGGCCCGGGGAACGGGATAAGGATGATCCCCAGCACCACCACGGCCCCGCCGAGAACGCCGATCACGGCCTGCAGGGTCAGACGCCCGGTCCGGGTCGACCGTACTCGCTGTCGGAAACCACCTAGTTGTTCCCTCAGCCTCATGCGTCACTCCAGCCGCTCAGCGGGCGTTACCGGAGTGAGAAAGCGTACGACGCACGGGCCATGACGGCTACTCGACTGCGAACCTCAGGACGATGCACAAGACAACACAGGCCGGGCGGAACACCACAGAACAGAACTGCAGTCGATACCTACACACAAGGTCCCGTTTTTCCATGATTGCTACCACTACTGGGTGAGAAGAGCTGATGGCGCCGCAAGACGAGGAGTATCACCTGAGTATGGGAATGCGGGGCAGCGGGGGCGCCTCGCAGCAGGGCCGGGGGGAGTCAGCCATGAGTGCCATACGTCCGCAGACGGTCGAGGTCGAGACATCACTTCGCCTCGTCGCGCCTGACGCGACCGCGCTGCCAGTGCGCGCCAGCCTGCGGTACGACCCGGCCGACCCGTACGCCGTCCACGTGCTCTTTCACGCGGACAACGCGACGGGCGAGACCGTGAGCTGGTCGTTCGCCCGCGAGCTGTTGGTCACGGGCCTCGACGAACCGGCGGGAATCGGGGACGTACGGGTGTGGCCGTGGGCGACACCGCGCGGCGACTTTGTCGCCCTGGCCCTGTCCTCCCCCGACGGGAATGCGCTGTTCGAGGTACCGCGCAGCGTGCTCGTGCGGTTCCTCCGCCGCACGTACGTCGTCGTGGCCCGAGGCCGCGAGACCGAACACCTCGACGTCGACGCGGCACTGGTACGGCTGCTCGCCGGCCGCTGATGGCCACCCCGCCGACCATCGCAGGGGCACCTTCGTGATGAAGGTGCCCTTGCGCGTACCTCACAGATGTCGATGAATCTTGGTGGCAAAGTTCGTCGTTGATCCCCGCTAGTCCGCGCCGACGTCGGCACCCAGAATTCACGCATCGACCTACGCGCCGACAATTACGTCAAGACGGTCCGCGTTCGCTCCTCGTTCCTCGGAGCTCACGCTACCCGTCACGGCGCGGCCATATTGCCGGGGAAGGCTCACCCCGCCTGCCCCGCGCGACCCCCGGAGGCCTTGATGCGCCGTCACATCATTCCGATCAGAGGCGGCCTCGCCGCCGCGCTGGTCGTTGCCGCCTCGGCGGCCATGATCGGCTTTGTCCCCGGCACCGCGACCGCAGCCCCAGCCGAGCTCTTCTTCTCGGAGTACATCGAGGGCACGTCCAACAACAAGGCGTTGGAGATCTTCAACGGGACCGGCGGGCCGATCAACCTGGCCACCGGCGGCTACGACATTCAGATGGCCTTCAATGGGAACCCGGCCCCGGCGTTGACGATCGCGTTGACCGGTACGGTCGCGGCCGGCGATGTCTACGTCGTGGCTCAATCGGCCGCGTCGCCGGTCATCCTCGCCCAGGCGGACCAGACCAACGGCTCGGGCTGGTTCAACGGCGACGACGCTGTCCTTCTCCGCAAGGGCGGCGTGGTGATCGACTCGATCGGCCAGCTTGGTGTCGACCCGGGCACCGAGTGGGGCACCGGACTGGCGAGCACCGCCGACAACACACTGCGCCGTAAGTCCACGATCCAGGCGGGCGACACCACGCCGATCGACGCCTTCGACCCGGCCACGGAGTGGGACGGCTTCGCCACCGATACGTTCGATGGCCTCGGTGTGCACGCGATCGACGGCGGCCCGGTCGATGCTCCGGCCGTACTTAACTGCGGCCCGGCACTGGTCACTTCCGCCGGTACGGCCGCGACGCGCACGGTCAGCGCGACGGACGCCGACGACACGATCGTCGACCTGGCCATAACGAACGTGGTTCCCGTGCCTGCGGCGGGGAGCATCAGCCGCACGGCCATCAACCCGGCGACCGGGACCGGCGGCACCGCGACCGCGGACATCACAGTGGACAGTGCCGTGCCGGCCGGCTCCTACGCCGTCACAGTCACGAGCACCGACGGCGACGGTACGACCGCGACCTGCCTGCTCTCGGTTCAGGTAACCACCGTGCTCACCGTCGGCGAGGTGCAGGGTCAGACGCTCGACACCGAGAACGGCAAGACCGACCGGTCCCCGTTGGCCCCGCCGAGCGGCAACGGTACGTCGAGCACGCTCTACGACGTGCGGGGCGTGATCACGCAGAAGACGCTCGCCCGAACCGCAGCCGGCGCCAACCAGTTCGGCTTCTTCCTGCAGAGCCGGCTCGGCGCGACCGACGGCGACCCGCTCACCTCCGATGGCATCTTCGTCTTCATGGGCTCCTTCACCAGCCTGATCGGGGGCTATGTGCCGACCGTCGGTGACGAGGTCATCATCCGGGCCCGGGTATCAGAGTTCTTCAGCCTCACCGAGCTCTCCTCCGCCTCACTGGTGGCCAAGCTCGGCTCGGGCCTCGACGTGAACACCGAGGTTGAGGTGACCACGGCGCTCCCGCCCACGAACCTGGGCGACGCCAACCGCTTCTGGGAGCGGCATGAGGGCGCCCGGATGACGAGTCCGCGCCGGCAGCGGTACTACCAGCGGCCGGGACGTCTTCCCGGGCACGGCCGACGCCGAGATCTGGCTGGTCGATGTCGACGATCCGCTGCTGGACCGGGCAGACTCGTACGCCCGCCGGGTCTACCGTGACGCTCACCCGCTGGACAACAACACGGCCCAGGTCTTCGATGACGGCAACGGCAACCGGATCATGCTCGGCAGCCTCGGCCTGAAGGCCGCCGCCAACGACAACACGGTGCTCCTGCCACCGGCCCGGGTGCTCGACACCCTCAACGCCGACGCCGTGGGCGGCCTTTTCCTCTCCTTCGACAAGTACGGCATCCAGGCCGAGTCTGCCTCCTTCACCTCCGGGCCGGACCCGTCGGCGAACGCGGCCCCGGCCGCGGTTAACCGGTCACAGGAGTTCGCGGTCGCCACATTCAACGTCGAGAACCTCTACGACTACCGCGACGATCCATTCGATGGCTGCGACTTCACCGGCAACGCCGGTTGCCCCGGCGTCAGTCCGCCGTTCGACTACGTACCCGCCGCGGCTGAGGCGTACCAGACTCGGCTAGGCCAGGAGGCACAGATCATCGTCGACGCCATGAAGGCGCCCGACATCATCCTGATCCAGGAGGCCGAGGACCAAGACATCTGTACGGTCACGAGTGGCGCCCTCACGTGCGGGAGCACCGATGACGCCGACGGCAAGCCCGACACTGTTCAGGAGCTAGCCCTCGCCGTGGCGGCCGCGGGCGGGCCGGCCTACGACGCCGCGTACGACCGCGACGGCGCCGACGACCGCGGCATCGTGGCCGCGTTCCTCTACCGCACCGACCGGGTCAGCCTGGCCGCCGCGGGCACCGGCGTCCTATCAGACACACCGGGTGTCACCTACCGGTCGCCGGGACTGTCCTACAACAGCGACGTGTCAAACCCGAAGTCGCTCAATGCCGTACTTCCGTCCGATGTGGACACATCAACCGGCGTCGACGGGAGCAACGTCTACACCCGGGCACCGCAGGTGGCCAAGTTCCAGGTCGCGGCCGCACCCGGTTCACCGGAGGGGCTCACGTTGTGGGCGATCAGCAACCACTTCTCCTCCGGACCGGACGCCCGAGTCGGGCAGCGGCGGGAGCAGGCGGCCTATGGGGCGGCCATCATCGCCGCGATTCAGGAGAGTGATCCCGCCGCCCGGATCGTGTACGGCGGAGACCTCAACGTGTTCCCGAGACCGGACGACCCGATAGCGATGTCCGATTCGGACACGCCGTCGGATCAGCTCGCACCGCTGTACGCGGCCGGGATGCGCAACCTTTGGGAGAACCTGGTCGCGGACGTTCCCTCGGCCGCGTACTCCTACACGTTCCAGGGGCAGGCGCAGACCCTTGACCACCTCTTCGTCAGCCCGGCCCTGTACGGCGACCTCGTGCAGATGCGGGCCGCCCACGTCGACGCCGGATGGCCGGCCGACTTCGCCGACGACGGGGCACGCGGAGTCAGCGACCACGACCCGCAGGTGGCCCGGTTCCGCTCCCGCGCCGCTCTGACCGTGGCCGATGTGAGCGTCGCCGAGGGAACCAACAACACCGCCACTCCGGCGGTCTTCACCGTCAACCTGTCACGGCAGCTGTCACAGCCCGCGCTCGTGTGTGGCATCACGATCGAGATAACAGCGTCGGACCCGTCCGACTACTCCGACGTGACCGCGTGTCAGCTAATCCAGCCGGGTACGACCACCCTCACCTTCACCGCGACGGTGAGGGGCGACAATCGTAAGGAGCCCGACGAGACCTTCGCCCTCCTGGTCCTGGCACCGTTCGTGAACCTCGCCGACCCGATCGGTATCGGCACCATCCGCAACGACGACTGACCACATGCGAGGAAGGGCACCTTTCAATGGTTTTCGGGCCATGAAGGTGCCCTTCCTCGTGCCGGAAGGCGTGGGTCGACGGATCTATCGCGACGAGCCGACGGTCCGGCGGCGGCGCGCAACGTAGACGATTGCCATGGCAGCGATGGTTGCTGCCGCGGTTGTTGCCGAGACCGCCAGCAGGCCGCCAATCCCGTTGACCCGAAGGTACGCAACCGTTGCGACGATGCCACACAGCGCTACCGGTAGCGGCCCGGCGGGCCAGCGCGAGCCGGCCGCTATCTCCGCGTTGACGAAGACGGACACCAGCGCGTAGAGGGCACCGATCGTGGCAAATCCCGCCGCGTAGGGGCCGAGGTACTCATACGACGCGCCACCTGCCAGGCGCATCGCCACATCGCCGAAGAGCGTCGCTGCGCCGACAAGCACCGCGCCGATCAGGGCAACGCAGCAAAGCGCTACTCGCAACGCGTCCCGGTTGCCCTGCGCGAAGCGAGGCAGGGCCAGCACGACGACTACCCCCGGCGCCCACAATGCACCCTTGGTGAGCACCGCGCCGACCGAGTACGCCCCGGCCAGCGCGGCCGGCAGGGCGAAACGCGCGAGGATGAGGTCGGCATAGGAGATCGCCAATATCGCCATCGTGGCCGCAGCCGCGCGTAGGACCTCCCGCCCGCGTATCGGCTCGAAACTGTCGGCCGGGTTGTCGTCAATCCGACTGCGCGAACGGGCGAGGCTTCTCAATTCGGCGACCGAGATCCAGGCGCCGGCGGCGCCGGCGGCGAGGGCGGCCGTCACGCCTGCGCCGATGGCCAGCGCGATGACGTGCCCGCCGTACCGCGCGACCCCGAGCGTTCCCATGCCTAGTGCGAGCCGCCCGAATCGCTGCTGCCCCTGCAACTCTCCGAGCCAACGTCCCGCCAGTACGACCGGAAAAGTGAGCAACGCGAGCAGGATCGTCTGGACCGGCGCTAGGTCATCGCGCCGATGGCAAGCAGCGTCGCCAGCGCGCCGAGCTGATCAGGCGGGATAAACCGCGCGGCGAGCACAGGCACCGGGTAGGCGAGGCCGTTAATCGCAACGGTGGCAACGCTCACGACGGCGCCAGCCGATCCCGCGACGCGCACCCGCCGCCACCGGCTCAACGCCTCGACACGATCCGACGCCGACAGCGCGACCTTGACCTGCAACGGCAGGTGATCGGCCGAACATTCATCGCAGATGACGACTACTCGCGAGTGGACGAACAGCTGGACGCCGCTGTGCGGTGGCGCGCCGTCTACGCAGGATTGGGCAAGCTACCCGAGGCCGACCGACGGCTTCTTGAACTCGTCGCGATCGATGGACTCAGCTCTGCTGAGGCTGCGTCCGCGCTTGGCATCAACGGCGTGGCCGCCCGGGTCCGACTGAGCCGAGCCAGGGTTCGCCTGCGCGATCTATTGGCGGCCGCCAGCTCGACCCTTCCAATCCAGACGCACCTCACCAGGAGCGAGAGATGAACGAGTCGAGCGATCCGGCCCTCAGGGACGGTTTTGAGGGGCGGCTACTGGTCGCGCTGACAGAAGTCGACCAACGCAAAGCGCGATCAACTGGCACCGAGCCGGTACGCCCGGTTCGGCGTCGTCCTGTCCTCTTGGCCGCGGCCGCGGCGACTCTCTTGGCGGTCGGTGGGGCGACGGCCGCGGTGGCGGCATTCAGCGGTGGGCAAACGTCATTCGCCGCGGCGGCGCACACCGTTACCGCGGGCGATGCGGTGACGGTCAAGGGCTCTGGCTGTGAAGCGGGCAGCGACGTCCGGTTCACCGCCGCCGATGGAAGGGAGCTCGGCCGGGTCGTCGCCGACGCCGGAGGAAGTTTCGTCACCAACATCAACCTGCCGTCGGATCTCGCGACTGGAGATCTGACGCTCGCGGCCAACTGCCCCGACGGTTCACCCCATGGCCTGGTCCAGCGGGTGGTGGTTGTGGTGGTTCACGCGCATGAGCCGTTGGGTGCGACGCTCGCTGTTGCCGGATCAGCCAAGCCGGGTGGCCAGGTGGTCGTGAAGGGCGCAGGATGCCAACCGGGTACGGACGTGACGTTTACTGTGCCCGCAGCGCCGACGCTGGGTTCGGCGACGGCCGGGGCGGACGGTACGTACGTTGCCACCCTGGTCGTGCCGTCGACGCTCCCGATCGGCTCACATGTGCTAACTGCCGAGTGCACTGGCCATGACGGCATGACGCTTCGGCTGACCGTAGACCTGGTTCTCGTGGAGTAAATCTACGGAGGCGCCAAGGCGACGGCGAGATCGGCGACGAAAGCGTCCACCTGGTCCCGGCTTACTCCCGGCATACAAACGATGTGGCTGAGCCCACTCTCACTGGCCAACGCCCACCGTTCGGTCACAGTGGACGGTGGCGTTGGCAGCACAACCGTGAAGGCGTAAGGGTGCCGCCACGCCGGCACACCGATGCCGGTCAGCCGGGACACCGCGTATTCGGCCAGCTCCCGCGATCGTTCCGCCCGCAAACGCAGGCCGTCGGACCCGTACCGGCGAATCGCGTACCAGAGCAGGAGCGGAGCGTGGCCACTACGCGAACCGCCGATGGTCGCGTCGACGCTGCCAATGTAGTCAACGCGCCTACTCACCCGGGATCGCAGAGAGACGCGGGCCAGCACCACGCCGCAGGGGAATGGGCTGCCGACGAACTTGTGGCCGGAGACGGCGATCGAATCGGCCCCGTCCGCGAGGTCGAAGCGGGGCCGGCGGTCGACCGGAAGCAACGCGAGTGGGATGCCGGTGAGCGCGGCGTCAGCGTGCACATAGGACTCCCGGATCGCCAGATCCTGCAGTACCCGTCGTACCGTGGCGACGTCATCAACCGCCTCCGTCATGGTGGTGCCGACGGTCGCGACGACGATCGCCGGCCGATGGCGGTGCTGGCTGACAACCACCCGCAGGTCTTCGTAGTCCATCTCACCGGTGCCGGTCGACCGTACGGCGATCGCGTTCATGCGAAGCCGATCCACCAGTTTCGGCACGCTGTAGTGCGCCGCCTGGGAGAAATAGACCAGTCCTTGCGGGTACAGACTGCGGGCCAGATGAAGGCCGAACTCGTTGCCGTCGCTGCCGCCGCTCGTGACGTAGCCCCAGCGATCGTCGGGCGGCGCTCGGAACAGGTCGGCGAAGAAACCGACGACTTCCCGCTCGAGATGCTTGGTGTGGGCCCGGCCCACGCAGTCGACGAACGGGTCGCCGACGTTGTTGAGCAGATAGCCGAAGAATGGCAGCAGCTCGGTGTAGTCGAAGTCGACCGCGCCGGGAAAACCGATGTTCGTCGGCCGGTCCCCGTCGAGCCGCTGCCGGAGCGCGGCCAGCTCTGTCGCGAGCATCATCGGCGGCCCCGTCCAACGATGAGGTCGTGTAGTTCGGCCAAGCGTGGCCAGACATCCACGGTGCCGGTCGTAATGGCGAGGTCGGGCCGCCAGGCCCATCGTCGCGATGCCAGCCCGACCTCGACGTTGAGATCGTGTGTCGATGCCAGTCGAACCTTGCCGAAGACATCCTGACCACCGCGATCGATCAACAGGTGTGTGCCGTCGCCGAGCAGCGCGAAGCATCGACCAGGAAGGTCCAGTGGGCCGGTGGCGGAGTGCTGGATCCGCTCCCACGGCTGCGTGTCGCTGTCCAAAGAGGACACGCCGATGCCAATATATGCGGTCGATGGGCTCATGGGATCCTGCCGGTTGGTCAGGCACGCCCGTGGGTCGAAGCCGTTCTCCCTCGCGTATCGATCGCGGGCCAGCGCGGCGAAGCGGTAGAGCAGGCGCGGCAGCGCCCTAACGTCGGGCAGGTCGTCGACAAGTCGAGTGGCCGCGACAACCAACGGCCCCGGCGGTCCAGCGGCGTGGTCGTAATAGAGGAACGCGATGCCGTGCGGTCCGACCGGATGGGAGCGCCGTTGTAGCCAGGCATGAGTCGCGTGCCGGGCGTTCATCCGCAGCAGCCGGTCCACGACGAGGTTCCGGACCCGGGCCGAGGCTGGATCAGGCGCGGGTGCGGGCGGCGGTTCGTGGGCAGTCACGGCTTAGATGTCAACCCCGGCGAGGTGGTGCTCGAGTTCGGCCAGTGGTTCCGGTTCGCCGCGCCCAACGCCCAGGTCGGGCCGGTGCCGCAGGCTCAGGCCCCAGGCCAGGCCCGCCAAACCGGTGACCGCGACGACGCCGGGGAGCAGCCACGTGAGCGCCCGCCCAGCGTCCGCGCCGAGCACCGAGCCGAGGTTCGCAACCGTGGTCGACAAGACGGCGAACACTCCAATCGCGCCGAGAACGGGCGCGATGACCCGGGTCCAGGCGCTCTCGTTGGTGCCGCCACCTCGGCGATAGAACCGCAGCACGGCGATACAGACCACGAGCATCAGCGTCAACAACGCGATCGCCGCCACAGTGGACAGTTCCGTGAACAGTACGGCGATCGGATCGGCCCCCGAAACGGCGCACGCCGCTATCACCGCCAACGCGACCGCGGACTGCACCAAGGAACCGCCGATCGGTGCTCCGGCCGCCGCACCCCGGCCGATCCTGCCCAGCATCGCGGGCAGCACGCGCTCCCGGCTGAGGACAAATACGTACCGGGCCGCGGTGTGGTGGAAGCTCAGCATCGCCGCGAAGAGGCTCGTGACCAGTAGCAGGCTCGCCACGACGCCGAGCAGGGTGCCGTAGTGCTTCTCAACCACCGCGAGCGGAATTGCCGTGCCGGGTGCGCGGGCGGCCTCGACGACGCGAGATGGGCCGACCGCCAACGCGACCGCCCAGCTCGACATGGCGTAGAGCACGCCAATGAAGAGCAGCGAACCGAACGTGGCCCGCGCGACGGCACGGTGATCGCGGGCCTCCTCGCCGTACGCCAGCGCCGACTCATACCCGATGAAGGCGGCGACCGTCAGGCCGAGTACGCCGCCGACACCGTCCTGGGCAAGGTTGGTCGGCAGGAGTGGACCCAACCGAATGCCTTCAGCGGGGTCCCCGAAGGCGGCCAGGTCGAACAACACCACGACGGCGATCTCACAAGCGAGCAGCAGAGCGAGCACCTTCGCGTTCACTCCAATGTGGAGCACTCCGAACGCCGACACTCCGAGCCACGCGGCTAGGGCCCAGCCCCACCAAGCGCCGCCGAGCAACCCGGCCACGACGGCGCCCATCAGGCCGTACAGGCTGCACTGGATCGCGTAGTACCCGAGCAGCGAGAGCAGGGCCGCGGCCAGGCCTCGGACCGGTCCAAGCCCGCGGGCGACGTGTGCGTAGAGCGGCCCGGCGTGAGGGACGTACCGCGCCATCGCGACGTACCCCGCGGAGAAGAGCAACAGCGCGACAGTAATGACAGGAAACGCCGCGGGCACCGCAACGACGCCGGTGCTCGCGTACGTGGCGAGCACCCCGCCCACGAGCACGGTCATCGGAGCACTCGCCCCCACGGCGAAAACGAACAGGGAACCGCCGCCCAACGTCCTGCGAGCGAGACCGACCGGAGCCGCCATCGGCATTCCTCTCTACGAGCACACCGTTGTCCATCCTGGACAGGCATCGCGGGCTGAGCTACAGGCAGCCGCCGAACTCCTGCCGCCCCGGATGGGGCATTGCGATCGGACGGTCAGATGGCCAGCAACGCCAGCAGTTCCGCCGCCGCGACGGTGCCGCGGAAGGTCGGATGCCCGTGTGCCTTGCCGGTTACGCGGGCCTCGTGCCGGCGTGGGCCACGCGGACCGGCGCACCACTCAGCCAGATGACCGGCGACCATGCCCTCGTCGCCATCGGCGGCCCGGTCCCATTGGATCGGGGTTGGCAGCGACTTCGACGCCCACGCCGCGTACGCCTGCGCGTCGACCCATGCCACCTGGATGAGACTCTCGGCGGGCGCACCAGTGTGCGCGCCACCCGGCCACATCGCCGGCGCCCGGTGGCCCGTCATCTCGACGAACTGAGCGTATTCGGCCGACGTGGTCGGGAGCACGTCGATGTAGTACGCCTCGAGCCACCCGGCCTCGCCCTGCGCGAGCGTGTAGACACCGGCGTCAATCAGCGTCATGAGCTTGCCATCGACCGGATGGCGGACCAGGTGCCGAACGCCGGAGGTCGGCCCGACCGGCTCCAGGCGAGCCACCCGTCCGGTGGCGAGCCGGTCAAACCGCGTTCGCGCCTCAGAGTTCGCCATCGCGAGCGACGTGTCCAGCGCCGCTTGGTTGTGCGGACGCGGGCGCATGGCCTCACCGCCAGCCTCCCATTTGGACACCATCCGATCGCTCACGCCCAGATGCGCCGCGAATTCTCGTACGCTCATCCGCCGTGCGGCGCGTAGCGCCCGGACTTCACGGCCGGACCACTGCGGAACCGTTGACATCCGCGACTCCTTCAATTCCTCGGCAACCCTTCACACCTCGGGCGCCCTTCAATACCTCGGGCAACGTCGCGGAGGCTAAGCAGACGCCAGAGGCGCCTAGTCGACCGGGGCACCGATTGATTAGCGGAGCCGAGCAGGAAAGGAGCCGATTCCTGTTCTCAGCGCCAAACTGATCGGCAGATCAAATCGCGTTGATGTCGGCGGTCTCGAGAATCCGTTTCGGCGCCCCATTGGCGGCCACAGCCACCATCGCCTTGCCGAGAGTCTCGTTGGACGTGACCAGCCGAGGCGCGATCCGCCGTAGCACCGGGTAGAGCGGTCCGGTGATGGCATAGAACGCCCGATACAGCGGCGTCTTGGATCGCACGCCGTGCAGTGGCTGGATGAATCCGGGCCGGAACATGTACGCGTCGAGTGGCAACTTCAGCAGCGCGTTCTCGGTCCGTCCCTTGACCCGGGCCCACATCAGGCGACCCTGTTCCGAACTGTCGGTGCCCGCGCCCGAGACGTAGAGGAACCGGCTGCCCGGATTCAGATCGGCCAGGGTCCTCCCAACCGACAACGTGAGTTCGTAGGTGATCCGCCGGTACCTCTCCTCGCTCATGCCGGTCGACGAGACGCCGAGGCAGAACAGACAGGCGTCGTAGCCGGTCAGCTCGTCGGTGACCGGGGCGAGGTCGGCGAGGTCGGCCTGAACGAGCTCGCGCAGCTTGGCGTGCTCGACGCCGGTCGGGGTCCGCCCGAGGGCAAGCACAGCGTCCACATTGGAGTCAAGTAGGCACTCGCGTAACACGCCCTGGCCGACCATTCCGGTTGCGCCGAGCAGGATCACCTTCATCGCTTCAACCTCCGCGGACGACCGGTTCAATCGACCGTAATGAGCACCTTGCCGACGGCGCCGGCGGACACGGCCGCGTGGGCGGCCGCTGTGTCCGCCAACGAGTAATGGTGCAGGGCGAGCCCTGCCTCGTCACCGACACTCAGCGCGCCGGCCGTCACGGCGGCGGCGACGTCGGCGACCGCCTGCGATTTGGCGGTCGCGGGCACCGTGTAGACCAGCACGAACTGGTACCGGATGTTGCGGGCCATCAGCGGCCAGACCGGCAGGCTCAGGTCGGCTACGTTCTCCGTGGCGTAGGTGGCGACCGTACCGCTGTTCGCCAGCACGGCGTGGTTGATCGCGGCGTTCGCCACCGGCGCGACCTCGACGACGATGTCGACGCCGCCAGCGGCTGACTGCAGCACCTTCTCGACCACATCGTCGCTGCGGTAGTTGATGACCGCGTGCGCTCCCGCCGCGCTCGCCAGCCGGGCCTTACCGGGTCCGCTGACCGTGGTGACAACGGTGGCGCCGGCCCATCGGGCGAGCTGGATGGCCGCGTTGCCGACCGCGCCCGCGCCGCCGGCGACGAGCACCGTCTGTCCGGCCAGGCTTCCGGGGTGAAGCCGACCGTCACCACCCTCACCCGAGGTCAAACATCGGTGGGCCGTGAGCGCCGGGATGCCAAGACTCGCGCCGAGATCAAAGGAGGCCGCGTCCGGCAGCGGTACGGCCTGCCGCTCCGGGAGTACGACATACTCCTGAGCCGTACCATCGGCCCGCTGCCACGCCGCCTCCCAAAGCCACACTCGCTGGCCGACGCGGTCGGCGGCCACGCCGGCGCCGACGGCGTCGATCGTGCCGGCGCCGTCCTGGTTCGGAACCTGCTCCGCGAACGCCATCGGACCGCGCCCACCCAGGCGCGACTTACAGTCGGTCGGGTTCACTCCGGACACGGCGACCCGTACCCGAACGTCGCCCGCCCCCGGCTCCGGTAGCGGCCGATCCACCAGCCGCAACACCTCGGGGCCACCGTTTTGCGAATATACGACCGCCCGCATCGTTCAGCGCCCGCGCACTCGCGGTGGTTCGGTGCTGGGTCCCACGTGACTGTCCAACCACGACATCAGCGGCGCGGACGCGCGGTAGAACTCGACCACTCTGTCCTTGGCCGCCGGCTTGCTGAGCCAGGCCGCGACGGGCCATTCCTGCCAGGCGACGAGACCCTTGTACCGCAACAGATCCGCGCGTGGATGCTCGCGGTCGTACCCGCGCGGCACGGTCTTCAGCTCGTCGTGCCCGCTTACGCTGATCTTCCGCTTGACGATCAAGTCGATGAGGCGTTCGAGCTCCCGCCCCGTGCTGTCGCCGGCCACCGCCGCTCGGTAGCGGGCAAGCTGATCGGGCGCCATCATCCACGTGCCAAGACCGGCGGACATGCCAGCCGCGGTGAGTTGGACGTAACCCTCGCCGATGACAGCGGCAATGTTGGTCTTGTACGGCGTCTTGTCCGCACTGAACCGAACATCACGATACGGCCGGAAGATCTTGCCTGAACCAAACTCCGGCTCGAGCTCGGCGACGAGTGCCGCCATCGGCGCGTACACCTTCTCGTCGTAGGTCGCCTTGTTCTCGGTCCAGTAGGTCTTGGAGTTATCCGCCTCGAGACCTTCGAAGAAGTCAAGGGCCTCCATCGGCCATCCTCGAAACGCCATTGGTAGTCAGGGGCGCGGTGCCCTTGCGGGTCCGTTTCCCCATCCCCCTTTCAATTCCGTGCGTGCGGTTTTCCCGCACACGGCTTACCGATGATCTTCTTGGCTGTGCTACGCCGTCTTCGGATATCGGATGGTGCCACGCAACCGGTACAGTCCCAGCCCGTTGAACCAGTCACTCGTCCACTGCCTGGCCTGACCGGCCCGTAGGTTGCGTCCGCGTTTCTTGACCATCAAGCCACGCAGACGCTTCGCCACGTAGTCATCGACCTGGCCGAACTTGCTGGCGGCGTTGCCGGTCCGGAAGTAGTTCCCCCAGCCACGCAGGATCGGGTTCAGTTCCTCGATGATCACTCGAATGTCCTTCACCCCGACCCTGTTCCGACCGGTCCGAGCCTTGACCTTCTCGCGCAGCCGTTTCATCGCCTTCTGCGAGGGCCAGCGGTGCAGGTAGTAGCGGCGCACGCGTCGCTGCTCCCACACCCGCCCCGACATGCGGGCTCTGAAGTGACAACCGAGGAAGTCGAAGCCTTCCCGGCCTTCCCTGAGATCTACGATCCGGGTCTTGTCCGGATGCAGCCGCAGCCCCAGATCGGTCAGGATCTCCCCGACCGTGACCAGCGCCGCCCGGGCCTGCCGCTGGCTGCGGCATAGCACCACGCGGAGAGTCGGCGGCGGGAGTTGCACCCGCCGCCGCTCGCAGAACCCGGCGTGAACCTCTCGACTCACCGGGCTCCCATCGTCCAGCCGTCAGGTTTGAGGCCGAGGCGCCAGTGGGCGAACAGTCGTGGCGATCGCCGAGAGGCTTCCGCCAGTAGTTCGCCCGCTCGTTTCTCGCGTCGGCGCAGCCGTTTGTACTTGCGCATGGCCCAGCGCACCAGATGATCGTTGATGCGCCGTAGGAGGGGATACAACATGGACTTGTAGAAGCGTCCGTAGTAGTTGATCCAACCTTGCACGATGCTGTTGAACATGCGTGCCAGGTCGCCGAGGGACTTGTCACTGCGCCTTGCGATGTGCCAGGACCGGATCTCCCGACCCATCGCCTTGATCGCGTCCTTGCTGACCGCGGGCAGGAAGTTCACGAAGTGCTTGCCCCACCTGTTCTTGGCCAGCCGTGGACGAAACGTATACCCCAGAAACGTGAACGACGTGACCTCATGATCGCCACGCCGGTCAGCGTCCTTGCAATACACGATGCGCGTCTTGTCCGGATGAAGCTCCAGACCGACCTGCACCAACCGGGCCGCGAGGGCATCCCGCACCTGGCGGGCCTGCTCCTCGCTCGCGCAGTGGATCACCGCGTCATCGCAGTAGCGTTCGAACGTGACGGCCGGAAACATCCGGGCCAGCCACATGTCGAACGCGTAGTGCAAATAGAGGTTCGCCAAAACTGGTGAGATCGCCGATCCCTGTGGGGTACCACGATCCCGGGGCGCCAAGGTGCCATCCGGCTGCTGCAGCGGGGCTTGTAGCCACCGCGTGACATACAGCAAGATCCACCTCTGGTCGGTATGCCTGGCGACCGCCTTGAGCATCAGAGAATGATCAACGCTGTCGAAGAACGCCCGGACGTCAAGATCTATCACCCAGTCGCTTCGCCAGCACCGCTCCCGGCACCTGCCCACCGCGTCCAACGCGGAGCGGCCCGGACGGTAGCCATAGGAGTCGGGGTGGAAGATGGGCTCCACTTCCCGCTCCAGATACATGGCCGCGACCGTCTGGGCGATCCGATCGTCCACAGTGGGCACACCGAGAATTCTTGATCCTCCGCTTGCCTTCGGTATCGCCACGGCCTTCACCGGCGGCGGGAAGTACGAGCCCGATGACATGCGATTCCACAGCTTGAACAGGTTGTTCTTCAGGTTCTGCTCGTACTGCTCGATCGTCACCGCGTCGACTCCGGCCGCACCCTTGTTGGCCTTGACCCTCAGATACGCCTCCCAGACCACCCGCTTGGAGATCTCAAACGGTTTGACCCGCGACTTCGATTCGCTCACCTGGCTCCTTCCGAGCACCTCGGTTGACCACCAAACGAATCAGGACAACCCGCCCCCTTCGCTTCACCCCCATTACAGGGGTCTCATCGCTACTACAAGGCGGTCCGCCCCGCTGCCCCGCATCGGTACTCTCCCCCTTGCAGTTTCAGCTGCTTGGAGTTCTCCCTTGCGCCGACCGCCGTCAACACGCGGCCGACCACATCGAGGCGAGCGGTTCCCACGTTCCGTACCGGAGCCTGAACCGAGCTCGCGCCACCTCTGCGCCGGACAACCACCTGGCCAGGAATGCAGGCACCCGCCAGATTCGTCCCAGGGCAACAACTGGACCCTGGTTTCGGTCGTCGTCGATACGCTTTCGACGTTTCATCAGTGGTTCACTCACGTTCGCCTTCTCGGCTCACACCTGACGCCATCACGGGCGCCTTTTCCGCAACGCTCACCACCCCGGCTCATTCACCGACGCAGCTTGCGGTGGTTTGAGACCTCCCCCTGCGTGGGCGGTCCCGGAGGGCCCACCTCCATCACCGGTACAGCACCGCATCGAAGCTCCCGTCCTCTACACCGGAACCTCCTTCAGCGTTCGTGGCACACCGTCATCGGCGTAGCGCACCAACTCGCCCACGCCCCGCGTGGACAGTTCGGTGTCCAGGACGTGCAGGTAGATGTTGGACAGCAACGGGGAGATCACCCCACCCTGCGGCGTGCCGGCGACCGTCCGCTCGACACTCCCGTCCACCATCACACCCGCCTGCAACCACAACCGAACCAGCTTGAGCACCCGCCGATCCGAGACCCGCCGCGCCACCAACTCCACCAACCTGGTGTGGTCGATCTCGTTGAAGAAGTTACGGATATCGAACTCGACCACGAACGTGTTGCCCTCGATGAAGCCCTTACGGACCCGCTCCATCGCCTGCGTGGCGGACCGCCTCGGCCGAAACCCATACGACACCGGCGCAAAGTCGGCCTCGAAGATCGGTTCCAACACCAGCTTGGCCGCCTGCTGGGCCACCCGGTCGCGGACGGTGGGAATGCCCAACGGCCGCTTACCGCCATCTGGTTTCGGGATCTCCACCCGACGCACCGGCGCCGGACGGTAGGACCCTGCTCGGAGGTCACGGGAAAGCTCATCGAGCATCCGCTCAACCCCGTACTCCTCCACCTGCGCCAGGGTGATCCGATCCACCCCGGCCGCACCCCGGTTGGTGAGCACCCGCCGCCACGCCTCCCACAAGACGTCACCCCTGTGGACACGGTCATACAGGGCGTGGAAGCGCCGCTCCGAGGACTGCTTGGCCGCAGCCCATAGCTTGCGTTGAAGTTCTCGCACCTTCCCGAAGCCCGGCAACACCAGCCGCCGGTCGGGATCGACGGGCGAAGACCCGTCGAGGTTGTTGGACCGGGCGGTCCCGGTCATGCCCTGACGCTTACCCTCTTCCCAAGCGTGATCAAAGTGAGGGCCCTTTCCTCCCGACGCGTTATGCTGCACGCCGATCGCCAGTACTATGGCCCCCTCGGACTCCCGCTGCCCTCCAAACGATTTCACCATCGGCTTATACGTCCGGTCTTTGCCCGACGCAGGCCAGGCAGACGGGTCTCTCCTGTTCCAGCCCAGACTGTGCACACGTGCCATCTCCCGTACCCCGAGGAGACCCGCCAGGCTGACCCCGGAGCAGGGCCTGGCAGACATGGCCTTCGCCGTGACATGAGCGGCTCGGCTCTCCCGTTGTGACTCTGACGAGGCTGCAGAGTTCGCTTGACGCTACGGCCCGCGTGCTTGCTCCCTCCAAAGAGGCTCTTGACACCCCGCTCAGCCCGCCACCTCTCGACGACGAACCGGGGCCTGCTACCGGGCGCTCCGATGCTTACCCGGACGGGACTTTCACCCGTAAGCCTGGACCAGCTTCCAGGACGCAACATGTGACGCATCCTACGTCTACTTGACAGACTCAGCCAGGCCCTACAGGCTGAGTCTGTGTTTGAGACGCAGTTGCTTGAGAGCCAGGTCGACACCGACCGCACCCGCACGTACTCCTGGTCCGACCCGTTGGCGAGCGCCGCGGAGGTCGGCAAGGTCACCGGAATCGAGATGCTCCGCGCGATGGTCCGAGGCGAGCTGCCGGCACCGCCGATCATGCACACGCTCGCCATCGAGAGCTTTGAGGTCCTCGAGGAGGGCCGGTGCGCGTTCAGGATGCGGGCCCAGGAGTTCCATTACAACCCGATCGGCACCGTCCACGGTGGAGTGATCGCAACCCTGCTCGACTCGGCCACCGGCTGCGCGGTGCACTCCACCTTGCCCGCGGGCTGGGGCTACACCTCGCTCGACCTGACGACGAAGTACCTCCGACCGGTCACTGTCGACTCTGGACTCTTGCATTGCGAGGGCACCGTCATCAGCCGCGGGCGGACCACCGCGCTGGCCGAGGCCCGGTTGCTGGACGAGCAGGGCCGCCTGGTCGCGTACGCCTCCTCGACGTGCCTGTTGTTTGACTTCTCCGTCCGGACCGTCTGACTACCCCGGCGAGCCGGGCAGCAGCCGCCCGACGTTCGTGGCAAGATCACGATGCTTCGGTCAGCTGAGTCAGGCGCCGGGCTCGCCGGGCGCGACGAATCACCCTCAGCATGGTCTGCGGACGCTGTAGATCGGCCGGGCCCGAGAGCATGTTCAGCACGCTTAGAAAGGTGTTGGCGATCTTCTCGTCGACTGAGGCGGCGAGAAGCACCGCGTCCATGTAGCGGTGCAGCATCCGGATTCCGGCAGTCGGACCGGACGTGACCGGATAGCGGAGATCCTGCATCGCGGAAACCGTCCAGGCCTGGTGCGCGATGTCGGACATCGCCATTTGCGCGGTCCGGCTGAGCCTCGGCACGTCGGCGGTGCCTCGAAACGCGTTGCGCACCAACGTGTTCAGGCGTAGCGCCTGCACAGCTGCCACGGTCATCCCTTGGCCGTAAATGGGATTGAACGCGCACAGGCTGTCGCCCAGCACGATCAGACCCGCGGGCATCCTCGGCATTTTCTCGTAGTACCGGCGTTGGTTGGCAGTGTGGCGGTGACCCCAGATCGGCGACGCCGGCTCCGCGTCCTTGATCGCGTCGTAGAACTCGTGACTGCGCAACGAGCGAGCAAATTCGAGGTACCCGGCGTCGTCGGTCGGCGGATAATCCCGGCAGGCCCCGAGGAGCGTCACGACCCATTGATTTCCCTCGATCGGAAAGAAGATCCCTCCACGAGTGCCCGCGGGTGGAGCGAGCTGGATGTACATCCCCTTGAAGGCCTGCGGGAAGCCGTCCGGAATGGTGACCAGTCGCGTCGCGTAGCCCACCTGCGGGTCCACGATCTTCTCGGTCGGTGGCTTCAAACCCTGGGCGCTGAGCCAGCCAGACAACCCGGAGCGCCTGCCGGCCGCGTCCACGACCAGGTCCGCAGGCAGCTCGCTCTCATCGCTACCAGCACGAGAATTCACCCGGACCCCGGATACCGCATCGGCAGCCGAGAGTACGAGTCCGGTGACTTCGTGCCCGTCGATGAACCGCACCCGTCCGGTATCTCTTACTCGCTGGCGGATGACATGCTCCAGCAGGACTCTGGTCGAGATCACCAGGTGCTGCTCCGCCGGCCACTGCGGCAGCCACCTGCCCACCGTCAGCAGCCACCGGAACTCACTCCAGAACGCCATCGGGCTTCCGCCCGCGGCGCGCAGATCGTCCTCCAGGTTGGGTAGCAACTGCTCGATGGCACGCATGCCGCCCGCCCACAACGTGTGCACGTGCCGGTCCTGCGGAACACCCGATCGATGCTCCGGAACATCCGTAAGCCGGTCACGCTCCACTATGGATACTTCGTCGAACGTGTCGCTCAACGCGCGCGCCGTAAGCATGCCGGCGATGCTGCCACCGATCACGATCGCACGGCTGCCGGCCACAGTTGTGCTCGCCATGGTGCGCTCCAAGGAAAGTCGGCACTTTGCGGTGAGTATGTTTCGCGCCGGCTATCACGAGCCACCAGTAGGCGGCAACCTGACACTGAGCCACCGTGGGCACGTCCAGGCGACGTCGCGCCCAAAGCCACGAAACCGGATGGGCCTGATTGCCGCCGGGAACCCGGCTGGAATCAGGCCCTGAGGCGGCTGATCGCGGCGGCAATGCGCTCGTCCGCTGCGGTCAGCGCCAACCGCACGTGACGCTGGCCCGCCGGTCCGTAGAAAGCACCGGGGGCCGCGAGGACGCCGCGACCGGCCAGCCAGTCCACTGTGGACCAGCAATCCTCGCCGCGGGTGGCCCAGAGGTAGAGCCCGGCCTCGGAGTGGTCCACGGTGAACCCAGCGGCGACGACCGCCTCACGAAGCCGGGTACGGCGAGCGGCGTAGACGGCTCGCTGCGCCCGGGCGTGGTCGGCGTCCCCGAGCGCGGCGACCATGGCCGCCTGCACCGGCGCCGGCATTATCAGGCCGGCGTGCTTACGCACCGCCAGCAGTTCTCCGACCAGGGATGGATCACCCGCGACGAAACCGGCGCGATAGCCGGCCAGATTGGACCGCTTCGACAGCGAATGAACCGCGAGCACGCTCTCGTACGAGCCATCCGTCACCGACGGCGAGAGGATCGAGACGGGCTCCTGTTCCCAGCCGAGTTCGAGATAGCACTCATCGCTCGCGACCACTGCCCCGATCGAGCGGGCCCACTCGACAACCTTGCGCAGATGGGCGGCCGGCAGTACCCGACCGTGCGGATTGCCGGGCGAATTCACCCAGACCAGGCGCACCCGCGGCGCGGGGCCGACGCCGACGGTCGAGTCCGACCGCAGGACGGACGCTCCGGCGAGTCGGACGCCGACCTCGTAGGTCGGGTAGCACACCGTCGGGATGACCACCGTGTCCCCTGGGCCGAGCCCGAGCTGCGACGGCAGCGCCGCCACGAGTTCCTTGGACCCGATCGTCGGAAGCACCCCGTCGGTGCCAAGGGTCGCGCCACAGCGGTCGGCCAGATACTCGGCGATCGCCGCCCGAAGCTGCGAAGTACCGGCCGTCGGCGGATAGCCCGGCGCGTCCGCGGCTGCGGCCAGGGCCTGCTGAACGGCCGCCGACACCGGGTCGACCGGCGTCCCGATCGACAGGTCTACCAGCCCGTCCGGGTGCGCGCTCGCCCGCACCTTGGCTGGCTCGAGCAGGTCCCACGGAAAGTCGGGCAGCCCCGCCGACACCCTCGTCGGCGCGGAGATGGACACCGTCAGTGCTCGCGCTCCTGCGGCGGGAGCGCCGCTATAAACTCCACGTCTTTGTCGATCTTGCCGACCTTGGACGCGCCACCGGGTGAGCCGACGTCTTCGAAGAACGAGTAGTTCGCCGCCGTGTACTCCTTCCACTGCTCCGGCACGTCGTCCTCGTAGAAGATCGCCTCGACCGGGCAGACGGGTTCACACGCACCGCAGTCGACGCACTCGTCGGGGTGGATGTAGAGCATCCGGTTGCCCTCGTAGATGCAGTCGACGGGGCACTCCTCGATGCACGCCTTGTCCAGCAGATCCACGCATGGCTCGGCGATGATGTATGTCACCGGTGGTCCTTCCCTCGACCCACAGCGATCAGCTAATCCCAGGGACACGGCACGATCTTCCGCTCCCAGGGCCCAGCCTAATATCCCCGCTGACATAGGGACATCACGGCGTACCCCAGATCGGAGGCTGAGCGTGTTGCAGGGACGTGATCTCGGCCACCGGGTGGTGGTGCGCCACCGCACGCCGTTAGGGCCGACCGATGTCCTGGGGCAGTTGATCTCCATCGACGCGGACCGTCTCGTGGTCCGTACCGAAGCCGGCGACCAACACGAGATCCGGCGCGCGGACGTGATCGCCGGCAAGCCCATTCCGGACCGGCCGACCCGATACTCGGAGATCATCGCGCTGGAAGATGTGGCCAATCGGGCCTGGCTCGCGCCGGAGATCGAACGGCTCGGCGACTGGCTGCTCCGAGCCGCCGAGGGCTGGACCAATCGCGCCAACTCAGCCCTCCCGCTCGGCGATGCGGGCGTGCCGCTCGCTGACGCGGCACAGGCGTGCCGGGACTGGTACGTCGAGCGCGGCCTGCTCCCGAAGATCACCGTCCCGCTGCCCGTGCGCCGCGACGTGGCTCGGCATCTCGAGGCGGCCGGGTGGACCGCCCAGCCGCGCGTGCTCGTGCAGACGGCGACCTTGGCCGGCATGCCCACCGCGGCAGTGCCGCTGCACGAGCAGCCGTCGGCCGAGTTCCTGGCGATCATCCGGGCTCGAAAGGCCAGCCTGCCGGCCGCGGCTCATCACGTGATGCTCAACGCGCCGTCGGTACGGTTCGCCGAAGCCCGGTCCGACGACGGCACCCTGCTGGCGGTCGCCCGGGGAGCCGTCGTCGACGACTGGCTGCACCTAGGTCTCGTCGAGGTGATCCCGCAAGCACGTGGACGGGGACTTGGTCAGTCGACTTCGGTGGCGCTGGCGGCGTGGGCCCGCGAGCTAGGCGCGACCCGGGCGGTGCTACAGGTCGAGGAACACAACGAGGCGGCGGTACGGCTCTACGCCCGCCTCGGTTTCCACACCCACCACACGTACGTCACCTACCACCGCGCTTCCACATGAGCCCCGTTCCAATGCCACAAGATCCCGGGGATCATGGCCTTGAAACGGACAAAAGGTGTCGATCATGTGGTGCAGGACATGGTCAGCGCGTAGTCACAGGATCGTTCTCAGCGCACGGTGCGGTGGGGCCGCTTCTGGTAGCGCTCCTCGTACCGGCGCAGTCCTCGGCTCTTCCAGTCTTTGCCCGCCACGATCGTGCCGACGAAGCCGAGGAATACGCCGATCGCGGCCAACCCGAGGAACTGCAGGAACTCCCCGACGAAGGAGGCCAGGCCTTCCTTGAACGGAGTGGTGCCGCCAACGAATGGTCCGATGATCAACGAGAGCAGTGCGCCGACGACGGCAGCCGTGCCGAGGTCGAAGAAGATCCGGGAGAAGGGATAACGGATCGCCCAGTAGATGGCGGCACCGACCATCAGCAAGATGACCGCACCCGCACCGATATACGCCATCGGGTCCGTCCCAGCCGTGTTGTCGGAGAACGCCAGGCGGCTAATGAGACGGGAAATCCCATTGATCAGGAAGATCGCAAGCGCTACCAGGCCAACCCGTACCCACCGGTTCTTCCACATGTCAACCTCCGTACGCCGGCGCCCTTCGTCGTAAGCGATCGAGGCGAATGGTATGGCACCGCAGCGGCACCGTCGACACGACGTCAAGCTTGGCCGGCGCAACCGGACGAGCGCAGAACGTGACCTCATGAATGGGTCTACTAGCCTGCACCCGTGGACCGCGACGTCATCCCAGCCGAGTTCATCACCGCCGCCGAGGAGCACGTCGCACCGTACGCGCGCCGGCTTCGGTGGCGGGCACTGCGCAACCGGCGGCAGGAGAGTCTGCTCTTCCTGCCCATGGTGTTGTTGATCGCCGCGATCGTAGTCGAGGCGGTGGCGGCGGCCATCGACCGTCGTTACGCCATCGCCGGCACGCTGCGGTTCGCATTGCCGCCGGACGCCGCGGTGACCCTGCTCGCCACGGTCGCGGGTGCCACGATCACGACGGCCGGCGTGGTGTTCTCCCTGTTGGTCGTGACGCTGCAACTGGCGAGCGGGCAGTTCTCGCCTCGGGTGCTCCGGACGTTCTGGCGCGATCGGTTCGCGCAGGTGCTGATCGGCCTGCTGCTGGCCACGTTCGCGTTCTGCGTGCTCGCACTGACGCAGATAGATACGTCCGCCGCCGAGGCGCCCGCCCTGACCGTCCTTCTCGCTCTCTTGCTGGCATTCGCGTCGATCCTGACGATCGTCGCGTACCTGAACCGGATCACTCGGCCGCAGTACGTCGGCCGCATCATGGAACGCATCGCGGCCGAGACCATGGTGCTCGTGCGCATCGAGACGGGCACCGACACGGTCGAGGCGCAGGACGTGAATCGGCTCGGCCAACCGCTCGTCGTGCACGGCGCGGTCGACGGCTGGGTTCAGCAGGTGAGCTATCCAGCCGTGGCGGCGGCGACGCCGCCCGGCTCCATGATCCGGATCGAGACTCGGCCCGGTGCCTACCTGGTCGCCGGGGAACCCATCGCCACGATCTGGCCGCCGGCCGGGGTTGCGGTCACCCAGAGGCAGGCGGGCAAGGTTACCGCCCTGGTGCGTAACGCACTCATCCTCGGCTATGCGAGAACCATGCAGCAGGACATCGATTTCGGCCTGCGCCAACTCAATGACATCGCGCTGCGAGCCCTCTCGCCCGCAGTCAACGACCCGACCACGGCGATCGAGGCCGTACTGCGCATCTCCTCGATCATGCGGCCACTCGTTCAAACTGACCTGCCGGCTCAGGTGGTCGCGGCTGGCGACGGTCGGGTGCTGCTCACGCCGTGGGAGCTTGACCACGCCGAGTACGTCAGTCACGCATTCGGACAGCTGCGCGTCTACGCCGCACCGCACGCCCAGGTCGCGCTGGCGCTCGTCCGCGCGCTCTGCATGCTTCGTACGGCCAGCACGCAGCCGTTGGCGACGCGGGAGCTGGAGCACCAGCTCGACTTGACTCTGCAGGCCTGCGAGCGAGCATCGCTCCTGCCCGCCGACCTCGAGATGAATCGCGCCGCCTCCGCGCGGTGACGGGATCTAGGGGCGCGAGCGGCGCGGCGCGAAGAGCCGGTACGCGGTCACGCCGATCGTGACCGTACCCGCGAGCATGTACACGGTCGCCACCCAGTTCTGGTCGATCAGCACCAGATCACCCTCGTTGGTGCGGGCCGACATCACCAGGGACAGGAGCAGCCAGACCGCACCCGGTATGAGGCTCAGCCAGACATGGCCCGTGACCTCGTGAGCGAACCGGATCAGCGTCACGAGTCCGGCCACGACCAGGACGACCGACACCGGGATGAGCACGTCGCCGATCCGGTACGGCGTGAGGAACGCGCAGACCAGGGCGAGGAGCACGGCGCCCCAGGACGCCACGACGATTCCGGCGATCTTCAGCCAGGTCTCGGAGGATCGCTTCGGCACCGGCGGCGGGGCAGCCTCGTTCGAGGGCGGCGCCTCGGTCACGCGGGCGCCGTCCCGGTCCCCGCGAAGAGGTCAGCTTCCCAGCCCTCTGGCCCCTCGCCGGGGCCACGGGTGCCGGCGACGAGTTCGTAGTACTCCACGCCCAGGTACTCCTTGCCGAAGCTCTCGGCGAGAGTGAACAGCCACGAGTCGGTCGGGATCTGGGTGGCATGCGCCCGGACCGCCGCCATCTTGGCATCGGCGAAGTCGTGTGCTTCGATGCGGGCCGCGATCCGTTCGTCCGGTACCGCGAGCGGGATCTGGTCCACATCGGTCACGCCGGCGAACGGGTTGTTGTCGCTGCGCTCGAATCGTTCGAGTCCCGCCAGCATGACGCTGCGCGGGATGGCGGTCCAGTAAACCTTGGCCGGACCGAAGCCGGCCTCGGTGGCGAGCTCGGCGGCGCGCATCGCGACCCGGTGCGACTGGATATGGTCCGGGTGACCGTACGAGCCGTTGGCGTCGTACGTGACCAGAACCTGCGGCCGTACCTCGCGCATGATCTCGACCAGGTGGCCGGCGGCCTCGTCGACGTCGGCGCCCCAGAAGGCGCGCGGGTGCTCGTTGGCGGGCAGGCCCATCATGCCGGAGTCGCGGTAACGGCCGGCGCCCCCAAGAAACCGATGGTCGGTGACTCCCATCGCGGCGCAGGCCCGCTCAAGCTCCACGAACCGGTATCCGCCGAGCTGATCCGCCTCCGATGCGGCCAGCCTGGCCAGCTCCGGTACGAAGATCTCACCCTCTTCGCCGAGGGTGCAGGTCACGAGAGTGACATGCGCGCCGTCGGCGGCGTACATGGCCATCGTGGCGCCACCGCTGATCGTCTCGTCGTCTGGATGGGCGTGCACGAACAGGATCCGCCGGGCCGGCAGCGCCGCGGTGATGGTCACCCGGCCCACTCTACGCGGGCGGCCATGCGACGATCACGAGGTGACGGTGCCAGCCGACTACCCAGAGCTTTCCGCCCGTACGAGCGGATTCCGGTGCGGTGAGGCACGCGCGGTAACCGTCGGCGGTGACGGTGCAAGGGTCGTCTTCCTCCGGTCGGCGGGCCCCGAGGATCGGGCTGACGCATTGTGGGTCTTCGACGTCGGCACCGGCATCGAGCGATGCGTCGCCGACCCTTCGACCATGGGCCCTGGAACGGCGGACCTCCCTGACGCCGAACGCGCCCTGCGGGAGCGGTTGCGACTGTCGGCGAGCGGAATCGGTTCCTACGCGACCGACCCGCTGGCCCTCGTTGCCGCCTTCACGATCGGCGGGACGCTCGTCACCGTGGACCTGCACCCGGACGCCAATACTCGACCGGTGCCGCGACCGGCGGCGCCGGGCGTCGTCGACCCCCGCCCGGACCCGACGGGGCAGCGGGTTGCTTACGTCAGCGACGGCGTGCTGCGGGTTCTCGATCTCGGCAGCGATGAGGACTCACTGCTGGCCGGAGAGGCCGGCAACCCGCAGGTGACCTGGGGGCTGGCCGACTTCATCGCCGCTGAGGAGTTCGACCGGTATCGCGGTTTCTGGTGGTCCCCGGACGGGGTGGCCATACTCGCCGCCCGGGTCGACAACACCCGCGTACAGACGTGGCACCTGCATGACCCCGCCGACCCGGCGTCGCCGCCACGGAATCTCGCCTATCCCTCGGCCGGCACCGCAAACGCCGAGGTGACCTTGCACCTACTCGACCTCGACGGTGGTTGGGTCGACGTGCATTGGGATCGAGAAACCTACCCGTACCTCGTCGGCGTCTCCTGGTCCGAGGTCGGTGGCCCGCTGGTGACCGTCCTAAGAAGACTCCAGCAGCACGGCCTAGTGCTGGCGGTCGACCCGCGCACCGGCGAGACCCAGGTCCACGCCGAGCTTGCCGATCCGCGGTGGGTCGAGCCAGTCCCCGGCTCGCCGGCCTATCTCTCCGACGGCCGGGTGCTCATCGGCGGCGAACTCGCCCACGACGGGTACGACGCTCGGTGCCTATTCGCCGACGGTGGGCTGCTCACACCGGCATCGCTGTACGTGCGGCGGATCTGTGGCCGGCTCGGTGCCGACCTGCTCGTGGAGGCAAGCGAGGGCGAGCCTAGCGAGCAGCACCTCTACCGGGTGGGCACCCGAACCGGAGCGCCCACAGTGGAGGTATCGCGGATCACCACCGATCCGGGCTGGCACGTGGGCCACGCCGGAGGCGACACGCTCGTCATCGGGGCGCTTTCGTTGGATCATGCCGGCACTCGATGGACTGTCCATTCGGGACAGTCCATTGTGGGTACGATCGGTACGATGGCGGCGTTCCCGCCGTACGCGCCCCGGCCGGCGCTCGAGCGGGTGACCGACCGTCGCCTCCCGACCGGTGTGCTTTACCCGCGCCTGCACGTCGCCGGGCGCAAGCTGCCGGTGCTGGTTGACATATACGGCGGACCGGGGCATCAAGAGGTGCTCTCCGTCCGTAGCCGGTGGCTAGAGCGGCAGTGGTGGGCCGACGCCGGCTTCGCGGTGGTCGTGGTCGACAACCGTGGCACGCCCGGCGTCGCGCCGTCGTTCGAAAAGGTCGTGCACCGGCGGCTGGCCGACGTGATCCTGGCCGACCAGGTGGATGCCCTGGTTGCCTTGGCGGACAAACACTCCGACCTGGACCTGAGCCGAGTAGCCATCCGGGGCTGGTCGTTCGGCGGATGGCTGGCGGCGTTGGCCGTGCTCCGGCGACCCGACGTCTACCGTTGCGCCATCGTCGGCGCCCCGGTCACCGACTGGACCCTGTACGACACCGCCTACACGGAGCGCTATCTCGGCCTGCCCGGCGATGGCGGCGAGGTCTACGTCCACAACTCGCTGCTCGAGGCCGCCGGCGAGCGGCCGCTACGGCCGGAAGAGGCCCGACCGATGCTGATCGTGCACGGGCTCGCCGACGACAACGTCGTGGCCGCCCACACCTTGCGCCTGTCGGCGGCATTGCTCGCCGCCGGCCGCCCGCACGCGGTGATTCCGTTGACCGGCGCCACTCACATGGCCGCCGGCGGCGTCGCGCAAAGGCTCCTTCGCGTTGAGCTCGACTACTTGCGCCGCAACCTCTGAGTGCAAGGAAGGTGCGCACTTGTCGCGTTTGTTCGCGGCTGCGGGGCTCGCTGCCGCTCGCTCCTCGCGCTCACCTCATACGTTTTCTGACCATGAAGGGCGCCTTCCTCACGCCGCGAACAGGCGTGGGTGCAAGGGGAATTTCTAGTCACGCGAAGGCACCCGGTCGTGAAAGGCTGGTGGCCATGAACCACTTCGACGCGGCGACGGCCGCCGTCCAGGCCGCCCTCGACGCCGGTGCCAGTTACGCAGACGCTCGCGTCATGCATCGGCGAACCGAGTCGATGGATGCCCGCAACGGCGAAATCGAGGAACTCAACCAGTTCGAGGACGCCGGCGTCGGGGTGCGTGCCCTTGTCGGTTCGGGCTGGGGGTTCTACGCCGTACCGGACCTGTCCGACGCCGCCGCCCGTACCGCCGGAGCCAAGGCTGCCGCGATCGCCGCCGCGAGCGCGACCGTGCCGGGACCCGCCGCTTCCCGGATTCCGGTGCCGGCCGTCAGTGGCAGCTGGTCGTCGGCGTGCGAGGTCGACCCGCTCGGGGTCCCGCTGTCGGAAAAGGGCGACCTGCTGGTCTCGCTCACCGCGACGATGCACGCGGCCGGCGCCGACCAGGGCGAGGGCAGCTACAACGTCTGGGACACGCGCAAATGGTTCGTCTCCAGCGAGGGCCACCGGATCGACCAGCACATTAGGGAAAGCGGCGCCGGTATCTCGGCGACCGTCATCGGCGATGGCGAGACCCAGCGCCGGTCCTACCCGTCGTACCGCGGTCAGTTCGGCACCCGCGGCTGGGAACTGGTCAACGAACTCGACCTGGCGGCGCACGCCGAGCGGATCGCCGACGAGGCCAAGGCGTTACTGAGCGCGCCACGGTGTCCGGCCGGGGTGACCACCGTGATCCTCGGCAGCGAACAGATGGCGCTGCAGATACACGAGTCCGTTGGTCACGCGATCGAACTCGACCGCATTCTCGGCTGGGAGGCGGCGTTCGCGGGTACGTCCTGGTTGGATCTCGGTCAGCTCGGATCGCTGCGGTACGGCTCCGAGCTGATGAATATCACCATCGACCCGACGATCCCCGGCGCCCTGGGGAGTTTCGGCTTCGATGACGAGGGCACGCCCGCCGCGGCTCGGGACGCCGTCCGCAATGGGATTTGGGTCGGCGTGCTGGCGGGCCGCGATTCGGCGGCGGTGGCCGGCCTTGACTACGGCGGCAGCGTCCGCTCGGACGGTTGGGCCCGTCTGCCGATGGTCCGCATGACCAACATCGGCCTGCAAGCGGGTCCGCACACGCTGGACGAGATGATCGCCGCCACCGAGGACGGCATCCTCATGGACCTCAACCGCTCGTGGTCCATCGACGACAAGCGACTCAACTTCCAGTTCGGCTGCGAGATCGGCTGGGAGATCAAGGATGGCACGCTCGGCCGGATGCTACGCAACCCGACGTACACCGGCATCGGCCCGCAGTTCTGGCAGTCCATGGACATGCTCGGTAACGACGTTGTCGCCTGGGGCACGCCGAATTGTGGTAAGGGGCAGCCCGGCCAGACCGGCCACACTGGACACCCGTCCCCGGCCGCACGGTTCACCAACGTACGGGTGGGGGTAACAGGGTGAGCATCGATATCGCGTCGCAGGTGATCGACCTGGTCAAGGTGCAGAGCCCGGACGCCGAGGCGGAGGTCGTCGTCGACACGAACGAGCTCGCCCTGACCCGGTTCGCGAACTCGTTCATCCATCAGAACGTCGCGGAGGCGACGACCGGCGTTCGGCTGAGGCTGCACGTCGATGGCCGGACCGCCGCGGGCACAACCACCATTGTGGACACCGAAGGGCTGCGCGGCCTCGTGGAGCGTACGGTCGCCGCGGCCCGCTTGTGCCCGCCCGACCCGCAGTGGCCAGGACTCGCGCTACCGGCGCCGACCTCGCCCGTACCGGCCGTGGACGAGGAGACGGCCCAGGCCGACCCGGATGCCCGCGCGGCTCGGGTGCGGGACTTCGTCGCGGCCGCCGGCGGCCTGGAGACGGCCGGCTACTGCAGCACGCTGCGCTGGGCCACGGTCTTCGCGAACTCGGCCGGCGTGTCGTGCGCGTCCGAGACGGCGCTGGCGGCGATGGATGCCATCGCCCGCGCCGGCACCGCCGACGGCGTCGCCCGCCACGCCAGTTCGCATCTGTCTGATGTGGACGGTAGTCGACTCGGTGCCAGGGCCGCCGCCAAGGCGCGCGCGAGCCTGAACCCGCAACCCCTCCCGCCCGGGCGGTACGAGGTGGTGTTCGAGCCGGCCGCGGTGTTCGACCTACTGCAGAACCTGTCGTTCTTCGCCTTCAATGGGAAGGCGGTCAACGAGCGGCGGTCGTTCGTGGAGGTTGGCGAGGCCCAGTTCGATCCGACCGTGTCCATCGTGGATGATCCGTTCGATCCGGACGGCCTCGGCGTCGCCTTCGACTCCGAGGGCACGCCAAAGTCGCGGCGGATGTTTGTCGACGCGGGTGTCAGCGCCGCAGTCGCCCATGATCGCCGCAGCTCAGTTCAGGCCGGCACCGAATCGACCGGCCACGCCCTACCCGGCGGCGCGGCATTCGGGGCCATTGCCATGAACCTGCACCTTCTTCCGTCGGATGGCCAGCCTCCGTCGGATGGCCAGCCTCCGTCGGATGGCCAGCCGCCGCCGGGCGAGGTCGACGGCCCGGCCGCCGACGCCTCGGTCGCTGCCCTGGTGGACCAGGTGAGCCGGGGCCTGCTGGTCTCCGACCTCTGGTACACCCGAGTGCTCGACCCGCGCACGCTCGTGATTACCGGGCTGACCCGCAACGGTGTCTGGCTCATCGAGGATGGTGTCGTGACGCAACCGGTGCAGAATCTCCGGTTCACGCAGTCCTATCCGCAGGCGCTCGCGCCCGGCGGTGTGCTCGGCATCGGCTCGCACTCGGTCGGTCTACCGTCCGGATGGGACATTCTGGCTTTCCGATCCCCGGCGCTGCGGCTGGCGTCGTGGAACTTCACCGGCAACGCATCGGGCTGACTTCCTCTTCCGCAACTCTTCAAGACCTGTGAAATGGGCACGTTCCCAATCGACAAGTCTTGAAGAGTCGTAGAGGTTGTGTCGGCTGGCGGCGTTCGCGTTGAGAGCGTTGACGGGCTCCGCTACGGTCGTTGTGCCACGTGCAGGGTGGCCACCCCCGGAGGAGACCTGATGACCTCGAATACCCCTGACGCCCAGGAGTCGAGCTCCACGACCTCCACCGCCCCGGCCTCGTCTGCTGCGACAGCTCCTGCGGTTGCCCCGGCGAAGGCCGCACCGCCGCCCAAGGCCGCCCCGGCGAAGGCCGCACCGCCGCCCCCGGCCGCCCCGGCCAAGGCCACCCCACCGCCCCCGGCCGCCGCGGCGAAGTCCAGCGGTGGTGGTGGCGGCATGGCCGGCGGCGCCTTCGTCATCGCGGTCTGCGCCCTACTCGTGGCCATCGGCGCCATCGGGGTGTCGGTCTATTCGTTGAAGGTGGCCCGCGACGCGGTGAGCAACAACGCCGAGACAGCGGCGACAGCGACTGCGCCGACGAATACGACGACACAGCCCGCCGCGGCGGCGCCGACGGGCACGTCCACAGCGACCGCGTCCGTGCCAAGCGTCCAGTACTTCTCCGAGCTGGTCCGGGCCGAGAAGAAGATCCCGGCACCGCCCGGCTGCACCTCGGCGTATGTCGACGTGGACACCATGGCGATCGGCACCGAAGCTGGACACGAGTTCTATATCAGCGCATGCAGGGACCCGGCCAATCCCGAGATCCGGGTCGACCGGACCTCGGGTGCCTCGACCAGCGGCTCCAACCCCACCCCGGAGGTATGCGCCTCGCTCGTCAGCGGAACGTCGACCGCCCAAGAGCTGATCCTGACCGCGAAGTCCGGGCTCACGTTCTGCCTACTGACGAACAAGACCGACGCGACGGCCCAGAGCCTCCCGCAGCGGATGGCGATCGTCGAGATCCGTGAAGTCGGTGTCGATCGCTCGGTGACGATCGCCGTGAGCACCTTCCGAATCGGCTAAGACGCCAGCAAGGGCACCTTGCGGCCATGACGGGTCCCTGTTCGTGTGACCCGGGCCGCAGTGGGTGAGTGAGGTTGTGCACACTTGCGGCCAATGGCCCCGGTTGGGCTTTCGTCACCGGGATGTCACGCGCAAGACTCCCTTCGCATGTGCGCCGCAATACCGGGCGTAACGTGTGCACCGACGCGACGCGGCGCGGAGGGATGACCCCAACCAGCGCGGGCGCCGACTCGGTGCAAACCTTTCCTCGCCCGTCAGGGAGCGCGAACATGACGACGACGTCGGCCAGACCGGCGGCCGCGCGGCCACCGCTAGGTGCCCGTGCCACCATCTCCGCGAAGACCCTCCGCACCGACCGTTGGTGGTTCAAGCCGGCGTACACAGTGGTGGGTTTGTCCTTGTGGCTCCTCTGGGGCCTGGCTCACACATTGGTGATCAAGGACTACTACTTCGCCCAGGGACCCGGCTACCACTACCTGACGCCGTTCTTCTCGCCATGCATTTCCACGGCCTGTGTTTCTGACGCGGCCGAGTTCGGCCGGTGGCTGCCCGACTGGTGGTTCCTCCCGTACGCGGCGATCAGCCTGCCGTTCCTCCTGCTGTTCCGGCTCACCTGTTACTACTACCGGCAGGCGTATTACCGGTCGTTCTGGTTATCCCCGCCCGCGTGCGCGGTGCCGGATGGCCACCTGCGCTACACCGGCGAGACCCGGTTCCCGCTGATCTTCCAGAACCTGCACCGGTACGCGTTCTACGCCGCGGTCCTTGTCTCGCTGGTGAACACCTGGGATCTGATCGTCTCGTTCCACGGCACGGAAGGCTTCGGTTTCGGCCTGGGCAACCTGGTCCTGCTGGTGAACGTCGCGCTGCTGTGGGCCTACACGGCCTCGTGCCACTCCTGCCGGCACATCATGGGCGGCCGGCTCAAGCACTTCTCCGCTCACCCGGTGCGCTACCGGGCTTGGACGGTCGTCTCGAAGCTGAACACCCGGCACATGGAGCTGGCCTGGATCACGCTGGGCACGCTGCTGCTGGTCGACCTGTACGTCCTCGCGATCGCCGCCGGTTGGTTCTCCGACCTGCGCTTCCTCAACTGAGAGCCGTCATGACTGAGAAAACCAACAACACCCGAGGAGCGAGCGCGGCGCGCGCTCCGGAACCGATTGAGCGCCACCGCTACGACGTCGTGGTGATCGGCGCCGGTGGCGCGGGGTTGCGGGCGGCGATCGAGGCACGCCTGATGGGCAAGCGGACGGCCATCATCTCCAAGTCCCTGTTCGGCAAGGCGCACACGGTCATGGCCGAGGGTGGCGCCGCCGCAGCGATGGGGAACATGAACCCCAAAGACAACTGGATGGTTCATTTCCGGGACACCATGCGAGGCGGGAAGTTCCTCAACAACTACCGGATGGCCGAGCTGCACGCGAAAGAGGCGCCGGACCGAGTGTGGGAACTGGAGACGTACGGCGCGCTCTTCGATCGCACGAAGGACGGCAGGATCTCCCAGCGGAACTTCGGCGGCCACGAATACCCCCGGCTCGCCCACGTCGGTGACCGCACCGGGCTGGAAATGATCCGCACGCTGCAACAGAAGATCGTTTCGTTGCAGCAGGAGGACGAGCGCGAGCTCGGTGACTACGAAGCGCGGCTGCGAGTCTTCGCCGAGTACACCATCACCGAGCTGATGGTCAGCGATGGGAGGATCGCCGGCGCGTTCGGGTACGACCGCGAATCGGGGACGCTGGTGCTCTTCGAGGCCCCAGCGGTCGTTCTGGCCACCGGCGGAGTGGGCAAGTCGTACAAGGTGACCTCGAACTCGTGGGAGTACACAGGGGACGGTCATGCCCTCGCGCTGCGGGCCGGCGCCACTCTGATCAACATGGAGTTCCTCCAGTTCCACCCGACCGGCATGGTCTGGCCACCGTCGGTGCGCGGCATCCTGGTGACCGAGTCGGTCCGCGGCGATGGCGGGGTTTTGAAGAACTCCGAGGGCAAGCGGTTCATGTTCGACTACGTGCCCGACGTGTTCCGCCAGCAGTACGCCGACACCGAGGAAGAGGGGGATCGCTGGTACACCGACCCCGACCACAACAAGCGCCCACCGGAGCTGCTGCCCCGGGACGAGGTCGCCCGCGCGATCAACTCCGAGGTGAAGGCGGGCCGCGGCACGGAGGCGGGCGGCGTCTACCTCGATATCGCCTCGCGCCGCTCGCCCGAGTTCATCCTAAAACGACTGCCGTCGATGTATCACCAGTTCAAGGAACTGGCCGATGTGGACATCACCACTCAGCCAATGGAGATCGGCCCAACCTGCCACTACGTGATGGGCGGGGTCGAGGTCGACGCGGACACGGCGGCCACCCCGACCGTGCCCGGCCTCTACGCCGCGGGCGAGGTCTCCGGGGGAATGCACGGCTCCAACCGACTTGGCGGCAACTCCCTGTCCGACCTGCTCGTCTTCGGTAAGCGCGCGGGCGAGTTCGCAGCCAGGTACGTCGACGAACTTGGTTCGACCCGGCCGGCGGTCGGCAGGTCCGATGTGGAGGCCGCCATCGAAACCGCGCTGGCGCCGCTGCGGCGGTCCGAGGGCGAGAACCCCTACGACGTGTGGCACGACCTGCAAACGGTGATGCAGGACCTGGTTGGCATCATCCGGCGCAAGAGCGAGCTCGAGGAGTCGCTCAAGCGGCTCTCGGACCTGCGCGGCCGCGTTGCTGCCGTCAAGGCGCCTGGCGGACGCCGGTACAACCCGGGTTGGCACCTGGCCTTGGACCTGCGCAACATGCTCGTGGTCTCGGAATGTACGGCCAGGGCCGCCCTGGAGCGGGAGGAGTCCCGCGGCGGGCACACGCGTGAGGACTTCCCGTCGATGGATCCGAAGTGGCGGCTGCTCAACCTGGTCTGCTCACTCGCCGGCGACGAGGTCACGCTGAGGTCGCAGCCCTTGCCGGCGATGCGGCGCGACCTGGTCGACCTGTTCGACAAGAGTGAGCTGAAGAAGTACCTCACCGAGGAAGAGATGGCCGAGCTGGACACGGCTGGGAAGGCGAGTGTCTAAATGGGAGCCCTTCGCAACTTCAGGGTCTGGCGCGGCGACGGCAACGGCGGCGAGCTCGCCGACTTCAAGGTCGAGGTCAACGAGGGCGAGGTCGTCCTCGATGTAATCCATCGGATGCAGGCCACGCAGGCACCCGACCTTGCGGTGCGCTGGAATTGCAAGGCCGGCAAATGCGGCTCCTGCTCGATGGAGATCAACGGCAAGCCCAGCTTGGGTTGCATGAAACGGATGTCCACATTCGAGCCCGATGAGACGATCACCATCACTCCACTTCGGACCTTCCCGGTGATCCGCGACCTCGTGACCGACGTCTCCTACAACTACCAGAAGGCCCGGGAGATGCCTGCCTTCGCGCCGCCGTCCGGGCTCAAGCCAGGCGAGTACCGGATGCAGCAGGTCGACGTCGACCGTTCGCAGGAGTTCCGCAAGTGCATCGAGTGCTTCCTCTGCCAGAACACCTGCCACGTGATTCGCGACCACGAGGCGAACAAGCACGCGTTCTCGGGCCCGCGGTTGTTCATCCGGGCGGCCGAACTCGACATGCACCCACTGGATACGCGCGATGACCGTAAGGAGTTCGCGAAGGCTGAACAGGGCATCGGCTACTGCAACATCACCAAGTGCTGCACCGAGGTCTGCCCGGAGAACATCAAGATCACTGACAACGCGATCATCCCGATGAAGGAGCGCGTGGTCGACAACCGCTACGACCCGCTGGTCTGGCTCGGCCGGAAGATCTTCCGTCGGGACCAGGTGCCCGTGGAGGCGGCCGCACCGCATGCCGTCACGCCGCCGTCACGGTCCACATTGGATATACGAGTGGTGCCGACGGGGATCACCTGGCACCAACCGATGCCCGAGGGTCAGGACGCCGCGCTGGGCGCCGATGGCCGGCTCCCGCTGACGGAGGCCACATACAACAAGGCGGGTGCGGCGTCGCCGTTCGGAGAGGACGTGGCGTTCCCGTTACCAGCTGGCGACCTCCCCTACCAGCACCCGGCCGGTGAGGCCGCCGACGACGCGGCGCCACCCCAGCACTGAACCGGAGGGATCTACTACGCGCCCGGAAGGATCTTGGCGAGCTCCGCCACGATCGGCGCGTCCGCCGGTAGCCACGGCACCGAGTTCAGCTCGTCGACGCCGAGCCAGCGAAGCGAAGCGTGCTCCAGCGGCTTAGGTTCGCCGCTGGCCAACGTGGCGAGCCAGACCCGCAACACGGCCCAGCCATGGGCCATCGGGACATCACGGCCGACCCGTTCACCCACCGCGATCGTGACGCCAAGTTCTTCCTCGCATTCGCGCACGAGCGCGTCAATCTCATCCTCGCCGGACTCCACCTTGCCACCGGGGAACTCCCACTTTCCCGCCACGTCCGACGGCTCCGCGCGTTCACAGCCGAGCACCCGGCCGTCGACGATGATGGCGGCGCCGACGATGACCAACGGAGAGGAGCGTTCGGTGTGCACGGCGCTCAAGCGTGCCAGATCAGCCCCGTGTCTGATCGCCCGGCCTGCCCCCAAGTCGACCTGGACGGGGGATATGTGGATGTAGACGTCCGGCCAAGAACAGGTAACACTGGGGTCACGCTGTAATGGCACCGTTACCCGGCCGACACGATGGGTAATCGAGTAATCACGGAGGTGCGAGGGCATGCTGCCTCTCGGCCGCGAAGATCTTCGCGATGCGCTGGGCCTGCTGACCGAATGGATCGGCGATACCCGCGAGCTACGGCGAACGATGCGGCTCGACGAAACAGAGCATGCGGCCCTCACCGAACGAATCAAGGTCGTGGCGGACGCACTTCAGCTCCGACCGGACGTCCGGCGTCTCGACGGCTGCACACAGATCTGCCTGCGCACACCCGACGGCGGCGCCTTGACCGCGGGTGAGGTGCGCCTCGCCGCCCGCATCGAGGACGTCTACCGCTCGATCCGCGCCGCCAGCTAGTCGCAGCTCTTAACAAGCCGTACCGCGCTGCCTGCTAGCCTTCCCCATCGTGCGGGTGGTCATTGTCGGCACCGGGCTCGGCGGCCTGTGCCTCGCCCAGGGCCTTCGCAAGGCCGGCATCGAGACCCTCGTATACGAACGCGATCACACACCAGCCAGCCGACCACAGGGCTATCGGATCTCGCTGAAGTCCGACGGCGCCCACGCTCTGCACGACTGCCTGCCGGCGAACCTCTTCGACCTCGCGGTGGCAACGTCGCTCCGGAACCCGACGACGATGGCCTTCGTCGACGAGCAGTTGGCGCCGAAGTTCGTCAAGCCGGTACCGCCGGTAACGCCCGGCCTCGACGGCTTCGGCGTGAACGCCTGACGCTGCGCGAAATCCTGCTCGGCGGCCTCCACGACATCGTCCACTTCGGACAGAGATTCCAGCGGTACGAGTCCACGCCCGACGGTCGGGTCCGCGCGCACTTCGAGGGGGGTCATCCGTCGTGGCCGATCTCCTGGTCGGCGCCGACGAGACGGTGACGTTGCTCGGTGACGCCATCCATACCATGTCGCCCGGGCGCGGTGAAGGCGCAATCCTCCGCTGAACCCCGCCGCCCCACCCACGACGTCGCCCTCCGCGATGCTGCTCTGTGGCACGCTCGCCCGGGTCACCGCCGGTCAGGTGCCGTTTGCGGCCGCGAAATGGCAGTACGAGGCCGAGATGCTCCACTATGGATTCGAAGCGGTTACCGCCTCGCTGACCCAGCCGTTCGGCCCTCCCCGCCGGCCACCCATCCCCGCGCCGACTCCGCCGGTCGCCTAGTCCCGCGTCGAGCGCGGCCGGGGCGCCGCAAGGATCCCCTGCGCGATCGCTGCGGTGACCGCGGCGGTACGGTCGTTGACTCCGAGCTTCTCGAAGATTCGGGTTACGTGGCTCTTCACCGTCGCCTCGCTGATGAACAGCGACCGACCAATGTCCGGATTGGACAGTCCGTCGGCGATGCTGCGCAGCACGTCCAGCTCCCGCGCGGTCAGTGCCTGCGTCGCGGGCCCGCGCATGCGCGAAACCAGGCGGGCGGCGACCGGTGGTGCGAGCACGGTCTCGCCGTTGGCGGCGCGCCGCACGCCGCGGGCCAGCTCGTCGCGCGAGGTGTCCTTGAGGAGGTATCCGGTGGCACCGGCCGCGAGGGCCCGCACGATGTCGGCATCCCCGTCATAGGTCGTGAGAACCAACACGCTGGCGGTGCGCTCCGCGACGATCTGGGCCGTGGCGGCCACACCGTCGATACCGGGCAACCTGAGGTCCATCAGCACGACATCAGGCCTCAGCTCACGCGCCATCCGCACCGCGTCCTCACCGGAACTCGTCTCGCCGACAACCCGGATGTCGGCCTGCGCGGACAGCACCGCCCGCAGCCCCTCTCGAACGACCGGATGGTCGTCGACGATGAGCACGCGAACTCCGACAGCGGTCATGCGACCGGCACCTCGACGCGTACGGTCACACCGCGGCCCGGGGCAGTGACGATGTCGAGAGCGCCACCGATCCCGTTGGCCCTCGCTCGCATGCCGGTGAGCCCGTAGCCCTCGTCTCTCATCGCGTCCGGGTCGAATCCGCATCCGTTGTCCCGCACCGTCAAGCTGACGTCATCAGATGAGTACGCCAAGGACACCTCAACGGTCGTGGCGCCGGAGTGCCGCCGAACGTTGGTCAGTGCCTCCTGGACTGAGCGAAGCAGGGTTACCTCGTGCTCGGCGGGAAGACCGGACGGCCGTCCGGCCACCTTCAAGGTGGCACGGAGACCAGGCTCGGCATCGACCCGCTCGACGATTCGCTTCAGTGCCTCGGGAAGAGAGGTCCGGGCCAGGTCCGGCGGAGTGAGCGCTTCGACGAGAGCGCGCGCCTCGGCGAGGTTCTCGCGGGCGGTGGCGCGGGCCCGGGCAAGATGGCGGCGGGCGACCGCGGGCTCGGACTCGAGTGCGCTGTCGACGGCTTCCAACAGCAGGAGCACGCTGGTGAAGCCCTGTGCGAGCGTGTCGTGAATCTCGCGGGCCAGCCGTTCGCGCTCGGTCAGCGCACCGGCCGCGCGGCTGAGCGTGGCCAGTTCGGCCCGCGTCGCCTCGAGGTCGGCCAGCAGCTGGGCCCGCTGCCCGCTTTGCCGGATGATGCGGGCTATCCATAAGCCAAGCACCAACGCCACGACGACCGAGACGGCACCGACGACGAGCGCGGTCGCGGCCATCGAGCCGTCGACTGGCCGAGTCGCGGCGGCGACAGCGGCGACTCCGACGACGACAGCGATGGTCACGACAACGGCTCGACGCGGCGCGAGCATCGCCCAGATGTGCGGATAGAGGGCAAAGAGCATCAGGGAGCCGACCGGCGCGGCCGCGAACAGAGCGATGCTCAGCGGCGCAGCGACCGCGAGGTAGGTCGCCGCCGCCGAGCTGCCCGGAAGCCGCCGCAGTGCCCGTCGACCCACGATCGCGTACCAGGCCGTGAGTGCGCCCGTGAGAGCTAGCGCGAGATACCTCGACCCGTCGTCGATGCCGTCGTCGACGGCGACGAGCACACCGGTCGCCAAGGCCAGTGCGCCCATGACGGCATGCCAACCCGGCATACAGCGCAGCCACTCGTCGGCGCCGCCGGTGGCGTCCGGCGCCGCCGCATCGGCCTGCGCCCGCCGCTGCGATCCCAAGTGGTCAGCATGACCGGCCGCGACTACCTCCGCATCCGACTGTCGTCGGATTTGTGATCCCATCGATGGGTGGGACCACGACGATGAACCGACGACCACGATGAGGGACATGACTGCTCAGTCGTCCTCTCGCCTGCTCGTGGTCCTGTCCATCTGCTACGGAATCGTGATCGCGATTGTCGGGGCAGTTGGCTCGTCGGCCATGGCCCTCGTCGCCATGATCGGCGCACTCATCATCGGCGGTCTATGGGCCGTCCGGGGCATGTACTTCGGTGGCAGTCGGCGACCTGGCGGCGACGGCAACGCCCGCTAGGGGTGATGTCTGTCCACTGAGGATGAACGCTCAGCTTCGAGCGGGCCGTTTGCGCCCGAAGCGCTCGCGGATCAGGAACACCAGGTCGGCGAGATCGGCCTCGTACTCGGCGTCCCAGTTCGGGGCCTTGTCCAGCACCGGCGCGAGCGTCGCGTGGGCCGGCAGCTCGTCGGGTGCGAACCGGCCGCGCTGGCCCCTCGGGTTGGTCGTCCCGGCGGAGAATCGGCCGTTCACCTCGCTGGTGGCGAATCCGAGGCCGAACGTCGACAGGAGCCGCTCCACTCGAGGCACCTCGTCCTCGGGGACGCCGAGCGCCAGCAGGGCGGCATAGAACATCTCCACCACCTTTACCGCGTCGGGCGTGACGGCCGGGCGAGACAACAGCAACGAGAACGCCGACGGATGGCGCCGGGCGAGAGCCCGCACGGCTCGGCCGAGGGCGAGCAGTTTCGACTCCGGATCGCCGGCGCTGTCCACCTCCGGGGCGAGCTCCGACAACAGTCGGCCGACGAGGCCATCGAGAAGGCCGTCCTTTCCGCCGATGTGCGGATAGAGCGCCATCGGCGTCAGGCCAAGCCGTCCGGAGACCGCGCGCATGGTCACTGCGTCCACGCCGTGCTCATCAGCGATCGCGAGGGCGGCATCCACAATCCGTACCCGCCGGGGATCGACATCCGTCTCGGCCACGTTCTACACTGTAGATCTCTACGACGTAGATCACAAAGCCCGGGAGGCGTCTGCAGCAGAGATGCTCGTCGGCAAGGCCGTGCCCTACGGCGCGATCGTGTTCGCTCAGCAGCTGGCGATCATGGGATTTGGCGTGGGTTTGCTCGGTCTGGCCGTACGCCGATGGGATCTCTTAGTCATGGTGGGCATCACGTGGATCATGACGTTGCTCTCGGCCGGAGCAGCGCTCGCGACGCTCGTGCGCAGTCACAGCGAATTGTCCGCCCTGGTCGACATCGGCGGACTCTTCCTCACCGTCCTCGGTGGAGCGATGGTCCCGCTGACGTTGATGCCAGAATGGCTTCGCGCCATCGCGCCCGCGTCCCGGGGCCCTGACCGGCCTGCGCGGCGCGATCAACGGCGATACGCCCGCCGCCGTGCGCAGCGTCGGTGTCCTGCTGGCCGCGGCGTTGGCGCTGGGAGCGGTCGCGGCGTGGCGCATCGTCCGTGGCTGGGGTCGTAGCCGTCTGCTGTAGATCCGGCGCCCGCGTACGCTCACCCGCCCGACACCGCGGCGTCAATCGCCTCCGGATACTTCAGCCCGGAACCGGTGTTGATGATCGCGACCTGCTCCGACCCACTCAGCCATCCGTCCTCCAGCAGACGTCGCACGCCCGCAAGGCAGGCGGCACCTTCGGGGCATAACACCAACCCCTCGTCCCGCGCGAAGTCGCGCAGTTCGACGAGTATCGCGGCGTCCTCGACGGCGACCGCGGTTCCACCGCTTGAGTAGAGGGCGTCCAGGATCAGTTCGTCCCCCAGCGGATCGGGGACGGTGATGCCGAACGCGATCGTGCTCGCGTCGGTCCATGGCTGCGCCCGGCGTTCGCCGGCCGCGAAGGCTCGTACGATCGGCGCGCAACCGGCCGCCTGGACCGCGACGAGCCGCGGACTCGCGTCGTCGGGGAGCCAGCCGAGTGCCCGTAGCTCCGAGAGTCCCTTGTGGATTCCGATCAGACCTACGCCGCCGCCGGTTGGGTAGACGATGACGTCCGGCGCGTGCCACCCCAGTTGCTCGAAGAGCTCCAGGCCCATGGTCTTCTTGCCCTCGATGCGGTAGGGCTCTCGCAGCGTCGAGGCATTGAAGACCGCACCTGCACTCTCAGAAACCATCGAGCGCACCACGGCGGCGGCGTCTCCGATGAGACCGTCCACAAGGTACAGATCGGCTCCGGCGGCCCGGCACTCCCGGCGCGGAGCGATCGGAGCCGAACGCGGCATCGCGATGGTCGCCCGCATGCCGGCCCTCGCCGCATAGGCGGCCCACGCCGCGCCGGCGTTGCCGTTGGTCGGCATGGCGATGTGACGCACCCCTAGCTCGCGTGCGCGAGACAGTCCGACGGCCGCCCCTCGAGCCTTGAACGAGCCCGTGGGAAGCAGACTCTCGTCCTTGACGAGCAACCGCGGCACACCGATCCGGGCACCGTAGCGGGGCGTCTCGATGAGCGGCGTCCAGCCCTCCCCCATCGTGATCTCGTGCGCGGGGTCGGCCACCGGCAGCAGCTCCCGATAGCGCCACAGGTTGGCGGCGCGTCCGGCGAGCTGCGCCGGCGTCACGCGAGCCGCCACGGCCTCGAGGTCGTACCGGACGAGCAACGGTGAACCGCAGGAACACACGCCGAGGACCGTCGAGGCATCGTGCGTCGCGCCACAGCGCGGGCATTCGCAATGCGTGAGCATGCACCGAACCTAGTCAGCCCGCCAGATGGCCCCACCGGGCGGATAGCTCGGTCCAGGTCCCGTGGGCGACGACCTGCCCGCCGATGAGGACGACCACCTGGTCCGCGTGCGCCAGCGCGGCGCGCTTCGACGTCGAGCCGACGACGGTCACGCCTCGCTCGCGCAGAGCCTGCCAGAGGTCGAGCTCGGTGGTGACGTCGAGGGCGGAGGAGATGTCGTCCGCGATCAGCAGCTCGGTTTCGGGCGCGAGCGCGCGAGCGAGGGCGAGTCGTTGCAGCTGGCCGCCCGAGAGGCGGGTGCCCTTGTGGCCGATCACGAGAGCGTGCCCGCTGCCGTTGCCGGCCAGATCGTGCTGCATCTGTGCGGTCGCCAGCGCACCGTCGAGGTCGACCTCCTGGCCGAGGCGAATGTTGTCCGCGATCGTGCCTGAAAGCACGCGCGGGATCTGCGCGACGTAGCCGACCTGGTTGGGACGCAGGAATATCTCCGGCTCGGTCACCAGCTGCCCATTCCAACGCAGCGCACCGGTGTGATGCACGATTCCCGCCATCGCACGAAGCAGCGAGGACTTGCCGGAGCCGACGGGACCGACGACGAGAACCAACTGTCCACGATGGATGGTTAAGTGTATGTCGTTCGCACCGACCGTACCGTCCTCGTGAACCGCCGTGAACGCGGCGAGGTTGAGCGTGCGAAGGGCATGGCGCGGCGGGGTCGGCGGCGCTGGAGCACTTCCGGTGGCGATGTCGATACCCGGAATCGACTCTGAGTATGCCGCCGCGCCGGACATGGCGACCGTACGCCTGGTCCATACGCGAGCTGACGGCAGTTGCGACACGACCGAGGCGGTGGTCCAGGCGAACCATCGGGCCGCGGCCAGCGTCGACACGGCGACGAGTGTCGCACCGGCGGACATGCCACCGCTGAGGTACAACGCCCAGGCTCCAATCGGCAGCAGACCGCTGACGATCGACGGAGTCGAGCGGGCCAGTACCTGGATCGAGATCTCCTTGCGCTGGCGCTCGCTGCGTATCCGATCCAGGCGAGCGAGGTGTTCGAGCACCGGCTTCGTCGCCCCGGCCAGCTTCACCGTGCGGGCCGCCGACAGCGAAGAGACGAGCGCCGTCGCGAACGCCGCCCGCGCGCCGACGGTCCGTCGTCCCGAGCGTTCGAGCATCGGGCCGAAGATCGTCGCCACGCCACCCGAGACGAGCATCGTCGCACCGAAGAACAGCGCCGGAATCGGGCTTCCCGACACGACGGTCATCGAGATCAGGATGAAAACGGCGACGAAGTTGTCGATCATGTTGTCCGCCAGCATCACCACGCGTTCGGTGTCGCCGGCCTGTGCGACGACCTCCGCCGGCGTGTGGCCGCTGACGCGGCGGGGACCGGTCTGCCCGTAGACCAGGCGGTTGCTGATCCGGAGCATCTGCCGGACCCACCACTCCGGGAACCACGTCGAGGTGAAGTACGGCGCTGGTACGAGCAGGATGAGGCACGCGACGATGGCCACGACCGGCCAGAGCAGAGTGCGAGTGCCGTCGACCAGATCCGCCCAGAGCCAGGGTAGAACCGAGCCTTCAAGTCCAAAGAGGACCATCAGCAGGAATACTCCGACGGCGGCGGCGCCGTAGCGAGGATCGTTGAGAGTGAGCCGAAGGATCTCCCGGAACGTCTGGACCCGGGCCGCCGGCGGTAGCGGCGGCGGATCCGCCTTGGGCGGAACCTTCGGTACGGGCAAGACAACACTGACGGGTGCGTGCCCATCGCCGCTGGGCATTTCGCTACTGGCCAGCAGTTGGGCAAACCGCTCCGATCCGCGAAGCGGGCCGGCTTCAACCACCGAGCCATCGGCGAGCACAACGACCTCGTCGCAGCGGCGTACCGAGGAGAGCCGATGCGCGATCACAATGCCGATCCGGTCGCGCAGCAGCCGCTCGGTGGCCCGCTGGACCCGGCCCTCGGTCACCGGGTCCATCCGCGCCGTCGCCTCGTCCAGGATGACGATGTGGGGGTCGCGCACGAGGATGCGAGCGAACGCGACGAGCTGTTCCTGTCCGGCCGACAGGACGTAGCCGCCGTCGCCCAGCTTGGTGTCCATGCCATCGGGCAGATCATCGACCCAGGACTCGAGACCGAGTTCGACCATCGCGGCCGCGGCTGGTGCCAAGAGTTCGGGGTCGAAGAGCGCGACGTTCTCGGCGAGGGTGCCGGCCAGGATCTCGGTGCGCTGGGGGACGATCGCGACCCAGCGCCGTAGGCCCTCGAGGTCGAGCTCGACCACGTCGGTACCGCCCAGGAAGACCGTGCCCCGCGGCACTTCCACCGACCGCGTGAGCACTTTGGCCAAAGTGGACTTACCCGACCCGGTACGACCGATGACGGCGTATGACCGGCCCCGGGTGAACGTGAGACTCATGTCGCGCAGTGCGGGCGGTCGCGCGCCCTCGACGGAGTAGGCGAACGTCAGGCCGCGGATGCTCACGTCGGCATCGCTCGGCTCGACTCCCCCTTCCGGCTCCTGCGGCGCGTTGCGCAGCAGCTGCACCCGGCTCCACGCACCGAGCGCATTCTGCAGCTCCGGCACCAGCCGACTGAGATGCTCGACCGTACCGGCGAAGCCCAGCGCGAGCAGCCAGATCGCGGTGAGCCGGGCTCCGTCCACGAGGCCGGTCGCGAGGGCCCACGCCCCGCCGACGACCACCAATGCGATTCCGGCCCGCATCACTCCCGCCGCGATCGCGGTGAGCAGCGCTCCCATCCGCCAGACCAGCCGTCCCCGGGCCAACACTTCGCTCGTCCGCTGGGCGAACACCTTCATCACGTACGGCCGGGCCAGGCTCGTACGGACATCGTCCTGCCCATGGATGGACTCCTCCATGACCGCGGCGAGATCGGACCACGCCTCCTCCTCGAAGACTCGCCGTGGACCGATCTCGGCGAAGCGGTGGCGCAGCGTCAGCACCAGCACCGTGGCGAGTACGAGCATGCCCACGCCCGCCGGCCACCACACGAACAGTGCGGTGAGAACCGAGAGGCTGGCGTACGCAAATGACTGTGCGACCCGGACGCCGCTTCCACGCAGCTCCGAGCCGACCTGGTAGACGTCGTTGTCGATGCGGTCCAACAACTCACCCACGGGCGTGGTCTCCAGCGTCGGCACATCCTGGCCGAGCGACACGCGACATAGACCGCGCCGGACGGTGGCAGTCCAGTCGGCGGTGAGCCGCGCCATGATGAGGCCGACGCTGACGTCGCTGAGGACTGCGACGGCGAGGGCGACGGCGAGGACCACGAAGAGTGAGAACGAACGACCGAGCAGTACGGCTCCGGCCAGCGCCGACGCGCCGGCCTGACCGGCGGCCGCGACGACGACGAGTGAGGCCACCACTGTGGCGCGACGAGGCGAGGTGGCCCAAAGGTCGCGCAGCAGCCGCATGGGGGTCTCCGAATGTGGGGGTAGCTCTCAGGGTGACCTGAACCGCGTCCGGCTTCAACGGATTTTGTGAAGCAGGGTCCCCCTCTTAACCTTTTCTGACGAGGAAAGGGATCCTTCCTAACCTCCCGGCGAGATCCACTTAGGACGGTCAATGTGCTGCAGGTCTGCCTGAATGGCGCACGACCCGCGCCGACCGCGTGGATCTTCCGGTCTCGCCGGCCCAGCTGGCCACGGCCGCCCAGGCCGCCGTCGCGGCGGGCGCAGCCCTATCGTCCGCGCCGCCCTCACGCGCCACTTGATGAACGGCGTCACACCTCTGGCGGCGTCCGGTGTTCGGCGGTGAGCACCACGCGATCGTCGTCATCGTCCACTGTGAACAGTGTTCCGGGTGGAAACCGATCGAGGACCGGCGGCGGCAGCTGGATCGTGCCGTCGCCGGCCACCACCGCGAAATCGCGCCCGTCGCGACCTTCCGCGCCGACCCGCCCGTCGCGAATGGTCACCACCCGGCCCAGCCGGGCACCGACCTCCGCGTCGTGGGTGACCACGACTACGGTCGTCCCGCGCTCCCGATTGACCGTCTCAAGTGCGCGCACGACCTCGTCGGTCCCGGCCCGATCGAGTTGGCTCGTCGGTTCATCAACCAGCAACAGTCCGGGGCCGGCAGCGATGCCAACAGCGAGGGCGGCGCGTTGGCGGGCTCCGGGCGCGAGTTGCTCGACCCGTACCCTTGCCTCGATACCGAGGCCGACAAGGTCGAGCACCCGCTCGGGGTCGTCGAGGCGAACTGCCTTCATCCGGGCCGCCCGTCGCTGAGCCACCATGACGTTGCGTTGCAAGTTCACGTACGGCAGCAGGTTGCGCGTCGCGCCTTGCACGACGACACCGACCTGAGTCCCACGCAGGCGCGACACCTCGTTGTCGGTGAGTCGGCCCATGTCGTAGGTGCCGATGGTGATCCGACCAGCAGAGGCGCGCATCATGCCGGCGAGCAGGGCGATGAGGGTCGATTTCCCCGACCCCGACGGGCCGACTAGCGCGACCATCTCACCCGGCGCGATGGCGAGATCGACCCCGGCGAGCGCGACCACATCCCCGGCCGCCGCCCGATAAATGTGCACCACGCGGCGGCAGGCAACGCTCAAGCCCGCGGACATCGGCTACTCCTGTCTCGCGCGTGGCGCGTGCTCGATCGTACGGGTCAACACCGCCGAGAAGGCCGCGGCCAACAGCAGCAGTACGGCCGCGCCCAGCGCCCAGGCGGCCAGCGCGGCCGGGCTTGGCAGGAACGGGATGGCCAGTCCGCGGCCGCGCAGATCGACCAGCGGCAGGCGATCCCTGGTCGCCGCCCACACGAGCGCTCCGCACAGCCAGCCAACGATCGTCGCCGCGCCGACCAGGCCGGCGTACCCGATCAGTGCTGCCGAACGGGCGTGCGACCGAGACAAACCCTGCACCCGCAGCGCGCGGACCTCGCCGGCCCGCTCGCGGCGCTCGACACCGGTGGCGACGATGAGTCCGGCCACTCCGAGCAACAAAGCGAGCGCTGCCGCGACCAGCAGGAACTGCACCCCGGTCGCGCTCGGCCGCCGCGCCGCCGCGGCCAGTTCGTCATCGAAGCGGCGCTCGCCGGCGATGGCTAGACCGGCGGCCCGGAAGCGCTGAGCCGCATCGGCCGGCGCCTCTGGCCCGAGCCAGATCTCGCCTTCGCGGCTCGCCACTGCGAGATCGCCCGAACGGATCAGGTACTCCAGATCGGTGAGTACCCCGACGTTGCCCAACCGGGGCAGGGTCCCGGGGGCGCCGACCGTCGTGCTCGGAATGCGCTCGCCGTTGGCGAGATCCAATGTGGGCAGTCGGATCCCGTTCGCCTCCAGCACCGGCAGCGGTATCGGGGTGTCGGGTGGCGTCACCGACATTCCGCCGGCCGCAAACAGTGTGCTGTCACCCGACAGGGCCATGCCGGCCGGTACCCGATCCGCCCGCAGAGTTTCGGGATTGCGATTCATCCAGTCACCTAGCTCGGCCGGCGAGACGACCGGTGCAACCGTGCCCGGCTGGTTCACCGACTCGATGATGAGCCGGAACTCGCCGTCAACGGCACCACTGGGCACGACCGACATCGCGGTGAGCCGGCAGCCGTCCCGGCAATTCAGATCCGCCGCGTACGTCTGTCGGCCCGGGCGAAGCGCGCCCAGGTCGTAGGCGTGCGCCGGCGAGCCATCCAGCGGGGCGGCCCCGACTTGAAGGTGCAGTGTGCTGGGCGGCGTGCGTATGTCCAGCACCGCCGCGTCGACGGTCACGCTCAGGCTTCCGCCATACACCACTGTGGACTCCGCCTCGCGCGGCCGCAGCTTGGAAGCGGCTTGGTCCGCGGTCATCGAGGCGTCCGCCGTCGGCCACAATGCCGCGCGGGTGAGCCTGGTCGTGTCCAGCGCGAGGACTCGTCGGCCGCCCGGTGCCGGTTCCACTGCGACCGCCGCCATGGCGTAGTCGCCGCGAGGATCAATCTCCCGCACCATGCGCAGCAGGATCGCCGGCGAGACCTCCGACACGCTCAGCACCCGCGGTGCGCCAATGTCGACCGCGACCTGTTCGCGGCGAATCTCGCCGGCAGCGACGGCGGCCGTGGCCGCGAAACCGAGCAGTCCGGCGCCGATGACCACGATGGCGAACAGGTGCGAGCCGGCCCGGCGCCGGCCGAGTTGCAGTGCCGCGATGGCGAGGCCTAACCGCCCCGTGCGTAGGCACCAGCCGCCCAGTCGGGCGGCGATCGGGTCCAGGGCCGCCGCGCAGAGCAGGCTCACTGACAAGAACATCAGCGCGGGCGCCAACAGGGCCAGCCCGCCGGCCGCCTGGTCCCCGAGCGGCTCGGCCCGGAGTTGGGCCACCGCCACAACGGCGAGTACCGCAAGAAGGAAGCCAAGCGTGACGTTGCCCCAGCGGGCGCCGCGTGCCGGGACTCGGCGCAGAAGATCGGCGGCGCTGGCCGCGAGGTCGCGGCGGAGCGCGATACCCGCGGCGACCGACGCACCGGCCAGTGCGAGCGCCGCGTACGGCCAGGGCCTCAGGCTCACCGGAACGGTCGCGTCGGAGCCGAAGACCCATCGGCCGTAGAGCAGCACACCGAGGTGTCCGACGACGTAACCCGTGGCCGCCCCGGCGAGTACCGGGATGACGCTCTCGCCGGCGGCGATCCACCACTGGTCCGCGGGGCGAATGCCGCGCAGCTTGACGATGCCAAGTTCCGATCGCCGGGATTGGGCCGTATATGTGATGGCGAGGAACAGCACGAGCCAGGACAGCCCGATGAGCGGAACCGCAGCGGTCGCAGGCATCTGTGCCACCACGGTGCGGTCGCGCTCCATGGCATTGAGCAGTGCGGGTATTTGAGAGCTCACTGAGATGGTGCCCCGAGCATTGTCCACTGTAGAGCTAACGGCGTTTCGCACGGCGCCGATCCGATCGACGGTGAGCGTGCCGGGCAGTGGGTAGGCCACGACCTCCTGCGCCTCGGCGTTGTGTACGCACGCCGCGACCGTACGGCGGTCGGTCAACACCGGTTCGCCGCCCGAGATGCCGAGGTCTGCCGACGAGAGTCCCCAATAGGGGTCGAGCCGGTCGGCGGCACGGTAGACGCCCACGACCGCGAGTGGGCACGGCGATCCGTCTGGCACCCAGACTCCGGGAACGCCTGGCCCGCCGGAGATGTACTTGGCCGGCATCACCGCCGCCGTCGAGCTGACCGCAAGCCCGACCGCCGCCCGCGCCTCGCTGACCACGACCTCCCCCGGCGCGGCCACACACCGGCCCACTGTTAGGACGATGTGCTCGCAGAACTCCTCCCGGAACTCCAGCGACCCGTTCTTGTCGACCGGGGCCGCCCCGATCGGGTTGATGAAGCCGGGAAAACTTACCGCCGAGACGGTGGCGAATCCTTCCGTCTGGAGCAGCGACGGCGCGCGGTGCTCGAAGTCGCGCCGCCGCGCATCGTCCACCAGGGCCACCTGGAGCGGGTCATCGTCCGCGGCTCGAACCTGCACCGAGTCGATGGCGGTCAGGGTCCGCTGGGAGATAGGCGCCGCCGCTACCTCGGCGGCGGCGATTGCGCGGCCGGCCATCTCCGCGTACACCGGCGCGGCCACGGCCGCCGCCACAGCCAGCATCGCGAGCAGGAACACGGTGACTGCCTGCGTCCACTGTGAACGAATCATTGCAAGCGTCAGCCCGACCATGGTGCCTCCGGCGGCCGGCGGCGAACAGCGCGGACCAGACCTGCGCCCGCGATCACCGCGACGATCGCATAAGCCGCCACGACCGCTGCGGTGATCTCGATCGGCGCTTCGATCGGCGGTGCCGGTGCCGGCAGATCCTGCCAGCCGTCGGCGAAGGTGGGCAGGGCCGGCGGTAGCAACCGGCTCAACGCCAGGCCGGTCACAGTACCGAGGCCCACCGCGACGGCGGCGAGCATCAAGTAGCCGCCAAAGCTGACCCGCCGGAGCGGGCCCGCGCGCATGCCCTGTCGCCGGAGCGCCGCAAGTTCGCCCGACCTCGCTCGTCGCTCGGCCACGGCGCTCACGGCGAAGCTCATCAACGCCAGCCCCACCGCGACGACCGCGCTGAGGAGCATGACGCGCAATGCGGTTGGCGGTCCGCGCGCCCCCAACTCAGCCCGCCGATTGGCGATACTCTCCGAGGCAAGAACCTCGACGCCGGCCAACTCGAGATTCCGCTCCGCCTGGACGGACGCCGCGGCGCCGAGCCACACCTGGAGCGTGGCGCCCCGAGGCTCCGCCGTGAGCCGTTGTGCGTACTCGAGATCGGTTAATAGTCCACTGTGGAGCACTGGCATGGCCCGACCGATTCCGGCCACTCGCAGCGGCAGGACATCCGAACCGAGCACCGCAGCTCGTGGTTCGGAGCGGTCCAGTGTGACGTCCCCCGCTAGCAGGACAGGTAACGGGGTCGGCGCGTCGGCGACGAAGGCCGTGGTGTTGCCCGCCGCGCTGGGTTCGTCGAGGCCGGCCGCCGCTGGCGCGATGTGCAGGCCGTCCGGGGTCGCGGTGATCAGAGGTATCGGGTCATTGCCTGTCACTGTCGCGCGCCACCGGGTGCGATCGGCGAGCAGGACTGGATCGGCCGCGCCGTCGATACGGTGCACGACGACTTGCGCGCCGCCGGTGAGGGTCAACGAGAGCAGCCGGCAACCGTCGACGCACGCCTCGCGGTCCGCCCGGTACGTGTGCCGGCCGACGACGAGCGGTCCGAAGCTCACAGTCGAGGTCACGCCGTCTGCGGCCCCGATGTGCGCGAGCACCTCGGCTGCACCGCGGGACGGCGACCCAGCCTCGTACGTCGCGTCCAAGGTGAGCAGGCTCGCTCGGATCGGGACCGGTTCGTAGCCTTCGGGATGTAGCGCCGCCGCGACCGCAGTCCACTGTGGAAGGTCATACCCGGCGAGGCCCGGCACGACCGCGCTGAGGCGCGTCGCGTCGACTGCCAACACCGACGCCGCAGGGGCATTCGTGCGTACGACGGCCATTGATGCGGGGTCCGCGGCTCGCGCGGCCGCGAGCAGCTGGCCGACGCTCGCGGCCCGGACGGTAAGGACCTTGGGGGCCCCGACCTCGATAACCGCGCGTTGTTCCTGGGCGGCGGTCGAGGCGGACCAGGCGAGAACCGTCAAGACGAGCTCCGCCAGTACGACGACAACCACTCCAAGCACGGTGGCTGCACCGGGACGGCGAGCTAGGTGGAGCGCGGCAAGCCCGGTTCCCACGCGCCCGGAGCGCAGCGCCCGGCTGCCGATGCGGTTCGCGGCCCTGGGGACCAATCGTGCCGCGATCACCCCAACCGCAAGGGCGAGTAGCAGCGGCGCCAGTAGCGCGACACCGGCCACTCCCGCGTGGACGCTCGCCTGAAAGGCCCCGGCCACCGCGAGGGCAACGACGGCGGCGTCTACAACGGCTACCCAACGGGGGGAGCGGCGTCCACCGACTCGCTGGCTCAGTCCGGCGACCGACTCGGACAGGTCACGGCCGTCGGCGGCAACGGCCGCCGCCATGGCACCCAGTACGGCCAATGCCGCGCCCGCCGCCGCTAGCCGCCAGGCCTGCGCCTGGGCTGACGGCGTCGTCATCGGCCCGGCCAGCCGGCTTGCCAAGTATGGGCCGAGCGCAAGCCCGAGAAAGCCACCGAGCGCGAGCGGGACCGCGCTCTGCGCCACAATCAGCAGCCAAAGATCTCGTCGGCGCAGACCGCGAAGCTTGAGAAGCCCGAAGTCTGAACGGCGTTGGTCGGCCGTTCGGCGGGCAGCGAGTATGAGCGACAGCCACGAGATGAGAAGTAGAAGGCTGACACCGACGACAACCCCGTTGAGCACGATTCGCTGCTCGCCGGCGAGTCGGTCCGCCATCGAGCGCACCCCGGACACGACGACTATGCCATCGCCGCTGAGGCGGAGTGCGCCCGCTTCGCTCGCCGCAGCGAGCTGGGCTGGATCCGAGTCGCGAAAGGCCGCCGGGGTCGCGATGAGCGAGAGGCTCAGCTGAGCCCGGTTCGGCCGGAGGGCCACCAACGTCTCCGCCGAGGTGAATATGCCGACGTCCGCGAGGCGCTCGCCGGAAGCCGCCTGGAACGTCCGGCCCCAGTACAGCTCGAACGGATCAAGGGGCCGGTACCGGCCGACCACCGTCACCGGCACCAGTGGCACCTCGTTGCGCCCGCGGATCGCCACCTGGTCGCCGACTTGCAGGTGTAGCCGATCGGCGAGCGCGCTCGGCAACAACACCTCACGGGCTTGCTCTGGACACCGCCTTCGATCGCGAGGTGGGCGCACACGTCTTCGCGGTACGCCAGCTCGTAGAGCAGTGAGTCGACGACCGCGACCATGCTGGCGCCCGTGACGAAGGGGAAGTCGGGTAGGCCGAGTTCGCCACTCACTCGATTCGCGAACCGGCTCAGATCGGTGCTGAGGTCAGAACCTACGTCACTGTCGACGGTCGCTTCGACGACTCGTTCGGCCGGCGCGGCGTCCACGACTGAGGCGGCGGCAAGCTCCCGCAGGCTCGCCAAGACGTAACCGGGAGCCATCGCCGCGCCACTGGCAGCGACCAGGGCAAGCAGCATCAGCAGCGCGGTCTGAGCTCGCCGGCGCCACAGCGTGGCGAGGACCAGACCGAGCATGCCGAAACTCTACGAAAACCCTGCCGAGGCGGGCGCCCCCCTTCTCCTGACCGTTACGCATGGCTCCGAGTTGCAATGTGATCCTTACCCGTGGCGCCCGGCACAAAGTCCGCGCAACCGGCGAAGACGAACGCCCTCCGGCACCGAACCTTGCTCGCCGCCAGCTTTGTTGTGGCTCTCGGAGCCCATCCATGCATGCCGCCCTCAACAGGCAAAGATCAACTACAGGTCGAGCGAAGCTACTACGCGCCGAACGGGGTCAGAAGGGTGGGATGTCGTCGTCGGGGTCGACTGTGGAGGGTCGGGGCTGCGGTGGTGGCGGCGGTTCAGGCTCGGGTTTCGGCGGTGGGGGTGGTGGTGCCTGGCGCAGGCAGGTGTTGCGTTCCCAGCCGGTGTCGTCGGGGTTGACCCAGAAGCGGAGGCTGTCTTCGTCGGGGTGGGTGGGTTGGGGCATGGGCTCGGTGGCGTGGCCGGGCGCCGGTGGTCGGGTGCGCTCGTAGCGGTGACCCAACGGGCTGGTCCAGACGATGTGGCCGGGTCGTGGCTGGTGCACGGTCCACCCGTGCTTGTGCCGCAGCGTGTGGTCGGGGGTACAGGCGTTGGCCAGGTTGGCATCGCTGGTGGGGCCGCCGTTGGCGTGTTCGATGGTGTGATCCGGTTCGCAGCGGTGCGGGGCGACGCGGCAGCCCGGAAACACGCATTGACGATCACGGATGCATATCCAGCGGCGCAGGGCAGCGTTGGGCAGCCGGTCGCGGGGGTCGCCGTTGGGTGGCCCGCCGGGGCTGTTGGCGATGCGGTGGGCCAGGTCGGCGATCAGGTGCGTGCCAGCCCGGTGGTGGTCGGTTGACGAGTTGGGTGAGTTGGTCGCGGGTGAGGTGGAGCCAGATCTCCACCCGTGGGTAGCCCGGCGGCGCCCCGTCGGCCCAGGGCTGGGTGGGTCGGCGGCGGATCGGCCCGACGTCTACTGGTGTGCCGTCGGGGTCGGTGAGCACGTAGAACCAGGACGCGCTCGGGGCGGCGCTGATGCGGCGGGCGAGTTCGGCGTGTATCGGGCCGTAGCCGAGGAGGTCGCCACAGCCGCGGTCGCAACCGGCGATCGTGCCCAGCCCCACCAGCAGGCGCAGTCCCCGACCCCGAACGCGGACCCCGTCGGAGGAGGCGGCGTCCGAGGACGCCGTCGCGGCGGCAGTGGCGTCTCGGTCCTGCCGGGACTCGGCGGCGTGACGGTCCGCGCCGGCGAGATCATCCACAGTGGACTCGGTGGCGGTGTCGGGTCCCGGTTCACTGCGTCGATTGCCGTCCCCGCCCGCGTCTGGCTCTGCCTTGCTGGTTTCGCCCCGGTCTGTCGCCGACCCGCGTCTGCGTCGGCCGCGTTCGCCTCGGCCGCGCCTGGCTCGGCCGCGCCTGGCTCGGTATCGTCTGCCGCGCTCGCGTCCGGCTCGGTGGCGTGGTCGTCGGGGTTCGGGCTCGGGTCGGGGTCGGCGGGTTGGTCGCCCGGGGTGGTGGGGTTGGGTGGGGGTGGCATGGTGGCGACGAGGTGGTCGAGGAGTTGGGTTTCGGTCAGGCCGGAATAGCTGCCGTCGAGCAGGCCGAGGTAGATGTCGGTGCGGATGTGGTCGATGCGGTCGGGGTGGCCGTGGCGTTTGAGGTAGCGGGCCATGGCGTCGAGTCGGTCGCAGGCGGCGGCGACCTGGTCGGCGGGCAGGTTTTCCCCGGTGAGGTTGGCGGTGCCGTCGTGGCTGAGTACGCCGATGACTCGGCGGGCGGTGATAGCGTTTTCGTAGCGGCGCCGGGCCCAGTCGGGGTCGAGGTCGATGGCGCCGCGTTGGAGGGCGTCGATGAGTTGGGCGGTGGTCAGCTTCGGCGCGATCGGTAGCAGCCGGGCGACGAGGGCGTGGGCGTGCCGGTCGGCCAGTCCCTCGGTCCAGGAGCTGAACACCCGGGCCCGGGGCTGATCGAGGTGCCCGGCGGTCATCGCGGCCAGCACGGTCGGCAGCCGGACCGCCAGGTCGCGGGCCAGGCCGCACAGGCTGTTGGCGGCCCGGCGGGTCAACATCAACGCGGCCCGGATCTCGTTGGAGCCGACCTCATCCCAGCTTTCCATGTCGTGCGCGCCGTAGTCGGGGTCCTTGCGGCGCATGACCTCGGCCACCGTGACCAGCAGCTGGCCGCGTTCGTGGTTGCCCTGGCGGTTGCGGGCCTTGACGACCAGCACCGCGTCGAACCCGGTCAGCGAGGGCAGGTCAAGCTCGGCCAGCGCGGCGGATAGCCGCGGCCCGGCCGGGATGGTGGCCAGCGCGGCGACCGGGGCGCTGGGCACCGGCCGGCTGCGCTTGGTCTTGACCGCCATACCCCAAACCATAACCGAGGGGTCCGACAAATGTTCGATCGTCAGGCCCGCCTTGCCAAGAAAGAGCCAAAAGAGAAGTACTCACAAGTAGATCCACAGTGGATGCAGATCTCAATCGCGCGTTCGCCGAGCGAGCCGGCCGAGGATGGTTGGATGCGCCCAGCTGGATCGGCGTAGGCGGAGGCCCGGGAGTCCACAGCGGACACCCGGGCCTGATAGGCGACGGTCATGCGTAACGAGGTCAGTAACCTGGGATGTTGCTGCCACCGGTCTCGGAACCGCCGCCGCCGAACGCGATCACGAGCCCCACGACGATGAGGACAAGCACAACGACCAGGCCGATCCATAGCCTTGTTCGCCTAGTCGGGGTCGTCGCCATGATCAATCGCCTCCACGCGACCAGAGCCGCCGAATCCAAGCACGCCTGCGCGGCCGAGTCGGTTCGGCCCATAACCTCCTTCAAGGCTGACCACCGAGCGAAGCCCTACGTCGAAGGTGCCCCCCGCCGGAGGTGTAATCGCCACCGCGCCGCGTGCGCCCGATCACCGAAATCATGACTCTTCCGCCCCCGAAGCGCCACCACTCGTCAAGGGGTCCGCCGGATCAATCGCGCGTGCACCCCGCTGATTTGGCTAGAGGTTGACGCATCGCGATATCGTGCCCGCCATGAGAGTTTTGCCCTGCCGAGATGGCCGGATGCGTTGTGTTGCCTGCGAACCAGCATCGCGGTATCTCGCGTTCCGCAGGGTCTTTGGTGGTCGTGTGCGCAAGCTGCGCCCAATCCGTAGCCGACGCGGGCACGGCCTCATCGGCTGCTGACCACTTCGTCACGAACCCGCACTAGCCAGCGGGTTACCACCGACCTAGCCCATCGTGGCGCCGAAGTCGTGTTCGGCAGGCACGTTTCGATGCCAGCCGAGGCAGAACGGGTGCCCGGCGGGATCGGCGTAGACCTGATGGCCCTCGTCGGTGTCAAGGTCGTCGGCGGCCTTGAGCAGCCGGGCACCGAGCGAGATGGCATGTTCCTGTGCGGCCCTGATGTCCTCGACGTGTAGATCGAGGTGGACCTGTTGCTGCTGCGGACCGCCGGGCCACTCGGGCGCAACGGGGTTCGGCGCGAGTTGCACGCCGAACCGCCATTTGCCGTCGACGATCACGCTATGGCCCGGCGGCGCCCCGGAGCGCCGGTCCGGTAAACCTGGTCCGTCGCTGACGTGTGCTCGTGCCGTCGGCGAGCGAGCGGCCGCTATGAACGCAGAAGGGTGGGGGCACGGCCACCCGTCACTCCTCGCCACAGGAGAGGGCATCAGGCGATGGCACGGGAGCACCTATCGCCCACGGGCATCACCGAGTTCGCGAACGAGGCGCTCGTACTCCGTCCGCGCACCGATCGCGTCACGGCGGTGCGGGTGAGCGTGGTAGAACCAGATCGCGTCGGCGAGAACCCACGGATGCACCGCAAGTAGCCAGATTCAACCACGGCCGCCTGGACGAACCTCGAAACAGACCGCGCCGTACAACGGGATCCGGCCTGTCGACAATCAGGGTCAGGGAGCGCCGGCGCGTCACGCGCAGCGGTCGGCCAGGCCGCAACGCTGCCCACGGGATGGTGCGATTGCCCCACCAATCTTCCTGCACCACCGCGGCGGGCATGAGGCGGATCTCTGGCCCTCCACGGAGCGCTGTCTTTACCAGCAGGCCACCAGCCCACCGTTGAGCAGCAGGAGCACTGACCCGACCCCAGCCCAGAAGCCGTACGAAGGCTCATCTGTGCCGTCACGAATCGGCCAAGGAGATATGTGTATCCACACACCCGTGACGAATGCCAGCATGAGCAGTCGGTGCGTGCCTCCCTAGATCTTGACACAGAGGGGTTCACCCACGACCAGATAGCCGAACCCTCGACTCGCGGGTACTACAAACCCGGCGCCTTCCCGCACTACGAAGCCGTCCGGTTTGGCCCGGCCCAGAACCGCGGACGCCATTGGCGCCGCCAAGCCGAGCAGTGGGAGCCCGCAGACCATGACCGCGAAAAGCCTGTACGCCGGAGCATGGAGCTGTGCCGCGGCAAGGGTCCACGCGATTGCGATGACCATCGTCGCCACGATCAGCGGCCGCGACACCCCGCCTGCGCCTCCAGGACCAGGTAGGAACGACGTCGAGGCGGAGTCGGACATCGTCATACGCGCATGCTGCGCCGCCCGGCACGGACCGTCAACACAGCTCGGGGCCGTGCGGACTCCCCCATCGCCCGCCAGGCATCAGTATCGCCACGCCCAAGAGCACCCAGATGCTGCCGAGACGTCGCGAGCTGCGCCACGCCGACCTGGCGCGCGGATGGATGAACGCATGAAGTGAAGCCGGACACCTAAGTGGACAGTCGCGTCGGTACGAAAGTCAAAGGCGCTGGTTCTACACGTTGAAGCGGAACTCGACGACGTCCCCGTCCTGCATCACGTAGTCCTTACCCTCGATGCGCACCTTCCCGGCTGCCTTCGCGGCAGTCATGGAGCCCGCGGCCATCAGATCGTCGTACCCCACCACCTCGGCCTTGATGAACCCACGCTGGAAGTCGGTGTGGATGACCCCGGCGGCCTCGGGAGCGGTGGCGCCGATCGGGATCGTCCAGGCCCGCGACTCCTTGGGACCGGCCGTCAGGTACGTCTGCAGGCCCAGGGTGCCGAAACCGACCCGGATCAGTTGGTGCAGACCGGGCTCGGGCTGGCCGATCGATGCGAGCAACTCGCGCGCCTCGTCGTCGGGCAGGTCCATGAGCTCGGACTCGATCTTCGCGTCCATGAAGACGGCGTCGGCGGGAGCCACGAGAGCACGCAGCTCGTCGAGGAAGGACTCGTTGGCCAGCTCCTCTTCGTCCACATTAAACACATATAGGAACGGCTTGGCGGTCAAGAGATGCAGCTCGTCGAGGAGATCCAAATCGGAAAACCGTCCGGAGAGAGTGGTGCCACCATCGAGCAGCTCCCGGGCGGCGGCGGTGGCGTTGACGACGGGTGCCCGCTCCTTGCGTACCTTTGCTTCCTTCTCGAGGCGGGGCAGCGCCTTGTCGATGGTCTGGATGTCGGCCAGCATCAGCTCGGTGTTGATCGTGTCGATGTCGTCGCGCGGCGAGATCTTGCCGTCCACGTGCACCACGTTCGGGTCGGAGAATGCCCGCACCACCTGACAGATGGCGCTCGCCTCGCGAATGTTGGCAAGAAAGGCGTTACCACGCCCCTGTCCCTTCGAGGCGCCGCGGACGAGGCCGGCGATGTCGACGAACGACACTGGTGCGTGCACGACCTTCTGCGAGTCGAACATCTCGGCGAGTCGGTCGAGCCGTTCGTCGGGCAGCCCGACCACGCCGACGTTGGGCTCGATCGTGGCGAACGGGTAGTTCTCGGCGACCACGTTGTTCTTGGTCAGAGCGTTGAACAGGGTGCTCTTGCCAACGTTAGGCAACCCGACGATGCCGATAGTAAGGCTCACGGGCCGCCATTTTAGCCGGCCACCCGTCACGGACCGTGACCAGACTCATCCACCGGTTGGGACGGCGGTCCTTACCTCGCCGGGATCGAGCTAACGTGGCTGTGTGCCCGGATGGGTAGGCGCAGGGGTGAGTGTCGCGATTGTGCTGGTGGCCTCGACCATCGGCCTGGCATGGCGCGCTCGCAACGGCCGCTTCCGGACCCGGACCGCACCGACAACCGAGCCCGCGCTCGAGGCACTCGGTGTCACCCGTGGAGTCGTCACGCTCCTGCAGTTTTCAACGGTGTTCTGTGCGCCGTGCCGATCGACCCGCGCGTTCTGCGCCGAGGTGGCCAAGTCCGTACCGGGCGTGCGGCACCTCGAGGTCGACGCCGAGTCGCACCTCGCCGAGGTTCGGACGCTCGACGTCTGGCGCACACCGACGGTGCTCGTGATCGACGCCGACGGTCTGGTGCGAAGCCGGGCGACCGGTCCGACGAACCGCGCTCAGCTGCTGGCCGCCGTCGCCGACGTCCTGGAACCGGTCGCCGCATGAAAACCGTCCCACTCACCCGCCGCCGCGCAGTGGACCACTGCCGGATGTGCACCAGCCTCTGTCCCGTCTCCTGATCGCCGACTCAGTCCACACTCGTCCGCCTCAGGAGGCGTCGTCATGCAGCTCGACGTGCGCGGCCCGCGGTTCGCGGCCGCCGTCACCACTCTCGTTCTTGTCGCCGTACTGGTTACCGGCAACGGTTGGCTCGCTGTCGCCCAGACGGTCGTCTTCGCGATCGGCGCGGCCAGCTCGCGCTATGCGCCGTACGGCCTTCTCTTCCGTACGGTCATCGCACCCCGCATCGGCCCGCCGCCGGCGTTCGAGCCGGCCGAGCCGGTCCGCTTCGCTCAGGGCGTCGGATTTGCGTTCCTCGCGATCGCGAGCACCGCGTACTCTAGCGGATCGGTTGTCGTGGGCGCCGTCGCGACCGGGTTCGCACTCGCGGCCGCGTTCCTCAACGCGGCGTTCGGCCTGTGCCTGGGGTGCGAGGCGTACCTGCTCATCCGCCGCGCGACCAGCCGCAGTACGGCCTGACAGCCAGGTCCGAAACCCGCCAGCACGAGCCGGGCCCGAGGGCGCAGTATCGATGTCGTGGAACCGCATCTCGACTTCGATCTGTGCTACCGCGCGGTGGACAGCCGCGACGCCCGCTTCGACGGCTGGTTCGTCACCTGTGTGACATCGACCGGGATCTACTGCCGGCCGTCGTGTCCGGCGCTGACGCCGAAACGGTCCAACGTCCGGTTCCTGCCGTCGGCCGCGGCCGCGCAGCGCGAGGGGTTTCGCGCGTGCCTTCGGTGCCGCCCGGACGCCGCGCCGGGCTCACCACAGTGGAACTACCGGGCCGACGTGGTCGGCCGCGCGATGCGACTCATCGCCGACGGCGTGGTCGATCGCGACGGTGTACCGGGACTCGCCGCTCGGATCGGTTACACGGAACGGCATCTGAGCCGCCTGCTCACGGCCGAGGTGGGCGCTGGGCCGCTCGCGTTGGCCCGGGCCCAGCGGTCGCAGACGGCGCGCATCCTCATCGAAACCACCGGCATGGGACTCGCGGATGTGGCGTTCGCGGCCGGGTTCGGCAGCGTGCGCCAATTCAACGGCACAATCCGCGAGACGTACGGCCGATCTCCGTCCGAGCTGCGGGCCGCCCGTCGCAATAAGCAAACCACGGAGCTCGGCGTCATCTCGCTGCGATTGCCGTACCGCGAACCGCTTCACGCCGAGGCGCTGCTGGAGTTTCTAGGCGGCCGCACGATTCCCGGCGTGGACGAGGTGCAGGGCGACCGCTACTGCCGGGGTTTGCGACTTCCCCATGGTGCTGGCCGGGTCGAACTCGCCATCCGGCCCGGTTACGCCGAGGCCACACTCCACCTCGCCGACATGCGGGACCTCGCCCCAGCGGTGGCCCGCTGCCGGCGCCTGCTCGATCTCGACGCGGACCCGGTCGCGGTGGATGCCGCGCTCGCCCTCGATCCAGCCCTGGCGCCCTCCGTGGCCAAGGAAGCAGGGGTACGAGTGCCGGGTGCCGTGGACGGATTCGAGATGGCGGTCCGCGCGGTGGTCGGACAGCAGATCTCGGTCGCGGGCGCGCGCACTGTACTTTCGCGCCTCGTCACGGCAGCCAGCCCGCCGCCGGATCCGGCCGTCGACGGGTTGCGCGGCTTCCCCGCGGCGGTCGAGGTCGCCGAGGCACCGGACGCCGCGTTCGGGATGCCCGCCGCCCGCCGCCGGACACTCCGCGCGCTGGCCACCGCGGTTGCCGGCGGGCAGCTGCATCTCGACCCGGGCGCCGACCGTGAGGAGACGGAAGCGCGGTTGGTTGAGATCCCCGGCATCGGCCCGTGGACGGCCCAGTACGTCGCGCTGCGCGCACTCGGCGACCCCGACGTCCTGCTCCCTACCGATCTCGGCGTCCGTCGCGGCGCCGCAGCACTCGGCCTACCCGACGACCCCGCCGCGCTGGCGCACCACGCTCGTGCGACCTGGGCGCCGTGGCGCTCGTACGCGACTATCCGCCTCTGGAGGCACGCATGAAAACGTCCACTTTAGACACACAGTTCGGGCCGTTCACGGCCGTCGTCGACGATGACGGCGCGGTGCTGGCATCGGGCTGGACCGCCGATGTGTCCGCACTCGTACGGCTGATTCATCCCTCACTGCGTCCGATCGCCCACCCGGCAATGGCGCGCGACCTCGGCCGCGTGACCACAGCGATACGTGCCTACCACGCCGGCGACCTCCATGCCATCGACGAGCTGCCGGTGCGCCAGTACAGCGGCGGCGCCTTTCTCACCGCGGCGTGGAAGGCGCTGCGCGAGGTCGCCCCAGGCCACCCGGTCACGTACACGGAACTGGCCGCACGTACCGGAAATCCCGCCGCGAACCGGGCCGCCGCACAGGCCTGTGCACGCAATGCGGCCGCCCTGTTCGTGCCGTGTCATCGCGTGGTACGGGTCGGCGGTGCCGTGAGTGGGTTCCGCTGGGGCGCGTCGATCAAACAGGCTCTCCTCTTGCACGAGTCCACCGAGCGCTGAAACTCGAGGGCATCTGTCGGATCCACCGGCTACCTTCGTAGGGTGCCCCCGGACCGCCATCCTCTTCGGAACCTTTGGCGGACTCGGCAATACCTTCGACCGTACAGGTGGCTGTACGTCTGTCTGGTCGTCGCCGGGTGTGCCGCCACGGGACTCGCGATCGCGATCCCGCTTCTCTCCCAACGCGTGATCGACGGGCCGGTATCGCACGGCCAGACGAATGGCCTATGGCAGCTCGGCGGGTTGGCGTTGGCGTTCGGACTGGTCGAGGCCGGGCTGATCTTCTTCCGCCGATGGGTCTCGTCATCGTCCGCGCTTGGCATGGAGTCCGCACTACGCGGGGACATCTACCGTCATCTGCAACGATTGCCGGTTGGCTTTCACGACGGCTGGCAATCTGGCCAGCTGTTATCGCGGGCGACGTCGGATCTGAGCGCGATCCGGCGCTTCCTCTCGTTCGGACTCATCTTCCTGGCGATCAACTTCGTCACATACGTCACGGTGGTCGCGCTCCTGCTGCACTACTACTGGCCGCTCGGCACGGTCGTGGTGTTGAGCACGATCCCGCTGACGGTGATCAGCCTCCGGTTCACCCGCCGGTACAACGCCATGTCCCGCGCTATGCAAGACCAGCAGGGCGATGTGGCGACGCTGGTGGAAGAGTCGGCCGGCGGGATCCGGGTCATCAAGGCCTTCCGCCGGCACGACCACATGTCGGGCGTCTTCGACGAGCGCGCGACGCGGCTCTATGACACGGCGGTTGGGAAGTTGCGGCTGGTCGCGACTACCTGGCCACGGTTCGACCTGGTGTCCAACACGATGCTCGCCACCAGCCTCGTCGGTGGTGCGGTCGCCGTTTCGCTGGGCCATCTCACCATCGGCGAGCTGGTTGCGTTCGTGGCGTTGCAACTGATGCTGATCTGGCCGGTCGACGCACTGGGCTACATCATCGCCAACGGGCAGGAGGCGATGACCGCGGCGGACCGGATCTACGAGCTGCTCGACGCGGAGCCATCCATTGTGGACAGACCCGGCGCGGTGGCGCTCAGCAAGGATGGGGTACGGGCGGCCGTTCGCTTTGAGGGCGTCTGGTTCCGGTTTCCCGGAGCCGGGGAGCCGGTGCTGCGCGGAGTGGACCTGGCAGTGTTGCCGGGCGAGACTCTGGCCATCGTCGGCGCGACCGGGTCGGGCAAGACGACACTCGCGACGATGGTCCCCCGCCTGATCGACCCGACCGAGGGCCGGATCACGCTCGACGGACGGGACATCCGCGATATCACGATCAACTCGCTTCGTTCCGTGATCGGGTTCGCCTTCGAGGAGGCGACGCTGTTCTCGATGAGCGTGCGGGAAAACCTGACGCTCGGCCGACCGGATGCCACGGACGCGGAGGTCGACGAGGCGCTTTCCATCGCCCAGGCCGACTTCGTCAGGGACCTGCCGTGGGGGCTACGGACCCGCATCGGTGAACAGGGGCTGTCGCTCTCGGGCGGACAACGGCAGCGGCTCGCGTTGGCTCGCGCCGTCCTGGGAAAACCACGATTGCTCGTCCTCGACGACCCGCTCTCGGCGCTGGACGTGCACACAGAGGCACTCGTCGAGGAAGCCCTGGCTCGGGTACTGGCCGGCACCACCGCGATCCTTGTGGTCCATCGGCCGAGCACCGTGGCGCTGGCCGATCGCGTCGCTCTGCTGCAAGACGGCGCGATCGCGGCGGTGGGTACGCACACGGAGTTGCTCGCCACCGTACCGGGCTATCGCGACGTCCTCTCGGCGGCGGCCGAGCCCGACGAACCGCCCATAGATCCCGAAGCCGCGGAGGGGGCGCTGGCCCGATGAGCATTGACGTTACCCAATGGCGCGGGGTCGCCGAGGATGCCGACGCGGAACGGACCGCGGCCGAGGCGACGGATGAGAAGGCGACGATCCGGCTCCGAGCGTCCAGCCGGAGGCTGCTCGGCAACCTCCTGGTGCCACACCGCAGAGCACTCGCACTCGCCATCGGCCTGCTGCTTCTGCAGAATGCGGCGGCAATGGCCGGCCCATACCTGGTCATGCTCGGCATCGGCAAGGGAATCGGGCCGCTCGCCGACGGCGACGCCTCGGTGCTCATCGCGATCGGGGCGGGTTTCACGGTCGCGGTGCTGGCGGAGTACGTGGGCAAGCGTGGCTTCCTGATCCTCTCCAGCCGCATTGGCCAGTCGATGCTGCTCGACCTGCGGCGGCGGGTGTACCGGCACTTCCAGAAGTTGTCGATCAGCTTCCACGAGCGGTACACGTCCGGTCGCATGGTGGCCCGACTGACCTCCGACATGGACGCCATCTCGGAACTGGTCGATGGCGGCATCGACGACCTGGTGCTGGCCGCCCTGTCAGTGGTCTCGATCGCCGCGATTCTCCTGTGGATCGACACTCCGCTGGCCTTGGTCGCGCTGCTGTCGTTCCCGTTCCTGCTCGTGTTGTCGAACTGGTTCCGGCACGCCTCCGCCCGCGCCTACCGGCGCACGCGGGAAGCCGTCGCGCTGGTGATCGTCCACTTTGTCGAGTCGCTCGGTGGCATCCGGGCCGTGCAGGCGTTCCGCCGTGAGCCCCGGAACCAGGAGATCTTCGACGTGGTGAACGATGACTACCGTAGGGCCAACCTGGTCACGATGCGGCTGTTGTCGATTTTCGGCCCAACGATCAAGCTGATCGGCAACATCACGATCGCCGTGGTCCTCACCTACGGTGCCTACCGGGCACTACACGGCGAGATCGGTCCCGAGGTGCTGGCCGCGTTCCTGCTCTATCTGCGCCGTTTCTTCGAACCGATGCAGGAGCTCAGCCAGTTCTACAACTCACTGCAATCAGCCACCGCGGCCCTGGAGAAGCTCTCCGGAGTGCTCCAGGAGGAGCCCGGCGTACCCGAGCCGACCCATCCGCGTCCGATGGTCACGACCGCGCCGCGCGGCGAAGTCACGTTTGACCGACTCAGCTTCGGCTACCGGGCTGACCGGATCGTCCTGCCCGAGTTCGACCTTCGCATTCCGGCCGGGCAGACGGTCGCCCTGGTCGGCTCGACCGGAGCCGGTAAATCGACGGTGGCGAAACTGGCGGCGAGGTTCTATGACCCGATCAGCGGTTCCGTACGGCTCGACGGCGTGGATCTGCGGGACATCGCCAGCAACGACCTGCGTCAAGGCGTCGTAATGGTGACGCAGGAGAACTTCCTCTTCTCCGGAACGATCGCCGAGAACATAGGCTTCGGCCGCCCCGACGCGAGCCGATCCGAGATCGAACACGCGGCCGCCGCGATCGGCGCGGACGCCTTCATCCAGGCATTGCCCGAGGGTTACGACACCGACGTCCGCAAGCGCGGCGGCCGCCTGTCGGCCGGGCAGCGCCAGCTCGTCGCGTTCGCCCGCGGCTTCCTCGCGGATCCGGCCGTGCTCATCCTCGACGAGGCCACCTCGTCGCTGGACATACCGTCCGAGCGGCTCGTCCAGCGAGCGCTGCGGACGATTTTGTCCGACCGGACCGCGTTCGTCATCGCACATCGACTCTCCACCGTGGAGATCGCCGACCGGGTGCTTGTGATCGAGGCCGGACGCATAGTCGAGGACGGACCGCCGGCACGGTTGATCGCGGGCGGCGGTCGATACGCCACGCTGCACCAACAATGGGCCGACAGCCTGGTCTGAGGCCCCCGCCCTTGATCCACAGCCCTGGGCCTGGTAGACAGACGAGCGTGGATCTGAGCCTCGCGGGACTCTCCTTCCGGAACGGATCAGAGGCGTGGGCCCTCGACGTTGGTTCGACGCTCAGGGGAGTCGCGGGCCCTCGTACCGATCTGTTCGTCGACCCCTCCGACGGTCGCACGTCGCTCAATGCGCCCCGGCTGCTCACGCCGGTGCCGGGCGACGACTTCCAGCTCTCCGCTCTGGTCGAGGTCGACTTCACGTCCACCTACGACGCCGGGGTGCTGCTGTTGTGGGGGAACGACGACGTCTGGGCCAAGCTCTGCTTCGAGCTCTCACCCCAGCGCAAGCCAATGGTCGTGTCGGTGGTCACGAAGGGCCGCTCGGACGACGCGAACGCGTTCACGGTCGACGGGCCCTCGGTGTGGCTTCGGGTCAGCGCCAGGCACGGGGCCTATGCCTTCCACGCCTCAACGGACGGCGACTGGTGGCATCTGGTACGCCACTTCGCGCTGGACTCGGTCAGCGCCAGCGTCGGATTCGAGGTGCAGTCCCCGCTCGGAGAGGGCTGCCGTGCGACTTTCGTCGATATCAGGTACCAGCGGTCAACCCTCGAGGATCTCCGCGACGGCAGCTAGCGGGAGTGTTGCCGAAAACTGGTCGTCGTTATCCGTACGACCGACCTAGCCTGTGGCCATGACGGATATCGCTCGCGAACACCGCGTGCCCGAGTCGCCGACACTGTCGGGTCTCGAGGAGCGGTGGTCGCAGATGTGGCAGGAGGAGGGCACGTATGCGTTTGACCGGTCCAAGGATCGGGCTGACGTATACGCGATCGACACGCCTCCGCCCACGGTATCCGGCCCGCTCCACATTGGACACGTCTTCTCGTTCACCCACACCGACCTCATCGCGAGGTTTCAGCGGATGCGCGGCAAGGCCGTGTTCTATCCGATCGGCTGGGACGACAACGGGCTCCCGACCGAGCGCCGGGTCCAGAACAAGTACGGCGTCAAGTGTGATCCTTCCCTTCCGTACGATCCGGACTTCCAGCCACCGGCGAAGCCCGAACCCAAGCGTCAGGTTCCGGTTGCCCGGCGCAACTTCGTCGAGCTGTGCACCCGACAGACCATCGAGGACGAACAGGCTTATGAGGCGCTGTGGCGCCGGCTCGGGCTGAGCTACGACTGGGGGTACCAGTACACGACGATCGGGGACCGGGCGCGCGCCGCTTCGCAACGGGCGTTCCTGCGCAATCTCGCCCGAGGCGAGGCCTACACGGCCGAGGCACCGTCGCTGTGGGACGTGACGTTCGGCACGGCCGTGGCCCAGGCCGAGCTTGAGGACCGGGAGCAGCCCGGCGCCTACCATCGGTTGCGGTTCTCGGCGTCCAACGGTGAGTCCATCGATATCGACACGACGCGACCCGAATTGCTCCCGGCCTGTGTGGCACTCGTGTGCCACCCCGACGACGACCGGTACTCGTCACTCGTGGGCCGCCTCGCCCGTACTCCCGTATTCGGCGCCGACGTGCCGGTGCTCAATCATCCGCTGGCAGATCCAACAAAGGGCACCGGCATCGCGATGGTCTGCACCTTCGGCGACCTGACCGATGTGACGTGGTGGCGGGATCTGCGGCTCGACACGCGGGTAGTGGTGGGCCGCGATGGCCGAATGCTGTCGCAGGCACCGATCACTGTGGACGCCGAGGCCTACGGTGAGCTCGCCGGCCGAACCGTCAAGCAAGCCCACACCCGAGTCGTGGAGTTGCTGCGAGAATCGGGTGACCTCATTGGTGAGCCGAAGCCGATCACGCATCCGGTGAAGTTCTATGAGAAGGGCAACCTGCCGCTGGAGATCGTGAGCAGCCGGCAGTGGTACATCCGTAATGGCGGCCGTGACCAGGCGCTTCGGGACGAACTGCTCGAGGCGGGACGCGCGCTGCGCTGGGTTCCTGTCCACATGAGACACCGGTACGAGCACTGGGTTTCCGGGCTGACCGGCGACTGGCTGATCAGCCGGCAGCGCTTCTTCGGGGTGCCGTTCCCGGTCTGGTACCGCCTCGACGCCGACGGAACGCCCGACTACGGGCATCCCTTGGTGCCCGAGGAAACCGACCTGCCCATCGACCCATCCTCGGACGCGCCGGCGGGCTATGCCGAGGCGCAGCGCGGCAAGCCGGGCGGGTTCATCGGCGACCCCGACGTGATGGACACGTGGGCCACCTCGTCGCTGTCGCCTCAGATCGCCGGCGGATGGGAACACGATCCGGATCTGTTCTCCCGGGTCTTCCCGATGGACCTTCGTCCTCAGGCCCACGAAATCATCCGAACCTGGCTGTTCGCTACCGTGGTGCGGTCCCGGGCCGAGTTCGGCCAACTGCCGTGGCACACAGCCGACATCTCGGGCTGGATCGTGGCTAAGCACAACGAGAAGCTCTCGAAGTCAAAGGGCAACTCGACGTCCGGTCCCAACGAGCTCCTGGACAAGTACGGCGCCGATGCGGTTCGGTACTGGTCGGCATCCGGGCGACCCGGCGTCGACACCGTTCTCGACGAGGGCCAGATGAAGGTTGGCCGGCGCCTGGCGACCAAGCTGCTTAACGCATCCCGGTTTGTGCTCGGTCTGTCAGCTCCGGCGCCCTCGCTCGGCGACGTGACCGAACCGCTTGACCGGGCTATGCTTGCCCGACTGTCCACTGTGGTCACATCCGCGACCGGAGCCCTCGAGGAGTACGACCACACCGGCGCCTTGACCACCACGGAGGCGTTTTTCTGGGAGTTCTGCGACGACTACATCGAGCTCGTGAAGGAACGCGCGTACGGTGACGGCTCGTCCTCGGCGTCCGCCCAGGCGGCGCTGGCGATCGCGCTCGACGTGCAGCTGCGGCTGTTCGCGCCCTACCTGCCGTACGTGACCGAGGAGATCTGGTCGTGGTGGCGAAGCGGCTCGGTGCACCATGCGTCGTGGCCGACCGCCGAGGAACTGGCTGTCGGCGGCGACCCCGACGTGTTGACGGCGACGGCAGCCGCGCTCGGAGGCGTGCGCCGGGCCAAGTCCGGACGCAATCTTTCGATGCGGGCCGAGGTCGCCCGGGTGGTGGTGTCCGCACCACCAGCGGCGCTCGCGCACGTCTCCGCGGCCTCCGCGGATCTGCGTGCGGCGGGCCGGATCGCGACGCTCGACCTGACCGAAGCCGCCGGCGACCTCACCGTCGCCTGCGAGTTCTGATCTTAGCGACCTTGGGCGTATGCGTGTGATCAGAGATCGACTCACGCGCATACGCCCAAGATCGGCGAACGAATGGCGGGCCTTTCGGAAGGCTCAGAAGTCGCCGCCACCGAAGTCGCCGCCTCCGAAGTCGCCGCCTCCGAAGTCGCCCCCGTAGGCGTCGTAGTCTCCGCCGTCGCCGCCGTCGCCGCCGTTGTCGCCGCCGTCCTGGCCGTTCGGGTCCCAACCGTGCTGGTCGGCGTAGTCCAGGCCCTGCTCGTAGCCCTGGTCGTACCCGGCGGAGTCGTTGAACCCGCCGGAGAGCAGGTCGAAGAGCACGAGTCCGCCGAACACCCCGGCTCCGGTCGACAGCGCCGACCGCCACCACGGCTCGGAGTACCACCCGGCCGGCACCGGCCGGCCCTGAACCCGCCCGCCCGGGTAGTAATACGGCGTGGACTCGGCCGGCGCCGGAGAGGCCCGATACCGGTGGCCTTCCACCTCGAGCTCGCGGTCCTGGGTAATCCGTCCGACCCCGCGCTGGGCGGCGAGCGGCGGCAGATCCGGTCCGGGGTCGATTCCCATCGCCACCCGTGCCGCTCGGATGTAGGCGAGCCCTTCCAACGCTGTTTCCCGGGCCAGCTCGTACTGTTTAACCGAATCCGACCGGTCGAGCTGGCCGCCGGCGGCGTTGTACCGCTCTCCCGCGTCGACCAGCGCCTGCTTCACCGCGGGCGTATCCCCCGACAGGTTCGCGATCTGGCCGCCGAGGCGCTCATACCAGCGCAGCGCCTCCTCCCGCGCGTCCGCCAGCTCCTGTTCCTTGCGTCGCCGCCAGAACATCGGTCCCACCCTTCCCGTGTGCTTCTGTATCGACGGTACACAGGCCAGGCACGTGATCGGGCTCGCGCAGCGATCCCGAGCGTGGTGGTGGCGAACGTACCGTCTGTCACCAGAACGCCTCCCTCGTCCGGTGGGCGAGCGAAGACGACGCCACCGATCAGCGGTCGATTCCTCCATTGAGGAGTCAATGTGGACGGTCGGATCTCGATTGCGTCAGAGGCCGAGTAGGTGTCCGATGGTACGGAAGATGTCGGCGTAGAACGTGCCTTCGATGTTGCGGAACACTTCAAACGGCTCATCCGGGCTGCCGAAGAAGGGGCGTAGGGTCCAGGCGAGCTGAGTGCCGACGAAACCGAACAGCGCAATCCAGATATAGAGAAGCGTCATGCTGGCGGGCTTGGCATGGTTGCGGACGCCGGCCGGCGCGACGGCCTGCCGAGGAACAGTGACCGCGGCCGTCTGCGGCAGCGTCGCCACCCTGGGCCACGCCGGACTCGCTGGCGACTCGACCAGGCCCGCCACGGGTGACTCGGCCTCGGCACCGCCGTTAGCGATAGCCGGAGTGGGCGGAGCCGGAGGTTCCGCGGCGATCGCCTGTCCCGTCTGATACGCGTTCAAGATCTTCATGCCGGACGTCAGGAATCGCAGTCCGACCGCCGCCGCCAACACAAGGATGGCCACGTTGAGCAGCTTGAAGAAGGGGTAATTGTCGGCCGAGATCAGGAAGAACAGGCTGATGGGCGCGAATGCAAGCGCCAGCACCGAGGTGACCGTGATCGATACCATGATCAGCGCGACGGCCTGCATCATCGATAGCCGCGCCCCGAAGATGAGATTGAACAGATACAACGTGGGCAGGCAGATCGCGAGCGTGGCGAGGAAGAGCAGTGGCAGTTTGATGGCCGACGACACGGCCTGTGCGAAGCTGTGCGAGGCGCCGAGCACGATGCCGTAGCAGGCGAGGCTCACAGCGGAGCTGATGAACATCTGCGTGGTGAGGGGCTTGAGATCGCGCTCCTCGACCACCTGCCGCCAGATGCCGTCACGGTCGCGCAGGATGCGCTCGATGATGAGCAAGTCACTTCCCGATTTCTGGGCCATAGCGCACCGTACCGAACGCCAGCCATCGATGCTGCCCGACATTCCGGACAACCACGCGTCTTTGGGAGAGCCGGTGCAATGGGTACCGTGTGCGCCATGAGCCAGCCGGATCTGCGCGCTTCTGACGACGACCGGCGCCGCGTGGTGTCCGAACTGGAGCGACACACTGCCGACGGTCGACTCTCGCTGGACGAGTTTTCCGAGCGCGTGAGCCGGGTGTATACCGCGACGACCCACGGCGATCTCGCCCGGATCACCAACGACCTACCGGCGCAACCGGCCGTACCGGGTGCATCTGGCGATCATCGGTACCTGTTCGTCGCGTTCGTGCTCGCACTTGTCACGATCGTCGCACTCGGCGTCGCATTCGCGATCTTCAAACCGTGATCGGTCGATGCGGTCGCCGTCGAACTCGCGCCGAAGCTTCTCGCCGGGCGGCATCCGGATTCGACGAAACCGCTTTACGGTGCCCTTCGGGAAGTCGGGACAGGGTTGGGGGAAGGCAACGTGATGGCGCCGTCCGACGGTGGGGAGCGGTACGACCGAGTGAGCGAGACCGATGCGGCTATCGACAGATGCGTCGGACGAATTCTCGCGAAGCTCGATCTAATCGAAAGATTCATTCGCTCCCGGAGACAGCCGCCACCCGCAGTGGGCGGCTGTTCTCCGTGCCGCTAGTCCTGAATGGTTGCGGCGAGGGCGGCCGCGGAGCTGGCGCGTTGTTCGGCGGCGGCCCGCATGTCGCGCTTGAGCGCCTGCGGGAGCGAGAACGTCAGCGTCTCCTGGGTCGTGGTGAACTCAGCGACCTCGTCGAATCCGCGGGCGGCCAGGTGGTCCAGTACCTGCATTACGAGTTCGTCCGGCACGCTCGCGCCCGAGGTCAGGCCGACCGTCGAGGCACCCTCGAGCCACTCGTCCTTGATCTCGTAGGCGTAGTCGACGAGGTACGAAGCCGGCGCCCCGGCAGAGCGGGCGACCTCGGCCAGCCGCACCGAGTTTGATGAGTTCCGCGATCCCACCACGATCACCACGTCGCACTGCGGGGCGATCTCCTTCACCACCTGCTGGCGGTTTGAGGTCGCGTAACAGATGTCATCGCTGGGGGGCGACTGCAGCAACGGCAGCCGCTGCTTGAGCCGGGCCACGGTCTCCATCGTCTCGTCGACGGAAAGGGTCGTCTGCGATAGCCACACCACCCTGCTCGCGTCGCGGACAGTCACCTGTTCCACACCGTCGGGGCCGTCGACGAGCTGGATGTGAGCGGGCGCCTCGCCCGCCGTGCCAATGACTTCCTCGTGTCCCTCGTGCCCGATGAGCACGATGTCGTAGTCCTCAGCGGCGAACCGCTTGGCCTCCTGATGCACCTTGGTGACGAGTGGACAGGTGGCGTCGATCGCGCGCAGGTTACGTGACTTGGCCTGGTCGTAGACGTCGGGCGCGACCCCGTGTGCGGAGAAGATCACGATGGCACCCTCGGGCACCTCCTCGTTCTCCTCGACGAAGATGGCGCCCTGGGCCTGCAGCGTGCTGACAACGTGCTTGTTGTGCACGATCTCTTTGCGCACATAGATGGGCGGACCGTACAGCTTGAGCGCCTCCTCGACGGTCTGCACCGCCCGGTCGACACCGGCACAGTAACCGCGGGGCTTGGCGAGGAGAACACGCTTGCCAGTCACGGCTCCCATGGTACGGACGCCCGTAGGCTGGGCGGCGTGACCGAACCCATGACGGAGGCCCGGAGCACCGCCACGGAACCCTGGCCGGTCCGCGTGGTGAGCCAGAAAATCGCTGGCTGGGTGGCCAAGTTGGGGTGGGTCTGGGTCGACGGCCAGGTGGCGCAGATCACTCGACGCCCGGGCACGCAGACTGTCTTCCTCACGCTACGAGACCCGGCCGCGGACGTCAGCCTGACCGTGACCGCCCACCGCGACGTGCTCGACGCGGGAGTGCCCAACCTCGCCGAGGGTGCTCGGATCGTCGCGCACGCCAAGCCCGACTTCTTCGCTGGCCGGGGCACGCTGTCGCTGAGGGCGGATGAGGTACGGCAGGTGGGCCTTGGCGAGCTGTTGGCCCGGTTGGAACGGGTCAAGAAACTGCTGGCCGCCGAGGGACTCTTCGACCCGGCCCGCAAGCGTCGGCTGCCGTTCCTGCCGGCCCGGGTCGGCCTCATCACCGGCCGAGCCAGCGCCGCCGAACGTGACGTGCTCACCAATGCGAAACGGCGCTGGCCGGCGGTCGAGTTCCGAGTGATCCCGGTCGCGGTACAAGGGCCGTCGGCCGTACCTCAGGTGGTCGACGCCATCGCGCTGCTCGACCAGGACCCAGGAGTTGATGTGATCATCCTGGCCCGAGGCGGGGGCAGCATCGAGGATCTCCTTCCGTTCTCCGACGAGGCGCTCTGCCGGGCGGTCTTTGCCTGCCGGACGCCGGTCATCTCGGCGATCGGCCATGAGACCGACACCCCGCTCGTGGACTTCGTGGCCGATGTTCGCGCATCCACTCCGACCGACGCGGCCAAGCGGGCGGTGCCGGATCTGGCGGAGGAGCTGGCCCTCATCGCGGCGGCCCGGACCCGGCTAGACCGGGCGATCCTCAACCGGCTCGACCGGGAACAGCAGCGGCTCGACGCGCTGCGCTCCCGCCCGGTCCTGGTCGCACCGACCACCATGCTCGATAATCGGGTCGACCACGTCGCCGCGCTACGGGAGCGCGCGGGCCGCAACCTCGCCCACCGGCTCGACCGCGCCGGCAGCGAGCTGCATCACATGCACGCCCGACTGCGAGCGATATCGCCACTGGCCACAATGGAGCGTGGATACGCGATCGTCCAGCGCCGGGCGGACTTGGCCGTACTCCGGGATCCCGCGGACGCCGCCGTCGGAGTGGACCTGCGGGTACGCCTGGCCCGGGGCGAATTGGCGGCTAGGGTGGTGTCACCATGACAATCCCTGAGGATCTGTCCTATGAGGAGGCTCGGGCCGAACTGGCTCGGGTCGTCGAGCTCCTGGAGTCCGGTGGCGGCACGTTGGAGGAGTCGCTATCCCTCTGGGAACGAGGCGAGAAGCTGGCCGAGGTGTGTCAGCGGTGGCTCGACGGAGCGCGGGCCCGCCTCGACGCCGCCCGACCCGGTCCCTAACGCGAGCTGGGGCGCCCACAGCGCGGGCAACCCCAGTCGAAGAGACCGCGCTACGGGAGGATTAGGTACAACGTGTCGGGTGCGGCAACGATCTCGGTCGCGGCCGGCGCCTCGATCGTGACGGCCTCACCGTAGTCGGTGTAGGACGTCGTCAGGGGCGCCGCCGGGTAGCCCGCGACCGCCGGCATGTCAATCACCGTCTTGATAACGCGACCCTGGTCGTCGAGGGTGGCGGTGAACGGTACGACCTTCTGGTCGACGCTGAGCTTGTTCAGCTCCGAAGCGGGCAGCGCGATCGGCGCCGACTTGGAGATGTCCACTGTGCCCTCGATCTCGGTGGCGCTGACCGTCTCGGCCGTGACCACGCCCTTGATGTAGGCATCGATCGTCGACGAATCAGCGGTGGGAACCAGCGACGCGGACAGCCCGTTGGCGTTGAGCTTGGCCGTGTCGATCAGCAGCCAGCGGTCGCCGACACCACCGAGACCGGGGACGAACGAACCGAACGCGCCGAGATCCAGCTTGACGTAGACCTTGTCGCCGACGTGCAGCACCTTGGCCACGATCGTCAGTCCGTTGGTGCCCGTCTTCACGGTCACGTTTCGTAGCGTGTTCGCCCCCGTCGCGTCACGTGCTCCGTCGCCACTGAGCATGTCCCCGTACGTCACCGTGTACTTGAAGCTCTGGCCCTTGGTCTTCGCGGCGGCATCGTTGAGGACCTCGGTCGCGGTCTTGGGTGCCGCGGTCGCCTGCGAGTTCGGGTTCGCCGTACAGGCACTCAGAAAAGTCAAAGAGGCGAGCACGGCCAGTCCCGTGACCGCCAGGCGGGATCTGTTCACAGGGGGTTCCTCCGGTTGTGGACGGACGCCGCCGAGCGTAGGCCCACCAGGCAACGCGTCAAGTCGAACCCGACTCCCCCTGGACGGCTAGTGCAGAGACGCGGCCAGCGCGGTCAGCTCGTCGACGCTCGCCTGGCCGACCGCGATCACTGTGCGCTCGTTCGTCGTATCGACCAGGGCCTGTTCGTCGCCACGCACGTTGGACGATCGCCACGCCCGGCCGTTGACAATCACCTCACCCTGAGGTCGCACCTGATCGCCGAGCTCCCGCGGCAGCAACGATGCCGCGTCCTCGTTCGACTCGACGAGCTGAGCCGCGCCGCCCGACGGCGTGATGTATCCCACCCGGAGGGTTCCGTGCCCGTTAACGATCTGAAAGGCCGCGCTGACGGATCTCCATTCGGGGCCAAGGCCCTGCGGGGCCAAGACCGGAAAGAGGTTCGCCGCCTGGGCCTGAGCGATCGTCGGCGCCGGGTCCACGACCACGACGTCCTCGCCGCCCCGCAGCCGGAAGATCGCCACAATCAGGACCAACGGGATCAACAGCACGACCAACGACAGGATCATGTCGCGAGCGGTACGGCTGTGCTTCACCGTGGCCGCTGAGGAGACCCGATCGGAGGGTGGAGCGGGGGCGTGGCCTTCTGACACGGTCCCATCCTCGACTACAGGCGCCGCGGTCCGGGCGCCGACCCGGACATGGACTGTTCACACGGTCGCCACATCTGTCAGGATTTTCTGCGACACCATCTCTCCAGACAGCAGGATGCTCGCGAGGAGTTCGCCATGACTCACGTCCGCCGCACCGAAGATCTCGACCGCAACCTGGCCCTGGAGTTGGTGCGTGTGACCGAGGCGGCGGCCATGGCGGCCGGTCGGTGGGTCGGTCGGGGCGACAAGGAGGGTGGCGACGGCGCGGCCGTCGACGCCATGCGCCAACTCATCAATTCGCTTCCAATGCGGGGCGTGGTCGTCATCGGCGAGGGCGAGAAGGACAACGCCCCGATGCTCTTCAACGGCGAACACGTCGGCGACTGGACGGGTGGCCCCGAGGTCGATGTCGCGGTCGACCCGATCGACGGAACCACGCTCATGAGCAAGGGCATGCCGAACGCGATCGCGGTGCTGGCGGTCGCGGAGCGTGGGGCGATGTTCGACCCATCCGCGGTCTTCTATATGGAGAAGCTCGCGGTCGGGCCGGACTGCGCGGACGTGATCGATATCGACGCTGGCGTGACCGAGAACCTGCGCCGCATCGCCAAAGTAAAGAACACGAGCGTCTCCGATGTGACCGTCTGCATCCTTGATCGGGAACGGCACCAGCAGCTCGTAAACGACGTACGCCAGGCCGGAGCAAGGATCCGGTTCATCTCCGACGGAGACATCGCCGGCGCTATCAGTGCCGCCCGCGAGCAGTCCGAAGTGGACGTTCTGATAGGCATCGGCGGAACTCCCGAGGGAATCGTGGCGGCGTGTGCGCTCAAGTGCATCGGTGGGGCGATCCAGGCCAAGCTCTGGCCGCGTGACGCCGAGGAGCGGGAGAAGGTGCTAGCCGCGGGGCACGATCTGGACCGGGTGTTGCACACCAACGACCTCGTCAAGGGCGACAACGCGTTCTTCGCGGCGACGGGAGTCACCTCCGGGGACCTGCTGAAGGGCGTGCGCTACCGCGGCAGTGGGGCCTACACCCAGTCCATCGTGATGCGCTCGAAGAGCGGGACGATTCGGATCATCGACTCCTACCACCGTCTAGAGAAGCTGCGCAATTACTCCATTGTGGACTTCGACGGCCGGATGCCTATTTGAGCCACGCGATTGTCTACGTCGGATTGGCCAAGGGATCCGGCTAGGCCATGGTGCGCAGGGCCGCGTCGAGTGGGGTGGGGCGCAGACCGAAGGTCTGCTGCGCCGCGGACGAGTCGAGAATCCACGGCTGTTCGAACTGGTATCGGACCTCGCGAAACTCGCGGGCCTCGGCGTCGAATAGTCCGCCGAGCCACAGCAAGGGTTCGGGGATCGGGCGCAGCCGAGGCGCAGGGGCGCCCACCAATGCCGCGTACCGCATTGCGAGCTCGCGCAACGTTAGTGGCGTGGCCGTCGGCACGTGCCACGCTCGACCGAGGGAGCGCTCATCGGTGCCGAGTGCTGCCAAGGTCGCGCCGACATCCTCGGTGAATGTCATGCTGTGCGGGACATCAAGGTTCGCCGGCACGAACGCCGGCTTACCCATCCGCACGCGGGGCAGGACCATCGTCGTAAAGAGTGACTTCGCCCCGGGTCCGATGTAGTCACTCGCCCTGGCTTCGGTGACGCGCACCCGGCCCGCCTCGTGAGCCGCCAACGCGTCGCGCCACATGGCCGCCCGGATGCGTCCCTTGACGGTAGTGGTGGCCAGCGGAAGCTCTTCCGTCATCGGACCCGCGACGGGGCCATAGCCGTAGAGGTTGCTCATCGTCACGAGGATCGCGCCGGACCGCTCAGCCGCCGTGAGCATGGCCGATGCCAGCGGCGGCCACAGCTGCGGCCAGCGGTGGTAAGGAGGGTTGGCGCAGTTGTACAGCGTATGGGCACCGCTGGCGAACTTCGCAAGAAAATCGGCATCAACGGCGTCCGCGACGATCCGCTCGACGCCGTCCGGGCCGGCGCCGCTCCGTGTGATCACTTGCACGTCGTGACCGAGCTTCACCAGGTGCTGTGCGGTGGCGGTCCCTACCGGGCCCGCTCCGACGATGACGTGACGTGCCATTGTGACCTCCGTGACGATCGGAGAGCACTGCTCTCGATTAAGAGCCCTAGTCTCTTCCGTCTACTGCTCTCTGTCAAGAGCAGTGCTCTCGGATATGGCATAGTGTTCTCGTGACGGAGACTCGAGCGACGTCCTTGCGGGCCCGAGTTCGGGCCGAGATGACCGACGAGATCAAGCGCACGGCGCGGCGCCAGCTTGCCGAGCACGGCGCGTCGAACCTTTCGTTGCGGGCAGTGGCTCGTGAGATGGGTCTCGTATCGTCGGCCGTCTACCGCTACTTGGCGAGCCGGGACGACCTGCTCACCGCACTGATCATCGACGCCTACAACGCCCTCGGCGCGGCCGCCGAGACGGCGGAGGCGTCGATGGAGCGGGCTGACCTCATCGGGCGGTTCCGGGCGGTCTGTCACGCGATCCGTGACTGGGCCCGGGCGAACCCGCATGAGTACGCCCTGACGTACGGAAGCCCGGTACCCGGATACCACGCGCCCGAGGACACCATCGGTCCGGCGACGCGCGTCACGACCGTCCTCATCGCGATTGTCGTCGACGGTACGGCGGCGGGAATCCTGCGCTCACATCCCGGTGAGTGGCTGGAGGCGGCGGTCCGTGAGGACATCGTGCGGTTAAAGGTGGGCCCTCCCGGTGTCGCGCCGTCCGTGATGGCGCGCGGTCTCATCGCGTGGACAGAGATCTTTGGAGCGGTCAGCTTCGAGTTGTTCGGTCGGCTCGAGAATGTGATCTTCGATCGGGACGCGTGGTTCGAGCACCAGGTCACCACGATGGCGCGCTATGTCGGACTGCGCCCCTAGGCTCTGCTCGTGCCCAAAGATCTGCTCGCGGCCACGTCGACCAAGGCCGCACCCTCGACCCCAACGTCGGTCGCACCCGTGACGGTCGACCGGCTCCCCGACCTCGCCCGGCTGTTCGGGACCAACAAGACCACCAGCGGCTGCTACTGCATGTGGTTCCTGGTGCCGGCGAAGGAGTGCTCGGCCGGCTGGTCGGGTGGAAACAAGCTTGCCTTCGAGGAGATGACCGCGGCGGACGCACACCCGACGGGTCTGCTCGCGTACCGGGACGACGAACCGGTGGGCTGGTGCGCGGTCGGACCGCGGACCCGCTATGCCCGCGCCCTGCGCTCGCCGGTGTTGGCCGGCCGCGACCGTGATGCCGACGCCGATGTCTGGCTGCTGCCGTGCTTCTATGTGCGCCGAGACGCCCGCCGGTCGGGCGTGACGCGATCGCTCATTGAGGCCGCCGTCGCACTCGCCTCCCGGTCGGGCGCCAAGGCGATCGAGAGCTTCCCCTCGCGGGCGAAAAGCGGCGCAGCACGGGCGAGGCCTTCGTCGGTGTGGAGCCCTTGTTCGCGTCGTGCGGATTTACGGTCGTGGATCGGCCGACATCCGCCCGCGTGGTCATGCGCCGCCAGCTCTCCCGCCGCACCCGCCGGGTGTAGCCACCGGCTCGGGCAGGCCGGTCAGGTGCCGTCGGAGGAGTGGCCCGGGAACAGGTGCGCGGTCGGGTCGATCGCCACCGCCGCGTTGTTGACCGCGGTGGCGGCTTCACCGAAGCCGGTCGCGATCAGCCGTACCTTGCCCGGGTATTCGGAGATGTCGCCGGCGGCGAAGATGCGCGGGAGGTTCGTCGCCGTCGTCGAGTCGACCAGGATGTGGCGCTTGTCGAGCGTCAGGCCCCAGTCCGCGAGTGGTCCCAGATCGGCAGTGAAGCCGAGCGCCGCGACGACCGTGTCGGCCGGCAGAGTTCGCGTCTGACCGGCCTTGACGGCGACCTCACAGCCAGTCACTCGGGCGTCGCCGTGAAGCTTGGTCACCTCGGCGTTGACGATGAGCTCGATGGGAAGCTCCTGCACACGAGCAACGGTCGCGGCGTGGGCTCGGAACTTGTCCCGGCGATGGATCATCGTGACCGATTTCGCCAGTGGCTGCAGCGCGAGCGCCCAGTCGAACGCCGAGTCGCCGCCGCCCACGATCACGACGTCGTGCCCCGCGAGCACGTCAAGCTGCTTGACGAAAAAGATGACGCCACTGCCGGTGAACGCATCCGCGGCCGGGAGCGGGCGCGATGTGAAGCTCCCCAGCCCGCCGGTGATGATGACGGCGCCGCACGTCAGGACCTCGCCATCCGCGAGAGTCAGCACGGGTCGGCCGTCCTCGGCGTAGCTCAGCTTCTCCGCCCGGACACCGAGCAGGTAATGCGGGTTGTACTGGCTGGCCTGCTCGACCAGGTTCGCCACGAGCTCCCGTCCCTTGATCACGGGAAAGCCGGCGACATCGAAGATCAGCTTTTCGGGATACATGGCCGTGACCTGGCCCCCGTGCTCGGGCAGCGCGTCGATGACCGCGATCGACAATCCGCGGAAACCCGCGTAGTAGGCCGCGAACAGACCCGTCGGTCCAGCACCCACGATCGCGATGTCCACCTCGAGCATGAACGCTCCTCAGTCAGAGCCCGAGTCGGCAGCGCAAAACGCGCCGCCGTCGAGGCCGCGTGATCCAGGCCCGGGTTGTTCCGCGCCCGCCAGGCCGACGCTACGTTTGCCGCGGCAGCCCGGGCAAGCATTTCGTGGGATCCAGCCGACCGTGCCCTACTCGACCGAACCGGCGTCGGGTCGCGATGAAGCGACGGTCGGGGCGGGCTCGAACTCGTCACGGCGCCGCCGGGTCACGACCGCCGCGAGCATGCCGCCGGCGAACCCGAAGAGGTGGCCCTGCCATGAGACCTGCTCGTCGGTCGGCACCAAAAGGATCAGCTGCCAGCCGTAGAGGAGTCCCACGATCAGCGCTACGGCCAGGTGCCACAGACTGCGCTCCACCAGGCCGCGGGTAAAGAGCAGTCCGAGCCACCCGAAGATCACGCCGCTCGCGCCGAGCACCAGGTAGTTCGGCGGGGTGAGGAACCACACTCCGAGCCCGCTGGAAACGTGATCAGCCAGGTCGCGACGAGGAAGCGCTTCGTGCCGGCCGCGAGGGCGAAGGTGCCCAGCAGGATCAGCGGTGAGCTGTTCGCGAGCAGGTGCTCCCATCCACTGTGGACAAATGGCGCGAAGAAAATGCCGTCCAGACCGGACACGTCGTGCGGTCGGATGCCGGCAGCTGCGCGTCGAGGCGGCCGTGCATTTGTTGGTCGATCAACTCGATAAGCGCGAGTCCGGGAACCACCGCGCACATGACCACGAAGGCTCGGCCGAGCGCGGCGTAGAACGCGGTGGTGCCGAACTTGTTGGGATCATCCACGGCCACGATGACGTGGTATCACCCACCGCCCACTGAGGAAAGTGGACCGACCTGGATGCCCGGAAAAATGGCCAAGTGGCCGATCGTCGGGGACCCGTCGCGGCCGGTCTCAGTACCAGTTGTGCGCTTGCCAGTACGACCAGGCGCCGCACGGGCTGCCGTAGCGGCCCGTGATGTAGTCCAATCCCCACCTGATCTGTGGTACCGGGTTCGTCTGGTAGTCCGAGCCGTACGCGGCCATCTTGCTCGCTGGCAACGCCTGCGGGATCCCGTACGCACCCGAGGACCGGTTCATCGAGCGCTCGTTCCATCCACTCTCGTGCGTCCACAGGCTGTCCAGGCACCCCATCTGGTCGAGCCCGAAGCCGACCTCCAGCATGATGGCGCAGCCGAGCGCGCGGTTGCCCGCGAACTCGTTGCATGACGACGGGACGTTCGGCGCCGGCGTGCGCGGTTGGGAGCGGCTGGCGACCTCGTTCGCCTTGCGGACGCGCTCCGCCTCGGCGGCGGCGGCTGCCTCGGCCTTCGCCTTCGCCAGCGCCCGCGCGGCGGTCTTCTCGTCGCCGATGGTGTCCGCCGGAAGCGCTGCCTGCGCCTCCACGGCTAGCGGCGTTGCCTGCTTCGGTGCGGAGTCGCGGCCGAAACCGAGGTAACCGCCGGCCACGGCGCCGAGCACGAGCACGAAGATCCCGATCAGGTGAAACCGGCGGGCGGGCTTGCGATGCGAGGCCACTGCGGGGGTGAGCTGCGTCGGAGCCTCGAGCGCCCGCTGGCGCGGGGGTCGCGGAGCCGAGGGCGGCGACGCAGCGGGTGCGGTCGCGGGACCGGTACGACGCCGGGTCGGCGTCTGGGGAGCCCGACCGTGGGACGGCGGCTCGGTGCGGAAGTCATTGCTGGGTCGGGGTTGCTGGCGCCCGGGGCGCCCGTTGGGAGCTGGTCGTGCTTGCTCGTGATTGTTGGTCACGACTGGGCCGAACCACCAAGCTTTCCTCTCGCCGGGGACATGACAGCGGTTCGCCTCGATCACCATCGGTGATGGCTTTCGTGACTCACCGCGAGCACCGCTGTCGCGAGTGGAGAGTGCGACGCGCCGGCGCTCAGAGCCCACCCTGACCTAACGAATACGCACGTGCTTCATCGAACCCGGGAAGGTGTGACCCAGCCCACAGTATAAATATGGGCATAATGGCGCGAATCGACCTCAGTCTGGGAGCTCGTCGAGAAGGTCGGTGACCATCGCCGCAATTGGCGAACGCTCCGACCGGGTCAGCGTGACGTGAGCGAAGAGCGGATGGCCCTTCAACGCCTCGATGACGGCGACGATGCCGTCGTGCCGGCCGACCCGGAGGTTGTCACGTTGCGCAACGTCGTGGGTCAGGACCACCCGCGATCCCTGGCCGATCCGGGACAGCACGGTGAGCAGCACGCCCCGTTCGAGGGACTGGGCCTCGTCTACGATGACGAATGCATCATGGAGGCTGCGGCCCCGGATGTGGGTGAGCGGCAGGACCTCGAGCAGGCCCCGCGCGGCGACCTCCTCCATCACGTTCTCGTGCACCACCGAGCCGAGCGTGTCGAAGACCGCCTGGGCCCAGGGCGACATCTTCTCGGCCTCGGAGCCGGGCAGGTAGCCCAGTTCCTGCCCACCGACGGCGTACAGCGGCCGGAACACCACCACCTTGCGGTGCCTGCGGCGCTCCATGACCGCCTCCAGCCCGGCGCACAGCGCCAGCGCGGACTTGCCGGTGCCGGCCCGGCCGCCGAGCGAGACGATCCCGATCGACTCGTCCAGCAGCAGATCCAGGGCCACCCGCTGCTCGGCCGAGCGCCCTCGCAGTCCGAACGCCTCACGATCGCCGCGCACCAGTCGGACGTGCTTGTCCGGCAGTACGCCGACCAAGGGCCGAGCCGTTGGACGAGTGCAGGACCAGGCCGGTGTGGCAGGGCAGTCTCGGCCGCCACGGGATGGTCCAGCGCCTCGCCCTGCGTAGAGCCGCTTGACCTCCTGCCTCGGTCAGTTCCAGCTCGGCCATACCGGTCCAGCTCGGGTCGCTGGCCTGACCGTGGCGGTACTCGTCGGCGACCAGCCCGACGGCCGCGGCCTTGACCCGCAGCGGGATGTCCTTGGTGACCAGGGTGACGTCGCGGCCCTCGGCCGCGAGGTCCCAGCGCCACCGACAGGATCCGGGCGTCGTTCGTGTCGGCTCGGAACCCGAGCGGCAGCACCCGATTGGTCCGCGTGGTTGAGCTCGACCCGGAGCGTGCCGCCCTGCGTCGTTGACGGCCAGCGGCTGGTCCAGCCGTGCCGTGCTCGACCCGCAGGTCGTCGAGGATGCGCAACGCGTGTCGGGCAAAACCACCGAGCTCCGGGTGGTGCCGCTTGCCCTCCAGCTCGGTGATCACCACCAGCGGCAGGACCACCTCGTGCTCCGCGAATCGCAGGATCGCCCGAGGGTCGGACAGGAGCACCGACGTGTCGATGACATAGGTCCGCGTGGATGTCACGGTCGTCGGCGTGCGGTTGGTACGGGGGCGATGCGCCGGGGCGGACTTGGGCGGGCTGACTCGTGGCCGCGAGGCGGGAACCGTGGCGCCAGAAGCGGCAGAGCGGGCCGAATCGTCTTGGGGAAGGGTGGTCGCGACGCGGCGGCGAGAACGGGATCGAGGGCTGGTTCTTGAGTTGTTGTGGGTCACAGGCTGCTCCGGCGACCGCACACCCCGGCGGCCGCGGTTCGCAACGACCGATGCCCCATCGCGACCAAAACGAGATCGGCGGGGCTGGGTGCGGCCCCGTGCTCGATCGGGCCTCGGGTAGCCGGGAAGCCCCCGGCTACACCGCTGACGCTAACGGCACCACGCCAGCCGGGCCAGGGTTAACGACCTTGGCGTGTCTCATTCGTCATCGATGCGGCGCACGGCCGCGACACGACACGGCCAGGTGTTGTCGGCTATCTGTCGCTGGCGATCTCGACCATCGCGGCCTGGTCGGCCTGCGATCGGACCTGGTCGGACCGGGCGTGGCCGCCGTCGGGGCGTTCCGGAGCTGGCACCTCAACCGGGCCATCCTCGGCGTCGCGGTGCGCCACGCTGGTGTACGTCGTACCGGCGGAATGGTCGAGGAATGACTCGGGTCGCTCCGTCAACACCGAGGCCACCGCCGCCTGCAGATCGCGCCGACGCCGGGTCCAGCTTGCCCGATCGCCGTCGAAGTACCCCTGCCGGTAGCCGTGCCGGTACCCCGTCCGGTAACTGAACTGCGCATGGACGCGCCCGGCCGCATAGCCGGCCGTGGCGAGCAACAGGATCAGTGCGAGCGCCACGATTTCGTTCACACTCGGTCAACGACGCTACCGACCGAAGCGTCGCTGCCGCCGCTACTGACCGAAGCGTCGTTGGCGATTCGCGTAGCTGCGAAGCGCCCGCAGGAAGTCGACTCGCCGGAAGTCCGGGCCAGTTCACGTCACAGAAGTAGAACTCCGAGTGCGCGCTCTGCCACAGCAGGAAGCCGGACAGGCGCTGTTCTCCGCTCGTCCGGATGACGAGATCGGGATCGGGTTGGCCCTTGGTGTAGAGGTGTTCGGCGATGTGCTCGACATCGAGAACCTCGGCGAGTTCTTCGATCGTTCCGCCGGCGCTGGCGTGCTCGTACAGCAGCGAGCGCACCGCGTCGGCGATCTCGCGCCGGCCCCCGTATCCGACGGCCATATTCACCTGGATGCCACCGATCCGATCCCGGGTCCGCTCCTCGGCGGCCTTCAGAGCCACCGCATGATGCGAGGGAGCAGGTCCAGCGCGCCGACGATCCGCAACCGCCACGGATTGCCCTCCTCGGCGAGCTCACCGGCGAGGTCCTCGATGATCTGCAGCAGCGGGTCGAGCTCCTTCGCCGGCCGGCGCAGGTTGTCGGTCGCGAGCAGGTACAGGGTCACGTGCTCGACGCCGGCCTGGTCACACCATTCCAGTAGGTGCTTGATGTTCGCGGCGCCAACCCGGTGTCCGTCGTTGGGGTCCACGTAGCCCATCTCGCGAGCCCACCGGCGATTGCCATCACACATGACGCCCACGTGACGGGGCACGGGTTTACCCACCAGCCCGGCCCGGAGCCGGCGCTCGTACAACCGGTAAAGGAGGTCCCGTGCGTTCACCTTGCGCAGCCTAGCGACCCGTGGTGCCAGCAGACATGTCGGCTAGTTGGCTACTCTTCCGTAACACCCAAACGGGCCTTTAGTGCGTCCAGCTCGGACCAGAGTACGCCGGGAAGCTTCTCGCCGAACTTCGCAAACCAGTCGGTGATCGCCGGGATCTCCGCCTTCCACTCTTCCGGATCGACCCGCAGCACGGCCTGCAGATCCTCGGTGGTCATGTCGAGGCCGGACACGTCGAGCGCATCCGGCGTCGGCACGTGGCCGATCGGCGTCTCCACGGCACCGCCGGTGCCCTCAAGCCGCTGCACGACCCACTTGAGCACCCGGGAGTTCTCGCCGAAGCCGGGCCACAGGAACCGGCCGTCGTCGCCGCGGCGGAACCAGTTGACGTAGAAGATTTCGGCAGGACCGCGGTGTCGCTCACGCCCTTGCCGATCTCGATCCAATGCCGGAAGTAGTCGCCAGCGTGGTAGCCGATGAACGGCAGCATCGCCATCGGGTCGCGGCGCACCACGCCGACCTGGCCAACTGCGGCCGCGGTGGTCTCCGACGACAGGGTCGCTCCCATGTAGACACCGTGCACCCAGTCGCGAGCCTCCGTGACCAACGGGATCGTCGTCTTGCGCCGGCCGCCGAAGAGGATCGCGGAGATCGGCACGCCCTTCGGGTCCTCGTACTCGGGCGCGAGGATCGGGCACTGAGTGATCGGGGTGCAGAAGCGCGAGTTCGGGTGGCTGGACAGTTCGCCGCCGTCGGGCGTCCAGTCGTTGCCGTGCCAGTCGGTCAGGTGGGCCGGCGGCTCACCCATGCCCTCCCACCAGATGTCGCCGTCGTCGGTGCGGGCGACGTTGGTGAAGACCGAGTTTCCCAGCGCCAGCGTGCGCATGGCGTTGGGGTTGGTCTTCCAGTCCGTACCGGGGGCCACGCCGAAGAGGCCGTACTCGGGATTGACCGCGTAAAGGCGGCCGTCATCGCCGAAGCGCATCCAGGCGATGTCGTCGCCGAGCGTCTCGACCTTCCAACCTGGGATGGTCGGCTCGAGCATGGCCAGGTTGGTCTTGCCGCAGGCGGACGGGAACGCGGCGGCGATGTAGTGCACCTTCTGCTCGGGCGAGGTGAGCTTGAGGATCAGCATGTGCTCGGCGAGCCAGCCCTCGTCACGGGCCATGACGCTGGCGATGCGCAGCGAGTAGCACTTCTTGCCCAGCAACGAGTTGCCGCCGTAGCCGGAGCCGAACGACCAGATCTCCCGGGTCTCCGGGAAATGCGAGATGTACTTCGTCTGGTTGCACGGCCAGGGCACGTCCGCCTGGCCGGGCTCCAGCGGGGCGCCGAGCGAGTGCAGCGCGGGCACGAACGGGGCGTCCTCGCCCATGCGCTCAAGTACGGTCGAGCCCATCCGGGCCATGATGCGCATCGAGGCGACGACATACGGGCTGTCGGTGATCTCGACTCCGAACATTGGGCTGGTCGCGCCTCGAGCGAGCCCATGCAGAACGGGATGACGTACATGCGTGCGCCCGCGCATGCAGCCGCGGTACAGCTCCGTCATCGTGGCCTTCATCTCGCCGGGGCCATCCAGTTGTTGGTGGGGCCGGCGTCGGCCTCGTCGACGGAGCAGATGAAGGTGCGCTCCTCGACCCGGGCCACGTCGGACGGATCGGTGCGGGCCCAGAACGAGTTCGGCCGCTTCACCGGATCCAGCGGGACGAGGGTGCCCGCATCGACCAGCTCGGCGGTGAGCCGGTCCCATTCCGCCGGCGATCCGTCACACCACACGATCCGGTCTGGCGTGGTGAGTTCCGCTACCTCACGGACCCAGGCGAGCAGGCGCGCATGCCGGGTTGGAGCGGCATCGTCAGAGGTCCGAACACCTGCCAACGCGGTCATCTCTGGCTCCTCGTGGTCGACGCTGACCAAATCCCTGCCGGCCTCCTGCGGCGCGCACGGTCCCCGGGCGCTTCCCTTCACGGTTCCCGGAGCCGAGTCTCGGAAACGTTCGGGGAAGCCGCTAAGACCAACGCGGCATAACAAACCTTTGGGATTCGGTCAGCGTAAACGAGCACCCGTGCCAGGTCCTACTAGTCGCTTGTGAACAACTGCACAAAGTGCCTCAAGATTTAGAGCGGTCGACTGGATGCGCTCAGTACCAGGCGATTCCGTGCAACTTCGCGCAGACTCGATTTGGGAGCGCTCCCAGAATTCGGCTCACTGGGCGTTCCCACCGTCCCCCAGTTGGTCACCAAATGGGCACCCGCGCGGAACGGAAGTGCCCACTTGGTGACCAAGTGGGTGCCACGCCACCGCCGACCCCCGACCATGTGCGCCCGGTCCAACTCCGACCGGTCGCCCCCAGTTCGTCACCAAATGGGCACCAGTGCGAATGGAAGTGCCCAGTTGGTGACCAAGTAGGGGCCGCGCCGCCGCTGATCCAGGTATGGCCGACTGGACGAGCCGCGAGGCCCTGACGATGACCGGTAGGCTGCACCGCGTGACACCGCCCGCCGCCGCGGCCCGCCCGTTCGTCGCGGTGCCGCGTGTGCTGCGGGGACTGCGCGACCGTTTCGAGAGCCTGCTGCGCGAGGTCGGAAAGTTCGGTGTGGTCGGCGCCTTCTGCTACGTCCTCGATGTCCTGATCTTCAACCTGGTACGGGCCTGGACCGGCCAGCCGATCCTGGCGACAACGATCTCCACGATCATCGCGACAACGGTCGCATTCGTCGGCAACCGATTCTGGACCTGGCGAGATCGCGAGCGCTCGGGTCTCACCCGGGAGTACACGCTCTACTTCGGAGTGAACCTGGTCGGCCTCGGGATCGGCGTCGCCTGCCTCTGGATTAGTCACAATTGGCTGGGAAGTTACTGGCCTATGTCTCCAAACCGCATTGGCGGACAACGTTTCTGGCAAGGTAATCGGGGTAGGACTGGCATCATTGTTCCGCTTCTGGGCGTATCGACGGTTCGTCTTCCGTGTTGATCAGGCCGCTGAATCGTAACCTGATCTTGCGAAGCTCCCAGGTGGACGATGCAACATCAATAGCGGCGACCGCGTAAGGTAGCGAGGTGCGCATGGGGCCTGATCATGGATGGGCGGTGACGAATGCTCGCTGGTCGTGACGCGGCGGCAACGACCCGTACTCGTTTGGCTCGTTTCACGCCTCATCTGCGGCGCGTCAGCCGGGTCAACGGGATCGCAAAGGCCACGCGGTCGCTGCTGGTCCGCTGGGTTCCCAAGCGTTTTCACGCCATCACGGACGAGTTGGCGAAGTTCGGCACGATTGGTCTGATCAATCTCGGGGTGAACTTCGGGGTCTTCAACCTGCTGCTGTGGGTCCCGCTCATGCGGGGCAGCGAGGTCAAGGCCAAGGCGGTTGCCACGATCGTCGCGACAACATGCGCGTACTTTCTCAACCGGCATTGGACCTACCGGGACCGGCCGAAGACCACGCTGCGTCGTGAGTACTCCCTGTTCTTCTTCTTCAATGCGGTCGGCCTTGTCATCGAGACCGCGTTTGTAGCGCTGGCCAAGTACGGCTTCCACGAGACGAACTTCATCGTCCTCAACCTCTGCAGCTTCTTCGGCATCGCGGTCGGCACGGTCTTCCGGTTCTGGGCGTACCGGACGCACGTCTTCAAGGAACATGTGCCCAACACCCACGACGTCCCGGTCTCGCCGGCGGCCACCCAGGCGGTTCCCGCGGTGCGTGTTGTGCTGCCCCAGACGATCGCGATCAGCCATCGCGCGCCGACGCGGGCGACGCTGGTCAACGATGACGACGAGTTGCACGAGGAGCTCGTCCAGCTGGAGCTTGCCGATCTGGTCGACGACGAGGTCGACAAGGCAACCCGCCGCTAGCCCACTTCCCGCTCGCCAGGTTTCCGCGCCCTCGCCAGCGTTTCCGCGCCTTCAGAGTCGGTTCTTGGCGAACCACGGGCCTTCCCCAGACGAGACGTTGGGTGCACAAAGGGGCTTCCGCCGGGAAGGCGGGAGCCCCTTTTGGTGTCCGACCTAGAGCGTGCCGCCGCTTTCGCGGTGCTCCTTGAGGGCCGCCCGCAGCTCGTCCTCATCGAGGCTGCGGTTGTCGGAATCGTTCTCGACCAGATCCTTCAGGGTGTTCATCACCTTGACGACCTGCGGGATGTCGTCGAGCACGGACTGACCTTTCTCACCGGCGGACTCGACCGTCAGCGTGCCGCAGCCGAGCAGACGCTCCAGGAGGTTCTGCGTCGACTTGACGTCATTCACCTTCGCCAGCGGGATGCCCCGCTCCTCGCGTTTGATAATGCCCTCACGGAAGAGCACCTGTTTCGTGGTAAACACGTAGTGGGTGCTGCGCCACACCACGAAGGGCGCGAACGCCAGCCATAGCCATAGCACGATGGCGACCACGAAGATCGCGATGAAAGCCAGGTTCGTCTGTCCCGCGGTGAAGGTCAACGTGAGCGCTGCGAAGATCACACCGCCGAACGTGACGACGGTCCAGAACACGGGCCAGAACATCACAATCCAGTGTGGATGGAGGTGCAGCTTCACCTCCTCACCCGGAGAAAGCGACTCGTCGGGGAAAGCCACGCCAACCTCCTCGTGTGAACACACTTCTTCGCGCCCGAATCTAGTCGCCGCGCGCCACCGGCGCCTCCTCTGAACCGGTCGTCCGAGCCGGGACTCAACGCACGTGCGCGACGTCGCCCGCTGCAACCGTCCGGCGGCCTGTCGGCGTCGTCACGACCAGCCGGCCGTCGGGGTCGACGTCATGTACTCTCCCGGTTAACGACGTACCGCCCGGCAGGGCCACCGTCACGTCACGGCCCACCGTCAGACACCGACCGCGGTACGCCTCTCGCAGCCCGCACGCCACCGGGTCACCGGTCGCTGTGACCCATCGCTCGTACCAATCAGCCAGGCCTTCGAGTACTGCGACCGCCAGCGCCTGCCGATCGACGACCGCACCGGCCAGCGCCAACGATGTAGCTCGATACGCC
>CAWDLN010000008.1:0-978776 GCA_963803115.1 uncultured Actinomycetota bacterium
GCCAAAGCCCATTTCTTCCAGCACGCGCATCACGGCAGAGAGACAGCCATCAGCGCCGGCTGGGCATTTTCCGTCAGCGTCAGCGTCTCCAGCGGGCCGTTGAACATGATCTCGGAGAGCTTCTGGTCGAGTGCCGCATCGACCTCCGCGAAAACCGCCTGGGCCGCAGGGTAGGCCTTGGCAAGCTCGGCCCCCATGCCACTGCTTGGCTACCTTGCCCCGGAAAGACGAATGCGATTGCCATGTCTGCCCTTGTTTCCTCCCCGCCTCAATTGGCGGCCGGCCAGGGATTGACCGGGCTTAAGGCACGAGCCAGCCGGCGTCAAGGTTTGCCGCCCTGACGCCATTGGCGGGCTGCGGCAGGCGGGCGCCTGGGCGGCTTCCTGCTTGCCGCTAGCTGGAATTTGCGTATAAGTGGCGCCGTTATCCGCTCCGGTTGGAGGCTGAACGGGAGGCCGCTCGATGTCGCGGGCGGAGGGCGCAAGGTAGCCTGGCTCCCCGTGTCTTCACTCTTTCGGGTCCTTTGGGCCTTTCCGCGCAGCTCTGCTGCAGGGAGCCCAAAAGGGGCTTTGCGCCGGGGCGGGCACCGCAACGAAGGAAAGGCAAGCCATGCCGCTCTACGAGCATGTCTTCCTGGCGCGCCAGGATATTTCGCAAGCGCAGGTCGAAGCGCTGACGAAGGAATATACCCAGGTCATCGAGGAAGGCGGCGGCAAGATTGCCAAGACCGAGTATTGGGGCGTCAAGCCCATCGCCTTCAAGATCAAGAAGAATCGCAAAGCGCACTACTCGCTCCTCAATATCGACGCGCCGCCGGCCGCGATCGCCGAGATGGAGCGGCGCATGGGTCTTTCCACCGACGTGATCCGTTTCCTGACGGTACGCGTCGAGGAGCATGAAACCGAGCCCTCGATCCAGATGCGCAAGAGCGACCGCGACGACCGGCGCGACGGCGACCGCGGCGGCTTCCGCGGTGGCGACCGTGGCGGTTTCCGCGGGGGTGGCGGTGGCTTCCGGGGCGGCGGTGGCGGCGGCTATAGAGGCGACCGCGGCGGCGGTGGCGGCGGTTATAGAGGCGACCGCGAGCGGCGGAGATCGGCCTCCGCGTCCTCCACGCGAACCCCGCGAAGGCGATACCCCCGCTTCGAGCACGGGGAAGTCCTGAGCCATGGCCGAAGTTGCAACCATTCCGGCGCGCCGGCCGTTCCATCGCCGCCGCAAGACCTGCCCCTTCTCGGGCGACAAGGCGCCGAAGATCGATTACAAGGACATGCGCCTGCTCGGCCGTTATGTCTCCGAGCGCGGCAAGATCGTGCCGAGCCGGATCACGGCGGTTTCGGCCAAAAAGCAGCGCGAACTGGCGAAAGCCATCAAGCGCGCCAGGTTCATCGGGCTGCTGCCCTACGTGATCAAATAGGGGCTGCGCCGGGTCGGCCGGCCAGCCTCATGTCGAATGGTTGGGACAAGGCAGCCCTCGCGGCGCGCCTCGTCTCTAACCGCTGCGGCGGGACAGCTTACAGACATGCCACTCAGCTACCTCATCGGCATTGGCTCTGGCCTGGCCTCGGCGCTGCTGTTCTATTCAGCGACGCGGGGCTCGCCGATACTGAGCACGGCGCTGCTTTTGCTCGTCCCCCTTCCGTCGCTCCTCGCCGGTCTTGGCTGGGGGTGGCTGCCGGCGGCCGCCGGCGCGGCGGCAGGGTCGCTGGTGATTGCTGCCGCCACTCATGCGACCTTTGCAGGCGGCTATTTCATCGCCCTTGGATTTCCGGCCGCGTTGGTGGCCTATCTCGCCTACTTGAGCCGGCCTGTCCCCGACGACCCGTCCCGGCGCGAATGGTATCCGGCGGGCCGTCTCGTCGCCGCAACGGCGATCTATGCCGGGGCCATGCCGCTGCTGATGCTCGCACTCACCGGCGGCAGCTTCAGTGATCTGCGGGCGCCGATGACCGATTTCTTTCGCCGTTTCTCTTCTCGCGCGGCTCCCGAATTCGGCGTGCGCCCGCTGACCGACCAGCAGATCGAGGGACTGACCAATCTGGTCGTCACGTCGCTCCCGCGGGGTGCTTGCGGCCTATTGGCTCGCCATCTTTACGATCAACCTCTATCTCGCCGGGCGCATCGCGCGCGCATCCGGCAGGCTCGGCCGCGACTGGCCCGACCTGGCCATGCTGACCTATCCGCCGGGCTTCTCGCTGCTGGTCGCGCTCGCCGTCCTCGCCACATTCGCACCTGGCATCGCCGGCGTGGCGGGCGTGAGTTTCACCGGGGCGTTGCTGTTTGCCTATCTCATTGCCGGCCTTGCCCTCATGCATTTCATCGCCCGCATGCGGGCGCGATGGATCCTGTGGTTCGTCTACGCCGGCCTGATCTTCTTCGGCCCGTATGCGGCCTTCGCCCTGATGCTGGGCGGGCTGCTCGAACCCGTCTTCAAGCTGAGGCAACGCTTCGGCGCCCCGCCACCCACCTGATCAACCACCCAATCGAGCAAAACGGAGTCTTCCTCCATGCAAGTCATCCTCCTCGAGCGCATCGGCCGCCTCGGCCAGATGGGCGACGTGGTCAATGTCAAGAACGGCTACGCGCGCAACTTCCTGTTGCCGCAGAAGAAGGCGCTGCGCGCCACCAAGGAGAATCTGGCCCGCTTCGAGAAGGAGCGCGCCCAGCTCGAGGCTCGCGATCTCGAGCTGAAGAAGGAGGCCGAGGCGGTCGCCGCCAAGCTCGGCCGGCAAGATATTCCTCGCCATCCGGCAGGCGGGCGACACCGGCCAGCTCTACGGCTCGGTCACCCCGCGCGACATCGCCGAGCATCGTCACCGCGGGCGGCTTCACCATCGACCGCCGCCAGATCGTGCTCGACAGGCCGATCAAGACACTCGGCCTGAATCCCACCAGATCGCGCTGCATCCCGAGGTGATCGTCCAGGTCACACTCAACATAGCCCGCTCCGAGGACGAGGCCGAGCGGCAGGCCCGCGGCGAGGACGTGACTGTGGTCAAGGAAGAAGGGGTCCAGCTCGAGACCTTCAATCCCGACGCTCTGTTCGACGAAGAGGCGCTTGCCCGGCAGCGAGGGAGAGCGGCGAGGACGAGACAGGAGCTTCCACCGACAACAGTTCGAGCTGAGCCGAGCCAAGCTCAAATCCAACGACAGACCGCCTGCCTGATTACGGCAGCATCAGCACACGGCCGCTCTCTGATATGGTGTGTTGCATCTGCCTTCCCAGCCGAAAAGCCGCCAACGCCCTATCGCCGCGCCGGCGGTCTTTCAGCCGCCAACCCCATGGAATTGCTGGAGCGACATGGTATCATCATATTAACGTAGTCAGGAACTCAGGTGGCGATGTGTCATGTTCCCACTTCGTTTTGTCCTCTCGCGTCTCGTTGCTCAGGGAGAGCTCGCCGTCATTGATCACAAAGGCCGCACGCATTCCTTCGGCGTGCGCGGCTCTGGCCGGCGGGTAACGATACGGCTTCACAACCCCGGCCTTTACTGGCGCCTCACCTTCCATCCGAGTCTCCACATCGGCCGCGCATATGTAGAGGGCTCGCTGACGATCGAAGAAGGCGAGCTCGTCGACTTCCTCGATCTTCTGCTGGCCAACCAGGCCCGCTTCGACCAATCGCGGCTCGGCAGGGTTCGCATATGGTGGGACGAATTTCTCCGGTCTCCCGCCGCGATCAATCTGCGATCGCGGGCGCGTCGCAACATCCACCATCACTACGATCACCCGGCCGAGTTCTATCGCCTCTTCCTGGACAAGGATCTGCAATACTCGTGTGCCTATTTCTCCGATGGCGCGAATTCGCTGGAGGAGGCGCAGGAGGCCAAGAAGCGCCACATCGCAGCAAGCTCAACCTGCGCCGCGGAATGCGCGTGCTGGACATCGGCTGCGGCTTCGGCGGCATGGCGCTATATCTGGCGCGCAACTACGGGGTGCACGTCACCGGGGTGACGCTCAGCACCGAGCAGTTGAAGATCGCGCGCGACCGGGCGGTCAAGCAAGGTCTCGCGCAGCTTGTCGATTTCAGGCTCGAGGACTACCGCAATACCCACGGGCGTTTCGATCGCATCGTGTCGGTCGGCATGTTCGAGCACGTGGGACGCCCCCACTATCGGCAGTTCTTCTCTCATGTGCGCGATCTGCTGGCCGACAACGGCGTTGCCGTCGCTGCACACGATCGGGCGGCAAACCCTGCCGTCTCCGATCAATGTGTGGATCCGAAAGCATATCTTCCCGGGGGCGTACCTGCCGACGATGTCGCAGCTCACGCCGGTGCTGGAGGCACGCGATATCTGGCTCACGGACTTCGAGAACCTGCGGCTGCACTATGCCGTGACATTGGCGGAATGGCATCGCCGCTTCCAGGCCAACCGCGAGCGGATCGGAATGCTGGACCCGAAGCGGTTCGATGACCGCTTCTGCCGCATGTGGGAGTACTACCTGCAAAGCTGCGAGGCCGGCTTCCGCAGCGGCGGTCTGACGGTGTTCCAGCTGCAGTTCACGAAGAAGATCGACGCGCTGCCGCTGACCAGGGACTACATGTTCGCCGAGGAGCATCGGCTGCTGGAGCGAGGAAGAGCATGCGGCGCGGCCGCCGCATGGCCGGCGAATAGGCCGGCCTGATCGCGGGCCCAAGGCCTTTCGGACCGCTTCGGCATAGCGAGGATGAGGCGGCATTGCCGGGTGCGACCTGACCGTCGGCAAGCGGACGGTGCTATGGCTGTCGGCATGTGAAAGCATGACGGCGCGCGGATCACCGCCGCTGCGCGAACCCGATCTCGACCGGCTTCGGCGCCCGCCGGCACAATATCGAGGCCGAGCAGGCGCTGCTCGGCGCGATACTGGTCAACAACGACGGCCTATCACCGGGTCGCGGAGTTCCTGCAGCCGGACCATTTCGACGACGCGCTGCACGGCCGATCTACGCGACGGCGGCCAAGCTGATCGAGCGCGGGCAAGCGGCCGACTCCGATCACGCTGAAAGACCTGTTCGAGCAGGACGGGCCGCTCGACGCCGACATCGGCGGCGCGCAGTACCTCGCCCGCCTCGCCGCCAACGCGGCCGACGATCATCAATGCCGAGCGACTACGGCCGCACCGATCCACGACCTCGCTATCTGCGGCGCGAGCTGATCCGGTCGGCCAGGACATCGTGAACGAGGCCTTCGAGCACGACCTCGACGACTCCCGCCCAGAGCAGATCGAGCACGCCGAGACGAAGCTGTTCGAGCTGGCCGAGACCGGGCAGGCCGAGGGCGGGCTCCAGGGGTTCCGCATCGCGCTGACCAGCGCCATCACGATGGCGCAGGCCGCGTTACAAGCGCGACGGCGGGCTTGTCCGGCGTCGCCACCGGGTTGACGGACCTCGACAAGCAAGCTGGGCGGGCTGCATCCGTCCGACCTGATCATCCTCGCCGGGCGGCCGTCGATGGGCAAGACGGCGCTCGCGACCAACATCGCCTTCAACGTCGCGCGGGCCTGCAGCGCGCTCGCGGCCCGGACGGCCGCGATCGACCTGACCCGGCCGGCCGAGGACGGCGCGGTGGTCGCGTTCTTCTCGCTCGAAATGTCGGCCGAGCAGCTGGCGACCCGCATCCTCGCCGAGCAGGCGGGCACCTCGTCGGACAAGATCCGGCGCGGCGAGGTTCGGCGAGAGGATTTCGACGAGTTCGTCGTGGCGCGCAGCGGCTGGCCGCGATGCCGCTCTATATCGACGACACGCCGGCCCTGTCGGTCGCGGCGCTGCGCACGCGGGCGCGGCGCTTAAAGCGGCAGCACGGGCTCGGGCTGATCGTGGTCGACTACCTGCAGCTGATGCGGCCGAGCGCGGCGCGAGCCGGTCCGGAGAACCGGGTGCAGGAGATCTCCGAGATCACGCGCGGCCTCAAGGCGATCGCGAAGGAGCTGAACGTGCCGGTCCTGGCCTTGTCGCAGCTGTCGCGCGCCGTCGAGCAGCGCGAGGACAAGCGCCCGATGCTCGCCGATCTGCGCGAATCCGGCTCGATCGAGCAGGACGCCGACGTCGTCATGTTCATCTTCCGCGAGGAGTACTATGTTGAGCGACCAAGCCGGCCGAAGGTACGATCGAGTTCCAGGACTGGATGTCCAAGATGCAGCTGGTCAGCGGCAAAGCGGAAGTGATCATCGGCAAGCAACGCCATGGGCCTGTCGGCACCGTGCAGCTGCAGTTCGAGGCCAACGTCACGCGCTTCGCCGATCTGGCGCGCGACCAGTACATGCCGGAGCGTCTGGAGTGAGTGGGAACGATACGCGTCAAATGGCGTCGGTGCTGCAGCGCGCGTCGATTCCTCTGTCGGCGCGTGCCGTGCTCACCGTCGATCTGGCCGCCCTGCGCGCCAACTGGGCGCGTCTCAATCAGGTGTCCGGCAGGGCCGAGTGTGCCGGCGTCATCAAGGCCGACGCCTACGGCCTAGGTCTGGCGCCGATCGCCAGGGCGCTGACCAACCAGGGCTGCAAGACCTTCTTCGTGGCCACCATTGACGAGGGGCGCACGGCGCGCGAGGTGCAGCCGGGCGCCACCATCTACGTGCTCGACGGTCTGTTGCCCGGCGCCGAGCCCAATTACGCGGGCTTCGACCTGAGGCCGGTGCTCTCGAGCCTCGCTGAGGTGCGTGACTGGGCGGCCTACAGCCGCGCGCGCGGCCGCAAGCTTGCCGCTGCGCTCCATATCGACACGGGCATGCACCGGCTGGGAATGCCGGAGAGGGAGGTCGACCAGCTCGCCGCCGCGCCGGAGCTTCTCGACGCCATCGAGACCACACTCGTCGTGAGCCATCTCGCGTGCGCCGACGAGCCCAGCAACCCGATGAACGAACGGCAGCGCAAGCGCTTCGAGGAGTTGCGCACCAAGCTCCCGCCTGCCCCGGCGAGCCTCGCCAATTCGGGCGGCACGTTCCTGGGCTCCGCCTATCATTTCGACCTGGTGCGGCCCGGCATCGCCCTTTACGGCGGGCGCGCGCACGAGGGCAAGCCCAACCCGATGCAGACGGTCGTGCGTCTGGTCGCCAGGATCTGCAGGTACACGAAGCGGAGCCGGGCGACAGCATCGGCTATGGCGCCACCTACAAAGTCGGCCGCCCTTCCCGCATCGCCACTATTGGATGCGGTTACGCCGACGGGTTCCTGCGTGCCTTGAGCGTCAAGACCGGGGAGGCTGGCCCGGTCGGCTTCATCGACGACTATCCGGTGCCGATCGTGGGCCGCGTATCGATGGACTTCATCACCGTCGACGTGACCGGCGTCCCGCCCGAGCTGGCGCGCCGCGGCGGCTGGGTGGAAGTGATGGGCCAGCGCGTGACCGTCGACGACCTAACAGGGATCGGGCCGGCACCATCGGCTACGAGTTGCTCTCCAGATGGGGCGCGGTGCACCGCGTCTACGAAGGCGCTGGGAGCTAGCGCCATGGCAAGGACCGCCAAGAGCGTGTTCGTGTGCCAGAACTGCGGAGCTGTCGCCCCGCGCTGGGCCGGCAAATGCGCGGCCTGCGGGGAATGGAACACGCTGGTCGAGGAGGCCGACGCGGCCCCTCCGCCGGGCTCCGGCCTTGCCAGGGCGTCGAAGGGCCGCGTCGTCGAGTTGCAGTCGCTGGCGAGCGGCACGGAAAAGGTCGCGCGGCTGCCCGTGGATTGACCGAAGCATCAGCCGGACGTCGTGCACCTGGCGAGCCCGTTCGTGCTCGGGGCCTGGGGCTCGGCGGCGGCCGCGAAGCTCACGATCCCGCAGGTTGCGGTGTACCAGACCGACGTACCCGGGTACGCGCGGGCGTACCGCATGTCCTCCGGCGAACGGTTCGCCTGGTGGTGGCTTCGCCGCATCCACGGCCGCGCCGTCCGTACCCTCGCCCCGTCCACCTCGACCGCCGCCGATCTGCTCGCCCACGGTGTCAGCAACGTGTGGCTGTGGCGGCGTGGTGTGGATTCGGCTCTGTTCCACCCTTCGCGCCGCGACGAGGCGATCCGGCGGGCGGTGGCGCCCAACGGAGAGACGGTGGTGGGCTACGTCGGCCGTCTCGCTACCGAGAAGCGGATCGATCTGCTCGCGGCGACCGCGGAACTGTCCGGCGTTCGCGTCGTCATCGTGGGCGACGGACCGGCCCGTGCGGCGCTGCACAAGTTGATGCCAAACGCCGTGTTCACCGGCGAGCGCCGCGGAACGCAGCTGGCCCGGCTCTACGCAAGCCTCGACATCTTCGTCCACACGGGCCCGGTGGAGACGTTCTGCCAGGCGATCCAGGAGGCCCTCGCCAGCGGGATCCCGGTGGTCGCCCCCGCCGCCGGAGGCCCGCTCGACCTGGTGCAGCCCGGACGTACCGGATATCTGGTACCACCCGGCGATGGTTCCGCCATCGCTTCCGCCGTGGCGACACTGGCGGCGGATCCGGTACGGCGCCGGCATTTCGGTGCGGCGGGTCGGGCCGCCGTGGAGGCGAACACGTGGGGCGCGGTGGGTGACGAATTGATCGACCACTACCGCGCCGCGTGTGGGAAGCCAGATATTGCGCGGGTCCCGGCCGCATTTCACGGGCATAATCTCGCGGCGCGACGGCATCAGAGCGTACCGTGACATCGGTGATCGTCACCAGCGGGTAAGCAGCCAAATAGAGCAACCGGACGACTGAACCCACCGCCAAACCGGCGGATGGATTTTGCCGTCTTTTCGGCTGGGGGGCCGTCAACAGCCGAGGGATACTCAACCAGGGGGCAGCCCGTCCGCCGTAGGGGGATGCTCATGGTGAGTGTGGGGTCGGCTACGGGCCAGCAGACCGGTTCGCGATGGCTGTCGCGCCGGCACACGATCTGGGCCGCGGGTTTGGTCGTGGTCGCTATCACGGCGCTCACCGCCGGTTGTGGTCAACCCGAGTTCAAGTACGTCTCCAACAGTGACGAAAAGACGTACTTCAAGGTCCCGAATTCGTGGCACGAGATCAGCGGCAGCGAGGTCACCGACGGCTTCACCGGCGAGGTAAACCCGGACTCGTTGGTAGCGGCGGCGCAGAAGCAGCTCTGGTGGTCGGTGGCGTATGACGCCGACTCGGAGCCAACGCCGGACCACATGACCACGATCCTCACCAGCCCGGAGCCGGTGCTCTACGCGACCATCCGGCATCAGCTTCCGTTGCAACAGGACGCCGTTTCCTTCGACAGCATGCGGGACATGTTCGTGCCGGTCAGCGAGGGCCAACGTCAGCTCGCCGCTCAGGCCGGGATCGCGCTGGAGGGTTTTGAGCTCCTGCACGATGAGGTTCTCAAGGGTCCCGACGGAGTCCATGGCGTGCGGGTGGTCTTCAACTACCAGTTCCCGACCGGGATCCTGCACACCTTCGACCAGACCGCCTGGGCCAACCAGGACTCGTCGATTCTCTATTTCTTGCTCATCCGCTGCACCGCGAAGTGCTACCGGGACCGCGTCGATGAGCTCAACGACGTCGCCACATCGTTCACGGTCAGGAGCAAGGCATGACCCTCGCACCAGCGAATCCCGTCGAAGGTCTCCGTCCGCCCGACGAGGGTCCGCAGGATCCGAAGAGGGAGAAGCGGCCCCGGATAAAGCTCTGGGACCGGATCAAGTTCCTGCTGTTCTTCACGGCCGTCTTCTTCCTGCTCGTGTGGGCGTCGATGGCCAACAACCCCATCCTGCCCTTCGAGTACGCGGTCCGGCAGCAGCTCATCGACTCGTCCTGGTTGCTCGTGTTGGCCGGGCTAGAGGTGCTCCGGCAGCTGCACTACCTCGTCAGCGAGGTCTGGTCGGGGTACCACCGGTTCTGGACCAACAAGATCTTCGGCGGTAGCGAACGGATCGCCCAGCGACGCCTGTCCGCGTGGACCCGGTTCCGGTTGGCCCGGGTCCTGAAGTGGGTCGTCTTCCTGGGCCTGTTCTTCTTCGTTGCGAGCAAGTTCCTCAATACGTCCCCGGTGCTCGCGGTCTTCGCGCTGCCCTCGATCATCTGGTCGGCGCTGCCGTTCATCGTGCAGATCGTGCTCATCGTCTCGCTGGGCATCCTGCAGTTCGTCGCGATCTTCTGGTTCATGTCGCGCGGCGGCGTCGACGTCTACTACCCGGACGACATCAAGACCCGCTTCCGCGACGTGTGGGGGCAGGACCACGTGCTGGCGCGGGTCCGGGAGAACATCGTCTTCCTCGAGCGGCCGGCCGAGATCGAGGACAAGGGCGGATATGTTCCGGGCGGCATTCTGCTCTGGGGTCCACCGGGCACCGGCAAGACGCTGATGGCCGAGGCCGTCGCCGGCGAGACCGGCAAGCCGTACGTCTTCGTCGACCCAGGCGCGTTCATCAATATGTTCTTCGGCGTCGGCATTCTCAAGGTCAAGTCGCTCTTCCGCAAGCTGCGCAAGCTCGCCTTGCGGTACGGCGGCGTGATCGTCTTCTTCGACGAGGCGGACTCGCTCGGCAATCGCGGCATAGCCACTGGCGGCCAGTTCCCGCGCGGGATGAGCACCGACAAGTCCGGAATCATGGGCTGCAATGGGTTCTCCTACCTGTCTCCGCCGGTGCAGAGCCTGTTGCTGACCGGCCTGAGTGGCAACGCCGAGCCGCGTCCGGCCGAGCGGCGGCGGGTCATCCCGGCCGGTGCCGGGATGAACGGCATGGGCGGCATGATGGGCGCGGGCACCCTGCAGGCCTTGCTCACCGAGCTGTCCGGTCTGAAGAAGCCACGCGGCTTTATCAACCGCTACGTGCGCCGACTGATGGGCATGCGCCCCAAGCCACCACCGAAGTACCGCATTCTCGTCATGATGGCGACCAACATGCCGGAGGCGCTCGACGAGGCGCTGCTGCGACCTGGACGCATCGACCGCATCTACAAGGTTGGGTATCCGAGCAAGGCGGGCCGGGTCCGGACGTACGAGGGGTACTTCGGGAAGGTCCGTAACCAGCTCACGACCGACGATCTGGAAAAGCTCGCGACGATCACGCCGTACGCGACGGGTGCGTCCATGAAGGACCTCGTGAACGAGTCGCTGATCACGGCGATCCGCGAAGGCCGCGACACGATCATGTGGCCGGACGTCGTGAAGGCCAAGCACCTCAAGGAGCTCGGCCCACCCGAGGACGTGGAGTACATCGAGCGGGAGCGGCACGCGGTGGCGATTCACGAAGCCTGCCATGCCGTAGTGGCGTTCCACAGTCGCAAGCACGCGGACATTGACATCGCCACTATCGAGAAGGGCTCGGACTACCTCGGCATGGTGAAGTCGATTCCGCCGGAAGACCAGTTCACCAGTTGGCGCAGCGAGTTCCGGGCCGACATCTTCACCGCGCTGGCGTCGCTGGCCGGAGAACGGATGTTCTTCGAGGGCGACAGCACGTCGGGTGTCTCCGGCGACCTCGAGAGCGCGACCCGCGTCGCCTCGCACATGGAGGGCACCTTCGGCATGGGCTCAACCGTGTCGTCGGTGGCGACCGCCCGCCAGCTCGATACCGGTACGCCCGGCGGCGGCATTCCGGTGGGTCGGGACAACACCGAGATGGTGCGGGCCCGACTGGCCGACCGGATCGAGGACAACCTCGCCGCGTTGCTCGCAGAGACGCGGCAGATCCTGGAACGGCACCGCCGGGACGTCATGGTGTTGGCGCACGCGCTCGAGACATACAAGACGCTCTCGGGTGAGGACGTGGAGGCCGTGTTGCGCGGTCATGTCGGTCCGCTCGTGGATGGCCGGCCGTACTTGAACGCCGACCTGTATCGGGAGATCGAGGCCTACCACCGTGCGGCCGTCATCGCGCACATGAACCACAATCCGGTGATGCTCGCCCTTCCGCCGGTGCCGGCCTACCAGGATCCGGCCTGGGCGGGTCCCCGCGACCCGTTCGCGCCGCACGCATCGGTGTCCGGCTCGACCCTGTCCGGCGCGCCGACCGGGATGCCCAACGGCGGCGGTACGCCGTCGGGGTACGGTCAGCCGCCGACCGGGATGCCGAATGGTGGCATGGCGGCTCCGGGCCCGGACGGCGTTGGTCCGGACGGAGGCGTCGCTTCTCCGTTCCACCCCGACGACCACTAGTGACGTATCTTCGCCGGCCCGCCTACTCGGGCCGGCGGGGCACGTCGATCCCGTGATCGGCGGGCAATAGGCTGATGCTCATGGCCCGACCCGATGGACGCGCACCCGACGAACTTCGCCCCGTCACCATCACCCGCAGCTGGAGCATCCACCCGGAGGGCTCGGTCCTCGTCGAGTTTGGACAGACGCGGGTGCTGTGCACCGCGAGCGTGACCGACGGGGTTCCCCGGTGGCGCAAGGGCTCTGGGCTCGGCTGGGTGACCTGCGAGTACGCCATGCTGCCCCGATCCACCAACACGCGCTCGGATCGGGAGTCGGTCAAGGGACGCATCGGCGGCCGTACGCACGAGATCTCCCGCCTCATTGGACGGAGCCTTCGCGCGAGCATGAACCTCAAGGCGATCGGCGAGAACTCGATCGTCATCGACTGCGACGTGCTGCAGGCCGACGGGGGTACCCGCACGGCCGCGATCACCGGGGCGTACGTCGCCCTGGCGGATGCGGTGACGTGGATGGCCAAGCGAAGAATGCTCGCGGGCAAGCCGGACGAGGCCGTCTACCGCTCGGTCGCCGCCGTCAGCGTCGGGGTGATCGATGGTGAGGCGAGACTGGACCTCTGCTACGCCGAGGACGTCAAGGCGGAAGTCGACATGAACATCGTGTGCACCGGGGCCGGCGACTTCGTCGAGGTCCAGGGCACCGGCGAGTCGGGCGTCTTCTCCCGCGAGGAGCTCGACACGCTGCTCGACCTGGGGCTCGACGGCTGCACCCGGCTGGCCGAGATCCAGCGCTCGGTCCTGACGACGGCGCCGTGAGCGTTCGCCTGCTGCTGGCCACCCGCAACGCCAAGAAGCTCGTCGAGCTGCAACGAATCCTCGACGCCGCGCTGGGATTCGGCCAGATCACCCTCGTCGGCCTTGCCGACGTGCCCGCCTACGACGAGGTACCCGAGATCGGACTGACCTTTGTGGACAATGCGTTGCTCAAGGCTCGGGAGGGCGTTGTCCACACCGGCCTGCCCACGGTCGCGGATGACTCCGGTCTCGCGGTCGACGCGCTTAACGGGATGCCAGGCGTGTTCAGTGCGCGTTGGGCGGGCAAGCACGGCGACGACCTGGCCAACTTGCAGCTGGTACTGTCTCAAGTGTCCGATGTGGACGAAGAGCACCGTGGTGCCCGGTTCGTCTGCGCGGCGGCGCTGGTGCTGCCGAATGGAGCCGAATACACCGTATCGGGCGAGATGGTCGGCCGGCTCATCCGGGAGGCCCGCGGCACCGGCGGGTTCGGTTATGACCCGATCTTCGTCCCAGACGGCCTCGACCGTACCAGCGCCGAGCTCGATCCCGCCGACAAGGACGCCATCAGCCACCGCGGACGGGCCTTTCGGGCCCTCGCCGACGTCATCCGCGCCCACCTGCTCTGACGCCCGGGTCGCTACCGGGCCTGGCGGCGGGTATCGAAGACTTGCCCCGCTGCGGCAGGATGTCCCCGTGGACGTGAACGTCGAACTGATCGTCGCTGGCGCATCTGCCGTGATCTCTCTGGCGGCCGGCGTACTCAGCGCTAGGGCCAACAAGCGCGCCAAGGAGCTGGACTTCCAGCTCGAGCAACGCCGGAAGGCGGAGGACGCGGTGGCGGTCGCCCAGCGGGTCCTGCACCAGTACCGCGACCCGCTCCTGGACGCCGCGCTGACCCTGCAGAGCCGGACGTTCAACATCGTCGCCAATGGTTACCTCGCCTCGTTCCTGCACTGCGGCGATCCCGAAGAGGAGGCGTACGCGCGTCGCTACACCGTGTTCGCGATGGCCGAGTACATGACCTGGGTCGAGATCGTCCGCCGCGAGCTTCGCTTCCTCGACGTCGGCGACGTGGACAACAACCGCAAGTTCCTGGGCCGGTTGATGCAGACTCAGGTCACGATCCAGTCCGACAAGATCCGCGGACCTTTCCGAGTTTTCCGCGGGCGCCAGCGGGCGATCGCCGAAATCATGATGGTGCCTACGGGCGCCCACGAGGGGCCGCGCAACGAGTGCATCGGCTACGCCGCGTTCTGTGACCGGCTCGACAACGATCCTGAGTTCAAGGCATGGTTCGCGGGAATGCTCGACGACGTCGATGTGCTGGTCACCCGCGACCAGGATGATCGCATGATCCAGCTACAGAACGATCTCGTGGACCTGATCGATGACCTCGACCCGCACGCGCTGCGGATTCCGCCCAACTTCCGGCACCGGTTGAATCGGCAAAGCCCGATCCCGGTACCGGCCCAGCCTCGTTAGTCCAGCGGACCGACCTCGGCCTCGATCCGGTCCCTCAGGTCGCGGCCGCTGATCAGGCCGCGGGCGGCCTCGAGCACGGGAGCGAGGAAGATGTCGGGTCCGGGCTCTCCGGCGTGCGGTGCCAGCGCCTGGATCGCGAGCCGTCCCGCGGGCGAGGGGCTCATCGGTGCCCGCAGCTGAAGGCCTCGGACCGCCGCGAGCAGCTCGACCGCGAGCAGGCTGGTGACGTTGTCCAACACCTGGCGCAGCTTGCGGGTGGCCGCCCAGCCCATCGAGACGTGGTCCTCCTGCATGCCCGAGGTCGGCACCGAGTCGACCGAGGCCGGGGAGGCGAGGCGACGATTCTCGGCCACGATCCCGGCCGCGGTGTACTGCGCGATCATCAAGCCGGAGTTCACGCCCGCGTCCGGGCTGAGGAAAGCGGGCAGGTCGCGCGAGCGGCACACGTCGAGCAGCCGGTCCACGCGGCGTTCCGAGATCGAACCGACCTCGGCCGCGGCGATCGCGACGAAGTCGGCGGCGAAGCCCAGCGGTGCCCCGTGGAAGTTGCCGGTGGAGAGCACCCGCCCGTCGGCCAGCACGACGGGATTGTCCACAATGGACGCCAGTTCACGGCCGGCGACGAGCGTCGCGAAGTCGAGCGTGTCCCGGGCCGCACCGGCCACCTGGGGCGCGCACCGCATCGAGTAGGCGTCCTGCACGGCGTGCGTCATGTCGTCGCGGTGCGAGTCCATGATGGCCGATCCCTGCAGCAGCCGGTACATGTTCGCCGCCGAGATCGCCTGCCCGGGATGGGGCCGGATCGTGTGTAGTTCCGGGAGGAACGGGCGGTCCGAGCCGAGCATCGCCTCCACCGCGAGCGCGCCGGTGATGTCGGCCATGGTGAACAGATGCCGGGCGTCTTCGATCGCGAGCAACAGCATGCCCAGCATGCCGTCGGTCCCGTTGATGAGCGCGAGCCCCTCCTTGGCGGCAAGGTCGATCGGGGCCAGGCCCGACGCGTGCAGCGCCTCCGCACCAGGAACTCGGGCGCCGTCCTTGCCGAGCACCCATCCCTCGCCGAGCAGGACGAGCGCGCAATGCGCCAGCGGGGCCAGATCGCCGGAGGCGCCGAGCGAGCCGTGCTCCGGTACCCAGGGCGCGATGTCGTGGTTAAGCAGATCGACCAGCGCCTGGGCCACCAACGGCCGCACGCCCGAGAAACCCATGGCGAGCGACCGGATCCGCAACAGCATCATGGCCCGGACCACCTCGCGCGGCATCGGCGCCCCGATCCCGGCCGCGTGCGAGCGGATGAGCGCGTGCTGCAGCTCGGCGCGGCGTTCCGGTGCCACAAACGTGCTCGCGAGCGCGCCGAAGCCGGTGGAGACACCGTAGACGGGCCGCCCGTCCCGCTCGATGTTGTCCACAATGGAGCGACTTGTGGCCATCGCGGCGACGGCGTCGGGCGTGATCTCGACCGGGGCGCCGTCGCGGGCCACCGCGAGGACGTCGGCAGGGGAGACGCCGCTCGGGCGCACGGCAACGGTGGTAGTCATGTGATCGGCTCCCCATTGAGCAGGACGGTCCGGACGAGCGGTACACCGGGCCGGTAGGCAAGGTACAGGTACGTCGGCGCCGCCAGGATGGCGAGGTCGGCTCGCGCGCCGACGCGAAGGTGGCCGACGTCGGTGCGGCGCAGGGCCGCGGCGCCGCCCGCGGTCACGGACCACAGCGCCTCGGCCGGAGTCATCCGCATCTCGCGTACCGCCAGCGCCAGGCAGAAGGGCATCGACGAGGTATAGGACGAGCCAGGATTGCAGTCGGTGGCCAGCGCCACCCGGACGCCGGCGTCCAGGAGCCGGCGGGCGTCCGGGTAGGGCGACCGCGTGGAGAACTCGGCGCCGGGTAGAAGTGTGGCCACCGTGGCGGAGGCCGCGAGCGCGTCCACGTCCTTTGTGGACAGATGAGTGCAATGATCGGCGCTGGCGGCACCGAGCTCGACGGCCAGGGCGACTCCGGGTCCGGCCGTGAGCTGGTTGGCGTGAATGCGGGGCAGCAGACCGGCGGTCATCCCGGCCGTGAGCACGGTTCGTGCCTGGTCGGCGTCGAAGGCACCCCGCTCGCAGAAGACGTCCACCCACCGGGCGTGCGGCGCCGCCGCCGAGAGCATCGCGCCGCGGACCAGCTCGACGTAATCGTCCGTACGGCCGTCGTACTCCGCGGGGACGACATGCGCACCGAGGAAGGTGGTCTCGTTGGTGAACTCCGCCGCCACCCTCAACGATCGGGCCTCATCCTCGGCGGTCAGGCCGTAGCCGCTCTTGATCTCCAGCGTGGTCGTGCCCTGCCGGTGCGCCTCGGCGGAGAGCCGCCGGGTCGTGGCGCGAAGGTCATCGTCGCTCGCGGCCCGCGTGGCGGCCACCGTGGTACGGATGCCGCCGCCGGTGTACGGCTGACCCGCCATCCGGGCCGCGAACTCGGCCGCCCGGTCGCCGGCGAAGACGAGGTGCGCGTGGCTGTCCACGAACCCCGGGATCGCCGCGGCGCCATTGGCGTCCACCACGCGATCCGCGGCCGGAGCCTTCGTCGCCGGACCGAGCCAGGCGACCCGGCCGTGTTCGGCGACGAGTGCCGCGTCGGGAATGATGCCCAGCGGCCCGCCGTGGGTGGGGTCGTTGGTGACCAGTTCGCCGATCCGGGTGACGAGCAGGCTCATGTCCATACCTCCGCGATGGCCTCGGTGAGGGCGCGGGGCACATCCGCAACGAGCAGGTGCCGACCCTCGGCGACGATGGGCCGGCCGTCGACGATCACATCGGTCACGTCGGCGGCCGTCCCCGCGAAGACGGCGGCCGCGGCCGGATCCTCGTGACCGGCGGTACGGACCGTGTCGAGTCGAACGCTGACCAGGTCGGCCCGCGCACCGATCGCGAGGACGCCGGCGTCCGGCCAGCCCAGGGCCGCGTGGCCGTTACGGGTCGCGGCGTCGATCAGCTCGCCCACCTCGAAGTGGCCGCGGCGCTCGTCGCGGAGTCGCTCATTCAGCTCCACCGACCGCGCCTCCTCGAGCATGTCGATCACGGCGTTGCTATCCGTACCAAGGCAGAGCGGAGACCCGGCGTCGACGAGGGCTCGCGCCGGTCCGATGCCATCGGCCAGGTCCCGCTCGGTGGTGGGGCAAAAGCAGACATTGACTCGGCCGTCGCCCAGCGCGGTGCGGTCCTCATCGGACAGATGCGTGGCATGCACCGCGGTGGCGTTCGGGGTGAGCAACCCGGCATCGTCGAAGACCTGAGTCGGCGTCCGGCCGTACCGGGCAAGGCTGGCCTCGTTCTCGGCCCGTTGCTCGGAGAGGTGCACGTGCGCGCTGAGTTCGGCTACTCGGGCGGCGAACTCAGCGAGCACGGCGGCCGGCACAGCCCGAATCGAGTGCGCGGCCGCGCCGATCCGGGCATGGTCGGAACCGGTCAGCGCGGTGAAACGGTCCCACCAACCGTCCAGGTCGCCGTCGCCGAATCGTGACTGCGGCCCCTCGAGCGGCTTACCGTCCACAGTGGAGGTGAGGTACAGCGTGTCGAGGAGCGTGATCCGGATGCCTGCCTCGGCCGCGGCGTCGAGCAGGCGATGTCCCATCTCGTTCGGATCGGCGTAGCGCCGCCCGCCCGGCGCGTGGTGCAGGTAATGGAACTCGCCGACGCAGGTGACACCGGCCGCTGCCATCTCGGCGAAGGTTGCCCGGGCAAGGGCGTGGTAACTGTCCGGATCGAGTGCCGTGGCAAGGGCGTACATCCGCTCCCGCCAGGTCCAGAAGGTGCCGCGACCGGCATGCGTACGGCCGCGAAGCGCCCGGTGGAAGGCATGCGAATGGGCATTGGCGAAGCCGGGCAGCGTCAATCCCGGAAGTCGTTTCGCGTCCGTCGGCGCGGCGATCCCAGCTTCGATCGCGGAGATCCGGCCCGCGTCGACATCGATGCGCACATCGCGGGCGGTCGTACCGTCCACCCAGGCGTACTCGGCAAAGTAGGTCACCGGCACGCGAGCTCTTCCAACACCCGGGCGAGGGCGAGCACACCCGCCGTGCAGTCAGCGTCGGTGGCGTGCTCGGCCGGTGAATGCGAGACACCGGTGGGATTACGCACGAAAAGCATCGCCGTGGGCACTCCGGCGGCCGCCAGCACACCGGCGTCGTGGCCCGCACCGGTCGGGAGCACCGGGGCGTCGTCCAGCAACCCGGACAGCCGGTCCCGCAACGCGACGTCGAACGTTGTCTCGGGCGAGATCGACTCGGCGGTCATCGCCAGGCTGGTGCCGTCCCGCCCGGCTCGCTCGTGTGCCTTATGCTCGATCGCCGCGACTAGTCTGTCCAATGTGGATTGATCGGCGCCGCGGGCATCGAGCCATGCGGTGACCCGATCGGGAATGGCGTTGGTGGCATTGGGTTCCACCGCCACGCGGCCGATCGTGGCGTGCACACCCGCGAGTCGGGCCTCCTTGTTCGCGGCCAGCACCGTGTAGGCGTAGGTCAGCATGGGGTCGCGGCGGGCGTCCATTGGCGTGGTGCCCGCGTGGTTACCTTCGCCGGCGAAGCTCAGCCGCCACCGGCCGTGTGGCCAGATCGCGCTCGCCACGCCGACGGCGCGATCGCCCAATCCACGTCCCTGTTCCACGTGCAGTTCGACGAATGACCCCAGCCGGGCCACCCGCTCCGGATCCGGACCCAGCCGCGAGATGTCGGCACCGGCGTCGCCCATGGCGCGGGGCAGGACGAGGCCCTGCGCGTCCACCAGCGCGCGGGCCGCCTCCGCGGTGACCGCGCCGGTGAGCAGCCGGGAGCCGAGGCAGGCGAGCCCGAACCGCGACCCCTCCTCCTCGGTGAAGGCCACGACGCCGACGGGGCGGGTCGGGGTACACCCGCGTTCGCGAAGGACATCGATCGCCAGGAACGCCGACACGATCCCTAGTGGACCGTCGAACGCTCCGCCGTGCGGCACCGAGTCGAGGTGGCTGCCCGTGACGACGGCGCCGCCCCGCGCCGGGTCGCCCCACCACGCCCACAGGTTGCCGTTGCCGTCGGGATCGACGGCGAGCGACCGGTCCAAGGCCTCCTCGACAAACCATTCCCGGCAGGCCAGGTCCGCCTCCGACCAGGAGTATCGCAGGTACCCGCCGGTGGCCGGATCCCGGCCGATCGGCGTCAGGGACTGCCACAGCGAGGCGAAGCGCGCTTCGGTGTTAATCGGTTCCTGCCTCAGCCTGCGACTCACGCATCGGCACCCGTATCCCGTGCTCCTGGGCGACCTGCTCGGCCAGTTCGTACCCCGCGTCGACGTGGCGTACCACGCCCATGCCTGGGTCGTTGGTGAGCACCCGTTCGATCTTCTGGGCGGCCAGTGCTGTCCCATCGGCGACGGTGACCTGGCCGGCGTGGATCGAGCGGCCGATGCCGACCCCGCCGCCGTGGTGGATCGACACCCATGACGCGCCGCTGGCGGTGTTCACCAACGCATTGAGCAGCGGCCAGTCCGCGATCGCGTCCGAGCCGTCACGCATCGCCTCGGTCTCTCGGTACGGCGAGGCGACCGAGCCGCAGTCGAGGTGGTCTCGGCCGATCACAACTGGTGCGGAGAGCTGGCCGGTGGCGACCATCTCGTTGAACCGCAGCCCAGCCACGTCGCGCTCGCCGTAACCGAGCCAGCAGATGCGGGCCGGCAGACCCTGAAACGCGACCCGCTCACCGGCCAGGCGGATCCATCGGGCGAGCGATTCATTGCCCGGAAACAGGTCCACGATGGCTCGATCGGTGGCCGCGATGTCGGCGGGGTCGCCGGAGAGCGCCGCCCAGCGGAATGGCCCCTTGCCTTCGCAGAACAACGGCCGGATGTACGCCGGCACGAACCCGGGGAATGCGAAGGCCCGTTCGTAGCCGGCGAGCTGTGCCTCGCCACGGATCGAGTTGCCGTAGTCGAAGACCTCGGCGCCCGCATCCATGAAGCCGACCATCGCGGCGACGTGCCTGGCCATGGAGGCCCGGGCGCGTTCGGTGAACTCCTCCGGCTTCTTGGCGGCGTAGTCCGGTGCATCCTCGACCGCCACGCCTACGGGCACATAGGACAGTGGGTCGTGGGCCGAGGTCTGATCGGTCACGATGTCGATCGGCACGCCGCGAACGAGTAGCTCCGGCACGATAATCGCGGCGTTTCCTACCACCCCGACCGACAGTGCACGCCGCTCTGTCTTCGCCCTTAGGGCCGACTCCACCGCTTCGTCGAGCGACCCCGCGACCTCGTCCAGGTAACGGGTCTCGATCCGTCGGCGCAGGCGGGCTGGGTCGACGTCGATGATCAGGCACGCGCCGCCGTTCATGGTCACGGCCAGCGGCTGGGCTCCGCCCATGCCGCCGCACCCGGCAGTCAGAGTGAGCGTGCCGGCCAGGGTGTTGTTGCTGAGCTTGCCGATACGACAGAGCTTCGCGGCGACCGCGGCGAACGTCTCGTACGTGCCCTGCAGGATCCCTTGCGTACCAATGTAGATCCACGATCCGGCGGTCATCTGGCCGTACATCGTCAAGCCGAGTGCCTCGAGCCGCCGGAACTCGGGCCAGGTCGCCCAATCACCGACGAGGTTGGAGTTCGCCAGGAGTACCCGCGGCGCCCACTCATGCGTGCGGAACACAGCGACCGGCTGGCCCGACTGCACCAGCATGGTTTCGTCGTCCTTCAGGGTGGTCAGGGTTCGAACCAGCGCGTGGTAGGAGGGCCAGTCGCGGGCCGCCTTGCCGGTGCCGCCGTAGACCACGAGATCCTGCGGCCGTTCGGCGACATCGGGATCCAGGTTGTTCATGAGCATGCGCAGGGCGGCCTCCTGCGGCCATCCCTGCGCGGTCAACGTTCCGCCCCGCGGGGCGCGGATGGACTCCACGGCTGTCTCCCTTGACCGCCTGCCTTCGCCGCCGCCTCGCCACGCCGACGCGCCGTGACCTTGGAGAAATGCGCGTGATCGGAGATCCACTCGTGCGCATAACTCCAAGATCGGCGCACGTTTTCAGCGCGGGAGCCGATTCCTGCAGCCTAACGGGCGCCCGGGTCGACCCGGGCGCCCGGCCGCGGCTCCATCACGCCGCGGTATGACGGCCACATCACGCCACGGCACATCACGCCGCGGCCACATCGCGCCGCGGCCACATCGCGCCGCGGCCAATCCCATCACGCCGCGTAAACGCGCACCGCTACATCGCGCCGCGGTTCCATCACGCCGCGGTAAGACGGCGCCACCGCTACATCGCGCCGCGGCTCCATCACGCCGCGGCTCACATCGCGCCGCGGCCATGACGGACACGTCGCGCCACGGCTACATCACGCCGTGGCTACATCACGCCGCGGTAAGGGAACTGTCCGACGAGAACACCAGCCCGAGGGTGGCCTTGCCGGTCTTGAGCGCGGTCTTCGTCTGCGAACCGCCGGCGTCCGCCTGGACGAAGCTGCCGAAGATGATGCCGTAGGTGTCCTTCAGACCAACCTGGCAGAACGGGCGAGCCGGGCACTCCGGTGGTCCGGCGAGCACTGAAGCGGGCCCGCTGCACTTCGCGGCGAAGTCGGACAACGTTTTGAGGTTGTACTTGTCCGCCACCGGTTTGGTCGTCGCGAACGCGTTCTGATCCGAGGCCGCGGACGCTTTGCCGAACGTCAGGCCGTACTTCTGACCGAGGTCGGTCAGGGCGGTCACGGTGGCGTTGATATCGGTACTCGCCTTCTCCGGCGCGTCCGCGCCGTTGGCCTTCTTGTTCAGGAACTCGGTCAACGTCGCCGCGTACTCGGGGAAGACGGTGATCTCGCCGCGTTCCAGCGCCGGCTCGTAGACCTCGCGGTTGGTGCTCTGCTGCACCGTCGCCTGGAAGCCCGCCGCGTTCAAAGCGAGTTTGTAGAGTTCGGCCAGCGTCAAACTCTCCGGGAAGTTAGCGGCGCCTACCACGACCGGCCCGCTCCCGCCAGACAGGCCCGACGTCACGCCATTCGAGGCTGCGAAATCGGCGGCGGCCTCCGCCGAGGACTTCCGGTCGATCTCGACGGCCTTGTTGAGTGCGAGCAGCTTGGGCTGGTCGAGTGCGGCGGCCACCTTGTCGACGGCGGCCTTGAGCGCCGGGCTTGACTTGCCCGAATTGATCGCCGCGATGACGTTGTCGGTCTTCTGCAGCTTCCGGTCGTCGGCCAGCAGGATGAGCTGGTCGCTCGCCGCAGGCTCGCAGCCCGGTCCGGCGCTCGCCGCATTCGTGGGCGGAGCCTCTGTGCCGGACGATCCAGCGGTGCCGCAGGCCGCGAGAGTAAGGCTGCAGAGCAACCCGGCGGCCGCGGCCGCCACCGCGGTTCTATATGTACGCGCAAACACCTCGTCTGCCCGCCTTTCGTGTCCCGGTGTGAACGGGCGAAACGCCCGAACCGATCACCGCGTGTCCGACGGGCAGGAAGACCCGGCCCGCACGGTCAACTCAACTCCGGGGGTATGACATTCACAACCCGAACGCGTCGGCTGCCGGATTACTCTCTGATTACGCTCGCTGGTCCGTTTGCGAGGATTCCTCACGTCCCCCGTCGGCGGGTGGTGTGGGATCAGGTCGAAGGAGCGGTCACGGCGTCGGCAGCGGTAGGTGGGCGCGGCCGGGTGCGCCGCAGGTTTCGCGGTGTCAGAACTCGCTCGACGACGGCGAGCAGGCCGTCAAGGGTCACACACAGCACGATCACGACCAGGGCGCCCGCGACGACCTGACCGCCGCCAGACGCGAGTCCCAGGCCGAAGCCACGACTAATGATCATGCCGAGCCCGCCGCCGTTGACGAACGCGGCCAGGGTCGCGGTCGCCACGACTTGAACGGCGGCCGTCCGGAAACCGGCCGCCAGGTACGGCACGGCCAGCGGTAGCTCGACCCGGAGCATTACCTGCCGCCCGGACATGCCCATTCCCCGCGCGGCTTCGGTGACATCGGCGTCGACCTCGCGTACCCCGAGATAGGCGTTGGCCAGCAGTGGTGGCAGGGCGAACACGGCGAGCGCGAGGATGATCGGAGGCTCGCCGAAGCCGATCGCGGTCAGCGGGAAGATCGTCAGAAGCGCCACCGTGGGGATCGCCCGGGTGAGGTTGGCGATCGTGACCACGGTCGCACCGCCGCGTCCGAGGTGGCCGAGCCAGATCCCGATCGGCCACGCGACGACGATGGCCAATGCCACCGCCGCCGCCGATATCTGCAGATGCTCGACCGTACGGGCGAGGATGCCGTCGGGATTGGTCCAGTTCAACGGGTCGTTGAGCCAGACGTATGTCTGTTCCCAGATGCCTCGCGGCCCGTCGCTCATGCCGCTCTCCGCCGGGCCCAGGGCATCGCCAGCCGGCCCACGAAGACCAGCACGAGGTCGAAGATGAGCGCGAGACCGATGCAGCCGATCGTGCCCGTGGTGATCATCGGCTTGTAGAAGTTGAAGTTGAACCCCGTCAAGATGATGTTCCCAAATCCACCGAAACCGACGATCGTGCCGACCGTCACGAGGGCCACGGTGGAGACAGTTGCCAGCCGGACACCGGTCAGGATGCCCGGCAGGGCCAGCGGCAACTCCACCCGTAGCAGTAGACCGCTCCGGCCGTACCCCATGCCCTGCGCGGCTTCCCGGACATCGGCCGGAACCTGCCGCAAGCCGGTGAGCGCGTTTCGGGTGACGATGAGGATCGCGTAGAGCACCAGTCCGATGAGGACGGAGCGGAACGTCAGTCCGAGGATCGGGCCCAGCAACGCGAACAACGCGAGGGACGGGATCGTATAGAACACCCCGCTGATGCCGAGCACCGGACCGGCCAAACCTGGCACCCGGTAGGCCAACACGGCGAGCGGAATCCCGATCGCCGTGGCGATCGCTACCGCGGCCACGGTCAGGGCGACATGCTGCTCCAGAGCGGTTGTGAGAGAGTCGAGGTTCTTGCGAACGTACTGCCACGAGAACCACGGATTGAGCGGGTCATCCGCCGCGGCCCAACCGAAGCGAGGGGGCATGGGTTGAACGCTACCGCCGCCGCGTCGATCCGGCTCGAGGGCGTCCGCAAGGTCTATCCCGGCGGAACCACCGCGGTCGTGGACCTCACCTTGGACGTGCCCGCCGGAGAAATCGTCGTCCTGGTCGGACCATCCGGGTGCGGTAAGTCCACCATCCTGCGGATGGTCAACCGCCTGGTGGAGCCGTCCGCCGGACGTATCATCCTGGGCGGCGAGGACGTGACCCACGTCGACCCCGTCGGCCTACGACGCCGGATCGGGTACGTCATCCAGCACGTCGGACTGCTTCCGCACCAGACGGTGCACGACAACGTGGCGACCGTACCCCGGCTGCTCGGCTGGCCTCGGGCCCGGATTACGGCGCGGGTCCGCGAGCTGCTCGATCTCATCGGGCTGGAGCCGGACCGGTACGCCGGCCGGTACCCGCACGAGCTCTCCGGCGGACAACAGCAACGGATCGGCGTGGCCCGGGCGCTGGCGGCCGACCCCGTCGTTCTGTTGATGGACGAACCCTTCTCCGCGGTAGACCCGATCGTGCGTGCTCGGCTGCAGGACGAGTTCCTGCGACTGCAGGGCAGCGTCGGGAAGACGATCCTGTTCGTCACGCACGACGTCGATGAGGCGGTCCGGCTCGGCGACCGGATCGCGGTCCTCTCCGACGGCGGGCACCTTGAGCAGTACGACATGCCTGGGGCGCTACTGGCCCGTCCCGCCAACGACTTCGTGGCGTCGTTTCTCGGCGCGGACCGAGGACTCAAGCGGCTCGGTGTCACGGCGTTGCCCGAGAAGCTGTCTCCCGTGCCGCCTGAGGGCGTCGAGCGCGGACCCACTGTGGACGAAACAGCAACGCTGCGGGACGCGCTAGCTGCTCTGCTCGATGGCGGCACGGGCTGGGTCGCGGTGCGTTCCGCCGACGCCACGGTACTTGGAGTTTTGACACTGGCGGACATCGAGTCCGCCGCGGCCGCGGTCTGATCGCGACCGCGCGCGTCCCACGATGCGCGCGCAATCGAGGGTACTGTCGGCATCGCGACCGAGTGGAAACTACGATCAGGCTCGGTCAATGTGGGGGGACGCAGACGGGGTGGATGAGTGACGATCGACGAGCTTGAATTCGGCCGGGTGGGCTGGGAGGACCTGCACCGGTCGCCGAGGATCCTGGACATGTCCTGGGCGCGCATGGAAGTCGAGGGACTCGGAGTGGGCAAGGACTTCAAGCTGTTCCCGGGCGGGGGCCGGTTGTGGGACTGGGGACTGTCCGGCACCGCCCACGAGCCGGGAATCATGACGCGCGACGTGGATGACCTGCTCCTCTACGGGGCGACCGTTGTCGTACTGTCGCGTGGCATGGAACAGCGTCTACAGGTGCCGCAGACAACCATCGACTATCTCCAAGCGAAGTCAGTCGCGGTGCATGTCGCCGAAACCCGCGAAGCCGTGCGTATCTACAACGAGCTCACCGAGATGACCAACACGGTAGGTGGGTTGTTCCACTCCACGTGCTGACGCCGGCCGCCATTCCGTCCATTGTAGACATTGGTGCCGGATTGGACGGAGCAAGCGACGGTGCTCGTGCGGGGCAGTCGTTCCGGAGTTCGTGAACTCTGGCAGGCTGTGGATGTGCTCGCTATCCCGCCCGTGCTGGCCCGCAACGCCGTGCTGGCCTGGGGCGACGACGGAAAGCGTTGGCTGGATGCACTGCCCACACTCGTTTCCGAAGTCGCACGGGAGTGGCAGTTGGAGCTCGGCGAGGCCCACGATATGAGCTTCCACTGGGTGGTCGACGTTCGGCGTTCGGACGGCACGACCGCGGTGCTCAAGCTTGGTCCACCCGAGCCCCGCGATCTCGCGCTTGAGGCGAAGGCCCTGACCTGTTACGGCGGAAGCGGTGCGGTACGGCTGCTGGCGTACGACCTCGACCGAGGTGCGCTGCTGCTGGAGCGGGCGATGCCCGGGACGATGGCCCGCTCCGTGGTGCCGGAGCGGGACCTCATCGCCACTGCCGCCATCATCACCGTCATGCGCCGGCTGCATCGTTCGTCCACAGTGGATAATGAGTTGCCCGATCTGGTGTCGCGGGATCTGCCATCCTTCGCCGACCATCTGCGCCGCTATCCCGGCGATGATCCGATCCCGCGCCGCCTCGTCACCCGCGCGTCGGGTCTGTTGCTGGAACTATCGGCCGGCGCCACCGACCAGGTGGTGCTCCACGGCGACCTGCACCACGACAACGTGCTTCGGGCCGAGCGTGAGCCGTGGCTCGCGATCGACCCGCACGGCGTCGTCGGCGACCGGGGCTTCGAGGTCGGCGCAATGCTGTACAACCCAGATCCCCCGCGGCGAGACCGCGAGCTGCTGGCGCTAGTTCCAGCTCGCGTCGAGCAGCTCGCTGACGGACTCGGGATGTCCGAGGACCGGGTGGTGGCGTGCGCCTTCGTTCAGGCCGTGCTATCGGAGGTCTGGACGGCCGAGGAGGTCGGCGCGCCGGTCACCCGCGCGCTCGATGTCGCCCTCGCGCTCGAACCACGTTTGTCCTGATCGGGTGACTGTCACGTGTCGGCGCCAGTCAGCCTTACTCGAGCCCCTCCTGCGGCAAATCACTGTCCCGGGGTCGTGGTTTCGTCGCGAGCGATGAGCGCGATCAGTCGCTCAAACTGTGCGTCGACCCGCTTGAATCCTCGCTCGTGGGCTAGTTCGAGGCGGTTAAGCTGGCCCTTGACCTCGCCCAGGTCGGACTTGACCTCGCCCATGTCGGACTTGAGCTCGGCGACGTCGGTCTCAAGACGACCGAGGCGACCGTCGACACGATCGAGGCGACCGTCGACACGATCGAGGCGACCGTCGACACGATCGAGGCGACCTTCAACGCGTTCGAGGTGACCCTCGACATTATCAAGGCGCCCGTCGAGACGATCGAAGCGAGCTTCCGTTTGAGCATGTCCGCGCACGAGAAGATCGCCGATCTGACGCCAGACATCTTCCGACTCGCCACGCGAACGGCCCGGACCTCGTCGCGGTCCCACCATCGATTCATCCTCCCCCGGACGCCATGTCCACGTCACCATAGACGACGATTGACGCCGGCGGCAGTACCGAGACGCCGCCTGTGGAAAACTTCAGCAATAGTTCTACAGCCGCCGGATCACCAGAACCCGGGAGTCCACTGTGGACCGACGTGTGAACGCCGAGCGGGGCAGTCGCCTTCCTTCGACGAGCGACCATCGCCGCCACCACCGCCCTGGGCCACGTCCGGCGACGATGGCCCGCACGGCCGCCCGCTGCAGCACCAGGTCCGCGGCGAAGAGTGCGGAGTCGCGGCCGAGCAGGATGTGCAGCAGCTCGGTCGTGACGTGGTACGGAGGATTCGCGACAACTCGGAACGGCCGCCCCGGCAATCGCAGCGAACCGAGGTCGGCCTCCGACACTCGTACCGGGTAATCAATAAACCGCTTCCGGAGCAGTTGGGCCCGGACCGGATGCATCTCGACGGCGAGCACCCGCGCACCCGCGGCGACCAGGGGACGCGTCAGCGCACCATGCCCGGCCCCGAGGTCGAGCACGAACTCCCCCGGCCGTACTGCCGCGTCAGCAACGATCCGGGCCGCCCACGCGTCGGTGAGTGGGTACCAATCCCACCCGCGCGCGGACACGGCGCGCCGTCACCAGGAAGATGCCCACGGTCGAACGGTACGGGCGCGATCCGAGTGGCGACAACGGATTTACGAGCTGAGCACGAACCGGGCGATCTCGTCGCCGAGCAACGGGCCGGCGTCTTCCTGGAGGAAGTGCCCAGCGCCGGGAATGGTCACCGACCGGGCCCCGGGCACGCTCCGAGCCAGGATCGGGGCCGCGCCCCCAGTGATCGGATCCCGGTCGCTGAAGGCGACCAGAAAGGGTTTGTCCGAAGTGGACAGAGATTGCCATGCGGACCGGTTCGCTGCCGAGGCGGGGTCGTCCGGGGAGGTCGGCACCAAACCGGGCATGGCGCGAGCCGCGGCCTTGTACGTCTCGTCCGGAAATGGTGCGTCGTACGCGGCCAACACCGCCCCCGACGGGACGACCTGGCAGCCCGAGTGCACGAGCCGCGCGATGTCGAGCATGGGCGCGGTACGAACCGCCTCCCGGAAGCGCAGCCAGAGTTCGGGCATCTGTTGATCACCGGTAGGCAGTCCGGTGTTGGTGGCCACGAAACGGGAGATCCGGTCGCCCTGCTCGGCCAGCAGGCGCAGTCCGATCAGCCCGCCCCAGTCGTGGCCCACCAGGGTCACCGCCCGCAGGTCGAGCGCGTCGAATAGCGCCGCCCGTACCCACTCCACGTGCCGGGCATACGAATGGTCCGCGACATCGGCCGGCTTGTCCGATCGACCGAAGCCGATGAGGTCGGGCGCCACGACCCGAAGGCCGGCGGTGCTGAGCACGGGGATGATTGAGCGCCACAGGAACGACCACGTCGGCTCGCCGTGCAGCAGCACCACGGTCTGGCCGTCGGCCGGGCCGTCTTCGACGTAGGCCATTCGCAGTCCATCGCCGACCTCGACGTAGGAGGGCGGATAAGCAAAGTCGGGGACCATGCGGAAGCGGTCATCCGGCGTGCGGAGCGCATGCATGCACGCCAGCGTGCCACACGGTTTGGTGATTACTCTACGTCTATGAGTCTTATACGCTCGGATTAGCGTATCATTCCCGTCTCGGCGCATATCATCCGGTTAGGAGGCGTCCGTGATGGTTTTTGCCAATGAGGTGTTCGGGCGCGAGGTCACCTCCCACACTCTGATCGGGCTCGGCATGATCTCGTGCGCAATCCTCGTGATCTGGTTGATCCGTCGATCTCGCGCATAGGCCAAAGAGCCGAGTGTTGTTCCTCGCTCGCCGCCCGGTCGTGCGGTAGACCAACGAGGTGTGCTGGCAGGAGAGGAACGATGAGTAGCGCGACGAAGCTCAGCCTGAACCAGATCGCCGTCCTCTCCGCATTGATGGTCGAGGCCCGAGAGCTCACCAACGCCGAACTCACTGAGCTGGCGGGGGCGGCGCTGACTGGTGACGATCGCAAGCGCCTCGTGTCATGGGGCCTGGTCGAAGAACGCCGGCTTGGGCGCTCGTACGCCTTTGCGCTCTCGAGCGACGGCTGGTCCACGTGTCTCGACGTGCTCGCCGCGCAGCCGCGGGGCAAGGGCGCCGCTGCCGGCGCCGCCGGCACGCTGCTGACGGGGATCAGCCGTGCACTGGCGGCGCGCGGCACGGATGCCCGCTCCTTCTTCGATCTCGGACTTCGATCACTCGGACTTCGATCACTCGGACTTGGATCAATCGGACTTCGATCTATCGGAGCGTGGGGCGCAGCGTGCGCCGGACATCGAGGACCGCATCCGTACGGCGTACGTGAAGCTCGCGTCCGAACCGGCCGGTTGGGTAAGCCTCGCCGACGTCCGTGAGCTCCTCGACGACCTGCCGCGGGCGGACGTGGACGCCGCGCTACGGCGAGTTGCGGTGCAGGCCGGCGTTCGCCTGATTCCGGTCGCCAACCTGAAGTCGTTATCCGCGCGCGACCGCGATGCGGCGATTCGATTCGGCGGCGAGGACAACCACGCCCTCGCGATCGAGGCGTCATGACCGAGGAGCCACGGGTCCTGACCGACGCCGAACGACGAGCGCTGACGGCGCTCAAGTTCGACCTCGCCCCGACTCCGGACGACGTGTGGCGTCCGTCCCCGTTCAACGTCCCCGATCTGCACAAGGACGTCGTTGAAAGCATCTTCGACGGCGTTAGTCAGGCCCGAGCGGCCGACGACGGTTGCCCGCTCGGCGTGGTTATGCAGGGTCCGGCCGGTTCGGGCAAGACGCACCTTCTGGGCATGGTTCGGGCCCGGACGCAGCATGATGGCGGTTATTTCTTCCTGGTGAGCCTGCTCAACGGACGGACGTTCTGGGAGAGCACGGCACTGTGCATTGTGGACGGTCTGCTGCGAGAGAGCGTCGGCTGGAGCTCCCAGCTCAAGGCATTCCTGCGCCGTCTCACCAGCATGCTCGGCCTCCCGACCACGATGCGGGACGCGGTCGCGGGCGACACCGCGCTCACCCCGGACTCGCTCAACGCCTTTATCGCTGCGCTTCGGGACAAGGACCGCGTCCTGGGTCAGGAGACACAGCAGACCGCGCGGGCGCTCGTGCTGTACGGGTCGCGGGAGCTGACCGCGCAGGACATCGGGTACGCCTACTTGAACTCGCTGGATCTCAGCGATTTCGCCGAGCGGGCGGCCTGGGGGATGGCGGTGGAGTCCCGGCCGCCGTCACTGGTGGTCCGGGACATCTCTCGGTTGCTCGCGGTGACCGGCAGCCCCACCGTGATCGCGTTCGACCAGTTGGACACGCTCTTCGCGCAGTCCGGAGGTTCGGCCATCACAGCCGGCGGCGCCCTGGACGGAGGGTCGGCGACCATACTCGGCCAGGTCGCCAACGGCCTGATGGCGCTGCGGGAGCTGACCCGTAAGGCCTTGATCGTGGTGGCGTGCATCCCCGACACCTGGAAGATCCTGCGGCGGGAGGCGGTCGGGCCGGTCCCGGACCGGTTTCGCGAGGCCCCGTTCATGGGTCGGGTCTCCAACGCCAAGGTCGGGATGGCGATTGTGCGCAAGCGGCTGGAGGGCCGCTACGGCGACGTTGGATTCCGGCCGCAGTACCCCACGTGGCCCATTCGCGAACTCGCCTTCGCCGAGGCGGACCACTTCACGCCACGGGCGCTGTTGAAGCGGGTAGAGCGGCATGCCGTGGACTGTCTGCGCCGGGACGTGGTGCTCGAGCTCGAACATCTTGAGGACGAGGGACTGCCGCCGAGCCCGCGCGATCGGGTCACCCCGGCCGAGGGCTCGAGCCCGGACGAGCTCGAGGCGCGGTTCACGAGCCTGGTGAAGCAGGCCGATATCGAGGACGCCCTCAACCACACCATGGAGGACGCTCGCGTACCGGCTCTGCTGGCCGCCGGCCTGCGGGCGCTGATCGTTGAGCTGGGTGACTCGGCGTACAAGATCGACCCCGTCCCGAGCGCCAAACCGCCCCTGCATGCCCGGCTGCGCCGGACTCTCGACGAGGGCATAGAGGACGAGGAGCACTGGGCATTCCGGGCGATCGCGAGCGGTCATCCCGGTGCCGTGATGAGCCGCATCCTATCCGCGTCCACTATGGCCGGACTGGATGCGGACGTGCCGAAACGGCGGTTGTTCCTGCTCCGCAACGAGCGCTGGCCAACCGGGCCGAAGACCACGCAGACCGTCAACGAGTTCCACGCCAAGGGTGGTCGGACGCTGCCGTTGAGCCTGGACGATCTTCGCACCTTCGAGGCGTTGCGCATCATGCAGTCCGAACAGGACGGACGACTAGGCGTTTGGCTTGTGGACCGAAAGCCGGCCAGTGGTACGGACCTGTTCCAGATCGTGCTCGGGCTCGCACCGGTCGTGGACGGCCCGATCTACGTCCCACCGCCCGCACCACCGGCGCCAGTCCGGCCGAGATTCTCCGATGCTCCCTCACCACCGCCGGCGCAGTCGGCGATACGGCTCGGCAGTGGCGTCAGTTCCAAGGAGCCCTTCGATCTCGACCTCGCGGCGCTGCGCAAGCACATGGTCATCTTCGCCGGATCCGGTTCCGGAAAGACGGTGCTGATCCGGCGCATCGCAGAGGAATGCGCGCTCAAGGGCGTCTCGGCCATCGTGCTTGATCCCAACAACGACCTCGCCCGACTCGGTGAGGCGTGGCCAACCGCCCCCTCGGCGTGGGGTCCCGACGACGCCAACAAGGCGGCGGACCTGTTGGGGTACACCGACGTGGTGGTATGGACGCCCGGCCTCGCCAGCGGTCGGCCGCTCAGCTTCCAGCCACTGCCGAACTTCGAGGCGGTGCGATCCGACCCGGACGAGTTCCGAGCCGCGATCGACGTCGCGGTTGGGGCACTCGCCCCACGGGCCAAAGTACACGGTGCCACGGCCAAGGCGCACCAGGGACAGGCCGTGCTACGCGACGCGCTGAGCTACTACGCCCGCCAGGGTGAAACAGGCGGCCTCCGAGCGTTCGTGACGATCCTCGCCGAGTTGCCGGACGGGGTCACCCACATCGGCAAGGGCCAGAAGATCGCCGCCGAAATGGCCGACATGCTCACCGCGGCGATGGTCAACGACCCGCTCTTCGGCGCCGCTGGTACCGCCGTCGACCCCGGAGTGCTACTGGTTCCCGAGGCGGGCCGGCGGGCGCGGATCTCGGTCATCAGCATGGTCGGCCTGAGCTCAGACGAGCAGCGGCAGAGTTTCGTCAACCAGTTGCAGATGGCGCTCTTCGCCTGGATCAAGCGACACCCGGCCGGTGACCGGCCGCTGGGCGGCCTGCTCGTCATGGATGAGGCCCAGACACTCGCGCCATCGAGCGGAACGACGGCCTGCACCGCGAGCACACTCGCCCTGGTTGCCCAGGCGCGCAAGTACGGTCTGGGGCTCGTGTTCGCGACACAGGCGCCGCGCGGCCTGCACAACCAGATCCCTGGCAACGCGGCCACCCAGTTCTTCGGTCTGCTCGGCAGCCCGGTGCAAATCAGCGCCGCCAAGGAGATCGCGCAGGCGCGGGGCGGCGCCCTACCGGAGATCGGACTGCTCACGGCCGGAACTTTCTACGCGGCAACCGAGGGCCGCCCGTTTGAGAAGATCCGGACACCGCTGTGCCTCACCCATCACCCGGCCGCATCACTGACGACGGAGGATGTTGTCGCCCGCGCCGCCCACGGCCGCTGAATCTCGGCGACGAACCGGGGCCAGAGAACTGTCCGCAGTGGAGGATCACGCCGCGGACGCCATCGCACGATCGGCCCCGAATGGGCCGTATCGCTGACACCATGGCGGCTATGGAGAACCCGGCCTACGAGCCCGCCGCGTGGGAGAGCTTCGCGGTCGCTCAGGTGGGTGCCGCGGCCGCGTTGGCCGGGCTGCTCGTGGTCGCGTGCTCGATCAACATCAGCCGGATCATTCACCTTCCGGCCATCGTGTCTCGGCTCGCCGCGACGCTCGTCCTCTTCGGCGCTGTGCTGATCGTGGCGACCTTGCTCCTCGTACCGGGCCAGCGTGAGATCTGGCTCGGGCTTGAGCTGTCCGCGATCGGGGCCGTGACCGCCGCCCTCGTCGTACGGCTGGGCGGTACACGGACATCGGACCCGCGGTACCGCGCGAACGCCGTCGCCATCACGGCCGTCGCCGTCACTGCCTCGGTGATGATCGCTGTCGGCGGAATCACGCTCGCCCTCGCGCGATTCGGCGGGCTCTACTGGCTGGTGCCCGGCATCGTGCTCGCATTCACGGTCGGACTGGGCAACGCCTGGGTCGCCCTCATCGAGATTCTGCGGTGACCGGATTCGACGGTGACCGGATTCTACGGTGACCGGGTTCTACAGTGACCGGCGAATTTCGCTGAGAGCGTGTTGCGGCCCGGATACGGGCTCTCGCATCGATAGCGCTACGGGGACGAGCTAGCGTTGGCACGTGTCGTCTCTTTTTGAGCATGGTTTGTTGACCATTCCGCCGGAGCTGCCCAGCACGTTGGGTGATCTGCGCGCCGCGGGATACGAGTACCGCACGGTCAAGGCGGAGCTCCGCGCCAATTTGTTGGCGCAATTGCGCACGGGCGAACCGAGATTTCCTGGCATCGTCGGCTACGACGACACCGTGCTACCCGAGGTTGAACGGGCCTTGCTCGCCGGTCATGACATGGTGTTGCTGGGCGAGCGCGGCCAGGGCAAGACCCGGCTCATTCGTTCGCTGATTGGGCTGCTCGACGAGTGGACACCGGTGCTGCCGGGCTCTGAGCTCAACGAGCACCCGATGCGGCCCATCACGCCCGCCGCGCGGCGCCAGCTCGACGAGGCCGGTGACGACACACCGGTGTCCTGGCTGCACCGATCGCTTCGTTACGGCGAGAAGCTCGCCACGCCCGACACGAGCGTCGGTGATCTGATCGGCGACGTGGATCCCATCCGCGTCGCGCAGGGACGAACACTCGGTGACCCCGACACGATTCACTACGGCCTCGTGCCGCGGACGAATCGGGGCATCTTCGCCGTCAACGAGCTCCCCGACCTGGCTGAGCGGATCCAGGTCAGCCTGCTCAACGTGCTTGAGGAGCGTGACATCCAGGTCCGCGGCTATCAGCTGCGACTGCCACTGGACCTGCTGTTGGTGGCCAGCGCCAACCCGGAGGACTACACCAACCGCGGTCGCATCATCACGCCGCTCAAGGACCGCTTCGGCGCCGAGATTCGCACCCACTACCCGCCCGATCTCGAGAATGGAGATCGCCCTGGTTCGCCAGGAAGCCGCGCTGGTCGCCACGGTGCCAGAGCACGTGGTGGAGGTGCTGGCCCGGTTCGCGCGGGCGGTTCGGGAGTCGCCGGCAGTGGATTCCCGTACGGGTGTCTCCGCCCGCTTCGCCATTGCCGCCACCGAGACTGTGGCCGCCTCTGCACTGCGACGGGCTGGGCTTCTGGGCGAGACCGATCCCGTCGCGCGCATCGGTGACGCCGTGTCCGTCACCAGCACTCTGCGCGGAAAGGTCGAGTTCGAAAGCGGCGAGGAGGGCCGAGAGATCGAGGTGCTCTCCCATCTGCTGCGCACCGCGACCGCGGAGACGTTCCGCTCCCGCCTGGCCGGGCTCGACCTGTCCAGCTTCGTCTACCTCGTCGCGGACGGGAACATCATCGAGACCGGCGACCTGGTCCCGGCCGAAGAGGTGCTACGGCAGGTCGGTACGGTGCCCGGGCTCGCCAAAGTGCTCGATCGCCTGGAACTCGGCGACGCGCCCAACCGCGGCGAGGCCGCGGCCGGGGTCGAGTTCGTGCTCGAAGGGCTTCATCTGAACCGGCGCATGTCGAAGGCTCTGACCGCCGAGGGACGCACGCTCTACGGCAGTCGGGAATAGGCGATGAGCAATAGGCCATGAGCAACCGGAATCGCTACGGTGAGTGGCAGGGCGGTCCGGATCCACTCGCACCCCCGTACGACGTGCGGGCCGCGGTGGACTCGGTCGGCCGGGACGTGTTGCGTGGCGGCAGCCTGCGTGAGGCCCTGCGCAACCTGCTTCGCGGTGGCTTACAGGGCCGGCGCGGTCTCGACGATCTCCTGGCCCGGGCGCGGCGCATGCGCCGTGAGGCGATGCGGCGAGGAGAACTCGACGGGGCCGTGACCCGGGCCCAGCAGCTGCTCGATCAGGCACTCGCGGCCGAGCGCGAGGAGCTCGGCCGCCGCGACGACGACGACGCGCGGTTCGCGGAATCCATTTTGGACAATCTGCCGAGGTCGACGGCTCGGGCGGTGGAGGAGCTCTCGGACTACCAGTGGGCGAGCCCCGAGGCGGGCGCGCTGTACCAGCAGATCCTCGACCAGCTCCGCCAGGAGATCGTGGACCACCAGTTCCGAGGCGTGCGGCAGGCGCTGTCGGACCCGGCCGCCCAGCAGGCCTTCTCGGAGATGATGAACGACCTCAACGACCTGCTCGAGCGGCACGCGCGCGGAGAGGACACGACCGATCAGTTCGCCGACTTCATGAACAAGCACGGCGACTACTTCCCCGAGAAGCCGTCCAATGTGGATGAACTGATCGACGCGCTGGCCCGACGAGCCGCGGCCGGGGAGCGTCTGATGCGTTCGCTCTCGCCGGCGCAGCAGGAGGAGCTGGCCGGACTCCTGCGGCAGGCGCTCGGCAACGGCGCCTTGGCCGCGCAGATGGGCCGGCTCGGCGACAACCTACGCGCGCTACGGCCCGATCTCAACTGGGGTCGAGGCGAGCGGATCCGCGGCGGCCGCGAGCTCGGGTACGGCGAGGCCGCCGGTGCGCTGGAGGAGATTGGCGACCTGGACGACCTGATGGACCAGCTGGGTCAGGAGATGCCGGGGTCCACTCTGGACGATATCGATGTCGAATCGGTGCAGCGCAACCTCGGCCGGGATGCCGCCGACGACGTTCGCCGGCTGCAGGAGCTCGAGCGGGAGATGCGCCGCCAGGGTTGGGTTACCCGGGACTCGGACGGCCTCACGCTGAGCCCGAAGGCGCTGCGGCGTCTGGGCCAGACCGCGTTGCGGACAGTCTTCGCCGACCTGGAGGCGAGCCGCCGCGGCCAGCACGACCTTCACGATGCGGGCGCCGCGGGCGAGGTTACCGGGGCATCGCGGCCTTGGGAGTTCGGCGACGACCAGCCGCTCGACGTGGTCCGGACGGTGTCCCGGGCGGTGCGTCGATCGGGGGCGGGCACGCCGGTCCGGCTCGAGGTGGACGACTTTGAGGTGGTGGAGACCGAGCGCCGGGCGTCGGCCGCGGTGGCGCTATTGGTAGATCTGTCATGGTCGATGGAGTTGCGCGACTACTGGGGCCCGATGAAGCAGACCGCACTCGCGCTCTCGCACCTGGTCGCCACGAGGTTTCCCCAGGACGCCCTTCAGATCATCGGCTTTGGACTCAACGCGAGCCCGCTGTCCCAGACCGAACTGGCTGCCGCGGAACCAGATCAGGACAAGGGCACCAATCTCCAGTACGCGCTGCGCCTGGCCGGACGGCACCTGCGTAAGCACTCCGATGGTGAGCCGGTGATCCTCATCGTGACGGACGGCGAGCCGACCGCGCATAACACCGCGCATGGGCCGGTGTTCTGGTGGCCGCCGACCCGGGACACGATCGAGGCCACCATCGTCGAAGTGGACCATCTGACCCGGTACGGCGCGATGCTCAACTTCTTCATGCTGGGCGAGGATCCCGGCCTGCAACGCTTCGTCGACGCGGTCGCCCGGCGCAACGGCGGTCGGGTCTTCACGCCGTCGGCCGAGGACCTGGGCCGGTACGTCGTGGCTGACTACATCCGTGCCCGCCGCGGCCGCCGCACCTGAACGTTAAGCAGGGTCCCCTGTGCCGCGTTTGCTCGCGACTGCGGGGCTCGCTGACGCTCGCTCCTCGCGCTCGCGACTTAACGCGTTCTGCATAGAAAGGGATCCTTCCCAACCTGGCGTCCGACAATGGACGAGTGAGCAGAGATGGGTTCACGCTCGCCTATGACCGGGTTGGGACCGGGCCGCCGGTGGTGCTGCTGCACGGCTGGCCGGGAGACCGTACCGATTATGCCGACGTGGTTTCCCTTCTGGCGGACGACGCCGAGCTGGTCGTGCCGGATCTGCGGGGTTTCGGCGAGTCGGACAAGCACCTGGCCGAGCCGGCCGAGCAGTACGGCGTCGGCGGCCAGGCCCGCAGCATCATCGGTCTGATCGAGGACCTCGCCCTCGATCGGCCAGTCCTCGCGGGTTACGACATCGGTAGCCGGATCGCCCAGACCGTCGGGCGATTTCGGCCGGACCTGGTGCGCGGCCTCGTCGTCACGCCACCGACGCCGGGCGTTGGAGCGCGCGTGCTCAATCCCGAGACCCAGCGCCAGTTCTGGTACCAGGCCTTTCATCGGCTCGATCTGGCCGAGCGCCTGCTCGATGGCAAGCCCGGGGCCGTTCGGGCGTACCTGCGACACTTCTGGCAAACATGGTCCGGGCCGGACTACTCGGTGGACGACGCTCGAATCGACCACCTCGTATCGATGTATGGCAGTCCCGGAGCCTTCCTCGCATCGATCAACTGGTACCGTGCCGGACCCGCCGCCACCGACCGTTATCTCGCTGAACGACCGCCCGACTCGACCGACGTGATCACCGTGCCGAGTGCGGTGCTCTGGCCCGGCGAGGACCCGTTGTTTCCCTACGAATGGTCCGACGGACTCCACGCATACTTCTCCGACGTTCGCATCCAGCGCCTGGAGAATGTCGGCCATTTCGTACCGGTAGAGGCGGCGGCCGCGTTCGCCAGCGCGGTTCGTGGTTATCTGATCCCGTGACGACCGCGGAGCGAACGAAGATCAGTGACCCGGCGGTGATGCGCGCCCTCGCGCACCCGGCCCGTCTGGAGTTGCTTGAATACCTTTCCCAGACCCGAGATGGCGCCACCGCGACCGAGTGCTCGGTTGTGGTCGGGCTCAGCCCAAGTGCGACCAGCTACCACCTCCGGGCGTTGGCCAAGGTCGGCATGATTCGGGAGGCGCCGAGCCGGGGCGACGGGCGCGAGCGGCTGTGGCAGGCCAGCTACCGGCAGTACGAGGTCGGCATGGAACGAGACGCGGGCGACGAGGAGCGGGCGGCCGAGGCCGCGATGGTTGAGGCAGTTCTGGCCCGGCAGAACGAGAAGGTGCGGCACTACATAGCCGGCGTGCACACCGAGACACAGGAGTGGTTCGACGCCGGGACGATCTCTGAGCAGAGGCTCGCCATCACGGCTCGCGAGCTTACGAGGCTGCTCAAGCAGATCGACGAGCTGACCGAGCCGTTCAAGCGACTGAACCGGGAACGGCCACCGAAGGGCGCGCGCACGGTGTCGTTCCAGATCCGGGCTGTGCCCGTCGACTCATAGCCGTTTGCGCGTTGCCCTGTCCGGGTGGGACTACCTCGTCGGACTCGTCGATGGAGGGCGCTATGCCGGACGGAAGAGGTGCGACGCTGCTGGCCCAGGTCGACCGCCTTCAGGTGGTACGCCCGCTGAGCGTCATGCACGGATACGAGCTCTGTCCCGACATCCATCTGGCCCTATCGGTGGCGCAAAGGTTGCTCAGGTCGCGCAACCGGCGCGTCGCCGATACCACTGACGGAGATTCCAGCGACGCCCTGCTCAGGGAGTTGCGCGCTCTGGGTGTGGATGCCGCGGCCCCTCAGCTCATCGCCATGGTGGCGCTGATCGACGCCGCCGTAGACCGGCTCGCCGACGCCGGCGCGATGAGTGAGGACGAGGCGTGGGCCGAGATCCGCAAGGACGTCCTGCGCAAGCACTGCCAGGACCCATCGCCGTAGACCTTGCGCTTTCCAGATGTGAAGGACATACTTCGAAACATGTCCTTCACATCTTCCTCGGCGGTGCGCTCGCGTTGGGCCGACGTCTCGATCGCCTCGGCGGCACAGTTCCTCGGCGCCCTGGGCACCTTCCTGGTGATGGTGACCCAGGTCCTGGCACTGCAGCAGCGCGGCGCTACCGGGCTCGAGGTCGCCGCACTGGTGATCTGCGAGGCGGTGCCGATGGTCGTGTTGGGCAAGCCGATCGGCTGGATCGTGGACCGGGTCGACAGCCGGGTGCTCCTGATCGTCGCTGGTGCTGGCCAGGTACTCTCCTGCCTGGCGATGGCCTACGCAAGCGGATTCACCGCGGTGATCGGAGGAGTGCTCGCCCTTTCGGTCGCGAGTGCGGTGTCGGTCCCCGCCCGCCAGGCGCTGCTGCCCGCGATGGTGATCCGAGATGACCTGCCCCGAGCGAACGCCATCGGCCAGAGTGCGGGGGCGGCGGGCATGATGATCGGTCCAGCCATGGCCGGGTTCCTCGTCGGCGGAGTTGGTCCACAACAGACGGTGCGATTCGCGGCATTCGGGTTCGTTGCGACGATCGTTGCCGGCCTGATGATCCGGACCCGACGCGGTGGACGAGCGCCGGCCGCGGGACCGGCGCGGTCATCGGAGTTAGACGCCGCCTGGAGTCTCAAGCAGGATCCACTGCTACGCAGCTGCGTCTGGGGCCTGACCGCGGTGATAGCCGCGGCGGGCGCGGTGAACGTGGTGCTGGTCTTCTTCGTCATGGGCACGCTGCGGAGCTCCACCCAGATGTACGGCGTGATCGATGCGATGTGGACGGTCGGGATGCTTGCCGGCGCCTGGCTGTTCAGCGTCGTCGTCAAGCCGGGTACGAGCGACGCCACCCTGGCCCGGCGGCTCATCTTCACCGCGGGGTTCCTGTCGGTCGCCGTCGTCGCTGTCGGAACGGCGCCGAGCGCATGGTGGATCGTGCCATGGTACCTGTTTGGTGGTGCCCAGAATGGCGGCCTGAATGTGCTCGGTGGCACGCTGATGGGTCGCCGGGTGCCAGCCAACGCGCGGGGCCGGGCCAACGCCGCCTTGGCGATGCGGGTGCAGGCAGGTGCCTTGATCGGCTACGTGGCCGGCGGTCTGGTGCTGCAACTCGCAGAGCCTCGGTGGGTGGTCATCGGGTGTGGCATCCTCGGCGTCGCGACGGCCGCAGTCGTGTTGCCCCTCGTGGCAGGGTCCGCTCGCATCCCCGGCTCATCGGTTGAGCCGTCCGAAGTCGAGCTTGTCGCATAAGAACGAGTGCCTACGTCGACGGCGCCAGAGTCCCGCTCTCCGTGCGGTCGGCGGCGCGTCAGCGGCGGCGGCGCAGGGTCGCGGCAGCCAACCCACCAGCCACGACCACGATGGCTGCCAGCACCGCCATCTCGTACCAGTTGACGCCCGCACCGAGCCACGGGTCCTGCAGGGCTACGACGAGATGGCGCAGCGGTAGGAATTCGCCAACGCGGTTCAGCACCGAGCTGAGCACCTCCGGTGGCGGCCCAGCGCCGGAAAGCATCTGCATGGTGAACCACAGAAGGATGCCGATGCCCTGCGCGGCCCGAGCCGTCGGCATCACGGCACCGAGAAAGACACCGATCGAGGCAAACGCCACAGTGCCCAACATCGCCGCTAGCAGCACCGCGGACCAGGAGACCGGCCAATCGATGTCGTACGTCAGCTTGGCGAGCCCGATGAGTATGACCGACCCGGCGAGTACCCCGACGAAAAGTACAGCCAACTGGGACGTGAGCAACGCACGCACAGGCAGTCGGGCGGCCTGGAAACGGCGGAGCACCCCGCGCTCACGGTAGGAGGCGATGTGGACCGGGAGTCCGATGACACCAAGGGACGCCACGACCAGGGCCACATAGGCCGGCACGTAGAAGTCGGTGGGGCCGACACCTCGAAAGACGACACCTTGCGGATCGGGCGTATTGCCGAAGACCTCGGCCAGGACGTACAGCACGAGCGGTGGCAGGGCAAGTGTGAACACCACCGTGATCGGGTCGCGGAGGAAGAGCTTGAGTTCAATCCAGGAAAGCGCGCGAATGGCACGCATCAGCTGTGCTCCTTTGTGGCGGCGATGAGGCTCAGGTATGCGTCTTCGAGCGTGGGTCGATCGATGTCCAGCTCCACATCGGTCAGCCCGGCGGTGGCCAGGGCATGGCCGAGGTTGACCAGAAACGCACCAGACCCGTGGATCTCGACGCGGCCGTCCTGAACGCGAGCGGAATGGATACCAGCCAGGCGGCCCAGGTCCGGCAGCGCCGTTCCGGATGGGACTCGGAATCGCACTTTGGTTGGCCCGCCGTACCGGTCGATGACGTGAGCCGGGGTCCCGGATGCAACGACCCTTCCGCCGGAAAGGACGGCCATCCGGTCGCAGAGCCGCTGCGCCTCATCCATGAAATGCGTCACGAGTACAACCGTTGCTCCGTCGCGGCGCACCTGTTCGACCAGGTCCCACACCTCGCGCCGGGCGTTGGGATCGAGGCCGGTGGTCATCTCGTCGAGAAACACCATGCGGGGTTGGGCAACGAGCGCGAGCGCCACGAGGAGTCGCTGCCGCTGTCCCCCGGACAGGCTTCCGAAGGTCGAGTTTCGCTTGGCACCGAGACCCCACTGGTCGACTAGCTTCGCCTCATCAATGTGAGTGCGCGCCAACGCTGAGAACAGATGCAGCGCCTCCGACACCTTGATCCGGTCGGGCAGCGCCGAGTCCTGCAACTGGGCACCGACGAGCCGGCCGACGCCGTCCGGATCGGACCGAGGATCAATGTCGAACACCCGGATCCGGCCCGAATCGGCCAGCCGCAGGCCGTACGCACACTCCACCGTCGTGGTCTTGCCAGAGCCGTTAGGCCCGAGGATGCCGAAGATCTCTCCCTCGTCCACGGTCAGGTCGATGCCGTCAACTGCCCGCGTCACACCGTACGCCTTGTGCAGGTCTTCGATGACCAGGGCTGGCGCCATGCCGATCACGCCGTGATGAGCAGGTAGCGACGCACGGATGGTGTCCATGGCAGCAGCAGCAGCGCCACACCAATGCCGCCGTAGACCGCTTCGAGCCAGGAGAACCCTGGAATGTATGCCACTTCCAGAGCTATCCATACGATGTGGCCCGCTCCAATGAGGACAGTTCCCAGCCAGGCCCAGTGGCGGCCAGTCCACCGCTCCACGAACCCCAGCCAACGCACGCGCGGCCGGCGGAGCAGTCCGTCCGCCATGACCAGCGAGCCGAGCCCGAACCCGACGCCCAGGACCAATCCGGGAATTAGCCAGCTGTCGACGAACGGGCTCCGATCCAACCAATCCGGAGGGAACGATTCGACACCCCAGATGCCGAACGTCAGCTCCACGCCGCCTGCGCCGGCGCTGACTCCGAGCACCCAGAGCAAACCGATCGTCGTCACGACGGCGATCGGAGAACGTCGACGTGCGCTCGTCCGCGTAGAGACGATGACGTTGACCAGTTGTGCAACCACAACGATCACCAACCAATCTGTTCGGTCCACTCAGGTCGGACAACGGCCAAGGCGACCACCACCACGTCGATCGCGACGCCGGCCAGCAGGCGTGCATCCCAGAACGCGACGAGCAATCCAAGCGACAGCCCGCCCGCGATGATGGCCAAGAGCGGCCAACCGGCCGACAGCCCCGGCACACCCCATACGGCCATCACGAGAAGGGCGAACGCCGCCGCTGTCGCGAGGATGAGCGTCCATCCGACCGGGCGGCGGGCGGCTTTCGGTACGAGCCAGGACGACCGAAGCGTGAATGGGTACTTGGGGTCGTTCGCTTCTGGCACCAGATACAGCAGATGCACCAATCCATGGGCGAGCAGCAGCAGCCCGGCCAAGGCCCGGATCAGTTTTGCCACGCCCGATCCTCCAAACCCTCAGACCGACGTGACGCGTTCCGTCACTGCCCACAGCTTGATCGCGCTTACATGGGCCTGGCACCCGCGAAAGTCCACTACCGTCAGGACCAAGGTCCTATGTGGTGACCGACGACGCGGGTGCATGAGCCGATTTGCCAAACCCGCGCAGTTTCAGGCCGACCACCACGAACCACACGAGAAGCAGGATTCCGTAGACCGAGTAGCCGGCGCCGAGCACCGGGCGCAGCGTTTCGGACACGACGCCGATGGCACCGGTGGCGACGCCGAGGTAGGCGACCCACCGCGGGAAGACGCCCCTGGTCATGACCAGCGAGACGAGCAGGATGCCGACCGTGGTCAGCACCCCGACGACGCTTGGCGTGTTGTTCTCTGCGATGAAGCCCTCCGCGACGGTCGCGAGGGCCGTCCGCCGTTCGGCGGTGGTCGCCCCCGAGTACTGATCGGCCAGGTACACCAGCGCCGGCGCGCCGCCGCCGCTCGTCGGTAGGGCCAGCGTCAACGCCCAGGCGCTCATACCAATCAGTCCGGCGATCGCGGCGTAACCCTTCTCGAGCTGCCACAGCGCGGCCGTGACCGCCAGGAACACCACCATCGCCAACACGCCGGGCGCGATCCACAGCACCTGTTCGACGATGTATAGCCACTTGTGCGACGAGATGTACTCCAGCGTCTGCGCACCGCTGGCATCCAGCGGAGGCGGCGACGCGGATACAAGCGCGATGGCCACGAGGTACGGAACGACAATGACCATCCCGGACCACCCACCGACCCGATACAGACTGCGCCACGAGGGATCCGGGCTGCCCGAACCAGCCCCGGCGTTCGACGTCCTCATTCTGGTTCTCCTCGTTCCGATGGGCCTCCGTGAGGCCAACCTCAGCATCTCAGCGTCGCAGTTCGCGGCCGGGGCGACCAGGGACCAACGACCCAGATGCCTGCGCGCCAGTCGGCTGTCCACAGTGGTCAGAAGGGCCGGCGCTGGGCCATTCGGTCCGAACGAGGAGTCGTCCGGCACTACCAGGCCCAGAAACCCGTTCCTAGCGTCGAGGCGAGGGCGATAGTCCGGTGGGTCGACGGGAGGTCGCGACATGAGTGCGCGCATGGTGACGCGTACGCCAGGACCGGCGCCGGATGACGTGTCGAGTCCGAAGCCCGAGCCGAACCGGAGAGCGTTGCTTCGTTGCTCCGGGCTGCGAAAGACGTTCGGGTCGCTATTGGCCGTCGATTCGCTGTCCTTCGAGGTCTCGGCGGGGCAGACGTACGGTCTGCTCGGCCCGAACGGCGCCGGCAAGACCACCTGCATCTCGATGGTGGCCGGCATTCTGCGTCGAGATGCCGGCGAGATCAGCATCTGCGGTGAGCCGCTGACCAATGGCAGCGTGGCGGTGAAGCGGCGCATCGGCTACGTGCCACAGGATGTCGCGGTCTACCCGGACCTGTCCGGCCGGGAGAACCTGCGCTTCTTCGCCGGACTGTACGACCTCACCGGCCCGCCCGCCCGGACCCGGATCGACGAGGTGCTCGACGTGGTCGGTCTGCGCGAGCGGGCCCGCGACAAGGTCTCCGAGTACTCGGGCGGCATGAAGCGGCGCATCAACATCGCTATCGGGCTGTTGCACCGGCCCGACCTGCTCATCCTTGATGAGCCGACCGTCGGGGTCGATCCGCAGAGCCGCAACGCCATCCTCGCCAGCATCGAGGCCCTCAGTGCCGAGGGCATGGCGGTGCTCTACACCACGCATTACATGGAAGAGGCCGAGCGGCTGTGTGACCGGGTCGGCATCATCGACCTCGGTCACTTGATCGCCGAAGGGACGCCGCGGGAGCTGACCGCGTCGGTCGGCGAACGGGACCAGGTACGGCTCACCGTCACTGGCGATCTCGACGCCGGCCTCGCCGCATTGCGACGCATCCCGACCGTACACCAGGCCAACGTGCACCCAGATGGCATCGACGTCCTTGACGACGACGCTAGGACCGCGCTTCCGCACATCCTAGACGCCGTCAATGGTGCGGGTTTGACCATACGCTCGGTGGTGGTGCAGGAGCCCGACCTGGAGGCGGTCTTCCTGCACCTGACCGGCAAGCGGCTTCGGGATTGACGATGCTCGCCGCGCTACGCATCGCCGGCAAGGACCTACGCGAGCGGGCCCGGGACCGGTCCGCCTTCCTCGTCGGGCTGGTACTACCGCTCGCCCTTGCCTTCATCTATGGTTCGCTGTTCGGTCCGGCGGCGACACCCAAGGCGTTTGAGTTCGCGGTGGTCGACCTGGACGAAAGTCCTATCGCGCAGGCATTCTCGGCCGACGTGCTCGGGCCAATCCAGGCACAGGACATCCTGCGGGTGCGCACGGCCACCTCGGTCGAGGAGGCGAGCCGGCTAGCCGATGCCGGGGCGATCGACGCCGCATTTGTCCTCCCGCAAGGCTTCGGCAGCGCGGTGCAGACAGCGGCCGCGGCTGAGATCCGGGTGATCGGAAACGTGGACGCGCCGATCGGCACGGACGTCGCTCGATCCATCGCCTCCACCTACGTGACCGAGCTGAACTCGACGCGTACGGCGGTGGCCGCGGTCGTCCACGGCACCGGCGTGCCCGCGTTGTCGCCGTCGGAGATCGCAGTGCTGGCCGATCGTGCGCGAGCCAGCTCCGTCGCGGTGGTAATGGAGAACGTGTCGGCCAGCGCGAAGGTGCTCGACCTCAAGGCGTACTTCGCGGCCGGCATGGCCATCTTCTTCCTGTTCTTCACTGTCCAGTTTGGAGTGTTCTCGTTGCTCGACGAGCGAGCCAACGGCACCCTCGGCCGGTTGCTGGCCGCGCCGATCCCGCCAGCTGCCGTGCTCGCGGGCAAGCTGCTGGCGAGCATGCTGCTCGGCCTCGTCAGTATGGCCACACTGGTGACCGCCACGGGCCTAATCATGGACATCTCGTGGGGAAACCCATTCGGGCTCGCGCTGATCATCCTCGGTGGCGTACTGGCCGCGACCGGCATCACCGCGTTGGTCGCGTCGCTGGCCCGCAACATGGAGCAGGCCGGTAGCTGGAACGCCATTCTCGCCGTCTCGCTGGCGCTGTTGGGCGGTGCGATGTTCCCGGTCAGCCAGCTCGGCGGCGTTGTCGCCACGATCGGGCTGGCCACGCCGCACGCATGGTTCATGCGCGGTCTGGGTGAGCTGGCCGCCGGCGGCGGACCGGTGAGCGTGCTGCCTGCGGTGGGGGCCATGTCCGCGTTTGCCGCCGTATTGGGTGGGATCGCGCTACTGCGGCTGCGGAAGGTGGTCCGGCCATGAAGGCACTGGTGATCGCCCGCGTGAATCTGCGACGGACGCTGCAGGACCGCACCGCCGCATTCTTCTTGTTCGTGTTTCCCATGGTCATGGTGCTGATCATGGGTGTGGTGTTCGGCGGTTCCGCGACGCCGAAGGTGGCGGTGGTCGCGGCCGGCGAGGGCGCGCTCAGCGACCGCCTTGTGTCCGAGCTTCGTGCCGCGGATGGGGTGAGCGTCCAGCCGGCCAGCGACGCGCGCACGGCCACAGCCGCGGTCGAGCGCGGCGAGCTGGAGGCAGTAATCCTCATCGATGCCGATTACGACGCACGGATCAACGCCGGCCAGCCCGCTGCCGTACTGTACGTCGCTCGGCCGGGCCAGCAAAGCCAGCAGATCCAGACGATTGTGTCGGCCGTTGTGGCGAGGGAGGCGGGCCGGTTGCGGGCGGCTCGGTTCGCCGCCGCCGAGACTGGTCTCGATCTGGACGGTGGGCTCGCTCTGGCTGACGCCGCGGCCGCACAGGTGCCCGCGTTGACAGTCGGCGTGACGACGGCGGGCGAGGCGATGTTTCCGTCGACGCTCGGCCGCTTCGACTATGGTGCGAGCGCTCAGCTATTGCTGTTCGTGTTTCTCACCTCCATGACCGCGTCGGCGGCGGTCATCGAGTCGCGACGATTCGGAGTGACCCGACGGATGATCGCGACACCGACGCGGATCCGCACGATCGTTGTCGGTGAGGCACTAGGTCGTTTCGCGGTCTCAGCCACCCAGGCGCTGTTCATCATGCTCGGTAGCGCCCTCATCTTCGGCGTCAACTGGGGCGATCCGGTCGGCGCCATGCTGTTGGTCACGGCGTTCGCGTTGGTGGCGAGCGGGGCCGGGCTGCTGCTCGGTGCGACCGCCCGCACGCCGCAGCAGTCGCTGGGCGTCGGCCTGCTGGCCGGGCTCGGAATGGCCGCGCTGGGCGGCACGATGCTGCCAATTGAATTGTTCTCGCCGACGATGCGGACAATCGCTCACCTGACACCGCACGCCTGGGCGGCTGAGGGATTTGCGATCCTGGTGCGTCGCGGCGGCGGGTTGGCCGATGTGTTACCCCAGATCGGCGTGTTGCTCGGGATCGCGGTTGTGCTGCTGACAATGGCGACCTGGCGGCTACGCAGGACCTTGTCGACTTGATGAGACGGCTGCACATTGGTCGCATGTGGACGGTGCATTGCTCAAGGCCATCCGGCCTCGAAGACGGGCCCATCGACCCTGCCCATCTCGCGAGCCGCGGCGTGCGCTCGAAGTGAACACAAGGAGGAGTCGTGACTGCATATCCCGTTCACGTCCGCGCCCGGCCTGACGCGCCCAGCCGCTTGCTGTGGTTGGTCAAATGGCTACTGCTGATTCCGCACTACGTTGTCCTGCTGGTGCTGTGGGTCGCGTTTGTCGTATTGACAGTCATCGCCTACTTGGCGGTGCTGTTCACCGGCCGCTACCCTCGGGGGATCTTCGACTTCAACGTGGGAGTGCTCCGCTGGAGTTGGCGGGTCGGCTACTACGGCTACCAGGTACTCGGCACAGATCGATACCCGCCGTTCACGCTGGCGGCGGATCCGGACTATCCCGCGGACCTGCACATCGAGTACCCCGAGCGGATCCCGAATTATCAGCCGCTGGTCGCCTGGCTGCTGGCGCTGCCGCACGCGATGCTGTTCGCCGCGATAGCCGGCTCAACCTACGAGGCCTACCGCAGCGACAACGTGGTCGTCCAAACCGGAGTCAGCCTCGTCGCGGTCACCGTCCTGATTGCCGCGATCGGCCTCGCCTTCACTGGCGAATACCCGCGGGGGCTGTACAACCTGCTCACCGGCATCGCCCGCTGGGGCCTGCGGGTCATCGCCTACGTCGCGTTGCTCACCAGGCGTTACCCACCGTTCCGGTTGGATCAGGGTGGTGACGAGCCGGTCGATCCCGACGCGCCACCGCCGCCCGGCACCGGCACCGTCGCGCCGTGGATCTCACCGTCGGCCCCGCCCGCTCCGCCGCCGCCGCCCCGACCGAGTGCCGGCGCAACGGTGGCCCGCGTGGTCGCGCTCATCGCTGGCGTGCTGCTGATGCTTGGCGGCCTCGGCATCGGGATCGGCGGTGGCGTGCTCCTCGCGGTCGACTCCACCCGCGACGCCAACGGGTACGCCACTAGTCCCGACCTGACCCTGACCACGCCGACCGCCGCGGTGGTCAGCCCCGATCTGAATATCCGGAGCTCGGACGGTTGGCAGGTGCGTTGGGGTGATTTCGGGAAGGTTCGGGTGACCGCGACCGCCGAGCGCGGAACTTCACTCTTCCTGGGTGTCGGCCTCGCGTCCGATGTGGACCATTGGCTGTCCGGCACCGCCCGCGATGAGGTGACGCAAGCCTGGGGTAACACCGACACTCCGACGTACCGCCGCCTCGCCGGTGACCTGCGGGCGGTGAGCCCACCCACCGAGCAGACGTTCTGGGTGAACCAATCCAGCGGCCCCGGAACGATCCAGCTCGACTGGGACGCGCTGGCCTCGGACGGACGTTACGTCCTCGTGCTGGCCAACGCCGACGGCAGTCTGTCGGTGGCGGCGCGAAGCCAAATCGCTGCCAAGGTGCCGCCCCTGGTACCGGTGGGCACTGGCCTACTCGTCACCGCCGGAGTGTTCATTCTCATTGCCTTTGTGCTGATCTATGTTGGCGCCTCCGGCCTGGGCCGCCACCATGGCGGGCCGCCAGCGCCGCCAACGGACCCGAACTACCCGATGGGTCCACCGCCGGCCGTGGCGCCGCCGACCGAGGCGCCCGCACCGACCGCACCGGGTGTAGGCAGGGCATGAACTGAGCAAACTGATGCGAGGTCCCGGTAGACTTTCGTCACCCGGGACCTCGCAGCGACTCGTTCAACGCTGGATGAGACGCTCGCGTCGGATGGGCCGCTCCTTGGACGGGTGACCTACGACCCTGTCCGTCGCGCAGGCGCTGATCGAGAAGAATCTCGTCGACCACGGCGGCGGGTGAGTGCGACTACAACTGGTCCGGGCGGCATCATCGGATGCCTTCCAGGTCTCCGCGGGGTCGTTCGGCAACGTCGGCTCATCAAGTCACTTCCAAAGTGGATGGTTTGTGCCCCGATGGCGTCAGCGATCCCGCGACGCACGCTCGTACGGGCAAGGCACGATCGGCGAGCGCCAGATGCGGTTGCGCCACACGCGGACCAATTCGGTCGGTAGTCTCTGAGGATCTCCACCGACGGAGTGCGCAGACATCGGGGCAACCAGGGATGGCTGATTCTTCGACTGGCATTCACTGGCCGCAGGGGCAGGCGTTACCGAGGTTCGCCGCGCCGACTGATCTGGGTGTGCTCGACCTCCGGACCGCGGCGGCGGCCGAGGTGTTGCTGGCGACGACGGCCCAAGGCGTGGTCAACCGGAGTCGACCTCGGATCTGGCTTCTGCGCGAGGCCGAAGAGGGCAGCCACACGTGGCTCGACACCCTTGCCCTTCCGATGACGCCGGTAGCTGGGGTGGAAGCGCTGATCACGCGTCACCGGCCGGAGATCCGGGGCGCCGTGCTGGCCGATCCGGGCGTGCCGGCCACCACGAACGTGGCCACCACAATCGCCGGCCTCGAAGACGCGGTGGTCACCGAGCCGGCGACGGCCGAACGCCTGGATTTACCCGTGGTCGCCGACCTTCGCGGCTGGTTTGCCCACGATGAGGCCGCCTACCGGTGGTCGGTCGATCAGTTGTGGCCGCGCACCACGCACCGGATGCTCGTCGGGTTGGACCATGAGAACCCAGGCTTCCTCCGTGACTACGCCGTGGCCAACCGCGCGCTGGTGATCTGGCTAGATCCCGGCGATCGCAAACACCGTAGGCTGCTGAAGCGCCTTTTCACTGAGATGCCGGCGAATTCGCCATACCTGGGCTGGTGGCCGGGTGAGGTGGGGGAGGACGCCGGCACCGAGTTGGCTTCCCGGCACGGCGTGTACGTGGTGGCCGCCGACTTCTCGCTCAACCTCACGGTGCTTGGCGGTGTTCGACAGGTGTCCGCTGCACCGCCGGGGGCGGCGCCGGTGCCGGCGCTGCAAGACTGCACATACGTCACCTTCACCGTGACCGACGGCGACAACCTGCAGTACTGCCAGCATGCGATGCGCCGGCTATGGGATATGCCAGAGCGCGGGCTGGTGCCGCTGAACTGGACGATCAGCCCGCTTCTGCATGACGCCGCACCGGCGATCCTTGGTTACTACCAGCGCACCGCCACAGCGCACGACCAGTTGATCGTCGGGCCGTCCGGTGCCGGATACACGTACCCCACAGTGTGGCCGGACCGCGACCTTGCCGCCTTCACGCGCCAGACCGGCCGGTACGCCCAGTCCCTGGGCCAGCCGGTGGTCAGCGTGCTGAACCGGGCAGCCGGAAGAGATCGAGATATGTCGCTGCGTCACGTGTCGGCATTTGTACGTGACGTGCAACCGGCCGGGATCCTCGAGCACTGGACATCCCGGTCCGAGATCAGGATGCTGGCCGGGCTTCCGATCGCCGCCAGTCAACTGGTCGCAAACCCAGCCGAGTGCCGGGCTGCACTGAGCGATACGGCGTCCGCACCCGGCCGTACGGGTCCGCGGTTCGTGTCACTCGGTATTCTCGCCTGGTCGATGACCCCGGCGGACGTCGCGAGTGTGAGTGCGGACCTGGACGACCGGTATCGCGTCGTGCGGGCCGACCAGTTCTTTCAACTCGTCCGGGGCGCTGGACAACTCCGGTCGGCGCGGGCCTGAATCTCGCGAGGAGTCAACGCGTCAGTGCGGCTTCGGTCGCGGCCCGCAGCCGGGCCCGCACCGCTGGGTCATAAGCGTCGGGATGCGCCCGGGCTTCGGTCAAACCATCGAAATAGTGCCCGGTGCCCACATCCTCGACGATCAGCCGCAGCGTGGCCGCGCCGCCAGCATCCACAGTAGACATTGCCGGATATCTCGATTCGATGACCATGCCGGTCGGCATCAGCGTCGCGGGGTGTAGGCAGTTCACGCTCACGCCAGAGCCGCTGAGCTCCTCGGCCAGCATGAAGCTCCACGCCGCCAACGCGAGCTTCGACCGGCGGTAGGCGACCGTGCCGTCATAGCCGCGATCCATCCGTAAGTCGTCGAAGTCGATCGGCACCTGTCCGACCGAGCCGACGTTGACGATCCGGGCCGGCGCACATGCACGCAGCGTGTCGAGCAGGCCACGGGTGAGCACGACCGGGGCCAGGTAGTTGATCGCCCAACGCAGCTCGAACCCGTCCGCCGATAGGCTGCGTCCCGCGCCCGGCGCGCCGAAGCCGACGCCCGCGTTGTTGACGAGCACATCCAGTCCGCCGCCGGCGGCCACGTCGCCGGCGAGCCGAGCGCAGGAAGCGAGTTCGGCGAGATCAGCCACGAAGCCGGCGGCCGAACCCCCGCGCGACCGGACCTCCGCCACGGTCTGACCGACGCGAGCCGGGTCGCGCCCGTGCACGAAGACCGTCCAACCCCGCTCGCCGAGTCGCTCCACGAGCCACCGGCCGAGGCCAGATGTCGCACCCGTAATGAGAACCTTCATGCGGTCGGACACTAGTGTGATGAGTTATTAGTTCGTAACCTAACTCGACTACGGTGTTCGGCATGGCACGCACAGGTCGCCCGAAGGCCGAACTCGTACTGTCTGATGTGGAGCGTCAGACGTTGCAACGTTGGACACGGCGGGCGAAGACCGCGCAGGCGTTGGCGTTGCGGGCGCGCATCGTGCTGGCGTGCGCGGAAGGGATGGACAACAAGGAGGTCGCGACGTCGATGGAGGTGACCGAGTCGACGGTGGGCAAATGGCGGCGGCGTTTTGTAGCGCAGCGTCTGAAGGGCCTCGACGACGCGGACCGGCCTGGCCGGCCCCGCACCGTCCGCGATGAGCAGGTCGAGAAGGTGGTGGTGGACACACTGGAGGCCGCTCCACCCGATGGTGGCACGCACTGGTCGACCCGGCTGATGGCCGCCCACACCGGGATGACCCAGACCGCGGTGTCGCGGATTTGGCGGGCGTTCGGCCTCAAGCCCCACAAGGTCGACTATTGGAAGCTGTCCACCGACCCGAATTTCATCGACAAGCTCTACGACGTGGTCGGTCTCTACCTCAACCCACCCGAGCGGGCCATCGTGTTGTGTGCCGACGAGAAGTCCAACATCCAAGCGCTCAACCGCAGCGCACCGCTGCTACCGATGATGCCCGTCGACCCGGTCCGCCAGACCCATGACTACATCCGCAACGGCACCTCCAGCCTGTTCGCCGCACTTGATGTGGCCACCGGCACGGTGATTAGCCGCATGCACCGCCGCCACCGGGCGACGGAGTTCAAGAAGTTCCTCAACCAGATCGACCGAGAGGTCCCCGCTAACCTGGCGGTCCATCTAATCCTGGACAACTACGCCACCCACAAGACTCCAGAGATCAAGGCATGGCTGCTGCGCCACCCCCGCTTCCACCTGCATTTCATCCCAACGAGCTCCAGCTGGCTCAACCTCGTAGAACGTTGGTTCGGCGAGGTAACCACCCGAAAGATCCGCCGCGGCTCCCACCGCAGCGTCGCCGAGCTCGAAGCTGACATCCGCGACTGGATCGAGCATTGGAACGCCAACCCACGACCGTTCGCCTGGGTCAAGACCGCCGAACAGATCCTCGAATCGATCGCAGCCTATTGCCTCCGACTTATGCCATCAATTAACGACTCGCCACACTAGTCGTTGGTACTGGATATGGTGGCGGCGTGGAGGAGCCGGGGGAGTCGGGTACCCGGACCAAACTGGTCGTCGTCGTGGTCGTGGCCGCCGTCATGCTGGTTACGCTGTTTCTCTGCTGCTTCGCCATCGGCCAGCTCGGCGGCCTGGTCAATCTCAGGCTTCCCCCGCCCTAGGGCAGCCACGGTCTAGGTTCGTTTGACTGTCGCAAGCCAGGCCGGTACGCCGTCGTGGAATCCGGTTTGGAGCCGTTCCGGCTCGATGGCAGCGACGGCCCAACCATTGATTGAGTCGAATGCCGCTCTCAGCTCGTCCTCGCTGACGGGGTGCGGGCCAAGGTCGGGTCCCTGGTCGCTGAAGCACAAGACGTACAACGTTGCATTGTGCTCCGTCACCGACGCGAGACTCGCCACGTACTCCGGTCGTTCGTCCGCGTCGAAGGTGTGGAACAGCCCGGAGTCCAGGACCGTCTCGAATGTGCGCCCCAAGCGCTCCAAGTGCAGCGCGTCCGCCGCCGCGAACTCGACGTCGGTCCCGCGGACGCGGGCCTTGTCTCGGGCGATCGCGAGCGCCGTCTCAGCAACGTCAACGCCCAGAACCGACAGTCCCTGGGCGGCGATGTGCAACGCGTTCTCACCGGTCCCGCAACCTGCATCGAGCACCGCTCCGGTGAATCCACCATCGGCCGCCAAGCGCACCACCGCTGGCTGCGGCTGACCGATGTCCCAGGGCGCAGGGCCGTCGCGGTACGACGCGTCCCAGGGCAGTCCCGACATCCGTTCGTGACTGGTCGGGCGCCGACCTCGCGACGGTTCGTCAGCGATGCCGCCGGATCGCTCCGACACACCGGCCCCCTTCCCGCACCTGATCCTTCTCTTTCGTTCGTGGCACACCTTCATCTAAGACGACGTGGAGACCCGCCGGCCGGCGGGTCCCCACGGTGCAGTGCAGTGTGTCGTTAGTGGGCGCCGACTCCCGTCAGCGACCGTACCTCCAGCTCGGCGTACTTCTCCGTGTTGCGTTCACTGGACAGGATCGTCCCGAGCCAGCCGAACAGGAACCCCAGCGGAATCGAGATGATGCCAGGGTTAGAAAGCGGGAACCAATGCCAGTCGTTGTCCTTGAACATCGCCGTGGCGCTACCCGATACCACGGGAGAGAAGAACACGAGTACGACCGCTGAGATGAGGCCTCCGTAGATCGCTGCCGTGGCACCCGTCGTGTTGAAACGATTCCAGAACAGGGAGTAAAGAATCGCCGGCAGATTGCCCGACGCGGCCACCGCGAAAGCGAGCGCCACCAAGAACGCAACATTCAGGCGTTGTGCGTAGATGGCCAACGCGATCGACACGGCACCGATGATGAACGCCGAGATGCGGGCGACCACCACCTCCTGACGTTCGGTCGCCTGGCCCCGTTTTATCACGTTGGCGTAGAAGTCGTGCGCCATCGACGACGACGAGGCGAGCGTCAGGCCAGCCACGACGGCCAAAATCGTTGCGAACGCGACGGCCGCGATGACGGCGAGCAGAATCGTTCCGCCGGTGGCGCCGCCGAGATAGCGTTCACCCAGTGCCTGAGCCAGCTGGGGGGCGGCCGTATTCCCGGCCGGATCCTGCGCTGTGATCGCCTTGCCGCCAACAAGGGCCGCCGCGCCAAAACCGAGGGCGAGCGTCATCAGGTAGAAGAACCCGATGATGCCGATGGCCCAGAGCACGGACTTCCGCGCAACCTTGGCACTCGGCACCGTGTAGAAGCGGATAAGGATGTGGGGCAGACCGGCCGTACCCAGCACCAGGGCGATGCCGAGCGACAGCAGGTCCAACTTGTTGTAGAACGTTTGCGTGGCGTCGCCCGCCACCTCCTTGCCATAGCGCAGACCGGGCTCGATGAAAGCCGCTCCCTTACCGGAGGTTTCGGCAGCGTCGCCGAGCAGGCTGGAAAGGTTGAACTTGAAGGCCGATAGCACCAGCCCGGTCATCAGGATCGCGCCGAGCATCAGCATGAACGCCTTGATGATCTGTACATAGGTGGTGCCCTTCATGCCACCTACCGTGACGTACACGATCATCAGGGCGCCGACCATGACGATCGTCGCCACCTTGGCCGTCTGTGCGTCCATGCCGAGGAACGTCTCGGTACCTCCTATGCCCAGCAGTAGCGATACCAGTGCTCCCGCACCGACCATCTGGGCCAGCAGATAGAAGACCGAGACAGTGACGGTCGAAACCGCGGCCGCAGTACGAACCGGGGGTTGCCTCATTCGGAACGCGAGCACGTCGGCCATGGTGAACTTGCCGGAGTTGCGCAGCAGTTCGGCCACGAGAAGCAGTGCGACCAGCCAAGCCACGAGGAACCCGATCGAGTACAGGAATCCGTCGTAACCGTAGAGTGCGATGAGGCCGGCGATACCGAGGAACGACGCGGCCGACATGTAGTCGCCGCTGATCGCCATCCCGTTCTGGAATCCCGAGAAAGTTCGGCCACCGGCGTAGAAGTCGGTGGCGTTACGGGTCTGGCGGCTCGCCCAGAATGTGATGCCGAGCGTGATGACCACGAATACCAGGAAGAGCGAGATCGTCAAGCTTCGCTGCGTGCCTGCGCTGACAGCTGCGTAGTACATCAGGCGCCTCCCCGTTCCATCCGCTGCTTGATGTCATCCGCCACCGGGTCGAGCTTGCGGCTTGCGAACCGTGCGTAGCGCCAGGCGATCAGGAACGTCGTGAGGAATTGCAGGAGACCGAAGACCAGCGCCACGTTGACGTTGCCAATCACCTTCGTGCCCATGAAGTCGCGCGCGTACGCGGAGAGGATGACGTAGAGCGCGTACCAAAGGAGGAACGCGATCGTCATCGGGAAAATGAAGCCGCGCAAGGTCTTGCGCAGCCCGACAAACTCGGGCGATGCCTGGACCGCTACGTAGGACTGCGGGTCCGGCGGCGCCCCGGTGTCCACCTGGGTGCTCATGTCACCACCTGCTCCGAAACGTTGGGACAGTGCGGGCGCAGTGCCCCCGTTCGACACCGGCGACCCTGGGCCGCACGTTAGGAACACCCAGCTGAGCAGGAAATATCCATTACCGCCGACGCGACCAGACTGCGCCCAGCGGCCGCCCCGATGCGCCGAGCGGCCGCGTCGGCGCCGTTCAGCGGTCGGCAACGCCGGAAAGGTTACGTCGAAACCGTGTCGACATAGATCACAAGCGCAGTGCGTCGGGTGCGTGCAGACGCAACATGGTGAGCCCAACGGCGCTTGGAATGCGGCGCCGAGTGGCGAGCGAAACACAGACCATGACGGCGAAGGCGAGCGGAACGGTCCACGCGGCCGGATAGCTCAGCAGCGTGGCCGTAAGACCGTGGCCGGTCCGGCCCAGGAACGTGAGCAGTACTGCGGTCACCGCCGCACCTCCTCCGGCGAGGATGCCCGCCGCCGCACCCAGGTCGGTCAGTCCGCGCCACCAGATGCCGAGGACGAGCAGCGGGCAGAACGACGAAGCCGCAACGGCGAACGCGAGCCCCACCACCAGAGAGACATCCAGGCTCGCCACTGTCAACGCGAGCACGAACGGAACCACGCCCGCCACGATCGAGGCGATCCGGAAGTCGCGCACGGATCCTGAATGGCTTCGGCCGATCACATCGGTGGAGAGCACGCCCGCCACGGAAGTCAGTAGGCCGGAGGCACTGGACAGGAAAGCGGCGAACGCGCCCGCCGCCACAAGAGCGCCGAGCAACTGGCCGGCGACCCCAGCGCCGAGGATGAGGCCGGGCAGGACAAGGACCACCGCATCGGTGTCACCGGTGAGCATGAGCGCGGGTGCGTAGACCCGACCCAGCACGCCGTACAAGGTCGGGAAAAGATAGAAAAGACCGACCAGGCCGAGCACCACCAACGTGGTTCGGCGGGCGGCGGCCCCGTCCGGATTGGTATAGAAGCGAACCAGGACATGCGGCAGGCCCATCGTGCCGAGGAATGTCGCAAGAATCAGCGAGTACGCCGCGAACAATCCGCCGGTCCCGGTCTTCGGCAGTAGCCAGTGCGAGCCGGACGCCGTGCCGGCGACTTCGGGCACCGCGGCGCCGGCCGGAAAGGTCACCACAGTGCCCCCGGCGAAATCGTGGCGCCCCGGCTCGTAGCGCGCCTGACCGGCCGGCAAGGTCACCGTCGTCGGCACGGTGAACGTCAGTGTCGCCGTGGAGTCAAAGTGGACAGTCGTCGCGGCCGCGAACGTCTCGCCCGACAGCGGCGTCAGTTGTGGCCGCCCGTCGGCCTGCCAATGCAGCACCAGGAACAGCACCGGAACCGCCAGCGCCGTGAGCTTGAGCCAGTATTGGAATGCCTGGACAAACGTGATCGCGCGCATCCCGCCCAACGCGACGTTGCCGGTGACCACGGCGGCGACGAGCAGCGAGCCGACGATGTATGGCCCACCGGTCACCGTCTGCAGCGTGAGGCCCGCGCCTTGGAACTGAGGCACCAGGTAGAGCCACCCGATGAAGAGCACGAACGCGGCCGACAGCTTGCGCAGCCGGTTCGACCCGAGCCGCAGCTCGCAGAAGTCCGGCAACGTGAACGCGCCCGAGCGTCGAAGGGGCGCCGCCACGAACAACAGCAGCGCCAGGTACCCGGCGGCGAACCCGACCGGGTACCAGAGCATGTCGACGCCGTTCTTGAGTACCAGCCCGGCGACCCCGAGAAACGAGGCCGCGGAGAGGTACTCACCGCCGATCGCCGCCGCATTCCATCGTGGACTGACGGCCCGGGAGGCGACCAGGAAGTCCGACGTCGTGCGGGCCAGCCGTAGTCCGTAGGCGCCGATCACAACGGTGACCAGCGTGACGGCGATGATGGCGGGAAGCGCGAACGGACTATGCGTCACCGATCAGGCCGTTCGACCAGGTCGGTGAACTCGGACTCGGTTCGCTCGGCGGACCGGAGGTACATCGCTCCGATCAGGAACAGGAACGGATAGGCGGCGACGCCGAGCAGGAGCCAGGGCAGTCTCACGCCCAGTACGTGTCCGGCGGCCACTTCGGGCGCGAGCGCGAACAGCAGCGGCAGCCCGCCCAGCGCGACCACGATCACCGCGGCGAACCGCAGCGCGTGCGCCAGCTGCGCCCGGATCAGCCCACGCAGCAGCACGTCTCCGACCGGACTCTGCTGCACCAGCTCCGTTGTCGTGCGCCGTTCCCGCGCGATCTCGGCCAGGACGATGCGGGTGCGCCCGGGCGCCGTCGTGACACGCTCCTCGATGGTCATCGTGACCACGATTGTTTGGCCGCCCGCACGAGCCGGTCCTTGAGCTCGCGGGTGTGTCGCCGAGCGACCGGCAGTTCGTCGCCACCGACGATGACCACATAGCCATTGTTGGTCATGCGGAGCTCGTCGATGTTGTGCAGCTGAACCAGGTACGACCGGTGGATCCGCACGAACCCGGCCTCCGCCCAGCGTTCGGCGAGAGTCGCCAGCGGAATCCGTACCAGATGGGAACCGTCCACTGTGTGCAGTCGGGCGTAGTCTCCCTGTGCCTCCACCCACTGCACCGCCGAGCGCGGGAGCATTCGGGTGGTGCCGGCCAGCTCTACCGGGATCATCGGGTCGTCCTCGCGCTCGCGGCGGCCGCTGCCCGCCGGATGCGAAGGCACGATCCGCGAGGCCAGCACCCGGCGCAGCGACTCGGCGATACGGTCGGCCCGGACCGGCTTGCGGACGTAGTCGGCCACGCCGAGGTCGAATGCCTCGGCCGCGCGGTCGTCGTAGGCCGTGACGAAGACAACCGCGGGCGGCCGGGCGAACCGGCCGAATACGCGGGCCAGCTCCATCCCGTCCAGTCCTGGCATCCGAATGTCGAGGAACACCGCGTCCACATCGTTGTCGCGGAGCACGCGGAGTGCGTCGGCAACATCGCTGGCCGTGTTGACCACCGACACCCGCGGGTCTGCGCGAAGCAGATAGGCGAGTTCGTCAAGCGCCGGCGGCTCGTCGTCGACGGCCAGCACCCGCAGGAAACCTCCGTCGATCATGCGTGGGTCCGAACGTCGGCGCGGAACTTCGGCACTCGCATGCTCACCTTGGTGCCGGCTCCGAGTCCCGTCTCCACCACGAGCCCGAAGGCGTCGCCGAACGCGGCCCGTAGGCGTTCGTCCACATTGGCCAGACCGACGTGCTGCCCGACCTCGGGACCGATCTCGTCCGAGCCGTCGGCGCCGAAGAGCGCCGGGTCCATGCCGACGCCGTCGTCCTCAACCGTGATCGCGCATTCGGCTCCCGCATCCCGGGCCATGATGGTGACCGTGCCCAGCCCCGGCTTACGGGACAAGCCGTGTCGTACCGCGTTCTCGACCAGCGGTTGCAGACACAGGAACGGCAGGCCGACCGGTAGCACCTCGGGGGCAATTTGAAGCCGGACCTGCAGTCCGTCGCCGAACCGCGCCCGCTCGATGGTGAGGTATCGGTCGATCGAGTGCAACTCCTCGGCGAGCGTCGTGTATTCGCCGTGCGCGCGGAACGAGTACCGGGTGAACTCGGCGAACTCGAGGATGAGGTCGCGAGCCCGCTCGGGGTCGGTCCGGACGAACGAGGCGATCGCGGTCAATGCGTTATAGACGAAGTGCGGGCTGATCTGCGCCCGCAGCGCCCGTACCTCCGCCTTGGCCAGTCGCGCCCGGGAGGTGTCGAGCTCGGCGAGGGCCACCTGCGAGGCGACGAACCGCGCGGTCTCCAAGGTGGCTTGCACCAGCCCGGGCGTCGGATCGCCCTCGGTCAGGGCGGCCAACGCGACCCCGTCGTGCGAGCCGCCGACACACGGGGCGATGACGGCACCCCGGATCGGGCAGTCGAGGCGTTCGCAGCCGAGATCCTTGCCCCGCAGCACGGCAGTGCGGCCGGTGGTCACCACCCGCCGCAGTGCTGCCTCGAGTTGGGGGCGGTGGTGCTCACCGGGCCCGTCCAGCGCGAGCAACCGAGTGCTGTCTCCGATGCCCAATGCCAGGCTCCCGACCAGGGCGCGCAGGTGACGGACCGCCTTGGCGGCCGTACCGGCGTCCAAGCCGGCTCGCAATGGCTCCGCGGCCAGGCCGGCACGGTGGAGGACGTCGTAAGTCGCCCGCTCTCCGGCTGTCGCAATGCCGCGGCGGCCGCGCGCACCGGTGATCAGATAAAGAGCGCCACACAACGCGAGGACCAGGACGGCGATGGCAACGCTCGCGGTCAGGTCCATGTGCGCATCCTGGACGCCGCCGCCCGGAATTGTCCAGAGATCCGATCCGACGATCCGGGGCTTTGGGCATTAGCAGCTCAGCGGGGACAAGCGACTCAGATCGCAGCAGGCTGCCGTTGAAGGCGCCCCATGACGTGCTCGACCAGCGTGACGAAGACGTGCTTGCTGGATTCGCGGTCACGCGCGTCGCAGAGGACCACCGGAACGCCGGGGTCGAGGTCGAGCGCGTCGCGTACCTTCTGCGTGGTGTGCCGTTGCTCGCCGTTGAAGCAGTTCACGGCGACGAGAAACGGAGTACCACGGCGCTCGAAGTAGTCCACGGACGGGAAGCAGTCCGCCAGGCGGCGCGTGTCGGCCATGACCACCGCGCCAAGCGCGCCGAGGGCCAGCTCGTCCCACAGGAACCAGAACCGGTCCTGGCCCGGCGTACCGAATAGATAGAGCACCACCTGGTCGGTGATGCTGATCCGGCCGAAGTCCATCACCACGGTCGTCGCGTTCTTTCCTTCGACACCGGTCACGTCGTCCGTGGCGACGCTCGCGTCGGTGAGAACCTCCTCCGTCTGCAGCGGCATGATCTCGCTACATGAGCCGACGAGGGTGGTCTTGCCGACCCCGAATCCGCCCGCGACGAGGATCTTCAGGGCGAGGGGGGCCCGCCGCTCAGAGCGCTCGTAGTCCATCGATCACCGCCTGCAGGATGCCCTCGTCGGGTGGATGGGTGGTCGCGTCCGACTCGAAGGTCGAGACCAGGCTTGCCTGCAACAGATCACCGACCAAGACCCGGACGACCCCGACCGGAAGGTCCATCCGGGCCGCGATCTCGGCCACCGACAGCGCCGTCCGGGTGAGTGAAAGAATCGCCCGATGCTCGGGCTGGAGGTTGACGAGGTCAGCTTCCGGCGCGAAGAGCGTCTCCACGTAGGTGAGCAGTCCGAGCCCTCCCGTGATCGGCCGAGCCCGGCCGCCGGTGAGCGTGTATGGACGCACGACCGGGCCGGCCTCCTGATCCAGCCAGGAGTGGTCAGCCTCGTCGGGCTCTGGCGGGGGCCGCTCCCGCGCGGGCACCGCGCGGCCGGTGCCTATCCGCGGCGGCGCCCCCGAGCGGTGCGCGCCGGTCCACGATGTTCGGCCGCGGGCGGGCTGGCCCCTTGCCGGCCGCCCGAACGGGCGTGCTTCGTCATCCACCATCGGGCGTCATCCCACATCGGTCGGCGCGGCGGCCGGCCGCGACGGCGACGACAGGGTCTGGCCAACCCGCTTGACGAGCATCGCCATCTCGTACGCGATCAGACCGATGTCTGAGGCGGCGTCGGCGAGCACCGCGAGGCAGGCACCGTGGCCGGCGGCTGTGACGAAGAGAAACGCGGACTCCATCTCTACGATCGTCTGCCGCACGGTGCCGGCCTGAAAATGCCGGCTGGCTCCGCGAGCCAGGCTCTGGAACCCGGCTGCGATGGCGGACATGTGCTCGGCATCGGACTGGTTCAGGCCATTCGAGGTCGCCATCAACAGCCCGTCGACGGACAGGACGATGGCTCGTCGAGCCGAGGGCACCCGCTCGATGAGGTCGTCGAGCAGCCAGCCCAGCTCGTTGATCCCCTCAGGCGCCTGAGTCACGTCGCCTCCAGCCTCGTATCGCCGTCAACGGCCTCGTCGTGGTCAACGTCGTCCGTCGGGGAAAGGTCGTCGTCGGCCTCGCGTCGGCCGCGAGCCATGCCGGCCTGGAATGAACTCATCATCGCCCGCAACTCTTCGGGTGAGCGAGAACTGGCGGCCTGTGTCTCATTGTCGAGGTCCCCCCCGGACTCGCGCAGCTCCGACGCCAGGTTTGTCTGGCGGACCCGTTTGGGCAGGCCGTCCGCGTCGTCGTCGGCGGCCTCGATGATCTCCTGTCGAGCATGGCGAGGAATGGGTTTGCCCGGCGTGGCGATGATCACACCGGATGCCTGATCCATCGCCTGGGCCTGCGCCGGCGTCGGACGCCGGGTTGGCAGTGGCTCCCCTTCGGCGATGATCGGACTGAATGTCGGGGCCGGCGACCGCGGCGCGGGCGGGTACGCCGCGGCCAGTGCTACGAACGCCCCGTCGGCGGACGGATCGTGGGCAGCGGCCGCCGAGCCCGCTGGCAGGGCCGGCTGCTCGCCCGGGACCGCGAGCAGCACGTCGGGTAGGAGCGCGACCGCCGTGACGCCGCCGTACGGCGAGGAACGCAGTTGCACCCGCACACCGTGTCGAGCCGCCAGCCGCGCCACCACGAACAAGCCGAGCTGGGCACTGATGCCCGGGTCGAAGTCGGGTGGGGCGGCGAGCCGGGAGTTCAACTCCGCCAATGCGGTCGCCGGCATGCCAAGCCCGCGGTCCTCGATCTCAATGGCGAGGCCATTCGTCACCGGTTCCCCACCGATGTTGACGCGAGTGTGCGGAGGCGAGAACGACGTCGCGTTTTCGATCAGCTCGGCCAGCAGATGGATGACGTCGGCGACGGCTCGGCCGGCGACCGCCACCTCCGGCACCGGCCGGATGCTCACTCGGGCGTAGTCCTCAACCTCCGAAACGGCGCCGCGTACGACGTCGACCAAGGGCACCGGGTTTCGCCAGCCCCGCCCGGGCGCGGCACCAGCCAGGATCACGAGGTCCTCCGCGTGACGGCGCATCCGGGTTGCCAGATGGTCGATACGGAACAGGTCCTCGAGCTCGTTCGCGTCCTCGGTGCGGCGCTCGATACGGTCCAGAATGGACAGTTGACGGTGCAGCAGGGTCTGGCTGCGCCGGGCGATGTTGAGGAAGACCTCGTTCACGCCGCGGCGCACATTCGCCTCCGCCACGGCGGAGGCGACCGCCGTGCGCTGCAGGGCGTTGAACGCGTGGCCGACCTGGCCGATCTCATCGTCCCCATAGGGCAGCGGTGGCGCCTCCGCGACGACGTCGACGTGTTCGCCCTGCCGGAGCTGGCTCACCACCCGGGGCAGACGGTCGATGGCGAGCTCCTGCGCGGCTTGGCGCAGGCCCGCCAGGCGTCGGATAAGACTGCGGCCGACGCGAAGCGATGCGACCGAGGTGACCACCACCGCGATCAGACCAAGCAGCCCGGCCACCACCAGCCGGCCGAAGATGAACCGCGCTTCCGATCGACTCCGGTCGACAAGGCGGTCAGCCGCGGCGAGCTCGAGCCGCTGAAGGTCGCCGGAGACACGATCATAGGCGGCTCGCCATCCAGCCGCGTCGATCGGTGGAACCGCGCCGTCGTGTGCGTCGGCGACGATCTCGTTTTCCAAGGTGATGAGGGAGGCATAGGCGCTGCCAGCGGCCAAGGCCTCGTACTCAACGCGGTCGGTGAGGTTCAAGTCCGGCTGCGCGAGCGCGAACTGGTAGCGCTGCGCTCCGATCAACTGCACGGTCTGGCCGAGATCGGCGGCCGGGAAAATTCCGGCGGCGAGTGCGCCAGTGATGACGGTGTCCTCCTGGGCCAGCACCTCGCGGGCCCGGCCGAGTGCCATCAGCGCTCGAGCCTCCCGGGCAAGGTCCTCATTGGACACTCGGATCACGGTGGAGTACACGCTGAAGCCGGCGTCGATGATCTGCGTGAAGCGCCGCAGCGTGGCGCCGCGGTCCAGCGAACCGGAGTCGACCTCCTCGCGCAGCGACGGGATTGAGTCGAGGTAGAGCAATAGCTCGTCCAGCCGCGCCCCGGTCTCCTCGGTGACCGCGTCGCGGGCGTCCTCACTATCGGCCTGGCGGCGGAAGTCGGCGATCGCGGCATCGGTTTGACCCCGTTGGGCGGTAAGGGTCCGGGCATCGCCGCGTCCGGTCGCGATGTAGCCGAAGCTCAGCTTGCGTTCGGCCTGCAGTTCTGCGATCAGTACCTGAGACGGTTTGCCGACGTTGTCAAGGTTATTCTGCGCATCAAGCAAGTCCAATCCTGGACCGAGCGTCACCCAGGTGGTCAGCGCCCACATCCCCACGAGCGTGACCAGCGGCACCAGCAGCACCGCCATGATCTTTGAGCGGATCGACCACGTGCGCGCGGCAGGGCGCGACGGCTCGCGATCGCGGGTACGCATCACACCTCGCCCGGGGGGACTCGACACGCCGACACAACGACTGGGAGTGTAGTGCCCCCAGCCCATACAGGACGGGCTCAGTGTGGCTCTACCCAGCGCACGGACCGAGCGCGAGCGAGCCCCACAGTCGCAAGCAACGGAAGGTTTGCGTAGCTTAGCCCGGTTGTGCAAGCCGTACGGTCCAGGTCGCGCTGCCTGGACGGTTGGGTCTGGTCAACCCCCAGACCACCGTTGGTAGCGGGTGAGCGCTCACGGATTGTTACCGGCGCCCTCGTCGGCCGCCGACGTTCGAGCGCCAATGTCCGACCTTTGGCGCCTACCGCACCGGATTTCCGCCGTGCGGCGTGATCTTCGGGCAGGGTGTGGCAATGCGACCTTTGGTGATCGTGGATGCGGCCAACGTTGTCGGATCCGTGCCCGACGGGTGGTGGCGTGACCGGCTGGGAGCCACCCGGCGCCTGCGGGATGCCCTCACGGTGCTGCCAACAGACGGGCTCGCCGACCGGCCGGACCTGGCGCCGCCCCTCGAGGTCGTGCTCGTCGTGGAAGGCAAGGCCCGTCCCCTCGCGGAGGAGGCGGGGCCAGAGGCGCCCGCGGTGCTCGCGGCACCCGGCTCGGGTGACGACGCGGTCGTCGACCTGGTGCGGTCGTCGGTACCGGATCGGCGAGTGGTCGTGGTGACCGCCGATCGCGGGCTCCGGGAGCGCGTGCAGACCCTCGGCGCCGATGTCGTCGGCCCCCGTTCGCTGCCCCACCTGCGCCGCTGACTCGGTGAGTCTTGGAGTTTCGGTGCCCTTGGAGGGGCTCTCACACGCCAAGATCTCTGATCAAAGGCCGCCTAGTCAGAAGAGGCGCCGCTCGTTCGCGGTGGCCAGCGCCGCCGTTCCACGGCCCTGCACCCCGACCAGCCGGCGGTAGAGCCGCTCGTACCGGTGGGCCATCAGCTCGACGGAGAACGACGTCCGTACGTGGGTCGCGCACTCCGCCGGGTCGAGCCGGTCCACCTCGTGCAACGCCTCCGGGAGGTCGCACTCGTCGGCGCAGACCATGCCGGTACGGCCGTGCAGCACGACCTCGGGCACGGATCCGCGGCGCAGCGCCACGACCGGCGTGCCCTTGGCCATCGCCTCGATCATCACCATGCCAAAGGGCTCCTCCCACCGGATCGGCAGGAGCAGGCAGCGGGCCTCGTGCAGCAGCTTCTCCGTGCGGGCGCGGTCAGCATTGAGCACCAGTTCGACGTCCGGCCCCAGCAGCGGCGTGATGACCTCGTCAAGGTAGCGCCACTCGTCGCGCTGGTTGCACTTGCCGGCGAGCACCAGTGGCAGGTTGGCCTTGCGGGCGGCCTCGATGGCGAGGTCCGGGCCCTTCTCAGGGTGGAACCGGCCCAGCCACAGGACCGGTCCGGACGAGGGCTCGGGCTTGACCGGGCCCGGCACTTCGATTCCATGGTGGACGGTCGAGGTCCACGCGAGGTCGGGAGCGACCCGGCGCTGTGCATGCGAGATCGCGATCAGCGACACTGTTCTGTCCACTCTGGACAGATAGCTCGCCACCTCACCGACCGGGCAGCTGTGCACCGTCACGACCGTCGGCGCGGAACGCCGCGTCGCCGTGATCGGGCCGACCGCCGTGTGGTCGTGCACGATGTCGTACCTGCCCCGCTCCAGCAGCTCGTTGACCTGCGTGACGTGGACGAGTTCCGGCATCGACTCCAAAAGGCGCGGGTACTGCAGCTCCGGATTGGTGCTCACGAACCTCGCTTTGGTCCCCGTCTTTGTGCCGGCGCCGAACAAGGTTACATCGTGTCCGAGTGCGACGAGGCCGTCGATCAAGCTGGCGCAGACCCGTTCCAGTCCGCCGTATCCAGCGGGTGGAACTTCATACCAAGGCGGCATCACCATTGCGATGCGGAGTGGCCGGCCGGGGGTGGCTTTGCCGAGATGTGAACTTTCGGAGTGACCTCTGTGTCCGTTTGGAGACTCCATTTTCACCCCTACGTACCGATGGCCCGGCGGTCCGGACCCACAAACCCATGATTACCCAGTTCAGGGCCCGAAAAACGTGCTATTACTCCAATTAGTGCTCCGGTCCACACATCCGCTGGACCGGCCTTCGTTGTGTCTGCAACTGATGCGGAGGCAACGGACAGTGGCTGCCACGAGCGGCAGAGGCTGGACGTACGAGCGACACGGGGCGTCTGCTACTAACGACAGGGCTCCTGAACTCAACGACACTGGGCTTCCACAATTACGACGCTTCTGCATCACGACGCTTCTGCAATTACGACGGAGGGCGGAGGAGTACCGTGCGCGACCGCCAGGTCAGCATCCTCAAGGGATCCGCGTTCGTGGTCAGCGACCGCCTCGGCGACGTCACGAGCGCCATCGGCAACCCCAATGGTCTCTTCTACCACGATATGCGTCACCTGTCGCGCTGGCAGCTGCGGCTCAACGGCCGCGAGCTCGACGCCCTCGCCGCCGAGTCCTTGGAGTACGACGAGGCGGTCTTCTACCTGGTCGAACCAACGGGCACGATATATAGGAATCCAGCCATGTCACTGACGCGGCGGCGCGAGGTCGCCGACGGTCTGCGGGAACACCTCGAGCTCACCAACCACGGTCTGCACCAGGTCGACGTCGAGATCACGCTGCTCTTCGACGCCGACTTCGCCGACCTGTTCGAGGTCAAGGACGATCTCACCAAGACCGGGCAGCTCTACCGTCAGCGCGAGCACAACGGAGTGACGCTGGGATATGTCCGCGGCGACTTCCGGCGCGAGACCTACATCCACGCGCGCGACGCCTACTTCACCGAGCAGTCGCTGACGTTTCGGGTCTCGCTTGAGCCGCGCGAATCGTGGTCCCAGACGGTCTACGTGACGGTCGGTACGGCGCGCGACGACCCGCAGCCGCAGCGGGTCCACCGCCCCGACATGCCGGCGAGTCTGGAGGAGTGGTTGGCGGCCGCCCCCAAAGTCGACACCGACTGGCATGAGTTGCGACAGGTGTACCGACGCAGCCTGATCGACCTGGCCGCGCTTCGCTTCTATCCCGAGACGGTGCCCGACGCGTCGTTGCCGGCCGCGGGTCTGCCCTGGTTCATGGCGCTCTTCGGGCGTGACAGCCTCATCACCAGTTACCAGGCGATCCCGTTCGTACCCGAGCTCGCCCGGACCACACTGCTCGCACTCGGGGCCCACCAGGCCACGGAATGGAACGATTTCCGCGACGCCGAGCCGGGCAAGATCCTGCATGAGCTCCGCCATGGCGAGTTGGCGTATTTCGGGGAGCGCCCGCACTCGCCGTACTTCGGCACGGCCGACGCGACACCCTTGTTCCTCGTGGTGCTCGATGAGTACGAGCGGTGGACCGGTGACGTGGACACGGTCCACCGGCTCGAGGGCCCGGCCCGAGCTGCCTTGGAGTGGATCGAGCGCTACGGCGATCTCGATGGCGACGGGTACATCGAGTACCGCACGCGCAATCCGTTGACCGGTCTGGTTAACCAGTGCTGGAAGGACTCCGAGAACTCGATCCTGCATCCCGACGGCACGTTCGCCACGCTGCCCCGGGCCTGTTGCGAGATCCAGGGCTACGCCTATGACGCGCGGCTGCGTATGGCTCGCCTGGCTCGCGAGGTCTGGAACGATCCAGATCTCGCCGACCGGCTGGAGAAGGACGCGGCAACCCTCAAGGCGAACTTCGACCGCGACTTCTGGTTGCCAGAGCGCGGGTTCTATGCGCTGGCCCTCGATGGAGACAACCGGGCGGTGCCCACGCTGACGTCGAATATCGGGCATCTCCTATGGAGTGGAATCGTCCCGGATGACCGGGTGGAGTCGGTCGTCGGGCACTTGGTCAGCGACGAGATGTTCTCCGGTTGGGGCATCCGCACGTTGGCCGAGGGGCAGCCCGTGTACAACCCGATCGAGTATCACAACGGCACCGTCTGGCCACACGACACCGCCCTGATCGCGGCCGGGCTGGCTCGGTACGGCCGGCGGCAGGAGGCCAATCGCCTGGCGGTGGCGTTGCTCGAGGCGGCCGGCCATTTCGCCTACCGGCTGCCAGAGGCGTTCGCCGGCTACCCGCGGGCGCTGACCAAGGTGCCGGTCGAGTACCCCGGCGCGTGCTCGCCTCAGGCGTGGTCGTCCGGGGCGCCCTTGCTGTTGATGCGGATCATGCTGGGACTGGAGCCGGCCGCGAACGCACTCACCGTGCGGCCGCATCTGCCGGTCGAGATGAACCGGCTGGTCCTGCGGGGGCTGCCCGGGCGGTGGGGCCAGGCGGACGCGGTGGCGGTCCGCGAAGGGGTTTGACTGCCCTATGTGGACGGTGTGGATCGCTCGCTGACCGTCCGTACCAGTCGTTGTGCCACCTCCGGCACCTCCACTCCGAGATGTGTGGCCGTCTCGTGGAGATGCCGCAGCGCTTGCTCCGGCGAGCAGCCGCGGTGGGCCATGACGATGCCGATCGCTTGCTGCGTCGTGGTATGTACCGGCGCCAGTTCTTCCTGGACGAGCTGGCGCAACCGTACTCGAAGCAGCAGGCTGGCGTGGTCGGCGATGAGCATCGCGAGGATGGGAATCTCGCGCTCGAATGCGTCGATCCGGTCCGCGTAGAGGTTGAGCGCGCCGAGGTTGAGGGGATCGACGTCGAAGGGGTACGAAAGCACCGACGCGATGCTGTGCCGGTTCGCGGCCGCGACCCAGGTCGGCCACCGCGGCTCGGCGAACAGGTTCTGGCTCAGCACGATGTCGCGCGTGCGGATCGCCTCGAGGCATGGGCCGTCGCCGCCGGCGTGGCCAGTCTCGTCGAGCACCTCCTCGGACAGGTCAGCCGCCGCGAAGAGCGCCGGCTCGCCCTGCGTGATGAGCGTGACGCCGCAGTGCACGTACGGCGGCAGGAGCCCGGCGATGATCTTCGATAGCTCATCGACTGCGGTCTTCGGCGACGACGCGGCACTGATGCGAGCAGTGATCTCCTTGAGTGCGGCGACGATCTCGACCAGATGCGGACTGCTCTCGACACCCACCACGCTTGTCCTCCCCGCACGGTTTGTTCCCGCGCCCCGGGCCGGGTTACCCGCCCGGCAACGCGCCAAACCCCGACGGCCCGCAGCTCGATGGGCGCTGGCGACGGCACCGGTGTCCGCCTCCGAAACGTGACCCGTGTCACGACGTGCAACTTGCACTATCGTCATCGTCGGGGCGGGAATGGGTAGGTGGCATGTCGGCGTCAGGTGACCTCGTTTTAGGCCGATACCGGCTCGTGAGCCAGATCGGCACCGGTGGAATGGGCCGGGTGTGGCTGGCCCGCGACGAGTTCCTGCACCGTGACGTGGCGATCAAGGAAGTGGTCTTCCCACCCGATGTCACCGGGCCGGAACGTGAGGAGCTGGTCCAACGCACGCTGCGCGAGGGGCGGGCGGCCGGGCGGCTGAGCCATCCGAATGTGGTCGCCGTGTATGACGTCGTGCAGGCGGAGGGCCGCCCGTGGATCGTGATGGAGTACGTCCGTTCGCGCTCGTTGTATCAGGTCATCCGGGAGGACGGCCCGGTCTCACCGCGAAGGGCCGCGGAGCTGGGGCTGGCCGTGTTGGCCGCGCTCCGGGCGGCACACGACGCCGGTGTGGTGCACCGCGACGTGAAGCCGAGCAACGTGCTCCTGGCCGACGACGGCCGCGTGATCCTGACCGATTTCGGTCTTGCGACGTACGACGGCGACGGCAATGTCACTCGGGATGGACTGATTCTCGGTTCCGCGCAGTTCATTTCGCCGGAGCGGGCCCGCAATGGCGTCTCCGGACCGGAATCGGACATGTGGTCGCTTGGCGCCACGCTCTACACGGCTGTCGAGGGCCGATCGCCGTACGCCCGTGACACGTCGACCGCGACCCTCACCGCGCTCGCCACCGAGGCCCCGGACACGCCTCGGCGGGCGGGCCCGTTGCGACCGGTGCTGCTGGGCCTGCTGCGGCGCAATCCCCGGCACCGGATGCGGGCCACAGAGGCCGAGAAGCTGCTGCGCCGCATTGCCGCCGGCGCGGGTGGTCGTGGCGGTGGCGCCCGCCGTACCGGACTACTGTCGCGGCGATCGATCGGCGTGACAGTCGCTGGCGAGGGCAGCGGTTCGGGCGCTACGGCTCCTGCTCCAGCCCAGTCGGCGACGACAATGTCGGCCCTCGCCACGGTTGATCGACCGCCGTCCTTGGAGACCCCGCGCATCACAACGGCGGCCGAGGACACGTACCGTTACAAGCCGAATCGGCGCGCGCGGCGGCGATGGGTCATTACAGCTGCGGGCGTTCTGGTCGTTGCCCTGGCCGGTGGTGTCGTGTGGTACGCGAGCCGCACGCCCGCCGTGGTGCAGCCACTGCCACTGACCGAGGGCATGGGCGTGCAGGCGTGTACGGCGCAGGAGGCCGAGCGTCAGTCATCGATACCCGACGGTGGTCCGCCCCGTCCGGGGGAGTTCGACCTCATGGCCGAATGGACCTACTACCGGGATCCTTCCGGTTATCGGGTCGCGGTACCGAAGGCCTGGCGGATGTCGCGGATCGGGATGCTGCAGTGCTTCCGCGACCCGAGCAGCCCACGAGCGATCGCCGTCTTGGATCAGGGGCGTCTCGACGGCGATCCGACGGTGCTGCTCGCCCACGGCGAGCGGGCGTGGCGGGACGAGGCGCACTTGACAGACTACCGGCGGCTAAGTCTTGCCGACGCGCACTACGACGAGGGCGCGGCCGACCTGGAATACACCTATCGCGCCAACGGCATGGTTTTGCACGGTACGAACCGGATGTTGCGAATGGACGGGCGGTTGTTCACGCTCTACTGGCTGACGACCGATTTCTCGTGGAGTTCTGACCAGGCTCTACTGGATTTTCTGAAGCCCAGTTTCGACGTTTACTGATGCGATTTCATTGCGTGGGAATAGTGGCGCGCGGCTAGTCCGTGCCACAGAGTCGACGCATGAATGGGGCTGATGTCGTCGACGAGTCGAGCGGCGATCAACAGCCCAGGTTGGGAATTCCAGCGGCCATCGCGAGCATCCGCGTGGACGGCATCCACGCATTTCGCACGCACGATGATGATGACGGTCCCTTGCTTGTTGTTACCGACGGGGATACTACGGTTGAGTTTCTCTGCGGATTCTCCCGCCAATCAACCGCGACTGTCGCTGGTGCGCGGCGGCTGGTCGAGGCCACGCATGCCTATTTCGTGGAGATCCAAGGGTCGGGGGCGGTAAGAGTCAATCTGGGCGGCTCAATATCAGAGCACGGATTCGAATTCGGTTGCGCCGCTGATCACCGCCTCGGCCGGTATGCGGGCCTTCGCGGTCTCGTCGCCATAGAGGGTCCACCGGAGGAAGTCGAGCATCGTCGACCAGACTGCGCCCGCCGCCGAGGTCGGCGCATAGAGATAGCTGCTGTGGTCACCGTCCACCACGGTGAGGAACGCCTTGGGCCAGGGCACGGCTTGGTAAATGGCCTGGCCGATCGGGTAGCTCACAACGGGATCCTTGTCGCCATGGACGAACAGAACCGATGCGGCCGGTCCCGTAAAGGATCCGCCAAGACTGCCGCCGGCGACGACGATCGCCGCTCGAACCCGATTGTCGCGCGCCCCTGACAACAGGCCAACGGTGGTGTAGGCACCGGCCGAGTGGCCGGCAGCCCCCACCCGCGACGCGTCGACATGGCCGGCGAGCGGATCGCCCGGAGTGGCGGCGAGGCTGAGTACGGCCGTGATCACCGCCGATGCGTCCGCCGGCTGGTTGATGAGATCGGCCGGATTGTAGGGGTCGGCAGCAGAGTTCGTATACGGGTAAGCCGGGGCCGCGACGACGAAGCCGGCCGCCGCGAACCGGGTCGCGATGCCCTGGTAGGCCTCAGGGTTGGAGGTCAGTCCGTGACTGAACAGGACCAACGGAAACACTCCCGCGGCCAGGGACTGCTCTGCGCCGCCCACGACGTTGGTCCTCGGGTACCAGACGAGTGTCCGCAGTGGACGGTTATCTCGCCTCAGGTCGAGCTGGCGGACGCCGACCGCATAGGTGTCGCTCGGCGCCGCGCCGGGGACGAATGTCGGTGCCGGGCTCGGTTGTGGCGCATCGGATGGCTCCGCCGTACCAGTGGCGCTCGCGGCCGCCACCGCGCCCGCGGGGCTGGCGGACGCTTCGAGCGGTGGCAGACCGGAGCCCGGCACGCACCCCGACAACCCGGCCGTACCGGCCGCCGCGAGCACGACCAGCCAACGGCGCCTGCCCATCGTTCACCCGACCTTCACTCCGCCCCGCATCGGTTTCGATCGGGGGCTGTCGCAGTCTGCGGACAGTCTGCACGTGCGGCCATGGCCGGCACCATGGGCTGAATCGGGGTTTCCCATCGCCAATTTCGCGAACAGGACGGGCAGTCGGGAACAGCAGGGCAGGAGGTGTGACATGACAACCGTCCAGATTGTGCTGTTGGTCCTGGTCCTGATCGTCCTTGTGGCACGGGCTTGAACTGCGTCCAGTAGATCCCGCGACACAAGAATGGTTCGCTCAAGCGTGGCAAGACGTCCAATCGCGGTTCGTGACCGATCCGGCCGCCGCGGTGGTCGCCGGCGATGACCTGGTTACTCGGCTGGTCCGTGAGCGGGGTTACCCGACCGAGGGCTACGAGGTTCAGCTGCGGTTCGTGGACGATCCCGGGCGGCTGCCGACGACGCAGCGTCCATTGTGGATGAAGCCCGTCACGCCCTGACCGCGGCGATCGAGTCTCGCTGCAACGAGCTCGGCCAGTGGCGCTCCGCTGGAACCCAGTCGTCGGACACACGGAGTCCGCAGACGACACCGAGCAGCTGCGGATGGTCGTCCAGCGCTATCGCGGGATCCTTGACCGGGTACTTGCGGTCTGACCGGCGCCCACCGGCGGGTCGGCGCGATCTTGCGCGCCGTCCCCGCCGGCGGCGTCAGTGCGCCGGTGGTGTAGCCAGTACCGCAGAAGCACGAACCGAACCACCGTGGCGAGCAGGTTCGCGGTGACCAGCGCGGCCAGTTCCCAGGCGGCCGGCGGATTCGGTGTCACGGCATGCACCGCGGTGAGCGCACCGGTGGTGAGCGCGAGGCCGAGCGCGAAGACCGCCAACCCCAGTCCCAGGTGTCGTCCGGCGTGGTGTCGCCCGACCACTCCGAACGTCAGTCGGCGGTTGGCCAGCGTGTTTCCCACGGCGGTGGTGAACAACGCGATCACGTTCGCCACGATCGGTGGCATCGTAAGCCGAAGTCCACTGTAGAGCGCCAGGTAGACGAGGGTGCTGCTGATGCCGACCACCGTGAATCGGGCCGCCTGGTGCCTCAACCTTGCGTCGTCGGCGATGCGTAGCGGTAGCCGACCGAGTCCGGCCCGGATGTCGGCCAGGGGCAGGGCCTGGGTCGCCAGGGCACGGCCGAGACGGGCGATGCCGCGCAGGTCGGACACCGCCGTGGCGAGGAGGTCGACCCGGCTGTCGGGGTCGTCAACCCAATCCACTGGCACCTCGTGGATCCGCAGGGCGGCGCGCTCGGCCAGCACGAGCAGCTCGGTATCGAAGAACCAACCGGTGTCCCGCACCAGTGGTAGCAGCTGCCGGGCCACGTCGGCGCGGATGGCCTTGAATCCACATTGGGCATCGGTGAACCGGATCGCGAGGGTACCGCGTAGCAGCAGGTTGTAGCCGCGCGAGATGGCTTCGCGTTTCAACCCGCGAACGACCCGCGATCCGCGAGCCAACCGGCTACCGATCGCGAGGTCGGAGTGGCCGGAAATGAGCGGAGCGACCAACGGCAGCAGCGCGGCGAGATCGGTGGACAGGTCGACGTCCATGTAGGCGAGTACGGCCGCGGGAGACTCGGTCCACGCGGCGCGCAGCGCGCGCCCGCGTCCCTTCTCGGCCAGGTGGGTCACTCGCACGTGGTGCAGTTCCCGGGCCAGCTCGCGGGCGATGTCAAGAGTCGCGTCGGTGCTGGCGTTGTCGGCGATCGTGATCGCGAACGGATACGGGAACGAGCCGGCCAGGTGGTCGTGGAGCCGTCGGACGCAGCGTTCAAGGTCGGTTTCCTCGTTGTATACCGGTATCACCACGTCGACCACGGGCCTGCTGGCCTCGACGCCGCGAGTGGTGGTGGTTCCGGACGCCACGGTCGTTGTCAATGGCATGGTGCGCACTCCGGCTAGCGGCTGGTCAGGTCGTAGAACGTGACCCCGCCGATAGTGGCCGCGGTGAAGTTCTGGCTTACCCAGGCCGCGATCTCCTGTGCCGCCCGGCTGCCGCCATTGGCGTTGAACCCGTCGCCGCCGACGAAGTAGTGGATCCGCCCCTGCGCGACGTACTCCTGGAACTGCGACAGGGTCGGCGACGGATCGCTGCCATTGAACCCGCCGATCGGCATGACCGAACGGCCCGTGGCGAGCTGCAGCCCAGCGGCGTTGTTGCTGCCAATGGTTGCGGCCACCCACGTGTAGCGGTCGGCGTCGCCGTTGAGAGCCGCGACCACCTCGGAGTTCGGCGCGGCGGCATTGAGGAGTCCGCCCGCCCCACCGCCGCGTCCGCCGCCCCCGCCGGGGAAAGCGCCGGCGCCGGGCCCCCCGCCGGGGACCGCACCCGGGCCGCGGCCCGGTCCGCCACCGGGGAACGCGCCAGCACCGCCGCCCGGGAACCCGCCTTGCCCGCCGCCCGGGAACGCGCCCCCACCTCCGCCCGGGAATGCGCCTGGGCCGCGGCCTGGTCCGCCGCCCGGGAATCCGCGTGCACCGGCGACTGCCGGGCCGGCGGACGGAATCGCTCCATTGTGGTCAGCCGACGTGGTGTCCAGCGCATAGGCGGCAGGTCCCGCGAGGCCAGCGCCGATGCCGGCGGCGAGCAGGGCGGTGGTGGCGAGGCGGGGCATGCTGCGCGCACCGAGCTGGACGGCGGCGAGCACGATCGCGGCCCCGATGCCGACGACGAGTACGGTCGGTGCCAACCAGGGCAGGAAGTCCGCACTTCGTCCTAACAGGACAGATGCCCAGATCGCCGTCACGGCCAGCACCGCGGCCAGCGTCAGCATCGCGGGTCGATCGCCCCGCCGCCAGAGCACGGTCACGCCCATGCCGACCAGCGCCCCGATCGCCGGCGCGAGCGCGACGTCGTAGTACGCGTGGAAGATCCCAGCCATGAGGCTGAAGGTGATGCCAGTGCCGAGCAGCCAGCCGCCCCACAGAATGAAGCCGGCCCGGGTCCGGTCGGTGCGCACGGCCCGACCGGCCAGAACCAATCCGGCGCACAGCAGCACCAGGGCGGCCGGCAGCAGCCACGAAACCTGGCCGCCGTTGTCGGCATTGAACATCCGGGTCAGGCCGGTCTCACCCCACATGCCGACGCCGCCGCCGGCCGGCCCGCCCCGGCCGCCGCCGACGCTGCCAACCTCCTCGCCGGTAATGCGCCCGAATCCGTTGTAGCCGAACGCGAGGTCGAGGACGCTGTTGGTCTGCGAGCCACCGATGTACGGCCGGGCCGAGGCCGGCATCAGCTCCACGATCGCGACCCACCAACCGGCGCCCAGAAGTAGCGCGAGGCCGCCGATCAGGAGCTGCCGGACCCGCCGCCACAGGCCGGTCGGGGCGGCGATCAGATACGTAACGGCGAATGCCGGCACGACCAGGAACGCCTGCAGCATCTTGGTAAGAAAGCCGAAGCCGACCAGGATGCCAACGAGCACCAGCCAGCGTGTGCTCGCCGTCTCGACCGCGCGCACGCAGGCGTACGCGGCCAGAACGAGCAAGAGCACCAGCAGCGCGTCGGGGTTGTTGAACCGGAACATCAGCACGGCCACCGGGGTCAGCGCCATCACCGCACCGGCCAGCAGCCCGGCCCCGGCGCCGAACCAGCGTCGGACGGTTGCGTACAGGACGCCGACCGCGGCAACGCCGGCGAGTGCCTCCGGCACCAGGATCGACCACGAGTTGAGCCCGAAAACCCGCACTGAGAGGGACATGAGCCACAACGAGGCGGGCGTCTTGTCGACGGTGATGGAGTTGCCCGCGTCGGACGAGCCGAAGAAGAACGCCTTCCAGCTCTGCGAACCGGCCTGGGCGGCGGCCGAGTAGAACGAGTTCGCCCACCCGGATTCTCCCAGGCCCCACAGGTAGAGCACCGCCGTCGACAACAGCAAAACGGCGAGGGCTGGTCGGGCCCACCCCGGCTGGCCGTCGGGCCGCCAGAACCGGGACCATGCCGTAGGTTTCGCAGCCGGCGCTGGTTCGGGGATCCCGAGATCCACGGAGCTGTTCGACGTCATGGTCATTACGGCCGGCCTCCAGTCGGTGTCGGTGGTGCCACCACCCTCACCGACGGCTCTGGGATGAAGCCATGCGCGACCTGTGCGCATCCTGTGGCTGGTCAATCCTCGGCGACGTCTGGGAGCCGGACATCGAACACGGTCCGTCCCGGGCCGCTGGTGACCTCAACCCGACCCCGATGCGCGTCGACCACGGCGGCTACGATAGCCAGGCCCAGGCCGGTGCTACCGGCGGCGCGGGAGCGCGAGCTATCGCCGCGGGCGAACCGTTCGAAGACCTCGGGAAGGATCTGCTCGGGTATGCCGGGTCCGTTGTCGGCGACGGAGACCGTGGCCCAGCCGTCGGCCACCGCGAGACTCGTGACGACCGTCGTGCCGGGCGGCGTGTGCGTGCGCGCGTTGGCCAGTACGTTCGCCAGCACCTGATGCAGCCGGGCCGTGTCACCGGTCACGGTCACGGGGTCGTCGGGCAGCTCGAGCAGCCAGCGGTGATCGCGTCCCGCGGCGTGGGCATCGTTGACCGCGTCCACCACGAGCTGCGACAGCTGCACCGGATCCCGATCGAGCGGCCGGCCGGAGTCAAGACGCGCCAGCAACAGCAGGTCGTCCACGAGGGTCGTCATCCGGGCGCTCTCGGATTCGATGCGACCGAGGGCGTGTGCGACATCGTCGGGCACAGTAGCGCCTCCGCGCCGAGTGAGCTCGGCATAGCCGCGAATCGCGGCCAGCGGTGTGCGGAGTTCATGGCTCGCGTCGGCGACGAACTGGCGCACGCGCGTCTCACTCGCATGCCGGACGGCGAGCGCTTCGGCAACGTGGCGCAGCATCCGATTCAGGGCGGACCCAACCTGACCGACCTCGGTACGCAGGTCGGTATCGGCATCGGGGACCCGTACCGAGAGATCCACTTCGCCCTTGGCGAGCGGAAGTTCGGATACGCGGCGGGCGGTAGCCGCGACCCTCCGCAGTGGACTGAGCGACCCGCGGACCACGAACGTGCCCGCGACGCCCGCGAGAATGATCGCGGCGCCGGCCACCACCACCTCGACGACGATCAGGCGCCACACCGTCTCCTGAACGGGGCCAAGGGGGAGACCGGTGACCAGGGTGAGCCCGTTGTTCGTCCGAGCCGCGATCAGCCGGTAGTCGCCGAGGCCCGGAAGCGTTCGCGTGTACGGTCGACCGTCGGCCGGCAGGGACTGCAGGACGGTTAGCTGCGCTGCGTCTAGCGGCACCTCCGGCGGCTGCAACACGGCAGCCTGGGTGACCACGCCGTCGTCGATGATCGCGCCGACGGTCCCGGCGGCCTGTCCGGGTGGAAACAGCCCGTGTTCCGGACCGGGCCCTGGTCCGCCCGGTCGGTAGGCCCGGCCGGCGGCGGCCACGAGCTGGTGGTCCAGCTGTTGGGTGAGGAACTGCCGCACGGCCAATGTGGACACCACACCGATGACGAGACTGAGCACCGCAAGCAGTACAAGGATGCCGGTGATCAGCCGGCGCCGAAGAGACCAACCGGCGAACCACGCGCGTAGGCGGTCACTCCGCGGGCTTGAGGACATAGCCCGCCCCGCGCAACGTATGGATCATCGGCGCCCGGCCGGCATCGATCTTCTTGCGCAGGTACGAGATGTAGAGCTCGACGACGTTGGCTTGCCCGCCGAAGTCGTAATTCCACACGCGGTCGAGGATCTGGGCCTTACTCAACACACGCCGCGGGTTGCGCATGAGAAAGCGGAGCAGCTCGAACTCGGTTGCCGTGAGCATGATCTCGTCGCCCGACCGACGTACCTCGCGACTATCTTCGTCCAGGCTAAGGTCGCCGACCGTCAGCAGGGCATCGCTCTTGGCGGCCGCGGTGAGACCGGCGCGACGAAGCAGGGCCCGCAGCCGGGCCACCACCTCCTCGAGAGAGAACGGCTTGGTGACATAGTCGTCGCCGCCGGCAGTGAGGCCGGCGATGCGGTCTTCGAGCGAGTCGCGGGCGGTGAGAAAGAGGACTGGTACGTCCGACCGGTGGCCGCGGACGCGACGCAGCACCTCGATGCCGTCAAGATCGGGCAACATCATGTCAAGAACGATTGCGTCGGGCTGGAACTCCCGGGCGGTCCGGACGGCGGCGTGTCCCGTCGCCGCGCTGCGCACCTCACAGCCCTCGTACCGCAGCGCCATCTGGAGCAAGTCGGTCAGCGTGGCCTCATCGTCGACAACAAGAATCCGGGCCGGTTCGCCGTCGGGTCGGCGCAGCTCGCCGGAGCGGTAGTCCACGGTCGCCATGCTCTCCATCCTCTGGTACGACGCTATGCCCTCTCTGGGCGTGTCCTGTGAATCCCCTGTGTCCGTCCCTCCGCCGATCGTCGCGAAGGTCACAGCATCCACCCAGGAACCGGTCAGCCAGCGGTCAGTTGTATGGACAACTATTTGGTCATGACCTCATTACCTGTGCCCCGGACTAACGCGCCGGGGCGTCCTCGTTGGCGCCGCCGCCGTCGGCGCCACAGCGGCCCTGGCGGCGTGCGGATCCGGCGCACCCACGACGACTGGTACCGGGGAGAGCCAGCCCGTGACTGTCAACGCCGCCGACGTACCGGTCGGCAGCGCCGCGATCGTCGGGCAGGTCGTGGTCAGCCAGCCCACCGCCGGTGAGTTCAAGGCCTTCAGCGCGGTGTGCACCCACCAGCAATGCCTCGTCTCCCAGGTACAGCAAGACAAGGTCATCTGCCCCTGCCACATGTCCACGTATTCGGCGAAGGACGGCTCCGTCCTGTCCGGCCCGGCGCCCCGGGCGCTCTTCCCGCGCACCGTCACCCGATCCGGGGAGACCCTCACGATTACCTGAGCGTGACCCGCCGCTGAAGGTGAAGTCCATCGATATGGTGCGACCCGGCTGGTATGGCGAATACCGCCGGGTGGCGCGGCCGCCGATGCGAACATTGGAGGAGGGGCAGCATGGACGATCTTGATCCCTGGCCGGCCTCGGACGGGCTGCCGGAAGTCGCTGATGACGACTCGTACGCTGACGCGGTGCACGAGCTCGAGCGCGACCCGGCGAACCTCGCGCCCTTGCCACCCGACCGCGACGACGGGCCCATGGGCCTGGACGACTACGGGACCGGGTCCTCCGAGCGCGGCCCTGAGCCGCTCGTCCTCCGCCTGGCCCGGGAGCTGCCCGACGTCGGGGCCATCGACCCGACCGAGGATCCGGACCCGCGAATGACCGAGGACCTCGACCCCGACGAGGTCGATCAGGTGGAGGACGACACCCGGCTGCTCGCCGAGACCGAGCCGATCGACCCTCGGCTGGGGTCGCAGGTATCCATGTACGACCGTCCGGTACCGGGGATCCCTTTCAACGTCGGGCTCGGCGAGCTGATCCGGCCCGGGGACGGCTACCTCGATGACGAGCCGGACGAGGTCGCCCTCGATCTGGGGCCATCGCCGGGCGGCCTAGGTAGTGAGGAGATAGCGATGCATGAGATGCCGCCAGAGCAGGTCGACCTCGAGGCGGCGGAGAGCACCTCCGAGCCGTACTACCAACGGCCGGCAGGCCCCGTGATCAGAACGGGGGCAGAGCAGGCGTGGGATCCCGAGGACCTCGCTGTCGCCGAGGGGCGCGACCCGACCGCGCGCAATGTCGAGCGGGCTCGCAAGGAGTTGCAGGAGCTCGGGCCGGCCGCGATCGAGAAGACCGTGCCCTAGTTCGACGTCAAGCAGGCGCCTCGTCGGACGCGCCGCCTTGGTTTGCCTGAGATCCCTCGGTACGGTCGGCGACGTGACCGTCGTGCCGCCCTGCCACGGATCCGCGCCATGAGTGTGGTTTCTGTACTCAACTACAAGGGCGGCGTGGGCAAGACGACGATTGCGGCCAACCTGGGCGCCGAGATCGCCCATCGCGGGCGCAGGGTGTTGCTCGTCGACATGGATCCACAGGCGAGCCTGACGCTGTCGTTCTACGCGGCGGACGAGTTCGCCAAGGAGTTTTCCGACAATGGGACGCTCCTGCACTGGTTCGAGGCGGTCGTGCGTGATCAGCAGGCCGAGCCGTTGCACAACTACGTGGTGTCGCCGCCTCGGATCAATGAACGCGTGCGCGGGCAGGGTGGGAGGGTCGATCTGATCCCATCCCACTTGGGGCTGATCGACATCGATCTCGACCTGGCCGCCTACGTTGGCGGATCGAGCCATCAGATTTCCAGCTCCGGCTTCCTGTGGGTGCATCGTCTGCTCGCCGACGCCCTGTCCGAACCGGCGTTCGCCGACTACGACGTCGTGCTCATCGACTGCGCCCCGAACTTCAGCATGGTCACCCGGACCGCGATCGTGGCCAGCGAGCACATCCTCATCCCCGCCAAGGCCGACTACCTGTCCACGTTGGGGATCGACTACCTGCGACGGAAATTGGCCGAACTGGTCCGCGACTACAACGATGTCGCCGGCGAGCAAGGGATCGAGCCGGCTGTGCTCGGCGTAGTCTTCACGATGATCCAGTACGCCGTCGAGGGCCCCATCATTGCCGTGCGTAACTATGTCACGCACACGGAGCAGTACGACGTGCCGGTCTTCCGGCAGATGATCCGGGAGAGCAAGACGCTCTTCGCGACCGCGGGGGAGCGAGGCGTACCGGCCGTGTTGCTTTCCAACGGCAACCCGAATGTCCAATATGAGCTAAGGGAGCTCACGACCGAGTTCCTGACCCGAATCATGGTGGCGGGAGCGACCTGATCGCTCCCGCAGCGGTGACGCGTCGTGGCACGGGACGACCTCAGCGTTTCGTCACCCGTAACGAATGTAGGTTTGAACAGTAGGAATGTAGGTTTGTACAGTGACGGACTCGGCCGAACTCACACATGAAGTGCTCCTGCGTGTCGCGGAGTTCCTGCGCAAGCTCCCCACCGAACAGCTCGAGGAACTCGCGTCCGGCTCGGCCAGTCTTGAGGTCGTGACCAACTCGCCGATCCACGCCGTGCGGCGTCGGTTACCCGTACGGCAGAAGACCCCCGCCGTCGCCATGCCACGCCCGATCGAGAAGATCGGCGCCGATCTGTCCAATCTGGTCGATCGGGCCGCCGCCGTGTCCTACCTGGACGAACTTCACCTGAGCGTCGCTCAGCTGCGCTCGCTCGCGGCCGGTCTTGGGATCGCGGTCAGCAGTAAGGCCACCAAGGCACTGGCGCGCGACACCATCGTGCAGTGGACGGTCGGCCGCCGGGCCGACGCCGCGATCCTCAGCCGCCCGGCCGCCCGCCGCGTCTTCTGAGCCCGGCTCGACGCAAGGAAGGGCACCTTGCCACGTTTGCTGACGACTGCGGGGCTCGCTGGCGCTCGCTCCTCGCGCTCGCGTCTGCATGCGTTTCCTGGCTATGAAGGGCACCTTCCTCGGATGAGCACGGACGTCCACAACGCGGTGGGTTGCGCCACATTAAGTTGTGCACAACTGAATCGGGCACGTAGATTCCTCACGTGCCGGTGGACCTCAAGCTCAAGCGCCAGGTTTGTTTCGCACTCTATTCAGCATCACGCGCGGTGACCGGCCACTACCGGCCACTGCTCGAGCCGTTGGGTCTGACCTATCCGCAGTACCTGGTGATGCTCGTGCTCTGGGAGCACGGCGAGTGCTCGGTCAGGGATCTCGGCACGCAACTGTTGCTCGACTCCGGCACCCTCTCCCCACTACTCAAACGACTTGAGACCGCCGAGCTCCTGTCCCGCCGGCGGGATCCGGCCGACGAGCGCAGCGTCCTCGTCCGGCTGACGTCACGCGGCGACGATCTACGCCACAAGGCCGCCGCCGTGCCCATGAACATCGCGGCCGCGAGCGGGCTGGCCCCGCGCGAGCTGGCCGAGCTGCGCGACACCCTGACCGCCTTGACCCAGTCGATGCTGAGGAGCACCCCCGAATGAAAATCTTCTATACCGCCGTCGCGACCGCAACCGGTGGCGGCCGCGAACACGGCCACGTCCGGTCGTCGGACGGAATCATCGATGCAAATATCGAGGCGCCCGTCGAGCTCGGCGGCAAAGGTGGTGCCACGAATCCCGAGCAGCTGTTCGCGGCCGGCTACTCGGCCTGCTTTCTCAACGCGGTACGGCGGGTGGCGCGCAAAGCCCAAGCCGATGTAGACGGTGCCGAGGTAACCGCCGATGTCGGCATTGGACCCGCCGGGGACGGCGCGTTCGGGCTCGCGGTTACCCTGCACGTCACGTTGCCCCAGGTCGAGCGCGCGCGGGCGGAGGAGCTGGTCGCCGCGGCCCACCGGGTCTGCCCGTACTCGAACGCGACACGGGGCAACATCGACGTCGTTCTTGACGTCAGGTAAGGGCCTTAGCCGGACAGTCCGAGAGTGATGGTGAGGCCGAGCGCGATCGCGACGATCGGGCCGGCGAACAGCGCGGCCAGGGTGGTGCTGGCGCGCCGGCCACCCGCGACATGCGCCAGGATCAACTTCACCACCGTGTTGACGGCCAGCGCGGCCATCGCGGCCAGCGCGGCCGTCTGCGGAGTCAGCGTCGCCTGGGAGGCCAGGTTGGCCGCCGTCAACGCGCCGGCGTGAGAGTCGGCTAGCCCGGCGGCGGCGATCGTGAGGACGGCGGCGCCCGGACCGAAGACGTGTTCGGCGACCGCGGACAGCACCAGGAAGACCGTGAGGATGCCGGTCAGCAGCAGGGCGGGAATCAGGTCGAACGGGCGGCGCCCGACCAGCGCCTTGGGAGCACGTCGTGGCGCCGGCGCATGATCGGCCGCCACCGGATCCTCCACCGAGGACGGTCGCGGAGGATCGTCCACGGAGGACGGTGCGGAGGGCTCGGCGGCCGGGGCGCCGAAGTCGATCGCCGTAATTGTTCCGCCGCTGGCAAACGCCAGCTCGCGCGTGTTCTCGGGGACGATTGCGGGTTCGACCGATGCTGCCGGCGCCGGGATGCGTACCGGGTTGTCGACGGCACGGCCGCGCCGCAGCACGAGCCAGCCGGCCTCGCCGACGAGTACCGCGGCGCCGAGGGCCGCGGCCGGAAGCAGCAGCCCTGCCACCCGGCTGTCCGCGACCGCTGTCACCAGCACCAGCTGGACCAAGGTCGCCACGCTCGCAAGCAGGGCCGCCGCCATGGCGGGGCGGAACAGCTCCGGATCGCGCGACGCGCGAGCCATCGCGCCCGTGGTGGCTGCCCCGGACACGAAACCACCGGCGAGTCCGGCCGCCGGCAACCCACGCTGCGGACCGGCAAGCCGGACGGCGACGTAGCCCAGCCACCCGAGCGCGGTCACCGCGACGACGAACGTCCACATGCGACGGGGATCAATGACGCCGTACGGTCCGAGGTTCGCGTGGGGCATGAGCGGCAGCACGACGAAGGCGGCGACGAAGAACTTGAGCGCGTCGGTGAGCTCGAGTTCAGTGATCTTGTCGCGGATGAAGCTGTGAAGTCGCTGCTTGGCCTGCAGCACGACCGCGGTGGCCACGCCGGCCGCGGCGGCGAGGGCCGGCAGGGTAGCGGCCAAACCGCCCACGATCACGGTCAACAACAGCGCAACCTCGGTTGCGGCCCCGAGCCGGCCCCGACGTGGCTCGTCCGGACCCCGTTCCCCGTCTGCACCTATCGCAGGCCGAAGGTGCATGGCCGCCATGATCACGGCCGCCGCGCCGACGAGCGCGGCGAGCACGAGCGGATCCACCAGCGCGGCGAGTGCGCCGGCTAGTCCGGCGAGAGCGAAGCTACGGACGCCGGCCAGGGCGGGTCCACCGTTACGTTCCCGTTCTGATCCGATGAGCAGCCCGATCGCGAGCGCGATCGCCGCCGACTGCCACGCCGCCACGCCGGCGCCTCCTCCCGGTGATGTTTCGCCGCGCCCGCGTGCCGCGTGGCGTAGAGGCGTACCAGTCTGGCGGGTCGGCGGCGAGTAGGCCACCCCCGGTGTCCGCTTTTGTCGTGGCGTGGTCCGTGCTCGAACTCGCGCGGCACCGTCTCCAACGTCACGTTGCGGGGTGATCGTCCCCGCCAGCATGACGCTTCAGGGGCCAGACTCCATAGTGGATGGCACTCCCGGAAGCGCGACCGGACCAGCTGCCGGACTACATCAGACGCGTCCGCGCGCCGACGGCTTGATCTCGATGAGGTCCAGCGGGCTGATGAAACCGTCGCTCACGCGGTAGCCACCGGCGCGCACGATCACGTCGCGAATTGGCACCGCCCAGTGATGCTCCAGCGGAAGCAGCGCAACGGCCGAGTCGTTGGGAATGTCCTCGAGCACATCCCACGGCTCCTCATCCGGGATGGCCGATGCTCCGCTGGGCCGCCGTCTCGGCGCCGGCCGAGGCCCCGGCGACGGCGGTCATGGCACCGGCCTTTGTGGACTTATCAGTCGCCCGGGGTCGTTTGCGCCGCCCCGAGGTTCGTTCGACCCAACGGCCGCATGCACACGGAAAGGGACCGCCTGCGACGTTTCTCGATCGGTGCAAGCTCAAGCCATTCACGCGAACACGTCGCGCCGAGTGCCGAGGTCGGCAGGCGATCCAGCGTGTTGCCCCTACGCCGTACGAAAGACTCGCCGCACCAGTTCACCGACGAGCGCGACCAGCGCCGCCGCAATGACCTGGGCCGCAATGACCATGAGAAGTTCGCTCATCCTGTGCTCCTCGGGGGCCGGGGGCAAAGAATGTAGCACGACCCGGTCCGCAAAGGTGGCCGCGTTGCGCACCCGAGTCGCTCGCACCGCCCGTCGCCCGTTGCATGTCAGGCCTCTTCAAGCGCCGCTCCAAATGCCTGGACCGTCTTGTTGCGCCGGTTCGTGGCGAGACTATGGCCGATTCCGAGGAGGATCGCCACTGGCCATTCCACAAAGCCGACTATCGCCAACGCGGCAACGCCGCCGATGAATGCAAGCTCCTCCGCCGCGGCGGGGAACTGAACCTCGCCCACGACCGGGAGTCGAAGGTGGAGGTTGTTGTGCTCCATGGCCTCGTTCGCCGCGCCAAGGGCATGAAGCACTGGCCTTCTCGGCGAAGTGCTGGCGGTTGCTCGGGAGCTGGATTGTTGGGCTCGCGGCGCGCTGGACGCAGTGGACGCCCGCGTTCGGATCGAAGCAGTCGCCGACGTCTGTGTCCGCTTTGTCGGGCGCCGGGTCTGGGTTTCCGGGGCCGGTGCATTCGTCCTCTTTGCTCCCTGTCGCTTCGTCGTCCGCCGTGCTTGTGTGCTTTTTGACGGTACGGCTGCCGCGCCTCGAGCGGCTGTGGTCGACATTTCGCGCCTCCGATCGCTGGTCACGTCAGGACACCGTGGCTATCGAGAGCCGCCGGCGACGACTCGTCGGCGGTTCCCGTGGGCCAAGGAATCCAGCGGAATGGGATTGCCCCGATGACCGCTGCGGCTACTGCCGCACTCATCACGATGCCCCAACCAACCGGACCGAGGGGGCGGGCACCGAAAAAGCCGCTGACGATGGGGGTCTGAACGGCACCGACGAGTGCCGCCGACGACAGCCCAGCGGCGACCAGGACCGCGGGATCACCGCGCGAGGCAACGGCGGTCTGCGCCAACTGAGACGCGACGAGCGAGCCGAGGGCAACGCTGCTCGCCCGAGCGGGAGTCCCCGTTGCCCGGGCCACCAGCCAGGCGCCTGTAGTCGCGACCGCAGTTGCCGCCGACCGCCGGGCAATCTCGCGCGTGAGCGCCGCGCCGAGTGAGGCCTCCGGTCCTTCGCGGGCAAGCTGCTCCGGCCTGGTCCGCCGCGGCGGGCGCGATGCGACCACAATCGCCGGCAGCATGTCGGTCATCAGGTTGATGAAGAGGAGTTGACGGGCGCTCAGCGGTGGACGCGCCGAAATCATCGAGCTGCCAACGGTGAAGAAGACCTCGCCGAGGTTGCCGCCAAGCAGCAGCGCCACGGCGTCGCGAACGGACGCCCACATCGCCCGGCCTTCAACGATTCCATCCGCGATCGTCTCAAGGCGGCCGTCCACGACGATCAAGTCGGCCGCCTGACGGGCCGCCGTCGTGCCCTGCTCGCCGAGCGCGATGCCAACGTCGGCCAGTCTGATCGCCGGAGCATCGTTCGCTCCGTCTCCGGTCACCGCGACCACGTGACCCGCCCGCCGCAACGCCTGTACGACCGCGACCTTGTGGGACGGGCTGACTCGGGCGAACACGGCGGCCTTCGACACCAAGGCGTCAAAGGCCTCCCCGTCCGCCTCGTCCAACGCGGGACCCGTGACGACCTCGCCACCATCGAGCAGGTCGAGCTCTGCCCCAATCGCTTCGGCGGTGCTGGCGTGATCGCCCGTGAGCATCACGACCCTGATGCCGGCGCTTCGAAGTCTTTGCACGGCCTCCGCGGCGGTCGCGCGGGTGGGGTCCGCCAGCCCGAGTAGCCCGAGGAGCTCCAGTCGCTCCACTCGTTCGTGGTCGAGGTCAGGGCGAGATGATGCGGCTCGCTCGGCGACGGCGAGAACGCGCAAACCCTGAAGTGCCAACCGATCCACTTCGGCGTCGATCTCCCGCCGATCCGAATTGTCGATTGGTCGGGAACGGCCTTCACGGCGCCACCCGACACAGCGAGGCAGCACCATCTCTGGCGCGCCTTTGACGCTGATCGTCTGGCCCGACGGCGTCTCGCCCAGCACGGCGTGAAAACCGCGACCCGGCTCGAACGGCAACTCCCGGACCAGGCTCCAACCATTGACATCGTCCGCGAGGTGAACATCCGCGTCCTCGGCGCCGTGCACGACCGCTCGGTCTGTCGGGTGCGCAAGCTCCTCGCCGCCGTTGCTCACCGGACTCGCCCGCAGCGCCGCGGCAAGAATCCGTCGGTCGTCGGCCGCGAGGTTTGTGGCCGTACGGTGGTCGCGACCGTTGGAGACCGCTCGCAGTGTGATGCGCCCCTCGGTCAGGGTGCCCGTCTTGTCGAAACAGACCACGTCGACGCGGCCGAGAGCCTCCATCGCCCGGGGATGGCGAACGAGGATGTTGCGTCGCGACAGGCGGGCGCTGGCACTGAGTTGCGCAGCCGTAGCGACAAAGGGAAGGCCTTCCGGGATCGCCGCCACGGCCAGGGCAACGGAGGTCCCGACGGATTCAGCTAGCCGGCCCCGAAACATCCCGCTGAGGAGCAGTGCGCCGGCTGCGGCGGCTGAGGCTGGAACTGATGTCATGGCGAGCTGGCGAAGCCGCTGGCTGACGCCCGCCGTCTGTCCATCCTCGACGGTGGTGAGTTCACTGCGTCCCGCCTCCGTCGATCTGCCCGCCGCCACGACGACCGCGGTGCCGGATCCGGCCGCCACCGTGGTTCCGGCGTAGACCATGCTGGTTCGGTCGGCGACCGAGGCGCCGAGCGCAGCGGTGACGCTCTTCTCGACCGGCATCGACTCACCAGTCAAGGTGGACTCATCCATCTCCAGGCCTGCCGTCGATATCAGGCGGCAGTCCGCGGCAACGGCGTCACCTGGCTCCAACGACAAGACGTCGCCGGGGACCAGCTCATCCGCTGATGCCACGCGGCATTCGTCGGCGCGTCGCAGCCGGACCCGCAACGAACCGACGGCGAGCAATCGACGCAACGTCCGGCGAGCGGTCATTGCCTGGGCCGCGGAGAGCAGTGCGTTTGCCAGTATGACCGACAGTACGAGGATCGCGTCCGTAGTCGATCCGGTCGCGGCGGCGAGGCCGGCGCCCGCGGCAAGTGGCACGGTCAATGGGTTGTCGAGTTCCGCGACGGTGGCGGCGAGCACGTCGCGTCGATCGGATTCATCGTGGCGACGAGTCGTCTCGTCCCCGTTTGCGCGATGGCGGACCAGCGCCTCATCATCGGAGAGCCCGGATGGAGAGGAGTGCAGGATCCGGAGCACTTCCTCGACCGGAAGCGCGTGCCACGGCACGAGGCCCTCCGGCGCGGGCAACGCAAGCCGCCCGACGCCCTGGGCGGTCCATGCTCCACTCAGGACGTTGGCCAAGGCCGCGGCACTCCCGACCGCCAGACTTCGGCGGCCAGACTCCGGTCGACCATCCGCGAGTGCGAGGAGCGCGCCGCCAATCGAGGCAATCAACGCCAGGCGAGCGCTGCGTCCGCTCACACGGCGAGCAAGGGTTGTCGCCTCCAAGATGAGCCAGGCGCTCTCCAGACCAGACGCGCACAGCAGGTGAGCGCCCCAGGGCGGTCGCTGCTGCTCAACGGTGAGAATCCCGATCCCGCAGTCGGCGGCGGCCAGTGCGACGTCGTTGCGGCTGGCGAGCAATGCAATGACGTGACCATCCCCTTGCAGGCGACGGATCGAATCGGCTAGATGCGATCCTCCGGCGACCGAACCGTCGGCGGCGACCCGACGGGCGATGGCCGGCCGGGCCCCGGCAAGAAGAACGCGGCCGACTCTGCGTGCGGCGGCGATCGTCGCCGTTGCCAGCGGATCGAGTTCGGGCTCCAGGTACACCAATGCGTTCAGCGCGCCGTCCCTCGTCAGGGCGAGTACCTCACCCCCCTTGGGTCTTTCGTGCCGGCTCTTGGCGACTTCAGCCCGCGCCAGCGCCCCCAGGCGCGAAGGTTGGACCAGCGCCCACCGATCGGAACTGCCTGACGGCCGGCCACCGTTGAGCTCAACAAGGTGCGCCGCCCTGATACGGGCCTCCTCCGGCGAGCCCCGCACCGCCACGATTCCGGTGATCACAACGCGTCCGGTCACCAACACCGACGCGTCCAGGACGACGGTGTCGATACGGTCGAGACGGCGAAGACTGGATGGGCCACGCACCACCACGCCGCGACGCGCCAGCACCCGACCGAGCTGACTGGCGTATGCCTCTCGGCCGACCAGGGCCGCACGCGGCGACCCGATCGCCAGCAGTCGCGCCGCCTTGCGGCGACCGCGACGGAGCGGAAGAACCGCGCCAGCGGCCAGAAGCGTTACGGTGGTCATCCGGTGCGCATACCGCTCCACCGGCCCTTCAGGCAGGTCGACCGGTCGGGTCGCGGGCGGCAGCGCCTCGGCCCGGCTTGATTCAGCGTCGCGGTGTAGGTCGTCGGACCGACTCGCCCAGGCCTTTCGGTTGGCCGACGCCTCTCGTATTCGCAGGATCCGCAGCGCTGCGTCTCCCACGCTCGTCAGCGCGGTCTGTGAGATGGCGCCGATGCCGGACGACGCGGCCGCCAACAGCGCGTCCGTACTATTTGGACCGAGAGTCATCCGCAGAGGGTTCGCCAGCCGCGGTAGGTGGTCAACCGCCGCCGTGACTGCGGCGAGTTCGGCGGGAACTCTTGGCAGCTTCAGGGTGCGCCCGACCAGCGCGGCTCCGGACCCAATGAGGTCGGCGCCCAACGCCACCACGTTCGCGGTCGACGGCGCCAGGTCGGGGATCCGAGCAGGGGCGTCCGAGGGCGCGATCTCACGCTCGACCCGCTCGACGACATGGACGATAGCCGCCATGGTCGTGCGCCCGTCGTCGAATCTGACCACGACCCGCCCGAGGATGCCGTTCCAGGCAGCCCACAGGACACCATGCTCGTCCTCGAGGGCCTCCTCGATCCGGCGCCCTTGCTTCGACCCATCGTCGCCGTTGTCCGGCAGCCGTACCTCGATATGAGCGAGGCCCTCGCTGGACCACGCGTGCCGGGGACCGAGACAACGCCGATGGTCAACGGCTGACGCCCGTCTGGACGTCACCCCGGCGCCTCCCGTCCTGGGCGAGCACGTGCGCGGCTAGCGACCCAGACTCCTGTGGCTGCGGCGGCGGCAACCGGCCATTCGAGCACACCGAAGACCGCCATAAGGCCGACGCCGCTGTAGTACGCCAGGCGGTCGGCGGGCGGCAGCCATGCGCTAGCCGCTTGAGCCGCCCACCGCCCCTGCGCCACGGCGGCTCGCGACGGTCGCAGCGCGCTCGGAACGGCTATTCGCGGAACCGGCAACGGAACCTGCGTATGCACGACGGGCAAGGAGACGTTAGTCCACCTGATAGGGGAGGGCCGTGCCGCGGCACGGGTCGGTACGACTGCCCGGTTGTTCTCCGATTGCGATGGTGCCCTGGTCCGCCTGCCTGGCGCCGACCTGGCTGGCACCGTGGCACTTCCTCGGGCCTGGCGGCGGTCAGGCCTCTCCGCTGCGGCGGTTGGTCGACGCCTAGGTCGACGTGTACTTGGTGTCGCTGGCACGTTTGGCTCCTTGCGGGGTGACGCGGGCGAAGCGCTGTCCCGCGAGGTCGACGTGCGACCAGCCTTCGCCGGCCGTGCACCGGTTGCCACTTCAATCACACAACTCGACTGCGGGCTGTACTGACCCAATCTCCACCGGAGTCACTGAAGGTCCACCTCCCGGTTGCGGCGATCCGCTCCCCCTCCATCCTGCCGCCGCGTTGTCAGGTCCACGGTGCGATCAGACGGATCCAGACCACCGATCGCGTGGGCCGATCGCGTGGGCCGATCGCGTGGGCCGATCGCGTGGGCCGATCGCGTGGGCCGATCGCGTGGGTCTGAAGCCGACACAGCGCAGCCGCCGTGGGCTGGGCGGCACGCGCAACCCAATGGTGGTGCACTGGCCGTCCGGCATCACCGATCCAGCCGCGTTACGCTCGCACTTCACTCACGCCATCGACATTGCGCCTACGATCCTGGATATCATTGGCATTCCGGCACCGTCCTATGTCGACGGAATAGAGCAGCAGCCACTGCATGGTGTCACGTTCGCGGACTCGTTGGCCGAGGCGAGCGCGCCAGAACACCAGACGCGGCAGTACTTCGAAACCATCGGCAACCGCGCGATGTACAAGGACGGCTGGTGGCTGGCCATGCGCACGCCGCGGATTCCGTGGGTGGTCATGCCAGAAGCACTGAAGCCCTATGCGCCCGGTGTCTGGGATCCGGATGCGTGATCCCGCCGAGTCGGAGGTGTTCCGGAGCGAGTTCCGCGGCGACGTTCAGAACGTCATGCCAGGGATGATCCCGCGGTCTACAACCACTCCTACACGATCAGCGCGGACCTCGTCGTCCCGGCGGAGCAGGCGGAAGGCGTTATCGTCGCCGAGGGGCGACCACATGGGTGGGTTTTCGCTTTTCGTCGAGGACGGCAAGCTCACGCACACGTACTCGATGATGGGTGTGTTTGTCTACCGGCAGCAGGCGCCTGATCGCCTGCCGGCCGGCGAGGTCAACGTGCGGCTGGAGTTCGCGGCCGACGCGCCAAAGCCCTCCACCGGCGGCCAGGTGACACTACTGGTCGACGACAAGCCCGTAGTCAGCGGCCGGATGGACCACACGGTTCCGATCCGCTTTTCCGCCTATGCCGGCATGGACATCGGACACGACAACGGAGGCGTCGTCCACCTCGGCCGCGCAGCACCGGCACGCCGCACACGGTCTGTCGGCCTGAGTGCCCCGAGGGGGGTGGCGGTGTCCGATGCGTGACGAAGAGACGATCGACGTGCTCATTGGCGGCTACTTGTCCAAAACGCGAGTATGGGCCGAGACAATCAACGGCAGGTCAACGGCGGCGGCGGCCCCGGCCAAAAGCGTCGATGTGACCCCACCGCCCCGGGATGTCAAGCAAGGCTAGATAACCGATCTCCTCCGGCACGGCGGGGTCGATGATCAGGTGCTCACCGCTCGGCTCCAGACCGAGCATCGTCCGCAGCAGCAACAGTGGCGTTCCCGTCGACCAGGCTTGCGGACTACACGCGGTCGGGTACTCGACCGGGTAGTGCGTGTACGACCGCTCGTAGCCGGCGAACGCCTCGGGCAGGCGGCCGGCGAAGAATTCGGCCGCATCCAGGATTCCGGCCGCGATCCGAGCTGCCTCCGCCTTGAAACCGTACCGGCGCAACCCCCACGCGATGATCGAGTTGTCGAACGGCCACACGGCGCCCGTGTGGTATCCGATCGGGTTGAACCGGGACTCACCGTCCGCGAGCGTGCGCACGCCCCATCCCGAGAAGAGTTTCGGCCCCATGAGATGCCGTACCAGCGCCTTCGCTTTCGACTTCTCGACGATCCCGCTCCAGAGCAGGTGACCGATGTTGGATGTCAGCGAGTCCACCTTGGACCCGTCTTCGTCGAGGGCGACCGCGAAGAACTGGCCATCCTCCACCCAGAAGTCCTTGTTGAAGCGGCGCTTGAGGGCCACCGCCTGCCGTTCCAAGGTCTCCGCGTAGTCCGGGTCGTTCCATACGGTCCGGGCCAGGCGGGCACCGCGGACCTTCGCGTCGTAGGCGTAACCCTGGAGTTCACAGGTAGCCCGCGGGAAGCCGGGTAGCCGTCCATCGTGGTAGGAGATGGAGTCCCAGGAGTCTTTCCAGCACTGGTTCTCCAGTCCGGTCTGCTCATTGGTGCGCTCGGTATGAGATGTAGCCGTTGCCCTGGCGGTCGGCATAGTCGTCGATCCAAGCCAGCGCCTGCCGGGCTTGCGGCTCACACGCCAGGACCAGCTTGCGGTCGCCGGTCCAGCGTTCGTACTCGTCGAGGAGCACGACGTAGAGCGGGGTCGCGTCGGCGTTGCCGTAGTACGGCGAGTGTGGCTGCTCCTCGAACGCGGCCGTCTCTCCGTAGCGCATCTCGTGCAGGATCCGGCCCGGCTCCTCCTCACGGAAGTCGTCGACCCGACTGCCCTGCCAGCTGCCCAACGTCTGCAGCGTCGTCTCCGCAAGTTCCGATGTGCACGCCAGGGCCTGCAGGCTGGTAAAGATGCTGTCCCGACCGAAGATCGCCATGAACCAGGGCAGGCCCGCGGCGGGCATGTTCCCACCAGCGGCAATCGGTGGAGAGAACCGCAGCGCGGCCAGGTCGGTCAGGCTCCGTCGATAGGTCGCCTTCAGTTCCTCCTCGGTGGTCTCCAACGTCGGTGCGTCGTCGAGCCACTTCTGCAGATTCTGGGCCATGGGCCGGCTTTCGGTGTCGACCCGGCGATACTTGGGCTCTGTGTGCCGTTCTCCCCAGCTGAGCACCGCGGTGACGACGTCCAGGTCGGTGGTCCATTCCCCGTGGGGTTCAATGTGGACGGTGAAGGAGAGCCCGCCCTCGTCGAATGTGGCCGGAGCCGACGAACTGATCAGGGTTTCGCGGCGGTAGGTCTCCCGTTCGTACCCGATCAGCAGATGGGTGCCGTTGACGCGGTGGTAGTACTTGCCCTTCTTGCCCATCTGGTCCTTGACCTCGAACAGGTCGGCGAAGTCACTGTCGGCCTCGATCCGCACGCTGAGGTCGACCGGCTTCCCGTCGTGGTTGAGGATCGTGAGTTCCTCGTGGAAGCCCCCACCGACGGCGCGTTGCCGGATCACCGAGAGGGTGGCGTTCACGTAGATCGTTCCGGTCCCGGGCACCAGGAAGAACCGGGTCTCGAAGTACTGCAGATCGTCGACGGAGAGCGGGTTGAGGCGGTTGCCGTCGATCGTGAGCACCCACTTCGACAGGAACCGCGTGTCGTAGGAGAACAGGCCGGTGGTATCGGCCGGACTGGCGTCGATGTCGCCGCGATTGTCGCTGACCACAAACGTGTTGCCGTCGAGAATTCTGACCTGGCTCTCGCTCATCGGGCCGATCCCTTCGTGCCGGTGCTCGCGACGGTGCGCGGCGGGCCAGGAAGCAAACGCTGGAAGGCCACGACGAGCTTCGGGTCGCCCTCGACGCCGAACTGCCCCCGCAGCGTGGCGGCCATCGCGTTCGCCTCCCCGATGATTGCGCGTTCGAACAGCGGTCGGTGCGTCCGGATGACCGCATCGGCCGGTACGTCCTTGTGCGAGACGTCGACCTTGCCCTTGTCGATGTCGATGTACCAGTGCTTGGTGGTACCGCGATCATCGAGGTCGAACCGGATGGTACCGACGACCTGGGTCAGCAAGGGCTGTTGCTCGCTACCCAGGCGGTCGAAGAACTGCGTGGTGGCGTCGGTCATGAGGACCTCCCTAACGGTGGCGTGACGGTGGTCGCGGGCGCGGCGGCGCCCATCCGCTGCAGCAGGTGGTCGCCGACGCGCAGGGCGTTGGCCATCGCGGTCAGCGCCGGGTTCACCGCCCCGATGCTGGGGAAGAAGCTCGTGTCGACGACATAGAGGTTGTCCAGCTCGTGGGCACGGCAGTCGGTGTTGAGCACCGACGTGGCCGGATCGGTCCCGAACCGACATGTGCCGACCTGGTGCGCTACACCGGCGATCGGGATGTCGCTCTTCATGTACGCGAACCGGTGGATCAGGTGGTCCGGGTGCATCCCAAGCCTGCTCAGCATCGACTTGAGCTGATGGTAGAGGCGATTGGCGGCGGTCGGATTGCTCGGTGTGTACTTGAGCCGGATCGTGCCGGACTTGGTCAGGGTCACCCGGTTGTCGGACCGCGGTAGGTCCTCTGTGGACAGCCAGAAGTCGACTGCGTGTCCGGCAACGTCTCGCAGTGCCCAGGTCGGCGCGAGTCGGGTCTCCAAGGGCTTTTCGCCGCGGTACATGTCGGACTGGGACTTGCCGATCATCTGGATGTTGCCCATGGGGTACTCGAAGTCCGGGCCCCTAAAGTAGAAGTCGTTGAGCCCCAACGTCTTCTGGAAGACCGTGGGGTTCGGTTCCTTCGACAGCGCCAGTACGGCCTGGCTCGCGTGATACATGTAGTTGCGCCCGACCTCGTCGGAGCCGTTGGCGAGCCCGGCGGGGTGGCGTTCGTTGGCCGAGGCGAGCAGGAGCTTGGCCGTATTCGCCGCGCCGCAGGACACCACAATCAGATCGCCGGCGTAGCGCTCCAGATGACCCTCGTGGTCCACTACCACCTCGGTGATCGCGGTTCCCGCCGGATTGGTGTCGAGCCGGACCGCCTCGGCGTGGGTCAGCAGGGTGACGTTCGGAAATTCCAACGCCGGCCGTACGCCCTGCACCTCCGCGTCGGACTTGGCGTGGACCAGGCAGGGAAAGCCGTCGCACGTCGGGCAGCGGACGCACGCGCTGTACGGCATGTTGTTCTCGCGCAGCATGATGCCGCACGGTGCGTGGAACGGGTGCAGGCCGGCTCGGGCAAGGTCGTCCGAGAGCTGTTGGATGCGGGGTTCGTGCGACACCGGCGGGAACGGGTAGGGCGCGTTGGCGTGAGGCTCGGTCGGGTCCTCACCACGGATGCCGTGCACCTCGTACAGCTGCTCCGCTTGGGTGTAGTACGGCTCGAGCTCGTCGTACGAAATCGGCCAGGCCGGCGAGATTCCGTCGTGGTGGCGCAGCTCGCCGAAGTCTTCCCGGCGCAACCGGTACAGGGCCGCGCCGTACATTTTCGTGGCCCCGCCCACGTAGTAGTGCACCTGGGGCTGAAACTGCCGACCGTCGGCATCGGTCCAGGTGTCGGGCGAGATGTACCGGTTGTCGATGAAGACGTCGGCGGCGCTCCAGTTGCTCGGCTCGCGGGGAAGCCAGTCACCTCGTTCGAGCAGCAGGATCCGCTTGCCCGACGGGGCGAGCCGGCGGGCGAGCGTGCCGCCGCCTGCTCCGGTGCCGATGATGATGACATCGAACGCACTCACGTTGCCGGTCATGACGCGATCCACGGCTCTTGCCACGGCCGCGCCCGCCAAGCAGGCGGTCGGCGCCGTCCGGTCCCCAGGTGTCTTGACGGTAGGGCTGCACGGCTGGTGGGGAGTCGACCAGCGGCTGCATGACGCGCCACTGCTCGTCGACGCCGTCCTGCCGGGCGAACCGGGTCGGTCGACCGATGCAGCGCCGCGTGGAGCAGCACCTCGTACGGGGTCGGCATCGTCGCACCCTCGCGGCCAATCTCCAGGTCGAAGGAGTATCCGCGCGGTTGCGGGCTTTCTGCGTCCCGGGCGTTCATGTGGGCGCGTAGGCCGGCCGCCGGGTCGAGCCGCACGACGAGTTGGTTCGCGCTCCGGCCGCCGATCGACCAAGGGCCGCAGCCCAGGTAGCGGCGGGCGGCTGGAAGACCAGCTCGAAGCTCGGTCTACTGTCGCCGGCATCCGCTTGCCGGTACGGATAAAGAACGGCACTCCAGACCACCGCCAGTTGTCGATCTCCAGCCGGAACGCGGCGTACGTCTCGGTCGTGGAGTCCGGCCGCACGCCGTCAATACCGAGATAGCCGTCGTACTGCCCGCGGACGTATTGGGCCGGATCGGCGGGCGGCATCGCCTGCCACACCGCGAGCTGTTGGTTCTTGATCGTCCCGCGGATCGATGCCGGCAGGGGGCTCCATCGCGCCCGCGGAGATCAGCTGCATCAGGTGGTTGACGCAGACGTCGCGGAGCGCCCCAACCGGATCGTAGAAGTGGCCGCGGCCCTCGACGCCGAAGCTCTCGGCCATCGTGATCTGCACGGATTCGACGTGGTGGCGATTCCACACTGGCTCGAGCAAGGTGTTGGCGAAGCGAAGGTAGAGCAGTTCCTCCAAGCCGGCCTTGCCGAGGAAGTGGTCGATCCGGTACAGCTGCGACTCGTCGATGTATTGGTGCAGATCGTCGGCCAGTGCCGTGGCGGAGGCGAGGTCATGCCCAAACGGCTTTTCCACCACCACCCGACAGGCCTTGGTCAAGCCCGCCTCATGCAGCCCCTGCACCACCGTGTCGAACAGTGACGGCGGTATCTCCAAGTAGAAGACGGGCAGCGCGGCGCCCTTGATCGTCTTCGCGAGATTCTTGTACGTGGCCGGATCCGTGAAATCGCCTGGTAGGTAGGACATCCGGGCGGCGAGCCGATCGAAGACATCCGGGTCGACCGCCTCGCCCGTCGCCTCGATGGACTCACTGGCGTGTTTGCGAAGGTCATCCGCGCTCCAATGATCCACGGCGACTCCCACGATCGGGCAAGCCGAGCAGACCACGCTTCTCCAGCCGGTACAGCGAATGGAACGTCATCACCCTGGCCAGATCGCCGGTGATGCCGAAGATCACCAACACGTCACCGGTGCCTGGCTCCGTCTTCTCTGCCTCGGTCTGCCGTGCCATCAGGACCCCCGCTTCCAGTTGATGCGTGGTTTGTCTACAGTGGATGGATCGAGCAGCTCGGCGGACCGGTGGTGTGGACGCACGTAGAAGTCCTCCGCCCATGCGTGGAAGGCGTTGAGCTCGGCGCCCGATGTTCGCCAGCAGCTCCGCATGCACACCGAGCCAGGCGGCGAAGGCGATCCGGCCATGCAGCTCGTGGCGGTGCTCGCCGATCTCGGCCACGGCGGCCTTGCGGCCGATCATGGCCATGATTCCCTTGTCCCGGTAGTGGAAGGGCGCCGCCGGCAGGCCCTCGATGCCAGCCAAGATGTTCTGCGCGGCCCATCGGCCGGACTGTTGCGCGACGCTGCCGAGCTGAGGCAGCGCCGATCTCGTCCCCGTACGGGATCGCGGCCACGTCGCCGACCGCGTAGACGTGCGGCAGACCCGGCAGGTCAGGTCAGGGTTAACCGCGAGGCGCCCGCCCCGCCCCTGGACCACGCCTACCGCACCGGCCACGTCGGCCGCGCTCACGCCGCCGCCCCAGACGACGAGGTGGGTCCGGATGATGGTGTCGTCGCTGAGCTTCACATGATCGTCGCCGACCTCCTGCACCGAGACACCGAGCCGCAGCTCGACTCCCCGCCGACGCAGCTGCTGAGCGGCGTAGCCATGCGCCCGGTCGGAGAACTGCGACAGCAGGTTGTGGCCGACATCGACCAGGATGACTCGCGCCGCTCCTGGCGGTAGCTGGGGATACCGATGGGGCAGCACGTCATGGACGAGCTCGCGCGAGCGCTCCGGCGGTCTCCACCCCGGTCGGACCGCCACCGACCACGACGAAGGTCAGCGCGCCGGCGTCGAGCAGCTCGGGCTTCGCGGCGGCGTCCTCGAACAGGCGCAGCAGCCGATGCAGTGCCCGACTGGCGTCCTCGACCGAGTAGAGCGGATACGCATTCTCCTGCGCACCAGGCACGCCGAAGAAATTGGGCTTGGTGCCGGCGGCGAGGACGAGAACATCGCCGGCGATCTCCTCGCCGCTGCCTGAGGGTGACCGAGCGACGCTCCGGATCGGCCGCTGTCGACCTCGGCCGCGACGACCTCCACATTGTCGTGTGCCGAGAAGGTCTCGCTCAGGTCGAATCGCACGTCCATCGGCGTCAGCTCCGCCGTGGCCACCTGGTAGAGCAGCGGCTGGAACTGGTGGAATCCGTCCTGATCCAGCAACGTCACCTCGGACACCTGGTTCGCTGGCGAGCCGTCTCGCCGTACCCACGCCCGCGAATCCGCCGCCGACCACGAGGACACGCGTGGTCTCGGAACTGTTCACCATTGCCCTGACCCCCGGCCCGACGCGAACACCTGCGATAATGCTTGCCCGCTTGTACCGCTGATGTGGCCGAATCCGGGATGAGTGACTGTGCGCGCGACGGCACTGGTGGTCGGATGTGCTATGAGTGACCACCGTTAGCGTTGAGGCACTTGGTGCCGGCCGGCGTCGGGCCATCTCACCCGCCGCGGATGATGTCCGGACCGCCCCACATCGGTTGCATGACCACATGTCGTCCGTAGATCTCGCGCGCTTCCAGTTCGGAATGACGTCGATCTACCACTTCCTGTTCGTCCCGTTGACGATCGGCCTCGCCTTCCTCACCGCGCTGCTGCAGACCTCGTGGCACCGCACGCGGGCGGGAGGAGTACCTGCGGCTGACGCGATTTTTCGGCGTGCTGCTCGTGATCAACGTCGCCGTTGGCGTGGTCACCGGGACTGGTGCAGGAGTTCCAGTTCGGCATGAACTGGTCGGTGTACTCGCGCTTCGTCGGCGACGTGTTCGGTGCCCCGCTCGCGATGGAGGGGTTGGCCGCCTTCTTCCTGGAGTCGGTCTTCCTCGGCCTGTGGCTCTTCGGCTGGGGCCGACTGCCTCGCCGGGTCCACCTGGTGACGATCTGGGCGGTCGCTGTCGGGGCCTCACTGTCCGCCGCGTTCATCATGGCGGCCAACTCCTGGATGCAGCGACCTGTGGGCTACGAGATGAACCCATCCACTGGTCGGGCCCAGCTCAACGACATCTGGGCGGTGCTCACCAACACGGTCTTCATCTGGGCATATATCCACGTGCTGCTGGCGGCGCTGGTGACAGCGTCGGTGGTGATGCTCGGCGTCTCGGCCTGGCACCTGCGCCGGCGCTCGAGCACCGAGGTATTCGAGCGGTCGGCGCGGCTGGCGCTCATCGTGCTGGTGCCCGCGTCCTTGTTCGCGCTCTTGGTCGGCAGTCACCTGGGCGTTGTTGAGACCAAGTACCAGCCCATGAAGATCGCCGCAGCGGAGGCTCAGTGGGAGACCTGCGGACCCTGCTCGTTCTCGCTGTTCCAGATCGGCGGCGGCAACAACGACCAGACACCAACGAAAGATCATCCAGGTGCCGCACCTGCTCTCGTTGCTGTCAACCGACTCGTGGAACGGACAGGTGGTCGGGCTCAACGAACTGCAGGCGCAGTACGAGCAGCAGTACGGGCCGGGGTACTACATCCCGAACGTGTTCGTCCAGTACTGGTCGATGCGGGTGATGGCATACGGCGGAGCGCTGGTGTTCGGGCTTGCGCTCCTCGGGGCCTACCTGATGGCGCGGCGCAGGCTCATCCCGTCGCGCTGGTACCTGTGGCTGGCGATCTGGGCGATCCCGGTGCCGTTCATCCTCAACACGGCCGGCTGGATGCTCACCGAGAACGGCCGGCAGCCGTGGATCGTGCAGGGTCTGCAGCTGACCCATGACGCGGTTTCCCCATCCGTGACCACGACGAACCTCGTGACGAGCATCATCGTTTTTCTGTTCTGTACGGCGCTCTCGCGGTCGTCGACTGGTGGCTGATGTCCCGTTATGCGCGCAGGTCCATCACGCCATCCGAAGGCGTCGACGAAGACGTCCCTGAGCTGACCTATTGAGGCGCCAGATGACCACGTTCTGGTTCATCGTCATCGCGACACTGTGGGCAGGGTTCATGGTGTTGGAGGGATTCGACTTCGGAGTCGGCATGCTGCACGGCGTCGTCGGCAAGGACGAGGTCGGCAAGCGGGTCGCCATCGCGACGATCGGGCCGGTCTGGGATGGCAACGAGGTGTGGCTGGTCGTCGCCGCGGCGGGCATGTTCGCGGCCTTCCCCGGCTGGTACGCCACGCTGTTCTCCAGTCTGTACTTGGCGCTGGTGCTGATGCTCGTGGGGCTTATCCTGCGCGGCGTCACGTTCGAGTTCCGCAACAAGCGCGACAGCGCCAGGTGGCGTCGTGGCTGGGACGCCGCCCTTCTCTTTGGAAGTGCGTTGACGCCGTTGCTCGTCGGGATCGCACTGTCTGATCTGGTGCATGGCCTGCCTATCGACGCCAACCAGAACTTCGTCGGTAGCGTCTGGGATCTGTTCTCCGTCTACTCTGTCCTCGGTGGAGTGACGTTCGTGCTGATCTGCCTCGTACACGGCGCGACGTTCCTCGCAATCAAAACCACCGATGACATTCGGGCCCGGGCGATCCGGGTCGCCCGTTGGACGGGCCCGATCGCCGCGGCTGCGGTGATCGCGTATGTGATCTGGACCCACGTCCTCACCGACCAGGGCTTTCTTCTCACATTCCTGGAATTGGTCGCGATCTTGGCCGTGCTCGCGACGGTTTGGCTGATCCGCGTGGACCGGGACGGCTGGGCGTTCACCGCTACGGCGGTCACGATGGGTACGGTCGTGCTTAATATCTTCGCCGATCTCTATCCCCGCGTCATGGTGTCCACATTGGGCTCAGCGAACGATCTCACGATTGCCAACACGGCATCGGCCCCGTATGCGCTTAAGGTCTTGACGATCGTCACGGTGGTGCTCTTTCCGGGGGTGTTGGTCTACCAGGCGTGGACCTATCACGTGTTCCGCCAGCGGGTTACCCGAGAAGCTGTTGCCCGGACCGAGTCCAGCCACGGATGAGCAGCGACGACATCTTCCTGGGAATAGGCCTCATCCTGGTGCTGGCCGTCGGATCACAGATCGTTGCCCGAAGGCTGCACATCCCGGCCCTCATCGTGCTCCTACCGGCGGGCTTCCTGGCGGGAGCGCTCACCGATGTGGTGAACCCGAATCTGCCCTCGGCCCAGCGTTCCAGCCGCTGGTGTCACTCGCGGTCGCGGTGATCCTCTACGATGCCGGACTCGGCCTTGATCTCAGCAAGTTGAGGTCGCGGCGGATCGTTGTCCGGCTGATCGGCCTCGGCGTACCGATCACGTGCGTGCTGGCGGCCCTCGCCGCGGCGCCCCTGCTCGAGTGCCGGTGACACCCTGGTCCTCATGGCCGCGGCTGAAAACCCGGGATCTACGTGAGGATGTTGACCGCACGGGCGATGACCAGGCCCACCACGACAAACGATATCAGCGACTGCACACCCATGATGGTCTTCGCCCATGGTGCCAGGGGCATGACGTCGGTCGGGCTGAAGGCGAGCGCGTTGGTCAGTCCCAGGTAGAGGTAGTCGCCGAAGATCGGCCGCCAGCCGGCCGGTGCGACCTGTGGGTTCATGTGCTGCGGGAAGGCGAGTCCGGGCATGGGTCGCTGAACCCGGGTCCGGGCCGCCGGACCGCCTGAGTCGAGCTCCCAATAGAGCAGGCCGAAGAGGATGACGTTGTTGACCCAGACGAGCGCGCCCGACTCTAGGAGCACCGTGCCGTTCGCGGTGCTCGGGCCGCCTTTGATCAGGTCGAGGGTGAGCCGCGCGGTCATCCAGCCCGCGGCCAGAAGGAGTAGGACGGTCAGGACGACCGTCAGCACTCGGGCCACGGCCACCGCGCTCGAGTCCTGGACCGGGTTGACCGCGATCAGCACGATGAGGAACACCGAGCCGACCACGGGAATCAGCCACCGCGGGCCGAGAGTAAGGCGCTGCGGCGCTACCGCCGGCAACAACACCAGCACGAGTAGCGCCACTGCTGGCGGCCACCGTGGTTCTCGCCGTCCTAGTAACCCGCTCATCCCGAGGGGCCGGCCGGCGCGGGACTCAGGCGCGTTGAAACGACAAACGCCACCACGCCAGCCACGATCACCAGTGGCATGACCCTGATCCCGTCAGTGCCGAGGAACAGCGTCGTCAACATGACCGAGGTCAGCGGCAGGCGCAGCATGGTTATACACACCGCGACGATTCCCATGGCGGCGCCGGCCACCATGGGCAGTCCGGGCAGGTGCGAAAGCAGCACCCCGCCGGCCGCGCCGATGTACATCGACGGGAAGATCGGGCCACCGCGGAAGCTGCCGAGGGCGGCGCTGTAGCCGAGGCCCTTGCACAGGATAACCAGCAGAAGCGTGCCCACGGAGTAGCTGGCGCTCTGCTGCAGCAAGGGGGTGAGCGCCGATTGGCCGGAGAAGAGAACGTCCGATGTGGAGTGTCCCGTCGCTTCCGCGTAGCCGAACGCGAGCAGGCCGATCACAACACCCAGCAGCGGGGTGAGCACCATGACCTGCCGGGCCGCGATCGGCTCGATCAGCAGGGCGAGCCGGCGGATACCAGTCCCGACGAGGGCACCGGCCACTCCGATTCCGATGGCGTAGCCGAACTGGGCCAGGTCCGGTGAGCCGAACGGCGGCAGGTCGGGAATGGCGAGCGAGAGCGGGCCGAGCCCGGTCCACGCACCCAGACCGAGGAATATGAGTGAGCCGATACCGGCCGCGAGCAGGCCGGGGATGAGCACCAGGCCGACCATCGCTCCGCCCAGGCCCATGGCCTCGAGCAAAAGGAAAGCGCCGACGATCGGTGAGCCAAGCAAAGTGGCGACCGCGGCGAGGCTGCCGACCGCGGCGACGAGCTTTACTACCTGCTCGGGTTGGTTCCTGCGGCCCAGGCGCAGAGCAAGGGCGGCCAGGCCGCCGCCAAGCGCGATGAGCGGCGCCTCCGGTCCGAGCACGACACCGAGACCGAGACCGGCGAGTGCGGCGAGGGCAACGCCGGGCAGCTCGGGCCCCGTGGTCACAGCGCCGGCTTGAAAGCCGTGGGCCGGCGGGTGGCCGCCGCGCCCGGGCAGCCGCGAGATGCATAGCCCGACGATCACTCCCGCCAGCGCGAGCAACGGAACGGACCACCAGGACGGTACGGGATCCAGGCCGAGCCCGTGCGGCAGGTCGGTGTAGACCCATTCCTCGACGTAGTGGATCAGGGTCAGGTAGCCATAGGCGGCGGCCGAGATTGGCAGGCCCAACGCCGCCGCGAGTACCAACAACCGGAGGTACTCGCGGGAGCGCAGCAGCGTCGCGGGGTCAGATGTGGCCGGCGCGGCGCTCGCGTCAGGCGACGTCATTCGTGGGAAAGAACGTCGAACGTCAGCCGGCGACAGGCTGGCCGTGCAACGCGTCTTGGAGGTTCTTCTCGGCCGCCTTCGACAGTGACGACTTCAGGACGGTTCCGCCGTACTTGCTGAGCGCGTCGATCGCCTTGTCGGGCGTGACCTTCTCCGCGACGATGAACAGCGCCGACGAGCCCGGCTGGAGCATGTCGCGCACCTGGTCCTGGAACTGTTTGTCGATACCCGACTTCTCTACCTTTCCCATCAGCGCGCCGAGCCCAGCGCCGACGGCCATGCCGAAGAATGGGATGAAGAACAGCAGCCCGAACAGGCCACCCCAGAACATGCCCCACATCGCTCCGCCGCCGACCGCGTGGTGATTGGTACTCACCCGGAATTTCCCGGACCGGTCGTGCACGATCGTCGCGATCGCATCCGGCTCGATGATCAGATCCTTGCTGAGCCGCTCGGCCTCCGCTGCCGCCTGCGCGGCCGTGGTCTCGTCGGGGTACCCGATGGCTACCAACGTTGACATCTTCGTCGCTCCTTCCAGCGCGGGCCGCGGCGTTCCGTGCCCGCCGGCACACCGCGCGTGCCTGCCGTCCATCACGCCGCATCCCGGGCTCGCGTCCATCACCCGCAACGGGTGAAAGGCCCGCGTTCAATTCGCGGACCGAGGCACAGGGGCCTCCGTTCCTTCGTACGCTCGTGTCCGAGATGCATCGGGGGACGGCGATGGCGCAAGGCGCGCGGCGGCTGGGCAGCGACTCCACGCACACGAGCGGGCGGTGGGTATCCGGCAAGTGTGCGTTGCCAAGTGTGCCGCCGATGGCGATCGAGCGGCCGCGGCTGCTGGCTCGACTCGATGAGGCGGTGGCACATCGGCTGACCGTCGTCCGTGGACCCGCGGGAAGTGGCAAGACCGTCCTACTCGCGCAGTGGGCACGCGCCGCGGACCGACCGCTGGGCTGGGTGACGCTCGACGATGCCGACAACGACGCGTTGCGGCTGTGGGCAGTCATCAACGCCGCGGTACGGCGGTCCCGGCCGGATCCCGACCGGCCCGGCGTGGTTGCCCTGCCCGCGGGTCGCGTCGAACGCGTCACGCAACTGGCGGCCGTCCTCGCCGGAAGCCCGGGGCCGATCACGCTGATTCTCGACCGGTTCGAGTGCCTGCGTGCGGGTCCGGCGATCGACGTCATCGAGGCGTTGCTCCACCTACCTGGCGTGCGGTTGGTCATCAGCGGCCGCGGCACGCCGGCGTTGCCGTTGAGTAGATGGAGGCTCGCCGGGGAACTGGTCGAGGTCGAATCCGACGAGCTCGCATTCACCACGGCGGAGGCGGGTCGGCTGTGGCAGATGCACGGTCGTTTTCTGGCTGATGCACAGGCCCAGGCGGTTCTTACGCAGACCGAGGGTTGGGCCGCATTGGTCTGCCTCGCCGCGATGACGATGGACCGGCACGTCGAGCGGGTGTGGCGTGACTTCATCCGCACGGAGGTTGTTGGCGCGCAACCTCCGCTGGTTCGGGACTTTCTCGTCCGGACCAGCGTGGTGGAGGCTTTCTGCGCCGACCTGGGCGTCGAGATTGCCGGCCAACCCGACTCGTACCGTCTGCTGGATCAGCTGCACGGCGATGGCATCCTCGTCTCGACGGAGGCGCCAACAGGGCTGGATCCGCCGCACCGTGAGGCGGAATGGTTCCGATGCCGAGCGCCAGTCCAGCAGTTCCGGGAGCGCGAAGCCACATTGACGATTGGGGCTGAATTACCCGGCCTGCGGTCGGCCGCGTCACGCTGGCTCGCCAACCGCGGCGCCGCGCCTGAAGCTCTGCGCCAATCCCTGGCAGCCGAAGATTGGCCCGAGGCGGCCAGCCTCGTGGTCCGGTTCGCCTCGCCACTCCTGCTCGGGACGCGAAGCTCTGGACTGTCCGATGCCGGGGACCGTCTATCCACAGTGGATGCGATCGAGAGCCCGGTCATGGCGGCCGCGCTCGCCGTCGTAGCGGCCGGGCGCGACGACGTGAAGGGTGTGGGCGCCTTTGGCGCCCTGCTGCTCGAGCGACTGTCGCCGACCCTGGCCGCTCCCGACCTGCCATTGTGGACGGCCCTGGAGATGTCAAACCTGGTCATCGCGCGTCGCCACGCGAACGTGCCGCTCATGCGGGAGTCGGCCGACCGGGTGTTGCGGCTGCTTGACCGCGCGCCTGCGGGGTTGGTGGCCGGATCGCGGGTCCTGTCGGCCAAGGCGATGGAGAGTAGGGGACTCGCCGCGCTCTGGACCGGCGACATGGTGCAGGCCGAAACGTGCTTGACGGATGCGGCGACCGCCGACACCGGCCGGGTGGCGGCTGACGCGAAGGCCGGCCTGTCCGTGCGGGCCCTGCTCAATGGCCGGCTGGGTGAGGCCGTTGGGCTCGCTCACGCCGCGTCGGCCCGCCACGCCGAACTCGACCGTGGCTCGCGCGACAACTGTGAGCTCGTGTTGGCAATCGGAGGTTGGCTGACGTCGGGTTCGCCGTCGAACCGCCCACCATCACCGACCATAGTGGACGATCCCGCCGAGGGACCAAGCCGGCTGATGTACCTGGCTGGACTCGCTCGGTTGGCGGCGGCCGACGCCGACCTTGGCCGGGCCCGCGGTCTGCTGCCCGATCCGAAGAACACGGCGGACTCGCCTCGCCTGGTGCGGGACTGGGTAGCCTTGGCCGAGGCGGAGGTTCATCTCGCGGCGTCGCGCCCGGTGCACGCGTTGACCGCGCTGAGCCAGCAGTCGTACGGACGACAGGATCCCCTCGGGGCACACGCCCGAGTGATGGCGGCCCGTGCCTACCTCGCCAGCTCCGCGCCGGCCCGGGCGGCGAGCCTGCTCGCCCCGATCCACGAGTGGCCGCACATCGGTTCCTGGATGCGCGTGGAGGCCTGGTTGGTAAGCGCGCTCGCGGCGGATGCGCAGGGCCACGATGGCACGGTCGGCATCGCACTCGCCGAGGCGCTGGCCGCAGCGGCACCGGACGGCGTCATGGCGCCCTTCCTTTCCCCCAGCGCCACCGCCCTGCTCGATCGGCACCGCGACCTGCTCGGGGTACATCCTGACTTCGTCACTCGCCTCCCACGCGTGCAGGGACGGGACCGGCGTGCGCAGTCGTTCCCGCAACCGGTCCAACACAATCGCCCGCGGCTCGACCGTGCCGCGTCGTTGCCCGAACCGATCACCACCCGCGAGACGGTGGTGTTGCGGTACCTGCCGACGCTGCTCACGATGAACGACATCGCGCGGGAACTGTCGGTGTCCCCGAACACCGTGAAGTCGCACCTGCGCCACATCTATCGAAAGCTCGACGTCGGCAGCCGGCGCGACGCCGTGCGCCAGGCCCGCCGGCATGGCCTGCTGTGGGACTGAGCCCGTGACGCTAGGCTGGCACCCGTCCTCTCGTCGCGTAGCGCACCTCGGTGCGGAACACCCTGTCGTGCCAGGCGCGGCGCCTGTCATCCCACAGTACGGCTGAGCATCCCGACCAACCACAATGGAGCAAGCAGCAGTCCGATCGCCGCCCGCAGCGCGGCATGCAACAGTGACAGCTCCCCACCGTCGCGCCGCACCACGGCGATGCCGACGATGAGGTCGCCGACAGTCTGGTTCGCCAACCACCAGGAGGCCGTGAAGTAAAGCCACGGTACGAGTGCGGCCGCGAACGCTGACGCCATCGTGAGCCAGTCGGGTGTTGGCCTCGCGAAGATCTCTTGCCAGATGGCAGGCGGCAGCAGGCGCGTGCCGGCAGCAGCCAGCGCGACGAGGCTGACGTCGATAGCCAGGGCGGCGAGGCGGGAGACGAGACCGGCGTACGCGCGGTGAGGCAGCGCCGTCGGAATTGGTTCAGCGATCATCCGCCCTCGGTCGGCCGGGGCGACTCGGTGGCCGTCCGTCCATCGTGGTCAGTCGTACTCTCCGGCGTCGCGCCGCCCTTGACCAGCCGCCGGAAAGCGGACTCAACCCGATCGTCCGCGGACGCGGTGGTGGTACGCAGATGTTCGGCCGCGTCGCCGACTACCCCTCGGCCCTGCTCCGACATCAGGTCACGAACCTGCGGGCTTTCGGCCAGGTCGTCGATCACGGCCGGCAGGAGCTTGGCCCGGATCTCCGGGAGCGCCCCTTCGAGGATGCGGGGCACCACCTCGTCAACGAGGTGCGGCACCAAGCCGTCGACGATCTGAGGCACCGCCTTCGCCTGGGCCCAGGTCAGTGTCTCGGCCACGCTCGAATTCACGAACGCCTGGGCGTCCGCGCGCCCGGCGGCAACGGTCGCCTGGCCACGGCTGCGGGCCTTCGTCATGACCCGGGCTAGCCTCGCCCGGGACAGGGCGATCGAGCGGGCGGGGATCGCCGCCCCGGGCAACTCGGCCGCACGCTCGATCGCCCGGTCGACGCGGTCGGCCGCGACCCGCGATGCCGGTTCGATCACCCGCTGGCCGAAATCGCGAATTCCGGAGGCGGCCTCCTGCAGCAGTCCGACGCCCGTGACGAAGGCATTGCGGGCCGACATGCCACCACGCAGTCGATCGGCGGCGAGGCTGGCCATGCCGAGCACGATCCGAGCGGGGTGTGCCACGGTCGTGTGCGGGATTTGGGCGGACGATTTTGATTCCTTCGCCGGTACGTCGAGGAGGGCGGCGGCCGGGGCGGCCGTGGAACTCGATGCCGACTCGGTCCCGGACAGGTCCGTCCAGGACGGGTCGGTCGATGACTGCTCGTCGACCCGAGCCTCTGTGGTCGATGCGCCGGCCGCCGCGCCGGGACTCAGGTCTGCGGTCGGTTCCCCAGTGACGCCCCACGACTCGCCTTCATCAAAGGTCCATGACCGCGGCGGTTCCGCTGCGGACGGTGCGGAGGCGGGCACCCCGGATCCCATCCGATTCACTCCCCTTCGGCCGGCCTCGTCAGCCACGCGCGAGCGAGCCGCGTGGCCAGGTTAACTGCGACGATAGCGGCCTGATGAGACTAATGCCGTACATATCGGATAAAAGCAATTCGCCGGGCTAGGTCACGCCTGAGATGTATGGCTGTGATCCCCGACACTCATATTGCTCACGATTTGGCCGATGCGCCCAATCCAGGAAGGGTTTGGTGGCAGTGCGCCACCTCGCGACCCCCCGTAACTGAGATCTTCCGTCTCTTGCCCGGCGACACCCTCATGCCGGTCCAGACTCAAAGATCCACAAGCCTCCCCAGGGAGACCGTGTGATCCGCTCTCACCGCCGCGACGAACCCGGTCGGAGGCTCGCATTCCGTGTCCTGACCGCTGTCATCCTCTCGGGCTCCGGTTTGAGCATCGCCCTGGTCACCGCCGGCGGCGGGGACGACCCACAGCACACGCCGGTCCGGACCACGGACGAGGTGTCCCGCGCCATGCCTCGGGTACCGGTCGACCCGATCACGGACGACCCGATGAGCAGCCTCACGGCCCCGGCGACCACAACGTCGGCGGCCCCATCTGCGGCCACCTCGACGCAGGGCGCCACCCAGCCGCGGGCAGTCCAACGCGGGACGCCCCAGGGAGTCGGATCCGTGCCGGGCCTGACCGCGCGTCCGAGCGAGGTTCCGCCGCCGGCCACAACCGCTCCGGCCGCAACCACGCCCGCCGCGACGGCTCCGGCGCCGACGACCCCGGCTCCCACCACTCCCGCGCCGACGACCCCGGCACCTACCACGCCACCCCCGACGAGTGCGGCTCCGTCGCCGACTGCGACGCCGACCCCGACCCCGACCGCGGCGGCGTCACCAACCCCGGCGGCGACGTCGCCGGCATCGACCAGCGACCCCGCGACAGCAACGCCATAACGGCCGACGAGGCTCGTTCCCCGGCCGGCCGTCGGGCTAAGGCAGGACTCCGCACAGCGCGCCGCTGCCATGGCGATCCATCCTGGACAGTCAGTCCAACCCCGAGATTGCTCAAGCGCTTTTCCTCACCCGACGGACGCTGGAAACGCACCTGACCCACGCGTTTCGCAAGCTCGGCATTGAGTCTCGACGAGAGATCGCAGCCGCGCTCGCCCGGTGAGCTCAATTCTCGTGGTGGCTCCACGACGCCGTCCCACCTGGCCGTGCCAACGATGACCTCATGACCGATCTGCAGCACGCGAACCGACTCTCCTCTGTCACCGGCTTTCACATCGACAGGGTCGCGACCGCTGCCGGCGCCGACCCGGATGTACTACGACTGGAGAACCTCGACCTGCCGCCGCCGCCCGAGGCGGTCGACGCGACCCTGGCCGCCGTGGGCACTGTCGACGCCAACAGCTGGCTGCCCTTCAGCGGGCGCGACGATCTCAAGGAAGCCCGTCGCCGCCTTCGTCGGCCGCCGCGGTGGTCCCGCCTACGACGGCGGGCGCGACATCGTCATTACCTGCGGCGAGGGCGATGCGATGCTCGACGCGTTGTTCTCCGTTGTCGAACCCGGTGACGAAGTCATCCTGACCGACCCGACCTATGCGGGCATGATCAATCGGTGCGCCTGGTCGGAGGGGTGCCTCGCTTCGCCGGGCTGACCGCTGTCTCCGGCGAATGGCGGCTCGATCTAGGTGCGCTCCGGGATGCCGTCAGTCAACGGACGCGCACGATCTTCATCAACAACGCGTCCTTGGGTATGCGCGAGCGCACGATCACGATCGGCTCGGTATCCCAGGAACAAAGGATGATCGGCTGGCGGGTTGGGTGGGTGGTCGCCCCCGGCGGCCTGGCCCACCGTGTGGCTACCGTGCACACGTACAACGGACTGGTGGCCAGTGGCTTCTGCCAGCTGGGTGCGCTCGCCGCGCTAACGGCCGCCGACGATGGACTTCTTGCCGCGGTACAGGAATGGCAGCGCCGCCGCGACGAGATGCTCCAGCAGCTCGACGGCCTTCCCGTGACGAGGCCGGCGGGTGCCTGGTCCATGCTCCTGGAGAGTCGGTCGTTGGGTGTCGAGCCATCCGCCCTGTCGGCCCGGCTGCTCCGCCAAAAGGTGGCGGCGACGCCGATGACTGGCTGGGGTGATGAGATCGCCGCCCGCTATCTGCGGCTTGTGTTCAGCAATGAGCCGGTGCACCGCCTGGCCAACCTCGGCGAGCGAGTCCGCCGTGCCCTTGCCAGCGCCGGCTAGCGCGATCGGTCCGATGTGGACGATGTTACCGCGACGATGACAATGAGCTCCTCGCCGGATGCGTCCACAGTGGCTCGTCCCCCCGGTGGCAGGTCACCGCTGAGCAGCAGGCCGGATAGCCGGCTGTCCACGTCGCGCTGGATCGCCCTGCGCATCGGACGCGCGCCGAACTCCGGCTCGTAGCCGCGCTCGGCGATCCAGTCGATGGCGGCGGGAGTGAACTCGACCGTGACGTCCTGGGCGTGCAGGCGGCGTTTCGTCTGCTCCAGCAGCAGCTCCACGATCTGGCGCAGGTGCTCGGATTCCAGCTGGCGGAACATGATGATCGCGTCAATCCGGTTGAGAAACTCGGGCCGGAACACCTGGCGCAGCTCGCGCATCAACGCATCCGTGACACCGGCACCGGCGCTGGCCTCGTCGCCGCCGAATCCGATTGTCTGCCGACCCTTCCCGATCAGGTCGGAGCCGACGTTGCTGGTCATGATGAGCACCGCGTTGCGGAACGAGACGGTCCGTCCCTCACTGTCGGTGAGCCGGCCGTCATCGAGGACCTGCAGCAGGACGTTGAAGACGTCCGGGTGTGCCTTCTCGATCTCGTCGAGAAGCACGACCGCGTACGGGCGGCGCCGCACGGCCTCGGTCAACTGGCCCGCCTCGCCGTACCCGATGTAGCCCGGCGGTGCGCCGACCAGCCGGCTGACCGTGTGCCGTTCGGAGTACTCGGACATGTCCAGCCGTACCATCCGGTCCTGATCGCCGAAGAGGGTCTCGGCCAGTGCTCGGGCCAACTCCGTTTTGCCGACCCCGGTTGGCCCGAGGAATAGGAAGCTGCCCACCGGTCGGTTCGGATCGGCCAAGCCAGCCCGGGAGCGGCGCACGGCCTCGGCGACGGCGGTGACCGCTTCGTCCTGGCCGATGACCCGGTTCTCTAGCTGGGACTCAAGTCTGAGCAGTCGATCCCGCTCCTCCTCCGTCAGTTGACTGACCGGAATGCCCGTGGCCCGAGACACCACCTCGGCGATGTCGGCGACGTCGACGACCGGCACGCCCGTGTCCCCGTCCGCGGCGGTCCCTTCCAACCGTGCGCGGACCTCGGCGATGCGATCACGCAGCGCCGTCGCCCGCTCGTACTGCTCGTCGGTTACCGCCTGCTCCTTGTCGCGGAGCAGCGCCTCAAGCTCCTGCTCGGTCTCGCGCCGCCCGGCCTCCGGTGCGCCGAGCCGCAGGCGAGCCCGGGCACCGGCCAGGTCGACCAGGTCGATCGCCTTGTCCGGCAGAAACCGGTCGGCGATGTAGCGATCTGACAGTCCCGCCGCCGCGACCAACGCCTCATCGGTGAACCGGACCTGATGGTGTGCCTCGTACCCATCCCGAAGACCGCGCAGGATCGCCACCGTGTCGTCGACGTTCGGCTCCGGAACCAGGATCGGTTGGAACCGGCGAGAGAGAGCACCGTCGCGCTCGATGGTGCGCCGGTATTCGTCCACTGTGGTCGCACCGATGACGTGCACGTCCCCCCGGGCGAGCGCGGGCTTGAGCATGTTGCTCGCGTCCATCCCGCCCTCGGATCCGCCGGAGCCGGCGCCGACCAGAGTATGCACCTCGTCCAGAAAAATGATCAGTTCGTCGGAGTGGGCGCGGGCCTCGTCGAGCACCTTCTTCACCCGCTCCTCGAAATCGCCCCGGTAGCGGGTGCCAGCCACCAGCCCGCCGAGGTCGAGCTGCACAATGCGCTTGCCCTGCAACGTCTGCGGCACGTCTCCCTCGACGATGCGCTCGGCGATGCCCTCGACGATCGCGGTCTTGCCGACGCCGGCCTCGCCGATCAGGACCGGATTGTTCTTCGTCCGGCGGGACAGCACTTCCACCGCCTGCTCGATCTGCTCCTCCCGGCCGACGACAGGCTCGAGTTTTCCGTCTTTGGCCATCGCCGTGAGGTCGTGCCCGTACTGGTCGAGCGCCGCGGTCTCGCTGCGCTTGGAACCGGTCGCCACGGCATTCGCCTCCTTGGCCTTCTGCAGCGAGTCGGGGGCGACCCGGCTCTTGGCAAGCATCCGGCCGGCCGGAGAGTCGGGGTTGTTCGACATGGCCATGAGCAGATGCTCGGGTCCGATGTAGGAGGCCCCGCTGGCCCGGGAAATCTGGTGTGCCTGCAGCAAGGCGCGCTTCGTGCCGGGCGTCAGCGTGAGCCCCTGCTCCGGGCGGCGCGGTGGTGCGGCGTCGGTCTGGCGAGTCTCCCGGTTCAGCTGAGCCAGCAAGGCGTCCGGATCCGCGCCGGCCTTGAATACCAGCGAACGCAGAGCATGGCGCTGCATGCTCGCCCACAGCAGGTGATTGGTGTCGATGTCCGTCGCACCCAGGTCGCTCGCCCGCCGAGCCGCGTCCACCAACAGTTCACGGGCCTCGGCGCTCAGTAGCTTGCCGATGTCGACCCGGTACACCGGTTGACGCGTCTCCGGCATCCGGAGTAGGCGAGCGATCAGGTCATCCCAGGAGGTGGAACCCGGCCCCCCATCGGCCTCGCTGCTCATGGCCCCCAGTATTGACGTCTCGGCGATGTCGACCGGCGGGTTTGGCCGAGCAGGCTCAGGCCAATTGGTCCCGGTGTAGCGTCTCGGGTGAGCGGCCGTAGTGATGGGGGCGGCCGGGAGGATGGTGCGCGGTGGACGACGTACGCGAGCAGCTGCGCGCGGTGGACGAAGAACTCGCCGGGCTGCGCCGCCAGGCCGAAGAGCTACGGGCCCAAGTGGGGGAGCGCACCGGCGGCCCGATGGACCTGGCCGAGAGTGCGTCCGCGATCACCGCTGCCGAGGAGCAGGAGGCCCTCATCGACGTCCTGGAACAGCGTCGAGCTGGCCTGCTCCGCAAGCTCGGGTAGGCCCCGATCTCGCCCAAGGGCCTGGTCAGCCTCGCCGCCCGACGGCGCGCGCTTCCCGAAACTTGACAGCACCGTCTCAAGCAGAGGCAGACCGCGAAGGACCTGCCTGGACCGGATAGCCAGATCCCACAGCGGCTCGAACTTCTTCCATCCACCGGCATAGGCCAGGTGCCGTAGCCGGTCGGCGAAACGGTCCTTTGTGGAGGCTCCGCGCCAGATCGCCGACCATCGGTAGAAGTCTCGGTACGCCCGCCAGTACCCGCCCTCCAGTTGCTCGGCCGTCAGCCGTCGCGGCCGGAAGACCACGTGCCGAGTGTCGTAGCGATCCCAATCCGCGTGCAGCATGCGGCCCTGATCGGCCATCCGGGTGTACAGCGCGGTCCCCGGATAGGGCGTCATGATGTGGAAGGTCGCGGTCTCGATCCCTTGCTCGACCGCCCAGGCCACCGTGCGGTCGAAGACATCGGGGCCGTCGTCGTCCATGCCGAACACGAAGCTCGCGTTGACCATGACGCCGGCGTCGTGCAGCCGGCGGACCACGGCTGCATAGTCCCGACCAACGTTCTGGCGCTTGCGTTGCGCCGCGAGGTTGTCGCTGTTGACGGTCTCGAATCCGACGAAGAGGCTGCGCAGCCCCGCCCGTACGGCCTGTTCCAACAAGTCCGGCGCGAGCACCGAATCGACGGTGCCAGCGGCCTGCCACAGCCGGCCGCCGCCGGCCATGCCGTCGAAGAGCGCCGAGGCGAAACGACGGTTGCCGAAGAGGTGATCGTCAAGAAAGTACAGGTGTCGCCCAGGCAGCCGGTCGATCTCGGCCAGGGCGGCGTCCACCGTCTGGGTGTAGAAGCCCTTGCCGCCTGAGAAGAAGGCGTCCTTGTAACAGAAGTCGCAGTGATGCGGGCAGCCGCGGGAAACGACGATCGAATTAGGCACGAGATAGCGGTGTCGCTGGATCAGGTCTCGCCGTACCGGCGGAAGTCCGACCAAGGTGCGCTGGCTCGAGACGTACCGAGCACGCGGCACGTGTCGGGCCACGCGCCAGGCGGCAAGGTCGAACTCGCGGAGAAAGTCCGGCCAGCTGTCCTCGCCCGGGCCGAGAAACAGGACATCGGCGTGCTCGGCGGCCTCATCCGGCAGTGAGGTCACGTGCAACCCCCCAAGCGCCACGCAGCACCCCAGGGCACGGTAGTGGTCGGCGATCTCGTAGGAGCGTCGGGCCGAGGTGATGTAGACCTGGATCGCCACCAGATCGGGGACTGGGTCGTCATCGAGTCGCAACACCTGCACGTGCTCGTCGTGGATCGTCACGTCCGCGTCGGCGGGCAGGTACGCGGCCAGGGTCGCCAGGCCCAGCGGCGGGAAGAGTGAGTACTTGATGGGCCGGAAGAACGGGCTCCTGGCCTCGGTCAGTGCGGGGAGGATCATCTTCACGCGCATACAGCCACGCTAAAACGGAGATGTGCGCGGGTCCGGTCCGTCGTGTGTGGATGGTGTGAAGATCAACGGTGTGAAGATCAATGATGTGAAGATCAACGCGCCTTGCGCGCGTTCACGGCGTCGCGACGCTCGACGAACCGGGTCGCCGCCCGGTCCAGTTCGGACATGAACCTGACCAGTTCATCGCGGGCCTTGTCCCCGTCGCCGGACAAGCCGGTGGTCTCGAGCGCACGAACGTTGCGCAGCACCGGAGTCACCACTTCGTCGTGGTGGATCCGTAGGTCGTACACGCCGGCCATGGCGATCTGCACCGACTTGCGGGCGAAGTTCTCGATGCCATGGCCCGGCATCTGGAAGCTTGTCACCACGTCGGTCACGGCCCGCATCGCCTCGTTGGGCGCGATCTCGAACGCGGCCGCAAGAAGGTTGCGGTAGAAGAGCATGTGCAGGTTCTCGTCGGCCGCCACCTTCGCCAGCAGTTGGTCGCAGATCGGATCGCCGGAAATCCTGCCCGTGTTCCGGTGCGACACGCGGGTGGCCAGCTCCTGGAACGAGACGTACGCGATGCCGTGCAGGGACGACTTGTCGGCGTAGCTGTTCGTGAACCCATTCGACATGTGCGCCATCCGGGCCCGTTCCAACTCCACCGGGTCGACGGAGCGCGTGGCCACCAGGTAGTCCCGGATCGCGATGCCGTGCCGTCCCTCCTCCGCGGTCCACCGGTGGACCCAGCTGCCCCAGGCGCCGTCGCGACCGAACATCGTGGCTATCTCGTGGTGGTAGCTCGGCAGGTTGTCCTCGGTGAGGAGGTTGACGATCAGCGAGGTGCGTGCGACTTCGGGCAGACGCGACTGGTCCGGCGCCCATGCTTGGCCCCCGAGCGGGCCGTCGAAGTTGGATCCTTCACTCCACGGGACGTACTCGTGCGGGAACCATTCCTTCGCGGTCGCAAAATGCCGGTTGAGGTTCGTTTCCACCACCGGCTCCAGCTCGCACAGCAGGTCGGTCGTGGACGTACGGTCGACCGTCATCGGACCTCCTCGGGTTGTCGGCGGCTACGCTTCCGTAGGTTACGGTACCGTAGGTTGCTCCGTCTAGTCGGTCTAATCGGTGGAATGTGAGTGATCCCGCAATCGGCCCGACGCTAGGGTGGCTCCTCATGAGTGCCACGCTCGTCGCCCGGGGCCTTGCCGCAGGGCACGGTGATCGGCCGCTGTTCCGCGACCTCGACCTGGTGGTGGCGCCCGGCGATGTCGTCGGCCTGGTCGGGGCCAACGGGGCCGGCAAATCGACCCTGCTGCGGCTGCTCGCGGGGGTTCAGCAACCCGAGCGGGGCACCGTCGTCGTGAACCCAGCGACGGCGACCGTCGGTCACCTGCCGCAGGAGGTCATGCGGCCGTCGGGCGAGACGGTCGCGCAGTACCTCGGCCGGCGCACCGGTGTGGCCCAGGCCCATACCCGCATGGACCTCGCGGCCAGGGCCCTTGGGGCCGGGCAGTCGGGCGCGGATGAGGCCTACTCCGTCGCGCTCGAGCGCTGGCTCGCCCTGGGCGGCGCCGACCTGGCCGAACGTATCGGTGCCGTCGCCGCGGACCTCGGCCTTCAGGTTGCCCTGGACCACCCGATGAGCGGGCTGTCGGGCGGGCAGGCGGCCCGGGTCGCAATGGCCTCACTTCTGCTCAGCCGGTACGACGTCCTCCTCCTTGACGAGCCGACCAACGACCTCGACCTGGAAGGACTGGACCGCTTGGAGCGGTTCGTCACCGGGCTGCGCACCGCAACCGTGTTGGTCAGCCACGACCGGGAGTTCCTGACCCGGACCGTGACCCGGGTTGTCGAGCTGGACCTCGGCCAGCAACAGGTGAACCACTACGGGGGCGGCTACCAGTCCTATGTGGAGGAACGAGAGGTGGCCCGCCGTCACGCTCGTGAGTCCTATGCGGAGTATGCGCAGACGAGGACAGATCTGGAGGCCCGCGCCAGCATGCAGCGGGCCTGGATGGACAAGGGAGTCCGAAACGCTCTGCGGAAGGCTCCCGACAACGACAAGTTCGGCAAGCGGTTCCGGGCGGAGTCGAGTGAGAAGCAGGCAGCCAAGGCGGCTCAGACCGACCGGCTGCTCGAGCGGCTAGTGGTTGTGGAGGAGCCCCGCAAGGAGTGGGAACTGCGCATGCAGATCGCCGCCGCGCCGCGGGCCGGCGCCGTCGTCGCGACTCTGCGCCGCGCCGTCGTTCGACGAGGCGACTTCACTCTGGGTCCGGTCAATCTGCAGATCGACTGGGCCGACCGGGTGGCCATCGTGGGGGACAACGGCTCGGGCAAGTCCACGCTGCTCGCCGCGTTGCTCGGCCGGATCCCCCTCGACGAGGGCGACCGCAGTCTTGGTCCGGGCGTGGTGGTCGGCGAGGTGGACCAGGCCCGGGCGAGCTTTCACGGACGGGAGGGGCTCCTAGACGCTTTTCGTGCGGCCGCGCCCCAGCTGATGCCGGCCGACGCCCGCACGGTTCTGGCCAAGTTCGGCCTTCGCGCGACGCACGTCCTGCGGCCGGCGGCGACGCTGTCTCCGGGCGAGCGGACCCGAGCCGCATTGGCACTCCTGCAGGCACGCGGCGTCAACCTTCTCGTGCTGGACGAGCCCACGAACCATCTCGACCTGCCGGCCATCGAGCAGCTGGAATCCGCATTGGGCACCTACCCGGGCACGATGCTGCTGGTGACTCATGACCGGCGCATGCTCGCCACGGTCCAAACGACCCGGACCTTCGTGCTGCGCGGGGGGATCTGCGCCGAAGTGGCCGCCCCGACCGGCGATCGCGGATAGGGTGAGCCGACTCTTCTGAGAGTCCATTCCATGCGCCCACGCAGCGGTTTCTCAAAGGGGGAGACATGCGTGCCAAGACTGGGTGGGGTATCGCGCTCGCCGTCCTCGGCGTGCTGAGCCTAGCCGCGGCGGCGATCCTGGCCTGGGTTGTCGTACCCATACGCAAGGAGCTGCCCGCCGACACGAACACCGTCCGGCATTTCGAGGGCACGGCGAAGGTCCTACTAAACCCGCAGGCGCTGGCGGCGAGCGATTTCCGCAACGCGCTTGCGGCCAACGTCCCGGTGACCGCTGACCGCACCGTCAAGGTCCTGGCCACCGATGGCGACGTGGCCCAGGTATCCGACGATCGTATGCTCAAGGCCGGCGGCCAGTCCGTCGGCCAGACGAGCGCGAAGTACGCGGTCAACCGCAAGACGCTTGAAGCGGCGACCACGGGTTTCCCCTCGGACTGGGACGTGACGCCGGCCCAGGGGCTCACCGTCACCTTCCCGATCGGGTCCGAGCAGAAGGACTACACCGGGTGGGTCGCCGACACCCAGTCGACCACGCCCATCACCTACAACAGGCAGGAGAACAAGGGCGGCGTCAACACCTACGTCTACACGTCCACGGTCGACGCCGCGCCGATCAAGGACCAGGCCGTGCTGGCGAATCTGCCCACCGCTCTGCCCCAGTCGGTGCTCGGCGGGCTCTCCGCCGTACTCCCGCTGACCGACCAGCAGAAGGCGGCCCTGGCTCAGGCGTTGCCTCGACTGGCCAACCCGATCCCGTTGAGCTACACCTACGAGGCAACGACGACCTTCTGGGTTGAACCCACGACCGGCATCGTGGTCGACACCGATCGGGAGGAGATCCGCAAGGCTGGCATCGGTGGGCCGGGCGGGATCGTGCTCGCGGCCGTACCGGTCTACGACGTCGCCACGAAGTTCACCCAACAAAGCGTCGCCGACGCGGCCAATGATGCGAGCAACAAGAAGAACGACCTGAGCCTCTACGGCACCACGCTGCCGTGGATCCTCGTGGGTGTCGGCGCGGTGCTGCTCATCGCCGGGCTGGTGCTGCTGCTGACCGGCCGAGGACCGGCAAAGGGCACGCCAGCGACGGCCGAAGCGGGGCCGACAACCCGGCCGCCGCCGCAACCCGGTCAGCCGCCGCCGCAGCCCATGCCACCGGACGCGGGCGCTTAAGTCCGCTGTAGACAGTCCAAACGATCGACAGTCCAAACGATCGACAGTCCAAACGATCGACGGTCCAACACGATGGCCGGCACCCTCGGGCGCCGGCCATCGGATTCGAGTTATCCCCCTAATACTCCTCAGTTGTGCCGTAGTCGAGCTGGTCGGCGACGGCGAACTGTACGTCCCCGCCCGGGTCGACCGTGACATCGAGCTCCTTGTCATCGAGGAGCAGCGCGGCTTCCGCGTCGAGAAAGAGGCGGGCGCCCGCGGAGTCGAGCACCTGGTCGCCGTCGAACGGCTGCGCCACCAGGCTCAACGTGAGTGAGCCGCCGCCCTCGTCGGCGGCGATTCGCAACCCAGCTCCCGGTGGTACCGCCTCCTGGGCGGTGATATCGCGGATCGCTGTGGCGGCGTTGTCGGTCACAGAAAGCATTTGCGTTGACTCCCCCGTCTGCTCGGTGCCTTCTCGCTCCACCGTTCCCCGTCGGTGCGACACGCGCAACCGGTTCGCGGGAACGCCCACATTCCGATTCGGATTCCGGGTAGAAAGTGCGTCGGGCGCGGAACATACCCGTCGTCGTGTGCGTTCGTTACACCAACAAGACCGAGCCCGGGAGCTGACACCAATGGCGACCACCACCGACTACGACGCGCCACGAGGCAATGTTGCCGATGTGGACTCCGACAGCCTGGAGGAGTTGAAGGCCCGGCGCACGACGGCGAGTGCGCTGGTGGACCTTGAAGAGGGCGACGCGGACTCGTTCGAACTGCCTGGCGCCGACCTGGCCGACGAAGAGCTCACGGTAACCGTCGTGCCGATGCGCGCCGACGAGTTCCGATGCTCGCGCTGCTTCCTCGTACATCACCGCAGCCAGCGCGTCGTGGCGCGAGACGGCTCCGAGATCTGCCGCGAATGCGCCTAGCCGCCCACCAGCGGCGATCATGTGATTGAGGCCACCAGCGGCGATCATGTGATTGAGGCGGACATTTCGGCGCGATCATGTCCGGCGGGACATGGTCGCTGAAGCGGTGTGACGACCGGCAGCCCGCGGGCACGCCCGATCGCGGGGAGGCCGAGAAACTCGGGTACCTTTGCCGCGTGACTCTGGCGCAGCGACTGAAGAATAAGGCCCGCCGATTCCTGGAACGTCCGGGAACGGTGGTGAGCCTTCACCGGTACGAGGAGCTTCTCCCCGAGATCGAGGAGCGCGAGCCGGACCTCCAGGCGCTCGACGACGCGGCCCTCACCGAGGCGGCCGCCAACGCCGACGACCTCGCGGATATTTGTGCCATCGGCCGGGAGGCCGCCCGGCGAGCCCTGGGCGAGCGGCCGTACGACGTGCAGCTCCTCGGTGTCATGGCGATGCTGTCCGGACACGTGGCCGAGATGGCCACCGGTGAGGGCAAGACGCTGGCGGCGGCCATCGCTGCCTACGGGCACGTACGCCTCGGAAACGCGCCGGTTCACGTGATCACAGTGAACGACTACCTGGCGCGGCGCGACGCTGGCTGGATGGCTCCGGTGTACGAGCTGCTCGGGCTGACCGTTGGTTCGGTCACCGAGGCCGACAACCACGACGAGAGGCGCGCCGCCTACGAATGCGACGTCACCTACGTGTCGGTGAATGAGGCGGGCTTCGACTACCTGCGCGACCAACTGGTGACCGACATCGACGACCGGGTGCAGCGAGGGCTGGCAACCGCGATCGTCGATGAGGCGGATTCCATCCTGATTGATGAGGCTCGCGTTCCCATGGTGCTGGCCGGCTCGGTGCCGAGCGAGCAGGACCCGGTGCACGCGGCGGATTCCGTGGTACGGGGTCTGGTGGCCCGGCGTGACTACGAGACATCCGAGGACGGCCGTACGGTCGCCCTGACCGCAAAGGGCCTGAAGGCGGTCGAGGCGAAGCTGGGCGGAATCAACCTGTACGACGACCGGCACCTGGCCGACCTGTCCGCCGTGAACGTCGCCCTGCACGCGCACACGTTGCTCGAGCGCGACGTCGACTACATCGTGCGTAGCGGGACAGTGGAGCTGGTCGATGAGATGCGGGGCCGGGTCGCCCAACGCCGCCGGTGGCCCGACGGCCTGCACGCCGCTGTGGAGGCGAAGGAGGGACTCGACCCGAGCGCCGAGGGCGAGGTACTCGGCACCATCACCATCCAGGCCTACATCGGCCTCTATCGAACTCTGTGTGGCATGACCGCGACCGCGGTGCATGTCGGCGACCAGCTGCGGGAGTACTTCAAGCTCGAGGTCGCGGTGATCCCGTCGAACACGCCGTGCGTCCGGGAGGACGAGTCGGACCAGATCTACGCGACTCGCGCGGAGAAGGACGAGGCGCTGATCGCGCTCGTCGCGGAGTCCCACGAGGCGGGGCGTCCGGTGCTGATCGGCACCCTCGACGTCAAGGCGTCCGAGGAGCTGGCCGCCGGCTTGGAGGCCGCCGGCGTACCGTGCGTCGTCCTCAACGCGAAGAACGACGCCGAGGAAGCGGCGATCATCGCGGAGGCCGGAAAGTACGGCGCGGTCACGGTCTCCACTCAGATGGCCGGGCGGGGCGTGGACATCCGCCTCGGCGGCAGCGACCAGTCCGATTGGGACCGGGTCGCCGAACTGGGTGGGCTGTACGTGATTGGCGCCGGTCAACACGAGAGCAGCCGGGTCGACGACCAGCTGCGCGGCCGCGCCGGCCGGCAGGGCGACCCAGGCGGGTCGGTGTTCTTCGTCAGCCTGGAGGACGACCTGGTCGTGCGCAACGCCGGTGGCGAGATCCCGCCGTCGCCGCAAGATGACCGGTGACGGAATCGTCGAGGACGAGCAGGTCGACTTCGCCGTCGGTCACGCGCAACGGGTCGCCGAGGGCGTGAACTACGAGATCCACCGCAACACCTGGCGCTACAGCGTCGTCATCGAGCAGCAGCGCATGGCCCTGGCCCAGCGACGCGAGCGCGTGCTCACCAGCGACGTGACTGCGGACATGCTGGAGGAGAACTTCCCGAGAAGGCCGAGGACATGGACCAGGATCTGCTTGACCGGGTGGCGCGGTCGATCGCGTTGTTTCACATCGACCGGCTCTGGGCCGAGCACCTGGCGCTGCTGTCCGAGGTTCGCGAGGGGGTACACCTGCGCGCTCTGGCCCGCGTCGACCCGCTCGACGAGTTCCACCGCAGCGCGGTTCCAGCGTTCAACGAGCTGATCCCGGAGATCGAGAGCGCGCACCATCGAGACATTCGAGATGATTTCGCCGGACGAGGAGTGGAAGCCCGAGCAGGCCAAGCTGGTCCGACCCAGCGCCACCTGGACATACCTGGTCCACGACAGCCCATTCGGGTCCGAAATGGAGCGTCTGGTGTCGGTGGTCGGCAAGGGCCTGCGCAAGCGCCGCTGATTTACCCTCCGCGACCTTGGAGAAATACGCATGCTTCGATCTCCAATCGTGCGCGTTTGTCCAAGATCGGCGCGATTATTAGGCGGGAGCGGGGCCGCAGCGCAGGCAAGTGCCGAAGATCTCGAGCGTGTGGCTCACGTCGGTGAAGCCGTAGTCGGCCGCGAGTTTGTCCGCCCAGCGTTCGACCGCCGGCCCTTCGACCTCGACCGTGGTACCGCACTGCCGGCACACCAGATGGTGGTGGTGCGCCCGTCCGCACCGGCGGTAGAGCGCCTCACCGGAGGGCAGCCGCATCGTGTCGACCTCGCCCGCGTCGACCAGAAGCTGCAGCGTCCGATAGACAGTTGTCAGTCCCACTTTGGCGCCGCGTCGGCCAAGGTCAAGGTGCAGTTGCTGGGCGGTGCGGAAGTCGTCCATCTCCTCCAGCAGCGCCAAGACCTCGCCCCGTTGGCGAGTGTTGCGGGCCGTACCCGGGGTCGTGGAGGTCACGCTAGCGAGTTTATCGACGGCGGAACCCGTTCCGAGATCTTCAGCGGGTGCCGACCCAGCGCGCGGCCGGCCGCGGACCGATCCGAAGCGCCTCGACCAGGCGCAGCACGTCGTCATCACTCGTCGCCGCGGTGCGGAGTGCGGCGCGGTCGACGACGACGAACAGCGGCCGGTCGTCGGGCAGCGTCAGCGCGATTGCCGCCACGTCCGCATGGCTCGACGGGTGGCCAGCCACACCCCGCACCGTGATCGACTCGGTCTCGGACAGCGCAGGAAGCGCGCTGTCAATCGCGACGTGGACCACTTCCCGGCGATCGGCGATGATGCCGACGATTGCACCGTCGGGTTTGAGCTCGAGTTCCTCGTAGCCGGGTCAGCCCGTCACGCTGAGGGCGAAAACGCTGGCTGAGTGAGTACTCGCTCAGTTACGGTGCTGAGATGGTCGGATCAGATACCGCCAGCCGCCGGCAACGGGTGCCGGCCCTCTCGCCAGAGGAGCGCCGGGCCGCGCTGGTCGAAGCCACGATCCCGTTGCTGCGGCAGCACGGAACGGCCGTGAGCACTCGGCAGATCGCCGACGCCGCCGGCGTGGCCGAAGGGACGATCTTCGGCGTCTTCAAGGACAAGGCGTCTCTGATCCGAGCCGCGGTCGTCACGGCCTTCGACCCGACGCCACTGCTGCGAGCGCTGCGGGGCGTCGACCCCACGTTGGACTTGCGGGCCCGGCTGGTCGAGGCGGCCCGCCTCGTCCGCGAACACGTGGCCGGGCACGGGGCGTTGTTCTACGTGGCCCGGAGCGCGGCCGTCGTCGGCGATCGCGAGTGCATGGTCGACGTGATGGCCGCGCGGTATCTGATCCTCTACGAGCTGGCGAACCTGATCGAGCCCGACGCCAAACAGCTGCGGCGAAACCCGTCGACCGCGGCCCGGTTGCTGATGTCGCTCGTTTCACTGCCCGCCGGTGCGCTCGGAATGCTCGACGAGACCCTCGACGACGACGAGGTCGTGTCCCTTGTCCTCGACGGCCTCCTGGTACGACACCCCACCGACCACAAGGGAGAGTTGTCTTGCTGATCCGGCTCCTCAAGACGTACCTCCGTCCATATAAGACGGATATCACGTTGGTCATCCTGCTGCAGTTCGTGCAGACACTCGCCACGCTCTACCTGCCGACCCTCAACGCCGACATCATCGACAACGGCGTCGTCAAGGGAGACACCGGCTACATCATGCGCATCGGTGGCACCATGCTGGCGGTGACGCTTGTACAGATCGTCTGCTCGATCGCGGCCGTCTACTTTGGTGCCCGCACCGCGATGGCGTTGGGCCGCGATGTCCGCTCCGGCATCTTCGGCCGGGTGCAGGAGTTCTCCGCACAGGAGGTCGGTCACTTCGGGGCGCCGTCGTTGATCACTCGCACCACGAACGACGTGCAGCAGGTGCAGATGGTGGTGCTGATGACGTTCACCCTGATGGTCTCGGCGCCGATCATGTGCGTCGGCGGGATCATCTTGGCGCTGCGGCAGGATGTGCCACTGTCGTCCTCGTTGCTGGTGATCGTGCCGGTACTCGTCCTCGCCGTTGGCGCGATCATCATTCAGATGCGCCCGCTGTTCCGCATGATGCAGGTGCGCATCGACCGGATCAATCAGGTGGTACGGGAGCAGATTGCCGGCATCCGCGTCATCCGCGCTTTCGTTCGCGACGGGCAGGAGCAGGAAAGATACGGCGTCGCCAACACGGAGTTGATTGACGTGTCGATGGCCGTGGGCCGGTTGATGACACTGATGTTCCCGACCGTACTGCTGGTCATCAATGTGTCCAGCGTGGCGGTGTTGTGGTTCGGAGCCGGCCGGATCGAGAGCGGTGCTATGCAGATCGGTGCGCTCACCGCTTTCCTGAGCTACCTGCTGCAGATTCTGATGTCCGTCATGATGGCGACGTTCATGTTCGTCATGATCCCGCGGGCCGAGGTCTGTGCCGAGCGCATCGAGGAGGTGCTCGACACCGAGTCCAGCGTGGTACGGCCGGTGGCTCCGGTGACCACTGTGGACGAACACGGCACGCTGGAACTGCGCGGCGTGGACTTCCGATACCCGGGCGCCGAGGCAGCCGTCCTCCATGGCGTCGACCTCATCGCCCGACCCGGCCAGACGACAGCGGTCATTGGCGGCACCGGCAGCGGCAAGTCGACGCTGATCAACCTGGTACCGCGGCTGTTCGATGTGACCGGCGGTCAGGTCTTGGTCGACGGGGTCGACGTCCGCGATCTCGACCCAGATCTGCTCTCCGCCATGGTCGGCCTGGTGCCTCAACGGCCCTACCTGTTCACCGGTACGGTCGCCTCGAACCTGCGCTATGGGCGTCCCGACGCCACCGACGAGGAGCTCTGGCAGGCCTTGGACGTGGCCCAGGCCCGCGAATTCGTCGAGCAGATGCCCGGTGGTCTGGAGGCGCCGATCGCCCAGGGCGGCAGCAATGTCTCAGGTGGACAGAGGCAGCGACTGGCGATCGCCCGGGCGCTGGTGCGGCGTCCGGAGATCTACCTCTTCGACGACGCGTTCTCCGCGCTCGACTACGCCACCGACGCCGCCCTGCGCCGGGCGCTCGCCGAGCAGACGGTGTCCGCGACCGTGGTCATCGTGGCCCAGCGCGTCAGCACGATCCGCGACGCGCATCAGATCGTCGTGCTCGACGAGGGTGCCGTGGTCGGCACCGGCACCCACGAGGAGCTCATGGCCGGCAACGAAACGTACCGAGAAATCGTCCTGTCCCAGTTGACCGAAGCGGAGGCCTCCCGGTGAGCGCGAGGAGTGAGCGCCAGCGAGCCCCGCAGTCGCGAACGAAAGGATGGATCCGGTGACGCGCCCGCAGACTGCTACCGCCGTGCCCGAGCGTCGGCCCGGCCCCCCACAGGGTCCGATGCGCTGGATGGCGGGCGGGATGCCGGCCGAGAAGTCGCTCAACTTCAAGGCGTCGACCATGCGACTGTTCGGCATGATGCGTCCCGAACGCGCGATCATCGGCGTACTTCTCGCCTTCGGCGTCACCAGCGTGGTGCTGTCGGTACTCGGACCGAAGCTTCTCGGTCGCGCGACGGACATCATCTTCTCCGGTGTGGTCGGCCAGCAGTTCCCCGCCGGCATGTCGAAGGCGCAGGTCGTCGGACAGCTTCGCCAGTCCGGCAACCCGCGACTGGCCGACATGGTCTCGTCCATGAATCTCGTACCGGGGCAGGGCATCGACACCCATGCCCTCGGTCAGGTACTGCTCCTCGCCCTGCTGGTCGCTGTCCTCGCGTCGATCTTCGGCCTGCTCCAGGGCCGCATGGTCATCGTGGTGGTCAACCGGCTGATTTACCGGCTTCGGCAGCAGGTCGAGGCGAAGCTGTCCCGGCTGCCACTGAGCTACTTCGACAAGCAGCAACGTGGCGAGGTGCTCAGCCGGGCCACCAACGACACGGACAACATCGCGCAGACCCTGCAACAGACGATGAGTCAGATGCTCACGTCGCTGCTGACCATCGTCGGCGTGCTTGCGTTCATGGTCTGGATCTCGCCGCTGCTGGCCGTGATCGCGCTCGTCACGGTGCCGGTTTCGGTCTTCGTGGCGGCCAGATTGGGAAAGAAGGCGCAGCCCCAGTTCATCAAGCAATGGGGTACCACCGGCAAGCTCAACGGGCACATCGAGGAGATGTACACCGGGCACGCGCTCGTGAAGACGTTCGGACGGCAACGCGAAGCGCTCGACCAGTTCGATGAACACAACAACAAGCTCTTTGACGCGGGCTTCCGGGCCCAGTTCATGTCGGGCATGATCCAGCCCGCGATGTTCTTCATCGGAAACATCAACTACGTGCTCGTGGCCGTGGTCGGCGGCCTTCGGGTCGCAACCGGCGCGATCTCACTGGGCGACGTTCAGGCCTTCATCCAGTACTCGCGCCAGTTCACCCAGCCTCTGACCGCCGTGGCGAGCATGGCGAACCTGCTGCAGTCCGGCGTGGCGTCGGCCGAGCGCGTGTTCGCTCTGCTGGACGCGGACGAGGAGGAACCCGATCCCGTCCCGGCGCAGCGCCCGGATCCGATCCGGGGGCGGGTCGCCTTCGAGAACGTGTCGTTCCGGTACGACCCGGACCGGCCGCTGATCGAGAACCTGTCGCTGTCGGCACAACCTGGCCAAACCGTTGCGATCGTGGGGCCGACCGGCGCCGGCAAGACCACGCTGGTGAATCTGCTCATGCGCTTCTACGAGGTAACGGATGGACGGATCACTGTGGACGGTGTGGACATCGCCGCGATGAATCGGGCCGAACTGCGCCGCAACGTCGGAATGGTGCTGCAGGACACGTGGCTCTTCGGCGGCACGATCGCGGACAACATCGCGTACGGTGCCGACAACCCGACCCGCGAGCAGGTGGTCGCGGCCGCCCAGGCCGCCCACGCCGACCGGTTCATCCGGACTCTCCCGGACGGGTACGAGACCGTCATCGACGAGGAAGGGTCGAACGTCAGCGCGGGAGAGAAGCAACTGCTCACGATCGCCCGCGCGTTCCTGTCCGAGCCGGTGATCCTGGTGCTCGACGAGGCGACCAGTTCGGTCGACACCCGGACCGAGGTGTTGATCCAGCGCGCGATGAGTTCCCTCCGGGCGGGCCGGACCTCGTTCGTCATCGCGCACCGATTGTCCACGATCCGGGACGCGGACACGATTCTGGTGATGGAGAACGGCCAGATCGTCGAGCAGGGCAACCATGAGTCACTGATCGCCGCCGGTGGCGCGTACGCCCGCCTCTACCAGGCCCAGTTCGCCGAAGCCATGGCCGAGGTCGACTGACCGTCATGTTAAGCAGGGTCCCCTTCTAATACAGAATGCGTTAAGAAGGGGACCCTCCTTAACAAGTCAAGAGGAGTCACGTGGACCCACAGTTGCGGGCGGCGGCTGAGGCGGCTCCCGGGTTCATGCCACCGGATGAGGGCCTGGCGCTCTACCGGGCCGGGCTGCTGGGGGCGGCGGTCGGCCCGTTGGTCGAAATCGGCACCTACTGCGGAAAGTCGACGATCTATCTCGCCGCGGCCGCCCAGGAGAAGGGAACCGTGGTCGTCACGGTCGATCACCACCGGGGATCCGAGGAGCACCAGCCCGGGTGGGAGTACCACGACCCGGGGCTCGTGGATCCGGCCGTGCACCGCATCGACACACTTCCGGCGATGCGGCGGACGCTGCACGCCGCGGGTGTCGAGGATCACGTGATCGCGGTTGTGGGCCACTCTGCCGTCGTCGCCCGGCTGTGGTCGGGACCGGTGGGGCTGGTCTTCATCGACGGCGGCCATACCGAGGCGGCGGCGCGGGCCGACTACGCGGGGTGGGCACCGAAGCTCGACCCGGGCGGGATCCTCGTCATTCATGACGTGTTTGCTGATCCAGCCGATGGCGGACAGGCGCCGTACCACGTATACCGAACAGCACTCCAAAGTGGACACTTCACGGAGGACGCGGCGACGGGATCGCTGCGAGTCTTACGACGCAGCTGAGGCGGTTCCCGACTTGGCGCCGACCAGTCCCAGCGAGGTCGACGTGGTGACAAGACGACATCGGCGTTCTATCGTTCGAGCGACTGTGGTCGGCCGACTATCCCGGAGGGTTTGCAATGGCGCGTACTCCGATGCTCGACAGTCTGCAGCGGCTTTCCGCCGAGATCGCCCGCGAGCACCAGGAGGAGGGCAACCGACGGCTGTTGACCCGCCGCCAACTGCTCAAGACCTCCGCGACGATCGGTGTCGGCGTGGCCGCGCTCTCGGTATCGGGTGCGGCAGGCGCGGCGGCGGCGCCTCGCATCGTCGTGGTGGGAGCCGGACTGGCGGGGTTGACGGCAGCGTATTCACTGCGCAAGGCCGGGTACTCCGCAACCGTGTACGAGGCGACCGACCGGCTCGGCGGCCGGTGCTGGACCGACCGCTCCAGCTGGGCCGACGGGCAGACCACGGAGCACGGTGGCGAACTGATCGACCAGAATCACACTCAGATCCGAAGTCTCGCCCACGAGCTCGGCCTCGATCTGGTCAACTTGCTGGCCGCCGAGCCCAACGGCACGGGCGATCGCTACTACTTCGACGGGACGGTCTATCCGTACGCCCAGGCGAAGAGCGATCTTCAGGCGATCTACCAACAGCTGCACAGTGACGCATCGGCGGCGAGTTTTCCCACGCTCTACAACAGTTTCACCGCGCGCGGCCTCGAGCTCGATCACATGTCGATCCGGGACTGGATCAACGCGTACGTGCCCGGCGGCAGCGGCTCCACGCTCGGTCAGCTACTCGACGTCGCCTACACGATCGAGTACGGCGCCGATGCCAGCGTGCAGTCGTCGCTCAATCTGATCTATCTGTTGGCGTACCAGGGCGCGGGGAACATCCGGATCTTCGGGAAGTCGAACGAGAAGTACCACGTGGTCGGCGGCAACGATCAGATCGTTTCCCGGCTCGCCGCCGCCCTGCGGGGGCAGATCCGAACCGGCGTCGCATTGACCGCACTCGCCGATCGCGGCGATGGAACCTGGTCGGTCACGGTGACGGCCGGCAAGAAGACGTCCACTGTGATCGCCGATCAGGTGATCCTCGCGCTCCCGTTCTCGTTGCTGCGTTCCGTCGACCTGAGCCGGGCGAACCTTCCCACGCGGAAGCTCAACGCGATCAACCAGCTGTCGATGGGCACGAACTCGAAGCTCCATCTGCAGTTCAGCCGACGACACTGGTATCAGTTCGACTGCAACGGGGCGACGTACGCCGACACCGGATACCAGAACACGTGGGAGGTCAGCCGCGGCCAGACCGGCGCGAGTGGCATCCTGGTCGACTACACCGGTGGCGCGATCGGCAACGGCTTCGGGCCATCGAAGACACCGGCCCAGTACGGCCAAGCGTTTCTGGGCCAGCTCGAGCCGGTCCTGCCGGGCATCACTCCATTGTGGAATGGCCGGGTGACACTGGACTACTGGGCCGGAAACCCTTGGACTCGTGGGTCGTACTCGTACTGGACCGTCGGTCAGTACACGACCATCGCCGGCGTGGAACGGGAGGCGGTCGGCACCTGCCACTTCGCCGGCGAGCACACGTCCATTGACTTCCAGGGCTATCTCAACGGCGCGGTCGAGACGGGCCAGCGGGCCGCGGCCGAGGTCATCGCGGCGCTGGGCAAGTAGCGTCCACGACCGCATCGCAGGCGGTCATGGTCTCGTCGGGACCGACGGGTAGGTCGGTGCCGCCGAAGACATCGACGGTCGCCGGCTCGCGTGCGAGGGCGGACGAAGCGAGCAGGACCGCGCCGGCGGTCCAGGTGGTCCGCTCCTCGGGCCACCGGGCGTCATCGGGGTAGACGTACCCGGTCCAGTAGGACCCGTCGTCGTGGCGCAGGTGTTGCATGCTCGCGAAGATCTCGCCGGCCCGCGCGTGGTCGTCCATCGCACACAGCGCCAGGGCGAGCTCGCAGGTCTCGGCACCGGTGACCCACGGGTAGTCGCTCACACAACGCAGGCCCAGCCCAGGCACCACGAACGTGTCCCAGCCCGCATCGAGGCGATCGAGGGCGCGAGTTCCTCGCAGCGCCCCACCGAGAATGGGGTAGTACCAGTCCATCGAGTAGCGGTCCCGCGGTGAGAACCGTTCCGGGTGGGCCACCACCGCGTGGCCGAGGGTGGTCGCCGCGAGTTCCCAGTCTGGTTGCGGCTCCCCCCGGTGCCGTGCCAAGGCGAGCGCGCAGCGCAGGCTATGAAACATGCTCGCGCATCCGGTCAGGAGCGCCTCGTCCGTCGGCGTGCCGGAGGCGTCGCGGGCCCAGCGGATCTCGCCGCCGGGCCTCTGCAGGCCGAGCACGAAGTCCAGCGCGGCGACGACGGTCGGCCACATCCGATCCAGGAACCGATCGTCGCCAGTCATGCGCAGGTGCAGGAGCACTCCAACCGCGACGTACGCGGTGAAGTTCGATTCCCTCACCGCGTCGGCGACGTCCGTCCCTCGGTATGACCGATACCAGGAGCCATCCGGGTTTTGGCTTTCCCGCAGCCAAAGGTAGGCCGCCTCGGCGTGTCCGTGCAATCCGGCCACATCCAGACCCATCGCAGCCTCGATGTGGTCCCACGGGTCGATCTGTCCGTGGGGGAACCAGGCAATCGCGCCGCACGGTAGCTGCGCGGCCGCGATCGCGTGGCCGGTTTGGTGAACGGCGGCTGGGTCCAGTCCCTTGTGGACAATGCTCACGCGGGCTTCTCCAGGTAGAGCACGAGACTCTTGCCCGCCACCGGGTTCAGCAGGCGTTCGGCCGTCCGGGTCCACCAGGGTCGCCGCATGATGTCGTGGACGAGCAACCGGTGGTACAGCCGTACTGGCAGCACCCGGTCGTTGTCCGTCCCGAATAGACACTTAAGCCACCAGTACGGCGAATGCAGCGCGTGTGCGTGATGTCGGCCGAGTGGGACCACGCGCGCTTCGCGCAGCCGCGCCAACAACTCCCGCCGACGGTAGATTCGCACGTGCCCGCCCTCTACCTCGTGGTAGGCGTCGGACAGCGCCCAGCAGACCCGCTCCGGCCACCATCGGGGCACGGTGACCGCGAGCCGTCCACCGGGCCGAAGCACCCGGACCGCCTCGGCGATGGCGGCGCGGTCATCTGGAATGTGTTCGAGGATCTCGGAAGCGATGACGAGGTCGAAGCACGCGTCGGGAAACGGCAGACGGTGCGCGTTTCCTCGGATCGCCGTGGCCGTTGCCGTCGCCGGCGTCCCACCGGCGTCGCGCATGGCGCCGAACATCGCTTCCACTCCGGTCAGGTCGTCCGCGTTGAGGTCGAGCGCGACCACCCGAGCACCCCGGCGGTAGCACTCAAACGCGTGCCGTCCGGTGCCGCAACCGAGGTCGAGCACGCGTTCCCCCGCCGAGATCGTTAACCGTCCAAAGTCGACAGTCAGCATACGGTTACCAGATTGCTCGACGGGCGTCGATGGCCTGCCGGTAGACTTCCGCGGTCCGGCGGGCCGCCGCCTGCCAGGTATAACGCTGCACGACTCGGTCCCGGCCAGCGGCCCCCATCCGGGCCCGCAGATTGGGATCGTCGAGCGCGCGGCCGATCGCGTCCGCCATCGCCTGTGGATCTCCCGGGGCCACCAGCAGCGCGGCGTGGCCGTGCGGTCCGACCACCTCGGGTAGCGCGCCACCCGTGGTCGTGACGACTGGCGTCGCGCACGCCATCGCCTCGATGGCCGGCAGTGAGAAGCCTTCGAACAGCGATGGCACCACGGCCAGCTCGGCACTGCGGAGGTGCTGCACAAGTTCCTCATCGGATATCCGGCCGGTGAAGCGGACCGCATCGCCGAGGCTGTAGCGCTCGACCAGATCCAGCACAGGCCCGCCGCGTTTCGCCGCCCCGACGACAACGAGTTCCGCCGGACGTTCGGTCCGCACCTTGGCGATCGCCTCGATCAGGGGCACAAGTCCTTTGAGCGGGACGTCCGCGCTGGCCGTGGTGACGACCCGGCCCGGAACGCGGGCAACGGTTGGATCTGGCGAGAAGTGGTCGATGTCAGTGCCGACCGGGATCACCGCCTGACGGGACCCCGGCACGCCGAGGTGTTCGGTGATTTGCCGGGACGAGGATTCGGAGACGGTAATGAAGTGCCTGAGCCGCCCCGCGACTCGGCGCTGCATGGTGGTGAAGCCGTACCAGCGTTTCAACGAGAACCGGCGCCACCCGGTCTTGCCGATCAGGTCGATCTCGCGGTCAATCTGAACCGGGTGATGCACGGTCGTCACGAGCGGCTGGGGGATGCCCAGCAGGCCGTACCCCAGGCATTGGTTGTCGTGCACCACGTCGAACCGGCGGCCGGCGGCGCGCAGCAGACGGCAGGCCCGCAGAGAAAATGTCAACGGTTCGGGAAAGCCAGCCGTCATCATGACGCCGACCTCGGCGACGTCGATCCAATCGCGGTACTCGCTGCGGTGCGGCATCCGGAATGGATCGGGCTCCCGGTAAAGGTCGAGGCTTGGCACCTCGACCAGCGCAACGCCCGGGTCGAGCACGGGGTACGGCGGACCAGACAGCACGGTCACCTCGTGCCCCAGCCGGGCCAGCTCTCGGCTGAGGTGCCGGACGTAGATTCCCTGGCCACCGCAGAACGGGTTCCCCCGATACGTGAGCAGTGCAACCCGCATCCCGGCTCCGGCCACCCACAGCCTCCGTTCGCATACCCGCCGATTCAGCAACCGCTATCTACTGCGAAGTAACTTAGTCGAGATCGCCGCCGTGCGCAGGGTCACGGCCGAGCTGTCCCCCGACAACGGGAGCGAACCAGAAAACTCGATCTTCAAATACTCCCAAATAGAATAAATAGTGCGCTACTCAAAGTAGTGATTCAGATACACAACGTATATTTCCCCAAGTTCGATGTGCGAACATATAGATCTTGCTTGCTTGCGACGCCGCGATTTCCGATCTGTTAATGCCCAGGTCAGACGCCAGGCGGGGGAATCCCTTGCGCGTCTCGGGGTCGTGCCGACCCGATATCGGCTTGATAACGGCACCTGTACGCACCGACAGATGGGTGTAACAGTGTGGGGACCTCACACCCCCGTGTGCCCTGAGGAGGCTTATTCATGCGTGGGAGAACCCCATTTAGGTTGGCGATCGGCATTGGTGCCGTCGCCCTACTCGCGGCTGGGTGCACGTCGACCCCCGCACCACAGGTTGACCCGAACGCGGACGCCGGTGGCGAGCTGCGCATTTACGCCTCGGAGCCGGCGTTCCTGGTTCCGACCGCGGCTGACGATGACCCGTCGATTCAGGTCATTCGCCAGGTCTATCGTGGTTTGATCAAGTACAACAAGGACACCGGCGACTACGAGAACGATCTCGCCGAGTCCGTTACGTCGACTGACAACACCACGTGGACGATCAAGATCAAGCCAGGCTACAAGTTCACCAACGGTGAGGCCGTCAACTCCGACTCCTTCATCCGGGCCTGGAACTACGCCGCGTACGCGCCCAACGCGCAGAACAACGCGTACTTCATGAGCAAGATCAAGGGCATCGAGGACGTCTCCTTCGGCCCTGACCCCGATGGCGACGGCCCGGCCAAGCCGGCCGACCCGAAGGCCAAGGAGCTCTCGGGTCTGAAGAAGGTCGACGACACGACCTTCACGGCTGAGCTGTCCGAGCCGTTCGCTGGCTTCCCGGCCACGATCGGGTACTCGGGCTTCTTCCCGGTTGCCAAGGCCTGCCTCGACAACTTCGACGCCTGCAACGAGACCCCGATCGGCAACGGCCCCTACAAGATCGACGGCAAGTGGGACCACGACGTTGCGATCGACCTCGTCCGCAACGACGACTGGCCGGGCGGCAAGGCCGACTCCAAGGCCGACAAGCTGCACTACCAGATCTTCTCGAAGGTCGACGCCGGTTACGACGCCTTCCAGGCGGGCGAGCTCGACGTCATGTACACGATCCCGTCGGCCAAGGTGAAGGCCGCCAAGGCTGAGCTGGGTGACCGCTTCTTCGAGAAGCCGAGCAACACGTTCACCTACGTCGGATTCCCGCTGTACGACCCGAACTTCCAGGACAAGCGGATCCGCCAGGCCATTTCGATGGTGATCGACCGCCAGGCGATCATCGACGCGATCTTCGACGGTCGGTTCACCCCGGCCACCGGTCTGGTGAGCCCGAACTTCGCGGGCGCTCGCGCCAACGTCTGCAAGTACTGCAAGAAGGACGTTGACGCGGCCAAGGCCCTCCTCGCCGCCGCCGGTGGCTGGAAGGGTGGCAAGCTGCAGCTCTGGGCGAACGCCGGTGCTGACCACGAGAAGTGGCTGCAGGCGGTTGGCGACCAGATCAAGGCTGCCCTCGGCATCGACTACGAGCTGAAGGTCAACCTGCAGTTCGCCCAGTACCTCGAGACCGCGGACAACAAGGGCTTCACCGGCCCGTTCCGCCTCGGCTGGGGCCCGGACTACCCGTACATCGAGACCTACCTGGCCCCGCTGTACGCGACCAACGGATCCAGCAACAACTCGAAGTACTCGAGCTCTGCGTTCGACGGCTTCATCCAGCAGGCGAACGCCGCCAAGACCCAGGCCGACGGTATCGCGCTGTACCAGAAGGCTGAGGACGTGGCCCTCGAGGACATGCCGGTCATCCCGATGTGGTTCGGCAAGGTCTCCGCGGTCTACGGCGACAAGGTCGACAAGTTCGTCTACAACACCATCAACGGTGTCTCCTACGGCGAGATGACGCTGAAGAAGTAATCATCGTCAGCTGATTCGATCTGAATAGGCGTGGCGGTAGCGCGAACCTCACCAGGGGACCGCTACCGTCACGCCACCACCGCGATAGGAGGCCACGCCGGTGGGGCGCTACGTAATCAGGCGGCTGCTCCAGTTCATACCCGACGACGCTGGGCGCCATGTTTCTGCTGCACTACATCACGTCAATAGGTATCCAGCTCACCGGCAACCCGCTCCGCGCGCTCTTCGGCGACCGCACGCCGACCGCGTCGCAGATGGCGGCGCTCAGCAAGCTGTTCCATCTCGATGACCCCTGCCTCAAACAGAAGTTCAACCCGTGCGGCGGCCTCTTCCTCGATCGCATGCAGGGGATCTTCCTTCACTTCGACTTCGGCATGAATTTCCGCCGCCAAGATGTCGTCACCATCGTCGCGGACAAGTTCCCCTACACGATGCGGCTCGCGCTCATGGCGTTCGTGATCGAGCTGGTGATCGGCATCAGCGCGGGAGTCGTCGCCGGGCTCCGTGGTGGAAGCTTCTGGGACAACCTCGTCAAGGTATCGACGGTTCTCGTTATTGCGATCCCGGTCTTCGTTCTCGGCGTCGCGGTTCGCGCCTTCGTCGGCGTTGACTTCGGCAACGTGCTTCGGTCCCAGGACTGGATACCTGACGTGGTCAGCCGGGGCATGTTCAGTTCCGGCTTCAAAGCCGACTATCCCCTAGCGAGTTTTTTCTTGCCGGCGGTCGTGCTCGCGTCGCTGTCGCTCGCCATCACCGCCCGCCTGACCCGGACCAGCCTCATGGAGAACATCCGGGCGGACTACGTGCGCACCGCCAAGGCGAAGGGCCTGCGCACCCGGCGGGTGGTCGGCGTGCACACCTTGCGCAACTCACTCATCCCGGTCGTCACGTTCCTCGGCGTTGATGTCGCTGCGCTACTGAGCGGAGCCGTCATCACGGAGACTATCTTCAATATCCCCGGGATCGGCCGGTTGGTCACGGCGTCGGCGTACTCCGGTGATGCCAGTGTCGTGGTCGGCGTCGTGACGATGCTCGTGTTGATCTTCCTGGTGGTCAACCTCCTGGTGGACATCCTGTACGCCGTGCTCGACCCGAGGATTCGTTATGAGTGACCAGATGGTGACCGCGCTCGGCGCACCCCCGACCGAGCCCATCCTGCCCGAGATACCGACGACGTCCCCCGAGCCGGGCAGGCGGGAACGCAGCGCCAGCCTCTGGGCCGACGCCTGGCGGCTGCTGATCCGACGGCCGAGCTTTGTGATACCGAGCCTGTTCCTGCTGGTGATCTTCTCCATGGGGCTCTTCCCGAGGCTGTGGACCAGCCAGGATTACCGCGCGTGCGACATCGCCAACTCGCGCAAACCGCCGAGTTGGGAACACATTTTCGGCTACAACATCAACGGCTGCGACTACTGGGCTCACGCGATCTACGGGGCGCGGCCGTCACTGCTCATATCGCTCAGCGCCACGGTCGGCATCGTGCTCATCGGCAGCGTGATGGGGATGCTCGCCGGGTTCTACGGCGGCTGGCTCGACGCCATCCTGTCCCGGATCATGGACATCTTTTTCGCGCTGCCGTTCCTCCTCGGCGCGATCGTGTTCCTGGTCGTGGTCAAGCGGCAGGACGTGGTCACGATCTCGGCGATCCTGATCATCCTCGGCTGGACCACGGTGGCCCGGGTCATGCGGGGCTCCGTTCTTTCCTCGAAGAACCTGGACTATGTCCAGGCGGCCAAGGCCCTCGGCGCGAGCAACGCGAGGCTGATGGTCCGGCACATCCTGCCCAACGCGGTGGCACCGACCGTCGTGCTCGCGACTATCGCGCTGGGCGGTTTTGTCACCGCCGAGGCGACGCTGACCTTCCTGGGGGTTGGCTTGGTGCCACCCCAGGCCTCGTGGGGGATCATGATTTCCCAGAACGAGGCGTACTTCCAGGAGTACCCGCTGCTGCTGATCTTCCCGTGCCTGTTCCTGGTCGGTACTGTCCTCTCGTTCATCCTTGTCGGCGACGCGCTCCGCGACGCCCTCGACCCGAGGCTGCGGTGAGGCGGCGTTGGCAACTGAAATGACTGTGCAGATCGAGGCCCTGGCCAACCAGGACCCGACCGCGCCGCTGCTGAAGGTCATTGACCTGCAGGTGGAGTTCCGGACCCGCAACGGCCTCGCCCGGGCGGTCCAGGGCGTGACGTTCGAGGTGCACGAGGGGGAGACCCTCGCGATTCTCGGTGAGTCCGGCTGCGGCAAGAGCGTCACAGCTCAGGCCGTCATGGGCATCATCGACTCGCCGCCTGGATACGTCACCGGCGGCCAGGTCGTCTACCGGGGCGTTGACCTACTCAAGTTGCCCGAGGATCAGCGTCGCCTCGTGCGGGCCAATCGCATCGCGATGATCTTCCAGGACGCGCTCTCGGCCCTGAACCCGGTCTTCACGGTCGGGTTCCAGCTCGCCGAGCAGTTCCGCGTGCACCGGGGCATGTCCCGGGCGGATGGCAAGGTGAAGGCGGCCGAGCTGCTGGACCTGGTCCGGATCCCGGGCGCGAAGCAGCGGATCAACGACTTCCCGCACCAGTTCTCGGGCGGCATGCGCCAGCGCGTGATGATCGCGATGTCGCTTGCCCTCGACCCGGAGGTGCTGATCGCCGACGAGCCGACCACCGCGCTCGATGTGACCGTGCAGGCCCAGATCATGAAGCTGCTCGCGGACCTGCAGGCCGAGCGGAACATGGGCCTGATCCTCATCACGCACGACATGGGCGTGGTCGCCGACGTGGCGGACCGGATCTCGGTCATGTACGCGGGACGGATCGTCGAAGAGGCACCGGTTAACGACATCTACGCCCGGCCGTCTCACCCGTACACCAAGGCTCTCCTGGAGTCGATCCCTCGGGTCGACCTCAAGGGCCAGGAGCTGAGCGCCATCAAGGGACTGCCGCCCAGCTTGATCGCCATCCCGCCGGGCTGCGCGTTCAATCCGCGCTGCCGTTATGTTCGCGACGTCTGCAAGACGGGCGCTCCGCCGCCGCTCTACCAGGTTGAGCCGGCCGTCGCGAGTGCCTGCCACTTCTGGAAGGAGGTCCGCGGTGGGTGAGGTCGTGCTCGAAACCCGCGACCTGGTCAAGTACTTCCCGCTCACCCGCGGCATCGTCTTCAAGACCAAGTACGGTGACGTGCGCGCCGTCGACGGTGTCAACATCCAGCTCAACCGGGCCGAAACCCTTGGTGTGGTGGGCGAATCGGGGTGCGGCAAGTCCACACTGGCCAAACTGCTGGTGGGCTTGGAGAAGCCGACGTCGGGTTCCATCGTCGTTCGCGGGCAGGATATGTCCAAATTGGACGGCGGCGCCGTCCGGCGCGCCCGGCGCAACATCCAGCTCGTGATGCAGGACCCGTACACGTCGCTGAACCCACGCATGACGGTCGCCGACATCGTCGGCGAGCCGTTCGAGATTCACCCGGAGGTGGTTCCGCGCGGAAGGCGGCGGGACCGTGTGCGCGAGCTGATCGACCTGGTCGGCCTTAACCCGGACCACATCAACCGCTACCCCCACCAGTTCTCCGGTGGTCAGCGCCAACGCATCGGCATCGCCCGGGCGCTCGCGCTCAATCCGGAGATCATCATCTGCGACGAGCCGGTGTCGGCACTGGACGTCTCCATCCAGGCCCAGGTGGTGAACCTGTTGGAGAAGCTGCAGAACGAGCTGAAGCTCTCCTACATCTTCATCGCCCATGACCTGTCCGTGGTGCGGCACATCGCCGACCGCGTGGCGGTCATGTACCTGGGCAAGGTCGTCGAGATCGGTACGGATCTGGACATCTACGACCGTCCGACCCACCCGTACACCCAGGCTCTGCTCTCGGCCGTGCCGGTGCCGGATCCGACGCTGCGTGGGCTGCGCGACCAGATCGTGCTCGAGGGTGACGTGCCTTCGCCGGCGAATCCGCCCAGCGGTTGTCGATTCCGGACCCGGTGCTGGAAGGCGCAGGAGATCTGCGCTACCCAGGAGCCGCCGCTGGTCGTCCGGGACAAGTCCAACCACCCGAGCGCCTGCCACTTCGCCGAGGTTCGCGACGTGGTGCACGCGGTGGAGTAAAGGGTTACGGCACCCAACGGAACAATCACTGGCACGACGGTCGTACTCAGTCCTGGCGTCTATTACTCGCTTACCGTCGCGACGACAGACCCGCCGCCCGCGAATCACCCCTTCCAGGTCACATAACCGGCTGGCCGGGCCTCCGGTTCGCTGACCTTGGGCCATTGCGCGTGAGTTGATCTCCGGTCATGCCCATATCACCAAGGTCGCCGTGCTCCCGCTGGCGTAGCGTATACCTTGCGCGGTATATGCGTGTGAAGGTATGTTGGGCGGGTGACCGCGGATGTGTTCACGGTGCTGGCGGAGCCAACCCGGCGGCAGATTCTCGATCGACTGCGCACGACCGACATGAGTGTGGGGGATCTGGTCGACGCGCTCGGGGCGAGCCAACCCACGGTGTCCAAGCACCTCAAGGTGTTGCGGGACAACGGTTTCGTCTCCTGCCGGGTCGCCGCACAACAACGGATCTACCGACTCGACATGACGCCGTTCCGAGCGCTCGACGGATGGCTCGAACCGTACCGTCGCTTGTGGACACATCATCTGGACGCGCTCGAACGACACCTGGACGCGAGGGGAGCCTCATGAAGGACTACACGCCCGGCCCGCTTGCCTCGGTGCACGCGGAGTCTGGGAACGACACATGGACGTTGGTGTTCGTGCGTGACTTCCGCCATCCGGTGACGGTCGTGTGGCGGGCGCTGACCGAACCGGAGGAGCTCGACCTCTGGGCGCCGTTTACGGCCGATCGCAACCTGTCTTCGGCCGGTCCCGCCACCCTGACCATGATTGACGGTGACACGCGAGTGGAGATGCCAGTGACCGTAACGGTCGCCAAGGCACCCACCCGGTTGGAGTACACCTGGGGCACAGACGTCCTGTTCTGGCAATTGGACCCCACCGACTCCGGCACCCGGCTCACCTTGCGCCACACCGTGCAGAGCGAGGACTCTCTGTCCAAGGTGGCCGCTGGCTGGCACATCTGCCTCGATGTGGCCGACCTCCTGCTCGAGGGCCGAACGCTCGGTGCGATCCGGGGACAGGAGGCCACGCGGTACGGCTGGGCAGAGCTGAACGACTCGTACGCGTCGCGTCTGGGGCGGACTACGGTGGACGGAGGAACCGTCGAATGAGGTGAGCATGCCGATCGCAACCGTCAACCCCGCCACCGGGGAGACCGTCAAAACCTACGCCGCGTTGACCCCCGCGCAGATCGACGAGCACCTGGCCCGGGCGGTTCGTGGTTTCGCGGAGTTGCGCCAGACCTCGTACGCGGACCGCGCGGAGTGGATGAACGCGGCCGCCGATCTGCTGGACAAGGAATTGGATGAGACCGCGGCCCTCATGACGACGGAGATGGGAAAGACCTATGCGTCGGCGAAGGCCGAGGTCGCCAAGTGCGCCAAGGCATGCCGGTACTACGCGGTGCACGCGGAGAGGTACCTCGCCGACGAACCGGGGGACGCGGCCGCGGTCGGCGCGTCCCGAGCGTACGCGATGTACCAGCCGATCGGCCCGGTGCTCGCGGTGATGCCGTGGAACTTCCCGCTGTGGCAGGCCATGAGGTTCGCCGCGCCGGCGCTGATGGCAGGCAACGTCGGACTGCTCAAGCACGCGTCCAACGTGCCGCAGACGGCGCTGTACCTCGGCGATCTGTTCGTGCGGGCCGGCTTTCCCGTCGGCGCGTTCCAGACTCTGCTCATCGGCTCCGACCAGGTCGAGGCGGTGCTCACCGATGACCGGGTGCGCGCGGCGACGCTCACCGGCAGCGAGGGCGCGGGGCGGGCGGTGGCCGCGATCGCGGGCCGGGAGCTGAAAAAGACCGTGCTCGAACTGGGCGGCAGCGACCCGTACGTGGTCATGCCGTCGGCCGACTTGGCCCGCGCCGCGCAGGTCGCGACAACCGCGCGGTGCCAGAACAATGGCCAGTCCTGCATCGCCGCGAAGCGCTTTATCGTCCACGCGGCCGTGTACGACGAGCTCGCGGCGGCCTTCGCGGAGCACATGTCCGCGCTGCGTGTGGGCGACCCGATGGACTCCGGCACCGATGTCGGTCCGCTGGCGTTGAGCCAGGGTCGCGATGACGTGACCGACCAGGTGCATGACGCCGTGGCTCACGGTGCCCGGGTGCTGTGTGGTGGCGAAGCCCCCGATGGGCCGGGCTGGTTCTACCCGCCAACCGTCGTGGCCGATCTGACACCCGCCATGCGGATGTGGTCGGAGGAGGTCTTCGGTCCGGTCGCCGGCCTGTTCCGGGTGGACTCCTACGACGCCGCGGTGGCGCTCGCCAACGACACGACGTTCGGCCTCGGCGCCAACGCGTGGACCACCGATCCCGACGAGCAGGCGCGGTTCGCGGCCGACCTCGACGCCGGCATGGTCTTCCTGAACGGGATGGTCACGTCCTATCCAGAGCTACCCTTCGGCGGCGTCAAGCGATCCGGATACGGGCGAGAGCTGTCCGCCCACGGGATCCGCGAGTTCTGCAACCTCAAGACCGTGTGGGTTGGCAACGGCGGTGCCGTGACTACCGCCGGATCGCACGCGGAGTAGGGCCACCGATTCAGATCATTATTCCCCGAACCTCGCCAATTGGGTGGAGTGAGCATGCGCCAAGGGGAGCACAGGATCTTCGCCGCCACCTACGACCGCATGTCCCGGGCGGCCGAGCAGGGCTGGCTGGGCGAGCTACGCGGGCAGCTGCTAGCCCCGCTGCGCGGCGCCGTTCTGGAGATCGGAGCCGGCACTGGCTTGAATCTGCCGCATTACCGCGCGGCGGCGGCGGTCGTCGTCACGGAACCCGACGCCGCCATGCGGCGACGGCTGGCTGCCCGGTTGGCCACGGCGACCGTACCTGTACAGATGGTCGATGCCGCGGCCGAGGATCTGCCGTTCCGGGATGCCACGTTTGAGGCCGTCGTCTGCACGTTGGTGTTATGCACCGTTGTGGACCCTGACCGTGCGCTCGCGGAGATCAAACGGGTGCTACGACCTCAGGGTCAGCTCGTGGTCGTCGAACATGTACGCGGAGGGGCGCGGCTCGCCCGCTGGCAGGATCGGCTCGCACCACTATGGATCTACATCGGCGCCGGGTGCCATCCGAACCGCGACACCCGTGCGGCCGTCGAGCGCGCCGGATTCGACTGGAGACGTGTCAGGTCGTACCAGCATCAGCCGAATTGGATGCCAACGAGTCCGGTGCTGGAGGGTGTGGCGGTACCCCGGAGGTGATCCGTGAGCCGGATTGCGATGACCGTTGTAACGTGCGAGGCGTGGCAGATCTTCTGACGCCTGACCCGCGTCACTCCCGCGTCGTTCAGCGACTGCGACAGGCATACGACGGGCTGCCGCCCGGAAGTCCGATACGGCTGGCAAAACGCACCTCCAACCTGTTCCGCTTCGGCGGCGAGACGCAGCGCCGTGGTCTGGACGTGACCGGCCTCGACCGGGTGTTGTCGGTCGACCCACAGGCCCGCACCGCGGATGTGCAGGGCATGACCACGTACGAGAGTCTCGTCGATGCCACGTTGGCCTACGGCTTGATGCCGTTGGTGGTGCCGCAGCTGAAGACGATTACTCTCGGCGGAGCCGTGGCCGGGCTCGGCATCGAGTCCAGCTCGTTTCGAAACGGGTTGCCGCACGAGTCCGTTCGCGAACTGGAGGTGCTCACCGGCGACGGCCGGGTGGTTGTGGCCCGCGCCCGACAACGAACACGCCGACTTGTTCCGCGCCTTCCCCAACTCATACGGCACGCTGGGTTACTCGTTGCGGATTCGGATAGACCTCGAGCCCGTGCAACCGTACGTGCGAGTGCGTCATCTTCGGTTCGACTCCGCCGAGGAGTGCCTTGCGACCATGGCCACGATATGCGCCGAGCGTCACTACGAGGACGAGCCGGTGGATTTCGTCGACGGTACGGTCTTTTCGCCGCAGGAGCAGTACGTGACGGTGGGCGCGTTCGTCGACTCGGCGCCGGCGGTCAGCGACTACACCGGCATGGACATCTACTATCGGTCGATCCAGCAACGCAGCGTGGACTATCTCACAGTTCGCGACTACCTCTGGCGGTGGGACACCGACTGGTTCTGGTGTTCGCGGGCGTTCGGTGTCCAGCGGCCATGGGTACGGCGGGTCTGGCCGCGACAGTACCGTCGCTCCGATGTGTACCGTCGGATCGTCGCCTTCGACCGTCGGCATCGGCTTTCGGCGAGGGTGGCGAAGGTGCGGGGACGGCGCCCGGAGGAGCCGGTGGTCCAGGACGTCGAGATACCAGTCGATGCCACGGCCAAGTTCCTGGACACATTCCACCGCGACATCGGAATTGCCCCGATCTGGTTGTGTCCGGTACAGCTGCGGTCCAGCCATCCCTGGCCGCTGTACCCGCTCGAGCCCGATGAGTTGTACGTGAACGTCGGCTTCTGGTCCAGCGTTCCACTGGAGCCGGGTCAGCCGGACGGTTACCACAACCGGCTCGTGGAGGAGGCGGTGAGCGATCTCGGCGGGCACAAGTCGCTGTACTCCACAGTGCACTACTCGGAGGAGGAGTTCTGGCAGCGCTATAACGGTACGGTCTATCGCGCCGTGAAGAACGCATATGATCCAGATCAGCGGCTGCCGGACCTGTACCAGAAGATCGTTAGCTGAACCGAAAGGAGCTACTGTGACTCGCGCGGATGCACTCGCCCGGGTGATCGCTCATAACACCAGCCTGGTTGCGGTAAAGGTCTTCGATGGAAGCCGAGCCGGCCCGAGCGACGCGCAGGTGACGATCGACGTCCGGTCACCGCGCGCCCTCGCGTACCTCGCTACGTCGAAGGGGCAGCTGGGGTTGGCCCGCGCCTACGTCGCCGGGGACCTGGAGGTCGAAGGTGACCTCTACACGGCACTGTCCACATTGGCCGCACAGGACTTCGATCTGCCGCTGCGGGAGCAAATCCGTCTGCTGCGTGATCTTGGCGGTATCGGTCTTCTGCGCCGCCCGCCCCGTCCGAAGCAGGAGGTGCGGCTGAAGGGGAAGTTGCACTCCAAGGAGCGCGACAGCCAGGCCATCTCGCACCACTACGACGTGTCGAACCGGTTCTACGAATGGCTGCTCGGGCCATCGATGGCGTACACGTGCGCGGTCTACCCAAGCCCGACCGCGACGCTCGAGGAGGCTCAGTTCGCCAAGCACGATCTCGTGGCCCGCAAGATCGGTCTGCGTCCGGGCATGCGACTGCTGGATGTTGGCTGCGGTTGGGGTGGCATGGTCATGCACGCGGCCCAGCACTACGGCGTACGCGCGCTGGGCGTTACCTTGTCCCGCCGGCAGGCCGAGTGGGCGCAGAAGGCGATCGCGGAGGCGGGGCTGTCGCAATTGGCCGAAGTCCGCCACCTTGACTACCGCGACGTCGAGGACGCCGAGTTCGACGCGATCAGTTCGATCGGTCTCACCGAACACATTGGTGTCAAGCAGATGCCCGCGTACTTCTCGTTCCTCCACCGGCGGTTGCGCCCGGGCGGGCGGCTGCTCAACCACTGCATCACGGTCCCGAACAACACTACGGGCGTGCTGCGGCAGGGATTTATCAGTCGCTATATCTTTCCGGACGGGGAGCTCACCGGTGTCGGGCGCATCGTCTCCGCCATGCACGACAACGGTTTCGAGGTGCGGCACGAGGAGAACCTTCGCGAGCACTACGCGTTGACCACGGCCGCCTGGGCGGCCAACCTCGACGCGCACTGGACCGAATCGGTCGCGGAGGTCGGTCTGGCCAAGGCTCGGACGTGGCGCTTGTATCTGGCCGGCGTCCGGCTCGGCTTCGAGCACAACGCGATCCAACTGCACCAGGTGCTCGGGGTCCGATTGCATGAGGACGGCCGGGCCGACATGCCGCTGCGGCCGGACTGGGAGGCGTGACCGGACGTCAGCCGATGTGCTCGGCCAGTGCGACGATGATGCCCTCAGGGCCGCCTTGAGCATTGGGGTCAGTGTCGTGCTACGAGGTTGTCAACCGTGGTTGTTCCCCAACCGCGGGAAGGGATCGGTGGAAAAGATCACCTCCACCGATACCTCGAAATACTGCGCCAGCCGAAGCGCGAGGTAGAGACTGGGACGGAACTCGCCACGCTCCAGATACCCCACCGTCTGGTAGTGCACCCCGAGCGAGTCGGCGAGTTGCCGGCGGGAGATGCCCCGCTCGGCTCGCAGCATCGCGATCCGGTTGTAGATGGTCTCGCTCATCGATGAGGCCTCACATCGTCGGCCGCTGCAAGGCCTTCTCGCGGCGTGCGGCGACGCTCGATCCGGATTCCCGGCGGGCCATCCGTCGCAGCACGATCGGCGCGACGAGCAACCCGGCGATGGCCCAGATGCCCAGCACCGCAACCGTTTCCAGGTGGCGCCACGACTGTCCAAATTCGACGGCCGCCAAATCGTTCGGGAGCAACGCCGAGCGCATCCCGAGTCCCAGCCAGTAGATCGGGAACGCTTGACCGATCCACTGCAGCCACGTCGGGAAGTTGGTAATCGGATAGAAGATGCCCGAGGTCGCGACCAGGCCCATGAGCGGGAGCATCACGATGCCGAAGTTGCGAGGATTCTCGAACAGGGAACCGACAATCGCGCCCAGTGGCAGAGTGGCGATCAGTCCAATAACGAGCACCCACGCCAGCGTGAACCACGCCCCGATCGTGTTGATGGCGAGTCCATCGAGGACGAACAGCCCGGGAATCAGCTGCAACGCGAAGGTGATCAACATCATCGCCGAGACGAGGGCGACCTTACCGACCAGGTAGCCCAACATGCCGTGGGGAGTCGCCTTGGCCCGCAACAGGGTGCCGTCCTCACGCTCCACGAGGAGTTGCTGCAGCCGTGCTCACCAAGCCGCCGAAGACGATGCCCATGCCAAGCGCACTGGGCAGCGTCCGTGCGCCCAACGAGAAACCGGTGCCGGGCACGGTCGCGTTGCGCATGAAGAACATGACCACCAGCAGCAGTAGCGCCGGAAAGAGGTAGCCCCACAGATCCGCGCTGTTCGTTAACGTGTGCCGCAACTCGATGCGGGCGCGCGTGAGCCCGAGGCGCACGGCGCGGATCGCGGGGTTCATCGGGTCTCCTCGGCGTCTCGACTGAAGGCGTGCAGAGCTTGCGACGTACGGCCGGCTTCGAACTCACGCACCATCGCCATGTAGGTGTCTTCGAGGCTGGCCCGGCGCACCTCCAGTTCGGCCACGCTGTCGCCATGTTCGCGAAAGAGGTCGCGGACGAACCGGGTCGCGTCTTGGGTTGAGTGCACGAACCGGTCGCCGTGTAGCGTCCATCGAATTTCGGCCTCCGTCGACATCCGGCGCGAGAGCTCGTCGGCTGAGCCGTTGGCGATAATGACTCCTCCCGCCAGGATGAGAATCCGGTCGCAGAGTTTCTCCGCCTCGTCCAGATCATGCGTGGTCAAGAGGATCGTCGTATCGTCCACATCGGAGAGTCGATGGACGAGGTCGTGGAACTCACGTCGCGCTTCCGGGTCGAAACCAGCCGTCGGCTCGTCCAGGAACAGCAGTTCCGGTCGCCCGACGATGCCGATCGCGACATCCAGGCGACGCCGCTGGCCGCCGGAAAGTTGTCCCACGCGCTTGGCGGCGTGCGGTGTGAGCCCCACGGCTTCGATGAGTTCGTCCACGTCCCAGGGCCGACGAATCGTGTCGGTGGCGTAGGCCGCGTAGTAGGAGCCGAGGTGGCCCAGAAGCTCTCGGACGCGCCACTTTGCATGGTCACGCCACGACTGGAGAACCACACCGATCCGGGCGCGCCAGCGTTCGTCGCCCCGCGCGGGGTCTACGCCGAGCACCGAGATGTCGCCCGCCGAGCGCATCCGGAAGCCCTCAAGGATCTCGATGGTGGTGGTCTTGCCCGCACCATTGGGCCCGAGCAGGGCGAGCACCTCGCCCGGCCGCGCAGTGAACGAGACGCCGGTGAGCACGTCGGTCGTTCCGTATCGCATGCGGAGGTTGCGCACGTCGAGCACCGCGATCTCGTCGGGTCGCTCGACCGCGTCCGCCCGTGGGTCGCGTTCCCGGAGGGCAGCCATACCCATCCACCTTCCCGTCGTACCAGTGTGCCAGACGATAGCATATGTGCTACATTATTGGTCCAACAGATTTTCGTGATCATGGGCTAAAGTCCGGCCATGAGTCCTCGTAGCGCGTGGCGCAACCACCCCGGCGTACGGTCGGGAAACGCCCTGACCGTCGGCGAGCGGGCCGCTGACCGGCTCCGCGGCGTGATGGGGTCATGGGGCTTCGTCTTCGGTGCCCTCCTGTTCCTCGCCGGTTGGATGATCGGCAACCGTGGACCGGGCTTCGACCCGTACCCCTTCATCCTGTTGAACCTTGTGCTGTCGTGCCTGGCCGCCATGCAGGGCGCCATCCTCCTGATCGCCGCCCGACGGGCGGACCAGATCTCCTCTGAGCTGGCGGTCCACGACTATCAGACCAATGTGGAGGCTGACCGCATCATCAAGGCGGTGCACCAGCTCACGAGCGAAATCCACGCACAGGTGGTCGCCAAGGGCTCGACGTCCGTCCCGGCCCAGCCCACCAGCGACGACTAGCGGGCCCGACCCCGGCCGCCCCCGGGCATTACTGGACTAGCGTCGATCCTGTTCCCCCACTCGAATCGGGCCTAGCCGGGAGACACATTCGACTCACGATGATTCCCCGTGATCACCAGGCACGGACATGCCGCAACACGCCAGCGTCACCACAACCCGTGATCTCGTTGCATGATCTCCGGGTACGGTCGCTTCCGCCCGCGCGCCGGCCGTCCGTTCGCGGTGCACCCGGCGATCAACACCGGAGGCTCCGACGGCGCCGGCAACGAGGGAATTGGCCTGGTCGAGTTGCGCGACATTGGCACTGTGTTGAGGGCCAATTGCGGGATACGGTTCGTTCATGACCACCGATGTTCAGGCCGCACCACGCGTTGACATGCCGATCCGGCTCGCCGTCGATAAGCTCGCTCCCCACATCAATCGAGCCATGAACGCCTTGGACAAGGCGGCCCGCGAAGTCAGCCTTGAGACCGGTCTCCTAGAACTGGTGCGCACCCGCGCCTCGCAGCTCAACGGCTGCGCGTACTGCGTCGACATGCACTCGATGGACGCGCGCAACGCAGGTGAGAGCGAGCGTCGGCTCTTCGCGCTGGCCGTGTGGCACGAGGCACCGTTCTTCACGGCGCGGGAACGGGCGGCGCTGGCCCTGACCGAGGCCGCCACCAGGCTCACGGACGGACCCGTCGATGACAAAGTCTTCGCGGCCGCGGCGACCGAGTTCACCGACGTCGAGCTCGCCGAGCTGATCTGGGTGATCACCGTCATCAACGCCTGGAACCGGCTCGGTGCCACCGCGCGCCCGTGGCCGCTGCCCGACCACGAGTAGTCCGTGACCTTGGGCAAATGCGCGTGAGTCGATCTCTGTGCATGCGCATTCGTCCAAGGTCAGCGCGTGCGAGATCGGTGAGTGAGCGGTCGCGCCGTATCCTTGACGTCGCGCTGTCCTAGGTCCATTGATCCTGGGAGCGTTCCCATGCGATGTCCTTAAAGAGGTTCGGCGTTGGCAGAAAGGATCGTGATGTCCGCGGAGATCGAGACGCTGGAGTTCCAGGCGGAGGCGCGCCAGCTGCTGCGGTTGGTGATCCATTCGATCTACTCCAACAAGGACATATTCCTTCGGGAGCTCGTGTCGAATGCTTCCGATGCCCTCGACAAGCTGAAAATGGCGACGTTCCTCGACAAGGACCTGGACGCTGACGTATCCGATCTTCACATCGAGATCGAGGTCGACCGCGAGGCGCGAGCGCTGACCGTGCGTGACAACGGCATTGGCATGTCGCGCGACGAGGTTGTCGACCTCATCGGAACGGTCGCCCGCTCCGGCACGGCCGAGCTGCTGCAGAAGATGAAGGAGTCCAACGACGCCCTCGCGTCGAAGGACCTCATTGGACAGTTCGGCGTGGGCTTCTATTCCAGCTTCATGGTTGCCGACCAGGTCACACTGCTGACCCGGCGGGCCGGTCAGAGCGCCGGAACTCGTTGGCAGTCGGACGGGCACAGCAGTTACACGATCGAGCCGGTCGACGACCTTCCCGTCGGCACCGCCGTGACGCTGCATCTGAAGGAGGCCGACGAGGAGGACCGGCTCTTCGACTACACCGACGAATGGAAACTCCGGGACATCGTCAAGCGCTACTCCGACTTCATCCCGTGGCGCATCACGATGGCGGTCGAGCGCGACGGTAGCTCCGAGGTGGAGACGCTGAACTCGATGAAGGCCTTGTGGGCGCGTCCGCGCGACGAGGTGAAGGACGAGGAGTACCACGAGTTCTACAAACACATCAGCCACGACTGGACCGATCCGCTCGAGACCATCCACATGAGGGGTGAGGGCAACTTCGAGTACGACGCGCTGCTGTTCCTGCCCGCCCGGGCGCCCTTCGATCTGTTCCAGCAGGACGGCAAGCGAGGGGTGCAGCTCTACGTCAAGCGCGTGTTCATCATGGACGACTGCGAGGCACTCACTCCGTCGTACCTTCGTTTCGTCAAGGGCGTCGTCGACGCGCATGACCTGTCGTTGAACGTGTCGCGCGAGATTCTGCAACAGGATCGCCAGATTCAGATCATCCGGCGGCGTCTGGTCAAGAAGGTGCTCTCGACCATCAAGGAGCTAATGACCGAGCACCCGGACCGATATCGAACGTTCTGGGAACAGTTCGGCAAGGCGCTCAAGGAAGGACTACTCAGCGACATCGACAATCGCGAGGCCATCCTCGACGTCGCGTCGTTCGCGTCCACTCACCACGCGACGGAACTGACGAGCCTACGCGACTACGTGCAACGGATGCCCGATGGCCAGGAGCACATTTACGTCCTCACCGGTGAGTCGCGGGCCGCCGTCGAGAACTCCCCACACCTGGAAGCCTTCCGCGCCAAGGGTTACGAGGTGCTGCTGTTGACCGACCCGGTAGACGAGGTCTGGGTCGACATGGCGCCCGAGTTCGACGGGAAGCCGTTCCAGTCCGTCGCCAGAGGCCAGGTCGACCTCGGTACGGACGAGGCGGCCGACGCCGACAAGGAGCAGCAGCGCCAGGAGTTCGAATCATTGCTTTCGTGGATGGCCGCAAAACTCGAGACCGACGTGAAGGAGGTGCGCCTGTCATCGCGGTTGACCACGTCGCCGGCATGCATCGTCACCGACGCTCACGACATGACCCCGGCTCTACAGCGGATGCTGCGCGCGATGGGCCAGGAGGTCCCCGCCACCAAGGGCATTCTCGAGCTGAATCCGAGTCACCCCTTGGTAACCCGGCTCCGCCAAGCTCACGCGGAGCGCCCTGAGGATGACGCGCTGACCGGCACGGTGGAGTTGCTCTACGGTACGGCGGTTCTGGCCGAGGGCGGCGAGCTCTCCGATCCGGCCCGGTTCGCGCGCCTGCTGGCGGAGCGTCTCGAGCACACACTCTAGCCGAGCCCTGACCCGGCGGCGTCAGCTTCGTCGGCCTCGCGCCCGCATGGCTCTAGGCTGGTCCCATGGCCGAACTGAAGACACAGCGCAACAACGCCAGTGTCGCGGATTTCCTAGCGAGCGTCGCCGACCCTGCGCGGCGCGCTGACACACAGGCGTTATGTGCGCTGATCACCGAGGCGACTGGCGAGCAGCCAGCCATGTGGGGTACCAGCATCGTCGGCTTCGGCACGTACGACTACCACTACGGCAGCGGCCGGCGTGGGACCTGGCCGGCGGTCGGCTTATCCCCCCGCAAGCAGAACCTCACGGTCTACATCTCCGCGGGTTTCGACGGGTACGCGGAGCTGCTGGCGCGCCTGGGGAGGCACAGCACCGGCAAGTCCTGTCTTTACCTTCCGCGTCTGTCCGATGTGGACCTCGACGTGTTACGAGAGCTCGTCCGTGCGGGCTTCGAACACTTCAACGGGCGGGTCATCACTCCTGGCGCCGGCCCGGCCTAGCCGGGCGCGAGTCCTGGTGGAATGCGCCTATCTGCCCGGTTCATCCGGTGGCGGGTGCTGCTAAAGGACGGAATGGTTGCCCGGGCGCGGGCGGGGTACAGCGGGATTGACCGGGGTCCCCCGAGGGCGCCCGCGATGAGAGGACACGAATGATGACTGGTGTCGTAGCGACCGCAGAGGTTGACATCAACGCAGGTGCGCAGCAGGTCTGGAGCGCACTGACGGACCCGAAAAAGATCGCGAAGTACATGATGGGCGCCGAGGTCTCCACGGATTGGCGGCCGGGAAGCGCGATCAGCTGGAAGGGCGAGTATCAGGGCCGGTCGTACGAGGACAAGGGTGAGGTGGTCGAGTTCCGTCCCGCGAAGCGACTGACGGTCACGCATTTCAGCCCGCTCAGCGGGCAACCGGACGAGCCGTCCAATTACCATACCGTGACCTATGACCTGGCCGAGCGCAGCGGGAAGACGCATGTTTCTCTGAGCCAGGACAACAACGCAAGCGATGAGGAGGCGAAGCACTCCGCCAACAACTGGCAGATGATGCTCGACGGACTCAAGGGCGTTGTGGAGGGGTCTCCACGCTCGTAGTCGCGGGCGGACTAAAGCGCGATGACTTTGCCGGTTCGCGGCGCCGTTTGACCGCCTAGCAGCTCGAGCCACGCGGTCCGCAGCGCCTGCGGACCGCGCCCGACCCTGACGTCGACCCAACCCTCCACAGTGGCCGAGAATCGGCTCCAGGCCTCGGCGAAGCGGTTGTCGAGCCCTTCCCGGCCCCAGTCCTGACCACGTTTGCGCATCTGGTCGGGTGCGAAGAACACATCGCCGGACAGGGTCTGCGTGCCGCCCGCCGTGTGATGCGTCAGCCCGACCGAGCCGTCGTACACCAGGTTCGCACCGAACCGCTGCCGGATCGCGTCCCGAAGCCGGCCGTCGCCGGCGAAGTCGACCAAGCCGATCTTCTCGTGCGAGTCGATGGCGTCCACAGTGGAGTACGGCAGCACTGTGTTGTAGTACCCGAGGCCCGCCGTGAACTCAACATTGTCAGGCGACGTCACGCCGATGAGCCGTGGACCCCGACCGTGCAACTCAAACGCCGTGCCGTACGCGGTCTTGCTGGAGGCCGAGGAGAAGACCAACGACGTTGCTCCGAAGTACTCGTTGTCCGCCAGGTAGTCAGCCAGCATGAACGACGTGAAGTACAGCGGCCGGTAGAGAATCAGCAGGTCCTCCTGTTCCGCCCGGTAGGCCGGGTCGCCAGTGGTGACCGCGTACACGTTGTACGGCGTCGGAAGCGATGCCCGGTGCTCGCTGATGTCACGGAAGCCTCGAGCGTCGATCCGCCCCGGCTGCACGGTCAGGTGCCCGGCCATCGGGTAGTAGCCGTAGTAGCGGCCACCCGTCCTGAGAGCCTCTACTGTGGACTCAACCACCTCGGCGAACCCCCACACGGGCACGAGGCCCCACTCCGGACCGAGCCCGTACCCGGCAGGCGGGAAGAACTCCCAGTAGCGCAGCGAATCGCCGAGCACCGCGTACGTCACGTTGTTTGCCGTCAGCCCGACCCGGTCGACTTTGAGCCGGACCTGACCTGGCGTTAGCGGCCCCAGATCAGCATGGACCAGCGTGGTCTGCGAGTGATCTGCCCGGGCCACACCCAGCGCCAATGTCGAGGTCATGACATGACCGTAGTGCAGGCACCGGCGATGGACCGCGAAGGCCGCGGACGTAGGCTGGCGATTGTCGATATCGCAGTGCCGATCCAGGAGGGCAGATGGCGGAGCGACTTGATGGAACGGCAGCTCTGGTGACGGGGGCCTCCAGCGGGATCGGCGAGGCGACAGCACGGTCGCTCGCGGCCGCCGGTGCGGTGGTCGCGTTGGTGGCCCGTCGCCGGGACCGGTTGGAGAAGCTCGAGGCGTCGATCCGGGAAGCCGGCGGCTCGGCGCTGATTCTCGAGTCAGACATCACCGACGAGCAGCAGGCGACGGATGTGGTCCACCGGACGGTGGCCGAGTTCGGTCGGTTGGACACCCTGGTCAACAACGCCGGCGTCATGCTGCTCGGCCCGGCCGTGGGTGCGCCGCTGGACGAATGGCAGCGGATGGTCCAACTCAATGTGCTCGGCCTGCTCTACTGCGCCCACGCCGCATTGCCACACCTGTTGCGGGCCGCCGAGGACGGCCCGCGACGGGTCGCCGACATGGTGAACATCAGTTCCGTCGCCGGGCGCGTGGCGCGCAACGGCAGTGGAGTCTACAACGCCACGAAGCACGGGGTCGGGGCGTTCAGCGAGGCGATTCGCCAGGAGGTCGCCAAGCGCCACGTCCGGGTGTCGCTGGTCGAGCCGGGCGCGGTCGAGACCGAGCTGGCGTCCCACAACCGCCCGGAGATTCTTGACGGCCTCCGGGCCCGGTTCAGCGGAGTTGAGCGACTGGCCGCGAACGACATCGCCGACGCCATCACCTACATCGTGACCCGGCCGCGGCACGTTGCCGTCAACGAGATGCTGATCAGACCCACCGAGCAGGAGCTCTAACTGACCGACCAATCAGGTGCCCCCTTGCCCGAATTCGAGCGAGGGGGCACCGTCATATCTGACCAAGTCTGTGGAGGCTCTGATGGTATTCAAGGTTGACGTCCCGTCGTCGCTTATCAAAGGCGACGTCGATGAGGGCTACGGGCCTGTGGCGGACCAGTTCCGGCGTAACTTCGTGGAGCGCGGTGAGATCGGCGCGGCATGCGCGGTCTACAAGGACGGTCGCGCGGTGGTCGATCTCTGGGGCGGCTATGCCGATGGCCGGTCTCGCCGACCGTGGCTCGAAGAGACTCTGGTCACCGTGTTCTCCACGACCAAAGGCGTATCCGGGCTTGCGATCGCGGTGGCCCATGCCCGGGGCCTCATCGACTATGACGAGAAGGTCGCCACGTACTGGCCGGAGTTCGCCCAGGCGGGCAAGGCGGAGATCACGGTACGGCAGCTGCTCTCCCATCAGGCGGGCCTGGCCGTGATCGACAAGCCGTTGACCGTAGCGGACTTGGCCGATCTCGACGCGTTGGCCGCCGCCCTCGCGGCCCAGAAGCCCGGCTGGGCACCCGGCGCTCGCCACGGCTACCACGGCATCTCGCTGGGCTGGTACGAGGGCGAGCTGATCCGCCGAGTGGATCCGGCCCGACGGTCACTGGGCCGGTTCTTCGCCGAGGAGATCGCGAAGCCGCTCGACTTGGAGTTCTACATCGGCGTCCCGGATTCGGTGAGTGCGGATCAGATCGCCTTTGTCCACGGGTACAAACCGGCCGAGATGATGCTTCATCTAGGCGCCATGCCGTGGAAGTTCGTCGCCGGTTTCCTCAACCCACGCAGCCAGACCGCTCGTGCCTTCGCCAACCCGAAGGTGCTGATGCAGACGGGCAACTACAACCTGCCGGAGGTACGGCGGCTCGAACTTCCGGCCGCGAACGGCACCGGCCAGGCCAGGGCGATCGCCAAGGCCTACGGTGACGCGGCCACCGGCGGGCACGGTCTCGGGCTGCAACCGTCCACTCTGGACGCGCTGATGAAGCCGGCGACTCCGCCCACCGAGGGACTGTTGGATGTCATCTTGCGGCTGGACTCGATCTTTTCGCTCGGCTACGTCAAGCCCTTCCCGAGCTTCCGGTTCGGCGGGTCCGACAACAAGGCGTTCGGCACTCCGGGCGCTGGTGGCTCGTTCGGGTTCGCCGACCCGCAAACGGGCGTGGGGTTTGCCTATGCGATGAATCGGACCGGTTTCCACCTCTGGGATGATCCGCGTGAGCTGGCGCTGCGCGATGCGTTGTTCACGACCGTGCTCAAGGAGCGTACGCAGCACCCTGAGACGTAGGGCTCAGGGTCCGGCCAGGGAAGCCCCCGATGGCAGCGGTTGCGGCTGAGGCGCATCGTTGAGTCATGAACGAGATCCACCAGTCATTCCGAAACCAGGGCCTGGTCCGCCCGCGCGAAGGTCGCGTCCTGGGCGGTGTCATCGCCGGTCTCGGCCGGAGGTTCGGCATCGACCCGTGGCCCGCGCGGTTGTTGTTCGTCCTGATACTGATGGTGATTCCGGGCAGCCGAGATACTGATCTACCCCGTGCTGTGGATCCTCATGCCGGAGGAAGAAGTCGCGCCCCAGAATCTGCCCACGTACGGGCCGACACCACCCACGCCTCCGGTACCTGGCCATTAGCTTCCCCCCGGGGTGTCCGGTCGCCGGATTGGCGACCGGACACCCGCTAGGCACCGAAGTCGGGAAGGTTCAACGCTCCATCGCTGTCCAGCGTGAAGCCGGGGTTGTACGCGATCTCCCAGACGTGACCGTCGGGATCGGTGAAGAAGCCCGCATAGCTTCCATAGAACGTCTCTCGTGGAGGCTGTGTGAAAACGGCTCCGGCTCCGGCCGCCCGCATCCACCACCGAGTCCACCTCCGCCCGCGATCAGACTGATGCGTTGCTCCATGCCAGCAACCTAGCGTCGGTCCGACCTGCGACTCGTTCGCGCCGACAGTCAAAGTCCGTCAGGGTCCGAGCCGAGCCTACGTACCGGAGTAGTCCATCCAGCAACGGGAGTAATCCCGCTTGCGCGCGTCGGCGTCGTCTACCCATACGTGAACATGACCCTCGCCGAACTCGTCCTGGAACAGCAGATGTCGTCGCGTCTCGAGGTCCCTGTCGTCGAGTCGTTCGTCCTCGCCTTGCCAGTACAAGGGCCGGCCGAAGATGCGGCAATCCGTGTCCCGGGACGCGACCTTCCCACCGAGGATGGACCCGACCTCCTGCCGCAGGTCTTTGGGGATCAGCTTGGTGGTGGACGACAGGTCATAGGCGTCATCACCGAGGTAGAAGGCGCATCTCGGCCGGTATCTGATCAGTGAGGGTCGATTCTTGAAGCTAGCCAGGCAATACCTGGCGCCGTGAAGCTTTTCGCGGAGTCGGGAAAAGGAACGACCCGCAGCGCGTCGAGCGGACCGTCGTAGTGGCTGACCGATACCTCGCCGCCCGGGTCGAAGAAGATGTAGACCATGCCACTGTCCGCAAAGGCGTCGTACAGGTCGAACGGATGCAGCTCGGCGAGATTGAACTGCGCGAAGAAGTAATGGTTCGTGGGCCACGCGACGCCGGACGGCAGCTGCGGAAGACCCTTGTGTTTCGAGGCGCCGAGCGGGACCTCGGACTCGTCGCGGGCGGTTGTGAGCTTTAGCTTGATCATGTAATGCAGGCTGCGGGCCAGGACCTCGGGCGTGATCTCGGTGTCGAGACAATCCGTGCCGAACCCGTCGTAGTAGGACAGGCCCTCGACGTCCGTGCCGAGTCGTCTCAGCGCGCGCGGTACCGGGTGCTGCCGCACCAGGACTCGAGCTTGTTCAATTCTGTCGGTCACGCGCAGCCTGCCAAGGTCACGCCGTGAGGAACTTCAACAGGTCGTAGATGAGGAAGGCCGGCCATACGAGCGCTTTGAGCACGCCCCAGACGCCGGACCAGAATCCGTCTGCGGCCTGAATGTAGTAGACCAGGGCGCCGATGAGGCCCAGACCGTACACGGCGTCACCGCCACCACGCCTGCCCCAATCCCGTTGGTCGCGCGCGTTCATCCCATGACCTCCAATAACCGTCGATATCAGCCACCAGTATCGAGGGTCTCGTCCACTATCTGAAGCGCTGACACCAACGTGTTGGCCAGCGCCTCGGCATGGCGGCCATCCGGATCCAGGTCCGGGTCGTAGATCGTGACCTCGAGCCCGACGCACATCGGGTGCGTGAGCAGCGGGCGAAGCAGCTCGCGCAGCTGCGAGTGGTCAAGTCCACCCGGGTCCGGCGCATCGACGGCCGGCATGTTCTCGGGATCCAACACGTCCGCATCGAGGTGCACGAAGTAGCCGTCGTTGATAGCCAAGTGGGACGCCACTCTCCGTCCCAGTGTCGCTGGTCCCTCGGCCAGGATCGCGGATGTGGTGTGCGCGGCGATGCCGAGCCCGCGTACCTCCGCCAGATCTGAGTCGTAGTCTCGCACGCCGAGGATCACCAGATCCTCCTCGCGCACATAAGGTGCAAGTCCGTCGATGTCGGCGATGTCGGGCTGGCCCCGGCCGGTGACGATCGCCGTTCCCTCTCCGGCCGAGGCGCCGACATACTCGCTGTTACCGACGTGCCGGAAGTCGATCGAGCCGTCAAGGTAGGCGAGGCCGTACCGGCCGCGGCGCCGAAGCGCGAGCGCAGGTCCAAATAGGATTGAACAGTCACCGCCGAGCAGCAGCACGAACTCCCCAATGTCGACCAACGCGCCGACGCGATCAGCGAGGCGCCGCGTGTAGCGTGCGAGGGCGTCGGCATTGAGAACGCCATCTCCGGGCCGCCAGTCGCGTACGTCATATCGCGGCGGCACCACGACCCCGGCATCGCGGGCCGCCAGACGATCCAGCAGGCGCTCGTCCCGCAACGCACCCGCGAGCTTGTAACAGCCAGGCACCACTCCCGGAGCGGGAGGTCGCAGCCCGAGGTTGGACGGCGCGTCGAGGACGGAAAGACTACGCATCGCTCACCCGTAGAATGTCCACTGAGGACAGCGCCCGTTAAGCCCGCTCGAGCACGACATCTGCCACGTCTCCCACGGAGAGTCCCGAGGCCTTGAGCGCCGCCTTGCTCACGCCGACACAGAATCCGCCACCAGTAACGAGCATCGTGCTCCCGGTGAAGGGCATGCCGTTCAGTGAGCCGTTCATCCGCATCTGCCGGCGCCCGCCGAGCCCGGCGACCAGATCGGGCGGGATGTCGATCACCGCGAGACCGCCAGCCTGATCCTCGCGCCAGCGACGGATACGTCCGGGAAACGACGCCATGAATCCGCCCTCGCCACTCCGCACGGGTCACTGTCACGACCAGCATCGCACACGCGTTGGCGGAGGTCGGTTCGTGCCCAAGTCGACAGAACCGGTCGATCGTCCAGTGTGGCGTGACCTCTGGATGCCCTACCCTCGCCTGTGCGGCACTCGACGGAGGTCGATGTCGACCGCGGCGGACCGCGGATTGGGTCCGTGTTCGATGGCGAGGAGGAATGCGGTGGCAGAACACCTCGACTCCGAGGTCGGCACTCCTTCGCGGGACGGCGGCGGCTCCTGGCTGCAAGCGCTGCTTGGCCAGCGCATCGTCCAGGTCACGCTCGTGGTTTGGGTGACCGCGAACGTCGTCGTCCTGGCGGTGGCTCCTCATCGCCCTCGCCTTTGCGCTGACGCGCCGCCGCACCATTCCCGACGTCGGCGCGAGGGCGCCGGAACGGGCGATTGCCGCTAGGGAGACACTCTTCCTGATCATCTACGGGATTGGGGGTCTGGTCGGCGGCCTCGTTCTCGCCCGGATCCTCGGCTGTCACCCGATCAGCTTCCACTTGACGGGCACGCTGTACGGCACAGACGATCTCGTCACTCCAACCGAGGTGGCGGTGCGGGCGGCGTACAACTTCACCGTCTTCTCGGTCGCTCCCTACCTCTACTTCCGCCGTCGATACACTCCAACGCAGCTGAATCTGAAGTCCACCAACATCCGCAACGACCTCCTCGTCATCGTTGTCGTGCTGGCAGTCGAAGGCGCGGCCGAACTCGTCGGTCTCAGCTCCGCCATCTTCGGGCTCACCGCCCGTGAGGCCCTGATCGGTATGCCGTTGACGTTCGTCGTGTACTTCGTGGGTACGGTGCTGCCGACCATGATCTTCATCCAGTGCGTCCTCGTGCCTCGGTTCCGTCGCCTCACCGGATCGACAGCTGCCACGGTGATCCTCGGTGGGATCACCTACGCGCTGCTGCACTGCTTCGATGGCTGGCTGGCATTCGATACGTTCAATGCCACGATCCTGTCGATCGTGTTTCTGTTCTTCCAGTACTTTGGTCCGGGCATGGTCAAGACGGTGCTGACCCTTCGAACGAGGCAACGCCTGGGTCCACGTGTGGGCGTACCACGCAGTCGCGCCGCATGTGCTGGCCGATACGCCGAACGTCGTCAAGGTCTTCCACATCTGACCGGCCGCCTGGCGACCCCGCCTAATCGGCGCATGAAAGACTGTCGGGCATGACTGCGCCAGCTACGCACACCGCCGAGCTGCTTGTGGCGGAGGCTGTCTCGGCGGCGCACCGCGCCTCGGCCGAGATCGCCAAGGCACCACAGACGGCTATCGACCGGGCGCTGCGGGAAATGGCGCGGCTGCTTTCCGAGGTCACTGATGTGGTCCTTGCCGCCAACCGCGAGGATCAGGAGGACGCGACCGCGGCCGGGATGAGCGCCGGACTGCTCGACCGACTGCGGCTTGACCCGGCCCGGCTGGCCGCGATGGCCGCGCAGATCACCGCGCTCGCCGATGTGCCCGTAGAGCCGGTCCGCCGAAGTGTCCGCGACCTCAATGGGGATCTGGTGCTTGAGGAGTGGCGCCGGCCGGTCGGTGTCATCGGCGCCAACTTCGAGGCCCGGCCCAACGTGGCGGTCGACGTCGCCTCCCAGCTCATCAAGTCGCACAACGCCGGTGTGCTCCGCACCGGATCAGCCGCCCTTGGGTCCGCCAGTGCGCTCATGGACTATGTCGTCGGGCCAGCCCTGGCCGAGGCCGGACTGCCGTCGGCAGCGATTCAACTCGTGCGAGCCCGGGGTCGTGAGGCGGCCGAGGCTCTCGTGACGCATCCGACGCAGATGCCACTGGTGATCCTTCGCGGAAGCGGGGACAGCACCCGCAGCCTCGCGCAGCTCGCCGCCGCGCACGGCGTGCGCACACTCGCACACGCCGACGGCGGCGCCGTGATCTATGTGGACGCCGCCGCCGACGTGGCGCGGGCCCGTGAGCTGATCAGTTCGAGCCTCGACCGCCTCGGCGTCTGTAACCGCCTCAACCTGTTGTTGGTTCATCGTGATCGGTACCTCGAGTTGGTTCCGTCCTTTGTGGAGCTGTTGGCGACGCGAGAGCCCGCGATTGCGGTATCCCTCCCGCCACACCCGCACCGACTCGGGTACGAGTGGGCGCTCGACGCCGCCGCCGAGGCGACCGTGACCATCGCCGACGCCGCCGGCCCGGCCGACGCCGCCCGGATCGCGAATGAGGAGACGTCGGGACTCGCCGCCGCGATCGTCACCGAGGACGCCGAGGCCGCGAGTGAGTTCCTCGCCGAGTACACGGGCACCGGCGCGTTCTGGAACGCCACCACCCGCCTGCTTGACGGCTTCAAGCTGTTGGCCGTACCGGAAACGGGCATCAACATCGATCGAGTGCCGGGGCCTCGTGGTCCGGTGACGTATCGGGATCTGTCACTGCGTCAGTACGTCGTGGTCCCGGCCGCCCGGGCGACGCACATCTAAGACCATTGCGCTGACCTTGGCCAAATGCGTGTGAGTCGATCTCCGATCACACGCATTCGGCCAAGATGTGCTCTATTCCGAGCGGCGGGTCAGTCGTCGGACGTGCGCGCGTGCTTGTCGAAGCCGATGTAGATCCGTGCCTGCGCGTTGCGCGACAGGACCGCCAGCGACTCCAGCTCCTGCAGCCGAAGCAGAGCCGGGTGCTGGGCGTAGGCGTCGGCGTTCTCGCTACGAACCCGAAGCGCCTCCACGTCCGCCTCGGCCCGGATCCGCTCCGCGTCGGCCTCCGCCTGGGCAGCGAGCCGGACGACGTCGGCGCGGGCCGCCGCACTGATCCGGTCAGTCTCCGCCTTCGCGGTGGCGGCGACACGATCCGTCTCGGCGCGGGTCTGGGCCTCGAGGGCCTCCTTCTCGGCCTTGGTCCGCGCCTCGACGAGGTGCGCCTCGCTCAGCCGCTCGGCCGTGAGCACCCGGTTCATGATGTCCTGCAGATTGCCGGGGAAGACGATGTCCTTCACGTCCGCGCGCAGGATCTTCACGCCGTAACCGTCGGCGACAGTCTGCACGTCGGCGAGGATGTCCTCGCTGAGCTGGTTGCGGTTGGTCAGGATCGCGTCCAGGGTCATCGAGGCCAGCGACCGACGCGCAGCCAGCTGAACATCGCTGTAGAGACGGTCCTCGTACGCGGCAACCTTCTCGACGGCCGCTACGGCGTCGACTACCTGGAACTGGGTCAGGATGCTCACCCGGACCGCGACCTTGTCCGAGGTCAGGATCTCCTGGCCCTTGATGGTGAGCTCCCGCTCGCGCATGTCGACCACAACCACCTCGACCGTGGGGCGCCGGGCCCAGCCGCTAGAGGGCCGGGGCAGCTCGTACCGACCGGCCTCGAGGACGTCGGTGAGCCGGCCGTCGGTGTACCGAAGGCCCCGGTGGGTGCTCTTGATGATGAGCTCGCGAGGTGAGTTCTTGGCCATGCTGTGCTCCGAATGCAGAAAGTAGGGTGGTCCCGGCAGCGACCCGATCTGAAAGACCGGTGGTCAGGATGGGGAGTCCGCGAGCATTTCGATGACGGATCGTCATGCACGACGCCTTGTGACCCAGGTTTCTGGATCCTGGTCCGGGACCTCACACATTGAAGCAGGGCACGCTGCGGCGCGCAACGGACTATGAATCCACTGCCGCTTTGGCGGACTGCGCGGGATCGGCGCGTTCGGCACACTGCGCCTATGACAGCGGAGAGTACCGACGCGGACGCCGAGCTGAACCGACTCAACGCCGAGGTCGCAGCATTACAGGCGGAGGCGATGTCGGCCTACCGCGCCTGGGTGGACGTTGACGCCAAACTTCGCGCGAGCGTGTTCCGGCGCGACGGCGTAGCTGCCCGTCTTCGGTTCGGTGGGCGTGTGCCCTCGGCTCCGGTGCCACCGTCCACAATGGTGCCACCGTCCGCAGAGATCCACGTCAATGGTGCCACCGTCCACAGTGGTCCAACCACCCGCGACGCCGGCCGCGGCCGCGGCCGCGCCGGAAGCGTCCACGCGTACCGTCCAGAACATCCTGTTCATTCTCGGCGGGCTGCTGCTTGGCACCGCGGCAATCGTCTTCACCGCCGTCGCCTGGACGACGTTCGGCATCAGGGGTCGGGCCGCCATCCTCGGCGTGGTCACGCTGCTCGCCCTGGCTGCTCCGGTTCTTGCTTTGGTACGGCGGCTTCGGGCCACCGCCGAGACGTTCGCCGCCATCGCGCTGCTGTTGGTCCTCCTCGACGGCTACGCCGCATGGTCGGTGGACCTGTTTCACGTTCAGTCGCTCCCGGGCGCCCGGTACGCCGGCCTGGTTGGCGCCGCTGTGGCCCTTGTCGGCCTGGCCTATGGGCGGCTGACGAGGCTGGTCGGGCCCGGCTTTGTGGCGCTGTGGGCGGCGCAGCCGGTGCTTACGCTGCTCTTGGCGCCGGAGCCGTTATCGCCTTCCGGCTGGTCGCTGGTGTGGTCGGCGACCGCTGCGGTGAACCTGGCCGTCGCCTGGCTCACTCGCCGGGCACCATCGACAGGGACGCGAATCCTGCGAGTGCTGGCGCTTGTCCTGTACGGCGTGTGGCTGGCGCTCGCTGCTATGACCGCCCTATTAGCGGAGCTCGTCACCGACACCGTCGTCGAACGGGCGCAGGCGGGTGCGGCGACGGTCGCCGCGGGAGCTCTGTTCGCCTTCGCCTTACTGGCTACGCGTTCTCGGTTACTGGCCCGGTGTGTCGGCGCGGCGGCCGTCGTGTCGGTGGCGATCGCGGTGGGCGGTGTCGCGCTGGCGGCCTGGCCAAATCACGGCTTGCTTGTGGCGTCCCTGGTATCGCTGGTCGCGGCGCTCGTTGTTGCCGGCTCGCAACCAGTGCTTCCGTCGTTGCTCCGGCCTGGGCCCGCCGTCGGCGCTGGCCTGGTCGCGGGCGGCGTCGGCGCGGTCGTTGGTGCCGGCGGGCTGATCGCGGCCATCCGTACCCTCCAGCATATAGAGTCCACTATGGACTGCCGCGCTCGCGGCGACCGGTCCACACCCGCCGCTGCAGACGTGGCAGCTACCGGTGGCAATCGTCGCGGTTACGGCGGCGTTGACGGTCGTCGTGCCGAAGGCCCAGCGGGTCACGACGATCGCCAGTGGGCTCGCACTGGCACTCGTGGCAGTCCCGAGCTCGTTCGCGTTGGCCTGGTGGGCGCCGGCCGTGCTCAGCCTCGCCGGCGCGGCCGCAGCGGCGACCGTCATGCTGGTCGGTCGGATGCCTCGGACCACGGTGCCCAGCGGTGTGGTCGCGCTGGTGTTCGTGCTCAATGCGGTTGCGACGAGCCTCGTCCGGCCCGCCCTCTCGGCCGCCGTGCTCGCGGGGGCCGCGGCGATCGGTCTCGCGGTCGCTGCCGTCTGCACCATCGGCGGTGAGCGTCCGGGTCGCCGCGCGATGACTTTCGCCGGTATGTCGCTCGCAGTGCTCACGGTGCCGGCCGCCGTCGGCAGCGCGCTCGTCGCCGCGGAGGTAGCCGACTGGTGGGCCGCGCGGGGCACTGTACTCGCGGTCGGACTGATACTGCTCGTGTTGGCTCTGCCGCGCTCGGCGCGGTGGTCGGCAACGGCTGCACGGGCCTACGCAGCAGTCATCGTCGGCGCCCTCGTGTGGCCACTCATTGCCGGCGCGACCGAAGACAAACTACGCGGTGTCTATTCCGCGGTCTCGTTGTTGCTGATCGCGCTCACCGTCGCCGCGCTCGCACCGGAGCTCGTCCGCCGTTCATCCACTGTGGACGGGGATGCGGGCACCCGCAGCTGGCACTGGGAGGCGGGCGTCGCCGTCATCGCCGCGGTTATCGCGGGCATCGTGCTCGCGATCAGCGTGCTGATGCCCGTCCTCGCGGTGACCATCCGGCCGTATTCATGGGTTACTGAGGTCTGGACCGGTCGCCCAGCAGGAACCGGTTTGACCCCCGCCGGCGACTCGTTGGTCGAATCGGGTCCGGCCGCCGTCGCACTCGCGATCCTCGCGCTCGCATCAGTCGTTCTGGCCTACGCGCGCACCCGGCGCCCGCTCGCGGCGCTGTCCGGTCTTGGCGTCGGTGGCCCGACCGCGATCCTCGTCGGCCTCGCGGCGGTAGACGCGGCCTGGCCCAGTGTGCCCGCCGCGACTCTCCTCATTGGACTGACGCTTGCCCTCGCGGCCGGGTTGACCGCCGTCCCGGGATGGCGCTCCGTCCTCGCCACGGCTCAGGCGATCGTCTACATCGGAGCCGGTCTCGCCGGCGCTCTCGTGCGTCGAATGGGCGACCCTCGCCGCGCTGGGGGCGGTGACGGTGGCCGCGACGGTTATCGGCGTGGCCGGCGGCAGCCGACCCTGGCGAGTGGCCGGCTGGTTGGCATCCGTGGTCGCGGCGTTGGCCGCCGCGGCGGCGGTCGGGTTCGCGGCCGACCTGCCGGTGCGCAACGTAGCATTCCTGGTGCTCGCGGTGGCGGTGGTGGGGTTGTTCGTGGGCGGTGGGCTGCTGAGCAGGATTCCCAACCGCGATCCCGAGGCGAGGGCCGCCCAGGCGGCTGCTCACGCCGGCGCAGTGGTGGCGGTCATCTTCACCCTCGGATGGCCCGACCGTACCGCGTTGATCTGTCTCTTGTGGGGGATCGCCGTTGGCCTACGGGCGCTGCTGCCCGGCACGACCCGGTCGGGCCGGGCGAGCCTGGCGGCGGTCGCGGCCGGCTTCGAGCTGCTCGCCTGGTGGTTGCTGCTCACGTCGCGCGGGGTGAGGTTGGTCGAGGCGTACACGGTGCCGCTGGCGATGGTGGCGCTTCTCGCCGGCTGGGCGGCCCTTCGAACCAGGCCGGAGCTGCGGAGCTGGGTCGCCTACGGGCCGGCTCTCGTGGCTGGCTTCACGCCGTCACTCGCGGTTGTCGTCGGCGCGGAGGGTGTGCCGTTGCGCCGGCTCATGCTTGGCGTGGCGGCGCTCGCCGTGGTCTGGCTCGGCGCGGTCGCACACCGGCAGGCGCCGGTGGTGATCGGGGGCATCGTGCTCGCACTGGTGGCCCTGCATGAGCTGGTCTTGCTCTGGCAACGAGTCCAGGGCTGGATCCCGCTCGCCGTTGGAGGAGCGCTCCTGCTCGCCCTGGCGATCACCTACGAGCGGCGACTGCGCGACCTGCGCCGCCTCCGGTCGGCGATTGGCGGCATGACCTAGCCCTCTGCTGCGTTTCCATAGCACGACGAAGTGTCCAGAGTGGATGAAAGGAAGGGCCCGGCAGCCGAAGCTGCCGAGCCCCTGCGTACGCGTGAGTTAGCCGATCGACACGATAGTGACGTCGGTGCTGTTGGCGTAGGACACAAGGCCGAGCCAGCGTTTCGCTGTGTCGAGACCCGTCCACGTCAGTGTCAGCGTCACCGGGCTGGCGATGTTGACACTGACATTGTCCGTGACGGTCAGGTTCCCAGCGATACTGTCGGACACGACGAAGTTGGTAATGGTGTACGCCGTCGAGCCACCCGGTGTCGCGAACCCGTTGACGAACACGTGGTACTCGCCTGCAGCCGGTGCCATCAGTGTCACCTGCTCATCTGCCGCGCCAGAGGCCGACAGATTCACAAATACCAAATTGCCTTGCTGGTTCTTGATGTAGACGAACAGATCCAGGTCGGCATTGTTGTCGGCGGCGTCGAGGCTGAACCGGGCAACCTTCTGGCCCGCAGGCACTGCTTGCACGTACTCAAATGTGCTGGAACCGTCTGCAACCGGGTTGTTGATGTCGAATTCGCCGGTACTGACGCTTCCAGCAATCGGTGTTACCCCTACCAGCCCGGCGACAGAGGTGTCCAGCGTTCCCGTGAACCCTGCTGTGGCCTGGTATGCCTGTGATCCATTCGCAGTGAATGGCGCATTGACATGGACCTCACCAGGCGCGCTGACGGCCACCGCCTGGAGCGCGATGGGGCTCCGAACGGTGTGATTCTTGCTCGTCCACGTGAGCGACCCGGTTGCCCAGGCGCCCAGTGGGGCGGTCTTCCGGGTGAAGGTGACGGTGAAGGTCGCCTCCTGGCCCGGTGCGAGTGTGATCTGCTTCGGCGAAACGGTGATGTCGAAGCCAGGCACACTCGCGGTCGCCTTGTACATCTCTGTCGCTGTGCCGACGTTCTTCACCCGGCGCGTCACTGACTCGACGCCCGCTAGTTTGCCGACTCCGATCGAGGCCTGGTTCAGGTTTGATGCGGAGATCGGCGGCAGGGTGTCGAACGGCGGAGCGAACTGAACCCCGAGGCTGACCATGTAGCTCCGGTACTCGTTGGCCGTCGTCGGGTAGACGAGGCCCGGGTTGGCCGCACCGTTCGGGTTGACGAACCCGGCGCCCTGGGCGAACGGGCTCTTGGTCGTCTTGGTGTCCACCGCCGACGTCATGAGAGCGGACTTGATCTCAGACGGCAGCCATGTCGGGTGCAGCTGCTTCATGAGGGCGCCGATGCCTGCGATATGGGGCGAGGACATCGAGGTGCCTGACATAAAGTCGAAGTCTCGACCGTGGTTGGTCGGCGGCGCCACTGCGGCCACGACATCGTTGCCGGGTGCGGCGATGTCGGGCTTGAGGATGTCGCCACCCGTCGTGGTCGACGGTCCCCGCGAGGAGAAGTCGGTGATCTCGGGAACGTCAGGTGCCGCAGCGATCTCCGCCGGAGTCGGATCAACTATCTTCGCCGTCGCGCCCGCCGTACCGGCGTAGGCCTTGACGATCGCGCCCTTGACATTGTCGAGGTGTACCGATGGGACCGGGTGGTAGTCGCCGTTGAGCGAGCTCGCGACCAGGTTGACCAGCACCATGCCGACGCCGCCCGCGCGCTGGACCTCGAAGCTCTTGTCAATGCGGGCGTTGACTCCGCGGTCACACACGACGATCTTGCCAGTCACCAGAGCTGGGTCGAGTGTGCCCGCGAAACAGAGCGCCGCATCGCCTGCCGCGGCGCTTGCCAGCTTTCCGTTTACCGCCTGAATAATTGGCGTCAACGTTGGCAGGTCCGGCGTCGTCGAGGCGCCCAGGTAGCGGTCGTGAGCGGCGTTGCCAAGCTCAACCACCCGGTATGCCTTGCGGAACGTCGCGGCCGCCACTGTGGTCACCCACGGCGCCGGGTGGTCCAGCGTGCTCGCACCCGGTCCACTGTTGCCGGCCGAATTCGCGACGAAAACGCCAACGTTTGACGCCACGCGGAACGCCTGCGCGACAGAGTCGAGAACCGAAGACTCGGATGACCCGCCGATGGAGTAGTTCAGGACGTCAACTCCGTCAGCGACCGCGTCGTTGATCGCGGCGACACTGTCGGAGTTGAAGCAGCCCGCGGGGATGCCTGGCTTGCCCTCCCAGCACACCTTGTAAGCGGCGACATGGGCCTCCGGCGCCATGCCCGACCCGGTACCGATGAGATTGCCGTCGATGCTCATGGATACGCCGGCGTTGCCCGCCGCGGTCGACGCGGTGTGCGAACCGTGCCCGGACCCGTCGCGCGCCGACAGGTACTCACTCTTTGCAATGTTCGGCTTGCCAAAGCCGTCGACGTAGAACTTTGCGCCGACGAGCTTGTTGCCGCACAGGTTCTTGGGGAATTGAGTGCCGGAGACGCACTCACCGTTCCAGCCGACCGGGGGTGAACTGATCTGGCTATTAGCGAAGGACGCACTCTCGGGCCAGATGCCGCTGTCGATGATGCCGACGATGATGCCCTCGCCGGCGTGCGCCTGGCCGCCGAGCTGGGACCACACGCCGCCTGCGGCGCTCAGGCCGAGGAACTCCGGAGACAAGGTCGTGTCGAGTTTCGATATCTTGTCGAGCTCGAGACCGACAATGCCCGAGGTCTTCGCGAGGGCCGCCGCCTGTGCTCCGGTGAGGTTGGCGGCGACGCCGTTGTTGGTCACCGTGTAGTCATAGATCTTGCTGGCGCCGACCTTGGCCAGCGCCGCGTCGTGCTTGCTCGTGAGGTTGGCGCGCCAGTTCTTGACCGCCGCCGAGTTGGGGTTCAGCTTCTCGCCGGCCTGCGGCTTGGTGGCCGCGAATCCCGACGCGTAGCCGTCGTAGGCGGCCACTGGGTCATCGACGAAGGTCACGATGTATCGGCCGTCCTTGTAGCTGCTCGCGTTGGTGGGCGAGGAAGCAGCATTGGACATCGTCGCAAGGGCGATGCTGCCCGCCGCGATGGCGACAGCCGGGATTGCGATCAGACTTGCTCGCCGCAACCCCTTCTTCGACCTAAAGATCATTTAAATCTCCTCAGCACGGAGCGGCACCCCGGGGTCAGGGCACGACGGCATCATCACGAAGGAGAAGAACGCTGTCTAGCAGGGGTTTCCCCCGAAATACCAGAGGCGGCAACGAAACCCGACATAATCGTCATGAGATTTGAAATTGCGTCGCCGTTCTCAACGTGAATACTTCTCGATTGTCAACTTCATGACTCGACCTCGGCTTGTTCGTAAGCCGGCAATGGTGAGAGTACTGGGAGGCTCGGTGGCGAAGGGCGACGGTGGTGAGATTCGGGAGGGCGTCACGCTCACCCACCTCGACGAGCCGCTCTTTGATGGCGCGGAGGCGACCAAGCGCGACCTGGTCGACTATCTCGACGCGATCGCGGACCGCTTGCTCCCTGAGCTGAGCGATCGGCCGCTGTCGGTGATCCGGGCGCGCATCGGTCAGCCGCCTTTCATGCAGAAGAATGTGCCGCGGTATGCCCCGGACTGGATCCGCACTGTCTCCTTCTGGGCCGAGACATCCAAACGCGAGGTCGCCTACGCGCTGTGCAACGACCGGAGGACGCTGCTGTGGTTCGCCAACCAGCGGGCGGTCGAATACCACCCGACGCTGTTCCGTGGCGAGGACTGGGAGCATCCGACCTATGCGGTGCTCGATCTCGATCCGCCATCGGGGGACGCGTTTGGTCTCACGGTGCAGGCGGCGATGCTCGTACGGCAAGCGTTGACCGATGCCGGGCTGAAAGCCGCCGTGAAGACCAGTGGCGCCAAAGGACTGCACGTCTATCTGCCGGTGCGCGACACCCCGGTGGTTGACGTCGCGGCGGCGACTCGGGCGCTGGCCGCTAGGGCGGAGCGGCTCGACCCGGAACTCGCCACGACGGCGTTCGTCAAAGAGGAGCGCGGCGGTCGCGTGTTTCTCGACTCAACCCGCGCCGGTGGCGCAACCGTGGTCGCCGCCTACAGCCCGCGCGCGCGGCCCGGCCTGCCGGTGTCGTTCCCGGTGACCTGGTCGGACCTCGACCGCGTCGCACCGCGGGATTTCACCGTACGGACGGCCGCGTCATTGCTGGGTGACGCGGATCCGTGGGCGGCGGATATGCCTGAGCCGCAACGGATTCCGGCCGACCTGATCGAGGAAGGACACGCAATACCCATCGCTCGGGTGCAGGCGATGCACGAGGGGAAGCGTCGCAAGCGGGCGGCCGGAGGCTGAGGCGTGCGTCACGTGGCTTGACGCGGCCTCCGGCGCGGCGCATTCTGAACGCGTGTTCAGAACGGTCGTTCAGAACAGCGCGGACGTCGCCGTTGTCGGTGGCGGACTGGCCGGCATGGCGACTGCGATGCGGCTTACAGGCGGCCGGACTGTCCACCGTGGTCTTCGAGGCCCATGGCCACGCCGGTGGGTGTGCCGGCTATTGGCGACACCGCGGTTTCTCGTTCGATGTTGGTGCCACCACGCTGGTCGACTTCGAGCCGGGCGGCGTCGGGAGGGGAGCTGCTCGATGCGGTTGGCCTGCCCCCGATCCGCGGCGAGCAGCTCCCCGGCTATGAGGCGTGGCTGCCCGATCGGAGAGTGACCCTGCACCGCGACCCGACCGCGTGGCACCCGAACGCTTGCGGGCCTTCGGCGACACGCCCGAGCATCGCGCGCTGTGGCGGTTGATGGACCGGCTCGCCGCGGTGTTCTGGCAGGCGAGCCGATCGGGCATCCGGATGCCGATGCGGCGGCCGGCCGACCTGGCCCACAACGCACCGCTGGTCGGTGTGGCGCAACCTACCGCTGGCGCGCTACCTGACAAGCACCGTCGGCGAAGACCTTGCGCCGGCACCGGTTGCACGGCGACACCAGCGTTGCGCGGGCTTCTCGGCATGTTGGTCGAGGACACCGTGCACAGTGGACTCGATCAGGCTCCGTTGATCAATGCCGCACTGGGCATCACGATCCGTGGCGCCGGGCTGACCCGTCACGACGGCGGCATGCACGGATTCTGGCGGACGGTCGTCGCCCACTACCGTGCGCTCGGCGGCGACCTGCGCGTCGGGGGCGAAGTGTTCAGAGTGGACGGTGATCCGGGCGACTACCGCGTGCTCAGCCGCCGACAGACTCTAAACGCGCGGCAGGTCGTCCTCGCTGTGCCGGCGCCCACGATGGCCGCTATCGCACCCGGGTTGCCGCTCGCCCGCCGGCTGCGGCGATACCTCGACCGGGACCGCCAGCACTACGGGGCCGCCGTGGTGGTCTTCCTGGGCGTGCCCGAGACCGAGGTTTGCGGGCAGCGCCTGACCCATCACCAGTTGCTGCAGGACTACGACAGCCCGCTCGGTGATGGCAACAACATGTTCGTCTCGGTCTCCGCGCCGGGCGACGCGGTCAGCGCCCCGGCCGGGCACCGGGCCGTGATGATCTCGACGCACACGGCGTTGGAGAGCTGGGCCGATCTCGATGAGGACGCGTACACGTTACGCAAGAAGGAGATCGGCGAGCGGCTCATCTCCTACGCGCGGCGGGTCTACCCGACGCTCGGGGACCGGGCGGTCGTCGTCGACGTCGGCACCCCGCGGACGTACCAACGGTTCGGCTTCCGGCCGAATGGAGCGGTCGGCGGTCCGCACCTGACGCCCCGAAACTCGAACCAGTTCGCGATCCCCCACGATCTGGGTGGTCCGGGTGCCTGGATCGTGGGCGACTCGACCTGGCCCGGGCTCGGCACGGTGGCGTGTGCGTTGGCGAGCCGGCTCGTGGCTGAGGGCGTGCTGCGGGAGCGACGCGGGAAGGGTTGGCACAGACCATGATGGCGACACTGCCGACGCTCAGGGAACTCGGCGAGGACCTGCTGTTGACGTCGCGGCGGCAGCGAGTTGTGGCTCTCGCGCGGCCGTACATCGGCATTGGCCTGTTCTTCGGGGCCGCCTGGCTGGGATGGTGGTGGCTCGCGCCGCTGATCGTCTTCGGAATCTTCGTGGCGGTCGTGACTGCCACGCACGATGTGGTGCACCGGACGCTCGGCCTGACCAACCGGCAGACCGACGTCTGGCTGTTCCTCCTGGGCCTGGTCCTGCTCGAGAGCGGCCACGCGTACCGGATTACCCATCGCCAGCATCATCGGCTGTTTCCGAGCCCGGAGGACCCTGAGGGCTACCCAGCCAACCTCGGTCTCGCCGGCGCCGTCCTTTATGGACCGTTGTTTCTGGTGCGTTTGTGGTGCTGGTCGTTCGTACGTGCGGACCGGTGGACGCGCTGCTGGCTCGTGGCCGAGGCGAGTGCGCCATTCATCGCGGTCGGCGCTGGCATCGTGTGGTGGTCCACCACTCCGTACGTTTTGGCGTATGCGGCTATGGCCATCGTCGGCAGCTGGGTCTATCCATTGTTGACGGTCTACCTGCCGCATCACGACTACGGTGACGAGCCACTGACCCAGACCCGAACTCTGCGCGGACGGATAGTTCCGGCCATCTTCCTGGAGCTCACCTATCACCTGGAGCACCACCTGTACCCGCAGGTGCCCAGTCACCAGCTTCCCGAATTGGCCCGGCGGCTCGACCCCCACCTCAGCGCGGCCGGTGTGCGGCCGGTGCAGGTGCCATGACCACGACATCGAAGGGCGAGGCGCCCGACCGTGTCCTGCAGGCCGCGGTAGATGCGCTGGCGAGCCACGGCTACGTCGGTACGACCGCCCGCAGTATCGCCGCCATCGGCGGCTTCGCCCCCGGCGTCATCTATTACTACTTCGCCGACCTCGATGCGGTGCACATCGCGACGCTGGAACACACGAGCCGGCAACGGGAGGCACGCTACCGCGCGACCGTGCTCGATGTCTCAAGCGCCGTCGACCTCGTGGAGCGGCTACGTGTCCTGTACCAGGAAGACACGGAGTCGGGGCACATCGAGGCCATTCAGGAGCTCATCTCCGCGGCGCGGCCAGGCACCCCCCTCGCCGCCGCCGTGGCCGCCCAGACGCAGCGGTGGGAGTCGCTGGCGGAGGAGGTGATCCGCGCCCTGCTGCGAGGATCCCCGCTCGCCCGCCTGGTGAAGCCGGCCGTCGTCGCCCGGACGGCTGTCGCCTACTACCTCGGACTGCAGACGCTGACGTACCTCGACGGCGATGCCGAACGGCCGCGGGCGGCGTTCGCTCAGGCCGCCCGACTCGCAGCCGCCTACGACAAGCTCCCGCGCCTGCGACGGTCCCGCCGCACGGCAGCGACCTGACGTAGCCCATTGAACGATGCTCTACTGTGGACTGTCATTGGCGCCGCCGGGGCACCTTGGCGCGGTGGCGCCCGTTTCGAGCGAGGACCACGCTGACGTCGACGTGGTGCAGGCTGCAGCCATCTCTTGGCACGAGGCGGTGGCGGCCTGGTGGCCTGGTGGGGCGGGGTTTGAGGTAGTGGTGCCCGTACGGGCTGGTCCACTCGATGCCCCGCGGCCCGCGGTGATAGGTGTAGCCACCCTCGTCCTTGGCCCGGTGATGCCGTTGTCGATGAAGGTGGGGCCGCCCCGGTGCCACGGTATGCGGTGATCGATCTCGCATCGAGCCGCCGGGACGCGGCAGCCCGGGGCCTGGCAGCGCCGGTCCCGGGCCCGCACGAACGTGATCTGTGCCGCGCTGGGCCGGTAGTGCGCCCGCCCGTCGGCCCCGGCGCTGGCGTCGATAGCCCACCGGTGCATCTGCTCGATCAGCTGCGGTAGCAGGTCCTTGGGGAGGGCGCCTTCGGCGACGAGCTGCCCGTCGTCGTCGACCGCGTACCGCCAGGCGCCGACCTGGGCGAGCTGGGCGGCGGTCTCGCGCGCGATCTGGGCGGTGAGCGGCCCGTAGCCGGCGATCTCGCCCGGCTCGTCGACCAGATCGGCCAGCTCGGCGAACCGGGCCGAACAGGTGGCACAGTCGACCTCGCCGCCCGTGCCCGCGCCGCCCGTGTCCGCGCCGCCCGTGTCCGCGCCGGCCGTGCCCGCGCCGGCCGTGCCCGCGCCGCCCGTGTCCGCGCCGGCCGTGCCCGCGCCGGCCAACCCGGTCAGCCCGGTCAGCCCGGTCAGCCCGCCGAGGCCACCAATGCCGGTCAAGCCGCCGACAAAGCTTGGGCCGGTCAGGCCGCGCAGGCCGATGAGGGCGGCGAGGTTGACGTGCACGTTGATGACGCCCTTGCGTTGGGCCGGGGTGGCGTGGCCGGCCTGGACCGGGTCGACCCCGGCGAGCAGGTCGCAGAAGATGTCGGCGCGCAGCTGATCCATGCTGCGGCCCAGCGGATCGCCGGCCTTGTGCGTGGCCTGGGCGATGGCGTCAACGTGCTCGTAGGCGGCGGTGGCGGCGGCCGGGTCGCAGAATCGGCCCACCAGGGTGACCAGCCCACTGGGCTGCTCGCGGTGGCGGATCATCCCCCGATCGTTGTGGTCGCGCTCGCGCCGCTTGCCGATCGCCCGCGGGTCGAGCCGGGCCAGCAGGCGCTGAACCGACGCCCGCAGCCCGCCGGTGGTCTGCTCGGCCGCGCCGGGCAGGGCCAGGTCGACGATGCGGCGCATCAGCTCCTCGTCGACCACCCCGACCAGCAGTGTGTGGAAGACCTTGACCTTGTCCAGATCCAGCCGCCCGGCCGCCAACGCCGGCCCCAGCGCCGGCACCTGCTCGAGGGTGAACCGGGCCAACTGCACCATCTGCTCGGCCCGGTACTGGGTCCACGTGGCCGAAAACGCCGCCTCCACCGTGGCGAACGGATTCTGCTCCTTGTCCCGCACCACCACCGCCCGCTCCTTGGGCGGGGCATGACCCAGCTCCCGCAGCGCCACCAGCAAGTGGGACTGCTCGTAGGCGATCTGTCGATTCCGCGCCGCCACCACCAGCGCCAACTGATGCCCGGTCAACCGAAGCGGATCCAACCCCGCCAGCACCGCCGACAGCTGCGGACCCGGCGCCAGCTCCGCCAGATCATCCGGGATCGGCATCGCCGCCAGACCAGCCGTCGCGTCCGGATCCCCCGCATCCATGCCCATCACCCTAGAACACAGGTGCGACAATTTTGGCGACCGACACACCACGAGGACGAAAAAGGGTGTCGTTTCGAAGCGGGAGTCCACAATGGAGCTAAGCTGCTGTGGCAGTAACATCCGGTCCCTGATAGCCGGTTGGCTGGGTCAGGATTGGGGGTGCCGTAAGCTGTCGCGGTGCCGGAGCAGCTCGACCCGACCCTGCCGAGGCCCGCGGTCTCCGTCAGGGGGCGGATGTTCGGATCGGTGGGTCGGGCCGACCGTCGCTGGGTGATCGGTGGCCTGGTCGCTGCCGCGCTCATCCTGCTGGGGTTCCTCGGCCCATGGGGACCCGCCATGGTCGACCTCGAGATCTACCGGATGGGCGGGTCGGCCCTCCTGTCGGGCTCGGATGTCTACGCAGTCCGCGATCCCGCCACCGGGCTGGCCTTCACCTATCCGGTCTTCGCCGCGATTCTGTTCATCCCGTTCGCCGCGGTGCCAATGTCGGTCGCGAAACTGGCCATCCTCGTGGCCTCGCTCGCGGCGCTCTGGACGATCGTGCACCTGACCGTACGGGCGGTTCGGGAATCGATTGGAGCGGTGCGCGGATCTGCGTTGGCCTGGAGCATTCCGCTGTCAGTGATCGCGGTGGTCGCCCACCCGGTGTTGGAGACTCTGCTCTTCGGTCAGGTCAACCTGATCCTCGCCGCATTGGTGTTGATAGATGTGCTGCCACGGGATCGGGGCCGGTTCCGTGGCGTTCTTGTCGGTGTCGCCGCCGGCATCAAGCTCGTACCAGGCATCTTCATCGTCTATTTTCTGGTGACCGGGCAGCGCCGAGCCGCCGTGACCGCGTTGCTGACAACGGTCGGCACCGTTGTCGCCGGCGTCCTGGCGCGGCCGTCGGCCTCGTGGTCGTACTGGACCGACCACGCACTGGACCCGGAACGCATGGGTGGCATCGCGTACGTGACCAACCAGTCCATCCTCGGTATGTCCGCCCGGCTGCTTCGCGACCCGCATCCACCGCGGGCCTTGACGTTCACGCTGAGCGCCATTGTCGTAGTTGCTGTCCTGGTCATCGCGCGGCTGCTGACCCGGGTTGGCGATCGGCTGACGGCGGTGTGTGTCGTCGCGATCGCATCTCTGCTCGCTTCGCCGATCGCCTGGAGCCACCACTGGGTCTGGTTCATCCCGTGCCTAGGCACCATGGTCATCTGGGCATGGCCCACCGGTTCGTGGTGGCGCTGGACGGTAGTCGGAGTGGTCACCGCGATTCTCGTGATTGGTCCGATGCAGTTCATGCCGAAGGCGGGGCTGCGGGAGCTGCATCACACGCTCCCTCAGGAGTTCGTGGCCAACATCTACGGCCTGTTGGCGATCCTCTTCCTGACGTGGGCCGCACGCCGCGCGATATGGCAACGCGCATCACCGGGCTAGCCGACCCGGTCGGCCCAATGGAAGTGATCCAGCGGGCCATGTCCGCCACCGAGTGACCAGCCCGCCCCGCCCATGACCGCCCGGTGCACGAACCGCTTCGCCGCGGCCAGCGCGTCCGCAGTGGACAGTCCATTCGCGAGGCCGGCGGCGGTGGCGGACGCGAACGAGCATCCGCTGCCATGATTGTTGGACGTATCCACTCTCGGTGCCCGAAGCTCGTACAGGTGGCCCGCGTCGAAGACCACATCGACCGCCTCACCCGGCGTGTCGGTGACCGCGTGGCCCCCCTTGACCACGACGACCGCAGGGCCGAACCCGGCGATCGCCTCGGCGGCGGCCCGCTGCTCGGCCAGCGTCGTGATTCGTCGATCCAGCAGTACCTCCGCCTCGCGCAGGTTCGGCGTCACCACCGACGCGTGCGGCAGCAACAGCTCAACGTAGCCGCGTTCAGCGTCGGGATCTAGGAGCCGGTCTCCGCTTGAGGAGACCATCACCGGATCCACTACGAGTTGGGGCAGCCGACCCGCGGCCGCGAACTTCGCGACGGCCTGAAGAATCTCGGCGGTCGCGAGCATCCCGGTCTTGGTGGCGGTGACCGGGAGGTCGTCGAGTATCGCCTCGATCTGTGCCATCACGAACTCCGGCGGCACGGTGTGAACACCACGCACGCCGACTGTGTTCTGGGCGGTCAGCGCGGTGATCGCGCTGGTGCCGAAGACGCCCAGTGCGGCGAATGTCTTCAGGTCAGCTTGTATGCCCGCGCCGCCTCCCGAGTCGGAGCCGGCGATGGTCATGGCGACGGGTGGATTCATATTCGTACCTCCGAGAGGGCCGTCAGGTAGGCGGCGACGACGGTCGGATCACGCAGAACGGGCCCCATTGCCGCGATGCCGTACGCTCCCGCCTCCAGGCATTCCGCCGCGTGCTTGGGCATGACGCCGCCGAGTGCGTAGATCGGCAGGCCGGGTCGGCAGAGCGAGGCCAGGCCCGCCGGGCCGAGCGGGGGTCCGTAGCCCGGTTTCGACGACGTGGCGTAGACCGGCGAAACGAAGGCGTAGTCGCAGCCCTCCGCGACAGCCCGATCGACTTCGGACGAGTTGTGACACGATCGGCCCACAATGGACGGTCGCGGCTCCGGGAAGTCCTGAGCCGCGGAGAGGTGAACGGCGATGTCGGAGGCGCCGGCGACAATCAGCAGGCCGTCCACGGGGTCGAGGACTCGCCGCAGCGCGGCCGAGAGTTCGTCACGGGCGGCCGTGGCCAACGACCGCGCGCGTAGCAGCACGGCGCGGGTGCCATGGTTGACGGCGATGGCCACGATCTCCGGGAGCGGCCGGGCCGCGGTCGCGACATCGGCCACCATCATGAAGCGCGGCAACGGGTTCACAGCTCGGGCAGGCCCGCGATGGGTGTCGACGCCTCGGCGTGCCATCGTCGGGGGATCCGCCCGGCCCGGTAGGCGAGACGCCCGGCCCGTACCGCGTCCCGCATGGCGACGGCCATCATTTCGGCGTCGCGGGCCCGAGTGACCGCCGAGGCGAGCAGCACCGCGTCACAGCCAAGTTCCATCGCGAGGGCGGCGTCCGAGGCCGTACCCACGCCGGCGTCGAGCACCACCGGCACGGACACTGATTCGCGGATCAGTGCGATGTTGTGCGGATTGCGAATGCCGAGGCCGCTACCGATCGGTGATCCCAACGGCATGACCGCGGCGCAACCCACGTCCGCCAGCCGCCGGGCGATGATCGGGTCGTCGTTCGTGTACGGCAGCACGGTGAAGCCGTCGGCCACGAGCCGTTCCGCCGCGTCGAGGAGCTCGACCGGATCGGGAAGGAGCGTCCGGTCGTCGCCGATCACTTCGAGCTTGACCCACGACGTCTCGAACGCGTCCCGGGCCAGCTTCGCGGTCAGCACCGCCTCACGTGCCGTCATGCACCCGGCCGTATTCGGCAGCAGCCTGACCTTGCAGCGGTCCACCACCTCCAGCAGCGGTCCGTTCACCGAGGTCTCGATCCGGCGCAGCGCGATGGTCACCAACTGCGTGCCGGAGCCGACGATCGCGCGCTCCAACACCTCCAGGCTCGGCACGCCGCCGGTGCCGAGAATCAACCGGGACTCGAAGATCTCCCCACCGAGCTCGAGCGCATCGTCCATGTCAACCTCCCGCCACCGGCGCCAGGATCTCGATCAGGTCCGATTCGGACAGTGGTGTCGTGTCCCATTCGGCGCGCGGCACGACCTCGCCGTTGCGAGCGACCGCCACGCGTCGCCGGTCGTCGGTGCGGGATCGGACCAGATCGCCGACGGACCAGCCATCGGTGACCTCGATGGCGCCGCCGTTCACCGTGATCTTCATGAGTGTGCTCCCGTTTGAGCCAGGAAGCGGTCGGGCCCGAATCCCTCGGCCACCTCGGGCATGGCGCCGCCGGCGACCAGATCCGCGACCGCATCGGCGGTCACCGGAGTCAGCAGTACGCCGTTGCGGTAGTGCCCCGTGGCAAGGATGAGGCCCGGGAGCTCCGCTGGCCCGAGAATTGGCGCGTTGTCGGGAGTGCCGGGGCGGTAGCGGACCATGGTCTCGGTGAGTTCCGCTTCGGCCAACCCGGGTATGACGTCGATCGCGTCACGCAGAAGCTCGTAGACGCCGCCGGCGGTGACCCGGCTCTGGTAACCCTTCTCCTCGACGGTGGCTCCGACGATGACACCGCTGTCCCGCAGTGGCACAAGATAGACGGCGTGACCGCGCACCAGTGCCCGTACCGTCCGGTCGAGCGGGTGGTCGTCGCTGATCAGGCGCAGAATCTGGCCGCCGACCGGCCTTACCGGTACGGGCGGCGCCCCCGGCAATGACGCGCTACCGGTGCCGAGCGCCAGAACCACACAACCGCCACGCACAACGGAGCCGTCACCCAAGGTCAGTCCGACGGCCCGTCCATTCTCGACGGTCAGCGCGGCGATGCGGTCCTGGACAATGTCGACCCCTGCGGCCACGGTCGCGGTCGTGAGCGCCGAATGGAGGGCACGCGCATCGACCGAATGATCGGACGGGACGTACACCGCCCCACGCACTCGGGGGGTGAGCAACGGTTCGAGCCGACGGGCCTCGCCCGCCGTGAGGCGGTGCGCCGGCAGGCCCAGCTCTACGTGATAGGCGTGCAGCTCGTCAAGGGCGCGCATGTCGTCGGCGTCGAAGCCGACCTGCAAGGTGCCCGAGGTGCGCAGGCCGACGTCGATGCCGGTGGCCGCTTCCAGCTCCGCGACGAAGGCGGGGTACCGGCGCAAGGACTCCTGGCACAACCGCATGAGGTCCTCTTCGCCGTACGCGGCTTCCGTGACCGGTGCCAGCATGCCCGCGGCGGCCAGGGAGGCACCGGAGCCGAACTGCTTGTCGACCACGGTCACCGACAGTCCACGTTGGACGCACCGCCACGCGATGCCAAGCCCGATCAGACCGCCGCCGGCAACGACAACTCTCATGATGACACCGCCGCCACGAGCTGTCTGGTCGCCTCCATTGGGTCAGCGGACTCGGACACCGCCGACACGACCGCGACGCCGTACGCGCCGGCCGCACGCAGCTCCGCGACCCGGTCGACGGTGATCCCGCCGATCGCGATGACCGGAACCGAAACCGCTGCGCGCCACCGCACCGATACCAACCGGGCCGAGCGGAGCCGGAAGTCCGTCCTTAGTGGACGTCGCGTAAGCCGGCCCGACTCCCAGGTAGTCCGCGCCGTCGGCGACCAGTTTGGCGGCGTGGGCCGGCTCCCGGGCGGTGCCACCGATCAGGTGCGCCGGCCCGGCGACTCGGCGGACCACCGCGACGGGGAGGTCGTCGGCACCGAGGTGGGTACCGTGCGCACCGATCGCGAGGGCGATGTCGACCCGGTCGTTGACGATGCAGAGGGCATTATGCTCGGCGCACAGGCCCACGAGGCGGTTGCCCAGGTCGTACAGTTCCCGATCCGTCACGTCCTTGACCCGCAGCTGGACCACTGGCGCGCCGGCCGCCAACGCCAAGGTCGTTGCGCGTAGCGCATCCCGGCCGGCGCGAGCGTCGGTCAGAACATGCAGCCGCCCAATCACGGATTCCGCCGCCCGCGCACGATGTCCGGTAGGCAGACCACGACCGTGAGCAGCGCCGCGACGGCGAGGCTCACAAGCGACGCCGACCAGCCGTTCGCCGGGTTGATGCCGAGGTCCGCCTGCCGGGCCGACCAGAACGCCGTCCAACTGGCGCCGTGGCCCGCGAAGTACGTCGGCAGCGTGAGCTGGTAGGCAACGAAGCCCGCAGCCCACGGCAGGAGCAGCCATGGTCGGGCGGGGGCCGTCTCCGAGGTGTCCCAGGTGCCCCGCGGTACCACGAAATAGGCGATGACGAACACGCCCACCAAGGGAACGAACACCGCACCGATGAGGAACAAGAACGGCTCGTATCCGGTGATGTCGAACGTGAACGCGAGCACGGTCGAAATGACGCCCACAATGAGCGCGAGCCAGCGCCGATCGAGGCGTGGCGAGACGTTCTGGGCCGAGATCGCCGTGGAATAGATATTGGCGAATGCCTCGTCCACCTCGACGAAGACGAGTACGAGTACGGCCAGCGCGCCGAGCGGCACGGCCAGCAGTGCCTCGATGACGTCGACGCCCGAGCCATAGGCCGCCAAGCCGAAGACCCCGAGCGCGAAAAATACCACCGTGGCCGCCCCATAGCCGACCGCCGTACCGGTGAAGGCCGTCCGTCCACTTCGGACGTGGCGGGTGTAGTCGGCGGCCAATGGGAACCAGGACACCGGTAGCGCGATGACAATGTCGGCGGCGGTCCAGAAGGATGTGGCCGTACCCGCGGTGAACGATGGCAGCGGATGCCGGAGCACCTGCCAGAAGAGGTACGCCACCCCGACCAGGGCGACCCACACGGCGTACCGGGCGAGGACGCGAACGGATCCGAGCGGGCGCAAGGCCATCAGCGTCGACAGCGCGCCGGCGCCGAGAATGAACGGCCAGGTCGGCATGTCCAGCAGCCGCGCCGCGGCGGCCGAGATGATCACAATTTCGAAGGTGGCCCAGCCCACGCACTGCACGAGGTTGAAGGCGGTGGGCAGGTAGGACGTACGGCGCCCGAGCAAGCCACGCAACAGAACCATCGCCGGGACGCCCTCGCGGGCGCCGGCGGCGGCCCCGAGGCCGAGCAGCACCGACCCGATGACCGCGCCGACGACGATGGCGAGCATGGTGGGACCGAACGGGCTGCCGGGCAGGATGATGAACGCGGCCGCGACCGGTAGCAGGAGGCTGATCCCGAGGTTGCCCCACAGTCCGAGGGTGTCGCGCAGGCCTAGCTGTTTCGGGGCCGGTTCGGTCAGAGTCAGTGGTGCGTCGAGGCTGGTGGGGCTAACTTCGACAGTGGGCTTGCCCATGTGCTCTCCCTACGCCGGCATTATCCGGTCAGGTTCCAGCGGTCGGCGGCAGGTTCGTCCGCCCTCTCAGCCCGGTCAATCCCCGAGCTCCCGTCACAACGCCTGCCACTCTACGCCACGCCCATCGCTGCGGCGCGAACGCGGTGGTGAAGATCCGGGTACCCCCACGTAACATGTGGAAGCGGGCCGACGGCGTCCCGAGCCAGCGTCGATCCCCCTTGGGAGCCTCCCGTGCCCGACCCGAGCGGCTTTTTGAAGTACGACCGCAAGACCGCGCCGTACCGGCCGGTTCTGCTCCGCCTGACCGACTGGCGCGAGGTTGGCGAGCGCGCCGACAACCAACTCGTCGTCGAGCAGGCCACGCGCTGCATGAACTGCGGCATCCCCTTTTGCCATCAAGGCTGCCCCTTGGGCAATCTCATCCCGACGTGGAACGACCTCGTGCATTCCCAGAGGTGGGCGGATGCGAGCGAGGCGCTGCACGCCACCAACAACTTCCCAGAGTTCACGGGGCGGCTCTGCCCCGCTCCCTGCGAGGCGGCCTGCGTGCTTGGCATCGCGGACAATCCGGTCACCATCAAACAGGTCGAGGTCGAGATCATCAATCGCGTCGTTGATGACGGCCGCCTCATTCCGCTGCCGGCGAGCACGCCGACGGGCCGCTCGGTCGCCGTCGTGGGTTCCGGTCCGGCTGGCCTGGCCGCCGCCCAGCAGCTCGCGCGGGCCGGGCATGCCGTCACGCTCCACGAGCGCAGTGACCAGCTCGGCGGGCTCCTACGGTACGGCATTCCCGACTTCAAGCTGGAAAAGCACCACATCGATCGTCGTCTGGAGCAGCTCGCGGCCGAGGGCGTCCGCTTCATGACGTCCTGCAATGTCGGCGTCGATGTCACCGGTGAGCAGCTGCGCGCCGACCACGACGCCGTGCTCCTGACCTGTGGTGCGCTCGATCCCCGCGACGTGGGGGAGACACCGGGCCGCGAGCTGGACGGCATCCACCGCGCGATGGATTACCTCGAGGGCTCCAACCGCGTCGTGGCGGGCACGCTCGACTCGCCGCCGATCACGGCTGCGGGCAAACATGTGATCGTGCTCGGCGGCGGGGACACTGCGGCCGACTGCCTCGGGACCGCCCATCGGCAGGGTGCGGCGAGTGTGCACCTCATTGAGGTGATGCCCGAACCTCCGGCGGCTCGCGACTCGGCCCGCAACCCGTGGCCGACCTGGCCGGTCATCCTCCGGAGCGCCTCGGCGCACGAGGAGGGCGGCACGCGGATCTTCGGGTCGGCGGTGCAGGAGTTCCTCGGCAATGCCGACGGTTCCTTGCGGGCAGTGAGGGTGGTCGATGTTGAGCTGGGCCCGAACTTTAGCGTCACGGAGATTGCCGGTACGGAACGGGAGCTCCCGGCCGACATGGTGCTGCTCGCAATCGGCTTCGGCGGCACCGAGCCGTCGCCGGTGTTCGAGCAGCTGGGTGTCGAGCGCAACCCGCGCGGAACCATCACCGGCGACGCCGGCTGGCAGACCAATGTGCCGGGCGTGTTCGTGGCCGGCGACATGCGGCGTGGTCCATCGCTGATCGTTTGGGCGATCGCCGAGGGACGCTCGGCCGCGGCAGCCGTCCACGCCTACGTGGGTGGCGACGGCAGTCTGCCCGCTCCGATCACGCCCGCGTCGGCACCGATCGGGGCCCGCGCACGTTGAGATCATGGCAGCGAACGGCGGTCAGCCCGACCGTTGCGCACCAAGGTCTACTCGCTACGGGGCCATCGACGCGTCGGCGATGATCGTGCGGAGCTGAGACAACGTCAGCACCGGCGACTCTAGGCCGGTATCCGGATTGTTCCGTGCGGAGATTCGGACGATCGTGTCATCGGAATGCTGCACGGCCACGACGTACTCCACCCGCGAGCCTTCACGCCACTGCGCGAGGGCGATGTGTCGTCCGTCCTCGTCGGTGCGTTCCTCGCACTGTGCGTCCGCTGGGTTGGCCGGTGCAGTCAGGCCGGCCCAAAGTCCTACGCAGGCAAACCTGCCGAGGTTGTCGGAAATCGAAGAACCGTCGGTCGACCACAGCGCGGTCAACTCGACAATGCCGGTGCCCTGCGACGTCGTCACCGACAGGGTCGTCGTAAAACCCTCGAGCCCGATGAAGAATAGGCCGGTCTGGTTCGGCACGGTGGTGTACGTGACCCCCGGTACCACTGTGGACAGTCGAGCCCGCAGCACCTTGTCCAAACGATTCACCGTCGACTCCATCGACCGTTGTGTCGGCGTGCCGGTGCCGGCGCTGCCGGACTGCCTCGGCCCCACCGTCGCGCCGCCGGTGGGGGAGCCAGGCACGCCAACCTGGACGGCGAAGACGACGCCGGCCACGGCCGCGGCGATCGCGATGATGCCGACCCCTCGGCGCAGGCGCTGGCGTCGGCGCTCGGCCGAGATGAGCCCGTCCACGCTCGGGAATGGCGGCATGGATTCGATGATCGAGTCCTCGAGGAGTTTGCGGTCGGTGTCGTTCACTGGTCCTCCCCAAAAGCGTGGTGGTGCGCGGCGAGCCGCAGAAGCTCCAGACCGCGATGCCGTCCGGTCGGAGACCGCGTCGCTGCTCGGGCTGGGGACGGCGATCTCAGGCAGCTCAGCGGTGGTGTCCTCGCGTCGCCACGAACGCCGGCTCTCGTCCACCCAGGCGTTGGCGAGGATGCCGCGCACGTATGCGTCAAGGTTTGCGGCCTCGTTGGCGCGGCGCCAGTTCCGGTAGAGCTTCGTGAGAGTGATCGAGACCAGATCGTCGGCCGTGTGCCAGTTGCGGCACAGGAGATAGGCGGTGCGTCGTAGGCGGTCCAACCGGGCGACCACAAAGTCGCGGTAATGCGCCTCTTCCGATCGCCGCACGCAGAACTCCCTTCCTCAGCCACCCAGGAGACGGAACTGGGCACCGGGAAGGTTGAGTGAACCGCACCAGTGATGCTTGGCCGGCAGCAGGGGCCGGACAGGCGACGGCTACCTGCGCGCCTTCAGCGCGGCCAACGCCTTGTCGGCGTGGACGTTCATCCGGATCTCACTGCGGATGACCTCAAGGATCCGGCGATCGGTGTCGATGACGAAGGTGACCCGGCGCCCGCTCGCCAACGGGGAGCCGCGCTTGATGCCGAACCGGTCGCGGATCGACCCGTCCGGGTCCGAGAGCAATGGATAGCCGAAGGCGTACCGGGCCGAGAACTCGGCCTGCCGGGCAACCGAGTCCCCGCTGATGCCGACCGGCTGTGCGCCGACGGCCCGGAACTCCGAAGCCACGTCGCGGAAGTGGCACGCTTCGGCGGTGCACCCGGCGGTCATCGCGGCCGGATAGAAGAAGAGCACCACCGGCCCGTTGGCAAGCAGTCCGCTCAGGGTGCGCCGCGCTCCGTGGTCGTCTTCGAGCTCGAAATCCTCAACGATGTCCCCGACGTCCATCAGCAACTTGTACCACACGACTCGTGCCATGATCTAGTTCATGGAGCCGTACGAATCGGGAATGCTCGATGTCGGCGATGGCAACCAGATCCATTGGGACGCGGCCGGCAACCCACGTGGCAAGCCCGCTCTCGTGGTCCACGGCGGCCCGGGTTCGGGAAGCCGACCCGGCATGCGGCGACCATTCGATCTCGCGCGCTACCGGGTGATCCTGTTCGATCAACGGGGCTGCGGTCGGAGCACGCCGCACGCGAGCGATCCCGCCACCGATCTGAGTGTCAACACCACACATCACCTCATCGCCGACATGGAGCGCCTGCGAGAGCACCTCGGCATCGAACGATGGCTGCTGCAGGGCGGCTCGTGGGGATCGACCTTGATCCTCGCGTACGCACAAGCTCACCCAGAGCGGGTCAGCGAGATCGTGATCGCCGGCGTCACGGGCGGTCGTCGCCGAGAGATCGACTGGCTGTATCGAGGCGTGGGCCGATTCTTCCCAGAGGAGTGGCACCGCTTCCGGTCCGTCGTGCCTGACGACGATGTGGTGGGCGGCTATGCCCGGCTGATGAATAGTCCAGATCCCTCGATCCGGGCCGCGGCCGAGCTCGCCTGGGTCACCTGGGAGGACACGGTGGTCTCCCTCGAACCCGAAGCGACCAAGGCGTACAGCGACCGGCCGGCCTTGGCGCGACGGGCCTTCGTCCGCATCTGTACGCACTACTTTTCGCACGCAGCGTGGCTCGAGGACGGCGCGCTCATCCACGGCGGGGGTCGGTTGGCGGGCATTCCGGGCGTACTCATTCATGGCCGGCTCGACCTGAGCAGCCCGCTCGAGACCGCTTGGGAACTCGCCCAAGCGTGGCCCGGCGCACGACTGATCGTGGTCGACGACGCCGGGCACCTAGGTCAGGGTGCCACGGCGGACCATGTCCGCCGGGCGCTGGACGAATTCGCGGAGATCCTGTGAAGCCGGGCCCGACGGGTACGTCCGTGGCCAGTCACCGGCCTACGATGCCGGCGTGTCGACCCTTACCCGTGTCCGCGTCTGGCTGGCCGTATTCGTTATCGGCCTCGTCCTGAGCGGGGTGACCGCCTTTCCGCTGCAAGCCGAGACGGATCTACTGGTACGGCTGGTGCATTCCGATTGGGCTCCGGCTCCGGACGCCGTCGTGGCGTGGGTCGATCGGGTGAACGAGGGCATCTCCCGGACCAACGAGAGCTATCCGTTCCTGGCGTACGGCACGGATTGGCTGGCGTTCGCCCACCTGGTCATCGCGATCGCTTTCTGGGGCCCGCTCCGGGACCCTGTACGAAACGTCTGGGTAGTCCAGTTTGGAATGATCGCCTGTGCCGCGGTCGTCCCGCTGGCTCTGATTGCCGGTCCGATCCGCGGCATCCCGTGGGGCTGGCAGGTGGTCGACATTTCCTTCGGTGTCGTCGGCATCGTGCCGCTGCTCTTCGCGTACGCCGGCATCCGGCGCCTCGCCACCGACGACGCCAGGAAGACGAACTCATCCGGACGGAGGATATGACGGCCGGCGTCTGAGCGGCTGGATGCTCATAGGGCGTCGTCAGCAGACTCGCGAAGGGCCTGACCATGAGCGGTGAGCACTTCATCCCGTTTCGCAAGAACGACATCGTCGCGATTTGTGCCGAGGAGTTGCCACCCGGCGAGCGTGAATCCTTCGTGGGCTTTACGAAGATGCTGGCGAGCCTGTTGCATCATCGCTTCCACGACCGCATCGAGGCGCTCAAGGATGCCTACCATCCCTTCCAGCCGGAGGCCGACACTCGGTCCATTGGTGAGCTGAGTCCGGCCGAGCGGGCCGCGGCCCAGGAACGGCTGGAGGCTGAGCTGGCCGCGCTCGCGCAAGCGGCCAACTTCATCACGATGGACGTCTCAGAGCTGGAGCGGGCCTTCCGCGGCCACTCCCTGCTGAAGGTCCGGATGGCGGTCGATACCGGTGCGATCGACAAGGTCATGTTCTTTCGGCGGGGTGAGTCGGTCCGGACGCGCGAGGTGCCGGCGTGGTTCGGACTGCGTCGTAAGACCGTCAAGTTCACGAACTACGCTCGGGTGCTCGTCTACGCGAAGTTCAAAGAGGCCGGGCACTTCAAGGACGACGACATCGAAAAGCTGGCGTTCCGGCCGGGATCGACGATCGTCAAGCTGTTCCAGAACGTACCGCGCGACGATCTCGAGATGGTCTTTCCCAACGTGCAGGTACGGATGCGGGCCATCGACAAGCTCCTGATCGGTGTTCCTGCCGCCATCTCCGGTGTCTTCGTGATCGCCACCAAGCTGTTCGCCTCAGTGGGGCTGTTGCTGTTGCTGCTCGCGTTCTGGTTGGGCATCCGCCACGACGAGCCGGATGTCAGCCGGGCCGCGTTGGTCTCGATCGCTGCCGGTCTGCTCGCGTTCGGTGGCTACCTGGTCCGCCAGGTGACGAAGTTCAAGAACCGGAAGATTCTATTCATGAAGGCGCTCTCGGAGAATCTCTACTTCCGCAACCTCGACAACGATGCGGGCGTGTTTCATCACCTTCTCGACGCCGCCGAAGAGGCGGAGGTCATCGAGGCGGTGCTGGCCTACCATTTCCTGCACACTGCGGTCGAACCGCTGACCCCGGCCGAACTCGACCGGCGCGTCGAGACATGGTTCGCCGCCAGGTGGCAGGCTGACTTCGACTTCGAGGTCGACGACGGACTGCGAAAGCTGCGCGAACTCGGCCTCGTCATGCAGACCCCGGACGGTCGGCTCAGCCCGGTTCCGCTGACTGAGGGCAAGCAGCGTATGGACCGGGTGTGGGACGACGCGTTCGACTACGCCCGGTAGGCTCCGTCCGTCTACATCGGACGGGTTCTGTCACCAATCGTCAGTGGTCGATATTGTCGTGGCCGTAGCCGCCTCGGCGGGGTGGCTCGTCGTCGTCTGGATTTTGTCCCCGTGGCCGGCCGTAGACCTGACCGCTGCTCGACCCGTAGACCGTACCGGTCGCCGCGGGCCGCCCGCGCGACGGACGCGCAGCGGGAACCTGAGGCGCGGGCGCCGGTGGCGGCGGGGGCGGGGGGAGGTGGAGGTGGAGGACCGGGCGGTGGTGCGGGATGACCCCCGCCGTGGCCGTCGCCCTTGTTTCCGCCCGGGCCCCAGCCGTCCGGTCGGGCGCCGGTACGGGGTGGCCGACCGCGCGGTGGCCGGCCATACTCCTCATCGTCCCATTGCCGGCGACGGTCCTCACCGCCCCCGCGTTCGGGACGCGTCGGTCGAGGGCCACGTTCTCTGCGAGGCTGGGTGCGTCGGTCGTACCGGCTGTACTCGCCTTCCGCCTCCTCGTCGGACCATTCGCCCCGTTCGCGGTACCGCTTGCGAGCTCGATAGATGCCAATGATTCCCGCCACGACCGCGACGAAGCCGAGGAAACCGACGACGGCGGCGATATTCGTGATGTCAGAGAAGCTCAGCTTGCTTGACGATGCATTACCGGCAGCGGTGCCCGCGTCTCCGGTCGGGGCGGGCGGCACGTACGGCTGGTAGCTGCGCAGCACGGGATTCTTCGCCGACGACAGCGTGAGGAACAGCTTGCCGTCCGCGCTGTACGTGATCGCCTGTCCGTTCTCTTCGTCCGGCAACGGCGTGATCACAGGAGTGACCGTGGTGATCGCCTTGACGAGGTCTCCGTCGGAGCCAACTTTGAACTCGTACGCGTCCGAGGCCGTCCGGATAACCACTCGCGTCCGGTCAGGCGAGGTCGCGGCGCCGGTCACGATCGCGTTGCCGATGCCGCCCAACGGATTGGCGGTGCCGGTCTTGGCCGGGGTGAACTCACCCGCCTCGGTGAGTTTCGGGAGTCCGTTCTCTGCGTTCGCCTGAAGCGCGGCGCTCGGCCGATACAAGATCGCCTTGCCGCTCGCGTTCGCGATCAGGATGGGGGTGTTGTCCTTTTGGAGTAGGACGGCCTGCGCGTTGATCTTGCCGGAGTCCGGGTACTGCGCTCGGTAGGGCACCGCCGGCGCCGAGCTGGCGGGGTCGACCCGCTCCATCGTTACGCGAACCCGCTGGTTGTCGCTGCCGATGCCGTCTCCGGTGTCCGCCAACCACAGTGCGCCGTCGGTACCGAGGGCGAGGTCCTGCGGATCGGCCGGGTCGAAGCCGTAGTTCCTGCTCGAAGCCTGGCAGGTCGTCGGGTTGATGGTCCAGATCTGCACCGACGACGGGTCGAAGGTGTCGCCGCCCTCCACCGCATAGATGTCGTTGCTCGACGCCACCAACCCGGTGACCTCGTCCAGATTCGGGTTGTTGACCGTGCAGACCGCGGTGCCGGGATTGGCTGGGCCGAGGTTGGGGATGTCCGTGGCCAAGGATGCCGACCCGGCCGACGCCGGGGCGCCGGACACCAGCGCAACGACCACCGCTCCGACGACGGCGATCACGCGGCGCCGGGTGGTACCGGCGGTCGCGCGGCGCGGGGCGGATGGCGGTCGAGCGTTCGGCACGCGCACAGTGTGCCAGGCGAGGCACATAGTCGGCTGGCCCCCGTCTTGTATGTCGGCCATGCGACGTGATCTTCAGTGCCGGCCCGCGATGTGATCTTCGACACGCAGGGTCGCGGCGGGTCGTCGGCGCGGTTCGTTGATCTTTCCAGTCGGACCACAGTGGACAGGGATGGCGCTAGGCCGCGTTGAGGGCGCGGGCGATTTCGCGCAGCCGGACCTGTTGGGGGATGGAGGACGTTGCCAGCGCCAGGGCCGTGCCGGGCGCGTCGAATTGTGCGGACAGCTGCACCTTGGCCGCCTGGTAGCACTTTCCCCGGGGCCACTTCTTGCCCTCACAGCCGTCGGCGCGGGCGACCTCGAGCAGGTGCCCGAGATCGATCGCATCGTTGCCGTTGCTCCGCTCGGCGACGGCGAACGACTTCATGGCGACCGCGCTCATGATGTCGGGGAGATGGACGGTCATCTCCATCCGTACGCCGTCGGTGCGGTCGCCGACGAGGTGCAGGACGACCGCGTCGCGATCGAGTGCCTCGTTCACAGCCGGCATTCCGTCCACCACGATCGAGTCACCGTCGATGTTCGGCTGGTGTTTGGTCGAGTACGACGCAACCAGGAGGTCGATCGATGCCGACAGGCCGTCGACCTCACGATCGAACCGGTTGGGGTAGACGGTGTTGCGGTAGCCGAGCTCGCGCAGCCTTTCCAGAATCGTGCCGCGCCGGATCATACGGAGCTCGACCGCGATGTCCGCGTCGCGAGTCAGGCGCAACGGCAGGTCAAGGCCGGCCCGGAGGATGTGCAGGTTCACCATGTGGCCGCCCACGATGAACCACTTGCGAAGCTTGGCGCACACGACGGCCGCGTCCGACAGCGACACCAAGGCGCCGTCATACTCACGCGAATCACTGACGAGGTGCACCGTCTCCATCAGTCCACCTCCACAGCGGTCTGAGGGGATTGTTTCCAATCGAACCGTTTGGCGCAACGCCGCGCGGTCACCGCTGGTCGCTCCTCGCCCGCCCACCATCTGTAGATTGCGCGCATGGGAGGCCACCCATGATGATCTTGATACACACGTCGAAGACGATGCGGTCGCAGCCGCCGCCGTCAACGCCCACGACCGCACCCGCGCTGCTCGACCGGGCCATGGAGTTGCACGCGTACCTGCGGACGCTTACGCCGCGCAGGCTCGCGACGGTGATGGAACTGTCGAGCACACTCGCCGCGAAGGTCCATGAACAGATGGCGGCCTGGAGCGCCGATCCGGCACAACAGTGGCCGGCGGTCGAGAGCTTCCTCGGCGATATCTACAGTGGACTCCAGGTCAGCTCGTTCACCGGACCCGATCGGACCTACGCCGGCAAGCATTTACGGATCCTCTCCGGGCTATACGGAATCCTGAGGCCGTACGACGGCATCAGCCCGTACCGGTTGGAGATGGGGTACCGCTTGCCCAACTCGCGCTACGCCAACCTCTACCGATTCTGGGGGACAGCGGTGGCCGACCAGCTCCCGAAGACCGGTCGCATCGTGAATCTCGCCGCGAATGAGTACAGCAGGGTGGTCCTGGACCACATCGACGAGACCCGGGTGGTGACGCCGCGCTTCCTCACCAGGAACGCGAAGTCGGGCACCCCGACGTTCGTCGCCGTCCACGCCAAGATCGCCCGCGGTGCGTTCGCCCGTTGGCTGATCACTACTCGGGCTCGGGACGCGACCGATGCCCTGCTCGGCTTTTCCGAACTTGGTTACGGACATGATCCGGCGCTGAGCGCTGCGCGAGAGCCGTGCTTCGTGTGCGACGACTTCGAGGGCAAGGGCCTCAGCGTCCGGCTGGCGTAGTTACCGTACGAGTGTCGATGGCCGCACCGCCACCGCCACCCATTAGCGTGACGAAACGGCACTCGTGCCCGGATAGCGGCCGAGCCCCCCCGTACCATATGCACCAAAGGTCCGAGTCCGGACGCGCGGTCGGGGGGTGCGTGTTATTGGCGGACGACGAACTGTCCACATCGGAGCGCGCTGAACTGGAGGTGCTTCGACGACAGGCTCACGGTCGGGGCGTGCGCGGCTGGCGGTGGGTCGGTGCCGTCGCGCTGTTCGTCGTTGCGTCATTGCTGTTCATGACTTCCGTCGTCGCTGTGTTCGTCCGTACCCAGCTGCTCGACACGGACCGGTACGTGGAGACGGTGGCCCCGCTGGCCCGGGATCCGGCGGTGCAGGACGCGATCACCAACCGGCTCACCGACGAGTTTATGACCAAGCTGGACATCGCCGGACTCACCAAGCAGTTGGCCGACGCGCTGAAGGCCCGGGGCGTGCCGGATGTCGTCGATCAGTTGGTCAGCCCCATTGTCGGCGGCGTGCGCAGCTTCGTCAGCGGCGAGATCCAAAGGGTGGTGACCAGCGACACGTTCGCGCAGATCTGGGATTCCGCGAACCGGGCCGCCCACGACGAACTGCAGGCGGTACTCACCACGGGCAAGGGCCAGTTCCTCACCGCCCAGGGCACTCAGGTCTCACTCAACGCGGGTGCCCTGCTGACCGTGGTCAAGCAGAGACTGGTCGACGCCGGCTTCGGGCTCGCCGCCAAGGTTCCCGACACATCGATCACGATTCCCCTATTCGAATCGGAGCAGCTCCCGCGCATCCGCACGGCTGTGTCGGTGCTCAATACCTTGGCCTGGCTGCTGCCGCTGGTCTCGTTGCTCCTCCTCGTTGCCGGGGTATTTACGGCCCCGAACCGCCGTCGAGGCCTGCTCGTCGGATCGATCGCGTTCGCCGTCGGACTGCTCCTACTGCTCGGCGCAATGACCGCTGCTCGCACGTACTACCTGAACCACCTGCCGGACACGGTCCAGTCACCCGACGCCGTCCGAGTGGTCTTCGACACCGAGACCCGCTTTCTCATCAAGGCGATTCAGACCCTGACGGTGCTCTTCGCGATCATTGCGCTTGCGTGCCTGGTCTTCGGAACCAGCCGGCCCGCGATCTGGCTGCGACGACTGGTGGACCGCGGGCTCGACGCCGGCGGTCGCGCCATAGCCCGCACCGGCGTTCCGCTTGGGCCCGTACCGGCGTTTCTGCGCCACCAACGACGCGTCATCACGGCGGTTGTTCTGGTGCTCGCCGTGGTCATCCTCATCGTCTGGCAGACGCCTGGTGTCGCGGGCGTGTTGTGGCTGACTTTTGGAGTGCTCGTGGTGCTCGCGCTCGTCGAGTTGATCGCCCGGGCCGAAGGCCCGCCGCCGGCTGCGGTGGCGGCGCCGCAGCCGACGCCCGGCTGACGATCGCGTCCCTTGGCCGCTCCACATTGGACGACCGTCCCAGTGGCACGGGCTCCTGATCTGTTTAGCCTAGGACGAACGGCGCGAAGCCCTGAGTAGCCAGCCCGCGATGGGCACCACGATGAGGGTGCCGATGAGGGCGCTGAGCACGCCGCCCCAGTCGAAGATGTCCGTGTCACCGATGCCGAACACCACCGTGAAGATGAGGTACCCGACCACGGCCCCAATCAGGCCCAGCGCAATGGAGACGAGCCAGGACACCGGGCCACTCATGCCGCGGAAGGCGTCGCCGGGGATCAGCATCCGCGCGACCGCACCGCAAAATAGGCCGAGCAGCAGTGCTCCGCACATCCGACACACCTCCATCGATGAGGGCTGGACGCCTTCATTGTGCCGCCGGCCGTGTCGACGGACGGGCGTATTGACTCTTTGTCACCCCAATCTTTGTCACCCGGATCTTTCGATTACCGTTCGCCGACGCGTTACCAGTCCGTGGCCGCAGGGTCGATCACGATGCCGCACCGTGTCAGCGTGCGCATCGTCCGGCTCGCCAACTTCGTCACGCCGAACTCCGGCGGACTCCGGACCGCCCTCAATGCGCTCGGGGAGGGGTATGCCGCGGCTGGAAATGACGCCGTGTTGATCGTGCCGGGAGCGCACGACGGCGATGAGATGACGCCGGCCGGACGGGTCGTGTCGGTCAAGGGATATCCGGTGCCGTGGTTGGGCGGGTATCGGGTACTCCTCGGTCGTCGCCGGTTGGCCGGTCTGCTTGCCCGTCTCGCTCCCGATCGCATCGAGGTCTCGGACCAGGTGACCTTGCGGTGGATCGGACAATGGGCCCGCGACAACGACGTGCCGGCCGTCATGGTGTCGCACGAGAGCCTGTTTGGCCTCCTCCGCGTCGCCGGCCTGCCGCGATCACTGGCGCGGATGACGGCGGACCGTTTCAACCGGGCCAGCGTCCGGGCGTACGACACCATCGTGTGCACCACCGTGTGGGCCGCCCGCGACTTCGAGCGGATCGGCGCGGTGAACGTGCGACGGATTCCGCTCGGCGTGGACCTCACCACCTTCCATCCCGACCGCCACGACCCAGTGCTACGGGCGTCGTACGCCAAGCCGGGCCAGCCCTTGTTGATCCATTGTGGACGATTGTCGCCCGAGAAGCGGCCGGGACGGTCGGTGGACGCGTTGATCGCGCTGCGCGGCTGGGGCGTTGACGCAGTGCTCGTCGTCGCTGGCGATGGACCGCTGCGTCCGAAGTTGATGCGGCGCACCGCGGACCTGCCGGTCGAGTTCGTGAATTTCGTGTCCGATCGACGATCGTTGGCGGCCTTGCTGGCGACCGCCGACGTCGTGCTCGCCCCGGGGCCGATCGAGACGTTCGGGCTCGCCGCGCTGGAGGCGCTCGCATGCGGTACGCCGGTCGTCGTCGATGCCATGAGCGCGCTGCCCGAGGTGGTCGGTGAGGCGGGCGTCGCCGTGTCCAGCAATGGCTTCGCCGCCGGGATAGCCGAGGTCCTGGGGCGTCCCGAGCGCGCGCGTCGCGACCGGGCCCGGGCCCGGGCCGAAGAGTACGGCTGGCCGTCGGCGGTCACCGGCTTCCTCAACGTGCATGGCGTCAAGACCGTGGACGGCATCGGGACCGTGGACGGTGTCGAGCCGGCCAGGACTGGTCCGGTGGTCGAGGGGGTGACCCGGTAACGATGGTGCGCTTCGTGGCGCTCGGCGATTCCATCACTGTGGGTCTTGGCGACCCGATGCCGCAGCGATCATGGCGTGGCTGGGCTGCACTGTTGGCGGATTGCCTAGGTGGACCGGACACTGTCGAGTTCCACAACCTCGCTCAGCTCGGTGCCCAGGCGCATACCGTGGCCGACACACAGTTGCCAAGAGCGATCGAGCTGCGCCCGACGGTCGCCGCCGTCATCGTGGGTGTGAACGACACGCTCCGGGGCTCATTCCACATCGTACGCACGGGAACCGCGCTCGGCCGGACGGTGCGGGAGCTGTGCGACACCGGCGCGACGGTTCTGACCTGCGTGCTCCCCGATCCGGGCCGGATGCTGCGCCTGCCGAGGGCCCTTGCGTACCTGCTGGGCCGTCGGATCCAGGCCGTCAACGCTGTCACCCGCGAAATCGCAGCACTGTACGACACGGTGCACTTCGACTCACGTACCCAGCCCGACATCTACGACCGTCGCATGTGGAGCGTCGATCGGCTTCACCCAAGCGAGGCCGGCCACCGGATGCTCGCGAGAGGCTTCGCCGAACTGCTTCAGCAGCGTGGCTTTCCGTTGCGCGACCTGCCGTCGCTCGAACCGACGAATCCTCTACCCAGTCGCGGGCAAAGCATGAAATGGATGGCCACCAAGGGCGCGAAGTGGGTCATTGACCGGTCCACCGACCTGGTGCCCGCACTGCTTGTCATGTGCGCGCTCGAGTGGTGGCACAGCGCGGCCGGCTTGGCGTCGCGGATTGACCAGCGACTCAGTGAGGAGGTCACCCGTACCGTGACACTCCTGCGCGACGACCTCGTGTTGACCGGAACGGATCTCGCGGAGCAAACCGGTCACTTTCGAACGTGAGAACTTCTCGCTACCATGCACGGCGGTCGCGGTCTACTCACTCCTGCTCACCGGTACGGCGGCCACATCCGCGGGTCTCGGATGGCGCACGGGCATCGGGGATGCGCTCTTGTTCATCTCCGACGGCCTGATCGCGTTGGGCCTGGCCGAACTGCCGCAGCCGCGCTTGCCCAGTCTGTGGATCATGTCGACGTACATCGCCGCTCAGCACCTGCTCGCCTCGGGCACGATCCGGTGGTCGGAGGGCCGGGCACGGGAGGCGTGGCGACGAGCCGAGTACCGGGTCGACGATGGGGGCATGGCGGAGACGATCGAGACGAGCGTGTGCGTGGTGGGCGGCGGTCCCGCCGGGTTGGTGCTGGGGCTTTTGCTCGCCCGCGCGGGTGTGCCGGTCACGGTGCTTGAGAAGCACGCCGACTTCCTTCGGGATTTCCGGGGCGACACGGTCCACCCGTCGACGCTGGACCTGTTGGACACCGTCGGCTTGGGCACCGCCATCGGTTCGCTACCCGCCGGACGGAAGGTGCGGCAGCTGGCGGTCACGTTCGACGACGGGACTTTTCCGGTCGTGGACTTCGGCCGACTCTCCGGCCGCCATCCGTACATCTTGTTCCTCCCGCAATGGGATTTCCTGGACCTGCTGGCTAGCGAGGCAACTCGCTACCCGGCATTCCAATTGCGCCGGTCGACTCCCGCGACTGAGGTACTCCGCGACGTTGCCGGACGGGTCTGCGGCGTGCTCGCCGATGGGCCCGACGGGCAAGTGCGGGTGCAGGCGCGGCTGACGGTTGCCTGCGATGGCCGCTCATCGACGATTCGCACAGCCCTCGGGTTGCGACCCATCGAATTCGGCGCACCCATGGATGTGCTCTGGTTCCGGCTCAGTCGCCGGGAGGGCGACCCGGACGGCCTTGACATGCGAGTCGCCGCTGGCGGTCTGATGCTCTGCATCGACCGCGGCGGGTACTTTCAATGCGCGTACGTCATTGCCAAGGGCGGCTTTGACACCGTCCGAGCCAAGGGTTTGCCGGCCCTGCGCGAGAACATCGTGCGGCGAGCACCCCACCTCGTCGACCGGGTCGACGAACTGTCCACTTGGGACGATGTCGCGCTGTTGACCGTACAGGTGAACCGGCTACGTGAGTGGCACGTCCCGGGCGCATTGCTGATCGGCGACGCGGCCCACGCCATGTCGCCCATCGGTGGCGTCGGGATCAACCTCGCCGTGCAGGATGCCGTTGCCGCGGCCCGGATTCTTGGCCATCGGCTCGCCAACGGTTCCTTCACCGATGGCGACCTTCCCGCCGTCGCCCGTCGCCGGATGTTCCCGACCCGAGTGACCCAGCGGGTGCAACTGCTCGCCCAGAGCCGACTCGTCGATCCCCTTCTGCGCGCCTCGGGGCCGGTCAATGCACCTGGCCCGCTGCGGCTGTTCTCCCGGATACCGGCGCTGCGCGGTGTGCCAGCAAGGCTGCTCGGCGTCGGCGTCCGTCCGGAGCGCACGTCTTAGCCAGCCCCGATCACGTGATGATGACACCGACGGCCAGGATGATCATGCTGACTGCGAGCAGAACCGCGCCAGCGACCGTGAGCGTGTTTCCGCGCGACCACACTCCGGCCTGACCGGTGAACGCGTGCAGGAACATCCCACCCGAGTGGGCCAGGATTCCGACGAGCAAGAACACGCAGAACAGCCACCGCACGCCGGTCGACAGCTCGGTGCCGTTGAGCAGAACCAATGACACCAACGCCAGCACCAACAGAACTCCGGCGTGCGCGTGCCCGGCGCGGAAGTAGGTCTCCTGGAACGGGGTCAGCTTCTTCACCGACATGAGCCGCAGTAGTGAGTAGCCCCCGAACATCACGGTGGGTAGTGAGATGAGCGCAATCACAGTGAAGAGCTTGATCGGGTCCACGGTCGCCTCCTTGGCTGTTGGCGTTGCGTGCCCCGATGACCTTAGACGACTCTGACGCCCAACGGTGGCTCGGTTACGTTTGTGTCAATGAAGTGGTACGAAGTCCACAGCAGACAGTCTGATGGGAACGGTGGGTGCATGGACCGTACAGGTGGAATCGCGGCGATCGGCAACACCCCGGCGGTGCGGTTGTCCCGCCTCGCCGGCGAGGACCGCGCCGAGGTCTGGGTCAAGCTCGAGGCGGCGAACCCAACCGGCTCGTACAAGGACCGCATGGCACTGGCCATGATTGAGGCCGCCGAGGCGGACGGACGGCTTCGCCCAGGGCAGCTCGTCGTCGAGTACACCGGCGGCAGCACCGGTTCCTCCTTGGCCTTCGTGTGCGCGGTGAAGGGCTATCCACTGAGGATCGTCTCTTCCGACGCGTTCGCGGTCGAGAAGCTCCGTACCATGACCGCTTTCGGGGCTCAGGTCGAGCTCATCCACAGCCCCGACGGGATTACGCCGGAGCTGATTCCGACGATGATGCGCCGGGCCGCGGAGATCGCCGCCGAAACCGGCGCGTTCGCGACCGACCAGTTCAATAACGACGACATGATCGAGGGCTATCGGGCATTGGGCGAGGAGATACTCCGCCAGGTGCCCGGTCCGGTCGACGCGTACTGCGGATACATTGGTACGGCTGGATGTTTCCTCGGCGCCACTCGGGCCCTGCGCGCGGCGTTGCCATCGCTGCACCGCGTGGCGGTGGAGCCGGGCGAGTCGGCCGTGCTCTCGGGCGGTCCGCCGGGCACGCATCACATCGAGGGTGGGGGCATCGGCCGGCGGCCGCCGAAGTTGGCCGAGTCGGACTACGACGAGGTCATCGCGGTTCCCGAGGCAGAGGCATTCGACATGGCCCGCCGGGCCGCCCTGACCGAGGGGGTGTTCTCGGGGCCGTCCACGGGCGCGAACCTCGTCGCCGCGCTCCAGGTCGCCCGTCGACTTGGACCCGGTCATCGCATCGTGACCGTGCAGGTCGACAGCGGACTGAAGTACCTCGCCGGACCGGTTTACTCCTGACACCTGTCGACGTCCGGCGTGCGCGGAACGCGCGACCGTCGGTCTTGCATGCCATCGTGCTCGGCGAGAAGATCACCTGCGTGACGGCCCGGACGAAGACAAGTGACGCTGTCGCGACATATGTGCTGGGCTTGCTCTTCGAAGGAACGTTGCACGGCGGCGACAGGGTCGACCTCCACGCGCTCGCGACCTCACTCGGCGTGGGCCGGGTCGCCATCCGGAACGGGCTCAAGCACCTCGAGCGCGACGGGCTCGTGCGGGTGCTACATCATCGTGGCGCGTTCGTCGCCCGGTTCGACGCGGCCACGATCCGCGACGCGTTCAACGTGTACGGACTGCTCGGCGCACTGGCCGTCCGGCGCGCTGCGACGAGTCCGTCGGCGGAGATGCTCGAGCGCCTCGGCCGCCTGGACGAGGCGCTGGGCACCTGCGTCGAGGTCGACGAGTTCGACCGGCTATCGCGCGACTTTCGGCGGGCGGTTCTCGCGGCCGCGGCGGGGCCGCGCATACGAGCTCTCCACGCCACGTTCACAGGACTGGTGCCGGCCGCAACGCGTCTGTCCATTGTGGATGCGATGGCCGAGGAACGCTTGGCGCTGCACGCCGAGTTTGAGGCCGTGCGAGCCGGCGATCCGGACGCGGCCACGGTGGCGACGCTCGACCACGTCGCTCTCACCGCCGACAACGCGATCCGGGAGCTGCGTCGCCGCGGCGTCATTGACGGCGACCACAACGACTTGGACGATCGTCGCGCGCACCTCGATCTGCTGCGGCGCATCGACGACCTCGCGTCGGATCGTGGGTTCGCGTGGCGGCGATCCGCACCACACGGTCCCAAGATCTAGAGTCCGATCAGCCGACCACGGCCACCGCGAAGATGCGACGGAACGGGAAGTAGACCTGTCCACTTCGGACCGGGTAGGACGACTCGAGCTCCGACGAAAGCTCTGAGGTGAACGCGGACCAGTCCGCGTCGTCGAGAATGTCCTGCACTGGCCTGAGTGCGGTCCCCCTGACCCAGCTCAGCACGGGATGCTCGGGCCCGGTCGCCGGCAAGAGGTGCACGTAGGTGGTCTCCCAGGCATCGACCGCACAGCCGAGCCCCGCCAGCAACCTCGCGTAGCTGACGGGATCGAGGACCGCATCGCCACCGCGGAGCACGTCCGGTACGCGGTCGGCCCAACGGGGCTGCGCCGCAACGGCCCGGATCGCGATGTGCGACGCGGCGTCGAAGTTGCCTGGCACCTGGAAGCCGAGAACGGCTCCGGGTTGCAGCTCGCCGATCCAGCGTCGAAGCAGGTCGTCATGATCGGGCACCCACTGCAGCACGGCGTTGGCGATGACGACCTGATCGTTCTCACTTGGATGCCAGTCGCGGACATCCGCGACGTCAAACCGCACTCTTGATCCGAGCGCGCGCGCCGACTGGATCATCTCGCTGGACGAGTCGAGGCCACGCACCGGGGCCTGCGGCCAGCGGTTCGCGAGGAGAACCGTCAGCGGGCCGGGGCCACATCCGAGATCCACAACTCCGGCCGGGGCGGGGACGCCGACCCGAGCGAGCAGATCCACGAACGGACGCGAGCGCTCGTCACCAAAGCGGAGGTACGTCTGGGGGTCCCACATGGAGGCAGAATAGCGAACCGTACGTACGTCTTGCTATGGTCAGGCGGGCTCGGGCCGCCACATGAGCCAACGTTCGTTTCCGGCAAAGCCCCAACGTTGGTAAAACCGGACCGCCCGGTCCGCGGAGTGAACGCTGACGAACACCATCTCCCGGTCCTGTGCGAACTGGCAGACCGCCTCCATGAGCCGGGCGCCGACGCCGCGGTCGCGCAGTTCCGGTACGACATAGACGGACTGGACGTCACCGGTCCGGCGGTCCATCCGCGCTGGACTCGGGACCCGGTCCGAGATGGCGAGAAACGCCATGCCGGCGAGGCGTCCGTCGACCTCGGCCACGAACGGCACATGGGTCTTGAGGTGGTCGACGATCCAGCTGACGAAGAAGTCAAGGAATGCGTCCCGGTCGAGGCCAGCCTCGCCACGCTCCTCGATACGCCACCGCCACCGCAGCCGAGCCAGGCTGGGCGCGTCCTCGGCGGTGCCTCGACGGATTGCCACGTCCACGATCAGGTCCCCTCTCGTTGGTCGCCGACGGGACCATACTCGGCCCGGATACCGATCAGCCGTACGGCTCGGCGGTCCGGGAACAGCGCGAGCACGTCGAGCGCCGTCGCCGCGAAAACCTCCGGATCGGCCGTCGGGGCCGGGAGCTTGCGGCTGTGCATCTGTGTCCAGAACGGCACGTACCGCACCTTGACCCACACCCGGACGGCGGTCCGCGTCTCCGCCGCGATCTCGGTCATGAGTTCATGGGCCATCGCCCACACCGAAGCCTGGACGTCGTTCCAGTCGGCCAGGTCGGTCTGGTACGTCGTCTCGCGACTTCTCGACCGGGCCACCCGAGGCGCAGCGTCCACAACGGAGCTGTCCCGCCCCCGGCCCAACCGGATCAGCCACGGTCCGATTGTCGGTCCGAAGTGGACAATCAAGGCGTCGGGATCGGCCGCGGCGAGCTTGCCGACCGTGGTCACTCCAAGGGCTTCCAGCCGCGTCGCCAAGCGTGGACCGATGCCCCACAAGGCCGACGGCGGGCTCTCGCCGAAATGCGCGAACCACGTCTCGTGGGTGATCCGGTAGACGCCGGCGGGCTTGCCGAAGCCGGTGGCCATCTTCGCCTGCGACCTGGTCTGTCCGATCCCGACGGTGCAGTGAAGCCGAGTCCGCTCGAATACCCGGTGCTGGATGTCGTGGGCGGTCGCCTCCGGGTCGTCCGTCACCGTCGCCACGAACGCCTCGTCCCAGCCCAGCACCTCGACGACGGCACCGCTTTCGCGCAGGGTAGCCATCACCTCGGCCGAGACCTCCTCGTACGCCTCGCGGTCCACCGGCAGGAAGACGGCATCCGGGCACCGCTTCAGTGCGGTGCGCAACGGGACGCCTGAGTGCACGCCGTGCGCGCGGGCCTCGTAGGACGCGGTGCTCACGACGCCTCGCTTGGTGGGGTCTCCGTCGCCGCCCACCACCACGGGCCGCCCGCGCAGCTCGGGCCGGCGCAACAACTCCACCGCGGCTATGAACTGGTCCATGTCCACGTGGAGCACCCAGGACGCCACGGGGCAAGGTTATCCAGGCACGATGGTCGTATGCGCTTGGTGTCCTTGCTGCCGTCAGCCACCGAGATTGTCTACGCGCTCGGGCTCGGCGACGACCTGGTCGGAGTGACCTTCGAGTGTGATGAGCCGGCGACGGCCCGAACCGAGAAGACGGTGGTCGTCGGCGGGCGGGATACGCGCGGTATGACGCCGGCTGAGATCGACGCCTACGTCAAGGCACAGCTCGGCGGTGGCGGGGATCTCTACCACCTGCACGCGGATGCGCTCGCCGGCCTTGACCCTGATCTCATCCTGACCCAGGACCTGTGTCGCGTTTGCGCGCTGCCGTCCGACCATGTCTCCGACGCGCTGGACTACCTGGGGTGCCGGTCCGACGTGTTGTCGCTCGATCCGTACACATTGGACGAAGTTCTGGACACCATCATCGCGGTCGGTGAGCGCGCCGGTGTGTCGGGCCGTGCCCAGGCGCTGGTCGCAGAACTTCGAGGCCGGATCGCGACGGTGACGGCGAAGGTCGCCGGCCGACCAAGGCCTCGGGTCGCGATGGTGGAGTGGACCGATCCGCCGTTTACCGCCGGGCATTGGGTGCCGGACATGGTCCGCGCCGCGGGCGGCCAGGCGGTCGCAGCCAGTCCGGGCGCCCGGTCGGTACAGGCGACCTGGGAGGAATTCGCCGCCGCCGAGCCGGAGGTCGTCATCGTTGCGCCGTGCGGCTGCCATCTCGACGGCGCGATCGACCAGGCCCGGGCCGTTGTGACTCGGTTCCCCGGGATACCTGTGTGGGCCATCGATGCCGACGGCATCGTGGTGCGGCCGGGCCCGCGCGTCGTCAACGGCGTCGAGGCGATCACCGCCATCGTGCATCCGGACGCCGTTCCAATGCCGCCCGCCGGCGCGATCGCGAAGGTGGCGTAGCTGGGCCGGTGGTCAGAAGAGCGCGAGCTGACCGGGGGCCGGGTCGCGCCGGGCCCGTGGACTGCGGCGCCATACCCACGGCTGGGGGACCCGCACAAGATCCGCCTCGGTCGGCGGCGGGGGACCACCGGTGAGTGCCCACAACGACGGCCCGAGGTAGATGCCGCGGTCGGCGAAGGCTCGCCGCATCGCCAGTCGATCGAGCGGAAGTCGTAACGAATCCAATGCCGGCATCGGCAGGTCCGACCGCATCCCCATCAGGCGCCGGTTGCGGGCCACGATCTCCCGAGCAGTGTCGAGACCAAGGTTCCGGCTCGCGATCTCGCCGACCAGCGTCCGTACGGTGTGGGCCGCACCGTTGTCGAGGGCGGCCCACGCGGCCTCGACGGTCCCGAACGCACCGATTAACCGGGCCGCCGTGGCCGAGCCGAAGCCACGCACGCCGGGCAGGTTGTCGGATGGGTCGCCGCGCAGCGCCGCATAGTCGATGTACTGCCATGGGTGCACGCCGTAGACCTCGGCCAGGGATGCCTCCGTCACCAGTACCGCCTCGTCGAGGCCACCGTTACGGACCCGCAGCACTGATGTTGACCGGTCGATCAGGGCGAACGCGTCGCGGTCGCTCGTCATCACGATCGAGCGCCAGCCGCCCTGCCGGGCGTGGGCCGCGGCACTCGCGAGCACGTCGTCGGCTTCGAATGCGGTGACCAAAACCGTCGTCAGACCGGCGGCGCGAAGGAGCGCAGGCGCAGCCGCCAACTGCTCCACGAGGTCGGCCGGCTTGTCCGGACGCTGCGCCTTGTACCGCGGATAGTCCGCCTTGCGCATCGAGTGGTCGGGGCAGTCGAAGCCGACCATGAGCGCGTCGGGCCGCAACAGCGCGGCAGCCCGCGCGACATATCCGATCAGACCCTTGAGCGCCCACACGGGCCGGCCGCCCTGATCGAGGAGCTTGCCCATGGCCGCGGCATGGTAGGCCCGATGCGTCAGGCTGTTGCCGTCAAGGATGAGCAGCAACGGGGCAAGGGACGCCGGCACGGGCTCATGCTATGCCCGCGGCCCGACACTCCCCTCATTTCGCCGGGAGCGTCTGCGTGTATGTCACGCCGCGTTGGACCCATCGTCGAAGGTCGGTATCCTTCGCGCAGGCCTCCGGGGCCACCGTGATCCACCCGCGCATCGCTCGACCACGCATCTCCGTTACCGCGGCGCCGGGTTCGCCGGCGAGCCTTTCGGTCTCGTCCGGGTCGACGCGGACCATCAACCCGCCCTTCCCCCTGATCACTACGGCCATGTTGCCGGCGAGCATCAGCGCAATCCCGCCGAACATGCGCTTCTCGTCGACCGGCGCGGTCACGGTGCGGGCGACCGCGGCTCGGACCCGGTTTGCGAAGCCCTCGTCATACGCCACGCAGCCATCCTCGCACCGGTCAACCGATCAGGCGCGTCACGAGCGCAGGGTCAACCTGGCGGAGGTAGTTCTCCGCGTCAAGCAACACCCGATTGCAGCCACCGCGCTCAATGGTGATCCATGGCCCTCCACCGCTCGCCGGCTGCAGGACCGCGAACCGGTATTCAGCCTGGACGCACGACCGCGTGACGCGGGGAGCGGCGGCGATTGCCGTCAGAAGCTCCTTACTCGCCGCAGTGTCCAATGTGGATGCGCTGACGAGGCGACCCCCCGGTACTGCGTGCCGTTGCTGAGAGAAATGACGTTGGCCGGGTCGGTGTCGAGCTCGTAGCGGCACACCCCCAAGGAACCGAGCGACGTGTCGAGGGTGGTGGTCTGGGAACCGCTTCCCTCGGCCGCGACCAACGGGATCACCGGCTTGAAGCTGCCCGAGCAGCCAGAGCTGACCTCGAGCTCAGAGCGCACCTGGCGAGTCTTGGTGGTGCCGACCGTCGTCCACGGCAGAGCGTTGATGGCATCAACGGCCGCCTGCTGGGGCGCACCGCAGCCCGTCTGCGGAACCGAAGGATGCAACTGTCGTCCCTTGTCGTCGGTCACCGTGAGGATGATCGGCACGTAGCCGATCGCGAGGCAGCCTTGATTGGGGTCGGCGGTCTGCGATGGCAGGCGCAGCGCGGAGGCCAGGGCGTCGAGCCCGGATTCGGCCCTCTGCTCGATCCGAAACATCCACTCACCATCGCCCGGCACGGGCTGCATTTCGAACAGGCACCGCGACACCGAGATGAGCATTGAGTCAGTCGGCAGGGGCGCGAGCACCGGACCCGTGTCCGATTGGATGACGCCGTCTGAGTCACAGTCCATGCCGGCGGGAGCGGCGCCTAGGCTGTCCGACGCTCCGCCGGCGTTGTCTCCGAATCCGGGCGTACCCACGCCGGGCCTTTCCGGCCGGGCACACCCGGCCACGACCGCGAGCAGGAGCCCGACGGCGACCACGAGAGCGTTTCGGAATCGGGCTGCTGCGGGCCGTACCATGCGATCCTCCTGGCGGGCGCCGGCGGTGCGACGTTGGTCGGTAGACGCGGCCATGCGGGGTTCGGTTCCCCTACGTGGCGGTCTTGCGCCGGAGTCGGGACAGGAATCCTCGTACCCGCTCCCGGGCCTGATCGCGGATCTCCGGGCCGTGGGTGAACGCGACCACGTCGTACTCGAGCTCACCGAGCCGATGTGCCGTTTGCTCCGTCATCCGGAAGTCGGAACAGAGCATGCGGGGCGCGATCCGGATTCCGGCGACGTTGAAGATGGCGTCGCCCGTGATCAGGACACGGCTCGGCTCGTGCAACAGCGAGACATGGCCGGGTGAATGGCCCGGTGTGTGTACGACTCGAAGGCCGCCGCCGACGTCGAGCAACTCCCCGTCGGTGAGCAGGGTGCCAATCTGCACCGCGGGAAACTTCCCTCCGGCCACGATCCGGTGAAGGATCCGGCCCAACCGCAGCGACGGGTCTGGTCCGGGCGCCCGCCCGGCGCGGGCGAATTCGACGTCATCGTTGTGCGAAAGCACCGGCGCACCGGTCAAACGTGCGACCTCGGCCGCGCCGCCGGCATGATCGGGGTGTACGTGCGTGAGCACGATCCGCGTCACGTCCGCCGGGGTCTTGCCGATCGCCGCCAGCCCGGCGACGATCCTCGGCGGCGCTTTCACCACCCCGCAGTCGACGAGAGTGACGCTGCCGTCAGCATCGACAAAGGCGAACGAGTTCACGGCCGAGCTGAACATCGTCGAGATCCGGAATACTCCCGGCGCAAGTTCGACCGCGGGGGAAGAGGCCATGGCTGTCACTCTACTGTGGACGAAAGATGCGCGGCTACCGTGGCCCCGAGATCCCAGCACGCCTCCCGGTCTTCCTTGGTGGGCTGGCCGATAACGAGCACTGGCGTGTGAGCCGCCCGCCAACCCATACCAGTCGTGATCGTCTCTATGCCTCGCAGCGCGCCTGACGTGTCATTGTTGCCGTGGATGTAGCAGCCGAACGGTGATCCCGACTTCGCGAGGCGGCACGGGTAGTAGACCTGGTCGAAGAAGTGCTTCAGGGCCCCCGACATGTAGCCGAGGTTGGCCGGCGTGCCGAGAACGAACCCGTCTGCGGCGAGCACGTCGCCGGCCGTGGCCGACAGCGCCGGCCGGATCTCGATGTGGACGCCCGTGATCTCGTCCGTTGTCGCGCCGGCGATGACTGCGGTGAGCAGTTCCTCCAGGGAGGGCGACGTCGTGTGATGGACGATCAAGAGTGTGGTCATCTCGTACCGAGCGGCAGACCGTCAGCGGGCAGGGGTAGTTCTACCCCGATGTTGAGCCGTGCCTTGCGAGCGGCGAGCGCTTGACCAGCCATGCTCAGACTTGCCGTGACGTCGAATGTCTGCACGCTGACCCGCATCAGCCGGCCAAGCTCGACGACGCCGTCAAGGTTGAAGAGCTCCAGCGTCAGCGACAGAACAAAGTGGATTGTCGCCACCAACTTGGCGTTGATGAAAACGTCGAGGGTGGGCTGGTAATCAACGGGTACTGCGTAGCCGTCGAGGTGGACGGGCTGCGGCTGCCCGGTGGTAATCGAGGCGTGCGCTGCCTTGCGCAACGTCTGGCTAGCCGACCAGGCGAGCACGAGCACATCTGCGATGCTGATGTCCTGCAGCGCGGTCAGTGAGGACTGGACCTGTCCCATGACCGCCGCCCGAGTCAGCGGTGGCAGTCGCGGGACCGCCCTGCCGTGGTTCAGCGCTCCCGCGACCTGCGTGCCGATCGCGGCGAGATCCTCCCTGAGAATCATTGCGGCGGTGGTCATTGCTTACCTACCACTCCCGAGTATCGCGGACCCGGATCAGCCCGGTGCCGGTGCGCAGCGTGACCGAGACGGACGGTGGTCCGGGCGGATTCCGCCGGGTGAGCCGACCTAATGCTGCGCCGGCCGCCACGAGCAGCACAGCTCCCGCGACGATCAGCGCCCACGGCGGAATTCTGCTGGGCGGGGGAGGCAGTGGCGCGGACCCCAACTCCAGCCGGACCTCGGTGCCCTCGGCCACCAACGTGTTCGGCGCCGGGACCTGGCTCAGGACGGTGGCGGTGGTGCCGGTCCCCGGCGCCGCGTCCGGATGGCACGCCAGACGGGCGGCAGCGATCGTCTCGCAGGCCGCGTCCGCGACCGCCTCGCGCACGTCGGGCACCCGTACGGCCTTCGCGTACTCCACGCCCACGACCGTGCCCATGCGCACCACGAGGCTGGCCTCCGGGTGCTGGGCCGTGACGATGATGTTGCCGGCCTGGCCGGACGCGGAGATTTCGGCCGCGCAGGCCAGGCGCGCACTCTCGATCGCCGCACACGCACTTGCCCGGTCCATGCCCACGACGTTCGGGACCCGAACGGCCATCGCGATGGTCACAGTCGTGCCGGGTGCCACGGTTGCGCCCGGGCTCGGAAATTGAGTGGCGACGTCGGCGAAGAGGCTGGTGTCGTCGGGCCCAACTGTCGCGCAGCCGAGGCCCTTGTCCTTGAGCACCTGACACCCCTGCGTGGCGGTCATGCCGACAACATCGGGAACCTGCAGCAGCGGGGGCTCCCGGAGGACCTCCAGGGTGACCGTGGCCCCCCGCTCGACGAGTTGGTCCGCGGCGGGGTCCTGCCCCGTCACCCGACCTGGCGGGGGTCCATTACCGCTGCCCTTGATGGCGCAGCTCAGACCGATGTCTTTGAGGCTTGCGCAGGCCGTCGACTCCGGCTGACCGATGGTGTCCGGCACCCGTATCCGGACGCCCACCGTCACGAGCTGTGTCGCGTACGGTACGGCGTCGATCTCGACCGCCACGCCCTCTTCCGGCTCCTGGCTTTGCACAATCGCCGCGTCGGGAGACACGTCATCCGCGCCCGCGAGCCGCAGCGCACGCTTATCCAGAAGTGCACCGGCATCGCGTACCGAAAGCCCGGTCAGCCGCGGCACCTTCGCATTCAGACCCAACGTCACGGTGTTGCGGGCGGCCGCGTCGCATGGCTCCACAGTGGACGGCGAGGTGGCCGGCGTCGACGGCGTACTCGACGAGGAGCTAGATGAGGACGAGGACGAGGACGCAGCCGCGGCGAAGCGTTGGCCCACGACAACGGAACTTGGCGCGCCCAGGCCGTGCGTTCGGGCAGGGGTTGTCGACGTCGGTGGCGTTGTCGAGGTCCGCGGTGTGGTTTTCGGCGGCGGAAGCGTGTAGGTCTCGCGCCGGACGAAGAGCAGGCTCGAGTCGACGCGGTCCACAACACCCGCCGGCACCACATCCACCACGGCGCTCGGGCACCACCGCCGGATGACCTGCACCGCCTCCTCGTAGGGAAGTCCCACCGTGGTGGGGTGATTGCGGGCGTTGCCCGCCGTACAGGCCGCTAGGGCGGTGACCAGCAGGGCCATCGTCGCCATGGCGATCAGCCACGCTGCGTGCGCAGTACGCCGTTGCATCCTTCACCGTCCCGATCAGGGCCCCCGGGGCACGCCGTGCGACGAAGCGTGAAATGCGAGATATGGGAATGTCACGACACTTGTACGAGCGTTGGCATGTCGAGGATAGGGCGCCGAATCAGGGTGGCGGGACACACGAACGGCCAGACTCGAGCCGCCCATCCGACCGGCGATCTTGGTGATATGCGCGTGGTTCGATCTCCGATCACACGCATTCGACCAAGGTCAGCGCCTCGGTGCCTCGGTGCCTCGGTGCCTCAGGCTGAGGTCGGGCCGAGGCTAGGGGCCGCGCAGCGTACGGGACGGGGGCTCGCCGTAGCGGGCGCGGTAGTACTGGGAGAAGCGGCCGAGGTGGGTGAAGCCCCACCGGGTCGCCACCTCCGCCACCGTGGTCGGGTCGTCCGCGTCGAGCGCGAGGAGGTCCGTGCGGGCGCCCCGCAGTCGTACCGTTCGCAGGTACTGCATCGGTGACATGCCAAGGTGTTGGCGGAAGCCGTCCTGTAGCGAGCGGGCGCTGACGCCAACCTTGCGTGCGAGTGATCCGACGGTGACGTCAAGTCCCGGCCGGTCTTCGATGATTCGGATCGCGTCACTGATGTGGCGAGGGCGGCCAAGGCCCGAGTCGTCGGCCAGTTGGGTCGAGTACCTATGCGGCTGCGACAGGAGTAGACCGCGCAGGAGCAGCCGCTCGACGTGGTTGACCACCCGCGGGTGGTCGAGCAGGCCGCCCGCGGCGTCGAGGGTTGTCGCCGTGAACAGGGCCATCGCCCGCCATGATCGCAGCGGTTCGTTCACAGCGTCCATAGTGGACTGAAAGCGTAGCGGGGCGTCAGCCGGTACGTCGATGAGGTCGACGAGGTCCATCAGTTCGGCCTCCACCGCCGCTCGATCGAACCGGAAGATCATGGCCGTGCTGTCCCGGGACCAGGCGATCGTCGCCGAGCCGGGCGGCGACACGATAGACATGCGTTGCGGAGTGGCCCAGAACTCCTGCCGGCCCGCTCGCACGAGCAGGCTCCCTGACATTGGCACGTGCACGAGGAAATCCTCGACCGGGTCATGCACGCACACCACGTCGCCGCCGTACGTGAGCGAGATCGCGACGACATGCGGGAGCGCGACCGAGTGCAGCCTGGCGTTGATGCGATGGTCGGATGTGGCGAACTCCAAGGACCGGAGCCCGAGGATGTCGGCCACCTGCCGCTGCGTTTCGTCGAAGTTGGTGGAGCGGAATACCGCATGGCGGCCGAGGGGAAAGTCGTCCATCGGGGGCCCGTCTGGTCACAGCCGGTCGTGAGTCGATTGCTCGTTGTCGCTCCACTGTGGCACATCCGGCTGTACGACGGGCCTGTGACCATCGCAGCCCGCGTTGACAGAACGTGAAAACAATGGCTCAGTCGCAGGTCAGACGCTCTCGCCAATAGGATTCGCGCGAATATAGAGATTGTTGTCACTCCCGGCAAAGGACGTCGTACCACGTCCGAGACACCATCGTGAGGCCGTCCACGGTCACCTCGCCGTGCGCCCAGACTGTGTCCTGGGTACACCGGACAGTGGCCGTCGCGATGATCCGTTCGCCCGACGCGAGGTCAACCTCGGCACATTGGGTTCCCTCGCACCGGGCCGCCTCCGGCATGCCGCGGCGCGCGGTCGCGAGAAGCGTGGTTCTGATCCGGTACCGGTGCCCGTCGCGGCTCACCACTGCCGCCGTGTCCGTGGTGACCGTGACCTCGGCCGACTCCTGGGTCGGCTGTCGGGCGATCGTCCACGTGATGGGTGTGCGTCCGGGGGGGACGTCCCGACCCGGCGCCGGCAGGCGTACCGCGGTGCCCTTCCCGACCGGCACGAGCGGCACCGAGACGGACAGGTCGGTCACGACGAAGGCGACCGATCCGGGCAGCGGCGTGAGCCGGGGAAAATCGGAATCGCTGATCGCGATCCGAAGGCGGTGGCCGGCCGGCACGAGCTGGTGCACCGGCCGCAGCCGCACCTGGAAATCGGTCGTGGGGACATTGCACCTGAGCACGCCACTGCTGACCAATGTGGACCGTCCGGCTGGATCGACCGCGCACAGCCGGATCGCGACTCGACGAACCGGCGTGTCCAGACGCACCGTCACTTCGGGCCGGCCGCCGATCAGGAGGTCGGTGGCGATCGGCGCGCCGGTCGCACAGACGCAGCGCTGGTCGTCGTCGTGCTGGTCCTGCGGCGGGCACGACTCGCCGAGGCCGAGTCCCGGCAGTCCGCGCAAGGTCCCGATTGTGGCATCCGGCGTGTACCGGCCCACGGCTTGTCGCGGGCCCACCTGCCGCGGCTCGAACGCCGGCCCGAGCGCGTCGCCGTCGGCGGCGAGTAGCAGCGTGGACTCAGCCGGCGGCCACGTGTCGTATCCGCGCCAACACGAGTCGCCGAGGCTCGCGATCACGGTTGGCTGCGCTCGTACGCTCGGGTCGACGTCGCACAGCCAGTCCTGCCACCACCGAAGGGCCACCGCGAGGAAATCGATCGGGCCGTGCGCCGAGTCGTGCGGAAGCAGATGCCCCCACGGGCCCATGATGAGCCGCTTCGGGCCACGGATGCTTTCGTACGCCTCGATGAGTCCGTCGGCGAACGAGTCCCGCCAGCCACCGAGGCACAGCGTGGGCACGACGATCGAGTCGCCGGAAATCGCCCGCTCGCTCCACAGTGGATCGTCCAATCCGTGTCGGGCATAGTCGAGCAGCGCCGGCTCGGTGTCGCGGAGCCGGCGCGACCAGCGGCGCTGCGCCGCCAGCGTCGCGAAGTCCACCAGCGGCGGAAGCAGCTGCTGGAGCAGCATCGACGTGCCGCGATTGACCAGCGCGTGCAGGTCACCACGGGCGCCGTCCGGGTGAACGCTGTGGCGTCCCGCATCGAGCGTGTGGGCGATCGCGATGATCGCCCGCAGTGCCGCGGGCTGTCGGCTGGCGGTGCGCAGCGTGGTGTTCGCGGCGTACGACATCCCCCACATGCCGACGGCCCCGTCGCACCACGGCTGGGCCGCAACCCACTCGATCGTCGCGACGCCGTCGTCGCCTTCTCCTGGGTCGAACTCCGGCCGGCGCTGCCCGTCCGATGCGCCCGTGCCGCGGAGATCGACGATGACGCTGGCGAATCCCTGGGCCGCGAACCAGTGCGCCGGCGCGTCGTAGGTCGCACCGGCGATGTAGTCCTTCCGGTACGGAATGACGGTGATCAGCGCCGGCACCCGGCGGTCGGTCACCGGCCGGTAGACATCGGCGGAGAGCGTCACGGCGCGGTCGGCGGTGGGCACCCGCGAGTCGCGCTCCACGACCACCTGGTACCGCGGAGGAAGGTCGCTGGATCGCGCGTCGGAGGAAACGTCGGGCGTAATGATGCGCTCAGCCTGCCATGAAAAGTGCTTTGCGTGAAGGCCTTGACAAGACCCGCGCGGCGGGTGTTACGTACGGCTTGCATGGCCGAAACTCCGGCGACACGGGGTCTTGCAACCCGCACGTGCCAAATCAAGGTTCGCGATCTTGGAGGAGTCGTGCACATAGGCGTATCGCCTCGCCGCGGGTGGGGCTTCACAGGACTGGCGGCCACCGTGCTGGTGGCCGTCGTGGCAACGGCGGGCTGCACCAGCTCGCCCTCATCAGGTGGCGCGACGGTCGGCGAGTCGCTGACCGTGGTCGCGGTCATCGCGCCGCAGACGCTCGATCCGGCCAAGACCGCACAGAACAACGCTTGGCTGGAGCAGCTGGCGTACGAGCCATTGATCGTCCGCAAGTCCGACGGAACTCTCGCGCCCGGCCTGGCGGAGTCGTGGCGGTACGAGGGCGACGACAACACCACCTTCGTGCTCAAGCTTCGCCCGGGCGTCAAATTCTCCGACGGCAGTGAACTGAATGCACAGACGGTCGTGGACCACTTCACCTACGTGGTGTCGGCCGGCGGCCAGATGGCGCCGTTCCTTGCCGGTGACACGTTTACCGCCACCGATCCGCTGACCCTCACCATCAAGTCGTCCTCGCCCAACCCGGACTTCCCGGTGCTGCTGACGCAGGACTACATCATCGGCGGGGTCATCGGCGGCGCCGGACTCAAGGATCCGTCCACATTGGGCACGACGACGTTGGGCGCGGGTCCGTTCATGGTTGACCCGGCGCAGAGCGTGACCGGCGACCACTACACCTACGTGCCGAACCCGAACTACTATGACAAGTCCTCGGTGCGGTGGAAGAAGGTGGTGATCCGGATCATCACCAGTCCTCAGTCGGTGCTCAACGCCCTCAAGACCGGGCAGGCGGATGTCGCGGTCGGCGACCCGTCGACGGTCACCGCCGCGGGACAGGCCGGCCTGACCGTGGCGTCGGCGAACTTCCTGTGGAACGGCGTCGTGCTGGCCGACCGGGACGGAACCATGGCCAAGGCGCTCAGCGATGTTCGCGTGCGGCAGGCACTCAACTACGCCACCGACCGGGCAGCGATCGCCAACGCACTCTTCGCGGGCATCGGCGAACCGACACATCAGGTCAGCGTTCCCGGCGGGTACGGCTACAACGACTCGTTGGCTTCGGCGTACGCGTACGACGTGGACAAGGCCAAGAGCCTGCTCGCCGAGGCGGGCTATGCCAACGGGTTCTCGCTCGCCATCGTGACGCCGCAGTACCAGCAGCTCAACCTTATGGCGCAGGCGCTGGCCCAGCAGTGGAAGCAGGTCGGCGTCGACCTGAAGATCACCGACTACGCCAACGCCAACCAGTTCGCCGCCGACGCGTTCGGCGGAAAATTCCCCGCCTTCATGACCGCGTTCGGCCAGATACCGATCTGGATGGAGGGACCGTCACTGTTCCTGCCGAGCGCCGCCTTCAACCCGTTCAAGAACAAGGACACGACGCTGCAGGGCCTGTACGACGACGCGGCCAAGGCGACCGGCGGGGACAAGGACACGCAGGACCAGAAGGTGATCGCTCACCTAACGACGCAGGCGTGGTTCGTCCCGGTGGTGATGACAGGTCTGCCGTACTACGCCCGTAACACGCTCGACGGCATCAAGACGTCGGCGAAGGAGCCACTGCTGTCGCTCTACGAGATCACACCCGCGGGCTGAGGGGATACCGATGGTCCGCACGGCGCTACGGTGGCTCGCCTCTTCGGTGGTCTTGCTGTTCGTCGTGACCGGACTGACCTTCGTGCTTGTGTCGCTCGCGCCCGGCGACGCCGCTACGTCGATCCTCAGCAGCCAGAGCGGCTCGTACACCCCCGAGCAGGTGGAGCGGATGCGCCACCTGCTCGGGGTCGACCAACCACTCGCGCAACGGTACGGGCAGTGGCTGACGGCGCTGGCCCACGGCAGCCTCGGCTCCGACCTGTTCAGCGGCGAGCCCGTCTCTGGAATGATCGCCGCTCGTCTGCTGCCGACCCTGTCACTGATCCTGGGCACGGTCCTCGTGGCGGGCGTCGTCGGCACCTGGCTTGGCGTGGTGAGCGCGCGCCGCGCCGGTGCTCTCGGCCGCGTCGTGGACGTCGTTTCTCTGATTGGCCTCGCCGTGCCGAGCTTCTGGCTGGCCCTGCTGCTCGTGGAATTGTTTGCCGTCCGCCTCGGGCTCTTCCCGCCCGGCGGCTACGTCGACCCACGGGTGGATCCAGCTGGATGGCTGACCGCGATGGTGCTGCCCATCGCGACCCTCGCCGCCGGCGGCATCGCGTTCGTGGCCAAGCAGACGCGTGATTCCATGTCGGACGTGCTGGGGCAGGAGTACATCACGATGTTGAGAGCCAGAGGCTTGTCCGAGCGGTCCATTGTGTACAAACACGCGCTTCGGAACGCGGCGATACCGGTGGTGACCGTTCTCGGTCTACTGCTGGTGAATCTGCTCAGCGGGGCGGTCGTCATCGAGGGCATCTTCTCCGTCCCTGGGCTCGGCCAGCAGGCCGTCGTCGCCTCGGGCGACCACAACCTGCCCCTGATCACCGGAATCGCGTTCTGCTTCACGATTGTGGTGATCACCACGAACCTGCTGGTCGACATCGCCTACCGGGCACTCAATCCGAAAGTGCGCCGCGCATGATCAGACTCCGCCTCACGGCGCCGGGACTCGTCGCGGCCGGGTTCCTGGCGGTCGTCGTCATCGCATCGCTCGGCGCGGCGTGGCTGGCGCCGATCGATCCCGAGCGGCAGGACCTCGGTGCGGCCTTGTCGGGTCCGAGCTCGGCTCACTGGCTCGGCACCGACCGGCTCGGACGCGACGTGCTGAGCCGGCTCATGCACGGTGGGCAGATCACGCTGGTCAGCGTGATCGAGGCCGTCGTGGTCTTCGCGATCCTCGGAGTGGGACTCGGTTTGATCGCCGGTTATCTCGGGGGCGTCGTCGACCGGAGCATCAGCGCTCTCGCGGATCTGTTGCTCGCCCTACCCGGCATCATCGTGCTCCTGATGGTGTTGTCGGTGTTCCCCGGGAATGGCGCTGCCACGATGGTCGCCCTGGGTGTCATCGCGGCACCGATGTTGTTGCGAGTCACCCGGGGCATCACGATGGTGGTCCGTCAAGAGCTCTACGTCCGGGCGGCGCGGCTCGCGGGCCTGTCCGGACCTCGCATCATGTGGCGGCACATCCGGCCCCGCCTCGCCGGTCCTGTCACCGTGCAGCTCTTCCTGTTCGCGGCAACCGCGGTTCTCGTGCAGGCGGCACTGTCGTTCCTGGGTCTGAGCACACCGGAGACGCAGGGACCGAGCTGGGGCAACATGGTCGCCCACGCCGCTCAGGTGACGAGCAAGGACGTCTGGATGGCCATCGCGACCGGAGGGGTCATTCTGTTGACCGTCCTCGCGTTGGGTGTCCTGGGCGATGCGGTGCGCGACCGCACCGCGGCCCGCCGGTTCTCCACGTCGCGCAACTCTTCAAGACCTGTGCAATGGAAGCGTCCCCAACCTGCAAGCCTTCTGCAGTTGCGGGAGAGCCCGAATGGCTCGGCGCCGCTGCTGGCGGTGCGCGGCCTGTCCATCGAGTTGTTGCGTACAGACGGCTCGGTGACCGTGGTGCGAGACGTGAGCTTCGACGTCGGGGTGGCGGAGTGCGTCGGACTGATCGGCGAGTCAGGCTCCGGCAAGACCATGATCGCGCGGAGCCTCCTCGGTCTGCTCCCAGGCGGAGGTCACGTCACCGCCGGGTTCGCCTTGTTCGCGAGTCAGTCCACAGTCGACCTTTCCAGCCTGGGCGAGGCGGGATTTGCCGATATCCGCGGTCGCCGGATCGGCCTGGTATCTCAGGAGCCGATGGGCGGGCTCGACCCGTCGTTCCGCGTCGGCAGCCAACTCGCCGAGGTGATCCGCCGCCACGAGCCGATGAGCCGGGCTCAGGTCCGGGCCAGAGCGTTGTCCTTGCTGGACACGGTACGGTTGCCCGAGCCGGAACGCGTCGCCCGACTGTATCCGCATGAGCTCTCGGGCGGCATGGCTCAGCGAGTCGTCATCGCGCTCGCGTTGGCGGGCAATCCGTCGCTGCTCATCGCCGACGAGCCGACCACTGCGCTGGACGTCACGGTCCAGGCCGAGATCCTGGCCCTGCTACGCGATCTCCAAACTCGGCTGCGTATGGCGATCATTCTCGTTACGCACGACTGGGGGGTACTCGCCGACCTGTGCGACCGGGCGGTCGTGGTCTATGCGGGCGAGGTCGTCGAACAAGCGCCGGTCGCGGAGCTCTATCGGGATCCCCGCCACCCGTACACGCGCAGCCTGCTCGCGGCCAACCCCCACGTGGCCCCGGTCGCCGATGCGCTGCCGACGATTCCCGGCAGCGTCCCGCCCCCGTCCACCTGGTGGACGGGATGCCGGTTCCAGCCGCGGTGCCCATACGCGGTGGCCCGGTGCGGTGAGGCACCCATTCCGCTGGCGCCCACGGTGGATGGGCGGCTCGCCCGTTGCATCCGGGCCGACGAGTTGGTCGCGGCATGACCAGTCCGCTGTTGGCCCTTCGTGGGGTGACCGTGAACTACGGCCGGGGTAAGCGCAGTCGCGACGCCGTCAGCGACGTGAGCCTGGGCATCGGGCCGGGCGAGACGCTGGCCCTGGTCGGCGAGAGCGGCTCCGGAAAGTCCACGCTCGGCAACGCCGTCCTTGGGCAGGTGCCCATCACAACCGGCGCGGTGTTCTACGACGGTGAGGACATCACCCGCGTGAATCATCGGCGACGCCGCGAACTGACCCGCTTCATCCAGGCCATCTTCCAGGACCCGTACGGCTCGCTGAACCCGGTCCGAACCGTGCGCCAGACGCTGGTCGAGCCGCTACTCGCGCACGAACGCCTGACGGCCGCGCAGCAGCGTGAGCGGGTCGTCGAAGCGCTCGAACGGGTCGGGCTCGAATCCGACGCGGCGCAGCGTTATCCGAGCGAGTTCTCCGGTGGCCAGCGCCAGCGCATCGCCATCGCCCGCGCGCTGATGCCCGGCCCGCGGCTCATCGTCTGCGACGAGCCGACGAGCGCGCTCGATCTGTCAGTGCAGGCGCAGGTGCTCAACCTTCTGGGGCGGCTCCGCCGAGAACTCGGGGTCAGCTACCTGTTCATCACCCACGACCTGGCCATCATCAGGCACATCGCCGACCGGGTGGCGGTGCTCTACCGTGGACAGATCGTGGAGACCGGCCCTACCGCGCAGGTCTGCGGCGAGCCGCGCGAGGCGTATACGAAGGCCCTGATCGCCGCCGCCCCGGTACCCGATCCGGTGGAGCAGCGCCGGCGGCGTACGCTGCTGGCCGAATCCGCTCCGCAGCCGTCACCCCGTCGCTAGGAAGGAGGCGAGAGTGCCAAGCCAGGTGACGATCTACGATGTGGCCGCCTACGCCGGGGTCAGCATCTCCACGGTGTCGCAGACCATCAACCGGCCGACCCGCGTCAACGCCAAGACCCGGGACCGGGTCCTCAAGGCGATCGAGGACCTGGAGTACATGCCGAAGGCGGAGGCGGTCAGTCACGCCCGACGGGGCGTCGGCCGCATCGGAGTGCTCGCCCCGTTCACCTCCTACGACTCGTTCCGGCGCCGGCTCATGGGCGTGCTCGCCGAGTCGGACGGAGCCAACCGCGATGTCGTCGTCTACGACCACGAGTCGGCCGCGGCCTCCGTCTCTCCGCTCCTGCGCACGCTTCCGGTGACCGGACGCCTCGATGGACTACTCGTGATGGGACTCCCGTTGGACGACGCGCTCGCCGAGCACCTGATTAGCCGGCAGCTGCCGACCGTGCTCGTGGACAGCAACCGGCCCGAGTTCAGCACCGTCAATGTGGACGATGACGAGGGCGGCGCGATACTGGCCCGGCACCTGCTCGAGCGCGGGCACACGTCGTTCGCGTTCGTGCAGGAACCCCAGGAGTCCAACGCCTTCCTCTCTCAGGGCCAGCGGCGAAACCGCGGTTTTGCCCGGGTACTGACGGAGTCCGGGATCGACCACGCCGCGGTGCACACGGTCTTGACCGCCAACGACATCGCGTTCAGCCGCAAGGCGCTGCATGAGGTCCTCGCGTTGCGGCCCACGCCGACCGCCGTGTTCGCCCACCACGACGTGCTCGCCGCCGGCCTGATTGTCGAATGCCGCCGCTTGGGCGTACGAGTGCCCGAAGACTTGGCCGTGGTTGGCTTTGACGACGGCAGCGTGGCGGAGGCGGCGGCGCTGACGACCGTACGGCAGCCGTTCGAGGAGTCCGGCCGGATCGGCGCCCGTCTCCTGGCGGACGTCATCAGCGGGTCGTCTACCTCGGTGCAGCGGATCGTGCTACGGCTGGAACTGGTCGTCCGAGACTCCACTTAGGAGGAGCTCGATGGCTGTGGTACTAGCGGGCGTTCGCATACCCACCACCGCCGCGGACGGCACGCTGGCCGCGGATGTCTTTCTGCCGGAGGACCCCAGGCCCGTTCCGGCGATCGTCTGCATGATGCCGTACCGGCGCGACGCGGTCGGAGGCGCCGGGATGTGGGACACCCTGCACCGGTTCGCGGAAGTGGGCTACGCGTGCGTGCTGGTCGACCCGCGGGGCATGGGCTCCTCGGACGGCCCGGCCCGGCCGCCGTTCGACCCGGCCGAGTCCGACGACGGCGTGGCCGCCGTCGCCTGGGCGGCCAACCAGCCGTGGTGCACCGGTGCGGTCGCCCTGTGGGGCTTTTCCTACGGCGCGCTTTTGGCGCTGCGTACGGCCGGCCGCTCGGCCGCCGTCCGGGCCGTCGTCGCGGTGATGCCGCTGCTCGATCCCGAGCGCGACTTCGTCCACCCGGGTGGGGCGCCGGGATGCCAGACCGCGCAAGGAATGTGGGGTCTGGGTACGCTCGCCGATCTGCTCCTGCCACCACTGCGCGCGCATCACGACCCGACCGAGCAGCGGCGGTGGCGCGACCGCGTCGCCCATGCGGAGCCGTACGTTCTGGACCTGTACCGCCATCCGCCCGGTCACCCGGTGTGGCGTTCGCGGGCGGTCGACCCATCCCTCATCGACACGCCGGTGTTCTGTGTTGGAGGACTCCGGGACATGTTCTGTGACGCGACGGTCCGCCTGTACGAAGGAGTCCGCGGACCACGCAAACTGCTCCTGGGACCGTGGTCGCACTCGCTTCCGCACGACGCACCGGCGAACCGCATCAACCTGCCGGCGATGGCGCTGCGGTGGTGGGACCGGTGGCTGAAGGGCGACCACAACGGCGTCGACGCCGAACCACCAGTCACCGTCTTCGTCCATGATGGACAATGGCTCGACCTTGAGGAGTGGCCGAGCTCGACGCTCGCCACCGCTCTGGTCTCCGCGACGCCGGACGGCCCGGCGCCCGCCGCCGATTCGACCGTGGGAGTGCTGAGCGGGTACTGGGGTATCCCCGGCGGCGCGGGCGAGCGGCTCGACCAGCACGACGACGACATGCGTTCGCTCACGTTTACCGGGCCGCCGGTCGAGGAGCCGGTCCGACTCATCGGCCGAGTGTCCGTCACGGTAACCGGGTGGTTAGGGCGATTGGTGGTGAAGCTCACCGACGTCGACCCGCGTGGTCGGTCGACGCTGATCACCGGTGGCATCCGCGGAATCGGCGTCGACGCGCCACTTCAGCTCGATGCGACCGCGTACGAGCTGCCTGCCGGGCACCGCCTGCGGCTCGTCATCGGCGACTCCGCCTTCCCCCGATTGTGGCCGGCTCCTTTGCCGTTCGACGCTGCCGCGGTCGCGACGGTCGAGGTCCAATTGCCGGTGGTAGAGGCCGATCAGGGCAAGCCGACCACGATCGCCGGACCGGCCGGAGCCGATCCAGGCGGCGGGTGGCTCTATCACACCCCGCACTGGGAGATCCGGCGCCAGCCCGACCAGGGCTCGGCCGCCGTCGTCCTGGGGGACACGTACGCGGCGCGGTTACCCGAGACCGGCGTCACTTTTGAGGCCGACACCCGGGTCACCACCACTGTCCAGAGTGGAGAATCAGCGAACGTGCGCGGGCTGTCGACCGTCACCGCGCGATTGGACACCGGCGAGACCATCGTCGTCCACGTAGAACTCTCGCTCACTCCCGATGCGGCGCAAGCCTCGGGTCGGGTCAGCGTCGACGGCGTCACCGTGGCTGACCGCGACTGGCGGTCGTGAGCGGCCCGGTTCGGCCGCTGTGCCCTGAACTCACGTCGCCGCCCTGTACGTCCGCCGGAGCCGCCGCACCGTCAATTACGTCGCAGGGAGGAAGGGCGATTCGTTCTCGCGGCCCTAGAGCCGCCTGAGCCGCCTTCATAGTCTCATTCCCGCGCCTCGGTCCCCGCGTGAGGAGAAGACGATGACAAGGCTTGCGTCGGCGGTGGGTCGCGGGGCTCCGTACCGGGTGGCGGTGGTCCACGACGCACGGATCCCCACCACGGAGGCAGGTATCACCCTGGGCGCCAACCTCTTCCTCCCGATCAACGACGACCCGGTGCCCGCACTCGTCACGATCCTGCACAATTCGAAGGACGGCATCGCAGGTATCGGCGGCGCGCCGTATCTGGAGTACTTCGCGTCCCGCGGTTATGCGAGCGTCCTGGTTGACCGGTTGGGCACCGGTACGTCCGATGGCAAGGAACGGCCCGCGTTCGATCCCGGCGACGGCGACGACGGGGTAGCCGTGGTGCAGTGGGCGGCCGCGCAGCCGTGGTGCGACGGGAACGTCGGAATGTGGGGCCTTTCCTACGGCGCGATCAACGCCTTGCGCACCGCGAGCCGCCGACCCCCGGCGTTGAAGGCGATCGTCGCGATCATGGGAATGATCGACCCGGAACGGGACTTCGTGCATCCGTCCGGCGAGCGCGGCGCCATGGGATTCTTCGGACTGGCCGGCGTCTGGAATCTCTTCATCCAGCTACAACCGTCGATGTTCGGTGGGCCCGATGCCGCGCGGCGATGGGAGGAGCGGGTGCGCCAATTCGATCCGTGGCTGATGGACGCCTGGCGACATCCGGCCGGCGACCCGAGTTGGCGCTCGCGGGTCATCGACGCGCGTGAGATCGACGTGCCCACGTTCTGCATCGCCGGCTGGCACGACCTGTTCCTGTCCGGGACGGTGCGCGCGTATGAGCAGATCGGTGCGCCGAAACGGCTGATGGTTGGGCCGTGGATGCACGAGCTGCCGAACGAATCGCCGCGCGAGCCGGCCGACGCGATCGCACTCGCCTGCGACTGGTGGCAGCGTTGGCTCGCCCCCGACGCGGCGCCGGCCGGGTCCGGCGAGGACCCGGCCGTGGTGTACGTCGGTGGGGCCGACCCGTCATGGGAGCGGTTTCCGTCATGGCCTCCGCGGGGCCCGCGTCTCCGGCTCGCCGCTACGCCCGACGGCGCTCTGGCTGAGTCAACGGGAGAGGGCGAGTCGACCCGGTTCATCCGGTGGGCCAGCGACCGCACCGTCGGCGCGCTGAGCGGATTAGGCAACATCCCGCTCGCTGGCTTCGGTTTCCCGCTAGACCAGCACGACGACGATGCCCGCTCGCTGGCGTTCACCACCGAGCCGTTGGTGGAGCCGCTGGTGATCGCCGGCACGCCCACCGTGGACCTGGTGCTTGGGCCGCGCACGACCGCCTCGCGCTGTGTGGCCAGGCTCGCCGACGTCGACCCCTGTGGACGGTCCACATTGGTCACCGTCGGCGCGGTCGCGCTCCCGCCCGGATCGACCGGTACCGTCACCCTGACGCTCGAGCCGGCCGGGTACCGGGTCGCAGCCAGCCATCGGCTACGTCTGGCGTTGTCGGATGCCGACCTGCCCACGCTCTGGCCTTCGGCCGCGGGCAAGCACCTCGACATCGGCGTGCCCGTGACCGTACTGAACCTGCCCGTTGGCCAGCCGGTCGGGGCGGAAGACGTGACGCCCCCGCCACCGATCGACTTGCCGCGTCCGTTCAGCGGCGGAGACGCGCGCCGCACCTGGCGCATCGCCCGCGACCACGCGACGGGCGTGATGAGTGTGACCATCGGGGACGAGGCGTCCGCGAGCCTCGACCACTCCGGCGATGTGATCACACTCGAGCGCGCGGTCGAGATTACCTTCCACGTTGGTCAGGAGCCTGGGCTGGAGTACCTCACCGGCAACGGTCGGCTGACCATCACCAACGGCGCCGGCGATCGCACGGTCGTGACCGCCAACACCCAGGTCTCCCAGGACACGGTCGCGGCGACGGGCGAGGTCACGATCAACGACGCGCTGGTGGTCTCACGACGGTGGTCCGGATGACGGTCTCTTCCATCCGCGGCGCTCCGGCTGTCGAGCGCCCGCGGGCGGGCCTAGAGGCGCGTTTCGTCTGGACCCGTCGTCACGTGCTCGTCCTGGTCGTCCTCTCCGTGGGCCACGTCCTGGAGACGGTGGACATCACGATCACGAACGTGGCGCTCCCCGCCATCAAGGCTGGCGTCGGGTTCAGCGACGCCACGCTGTCCTGGGCGGTCAACGGATATACCATCCTCTTTGGAGGGTTTCTCCTGCTGTGCGGCGGCGTCGGCGACGCCTGGGGTCGCCGGCGCGTGCTCACCGGGGGTCTCGCCCTGTTCTGCGTGGCCTCCGCCGTCGCGGCGGTGGCCACGACCCCATTGACGCTGGTGGTCGGGCGCGGGCTGCAGGGTCTCGCCGCCGCCTTCGTGGCGCCGACGACCCTCGCCCTGCTCGCCGAAGTCTTCCCCGAGGGCAAACCCCGAAACGCGGCGGTGGGCGTGTGGGCGGTGATCACCACCGTCAGCGGCTCGCTGGGAATGCTCGCGGGTGGCCTGCTCACCGATGGGCCAGGGTGGCGCTGGGTCTTTTGGGTCAACGTGCCAGTCGCCGCACTGGTGATCGTGGGCGGGCTGCGGTTCCTCCCCGTGGATGGACCGGTCGTGCGTCGCGCGGGGTTCGACGTCGTCGGCGCGGTCGGCCTGACCGGCGGCGTATGTCTGCTCGTCACGGCGGCCGTCACGCCCTCCCCTGCCCTGTTTGCGGGCGCCGTCCTGGTGCTGGGTTACGCCACCGTGCACGAGCTTGTAGTCGCGCGAAATCCGTTGCTGCCAAAGGCATTGCTGCGGATGCCGTCCGTGCTCGCCGCGAACCTCACGCAGGCGCTGTGCGGCGGCGGCATGCTCGTGATGTTCTATGTCGTCACGCTGTACCAGCAGAACGTCCTTCACTACACGGCGCTGCAGACCGCGCTCGCCTACCTGCCGCATACGGCGGTGCTGGTGCTCGCGGCCCGCCTGGCGCCGGCGCTGATCGCCGTGATCGGTCCCCGTCGCGCGGTCTGCCTGGGTGCGTTCGCCGGCACTGTCGGCATGGCCTTGCTCGCGCGGGCGCCGGTGGACGGCTCGTTCGCGACGACCGTGCTGCTGCCGTCGTTGATCCTCGGCGCGGCGATCCCATTGACGCTGATCCCCAACACGACCGAGGCGCTGGCCGGTGTCCCGCCGTCGCTGCACGGTGCGGCATCGAGCCTTGTGAACGTCTCTCGAGTCCTCGGCGGGACGCTGTCGCTTGCCGTCGTGTCCGCCGTGGCGGCGGCCCTGAGTCACGAGTCATTCGGATTCCCCGTGGATGCCGCCCTCGCGCATGGATACCGAACCGCCTTTGTCATCGGCGCGGGTCTGTTCCTTTCGGCGGCGGTGGTGGCAATCGCGCCGGTGCGTCGTCACCCCTGGGCCGCGGTGCCGGCGTAGGCCACCGATGGTCACGCATCGTCACGGGCTGGGTGCCCCAGCGTATGGGAGACTCGGTGGCATGCCATCCGGACGTGCCACGCTGCCCCGCCCTCCCGGACCTCGGGCGACCCGACGCCGCAAGGTCGACGCGGAGCGCCGGGACGCGGTGGTCGAACAGCTGGAGAACCTGTTGTTGGTCGAGGGCTTCAGCGGGTTCACGGTCAACGACATGGCGACACGCCTGCAGTGTTCGAAGTCGACGCTCTACGCGATCGCATCCAGCAAGGAGCGGCTGGTTGCCGCCGCGTTCAAGCGGTTCTTCCGAGATGCGACCGCCAGGATCGAGGAGCGGGTCGCGCGGATCGAGGACCCGCGCGAGCGGATCGCCGTCTACCTGGCGTCCATCGGTGGCGAGATGCGCCGGATGTCGGCCGACTGTTATGCGGACATGACCGCGACCGAGCTCACCTGGGAGATCTACCGGACGAACTCGCGTGCGGCCGCCGAGCGGGTGCGCCAGTTCGTCCACGACGGGGTCAAGGTAGGCGCGTTCCGGCAGGTGCACGCGGACTTCGTCGCCGAGGTCGTCACGTTGGTCATCGACAGCATTCAACACGGTGAACTGCTCTCCCGGACGGGGCTCTCCTCCGGCGACGCATACGGCGAACTGGGTGGACTGGTGCTGAATGCGTTGGCTCACCGGCCGGACGAGGTTGCCTGAGCCTTCGACGCCAGGGATTGCGCGGTACCGGTCTCGGTACTATCGTATCCATCGTAGTACCCGGCGCGGGCCGTTGTGGCGGGCCACCCGCGCACCGGTCCGTCATCGACCGTACGTCTCGGCACGACCGTGCATAGCAGACCGGGAGGAGCGTCCCGTGGACCAGAACGCCGGCCCTCTCGCTCGAGTTCACGAGTTTCTCGCCCTGTATGGCGGGGCGCAGACCAGCGTCGCGCACGTGCTGTGCGATGGCCATCAAGCCGATGCCGTCGGCTATACGGTCGTGGAACCCGACCTGACATATCGGGAATTGACATATGGACAACTGAAGTCGCTGTCCGAGCGGTTCGCGGCCGCGCTCTCCGCACTCGGCGTGGCGCCCGGCGACCGCGTCGCCACGCTGATGGGCAAGAGTGCCGACTACCTCGTCACGCTGCTCGGTATCTGGCGATTGGGAGCGGTCCATGTGCCGCTGTTCACCGCGTTCGCCCCGCCGGCCATCGCGCTGCGGCTCCGCGGCAGCGCCGCCAAGGTGGTGGTCTGCGACGAGGCTCAGCGGCCCAAGCTCACGGGCGAGGAGATGCCTGCGGAGGCGCCCTGGTCGGTGATCGTGTCCGGTTCCGTCACTCACCCCGGCGACGTCGCGTTCGCCGACCTTATCGCGCGGCACGAGCCCGGATTTCCCGCCGCGGCACTGGGAGGCGATGCGCCGATCGTCCATATCTACACATCCGGCACGACCGGTCAGCCCAAGGGCGTGGTCGTCCCGACCAGCGCGCTGGCCGGATTCCGGGCCTACGGGGAGTTCGGACTTGGCCTCGAAACTGACGAACTGTACTGGTGCGCGGCCGACCCGGGCTGGGCCTACGGGCTCTACTTCGGGATTCTCTCCTCGCTGACCGGCGCGGTTCCGAGCCTGCTTGTGAACGCGCCATTCAGCCCGGAGCTCACGTGGCGGGTGCTGGAAGGATTTCCGGTAGCGAACATCGCCGCGGCCCCGACCGTCTACCGGGCGCTCCGGGCCCATTCCACCCCTGCCTTGGGCGGCCTCAAGCTCAGATGTGCGTCCAGCGCCGGAGAGCCGCAGACCCCCGAGGTCAACGAGTGGGCTCTCACGGCGCTCGGCGTGCCCGTACATGACCACTATGGACAGACGGAAGCGGGGATGCTGGTGAACAACCACCACCATCCAGATCTGGTCGCGCCGCTGCGCCCGGGCTCGATGGGACAGGCGATGCCGGGCTGGCGCGTGGTCGTGCTCCGCGACGACCGGGATGAGGAGGAGGCGGCCGGTACGCTCGGCCGCATCGCCGTCGACATCGCGGCGAGCCCGCTGACCTGGTTCACGGGCTACCTCAACGATCCAGCCAAGAGCCAGGAGAAGTTCACCGCCGACGGTCGCTGGTACCTGACCGGCGACGCCGGCCGGATGGACGACGACGGGTACCTGTACTTCTCCGCTCGCGACGATGACGTGATCATCATGGCCGGATACCGGATCGGGCCGTTCGAGGTCGAGTCGGTGCTCGCCACCCATCCGGCCGTGGCCGAGTCGGCCGTGATCGCGGTACCGGACCAGATCCGCGGCGAGATTCTCGAAGCCTTCGTGGTGCTGCGCGACCCGGATCGGCGGACGCCCGGGCTGGCGCGGGAGATCGCACAACACGTGAAGACCAAATACGCCGCCCACGCGTACCCGCGCGCCGTACACTTCGTCGCCGAGCTGCCGAAGACACCGAGCGGAAAGATCCAGCGGTACGTGTTGCGGCAGCGCCGGCGTGAGGAGATCGACCGGGAGCGGTCGGCCGACGCCGCGCAGACCGTGGCTGGCTGACGGCCCCGAAAGAGGTCTATTCGGTGAGTCCTGAGTGGAGTGTGGGCGCGGCCGCCGTGGTCGGCGGCGACTGCTTGCTGGTCGAGCGCCACGAGGACATCTGCTGGCTGTGGCTGAACCGGCCGGAGAAGCGCAACGCGCTCGACCCCGAGTTGGTGCGGGCGCTGGACAAGGCGATCGAGGCGGCGGCCGGTGATCGCGAGATCGCGGTAGTCGTCGTGGCCGGCCGCGGTCCGAGCTTCTGTGCTGGCGCCGACCTGGGCTACCTCCACGCCCTGGCCGACCGCGACGGGGATCCGCTGCCATTCCTCAGCGAGGTGTCGGCCGTCTTCACGCGGCTGGAACGGATCCCGAAGCCGGTGGTGGCCGCCGTTCACGGACACGTCGTCGCCGGCGGGCTCGAGCTCGCGCTCGCCTGTGACGTGGTGGTGGCCCGGCGCGGCACGCTGATCGGCGACGGACATCTTCGCAACGGTCTCTTACCCGCCGGTGGTGGCAGCGTGCGCCTGCCGCGCAAGGTGGGCGAAGCGATGGCGACCTGGCTGATGCTGACCGGCGAGCTGCTGCCGGCCGAGACGTTCCTGGCGAGCGGGTTCGTGCGGGTGATCGCTGGCGAAGCCGAGTTCCCGGGCGCGCTGCGCGAGGTGCTCGACGCGTTGCGGGCGCGCTCCGGGCCGTCGCATGGCCGGATCAAGCGGCTGCTCGCCGGCCGACATTCGAGTGAGGACGAGGCGTTCGCGGCCGAGCTGGACGAGTTCGGGGCGCACTGGAACGCAAGCGACGCCGCGGCCGCGCTGGCCCAGTTCCTGTCCGGGCAGCGATGATGGGCGACCCTCCGGTGGACCTGCTCACGCACGCCGGGCCCGGCGTCTCGCAGCGCTACCGGGGCCGGGTGGTGTTGGTGACCGGGGCTGGCCAGGGCCTCGGCCTGGCGATGGCGTGCCGGTTCGCCACCGAGGGCGCACACCTCGCACTGTGTGATGTGGACGGAGGCCGCGTCGCCGAGGCGGCGCGATCGGTTCGTACTGGGAGCGACGTCGAGCCGGTAGCGTCTACAGTGGACGTAGCGGACCCCATCGCGGTGGACCGGTGGATCACCGAGGTGTGCGAGGCGTACGGCCGGGTTGATGTGCTGGTGAACAATGCTGGCGTGATCGCGGACAACCGCCTCGAGAGGATGACCGACGATCAGTGGCGGCGCGTGGTCGATGTCAGCCTGCGCGGCGCGTTCCACTGCTGCCGTGCGGTCTTCGCCGGCATGAAGGAGCGCGGCTACGGGCGAATTCTGTCATTCTCGTCGATGTCGTGGCGCGGGAACTTCGGCCAGGCCAACTACGCGGCGGCGAAGGCGGGGCTGATCGGGCTGTCCCGCTCGATCGCGCTTGAGGGCGCACCGTACGGCATCACGGTGAACGTGATCGCTCCGGGTCTCATCGACACCCCCATGCTCGCCTCGATGAACGGCCCGGCCCGGGAGAAGCTGATCTCCCGCGTGCCGGCCGGCCGGATCGGGCGACCGGAGGAGATCGCCGAGGCCGCCGCCTTTCTCTGCTCGGAGCAGGCCGCGTACGTAACGGGTGTGGTGCTCGACGTTGACGGCGGCATCAGCATCGGCTCCGCCCTGCGCTAAACCTCGTGCGCAGCAACCGATCCGGTCGCCGACCGGTCGATCAGATCGGAAACATGCGTGAAACGTAGTCTTGCCGAAAACGAAACTGGGTACTACAGTACCACCAACGGTACCCACCACCGCGATCCGCGACCGGGTCCGATGGCGACTCTCGACCAGCGATGGCACAGCCCTTGTCCCGTTCCCGAGAGGTCCGAAACGATGAACGACGGTCTTGTACCTACACGAAGCTCTACAGTGGACTCCAAACGCACCGCGCGGCGGTGGGCGGCGTACGGCCTTGCCGCGGTCCTGGTGCTCACGTCCGCGTGCTCGGCGAAGAACAGCACCAGCGCTGCCGCGCCCACCACACTCAGCATCGGCCACACGTCGGCACCGAACAGCATGGATCCGGCGAAGATCAACGCCGCCTTCGGCTGGTACATCAACCTCGCCTACGACCCGCTGATCTACCGTGCGCCCGACGGCAGCCTCCAACCCCGACTAGCCAAGTCCTGGAAGTACGTGGGCACAGGGAATAAGACCTTCGAGTTGTCCCTGCGACCGGACGTGAAGTTCAGCGACGGCTCGCCGCTGACCGCCGACGTGGTCAAGGCGAACATCAACTACTACCGCGGTGCGCCCGGTCAGGCCGCGGCCTACCTCGTGCCAATCTCCGCTGTGGACGTGGTCGACCCACTGACCGTCCGGCTGTCGCTGTCCGAGCCCAGCCCGCTGCTGCCGATGATCTTCACGCAGGACTATCTGGCCGGCGGCATGATCAGCGGACCGGCATTGGAGAAGCCGGACGGCCTGGCCACCAACACCTTCGGCGCCGGGCCCTACATGCTCGACCCGACGCAGACCGTACCGGGCGACCACTACACCTACACGCCGAACCCGAACTACTGGGACAAGGCGTCGGTCGGCTACACCAAGGTAACCATCAAGGTGATCCCGAACCCGAACACCGCGCTGGCCGCCCTGAAGACGGGCCAGGTCGACGTGATCCAGGGCGACTACACCACGGTGACCGGCGCGAAGTCGGCCGGATTGGAGGTCACCTTTACTCCGCAGGTCTTCCAGGGCCTGGCCCTCGCCGACCGCGCGGGCGAGCTCGTCCCGGCGCTGAAGGACGTCCGGGTGCGGCAGGCGCTCAACTACGCGATCGACCGCCAGAAGATCGCGAAGGCACTCTTCGGTGAGTACGGCACGGTGACCGAGCAGATCGTGCTGCCCGGGCAGGACGGCTACAACGAGTCGAACCGCTACAGCTACGACCCGGCCAAGTCCAAGCAGCTCCTCACCGACGCGGGGTACGGCGACGGCTTCACCATGAAGGTGCTTACGACATCATTTGCCAACACCCATCTTGTACCGCAGGCGATGGCCGAGGATCTGCAGAAGGTCGGCGTCAAGCTCGAGCTCACGAACCAGGCCGAGGCCTCAAACTACCTGACCGACCTCCAGAGCGGAAAATACCCGGCGTATGGCATTGGCTATGGAACCCAGCCGGTCTATCTCATGGGTCCGGGTCTCTTCCTGCCCAGCGCGGCGCTGTTCAACCCGCGCAAGAGCTCCGACGCGCAGCTGGAGTCGCTCTACCAGCAGGCCGCGCAGATGGACGACACGGGTCGGGCCAACATGGACAAGCAGATCATCGCTCGCCTCACCGACCAGGCGTGGTTCGTCCCGGTGGTGTTCGTGCCCGTGTTCTTCTTCGCCAATAACAAGGTGGCCGGCATCCAGCCGACCAACGGCGAACCGATTCCCAATCCGGTGCAGTGGCGCCCAGCGTCCTGAAGAGCACACAATCTGCATACCGGCAGGGAGGTTCGGATAGATGCTGCGCCTCGTGCTCCGTCGACTGGCCATCTCGGTCCCGCTCATTCTGGTGGTCACACTGCTCACGTTCCTGTTGCAGTCGGTGGCCCCGGGTGACACGGCACGCACGATCCTCGGCATCAACTACACCCCGCAGGGGTACGCCACGCTTCGCCACCAGCTCGGCATCGACCAGCCAGTGCTCGTTCAGTACGGGCACTGGCTGGCCGGCGCGTTGCGGGGCGACCTTGGGGTCTCTCCGATCAGTGGCCTCGACGTCGGAGTAGAGATCACGAACCGGCTCGGGGTGACGCTCTCGCTTATCGTGGCCGCGACCGTCCTCGCCGCACTCATCGGCATCGGACTCGGTGCGCTCAGTGCAGTGCGCGAGGGCTGGCTCGGCCGCGCCGTCGACGTGCTGTCGCTGGTCGGGCTGGGCCTGCCGAACTTCTGGCTCGGCCTCGTGCTGGTCAGCATGTTCGCGGTCGCCATTCCGTTGCTGCCGGCAACTGGATATGTGTCCATTGTGGACTCGCCCAGTGAGTGGGCGCTGAGCTTGATCCTGCCCGTGCTGACGCTGGCCGTTGGCGCCGTCGCCGTGGTGGCCAAGCAGTCCCAGGATGCGATGCGCGAGGCGCTGGCGCAGGACTTCATCGAGACGTTACGGGCCAACGGGGCGTCCACCCGATCGATCATCTTCCGGCATGCGCTGCGCAACGCGGCCATCCCCGTGGTGACGGTGTTGGGCCTGGTGTTCGTCAGCCTGCTCAGCGGCACCGTGCTCGTCGAGGCGGTGTTCGCAATGCCCGGTCTCGGCGGACTCGCGGTCCAGGCCACGACCCAGCACGACCTTCCGATGCTGCAAGGCGTCGCGCTGACGTTCACGCTCATCGTGGTGACGGTCAACCTCGTTGTCGACCTGTCGTACGGCTGGCTGAACCCGCGGGTGCGCGTGTGATGGGCCAGTTTCGTCTACGGACGGTGCTGGGGCGGCACCCGCTCGGATTGGTCGCCCTGGGTTACCTAGTTTTGGTAACCGCCGCCGTGGCCGGCGCCTCGCTCTTCGCACCGTACGACCCGACCGCGATCGACCTCGATCACGTGCTGTCCGGCCCTCTCGCCCTGCACCCGCTCGGCGCCGACGCGCTTGGCCGCGACGTCCTGAGCCGGCTCATGTACGGCGGGCAGATCAGCCTGCGGGGCGTTGCGCAGGCGGTGTCGGCGGTGCTGGTGCTTGGTGTGCCGCTGGGACTGGCGGCCGGATACTACGGCGGCTGGCTCGACCGGACGGTCACCGTGGTCGCGGACATCGTGCTGTCGATCCCGGTTATCGTGACGCTGTTCGTCGTGCTCGCCATCTTCGGCAGCAGCCAGACGGCGGCGATGCTCGCGCTCGGCGTGCTCGGCGCGCCGGGCCTCGCCCGCGTCGTGCGGAGTGCGACACTCGCCGTCGCGGCCGAGCCCTGGGTCGCGGCGGCGCGGGTCACTGGCCTGACCAACCGGCGGATCGTGGTGCGGCATGTGCTGCCGCGGATCGCCGGACCGATCATCGTGCAGGCGTCGATCTTCGCGGGCATCGCGCTGCTCGCGGAGACCGGCCTCGGCTATCTGGGATTGGGGGTGCAGCCGCCGACCCCGACTTGGGGCGGCATGGTGGCCGAGGCATCGACCGCAATCGACAGCCAGCCGTGGCTGCTGGTGCCGTCCGGCCTCGTGATCGGACTGACCGCGGTCGCGTTCGGCCTGGTAGGCGACCTGGCCCGGGAAGCGGTCGGGAACCGGGTCCCGCGCCACCGTCCGACCAAACCGGTCGCCTCCGCCGTGAGAACGCCGGACCCGATTCGCCGGCCACCGCCGGACCTGACTCTCCCGCCACCGCAGGGCGTGCTGTCGGTACGCGGCCTTACGGTCCAAGTCATGACACCCGATGGGCCGTCCAGTGTGGTCGAAGATGCCTGGTTGGACATCCGGCGCGGCGAGACGGTCGGGCTGGTGGGCGAGTCGGGCTCCGGTAAGAGCATCACGGGTCGGGCGATACTCGGCCTGTTGCCTCGCGGTGCGCGCGTGATCGGCGGCACGGTGGTCTTCGAGGGGCGCGACCTCTTGCTCGAAGGCCAGCAGCTGAGCGGCATCCGCGGCACGCAGATCGCGCTGATCTCGCAGCAGTCGGGCAGTAGCCTCGATCCGTGCTTCACCGTGGGGCAGCAGGTGCGCGAGATGGTCGGCCGTCACGTCGGCAACCGGGAAGCGGTGCGTGCCCGCGTGTATGAGCTGCTGGACACGGTGAACCTGCCTGAACCCGAGGCGGTCGCGCGGCGTTACCCACATCAACTGTCGGGAGGCATGGCGCAGCGGGTGTCGATCGCCATGGCGCTGGCGAAGAACCCACGCCTGCTCATCGCCGACGAGCCGACCACGGCCCTCGACGGCACCGTGGCAGCCGAGATCTTGGATCTGCTGCGCGAACTGCAGCAGCGCCATGGCATGTCCATACTACTGATCACACACGACTGGGGCGTGGTGGCGGACAGCTGTGAGCGCGCGTACGTCATGTACGCGGGCCACGTCATGGAGACCGCACAGACCACTGAACTCATCGGAGGGTCTCGGCATCCATACACCATGGGACTGCTCGGCTCCATGGTCGACGCCACACGGCCGCGGCATCGGCTACCCGCCATTCCGGGTACGGTGCCCCATCCCCGCGACTGGCCGGCCGGGTGCCATTTCCAGCCACGCTGTCGTTTCGCCGACGTCGACTGCGCGGTCGGACCGATCCCCGTGTTCGAGCCGGAGCATGGGCACCTCACCCGGTGCCTTCACCACGAAGCGGTCCGGAAGGAGGCTGGCATTGGCTTCGTCCGAGGCGCTGCTTGAGATCGGCGGTCTGTGGGTGTCGTACCCGGGCCCGGGCCTGTTCCGGCGAGGAGCTCCCGTGGCCGCGGTCCGGGACGTGAGTCTGGTCGTCGGCCGCGGAGAGACGTTGGGGCTCGTCGGCGAGTCCGGTTCCGGCAAGTCGACCATCGGCAAGGCCATCCTGGGCCTGGCCCGGCCAACAGCCGGACGGATCGCGTTCGCCGGACGGGACATTACGTACGCCGACGGGCGGGAGCGGCGAGCGCAAGCCGAACACCTGCAGGTCGTGTTCCAGGATCCCTACGGCTCGCTGAGTCCGATGTCGACGGTCGGCCACACGCTGGCCGAGCCGCTCCGGGTCGTCCGTCGGCTCTCCCGTCGGGCCGCGAACGAGCGTGCCGGCGACATGCTCCGGCGGGTCGGTCTACCGTCGGACGTCGCCCGTTCGTACCCGGCGCAGCTCTCTGGCGGGCAGCGCCAGCGGGTCGCGATCGCCCGCGCGCTCATGCTCGAGCCCGACCTTGTGGTGTGCGACGAACCAACCAGCGCGCTCGACCTCTCTGTTCAGGCGCAGATCCTCAATCTGCTGCTCGATCTGCAATCCGAGCTAGGGCTCAGCTACCTGTTCATCTCACACGACCTCGCCGTGGTCCGGCACATCTCGCACCGGGTAGCGGTCCTTCTCAACGGACAGTTGATGGAGGTGGCAAACGTCGAGACGATCGCCCGGCCGAACCGGCACCCGTACACCACCGCGCTGTTGGGTGCCGCGCCGGTGCCCGATCCGGTCCGGCAGGCCTCGCTGAGGCAACAGCGGCCCGTGCTGCGTCGGCCCGCGGGCGGACCGGGAGAGGGCTGCCCGTTCGCCGGGCGATGTCCGTCCGAAGTGGATATCTGCGCCAAGGTTCGACCGCCGCTGCGGCCGAGCCCCGACGGCGGTGCGATGGCGTGCCACGTGCGCGCCTGGGTGCCGGCGGAACTGGCCGCGGCATGACCGAGCGGTTCGATGTCAGGGTGGTCCGGGATGTGCGGATCCCGTCCGGCGACGCCGAGCTCGCGGCCGACCTCTACCTGCCGTCGGGTGCGGCTCCCGGACCGGCTCTCGTGACCGTGCTCCCGTACCGCAAGGACGCCTGGGCCGGCGTCCTTAATGGACAGAATATTCACCGCTTCGCCGAGGCCGGCTACGCCGGGGTGCTGGTGGACCTGCGGGGCACCGGATCCTCGGGTGGCGAACAGCGGGTGCCGTTTCACCCCGACGAGGCGGACGACGGCGTGGCAGCCGTGGCGTGGGCCGCAGACCAGCCGTGGTGCGACGGCAGCGTCGGTATGTGGGGGCACTCGTACGGCGCGGTGATGGCGCTGCGCACGGCCGCGCGCCGGCCGCCGCAGCTCAAGGCGATCGTGCCGGTCATGGGGATGACGGATCCGGAACGCGACTTCGTGCACCCCGCCGGGCGCCGCGGATGCCTGAGCTCGCTGGGTGTCTGGGGCATGCACACCCTGGTCACCCAGCTGCTGCCACCACTGGGTGAGCGACCGGATCTCCTGCATTGGCAGCGCCGTCTGAGCGACACCGAGCCGTACCTGGTCGACCTGTTCCGGCGCGGCCCTGACGATCCACAGTGGCGAGACCGGGTCGTCGACGTGTCGCGGATCGCGGTGCCGGCGTTCTGCATCGCTGGCTGGCGGGACCTGTTCTGCGAGGCGATGATCCGCGCGTACGAGCGGATCGCCGCGCCGAAGCGGCTCCTCGTCGGCGCGTGGACGCACACGATGCCGGACGCCGCACTCTTCGCGCCCGTCGACTTCGCCACGGTCGCGCTGCCCTGGTGGGACCGGTGGCTGAAGGGCACCGACAACGGGATCGACGCCGAGCCGCCGGTGGTCCTGCATCGCCAGGGATCGACCGAGATCTGGCGCCAGTACGACTCATGGCCGCCGTCCAAGACGGTGCAATGCTTCGCGACAGGTGCACGGGGCACGCGGCTGCGCCCGGTTCGTTCCGAGGACCCCGAGCGGCCTGCCCGCCGCGGCCGCCGGCCGGCCGCGGTCATTGCGGAGCACCGCACCGATCCGACCGCGGGAGCCCTCGGCGCATTGTGGGGTGTTCCTAGCGGTGGGCTCGGCCGGGCGCTCGACCAGCACGACGACGACATGCGCAGCCTGGTCGTTACGACCGACCCAATCCGCGAGCCGCTGCTGGTCGTGGGCAGCCCGGTTGTCTCGGCCATTCCCGCGGCGGGTGCGACCGAGCGCTTCGTGGTCAAGCTCGCCGACATCGACCCCGCCGGACGTTCGACGTTGATCACCTGTGGCGTCTTCCCGAACTCGGACGGCTCGCTGGCGCCGACCTGCTATCTCGTGCACGCCGGACACCGCCTCCGCGTTGCGCTCAACGGGGCCGACTTTCCGCGCCTATGGCCATCCACTTCGGACGATCAGCTCAGGCTGGCGCGCATCGAGCTGGCCCTGCCGGTCGTCCGGGAGGACGAAGGCGGGGCGGCCCGAGTCGAGCCGCCGCGAGCCTCCGCCGTCGACCTGCCAGCGGATGCCGTCGGGTGGCCGGGCGGCGCGGACGGGCGGTTGAGCTGGGTGGTGACTCGCGATTTCGTCAGCGACGGCGTCGAGGTCGCGATGGTCGAACAACTCTTGGTCGGCACCCCGCTGCGTCACCGCATCGAGGTGGACCGTACCGTGTCCGCGACGGTGACTCCCAACGCGCTCACGAGCGCCTCGCTGCACGGTATGTCCACAGCGGACGTTCACATGTCCACCGGCGAGCACGTCATGGTGCGTGCGGAGGTGGAGATCACCGAGACCGCGCTGCGGGTCACGGCCTCGGTGACCGTCGACGGGGTGCCGACCTGGTCCGGCGGCTGGTCCTAACCCACGCACCCGCTGTCTCAGCCCAGGCCGTAACCACCGTCCACATGCAACACATGGCCCGTGACGTAACCGCACCTGTCGCCGGCGAGGAAGGCGACCGCATCGGCCAGCTCGGCGGCGCGGCCGAACCGGGCCAGCACCGCACGCCCGACGACCTGGTCGCGCAGGCGGGGCGACTCCTCGAAGGCGGTGCCGAGGCCGGTGTCGAAGAATCCCGGGGAGACGGCATTGACCAGCACGCCGTCGGCCGCCCAGTCGGCGGCGAGCGCCCGGGTCAGGCCCTCCAATCCGGCCTTGGACGCCGTGTAGGCGCTCAGCCCACGACGCGGCGCGCGGGCCATCACCGAGGTCGTGAACACCAACCGGCCGCGTCCGGACTGGACCAAATAGGGATACGCCGCCTTCGCAGTGACGAAGCCGCCGGTGAGATTGACCCGCAGCACGTCGTTCCACATCGCCAGCGTGAGGTTGTGCGCGCGGTGGGCCGCCGGCGAGATGCCCGCGTTGACGACCACGGAGTCCACCGTCCCGAACCGCTCCGCCACACGGTTCAGCGCCGAATTGAGCCCGTCTTCTTCGGTGATATCGCACGGTGCGACCGCGACCTCGGCCCCATCGTTCTCGAGTTCGCGGGACACCGCGGCCAACTGCTCCTCGGAGCGGGCGAGCAACCCGAGTCTGGCCCCGCGACGGGCGAACGACTCCGCCAACGCGCGGCCGATGCCTCGGCTGGCGCCCGTGATGACGACGACACGCCCGCTCAGGTCTTCGGTCGTGCTATGTCCGATCTGGACGGCCGTCTCGCTCATACCCGGCTCCCCGCCCGCTCGGCCGGGACGGTGAGCAGCGACAGCTCACGGCCGCGCTCCTCGAGCGCGCTAAGGGTGTCCGGGGTCAGCGGCTCCTGGAACAGATCCACGGTGTCGCGGATGAACGCCGGTGGCCAGTCCCACCACCGGAGCGACAGCAGGCGCTCGATCATGTCGTCGGAGAAGCGCATCCGCACGCGGCGGGCGGGGACGCCGGCGACGATCTCGTAGTCCGCGACATCCTTCGTGACCACGGCACCCGCCGCGACGATCGCGCCGTGACCGATCCGCACGCTCGACCGTACGACGGCGGCCGCGCCGATCCACGAGTCCGCGCCCATGGTGGTCGTCGGCGCCTCGGGCCATGGCCGGTCCTCGCACAGCCCGAACTCGGCGTTGAGTGGGAACACGTGCGTTGTTGGCAGCTCCGGCCAGTGAGGCAGCGCGCCGACCGTGACCCGCTCGGCGATGCCGCAGTAGGGCGCGACGTGCACCTTGAACAGCGAGCTGAAGGGACCGACGATCGAGTAGCGTCCGATGCGGCTGTGTCGTACCAGTGCGTGCTCCATCACCAACGCGTTTGGCTCCACTATGGACGCTTCGAGCTTCACCTGGTTGAGGCTGACCGTCGCCCCGCTTCGGCGTGCCCGCAGCACGCCGAGGATGTTTCCCGGGGTGAACGCGCTTGGCCAGGTGTTGATCGTGCGCGGCAGCGTGGCGTTGCGTAGCGCGGCCAGCTGCTCAGCAGGCGACGGCATGGTGTAATCCCCTCTCGTCGAGTGTGGCGTGCTCGAGCAGGGCGGCGCTGCGCCAGTTCAGCGCGACGCCGCCCCAGGACATCCCCCCGCCGAAGGCGACCATGAGGATCGTGGCGAGGCTGCCTAATCGTCCACTTCGGACAGCGTCGTCGAACGTGATGGGGACGGATGCCGCGCCAGTGTTGCCGTACCGGTCGATCGTGCGGTGCATGACGCCCGGGCGCAGGCCGAGCACGTCCGACCACTCCTCCAGCATCGCGCCGTTGGCCTGGTGCGGCGCTATGAGGTCCACCTGGTCCATTCGCAGCGAGGCCGCCGTCAGCAGGTCGAACACGACGTTCGGAAAGACCTTGTTGGCCAGCCGGCGGACGTCGCCGCCTTTCATCGAAAAGTAGTGCTCGTCGCGGGCGAGCGTGTCCAGGCTGGGCGGACGGCGGCTCCCACCGGCCGGGATCTGGACGAGGTCGGCGAGCGTGCCGTCGGAACCCAGCGTCGTGGCCAGGACCCCCGCCGTGGCGTCCTCGGTCGGACCGAGCACGACAGCGCCGGCACCATCGCCGAACAGGATGGCGGTGCGCCGGTCGGTGTAGTCGAGGATCCGCGAGTAGGTGTCCGCGCCGATCACCAGCGCCTTGCCGGCCCAACCCTCGCTCGACAACATGGAGTGTGCGACGACGAGTGCGTACACGAATCCGCTGCAGACGGCGTCAACATCGAATGCGACAGCCCGGTGCGCGCCGAGGTTGGCCTGTACCAGGCACGCCGTCGCCGGCATCGGCCGGTCGGGCGTTGACGTGGCGAGCACGATCAGGTCGATTTCGGCGGCGGAGACGCCCGCCGCATCGAGGGCCCGCTGGGCCGCCTTGGTGGCGAGGTCGGACGTCGCCTCGTCAGGGGCGGCAACGCGCCGCTCGGCGACCCGGGTCTTCGCGACGATCCATGTCTCGTCGAGGTCGAGGCGGCGGGCAAGCTCGGCGCTGGTCAAGATGCGTTGGGGAAGATAGGAACCGGTCCCCATTATCTCGGACTTCATTGCGATCACGTCTCTCATGTAGTAGGCGGCTGATGGAAGACCGGCGCACGACGGTCCCGGAAGGCGGCAAGCCCTTCGGAAACGTCCACCGAGGACATGTGCCGGAGGAAGAGGCGAAGCTCCTGCAGCAGAGCATCGTCGCGCGGTTGTTGGTGTGCGGTCCAGATCATCTGCTTGGCGGTGGCGATCGCGTCCGCACTGCGGCCGGCCAGACGCTCGGCGAGGCTGTCCACAGTGGAGGCGATCTCATTTGGCTCGACCGCCGTGCTGACTAGTCCCCAGTCCGCCGCCTGCCGACCGGTGATGAGCTGGCCGGTGAGCACCAGGTAGTTTGCACGTGCCCGGGGGAGCGTACGGGCCAGCCGCACCGACCCACCCGCCGCCGGGACCAGGCCGTACTCCAGATGGCGGTCGCCGATGAGCGCATTCGTCGCCGCGACCGCCATGTCACAGGCGAGGACGATCTCACAGCCGCCCGCCACGGCGTGTCCTTCGACCACGGCGAGCGACGTGAACGGTGCGGTCTCGATGGCGCGGAGTACGGTTCCCAGTCGGGCCATGAAGGTCTTCAGCGCCTCGGAGCGGTCATCCGTCCGCATGGCCCGGAGCTCGAGCAGGTCCGCGCCGGAGCAGAACGTCCCGCCCGCGCCGGAGAGGACGAGGACGCGGGCGCGGGTGTTCGTCGCGATGTCAACGGCGCCCTCAAGCCCGTCGATCACGGCTGTGTTGATGGCGTTCTTGCTCGCGGGGCGGTCGATCTCCGCTCGAAGGACGCCGGCCTCACACCGGACCAGTACGTCGCCTATGCGGATTGGTAACTGGGTTGAGGTCAGCACGAAGCCCCCTAGAGATGCCGGTTGGATCGGGCATGGTCGACAATAAAAGTCTTCCTTCGGCGCTCGCTACGGCCGCCGAGACTAACCGCTGATTCCGTCGGGAGGCGTAGTCGTCCGCGTCGGATTGCGACTCCGGAATTAGCGAATCGGATCCCGTAACAATTGCGACATGACTTGGTTATTCCGCGTTTACGAGGCCGTTCCGGTAGGCGTATGCGGCCACCTGAGTCCGGTCGCGCAGTTCGAGCTTCGTCAAAATTCTTGAGATGTGTGACTTCACCGTCGCGCGGCCCAACACGAGCTCATGCGCGATCTCCGCATTGGACCGACCCAGCGCGACGAGCCGGACCACACCGCGCTCCCGTCGGGTGAGATTGACGACGTCCCGGTCGGTCTGGCGCAGCTCCGAGATGAGGCTCTTGCGGTATTCGTCGAGCAGTTGGCGGGTTGCCCTTGGAGAGAACCAGGCATGTCCGGACGCAACCGCCTTGACGCCGGCCAGGAGGAGCCACGTCTCGTCGTCCTCGAGAAGATAGCCTCGAGCCCCGACTCGGGCCGCGCGGTCGATCTTACCGGCGTCGGGAGAGTCGGCCAGTACCACGACGCCGAGCGGGTTCTTGCCGTGCCGCTGGACAATCGCCTCAACCGTGACTGTTCCATTCCGGTCAAGGAGTTGTTCATCCACCAGTACGACATCCGGATTCACGTTCGAAACGGTATTGTCATCACCGGCCCACCCGGTCGGACGGTCGTCGACAATGACGAATTCAGGAGTCGTTTCGAAAAGTGCCCTGATACCGTCGCGGATGAGAGGCCGCTCGACCATGAGGAGCAGTCGAAAAACCAAAGTAATCGCTCTCTACTATACGATTCCGTGACGGTTCGGAAAACGACGTGATTCATCGAACGCAATATGGAGGGTGCCGGACCACGATCACGATGGGTCGTGCCTTCCTAGCGGCGATCCGCCGCACCGGCCGGCGTGCGAGATCTGTGAAGTTCAGTCTCCTTGAACTCGTGAGCTGTCACTGGCGCACTGAAATAGACGCTAGCCGCGACCAAGAGCCATTTCAATCCGCTGGGCGTGCCGGCCTTATCCAATTTCAGTTGGTCGATGGCGCAATCCCCTGGTGGCGACTATGGTCGATCTCCCTCCTTGGCGAGATCTTCGGTCACCCTCTGCTGTTCCATTGGCGAGCGTGGTCACGCCCAACTCTCGCGTCAGCGATTCAGGGGTGAGACTGTCCCGTGATGCTCCTCGGCTGCGTTCCATCCATTGGTCCGTCTGCCGGCCGCTCGGTCTCAGATCATCGCCGTAATGTGCCGAGCAAGGGGGTTCCGTCCGCGATGGCCGATGTCGCCGGCGTTCGTCTGTCCACAGTAGACTGCAGCGCACGTAACTACGCGCGTCGAAACCCACACTAGGTGGGTTCAGACCGGGCCTTCAATCCACCTCGCCGCATCTCGCTATCCACTTTGCGCCAACTCAGGCGATGACGTAAACGTCTCGTTGCGCGCGTGTGAAACGGGCGCGAACTGGGTAGACATCGACGTCGAGCGTCGTGCGCGTGTGATGCGCGACACCTTCCGCGTCCGACCACAATGGAGTTACAAAGCAGGCGCGGTTCGTGGCATAGCGACTGCGCTTGCGACCCAGGGGGTCGGGGAGAAGAGTGGTTGACATGGTGACAACGACACTGGATCAGCGTTACAGCGACCCGGGGGCGACCGTGGTGCAGTGGTCGCTAGCGACGGATCGGTTGCGTACGGCCGGTCTTTCCTTTGTCGTGACTGTGCGGCCGGATGGGCGGCCGCACGCTACTCCACTGATCACGGTGTGGCATGAGGAAGGTTTGTACTTCTGCACGGGCCCGGAGGAGCGCAAGGCACGCAACCTGGCGCAAAACCCACAGTGCGCCCTGATCACCGGAACAGACGCGCTGCACGAAGGGCTCGACATCGTCGTGGAGGGCCGAGCGGTTCGGGTGACCGGCGAGAATCGGCTGACTGACCTGGCCCGGGCCTGGGAGGCGAAGTACGGCCCGGACTGGCATTTCGATGTGGCCGAGGGCGCGCTTCATCATGGCGGCGCTTCGGCTTGGGTGTTCCAGATCGTGCCCGACTCCGCGTTCGGCTTCGGCAAGGAGCCGTACAGCCAGACCCGATATCGCTTCAACGAACGGTAACGCGCTACGTTTGACGCGGCCCACCCAGGTCGAGCAAACCAGACAGACACATGCGAGGAAGCATGAGTAGCGCCGTCATCGTTGATGTCGTCCGGACCGCGTCGGGGCGCGGAAAGCCGGGTGGAGCGCTTTTTGGCGTCCATCCGGTCAACCTGTTGGCGGACACCATCCGCGCGCTCGTCGACCGTACCGGGATCGACCCTGGACTCGTCGACGATGTCATCGCCGGATGCGTAAGCCAGGTGGGAGACCAGGGGTTCAACATCGCCCGCAATGCGACGCTCGTGGCCGGTTTCCCCGAGTCCGTGCCCGCGACGACCGTCGACCGGCAGTGTGGCTCGAGCCAGCAGGCCGCCCACTTCGCCGCTCAGGGCGTGATCGCCGGTGCGTACGACATCGCGATCGCGTGTGGCGTGGAGTCGATGAGCCGGGTGCCGATGGGTTCAAGCGTGACCGGCGGAGATCCGCTGGGCCCGCTTTCCGTTCGCTATCCCGATGGGTTGGTCGGCCAGGGCATCAGCGCCGAGATCATTGCCGGCCGGTGGAAGCTCGACCGGGCCAGGCTCGACGAGTATTCGGCTCGTTCGCACGCGCGCGCCGCCCAGACCGCCGCCGCGGGCGGGTTCGCCAACGAGATCACCCCGATTACGGTGACCGGTGAGGACGGCTCAGTCACCCAGCACGTCGCCGACCAGACCGTCCGCGGGACCACGACCGCTGAGGCGTTGGCGGCCCTGAAGCCGTCGTTCTTCGACCCCGTCGTCGGTGAACGGTTCCCCGAGATCGGCTGGTCGATCACGCCCGGCAACTCCTCGTCGCTGACCGATGGAGCCTCGGCCGCTCTGATCATGAGCGAGGAGAAGGCGAAGTCACTCGGGCTCAAGCCGCGGGCCCGGTTCCACACGTTCGCGGTCACCGGCGCCGACCCGCTCCTCATGCTGACGGGCATCATGCCGGCGACGCAGAAGGTGCTCAAGCGTTCTGGGCTTTCGATCGCCGACCTCGAGGCGTATGAAGTCAACGAGGCGTTCGCGCCGGTCCCCCTGGCCTGGCTGGCGGAGTTCGACGCCGATCCGGCCAAGCTCAACCCCCGCGGTGGGGCGATCGCGCTCGGTCACGCGCTCGGCGGTTCGGGCACGCGATTGCTCGCCACGATGGTGAACCATCTCGAGGCGACGGGTGGCCGGTACGGCCTGCAGACGATGTGCGAGGGTGGCGGAATGGCCAACGCCACCATCATCGAACGGCTCTGACCACCAACCAGAAGCCCCCAGGAGAACACACCACAATGGACATCAGGAACAAGGTCGCGCTCGTAACGGGCGGCGCGTCGGGTCTGGGCCTCGCCACCGTGAAGCAATTGGCGGCCGACGGTGCGAAGGTCGTCATCGTCGACCTGCCGTCGTCCAACGGCAAGGCGGTGGCGGACGAGCTCGGCGATGGGGCCGTGTTCGTGCCGGCCGACGTCACCGACGAGGAGCAGGTGCTGGCCGCCGTCGACGCCGCCGGACAGCTCGGCACATTCAGCGTCGCGGTCAGCTGCGCGGGCATCGGCAACGCGATCCGGGTCGTCGCCAAGGACGGTTCGCCGTTCCCCTTGGCCGACTTCAGAAAGGTGATCGACGTCAACCTGATCGGCACCTTCAACGTCATCCGGCTCTCCGCCGCCCGCATGGTCGCCTCGACGCCCGTCGACGGCGAGGAGCGCGGCGTCATCGTCAACACGGCCTCGGTGGCCGCGTTCGAGGGCCAGATCGGCCAGGCGGCCTACTCCGCGTCGAAGGGCGGAGTCGTCGGCCTCACCTTGCCGGTAGCTCGTGACCTGGCGCAGCACAAGATTCGGGTGACGACGATCGCGCCCGGCCTGTTCCACACGCCGCTGTTCCAATCCCTCCCGGAGGAGGCGATCGCTTCGCTCGGGGCTCAGGTGCCGCACCCGTCGCGCCTGGGCCGGCCGGAGGAGTTCGGCGCACTGGTCTCGCACATCGTCGCCAACCCGATGCTCAACGGCGAAACGATCCGCCTCGACGGCGCGATCCGGATGACACCACGCTGACGTCCGTTACGGGGTCGGCGACCTTGGTCATATGCGCGCGAGTCGATCTCCGATCACGCGCATACGACCAAGACCGGCGGGTCGCTAGCCGGACGTGAAGGTGGCTACAAGATAGCCGACTCCGTAGGGGGCGTCCGCGTAGAGCACCGTCGTCTGTGGACGATGCCCGGCGAAGGCGGCGGCCAGCACCTGAAGTGGAGCCCAGCCCGAGGCCATGAGTTCGCCGGCCAGGCCTGGGTCGAGGTCATGCAGCGCCCCGAGTTTCCCGGTCGCCACGGCCTCCTCGACCGACCTGTCGTACTCTTCGGCCCGGGGATCGAAATGGCCGGGCGCTTTCACGGTACGGCGGGCGCTGCCGTCGGCGACGACCAGCAGGCTCACCCGCTCCGCCGTCTCGGCGAGTCCGGCCGCGACCGACCGGCATTCGTCCACTGTGGATCCGAACGCGACCGTTCTCAGCATTAGTGGCCCGTCGTAACCGCATCCGTCAAGCATCAGCGCGCCGATGCCCACGCTGAGCGGCGCCATGTGCGACGGACGCGGCACGGGCGGGCCGTACGAGCGCAGGTCCGCCCGCGCCGGCGCCGGCCAGGCACCCGCGCGTTCCGCCCAGCCGACAATCGCAACGAGGTCCGGTGTGGCGCCGGTCAGGCTCGCCACGGCCGCCATCGTCGCCTCGCGCAGCCGAGCGGCCTGCGCATCAGCGCCGCTTGCCTCGGCCGCGAGTAGTGGCGGCCCCGGACTGAGCGCGGCACCGATGATCACGCCAGGCCTCGCACGGTCCGTACCGGTGCCTTTTCGCCTTGGATAGCGGACACCATGTCGAGCACGTGTCTCGTTTCGCGCACCTCGTGCGCCCGGAAGACGCGGGCGCCGAGCCAGGCACAGACACTCGTCGCGGCGAGCGTACCGGTGAGTCTTTCGTCGAGCGGTGCGTCCAGGGTCTCACCGACAAAGTCCTTGTTGGACAAGGACACGAGCACCGGCCATCCGGTCGCCACCAGTTCCCCGAGGCGCCGGGTGACCTCCAGCGAGTGCCAGGTGTTCTTTCCGAAGTCATGGGCGGGGTCGATCAGTATCCGGTCGCGGCTGACTCCCGCGGCGAGGGCCCGCTCGGCCAGGGCGAGTGTGTGTTCGCGCACGGAGGCCATGACGTCGTCGTAGTGAACGCGGTATGGCCGGGTCCGTGGTGGCAGACCACCAGCGTGTGAGCAGACCAGGGCGACGTCGAACTCGGCCGCCACCTCGGCCAGCTTGGCGTCCCATCCGCCCCAGGAGTCGTTGATGAGATCGGCTCCGGCGGCGCACACCTCGCGCGCCACCTCGTACCGCCACGTGTCCACGCTGATCGCCACGTCCGGGTGGGTCTCGCGTACCGCGGCCACGAACGGCACGATCCGGCGCAGCTCTTCGGTGAGGTCCACAGTGGATCCAGGCGCAGCCGGCACGCCTCCGATGTCGACGATCTCGGCGCCGGCCGCGACCACCTCATCAACCCGTCGCATCGCCGCGTCGTCGTGCCAGGTGGCCCCGCGATCGTAGAAGGAATCCGGCGTCCGGTTCACGATCGCCATGACGAGCTTCTCGGATGGACCGAAACTGCGCCGCCCGAGTCGCACCGGCCCCGGTACCGTCATACCGAGCACGGTCATGCCGACCGGATCCCGGCGGCGGGCGGGCGCTCGTCGGTGGTCACGCTACGGGCGACGGGTGCCGCCCAGCCGTCGTCGTCGGCCTTGAACTGGTTCAGTTCAACGCCTGTCGATGTGATGCGCGGACGCCGCGAGTCTGCGACGGCCAGCAGTTCGGTCGCCGCCAGAGCCATGTCCTCGTCCGACCGGTGGCGGTGCCCCCGCACCCCAAGATGCACCTGGGCCACCGCGTCCAGGCCATGCCGCGACACGGTATCGACCAATGTGGACAGTTCGACGCCGTACCCGACCGGGATCGCCAATGACTCCATCAGAGTCCGGCGGGCGGCCCACTCTCCGGCCAGGGGCTGTGCCACCGCACCGAGCTCCGGCCAGTAGAGGCTGATCAGCGGCCGCGCAACGAGTTCGGTCAGGCGTCCACCGTCGGCGGAGACGGTGCCGTCCTCGGCCGTGCGCAGGCGCGTGTAGGCCGCGCGAACCAACTCGACGTCCGGGTCAACGAGGAGCGGACCGAGCAGACCGGTGACGAAGTGAGGGCCCCATTGGGTCAGATCCGCATCGACGAAGACCAGCACGTCCCCGGAGGTGACGAACAGCGACTTCCACAGCGCCTCGCCCTTGCCGCGCCGGGAACCCACGGCCGGCGCGATGTCCTTTGCCCGGTGTACCGCCGCCCCAGCTTCGGCGGCGACGGCCGCCGTGTCATCGACGGAGTCGGAGTCGATGACGACGATCTCATCGAGCAGCGGGACATCGTCGACGAGCGAATGGTGCAGTCCGGCCACGATCGCGCCGACCGTGTCAGCCTCGTTACGGGCAGGAATGACGAGGCTGATGCTGGCGCCGCACCGGCGCTTGGCCCGCAGCAGGTGGTCGATCGACCAGTCTCGCCACGAGTAGCTGCGTTCGCGGAACCAGGTCGCCGCCTGTTCGTGCACGTCCTACCCCATGGCTGTCTCGACCCCTCGGCCGAGGGATGCTCGGCCGCAAGCCTACCCCGGTCCTTGACCACGCAACTCTTCAAGAGTTGCGCACTGGGAACGTTCCCATGACAACTCTTGAAGACTTGCGAATGGATGTCAGCCGATGTCTCGGCGGCGGAATCCGGCGAGACCGGCTACCGCCAGTACACTCGCGATCGCGGTGAGCCAGACCAGTGGCGACGCCGTGAGCGTCGACCCCGGCAACTTGGGCACATGCGCGAAGGGTGAGGCGTCCACAATCCACTGACTCAGCCCGAGGAACGCGCCGAGCTCAAGTATCGCCACGCACGCGATCAGGCCGGCCCAGGCAAGGACCGTCAACCGGGGCGCGAGGCCGAACAGAGCCACGCCCAGGCCGGCAAGGACCCACGCGGCCGGGACCTGGACCAGAGCCGCCCCGAGCAGCCGCGCGACCTGGCCGCCGACGTCGTGGATCGCCGCCCCGTACGCGAGTCCCGCACCAACACCCGTCGCGGCCAAGATCAGCGCGGTGCCTCCAAACGAGAAGGCCAAGTGGCTCAATGCCCATTGGATCCGGCCGACTCGGGTGGCGAGCAACGGTTCGACACGACCCCCCGCCTCCTCGGTCCGCAGCCGGAGCGTCGCCTGCACGGTGTAGGCGGCCACGGTCAAGCCCGTGATGCCGATCACGGCGGCCAGATACGCGTCGACGAATCCCTTACTGCCGCCGAGCCGAGTCAGCAAGTCGGTGAGCTGCTGGTTGGCAGTGAAGCCCTTAGGCAGGCCGTTCGCGACACCACCCAGGACGATGCCAGCGATCGCGAGGCTGAACACCCAGCCGATGAGCAAGCCACGATGTAGCCGCCATGCGAGCGCGAGCGGAGTCCGCAGTCCGGGCGCCGCGGCCGCCGGTGCCGGACGGTCCGGAATGAGACCCGAACCAACATCTCGGCGCGCCACCAACGTGTAGGCCAGGCCGGTCAGTGCCGCGACGACACCCAAAGCCAACGCCACGACCCACCACTGCTCGTCGTCGAACGAGCGTAGGTGTACCGCCCAGCCAATCGGCGACAGCCACGACAGCCAGGTCGGACCGGTGTCGCCGACCGCCCGAAGAAGGAACGCGGCCCCGAGGACTCCGGCGGCGATGGCCGTCGCGGTGCGCGCACTTTCCGTCAGTTGCGCCGTGACGGCCGCGATCGCGGCGAACACAATCCCGGACATCGCGATGGCGATGCCCAGCGAGAGGGCACCGGTGGCCGGCAGTCCGGTGCCGACGAGTCCCAGCGCGATGAGCACGCCGGCTGCGACATTGGCCAGCCCAGCGGTGATCATCGCGGCCGAAAGCGGTGCGTACCGGCCCACCACCGTCGCCCCGAGCAGCTCCAGCCGCCCGGTTTCTTCCTCGGTGCGGGTGTGCCGGATCACCGTCAACAGGCTCATCAGCGCCGCGAGGATGAACTCGGTCACTCCGATCTTCCACGCCGTCAGTCCGCCGAGGGAGACACCGAATAGCGGCCCGCCCAGGGCGACCAGCGAGGGATTCGAGATGACGCCGCTCACGGCTTGAAGCGACTGCTGGTCGGGGTACAACTGCTTGTACTGGGCCGCCGTTCCCAGCGGCAGGATCGCTAGCACCACGACCCAGACGGGCAGCCGGACCCGATCCAGCCGGAGCGCCAGCCGTACCAGGCGAGCCAAGTCCAGCGTTCATCGCGACGCCTCCGCCGGCGTTTGGCCGTAGTGGCGGAGGAAGAGTTCCTCCAATGTGGGCGGTTGGCTAATCAGGCTGCGTACGCCGGCGTCAGTCAGCTGCCGCAGTACCGGCTCGAGCGCTGCCGTATCGACGTCGAACGTCACATGGCCGTTGTGGCTGACGAGGCCGTGCACGCCCGGGAGCGTCGCGAGCTCGGCCACGGGCCGGCTCAACTCGGCCCGGATCGAGGTCCGCGTCAGGTGGCGTAGGTCGGCCAGCGTGCCGGTCTCCACGGCGCGGCCCTCACGGATGATCGTCACCCGGTCGCAGAGCGCCTCCACCTCGGCGAGAATGTGGCTCGAGAGCAGGACGGTACGGCTGGTCGTGCGCTGGTCTTCCAGGATCACCTGACGGAACTCTTCCTCCATCAGCGGGTCCAGGCCGGCGGTTGGCTCGTCCAGTAGCACAAGCTCCACATTGGACGCCAGTGCTGCGACGAGTGCCACCTTCTGGCGGTTTCCCTTGGAGTACGCCCGGCCCTTCTTGCGCGGATCGAGGTCGAAGCGCTCGAGCAGGGCGGCCCGGCGCTTCTGGTCGAGTCCCCCACGCAACCGTCCAATGAGGTCGATGGTCTCTCCACCGGACAAGTTGGGCCACAGGGTCACGTCGCCCGGCACGTAGGCCAACCGGCGGTGCAGCTCGGTGGCGTCGCGCCACGGATCGCCGCCGAGTAGGAGAGCGGTGCCGGCATCGGCGCGCATGAGGCCGAGCAGGATCCGGAGAGTGGTGGTCTTGCCGGCGCCGTTCGGACCCAGGAATCCGTGCACTTCGCCGGCGCGGACCTCGAGGTCCAGGCCGTCGAGCGCTCGGGTCCGGCCGAATGTCTTGACCAGGCCGGTCACAGCGATGGCGTCGCTCATGTGCGGAGCTCCTTGCGGGGTAGGGGTTTCTCGGGCCGGCGGTGGGTCGGCCGCCGGCTGATGGTCGGGTGAGGCTCGTCGGTCGGCTTCACCTGGTCAGCGACGGGCTGGTCTGCGGTGGCCTCCACTCCGGCCCGAGCCGAGGCGGCGAGTTCCGGAGTGACCAGTTCGTGTGCGTAGATATCGAGTGCGGCCAGGGCCACCCGACGGTCGCCCGCGGGGCTGAATGTGTCCACGCCGAGAACCCGGGAGAGATGTTCCCGGAGCAGGGGCACGCCGAGCGCCATCGCGGTGATGACGGCCGCTCGGGTGCGGCGGTCGACCGAGGGCGGGTCGCTACGGTGAACGTCGGCAACCTCCAGCCACTCCTCGGACATCCCCACCATCTGATCGAAGAGCGTCGCCATCGTCGGGGAACCGTCAATCAGCGCGCGGACCAGGTAGCCCTGAAATGGCTGGACGGCCTGGCGGGAAAGTGACGCCTCGCGAAGGTCACCCTTCTCGCTTCCGGCCAATATTTCGTCGTTGATCCGGCGGATCTCCGCTACAACGTGGGCGTCCACGGCGTCGCGCAGCGCTTCCTTCGAACCGAAGTGGTGGCGCACCAGTCCCAACGAGACGCCCGCTGCCGAGGCGATGTTTCGCAGGGTTGTCTTCGCGTAGCCGTGCGCGGTGAACAGGGCCAGGGCCGCCTCCCTGATTCGAGCCCGTGCGGTCAGGTCCTCGAAGGCCGCCGCCCGCTCCGTCATGATCCGCCCTTTGACTATTCGCCCGTACGGTCGACTGTACGCGCGTATAGTGAGTCGTCAAGCAGAGCGCGGGCTCGAGGTCCAGGTGGCCAGGGTCTGGGAGAAGGCGCAAGAACATTGCCGCGGGGCGCAGCGACGGGCATGATTCTCGGTCACGCACAACGGTTGATGTGCTTGGCCGAAAGGATATGCAGCACGGCGCTCTCCAGGCGACTTCGCGTAAGAGAGCCGGAATCGACGGCGGACACGATGGCCTGTACGACCAGACGAGTCAGGTTGGCGACCGTGTCTGGCGTGGCGTTGTAGAGGACCATGTCCGCGCCCGCCCGCAGCGCCGCGACGCTGGCCGCGGGGACGTCGTAGCCGGCGGCGCTCAGGGCTGTCGCCGACAGCGAGTCGGTGATCACCAAACCGGTGAAATGAAGCTGCTGCCGCAACACCGAGGTGATGACTGGCGGCGAGATGCTAGCTGGCAGCGTGGTCAGGCCAGGGATGCCGGCATTGGCCACCATCACGGCTGGAATGCCGTCGCTGATCGCGGTTTCGAACGGCAGCAGCCCATTGCCTTCGAGGTTGCTCCACGGCAGTGTCGCCGCCGCCATCGAGTCGGTGTTCCCGCTGGCTCCGCCCAGACCGGGGAAGTGCTTCACGACTGGCAAGACGCCAGCCGCACGCAGTCCGTCGGCGAAGGCGAGCCCATCGGCCGTCGCGGTCTTAGCCGCGGCGCTGAATGACCGGGTGCCATCGGGGTTTGTCTCGCTAGGGCCGGGCCGGTCGTCGAGGTCAAGCACGGGCGCCAGGTCCATCGTGATGCCAGCCGCCCGCATACGGCGGCCGGCCTGTAGCGCCAGGGCCTTGATCTGGTCGGCCGACATTGTCGCTGCCATCTGTCGCGCCGACGGTATGGAGCCGATGAGGTTCGCCATCCGCTGAACGACGCCGCCCTCCTCGTCGGTCATGATGAAGGGCGCGGTGCCAGCTGGTGCCTGCGAGACCAGTCGTCCTAGCGACAAGCCAAGATCTGATGGCGCGCTAGCCCCCAAACAAGATCACCCCGCCGGCACCGGCGGCCACCTCGCTCGTGATGGATGCGACGTCGTCCTCCTCAACCGGAATCACCATGGTCTGCTCCGCGAGCCGAGTCAGGCTCCAGGTCGCGAGAGCATCCAGCGCTGTGCAGGAACCAATTGATGTCGGCGCCGGCAAGGTGGGCGTACTCTGCCCAGGCGACGCCGATGGCGCCGCCGACCGGTTGACCGGAGCCGGGACGGCTCGGTCACATCCCGCGACGAGCAATGCGACAGCCGCGCAAACCACAAGCCACCCTTGGCACGATCGACTCGACACGGTTCTCACCACCTGGGGTAGACGTAGGGCCTGACGACATGAGCGGTAGCGGCAACGACGCCGGGCGACAACCGACCACAGTCGCCGTGTCGGACAGGCGCGTTCAGAATGCGCCGCCCGAGTCAAGCCGACGGGGGGCCGGCCGGTGAAACGGGAATGGCGTATATGCGCTCTACGTGGTCTGCCCACTGTCTTCGGCCTGCCTGCCAGGCGTAGAGCGACTTGCGTGTTGGAGTACCCGGGGGCAAGCACGCCGAATATCTCGACCTCGCGCGCGTTGAGGCCGCCCGGCCAGCCGCGCCGCCCCGGACGCGTTGGCCCGCTGCGGCTACCAACCATCGGTGCAGTAAATCTACAATGGACTGTCAGGGGTCCAGTCCGGGCGGCGCCCAAGATAGTAGAGCAGCTGATCGAAATCATCGGCCGTCGTCGTCGGCTCGATCGCGGCTGCTTACGCCCCCCACGCGCGCACTGGTTCGACCAGGTTCTCCGCGGCCCACCGCAACTCGTGGGCGAGCGCGGAGCTGACGCGCGGAGACTGCCCGGTCGCGACCGCGATGTCCCAGCCGTGCACGGCGGCGTCAAGGGACGCGGCGCCTGCGGCCAGCCGGGCCGAAACCGCATAGGGCGGAAGCGGGACGCGCACGCCGTCCGCGATCGGGGCGAGCGTGTCAAATGCGTCCCGCACACCCGATAGTGCGCTGGCCAGGTAGGCGAGCGGATCCTCGCCGAGGTCGCCGGTGGGGTTGAACGCGTCGCCTTCAGGCTTCTCGCTGCCGGTGATCGCCGACTCGTAGAGCATCTGATCCGTGGCCGCGTGTTGCAGCACCTGCGCCACCGTCCAGTCCGCGCAGGGTGTGGGCCGCTGCCAGTCGTCTGCGCGGACGCCGGCAGCCGCCTCGCGCAGGATCTCGTAGGCTTCGTCGAGGAGTTCCCAGTCGCGGTCAGGCATGGTCGCACGTTAACACCGGGTGGGAATACGGTGGCTCTGTGCCACATGATTTCGACGTCGTCCTCTTCGGAGCGACGGGATTCACCGGCGGCCTCACGGCGGCCTACCTGGCCGCCGCGGGCAGCGGCACTCGGTGGGCGGTGGCCGGCCGCAACCCGGACAAGCTCGCCGCGCTGCGGGACCACCTGGGCCTCGACGTGCCAGTTCTCGTCGCCGACAGCACCGATCCGGCCAGCCTGCGCCGGGTCGCCGAACAGACGCGGGTGGTGGCGACCACGGTCGGCCCGTACGTGATGCACGGTGAGCCGCTGGTCGCCGCCTGCGCGGAGACCGGCACCGACTACGTGGATCTCACGGGGGAGCCCGAGTTCGTCGACCGCATGTACGTGCGCCACCACGCGACCGCGCAACGCTCGGGTGCCCGGCTGGTGCACGCGTGCGGGTTCGACTCGATCCCGGCCGACCTCGGCGCCCAGTTCACGGTGCGGCAACTGCCGGACGACCGAGGCATCGCCGTGCGCGGCTATGTGACCCTGCGCGGTGTTCCGTCCGGGGGAACGGTCGCCTCCGCGGTGGCGGCGTTCGCGCGGTTCCGCCAGGCGTCGACGGCACATCGGGAGCGTCGACAGTTCGAGGAGCGATCCACGGCGCGCCGCGTCCGAACGATCTCCGAGCGACCGGGCTACGACCGCGCGATCCGGCGGTGGGTGCTGCCGCTGCCGACGATCGACCCGCAGATCGTGCTGCGCTCGGCGATGTCCTTACCGGAGTACGGCCCCGATTTCAGCTACGGCCACTTCGTCGCGTTGCGTAGTCCCATCACCGCCGCCGCGATCGCGGCCGGAGCCGGCAGCGCATTTGTTCTCGCGCAGCTGCCACCCACCCGAGATCTCTTGCTGCGCGGCCGCCCGGCGGGCAGCGGTCCCGATGAGAAACAGCGGGCCAGCGGTTGGTTCCGGGTACGGTTCCTGGCCACCGCGGGTGACCAGCGGGTCACCACCGAGGTCGCCGGTGGAGACCCGGGCTACGGCGAGACCGCGAAGATGTTGGCTGAGTCGGCGCTGTGCCTCGCCCACGACGACCTACCCCCGGTCACGGGGCAGCTCACCACCGCGGTCGCGATGGGGGAGGCACTGCGAAGCCGTCTACAGCGGTCCGGGATTACGTTTCGCGTTGTACCCGATGCCGATGGCGGCGAGCCTATCGGCGGGACCTGACGATCGCCCAGACCACGAGGGCCACGACCGCCACGATCTGGCCACCCATGATCACCCGGTTGACGTCGACCGCCGGCCGCCACATCACTGAGCCCTCTTTGATGACAAAGGCTCCGGCCGGTTTTGCCATCAAGCCAAAGCCGCCACCTTCGCCGGTCTGGGCCGCCGTGTCGTCGCTTCCCTTGCGCGACGGCGCCGATCCGCCACCGCCCCCACCGCCGGTGGCTACTGCGGCGACCGGCAGTACGGTCACGCCCTCCTGGTGGATCGGCTCGCCGAAGACCTTGCTCGCCGCGCGCTCCACCGTCTCGCGGATTCCCTGCAGGGCAGCGCCACTCTGGGTTGTCGTCATCTCACACCCCCGTGCTTGTCGACCTGGCCATTGTCCCACCGCATCGGGTGGATGCGACATCATCTGGGCGTGACGTCACGACGGCAGGAGTATCGCGAGGTTCTCTCCACGATGAGCCGCGCGACGTGGCCGGCGTACCTTCGCGAGCACTCGGGCCTGCCTGGAGCGCGGGCCAACCTTGAGCTTGCCGAGGCCGTGGCCGATGCCGGCGACGCGGTGGACTTCACACGTCTGATCTCCACCGACGACGAGTACCTCGTCTTGTGTGGAGTTGTCGGACTGGGTCACGTGTTGGCCGTGGGCCGTTCTCCGGACGTCGAGGCGCGGCTGCGTGAGCACGCGACCGACCACCGCTGGCGGGTCCGTGAGGGTGTCGCGATGGCGTTGCAGCGTCTTGGTGACGCGGACGCGCCACGGTTGCGCCGCCTCACCCGCGACTGGGCCGAGGATGCCGACCCGCTCGTCCAACGGGCGGCCGTCGCGGGCGTGTGCGAGCCGCGGCTGCTTCGCAGTCCCGACACCCGGGCGCATGCGCTCGCACTATGCCAGGCGGTCACCGCATCGCTGGCTGGCCGGCCGGCCGAGCAAAGGGCGTCCGATGGTGTCCGCGTGTTGCGCCAGGCGCTGGGCTACTGCTGGAGTGTCGCGGTGGCGGCGAACCCGGCGGCGGGGCTACCACTGTTCGCCGTCCTCAGTGGACAGACGGACTCGGACGTGCAGTGGATCGTCCGGGAAAACCGCAAGAAGTCCCGCCTCGCCCGCTGTTGTGACCCGTGAGGAGCACACTGGATGGTGGTGAACTTCCGGGAGGTATCCAATGATCTCGTACGCGAACGGACCAGCGGCCGAGCCGCTGCTCGGGCAGACGATCGGGGAGAACCTGGCCGGGACGGTCGCGCGGTTCGGCGACCGGGACGCATTGGTCGATGTGTCAAGCGGTCGGCGTTGGACCTACACCGCGCTCGCCGAGGACGTCGCGGCCGTGGCTCGCGGACTCCTGGCCCTCGGCGTGGCCAAGGGTGACCGCGTCGGCATCTGGGCGCCGAACGTGCCCGAATGGGTGTTGGCCCAGTTCGCGACGGCTGAGATCGGCGCGATCCTCGTCAACATAAACCCGGCCTACCGCAGTCACGAACTGTCCTATGTGCTCCAACAGGCGGGCGTGCGGACGTTGATCTCAGCGCAGTCCTTCAAGACCTCCGACTACCGCGCGATGGTCGATGAGGTTCGGGCCGAGTGCCCAGCCCTGGTCGACGTGGTCTACCTCGCCACCTCCGACTGGGACCGCCTGGTGGCAGAAGGTTCGGCCGTCGATGACGCGGCGCTCGCCGATCGCGCGGCGGAGCTGGCATTCGACGATCCCATCAACATTCAGTACACCTCGGGTACCACCGGCTTTCCCAAGGGTGCCACGCTTTCGCACCACAACATCCTCAACAACGGGTACTTCGTCGCCCGTACGCAGGGTTGGACCGAGCAGGATCGGGTCTGCATTCCGGTGCCCTTCTACCACTGCTTCGGCATGGTGATGGGCAACCTGGGTGCGGTAACCCATGGCGCGTGCATGGTCATCCCGGGCCCGGGCTTCGAGCCGGCCGCGACGCTTCGGGCCGTGGCGGCCGAACGCTGCACGGTGCTATACGGCGTACCGACCATGTTCATCGCCGAACTGGCCGACCCGACGTTTGCCGACCACGACCTGTCCACGCTGCGCACGGGAGTCATGGCGGGCTCGCCCTGCCCGGTCGAGGTGATGAAGCGAGTCATCGGCGAGATGGGGATGACCGAGGTGACGATCTGTTACGGCATGACCGAGACCTCACCGGTATCAACGCAGACCCGACCCGACGACGACCTCGAGCGGAGGGTCTCGACGGTCGGTACGGTCCACCCACATCTCGAGGTGAAGATTGTCGACCCCGCGACCGGGCGCGCGGTGCCGCGGGGTTCACCGGGGGAGCTGTGCACGCGTGGGTACAGCGTGATGCTGGGCTACTGGGAGATGCCGGACCGTACCGCGGAGTCGATCGATTCGGCGCGGTGGATGCACACCGGCGACCTGGCGGTGATGGACGAGGACGGCTATCTGTCCATTGTGGGCAGAATCAAGGACATGGTGATCCGCGGTGGCGAGAACGTCTACCCGCGCGAGGTCGAGGAGTTTCTGTATCGGCACCCCGACATCGTGGACGCGCAGGTCGTCGGGGTACCCGATGCCAAGTACGGCGAGGAGCTGATCGCCTGGGTGCGGCTACGTGACGGTGCGCCCGAGCTCACCGCCGAGGCACTGCGGGAGTTCTGCAGCGGCAAGCTCGCCCACTACAAGATCCCGCGCTACGTGAAGATCGTCGACACGTTCCCGATGACGGTGACCGGAAAGGTGCGCAAGGTCGAGATGCGCGAGGTGTCCATCGAGGAGCTCGGCCTTACCTGAAAACTGGTTGGTGCGGCGGGATACCGTGCAGGAATGGTCGATGAGGCACACGAATATCCGCCTAAGCCGAAGCCCGGTGATCGAGTGGCGATCATCTCGGCGTCGGCTGGACTGCCGCAGCTTTATCCCGCCGTTCACGAGCAGGGCCTTCGTCGGCTTCGCGACGAACTCGGCCTCGAGCCGGTGGAGTATCCGACGACGCGCGTGCTCGGCGCCTCGCCCGCCGACCGGGCCCGCGACATCCATGCGGCGTTTACCGACCCGGATATCAAGGCGGTGCTCGCCACCATCGGGGGCGATGACGAGATCACGGTCGTGCCGCACCTCGACCCCTATCTCATCAAGGAGAATCCAAAGCCGTTCTTCGGCTACTCCGACAACACCAACCTGCTTCATCTCCTGTGGGGGCACGAGATGGTGGGCTTCCACGGCGGTTCAACCATGGTGCACCTCGGACGTGGCGGTCGGACCCATCCGGACACGATGGCCTCGTTGCGGGCGGCGCTGTTCACCTCCGATTGGTTCGATCTGACCGCACCGCTGGCGTTCTCGGACGAGACGCGGGACTGGGCCGACCCAGCCTCGTTGGATGAGGAGCCGATCGCGCGCCCCGCCTCCGACGGCTGGACCTGGCACCAACCCGAGACGGTCATCGACTCGGTTACCTGGGGTGGGAACCTGGAGATCGTCGGATGGCTCCTCATGGCCGGCCGAAGGGCTCCCCATCCCGATGAGATCGAGGGGTCCGTCCTCATCCTGGAGACCAGCGAGGAGATGCCGAGTGCGACCGAGGTCTTCCGCACCCTGCGCAACATCGGTGAGCGTGGCCTGCTGGGGAGGTTCGCCGCGCTGCTGATGGGGCGGGCCAAGGCATGGGAGCGAGAACGTCGGACCACATTGGACGAACGGGTGGCCTACGCCCGCGACCAGCAGGCCGCCGTACGGGCCGCGATGGAGATCTACAATCCCAATGCAACGATCGTTTTCGATGTCGACTTCGGCCACACCGATCCGCAGCTGATCATCCCGTACGGCGGGTATATCCGCATCGATGGGCCGTCGCGCACGATATCGGTGCGGTATTAGGTCCGGAAGGTACTAGGTCCGGAAGGTATTAGGTTCGGGAGACTTAACTCGATAAATCCGGAACGCCTCGGATGTCGTGCACGATCGGAGGCTGCTGGGTCGGGTACCGCACAGTGTCGCCACTGAGCTGGCGGATGATCCCGTCGAGGACGTCAAAAGCCTCGGCATACCCGGGCAGCTTCGACGAGCCGTGCCAGTCGACGATGGCCTCCTGGGACGTGCCGTCCACGTCGACGGTAAGGCGACGCAGGGTCGCGCCCGCAACGAACTGTGAGGAGGGCGTCGCCGGGAAGCCGGCGCGTTCCAACGCCATCTGGAGGCCATCAAGGGCGGCAGGATCTACCCGTCCCGTCCAGGCGCCGACGCTCCGCACGCGGGAGAAGTGATGCACGAGCCGGGCCGTGCCGTCGGGTTCAATAACCAGCTCGCTGCGACCAAACGGGTCGCCGGGGTTGTTCTCGTTGCCAACGGCATATCGGACCGTACGCAGGCTCATGGCCGAATGGTACGTCGACCGAGCCCACGGAAACGATCTTGAATGTTCAGCGGGGCGCTCGGTGGACGCTCGCCTGCTCGACCCGCAACACCTCGTCCCGCTGCGGCCGGCGGTCGATCTCCATAAGGCGCTGTGGATTCTGGAGCGGCTGGAAACCCACCGTGGCGTACACGCCGTGCGCGTCGGCCGTGGCGAGCACCATTCGCTGGATGCCTCGCAGTTGCATCCAGTCGACCGCCCACTGGGCCAGGCGGGTGCCGAGACCGTGCCCGCGGTGCGGGACGTCAACGAAGACATCGGCCAGCCAGCCGAACGTCGCACCGTCGGAGATGATGCGGGCCACCGCCACCTGCTGGTCGTCCGTGTACGCACCGACCGGGTATGAACCGGCAAAGGCGCGTTCGATCACGTCGCGGGGTCGTCCTTTGGCCCAGAACGATTCGACGCTCAGCCAGTGGAATATGCGGTCCATGTCCAGGTCAGCGCGCTCGTCGCTCAGGCGGTACGTCAGTCCGGTCACCGGTGAAGTTTGCCTCGATCGCCCGAGGACGTCAGGGGCCAACTACCGGAAAGTGGACTGAAATCCGGGTGCCGACGGCTCCCCTGTTCGGAGACCATGGGCGTCTATGGTGCGACTCGCGTACGGCGTCGTGGCCGGGCGCGACCTCGGGGTCTGGGCGCCCGGCCCGGACGGCGTCGTCATTGATGCTGACCGGTCCGGCCTGGATCCAGGCACGGCGGTTGTCGTCGGTCCCCGAGACACTTCCAACCGTACGGTCGCGGTCGCCCTGTCCGCACTCGGCGAGCTTGTGGCCGCCGGCGGTGTCCTCGCCGCCGGCGCGGGTGTGGACGTGGGTGCGGGGTTACGGACCGCCCGTTTGGCCGGCGCGGAAGGTGACCGTCGCGACGCCGTGCTGGCCGCGCTGCGCGTCCTCGGGGACGACGGGGCCGCTCGTCTCGGCGACCGTGCCGCGATGCTCGTCGCGCTGTTCGGCGGGGCCGTGACCAAACCGGTCGGCATTGCCGCTGCCGCGGCGGTCCATGATGGACGGTGGACGGTGGTGCACCTGGCATCGGCGGCAAGCGACGTTTTCGGTCCCGAACAGCTCGAGAAGGTACTTTCGTTGGCTGGACCCGCGGGACATGACCGCGGTGTCGACCTCCTCGCCTCGGTGCTGGCGACCCATCTGGCGCGGGTACTTGGTCCGCTCTCCAAGCCTCGACGGTTGACGATATTGCTGGACCTGTGGGACCTGGTCGGCGCGCGCACGACGGAGGCGCAACGGCGGCGCCGGTTACTCGATGTCCAGGGGCGCGAGGATCGCTTGGCCGACGTGCGTGAGCGTTTCCGGCGCCTGGCCGACGATCAGGCGCTGGAACAGGCCGGCTACGCGGTCGGCGACACCCGACCCGCGAACCTCGTCCAGTGGACGCCAACGGTGTGGCACTGGCAGTTCTGGCTGCAGCGGGCCATGCACGACGCGTGGGCCGCGACCGTACTGGTGCGGGCGGCCATGGCAGTCGCCGAACACGGTCTGGCCGACGGCTTGGCTCAGGTCCGGTCGCAGCTGGCGACGGCGCCGGCCCTGATGTCCGATGAGGAGACGACCGAGGCCAGCGTCGCCGGGCCCGAGCTGGCCGACGTGCCTGCCCGACCCGGGGTTTACGTCCGTGAGCTTGACGATCGGCTGCGCTCGGGTGTGCCGATCGACCCGGACACCGACTCGTTCGTCCAACAGCGGCTGGCTCGGGCCCGCGACTACGGTGTCGTCGTCCTGGACGCGGTGGGCGACCTGCTGTCCGCGTTCGGTGCGTCCGATGTCTATGGGCTAGGCGAGGTATGCACCTGTGAACACCTTCGCCAGTGGCGGGACGCCGCCGGTTACACAGACGTCCGGCCGCCGGCGCAGTGGCAACAGCCGATGGTGTGCCATGACTCGGAGCCGTTGGCCCAGCGTCTGTTGGAACAGCCTGGTGCGACGGCGGAACTGGAACACATGGGCGACCTGTTGTGGTACGCGGAGTTGGCTGACGCCGTGGCCCAACTCGACGGGCATCCCGCCGCATCGGTCGAGTACGGGACGCACGCGCCCTCGGTGGACATCGACCCGCCCGCCGCCGAAGCCGAGCCGATGCGCCCGCTCGAGGATTCGGTAGCGCTCGCGATCGCCGGTGCCGCCGGTCTGATCGATCTGGGCGCCGAGGCGCCGCGGCGCCCGCCTACCTGGCGCGACATGGTCGATGGACTCATGGCGTCCACCGTGGTGGCCGAGGCGTTGACCGGCTCGTTCCCCGTACCAAAGCCGCTTCTCGATCGCGACGGAATCACCGTGCCCGATACCGACGTCCGACTGGAGATCGCGCGCGATTCCCGACAGCTCCTCGAGTGGAGTATGTACATGAGTAACTGCATCGCCGGCCCGTACTACCTCGGGGTCGCGATGCGCGGACGCAGCGTCCTCGCCGGGTTGCGAGCGCCCGACGGTCGGCTCCTCGCCAATCTCGAGCTGTGCCCGGAGCGGACCGGCTGGCGAGTAAGTGAGCTGTGGGGCCGGTTCAATGCCGATCCCGACGCCGAGCTCGCGACGCGGGTCCACGCCTGGGTGCACAGCCTGCCGCCGTACATCCCGCGCTCGCGGCTGCCCCAACCCCGGCCGCCGCGCGCGCATGGCACCGTCCATCGGCCGCATCGACGGGCGCAGGTGCTGGCTGAACTCAGCGAGTCGCTCGCGGGGCTCGCGGAGCAGGCGATGGAGGCTGCGGACGTGCGGGCGGCGTTGCCCGTACTCACCGAGGCCAGCACTGGTGCCCCGGGCGGGATTGCGAGCATCGTCGCGCTTCGACACGCTCGGCAGTCGGATATCGATGTTGCACTGCGGCGCGGGATCGTCGACGGTTCGCCCACGCTTCGAGTGCTGTGGCGGGCCACGGCGGTCCGCCCGCTGGCGGCGGCGGTGGCCGGTCTGGACAGCTCGCTGCGCGAGCGGCATCCGCGGGTCGAGCTGTTGCTCGAGGACGGACCGTTGGTCGCGCTGCCCCGCCGCCTCGACCGGGTGACGCCGATCGGCGAGGCGCGCTCGGTCGAGGTGGTCGCGCGTCGGCTGCGTTCTGCGCTTGGCCGGCTCGCCCGGGCCGCCGACCCGATACTCGCGCCACTCGTGCCTCGCCACGCCAACACCGGGCTGCTCTGCGCGTTCGTGCTCGCCGTATCTACGGCGGCGACGGCGCCGCCGTCGGCATTGACGCCAGTCTCCGACTCCGGGCAGGTCGACGTGCCCGGCTTTCCTGCGTCCACTCTGGACGATGTCGATGGACCATGGCGCCTCGCCGCCGACGGCGCCCAGGAGCTCGGCGCACGGCTTGACTGGTCCGAGCCATACCCCGCGCTCGCTGTGCCCACCGACTGGCTTGGCCGCGGTGGCTGGCTCGCGCTCTGGGCCCGCGCCAACCGTGCGTCGTGACGAGTGGGCAAGAATCCTGTTGGGGGCGTGTCCGGATCTGGGCGGCGGCCACGACGTCTCCGGTGAGAGGCACGACCAAGTGCCGGCACGACGGGAGAGACCGATGAAGTACATGATCATGCTGTACGCCTCGCAGCGCCAGTACGACCTGATGACCGGGAAGCCGACCGACGAGCCCGCGTGGAAGCCGGAGGACGTCGCCGCCATGCACGAGTTCATGGGCGCCTGGAACCAGGAGCTGGTCGACTCGGGCGAGTTCGTCGACGCACGCGGGCTGGCCGCTCCGGCGCAGACCCGACGGTTTTCATCGAAGGACGGTGTCCCGGTCATCACCGACGGGCCATTCGCCGAGACGCAGGAGGTGCTCGCCGGGTACACGATCGTGGAATGCGACAGCCTCGAGCGGGCGTCGGAGATCGTGGCGAAGCTGGCCAACAGCCCGAACCCGGGTAGCGGCACACGGCCCTACGTCGACCTGCGCCCCCTCATCGAGGGCTTCGACGAAATCTGACCACCGCCGCGTCAGCGTAGAACGAACCACCATACGGCCGCGCCTACACCGAGCAGCACCAGCACCGCCGCCGTAACCACCAAGCTCCAGCGTCGGCGGCGCGGTGCGGGCGGGGTGGGCGCGGCCACGACCGCGCTCAGCGGCGGCGCGCCGTGGTCGATCTGGGTGGACACGGCCGTGCCACCGTCGTCCATTGTGGATGTCTCGGCCCATGTTCGCCGTGACTGCACGCCATCCGGCGCCGGGCCGACGGTTGGCATGAGGGCGGCCAGAGCGTCGCGGCTCGCGAACTCGGGCAGATCGGCCGCCGCCGCGCTCAGCCGACCGAGCGCGGTATCGAGGTCGCCGGACTCCGCGACCGCCGCGGCGGATACGAGCAGATCCGCGTCCGCTGTGCCGGCGAGGTCGCGAGCGAGCGCGGCCCAGGCGCGGCAGTCGCGACCGACATCGGCCGGCTCATCGCGCGCGGCTGCCAGCACCCCGACCTCGGCCAGCGCGGCCGCGCCGGCCAACGTCACGATCACGGTGTCTGCCGCCAGGTCACCATGGCTCAGGCCAACCGCGTGCAACTGCCGCAGCGCGTTGCCGACATCCACCGCCAGGCCGGCCGCGGCTCCGCGTGGAAGTGCGACGCAGGCCGCGAGGACGTCGGCCAAGGTCGGCCGCGGGACGGTCCCGACGACCAGCCACGCATGACGCGCGTCGACCACGAGCTCGGTGGTGCGTAACACGCCGGGCGGATTGGCGGCGCGCACGGCGGCGACGGCGGCCGCCACCCGCTCCAGCGCGGCAGGCTGGGCGACCAGGCCGGGCTCGAGCCGGAGCATGCCCAGCGGTTGGCCACCCGGCGTACCGCCCGACCACCAGATGCCGCAGGCACCCGCGCGTAACCGCCGGTCCAGCCACACGCCGCTGTTCGTCTCCACGATCACCTGCCCCGGTGCGCCAGGATCCGCCCAGCGGCACGCGCAGCGATGTCGGCGGGTGATGTGTCCACGTTGGACTCGAATCGTGGTGGTGACATCCGGCGTCCGGCGTCGGCGAGGTCGCATCGGCCGTCACGGTCGACCAGAGGCCGGCGCTCGTTGTCTCGACAGCTCGTCACGTCCGCGCGCCCACCCTTCCGCGATCGGCTGGCGACACCCGTTCGGCCGGGTGGCCAAGGCTGTCAGGACGATAACCGAGGACCGTCGGGTCGATGCGCTGACGCGCGGAGAGAGGTGGTGTGAACTCGCCCGACGTCGCCGCCGAGCCTCGGACTAGCTGCGGGCGTAGCGTTCGGCGGCCCGGGCTTTCGCCTTCTCGGCCTCGACCTCGCGGTCACGTGGGGGGGCCTTGGTCACGAGCGTCTCGAGCAGCGTGGCCGTGGCCCGCGCCACGGACCGAACAGCCTCGGCGAACGCCGCCTGGTTGGACGCCGAGGGCCGGGTCGTCCCGCTGACCTTCCGGACGTACTGGACAGCGGCAGCCTCGATCTCGTCGGCGGTCGCCGGCGGCTCGAAGTTGTTGAGCACTCGGATGTTTCGGCACATGCCCACAGCCTGCCACGTTCGGGCTCTCCTCCGCCAACAAGCTCGGGCGTCCACATTGGAGCTAGATCATCCCTGTCGAGCTGCCGAGCTGCCACGAGCTCGAAAACCAGCCCAGGCGTTACACCGCTGGCGTTCGTGACGGGTGTGTCCGGTGGGTGATCCGTGACTAGGCTGATGCCGCGTTTTCCATAGGGCGGCCCCGGGTCACGGCTCCGAGCACGGCTTCGGGTGCGCTCGTCTGCAGGCCCGCATCTGGCGACACGCCCAGTGCGTCGTTCACTGAGGCGAAGGCGATACGCAACGCGACCAGGACGGTCATCGTGAATATCTGCGAGTCGGTGAGCCCGGCGTCGCGCGGTGCTTGAACGTCCGCAAGCTCCAATCCGATGTCGTGTGCCGGTTTGCGTCTCATCGGCCGACGTAAATGCAAGGTGGTGCGGCTAGAACGATGATGTCGCAAACCTCCGCGTGACGGAATGCCGCCATGCCCGCGGGGGCCCGTGATCTTGGGTGTGCCACGAACGCAGAAGGAGGTCGCTGTAGGAGATCTTGCTGATGCGGTGCTGTGCAGGTGATGAAGGCTGTGGCCCTTCGGCGTCGCCCTGCGGGGGGAGGCGTCAAACCACCTCATGCTGCGTTGGTTGATGACCGTCGTGGTGAGCGATGAGGAAAAGGCATCCGTTGAGGTGTCAGGTGGGGACCGGGAAGGCGAGCGAGAGCGAACCGCTGTTGACGTGTCGTAACGCGAAGTTGGCATCGAAACCGGAGAGGCCAAGAGTCTCCGGGATGAGCCTGGCGGGTGCCCGCCTATTGGCCAGGTGGTGTCCGGCATGTAGGCGGCGCGAGTCCGGTCTGCGGCTCCTGTACGGAACGTGGGAAGGCGCGTCACGACAAGGCTGCCCGGATCGGTTGGGTGGCGAGAGGGAGCGTCCCGAGGCTGAAACCGTAGGGACTGAGTACCGTCGCGTGGCGCGCTGGCGGACCGGCTCGTAGTAGTGGCGAAGCTCCTGTAATGGGGGTGGAGCGAAGGGGCCGGCTCATCGACGAGTTGTTCGCACGAGCAACCGGGGCGACAGTCCCGGGAGGAGACGAGTGGGCAAGTCAGGTCAGCGGAGAAGTCGTTTGCCATACCGAAGCTGCTGGTGTGGGAGGCGTACGAGCGAGTCCGGGCGAACAAGGGCGCAGCGGGGGTGGACGGGCAGTCGATGGCGGCGTTTGAGTCCGATCTGAGGAACAACCTCTACAAGATCTGGAATCGGATGTCGTCGGGGACCTACTTTCCGCCCCCGATCAAGGCGGTGGAGATACCGAAACCGAACGGCGGTGGGACACGCGTCCTCGGGGTACCCACCGTGGCCGACCGGGTCGCGCAGACGGTGGCGGCGCTGACGCTGGAACCCCGCACCGAGTCGATTTTTCACGACGACTCGTACGGGTACCGGCCGAATCGCTCGGCACACGATGCGCTGGCGAAGTGTCGGCAACGGTGCTGGCAGAAGGACTGGGTCATTGATCTTGACGTGGCCAAGTTCTTCGACTCCGTGGATCACGATCTCATGGTCAAGGCGGTGGCGGCGAACACACCACCGAGCAGCCGTGGGTGCTGCTGTACGTGAAGCGGTGGCTTACCGCGCCCATGCAGATGCCCGACGGGAGCCTGCGGCAGCGTGACCGGGGAACCCCACAAGGGTCGGCGGTCTCGCCGGTGCTGGCGAACCTGTTCATGCACTACGCGTTTGACACTTGGCTGGAGCGCGAGTTCCCGACCGTGTCGTTCGAACGCTACGCAGACGATGGTGTGCCACGAACGCTGAAGGAGGTTCCGGTGTAGAGGACGGGAGCTTCGATGCGGTGCTGTACCGGTGATGGAGGTGGGCCCTCCGGGACCGCCCACGCAGGGGGAGGTCTCAAACCACCGCAAGCTGCGTCGGTGAATGAGCCGGGGTGGTGAGCGTTGCGGAAAAGGCGCCCGTGATGGCGTCAGGTGTGAGCCGAGAAGGCGAACGTGAGTGAACCACTGATGAAACGTCGAAAGCGTATCGACGACGACCGAAACCAGGGTCCAGTTGTTGCCCTGGGACGAATCTGGCGGGTGCCTGCATTCCTGGCCAGGTGGTTGTCCGGCGCAGAGGTGGCGCGAGCTCGGTTCAGGCTCCGGTACGGAACGTGGGAACCGCTCGCCTCGATGTGGTCGGCCGCGTGTTGACGGCGGTCGGCGCAAGGGAGAACTCCAAGCAGCTGAAACTGCAAGGGGGAGAGTACCGATGCGGGGCAGCGGGGCGGACCGCCTTGTAGTAGCGATGAGACCCCTGTAATGGGGGTGAAGCGAAGGGGGCGGGTTGTCCTGATTCGTTTGGTGGTCAACCGAGGTGCTCGGAAGGAGCCAGGTGAGCGAATCGAAGTCGCGGGTCAAACCGTTTGAGATCTCCAAGCGGGTGGTCTGGGAGGCGTATCTGAGGGTCAAGGCCAACAAGGGTGCGGCCGGAGTCGACGCGGTGACGATCGAGCAGTACGAGCAGAACCTGAAGAACAACCTGTTCAAGCTGTGGAATCGCATGTCATCGGGCTCGTACTTCCCGCCGCCGGTGAAGGCCGTGGCGATACCGAAGGCAAGCGGAGGATCAAGAATTCTCGGTGTGCCCACTGTGGACGATCGGATCGCCCAGACGGTCGCGGCCATGTATCTGGAGCGGGAAGTGGAGCCCATCTTCCACCCCGACTCCTATGGCTACCGTCCGGGCCGCTCCGCGTTGGACGCGGTGGGCAGGTGCCGGGAGCGGTGCTGGCGAAGCGACTGGGTGATAGATCTTGACGTCCGGGCGTTCTTCGACAGCGTTGATCATTCTCTGATGCTCAAGGCGGTCGCCAGGCATACCGACCAGAGGTGGATCTTGCTGTATGTCACGCGGTGGCTACAAGCCCCGCTGCAGCAGCCGGATGGCACCTTGGCGCCCCGGGATCGTGGTACCCCACAGGGATCGGCGATCTCACCAGTTTTGGCGAACCTCTATTTGCACTACGCGTTCGACATGTGGCTGGCCCGGATGTTTCCGGCCGTCACGTTCGAACGCTACTGCGATGACGCGGTGATCCACTGCGCGAGCGAGGAGCAGGCCCGCCAGGTGCGGGATGCCCTCGCGGCCCGGTTGGTGCAGGTCGGTCTGGAGCTTCATCCGGACAAGACGCGCATCGTGTATTGCAAGGACGCTGACCGGCGTGGCGATCATGAGGTCACGTCGTTCACGTTTCTGGGGTATACGTTTCGTCCACGGCTGGCCAAGAACAGGTGGGGCAAGCACTTCGTGAACTTCCTGCCCGCGGTCAGCAAGGACGCGATCAAGGCGATGGGTCGGGAGATCCGGTCCTGGCACATCGCAAGGCGCAGTGACAAGTCCCTCGGCGACCTGGCACGCATGTTCAACAGCATCGTGCAAGGTTGGATCAACTACTACGGACGCTTCTACAAGTCCATGTTGTATCCCCTCCTACGGCGCATCAACGATCATCTGGTGCGCTGGGCCATGCGCAAGTACAAACGGCTGCGCCGACGCGAGAAACGAGCGGGCGAACTACTGGCGGAAGCCTCTCGGCGATCGCCACGACTGTTCGCCCACTGGCGCCTCGGCCTCAAACCTGACGGCTGGACGATGGGAGCCCGGTGAGTCGAGAGGTTCACGCCGGGTTCTGCGAGCGGCGGCGGGTGCAACTCCCGCCGCCGACTCTCCCGGTGGTGCACTGTGTGACCGAGCGGCAAGCCCGTGAGGTGCTGGCTGCGCTGGCGGACAGGATGGTCCAGGTGGGGCTTCGGCTACACCCGGACAAGACAAAGATCGTGTACTGCAAGGACCGGACGCGACGCGGCTCGCACGAGCTGACGTCGTTCACGTTCCTCGGGTACACGTTTCGGCCGCGCCAAGTGAGGCGCCGGGAAGGCACGCCCGTCCTGGGCTTCACTCCCGCGGTCAGTCCGCAAGCGATGGCGAAGATGGGCCAGGAGATACGCCGATGGCGAATCCACCTGCACACAGGACTCAGCTTGAACGAGCTAGCCGAGTGGATCAATCCGATCGTGGCTGGCTGGATGAACTACTACGGTCGGTTCCACCGGTCGCAGCTCTATCCCCTTCTGCAGCGCGTCAACACCTACCTGATGCGTTGGGCGGGCAGAAAGTACAAGCGGCTGCACTCCTACCGACGGTTCACCGCATGGTGGTCCGGAGTCGTCGATCGAGACCCCGGCCTGTTCACGCACTGGCGGTGGGTGCGCACCTTCGCCGGATTCCGGTGAGAAGAGCGGAGTGACGGGAGACTGTCACGCTCCGTTCTGTGGGAGCCCGGGGGTGCAATTCCCCCGGGCCACCCGACAGAAATACGCGTAGTTCGATCTCTATGCTGGCGTATTTCTTCAAGATCGGCGAGGAGTTTGCCCGGCGGCGATCACTCGGCTTCGTTCGAGCTCGGCGTCGAGCTCGGCGCCGGCCAGGATGGCGATGTTCGTGAGCCAGAGCCAGACGAGGAACACCACCGCGCCAGCCAACGCGCCGTAGGTCTTGTTGTACGACGCGAAGTTGCCGGCGTAGACGGCGAACCCACCAGAGACGATCAGCCACAGCACGACGGCGAAGAGCCCGCCGGGCGTCACCCAGCGGAAACCGCCCTGTCGCGCGTTGGGCGAGAACCAGTACAGCAGGGCGAGCATCAGGCTGACCAGGACGAGCAGAACCGGCCACTTCGCGACGCTCCAGATCGCCACACTCGTACTGCCGATCCCGAGCAGTTCGCCGAATCGTTGTGCCACGTCACCGGTGAAGATCACGATGACGGCGCTCAGGACGAGCATCCCGCCGAGGAGGGCCGTCAGTCCTATGCGAAGCGGGAGCTTCTTCAAGATCGGCCGGCCCTCCGGCACGTCGTAGATCGCGTTCGACGCCCGCATGAACGCGGCGATGTAGCCAGAGGCCGACCAGAATGCGACAACAACGCCAAAAAGCGCCGCGGCGCCAGCGCTACCTCGGCTGCCCTGGACCCCGTCGATCGCTCCGTTGAGGATGTCTCCGACCTGCCCGGGCGCAAGTGCGGAGAGTGTTTCCTGCACCTGGTCAGTGGCGTGTTGGCTGAGCAGACCGAGCACCGCGATCAGGACGATCAGGCCGGGAAAGATCGAAAGAACGCCGTAGTACGTCAGCGCCGCGGCCCAATCGGTCAGCCCGTCCTCCTGGAACTCCTTGACCGTGCGCCGCAGGATATCGCGCCAACTCCGCGCGAGAAGCTTTGTCGGACTGCGCGGCCACCCATCGGGTCCCACCGGGCCGGGTCGTTCCTCCCGCCCTGCCATAAGGGGCAAATGCCCCCTTTTGGTGTGACTAAACGTGCTATTTGGGCGATGAGTCTTCGTACCGTCCCTTGTGGACGTTGGCCTTCAGCCACCAACATCGTCGGTATGTCATACCCGAGGCGTCGGAACTGGCCATGGCATCAGTGCGCAAAGAGGTCGTTATCCAGGCGGATCCCGACGACGTGTGGGCGGCCCTGAGGGATTGGAGGTTTCCGCAACCCGCCTCGTCCCCGGGTTCGTCGTCGAGACCCAACTCGACGGCGACGATCGCCTCGTCACGTTCTTCAACGGGATCACCGTACGTGAGGTGCTCGTCGACCTCGACGACAACGCCCGCCGTCTGGTATGGACGGTGACCGATGGGCCGTACCGCCATCACAACGCCTCCGCTCAGGTCTTCGCCGACGGTGCTCGACGCACGCGGTTCGTGTGGGTCGCCGACTTCCTGCCGCATGAGTTGGCCGGACGGATGGCGGACGTGATGGAGCGGGGCATCCAGACCGTGAAGGCGACCCAGGAAGCGGGCTGACCGCGACGGACGCACCGTCACGACGCCGAGCTCTTTTCTCGGGCCAGACGAGCCACCGCGGCCGGCGCTCGGGTTTCGAAGTCGAGCACCTTGGCCCAGGTGGGCGTGATCGCGATCCGGGCCATCTCGTCGTACAAGTCACGCACCTGTTGCTCCCACCCGGCGAACATCTCCGCCGGTATGAACCGCCGGGAAGCCTCGACGTACTCATCGGGCACGCCAGCCTCCACCGTGACTGAGGCGGTTCCGCGCACCATCAACACGTGCGGCGGGAAGCTGTCGGTATCCACGGTCAGAGCGACCTGGGGGTGTGCTCTGATCGCCGCCACCTTCGGTGATATCGGCACCGTGAAGGCGTTGAGATGCTTGCCGTCGTAGCCAAAGCCGATCGGTATGGCCCGCGGTGCGCCGTCGAGCCCGACATAGGCCAGCCGAGCCGGAAACGCCGCGTTGAGCAGCTCCTGGGCGACCGAATCGGTGTCCAGCAGCCGGTAGACATCCTTGCTTCGCATCCTCGTGGTCTACCCGCGTGGCTGGCCGGACACACGCGTGGTTCACCACACGCGATGGCGGGTAGTCGAGGAACGGATGGCGGACAACCCGACGACAAGCCACAAACGCCGGATTCGTGGCACGTCGGCGTCCGATACTGGCAGCAGGCTCCGATACAGGCAGAAGGCTTGGCGCCGGGAAAGCGAAAGGGTCGCCGTGGTATCCGATCAGCAGACCTCTAGGCCGAACGGTCAGCAGGCCTCGAGGCCGAACGGCGCCTCGACGGCCGAACTCGTGAGTCAGGCCGCGTCGCAGATTTCCACACTGGTCCGCGACGAGCTCGCCCTCGGCCGAGCGGAGCTGATGGAGAAGGGCAAACGGGTGGGCCTGGGCGGTGGTCTGCTGGGCGCCGCGGGCGTGCTCGCCATCTACGGATTCGGGGTGTTCCTCGCTCTCGCCGTCGTCGTCCTCGACCTGGTGTGGCCATTGTGGCTCGCCGTCCTCGTGGTGCTGGCCGTGGTACTCGTGGCGGCCGCTCTCGCCGCGTTCGTCGGCAAGCGGAAGATCGATTCGGCGACTCCGGCCGTGCCGACCGAGACCGCGGACAGGATCAAGGCCGACGTTCAGGTGGTCAAGGACGCCTTCCGGGACGGTCGACGGTCATGAGCGCGCAGACACCCACCGACCCCGCCGTGTTGCGGGCAGAGATCGAGCAGGTTCGAGCGAACCTCGGCGACACGATCGCGGCGTTGGCGGCTAAGACCGACGTCAAGGCGCGGGCCCGGGACGCCATCAGCGAGGCGAGGTACGGGCTCAAGCGCAAGCTACGCGTCGGTGCCACGACGGCGCGTGACTCCCTTGAGGAGGCAGGCGCCGGTCGATCGGCGCGAGTGGCCGTCGGTGCAACGATCGGCGCACTCGTCGGCCTGGTGATCTACCTGGCAGTCCGGCGGCGTCCATGAGCAAGCTCGCCGCGAAGGTTGCCTACAAGCCGGTCGGTATCGTCCTCGGTATGGTCGCCGGGGCAGTCTCCGGCATGCTGTTCAAGCAAGTCTGGCGCCGGATCGCGCTGGAAGATGACGCTCCGGCCGCGATCGACGAGGATCGCGGCTGGAGTGAGATCCTGCTCGCCGCTGCCCTGCAGGGAGCCATCTTCGCCTTGGTCAAGGCCGCGGTGGACCGCGCCGGCGCGGCCGGCGTGCGGAAGGCAACCGGCGACTGGCCCGCCTAGCCGGCCAGCACACCCGCGGAGCCGTCGCAGCTCCACTGTGGAGACGCGCCGATCTTGGCGAAATCGGCGTGATTCGATCTCTAACCGCGCGCATTCCGCCAAGGTCGCCGGTGCACCGGATCGTTGCGACAGGTGGCGCGTGAGTCCGGACGAAGTACGGTGGCGGCGGATGTCGATCGGCGCCCGCCGGCGGTGACTACCGGACGAGGCGCTACACGGGCGTGTAGATCAAGGAGCGGGAATGAAGTACATGCTGATGATGCACACCGGCCGGGACTTGGCCCAGGGCATTCTGAGCTGGTCGCCCGAGGACGTGAAGAACCACATCGAGTTCCAGCATGAGTTCGACAAGGAACTTCGCGAGGCCGGCGAGATGGTCTTCAACGAGGGACTGACCTTCCCTGACCAGGCGCGGATCGTCCGCTCCGATGGCAAGGGCGCGCCGGCCGTGACGGACGGCCCGTTCCCGGAATCGAAGGAGTTCCTCATCGGCTTCTGGATCATCGACGTCGACACCCCGGAGCGCGCGTACGAGATTGCGGCCAAGGCGTCCTCGGCCCCAGGGGTCGGCGGCGAGCCCCTCGGGATTCCAATTGAGGTACGTCCGATCATGGGCCCGCCGCCGGCGGATTCGTGATCCATCGTGGCCGAGCCGTCGATCGAGGGCCTGCTGCGCCAACTCGCACCGCGGGTCCTTGGCGCGGTCGCGAGAAAGTATCGTGACTTCGACACGGCGGAGGACGCGGTCCAGGAGGCGTTGCTCGCCGCCGCACTGCAATGGCCCGAACAGGGTCTTCCCGATAGTCCCGAGCCGTGGCTCGTGTCGGTGGCCTCCCGCCGGCTCATCAACATGTGGCGCAGCGACCACGCCCGGCGCCGCCGTGAAGAGGTCAGCTTTGAGCTCGAGTCGCCGATCGTTCCGGCCGCCGACGCCCATGCGGGCGGCGGCGACGACACACTGGTCTTGCTCTTTCTGTGTTGCCATCCCGCGCTGACGCCGGCCTCGGCGATCGCGCTGACGCTGCGGGCGGTCGGCGGCTTGAGCACCGCCGAAATTGCGGCCGCGTTCCTCGTCCCGGAGGCGACGATGGCACAACGCATCAGCCGGGCCAAGCAGCGCATCCACAGCTCGGGGGTGCCGTTTCGGACGCCCGGCCGGGAGGACTGGCGGGTCCGGCTCGACGCCGTACTGCACGTGCTGTACCTGATCTTCAGCGAGGGCTACGCGAGCAGTGACAGCGACGATCTGGTCCGGACCGACCTGTCGCACGAGGCGATCCGGCTGGCCCGCGAGGTACATCGGCTGCTGCCGGACGAGCCCGAGGTGGCCGGTCTGCTCGCCTTGATGGTGCTCACCGATGCCCGGCGGGACGCTCGCACGGGCCGGCACGGTGAGCTGATTCCGTTGCCGGAGCAGGACCGTAGCCGCTGGGACCGGGCCGCGATCGATGACGGGGTCGAGCTGGTCAGCGCCGCATTGCGCAAGGGCTCCGTCGGGCCGTACCAGTTGCAGGCGGCGATCGCGGCGGTCCACGACGAGGCGGCGAAGGCCGAAGAGACCGACTGGCCACAGATCCTCGCCCTCTATGGCGTCCTCGAGCGGATTCAGAGCAACCCGATGGTGACCCTCAACCGTGCGGTCGCACTGGCCATGGTGGACGGTCCCCGAGCCGGGCTCGCGTTGCTGAAGTCGCTCGACGAGCGCATCGCCGGCCACTACCGGCTGGCCGCGGTCCGGGGATATCTTCTGGAGATGGCCGGCGATCGGGACACCGCGGTCGAGCAGTTGCGAGCAGCGGCGAGCGGTACCCGTAGCCGGCCGGAGCAGCGGTACCTGCTGACCGAGATCGCGCGCCTCAATCGCCTCGATCAGGAAATCGGCGTGGGACCGATCACCGGTTCTGTGTCGTCCTACCACGTGACCGGGCTATCCGGGCCTGACCATCGAGTCCATGAAGACGACGATCGTTCCCGTGCCCGCATACCCCGGCCTCCGCGGCCTCTCGGCCGCTGACATAGAAGACTTCGGCCGCGACTACCTGCCGGGTTGGCTGGGCATGCAACTCGTAACCGTCGACAAGAGGCGGGTCACCGCCCGCGTGAAGCTCCGTCGGGAGATGCTTGGCCCGCACGGCTACCTACACGGCGGCATTCAGGTGAGCATCGCCGACTCACTTGCCGGCTGGGGCACGGTGCTCAACCTGCCAGCCGGAGCGAGCGGAATGTTGACGACCGAGCTCAAGACGAACTACCTCGGCTCGATGCGGGACGGTGGTCCTCGCCGAGGCAACCCCGGTGCATCTAGGTCGCACGACGCAGGTCTGGGACTGCGTGCTGACCAACGAGGAGACAGGTCGCCGACTCTCCGTGTATCGGTGCACCCAGGCGATCCTCTGGGACCGACCCGCCACCGTTCGGTAGCGTTGCGCCGCTTCGTGCCGGAGGCAGCGTGTCAGAGGCAGGGCGCATGATGGGCGGCGACACATCAAACCGTACGGCCGGAGGTTCTCGTGATCGATCATGTCTCCATCCAGGTTCGTGATGTCGCGGCAAGCGCGACGTTCTACGACGCGGTGCTGGCCGCAGTGGGTGGAAAGCGGCTCATGGACTTCGGAGAGGTCGTCGGCTACGGCACGGAAGGTCCCGACTTCTGGCTCGGGCCGGTCACGACAGAGGGGTCGGCTCGTGAGATGCACCTCGCCTTCACCGCTCCCACTCGCGCGGCGGTGCAGGCGTTCTTCGACGCCGCGGTCGCTGGCGGCGCGGAGGTGCTGCACGAGCCACGGCTGCGGCCCGAGTACCACGAGACGTACTTCGGCGCCTATGTCCGCGACCCCGACGGCAACAACGTCGAGGCGGTCTGCCACCGCCCCGAATAGCGGCGAGTCTCAGGCCCGGAACTCGGGTGATCAAGCACGGGGTGGCCTAGCCTGCGGTGAGGCGCAGGATTTCGAGACAAGTATTTCGACGCAAGGGAGAAGGCAATGTCTGCCCGTCTCAACCCATACATCAGCTTCGCCGGCAACGCTCGGGAGGCACTGGAGTTCTACAAGTCAGTCTTCGGCGGCAACCTGACGGTGAACACCTTCGGCGAGTTCGGCCAGCCAGACGTCGACTACGCGGACCAGGTCATGCACGGTCAGCTCGAGAACGAGGACGGTTTCACCCTCATGGCCTCGGACACACCTGCTGGCATGAAGGACGTGACGGTCGGCAACAACATCGTGATCAGCCTGAGCGGCGATGACGACGAAAAGCTGCGCGGCTACTGGGAAAAGCTCACTGGCACGGGCACCGTATCGATGCCGCTGGAGAAGCAGGTGTGGGGTGACGAGTACGGTGCCTGCAGGGACCGGTTCGGCATCGACTGGATGGTCGACATCGTCGCGAAGGCCTGACGCGCCTGAGCGCTTGCCTTGACATCGGCGGCAACGTTTAGCGTTGTCGCATGCGGATCGGCGAGCTGGCGCAGCGTGCGGGCACGAGCGCCCGCGCGCTGCGCTACTACGAAGCGCACGGACTCGTGCGGGCGCGGCGCACGCCCAACGGCTATCGGCTCTACGACGACGCCGAGTTGCGCGTCATTCAAGAAATCCGCGCCCTGCTCGCGGTCGGCTTCGGCATCGATGACATCCGCCCATTCGTCGCGTGCTTGCGCGCCGGGAACCCGTCGGGAGATCTCTGCCCGGATTCGGTGGCCGTCCTGCGACGCAAGCTCACCGAGGTCGATTCCTGCCTCGAGCGGCTGACCGCGGTACGGCTGCAGCTGCACGCCCAACTCACGGCAGCCGCCGCACTACGCAAGGAGACGCCATGATGACTCCGGTCACCGACGACACGTTCGCGGATGTCGTCCTCGCCAGCGATCGACCGGTCGTGGTTGATTTCTGGGCTGGCTGGTGTCCGCCCTGCCTTAAGATCGCTCCGGTGCTGGCCGAGCTCGCGGAGGAGTTCGGCGACCGCATGGCCATCGTCTCCGTCGACGCCGATGAGAATCCCGTCGTCGTCCGCACGTACGGCGTGCTGTCGATGCCAACTCTGCTGGTCTTCAACCAGGGCGAGGTGGTGGGGTCGCTGGTCGGCGCCCGGCCCAAGTCGTACCTGCGGCAGGCGCTACTGGGGCATGCGGGTCTATCCTATGTGGACTCATGACGACCGGCCACGACCAGGCCGGTCTCGTACGCGTAGACCACGGCCTGGGTACGGTCGCGTAGGCCGAGCTTGGACAGCATCCGGCTGACGTGGGTCTTGACGGTCTCCTCGGTGACCGTGAGCCGGGCGGCGATCTCCGGGTTGGACAGGCCCTCCGCGACCAGCTTGAGGACCTCGGTCTCCCGCGGCGTGAGGGCGCCCGTCGGCGGCGGTGCCGTCTTGACGCGTCGCAGGCTGGCGAACTCCTCTATAAAACGACGCGTGACGCTTGGCGCGAGAAGCGCCTCGCCGGCCGCGATGACGCGAACGGCGTCGAAGAGCCGCTCCGCGGTGACGTCCTTGAGCAGGAAACCACTGGCACCGGCGCGAATGGCGTCATAGACGTACTCATCGAGATCGAAGGTCGTGAGGATCAACACGCGCGGGCTGTTTGTCGCTCGGCTGAGCTGGCGAGTGGCTTCGATGCCGTCCATCCCCGGCATCCGAACATCCATGAGAACCACATCGGGTGACTGCTCGCGGCAGACTCTGATCGCCTCGGCGCCGTCGGCCGCCGTGCCGACGACGGCGAAGTCGGGCTGCGTCGCGAGCATGCCGGCGAATCCGGAGCGCACCATCTCGTGGTCGTCGGCGACCACGATTCTGATGGTTGACGCGATTCTGATGGTTGGGACGTTCATGTGGATAACTCCGTACCGGCTGGGAGGGTGGCCTCGACCACGAAGCCGCCGGCGATCGCCGGGCCCGCGCTGAGCTCGCCGCCGACCGCGCTCGCGCGTTCCCGCATGCCCAGCAGGCCATGTCCGGCGACCGGAGCGCCGTCGGATGGTCCCGGTCCGTTGTCCCGAATCAGCAGCCGCAGCACTGATGTGGTGTAGTGCAGTTCGACATCGACCGCGGCACCGGGCGCGTGCCGCCGGGAGTTGGTCAAGGCCTCCTGAACGATGCGGAAGGCCGCGAGTTCGACGCCAGGATCGAGCGGAACGGGAGCCCCGTGCAGGATCAGTCGGGTACCGGCGCCGGTCGTGTCGCGGACCTCGTCGACCAAATCGTTGAGCTGCTGCAGTCCGGGCTGTGGTTGCCGCTGCGCGACGTCGGACTGGGCGTCCTCACGAAGGACGCCCAGCAGCCGCCGCATTTCCGTCAGGGCGGTGCGCGCGGCGTCGCCGATCGCGGTGAAGCGTTGTGTGGACGCGGCCGACATCTCAGGTGTGGTCAGTCTGGCCGACTCGGCCTGCACCGCGATCATGGAGATGTGATGCGCGACAACGTCGTGCAACTCCCGCGCGATACGAGCCCGCTCGCCGCGCGCGGTGTGCTCCACGAACGACCCGGCGATGGCCTGCCGGGCGGCCCGGTTCTGGGTGTCCTCGCGGCGAACGCGTAGCGCGAGGCCCAATCCGGCCCCGACTGGAACGAGCGCGCTCAGCAAGCCCGATGTGGGCTGCGACGTGCCGGTCATTGCCACCACGAGGTAGGGGACTCCGAGTGCCACCGCGACGACCGGAAAGGTCGTGGTACGACCACAACGGAACGCGACGAAGATCCCGGCGACGACGCCCGCGACGGTCACCATGTCGAACACGGTCAGCGACAGCACGCCCGCTGCCGTGATGGTGAGCGCGTCGACGACGGGGTTGGCCAGCGCCAACGGCGCCGTGGTCGCCAGTGCCAGCAGGCACAGCAATAGCCGATACGACACGGTCGTATCCGCATCGAGTCGGGCGAGCGACTCCGCCACCGCGGCGACGCCGAGCACGGCCCCGGCGACCCACCGGCCCTCCACCCGATTGCGCAGGCCCACGCAGCCATTGTGGTGGTGGCGGCGGAACCTGGCGTCACCAGCGCCAGGGATGTCACCATCCCTCCGGGGAGGGATGCCAAACATGGCTCCCGGGCGGGACGACCCGGCGCCCGCTGATGTCTACGGTTTGCCGCATGCACGCTTCGATTGAGGTCACCGGAGTGCACAAGCGGTACGGCTCGACGCTCGCCCTGGACGGCATGACGTTCGCCGTGCGATCCGGTGAGGTGACCGGGTTCGTGGGTCCGAACGGCGCCGGAAAGTCTACGACGATGCGCGTGATCCTCGGCCTCGACCACGCCGACGCCGGCACCGCCCTGGTCGGTGGTCATCCCTATCGCGCGTTGCCTCGTCCACTGCACCACATCGGCGCGTTGCTCGACGCGGGTGCCCTCCACCCCGCCCGGACCGGCCGCAACCACCTGTTGTGGCTCGCCCATTCGCAGGGCATGGGCGGGCGCCGGGTCGACGAGGTGATCGGCCAGGTCGGCCTGGACAGCGTGGCTCGCCGCAAGGCCGGCGGCTACTCGCTCGGCATGCGGCAGCGTTTGGGCGTCGCGGCGGCCCTGCTCGGCGATCCGGCGGCGCTCATGCTTGACGAACCCTTCAACGGACTCGACCCGGAAGGTATCGCGTGGATGCGGGGTTTCCTGCGCACCTTGGCCGCGCAGGGACGGGCGGTTCTCGTCTCAAGCCATCTGATGAGCGAGCTGCAGGACACTGCCGGCCATCTCGTCGTGGTCGGCCGCGGTCGGGTCGTCGCCGATACGAGCGTCGCCGAGCTGATCGCGGCGGCGTCGAAGGACCGGGTCCAGCTGCGTACCAACGCCCGGACCGAGGCGATGACCGCGTTGGCCAACGCCGGCGCCGTCGTCGCGGCCACCGACCGAGAACTCATCACCGTCGCCGGCCTGCCCTCCGTTGACGTCGTCGCGGTGCTGGCCAACGCAAAGGTGCCGTTCTCCGAGGTGTCCGCGCACCGCGCGAGCCTCGAGGAGGCGTACATGGAGCTGACCCGCGAGGCGGTCGAGTTCCGGGCCCCGTCCAATCAGGCCCCATCCAATCAGGCCCCATCCAATCAGGCTCCGTCCACTCAGGAGAGTGCCCGATGACATTGTCGGTGCTACGGGGGGAGTGGACGAAGTTCCGAACGGTGCGCGGCTGGCTGCTCGCAGCCGCGGCCGCGCCGATACTCCTGGTCCTGTTCGGCCTGATCGGTGCCTCCGGAAGCAAGGGCTCTTCCGGTTCGGGAGGCGGCGCCGCCCCGGTCAGTCCAGACGGTGACTCGGTGAATGATCATTTCTATTTTGTCCATCAGCCGCTCGGTAGAGATGGCAGCCTGACGGTCCGCGTGACCTCGTTCACGGGACGTAGTCTCCTGGACGACGGGCCGACCGCGCCCGGCACGCCTGAGCCGTGGGCCAAAGCGGGAATCATCGTCAAGGACGCAACCACGCCGGGTTCGGCCTACGCGGCCGTTATGGTCACCGGCGGTCACGGGGTCCGGATGCAGTACGACTACACCGAAGACGTCGCTGGTCCCGCCGATGCGCGCTGGTTGCGGCTGACCCGGACCGGCGACGACATCACCGGTTACGCCTCCCGCGACGGTACAACGTGGACGCCCATCGCCGCGATCCAGCTTCCCGGGCTACCCGATACTGTCCAATGTGGATTATTTGTGGCGTCCCCGTTTCACGAACAGTTCGAGCAGCACCTCGGTGGCATCATGTCAAACTCCTTCCCCACGGACGCTACGGCGACATTCGACAGCCTCAACGTCCAGGGCGTGCCGTCAGGTGGCACCTGGAACGGCCTTGTGGTGGGCGCCGACCCACCCGGTCGGTCGACGGGAGGGTTCGACGCCTCCGACGGCCGGTACACGGTTACCGGGTCGGGGAACATCGCCCCCGTCGTGCCCGGGCCCGAGCGCAGCATCGAGCGCACTCTGGTCGGCGCGTTTCTGGCGATGACCGTGCTCGTGGTCGTGGCCGTGCTGTTCATCACCACCGAGCACCGTCGGGGTCTGATCCGCACCACCCTCACCGCGAGTCCGAAACGCGTCCAGGTGCTCGCGGCCAAGGCGACGGTCGTTGGTGGGCTGACCTTTGTCGTCGGGTTGGTCGGGGCCGCGGTCGCTCTTCCACTCAGCAGCACAGTCATGCGGGACAACGGAATCTCGCTCGTCCAGGTCTCGTCGGCGACCGAGGCGCGCATTGTCGTCGGCACCGCGGCACTGCTCGCGGTCACGGCGGTCCTCGCCCTTGCCTTTGGTACGATCCTTCGGCGCAGCGTCGTCGCCATTGCCACCACGCTGATATTGACCGTACTGCCGTACCTGTTCACGGTGTCGGGTGTCCTTCCAGTTGCGGCGGCGACGTGGGTGCTGCGAATTTCGCCGGCCGCGGCGTTCGCGGTCCAGCAGGGCCTGCGGGCCTACCCGCAGGTTGATCAGGCGTACACGCCAGCGTTCGGGTTCTATCCCTTAGCGCCGTGGGCCGGGTTCGCCGTGCTGTGCGCCTGGACCGCGTTGGCCCTTGGCATCGCCGGCTACTTGTTGCGGCGGCGGGACGCATGAGGGACGCGGTGCACGCCGAGTGGACCAAGCTGCGCACCGTCGGCGGGCCCGCCTGGCTCCTCGCGGCGGTTGTGGTCGCGACGGTTGCGGTCGGCGCGGCGGCCGTCGGCGGTCAGTCCTGTACGGCGTGTATTGCCGATCCGACAAAGCTCAGCCTTACCGGGGTGCAGCTCGGGCAGGCCGTCGTGGCCATGCTGGCGGTCACCGTGATCGGCGGCGAGTACAGTAGCGGCCTCATCGGCCCCACGCTCTCCGCGATGCCGCGGCGCGTCTGGGTGCTCGTCGCCAAGGCGTTCATCGTGACCGGCCCGGTGATGGTCGTCGCCACCATCGCGGTTGTCGGTAGCCTTCTGGCGGGCCAGATGCTCCTACCGGGTCCCGGCATCTCGCTGGCTGAGGCGCCCTCACTGCGAGCCGGCGCGGGATCGGTGTTGTATTTGGCGTTGATTGCCTTGCTCAGTCTCGGTGTCGCCGCCGCGGTGCGCAGTTCCGCCGGAGCCATCGGTTTCGTGCTCGGGCTGCTCTACCTCTTCCCGATCCTCATTACCGTGGTCACCGATCCCGACTGGAAGCGGCACCTACGGCAGATCGCGCCCAGCGACGCCGGACTCGCCATCCAGGTCACCCGGGACATCGACGGCCTGCCCATCGCCCCGTGGGCCGGGCTCGGTGTGCTGACGTTGTGGGCGGCAGCCGCCCTCATCGTCGGTGGGCTCGTGCTCCGGCTGCGCGACGCCTGATCCAGGCGGGAAACCAGTTGGTCACCAACTGGGCACCTCTTGGCCCAAGTAGTGCCCAGTTGGTGACCAACTGGGAGCTGGGCCCGCCGCGATCGCCGTCGGTCAGCGGTTGGCTGGCGGAAGGTTGAGCATTTCGGCGTACCGGTCGATCATCAGGTCGGTCCCCTTGATCTTCGAGACGTACTCGGCCGAAATGATCTCGCCGGTAGTGCCCAACTGCCCGGCGCCGCCCGAGGGTCCCAGCGGAAGGATGATCGACGGGGGAGCGACCGCGTAGGTGGCGCGCTCATCGCTGCCCTCGATCTGTGCCCTGATGTTCGCCGCGACGACCGCCGCTTGGCGGGCCGCCACGGCTGCCTTGTTCACGTCGAGGGAGGCGATGTCCCCGACGGCGTAGACGTGCTGGAAGCCGTCCACCAGCAGCTCAGGTGTCACGACGAGGTAGCCGTCGGCGGTGCGGGCGCGGGGGAGATCGCCGGCCAGATAGTCGGTGACGGGCGCCACGCCGTAACAACGGAACCAGATATCGGCACTGATCGATCGGCCTTCGAGGGTGTCGACGGTGAAGCTCAACAGGTCGCCGGGCTGGGTGTCCGGCTCGGCTGCGAGTGGGCTGCCGAGCAGCCTGGTCACCTTCAGCTCGTCGAGCTGACGGTTGATGTCCTCGCGCACCCGGGGGTCGAAGCGCCCGGGCAACACCTCATCGGCGACGTCGACCATGACGATGTGCTTGTCCGGCCAGGCGGCGGCGATTTCGCCTGCGAGCTCGAGACCCACCGCGCCGGCGCCGACGAGCATCACCGTCTCGGCCAGAGCCAGGTTGGCGTACATCTCGTGGTAGTGCGCGATCGCGGCTGCGGAGTCCGCTCGGTCGGTCTTGGCCGGGAATGGGTACGTCGACCCGGTGGCGAGCACCAGGTAGTCGGCGTGCAGGCGCGTGCCGGACGCGAGAAGCGCACCATGCTGGTCGACCTCCGCTGCCCGGTCGCGGATGACTGTGCCACGGGTCAGCAACGCGTCGTACGGCAGAAAGGTGCGGGCGGTCCACTCGGGATCGACGAGTCCGCGCAGCGCGGCGATGTTGTGCTGGAATGCGTCCTTGGGCTCGACGAGGACCACGTTGGCGACGTCGTCAAGAGCCTTCGCGACGGATACGCCGCCGTAGCCGCCGCCGATGACGACCACGGTGGGCTGTTCTGACATGAGGCACTCCTATTGCTGGACGTCGACAGATCGTTTATGTACGCCAACGATTCAGGCCAACGAACGGTACCTCAACTGGTAGCATCGTGCCATGGTGCCCGGGACCGAGCAGGCATCGGCCGCCGAGCGGCTGGGTTTCCTCCTGGCCCGCCACGGTCAGATCATGAACCTGCGGCTGCGCCACGCCCTCGGCGTGAGCGGCCTGGGCCCACGCCACGGCTCGACACTGCTCCGGCTGGCGCGGCTCGGCGCGACGAGCCAGCAGCACCTGATCGAAGCCCTCGCGGTCGATCCGAGCGCGGTCGTCGCGATTCTCAACGACCTCGAGCGCGACCGTCTGGTATTGCGCACGCGCGACCCGGCCGACCGGCGTCGCCACATTGTGGAGATCACCAAGATCGGCCGCAAGGCCGCCTCCGAGGTGGAGAACGCGATCGCGGATGTGGAGCGAGACATCTTCGCGGATTTGGATGAGTCCGAGGTGACGCAACTGCGTGCGTTGCTGAGCCGGCTCCAGATCCAAGGGAGCGACGGAATGTGCGGCGGCTGACCTCGCGACCGGCTGGTTGGGTCATTGGCGTAGCGACATTGGGTCGAGCCAGCCACAGGCGGACCATCGTCGCGACCGCCATGCCCAACCGCGACGATCGCGGCGCAGTAAGGGAGCAGGATCACAGCCAGCCGCGGCGTTTGAACACGAGGTACAGGCCGACGCAGACGGCGGCCATCAGGGCGAGCGCGAACGGGTAGCCAACGAGCCAATGTAGTTCGGGCATACGGTCAAAGTTCATGCCGTACACGGTGCCGATCAGGGTGGGGGCGAAGAGGATCGCCGCCCATGCGGAGATCCTCTTGATCTCCTCGTTCTGTGCATAGCCTGGCCTCGGTGAGGTGCTTGACTTCCTCGTTCTGGGCCTGGGACACCAGGGTGGCGTTCAGGGTGAGGATGTCGGCGAGGATCTGGCGGAAGCTGTCGACGCGTTCGGCGGCCGTGGTGGCGTGGTCGGCAACATCGGCGAGGTAGCGGCGCAGCTCGTCGTCGGTACCGTACTTGTCAAACCCGGCCGCGAGCCCGGACAGAATGGTCAACAGCGGGCGGGTGGCGCGTTGGAACTCGATGACCTCGCGAGACAGTTCGTAGATGCGTCGGGATACCTTCGGGTCGCCCCCAAACACTTCGGTCTCGATCTCGTCGATGTCGTGTTGCAGGCCGGCGACAACAGGCGCGTAGCCATCCACCACGGCGTCGAGGATCGCGTACAGCACGGCTTCGGGGCCTCGGCGCAGGAGGTCTGGGTCGTCCTCCATGCGGTGACGTACGGCGGCGAGATCGCCGGCTTGGCCGTGGCGAACGGTGAGCACGAAATTGCGGCCAACGAATACGTGGATTTCGCCGAAGTCGACCTCCTCGACATCATCGAGGTAGCGAGCGGCGCGCAGGACCACGAACAAGGTGTCGCCGTAGCGTTCCAGTTTCGGCCGCTGATGGGCGACGATGGCGTCCTCCACGGCCAGCTCGTGCAGTCCGAACTCTTCGCCGACGGCCAGTAGTTGCGCCGCAGCCGGTCGGTACAGCCCGATCCAAGCCATTGCGTCGGGGTACTCGCGCAGTCGCTGGTATGTCTCGGCAAGGGTCGCTGGGGATTCCACCCGGTGCCCGTCGCGGTAGACCGCCGAGCTGATGACGCTCTGCTCTGCTGAGGCGGTGAGTGTCGCGGCGCGTGGGTCCATGGACAGCTCCGGCGCCGATCCAGCCGGATGCGGGTCGTTGGCGCGGCGCAGGAAACGCTTCGACGCGGTCAGGGCACGCGAACGCCGGTCGGACATAGCGGCCTCCACAAATGACGGCATAAATGAATTGCGGTGGCAAAGGTGAAATGCGAGCCGGCCGGCGTCCGGCCAGGATTGGCGACGTACCCGCTGTCAGCGAGGTAATCGCCCGGGCGTCAGCGGGGACTCGGAGGTTGGCTGCTATTCATGGCGGCCTCACCTCCTTGCGTCGTCACGTCCACGGCCACTGTGATCTTAGCGAACGCTGCGGCCCCCGTCACCGGCCGCGCTGTGGGCGTGGTCGACCACCACCAGCTCGGGACGGCCGGGCTGTCCACACATCGGGCTGCGCCGGGCCACCGACGAGCCGGTAGATCTCGCGGCAACCATCCCGGCACCAGCTCGACTCTTTGCGTCTGCGGCGCAACGGGGCGAGACTATCTCGGTGGGCACGGCGTTTGATCGCGGCACGGGCGACGTCGAACCAGCACCGTCCAGCGCTGCGGTGCGGCGGCTCAGTCGGGGCCTGCCGTTGGTAGTGTCACTGGTGGCGCTGGCTTGGATTATCACGGTCATCGTGCTCATCACCGTGAACCCGGTCGCGGGCACTGGCAACCCGATGGACTGAGCAGCGCGGGACCACGCCTGCAACGGGAGCACACCTGTATCGGCGGCGCCGAAGTGACGTGCGGAGGTGAGACGTGCGGCCGCCAGACGCCCTGCTGGTCGCGGCCGCGGCCACGTTCGCCGCCTCGGCCACGGCGGCAGCCCTTGCGAACGGCCCGTTACCGCGGTGGTGTCCAGCCGCGCGCTTCGCTGGCGCTCATCATCGCTATTGCGGTGCTGAACATCGGCCTAACCCTCACGCTGGTGTTCGAGCCGAACACACGGGCCGGCGCGGTTCAGCTCGGCTCGGCTCTTCTGCTCGTCTACGCCACGCATCGGCACCTTCGTGCGGCACGAGTCGCTCGACCACCGGGGGCCGGGATCCCAAGAGATGATCTTTCCGTTGGAGGAGCCGCGTCACAACGGAGCCATCGCGGCCACCCAGACGGCTATCGCCGGCATCTACGGCATGAACTTCATCTACATGCCCGAGCTTGAGATGCGGTACGGCTACACCGTCGTCCTTACGATCATGCTCGGCTCCGCGATTGTGCTGTATCGGGTGTTCCGCCGCTCCGGCTGGCTCTAGCCTCGCCACGACGGCGCGGCCGGTCCGGCAGGAGTCTCGATTCGGAGCTGCCTGCGGCGGACAGCATGGGCGGTGCTGAGGCGCCAGGTTGGTTGTCGTTGCTACTGGGTCACAACCCTCCACAGTGGATCACGGCTCGACCTTGGCGGCCGACGGGCTGAGGATGGCATAGACGGCGCTCGCGGCCGGCGTGGCTATGCCGTGCTGGGCGCCGAGGCGGGTGAGGTGACCGTGCAGCGCCTCGAGCTCCATACGATGCCCGGTGACGAGGTCGTGGTAGAGCGACGACCGGCCGCGCGGGTCGAGCGCCGCCGTCGCGGTCAGGTGCGAGTCGACCAAAGAGTCGGGAAGTGGCACGCCCTCGGCCTGACCGACGGCCACCGCTTCCTCCACAATGGACCGAAACATGCGCCAAGCCGGCTCGCTTGCGCGGACGTCACCGATCGGCAGCCGGGTGCAGGCGGTCATCCCCGCCTGGGCGCAGATGAAGGCGTACTTGGCCCACAGCACCACGCGGATGTCGGCCGGGATGTCGGTGGGGATGCCGGCCTCCTTGCAAGCCTCCGCCAGGGCAACCACCCGGTTCGACCGATGCCCGTCGAACTCACCGATGGACAGGCTCGACGGTCCTCCGGTGTGGTCGATGACGCCCGGCTCGGCAATGGTGGCGAAGATAAACGAGGCGCCGCCGACCACGTTAGGCCAGCCGATCGCGCCGGCGATGATGTCTTCGTTGTCGACGCCGTTCTGCAGCGATACGACCGCCGTATCCTCATGCAGCATCGGGGCCAGGCGGGCCGCGGCATCCGCCGTGTCGTAGGACTTGACGCAGAACAGCACGACATCGCATGGTCCGACGTCGGCTGGATCGTCAGTGGCCGGAGCCTTCACGACGAAGTCCCCTCGTACACTGTGGACGGTCAAGCCATCGCCCCGGATCGCCGCAAGGTGCGCGCCCCGGGCGATCAGGTGTACCTCGTGGCCGTTCGACGCCAGCCGCCCACCGTAGTAGCCGCCCACGCCGCCAGCGCCGAACACCGCGATCTTCATACACCCGCCTCCCGTCCCGACCACACTAGCGTCGGGCCTCACGGGAGGGCACAACGCGACTGCTGACCCGCCGGCCGGGGCGCGAAAACCGCGTCAAGAAGGGCTTTCGGCCGTAGAAAAGGTGTCAATGACCGTAGCCGGAGCGCCGTCTCGCGGATTGACTGCCGGGTGCGGCCGAACCGGCCGTCGGTTGAGCAGGTCAGGGAGGCGGGTCGTGGCACGCGGGTCAATTCGATCGCCCCGAGCTGAACGCTATCCCGACGAGGACACAACGCCGGCCGGGATCGAGGTTGGTCTCGGTGCACTCGCCGTCCTTGCTTCGGTGATGCTCGCGGCGCTCCTCCCGGTTTCGGCGGGTCTATGGAGGGTGATCCCAAATCGTCGTGGCGCTGTTCTGGGTCGGCAAGCGTGCACTGAGCCTGGCCGGACTCGCGTTCGTCGCGCTGGTCGCCTACCTGCTGATCAGCGGATTCCTGGTGAACAGATGCGGCGTTCTGACCTGGCATGGCTTGCCCGATATATAGCGTTTCCTCGTGGTCGTCGGCTCAGCCGCCACCGGCCTTGGGGTGGGTGCTTGGCGGCGCTGGCGCCGCCGACCGCCGCCACTCTTCGTCCCGTCCGACTGGCTCGTCAACCCCGACGACCGGCGGACACCAACCGTGCGGAAGAAGGAGAGAAGTCCTCGTGGGTGACCTGGTGTTCATCGTGGTGACGATCGCGATGTTCGTGATCTTCGCCCTCGTGGTAAGGGCGGTCGAGCGGCTATGAGCGCGGAGAACATCGCCGGCCTCGTGCTCGCCGTCGCTTTGACGATCTTTCTGTTCGTGGCCCTTCTTCGTCCGGAGCGTTTCTGATGAGCAGTGGCTGGGCCGGCGCTATCTTCATCGCCTCGCTGATCATTGCGCTGGCGGTGGTCTACAAGCCTTTTGGCGACTACATGTACCGGTCGCTGACGACCACGCGTCATCTCCGGGTGGAACGGGTCTTCTACCGACTGATGGGAGTGAATCCGGAGGGTGAGCAGTCGTGGGGCGTCTATGCCCGCAGCGTGCTTGCCTTCTCGCTGGTGTCGATCCTATTCCTGTATGCGTTTATGCGGCTGCAGAACCACCTGTGGCTGTCGCTGGGCTTTCCCGCGGTGGACACGGACGGCGCGTTCAATACGGCCATCAGCTTCGTGACCAACACGAACTGGCAGTGGTACTCCGGCGAGTCCACAATGGGCCATCTGGTGCAGATGGCCGGCCTGGCCGTACAGAACTTCGCCTCCGCCGCCGTCGGTATCGCGGTCGCCGTGGCAGTGGTTCGTGGGTTCGCCCGCCGGCAGACCAACCAGTTGGGGAACTTCTGGGTGGACCTGGTCCGCATCTGCCTGCGGGTCCTCCTGCCGATCTCCGCCGTCGCCGCCATCGTCCTCATCGCGGGCGGTGCGGCCCAGAACCTGGTCGCGGGGCACGACGTGTCCACGTTGGCCGGGGCGACCCAGCACCTCACCGGCGGCCCTGTGGCCAGCCAGGAGGCAATAAAGGATTTGGGCACAAACGGCGGTGGCTTCTACAACGCCAACAGCTCGCACCCGTTCGAGAACCCCGCGACGTGGACTAACTGGATCGAGATCTTCCTGCTGTTGGTGATCTCGTTCTCGCTGCCCCGCACGTTCGGGCGGATGGTCAACAGCAACCGCAACGGATACGCGATTCTCGCCGCCATGGCGATCATGGCCGTAGGCAGCGTCATCACGATCAATGTGCTGCAGGGCCTGCACGACGGCACCGTGCCAACAGCGGTCGGCGCCGCCACCGAGGGCACTGAGGCCCGGTTCGGGGTCTTCGACTCCGCCACGTTCGCCGCCTCAACGACGTTGACGTCAACGGGCTCGGTGGACTCCTTCCACGACTCGTACACGGCGCTGGGCGGAGCGATCCCGATCGTGAACATGTTGCTCGGCGAGGTCGCTCCGGGCGGCACCGGTTCCGGCCTGTACGGAATCCTCGTCCTTGCCGTGATCACGGTGTTCGTGGCCGGGTTGATGGTCGGGCGCACACCCGAGTACCTCGGCAAGAAGATCGGCGCGCGCGAGGTCAAGTTCGCGTCGCTGTACTTCCTGACCATGCCGGTCGTGGTCCTCGCCGGCACCGCGCTGGCGATGGCCCTGCCGGTCGGGCGAGCCGGGATGCTCAACACCGGCGCCCACGGGCTGTCCGAGGTGCTGTACGCGTTCACGTCGGCGACGAACAACAACGGCTCCGCGTTCGCGGGGCTGACGGTCAGCGGCACCTGGTACAACACCGCGCTCGGGCTATGCATGGCGTTCGGCCGGTTCTTGCCCATGATCTTCGTGCTGGGCATGGCCGGGTCGCTGGCGAGTCAGAAGCCCGTGCCCGAGTCGGCCGGAACGCTGAAGACCTACCAACCCCTGTTCGTCGGGATGCTCGTTGGGGTCACTTTGATCATCGTCGCGCTGACGTTCCTGCCCGTTCTCGCCCTCGGCCCGCTGGCCGAAGGCCTGGGCTGACCTTCGTAAAGGAATACTGATGACTGTCACTGCAGTCGAGACGCCACAGCCGGCCAAGCCGGCGCCCCAGGGGCCACGCCGCGTGGCCGGTGGGCTGCTGGACCCCAGGCAGTTGTGGACGTCGTTACCGGACGCCCTGCGCAAGCTCAACCCGATGACGTTGTGGCGCAACCCGGTCATGTTCATCGTGGAGATCGGCTCGGTCTTTACCACGGTCCTGGCGATCGCGAATCCCAGCGCCTTCGCCTGGCTGATAACCATCTGGCTCTGGCTCACCGTCGTCTTCGCCAACCTCGCCGAGGCGGTCGCCGAAGGTCGAGGCAAGGCGCAGGCCGAGACCCTGCGTCGGGCGAAGCAGGCCACGATGGCCCGGCGGTTGCTGGGCTGGAAGGAAGGGGCCAGCCCGGACTCGTACCGGGAAGAGAACGTCCACGCCACCACGCTGAACCTCGGTGACATCGTCGTTGTCGAGGCGGGACAGATCATCCCGGGCGACGGCGACGTTATCGAGGGCATCGCGACCGTCGACGAGTCGGCCATCACCGGCGAGTCGGCGCCGGTGATCCGGGAGTCCGGCGGCGACCGCAGCGCGGTCACCGGCGGCACGAAGGTACTCTCCGACCGCATCGTCGTGAAGATCACACAGAGGCCGGGCGAGAGCTTCCTCGACCGCATGATCGCCCTCGTCGAGGGCGCCAATCGGCAGAAGACCCCGAACGAGATCGCGCTCAACATCCTGCTCGCGGCGCTGACCATCATCTTTCTGCTCGCGGTTGCGACGCTGCAACCGGTTGCCATTTTCTCGAAGGTGACCCAGGCGGCGGCGCCAGACACGATGGCGATCAACAACAACGGGGTGACCGGCATCGTGCTCGTGTCGTTGCTGGTCTGCCTGATCCCCACCACGATCGGGGCGCTGCTATCTGCGATCGGGATCGCCGGCTTGGACCGGCTGGTGCAGCGCAACGTGCTTGCCCTGAGTGGCCGGGCCGTCGAGGCGGCCGGCGACGTGAACACCCTGCTGCTCGACAAGACGGGAACCATCACCCTGGGCAATCGGCAGGCCGCCGAGTTCCTCCCCGTTGCGGGGGTTGGAATCGATGAGCTGGCCAGTGCGGCGCAGTTGGCAAGCCTCGCCGACGAGACTCCCGAGGGCCGCTCCATTGTGGTCTTCGCCAAGCAGAACCACGGGCTGCGTGAGCGCCACCCCGGCGAACTCGATCACGCCACGTGGGTCACGTTCTCGGCGCAGACGCGTATGTCCGGTGTGGACCTCGCACTAGGCAACGGCGCCGTCCGTCACGTCCGCAAGGGCGCGGCCACCGCGGTGATGAAATGGGTGCGTGACAACGGTGGGCATCCGTCCGAACAGGTAGGCCCGCTGGTCGACGGCATCTCCGCCACTGGCGGGACACCTCTGCTGGTGGCCGAGCACGTGCGAGGCCAGCCGGCCCGCGCCCTGGGCGTCATCCACCTCAAGGACATCGTCAAGCAAGGGATGCGGCAGCGCTTCGACGAGATGCGGCGGATGGGCATCCGCACCGTGATGATCACGGGCGACAACCCGCTCACCGCCAAGGCCATCGCGGACGAGGCCGGCGTGGACGACTTCCTCGCCGAGGCAACGCCCGAAGACAAGCTGGCGCTCATCCGGCGCGAGCAGGAGGGCGGCAAACTCGTCGCGATGACCGGCGATGGCACCAACGACGCTCCGGCACTGGCCCAGGCCGATGTCGGCGTGGCGATGAACACGGGTACGTCGGCCGCGAAGGAGGCCGGCAACATGGTCGACCTCGACTCGGACCCGACCAAGCTGATCGAGATCGTCGAGATCGGCAAGCAGATGCTCATCACCCGCGGTGCCTTGACGACGTTCTCCATCGCGAACGACATCGCGAAGTACTTCGCCATCATCCCGGCGATGTTCGCCGCCGTGTACCCGAGCCTGGACGCGCTGAACATCATGCGCCTGAACAGTCCCGTCTCGGCAATCCTGTCGGCGGTCATCTTCAACGCGCTCATCATCGTGGCGCTCATCCCGCTCGCCCTGCGCGGCGTCCGGTACAAGCCCGCGAGTGCGGGGGAGATGTTGCGCCGCAACCTGTGGATCTACGGTATCGGCGGCATCATCGCGCCCTTCATCGGCATCAAGCTCATCGATCTCATCATTCAGTTCATCCCGGGGATGTCGTGATGCGTGTACCTAATTGGATCTCCCAGCACCTCGCCGGGCTCCGCACGTTGCTTGTGCTCACGGTGGTGTTCGGTCTGGCCTACCCGTTCGCGATGCTTGCCATCGCGCGGATCCCTGGCTTGTCCGACCACGCCGACGGCTCACTGGTGAGCCAGAATGGCACCACGGTGGGCAGCAGCATCATCGGGCAGGCATTCACCGACAAGGACGGCAACGCGCTCGTCCAGTACTTCCAGTCCCGACCGTCCGCCGCGGGCGCCGGGTACGACCCAACCGCCACCGCGGCGAGCAACCTCGGACCCGAAAGCGTCGTCGACACGCTGCCCGATCCGGCCGACCCGGAGAGCGGAAAGCAGAGTCTGCTCACCCAGGTCTGCTCCCGGAGCAAGGCGGTAGGCGACCTGGAGGGCGTCTATGGCGGCAGGCCGTTCTGCACGCCGGACGGCGTCGGGGCGGTTCTCGCAGTGTTCCGTCGGGACGGGGTGACCGGCCCGGCGACCCGAGTGGTCAGCCTCAACGAGGCCTGTCCGACTACGCCGTTCGTCGCTAGCTACGAGGGCATCGACGTCGAGTGCGCGAACTTCGGCGAGGACTACTCCCGGGGCGTCGTCACGCCGATCCGTGGTAACGCACCGGCGCCGGTCGTACCCTCGGACGCTGTCACCGCCAGCGGCAGTGGCCTCGACCCGCACATCAGCGCCGCCTACGCCGCGCTGCAGGCGCGCCGCATCGCCCGGGAGCGTGGGATCAACCTGGTCGACGTGCAAGCATTAATCGACCAGCACACGACGGGCCGGGGCCTCGGCTTCATGGGCGAGCCGGCGGTTAACGTTCTCGAACTCAACCTGGAGCTCGACGAACGGTACCCCTACCACAGTTGAGCGAGGGCGGCACCGAGGAAGGAGTGAAGATGGCCCGCGGACAACTTCGCGTCTACCTCGGGGCCGCTCCCGGCGTCGGCAAGACGTACAAGATGCTCGAGGAGGGCCGGCGACGCAAGTCGCGCGGAACCGACGTCGTGGTCGGTTTCGTCGAGACGCACAACCGGCCGATCACCGAGGCCCTGCTCACCGATCTCGACGTTGTGCCGCGCCGGGAGATGCAGTATCGCGGCGCGAACTTCACCGAGATGGACGTGGACGCGGTGCTCGCCCGAGCACCGGCCGTCGCGCTCGTCGACGAGCTGGCCCACACGAACGTGCCCGGCTCCCGTAACACCAAACGCTGGGAGGACATCGAGGAGCTGCTCGACGCCGGCATCACGGTGCTGACGACGGTCAACATCCAGCACCTCGAGTCGCTTAACGACGTCGTGCGGGAGATCACCGGCGTGCCGCAGCGGGAGACCGTGCCCGATGAGGTGGTCCGCCGGGCGGAGCAGGTCGAGCTCGTCGACATGACGCCGGAGGCGTTGCGACGCCGGATGGCACACGGAAACATCTATAAGCCCGAGAAGGTCGATGCCGCGCTCGGGAACTACTTCCGGATCGGTAATCTCACCGCGCTACGCGAGCTTGCGCTGCTCTGGCTGGCGGACAAGGTCGACGACCAACTCGACCGTTATCGGGCCGAGCATCACATCGACCACACATGGGAGGCGCGGGAACGCGTCGTCGTCGCGCTGACCGGGGGTCCCGAGGGCGACACCCTGATTCGCCGGGGAGCCCGGGTCGCCGCCCGCACCAAGGGCGCCGACCTCATGGCCGTCCACGTCACCCGCAGCGACGGGCTCGCCGGCGCCGACCCCGCCAACCTCGCTCACCAGCGGGTGCTGGTGGAGAGTCTGGGCGGGACCTACCACCAGGTCACCGGCACCGACATACCGTCTGCTCTGCTCGACTTCGCGCGCGCCGTGAACGCAACTCAACTCGTGCTCGGTGCGAGCCGGCGTGGCCGCTTCGCGCAGCTCTTCTCCCGTGGGGTCGGCGTCACCACCACCGCCGAGTCGGGATCGATCGACGTGCATCTGGTCACCCACGCGGAGGTCAAACGCGGATGGGCACGTCCGAAGCTTACCCGCGGCCTGACCACCGGTCGGCGGCTCGCCGGCTTCCTATTGACCGCGCTCGGCCTTCCGTTGCTCACCGTCGGACTCGCCGCGGCCCGAGAACAGCTCGGGCTCAACACCGACATCATGTTGTTCTTCGGCTTCGTCGTCCTGGTGGCGCTCGTCGGCGGACTGTATCCGGCACTGACCGCGGCCGTCGTCGGATTCGGGCTGCTCAATTACTACTTCACTCCGCCGCTTTACCGCTTCACGGTCGCGGAAGGCGAGAATCTCCTGGCCCTGTTCGTCTTCCTCCTGGTGGCTGTTGGGGTCAGCGCGGTCGTCGATCTGGCCGCCCGGCGAACAGTGGAGGCCGCCCGTGCCCGCGCGGAGGCCGAAACCCTGTCCACAGTGGCCGGCAGCGTCCTCCGAGGTGAGCGGCCGCTGATGGCCCTACTGGAACAGGTCCGCGAGACCTTCGGCCTCACCACGGTGTCTCTGCTGGAACGCCGTCCAGGCTCTCCGACAACCCCGGATACTCATCGCGACCCGAGCGCCTGGCGGATCGTGGCTAACGCGGGCGGCACGCCGTGCCCCAGCCCGCACGATGCCGATGTGGATGTCCCGGTCGATGACGAGCTCAGCCTCGTCCTCTGTGGACGCATACTCGACGCCCGTGATCGTCGCGTGGTCGAAGCCTTCGCGGCACAGGCCGCGGTCGCGCTGAAGCAGGAGCGCCTTGCCGATCAGGCCGCAACCGCGACGGAACTGAGCGCGGCCGACAAGATGCGCAGCGCGCTGCTCTCCGCGGTCAGTCATGACCTGCGAACGCCGCTGTCATCGGCGAAGGCGGCCATCACGAGCCTACGCACGCCCGATGTGGCGTTCTCCGCCGCCGACCGTGAGGAACTCCTGGCTACCGCGGAGGAGTCCCTGGACAAGCTCATCCGCCTGGTCGAAAACCTGCTGGACATGAGCCGGCTGCAGGCAGGTGCCCTCGGCGTTCATTCGCACTTGATCAGTGTCGTGGAAGCGATCCCGCGCGCGATCGACGACATCGGCGAGCCGGCACGCGACGTGACTGTTCACGTGCCCGATGAGATCGCCGACGTACGGGCGGATCCCGCCCTGCTCGAACGTATCCTCGTCAACCTGCTCGTCAACGCCATCCGCTACAGCCCAATTGGACATGCGCCGACGGTCACGGTCAGCGAGCACAGTGGCATGGTCGAGGTCCGCGTGATCGACCGCGGCCCGGGCATTCCCGAGGCCGACCGGGAGCGCGTGTTCCTTCCCTTCCAACGTCTCGGCGACCGTGACAACGAGACCGGAGTCGGCCTCGGGTTGGCTCTCTCGCGGGGTCTGGCCGAGGCGATGGGCGGAACACTCCGGCCCGACAATACCCCGGGCGGGGGCCTTACGATGACGCTGGCGCTGCCAGCTGTCGATGTCCCCACGACGCGAGACACGGACGAGCTCGCCGACCCAGCCATTCTCGAGCGCATCGCCAACTATGGCCGGGTCCACGGACCGCGCGCGGAAGCCGCCGAATGACCCGCATCCTCATCGTGGACGACGAACCGCAGCTGTTGCGTGCATTGCGGATCAACCTGCAGGCTCGCCACTATGACGTCTCGACGGCGGCCGACGGCGCGGCCGCACTGCGCGCCGCCAAAGGGGACCGGCCCGACCTCGTGCTGCTCGACCTCGGTCTGCCGGACATGGACGGCGCGGATGTGATCCGCCAGCTGCGTACCTGGACGCCGGTACCGATTGTCGTGCTGTCGGGGCGGGCCGACAGCCACGACAAGGTGGACGCTCTCGACGCGGGGGCCGACGACTATGTCACCAAGCCGTTCAGCCTGGAAGAGCTGCTCGCGCGCGTCCGCGCGGTGACTCGGCGTCGGGCCGACCCTGAGCCACTCACGGCTGTCGACATTGGACGGTTCCGGGTGGACCTGCACAACCACACGATCCAGGCCATCGACGACCCGGCCGACACGATCCACCTCACCCGTACCGAATGGCAATTGCTGGAGGTGCTGCTACGCAATCCCGGCATGCTGATCGGCCAACGGCGGCTGTTGCAGGAGGTGTGGGGGCCTACCTACCTCAACGAAACCCACTACCTCCGCCAGTACATGACCCACCTGCGCCGCAAGCTCGAGGTGGATCCGGCCCGTCCCAAGCACCTCATCACCGAGCCGGGCATGGGTTATCGCTTCCAGCCCTGACCAACGCGGACGTACGTCGCGTCATAGCCGCGTAGAAAACGCGTTAACGCAGGCGCCCGGGTTGCGGATAACCACTAACGTCGGCAAGCGGATCGATGCTCGGAGCGAGGCAGTGGTGCGAGGTCAGTCGCTGGTCGGCAAGATCGGCACGGTCGTCAGCGCGGTGCGCGGCGGCCACCGCCCGGGCGACGTGCGGATCGTCGTGAACGGCATCGCGACGGTCGACTCTGTCGTGAGCGCATCGTCCGTAAACTGAGCGGCCGAAGCCGTGACCGGTCGGGTGCGGGGGTCGCGACCGGTCACGGATCTACGTCAGGGACCTCATCCTCGCGGTTAGGTCCGACCACGACGGGCGTGCGCGACCGCGTGTCCACATGAAGCCGGAAGATGTCTGGTCGGTGGTAGTGACCAACCGGGTCGAACAAACGCCGTGTGGCGTGGACCGTTCTGAGGTCGATGTCGGCAACCAGGATGGTCTCCTCTTCGCGGGCGGGCCCAGCCAGCACCACGCCGCTGGGGTCGACGATGACGTTGTTGCCCGGCTCGACCCACTCCCCATCGCGTTCGGGACGCCAGACCTGTTCCCGATCGGGGAAGTCCGATGGAATCTGGTCGACGCGCAGGCACGGGTTGACACCAATGACGTAGCACCGGCCTTCACGCGCGAGGTGCGTCATCGTTGCGATCCATCCGTCGCCCCGGGCGAGCGTCGGGGCGGCCCAGATTTCCACGCCCTGCGCGTAGAGGTAGAAGCGCGCCAGAGGCATGTAGTTCTCCCAGCACGTCAGGCCAGACAGGCGCCCGAAGGGTGTGGCGATCACGGGGAGCGTGGAACCGTCGCCCATGCCCCAGACGGTGCGTTCGGAGCCGGTGGGCATCAGCTTGCGGTGCTTGCCAAGCAGGGAGCTATCAGGTCCAAAGTAGAGGGTGGTGTTGTAGATGGTCGTGCCGTTTGACCTCGGCGGTCGCGCCGTACCATTGCGTTAACCAATCGATCGGTTGGCTGGCAGATCACCTTGCATGCTATGGCTGCTAGTGCGCTATGGTGTCAACCGATCGTTTGCTTGCCGGCCATCTGGAGGCATCCGCGGTGACGGCGCTGAGGTGGGAGCCGCGACGGCTCACGTGCGGGCCCACGTAGAGAGCCATGCCGACTACTGGCTGCTCGCGCTCGTTGCCAATGCCGAGCTGCATGCCCTCAGTCCGGAGGCGGCCGGGCCAGCGTTGGCCCTTCGCGAGCAGTCCCGCGCGATGCTGCTGCAGGTCGGCGACAACCGTGGGCTCTTCACCGTTGACGATGCCGGCCTCGCTTCGATCGCGATCGGCTCCATGGGCCTGCGCGTCGCCAACTGCTTCGGGTCGGACCAGCCTTATACGCGGGACCAGGTGGCTGATGCCTATGTCGGTTTCGCATGATGGATTCTCGGGGCCCAACCGAAAGGATGACGCATGGAGGCACTCGACTTCGCCGTCGCTGGCGGCACGCTGCGGGCGTTGCGATTCGGGTCAGGCCAACGTACTGTGCTGGCCGCGCATGGCATCACCGCGTCCGGGATGTCCTGGCTGACGGTGGCTCGGTCACTGCCGTCGGACTGGCAGTTGGTCGCGGTCGACCTGCGCGGACGCGGCGGCAGCGCCGACGCGCCCGGACCGTACGGCATGGAGCAGCACGCCGCGGATCTCGTGGCCGTCGCCGAGATGCTTCCGCATCCAATCGTCCTCACTGGACAGTCGATGGGCGCCTATGCGGCGTTGCGGGCCGCCGTTCGGCGTCCCGATCTGTTCCGTCGGCTCGTCCTGGTCGACGGAGGCCTGCCGCTGCCTATGCCGCCCGGTGTCGATCCCGATGCCGTCCTGAAGGCGGTGGTCGGGCCCGCGATCGCGCGCCTGTCTATGACGTTCGAGTCGGAGCAGGCCTATGTGGACTTCTTTAAGGCCCACCCGGCCCTCGCGGCTGACTGGAGTGACGACCTCACCGCGTATGTGCTCTACGACGCGGTCGGCGAGCCGGGCGCTATCCGCTCCCGCGTCAACTCCGAGGCCGTATCGGCCGATGGGAGGGATATGGTCGTCAACGCGGGCGCCGTCGAGCAGGATCTCCGCGCATTGACCCTGCCCACCGTGCTGCTCTACGCGCCCCGCGGGATGCTGGGCCAGGAGCCGGGAATGCTCCCGCAGCCGTTGGTCGACGCCTGGTCCGCCGGCGTTCCCATCCTGAAGGCGACGCTCGTGCCGGAGACCAACCACTACACGATCCTCATGAGTGACCCGGGCGCGCGGGCGATCGCTGAGGCGCTGACCTCCGCCTAACCGTGTCGCCTGTCCACAGTGGTCAGTGTTCGGGTGCCGCGGTCACGGAGCTGAGCACGAAGTCCACGAACGAATGGACGTACTGGCGTTTGCCCTCCTCGATCGCGCCCCGCAGGTGGGTCGGCGTGGCGAGCACATGGTTGAGAACGCCGCCGCAGATGGCGTCGAGGAGATACGTAACGCTCGTGCCGGCCCGTAGCTCACCGCGGGCGATGCCGCGTCGGACGATGGCGCGGGCGGCGAGGACCTGAGCCTGGCGGACCTGGGCGACATGCTCGCGCAGACTCGGAACGCTCTCGGCGTGGAGCAACAGCCGGATCGTGGCCGGGCCGGCGTCGCTCAGGTACGAGTCGATGAGTTGGGTCGCGAGCGAGATGAGATCTCCACGCACGGTGCCAGTGTCGATTTCGGTCACGCCACTCACGCGGTCGGTTAGCGCGGTCGCGAGGAGCGCCTCCTTGTTCGGCCAGCGCAGGTAGACCGACGCCTTCCCGACGCCCGCGCGCCGAGCCACGGCGTCGATGCTGAACCGAGCCCATCCTTGCTCGCCGAAGACGTCGATCGCGGCCCGCAGGATGCGTGCGTCGACGGCGGGATCGCGGGGACGGCCATGGGAGGAGACCTCGGCCGTGGCCTGGACGGTGGTCATGGCCACAGTGTGCCATATTGCTGAACGACCTCCGTTCAGCCTAAGTTGCTTGCTAGACGGTCTGTGTACAGGAATCCGGTGGGAGGTTCGGCGTGACGACGGTCGAGGCGCTCGACGCCGATCAGGCGCGGGCCTGGCGCGAGCGCGCCACCCCCGCCGTCGAGCGACTCGCGGGCCGCATCTGGTCGATCCCGGTGCCGATCCCGAACAACCCGTTGCGGTACACGTTGAGCTACCTCATGAGTGGAACCCAAGGGTTCATCATCATCGATCCCGGTTGGGACACCGATCTGGGTTGGACCGCGTTGAACGATGGACTCGCCGCGGCCGGCGCCGCGATCGCCGACGTGGTGGGCGTTGTGGTCACTCATGTGCACCCCGACCATCACGGGCTGTCGGGCCGGGTCCGAGAGGCATGCGGCGCGTGGATCGCCATGCATCCGGCGGAGCGGGATACGCTGCCCGCGCGCAGCCAGCGGCCTCGTCGGGGGGTGCACGGGCTGGTCAAGGCTTGGCTCCGAGACCATGGCGCGCCGGAGGAAGAACTCGACCGGTTGGCGCGGATGCCGGCGACGCATCAGGCGCAGCGTTACGCGCTGGTGGAACCGGACGTTCTGCTCGAGGACGGCGACCCGGTGCCGCTGACGGGGCGGTCGCTGCGGGCCGTCTGGACCCCCGGTCACACGCCGGGCCATCTCTGCCTAATCGACGCCGACGCCGGTGCTCTGCTGACCGGCGACCACCTCCTGCCACAGATCAGTCCGCACGTCGGGGTGCAGCCCGGCGCCGCGGAGCCGGTGGGACCGTATCTGCGCTCGCTGGAGAGGGTCGCCGAGTTCGACGCCCTCGCGGCCTATCCAGCGCATGAGTACCGCTTCCGCGGCATCGGCGCCCGCGTCGCTGAACTGCTCCAGCACCACGGGGAGCGCTGCGCGGAGCTGCTCGCCGTCGTGGCCGATCTCGGGAAGGCGACCACGTGGCAGATCGCGGAGCGGCTGACGTGGTCGAAGCCGTGGCACCGCATCGATGCGATGCGGGTCGCCGCCGTGGCCGAGACCGCCGCCCATGTCGAGTACCTCATTGAGCGCGGCGACCTGCAACGCCACGACGCGGAGGTGAGGTTCTTTACCCTCTCGTAGATCGACAACTAGCATGCGAGGACCTTCACCCGGCTGGAGTCCTGCATGCGTGACCGTTTTGTGTGGGGTGTGTCGACCTCCGCGTACCAGATCGAGGGCGCTGTGCGCGAGGACGGCCGCGGCACCTCCATCTGGGACACCTTCGTCCATGAGCCGGGGCACATATCGACCGGCGAAACCGGCGACGTGGCCTGCGACCACTATCACCGCTACCCCGAAGACGTCACGCTGATGGCGGGGCTCGGCATCGACGCGTACCGGTTCTCGGTCGCGTGGACCCGAATCCAGCCCGACGGGAGGGGCGCGGCCAACCCGGCCGGGCTGGACTTCTACCGCCGACTGGTCGACGGCCTGCTCGAACACGACATCGATCCAGTCCTCACGCTCTTCCACTGGGATTTGCCGCAGCCGCTTCAGGATGACGGCGGATGGTTCAACCGCGATACGGCGTCGCGGTTCGCCGAGTACGCGGACATCGTCGGCGCCGCGCTGGGCGATCGCGTGAAGATGTGGATCACCCTCAACGAGCCGTTCGTCCACACGGTGTACGGGTACGCCTTCGGCCTGCACGCACCCGGGCAGCAGCTCATGCTCGGCGCCCTCCCGACGGCGCATCACCAGCTCCTCGCGCATGGCCTCGCCGTGGCGGCGCTACGCAGCCGTACCGCCTCGCCCATCACACTCGCCAACAACTACTCGCCCGTGGTCGTGGCCGGCGACTCCGAGGCCGATCGCGCCGCGGGTGACGCATACGACGCGCTGCACAACCGGCTCTTCACCGACCCGGTGCTCGGTCGTGGTTATCCGGACGGGTTCGACCTGCCGGTGCGCGATGGGGATCTGGACATCATCGCGGCGCCGATCGATGCCCTCGGAGTCAACTACTACAACCCGACCGCGATCCGGGCACCGTCCACTCCGGACCTTCTGCCCTTCGACATGGTCATGCTGGAGGGCTACCCACTCACCGACTTTGGCTGGCCGGTGGTACCGGAGGGCCTGGGCCAGCTCCTAACGCGGCTGCACAACGACTACGGGCTTCCGCTCTACGTGACCGAGAGCGGATGCGCCTATCCGGAGAGCCCGGACGACCAGCGCCGCATCGACTACCTCGCCGGCCATGTCGACGCCCTTGAGGAGGCACGGGGGAACGGCGTGGATGTCCGCGGCTACTTCGTCTGGTCGCTGTTGGACAACTTCGAATGGTCGGAGGGCTTCAGCAAGCGCTTCGGCCTGGTGCACGTCGACTTCGACACTCTGGACCGCACGCCGAAGGCCTCCTTCGCCTGGCTTCGCAACCGCATCGTCCAGGCCCGGTCATGACCGCCGACGTGCTTTTCTCCGCGGAGGGCGGCGTCATGACGGCGCCCGCGACTCCCGCCGCCCTCGTCGAGCCGACCGAACGCGTGCGGGCCCGCTGGGTCGGCCTGCTCGCGCTGGCACTCATGGCGACCACCGTCGTGGCCGGGCGGATCTCCGACCGAACCGGTCGTCGCAAGTCCTTCGTCATCGTCTCGGGCGTCGTCATGGCGCTTGCCGCGGTCATGCTGGCTGCGAGGCCCCACCTGGACCGTCGCCATGGCGGCTGCGGCCGTGCTCGGTGGTGGGTACGGCATATACGTATCCGTCGATGCTGCTCTGATCACGCAAGTGCTGCCCGCGGCCACGGGAAGGGCTAAGGATCTCGGTATCATCAACATCGCGAACTCCGCGCCACAGGTGCTGGCGCCCGCCATCGCCGCCCCGATCGTGGCGGGGCTCGGCGGTTATCCGATGTTCTATGGACTGACGGCCGTCGTGACCGCGCTCGGCGGCGTCTTCGTGTACCGGATTCGCTCGGTGCCGTGACCTAGGCTTCGGGCTCGGTCACGTCGGCCACCTGCGCGTCCAACACCGCCACGGCGGCATTGGCGTCGACCGCGACCGCGACGCCATGCGCGCCCGCGCCGAGAGTGATGGTGCGGCCGAGCAGTCGCTCGTCGGCCACCACCGGCCAGGCCCGGCTCGACCCAAACGGGGTGATGGTGCCGCGCTCGTAGCCCGTCGCGGCCTTGGCGGACGCGGCGTCCGGAAGGGACAGTCGGGTCACGCCCAGCAGCGCACGCAGTTTCGGCCATGAGATCACGCGGTCGCCCGGAACGAGCACGAAGACAAAATCGTTGTCCGCTCGGCGGATGACCAGTGTCTTCACGACGTCGGGGATGTCGACGCCGCGGGCCTCGGCGGCCTCGGCGAGACTGCTGACCGGCCCGTGCCGGATGACTCGATGCGCCAACCCGGCCTCGGCGACCGCGGCCAGCGCCGGCGTTTCTTCGGCTGCCGTCACGTTGCGAACCTAGCCTGGCGGTATGAACGTGATGACCCGGGATGAGGCCGTGGCCTTCCTGGCCGAAGGAAACCGTACCGGCAAGCTCGCGACCGCCTCACTGGATGGTGCGCCGCACGTGGCGCCGGTCTGGTTCGTCGTCGACGGCGACGACATCGTCTTCACCACAGATGCCCAGACACTGAAAGGCCGTAACCTGCGGGCGAACCCGCGCGCGGCGATGGCCGTGGACGCCATGGAGTTTCCCCACACCTTCGCGGTTGTCCACGGCCACGTGAGCATCGATGCGGTGCTGAGTGAGCTGCTCGCGTGGGCAACGCTGATCGCCGAACGCTATGTGCCGGCGGGACGGGCCGAGGAGTACGGCCGGCGTAACGGCGTGGCAGGTGAGCTGCTGTGTCGCCTGCACATCGAACGTGTCCGGGGCGAACGCGAGATCGCCATCTGACCGCTAAACGGCTACGACGATCTTCCCTTTCGCATGTCCTTCGCCCAAATAGGACAATGCCGCGGCCACCTCAGCGAGCGGGTAGGTCCGTTCGATGACCGGCTTGACCCTCCCGGACTCGAGGAGTTCTGCCATGGTCGCCAGGTCGTCGCGACTGTTCTTCGCCAGCATGGTGACCATGGTCTGCCTTCCACGGCGCGACCCTATTGTGACCTTGACGAAACCTGACAACGGACCGAGCCACTTGCTCGCCTTAGGGCCGCCGACGAGAACGAGCGTGCCGTTGGGCGTCATAGCCCGCCGCCGATCCGCGACCGACCGGTTGCCCGCGATGTCCAGAATGAGGTCGTACTTTTGTCCACTCTGGACGAAGTCCTCGCGGGTGTAGTCGATGACGTGGTCTGCCCCGAGCGATCGGATGGTTTCGACATTGCGGGTGCTACAGACGCCGGTCACCTCCGCCCCGAACGACTTCGCGATCTGTATGGCGAAGGTGCCGACTCCGCCGGAGGCGCCGTTGATCAGCACCTGCTGGCCCGCGTCGATCCGACCCTTGTCACGTAAGCCCTGCAGGGCGGTCAGTGCGGCGACCGGCACCGCGGCCGCCTGCTCGAACGTGACGCTCGCGGGCTTGGCCACGATCTGGTCCGGACGCACGCTCACGTACTCAGCGAAGGCTCCGCTGCGCATGCCGAAGACCGCCTCACCCGGTTGGAATTGCGTGACGTTGGAGCCGACCTTCTCGACTACGCCAGCCATGTCCGTGCCTGGGATGTGCTGCTTGGGCTGGCGGAGACCGAAGCTCAACCTGGCCAGGTACGGGGTGCCCGTGACGAAGTACCAATCCTGCGGGTTGACCGAGGACGCCCGGACTCGTACCAGTAGCTCGTCGTCAGTAATAGTGGGCTCCTCGACGTCCTCGAGTGCGAGCACATCGGGTTCGCCGTAGCGGTGCTGGACAATCGCCTTCATCGGGCGCTCCATCTAGGTTGTGGGCTTCGCTCCCCGCAGACCAAGAATCCGCGTCGCTTCCAGGGCGAGGTAGAGCTCAGCCAGGCCCCTGGGCTGGCCGAGACTTCGGCCGGTCAGCTCCTCGAGCCGGCGAAGTCGATAGCGAACGGTATTGCGATGCATGTGCATCTTAGCCGCCGCCTCCGAGGTCGCGCCCTCCTCGGCGAACCAGATTCCGAGCGTGGTCAGGATGTTCTCGCACTCGGACTCGGGCAGAGCCAGCACCGGACCGAGGATCGACTGGGCCACCATCGCGGCCGCCTCGGGCGCACTCGCGAGCAGCACCGCGACCGGTACCTGCTCGTAGCGGACGAGAGCCTGTTCGGGCGGGACAGCGGCCCGGTAGGCGAGGCGGGCCTGGCGTAGCGCGACGGGAGTCTGGTCGAGGTCGTCGTACGACTCGCTGAGGCCGACCGGGCCGCTCGTGAGCTCGGTGAGCAGCACGCACAACCGCTCCATCCGGACGCGCGTCGTGAGCACCAGGACGCCGACCTGCACGTCGACTTCGACGCGCCACACCGACTGCACACCGCGATGACGGAGGACGTCTTCGGCATTGGGAATGGACTCCACGCCGGGCTCCGGAGTCGCAGCCGCCGCGACCACGAAGGTGCCCCGGCGCGGCAGCCGCAGCGCATTGATGGACTCCCATAGCCGCGACCCCTCGCCGATATCGCCGCGGAGCAGGACGTCGAGCATCGCATTGCGGGTCTGCTGGTTGCGGCGTGCCAGTTCGTCCACAGTGTCCCGATAGGACGCGGTAACCTCGCCGGAGAGTTCGTCGATGATGAACCACAGGTCGGAGGCGGCCTCGAGAAGTGCGGTGGGACTGCTCTCAGACGTCTCGGCCTCGGCCAGGATCGCGGCCCAGAGGAACTTGCCCGCGATCCGGTACGCGTGAAGGATCACCGGGAGCGGCACGCCCTGCTCGGCCCGCCGCCGGCCGGTCGCCCTCGGCGGCTCGAGCCCCGGCGTCGGGCGGCCGGCGAAGCGGCTGAGGATGTGGACGAGGTTGTCCAGAACCGACGCACGTAGATCGTCGGCGGGCACGACACCGCCGGCGCTGTAGAACTGCTCGGTGCCCCGGATGAGCGCGGTCAGCTCGGTGGCCAACTCGTCGACCCGCCCCAGTAGTCGCTCTCCGATCGCGGCGACCGCCGGGCCCTGAGGCTCCGCACCAGTCATGACCGGCAGCCTAGTCGTGCGGGACCCCTCCGCCTTCGCCGGCGAAAACCGTGCCGGCTCAGTCTTCGGGGTCGGAGTCGCGCGGGACCCCTCCGCCTTCGCCGGCGAAAACCGTGCCGGCTCAGTCTTCGGGGTCGGAGCCAGTGCACGCGCACAAACGATGGGGCCGTGACTGTGTACGCCGGCACATGGCTCCGATCCGCGTCCAGCTCGAGAATTTCTGCCACGGATGGCGTTCAGCGTGGTGCGCCGCTCATCGCCAAGGAGAGTGCCATGAATCTCGCCGACAATCTCATGCGAAGCGCCCAACTCTTTCCCGATCGCCCGGCGGTCCGCCTCGATGACGAGGCTCTCTCGTACCGGGAACTCCAGCGGCGCAGCGCCCTGGCCGCAGGGCTCGTGGCCGACCGCGGCATCGCTCCCGGCGACCGGGTCGCCATCATGCTGCCCAACACCGCGGACTTCGCCATCCTGTACTACGGCGTTCTCCGCGCCGGTGCCGTGGTCGTGCCGATGAACCCACTGCTCAAGGCGCGGGAGGTCACCCACTATCTGTCCGACTCTGGCGCCCGTCTGATCTTCGCCGGCCTGGAATGCGCCGAAGAGGCGCTGGCCGGCCTGGTCTCGACGGACGCCGAGTGCGTCATCGTCGACCGCCGGTTCGACGAGGTAATCGACGCCGCCACGCCGTTTCTACCGGTAGTCGATCGGAACAGTGACGACAACGCCGTCATCCTTTACACGTCCGGTACCACCGGTCAGCCCAAGGGCGCCGAACTCACGCACGGCAACCTCTCCAGCAACGTCGCCGTGACCGCGACCGACCTGATCCAGGTACGGCCCGAGGACGTTATCTTCGGCGGACTACCACTGTTCCATTCTTTTGGTCAGACGTGTGGTCTGAACACCGCGGTGAGCGCCGGTGCTTGTCTGACGTTGGTGTCGCGGTTCACGCCGGAGAAGGCTCTGCAGGTTCTCGCACGGGACCGGGTCACCGTGTTCGAGGGTGTACCGACGATGTACGTGGCTCTGCTCGGCGCGCCCGGTCGAGCCGAGTACGACGTGTCCGCGCTACGGGTCTGCGTGTCGGGTGGTGCTGCGCTGCCGGTCGAGGTGCTGCGTGGCTTCGAGGCCGCGTTCGGCTGCGTGATCCTCGAGGGGTACGGGCTGTCGGAGACCTCGCCGGTGGCGTCGTTCAACCACCCGGACGCCGTGCGCAAGCCCGGATCCATCGGCACTCCGATTCGTGGTGTCCACATGCGAATCGTCGATGATGGCGGGCGGGATGTGGCGCCGGGCGAGGTCGGTGAGATCGCGATCTGTGGCGACAACGTCATGAAGGGCTACTGGCGCAGGGAGGAGGCGACCGCGGCCGCGATCCCGGACGGCTGGTTCCGCACCGGCGACCTCGGTCGCGTCGACGAGGATGGATACTTCTTCATCGTCGACCGCAAGAAGGAGCTCATCATCCGGGGTGGTTACAACGTCTACCCACGGGAGATCGAGGAGGTTCTCTACGAGCACCCGGCCGTCGCCGAGGCCGCGGTCATCGGCGTACCGGATGCGTCACTGGGCGAAGAGGTCGGGGCGGCCGTCGTGCTGAAGCCCGGGGCCGAGCTGAGCGCCGATGTGATCCGCGAGTACGTCAAGACTCAGGTGGCGGCGTACAAGTACCCGCGTCACGTGTGGATCATCGACGCGCTGCCGAAGGGGCCGACGGGCAAAGTGCTCAAGCGCGAGATTCGGCTTCCGGTTCGGGAAGGAACCTCGCCATGACCCGCCCGACCACCGTCTGGTCCAGCGAGGCCGGCGAGGTCGACAATGTCGCCGCCCCGTTGGACAGCCTGCTCGTTGATGCGGCACTCAGTCCGCTGCGCAGGCTTCTGCCCGACGTTTCCACCGCGCGGTTCGCCGGTCGGCTGGCCCGCCGTCCACTGTCGACCGTCCGTCGGCTCGGCACGCTGGCCATGGAGTACGCCCGCATCGGCGCTGGACGATCCGCGCTCACGCCCGAGCCTCGGGACCGGCGCTTCGCCGATCCCGCGTGGATCGAGAATCCTCTGCTGCGTCGCGTCGCGCAGTCATACCTTGCCGCGTCGAGCACCCTCAACAAGCTTGTTGACGATGCCGATCTGGAATGGCGCGACGACCAGCGAGTCCGTTTCCTGGCTGAGAACGTCGTCGAGGCGCTGTCGCCGAGCAATGTCCCGCTGCTGAACCCGGCATCGGCGAAGGCGGCAATCGACACCGGCGGAGTGAACTTTGTTCGCGGTGCCCGCAACCTGGTACGCGACCTCGCCTCACCGCCGCGGGTGCCGGCAATGGTCGACACCTCGGCGTTCACAGTGGGGGAGAGTCTGGCCGCGACGCCGGGCGCGGTGGTGCTTCGTACCGAACTGTTCGAGCTGATCCAGTACGCGCCGCAGACGCCGACCGTTTGGGAGGTGCCGCTGCTGCTGGTGCCACCGACGATCAACAAGTACTACGCGATCGACCTGGCTCCCGGTCGCAGCTGGATCGAGCACCTGGTGCGTTCGGGCCAACTGGCGTTCACGCTCTCGTGGCGCAACCCCGACAAGCGGCATGCCGGCTGGGGTCTGGATGCCTATGTCCAAGCGGTGCTCGACGCCCTCGACGCGATAGCTCGGATCTGCGGGACCGAGCGCGCGATGCTCGGTGGCATCTGCTCCGGCGGCATCCTCGCCGGTCTGGCCGCCGAGCATCTGTCCGGTACCGACCGGCTTGCGGGGCTCGGGCTGGCGGTGACCGTGCTCGACCAACGGCGGGCCGGTATTCCGGCGGCACTGGCCGATCGGCGCCTCGCGGCGGCTGCGACGTTCCTGTCCCGACGCCGTGGCTATCTCGACGGCCGGATGCTCGGTGAGGTGTTCGCCTGGTTACGCCCAGGCGACCTGGTGTGGAACTACTGGGTCAACAACTACCTGTTGGGTCGCGTGCCACCCGCGTTCGACGTCCTGTACTGGAACTCGGACACGACAAGAATGACGGCGCAGCTGCACGCGGATTTCGTCGATCTCGCCATCAACAACCGACTCGCCGAGCCGGGCAGTGCCGAGGTTCTCGGCCGCGCGGTGGACCTGAAGAATATCGACGTCGATGCGTACGTCGTGGCCGGCATCGCCGATCACATCACGCCCTGGCAGAGCTGCTACCGGACACTGTCGTTGCTGGGCGGCGACACCCGGTTCGTACTGTCGACCAGCGGTCACATCGCGGCTCTGGTGAACCCGCCGGACAACCCCAAGGCCACCTACCGGGTCAACGTCTCACCGGCGAGCTCGTCGGGCGACGCCGACGAATGGCTGCGTGGCGCGACAACGGAGCGCGGCACCTGGTGGCCGGACTTCGCGGCCTGGGCCGCACAGCGCAGCGGGGCCGAGCGCCCGGCACCACGAAAACTGGGCGGTCGCGGCTACCCGCCGATCATCGACGCGCCCGGCACCTACGTCTTCGACACGTGAGGACTGCCATGGCTGAGATCATCGGACGTTCACTCGGCACGGACTACTTCCGCATCGGGGATCAGCTCACACCGGCGGAGCGCGACATCTGGCGGCGCACTCGCGACTTCGTCGATGACGAGGTGCTTCCGGTCATCAACGACTACTGGGAACGCGCGGAGTTCCCGTGGCCGCTCATCGAGCGGCTCGGCAGGCTTGGGATCATTGGCGACGGCATCGAGGGATATGGGTGCCCACCGATGAGCCCGATCGCCGTTGGGCTTGTCCACATGGAACTCAACCGCGGTGATGGAAGCCTGGGCACCTTTGTCGGGGTCCAAGCCGGGTTGGCCATGAGGTCGATCGCCATGCTCGGTTCGCCGGCCCAGAAACGGCGCTGGCTCCCAGCGATGGCGCGTCTGGAGAAGATCGGTGCCTTCGCGCTCACCGAGCCACGGCACGGTTCGGACTCGGTGTCGCTGGAGACGACGGCAACCCGGGACGGCGACACATGGATCCTCAATGGACAGAAGCGTTGGATCGGCAACGGCACCATCGCCGACGTCGTTGTGGTTTGGGCCCGCGACACGGCGGACGGCAGGGTGAAGGGCTTCTTGATTCCAAAGGGGACGGACGGCTACCGCGCGCGGCGCATGGAGGGGAAGGGTTCGCTGCGCGCGGTGTGGCAGGCCGAGATCGAGCTCCACGACGTACGCGTGACCGAGGCGAATCGGTTGCCGCGGGCGCACAGCTTCGCCGATGCCGCCGCCGTCCTCGCGGGCACCCGCCAAACCGTGGCGTGGTCCGCGCTCGGGCACGCCACCGCGGCGTACGACATCGCAATGACCTACTGCCGCGAACGGGTGCAGTTCGGCAAGCCGCTGCTGGGCTTCCAGATCGTCCAGCAACGCCTGGTACGGATGCTGGCCGACGTCTGTGGCATGCAGCTGTACTGCCTGCGCCTCGGCCGGCTCATCGAGGAGGGCCGGATGTCGGACACGATTGCGGCGCTGGCCAAGATGCACAACACCAGCCTGGCGCGCTCGGTCGTAGCGGAGGCCCGGGATCTCCTGGGCGGCAACGGAATTCTCATCGACCATCACGTCATGCGGCACATGGCCGATATGGAGGCGATCCACACGTACGAGGGGACGGAGACCATCCAGACGCTCATCGTGGGACGGGACATCACCGGTGTTGGCGCGTTCACGTAGGAGCGCACGACAGTTGCGCACCGTCGAGGTCGATGGCGTCCGCCTCCGTGTCTGCATCCGGGGCAAGGGACGGCCACTGCTGCTGCTGATGGGGATCGGCGGAAACCTGGAGATGTGGGCGCCGTTTGAGGATCGGCTCGACGCCGCAGCGATCCAGACGATCACAGTGGACGCGCCCGGCACCGGAGGATCGACCGGGTACCGCCGCCCGCGACGCATGCCCGGGCTGGCGCACACCATGCTCCGGTTGCTCGACGGGCTCGGCCACGGGCAGGTCGACCTGTTGGGAGTATCGTTCGGCGGCGTTCTCGCTCAGCAGCTCGCCCATCAGGCGCCCGACCGGGTGCGGCGTCTCGTGCTGGCCGCAACCGGTCCAGGCGTGGGCGGCGTACCCGGGTCGCCCCGGGTGCTGCTCGCTCTCGCGACGCCGCGCCGCTACACCCAGCCGGACTACTTCCGCCGAGTCGCGGGTGACATCTACGGAGGCCTCGCCCGGCATGACCCCGATGCAGCGCTGCACGGATCGTTGGCCCGCTTCGCCAAAGCGCCGTCCTTGAGTGGCTATCTGGCCCAGCTCTACGCGATCGCCGGTTGGACGAGCGTGCCGTGGCTGCGACGGATCCGGCAGCCCACCCTCGTTCTCGCCGGCGACGACGACCCGATCGTGCCGATCGTCAACGCGCACCTGCTGACCCATCTCATTCCCGACGCGCAGCTCCACGTCGTCCCCGGTGGCGGCCACCTATTCCTGCTCGAGCAGGGTGCCGAGATCGCCACTCTCGTCACGCGCTTTCTTGTCAAGCCGTCGTAGATCACCAGTTTCCGACCGGACGCGCAGAAAACTCGCTCTCGCGCCGGAAGGCGAGGATCATGCGTGTTCGCGGCGGATCAGGTCGGCCGCGCGCTCGGCGATCATCATGGTCGGGGCGTGGGTGTGGCCGCGGATGATGCGCGGCATCACGGACGCGTCGACGACCCGAAGGCCGGTCACGCCGCGCACGCGCAGCGCTTCGTCGACGACCGAGTCGGCGTCGGTGCCCATGCGCGCCGTGCCCACGGGATGGTAGAGGGTCTCCACGTAGGTTCGTACGAGCTGCTCGAGCTCAAGGTCGTCGACCGGCCACGCTTCGGGGCGCATGGGCTGGCCGACGTGAGCCGCGAGGCCGGGCTGGGCGAGCACCTGCCTCGCGAGGGAGTTGCCGGCCACCAGACGCCGCATGTCGTCCGGGTCGTCCAGGTAGTTCGGGTCGATCTCCGGCGGCACCGTCGGATCCGCGCTCGCCAGCCGCAGGCTGCCGCTGCTCGCGGGTTGGAGCAGGATGGAGCCGATGGTGAAGCCGTGGCCGGGCGGCACCGTGAAACCGTGGTCCAGGAACGGCACCGGCGCGAAGATGAGCTCGATGTCCGGTCCGGCCAGACCCGGTTGGGTATGAATCATCGCCACGGCCTCGGCCACGTTGGACGTCAGCATTCCGCGCCGGCGCAGAAGGTAGTTGAGGATCTGCTTGGGCTTCTCGGCGTCCACCATCGTTGTCTGCGTCGGCGTGTGGACGATCCAGCCGGAGGCCAGGTGATCCTGCAGGTTCTTGCCGACAGCGGGTGCGGCGGTCACCAACGCAACGCCGACCGCGGCCAACTCGTCCGGTTCGCCGACGCCGGAGAGCATCAACACGTGCGGGGAACCGATCGCTCCCGCGCAGAGAATGACCTCGCGGCCGGCGGTGATTTGGGTCCGCGATCCGGACGGGCTTCGGTACGCCACGCCGGTCGCGCGCCCGTCGGTGAACACCACTCGTTCCACCAGACCGCCGAGAATCGGGGTGAGGTTCGGGCGCTTGCGCACCGGGTGCAGGTACCCGTCCGCCGCGCTGAATCGCCGTCCCTTGTGAATGGTCACCGGAGTGGGCGCGAATCCAGTGTTATCGGGTTCGTTCAGCTCACGGAGCCTCGTCAGCCCCGCCTCGGAACACGCGGTAAGGAAGGCGGCGGTCAAGGGATTCGGGTCGCGGAGCTCTTCGATCCATATTGGACCGTTGGTGCCGTATGTGTCGTCGTAATTGGTCCCGACCCGGCGCTCGATCCGGTGGAAATAGGGGAGAACCTCTTCGTAGCTCCACCCCGGCAGCTGCCAGCCGTCGTAGTCGGCCCGATGCCCCCGGACCCACATCATCGCGTTGATCGACGAGCTGCCGCCGACCATCTTGCCCCGCGGCCAGTACAGCTCGCGATCATTCAGGTGTTTCTGGGGCTCGGTGGAGAAATTCCAGTCCAGCGGCGTTTTGAACAGTTTGCTGAACGCAGCCGGGATGTGAATCTCCTGTTTGCGGTCGCGACCACCGGCCTCGATGAGTGCCACGCGCACATTGGGATCGGCGGACAGGCGGTTGGCAAGGACGCAACCCGCCGAGCCGGCGCCGACGATCACGTAGTCGTACATCAGCGAACCTCCATCACGGTGGGCCGACCGTACCGGAACCAACAGTAGTCGCCACAGGGTCACAGGATGCCGAGCTGGCTGGCGCGAGACAGTGCCTCGACCCGGTTGCGCGCCCCGAGCTTTTCCAATGACCGCTGTAGATATGTTTTGACCGTGTTGCGGGTCAGGCCGAGGGCCGCGGCGATCTCCGGGTTGGTCTCGCCCATGGCCACGTGTCGCAGGATGTCGTACTCGCGCCGGGTCAGGCCGTGCTCGCGGAGCTTGCGCAATACCAGGGCACTCGAGCCGTCGGGGTCGACCTGCACGACGCGCTCGCCGGCCACCACGCGCCGGATCGCATCGATCAACACCTCTCGCTCGGTGTCCTTGACCAGAACGCCGTCGACGCCGGCGGCGAGCGCCGCATCGAGTGCCGCGTGATCGGGATAGGCAGTGAAGAGGATGATCTTCAGAGTGGAGCTGTGGCGTCGCATCGCGTGCGCGGCCTCGGGGCCGAGCATGTCGGGCAGGCGAAGGTCCAACAGGACGATGTCGGGATTCAGCGTGCCGATCGCCGCGATCGCATCGCGCCCGGTGCGCGCGTGACCGACCACCTGCAGCCAAGGGGTGTTGTGCAGGGCGTGGGTGACCCCGTCCACAACGATCGGGTGATCGTCGACGACCAGAACCCGCATGGTGTGCGCCGTCATTGCGGCACCCAGCCGTGCACCGTGACGCCACCGTCCTCATTGGGCTCCACAGTGACGGTGCCACCGACGCGCGCCATGCGCTCCGCCATCGCCGCCAGACCGAGTCCCACGCCGGCGGTCAGTTCCTCGTCGAGACCGACGCCGTCATCGGCGACCGTGACGGCCACTCCGTTGCGCTGGCAGAACAAGCTCACGACAACTGACTCGGCACCCGCGTGTTTCTCCACATTGTGCAGTGCCTCCCGGGTCAGGTCGGCCACGGCCGTGATGCTGCCCCGCGGCAGCGTCGGCAGGTCACCGAGCACGATCAGGCGGGCCGGAATGCCGGTCCGCTCGCGAAACGCGCGGCAGTGTTCCCGCAGCGCTACTCCCAGGGCGACCTCTTGAGGAGGCGCACTGAGCACGTGCAACGAGCCGCGCAACGCCTCCGATGCCTCGGCCGCCTGCTCCTCGATCGCGCCGAGCCGGCTCCGGACGTGCTCGTCCAGTTGCGTCTCGTCGCCCAATCGGCGAATGCCGGCGCGCAGCGTGAACAGGACCGCACCGACGGTGTCGTGAAGCTTGAGCGCGAGGCGACGCCGCTCCTCATGGACGGCCACCTCGGCCGCGTGACGGGCCCGCTCGGAGACGACGGCCGCGGCCGCGAGCTGGACGGCGATCCGCTGCATCGCGTCGGCCGTGCGGTCACCGAACCAGGTGACCTCGCGGTTGGCGCCGTAGAGCACGCCGAGCAGCTGGTCCTGGTGGATGACCGGTACGGCGAGCATCGCCTTGACCCCTTCGGCCGCCGCCGGTGCCTTGAAGTGCGGGCTGATGTCGGCCGACCCGCAGTAGTCGCTGACCCACATCGGGCGGCGCGTGATCATGACCTTTCCCCCGAGACCGGTGCCGATCGGAACGATCAACCCATTCACCTGGTCGGTCACCGTGTTCACGGTGTGTTCGAGAACGATCTGGTCGACCCCGGCCGGTTCACCCAGCCAGGCCATGTCGACGCCGGTCAGTTCCGGAACGCTCAGCATGATGCGCTGGGTCGCGACCGGGCCATCGAGAAGCCCAAGAATGTCGACATACTCCTGATCAAGTCGCGCCAGGATGTCGGGCAACAGCGGTTGTGCGCGCCCATCTTCAGCTGTTTCGACCATGGTTCTTCCGATCCGCCGGCGGGTGACCGCGTGCGCGCAACCAAGCCGCATGGCCACCGTGGCCTCCCATGATCTGGCATTTCGGGCCCGCGGGCCACCCCCCAAATGGAGACCTCCCCCTGGTGATCTCCCGTTGGTAACCTCCACAAGTAACTACCGCTTCTGTGTTCCAGGACACACACTCGTAATCCACACGTCACGTTTTCAGGCGAGACGGGATCCCCCATATGTCGACTCAAAGCGGTGCTTTACCCGTTAACTCGGGCTTAAGGGAAGGCCTCGGCGACGCGCTGCGCGTGGAGAACCTCGAGGTCGTCTACGACAAAGTCATGTTGGTGCTACGCGGCGTGAGCCTGCGGCTGCCCTCGGGCGGGATTGTCGCACTCCTGGGCGCGAACGGTGCCGGCAAGACAACGCTGTTGCGAGCGATCTGCGGTCTGCTGGACCCGCACGACGGCGAAATAACAAAGGGATCGGTGACCGTGGATGGTGAGCCGATCCACGGAATGCGTCCGGCCGCCGTCGTGCGGCGCGGCGTCTCGCAGGTGATGGAGGGTCGCCGGACATTCGCGGAACTCTCCGTCCAGGAGAACCTGCGGTTGGGCGCGCACACCAACCCTCGCAACCTGGCTCAGGGACTCGAGCGAGTTTACGGGCTGTTCCCGGTCCTCGCGCGGCGGCGCCGCGACGTCGCCGGCTACCTCTCCGGCGGAGAGCAGCAGATGCTCGCGATGGGCCGGGCCCTGATGGCCAAGCCTCGATATCTGCTGCTCGACGAACCAAGCCTGGGATTGGCGCCCAGGCTGGTGGAGCAGATCCGCGATCTGATCGTGGAAATCAACCGTCAGGGCACCGGCGTCCTGCTCGTCGAGCAGAACGCGACCATGGCGCTGTCCATCGCGGCCCACGGCTACGTCATGGAGACGGGCAAGATCGTGCTAGACAAGCCGGCGGCTGAGTTGCTCTCCGATGAAGACGTGCGCGAGTTCTACCTCGGCCTGCACCCCGAGGGCACGGTCAAGTCGTTCCGCGAAGTCAAGCACTACAAGCGACGAAAGCGGTGGTTGTCGTGAGCGCGAGGAGCGAGCCTGCGAGCCCCGCAGTCGCGAACAAAGATGTGATGGGCGTGACTGTCGCGAACTCGGATCCGATCGTCTCCTTCGACGACGTCCGCTTGGCGTTCAAGGGCGTCAAGGCTATCGACGGAGTCAGCTTCACGGTTGGCCACCAGGAGCTGTTCGCGATCATAGGCCCGAATGGCGCGGGAAAGACATCGATCTTCAACGTGCTCTCCGGGGTCTACCGCCCGCAGAAGGGCCGCGTGGTCTTCGATGGCGCGGACATCGTCGGAAAGCGTCCGCACCAGATCGCCGCGGCGGGCGTAGCGCGCACGTTCCAGAACGTGGAGCTCTTCGCGAACCTGACCGTGCTCGACAACCTGATGCTCGGTCGGCACACGCTCCTGCGCTACGGCACGTTCTCGGCCATCGCCTGGTTGGGGCGGGCGCGGCGTGAGGAGCTGGCCGCCCGGGCCGCAGTCGAGGACATTGTGGACTTTCTCGAGCTGGAACAGTGGCGCCGCCTGCCGGTCGGCTTGATTCCGTTCGGCGTGCAGAAGCGAGTGGAGCTGGGTCGAGCGTTGGCGATGCAGCCGAAGCTGCTGTTGCTCGACGAGCCGGTCGCTGGCATGAACCTCGAAGAGACCGAGGACATGGCCCGCTACATCCTCGACATCCGCGACGAGCTCAACATCCCGATCATTCTGGTCGAACACGACATGGGCCTGGTAATGGACCTGGCCGACCGAGTCATGGTGGTCGACTTCGGCGTGCCGATCGCTAGCGGCAAACCAGCCGAGATCCAGCACCACCCGGACGTGATCCGGGCATACCTGGGAGAGGTGCAGCGCGCATGAGCACCATCACCGAGACCAAGTCGTCGAGCCCGGTTGGCGAGCAGTCGCCCGGCGCGACCACCATCGCCAGCAGAGTGCGGGATCGCGCTCGATCGATGGGCAACCGGATCGCCATGCGCGAGAAGGAGTTCGGTGTATGGCAGGGTGTGACGTGGGCGTCCTATTGGGACACAGTGCTGACCGTCGGCCATGCGCTGCTTGCGCTAGGCGTTGAGCCGGGCGACCGGGTCGCGATCCATTCGGAGAATCGCCGGGAATGGCTCTTCGGCGATGTGGCGACGATGGCGGTGCGCGCCATGACGGTGGGCCTGTATCCGACCAACCCACCGGCCGAGGTCGGATACCTGCTGTCGCACTCGGGCGCCAAGGTGCTGATCGCGGAGGACCAGGAGCAGGTGGACAAGGCCCTGGCTGTGATCGACCAGTGTCCGGATCTGGATCGGATCGTCTACATCGAGCCGCGCGGCATCCGCTACCGGTACGACCACCCCAAGCTGTTGGCGTGGGAGGACCTCCTGAAGTTGGGGGCCGAGCACCGGGCCGCGCACCCCGGTGCCGTCGAGGAGCGGATGGCCGCCGCCACGCCGGACGACATCGCCACGCTCATCTACACGTCGGGTACGACGGGGCCGCCCAAGGGCGCCATGCTCTCGGTGTCCAATGTGGAGTTTGCGGTCGAGACGCTCGTGCACGGAGGCGGCTTCACCTCGCCGCCGCCGGGTCCGAAGGATCTCATCCTGTCCTACCTCCCCTTGTGCCACGTGGCCGAGCGGATCTTCACGACCTGGTTCAACGCCGGGGCGGGCGTGCAGGTCAACTTCGCCGAGTCGATCGCTACGGTGCAACCGAACCTGCGCGAGGTGCAGCCGACGATCCTGTTTGGGGTACCGCGGATCTGGGAGCGGATCCTGGCGTCGGTGACGATCGGGCTGCGCAACGCGTCCGTGCTCAAGCGGACGAACGCGAAGCTCTGGCTCGGCGCGGCGAACTGGATCGGCTCGACGCTGGTGCGCACCGGCGGTCGGCACACCGTCGCGACGCGGCTGGTCTACGCGCTCGGCTGGGTGTTCTTCTTCCGCGCCCTGCGGGAGCGGATCGGGATGCGCCGGGTGCGCTACGCGTCGTCCGGCGCGGCACCGATCGCGCCGGAGGTCCTCAAGTTCTTCATGGGCATCGGCGTGGCGATGCATGAGGTGTACGGGATGACCGAGAACACCGCCATCGCCACCGCGAACCGGCCGGGCCGGGTCAAGCTCGGCACGGTCGGCGAGCCGCATCCGGGAGTCGAGCTGAAGATCGACCCCGAGACCGGGGAGATCCTCACCCGCCATCGGGGCACGTTCGTCGGGTACTTCCGGGATGCGGAGGCGACCGCCAAGACGATTACACCGGAGGGTTGGCTGCACACCGGCGACGTGGGCGAGATGGTTGGTGGCACCCACGTGAAGATCACCGACCGGGCGAAGGACATCCTCATTACCTCCGGCGGAAAGAACATCGCCCCGAGTGAAATCGAGAATGCACTGAAGGCCTCGCCCTTCATCAAGGAGGCGATCGTCATCGGCGACCGCCGGCCGTACCTCGTGGCCCTGATCGGAATCGAGCTCGAGACCGTCGCGAACTGGGCCCAGCGGCGCGGCATCGTCTTCACCACGTACCGGGACCTCTCCGAGAAGCCCGAGGTCATCACGCTGGTGCAGGACATCGTCAACGACGTCAACTCCCGGTTCGCGACGGTCGAGCAGATCAAGAAGTTCCGGATGCTGCCCAAGGAGCTCGACCACGAGGATGGTGAGCTCACCGCGACGCAGAAGGTAAAACGCAGCGCCATCGGCAAACTCTTCGATGACCTGGTGGAGGAGATGTACCAGGGCGGGACTCGATGACGGACTTCGTGCAGGTCCTCAGCCGCGGGCTCGGCATTGGCAGCGTCTATGCCTTGCTCGCACTGGGATTTGTCATCATCTACAAGTCGACGCGAGTGATCAGTTTCGCCCAGCCGGCCTTCATGCTCGTCGGCGCGGTGCTGATGACGTACCTCGTCGGGCCACTGGGTTTCTTCATTGCCCTACCGTTGGCCGCCGTGGGCACGGGCGTGTTGGCCCTCGGGGTGGAGCGAGTCGCGATCCGGCCGATGGTCGGGCGTCCGGCGTTCACCGTGGCGATCATTACGCTCGGCATTGACGTCATCCTGCGGACATTCGCGCAGGTATTTATCGGAATTGATCTCCGACAAGTCCGCGACCCGTGGGGTCTCAAGCCGACTTCACTGTTCGGCGTCGAGGTCCAGCAACGTCATCTGGCGATGATCGTCACCGCGGTCGTGGTCATCGCGGCGCTGCTGGCCTTCTTCCAGTTCACCCGCACGGGCCTGGCCATGCGCGCCGCCTCGTTCGACCAGGAAGCGGCGATGGCGCAAGGCGTGTCGGTGGGCGGGGTCTTCGCCCTGTCCTGGGGCATCGCGGGCGCTCTCGCGGCCATCGGCGGTACGTTCGCCGCGGTCGGCGGCAGCGTCGAATCGACGTTGTGGATCACGGCGTTGGTTGCCCTTCCGGTGATCATCCTAGGTGGACTCGATTCGCTCTCCGGAGCCGTGGTCGGGGGCCTGCTGGTCGGTGTCGTCCAGGAAGTCGTGGCGCAGTACCAGCGATTCTTCCCGGAATGGTTAGGCGGCAACGCGTCGATCATCACGGCGTACGTGCTGATGCTGGTCGTCCTGCTGGTCAAGCCGTACGGCTTGTTCGGAACTCATGAGGTGGAGCGGGTATGACGACCACGACCAGAGTCGGCGGCCGACCGATGCTCTACACGTCGTACAAACAGGAGATGGCGCTGCTCAACACCGGCACCAAGAAGGTGATGGTGGGGCTACTCCTCGTCGTCGCCGCGCTCGCGCCGTTCGTGTTGTTGGACAAGGATCTCCGGCTCCTCGGCATCGCCTGCGCGGTGGCCATCGGTGCGATCGGCCTCAACCTTGTCACGGGGTACGCGGGCCAGGTTTCGCTCGGCCACGCGTTCTTCATCGCGGTCGGCGTCTATACGGCCGCGGTGCTCAGCGGCAATCCGGAGGGGCGCAGCATCGGTTTCGGCATCCAGGAGATCCTGATCTGGCTGCCGGCCGCCGGCATTGTCGCCGCGCTCGCCGGCATCATCGTGGCACCGCTGGCCACCCGCCTGCGCGGCCTCTACCTCGCGATCGTGACCCTCGGTCTGGTGTTTATCGCGCAATACGTGCTCGCCGAATGGAGCGACGTCACCGGCGGCGCCGGCATCGGTCGGCCAGCGCCGGTTCCGGTTCTCTTCGGTCAGCGGCTTGACCGCGCCGGCACCTACTTCAGCGGCGACCAGAAGCTCTACTGGTTCGCTTTGGTGGCACTCGTGCTGTTCGCTCTGGCCGCCCGCAACATCGCCCGGTCCCGGATCGGGCGAGCTTTCACGGCGATCCGTGATCGCGATATCGCAGCCGGAGTCATGGGCGTCAATCTCGCCCGGTACAAGACGGTGGCGTTTGGCGTATCGTCCTTCTACGCTGGCTGCGCCGGAGCGCTCATCTACGCCGGTCGTGGCGTGTTCGTGCCCGACACGTTCAACCTGGAAATCTCGGTGCTGTACATCGCCATGGTGCTCATCGGCGGGGCCGGCACGATCTCCGGCGCCATCCTCGGCGCGTTCTTCTTCACGTACCTTCCGACACTGACCCGGATGATTCCGGCCGACGTCATCAGCAGTTCCGCCACCGAGACACCGAACGTGTTCCAACTACAGAACGTCCTCTACGGCACGCTGATCATCATCTTCCTGATCTTCGAGCCGCGCGGCCTGTACGGCCTGTGGATCCGAGTCCGCAACTACTGGAAGGCGTGGCCCTTCTCGTACTAGCACCCCCCGAAGCCTGGCCTCATCCAGCAACACCGTCCCGCGATTTATCAAGGAGGAATTTCGCAATGGTGCTATCCCCCCGGAAACGATCAGCGCTGTTTGCCGCTGCGGCGGCATTCGTGCTGGTTGGTGCTCTCGCCGGCTGTCGCGGCTCGACTACGGATACCACAACGACCGAAGCCGGCATGAAGACCGACGTCGGCGTGACCAAGGAGGCGTGCCCCCAGGCCATCGACACGACCAAGGGCTGCATCTACCTCGGCACCATCTCCGACCTCACCGTCGGCCCGTTCGCCCCGCTCGCGGTGCCGATCACCAAGGCGCAGGCCGCGTTCTGGAACCGGGTCAACAAGGCCGGCGGCATTGGTGGCTATGAGATCGACGTTAGTAAGTACGTTAAGGACAACAAGTACAACCCGCAGACCCACAACGAGGTCTACCAGGAGATCAAGCCGAACATCTTGGCCCTGGCGCAGACTCTCGGGTCACCCACGACCGCTGCGATCATCGACGATCTGAAGGAGAACAACATCGTCGCCGTGCCGGCGTCGTGGACCTCGGCCTGGGCCTTCGAGGACGTCATTCTCGAGTCGGGTGCGAACTACTGCGTCGAGTCGATGAACGCGATCGACTTCGAGAAGACACGCAACGCGGCCTTGAAGTCCGTGATGGCGGTGCACTACGCGGGTGACTACGGAGACGACGCCGCGGCCGGCGTCAAGTACTCCGCCGAAAAGAACGGCCTCACGTTCACCGACGTGAAGACCGACCCGGGTGCCGACAAGCAGGCCGGCGCGATCGCTGCGATCGTTTCCGGCAAGCCGGACCTCGTGATCCTGACCACCGCTCCGACCGAGGCCGCGACGATCGTCGGCGGCGCGGCGGTGGCCGGGTTCAAGGGCCACTTCATCGGCACCAGCCCAACGTGGAACCCGGCGCTCAACGGCAGCGCGGCCGCGCCCGCGTTGGCGGCGCTGTATCTGCAGTCTGGGCCGTGGCAGAGTTGGGGCGCCGACACGCCGGGCCACAAGGCCATGCGTGAGGCCCTGACGCCGACGCCGTCACCGCTCTCCGACGGTTACACCGCCGGTTGGGTCTGGTCCTACCCGCTCAAGGCGGCGCTGGAGAAGGCGGCCGCGAACAAGGACCTCACCCGGGCCGGCCTGCTTGCCGCAGCCAAGTCGTTGACCTCGGTCGACTACGAAGGCATGCTGCCGGCGGGCTCAGGCAACTACGCGGCTGGCCCCGACAAGGGTCAGGTACGGGTCACGGTGATCTCGAAGCCGGACAAGGCCGCACTGACCGGCGTGACCGAAGTCCTGAAGCCCACGGTGGGTCCGACCGCCCAGGCCTTCTCGCTCACCAAGGCCTGCTACAAGTAGTGGTGGTGGTGTGGGGGGATCCAGGGAACGGATCCCCCCCACATAGCAAAGCAACACATGAACTGATTTACGGGGGCCCGTTCGCGGGCCCCCTCCTGTCCTCGCACCTCCCACGTCTCGCACAGATCACACGCCGCTAGGCAACGTTGCCCTCAGACGGCACCCCTTCGCGCGCCGTTAACCTCTGGCGCTTCTGCGTCGGGCAGACACCCGCCCGCGCAACACCTCTGGCGTTCTAACGTCCGCGCCGCCACCCTCGCGCCGCTGCCGTTGGCGTCTTCTCTCTCGCGCCGCCACCTTCGGCGCCTATCGCGGCCACCGTGTGTCCAGAAGATCACGAATCATGCCGACTTTAGCCCATCAAGGCCAGGACTCGTCATGATCTCAGATCACGCATGCCTTGGCGCGTCTGTCCACTGTGGTCAGAAGGATCCACTGTGGCCAAACAAGGATCAAGGTCTCCCGAGGGAGGGATCCATGGCACAACCACCGCACACAAATGATGTTCGCCGTCGGGTTGGCAAGAGTCGATGGCACCTCCTGCTGCTTCCCGCGATCGTCCTTCCTCTGTGGACGCCGCTGTACAACCGGCTCGAGCCACGGTTTGCCGGGATTCCCTTCTTCTACTGGAGTCAGCTCGCGCTGATCGGTCTCGCCATGATCGTGACCGCCGTCGTCCACCTTCTGACCAAGCGGCCGGGTCGGCGATGATGCCCGGGCTGGCCGAGCACAGGGTCCAGTTCGGCGTATTTCTGGGCCTGCTCGTGGTCGTCATCGCGCTCGGCTTCTGGGCTGCTCGGTGGCGACAGCCGACCACCATGTACAGCCTCGACGAGTGGGGGCTGGGCGGGCGGAGCTTCGGGCCGGTCCTCACCTGGTTCCTGGCCAGCGGCGACCTCTACACCGCCTATACGTTTGTTGCGTTGCCGGCTTTGATGTACGCGGTTGGCGCCGCCGGATTCTTCGCGGTGCCGTTCGCGGTGATCACGCTGCCACTCGTCTTCGTCGGGCTCAGTCGATTGTGGTCAGTGGCGCACGTCCACGGCCTAGTCACGCCCGCCGACTTCGTCCGCGTGCGCTTCGGTTCGGCCTGGCTTTCGTTCTTGGTGGCGGTGGCCGGAATCGTCGCAACGTTGCCGTACATCGCGTTGCAGCTGCTCGGCATGGAGGCCGTGTTCGAGGTCATGGGCGTCTCGGGCGACTGGCCGCTGTGGGCGGCGTTCGCCCTTCTCGCCCTGTTCACGTACAACGCTGGGCTACGAGCACCGGCGCTCATGGCGATTCTCAAGGACGTTCTCATCCTCTGGGTCGTGCTCGCGGCGATCGTCCTGGTCGGTGCGAAAGGTGGCTGGGGTCGCGTCTTCAACGCGGCGTCCGATCATTTCGCCGCCACCCCGAGCCGGGGCGACGGGCTGGTTCTCTCGGCGGCCGGACAGGTCAACTACGCCACGCTCGCGCTGGGCTCGGCGCTGGCGCTGTTCCTCTATCCACATGTGATGACCGCATTCCTGGCGTCCAGGGACCGCATGACGGTGCGACGCAGCATCGTCGGGCTACCCATCTACACGCTGGTTCTGGGAGTCGTGGCGCTGTTCGGTTACATGGCCATCGCCGACGGGATCGCACCCGTCGGTGGCGACCGCAACACCGTCATGCCAGAACTATTTGATGCGTCATTCCCGGACTGGGTGGCGGGCACGGCGTTCGCCGCCATCGTGATCGGGGCCTTCGTACCCGCATCGATCATGTCGATCGCGGCGGCGAACTTGTTCACCCGCAACATCTACAAGGAGTTCTTGCGGCCCAACGCCACGGCATCCGAACAGACCCGGGTCAGCCAATGGGTATCGCTGGTGACGAAGTTCGGCGCCGTCGCCGTCGTCGTCTTCCTTGAACCGCAGTTCTCCCTCGACCTGCAGCTCATTGGTGGGGTGATCATCCTGCAAACGCTGCCGCCGGTGGCCATCGGTCTCTTCTGGGCCTGGATGCATCGATGGGCCCTGATGGCCGGACTCGTGACGGGGCTCGGCACGGGCGTCCTGCTGCTCTACCAGATCCCGCAGGTTGGGCCGAACGGCGCAGTGGTGCGGGCGCACTTCGGTGGCTCAGCATGGCCCGTGGCTCACCTCAGCATCTCCGGCGGGTACACGGTGTACGCGGGTCTCGTCGCGCTCGCGGTGAACCTTGCCGTGGCCGCGGTGGCGACTCCCATCCTTCGCGTCTTTCGGGTTCCCGACGGGCGTGACCTCACCTGGCGACGCGATTACATCGTCGACGAAGGTCAGTCGATTCACCGCCTCGAGGAGATCCTCGACGGTCGCCCAATCGAACGATCCACTGTGGAAAGTTCCGGCCGGCACTCCGCTGGGCTCCCGCCTCCGCAGCGCGACCCGCCGCGTGGGACGATCTACCGCTCCCGGTGATCCTCCGTTGTGGAGAGTCGTTGCTACCGAGAGGCAGCAACAACTCTCCACAGACGAGTCACGCTCGATAGGTGCCCGGCCTCGGCTGCATCTCGGGTGCCGCGTAGCCGGGCTCCCACGGGAACCGTCTCTCGCAGTCGTCGTAGCTGAGCTGCAGCACGGGGACCGAATGCGAATCTGGCCGGTCGTAGAACCGGTTGGCGCCGAAGACGATCTCACCGGGATTCGGCACAGGCTCCGGGATAATCCGATGTGGCCAATCGTCGAACGTGATCAGGGTACCGGGCATCAGACTCTCGCCGGCCCGGATCCGGTCGCCGAGTGTGTTCAGCACTCCGGCGGCCGTCTCCGGCGTGACGCCGAGGATCACGAGCTCGGGATGGTGCAGCCCGAACAGGCCCACGGTGTACGCGAATGGAGGGCCTTCCGCCTGGTGGGGTCCGCGGTCGATGACCTCGCACGAGAAGATGTAATTGATCTTCCATCCATGCCGCCGCACCAGCTCGGTGTCGAATGCGTCCTCCTGGTCGTTCCATGCTTGGACCTGCACGTCATTCATGGTCGCCTCCTGTCGGTATCCGAGCGCGCTCAAACGTATGTACGACCTCCGACAAAAATCGGCTGCGCGTTGGACAATGCGTGTGTGGTCGACCAGTACGTCGCCTACCCGATGGGGGGCAGCTTTCCTGGCGGGCTCCCGAACGACGTGTCGACGAGCTGCTCGCGGGCGGCGTACGCAGCGAGTACCCGTCCTGCGTGATCGTCTATAACGACGGCGACACACTGCGATGCGTGCTCGTGGTGGACGGCCCGCTCCGCATGTACATGACGTGCAACTGGACCTCACTACTTCGTCACAAACCGGATGGTGTCGCTCGACGGAGGCTTGTCGGATCAGGCAACGGACACGAAGGAGGGACGGCATCATGCGATTCGCCAACACCATCACCATCGCTCGCCCGGTCGGGGACGTGTTCTCCTACCTGGCTCGGTTCGAGAACATTCCACAATGGAACTACGCGATCAGCCGGACGCGTAGCATCACGCCCGGCGCGGTCGGCGTCGGCTCACGGTACGTGCAGCAGCGTACGGTGCCCAAAGTCCGCGAGGAGTCGTTCGAGGTAATCACGTACGAGCCCGAGCGGAAGCTGTCCATCAAAGGCACGTTCGGCCCCCTACCTACACAGGCGACCTATGTGATGGAGCCTGCTGGGGACGCGACGGTGCTGACGAACATCATGGAGATCGAGCCGCCGGTTCTCGTACGTGCGCTGGCCCCACTGGCGACCCCGCGGCTCAAGGCGGCCGTCGCGGCAAATCTCGACCGCCTCAAGCAGATCCTCGAAACCTCGTAAAGACCGTCAGCGGCGGCGCCACAGCCAGCGGACGTCGCGGCCGAACGACTCGACGAGCAGGGCGAGCGCCACTACGAGCGCCGCGGCCATCAGCGGACGCGGGATGACTCCCGCGGCCGCGACCACGAGCACGACGCCCTGGGTCGCGGCGACCACCTTCCGCCAGTAGCGTCGGCGGGAGTGGTCGACGCAGCCACGGCAGACCCACGACGCCGCCACGAACGCGTACCGCATGGCGCCGATCGCCAGCACCCACGCGCCCAGCGAGCGGGCCACGTAGACGCTGAGCACCAGGATGAGGAACGCGTCGACCTCCATGTCGAAGCGCGCGCCGAGCGCGGAGGCCGTGCCGGTGCGGCGGGCCACCTGGCCGTCGACCGCGTCGAGAACCAGCGCCACGACCGCGATCGCGACGAGCACCGCGACCGGTGCGGGCCGGCTGGAACGAGTCCGGCGGTGAGCGCGGTCACCCCGCCGACGAGCGTCGCCCGGGCCAGGGTCACCCGGTCGGCCGGACCGAACGCTGCACGGGCTGGCCCGGTGCGAGCGCCACGGTGAGCAGCGGCGGACAGGCACGACGCCGTACGTGACGCCGGCCACCCAGCCGGCCGCGCCAAGGCCGACGGTCGCCGCCAGAGCCGCCAGCAGGACGATCTGGCGCACCGATCCCAAACGTCGGACCAAGTCGAACCGCGGCACGATGCCTCCGTGATCATGGGTAATGGCCAGTCGGTGACACGGCCAGGTGACCTCCGGATCGGTGCGTTGCTGGCGGTGCGCGGGGTGCTCGCGGATCGTATCGCGGCGATCCTGGATTCGCACGAGCTCGTGACTCGCGATTCGTGCGTCAGCGGTGAGGAGGAGGCCGATGAGCGATCGCCGCGCGCGCCTTCTGGCTCCGCTCGCCCGGCGCAGGGCGAGATCCGGCCGGTACGCTGCCGGAGCCCGGCCCGGGCGAGGTCCTCGTCCGCACCCTCTGCTCCGGGCGTCAGCCGGGGCACCGAGACCCTGGTCTTCCGCGGCGGGGTACCGCGCGAGCCAGTACGCGCGTCGATGCGGGCGCCGTTCCAGGAAGGCGACTTTCCCGGCGCCGGTGAAGTACGGCTACCTCAACGTCGGCGTGGTCGAGCAGGGCCCGCCGCATCTGCGCGGGCGCACCGGTCTTCTGCCTCTATCCGCACCAGACCGCCTACGTCGTCCCGGCTCGCGCCGTGGTCGCCGCGTACCGGACGACGGTGCCGCCGGCCCGGGCGGTGCTGGCCGGCACGGTGGAGACCGCGGTCAACGCGCTGTGGGACGCCGCGCCGCTGGTCGGCGACCGGATCACCGTGGTCGGCGCGGGCATGGTCGGCTGCTGCGTCGCGGCCGTGCTGGCCCGGTTCCCCGGCGTCGCGGGTCGCAGCTGGTCGACGTCGATCCGGCCCGGGCCGGCGGTCGCCGCCGCGCTCGGCGTCGACTTCGCGCTGCCCGACGAGGCGGCCGGCGGACGCGACCTGGTGGTCCACGCCAGCGCCACCGCGGCCGGGCTGCGCGCGTCGCTGGAGCTGCTCGCGCCGGAGGGCACGGTCATCGAGCTGAGCTGGTACGGCGACCGGGAGGTCAGCCTGCCGCTGGGCGGAGTCCTTCCACTCCCGCCGGCTGAGCATCCGCGGCAGCCAGGTCGGCACGGTCGTCCCCGGCCCGGCGCGGCCGCCGTACCTTCGCCGACCGGCTGGCGCTGGCGCTGGACCTGCTGCGCGATCCGCGCCTTCGACGCGCTGCTCACCGGGCGAGTCCCCGTTCGAGGAGCTGCCCGACGTGCTCGCCGGGCTCGCCGCCGGGCCAGTACCGGCACTCGTGCCACCTCGATCAGTCTACCGGACTGGGAGTGATCCGTGTTCAGCGTGACCGTCCGCGACCACATGATGATCGCCCACAGCTTCCGCGGCGAGGTCTTCGGCCCGCGCAGCGGCTGCACGGCGCGACGTTCGTCGTCGACGCGACGTTCCGCCGGGCCGAGCTGGACGCCGACAGCATCGTGGTCGACATCGGCCGCGCCACCGAGCGAGCTCGCGCGCCGTGCTCGGCGAGCTCAACTACCGCAACCTCGACGACGAGCCCGCCTTCGCCGGGCATGAACACCACCACCGAGGCGCTGGCCAAGGTGATCGCCGACCGGCTCGCCGAACGCGCACTCGGCCGGCGACGCTCGGCGAGGGCGCCCGCGGGCTGGCCGGGATCACCGTCACCCTGCACGAGTCGCACGTCGCCTGGGCCAGCTACGAGCGGCCGCTGTGAAGCGGCTGCACGTCGTCCTGCCGAACGACATCGACGATCCGGCGGCGCCGAGCGGCGGCAACGTCTACGACCGGCGGATCTGCGACGGGCTGGCCGCGGCCGGCTGGTCGGTGCGCGAGCACGCCGTCCGCGGCGCCTGGCCGCACCCGGAGGCCGGCGAGCGCGACCGCGCTCGCTGAGGTGCTCGCCGCGCTGCCCGACGACGCGCTCGTGCTGCTCGACGGCCTGATCGCCTCGGCCGTGCCGGAGGTGCTCGCGCCCAGCCGCGCCGGCTGCGGCTGGTGGTGCTGGTCCACCTGCCGCTGGCTGAGACGAGCGCCGAGCTGCGCGCGCGAGCGGGCTGCGCTGTCGGCGACGCGCGGTCATGACCACCAGCCAGTGGTGCCGCGAGCGGCTGCTCGACCGGTACGGGCTGCCCGCCGACCGGGTGCACGTCGCCACGCCCGGGGTGGACGCCGCGCCGCTCGCGGCCGGGTCGGACGCGGCGGTCCGGGCTGCTCTGCGTCGCGGCCGTCACCCCGCACAAGGGCCACGACCTGCTGGTCGAGGCGCTGGCCGCGCGTCGCCGACCGCCCTGGCGCTGCGTCTGCGTCGGCGCGCTCGACCGCGATCCCGGGTTCGCCGACCGGCTGCGCCGGCAGGTCCAGGCGTACGGCATCGCCGACCGGGTCGCGCTTCGCCGGCCCGCAGACCGGCGCCGAACTGGCCGCCGCGCTACGCCGCCGCGGACCTGCTGGTGCTCCCTCGCGCGGCGAGACGTACGGCATGGTGGTCACCGAGGCGCTGGCGCGCGGCACTCCCGGTGCTCGCGACGGCCGCCGAACGGGCTGCCCGAGGCGCTCGGCCGGGCGCCCGACGGCAGCCTGCCCGGGCCTGCTGGTGCCGCCCGACGACCCGGCCGCGCTGGCCGGGGCGCTGCGCCGCTGGCTCGGCGAGCCGCATCTGCGACACCATCTGAGAACGCTCGGCCCGTATGCGTCGAAAGACGCTGACGGATTGGGGCGAGACGGCGAGGCTCATCTCGACCGCCCTTTCCGCAGCTTCGACGAAGGTGAGCGTCCATCGATGACTGCCGTTCCCGTGCGCGACGTGCTTCTAGCCGGTTCGGTCCACGTGAGTTCGACCTGGCTCGACGTCCGGGAGGCGGCCGATGCGGCGGCCCGCTCCCGCGCCCTGGTCCCGCTGGTGCGGCGCCAGCTGGCCGGCCGGTCACGCGTGGTCATCCACGACCTCGGCAGCGGCACCGGATCGATGGCCCGCTGGCTTGCCCCGCAACTGCCCGGCCCACAGCATTGGATCCTGTACGACCACGATCCGGACCTGCTCGAGCATTGCGCGGCCGAGGTCGTGGGCCGGGCCGCCGACGGGGCACCGGTCACGGTTGAGACGCGGCTAGTGCGACGTCACCACGCTGACCGCGGATGACCTTCAGGGCGCGGATCTCGTCACGGCGTCGGCGCTGCTGGACATGCTGACCGCGGCCGAGGTCGACCGGATCGCCGCCGCCTGCGTGGGCGCTCGGATGCCCGGCGCTGCTGACGATCTCGGTGGTCGGCCGGGTCGACCTGACCCCGGCCGACCCGCTGGGACTCCCAGTCGCCCTGGCCTTCAACGCGCACCAGCGACGCACGAGCGCGGGACGGTCCCTGCTTGGCCCGGACGCCGTTCGCGCCGCGGTCGCCTCGTTCAGCCGGCGCGGCGCGACGACCGTGGTCCGATCGAGTCCGTGGCGGCTCGGCCCCGATGATGCCGTACTGGCCTCCGAATGGTTCGTCGGCTGGCTTGCGGCGGCCCGCGAACAGCGACCCGGGCTGGCCGACGCAGTGGCCGACTATACCGGTCGCCGCCTGGCCCAGCTCGCCGATGGCCAGCTGCGGGTCATGGTCGGTCATGAGGATCTGTTCGTGCGCCATGACTGAGACGTGGGTCAGGGTGTTGGCGTGGGCTCGCATTCTGCGGCGGGCTGCTGATTCTCGCCCTCCTGGCCTGGCGAGGTGGGGACCGGTCCGTTCCTTACGGGAGTGCGTGCGATGAGCGGCTGGGCGCTCCTGGCGGCGTTTGGCATCGGCCTCGCGACGACGGTGGCCTGCGCCTGGCGTTGGAGTCTGGTCGCGGCCGGCCTCGGCGTGCGCCTGCCGTTGTGGCATGCGTCGGGTCCTACTACCGGTCCCAGTTCCTCAACACGACGCTTCCGGGTGGTGTGATGGGCGACGTTCACCGCGCAGTGCGGCACGGGGCGGACATCGGGGACGTGGGACTCGGCGTCCGCGCCGTGGTGCTGGAGCGCGTTGTCGGTCAGACCATTCAGGTGGTCTTCGCCGTCATCGTGCTGGCGATGTTTCCTTCGCCGCTACGGCGGTACATGCCAGCCGTGGCACTTGCTCTCATCGCGGTGTGTCTCGGGCTCGTGCTGCTCGGACGAGCACTGACTCCGGCCCGCGTCCGGCACGTCGTGTCCGACTTCCGGCGCGGGTTCGCCGCTCGGCGTGTCTGGATCGGCGTGGTCGTTTCGTCCACAGTGGTCGCAGCGGGCTATCTGGCCACGTTCGTTTTCGCGGCGCGCGCCGCGGGCTCGACGGCTCCGCTGGCCCGGTTGGTGCCACTGACGATGGTGGCCTTGATGGCCATGGTTGTGCCGATGAACATCGCTGGCTGGGGACCGCGCGAGGGCGTCGCCGCGTGGGCATTCGGCGCCGCCGGATTGACCGCGACCCAGGGCGTGTCCACGGCCGTGACGTACGGGCTACTGGTGTTCGTCGGTAGCCTTCCCGGCGCGGTGGTGCTCGCGCTGCGGTGGTACAAACGCGGCCGGGCGCGGTCCACGGTGGCGGCGTTCGGGCAAGGTGGTGTCCATGGCTGATCGTCCGTACATCGTGCTGAGCTGCGGCATGTCGATCGACGGCTATCTCAACGCGCCGACGGAACAGCGCCTGCTGCTGTCCAACGACGCCGACTTCGACCGCGTCGATTCGGTACGGGCGGAATCGGACGCGATCCTGGTGGGGGCGATGACGGTCCGGCGCGACAACCCACGTCTTCTGGTTCGCTCGGAAGCCCGCCAACGCGACCGGACGGCGCGTGGACTTCCGCCGTCGCCCATCAAGGTGACGGTCACCGGCGGTGGTCGCCTCGATGCCGCCGCGAACTTCTTCACCATGGGCGACACGGAGAAGATTGTCTATTGTTCGAGCGTCGCCGTGGACGACGTCGTCGAGCGCCTCGGGCACGTGGCCACCATCGTCGACGGTGGTCAACCAGTCGATATGCACCGTCTGGCAAAGGATCTGCACAGTCGCGGCGTGGGTCGGCTGATGGTCGAGGGCGGCGGCATAACGCACACCCAATTCCTGACCGAGGGCCTGGCCGATGAGCTGCATCTGGTCGTGGCCCCGTTTTTCGTCGGAGATTCCCGAGCCCGCCGATTCGTCAGCGACGGCCCGTTCCCGTGGAACGCCCAGCGACGGGCGAGGCTGGCTGAAGTTCGTCAGATCGGCGACGTGGTGTTCTTGCGGTACGCGCTGTCGCCCCGGTTCGGTGAGCGTGACCGATGAGATCGATGTACAGCGATGAGCTACCCGCCGCCTCGGTCCGGACGCAAATTCCTGTGCCGCTGCGGTTCTCCGATGGCTACAGCACCCCGGCCGCTGTCTTCTCCTTTTACGGGCTGGTGGACGGGCGCGAGCATCTGGCGCTCGGTCTCGGCGACTGGGCCGCGGCCCGGTCGCGCGGCTCGGACGGCGGAGGCGCGCCTTTGGTGCGTCCGCACAGCGAATGCCTGACCGGTGACGTGTTCGGCAGCCAGCGCTGCGACTGCGGGCCACAGCTGCGCGAGGCCGTCGAACGCCTGGCCACGGTGGGAGGTTTCCTGCTCTACCTGCGACAGGAGGGGCGAGGCATCGGACTGTACGTCAAGCTCGACGCGTACGCCTTGCAGAACACGGGCCTGGACACATACGAGGCGAACCTGGCGCTCGGCCACAACGAGGATGAACGCGACTACACAGTGGCGGCCCAGATGTTGCGCGCCCTAGGGGTGAGCCGCGTTGCTCTGCTGAGCAACAACCCCGACAAGGCGGAGCAACTGAGCCGGCTCGGGGTCACGGTCACCGAGCGCGTGCCAACGGCCGTACACCTGTCACCCGACAACGCCGACTATCTCGCGGCAAAGGCCCGTCGCTTTGCCCACACCCTGACGATGCCGACGGTGCGGTAATGGACGCTTCCCCGTCCACGACTCCGCCAGAACCGCCGACCGAGAGCGATTCCGAGGCGCCGGTCCGCGAGGTTTGGCGCGTGGTCGGGGCGCGGGTATTGACGGCATTCGCAGGCCTGTTGGTTCTCATCGCTCTCGTCGTGCCCGACCAGATCGATCAACTCAGGCCGGCCGCGTTCGTTCGCATTCCGATCGAGGCGCTCGTGATCCTCGCCCTTGTCCTGGTGCTGCCGGAGAAGCCGAGACGAATCGTGGCGATCACATTCGGTGTGGTCCTCGGCCTGCTGACCGTCGTGAAGTTTTTCAACATGGGATTCTTCGCGGTCTTCGGCCGGTCGTTCGACCCGCTCGTGGACTGGAAATTCTTGCCACCGTTCTTCGAGTTTCTCCACCGCTCATACGGCCGAGTCCTGGCCATCCTCGTCCTCGTCCTGGCCTGCGTCCTCGTGATCGGGCTGCTCGTCGCGCTGCCACTGGCGGCCCTGCGACTGACCCGCGTGGCGCGGCAGCATCGCCGTGTTGCGGCCAGGTCGGCGGGGGTCCTCGCAGCGGTCTGGGTCGCCTGCGCGGCACTCGGGCTGCAGATCGTCACGGGCCTACCGGTCGCCTCCGGGTCAGCAGCGAGGCTCGCCTACGACCAACTGCGCCAGGTACGCGCGGACATCCAGGATCACGACGTGTTCGGCGCCCAGATCGCCGCGGACGCCTACCGCGAGACACCCGCCGCTGACCTGCTCACCGGGTTGCGGGGCAAGGACGTCCTGCTGGTATTCGTCGAGAGCTACGGACGCGTCGCCCTCGAGGATCCACGCGTCGCTCCGGAGGTCACCGCCGCACTGGCGGCCGGCGGCCGGCAACTCGCGGCGGCCGGATTCCAGGCCCGCAGCGGTTTTCTCACCTCCTCGACCGCGGGCGGAGCGAGCTGGCTGGCCCACTCGACGTTGCAGTCCGGCCTGTACGTCGATTCCCAGCAGCGCTATGACCAATTGATGTCGACCGACCGGCTGACGTTGAGTTCCGCCTTCCAGCGCGCGGGCTGGCGTACGGTTGCGGTCGAACCCGGCAACGACCAGCCGTGGTCGGGTGCGCAGTACTACGGCTACAACCAGGCCTACGACTCCGGCGCGATGGGATATCGCGGGCCGCTCTACAGCTTCGCCTCCATACCCGATCAGTACACGATGTCGGCCTTCCAGCGCACCGAGCGAGGCACGCCCGGACATCCCCCGGTGTTCGCTGAGATCGATCTGCTCTCCAGCCACGCGCCGTGGTCGCCCGTTCCCGAGCTCATCGACTGGCAGGCCGTTGGCGACGGCTCGGCATTTCGAGACGTGGAGGGAGCCCACGACGCGCCGGAGTCGGTGTTCTCACGACCGATCGACCAGGTGCGGGTCGACTATGGACACTCCATCGCGTACTCGCTGACCACGCTTTTGTCCTATGTGGAGCACTACGGCGATGACAACCTCGTCATGGTCTTCCTCGGTGATCATCAGCCCGCGCCAATCGTCGCCGGGGTGAGCGCGACGCGGGATGTACCGATCTCCATCGTCGCCCACGACCCGGCGGTGCTGGACCGGATCGGCGGCTGGGGCTGGCAGCAAGGTCTGCGTCCGGACCCGCAGGCTCCGGTCTGGCGGATGGACACCTTCCGCGACCGGTTACTGTCCGCCTTCGACTCGCCACCCCCCCGGCGTTAGCGCGGCGAGCCTCCGCCGAGGTTGACGTTCGGGTGAGGGTGGGCCAAACCCGCCGCCGAAGAAGGATCGTGTTCGTACGGTGGGAACGTGCCCACTCGTGTCGCTTCGGCCCGATCCATGGTGTTGCCGCTCGCCCTGGCCCAGTTCGTCGCGAGTTACGCCGCGTCGAACATGAACGTTGCGATCACCACGATCGCCGACGACATCGGTACGACCGTCGTCGGCATGCAGACCACGATCACGCTGTTCACGTTGACCATGGCCGCCCTGATGATTCCGGGAAGCAAGCTCACCGACATCTGGGGACGGAAGAGGTGCTTCCTCGCCGGCCTCCTGGTCTATGGCTGTGGCGCGACTGCTGGCCGCGTTCGCTCAGGGGATCGGCCTGATGATCTTCGGATACTCGCTGCTCGAAGGCATCGGCTCCGCGTTGATGATCCCGCCGATCTACATCCTGATCACGGTCGCCTTCGAGGACACGGGGTCGAGGGCCCGCTACTTCGGCATCGTCAGCGGCGCCGCTGGACTGGGCGCGGCCGCCGGGCCTCTGATCGGCGGACTGGTGACGAGCGCGATCAGCTGGCGCGCCTCGTTTGGGCTGCAGGTGCTGATCGTCGCGACAATCTTCGTGATGGCGTTGCGGATCACCGATCCGCCGCGAACGCAGGCAGCCCCGAACTTCGATCTACTCGGCGCGATCCTGTCGGCCGCCGGCCTGTTCTTCGTCGTGCTCGGCATCCTGCAGTCCAGTACGTACGGATGGTTCGCGTCGCGCACCGACTTCACGATCGGCGGCACCGTCGTCATCCCCGAGGGCGGGGTATCGCCGGTCTGGCTCTTCGTCGCGATCGGTGCACTGATCCTGCTCTGGTTCTACCTGCATCTCCGGTCGCGCGAGCGCAAGGGCGAGGATCCGCTCATCGCAACCCGGCTGTTCCACAACGTCACGTCGAACCGAGGTCTCGCCACGCAGCTGTTCCAGTGGCTCATCATGCAGGGTTCGTTCTTCGTCATCTCGGTGTTCGTGCAGCAAGTGCGCGGATACAACGCCATTCAAACGGGTCTCGTGCTCTCGCCGTCCATCGTGGGCATCCTGCTGTCCTCGAGTGCCGCCGGCCGGTTGGCCCGCCGGCGCACACAGACCTGGTTGATCCGCGCGGGATTCATCACCACGACCATCGGCCTGGGGCTGTTCATGGCCCTGGTCCGGGAAGACTCCGGCATCTGGACCTTCATCCCGGGGCTGTTGCTCATCGGCGCCGGCGTCGGGGTGATGCTGACGTCATCGGTGAACGTCGTCCAGTCCGCGTTCCCAGAACGGGACCAGGGTGAGATTTCAGGTCTGTCGCGCAGTGTCTCCAACCTCGGATCGTCGCTCGGCGTCGCCTTCGCCGGCTCCATCATCGCCGCAGCGTCGGTCCCCGGCCGTCACCCGTTCCTGCTGTCCCTCACCACCATGCTCGTCATTTCGATCATCGGTATCGGGATCGCCTTCCTGCTGCCGAACCGGCAGCCGGCGCCACGCGAGGAGGTCAGCTGACGGCGGCGCCGTGTTGGAGTACCGGCTCGACAAAGCCGGAGCCGTGGTCGAGTTGGTAGTCCAGGTTCACGGCCGCGCTGATGAGCGACAGATGGCTGAAGGCCTGCGGGAAGTTGCCGATCTGCTCACCCGTGGGCGCGATCTCCTCCGAGTACAGCCCGAGCGGGCTGGCGTACGTCAGCATCTTCTCGAACGTCAACCGGGCGTCCTCGAGCCGGCCCGACCGGGCGAGCGCATCGACGTACCAGAATGAGCAGATGGTGAAGGTCCCTTCCGAACCCCGGAGGCCGTCGGGCGAAGCCGACGGATCGTACCGGTAGACCAGGCTGTCGGAGACGAGCTCCTGATCCATGGCCCGCAACGTCGACTGCCACATCGGATCGGTCGGTGCGACGAAACCGACCAGTGGCATGTAGAGCAGAGACGCGTCGAGGACGTCGGTGTCGTAGTGCTGGACGAAAGCCTCGCGTTTGGGGTGGTAGCCGCGCTCCATGATCTGCCGGTAGATCATGTCGCGCATGATCGTCCAGCGGGCGGTATCCCCAGGGCGGCCGCGGCCCTGAGCCAGCCGGATCGCCCGGTCGAAGGCGACCCATGACATGAGACGCCCGTAGACGAAGTCCTGGCGTCCGCCCCGGGTTTCCCAAATTCCGTCGTCCGGTTGGTCCCAGTGGTCGCAGAGCCAGTCCATGAGGCTGACAGTGTGCACCCAGGCGGTATGAGACATCTGCAGTTCGTGGGCGTCGGCCAGGTGGATCGAGTCCAACGCCTCGCCGTAGATGTCGAGCTGGAGCTGGGTGGCCGCGCCGTTGCCGATCCGGACTGGGCTTGATCCGCGGTAGCCCTCGAAGTGGTCGAGGGTGAACTCGTCCAGGTCCGGTGACCCGTCGATCCGGTACATGATCTGCAGGGGTGCGGATCGCTCGGCCGCGTGGCGCACCCGGTCGTTCAGCCATTGCAGGAAGGCTGCCGCCTCGGAGGTGAAGCCGAGGCCGAGAAGTGCGTATACCGAGAACGATGCATCTCGGATCCAGGTGAAGCGGTAGTCCCAGTTGCGTTCTCCGCCGACTTGTTCCGGTAGTCCGGCCGTCGGCGCGGCTACCAGCGCACCGGTCGGTGCGTAGGTCATGAGCTTCAGCGTCATCGCCGAGCGCTCAACCGTTTCGCGCCAGCGGCCCTCGTATCGCGACCGCCCGATCCAGCTCCGCCAGAAGTCGCGGGTCTCTTCAAACTCTTGGACCAACTCTTCTGGCGGCACCATTCGCATGGGCCCCTGGGGCGAGGTCTCGATCACGACGCCGCGAACGTCGCCGGCCTTCGCCACGCCACGGAGGACGGCACCGTGTTCGGTTCGCTGCATTTGGCCCGCGAGCCGTTCTCCTTCTCGGGATGCGCTGATCCGCATGGTCATTGTGCGCCCGCGGAACTCGATCCCGTCCTCGCCCACCTCCATCTCGGGCAGATCGCGGCCATAGTCGAATCGGGGTTCGATCTCGACCAGGAATGGCATTTGCCCGCGCACCACCCGGACCAACCGGATCAGTCGGTGCCGGTCGGTGGCGACGTCGCCCGCGATGGGCATGAAGTCCGTCACCTCGCCGACGCCGTCGGCGCTCAGAAACCGTGTGATCAGGATCGGCGTTCCCGGAAGGTAGAGCTGCTTGGTGACGTAATCCACACCGTCGGGCGCAACGCGGAAGTGTCCACCCTTCTGTTGGTCGAGCAATGACGCGAAAATGCTGGGCGAATCGAATCGCGGGGCGCAGAACCAGTCGATCGTGCCGTCGCTCGCAACGAGAGCGGCCGTCTGGAGGTCGCCGATCAGTCCGTGGTCTTCGATTGCCGGATAAGTGCCCATCTCTGCCTCCCGTGACCGGCCCGTGGCGAGCGTCGCCTTCCTCTCGAAGCATTTCCCACCGGACGCGGCCATGGAGCCAAATCGGCTGGGTTGCCTCTTGTGGTTATCCGTCCGGTGTGTTTTCGGCGTGCTGGGCTAGCGTCAAGCCATGCCCGAGCGTGGGTCTGCACCGAGCGAGGAGGTAGGCGCCGCTGATGTGATCGCGGCGCTGTCGTTGGCGACCGATCTGGGCATGGGCTTTCCCGTGGAGCACGGCCTGCACTGCACGCTGGTGGCCATGCGACTGGCCGATCGGCTCAAGGTCGATGCCGATACGGCGCGGCAGACCTACTACGGCTGCCTGCTCTTCTACGTCGGGTGCACGGCCGACGCCGAGGTCGCCGCCCAGCTGTTCGCCGACGGTGCCCTGCTGGCCCATTTCACGCCGGCGATGTTCGGTTCGTCGGGGCAAGTGATGGCCGGAGTGGTGCGGGCCCTGGCGATGGGCGATGGCGGCCGTACGACTCGTGCCATGCGGGCGGCGAAGCGGCTCCCGCGTGCGGTGCGGACACACCACCAGCACATCACCGCGCTGTGCGAGGTGGCCCAGATGCTGACCGCTCGACTCTGTATGCCGGCCGACATCTCCGACCTCTTCGCGAGCCTCACGGCCACGTGGAACGGAAAGGGCGAACCGGCGGGGCTACGAGGCGAGAGGATTCCGCTTGCCGTGCGGATATCACAGGTGGCGCGAGATGTGACCTTCCAACGAATGCTCGGTGGTCCGGAACACGCGGCCAGGATCCTTCGCGAGCGCGCCGGGCAGGCGTTCGATCCGGACATCGCGTCCGTTTGCCTGTCAACGCCGGAGCTCTTCGACCTCGACCCGCGCTCTGCGTGGGACGAGACTCTTGCGAGCGAACCGCGACCGCGCCTCGCCCTCTACGGCGACGACATCGATCGCAGCCTCGCCGCGATGGGTGACTTCTCCGATCTCATCTCGCCGTACCTCGCGGGGCACTCCTCGGGCGTGGCCGCACTCGCCGCTCAGACCGCGCAGGTCTGCGGTTTGGGCGAGCCCATGGCCACCTCCGTGCGGCGGGCGGGTTACGTGCACGACCTCGGCCGGGTCTCCATCCCGGCCCAGATCTGGCAGAAGACGACCCCGCTGACGGCTGATGATCGAGAGCGCATCCGGCTGCACCCGTACTACACCGAACGGGTGCTCAACCGGTCGCCCTTCTTGGCCGCCCTGGCCCCGATTGCCACCACCCACCACGAACGGCTTGACGGCGACGGCTACCACCGAGGCCTGGACGCCGCCACGCTGTCCGGGCCAGCCCGGATTCTCGCGGCGGCCGATGTCTACCAGGCGATGACGTCGCCTCGGCCTCACCGCGAAGCCCTGCCCGCGCCCGACGCCAGTCGGGCCCTGCAGGATGAGGCGCGATCGGGTCGGTTGGACGCCGAGGCCGTCTCGGCCGTGGTGGCGGCCGCCGGACACGAGCGGCCACGTCTGGCTCGCCCGGCCGGGTTGACCGAGCGCGAGGCGCAAGTCATCGGGCTGCTCGCGCATGGCCTGCCAACGAAGCAGATCGCCCGGGCGCTGGGCATCTCGGCGAAGACAGCGGATCGACATGTCCAGAACTCGTACGCGAAGATCGGCGTCTCCAGCCGGGCCGCGGCCGCGCTCTTCGCCATGCAACACGGACTCACGACGTGGGGTGAACTCCCCATGGTGGCCTCCGATCGGCGCTCGTAGCGTCCGAGTCGAATGGCCGGCACGGGCCGGTCGCGGCGTCGAGGAGGCAGCGATGACTCACACGCATGAGGTCCGTCCACAGTTGGCGGTGGCGGCAAAACGGCCCGCTTGGTTGAATGTCGCGGCCTGGGCCGGCATCGTAGGACCCGTACTCTTCACGGCGGTCTTCCTTGGTCTTGAGGTCGTGCTGGGGGATCGCTACGACCGGGTGTCCGAAGTGGTCAGTGCGCTGGAAGCCGGGCCGTACGGCTGGGTACAGCAGGTCAACTTTGCGGTGTTCGGACTCCTCACGATGGCATTCGCCTTCGGGCTGCACCGCGCAATCGGGGGGAGCCGGGCGGGCATCGCCGGGCCGGCACTCATGTTCGTCAGTGGGATCGCACTGCTTCTGGCCGGGGCGTTTCCCTTCCGGGAGGACCCAGCGGGTGAGGTTGTCGAGTCGGCGGGGCATACCGTCGCCGGCGTCATGTTCTTCTCCACGAGCGCGCTCGCGCTCGTGCTCCTGTCCCGCCGCATGGCGCGCGATCCGGGATGGCGGGCACTGTCGACGTACGCGCTCATTGCCGGCGCGATCGCGGTGGCCGGATTCGTGGCCTTCGGCCGGCTCGTCATTCCGGACGACGCGCCCTGGCACGCCTACGCCGGGTTGGCCCAGCGCGGCCTGATCCTGCTGGTGCTCTTCCCGTGTCGCACGATTCTCGCGGTGCGCCTGCTTCGTATCGCGCGCGTTGCGCGGTAGAGCTGGGGGTGGTCGGTACCGTATTGGGTCATGCCCGAGCTTCCGGAGGTCGATTCCGCCCGCGCCGTCATCGAGCACAATGCACTCGGCCGCCGGATCGTGGACGTTGACGACTCTGACACGTACGTGTCCCGCCCCCACGCGCCCGGCGAGATGCGCAATGCCTTGGTGGGCAGGGTACTTACCGCGGTGCATAGGCGCGGCAAGAACATGTGGTGCGATACGTCAGGTCCGGGGCCGGTGCTCGGCATCCATCTCGGGATGTCCGGACGGGTCGTGTTCGCCGATGGCCATGGCCAGGAGGTGGACGGCGGTGACTACTGGGAGCGGGGCCGAAAGCACGGCGACTGTCGCTTCACCCGGTTCTCATTGTCCTTTGCGGACGGTTCCTCTCTGGTCATGGTCGATCCCCGTCGGCTCGGCCGGGTCCGGCTCGATCCGCCGGTTGAGACGCTGGGGCCGGACGCGCGTGAGATCACGAAGGCGCAGTTCCGGGCGATGATGGCGCGGGGGACGGCGCCCGTGAAGGCGCGTCTGCTCGACCAGGAAGCCATCGCTGGTGTCGGTAATCTGCTTGCTGACGAGTCGCTCTGGTTGGCGAAGGTAAACCCGGCCCGACCCGTCGATGAACTGTCCCGGCCGGCCGTGGACCGGCTATTCAACGCCGTCCATGACGCGGTGGAGTCGGCGGTGTCAGGCGGCGGGGTCCACACGCTTTCGATGGTTCCGTCCCGGCTCAAGGACGGGCGCTGCCCGCGCTGCGGCGCTCTTATGAAGCAGGCAACGGTGGGTGGTCGCACGACCTGGTGGTGCCCGCGCGAGCAGAAATGACCGCGACCGGTTCGGAGTCGGATCGCGAGGGCGTTGCCCAGAAACCACGAAATATCCACTGTGGACTGATCGGGCCTCCCATCTGACTTCGCGGTCGGACGACGGAGTGTGCCCCAGTAACGCGAGCATGACTCGTGGAGTGGTAAGGCGTACGCTGCCATCAGCGGTCGAACTGGACGCCGTCGTTGAGCTATGCGGTGGTCGTGCCGGCGGGCTGAGCGCGATCGCCGTTGCGCTCAGCCAGGCGACTGCGCCATGAAAGGTGGCTTCGTGCCCAACGCGTACGGCTTTCTCAGCACCTATCCGCCTACGCAGTGCGGCCTGGCCACGTTCTCGCAGGCGCTGATGCGAAGCATTGCCTCCTCCGGCGACCGCGTTGGGATCGTGCGGGTATCGGATGCCCCGGTCAGGTCACGGGCGCCAGAGGTCGTCGGCCACCTTTACTCCCTCGCGCGGGGAGGCGGCGAGGATGCGGCGGCGATCCTCAACACGTTCGACGTCGCGCTCATCCAGCACGAGTACGGAATATACGGCGGGCATCACGGCGATCAACTCGTGTCGGTGCTCGACCATGTGCGGGTGCCGAAGGTCGTCGTGCTTCATACCGTGCTCGACACTCCCACGTCGGAGCAGGCACACCTGCTCCTCCGGATCGTCGACGCGAGCGATGCCGTCGTCACCTTGACCGGCGCGGCGCAGCGGCGGCTGGTCGGTCAATATCGCGTCGATCCGAGCAAGGTGCACCTCATCCGGCACGGGGCAACGCTTCACCAGCCGACGGAGACATCAAGGATCGTCCGGCGCCCCCTTATCCTGACCTGGGGGCTTCTCGGTCCAGGCATGGGAATCGAGTGGGCTATCGATGGCTTGCGACGCCTGCGGCACCTGAGTCCCCTTCCCGCGTACATCGTCGCCGGACAAACGCATCCTCACGTGCACCTGGAGTACGGGGAAACCTACCGATTGAAGCTCGGCCAGCGTGCCCGCATCGCTGGCGTAGCCCATCTGTTCCGGACCGTCGGTTCTTGCCTCGACGACGCGGCCCTCACCCGGCTCATACGTCGGGCCGACGTGGTGTTGTTGCCCTACGACTCCCTGGATCAGGCCGCCTCACCGGTTCTGGCCGAAGCCGTTGCCGCCGGCAAGCCGGTAGTAGCGACCGCCTTTCCGCACGCGGTCGAGCTGCTGAGCAGCGGGGCCGGACTGCTGGTTCACCATTTCGATGGCACCGCCCTCGGCGAGGCGCTGTACCGGGTGCTCACCGAACCCGGGCTTGCCTGACCGGATGGCCACGGAGGCTGCCCGCTTGGCGCCGATGTCTCGTGGACCGTCGCGGCAGACCAGTACCGCTCGCTCGTGAAAGGTCTGCTAGGAAACCGGTCTGTGCTCGAGCCGGATCCAACCGTAACCGCGCTGCACTCGAGCAGCCCCGTCATCGGCTGACGGCCACGGTTACGTCAGACTCGGCCGGTCGTCAGCCTGGGGCGGCGGCGCGCAGAGGGCGGCCGACCTCGTGCAGATGGCGGAACGCCTGTCGCGTACGAACGGACGAGCGACGTCTCGAGGTATGACACGCCGTGCTGCTGGCAGAACGCACGGATGATGACCTGAGCGCGCCGTAGGTTGGGCCGCGGCATGCTCGGGAAGAGATGATGTTCGATCTGGTAGTTCAGCCCGCCGAGGACGTAGTCGACGATCCACCCGCCCCGGACATTGCGTGACGTCAGTACCTGGCGGCGCAGGTAGTCTGCCTTGTCCTGCGCGGTAAGCATCGGCATGCCCTTGTGGTTGGGCGCGAATGACAGGCCCAGATAGAGACCGAACAACGCCTGTTGGACCACCAGGAAAACCAACGCCTTCATCGGTGACAACACCAGCAGCAGCAGTGTGAGATAGCCACCGAGGTGCACGAGCAGCAGCAGGAGCTCCCAAGCGGTGGCGCAGCCCGCGGCGCGCAAGTGCCCGGACGCTCGCAGAGTGCAGCTGCACGCCCTCCAGGAGCAGGAGCGGTAGGAACAGATACCGTTGGTGTCGCGCAATGAAGCGGATAACTCCGCGCTTGGCGGCGGCTTGACCCGTTGTGAACGCCAGGGTGCCCATCACGACGTCCGGATCTTTGTCTTCGTGGTTCGGGTGCGCGTGGTGCCGGTTGTGCTTGTCGACCCACCAGCCGTAACTCAGTCCGATGGCCAGATTGCCGTGTACCAGTCCGACCAGATAGTTGACCCGGCGGGTGCGGAAGATCTGCGAGTGCCCGGCATCGTGGCCAATGAAGCCCAGTTGGGTAAAGACGAACGCGAGGAACGCCGCCACGAACAACTGCCACCACGAGTCACCAAGGCCGACGAAGATCGCCCAGCCACAAAAAAGGAGCCCTCCGGTCACCGCCATCTTGGCAACGTAATAGCCTCGCCGCCGGTCGAGCAGACCCGCGCTCTTTACCTGACGCATCAAGCTGGAGAATTCACTGCCGCGGCGTGACTCGATGATCGAGCCGGCTCGCCCCAGGTCTGTAACGGCCACTGACAACCCCTCGGTCCGCAGCGCAAGGATTGTGCCGCGTCGCCCGGATGTTTGGTCGACCATGCGCCGGTGCGGTCGCGCCAGAACCAGTCACCGGTGCTAACCATAGCACTGGACCCGCTGGGTTGAACCGGGGCGCCTGCGCCCTCACGATGCGTCCAGTGTGGACAGTCTGTGCTGGGCCGACACCGACTTCAAGGCGCGTTGGCTGCCACGCGGATAGCCGTGGTAGAGTCTGGGAGTTGCAGTTTGGTTGCGTATACCTTTCCAGCGCTTGGCGAGGCGATGACCCCGAGCGTGTTGGGCGTCACAGACGATGATCACTCGGCGGCATCGGTCCGCGCATCGTGGATCGTTCACGTCTCGCTAGGAGTCTTCATGGCTGTCGGTACTGTCAAGTGGTTCAACGCTGAGAAGGGTTTCGGATTCATCACTCCCGATGGCGGGGGGCCCGACGTCTTCGCGCACTTCTCGGCCATCGAGTCCGGCGGCTACCGCAGCCTGGACGAGAATCAGCGTGTGACGTTCGAGATCACACAGGGCCCGAAGGGTCCCCAGGCGTCGGGCATCCAGCTCGTCTAAGACTCGGCGGTCCCCGGCGCTGGAATATCAGGGTCTCCGGTCAGAGGACGGCACCACGTGGCGCTACCTCGACCGCGGCGACACCGCGCCCGTACAGGACGACGAGCCGCCCTCCGTGCTGCGTTCGGAGCTCACCATCGTCCTGGGCCAGGGTCGACACGACGTGTTCGATCAGCCGTTCCTCACTGACCGTCTCCGGACCGTCGTAGGTCACGTCCATTCGATCACCACCGATGAGACGGACCCGCAACACGACGCTCGCCATTGGTACAGGCTATCCCGACTGGTTGCGAGCGCGGCGGTGTGACGGCTGTGGCGGGCCGCGCGTGCCGCAGCCCGTCGCTGGTCGTCATCGAAGGAGTCGCCGAAGTCGCTGCCGTACGACGACACCCACCGGAGGCTCCACCCCATCCGTCGCTGGTGGGCGTCGCGGATCTCGTACGGCGCGGCCCGGAGCATCACCGCGAACGAGACGTCCCGATGGACGGGCGCGCCGTTGAAGCTGTCCGCCCAGAATGAGCAGCTTGGGCAGCCCTCTGTCCACTCTGGACCGATCGTGAAGTGGTCCCTGCGACAAGCTTTCGCCCGACCCCGAAGATCACCAGCCACGCCAGTAAATGTCCGAGCGCCCGCCGGAACACCGTCATGTCGCCAGTGATCTTCCCCAAAGATCGGTGGGTACGGTCGCCAAGCGATGCCCGGCCGATCCGGCCGCACACTGCGCCCAGCGATCAAGACCGCAGCGGATCCAGGACCCGAACGGCGCGTCGCCCCCGCTAGAAGTCGCCTGCGCTAGTCAGAAAGAGGGCTGCGATGCCTCGGAGAGGATCAGCTCCAGCTCGAGTTCGTGCCGGAGCGGGATTCCGTCTTCGCCGAGGGCCGGAATGCTCGGCTTGATCTTCCTCGCGGCCGTCACGGCGTCGCGGTGAACGGCTACGAGGTCCCAACCATGTCGCTGGTAGAACCGGAGCGCGCGGGTGTTGTCGTTGGTCGTGACGAGCCATATCCGCCGGCAACCTAACTGCCGGGCGCGTTCGGATACCGCGGCCAGCAGCGCCGCGCCGACACCGGAACCGTTGATCGTCACCACCTCGCACTCGTCGCCGGTGGTGTGGTAGGTCACGAGGCCCGCCAGCGCTCCGTCCACCCGCGCCACGAAGCCGGGCAGCGTGCAGGCGTCGCGCAGGATGCCCCGCGAGACGACAGCCGAGGCGCCGAAGTCATTCGTCAGCAGCCCGCGCGCCCAATCAACGTCCGCCGGTCCGAATTGGTCGATCTCGGGTTCCATGAAATGCATTCTGATGGCTTCGCGCGGCCGACCCAAGCCCGGTGTCGATCGGCCGCGCGATGTACGTCCACAGTGGATTGAAGCTCAGGCGTACCAGGAGCCGTCCGTGCCGATCCTCCGGTAGTGCAGCGCCCGGTAGACAGCGTCGATGAGTGACTGGCCGCGCGGGTTGATGCCGAGGCCGGAGCCCTGCCGGTTCATCGTGTACCCGAAGGACATCCGTGCGCGCGGATCGGCGAAGCCCAGCGAACCGCCCATGCCGACGTGGCCGAACGCCTCCTCGGTCAGCAGCAGCCCCTCACGGTCGGCCGGCGGCAGGTGCCGGTTGTCCATCGTTTTGGTGAATCCCAGCGACCAGCGCGTCGGCACCATCATGACGGCGTCGACGGATGTGGCCGAGCTGACCGGACCAAGGATGGCGATCTGCTCAGGTGACAGCAGCGCCCATCTCGGCAGCGTGCGCGGCCCGGGTGTCCGACTCGCCGGGCACCATCATGTAGCCACCAGTGTTGACGAGCAGGAGTCCCTGCACCGAGGTCGGGTCGGTCAGGGCGGCGACGTACAAGCTGGGTACCGCGTCGCCCGGCCCGGGCGGGTCGGCGGGAATGGTTGGTGCGACCCGGCCTTCGTGCTCCTCCGGCAGACCGATCCAGAAGTCGAGGCCGAGTGGACGGGCGATCTCATCGCGGAAGAACGTGCCGAGCGCCCGCCCGCTGACCCGGCGGATGACCTCACCCACGAGGAAGCCAAACGTCAGTGCGTGGTAGCCATTGCGGGTTCCCGGCTTCCAGAACGGCTCTTCGCGGGCGAGCGCGTCAGTCATGTGGTCCCAGTCGTAGAAGGCACCGGCCGGCAAGGGGTCGCGCACCGCGGGCAAGCCAGCCTGATGGTTGAGCAGATGCCGGACCAGCACGGCCTCCTTGCCGGATTTGGCGAACTCCGGCCAGTACCGGGCGACCGGCTCGTCGAGGTCGAGTTCCTTCCGTGACGCGAGCATGTGCGCGCACAACGCCGTTGCGCCCTTGGTCGCCGACCACACGTGTCCGATCGTGTCTTTGGTCCAGGGCCGCCCGGTGGTTGGCTCGGCGACGCCGCCCCAGAGGTCGACCACGGTTTCACCCTCGAGCGTGACGCAGATCGATGCCCCGATCTCACCTCGCTCGGCGAGATTGCGTTCTAACTCCTCGCGGACCTGCGCGAAGCGCGGTTGGCACGTGCCCTCGACCGACATGGTTCGCCACCTTTCACCAGAGCCTGTTCCGTGATCACAGCAGGGATGCTGGTCGCGCGCGTAGTAGTGAGGGCGCGACAGTTAAGGGCGGGTACATTGGCGTGACCCTGTGCGAGGAGGTGCGCATCACCGACAAGGCCGCCAGCCACGGGGAGTTCGAGGTCCGACGGACGAGGACCGAGAACGGGCCGTGTCGCGGGGTATTCGTAGGCCGCGATGGCGAACTCGACGCGGTGCTGACGGCGATCGGGACCGTCGGCAGCGCGGGCCTGTCGGCGGCGGTCGTGACCGGTGAGGCCGGCATCGGCAAGTCCCGGCTCATCGGCGAGGTCGCCGATCGCCTGCGCCGCCGGGGTTGGCGTCTGCTGCGCGTGCGGGGCGACCGCCTCGAACGGTCATTGCCATACGGTGTGCTGAGCGCGACGCTGCGGGCGGTCGCCGCGGACAACGCGTTCGCAGACGGGCTTCGTCGGGAAGCGATCGCGTCGGTTGAGATGTCCACCCAACCATCACCGGCGGTGGGTGGCGCGTTCGGCCGTGCCTGCGCCGCTGTCGGCCAGCTGCTCACGGCTCTGACCGCGTCGAGTCCACTCGGCATCATCGTCGACGACCTACACGAGCTCGACGACGATTCGCTGGCCCTACTGGCGGTCGTGCTCAACCGCCTGAACCGGGCGCCGATCGGCCTGGTGGCGGCGATGCGGTCGCACATTGCCGCGCCGAACGCCGCCGCCGAGGAGCTGGTCAGCCGGCTCGCCGACGGGGTCGATGTGGTACGGGTCGAATTGAGTCGCCTCGGCCGAGCTGATATCGCCGTGATCATGGCGGACACCCTTGGTGCCGCGCCGGATGAACGACTCGTCGAAGCGGTGCACCGGCGCGCCGATGGCAACCCCTACTTCGCCATGGAGATCGCGCGTTCGTTAGCCGATGCGGATCTGGTCACAGTGGACGGTGCCAACGCCCGCCTGGTTGGGGCGAGGCCGCAGGAGGTGCACCTCAGCCGCCGCGCAACGGTGCTCCGGCGGGTCGTGCCTCTCGACGAGCCCACGCAGGCCGTGGCCCAGGCGCTCGCCGTGCTCCGCGGGGCCGACCTCGGTTCGATCGGGCTGCTCGCTTCGGTGACGTCGCTCCCCGAGGCGTCGGTGGTGGCCGCGTTCGACGACCTCGTCCGCGCGCACGTCGTCGTCGCCGGGCCGGACGGCATCTACCGGTTCTCCCACGACATCGTGTGCGACGCCGTGTACGACGAGATCGGCCCGGCGCAGCGGCGGCGGCTGCACGCACTGTGTGCGGAACGTCTTCTCACCGACCACGCGAACACCGACCTGCTCCGGTTGGCGTGGCACCTGTCCGAGTCGGCCACACCCGGCGATGCCCGGGCGGCGGAGGTACTCGCCACGGCGGCCCAGCACACGCTCGCCGGCGCTCCTGAGGCCGCTGCCGGGTTCTGTGCCCGGGCCCTGTCGCTGCTCGGACCAACGGCACCCGAACGGGCCGACCTGCTGTCGCTGCAGTGCCGCGCCCAGGCCCGCGCCTCCAGGCCGGCGGCCGCGGCCGCCTCCGGCACCGAGGCATTGGCGCTCCTTCCGCCGGGGGACCAGCGCTTCCACACCGCGGTGGCCATTCTCGCCAGTCTCTTCTCATTGGGCCGCGTCGACGAGGCGATCGCGGTCGCCGACGACCAGGTGCACGAGCCGGGGGCCCCGGCGACGCTACACGCACAGCGGGCGATGCTGCTCGTCTTCGCCGACCGTACGGATGAGGCCTTGAACGAGGCCGAGCTCGCCACGTCGACCTCGCCGGTTTCACCGGCGGAGGAGGTCGTGGTGCACGGTCAGCTCGGCATGCTGAATTCCATGCTGTTTCTGCATGGCGAGTCGGTCCGCTGCGCGGATCGGGCGCTGGCGAGCGCTGGCTCGTCGGTCACGCTCCAGCTGCAGGCGCTCGGCGTGGCGGCGTCAACCACGGCACTGGCCGGGCTGGTGCGCGATGCGGCGTACCGGGTCCGCCAGGCGCAACTGCTCACCCAACAGACGGACGGTCCGCACCCCTTCGAAACCGAACTCGCCGTCGCGCGCATCGTGGTCGATTGGCTCCAGGGCCGTTGGGATTCCGCGCTGGAGGGCATGCGGACGGTCACCGGCGAGCTGGTCCATCGCCAGTACACGATGCTGGCCACCGCGCTCGTGGCGGCCGAACTCGAGATGCGGACGTGGCGCGGGGAACTCGTCCTGACGGGCCCGCTCGCGGCGTCGCCGCCCGCCGCTCCTCGGAATGTGGCGAGCCTGCATGCCTGGGCCAAGGCCGGTCTTCACCTGGCGCTGGGCGAGAGTCTCGCGGCCAGAGCGGTGTTGCTCGCGGCGATCGAGGCGCCGGGCACACCGACGTATCTGGGGCTGCTATTGAGCCGGCTGTGCGAGCTGGAGGTTGAGCAGGGCGACGCGGACGCCGCCGAGCGGGCCGTGCGTCGCCTCGTCGACGAATCCGGCATTTACCATTCGCCGTGGGCCACGACAACGCTGCACCGAACGGTCGGCCTGGTTCGAGGCGACCCTGACACGCTCGGCGAGGCGGTCCGGGTCGCCGAGACCGAGGGTCTCGTGTTCGAACGAGCTCGGGCGCAGCTCATTTTGGGCCAGCGCGAGACCGGTCGAGCGGAGATCCTGGTCGAGGCGCACCAGACATTCAGCCTGCTCGGTGCGCATGGGCTAAGACGGGTGGCGGCCCGCCGCTTGCACGAGCTCGGCGCGAAGGTGCCCCGAGCGCGGTCGCGGGCCGCGGGGCTGTTGACCCCGTCGGAAGAGCAGGTTGCCCGACTAGTCCAGCAAGGTATGCGCAACCGGGATATCGCGGCCGCGCTGCACCTGAGCCCGCGCAGTGTCGAGGTGTATCTGTCGCGCATGTACGGCAAGCTACGGGTGGCGTCGCGCCTCGAACTGGCCCGGGCTCTTGACGCGATGGACTCGTCCGGTTAGTTGCTGTGGTTTCCGTACTGCCCGCGGTGGTAGGTGGGCGGTTTGCATACTCGGGAGGTGGTCTGATGGGCGTCGCGTACACCACGTGTCCTCTCTGCGAAGCGACGTGTGGCCTCGAGCTGACGATGGAGTCGGGGCGCATCACGCGAGTGCGAGGCGACGACGCGGACGCGCTCAGTCGCGGCTTCATCTGTCCCAAGGGAGCCTCGCTCGGCCATCTCAATGCCGATCCGGACCGGCTCAGCGCGCCGCGCATCCGCCGCGACGGCGACCTGATGGCAGCGACCTGGGCGGAGGCGTTCGCCGCCGTGGGCGCCGGCCTTCGCTCGGTCATCGAGGCTCATGGCCGAGACTCAGTGGCGCTCTATCTCGGCAATCCCGGAGTCCATAGCCTTGCCGGCAACCTCTACGCCGCAACCCTGCGCCGAGCTCTGGGTTCCCGCAACGTGTTCACGGCTTCCACTGTGGATCAGATGCCGAAGCACGTCGCGTGCGGGTACCTCTTCGGCGACCCTCTGGCCATCCCCGTACCGGACATCGATCGCACCGACTTCCTGCTGATTCTCGGCGCGGATCCGCACACGTCCAACGGCAGCCTGTGGACCGTGCCGGACGTTCCGGCGAGGTTGCGTGCGGTCCAGGCCCGAGGCGGTCGGGTCGTGGTGGTCGACCCGCGCCGCAGCCGCACGGCCAAGGCGGCCGATCAGTACGTGCCGATCCGGCCAGGTGGCGACGTCTACCTTCTCGCGGGGATGGTGCACGAGCTGTTCGTCGCCGATCTCATCAACCCAGGGCGGCTGGCGGACCACGTCTCGGACATCTCCGAGCTGCGGGAGGTGATCCAGCCCTTCGCACCGGAGGTCGTCGGGCCGGCCTGTGGCGTCGGACCAGATGTAGTACGGCAGCTGGCGCACGATCTCGCCAAGGCTCCGCGGGCTGCCGTCTACGGACGGATCGGGACCACCACCGTCACGCACGGGACAGTGACGAGCTGGCTCGTCGACGTGCTCAACGTCCTGACCGGCAACCTCGACCGGCCGGGCGGCGCGATGTTCCCGTTGCCGGCCCACGGGCGCCGAGGCTCGGGAACCGGTCCGGGCTTTCAGATCGGGCGGTGGCACAGCCGGGTGCGCGGCCTTGCGGAGGTGCTGGGGGAGTTGCCGGCGGTCACGCTGGCCGACGAGATCGAGACGCCGGGGGCGGGTCAGGTACGGGCGCTTATCACATTCGCCGGGAACCCGGCCGTTTCCGTACCGAACTCCGACCGCCTGGCTCGGGCGATCGGTGGACTTGATTTCATGGTGAGCATCGACCCGTACGTCAACGAGACGACCCGGTTCGCCGACGTCATCCTGCCGCCCCCCCGGCCGAGCCGCACGCCCCACTACGACATCGCGTTCTATCACTTCTCCGTGCGAAACGTGGCCCGATTCTCGCCGGCTCCGATTCCCCTCGATCCCGGCATGCCCGACGAGTGTGAGATCGTGCTGCGTCTGGCGGGCGTAGTCAGCGATCCGGTGTCCACTGCGGACGAACTGGCTGAACAGGAACTCGAACGGCGGCTCGCCCGGGTCAGTGCCGCAACCGGCCTCGACATCGACGCCATCCGGGCCGCGGTCGCCGGTGACTCCATTGTGGAGCGGGAGTTGGACGTCCGGCTGCGGGCCGGACCGTACGGTGACGCGTTCGGCCAGGAACCCGGCGGGTTGTCGTTGAGCAGGCTCAGGGAGCAGCGCCACGGTGTGGATCTTGGACCGTTGGAGCCGAGGATTCCCGAGATCCTGCGTACCCGGTCCGGTCGCATCGAGCTCTGCCCGGAACCCATCATGTCGGAGCTACGGCGGCTCGCGCAGGCGCCGCCACCGGTCGCGGATCGGTTTGTCGTCGTGGGCCGGCGGCATCTGCGGTCCAACAATTCGTGGATGCACAACGTACCGACGCTGGTGAAGGGCAGGCCGTTGTGCACCGTGGTGGTCAACTCCGGCGATGCGCAACGGTTGGGGCTCACCGACGGCGGCCAGGCGTTGGTCACTTCGCGCGTGGGCAACGCCGAACTGACGGTCGAGACGACGGACGACATCGCGCCCGGCGTGGTGAGCATTCCGCACGGGTGGGGGCACGACCAGCCCGGCATGCAGATGTCGGTGGCGGCCCAGCATGCCGGGGTCAATGCCAACCGACTCACCGACGACATCGCGGTGGATCCCTTGTCTGGCACGGCGGTGCTCAACGGCGTTCCGGTCGAACTCAAGCCGATCTAACCGGGGGCGAGCCACGACCGTCACGTGCCAGCCGATGCGCGCCGGGACGCGGCCACGCCGGCGACACGCCGTACTGCCGTGCCCAGTGATCGAGCCGCGACATCCCCGGGCACGGCCGCGCCGCCGACACGCCGTACCGTATGCGCCCGGTGATCAAGCCGCCGGGAACTCGGTCGCGTTCATCGCGAAGCCGATCATCCACGTTGGACGGACACGCACGAAAACCGGATCCGGGCTCCACTCTCGCGGCGAAGAGCCGTAATGATTGATGAAGTGGTCCTCGAATGCCGGGAATCCGGGGTCACGGGCGGTGGTCAGCTCCACGCGGCCGTGCGTGAACACGGCCATGCGTTCTCCGTCGACGTGGGTCACGCTGACCGACGGTCGCGCGCGCAGGTGACGGGCCTTGTGCGCCCCTGAGTCGGTCGAGAAGGTCCATGTGCCGTTCAGGAAGTGGCCGTCGGCGCAGCTGGTTCGTGGCTCGCCGGCCGCCGTCACCGTCGCGACAACGATCACCTTCATCCCCGTCAACGCGGCGGTCAGTTGCCGGGCCGAGAGCCGCCTCGGTGGTGTGACGATATCGAGCAGGTGCGCGCCGGATGAGGCGATCGACCTGTCGACCAGACGCTGCAGAGCATCGAGTTCCTCCGACGTTTCGTTCACGATGAGATCGTGGCACGTCATCCATGCGCGTCGCGAGACCCGGGCCGGTGCCTCATCACGGTGACGGCCCGCTCCGGCTGCGCCCTAATGTCGGCCGCGACGGTGCACTCCTGCCGGAAGGTGTTCCGGGTCTTGGCGGCGCGAATGTCGCTTGAGGACATACCGCGGGAGCGTAGTCGGCATCGACGGCCGTCGCGCCCGGCTCGGCCTCCAAGCAAAGCGTGTGAATGATGGTGCTGATGGTGCTGATGTTACTGGTGTTACGGATGTGACTAGTGTGACAGGAGTGACTGAAGTTGCGGCTGTGAGTGTCTGGATCTCCTTCCATCTCCGCTGCCGGAGTGGGACTCTAGTGCTACTGAGCGCCCGCTACGTGTGACGCCCGGCCATCTGCGAGGGGACCCATGGTTGGCACGAGGACGAACTTCATCGGCGAACTGGCTCCATGCGGCAGAACCGTGGATGGGGAGCACTATCGCGAGGAAGACGACCACGGTCTGATCATCTATGTGCAGACCTTCAACTGCGGCTGCCGCAGTAGTCGCCATGAGTACCACGACGGCAGCTTTCACACGCAAGTGGTCCGGCACGACAAGAAGAAGGTCGTAAGCGACGACTTCGGTCCAGAGCACGGCGCCTGACGCCCGGCCGCCGGTGATCAGATGACTTCGTCCTACGACGTTCTAATCGTTGGCGGCGGCGGCGCAGGCCTGCGCGCAGCGATCGCCGTCGTCGAGCAAGATCCGAGCCTACGGGTCGCCATCGTGTCCAAGGTCTACCCGATGCGCAGCCACACGGTGTCGGCCGAGGGTGGTGCCGCGGCGGTCATCCGCGAGGAAGACAGCATCGACGAGCATGCCTACGACACCATCTCCGGCGGCGACTGGCTCTGCGACCAGGATGCCGTCGAGGCCTTCGTCAACGAGGCGCCAAAGGAGATGCTGCGCCTTGAGAACTGGGGCTGTCCCTGGAGCCGCGAGCCCGACGGCCGCGTGGCCGTCCGACCGTTTGGCGGCATGAAGCGTATTCGCACCTGGTTCGCGGCCGACAAGACCGGGTTCCATCTGCTGCACACCCTGTTCCAGACCTCACTCAAGTACGAAGAAATCGAGCGGTACGACGAGTGGTTCGTGACCACGCTCCTCGTCGATGAGGGCCGGGTCCGCGGAGTGGTGGCGATAGAGCTCAGGTCCGGTCGGATCGAACCGATTCTGGCCAAGACCGTCATCCTCTGCACAGGCGGGGGTGGGAAGGTCTTTCCCTTCACTACCAACGCGAACATCAAGACCGGCGACGGGATGGCGCTCGCCTACCGAGCAGGTGCCGCGCTCAAAGACATGGAGTTCGTCCAGTACCACCCGACTGGCCTTCCATTTACCGGGATCCTGATCACGGAGGCGGCTCGCGCCGAGGGTGGCTGGTTGCTCAACAAGGACGGGTACCGATACCTGCAGGACTACGACCTCGGCAAGCCCGAGCCGAAACCAGTCCTGCGCAGCATGGAGCTCGGGCCGCGCGACCGGCTCTCACAGGCGTTTGTCCATGAGATGGAGAAGGGCCGGACGATTGACACGCCGTACGGCGCCGTTGTCTACCTCGACTTGCGGCACCTCGGCGCCGAGGTAATCAAGACCAAGCTTCCGATGGTGCGCGAACTCTGCTTGGACTACGAGAACATCGATCCGATCAAAGAGATGATTCCGGTGCGTCCGGTGGTGCACTACATGATGGGCGGGGTCAGCACAGACATCCGCGGCGCAACTGGATTCGCCGGCCTCTATGCCGCCGGTGAGGTGGCCTGCGTCAGCATCAACGGTGCCAACCGGTTGGGCTCCAACTCGTTGCCGGAGTTGCTCGTGTTCGGCGCTCGGGCCGGGCGGGCCGCGGCCGAGTACGCGACCGAGCACGATTCGGATGACGGGTCTGATGCCAGGGTGCTTGCCCAGTCGCGCGACGAGCGGAGACGGCTCGAGGACCTGCTCGGCCGCGATCGCGGCGGCGAGCGGATCGCGGATATTCGGACCGAGATGCAGGAGGCAATGGAACAGGGCGCGGGCATCTACCGCTCGGCAGACACCATGGCCAAGTGCGCCGACAAGCTTCACGAGTTGCGTGAGCGTCTGGAGTCAGCGTCGATTGAAGACCACAGCGTGACGTTCAACACCGAGCTCATCGCCGCCCTGGAGCTGGGGCACATGCTCGACGTCGCCGAATCCATCGTCCACAGTGCACGCCATCGCGAGGAATCCCGAGGGGCGCATCAACGCACCGACTTCCCGGCCCGCGACGACGAGCGCTTCCTGGCCCACTCACTCATCGAACGGGGTCCCGACGGGTCGCCTCGCGTCGAATACCCCCCGGTGACCATCACCCGCTGGCCGCCCGGCGAACGAATCTACGGGAGGTAGCCGCATGGCGGACCACATCACGATGAACGTAGCAAGGTACCGGCCCGATGTTGAATCGGCGCCCACGATGCAGTCGTATGAGATCCCGCGACGCAAGGACTGGTCCGTCCTGGATGGACTGAACTACATCAAGGACCGCCTCGACGGCACGCTTTCGTACCGGTGGTCGTGCCGCATGGGCATCTGTGGCAGCTGCGGGATGACCGTCAACGGCGAGCCGAAGCTCGCCTGCGGTACGTTCCTCACCGACTATCGTCGCGGCCCGGTACGGGTTGAACCGCTGCGCAACTTCCCGGTGATACGGGATCTCGTGATCGACCTGACCGACTTCGTCGAGAAGCTCAGGGTGGTCCAACCGTGGCTGATCCGCGACAACGAGGAGTCGCCCCCCGACGGCGAGTACCTGCAGACGCCCGCGGAGCTGGAGGCGTACAAGCAGTACAGCATGTGTATCAACTGCATGCTGTGCTACTCCGCCTGCCCCGTGTACGGACTGAACGAGCATTTTCTCGGTCCGGCCGTCATTGCACTTGGGCAGCGCTACAACCTTGACTCGCGCGACCAGGGCGCGGACGAACGCCTGGACGCACTGGCCGCGCCGACCGGCGTGTGGGATTGCACGTACGTGGGTGAGTGCAGCGTGGCTTGTCCCAAGCATGTTGACCCAGCCGGCGCGATCCAGCGCTACAAGCTCACCGCCGCCAGCGCCAATCTCAAGGCCTTCATCCTGCCGCGGGGTGGCGCATGACCGGCGCGACGGATGTCGAGCGCACACCCAAGACCTACCGCGCTCACCTGCCCATTCTGTGGTGGGTACGGCGCCGCTCGTACCTTCTGTTCGTCGTGCGCGAGCTCAGCAGCGTCTTCGTGGCGTGGTTCGTTGTCTTCCTCCTACTGCTGGTTGCGTCCGTCGCACGAGGTGAAGAGGCGTACCGGCGTTTCCTGGACTGGAGCGCCAACCCCGTCGTGCTGGCGGTCAACATCGTCGCGCTGTTGTTTGTGGTGTATCACGCCCTGACCTGGTTCAACCTCGCGCCGAAGGCGATGGTCCTGAATGTGCGGGGCCGGCGCGTGCCACCGCCGCTGGTCGCCATCGCCCATTTCGGAGCGTGGGCGGTGGTGTCCATAGTGGTCGCCTGGATCGTGTTGGGTTGACCGATGGCCAAGCAACGTGTGGAACCAGTTCTTTGGCTGCTGTTCAGCGCCGGCGGTCTCGTGGCGGCCCTGATGGTGCCGGTATTGCTCCTGCTGTTCGGAGTCGTGTTTCCCCTGGGCTGGGTGGCGCCTCCCGACTACGCGCACCTGTTGGCCGTCGTGCGTCACCCACTGACCCGCCTCGCATTGCTTGGGCTCTGCGTGCTCGCGCTGTTCCACTGGGCGCACCGCTTCAAGTACACCTTGTACGACGGCCTCCAGCTGCAACCCCACCACGCGGTGATCAACGCGTTCTGCTACGGCGGCGCCGTTGTCGGTTCCGGCATCGCCGCCGCTCTTCTGCTCGTGTACGTCTGACGCACGAGCCCGCGCACCCCCGGCGCCACGGCCTGGGCGGCGGATCGAGAATCTGCGCCATGCGCGTGCCTGACCATCGGCGACTTCTCGCGGATGACCCACCTGAGCGTGAAACTCTGCGGCACTACCACGACGTGGGCCTGCTCGAGCCGGCCGAGATCGATCCGTCCTCCGGATACCGCTTCTATGTGCCCAGTCAGGTCCCGATCGCTCAGATGATCCGCCGATTCCGGGACCTCGGTATGCCACTGGAGCACATCAAGGAAATTCTGCAGGCTCCCGACGTGGCGAACCGGACGCAGCTCATCGCCGCACACACCCGCCGGATGGAGGAGCAGCTCGCGCAGACGCAGTCCATCGTGGATTCGTTGCTATCGCTGTTGGAACGGCCGCCAACGCCCATCGCGGCTGAGCACCGTTCGGTCGGCCCGGTTCGCGCGATCACGATTGCCGAGACGATATCGATGCCGGACCTGGATCCTGGTGGGACGCTGCGTTTCGCGAGTTGGACGCCGCCCTACAAACGGCGAACGTATCGCCCGCCGGGCACCGTTCGGCGTTGTACTCGGCCGAGTACTTCACATCGGAAACGGGCGGCGAGGTCGTCGGGTACATCCCCATCACGGGCGGGATGAGCGCCGGCGGTCGGACAAAGATTGCCGAGATTCCCGCGGCCGAACTCGCGGTGGCCCTGCACAAGGGCAGCTTCGCCGACCTCGACCAGACCTACGGTGCGCTCGGCACGTACGTGGCTGAACGCGAGACCGGCGTCGACGGCCACATTCGCGAGAACTACCTGGTCACGGCGTTCGAAACGGACGATGAGTCCCAACTGGTGACCGAAGTCTGTCGGCCGGTCTTCCAGACCAAGCCCTTATCCTGATCGGCGCTTGACTGTCCCGTAAGGGGAGACCTCACGGTCGACCCGTGGACGGGATCAATCGCATGCTCGCCCGAGAGCGGCCGGCCGACCTGGCGCGGAGGGCCGAAGAAAGCCGACGGCTCCGGGAGAGCCGGTCCTCGCGTCGTGAACCGCTTCAGCGTGGGCTCCCTCGCGATCTGTGGCTCGTGGTCCTCGGCATCTTCATCAACTATGTCGGGTACGGGGCTGTTCTTCCATTTGAAATCATCTATCTACATGATGGTCGCGGCTTCAGCTTGGGTGTCGCTGGACTCGTGGTCGGCCTGATCACTGGTGTGGCGGTTGTGACCGCACCCGCATCCGGCCCGCTCATCGACCGGTACGGCGCTCGTACGGTGGCCGCGGGTGCCGGAGTTGCGCTAGCGGCCGGCTACGCGGGCCTCGCGTTCGCCCGCACGCCCGTGGCAGCGCTAATCGCGGCGGCCGTGGCGGGCGCCGGAAACGGGGCCCTCAACCCCAGCCAGTCGACGCTTGTCGCGACGCTCGCTCCGGCCGATCTCCGTCATCGTGCCACGGCCGTCTCCCGGGTCGCTGCCAATGTCGGCGCGGGGATCGGGGCGGGCCTGGGCGGCCTCGTCGCCGGGTACGGACTCACGGGCTTCGTTGCGCTGTTTCTGGCCGACGGCGTGACGTATCTGGTTCACGTCGTGATCCTGGTCGCCGTCGTCCGGGACGCCGCTGCGCCCGAGCCGGTAGCGGGCGGGTACAGGGTCGTCATTCGTGACCGGGTCTTTCTGCGCCTCGCGGTCACGAACGTGGCGATCATCGGGGTTGGTTGGGGCGTGTTCACCTGGCTCGTCCCGCCGTGCGCCAAGAACGACGTCGGCCTACCCGCCCAGGTCATCGGCGCCTTGCTGCTCGCGAACGCCGCGACCGTGGCCATCGCCCAGCTTCCGATAGCCAGACTGGCGGAGGGTCGCCGGCGGGCCGTGATGATGTCGGCGGCCGCATGGATCTTCGTCTTCGCATGCCTGTTGGTCGTGATTTCGGGCGCGGCCCCGGGCCTGGCCTACGTCGCGTTGTTCGCAGCCACGATCCTTGTTGGCGTCGGCGAATGCCTCCACACGGCGGTACTGATGCCGCTGGTCGCCGGCCTCGCGCCGTCCGGCCTACGTGGACGGTACATGGCCACAATGGGGCTCTCGTGGTGGCTCGGCCTCGCGATCGCCCCCGCGTTCGGTGCGGCGCTCCTCGATGTTTCGCCGATGGCGACATTTCTTGCGGCCGCGGTCGTGGCGGGTGCGGCCGGCGTCTCGGCCCTGGCGATGGAACGCGCCCTCCCCGACGCCTCCCGGCTCACGCCGCGTCCGCGGAGAGCGGAGCCCGAGGCGGCATGAGCACGGAGGAATCGGCGGCCATGTCTGCTGGGCGAGACACCACCGTGGCTCGCGGCCGCCGGCGGTGCGCTCTGCCTTGCCGGAGTTCTCCGCGCCCGGCGCGGCTAGTTCGTCTGTCCTCAATGGACGGAGATGACGACCTTTCCCGCAACGTGGCCGGATTCCTGATATCTGACCGCCGCCGGGATCTCCTCGAAGGGGTAGCGCCGGTCGACCACGGGGGTAATCTTGCCGTCCTCGATGAGCGTGCTCAGCGTGATCAGGTTCTGCTTGGTTTCCTGAGACCGGACCAGGTCCACCAGGGCCAGCCTTTGCGAAACGAAGGGCGACATGGCTAGGACCGAAAACGCGTGACCGGCCGGCTGTAGCCATCGGCCGGCCGGCCCGCCAATGACGACGTGAGCTCCCTTACGCATTAGCACGCGCCGGCACGTCCACGCCGAATGTCCGCCCGCGATGTCCAACAGCAGGTCGAACCGGCGCCCGATTCGGGTGAAGTCCGCCTTCGTGTAGTCGATGACGGCATCGGCACCAATCGAACGCACGAGGTCGACGTTGCGCGTGCTACATACGGCCGTGACTTCGGCGCCGAAGGCTCGGGCGATCTGCACCGCGAAGGTACCCACGCCTCCGGAAGCCCCGTTGATCAGGACCTTCTGTCCGGGCTGAACATGCCCCTCGTCGCGTACGCCGAGAAGCGCGGTGCTGGCCGCCAACGGTACGGCCGCGGCCTGCTCGAACGTCAGGTTCTTCGGTTTAGGCGCCAGTTCGTCCTGCCGTACGCACACGTACTCGGCGAAGCCACCGCCCTTGAGGAGAGCGAACACCTCATCGCCACGGTGGAACCTAGTGACGTCCGCACCGGTAGCCACGACGGTTCCCGCCACGTCGGCACCCAGGATGTTCAGCGACGGCCTGCGCAGCCCGAGACCGCCGGGCATCAGGCGTGCGATGCGTGGTTCACCTCTCATCGTGTGCCAGTCGTACGGATTGACCGAGGTGGCGTGCACCCGGACCAGGACCTCGTTCCCGGCCGGCGCCGGCCTGGCGATATCGGTGCGGACCAAGCGCTCGGGAGAGCCGTACGAGCGCAGGACGAAGGCCTTCATCCGGTTCTCGTCTTTCACGCCGACGGGTACCGCCTCCGGTGTGGGTTGATCGACGACCATTACCAGCTCCTTGCTTCCGCCTGCGTTCTTACGTTGTAAGTCGTACACTGTAAGGTAGATCGACTGCGCGGAGTTGTCAAGGCCGTTGGTGAAGATGTCAGGATCTGCGGCGCATCCGGTCGAGGCCGTCGAGGATCAGATCCAGCCCGAACTCGAACTCGGTCTGGTCGTCGCACCAACCCAACGTGGAGTCGGGGTCGTCGTGGGCGACTTCCTTCAGCATGCCGACGAGGTAGGGAAGCTGGTCGGCCATCGCCTCCAGGGCAGCGGAGTCGTCGGCGCCCTCGCCGTCGCCGGGGTCGAACAACTCCTGACTGAATCCCAAGGCACGGCTCCCCAACGCGTGCAGCGCATGGTGGATCAGGTCGTAGGAGAAGCCGCCATCCCGCATGAGCCCGACGAGTCCATCGTGGTACGCAAGCACGGCAGGACTCGTACTGGTTCGTGACTCGAAAACGCGGGGCGCCCACGGATGGCGAAGGAAGACCTCGCGAGCGGACAGGATCCGCCGACGTACGGCCGTCTTCCAGTTGGGTCCCTTGGACGGAGCATCGATCTTGCCGACAACATCGTTGATCTCGCTGGCGATGACATCAACGATGCCATCGAGCACCTGTTCCTTGTTGGACACGTGGTAGTAGAGCGACATCGCCTCGGCGCCGACCTCCTCCGCGAGGCGCCGCATCGTGAGGGACTCGATTCCGCCCTCGTCGGCGAGCTTCACCGCAGCCCGCAGCACCCGTTGCCGGCTCAACGGCGTCCGGGGCTCGCTTCGCCGTCCGGCGCGCGCGACCACAGGCATCTCCCTCTCGTTCGTCCGCCATCGTACAAGGTAAGGCTTTGGGCTCACTTGTTGCCACAGGGAGCTCTGTCCACATCGGACGACTACGTTCGCTCACCAGCCAGCGACGCCGCGAGTGCCCGTTGCGGGACGCAGATGAACGCGAGGACGGCGGCCATCAAGAATGCGGCGGCGCCGACAGCCATGCTGATTTGCAGCCCACTGCTGAAGTTGGCGGTGGCGGCCAGGAGGGAGCCGCCCAACGCTACGGCTCGGCGAGCCGTGGACTAGGCGAGAAACGGTTCGGGAGGGTTAGATCTCCTCGCGTTCGGCTGCAGCGCGAGGACTGCGGACGTGGACTTCGACGAAGATGCCCACGGACGGACCCCACGTGTACTCCTCCCTTGCCCAGGGGTCATCCATCGTGATCGCGGTGCCCTCGACCACCAACGCGGTTGGCTCGCCGATCAGTTCAAGCCCGGAGTCGGCCAGGCGTTCCTTGGCCTCCTGCCGCAGGTCTTCGATCGCGGCGCCAAGTCTGGACTTGTCGTTCTTCAGTTCCAGGCCTGGCCATACGGTCAGATACCCGACCCGGGCACGGCGCGGCTTTGATGTGGCCATGAGGTCGACGGTAGTCTCGCCGAACCCGACGTCCGCTTGATCTACGAATCACAACGCAGTCGGGTGACAACATGTATGGCGAAGTCACCGAGATGCGCCGCTCCGACGGCCTCGACGAAAGCGCCGGCAGCGTCACCACCGGGACTGATCGTGCGAAGCATCGATGCTCTGGGCACGCCGTAGGGCGGACGACAAAGGGCCAAGTCAGCCGTTCGGGCCGGGCGTAGCGTTAGGGTCCAAAGTGGATATACGGTCTGGCCGTGCCGGGAACCTCACCGTTGACGCGCGATGGTAGCTTCACGGCGGAGCCGGTCGACCGGGAGCAGGAAGATGTGCCGGTGAAGGCAGACCGTGCGTACCAGCTCGGTCGGCCCTGCGGTGGACCCGACGACCACGCGATCGACGATCTCCGAGACGGCTCCACACGCGGCGTCCGGGCAGACGGTTAACTCGAGCATGAGTGCCTCCGCTTAGGTTTGACTCTGGCGGGCACGCTACGAACCGACCGCGTATCGATCGCGTCCCGACCGCGTGCGCTGCGCGTCCCGCGGTACGGTTTGCCGGATAAGGCAGAGGGCAAGGGATGGCAGACCAGCTTTTCGTCCATGTGCTCGGCGGCCTGCGCGTCGCGGTCGGCGAACGTCCCTTGGTCGGGCTGGTCTCGGCCAAGGCCAAGGCGCTGCTCACCTACCTTGCGGTAACTGGTACGGCGCAGTCGCGGTCGGCCCTGGCCGGGCTGTTCTGGAGCGATCTCCCCGAGGAGGCCGCGCGGACCAACCTACGGGTGGTGCTGACCAAGTTGCGCCGGGCGCTGCCCGCGCACCTCGACATTTCACGTCAGTCGATCACGCTGGCTGCCGAGCCGCCCGTCTGGGTCGACGTGCACGAAGTGGCGCGGCTCGCCGGCGCGGCCGACGACCCGGATTCGTTGCTCGCCGCGGTTGACCTGTGCCGTGGGGAGTTCCTGGCGGGCGTCGACGTACCGGGCGCACCGATCTTTGACGAATGGGTCGTGGCCGAACGAGCGGCGTGCCGCGCCGCGGTCCTGGGCGTGTTGGATCGCGCGATGCGGTTGGCCCGCGACCGAGCCGAAACTTCCACCGGCATCGATGTCGCCCGGCGCATGCTGGAGGCGGAGCCACTGCAGGAGGACGCACACCGGGCGTTGATGTGGTTTCTCGCCCACGACGGCCAGCCCAGCGCCGCGTTGGCTCAGTTCGAGCGCTGCCGGTCGCTGTTGGCCGAGGAGCTCGGCGTCGAGCCATCGCCGGCCACGCTCGCCCTACGTGAGGCGATTGTGCGAGCAGACGGCTTCGCCGAACCTTCGGTTGGAATCGCGGAAACTCGGCTCTTCGCGAGCCTGCCGATCCCGCGGGAACTACCCCGCCTGGTTGCCGAATTCACCGGCCGTGCCGACGAGCTGGCAACGTTGCTACGCCTGCTGCAGGGTGGTGGTTCGGCCGACCCCGGCACGCAATCCACCACTGTGGACCGACGAGTAGTGATCGCGGTGATCGACGGCATGGGCGGCGTCGGTAAGTCCGCGCTGGCCACCCAGGTGGCCAACCAACTCGCCAGTCAATTCCCAGATGGACAGTTGTACCTCAACCTGCACGGGGCCACGCCCGGGCTGACGCCCCTCGATCCCCTGCAGGCACTTGGCCGACTACTTCGAAGCCTCGGCCTGGATCCGACCCAAGTCCCCGCCGACGTTGAAGAGGCGGCGGCCCGATTCCGGTCCCTCGCGGCCCAGCGGCGCCTTCTGCTGCTGCTGGACAACGCACGCGACGCCGAGCAGATCCGTCCCCTCCTACCAGCGAGCCCTACATGCGCAGTGCTGATCACCAGTCGCCAGGGCCTCCCCACCGTTGACGGCATCCGGGCAGTGCATCTGGACGGTCTCCCGCACCCACAGGCGCTGGAACTGCTCGGCCGGATCGCTGGACAGGATCGCGTCGAGGCAGATCCTCAAGCGGCGGCCGACGTGGTCGGTCGGTGCGCGGGGCTGCCGTTGGCCATCCGAATCGCCGGAGCCCGGCTTGCCGCTCGCCCGAGCTGGCCCTTGCGGGTGCTGGCCGATCGCCTCGCCGATGCCACCCATCGCTTGGACGAGTTGGCCATCGGCGAGCAAGCCATCCACACCAGCCTCCACGTCTCAATGGAGATCCTGCAGCAGAGTCCGGACCCAGTCGACCTCGCGGCCGCGGCCGGGCTCGGTCTGCTCAGCGTCGCCGACGGGCCGGACTTAAGCCTCACGGCCGCGGCCCGAGTCCTGGACCGGCCCGAGCCCGCCACCCGCCTCATGCTGGAGCGGTTGGTAGACGCTGCGCTGCTGGAAAGCCCTCAGCCGTACCGCTACCAGTTTCACGATCTGCTACGCATTTACGCTCGCCAGTATCTGAACGACCAGAAGCCGGAGCGGCTGACCGCACTGACCCGATTGTTGAGCTTCTACACCGCTACGGCCGGGCAGACGCAGGCGCTGCTGCGGCCGGGGGATCGGCGCGCATCCATGACTGAGTCGCCGTGGCACGACGACGGCGTGACGTTCCAGGACATGCCGGCGGCGCTTGCTTGGCTAGAGGCCGAACGCGCCAACTTGTTGGCCGCCATCGGCCAAGGCGGCGCGGCTGCGCCCGCGATTCCATCCGCGTTGACCGGCCAGCTCACGCGGGCCCTGTTTGGGTTCTTTCTGGTGCGCGGCTACTGGCACGACGGCGTGCAGGCCAACCAGACCGCCCTGGAACTGGCTCGGCGCAACCAGGACCAATCTGCACAGGCCCAGGCGCTCATCGATCTGGGCGCCTTGTACCGGCGGCTGGGTCACTATGACCAGGCGCTGACCTGCCTGCAGGAAAGCCTTGCGATCCTGCGAGAGCTTGGCGACCGCGACAGCCAGGCCGCCAGCTTGACCAACCTCGGCGCCGCCTACCAGTGGCTGGGACAGCACGACGATGCGATCGCGTGCCACCGCGAAAGCCTTGCTATCTATCAGGAATTGGGCGATCGCCACGGGCAGGCCCATAGCCTGTCCAATCTCGGCATCGCGTTCGAGCGGCGGGGCCAGTACGACCAGGCCATCGCAGTCTTCCAGGAAAGCCTCACGCTCCGGCAGGAGCTGGGTGCCCGCCACGGGCAAGCCCACAGCCTCGCCGGTCTCGGCGAGGTGTACCGGCGGTTGGGACAGGACAAGGAGGCCATCACCTACCTGGAGGAGGGTCTCGCCATCTATCGAGAGCTCGGCGACCGCCACGGGCAGGCCCACACCCTCAGCAACCTCGGTGCCGTGGACGAGCGGCTTGGACGGTACGACGACGGGATCGCCCGCCTGCAGGAAGCCCTGATGATTAGCCGGGAACTCGGCAGCCCGTACGGGAAAGCCGAGGCGCTACGCCACCTTGGCGACACCCTTCGGTCAGCCGGTCGCGACCGGCAAGCACGCGCGGCCTGGCAAGAGGCCCTGGAACTGTGCGAGTCGCTACATCTACCAGAGGCCGACCAGATTCGCGTTTCGCTCGCCGCCCTGGAATCGCACGGCGTGTAGCCGTGCTGTCATCGGGCGTCGCGTGCCCAAGAATTCGCCGGGTCGAAGGATAATCATCAGATGGCTGTCGATGAGTGCCTGTTGTGCCGTGCCGACGACGCGGACGCCCACTTCGGTCGCCGCAGGGTTTGGGCGGATGAGTACTGGCGATTGTCGGTACTTCTTCACGGTGCCGTCGTCGGATTCGCCCACTTCGAACCCCACCGCCACATTCCCTTCATCACCGACCTTGATGGGCCCGAGGCCGCGACCTTGGGCACGGCCCTGGCACGGGTCACCGCGGTCATGCGCATGGCTACCGGCGCGGACAAGATCTACGTGTACGTGTTCGGCGATCGGGTTCCACATCTACATTTCAACCTCGCGCCACACCGGGAAGGAGACACGCTGACTGGCGGCGCAGGACTCCTTCGGCCAGATGCCGAAGAGGCGGATCCGATGGCGCATGAGACCGCGGCGAGAGCGATCGAACTCGCGTTGGCCACGCCCCATCGGCCGAAATGATCAGCCGAGCGCAAGGCTCAGGGCGGCGGCGAGCCCGTTGACCGCACCCGGTGGTCCGGCCGGCAGGACCAGTACCCGGCAACCGGCATTCACCGCAGCCGCGTCCGCGGGCGTGTCACCGACCATCAGCGCTCGGTCCGTTGCGACACCCAAAGTCTGACAAGCGAACTGGAATATGTCCGGGTTCGGCTTACAGAGCCCGACCTCATACGAAAGAATCCACGACTCGACATACTTCGCGAACCCGAACGCCTCGCGGAAGGGGCGGATGTCGAACCCGATGTTGCGGACCACCGCGACCGGGACGTGTGACTCGTGCAGCAGTCGCAGGGTCGGCAGAGTATCCGCGTAACTGCGCCAGCCCTCCGGGCGCAGGATGCGCTCGTACAACGCGTCGGCCAGGCCCTCGATCTCGGCCACCACTGTCTCCGCGAGACCAACGTACGCCGTGCGGTGCGACCCGGGGATCAGGTCGCGCTCGTCGTAGGCGTCGACAAGATGTTCGGGGATCAGATCGGGCACCCGTCCACCGGCTCGTCCCGCTGTGATGAGCCGGTCGGCCAACGAGGTCGCCTGAATCGAGTCCACATTGAGTCGGCACTCAGCGGCTGCCGCCAGAACCCAGTCCACCTCATCCTCGACCTGAGCGATCGGGCCATGAAAATCAAACAGCACTGCCTCCACCGGGTACGGCCTGGGCGGCGGCGCGGGCTCGAGCGTCACGCGGTCCACCCTATCGATGCTCGCTCGCCGGGTATCGCCGACTCGACCGCGATGAACACGTATTTCGTCCACGTGCATCGACGCCACGTGTACAAAGAGAACTCGGGTCTGCCGTGGTGCGACGAACCCAAACGTGCCCGTGTGCCGTGAGGTCGACGGCTCAGCCAGATCGCTGACATCCGCTCAGTGGTCCGAGAGAAACCGTTCGGACGTTGCGCGATCCGGACTGGCCGCACGAGTATCCATTCACTTCTCAGTAATTGCTGGCGGTCGCTGGGACTTTGAACATATGTAAGGAGATCGTCCTTGTTCCATGTAAGACGCGCAGTCGTGCTCTTCGGTGGTGTGCTGGTACTTGTGGCCCTCAGCGCGCCGAGTTGCGGAGGAAAGAGTGCGATGCAGATTGCGGACGACGCTGGCCGGGCTTGGTTGAACAAGGGCGACACTTCGGCGCTGTCGCAACTCCCGCGCGACTTGGGACAGCTCGGTGACGACGCCGCCCGCTCGTCAATGACGAGCGAAATCGACGAGGTTGCCAGGACCAAACCGTCACAGCAGGAAATCCAGGCGATGTCGCCGGAGGTTCGACAGCAGGTCGAGGCGCTTTCCACCAAGGTGGCCGCCCGGCAAAGCTATTACAGCAACGTCACGACGCAGATCGCCAGCGCGCGAAGCGCGCAGGCATCACTGCCGGAGGCGGCTGTTTCTGCGGTGAAGGGCTCGATGCTAAGGAGCCTTAAACCCGAGGCAGAGGATTACGTGACCGATGAGGCCAAGGAAATCCTCCTGGAAGTTGCCTGCGATCTCCTGTGGCAAGGCATGTTCCCAGACGAACAAGACGTGGTGAGGAAATCCGTCGAGGTCGATAAAAAATACGAGACGACATATGCCAGTCGCGTGGACAACATCGTGAACGCCGCACCGCAGGCGATCCTCACGGCAATAGTGAACGCCGGCGTCAGGTCCTACCGGGCCAGGTACAACGATCCGGAGGTCATGAACTGGACCTCCTATGCCCAGGACCTCGCCGAAAAGGCACAGACGGTTGCCGAACACGCCGACGACATCATCAAGGACGGTGACGTCGGCATCTACACGGTGGGACTGGTCGCATTCGCGGTGATGTGCCTCAAGTAGTGCCGTGAAGGTGTGCGCGCGGTTCGCCGTCCGTTGGAGCGTGTTGCGGGGTTACGAGTCGAGGTCGGCACGCATGAGACTCGCGAGAGGTCCGGTGACCTCTGGGACCGTGTCGACACGCCGGAATCCGCAGGCAACGTAGAAGTCCTCGCGGTGGTCCTGACACTCCAGTAGCACTGCTTGTGCTCCGCGCGCTCGTAGTTGTCCGAGGGCCTCCGCGATCAGTGCGCGTCCGATGCCGGCCCCCTGCAGCGCCGGGTCGACCGCCACTCGTCTCAACCATGCGTGCGTTCCTTGGCTTGCGTGTGCGGCTTGGACGTTTACCTCGAACTGCCATTCGGAGACCAACAGCGGGTCGGCAGGAGGTCGGGATGCGTCGGTGTGCTGGCAGACGTGGCAGGCACCCGGAGGCGAGCTTAGGCAGAGCCCGACGAGCACGTCACCGATGAATGCACCAAGCTGATACTCGTCGTCCTGCCACGGCGACGAACGGTAGAACCGATTGGCCGACGCAAACCGCCGCAATGGCTCGCGGCCGAACATGTCGATCATGAAGGGTTCTTTCGCGAAGGACCGGGCGGCCAAGGTCATTGCCTCGGGCCACTGATCCTTCTGCAACAAGCGCATCGTGAGTACGTCGGTCACGGGTCATCTCTACCAGTTCGGTCGGGTGGGCGGACTCCCGGCCGGGCTGGCGGCCGCAGAACCTCGGCCAAGAGAGGGCAGCGACCCGTACCGGGCGACCGGTATGGAAAGCCACCGGCCAGTGAGTCCGGCCGGAGGACTATTGTCTACATTGGATAAAGGCGCCGATCCCGCCCTCTGGCGCTGAGAACCGCATCGAGAGAGTCATCGGCGGTCAGGCGTTTCGCCGGATGCATTCCACGCCGAGCTCGAGCAATCTGAGACACAGCTTTGCAACGTGCTGTGCACTTCGCCGCGTATACGATCGGCCGCTTCGCGTGTTCTGCACGGTTGCACCGGCTGATCGAACCGGGGAATATGACGATGCGTTCTTTTACGGTGCGTGACGGTTCGATTTCTGCTGCTGGCAATCGCACAGCCGGCGTCGGCGATCACCGACGGGCAGCGGGATGAGCAGCACACGAACGTCGGCGTCGTCCGGTTCACCACCGAATCGGGCCGGTTCCGTTGCTCCGGGACGCTGATCTCGCAAACTGTGGTGCTCACCGCGGGCCACTGCACCGGCGGCACCGGCCAAAGCCCGGCCACCAACGTCTACGTTTCGTTCAACACCGACCTGCCTGCCGACCCCCTGGCGCCCGGAAATTACACCAGCCGAGAAGGCGGCCCGCGAAGCGAACTACATCAAGGGCACCGCCCACCCGGATCCGGGCTGGACCGGCAAGCTGTCGATTTCCAAACAGCATGACCAGGGTGTCGTGGTACTGGACGCACCCGCCAGTTCGAAGTGGCCGGGCATCACGCCGGCGCCACTACTGCCGGTCGGCACGCCGGACAGCAACCAGGGTGCACTGAAGAACCGAGACGTTCGTCCTGGTCGGCTGCGGCGTCGACATCGGCGACAACAAGGCGCAAATCGTGGTGACGGAGCGACGCTTCACCACCTCGTTCCTGAAGAACGTGCAGGCCGAGGTTGTCGCCTTCCAGGTCAACGATCGCGACTCGAAGGCGGGCGGGGGCTCTTGCTTCGGCGACTCCGGCGGACCCGTGTTCTTCGGCGTTTACGTGGTCGGTGACGCGTCCTACGTGAACTCAGTGACGTGCAATGCGACCGGGGGGTACCAGCGAGTCGACACGGCGTACTCGCGGAACTTCCTAGAGCAATTCATCTAGGCACAGCCACCGATGACCTAGGGCAGAAACGGGGTGTTGAAAGATCGAACCACCCGGATCTGCCCTAGATCATCGGTTGAGAGTCCGGCTCTTGGATTACTGGCCGATGCGTCCGTCGATCCGCTCGCGCAAGAGGTCGACGTGACCCATGTGGCGGGCGTACTCCTCGATCATTCCGACCAGTACCTCGCGCAGCGACATCGACCCGCCACCGCTGCCATGTTGGTTCAACGGATCGTCGCCGGTGATGTCGAGGCTGGGTGCCGTAGCCACGAACTGCGTCGCGAAGTCCACCTCCGCACGCCATGCCTCCCATGCCTGCGCAACTACTTGCGGGGTCGGGAACAGCACCATCAAAATCACCGTCGCGGTCGGTGTCGGAGCAGAACAGTGACTGTACATCTTGTCCCGACATCATGCCCCGGAACGTCCTACGCTCCATCTCCGCCAGGTGGCGCACCAGCCCCAGGAGCGACATCGTCGACGGCTCCACGGAGCGCCGCGCCATAGCCTCCGCGTCAAGCCCTGAGCACTTGATCTCCAACGTGAGGCGTTGACAGCGCAGGGCTTCGACCAACGTGGTGCGCTCATCGCCCAAGGTTTGCCCGTTCTCACGCGGATCGTCGTCAGAAGGCTTGCCGTCTGCGGTGAACATGTCGGCTCGTCGGGTCGTCGCCATAGCCGCAATCATCGGCACGGCGTATGCCGGCCGACAAGGGAATATCGTCGCCGTCCGCGGCAGCTCGGACGACACGCTCCACCACGCCAAACCTGTTCGATGCGCTCGCGTGCAGTGTGCGTTCCCCGTCACCGCACGCCGGCATATTCTCCGATGGACACCTCGGTTCGGCCGGTTTTTGTCCACTTTGGATATACGAGGCACTCACTTGGCTCGGTCAGATCGAATGCGCCGCGGCTCAGGGGACGGGGACCGCGCTGTGGACCGCCTTCGCACGTGCGCGCAGGCTGGTGGTCAGCACGATGCCGACCAAGATGCTCGCGGCCAGCGCACCGAGGATGAGTGGGCCGACGTACGGGTCGATTGCCTCGGCCCGGTTCTGTTCCAGCTGGGCCAGCGGCGGAGTGGACCGGGGCCGGCGTAAGGCATCCACGCGTCGGGCCCGTACTGGTAGAGCACCGCGGCCGCGTAGAACAGCGCCTGGCAGGCCGTGACGGTGGTGAGCAGTCCTGCCAAGAAGCGGCTTTCGGCCGGCCCGGCCAGCCGCGCGGCACCGACGACGGCCGCGCCGATCAGAAGGAAGGCGAGCGATGTGAGCCCGGGCGGTAGGACCGGCACTGCAGCCGCGAACAGGACGGCGGCGAGCAGCCCAAGTCCCACGCTCGTCAGCGTCGCTCGGGGCGGGAGCGCGACGTCGTGCCGGGTGACGGCCAGGAAGGCCGCAAGGTATAGGGCTAGCAGCACCGTGTACAGCGGGACGCCGGTGCTGGCCCGCTCGGACAATGAGCGTCCCTGTGCGAGGCCTAGCCTGAGTTTCCCCCATAGTTCGATCTTGGCTGGTTTCCGCTGGTGGAGGCGGGTGCGTGCTGGTCGGGCTGTATTACCTAAGCCGGGGGGCGTCAGCGGGTGGGTGCGTAGCGGTGGATGTCGAACAGGTCGGCGAGGCGTTGCTGGGTGGGGTCCATGTCGGTGAGCATGCGTCGGGCGCGGGGGCGGCCTTTGCCGCCGTCGTGGTAGAGCAGGACGGTTTCTTGCGATGCCGGCGAGGGTGTTGAGCAGTTCGCGGACGGACAGGTGCAGGCCGGCGTTGGCGGCTTCGCGGCGCATCAGGTGGGCGATGGCCAGGGCGAGGACGCAGTAGAAGACGTGGACCCGGATCTTCGAGTCGGTCCAGTGGTGCATCGGGCTGAACGAGACGACGTGGGGGTCCTTCAGCTGGCGGAACCCGGACTCCACCTCGGACTGGGAGCGGTAGGCGGCGACGACGTCGGCGACGGGCCAGTCGTCGCGGTTGGTGAACAGGATCCGTTTGCCGAACAGGCGCTGCTCGAGTCGGCCGCGGGCGCGGATGTCGGTGTGCCAGGTCAGGCGCAGCTCGGCCGGGTCGGTCACCGGTCAGGGTGGCGGTGATGACGTCGGCGACCCAGCGGGGTTTGAGGATCGTGGTGATCTCGGCCTGCACCTTGTCGCGGTCGCGGCGGGTGCCGCCGCGGGCCAGGCGGGCCTGCAGGTCGACCAGCCGGCCGATGGCCTTGGCCAGGGTCTGGGCGAACCCGCGGGACTGTTTGGCGTGCAGGGTCTGGGAGTGGGTCAGCACCGCGCGGCGGGTCACCCCGAGCGCGGTCACGGTGGTGTCCACATAGGTCAGGCCGGGGAAGCGGTCGGGGTCCACGTGTCGGTACCGGGTCCGGGGAGGGCCAGCAGGTCGGGGTGGTCCGAGGGTGGCAGGGAGCCGACGAACCCGACCTGGCTGTCCTCGACCACGGCGTGGTTGTCGGTGGAGTTCTGGCCGGCGTCGTAGACCACGGTCAGCGACTCCACCTGGTCGACCAGGTCCCGGTAGCGGGCCATCAGGTTCGTCGACCACGGTGGTGAACTGGGTGACGTCGGGACGGTCCCCCGGGTAGGCGTGCGACACGATCGGCACCCCGCCGTCGCGGGTGACCACGAGCGCCAGCCCGACCAGCCGCAGGTCGGTGCGTTTCTGCTTGGCCTTGCCCCGCTGCGCGATCGGCGCCCGGTCGTTGGCCGAGTCGATGAACGTGGCGAAGTTGGTCATGTCCAGCACCAGACCGGACAGGTCCAGCCCGAACTCGGTCACCATCCGCCGGCCCAGCTCGGTCTCGATCGCGGCCAGCTCGGCCTGCGCCAGGCGGTCCATCGCGTCCCAGAACCGGCGGTGGTCCAGCGCCGCGTCGGGCAGTTTCACCCACCGCGGCCCGGCCGTGGTGGCCCACCAGTCGGCGAACGCCGCTTCGAGCACGGGTCCACGATCCGGTTCGCCGTCGCCAACGCCATGTAGGTGCCCACCGACGCGGCCGCATCGGCCCGGCGGGGCACCACCGCGTCGACCACCCCGGCCACGTCCAGGCGTTCCAGCACCGACCACACCGCAGCCAGATCCCCGAACTGCTTGTGCTGGCTGCGCACCGGCTCACCCCCAGCCTGGCCGGACAGCTTCGCCATCACCTCCGCGGCGCTGCCCAGATACTGCTGGGACACGATCCGCGGCTTGCCATCCACCCGGGCGGACTCCACCAGGTAGTAGTACGTCTGCTTCCCCTGGCGCTTCCCCACGATCGACGACATATATGGGTAATACACTCTTGGCGACGCAAACCAAGCACCGCAACGCGTGTCGCAGAAGTTGATCAATAAGGGGGAAACTGGCTAGGACCACGCCGGCGGCGCCGACCCCGGCCAGGACCGTACCCACCGCGCGCACCAGACGCGCGGCCATGGTTCCGGCGACCGGCCCGAGGCCGAGGGGTAACCGACCGAACAGCGAGACCGCAGAAAGGACCGCCACTAGCGTGACCATCGCGAGCCGCAGTGGCGGGTAGGTGAGATTCGATGTCGCCTTCTGCGCGGCGACCACGGCGGCCACGACGACGAGCAGGTGGCCCGCGACGTTGGCGATCCTCCACATGGACCTCATGGCCGAACCCTATCTAGGTAGCGAACCCGTGAACAGCTTGCCAATCAGTAGCAGGTTGGTCAGCCACTGTGGACGGTGCCTTAGGCTCCGCGGGCCGCGCACGGACCACGATCGGGTTCGGGCGTCTGCTGTCACGACGGCGTACAAGTCCGTGGGCGTGACGTCGGTGGGAAGACCAGCGCAACGGCAGTGACCGCCTAGGCGAACCGCTTGACGAAGTCGAGCGCCGTCTGGGCGACCTCGGGCCAGCCGTGGTCGATCGTGAGGGAGTGGCCTCGGTTCGGGATCTTAACGATCTCCGTGACCGCCGGGTTGCGCCTCTGCCGCTTGTAGGCGGCGTTCGCGATCGCCCAGGGCACCGTGTGGTCCTTCTCGCCGTCGATGACCAGCAAGGGACCGCGGTCGGGGTTCTTCGTGTTCACCTTGGCCTCTGTCCACGGGTTGAGGTTCGCATTGCCCATCTGCGCGAGACAGATCCCGGAGGCGGCAACATGGAAGGTGTCGTAGAGCTGCTTCGCCTCCTTCTCGTCCAACGCGTTCGCCCAGCCGTACTTGAACTGGTCGAACGTGAGCGTGATCGCGCGGCCGCGTGTGAGCGGGTTGACCAGGAACGGGCCCGCCACCCGGAGCGCTGAGGCCGGCAAAGGCAGTACGCCGCGGAAGACGCCGGGGTCGATCGCCACGGTGGCCGCCGAGAGGCCTCGGCCCGCGAGCATCTGCGCCAGCAAGCCCCCGGTCGAGTGCCCCATGACCGCTGGCTTCTTGTCCAAGGCATTGATGATCTCGGTGCTGTGATCGGCGATCTGCTTCAAGGTCTTGTTGGCGAAGACGTCCGGGTGCGCCCGGGCCTCTTCCACCGTTTCCGGATCGTCTGGCCAGTCCGGGGTCAGCGGCGCGTAGCCGGCCTGCTTGAAGAAGTCCGACCAGTTCGCCCAGCTGCTCGGCAGCAGCCAGAGGCCGTGGATGAAGACGACCGGGGTGTTGCCAGAGGCGTTGGCCGCCTCGATCTCCCGGTTCTCCCGCTCGGAAATTGACGCCATGACGAACTCCCTCCGGTCGGGTGAATGTCAACCCGACTCTATCGAAGCGATTGAGTCGGCAGGGGAAGTCCGGTCGAGTTGAGCCGGCCGATTCGCACCGGCGTACCGCCCGCCCACCATGGTGTCGGTCGAAATTGCAGACCTCCATTGCCCGAAGATTCGACACGAGCCAACAATCGAGGCCAACGAGGAACCCGGACGTGAAAGTTCGCGGGCGGGCGGTGGCCACACGATCGGCGGTAGACCCACCACCGGGACCACCGTCCCGTGACCGTCTATGGTCGGCGGGACTCGAATCCGCGAGAGGCTAAGGGTCCTATGTAGACCAACGACGTTGGCGTCTGTGCAAGATCGAGGAAATCGCATGCTTCGCGCGTGCGGTCAGGAGCCGGTTAGTACGCAGAGGTTCCAACGCCTGATCAGCCGTACGGTTCACGCGGCGACGTCGGGATCATCTGACGTGCAGATCAGCCGTAGCTGATACCGCATTGGTTTATGTGGTAGTTGGTGATTCTCCCATCGCGTCGCCGATGCCGGCCGGGACGTTCTGAGTTTGCAGGTCGTAGCCCGCATCCTTAATGGCCTGCATCCATTGCAGCTCCACCTCGACTGCCGACTTCAGCTCCGCCGGCGTGATGGCGAGAAACTCGGTGCGATGGGTGAGGGTGAAATCGACTAGGGCCGCTACCTGTGCCCGAGTCCATTCGTCGGCCGGGACGAAGGTCTTGTTTACCATCGTTCCCGCGTCGGTGTTGACCTTGATCACGACCGAGCAGTAGTCACCATCGAGGGCCGCACCGTAGACGACGGCGGTTGCCCGGTTGAGATCGAGGGTTCGCCGTGCCACGCCAGGCCGGTACGGGCGCGCACAACCGCAATGAACGCCGCTACCGGGGTGGCCGCTGCAGTTACCACAAGCGATGCCGATGGCCGCTTCCGTATTGCGCTACCGCCCGGCCGCTACCGGCTTGAGGCGGTTAACCTCACCGGCGCCCCTATCCACGCAGCTCTCCAGTGGACATCGTCGTAGACGAAGGCCGGTACACCCTGGTGACGGTAGCGTTCGACTCCGGTATTCAATGACGCGAATCGAAACGTCCGAAGACGCGGTGAGCCCGCCAAGGTAAGTGCGTGTGTGCGTCCGAAGTGGACGGATATCCGACACAACGGCGTGTCCCTGTAACGCGATCGGCCGTCAAATCGCTGTGTGCCCGTCGGCGATGTCGCACGGTGCCAACCGCCACGACCTCGGCGCCCTGATGCCGTAAAGTCCTGGTCCCGTGTCAGCAGCACTACGCTCCGCACCTTCTCCGATCGCACGCCGAACGAGGTTGTGACATCGTTGGCCATTGTCGGCGGTCCGCATTCCCGGGAAAGGGGGCTCGTGTGCGTCGCAGACCGCGGACGTGGCCGTCGATCCCCACCTATGGATCCTTCTTGGTAAAGGACGTAATCAATGAGGATTAAGTCTGCACTCATCGCGGCAGTGGCCGGGGTGCTGGTGGTCGTACCAAGCCCGGTTATCGCCAACGCCCAGACGACCGGCGCAGCAGCGAATAACTACCTGGTGCTCTACAAGGGCAGCCAGTCCCCGGCGAATGCGGCCGCCACCATTGCGTCCGCTGGCGGAACTCTCATTCATGACTATTCAGATATTGGCGTCGCTATCGCCTCGGCCAGCGTCGACTCGTTCCGCACCTCGATGGCCGCGGACACCAGCGTCGAGGGTGTCGTCGACACCGCCCGTTTCGCCACCAAACTCGACGACAGTGTCGACACGGACGACACTGCGGCGCCCTTGGTGCCGGCGTCTGACTCGGACAGCCTCTCCGGCCTGCAATGGGACATGGTGCAGATCCACACGCCCGAGGCCCATGCGATAACCGGCGGCAGCCCGTCGGTCGTGGTCGGCGACATCGATACCGGGCTCGACTACACCCACCCGGACCTGGCTGCCAATGTGGACGACGCCGCCAGCGCGAACTGCGTCAGTGGCGTGGCGGTTCCGGGCAAGGTCGCCGCGATGGACGATAACGGTCACGGTACGCACACCGCGGGCACCATCGCCGCCGCGTCGAACGGGATCGGCATCGTTGGCGTGGCGCCGAACGTGAAGATAGCCGGGATCAAGGCGGGCAACGCCGCCGGTTTCTTCTTTCCCGAGGCGGTCATCTGCGCCTTCATGTGGGCAGGAACGCACGACATCAACGTGACTAACAACAGCTACTTCGCTGACCCGTGGCTGTTCAACTGCAAGAACGATCCGGAGCAGCGCGCTATCTGGAACGCTGAGCGCCGCGCAATCCAGTTCGCCATCTCGAACAAGGTCACGGTGGTCGCGGCCGAGGGCAACCAGGCCGACGATCTGGCACACCCGACCCAGGACGCCACGAGCCCCGACGACACATCGCCGGTGCTTCGCGAGATCCACAACAATTGCGCGGTCGTACCGGTCGAGGTCGCCGGCGTCATCGGCGTCACCGCCAACGGCAACCTGGGCCTCAAGTCGTTCTACTCGAGCTACGGCGTTGGCACGGCCGATCTGATCGCACCGGGCGGTGATTCGATCCTGCAGCTTACGGCGGCCGCTCCAAACGGACGTGTGCTCTCCGCGTGGCCGGCGTCGTTGCTCACCGTCACCTGCGCCGCTGCGCGCCGTCTGGTGGATGCATCTGGCGCTACATACTGCTACCAGCAGGGCACGTCGATGGCGTCGCCGCACGTCGCCGGCGTTGCCGCGCTGCTCTACAGCCTAGGGCTGACGAACCCCGGCGCTGTCCTGGCTCGCCTGCAGGGTACGGCCGACCCGGTCGCGTGCCCCCCCGACGAGTCGATCTACGCCTTCTTCCCGGCCGTCGACAACGGCGCCCCCCAGCACTGCACCGGGGGACCCGGTAGCAACTCCTTCAACGGCAAGGGCCAAGTGAACGCGCTCAGCGCGGTACTGGGCGCCAGCTGAAACCAAACGTGTTGGGGGGAGGCCGCCGACCTCCCCCCAACCCGTCAGTCTGGCCGCCGGCGACCGCCGATGCGGCGCGACAGTCGGCTCGTGACGACGATCGTATTCGGTGACGAGGCGTTCGACTTCTACCGATGCCTGCGGGCCGACGACTCCAGGACACATTGGACCGATCATGGGGACGGCTACGACCGCGCGGTCCGAGAGCCCATGCGCGCTCTGCCGTGGCGATCTGGAGCCTGCTCTACTCGCAGCGATCCGTTGCAGCGTCGGAAGGTTCGGCCGCGGCTGCTGAGCGATCGGCCGCGGCTGCGGCTGACCACTTCACAGGGTGGACGACTCGGCCAGAGCAGCTAACTTCTCCAGGGTTTCGGTCCAGCCGACCTGGTGGAGATCGAGCCGGGCCGCTGTGGCGAAGTCACCTTGGATCAACGACACCATGGTCGCCCCATCGAGGTCATCGAGCACCAGGTCGACAACAGTTGTGCGGTCATCCGGATCTGGCTCCTCCCAGTCGAACGTATACCGCAGCCGACTCGGGCGATCTATCTCGACGAACTCACCGGTGAGGTGAAACGCCGCTCCGTTGACCGGCTGCATGGTGATTCGGTAACGACCACCCACGCGAAGGTCGAGGCTCACCTCGGGATTGGTGAAGCCACGTGGCCCCCACCACCGGGCCAGTTCGTGCGGAACGGTCAGCAGGGCGAACACCCGCTCCCGTGGCGCCTCTACGCGCTGGTTCCTCCGCAAGATCAAACCCTCTTCCGATGACCCCATGGCCCCGACTCTGCCACACCGGGGGCCCGTCCCTGGGACCCAAGCGAGTTGTCGGCTGCGGTCCAAGACATCCATGAGTCCTTATGCCGCGGACGGTTCGCGAGCGGCGGTTCGAAGAAGCGACGGCAACGCGTACAGATCACTCGCCGCTCCGGCTGGGCGCTGACCGCCCGTCCGCGTTACTCGCCGTCGGGCCGCCTTCACAGCGACCTTGGCGCCGAGTCCGAATTGACTGCGGCAGGCAGCGAGCAAGTCAGCACCGTAGGGCGGCCCGGCCCTAGCTAGCGGTGGCTGGACGGTGATCGTCGTCTCGGTGTCCTGAGCGCAGCAAGGATCGCGTTTTGGCGCCCGGCGCTTGGCCTGTGGCATGGTGGCCGCCGTGGTGCCAGATGGCAGGGGTGACTTGTGTCAGGCGTCGGGTGACTTCCGACCCTGGGGTCGCGGCTGCGGTCAGGGCATCGTGGGTTTATGTTCGCAAGCCACCAGGTCATGATCGATGCCCCGTGCGACGTGGTGTTTACTCGGCTGGATCACATCCTCACTTGGGGTGTCCTTAGTGACGTGTCCGAAGCTGCGTACGAGGGTGGGCTGGAGACGCTACTGCTTCGGGTCGGCCCCTTCCGCAACCGGCTGGGAGTTTCCAAGCTGGTGCGGGTGCAGATACAGGAGCCGGTTCGCCGCGGCGATACCACGACGATCGGGCTGCGGTGGAAGGCCACTGGCATGGCTGGCGACCTGTTCCCGGTGTTCGACGCCGACCTGATACTGACACCGGCTGGTGATGAACGCTCGAGCCTGGAGCTGGTTGGTAGCTACCGACCACCGTTGGGACGGGCCGGCCTGTCGCTTGATCGAGTGATCTTGGGGCGGGTAGCCAGCGCGACTATCCGGGCCGTGCTGGAAGGGGTCAAGGCTTCGTTAACCGACCCTGCAACCGAGTGGGCACCGCGTCGGTGATGTGGAGCCGTGGACAGCGAAGAGGACGATCCGATGACCGCAGCAGGCGCTGAGCGCATTCACAGTGACGGGTCGCCGGATCTGACCGAGGGCGAGTTGATTGCCTGCGTCGAAGCGGCGATCTCGGCGCCGTCCATCCATAACAGTCAGCCGTGGCGGTTCCGAATTCGTGACCAAGGCATCGAGGTGTTTGCCGACTGGAGCCGTCAGCTCGAGCTCATCGATCCTCAAGGCCGAGAGCTGATCATCAGCCTCGGGGCTGCGACCTTCAACTTGCGGCTCGCCATGCGACAGCGAGGTTGGGTGCCGGTCGTTGGGCGGTGGCCGGACTCCGGTGAACCAGATCTGGTCGCCCGGGTAGCCGCCGGGCCGCCGGCCGGACCGGACGCCGTCGTCAGTCAGCTGGCGGCCGCCATGCCGTTGCGCCACACAAACCGGCGGCCATTCGCCACGAAGATCGTTCCCGCCTCGGTGCTTTCAGAGTTGGCTGCGGCGGCTCAGGCCGAGGGCGCCTCGCTCGGCGTGGTCGACGCCGTCGGGCGCGCGGCGATTCTCGGCCTGGTGCGGGATGCAGAGCGCGTCTTGCGCTCAAGAGGCATCTACCGTGCAGAGCACATCGAGTGGACGCATCTTGCCCATGGCCACCGCGATGGGTTCCCGCGCAACGCATTCGGTCCGTGGGACGCCTTGGAAGCGCTGCCGCTACGGGACTTCGGCCTGACACAGCCTCAGCTGCGGGCGGGCGGTGAGCTCAACGAGCCGTATCCGTCAATTGCCGTGCTCACTACTGACGGCGACAGTGCCAACCACTGGTTAACGGCGGGTGAGGCGCTCCAGCGAGTCCTGCTCGCCGCGACCGCACGTGGTCTTGCCGCTACCCCGTTTAGCCAGCCGTTGGAGATCCCAGCTTTGCGCGAGTTGGTGACCGGAAGCACTGCGGGCCAGCGGGCGCAGGTGATACTCCGCCTTGGGTACGCCCAGCCCACCGCGTTGACGCCTCGAAGGCGGCTGGCCGATGTCCTGATCTGATGTGGAACGGACCTGTCAAGTGTGAGTACGGCATTGCGTTGGTTGTGGATTGACGTCCCTTTCGGGGGGCGTCTCCCGGCCCGTGTTTGGGCGTGCTCGTTCGGCCCGGCGGGGTCAAGGCTGGCCGGGAGGCCACCCCGAAGGGGCTTGGCCTTGAGGCTGTCGGGCTGGGCGGGCGGGCTTGGGCGGGGCGGGGGGCGTGCTGGGTGTTGGCCACGACGCGTCGGAGTCAGGCGGGTCGGTGCGCCGCCTTCTGATGTTCGCGTGTCGAGATCGCATGTCGGGGATGCGCAGGATGGTGCCCCTGACTAGGTGCGGCTGTAGCCGCCGTGGCGGCTGGCCATAGATCAGACGGGGATCTGTCCTGCCACGGCGTGCCCCGACGCGTCGTGGGGTTGGTGGCGCGCGTGGTCACGGTACCGACCGGTGTGTGCTCCGCGCGCAGGTACATGGGGGTGGCCTTCGGTTTAGGCGGCGGTCATTTCGGCCCAGAGGAACCCGGCCAGTTCGCGGGCGACGGCGACGGTGACGACGTTGCGGCTGGTCTTTCGGGGGCTGAGCCGTCGGAACCGGGCGCACAGGCGTTGTTGGGCGGTCCAGGATCGGGCCGCGGTGGCCGGGTCGATGCCGTCCTGGCGGCGGCGTAGCACGGCACCGATGCTGGGCCGGTGTTGGTAGGCCCAGGCAGACTCGATCAGCTGGGTGCGCAGGTGGGCGTTACCGGCCTTGGTGATCCGTCCACGATGGACTGACGCGCCGGAGGAGTACTCGGAGGGAACCAGACCGGTGAATCCCATGAACGTGCGCGCCGCCGGGAACCGGCACCAGTCCCCGACTTCGCTCGCGATGGTCAGCGCACCCAGGCGGGCGATACCGCGGTAGGCGGCCAGCCGGGTCACCGCGTCGACGAACGGACCGTGGGTGTACCAGTGCGCCAGGTCGGCCTCGATCGCGGCCAGTTCGGCATCGCGGGCGGCCAGCACCGCCCGATAGTGGGCGTACGTACTGCGCAGGGCTGACTCGTCGAAGCGCTGCCCGATCAGCCACTGCTCGTGCTTGCCGGTCCAGGCCTCCTGGCGCCAGATCCGGTCGTGACGCAGCAGGAACTTGCTCAACCGGTGCCGGGTACGGGTACGGTCGTCGACCAGATCCGCCCGGGCCCGGCACAGATCCCGCACCGCCTCCTCGGCCTCGGTCGGTACCCGGATCGCGGCCAGCTCACCGGCCCGGTGCAGCCGGGCCAGCCGGCCGACAGTCACGCCGGTCGGTCTTGACCCGATCCGCCGGCGCCCTCGGGATCAACGCCGGCGCGACCACGTCACAGGCGATCCCCATCGAGCGCAACAGCCGGTACAGGCCGAACCCGGTCGGACCCGCCTCATAGCAGACCCGCAACCCACCACGGTCAGGGAAACGGTCGATCAACCGACGGACGAACGCCTCCTCGTTGATGATCAACTCGACGTCGGGGACCTGCTCGTCCCACCGCAGAATCCCCACCGCGATCTTGGCCTTGCTGACGTCCAACCCCAGGTGGATCGGACCCGACGAACGCGAGACACTGGTTGGCATGAACGGCCGGCTCCTTCCGATGTGGCAACCTCCGCCCCAAGGGTGGACGATCCACGAAAGATCACCCACGGGTGCAGCGGAAGTGAGCTGGCCGTTCCATGCTGACTAGACACCGTGTTGCGGCACATCGTGGAGGCCGCTCGGGAGTTGGTCAACGGTCGGTATGCCGCGCTCGGCGTCGTTGCGGGTGGCCGGCTAATGCGGTTCCTGCACACCGGGATGGGCGACGAGGCAGTCGCCGCGATCGGGCGCCTTCCCGAGGGCAAGGGTCTGCTCGGTCTTCTGGTCGACTACCCCCAGTCGCTGCGCCTGGCCGAGATCGCCGACCACATGGCCTCGGTCGGCTTCCCGGATCATCACCCGCCGATGCGGTCGTTCCTGGGAGTACCGATCCGCGTGGCTGACCGGGTGTTCGGCAACCTGTATCTGACGGAGAAGCAGGGCGCGGCAGAGTTCACAAGCGACGACGAGGAACTCGTGCAGGCATTGGCAGCGGCCGCCGCCGTCGCGATCGAGAATGCCACGCTTCTTGCCGAAAGCCGCCGCCGACAAGTGTGGCAGACCGCGATGATGGACGTCACCACCGAGTTGCTGGCCGGTAATGATCCGCACGGGGCCCTGGGTCGGCTTGTTCGCCACGCCCGGGAGAACCTCGACGCGGTCGGGGTCGGCGTCAACGTGCCAACCGACGATGAGGCAACCTGGCGGGCGGCGGTCACTGAGGGCGTCTACACCCAATGGCAGGACGCGACTATCCCGCTGGTCGGCTCGGCGACAGGGGCGGCGATCGCCGCCAATGACCTGGTCGTCATTTCCGACCCGATCATGGACGAGCGGACCGCGTCGACCGCACCGCAGCGGGCCGTTGGTTTCGTCGGGGAGACCCTCGCTGTTCCGGTCCGAGGCGACCGCGGTGTCACCGGTGTGTTGGTAGCGTCCCGCCGCCCTGGCGAGCACGGCTTCGACCACCTCGACCGCGAAATGGTCCGCGCGACAGCCGCGCATGCTGGGCTGGCGCTGGAGCTGGTTGAGGTGCGCCGCGACAACGAGCGGCTACGCCTGATGGAAGACCGGGCGGAGATCGCTGAGGAACTGCGCCACCGAGTCATCCAGCGCCTGTTCGGCCTGGGACTTGCCCTGCAGGGTGCCGCCTCCCGAGCTGCCAAGCCGGAAGCGCGCCAGGCGCTGAAGACGCAGATCGACGAGGTCGACGCCATCATCCGAGAGCTCCGTGCCGCGGTCTTATCGCTCGATACCCGGGAGCGGGTGTCGACCGAAGCGACATAGAGCGATCAGGTAGGTGCGAAGCACGCCGCGAGCCCACACCCGTGGCCGTGTGCCGCCCGTCGCGCACGAAACGCCACCAGGCCGAGCTGGTCGACCTGACAGGCCACGGCCGCAGTCAGAGCCCACAGTCGGATCCCGAGCGGTCAGGAACCGAGAAGCGCCACCGCGTGCTGGGGCCTACCGTCGATAGCAGCCCGGCCTCACGCCGAGTCGTACACGTCAAGAAAGGAACCCTGAGAGATGCCTGCGAAGAATGCCAAGACCGGGTCCGGCGGCTTCAGCACCGAGGAGCGGAACGCGATGAAGGCGCGCGCCAACGAGTTGCGCGCCGAAGGCAAGAAGGGCACCAAGAAGGCCGATGATCTGCAGGCGGTCCTCGACAGCATCACGCAGATGACATCGGATGACCGTGCGCTCGCAGAGCGCGTCCACGCAACGGTGACCGCAAACGCCGCCGAACTGTCGCCGAAGACCTGGTACGGCATGCCCGCCTATGCGAATGCAGCTGGCAAGATCGTCGTCGCGCTCAAGAATTCGGGCAAGTTCAACACCCGGTACTCGACCCTGGAGTTCCAGGATGCGGCGAACCTCGACGACGGCGAGATGTGGCCGGTGTCGTACGCGCTCACAAAGTGGAGCCCGGCGGTAGAGAAGAAGGTCGCCGAACTGGTGAGGGCCGCAATCTCCTAAACGATGCTGACGGCACGGCTGTCTACAAAGGAGCGTGAGGGAACGCGTCCCACAACGTTGCGAGGCTACCGGTGGTTGATCGAGACGCACGTCAGACCGGACCTCGGGAAGGTTGGGCTGGAGAAGGTGACGCCGACGATGATTCGGCGGCTTCTCTTGGCAAAGCAGGATGCCGGATTGTCGGCGACCACAGTGAGGCACATTCACGGGATGATTCGAAACGTCCTCGCCGATGCTGAGCGGGAGAAGTTGGTGCATCGCAATGCTGCTCGCGCGGTCCGGGCTCCATCGGTGCGGCCGGTTGAGCGCCAGGTGCTTGCAGTTGAAGATGCTCGACGGCTCATCGAGTCAATACGAGGCGACCGGCTCGACGCACTATGGCTGTGCGCCTTGACCGTGGGTCTGCGTCGTGGCGAGCTTCTTGGGCTTCGGTGGTTGGACATTGACTTCGAGCCGCGCACGCTAGTTGTTCGGCAAACGCTTCTTCGGGTTGACGGCAAGCTGAGGTTTTCGGAGCCGAAGACGGATCGTTCGCGCCGCCGCGTCCCGTACCGGAGCAGGTGATTGCTCGTCTTCGGAGTCACAGGGCAGGTCAGGCGTCGGAACGCTTGGCGGCGGGGAAGCGCTGGCAGGACTCTGGTCTCGTATTCGCCTCGACGATTGGGACGCCGCTCGAGCCACGCAACGTTGACTGGGCCTGGCATGCCGCCCGCGAAAACGTTGGGCTGTCCTGGCTTCGCTTCATGATCTTCGTCATGCCTGCGCCACGTTCATGCTCACGTCGGGTGCGTCGCCTCGCACGGTGATGAAAACCCTTGGTCATAGCCAAATTGCCCTGACGATGAATACGTACCCCCGCGTGCTGCCCGAGATGGAGCGGGCTGCGGTCGACGACGCCGCGCAGAGGCTGTTCGGATGATCCGCTGGCTAGTTGGCTGTATGAATGGCTGTACGCCAGAAACAACCAAGGCCCAGGCACGACCGTATGGTGGTCTGACCTGGGCCTTTGAGGGTGCGCCGCCAGGGACTCGAACCCCGAACCCGCGGATTAAGAGTTGACGCTTACCGATGTTTATTGATATCGCGTCGTGTCAATTGGTTCTGACTGCTGATGCAATATCCGGGTTTCGGCGGTGCACGCGCGCTTCTCGTGTCGTCGAATGTCGTCCTGTTCTGCGACCGTCGATCACACATGGATCACACGAACCGTGCGCCTGCCCGTCGGTCCGGTGCCCGCGGGTCGGCCAGGGATGGGCAAGATGGCGGCGTGATCATCGTGCGAGCGACGAAGAATCTGCGCCAACGTATCGGTCCGCCGACGTTGGTCGAGGGCGAGCGGTCGACGACGGTGCTGGGTGACTGGTACGCCAGCTCGCTGCCGTGGCGGCCGCAGGTTGCTCTGCTGGTTAACGAGGTGACTCTGTTGCCGGTGCTGATGCCGCTCGCGCCGGGCAGGCGTACGGGCTGGACCAGAGCGCGCTCGCGGAGCGACTCGGCGTGTCACAGTCGCGGATCTCCCGGATCGAGGGGGCGAGCTGGATCGGGCGGAGATCGCCACAGTCCGCGGCTATGTGGAGGCGCTCGGTGGCGAGGTCGAGATCGTGGCCAAGTTCGGCGACGAACGCATCACGGTCGGATGAGCGTGGCTTGGCTTGACTACTGCGAGCACGCGGCCGAAGCCTGATCGTGTCGTGGGACGATGCCCCGGTGGGCTCGACGGACGTGGTGTCGAACAATGAGATTGACCGGCTGCGGCGGGAGTTGGATCGGCTGCGGGCGGAGAATGCCCGTCTGACGCGGCTGCTCGATCTGCGCGGTCAGGACACTGCACCCGGCCATGAGCAGCTTGCGGTTCCGGCACCGACGTTGGTGACGATGGCTTCGCCGGAGCGGGACAAGTTGGCCTTGTACGCCGACCGGTTCCAGGCCCGCATCGACGTGCACGCCGTGCGGTGGGAGAACGCCCGAACCGGGGTCTCGGGATGGATGCCTGCGGTGGCCGGTGGATGGCGCAGGGGCATGGATCGCCGTGCCGCTCGACACCTGCCGCTGACCCCTCAGGTGATCAGAACGCACCTGAGCGGCGACGTATTCATCGGGCTGTACCCCCTGCTGACCGACAACACGTGCCGCTTCCTGGTCGCCGACTTCGATGGCCCGGCGGCGATGCTCGACGCCCTAGCGTACGTGAAGGCGGCCCGGGCCAACGGTGTGCCTGCCGCGTTGGAGGTTTCCCAGTCGGGACGTGGCGCGCACGTGTGGGTGTTCTTCACCGACAAAGTCCCCGCCGCGGTGGCCCGGTCGGTCGGCACCGTCCTGGTGTACGAGGCGATGGTGCTGCGCGGTTCGATGGATCTGCGCTCGTACGATCGGCTGTTCCCCAACCAGGACGTGCTGCCCGAGGGCGGGTTCGGCAACCTGATCGCCGCGCCGCTGCAGGGCCGTCGCCGAGACAACGGGCTGACCGTGTTCCTCGACCTGGCGACCCTGGAGCCGTGCTCGGACCAGTGGGCGTTCCTGTCCACGGTGGATCGGCTCAGCCCGGGGGAGGCGCAGCGGGTCGCCCGCCAGGCGAAGCGGGCCACGGTCGGCAACGACGTCGCTGCCTTGATCCGGTCGGAGGCGACCAAGGTCCATCCACCCCTGCCCACGGTGGTGCACGCAGAGCTGAGCGCCGGCCTGCGGCTCGCCGTGGCGGAGCTACCGCCGGCGGCGCTGTCGACCTTCAAGCACGCGGCGTCGATGGCCAACCCCAAATTCTACGAGTTACAACGCCTACGAAAGTCCACCTGGGACACTCCCCGGTTCGTCCGTGGCTACGACATCACCGTCGATGACCATTTGGTGCTGCCCCGGGGGTTGCGACACACCGTCACGAGCATCGTCGAACGGGCCGGCTCACGGCTCGCTCTCGCCGACGTCAGGAATCCAGGCGTCGAGATCGACGTCTCATTCACCGCAGAACTCAAACCGGACCAGGCGATCGCGGTCAGCGCGATGCTCAGCCACGACGACGGCGTACTCGTCGCGCCGCCCGGATCCGGCAAGACCGTCATGGCCTGCGCGCTCATCGCCGAGCGAGCCACCTCCACCCTTATCTTGGTCGACCGCAAGGCACTCGCCGAGCAGTGGCGCACCCAGGTCAGCACCCTGTTGGGGATCAAGCCTGGCCAGGTCGGTGGCGGGCGCCGCAAACTCACCGGTGTCGTGGACATCGCTATGCTGCCCACGCTGGCCCGCCACGATGACGTCGCCGACCTCACGCGCGGCTACGGACACGTCGTGATCGACGAATGCCACCACCTTGCAGCGGCGGCCTACGACCATTCGGTCAAGCGGATCGGCGCCCAGTTCTGGCTCGGGCTGACCGCTACCCCCGCCCGTCGCGACGGGCTGGGCGAACTCGTGACCTGGCAGCTCGGACCCATCCGGCACACCCTGGCCCAGCAGGTGACGCTCACAGACACGCTGATGGCGCCGGCTGGTCCACGTCGCGTTCTGCATGTCCACGAAACCGCGTTCCGCTACGACGCTCTCGATGTCGCCGCGCCGGGCGCCGTCGCCGAGGCACATCGCGCCGTCGCCGCCGACCGCGACCGCAACACCCGGATCGTCGACGACATCACGGACGCCGTGGCCCGAGGCCGCAACTGCCTCGTCCTCACCCGCCGGGTTGCCCACATCAACGCGCTCACCGCCATGCTGGCTGAACGTGGCCATCACGCATTTGTGCTGCAGGGCGGCATGAGCGCAGCTGCCCGCCGCGCGGCGGTTGATCGTCTCGCCGACGCCAAGACCGGCGACGGCGTACTCGTCGTCGGGACCACGCCATTTATCGGCGAAGGGTTTGACGCACCGGCGCTGGACACCCTGTTCCTGGCCGCCCCGGTCTCCTTCGACGGGCTGCTCATCCAGTGCGCCGGCCGGGTCGTACGTGCCGCTCCCGGCAAGGACACGGCGGAGGTTCACGACTACCACGACCATGCCGTCCCGATCCTGGCCGTCTCGCTGCAACGACGCATGCCCGGCTACCGCACCCTCGGGTTCACCCGCGCGTAGGCTGCCCTGGTGGCCCGTCGCAAGCCAACCGCACTCGACGATCTCGATGCGGTCATCGCCGACATCACCGTCGACGCGTACGGCGACGACGAGCCGCAGACCGCGTTCCTCGAGGCGTTCAATCAGGAGGTTCGGCTGCCAGCGGCGGCGACCGTGCTCGGCATGCCCGTCGACGTGGTCGGGTTTGACTACCGAGACGAACGCCAGGGCATCATCGCCCGGTGCCGCCGCGATGGCGCACGGCAGGGCCTCACGGTGGTCGACCTGTTCTTCCCGCCGGATACGGTCGCGGCGTGGGTGCAGGCCGCGTACCGGCGTTGGCTCGGCCTCGACCCGCATCCGTACGACATGCCAGCCGGCTGGCGGCCGGCATGGCTGTTGGACCCGTAGCCTTGGCGACGGCATTGGGTCGTCTGTCGTCAATGGAGTGTCGGGTTGAGTGAGTATCAGTTCTACGAGTTCCTCGCCGTGGACCGGCCGTTGGATGCGCGTCAGCTCGGTGAAGTGCGGTCGCTGTCGACGCGGGCGGACATCACGCCGAGCAGCTTCGTGAACGTGTACCACTGGGGTGACTTCCGCGGTGATCCGCAGGCGATGATGGAGCGCTACTACGACGCGCATCTATACCTGACCAACTGGGGCACCCGTGAGCTGATGCTTCGGCTGCCGGTAAGCGTGCTCGCCCCGAACACCGTCGGCGCTTATTGCCTGACCGACTCGTCGACGGCATGGACCAGCGGCGGCAACATCATTGTCGCGGTCAACCGGGATGGTGATGGCGACGATGACTTCTTCGACGAGGACGGCCACGGTCTCCTGGGATCTATCGTCAGTGTCCGGGCCGAGTTGGCCGCGGGTGACCTGCGGCCGTTGTATCTTGCGTGGCTGCACTCGGTCGCCGAGGGCGAGCTGGACGACGACGAGATCGAGCCGCCGGTACCGGCAAATCTGGCCGCGCTGAGCGCGGGTCAGCGCAGCCTGGTCGATTTCATCCGGCTCGACCAGGACCTCTTCGGCGCCGCCGCGGAGGGCAGCCGAAGTCGGGACATCGTCAAGCCCACCAAGGCACAGCTGACCGCGTGGGTGCGGGCGCTGCCATCCGGCGAGAAGGACGCGTTGCTCGTCGGCCTGATGCGCGATGAGGAGCCGCATGTCGGCACGCGGCTACTGCGTCGTTTCCACGGCGGACACGAGCGTGCGCCCGATGCGGGCGGTGGCCGCACCGTACGTCAGCTCCTGGAGGCAGCCCAGGATCGGCGTGAGCACCGGGCCCGAGTCGCGGCCGAGGAGCGCGAACGCCAACAGGCGAAGGCGCAGCGCGAGGCGGCCGCGGCCCGGCAGCGTCGCCTCGACGATCTCGCGCGGGAGGGCGACCGGGCGTGGCAGCGGGTCACGGCTTTGGTGGATGCCAAGAAGGCCAAGGAGTACGACGCGGCCGTCGCGCTGCTGTGCGACTTGCGCGACCTCGGTGACTGCGACGACAATCGCGACATGTTCACGGCACGGTTGCGGGAGCTGAAGCAGCGCTACGCCAACCGACCCGCCCTGCTCGAACGCCTCGATCGCGCCGGCTTCAAGACCGTCTGACGGGTCAGGACCCCGGCACAGTTCGCGGCATATCCCATCTCGTTGGTCAGGTAGACGATCAACGAGGGGGTTTCTGTGAAGGCGAACAATGGTGTGGTCTTCAAACGGTGCGGCTGCCGGAACTCCGACACCCGCCGATTCCTGGGAGTAGCGTGTCAACGGTTGGCCGAGCGTGGGCACGGCAACTGGTACTACCACTGCAACGTGACCACCCTGTCGGGCCGGCGGGAGCGGGTGCGCCGGGGCGGGTTCGCGACCCGCCGTGACGCCGAGGCTGCCCGCGACAAGATGCTGGCCCGCTCGTGCGAGGAGTCCACGGGCGCGGTCTGGACAGTGGAGCGGTGGCTGCGGTACTGGGTGACCACGCGTACCAGCATCAGGCCGAGCACGCTGCGCTCCTACGCCGAGCACGTCGACAATCACCTCGTCCCGTATCTGGGGCGTATCCGGCTGGGCGAGCTAACCGGCCCGGACGTCAAGACCATGTTCACCGAGATGGCTGCGACCCATAACCGGTGGGGCAGGCGGCCGGCACCGTCCACATTGCATCGGATCCGCGCGACGCTGCGGGCGGCCCTCAACGCCGCGATCCGCGACGGACTGATCCGCGACAACCCGGCCCGGTTCGTGGAACTGCCGACGCCGCTTCGCCCGCAGGCGCAGGTGTGAACGGAGCACCACACGCGGGAGTGGCAGCGCACCGGCCAGCGGTTCTCGGTCGCGGTGTAGACGGCGCAGCAGGTGGCCGATTTCCTACGATTCGTCGAGAACGACCGTCTGTCCGCGATGTGGTGGCTGATCGCGCTGCGCGGTCTGCGCAGGGGCGAGGCTGCCGGCCTGCGCTGGATCGATGTCGATCTCGCCGCTGGTGTGGTGATGATCTGCCAGCAGCGCATCACGTACGGCAGCGTTACCGTGGACGGCCCGCCGAAGACTGCGGCGAGCCGCCGCACGATCGCCCTGGACCGTACGACCGTGGTCCTGCTGCGCGAACACCTCCGCCGCCAGGGCGCCCAGGCCCGAGCCGCCGGCACGAGGCCACCGGCGTACGTCTTCACCGATATGGCCGGCCAGCCGCTCAACCCGGACTACCTCGCCCGCCGGTTCAAGTCCCTCGTGGACGCGAGCGGCCTGCCGCCGGTGCGCCTGCACGACCTGCGCCACGGCGCCGCGACTCTCGGTAAAGGCGGCTGGTGCGGACCTGAAGACCGTGCAGGAGTTCCTCGGACACACCTCGATCGTGCTGACCGCCGATACCTACACCAGCGTGCTAATGCAGATGCAGTTCACGACGGCCGAGGCGGTCGCCCGGCTGGTCCTCGCCGCCGCGGCGGTGAACCCCGGGCGTCGCCGCAGACGCCGGCCTGGACGAGGTCCGTTCGGGTCCGCAGCGCCAAGCGGGGCGTCTCGCCCACAACCCGTGCGGCCCAAGCGAAACCGGCGTCGGCGCAAGGTCAAGAAGGGCCGCACACATACGACACACGCAAGACACACGAAAATCAAGACCGCATAGCTCGATGGCTATACGGCCTGCTCAGTGGTGGTGCGCCGCCAGGGACTCGAACCCCGAACCCGCGGATTAAGAGTCGCTGCTTCTATGTTTGGATGTCTCACTCCGTGCTGCAGCACGCCGACGTGTCCGGGTTTGGCGCAACTCCCGTCCGCCTCGTGCTGGCCTATGATGCCTGGGTGTGGGACGTGTGAGCACGCACCGAGCATGCAGGTGGTGATCATGGCGCCGGTTTCTCGCCCATGTTCGTCGAATTTCTTGTGGAATCCACAATGGACTGCGGCGAAGGGGCATCGGCGGTACCGCGGTCGTTGGTGGCTCTGGCTGCCGGTCGACTGTCGTTGCTTTCGCATCTCGGCCCGCCGTTTTCGACGGCGGTGATGGCGGTATATCGAGAACGCCGTCGTCCAGAGCAGGGCGTGCACGGGCGGCTGGAACTGAGGTGCGGGCCGGCCACCGTATCGGTGGCGGACAGGCGCAGGTCTGCCATTATGAGCAACTCGTACCGCACGGTGCCGACGGTGGCCGTTCGTCAAAGGGTCAGCGATCAGAGCCAGCCCACGGGCCGGCGTTGCGTCGAGGTGGTCAGCCTCCGCAACGCCCGTGAGGCACCCGGGCCGTCGACTCATCCCCGGTCAGCGTGTGGGCTCAGCGCCGATGCAAGGTGCTGGTGTCGATCTGGCCAGTGAACGGAACTGGCAGCGGCAGGAGTTCGCCGGTCTTGGCGACCGCGTCCTCCACGAAGTGCGTGTCGTCAAGGCGGAGCAGACGAAGTGTCACCGTCGACGCGTCCTGCTCGGCGATGAGGTACCACGGTATCCGGGCGGCAGCGTACATCTGAAGTTTCATCAAGCGGTCCGCCGAGGCGCTGCCGGGGGAAACGACCTCGCCGACCAGCGTGACCTCGCTGGCGTCGATGGTTGTCTCATCCTCAAGCCTGGTGACCACGAGATCGGGTATGACGATGCGGCCCACATGCAGGCGCACGTTGACGGCCTCGTAGACCCAAAGTCCGGCCTGTTCAGCCGCCGCGTCGAGCGCGTTGGCTAGGCGGCGGGACAGATGCTGATGCCGGGTGGTCGGTGCGGGGCTCACCAACAGACTCCCGTCGAGTAGCTCAACGCGATTGGCAGTCTCGCCCAAGCCGAAGTAGTCCTCCTCGGTCCAGGGACCGGCATGCTCCAGAAGGGCTACGCTCATAGACGAGTCTCACCTCCCACGCTGCTTGAAGACCATGCTAGAGACTACCTGCCGGCAGCTCGCCGCTGGTGTATCGAATTCAAGAACCTCCTGATCAGCTTCAAGAACCTCCTGATCAGCACACCGATATGGGCGTATTGTACCGGCTGGCGCTCCCGCCGTGTCCAATCCGTCGACTCCCAGGACTCAGCTGCCTTGCCCGACGCTTTCGCGGGCGCGGACGTCGAGCGTGTTGACCTGGGCACTGCCTCGCCCGCCCGTAGGCTGCTTCGGTGTCCAGACGCCAGCCTGCATCGCTCGACGATCTCGATGCGCTCGTTGCCGACATCATCGTCGACGCGTACGGCGATGACGAGCCGCAGGTCGCCTTCCTCTGAGGTGTTCAACCAGGAGGTGAGGCTGCCGGCCGCGGCGACTGTGCTCGGCATGCCGGTCGAGGTGGTCGGGTTCGACTACCTCGACGACCGACACGGCGTAGTCGCCGAGTGCCGGCGTGACGTGTCGCACCAGGCTATGGCTGTCGTCGATCTCACCTTTCCGCCTGACTCGTCGGCGGCGTGGGTGCAGGCCGCCTACCGGCGCTGGCTCGGCCTCAAGCCACATCCATACGACATGCCTCCGCGGTGGCGGCCGTCCTGGTTGTGATCGGACGCAGGGTCACGGCCGAACTGTCCGTACATAATGGAGTGTTGAGTGAGCGAGTACCAGTTCTACGAGTTTCTCGCGGTCGACCGGCCACTGGACGCCCGACAGCTCGGTGAGGTCCGGTCGCTGTCGACGCGAGCGGATATCACGCCGACCAGCTTCGTGAACGTGTACCACTGGGGCAACTTTCGCGGCAACTCGCGGGCGATGATGGAGCGCTACTACGACGCGCACCTGTACCTGACCAACTGGGGTACGCGTGAGGTGATGCTGCGGCTGCCCTCCAGCCTGCTCGACCCCGGCACCGTTGACGCGTACTGCCTCACCGATTCATCGACGGCATGGACCAGCGGCAAGAACATCATCATCGGGGTCACTCGGGACGGCGACGGTGATGGCGACTTCTTCGACGAGGACGGCTACGGCCTGCTGGGATCGATCGTCAGTGTTCGGGCCGAGCTGGCCGCAGGCGACCTGCGTCCTCTGTACCTGGCGTGGTTGCATTCGGTCGCCGAGGGCGAGCTGGACGACGATGAAATCGAGCCGCCCGTACCGCCGAATCTGGCCACGCTCAGCGCCGGGCAGCGCAGCCTGGTCGACTTCATCCGCCTCGACCAAGATCTGCTCGACACCGCCGCGGCGGGCAGCCGCCGCCGCGACCCGGCCACGCCGACGAGAACCCAGCTGGCCGCGTGGGTACGGGCGCTACCGGCCGTCGAGAAGGACACGTTGATCGTGGCATTGATGCGCGGCGACGAGCCGCATCTGGGCTCACAGCTGCTGCGCCGCTACCACGGCGGACCCGAGCTCGACACGACCACTACCGGTGACCGTCGCACCGTCGGCCAACTACTGGAGGCGGCACAGGAACGGCGCGAGCACCGCGCCCGACTGGCCGCCGAAGAGCGCGAACGCCAGCGAGCCAAGCAGGAGCGTAACGCCGCCACGGCACGGCAGCACCGCCTCGACGCTCTCGCCCGCGAAGGCGACCGCGCCTGGCAGCGCGTTGTTGCCTTTGTCGATGCCAGGAAGGTCAAAGACTACGACGCGGCCGTGAGCCTGCTCAGCGAACTCCGCGACCTCAGCGATCGCGCGGGCAATCGCGAGGCGTTCACTTCGAAGCTGCGCCAGCTGACACAGCGATACACGAACTGACCCGCGCTGCTCGAACGCCTCACCCGCGCCGGCCTCATGATCCTCTAACCAGACCCGGCATCGCAGAGGCGCGCATGTCGACCTACTCTCATCGATCGGTCGACAGCCCGGGCGGCGCTCGAGCTATCTGCTCGGAACCTGGCCTCCTGCCACGGACGACTGCGGTACTTGTCGTGCGACGTCCGTGGGTGCGGTGGACATGGTCGCGGCGAGTGAGATCGACCGGCTTGCGCGCGAGGTGGAGCGCCTGCGGGCCGAGAATGCCCGGTTGGCGCGGTTGCTGGAGCTTCGTGGTCAAGATACGCGACCGGCACCGGAGCAGCTCGCGGTGCCGGCCCCGGCGCTGGTGACGATGGCCTCACCGGTGGAGGACAAGCTCGCCCTCTACGCCGACCGGTTCCGTGCCCGTACGGATGTGCACGCAGTTCGGTGGGAGAAGCACCGCACGGGCGACGCGGGGTGGACGGTACAGCGTTGGATCGCTGCCTTGGCACCGAAAACAGCCTTCACCGCCGCTGAGAGGGCCTTCGCGCCGTCGATGACGACGAGCAGCCCGTCCTCTGCGTCGAGGCCGCGGGCGACCAGATCAGCCAAGAGGTGGGTCACGACGGTCTTGTTCTCGGTGGAGCCTTCCCACAACCCGACTGGCACCTTTGTCCCGTCGGCGGTGATCGCCAACGCGACCACGCAGCAGTGATCGGTGATGTGCTCCCCGTCGACCATCAGCACCTTGATGTTCAGCGTGGACAGGTCCCGGGCCAGCAGCTGCGCCAGGGCTGTCTTGGTCTGGGCGACGAATCGGCGTGAGATCGCCGAGCGGCTCGTAGCGCTCGCCGCCTCTTCGACCTCAGCGCCGACCGGCTCGGCCGCCGCGACGTGGCGGCGGGTGGCCAGCCCGGCCAGCATCCGCTCCATCACCACCGCAGTGAGCTGATCCTCAGCCGCGAACAGGTCGTATGTAGCCAACGGCACCTCATTCCCGTCGCTGGTGCGGCCACGCGGGCGGGTTACCGGTACTCGCCGCCCACCCAACACCACCGACCCGCGCCCACCGCCGTGCCGCGAGGCGGTCCGGTCCGAGTTGTGCTTGCACTTCGGCCCGCACGCGGCGGTGATCTCGGCGTCGAACATCGCGGCCATCACTGCCATCCCGGCGGCCACGCTCATCGCCAGCAGCCCTTCCCGGGCCACGCCGGCGATACCGGTCAGGGCGAGGCGGACCTCATCGGACAGATCTGGCAGTTCTTTGAGCTCGGGTGAGTCGGGGTTGGACACCACGCGCAGCCTCGGTACGGTCGTCATGGACGGTCCCCTTCCTTGGGTGTTCTTGGCGGATCACCCGAGACCTACCACTCGGAAGGCCTCAGGTGGGGGACCGCCACCTCAACTTCCACGAAGATCGGGACACGCTCGAGCGCCAGGTGCTTGCAGTTGAAGATGCTCGACGGCTCATCGAGTCAATACGAGGCGACCGGCTCGACGCACTATGGCTGTGCGCCTTGACCGTGGGTCTGCGTCGTGGCGAGCTTCTTGGGCTTCGGTGGTTGGACATTGACTTCGAGCCGCGCACGCTAGTTGTTCGGCAAACGCTTCTTCGGGTTGACGGCAAGCTGAGGTTTTCGAGCCGAAGACGGATCGTTCGCGCCGCCGCGTCCCGTACCGGAGCAGGTGATTGCTCGTCTTCGGAGTCACAGGGCAGGTCAGGCGTCGGAACGCTTGGCGGCGGGGAAGCGCTGGCAGGACTCTGGTCTCGTATTCGCCTCGACGATTGGGACGCCGCTCGAGCCACGCAACGTTGACTGGGCCTGGCATGCCGCCCGCGAAAACGTTGGGCTGTCCTGGCTTCGCTTCATGATCTTCGTCATGCCTGCGCCACGTTCATGCTCACGTCGGGTGCGTCGCCTCGCACGGTGATGAAAACCCTTGGTCATAGCCAAATTGCCCTGACGATGAATACGTACCCCCGCGTGCTGCCCGAGATGGAGCGGGCTGCGGTCGACGACGCCGCGCAGAGGCTGTTCGGATGATCCGCTGGCTAGTTGGCTGTATGAATGGCTGTACGCCAGAAACAACCAAGGCAGGCACGACCGTATGGTGGTCTGACCTGGGCCTTTGAGGGTGCGCCGCCAGGGACTCGAACCCCGAACCCGCGGATTAAGAGTCCGCTGCTCTGCCAGTTGAGCTAGCGGCGCTCGCTCGGCAACGGGAAGTACGGTAGCACAGGACAAACCGGTCGCCCCAGCGGGTTCTCGATGCCCACAGAATCGGTCAGACCGGCCGTAACCTCGCCGGAAGTTGCGCGCGACGCCGGGCGAGGTCTTGCCGGCAAAACCTACGGCGCGAGGCGGGCCGGCGGCGGCGTCGATACGCTGGCCGCGTGGTGCAGAGTTCGAAGTCCGTGCGGGCCGTGGTGCCGTTCCCCGATCTCATCCCGCGGCTGCCCGACGGCGTGCTCGCTGAGGTCTTCGACGGATACAGCCCGCCACCGTCCACGATGGACGAAGCGGACTTCTACGTCCCGCCGTACACCTTTGACCGCGAGCCGCTCAAGCTCATCGCGGAGATGCCAAGGCTCGCTGTCGTCCAGCTCCTGACTGCCGGCTTCGAGCATGCGCTGCCCTACATTCCGCCCGGCGTGAGACTCTGCAAGGCCGGAGGAGTCCATGACACAAGCACGGCCGAGCTGGCCTTGACGCTCATACTCGCCGCACTCCGCGGCATCCCCGACTTCGTCCGCGCGCAGGATGGCCATGAGTGGCACCACGCCTTCTATGACGCGCTGGCCGACAAGAGCGTGCTGATTCTCGGCTATGGCGAGATCGGCGCCGCGGTGGACCGGCGCGTCGCGGGCTTCGAGGTGAACGTCCGGCGCGTGGCCCGGCATGCTCGTGACGGTGTCTTCCCGATGGACGCATTGCCGGAGCTGTTACCCAGCACGGATGTGGTGGTGGTGACGGTGCCGCTGACCGATGAGACCCGGGGGCTGGTCAACGCCGAGTTCCTGGCCCGGCTGCCCGATCGGGCACTGGTCGTGAACGTGGCGCGAGGCGCGGTGGTCGACACCGAGGCACTGTTCGGCGAGCTCACAACGGGCCGGCTGCGGGCTGCGCTGGACGTCACCGACCCGGAGCCACTCCCATCTGACCATCCACTGTGGACGGCTCCCGGGCTGGTGTTGAGCCCGCACGTCGGCGGCAACACGAGCGCGTTCCACCCACGGGCATGCCGGCTCATCCTGGAACAGCTTGGCCGCTACGTTAAAGGCGAAGAGCTGCGCTTTCAGGTCAACTAGGCAGGCGTTGCAACACTTCCTGCCGTGCGGTCGCGATCAGCTCGCCACTGCGATCGAGCAGGCGGCCGGTAGTCAGGCCCCGACCGCCCGCGGAGGTCGCACTGCGCTGCTCGTAGAGCACCCACTCGTCGGCCCGCGCCGCCCGATGGAACCACACGGCGTGATCGAGACTGGCCGCCTCGACCTCGGGCCGGCGGCCGGGCAGTCCGTGGATGGCGAGGGCCGTCGAGACGAGAAACATGTCGGAGGCGTAGACGAGCGCGCACGCGTGATGGATCCAGACGTCCGGTAGACGATCGGCGGTGCGAAGCCAGTACCGCTGTCCGTCAACGACGTCGCCCCTGGTCCCAGCGATCCGGCTTGGCCGGTCAACGAAACGAAGGTCGAACCGCGCGCGGCGCGAGTGCTGGGCGAGCCAGCGTGCCTCGTCCGGGCCGGAGGGTGTCCACGCCGCGGGTTCGGGACCGCCGACGAGCGGTGGAAGCGAGAACGCCGCGGGACGGTAGGCGGCGTCCATGATCAGGATCGGCTTGTCGGCCTGGCCGGCGGCGATTCGGCGGATACGTACATCTGGGCGTTGCTCGTCGAGCCGCGAGACGTGGTAGTCGACGGGTGCGGCGCTGCGCCCCTCCCGGACGAAGTAGGCATGCAGCGACGCGGGAACCCACCCCTCGGGTAGGTCGGCGTTCGCCGCCGCCAGCGCCTGGGCCGCGACCTGGCCACCGAAGACCCGGCCGAGGGCGCCCTCGCGGCACCAGCCCTGGTATCGGTCGCGTGCGGTCGCCTCCAGCTGCCAGAGACCGTCCGCCGTCTCTGGCAACGCGGGACCGTCCACTGTGTCATGATCCCAGCTCGAGGTCAGAATTCGAAGGGTCGTGTCGGAGCGGCTAGGCGGCGGTCCCACCGACCAGCGTCAGCCGAGGTCGTTGCGGTTCGGTCAGCGCGATCTCCAACCCGACCTCCGCAAGGTCGAGCTCGGCGAACACCGGTTGCCGCGTTGCCCTGGGTCGGCGGCGGACCGGCGCCACGGTCGACCGGCCGAGCGCGGCACAGTCTTGCGCCAGGGTCGGCAGCCGCAGCACGACGGCCGCCATCTCCGCGACGAGGGAGAAAGCGAGGCTGCGTCGCCACGCCGGCAGCCGTCGCTGCTGCGCGAACGCCGATTCCAACAGCGACACCGCCTTGGCCCGCTCGCCAATATGGGAGTGCACGAGCGCCAGCTCGGCGGCGACCTCGTGCTTGCGATCGGGATTGAGAACCGCGATCCGGTGGAAGACGGGGATCGCGTCCCGGTAGCGACGGGTCTGCCGGCACGCCGACTTCAGCGTGTCGAGATGCTGGTCGATCTCCGTGTCGCTGCGGACGCGCCGATCCGTCAGGGCTGCGACCAGGAGGTCGACGATGCCCCGCGGGCCATCGGTGCGGCGGACATCGTCGATTGCGTCGTGGAGGTCGAGGGTGGCGAGCGGCGGCGAGGGCAACATGTGTTCGATTGTGGGGCGGGGGTCCGACAAAACCCGGAGGGCAGGTCAGGCAGGGGCGCTGAGCTGGGCGGCAAAGAGCGCGGCGGTGTCGTGGGCGATCTCCACGGTCGCCGCCCGGCAGGCTGGCGACAAGCCGATCATGTTGACGAAGCCATGGATCAGGGAGTCGTACCGGCGCAGAGTGGCCGGCGTTCCGGCCGCCTCGAGCGCCGCGGAATAGGCCTCGCCGCCGTCGCGCAGGGGATCAAAGCCGCCGGTGACGACGATCGCGGGCGCCAGTCCGGACAGCTCGCCGACGAGCGGATGCCCGCGGAAGTCGGCCGGATCGTCCTCGACCCCGCGGAGCAGGCAGGACTCGAAGAAGTCGATCTCCGCGCGGGTGAGGAAGAAGCCGTCGGCGAAGAGCTCCATTGATCGGGTTTCTCGGTCCCGGGAGATCGCCGGATAGATCAACAACTGCAGCGCCGGCGCTGGGACTCCGCTAAGTTTGGCCAACTGGCAGACGGTGGCCGACAGGAGTCCCCCGGCAGAATCGCCGCCAACCCCGATCCGAAGCTGTGCCGAAGCGCCCGGCAGCGTGGCAGCGTTGGTGATCGCCCAGCGCCAGGCTGCCCAGGCGTCGTCGACACAGGCGGGGAACGGGTCTTCGGGGGCGAGCCGGTACTCGACCGACAGCACGGCGAATTTGCCTTCGCTGCACAGCAGCCGGCAGGTGCCGTCGTGGCTGTCGACATCGCCGAAGACGAAGCCCCCGCCGTGGAAGAACACGAGCAGAGCCGACCACTCGGTCGCCGGCGCGTAGAACCGGGACCGCAGCGGCCCGACCGCGCCGTCGACGAAGAGATCGGTCACGGCACCGACCGGGGTGGGATCGCCGGCCGCCACAAGCGAGTCGCGGTGCATCACCGACCGGATCTCGGCAACGGTCAACGTGGACAGCGGTGGCCACCCGCGGGCTGCCCGAACGTCAAGCAGGAACTGCAACTCGGGGTGGAGGGTCAGGCCGTCGACAACCACCGGCTCACTCATCGACGTCAACGTCCTCCACATTAGACACTGGCTCGATGAGCGTGTCCGGCGACAGCCGTCCGGCCGACGGGGTGCGCGAGACCAGTCCAGAACTGACCAGCGCCTGTGCGGCCCGGGTCACGTCCGACGAACGATAGATGGTCTGATTGACGCCCCACGTCCGTAGCTCGGCGAGCGTCGACCCGCCTGTCTCGGCAACGCGCGCGACCAGGGCGCGACGCAACGGCCCGAGCTGGGGCTGAACCGAGATGTCGAGCAGGGTGCCGTCCGGGTCGTTGGGATCCCGCAGCTGTATCCCGGCGTACTCGTCCAGGGCCCACAGCTCATCCTTGAACTTCTCCAGCGACCGCTCCGACGAGGTGGCGAACAGCAGCGGCTCCGCCTCGCCGTCAGCGTCCACAAGGTCCACTCGCACCTGCAGGGGCAGACCGCCCGTTCGCAACGAAGCAGCGGCTGAGGCGTCACCACCAGAGAGTGTGACTTCGCTGTTCTTGTTCTTGGCCACAGTGGACAGAAGATCCGACGGTACGGGTGCGGCCACCCAGGCGAAGATCGGCGACCCCAGCGCCCGGACGTCTTTGAGCGCCGAGAGGGAGGGATCCGGCGACGGTGCAAGCACCAGCCCGTCGGGCACCTCCATGTCTGCCATGTCAGCCAGTGGGGACACCATCGTCACGGTGTGGCGATGCAGCAGGTCCTCGAATTCGGCGATCACACGAGCGGCGGCCTGTGCCGACTCGACGGATGAGTCCACATAGGTCACTCGCTTGTGTCCATGCAGGGCGGCCGGCAGCCACGCGTCCAGGTAGCGCACCAGCAGCTCGTTCTTCACGGCCAGGTGTGCCGAGGGTGCCGCCATCGGCCATCACCTCTCCCCTGTGGGCGTACCGGCATCCTACGCCGCTCGGGATCCCCGATCGACGCGTGCGATCGCCTCACACGGGAATGGAGATGCCGACGCCGCCGCGGGTCTGGCCGCCGTACCGCTGCTTCTCCTTAGCCAGGTCAAGGTGGCCGATGCGCTTGCGCGCGGACAGCGCTGCGTCGTCGAGCAGATCGGCCGGGATCAGCCAGACCACCTCGAACTCGAGGCCGTCGGGATCCTTGCCGTAGAGGCTTTTTGTCGTGCCATGGTCGGAGGAGCCGACGAGTGCGCCGGCTTCGGCTCAGCCGTGCCGCCATCTCTTCGAGCGTGTCGAGAGTGTCGACCTCCCACGCCAGGTGGTACAGCCCAACGGTGCGACGGCCGGCCTCGCTCGGACCCGCGGCGGTGCCCAGCTCAAACAGACCGAGGTCGTGGTCGTTGGTGGAGTCCGGCGCCTGAAGAAAAGCGGCACCGCGGAAGCCATCCGGAGCCATGTTGACCACTCGGAAGCCCATCACGTTGGTGTAGAAATCCACGCTGCGCTTGACGTCCTGCACGATACAGGACCGCGTGGTTGAGCCGATGAACGCCCATCTCTCAGCCTCCCGACCGAATAGTTGATTCGTCAACTATACCTCAGAACGACTCGGCGACCGGGATGACGTCGCTCCCCATGATCTCGAGCGGCTTGATGGTCGACACGTCGGTCACCTGACCTATGACCGCCTGAATGCCGAGGCCCGCGAACCGCTGGAGCCGGGTCAGCAGATCCTCGACGCCGCGACCGTCGGGGCCAACGTCCATGGGCAGGAGCATGGTCTTGTAGACGGTGTCATAGTCGCGGCCCAAGTCGTCGCAGTGCCGGCGCAGCACGTCGAGCTTTCGCGGCAAGTCGGGCGTGGGGAAGAGGTTGCACGCGTCGGCGTACCGGGCAACGAGTTTCAGCGTCTTCCGCTCGCCCATGCCGCCCACCATGATCGGTGGATGCGGGCGGGCCAACGGCGCCGGGGAGTTCAGGGGCCGCGTGAGCTGGAAGTGCTTGCCCGCAAAGGGTTCCTCGCTGCCATCGAACATTCGGTGCACTATCTGCAGGGTCTCTTCGAGACGCTCAAATCGCTCCGCGAGTGGCGGGAACGGGATGCCGAGCCCGGTCGATTCCTCTTCGTTCCAGGCGGCCCCGATACCGAGCCAAGCCCGGCCTCCAGACAGGACGTCCAATGTGGTCACTTGCTTGGCGAGGATGCCGGGGTGCCGGTAGATCGTCCCGGTCACCACGGTCAGCAGTTTGGCGCGTGAGGTGTGCCCGGCGAGGAAGCCGAGGGTCGTGTACGCCTCGAGCATGTCGTTCTCGGGCGGACCCACGTAGTGGATCTGGAAGAAGTGATCCATCACAGCGATCCATTCGAAGCCCGCCTCATCGGCGGTGCGGGCGATGGTCGCGATATCCGGGCCGAGTGTGGCGGCGCCGCCGGGCCACGTGAAGTCTGGTATCTGGAGGCCGATTTTCACGGTTCCATTCTGCCGACGGGACGGCCAACGCCCGGCAGGCCGCAACATTTCACCGGATCGATCTACATTTGCACAACAATTCGACGCCAGGACGCATGATCTAGCAATGGATCGCCGCTGCGGCTGCCCGTAGGCTGGCGGTACGGGCGGTACACCGCGTCCCGCCCTGATGTTCGGCTACCGAGCCACGCTGAGCGACGCGCGACCCGGAGGTACGACATGACGTCGCCACGTGCTGCGACCGCCCGCCGATTTCTGATGTGCCGGCCCACCTACTTCGCAGTCGACTACGTGATCAACCCGTGGATGGACCCCACCGTCCCGACCGACAACAGCCTCGCGATCCGGCAGTGGACGAACCTGCGGGACGCCTATCTCGAGCTCGGCCACACGGTCGACGAGATCGAACCCATCCCGGGCCTGCCCGACATGGTCTTCGCCGCCAACGGAGCGACCGTCATCGACGGTATCGCGTACGGCGCCCAGTTCCGCTATCCCGAGCGCGCCGCCGAGGCGCCCGCCTACCGCAACTGGCTCGACGGCGCGGGCTTCGAGACCCACGACGGCAAGTCGGTCAACGAGGGCGAGGGTGACCTTCTCTTGACCGAGCGGTTCTTGCTCGCGGGCACCGGCTTCCGGACCGACCAGGCCGCGCACGCCGAGGCGCAGGAGCTCTTCGGTCGTCCGGTCATCACACTGCAGCTGGTCGACCCCCGCTTCTACCACCTCGACACGGCGCTGGCGGTGCTCGGCGACACCGTCGCGTTCTACCCGGAGGCGTTCTCGCCGGGAAGTGCCGCCGTCGTGCGTCGGGTCTTCCCGGACGCCATCGAGGCCACGCTCGACGACGCCGCCTTGCTCGGTCTGAACGCGGTCGGCGACGGCCGCAACGTGGTATTGCCGGCCCAGGCCACCGGCCTTGCGGCGCAACTCGAGGCTCGCGGCTTCACACCCGTACCAGTGGATCTGTCGGAGCTGTTGAAGGCCGGCGGCGGGGCAAAATGCTGCACCCTGGAGCTGAGGAGCGCGTGATGGGCATGGGCGTGATCGGCATAGGAAGGCGGACCGCGGCCGCCGTGGCCGAGGCGGAGCGCTGGACCGCGCACAACTACCACCCGCTGCCGGTGGTCATCGCCGACGGCGATGGCGCGTGGGTGACCGATGTGGACGGTGCCCGGTACCTCGACTGCCTGGCGGGCTATTCGGCGTTGAACTTCGGCCACCGGCACCCGGCCCTGATCGACGCCGCACGTAAGCAGATTGAGCACGTGACGCTGACCAGCCGGGCCTTCCTGCACGACCAGTTCGGCCCGTTCTGCCGCGGGCTCGCCGAGCTGTGCGGCAAGGACATGGTGCTGCCCATGAACACCGGCGCGGAGGCGGTCGAGACCGCCATCAAGGTGTCCCGGAAGTGGGGCTACAAGGTCAAGGGCGTGAAGGACGGGCAGGCGTCCATTGTGGTCGCCGCGAACAACTTCCACGGCCGTACGACGACAATCGTCAGCTTCTCCACCGACCCCGATGCGCGGGCGGACTACGGCCCGTACACGCCGGGCTTCCGGATCATTCCCTTCGGGGACCTGGACGCGATGCGGGCCGCGATCGACGAGACCACCGTCGCGGTGCTCATCGAACCGATCCAGGGCGAGGCCGGCGTACTGGTGCCGCCGCCCGGTTACCTCACCGGTGTGCGCGCGCTCTGCTCGTCGCTGAATGTGCTGTTCGTCGCCGACGAGATTCAGTCCGGCCTCGGCCGTACGGGCGACACATTCGCCTGCGACCACGAGGGCGTGGTACCGGACATGTACGTCCTGGGCAAGGCTCTGGGCGGCGGTGTCGTTCCGGTCTCCGCAGTTGTTGCCAACGCCGACGTGCTTGGTGTGCTCCGGCCCGGCGAGCACGGGTCGACGTTCGGTGGCAACCCGCTCGCGTGCGCGGTGGGTATCGCCGTGGTGGAGCTGTTGAAGTCCGGCGAGTATCAGGAGCGGGCGAAGGAACTCGGCGCGCTCCTGCACACGTTGCTGAACGACTTCGTGGGACGCGGCGTAACCGCGGTCCGGGGGCGGGGCCTGTGGGCCGGTGTCGACATCGACCCCGAACTGATGACCGGGCGCGACGCCTGTGAACGGCTCATGGCCGCGGGCGTGCTCGCCAAGGACACCCACGGTTCCACCATCAGGCTGGCGCCGCCGCTTGTAGTCACCGAGGAGGACATCCGGTTCGCGATGAGCCGCCTCGGTGAGGTGCTCGCCTCGGGCGCCTGACGCCAACACAAGGCCTGCCCTCGGAGTCAGTTCGAGGGCACGGGGCTACGAGAGTGAATCGATGCGGGACATCTCGTCGTCGGTGAGGCTGAAGCCGAACACATCGAGATTGGTCGTTATGCGTTCTGGCGTGGCCGACTTCGGGATCACGACGATGTCGTGCTGCAGGTGCCACCTCAACACCACCTGCGCCGGGGTGACCCCGTGCTTGGCCGCGACCGCGTTGAGCGTGTCCGAGCGCAGGTCGCTGCGCTTGAACGGGCTGTAGCCCTCGAGCACGATGCCCCGTTCCCGGTGCTCGGCCAGGCGCTTGGGGGAGTGCTGGAACGGGCTCCACGGCACCTGGTTGATGGCGGGCTTCTCGCCGGTCTCGTTGATGATGCGGTCCAGTTGGGCGGTGCTGAAGTTGCTCACACCGACGGCGCGGGCGAGTCCGTCGGCGCGCGCGGCGAGCATTTCCTCCCATGTGGACACAACATCCTTGACCTTCGGCGGCCAGTGGATCAGCCAGAGATCGACCGCCGCGACGTCGAGCGCGCGCAGGCTCGCTTGCAGGGTCTCGCGACCGCGGCCGGCGCGTTCGGGCGGAAGCTTGGTCGTGATGAACACGTCATCGCGAGGCAGGCCGCTGTCGCGGACGGCTCGCCCGACCTCCGCCTCGTTGCCGTACACCGTGGCGGTGTCGATGTGGCGGTAGCCGACCTGGAGCGCGTACCGGATCGCGTCGTAGCCCTTGCGACCGCTCAGCTGCCACGTGCCTAAACCAACTCTCGGCAGCGCCACACCGCCCACCAACGTCACCGTGGTCGTCAGACTCATGCGGATCATTCTGCCCGAGGCGCCACGAGCCGCGGTCGCAAGGGGGTTGTCAGGCCTGCGGCGCGAGCGCCCGTACATGTGCGGCTACGTCCTCCGGACGCTCACCCGGCACCGGAAGCAGCAAGGGCGCCGTCGTCGTCACGCCGTTGTCCAGATAGCGCTGAATGTGGGCCCGGCACTGCTCGGGTGAGCCGTGAACCACCAGCGCGTCCGCGACCTCATCCGGAATCGACGCGGTGGCCGACTTTCGGTCGCCCTCGGCCCAGAACTTCCACATTGGACCGAGCGCCTCGGAACGGCCAAGCCATTCGTGGAATGCGCGGTACACGGGCACATTCATATAGCCCGCGATCGCCATCTTGGCCACGGTACGGGCGAGCGCGGCGTCGTCGGTCGGGCACAGGAAGACGCGCGCCACGATCTCCTTGTCCGGACCGCCCTGGTGCACGTACGGCGTCACCTTCGGCACATCGTCGGCCGCCAACCAGTTGATGATCGCACCGTCGGCCTCGCGGCCGGCGAGCCTGAGCATCCCCGGCCGCAGCGCTGCGATCAGCAGCTTCGGCTGCACCTCCGGCACGAGCAGCAGCCGGAATCCGTCCACAGTGAACGTGTCGTAGGTCTGGGTCACCTTCGCGCCGGTCAGCGCGACCCGCAGGAACCGGACCAGGTCGCGGACGCGCTCGTAGGGGCGGTCGAACGGGATGCCGTTCCACTTCTCCACGATGACGTTCGACGAGGAGCCGATGCCGATCGCGACCCGGCCCGGGGCCGCGTCGGCGAGGGTGGCGGCGCTCTGTGCGATGGTCGGGGCGCCCCGCGTGAAGGCCGGCACGATCGCGCTGCCGAGGCGCAACCTCGGCCCCCACACCGACGCCAGAGCCAGCGGGGTGAAGGCATCCGAGCCGCCGGCCTCGGCCGACCACACGTCGGTGTAACCCAGATCGGACAGGGACGAGATCAGCTCGCGCTGCGCGTGCAGCGGCGTTCCGTCGAGGGGAATCGTGAGGCCGTAGCCCATGCGCGCCACCCTTCCGGTCGGGCACCTCTCCGCGTACATTGCACCGGGAGTGCATATTACTGGTCCGTACCTTACCGTCCTCGCAGGAGACTTCATGACTGAATACCGAGCCGCGATCGTGACGGGAGCCAGCCGAGGCATTGGATTGGGCATCGCCGAGGCCCTCGTCAACCGCGGCGACAAGGTTTGCATCACCGGCCGCAACGCCGAACCGCTCGCCCAGGCGATGGCGAAGCTCGGCGAGGATCGTGCGATCTACGTGGCCGGCAAGGCGCACGACAGCGCCCACCAGGAGGAGGCGGTCGCGAAGGCGCTCGAGACCTTCGGCCGCATCGACTACCTGGTCAACAACGTCGGCACGAACCCGGTCTTCGGGCCGATCCTCGACCTCGACGCGGCCGTCGTGCGGAAGATCCTCGACATCAACGTCATCTCCGCCTTCGAGTGGACGCAGCGGGTCTACCGCGCGTGGATGTCCCAGCACGGCGGCGCCATTGTCAACGTGGCCTCGGTCGCCGCACTTCGGCCGGCGCCCGGTATCGGGATGTACGGCATGTCGAAGGCGGCGTTGAAATACCTGACGGAGCAGTTGGCGGTGGAGCTGGGACCGACGATCCGGGTCAATGCCGTTGCGCCCGCGGTGGTGAAGACGGTGTTTGCGCGACCGCTGTACGAGGGCCGGGAGGACGAGGTCTCCGCGCGCTATCCATTGGGACGACTCGGAGTTCCGTCCGATGTGGGCAGCGCGGTCGCCTTTCTCCTCTCCGACGAGGCGGGCTGGGTCACCGGCCAGACGTGGGTACTCGACGGCGGCGTGACATTGACCGGCGGTACGGCCTGACCCGCCTACGGGCGGAAGGTCGCGTAGAGCGTTCGCAGCGTGTCGGTGAGGTCCTGGCCGCCTAGTACCGTGTCCGGCGCCGGTAGCTGGCGAAGCACGAGATCGACGTCGGTTACCAGCGCGTGGGGTCGAGGCGGCAAGGGTACGGGCGGAACCCAGAATCGCCCGACGGTCTCGGCCAGATCGGGCGTTGTCATGTCACGAAGCGCTGCGGCGGCGCCGATGCCACCGGGTTCGGGCCGGGCCGCGGTCGAAGTCCGTTTCCGCGTCTTCTCAGCGCCGCCGCGAAGGGCGCGCAGGTTCGTCAGGAGGGTCTCGCGATCTCGGCCCCGCCAGTGCAGAATCTCGAACGGGTCGGCGTCGAACCCTCGGCCAGCAGGTAGAAGGTCGCCGCGATGTGCTTACACGGCATGGCCCAGTCCGGACACGAGCAGGACATGTCCAGGTCGCCTGACCGGGCCGGGAACAGCGGCGAACCGGTCTCGGCGAAGACCTCCTCGATCTGCGCCGGCATCTCGCCGGCGAGCAGCCGTGCCAGGAACAGAGCCTGGCCCGCCATCGCCTGCTCGATGCGAGTCCACGTCGGACGGTCGTACGGGGTAATCTTGATCTTTACCCGATAGGGTGTGGGTCGGGATCCCTGCACGGACGACGACACGAGTCCGGGGCTGACGTCAAGCGTGAGCACCTGGCCCTTGCGGGCGTAGTTGCGACCTCGGGCGAGCCGAGTCCCCATGGCGAATGACTCGAGCACGCCGATGAACCGTTTGGACCACCAGGACTCGCCGATGGCCCCGCGCGTGCTCTGGGCCTTGATGCCGCCCTCGACGCGAATGGTCTTGCCATACTGCTCGAAGCCTCCGGGCCCACTCATTCGACCACCGCCCCAGCCTCCAGCGCGAACAGGTCGCGAAGCTCCGATGTGGACATCTCGGTGATCCAGCTGCTCGCCGGTGCCCACGATCTTCGCCGCGAGACCACGCTTCTCACGGATCATGGTGGAGATCTTCTCCTCCACGGTCCCGGCGCAGACGAACTTGCGGACCTGCACGTTGCGCGTCTGTCCGATGCGGAACGCGCGGTCGGTGGCCTGGTCCTCGACGGCCGGGATTCCACCACCGGTCGACGTGGACCACATGGTTGGCCGCGGTCAGTGTCAGTCCCGTACCGCCCGCCTTCAGCGAGAGCACGAACAGCGGCGGCGAAGCCGGGTCGTCGGCCTGGAACCGGGCCACCATCGTGTCGCGTTCCGCCTTTGGCACACCACCGTGTAAGAACAGGACCTCCCGGCCGAACCGAGCCGAGAGGTGGCCGCGGAGCATCCCGCCGAACTCGGCGTACTGGGTGAACAGCAGCGCCCGCTCGCCGTTGTCGAGCACCTCGTCGAGGATCTCGTCGAGCCGGGCAAGCTTGCCGGAGCGACCCGCCAGCCGGGTACCGTCGCGCAACAGTTGAGCCGGGTGGTTGCATACCTGTTTGAGTTTGGTCATCGTGGCGAGCACCAGTCCGCGGCGTTCGATGCCCTCGCTGCTCTCGATTCTCGCCATCATGTCGTCGACAACCGCCTGGTACAGGGAGGCTTGTTCGGCGGTGAGGTTGCAGACGATCTCCATCTCGATCTTGTCGGGGAGATCCGAGATGATCGATTTATCCGTCTTCACCCGCCGGAGTACGAACGGGCCGGTGAGCCGGCTGAGGCGCTCCGCCGCCGCCTCGTCGCCGCGCCGCTCGACCGGCTCGGCGAACCGCGCCTTGAAGCTGAGCGCGCTGCCCAGCAGCCCGGGTTGGCGAACTCCATAATGGACCACAGGTCGGCGAGGCGGTTCTCTACCGGCGTACCGGTGACGGCGATCCGATGCCGCGCCGGCAAACCTCGTACCGCGACCGCCTGTCGGGTGGCGGCATTCTTGATGGCCTGAGCCTCGTCGACGACGACCCGGTGCCAGGCGATCGCGGTCAGCGCGGCGGCGTCGCGGGCGGCCAACGCGTACGTCGTGATCACGAGGTCGGCGCCGGCTCGACTGCCGCGGTGAACTTTGCCCTTGGCCCGTTCCGCGCCGTGGTGCACGTGGACGCGCAGCTCCGGGGCGAACTTCGCCACCTCTCGCTGCCAGTTGCCGACCAGTGACATCGGACAGACGAGCAGGGTCGGCTGCCGCACGTCGCCGTTGCTGTGCAACAGGAGGGCAAGGACGGTGGCCGACTTTCCGAGGCCCATGTCGTCGGCGAGGACCGACGCCCAGCCCGAGTTGCTCGAGGAACGCGAGCCAGGCAAGACCCCGTTCCTGGTACGGCCGAAGCGGCCGGTGAATCCAGCCGGCGTCGGCACCGGCTCCAGTCGGCGCTCGACCTGGCCGGTCAGGAGATCGCCCAGCGCGCCGTCGGCGGTGACTGAGACGACCGGGAGGCCCGCCGGGTCCGTCCTTGTGGACAGTCCGGCGTGTAGCAGGTCGGCGACGGTCATCTGCCCGGCGGTTGAGATCATCTTCAGGCCGGCGGCGAGGCGTTTCGCGTCGAGCTCGACCCACTGTCCTCGCAGCCGTACCAAGGGTGCCTTGAGGTCGGTCAGTGTCTTCAGCTCCGCCTCCGTCAACGGCTCGTCGCCCAAGGCGAGCTGCCACTGGTAGTCCACAAGGGACTCCAGTCCGAGCGCGTTCTTGGTCGCGACCGTGCCGGGCGCGGTCGGGGAGGACGCCGAGAGTCTGGCGCCGAGGCGGGCCCGAGGCTTGCTCCACCAGCCGGGCAGGAGCACGCCGAATCCGGCCCCGGCGAGCATCGGCGCGCCCTGTTGCAGGAAGCGGTGCGCGCCCGTGGCGTCCAGATCGAGCCCGGCGGGCTTGGCCGTACGAAGGGCGTCGTCGAGCTCGGGGTAGAGGCGGCTTGCCCGGCCGAGCTCGGCCAGCAGTGTCTCTTGTGGACTGTCGAGGTGCCGGGACAGCGCCTTCAGTGAGCCGCGTGGCCCCCAGACCCGATCGGCGTCGACCAACAGGCTCGGCTGGTCGGCCGCCTGCAGGGCGAAATCGAGCCGCCAGTGTCCGCTTCGTCCTCCCCGGGCTCTGTCAAGCCGGAAGCAGGCCCGGACCCGACCGGTGACCGCGTCGCGCTGCCAGACCGCCAACGCTTCCGCGAGCCGGGTCACCTTGTCGGGCGTGGACGCGAACGTTCGTCGTACGCCGGTGAGCGCGGCCGTCCAGCCGTTCGTCAGCGTGACACCGGCGGCCGAGATGGCGGTGCGCGCGGCGGCGTCGACCAAGGCGTCGAGCGCTTCCGCCACGACGGACGGGCCGGCGACTCCCGCCGCGCGGGCAGCCGGCGGCAGGGCCAGTACCAACGCCTGGGCCCAGGTCACGTCGGCACCCGTGAGCACCGGCCGCCACAGTGCGCGTCCCATGCCGTCGTGATGTTCCACGGTGGGCAGGAGCCGTCCCCGGCTCACGAGGTCTGCCGCGAACCCGGCGACCGCGCAGAGATGACGGGTCGACGCGCCCGGCACGACCTCGTCGGCTCCGTCCGCCGGGATCGAGATGGCGGCGAGGGCGCCCAGGGCGTCGTCGGCGCCGTACCGGACAACCGGTACCCGCCAAGGCGCGAGCGTCAGGGTGCCACGATCGGTCGGAGGCTCCTCACGTACCAGTTCCGGGGAGTCGCTCGGAATTCGTCCGCGGGTGGGCAGCACCAGCTCGATCGCGTCCGTCGTGCTGCCCGGCGGCAGGACGGCGATGAGTCTCTCGGAGGTCGCCGCGGAGGGGTGCGCCCTGCTCCGTCCGGCACTACGCGGCGCCGACGAGTCCTCACCCCAGAGCAGGAGCCCGTCCTGCCACAGCGCATGGATCACGATCAAGCCTGCGCACCTCCCCGCGCAAGCATAGGTCCAGCCACCGACCACGCCCGGCCAACTCGGCCGCCCGCAGCGCGAGAAAGGGGCCCCGCATGGCCAGAATCGGCATGGAAGGGCACCTTCCTTGCGTACGACGCCGAGGGCCGACTATCCGATGTGGACGGCTGCTCCCTCGGAAGCAGCGGCGAGCTTGCCGCCCCTGACCAGGCCCAGCACCACGATGCCCGCGACCACCAGGAACGCCGCGCCCCACACGAAGCCGACCTGGAAGCCGTGCACGAGTGACTCCACGTGGAGCAGCGGCGTCGGCGTGTGGCTGGTGGCGAAGGCGGTTCCGGCCGAAAGGGCGATCGCGCTCAGCGCCGCCGTACCGAGCGAACCACCGACCTGCTGGCTGGCGCTGACGACCGCGCCGGCAGCCCCGGCGTCGTGCGGGTCCACGCCGCTCAGCGCCACGTTGCCGAGGGGAACGAAGATCAGTCCGAGACCGACCCCCATCACAATCTCGGCCGGGAACGCGGTCGTCCAGAAGGCATCCTCCAGCCCGATCCGGGCGAACAACAGGAGGCCGCCGGCGGCGATGAAGGCTCCGGTCGCCATCAGCGGCTTCGCCCCGAGCCGGGTCAAGAGCGTGGTCGCGAACGGGAACGCCAGGAAGATGCCGGCGGTCATCGGCAGCGAGGCGAGGCCCGCCTCGACGGGTGTGTACTGCAGGACGCCCTGGAAGTAGTACGTCAGGAACAGGGTCGACCCGATCAGGCCGGCGCCGGTGAGCAGCGATGCGGCATACGCGCCGCCGCGGCTGCGATGCAGGACGATGCGCAGCGGCAGCAGTGGGTGCGACGACCGAAGCTCCACGACCACGAACGCCGCGATGAGGAGCAACGAGATGCCGATGTACGTCCAGGTCAACGGCGCGTCCCAGCCGTACCGGGGCTCGGCGGCCTTGGTGAAGCCGTAGACCAGGCCGGCCAGGCCGAGGGTGATCAGCACAGCGCCCGGGAGGTCATAGCGCGTGTTGCCGTGCGCCCGGCTCTCGTGCAGGAAGCGCAGCCCGAACACCCCGGCGATCAGGGCGATGGGGATGTTCACGAGGAGGCACCAGCGCCAGTCCAGGTACTCGGTCAGCACGCCGCCGAGAATCAGCCCGACGGCCGCCCCACCACCGGCGATGGCGCCATAGACGCCGAACGCGCGGGCGCGCTCGCGCGGCTCGGTGAAGAGCACTGTCAGGAGGGCGAGCGAGGCCGGGGCCAGCAGCGCACCGAAGGCACCTTGCAGCGCCCGGGCGGCGAAGAGTGTCTCGCCGTTCTGGGCGATGCCGCCGAGCGCGCTGGCCAGCGCGAAGCCCACAATGCCGAGCAGGAATGTGCGCTTGCGACCCCAGTAGTCGGCGATCCGGCCGCCGAGCAGGAGCAGGCCGCCGAAGGTCAGGGTGTACGCGGTGACGACCCAGGACCGGTCGGCGTCGGAGATCCCAAGTGCAGCCTGGGCGTGCGGCAAGGCGATGTTCACGATCGTCGCGTCGAGCACGACCATGAGCTGGGCCACGGCGATGATCGCCAGGGCGCCCCAGCGCTTTGGGTCAAGCGACGCCGGCCGCGCTTCGGCGCGTTCGGACAGGATGGCTGTGGTCACGGAGGTCCCTTCGGCCCAGGTCACTCGACCGGGGCACACCGACGCTACGGGATTACTCTCCGTATTCTGGCATGGAGTGCCACTTTGTGGCTCGCGTCACGGAAGAATCTGGCACGGACTGCCACTTCGGGCGCCTCGGCGCGGCGCTCTTGGTCTCATGCGCGTGATTAGAGATCGACTCATGCGCATTTGTCCAAGATCGCCAAGAATTCAGGCGACGACCTGAAGGTCGTGGGTGCTGTTGTTGAGACGGCGACCGCCCTCGGCGGTGACGGTCACGATGTCCTCGATCCGGACTCCGAACCGCCCGGGCAGGTAGATCCCGGGTTCGATGGAGAAGCACATCCCCGGTACGAGCGCCTGCAGTTCGCCCTCCACCAGGTACGGCGGTTCGTGCGTGGAGAGCCCGATGCCATGTCCGACCCGGTGGATGAAGTACTCGCCGTATCCGGCGTCGGCGATGACCCGGCGCGCCACGCGATCGATCTCCTGACACGCCACGCCCGGCCGTACGGCCTCGAACGCGGCCTGCTGAGCCTGGCGCACGACCTCGTAGACGCTGCGTACCTCGTCGCTCGGTTCACCGACGCTGACCGTGCGGGTGGTGTCCGAGCCGTATCCCTCGCACAATCCACCGAAGTCGAGCACCACCGCGTCGCCGGGCTGGATCGCGCGCGGCCCCGCCTCGTGATGCGGGTTCGCGCCGTTGGGGCCGGATCCGACGATTGTGAAGTCCACTGTGGAATGCCCATGCTTGCGGAGCAGCGAGGCGAGGTCCGCGGCCACCTCGTCCTCGGTACGGCCAGCAAAGCGGACGCCGAGAATCTCGTCGAAAGCCGCGTCGGCACCGGCGCCGGCGGCCGCGAGCCGGGCCAGCTCGTGCTCGTCCTTAACCGCGCGCAGCATCGGGAGACCGTCGGTGAGGCTGACGTAACGGGGGCCGGGCACGGTCCGTTGCAGCCGGAGCAGATGCATCGCCCAGGCGCCGTCGGAGATCGCATACCGCCCGTCCGCATCCAGAAGGGCACCCGCGGCGGCGTAGGGATCGGTGCCGTCGCGCCAGTCCATCATGGACAGTGCGGGCGCTCCGGTGGCCTTCTCCGCATCGGGGCGTTCCAGCGTGGGCACGATCAGCGTTGGCTCGTTCGGAGGGGCCAGGACAAGCGCTGTCAGTCGCTCGGTGACGGCCGGCGGCGTGTACCCGCACAGGTATGCGAGGTCGGGTCCGGGGGCGACGATCAGCCCGCCGAATCCCGCCTCCTTGGCGGCCTCGACCGCGCGGTGCATCCGTTGGGCATAATCGTCGGCGGTAAAGGCGGCGGACATGGACCGATGCTACGGCGCCATCGGTTCAGGAACGGGCACTGGTACGGATGCGGGTTGCCCCTTGACCCAGGCCGCCACTTCGGTCGCGGTCTCACGGCGCGTCCGTCCGGCGGTGTAAACGAGGGGGCTCGCCAGGAGCTCGACGACGAGGCCGCGGGTCGACACGATCCGCCAGGCCGACGCCAACAGCGTGTCCTCGCCGACGAAGGCGGCCACCGTGGTGGGTGTCCCATCGTCGAGCCGGTAGCTAAGCGAGACCGGTCGCACCGGCACACCCGCGTCGATGGCGGACTGCATCGTGGCCGGAAAGAAGCGACCTTGCGTGCGGCCGCACCAGGTGCTTCCTTCCGGGAACGCGAGCACACTTTCGCCTTCGCGCAGCGCGGTTGCGATGTCAGCGACCGTACCCGGAAGCCGGCGAAGCCGACGCCGATCGATAAAGAGGGTGCCGCCCCGCGAGGCAAGTAGGCCGATCACCGGCCAGCCGCGCACGTCGGACTTGGCCAGCACCCGCATCGGCTGCACGGCAAGGATCGTCGGGATGTCCAACCAGGACACGTGGTTGGCCGCGACCAGTACCGCAGGCCCGTCCGACAGCGAGCGGCCGGACACGCCGGTGACCACGAGCCGGATGCCGCTGGCCGACAGCACCGCACGGAACCAGCCGCGCAGGGCCCGCGTCCGGCCGGCGGAGGTCAGCAGCGGCACAGACAGCGCCACCGCGAGGCCGCCGAGAAGTACAGCGACCAATGCCAGGACACGCCCGACCCGAGTTGGAAGGCTCACCTGTGGCAAGGCGGAGGACCGGGGCAGGCAGCCGCGGCCGCACGCGGAGCTGGGGGCGAAGGCGCTCACGCCCGGCCGTCGCCGAGGAAGTGGCGCAGATAGCGCGGGTCCACCCGGTCCAACGAAAGCAGCACGAAGAAGTCGGCCACCGCGAAGTCGACGTCATGAGCCGGTTCGCCGCCGATCCAGGCGCCGAGCCGAAGGTATCCGCGCAGCAGCGGCGGGACGGTGGCGAGGAGGCTGGCCCGGTCGGCCGTCGGGGCTGGGCCCACCGGATAGGGAATCCGTGGCGCAACCCGAAGGCGGGGCGGCGCGATGTGCTTCTCGCGGACGACCTCCCACACCGCCGCCGCGGCGTCCCCGCCGTCGGCGAGCGGAACCGACGCGCAGCCCGAAAGCCAGCGGTGTCCGTGCAGGTGCAGATAGCGGGCGATACCCGTCCACATGAGATTGATGACCGCCCCGCTGCGGTGGCCCGGGTGTACGCAGGAGCGGCCTGTCTCGACGAGGAGCCCGCGGAGATCCGCGAGTCCCGACAGATCGAACTCGCCGTCGGCGTAGAGCCGGCCGAGCTGGGCGGCGCGGTGGGGCGGCAGCATCCGGTACGTGCCGACGACCTCGCCCGAGCGGTCGTCGCGGATCAGCAGGTGATCGCAATAATCATCGAAGATGTCGACATCCAGGCCGGGGACCGGAGTGTGCAGCCGCGCGCCCATCTCCTCGGCGAAGACCAGGTGCCGCAAGCGTTGCGCCGCCGAGACCTCCTCGGACGTGCCGGCCACGACGATGCTGTAGTTCGGAGCGGATGCCACCGATCTGGTGGTGGCCAGGATCTGCGATGCGGTCATATGGGCAGATGTAAAGCGTCCGCGTGCCGCGACGGTGGCCTCAGTCCTAGCGTCTGGTGTCAATCATGTGAACGCGGGGTACCGCTACGCGGGCACACCGGCTCTGTGTTCCGCGAGCGCGATGAGGCCGTCGAAGCCTCGGCGCATGAACTTGGCGGACATCCAGAAGACGAGGCGGTTCACGCCGCGCGCGCGCAGCATCCAAGGCGCGCCGTCGAGCCGGCCAAGATCTTCCGTGTACTCAACGCGACAGCCGGCTGCGTCCGGAACGATCACATAGCGGTGCGTGGCCGTCATGAGCCATGGACGGCTACCGACCTTGCCGTCGCGCCGCCCTTCGGTGACGAACTCGAACACCTCGGGCCGGGTGGCCTCGGTGACCACCGACCGGTCGGTCCACCGAGCGACCTTTCCGTCCGTTCCGGTCGTCACGAACTCGGCCCCGACGCTTGCCGGCCCCGGCTTCGCTTCGAGTGTGAGCAGTCGCGTGGTCTCCAGCTGCCGCTCGCCGCCCCATTCAAGGTGACTGCGCAGGTCGGCCAAGATGTCGTAGACAACCTCGGCCGGCGCACGGCACGACCCCTCGAACCGCAGCACCGGGTTCCGCCAAGGGGTTCTCGTCATTGTCCTCGCCCTCTTCCTGTGTCGATGAATGTCAACAGGCGGAGCGTCGCAGGACGGACTAGATGAAGGATCGGACGTACTACCGACTGCGCGACTGATTTCCTCGGCGCCCTTCGGTGGCGGCGTCATCGACCAGGTGCCGATGGGCGAAGGCGGCCGCCTCGGCGCGGTTGCGCAGCTGGAGCTTGGCGAAGAGATTTCCGACGTGCGTGGCGACCGTCTTCGTGCTGATGTACAAGCGGGCCGCGATCTCGGCGTTGGTGAGGCCCTCACCCAAGAGTCGAAGGACCTCGATCTCTCGGTTGCTGAGCTCACCGACGAGCTTGGGACCGGTACGTCCCCCGACTCCGAGCGAGCGGAGCATGGCGGCCGCCTGGTCCGCGTCGTGCGTCGCGCCGAGGTCCTCGAACGCGCGCAGGGCTTGCCGGGCTTCCTCGACTGCGGTGTCCGGATCGCCTGGGGCGAGGGCTCGCGCCAACGCCAGGTGAACTCGACTAGCGGCGTGCGGCATCCGCAGCGCCACGAACAGTCCGAGGCTGCGGTCGAGGTGCGCGCGGGCGCCGGGTACATCATCGGCGGCGGCCCGAACCGAACCGAGCGCCAACTCGGCTTCCGCCTCGGCGCGCGCGTTCACGGAACGGTCCGCGATGTCCGCGATCGCACCGGCCGTTTCGGCCGCACCCACGAGGTCGGGCTGGGCGAGCTGTGCCTCAACCAGCTGCGCGAGCAGAGGTACGGCGATCAGAGTGTCGCGTCCGAGCTGGTTCAGGCGGCGGTGGAGCCGGGCCGCGGCGAGCGCGGTCTGGCCCCGGGCGAGGTGCAGCGACACCATGACCTGGACCGCCCCCGGCTGGTCCTCGTAGCCGCGGACCAGTTCCTCGGCCTCCTCCAATCTGCCCTGGGAGACCCGGAACGCCGCCAGCCGGGTCGCGGGATGTACGCATCGAGCCCGCTGCCCGGTCTGCTCAAGCTGGCTCAGGGTCCGCGTGAGCCAACCCTCCCCATCGGCCCACTGCCCCGAGGCGCGACAGACCTCCGCGCAGCAGGTGCCGCAGAAGGAGAGCAGGTCCGGGTGGCCGGTCCGCTGCATGAATCCCATGACCGCACCGGTCCACTGTCCGAACCGGCTGACGTCCAAGGTGATTTCGGTGGCGAGGTTGGCCGCGCAGTACAGATCCCCGATGGTGCGAAGGTCGGTGGACTCACCGGCCGCGCTCGCGGCCATGCCGGCGTCGAACCGGGTCATGCCTTCTTCGATCTGTCCTAATGCGATCTCGGCGAGACCGGCCCGGCCCAGCGCCGCGAGCTCCAGGTTCGCGTCCCGGTTCCGGCGAGCGATGTCGACGGCGCGCTCCGCGTGTCCGAGCGCGTGTGTCGGATCGACCGCCCGCTCGGACTCCACGAGCGCCACCCAACCCCATTCGACCGAGTCGGGATACTCGGCGAGCAGATGCCGGGCCCGTTCGAGCCAACCGTTGGCGAGCGCGTCGTTTCCCAGGCCCTCGGCATGTTCGCGGGAGAGGAGGATGGCCACGTGAGCCGCCGGCTCATCCTGGCCCGCCCGCCGTCGCGCCGTGTACGCGCGCTCCCATGCCTCGACAGCCCCGGAGACGTCCGACAACCACCACCGAGCCTGCGCCAGGCCGTCCCACGCCGATGCACTCTCGCCCGTGGTCAACTCGGCCTCGAAGGCGGCGCGCGCTTGGCTCCAATCGGCGGCGCTGAGCGCGTCCCAACCCGAAGAACGGGGCTGTGGCGTTTCCGAGACGGCCATGGCCCCGATCTTCGCATCGCGTGATCTGAACCGCTACGAACCCGTCACTTCAAGGTTCTTGGCCACGACGGCCATCGTCTGCGCGTACTCGTCGGCTGGGCTGAACTCGACAATGAGGGTTCCGGGCAGAGCAACCTCACCGGTGTGACCCGGCCCCGCGTAGTAGGCCTCACCTTCGTCGAACACCTCATCGCCCTCGGGGCGATGGAAGACCATGCGCCCCTTCACCACGTAGCCCCAGTGGTGGCTCTGGCAGAGATCATCCGGAAGCCCGCGATACATCGGGGTGAAGTCGGCCGCCTGATCGAACGATTCCATCCCGAGCACGTAGCCGTCGGCCTCCACGTAGCGACCCTCGAACCCGGGCATACTCTCGACCCGGGCCTCGTCGTGCCGGGACAGCCTCGCTATCGTTCCCATTCCGTCCTCCTTGTTTCTAGGTGACGCATCGGTCCTTTGAGCAGGAGCATCTGCGACCCACACGCCGTAGAGGATCGGAAGGATTACTGATCGCCGCTCGGAGTGTGGATCGTGCGGACATGCCTGCCTATCCGACCCGATACCGTCGCTCGCGTGAGAGGCTTCCCGAGCGATTTCGTCTGGGGCATGCGACCACTATCACCGCTGGCCCAAAGATCTGGAGCTTCTGGCCGACCTCGGCGTGAACGCGTACCGTCTGTCAGTGGCCTGGCCCCAAATCCAGCCGGACGGGTCGGGTCGGATCGAGCAACGAGGGCTGGACTTCTACCGGCGGATCCTGCAGCGCTTGCGTGACCTGGGCATCACGCCGTACGTAACGCTCTATCACTGGGACCCGCCGCAGGCGCTCGAAAACGCTGGCGGCTGGCGCGTGCGGGACACGGCCGAGCGAACGGATGCGCATATTCCGGTGTAGCCGGGCAGCCCGACGCTGAGCGGATCGCATTCATCGACGCCCATCTGGAAGCGCTCGGTCGGGCACTGGCCGCCGGCGTCGATGTGCGTGGCTACTTCTGCTGGTCCCTTCTGGACAATTTCGAATGGGCCTGCGGATACGCGCCGCGCTTCGGCGTCCATGTCAACTACGACACTCAAGAGCGCACGCCGAGGGAGAGCCATCGCTGGCTGCGAGCCAGACTCCGGAAAGGTCGCGGATAGCGCGATCGGCACGGATCTGGCGAGAGCGTCAAGGGTCGAGTCGGCGATCATGAGGGCGGTGCCTCGAACTGGCTGGCTGGGTCGGCGCCATGGGCGTGGTCGACCACCGTCAGCACCTCATCACCGGGCCGCAGTAGGGTCTCGCTGCTAATGGTGAGAAGCTCTCCATCTCGGGTCACCAGGCTCAACCACACGCCCTTTCCGAGATCCAGCGCTGAGATGGCCCGACCGTCCGCCGGCGAGCCGGGCGCTACAACGTACCGATGTAGGCCGCGTGGTTCCTGGCGGAAACGGATGCCAAGCGCCCACGGCTCCGGCTCGACGGGCCGGGTTGGCACCCCACAGCGACGGGCCATCCAGGGAACGAGACCGCCCTGAAGCGCCACGGATACCAGCACCACCACGAAGATGACGTCATAGATGAGGCGGGCTTCGGCCACGCCAGCGGCGAGCACGAACGTCCCAAGTAGGACCGGTACTGCTCCCTTGAGCCCGGCGAAGAGGACGAATATCTTCTCGCCAACTCGGAGGCGGATCGGCAGCAGCAGGGGCCCGACGGCCAGCAGTCTTATCACGAGGGCGAGGATCGGTGCGAGGCCAAGCCCGATCCACCACGCGTTTGTCGTATAGACCTCCTTCAGGTTGACGGTCAAGCCGAGCACGGCGAATGCGACGATCTCGCCGAGGCTGGCCAAGGAGGCGTGCACCCGCCTGATCTCGCCCTTGAAGGGCGCTCGCACATCGCCGAGCATGATGCCGGCGACGAACACAGCAAGAAATCCCGATCCCCGAGCGAGCGTGGCCGCGCCGTAGATGAGGGCGGCTCCGGCCATCGTCTGCAATGGATAGAGCGCATCGCTCGCCAGCACTCCACGTCGGACGACTCGGACGAGCAACACACCCAGGACGAGTCCGACCGAGGCGCCGACCGCCATCTGCACAAGGAATTCGCGGGTGGCCTCGCCGACGGCGGAGGGACCGCCGCTGCCATGAACGGCGACCGCCACCAGACTCACCATAAGGGCGATGCCCACCGGGTCGTTCACGCCTGACTCGCCCTCGATGATGGTGCCGGACCGGCCCGAGACCTCCTGCTTGCCGAGCACGGAGAAGACGACGGCGGGGTCGGTCGCGGCCAGCGCGGCGCCGAGGAGGAGCGCAGCCTGCCAGGCAAAGCCGAAGATCGCGTGCGCGACGAGTGCGGTCGCACCGGCCGTCAGAAACGTCCCAACGACGCCGATCAATGCGACCGGCGCTAGCGCGGCGCGGAAGCGATGCCATCCGATGTGCATGCCGCCGTCAAAGAGTATGAAGATCAACCCCACCGTGACGATGCGCTGCACCAGCTCCGGAGACAGGTCGCCGAGCGCGCGGTAGACATCGGAGGTCACCGCGGCCAGGACGAGGAAGACCGCCGGTGCGGGCACCCGGAACAGATCGGTCAGTCGACTCGAATAGAGCGCGACCGCCATGGCGAGACTCACCACGGCGATCAGACCTGCGAACGCCACCGGGTCAGGCACCGAAGCTCCCCAGCTCGCAACGCCTCATCGACGGCGCTTGGCACGCAGGAAGGTGCGCAACTTCGTGAGCGGCCACGCCGTGATCACGTCGTCGACGGTGAGCCAGGCCCGCTGCGCCTGCCCCACGCCGTACGGCAAATGTCCTAGGTGGACGGTCGAGTGAGAATCGGTGTTGATGGCGAACTTCACGCCGTGACGCTTCGCTCGCAGGATGAGCTCATCGGGCAGGTCCAGCCGGTCCGGATAACTGTTGATCTCCAGGGCAGTCCCCGTGCGGGCGGCCGCGGCGAACACTGCGTCCCAGTCCGCATCGACCGGCGGGCGGCGACCGATCTGGCGAGTCGTCGGGTGGCCGATGATATGGACGTACGGGTTCTCACACGCCTTGACGAACCGGCGCGTCATTTCGTCGGGGCCCTGGTTGAAGTGTGAGTGGACGGACGCCACGCACACGTCGAACCCGGCTAGGAAGTCGGCGTCCCAGTCGACGCCGCCGTCGGGGTCGATGTTGAGTTCGGTGCCGTGCAGGACCGTCATCTTCCCGCCCGCGAGCGCCCGTACCCTCTCCCGCTGCGCCAGCATCTTCGCGTCGGTCATGCGCTGCATCGGCAAGTTCTTCGCGTGGTCGGTCACGGCGAAGTACCGCAGCCCACGCGATTCTGCCTCCGCGAGCATTTCCTCCAAAGTGGATACGCCGTCGGTAAGGTTGGTGTGGGTGTGTAGGTCGCCTTTGATGTCCGCTACCGTGATCAGGTCGGGCAGCGTGCCGTTGATGGCGGCGTCTACCTCGCCACGGTCCTCGCGCAACGTCGGTGCGATCCACGGCAGGCCGAGCTGTGAGTAGACCTCCTCCTCGGTCTCGGAAACGACCAGCGAGCCGTCATCGACCTGGTACAGCCCATACTCAGAAAGCTTCAGTCCCTTTCGGACGGCGATCTCCCGGATCCGGATGTTGTGCTGCTTGGACCCGGTGAAGTACTGCAGGGCGGCGCCCCAGGACACCAGCGGCACCACGCGCAGATCCACTTGCAGGCCGGCTACAGTCCGTACCGAAGTCTTCTTGTCCCCGCGGACGATCACCTCGGCGACGAGCGGCAGGTTGGCGAACGCCGTCATCAGGGGACGCGGGTCCTCGGCGGCCGCGAGGATGTCGACGTCGCCAATCGTCTCCCGCATCCGGCGCAGTGATCCGGCGTACGTGCACCGAAGGCATCCAGGTACGGACGACAGCGCGGCGACGATTTCCTGGGCCGTCAACGTCGCGGTGTCGAGCTGGAAGCGTCCGCTCTGCGCTCGGGACAACTCGATGCCGTGGCGGAGATTCTCGGCGGTCTTCGGGCCGAACCCTCGCAGCCCCGACAGGCGACCCTCTTGGATGGCCTCCTCAAGGCCCGCCACCGAGTCGATGCCCAGCTCCTCGAAGAGGATCATCGCCTTCCTCGGCCCCAGGCCCGGCACGATGGTCATCGCCCGCACCCCGGCCGGGATCTTCGCGCGCAGTTTCTCGACCGCGGCCACCTGCCCGGTGGACAGAAACTCAATGATCTTCTCTGCGATCGAGGCGCCGACGCCAGGAATCGCCTGCAGGCCCTTGGCGTCCAGACCCGTGACGTCGGCGTGGTGTCCGGCCACGGCCCGGGCCGCCTTCTCATAGGTACGGCTCCGGAACGCGTCCCCGCCGGTGATGGCGAGCAGGTCGGCGTACTCCTCAAGGAGAGCCGCGACCGCCTCGTTCGCCCGAGCCATTCGGTCAGTCTACGAACGGCGCGGTCGCCACGCGGCGAGCTCAGCGAGGGTCGTTGATCAGGCCCGGGTTGGCCGCGAGGAACTGGTCCAGCGTGTCGGAGCGGAGCGCGGCGAAATACGACGACTGGATCGGGGCCAGTGACTCACCTCGGTACGCGCCGCCGCTGAAGACCGAGCTGCCGGGAAGGCCAACCAGGCTTACCGCGTCGGGTCGCAGGTTGCGCAGCGCGTACGCGTATTCGTGAATCTTGCGGCCGCGCAGGTCGAGGGTGAGCATCTTGCCGACGGCCTGAACCACATAGGGCGCGACGAATGGAAAGTTCGGCAGGTCGAAGCTGAATATCTTGGTGATCATTGCCTTGATGATCTGGCGGTGGTGCCGCTCGCGGTCGTAGGCCCCCTTCGGGAGGCTGTAGCGCTGGCGGGCGTAGTCGAGCACCTGCCAGCCGACCAGGTGCTGCATACCCACGTTGTAGTGCATGAAAGGACCGCCCGAGCCGACCGTGTTGGTCCCGTCAGGGCCTACGTGAATCGACGTGACCGGGTAGTCGACGTTGATGTCGATTCCGCCGATCACATCGGCCAAGGCTGCCAATCCGGAGAAGCTCACCAGACCGCCGGCGTCGAAGTGATCGATGCCCGTATAAAGGCCCACGGTCTGAGCCAGCAAGGCGAAGCCCTGCCGCGTGTCCTGGCCGCCGCCGGGCACGCGGGCACCGTAGGTCATCGCGTGCGTGATCTTCGTGAAATCGGCACCGGAACCCGACGGGCCGAACGCGGGGACGTGAACCAGCAGATCGCGCGGCAGCGACGTGATGTACGCCTTTGTCAGGTTCGCATTGATGTGCATTATCAGGATGGCATCGGAGTGCGGGACCGAGCCCGGCTCGTTCACGCGGGTATCTTCGCCGGCGAGCAGAATGTTGAGCGGACCCTTGATGTCCGCGCCCTCGGGGATCGTCGGCTCGGGCTGGGGAGCGGCGCTTCCCGGGCCGCTTCCCGACGCCGACGGGGTCCCCGACGCGAAGAGATCGGCCTGCGGGATCGACCGGTCCACCTGGTCGACGAAGAGCCGGATGCCGACGAAGACACCGGCCGCGAGCACTAGCACCAGCGCGGTGATCCCGGCGACGAGCCGGGGTTGAGCCTTGATCACGACGGCCCTCCCAGGTGGTCCTAGCTTCGCGGGGATTCACGCTATAGAACAGTGCCGCGCCACGGATACCCGTTGGTCCGGGACACGCGGGTGTGACATACGGGTGTGACATGTCGCGGCGGCTTGATTGAAAACCGGCGCAGAGTCGCCGGCCGCTCGTCCGTACCGTCGACCAAACACTTTTCGACCAGACATCTTCGAATGTAAGGAGACGACGATGCGCGCAACGCCTAGGCGCCCGGGCCGGTTTCAGCGTGGCTGATCCGCGCGTTCGAGAACCCCGCCAGGTCCGTCGTCCCGCCACTGCAGGACTACCCGGTCGCCCGAGATCGCCGCTTTCGCCCGCCCACCGCCGGCTCGTAGCGTTCCGGTCCTCTCGAGCCGACCCGGTGGCGCACTGGTGCGGCACCGGGTCGGCTGGAGACGTAATCCCCTGTTCTGTCAGACGCCCAGTTTAGACTCGGCTGCACGGGGAGGACTGATGATGGATCCGAGTACGCAAATGGACGAATTCCGCCGGATGCAGCCCGTTGTTGAGGTCGAGCGCGCCAACCGACTCATCGGGAGCTATCTGGAGCACATTGAGTTCTACCGCAACGACCTAGACCACTTTCATCATCTACTCGGGCGGATCGGACAGCGCCTGGGCGATCCAGAGCCGGAGGGGCCGCGATGGCGCTCGACCTAGAGGCTGAACTCGCGGCGGCTAACGCCAATCTGCGACGAATTCGCGACGAGCGGCTGGCCGACTTAGCCGTAGAGTTAGCGAACGAGAACAATCCGTATACGCGCGAGTTCCTTGTGAACCAAATCGAAAAGACCCGCAAGATCGGCTCCCGGGTTCTTGACGATTGATGTTTGGCCCGGGTCAGCTGTGGGGATCGTCTCGGCGGCGCGCCCGGCAGGATTCGAACCTGCGGCCAACTGCTTAGAAGATTGCTGCGGGGGATTCACCGGGGTCCGCGCTGGTACATATTCGCAGGTCACGGCCTGCCGTGAACTAGTCGGGACCCCGGTGAACTGACCCGGGTTGCTACATCGGTTGCTACACGGGGAGATCAACTAGCGGCGCGGCGCGTGCGCCTCCGCTCCGGCGGAAGGCAGATCTGGCGCACCTGATCGCGGGTGTAGCCGGTCGCTCGGGCGATGTCGACCTGCGGCACGCCTGCGGCGTACGCGGCCCGTATCTCGTCGGCGAGCTCCGGCCGCAGTGCCTCGAGGTCAGAGCGCAGCCGCTGGTGGCGCTTGCCCAGCTGGACGAGCCGAGCCATGTCGTAGCTCACGCCTAGATCATGCCACCATGCCAGGCGTCATGCATGGCGGTATGCCCGATCGTCGGCTAACTCTGACCGAAAGGACTACTTGACATGCATGGCGGTAGGCATGGCGCCATGCTACGCTGAAGATAGAACTACAGACGCCAGGGACTCCGCGAGGACGCAGGTCAGCCGTAGGCAGTCGGTCCGAGCCCTGAGAACCAGCCCGAAGCGTTACCCGCGATCGACCGAGCTAGTCGAGAAACCAGCAACCCATCCCCTGACCAGACCCGAAACCGCGTGTGGCAGCGCTCAGCGCGCCCGCGGTCCGCCCGGTGAGTGCCGGGCGCTGACGAGGGATCGTCAGGGAGTGGAAGGGAGACCCACATGGGTCCCATCCGAGTCATCCGAGTCTTGTCCCTGCTGATCATGGCCGCGGCAGCGGCCGTCAGCTACTCCACCCAGCGAGGCCTGTTCCTGCTGTGGGAGGTGGACTCCTTCACCGCGGCGATCGCACCGATCGCTGTCGACCTGTTGGCGATCGTTTGCACGTTGGCCATCCACACGGATGGTGTCGCGGCCAAGGGCCGCCGCACCGCAATCTTCGTCCTGCTCGTCACGGGCACGGCGTCGGTCGCGGCCAACTTCGTGGCCGGTCACACAGTCGGCAGCAAGATAGTGCACGCAGCGATGGTGGTCCTCTACCTACTCAGCGAGTTCGTGGCTTCCACGGTGAAGCAAGCAGCGCCCGCCGTCGACCCTCGCAGGTCCCAGGCGGCTGTGAAGGCAGCGCAGACGAGGAAGGCGAACGCCGCGAAGCGGTCGCGCTCGCGGCGCAGCTCCAAGGCAACGACGGTTGCGGCTCTGGAAGCGGCCTACCAGCTTCCCTCGGCTCCGGTCTCGCCGGCCGCAGCGGAGTAGGTCAACGGGTCCGTACGGGCCCGCGAGCCGTACGGTGAGCATCGGGCAGGCACTTCTCGCGGGGTGCCTGCCCCTTGCTGTCCGTATGGACAAACAAGGCGGCCCCGGTCGGTGCGCTAACACCGGATCCGGGGCCTTGATCGCCGCTCTAGGAGGCGACCCATGCACATCATCACCCAGACCGAAGACCTGCCCTACCCGATCCTCGTCGACGGACCTCGCGGCCAGGGCCTCGCACTCACCATCGACGAGGCGAAGGACCTCACCGGCCTGATGTTCGCCGAGCTCTACCTCAGCCACATCGACGACACCGAGATGACGCTCGGCGAGCGGATGTCGGTGGTGCTCGACGCGTTGGCCGACATGCTCGGCCGGGCCGACGACGACGAGACGGACAACGATGCCGGCTACATCAGCGGCTCGATGGGCTCCGACGATGCGTGACGGCCACCCACTGTGGTGCTCACCACGATGCGAAGCGGCGCTCGGGCGCTACCACTCCTCCGAGCCGCTGGTGATCCCGGCGGGACGGGGCGAGACGGCCCGGCTCGCGCTACGGATCTGGGGCACCGATGCACCGAAGATCGAGCTGGCCGTCGGCGATCACGACGACGGGCACCGCTGCCGAGCCGACCTCACGGTCCGGCAGGGCCGGGTCCTCTACGCGGGCCTCGGCGGCGTTCTCGACGCCGTAGAGGACACCCGCCCGCTACCACCGCACACCGGCTGGCCGATCACCGGCCGGCGTCCTAAGTAACCATCAGGGCCCGTCCCGGGCGCCCACATCGGGCGCTTCGGGGCGGGCCTTTTTGCGTTTCAGGCGGCTTTGTGGCCGGCCAGTTGCGAGATCCGCTGCGGGGACAACTCGAGCAAGCTCCCCGCGTCGCGGACCGTGTAGCCGGCGGCGATCAGCTCCGCAGCCGCCCTACGGGTCGCTTGCTCGGCGGCCCGCTCGGCGTCGCGGGCTTCACGGCGCGCTCGTAGCGCCTTGCGGACTTGCTCCGGCACATCCGGTACGACCTTGACCTCGACCGTGGCCGGGTCCACGTCCAGCATCAGCCCGATGGCCTCGCGCGCCATCGCCTCCACCTTCTCGAGACGACGGGCCTGCGAGTGCACACCCTTCAGCCGGGGCACACTGATCGCCCACCAGCCGCCGACCCGGCGGCACTTCACCGTGTAGATCACGTCGGTCACCTCCTCTGTCGGATGCCCAGATCCCGAAGGATCGCCTTCGCGGTGATCTCGTTGACCTCCCGATGCCGCGGGATCACCACGTTCTGCTGGTCGTACCGGTAGAGCGTGTGACTGCCGCCCTCGCGGACGAAGACGAACTCGACGCCGGAGGACGCGGCGGCCTCGGTGATCTTCCGGATGAGGTCAGCCCGCTTCACGACGGTAAGTCTAGTGCGGGTGACACGTCAAGTAAAACCGACTAGACGATTGGCACGTCAGATCGGCTTGGCGAAGGCGTATTTCGGGAACGTCTGCCCCTTCGCCGCCGTCCACAACAGACCACCGTCGCCCGGATACGGCTGACGGTGGTCGTGCCCGTTGCCCCACAGCTCGGCCGGGACGCCGCCCGGGAACGCCTCGCATGACGGGCCCTTGCGGATAGACGGCCGGTACCGGACGCATGAGGCGCACTGCGATTGCGCGCGGGAGGTCACGAGGTCAGTCTGACGGCGCGGTCAAGGGCCGAGCACTTGCTGCTTCACGCCCGAGGATCACGACTTGGCCTCGTCGCAACGCGGGCGACCTGGCACGTCGGTGCACGACTTGAGGCCCCGGTAGCGCCAACACCCGTGCGACCGGCAGAACGCGACACGGGCACGCTCAACCTCGGCCCACACCGCAGCGACGTCGGCGGCCGGGCCGAGACGCTTCGCCGCGGCGGCCATCGCGACGTCGATGCTCGCGATCTCCGGCGGCACGTTCGACGGCCCAGCCATCTGATCTCTACGCTTCGGCATCGTCGTCCTCGTCGTAGGTCGCATCCGCGCGAAGGCTGGCCTCGTAGCGCTCGAGCGGCTGGCCGATCTCGGCGGCAGCGTTGCGGTGCGACCGTCTGAACGCCGCGACCGAAGCCAGCGCGGCGCGCTTGCGCTCCGCATCCGACCACCGGCCCACACCGGTCAACACGCCATCGAACTCGGCCCCGGCCGGAGCCGCACCCGGATCCAGATCCGGCGAGCGCCACGCATCCACCCGCCACCGCTGCCACGCCTGCCTTGCCGACCCCTCGTCCGGGAACACCGACCCCTCACCCGGCATCGCAAACGGATCCGGGCCGAAAACCAGCTCAGCCATCATCTCGGCGCGGCCACCCTCGCCGCCGTCACGACGCGTTGCCACGCGCCCGCCTCGCCGCAACCTCGTCGGCCGGACGGTCACCCCAACGCTTTCGATGCCCGCTCGCGGCCCGGGCCTCAAGACCGGTGCGCACCCGGCCGCCATCAGCCGCAGGCAAACCCAGCTGCGAAACGAGCCGCGCCAGCAACGACCGACTAGCCCGACGCTGGCTCACCAGCGGATTAGGCCGCGGCTGACCTTGCGACCCGACCACGACCAGGCCGTCCGCGGCGATCCGGCGGTCGAAGGCGGCGATCTCGTCCAGCACCGCGCACGTCTGGCGCAGCAGCACGAGCTCGTCGACGTTGAGCACGTAGTCCGCCACGACCTTGGTCCAGTACGTCCGGCCGGTCGGGCCGAGTCCGGCCGGCGGTCTCGGATTGGTGTCCGAAGTGGTCATTCGTCACTCCTAGTAGTCAGTTTTGGCACTAGGCACGCGCTTGGAGCGGGGACCCCTCTCCGGTGGTTCATGGGCCCCCACCGTCAGGGCTAGGTCCCACCCCCTGTGTTCGGTTCTGTCCGGATTTGTGAGTGTCACTGTGCGTGACGTCCATGGTGGAGCGACGCTCGCGCGCCATGGCGGGCGAGTCGACACGAGCGCCGCTCCGGATCATGGTTGGCCACACACCCTCGGCTGGCCTTGCCCGGCTGCCCGCTCGCACCTCAGTGAGTGCCGCCATACCTGGTCGGTGCCGAACGTGGTGACCACCCGGGTCCAACAGCAGCCCCGGGACCGTTCCGCCTGTATCGCCGCCCAGTCCCGGTACTCGGGGTAGTTGTACGGACTCGGGTGCATGTCAGCCGTTGCCGAGTAGCGCGAGGTACTTCGAATCGACGTCTGAGCCGACGAGGAAGCACCTCTGGTCGCCGGCCAGGGCGTCGGCTAGTGCCGGGTCCCATACCGCCACTACCCCGTCCCGGTCGGGTCGGAGGGTGACTGTGCGGCCTTCGAGGGTGAGGATCTGCGGGGCCTGCATCGGTGCCACCGATGGGAGGTCGGTGTACGTGCCGACGTCAACATGCCGGGTGAACCGGTATTCGGCGACGGGTTCGGCCATCTTGGCGACTTCGCCGACGTCGGCCAGGCCCATGGCCGCGGCGGCTGCAGCGTCGACGGTGGCGATGGCGGCGGCTTCGAGGCTGTCGCGGTGTCGGCGGGTGGCGCGGTCGCCGACCAGGAACTGCTCTGCCGTTTCGCCGAGGCTGCCGTAGCCGCTGCCGCCCCACTGGCGGCCGAATGGCACCCGCAGGTCGACCCGGCGGGCGTATTTGCCGATGGCGGCTTGACGTCCGCGGGCGGCGAGGTGCGGCGTGCTTCCATGCGCCCGCAGGCGTCGAGTGTAGGCGCCGATCCGTCCGGCGTCGCGCAGTGTGACGGCCTGGTCTCGTAGCTTGTCGACGTCGGTGACGAGACCGCGTAGACCGGCGATTTGCTCGGCGCACCAGGTGCGGAGTAGTCCGAGCTCGGCCTCTGCTTTCTCGGCGGTGAGCCGTTCGGCTTCGCGGCGCTGCGCTAGCTGGGCCTCGCGGAGCCGGTCGGCTTCGGCTTCGGCGGCGGCGATCTGGTCGGACAGCGGTGCGTCGGTGGTCGTGGACTTCGTTGCCATCCTGGTCTCCTTATGCAGCGGCCGGCAGCGCGGTGCCGCCGTCGGGTGGTGGGTCGTCGTCGCGCCAGACGGTGCCGCCGTCGGCGCCTCGCGGATTTGCGTGCGGCCGTACTCGGCTACGAACAAGTCGTGCCGGGCTTGACGCTTGGCGCCAGCGTCGCCGGACGCTACGGCGGCGTCATACGCGGTTCGTGCCGCCACGATGGCGGCGCGGTGCCTGGCGTTCACTTCGCTCTCCTCGGGGTCGGTGTGTAGTGCCGGGCGTAGGCGACGGCTGCGGCAGCGCGGTCGCCGCGGCGCCAGGCGTCGTGGAGCTCGTCCAAGGTGGCGCGGTTGCAGTCGAGACACTCCAACGACACGGGCTCGAGCCACAGCGGTTGGGTGTAGCCGGCGGGTCGGGTGGAGCCGCATGTCTTGCACGGGCCGTCATGCAGGCGGTCGGGTGGCTCGACGGTCGGTAGGTCGAACAGCGCGGGCGTGGTCATCGGTTCCTCTCTTCGGTGGTTGCACGGGCGCGGCGGAGTCGTTGCGCGTGCCGTGCGGCCAGGCCGATGCGTCTGCACTCGGCGAGCTCCGTCCTCAGTCGACGGATGCGTTCACGCCGGGCCTCGTGCACGGCCAGCGCGGCGCGCCAGCGTTCGCGCGACTCGGCGGGTTCGGGCGGCGCGGTCATGGCGCGACGACCCTTCCGCCCTCGGACTCGACGCGGGCGAAGCACCGCCCGCACAGCCCGACGACGATCACCCAGAAGTCCTGCCGTACCACCGCTGGCTCGAGACCGCCGGGTGAGAAGCGGCGGCACCGGTCACACGTGAACTCCTCAACCGGGTCGAGGAACGGGCGCCTGGCCGCGATGTCGGACTTGCGGGTCGCGGCCCACATGCCCTGGCATGGCTTGCACCGCCACACCCCGTCGGCGGGGAACAGGTGCCACGGCTGGAGCGGGCGAAGGCTCAGATGGGAGCACCGGCGGGACTGGCCGTGCCGATCCCACAACTCGTCGAAGAATGGTGAGACGCCTCGCGGCGCCGGCTCGTCGGGTAGCCCGAAGGCACCGGCGACGTCACGGCGGGCCTCAGCAACGGCGGCCTTCGCCTGGTCGCGGAAGGCGGTTCGCCGGCTCACTGCGCACCGCCCGCCAGCCACACACCGCGCGGGGCTTCGTGGCCGCCGTTCAGGCGCTCCGCTGTTCCATCCGTTCCATCCGTTCCATCGGCCTCAGATGTGTGCTCTGACCTGCGTGGATGGGGTGGAACGGATAGTGGAACGGTTGGTGTTCCATCATCTGTGCCAAGTGTTCCCGCAGGCCACAGGGCGTCTTCGTCGTCATTGGCACGGGTGGAACGGATGGAACGGGTGGGCGCCTGGACCGCGTACCGAGCCCACACGTCGGCGAGGTCGGCGAGGTCGTAGCCGCGCACCCCGCGGTGCGGTCCGCCGCGCGGCTGATTCGACTTCACGCCGTACGGCCTGAGCATCTGTGCCAGGGAACGAGCCGACAGCGGATCGCCCTTGTGCCACGTCCGCCAGGGCGACTCCTCCAGCTCGGCGAGCTTGGTGAGGATGTCCGCGGTGGACAGTCGTTCCGCGTCGGCCGGCTTCCAGACGGCGGCCAGGTCGGACAGGAGTAGCTCGGCCGGGTCGTCGCCCTCGTCGGCCTCGACGGCGCCGGCCAGCACCCGGCATGCCTCGCGGGCACGATCCGGCCACGTCCCGCCGGCCACGTCCGCGATCGCCACGAGGGACTCCCACGTGTCTGCGGCCCGGTCGGTCACCGGGAGATCTGGCTCCGCCTTGTCCAGCACGTCGGCCACCGACAGCACCCACACATGCAGGCGCTCACGGATCTCCCGCAGTGCGGGCACGGCGCGGCGGGATCGCCACTGCCGCACCGGCTCGTGCTGCGCCCGGCGGCGCATCCGGATCACGACGGCCCGGTCCATGATCGTGTCCGGCAGTCCGCCGATACCGGCGATGATCGCCATGGCGTACGTCGGGCACTCCTCGAGCCGGCGGGCGGTGGCATCCCAGCGGGTGTACGGCCAGCCGCGGCTGTGACCGGAGTTGAGCAGCCCGCGCAATACGTCTGCGCTCTCGGTCAGTTCGCCCCGCCGTTTCGTGGCGAACACAGTGTCGGCCTCGTCGAGGATGAGCGTCGGCGGGTCGGTTTCGTCGAGGCTCCGGGCGAGGGCCGCCGCGCTGATGTTGACCGTGGACAGTGCCCGGTACACCAGTTCGCGGAGCACTTCGAGGAGTCGGGTCTTGCCGCAGCGGCGTTGCGGGGACAGGACCGCCAGCCGCGAGGCGTGCTCCCACGACGCCTGCGCGTGCGTGGCGGCCACGTACAACGCCAGGGCGTCTGCGCACTCTGGCGACGGCAGCGCCACGTAGGCGACGATGACGGCGCGTATCTCGTCGAGCAGGGCGGCGCCGTCCACAGTGGTGTTCGCGTCGTCGAGGCTCATGCCGGTACCTCGACCTTCCGCCACACACGGGTGATCTCCCGGTCGACCCGGCCGACGTACTTACCCGTGGTCTCGCACCAGGGCGTCAGCGTCGAGACGGCCTCCGTCTCGCTCATGCCCGCGAGCCGGCACAGCCGGGCCAGCTCCCAGAACTGTCCGCTGCGGTCGGGGCCGACCGGTTGCGCGATCCGTTCGGTGAGCTGGCGCTCCGCCCAACGGGACAGCGCGCCGGGACTGTGCCGCCGGACGCCTGACCACGTGTCAGGTTTCGGCCGCGGCGGCTCGAGGAACTCGACGATCCGCGACCAATTCACCGGCCGGCCCTCGCTCATCGCCACCGTGTCGCCGGCCAGGTACGGACGTCCGTCCACGATCGACGGTGGCGCGAGCACATATCCGCCTGCGGCCCGGAAGTCGATCCCGTGCACCTTGCGGGAGCTGCTGCGCTGATCGGTGCCCGGGTAGTAGAGGTGCTGTCCGCCCGACCAGGTGTGCACTTCGGCGAAGGCGCCCCGAAGCAACCCAACACGCGCCAGGCGCATGCGCGACTGCGCGCCTGGCGCCCCGTCCTTCACATCAACGTCGACGACATCGGGTCCGGGCGAGCCGGTGGCGATCGCGACGTTCGCGAGCGGGTAGCGCGACCACCACCGCGTGATCTGCACCGGATCGCTGGTGGCGTCTTTGAATCCGTGGACGGTCATGGGCGGCTTGGCGTTCGGCTTGCACGGGAACACAGGCCAGCCGGTCGCGGCGTAGCGCAGTGCGGCGTCGAGCATCGTCGCGTCACCCATCGCGACCACCGCGGCCCGGGCCGTGCCACCAGTCGGCGACGGACAGAGCCCAAATCGCGTCATTGGCCGCGTGGTCAGGCCAGCGACGGCGGGCCGTCCAGGCGACCCAGTAGCGCGCCGCGCGGTACGTGTCGGCCCAATCGGCTACCTTGGTCTGGACTACTGGGCGGTGGTCGACGGCGGGCGCCTTCGGGCGCCCGTTCTGCTTGGTCATGGCTTAGGCCGCCCGGTGCTCCGCGCGGACCTGCTCGACGTAGGCCTGGACCGCGGCGAGCGGTACCCGGCGAAGGCGGCCCACCTTGACGGACTCGAGCTCGCCGCTCGCGATCAGGCCGTAGACGTACGTCCGGCCGCAGCCGAGCATGCGCGCGGCCTCTTCGGGTGTGAGAAGGAGCGGAACCGCAACGCGGTCCATGAACTCGGCGGTATGCATGTGGACGATCAGACCACGGTCCGGACCGGTGCACAACTATCCGGCTGAATCCATGTGTGTTCGTGGCGCTATTGACGTATGGATACTGCGGACACTACCGTGCAGTCATGAACCTGAGCGAACGAATGCGAACGCAGCGCATCGGATCCGCGCCGGAGTTAAACGAGCTGTTCGGCGGACTGTGGGCTGTCTATTCGGATGACATGGCCGGTGCGCCCGGGCTGCGGGTCGCGGCCCGGTTCACCGAGGACAGCGAGGGACGCAAGGCGTTGACCGGCCTGGTGTTGCTCGGCGACCCGGCGATCACCGCGTCGTCATTGCGCAGGATCGCGGTCTCGACGATGGAGAACCAGGCCAGCCTCTCGGGCGCGTGGGTGCGCAACCGCAAGGCGCGCCAGCCCACGCATGCCGACGAGTTGCGCAAGTTGCCGCCGTTGCATCGCGACGGTGTGCCGCCTGAGGAGTTCGCGGCGCGGGTCGCTGAGCACTACAAAGTGTGGGCGCGCGTCACGCCGCATCCAGCCGCAGCAATGTCCGAGGAGTGGGGTGTGAAGGCGCCAACAATGGCGGGCTGGATCCGCGAGGCCCGGTTACGCGGCCTCCTGCCGCCGGCCCGCGGGCGGAGCAAGGCGGCCCGGGCATGAGCCGCGTGAAGGCACCCAACAACGAGGGCAGCGTGTACCAGCGCGCGTCGGACGGGAAATGGTGTGCGGCTGTGACGCTGCCGGACGGTCGCCGGAAGGTGGCCTACGGCGCCACCGAACGTGAAGCGATCCGCGAGCGCCGCAAACTGCTGGCCGCGGTCGAGGCCGGCAAGCCCCAGCCCGCCGGTCGTACGCCGACGCTGGCCGCGTATCTGACCCGATGGCTCGAGGTCCGCATAGCAGGCGAGGTCCAGGCGGGACACCTCGAGGCGAACACGGCCGACATCTACGCCGCCCTTGTCCGGCTGCACCTCACCTCGGCCGCGATCGGGTCGGTGAAGCTGACCGAGCTCACCGCCGAAGACGTGCGGACGTGGCAGCGGGATCTCCTCGCCACGAAGACCGACCGGCAACCGGCGGACGGCACGGTCAGGTTGCTCAGCCCGCGGACTGTCGGGATGGCGCACGCCACGCTGCGGCGGGCTCTCGGCGACGCCGTCCGCGATGAGATCCTGAGCCGCAACGCGGCCGCATTGGTCCGCCTGCCGTCCGGCCAGACCAGGCCGGCGAAGGCGCCCACCGAGGACGAGATAGGGAAGGTCTATATCGAGATGGTGGCCGACAAGCGGCGCGCGCTCTGGCTGACCATGCTCGCGCTCGGCCATCGCAAGGGCGAGGCGCTGGGGATGAGGTGGAGTCTGACCGACCTGGACGCGGCCACGACCACGCTCCGCCAGCAGGTCGTGCGCGAGCGCAACGCCCAGGTCGACCCGGGCACCGGGCGGCGCCGCGGTCGCCTGGTGGAGAAGGCCACGAAGACGGAGGCCAGCCGTGCCACGCTCGCTCTGCCGGCCGCACTGGTCGAGGTCCTTCGCGAGCACCGCGCCCAGCAGCTCCGCCAGCGAATGGCATCAAAGGTGTGGTTGGACCCGGACCTCGTATTTGCGACAAACGTCGGCACGATGGTCGAGCCGCGAACCATCAATCGTGCGTGGTTTGCCATTTGTAAACGGGCGGGTGTACGCGCGCTTCGTGTGCATGACCTAAGGCACGCGGCGGCGTCTCTCGCATTCGCATCCGGCGCCAGCATCAAAGAGGTCCAAGCAATGCTGCGGCACGCGCGGCAGTCGACGACGGCCGACATCTATGTAGAGGTATTCGATTCAGTGCGCCGGGGGACCGCTGACCGAATGGACGGCGTAATGCGCCGGTTGGGTGGCGTCGGATGACCGTTGCTACATGGGTTGCTACACCGCGATCTTGGCGGCTTCTGCAACGGCGCTCCGCCGCAGGTCAGGGGATGCGCGCCCGGCAGGATTCGAACCTGCGGCCAACTGCTTAGAAGGCAGCTGCTCTATCCGCTGAGCTACGGGCGCCTGGTGCGGCTCCAGCGCGACACTACTGGTCGGGCGGCGGCCAACGTTACCGGCTTGAAAAAGGTTGCATGGACAAAACGTACATTGCACACCCGGGACTTTCCCCATCGGCCCTGAGCCGCTAGGTTCCTCGTGTGCAGGTGACGCGTGCCACGTTTATCCCGCTCTTGACATCAGCGCACTCCGATCGAGTAGATCCGGCTGCGGTGCGTGACAAGTGTTTTGGGGAACTTACCGTCGTCTACACGTACGGCCCTGACTTTGGTCGGCGTGTCGTCACCCACGCTGACCTCGATCAGCTCCAAATGTCCCCACAGATGCTCCGCCAATCGGCACTTCAGCATCTCGAGGTGCTCTCATCCCGGGCTGAGTTCCACGGGCAGCCGCCCGCGTTGATGCTTTCATTCGAGGGTCTCGAATCGAGCCTGCTGATCGCCACCGATTTCTGGCGGCGTCTGGAAGGCGCGGTCCCCGGAGAGCTCGTCGTCGGCGTGCCGGCCCGGGATGTCGTGATTGTCACCGGTTCGCAGTCCGGCCCCGGCCTGGAAAAGGCCAAGCGCTGCGTGGAGAGGGTGTTCTTCGCCGGCGGCGAGAACCTCGTCTCGCGTGGCCTCCTGGTTCGACGCGGCGGCAACTGGGAGCCGTTCGACCGGGCGGCTCGCCCGAGCGGGCGCCCCACCTTCGGCCCGGCGCACCTGCACGGCGTGGGCCAGCCGCCGAGGCAATACCAGGAGCACCCGTCCTGGCCGGGCGAGCGGGTTCCTCCGTTGCAGCCGACCAGTTCGGGTCCGCGGATGGGTCCGCGACACGGCGCAGTGCGTCGCCGTCCGATGTATCCGATGGCTCCGGCCGCCGGTCTGGACATGACCGGCTCCCATGGTCTCGGCATGACCGGCTCGCAGGCACCGATCTCGCCCATGACCGGGCAGTTCATCCCAGCGGCCCGCGAGCCCGAACCGGCCTACCGCGACTACGCCGCCGAGGTGGCCGAGGCCGCGCAGTACTCGGCGGTGCCCTACTCCGCGATGCCGTACTCCGCCTCGCCCTACTCGATCGCTCCGCAGAGCGTCGCGCCCAACAGCGTGGCGACTCAGGGGATGCTCAGCTCAGCACTGCGGATCGCTCCGTACAGCAGCGTGCCGTATCAATCCGCTGGCGCGCACGACTCGAGTTCCCGGCACTCGACCGACACGTACTCCACCGGGAATCTGCCACGTGTGGTGTACCCCGACTACCAGACCGTGGCCGCCGAGCACTCGGCAACCAGCTACCCGGCCTCGTGGGGATCGGCGCCTGATCCCGCCTCGGCGAGCCCCGTGTTCCGCACCGGCCCCCGGGCCCGCTTCTCCTAAGTCACCGTTCCCTCGTCGCCCGCGCTGGCTCGCGCTCGCGTTTGGACGTTCTCTCGTCGGCTCCGGCGGCTCGAGTGCGCGTGCCCTCAGATATCTGAGTTCTCCTGAGGTTCTGGCCGGTTCGTTTGGCGGGCCGGCTCGTCGACGCCGAGACCGGGCGCGGAGCGCAACCAGCGGTCGACCTGTTCGAAAAGCGCCGCCCGTACCGGCGGAGCGGACAGCGTGAGGTCGTGCAGCCCACCGTCGATCTGAATCAGTGTGAAGTCTGGACCGAGTTTGGGACCGTAGCGGGCCATGTCCTTGATGTTGAGGACGGAGTCCGCGTGGTGCGCGCCGTCGGCGAGCTTGCCGACGTAGCTGCGGGCCGACGACGCGACCAGGATCGGCACGTCGATGGCGAGCCCCCGCCGAGCCCGGCGGTGCCCCTTGCTGATCGCCCGCACCCAACCCGCGTGGATCTTGTAGCCGTTGAGCGGCTTCCACCTCAAGTCGTAGTTCCACTCACCCTCGTAGTCGGCGTGGATCGTCGAGCCGTACACCGTGCCGAGTTCCTGCCCGATCCCTGACTTCGGCGAGAGCCGCCCGATCAGGTTGACCAGTGGCGCAAGTCCGCGCCGCGTCAGCCACGGTGCGTTGAACTCGAGGAACGGGCTGTTGAGGAACACGCCCTGAATCAGGCCCCGACCCCGCACCCGGTTGGCGTACAGCGCCGCGAAGAGTCCGCCGGTCGAGTGGCCATTGAGCAGGACGGTGTCATGGCCGTCCTCCTCGCGAATGATCTTGATCGCCGCGTCGATGTCGGGGTAGTACTCACCGATGTCGCGGCAGTAGTTCGGCGTCTGGTGGCTCAGCAGGCTGCGGCCGTACTTGCGGAGGTCCAGCGCGTAGAAGTCATACCCCCGCGCGGTGAAGAACTCCGCCAGGTGAGTCTGGAAAAAGTAGTCCACGTACCCATGTAGGTAGAGCACCGCCCGACGTGTCGGCGCGGATGCCCGCAGCGACACCAACGTCGCCACGACCTCGCCCTCGTCGTCGGGCTCGAGAACGATGCGCCGTTGTTGATAGGGCGCGCCAAGGACATCTGTCTCCACCCTGCGACCGTACCTTTCCGGACCGACATTCCAAATACGCCAGTACGGCCGGTGGTGCACACGTCGACGACTGCACTGGTCGGGCAAGAGTCGGTCATCCACAGGCCCTTGGTTTATCCACAGATTTCGTTTGCGGGCGCATGGCCGGCCCGCGACACAGGATGCTGTTCCCAAGACCGATCAAGTGTCCAGTGTGGATTACGGGGAGATGAGTATGTACAGCACGCGAATCCCGATCATCGGTACTGCCCTGACCCAGCCCGAAAAGCGGGTGATCGAGAAGACGGGAGCCGTCGTGGCGAGCTTCCGGATCGTCTCGAACGAGCGCCGCTACGACAAGGCCACCGATCAGTGGGTCGACTCCGGAATGCTCCGGATCCGGGTCAGCTGCTGGCGGCGGCTGGCCGAGCACGTCGTGAAGTCCATCAATGTTGGAGATCCGATCTTCGTCTTCGGCCGCATCTACACCCGCGAGTGGAAGACCGATCAGGGCGAACTGCGCGTCGGCTATGAGGTCGACGCGGAGACCGTGGGGCACGACCTGTCCCGAGGAGTCACCGCGTTCACCAAGACCAGATTCGAGGGACCGCACTCGGTCATCGAGGATGAGGAGCACGACAGCCGCATCAACGGGGAGGTCTCCTACGCGGTCGGTGCCGCGGGCGGGCAGGTTGCGCCAGAACACCTCGACGACGAAGGCTACGGCTCGGAGGTCGCGGCGGAGACTGCCGACGATGCCCTGGCGATCCTGCGTGAGGCGGGCCTGGCGGGGCCGGAGTCCCCGGGCGGGGACTCCGGCACTGGGGATGAGGAGGACACCGACGACGAACTCGTCGGTGCGGGTGGCGTCGGCGGCCGACGGCGGCGCGGGCGGTAGTCCGGCTCGGCGCATGACGCACCCGGGGGTCTCCGGATCGTCCCTCCCGATAGACCGGTAGATCCTTCCTCCCACATTCGGCGTGGGCGCGCGGTTGGCTGGGCCGCGCGCCCACGCTCTGTATTCTCTCCGCGACCTTGGGCGTATGCGCGTTAGTCGATCTCTAATCACGCTCAAACGCCCAAGGTCACCGTGATCCGGCCACCCGGGGCGCTACGCCCGGGCGGGTGGGTGGTGGGCGGTTGTGGTCCGGCTAGTCTGCGGACATGCGGCCGGATGTGATCGTGGTGGGGTTGGGCACCATGGGCGCGGCGGCCGTGCATGAACTGGCCGGGCGCGGCGTTCGGGTACTGGGGCTGGACCGCTTCGCGCCCCCGCATGATCGCGGTGCGCATGCGGGTGGCTCGCGGATCATCCGGATGGCCTACATGGAGGGGCCCGCGTACGTCCCCTTGGTGCGGGACGCGTTTCGGCTGTGGCGAGACCTCGAAACGGCCACGAATACCACCCTGCTCGCTCAGACCGGCGGCCTGATGCTCGGCCGGGCGGAGTCGTTCGCGGTGGCGGGGGCGCTGGCGACCGCTCGGGCGCAGGGCTTGCCGCACGAGCTGCTCGACGCGGCGCAGGTACGGCAACGGTTTCCCGCATTCGTTCCCGACGACGATGACGTGGGTCTGTACGAGGAGGTCGCGGGCTTGCTCCGGCCCGAGGCCGCGATCACGGCGTTGCTCGAACAGGCTCGAACCCGCAAGGCACAGGTGCGCACCGGCGTCGCCGTGCGCGGCTGGGACTGCGATACCGCGGGTGTCGTTGTCCATACGGACCACGGGGACATTCGAGCGGACCGGCTTGTGCTCGCGCCGGGCGCCTGGGCACCGCAGCTGTGCCGGCTGGACATTCCCTTCCGGGTCCAGCGCCGGGTCCAGCATTACTGGCGGGCCACCGATCCACCTCTGTTCGAGCCGGGCAGGCTTCCCGCCTGGATCTGGAGCTACGGCCCGGCCGAGGCGGCGTACGGTCTGCCCGCTGACGATGGTGTGGTGAAGGCGGCGATGCATCATGGCGGCGAGGCGGCCGACCCCGACGCGGGGTTGGCGCCGGCCCGAGCCGACGAGATCGAGGCGATGCGGAGGTGGCTGGAGGTCCACATTCCGTCGTTAGCCGCCGGCGGCTGGCTGGCCGCGAAGCCGTGCCTTTACACGCTCACACCCGACGAGCACTTCGTGCTCGGACGCCATCCCGAGCACCCGTCGGTGGCGGTGGCGTGCGGCTTCTCCGGGCACGGGTTCAAGTTCGCGCCGGTCGTGGGAGAGATCCTCGCCGATCTCGTGCTGGATGGACAGACCAGACAGGAGATTTCGCTGTTTGACCCGACCCGCTTCGTGACCCAGGTCGTGGCGTAGCCATGGCGACAAGGTCCAAGACTGCAGCGGTGCGAACGACGAACACCCGGGCGCAGCGCAGGGCAGCCGCGGCCAAGGCTCGCCGGCGGGCGGCGCGCCGGCGAGCCGGAGCAACCGCCGCCGGTCTCGTCGCCGGCTACCTGCTTGACACCGCATTTGGCGACCCACGTAGTTATCACCCAGTCGCCGGTTACGGAAAGGCGGTCGCCGCGCTGGAACGACGCACGTACGCGCCGACCCGAGCCGCGGGCGCCCGACACGCCGCGATCGCCGTCGGCGTGCCGGTCCTCGCCGCCACCGGCGCGTCGCTAGCCACGCGTCGGCGGCCGCTGGCTCGATTGGTGGTCGTGGCCGCGACGACCTGGGCGGTCCTCGGTGGTCGTTCACTTCGTCGGGAGGCCCGTGCGCTCGCCGATTCCCTGGATGCACGAGACCTCGCCGCCGCGCGACGCCGGCTGCCGAATCTCGCGGGAAGGGATCCGTCCACACTGGACGAATCGGAACTGGCCCGCGCGACGGTCGAGTCGGTCGCGGAGAACACGTCCGACGCGGAGGTGGCGCCGCTGTTCTGGGGCGCGGTCGCGGGCCTACCGGGCCTCATCGGCTACCGGGCCGTGAACACCCTCGACGCCATGATCGGACACCGCAACGACCGGTACGTGCGGTTCGGCACCGCCGCCGCCCGGGCCGACGACCTCGCCAACCTTGTTCCTAGCAGGCTCACCGCTGCCCTGACCGTCGGCGCAGCGCCGCTCGTCGGCGGGCGCCCCGGCCGTACGGCCTGGGTCTGGTTCCGGGATGGCCAACGGCACCCGAGCCCCAACGCGGGACAGTGCGAATCCGCCATGGCAGGTGCCCTCGACGTCCGGTTGGGTGGCACCAACGTCTACTTCGGACGGAGTGAGGTCCGTCCGCAGCTTGGCGGTGGTCGGGCACCGGTGGCAGGCGACATCCACCGCGCGGCCCGGCTTTCGGCGGCGGTGGGCGCCGGGGCCGTCGCGCTCGCTGCGGTGCGGGCGCTCACCGGTCCATGGCGGCCGTGGCGGCTGCTTGGCGTGGGCCGGAGATGACCGGCGGCGGGCTCCTCGTCGCGGGTACGCATTCCGACGCCGGCAAGAGCGTACTCACCGCTGGCATCTGCCGGTGGCTGCACCGGCGGGGCGTCCGGGTGGCCCCGTTCAAGGCCCAGAACATGTCCAACAACTCCGCCGTCGCTCTCAGCGTCGTCGACGGCGACGCGGTCGCCGGGGAGATCGGGCGCGCCCAGGCGATGCAGGCGGCCGCTTGCGGCCTGGCGCCGGATGTCCGCTTCAATCCGGTCCTGCTCAAGCCCGGGTCCGACTCCACGAGCCAGGTCGTGCTGCGAGGGCGGGTCATCGGATCGGTCGACGCCGCGCAGTTTGACGACATGAGACAGCGACTCGCCGGGGCGGCTCTTGAATCCCTTGTGGAGCTTCGTGAGGAGTACGACGTCGTGATCTGCGAGGGTGCCGGCAGCCCCGCCGAGATCAATCTGCGCAAGCACGATTACGTGAACCTGGGCCTGGCCCGGAAGGCGAACCTGCCGTGCATTGTCGTCGGCGACATCGACCGCGGTGGCGTTTTCGCCTCATTTTTCGGCACCCTGGCCCTACTGGAACCGGCCGACCAGGCGCTGGTCGCAGGCTTTGTCATCAACCGGTTCCGTGGCTCAATGGAGCTTCTGGAACCCGGACTGAGGATGCTCGAGGACCTCACCGGACGGCCCACCTACGGCGTGCTGCCATTCAACGGTGACCTGTGGCTCGACGGGGAGGATTCGCTCGCCTACGGGACGGTGCTGGGTCGACCCGGGCCACCGCGTGGAAGCCAGTGGCTGCGGGTGGCGGTCGTGCGTCTGCCCCGGATCTCGAACGCGACCGATGCCGAGGCGTTCGCGTCCGAGCCGGGAGTGCGGGTGCGGTTCACGGTCGAACCAGCGGAACTGGACGAGGCCGACCTCGTCGTGATACCCGGCTCGAAGTCCACAGTGGATGACCTGCGGTGGCTGCGCGCCACCGGTCTGGCCGACGCCGTACAGGCCCGGGCCGCGGACGGGCGACCGGTACTCGGAATCTGTGGTGGGTTCCAGATGCTGTCCGAGCGCATTCACGACACAGTGGAGAGTCGACAAGGGACGGTCGCCGGCCTCAACCTTGCCCCCGTGGAGATCGCGTTCGCCGAGTCGAAGACGGTCCGGCTCGCATCGGGCCAGGGGTGGGGAGTCCCGGTACACGGGTACGAGATCCACCACGGCGTCGTGTCACGGCGCGCGGCTGACGTACCGCCATTGCTGTACGACGGCGACGGGCATCCGGAAGGGGTACGGCTCGGCGCCATCTACGGAACTCATTGGCACGGCGCCTTCGAGTCCGACGGGTTCCGTCGCGCGTTCCTCACCGAGGTGGCCCAGCGCGCTGGCCGGCGCGGCTTTGTGGTCGCAGCCGACACAGTGTTCGGCGCCGCGAGGGGACGGATGCTCGACACCCTCGGCGACCTGGTGGAGAACCATCTCGACACGGATGCCCTGTGGCGGCTCATCGAGTCCGGTCCACCGGCGGGCCTCCCGTCGCTGCGCGCCGGACTCGACATTCCCACGGTTCCCATAGGATCGGCGCCATGAGCCTCACCGAATCTGATGTGCGCGCCGCCGTCGCCGCGCAGCTTCCCGGCGTACGCGCCGATCTTGAGAACCTGGTCCGGATCCCCGGCATCGCCTTCGACGGGTTCGACTTCTCCGAGGTCGAGCGCAGCGCCGAGGCTGTTGCCGAGCTGCTACGCGGCGTTTTGCCTGACGTCACAATCGTGCGAGCGGGTGGGCAACCGGCCGTAATCGGAAGGCGGCCCGCCCCGCCCGGCGCGCCGACGGTCCTGCTCTACGCCCACCACGACGTGCAGCCGGTGGGGGATCGGTCAGCTTGGCTCACCGAACCCTTTGAGCCGACCGAGCGCGACGGCCGACTCTTCGGCCGTGGTGCCGCCGACGATAAGGCGGGCATCATGGCGCACATCGCCGCACTGCGGGCGTTCGGCGACGATCTGCCGGTCGGCGTAGTGCTATTCATCGAGGGCGAGGAGGAGTTTGGCTCCGAGTCGCTTGCGGAACTGCTCCGCCAGCACCGGGCCGAGGTGGCCGCGGACGTGATTGTGATCGCCGACTCCGGCAACTGGGACGTTGGCCAACCCGCCCTGACCACCTCGTTGCGCGGCATTGTCAATACCTTCGTCGAAGTACGGACGCTCGACCACGCCGTCCATAGTGGAGGATTCGGCGGGGCGGTGCCCGACGCCCTCACCACGCTGTGCCGCCTGCTGGCCACGCTGCACGATGACGCCGGCGATGTCGCCGTAGAGGGCCTGGTACGGCGGGAAGCGTCCCCATTGGACTATCCCGAGCACCGTTTCCGTGAGGAGGCGGGCATGCTGGATGGAGTTGAGTTCATCGGGACGGGGCGGCTCGTGGAAAGGTTGTGGACCAAGCCCGCGATCACGGTGCTTGGCATTGACGCGCCGCCCACCAATGAAGCGCCCAACGCGCTCACGCCATCGGCGAAGGCCAAGGTTTCCGTCCGGATCGCGCCCGGCGACGACCCGAAGAAGGCCTTTCTCGCCCTGCAGGCGCATCTCGAGCGGCATGCCAGGTGGGGCGCCAAGGTCACCTTGACGCTGGAGCACGACGGTTTGCCGTGTGTCATCGACTCCACGGGACCGGCGTACGACGCCGCCCGAGTTGCCTTCGCGTCGGCGTGGGGCGTCGCGCCGGTTGACGTCGGGATGGGTGGATCGATCCCGTTCATTGCAACGTTCCAGGATATGTTCCCGCGCGCCGCGATTCTGGTCACGGGCGTCGAAGACCCGGATGCACGCGCGCACGGCGCGAACGAGAGCCTACACCTGGGCGAGTTCGAACGCGTCTGCGTGGCGGAGGCGTTGCTCCTCGCCGAGGTGGCGAACAGACTTACCTCGTGACGTGCGGATGTTGTCGTGGCCTCCCTGCCTGAGCTGCAACGCGGACGTCAGATGTTCGCGGCCGCGGCGTGGCAGGGGGCTTACGACGCGTTGGTTAAGGCTGACCGAACCGCCCAGTTGGATCCGTCGGATCTACAACTCCTCGCTCGGGCGGCCTACATGCTTGGTCGCGACGATGAATATGTGGGCGCGCTCGAGCGTGCGCACCGAGGGCACCTCGAGGCCGGCGCCCCGATGTCGGCCCTTCGTTGCGCCTTCTGGATAGGCCACAGCTGGCTGTTTCGAGGACACGCGGCGCCCGCGGTCGGGTGGTTCGCGCGAGCGGAACGGTTGCTTGACCGGGAACGCGACGACGTCGTTGAGCGCGGCTACGTACTCGTCGCACAGATGCTGGATCACCTCGGCAAGGGTGATGTGCCGCGAGCGCTCGATGCCGCCGTCGAGATAGTCGCCATCGGCGAGCGCTTCGTTGAGCCGGATCTCGTCGCCCTCGGCATGATGCAGCAAGGGCAGGCCCTCGTTACGCTCGGCCGGGTCGACGAGGGTGTGCGCCTGATCGACGAGACGATGGTGTCTGTGACGTCGGGCGAGCTGTCGGCGATCGTCGCGGGCATCGTGTACTGCAACACGATCGCGATCTGTCGCGACGTCTATCAGTTGCGTCGCGTGCGCGAGTGGACGACGGCCCTGACCCGGTGGTGCGCGCAACAGCCCGAGATGATCGCCCACAATGGAGTCTGCCTGGTGCACCGGGCAGAGGTGTTCACGCTCGGCGGCGCTTGGCAAGACGCTCTGACTGAGCTGCACCGAATCAGTGAGCAGTTCCGGCGCGGGGCGCTGAACCGGCTGGCTTGTGGCGACGCCGCCTACCGGGAGGGCGAAGTACGGCGGCTACGCGGTGAGTTCCAGCTCGCGCACGAGGCCTATCGGGCGGCCAGTGGTCTCGGCCGTGAGCCACAACCAGGCCTGGCCTTGCTCCGTCTGACCCAGGGCAAGCTCGACGTCGCGGCCGCGTCGATTCGGCGGGCAGTCTCTGAGTCGGCGCGTGGGCTTTCGCGAGTGGCGCTGCTTCCCGCGTATGTCGAGATCATGTTGGCATTGAGAGATGTAGATGCCGCCGCCCGCGCGTCGACCGAGCTCGACGAGATTTGCGCCCAGCACCGCAGTGAAGCCATCGAGGCGATGTCGTTGCAGGCGCGTGGAGCCGTACTGCTGGCGCAGGCCGACGCGCCGGGGGCGCTCGCCGCGTTACGCCGGGCCTGGACGACCTGGCAACAACTCGAGGCGCCGTACGAGGCGGCCCGTTGTCGAGCGCTGCTCGCCCGGGCCTGCCACGTCGTTGGCGACGATGACTCGGCCGCGTTGGAACGACACGCCGCCCGTGAAGTCTTTCGAGAGTTGGGCGCCATACCCGATGTGGCGCAACTAGACGCAGCCCAGCAACCGCGTGACATCGACGATTCCCGAAAGTACGGCCTCAGTCCCCGGGAACGCGAGGTCCTCCGCCTCGTCGCCATCGGACGGAGCAACCGCGAGATCGCTACCGCGTTGGTCGTGAGCGAGCACACCGTGGCTCGGCACGTCCAGAACATCTTCGCCAAACTCGGCGTCACATCTCGCACGGCGGCGGCAGCGTTCGCCTACGAGCACGAACTCGTGTGACCGGCGAGCACCAGCGGGCTATGGCGATGGCTATGGTCCGAAATCACCACACCCTGGCGGCCTTGTTTGGTGAATCGGAGCGACGCGCGCCTCGGGCGCGCACGCCTAGCGTCGTGGCAAACGACCAGACTGAAGGGGGTTTGCGCGATGTATGTCGTCGTTCAGCACCACATCAAGAACCCGGAGATCGCACTCCAGCGCGGCCAGCGGCTGATCTACGGCGACGGGGCGCCGGACACGGTCAAGGTCCTGCAGTTCTACCCGAGCCAGGATCTGTCCGAAGTCACCTGCCTCTGGGAGTCCGACTCGGTCGCGTCGGTCCAGGGCTGGGTCGACTCGACGCTCGGTGACTCGAGCGTGAACGTCTGCTACCCGGTCGCGGCTGATCAGGCATTTGCCGAGCGGCCGTTGGGTCTGCCGGCGACACCGACGCCGGCCGCCGCCGGGTCGGCTGGTCCCGGCGCCGGATAGAAACATGGGCGACACGCCGGGCCAACCGGCATCTCCGCAGGTCGCGTGCGATATCGAACAGAGGTTCGGCGTGTCCGTTGAAAGTGTCGGTGGGCGAAGCTAATGTCTCGCACATGGGTACGAGGGATGTCATGGACCAGCTTCACGCCGCAATCGCCGCGCTTGGGGAAGAGGACGTTCGCGCTCTTCCCGAGGCGACCTTGACCGAGCAGATCGACCAGCTCGTGTCCGTCTTGCACCAGCTAGACGCCCATCTGACACGGGTCGCCAATGCGGTCCTCGCCCGAACGTTCACTCTGACCGAGGTCCTCGCCGCCTAAGCCTGGGCTCGGCCGCCTGTACGAAGGCGAGCAGGACCGCCGTTCGGCTCTGTGTTCGAGCCGGCCTCTGTCGGACTTGGTTGCGATGATGGGCGGGTGCACTTCGCAGATCTGGCGGCAACGTCGGCCGCGGTCGCCGGGACGTCAGCCCGGCGGTCGAAGGTCGGTCTTCTCGCCGGATCTCTGACGACGCTCGCCGGGGACGGCGATCCGGTCGAGATCGAGGCCGGGGCGGCTTACCTCGCCGGGGAGATGCGCCAGCGGCAGATCGGTGTCGGGTGGGCGAGCCTTCGGGACATGCCCGCGCCAGCGGAGTTGGCAACGCTCTCCGTGGCGGATGTTGACCGCCGACTCGCCGAGCTTGCCACGGTCGCCGGCGTTGGCTCGCAGGCTCGCCGCAAGGCGTTGGTGCAGGCGCTCTTCGGAGCTCTGACGTCGGACGAGCAGCGGATGCTCAGCGGCATCATCTCCGGCGAGTTGCGGCAAGGTGCACAGGCCGGGCTGCTGGCCGACGCGATCGCGGCGGCGGCGCGAGTGCCAGCGGCGTCGGTACGAAGGGCGCTGTTGCTCGCCGGCGACCTCAAGAAGGTGGCGGTGGCCGCGCTGACCGGAGGCGAGCCGGCCCTCGGCATGTTCCACCTGACCGTGGGACGGCCGCTGGCACCGATGCTCGCCCAGGCCGCCCCCAGCGTCGAGAAGGCGCTCGCCGCGACAGGGGCACCGGCGGCCGTTGACGCCAAGCTCGACGGCATCCGCATCCAGGTGCACCGCGATGGCGACGATGTCGCAGTGTTCAGCCGCAGTCTCGATGACGTCACCGCCCGGGTGCCGGAGATCGTCGCAATGGCTCGAGCTCTCGACGGCCACAGTGCCGTGCTCGACGGCGAGGCGTTGGCCGTCGATGCGGCCGGTCGGGCCCGACCCTTTCAGGAGACCGCCGGACGAGCCGCGCAACTAGCCCCGGGCTCGCTCACGCCGTTCTTCTTTGATGCCCTTCACCTTGACGGTGTCGACCTCGTCGACGAGCCGGGCACCGTGCGTTGGGGGGCGCTCGATGCCGCGGTACCGGGCCCGGCGCGGGTCAGCCGGACGTTGGTGGATTCGACCGTTGCCGCCGAGGCCGCCTTCGCCGCAGCACTTGATCACGGACAAGAGGGCGTGGTGATCAAGGCTGTGCACGCGCCGTACGACGTCGGTCGGCGAGGCGCCGCGTGGATCAAGGTCAAACCCCGCCATACCCTCGACCTGGTCATCCTGGCCGCCGAGTGGGGACATGGACGTCGACGCGGCTGGCTGTCCAACCTTCACCTGGGCGCTCGCGGCCCGGCCGGCGAGTTCGTGATGCTGGGCAAGACGTTCAAGGGCCTGACCGACGCCATGCTCCGCTGGCAGACCGAACGGCTGCTCGAGCTCGCGGTCGACCGCGGCGATTGGGTGGTCACGGTACGGCCGGAGCTGGTAGTGGAGATAGCTTTCGACGGGGTGCAGGCGAGCACCCGCTACCCCGGCGGGGTCACCCTGCGCTTCGCTCGGGTGCTGCGCTACCGGGAGGACAAGTCCGCCGCCGAGGCCGACACCATCGGCGCCGTCCGGGCGCTGTCCCACGCCGCCCACCTCGCCGCCGCCCACCTCGCCGCCGCCCAACCCGCCGAAGACGAGGACGAGGCGGACGAGTAGACCGGCGGGCGGATAACTGTCAGTTTCTAGCTCGGTGGCCGACCCAGGAGGTGACCCACAGTTGGTCACCAACTGGGCACCTCTTGGCCCAAGTAGTGCCCAGTTGGTGACCAACTGGGACACCTATCTCCCAACGTGGGCACGATCGTCGGCGGTTCCGGCAACGGAAGGGCAACCCTCTCCGTTCAACGCGACGATCTTGGCCAAATGCGCGTGAGGGGAGATCGACCTCGGAGGCTCAGAAGTCAGTTGTTGGGGTGCAGCAGCGCTTCCAGCTCCTGGTCGACGTCAATGACCTTTGTGGACACTGGGTGAGCCTCCCGGTAGACGAGGTAGACCAGACCGGCGAGCGTGAGTGTGGCGAAGGCCCACCACTGGACGACGTATCCGGCGTTCATCGCGGCGTTCTCGTGGTCCGGTGGGATGGGCACGAAGCCAGCGTCGGCCGGCGGTGTCTGCTGTTCCAGCGTGAGATAGGCCCCGTACAGCGGATGAGGGATCGAGGGGGCCAGCTGCTCCGGGCCGATCCGGCGCACCGCCAGCCGGCCGTCAAACTGCTCGGGCGCGGTGGCCCGGCTCTCTGGCGCGTGTACTCGTCCGACGACGGTCACCTCATTGGTGGGTGCGGGCGGTACCGTCGGAGCCGCGGTGGCGCCGCTTGCCGGGGCTGGCAGCCAGCCGCGGTCGACGAGGACCGCGGTGCCGTTGGCGAGTACGAGCGGCGTGATCACCTCGAAGCCCACGGTGTTGTCGAGGGTCCGGATCCGGGCCAGGATCTCGTGCTCCTCGTCGTAATGGCCGGTTGCGGTGACCACGTTCCAGGTCATGGCCGGGTCGGGCGGCGCCCCGACTCGTTCTCCATCAGGCGCGGCCAGCGTTTCTATGAGCGGCAACGGCGCGTGCGCGGTCGCGGCGTCGATGCGGGCGTTGATGTCGCTGCGGTAGTGGTACCGGGACAACTGCCACAGGCCGAGGCCGACCATGGTCGCCGCGGCCAGCGTCATCAGCAGACCAAGTGCGATCCACCGTGGCGACAGGAGAAACCGGTACACGCCGGGCAGGCTACTCCTGTCACCGGGCGCCGAGCATGGCGGTGGAGGCGGTCGGCGGACTGAAGTCCCGCACAGGAGTTCCCTCCAGGCCACGTTTGAGCAGTCCCGACACCGCGTTGACAGGCTTTTGCGAATTGCCGTCGCCGGCGACGTGGCCCGGGTTGTCGGGATCGGCGATGAAACTCGCCGCGGCCAGGCCCGGGGTGATGCCGATAAACCAGGCCGATCGGGTGTCGTCGGTGGTGCCGGTCTTCCCGCCCACGGGGCGGCCGACCGCCGCCGCCACGCCCGACGCCGTGGACCAGGCGCCACACGAACCGGCGGCCGCCTTGTAGCCGGTGACACACCGGGTGGCGTCGACCGCAGCGCGGGCAACCTCGACCCGTACCGCCTGGTTGCACTGTGGATCGCCGGCGGCGACCTTCTGTCCCTGGGAGTCCACGATGGACAGTACCGGTGTCGCCTGGCAGTACTTGCCGTCGGCGGCGATGGTCGCGTACGCGTTGGCCATCTCCAGCGGCGTCGTGTCTGCCACGCCGAGGGTGAACGCGCCCCAGCCGTTGGCCTTCTCGGGGGTGGCCATGAGCTGGTCGATGTCGGTGTGCCAGGTCAGCCCCAGCTTCTCCGCCATCTGTACCGCTTTTTGCGCGCCGATAAGCTGTTCCAGCTGCACGAAGTAGGTGTTCACGGACATGCCGAACCCGTCCCACATCGCATGCACCCCGGTCATCGCCGGGCTGGCGTTATGCGGACACCACCGGCCGCCGCACGAGCCCGGCCCGTCCGCCGGGTACTGAGTCTGAACCACCATCGGCGAGTTGATCTTTGTGTTCAGGGGCAATCCCATGTCCAACGCAGCGAGCATTGTGAATATCTTGAACGTAGAACCAGCCTGGTAGCCGGCCATGCCGCCACCGCCGAGCACGGCGCTCACGGTATTCGGATAGCTGCTCACCGAGCCGGCCTGGACCGCGGCAGGGGATGTGGGCCGGCCGTTGTGACTCTGATCGAGGCTGTAGACCCGGTTGACCGCGGCCGCCTGGATGCGGCCGGTACCTGGCTGGACCGCGACCATGCCCAGCGCGTACGAGCCGCCGATCCGCTCCTTCGACGTCACCTCGTCCATGGCGATCGATTGCAACTTGGGATCCAGGGAGGTCACGATCGTGTACCCCCCGCGCCGGAGGTTCTCCTCCCGCTGCTGGGGATTGGCCCCGAACGCGGGCTGGCTACGCCACCAGTTCTTGAACATGTCGCAGAAGAAGCCCCAGTCGTTGTGCGCGGGGTTCACCGAGACGCAGTCATTGGGTGGGTCGGTGAGGTGGAGCGCGATCGGCTGCGCCTTGACTTGGGCCGCGAGTTCCGGCGACAGGTATTTGAGCTCAGTCATCCGGTCCAGCACGTAGTTGCGCCGCTCCAGCGCGGCGGACTGGTCCCGGCTGGCCGGGTCGTATGCCGATGGAGCCTTGACCAGACCGGCGAGCATCGCGGCCTCGGCGAGGGTCAGGTCCTTGGGCGACTTGGAGAAGTAGACCTCGGCGGCGGCGTAGATGCCGTAGGCGCGGTGCCCAAAGTAGGCGACGTTGAGGTAGCCCTGGAGGATCTGCTCCTTGGTCATGTGCTTCTCTACCTCGACCGCGAGCCGCATCTCCTTCAGCTTCCGCCCAGTCGACTGTTCGGTGGCCTCCGTGACCTGCTGCGGTGTCTCAGCCGAGTCGCGCTGGACGTTGCGCACGTACTGCATGGTCAGCGTCGAGGCGCCCTGGGATACGTCGCCGGACTGCTGGTTTGCGATGAACGCCCGCAGCACACCGCGCGGATCCACGCCGTTGTGTTCGTAGAAGCGCGAGTCCTCACTCGAGACGATGGCGCGCAACATGTTCGGTGAGATGTCGCTGATCGACACATACTTGCGGTACTCCTCGTAGAACTGCGTGATCAGTGTCTTACCGTCGGCCGCGTAGACGTAGGACACCTGGGCCGATGGAGCCGCCCGGAGCTGGGATGGCATGTTGTCCACAAAGTCGGTGGCGGCGAGGAGCCCGAGGCCGCCGATCGCGAAGACCGGGAACGCGACGGCCGCGACCACGATGCCCGTGATGAGGCCGGCGCGGAGGAGAGGAGCAAGAAAACCGGGGACTCTCAGAACTCGTGACACAACCAGAAAATAGGACGAAAACGGGCGCGACCGCGGGGAGTTCGGCCAGGTGCATCAGATCGGTGAAGAAGGCGAGTTCGACTTGACATGGCACGGGGACGTCGAGGCCGTACCCGGTCTGGTCGACCTGGCGGTCAACGTGCGGAATGCCCCGATGCCGGAGTGGCTGACCGAGCCCCTGCGCCGGTCGCTGTCGGATCTGGCCCGGTATCCGGACCCCGGGCCGGCGATCGCCGCCATCGCGACGCGCCACGAGCGCAACCCAGCCGAGGTGCTTCCGACTGCCGGTGCGTCCCAAGCGTTCGTCCTGCTAGCACAGGCACTTCGGCCACGCCACGCGGTCGTCGTGCACCCGCAGTTCACCGAGCCGGAGGCGGCGTTGCGCGCGGCCGGCCACGAGGTGCGCCGGGTATTGCTCGCATCGCCGTACCGGTTGGATCCGGCTCTGGTGCCAGAAGAGGCAGATCTTGTCGTGCTGGGCAATCCGACCAATCCCACCTCGGTGGCGCACCCGGCGGATACCGTCGCGACGCTGGCCCGGCCCGGCCGGATCCTCGTGGTCGACGAGGCCTTCGTGGATACGGTGCACGGGCCGCCCATCTCGTTAAGCGGCCACGCCGATCTGCCCGGGCTCGTGGTCGTCCGGAGCCTCACCAAGACCTGGGGCCTGGCCGGGTTGCGCGTAGGCTACCTGCTCGGCGCCCCAGCGTTGGTTGCCCGACTGGCCGACGTCCAGCCGTTGTGGCCCGTGTCGACACCCGCACTGGCCGCCATGATCGCGTGCTCCAGTCCGACCGCGGTCTCGGCCGAGCAGGAGTGGGCCGCCACGTTGGCGGCCGACCGGTCGTACCTCGTGGCCGGGTTGTCGGCGCTGCCAGGCGTGTGTCTCCCCGCCGAGTCCGCGAGTTCCTTCGTCCTGGTACGGATCTCTGGTGCCGACGCCCTTCGAGGCGCCCTTCGCGAGCGGGGATTCGCGGTGCGCCGGGGTGACACGTTCCCGGGCCTGGGGCCGGACTACCTGCGGATCGCCGTCAGGGATCGGGCGACCTCCGCCGCGTTTCTGGAGGCCCTCTCTGGTGTCCTGCGCGCGTGACCGGGTACCGCAGTTGGTCACCAACTGGGCACCATTGGGGTCCCGTGGTGCCCACTTGGTGACCAACTGCGAGGATCGGGACCCAGGTAAACGGAAGAGGGTGAGATGCGGCTCAGCGAGGCGCTCGGGGCGATCCGGCCACTCGACGCTGGCGCGATGGCGGCGGCGCGGGAACTGCAGGCACGCCTCACCAAGCCCTTCGGCTCGCTGGGTCGGCTCGAGGACCTCGCCGTCCGGCTCGCCGGGCTGGCCGGGCGCTGCCCGCCGCCGATCCCCACCCGTACCGCGGTGGCGATCTTCGCGGGCGACCACGGTGTGCATGCCCAGGGCGTGACGCCATGGCCGCAGGAGGTCACGGCGCAGATGGTGGCGAACTTCCTCGCCGGTGGTGCGGTGGTCAACGCGTTCGCCCGGCAGGTCGGGGCCGACGTGAACGTGATCGACGTTGGCGTGGCCCACCCGCTCTATCCGAGCCACAAGGGTGACGGCCTCTGGGAACGCCGGATTCGAGCGGGTACGGCGGACCTGTCAACGGGGCCGGCGATGACCCGTGACGAGGCGCGGGCCGCCGTCGAGGTGGGCCTGGCGGTCGCCACGGAGCTGGTGAGTGACGGATATGACTGTCTGGTCACGGGCGACATGGGCATCGCCAACACCACCCCGGCCGCGGCCCTGGTCGCCGCCTTTACCGGCGCCGAGCCGGCCACCGTGACGGGGCGTGGGACCGGGATCGATGACGAGACCTTCGCGCGCAAGACCGCGGTGGTCGCCGCCGCCCTGAAGCGGCACCGGCCCGACCCGGACGACCCGATCGGCGTGCTGGCCACCGTCGGTGGTCTCGAACACGCGGGCCTCACGGGCCTGATCCTTGGTGGTGCGGCTTTGCGCGTACCGGTGATCCTCGATGGACTGATCGCCGGTTCCGCGGCGCTCGCCGCGGCGGCCCTGGCTCCCGATGCGGTCGCCGCGATGATCGCCGGGCATCGATCGGTCGAACCAGGTGCCACGGTGGCGTTGGCCCACCTCGGATTGGAACCACTCGTCGACCTCGGTCTACGACTCGGCGAGGGGACCGGGGCATTGCTGGCCGCTCCGATCGTGGCCAGCGCAGTCCGGGTGCTCCACGATGTGGCCACGTTCGACTCGGCCGGAGTCGCGGAAAAAAATCACGAGGGGACGTGAACCCGTACCCGCTGGGACTCATCCTCGCGGGCCGGCGCGTGCTCGTGGTTGGCGGCGGCGTGGTTGCGACCCGGCGGATTCCAGCGCTGATCGCCAGTGGCGCGGAGGTGATAGTGGTGTCGCCGGCGCTGACACCCGCCCTGCACGCGCTCGCCGCGGACGGTCGCATCCATTGGCACGAACGGACGTTCGCAGCGTCCGATGTGGACGATGTGTGGCTCGTTCACGTAGCCGTCGACGACCCCGAAGCCGCCCGGGTCGTGAGCGCGGCCGCCGAGGCGCGGCGAGTCTTCTGCGTGCGGGCGGACGACCGCCACGCCGCCTCCGCCTGGACTCCGGCCACGACCCGGCATGGCCCGGTGACCGTGGCGGTCACGGCGGGCGGCGACCCGCGTCGGGCGATGGCGGTGCGCGACGCGATCCACGACCTTCTCGCGGCCTCACCGCTCAGTCCTCCAACGAGGACAGGGAATCCGGCCGGGCAGCCCGATCGCGCACGAGGAGGGGTGGCGCTCGTGGGCGGCGGACCGGGCGACCCGGAACTTATCACCGTCAAGGGACGGCGGTTGCTCGCCGAGGCGGACGTGGTGATTGTGGACCGGCTGGCGCCGGGTCTCCTGCTGGACGAGCTCCGCCCGGAAGTCGAACTCATCGATGCATCGAAGATCCCCTACGGCCCGGCGGCAACCCAGGAGGAGATCAATCGCCTGCTGGTCTCGCACGGCCGGTCGGGCCGGTCCGTGGTGCGGCTCAAGGGCGGCGACCCGTACCTCTTCGGTCGGGGCGGCGAGGAGGTCCTGGCTTGCGCCAAGGCGGGAATCCCGGTGACCCTCGTGCCCGGCGTGACCAGTGCGATCGCGGCCCCGGCCGCGGCCGGTATCCCGGTGACCCACCGGGGTGTGTCGCACGAGGTGGTCGTCGTCTCCGGGCACCTGCCACCCGGGCACCCGGAGTCGCTTGTGGACTGGTCCGCCATCGCACGACTGCGCGGTACGGTCTGCGTGCTCATGGGATTGACGCATCTACCTGCCATCGCGGCGGAGTTGCTTGCGCAGGGGCGGGCACCGGAGACGCCGGTCGCCGTCGTCCAGGACGGAACCACCGGGTCCCAACGCGCCATCCGCGCGACGTTGGACACCATCACCGCGCAGGCCGCCGCCCATGGTCTGCGCCCCCCGGCGATCATCGTCATCGGTAACGTCGTCGATGTGCTGGGTCCGATCACGAGGTGGGACGGGGTGACCGCGGTGGGATCGAACCCCTAAGATGTGGCGGGTCGGGGGGCGCGATGTCGCGTTCGAGCCCGCCTCGCTGGCGCTCGCCGGCGCGCTCGTTGGCGATGTCGCGTTCGGGCCCGCCTCGCGCGGGCTCGCTGGCGCTCGCCGGCGCGCTCGTTGGCGATGTCGCGTTCGAGCCGGCCTCGCGCGGGCTCGCTGGCGCTCGCCGGCGCGTTCGTTGGCCGGGGAACCCCGGCTGGCCCATCGACGCCAGGAGTTACCCCGTGACCGAGACACCGCCGACCTTGACGGCCGACGAAGTCCAAAAATTCGCCGATATCGCCGCACGGCTAACCACCAACGTCAGCTCGGTCATCCTGGGCAAGCCCGAGGTCGTCAAGCTGGCGCTGACTGGACTGTTCGCCGAGGGCCATCTGCTGCTGGAGGACGTACCCGGGGTCGGAAAGACCACGCTGGCCCGCGCGATCTCGGCCTCGGTGCGCGGTGAATGGCGGCGGATCCAGTTCACCCCGGACCTGCTCCCATCGGACGTATCGGGCGTAACGATCTTCAATCAAGGAACTCGTCAATTCGAGTTCCACGGTGGGCCGGTCTTCGCCAACATCGTCGTGGCCGATGAGATCAACCGGGCCTCGCCGAAGACCCAGTCCGCGCTCCTGGAGGTTATGGAGGAGCGGCACGTCACTGTCGACGGCCACCGGCACGGCGTACCCCGGCCGTTCCTGGTCGTGGCCACCCAGAACCCGGTCGAGATGGACGGCACCTACCGGCTGCCGGAGGCGCAACTGGACCGGTTCCTGATGAAGCTGTCGATCGGCTACCCCGAGGAAGCGGTGGAGGTGCAGGTCCTCCGCGGCGCCGCCGCCGGACGCTCGCCCGACTACCTCGGTGCAGTGACCGATACCGATACGGTCGCACAGCTGATCCGGCTCTCGCACCGGGTCTTCGTCGCCGACCCGCTCTACACGTACGCGGTCCGGCTCGCCGTGGCCACCCGCGACCACAAGCAGGTCCGGGTCGGCGTGAGCCCGCGCGGCGCCATCGCGCTGAGCCGAGCAGCTCAGGCGTACGCACTCATCGACGGACGTGCGTACGTCGTGCCGGAAGACATCAAGTCGTTGGTGGAGCCCGTCTTCGCCCACCGACTCCTGCTGGCACCCGACGCCGCGATGCGCGGGGTCACCTCGAACGAGGTGCTGCGTACGGTCGTCGAGGCGGTTGCCGCACCGGCACCGTCCGCGGCTCGGGCCTGATCTGTGCGGATCACGAGTCGCGGCTACGGCCTGCTCGTCGCCGGGATCCTGTTGCTCGCGGCCGGATTCTGGTTCGGCTATCCGGAACTGGCCGCGCTTGGCTGCGCGGCCGTGGTCGCCGTACTCGGGGCGCTCGTGTTCGTGGCCTGGCGCCCCCGGTTGACGGTCGAGCGGGTGGCCGATCCCGATCGGGTCATGCGTGGGGAACCGAGCGGCGTGGCATTGTCCATCGCGAACGCGAGCCGATTCTTCGGCGCCAGTCTGGTCGCGCGCGATCGGGTCACGCCGCGTTCCGCCGACCCGGCGGCCCGACTCGGCGCAGGCACCGTGTCGGTGCCGCTCGTTCGGCTGCGGCCAGGCAAGGCCACCCGGGTCAGCTACCCGGTGCCTACCCGGCGACGTGGTGTGATCCTGGTCGGGCCGCTGGAGATTTCGCGGCGCGATCCGCTCGGCCTGGTCGGGGTCGTGCGGCGCTACGGTGATAGTGCGAATGTCTGGGTACGGCCGAAGGTGCACACGATCGCGGCGGTACCGGTCGGACTCTCGCGCAGCATGGACGGTCGGGTGGACCGGGTCCCGCATGGCAGCATCACGTTCGCCGCCCTGCGCGAGTACGTGGTCGGCGACGACCTGCGCCACGTGCACTGGCGGACCTCGGCGCGGGTCGGCCAGATGATGGTGCGCGAGCACGTGGACACATCGCTGCCCCGGCTGGTCATCCTCCTTGATGACCGGGCCGACGCGCACGGCACCAGCGTCGATGGTGAGTCCACATTTGAGGCCGTGTGCGAGGCGGCCGCGTCGGTGCTCGTGGCCGCCGCCCGCGAGGGTGTCCACGTCGAACTGCATCTGCTCAGCGGCCCGACCGCCACCGGCCGAGACACCGAGCGGGGTCCGATGCTCGACCTGCTGGCCGAGGCGTTTCTGGTGCCGAACGCGGAGTCGGACCTGCGGTCAGCGGTGGAACGACTGCGCATTCGCAAGCTCGGCGACACACTGATCTTCCTAACGGGACCGTCCAATGAGGACGATCTGGGTGTCGTGGCGAGCCTGCGCGGCGCCTACCCGTCCATCATCGCGGGCGTGTTCGGGCCGGTCGAGTCGGGGCTGGCGACCAACGCCGGCATGCTCGTGGTCAGTGCGATCGATGGCGCGGACTTCGCCGGTGCATGGGACGGAATCAGGGCATGGTGACCAGGGACGCCTCCGGGGTCGTGACTGGAATGCTGCGCCGGTTCGGTCTGCCGCTGGTCGTGGCGGCACAGATCGTCCTCGCCGGGGTCTCGCTGAATCGTGTCTACAGTGGACTGCTGTTGGTGCAGTTGATGGCCGGTGCCGCGGTCGTGTCGGTACTGGGCTCGGTGCTGCTGCGGCGCCTGCCGGCCGCTGCGGTGGCACCGGTCTCGGTCCTCGGAATGCTCGCCTACAGCGGGTACGCGATCAGCGTCGCCGCGCGCGCCGGTGGCGTCCCCGGCGACCTGCGCACGCTTGCCGGCGATGCCGCCCGCAACGCGGTGCCTCGCCTGCTGACCGCACTCATACCGGTCGAGCCGCAACCCGACACGGTTCTCGCGCCCGTGGTCCTGGCGTGGCTGGCGGGCTTCGCCGGCGCGGAGCTCGCGGCGCGGGCGCGACGGCCGGCGTTGGCGCTGCTGCCACCGACGCTCCTATATGTCAGCGCCCTCGTGCTGGTCGGACCGAACGCGGATGTCGCGATCTGGCAGCCGATGCTCTTCGCGGGCCTCGCCGCGCTCGGCCTGGTGGCGGGGAGCGCGACGTCGGGCGCCCGGCGCCTGTCCGGCATCAGCAGCCGGGAGAAGGCCGTGCTTCGCGTGCGTACAGCGAGCGGGTTGGCGGTCGGGGTGGCCGCGATCCTCGCCGTCGTCGTTGTGGTGTCGCCCTTGGTCGCCGGTCAGGTCGGGCTCGCGCCCGGGGACCCGCGCCGGTACGTGCAGCCGCCCAACCTTGACGTGCTCGACCAGAACCCGCTGATACGACTCTCCGGCTGGGCGGCCAACCCGGACCAGCCTCTATTCCGGGTGGAGATGCTGCGCGGAGCGAGACCGACACCGTCGCCGACTCCGACGCCCACCCCTAGCGCCAGTCTCGATCCGTTCGCCCCGGACATCCCGCCGCCACCGCCGTCCTTTATCGATGACGGCAACTACGATACGCGACTGCGTCTAGCCGTCCTGCCCGACTGGGACGGCGTCACGTGGCACATGAACGCCGACTATCGCAATGCCGGACGGGTGCTGCCTCCGGTACCGGAGCCGCCAGGAGTCAGTGAATCGAAACTAATCAACGCTCATGGTCCGCTCACCATCGAAGAACGGATCACGGTCGAAGAACTCACGGGTCGCCTGTTGCCGGCCGTCGCCGCCCCACAACGAGTGGATGGGATCCGAGTCGCCTACGACCAGTCCAGCGGAGCGTTACTCAACAGCGCCCGACTGACCCCGGGCACCGCATACACCGTGACGTCGGTCAACCCGAGCGTGGACTACAACCTCCTCATGGCCACGGACGTGCCTTCGGGTGATGCCGTGGCCCGCTACCTCGAGGTGGGCCCGGCCGTACCGAAGGATCTCAGCCAGTTCGCGCAGAAGATCACCCAAGGCGAGAGCTCTCCGTACCTGCGAGCGCTGGCGTTACAGACGTTCATGGCGGAGCACTACACATTCGCGGTCGACGCCCCGAGCGGTCACTCGTACCCGAACGTCAGTTTCTTCCTGCTCGCGGACACGAAGCTCGGCGGGCAACGGGGCACCTCCGAACAGTTCGCCACCGCTTTCGCGACCCTCGGCCGCCTGCTGGGGCTACCGACGCGTGTGGTCGTTGGGTTCCACACGCCCGCCGGTGGCGGAACGGTGACCGGCAAGGACGGCGTGGCGTGGCCCGAGGTGCTCTTCACCGGCATCGGCTGGGTTCCGTTCGACCCGATGCCGCCCGCGAATGGCCGCTCGCGCCCGGTTGAGCCGGAGTTCCTGCCACCGCCACCGCCCACGACGACCCCACCGCCGTCGGTCACACCACCCGCGGACCCAACCTACGAGGCCTCGTCGACCGGTGCGGCCGTGGCCGTGTCGGTGGTTCCCGGCCTCGACGCGACTGCGGTCGCGAGCGGCGTCGGCGGCGGTCTGGTTGGACTCGTCGTCATTGCGCTGCTCGCAGTGCTACTCCTTCGGGCATGGCAGACGCGCCGCCGGCTGCACTCCGGCGAACCACCCCAGCAGATTGTGGGCGCGTGGGACGAGGTCCTCGATGCGCTCGTGCTTGCCGGTCGGCCGCCGCCCAGGCACCTCGCCGCGGGGGAGGTTGCCGACTATGCCGCGCTGGTCGTCGCCGACGGGCCGGGTCGCCGACACACCCGCCGGCCCCGGCCGGCCGCGCCGCCGTTGGACGATCTAGCGAACAGCGTCAATGTAGTCGCATTCGCTGGTCGCAGCGTGCCCGGCCCGGACTCTTCCGCCGCGGACGGCGCACGGCAGCGGGCGGTCGCCTTTACGAGGGCTCTGTACGCCCGCCGCCCGTGGTGGCGCCGTCTAATGTGGAGGATCGATCCCCGCCCCCTTCGCCGCCGCAACTGAGTTCCTGCGCCGATCTTGGAGAAATGCGCGTGAGTCGATCTCCGATAGCGCGCATTTCGCCAAGGTCGGCGGCGCTAGCGTATTTCTCAAAGATCGGCGTGACGTTGGCAACGGCGTGACTGAGGCGTCAGCGGTGGGTGCAGATGTCGGGAGAGATGGCGACGTTGTTCACCGAATACACGATGCTGACCGCGAAGCAGTAGTTGCGGTCCGTCCTCAGGTTCGTGAAGGTGGCCGTCTTCTTCGCGGAGCCGGGACCGACTGAGAGCGTTTTGGCGGCCTCGCCGTTGGCGGGCCGCTGAATCACGACGAACGACGCCGTGCCACCCGTCGGATCGGTCCAGGCCAGCGTCACCGAGGTGCCCCGGTCCGTGTCGATCGCGAGATCCGTGGGCGCGCCGGTCGTCTTCGGCGTGATGATTGTCGCCGACGCGAGCGGGTCCGCGGGCGGAACCGACTGTGGCCGGCTGTTCGACCGCAGCACGAGCAGGGCGCCACTCGCCAACGCGATCAGGGTTACGCCAATGAGAACCGCCACAAGGCCTCCGCGCCGGCCGCCGCTCGGTGCCGGCACGTCCCGCTCTGTGAACCGGCGCGTGCCCGGAAACGGCTCGGTCGCGGGGTCGGGCGCCTCGAGCCACCCGCGGCTGGCATCGCTCACGCTGTCCGTCCCGAGCCAGCCGCCTTCATCCGTGACGGGCGGTGACGCGCTCTCCTCGGATCCGCTCAGCGGGTGGTGGTGCGGCGCGGGCCGGGCACCGCGCGGCGCCGGCGCCGGGCGGTAGATCGGTCCGTCGTCGTCGAGTTCGTCTGGCATCGAAGGAAGTGGATCCCGAGGCGATGCTACCGACGGAGGTGCTACAGAAGCGGGTGCAGGTGCGGCGGACGCCGATGCCAATGACGTCGATGCCGCGATCGGCGCCGGGGAGAACGGGGCCGGGGATGCCGGGGCCGGGGATGCAGGTGCCCGGGAGACGGGTGTCGGATGGGACGGCGCCGGCGGCGCGACCGGGATGGGCTCAGGCGTCGGCCAGGCCCGGGCGGGCACGCCCGATACGTGCACCTGCCCCACCACCCGGCTCGGTTCCGCGTCCACGGAAACGCCGGACGTACCAGCGGGAGAAAGTCCGAGGGCGCCTCGCCGCAGAGCATCGGCGAACTCGAGCGCCGAGCCGTGTCGCTGCGGGGGCTGTTTGGCCATCGCCCTGCTCAGCTCACCGACGAGCCATGCGGGCACGTCGTCGCGCGGTATCGGGGGCAACTCGTCGTGCAAGACCTTATCCCGAAAGAGATACATGTCGATAGGTGGCTGGCTCGGATCGACGAACGGCGGGTGGCCGACCAGCAGTGTCCACATTGTCGACGCGAGACTGTAGATATCGGACGGTCCGGACTGGGCCTGGTGCAGCAGCGCCTCGGGCGAAGCGTGATGCGGTGTCATCATCTCGCGGGTGAGGGTGCTACCCAGCTCGTCCGGAGCTCGGGCGATGCCAAAATCCGTCAGCGCCGGTCCGAACCGAGAGCGCAGGATGTTCGATGGCTTGACGTCACGGTGAACGATGCCGACCTGGTGCGCGGCATGCAACGCCTCGCCAATCTTGATGCCGACCTCGAGCACGTCGTCGACGGGCAACGGTCCGCTCTGCCGGAGGATCTGGGCGTACGAACCGCCCTCGCAGTACTCCATCACGATGTACGGCCGCTCGTCCTCGGTCGTGCCGGTGTCGATGATGGAGACGATGTGCGGTTGGCTCGACAGCGCCACGGTCGTCGCCAGCTCCCGCTCCGCGTTGACGGGCACCGCGCCCGTGTCGACCGTGATCACTTTGATCGCGACCGGTCGGTTGAGCCGGGTCTGGATGGCCCGGAACACCAGCGCCGTGGTGCCGTGCGCGATCAGCTCCAGGTCGTCGTACCCCGGCAACGCAGGCAGTAGCGGCGCGCTCATGTGAGCATGGACCCCCAGATCCCGGGACGGGCGTTCCCGCCGACAGCGTAGTGGCTTGGTGCGCATGTTCAGCCTATGGCGGGTCACACGCATTGATGAAACCCTGCCGGGTGTGTACGAGTACCGGCGCCGACGGCGTCTGAGTCCGGCCGTGATCGTGGTTGGGATCGTACTGGCGGCCGCCGCCGGAACGGGCAGCTACCTCCTCGTCCGCCGCTACCTCGACCAGTCGACGGATCCGGTCGCCGGCCCGCCGCGCTCGTCGAGTCCTGCCGCATCGACCAGCTCCGACACTCGCGATCCGTGTCCCGCCTTCACGGTCGAGGCGGTGAAGGCGGCCGGGCGTCCGGGCAAGCTCGAGCGCGTGCTCTACGTCGACGGGTCCCGACCGAACACGAGCGGCGCCGAGGCCTGGATCTGCCAAGACTCGGACGGCGTCCTCTACTACCAGGGACACAACAAGCAGGGTCCCGCCAATGCCGCCGTGTCCGACTACACGATCCTGCTCGGCACGCCAATCACCGGCAGCGTGACCCAGAACGGATCCACATACACCGCCACGAATCCCTCCCGCGACGGGCGGGTCACGCAATACGTGGTCAGCCGCGAGAAGCTCACGCTGGTCGCGCCGAACGGCGCCCAGACCGACTACACGGTCGAGCGCTCCTCCCCCTGACCGGGCAGCGAACCGAGTCGCCTGGGAGAATGGACGGCGGCGATCGCCACAGAAGGTCCGCACGGAAATGAGGGATGGCCGCACCGTGGCCCAGTACATCTACACGCTCGACAAGGCGCGTAAGGCGCACGGCGACAAGGTCGTGCTCGACGATGTGACGTTGTCGTTCCTGCCGGGCGCGAAGATCGGCGTCCTCGGCCCGAACGGCGCCGGCAAATCCAGCCTGCTCCGGATCATGGCTGGTCAGGACAAGGTCAGCAACGGCGACGCCCGGCTCATGCCGGGTTACACCGTTGGCATGCTGGCCCAGGAGCCACCGCTCAACGACGACAAGGACGTCCTCGGCAACATCGAGGAGGCGGTCCACGAGACAAAGGCCAAGCTCGCCCGGTTCAACGAGATCGCCGAGAAGATGGCGACCGACTACTCCGACGACCTCATGGAGGAGATGGGACGGCTGCAGGAGGAGCTCGACCACTCCGACGCCTGGGATATCGACGCCCGGCTCGAGCAGGCAATGGACGCACTGCGCTGCCCGCCCCCGGATGCCGACGTGAAGGCCCTTTCCGGTGGCGAGCGGCGCCGAGTCGCGTTGTGCAAGCTCCTGCTCGAGCAGCCCGACCTGCTGCTGCTCGACGAGCCGACCAACCACCTCGACGCCGAGAGCGTGCTCTGGCTGGAGCAGCACCTGGCCAAGTACCCCGGTACGGTCGTCGCCATCACCCACGACCGGTACTTCCTCGACAACGTGGCTCAGTGGATCCTCGAGCTCGATCGCGGCCGCGCCTATCCGTACGAGGGCAACTACTCGACCTACCTGGACAAGAAGGCACAGCGCCTGGCCGTGCAGGGGCGCAAGGACGCCAAGCTGCAAAAGCGCCTCACCGACGAGCTCGAATGGGTACGGTCGAACGCCCGGGCGCGGCAGACCAAATCGCGCGCGCGGCTGGATCGATACGACGAGATGGCCGCCGACGCGGAGAAGACCCGCAAGCTCGACTTCGAGGAGATCCAGATCCCGCCCGGCCCCCGGCTCGGTAACACGGTGATCGAGGCCAATGGGCTGCAGAAGGGGTTCGGGGACCGGGTCCTGATCAGGAACCTGTCGTTCTCGTTGCCCCGCAACGGAATCGTCGGCATCATCGGCCCGAACGGGGTCGGCAAGACCACCCTGTTCAAGACCATTGTCGGGCTGGAGAAGCCGGACGCCGGCACGGTCCGGGTCGGCGAGACCGTACAACTGTCCTATGTGGACCAAGCCCGGGCGGGCCTCGATCCACACAAGACAGTGTGGGAGGTCGTCTCCGACGGGCTCGACCATCTGATGGTGGGCAAGGTCGAGATGCCGTCCCGGGCGTACGTCGCGGCGTTCGGTTTCAAGGGACCCGACCAGCAGAAGCCGACCGGGGTGCTCTCCGGAGGGGAGCGCAACCGACTCAACCTGGCGCTCACCCTGAAGATCGGCGGCAATGTGATCCTGCTGGACGAGCCCACAAATGACCTCGACGTGGAGACGCTGTCCTCTTTGGAGAACGCTCTGCTGGAGTTCCCGGGCTGTGCCGTGGTCATCTCGCACGACCGGATGTTCCTCGACCGGGTCGCGACTCACATCCTCGCCTGGGAGGGTGACGACGAGGACCCCGCGCGGTGGTTCTGGTTCGAGGGGAACTTCGAGGCGTACGAGAAGAACAAAGTGGACCGTCTCGGCGTGGACGCCGCCCGTCCGCACCGGGTGACCTACCGCAAGCTCACCCGCGACTAGGTCGGTCCTCGTGCGCTTCATTCACCACTCGGCCCTGCGATGGTCCGATATGGACGTCTACGGCCACGTCAACAACGCCCGCTTCCTTACTCTCTATGAGGAGGCGCGGGTCGCCCTGTTCTTCGCGGCCGCCCGTCAGCTCGGTCTGACGTCCTTTGAGGACGGCATCGTGATCGCTCGGCACGAGGTCGATTACCTCAAGCCCATCGATTACGGCGATCCGGTCCGCATCGAGCTATGGGTGGAGGAGATCAGGGCGAGTCGCTTCACGGTCGCCTATGAGTTGATCGACCGGGACGTGCTCGCGTCCCGGGCGCGATCGGTCTGCGTCCCGTTCAACCTCGAGGGGCAATACCCTCGACGCATCAGCGACGCGGAGCGGGCCTTCCTCGCCGACTGGATGCCGTGAGGTGATCGGCGAGGCCGACCGGGCCGACGTCGGGGGCTTCCTCACCCGGCTGTTGCGACTGGACCCTTCGGCGCTGGTACGGCTACGCCCCGTGGACACCGCCGGCCAGATGTGGGCCATGCTCCCGTTCCGGGTGTTGGTCGCCCGGAGTTTGACCGGCGCGCCTCCCGCTGATGTCACCGTCGCCGGCTCGGAGCTGCTGGCGGCGCTGGATCGCGGCGGGGCGGGACTGTCCAAGCGGGACGCGGCTTGGCGGTGGCCACTGCCCTCATCCGCGGGCCGCGTGGTCGAGACGATCCCGGCGGCGGATGTGGTCCGGCTCGCGGCGGCCGCGTCGCGTACGCTGCGCGCCGCCGCGACCGAGGGCGTCGGGGGTCGGGTCGTGGGGGAGCGGTTGGTCCGCGACGCCCTGCTCGACCACGTCGCGATCGTAGTGATGACCGACGATGGCGATCGGGTCGAGGTACCGCAGCGGATGGTGCAAGCCGTCGCGCGGATGGGCTTCCTGGGCAAAGTCACGCATAGCGACGGCCTCATTACAGATTCGTATGGGGATAAGTCGGTTACAGTGAGACTCGCCATTGGATGGATAGGTATCGATTGTTTGCACGGTTCAGCCTGGTATCGTCCTAGTTCGCCCCTCCGATTGGGCTGAGGGGTTGACGCGACACCCGGCACGTTCAGATGATGTCGGTTCATACGAATAGCTCGCCTCAGCGTTCCCTCGCCGGGTGAGCAGGCAAATCCGGATAGCGTCGGCAGTCGGACCAGGCAGGTCGTGGTCCACCGTCCGACCGGGGGCTATGGGATGGAGGGCCGAGGCCGATGGCTTGGTGGCCTTTGTGGGGTGGGCAGCGAGCGCGATCGCGAGCCCGTGACACGGATGTGCTGACGACCGCGACCCTCGCCGAGCTGATCGGCAGTTCCGTCGCGACCAGCGAAGCGACGTCCGTCTCGGGCGCGGAACCAGTGGCCAAGCTCGACATGCCGCTCCAGCGGGTCGCCGACGCCACGGCGCGACCGGTCACCATGAAGCGCATTTCTGATGCGCTGGACCGGCTGGAGATCAGGTACCTGACCGACAACGACGGCAGCCTCCTTGCGATGTGGGAACGGCACGCCGTGCTCTTCGCTCTCGAGGGCCCCGACGACGAGATCCTCGTCATGCGTGGCCGCCCGCACGGCACCGTGTCGCCCGACTGGGCCGACCGGGCCTACCGCGTGGTCAACGAATGGAACCACACCCGCCGGTTCTGCAAGGCGTACATCGGAGACGCGACCGAGCGGGGCATGCTCCCGATCTACGCCGAGATCCAGGTGCCGCTCCTCGCCGGTGTGCACGATCCTCTGCTCGACGAGATGCTCGACTGCGCCGCCGCGGTGACCAGCGCATTCGTCGACTGGCTCTACGACGACGGCGGCCTGCTGTAGGTCCGTCCGCCAACGCTTCTAGGGCTCCCACGCGCGCACACGCCCCCTAGAAGCTGCTTCGAGGGCACCCCAACCTCCTCGGGTGCCCTCGAAGTCATTAGTGGGCTGGCGGGTCAGGCCGGGGGTGTCGTCGGCGAATCCAGCCAGCTGTTGATCAGTGCGGTGAAGTCCCGCCCCGCGTGCTCATTCACGAACTCGGTGAACTTGGCCCGGTCGACCTGAGTGTTTCGGTTGCGCTGCACCCAGTCGCGGCCCATGGCGAAGAACGCCGCGTCGCCCATCGCCTTGTGGATCGCGCGTAGCAACATGGCAGGCCCGGCGTACACGTTTGTCTCGGCGAAGTGGTTCGGGTCGGGGTGCCCCGGTGGTCCGGCGACCGGTCGCGAGGAAGCGTCCTCCGCGCGCGCCCAGGTGACCCAGTCGGAGTCCGACAAGTAACCCTGGTCGATGGTCCAGAGCATCTCGCAGTACATGGCCCAGCCCTCGTTAAGCCATACCCCGTTCCAGTCCGTCGGCGTGACGGCGTCGCCGAACCATTGGTGCGCGTACTCGTGCAGCAGCACCTCGGTCATGAAGTCCAGATCCGGCGCGCCGTGCGCGACGCCCAAGGTCACCATCTGCTGGGTCTCCATTGCCGACTCCGAGTCGACCAAGACCACACCGGCTGACGGGAACGGGTATGGACCGAACCGCTCGGCCAGCCAGCTGAGCAGGTCCGGGGTGCGCCGAACGACCGGTTCGTACTGCTCGTCGCGGCCGGTCCGGAGCCAGTAGGTCAAGGGCAGCTTGCCGTCGCCGATGTCCGCGATCTTCGTGTACCGGCCAAGCGCCAGCGTCGCGAGGTAGGCCGCGACGGGGTCGGTCGAACGCCAGTGGAAGGTGTCGTCGCCGCCACCGGGACCGTCCTGGATGCCGAGCAGCTTGCCGTGGGCCACGGCCGACCAGCCGTCCGGCACCGTGGCCTTCACGTCGTACACGGCCTCGTCCCACGGCGTGTCGTTCGCCGGGTACCAGGTCGAGGCGCCGTACGGCTCCTGCATCGTCCAGGCCTCGCCGCCCGATGTGACGCGCAGCCCGACGCCCTCGTCGAAGTCACCGCGCTCCGACGGCATGGGCACCGGAGTAGGCCGGCCGTGGTACTTCACGACCAACGTGGTGCGGGCGTCGGCGGCGAGTTGCTTCGGCACGGTGAGATCGTTGCCCTGCCAGGTCGAGGTCGTCTCGGCGCCGTCGATCGCGACACTGTCCACTGTGTACGCCTTGGAGAAGTCCAGCTGCAGATCGGTGACCGAAGTCGCGGCGCGGATCGTCAGCGTGGCGGCGCCGGTCAGCTCCCGGGCATCGGCGTCCCAGTCGAGGACGAGCTGGTACGCGAGCACGTCAAGCGAGGTGTTGCCGTAGTCCGGATAGACCGGGTCGCGCACCGGTATTGATCGACCAGCTTCGACGTCAAGTTCAGCGTCGGGAGCGGCGGACTGGGTCACACTCGCGGACGGGTCCGTGGTCGGCTTGCCCGGTGTGCATCCGACGAGGACCAACAACAGCGCGGTGACGGCCACGATTCGGATCGCCCACAGAGACCGGCTCGAGGCAGGAGGGTCCGTCACACCGGCCAGGGTAACTGCAGGCCGCTAGGGAGGCTGAGCTCTGAGGAAGGAGGCTATTCGTCGAACGTGTTGACCATTTGCCAGGCGGCCCGCTCGAGATACTCCCAGAGGGTGTCCCGATGCGCGGGGTCGAGTCCCAGCGAGTCGACGGCGGCGCGCATGTGGTGAAGCCACGCGTCCCGCTCGGTCGGCCCGACCCGGAACGGGGCATGGCGCATCCGCAGCCGAGGATGACCCCGTTCCTGGGAGTAGGTGTTCGGCCCACCCCAGTACTGCTCGAGAAACATCCGCAGCCGATTCTCGGCCGGGCCCAGGTCGGCGTCCGGGTACAGCGGCCGCAGCACCGGATCGTTTGCCACGCCGGCGTAGAACGTCGCCACGAGCCGCCGGAACGTCGGCTCACCGCCGACGGCGTCGTAGAACGTTGCTGTGGATTGCTCGGCCTGGTTGCTCACGAGTCCATGGTGCCAGGCTCACCCGGGCCAGTCCGCCTTCGTGCGGCGCCGATCACAGCCAGCAGGCCGCGGCGCGGCGTCGATTCCTTCAGTGCGGCCTTCGCATCCGGGATCGGAGCCGCATCCGGGATCGGAGCCGCATCCGGAATGGGAGCCGCATCCGGGATCGGAGCCGCGGCCGCCGATGGCCTTCGAGCCGGGGATGGAGCCGCAGCCGGGGACGGATTCGGAGCCGGGGCTGGGGCTGGGACTGGGGACACCGGGGTGGCGTCCATGGCCGCCGCCGTGGCGCCCGCCTCCTCGAACGCCCGCGCCGACGGCCAGTTCGTGATCAGCCCGATCATGAGCACCACCCCGCCGATGCTCCACAAGCCGACTACCAACGGCAGGTCCAGTTGCAGGGCCAGCGCGCCGGTCGCCAGCACCGCCGCGCCTTGCAGAAGCTGCAGCCCGCCCGAGACCACACCGAACGCGCGGGCCCGGTAGGCGGCGGGCAGCGCGCGCACGAACTCCCCGTTCGCCACCGGCAGCAGGGCACCGATCGCGAAGCCGGAGACAAGAGCGAGCCCGGAGACGACCAGGATCGGCGGGTTGGCTACCGCTGGCACGAGCGCCAACGGGGTCGCCAGAGCCAGCGGCCGTAGCAACGCCCGGCGTCTGCCCGGTGGCACCAGCCGGCTCACCGTCAGCGATCCGAGAACGAGCCCGGTCGGTACGGCTCCCATGAGGATGCCTTGCGACCAGGCGCGGGAAAGGCCGTTGGGATGAGTCGCCGCCCAGGCTGCGCCGAGCCCCTCGGGCACGACGGCGAAAAGGGAACCGCAGAAGACCATGAGCACGAGCGCACGCAACGCCGGGTTGGTGAACACGAGTCGGAAGCCGTCGCCGGTTTCCCGGAGCAGGCCGGTGCGTCGCTCCCGGCTCAGTCCCGGCTCCCTCGCCCGTACCAGCGTCCCCACCAGAAGCGCTGACACGCCGAACGTCGCGGCATTGATCAGCAGCGCCAGACGAGGATCAATCGCGGCGAGGGAGGCACCGAGGAAGTAACCGCCCACCTGGATCGGGGGTGTGGTCGCCGTGCTGAGCGCCACCCCGATGACGTATCGGTCGGGGCCCAGCACGGCCGGCAGGGTGGCCGACCGGGCGGCGTCGAACGGCGGCGTGAACAACGAAGAGAGCAGGAGCAGCACGAGCAATGGCAACAACGGGAGGCTGGTTCCCAGGGCGGCGACGATGCCCATGATCACCATGCGGGCGATGTCGCACCAGACCATGACCCGCCGGTACGGATACCGCTCCGCTATCGAGACGAGCAGAGAGCCGCCGAGCAGCCACGGAGCGAAGCTGATCGCGAAGGCGGCCGCGGTGGCGGCCGTGGACCGGGTCTGGTCGAAGACCATCGCGGTGATCGCGGCCCGGGCGATGTAGTCACCGAGCCAGGACAGGGTGCTCGCGGCGTACAGAGCCCGGAACTCTCCGACCGCGAAGAGGTCGCGAAATCGTGCCGGTCGGTCCGCGCGCGCCGTCCGAGTCCGCGAAGCGCGAGGAGTGAGCGTAGGCGATGCCCCAGCCCCGAGCGCGAGGAGGGAGCGAAGCGAGCGCCGCAGTCGCGAGGAAGCGTCATACCGTCGCGAGCCCAAGCGGTGCCGCACGCACCCCTCCCTGGCGGTATTGCCCGAGCCAGTCCGGCTTCGCTCCTCGTTCCTCGGAGCTCAGCCTCCCTGGTTGGTCAACGTCACATCGAGTCCTCTGATGTGGACGGACTACACCGTTCGTCCGTACTCAGTAGGCCAAACGGACGATATCCGGATATGGGGCGTGACGCGAGCCCGCGACCAAGGACAAGTGAAAGCCCTACATATCTCCTCTTATGTGGGGCCGGTTATGTGGGGCCGCCGACGCCATGATCGAACGGTTCGGCCCCGCTCGAACGGGGTGTGGGGGGTCGAACGGACAGGCGACCCGACGTCAGATGTTGGGTGATTCCGGCGGAGTCCAGCGCCTCGGTCAACCGGCGGCGCAGCTCACGGCCCACCCGCCACTGGGCCTCCGGGGAGGTCTTCGCGGTGGTCCGGACCAGCGCACCGTCCAGATTGATCTGCTCAATGCCCAGCACCTCCGGGGCTTGGAGCAGGTCGGCGGCGAATTCGGGATCTTCGGCCAAGGCGGTGGCGGCGACCTGCAGTACCTCGGTGGCCTCCTCGACCCCGGCGAAGCCGACCGGCATGTCGACGACGACCATTGCCCAGCCCTGGCTGCGGTTGCCCACTCGAACGATCTCTCCGTTGCGGAGGTACCAGAGCACGCCGCGGCCGTCGCGGATGGTTGTGATGCGAAGTCCCACCGCCTCGACGGTGCCGCTCACCTCGCCGACTTCCACCACGTCGCCGACGCCGTATTGGTCCTCCAGCAGCATGAACAGGCCAGCGATGAAGTCCTTGACGAGATTCTGCGCGCCGAAGCCAAGCGCGATTCCCGCGATGCCGGCGCTGGCCAACAGCGGCGCCAGGTTCACCCCGAGTTCGGCTAGAACCATCATCAGCGCGACGCTGAAGATCGTTACTGACGCGAGACTGCGCAGCACCGAGCCGAGTGCCTCGGCCCGTTGGGTGCGGCGCTCCAACCGAAGTCCGGCGGCCTCCTGGAGCGAGGCCGGCATCCGGTCCCGCAGTGGGTGGAGCAATCCTGGCCGTCGATCAGCACCGGCGCTACGGGTGATCCGCTTGACCATGCGGTGGATGACGTACCGCAACACCAGGGCGGCAACGATGATCAGCAAGATCCGAGCCGGCTTGATCAGCGCGTAGTAGCTGGTGTCGGCGAGCCAGTTCAGGCCCGTCCGCTCGTAGAGGTACGAGCACACGCTGTTGCTCAGGCAGCCGGACGACGGGGGAGTTGGCGACGGTGACGGTTCAACGAGGTGCGCGGGGGTCACGGGACCTTAGTACAGCACCGGCGGTGCTTGCGCCTCTTCACCCCGCCGTAACCGAAACGGGGCTCGCCATCAGGGCGGATGTCGGGGACCATAGGGTCACGAAAGACGGGACGCGGACACGTGAGCGGAGCTAGAGATGCCTGACATACGACCCCCAACGAACTCGTCCGCGCTTGTCCTTAACGCGACGTACGAGCCGTTGGGAGTCGTTTCAGTCCGCCGAGCCGCCATCCTCATCCTGTCTGCGAAGGCCGTGTGTATCGCTGACGGCGACGGGATTCTGCACAGCGAACGGACTTCGGTGCCGATCCCGTTGGTGGTCAGGCTTACCCGATTCGTTCGGGTTCCGTACCGGCCGTACGTCGGCTTGTCCCGGCGCGCGATCTTCGCCCGGGACGGCGGACGATGCGCGTACTGCCGTGGGACGGCCGAGACGATCGACCACGTTCTTCCGCGCAGCCGTGGCGGCGGCCATTTGTGGGAGAACGTCGTCGCGGCCTGTGCCCGGTGTAACCACACCAAGGGGGACAAAACGCCAGCCGAACTCGGTTGGCGTCTGAGTGTCGTGCCCGCCGCGCCCAAGGGATCGGCCTGGCGCGTGCTCGGGCACCGGGCGCCTGACCCGCGCTGGGCGGAGTGGCTCGAGCTCACCGCCTGATGCCACCCGAGGTTCGACCTGACCGCCACCGTCAAACTCAGGTGAGGCGGGCGAAGACGATCACGTTATCGGCGTAGCCAACCTCGCCGCCGATCCAGTTTCCGCCGCAGGTCACCAGGGCCAGCCGCGATCCGTCGGCCGGTGCGAAGATCCGGTCGGTTGGAAACGCCGTCTTGGGATAGGACTCCACGGATTCCACCGTGAAGGTTGCCACCGTCCGGTCCTTGCGGGTCACCTCGACGAGCCTCCCCGCGGTCAACTCGCGCAGGCGGTGGAAGATCGCCGGCTTGTCGGCCGTGTCGACGTGTCCGACGATCACTGCCGTCCCGGCCTCGCCGGGGGATGGCCCGAGGCTGTACCAGCCCGCCGTACCCGCCGGGTCGTCGGTTGGCGGCGCGATGCTGCCGTCTGCGGCGAGGCCCACGTCCACGACGGCCGCACGCAACCCCAGAACCGGGATGGAGATCCGTGTCGGCTGCGACGGTCGAAGGGTGGATGAGTCGGTGTCATGGAAGTTCAGTGAGAACGAGGGCAGTGGGATGCCGAGGAGCTGACCTAGTCCCAAGGCGGTCGCGAAGACTCCAAAAAGGATCAGGATCGCGACGCCGGGGACCGCCGTGCGCCGCGGCCCGTTCTTGAGATACGGACGTCCGCGCACCGGCTAACGGTGTCCGGCCGACATCGCGCCGGCGCGGGGCTTGCGCAGCTTCGACCGTACGGTCATCGCGGCCGCGGCGGTCAGTGAACCGAGTCCAATCCCGAGCCATACCAGCGGACCACGTTCGGCGGGCTGGCCGGAGCCGCCGTTGGCGAGGAAGCCGCCACCGGTGTGCGGTCCCAGCGTCGCCGCCTCCAGCGTCGCGGAGGGCTGGGTCGCTGGGACCTGGGTCGGTGTGGAGCCAAGGACGACAAGGGTGGTGTTGTCGCTCGATCCGCTCGGGCAACTCAGCCGAACGTCATAGCTACCCTTGTCCTTATCCGGCGGCACCAGTGCCTGTCCGCTCAGCAGGCCATTGGTCGGTTGCAGTGCGAGGGTGCCGAACGCAATCGACATCACCGACGCTGGACTGCTGTTCTCAACACAGTTCGCGCGGATCGTCACCGCCGACCCAGGAGCGACACTGGCCGGAGTGACCTCGACCCAGACGCTTCCAGAATTGGCGACGGCATCGGAGCAGGCAGTGGCACCGATCAACGCCGCGGCGGACGCCAGCAGTATCCGAACCAGCCGCATGGTGGCATCGTGCACCGTTGACTCGGTTGATCCCGATAATATCGTTGCTGTTCTATGTCACGTCACGCGTGCGCGCTGGGTGGGGTACTCCTTATGGGTGTCTGCGGCCGTCAGATCCCGGACTTTCACCAGGCCGTCATAGATGTCGACGAACCGGGTATAAAGGGGCGCGAAACCGAGCCGCAATCGGTCAGGTGTACGGAAGTCGGGGATGACGCCCGCCGCCTTGAGCGCCTGGCAGATCTGCCAGGCCTGCGGGTGGTACAGGCAGATGTGCGCGCCCCGGTGCTCCGCCGCGCGGGGCGAGGCCAGCCGGAAGCCCATATCGGCCAACCAAGCGTCCACAAGGGACACTGTGTACCTCGTGAGAGCCCGGGTCTTCGCCGCCACCGCCCCGATGCCCGCCTCCGCGGTCAACCTGGCCCCCTCCAGCGCGGACACGACACCGAGCACCGATGGCGTGCCGACCAGGAACCGTTCGATGCCGTCCACCGGGTTGTAGTCGGCGCCCATCTCGAACTGGTCGCGCTGGCCGAACCAGCCCCAGATCGGCTGCCGTAGCTCACGATGCAGCTCCCGCCGTACAAACAGGAATGCGGGTGCGCCCGGCCCGCCGTTGAGATGTTTGTACGTGCAGCCGACGGCGAGATCGGCGCCAGAGGCATGCAACGGTACGGTTATCGACCCCACGGAGTGAGACAGGTCCCAGAGCACGAGCGCGCCTGCGGTGTGCGCGGACGCCGTGATGGCCATCATGTCCGCGATCGCGCCGGAGCGATAGGCCACATGGGACAGTGACACCAGCGCGACCTCGTCGTCGAGAGCCGCGACGACCGCCTGGGTCGAGACACCACTGTCCACATCGGACTTGACCACGCGTAGCTCATAGCCACGGGAATGGGCCAGGCCCGCGAGGACATAACGGTCGGTGGGAAAATTGTCGTCGTCGGTCACGAGCACCCGGCGCCCGGGGCGGGCGTCGAGGGCGGCACTGGCGAGCTTGTACAGGTTCACGCTCGTTGAGTCGGCGACGACCACCTCGCCCGGTTGCGCGTCGATGAGAGTCGCGATGACGTCCCCGGCCTCGGTCGAGAGGCTGATCCATCGGTCCCAGCCACGAATGAGCTCGATGCCCCAGTCCTTGTCGACGAGGGCACGCAGACGACGCCGGGTCGCGACCGGAAGGCGCCCGAGGGAGTTGCCGTCCAGGTAGATCAGCCCGTCGTCGGCGATCGCGAACCGCTTCCGGAAGCGGCGCAGCGGATCGGCGGCGTCCATGGCCAGGGCTTCGTGCCTGGTCGGGATCGCGGCGCTCACACCCGTACCGTAGGACAACATGGCGCAGCTGCATGACCTGACCGCGCTTGCCCAGGCGGCCGCGGTCCGGGCCGGCGACGTGAGCCCGTCCGAGTTGGTTGGGCACTACCTCGATCGCATCCAGGCGCACGGCGAGGCGCTCGGTGCCTTCGTCACCGTGACCACCGAGCTCGCCCGAGCCGAGGCCATGCGACCGTTGCCGTCCGGAGAGTTGGCCGGAGTGCCGACGGCCATCAAGGACCTGACGATGACGGCGGGTACTCGGACCACCTTCGGCTCAGCAGCGTTCGCCGACTACGTGCCGACCCTGGACTCTGATGTCGTCGTGCTGATGCGCGACGCCGGACTGATCAGCCTCGGCAAAACCACGACAAGTGAGTTCGGAATCAGCCTCTACAGCGAAACCGATGTCGCTCCGCCGGCCCGCAACCCGTGGGCCCGTGAGTGCACCGCGGGAGGTTCGAGCGGCGGCGCGGCCGCCGCTGTCGCGGCCGGGCTGGTGCCGGTGGCCCATGGCAACGACGGCGGTGGTTCCCTGCGCATTCCCGCGTCGATTTGCGGCGTCGTCGGCTACAAGCCCAGCCGCGGCCTGGTCAGCGGTGGTCCACTCGGCTACGGCGGGTTCGGCATGCCCACCAACGGCCCGATCGCCCGTACGATCGCCGATGCCGCGGCACTGCTCGACGTCCTGGCGGCGCCGGTCGCGGGGGAGCCCTACCCCACGCTCGCCCGTCCAGCGGCCGGCTTCCTCGACGCCGCGCGCCGACCCGACGTGTATCTGCCCGCGGGCCGGCCGCTGCGGGTGGGCCGGTACCGGACCCCCATGCTGGCCGACGCCAAGCCGGACGCGGATGTCATGTCGGTTTGGGACGACGCGAGCGCCTGCCTCGTCGCCCTCGGCTGCGATGTGTTCGACGTCGACGCGCCTCTGGGCACCGACGCGGGGGATCACTTTCTGGTGCTGTGGGGTGTGCTGTCTCTCTCACCCGTACCGCCGGACAAGGAAGAGTTGCTTTTGCCGCTTACCCGGTGGTTGCGCGAACGGGGTCGGGCAACCTCGCCCGAGCAACTCGTGCAGGCGATGGCGGCGCTGCAGGTCCAGGTACGGCGGCATGCCCGCGCCGCGACCTATGACGTGCTGCTAAGCCCGACGCTCGCCCGGGCCCAGGCCCCGGTCGGGTTCTTCAGCGGCGCCGACAGTCCGGCCGAGGACTTCGATCGGCAGGCGAGGTTCTCGCCTTACTGTGCGGCGTACAACCTCACGGGTCAGCCGGCGGTGTCGCTCCCGTGGGGCAGCACCGCCGACGGCGCCCCCATCGGCGTGATGCTGGCCGCCGCGCCTGGTGCCGACGCGCTGCTGGTGGCAGTGTCGGCCTGGCTGGAGGCCACCCGACCATGGATGGATCGGCACCCCCAGGTGTGGTACGCCAGCGGGACACCGCTACCGTGATTGCGGTCAACATCGGTATCGTGTCGCAGCGGTTGCGTGTTGTGCGTTGGGAGGCAGCGGAGTTGAGCGCAGAGTTCACCCGGTTGCTGCTGATCCTCATTGGCATCGCGGTCGGCTTCGGGCTGATCGTGGCGGCGCTCGTCTTCATGGGCGGGACGCGGCGCAGCAAGCGGTACCGGCCCGGTCGGCCGTTCTCGTTCGCGCCGGTCTGGTTCCTGTCCGCGCCGGAAAGGCAGTCTCGAGCCGGCATCGCCCGGCCATTGACCGTTGGCCCGCAGGCTGGGCGCATCGCACGCCCGAGGGAGACGGGAGGCGCCAGTGACCGCTGGTGAACTGGCATCGGCTCCGACGGCGGATCGGGACGTCGAGGTCGCCGCGCAAGGCACCAAGCCGCATAGCGCGCATCCCACGTGGAACCCGGAAGTCATCGACGGACCCTTGTCGACCCGTGCGCTCCTGCGCGTCGACGAGGCCCTCCGGCTCGCGGACGCGTCGACCGGGCTGACGTTCAGTGTCTACATCGGAGAGCTCGGGGAGGGTTCACGGGAGACCGCCGAGCTGCTTCACGGTCGGCTGACCGACCCGGACAACAGCGTCCTGGTCGCCATCTCGCCGAACCAGCGGGTGCTTGAGATCGTGACTGGATCCCGCGCTCGTCGGCGGGTGCTCGACCGGGACTCGAAGCTGGCCGCGTTGTCGATGTCGGCGGCGTTCGCCGGGGGCGACCTGGGTGGCGGAGTCGTGGCCGGTCTCGCCCAACTCGCCGAGCACGCCGGTCGCGGCTGACCGCACCCGTCCGGAGAGCATGTCTCTTTCTGAGTCGACACCCACACAGGAGTAACTACGCCTGTGTGGGTGTCGAGTCAGGAGAGAACATGCCGCCCTGACCGCGGCACGCCGGGCCCCTCCCGACCCTTCACGGCGCGTCGCCCCAGAAACCCGACAGTTTTCACCCGGAACCCGGTGTGGCCGGCCAGTCGTCCCACGCGCATGACGCATCACGGCTCGCATCGGCATCGCTACTCCTGGGGCGTGGCGTCGCTCGCCCTCCTCGCATTGATCACCGGCTGTGCCACACCCTCACCGGCTGGCCCCGGATCCACCGTCGATCCCACCGGCAGTCCGGACACCAGTCCCCGTCCCGGTCTGGCCACGTACCGCCCCGATGACCTCGTGCTCCGGGTCGAAGTCGTGCATGGTTTCATGCCCGAGTACTTCCTGACCCAATTGCCGATCCTGAGCGTGTACGGCGACGGACGCGCGATCACCGAGGGTCCGCAGATCGCGATCGACCCGAAGCCCGCCCTGCCCAACGTCGTGATACACCGGATCAGCCTGGCCGGCGTGAACGCGCTCGTGACGCGCGCTCTCGACCATAACGTGGGCCGCGCCATCGACTATGGACAACCGAACATCTATGACGCACCCGGAACCCGGATCACCGTGCTCACCGACAGCGGCACCTTGGTCACAGACGTTTACGCGTTGGGCTTCATCGACGCCCACGACGGCCTTACCGACGCCCAGCGATCGGCCCGCCGCACGCTCCAGGAACTGGTCGACGACCTCAGGGATCTACCGAAAACCGTCGGCCCGGAACTAGGCGCCGAGCAGCCCTACGAGCCAGCTGCCCTCGCCGCGGTCTCGCAGGAGCAGACCGGATCGGCCTCGGCGAACGAACCGGGGCAGCCGGAACGGGCCTGGCCCGGCCCGACTCTGCCCGGCGAACCCATCGGTCTCATCCGCGGGTTCGGGTGCCTCACGGTCACGGGAGCCGACGGCAGGACGGTCATCGACGCCGCCGCGACCGCTACCGAACTGACACCGTGGACCTCGGGTGTACGTCGCTTCCTGGTCGACTTCCGGCCATTGCTGCCCGACGAGACCTCCTGCGACGACCTGATCTAACCGGGCCCGCCCCGTGGCGGCGTCAGGCCGTGGCGGCGTCTTTCGCCCGGGCTGCCAAGGCGCGAAGCACTCCGTCCTTGCCCTCGGCCACGAGCCGGCGCAGGGGCGCCGGGTGTCCCTCGACGGCCAGCCAGGCATCGGTCAGGGCGACGGTGTCGGTGGAAACGTGCAGCCGGGGTAGGCGAAGTAGACGAATTCCTGCGCGGGTTCGTTGTCCCGGACCGCCCAGATCTCGTCGACGACATCGAAGAACTTCGCTCGGTACGGCTCCGTCAGCGACAGCTGCGACGGGTGGTGGAAGCCCTGCAGGAGCGAGCGCTGCAACCAGTTCGGCAGCTTCTCATCGCTGCTGAGCCGCCGCCACGTCTCGGCCTTGGACTCGGCCGTCGGTACGAGTGCGTGGGCCAGGGCGGCCTGCCGTTCACCGCTGGCCGTACGGTCGCGGTTGAGCTCCTCCTCGATCTCGGCCGGACTGGCCGCCCCATGAGCGACCAATGTGGACAGTAGTGACCAGCGTAGCTCCGTGTCGACGGCCAGACCCGTTGGTACGTCGACGCCCTCGAGCCAACCGCGCAGCCCGGCGAGGTCTTCTGGCCGGCGGGCGGAGGAGTTGAAGGCCCGGGCCCAGACGAGCTGGAAGCCGCCGCCTGGATCGGCTGCCGCGAGAGCCGCCTGAGCGCTGTCGGCCAGCATCGCCCAGCCGGCAGCGGTCCAGGCCGGGTCGGCGTACTGCGCGATGGCGACTTGCGCTTGCCGCAGCGTCGCGGTCACCAGCGTGATGTCCGTCTCATCGGCGAGTCCGGCACAGACCAGCGCCACGTAGTCGCGCGCCGCCATCTCCGCGTCCCGGGTCATGTCCCAGGCGGCGGCCCAACATAGAGCCCGCGACAACGACGACTCGAAACCGGCGACGTGACTCACCACTGTGGACATCGAACGCGGGTCGAGTCGGAGCTTGGTGTAGGACAGGTCCTCGTCGTTGAGCAGCAGTACGTCGGCGGCCTTCTTCCCGACCAGCTTCGGCAGCGGGGTGCGCTCGCCCGAGATGTCGACCTCGTGCAGCTGCCGCCGTACCAGCGAATCGCCCCGCACGTCGTAGAGGCCGACGCCTATCCGGTGGGTACGCAGGGTCGGGTAGTCGGCCGGGGCCTCCTGCAGCACGGCGACATCGGCGTACGTGCCGTCGGGTCCAATCTGGATCTGAGGCCGGATCGTGTTGACCTGAGCCGTCTCCAGCCACTGCGCGGCGAAGGAGCGCAACTCCCGGCCGGATGCCGCCTCCAGCGCAGAGAGCAGGTCGTCGAACGTGGCGTTGCCCCAGGCGTGAGCGTTGAAATAGGCGCGCAGACCCGTAACGAACTCATCGATGCCGACGTAGGCGACGAGCTGCTTGATCACGGACGCGCCCTTGGCGTAGGTGATCCCGTCGAAGTTGACCTCGACCGCGTCGACGTCGGGCATCTCGCAGTAGACCGGGTGGGTCGACACGAGCTGATCCTGCCGGTAACCCCAGTTCTTGCGGATCGACAGGAACGTAGTCCAGGCATCGGTGAACCGGGTGGCCTTCGTGTTGCACCAGTGCGAGGCCCACTCGGCGAACGACTCGTTGAGCCACAGGTCGTCCCACCAACGCATCGTGACCAGGTCGCCGAACCACATGTGCGCCATCTCGTGCAGGATCGTGTTGGCGCGTTGCTCGAACTCGAAGTCGGTCACGTGCGATCGGAAGATGTAGTGCGACTCGGCGTGCGTCACGCAGCCGAAGTTCTCCATCGCGCCGGCGTTGAAGTCGGGCACCCAGAGCTGGTCGTACTTGGGCAGCGGATACCGCACACCGAACTGGTCGTGGAAGAAGTCGAATCCCTGCTTCGTCACCAGGAACAGGTCATCGGCGTCCAGGTACTGCTTCATCGACTGCCGGACGAACAAGCCCAGGTCGATGCCGTCATGCGTCTCGCGGACCTCGTGGTACGGGCCGGCGCACAGGGCAGTGACGTAGGTGCTCATCCGGACCGACTGCTCGAAGTGGACCACCATCGTGCCCTCGATCGGGCCCGGCTCGGTGCGCTCGATGCAGGCGTTGGAAACGACCCGCCAATGCGCGGGCGCGGTCACGTGCCAGGTGTAGACGCTCTTAAGATCCGGTTGGTCGAAGCAGCCGAACACCCGCTGTGCGTCCGCGGTCTCGAACTGGCTGTAGAGGTAGACCTCCTTGTCCACGGGGTCGAAGCTGCGGTGAAGTCCCTGGCCGGACGAGGAGTACGGGAAGTCCCCGTCGATCACCAACACGTTCTCGGCCGCGAGCCCGGAAACCGGCAGGCCCTTCTCGGCCGACCAGCCCGACGTGTCGATGTCGACGTTGTTGAGGCGGACGGTGCGCAGCCGGTCGGCCGCCGCCTCGAGGAAGGTGGAGGCGCCCGGCTCGGCGCAGCTGAACCGGATCTCCGAGATCGAGCGGAACGTGCCCTCGCCGGGGCCTCCGGTGCCGTCCGTGAGGTCCAGCGTGATGTCGTAGGCCGTCACGTTGAGCAGCCGAGCGCGCTCGGCTGCCTCGACCTGGGTTAGGTTGCGCACTCCGGCCACAGGTTGTCTCCATCCGGCTGTCGGCTGGCCGGTTTGTGGCCAACACGAACGAGAGCCCGCTCGGGTCGGCGGGTTGGCTTCGAGTTTGTCATGCGTGTCGAGATTGGTGGGCGGACCCCAGGTCAACCTGGTCGAAAGGCTGACGTTGATGGATTATCGGTAAGGGCCGGTATCCCGGTGGCACCTGATCGGAGAGTTGCCATGACCGATGTCGATCTCTGGGTGGACCCGTCCTGTCCGTGGGCGTGGATCACGTCCCGCTGGCTGCTCGAGGTGGAACGGGTGCGCGACGTCGCGGTTCGGTTCCACGTCATGAGCCTCGGCGTACTCAACGAGGGGCGCGACCTTCCCGAGGACTACCGGCTGCGCATGACCCGCGTGTGGGGGCCGGCGCGCGTCCTCATCGCGGCCGAGGTGACCCACGGACCGAATGTGGTCCGCCCGCTCTACGGTGCGATGGGCGAACGCGTGCACGCCGGCCAGGCGGGACTGGGCCGGGACATGCTGCTCGGCGCGCTTGACGAGGTAGGGCTCGACCCGCAGCTCGCCGACGCGGCCGAGTCCGATGCCTTCGACCGGCAGTTGCGCGACAGCCACGACGCGGGGATGGCTCCGGTCGGCACCGACGTCGGCACACCGGTACTGCACATCCAGCGGGAGGGCGCCGAGCCGGTCGCGTTCTTCGGTCCCGTGGTCACGCCGATCCCGCGCGGCGCCGCGGCCGGTCAGCTTTGGGACGGCGTGCTCGCCGTGACGAGTATCGACGGCTTCTTCGAACTCAAACGCAGCCGCGATCGGCGTCCGGTGTTCACCTGAGCGTGGCTCCTGGGGCGGAGCGCGCGCCGCCACTACTGTCTGCCGGTGACCTTTCCGGCTGGCGATCTGGTGCACCCCTTGGAAACGGCTGCTCGGTCCGCCTGCGATCCTGGCTCCACCATCGATGGCCGTCTACTCGATCGGTACGACGTCCAGGTCATTGTCGACCGCATCTGTGCGGTCCTCGGCCTGCGACGTCCACTGGTGTACGTCTCCGAGCGGCCGGGCCACGCCCATGCGCCCGGGGCAGTGCGCATCGCCGAGCGCAGCGTCGTGGATCTTTCACAGGACGAGCTCGAGGCGCTCTTGGCGCACGCGTGTGGACATCTCGTCCTGCCGTTGCACGCCGGCGAGCTGTCGGCGGACCGGGTGGCCGCGCTGTACCACGGCCACCCGGATGCCATCACCCGAGTGATCTTCGCCGAGGCGGTCCACAGTGGTCCGGCGGCGGACCACACGGTACGGGTGCGGGAGATCCAAGCCTGGACAGCCACCCCGGGCTTCGCCCGGCTGGCGTCGCTGGTTAGGTTCGCGACATGACAGTGGTTCATCCCATTGCCCGGGCCTGGCTCTCAACTGGTGGGACAGGCGCCCGCAACTACGACGAGTTCGCCGATGACGCCGAGATCACAGAGATCGTCGCGGCCAACCCGGGGAGCGCGCTCGCGATCGAGATGCCCCACCGGGCACCGGACAGCCTTGGCAAGAGTTTCACCGATGCGTTGCCGGACGCGGTGGCCCGGGTGACCCGGCAGCGCGCCGACGGCAGTTACGTGCCCGCCGATGACGTCGTGGTCCTGTACCGCATCGAGGAGCCGGGGCGTCCAGACGAGGCGGCCTACGGCTTGTTCGCGATGGTCGATACCGATCAGATCTCCACGTCGGCCGATGAGCCGGGTCGGGTGATCCGTAACGAGGACGTATTCATTGACAAGGTCCGCGAGCGGGTGGCGCTGGCGGAGGCCACCAAGCATCTGCTATCCCCGGTCCTGTTACTGCAGACCGGCAGCGACGCGCTGCACAAGGAGTTGCGGGCCGCGGTCGAGTCGGCCGGGCTACCGGCGGTGACCGACACCGACCACGTGGGTCGGGCGCATGCGGTCTGGCCGCTACCGGCGTCGGACCCTCGTGCGGCCACCCTCATCGCACTCGCGGAGCACGGTGAGCTGGTCGTCGCGGACGGCAACCACCGCAGCCTGGCCGCCCAGATCGGTGGGCTCACCCGTTTCCTCGCCGTGATCACGACGCCAGCGTCGGTGATCATCGCGCCGTACCACCGGCTCGTGGTGCATTCACCGGTGCCGTTCGCCGATGTGCTTGAGCGGCTCACGGCGGCCGGCGCCGATGTGGCGAAGACGACACCGGGTATCCCACCCGCCGGGACGGTGGTCCTATACGGACCGGCGCAGGCGTACGCCGTCCGCCTTCCCACCGTGGCCGCGGACTCCATCGTGGACCGAATGGACCACGCCGTTGTCGAGCGACTGGTGCTTGGCGACACGCTCGGACTGGAGCCCGGGGACAAGCGGATCGTCTACGTCGGCGGCGACTACCCGCCGAGTTGGCTGGTCTCCGAAGTGGACGCTGGCCGGGCCGACCTCGCGATCCTGATCGCACCGGTCACAGTGGACGAATTCGTAGCCGTGAACCTCGCTCGGCAGAAAATGCCGCGCAAGTCGACCTGGTTCACCCCCAAGGCCCGAGGCGGCCTCGTCCTGGCCGACCTCAGCGCCGAGTGAAGTGCAAGGAAGTCCCCACAAACGTTTTTCTGGCCATAAAGGTGCCCTTTCTCGCGCGGCGAGGGGCGTCGCGCACGGCACACGTCGGGCTGACACACTGCACGGATGCGGGTATACCTGGGCTCCGACCATGCCGGGCTTGAGCTGAAGCAGTACCTGATCGGGCGCCTCTCCGGCCGCGGTGACGACCCCGTCGACATCGGTCCGGTGGCATTGGACCCCGAGGACGACTACCCGCCGTTCTGCCTGCATACGGCGGCCCGTGTCGTCGCCGACCCGGGCAGCCTCGGCATCGTCATAGGCGGCTCGGGTAACGGCGAGCAGATCGCCGCGAACAAGGTGCCCGGGACCCGGGCGGCGCTGGCCTGGAGCGAGGAGGTCGCGCGGTTGGCCCGGCAGCACAATGACGCCAACGTGGTCGCGATCGGCGCCCGGATTCTTGCCCCTGAGGAGGCATGGGTGATCACGACGACGTTCCTGGACACCCCGTTCTCCGAAGACCCCCGGCACATACGACGGATCGACCAGGTGACGGCGTACGAGAAGGGCCGGGTTCTCCCGCCGCTGCCGGCACTGTGACCGTCAGTGCTAAGTGATCTTGGTCGTGGCGATCACCGCAAGACCGGCCAGCACCAGCAGACGGAAGATCCGCATGGCCGGTGGGGTGACGTGCCAGGTCTGAGCGAGCAGGGCCGCTAAGGCGGCGACCACGGCGTAGAGCAGCAGCGCGCCCCAGGCTCCCGGAAGAAACAGCGCCAGCAGGCCGACGGCCAGGGTGCCAAGAAAGACCTTGGTCCGGTCGAGCCGAGAGAGCCTGGTCAACAGGTTGGGCATGGTCTCCTCGTCCGGTCGCATCAGGACTACCGTAGCGGGCGTGCTGGTGGTACTGCGGTTCGAGGCGACCGACGACGCCTTTCTCGCGCAGGCACAGGAGGTGCTGGACCTGCTCGCCGCCCGGCCCGGATACCGGCGCGGGCAGGTCGCCCGGGCGTATGACCAACCCGAACTTTGGTGCCTGGTGACCGAATGGGAGTCGGTCGGCGCGTACCGGCGTGCGCTGGGTTCGTACGAGGTAAAGGCGGGGGCGACGCCGCTGCTGTCACGGGCGCTGCCGGAAGCGTCGGCATTCGAGCCGCTCGCGATCGCCGAGCCTGGGGCGCCGAGCCGGGTGCTCGACAGCGACCGGTCGCTAGGCTCGCGTTCATGAGCACTGACAGTGGCGTTCCGGCGCCACCCGCCGTACCGGCCGTACCGCCGCCGCCGGCCGGTCCCGGAGTGCAACCGCCGTTCGTGGCTCCGCCGACGGACGGGACGCGGCAGCGCCGGTGGGTCGCGATCGGATTGGCGACCGGCTTCGCGGTGCTGGTGTGCGTCGGCGGGTTGGTCGCGCTCGGCGGGCTCGTGGTTCTCGGCACCCAGGTGGTCCGTGACGAGGCGGAGGCGACCGTCACCAAGTACCTGACCGCCCTTCGTGATGAGAAATACACGCAGGCGTACGCGCTGCTCTGCGACCGGGAGCAGGCCCGCGTCTCGGAAGCGAGCTTCGTCAATACCCAGTTGGACGCACCGCGTGTGAGCTCGTTCACGGTGGGCAGCGCCGAACTCTCGGATCAGATCCGGGTTCCGGCGACCCTTAACTACGCGAACGGCACTACCGATTCGATCGCCTACATCATGGAGCAGGACGGCACGACGGGCGCCGTCGAGGTCTGCGGCCAAGAGGATTAACCTCGTTGCGAATGCTGGCCCGTCTGACACATATTGACCGCAACCGCCGACAGCCAGCCGGCGGCGACCTTGGAGGTTCGCGTTCCCATGCCCGCCGACCGTATCGACACGATCGTCAGCCTGGCCAAGCGCCGGGGCTTTGTTTTTCCGTCGAGTGAAATCTACGGCGGGACCCGGTCGGCGTGGGACTACGGTCCACTCGGCGTGGAGTTGAAGGAGAACATCCGTCGCCAGTGGTGGCGATCGATGGTGCAGCTTCGCGACGACATCGTCGGCATCGACTCGGCGGTGATCCTCGCCAAGGATGTGTGGCTGGCCTCCGGACACCTCGAGGCGTTCGTCGACCCGCTGACGGAATGCGCCTCCTGCCACAAGCGGTTCCGGTCCGACCATCTCGAGGAGGCGTACGAGGCCAAGCACGGCAAGCCTCCGGCCTCGCTGCAGGACGTGAACTGCCCCAACTGCGGTAACAAGGGCACCTTCAGTGAGCCGCGGATGTTCAACGGCCTCATGAAGACCTACCTCGGCCCAGTCGACAACGAAGAGGGCCTGCACTATCTGCGGCCGGAGACCGCGCAGGGCATCTTCGTCAACTACCGAAACGTCGAAACGTCGGCCCGCAAGAAGCCGCCGTTCGGTATCGCCCAGGTCGGCAAGAGCTTCCGCAACGAAATCACGCCGGGCAATTTCATCTTTCGTACGCGCGAGTTCGAACAGATGGAGATGGAGTATTTCGTAGAGCCGGGCACGGACGAACAGTGGCACGAGTACTGGCTGCAGGAGCGGTGGAACTGGTACGTCGGCCTCGGCCTGAAGCCGGAGAACATGCGCTTCTTCGAGCACCCGAAGGAGAAGCTGTCCCATTACTCAAAGCGGACCGTCGACATCGAGTACCGGTTCCAGTTCGGCGGGACGGACTTCTCCGAGCTCGAAGGCATTGCCAACCGTACGGACTTCGACCTCACGACGCACTCCACGCACAGTGGTGTTGATCTGTCCTATTTCGACCCTGACAAGTCCGAGCGCTGGGTGCCGTTCGTCATCGAGCCGGCGGCCGGTCTGACCCGTGCCGTGCTTGCGTTCATGCTCGACGCCTACGACGAGGACGAGGCCCCGAACACCAAGGGTGGCGTGGACAAGCGGACCGTCATGCGCTTCGATCCGAGGCTCGCGCCGGTCAAGGTCGCCGTGCTTCCCTTGTCCCGCAACGAGCAGCTTTCGCCCCGGGCCAAGGACGTCGCCGCCAGTCTGCGCAAGCGCTGGATCGTGGAGTTCGACGATGCCCAGGCGATCGGCCGCCGGTACCGGCGTCAGGACGAAATCGGTACGCCGTTCTGTGTCACGGTCGACTTCGACACCCTCGACGACAACGCTGTGACCGTTCGGGACCGGGACACCATGGTTCAGGACCGGGTACCGCTTGAGTCCCTGGAGTCGTACCTCTGCGAGCGCCTCCCCGGCTGCTGACCGCGGCGCCGGTGGTTGACCACGCGGGTTGTTAAGCAGGGTCCCCTTCTTAACGTGTTCTGTAGAGGAAGGGTCCCCTCCTAACCGCGGCGCGTGAAACGACGACCCCGGTTATCCACAGGTTAGGAATACGGTCTCGCGGCGCGGTCGAAGGCAAGACAACCTATTGACGTGCTTCACACCCAGTCGCGGCCAAGTCTCACGAGCGTACTTGATCGGCAGCAGGATCTCGTCGCGCGCAGCCAGCTGCTGGCGGCTGGCATCGATGACATGACCGTGTACCGGAACATTCGAAGGGGTAAATGGCAGCGCGTCCTCACTGGTGTGTACCGCCTCAGCCTGAAGCCACTGACGGAAGAAGCGCGGCGGATCGCGGCTGCGCTCTTCTGCGGCCCCGGGGCGCAGCTGACCGGGCTGATGGTCTTGCACTGGTACGGGTTCCGCCAAGCACCCTCAACCGACAAGGTGCACGTTCTGGTGCCTCACGGGGTGCGGCGAAAGTACGACTGGCGGCGGACATTGAGCCGGCACAACTTGCTGAGTCAGTACGGAATCATCGTCCTGCACTTCACGCCGGCTGAGATTCGCCGCGAGCCCCGGCGTGTGCTGCGAGCCATCGAACGGACCTACCAGGCGCGCCTCGTCGAACGGCCCATCATTGACGTATTAACAGGGGACCCACCTAGGCCGAAACAGATAGGAAGGGACCCTGCTTAACGCACCGGCGCGCAGCCGAGCGCTCAGAAGGCGAAGCCGCCCGGACGGCGGTTGCGGTCGGCGATCAGGCCGGCCAGGGTGGACAGGGCGATCTCGGCGGGTGTCTGGGAACCGATGTTGAGCCCTAATGGTCGGCGGATCCTACCGATCACCTCGTCCGGAACCCCGAGCTTGCGCAGCGCCTCGATGTGCGGGGCCGAGTGCCGCATGCTGCCCATGACCCCGATGTAGCGGGCTGGCAGGCGCAGGAACGACTCCAGCGTCGGCCCGAGCTCCTCCCGGTCGTGGTCGGTCACCACGACATCCGTGGTCCGGTCGACAAATTCTGCCGTCGGCACCGAGTAGACCTGGTCGGCGTAACGCCACTCCGCCCAGGCGAGTCGCCCCGAATCGGGATCCATCATTATCGTTTCGTAGCCGAGATCCCGCCCGAAGTGGAGCAGAAACTCGGTTACCGGCGTCACGAATACGCACACGAGGCGGCGCGGACCCACCTCTGGAGGCAGGTCACCATGAGCCATCGCGCACGACGGGTCGGGGTGTGTCGGTGCTACCACGGCCTTGGCTCTCCCAAAATTAACAAACACCGGGCCACAGTCCGTGACCATCTTAGGGACAAGCTAACCCAGATCGCCGGGGGCCGGTCAAGCCGTGGGACGGCGCTCAGGACATGACGCGGGGCGGCCGCAACACCACCGAAACCGCCATCACGATGCCGGCCAGGGTGGTTGGAGCGACGACCGCGAACCGGTAGAAAGCGGCCTGTCCCAGCCAACTCGCGAACAGAGCGATAGCCGCGACCGTGGCGGCGATGCCAACGACCGCAACGGCTTGGCCGGGCCGGATCGCCCGTCGTACGGCCGCCGTCAGACCCCCGGCCAGCAGCACCAGGGATCCGACGCCCATCGCGATCTCCATGGGCGGGCAGTGTACGGCGTCGACCGCCGATGGCGAGCCAGGCCTCGATAAACAATGTGCGACGCTGGTTGAATGCTGCGCCTCGGACCGTGGACGGTCGACCCGCCGGTCGTGCTGGCGCCGATGGCGGGCATCACCAATGTCGCGTTCCGACGGCTCTGCCGGGAACAGGGCGCGGGGCTCTTCGTGTGCGAAATGATCACAACGCGAGCGTTGGTCGAGCGCAATCCGAAGACCCTGCGCATGATCGCGTTCGCGGAGGGTGAGCGGCCGCGCAGCCTCCAGCTGTACGGGGTGGACCCGCCGACGGTCGCGGCCGCGGTACGAATGGTCGTGGACGAGAACCTCGCCGACCACATCGACATGAACTTCGGCTGCCCGGTGCCGAAGGTGACCCGCAAGGGCGGCGGGGCGGCGCTGCCGTGGCGTCGACGGCTCTTCGCGCGCATCGTGAGGGCCGCGGTCACCGCGGCCGCGGGTGATGTACCGGTCACCATCAAGATGCGCAAGGGCATCGACGACAATCATCTGACCTATGTGGAGGCTGGGCTGATGGCCCAGGATGCCGGTGTCGCCGCAGTCGCCCTACACGCGCGGACGGCGGGCCAGCGCTACTCGGGCCGGGCCGACTGGGAGGCGATCGCCACGCTCAAGGAGGCGCTGGACGTACCGGTTCTTGGCAACGGCGACATCTGGGAGGCCGCCGACGCGTTGCGGATGATGCGCGAGACCGGGTGCGACGGAGTCGTCGTCGGGCGGGGCTGCCTCGGTCGACCGTGGCTATTCGGCGACCTGGCGGCGGCCTTCAGAGACTCCACAGTGGACCGGGTACGCCTCCCCGCGCTGGGTGAGGTAGCGACGGTGATGCGCCGTCACGCGGAGCTGCTGACCGAATGGCTCGGAACGGAGCGAGACGGCTGTACGGACTTCCGCAAGCATGTCGCCTGGTACCTCAAGGGTTTTCCGGTCGGATCGGAGCTCCGGCGGGCGATGGCGATGGTCTCGTCACTGTCCGAATTGGACGATCTTCTCGGCAAGCTCGACCCGGGGGCACCGTTCCCGGTCGAGATTCTCGGGCAGCCGCGCGGCCGGACCAATTCGGCCGGCAAGGTGTACCTGCCCGACGGCTGGCTCACCTCCCGCGACGACGAGGTCGTCCCGCTCGACGCCGAACTCGACGACTCCGGCGGCTGACACTGAGCTACATCTCGACAGTGCCGTATGTCGGCGCCCCGGTCAGCTCATAGGTGTGGGCGCCGACGCCCGTCGACGTGGAAATCGCATGGGCAAGCCTGAAGCTCGACGGAGTTCGACCCTCAGCGAATAGGCGCTTTCCGGATCCGAGCACGACCGGGAAGACGATAAGCCGCATCGTGTCGATGAGCCCGGCGTCGAAGAGGCTCTGCGCGAGCGCACCGCTGCCGTGGATCTGCAGCTCCCGGCCCGGGGATTTCTTCAGCGCGGCGACCTCACCCTCGACGTCCGCGCCGAGAAGCGTGCTGTTGTTCCAGTCCACCGCCGTCAATGTGCGCGATGCCACGTACTTGGGCAGATTGTTGAGCCGGCTGGCGACCGGATCGTTGGGGTCGGTGTTCTTGGGCCAGCTCCCGGCGAAGATCTCGTACGTCTTGCGACCCAGTACGAAACCATCCGCTTCATCGAAGACGGAGCCGATGAACTGTCCGAGCCGGTCGTCGAAGAAGGGCACCAGCCAGCCGCCCTGGGTGAAGCCACCGCTCTCGTCCTCGGTCGGACCGCCGGGTCCCTGGTACACGCCGTCGAGGGTGATGAACGTCGTCAGTGTGAGCCTCATGCCCGCGACAGTACGGGCCGAGCATCCGCCGGACGGCGACCTTGGCCAGAAACGTGTGATCAGAGATCGACTCACGCGCATATCTCCAAGATCGCCGGGGTGGTGGCGACGCTGAGGAAAGACGTCAACGTGGGTTGACGGAAAGCGAAAGTCAATGTAGGTTGACAAGATGACAGAAGCGACGGAGCTGGCCGAGGCGGCTAGCAGTACCGACGCCCGAGAGGGGCTGCGTGCCGTGGTGGCGCTGCGCCGGCTTCTGGAGACGCTCGAGGCGCTCCAGGTCAGCAACGCACGGCGCCACGGATGGTCATGGCAGGAGATCGCCAATGCCCTGGGCGTGAGCAAGCAGGCCGTACACAAGAAGCACTCGGAACGGGAGCGCTGATGTTCGAGCGGTTCACCACACAAGCGCGCGATGTCGTCAAGGCCGCACAGGAGGAAGCGCGCGCGCTCGGCCACGGATACATCGGAACGGAGCATCTTCTTCTCGCGTTGCTCGGCCCATCCCGAGGCGGCGCGTCGGCCGTCCTCACCACGGCCGGGCTGGATCACGACCGGGTCCGGGCGGAGATCAGGGGGCTCCTCGGCGAACCCCGGCTCCGTGATGCCGATGCGGAGGCGTTGCGCTCGATCGGCATCGATCTCGAGGCCATCCGGGCCAAGCTGGAACAGGCCTTCGGCCCGGGCGCGCTCGATGCCGAACCGCCGCCTCGCCCACGCGGACTGTTCCGCCGTCGGCCCGCGGGTAATCGAAGGCTGGACAGGGGAACCGCACCGCCGCAACACATCCCGTTCACGCCACGATCCAAGAAGGTGCTCGAGCTTTCGTTGCGGGAGGCCATCCGGCTCAACCACAAGACCATCGGGGCCGAGCACATCCTGTTGGGGTTGATTCGAGAGGGGGAGGGGCTCGCCGCCAAGATCATGGTGAATGCCGGCATCAACCTGGAGCTGCTCCGCCGTCGAACCGAGGAGGCGTTCAAGGAGGCGGCGTAACGCGTCATCGAGCGTCGGGCATATTCGCACGGTCGGAGTCGGCCCGGGCCAGACTGCGGTCGTGAGCACGGCGAGAACCAGGGGCACCGCGAGAACCAGGGTTGCCGAACGGAGTTCGAGAAGGTGGGATGGTCGTCAGACGCCGACCGCGATCTACGGGACGATCATCAGCGCGTCCGTCTTGGCGGCGGCCAACGAGGACACCGTGCTTGCGATCGCGTTGGGGGTCTTCTTCACGCTGCTCGTGTACTGGCTCGCCGAGCGGTGGAGCGAACTCATCGGCGAGCACCTGCAGGGCGAGCCGTTCGACTGGGGCCACACTCGACGAGTCTTCGTGCGCGGCTGGCCGCTGGTGCAGGCGTCGTACGGGCCGTTACTCGCGTTGGTGGTGGCACGGCTCTTCGGCGCTAGCGTCGAGGTTGCGGTCGATCTGGCGCTGCTGTGGACCATCCTGACCCTGGTCGGCCTCGGTACTCTCGCTGGCCTCCGCGCGAGGCTGTCGCCCGCGGGAGTGGTCGGATCCGCCGTGTTCAACGGGCTCCTCGGCCTCTTGTTGATCTTTTTGAAGAGCCTGCTGCATTAGCGCCGCCCGTGCGCGATACTGACCATGGAAACGCTCCCAACTACTCTTCTGTGCAGAAGCGCCACCCATGTACATCGGGGAAACGTCGCGGGTCTAGATTGCCGCAGATCGGCGTATCGCGGAAATGGAACGGGTACGGGACAACCCGGACTAGACGGTTCGGGGCAGTGGCATGTGCGCATGGAGGCGAACGTGACTGACCTGGCACGCAAGTACGTGTACGACTTCGCCGAGGGGAACAAGGAACTCAAGGATCTACTCGGGGGCAAGGGCGCCAACCTGGCGGAGATGACCAACCTCGGGCTGCCCGTCCCCCCCGGCTTCATCATCACCACCGAGGCGTGCCAGGCCTACCTGTCGACTGGGTCAACTCCCGCCGAACTCGCTGCCGAGGTGGCCGACCACCTCGCCCGGTTGGAACAGACGATGGAGCGCAAGCTCGGCGACTCGGATGATCCACTGCTCGTGTCCGTCCGGTCCGGAGCGAAGTTCTCGATGCCCGGGATGATGGAGACGGTTCTCAATGTCGGACTCAACGACGCCAGTGTGCTCGGACTGTCCCAACAGGCCGGTGGCGCGGACCGCTTTGCCTGGGACTCCTACCGGCGGCTGATCCAGATGTTCGGCAAGACGGTGTCCCACGTACCCGGTGAAGCGTTCGAGGACGCGCTGGAAAAGGCGAAGCTCGACAAGCACACCACCAGCGACCTTGACCTTGACGCCGATGACCTGCGCGGGCTGGTGCAGGCGTACAAGGAAATCTTCAAAAGCCACACCGGTCGTGATTTCCCGCAGGATCCCCGTGAGCAACTCGACCTCGCCATCAACGCGGTCTTCGACTCGTGGAACTCCGACCGTGCCATCCTTTATCGGCGGCAGGAGCGGATCCCCGCAGACCTGGGAACCGCCGTCAATGTCGTCGCGATGGTCTTCGGAAACCTCGGCAGCGACTCCGGCACCGGTGTCGCCTTCACCCGCGATCCGGCCAGCGGCGCGCAGGGCGTCTATGGCGACTACCTCGCCAACGCCCAGGGCGAGGACGTCGTCGCCGGCATCCGCAACACTGTCCCGCTCGAGGAGCTCGAGCGGCTGGACAAGACGAGCTTCGACGAGCTCATGCGAATCATGTCCACTTTGGAGGGTCACTACAAGGACCTGTGTGACATTGAGTTCACCATCGAACGCGGCAGGCTGTGGATGCTGCAGACGCGGGTCGGCAAGCGAACCGCCGCGGCCGCGTTCGTCATCGCCGGCCAGCTCGTCGACGAAGGACTGATCGACCTGGACGAGGCGTTGCAGCGGGTCAGCGGTTCGCAGCTGGCGCAGCTGATGTTCCCCACGTTCGACCTGCGGGACAACCCGACGGCGATCGCCCGGGGTATCGCCGCGTCGCCCGGAGCCGCGGTCGGCAAGGCCATCTTCGAATCCCACCGCGCGGCCGAGGTGGCGGCGACCGGCGAGCGGGTGATCCTGGTCCGGCGCGAGACCAACCCGGACGACCTGCCCGGCATGATCGCCGCGCAGGGCATCCTTACCTCACGTGGCGGTAAGACGTCCCACGCGGCCGTGGTCGCCCGCGGCATGGGCAAGACCTGTGTCTGCGGGGCCGAGAGCATCGAGGTGAACACCCGGCAGCGATACCTCACTGTGGACGGTGTCACGGTCAAGGAAGGCGAGGTCATTTCGATCGATGGCACCAGCGGTCGGGTGTACGTCGGCGAGATCCCGGTGCGTCCGTCCACAGTGGTGCAGTACTTCGAGGGTGAAGTCAAGCCGGACAGCGATCCGCTGTTGGCCGCCGTCCATCGACTGCTGACGCACGCGGACCAGACGCGGCGGATGAGGGTGCGAACCAACGCTGACACACCCGAGGACGCCGCCCGGGCCCGTCGCTTCGGGGCCGAGGGGATCGGACTGTGCCGGACCGAGCACATGTTCCTGGGTGATCGGCGTGAGCTGGTGGAGCGGCTGATCCTCGCGACTACCGAAGCCGACCGGCAGGCCGCGCTCGATGCACTGATGCCCCTGCAGCGGGACGACTTCGTGGGCATCTTCCGGGCCATGAGCGGCCTTTCGGTGACCATACGGCTGATCGACCCGCCGCTGCACGAGTTCCTGCCGTCGCTGGAAGAGCTCGCCGCCAAGGTGGCCGTCGCCGAGGCGACCGGCCAGGACCCGGGCCACGACGGCGTATTGCTCACCGCGGTCCGGCGGATGCACGAGCAGAACCCGATGCTCGGCTTGCGCGGGGTCCGTCTCGGGCTGGTGATCCCGGGACTCTTCGCGATGCAGGTGCGGGCGATCGCCGAGGCGGCGGCCACGGTTCGCGCCGAGGGTGCGGACCCGCGACCGGAGATCATGGTTCCGTTGGTCGGCGCGGTCCAGGAACTGGAGACCGTGCGGGCGGAGACTCTGGATGTGCTCGGCGCCGTCGCGCGGGAGGCCGGAGTGCAGGTTCCCACGCTGATCGGCACGATGATCGAGGTGCCCCGGGCGGCGCTGACCTCGGGTCAGATCGCGGAGGTCGCCGAGTTCTTCTCCTTCGGTACCAACGATTTGACGCAGATGGGATGGGGCTTCTCGCGCGACGACGTCGAGGGATCGTTCTTCACGCGGTACCTGGACCTCGGAATCTTCGGGGTCTCACCGTTCGAGTCGATCGACCGGGACGGGATTGGTCGGCTCATCCAGATCTCGGTCGCGGAGGGCCGCGAGACCCGGCCGGATCTGAAGATCGGAATCTGCGGCGAGCACGGCGGCGACCCCGACTCGGTCCACTTCTTCCACGAGGTGGGCCTGGACTACGTGTCGTGTTCGCCGTTCCGGGTACCGGTGGCGCGGCTCGAGGCGGGACGGGCGACCATCGAAAGCGCCGGCTCCGACTCCCGCTGATCCATTAAGCGGACGAGCTCCAGATGGCGGCATCGTCCTCCCAGGAGTCGGTGAGCACGTCGGCCACGCGGTCGGCGACCTGCCGCGCGAGTGTATGCAGCCCGTCGGCGTTCACGTCCGCCTTCACCAGCACCGTCAGCAGCGCTCGGCTGCCCGCCGGGTATGTCAGGACCTGGCCGAACGAGCCCCGCACCGCGGTCTCCTGCAGGTTCCCGTGGCTCGCCGTGTCGACGATGCGCTGACTCAGCCCGAGGTTGACCGCGGACAGCGCGGCCACCCCCTCGGGCGCAACGCCGTACGTCTCGGTGGCGCCGAGGTCGTGGGCGATGACGATCCCGTCCGTGGTCGCCACGATGCTGCCCTCAATCTGGTAAATATCGCCACGCATCGCACGAAGCTCGGCCAGAATCTCGGCGCGCGCGGCATCCAACGGGGCCCGGCTGACATCGGCGTTCACGGGCGTCTCCTTCTCGGGCGGCCGGGCCAGGTCGAGGATGCTCAGTCGAGGATGCTCAGTCGAGGATGCTCACGGCGCGTGACGCGCTCGCCGCTCATGGTAGGGCACCGGGGGCATGGCGGGCATCGGGCAGCGCCGATTCGCCCGAACATCACACTGACTCGTCGGAACATCACGCAAAGCGAACCGCTCGGACCGGCACATGACCACTACGCTCGTGCCGTGCCTGAGCACACCAAGCACACCGGACGACGTCGCAAGGTCGCCAGAGTCCCCATCGGACGGCTGGTGGTGTTGGTCGTGGCCGTCGCGCTGGTCGTGTGGCTGCTGACCTTGCGTGATCCCCAGCGCCGGCCGGAGACCGCGTCGTCACCGCTCACGGTCGCCCCCGCCTGGACCGGGCCGAAGCCGGTCGACGTGCCGGGCGCCCTCGCGGACGGTGCCGTCTTTACGCCGCGGTTGTTCCTCTCGGCTGACACATCGGTCGGGGTCGCGGAGAGTGCGGATGGAACCGTACGGGTGTTGCTGTCCGGTCCATCCGGGCGAACTGAGCTACGGCGGCTGGCGGCGAGCGACCATGCGCAGGTCAACGGGTTTGCCGTCGGGTGGCGACAGTCTCGTCTGGATGGAGTCGACGGCCGGTCCGGGCTCCGGCCTGACCACGACACTGTGGCGGACCACCTGGAACACCGCGGCCAAACCCGTCCAGATCACGACCAACACCGGCGAGACTGTGTTCTACGGCACCGAGTCCGATGTGGTGGTTGCCGACGGCCGCGTCGGCTGGACCGCGATCGGACCCGGGCCTAACGCGGAGACGGAGGTACGGTCAGTCGCGCTGACCGGAGGCCAGGTGGCCATCAAACGGCTGGCGGGCGAGTACGGCCTCAGTACGCCCGGCTGGGCGGTGAGCGTCCTCGGCGGCCACGGCAGCCCGGTCACGCTCGTCAACCTCGCCACCAACGCCCAACTCAGCGTGACAACAGCCCCGGCCGAGGTGGCCGTATGCAGTCCGACCTGGTGCCGGGTCGCCGTCACCAATGACACGGCGCTGGTGGGCATCGACATGATGCACCCGGACGGAACATCGCGGCACCGGATCGCGGGCGCCGAGGCGACGCCGACCATCGGCGATGCGACACTTCTCGATCGATACGTACCCCTCGCGACCGACCGCGGTGACGGCGGTGTCGGGCTCAGCCTCTACGACCTGAACACCGGTCGGACCGACCTCGTCACCACGCAGGCGGCCAACGTCCAGGGTCGTGGCGGCGTGCTGTGGTGGTCGACCGGTGCCGGGATCAACCTCACCTGGCATGCCATTGATCTTCACGCGATGCCTTGACAGGCGGCGCCGGCCAACCTCGCGTAGCCTGGGCGTCACCGTCCGTCCGACAGCTGGTCGCTCGAGAATGCGAGGGCTCGAACGCTCGCTTCTCGCGCTGACGCGGACGGTGCAACCGACCTGGGGGAGGCGACATGGGGAGCCATTGGTACGGCGTTCGGGTTATCGCCGTTGATCCGGCCCGACTGGCCCGGTGGTGGGCCGAGGTACTCGGCTACCGGATCCTGGACGAAGACCCGAACCGGGTCACAGTCGGACCGGGGGAGGGCCACCCACAGCTGTGCTTCGCGCCGGCTGATGCCCTGGGAGCGGGGGGTCGGGTGCACCTCGACATCACCGTGGACGACCCCGATGCCGAGCTGGAACGCCTCGTCGACATGGGAGCCCGGCCGATTGACGAGCGCTCCGGCGGTCCACTCGTGCTGGCCGATCCGGAGGGAAACCAGTTCACCCTCCTGCGGACCGGCTATGAGACATCGCCGGAGGCGGTGCGGGAGATGGCGGCGCCGGCGTCCTAACCTGCCCGTGCGGGTTACGGCGGGCAATGGCATGGTGGGCGACATGTCAGGCCCGCAGCCGCCAGACTTGCCCGACCGGGTCCGCGAGCCCGTGTCCGCGCGGACCGTGTTCGAGTGGGCGGTCGTCGCCGCGCTCGGCGTGCTGCTGGTCGCCTTCGGCGCACTGCTTCTCTTCGTGCTAAGGAACCTGCTGCTGCAGATCGCGGTCGCGCTCTTCATCGCGGTCAGCCTGGATCCGCTGGTGCGTGGCTCGTGCACCACAACGTGAAGCGGTCCGTGGCGGTCGCCCTCATTCTCGGCTCGTTCGCCGTGCTGATCGGAGTAGTGGCCTGGCTTGCCGTGCCTCGCATCGTGAGCGAGGCGGCCGACCTCACCTCCGACTTTCCCGGCTACCTCGACGACCTACGCAACCGCTCGCCCTCACTTCGCACCCTCGAGGCGCGGTTTGCGCTGCGTCCGAAGGTGGACGCCTTCGCCGCGACGTTCCTGGAACGCCTGCAACACGACGCGTTCGCCTTCGGGCAGCAGGTTCTCGGCGCGCTGGTTTCCGCTCTGCTCGTGATCGTGCTGACGATCTACTTCATGGCCGACCTCCCGCGGCTGCGGCGCTCCGTGGTCCGGGTGTTTCCGCTGCGCCATCGCCCGCGGGTAAGTCACGGATTCAACGTCGTCATCGATAAGGTCGGCTCCTACATGATCGGTAACCTGCTGATCTCATTCATCGCGGGCGTCACCAGCTTCATTGCCCTGGCCGCGCTGCAGGTGCCATTCGCCCTTCCCCTTGCCGTGTTCGTCGCCGTCTTCGACCTCATTCCGTTGGTAGGAGCCACGATCGCCGCGGTCGTCTGTACGATCGTGGCGGTAGCGACGACCGACATCTGGCCGAATGCGGTGCTGCTAGCCCTCTTCTTCGTGGCCTACCAGCAGATCGAGAACTACCTCATCGCGCCCCGCGTGTACCGCAACAGCGTCGACATCTCCTCCGTTGCGGTGCTTCTGGCTGCGTTGGTCGGCGCCAGCCTGCTCGGACTCGTGGGAGCCTTGATCGCCATCCCGATCGCGGCCGCGGCCAAGGTGATCGCGACCCCAGTCCTGGAGGCTCGGGACGCCGCCCACGCGGGCGCCCTACCCGCACCCGCCACTGTGGACGAGCCGGCTGGCTAGGATTCGCAGGCGATGAACGACAGCAGCGACGCCGAGGCGCACGACACCGCGCGATACGTCGACGAGGGACCGAAGGATGACACAGGCCTCGACGGCGGCTGGCGGGGACCGTACGCCCGCGACCGCGCCCGGGTCCTGCACTCGGCCGCGTTCCGTCGGCTGGCCGCGAAGACGCAGGTGCACGCGGAGGCGCAGGCGGGCGACGGTTTTCTGCGCACGCGGCTCACCCACTCGCTCGAGGTGGCCCAGATCGCCCGCGAGATGGGCGCCGTGCTGGGCTGCGATCCGGACGTCGTCGACACCGCCGGCCTCGCCCACGACCTCGGTCACCCACCGTTCGGGCACAACGGCGAGGACGCGCTCGACGAGATGGCGAAGGATTGCGGCGGATTCGAGGGCAACGCACAGACGCTTCGGGTGCTGGTTCGGCTGGAGGCGAAGGTCGTGGGGCCCGACGGGCGCTCGGCCGGCCTCAACCTCACGCGGGCCAGCCTCGACGCCGCCTGCAAATATCCGTGGCCACGCCAGCCCGGGCAGCGCAAGTTCGGCGTGTACGCCGACGACCTGCCGGTTTTCGACTGGCTCCGGTCCGGGGTCGGGTCGTCGTCGGCGGGGCCGCGCCGCAGTCTCGAGGCCCAGGTGATGGACTGGGCGGACGACGTTGCCTACTCCGTGCATGACGTCGAGGACGGTGTGATCAGCAGGCATGTACGGCTGTCACTGCCGTTGCACGATGCCGACGAACGGGCCGCGTTGTGTCGGGACGTGGCCGACGTCTATTCGGCCGAGACGCCGGATCAGCTCGAGGGCGCCTTGGCGGGACTGCTGGCCGATCCTGCGCTGGCGGCGGTCGCCGACTTCGATGGCACCTTCGGTGCGCTGATAGCCCTCAAGCGCGCCGCGAGTCTCCTCATTGGACGGTTCGCGGCGGCGGCGGTCGGTGCGACGAGGGCGCATTACGGTCCCGGACCGCTGCGCCGCTACGACGCGGATCTCATGGTGCCGCGGGAGATCCGAGCCCAGTGCGCGCTGCTGAAAGGAATCGCGCTCCGGTACGTCATGCGCTGGCCGGGCTCGGTCGGGCGCTACGCCCGGGAGCAGGAGGTGCTGCGCGAACTCGTGACGGCCTGGCGGACCGCGGTCCGGACGCGCTCGACCCGGTGTTCGCGCCGCTGCACCGGCAGGCTCCCGACGACGCCGGCAAGCTGCGCGTGGTCATCGACCAGGTCGCCTCGTTGACGGACCCGGCCGCGTTCGCGTGGCACAAGCGGTTTGTGGCGTGATGCGGTGGCGTCGGCTAACGTCAGGCGGTCGTCATCCGCTCCAACCCCGACCGGAGGCCCCGCGTGTCGCGTCGTAACCGGCTGACATCCGCCCCGAGCCGTTGGCGGCGGCTGCTCACGGCCGTCGCGATAAGCGCGATCGCCACCACGGGCGTTGTCTTCGGTGTGAGCACGCCGGCGTCCGCGCACGGACAGTTCATAAGCTCGGATCCGGCGAACGGGGCTGAGGTCAGCACCGGACCGGCCTCGATCGTCGTGTACTTCTCCGAGAAGCCGACCTCGAACGCCTACTTCGCGGTGACGGCGCCGAGTGGGACCCGCGTTGACCGTCTGTGGTCACACGGCAACTCGCGTCGGCTCGATACGCCCGTCCACGAGTGGTACCACAACGAAGACGGCGAATGGGAGACGCGCGCGTACAGCGTCGCGTACCCCGCCCTGGTGCCAATCGCGTACTGGCCCGAGACCGGCCTCTACACGGTGACCTACCTGTCCGTGGCCACCGACGGGGAGCCGGTCCGGGGCGAGTTCACCTTCACGTACACCGGACCGACCGCGACGATCCCCGCCGACTTCCGGCCCCAGAAGGCGGAGCCCGACCCGAATCTGCTCGCGGCCGCGGCAACCGACGCGCCGACCGCGCCGCCGTCGGCGCTGCCGATCGAGGAGCAGGTCGGCCGCCGAGCAGGCCGGGCCCGGCCTGTGGATCCTCTTGGTCCCGGTCGGACTGGCGTTGATCGTGGCGGTGGTGATCTTCCTGTTCTGGCGCCTGCGACCGGAACAGGCGCGCCAGCTCGTCGTGTCACGCTTCGGTGGCCGGTACGCCGCCCCGTCGAGTCCTCGGAAGCCGCTGCAGCTTCCGGCCAGGCTGCAGGAGCGCCTCCCCAGCAAACTTCAGGAGCGGCTACCGGCGGCGCAGTCGAGCGGCGACACCGACGAAGCCCCGAAGGACTAACCCCGGCTGACCGGAACCGGTTGTCGGCGCCGTCGCGATACGCGAGGCTTTGGGCATGACCGACGAGCGCACATTCGTGATCGTAGGTGCCTCCCTCACGGGCGCGAAGGCAGCCGAACAGTTGCGGGCGGACGGGTTCACCGGTCGGGTGGTCCTGGTCGGCGCCGAGACCGAGCGGCCGTACGAGCGACCGCCCTTGTCGAAGGGGTACCTGCTCGGCAAGGAGCCCCGAGACAAGGCCTTCGTTCACGAGCCCAGCTGGTACACCGAGCACGACGTCGATTTGCGGCTCGGGGTGCGGGCCACCGCCGTGGACCCGAAGGCGCACACGGTTACCCTGGACAATTTCGAGCCGCTGCGCTACGACAAGCTCCTGCTCGCGACGGGCTCGTTGGTGCGCGAGCTCGATGTGCCCGGTTCCGAGAACTCGAGGCATCCATTACCTTCGCAGCATCGGCCAGTCCGACGCGCTCCGCGACGGCCTGCGCCCGGGAATCCAGGTTCTCGTGGTCGGCGCGGGATGGATCGGTTTGGAGACGGCCGCCGCGGCCCGCGAGCACGGGGCCTCGGTGACCCTGGTCGAGGTGGATTCCCTTCCGTTGCGCCGGGTGCTCGGCGACGAGGTCGCGACCGTGTTCCGGGACGTGCACGAGGCGCACGGCGTGGACTTCCGGTTCGGCTCCGGCGTGCACGAGTTCGGCGGCTCCGGCGGCCAGGTGACCCACGCCGTGCTCTCCGACGGCGGCGAGGTGCCGGCCGACCTGGTCATCGTCGGGGTCGGCATTCGGCCCAATGTGGAGCTTGCCGAGGCGGCCGGGCTCGAGGTGGACAACGGCATCGTCACCGACGAGTACCTGCGGACCTCGGATCCGGATGTCTATGCGGCCGGCGACGTGGCGTCGTTCCGGTCGCCCCTGTTGGGCGAGCGCATCCGGGTCGAACACTGGGCCAACGCGCTCAACGGCGGCAAGGCGGCCGGCTCGTCGATGGCGGGCAAGGACCAGCCGTACGATCGGGTGCCCTACTTCTACTCCGACCAGTACGTGTCGACTCCTTCGATCGGGATGGAGTACGCGGGCTACGTCGCGCCGGGCGGGTACGACCGGGTCGTGTTCCGTGGAGAGCCCGCGATCGGCTCCGACCAGAGCCCCGAGTTCGTTGCCTTCTGGACGAAGCAGGGGCGGGTGCTCGCCGGCATGAACTGCAACGTCTGGGACGTCCAGGATCCGATCCAGGCCCTGGTCCGGGCGGGCTACGCCGGCACGCCCGTCGATCTGGACCGACTCGCCGACCCCTCCGTCGCGCTGACCGACCTCCTATAACCGCCCACTGTGGACTAGAGCAGCCAGCCCTGTTCGTCGGCGAGGCGGACGGCCTCGGCCCGGGTTCGGGCCCCGGTCTTGCCGATGGCCGCCGACAGGTGGTTGCGCACGGTGCCCTCGGACAGTCCGAGCGCGACCGCCAGATCGGCGACCGTACCGCCGTCTCGGGCCACTCGAAGCACCTCGGTCTCGCGCGCGGTCAGTGGCGACGCGCCGCTGGCCAGCGTCTCGGCCGCGAGCGCCGGATCGACGACCCGCAGCCCGGCCGCGACCCGGCGCACCGCCTCGGCGAGTTGCCGCGCCGGAGTGTCCTTCACGACGAACCCGCTGGCGCCGGCCGCCATCGCCCGGCGCAGGTAGCCGGGACGTCCGAACGTCGTCACCACCAGGATCCGGCAGCCGGGCATGGCGGCCCGCAGCGCGGTGGTCGCGGCAATCCCGTCCAGGCCCGGCATCTCGACGTCGAGCAGCGCTACATCCGGGCGTACCCGCTTGGCCTCCGCGACGACCTCGTCGCCGCGTCCCACCTCGGCCACGACCTCCAGGTCCGACTCGAGATTGAGCAGCGCCGCGAGCGCGCCGCGAACCAGGGCCTGGTCGTCGGCGAGCAGCAGCCGGATCGTCATACGGTCACCGTCAACGCGAAGCCACCCTCCGGCAACCGGCCGACCCGCAGTGATCCGCCCACCGCCTCGGCCCGCTCGCGCAGGCCGACCAGCCCGTGACCACCGTCCATAATGGAGGCTTGGGGGGCGCCGTCATCCGAGACGGTCACCGTCGACGGTGAGATACGCACCCAACACCGCGACGCTCCACTGTGGCGCACCACATTAGTGACTCCCTCGCGCACCACCCAGCCGAACAGCTCGCGCCGCTCGGTGGGAACGTCGTCGATCGCGGTCGGCAGGTCGGCGTCGATCCCGGCGGCCGTCAGCGCGGACCGGGCATTGGCCAGCTCCGCGGAGAGCGTCACGTCGCGGTAGCCCGCTACAGCGGTACGCACCTCGCCCAACGCCTCCCGGGACAGCCGTTCCACATCGGTGATCTCGGCCTCGGCCCGGTCGGGGTCGAGGCGCACCAGCCGCCCGGCGAGCTCCGCCTTGACGGCGATGACGGTGAGCGAGTGCCCCACGATGTCGTGCATGTCCCGGGCGAACCGGTTGCGCTCCTCCTCGACCGCGAGCCGGGCGAGCTCCTGGTGCGCCAAGGCCAGTTCACGGTTGCGCCGGATGATCTGCACCACGCCCCACATGGCCAGACCGCTGACGAAGATCTGGAACTGCACCGAGTGGTCGGGCGACCAGCCGGGGATGAGTAACTGGGCGAAGAATGTCCCGACGATCAGACCGGCGACGGTGACCGGCCCCCACACGCCGGGGAGCAGGAACACCGCCATGACGGCGACGTAAACGAAGACCGGCAACTGTCCCTCGCCACGCAGGCCGACGATCGCGATGCCAAGCAGCGCACCAAAGGCGACCACCCCAAGCGCGACGAACCGGCCCCACCCGGCTGGTGGCCACACGGTTCGCGCGGACGGCGCGGCGAACCGCTGAACCCTCGGCAGAAACGCAAACGAGGCAATGAACGTCGCCGCGAAGAGCGCGAGACAAATGGTGGCGAGCCATCGGCGGGTCGGGTCGGGCTCATGCAACGTCTCGACGAACGGCTGATACAGATACGCCAGCCAGATCCCGGCCCAGACCCAGGCATACCTCCACCGAGGCCGAACCGGGACCGCGGTCGACGAGGGCTCCACGGCGGCAACGGTAGTGCCGTAGCCGTCGTGAAGCCCAGACGGTGGGCTCACGCTCGGGCCGTGTCCGCTCGGAACCGACGCAGCGCGACGAACCCAAGGATGGCGGTCCAGGCCAGAACCATCCAGACCGCGTGCGCGTCCAGCGCCTGGTGGAACAGCGGGCTGCGGGCGGCTTGGCCGACCCAGTAGGCCGGGGTCCACTCGGCGATGCGGTGCATGAGCTCGGGCATCTGTTCAACGGGTACCCAGATGCCACCGAATGCCGCGAGCAGCATGTAGAGCAGACCGGAAATCTGCTGTACCGAGTCGGGCTTCGCCAGGTAGCCGATCAGCACACCCAGCGCCGCGAACGGCAGGGCCCCCAGCCACGAGCCGGCGGCGATCAGAACCCAGGTGGTGGCGGGCAGCCGTACGTCAAGCGAGAGCACGCCGATGAGATAGGTGAGCAGCAGCGGCGGTAGCGCCATCACCAACGACAGCACGACCTTCGTGACGACGTACGATCCGGGCCGCAGTGGACTCAGCCGAAGCTGCCGGTTCCAGCCGATGCCCCGCTCGACCGCGATGGACCCACCCGAGCCGATCGCGGCCGACATCGAGCCGAACAGCCCCATGCTCACCATCAGATATGCCGCCGCTCCGACGCCGTTGAGAGCGTCCTTTTTGTACAGTCCACCGAATATGAGCAACAGGATCGCCGGCATAAGCATGCTGAAGATGAGCACGCGCTTGTTGCGGAGCAGGCGGACGATCTCCATCCGCAGGTATGTGAGGTTCATGCCGGTTCTCCTACGGTCAGCGCGATGAAGGCGTCCTCGAGGTTCTGCGCGGTGACCTCGATGTCCCGCGCAGTGGTGGTGTCGAGCAACGCGCGCAGCGTCGCGTCCGAGTCGCGAGACGCCAGCAGGACGGTCTCCCCGCGCAGTTCGACACTGTCCACACCGGGCAGTGCGGCCAGTGCGCTCGGATCGGCGTCAGCCAGCGTGGCTCGGATGTGCCGACCCGTGACGACCGACTTGATCTGGGCGGCGGTCCCGTCGGCGACGACCCGGCCGGACCGCAGCAACACGATCCGGTCGGCGAACGCGTCGGCCTCGTCGAGGTAGTGGGTGGCGAACAGGACGGTGCGCCCGCGCGCGGTTTCCTCACGCATGGACGCCCAGAAGGCGCGCCGCGCCTCGACGTCGAGCCCGGTGGTCGGCTCGTCCAGGACGATCGAGATCTGGATCGGCCACGAGGGCGAGCGCGAACCGTACCCGTTGCTGCTGGCCGCCGGAGAGCTCGAGCCACTCGGCGCCGGCCGAGATCGCTGATGCCCGCTCGGGCCAGCACCTGGCTGACCGGGCGCGGGCGCTGGTGCAACGAGGCGGCTAGCGACGACGATCTCGCGCACCGTCAGATCCGGCAGCAGCCCGCCGGACTGCAACATCGCGCCGACCGAGCCGGCCCGGATCGCGTCCGCGGGTGGCTTGCCGTAGAGCTGTACGTCGCCCGCATCCGGCCGCGTCAGGCCGAGCATCATGTCGATGGTGGTGGACTTGCCGGCGCCGTTGGGGCCGAGCAAAGCGACCACCTCGCCCGGGTTGATCGTCAGATTGAGATCGTCAACGGCGGTCACGGAGCCGTACCGCTTGGTCAGTCCTGCGAGTACGGCAGGGGTTTTCGTCATGTCAATTACGGTGCCGCGGGGACCCGACGGCGGACTCGGCCCGCCGTCACGCCGGACCCGTGACGGATGTCAGGCCTGCCGACGCTGCCAGCCCTCGGGGTCCACGGTTCCCCGGCACAGCCGGCCGATCGGTCCGTCGGCCTGCGCGGCGACCGCGGCGACCACGGCAACGCCGACGATGACACACGACACGACGACCAACCATGACTCGATCGCGAATACCACGCCGATGGTGCCGAACTGCCGCTCGTTGCTGCGCACACTGCGGGGCAGATAGACCGAGCCGATCCCACCCACGACGAGCAGAGCGACCGCGGTCAGGACCCCGCCGACCACCAGGGCGCGGGCTCGGACCCGGCCGACCAGCAGCACGTACGGTGTCCACCACCACAAGAGCACGGCGCCGGAGGTCGCCAGCACAGTGCGCAGCACCGTGCCGGGGACGCCGGTCCCGGCGAACCTGATCGCGGTACCGAGTATCGCGAGATAGGCCACGACAGCGACAAGCCAGGCCAACCCGCGCAGGCTCGCCCGAATGCCTAGCCGAGGCAGGCCCCACGCCAGCTCGTAGACCCGCTGCAAGGCCCGCGTGAAGCTGGTGGCGGAGGCGAACACAACGAGCAGGCCGAACACGGTCAACCCGCCCTGCAGCTCGTCGCGAGTCTTGATCAGTTGTGACACGGCGGCGTCAGTAGTACCGGACAACCCAAGCCGATCCCGCATCGCCTGCTGGAGACCGCCGGCAGCGTCGGCCGGCAACAGCGCCGTGGCCGCCATCAACAGTGGAATGAGCGCCAGAAAGGTCTGGGCCGCGAGGATGATCCCGGACGAGATCAGGCCAACCGAGACCATCCGTTCGATGAGCGTCCCGAACGGCCGAAGCAGCCGCTCGACCCGCGCCGGCGTGGCCATGGTCGGCAGTCAAGCACCGGGCGAACCGGCCCGTTGGCGAGTTGGCCAACCTGGGTAGTGTCGAATGATGCGCTACGACTGGCTGCTGGACGTCATCCTGGCGCTGCACTTCGGATACGTCGCGTTCCTGGTGCTCGGCGGGTTCCTGGCCTGGCGTTGGCCGAGAGTGTTCTGGTTCCACGTCGCGGCGACCGTGTGGGCAGTCTTGATCGTGGCCGCCTGGGTCGACTGCCCGCTGACCTGGGCGGAGAACTGGACTCGGCGCCAGGCCGGGATGGCGCCGGTGTCCGGCTTCATCGATCACTACCTCACGAACGTGGTCTATCCGGCGCGTTACCTCCAAGAGGTACGGCTGGCGGTCGCGTTCGTTGTCCTGGTTTCGTGGATCGGTGTGTACGTCCGCTGGCGAAAGCGCCGTCGGGCCAGGGCCGCAACGGGCGACACGAAGCCAATTGACGCCGGCCGAGGTGGGCGCGCCGCTACCGTGTGAGCCATGGCTGGCCGATCATCTCAGGCGAGCCGGCGTAGTGCTGCCTCCAATTCGGCCAGGAGCGCGCGCGCCGAGGTCGCGCGCACGAGGCGCGCGGCCAACCGGGCGTTGGCTCAGAAGACCTCGCCGCTTGCCTCGTTGGGCTTCATCGGCGCGGGGATCGCCGGCCTGTGGATGGGCGTTGCGCACGCCCTCGGCTGGGTGGTTCGAGCAATTGGCCGCAAGGCTGCTACCGCCCGGGAACTCGACCGCGAGCATCAGCGTGACGGCGGCGGACTTCTGCTGATCGGGCTGGGCATCGTGCTCGCGGTCGCGGTGTGGTTCAACGGCGCCGGGCCGTTCGGACAGTTCATCGCCATCTACACCCGGCTGTCCCTGGGCTCCATCGCGATGGCGCTGCCGCTGCTGCTGTTCCTCGGTGGCCTCTGGCTGATGCGGGAGCCAGCCGACGACCGTCCGCGCGGGCGCGGCCTGGTCGGTTGGACGGCGCTCCTGATCGCGAGCGCCGGGCTGTTGCATCTGGGCAAGAACCAGCCCATCGAGCCCGCCGTCATGGACCGGGCCGGTGGCTGGCTCGGCCGAGGCGTGGGTAGCGGTCTGGCGGTGGCGGTCACGCCCTACATCGCGGTGACGCTGCTGATTCTGCTGGCCGTGTTCGGAACGCTTGTGGTGACCGCGACGCCGATCAACAAGATCCCGGCGCGTCTGCTGGCGTTCTGGCGGTATCTGGTCGGGGCGCCGGAATTGTCCACAGTGGAGGGTGAGGTCGTCGACGTCAACGCCGAGCCACTGCCCGCGCTGCGCCGGGGCGGCAGCCGGCGTCGGCAGGGCCACTCGAGCGGAGCTCGACTAGGGCGGTTCAGCGCCGAGGACGCCGAGTACTACGAGGAGCCGCCGCAGGAGGCGGTGGTGATCGACCGGCGGCCGCTCTCCGTTCCGGCCGTCCCGGTGACCCGGCGCGCGGTGCCGCCCGATCATTCGCCGGCCCCGCCGCGTGCGCATCAGCCCACGCTGGGACCGATGGAAGGCGACTACAAGCTGCCGCCGATCAATCTGCTTCCACCGGGCGAGTCGCCGCGAACCCGCAGTCGCGCCAACGACGAGGTGATCCAGGCCCTGCGGGCGGTGTTCGATCAGTTCGATGTGGACGCTGCGGTCACCGGCTTTGCCCGTGGTCCAACCGTCACGCGGTACGAGATCGAGCTGGGCCACGGCGTGAAGGTCGAGCGGATCACACAGCTGTCTCGCAACATCGCCTACGCCGTGAAGTCGCCGGACGTGCGCATCATCAGCCCCATCCCGGGCAAGTCGGCGGTCGGCATCGAGGTCCCCAACGCGGACCGGGAAAACGTGGCAATCGGCGACGTGCTCCGTTCCCGCGCCGCCACGTCCGACCATCACCCACTGCTCGTGGCTCTCGGCAAGGACATCGAGGGCGGCTACGTGGTGGCCAACCTGGCGAGGATGCCGCACCTACTCATAGCCGGGGCGACCGGAGCAGGTAAATCTAGTCTCATCAATGCCATTCTCATCTCGGTGCTCGTACGGGCGTCGCCGGACGAGGTACGCCTCCTTCTCATCGACCCGAAGCGGGTCGAGCTGAACGGATACGACGGCGTGCCGCACCTGGTGACGCCGATCGTGACCAACCCCAAGAAGGCGGCCGACGCGCTGGAGTGGGTCGTGCGCGAGATGGAGATGCGCTACGACGACCTGGCCGCGGCTGGAGTCCGCCACGTCGACGAGTTCAACCGGCGAGTGCGCGACGGCCGGTACAAGTCGCCACCGGGCAGCGAGCGGGTCCTGCGGCCGTACCCCTATCTGCTCGTTGTCGTGGACGAGTTGGCCGACCTGATGATGATCGCCCCGCGCGACGTCGAGGACGCGGTTGTCCGGATCACGCAGCTCGCCCGGGCGGCCGGCATCCATCTGGTGCTGGCGACCCAACGGCCCTCGGTGGACGTCGTCACCGGCCTGATCAAGGCGAACGTACCGTCGCGCCTGTCGTTCGCGACGTCGTCGCTGGCGGACTCGAGGGTCATCCTCGACCAGCCGGGTGCGGAGAAACTGATCGGCCGCGGCGACGCCCTGTTCCTTCCCATGGGGGCATCGAAGCCGATCCGGGTGCAGGGCGCCTGGGCGAGCGAAATCGAGATCGCCGATGTCGTCCGGTACTGCAAAGAGCAGCGCGAACCGGAGTTCCGGACCGACGTGCTTACCCCGGTGCCGGACGGGCGTAAGCGGGTCGACGACGACATCGGGGACGACCTGCCGCTGCTGCTGCAAGGCATCGAGCTGGTGGTGACGTCGCAGTTCGGCTCGACCTCGATGCTGCAACGCAAGCTACGGGTGGGCTTCGCCAAGGCGGGCCGGCTCATGGACCTCATGGAGAGCCGTGGCATCGTTGGCCCGTCCGAAGGATCGAAAGCTCGCGACGTACTGGTGAAGCCGGATGAACTCGACGATGTGCTAGACAGCATTCGTGGTGACTGAATCACGCGATGCGACCCAACCCGCGGTTCGGGTCAGCACGCTTGAGCTCTTCTTCGACCTCGTCTTCGTCTTCACCATCACGCAACTGACCGCCGTACTGGCGAACAATCTGACCTGGCGTGGCGTCGCGGAAGTCGTTGTCATGCTGTCCATGATCATGTGGATGTACGGCGGCTACGCCTGGCTGACCAACGCGGTGGTGCCGAACAACACGTTCCGGCGGACGCTGATCCTGGTGGGAATGGGCGGCTTCCTCGCCATCGCGCTGGCCATCCCCGAGGCCTTCGGCGACGCGGGATGGGTCTTCGGCCTAGGCTACTTCGTCGTCAATGCCGTCCACACTGGACTGTTCACAGTGGTCGGTGGGGCCGGCGTGGTGCGGGCCATGCGCACGCTGGGGCCGCTGAACCTGCTCAGCGCGACGGTGATCCTCGTCGGCGGGTTCGCGCCGGAGCCCTGGCGCTGGGGACTGTGGATCGCCGCGGTCCTCATCGAGATGGCTTCGCCGTACCTCAATCCGATCGGGGAGTTCACGCTTTCGCCGTCGCATTTCGTGGAGCGGCACGGACTGGTCATCATCATCGCGCTCGGCGAGTCGGTCGTGGCCATCGGCGCCGGCGCGGCCGGGCTGCCCGTCGACCTCATGCTCGTGCTCGTCGCGGTGATCGGGCTCGCGATCGCGTACCTGATGTGGTGGGTGTACTTCGGCGGCGACGACACCCGCGCCGAGCACGCGCTGTCGAGCATCGACCCGCGACGGCGGGCGCGGGTGGCGATCCACGCGTACGGGTGGGCGCATCTTGGATTGCTGCTTGGCATCGTGGCGGTGGCGGCCGGCGTGAAGAAGACCGTCGCTCACGCGTCCGGGCATCTCGACGTTCCCCAAGCCACGGTGCTGGCTGGCGGGCTCGCGCTATACCTCCTCAGCGATGCCATATTCCGGCGGATCCTTGGCATCGGACGGGTCCGCTACCGGACCGCCGCCGCAGTGGTCGCACTCGCCACGATTCCCCTGGGCCTGGTCATGGGCATCCTGCAGGGTATCGCCATGATCATGGTGCTCTCCGTCATGCTCTGGCTCGAGGATCGGGCCGAAGGGATCCGGTGGCTGCAGCAGCTCCGGCCGTCGCTCGCTCCTCGCGCTCGCTGAGCTACGTTGGCTCGCGCTGCGGGGCTCGCAAGCTCGCTCCTCGCGCTCGCTGAGCTACGTTGGCTCGCGCTGCGGGGCTCGCAAGCTCGCTCCTCGCGCTCGCAGGTGACGCTCAGCGGGTGAACGCAGGTCGACGGCGGTTTGACGCGTTTGGACCGGTACCCTCGGTGAGTGTCCCCGCCCATCGAACCCGGCCGGCGCGTCGCGCTGCTCACCTTGGGGTGTGCCCGGAACGAGGTGGACTCGGAGGAGCTCGCCGCTCGCCTCGACGCGGACGGTTGGGAGCTGACGCCGGACGGGGACGAAGCCGACGTCGTGGTTGTCAACACCTGCGGCTTTGTTGAGAAGGCGAAGAAGGACTCGATCGACACCCTGCTTGCCGCCGCGGGCACCGGCGCGAAGGTCGTCGCCACCGGATGTATGGCCGAACGGTACGGCCGCGAGCTGGCCGTGTCCCTGCCCGAGGCTGACGCCGTGCTCGGATTCGACGACTACGCCGAGATCTCGGCCCGCTTGACCGACGTCCTGGCGGGCAAGGCGCATGAGGCTCACGTTCCGCGGGATCGCCGGGCGCTGCTGCCGGTCACGCCGGTGCAGCGACGGGCGGTACCCGTCGCGACTCCCGGTCATGGCTTGACAGTTGACGACCACACTCCGGCCCACCTCCGTCCGGTGCTGCGGCGGCGTCTCGACCGCGGCCCGGTCGCCTCGCTGAAGTTGGCATCGGGATGCGATCGCCGATGCGCCTTCTGCGCTATCCCGTCGTTCCGCGGCGCGTTCGTCTCTCGTACGCCGGATGAACTGCTGGCCGAGGCGGAGTGGCTCGCCTCGGACGGCGTACGGGAGCTCGTGCTCGTGAGCGAGAACTCCACGTCGTACGGCAAGGACTTGGGCGACCCGCGGGCGCTGGAGAAGCTGCTACCACAGCTGGCGGCGGTTCGCGGCATCGTGCGGGTCCGGGTGAGCTACCTCCAGCCGGCCGAGATGCGGGCCGGCCTGGTGGAGGCGATCGCAACCACAGCCGGGGTGGCGCCGTACTTCGACCTGTCGTTCCAGCACTCGAGCGAGCCGGTGTTGCGGCGGATGCGCCGATTCGGCTCTACGCAACGGTTTCTGGAGCTGCTCGCGTCCGTCCGTGCGCTCGGGCCGCAGGCGGGCGTCCGCAGCAATGTGATCGTCGGATTCCCCGGGGAGACCCGGGCGGACGTGGCGGAGCTGGAGCGGTTCCTCAGCGCCGCGCGACTCGATGCGATCGGCGTCTTCGACTACTCCGATGAGGAAGGAACCGAGGCCGCCGGCCTGCCCGCCAAGGTGACCCCGGCTACCATCCGGCGTCGATACAACAAGATCAGCATGTTGGCCGAGGAGCTGTGCAACCAGCGGGCCGAGGAGCGCATCGGCACCGATGTCGACGTCCTCGTGGAGTCTGTTGGTGCGCACGGTGCCGAGGGACGGGCGGCCCATCAGGCCCCGGAGGTGGACGGCTCAACCCGGTTGACGGGCACCGTGGCGATGGCCGTGGGCGACATGGTGCGGGCGAAGGTGATCGGCAGCGACGGCGTCGACCTCGTCGCCGTACCGGTCGAAGCCCTGGACCTCTTTCCGGCCGCCGTGGGTCGATCATGAGCGAACCGGTGATCAGCGAGCCCGCGGTGACGCCGCCCGTCAGCGGACCGGGACGACTGTTCAATGTGGCCAATGGGCTGACCGTGCTGCGGATCGGGCTGATCCCGATATTCGTGATCCTCATGGTGGCGTCGGATATGACGTCGCCGGGGTACCGGATCGGGGCGGCCTTCGCGTTCGGGATCGCCTCTCTCACGGACTTCGCCGACGGTTGGATCGCCCGTGCCCTCAAGCAGGTCACATCTTTCGGGCAGGTCGCCGACCCGATCGCCGACAAGGCCCTGACCGGCACGGCCCTGGTGCTGCTCTCGGCCTACGACGCACTGCCGTGGTGGGTCACGATCGTGATCATGGTGCGGGAGATCGGGGTGACCGTCCTGCGGTTCTGGGTGATCCGACTCGGCGTCATTCCGGCCAGCCGCGGCGGCAAGATAAAGACGGTGCTGCTGATCGCCGCCATTACGTGGTACATCTGGCCATTCACCGATCCGCTCGCGGCGATCGGCCCGTGGATCATGGGGGTGGCCGTGGTCGTGACGGTGGTAACCGGGGTGGACTACGTGATCAGGGCGATACGGGTGCGCGCGGGCGCGCGTTCGTGAACGTCCCCGACACCGCCGCTCTGCTGGACGCGCTCGCCGACCGGGGCGAGACGCTGGCCGTCGCCGAGTCAGTCACCGGCGGGCTACTCGCGGCGACACTCGTCGATGTCCCCGGGGCGAGTCGGGTCTTCCGGGGCGGCCTGGTCGTCTACGCCACTGACCTCAAGGCAAGCCTCGCGGGCGTATCCGAGGACTTGCTGAAGCGGGTTGGACCCGTGCATCCCGAGGTCGCCGAGGCTCTCGCCGAAGGTGCCCGGGTACGGTGCGCCGCCGACTGGGGTCTATCTACGACGGGCGTCGCCGGTCCCGACTCCCAGGACGGGATCGCGCCCGGCACCGTCTACGTGGCGGTCGCCGGACCTCGCCGCGCCGTACGAACGGTCGACCTCTCCGGCTCGAGGGCCGTCATCCGCGCCGGCACGGTGTCCGCCGCGCTGACACTCTTCGCAACGACCTTGGACTTATGCGCATAGATGGATCTCTCGGAGCGCGCATAAGTCCAAGGTCGGCCGGGCTCAGGCGGCCTCAGCGGCGTTCTGGAAGCGGGGCAGGAGAGCGCTCCAACCGGTCTCGCCGCCGACGACCGCGGCGACGCCGTCGCCGCCGGTGAGACCCTCGAACTTGCTGTGGATCAGGTCGACGCGGGTCCGGCCTCCGTCCTGGGCGGTGAACGTGATCTCGACCTCGGAGGACTGGTCCGGCTCGAAGACGTACTCGTTGTTGAGCTGCCAAGCGAGCACAATCCGGTGGGGCGGATCCCAGGCGAGCACCCGGCCCCAGTCGTACTCCGAACCGTCGGGCGCCCGCTCGAACCAGCGACCGCCCACGAACGGCTCGATGAACGCCGTCTCGTAGCCGTTGGGGTTGACGTGGTAGCTCTCCGGCCACCACGTGCCGAACGAATCAGTGAAGACGGCAAATGCCCTCTCGACCGGTGCATTGACCGTCACTGACCGCCGGACGGCCGCCATGGTCTGTTCTGCGTTCATGATCTCTCCTCGGTCTCCTCTACTGACTTCTGCTGCGCTTCGACTTCCCGCTGAAAGGCCGCCAAGGCGTCGCCCCAGATCTGGTCCAAATACGCCCGCAGGCTGGCCACGCCGGACGGGTTCACCTGATAGATGCGGCGGGTGCCGGCAGCCCGGTCGATGACCAGGCCGGCCTCCTTGAGCGCCCGCAAGTGCTGGGAAACGGCCGGACGGCTGACTGGCAATCGCCCGGCGAGCTCACCGACGGAGAGCGGCCCGGCGGCCAGCGTCTCGAAGATCAAGCGACGCGTCGGGTCGCCGAGGACCCCGAGCGCCTCCAATCGGTAAGTTCCCACGAACGGTAAGTTTAGACTTACGAAAACACTCGTTGTCAAGGGAGGGGCGCGGATGTCGCGGAACCTAATTGCGGGTAGCCTGGCTTGCGATCGGCTCGGCTCGTCGAGGCGGTTGGAAAGGGGGGCGCCGTGGTCCTGTTGCGCAAGGTCTTCGGGGACGTCCTGCGCGCCCGAAGGCTGGCCCAGCACCGCACGTTGCGGGAGGTATCGACCGCCGCGAACGTGAGCCTTGGCTACCTCTCCGAGATCGAACGCGGACACAAAGAGGCCTCCAGCGAGCTGCTCGCCGCGATCTGCGAGGCGCTGGGAGCCGGGCTGTCCGATGTGCTCAGTGACGTATCCGCCACGTTCGCCTTGGCCGAGCAGATGGAGGACGCGTTCGCCGAGGCCGCGAAGAGCCCCGCCGCGACGCCGGAGTCGTCGGTGGTGGAGAACTCCGTGACCGACGGCGACCTGACCGTGAGCGTACGCAGCGATGGACCGCTGCGGACCACCCTGACCGCCAAGCGCACTCCCGGCCCTCGGCACCCGGAGTCACTGTTCATTGGGTGATCTCCAGACGCGTCTTTCGCGTGCTCTCCGGCGGGCTGGTGTGACGCCCTGGTCCGGGCCTGCCAAGATTGCAGGTGTTGAGCAGTTCGGCTCCGAGCGTCGCTGGAACGATTGGCGCGAGGCGCATGGTGAAAAGGCGCCCAGATAGGGGCACCCGCAGGGAGGACGCGAGATGGCGAACCCGTTCGTCAAGGCCTGGAAATACCTGATGGCCCTCTTCGGGTCCAAGGTCGACGAGTACGCAGACCCGAAGGTGCAGATCCAGCAGGCGATCGAGGACGCGCAGCGCCAGCACCAGGCGTTGGTGCAGCAGGCGGCGGCGGTCATCGGCAACCAGCGCCAACTCGAGATGAAGCTGTCCCGGCAGCTCAGTGAGGTCGAACAGCTCACGGGCAACGCACGCCAGGCCCTGGTTCTGGCCGATCGGGCCCGGGCCGCCGCCGACGAGAAGAAGGCCGGGGACTACGAGTCGACCGCGCAGACTTTCGCGACCCAACTGGTCGCCGCCGAGTCCTCGGTTGAGGACCTCAAGGCGCTGCACGATCAGGCGCTCAGCGCCGCCACCCAGGCCCGCCAGGCGGTCGAGAACAACGCGATGTTGCTGCAGCAGAAGCTCGCCGAGCGCACGAAACTGCTCAGCCAGCTGGAGCAGGCCAAGATGCAAGAGACGGTGGCCAGGTCGCTGGAATCGATGAGCTCGCTCGCCGCTCCCGGCACCACACCGTCGCTCGAAGAGGTGCGCGACAAGATCGAGCGCCGGTACGCCACTGCCCTGGGCCGGGCCGACCTGGCCTCATCCTCGGTGGAGGGCCGCCGACTCGATGTGCAGAAGGCCACCCTTGATCTGGCCGGGTCGACCCGACTCGAGGAGATCCGCCGATCGATGGCACCTGCCGTCACTGGTAGCGCTGACCGCCCCGCCGTCGAAGGTGCTCCGGAGACGCCGGCCGTGACCGCGGGCGACGCCCCGGAGATCGACGCAGCATCCGTCGGGGAGACGGAGTCCGAGAAGGAGAAGGAGCAGGCCTAGCTCGTTGAGTTGGCCGGCGATCATCGCACGCTCTGCTCGTGGCGGTGAAGATTGGCGTTAGCCGAACGGATCGTGAGTCCCGCTGAGCATCCGTTCGGCTCGTCGCGATCTTTGCGGCCTTCCGTATTCGGCTCAGGTCGATGAACTGGCGGGGGCCGGGTGGGAGGCCCGGCTCGGTTGGCAGGCCGGGCACCAGTAGGTGACCCGCTCACCCTGTATCTCGCGCTCAATCAGGGTGCCGCAGCGGCGGCAGGGGGCGCCGCCCCGACCGTACACATAGGACTCTTCGCCCCGCCGCAAGGACCCGGTCGTCGCCTGGGTCCACCGGCCACGATTCGCGAGCAGGAGCCGGTGGGCCAGCTCGACGACACCCTCCAAATTGGACACTTCGGAGACCCGCGTCCGAGGATTGATCCCGCGCAGGAACAGCACCTCGGCCTTGTAGAGGTTTCCGATCCCAGCCAGGTTCCGCTGGTCGAGTAGGGCCTCGGCGATCGCCTGGTCCGGATGGGTGCGCAGCCGCCGTACCGCCTCCTCGGCATTCCAACCCCCGACCTCGTCGGGTGGGCCGAGCAGGTCGGGGCCGAGATGTCCAACGAGCCGCTGCTCCTCCTCGGTCCGTACGAGCGCCAGGTCGTGCACGCGGTAGCCGACGGCCACGGTGGCGAGCGTGCGGAGCACGACTCGGATCTCATGCGCCGGCCCGCCTCGCCACGTCTCGCCCGAGGTGTACACCCGCCACGAACCGTCCATGCGTAAGTGCGAATGGAGTGTCATGAGCCGGCCGTCGCTCGGACCGGTCAGGCGCAGGAGCAAATGCTTTCCTCGGCTCGCGCAGCCCCGCACGCGCCAGCCGGACAGGTCGAGCGTCGCCAGCGCGGGTACGCGGAGGTCACTGTGCCGGATCACGGAACCGGCGAGCGCGCGATCCACCACACGCGCGGTGTTCCACACCGTGTCACCCTCGGGCATGCCTTCATGGTGCATCCCGACCCGGCCGACCAACACCGCCGCCTGATAAATGTCTGTGAATTCGAGTGCAGCCGGCCGGCCGGGCGAGAATGTGGTTCATGCGACTGACCGTCTTCACCGAGCCCCAGATGGGTGCCACCTACGACGACCAGCTCCGGGTCGCGCGCCACGCGCAGGCGTGTGGCTTCGACGGGTTCTTCCGCTCCGACCACTACCTCACGATGGGAGCCGGCGACGGACGTCCGGGCCCGACCGACGCCTGGACCGTGCTCGCCGGCTTGGCCCGAGAAACGTCGACGATCCGGCTCGGGACATTGCTGACCTGCGCGACGTTCCGGCTCCCGGGTCCGCTGGCCATCACGGTGGCCCAGGCGGACGCGATGAGCGACGGGCGGGTCGAGCTCGGCCTGGGCGCCGGCTGGTATGAGGACGAGCATCGGGCGTACGGGATTCCGTTCCCGCCTCTCGCCGAGCGTTTTGATCGACTGACCGAGCAGCTGCAGATCGTGACCGGACTCTGGACCACACCACTAGGCGAGCGGTTCACGTTTACTGGTGCGCACTATGACCTGATCGACTCGCCGGGTCTGCCCAAGCCCGTGCAGCGGCCACATCCGCCGGTCATCGTCGGCGGCCGCGGACCCCAGCGAACGCCCGGGCTCGCCGCCCGATTCGCCGACGAGTACAACGTTCCGTTCGCGTCGCTCACGGAGACGCGGCAGTGCTACGAGCGAGTGGCCCAGGCGTGCGCCGAGGAGGGGCGCGATGCCGCGGGGCGGGCGCCGCTCGTGCTTTCGGCCGCTCAGACGGTGTGCTGCGGACGGGACGAGAACGAGCTTCGCCGCCGGGTCGCGCGGACCGGCTCCACCCCGGACCGGTTACAGGAGATCGGCCTGTACGGGTCGCCAGCGCAGATCGTGGACAAGCTCGGCCAGTTTGCGCAGGCGGGCGCGAGCCGCGTCCATCTGCAGCTGCTCGACCTCGCCGATCTCGATCACCTGGACCTCATCGCCGCCGAGGTGGCACCTCAGTTGTCCTGACGACCGGTCAGCCTAAGCCGGCCGACCGCGCAGCGAAAGCCTGACGACCGCTCAACTCAGTAGTGTGCCGCCGGATTGTGGTGCGCCTGGCGGCCGCCCATCCGCGGTCGGCATCGGCGGCGGAGCTGCGCCCGGCGGCGGTTCGCCGAGCGCGTTCAGCGCCGGGCCCGGCGGCAGGGGCCGGTCGGTCGTAACGCGACATATGCCTGCCATCCGCCGAGCCCGAGCAGGATGACGATGACCGTCCAGAATCCGATGGCCGGGGTCGTTCCGTAGTCGAGCTGACCCACCGCCTGGGAGACGTCGGGACTCGAGAGGTCACCCAGTACGTCGGTCACCGCGTCTCGGGCAAGCGAGGGTGCGACCACGAAAATCTCGATCGCCAGCAGAACAGCACCCGCGACCGCGGCGGCGACGCTGGGCCACGCGCGACGGCCAGCCGGCAGAAGCAGTGCCATGATCATTCCGGCGAAGATCGCCGCAGCCGCCAATACGACTAGCGGCTGCGGGGGGTAGTACTTGCCGTAGTTGTCGTCGAAGGCAGCCTCCTCGGCCTGGGCCTCGTCATCCCCGGCCGGCTCGCTGCGGGGATTGCCGTCGACCGATTCCTGTAGGTCCGGTGAACCGCCGACGAGCAGATCGACGCCCGTAAACGTCGCGTCGAAACCGAAGCTCGGCGCTTCCGGCGAGGCGGGCCCGTTGGCGCTGCACGACATGGTGACGAACGGCAGGAGAAACAACAGCAGCACGAGTCCAAAACCGGCCGGCGTAAGCAGACGGTCGATCAGGGTACGTTGATTCATCTAGTCCTCTTCGTAGAGGCAGAACGGATGTCCCGCCGGATCGGCATAGACCCGCCATGTCTCGCCCGGTTGGAAATCGGGCTTCATCGCGCCAAGAGCGAGCACGCGTTGCTCGGCCTCGTCGAGGTCCTCGACCGCCAGGTCAAGGTGAACCTGCTGCGGCCCCGTCGGGTCGGGCCACACCGGAGGTACGTGATCGGGGCTTTCCTGGAAGCAGACTCGCAGCCCGGTGCCGGTATTGAGGGTGACCCACTCTGGCTCGTCGTACTCCACCATCCAGCCGGTGAGCTCGCCGTAGAACGCGGCGAGCTTGTGCGGGTCCGGGCAGTCCAGGACGACCGCGGTCAGCCGGGCGACGGGAGCCATGGGTCGAAGCTTGCCCAAGCCGCGAGGGCCACGCAAGCCCATGCCAGATCGGGCGCGCCGACTGGGTTGGCCAGTAGCGCCGTCCGGGTTGGCCAGTAGCGCCGTCCGGGTTGGCCAGCGGCGCCGTCCGGGTTGGGCAGTAGCGCCGTCCGGGTTGGCCAGTAGCGCCGTAACGCTTGGTAGGCGCGGCGTCAGGCTTTGTCAGGCGCGCAGGCGAAGGCCGCGGGGAGTCGCCCGGAAGCCGGCAGCCGTAAGTGCGTCGCGCAGGGGTGACGCATGGATGGCTTCGCCGTCGGCCCGCTCCACTGACAGCGGTCCCAAGGCGCCGCTGCGCACGGCGCCGGCCAACGCGTCGGCGGCGGCGGCGAGCGTCTCCTGAGTGTCCTCATAGGACAGAAGCGTGCGGCCTCCGCGTTCGACGTAGATAACCAGTCTGCCATCCACCATGATCACCAGTGCGCCCGCCTTCCGCCCGGGCCGGTGGCCGTGGCCCGGCTCGGCCTCTTCGACTGCGCGATCCGGCCACGGCAGGGCGGCGCCGTACGGGTTGGCCGGATCGGTTGCCGCGAGGACCAACGCACTTTGCGCCTTGCGGCGGCCAGCCGATTCGGTCTGTGTGGAGTCATTGAGCGCTCGGAGCCGGTCCACTGCCCCTGGGACCGCGAACTGGGCCGCGCCGAGCCCCTCCACGAAGTAGCCCCGCCTCGCCACCCCCCGCTCCTCCAGCGCCGCCAGCACTGGATAGACAGCGGCGAAACCGCCCGGCGAGTCCTCCGCCATCACCGCCCCGCGTGTGACCACACCGTGGCGTTCGAGCAATGCTTCGGCCCGGGCGGTGGCTCGGCGGGTCGGGTTGGCGTCACGTTCGGGGAGCCGGTACCAGCGCCCGGCCACGATCGGCGGACCGCCGCGGGCGGCGGTGAGCGATGCCCGCGACAGTCTGCTGGCGGGCAACCGTCCCGGCGTCCGGTACCGCGAACGCGGTGCGGCCGCCTTCGGCTTGTGAGCTCCGCCGCCGGAGAGCAGCGCACGCACCGGAGCGAGTGTGTCGTTGGCGACGAGCCCGGCCCAGACAAGGTCCCACAGGGCCGCGACGAGATCGGGCTCCGACACCCCATCGACCTGCTCGGCCAACTGGCGGAAGAACAGCGCGTGCGGCCCGGCAAGTGCCGCCAGGAGCTGGTCGTGGATTGGGCTGGCCGCGAAGTCGGGATCCGGCGTCGGCAACAGCAAAGGAGCCGACTCGGCCCAGGCGAAGACGAGCCAGCCGTCCCCGCCGGGGATCGAACCAGATCCGGCCCACACCAACTCACCCGAGGCGCACAACTGGTCGAGGTAGGCCGGGCTGTAGTCGACGACCCGGGCCGGAAGCACGAGCCGTTCCCACGCGGACGCGGGAATCGCCGCGCCCTGCAGCTGTTCGAGGGCGGCCGCGACCGCTTCGGTTCCGCGTGCCGTGCTCTGCCCGATCTGGTGCCAGCGCGGCAGGAAGCCCGCGAGGACTGCGGGGGGAACCGGTTCTATCTCTCGACGCAGCGCGGCCAGCGATCGCCGGCGCAACAGCCGCAGCACATCGGTGTCGCACCACTCGCTGCCGACGACTACACCAGCCACCTCTACCGGCGTGAACTCGCCGGCGGTCACCCGCCCGATCGCCGCCAGCCGCTTGAGCGCCTGCTCGACCACGAAGACCCCGAGGCCGAAGCGCGCCGCGCAGGCCGTCGCGGTGAACGGCCCGTGCGTGCGCGCGTAGCGGGCGACGAGGTCGGAGATCGGGTCGGGCACCGGCTCGAGGTACGCGTGCGCCACCCCGACCGGCAACGCCACCCCGAGACCGTCGCGGACCCGACCCGCGTCCTCGACGACCACGAAACGTTCCTCGCCGGCGATCCTGACCGGGACCACGCGCCGGGCCGCGATCAGGTCGGCCAGCCAATCCTCCCGGGCACCGCGCGCTGTCGCCTCCACAGTGGACAGATCACCCATGACCCGGAGCAGCTCGACGGCATCCTCGGCGTCGCGTAGCGTCCGGCTGCCGTCGAGCCACTGCAGTCGCCGCTCGGTCTCCACGACGACCGTCGGATCGAGCAACTCGCGCAGCTCCACCCGGCCGAGCAGCTCACCGAGGAGGGTGGTGTCCAGGGAGAGCGCCGCGGCCCGCCGTTCCGCCAGCGGCACGTCGCCGCCGTACAGGAAGGCTCCCACGTACCCGAACAGCAGCGATCGCGCGAAGGGCGACGGGCGGTGCGTCTCGACCTCGATCAGCCGCACCCGGCGGGCTGAGACGTCCCGCATCAGGGTCACCAGCCCCGGCACGTCGAGCACGTCCTGCAGGCATTCCCGGGCGGCCTCCAGGGTGACCGGAAAGTCGGAGAAGTCACGGGCGACGTCGAGCAGCTGGGCCGCCCGCTGGCGCTGCTGCCACAGGGGTTGGCGGCGTCGTGGGTCGCGTCGCGGGAGCAACAGTGACCGGGCGGCACATTCGCGGAACCGGGCCGCGAACATGGCCGATCCGCCGATGGACTCCTCGACGATCTGCGCGATCTCGTCCGGGTCGAACGCGACCAGATCAGCGCCCGGAGCGCTGTCGTGACCCTCGATGTCGACCATGTCTGGCAGTCGCACCACGATGCCGTCGTCGCTGGGCAGCACCTGGGCGTCCATGCCGTACCGCTCGGTCAGCCGCCGCCCGATCGCCAATGCCCAGGCGCCGTTGACTTTCGCTCCCAGCAGGCAGTGGACGGCAAGGCGCCAGTCACCCAGCTCGTCCCGGAACCGCTCGACCAGCACGGTCCGGTCATCGGGGAGATGCCGGGTCGACTCCCGCTGTTCCTCCACATAGGACAGCAGGTTGCCGACGGCCCAAGCGTCGAGACCGCTGTCGGTGAGGTCCGCGGCGGCCTTCTCGGGTCCGTGCTTGGTGACCTCGCGCAGCTTCGCCCCGATCGCCCGGCCCAACTCGACCGGCCGTCCCGCCTGATCCCCCTTCCAGAAGGGCATCCGGGCCGGAGCCCCGGGGGCGGGCGAGACCAGGACCCGGTCCGGCGTGATCTCCTCGATGCGCCAGGACGTCGAGCCGAGGAGGAACACGTCGCCCACTCGCGACTCGTAGACCATCTCCTCGTCGAGTTCGCCGACCCGCATGGGCCGCTCACTGCCGGCGAGGAAGACCCCGAACAGCCCCCGGTCGGGGATGGTGCCGCCGCTGGTGACGGCGAGGTGCTGGGCGCCCCGCTGGCCGGTGAGTACATCCGTGGTGCGGTCCCACACGATGCGGGGGCGCAGCTCGGCGAAGGCCGTGGACGGGTAGCGCCCCGAAAGCATGTCCAACGTGGCCGCAAGGGCGGAGGAGGGCAGCTCGGCGAAGGATGCCGCGCGCCGGACCACCGCTGCCAGATCGGCCACGTGCCAATGGTCCATGGCGACCATCGCGACGATGTGTTGCGCCAGTACGTCGAGCGGGTTGCGTGGATATCGCAGCTCCTCGATCTGACCGGCGTGCATGCGTTGGGCGACGACCGCGCAGGACAGGAGGTCGCCTCGGTGCTTCGGGAACACGATTCCCCGCGACACCGCGCCGACCTGGTGCCCGGCCCGCCCGACGCGTTGCAGTCCGGCCGCGACCGACGGTGGTGCCTCGATCTGGACCACCAGGTCGACCGACCCCATGTCGATGCCGAGCTCCAGTGAGCTGGTTGCCACCACGGCGGGGAGGTAGCCGGACTTGAGCGCTTCCTCGATGTGTTTACGCTCCTCTTTGGACACACTCCCGTGGTGGGCCCGGGCTACGACCGGTGTGGCCCCCATCGCCTGCCCGGACTGCGCCATCACCTCGGCGGGCGCCCGCGCGATCCGTACCGGTTCTGCTTCTGCCCTCGCCGCGGCCAGCTCGTTGAGCCGGGCACAGAGCCGTTCGGCGAGGCGTCGGGAGTTGGCGAACACGATCGTCGACCGGTGCGCCGTGATGAGCTCGTAGACCCGCTCCTCCACGGCCGGCCAGATCGACGCTCGCCGACTTCGGTCGCTCGCCAGGTCGTCGTCCGCCGGCTCCTCCTCGCCGAGGCGGGTCATGTCCTCCACCGGCACCTCGACGGTCACCTCGATCGTCTTGGCGGTTGCCGGGTTGACGACCTCGACGGGTGCCGCGCCGCCGAGGAACCGGGCGATCTCCTCGAGCGGTCGTACCGTGGCCGAGAGCCCAACCCGCTGAGCTGGCTTCGGCAGCAGCGCGTCGAGTCGCTCGAGAGACAGGGCCAGGTGCGCGCCTCGCTTCGTCGCGGCGACGGCGTGAACCTCGTCGACGATGACCGTCTCGACTCCACGCAGGGAATCCCGCGCCGCCGATGTCAACAACAAGAACAGCGACTCGGGCGTGGTGATGAGGATGTCCGATGGCGTACGGGCGAACGCCCGCCGCTGGTCGGCGGGGGTGTCGCCGGTACGCATTCCAACGGTGATGTCGGGCGGCGCAACGTCCAGGCGCGCGGCCGCGTGGCGGATTCCAGCCAGCGGCGCCCTCAGGTTCCGTTCGACATCCACCGCGAGCGCCTTGAGAGGGCTCACGTACAGGACGCGACAGCGCCTCGACGGCTCAGGCTTCGGTTCCGAGGCGAGCCGATCGAGCGCCCAAAGGAATGCGGCGAGGGTCTTGCCCGATCCGGTCGGCGCCACGACCAACGCGTGGCGACCGGCGCTGATCGCCTCCCACGCTCCGGCTTGGGCGCCGGTCGGGGCGGCGAAGGCGGACTCGAACCAGGCCCGCGTCGCCACGCCAAAACGGCTCAACACCGCCCCACTGTCCCGGACCGCCTCGCTTGCCACGGGACCCATACTGCCCCGGCCCACCGACAACTGCCGTTTGTCCTGCTCAGTCCGGAGGTACGACGAGGTCCTGGTACTCCGGGTGCTTCTCCACGTACGCCTTGATGAAGGGGCAGAGCACGACGGCCTTCTCGCCGCGGGCGCGGACATCGTCCAACGCACCCCTGGCTAGGGCGGTACCAACGCCGTGCCCCTCGTACTCAGGACCGGTCTCCGTGTGGATCAGGACCACCTGTCCCGGTCGATGCCGATACCGGACGAATCCGACCACCGTGCCGTCAAGTTCCGCCTCGTAGTGGTGGTTGGACTCGTTGCGGTGTACCGCCACCGCCGACCGCTCCGTCATGCCTCCATCCTTACCCAGGATTAGAAGAGACCCAGGATCAGAAGAGGGATCAGGATCAGAAGGGATCAGGATCAGGAGAGGGACGCGGTGGCGAGGCGTACTCCGAAACCGACGAAGATGGCGCCGACGCCGGCGGTGAGCCCGGCCGAGATCCGGCGCCGCTTGCGGAACTGGGTGGCGAGGTACGTACCGCCGAAGATCAATGCGCTCAGGTAGAGCGCGCTGCACACCTGCACGATTCCCGCGAGCAACAGGAACGACAGCGCCGGATGGGCGTACGTCGGATCGAGGAACTGCACGAAGAACGAGATAAAGAACAGGATTGCCTTCGGGTTCAGCAGCGAGATCACCAGGGCCCGGCGAAACGGCCGCCCCACAGTGGCCTCCGGCGGCTCGGCAGGCGCCTCGGCGGCAGTCGCCTCGGCGGGAGTCGCGGGTCGGCGGACGCGGCGAATTGCGCCGACGGCCATCATGATGCCGACGTAGCCGAGGTACCCGGCCCCGGCGTACTTCACGACCATGAAGAGCGGCGGGTACGCCTTCAGCACCGACGCCACCCCGAGCGCCGCCAGGATCATCAGAGTCCAGTCGCCCAGGAACACGCCGGCCGCCGCCCGGCCACCGGCCCGCACTCCGTGCCGCGCAGCCGTCGACAGCACGTACAGGGAGTTAGGCCCGGGCAGCAAGATGATCGCCACCGTGCCGATGACGAACGTCCAGATGTCGGTGACGCCAAGCATCCGTACATCCTCAACCGACGGGAACGGGATCGCGCAACATTTCTAACAGGCGGGAATGCGCGCTGGGCCAGTCGGTATCGGTCATCGAGTACTGCACCGTGTCCCGCCACGTTCCGTCGGCGCGCTGCCGATGTTTGCGCAGCACGCCGTCGCGGGTGGCGCCGAGCCGTTCGATCGCCCGATGGGATCGCTCGTTGTAGATGTCCGTGTGCCATTCGACGCGGACGGCGCCGAGCGTCTCGAACGCGTGCCGCATCAGCATGAGCTTCGCCTCGGTGTTGACGCCGGTCCGCCAGCGCGAGCGAGCGAGCATCGTGTAGCCGATCGCGATCGACCGGTTGCTCTCATCGGACGCGTAGTACGAGGTGCTGCCGATGATCTCGCCGGTACGAGGATCCCGGTACGTGAACGGCACCCGGAATCCCTGCTGCTGCATCCGCAGCGCCTCGGCCACCTGCCGCGCCATCTCGGCTCGATCGGTCGGCACCGGGCGGGTCAGCCAGCGGTAGACCTCGGGGTCGGCGACCGCATCGAAAAGACCGTCCACATCGGACATGTCCATCTGCGACAGTTCAACATGGATACCGCGCAAGGATGGTGCGGTCAGCCACGGGCCGAGGTCGGGCCTCAGGTACTCCGGTACGCCAACCCGTACCCCAACGTCCGGTTCGGGCAGGCCCGGACGCAGTCGGAGCGGGACCACACCCGCCCAGTGGGTCAGGGCGTAGTCCTCCTCGTCATCGAGGACACCGCCCACCCGGGCCTTCACGGAGACCTCGCGGAGCGTGAGCGCGAGAACCGCCGTCTCGGCGTACTCCCGCGACGTCGGTGGCCGGGAGTCGGCCGAGCGCCCGGGCGCCACTTTCTCCACCACCGCGGTGAGCGCGGTCCGCTTCTCGGCCTCGTCCGTCACCAGGTGGGCGCGGCCGTGCACCACCACCGAGCGGTAGTTCGCACTATGGTGCATCCATGATCGAGCCAGCACCAGTCCGTCGAGCTGGGTGACTGTCACGCACACCGGCAGGCCCTCGCCCCGCGCCGCGAGCATCGGACTGGCTCCGGTGGAGCCGTGCAGGTAGAGCGTGTCGCCGACCCGGGCATGCAAGGTCGGCAAGACTCGGGGTTCGCCGTCGACGACGAAGCCGAGGTGACAGTGGTAGGCCTCGTCGAGGATGGCGTACGCCGTCGCGCGCTCGTAGGAGGACCGCTCCCGCTTGCGGCGTGGCGTCGTTCGCTGCGTCGGGGTAAACGGTTCCGTCATTGCCCGCTCACTTTCGTACTAGTACAATCTCGGAACTGTGGCAGTACGTTATCAGATCGAGGGGCATGGCGCAGCCGAGATCGCGGCTAGCGTCGAGGCCGGCGTACGGGCCGGCACCCTGGCGCCCGGCACTGCGCTCCCGCCGGTGCGGGTGCTCGCGACCGAGCTGGGGGTGGCGGCCAACACGGTGGCGGCCGCGTACAAGGGCTTGCGTCAGCGCGGAGTGATCGAGACGGCCGGGCGCAACGGCACCCGGATCCGACCGCGTCCTCCGGTCACCTCCCGCGCGGCCCGACGCGTGCCGGCTCCACCCGGGACGGTCGATCTGTCCACAGGGGAGCCAGCGCGCCGCCTGCTGCCCTCGCTCGGGCCACACCTCGAGCGGCTGGCGATCACGGCCAACAATCCCGTCGGGTATGCCGAATCCGGTCCGCGGCCCGAACTCCTCGCCATTGCCCGGGACCGGCTGGTCGCCGATGGCGTTCCCCTGTCCGGCGCTGCACTCACCGTCACCTCGGGCACGCTCGATGCGCTGGAGCGCCTCCTGAGCAGTCGCCTGGCGCCGGGTGACCGGGTCGGGGTGGAGGACCCCGGGTGGGCAAACCTGATCGACCTCGTCGCGGCGCTCGGTCTCGAGCCGGTCCCGGTCCCGGTCGACGCCGAGGGGCCCACTGTGGACGGTCTGCGAAGGGCCGTGGGGTCAGGTGTCGCGGCCGTCGTCGTCACCAGCCGGGCGCAGAATCCAACGGGCGCGTCCATCACCGCCGATCGAGCGCGGCGACTGCGCGCGCTGCTGGCGAACGCGACCGACGTGTTGGTGATCGAGGACGACCACGCCGCCGAGTTCGCCGAGCGGCCGCTGGCTACGCTCGCCGGTCCCGGGCGGCCGTGGGCGCTCACGCGATCGGTTTCCAAGCCGTACGGTCCGGACCTCCGCGTCGCCATCGTGGCCGGCGATCAGGCGAGCATCGCGCGGGTCGAGGGCCGGATGCGCCTGGGCTCCGGATGGGTCTCCACCGTGTTGCAGCGCCTGGTCGTCGAGCTCTGGCGCGACCCGCTGGTGGCGGCCGAGGTCGAGGCGGCGAAGCAGGAGTACGCCCAACTGCGCGCGGCCGTACTCGGTGCCCTGGCGCAGCGAGGAGTGGCCGCCCAGGGGGGCAGTGGCATCAACATATGGGTGTCCACATCGGACGAGTCGGCGGCGGTTGCGACCATGCGGGACCTCGGCTGGGCCGTGGCCCCGGGTTCGCTGTTCCGCCTCGCTGCCGCACCCGGATTCCGATTCACGATCGCCACGCTTCAACCATCCGATGTGGAGCGTCTGGCCGATGCGGTGGCCGCCTCTGTCGGCGCTGCAACCACCAGCGCCGCCGCGCAATTCGTCCGGTGAATTCATTAGGAAGGTGCCCTTCATGGCCCGAAAGCGTGTGTGGACGCGAGCGCGAGGAGCGAGCGAAGCGAGCCCGCAGTCGCGAGCAAGCGCAGCAGGGTGCCCTTCCTTACATCAGACGCTGACCCTTCGGCGGCAGCTTGACCACGGTCACGAAGAAGTTGTCGATCTGGCGGACCACCGAGATGAAGCGGTCGAAGTCGACCGGCTTCGTGACGTACGCGTTGGCGTGCAACGAGTAGCTACTCAAGATGTCCTCTTCGGCCTCGGACGTGGTGAGCACCACGACCGGGATCTGACGCAGCGACTCGTCCTTCTTGATCTCCGCCAGCACCTCCCGCCCATCGCGCCGGGGAAGGTTGAGGTCGAGCAAGACCAGGTCCGGTCGAACCGCGTCGGCGAAACGTCCTTCCCGACGTAGGTAGGCCAATGCTTCCTCACCGTCGGAGACGACGGAGAGACGGTTGCCGAGCTTGTGCTCGGCGAAGGCCTCCTGGGTCATCAACACGTCACCCGGGTCGTCTTCGACGAGCAGAACCTCGATCGGTGCGACCGTCTGAAGGTTCATGCTGCGGGCTCCTTGGCTCGTTCGGTGCTCGAGGTCGGCGGCCGGTCGAAACCGTCCGCCAACGCTGGAATACCCACATCGTCCGGCGCTGAAGCGGGCAGCGTGAAGCGGATCGCGGTGCCACCGGTGTGACCGGTGTCAACCCAGATCGTCCCGCCGTGGTACTCGACGATCTTCTTTGCGATGGCCAGTCCGATACCCGTTCCCGGGTATGACTCCGCCGGGTGCAGTCGCTGGAAGATCACGAAGACCTTTTCCGCGAACGCGCCCTCGATCCCGATGCCGTTATCGACGCAGCCGATCTCCCACATGGCACCGTCGCGTTGTGCGGAGATCTCCACCCGAACCGGCGCGTCGGGCCGGCCGAACTTGACCGCGTTTCCGATCAGATTGCCGAAGAGCGTGGCCAGCAGTGCCTCCTCACCATGGACCACCGGCAGGTCGGACCAGGTTACGACGGGCGCGTCCGGCTTGGTGCCGAACTCGAACTGGGCGACCTCGTTCGCGACGAGCTGATTGAGGTCGACGTCGGCGAAACCCGTCGTGCTGCGGCCGATCCGGGAAAACGCAAGGAGATCCGTGATCAGTCGCTGCATCCGCTGTGCGCCATTGACCGCGAACGCGATGTACTCGTCAGCCCGCTCGTCGAGCTGGCCCTGATAACGCCGCTGCAGCAGCTGGCAGAAGCTCGCCACCTTGCGCAGCGGTTCCTGCAGGTCGTGCGACGCCACGTACGCGAACTGCTCCAGGTCCCGGTTGGACCGGACCAGCTCCGCCGCCTGCTGCTCGAGCAGCGTATTGGCCTGCTCAATCTGGTGCCGGGCTTCCTCGACCTCGGCGAGATCGGATGCGATCTGTTGTCGCATCGAATTCACGTCGCTGGCCAGGCGCTGCAACTCCGGCGGGCCACTGGCCGTAATGGCGGTGTGGTAGCTACCTCGGGCGACCCGGCGGACCTGGGCGGCGAGATCGGTGAGCGGTCCGACGACGGTGGTCTGCAGGGCCAGAATCAGCGCGACTCCACTGGCGATCACGAGGATCACCGCCACGACGAGGACGAACTGCAGCGTGGTGCTGGTGTCCCTTATGGACGTCACGGACTGATCCCGCACCGCCTGCATGCTGTCCTGCATCGCGGCTACCGCGCCTCGGATGTTTTCGACCGGGACTCCAGCCGGGTCGGCGAGGTGGGCCTCGGCCGACGCCCGGTCGCCATTGGTACGGGCGGCAATGGCCGGGTCGGCGACGTCGGCCCGCCATCGGGCGGCGAGGTCGGTCGCTGTGCGCAGCTGGTCCCGGATTTGTTCGGTCGATGCCGGGCTTTCGTCGATGTTCTGCGTGGCCGCCCGCTCACGGCTCATTGCGTCTCGATAGCGCGCGAGGTCTTCCGTAGAGCCATTGACCACGTATGACCGGACCGCGGTTTGCTGGTCGACCAGCGCAGTGTCGAGGTTGTTCGATGCCACGCGCATCGGGCCGATGGTGTCGAGCAGATTGTCAAGCTGCCCCCGGTTGGTGACGGCCGCCGTCGTGGCACCCGCGGCGAGGAACGTGAGCACCGCGGCGGCGAGCACGCAGAGCGCGGTTACCCGTTGTCTCAGCGTCCACTCCCGCGGATTGCCGTCCGGCACAGTTGGGGCCGTCACGCGGCGCGCTCGGCCGGGGTCAGCAGCAGCATCGCGACATCGTCGGCGAGCGGACCGCCGTTCGCCTCGTGGGCCTGTTCGGCCAGCCAGCTCGGTAGAAGCGCCGAGCTCACCCCGGCCAGCCGGCTGCGGGCGATCAACGCGTGCAGTCCAGTGACATCCAACCGGGCATCCCCCAACCCGGACCTGCCCTCGATGAGTCCGTCGGTAAAAAGCAGCAAAGCCCAGTCTTGTCCAGTGAGCCGCGTGTGGCTGGCTGGTCGCTGCACGTCTTCGAAGACACCGAGCACCGGACCGTAGTTGGCCGGGACGGTGACCGCACCTTCGGCGCCCAGCAGTAACGGCGGCGGATGACCAGCAAGCCGCACGGCCGCGTCCGCCGTGTCCAGCGCGACCGTCACCATCGCCAAGGTGGCGAACACCTCATCGCCTTTTCGCTCGCTGATCAGAACCTGTTCCAGCGCCGGCAGCACCGCGTCGTCGTCGACCTTGGCCAACGTCAGGGCTCGCCACGCGACGCGCAGCGCTACGCCGAGCGCCGCGGCGTCGACCCCGTGTCCGCACACGTCACCGACCATCATGGACAGTCGCGTCGGGCTCGACTGCACCACGTCGTAGAAGTCGCCGCCGAGCTGCGCCCCCCGGCCGGCCTGATAGAAGGTGTGCACGGTGACGTCGGTCGTGCGTATCAACGGATGGGGGAGCAGGCCACGCTCCAGGCGGGCGGATTCCTTCTGCTCCAGTTCCACCTGTTGCAACCGGCGGGCGTTCTCATCCGCTCGTTGGCGCTCGACCGCGTACCGGATCGATCGAGCCAGCAACGTGCCGTCGACCTGGCCCTTGATGAGGTAGTCCTGCGCGCCCTCGGCCATGGCGGCGATGCCGATGTGGTCATCGCCCAGGCCGGTGAGCACACAGATCGCGGCCGAGGAACCCAGTCGCAGCAGGCGGCGCAGGCCGTCGAGGCCTTGCGCGTCAGGCAGGCCGAGATCGAGAAGCACACAATCGGCGCTCTGTGTCGTCATGGCCCGCTCGGCGCCGGCGAGCGTCGCCGTGACCGAAACCTCTACCGGCGCCTGCACTTCGTCCAGGAGTTCCCGTACCAGGAACGCGTCGGCCTCGTCGTCCTCGACCAGAAGCACCCGCAGCACGGATGGCGCCGACGCCCGGCCCGCCTGCGCGAGCTGGCCGGTTCCGGTCGACGTCATCGTTGTTCGCCCCATCTCGGGGCGATGTTCTCCCAGACCCGCCCAAGATACAACCGCTAGGCTGCCGGCATGCAGCAGCGCCTCTACGAGCCGGTTCACGAGGAGTTTCGCGACCTCTGCCGAGAATTCCTGGCGCGGGAGGCCGTGCCGTACCACCCGGAATGGGAGAAAGCGGGTCTCGTCGATCGCGGCGTGTGGCGCAAGGCAGGCGCGGCCGGGCTACTCGGCATCAACGTCGACGAGCAGTACGGCGGTGGCGGTCAGACGGATTTCCGCTTCAACGCGGTCCTGGTTGAGGAGATCATCCGGGCGGGCTGCTCCGGCCTCGGATTTGGCCTGCACAACGATGTCGTGGCCCCATATCTCATGGATCTCACCACCGAGGACCAGCGCAAGCGCTGGCTGCCCGGGTTCTGTTCGGGTGAGACGATCACGGCGATCGCGATGAGCGAACCGGCTGCCGGTTCCGATCTCGCCGGTGTGCGCACCACGGCCGTGCGGGATGGCGACGAGTACCTGCTCAACGGTCAGAAGACGTTCATCACCAATGGTGAGCACGCCGACCTTGTGATCGTCGTGGCGAAGACGGCCACGGATCAGGGCGCGCATGGGGTGAGCCTGATCGTGGTGGAGCGCGGCACGCCCGGGTTCACGCGGGGCCGCCGGTTGGCGAAGGTCGGGCTGAAGGCCAACGACACCGCCGAACTGTTCTTCGACGACTGCCGCGTGCCGGCCGAGAACCTGATCGGCACCGAAAACCACGGCTTCTACCAACTCATGGCCAACTTGCCGCGGGAGCGGCTTTCAATTGGGATCGGAGCCGTGGCCGCGGCGGAGGTGATCTTGGCGCTGACCTTGGAGTACGCCCGCAGCCGGCAGGCGTTCGGCCGGGCGATCGGCAGCTTCCAGCACAACCGCTTCCTGCTCGCGGAGCTGGACACCGAGGTCACCATCGCCCGGACATTCATCAACCACTGCCTGCTCGAGTTCAACGCCGGTCGGCTCTCGGTCAGCGATGCCGCAAAGGCGAAGTGGTGGACCACCGAACTCCAGACCAAGGTCGCCGACCGATGTGTGCAGCTACACGGTGGGTACGGCTACATGCTGGAGTACCCCGTGGCCAAGGCGTGGCTCGACAGCCGGGTGCAGACGATCTACGGGGGCACCACGGAAATCATGAAGGAGATCATCGGCCGCGGCCTAGGCTTGTGACCCGGTGACCACCTGCCATCCCGCCGGATTGCAAACTGATCGCAACCGCCCCGAAGAAGATGACTCCATGACCGCCCTTTCCGAGACCCGGACCGAGCAGCGCCCAGACGTACGCCGACTACAGCGGCGCACGCTGACCGTACTGATTTTGAGCCAGATGGTCGGTGGCATCGGTGTGGCCATTGGCATCGCGGTGGGAGCGCTCCTGGCCAAGCGCATGGGCGGTGTCGCGATCTCCGGCCTGGGTCAGAGCTTCCTCGTCGTCGGCGCGGCGATCCTTGCGGTACCGGTGACCCGGCTCATGACCCGTCGAGGTCGCCGACCGGGCCTGACCGTCGCCTATCTCATCGGCGCGATCGGCGCGGCGCTGGTCCTGCTCGCCGCCGTGCGGGGATCGGTGCCGCTGCTGTTCGCAGGCCTGTTCCTGTTCGGCGGCGGGAACGCAGCCAATTACCAGGCCCGGTACTCCGCGGTCGACCTGGCCGATCCCGCTCGCCGCGCGCGGCAACTCTCGTGGGTCGTCTGGGCCACGACGATCGGATCGGTCGCGGGCCCCAACCTGGCCCAGGCCGCCGACGATTCCGTGGCGCGCTTCGGTGCGGTGCAGTATTCCGGGCCATTCGCCTTCAGCGCCGTCGCGTTCCTTCTGGCCGGACTGCTGGTCTTCGTGCTGCTCCGTCCGGATCCGCTGTTGACCGCGCGCTCACTTGCGTCGACCAGTACGCCGGTTGCCCCGAAGGTCGGCCTGGCCGCCGCGGCGCGCGAGGTGCTGGCCTCACCAGGGGCCCGGCTCGGTGTCGCCGCGGTCGCGATGGGGCACCTGGTCATGGTCGGCGTGATGGCCATGACGCCGGTCCACATCGACGAGGCGGGTCACCCCGACACACTGCGCATCGTCGGCCTGGTCCTGAGCGTGCACATCGCCGGCATGTACGCCCTGTCGCCGGTGACCGGCTGGATCACCGACCGGATCGGCCGGCGGCCGGTGATCCTCATCGGGATCGCGCTGCTGGTCACGGCGTGCGCGGTCGCCGGTACCGCCGGCCACGACACCGCCCGGCTCACGCTCGGCCTGTCGCTGCTGGGATTGGGATGGTCCTGCACCATGGTGGCCGGCTCGACCATGCTCACCGAGTCGGTGGGCGTGGCGAACCGGGCATCCGTGCAAGGCCTCTCAGATCTCGTGATGGGTGTCGCGGCCGCGTCGGCGGGTGCACTCTCGGGACTGGTCGTCGCATGGTCGTCCTACGCCACGCTGACCGTGCTCGCGGCGGTGGCCACGGTGCCCTTGATCGCGCTGGCGCTGCGCCCCGTCGCCGTCCCTACCAGGGGGGCTGCGTGAAGTTGACCGACCTCTGGGCCAGGCTGGAACAGACCTTTGGAGCCGAGTACGCCGCGAGCGTCGCCCGCGATCAGGTGCTGTCGCAGCTCAACGGGCGCACCATCGACCAGGCCCTCGCCGAACACGTCGAGGCGCAGGTTGTCTGGCGGGCCGTGGTGGCGGCTTACCCGGACCGGGTGCCCGCTCGACTGCGTTGACGCAGGTGACACGCGTCGGGCGTGTCGGTAGTTGCGTCGAACAGCTGTACGCCTAGGGTGGGAACCGCGCAGTTGTCCACAGCCGCGCAACGGCGGTTATCCACAGATGCGGCGCGGATCCTCGAATCTGTCGGATGACCGGCCTAGCGTGAGCGCGTCCGGCTTTCCGGTGGAACTCAGGGGTGGCAGAGATGGCGGCACAAACGCCCGATCGCGAGAAGGCGCTGGGACTCGCCCTCGCACAGATCGACAAGCAGTTCGGCAAGGGCTCGGTGATGCGCCTCGGCGAGCGCCCCGACGCGCCGATGGCGGTGATCCCGACCGGGTCGATCGCGCTCGACATCGCGCTCGGCATCGGTGGCCTGCCACGCGGGCGAGTGATCGAGATCTATGGTCCGGAGTCCTCCGGCAAGACCACCGTGGCCCTGCACGCCGTCGCCAACGCACAGGCACTCGGAGGCATCGCCGCATTCATCGATGCGGAGCACGCGCTCGACCCGGACTATGCCCAAGCCCTCGGCGTCGACACCGATGCACTGCTGGTGTCGCAGCCTGACACCGGCGAGCAGGCGCTGGAGATCGCGGACATGCTGATCCGCTCCGGCGCACTCGACGTCATCGTCATCGACTCGGTGGCCGCGTTGGTGCCGCGCGCCGAGATCGAGGGCGAGATGGGCGACAGCCACGTCGGCCTGCAGGCCCGCCTCATGAGCCAGGCGCTCAGGAAAATCACCGGTGCGCTCAGCAATTCAAATACCACGGCGATTTTCATCAATCAGCTCAGGGAAAAGATAGGTGTGATGTTTGGGTGCATGAGCTACGGCACCCGGGTGACTCTGGCCGACGGCACACAAGAGAAAATCGGCAAGATTGTCAACAACAAAATGGACATTGAGGTGCTCTCGTACAACCCGGAGACCAATCGGGTTGAGCCTCGACGGATCGTGAATTGGTTCGATAACGGTAATGCGGACCATTTCCTCCAGTTCACGGTGGCCAGGTCGGGTGGAAACGGCCGGGCACAGTTCGCGGCCACGCCAAACCATCTTGTCCGGACCCCGGGCAGTTGGAGCGCCGCAGGAGACCTGATCGCAGGTGACCGGGTGATGATCGCCGAGACGCACCGGCTGAGTGAGCAGCAGTGCCAGATCATCCTGGGATCCCTTATGGGCGACGGGAATCTGTCGCCGAATCGGCGCGATCGATCTGGAGTACGGTTCCGACTCGGCCACGGCGCGAAACAGGCCGCATACCTGGACTGGAAGGTGTCACTCTTCGGAAATATCGAGTGCAGCCGCCGAGTCGACGCCCGAGGCGCCGTGTTCGCCGACTTCACACCACTTCCGGAGCTCGGTGAGCTTCAGCGGGCGGTCTATCTCGGCGACCGTAAGAAACACCTGAGCTGGGACTACCTCAAGGCGCTTACGCCACTGGCGCTAGCGATCTGGTACATGGACGATGGTGGTTTCACGGTGCGTTCGAAGGGCCTGCAGGAGCGCACCCGCGGCGGTAGTGGTCGCATCGAGATCTGCGTGGAGGCGATGGCCGAGGGCACCCGTCAACGGCTCGTCGAGTACCTTCGGGACACTCACGGGATCGAAGTGCGCCTGGCGCGGGTTGGCGCGGGCCAGAAGAGCGTACTCATCTTCACGACAGAAGCCACGGCGAAGTTCCAGAAGCTCGTTGCGCCTTATGTGCACGAGTCAATGGCGTACAAGCTGCTGCCGCGATTCCAGGGACAGTGCATTGTGGAGCCGCAGTTCGTGCCAGCGGAGCCTCGGCTCGTGCCGGCTCGGGTGCTCGACGTCCGAGTCAAGCCAAAGACCCGCTCGATGCGCAAGTTCGACATTGAGGTCGAAGGTAATCACAACTACTTTGTCGATGGCATCATGGTACACAACAGTCCGGAGACCACTACCGGCGGGCGCGCATTGAAATTCTATTCTTCGGTACGCCTTGATGTGCGAAGAATAGAAAGTCTGAAAGATGGCACCGATACTGTTGGAAATCGCACTCGAGTAAAAGTTGTAAAGAATAAATGCCTTGCCGAGGGAACGACCGTATTCGACCCCACCACTGGCCAGACGCATCGCATCGAGGACATCGTCGACAATCGCCTACCTGTCTCGGTGGTCGCCGCCCAGAAGGACGGCACCCTTCACGTGCGGCCGGTGGTCGCCTGGTTCGACCAGGGCGAGCAGGACGTGATCGGGCTGCGGCTTCGCGGTGGCGCCGTGCTGTGGGCCACCCCGGACCACAAGATCATGACGGACCAGGGCTGGAAGGCGGCCGGTCAGCTCGGCATCGGCGACCGGGTGGCGCAGCCCCGACGGTTCGGCGGGTTCGGCATTCGGGAGCCCTACACGCCCGATCAGGCTCGCATGCTCGGGTACCTGATCGGCGACGGTTACGTCGGCGGCAAGACTCCGCTGCATTTCATTAACGTCCAGGAGTCTCTCAGGGCCGACGCTTCACGCATTGCCGCAGCGCACGGGTGCGAAACACATGAGCGCGCCGACCAGCTCACGATGTCGTTCTCACACCGACCGGGGGAGAAGAACGAACTGCTGAGTCTGTGCCGTCGGGCCAATATCTACGGCAAGCTGGCTTGGGAGAAGTCGATTCCGACCGAATTCTTCGCTTCCGATGTGTCGAGCGAGATGGTAGGGAACCTCCTATTTGGACTGCTCGAGACCGATGGGCATGTCAGCGCCGAGCAGACCGGCGCCATCCGGGTCGGGTTCACGACAACGTCTGAGCAGCTGGCGCACCAGATCCACTGGCTGCTGCTCCGGTTAGGTATCTCATCGTCGGTGCGCCGGTACGACCCTCGTGACCAGCGGCCGAGCATCATCGGCGGCCGTAAGGTCTATTCCCGCCGGCTGGGCTACGAGACCCGGATTACCGGATCGGAGAACCTCCAGGCGTTTGCTGCTGCGGTTCCACTCTGGGGACCACGCGGCGACGCTCTCAAGCGCGCACTAGCGTCGGCCGACGGTCGCCAGCGGGGATCGCAGGCGGTGTATCTCTCAGAGCAGGTGTACGCCAGCGTCCTGGCCCACCTGAAGAGCCGCGGTGTGACTCCGACGATCGCGGCCCGGCTTATCGGTCCGCTGGCCGGTGACCCGCACGGCGGGATGAAGCAGGTGCTTGGCTTGACCCGGCTCCGACGGGATCGGGTGCAGGCTCTGGCCGACGCGCTCGACGATCCGTTCCTGCGTGACGTTCTGGGCGACGAGATGCGCTACGCGACGGTCCGCGAGATCCTTCCGGCTAAGCGAGCCAGGACATTCGACATTGAGGTAGACGAATTGCACACCTTCGTCGCCAACGACACGGTCGTGCACAACTGTGCCGCCCCGTTCAAGCAAGCTGAGTTCGACATCATGTACGGCAAGGGAATCTCCCGCGAGGGTTCGCTCATCGACGTCGGGGTCGAGCAGGGCATCATCCGGAAGTCCGGGGCTTGGTACACCTACGACGGCGACCAACTCGGGCAGGGCAAGGAGAACTCCCGCAACTTCCTCAAGGACCACCCAGACGTTGCGGCCGAGATCGAGAAGATGATTCTCGAGAAACTCGGCGTGGGACAGGGCTCCGACGCTGCCGGCGGCCCGAGCCTGCCACCGGTGGACTTCTGATCGCCGGCGGCGAGGGCAGACGACTGGTCGGCGGGGGCGTTGTGCCAGGCAGGAGACGTGGTCGGACGGGGCGGGGCTGGGACGCGGCCCCGCCCCGTCCGAGATCCACGGCAAGATCCGCCACGGATGATGTCACGCGCGACAGCGGTATCGACCCCGAAAATGACCTTGACGAAGACGGCTGGCCGCGGGGCTCAGTGCCGGCCGATCGGCGAACGGAAGCGTCGAGCGGCGCGAGCCGACGCCGGTTCCGAAGCGGTGACAACTCCGCTGGCACGGATCGGGGACCGGATGGCGAGTCAGATCAGAACGCCGCGGAACGGGCGCGGGAGATCTGCCTGCGACTGCTGGCGGCCCGGCCTCGAACCCGCGTCGAACTCGCGAAGGCCCTGCGTCAACGGGGGATCGCGGCCGACGTGGCGACGGAGGTGCTGTCCCGGTACACCGAGGTCGGCATCATCGACGACCAGGCGTTCGCCCGCGCCTGGGTGAGCAGCCGGCACCACGGCCGCGGGCTGGCGCGGAGGGCCTTGGCCTCCGAGCTCCGGCAGAAGGGCGTGGATGAGGAATCGGTCGGGGTCGCGATGGCTGAGCTGGATCCGGACACCGAAGCTGCGACCGCCCGAGCGCTGGTCGATCGAAAGCTCCGCTCCGAACGCGGCGGCAGTCCCGACGCGTTACTCCGGAGGCTGGTCGGGATGCTGGCCCGCAAGGGCTATCCGCCGGGGCTCGCGATCCGTGTCGTCCGAGAAGCCCTGGCCGCCCGCGACGAGGACACTGACGCGACCGGCGCCGACCTCGACGACTGGGCCGCCGACCTCGACAGCCCTTCCGGCGACGACCGCTGACAGTGACACGGTGGCAGCGATGCCGTTCCGCCACGACCGCCACCCGCGCACCCTCCGCCTCGGTGACCTTGGTGAAATGCGCGCGATCGGAGATCGACTCACGCGTAAACGGCCTAGATCGCCACAATCTTCGTGAGATCGCGTGGTGCGTTTCTGCTCGATCCACGCTGCGCACGCGCAGCTAGGCGCACCGTTGGCGGGCCAGGGAATTTGCCCGGCGGGAAGGTTTCGCCAGCCGTAGAGATCATGTCGCCTTGACCGAAAGGACGACGAGGCCTAGCCTCGGCTGTACCGGGAGTTCACCGAACCACCGCGGGACAACCGCACAACATAGATCGCGTAACGAAATCACATCAATCGGCGCCGGCAATCGGGACAAACGCTATCGGTGCCGACTTAACGGCAGAATTTCTCACGCAGCGCTTGGCGCGGCGTGAATGTGGCGTCGCGCACGACGGGCGACGCCCTTTGTACCGGCGCCGGCCCCCCGGCGTGAGCAGTGACCGTCCACGAGGTGGCCCGACGACTCCCGCATTCGTGCCGCGTCGCCGCAGCGCGACGCCCGTCGGGAGGGGCAGCCGTGATGCTCGAGGCAGTGCTGGCGATTGCCGTACTGATTCTGGGCGTTGTGGTGGCGGCGGGTTTTCTCGTCATGACGCGGATGCTCCGTCAGGTTGACGGCGGCGCTTCATCGCTCCGGGAGACCCTCCTCGGTAGGTCCAAGGTGGACGTAACGACCCCCGATGTCGCCGGAGGAGAGGCTCGGGTCGCTGCCGCCCGTACCGAGGCCGCCGCCGCGAAGGCCGAAGCCAACGCCGCCCGCGGCGAGGCACGACGGATTCTCGACGCCGCCCGTGAGGAGGCCAATGGAATCCTCGAGCGCTCACACCGTCAGGCCGATCACGACGCCGAGCAGATCCGGGTGGCGGGCCGCCGTACGGCCGAGCGTGAGATCGAGTCGCTGACCGCGGTCGCGAAGGAACAGGCGAGCGATGCCGAACGGCGTCAGCGTCGACTCGACGACCGCGAGCGCCTGCTCACTCAGGACGCGGAGCGGCTCGCCGAGCGCGACCGCCGGATCGCCGGGGCACAGTCCGAACTGAACGAGCGCGAAGGCACATTGGCTGCCCGGGAGGGTGAGTTAGCGAGCGCGACCGAGACGTATCGCCGGGAGTTGGAGCGCATCGCCGGACTCACGGCTGAAGCGGCTCGTGCCGAGCTCATGGAAACCATTGAGAGTCAGGCGAAGCGCGACGCCACCCTGCTCATCCGGGAGATCGAGAGCGAGGCGAAGGCGACCGCCGAGATCCGAGCGCGAGCGGTCGTGGTCGACGCGATCCAGAGAGTAGCCAGCGACCAGACGGCCGAGAGCGTCGTCAGCGTGCTGCACCTTCCGTCGGACGAGATGAAGGGTCGGATCATCGGTCGGGAGGGACGCAACATTCGGGCCTTCGAGTCGGTGACGGGCGTCAACCTCATCATCGATGACACTCCCGAAGCGGTGCTGCTGTCCTGCTTCGACCCGGTACGACGCGAGGTCGGCCGCCTCACATTGGAGAAGCTTGTCCTCGACGGCCGGATCCACCCCCACCGCATCGAGGAGGTCTACGACGCCGCCCGTGGTGAGGTCGAGCGACTGTGCCTGCGGGCGGCCGAGGACGCTGTTGTCGAGGTCGGCATCACTGGCCTTCATCCCGAGCTGATGACGCTGTTGGGTCGTCTTCGGTACCGGACGTCGTACGGGCAGAACGTCCTCAAGCACCTCATCGAAACCGCGCACGTCGCCGGCATCATGGCCGCGGAGTTGCGGTTGGATGTAGCCCTCGTGAAGCGGTGCGCGTTCCTGCACGACATCGGCAAGGCCCTTACCCACGAGGTCGAGGGCAGCCATGCATTGATTGGAGCAGATGTCGCCCGAAAGTACGGCGAATCCGAGGACGTGGTCCACGCGATCGAGGCGCATCACAACGAGGTGACACCGCAGACCGTGGAGGCGGTTCTGACCCAGGCGAGCGACGCGTGCTCCGGCGGTCGACCCGGTGCTCGGCGCGAGAGTCTCGAGGCGTACGTCCGGCGGCTCGAGCGCATCGAGGAGATCGCCGCCGGCAAGCAGGGCGTGGACCGGGTGTTTGCGATGCAAGCGGGCCGGGAGATCCGGGTCATGGTTCGGCCCGACGATGTCGACGACATCGGTGCCGCGGTCCTGGCTCGGGACGTCGCCAAGCAGATCGAGGAGGAGCTGACCTATCCGGGGCAGATCCGCGTCACCGTCGTGCGCGAGTCACGCGCCACCGAGGTGGCGCGCTAAGCATCGATCACCCGGAGCACCCTCCACTTTGGAGCACGTCGGCCGATGAGGCGCAGTCGCTATGGGCCTTGGCCGCTCGTTACCGAGGCCACGAATCCGCCAACGATTGACCAGTAGTCGTCTGGTCGGTCCAACCACGGAAAATGACCGGCGTCGTCGATCACCTCGAGCTGGCCAACGCCTGGCGGCAAGGCATCGACAATCTCCCGCGACGCCGACGGTGGGGTAACGGGATCGAGCCGACCCACACACACCAGCGTCGGACAGGTGACGCGGGCCAGATCGTCGACAATATCCAGGCGCCGAAATAGCTCCATGCCGGACAGACCGACCTCAGCGTTGCGGATTCGGCGCGCCAGCTGGTCGGGATCCGGCACATTCGGCCCAAAGGCTGCGAACACCTGCGCCCATTCTCCATCGCTGACCGGATCGCCGGCGTAGTCGCGGCGGGCGAGGTCGGCCACGTCGTCGCCGGCAATGGCCCGAAAGCCTTCGACGAGGCGGGCCAGATCGAAGCGTGCCACCGTCGATTGCAAGATCAGCGCGCCGGCGTGGTCAGGGTGGCGAGCGCCGTACAGCATGGCGACAAAGCCGCCCATGGAGTGCCCGAGCACGATCGGCCGCTCGATCCCGACGACATCACAGAACGCCTGCAGATCATCTGCGCACACCTCGAAGCTCCATTGCGCCGGATCGTGCCGCGCCGAGCGCCCGTGGTCGCGCAGGTCCAGATAGACCACCTGAGCCTGACTCGTGAGCCGCGAGAAATGCGGCTTGAAGTACGAATGCTCGTAGCTGCCCGGACCGCCGTGCACCAGTACGACCGTGGGGCGCCCGCGCATCCGCGGGCCATCGGGGGTCAACCCGGCCCCGTCAACGTCGAACCACAGCCGCGTTCCGTTCACGTCGACACGCATCTGACCTCCATCGTCCTGGCGAGGCCGCTCAATTCTTCCGACATCACAGAAGGCCGGCCAACTTGTACAGCACCAGTGAACCGGCGACGGCGACATTGAGCGATAGTCCGGTGCCGATCATGGGAATCTCCACAACCTGGTCGAGCAGAGCGACGGCGTCGTAGGGAATGCCGTCGGTCTCGTTGCCGAGCACCATCACCGTGCGCCGGCGGGCCGCCGGCAAATCGCCCAGGCGCACCGCATCGTCAGCCAGCTCGACTCCGATGATCGAGGAACCGCTGGCCCGCTGCCGGGCCAGCCAGTCGAGAGGCTGTGAGACTCGGTGAACGCACGACGGTCGACGCAGGGTATTGCCTTGGGCGAGCGCGTCATCGATCCACGGCCGGCGAGGGACAACCAGGCATGCCCCTACCGCGTCACACGTTCGCAGCAACGTCCCGAGGTTGACTCCATATTTCGGCCATAGCGGCGCCGCCAACAGATGGTCCCAACAGCCATGCGGTCGGGATCTCCGCTGGGCGCGAAGCTCGGCCCGCGTGCGGACCCACACGCCGGTCATTCGACGACGGGGTGCAGGGCCCCCTTTCCACACGATGACGTCACGTCGTTGAGGGTAGCGAACTCGCACGGACGGCGTCATCCTCTATGGGCGACGCTAGCGTCAACCGGGGAGCCAAATGCCGGTAATGGGCTGCGCCGCGGCGGCCATGCCGAGCCGGCCCAGCCCGTACAGGTCCTCCAGAGTGGACAGTAGGCCGTAGTGGTCAACCGGCTGGCCGTAGCGCCCGGGCTGCACTCCTGCGCCAGTGACGAAGGTGAGGACGCGGTTGCCGGACGCCGTGTCGTCCTCGTCGAAGGTCACGACAAGGAGGCTGTTGTGTTCACGGGCCCAGTGGACGTAAGCGTCGACATGATCGCGCAGCCACGAGTCCCCGATCCGGACCGAGCAGTCATGCATGTCGCCGCACAGGTCGGGGACGAGGAAGGCGACTGTCGGTAGCGTCGAGAAGTCGGTCGGAAACGCGCTCGCGGGCTGATTGACGGTCGGCGGCAGGTTGCCGAAATGCACCCACGGGTTGTGCTTGGCCGCGTACCGTCCGGCCGAGCAACCGGTGTAGCCGGCGGCCGGCAGGCCCTCCGAGTACCCGGTGAAGCTGAGCCCGGCATCGATGAGCTGGCGCCCCAGGTTGGGACGGTCACCGAGGTTCAAGGGGCAGGTGTTGTCGGTGATGTTCTGCGTGGAGCCCGAAAACAGCGCGAGGTAGTTGGGCTGGCTCGGGTGCGTGATCGCGTGGTACTGCGTCAGGACAGCCGACTCGGCCATGATCGAATTGAAGTACGGCGCGGCGCTGCTCCCGTCAATCTGGCTTGCGGCCTTGTTCTCGAAGACGACGACAACGATGTGATCGGGCCTGGGCCGGCCCTTCGAGGGCGATGGCGACGCGGCGGGTGGTTCGGACGATGCTGACGTGGCGGGAGAAGGAGGACCGGGCGCCGGTGGGCTGGAGCCACAGGCGCCAACCGCCAGGACGCACAGCAGCGCTGCGACGGCGATCCTCACCCCGGAACGATACTGCGCCACGCTAGGCCGACGGTTGTTCCCGGAGGGTCGCAGTGGCCCACAACGCCTTGTGGTCCGAAAGTCCATTCGAGCCGTCAACCTCGGCCGACATGGGGATCCAGTTCCCGTCGGAGAAGAAGACGTAATCGAACTTGTGCGACCCGAACGTGCTCTCGTTGAGAATGTCCGAATCGACTCGACTGTCCATCATGGACCGACTCCCACCGCCAGCCCTGTCGGCTTCGTGGAACTCGCCGGCGCCGGCGTCGTAATCGGTGCCGTACAACGGATTCATTCCCGGATCGGCGGGATCAGTATTGAAGTCGCCGCCAAGAATCACCGCTCTGTCGCGACGCGTGTCTTTGAGAATGGTCGCCACGGCCGTCACCTGAGCGGTGATGTTGCCCAACTCGTTCGAGATGTGGGTGACGCAGACGAGCGTCGGCGGCACAGTTGTGCTCAGGCACATCAGGCGGCGGAGCTCGTCGCCAGCTGGGTTGGGAAGTTCCCACGACCCGACAAGGTCAACGTGTGAGGTCTGGGCCAGGATCGCGTTGCCGTAACGGGCGCCATTTCGACACCGCGGGCCGGTCGGATCAAACCTGCCAAGGTACGCCGGCAGGTCACCGCGGAGCGTGTCGTACTGGTTCTCGCAGACCTCATTCAGCGTGACCGCAAACGGCGTGCGATCACGGATGGAGTCCTCGAGGCGTTCGATAACCTCGAGGCCACCCCCGTTGCAGACATGACCGCAGAGGTTGAACTGCAGGATCGTGTGCCGTTCCGCGGTCGCCTGCACCTCATGGGAGAGAGCAAGCACGGCCACGGCCGCCACCACGGCGACAACCACAGCGACAATTGCGCCGGTCTTCAGCCAGATGGCGCGGATGGATCTCATCAGGCACCATGGTCGCCCGCCCACACTATGCCGACAAGGCCTTGGCGCGGCCGACCTGAGACCGACATAGTCGTGCCATGCCACTCGACGACCGCGCTGTCGCCATCTACAGTGCCCTCGACTCGGTCACTCTGCTCGCACTGTTGCCCGCCCTCCAGTACGAGGCGGAGCGGGCCAAGAACGAGGCCGACACGTTCGAGCGGGCGCGTCTGGTCATACCGCCACAGTCGGCCGGCGCAACCAGAGTCCAGGGCGAGGCCATGACGATGCCACGGCGACCCGAAGAACTCGGACCGGAGCAGCCGGTACCGTCGCGGCCCGCCCGCGAACGCTCAGCGTCTGACAGCGAGCTGAGCCGGATCCTGGAACGCCTCGACGACTATCGAGCGGATGTCCTGGCCCGCGAACGGTGGATCCGAAATGATCTCGTCCGGCGTGGGCTGCTGCCCGAGTACCCGTACTGGGGTGAGCGCTGAACGACTACCCAGGGGCCGAGATCGATACGTCGCCCATTGTGGATGTATCCTTCGATGCCACTCGGGATCACCGCGCGGTGAGGTTTTCGGATTCCGGTTTCCGGTCCTGGCAACGCTCACGGCGGGCAATGATGGCCTCATGTACGAGGTCCGAGGTGTCGACGTGCCCCGACGGCCGGTGGCCGCACTCGAGGACGTGATAGGTCTGCCACGGACCACCCGGCTGGTCGCGGCCGCAGCGAGTTCCGGAAGTTGGCCGGCGGGGCGGGTCGTCTGGAACGTCAGCTCGACCGCCAGCGGCGGTGGCGTTGCCGACATGCTCCAGGTCCTGGTCGGGTACACGAAGGACCTCGCCATCGACGTCCGATGGATGGTCATCGGGGGCGACACCGAGTTCTTCCGGATCACCAAGCGCTTGCACAACCGGATTCACGGCCAGCCGGACGACTGGCGGACCGCTGCTGGCGCCGCGGAGCGACGCACACATCGACGACGTGATGGCTCGCCAACGCGGAGAGCCTCGGGGAGACATCAGCGCCGGTGACCTGGTCCTGCTGCACGATCCGCAGACAGCTGGGCTGGTCGGCCCCTGGCCCGGCGCGGGGCGCACGTGGTGTGGCGCTCGCACATCGGCATCGACGGCGAGAACGACGCTGAGCCGGTCGGCGTGGGCAGTTCCTCGCAGCCGTATCTGGCCGATGCCGAGGCGCTACGTCTTCACCCGGCGCTCGTACGTGCCGCCTTCGTCCCATAGCACGAGACCTGGATCATCCCGCCCTCCATCGATCCGTTCTCGCCGAAGAACCAGCCAATGGCTCCCGCCATGGTTCAGGCGGCGCTGGTCCACATGGGACTGCTGTCCGGCGATGCGCCGACGTCGGTGTGCCGGTACATCCGTCGCGACGGCTCGCCCGGTGAGGTGGACCAGCCGGCGTCGGTAGTCGCGGATGCGTTGCCGGGGCCGGACGATCCGGTTGTCGTTCAGGTTTCCCGGTGGGACCGGCTCAAGGACATGATCGGGGTCATGCGCGGGTTCGCCGAGCACGTCGCGCCGAACGGGCCTGGGTGGCTCATCCTCGCCGGGCCCTCGGTCGAGGGCGTGACCGACGACCCCGAGGGCGCGATGGTGTTTGCCGAGACGCTCGCGCAGTGGCACAGCCTGCCACCGACGCAACGGTCGCGCGTGGTCCTGACGACGCTGCCGATGACTGACGTCGACGAAAACGCCGCGATGGTCAACGCGCTGCAGCGCCACGCCACCGTGATCGTCCAAAAGAGCCTCGCCGAAGGCTTCGGACTCACCGTGGCCGAGGGAATGTGGAAGGGACGGCCGGTCGTCGGGTCCGCGGTCGGTGGGATCCAGGACCAGATGGCTGACGAGGACCGGCATTCTCCTGCCGGACCCCACCGACCTGTCCGCGTTCGGACGCGCGGTGCGAACGCTGCTCGACGACCCGGAACTCGCCGACCGAATGGGTGCCGCCGGCCGGGAATACGTCCGCGCCCACTACGTCGGCGACGTGCATCTGCTCCGCTACGCCGAGCTGTTCGGCACCCTCATATCCGCGACGCAGCCGGCACGCTAGGTCGTCGGGAAGTCAGGAAGTCGCCACCGGCTACCCTGTACTACGTCATGCCATCGACCCACACCGCGACCGCCCAGCCGCGCACCTATGAGGTGCGGACGTACGGCTGCCAGATGAACGCGCACGACTCCGAACGGATCTCGGGGCTGCTTGAGCAGGCCGGATATGTCCGGGCTACATCGAGCGAAGGCGCCGACGTCGTCGTCTTCAACACCTGTGCCGTCCGAGAGAACGCCGACAACCGGCTCTACGGCAACCTCGGCCACCTCGCGCCCGGTCAAGGACGCCCGTCCCGGAATGCAGATCGCCGTCGGCGGCTGCCTGGCCCAGAAGGACCGGGGCGAGATCGTCCGCCGGGCGCCGTGGGTGGACGTCGTCTTCGGCACGCACAACATCGGCTCGCTGCCGGCGCTGCTCGAGCGCGCCCGACACAACGCCAGGCCGAGGTGGAGATCCTCGAGTCGCTGGAGGTGTTCCCGTCGACACTGCCGACCCGGCGCGAGTCGACCTACGCCGGATGGGTCTCGATCTCCGTGGGTTGCAACAACACCTGCACGTTCTGCATCGTGCCGTCACTGCGCGGGCGCGAGAAGGACCGCCGACCCGGCGACGTGCTGGCCGAGGTACGGGCTCTCGTTGCTGAAGGCGTGCTCGAGGTCACCTTGCTCGGGCAGAACGTCAACTCGTACGGCGTGGAGTTCGGCGACCGGTACGCGTTCGGCAAGTTGCTGCGGTCGTGCGGCTCGCTCCGGGAGGACGGGCTCGAGCGGGTCCGGTTCACCAGCCCGCACCCGAAGGACTTCACCTCCGACGTCATCGCGGCCATGGCCGAGACTCCGAATGTCTGCCACAGCCTGCACATGCCGCTGCAGTCCGGCTCGGATTCGGTGCTCAAGGCGATGCGGCGCTCCTACCGCTCCGACAAGTACCTGCGCATCCTCGACGAGGTGCGGGCGGCCATGCCGGATGCGGCGATCACGACCGACATCATCGTGGGCTTCCCGGGCGAGACCGAGGCCGACTTCCAGTCCACATTGGACGTCGTGCGAGCCGCCCGGTTCTCATCCGCGTTCACGTTCCAGTACTCCAAGCGCCCGGGAACGCCGGCCGCCACCATGGACGACCAGGTGCCCAAGGAGGTCGTGCAGGAGCGGTACGAGCGGCTGATCGCCAGTCTCGAAGAGCTGACCTGGGACGAGAACAAGAAGCTGGTCGGGTCCACTGTGGAGGTTCTGGCGGCGGTCGGCGAGGGTCGCAAGGACGGTGCCACCGGCCGGATGTCCGGCCGCGCCCGCGACGGGCGGCTAATCCATTTCGCCTCGGGTGACGCCGACGTGCGACCGGGAGACATCGTGCGCGCCACTGTCACCTACGCGGCGCCGCACCACCTCAACGCCGACGGTCCGCTGGTGTCGCACCGGCGGACCCGGGCCGGTGACGCCTGGGTGGCTGGCCGGGCGCCACGCACGCCTGGCGTCTCCCTCGGCATGCCCACCATCGGAGCGCCACCCAGCGCCTCCTGACGCGCCTTGGTCTTGGACAAGCGCAGGTGGTGAGAGAAAGGCAACCCTATCCAGGGCGGTGAGTCGAGTTCACCGGGTCATGCGTCGCGCTTCGCCTCGATCGTGTCGAGGTCGCGCACGGCGTAGCGGTGGTGCTCCCACTCCTCCTCGAGGATCACGTGCAGGCACGAGCGGGTGGTCTCCTGGTATTCGGGGTCCCACGGGTTCTTGCGCGTCGCGGCCAGCTCGTCTGATGTGACGGTGGCGAGGAAGTCGCGCACCATCGCGACGCGGCCCGCCCGGACCTCGAGCACCTCGGCGTACGACGGTGTGACCGTCGTGAAGATCGACATGTCCAATGCCGTCGTCCGCGGCGCCGGCGTCCGCTTGACCGATGGGGTGGAATGGCTGTTCGATCTCCAGGATCGCCCGGCCCAGCCACAGTCCGTGGCAAGGACCAGGTGCCGCAGCGTCTGCGCGAACGACCACTCGCCGCCCACCGAAACGTCGACCGTGCCAGCCGGCATCGCCGCGACGCGCTCGAGCGTGGCCGCCCACGTGCGCTCGAGCGTGGCCCAGGCCGCGCGCAGGCCGTCCGGATCCTCGGCGCGCCGGTCGGCGCGGCCGGGAAAGCGGCGGTTGAGTTCGGCGTCGACGAATGGGACCACGTCGACGCCGTTGACGACCAAGGAGTTCTCGCCGTCGAAGAGCCACGGTGCGTCGATCTCCGCCCCCTCCACGTCGACGCCGCGCATCACGACGCCGGACAGGTCAGCTCCGACGAACCGGGCGCCACGCAGGTTCGCGTCGACGAACTCCGCTCCCTGCAGGTCGTCGGACCGGGTGAAGGTTGCCATGACTTCTCCCTCGTGCGCTCCGGCGAGGATGCGCGCGCGTGTTTGCCGTCGGGAGCAGCTTAGGTGTGATCGGCCGACGCGTCGTCGCCGAAACTGCGGTCGAGCTCTGCGTAGGGGGCGGCGCCCTCGAGTCCGGTAAAGGAGCCGTCGGCCAGGGCCCGGGCCGCCCGGAGGAAACCTCCCCACGCCGCCCTGGAGAGGGCCGAACCGAGGGAGACCCGCCGCACTCCGAGATCCGCCAGCTCGGCGACGGTACGCGTAGGGCCGTTCTCGCCCGCGAGCACATTCACCGGCAACGGCGCTACCGCCCGTACGACTGCGTCTATCTCCGCCGTCGAACGCAGACCCGGCGCATAAAGGCAGTCGGCACCCGCGGCCGCGAAGGCCACCAGGCGGTCGAGGATCACTGGGATGGCGTCGGGATGACCGACCAGCGCCGCCTCACATCGGGCGGTGAGCACGACCGGCACTCCCGTGGCGTCGATCGCTGCCCGGGCAGCCTGGACTCGTTCCACCGCAAAGGTCCGGTCGTAGAGCGGAGCCCCGCGACACCCGTGGCGTCCTCAATGGACAGACCGGCGACTCCGGTGGCTACGCACTGGTGACGTTGGCTGCCACGCCGGATGGCTCGTCGGCGTACCCGTTCTGGAAGTCCGCGTTCACCGGTAGCGGCGTGGCACCGACCAGATCTCGAGGTGATTCAACAACCGTTCCGCGGCACGGCGGCGGCCCCATCGGGCAGACCAAGACTGAATGCGAAGCCCGCCGAGGTCGACGCGAGCGCCTGAAAGCCAAGGTCGGTGCAGCATCACCGCGGATCCCCGGTCCCAGGGATTGGGTAGGACGAAGCAGCCGGACTCGTGCAGGGCCCGGAATCGGGCGACGGCGTTCACGGTGCGGCAACGGCGTCGGTGCCCGCGAGGCGGCGACGAACGGCGTTGCGGTGCTTCTCGGTCAGCTCGGGCGCGCCGAGGAGTCGCGGAAGGAGTCGGTTCGAGCGTCAGCGCGCGGAACGTGACGCCGATGGTGACGCCGTGGTCCGGCCGGTGCACAACCTCGATCGGGTCGTCGGCCCCGATCTCGCCCGGCGTGACCACTCGGAGGTAGCGCCCGGGCAGCCCGCGGGCAGTAAACCGTTTGATGAGGTCCGGCATCTGCCAGAACCCGGCGAAGACCCGACACGGGAACCGAGGGGAGCTGACCTCCACGACCATCGGCCCCACGGCCCACCGCTCACCGATGACGGCACCGGTCACGTCGATTCCCAGCGTGGTCAGGTTCTCGCCGAAGTTACCCGGGCGGATGTCGCGACTGAGTTCAGCGGCCCACCACTGCGCGTCCTCGTGCGCGTAGGCGTACAGGGCCTGATCGAGGCCGCCGTGGACACGGTCATCAAGCACGCGATCACCATCGAGTCCGTACCGGTCGGCTCGAACCCGGCCGGCCACGGGCCGCTTGTCGATTCCGGTCACACCCTTGTCGCCGGCCCATTCGGCGGCAACCGATCGACCGAGGTTCACGGTCAGAAGCGAGCCACTCACGCGCCAACCGTACGCGGACCTCGCTTTGGTGACGGCCGAATTATCAGCCCGGATGTTCGGCGAGGTCGAGGAAGCGACGCTTGGCGGCCAGCGCCTCCTGCGCCTCCTTGACGCGCCTGGCATCACCGGCCGTCTGGGCCCGGGCAGCCGGGCCTCGGCCTCGGCCACCTGCTCGCGCATCTGGGTCAGCAGCGGGTTGGCGTCGGGCGTGGTCCGGCGCCAGGCCGAGTCCATCGCGCCGCGCACCTTGTCGTCGACCGCGCGCAGGCGCCGGTCAAGGTTGCCGGCGACCTCTCGCGGCACCCGGCCCGAGTCGTGCCACTGGGCCTGGATCTCGCGGAGCCGCTGCCTGGGCGGCCTGCGGGTCGGCCTCGACGTCGAGGGCCTCGGCCTCGGCGAGCAGAGCGTGACGCTTGTCGAGACTCAGCTTCTGCTCCGCGTCACGGGCGGAGAAGACCTCGCTGCGGTGCGCAAAGAACGCATCCTGGGCGGCGCGGAATCGTTCCCACAGCTTCTGTTCTACGTCCTTGGCAGCGCGCGGCGCCGCCTTCCACTCCGCCATGAGCTCCTTCAGCCGGCCGGCGGTGGCGGCCCAATCCGTGGATTCCTTCAGCGACTCGGCCTCGGCGACGAGTTCGTCCTTGCGCCCGGTGGCCTGCTTGCGCTGGGCGTCAAGGCTGGCGAAGTGGGTGCCGCGGCGCCGGGTGAACGCGTCACGGGCGGCCGAGTAGCGCTTCCACAGTTCGCCGTCGGCGCGTTTGTCGACGCCCTTGATCGTCTTCCATTCGTCGAGGATTTCCCGCATCCGGTCGCCGGCGGCCTTCCACTGGGTCGACTCGGCCGCGATGTGCTCGGCCTCCTCGACCAAGCGGGTCTTGCGCGCGAGCGCCTCGGCCCGGGCGACGTCCCGCGCGGCGCGGCCCTCGGCTGCCTTCTGCTCGGCGACGACGGTGAGCTTGTCCAAGCGGGAGGCGAGACCGTCGAGGTCGCCGACGACATGAGCCTCGTCGAGGGACGTCCGGATACGGCGGAGGCTGGTCATGGTGTGGTTCGGATCGGCCGCGCCGCTTGAGAGCCGGGCCTCGATCAAGTCCACTTCGGTGACGATGTCGGCGTAGCGCCGGGCGAAGTGCGCTAGGCCCTCCTCGGGCGTGCCCGCGTGCCAAGATCCGACGACCCGCTCACCCGCCGCCGTCTTGACGTAGACGGTTCCCTCATCGTCGATTCGACCGAAACTCGTCGAGTCGCTCATGTGCTCACCCTCGTACCTCCGGCCGCACCCGGTCCGCCGTCCGGCTCCGCCGCCATTGCGCAGTCTGTGAATCGCAGTTGTATGAACACTATGTGTCATCGGCCATCCGACGCGAGAGTGCGTCGGAGCAGCCGGTTCCACAGCTTCCGTGTTCTGCTCGCTATTCTCACAGGTCACGTGGGGTGTCCGTCGAGCGGCAGGTGGCCCAGTGCGGCCGAACCGTGACCTTCATTGACCTTGGGAGCGCTTCCAAATGTTTCCGGCGGGTCCCGGAACGGTCGTCGCAGTCGTCGGACCGACGGCGAGCGGCAAGACCGGGCTGAGCCTTGAGCTGGCTCGACGGCTCGATGGTGAGGTGATCAACGCAGATTCGATGCAGCTCTATCGCGGCATGGACATCGGCACCGCCAAACTCCGCCCGGACCAGCGGCAGGGCATCGCGCATCATGCGCTGGACCTCTGGGACGTCATCGAGCCGGCCAGCGTCGCCGAATACCAGTCGGTCGCCCGCGCCGCCGTGGATGCGGTACTCGCCCGTGGGCGGGTGCCGTTGTTGGTCGGGGGTTCCGGACTCTATGTCCGAGCCGTACTGGAACGGTTTGAATTCCCCGGTACGGATTCGGCTCTGCGGGCCGAACTGGAGGCCGACCTCGCCGATTTTGGGGCGGCGGCGATGCACGCCCGGCTGGCCGCGCGGGACCCGGCGGCGGCGGCGCGGATCCTGCCCAGCAACGGCCGCCGGATCGTGCGGGCGTTGGAGGTGGTGGAGCTGACCGGTCACCCATTCGTCGCCACGCTGCCCGCGCCGACCCCGTACTACGCGGCCATCCACATTGGAGTGGACCGCGACGCCGCGGAGTTGGACGCCCGGATCGCCCGGCGGGTCGAGCAGATGTGGGCCGACGGCCTGGTCGACGAAGTCCGCTCGCTCGAGCGAATCGGGCTGCGGCGAGGTCGGACCGCGAGCCGGGCCCTGGGCTACCAGCAGGTGCTTCGATTCCTGGCCGGCGAGCGCACCGAGGACCAAGCGCGTGCGGACACCATCTCGGCGACCCGGCGCTTTGTTCGACGGCAGCGATCGTGGTTCCGCCGCGATCCGGCCGTGGCGTGGCTCGACGGCGGGTCGCCACATCTGGTCGCCGACGCGCTGGCGCTCTGCCAAGTGGAATGATGGTCGCGATGGACACGCGACCGCTCGACCTCAAGGGATTACCGTTCGCGAAGGGCCACGGCACCGGCAACGACTTCGTCGTCGTGCCGGACCCGGACGGTGAGCTCAACCTGCCGCCCGACCTCGTCGTGGCTCTGTGCGACCGGCGTCGGGGAATCGGTGGCGACGGTCTGCTGAGGGTCGTCCGTACGGCTGCTCACCCCGAGGTCGCCGACCGTGCGGGTGAGGCCGACTGGTTCATGGACTACCGCAACGCGGACGGATCGCTCGCAGACATGTGCGGCAACGGAGTGCGGGTGTACGCGCGGTACCTCATCGAGTCCGGGTATGCGAACGCTTCACGGCTGCCGATCCTCACTCGGGCCGGGCTGGTGGATGTCGCGCTCAACGGCGAGACGATCTCGGTCACGATGCCGACGCCGATTGTGGCCGGTGCCGGGACGGTGCGAGTGTCCGGAGTGGACTATGAAGGCACAGCTGCGACGTGCGGCAACCCCAACTTGGTCTGCTGGGTCGACGATCCCACCGAGCTGGACCTCACCGGCCGGCCCGTGTTTGACCGCGCCGCGTTCCCCCATCGCGCGAACGTCGAGTTCATCGCACCGATCTCGTCACGTCACGTACGGATGCGAGTGATCGAGCGCGGCGTGGGCGAAACGCAGTCGTGCGGCTCCGGCGCCTGCGCCGTGGCGGCGGTGGTGCTGCAGGACCAGGGTCCGGGTACGGTCGCCATCGACATACCAGGGGGTCGGCTCACCGTCACCCTGGACGGCGACCGCTGCGTGCTGGCCGGCCCGGCGGTCATCGTCGCATCAGGTACCGTCGCGGTCTGACGCCCGGTGTGCCCTAGAACCGACAGTGAGGCACGCTCGCACCAGACCTCGTCCGCTAATCCGCCCGGCGGGCGCGTCGCAGGCCGAACCAGCCAAGCGCGACGATGAGCGCGCCACCGCCCAGTCCGGCGAGAGCGAAGCCATACCACAGCATCGGTGTTGAAACAGCTGGTGCCGGGGCCGCCACCGTTGGCGCCGCTGAGGTGGCCGCCGGCGCGGCCGGCCTGGTCGAGCGTTCGTAGCTCCGGAGCGTGGTCGGACCGGACTCGTCGCTTAAGGTCAGGAAGTTTTGACCGTCCATTGTGTACGCGATGGCCTCGCCTTGGGGTTCGTCCGGCAATGCGGTCACCCGGGGCGTGCTCGTGGTGATCGCCTTGACGACATCCCCGTCGGGAACATCCCACTCGTACGCCGCGGTGTAGGTGCGCAGCGCGACCCGCCGCCGGTCCGGTGAGGTCGCGGCCCCGGTCACCAGAAGCTCGCCGGCCGCACCGAGCGTGTTGGACGCACCGGTCGCTATCGGCCGGAACTCGCCGACCCGCCGCATCGGCACGCCGGGGGCCGTATTCGGCTGGAGCGGCCCGGTCGCTTGGTAGAGGAACGCGGTGCCGCCAAGCTCCTTGGTGACGATGATCGGGCTGCCATCGCCGGAGAAGAGCACGGCCTCGGCGTCGTGGGAACCGTCCGGATAGGTGAGCCGGTGAATGACGGGCGACCCGCCGGCGCTGGGCACCTTCCACAGCGCGACCGTCTGCCGATGCGTCGCGGCCGTGAGATTGTCGCCGGTGTCGGCCACCCACAGCGTCCCATCGGGGGCGACGGCCAGGTCCTCGGGGTCCCGGGCCGGTGTCGGATAACCGACCGTACGGGTCACCCGGCAGGACTGGTCGAGGTACACGATCCGGATCTGGTCGGGATTGAACTGACTGTCGATCTCGCTTACGTATCCGTCAGCCGTCGCGACGAGCCCGGACAGCTCGACGGCCCGGGGATCGTCCACAGTGCACACGACCGTGCCGGGTTCGGCTACGCGCTCGGCTGTGTGTGACGCAACGGCGTCCGACGCCAACGCAGCGGGCGGCGCCGACATGATCAAGCCCGCGGCCAGGGTGGTGAGGGCCGCCGCGAGTCGCACCGGCCCAGTCTGCCAGCGCAACCCCGCTCGAACGCGAGGAAGGGGCCCTTCATGGCCAGCACGCGGATGCGGCGAAGCGCGAGGAGCCAGCGAAGCGAGCCCCGCAGTCGCAAGCGACGAGGAAGAGGGCACCTTCCTTGCGCGTCAGTCGCCGGTCGGGCGCCCGGCGGCGCGGACGGCGGCCGCCACCGCGGGTGCCACGGTCGGGTCGAAGACGCCGGGCACGATGACCGACGGGTTGAGTTTCTCGGGCTTGACGGCGTCGGCGATCGCCTTCGCCCCGGCCAGCGCCATCTCTTCGGTGAAGGCACGGGCGCCGGCGTCGAGCATGCCCCGGAACACGCCCGGGAACGCGAGGACATTGTTGATCTGGTTCGGTTGGTCGGAGCGTCCGGTCGCGACCACGGCGGCGTGCTTGCGAGCCTCCCGAGGATCCACCTCGGGATCTGGGTTCGCTAGTGCGAAAACGATGGCGTCGTCGGCCATGCCGGCGATGTCGGCTCCGGTGAGCAGATTCGGCGCGGAGACGCCGATGAAGACGTCGGAACCGCGAAGAGCGCCGGGCAGGTCGCCCTCGTACGACTCGCGATTGGTGTTCTCGGCGAGCCACTGCCACGATTCGGTGAGTCCAGGGATTCCCTTGTGGAGCACGCCCTGCCGGTCGTATGCGAGCACGTCGCCGACGCCCTGTCGCAGCAGCAGCTTGATGATCGCCGTACCGGCCGCACCGGCCCCGGACACCACCACCCGTACCGCGGAAAGGTCCTTGTCCACTACCCGCAGCGCGTTGGTGAGGGCCGCCAGCACGCAGATCGCGGTGCCGTGCTGGTCGTCGTGGAAGACCGGGATGTCGAGCAGGTCGCGGAGGCGGTTCTCGATCTCAAAGCATCGAGGAGCGGCGATGTCCTCGAGGTTGATGCCGCCGTAGGCCGGCGCGATCGCCCGTACAATCGACACGATCTCATCGGTGTCCTGGGTGTCGAGCACGACCGGCCAGGCGTCGACCCCGCCAAAGCGCTTGAACAGTGCCGCCTTGCCCTCCATCACCGGAAGCGCGGCCGCCGGTCCGATGTTGCCCAGGCCCAGCACCGCACTGCCGTCCGTGACAACGGCGACCGTATTCCGCTTGATGGTGAGCCGGCGCGCGTCGTCGGGGTTCTCCGCGATGGCAAGGCACACCCGCGCCACTCCGGGCGTGTAGGCGCGCGAGAGTTCATCCCGTGTTCGCAACGCGATCTTCGGCGTCACTTCGATCTTGCCGCCCAGGTGCAGCAGGAACGTGCGGTCGCTGACCTTGCGTACCTCGACCCCGTCGAGAGCTTCGAGCGCGTTAGTGACTTCCTCGGCGTGCGCCGAGTCGGCGGTATCGCACGTGACGTCGGCGACGAGCGAAATGGGATCAGAGTCGACAACGTCCACGGCTGTGACGATGCCGCCCGCCTCGCCCACAGCCATGGTGAGCCGTCCGATGGCAGAGGGATCGGCGGCGATAACGACTCGGATGGTGATCGAGAAACCGGCGCTGGGGAGGCGGGTGGTCATGGCCCCGATTCTGCGCCATACGCTTTTCGCACGTTGCGCCGCGCCGGACCTTAACTCTGATGCGTCCGTGGGTGCAGGCGTGGCACGATCGACATCACGATGACGAAAAAGGAACGGGTGCCCGCGGGGTCTGATGGTCGGCTAGCACGCGGTGCCGACGCTGAGCGGGCGAGACTGTACGCCGCCGACGGCGACGAGTTCGAACTGGCCGACCGCAATGCTCTCCGCCGCGTCGCCGGGCTCTCCACCGAACTCGCCGACATCACTGAGGTCGAGTATCGGCAGCTCCGGTTGGAGCGGGTGGTGCTGGTCGGCGTCTGGACCGAGGGGACCGCGGACGACGCGGAGAACTCCATCACCGAGTTGGCCGAGCTCGCGAAAACCGCTGGATCACAGGTTCTCGAGGGCCTCATTCAGCGCCGCGCGCGGCCCGACCCGTCCACGTTCATCGGCCGGGGCAAGGCCGAGGAGCTGCGCTCGATCGTGGTGAAGACAGGCGCTGACACGGTTATCTGCGATGGCGAGCTGTCGCCGGGCCAGCTGCGAACGCTCGAGGACCGGATCAAGGTCAAGGTCATCGACCGTACGGCCTTGATCCTCGACATCTTCGCTCAGCACGCGAAGAGCCATGAAGGTAAGGCTCAGGTCGAACTGGCGCAGCTGCAGTACTTCCTCCCTCGACTGCGCGGCTGGGGTGAGGCGCTCTCCCGGCAGACCGGCGGTAGCGGCCGCGGCGGCGGCGCCGGCGGCGGCGTGGGTCTGCGCGGCCCCGGCGAGACGAAGATCGAGACTGATCGGCGCCGCATCCGGACCAGGATCTCGCGGCTCAAGCGGGAGATTTCGGAGATGCGTACGGTCCGCGACACCAAGCGGTCGGGCCGCCGCCGGCATGCGGTGCCGAGCGTGGTCATCGCCGGATACACGAACGCGGGCAAGTCGTCACTGCTGAACCGGCTCACCGGGGCGCGCGCCTTGGTCCAGGATGCCCTCTTCGCCACACTCGATCCGACCACCCGCCGTGCGCGCGCGGCCGACGGCCGCATCTACACGCTCTCCGACACGGTCGGATTTGTGCGTCATCTGCCGCACCAGCTCGTCGAGGCGTTTCGGTCCACATTGGAGGAAGTCGGCCAGGCCGACCTTGTGGTACACGTCGTCGATGGAAGTCATCCCGACCCGGAGGAACAGGTACGGGCGGTACGAGAGGTACTGGCCGACGTCGGGACCGCCACCCCGACCGAGTTGCTGGTGGTAAACAAGGCCGACGCGGCCGATGAGGAGACGTTGCTCCGGCTCAAGCGGCTGTGGCCAGACGCGGTATTCGTGTCCGCACGCACGGGCGCCGGGCTGGATCTGTTGCGCCAGACGATCGAAGCCCTCCTGCCGATGCCGGCGGTCGAGCTTGACTTGCTGGTACCTTATGACCGCGGGGACCTTATTGCGCGGGTACACGAGCGGGGCGAGGTGCTCGGAACGGAGCACACCGGCGCGGGCACCGAACTCCGGGTGCGAGTCGATCAGAACCTCGCTGCGGAGCTCGAGCCGTACCTTATTAATGCCGCCTAAGCCGAGTTGGCCGTCGGTACTTGCGTCGTAACTCACTGTTAACTGACGCCTCCGGACTACGCAGATGGCCAGGCATTCTGACAGACTAGCCCGCATGCGTCGTCACCCCTTCCGGTTGGCCGGGGCGCCGAGCCTGCTTGCCGGCGCCGCGGTCGCGGTCATAGCCGTGGGACTCGCCGTCGGACCTGCATCCGCGGCGTTCGCTGACCCCAGCGCGACCCCCACCACCAGCGCCAGCGCGGGCGCGGGCGGCACCGACAAGACGATCGGGCCCCAGACGCCTGGCGAGGTCGGATGCGCGATGCCGACCGCGCTCAACGAGATCACTGGCATGGTGCAGACCCAGGCCGGCCTCGCCGTCATCGAGGGACACAACGACAACCCCACGCAGGTGAAGATCTCGATCCTGGACACCGCCTGCAAGGCAGTGGTGAAGACGTGGACCGGCGGTGTCGACCCGGTAGACCCGGAGGATCTCACGGTCGCCTCGGATGGGTCGTACGTGGTTTGCGACTGTGGTGACACCGACAGCACGCGACCGCGCATCGCGGTCGAGAAGGCACCGGCGGGAGGCGGAGCCGCCAGCATCTACCGCTTCAAGTATCCAAATGGTTCGCTTAATGCTCAGGCGATGCTGCTGACGAAGACCGACCTGCCGATCATTTTCGCTCAAGAAGCCGGTGGGAAGACCGGCATCTACACGGCGGCCGCGCTGCCGCCAGCCAACAACCCCAACGAAGGGGAAGAGGGTCCGCTGACCCGGGCCGGCGAGTTCACCCCCAAGAAGACGAACACGCCCAACCCCAAAGGTCCCGTGGGCGAGGCGATCGTGACCGGCGCGGCGAAGTCGACCGACGGCAAGCACGTCGTCATCCGGACCTTCTCCGACGCGTACGAGTACACGGTTGGCGACGACGGCGACATGGTCAACGCGATCCTCAACACCAAGCCCAACGTGACGCCGTTGCCGAATGAGCCGCAGGGTGAGGCGATCTCCTACACCGCCGACGGCAACAAGTTCATGACCCTGTCCGTGATGGCGACCGGAGCGACGACCACGCCGAAGCTGCTGACCTACACCCGTTACATCGCCCCGGAGGAGCCCGAGACGCCGGTCGAGCCGACCGACGAGCCCGTGGCCGACCAGGGCGGCTTCCTGTCGAAGTTCACGTTCTCCGAGCTGACCCGGATCATCGCCGCCGTCGGTGTCGTCGGTCTCGTGCTGGCGATCGCCGGCATCATCGGCATCCGTCGGGCGCGCCGGCGTCGTCGTGAGGAAGAAGACGATTACGACGATTACGACGACTACGACGATCGGCGTCGGCGTCGGGGTCGCGGCCGTGACGACTACGGATACGGCGGCCCGCGGGAGCCGGCCCACTCCGGCGGGTATGACGACCAGGGCGGGTACGGCGGTGCCGGCAACAACTACGGCGGCGGGTACAACGGGTACGGCGGAGGCGGGTATGCCGACCCCGGATACGGTGCTGCCGGCGGCCAACACCAGGAGTACCCCGACTACGGCGGTCAAGGGCAGTACGGGGGCTATGGCGGTCAGCAGCAGGGCTACGGCGACTTTGGCGGTCAGCAGGGTTACGGCGACTACGGTGCTCAAGGCCAGTACCCCGGGTACGGGTACGAAGAGGACTTCGACCCGATGCAGGACCCCCGCCGCCGCTAGCCCTTTTCGGCGACCTTGGAGATATGCGCGTGAGTCGATCTCCGTGCGCGCGCTTTTTCCCAAGGTCAGCGCGGCAGGCTAGATCCGGCGCAGGACGGCGACGACCTTGCCGAGGATGGTGGCGTCATCGCCCGGGATCGGTTCGAACGCAGGGTTGTGTGGCATGAGCCAGATGTGGTTGTCGCGGAATCGGTAGGTCTTCACGGTCGCCTCCCCGTCCAGCATCGCGGCCACGATCTCGCCGTTGTTGGCGGTGGCCTGCTGTCGGACGACGACCCAGTCGCCGTCACAGATGGCGGCGTCCAACATGGAGTCACCCTTGACCGCGAGCAGGAACAGTGTCCCCTCGCCGACGATTTCGCGGGGGAGGGGGAAGACGTCCTCCACCGCCTGCTCGGCCAGGATGGGACCGCCAGCGGCGATGCGTCCGAGCACCGGCACATATGCGGGCGCCGGGCGGGCGGCACGAATCGCCTCTTCGTCGTCGAACGCCAGCTCGCTCGGCGGTCGGACGTCGACCGCGCGCGGACGGTTGGGGTCCTTGCGCAGGTATCCCTTCTTCTGCAGGACACCCATCTGATAGGCGACGCTCGACGGAGAGACAAGGCCGACCGCCTCGCCGATCTCGCGAACCGTGGGCGGGTAACCCCGCTGGTCGACCGTTTCCCGGATGAAGTCAAGGATCCGGCGTTGCCGGGTGGTGAGGTCGGCCGCGAAGACCTCCGGCAATGCGGTCATGACCGCCTCGACCGCGCGGAGCTCGTCGGCTCCGCCGCGGCGTCGCATGCGCGCCCGGCCGGCACCGTTGGTGTCCTCGGTTGGCACCTGGTCCTCCTCTGGCTCATCGTCCCGTCGCCGGGTCGTTCGCTCGTGTGTTCTGTACCTCGAACAACCGTATCGTCGATGCATCGAATTATCAAACAGCTGTTCGACGCGTGTCGTCGCGTCGATCCCGGCCGGGACAGTTGCCGAGCCGACGATCCGCCAGCTAGGCTCAACCACTACATGTAGTGGTTTCAACCGTGTAGTTATACCGGATCGAGGGGGTGGCGTCGTGCGATGCCCGTACTGTCGCCACCCAGATTCGCGGGTCGTCGATTCGCGCGAAGCCGATGACGGCGCGCTGATTCGCCGTCGTCGGTCCTGTCCGGAGTGTGGCAAGCGGTTCACGACGGTCGAGGAGGCCGTGCTCGCGATCGTGAAGCGTTCCGGGGTCACCGAGCCGTTCAGCCGTACCAAGGTCATTTCGGGGGTTCGCAAGGCGTGCCAGGGCCGGCCCGTGGACGAGGACGCCATCGCATTGCTGGCCCAGCGCGTCGAGGAGGCGATACGGGCCAAGGGCGCGGCCGAGGTGCCAAGTCACGACGTGGGGTTGGCGATCCTCGGGCCGTTGCGGGAACTGGATGAGGTGGCGTACCTGCGTTTCGCGAGCGTGTACCGCTCCTTCGACACCCTCGAGGACTTCGAACGGGAGATCTCAGCGCTGCGAGCTAAAGCTGACTCCTAGGTCAGCGGCGGCAACGTCTGTCCATGATGGAGTACGTCGGCGAAGAGGTCGCCCTTCTCCGAGATACGCGACAGGACGTTGCGGATCGTGAAGCCGTCCGGCCGTAACGTGGGGTCGTCCAGCTCCTCCCATTCGATCGGCGCCGACACCGGTGCGCCCGGCGCCGGGCGCGGGCTGTACGGCGCGACCAGGGTCTTGTTGATGGCATTCTGCGTGTAGTCGAGCCGGGCCAGGCCGCCACGCTCGTTCACCTGCCAGTTCCAGCTCACCAGGTCGGCCATCACCGCGCCGACGGTCCGGGACAGTTTTTCGACCCAGCGACGGGTCGCGGCGAAGTCGGGGCCCCGGGCGATCGGCACCCAGATCTGGATGCCGCGTCGACCCGTCACTTTCGGTCGAGCGACAATACCGAGGTGGTCGAATGCCGTGCGATGCAGGCGGGCGAGGGCCAGCACGTCGTCCCAGCTCGTGTTGTCACCAGGGTCGATGTCGATCAGCGCGTAAGTCGGCTCGTGGGGTTTGTCCACTTGAGACGTCCACGCGTGCCACTCGAGGGCACCGAAATTCGCCGCCCAGACCAACGCGGCCGGCTCGTCGACGACGAGGTAGGTACGGCTCTCGCCCCGGTCGGCCTCGGGGTTGTCCCAGCGGGGCAACCATTCCGGCGCGTGACCGGGCAGCTCCTTGTGCCAGAAACCCTTTGTCTGGGCGCCATTCGGAAAGCGGTTCATGTTGAGTGCCCGGCGGGTGAGGTACGGCAATGCAACCGGGGCGATCTGCGCGGTATACCGGAGCAGGTCTCGCTTCGTGACCGGAACCTCCCCGGGCCCAGCGGGGAACAGGACCTTGTCGAGGTTGGTCACCCTCAGCTCACGGCCGAAGACGTTCCACCGCCCGGACGTCTTCAGCTCATCCAGCGTCGTCAGCTCATCCGGCGATGGACCCTCCACAGCGGACGGTTTCAACGGTACGGATGCGCGGGCGGCGGGCAGGTCCGAGCGCCATAGCCGGTCGGGGTCGGCCTTGACCTCGTCGTTCGTACGTCCACTCAGGACGGAGCGCGGATGCTCCTCGGGATCCCAGCCCACAGCGGCGAACTCGTCATGCTTGTGCAGCAACAGCCACTGCTCCCGTGACGAGGGATCGCGACCGGTGCGCACGAGCACGAAGCGCCCGCGTAGCTTGTCGCCCGCCATGTCGACGTGAATCTCACCTTCGGCCACCGCGCGGGCCGGATCGTCCGTCTCGGATGGCGACCACGTACCGGTGTCCCACACGATGACGTCCCCGCCGCCGTACTCGCCGGACGGGATGACACCTTCGAAGTCGATGTACTCCATCGGGTGGTCCTCGACGTGGAAGGCGGCCCGCCGTACGCCCGGATCCAGCGTCGGACCCTTCGGCACAGCCCAACTCACCAGCACACCGTCGATCTCCAAGCGAAAGTCGTAGTGCAACCGTCGGGCCCGGTGCCGCTGCACCACGAAGCGGCGCGACGGCCCCGGCCGGGCGCCGTCCGGTGCGCCCGACGGTTCCGGGGTGCGGGCGAAGTCCCGCTTCTTCCGGTACGTCGTGAGCTTCTCGTGGGCGGTAGGCACGGATTCAGTCAAGCTCGGGTGCGTCGGCCACGCAACGACAATGGGTCAGGTGCCCAACGCCCGAGACAGCAGTGATGACCGGCTACGGGTCACGGTCTTGTCGAAGATCGACTTCAGGTGGTCCTGCACCGTGTGCTCCGAGACGTACAGCGCTCGCGCAAGCCCCCGGGTATCAAGACCGGTGGCGAGCAGCGCCAGCACCTCGGTCTCGCGGCGGCTCAGGCCACAGCACCGGGCGAACAGCGCGGTGCGTTCCGCTGGGCCGACCTCCTCGATCGTGACCGCGATGTTGGGCGGCTCAGCATCGCCGAGCCGGGCGGCGCGCAGGCTCAGCCACCGCCCCTGCGAGAGGTGAACCCGGGCCACGGGCAGGTTGTGATCGACGCCGGCCTCGTTTGCCAGCAGTTGCGCGGCCACGTTGTATGCGCCGGCCGGGATCGGGGCTCGCCCGCCGTCCGGCGGCACCAGCACGTTCAGGTAGTCCAGCGTCTGGGGTGTCTGTCCGAGCACCTCCAGCTCCGGTGAGAGCAACAGTACGACCGGGCCGGCCCGGTGTGGCTCGGGATCACGGCGGGCGACAAAGGTCTCGGCCTGGCAGCGTCGTAGCGCTCCGGTGATCGGTTCGGCGATGCCGGCGAGGAAGCTGGCCTCGGCTGAGCCGAAGGGCAGCGCCTCACCGACTCGCCATAGGTCGAGGAATCCCCAGCACCCGAAGCGATCCCGGAACACGACGCTGGCGATGTCTACAATGGAGTGACGACGCAGCAACGCACGCCACAATAGACTCCTCGCCAGATCACCGCCCGTCGTCTGATGCAGCAAGGCGGACGAAGAATCCATTGTGGTCCATCGGTTCACGCCGGTCAGATACTTGAGCCGGATCAGACCGGGCAGGCGCGCGAGCAGTGGCGGCGGAACGTCGGCCAAGGGTGCGGCCCCGACCGAGGTCTCCGGATCCGTGAGCAGCCAGACGTACGCCTGGAATCCAATGACCGTACGGATTTCCGCAAGTACCCGCTGCCGCAACGTCAGTGCGTCGACGCCACCGGCCACGCACAGGCCCACGATCCGGCGAGCCGCAGCGTCCACGCCCCCGAGCGTACGCCGCCGCGCGACCCGCCTCAGCCGGGCAGAAATCCCAGAAGTCTGGGATGTCCACCGCCCGGCACCGTGCCTACAGTCGAAGGCATGCCCACACTTCACATCGAGCACGCGATCATCGACTTCGATTTGTGGAAGGCGGCCTTCGACCGTTTCGCGGAGGTCCGGCAGCAGTCTGGCGTGCTATCGCACCGGATACTCCGACCCATCGACGACAAGCAGTATGTCGTCGTCGACCTCGATTTCGGTACGGACGAGCAGGCGCAACGCTTCCTGACCTTCCTCCGCGAGCAGGTGTGGTCCTCGCCCGCGAACGCGCCGGCCCTGGTTGGCACTCCGCAGACCCGGATCCTGGAGCGCGCGTGACGTTACACGCCCATGATTGCTCCGACGCGGCCGGCGCGATGGGCTACCTGGAACGCGGCGTAGTCACGGTCGTTCTGATCGGCGTAGGCCTCAGCGAAGTCGGCGACGGCTTGGTCGAATTTGTCTGAGCGGCCGAGGTAAGCGGCGATGCCAACGCGGTCACCGGAGCGCGCGTGGCCGCGGGCCAGGGTCCATCCGCACAGTTCCGCGTAGACGGTGAGGCCCTCGATGCGCATCTGATCGACGGGGAACGAGAGCTTCCAGTCTCGCAGTTGGCGGACGTAGAAGTCGCGATCCACTCCGTCGGGTCCCTTGTTGTGCGTCCAGCCGAGGAAAATGTCGCTCGTGGCCTGCATCAGGTGCTGACCGGTGACGACGCGCTCGCCCTGCTGACTGAACCGGCTGCGGCCCACGTAGTCGGCCAGAATCGAGGGCTGGGCCTCCTTGGCCTGGAGGAACAGGGGATCGTCGCCTTCTGCCGTGTTCATGAGAACCATCCATGCCCGCTGACCGACGCTGCCGACGCCGACGATCTTTCGCGCGGCCTGAACGAGCTGGAATTGCTCCAGTAGGTGCCGCCGGTCGGACTGCAGTGTGCGGCCGTACCGAGTCATCACCGTGCGGAGGAGCGCATACACCGCATCGGAGTCGCCCGTGAACAGTTCCTCGACCGGGACGACGACCGGTGGATCGCTGATGATCTGAGCCCGACCATCGACCGTCGTCGTGAGCTTCCGCATCGCCTGCCTGCTGTCGCGAGTGCGCGCCTGGGCGAGTAGGCGTTCCAGGATCCCGCGGCGCTTGGCGGGAATCCGGGCACGGTAGCGGGTGACCGCCTCGTCGACGTCGAGGAGGGCGTACCAGACGTCCATGATGGACTGTTCGGCGAACGCGCGCATGGCGGTGCGGTACGTGCCCGCCACCTTGAGGATGATCCGTCGCCGGTCGCCGACGTCGAGACCGTTCTGCCGCCCGGCGACCGCGAAGCTCGCCGCGAGTCGCTTCACATCCCACTCGAATGGTCCGGGCAGGGTCTCGTCGAAGTCATTGATGTCGAACACAAGGCGGCGATCTGGCGACGCATAGGCACCGAAATTCGCGAGGTGAGCGTCGCCGCACAGTTGCGCCCGCAGGCCGGAGACCGGCGTGGTGGCGAGGTCGGCCACCATCGGCAGGGCAGCCCCGCGGTAGAACGTGAAGGGCGAGACCAGCATCCTTCCGTGCCGGATGGGCACGAGGTCTGGCTCTCGCGTCGTCGCCTGCCCGAGCAGCAACCCGACCGGGTCTCGAGACTTGCTCGGGGCAAACTCCCGCTGCGACTCCAGCGGAGTGATCTTCCTTGCCTGCTTACCCCGGGCGGCCCGGTCCGCGCGGCTGAGGTGTGCCGCTTCCGCCGATGGTCGGCCGACGCGTTCAACCGTTTGTGTCCCCATGGGTGCCAACGTACGCCGATCGAGTCGGCGGCGGTCGCGTTCGCGCGATCTCGTGGCCGGACTAGGATCCGGGCTGTCCGATGTGGATGAAGAGGGCCACGTGGTCGGACACGAATTCCGGTTTCCCGCCGTCCAGTGCCATTGGCTCGGTGAACCAGGGCTCGGCAGCCAGCACCGGGACGTCGCCGCGAAGCAGCAGGTAGTCGATCCGATGCGGGGCCGAGCCTGCCGGCAGGAACTCGACATGGAAGGTGGTCGGGTTTGACTCCGCGAACGGGTCCTGCCAGGCGCCACGACCGACGATGTGGGGATAGAGGGCGCCGTCGCTGGCCAGGTTGAAGTCTCCGCCCAGGATGGTCAGTCCCGGCTCGTGACGGCGAAGCGTCGTGTGGAGGCGGTCAAGCTGGGCGAGATGGAACGCGTGGTAGCGGCTGCCGGCCGACCAGTCGCCGTCCTTGTTCGCGGTCAGGTGGGTATTCGCGACGAGAGTGTTGCGGCCGTCGAGTTCGGCGACGAGCATCCCTTGCAAGGCGCTGTTGAGCGCGCGATTGAGGCGGAAGCTGAGCAGGCCCGTCCGCGGAAACAGGCCACGGTACGACCGGAACCTCACCCGACGCAATGGCATCCGGGAGAAGGTGGCGAGGCCGCCCGCCGGTCGAGTGCCGATGCCCCGGCGCGTCGCCACGTACGGAAAAGACGGCAGTCCGGACCGCAGCAGGTTCAGTGTGTGCCGGCTCCACACCTCCTGAAACATCGCAACGTCCACATCGGACGCCTCGATCCGGCGACAGAAATGCGCGGCCCGCTCTGCGAGCGGTGGTCGGAACCAGGGCAGCCCACACACGTTGAGCGTCAACACTCGAAGATCAACCATCGCCCGGAGCCGGTTGTGTTAAGCGGGGGACCCTTCCTATGCGGAAAACGATAAGAAGGGGACCCTGCTTAACACAAACCGTGGAGTAAGTTCACAAGCGTGAAGGTAGGATTCGCTCTGCCGGTGTCCGGATCATGGTCGACACCGGAGAACGTCGCCCACGTCGCCAACCGGGCCGAGTCTCTCGGCTACCACGAACTGTGGACGTTCCAGCGGCTGCTGTCCGCAGTGGACGATTCGTGGGGCGAGGTCTATCGCCGTGTGATCGACCCACTGGTGACTCTCGGCTACGCCGCCGCCCTCACCAGCCGGATCCGGCTCGGCGCGGCGGTGGTGAACCTTCCGTTCGTGACACCGGTGCTGCTCGCAAAGCAGGCGGCCACCGTCGACGTGCTCTCGGGCGGCCGGCTCGACCTCGGGCTCGGCCTCGGTTGGTCGGATGAGGAGTACGCGGCCTCTGGGGCGAGCAAACGGCGTCAGGGGACGCGGGCGGAGGAGTTCATCGCCGTCGTCCGTACACTGTGGACTGAGGAGATCGTGGCCCACGACGGCGAGTTCTACCGCGTACCGGCGAGCAAGGCCGAGCCCAAGCCGGTCCAGAAGGGCGGCCCGCCCATCATCCTCGGGGGCACGGCTCCCGCCGCGCTGGCTCGGGCCGGGCGCCTGGCCGACGGCTGGGTCAGCAGCAGCCGCGCCGACCTCCAACACATTGGCGAGTCGATCAAGATCGTGAAGGGCGCGGCCGCCGAAGCGGGTCGGGATCCGGAGGCTCTGCGGTACATCTGCCGGGGCGTGGTGAAGGTGCGCACCACAGGTGACCGGGCCCCGCTCGTGGGCACGCTCGACCAGATCCGTGACGACCTCGACCTGGTTGCCGAGCAGGGCGTCACCGAACTCTTCGCGGATCTGAACTTCGATCCCGAGATCGGATCACCCGACGCCGACCCTGGCGTCTCCCTTATGCGCGCCGACGAGGTGCTTGCCGCGCTTGCTCCCTGAGACCGGCACCGCCGGGCGGAACGTGCGGCGGTAGGCCAGCGGCGCGACGCCGACGGCCGCCCGCAGGTGCTGTCGCAACGAGACCGAGGTGCCGAAGCCGGACCGCCGGGCGACCTCGTCCACGCTGAGGTCGCTCGTCTCCAGCAGCAGTCGGGCGTGTTCCACCCGCTGCTGGATCAGCCACTGGGCCGGGCTGAGGCCGGTCTCTTCCCGGAACCGTCGGGTGAACGTCCGCACGCTCATCGATGCCTGACGGGCCATTGCGGCCAGGTCCACCGGTTGGTCGAGCCGAGCCGCCGCCCAGTCCCGCGCCGCCCCGGTCGACGACTGTGTCGGGGCGGGCAGCGTCCGGATGATGAACTGGGCTTGGCCGCCGTCTCGCCACGGCGGCATGACGCTCCGCCGAGCGGCGCGGTTGGCGACCTCGCTGCCGAAGTCCCGGCGGACCACGTGCAGACACAGATCCACGCCGGCCCCGACCCCGGCCGACGTCAGCACGTCGCCGTCGTCGACGAAGAGCACGTCGGGATTAAGCCGTACCAGCGGGAACATGGCCCGGAACCGGTCGGCGTAGGCCCAATGGGTTGTCGCGGGTCGGCCGTCGAGCCTTCCGGCGAGGGCGAGCGCGAAAGCGCCGGTGCAGATCGAGACGAGCCGCGCCGACGCCGGGATCCGTTGCAGCGCGGTGGATTCAGCGTCCGTGAGCGACGGATCCCCGGTCATCAGATCGCCGTGGACGCCCGGAATGATGACGGTCTCGGCGTCATCGAGGATCTCCGGTCCGTGGTCGGGCAGGACCCGGAATCCGCCCGACGATTGCACCGGTCCGCCGTCGGCCGTGCAGGTTCGCACCTCATAGAGCCGTTCGCCCGCTCCTGACCGTGCCGCACCCAGGATCTGCCCGGGAGTGCCGAGGTCGAACGCGGCCACTCCGTTGAGGACGAGTACCACCACCCGATGCGCCATGGCCGGATTCTTTCACATAGTGTCTTTCCGGCCACTCCCCAATCGCGTTCGTGTGACGGACGATGGTCGTTGTGACGACCACCGTGCCGCGCCGCATCCCCACGCCCGCAAAAGGATCGGCGAAGATCCACCGCGCCTGGCTCGTCGCTGGCGTCGCCTTTGTGGCGATCATCGGCGCCGCGGGATTCCGTGCCACGCCCGGTGTACTGATCAATCCGCTGGAGGAGGAGTTCGGCTGGAGCCGAGGCACTATCTCCTTGGCGGTGTCGGTGAACCTGCTGTTGTTCGGGCTGACCGCGCCATTCGCCGCCGCGCTGATGGACCGGTTCGGGATACGGCGGGTGGTGTCGATCGCGCTGTTGCTGGTCGCGGCGGGCAGCGGACTGACCGTGTTCATGAAGACCAGCTGGCAGCTCGTGCTGTTGTGGGGCGTCCTGGTCGGGCTGGGAACGGGATCGATGGCGCTCGTTTTCGTGGCCACGATCTCCACGCGCTGGTTCGTCAAGCACCGCGGCGTCGTCACCGGCGTCCTCACCGCCGCCGGCGCCACCGGGCAGCTCATCTTTCTGCCCGTGCTGGCCGCGCTGGCGGGCGCGTACGGATGGCGCACCGCGGCGTTGACCGTGACCGGGGCGGCGTTGGCCGTCGTACCGCTGGTGCTGGTGCTCATGCGGGACTACCCGGCCGATGTGGGATTGCCGCCCTACGGCGAGACCGACGTTGTCGCACCGCCCGTGGAGGCGTCCGGCGCGGCCCGGCGAGCCGTGCGGGTTCTCGGCACCGCGTCGCGATCGGGCACGTTCTGGCTTCTGGTTGGCGGTTTCGCGATCTGCGGCGCGAGCACCAATGGGCTGATCGCCACCCACTTCATCCCGGCCGCCCATGATCACGGGATGCCGGAGACGACGGCGGCTGGGCTACTGGCCCTGGTCGGCCTGTTCGACATCGTCGGCACGATCGTCTCGGGTTGGCTGACCGACCGGGTCGACTCGCGGGCGCTTCTCGGCGGGTACTACGCCCTTCGCGGACTATCGCTTCTCGTGCTGCCCTCGCTCATCGCGGCCACCGCCCACCCGAGCATGCTCGTATTCATCATCTTCTACGGCCTGGACTGGGTCGCGACCGTGCCACCCACGATCGCGTTGTGCCGGCAGCACTTCGGCAATGACGGTCCGATCGTCTTCGGTTGGGTCTTCGCCTCGCACCAGGTCGGCGCGGCGCTGGCCGCGACCGGGGCGGGTCTGATCCGCGACATCACCGGGGAGTACAACCCGGCCTGGGTCGCCGCTGGGATCCTCTGCCTGTTCGCCGCCGTCATGTCGGTGCGGATCCGACGGGCTCCGGCGGTTGCCGTGGTGTGACCACGTGGGGGTCGTAAGCTACCGCCGTGGCGCATTACGTGGTGGTCGGTGGCGGGATCGTAGGCCTGGCGACAGCGCACCGCCTCACCCTGGATCATCCACACTCGACAGTCACGGTGCTCGAAAAGGAGGACCGCGTCGCGGTCCATCAGACCGGTCACAACTCCGGTGTCATCCACGCCGGCGTCTACTACAAGCCCGGCAGTCTCAAGGCGGAGCTGTGTAAGGCCGGCGCGGCCTCGATGGTCGAGTTCTGCCAGACCCACGACGTTCCCTGCCGCATCTGCGGCAAGCTCATCGTGGCCACCGACCCGGCCGAGCTGCCGCGCCTCACCGCCCTTCGCGACCGCGCCACCGCCAACGGGCTACCAGTGCGGCAGATCGGACCGGACGAGGCCCGGGAGTACGAACCCAACGTGGACTGCGTCGCGGCGTTGCACATCGCATCGACGGGCATCGTCGACTTCACGCTCGTCGCCCAGCGCCTCGCCGAGCTGGTGAACAAGGCGGGCGGAACGGTGCGCCTGGGCGCGAAGGTGACCGGGCTGCGCCCAGACGGCTCGGCCGTCGTGGTGGGAACCACCATCGGGTCGTTCCGCGCCGACTATCTGATCAACTGCGCCGGGTTGCATTCGGACCGGCTGGCCCGGATGGCGGGGCTGACACCGCCAGCCCGGATCGTGCCGTTCCGGGGCGAGTACTACGAGCTGACCGAGCAGAGCCGAGACCTCGTAAGGGGTCTGATCTACCCGGTCCCGGACCCCCAATTCCCGTTTCTTGGGGTGCACCTCACGCGAATGATCGACGGCAGCGTCCACGCCGGGCCCAATGCGGTGCTCGCCACCGCCCGCGAGGGCTATTCATGGGGCCAGTTCCGCGCGCGCGATGTCGCCGAAGTGGCCGCCTATCCCGGCCTCTGGCGGCTGGCCCGCAGGCACTTTGGCTACGGCATGACCGAGGTACGGCGGTCGCTGTCCCGCAAGAGATTCGCGCAGAGCCTGGCCCGGCTGGTTCCCGCGGTGACGAGTGAGGACATCGTTCCGTCCGGTGCCGGCGTACGAGCCCAGGCGATCACGCCGGATGGCGCACTCGTCGATGACTTTCTGATCGTCCGAGCCCGCCGCCAGGTGCATGTCCTCAACGCCCCGTCTCCCGCAGCCACGAGCTCATTGGAGATCGCCAAGCACATCGTGGCCGAGCTGCATGGCTAGGTCTGGCGGCCCACCTGCACTACCGTGGGCGGCGCGTGTGTCGGATCGCGGCAGGGGAGGGCGGGCGTGCGCCGATGCGTGGTGGGGTTGCTTGCGCTCGTGCTTCTCGCCGCCGGTTGCGGCACGGATCGCGGTGACAATGGCGCCACGGCCGCGACTGAGGGTCGCGCATGCCAGGCGATCGAGTTCGATGTCGTCGAGAGCGTCCTGGGCGTACGGTTCGACACGGCCGGAGGTGCGCGCCACGACGAGACCTATATCTGTGTCCTCGGCCAGGCGGGCCACCCGTTTCCCGACCTCACGCTGGCCATGTCCGCCACGGAGGCGGATGAGCTGATCTTCCGAGCGTCGCTCACCCCGAGCGGGTCGACTCCGGTTCCCGACCTCGGACGGATCGCCTACCAGGTCGAGCTCCCCGTTACCAACGCCGCCGACGGCAGCCCCAGCGGCCCGCGCTTGGAGGTCGGCTGGTTGTCGGTCGGAAGGAAGCTGCTCTACCTGCGCTACACGTCAGCGCCTGGGGCGAACATCGCTGATGTGGCGCCGAAGCTCATCACCCTTGCCCACCAGATCGAGGCGACCCTGGCGGCGCCGGCCACCCTCGCCCTGCGCTGAGCTTGGCCGTCTGTGCGCCGACCTTGGTCGTATACGCGTGAGTCGATCTCCGATCACGCGCATTTCTCCAAGATCGGCGCGGAACTCAGCGGGCGGAGACGAAGACGCGGGACGCGACCTCACGCGGGAGGCGGACGGTGTCGCCATCGCGCTCGACAACGACCGTGTCGCGCTCCTGGGCCACGACTACGTTGGCGCCAGGGTCGACGCCGGCCGCGTGCAACTGCCGGAGCACCTCGGCATCGGTCTGGACGCTCTCGCAGATGCGGTTCACCACGACCTTGCCGGCCAGCCCCGGGAACGCGAGGTTCCGTTCCGGGCCCTCGGTGTCGCCGTCGGCGAGGACCGAGCCGAACTCGTCCAGGCCCGGGATCGGGTTGCCGTACGGGGATCGCGACGGCTTGCCCAGGAGCTCATACACCTTCTGCTCGACGGCCTCGCTCATGACGTGCTCCCAGCGGCACGCCTCCTCGTGGGCCTCCTCGTAGGGCATGCCAATGACGTTGACGAGCAGAAGCTCCGCCAGCCGGTGCTTGCGCATCACGGCGACGGCCTTGGTGCGACCGAGATCGGTCAGCGCGAGGTGGCGGTCACCTTCGACGTTGAGCAGCCCGTCACGCTCCATCCGGGCCACCGTCTGGCTGACCGTGGGTCCGCTCTGCTTCAAGCGCTCCGCGATGCGGGCACGCAACGCTGGCACCCCTTCCTCTTCCAGCTCGAGGATGGTGCGCAGGTACATCTCGGTAGTGTCAACTAAGTCGTTGATCTTGAACACTCCCAGCGTCGACACGAAATCGTTCAACCAGCTCAAACCGCCGCGTCTGATGCTACCCGGATCGGCGGACATCAGCCTGCCGCCGATCATGGGGCTGGTCCGACGCTACGACTGACTCGGCGCGGGTAGGAGCACGCCGAATCCCTTCCGGGCGAGGTTGAGCAGGACCGGACCGGGCTTGGTCAGGTCGCGTACCCGGTTCGTGCAGAGCTCCTCGAGCGCCGCGAGCGTCTCCGTATATCGCGCCGAGCCGACCCGCCGAGCCTGGTCGAGCACGGCGGCGTTGTGCCATACCTTGCGGCGGGCCTCAGCCAAAAAGCGCCGGCTCGCCATGCGGTTCGCCGGTCGGAGCAGCCGGTCGAGCAACGTGACCCTGGAGATCGCGTTCAGCTCGTCGTCTTCCGCGCCGACTCGTCGCTGGAGCACGACGTCGACGTGCCCGTGGTCGTCCTGCCGGACCCGTCGAACCGCCGGGTTGTCGAAATCGGCCGGGGTGATCACGGCGAGCAGTGCCTGCGGCAGGTCGTAGTTGATGTGGGCGTTGAGCCCGAACAGCACGTGGCGCAGCGGTGGCAGGTCGGGCTGCTCTCGGGTGGTGTTGAAGGCGATACGCCACGGACCGGATACTGCCTCGCCGAGACGATCCGCATCGAGCGCGTCGAGGTACAAGCTCGCGAACGCGAGATCCCAGCGGCTCACCCAGGCACCGTCGACGAATCCGCCACGGTCGATCTCATCGGCGATGGCTTCGGTGGTACGGAGGTAGGTGGCGTGGAAGAACCGCCGTGCGTCGTCGAGGGTCTCCAAGCCCACCCGCATCCGGACGAGTAGAGCGGCCAACGCAGCGTCAGGCACCCGAGCGCACCTCCATCCAGATGTACCAGATGTACCGGAGTCCCAGTATCAGACCGGGGCGTCCGTCCTATGTGGAGTCCGGGTGGCTGCCGCGGACACTGGTGCGACGTTGCACATCGACGCACGCAGCGGCGAACTACCGCTGATCGGATCGCTGGGCGATTGTCGCAGGACCAGGTTGAGGTTGGCACTATCGGGGCCGAACGGTGGGTAGGCGGGCAGGTCCAGCTCGGCACAGGCTTGCCACCAGCCGTGTTGACCGCACACCACCTGCGGATCGAGGCTCGCATTGTATTTGGCCCGGGCGCGGACGCTGCCGTGTGGAGTCTCGATCCGGACCCAGTCGTTTGCGGCGATGCCGCGCTCGCGCGCGGTCACCGGATGCAGCTCGACCTGAGGATCCGGGACGCGACGACGCAAGCTCGCCACGTTCCGGTGCTGTGTCTCGCAGAACCACAGCGACTTCGCACAGGTGAGGATCAGCGGGAACCGCTCGGCGAGGTCAGGCCTTGACAGCGGACTGGTGCGCGGCTCCTCGAACGCGGGCAGCGGCGGGTAGCCGTGGTCGAGCAGCACCTCCGAATACAGCTCGACTTTGCGGGAGGGAGTGCGGAACCCGCGCGGGGCGTCGCCGTCGAGCTCCGCGTACTTTCGGTGACGCGTCATCAGTGGTACGCGTATCCCCGCGGGCTCGGCGCGGAGCTGCTCGAGCGTCAGGCCGCTCGGGGCAAGCTGATGACGGAAGCCCGCGTGCAGGTCACCGTTCCAGAAATGCTCGCTGAGGCCGAGGCGGGTCGCGAGCGCGAAGACGATCTGGAGATCAGAGCGAGCTTCGCCGCGTGGCGGCACGAGCGGCGCCCGCAGCTGAACGTGCGATTGCGCCTCCTGGCTGACCTCGAATCCGATCCGCAGCGCCTCCGCCTCGAATGCGCTCGTCACCGGAAGCACGAGGTCGGCCTGCTCCGCGGTCGGGTTCAGGAACAGGTCGGCGTGCACAAAGAAGTCCAATGCCGCCAGCGCATCCCTTCCTCGCGCACTGTCGCCGTGGGCCATCACGAAATTGGCGCCGAAGTTGACCAATCCCCGCACGCGATAGGGGCGTCCCTCTAAGGCGGCGTTGTAGAGGTCCTCGCCGGTGACGAATTCGAACCGGGCCGGACCCAGGGGCCGTTGCTCCACGCCGATCGTCTTGGCACTCTGCTCAGGGCTCAGCAGCTCCGCGCCGTCGATGGGGTTGGTCGGCACGCTCGCGAAAAGGACATTGCCGCCCCGTGAGTCGAAGCTGCCGGTCAGCGCATACAGCTGGTTGATGGCACGAATGGTCTGGGTCGCGCCACTGTGTTGCTCGAGGCCGCTCCACGCATAGAACGCGACCGGGCGGGACTCCCAGAGTGTCTGGGCCGTGCGTTCAATGTCGCCGGCGGGTACGCCAGTGATCGCCTCGGCGGCGGCGGGCTCCATCCGGCGGCACCCCTCGGCGACCAGATCGAATGCCGGCCGGCACTCGCTGAACCCGCCCATCGTCGGTACGGTTCGGGTCCCGAACAGGGCGAGGCGGGCGACATCGACGGCGTGCCGCCCGGCAGTCGGGTCGTACGCGACCGGCTGTCCCGCCTCATCGTCCCAGACGACGTAGTGGGCGGGATCGTCCTCTGAGGACAGTTCGTTCGCGCGGAGGAATCGTCCGGTATCGACGCGGACGAGCAGCGGCGCGTTGGTCCACCGCCGGACGAAGTCCTCGTCGAACCAGCCGCGCTCGATCATCACGTGTGTCAGCGAGAGTGCGAGCGCAAGGTCGGTCCCGGGGCGCACCCGCAGCCAGTGATCTGCTTTGGTCGCCAGGCCGACGCGGCGCGGATCAACCACGATAAGCCGCGCGCCCCGGGCGAGTGCCGCGACCGTGCTGGTCGCATGAGTGAGCCGCGCGACCGACGGGTTGTAGCCCCAGTAGAGGATGCAGCCAGCGTGTTCGAGATCCGGCAGGTATGCACCGGGCACGGCCGCCCCGTACGTGTACATGGACGCCAGGTAGCGACCCCATCCGCACAGTTCCATGTAGACACATTGGTTCGGGCTGCCGAAGGCCCGCCGCAGACGCGTCACCCAGTCGAGCGCGTCGGAGATCGCTGACGTCGACGGGGACGTCGTGCCGAATACGACGGACTCGGGTCCGTGGTCTCGGGCCAAGGCAAGCAGCCGCGCCGCAATCGTGTCCAGCGCCTCGTCCCACGTGATGCGCTGCCAACCCGGGTCGGCGGATCCCTTCGGAGTGGTCCGTTTGATCGGATGGAGCAGCCGCTCGGCGTGGTTCACGATCTCGGGCGCCGCTTTGCCCTTGATGCACACGGCTTGGCCGGTGGGGTGCGTCGGATCGGGACCCAATGCCACGAACTCTCCGTCGGCGATCGTTGCCCTCGCGCCGCACCTCGAGACGCAGAGCGGACAGAAGGTCGCAACCTCAGTAGTGGCCACCTCCCGATAGTACGGACGAACCGAGCCGCTGTTGATTGGCACGCGCGTTCGAGCCCGGTGTAGGGTGGATTCCATGTACCAACCCTCGATGTTCGATACGGACGCGCCGGATGCGTACCTCGATTCACTCGCCGGGGTCCAGCGCGGCACCCTTTCGCGCGGCGCATGGGTCGATCGATTCTCCGGCTGGGCGCACGGATCCGACGACATCCTCAACACTCTCCTGCGAGTCGTGCCGTGGCGCGCCGAACGCAGGGTGATGTACGACCAGAACGTCGACGTACCGCGGCTGCTGTGTTGGTACGGAGCCGACGACGAGCTACCGCACCCGGTTCTCAAAACAGCGCGGGACATGTTGAACCGACGCTATGAACCCGAGCTTGGGGAGCCGTTTGTGACCGCTGGCATGTGCCTCTACCGCGACGGCCGGGACAGCGTGGCGTGGCACGGGGACACGATCGGACGCGGTGCGCACGTCGACACGATGGTCGCGATCGTCTCCTTCGGGTCACCGCGTTACCTGCACCTGCGGCCACGCGGAGGTGGCCAGAGCCTGAAGTTCCCGCTCGGGCACGGCGATCTCATCGTGATGGGCGGTTCCTGCCAACGAACGTGGGAGCACGCGATCCCGAAGACCGCGCGCCCGGTCGGGCCGAGAGTGAGCGTGCAGTTCCGACCGGCTGGGGTGAGCTGACCCAGACGGTGGTTAGGGGTCGCTACGGATGATCATCGACGATGCGGGGCCGCTTTTCGGAAAGCCGGGAAAGACTGCGGGCGGCATGACCCCGCCCCGTGGGGAGGCTGGCGATGGCTCGGACGAGACGGCCCCGAGGAGCCGCTGAGCCAGTTCACCCCCGAAGGAAAGGTCCTCGATCGCGCCGTCGAGATCGCCCGCCTCCAGCCGGGTAGGCCGGCCGGCCTCGGCCGCGCGAAGGCAGGCTTGCCGGAGCAGCTCCTTGACATAGGCGGGGCTGACGCCGGCGCAGCGCGTCACATATGGCTCCCAATCGATGCCGGTCGTCTCGAGTCCGTGCGAGTACAGCTCGAAAAGCCGGCGGCGGCCTTCAGCGTCGGGGGTTGGGAGTTCGACACTGAGGTCCACCCGCCCGGGGCGAAGTGCCAGCGCGGGCTCGAGCAGATCGGCGCGGTTGGTGGTCAGCAGATATATGACGTCGGTGTCATCGCGCAAGCCGTCCATCTCGTTGAGGAGCTCGAATAGCAATGACTGGTTGGCGGCGCGACCGTACATCGTGCGTTCCTCGGCAATCAGGTCGACGTCCTCGAGCACGACCATGCTGGGAGCGAGCCGTCGAGCCAGGGTCGAGACCGCGCCCAGCGCACCGAGCGCACCGCCGGTGAGCAGCAGCACCGTACGGTTGGGCAGCCGGGAGCAGAGATAGCGCACGGTGAGTGTCTTGCCCACGCCCGGCGGGCCGTACAGCAGCACGCCACGGCGCAGCGAGCGTCCCGACGCGCGAAGGTCCTCGGCATAGTTGGAGAAGACGACCGCGTGCCGCTCGATCCGGTCGAGGATGCCGTCCGGGAGAACCACATCCGATCGCTGCACGGGGGTGCGCTCGTGGAAGGTCAGGACGGCGTTCGGACCGCGCGGACCGAACATGTGCCCGGTCGACAGTGACAGGACGTGGCCACGGTAGACATCGAGCCGTTCCATGCCGTCGCGCAGCCGCGCGAGAACGACCTCGGCCGCTTGCGTGTCGAGCGCGCTGACTTCGACCCGCAGGCTGCTATCCGGCCGGTCGCTTTGCGCGCCGGAGACAAATACGGCCGAGGGCGTACCGTCCTGCTCGCGGACGAGAAAAAGGCCCGACTGTACGCACGGCAGCACCTCGCCTCCCGCCAGGTGCACGTTGACCCAGTCCACCGGGCCCTCGCTGAGGTGCGTGGTCGAGAGCAGGTCGGAGTACGCGGTGTTCATGAATCGCTTGTTCGGCCCCGCGAGTCCGGTCTGCTCGTACGCCCGGCCGGGCTCCTCGAGCAGCTCGTTCAGGGCGCGCTGCAGGGTCGGGTGCTCGTAGGACGCGAAGTCCTCGGCCAGGACGGGCAGGGTTCGGGCGTCCGTACCGAAATGCGCATTGATCCGATCCAGCAACGGGCTCGGCCTGACGCTGGTGTTGACCGCATCCAGGAACGCCCGGAAGGATTCGGCAAATTCCTCCACCGAAGGCACGCCAGCAGGCTACCAATGGCGGCGCTTTGAGCGGTTCCCGTCGACCTTTGGGCGGAGCATCCCTGCGGCGGCGCGGTGGTGTTCACTGGATGCCGTGGCCCTCATCGACGTACCGACGCTGGCCCGCCTCCTGGCCGGAGCGGCCCCACCCACGGTGATTGACGTACGGTGGCGGCTCGGAGGGCCGCCGGGTCACGACGAGTACGTCGACGGACACATCCCGGGCGCGGCCTTCCTCGATCTCGACCGTGAGCTATGTGGACCGCCGGGGGAGCAGGGTCGTCACCCGCTACCGGATCCGGTCGTACTGGAGAAGGCCCTCCGCACGGCCGGAGTACGGACGGGCCATCCGGTCGTCGCCTACGACGCCGGCGATGGTCAGGCCGCGGCTCGGCTCTGGTGGACGCTGCGCTGGGCCGGACACGACTCGGTTCAGGTGCTCGACGGCGGATATGCCGCCTGGGTGTCCGCGGGCCGCCCGGTGGAACCAGGCACGGCCCTGTCGCCCAGGGGCGACGTCGTGGTCCGGCCCGGTGGCATGCCGGTGCTCGACGCTGACGCAGCCTCCAGCCTGTCCGTTGCCGGGACACTGCTCGATGCCCGGATAGCGCCGCGTTTTCGCGGCGAGATGGAGCCGGTCGACCCGGTTGCCGGCCACATTCCTGGTGCGGTGAATCTGCCCGCCGCGCAACTCCTTGACGACACGGGCCGGCTGCTCTCACCCGAGAAGCTGCGGGCGACCTTCGAGGAGGCTGGGGTACGGCCGGGCCAGGTCGGCGCCTATTGCGGTTCCGGCGTCACCGCGGCCCAGACCGTGCTCGCTTTGCGTCTGGCCGGGTACGACGACCCGGCGCTCTACGTCGGTTCGTGGAGCAACTGGTGCCACGACCGGCAGCGCCCGATCGCTTTGGGGGAGAACGCGTGAACAGCACCATTGTCTGGAGCAAGGAGCTGCTCGAGTACGACCTGGGCGACCACCCACTCGACCCGGTACGGGTCGAATTGACCATCGAGCTCGCTCGATCGCTGGGCATCCTGGATCGCCCCGGCGTGAGCGTGGTCGCTCCCGAGCCGGCCGACGAGGCGGCGATCACCCGGGTCCATGAGCCGGCGTACGTGAACGCCGTCAAGATGGCTCCGGAGGATCCGTTCTTCACCGGTTGGGGCCTTGGTACGGGCGACGACCCCGTCTTCGACCGGATGCACGAGGCGAGCGCACTGGTCGCCGGCGCCACTATCGCCGCCGCGGAGGCGGTCTGGCGGGGCGAGGCGCTGCGGGCGATCAACATCGCGGGTGGGCTGCACCACGCGATGCCGGACCGAGCGTCGGGCTTCTGCGTCTACAACGATCCCGCGATCGCGATCGCACGGCTGCTCGACGCTGGCGCCCAGCGAGTGGCCTATGTGGACGTTGATGTTCACCATGGCGACGGCGTGCAGGCGATCTTCTGGGATGACCCACGGGTGCTCACCATCAGCCTGCACGAGACACCGCTCGCGCTTTTTCCGGGAACCGGCTTTCCGCACGAGACCGGTGGAAAGGACGCGCCGGGGAGCGCCGTCAACGTCGCGCTGCCGCCGGGTACCGACGACGCCGGTTGGCTACGAGCGTTTCACGCGATCGTTCCGTCGGCGCTTCGGGCATTCAAACCGGAGCTTCTCTTCACCCAGTGCGGCGCCGACACGTACGTACTGGATCCGCTCGCCGACCTGCGGCTGACCGTCGACGGGCAGCGCGCGTCGTACCTGGCGCTGCGCTCGCTGGCCGAGGAGCTGTGCGGCGGCAAGTGGGTGGCCACCGGTGGCGGCGGGTACGCGCTCTTCGAGGCGGTACCTCGGGCGTGGACGCATCTGCTCGCCATCGTCACCGGCGACGCGCTGCCGCCGCAGACCCCGACTCCGCAGTCCTGGCAGGACTTCGCCCGCCAGCGGCTGGCCGACGCGCCGCATCACCGGCTGCGTTTGCTGGCGGAGGGGCCCGGCATTCCGACCGTCATGACCGATGGGGCGCAACCCGCGTACACGCCGTGGCAGCCCGGTGCGGGCGACGGCGTCGACCGCGCGATCGATGCCACGCGGCAGGCGGTCTTTCCGTTGCTGGGATTGGACCCCGCCGACCCGCGAGACTAACCGTGGCGCACCCTGGCCCGATTCACCGATCGCACTATGCTCTCGCGATCTTGGAGGAATGCGCATGGTTCGATCTCCGTTCACGCGCTTTTCTCCAAGGTCGCCGCGAGTCGTCGGCGTCGCCGTGAGCCGTGAGCCGTGGGCGGCGGGCCGGCCGAAAGGTAATGCCCCGCGCCACGGCAGGTGGCGCGGGGCATCCCCCCGAACAAGGCGGGCCTAGGAGGCGTAGGCCTCCAGGCGCTGTGCGCGCGACGGGTGGCGCAGCTTGTGCAGCGTGATCTTCTCGATCTGGCGGATCCGCTCGCGGGAGAGGCCGAACTCGCGGCCAACCTCGTCGAGCGTGCGCTGCCGACCGTCGTCCAGACCGAACCGCAGCCGGATGACTTCCTGCTCCCGCTGCGACAGTGTGGCGAGCACGATCGCGACGTCGCTGCGGAGCATCCCATGAGACACCGCGTCAGCCGGCTCGTCGCGAGGGTCGATCCGGGCCACGAAGTCGCCGAGGGCGCTCTCACCGTCCTCCCCGACGGCCTGGTCGAGTGAGACCGGCTCGCGGTCGTAGGAGATGAGCTCCAGTACCTGGTACTCCTCCAGGCCCAGCGCCTGGGCGACCTCGGCGACCGACGGCTCGCGACCCAGGTTGGTCGCGAGGTCCCGGCGTGCCCGCACCATGCGATTGACCTGCTCGACCATGTGCACCGGGATCCGGATCGTGCGCGCCTGATCGGCCATGGCCCGGGTGATAGCTTGACGGATCCACCACGTGGCATAGGTGGAGAACTTGTAGCCCTTGGTGTAGTCGAACTTCTCGACCGCCCGGATGAGGCCGAGGTTGCCCTCCTGAATCAGGTCGAGGAACGCCAGGCCACGTCCCGTGTACCGCTTCGCAATGCTGACCACGAGACGCAGGTTCGCCTCGAGCAGGTGGTTCTTGGCGGCCCGACCCTCGTTCATCACGGTGTGCAGATCCGCGCGGAGCTGCTGGTCCAGGTCACGACCTTCGTCGTGGGCGAGGGTGAGCCGCTCCTCGGCCAGCAACCCGGCCTCGATCCGCTTGGCGAGGTCGACCTCCTGCTCCGCGGTCAGCAGCTTGGTCTTGCCAATTCCATTGAGGTACGCGCGGACCAGATCCGCCGAGATACCCCGCTCGTCGTCTGCCGCTTGCGGCTCATCGTCGATGTTGTTCAGGTCCAGCTCGGTGTCGGCTTCGAGGGCCACCTCGGCCTCGATCTCGAGGGTGTCGGTGGTGGGGCCTGTGATTGCGCTCGTCGTCGCGGCCATCTGACGCCTCCCCGGCTGAGTGTCATTACTCACGGGGACCAGACTGTCGCCTGCCGCGTTAAGTCCCGGTGAGGAAAGTCGCCGGTACGGCGGCAACGTGCCCGGTTAGCCCGATCGGCACCCTTTATCGGTGTGACTGCTGTCACATCAACGCCAGAGGTGGTGTGGGCTCAGGCGTGGAACGCCGCGAGGCGATCGGCCTCGTCGTGAAGCTCCCGACGTACCGACGGAATCCAGCCACCTCCAGAGCCCGAGGTACATGGCCGGGGCGTACTGGGCCTGCAGCCCCGCCATCTGTTCCAGCACGGCCGGTATCGACGCCGCGCTGCGCTCGAGAAGGTGCTGTCGAGCCAGGAGGGCCCGATTGAGTTCGCGGGCGGTCAGGGTCCGCTCGGTACGGTCGCCGGCCGCCATCTCGGCACGGTACCGCCTCACCGCGGGAAACCCGGACTGCGGGAAAGCCGGTTTGGCGTTGGTGCGCGGGCATGGCAGCCTTGCACCGTGCCGCCCGCCCCCAGCCCCACGAACGGCTCGGACGTCTCGCGGGCAAGGGTCGCGGTCGCCATTATCTTCGCCGCTCATGGCGCCGTCGCCGGAACGTTCGCCACGCGCATGCCATGGATCGCCGACCATTTGCATACCGACCCCGGCGGACTTGGTGTGGGTCTGTTGTGTGTTTCGCTCGGCGCCCTTGTGTCGATGCCCTTCGCGGGTCGGATCACCCACGGTCGGGACGTCCGAACCGCGATCCGGATCCTGATGGTGCTCTGGTGCTTGGCCCTTGTTCCACCGGCGTTGGCGCCCAATCTGTTTACGTTCGCAGTAGCGCTGGCGGTTTTCGGCGCGACCGCTGGGCTGGCGGATGTCGCGATGAACGCGCAGGGCGTCGCGGTCGAACAGCGCATGGGCCGCTCTGTCATGTCCAGCTTGCATGGCATGTGGAGCGTTGGCGGGCTGGTGGCGTCCGGCTTCGGGGTGCTCGCGGCGAGCGTGGGTGTTGACGCTCCAATGCACTTCGCGATCGTCGCGGTCGCGCTCGCAGTCATCTCGATCGTGGCCAGCGGTCGGCTATTGCGGGTCCACGCCGCGACCGAGGACCGCGGGCCGGCATTCGCCCTGCCGCCGCGTCCGGTGGTGCTCATCGCATTGGTGGCGTTCGCCGCGATCTTCGCCGAGGGCGCCAGCATGGACTGGTCGGCGCTCTATCTCACCGCTGTGGCGCACGCGCCACCCGGCGTCGGCGCGGCCGCGTACAGCGGCTTCGCGGCAACCATGGCGGTCTCGCGACTCGTCGGCGACCGCGTCGTCGACCGGTTGGGTCGGGTCCGGGCCGTGCGGTACGGCGGCATCGCCGCGACCGCGGGAGCCGTCATGGTGGCGGCGGCCCGCACGCCGTTGCTGGCCATTGCGGGATTCGCCGTCATCGGTATCGGTGTCGCCGTCGTCGTACCGCTGGCGTTCACGGCGGCCGGTAACGCGGGACCCCGGCCCGCGCACCAGATCGCTGGCGTTGCCACGATTTCGTACGGCGCTGGGCTCATCGCACCAGCGACCATCGGGGGCATCGCCCACATCAGCTCGCTGTCCGTGTCGTTTCTCGTCGTGGCGTTCCTCGCTGCCATGATCGTGATCGGCGCCCGTACGTTGGACCCCACCCACAAATCCGAGATCCGAGTCGCTTCGGAGATCTGACTCGGCCCGTGCCTCAGCGGTCGGCTGGTAATCCGTGCTCGCCTGGTAACTCGCCTGGTAAGAGGAAGCCGCGTTCGACGAGCTGTGTGACGACGGGTATGGCCATCGCGGCCAGCGCCGGCTCCGGCGTATCGAACGCCGCCGCGAGTACGGCCAGCTGCTCACGGATCGCGACCCGACCGTCCGCCCCGCAGACAAGAGCCAGAGCGATCGGGTCCAATTCCTGCGCCCAACCCAGTCCCGACGTCTGAGTCACGATCTGCGTCTGTACGGTCCAATCGTCTCCATCGTGGTCGGCGAGCTGGGTCAGTCGCAGCCCGCGAGCGGGCGCGAGGTGGGCCAAGAGCGGGTCGGGGTGTCCGGCGAGCCACTCCTGCCGGGTGCCGCCTTCGGTCAGCAAGTCGGCCGCGGTGCCGGCGAGCTCCGCGCACACGGCGTCGCCCGGACGACCCGAATCACGGTAGGCGTAGCGGGTGGATCCTGGACCGATCACGAATGGCGGATTGCTCACGACGAGGTCGAACCGTCGCCCGGCCACCGGCGCGACCAGGTCACCCGCCAGCAGTTCCCAGGCGAGCCCGTTGAGCCCGGCCGTGGGGAGGCGGCGAAGCGCAGCGCCCGGTGCGACACGTCGGTTGCGGTCACTCGCCCGGCGTGGTCGGAAAGCTCCCGTGCCTGCACACCGCACCCGGTGCCGATGTCGAGCGCCGTCGGCACCGCGGTCCGGATGGTTGCGCCGGCCAGTGTGATAGCGGCGTTGCCGACGCCGAGGACATGGTCTGTCCTCAGTGGACCCGGACGAGCGTCGGCATCCAGATCGGACAGTACCCACCAGTCGTCGCCCGTGTGTCCGGTGTAGACATCCAGGTCGACGCCGGCGTGGAGGCCGTCGCCGTATACCTCGACCAGTCCGGCCGCGATCGCGGCCTCAACCGGCAACGGCGCGAGCGCGGCCCGCACCGCGTCGGTTGGCTCGGTCTGCCCGGCGAGAAAGAGCCGGATAAGGGTCGCCAACGGATCGCGGTCGGTGGTTGCCCGCAGGAGCTCGCGCAGATCGTTGCGGCGCACCCCGGCGACCGCGGCCGGTCCGATGCGGCCCGCGATCGCCGGGCTCGTGTACTCCGCGGCAACGAGCGCCTCGCGTAGCCGGGCGATGTCGTCAGATGCCAGCAGTAGGTCGTCGCGTTGAAGCCTGCCCACGCTTTCATCCTGGCGGGTAGCCTCGGCGGGCATGAGTCAGGGCACCATTCGCGTCGTCGGCGCAGACGCCTGCGTCGGCGGGTGGGTGGCGGTCGCCCTCGAGCATGGCCGCGTGGCGAAGGTCTGGTCCGGGCCGTCGTTGCCGGCCCTGCTCGTCGATGAGTCGACCACGACGGTGGTCGGATTGGACCTGCCGCTCGGGGGCGTACCAACGGGTTGGCGAACTGCCGACCGGGAGGCGAAGCTTCGCCTCGGGATCCAGCATTCAAAGGTGTTCCTCGTACCGCCTCGTTCGGTCTGGGAGCTGCCTCACGCGCAGGCCAGTGCACGCTGCGTGGAGCTAACCGGCAAAGGGCTGAGTATCCAGGCCTACCGGCTGCTGCCGAAGATGCTCGAGGCTGAACAGCATCGGGACGCCGGGCCGCACGAGCTGTATGAGATCCACCCCGAGCTCGTGTTCGCGTCGCTGGCGGGCAGATTACTGCCGTACGGGAAGAAGTCCTGGAACGGGCAGATGCTGCGCCGCGCCCTGCTGGCCGGCGTCGGCGTGGCGCTCGATGATGACCTGCCGCTGGCATTTGATGTTCCGGCCAACGACGTGCTCGACGCGGCCGCGGTGGCATGGTGTGCTCACAAGATCGCTCGCGGTAATGCGACGCATCTTCCGGATCCGATCGACCAGCGCGACCACCGCGGTCGACCGATCGTGATCTGGACCTGACTGCCGAACCATCGCTGTATGCGCAACAATGGCGGCCAGTGGAAACGACAAGTCCGTGGTTCACGAGCGCCAACGACGGTGATCGTGGGCGCGCCGCAATGATCGCATTTGCGACGGCGCGACTGCTCGACGGTCGCCGGCCGGAGCAGGCATTCGGTGATCTGGTCGGCCTTGGTGTCGACCGCCGCCAGGCGGCGATCGCTGTCTGTGTGGCGGCCGGGACACCGTTGGACGCGGCTGAAGCACGGATGGCCGGCTTCGACGGCGTCTGGGCCGGCCTCGCCGGTGGTAGTGCGGAAGCGGCTGGCAGCCTATTGGAGCTGTACGGCTTCTTCGACGTGGACGTCGTCCTCGACGACGAGCAGAGCACGATCGCGTCGCTCCTGCGCCAGGCGATGGCCACGGTGGAGTACCTGCCGAGCGGATACGCCAATCAGATGTACCGTCTGCTGCGCACTGGCGGACTGCGAGAAGCCTTCTTGTCTCTGGAGGAGATGGGCGGCCTGCGCTGGCAGGAGAACCGGGCGTTCTGGGACGCCATGAAACAGGCGGCCGCACGGCTTGACTCGGCGCACCGGCTCGACAGCGAGATGGCCGCTGCCCGGCGCCGATGCGAGCATCTCGCGAGCTAGCCGTCCACATTGGATGGCTTTGAATTGGCGGACCGGTGCGTGATCCGAGCGGCGACCTGTGTTGGAATGCGTCATGCGCTTCTCAATGACGGGCGCCACCGGGTTCGTCGGCGGAGCTGTGGCGCGACAGCTTCGCCGGGATGGCCACGACGTCGTGGCCCTGGTTCGCGACCCAGCTCGGGCCGACCGGCTTCGAGATCTGGGTGTCTCGATGGTGGCGGGCGACCTCGACGACCCGGCAGCGCTTGAGCGCACCTGCAACGGATCCGACGGCTTCTTCCACGTCGCCGGCTGGTACAAGGTCGGCACCCGCAATCCGGCGCACGGCTGGCGGGTCAACGTCGAGGGAACGCGGAACGCGCTCACCGCTGCCCAGCGGGCGGGCGTGCCTCGCGTCGTGTACACCAGCACTCTCGCAGTCAACGGCGACACCCGGGGCGCCGTGGTGGACGAGACCTACCGGTATACCGGCAAGCACCTGTCGGTCTATGACCAGACCAAGGCGCTCGCGCACGACATCGCAGCGGAGTTCGCGGCGTCCGGGCTGCCGACGGTGATCGTGATGCCGGGGCTCGTCTACGGCCCCGGCGATACTGCCCTGACGGGCCAACTGATTCGCAATGTGGCGACCGGCCGCCGCGTTGCCGTACCGGCGGGCGGCGGGGTCTGCTGGGGTCATGTCGACGACATCGCGGCGGGCCATCTGCTCGCGATGCAGCGCGGGACGCCCGGCGAGTCGTACATGCTCGCCGGCCCTCGGGCCGCACTCGCCGATGGGCTGCGCCTGGTCGCCGCGTTGGCGGGAACCAAGTCGCCGATCGTGCTGCCCTCACGCGTCGTCGCGATCTCTGAGAAGGTCGTCGGAGGGCTGGGCCGGGTGATCCCGCTGCCGCCCGACTACACGGCGGAGGCGCTGCGGGCCGCGCTCGCGACGTACTACGGAACGGCGGAAAAGGCGAAAACCAGCCTGGGCTGGGCGTGCCGAGGCCTTGACGCGGGTCTGCGGGAAACGGTTGATGCGCTTGCCTCGGGTTGACACGATCCGCCCCTGATACCTAGCTTTCTGGGTATGGACATGCGAGGTCCACTCGACCTTCTCGTCTTGGCGACCCTGGCCCGTACCGGGTCGGCGCACGGATATGCCTTGATCGTTGCGCTGCGGGAGTCGAGTGACGGGGCGCTGGATCTGGCCGAGGGCACGGTCTATCCGGCCCTTCACCGCTTGGAACGGGACGGCTGGGTCGACAGCGCTTGGAGCACTGAGGCCGGCCGCCGGCGGCGGGTCTATTCGATAACGGCGGCCGGACGGATGGCGCTGGCTGCCAAGAAGCGTGAATGGTCGCAGCTGGTCGATGTCGTGACCGTGGTGACCGGACCGGTTCGGAAGGCGAGGACGGCGTGAGCGCGATCGATGCGTACCTGGACGAGCTCTTCGATCGCCTGGCCGGGACAGGCGCCGCCGGTCGAAGAGCCATGGCTGAAGCCGAGGATCACCTCCGCAGTGCCGCCGCGCAGGCCGTAGCGACGGGTGTCCCGGCCGAGCAGGCGGAGCGCGGGGCGGTGGCCCGGTTCGGTCCGGCCGCCCGGTTCGCATCCGCGTTGGCGGCCGCCCATCGTTCCATGTTGACGATGGTGCGGCGGACCGCCGTCGGTGGCTGGATCGTCGGCTGCGTCGGGGCGGTTGCCGTCGGGTTGTCCGGCGTGGTCGCCGCCATTTTCGGCACCGTGTTCGGCGCGTCCTTCGTGAGTGGGGACGCGGTCGGCGTCACCTACACGCCCGAGCGCTGCGCCGACTATTTCGAGTACGTGCCCACCGCCTCGAGCTGTGCGCAGGCGGCCGCCATCCATCACCTTGGTGAGATCGAGCAGTACCGGATGGCGCTCGGCGTGCTCGGTCTGGTCGGTATCGCGGTCTACTTCGGGGCCCGGCGCTGGTTCGGCGTACGCGGTCCACAGTGGACTCCCGCGTGGTCGTCGGTGGCCGCCGTCTTGCTCGCCCTGTTCGGGCTGGCCGCCGTTGGGCTCGGCGGGATGGGCGTGATGGAGATGGTCTTCGGTCAGACCGACGGCGTCGGGGCCAACCTTTCGGCGGGCATCATCGCCGGCATCGTGGCGCTGTCCGTCGCCGCCTGGTCGGTCCGTCGAGCCGCCCCGAAGCGCATCAAGGTCGGATAAGTCGGATCGTGCCGCTCAACCCGATATGCGTGCAGTTGCAGGTTAGTCCGGATCGTCAGCCAGTTACCGATCTCGTGAGTCACTTCATGTCGGGTGTCCGACGCTAAGACCCGACCGCCTCCCAGTTGGCGTAGGCCCTTAAGGGCGACCGTGGGCCGGACTGGGGAGGGTGGCCACTGATGCCAAGGCGGGTCCTGCCGTTCACGTTGGGCGGCGTCGGGTTCACGGCTGCTTTGTTGGGGTTGCTCAGCATCAGCCCGGGACTGACCGGATTGACGGCGCCAACATTGCAGGTGGCCGCGCCCCATCTGCTCGCGATCGCACCACGGGTCGCGGTCGAGCCCGTCGAGACCGAGGTCCCCGTGCCGACGCCGACGCCGAGCGTCGCACCGACGGCGACGCCGACCGTGCCGCCGGGCGCACCGGTCCAACCAAAGAATCCGCCGGCACCTGCGCCCCCGCCCGCAACCAGCTATCAGGGTCCGCGCGCGACGACTCCCGAGGAGGCTGTGTCCTACGCCTACAACGCGGGCAAACCGCGCGCTTCCCGAGTCTCGGTCGCCTTGCTGGATCGGAACACGGGGACGATGTACTCGGCCGGCTCGATTGACAGTACGTACGCCTCCGCATCGCTCGTGAAGGTGTTCATCGCCGCCCGAATGCTGGCGGAAGGCCGGGCCAACACACAAGCCACTCAAGCCCTGATGTGGAAAATGATCACCCAATCCGACGACAACGCCGCGAGCACCCTGTACTACCAGGTCGGTGCGGAGGGCCTTGTCTCATGGATCGCAAACCGCTACCAACTCAGTGGCCTCGCGCCGGCGAACATGCCGGGGTACTGGGGTCTGACGCGCATCACCGCGAGGGCAATGGCGCTCTTCTACGCCCGTGTGGCCCAGGACTCCGCTGTCGGGCCGTGGCTCATGAGTGCGATGAACATGGCCCAGAAGTACGGCTCGGACGGCTTCTACCAGTACTTCGGGATTCCGTCCGCGACGCAGGGCTGGCGGATCAAGCAAGGCTGGATGTGCTGCCTTGAGAACCTCACCCGGATGCACTCGACCGGATTCGTCGACGGCGATCGGTATACCGTGGCGCTGCTGACGGAAGGCTCGCGCAGCACGTACGGCAGCTACGGTGCGACGACGGTGACGCTCATGGCGCAGGCGCTGCTGCCCGGTGGCCACATCCCGCATGCCCCGCCACCGAGTCCGTCGCCCTCGCCCTCGCCGTCCGATTCGGAATCGTCGTCGCCGGCTGCGCTACTTCTTGAGCCGCGGCTGGCCCGATTCTGAGTCGGCCCCGGCTACGAGGAGAGGAAGACCACGAGCAGCGTAAGGAGGGCCAGCACGCCGAGGACGACGCCACCGGCTGCGCTCAACCAGGTGATGCCGAACGACAGTCCGACGACGAGCATCACGACACCGGACACGAACGCGATGGCGGTTCCGACCGCGACATCCCGGCCGTTGAGCCACTGAGATGGTCGCCGAGCCGCCAGTGATCGCGGCCCCGGTGTCGAATGGATCGACGGTGCCTTCTGACTGACGCTGTATCCGGCCGCCGCGACGTTCTGGCATTCGGCGTCCCACTGCCGGACGAAGAAGTCGTAAAGATCCGGGCTGACGCTCGACGCACCTATGGGTGGGTAGATGTCCAGCGAGGCAGTCACGACGTTGCCGCGCAATACGCCGTTCGACGCCGACGATGCGCCGCACGACCGGCAGGTGAGCATCACGTTGGTGGGAGAGCCGGGCCTGGTCTCTCGGGCCCATTCATGTGCGCAAGTCAGCCCCAGCGTCATTGGACCTCCCGGGGACGTCGGTGGGGGGACGCAACCACCCCATCATTTTCCGCGCCGTCAAGCCCAAGCGACTTGGGCCGCCGACGGCACCGGGAGCGATTGATCGGTTCCACCACTGGGACAGTGCGACCGCGAAGAGCACGAGTAGCGCGCCGGCGATGGCGAACCAGACCGTGATCTCCACGTTCTTCCGTTGCAGGACGATCGAGTCCGGCAGATCGAGAAGGACACCGGTCAGCGCGTCGGTATCCTCCGCACGGAAGTACTCGCCACCGGTCATCTGAGCGACCTCGGTCAGGGCCTCCTCGTCGATCTGTTGGTAGCGACCACCGCTGCCGAACCCGCCGGGCGGACCGCGACGGTCGCCGCGGGTCGCGGCATCGTTTCCGATCTGATCTCGACTGCACACCAAAGGTGCTGGTTGGGTGGTCCCGAAGCCGATGGTGTAGACGCGGATGTGCCGGGCCTCGGCTTGGGCCGCCGCCGTCACCGGATCCACCCCTTGCGTATTGCGACCGTCGGTGAGCACAACGATCGTGTCGGGTACGTACTCGCCGCTGTCGTTCGTACTGCCGTCGGCGCCAGCGTTGAGGTCGACACCGGTCGGCGGTACGTCGGGGTTGATCTCGGATATCGCATCGATGGAGGCCAGGATCGCGAGGCCGATCGCGGTGCCACGCCCTGTCCGGAGTCCGTCGATCGCCGTCAGCAGCTCCAGCTTGTCGGTGGTGTGTTCGACCACCAGACCGGCGATCCCCGCGAAGGCGACCAGGGCGACTTTCGTCCCGTCGGGCTGGGCCTCGATGAACTCCTTGGCCGCCTTCTTGGCGGCGGCGAGGCGGTTCGGCTCGACGTCCGTGGAGCACATCGACGGAGAAGTGTCGATCGCCAACAGAATCGAGGCTGAGCTGGAGGGCACCAAGACCGATGCCTGTGGCCGGGCCGCCCCCGTCGCCAAGACGACGAGGCCGGCGGCGAACAGCCCCAGCGGGACTCGGCGTCGCCAGGTCGAGCGGCCAGGCAGGGCCGCCTGAATCATTCTGACGCTCGACATCCGGACCGCCTCGCGCCGACGGCGCCGGCGCATCCACCAACGGAGACCGAGGAGCAGTGGGAAGGCCAGGAGCGCGACGAGTGCCCACGGCCAGGTAAGAGACATCAGAGGATCCGTCCGTACCAGATGACCATCAGTATTCCGCCGATCATGAGCAGTGCCAGCGCGATCGCGACCGCTGCCGCCGTCAATTCGAGAAACTCAGGCTGCGTGGTGATGCGCAAGTCCAGTGAGTCGTAGATTCCATCGAGAGCTTTCGCGTCCTCGGCTCGGTGGTAGGCGCCGTTCGTGGTCACGGCGATCTGGCTCAACAGGTCCTCGTTGAGCGCCGTGGCCAGCTGGTAGTCGTCGACCTCGATCGTGGTCCCCGCAACCGTGCCGACGCCGATGGTCTCAATGTGCACGCCGGCCGCGGCCGCGAGTTCGGCGGCGGCGATGACATCCGGTCCTCCGGTGTCCTCGCCGTCGGAGAGCAGCACGATCGTCGCCCCGCCCCAGTACCCGAGATCTGTTGGCGGTTCATCGGCGGCCGGGTCGGGCAGGCTCACGGGCTTGCCGACGATGGCGGAGAGCGACATCAGGATGGCCTGGCCGAGGGAGGTCCCGCCCGAGCCGTTCAGACGCTTGATGGCGGCGATCGCGCCCTGCCGGTCCTCCGTGGGCAGGTGGGTCGTCAGCGCGCCATGGCCGAAGGCGACCACACCAATGTCCACTGTGTCGGGTTGGGCCTCGGCCCAGTCCAAGGCGGCCGTCTTCGCGGCGGCGAGCCGTGATGGGGCGACGTCCTGCGCCGTCATGCTGTTGGACACGTCGAAGGTAAGGATGACCGTTCCGGCGATGCGAGGCACCGCGACTGTCGCTTGTGGACGTCCGACAGCAAGGAGCAGGAGGGTGAGCGCGGCGATGAACAGCACCGGCGCAACGTGCCGCCGCGTCTCCGACCAGCCTCGTTTGGCGCCGCCGAACCCCGCGGCCACCAGTGCCCGCGTCCGTTCGCGTTGCAGCCAGTAGTAGCCGCCTGCGAATCCGGCGCACACCAGGGCAGCGACGACAATCATCACGGGATAGATGAAGGTCATGCGCGCCTACGCTTCGACTGGCGCACCATATCGATGAGCGTCCGGGTCAGGTCCTGGTTGGTGCTGATGCGGTGCGACGTCACTCCGGCCCTTCGCATAGCGGAGTCAACGGCGATCTCCCGGGCGTCCACTTCGACTCTGAACCTGCGCTGGAACAGTGGATCGCTCATGTCCGCCAGCAACTGCTCGCCGGTCTCGGCGTCCTCGACGAGGACCAGGCCGAAGCCGGGCAGATCGAGTTCCATGGGGTCGACGACCCGCAGCGCCACGACCTCATGCCGGATGGTCAGGCGGGTCAGCGCTGGTTCCCAGTCCACGTCGCTGATGAAGTCGGAGATGACGAAAATGAGGCTGCGCCGCCGGACCGTGGACGCCGCGAGGCGGAGCATGGCAGCGAGGTCGGTCGTTCGGCCGTCGGTCCCCCCGTCGAGCGGCTTGGTGATCTGGTGGGCGAGGTACAGCACGTGGGTCCGTCCCGTGCGGGCCGGGATGACGCGTTGTCGTTGGTTGTCGAAGAGGATCGCCCCAACCTTGTTGCCACCCTGAGCGAACAGTCGGGCCAGGCAGACCGCGAGTTCGCCGAGGACGGTGTCCTTGCCCTGGTCCGGCGCGCCAAATCTCATGGATGCTGATTGATCGAGTACTAGCCAGGCGGTCACCTCACGGTCCTCTGTGTACTGGCGTACGTGTGGCTCGTCCAGCCGGGCGGTCACATTCCAGTCGATGTGCCGGACGTCATCCTCGGGTGTGTAGACGCGTATATCGGCAAAGTCGATGCCAGTGCCGCGAAAGACCGTCCGGTACGCGCCTTGCAGGCGCCCGTCGAGTCGACGGACCACCTGCCACTCAAGACGCCGCAAGAGGCGGTCGGGCGCGCGAGTCACCGTTCGCGGCCCGATGTGGCGAACGGGATCGGGGCCGGCAGCGCGGCCATGACCTGGGCCAGCACCATGTCGGCCGTCACGTCGTCGGACAGAGCCTCGTAGGAGAGCACCAGCCGATGGCGCAGGACGTCGAGCGCCAGCTCGGACAGGTCGTGCGGCAGCACATAGTCGCGGCCCCGGATGTACGCGAGGGCGCGCGCGGCGAGGATGAGATTGATCGATGCCCGGGGGCTCGCGCCATACGTGACGTACCTCGTCAGCCCGCCGAGACCAACCGCCGCCGGCTCGCGGGTTGCGTTCGCCAGGCGTACTGAGTGCTCGATCAGGGCCGGGTCGACGTAGACCTGTTCGACTTCGGTCTGCATCTCGAGAAGGCGATCGGGGTCGACGACGGCCTGGCCGCTCGTGTCCGGCGCGATCGCCCGTTCGACGATGACGAATTCCTCCGTCGGGCTGGGGTAACCCACGACGACCTTCATCATGAAGCGGTCCACTTGCGCCTCGGGCAGTGGATAGGTCCCCTCCGACTCGATCGGGTTCTGGGTCGCCATCACCAGGAAGGGCCGAGGGACGTGATGCGTCTCGCGGCCGATCGTGACCTGGTACTCCTGCATGACCTCGAGCAGCGCACTTTGTACTTTCGCCGGCGCGCGGTTGATCTCGTCGGCGAGCAGCAGGTTGGTGAACACCGGACCGAGCGAGACCTGAAACTCACCGCTGCGCTGGTGGTAAACGCGGGTGCCGACCAGGTCGGCCGGTACCAGGTCCGGGGTGAACTGGACGCGGTGGAACTGCCCACCGATGGCGCTGGCGAGGGTCTTCACGGCGAGCGTCTTGGCGAGCCCGGGGACGCCTTCGACGAGGATGTGGCCGCGCGACAGGAGAGCGATGAGTAGTCGCTCGAGCAGGACGTCCTGTCCGACGATGGTTTTCTTGACCTCGTACAGGATCTGCTCCACCGGGCTCGAGCCGGCGACCGTGCTCATGGTCGCCAGCGTGCCGGTGCTCGCCTGGTCCTGAGCGTCGTATGGCGCTGTGTCCATGGGCGCGTCCTCACCCTTCCCTGTGGAAGTCACGTTTTCTTGTGGAAGTCACTGTTGCGGGGTCGGGCCCCCGCCGGCGGCGAGGGCACTGCCGATGGGTACGGCGAAGCCGATGCCGATGAAGGTGCCCGCGTCGGTCGGGTTGGCCAGCGCCACGACGATGCCGACGGCCTCTCCCCGAGCATTGACCAAAGGTCCGCCCGAACTGCCTGGGTTCACGGCGGCATCGAACTGGATCAGACCCGAAAGGCCCGTGCCGTCTCGGCCGGTCGTGCCCCGGTTCAAGCCGGAGACCACTCCGGCCGTCGCGCTGCTGGTGAGGCCGAGCGGGTTGCCGACGGCGATCACACTGTCGCCCACGGCCAGCCGGCCGGCGCTGCCGAGGGTGGCCGGAACGAGCACCGCGGGGAAGGTCTCAATGGCGAGCGCGGCGATGTCTTTGGTTGGATCGGCGCCAAGAACGGTCGCGGCTGATTGGGTACCATCGGCGAAAATAACGCGAATCGATGCGGCGCCGTTCACCACATGCAGCGCGGTCAGGATGACGCCCTGGGCGTTGGCGATGATGCCGGTGCCGGACGTGCCGCCACTCGCGTTCTCCGCCTCGATCGTGACTACCGAAGGCGCGATGGCCGCATAGATCTCGGCCGTTGTCGGCGCCGACGTCGCGGATGGTGAAGGCGTCACCATCGGCGTCGCCTGCGGAGTCTCGGCGGAACCCCAGCGGAAGGACACCAGCGCGGTTATCACGAGTGCCACCACGATGACCGCCCCGATCACTACGCCGCGCCGCGTGCGACGCGGCGCCGTTGCTTCGGCCACCGAGTCGTCCGGGCGGGTCAGGGCCTGATCGAGCTTCCCGGGTGAGCTCATCGGCCAACCATAATCGAGGTACCTGTGAGTACGGTCACGAGTTCACATGACCCCGGCCGGAACATCGCCCGGATCGGACCACGGCGGTGGCAATCCCACTGCGGTTGGGAATCCACTGCGGTTGGGAATCCACTATGGTTGGGAATCCACTGTGGATGGCGATCTATCCGGCGGGCGGCCGGGGGCGCAACGTCGGCGAGGCTCGACGAAAGCGACCAAAAATCCGTTTGAACAGACCCAATCCCAGATCGGACAGGAACCCACTCACAACCAGGGTGACAAGGCCCAGGACCCATTGCAACGGGCCCCATTGCAGGGATTGATAAACCGCCCGCCCGGGGCTGTTCCGGAATGGGGCGGACAGAACAACGAGGTTCACTGAGTCGGTGTGCTCGCTGACATCGACGACGACCCGGTCCCCTACGCCCGGCTGGCTGACCACCGTCGTCGCCGGGTCGACGGCGGCGATCGCCTGCGCCGCACCGGTGAGACGAATAGAGGAATCCCTCGCGGGTTCCAGGTAGTACGGACCCTCGTAGTAGCCGGATCTCGTGACGGGCGCGTCCAATGTCACGCCGGTTTGGGACGGCGGAGCCGCCGCAAAGCGAAACCCGAGGGGCGCCGCGGGAACAGTCACCGAGAAGGCCCTGATCCCAGGATCGACTGTCGGCGTCGAGTACATCCACCCCACGTCAAATGGCACAACCCGTTCGCGGCGGTACACGTAGTTGTCGTCCCTTCGTAGGGACAGGTCCCAGTCGGAGCTGTCAAGCCGCTCGGGTCGAAAGCATTGGCTCTCCCAGTTCGCGGCGATGAGCTTGCGTATGTGCTCCACTGACGGGTCGATGAGGCTGATTCCCTCGGGCAGGATCCACGTCGTCGGCACCACCGCCGGTTCACCGGATCCGTCCGCCTCCAGGCACCACACCACCGCGGCGACCAGCTCACTGGGATCTCGTGCATTCAGAACCCGGTCCAGAATGTCGTCCCGCACGCGGTTCATCGTGGCGCCGCTGACGACCAGCTCCTCGTGCAGCACGACCTGACCGTCGTTGACCTTTCCGTCCCCGGCGTACTCAGCCGAAACCGCGAGCGGCAGCACGATCGTGCTCGGTAGAGGCGGCGGGGCCGCGGCGTAGTCGCCGCGTCCGAAGCTGAAATACCAAATCGAGCTCAGGCAAGCGGCGCCGATCAACAGCACGACAGCGCCCAGTAGCAGTACCTTCTTCCAACGACCGGTCACCGTTCGTACCAGGCCCCGCACCGCACCGATCAGCGCAACCAACCCGAGTCCCACGGCGGACACCGTGAACAGTTCGGGCCGCTGGGCAAGCCGTGCGACGAACCACGCCAACGTCACCGCGGCCGCGATGGCGACGCCTCGCGTCACAACGTTACGGACGCGCTGCCGTCTGCGAGGTTCGGAAGCCGGAGTCGGGTCGGGCGGCTCGACCGTCTCGACCGCCGGTGCCCCATCCATCGTTCCCGCCCTTCGATTCATGTCGGTCAACCGATTCTGCAGCACGACAACCTAGTTGGCCCATCGTCGATTCGTCTGTTCCGCGAACGCCGGGCGGCAGCGCCCGACGCCGATGCCCGGTGCTGCGACGACCGAGGCAGGATGTAGGGGACCTAGGGAGAAGACATGCCACTATCGCTGCCGATCGAGCCGGAAGCCACCAGACTGCTGCACGAGAATCCGCTCGCGTTACTTCTCGGCATGCTTCTAGATCAACAGCAACCGATGGAGAAGGCATTCTCGTCGCCGTACGTGCTCAAGCAGCGGCTGGGCCACGACCTGGATACCCGCGAGATCGCCGCGTTCGATCCGGCCGCGCTGGAGGCGATCTTCGCGACACCGCCGGCGCTGCATCGGTTCCCGCGCGCTTTCGCCAAGCGGGCACAGGAGCTCTGCCAGATCCTCGTCGAACGGTACGACGCCGACGCGTCGAAGCTCTGGACCGAGGCGGCCGACGGCCGCGACGCGGTCGCCCGGATCGGCCAGCTGCCTGGCTTTGGCAAGCAGAAGTCGCAGATCTTCGTCGCCCTCCTGGGCAAGCAGTTCGGGATCGAGCCGGAAGGGTGGCGCGAGGCGACCGGCGTGTATGGCGAAGAGGGCTCGCTGCGGTCGGTCGCGGATATCACCGACGAGGGATCCCTGGCCAGGGTCCGGGAGTACAAGAAGGCGATGAAGGCCGCCGCAAAGGAAGCGGCTCGCTAGGACAGGTCCGGCGCGGAGTCGTTGAGTAGCCAGGCAAGTGACATCGGTTCCCGCACGGACTGGTAGCCGTCGTCGGTCAGCCCGAACATGTGGACGGTGTTGGCCCGGTCCGCGTCCACAATCCAGTAACGCGGTACGCCGGCGGTGGCGTACTCGTCGCGCTTGATCACGCGATCGATTGTCTTGCTGTCAGGCGAAACGACCTCGATCGCAAGTAGAAGACCGTCGATGCTCGCGTAGCTAGAGCGAACCCGGCGCGGAGGCTTCCCCTTCGCCCAGACGGTGATGTCGGGCTGACGGCCGCCGCCGACATCGATTCCGCAGTCGGCGGTCACCTCCTCAGGGCCGAAGCCGTGGACATAAAGCCAATGCGTGAGCTTCGAAACGATGAGGGCGTGCTCCGGTGCCCCGGGCGGCATGATCGAGAGCACCCCTTCACGGCTGAGTTCGTATCGGTGGTGCTCGTCCGCGCTTGACATTGCCGCGACGTCGTCAAGTGTGATCACTGCCGGCATCTCGGCGCCGACGGTTTCCGCACTCATGACGATCTCCGTTTCACGGTCCGAGCATACCGGCCCTGCCGGGCGCCGGCCTGCGCTCGCGCTGGACCCAGGTTGCACAGGCGTCTCGACCCCAGCCGACCTGATGTGGCCAATGTGGACACGGGAATCGCGCGCCTGCCCAGATATCCAACGCAAAGGGGTAAGGTCACGACGTGACCACCCTGCGTGACGGAGGTGCTCGATGTTCGTTCAAGTGATCCATGGGCAGGTATCGGATGCGGACGCCGTCCGGACCGCGCTCGACGCCTGGCAGCGCGACCTGGCGCCTGGGGCCGAAGGCTGGCTTGGCTCGACCAGCGGCGTCACCGACGACGGGAGACTGATCGCGCTCGTCCGCTTCGAGTCGGCCGAAGCCGCCCAGCGCAACAGTGATCGGCCCGAGCAGGGCGCCTGGTGGGCGGGCGTTTCACAGCTGTTCGCCGGCGAACCCACGTTCAGTAACAGCGCGGATGTGGTCGTCGACCTCGCCGGCGATCCCGCCAACGCCGGCTTCGTCCAGGTTATGCGGGGGCACGGCACAGACCCGGGTCGGGCTCGCGAGCTGATGGCGCAGTCCTCGCCCGAGTGGGCCGGGTTCCGTCCGGACATACTCGGCAGCGTTGTTGTCCTTCACGCCGGCGGTGACTACACAATGTGCATCTACTTCACCTCGGAGGCCGAGGCCCGCGAGGGCGAGCGCAAGGAGCCGCCGCCCGAGATGAAGGCACAGATGGACGAGATGACCGCTCTCCAAACGGGTCCCCCCGAGTTCTTCGATCTGAAGCAACCCTGGCTGTTCGCTCCCCGCTAGCACTGGTGGCACGCTGACTCCGGCGGCCGTTACGGTTGCGCCATGTCCACGGCACCCCGGTGTTCAGCGTGGCCGGCACCGCCCTGACTGCGTTGGCGGTGGCGTGGCTGCTCGTCAATGCGATGGCCGGTCCGCGAGCCTACCGGCGCCTCAGCGCGGCCGAGGGCCGGATCAACCTCCTGCGGTTCTACACGAACAACATCGTGATCGGGTGGCTGAGCGTCGCGCTGGTGCTCGCGGTACTCGTCACCAGCCCCGGGCTGAGCGTCGAACAGCTCGGCCTCGCCCTTCCCTCTGGTGAGTTCGCCTGGCTGGCGGTCGGCGGGGCGGGTTGGTTTGTGGTCACGGCGGTCATCGGCCGGGTCCGGACCATGCGCCGCTACGCTCGTGGCACGTTGGTTCGGGCACCCCGCTCCATCGCCGCGTTGCTACCCCGCACGGCGACGCAACGCCGATTCGCCATCGGTGTCGCGGTCACGGCCGGGATCTCCGAGGAGTTGATGTTCCGCGGCCTTCTCATCACGGCCGGCGTTGGCATCGCGGGACTGTACATCGTGTGGTCGATCGTGTTGGCCGCGGTGCTCTTCGCCGTGGTTCATCTCTACCAGGGGCCGAGTTTCATCCTGCCCGCGCTGATCGGCCTCAGTTTCACCGTTCTCTATGTCATATCCGGCAGCCTGTTACCGGGGATCATTGCCCACATCGCCATGGACGTCGCCGCCCTGACCATCCCGGCCCATGTCGTTCGTCGGGCCGCGGCCGACGTGCCCGCGACGGCGGAACCCGTGACGGCGCCGGAGCACTCGACCGTACCAATCCCGGGACCACCGTCCACTGTGTCCCTTCCGGCGCAGATACGGCCGCCGGACGGATACCAGTCATGACCCCAGACGGAAGTCTGCGAAGTCGAAACCCGGCGACACGACGCAGCTGACCAAGACCTCCTCGTGAGTGGCCGGCTCCGCCGACTGCCAGACACCACCCGGTACGAACAGCTGCGGCCTCTGATCGTGGGCGATGTCCATGCCGAGGGCGAGCGACCGCGACTGGACGGGAACCTCGCCGCGGCCACCCAGCCGCAGAGTGAGCGGGCCACCGGCATGCCACAGCCACACTTCAGCGGAGCGCACTACGTGCCACCGAGAGCTCTCGCCCGGGTTGAGCAGAAAGTAGATGGCTGTCGCTGTCGACCGCTCGCCGTCATAGCCTGGCGGAGAAATGTTCACCGGTGCCCGCCAGGTCTCGCGATACCAGCCACCCTCCGGGTGCGGCGATAGGTCGAGCATCTCGGCGAGGCGCGGGCGGGCCATGGTCATGACACGACGGTACGGCCGGCCGGCCGACGCCATGCCCCGCGTGGCCGCGGTCCGCGGTTGGTGGCAGGATCGACGATGATGGCCGGCCACAGGAAGGGGCGGGATCTCGTGAAACGACGCAACCAGCCCGTCCTCATCACGGACGCGGCGGAGGATCCGGAGAAGGAGATCCGCCGTCGCGAGATCCGCTATGTAGCGATGATGCTGACCCGGGCACTCTGCCTGGTCGGGGCCGCGATTCTCGTTGTCCAGAAGCCCCCGCTATGGGGTCTGTGGGCGTCGCTGTGCGTCGTTGGAATGGTGGTGCTGCCGTGGCTGGCGGTGATTCTGGCCAACGACCGCCCTCCGAAGCGGCGCCAGCCGGTTGCGCGTAACGAGCCGTCCGGGCGGGCCGCGCTGCCCTCTAGCGAGCACCGGGTCATTGATCAGGACTGATCGGCGGACGACCGCCAACCGCGGCAACCGCCCGCGCGCCTAGACGTACCGCGGCCGATAGGGCCGTCGTAATGTCGGCCCCGCCGAGCCTGGCGGCCAGTAGGCCGGCCGCGAAGGCGTCGCCGGCGCCGGTCGTGTCCACGACCGTGGCTGGCGACGCCGGCACGGGGACGACCGTGTCCCCGGTCACCCACACCGCACCACGGGGCCCGAGCTTGACCGCGGCTGCGCCAACCGTACGGGCCAGCACCGCCACGTCCGGCAGAGAGTCCACAGTGGAGCCAATGAGGACTTCGGCCTCGTCGAGGTTGGCGAACAGGATGTCGACGCCGCGAACCCAGCCGAGGAAGGTCTGCCCCCCGACCCGGCGAAGCGGTGCGGCGGACGCCGCGTCGACGCTGGTCGACAGTCGGCGCGAGGAGGCGACGGCCAAGGCCCGCAGGCCGGCCGATCGGGACGAGTCGTCCAGCAGCGTGTAGCCGGAGAGGTGGACGTGGGTCAGGTCAGGCAACGCCGCGAACGCTCTGTCCACATCGGATGGCTGTAGCTCGTGGTTGGCTCCGCGGTCACAGAGCATGGTCCTGTCCTGGCCGTGAGCGAGCACGATGACGCTCCCCGTCGCGGAGGCGGATGTACGGCGGATGAGCCCGCAGCCGACCCCCGCCGAGGCCAGCTCGGCCAGCCGATCCGACCCGGCGATGTCGCGGCCGACGACCCCGAGCAGGTCGACCGTGGCCCCGGCCGAAGCGAGCCAGGCCGCGGTGTTGGCGGCCGAACCGCCGCCGGTGAGCCATATGTCGGCCCGGGTATCGGAGTCCACCGCGAGCGGTCCGGTGTGGACGGCCAGGATGTCGGTGACAATGTCGCCGACGACGAGAGTCCGGCCTCCGGTCATGCGAGCAGGCGCGCGTACGCGGCGGCGATCTGAGCCGCCAGCGCGGCGTTGCGCAGGATCACCTCGATGTTCACCTCAAGGCTCTTGCCGTGCGTCGCGTCATGGAAATGCGCCAGCAGATACGGCGTGACCGCCTTGCCGGTGATCCCATCGCGCCGCAAGCCGTCGAGACCTTCCTCCAGCACCTGGTCATGGAGGTCGGGGTCGAGTTGCACATCGAATGGGAGCGGGTTGGACACGACGATCGCGCCCGGCGGCAGTCCGAGCGAGTCTCGTCGACGCATTGTGGCGGCGAACTCCGCCGGTGAGTCGAGCGCCCAATCCAGGTCGAACCCGCTGTCGGTAAGGTAGAAGCCGGCGAACCGGCGGGTGCCGTGGCCGATGACCGTGACACCGAGCGTCTCCAAGCGCTCCAGCGTGGCTCCAACGTCCAAAATGGACTTCACGCCCGAACAGACCACCGCGATGCGAGTGCGGCTGAGTGCCGTGAGGTCGGCCGACTCGTCGTAGGACTCTGACGCTCCTCTGTGGACGCCGCCGAGCCCTCCGGTCGCGAAGACGCTGATGCCGGCGCGTGCGGCCGTCGTCGCGGTACTCGCGACCGTGGTGGCGCCGTCGGTGCCGGCGGTCGCGGCGATCGCCAGATCCCGGGCCGACAGCTTCGCGACGCCCGCCGCGGTGCCCAGATGGTGTATCTCCGACTCAGTCAGGCCGATCACCACCGTGCCGCCGACCATGCCGATCGTGGCCGGAACGGCGCCGTGGTCGCGGACGGTCTGTTCGATCTGCGCCGCCACCTCGACGTTGCGGGGGCTCGGCAACCCGTGCGCGATGATCGTGCTCTCGAGCGCGACCACCGCGGCCCCGACCCGCAGTGCCTCGGCCACTTCCTCGCTGACCCGTGTCGCGTCGTCGACCATGGTCCGACCCTACGGGTGCGCGGGCCGACCTGAGACAATGGCCGGGTGAGCATTCCGATGAATCCCGACTCCGACACTATCGCCGAGGAACGCACGGACTATCGCTTCGACGAAGGCGACCACGAGCGCTTCTCGCACTATGCCGACAAAGACAAGATCATGGAGGCGATGGTGAACGGCACGCCGGTGCGGGCGCTGTGCGGCAAAGTGTGGGTGCCGTCGCGCGACCCCAAGAAGTTCCCGGTGTGCCCGGAGTGCAAGGAGATCTACGAGTCCGACCGGGTCTACGACTGAGCACGATCGCGGTCGTTGATCTCGCCACCGCCACGCGCTGATGGCTGATCTCGTCGGGGTGTCGTTGCCGCAATGGTGTCGGCGGCCCGGGTTAGTCTGAGGCGCCTTCGCGGTCCACGCCGACCCGGGGGCCTTCCTTTGTAGGAGTTGGCCCGCGTCGGGAGGAGCGTGGTGGCGAAGGCACGCCCCGATCTGGCGACGTTCCCACCCCTGCGGTCGTGGCAGCGCCGCGCGCTGGTGGAGTACCTGCGCCGCCGCGACGTGGACTTTCTCGCCGTTGCCACGCCCGGCGCCGGCAAGACAACATTCGCGTTGCGCATTGCGGCCGAGCTCCTCGCCGACGACACCGTTCAGACGATCACAGTCGTGACACCGACCGAGCACCTCAAGACCCAGTGGGCGCAGGCAGCCGCAGGAGTCGGCATTCCCATCGATCCAACGTTTCGCAACGCGGACCTTCACACCACCGCCGACTTCCGGGGTGCGGTCGTGACCTACGCCCAAGTGGGCACCGCACCGATGGTGCACCGCCGACGCACCATGGCCCGGCGCACCCTGGTCATCCTCGACGAGATACACCACGCCGGCGACTCGCGTTCGTGGGGCGACGGCGTGCGCTCGGCGTTCGAGCCCGCGGTGAGACGGCTGATGCTGACCGGGACACCGTTCCGGTCGGACGAGAATCCGATCCCGTTTGTCACTTACGAGCGCGGACCGGATGGGTTGCTGCGTTCACACTCCGATTCGTCGTACGGCTACGGCGACGCTCTGGCCGACAGCGTGGTCCGCCCGGTGATCTTCCTGGCGTACTCGGGCGAAACCCGGTGGCGCACGTCGGCCGGGGAAGAGCTGGCCGTACGGCTGGGTGAACCGGTCACGCAGGACGTCACCGCGAAGGCCTGGCGGACGGCCCTCGATCCTGACGGCGACTGGATGCCCCAGGTGCTGCGCGCGGCCGATGCGCGGCTGCAGGTCCTCCGGGCCGGCGACATTCCAGACGCCGGCGGTCTCGTGATCGCGACCGACCAGAAGGCGGCCCGAGCCTACGCACGCCTGCTCTCCGAGATCGGCGGCGAGCGGCCGGTGGTGGTGCTCTCCGATGACGGCGGGGCCTCGGAGAAGATCGGTGCCTTCGCCGCCTCCGACCAGCGGTGGTTGGTCGCGGTACGGATGGTCTCCGAGGGGGTCGACATTCCGCGGCTGACCGTCGGCGTGTACGCGACGAGTGCCTCAACGCCGCTCTTCTTCGCCCAGGCGATTGGACGCTTCGTCCGGGTACGCCGGCCGGGCGAGACGGCGAGCGTCTTCCTGCCGAGTGTCCCGCAGCTATTGGGCCTGGCCAGCGAGATGGAGGCTCAGCGCGATCACGTGCTGCAGGTCCGCCAGGCCGGATCGGGCCTCGATGACGAGCTACTGCAGCGGGCCCAGCAGTCCGAACGCGCGAGCGACGAGCTCACCAACGGCTTTGAGGCGCTGTCGGCCACGGCGGAACTCGATCAAGTGATCTTTGACGGGGCGTCGTTCGGTACGCCGGTACGGTCGGGGACGCCCGAGGAGGAGGAGTACCTGGGTCTACCCGGACTGCTCAGTCCCGACCAGGTCGCACTCCTGCTTGCCCGGCGACAGGCGGAGCAGACCGCGCGCGGGCGCCGTCACGCACGGGACGGGACGCAGGCCGTCGGTCGACAAGCTAACGGCCCGCAGACGGACGTTCCACCGGTGGCTACGGCCGCCGCTCGCCGCATCGCGTTGCGGCGTCAGCTCAACGGCCTCGTGGGAGCGCATCACCTGAGAACGGGCATCCCACACGGAAAGATCCACGCCGAGCTGCGGCGACTTTGCGGCGGCCCGGCGAGCGCGCAGGCCACCATCGAGCAGCTCGAGGCCCGCATCGCCGCTCTCCATGCCCGCTGAAATACCGCCGATCTTGGGAAAATGCGCGTTATTGAAGATCGAACCACGCGCATTCGCCCAAGATCGCGGGAGTTGGCGGGCGCTGGGGAACTCGCGGTCGGGTGGTGGGAAAGGCAACGAGCGCTCCGGGTCCGGAGCGCTCGTTCGCGTCAATATGTCAGCCGGTCAGCCGTCGAGCAGACCGGGGTTGCTGGTCAGTTCAGTGCCGCGCCACTCGAAGTCGGGCGCCGCGACTACCTCAACCGCGACCTTCACGAGCTCCGGCGCGAATTTGTTCGCGTGGTGCCCGCAGAAGATCAGTTCCCCTCCGCCCGCGAGAACGATGCGCAGCTTTCCGGCCGCGCTGCAGCGGTCGCAGCGCTCTTCGGCTGCGGGGGGTGCCGCGGCCTCGGGCGGCGGCGTGAGGGTTGGGGTCATCGCCTCCTCCTCTGCTGATCGTGGGTCGATGGGAGTTGCTCGCGCTGGCATGTCGTCCACCCATCGTCCAACACCGGCTCCACTGACCCACGTTCCCGAAAGGAGTGGCGACCGAGGTCACATCGAGACTATCCCGGCGCACCGACGCGGATCACGTCCGTCGCGGCCTCCGGGGCGCGGCGTTGGTCACAGTTGGATGACGTTGTCGCCGCGCCCCCCGCGCCTATGCCACATCCGGGCACGACCCGCCCAAATCGAGCATCGTCCCAGGTCAGAGTTGGTGCAGTTGCACGTGCGCCGCCAGCGCAATGCGGTCGCAACCGTGGTTGCCAGCGCACGACTTGGTTACGCCACGGGCGTAAGCACGACATGGTTACGCCCATGGCGTAACCAATCGGAGACGCGGCTCCGGTCAGTCGAGGTAGTCGCGGAGCACTTGCGACCGCGACGGGTGGCGCAGCTTCGACATCGTCTTCGACTCGATCTGGCGGATCCGCTCCCGGGTCACGCCGTAGACCTGCCCGATCTCGTCGAGCGTGCGCGGCTGTCCGTCGGTGAGGCCGAACCGGAGCCGCACTACACCCGCTTCACGCTCGGACAGCGTCTGCAGTACTTGCTGGAGCTGATCCTGAAGCAGCGAGAACGAGACCGCGTCGACGGCCACGACCGCCTCGGAGTCCTCGATGAAGTCGCCGAGCTGGCTGTCGCCTTCGTCGCCGATGGTCTGGTCCAGCGAGATGGGCTCGCGGGCGTACTGCTGGATCTCCAGCACCTTCTCCGGAGTGATGTCCATCTCCTTGGCCAGCTCCTCCGGCGTCGGCTCGCGGCCAAGGTCCTGGAGCAGCTCGCGCTGGATCCGGCCGAGCTTGTTGATCACCTCGACCATGTGAACCGGGATGCGGATGGTGCGGGCCTGGTCGGCCATCGCGCGAGTGATGGCCTGGCGGATCCACCATGTGGCGTACGTGGAGAACTTGTAGCCCTTGGTGTAGTCGAACTTCTCCACCGCGCGGATGAGACCGAGGTTGCCCTCCTGAATCAGGTCGAGGAAGGCCATGCCGCGGCCGGTGTATCGCTTGGCGAGTGACACCACGAGTCGGAGGTTCGCCTCCAGCAGATGGTTCTTGGCCCGCTCGCCATCACGGGAGATCCAGTCCAGGTCGCGGCGCAGCGGCGTGGGCAGCTTTTCGCCCTCCTCCTCGGCCATCCGTAGCCGCTCGGAGGCATAGAGACCGCCTTCGATACGCTTCGCCAGGTCGACCTCCTGCTCCGCGTTGAGCAGGGGAACCTTGCCGATCTGCTTGAGGTACGCCCGGACCGAATCGGCCGACGCCGTCAGCTCCGCGTCGCGACGGGCCTGCTTGAGGGCCTCCGACTCCTCGTCGTCCCACTCGAAGTCGGTGCTGTCGGACTCAGCGTCCGCCTCAGCCGCCTCGACCAACGCTGCCGGCTCGTCGACCGGGACGTCCTCGAGCTCGAGCGTGAGTTCCTCGTCCAACTCGACGTCCTCGAGTTCCAGATCCACAACGAGCTCGGCGTCGGCGCTCGTCGGCGCGACCTCCGTGGCCGGCGGCCGGCGCCGGCTCCGGCGCCGGCGCCTCGGCCTCAGCCGTCTTCTTCGTCACCTTCCGGGTAGCGGCCTTCTTCGTCGCCTTGGCCGGTGGGGACTCAGGCGCGGAGACCAGCTCGGCCGGGGCGTCTTCGGGCGCCACGGCCTCCTCAACGACCGCCAGCTTGGGCGCCCGGCTCCGGGTCGCCTTCGCCGGCTTGGCCTCAGCCTCCGGCGCCGTCTCGCTGTTGGTCTCGGGATCGTCCACCTTGACTGTGGCGGCGCGGGATGCGGCGGTGGCCGAGCGGGCCGCGACCACGGCTCCGTTACGACCGTCCGCGGAACCGTGGGCGGCGTCGGTGATCGACTGGATGTCGGCGCCGGAATGGCCGAGATCCTGGCGCGTTTCTGTCACGTACGACCTTCCCGTGGCGAGCCTGCGGCCGGATCCGCGACCGGACGCGGCGGCGCAATGGGCGCCGCCCCCGTGCGGAGACCGGTACATCTGTGGTGCTCCGCGTGACACGCGGGCAGGCGTGAATTGTAGCGCCGTTCGGGGCGATCATCCTGCGACGCGAGGCAGACCAGGCTGCGAGGATGGTACGGCGCATACCGAAGGGGATCCGATGGCGGAGGCCGACCCGTACCAATTGCTCCAGCGCGCCGTGGTGGCGGCCCGGGCCGGCGCCGCGCTCGCCGCCGACTGGCGAAAGCGGGGCATTGGCGACGTCGACACAAAGTCCACCGACACCGATCTCGTCACGGCCGCCGACCGCGCGGTCGAGGCACTCCTGGCGGACCTCCTGCTGACCGGCCACCCGGACGATCGGGTGCTCGGCGAGGAGGGCGGCGAATCGGGCGCGGTCGGCCGTACCAACGCGTCTGGGACCCGGTGGGTGGTCGACCCGATCGACGGCACCGTGAACTACGTGTACGGACTGCCGCACTATGCCGTCTCCGTGGCGGCCGAGGTCGACGGGCAGATCGTGGCCGGCGTCGTGGTGAACGTGGCGACGGGCGACGAGTGGACGGCGGTGCGGGGCACGGGCGCGTGGCGCGCCACGCAACGGCTTGGTGGCTCGTCGGTTGTCGCACTCGACCAGGCATTGCTCGCCACCGGCTTCGGCTATGACTCGGCCCGTCGGGCGCACCAGGCCGCCGTCCTGACCGGGGTGCTGCCGAGGGTGCGCGATATCCGCCGCCTGGGCTCGGCGGCACTGGACCTCTGCGCCGTCGCCGAGGGGTCGGTGGACATCTATTTCGAAAAGGGCCTCCAGCCCTGGGACCGGGCGGCGGGTGGACTTATCGCGATCGAAGCCGGGCTTCTGGTCACCGGACTGCGTGGCGCGCCGCCCAGCGCTGACATGGTGGTCGCGGCCCCGGCAGCCCTGCATGGCGAACTGCATGACCTGTTGGTGGAGCTGAATGCGGACGGCGGTCCATGACGGATCAGGCCGCACAGGTGCCGGGATAGAGCTGTGGCCGGCCGTTGGCCGCAATCCTCTGGTTCACCTCGGTCGACGTGGCCAATTGTTGGAATTTGGCACCAAGAGTCACGTCTACCTCGGACCCGGTGCGGTCGCGGACGAAGTTCATCTCCGCCTCGTCTTCCAGGAAGTACGCGCTGACCAACCAGGAGGCACCCACGCCGTCCGGTCCGAAGGTGATCCGGGCGACCTCCTCGTACGGCTGTCCGTCCGGGGCGGTCTCCATCTTCGCGACGTGGAAGCCGCGGTTCTGGAACTCGGCGCCGATCTGTTCGGCCAGGCCCACCCGACTGGTGCCGTTGTAGACATTGAGCGTGACCTGGTTGCGCTCAGGGACGTTGAGGTTGATCCGGATGTCGGTCGGGGCACACTTCTCCGCAGGCGGCAGGAGCTGGGTGTCGCGGTTGATGGCCGTAAGCACGACGACGCCGGCCGTGGCGAACAGTACGGCGACGAAGATCATCGCGCGAACCCGCGTAAATGTCATTCGCCGCTACTCCCCTGCCCGATCCTCGGTGGCATCCCACGATCGTTCGTGCGCCCATCCGGTGCCAAAAGAGGGTAGCGAACACTGTTGACCTGGGTGGGTAATCTCAGCCGTCTGTCGGCGCGGCGGATCGGATACGACTACGGTGACCTCTACCTTTGTGTCGCCTGGATCACATCGGGAACAATCGTGCGCGCGCGAGCGTACAAGTTGCGGATGAGGACGGTAAGGTACGCCGCCAGCTTGGGACCGAAGGCGCACCGAGCCCGAGACTCCGTTGGTTGAACCCGGGCGCACAGCCGTGAGGCCGGCGTGGCCGTAAGGCCAACGTGGTCGCGGTGCCGGGTCCGGCAAGGGCGGTCGAATCACAGACGAGGCGAAATCTTTCTTTGGGAGTGTGACAAGGGATGGCGACCGACTACGACGCGCCACGGCGCGACGAGGTCGATCTCGGGGCAGACAGCATCGAGGAGCTCAAGTCCCGCCGGGTCGACGCGCAGTCGGGCAGCGTGGACGTCGACGAAGTGGACGTCGCGGAGGGTTTCGAGCTTCCGGGCGCCGATCTCGCCGATGAGGAACTGTCCGTCAAGGTCCTGCCGATGCAGGCCGACGAGTTCCGCTGCTCGAGGTGCTTCCTCGTACACCACCGCAGCCAGCTCGCGTATGAGCGAAATGGCGAATTGATCTGCACCGAGTGTGCCTGAGCTCGCTCACGCCCAGGTGTCCGCACCTGGGCCGGGCGATGACGGCCCACACGGTGCAACCTGGGCTGGATTGGGTAGGCGAGACTCGTGTGATACACCCAGCCCCGGAGGTCACAAATGACTGAGAAGAACCGGCCCGACGGCGATCCGTCGGGCCCTGCCGTCTCTGGGGATCCGTCGGCTCTGATGATCTCGTCGGCTCTGATGATCTCGTCGGCGATGGCGTGCCTGGCCCGATCGTGCCCGGCGACGCCGAGGCGGACCGCGCGACGACCGACGCGGTCGCCCGTCTGGCCGAAGAGGATCTACCCACCTCCGAGCGGCGCAAGGCATTGGGCGAGATCGCGTCCGGCCTTCGCAAGCGAGGCTTCACCGACTTCCTGCGACCGAAGGTGGCGATGGCCTGGGTGGCCGACACCGTGGTTGATGTCGCCCCACGCATCCCGCTGCGCGATTTGGCCACGCTGCGCAGTCATTTCACCGGGCTGAGCGACGACGAGATCGCCGACCGACTGGTGCGCAACGCGGCACGCACGAGCGCCGGCATCGGCGCGGTCGGCGGAGGCGTGAGCGCGCTTCAGTGGGCGGCGCCCCCGGCGCTGCTCACCGCGCCGGTCGTGCTCGCGGCCGAGACGGTGGCGGTGGTTGCGGTAGAAATCAAGCTGATCGGTGAATTGCAGGAGCTCTACGGGCAGCCGATCCCGGGGACGACCGCGCAGCGCGGCCTGAGCCTGCTGCAGGCATGGTCCGGCCGGCGCGGCGTCAACCTGCTCGTGCCCGGGCGCACGATCGCCGCGGTCCTCGGCACCACCGCGCGGCACGAGTTGCGAGACCGGCTGGTGCGCCGGTTCGGCCGCAATCTGACGACGCTGGGACCACTGTTCACCGGGGCGGCGATCGCCGCGCTCCTCAACCGCCGGGCAACGCTGAAGCTGAGCGAGGAGGTCCGCCGGGACCTGGTCCAGCGCCGTCCGCCAGCGATCACTTCCTGAGCTGGATCACTTCTGAGGTGGGATCACTTCTGGAGGGCGGCGGCGAACTCCGAGGGGTGGCGGGAACTGACGTACCAGTACGGCGTTGGGTCGTCCGGGTCGACCAGGTCGATGCGCACGCCGCCGGAGATCCACGGCCGCTGGATGACAAAGGCCATCGGGTCCGCGTCCGGACCCAGCAGATCCCGCCGACCCGATATATCGAGAACAGTAACTTTGTCGATAACCGAAAGTGGCAGCCGAGCGTCGTCGACCCGCAATTCTTCGCCATCGATGGAAATGCGGATCCGATTGAAGGCCCAGACGCCCGCCAACGCGACCAATGCGGCAATGACGTATGTCAATGGAGTGCGCAACGCGTACGCGCCTATCCCAAGCTCGGCCGCGAGCAGGGCCGCCGCGCCCACGGCCGCCGGCCACACCCACCACGCAACGGCGAGCCGTTCGCGATAGACGATCGGGGAGACCACGGGTGCAGGGTACGGTGGCCCCGAATCGGGAGGAGGTCCGGGTGGATCAGGCGTCATCGGTGCGGATACCGGTCCAACGACTGGACCCGGGCCTTCCATTGCTCAACTACGCGCATGACGGCGATGCCGGGGCCGACCTCTTCGCGGCCGTCGATGTCGAGCTCGCTCCGGGGGAGCGGGCCTTGGTGCCGACCGGGATCGCCATCGCGCTGCCCCCGGGCTACGTCGGTCTCGTGCACCCACGCTCCGGGCTGGCGAGCCGGCTCGGCGTAACGGTGCTCAACGCGCCCGGTACGGTCGACGCCGGCTACCGCGGCGAGATCCTGGTCAACCTGATCAACCACGATCCCCGCACGCCGGCGCGGATCAGCCGGGGTGATCGGATCGCCCAGCTTGTCGTGCAACGAGTGGAGCGGGCAGACTTTTACCTAGTGGAGGAGCTGTCCGGGTCCGGGAGGGGCGCGGGCGGACACGGTTCCACCGGGGGCCTGGCCGCACTCGGGGACAAGGAGTCGCGGTGATCTTCTCGCGGGATCGCGGGAAATCGGGCCGGCGCGGCGGCGATGACGCCGGTCGGGGTGCACGTCATGCGCAGGCCGGGGTCGACGCTCGTGGTCATGACGATGACGGCGACGAGGACGAGGTCGCGCTGGGCCCGGAGTTCGGACCGTACGACATCTCCGAGGCGCCCGATGACACCGTTTCGCGCCTCGACCTCGGGGCGCTGCGAATTCCGAACGTGGCCGGGGTGAATATCGAGCTCGAGGCGGGGCCGGGCGGCGAGATCGGTTCGGTGCGGCTCGCGCACGGTCGTAGCAGACTGCAGCTCGGCGTGTACGCGGCACCGCGCACCGAGGGCATCTGGGACGAGATCCGGTCGGACCTGCGAGCCGCGTTGACCTCCCGTGGCGCCAAGTTGGCCGAGGTCGAGGGGGAGTACGGCCCGGAGCTGCACGCCCGCATGCAGGACGGGGCGGCGGTCACCGAGGTGCGGCATGTCGGCATCGACGGGCCGCGCTGGTTCGTGCACGGCATCTATTTCGGCGCCGCCGCGGTCGATCTGGATCAGGCCGGCCCGCTCCGGGACGCCCTTCGCGGCCTGGTGGTCGACCGAGGTACCGAGGCGAGGCCGGTGAAGGAGACGCTGCCCCTGCGGTTACCACCGGAGGCGGCTGCCCAGCTCGCCGACGTCATCGCCAGCGAATCAGCGGCCAGCGAATCAGCGGCCAACCAGTCAGCGGCCAACCAGTCAGCGGCCAACCAGACTCCGGCGGCGACGGACGCCACGACCGGGCCGGCCACGCCGCGGGGCCGCGCGCGAAAGGGCCCGACCGGGAGGGGCACGCCGGCGAAGGTCCGGCCCCCGCGGAGTGAGGCGACATGACCACGGCACGCGAGGACCGTGGCCTGCGCGGACTGATTCGCCGGTTCACCGCGTCAGAGGAGGAGCTCGAGGCCGAGGCGCTCCGGGCGGAGACGGCGGCCAAGGCGGGCTGCCAGCCGGCTCAGTTGGTGCACCGGGGCGAAATGGTTACTGTGACCGGTCGACTGCGCACCGTGGTCTACACTCCACGAACAAACCTGCCCACGCTCGAGGCCGACCTCTACGACGGCAGCGACGTGGTGACCCTCGTGTGGCTCGGAAGGCGCCAGATCGCCGGCATCGAGCCGGGCCGCGCACTCACGGTCCGTGGGCGGGTCGCGGTCCGCGACCAACGGAAGGTCATCTACAACCCGTACTACGAGCTTGAACCCCAGTCGTAGCCCGACCGACGCAAACCGCTAGGAGCCCCCGTGACGCCCCCACGCGAGACCCCCCAGCAGGACCTGCACGAGGGAGATCTGGCGTCGGCCGAGGAGATCCTGCCCACCTTCTCCGAGCAGGTGGCGAGCCAACTCGGCGGCGTGCGGGGCATGGTGGAGTCGAGCCTGCCGGTGCTGGCATTCGTACTGACCAACATCGTGTGGTCGCTGACGCCGGCGCTGATCGTGGCGATAGGGCTGGCCGTAGGCATCGCCGGGTTCCGCTTGGCGCGCCGGCAGTCCGTGCGCTACGCGATGAACGGCCTCTTCGGGATCGGGATCGGCGCCCTGCTCGCATTCAAGACCGGCGACCCGAAGACCTTCTACCTACCAGGGATCCTGCTCACGTTGGCCTATGGGATCGCGCTCGTCGGATCCGTCGTTGCTCGACGGCCGCTCGTGGGTTGGTTGTGGTCGTTGGTGGCCGACAACGGCGGCGAACGATGGCGGCTCGACCACGGACTGCGCCGCATCTTCGCCTGGCTCACGGTGATCTGGGCGACCACGTTTCTGACCAAGTTCGTGGTCAACGTGTGGGTCTACGTCGCCGACGGACTGACCGACGACGAGAAGGCGAGCATCCTCGGTGTGATGCGGATCGTGCTCGGCTTCCCGCCGTACGCGATTCTCCTGGCTCTGACCGTGTGGGCCGTGCGCCGCTATCTTCGAGCGACGAACCAGCCGCTCCCGGCCTGACGACGGGCGTCAGCGTTCCTTGAGCTTCGAGCGCTCGCCCAGGATCACCGACTGGACGTCATCTTCAACCTCGGTTGTACAGACGAAGACCAGTTCGTCACCGGCCTCGAGGGAGTCGCCCGGCGACGGTGCCACCACCCGCTTGCCACGCAAGATCGCTACGAGCGCCGAATCCCGCGGCAGGGGTACATCGCGGACCGCGTGTCCGACGTACGGCGCCGACTCCGGCAGGGTGATCTCGACCAGGTTCGCCTGGGACTGCCGGAACGTCATCAACCGAACCAGGTCACCGACCGAGACCGCCTCCTCCACGAGCGCCGCCATCAGTCGCGGTTTGCTGACCGAGACGTCGACGCCCCACTGATCGGTGAAGAGCCATTCGTTCTCGGCCCGGTTGACCCGCGCCACGACGCGCGGCACGGCGAATTCCGTCTTGGCCAACAGCGATAGCACCAGGTTCACCTTGTCGTCGCCGGTCGCCGCGACCACAACGTCGCAGCTGGCCAGGTTGGCCTCCTGCAGGCTCGCCACCTCGCAGCAGTCGGCGAGGATCCACTCCGCCGTGGGCACCCGCTCGGGCCGCAGTGCCGCCGGCTGGCGCTCGATGAGCAGCACGGTGTGACCATTCTCGATCAGCTCCTGGGCGATCGAGCGGCCGACGTTGCCCGCGCCCCCTATTGCCACCCGCATCGTGTCGCGCACCCCCTTAAGCGATCGCCGGCTCGGACGAGGTGATCTCGGCAACCTTGGGCACCATCTCGTCCGTCACCAACATGAATACCTGGTCGCCGTCCTGGAGCACCGTCGACGCCGTGGGCAGCGTGCCGATGCCGAACCTCATGATGAACGCGGTCCGGGCGCCGCACGCATCTTCAAGCGCACGCAACGGTTTGGAGATCCACCCGCGGTGTACCGGAACCTCGACGATCGACACCGTGCTCGTGGGATCCCGCCACAGCTCGAGCTGACCGTGCGGGACGAGGTGTCGGATCATCCGGTCGGCGGTCCAGCGGACGGTGGCCACCGTCGGGATGCCGAGTCGCTCGTAGACCTCGGCTCGCTTCTGGTCGTAGATCCGGGCCGCCACCCGGCCGACGCCGAATGTCTCGCGGGCCAACCGGGCCGAGATGATGTTCGAGTTGTCTCCGCTGGAAACGGCCGCAAACGCGTCGGCCCGCTCGATGCCGGCCTCTTTGAGCACCTCGCGGTCGAAGCCGACCCCGGTGATCGTCAGACCGGCGAAGTCCGGTCCGAGCCGGCGGAACGCGTCCGGGTTTTGGTCGATGACGGCAATCGAATGACCGCGGCCTTCCAGGATCTGTGCCAACGTCGACCCGACCCGCCCACACCCCATGATCACGATGTGCACGCTGGTCCTCCGCAGAGCCCGTTCGGCAACGTCTGGCCAATGCGATCCGATGCGGACCGCCTTGCCGGGGACGCTACACCCACCGCCCGGCCCGTTGGCCGCGTGAGCCGTACCCTTCGGTTGTGGTCAACCCCACCTCCCTACTGAAGCGCCTCCTGGTCGGCCGGCCGTTCCGGTCCGACCGCCTTCAGCACACGCTCTTGCCGAAGCGGATCGCCTTGCCGGTCTTCGCCTCCGATCCACTGTCGAGTGTCGCCTACGCGCCCGGCGAGATCCTGCTCACGCTGTCGCTCGCCGGGGCGTCCGCGTATGTCGTCGCGCCCTGGATCGCCCTGGCCGTCGTCATTGTGCTGGCCACGGTGGTGGCGAGCTACCGGCAGAACGTGCACGCCTACCCGTCCGGCGGCGGTGACTACGAGGTGGCGACAGTCAACCTGGGCCGCCGCGCGGGAGTGGTCGTGGCGAGCGCCCTTCTGGTCGATTACGTGCTCACAGTGGCGGTGTCGGTCGCAGCCGGAGTAGAGAATCTCGGCGCGGCCTTCCCGTTTATCGGAGAGCACAAGCTGGTATTCGCGGTCGGGGTCGTGGTGCTGCTCACCGCGATCAACCTACGCGGCGTTCGGGAGTCCGGCCTCGCGTTCGCCATCCCGACGTACGGGTTCCTCATTGGGATCTTCGCCCTCGTCGGTTGGGGCTATGTGCGGATCATGCTGATGGGGGAGGATCTGCTCGCGCCAAGCGCGGACCTGACCATCAGTGGCGAGGGAACATTCGTGGGCTTCGCTTTCGCCTTTCTGCTGGTGCGCGCGTTCTCGTCCGGGTCAGCGGCCCTGACCGGAGTCGAGGCGATCTCGAATGGAGTTCCGGCGTTCCGGCATCCGAAGAGCCGCAACGCGGCCACGTCCCTGCTCATCCTCGGTGTCATCTCGACGACTTTGATGTTGGGGATTGTCGGGTTGGCGAGGTTCACCCACCTGCAGTACGTCGAGAGCCCGGCGGAGCAGATTCAAGGCGCGGGGCTCGACTATGTCCAGCACACCGTGACCGCGCAGCTGGCTGAGACGATCTTCCATGGATTCTCGCTTGGCTACTACTACGTCCTCTTCGTGACTGCACTCGTCCTCGTGCTGGCCGCGAATACCGCGTTCAACGGATTCCCCGTGCTGGGCTCGATCCTCGCTCAAGATCGGTACCTGCCCAGGCAGTTACACACCCGCGGCGACCGCCTCGCCTTCTCCAACGGAATCATGATGTTGGCCGGGTTCGCTGTCATCTTGATCATCGGGTTCAAGGCCGAGACGACCCGCCTCATCCAGCTGTACATCGTGGGCGTCTTCGTCTCGTTCACCATGTCTCAGACCGGCATGGTCCGGCATTGGAACCGGCTGCTGAAGACTGAACGCGACCCGGTTGTCAGACGGCGCATGCATCGATCTCGGGTCATCAACGGGTTCGGCGCCATCATGACGGGGTTCGTGCTCGTGCTAGTGCTCGCCACGAAGTTTGTTCACGGTGCCTGGATCTCCATCGCGGCGATGGGCGTCATCTACCTAGTGATGAACGGCATCCGCCGCCATTACGACCGGGTCTCGGTCGAGCTCGACGCGTCGGAGGAGCAGCCGGTGCTGCCCTCCCGCAACCACGCGATCGTGCTGGTGTCCAATGTGCACAAACCAACGCTGCGGGCAATCGCCTACGCACAGGCGACTCGGCCCGACACGCTCACCGGGCTCACGGTCAACGTCGACGAGAACGACACCCGCAGGATCCAGTCCCAATGGGATCGTTACGAGATCGGGGTGCCGCTGACCGTCATCGACTCGCCATACCGGGAAATCACCCGGCCCATCGTGGACTTCGTGAAGTCGTTGCGCCGCAACTCTCCGCGCGACGTCGTCACCGTCTTCATCCCGGAATACGTCGTCGGCCGGTGGTGGGAGCACCTGCTGCACAACCAGAGCGCGCTGCGCATCAAGGGCCGGCTGTTGTTCGAGCCGGGCGTGATGGTGACCAGCGTGCCTTACCAGTTGGCGTCGAGTTCGGGCTTGGACCTCGAGCGATACGACCAGGCCCTCTCACGCCGACTGCCGCGGGGCCCGCGCGCGTGGTCGCGGACCGAAGCGGGCGGTCCCGATTCGGCTCCGGTTGCGTCGGGTGACCGAGATACGGCTCCGCCCGCCAACAAGGGTGAGGATGGCACCGGCCGGCGCAAGCGCGGTCCCGGGCAACCGCGAGTGCCGACCCGGTCGTGAAACGCTGCGCGCTCGACCTTCAGCCAGGCCCCGACGACGGGCTCGATAGCGCGGTACTCGAGCTGACTGTCGGCGGCATCACGCACGGCGGGCACTGCGTTGCGCGCGACGAGGGCCGGGTCGTCTTCGTCCGGCACGCGTTGCCGGGCGAACGGGTTCGGGCGCTCGTGACGGAAGAGCGCAAGGGCTTTCTGCGGGCCGACACGATCGAGGTGCTCTCGCCGTCGCGGCACCGCGTGAGGCCACCGTGCCCGTTCGCCGGACCCGGCCGCTGCGGCGGGTGCGATCTCCAGCACGCGGACCTTGCCTACCAGCGAGAGCTGAAGGCATCGGTGGTGCGCGAGCAGTTGGCCCGACTGGGCGGGCTGAGCCCGGAGGAGCTTGCCAGGCTCCCGATCACCGTCCGCGCGCTGCCCGGCGTACCGGGAGAAGGCGAGGGGCAGGGCTGGCGTACCCGAGTTCAGTACACAGTGGACTCAACTGGTGTGGCGGGACTGGTGAAGCACCGCTCGCACGAGGTGGTCGCGGTCGACCGGTGCCTGATCGCCCACGCGGATGTTCGCGACAGCGATGTCCTTGCTCAACCGTGGCCGGATCACGACGCGGTCGAGGTGGTCGCCGGCGCCGGCGGAGACGTGACGGTGCTGGGTCGGCGGGGCCGGTCGGCACCGGCGGTGGTCTCCGGGCCGGACCAGGTCCGCGAGCGAGCGGTCGGTCGGGAGTGGCTCGTGCCGGCCCGGGCGTTCTGGCAGGTACACCCGTCTGCCGCGGACACCCTGGCGTGTGCGGTCACGCAACTGCTCGGGCCGCGGCCCGGCGACCGGATCTGGGATCTCTATGGTGGCGTCGGCTTGTTCGCAGCGGCGCTGGCTCCCCACGCCGGCGGGGCAGGGCGGATCACCGTCGTCGAGGGAAACCCCTCGGCCGTGGCCGCGGCCAAGGCCTGTTTGCGCGACCTGACGACAGTGACCGTGCTGCATGCCGAGGTGGCGGCGGCCCTGGCCAACCCGCGCTGGCGCGCGGTAGACCTTGTGGTGCTTGATCCGCCCCGCGCCGGCGCTGGTCTCGACGTGGTCGCGGCGATCGCGAGACGGGCGCCACGGGCGGTTGCATACGTGGCCTGCGATCCGGCCGCGCTCGCTCGTGATGTGCGTACCTTCCGCGAACGCGGGTACGCCCTGACTGAGCTGCGAGGATACGATCTGTTCCCGCACACCCACCATGTGGAGTGCGTGGCATTGCTCACTGCGGCCCCCGGCCGGTAGTTGGCGCCCGAAGGATGCAATTGTGAAGGTCTTTTGAGGGAATCTTTCCATCGGTTCTAGCCTGGTCGAAGGAAGTTAGACTGGCAGTCCATGAGCGGGCGCGAGGAAGGCCACGAGGTGACTCCACCCGTCGAGAGTGTGCTCGACCGCATTTACAGCCCGCGCGACCTACGGCGGCTCACCAAGCCGGAACTCACGTCACTCGCGGCCGAGATTCGGGACTTCCTGGTCACTAAGGTATCCCGGACCGGTGGCCACCTGGGCCCGAATCTCGGGGTGGTGGAGCTCACCCTGGCGCTGCATCGCGTCTTCGATTCGCCCAAGGACCGGATCCTCTTCGACACCGGGCATCAGGCGTACGTACACAAGATTGTGACCGGCCGGCGAGCCGACTTCGATGGCCTTCGCCAGCGCGGTGGGCTCACCGGCTACCCGAACCAGGCGGAGAGCGAACACGACCTCATCGAGAACTGCCACGCCTCGACCGCGCTCTCGTACGCCGACGGGTTGGCGAAGGCGTTCGCGGTGCGGGGCGAGAATCGTCACGTCATCGCGGTCGTCGGTGACGGCGCGCTCACTGGCGGGATGTGCTGGGAGGCCCTCAACAACATCGCGCACGCCAGGAACCCCGTGGTCATCGTCGTCAACGACAACGGGCGCTCCTACGCGCCGACCATCGGCGGCCTCGCCGACCACCTCGCGACGTTGCGGCTCAACCCGGGCTACGAGAAGGTGCTTGACCTGATCAAGGAGTCGCTGGCGAAGACCCCGCTCGTCGGCGGCCCGCTCTTCGAGGTGCTCCACGCCGTCAAGAAGGGCATCAAGGACGCGATCGCCCCGCAGGCGCTGTTCGAGGACCTCGGCATCAAGTACGTCGGACCGGTTGACGGACACGACATCACAGCGGTCGAGAGCGCGCTGCGGCGGGCCAGGAGCTTCGGCCGTCCGGTCATCGTCCACGCGGTGACCCGCAAGGGGAACGGCTACCAGCCGGCCGAGGACGACGAGGCCGACAACATGCATAGCCCGTCGTCGGCGTTCGATCCGGTCACCGGAAAGTCGATGGCTGCGCCGTCGCTCAAATGGACCGCCGTATTCGGCGACGAACTGGTGGCCATCGCCGATGAGCGGCCCGACATCGTCGGCATCACCGCGGCGATGCCCGATTCCACCGGAATCTCCAAGCTGGCCGCCAAGTATCCCGACCGCGCTTTCGACGTTGGCATCGCCGAGCAGCACGCCACCACGTCCGCCGCCGGACTGGCGCTGGGCGGCCTGCATCCAGTCGTGGCCATCTATGCGACGTTCCTCAATCGCGCGTTCGATCAGGTGCTGCTCGACGTGTCGATGCACCGATTGCCGGTCACGTTCGTGCTCGACCGGGCCGGCATCACGGGACCCGACGGACCTAGCCACTACGGCATCTGGGACCTCGCCGTCTTCGGGGTCGTGCCCGGGCTTCGGATCGCCGCCCCGCGCGATGCCGCGACCCTGCGGGCCGAACTGCGGGAGGCCGTCGCCATCTCCGACGGTCCGACCATCGTGCGTTTCCCAACCGGGAGCGTGCCGGCCGACCTACCCGCGGTGCGGACCGTGGGCGGCGTCGACGTGCTTGCCGAGAGCGAGCGCAAGGACGTGCTCCTGGTCCCGGTCGGCGCCTTCGCACACCTCGGTCTCGAGGTGGCGAGCCGGCTCGCCGAGCATGGCTACGGCGCCACGGTTGTCGATCCTCGTTGGGTACGGCCGGTTCCGGTAGAGCTGGTCGGCCTTGCCGCGGCCCACCGGCTCGTGGTGGTGGTCGAGGACGGCATCCGTACCGGTGGCGTCGGTGGAGCCGTGGCGCAGCGGTTGCGCGACGCCGGGGTCGGCACGCCGGTGCGCGAGGTCGGCGTCGAGCCCGGGTGGCACCCGCACGGCAGCCGCACCGAGATTCTGGCCGATCTCGGGCTCACCGCGCAGGACGTCGCCCGGCAGGTCACGGGCTGGATCACCCACCTCGACGACACCGCTGAGGTCGTCGCCTCCCTGTAGTCCCGGCGCTCGGTGGGCTTTCCGGTGCCCGAAAATGACCGTGAGGGCATCGTCGCGTGCGGCGGTGCCCAAGAAGTGACTTCCCGCGCGCACAGCGAAGCGGCCGGGGCTGGGCGGAAAGGATCGACGGGGGGCACACTTCGCCGTAGGAGAGGTGGCCCATGGACGACCGTCAAAACTACGCGCACGTCGTGCGGCGCGCCGTACGGCCGATGATCGACCTTGGCGACATCAGCGAGCCGGAGTCTGACGATTCCCCGCGCCGGGCCTCCGACGGCACCCGGCGCGGCTTGAGGATCGCATTGATGGTGTTGATCGTGACGTTCGGCCTCGCGCCGTCGGCGCCCGGCCGGGCGTTTCTCGGCGAGCCACTGTGGACGATGCGGGCCAGCCTTGCCGGGTTCGCGCTCGGAGCCACGGCGGTCGTGATGAGCGAGCCGGGCGCGCGGTCGATCGTGGGCCGCGACTTGTTGACCGGCACGCCCCGGTGGCGGATCCCGGTGTCCGCTCCTCCGCAGTACACCTGGGAGCCGGGCGACGAGGTCGCCGCGGTGGTGGTTCCGGACCAGGAGGTCAGCGACGAACTCGCGGTCACCGACGAGCGCGGGGTCACCAACGAGCATCGGGTCACGAACGAGCGCCCGGTCGTCAACGTGGTCGAGTCCATAGTGACGTTGATGATTACGTACGGCGGCACCATCGTGGCCCACGTCCCAGGAGACTCCGACCTCCTGGTCGTGATGGGAGGCTATCTGCTCGTAGGGACCGACCGGACGGCCAACCCGGTGGGCTGCGCCGCTGATCAGGACCACTGCATCAACGTGTCCGCCTTCGACACGACGACCGGACGACTGGTATGGCGTCTGCCCTTGACCGGCAACGTGATTCCAAGCGCGGGCGGTCCTCGCGACGGCGTGTCCCGGCTGGCGATGATCCAGCCCAGCGGTCTGGTCGAGCTGCGCGACCCGGCAACCGGCGATCGCGTGAGCACGTACCCGCTCGACGTGCGCAGTGGTGCGCAGCGGCGCGAGTTTCTCATGATCGGTGACACGCTCTTCGTGGCCGTACGCGAGGAGGATCAGGCCGTCCTTACCGCGTACCCGGTCGGTCCGGACGGTCACGAATGGACGACATCGATAGGAGTCAGCCGCGACGTCGACCCGGACAAGGCCCGGTTCTACCTCGGCGAGTGCGGGCGGCTGCTGTGCCTGCACGCGGACGGGGCCGACAACGCCTTCGACCTCGACACCGGTGCGAGGCGGGTACGGGTGGAACAACAGATCGTCGGCGAGTCCGGCAACACGATCGTCGCGGTGCCGTCCACCGAAGTGCCAGGCTCAGACGAGGACCGCCGGGTCGTCTACCTGTTCGCCGATTCCGACGGCGGGCCGATCGCGACCCTGGCGGACACGGCACCGGTGCCGTGGCGCGACGGCGGCTCCCGGGTCATGCTCGCGCATCAAGGCCACGGCACGACCGATGTGACGGTGCTCGACGCGAGTGGTGGGTCGCGGTTGCTGGGCACGGTCTCCGGCACCGAGCTCACCTGCGGCGCCTCACACGATGTGCTGATCTGCGCCGATCCGGTGGGGCTGATCCGGGCCTGGCGGCTGCCCTGAAAGTGATCTGGTCCGGACCTCGCGTCGGCGGCTAGCCTGAGACGCCGGCACGTGATGATCGCTCGCGGTGAATCCGGTGGCCGACAGAAGGAGGTGGGGCGTGCGGGTCCTGGTCGTCGAGGACGAAAAGACCATGGCCGAGGCGATCGCGCGCGGGCTGCGGCGGGAGGGCCTTGCGGTCGACGTCGCCTACGACGGCTCGATCGGCCACGAGATGGCCATGGTCACCCGCTACGACGTCGTGGTACTCGACCGCGACCTGCCCGGCGTCCATGGTGACCAGATCTGCGCCGACCTCGTCGCCTCTGGCGCCCTTACCCGCGTGCTCATGCTCACCGCCAGCGGCACGGTCGCGGATCGGGTCGAGGGCCTGCAGTTGGGTGCCGACGACTATCTAGCCAAGCCGTTCGCCTTCGAAGAGCTGGTGGCCCGAGTACGGGCGCTGGGTCGGCGGGCGACGCCGGCCGCACCGCCGGTACTGGTGGCCGCCGACGTCGTGCTCAACCAGACCCAACGGACGGTCACCCGGGCCGGCGAGGTACTCGATCTCACCCGCAAGGAATTTGGCCTGCTGGAGGAGCTGCTCAAGGCGCGCGGTGGCGTCGTATCCAGCGAAGAGCTGCTGGAGCGGGTCTGGGACGCGAACACCGATCCCTTCACGACAACCGTCAGGGTCACGATGATGACGCTGCGCAAGAAGCTCGGGGATCCGCCGCTGATCGAAACGGTGGTTGGTGTCGGGTACCGTGTGCCGGCGGCGGGCTCGGCGCCAGGCCCGGATGACCCGCTCCCGCCAATGGAATAGGCGACCCATGACCCTGTACGACGCGCGTGGCCGGCAGCGCTGGTTCCGGCCCACGCTGCGGCTGCGACTCACGCTCCTCAACGGGGTGCTTCTCGTGGGCGGCGCGCTGGTGCTGGTTCTGCTCGCCTGGTTGCTCGTGGGCAAGGCCATCGGTTCGACTCCGCCCTTGCCCGCGGGCACGCGCCTCATCGACGCCAGCACGGGCGCCGATGCCGACGTCGGGCCGTTGCGTGACGAACTTGTTGACAAGGCGCGACGAGATCTGCTGATCGAGGGGTTGATCGCGGTCGTGATCGTCGGCCTCGCCGGAGTTGCCGGCGCCTATGTGGTGGCGGGCCGGGCCTTGCGCCCGCTGCAGCAGGTGACGACGACCGCGCAGGCGCTGACCGGGGACACGCTCGATCAGCGCATCCGCTATGTCGGCGCCGACGACGAGGTGGCCGAGCTCGCGGCCACGTTCGACGCGATGCTTGATCGCATCAGTACCACGTTCGACACCCAGAAGCGCTTTGTCGCCAACGCTTCGCACGAGCTGCGCACTCCACTGGCGGTCATGCGCACCGAGGTTGATGTGACGCTGGCCGATCCCGACGCCGACGTGGCCGAATACCGGCGGATGGCCAAGGTGGTTCGCGACGGCTCCGACCGGGCTAACGCTCTCGTCGACGCGCTGCTCGTACTGGCCCGCAGCGAGGCCCAATCGGGTCGCCGACTGTCCAAAAAGGTCCCGGCCGATCTCACCACCGGCGTGTCATCGGCGCTGTCGGCGATGAGTCGGGAGATCAACCGGATCCACCTCGTCGTCGATACCGAGCTCGAGCCGGCCCCGGTTGTCGGCGACCCCGGCCTGCTCGACCGGCTCGCCGGAAACCTGGTGGAGAACGCGGTCCGCTACAACCACCTGCACGGGCGGGTCTGGGTGCGAACCGGCGGGGATGCCGAGCACTCGTGGCTGGTCGTCAAGAACACCGGATTCGATGTCGAGCCGGGCGACGTGCCCGGCTTGTTCGAGCCGTTCCGCCGGGGCGGGCGGGAGCGAACCGGCGGACGTGGCTCGGGTCTCGGCCTGTCGATCGTGCGCGCGGTCGCCGAGGCGCACGGCGGTACCGTTACCGCGACCGCCAATCCGGACGGCGGGCTTGAGGTCACGGTGACCCTTCCGTCGGCCGAGGTGACGCCAGTGGTCAGCGCTACCGCGGTGGTCCCCAGCCGGGACGATCCCGACCCAACTCCGCCGCCGGATCCTGACGCCGTATGAGCCGTACGGCAGGATGGGCCCATGGACGGCAGCACAACGAGTCGGCTGGCCGAGCTCGACGAGGGCATCGGTCTGGATGAGCTGGCCCTCGCGGCCCGCAACCACGGGATGCCGCTGGAGGCCCTGCGTTACGACATCACCCCGGCCGGGCTGCACTACCTGCTCGTGCACTACGACATTCCGGCGGTGGACCCCGCGACATGGTTGCTGACGGTCGACGGGGCGGTGACCACACCACTGTCGCTGAGCCTCGAGGAGCTGTGGGCGCGTCCGCGCAGGACGCTTCCGGTGACCCTGGAGTGCGCTGGCAACGGGCGGGCCCGGCTGTTGCCCCGCCCGGTCAGCCAGCCCTGGCTCGTCGAGGCGGTGGGCACCGCCGAATGGACCGGCACGCCGCTCGCGCCACTGCTCCGCGAGGCCGGCGTTTCACCCGACGCGGTCGACGTCGTGTTCACCGGCGCCGACCATGGCGTCGAGCGGGGGGTGGTCCAGGACTACCAGCGGTCGCTGCCGCTGGCCGAGGCGTTGCGCGACGAGGCGCTGCTGGCCTACGAGATGAACGGTGCGGCACTGCCTGTCCAGCACGGCTTTCCGGTACGGCTGGTGATTCCAGGCTGGTACGGGATGGCCCACGTCAAGTGGTTGACGCGAATCACCGTGGCGACGGAGCCGTTCGAGGGCTACCAGAACGCGATCGCCTATCGGCTCAAGGAGAACTCCGACGAGCCTGGCGAGCCGGTGACCCGGATCCGTCCCCGAGCCCTGATGGTCCCGCCCGGGCACCCGGACTTCATGTCCCGCAACCGGTTTCTCCCGCCCGGGACGCATGACCTGGTCGGCCGCGCCTGGTCGGGCCAGGCCCCGGTTACGCGAGTCGAAGTCTCCGTCGACAGTGGACAGTCGTGGTTCGACGCCGAACTCGCACCGCCTCCCGGACCGTGGGCCTGGTCCGGCTGGCGCGCACAATGGACGGTCACCGAACAAGGCCGGTACGAGCTGCTGGTCCGGGCGAGCGACGCAACCGGCGCGGTGCAGCCAACCGATCAGCCGTGGAACACCCAGGGCATGGCGAACAACATGACGCAGCGCGTCATCGTGTTCGTCGGTAGCGAGTCCTGAGTCGTTAGTGGCTAAGCGTGGGCGCCGTCGGGTTGGCCGCCGTCGCGTAACCGCTGGGTCCGCTGATGAGTTCGCCGATCTGCTTCTCGAGAACCGCCGTGACACTCTGCCCGTTGCCGACGATGTACACGGACTCGAATGACGCCGACGTGCGGGCGAGGTAGGCCCGGATTCGGTCGTCGAGGCCATCACCGGACAGGCGCAGGATCGGGGCTTCCCAGCTGAACGCGATCGAGCTGGCCACTGCGTTGTCCGTGGCCGACGACGAGTTGACAACCACAAGAGTCTGGTTGAACAGCGATGCGCCGTTCTGCAAACCGCAAACTCCGGCACCGGCGGCGGCCGGGGCCACCCCGGGCTTTCGTGTGGTGAGGTAGCCCAGGTTCTTGAGTGCCGACTCGACTCCGGCCGAGACCTCGTTGCTCACGATGGTGATCGCCGGTTGGCCGGCGCCAGGGGTGATCTTTCCGAAGATGCGCGCCAGCTCCGCCTTGATCCGTGGGTCGAGCGACGTCGCCGAGGTCAGCAGCAACGGGCCGGGGACGGCCTCCGCGCGGGCGGCGCCGAGCGCCTGGCCGGGCGCCGTGATGATGGCCCCATAGGCCCCGAGGTAGCCCTGGCTGAACGCGAACTCCGTCGCGGTGGGCCAGCGGGCTTGGGAGGCGGCGAGGCTGAGCGCGATCGGATCGGCACCGCTGATGCGGTTGAGCGTGTTCTTCTGCGCGGGCAGGAAGGCTGGCACGCCGGGCACGGCCGAGATCTGGGTGGCTGGGTTGGAGTTGGCACCGGGCGTGGTCGCGACAGACTCGATGGCGTTGGCGGTGCCGTAGGCGACATGTTGGCCATCCGGATTCCACGCAAGCCGGGACGGCGTCTTGGCACCGAACGTGATCTGAACGCCCGAGTCGGCATCGTGGTTCGCCGCCGTCACGAAGATCTCGCCGTTCGTGCCCACGTAGGCGAGCTTCGTCCCGTCCAGCGACAGCGCCGGCTCCGAGCCCTTGACCACCTTGTACGTGTCGGGTACCCGCTGGTTGGTGTCGTTGATCCAGATCTCCGGGCCGCCGGGCTCATTGTGCTGGAACGCCACCCGACTCGGTCGCTCTGATGTGGCGGCGCTCGGGGCCAAGTCGACATAACTGGTGCCGTCGCCGGTGTCCATGTCCCACGCCGTGCCGGTTGCCGGCTTGCCGTCGTCACCGCACCCATTCGTGGGGACAGCCATGAGGGCCGACGTGCCGTCGCCCTTCTTCTCGGCGTAGAAGATGAACGCTCGCGACCACGAGGGTCGCGATCGGACCACCGACGCATTCGTGGTTGTGAGTACCTCGACGCCGCTGCCGTCGGGCTTGGCGGTGGCGATGTTGCCATCGCCATCCACATAGGCGATGCGGGTGCCGTCCGGGGACATGGTCGCGTCCGTCACCCTACTCGAGAAGGTCACCTGTCGGTCCCCAATGGACACCACGTTGGTGCCGTTGGAGACGAGCATGTTGCCACCGCTCCGCCGGCCCCTCGGCTCGTCCCGCGGTCGACAACCAGGCCGGGCGCGGAAGCGGAGGTTCCGCGGCGCGCGTTCGGCCGGGCGAGATAGGGGCACACGACGGCGGCGTAGAGCATGCAGCTGCGGTGACCCGGCGCCTCCGCCGTCGGCGCCTGGTTTCGGTAGGACTGGCCGCTAGCAAGGACGGTGGCGATCGCGTCGGCCTCGGCGCCTCCGATGACACGCCAGACGGGGCCAGCCGGCATCTCCGTGCCACAGATCGAGCAGCGTCGTTCGATGGCGCAGAGGAACGTGCGGGCCACGCCCGTGCTCGCGAACTGCGGCTGCCCGTCGGCCCACGGCGTGATCGCTGGTACGGGGTAGCCACGCGCGTCCCGCGGCCGAGCGGCGACAGCCACGGGTGTCGGGACGTCCGGCAGAACCACTGCGCCTCCTCCCCGCACCCGGCTAACCGGCCGACCGGGTGCGGGGAGAAGGCTACTCAGGAGGAGAAGCTTGCGACACCGGGAGGCTCGCGATACCAGGGGCAAGGAAGCGGCCACCGGTGACGCGCTCCGAGATACCGGAGCGGTCCAGGTACGGCGTGATGCCACCGAGGTGGAACGGCCACCCGGCCCCGAGGATGAGACAGAGGTCGATGTCTTGGGCCTCGGCGACCACGCCCTCGTCGAGCATCAACCGGATCTCCTCAGCAAGTGCGATCAGCGCGTCGTCGCGCACCTGCTCGGCGGTCCTCGGCGCGGAGCCGAGCACGAGGAGCTCCGCGAGGGCCGGATTGGGCGCGTCGTCCACCAGCAGTGGCTGCCCCGACTCCGCGATCCGGCGCATGTTCTCGCTGACCGGGAAGCGGTCCGGGAATGCCGCGTGCAGTACACCGCCGACGTGGTAGGCGACCGCCGGTCCGACGAGCTGCAGCAGCGCCAGCGGACGCATCGGCAGCCCCAGCGGGTCGAGCGCGGAGTCGGCGACGGTCAGCGGCGTGCCGGCCTCGATGGCGCCGAAAACCGCGCCCTGAAACCGGGTGAGCAGGCGGTTCACCACGAAGGCCGGGGCATCCTTGACGAGCACGCACGACTTGCGCAGCGCCTTCCCGACCTCGAAAGCGGTAGCGAGGGTCGCGTCGTCGGTCTTCTCCGCCCGTACGATCTCCAGCAGCGGCATGAGGGCCACCGGGTTGAAGAAGTGCAGGCCTACCACTCGTTCCGGGTGCTCCAGATCGGCGGCCATCGCCGTCACCGACAGCGAGGACGTGTTGGTCGCGAGCACACAGTCGGACGTGACCAACTTCTCGACCTCGGCCCACACCTGCTTCTTGACCTCGAGCTCCTCGAAGACGGCCTCGACAACCAGGTCCGCGTCGGCGAAGTCGGACTTGTCGACGCTGCCGGTTACCAGTCCGTGCACCTTGGCCGCCTTGCCGGCGTCAAGGCGGTTCTTCGCGAGTAGCTTGTCGATCTCACTGTGCACATAGGACAGTCCCTTGTCGACCCGGGCCTGGTCCAGGTCGGTCAGTACGACCGGAACCTCGAGGCGCATGGCGAAGAGCAGGCCGAGCTGGGAGGCCATCAGGCCGGCGCCGACGATGCCAACCTTCGTCACCGGGCGCGCGAGGCTCTTGTCGGGCGCGCCCACGGGGCGTTTGGCCCGCCGCTGCACCAGATCGAAGGCATACAGGCCGCTGCGCAGCTCCTCACTCACGATGAGATCTGCCAAGGCATCGTCCTCGGCGCTTGCGCCGAGGAGCATAGGCCCAGTCTCGGCGGCGGTCCCCGCCGCGAACGGGGCATCCTTGGCGAGCGCGAGCAGATCGAGCGCACGGTAGGGGGCGGGTGCCGCGCCGTGCAGTCGTTCGTCGAGCATCGCGCGGGCGAAGGCGATGACGCCGTCCCAGTCCTTCGTCTCCACCGGATGACGGTCCACAGTGGTCTGTCCCCGCACCACCGAGGCGGCCCACTCCAGCGACCGCTCCAGGAAGTCCGCCGGCTCCAGCAGCACGTCGGAGATGCCCAGCGCGTGCGCCTCCTTTGCGCGAAGCATCTTGTTCTGTTGCAACGGGTTCTGCACGATCACCTGCGCGGCGTTGACCACCCCGATGAGGTTCGGCAGCAATTGGGTGCCGCCCCAACCGGGGACGAGGCCGAGCGAGACCTCCGGTAGCGCGATGGCGGTCACGCCGCTGGACAGGCTCCGGTAGTGACAGTGCAGCGCGACCTCGAGCCCGCCGCCCATCGCCGCACCGTTGATGAATGCGAACGTCGGCACGGTCGAGTCACGCAGCCGGGCGAAGACGCGGTGGCCCTGCCGGCCGATCTCGAGTGCCTGCTCGCGGCCGCGCACGAGCGGCACGCGGGTCAGGTCGGCGCCGACCGAGAAGATGTAGGGCTTGCCGGTGATCGCGATGAAGGCAGGGCTGGCCGCCAGCGCCTCGGTGATCGCCGCGTCCAGGCTGGCGAGCCCACCCGGCCCGAACGTGTTCGGCTTGGTGTGATCGAATCCATTGTCCAATGTGATCAGTGCTGCGGGCCGGTCCAGGCCCGGTACCCGGACCGGGCGCACGAGAGCCCGGGTCACAACCTCGTTGGCAAGGTCCTGGGTCACGGCGCGGTCTCCTCGGCAATGTAGTGCGGGTTCTCCCAGATCACGGTGCCGCCCATGCCGATGCCCACGCACATCGCCGTCAGGCCGTAGCGGACCGCCGGGTGCTCGGCGAACTCCCGGGCGAGTTGAGTCATGAGCCGGATGCCGGAGGACGCCAGCGGGTGTCCGATCGCGATCGCGCCGCCCCACGGATTGACCCGCGGGTCCTCGTCGGCGATGCCGAAGTGGTCCAGGAACGCGAGCACCTGTACCGCGAAGGCCTCGTTGAGCTCGAACAGCCCGATGTCGTCGATGGTCAGCCCGGCGCTGCGCAACGCCCTCTCCGTCGAGGGGATCGGGCCGAATCCCATGACTTCCGGCTCCACGCCGGCGAAGCCGTACCCGACCAGCCGCATCGCGACCGGCAAGGCGAGCTCCTCGGCCACGTCGGAAGCCGCGAGCAGGCAGGCGGTGGCACCGTCGTTGAGGCCGGCGGCGTTGCCCGCGGTCACCTTGCCGTGGGGGCGAAACGGCGTCTTCAGAGTGGCCAGCTTCTCCAGCGAGGTCTCGCGCGGAGCTTCGTCCACTGTGGCCAGACCCCAACCGCCGTCGCTATCGCGCGTGGCCACCGTGACCAGGTCGGCCTGCAGCTTTCCGTCGGCGTACGCCTTGGCGGTCTTCTCCTGCGAGGCGAGCCCGAAGCGGTCGGCCCGTTCCTTGGTGATGCCGGGCAGCCGATCGTGCAGGTTCTCCGCGGTCGCCCCCATCACCAGCGCGGACGGGTCGACCAGTTTCTCGCTGAGGATGCGGGGATTCGGGTCGACACCCTCGCCCATCGGGTGCCGGCCCATGTGCTCGACGCCCCCGGCGATCGCCACGTCGTACGCGCCGAAGGCGATCCCCGAGGCAAGTGTGGTGACGGCGGTCATCGCCCCGGCGCACATCCGGTCGATGGCAAATCCGGGCACGGTCTTCGGCAAACCGGCGAGCAGCGCCGCGGTGCGGCCGATGGTCAGGCCCTGGTCGCCGATCTGCGTGGTGGCCGCGACGGCCACCTCGTCGACGCGCTCCGGCGGTAGCTGTGGGTTGCGCCGCAACAGCTCCCGGATGCAGCGAATGACGAGATCGTCGGCACGGGTGCCGACGTACATACTGCCGGCCTTGCCGAACGGGGTCCGAACCCCATCGACGAAGACAACGTCACGCACCGGCCGGTGCGCGGGTGAAGCAGGCACGATCGGCCTCCAACGTGATGAGACACAGCGACGCAGCAAATGCTACTCGCCAGTAACCTCGGCGGTAACTACGCCAGGGATGTGTCCCGGCCCACAGCGTCCCCGGCCTCGGCTGGAGGTTGCGGCGGGACCGTTGGTGGCGACGGCGGGTCGACCAGCGCCGTGGCGAGACCGGCGGCGATGAGTGCGAGTTGCCACGAGCGCACTCCGGCCGCGGACAGAGCCGCCCGTACGGTCTGCTCGGTCAAGGGCTGTGGGGGTGCCCAGGCCAGGCGGCGGATCGCGTCCGGCGCTACGAGGTTCTCCGGTGGAAGATGCCGCGTCGCTGCGGTGCTGGTGACGACCTCGCGGCAGCGGGCCAGGCGGGCGGCGGCCACGGGGTCGCGCTCGGCCCATCGATGCGGCGGTGGAGGGCCGTCAGCCGTCGGCGGCAATGGGAGTTCCGGGTCGCTGAGGTCGCGCGCGTGAGCCAGGGCATCCAGCCAGACCGGCGCGAGCCGGCGCACCGATCGGCCACCGAACCCGGGTAGCGCCATAAGCTCGCGCTCGTCGGCCGGATTCACCTCGGCCGCGGCGATGATGGCGGAGTCGGTCAGCACCCGGCCGGGAGCGGCGTCCCGACGGGCAGCGATGCGGTCACGGGCGTACCACAGCGCTCGGACCCGAGACAGTGCCCGAGCCCCGCGCACCTTGTGGATTCCGGAGGTTCGCCGCCAGGGGTCCGCTCGGGGCGGGATCGGCCGGCCGGCCGACGCCACGAGTGCGGCGAACTCTTCTCGCGCCCAGGCGAGCTTGTTCTGCGCGATCAGCTCCGCTTCGAGCTTGTCCCGCAGGTCGATGAGCAGCTCGACGTCGAGAGCCGCGTAGCTCAGCCACGATGGTGGCAGTGGCCGGGTCGACCAGTCGGCGGCGGAATGGTGCTTCTCCAGGCCGAAGCCGAGCAGTTGTTCGGTCAGGGCGGCGAGTCCGACCCGCTCAAGGTTCGCGAGCCGTGCGGCGAGCTCGGTGTCGAACAGCCGGGTCGGCAGAAGTCCGATCTCGGCCAGGCACGGTAGGTCCTGGCTGGCCGCGTGGAGCACCCACTCCACACCCGCGATCGCCTCGGCGATCTCGTCCAGGCTCGGAAAGGAAAGGGGATCGATAAGGATCGTGCCGGCGCCCTCGCGGCGTAGCTGTACCAGGTAGGCGCGGTGGGTGTAGCGGTAACCCGAGGCGCGCTCCGCGTCGACCGCGACTGGTCCGGTACCCGCGGCGAGCAGTTTGGCGGCGCGGGTCAACGCGGCGGTCGTGGTGACTGGTTCCGGGGTGCCATCGCGGGGCGCGAGGAGGACGACGGCCGGCTGAGCTGGTGGTTGTGGTCCGTCGGTCACCCCACAACCGTACGGTCATGTCTCCTCAGATGAACGGCTGGCCCACCCGCGCCCCGAGGTCGTCACGCCGCGAGATCGGCGGATGAACGCCCTGTTGCTGAGTTTGAGAGTGCCGAGTTGAGAGTGCTGAGTTGAGAGTCAAGCGCGTCGCTGGGGGGTCGCGGGCGTATGACAGCGCACCTATCGTGAGGGCCGTGCCCGACCGGGCGATTCCAGCTGAGGAGAACGATGAGCAACCCCCCCGGAAACGAGAGCTCGACCACGCCATCGGAGCAGCCGCCGACATGGCCGCCGTCTCCTCCGCCGCCGTTCCCGCCGCCGCAGCCTCCCGCGATGGAGAACCCGGCGCCGACGACGGTGGCGCCCCCGGTGTACGGCCCGCCACCGACTCAGCCGGCGCCGCCCACGTACGACCCGTCGATGGTTCCGATGCCCTACTCGGCCCCGCCGATCTCGGGCCCGTACGGCTACGGCCCGCCGATGCCGCCACCGCCGCCCGCCAAGAGGCGCATGACGTGGGTCTTCGCCGCCCTCATGGTCGTATTCCTCGTGGCCACGGGAGTCATCGGCACACTGTTCGTGCTCAAGTTCCAGGAGTCGTCCAAGCTCGCGGGCCAGGTCACGCAGTTGAGTAGTGTCAACAACACCCAGAAGGACAAGCTCGAGTCGACTCAGCGGGAGCTTGATTCGACGAAGCGGGACCTTCGCGACTCCGACGACGAGCTCAAGAGCATCACCGACCAGAAGACCGCGTTGGCCGCCTGTCTCAATGCGATCTACGACTACTGGGACGCCCTCACCGCTAGCAACCAGCAGACGACGTCAACCACCGAAGCCGCCCGGCTAAAGGCCGTGAACTCCTGTGATGCCGCTGGGAAGTACTTGTAGCCGGTCCGCGGCTTGCCAGGTCTCAGACCAGGCCAAGCCGCGCCGGCAGGGCGACCACGCCCGGTGGCGGCAGGCCCGCCGTCGACGCCAGCAACGCGCACCACGCGTCGAGATGCGGCTCAAGGCCTCGATCGACCGGCGTCCATGACGCCCGGATCTCGATGTCGGCGGTTGGCGGTGTGCCCGACAGGTCGCCGAACCGGGTCGAGAGAGTCTGGGTCACTGTGCCGGCGGCGGCCTTGTAGGGCGCCTGATGGTTGTCCAACGCATCGGTGAGCCAGCTCCAACCCACCTCAGGCAACAGCGGGTCGGTCGCCATCTCCGCGTCAACCTCGGCGGTCACGTATGTGACCAGGCGCAGCGTGCCCTCCCAGGCCTCGTGCCCGGCGGGGTCGTGAAGCAGGATGAGCCGTCCGCTGGCGACCTCGAGACTCTCGTCGGAGGTCCCGGGCGGCTCCCGGTGCACGGTCGCGAACATCGCGAACGCGTACGGTGCCAGCCGCGCCGGCGGGCTCACCTCTTCGAGGCTGATCTCGGGCCGGGGCCGCACCGAGCGCAGGCCGCGGACGGCCTGGGCGAAGATCGCGGGCACGGCGGTCGAGGGCGCCACGGCTCGAGCGTATGGCGCCGGAGGATCGCGCTGCGCACGGCGCGCCGCCGGCCGCCCGGGATGTCCACGATCCCGGTGACGGACCTCGAGGACGGGCCGGAGTACGCCCCGGATTGTCGCGGCTCGGAGGGCCGACGTGGCACGATGGGCGGCGATGAACTACCATCCGCTGCACCCTGCCGGATCGCCACTGGTCTTGGCCTGCCGCCGCGAGCCGGTGCCGTACGCGCCGGTGTGGTTCATGCGTCAGGCGGGACGGTCGCTGCCGGAGTACCGGGCCGCGCGGGCTGACCTGCGCATGCTTGACGCCTGCCGCGATCCGGCGCTCGTCATGCGAGCTGACGCTGCAGCCGGTCCGCCGGCATCGGAGTCGACGCGGCGATCCTCTTCTCCGACATCGTGGTGCCGCTCGCCGCCGCCGGCGTCGACCTGGACATCAGGCCCGGGGTCGGTCCCGTCGTGGCCAAGCCGGTGCGACTGAGGACGACGTGGCCGGCATCCCCGCGCTGCACGCCGAGGACATCTCGTACGTTGCGGAGGCCGTACGGCTGCTGATGCCGGAGCTCGGGCAGACACCGCTGATCGGCTTCGCCGGCGCCCCGTTCACCCTCGCGTCGTACCTCGTCGAGGGCGGCCCGTCGCGTACCCATGCCCGCACCAAGGCGCTCATGTACGGCGCCCCGGAAGTGTGGCATGCGCTGTGCGGTCGGCTGGCCGCGATCACGTTGGAGTTCTTGCGGGTACAGGCGTCGGCCGGGGTTTCGGCGGTGCAGCTGTTCGACTCGTGGGCCGGTGCACTGTCGGAGGCCGACTACCGCCGCTACGTGCGCGCCACACTCCACTGTGGTCTTGGCCGGGCTGGCGTCGGAGTTCCCGGATCTGCCGAGGATCCACTTTGGAGTCGGTACGGGTGAGCTGTTGCCCGCGATGGCCGAGGCCGGGGCCACGGTCGTGGGCGTGGACTGGCGCACCCCGCTCGACGCGGCCGCACGCCGGATCGGCCCCCGCCACGCGGTGCAGGGCAACCTCGATCCGTGCACGCTTCTGGCGCCGTGGTCGGTGATCGAGGCCGAGGTGCGCCGGGTGCTCCACGAGGGCCGCTCCGCGCCGGGCCACGTCTTCAACCTGGGACACGGAGTGCTTCCAGAGACCGACCCCGATGTGCTGACCCGCGTGGTCGCTCTCGTCCACGAGCTGACGGTGCGGGACATGTCAACGGATCGTTGACGACATGCGCCGGCAACGGCATCATCGGATGGATGAGAGACCCGGGCGCTGCCTACCGCGAAGCGGCGTCCGTCGTGGCGTCGGACCAGCCGAGCGCGGTCGAGTTGCTCGGTGCCCTGGCGACATTGAAGGACGTGCGGACGGATCTGGACCGGGTCGAGCGTGAGCTCATCGGGTCCGCGCGCGAGTTGAAGATTGCGTGGCCCGAGATCGCGGCCGCGCTCGGCCTAGGCTCGCGTCAGGCGGCGGAGCAGCGTTGGCTGCGGCTGAACGGTCGCGATTCGCGCGACCCGGCACCGGTAAGGTCGGCTCGATTGGAGCAACGAACCGTTGACAGCTCGTACGGACCGGAGCTCGCCGGGCTCCGGCGAGCGGCGGTCCACGCCAACCGTCTGATCGAAGCCGATCATGGCTGGGACGACCGGCACAGCCGGGCGGTGCTCGCTCGCACCAGCCTTCAGGCCGCCGTCATGGCCCCACCGAGCGCCCTGTATGCCTTGTGCCGCAACGCAATCGACGACCTGGAGCAGATCTCGACCGCCCGGCTGCCGGCGCCATTGGCCACCGCGGTTCGCCGGTTGCGGCGAGCCGAGCGGACGGCTCGACCCGACCGTTGACGGCTCGACCCGACCGTTGACAAGGGCCGTCGATCCTCCGAGTATGAGCCAGATCGACTCAACTTAGGAGGCGTCGTGCGGAGGCGGAACGCGGGACTTCTCGTGGGCGTTTCGGTGGTGGACGGAGTGGGCGGCACCGCGATGTCGCTCGCGGCCGCGATCTGGGTCAAGTCGCTCACCGGGTCCAGCGGCCTCGCGGCGCTCACCGGCTTCCTCGTCTTCGCGCCGACTCTGGTCGGACCGGTGCTGGGCGCGCTGGTCGACCGGGCGGCGGTCCGGCCGCTTCTCGTGAGCACCAACCTCGGCACTGCGTCGCTGTTGCTCACGTTGCTGACGGTCGAGGACGCCGGCCAGGTCTGGCGCATTTTCGCTGTGATGCTGGGCTACGGCGTGAGCCACGTCCTGGTCGATGCCGGCGAGGCTCGGCTGATCGTGGCCGCCCTGCCAGCCGACCGGCTCGGGGGACTCAACGGACTCCGGATGAGTGCACAGGAGGCGACCAAGCTGCTCGCACCACTGCTCGGTGCGGGTCTGTTCGTCTGGGCGGGCGGGCCGGCGGTCGCCGCGCTCGCGGCCGGAGCGCTCGTCATCGGGGCGCCGCTATATCTGCTGGTCCGTCCCGACCAACCGGCTCGAGTCGAGCGCACAGCAAGTCCGATGTGGACAGAGGTGGCCGAGGGACTGCGGTTCCTGTCGCGCGACCCTCGGGTGCGGGTGCCCGTACTCGTCGCCTCGGTTGCGATGTTCTTCGCTGGACTGGGCAATGCGGCCATCTACTCTGTCGTGGACGAGGCGCTGCGCCGATCACCCGCCTTCGTCGGGGTGCTGTCCTCGATCCAGGGTGCCGGAGCAATCGTCGGCGGGCTGATGTCCGGTCGCCTCATCGAGCGGAGAGGCGAGACGGCGCTCGCGACCGTGGGCATCGCCGTGTTCGCGTTGGGGCCGATGGCTCAGGCGACGGGCTGGCTGCCGGCGGTGCTCCTGGGCAGCGCGCTCGTCGGCGTTGGTCTACCGTGGACTGTCGTCGCCGGGCTCACCGCGGTACAGCGCCATACGCCGCCCTTGATGGTGGGGCGAGTGGCGGCGTCGGCCAACACGCTGGTCTTCGGTGCGCCGGCGCTGAGCATTCCGCTCGGTGCGCTGCTCGTGTCGATCCTGGACCACCGGATTCAACTCGTTGTCGCGGCGGTCGCGGGCGTGATCGTCGCCGTGGTGGCCCGCGATGTGCCGGACCACGACATCGACTTTGCTCGGCCGCAGCCCTAGTCCGATCGGCCCTCACGCACGCGCCGGATCAGGTCGCGATACCACAACGCACTCTGCTTGGGCACGCGCGCCTGGGTGTCGTAATCCACCCGCACGATGCCGAACCGCTTCTCATATCCGTAAGACCACTCGAAATTGTCCAGCAGCGACCAGGCGAAGTACCCGCGCACATCGGCGCCGGCCTGCCGCGCCGTGGCCACCGCGTTGATGTGTGCTTCGAGGTAGGCGGTGCGGTCGTCGTCGCGCACGAAGCCCGTGTCGTCGGCGACGTCGTCAAAAGCTGCTCCGCTCTCCGTCACCACCGTCGGCACGCCCGGGTACTCCCGCGTAATCCGGACCAGAATGTCGGTCAGCCCTTCCGGATAGATCTCCCAGCCCATCGCGGTGGTCGGCCGACCGTGCGGTATCGCCCGCAGCACGGGGTTGCCGTCGGCGTCCTCCGTGCGGTCATGGTCGTCGACGCCGGAGTACAGATGGCCCATGTAATAGTTGACGCCGAGCACATCGATTGGCGTCGAAATTGCCTCCAGGTCCCCCGGCCGTACCGGTAGCCGCGCACCGCGCTCGGCGAGGTCCGAGACCACGTCATCCGGGTACCGTCCGTACCGCAGCGGGTCCAGGTAGAGCCGGTTCGCCAAGCCATCCGCGCGCCGGGCGGCCGACCGGTCGAGATCGCTGTCGGTCTCCGGCACGGCGGTGGTCAGATTCAACGTGATGCCGAGTTGTACCGGAGTGCGCGCGGCGGCCCGCATCTGCTGCGTGGCCAGACCGTGTCCGAGCAACAGGTGGTGGACGGCGTTGATGGCGGCCGGAAAGTCGTGTCGCCCCGGGGCCTGCGTGCCGTAGGCGTACCCGAGCATCGCCGAGCACCATGGCTCATTGAGCGTCGTCCAGGTGGAAACCCGGTCGCTGAGCCGATCGAAGACCAGCATTGCGTAGTCGGCGAACCGGTATGCGGTGTCACGGGCGGGCCAGCCGCCGGCGTCCTCCAACTCCTGCGGCAGGTCCCAGTGGTACAGCGTCACCCAGGGCTCGATGCCCCGCCCGAGCAGCTCATCCACGAGACGTTCGTAGAAGGCCAAGCCGGCGGCGTTCGCCGGCCCGCGACCGCCCGGCTGCACCCGCGGCCAGGCCACCGAAAACCGGTACGTGTCGACCCCAAGGTCCTCGATGAGGGCGACATCCTGGGGCATGCGGTGGTAGTGATCGCAGGCCACATCTCCGTTGTCCCCGCCGGCCACCGCCCCGGGAACCCGGCAGTAGGTGTCCCAAATGGAGTCCGTACGGCCGTCCTCGGCCACCGCGCCTTCGATCTGGTACGCGGACGTGGCCACGCCCCATTGGAAGTCGCTGGGAAGGCCGGCGACGAGGTCGGGGGTCTCGGTGGCCAGCGGAGTGGTCGTCGGGTTCATGCTGCTCCTGATCGATGTTTTGGGTCCTGATCGATTCGTTTGGGTCCTGATCACTGTTTGGGTTGCGTGATTCACGCCGGGTGTAGCCAGCAGGCCACGGTTCGGGTTCGGCCGCCCGGAACTGTTGGATCGCCGAGCCGAGGTACCTGCGTGGCGCACGGGTCGAAAGCCTTGGGGCAGCGCGGGTGGAAGGCGCACCCGGTCGGCAGCGCGTGCAGGTCGGGCGGCGAGCCAGAGATGCCGGACAGCACCCGCCGCGGGCCGCGCAAAGCCGGGAACGAGCGCAAGAGTCCTTGGCTGTACGGGTGCAGCGCGTCGCGGTAGAGCGCGACGGCCGGCGCCTCCTCAACGATGCGGCCGCCGTACATGATCGCGATGCGGTCGGCGAACTCGACCAGCAGCGACAGATCGTGGGTGATGAACAGCAACGAGAACCCGAGTTGCTCGCGCAGCTCGACGAGTTGGCCGAGGATCTGCCGTTGCATCACGACGTCGAGCGCGGTTGTCGGCTCGTCCATGATGACGATCTGCGGTTCCAACGCAAGTGCCATGCCGATCATCACGCGCTGGCGCATGCCGCCCGAAAGTTGATGCGGGTAACTGTCCATGCGGTCGGCGGGAATACCGACGAGCTTCAATAGCTCGCGGGCCCGGGCCATCCGAGCGGCGGCCGACATCCCAGGCTCGTGCGCCTTGATGACGTCGAGGAACTGTGTCGATACCTTGTGCACCGGATTCAGCGAGTTCATCGCGCCCTGAAACACGATCGAGGTCTCGGCCCAGCGGAATCGCCGCAACTCGGCCGGAGAAAGCGACATGACGTTGATCGGCTCCCCGTCCGGCGCGTGGTAAATGACCGCCCCGCTCGCGATCACGCCGGGCGGTGCGAGCAAGCGCGTGATGCCATAGGCAAGTGTGGATTTGCCGCTACCGCTCTCGCCGGCGAGGCCGAGCACCTGCCCCCGGTAAAGCGTCAGGTTGACTTCGCGGACGGCGCGCACCGCTTCGGCGCCAAGCCCGTAGTCCACGTTGAGAGACTGGATCTCGAGCACGGGCCGCGTCATCGGGCATCGCCCTTCGAGTCGCTGCTCACCTCGACCGCGGGGGCCGTACGCGACGACGGCAGTGGATACGACGGTGGCGCATCAAGCACCGGTGTGAATCCGACCCGCATGCGTACGGTCTGTCCGGACGCGGTCCTGATCCGGCTCTTCCCGACTCCGCGCAGCCGCGGGTTCACGAATTCGTCGATGCCGAAATTGACCAGCGCGAGTGCCGTGCCGAGGAACGCGATCGCCAGCCCGGCCGGCACGAACCACCACCACGCGCCCTGCGCGAGGGCCTGCTGGCCCTGGGCCCAGAACAGAATCGTGCCCCAGTTCCATGAGGAGACCGACGAGATGCCGATGAACGCCAGCGTGATCTCCGACATCACGGCGAAGATGACCGTCCCGACAAACCCGGACGCGATGGGCGCGGTGAGGTTCGGCAGGATCTCGAATCCGATGATCCGCCACGTCGACTCGCCGGTGGCCCTAGCCGCCTCGACGTAGTCGCGACGGCGCAAGGACAGTGTCTGCGCCCGCAGCACCCGGGCGCCCCAGGCCCATGAGGTCAACCCGATGATGAGCGCGACGAGTGTGTCGCTGGCTTGGTCGATGACCGACGTCACGATAATGATCAGCGGCAGTGCCGGGATCACGAGGAACACATTGGACAGTGCGGATAGGCCATCGTCGGCCGAGCCCCCGAGATACCCCGCCGTGACGCCGATGATGATCGAAAGGATCGTCGCCACGACGCCGGCGATCAGTCCCACGACGACGACGCTGCGGGTGCCGACCAGGATCTGGCTGAAGATGTCCTGACCCAGGTGGGAGGTGCCCAGCCAGTGCCGTCCCGACGGCGCCTCGAGCAGGTCGCTGCTTCGGGCGTCCGGGTCGTACGGCGCCACCCACGGCCCGATGATCGCGAAGAGACCGTACATGCCCAGGACGACGAGGCCGGTCGCGGCCTTGGCGTTGCCGATGAACCGGAACCGGCGCCGTCGCGACTTGCCCGGCGCGGTGGAGGGCTGAGCCATCGCTCCCTGGATGGGGATGACCTGCTCGATGCTCGAGGGGGAGATGGTCATCGGTCAGGCACTCTTCCGGGTCCGTGGGTCGAGCAGAAGGTACGCCACGTCCGCCAGCAGATTGGCCACCAGCACGGAGATCGTGATGATGAGGAAGATGCCCTGCATGAGCGGATAGTCCTTGGCCCCGACGGCCTGAAAGAGCTGGTAGCCAAGCCCCGGGTAAGAGAAGACGATCTCCACCAGCAAGGTGCCGCCGACGATGAACCCGAGCGACAGCGCGAACCCGGAAACGTTGGGCAGCAACGCATTGCGGGCGGCATAGCTCCACGCGACCCGCCGCTCCGACAGGCCCTTCGCGTGGGCGACCGTGATGTAGTCCTCGGCCGAGACCGTGACCATCATGTTGCGCATGCTGAGGATCCATCCACTGACCGACGAGACGAGAATCGTCAGCGCCGGCAGGAGGCTGTGCTGGATCGCGCTCGGTATGAAGTACACATCGAAGGCCGGCACAAGTCCGGGTTCGTAGCCGCCCGACGATGGGAAGAAGCTGCCGGGACCGGCGAGCACGGCGATCGCCACCAGGCCCAGCCAGAAGTACGGGACCGAGGAGAGGAACGTCGTGGCGGGAATGAGGCCGTCGATCCACGAACTCCGCCGCCAGCCGGCGCCGACACCCAGCGCGGTGCCGATGCAGAAGCTGATGACCGTCGTAATGCCGACCAGTGCGAGCGTCCACGGAAGGCTGTACCCGATCACCTCCGCGACCGGTGTCGGAAAGAACGTGAACGACAGGCCGAGATCGCCGTGGAAGAGCTGGTTCCAATACCGGATGTACTGCAGCCAGACGCTCTCATTCTTGTCGAGGCCGAACAGCACGTACAGCGACTGGATGGCGTCGGCGCTGATCCGGCCCTGGTTGCGCGAGATGAGCGATTGGACCGGGTCGCCCGGGATCATCCGCGGAATGAAGAAGTTCAGGGTGATCGCGGCCCACGCGGTGAAGAGGTAGAAGGCGATGCGCCGCAGGAGGAAGGTCATTGTTGGTCCTCCGCGGCGGCCGACCCGGGACCTTCGCGGGCGACCGTGGCTGGATCGTAGAGCCAGCAGGCGGCCCAATGACCGTTCCCGTTGTCGACGTCGAAGCGCGGCGGCAGGTCGACGGTGCATCGGCGCATCGCGTGCGGGCAGCGCGGGTGGAACCGGCAGCCGGCCGGCGGCGTGATGAGGCTCGGCGGCTCGCCGCGGCCGCGGTCCTTCGACGCGGCCTCCCCGAAGCCTTTGCTGCCGCCGTCACCCGTGATGCGGTCGGGGTCGGGCGCGGATTCGACAAGCAACTGGGTATAGGGATGAGCCGGGCTCTGGGTGACCCTTTCACTGCCGCCGCCCTCGACCATGCGGCCGGCATACATGACGATCGTCTCGTCGGCGAAGTAGCGCGCCGACGCGATGTCGTGCGTGATGTAGAGGATGGCGAGGTTGAGCCGTTCCTTGAGGTCGCGCAACAAGTTCAACACGTCGAGGCGGATCGAGACATCGAGCATCGAGACTGGCTCGTCGGCCAGCAGCACCTCGGGGTCGGCCCCGAGCGCGCGGGCGATCGCGACCCGCTGACGCTGTCCGCCGGAGAGCTCATGGGGGAAAGCGTCCAGATAGCGCTCGGGTGGCGAGAGGCTGACTCGCTTGAGCAGACGCCCGAGGGCCTCGTCGAGGTCTTCGGCGCTGCGACCGGCATTGCCGTGAATCCGTAGCGACCGGGTGAGGTGGTAACGAATCGTGTGCACCGGGTTCAGCGATGCGAACGGATCCTGCAGGATCAGCTGGACGCGTCGCACGTACCGGCGCAAGGATCGGCCACCGCGGACCCTGGTCGACACGCCGTGCAGGCGGACGTCACCTGAGGTGCGACGGTAGAGCTGGGCGAGCAGCCGGGCGACCGTTGATTTGCCGGAGCCGGATTCACCGACGAGCGCGGTCACGGTGCCGCGGCGCAGGGTGAACGACACATCGTCGACGGCGTGAACGGCGGTCGTCGTCCGGGTTGTGAGGTCGCGCACCCGCCGGCGAACCGGGAAATGCTTCGTGAGGCCAACGGCCTCCAAAACCACCTCGCCGGGCGGCGTAACGCCTTGGTTCAACGTCATGCCGTGATCCTGTCGTGTGCGAGCGGGTCGCGCCGCCCCCGGGTGGTCGTGCCACCCGGGGAGCGGCGCTCGGGTCATGCCGTGGCTGGGGTCATGCCGTGCTGAGGTCATGCCGTGGCCGGGGTCATGCCGTGGCTGGGGTCATGCCGTGGCCGCGGTCAGGTGCAAGACGACATCCAGCGCGTTGGGCTGGGTCGGCTGCATGGCGCCGTACGGGTTCGACTCGTCCGGCCAGCCGGTCCAGTTCTTCGTGCTGTACGCGCCGCCGATGTTGTCCGCGCCGACCGGGATCATCGGCATCTGCTCGACGAATATCTTCTGCAGCGTGTTCATCGCGGCGGTACGGGCGCTCGCGTCGGTGGCGTTCGCGTATGCCTTCAACGCGTCGGTCGCCTGCTGGTTGTTGAAGCGACCGAAGTTGCCCGCCGGCGATGCGGTGCCGATGGGCTTGAGCTGCGTGCCGTCCATGATGGTCCGATAGATGTCGTACGGCGTGGCGCCGCCTTCGGTCCACCGGAAGGTCGCGTCGAAGTTGCCCGCCTCGACGGCCTTGAACCACGCGTCCTGATTGGCCTTGTCGACGGTCGCGGTGATGCCGATCTTCGACAGGTTGTCCTTTACGATCTCGAGGCTGGTCTGGTAGTCGGACCAGCCGGCCGGATCGGTGAGGGTCAACGTAACCGGCTTGCCGGCCTTGTCCTTGAGCGTGTTGCCGTCGAACGTGTAGCCGGCGCCGGTGAGCAGCGACTTGGCGCCATCGACGTCGACCTTGTGCTCCATGCCCTTGAACTCGGGCGCGATGAACGCATCACCGGCTGGACTGGGCAGCCCGGTCACGCTCTTGACTAATGGATGGAAGTATCCGGCCTCGGCCGTGGTGAAGATGTCGTCGCGGTTGATGGCCATGTTCATCGCGCGGCGCAGTACCGGATCGTCGAACGGCGCCTTGGTGGTGTTGATGTAGAGGCCGTGGATGCCCAGGACCGGCGGCGCCCACACCTTGTGGTTGGCCGGGTCCTTGTCGACAAAGACGGCCTTGTAGTTGGGAATGAAGACGAAGCTCCACTCCGATTCGCCGTTGGCCAACGCCGTGGTCTGCGCGCTGTTGTCGGTGTACGACGTGAAGCGCAGTTCCTTGACCTTGGGCAGCGCCTGCCAGTAGCCGCTGTCGCGCACGGTCAGCGTGGTCGTCTGGGGCGTGAAGGACTTCACCGTGTACGGACCGCTGCCGACCGGCTGCTTGTTCGGGTCTGTCGTCGGGTCGGTGACCTTCTCCCAGATGTGCTTGGGCACAATCGGCACCCGCCACAGCACCTTCTGCTGGTTCACGAACTGCGAGCTGGCCATCGAGATGGTGACGTCGTTGCCACTCGCCGTCGCGTCGGTGTAGGGGACGCCCTGGTCATTGAGCGCCGGGTACTTCTTGACCAGGTTGTAGGTGAACGCGACGTCCTCAGCGGTCAGCTTCTGACCGTCGGACCACGTCGCGTTGTCGCGGATGGTGACTTTGACGGAGGTGTAGCTCGCATTCCATTCGGCCTTGGTGGCAAGCCAAGGCTTCATCGGATCGGCCGGCTTGACCGGGTTCCACATCATCAACGGCTCGTAGATCTGCCAGCGATAACCGAGCGAGGCTCCGGCCGAGGTGGTCAGGAACGGATTGTGGTTCTCGGTCTGCGGGCCATTGGGCATGCCGATGTTGAGCACAGTTACCGTCTGGTCCCGGTTCGCGTTCGGACTCTCGCCACATGCGGCGAGACCGGCCATGGCGAGGGCGCTCGCGAGCGCGAGCGCCATGGTGCGTTTGGCGTGCATGCAATCTCCCTTGGTAATCACCGGACAGGGGCGTGCGACATCGCGGCCGGTGCCTTCGCACCGGCCTCATGGGTCGAGGCGGTTAGCGGCCTGATCGTGCTGGGATCGTTGAACCGCGGATGGCGAATGTGGTTGGGATGACGGTGGACTCGGGCAACGCTGCCCCGTTGAAGTGAGCCAGGAGGAGCCGGGCGGCCGCCTCGCCCATCTCGCGCAACGGCTGGTGGACCGAGGTCAGCGGCGGCTCGGTCGTGGCGGCCAGCGGGAGGTCGTCGAAACCGACCACCGCCACGTCTTGCGGTACCCGGCGCCCGGCTTCGCGCACTGCCTGCATGGCGCCGGCTGCCGCGAGGTCGTTGTGAGCGAACACGGCGTCGAAATCGAGCCTGGCCTCGATGACGTTCTTGACCGCCTGCTGGCCGTTGTCGAAGGTGAAGTCGCCCTCGACGACCAGCATCGGCTCCAGCGGAAGGCCCGCGGCGGCATACGCCTCGGCGAAGCCGTCGAGGCGCTCCTGGGAGCAACCGAACCGCTTAGGCCCGGTGACGACGAGCGGTCGACGCCGGCCAAGTTCGAGCAGGTGCGTGCCGGCGGCGTGCCCCCCGCTGCGATTGGTGGTGGCCACCGACGGGAACATCGGCTGGAGCGCACGGTCGTCGATCAGCACGACCGGCAACCCGCGGGCGTGCAATCCCGCGATGTATTCGAGAGTGCCTTCCGGCTCGATCACCAGCAGGCCGTCGAATGCCTTCGCGGACACCTGCGATGCGAACTGCCGCATCGACTCATCGCCCCGATTACATGTGAAGAGCAGGAGCCCATACCCCTCCGTTTCCACGACGTCGACGACGCCCTGAAGAACATCGCCCATCCATGGCCAGGTCAGGGAGGGCACCAGCATGCCGACGATCCGGGTGCGGCCGCGGGCCAGCCCGACCGCCCGCGCACTGGGCACATACCCCAACTCATCAATCACCTGTCGGACCCGCGCGGCCGTAGCCTCGTCGAGCTCACCCTTGCCGTTGAGCACGCGGGAGACGGTGGTCTTGCTGACCCCGGCTCGGGCGGCCACATCGGCGATGGTGATCGGCATCGGGTCCTACCTCCCGGCTGTGTCGGGTGCGTTGTGTGAGGGCTCGGAACCGGTTTCGGAACCGATTCCGGCAGTCAACCCGAGTGGCGCGCATCAGGTCAATAACGGGGAGATAACGAACGCCTGATCTTGCTTTAGCTCGTGATCTAGGGCGTCAAGGACGTGAGCAGTGAACCGCAAATCCGCGCGGATGGGTTCATGATTCATACCGCCGTTGCGATGGCGGGGCACGGTTCTGCCGGCCAGGTCCGAATACTGCCCAGATTTCACGCCAGATGGTGGCTATACTTCTGCACATGACGGTCATGCCTTTCACCGACGCGCGCAACCGGCTTTCCGAGCTCGTCGACGAGGTTGAGCGCACCCACGAGCGGGTGGAGATCACGCGCCACGGGCACGCGGTGGCGGTCCTCATCTCGCCGCACGATCTTGCCGCTCTGGAGGAGACGATCGAGGTTCTCTCCAGCCCAGAGGCGATGCGTCAGCTTGCCGAGTCCCGCCGCGCCATCGCCGAGGGTGACCTCCTTGACGCCGAGCAGCTCGCCGAGCTGATGGCCCGACGCACGCGTCGGGACAGGAAGAGGTGAGCGAACCCGACGTACCGCGCCGCTACGCGCTGCGCATCGCCGGCCCAGCGGCACGAGCGCTCGCCGAGCGCTTACCCGAGAAGATCGCGACCGCCGTCCACGAGTTCATCACCACGACGCTGCTCGAAAACCCGCATCGGGTCGGCAAGCTGTTGCTCCTCCCGCCATTCGCCGGCACTTGGTCGGCCCGGCGGGGCACCTACCGCGTCCTCTACGAGATTGATGAGAAGAAGTTCGTCGTGACCGTGACGGCCGTTGAACATCGCGCCGACGCCTACCGCACGCGCTGACCCCACCCTTCCGACGACGGCGATCAACGGGGCCGTCACATGACCGGCGATCAAAGCACCCCATGATGCCCTAGATCACGATGATCGGCCTGGGCCGGTGATCAGATCGCGAAAGATGTAGAACTTAAGAGATTCACCAGACATCCGAAGGGTGACGCCATGAACGCGGGAACGGCTGGAACGATCGGCATCGGCGGTGACCTGACGGTCAACCGTCTCGGTTTCGGCGCGATGCGGATCACCGGTAACGGGATCTGGGGGCCACCCGCTGACCGCGGCGAGGCCACGGCGGTGTTGCGCCGCGCGATCGATCTCGGGATCAACTTCATCGACACCGCCGACTCATACGGACCGCACATCAGCGAGGAACTGATCGCCGAGGCGCTCTTCCCGTACCCGGATGATCTCGTAATCGCGACCAAGGGAGGCCTCGAGCGCACCGGGCCGGGACAATGGCCCGTCAACGGCCGACCGGAGCACCTCATCGCGGCGTGCGAAGGCAGCCTGCGCCGGCTCAAGCTCGAGCAGATCCCGCTGTACCAGTTCCACCGGCCCGACCCCGCAGTCCCACTCGAGGACTCGATCGGTGCGATCGTCACCCTCAAGGAACAGGGCAAGATTCGCCACGTCGGGCTGTCCAACGTTTCCGAAGACCAATTGCGCCGCGCACAACGGCTCATACCGATCGTGTCGATCCAGAACCGCTACAACGTGAGCGACCGCCGGTCCGACTCCATTGTGGACCTGTGCGAGCAGGAGCAGCTCGTGTTTCTCCCGTGGGCGCCGATCCAGGACGTTGATGGCAACGGGGTCGTGCAGGAGATCGCGCGGCGCTACGTGGCGACGCCCCGCCAACTCGTGCTCGCCTGGCTCCTGGCCCGGTCGGCGTCGATCCTGCCGATCCCAGGAACTGGTTCGGTCTCACACCTAGAGGACAACGTCGCCGCAGCGGCGATCAAGCTGAGCCCGGCCGATGCCGAATCGGTAACCAGGAGCTTGGCTTGAGTCCCCCACGGTAGCCCGAGATCAGCGGCGGCTTCGCGGAAGCGCACACGCGGCTTCGCTCGTGTACACGAGAAACGTCAGCGACTCCTGGAAGTACAGCTCAATGTTCGCGTTGTCGTGTGCCAGATAGCCGATGGCGAGGTCTTGGCCGATGTGCAATTCGAAGTCGCCGCCGCGCCGGGACAGCACGAACGCGCCATCGATGGCCGGAGCCCAGACGAGGTCGCCGTCGACCAGGCGGGCGATGTGTTCCTGGACCGGGTGACCATCATCGGTGCTCTCGTCGATAGCGGTGTAGGCGTCGGCGCTGAGCACCAGTGCGTATGGACCGGCGACACCGGCCAGTCGCAATGCGGCGACAGCCTGGCTTATAGCGGCCGGATAGTCCCTGACGCTTGTCGGTAACGTGATCGGCGGGTTCGACAGGCTCGCCCGAATGCCGGTAATGCCTGCGTTGGGAAAGCCCTCGAAGATTGTCCTGTCCTCGGCGAAGGCCAGCTGCCGGGCGGCGTCTTTGACTGGTTGCCAATCAGCGTCCTTGGCGCCGCGTTCGACGTCCTCGACCTGCTGTCGGTCGACGGTGAATGGGACGCGCAGTTCCACGACCGGCTGGACGCGGCGGGTGTGCGCGACGACGCCCTCTGCGCCCGCATCGACGATCTGTTGGTGTCCGGTGCCGACGGCCGAGAATGACTCGCCGAGCGGCCCAGCGAAATCGACCAGGCGGCGTCCGGCTACGTGACGCTTGAACGTCCGGCGGCCCTCTTCTTCGAGGTCGGCCCATGCGGTACCGGAGATGGGCGCCAGTTCACGATGCAGGTTGTTCATCGAACGTCGCTTCCCTTGAGGTCGCCGATTCCCAACGACTGTGACGCTGGCCGAGGGTGTTCAGCGTGCGCGCTTAAAGAAGGATCGATTCGCGTCTCGCCCTCAACCAGACCCGGTACCTGACCGACGGCCGGGCCCGGCGGATCGTCAAGGAAGTCGGCACTCGGAACGAAGAACAGGGTCCCCGTGACGGCGGTGGAGAAATCGAGGATGCGATCGTGAGCCGCCGGTGGACTGCCCAAGAACATCCGCTCGAGCATCCGCTCTGTGACAGACGGCGTCCGGGCGTACCCGATGAAGTAAGTTCCGAACTCGCCACGGCCGACGGAACCGAACGGCATGTTGTCACGCAGGATCTCGCGCTCTGTTCCGTCGGCGTCCACAATTGTCGTCAGCGCGACGTGGGAGTCAGGTGGCTTCGTGCTGTCGTCCAATTCGATGTCCGAGAGCTTCGTGCGACCGATCGCCAATTCCTGGGCCTCGACCGGCAGGGCGTTCCACGCCTCCAGGTCGTGTACGTACTTCTGGACGATGACGTAGCTCCCGTCGCGGAATGTCGGTTCTTCCGCCCCGATCAGTACGGCGTGGCTCGCAGCTGGGCCGACTGGGTTCTCGGTCCCGTCGACGAAGCCGAGCAGATCTCGTACGTCAAAGTACTTAAATCCGTATATCTCATCAGCCACGGTCACCGCTCTCCGCACCCGATCCATAATCTCTGACGCGAGCGCGAAGCAGAGATCCGGTCGTTGGGCCCGGATGTGGAAGAGGAGGTCGCCCGGTGTGGAAACCGCGCGATGGACCGGACCGACGAGCTGGCGAAAGGGGTGGAGCTCGGCGGGGCGCGGCCCCGCGAAGAGCCGGTCCCATGCCTGCGAACCAATCCCGGTCACGCAACTCAGTGTGTCTTCCTGCGCCCGAAAACCGACTGCCCGTTGCAACCCCGACAGGTCAGGCAGGAGGTCGCGCACCCGCGATTCGCCTCCCGGATCGACCGTCAACACGAGAAAGACGGCGGCCCTCGTCAAAGGGCTCAGCACCGCCTGTGAAGTCATCCGCCCTCCGTTGTCTAGGCCGGGGGTTGCCGAGCAGCATGCGGGGTTGCCGAGCAGCATGCCGATCCACGACCACGCTACCTACGGCGAACAGATCGCGGGTGCGACTCGGGCCGAAGAAGAGACCCGCATGACCGACATGTGTCCCACACGAGTGATTCCGCCCAGCGAACGTCACCGCAACGTCATGTGAGGCGCGACCGCGCACCGAGCCGGAGCGATTGCCACGACCCGTCCGAGTGCCATCCGCCGTCGACGGAGAGCGCGGCGCCGTTGACGAACCCGCTGCGCGACGAGTCGGCGAGGAACGCTACCGCCTGTGCCACGTCATCGGGCGTGGCGAACCGGCCTAACGGCACGTGATCGGTGATGTCCGCGTCGCCGTAGGCGCCCTCGCCCTGCGAAGCGTCGTCCATCGGTGTCTTGACCCAGCCCGGACAGACCGCGTTCACCCGGACGCCGCGCCCGCCCCACTCCACGGCGAGCGTGCGGGTCAGTCCGATCAGGCCGTGCTTGCTGGTGTTGTACGCGGCGCGATCGGCGACTCCCATCAGCCCTGCCACCGAGGCGATGTTCACGATCGACCCCGAACGCCGGGCCAGCATCCTCCGTCCTAACGCTTGGCAGAGCAGGAACGGACCGGTCAGGTTGACGTCGAGCACCTGCCGCCACAGCGCGACGGGTGTCTGCTCCGCCGGGCTGATGCACGCGATGCCGGCGTTGTTGACCAGCACGTCGACCCGGCCGTACGCGTCGTGCACCGCGCTGTCCAGTGTGGCCACCGCCGCCTCGTCGGTGACGTCTCCGGTGACCTGCACCGCGTCGTCGAAGCCGGAGATCGGTTGCAAGTCGAACAGGGCCAGGCGGTAGCCGTCCTCGGCCAGCACCTCGGCGATGCGCACACCGATTCCCTGGGCGGCACCGGTAATGACGGCAACGGGAGCATCCATGGGAGCAACGCTGCCATGTGAGTGCCGCGACCCCGCGAGCGGCCCGGACTTGGTCGCGAGGTTCGATAGTGCCGTGACACGACGGGTTGTCATCGTGGGCGGTGGCATCGCCGGGCTCGCCGCCGCGCAGCGCCTGCGTGAGTTGGGCGGCCCCGACGCAGAGCTGACCGTGCTGGAACGTTCCGACCGGCTCGGCGGAAGGATCCACACTGAGCCGTTCGCCGGGCAGCCGGTGGAGACCGGTGCCGAGACGTTCCTGATGCTCGACCAGGGCCGCGACTCCGCGGCGCTGACGCTTGCCCGCCGCGTCGGACTCGGCGACGACCTCGTTCACCCGGCTGGCGTTCCAGCGGCCCTGGCCCTCGACGGCGCGCTTCGGCCGATTCCGGCCGGAACGGTCATGGGCGTGCCCGCCGATCCGGCCGCGGTACGTGATGTGGCCGCCGTCAGGGACGACGACCGCGACGACGGCGGGCCACTACTCGGCCCAGGTGACGACATCGCGGTGGGAGCACTGGTACGACCGCGGATGGGCGACGAGATAGTGGACCGATTGGTCGATCCGTTGCTCGGCGGGGTATACGCGGGCCGGGCCGACGAGCTCTCCCTGGCCGCGACGATGCCTGGCCTGCACCGCGCGGCCGAACAAGAGCACACGCTCGCGGCGGCGGTACGTCGGGCGGTGGCCCTGGCACCTCGCCCGCCCGGGACGCCGGTCTTCGCCAGTGTCCACGGTGGACTGAGCCGGTTCGTGGCGGCGGTGGCCGAAGCGGCGGCCGCCGATGTGCGCCTCGGCCAGACCGTGCGGGCGCTCGGCCGTACCGGCAGATCCTGGGCTCTGACCGTGGGGCCCACGATAAACACTGCATCCGTGGAGGCCGATGCCGTGGTCCTCGCCGCACCGGCCGCACCCGCGGCGCGCCTCCTCGACGGAATCGACCCGGGCGTGGCCGCCGAGGTCGGACGGCTCGAGTACGCCAGCGTGGCCCTCGTCACCCTCGCCCTGCCCCTGGGTACCGTCCTGCCGGAGCTCTCGGGCTTTCTGGTGCCCGCCGGTCAGGGCTACACGGTGAAGGCGGCCACCTTCTTCTCGACGAAGTGGCCGGGCCTTCGCGAGACGGTGTTGGTTCGCGCCTCGATTGGCCGCCGCGGAGAAGAGTCGACGCTGCAACAGACCGATCCGGCTCTGATCGAGGTGGTACGTGAAGAGTTGGCCCGGCTACTTGGCATGACGATCGGGGAACCGCGCGCGGCCCGGGTCAACCGATGGGGCGGCGGATTGCCGCAGTACGGCGTGGGCCACGTGGCCCGGGTCGCTGCCGCGCGACGCGCCCTACCGCCGACCGTGGCGATCGCCGGCGCGGCCCACGACGGGGTGGGCATCGCGGCCTGCGTGCGGTCGGGCCAGGCCGCGGCCGAAGCGGTCTGGGCGGCGCTCGGTGGCGCAGACCGTACCGGTGAAATGATGTCGCCATGACCAAACCCAGTCCGGCCACGATGCGGGAGATCAACGCGAGCATCCGCTACACGATGTGGTCGGTCTTTCGCGCCGCCACTCCGCTCGGGACGGCGCTGCGCGACGACCTAGCCGGCGAGGTGGACGCGCTCATCGAGCAACTGGCGTCGAAGGACGTCGTGGTGCGCGGCACGTACGACGTATCCGCGCTGCGGGCCGACGCCGACCTCATGGTGTGGTGGCACGCGCCGTCCGCGGACGTACTGCAGGAGGCGTACGGCCGACTGCGCCGCACCAAGCTCGGCTCTCATCTCGCGCCCGTCTGGTCCAGCGCGGCCCTGCACCGTCCAGCCGAGTTCAACAAGAGTCACATCCCCGCCTTCCTGGCCGGCGAGGAGCCCAAGGCATACGTCTGTGTCTATCCCTTTGTCCGGTCGTACGAGTGGTATCTGCTTCCCGATGAGGAACGCCGCGACATGCTGGCCGAGCACGGCCTGCAAGCTCGGGGCTATCCGGATGTGCGGGCGAACACGGTGGCCGCGTTCGCGCTCGGCGATTACGAGTGGATCCTCGCCTTCGAGGCCGACGAGCTGCAGCGGATCGTCGATCTGATGCGCGACCTGCGCGCGTCTAGGGCTCGACGGCATGTCCGCGAGGAGGTGCCGTTCTTCACCGGCCGCCGCCGTCCCGTGGCCGAGATAGTGGGGGCACTGCCCTAGAGTCCCGCCCGGTCGGACAGGCTACGGTGTGAGCCATGTCGGAGCTGGTGTATCCACCCGTGATCGCGATCGCGAGGACGGCGTTCTGGGCGCTGGACGTAAACATAACTGTCGATGGATCGGAGCGGATCCCGACCACCGGCGGGGCGGTGATCGCGTGCAACCACGTCGGTTATCTCGACTTCATCTTCTGCGGCTGGGCGGCTCGCCCGTCGCGGCGTCTGGTCCGGTTCATGGCAAAGAAATCGGTCTTCGACCACCGGATCTCCGGTCCGCTGATGCGCGGCATGCACCACATCGCGGTGGACCGCGATGCCGGGCTCTCGTCCTACCGGCAGGCCTTGGCCGCCCTAAAGGACGGTGAGGTCGTCGGCGTGTTCCCCGAGGCGACGATCAGCCGTTCCTTCACCATCAAGGACTGCAAGAACGGGGCCGCCCGCATGGCCGCGGCCGCCAGCGTGCCGCTGATCCCCATGGCCGTCTGGGGGTCTCAGCGCATGTGGACGAAGGGGCGACCTCGTAGCGTGACCCGCCGGCACGTCCCCGTGTCCGTGGCCGTGGGCGAACCCATGACTGTCGCGGCTCGGGACAACGGCGACGCGGTCACAGCCGAGCTGCGGCAACGGATGGGCCTGCTGCTCGACGGACTACAAAGGACATACCCGCAAGCGCCGCAGGGCCCCGACGATTCCTGGTGGCAGCCGGCTCATCTGGGCGGCACCGCGCCGACCATGGACGAGGCGGAGGCACTCGACGCCCGGCAATGACGAGACAGCACCCCGGCAGCATGGCTCAAGCGGAGCACATCGCGACCGTACGGGCGGGCTGCAGCGAGTCAGGATCAAACGTTACGGTGACCGTGGAGGCGCCCTCAATGGGCAACGCCACCATGTTCTCGCTGGTGAAGCGCACCGACTCCGGTGGCAGATCATCGGCGAACGCGTCATGCGGGCACTGCGCGATCGGGGTCGCCGCTTCCCGGCTCAACAGCAACCGGCGGCTTCGTACCAGGAGCTGGATCGGAGCGTCGGCGCCGGCGGGCGCCGTGAGCGTCACGGCAACGATCGAGTAGCCACCGGCGGGTGACGTCGCCAGCACCCGTACCGCGGTGACCTTCCGGTCCCGAAACGCGCCGTCGAATGCGATGACCGGTACGCCGACGCACAACGCCGGTACGGCGACCAGCCCCACCACGAGCCCGATCAATGCTCGACGGCCGGTCTCGGCCAGCCTGACCAGGCCCGCGATCGCCACCAACGCTCCGGCCAGCGTCAGCACCGCGATCGCGCCTCCGGTGCCGGCCAGCGGATAGAGCGCGGTGAGTCGCCACGGGTTCCATAACGCCGCCGCGACCAGCAGGAGGCACAGTCCCGCGAGGATACCAAGGGCGACCGTGGTGGGTCGGCGGTAGCGCGTCGCGAGGGCAAGCATGACCGACATTGTGCCGGCTTCCGCCGGTCGCACGCTCACCGGTATGAATCAAATGAACGCCCCCAGTGGGGATGCGTTGGGAGCGATCCCAACTAGCAGGCCTTTAGCCGAGCAGGATCCTCGGCAGCCGGCGGTTAGCGAGCCACAGCCCGCCGATGCCCATCACGGCCAGGTAGGCCGCGGCCCACGCCAGGCCCGGGCCCAGATCGCCGAGAGCCAACCCGCGCAACAGCTCCGTGCTCTGGTAGAGCGGCAGGCAGGCGACCACGATCTGCAATGGCTTGGAATACACCGACAACGGATAGAACGTCGTGGCAAACAGGAACATCGGCAGCATCACGAGCTGGATGTACTGGTGTTGGTGGAATTCCTTGACGATCGTCGCGACGAGTATGCCTGCCCCCGCGAAGGCGAACGTGATCAGCACGATCGACACAATCGCCAGCAGCGCCCACCACGACTGCACCATGCCGAACGCGACGACGATTCCGAGGAAGCACGTTGCCGCGGCGGTGGCGCGCAGGGTCATCGCCGCGACCTCGCCCACGCACAGGTCCAGCACCGTCATCGGCGTGGTAAGCATCGACTGCTAGACCTTTTCGAATCGCAGCCGGAACCAGAAGCCGCCGACCGCCTCGTTGAAGGCCCCGTTCATCGCGGCCGTAGCGAGCAGCGCCGGAGCGACGAACGCGGCATAGCTGGTGCCGGGCGGCCCCGAACCGGGCGGGAGGCTCACGAGCTGACCGATGCCGACTCCGATCGACATGAGGTAGAGGAACGGCTCGAAGACACCGTTCACGACGAGCCAGTACGGCCGGTTGCGCCGGAGTACCCAGAGGTGGCGCAGAACGATCAGATGGGCCACGGACTCCTCTTCCCTACTTGTGCAGGTTCTTGGCGAATGTGCGACGGGCCAGAATGAGTCCCACCGCCGTCACGACACCCAGATATCCAATGTGGACTGCGCTACCCAGCCAGGCGCCGTGCCCAGGCTGAGGGTGCGACACAGCTGCACGCCGTGCCACAACGGCGTCACCTCGACGAGCGGCTGCACCCAGCCCGGTAGTTGCTCCGTGGCGAAGAAGGTCCCGGAGAACAGGTACATCGGCATGACGACCCACTTGAACAGGTCGCCCACCCGGCCCGGATCGTCCACTGTGGCCCCCCACGCGGCGGTGGGTGTGGCGACCGCCAGCCCGGTGAGTGTCGCCGCGGGCAAGGTGAGCAGCACGAGCCATGAGTGCGCGGCACCCATCGCCACCATCACGACAAGGAACGCCGCCGCGCTCATGGCGACTCGCACCGCCATGTAGAGCACGTGTCCGCAGAGGATGTCGCTCGGCTCCAGCGGTGAGGTGATCGCCGGCTGGTACGGGCTGTCGGACATCCGGCTCCGAACGACTTGGAGGCCCTCGATGATGCCGTTCTGCATGGAGGCGGCGGCGAGCATCCCCGGGGCAAAGAAGGCCAGGTACGTGACCCCACCGAGCGCCGCCGCGGCGGGCGTATCGGCCGACGGCGTGACCAGGCGACCGATGCCGGCGCCGATGGCGATCAGGAACAGGACGGGGTTGGCGACGTTGATGACGACCGTGCCGCGCCAGCGGCGCTGGTACTGGCGCCACCAGTAGTCGTACTCCCGGCGGATGAAGTTCCACCTCTCGACCGTGGCGGCAATCCCGTCGAGGTGCGATCGCGGGGCGGGTACTGCTTGCGGAGGCCGATCGCCTCCACCAAAACATCAGTCACGCCGGCAACCCCAAGAAACCCGTCCGACACTTTGCAACAATCCAACGAGTTGTCGCAATTTTCCGATGATCTCGCGGGGCCGGTCGTCCGTTTAAACGGTGATCGCGACGGGCCGAACCAATGGTTAGCATGCCTCGCCAACCGTTCGGCTGGCAGTGATCATCAAAACGGCGCCTAACGATCATGAGGATGTGCTCGGGTTGCCACCCGGCGGGCAAGGCTGGACGTGCCATCCGCCGACTCGCCGGAACCTGGACTGCCCTCGACGGTCGGTGACACCTGTATCTCAGGTGGCACCTCTATCTCAATGAAGTACGACGAGCCTGGCGCCGGACCACTCGGTCCCGGACACGGCGACGGTTCGGACGACGGCCGTCCATCACCCGGCGCCGGCTTGGGGTCGGCGTAGCACGCCAGTTCCTCGCAGATACTCATGATTGAGCAGAGCCCGTTGACGATCGGACCCAGCGCCTCCAAGGTTCCTTCCAACAAGATCCACTAATCAATCCACAGTGGACGAGAGCACGTCGGCGGTGTCTTGGCCGACGAGCGGGGCCGGCCGTCGCAGTTGTTGTGGGGTAATCGAGAACCGTGCCGCCGGCGGGATATGGCGGTATGTGCCGGCTACCGGATGTCGAACGACCGGGAGGTCGGCCACCAGGTCGTCGAGCGAGACGATCGCCGAGGCCGGGATCTGGTTCTGCGAACAGAACTCGAGCCAATAGGCCGTGGGTCTGCTGGCGACGACGCTGCGCACCGCTCGGTACAGCAGGTCGGCATGCACGATGCGACTGCGAGCGTCGGCATAACGAGCCACGTCGACGAGGTCGCCGACGTCTCCCTGTGTGAACAGGGCCTCAAAGTGTTCCCGAGAGTAGGGGAGGATGCCGATCCATCCGTCGGCGGTGCGCTGCGGTCGCCGCTCCGGGGTGAGAATGCGCTGGTAGCCAACGGGTCCGACCGGCGGCTCGGCGATGGCCGCCGCGCCATGCTCGACCAGCATGAAGGAACGCATCGCCTCGACCATCGGCAACTCGACGTGCTGACCAAGCCCTGTCCGCTGCCGATACAGCAGCGCGGCCAGCACGGCCTGACCCAGCATGAGGCCGCAGACCTTGTCGGCGAAGATGCTCGGTACGAGCGTCGGCTCGCCATGCAGCCGGGCCATCATGTCGGCCACGCCGGTCGCCGCCTGGATGACGTCGTCGTAGGCGGGGTCATTGGCCCGGTCGCTGCCGAGCGGGAAGCCCTGCGCCTGGGCGTAGACGATGTCGGGCCGGATCGCCGCGACGTCGTCGTACGTAAGGCCGAGCCGGGTCAATGATCTCGGCAGCATCGTGGTGACCAAAGCATCACACGTTGTGATCAACTCGCGGACCGCGGCCTGGCCCTCCGGTGTGCGCAGATCAACATCGACGGAACGCTTGTTCCGCATGAGGTTCAAGGCGGTGCCCGAGAGCTCAGGGTGCGGTCCGGCACCCATCACCCGATTCGCGTCCCCGCCGATGCGCTCGATGACGATCACGTCGGCGCCGAGGTCGCCCAGCATCTGGGTACACAGCGGTCCCATCACGACCGACGTCAGGTCGAGCACACGCAGACCCGCGAGCGGTCCGGTCGAGTTCATCCCCGAGATGGTGGCGGTAACGGCAGGTAATGGCAACCCGCGATCCGCTACGCCTCGTCGGGTTCTGGCCTCGCCGGACGGCGGTTTGGCTTGAGCACGCCCGCTCTAAGACCGTCCTTTGTGGTCGGTTGGACGCCCGGCACGGCCCACGTGTCGAGGAGGTATTTAACGGTCTTCGCCGGCACGGCATTCGCGTGGGCGATGGCCGCCGCGGCCGCGATCTCCAGGTACGTCAGCGCTCCGCCGGCCTCCCTGATCGCGTCGCGGATCTGTGCGTTGTAGCCGCGCCGGCGCTTGGCGATGTCCGCGACCTCGTCGTCTTCTCTGACCTCACCGACATCGCCGTCGCCCCCGACCGGCAGTTCGGATTCCGGCAACGCTTCGGTGTCGACCGCCAGTTCATCGTCGACGTTCACGGGCGAGGGGTCCGCCTCCTGACGGACGGCGGCGGCCGCCTTCCGGCGAGACCTCGCGGGCCGGCGTTGTTCCGGCACGGCAATCACCGGCGGCGCCACTAGCGCGGCGCACAGGAGGCCGGCGATGCTCTCACCGCGGGCCCGGATTGAGGCGGCGGTTCCGAAGTTCGCGGGCGCTTCCTGGTTGAGCCGGAATGGACTCGTCACGAGCAGACGTGCCTTTTCGGCCCATGGCCGGTCGGCCAACTCGCGGTTCAACGCCCCCGGGACGACCGTCAGGTTGCCGATCGTGTGCACGAGGCTGTCCCGGTCGCGCTGCTCCTGACTGACCTGACGCGAATCACGCTCGTCGATCGGCCAGCCCTCCGCCCGCCACCCTTGCGGCAGCAGGTGCTCGACGGTGAGGTCGTCGCTGACCACGGGCACTCGAGCATCCGGCCCCGCCAGTTGCCGTTCCGCAAGGAGAAGAAGCATCTGGGCCGGCTTCGTCCGCCGGTCGGCATAGATCGATCTCCGCGGCGCCAGTTCAAGAACCTCGGCATCCCGCGGCCACCGATCCTTGCCCGTGACGGCGGCGAGGTGATCGCGCAGGGCCGGGCCCGGCTCGGCATCGGGTGTCAAGGCTCTGAGCAGGTGCGGCACCAGGCCGCCATGGCTGGCCGGCGACAGCCCGCATGCGTGTCGCCGGAGCAGGAACGACTCCAGCACGCCCAGGGCCGGACGCCGGCGTTCTGCGTCGTACTCACCGAAGAGATACAGCAGCACGGGCGTGAACACGGTGGAGTCGATGACCCGCAGTCGTTCGAGGAACTCGGTCTCGTACGGCTCGAGGCCCTCACCGGTGTCCAGGCGATCGAAGACCTGCCCGTATCGAGCGATCCGCGCGAGCGTTTCGGCCAGCCGACCCTGGTGGCGTGCGATGTAGGTGCGGAAACGCGCGAAGAGATTCGTCGGCGGCACGTCGGCCCGATCCTCCATGATCAGGTACATGCGCAGCAACCGGTCGAGCCGGTTCGGGGATTGCGGCGACGGCCCGGCCAGCCACAGCCCGTCGTCGAAGTCGGCCCAGTACCGGTCGTACATGTCCAATTGCGACAGTCCCTGCCGCTCGCATTGGTGCAGCACATGGTTGCGGATAAGGTCGGAAGGGCGCAAAATGGCGCCGCCCGAGTTCAGCCGCTCGTAGATGGCCTGCGGGTCATCGCGTTCACCGAGTTCCATCACAACGAGGTAGACCGCACGACCGAGGGCGTCGAGCAGCTTGGTGAGCACGTCACGGGCTCGCTTTCCGGCGGCGTCGGCGACCACGGCAATCCGCTGGGCGTAGAACCGGTAGGCCTGCGCGATCGGCGGCAACCCACCGGACGGGTAGATCGTCTGAACGCCTTTGACGCTGCCGGCCGACATCGTCGCCCGGAAGTCCACCCGGTCGGCCAGGGCGGGCGTCAGCCTCGACTGGGCTGCCCGATCGGTGGCCTCGTCGATCGTGAATGCGGCGGCCCGCTGAGCGATCTGGTGTAGGCCGCGGGCGGCCGCGACATCCCTGAAGGCCGCGGCGAGCAACTGGACGGTGATCAGGCGTTGCTGGCCGTCCACGACCCCGAGGACCCTCTGTGCCGCGTTCGTGCCGTTGTTGCGTAAAAAGACAACCGGGCCGAGGAAGTGATGCGCCCCAGCGGGGTCGGTCGCCGTGTTCTGAATGTCGTCCCAGAGCCGGCGCCACTCGGCGCCGGTCCACACGTACCGGCGTTGGAAGGGCGGCACGACAAAGCGGATATCACCGACCAACAATTCCTGCACGTAACTCTTATAAGCGCTATCCACGATCACATTCCTGAGTCGTCACATGCAGGACTGCCACGAGTTCCACACCACTTTACGGCAGCGACGCAATCACCAGGACGTACGCTGGATCTCGTGCTCATCGATGACATGCTGCCGGCCTGGCATTGGCGGGAGCGCCATCGACGGCGCACCAATGCCGATCCCGCCACCCTGCTGCGGATGGCCGAAGAGCTGACGTGGGACGAGGTCGGTGCGTTGCGGATCCTGATGCGGATACGGGCCGGCGGTCGGCGCATGCCGGGAGCGACGGTCATCGGCGGCATGACCGGGATCGGGTTCACCGAACTTGTCCGCGGATCGAACGAGATCGTGTACGCCGGAATCGGCCGGCCGTGGAGTCCGCGCGGGCACCTCGTGCCGCTGGACGGGTCCAAGTCCTCTGTGGACGATCAGAGATCTGTGGACTCCCGCAGATTTGTCGACTTCGTCGAGGCGCGCTACGCCAAGATGGCATTCAACTTCCGTGTGTACGGCGGTCAGCTCACCACCGAGACCCGGGTTTACCTCACCGACGCCCGGGCCCGGCGAGCCTTCGCCGGCTACTGGCTCGTGGTTCGGCCGTTTAGCGGCTGGATCCGAAGGGACTGGCTCGCGGGCATCGTGAAGCGGGCGGCGACCGGGTGAGCGGCCATGGGTTCAGCGCGCCTGTTGCTCCTATGTGGACGGTGATGGGCGACGTCGGCCTCGGACTCGCGCACGAAGTGCTGTGCCGGCCTCAGGTCAACGCCGCCGGTCACCGAGTTTGCCCCAAGGGGAAACTTCGGGATCTACCTAGGTTGTGTAGGGGCCGGGCACAATGGTCGGCGTGGAGGACACCGACAGCTCAGGTGTGACCGACGCGGCGTCTCACATGACCCCGCCACACGAGTTGGCCGAGGCCCTGGCGGTCCCCGCGATGCGGGCCGAGGGGCAGGCTGATCCAAAGCCCGTGCCGTCTCCGGCGGGTGAACAGGCGCATTCCGAGCTGTCGGCGGCGCTCCATCGCGCGCTGGATCTTCATCTGAGCGAGCACCTCGCCAAGATCGAACAGATGGTTGAGGGGACCGCACTGCGGGCGCTCCGCGTTGGACCACAGGCGGTTCCGGCCTGGCGGCGGCGCACCGATGGCGAGCCACGTTGGCCGGTCACCGCAACCGTGTTGGCCGCGATCGGCCTGCAGCTGGTGGTGCCGTCCCGACTGGTGGTCAATCCAATCTGGTTGCTGCCGAGCATCGAGTTGGTGCTTCTGGCTCTCTTGGTAGCGGCCAATCCTCGGCGCATCAGCCGGGACCATCAGATCGTCCGAGCCGGGAGCCTGACTCTGGTCGCGGTGGCGACCTTCGCCAATGTATGGACGGCCGTCCACCTCGTCGACGGACTGATCAACGGCACGGAGCCGGAACCCGCCGGCCAGCTTCTGGCGTACGGAGCGGCGATCTGGGCCACCAACGTCATCGTCTTCGCGTTGTGGTACTGGGAGTTCGACCGCGGCGGCCCGGTGGCTCGCGCCAAGGGCACGAACCCGTACCCCGACTTCCAGTTCGCCCAGATGCAGACGCCGGAACTCGCCAACAACGAATGGGAGCCGGGATTCCTCGACTACCTGTACCTGTCGTTCACCAATGCGACGGCGTTCAGTCCAACCGACACACTACCGCTGTCCCGGTGGGCAAAGATGGCCATGCTGGCCCAGTCGTGCGTCTCGCTGGTCACGGTCGCCCTCGTAGTGGCCCGAGCCGTCAACATACTCGGATAGGCCACATACTCGGATAGGCCACACACTCGGATAGGCCCGCTTGGATAGGCCCTGGGGGCGAGGTAACGTGCACGCGATCGTGGGCAGGACCGAAGAGATCGGTGCCCTCGACGCGTTCCTGGCCGATGCGACCAGCGAACCCCGGGCGCTGCTCATCGATGGCGAGCCGGGCATCGGAAAGACCACGCTGCTCCACGAGCTGCTCGCACTCGCGCGGGATCGGCGATACGCCATCCTGTTGTGCCGGCCGACGCGGTCGGAGATGGATCTCTCGTACGTTGGGTTGGTCGAGTTGCTCAGCGGGATCGGCACCAACGTCATCGATTGCCTGCCGGCGCCACAGGCTCGCGTACTCAAGATGATCCTGCGCATGGAGGAGCCGGAAGGAGCCTTCGACCGCCTGTCACTCGGCGTCGCGACGGTCGCCGCCGTCCGAGCCGTCGGCGCGGCCCAGCCCGTGCTGGTCGCGGTTGACGACGCGCAGTGGCTGGACCAGCCGACCGCCAAGACCATCGCTTTCGTCGTGCGTCGCCTAGCCGGCACGGCCGTTCGCATCGCGATCGTCCGGAGCAGAGGTGGTTTGTCGACCAGGACGGGACACGATGAACCGGTGGACTGGCAGAGGGAGCTTGCCCGTGACATGCCCGCTGGACGCCTCGACTCGGTGACGGTGCAGGCGCTCGGTCCCAGCGAGATGTCGCGGATCCTGCGCCGGGCGCTCGGCTGGGTGCCTGCATGGCCACGGGTCGTTCGCATCACGGAACTGTCGGCGGGAAACCCGCTCCACGCACTGGAGCTCGCCCGGGCCTTCGGCGGTGTGCGGTCCACGGAAGATCTCGAGGGCTCGCTCCCGGCGGACGTCGTCGCGCTCGCGCGGTCTCGGATCGCCAAACTGCCCGATGGCGTCCGGGAGGCGGTGGCGCTGGCAACGGTTCCGCGCGCTCCCACGGTGGATCTGCTGCGCCGCCTCGACCCGGCGGCGCTGGATCTGCCCGAATGCTTGGCGACCGCGGGCCGCAGCGGCATCCTGTTGCTCGAGGATGACCGGATCCGATTCTCGCATCCGGTTCTCGCCGCGGCCGCGTACGGATCGATCCCGGCGGCCCGCAAGCGCGAATTGCACCGAGCCGTGGCTGTGCTGACGGACGATCTGGAGGAACGCGCTCGACATCTCGCCACGGCCGCGCCCGGACCGGACCCCCACGTCGCGGTCGCGCTCGAGGGAGCGGCCGAACAGGCGTGGCGCCGGGGCGCTCCCGACGCGGCCGCGGACCTGCTCCGGATGGCGTGCCGCCTGACACCGTCCACCGACGCCGAAGCCCTTGCCCTGCGCCGGGTCGCGTTCGGCCGCCTCTTGTACAGCGCGGGCGACGCCCCCGGCGCCATCTCGGAGCTCGAGGCTCTGGCGGCGGAGCTTCCAGCGGGGTTGATCAGGGCGCGGGCGCTGTATCACCTCATGTACGTCACGAGGTTGTCGGGCATGCTAGGACGCGCCGTGGAGTACGGAAAGCAGGCGGCCGAGGAGTCCGCGGCAGATCCGTCGCTCCAGGCGGAGGTGTACGAGATGCTCTCGCGCCTCTCGGACGACGACGTCGCGCGCAAGCTCGACCTCGCCCGGCGCGGGCTCGCGTCCGTCAGTCTGATCTCGGCCGTAGATCCCGATGTCACATTCCACGTTCAGGCGGCGCTGGTCGAAGCCGAGTTCTACGCGGGTCTCGGCATCCATCTGCACCGACTCGACGGACTCGATCCCGGCCCGACCCGGCGCTTTCCTCCGGTGCGGACGGCCCCGCGCGGGGACGACCTCATCGGTCGGCTGCTGACATACTCGGGCCGCATCGACGATGGACTCGACGTGTTGCGTGGCCTCTACGAACGGGCCGCCGTCGAAAGCCGGTCGATCCTGCCGGCGATCCTCGGATGGATGGCCGAGGCACAGATCATGGCCGGGCGATTCGGAGCCGCCTTGGAGCTGACTGGGGAAGCGATCGCGCGCAGCGAAGAGACCGGTGGTAAGGGCGGGACTCCGTGGGAGGTTGGATTTCACGCCGTGGCGCTCGCCATGCTCGGCCGTCTTGACGAAGCGGACGCAAACGCCTCGCGGGTGCTCGAGATGGCCGCGACCGACCCGACCGTCGGCCTGGACGAGGCTCCCGCCCGGCTCGCCACCGGCATGACGGCCATGGCCAGAGGTCAATTCGAGGGCGCGGTCGTCCACTTCGGACTCGTTGAGGCAGCCAAGCGCAGGGCCGGCATCCGCGACCCGCGAGTTTGCGCGCACGCGAGCGACCTCATCGAGGCCCTCGTTGCCGCGAGTCACCTGGACGAGGCCCTTGAGGTACTCGAGCGGTTCGAGGACGAGGCCGCGAGCTCGCAAGGGCAGTGGTCGTTGGCCGCGGCCGCCCGCTGCCGCGCCCTGGTGCGCGCCGCGCACGGCCAGCTCGATGACGCGCTCGAGGCAGCGCAACGGTCCCTCTCGTTGTTCGAGGGCCTTCCCATGCCCTTTGAGCGCACGCGAACCGTCTTCGTCATCGGCCAGATCCACCGCCGGCGGAAGGAGAAACGGCTCGCCCGCGAGGCGCTGACGGCCGCGCTCGACGCGTTTGACGAGCTTCATACGCCGGTATGGGCCGAGCGCTCCCGCGCGGAGCTCGCTCGGATCCCGCAGCGGCTTGCGCCGACCGGCCTCACCGCGACGGAACGGACGATCGCCTCCCTGGCGGCGGACGGGCTGACGAACCGGGAGATCGCAGATCGGATGTTCCTGAGCCCGAAGACCGTCGAAGTCAACCTCACGCGCGTCTACCGCAAACTCGGCGTGCGCTCTCGGGCCACGCTGGCCAAGCGGCTCGCGAGCGAGGGGGAACGCGGCGAGACGTAGGGGATCTCCTGATTCCTCGACAGCGGCGCGAATCTAGCGTCCAGTCATGGCCAGGGCGGTCGGGCACAGCTACGTCGCGGAGTGCTACTGGTCCGGGGTACGAGACGACGACCTGCGCGAGCTCGAACGCCGGATCCAGGAGTCTGTGGCCGAGCTCGCCCGGCAAGGCGAACCCATCCGCTATCTCGGATCAATGCTCATCGTCGACGACGAGGTCGTGCTCTGCCTGTTCGAAGGTCCAATCACGACAGTGCGCCAGGTGACCGATCGGGCCGGCGTCGCGTTCGAGCGGATCCTGCGCAGTACGGGCGCGCCATGGGCGGCGCGAGCCGGATGTCATCAAACACCACGCTCATAAGGAGACGTCGATGAGATCGATGCGGATCGTCGGAGTGGCGGCGATGCTCGCGGTGACGCTCACCGCGTGCAGCAAGTCGGACCAGCCGGACCCCAATCCGACACAGACTGGGCCAGCCCCATCGGGCAGCGCGACAACGGCCGCTACTGCCGTCGGTGCGCCGGCCAACCTCGGCCCGTGCGAGCTCGTGACCCAGCAGGAAGCATCCGCGCTCACGGGTGCCGCGTTCGGCCCTGGGCAGGAAGAGGACGCGCCTGAACCGAACGGCGAGAAGCGGTGTACCTACGGGGCGCAAACCAAGAACGTCTTCATCGTCGCGGTTATACGTGCGGCCAGCGTCGCTGAAGCCCAAGCGGCGCGGGATGAGCTCCGGTCCGAGGCCGAGCAGAATCTGGGAACCCAGCTCGCCGTGACGAAGGTGAGCGGCGTCGGCGACGATGCTGAGTCAATTTCGGGCAGCCTGAGTGACATCGGCGTCAACGTGGGCGCGCTCTACGTTCTGAAGGGGACTGTCGGGTTCGCGCTCATCGATGAGACCAACGGCCCCGCGCCGTCGGTGCAGGCGCTCATCGCGCAGGCGAACACCGTGCTCGGCCGGTTGTAGCAGACGGTTACCTTTCGCTTAGTGTCAAAGGCGTGTTGACGGACTCTCGGGCGCTGGCGGCCGCATCCAACAATGCCGGCTGGTGTGACCTGGCGTGCCGTGCGAGCGACGTCAACACCTCGATCGCGGACGGGGTGTGGGCGTCGCACCGGCGCTCACCTCCCTTCTATCCTGACGCGATCACGCTTTCGCCCGCCGCCTCGGCCGATGCCGTGCTCCACCGGGTCCAGCGCGGCGACGGGTGCTCGGTCAAGGACAGCTTCGCTTCACTCGACCTCGATCCGCTCGGATTCCGGGTATTCTTCGACGCCGAGTGGATCTACCTGCCGCGCGCACCAACTACAGTGGACGGTCTTCAATGGAGCCCGGCTTCAGACTTTCCTGCGTGGCGCCACATATCCAGCAAGGTCTTCGACCATCCGTCAGTCGCCGCGCTCGTCGCCTGCTCCGGCGATGACATCGTGGCCGGCGTCATCGCCAACCGCAGCGACGACGTCGTCGGGCTGTCGAACATGGTGGTCATGGGAGCCGTGCCGGAACAGGTCTGGTCGAGCGCCGCCGCCGCCGTCTCCGCTCTCTTTCCCGGCCTGCCCCTCGTGGGCTACGAGTCGGGCGCGTCGCTCGACGCGGCGCACCGCGCCGGCTTCGTCAGCGTCGGACCACTGCGGATCTGGTTGGCCTAGCAGGACAGAAGCAGCTCACCGCGTTGCGCCAATCTCACCGATTCGTGGTCCACAAGCTCTCCAGCGAGGTGACAAGATCTCTGCCTCGATTGAAACCCCGATCCATGATCAGCTTAACGGCGGATCTCGCCGTCGCCTCATCACTCGGTGACGCCGTCGCCCTGAGCGCCAACAGGTCCGCAAGATCCTGCGGCCGGGATTCGTCGTCGCGAGCCAGGAGCTTCAGGGCTATGAGATGGCCAGCGCTCGCCACGGGCAGCTTGAGCCCGGGCACCACCTCGATCGCTTCCGCTGCCGCCGCGATCTCCGGTTCGATACCGGAGCTCGCAAACAGCAGATCGACGATGATGCCGACGCCGTCTACCTCGCGGCTGAGGCGAACGGTTGCTAACCGACCGTTATCGTGCTCAAGAGTGCTGAACACCGTGTAGCCATCACTGATGAGCTCGCGCACAAGGTTCTCCGCTGCGGTGTCGTCATCGACCGCCACAGCGATATCTACGTCCCTTGTGAAGCGCGGCCCGGCCCGGGCAGACACGGCGAATCCGCCGACCAGGGCCCACGTACGGCGACGCCGGGTGAGATCAGCCGCTGCCCGCCGAAGGGCGCCTTCGAGTCGGTTCACGCGAACCTGTGCGTCACGTGGCCCACGGCGTCCCCGAACGGGGCGTCAGGTCGCGAGCGCAGCCAATGCTGGATTTCCGCTTCGATCTCGGCATCCGTTGCTTCGGGTCGTTCGCGTCGAAACCGCGCGCGCTGCATGCCTTCGCCGAACTCGTACATGTCGATGGCGAGACGGAGCCGGTCAGCGGCAGACTCTTCGGGCACGCATGCGAGTCTACCGGTGCCGACGAGGTTGACGCCGGAGCCTGATCGAGCCGTCGTGTCAATTGACGCACGTACAGTTGGCCGATGACGGAGATCTTCGACGACCTCGAGGCCGAGCAGGAACAGATCGAGGCGATTCTGGCCGAGTTGACCGACGATGCCTGGCTCATGGAGAGCGGGGCTCCCAGCTGGTCAATCGCCGACGTCGTGCTGCACCTGGCGCAAACTGAAGAGGCCGTGATCGCGAGCGTCGCCGGTGGCCGGAGGGCGGGCGATTGGCACGAGTTGGGCGAGAGTGTCGACGCCGCCATGGCCAACCTGGTCGACGCCGATGACAGCACGCCGCAGAAAGCATTCGAGCGTTGGCGCTCGGCCCGACGGTCCGCCCTAGCCGCCTTGCGCCAGGCCGATCCGCAGACGCCGTTGATGTGGGTCGCCACGTCGCTCAAGCCACGCACGCTGGCGACGACCCGTCTTGCCGAGCATTGGGCGCACGCACTCGACATCGTCGCTCCGCTGGCCGTCGACTACCCGGACACGGCCAGACTGCGGCACATCGCGTGGCTCGGGCACAGCACATTGCCGTACGCGTTTTCCCTCATGGGACAGCAGCCAGTCGAGGTGTACTGCGAACTCACCGGTCCGGACGGCGGCACCTGGTGCTTCGGCCCAGCCGAGGCGGCGTCATCGATCAAGGGTGACGCGGGCGCATTCTGTCGCGTAGGTGCGCAACGCCTCGCCCCAGAAGATTCGGGACTGATGACGACGGGACCGCATGGGATGCAAGCCCTCTGTGCGCTGCGCAACTACGCCCAATAGCGCTCCGGGTCCATTGTGTGGACGCCGGTCCGATGCCGACGGCCTGAAGATCGTGGTACGGGACGGCGGCCACGACCGCCGTCCCATACCACGATCGATCGATGGTTAGACCGTCGGCGGTGCGAAGAACTCAAGCGCCACGCCATCGGGGTCCTTGAACGAGAGTCCCGAGCCGTAGTGGGCGTCGACGATTCCGCCGTGCTTGATGCCGAGCTCGTCCAGGCGGCTCTGCCATCCCTCGAGATCGGCTCGGTCGGTGCACGTGAACGCGACGTGGTCCAGCCCGACGTGGCGGGGGTCGAATGGCTCGAATGTTCGGCTCGCAAGCTCGCCGAATCCGCGGGATCCGTTGCCGCCGGGTCGCAGCCGGTCCACAACACCTTCGACCCGGTGCGTCCCGAGTCGGCGCGTCGGCGGGCGAACTCGTCGAGAAGGCTCGTCTTGCCGACGCCCGCCTCACCCTCAACCAGGACGAACCGACCGCGGCCGGCCCGTGCGTCCGCCGCCCACCAACGGTTCAGCTGGTCCAAAGCGGACGCTCGTTCGAGAAGGCCCATACCGCCACCATCGTACTTGCGGTGCCGTCATTGCCTCGTCGGGATAGCGGCTGTCAAGAACCGGCGCATGAGCGCGTCGATTTCCCGCGGCCGGACCGACGCGAGCCTCGTGGCGAGGTGGTGTCGGCATGTGCGCTGTTCGGATCGCGCCGCGTTGTGTGAGCATTGTGGACAGTTCGTTGTCCACATAAGAGGGGCGGGGGGAACCTTCCGATCAGGCCTTGATGTCAGGGCGGCGTGGATGAGACCCCGGCCTATCTCGGTACAGTCGGCGCGATCCGTACTCCCCATGATCGACTTAGTCGGCTGGTTCGAGGGTCATGCTGATGGAGTTGATGCAGTAGCGGGCGTTCTTTGGTGTGAGGTGCTCGCCATCGAACCGGTGTCCGAGATGGGAGTCACACCGGGCACAGCGGACCTCAATGCGCACCATGCCGTGCGAACGGTCCTCGAGGTACCGGATTGCGCCGGGGAGCGCGTCGTCAAATGATGGCCAGCCGCAGTGCGAGTTGAACTTGGTGTCGCTGGAGAACAGCTGCGCACCGCACGCCCGGCACCGGTAGACCCCACGGGTCTTGGTGTCGGTGTACTCCCCGGTCCACGCCGGCTCGGTCCCGGCCTGGCGCAGGACGCGGAATTCGGCTGGACTCAATCGGACCCGCCATTCGTCCTCGGTCTGTGGCAGTTCGGTGTCGGGAAGCTCGCTTCTCATGACAACCACGGTACTCAGCCGGCTCGCCGGCGACTGTTACCAGATGCGAACGTTCGTCGTTAGACCGGCATGGCCGCCGGCGGAAGTGCCGTCCACATCATGAACCTGCGTCCGACCGCCCTCCAGGCGATTGGTCGGGGCGCCTACCTCGGCACGCTGATGGGCATCGCCGGCGCCGCGGTGGGGATCGTCGTAGCCCTCGCCGTCGGGGGCCCGCTCTGGGTTGCCCTGCTGGTGCCGCCGATCGGCGGGGGGACCGCAGGGGCCGTCGTGGCGCTCGCCTTTGGGCGGGACGAGGGCGCCGATGTCGATGACGTCGGGGTCCGGCCCGTACCGGACCTCGCGCAGGGCCTGCTGCCGTGGCAGCGCATCGAGGACCTCCGGACCGAGCGCCGCGGCGGACGCCTCGGCGTCGCGGTGTACCTGGCGGGAGGGCATACGGTACGGCTGCCGGCACCGTACAACGGCCGGCTGCTGGGCGCTGACCCGCAGTTCGAGCGCAAGCTGATCATGCTTCGCCACCTCTGGGAGACCCACCGCCACGCCCGTTACCTCGACCCAGCCGGGTGATCGCAGGCTTCCGCGCAGCGCGAGGACCGAGCGCCGGCGAGCCCCGCAGTCGCAAGCCCGCAGGCTAGGGTCGTGGCTATGGCGAAGGTGGCGGCGACGGAGCTCGAGGTCGCGGGGCGCACGATACGGGTGAGCAACCCAGACAAGATCTACTTTCCCGATCGCGGGTTCACGAAGCTCGACGTCGTCCAGTACTACGTCAACGTCGGAGACGGGATCCTCCGTGCGCTACGGGAGCGCCCGACGACGCTGGAGCGTTGGCCGGGGGGCGTGATTCCCGGCGCGAAACTGTCCACGCGGATGGACCACACCGGGGACGCTTTTTACCAGAAGCGGATCCCGACGAAGGGCGTCCCGGACTGGATCCAGAGCTGCGAGATCAAGTTTCCGAGCATGCGGACGGCCGATGAGCTCTGCCCGGTCGATCTCGCGCACGTGGCCTGGGCGGCTCAGCTCGGCACCATCGTCTTCCACCCCTGGCCGGTTCGACGCTCCGATGTGGACTCACCGGACGAACTCCGCATCGATCTTGATCCGCAGCCCGGCACCGACTTCGTCGACGCCGTCGAAGTCGCCCGCGAAGTCAAGGGGCTCCTGGACGAGCTGGGATTTGTCGGGTTCCCGAAGTCCTCGGGCGGCCGCGGTGTGCACGTGTATGTCCGTATCGCTCCACAGTGGACTTTCACGGAGGTACGGCGGGCGGCGATCGCCTTCGGCCGGGAGATCTCGCGTCGTCGCCCGGACAAGGCCACCATCAACTGGTGGAAGGAGGAACGGGGGCAGCGGGTCTTCCTGGATTACAACCAGATGGCCCGCGACCGTACGATCGCGTGCGCGTACTCGTTACGGGCACGAGCCAACGCCACCGTCTCGACGCCGGTCACCTGGGACGAGCTCAACGAGGTCGGCGACCCGAACGAGTTCACGCTCGACACCGTGCAGGCCCGGTTCGCGAAGATCGGCGACCCGCACGCTGCGATAGACGACATCCATCACGACATCACGACATTGCTCGAGTGGTCGGCCCGGGACGAGCGCGGCGGCGAAGGCGACCTTCCGTACCCGCCGGACCACCCGAAGATGCCCGGCGAGCCACCGCGTGTCCAACCGAGCCGGATGAACCAAGCCAACTGGGAGCCCACCGAATAATCGGCCCGCGTCAGGATTCGACGATGTCCACCACTTGCTCGGCGGACAGGCGTGGTGTGTGTGGCGGGCCAGCATGGTCGGGGTCGGCCACGCCGACTCGGAGCACCAGGTAGGGTTCGCCGAGGTTGGAAAGCATGCGCCGCAGTTGTTGTCTCGTCTCGACGACCTCGACCGCTGCGCTCAGCGGCAGCACGGACAGACCATGCTCGATCGCAGCGAGCCACACCGCGCTGAGCGCCTCGCCGCCGCGCAGCCAGCCCACCAGTGCGTCCTCGTCGCCATAGAGGATCGCGTAGATCGCGGCCTGGTCGTGTCCCTCGCCGACCGTGAGCGTGCCGCCGTGCCCGAAGTCGCGCCCGGGCACCGTCGTGGCTGGCGGAGTGCCGGGGATGGCCTCATCGGGAATTCCCAGCCCCGCACCGCGAACGCCACCCGCCCAGTAATCCATCTCCTCGCGCCAGGATGGGTCGAGGTCCTCGATCGACTGCGCGTGGGCCGCAGCCGAGGCAAGCGCGACAACGTCGTCGCTACGAAGCACGTGCAGATACGCCCCCTCGGTGTCGGCCGTACGCCGTACCGGTTCGAGGGCCTCGGGCTTGACTGGAATCGGTGAGACGGGTCGGCGGTCGGTGTGACGGACTCGGGCCGTCTGCACGCCGCGCCGCAGCTGGTCGTGAGCATCCGGCCGAGCGGGTCGGGTGACGGGAGCTGGCGGTCCCGGACCGCCCGAAGCTCCATCGAAGGTCCCATCACGCGCCAATGCCACGGCTGGGTGTTGTGGATCGAGGGGGCGCGGCACGGGCCGCCTCCGCCAAGGCGGCCGTCTCAGTCTGCGAATTCATAGTCCCTATCATGCGCCGGCCCACCGTTCAGGCTGGTCTGACCCTGGTGTCCCAGTTCTGGCCCGGATCGTCGCAATGTCCACAAGGGACCCGATCCGTCTCGCACTTCAATAAGCGTCGATCACGTCGGCCACAGGAAGCCGGGGAGTAGCCGGAGGTGAGTCTCCATAGCCGATGCGGAGCACCATCTGTGGGGTGCCGTATCGCCCAAGTGCGATGCGCAGCTCTTCCCGCGCGGAGGCAACTTCGATCGGCTGAGAGAACATTGAGCTCGCCAACCCGAGATCGGTGATGGTCAACAGCACCCGTTGCAGTGCGTACCCAGCGAGCAAGTGGTCGACTGGGAGATTGGCGCGAGTGCCCAGCACAGCCACGAGTGGCTCGCGTTCGTACTGCATGCCAGGCGTCGGCGCATTGCCGTCGAAAGACCGGCGCGGAAGCAGCTCCGTCGGCTCCGGGCTGGGTCCACCGGCAGTAGCCGGAACGCCATCCAACGCCGTCGAGTCGTGACGGGTCCAGGCCGCGATTTCTGCGGCGTACTCCGGATGCCCATTCAGCGCCCGGTTGGCAGCCTGCGCGATCGCGGCCACCACCGCCAACGGACCCGTGCCCGAGACCAGCTCGAGCCAGATTGACTCTTCGCGCGCGGATTCAATGATGGCAAGACGTGCCGCCGGCGGGACCGGGTCACTCCGGAAGGGCAGGCGGTTGCTGTGCCGTCGTGGGACGGCCCGGAGTAGGCGATGCTCGAGTGGGGTCGCCGGCCGGGGTCGGCCGGGCCGCAGTACCGCCATGACGTCCCGCTGGGTCGGTTCCGGCAGCCACGCCACCTCCAGTGGTGTGCCATCGACCGCGAAGGCGAGACACAGGTTGTACGTCGCCGCGCCGCACGACAGCCGAAGGCCCCAGCCGGTCGGGTCGGTAACAGACAGTCTTCGTAACGGGTCGGCGCGCACCTCGATCGCGTTGTCGCGCAGCGCGAACCGCCATGGCTGGGTGTTGTGCATTGAGGGCGCCCGGACTGCGGCGGCAACGGCGGTCTGGAACTGAGTGCGATCGATACACGTCGTCTGCATGGTCACCACTCGGGTGCATGGATGACGTCGGTCGCCGAACGGCGAGGCGCGGCGGCCAACGGAGTCGGGTCTGCCGAGTGGCCGCAACGAACGAGAGCGTAAGGCACACCGCCGCCCCGTAGTAGGCCCTGAACCAACTCGCGCGGGTGCTCGACCTCGAGCACATCGGTCAGGGGTGCCACGGCGAGTCCGTGACTGACCGCGGTCAGAAGTACCGCCGAGAGCGCCTCGCCTGCTCGTAACCAGTCGCTGGCATCCAGTCCGTCGCCGTACAGGATCAGGTACGCCGCGCCCCGGTCCCCGCCGGGTTCGACGGCCATGCCTTCCTGGGGCGGCGGGGCGAAGTCACGTACCGGGACCCGACGGGGGACCTTGCGAACAGCGGTCGCCGGCGGAACCCCGTCCGCGCTCCATTCCGGACGGTTGGTCCAGCGCATCAGCTCGAGTCGATAGGCCGGATCAGCCGTCTCGTCCGCACCGGCCAGCGACGCCGCGATACCCAACATCGGCATCTGGTCAATGCCGACGCGATGCACCCGCACACCCTCGCCGGCGGCGGCCTCACTCATCGCCTGCAGGAACTCCACGGCAACGGGCTCGTCGGCGAACGGGCGCCGATCGGTACGCCGACGGTTGATTGCTTCGCGTAGGACTGTGGCTGTGGGATCCGGTGGTCCAGGCTCATACAGCGTGACTCTGGCGAGAGCATCGCCACGCATCCGCTCCACCGAGAACCGCCAGCCGGACGCGGCCAAGCTGATCCGGGCGTGGTGCAGCGCGGCGCCGCAGCTGAGCAGGAGCCCGTGGCCCTCCGGATCGGTGGTGATGAGCTGGCGCGACCGATCTGCCCGCAGTTCCAGCGCGGCTCCGGTGATGCGCCACTGCCACGGCTGGGTGTTGAAGATCGACGGCGCGAGCATTGCGTCCCGCGCGGCCGCCGCAAGCGCCTCATACTCGAGCTCCGACATCACTGGCCACCTCCTTCAGCCGAGGGTGCCCAGGGACGCGCCGACCCCGGTAGGGCCGGAATACCCTCGTTGCGGTCTGGGCTAACGTCCCGAGGGAATCAGGACTTTGGTCCCGATGCGGGACCGGACGTTCTGCGGTAGGAATGTCTGCATGATCCGGGTGTTTCTGCTCGACGACCACGAGGTGGTCCGGGCCGGCCTGCGCGAGCTCCTCGAGCACGACGGCGATATCGAGGTGGTCGGTGAGTCGGGGTCCGCGCTGGAGGCGACGCACCGAATCCCGGCGCTACGTCCGGACGTGGCCGTGCTCGATGCCCGGTTACCCGATGGCAACGGTATCGACGTGTGCCGTGACGTGCGCTCGGTCGACCCGAGTATCCACGGCCTGATTCTGACCTCGTACGAGGATGATGAGGCACTGTTTGCGGCGATCATGGCGGGCGCGGCCGGTTACGTGCTCAAGCAGATCCGTGGCACCGATCTTGTCGATACCGTCCGTCGGGTCGCTGCGGGACAGTCCATGCTGGACCCTGCGGTGACTCAGCGAGTCTTGGAACGCATCCGCAGCGGGGTCGAGGCACCGCAGGAGTTGAAGTCGCTGACGGAACAGGAACGCAGGATTCTCGTTCACGTCGCCGAGGGTCTTACCAACCGGGAGATCGCGGCCAAGATGTTCCTCGCCGAGAAGACGGTAAAGAACTACGTGTCGAGCCTACTGGCCAAGCTCGGCTTGGAACGGCGTACGCAGGCCGCCGTACTTGCGACTCGCCTCCTCGGCGAGCGCCACTGACCGGCGTCGACGCGCTCACTCGAACAGTTGGATCGCTCTAACTGACAATCAATGACGATCATTCGACCCCGAAGACATCCGGAACAGCTGCTCTATGCCCGACTTGGTTCTTGGCCGGTCGGCGGCTTCGCTCGTAATGTCCACACAGGACTGTGCCGGCGAACCCGGCAGTGGGCCTGCAGTATCGCGCTTCAGACCCGGTGGATTGGGACACGACTGGTCCCGGACAAGGAGGGGACTTTGGTCCTGGATCGGCGGACTTGCTGCTCTGTCCTCAACTCTTGTGCGTAGGCGACGCTGTCGTTGTCAAAGAGACCGAGCCGGGCCAACTAGGTAGGCTCCACAGTAGACGGAGTGATCCCCATGAAGCGTCGCACGATTGATGTGGTGATCAGCGTCGGCGGGCTCCTGCTCGCTGGTCTGCTGCTCATCGCAGGGCTGGTGCTGACCAGCAACGCCACCTTCGCCAACAACTATGTGCACGACCAGTTGGCTCAGCAAAAGATCACGTTCAAGACGGCCGCGACCCTCACCGACGAGGAGAAGCAGCAGGCCTGCCTGGTCCAGTACGCGGGACAGCCGATGACCACCGGCAAGCAGGCCGAGTGCTACGCCAACAACTTCATCGGGCTCCACCTCGAGGGCATCGCCGGCGGCAAGACCTACGCCGAGATCGGTGACGTTCAGACCCAGCTGCGGGCTCAGATCGCCGAGGCCCAGAAGACCAACGCGAGCAACCTGGCCGACCTGCAGAAGCAGCTTACCGACATCACCGCCGCGCGGGAGACGGTGTTCAAGGGTGAGACGCTGCGCGGGCTGCTGCTGACTTCCTACGGATTTAGCGAGTTCGGTAACAAGGCCTCTCAGGCCGCGACCGTGGCCTACGTGGCATCCGGTGTGATGTTCCTGCTGGCCCTGTTCGGATTCTGGCACGCGGCCGCGACGCCGAGGACCAAGGCCTTCGCTGCCCCCGAACCCGCAAAGACCGAGCGCACTCCGGTCAACGCCTGACCAATCCCGGCACCACATCGAGGCCCCGCCTATGGCGGGGCCTCCCCGTACGTTGACACCTCAATGACCCGTCCGACAGCAGTTGGGGCCCCGCCAAGCATTGGCGGGGGCCTCTCGTTCGCTGCGTTGTGTCAAGTGCTAGCGGTTGAGCACAACCTTCAGCGCTCCTGTCTCGCTCGGTCGCGAGAAGACGTCATAGGCGTCGGCGAACTCACCAAGCGCGAAGTGGTGAGTGATGAGGCGAGCGGACTCGATCTGCCCGGTCGCCACGAGCTCCAGCAGCGTCGGCGTGGAGTAGGTGTCCACGAGACCGGTCGTGATTGTGATGTTCTTGATCCAGAGGTCTTCCAGATGCAGGGTCGCCGGTTTGCCATGCACGCCGATGTTGGCTACCCGCCCGCCGGGACGAACGAGCCGTGCACATAGCTCGAAGGTCTCGGGCACACCCACAGCTTCGATGGCAACGTCCGCGCCGAGTCCGTCCGTCAGGCCCATGACCCGGGCCACTGCGTCCTCATCGCTACTGATGACGATGTCCGCGCCGAACTGTTTGGCGGCGTCCAGCCGGCTCGGCGCCAGGTCGATCGCGATGACGTGGCTCGGTGTGAACAGTTTCGCCCCAAGGATCGTCGCCAGACCGATCGGCCCGGCGCCGACAACGGCCACGGTTTCGCCCGGCCGTACTGCCCCATTGAGTACGCCGACCTCGTAACCGGTCGGGAGGATGTCGGCGAGCATCAGAACCTGGTCGTCGGAGACGCCGACCGGCACTGCGTAGAGGGAGTTGTCGGCGAATGGCACCCGGACGTACTCGGCCTGGGTGCCGTCGATGCGGTGCCCGAGGATCCAGCCACCCCCACCAAGACACTGCCCGTAGCTGCCGGTCCGGCAGTAACGGCAGCGACCGCACGCCGAGATGCACGAGACGAGCACGCGATCGCCCGCCTTCACGTTCTTCACGCCGGACCCGATCTCGAGGACGGTGCCGACCGCCTCATGGCCCAAAATGCGACCATCGGTCACTGCCGGCACGTCGCCCTTGAGAATGTGGAGGTCGGTGCCGCAGATGGTTACCGCGTCAACCTGAACGATCGCATCGGTATCCTGTTGGATCTCTGGATCCGGGACGTCGTCCCAACTCTTCTTGCCCGGACCGTGGTAGACAATTGCCCGCACGTCAGGTCACCTCCTGCTCAGTTTGTCGATTCAATGCTGATGGCCAACCACTGCCGGGTGCAAAGCCGGAAGTTCCTAGGTTCGGTCAACGAAATGGCTGGGCTCGGTCAGCCGCCCAGCGCAGGCGGAAGTTCTCCTCTCGCTCGTTCTCGTCCAGGTCGTGGTTGCGGGTGGCGAGCGCTGATTCCAGCCGTGGCAACCATCGGTCGTTGACGGCGCGAATGCGGCGCCGGGTCGCGGCGACCTCGTCGTCCACAATGACAACGGCGGCGCTGGCGGCGGCCGTTTCAACGGCGGCCTCGACCGCGGCGTGGAAAGCACGCTGGGCCTCGACCAGGACGGCGGTGCCCGGAGCGCGGTCGGAGCTGGACGCCGCTGGGAACTCGCAGGTCGCCGCCGCCGGGTACCGTACGCCCATCGTCGCAGACCAGTTGATCGCGACTCGCGCTGACCCGGTTGGCGCGCACAGGCGGATCTCGCGGGCCGTACCCATGAGCGCACTGCGCGCGGCCCACTGATCGGCCTCGCGCCAGCGCTGCTGCCATCGCGCAGTGGCCTCATCGGCCTGCCGTCGCAGGCGCTCCTGTTCGGTGCGCAGGATGCTGAGCTTCCGGTCGAGCAGGTCGGCGGCCCGGCGGCCCATGCGGATTCGGCCGAGGACCCACATGCGACCGGCCCGCCCGGGTGGGATCCGGCTGACCATGGTCATGGCTCCACCGCCGCGGGCAGACGAGTCGCCAGGGTTTCGGCCGGCACCATCGTGAGCTCCTGCCGGGGAAGTAGCGCCAGCGTCCGCCAGATTCGATCCAGCGTCTCGTCAAGCGTCCGCAGCTCGTCGCGCCGCTGGTTCATCACGTCGCGGGTGAAGGCCTCGTCGAACGCCAGGTACTGCCGGTCGGTGGCCGACAGTGCCGCCGCGCCGACCAGCTCGGCGAGATCCCGTACTTGGCGGGCGTGAGCCAACCCGGCGAGCACCTGCGCGGCAACGTCGAGATGGTCGTCGCGCGTGCGTCCTGGGCCGGCGCCATGACGCATCAAGCGTGACAACGATGAGAGTGGATCGACCGGCGGGTAGGCGCCGCGGGCCGCGGCCTCATTGCTCAGGACGATCTGTCCCTCGGTGATATAGCCGGTAAGGTCGGGCACCGGGTGCGTGATGTCACCGGCCGGCATGGTGAGCACCGGCATCATGGTCACCGATCCCGGCCGGCCACGGATGCGACCGCACCGCTCGTAGAGCGAGGCGAGGTCGCTGTACAGGTACCCCGGGTATGCCCGCCGGGCCGGCACCTCGCCTCGGGCGGAGGAGACCTCCCGCAGCGCCTCGCAGTAGCTGGTCATGTCGGCGGCGATGACCAGGACATGCCTACCAAGCCCGAAGGCGAGTTCCTCCGCGATCGTCAGGGCGAGGCGCGGTGTGAGGATCCGTTCCACGACCGGGTCGTCGGCGGTGTTGAGCAGCAGTACGAGGTCCCCGCTGGCCGAGCGGGTCCCGAGCGTGTCCCGGACGGCGGCCGCGTCGCTGTGGGTGAGCCCCATGGCGGCGACCACAACGCAGAAGGGTTCACCGCCGGTCGCCGCCTGCGCCGCGATCTGGGTGGCCAGGTCGAGATGGGGCAGGCCGGCCACCGAGAACAACGGCAGCTTCTGGCCGCGGACAAGCGTCGTTAAACTGTCCACAATAGACACACCAGTCAATATGGCCTCGGCCGGTGGTTCCCGCATGGTCGGATTAATGGGTGAACCGGCCACCGCCGCCTGGCGCCGGCCGTGCACCGGTGGGCCGCCGTCGAGCGGTTCACCGCGGCCGTTGGTGACGCGACCGAGCCAACCGGGGCCGACCGGTATCCGCAGCGGCGAGCCGTCGAATGCCACGGTCGTCGCCGCGGGGTCGATTCCGTCAGTCCCTTCCAAGACTTGCACCACGGCGAGATCCCGGTTCACGTCGAGCACGAGGCCATGTCGCGGCGGTGTGCCGTCCAGGCGGATCGTGGCGAACTCATCCCACCCCACGCCGTCGACGCCGCCGACCACCAGCAGCGGTCCACGCACCTCAGTGATGGTGGAGTACTCGACCGCCGGTGTTCGGATCATCTGAGCCCCTGCAGTGTCGAGCGCATCGCGGCCGCCACCGCCTTGACCGCTTCGGCGTGGTCGCCGTCGGTTTCCCGGGCGCGAATGACCGGCGTTAGTCCTGTTCCTCCACAGTGGATGCCGGCAGGCCCGCGTCGACCAGCTGCTGGGCCAACGCCGTGATGTCGAGCACCAGGTCCATCAACGCCGCCGTCTTGACGGGAGCCGAGTAGGAGTCGATGGGAGAGAGCGCGCTCTGCTGCAGGACTGCCTCCCGGATCAGGCGCCCACCGAGGATTGTCATCCGCTCCTGCCCGGGCAGAGCGGTGAGGCCGACCAGCTCCGCGAGCCCGCCCAGCCGGTCGGCCTCGGTCAGCAGCGCGACCGTCTCGGCTCGCCGCTGCACCCAACGGCGGTCACCGTGGCTGGCGTGCCAGGCGCCGACGCTCGCGACATCGCGGCAGTACGACCCGTTCCAGGTGACCGCCGGATAGTGGCGTGAGTAGGCCAGGTCTCGATCCAGCGTCCACAGTGTCCGGACAAAGCGCTGCGTTTGCGACGTGACCGGCTCGGTCATGTCCCCGCCGGGCGGCGACACTGCACCGACCATGGTGATCGACCCTTCGGCGCCGCCGAGCGTGCGGACCCGCCCGGCCCGCTCGTAGAAGGCCGCCAAAGCAGAAGCGAGGTTGGCTGGGTATCCCTCTTCGGCCGGCAGGACGCCGGTGCGTGAGGCGAACTCACGCAGCGCCTCCGCCCACCGCGACGTCGAGTCCGCGATCACGACCGCGTCGTGGCCCATGTCACGGTAGAACTCGGCCACCGTGGCTCCTGTGTAGACGCTGGCCTCGCGCGCCATGATCGGCATGTTGGACGTGTTGGCGATGACGACCGTACGGTCGGCCAAACGTCCGCCCGTGCGCGGGTCGGTGAGGCCGGCGAGTTCGGTGACAACGTCGGCGAGCTCGTTGCCTCGCTCACCGCACGCGACAAAGACGATGACATCGGCGTCGCACCACTTGGCCAGCTGCTGCAGTAGGACGGTCTTGCCAGTGCCGAATCCGCCCGGCACGGCGGCCGTCGCTCCCTTGACGACCGGGTAGAGCGCGTCAATCACGCGCTGTCCAGTCAGCAAGGGCGCCGCGAGGTCCAGCCGGGTGATGGCGGGGCGCGGCTGGCGCACCGGCCACCAGTGCGTGAGTGGGACGGGCACACCGGCGACCACGGCGACTGGGTCGGCGCCACCGCACCGCCCCGCGGCCCGCAAGGCGTCGATTCGGCCGGATACGCCGAAGGGAACGAGCACCCGATGCTCGACCGGTCCAGCGTCCGTCACGACTCCGAGCATGTCTCCGGCTTGGACTTCGGCACCTTCGCGGGTGGACGGCCGGAAGGTCCATCGCCCGTCCTCGTCGCTGACGTGGCTTGCGCCGTCGAGCCAGGCGCCAGCTCCCGCCAGCGGCCGTAGCAGGCCGTCGAAGACGCGCCCGGTCAGTCCGGGACCGAGTCGGACCGACAGCGGCCGACGCAGTCGCCGTGCCGGGGCGCCGGGCGCCATCCCGCCGGTGTACTCGTACGCCTGGGCAGTGGCGTGCGTACCGCGCAACCGCACCACCTCGGCCGGCAGCCGGGCGGGGCCGAGCTCGAGCAGCTCGGACATGGCCAGCCCGGCGAACTCGACCTCGACCAAGGGACCGTTGACCCGGCGCACCACGCCGAAGTTGTCCGGCGGTGGGCCAGTCATGGCGACGACTCGTCGGCGAGCTGGTCCATGACCGTGTCGAATGCGCTCTCAGCCAGCGTCGTCAGCGTCAGGTCGAGCCGCCGTCCCGGCGCCGTGGCGACGAGGCCGCCGTCCGGGCTGTCCTGGATATCCGCGGCTGGTCCGAGCGCCGCGCGGGCGATGTCCGAGTTGTCGGCGTAGCTCGGGATAGGTGGGTTCGATCCGGAGGGCGGCCGCCGCCTTGCGTGCCTCCGTTCTCAGCCGTTCGTACTCGGCGCGCTCCGCCCGCAACCCGTCGGCGCGGGCGCGCATCGTGCGGCGCGACCGCTGGACGGCGAGGTAGACGACCGCGTCATTGCGACCTTGCTCGCGGGCCGCCTCGGTGATCTGTCGGGCGTGCTCCCGCGCCGTGGCCATCGTCGCGGCGGCGGTCGCGCGCGCCGCCGCCAACGCCTCGGCGCTGTCATGATGGCCCGCGGCGAGCACCGCGTCGCGAACCGGCCGCAGCGCCGTGGTCAGGGTTTCGGGCGTTGTCATCCGGTCACCACGATCAGCGGTCGCTCGTGTATGTCCCGTACGCCCAACGCATCCCGGACGAGCGGGGTCACGATGACCACGTCGACATCGCTCGGCAGCCGCCGCAAGGCGGCGCTGGCCTCCGCGGCGCTGTGCGCCGGGAAGAGATGTACGCCGGCCAACGCGAATCCGCGGATCAGTGGTTCCTGGCCGATAGCGGCGACCGTACCCATCACGCCCGTCCAATGAGGATGATCGACACGATCAGGCCGTAGATGGCGATGCCCTCGGCGAGCCCGACGATCACCATGGCCCGGCCGAAGAGCTCCGGTCGCTCGCTCATCGCGGCCAGGGCCGCGGCGCCGGTATACGCGACCGCGATGGCGGCGCCGATGGACGAGCCGGCGACGGCGATCGCCGCCGCGATCAGCGCGTCACCACCGGCGCCGGTCGATTCCTGGACGGCCGCCGGCCGCGCCGACCGCGGCGCCCGCCGTCCCGCGCGGTGAGCGCGATGAGCGTGACCGCGAGCGCGGCTCCTAACAGGATCAGACCGACGACGGCGAGACGCGCGAAGCCAGGCCGACATGATGCCTCCTCTTCGGTGTCGTCCCGTTCCGATCGGTACGTGCCAGGGCCGGAACGGGCGGCCCTCCGCCTGGAAAACCCGGGAGAACAGCTCGTAGTATTCCAGGCGCAGGGCCTGGATCCCGGCGACGAGCGCCTCCAGGCCGAATGCCAATGCATTGCCGACTATGAATACGATGAGACGCGCCGCGGGCACCGACCGGGCCGTGATGCCACAGGCCGACCGTCGCCTCCCACACGATCAGTCCGAGCACGGCGTGGGTGATCCCGAACGCGGCCAGGCGAGCGAAGGAAACCACGTTGGCGCCGAGTCGGAGCACCAGGTCGAAGGTCTCCACCACGGCTTGGGTGATGGCGGCCGCTCCCTTGCCGGCCTCGGCGCGCAGCCCGACAAACGCGAGCCCCAGCCCCACCGCGGCCAGCAGCGCCGCGAGCACGCCCAGCCAGCCAGATGCCAGTACCAGGCGGCCATTCCCATCGCGGCGCTCGGGAACACGGCGGTGCCGGCGATGCCGGCGGGAGCGTACAGCGCCAACGCCACACCGCCCTCGCGGAGGCGGTTGACGGTGCCGACCGCGTAGGCGCCGGCGAGCAGCACTGCGCCCAGCGCGATGCCACCGGCGAGCATGAGCAGAGGTTGCTCGATCGGCGCGACGAGTCCCGGTCCGACGATCCCGGTCGGGCCGAAGCATTCGCCGTAGACCAGACCGAAGACCATGGCGGCCACACCCGCGCCCGCGATGAGCATCGCGTGCGGCTGCAGGCGGGCCAGCCACGGGCGGCGCAGCACGCCGAATGCGGATCAGCAACGCGCCGACCACCAACAGTGCCCCGTGGCCGACGTCGCCGAACATGGCGCCGAACATGATCACATAGGCCAGGCCGGACGCGATGGCGGGATCGACGTCGCGGTAAGGCACCTGGCCGTACGTGTCCACCAGCGGAGAGAAGGCGACGCCCATTCGCCCGCGACGCGGGGCGGTCGGCGGTTGCACGCCGTGTGGTGCCGGCAGCGGGGCCGCGGCCGCGCCCACAGTGGCCAGTTCCCGGGCGAGCCCCGGCAGCGAATCGGTGGGCGCCCAGCCGAGCAACGCGGCGATATCGTCCTGGACAACTGCCTGAGCCGAGCACTCGCCCAGCGCGACCTCCCCGGCGAGCAGGTCCGCTCGACCGGCCCGTTCGAGTACGGCGAGGTCGGGCGGGTCGACAACCAGGCGGGGACTCACTGGTCCGGTCGCGGATATGCGCTGCAGCCCGCGGGCCGCGTCGCCGATGGGAAGGTCCGTCACGGCCACGATGCGGTCGAATTCAACAACGCCCGCGTCGGCTACCCGGACGAGGGCGTCGCGCAGCCGCGCCTCGCGGGCGACAACCGCGATGCGGCTCATCGGGGCCAGACCCGACTCATACCACCGCATCGAACGCCTCTCCGGTGGCGGGCCCCCGCGCCGCCGTCTCAAGCGCACCCAGGGCGAGCCATGCGTCCGCCGCGAGCAGGGCCGCCGCCCCCACCACGTGCTCCGAACCGAACGTCGATCGGGCCAGCAACCCGCGGGCGTCGATGCGCACCCTTCGCCACCAGCGCACCTCCCAACGCCAAAGGTCTCTGATGTCGGCGAGACCGTCGAGCGCCCACCGTGCGGGCGCGCCAAGTGAACCCCGCAGCGCGTCGAGGGACCCGGCATCTCGCCAGCCTGCGCCGAGCAGAGACGTCGCGGTCGCGGCCGCGCTTTCAGGCAACGGCTCCCGGCGGCCCAGTCGCTCGCGGGCCACGACGAGGGCAGCGGCCCCGAGCGCCCACGTGCGCGCCTCGGGTACTCGCGCCACGACCCGCTCCGCCCATCCCATGCGCATGGCCAGCTGGATCTCGCGGGGCCCAGACCCGCCCGGATCACCCCACGCCGATGTTCCGAGTGCCTGCCTCAGTTCGTCCGGCGACGCGGTGGCTGCGAGCATTGGCCACGCCGCGGCGAGCGCGCCAAGTTCGAAGGGTGCCGGCGTGCTGCGTCCGGCCATCGCGAGACGGTGCTCGTCGACATTGGCGATCTCGAACCACCCGGCGAGTACCCGCAGCCGCTCGACGCCGCGGGCGGGCATCCATCCGGCGAGCACCCGCAGGTTCCAGAGCAGCGTTGCGGCGATGCCGTGGGCGGCATCTGGAAGCGTTGCGCCGACCCGGACCCGCGGGCCGTACGGCGAGCGCGCGAGCGCATCGACGGCGTCGTCGAGAGAGCCGGAGCCGGCCACCGCCCGGGCGCCGGCAGGACCAACCCGCCGACGGGCCATCGCCCGGGCCCGGACCGTGCCCGCAACCCAGCGGGCGCTCATCGGTCGCCCCGGGGTCGCTGGGCGTTCGCGAGCCTCGCCACGTCGAGACGGACCTGCGTCGCGACTCGCTCGGCGACCTCGGCTGGCGTCGTCCCGGCCCCGCGCGGGGCCGGCTCGGGCACCTCGGACGCCTCGCTGCGTACTCGTGCCTCCTCGGCTGCGCGTACCTGCTCCCAACCCATCTGGGCCCGGTCGACCACCGTCATGGCCTGCTCATGCGCGCCGGCCACCAGTCTGCCCGCCTGGTCGGCGGCACTGCGTCGCGCGTCCTGGGCGATGCGCCCCGCTTCTGCCAGAGCCGCGAAGACCGGCGCCAGCTCGGCCGATGCCGCCGCGTGCCGATCTGTGGGCACGCCGGCCGCGCTGGGCGCGCCGGGTCCTCCGGCTGGGCGGAAGCGGTCTAGCCAGTCCCGAACACGGGGCACGTCATCACGCTCCTTGGCCCACCGGCGAGTGGGGTTGTGGTCTCAGCGGCTGGGGTACTTGGCCAGGATGTCTCGCAGTCGGGCCACGAGCCGCAGCGACTCATCGTGCTCCCGCTGCCAGATGTTGCGCCCGAAGATCAGCCCGGTCGCGCCCGCCTCCATGGACTCGCGGGCCTTTTCCAGCATCACCTCGTCACCCGCCTTCTCGCCGCCGGAGATCAGTACCAGTGTCCGGTTCGCGGATCGCACGACCGCACTGACCGCTTCCTGGCTCGAGAACTCCGCGTCGTAGGAGGCGGCGATGCCGGCCCGCTTCTCCGGATGTGGGAAGTTGACCTTCACAACGTCTGCGCCGAGTTCGCTCGCGGTGCGCGCTGCATAATCCACAGCGTAGAAGGAGTCCTTGCCGCCCTTCGCCTCGATGGCAGCGCCCCGTGGGTACGCCCACACGATCAGGGGCATGCCGAGCCGGTGTGCGTCGGTGCGGATCTGGCGCAGCTGCGCGAAGTCCTGTTCCGCCGCGGGTGTGCCGACGTAGAGCGTGTACCCGACCGCGTCGGCGCCGAGGCGCACGGCGTCCTCGACCGTCGCGTGTACGGGTGAGAGCGCCGCGTCGTCGGATGGGATCTCCGTCTTGCCGTTGAGCTTGAGGATCAGGGGAACCTCGCCGGCGTAGTCCCAGTAGAACTTCTCCGCTAGTCCAATTTGGATGGCGATGCCGTTGAACCCGCCCTCGATGGCCAGCCGGACGATGTAGCGCGGATCGCTCGCCGCCGGGTTGGCAAAGAAATCACGTGGCCCGTGCTCGAGCCCTTGGTCGTAGGGAAGGAAGATCGCCGTGCCGTTGCTCAGGCCGTGCTGGAACAGGATCCGATGCAGCCTAGCCCTTTTGCCGGCGCCGAGGCCGACCTCGCTTAGCGATGGCCGATTGGTCATCTCCGCACCTCCTCGTGTCGATTCATGGTGGCGCCAGCATCCTGGCTGGTGGCAGAGGCGCACGGCCCCGAGGTTCGGGGTCGGAGGTCCCGGGTGCGGGTCCTGTGGCCGTCCGAACAGGGCATTCGGCACTGCTGGTGCGCTGCCCTGGCGTTGACGCTGGATGTGAGAAGTCTCGACTGAGGGGTGACGGCATGCAGTACCGGGTGGCAATCAACGGCTTCGGGCGGATCGGGCGTAACTACGTGCGCAGCATGCTGGAGCGCGGTCTGCTCGATCGCAACGTGACTTTGGTGGCGGTCAACGACCTGTGGGACGCCGCCACATTGGCTCACCTCTTGGAGTACGACACCACCTTCGGCCGTCTCAGTTGGCCGGTGACCCACTACGAGGCCAACCTGCGGGTGGACGACAAGGTGATCCCCGTCCTCCGGGAGCAGGACCCCGCCGTGCTGCCATGGGCGAAGCTTGGTGTAGACCTCGTCATCGAGGCGACCGGCAAGATGCGGGTCCGTGACGACGCGGCGCGCCACCTCAAGGCTGGAGCTCGTCGGGTTCTCCTGACCGCGCCCGGCAAGAACGCGGATGCCACGTTGGTCGTCGGGGTCAATGAGCGGTCGTATGAACCGATCCGCCACGAGATCCTCTCAGCCGCCTCGTGCACGACAAACTGTGTCGCGCCGATGGTCAAGGTGCTGCACGAGTCGTTCGGGTTGGTGCGTGGGTTCCTCACCACGGTGCACGCCTACACCAACGACCAGGTGCTGCTGGACTCTCCGCACAAGGATCTCCGGCGGGCCCGCGCCGCCGCGGTGAACATCATCCCGACCAGCACCGGCGCCGCCAAGGCCGTTGGCCTGGTGTTGCCCGAGGTGGCCGGTCGCCTGGACGGCGTCGCACTGCGGGTGCCGGTCGAGAACGGCTCGGTCTCCGACCTGACATGCGAGCTCTCGGTGCCGGTTACGGTCGAGGAGATCAATGCCGCGTTCCGCGACGCGGCGGAGGGGCCGATGCGGAGTGTGCTGCGGTTCAGCCAGGTCCCGCTCGTGTCGCGGGACGTCGTGGGTGATGCCGCCTCGTGTGTCTTCGACGGCGCACTGACCCAGGCTCAAGGCACCATGGCCAAGGTGTTCGGGTGGTACGACAACGAATGGGGTTACACCAACCGTCTGGTCGACCTGACCGAGATGTTCGCCGAGGAGAGCGAATGATCATGACTACCGCCAAGAAGTGGACGGTCGATATCTACGTCGACGAACACCCCGACACCCGGCGCACCCATGCCGAGGCGCGGCTGCACACCGGTGATCCCACGGACGTCCGGGGTGTGGGTACCTCGTCGCGCAATCCGCGTGACCCTGAAGTCCCCGAGATCGGTGACGAGCTCGCGGTGGCTCGGGCTCTCGCCGATCTGGCCGACAAGCTCCACGCCGCCGCGGCCGGCGATATCGAGGCAGTGAAGGACGCTCGGTCGTCCCGGGTGCCGGGATTGGACTAGCGATCGAGCCGCCTGACCCACGACTGGTCCACCCGGACCTGGACCTTCCTTATGGCGCGGAGGGTCTCCCGCAGGTGGCGCTGCGTGAGCGAGTCCAGGTCGCGCGGACGCAGGTACGAGGTTGGGGTGCCGCCCGACCGTAGCGCCTGAATCTCAAGGTCGTACACGATCGTGAAGATACTCTCGAAGCCGCGGATCAGGGTGTGGCCTTCGTCGTCGGTGATGAGCCCGGTGGCCGCCCCTCGGTCAAGCCGCTGTGGCGTATCGCCGCACCCGTCGCCGGTGACGATGGCGATCGATCGGCCAAGGGCGATGACTGGTACGAGTCCTCCGCGCTTGAGGTCGAGCTGTCCGCGGTGGGCGCGGTCGTGGCTCAGTCGGAAGTCGCGGAACGGGCCGGTTGATGTCTGCCAGCCGACCGCCTCGTCGAGGAGTGCGCGGAGGAACTGGCTCGTGCGGGTATGAGACATGAGATTCTCGGTGAGGCGTCGACCGAGCGGCTCATCGGTCACGGGCCGGCTGTCGGTCACCATGGCCGACAGCAACAGCGCGCCGTCGGCGGTGGGGTCGTGCATCCAGCCGGTTGCCGCCCGCGTCCATGAGGACTCCGATCGGCTGAAGAGCGGGTTGTCCGCGTTCGTTCCTTTGGGGCATGGGGTCAGTCCACAGTGGCGCAAGTCGGCCATGAGCTGCGCTGCGCCCGCGCGCATTTCGTCAGCGGGATCGGTCGACGTCGTGTCGGCCCAGAGAAGCGCGGTGTCGAGGTCGGAATTGGGCAGTGGCTCTCGACGAGCGAATGAGCCAAGCATGAGCCAGGAGTGCCGGTGGGCGGCGAATACTGGGTCTGCCCGGAGGACCAGGGCACGCTTCAGGACCGCCTCGACCAGTGCGGCGTGCAGGGCACCGACGTGGCGGGCCGGTACGTCGTTGCTCCGCAGCTCCACCAGGTTTGGGGAGATGGCCCGACAGGCTTCGGCGAGCGCGTCTAGGTCGGACGCCGTGTCGATGGCCGCACGGATGAGGATCGGCTCTCGCAGCTCGAACTGAGCGAGGTCAACCGTACGAACGACACCGATGGGGAGACCCGCGTCGTCCGTGACGACCAGGTGGTGTACGCCGTGCTCGACCATGCGCAGTAGCGCCGTTGCCGCTGTCGCGCGCTGGTCGATGGTCAACGCGGGTACGCTCGCGAGCTCCGCCACAGGTGCGTCCATGCGGGAGGTGTCGCGGGCGACGAGTCGCCGGAAGTCGTGGTCGGTCACGATGCCAAGGCCTCGCTCGGTCTGGACGAGCAGGTAGGACTGGGTCGTCTCGTCAATACGCGTGGCCGCCGCACGGATCGGGTCGCCGCCTGGGCAGATCACGGCCGGTCGCATGACGCGAGCCAGGGGCTGGACGGCGTCCGACATGGCGGTCCCTTATCCTCCCTTGTGGACGGTCACATAATCGTCAAGCCCCCACCGCTTCAGGCAAGGCGCTGTCGTTACCTGTGGGCGACCCTAAGCATGTGATAGGTCTCGATGAGCGTCCACGGTCCATTCTCGACGCTCGTCTCGTTGGTCCAGATCAGATCTTCGGGGTCATTGGCATCCCACGCCATACGCAGCCGGACCGGGCCGGCGCCCAGCGTATAAAACGTGAGCCGATCGCCGTCAATCTGGCCGCGCATGACGTCGGCGTGACCGTAGTTGTCGGCGAGCGTGGCACGATACTCATGGTTTACCGGATCCCAGCCGACGACCCAGTGAAGCTGCCAGGTGAGGATGTGGCTCCCGTCCTCCGCGTACTGCTCTTGGCTGTAGTCACCGACGATCCAACGTCCGTCCTGTATCGAGTGATGGAACCCACGCCCCTGAGCGGTCATAGGCGGCGTACCAGGGCCCATGCCACCTTCCTCGATGTGGCCCGACCAGGTCACGTCGGGGTAGAACCGGGCCAGGGCGGTCATCTCCGCACCGGCCGTAATGGGACGGGGAATGACTGTCGACTTGACTTGCTCCATGCCTCGAACCTAAGAACCCGATGACCGCGCCAAAAGGGCCGAACGGCCCGGCCGCCAGTCGTCGCGGTCATGTCTTCTCGTCCTCGACCTCGATGACCGTCTCCGGGCGACGTCGGGGACTGGCGGGGGGAGGCGTCGGATGTGCGGCGATGCCAACGCGGAGCACGAGCTGTGGGATCCCCGGCTCCGGGAGCAGGCTCCTGACGATGGCACGGGCGCTGGGAACCTCGATGACGTCGCTGAGGACCGAGACGGCGATGGTGTTGACGGTGGCGGTTAGCCACGCGGCGCTCATGGCCTCTCCGGCTCGCAGCCAGTCCTCCCGTTGGTCGTCCGGCGTGGCCAGGATCAGGAAGTCGGCGAACGCGTCGTCGCCCAGCCCAGAGTGCAGCCCGGTCTCACCACCACCGGCAAAGTCCCGCAGCGGTACTGGCCTCGCCACGTTCGCAACCAGGGTCTGAATCGGCACGCCCTCCTCCGCCTGCCGATCGTCGGTCCAGGCAATGAGGTCGCGTTGGTGGGGCTCATCCTTACGCTCGGCCGCCTGAGCGATCTCCGCAGCTATGGCGAGGAATCGCTTCTGGTCGGGGGTCACCTGGTGCAGTCGGGCACCGTACCCGGCCGCGGCCCGCCGCAGTAGGTCAACGTCGCGCGCGGTCACGGGTGACCGCGCCGCGATGACGCGGCGGTCTGAATGGCGCAGCTGGATACTTCCGGCCAGAGCGAGGTCGGTGCTGCGAACGGAATGCGACCCGCCAATGCCAACCCGAGCCAGGAGGTTGACGTCACTGGACTCGGGTGCACGGTCCACCTCCGGCTCAAGCCCGCGGGCACGCAATGTGACGCACGCGTGCTGGAGTGCGCCGCCGCAGCTGAGGGTCAGCAGCCGCCGCTCGGGGTCGATGGCGGGCAACTGGCGCTCGGGGTCACCGTAGAGGTCGAGTGACGACCGGCGTACCCGCCAACGCCACGGCTGGGTGTTGAGTATCGACGGGGCTAGCGTCGCTCGTTCGGCCGCATCATAGAAGGCCCGCTGCAACTCCGTCCCCGCCCGAGCTGCGCCGGGAACGCTCATGTCGCCAACGTACCGCTGCGCAGTGGTGTCATCGTGGCTGAAGCGGGAGCCGATCGGCGGCCGCGCTGGATAGCTGATGTCGGTGCGACAGGAGAAAACGGAGTGAAAGGCTGGGTTGACGTTTGAAGGCGCCGAAGCCGAGTGCCTGAATTGTGGTTCGACGACGAAGGACCCGACACGGTGGGCCATCCGGCAGTCCGGGCCACGGCAGCCGTCGTGCAAGGGTTGCACCATGCGAACATCCACCCAGCAGGGCGATCCAATCGTGGTCCCAGCGCCTGCCGCCGAGGGTTGGCAGGTCCTGTACCTGACCGGCGCGGCTGCCGCCCTCATCTCGGCGGTCCTCATCCCCATCCAGGTCGCCGTCTTCCTCGTCTGGCCGCCGCCCATCGATGGCACCGTTGCCGACTGGTTTGCTCTTCTGCATGACCACCGGCTCGCTGGGCTGGTCGACCTGGACCTGTTGTTGGTAGCCGACAACGTGCTGCTGATCCCGATCCTGCTGGCGCTTTATGTCGCTCTGCGACGGGCGTATCCGTCAGTCGTGTTGATCGCCGTGGCACTGGGCTTCGTCGGCGTCGCGATGTACCTTGCATCCAATCCCGCTGTTCAGATGGCCGCTCTGAGCGATCAATACGCGACCGCGCTGGTACGTGCTGATCGCCCGACGGCTGTACCAATTCGGTCGAGGGACCACCGTCAACCTGAGCCCGGGCCGCACGGCCCAGCCGGCGTAGGGCCCGGCGCCCGTCACATCGCGCGTCGCTGGACGAGCCGCTTGACCACCTCGTTTGCGCCTATGTAGACGATGGTGAGTCCGGCGAGAATGGCCAGTAATCCGATCGGCAGCGGAAATCGGCGTCCGGGCCGGCCCAGAACTTCGGGCTGCTCAGGTCAATCGATGCCGATGTGGGCATCGCTATCGGATGACCCGGGTCGTGCGCATAAACAGGCCCAGGCTCATGAGGGTGATGATCGCGATGGGGGCCACTACCCCCCAGTGAGGTACGCCGCCGCGCAGCTGGGCGACAACGGGTGTCAGCAGGATCGGCAGACCAGTCAGGCCGAGGAACATCAGCAGCGGCGGGGCGAGGACGGACCCGAGCGGCGCTCTTCTGAGCATGAGCGCGCCGGCGACCGCCGCGGCCGGAAGGAAGATGGCGAGATCGAGGACGTGAACGGGGTTCGTCGGCACACCGAGGTCGGCAACGGCGGTCGGTACCCCGCCCGCCATCAGCGCCCGGATGATGTCGGAGAGCCAAAGGAGAGCGAAGAGAGCGGCCGCCACGATGAGGAACCAGCCGGGGAAGCGCGGCCCGCCGTCGCGAAGGTTCGCCTGTACGGCCGCCGGCCGTACCGTCATGAGCGAGCCCAGCAGCGCGTAGGTCGAGAGGCCAAGGACCGCGACCCACAGGGGGAACAGCGGTCCGAAGTGGACCGCGACGGAGTAGATCACGTAGTTGTAGACGGTGAACATGAGCGCACCCAGCCAGCCGAGGTACGCCCGCACCGAGCCATACGCCGTCCAAACCGCAAACGCGATGAGCATTGGCGATACCAGGGCGAGGTTGGTCACGTCCTGCGCGACCGCCTGCTCGGTCAGGCTCGGGTACGACGAGCCGTACACCCGCCCCACCGCGGCCAGCGCCGCGACATTTCCTGCCATCGCGATCACCGCCGCCGCGACGGACAACCGCCGCCACGGTCCTGCCACCTGAACGGGAACGCCGCTCAGCTGAAGTGATGCATCGAAGTTCGTGACGGTCGCAGGCTTCATGTCACAACTCCTTCACCATGGTCCAGCGTCGACCGGAGCGAGACTCGCCGACAAGGGTCATTAGTTCCCGCCCCTCACCGGGTCCGGATGGCTGGCTCACGGAGACGGCACGCACTCCGCCTGGTGGGTTCAGCCCGTGGTCCTATCGCCATCGGGCGTCTGGGTCGTTGGGTCGCCGGCACTGCCGCCGACGGCGTCGGCGTTGGCCGGGATCGCCCGCGCGATGAGCCCGATGAGGTCGGTGGAGGTCACCATCCCAACCGGACATCCGTGTCGATCGACAACCGCGACGGCGTCGACGACCTCGGTGTACATGAGCCGAGCGACATCGGCCACGGTTGCGTCCGTGCCGACGATGGCTGGCCGGACTTCGAGGAGGCGGTGCACCCGGACAAGAGCCAGCGCCGCTGGATCGTTCGCCCAAGCGGCGGCGACCGACCGGTCACCGACTACTCCGAGGCACCTCCCTCGGGGGTTGACGACCGCCAGGTGCCGCCGTCCAGCTCGAAACATCGCCGCTAGGACCTGCAACAAGTCCGCGTCCTCCGGCACCCAGAGCGCCGGGGTACTCATGACCGCCGCGACGGATTCGTTGATCAGTTCGCGATGGACGGACACCTCGATCATGGTGACCTCCAGATGGTGCATTGTTCCTAGTTCCATAGTCGCGATGCGCGCCCCCGGATGGCAGGGTAGGCCGTCCCGCCATCCGGGGTACTTCGGCCCATGCGGCGTCACGTCCGGCCGGGCCACATCCAGTCGCGGATCTCGGGAAGGTCCTCGCCGGTCCGGCGGATGTACTCGTGGTGGCGCAGGCGCTGGTCGACCATGTGCTGCCGGACGGTGGCCGCCCCGCGGGTTAGACCGGGCACCCGGTCGATCACATCGATCACGAGGTGGTACCGGTCCATGTCGTTGCGCACGAGCATGTCGAACGGCGTGGTGGTCGTGCCTTCCTCCTTGTAACCGCGGACATGAAGGTTGTCGTGCCCATGCCGGCGGTAGGTGAGGCGGTGAATCAACCAGGGGTAGCCGTGATAGGCGAAGACGATCGGCCGGTCGGTTGTGAAAATCGCGTCGAACTCATCGTCGGATAGGCCGTGCGGGTGTTCGGTCGCCGGGTGCAGTCGCATGAGGTCTACCACGTTGACGACCCGCACCCCCAGGTCGGGCACGTGCTGGCGCAGCAGATCGGCCGCGGCCAGCGTCTCGATGGTGGGCACGTCACCGGCGCAGGCCAGGACGACATCAGGTTGGCCGGCGTCGTTAGAGGCCCACTCCCAGATGCCGATGCCGCGCGCGCAGTGCTGGGCGGCCGCATCCATGTCCAACCAGGACGGTTCCGGTTGCTTGCCGGCGACAATGACGTTGATGTAGTCGCGCGAGCTAAGGCAGTGGTCGGCCACCCAGAGCAGTGAGTTCGCGTCGGGCGGCAGGTATACCCGCACCACGTCACCCTTCTTGTTGGTGAGCAGGTCGATGAATCCCGGGTCCTGGTGCGAGAAGCCGTTGTGGTCCTGCCGCCACACGTGCGACGTCAGCAGGTAGTTCAACGACGGGATCGGCTGCCGCCACGGAAGCTCGCGGGTTGTCTTCAGCCACTTTGCGTGCTGGTTCACCATCGAGTCCACGATGTGCACGAACGCCTCGTAACACGAGAACAGTCCATGCCGGCCCGTGAGCAGATAGCCCTCCAGCCAGCCCTGGCACGTGTGCTCGGACAGGACCTCCATGACCCGGCCTCGCGGACCCAGGTGCTGGTCCACCTCGGCGATGTCGGCCCGCCACACCTTGTCGGTAACCTCGAGCAGCGCGCCAAGTCGGTTCGACTCGGTCTCGTCCGGGCCAACCACGCGGAAGTTGCGGTGGGACGCATTGGCGACCATCACATCGCGCAGCCATTCGCCCAGCACCCGGGTCGGCTCGGCCGTGGTGGCTCCGGGCTCGGACACCTTGACCGCGTAGAGCCGGTAATCCGGAAGCTCAAGGGGTCGGGTCAGCCGGCCACCGTTGGCGTGTGGGCTGGCCCCCATGCGCAGATCACCGGCCGGAAGCCAACTCACCACGTGAGGTCGAGGCACGCCAGCCTCATCGAACAGCTCACCGGGCCGATAGGACAGCAGCCAGGCCTCGAGCTGGGCGAGGTGGCCCAGATCGTCCCGGGCGGCCGACAGCGGAACCTGATGCGATCTCCACGTGCCCTCGACCGGCAAACCGTCAACCACCTTGGGGCCGGTCCAGCCCTTCGGGGTGCGAAGGACGACCATCGGCCACTGTGGACGGACAGCTGAACCAGCGTGGCGAGCGGCATGCTGGATGGCGTCGATCTCGTCGAACACCACATCCAGAGTCGCGGCCAGGCTCTGGTGGACAGATTCCGGGTCGTCCCCGGCGACGAGGTAGGGCTTGTAGCCGTACCCCACCAGCAGCGAGGTGAGCTCGGTGTCACCGATCCGGGCAAGCACCGTCGGATTAGCGATCTTGTATCCGTTCAGGTGAAGGAACGGAAGGACCGCCCCGTCGCCGGCGGGATCGAGAAACTTGTTCGAGTGCCAGGCGGTGGCGAGCGGACCGGTCTCCGCTTCGCCGTCGCCGACAACGCAGGCGACGAGCAGGTCCGGGTTGTCCAGCGCGGCGCCGTAGGCGTGCGCCAGCGAGTACCCAAGTTCGCCGCCTTCGTGGATCGATCCGGGCGTCTCCGGTGCGACGTGACTCGGCACACCGCCCGGGAACGAGAACTGCCGGAACAGCCGGGCCATGCCCGCGGCGTCCCGGCTCACGGCCGGATAAACCTCGCTGTAGGTGCCCTCGAGCCAGACGTTGGCGAGCAGGCCCGGGCCGCCGTGTCCGGGTCCGGTGACGTAGATCGCTTTCCGGCGCCGCGCTGCGATCATGCGATTGAGATGGGCGTAGATGAGGTTCAGCCCTGGTGTAGTTCCCCAGTGGCCAAGTAGTCGCGGCTTGACGTGTTCGGGTTGCAGCGGTTCGCGCAGCATCGGGTTGGCGAGCAGGTAGATCTGCCCGACCGACAGGTAGTTCGCCGCTTGCCAGTAGGCGTGGATCTGGCTCAGTTCTCTCTCGCCGAGCGGAGTCGCGCCGACGATGTGCATGGTTCCTCCGGAGGTCACGGAAACGGGACGTTCTGTCCTATGTGGACGCCTCGGGAATCACCGCGACCGGGCAGGGTGCCTCGCGGACCGCGATGTCGCCGACCGATCCCAACAGCAACCGGGTCAGGGCATTGCCGCCGTGGCGGCTGACGACCAACAATCCAGCATCCTGGCTCGCGTCGAGCAGCGCGACTGTCGGGTTCATCGAGTGCGCCGGGATGAGTTCGACCTCGACGTCCGGATACCGCTCACACCAACCCGCGGTTGCCTCGGCGAGCATGCGGCGCGCCTCGTCCTCGGCGTCGAGTAGATCATAATGCTGCCGGTCGCTGGGGCCGAGGTTGGATGGCTCGAGCAGCCACCACGCGTACAGTGCCTCGAGCGACACTCCACGCGCCGATGCCTGGTCGAACGCGAATGAAAGTGCCGCGTCGCTGTCCGGAATGCCGTCGATGCCGACAAGCACCGGCCGGTGCGGGGGTCCGGAACCGAGATTTCCCTTCTCCTCCGGGGGTCGGATGACGATCACCGGTGCGTGACTGTGCGCGGCGAGTTGCGTCCCGACCGACCCGAGCATGAGCCCAGCGAATCCGCCGAGGCCCCGAGAGCCCACGACCACCAGCGCCGCGTCGACCGAGGCGTCCACCAAGGCCGCGGCCCCGGTACCGTGGATGATCTCGGAAGTGACGTCCAGGTTCGGATAGGCATGGTGCGCGTGCGTTTCCATTTCGCCCACCATCTGGCGGGCGGCGTCGGCGGCGCTATCCAACCCCGCCGGGTCGGGCGGCAGGCCCAGGACGCCGTAGTTGGTCACGACGGTGAAGCCGTGGACGAGTCGTAGCGGCCGACCGCGTTGGTGCGCCTCCCAGGCGCCGTGCGCGAGCGCGGCCCGCGAGGCGTCGGATCCGTCGACTCCGACCACGACGGCGCCCTTCATGTGGTGGCTCATCGTCGCCTCCTTCACATTGGTCGCGACCGCCCGACCCCCATCACGCTGAGACGACGTGGCGGGCCGCGACGGGCTTGTCGGTTCGCGTTCTCCGGGTGCGTTCTGCCTCGTGATCCGGCTCTGGCGATGGGACGGACTGCGCCGCGGGTATCGCCTGATGCGTGATCGGGTCGAAGAAGTACGCCATCGTCAGATCCATGCCGAGCCATATCTCGTCGCCGAACCTGACCGCCGCGTCGGCCGCGATCCGGGCGGTCCACATCGGGATGGCCTCATTCTCACCCGCCCCGGACTCCGAAGCGATGCCGGTCCGGTCGAAGGGCGGCACGAAGAGCACGTTCTTCGTGTCACCGAGCGACTCGACGGTCACCGCCGTGACCTGGACCGCCGCTCGTCTGGCGGGCTTGCGGCCCTCCAGCGTGAACGCGCTCGGCCGCAGGCCGAAGATCACTTCCTGGCCAACCATCGCGGGCAGGCTGGGCCAACGTGTGCTCAGATCCTCGGGCAGGGGTGCCCGGCAGCCCTCGGCCACTAGTTCCACGCCGTGAGTGCCGGCGACCAGCCGACCCCGCGCAAGGTTCATCGCCGGTGACCCGATGAATCCGGCGACGAAGACGTTGCACGGCGCCCGGTAGAGCTCGTCCGGCGTTCCCACCTGCTGTAGCCGGCCGTGGTCGAGTACCGCGATGCGGTCGCCCAGGGTCATTGCCTCGACCTGGTCATGAGTGACGTACAACGTCGTCGTCTGGTACTGCTGGTGCAGTCGGATCAACTCGCCGCGCATGGCGACCCTCAGCTTCGCGTCCAAATTGGACAAAGGCTCGTCCATGAGCAGCAGGGAAGGCTGGCGGACCAGCGAGCGCCCCATCGCGACACGCTGACGCTGCCCGCCCGACAGCGCCGCCGGCCTGCGGTCCATCAGGCTCTCCAGGCCGAGCACCTGTGCGGTGTCAAGGACCTGGGCGCGCGTCTCCGGGCGCGGATAATGGCGCATCCGCAGGCTGAACCCGATGTTCTGGGCGACGGTCATATGCGGGTAGAGCGCGTAGTTCTGGAAGACCATCGCGATGTCGCGGTCGCGGGGGGACACGTCGTTGACCACCCTACCGTTGATCTCGATGGTGCCAGAGGTCACGGGCTCCAGGCCGGCCACCATCCGCAGCACGGTCGACTTGCCGCATCCGGACGGCCCGACCAGGACCACGAACTCCCCATCGCTCACAGCCAGGTCGAGGCGATCGATCGCGACGACGCCACCCTTGAAGACCTTTGTTACCTCACGCATGACGACGTCAGCCATTGTGGCCTCCCGGGGAGGACTTCGTGTGTGCAGTCTCATTGCAGCCCGCTCGTCCGTTTCTGGGCAGGGCCGCGTGGCCCGCCAGTTCCGGGACCAATGGCACTCGTCGCTCACGGGCCACCCGCGGTGCGATGGGAGAGAAGGGAAGTGAGCGACCATGGCGACAGTTCTGACGCGCTTCCTGGCCCCGCTCGAGTGGTTGGGCCGTGCGCTGCCGGACAGGTCAGGTATCCGCATCGAGGACCGGACGGAGGACCAGCGCTACATCCTGCGAGCCCAGCTCCCGGGAGTTGATCCGACAACGGACCTGCACCTGACGACGACCGGCAACGTGCTGCGGCTTGAGGTTTCGCGGACCACGACTCGTCCGGACGCGCTGCGGTCGGAGTTCCACTATGGAACCTTCGTGCGGACCATCCCTCTCCCGCCTGACGTCGTGGCGGACACGATTTCCGCGACGTACGACCGCGGCATCCTGGAGATCACGATGGCGCTGGCTGCACGTGGCCCGTCTGGCCGGGAGATCCCGGTACGGCCCATGGTGCACGCCATCGACACCAGTTCGGCAACGGTCGCTTCCGGGCGGAACCGACACATCAACCGTACGCGGGCGCCGAAGTCCCGTGCGGCCGACGGCGCGACTAAAGACGTCGGGCAGCCCGGGCGACGCTGACTGCCCGGCCCGGCGGGTGGGCACCGGTGACGGTGTCCACCCGCCGACATTCCGAACCGCGGATGCGGTCAGCCGATCAGTCGACGCACTTTCATCGCCACGGGATCTTCACCGCTCCGACGTACTCGTGCCAAGCAGTACCGAATTTCCCTGACAGTTCGGCCTCCTCCGCCGGAGCGAAGATCCGGGACCCGATATACAGCGTGATCCCAACCGGGACTCCGAGCCATGTGTCGCATAGGAATCCGGCCCACGGAAGGACCAGTAGCGCGACGCTGGTATAGATCGGGTGCTTCACAAGGGAATACAGCCCGCTCGTGATGAGTTCGCCGCGCGGGATCCTCGTTAGGATCAAAGTGACGGACCACGCTTAGATCAGGGCTTTGGTGCTGGGGCACTAGAGGCGATGGTCCTCATGGGTTCTGGATCGTCCCTTGCGCATGGACGAGCACCCGCTCGTCATGGCGGGGGACGACGGCGCACCAGCCGAGCTCCTTGGTGATGCGAGCGGCCAGTGCTCGGGCTGGGGCCTCCTCTCCGTGCACCACGTAGCAGGCGCGAGGCTCCGCGCCGCGACCGAGCCAGGCGAGCAGGTCGTCGGCGTCAGCGTGCGCCGAGAACCCTTCGATCGCGACGACTTCCGCGCGTACGGGAACGTAACCGCCGAACATCTTCAACTCGGTGGCGCCGTGCAGGAGCGCGTGCCCGCGGGTGCCCGGCACTTGGAAGCCTGGCAACAGGATGACGTTGCGGTGGTCCGGCGCCAAGTGGGCGAGGTGGTGCACGACTCGCCCGCCGGTGGCCATTCCCGCGGCCGAGATGATTATGCACGGCCGTTGCGGCTGGTTGAGCCGCTTCGATTCGTCGACCGTCTGGGCCAGACGCAGATCGCCGGGGTCGAAGGGATCGCCCCCGTCCGCACCGATCTCCGGACGAAGCTCTGGTGCATGTGCCGCAAGAGCCGCTCGGTACACGTCCAATGCGGCGAGCGCCATTGGACTGTCCACATAGACCGGAACCGTGGGCAGCTCGCCGGAACGCATCAACGCGCGCAAAGCCATGAGCAGCAATGGCGTCCGGTCGATCGCGAACGCCGGCACGAGGACCGTGCCGCCGCGGGCGAAGGCCCGTCGTATCGGCGCTGCGAGATCCTCGGGCCGGCGCGGCGGGTGCACTCGGTCACCGTAGGTCGACTCAACCACGAGCGCGTCGACCGCCGGTGGTGGTTCCGGTTCGCGCAGCATCGGGTGGTCGGGGCGCCCGAGGTCGCCGCTGAACGCGATCGCACCGTCTGGCAACCGGACCTCAACGGTCGCGGAGCCGAGGATGTGGCCGGCGCGGCGAAGGACGATCAGCGCATCGCCCAGGGGATGCTCGCGTCCGGTCTCGATCGGGCGCAACTGGGAGATCGCCTGTTCGGCGTCCGCGTTGACGAAAAGCGGCAGCGGCGGATCGTGGCGGCTGTAGCCGTGCGTCGTGGCGTGGTGGGCGTCCTCCTCCTGCAAGTGGGCGGCGTCGCGGAGCACGATCGGCGCTACCCGGGCGGTCCATGGTGAGCACAGCACCGGACCGGCAAAGCCTTCCCGGACTAGACGCGGCAGCCAGCCGCAGTGGTCGAGGTGAGCGTGGCTCAGCACGACCGCATCGATGCCGGATGCTGGAGTGGGGAAGGGGGCCCAGTTGCGCCGTCGGATCTCGCGCTCACCTTGGTACATGCCGCAGTCCACAAGGATCCGGGCACTACCCTCGATGAGGAAGCGTGAGCCGGTCACGGTTCGTGTGGCACCGAGGAAACGGACGGCGGTCGGCGGGACTGTCATGTTGCTGCCCTTCGTGGCCGGCTGCTCGCATCCCACGCAATCCGCAAACAGATCTAGGCGATGGTGGGCATTTCGTCGCGGCGACCGCGGCGCTGGTCGTCGTAGTGGTAGCTGAGATGATTGGCGACCTCGACGACCCCGGCCACGCTCGCCACGACCGAGACAACGAGTCCGACTGTGCTCCTCCGGTCCACGGTTCCAGCGAGCGTAACGACGCCATCCTTCACGCCGATCGAGAGGTTCTTCGGATCAATCCACAGTGTACGGACGCAAACGTCGTCCTCGACCTCCCGACGGATGTCCTCGTCGGTGCGCAGGAATAGGCGCAGCACGTCGCCGCGCGACACGATGCCGACGAGCTTGCCGTACAGGGTGACGACGGGGAGTCGCTTCACCCGCTCCGCGTCCATGATCTTTGCCGCGGTCGCGACGGACTCGTGCTCACCGATGACGACGGCTGGAGCCGACATGAGGTCGATCGCCGACCCCGCGCCCGCCTTCTCGCGCGCTTCACGGACCTGCTTGCGTTCAAACAGACGGGAATGAGTCTCCTCGCCCGCCAACTCGACCTTGTGAAGGAGGTCGGCCTCGGAGACCACGCCGACGACGTTGCCGTCCGCGTCGACGACCGGAACCGCGCTGATGCGGTGGCTCGCCAGGGTCTCAACGATCTCCCGGTAGCCGGCGGACTCGCCGACCGTGACGACCTCCCGGGTCATGATCTCGGCAACGGTGTGCTTTCGCATCGGGTCCTCCCTTTCTCTGTGTCTACAGTCACCTCGGGGTCGGGCTCGACGGGAGGGCCGAAGGTCCCGCCCGGGCCGGCGCTCGTCCCGACCCGTGTCCTGGCGAGGGTCGGGACCTTTGGACCTGTTCTGCCCGACTCGATGGCGGTGGACTGATATCGGATTCAACTGAGGAGGTTGAGCGCGATGAGTGATCACCGAATCGTTGTTGGCGTGGACGGTTCCGACGGCGGCCGCCGCGCGCTCCGATGGGCCGTGCACGAAGCGGCAGCCCGCGGCGGCGTGGTACAGGCCGTCGCGTCGTGGCGCTGGGACACCGTCGAGTTCTCCGACGCCAATCGGGCCAGCGATGTGCGCGAACGCACCGAGCGCATGTTGCACGACGCGATCGCGGCGGTGGCCGCTGGCGCCGTCACCATCGCGGCTGAGGTTGTCGAGGGACGCGCCGCGGACGTCCTGTGCCATGCGGCCCACGATGCAGATCTGCTGGTGCTCGGTAGCCATGGACACAGTCGGGTCCGTCACACCGTGCTCGGTTCGGTCAGTGAGGAGTGCGTGCGCAACGCGCCCTGTCCGGTGGTGGTTATACCGGTCCCGCCGCCGGAGCCGACGCGGACCGCCGAGCCGGCGATCCCGGCACCAACGACCGGCTAGTGCCATGGACAGCGGATGGCGGCCGATGACCGGCGAACGGATAGTGGTTGGCCTCGGCTCACCCTCCCACTTTCGTGCTCTGGCGTGGGCGGTCGCCGAGTCAACTGTCACCAAGGCGCGGGTGCTCGTGGTGCGGGCCGGTGTGGGGCGCGCCGGGATGTCGGGCGGGCCCAGGACCTTGAGCGCCCTCGAGCTTGTGGACAAGGCCGCGGCAAGAGCCGTGGCCGCGGCGCGGGATCGCCTCGGTGAGTCCAAAGTGGAACTTGTCCTCGACCCAGACTCCGCGGGCGAGGCGCTCGCCCGGCGGGCAACCTCGTTGGACGTCATCGCGGTCGGTGTACCGGTGCGGAGCGGCTGGTGGGCCCGCGCCGGAACCGCCTATCACGTGGTCACCCGGGCGCCCTGCCCCGTGGTCGTCGTGCACGAACCCGGCGAGCCCGCCCGTACCGGCATCGGCGCGGCCTTTCGCCGGCACGTCGTGGTCGGGGTCGACGGGTCGTCGGCAGCCCGGACCGCTCTTGGGTACGGTTTCTCGTTCGCCGCGGCCCACCGTGCGCCGCTCGTCGCGGTGAATGTCACCCCACACGTCGACGAGGACGTCTGGTTTGACGACGCGTGGCTGGAGACGCACCTCGGCACCGACCCGGAGCCGGCGGCGGCGCTGGCCGATGAACTCGAGCCCTGGCACCTGAAGTACCCGGCCGTACCGGTCAAGCGGGCGCTCGTCGCCGGCCGGCCCGCCGACGCGTTGCGGCGGGTTGCTCATGACGCGCTCGCGCTCATGGTCGGCACAGCTAGCACGCCCTTGCATCCGCTCGGAGGCGTCACGCGCAGCCTCATCGAGGACGCGACGTGTCCGGTCGTTGTGGTAAGGGAGCGTCATGACATCTGACGTAGCCGCAGGAGCGCCCGTCGTCGTCGGCGTCGACGGGTCGGAAGAGGCGTTGCGTGCGGTCGATCTGGCCGCCCGGTTGGCGAACGAACGTCAACGCGCCCTCCGCGTCGTGCACGCGTTCATCTGGCCGGAGATGCACGTTCCGCTCGGCCCGGCACCCGGTGCGCCGGAGGACGCGGGGCTCGCCCACGATGCCGAGCGAGTCGTCTCGGCCGCGCTCGTGCGAGCCCGCACAGCTGCCCCGGACCTGCGGGTGGAGGGCGAGGTGATCACCGGCCCCGCCGTACCAGTGCTGCTTGCCGAGTCCCGCAGCGCGGTGATGACGGTGGTCGGCAGCCGCGGCCTGGGTGGCTTCACCGGTCTGCTCGTGGGTTCGGTCGCGGTGGCGCTGGCGGCTCACTCGAAGCGCCCGGTCGTTGTCGCCCGGGGCGAACTGGACCGGCCTGGTGATGTCCTGGTTGGCGTCGACGGTTCAGCCGACAGCAGCGCCGCGATCGCATTCGCGTTCGAGGAGGCTTGCGCGGAGGGAACCGGGGTCATCGCCCTGCTGGTCTTCAGGTTTCCGGCGTCCGGCGAACCCGGAGACATGGTGCCACTGGTGTATAGCGCGGAGGATCTGGCCGACGAGGAGGCGGTCGTCCTCGCCGAGTCGGTGGCGGGGTTCCGGGACCGGTACCCCGATGTACCGCTGCGTTCGCTCATCGTCCGCGACCGGCCCGGCCGGGCGCTCGTCCACGCCTCGGAGCGCGCCCGGCTCGTCGTGGTCGGCTCCCGAGGGCGCGGCGGCTTCACCGGGCTGCTCCTCGGCTCGGTCAGCCATGCCGTGCTGCACCACGCTGGGTGCCCGGTCGCGATCGTCCGCTGAAACCGTCATGCCGGTTGGCGCGTGATGCTTTCAAGACTCGACGATCTCGACCACCTGGTCGGTGGGTAGGCGTGGCGTGTGCGGTGGTCCGGCGTGGTCGGGATCGGCGACACCGAGGCGCAACGCCAGGAACGGCTCACCGAGGTCGGAGAGCATTCGTTTCAGCTGATGTCTGGTTTCGGCCACCTCAGCCGCCGCGCTGAGCGGCAGTAGCGACAGGCCATGCTCGATCGCGATCAGCCACACGGCGCTCAATGCCTCGCCGCCGCGAAGCCAGCCCAACTCGGCGTCCTCGTCGCCGTAGAGGATCCCGTAGACCGCTGCCTGGTCGTGTCCCTCGCCAACCGGTAGCGTGCCGCCGTGCCCGAAGTCGCGGTCCGGGACTGTTGTCGCCGGTCGCGCGCCCGGGATGACGTCGTCCGGAACTCCCAGCCCGGTACGCCGAGCACCACCCGCCCAGTAGGCCATCTCCTCCCGCCACGACGGATCAAGGCCCGCCACCGACTGGGCCCGGTCCGCGGCCGAGGCGAGTGTGACAACGTCGTCTCTGCGAAGTACGTGCAGGTGGGCTCCCTCGGCGTCGGCAGTGCGGCGCAGCGACTCGACTGCCTCCGGCCCGACCGGAATCGACGAGACGGGCCGCCGGTCGGTGTGGCGGATGCGGGCCGTCTGCAGGAGTCGCATCGACGCCGGGTCGGACGGCGCTCGGCCGATCACCGTGACCTGGGCCAGGAGATCCGGGTCATCGCCGGGCAGTCTCGCCACCGCGGCCTGCCAGCCCTCCGCGGCCAGTGCCAGGCGGGCATGGTGTAAGGCCGCGCCGCAACTGACGGTGAGCATCCGGCTGAGCGGGTCGGTGATCAGCAGCTGGCGCTCCCGAACCGTCCAAAGTTGCATGGACGAGCCGATCACGCGCCAACGCCACGGCTGGGTGTTGTGGATCGACGGGGCGTACCCGGCTGCCCGGGCCGCCTCGGCCAGGGCGATGGTCTCTATCTGGGACGTCATGGTTACATCATGTCGTCGAGCGCCGTGACAGTCAGCGCGGTGGGGCGGTCCGTACGGAGTGTCGCGTCGGGTTCAGGACCTTCGCCCCTGCCGCTACCGCGACGCCCGACGATGAACTACGAAGGGGCCCCACGGGCGGGCCGGACGTGAGGAGCGACTGCTGTGACGACACCGGCATCCCTACCCGTCGCCGCGGACGCCTTGACCGCCGACGGAGCCATCGTTCAACTGCGTCCGATCGTGGCGGCGGACGCGTCGCGACTCACGACGCTCTACCGGCGTGGCTCCGACGACAACCTTCGGTTGCGCTTCTTCGGTTCTCCGGGCGAGCACGTCATCGACGCCGAGATCTCACGGCTGGTGCGGCCGGCGGCGGCCGATCACGGAGCGGTCGTGGCGGAGGAGAACGGTGCGCTGGTCGGGGTGGCGTCCTTCGAGCGGCGGCCGGCGGACTCGTCCAGCGCCGAGTTCGCGGTCTTCGTCGATGACGCTCACCACGGCCGCGGCATCGGAACCCTGTTGCTCGAGCACCTCGCCGGTCAGGCACGCCGCGCGGGCGTGACGCAGCTGGTCGGGGAGGTGCTCCCCAGCAACGCCGGTATGCTCCGCGTCGCCCATGACCTCGGCGAAAAGGTGTCGATGACGTTCGACAGCGGCGTCGTCGACGTGCGGTTCCGTACCGCACCCGACGCGTCGGCGCTCGCGCTGGCCGATGCCCGCGACCGGGCGGCGACGACGGCCTCCTTGCGGCCGCTGTTGAAGCCACGCGCCGTCGCGGTCGTTGGCGTGAGCCGGACATCCGGAGGCATCGGCAACGCCACCCTGCAGGCCGTCGTCGAGTACGGCTTCACCGGAAACGTGTACGCCGTCAATCCACATGCGACAGACATCGCAGGCGTCGAAGCATTTCCGACCATCGCTGCGATACCTGAGCCGGTGGATCTTGCTATCGTGGCGGTGCCGGCGGTCGCGGTGCCAGCGGTGATCGCCGATGCCGCGAGCGCCGGGGTCCGGGCCGCTGTGATCCTGTCGTCCGGGTTTGGTGAGGTCGGTGCCGATGGCGGCGAGAGCCAGGCCGACATCGTCTCGCTGGCTCGCCGACACAGCATGCGTCTGGTCGGACCGAACTGCCTCGGTGTCGTCAACACCGAGCCGGCGACGCGGTTGGCTGGAACATTCTCCCCGGTCCTGCCGCCCGCCGGCGGTTTGGCCTTGGCTTCCCAGTCCGGTGCCATCGGCATCGTCGTCCTCGACTACGCGGCGCGCACCGGCGTGGGGATCTCGAGCTTCGTTTCACTGGGAAACAAGGCTGACGTGAGCGGCAACGACCTGCTCTCGTACTGGTATGACGACCCGGCCACGAAGACCGTGGCTCTTTACCTCGAGTCGTTCGGCAACCCGCGGCGGTTCGCGCGGATCGCGCGCACCCTGGCTCGCCGCAAGCCCGTCATCGCGGTCATCAGCGGCCGGTCCGACGCGGGCCAACGCGCCGGCGCCTCACACACGGCCGCGGCCGCATCTCCGGCCGTCGCGGTCGACACGCTGTGCGCGCAGGCTGGGGTCATCCGGGTCGATCACCTCGGCGACCTGCTCGACACCGCCAGGGTGGTGACCGACCAGCCGCTGCCGGCCGGCGACCGACTCGGCATCGTTGGCAATGCGGGGGGCGTCAATGTCCTCATTTCCGACGCCGCTGAAGCCGCTGGACTGCGGGTGCCGCCGGCGAGTGCGGACTTGGCGCAACGACTCGCAGCCGTGGCGCCCGGTGCGAGCAATCCGTTGGACCTTGGGGCGGGTGCCACGCCTGCGGCGTTCGCCGCGACGCTCGATCTCATCTGTGGGAGCGGCGAATTCGACGCGGTGGTGGCGGTCGTGACCGCCACCCGGGCCAACGATGTGGCCACCGTGCTCGACATCCTGGCCCCGGTGGTCGACAGCCACCGGGATCTGCCCGTGGTAGCGGTTGTCCTCGGCGCGGCCAGCGGGGCGAGCTTCGGTCAACGCCGGGCTCCGGTGTTCGAACTGCCGGAGCGAGCGGTTGCGGCGCTGGCGAACGCAGCCGGTTACGCGGCCTGGCTCCGCGAGCCGCAGGGCGCCCCCCGATTCTGTCCGATGTGGACAGCATAGGCGCGATACGCGTGGTGAACGAAATCCTTGACGAGGCGGGCGGTTGGCAGCCTCACTCGAGGATTGCCGACCTGCTCGGGCGGTACGGCATTCCGGTTGTTCCCACAGTCACCGCCTACTCCGCGACCGAATCCGTCGATGCCGCCGACCGGTTGGGATACCCAGTGGTGCTGAAGGCCGCCGATCCCAATCTTGTGCACAAGAGCGACGTCGGTGGCGTCAAGCTCCGCCTCACCGACGCGGCGGCCGTCACCGCCGCGTACGGCGAGATTTCGTCCGCGCTCGAAACGCCCCGGCCGGCGGTTCTGGTCCAGCCCATGGCGACCGGCCAGGTCGAGCTTGTCGCCGGCATCGCGCACGACCGTCTCTTCGGATCGCTGGTCATGCTCGGCCTCGGCGGAGTCCACACGGAACTGTTCGCGGACCGGGCTTTCACGCTGGTGCCGATGACCGACCTCGATGCCGGCCGCATGTGGCGGTCACTGCGCGCCTCGCCCCTGCTCACCGGCTACCGGGGCAGTCCGGCGGTCAATATCGAGGCCGTCGAGCAGCTGCTGTTGCGACTGGGCCGTCTTGCCGAGGACCTGCCGGAGGTCGCCGAACTCGATCTCAACCCGATTCTCGTCTCGTCCGAGGGCGCGGTGGTTGTCGACGCCAAGCTACGGCTGGTGGGCGTCGGCGCGGAGCCGGACGCCGACCTCAGGCAACTCCGGAGACCGTCATGAGAGTGCCGCTGTCTGGTTGGTTCGACCCGGACGTGCCGATCGAGGAGCGCATGTCTGGCGATCGGTACCTGATACGAGCCGAGCTTCCCGGCCTCGATCCCGCCAGGGAAATCTCGGTGATGGTCGTCGACAACGAGGTGACCATTGAGGTTCGGCGGCCCATGCACCTCCCGGGACCGGCTGACGGCGAGTTCCACGAGGAGCCCGTAAAGCGAACCCTGCGCCTCCCGCGCGGCGCCAACGACGACTCGTTGACGGCGAACTACGACGATGAGGGCATCCTCGAACTGAGTGTGGAGATAGCCAAGCCCCGTGTCATCGGCAGGCTCGTCCCGATCGGTACGACCATCGCCGAAGACGACGCCGGCCGGTAACGTCTGGCAGGAGGTCTCCCGCAGCTCATCACCTGCACCCGGTAACTCACGTTGGCTGGAAGCTACGCGGCCTGGGCGGGGAACAGCCGCGCGCCGCGGTGAGTCCACACCGCCAACGCGCCGACGAACAACCCGGCGCCGAAGAGCACCGGCTGCAAGAAGAAGTACCGCTGGAGGATGACCACCTGCGCGACGATCCAGACCAGCTGGCAGGCGGCGGCGAACATCGAGCCCGCGTACGCCCACCGCGACCGCATGGTCTCCAGGACTGCCGCACCGAACATGGGAACGGCGATGACAGATAGGAGAAACACCCCGGGCCACAGCCAGGAACCGAACGGAGTCGGGTCGAGCCAGTCCGAGGGCATCCCCATTCCGTCACGGATCAGTCCGACACCGCCGTAGACGGCGTTCGCGCCGATCAGCACCTCAGTTCCGATCAGAACCCAACGTGTGGTACGCACTACTACCACCCCATTTCTCGCGATGTCCACAGTGGACGGGAGCGCCGAGCGTCGCCCGGCGCCCCCATCGTTGCTGCCGCTATCACTCCTTGGTGATCGCGATCTGCTTCGCCGCGGGCTGTGGCTTCAACGGCACGGTGATCTCGAGAATCCCGTTGCTGTAGTGAGCCTTGACGCCATCCTCGTCGGCATTGCCGGGGAGCCGCACCGACCGCTGGAACATCCCGTAGCGGAACTCGCTGCGGTGCTGGGTCTGTGCCTCCACCTTCCGCTCGGCGTGGATCGTAAGCACACCGCGCGAGACGTTGATCTGCACATCCTTCTCAGGGTCCAGACCGGGCAGTTCAGCGCGGACAGCGTACTCGGTGTCCGTGACGCGATCCTCGAGCCGGATCATGCCTCCCCGCGGCAGAGCATCCTGCTCGAACCAGTCGGCCAGGTCGCTCCACAGCCGGGGTACCAGTGTGGTCATCGCAACTCCTTTCATAGGCTTCAACTTCATCTCACATCCGGCCGCGAGCATCGGCCAGGGTCCGGTGGTCACCGGTCCCCGGGACGTTGGGCCCTACTTGCGTCAGGCGTGAGCGCGAGACCGTAACAGAGGCTCCAACGGCGAGAGGACAGCTATGCAGGCCGCAACGTCCGTCAATCAAGTCGTCGCGGCACCCGGCGTATCCGAAGCCGAGGCCATTCGCCGGCCAGACGCGAAAGGGGTACTCCGTGGCCGATGAGCGGCAGACTATGGTCACGACCGCGCCTGGTGGGCTGTCGATGGCGGAGGCCGCTTCGCGGCTGGCCCGTGACGGCGCGAACGTCCTACCGGCGCACCGGTCGACGCCGCTGTGGCGGCGGGTGCTTATGCAACTGCGCGACCCGCTGATTGTCGTGCTGCTTGCCGCCGCGGTGCTGACCGTGGCTACCGGGGACTGGACCGACGCGGCCGTCATCGTCTTGGTGATCGTCGTCAACACCTCGGTCGGGGTGACCCAGGAGGTCAAGGCCGATCGGGCGATCACCGCGCTGGCGTCGCTGGCCGCCCCGCACGCCCGGGTGCTGCGTGACGGACGGCAAGCGGAGATTCCGGCCGCCGAGGTGGTCGTCGGTGACGTGCTCGTGCTCGCCGAGGGCGACATCGTGCCCGCCGACGCGACCGTGGTGGAGGCGGCCGCGCTGCTCGTCGACGAGTCGGCGTTGACCGGCGAAGCGGTACCGGTCGACAAGACCACGAACGCCGACGCTGGAGGAGCCCGGAGACGTGGTGTCCGCTGGCACCGTCGGCGTGCGTGGCCGAGGCCGGGCGGTGGTGACGGCGACCGGCACGGACAGCGCTATGGGCCGTATCGCCGCGCTGATGGCCGCCGACGTCGGGCTCACCCCGCTGCAGCGCCGGCTGGCCGGGGTGGGCCGGGCGCTCGCGATCGTCGCTGTCGCCTGTCCGCCGTGGTGCTCGTCTTGGGGCTGGCGCGTGGGCAGCCGGTGGAGCTGATGGTCGTCACGGCGATCAGCCTTGTGGTGGCCGCGGTACCGGAGTCGCTGCCGGCGGTGGTGACGCTGGCGCTTGGCCCTGGGCGCGCGGCGGATGACGGCCCGCAACGCGCTGATCCGCCGGCTGCCCGCGGTGGAGACGCTCGGGTCGGTGACCGTTCTCGCCACCGACAAGACAGGAACCCTGACCGAAGGCCGGATGGTTGTCCGCCGACTGTGGACACCCCGGCGGGCCAGGCGGTGATCGACGGCAGGGGTACCGGCCCGCTGGCCGCGTCCACCGCGACGGTGCGACGGTGCACGTCGCAGACGGCGCCGGACCTCGCGGCGGCTGCTCACGGCGGCAGTCCTGTGCAACGACGCCGCCCTGCGTCGCGCCAACCACCGGTAACCGAGGATGACGACGCGGCTGGACGGCGGTGGGCGACCCAACCGAGGCCGCGCTGCTCACCGCGGCAGGCAAGTTGGGCCTCGACCCGGCGCAGCTGGCTGAGACGGTACCCGCGCTACGCCGAGGTGCCGTTCGACAGCGGCCGCAGGCGGATGACCACGGTCCACCGCCGGCCCGGCGGCCGAGTTCGGATCGTCTGCAAGGGCGCCCCGGAGGCGCTGCTGCAGCCCGGCGTCCTGATCGACCCGCCGGAGCTGCTCGCCGTCGCGGCCGTGCAAGCCGACGAGTTGGCCCGGGACGGCTACCGGGTGCTGGCCGTCGCGCAGACGACCGGGCCGAAACCCCGCCGGCCGAGCAGTTCGAAACCGGGCTGCGCCTGCTCGGCCTGGTCGCGATCCTCGACCCACCAGCCGGTCGTGCCGCCGCGACCACGGTCGCCGCGTGCCAGGCGGCCGGCATCACGCCGATCTCATCACCGGCGACCACCCGGCCACCGCCCGCGCAGTCGCTGCGAGGACGGGCATCATCGGCCCCGGCGGCGAGGTCGTCGACTGCCGCCAGCTCACCGATGCCGGGACGGCTCGGGTGTTCGCCCGCGCCACCCCCGAACAGAAACTCGACATCATCCAGGCCCGCCGCGCCCGCGGTGACATCGTCGCGATGACCGGGGACGGAGTCAACGACGGCCCCGCGCTGCGGCGGGCCGACATCGGCGTCGCCATGGGTCGGCGCGGCACCGAGGTCGCCCGACAGGCCGCCGACCTCGTCCTGGCCGACGACGAACTGGCCACCGTCGTCGCCGCCGCCGAGGAGGGCCGCCGGGTGTACGCCAACATCCGCCGCTTCCTGCTCTACGGCCTATCCGGCGGCGCGGCGGAAATCGCCGTCATGCTCGCCGGGCCGTTCCTCGGCCTCGCGATCACCCTGCTGCCGGCGCAAATCCTGTGGGTCAACCTGCTCACCCACGGCCTACCCGGCGTCGCGCTGGGCAGCGAACCCGCACCGCCCGACGTGATGCGCCGCCCACCGCGGCCACCGGCTGAGAGCGTGCTCGGCGCCGGCCTGTGGCAGCGCATCCTGCGCGTCGGTGTCGTCATCGCCGCCGTCACCCTGGGCGTCGCCGTCTGGGGGCATGCCACCGGCCGCCCCTGGCAGAGCATGGCCTTCTTCGCCCTCGGCACCACCCAGCTCGCCGTTGCTCTCGGCTCCCGCGCCCGGCCGGGCACCCGCGCCAACCCTATGCTCCTGGTCGCGATAGCCGGCGCGTTCGCGCTGCAGTTCGCCGCGCTCTACGTACCGCTGCTCCGGGATCTGCTCGGCACCCAGACGGTGCCGCTGATCGACCTGGTGATCATCTGCGCCCTGTCCACCCTCGGCTACGCCGCCGTACGGCTAGATCGTGTCATCCACCCGCAGCGACAACCCGTACCCACACCTCCACCCCGGTAAGCAGGCGTGCATTGAGGCTGCGCGGACCAGGACTAGCGAAGCTCGTCGCACCTGGCGTCGTGAAGGGCTGACCGCCAGTACAGTCGTACGTCCAGATGGGACGGTCCTTTGGCCGTGCTGCCAACCGGCTCATGGTGCTCTACATGACGCCTCACGTCGCTGCTGCCGGGTGCATACGACCGCTGTCGGGGGCGTACGAAACGAACAGATTGAGCAAGTCCGTGCCAGCGCCGCCAGCGAGGTGGCGCCGGTGGGGCTGGCTTTCGTGGTTCCTTGGACGGACCGTACTTGACCGATGCCGGCCAGTGCGTGGTTGGTATACGCGTGCTGGCGAACATTTCGTTGCTTGCGCCGGCCTACCCGGTTCCTGGGGGTGCTCGATGTGTGTGGTCCAGCGGCCGCAGGTGCTGGCTGAACCAGTCGCGGGCGGCACTGGCTGCGGCGGCGAGGGTGCCGGGCTCTTCGAAGAGGTGTGTCGCGCCGGGGATGACCACGAGTTCGGTGGGGCATCGCAGGCGCACCTGTGCCGCGCGGTTGAGGTCGAGCACAGCCGCATCCAGGCCGCCAACGATGAGCAAGGTCGGTGCCCGTACCTCGGCCAGGCGTGGCGCGGCGAGGTCCGGGCGGCCGCCGCGGGAGACGATGGCGGCGGTGTCGGCGTCGGGTTCGGCGGCCGCCCAGAGCGCGGCTCCAGCGCCGGTGCTGGCGCCGAACCAGCCGATGCGGGCGTCCCGCGCCCAAGGCTGGTCGCGCAGCCACGCGGTGACCTGGGTGAGCCGTCCGGCGAGCAGTTCGATGTCGAACACGTTGGCCCGGTCTGTCTCCTCCTCGGGGGTGAGCAGGTCGAATAGCAACGTTCCGAGGCCGGCGTCATTGAGCACGGAGGCGACGAACCGGTTCCGTGGACTGTGTCGGCTGCTGCCGCTGCCGTGCACAAACGTCACAATGCCTGGGGCGTTCTGCGGTAACGCCACATGCCCAGGCAGGGCTAGCGCCCCGGCACGGACGAGTACCTCCACGTCCCGGCCGGCCCGCGTGCCAGGCGTTCTCGGCTGCAGACCCGCCGAGCGGGCCAGCAGGTGGAGCACGTCCTGGTCGGTGGTCGGGGAGAAGTCGTCGTACCACTCGCCGACGGAGGACAGCCAGGAGGGTGTGAGCACGCAGATCACGTCGTCAGCGTCGGCACGCAGCGAACTGGCAACGCCCGCGGCTGCGACCGGAACAGCGAGGATCACCCGGATGGCGCCCCGAGCCCGGGCGACCTGGCAGGCGGCTCGTGCGGTGGAACCGGTGGCGACGCCGTCATCGACGATCAACGCTGTCCGCCCGGCCAGCGGGGCTGCTGGCTGGTCGCCACGCAGTACGTCCGCCCGCTGGGTCAGGACCGCCCGCTCCCTGGCCTCGACGGCGGCCAACTGCTCGGCGCTCACGTCGGCGACGCGTACCACATCGGGGTTGATGACCCGAACGCCGACTTCGCCGATCGCCCCCATCCCCAGCTCGGGCTGGCCGGGTACCCCCAGCTTGCGCACCACGATCACGTCCAGTGGCGCCCGCAATGCTCGGGCGAGCTCGAACGCCACCGGAACACCGCCTCGCGGCAATCCCAGAACCACCACATCCGGCCCGCGAAGGTAACCGACCAGGCGCGACAATTGCCGCCCGGCATCGACCCGATCCGCGAACTTCATGATCATTCCCACTGCATGAGCCAGACTCGTCAGATGTGATCAGCATGCCTGAACGCGTACGCCAATGTCAGGGGCGTCGGTCCCCTCGAACCGGGGCGAACGACCGTTCGGCCTGAAGCCGGGACCGGGCGAGGAGTAGAACCGCGCGTGTGGGTGTGAGAATCCCCTGCTCCGGTCCCGCTAACGTTCAGCGTGGCCGGCTGGGCGGTGGTCCAGGACGTCGGCGTAGAAGGACAGCTCGGTTCCATGGCGCGGCTGATGGTTTCGGCCCGGCGAAGCGCGTGGCACTCGCCGGGCAGGGTGAGGCAGGTGTGCGGGGTTCCGTGGCGGCGGAGCGAGTCGGGCAGCCGTGTCGTCTGGTCGTGGGCACGGTGGTGTCGCGCTCGCCGTGCAACATCAGCACAGGGCGGCGAATCCGGTCCAGCCAGGCCGTCGTACGCGGTGACGCCGCATCGGCGGCGATCGCTCTTAGATGGCCGTGAATGGCGGCTTTGCCCCTATGGCAACCCGGCGTCCAAATATCCTTACGTCCCACAACGTGATCCGGACAATGCCGGCGTAGGGAAATCACCTTGCAGGTCTGGCACTCGAGCGGCCTCTCGGCGGCCGGCGAATCGTTGGCCGAGTACGCGGTCCGTTTCTGCGACCCAATTGCCGTGGCGGCTCCCTGGGTGACCGCCAGCGTCGAACACGCCGACTTGGGATAATCAGGCTCTGGTGAAACTGCTCCGCTGAGCGATGCGTTGAACCGGCTGTGGGATGCGCCGAAGCGTTGGACATTCGACGACCCCGGGTGCGAGCAGAGTGGGCGGATGCCGCGAAGACGAGATCACTGGAGGGTTGGCCGTGAAAGCGAAGGTCGGGGACCGACTTATCGAAGAGGGCACGCACGTCGGCGACCACCGACGCATCGGTGTCATCACCGCGCTGCGCCATGACGACGGCAGCCCGCCATACGTCGTCCGATGGCTGGAAACAGGAGACGAGACGGTGGTCTATCCCGGCTCAGACGCCCGTATCGAACCAGGGCACCCCACCGACACTCCAGGATGAATCCCGCTGTCATCACATCGCTTTCGCAGCCAGCTCTCGCTGTCGCACAGGGCCCGATGCCATGCCGTCGCCAGGTGCCATACCCGCGCCCAAGACACTCAACCGCCAACGGACAACGCTGGCCCGACACGTTGGCCCCCACGGAAGACTCATGAACCACCGGGACGCACCACACAACGCACCGTCGAGGACGGGACCCTCGATCCGTGCGCGGGCTGGTCCGTCACAGCGAAAGCGAGCGTTGCAGAAGTTGTAGGACCTGAAAGCGTAGGTGCTTACACGTGTTGGGTGCACCGCCTGCTGGAACGGTCGTGAGCACGTGGGCGACGAGCTGCTGACTGTGTTCCTGTGCGGCGATGTGATGACCGGCCGGGGTGTCGATCAGATCCTTCCGCGCCCAGGCGACCCGCGACTGTGGGAAACGGACGTCCACGATGCGCGCGACTACGTTGAGCTGGCGGAGGCGGCCAACGGTCCGATCCCCCGTCCCGTCGACTTTGCGTGGCCGTGGGGAGACGCGCTGGACGTTCTCACGGAGCTCGCACCCGACGTACGAGTGGTAAACCTGGAGACCAGCGTGACCCGAAGCGACGACGTCGCCGAGGGCAAGGCGGTGAACTACCGGATGAGTCCGGAGAACCTTCCCTGCCTGACCGTGGCCCGGCCTGACGCCTGCGCCCTAGCCAACAACCACGTACTCGACTTCGGTTACGGCGGGCTTGCCGACACGCGTGAGGCGCTGACCGCTGCGCGGATACCGGCGGTCGGCGCGGGACGCGACGGGGACGAGGCCAGGCGACCGGTGATCGTACCGACTCAAGGCGGTGGCCGCGTCATCATCTTCTCGTTCGGTGCACGGTCAAGTGGCATACCAGAGACGTGGGCCGCCATCGCGGATCGGCCCGGCGTCGACCTCATACCGAACATGTCCGGTGCCACCGCCAGCAACGTCGCTGCACGGATGCGGGCAGGAAAGAGGCTTGGCGACGTCGTCGTCGCGTCCGTCCACTGGGGATCGAACTGGGGCTACTGGATGCCGGTCGACCACATCGAGTTCGCGCATCGACTCATCGACGATGGCGTGGACATCGTTCACGGGCACTCGTCCCACCATGTCCGGCCGATCGAAGTCTACCGGGAAGCTCATTCTCTACGGCTGCGGCGACCTCATCGACGACTATGAAGGCATCGGCGGCTACGGCGCGTATCGCGGCGACCTACGCGTGCTGTACTTCGCGACGGTACGGCCCGCCACGGGCCGGTTGGTCCGGCTCCGGATGGCGCCGATGCAGGCTCGCCAGATGCGCCTACACCACGCCTCCAACAAGGACGCGGAACAGCTGCGCGCGGTCCTGGACCGGACCGGCCGCGACTTCGGATCGCGATACGGCCGCGACCCCGATGGGATGCTCGAACTTCGGACCGAACGCCCATAACAGAGGAATACGAAGGAAGCGAGGGTGCGAACTTCAGCCGCTACGCCTCGTCCTACATCGATCGATGTCGTGTACGCGGCCCCTCGACGCGCAGACCGCGCATGGCCAGTTCAAAAGGACACCCGTCGGCCGGTGTTGAGCAGATCTGCGGACGATCCCATCTTGACGATGGTGGGTCTCGTGGTCCGAAAACCACCGATTCCCGAAACCGCATCTCCGATCTCCTTGTCGGCGGGTGCCACATCTAGACTCTTCCGCGAGATCGTTGTCGCCTAGGGCCGAAAGTCCTGTTTCCGAAGCGTGGACCGTGTGGAGTCGTATCAGCAGAGCCGCGCGCGCGATCGAGACTGCCCTGCCCGATTACGTTCCGTGGGTCCGGGATCGCTTCCCAGTGCTCTCCCGGAGTACGGGCCCTCACTGATGGTCTACGGGGTTGTCTGTGCGGACGGTCTGATCCGACCGGCGGCCTCACGACGGTCGGCAGTGTCGGCGATCAGTTCTGCGATCACGTAATTCCTCGATCGCTCACAACGGCACGTCCTCGGGGGTCGGAGTGGCCTCTTCGGGAATCAGGCAGTCTGCACTGGGAGTCTTGTCGCGCCTGCGTGTCTCGGGGCCCCGCGGAAACAGGAGCAACGTGAGCGGCTTGCGGCAGGTGAGACGAGTGATTGCCTCTGATCTGACTTACCAAATGGTGGAGAGACCTCGTCCAGTGGTGTTGATGGATCTGGTGCTCGTACGGCGGTATTCGGCGGAGGATCTGGCATGGACCGAATCCACGTGAGGGAGACAAGCATGCCATCGGCCAACCCAGACGCATTCAACCACGCTCTGCACACGGCCAACATTTGGCTATCGGACATCAACAGCGCGTTTGGAACGCGAGACCGGCATTACGCACAACGGACTCTGCGGACGTGGCTACACATTCTGCGAGACCGGCTCACTATCGACGCCGCCGTCAAGTTCGGCCAGCAGCTACCAGAACTGCTACGCGGCATCTACTACGACGGTTGGGAACCAAACAAGGCGCCCATCAAGTACGACGTCAACCAGTACCAGCAGCGCTTCGCAGCGGACGCTTTCATCCCGCTAGCCCAGGTGGCGAGTACCGCCGCCACGATCACCGACGTGGTCGCGAACCACATGTCGCCCGGACAAGCTGCCGAGGCGCTGGCCGAACTCCCGAGCGACCTGCGGGCCGTCCTCGGCGACGGCACCCCGGCCGCCCCGACGTTTGGCCACGCCACCCAGGCGCGGACGGAGGCGGCGGCACTTGAGGACCGGGTTGTCGCGCTTACCGAGGCGGTTCGCACGTTGGCGCACGGGCTGGAGAACGGTCAACTCGCGGGATCGGGCATTGATCAGGCGCAGGTTGCCCGAGCCGCCCGACTCGCTGACGAGTACTCGATTGCCGCCGGGAGCCACTCATCGCCGTAGTCGAGCAATCGCGACTTGCCCATGTTCGACAGATGCGCGAACCACCCTCGGCGTCGACGGCTGCGCGCTCGGGACCGCATGCGAGGTAATCGCGGCAGTGCGCGACCGAATGAATCTGCCGTGGGTATCGACCTACCGGACTTCACGATCACCCGTCAGCCCGCGTCACCGTGACCTGCGCCGCTGCGAAGGACCGCACCGACCGGTGCCATCCACTGTGGATAGATCTGTGCCGGCGCCGACGCGTCCGAGCTTCGGGCGCGGGCCCGCTCAAGATTGACGGCCTCCGCATGGAACTACGAGGCTTCGGGGCAGTTGGCCAGCATGCCGCGCTGCAACTGGCCCAACGCGCGGCGCACAAGTGATCGCCGTTCCGGACAGCTCCGGGGCCGTGCATGACCCAGACGGACTGGACGTGCCAGCGTTGGTGGCCGCCAAGCGAACCGGTCCCCTCGCGCGGTTCACGGACGCGGAACCCACGGTCGCGACAATCTCCTCTTCATCCAGTGCGATGTGCTCATACCCGCCGCGGAGACATACGTCATACACGAGGGCAATGTCGACCGCGTGCACGCACGCGTCGTACTGCAGGGCGCTAACCTGGCGGTCACATCCGGGGCCGAATCCGTGCCCAACCAGAAGGGCATCCTCAGCGCGCCCGACGTGGTGGTCAACGCTGGCGGGGTGATCTGTGCGGCGGTCGAGTACCGGGGAGACACTCGTGCGCAGGCTTTCGCCGACATCGCCGAACGGATCCCAGCGAACACCAGCGACATGCTGGAGCGAGTAAGCTCCACGCCCGCCGCCACGTGGTGGCAGCCATGCGGCCATGGCGATGGCTCGAGCCAGGCTGTACGCGGCGCAGGCGTACCAGCGACGGTTTGATCAACCGGGCCCGGCGCGTACCCGCGGCCGGCTCTGATGTGCGTCGAGCACGGGCCGTTCGCCTCTGCTGCCGGCGAACCCCGGGGAGTGATTCTCGGATAAAGGCCCAGATGTTGCCTCTTGGTTGGGGCGTCAAGCGGGAAGGCATTGTGATGAGCGAGCGGGAGGCCTTCACGGCTGGACGTGAGGCATCGTCGATGTCACCCGTCATCCTGGGTGGCCGGCCCGATACGAGGAGGCCGTGTTGCGCTACATCGGCGGGGCGCACTACACCGAGGAGCGCGTGCACGAACGGGACGAGCGGGCGAAGCCGGGGCCGAGTTGGTCGGGCCAGCCGGCGAGGAGCGGGCCGTCCAACCATCGGCGGTTCCGCGGACGAGGGAGCGGCTGATCGTCGTTGGCGTCGACGAATCCCCAGGTAGCTTCATCGCCCTAGACCATGGCGCGATCGAGGCCGACCTGCGAGGTTGGCCGCTGCGGGTGGTGCACGTCCAGCACACCCGGGCAGCCTTGGTCGATCACGAGCGTGAGGTCGGGGCCGAGCTTTTGCAGGAGACGGCCGATCGGGTGCGATACCGGTCGCCGACCGTCGCCGTGGAGACCAGCGAACTAGTCGTCGGGTCCGCGGCTGGACTGCTTGTCGCGCTGAGCGCGACCGCAGGACTGCTGGTGGTCGGCAGCCGTGGCCGAGGTGGCTTCACCGGCCTGCTGGCCGGTTCGGTCAGCTCGCAGGTCGCTGCCCACGCCCGCGGCCCCGTACTGGTGGTCCGGATGCCGAGCTGGCCACCGTCACCCGATTGGCCGAGCCTGCCTATCGTCGTCGGCGTCGACGGCTCGGGTCCGGGAGAATGCTGCGATTCGCGGCCGACGAGGCCCGGCTGCGCGGCGTTTCGCTGCTGGTGGTGCACACGACAGCCGCCGACGTCGACGCCGAGATAACCGATCCCATCCTCGACGCAGCGCTCGAGGAGGCCAGACGCACTCCGGAGTTAGCCGTCCGTGGCCGGACGGTACCCGGCGATGCTCGGCATGCACTCGTCGATGCTTCCCGCCGAGCCGCCGCGGTCGTGGTTGGCGCCCGCGGCGCGGGCGGATTCGCTGGAATGCGGCTGGGTGCGGTCAGCCACACCGTGATGCGGCACGCCCACTGTCCGGTGTTCGTGATCCACGAACAGACCGAGGCCGACGTCTGAGCCACCCATTGCCCAATGAGTGGCGCTCGCCGGCTGGACACTGCGGCCGCCCTGCGGCTACTCTTCATCGGCTGGACGCCCGGATCAGTGACGGTGTCCAGGTCGGTGGCGGTCGACCTGACACCCGCGCCCCGCCGCCCGTGCGCACGGGACACACCCAAGCGGCGTTAGGGCATCGTCGGCGGGGTGACCCGGCGACGCTTGGCCTCGATGAATGTGCGGAGCCTCGCCAGCGGCCAGGCGTTGATGACGTCGGCGGCGGTGAGCCAGCCGCGCTGGGCGGTCCCGACGCCGTAGCGGAGGTAGTTCAGGTGGACGGTGGCGTGGGCGTCGGTGTTGATCGCGAACTTCACGCCGAACCGTTTCGCGCGCAGGATCAGCTCGTCGGAGAGGTCGAGGCCGATCGGGAAAGCTGTTGACCTCCAAGACCGTCCCGGTGCGCGGCGGCCGCCTCGAACACGGCGTCGAGGTCCGCCTCGACCGGGGGCCGTTTGCCGAGCAGTCGGGTGATGGGGTGGCCGATGATGGTGACGTACGGGATTCTCGCACGCCCGGACGAGCCGCGATGGTCATGGCCTTGCTGGGCTGGGTGAAGTGCGAGTGGACAGAGGCGACGCAGAGGTCGAAGCCGGCCAGGAAGTCCAGCGTCCCAGTCCACGCTCGCCGTCCGGGCCGATGTTCAGCTCGGTGCCGTGCAGCAGCTCATCTCCCCCTGCAGGCCAAGCTGCCGTAGCCGTGCCCGCTGGGCGAGCATCTTCTCGTCGGTCATCCGCTGCATGGGCAGGTTCTTGGCGTGGTCGGTGACCGCGTAGTACCGGTAGCCGCGGGCGCGGGCCGCGGCGACCATGTCCTCCAATGTGGACACTCCGTCGGTGAGGTTAGTGTGGGTGTGCAGGTCGCCGCGGATGTCCTGCTCGGTGACCAGGTCGGGCAGCTCACCGCGCGCCGCCGCCTCGATCTCGCCGCGGTCCTCCCGCAGCGTCGGCGGGATCCACGGCAGCCCCAGCCGCTCGTAAACCTCCTCCTCGGTACTCGGACGCGACCAGCTCACCATCGTCGAGCCGCGAAACAGGCCGTACTCGGACAGCTTGAGCCCCGCGCGCACCGCGATCTCCCGGGTGCGGACGTTGTGGGCCTTCGAGCCGGTGAAGTACTGCATCGCCGCGCCCCAGGACCTGCGGCGGCACCACCCGCAGGTCGACCTGCAGGCCCGTCGGCGGTGCGGATGGAGGTCTTGGTCGGTCCGCTGCGCGATGACCTCGGCGACGAGTCGGCAGCGCCGGCGAACGCGGCCATCAGCCGGGCCGGAGTCGTCCGCGGCGGCCAGGATGTCCACGTCGCCGATGGTCTCCCGCATCCGGCGCAGCGAGCCGGCATACGGCGCACCGCTCGCAGCCGGGTACGGCCGACAGGGCGGCGACGATCTCCTCGGCGGCCTCCATCGCGAGCCTCGAGGAGCACCCGGCCGCCGGCTCGCGGCGAGCAGGTCGATGCCGTGCTGGAGGTTTGCCAGCCGTCCTTGGCGCCGAAGCCGCGCAGCCCTTCGAGCCCGCCCGTCCTCGATCGCGGTCACCGAGATCGGCGATCGAGGCTGACGCCGAGTTCCTCGTACAGGGCGACGGCCCGCTTCGGGCCGAGGCGCGGGGATGCGGGTCAGCTCCCGTACGCCCGCGGGAACTTCGCCCGCGCAGCTTCTCCACGGCCTCGATCCGGCCGGTGTGCAAGGTACTCCTTGATCTTCCCGGCGATGGAACTTGCCCACGTTCGGGATCTCGCTCCAGCGCCTTGCGGTCCAGGGTGGCCACGTCAGCCGGGTGACCCGCGATGGACCGGGCGCGCCGCCTTCTCGTACACCCGGGCCCTGAACGCCTCACCTCCGGTGATCGCGATGAGGTCGGCGTACTCCTGGAACAACTCCGCGACGGTGTCGTTCGGCCGGGCAATGATGTGAGTCTAGACTTGGCCCCCGGCCGGTCGGAGCCCAAGCACCGGCAAGCACCGAGGTCGCCAGGAGCACCGCAGTACGTCGATTCACGGTCAGCGCAGCACGCGTGTGCGTTACGGTGTACCCGCAACGACCACTCCACCGCCGAAACACAACCAACCGACGGCGTCGCCGCAGCCACACGGGGGGTTGGCTATGAGAGCATTGGTACCTCGGATGTTCGCGGACGTAGAGGACTGGGTCGAGACCGAGTTGGCCACCTGGGGGCCCGACCAATCCGGGTCGAGGACTTTCGGGACCAGGACAAGTACGTAGTGCGGGCCGAGCTGCCCGGCATCGACCCAGAGCGCGATGTCAAGGTCAGTGTCGATCACGGCGTGCTGACGGTCGAGGCCGAGCGCGCCGAGGAGAAGCATGAAAAGCATCGCACCGAGTTCCGCTACGGTGCCCTCCGGCGATCGGTGACACTGCCGAGCCCGGCGGACGAGGACAAGATCAGCGCACGGTACGACAAGGGCATCCTGGAAGTCACCGTGCCGCTGCGGCAACCCGAGCCGGCAGGACGCACAATACCGGTCAATAAGGCTGGCTGACTTCTTCGGCGATCCCGACCGACACGACGGCACAAGTGGTGCTTGTGGTCCCAGGCGCGACGGAGGGGGACGCGCTCGAGGATCGCGTCATCGCCCTCACCGAGGCGGTTCGCACGTTGGCGCACGGGCTGCAGGATGCTCAACTCACCGGAAAGGGCATCGATCAGGTCCAGGTCGCTCGTGCCGCCCGCCTCGCCGAACGAGATCCTTATCGCCGCCGGGGAGCCGCCCAACCCCGTAATTGAGCAATCGTTGGGGCTGCGCTACCGGCTGACGGCGGCCGCGCCGCGATACTTCCCTCTACGCAATCGCACCGGACTTTGCCGCGACGCGTCGGCGGCTCAGGCCGCCATCCGCGAAGTGTTGGCCAGTGTTACGGTTCCGCCAGGCAGGAGCGTCACTTCGCGACCCCGGCAATGGATCCGAATAGGACGGTGGTCGCCGCGTGCTGAGCTGACTCGGATGTCCGCCTCCGAAACCCGTAACCGCAGCCGGTGGCGGCGGTAGCGGATGTCGAGCTCGAGCACGCCAAGGTCGCGTCGGCCAGAACGGATTGAGCAAAAGCGTCGCCGCGGGTCTCGACGCCGGCGAAGCAGCGCTGCAGGAGGTCGACCGAACCGGCCATGGCGGCCAGGTGGATGCCTTCGGGGGTGGTGCCGCCCTGGATGTCGGTGACATCGGCGGACAGTGCCCGGAGCAGGTAGTCCAGCGCCTGGGCCCGCTGGCTGCGGGCCAGCACCCAGGCGTGCACGACCGCGCTGAGCGTCGATCCGTGGGAGGTGCGGGCCAGGTAGTAGTCGACGGTGCGCGGGATCGCCTCCGGCGGCAGCGGGTAGCCGAGGCGCCGCAGGAGCGTCTCCGCAGCTCGTCGGCGCTGAACAGGTACAGCAGCATCAGGACGTCGGCTTGCTTGGAGCCTGGTACCGGTTGGGATCGTCGCCCTCGGCCTCGAGGATGCGGTCGAGCCGGCGGATGTCGCCGTAGCGGCCGCGGTAGCTGGCCCAGTCGAGCTCCTCGAGCTGCTCGTATCCCTCGAACTGGCTGATCACCCGTCGGGTGGAACGGCACGAACATCCGGCGGGTGATGTGCTGCCAGCGTTCGTTCCTCGGCGGCGGTGAGCCCGAGCGCCTGCGCGCAGTTCCGCGCGTCGGTCGGGCGACAGTCTCGCAGTGCGTCGGCCGCCCGAAGCAGCACCCAGACCACCATCACGTTGGTGTAGGCGTTGTTGTCGATGCCGGTCGGTGCGCTGCCGGGTAGCCGGTGTGGAACTCGTCCGGGCCCATGACGCCGCGGATGACGTAGCGGGCCTTTCGCGTCGTACTCGGCGAGGTCGGCGAAGAACCGGGCGACCTCGAGGATCATCTCCGCGCCGTGGTCGTCGAGGAACTGGCGGTCGCCGGTCGCCTGCCAGTATTGCCAGGTGTTGTAGGCGACCGCAAGCCCGACGTGTCGCTGCCGGTGGGTGACGTCCTCGACCCATCGGCCGGACACCGGGTTGAGGTGCAGTCGCTGGCTCTCCTCGCGGCCGGTGCTGCGCGGACTGCCACGGGATACATGGCGCCGGTCCGTGCCCGCAGCGCGGGCCGCCCGCCGCGCCGCCGGCAGGCGACGGTACCGGTAGAGCAGCAGGCCCCGGCTCACCTCCGGCATGCGTAGACTCAGGACGGGAAAGACGAACAGCTCGTCCCAGAAGACATGGCCGCGGTAGGCCTCACCGTGCAGCCCACGCGCGGGCACCCCGACGTCGGCGTCGGCGCTGTGCGGGGTCAGCGTCTGCAGGACGTGGAACAGGTGCAGCCGGACGGCTGCCAGCGCGGCCGCCGCCGCCCGCGCAGGCTCAGGTGGAAGCGGCGCCAGAGCCTGGCTCCACGCCAACGCGTGCGTCGGCCAGCAGGTCGTCGAAGTCGCCGAGCCAGGCCAGGTCCAGCGTCGGCCGCGCGTCCTCCGGCGCGGACACGGCCCGGTCCCGCGATGTATAGACGCGTGACGACCTTCTCCACGATCGCGACCGCCGTCTGTCCGTCCGGACGGAGCAGCTCAGTTCCTCGCCCGAACTGGCCGGCCGTCGGCGACGTCCCGCCGCGCCATCCGGTGCTGCTCGGAGCACCGGGTCCGGGCCGCCATGGCGATCCGGACCTGCGACTGGTTGGTCGTCCGTACCACAGAGGATTGTCTCCGGCCCGACTCCGCTCCGGCCCGGTCCGGTCCGGATCAGGTGCCGGCTCGCCAGGCTCGGCATAGCGGCGACACCCGGTGTTGCGCACCGCGGTGTCCACAGTGGACCGAACGGTGACCGGACCGGACCAGCCGTGCGGCGTCGATCGTGGTCTGCAGCGCGCACACATGCGGCAGGCCGAGGTGGACCAGCCGGCGCTGCGTCACGGCGTCACGCCGGCCGACGTGCGTCGCGGATCCTGAAGCGCCGGACCAGCAGGCCCCGGGCCGCAGGTCCAGCTCGTGCTGGTCGTCCAGCACGTCGACGCGCGTCGGCTGCGCCGAGCCATGGCGCCGTCCGCGCCGATCCGGAACGTCAGCGGAAGCCAGTTCGGCACGTTGACCAGGCTCTCGTTCTCGACGACCTCGCCGCGCTACCGTGTCCCGGAGGCCGGTTGTAGCAGCCGGCCAGGTAGGTGCCCGGGTAGTGGTACCCATCGGCCCGATGCTCGGGCACGGCGCCCCGCGTCGCCAGGTAGCCGTTGCCGAGCGTGCACAGCGCCTCGCGGACGCCCTCGGCTTCGGCGCCGTCGAACACGACCGACCAGTCCGTCACGCCGTTACCCCGCGTCGCTCCGGCACCTGTCCGCCGCGGTGCCCCGTCGACATCGCGGATCACCAACGATGACGACCACGGCGCGTCGTACGGCGTTATGGGGGTTTCCGGGCCCCCGGCGACGGCAACGGAGCTGCAGCGGGCGCTGTACGACGCGGCCGCGCGGGCGATGCTGGCCCCGTCCATCCTCAACAGCCAGCCCTGGCGCTGGCGCGTGCACCGGTCGTCGGCCGCGCTGTACGCCGACCCGACCGGCAGATCGGGTCGATCGACCCGCACGGACGGCTGCTCACGCTCAGCTGCGGTGCGGCGCTGCACCACGCCTGCGTCGCGCTGCGCGTGCGTGGTCTGGAGCCAGAGCGTGAGCCGGATGCGGACCCCGCTAACCCGACCTGCTGGCCCGGATAAGCGTGAGCGGACCGCACGACGTCCGGCCGGCCGAACTGCGGCGGAATCGGGTGCCATCGGTCAACGGCACAGCGACCGGCGGATGATCGCGGCCCGGTGCCGGTCCGCCACGCGACATCGAGCTCCTCCGGAGGACCGCAGCCGACACGGGGTGCAGCTGCACCTGGTGACGGCCGAGCAGAAGCCGTTCCTGGCCATGGCGGCGGAAAGCGCCCAGACGATGGAGGAGCGGGACGAGCCGTACCAGCGCGACCTGGTGGCCTGGACGGACGACCGCCGCGCGGTGAAGGGGTGCCGACGGAGACGCTGGTCGGCAACGTCTCCCGGCCGGTCCCGTTGCGGGACTTCGCCGGCGGCGGTGAGACGGCGCTCCACCCGGGCTCGGGCGACGACGCCTTCGCCGACTACCTCGTCCTCGCGACCGCGGGCGACGAGCCGCTCGACTGGCTGCGCGGCGGCGAGGCGATGAGCGCCGTCTGGCTGATGGCCACGGCCAGCACGATCGCCGCCTCGGTGATGAGCAACGTGATCGAGGTGCCAGGGGCGCGCGCCCTGATCGCCGGCCTGCTGCCAGGGCACGGATACCCGCAGATCGTGCTCCGGATCGGTATCGCGGCCCAGCCGACGCCGCCACCGGCCAGCCCGCGACGACATCCCAGAGACTGTCATCGATGTAGTCGACCAAGATTGAGCCGAGGTCGTGATAGCACCTCGGCGGGCGGAGCCGCCGTGCATCGTGCTCCGTGAATCCCTCATCGACGCGTGCCGTCATCGGGACGAGAGGTGGCGCGATCGCAGGAGTCCCGTTGAAAGCAGACAAAGGGTCCACACGCGAATTACATGATTGTGATTCCACTGTGTTCGGTGACGTAGGCGAAAGGTCGGAGATGAGGGTGTCTGAACTCTTCCAAATCTAAAGAGTTACATTCATGAGATCTTAGCTTCGGCGTGCCGTCGCGGTGCTGGACCTGATCGGCGAGAGCCTTCGGCGTCATGGGTGTTTCGTATCGTGGTCAGGTGGACGAGGAGGCGCTGGCGGAGAAGCTGGCCAGGATGCGGTCGCAGCTCGACGAGCGGCAGTGGCGGCGTCTGCTGGGTGCGGAGGCGGAGGCGATCGGCTGGGGTGGGATCGGGCTGGTGGCGCGGCTGACGGGGGCGTCGGTAACACGGTGCCAGAGGGCGTGAACGAGGTCCGTGCGGGCGTGGTCGATGACGGTCGGGTACGGGCGCCGGGGGCGGGTCGGCCGGCGGTGGAGAGGCTCCAGCCGGGTATCGAGGACGCGTTGGAGGCGCTGGTCGGGCCGGAGACCCGCGGGGATCCGAAGTCGCCGTTGCGGTGGACGACCAAGTCGGCGGGCAATCTGGTGAAGGGTCTGGTACGCCTCGGTTTCCAGGCGAGCGCCAAGAAGACCGTGGCCCGGTTGCTCCAGGCCGGCTACCGGCTGCAGGCGACGTTCAAGACCAAGGAGGGCGCCAGCATCCGGACCGGGATGCCCAGTTCAGCCACATCAACGCCATGGCCGGGAGTTCCTGGCCGCGGGCGACCCGGTGATCTCGGTGGACACGAAGAAGAAGGAACTGGTCGGCGAGTACGCCAACGGGGGCCGGGAGTGGCAGCCGCAAGGGCCAGCCGGTGCAGGTCAACGGACACGACTTTCCGACCGGGGTGCCCAAGGCGATCCCGTACGGGGTCTACGACATCGGCGCCGACGACGGGTTCGTGTCGGTGGGCGTGGACCACGACACGGCCCCGTTCGCGGTCAACGCCATCCGCACCTGGTGGCACCAGGTGGGCGCAAGCGATACCCGGACACCAGCCGGCTGCTGCTCACCGCCGACGGGGGCGGCTCCAACGGCTACCGGCTGCGCGCCTGGAAGGTCGAACTCGCGGCAGCTGGCCGCCGAGATCGGCCTGGACATCACGGTCGTGCCACTACCCGCCCGGCACGAGCAAGTGGAACAAGGTCGAGCACCGGCTGTTCTCGTTCATCTCCATCAACTGGCGCGGCCGGCCGCTGACCGAGTACCAGGTCGTGATCGAGACCATCGCGGCCACCACGACGAAGACCGGCCTGACCGTCGAGGCGGTACTCGACGAGGGCACCTACCCGACCGGGGTGAAGGTCACCAAAGCCCAGATGGGAGCCGTTCCCCTTGAGCCACACCAGTTCCACGGCGAATGGAACTACACCATCCACAAGGACCGGACTCGGAACCAGCACCAATCAAGCGAGTCAGGCCGAGATCACCCAAGTAATACTTCGGTGAGCCCTAAACGTCCGGACGCACGACCGGGTGCGGCCTGCGGACGGCCTCGAGCGCCTCCGCCACCGATGGGTCCACGGTCCTGTCGGTTCGGATGACCGTCGCGTCCGGCCACGGCTCGGCCTCGCGCCGCAACCGCGCCGCTATGCTCTCGTCGGCGTCGGACGCGGAACCTGTCCGGGCCCGCAGACGGGCGGACATGACATCGAGGTCTGCGACGCATCGCAGTGCCACGAAGGCGCTGTGCGTACGCATCGCCGTCTTCGCCGCCATGTCGCGCCAGGCGCTTCGCGACCACGTGGCGTCCAGGACCACCGTCTCCCCCCGTTCCAGGAGCATCTGGGCACGCGCCAAGAGCTGTGTGTACGTCTTCTCGGTCCACGCCGCGGAGTACAGCCCCGCGCCGAACTCCGCTGGCGCCGGGGTCAGCGGGTCGATCCCCGCAAGCTCCTTGCGCACAGGGTCACTGGACACGACCACGGCACCGAGCCGGTCGGCGAGAGCACCGGCCAAAGTGGACTTTCCGCTTGCCGGCGGCCCGCCCACGACAACCAGTGACACCCGGCCCCTCCTCAGGTGCTCGACGGTCAGCTCCGCGTGGCGCGCGATGTCCGTCACCGCAGCCTCGTCTCCCTGGGCGTGGCGCATGCACGACACCTTCGCCCGTACGAACGCGCGGTAGGCGACGAAGTGATGCCGCAACGACGCCGGCGCCGGGTCTGCCGCGAACTCGGAATACCAGTGCAGCAGCCGCGCGCCCAGGTCGGGCTGGCCGAGGTACTCCAGGTCCATGGCCAGGAACGCGATGTCATCGAGCCCGTCGAGATAGCGCAGCCGGTCGTCGAACTCGATGCAGTCCAGCATCCTCGGACCGTCCGGCAGGCAGAAGATGTCCTCGGCGAGCAGATCGCCGTGCCCGTCCACGATCCGACCGCTGGACACGCGCGTGTCAAACAACGCCGCCCGACCGTCCAGAAACTCGAGCGTCTCATGTTCGATCTCGGCCGCGACGCCGTCGTCGAGCACCCCGCCCCGGTAGGGGACCACTTGCGCGAATGAGTCCGTCCATCGGCCCCTGATCGCGTCGCGGGTGCCCTCCCGCGAGATCTCGGCGCCCCGCTGGGCCGCGCTGTGAAATGCCGCAACCATCCGGCCGATGGCTCGGATCTCGTCCGCCAACGGCTCACCCCGCCGCACGAGCGTGGCCAGGCGCCGATCCGGTGGCATCCGGCGCATCACAACCATGTGGTCGCACGGAGCGCCGTGAGAGTCCACCACGTCCCAGACGCCGAGATAGACGTCGGGCACGAGGCGCCGGTTGAGCTCCACCTCGCGATGGCACACGGCCTGCCTGGCCGCACGCGTGGTGAAGTCAACGAAGCCGAGATTCACCGGCTTCTTGATCTTGTACGCTCGATCGCCAATGAGCAGGACAATCGCGGTATGCGTCTCGTGGGTGGACAGGCGGGCCGGCAGATCAGGGCTCATGCTCGTCACCCTTCCGTGCGAGCTGGCGGCGCCGGGCGGATTCGGCTGCATCACCAGCCTCGGCATGACCCCTGGGTCGTGGCAAGGGCCGGCGGCTAGTCGGCACCGAGACCTTCGGGCCGCGAGATCGACGGATTCCGCTCTCTGATGACATCGGAGAGTACGTTATTCGGAAAACATACTCCGTCACGATCCAGCCTTTGCTCGGGACCTTGGACCCTGCCGAACCGGCCGGCCGTTGCGGTCTGCTGACGCCAGTGATTGGCGTCGACCCGTGAGGGGAGGTCCGCATGCGGATCGGATTGATCGCCCCACCGTGGATTCCAGTGCCACCCACCGCGTACGGAGGCACCGAGGCGGTGGTTGATAACCTCGCTCGGGGCTTGGCCGCTCTCGGGCACGACGTCGCGTTGTTCACGGTGGGCGAATCGACCTGCCCGGTCGCCCGGTTGCACCGGTACCCGAGCGCAGTGCAGCCGATGGGCAACGTCGCCTTCGAATTGGCCCATGCCTTGGCCGCCTATGAGGCGCTGGCCGGCGTGGACGTCATCCACGACCACACCCTCGCCGGCCCCCTACTCGGTGTGGCTCATGCGACTGGCACACCGGTGTTGGTGACCCACCACGGCGCGTTCACCGCGGACATGCGCTCCATCTTCGGCGAAGCAGCCCGACACGCCGCCGTCGTCGCCATTTCCCGCAATCAGGCGCGCACCGCCGACGGGGTGCCGATCACCGCGGTGATTCACCACGGCATCGACACATCCGTGTATGTTCCCGGCCCGGGTGACGGTGAATACCTGTTGTTTCTCGGCCGGATGTCCCCGGACAAAGGGGTGCACCACGCGGTGAGGGTCGCTCACCGGGCAGGGCGCCGCCTGATATTGGTGGCCAAGATGCGCGAACCGGAGGAGATCGACTACTTCGACCGCCAGGTCCGACCGTTGCTCGGCCCCCTCGACGAACTGATCATCGAGGCCGGCCTGCCGGAGCGGCTGGATCTGCTGCGTCACGCCGAGGCATTGCTCAACCCGATCTGCTGGCCCGAACCGTTCGGGCTGGTGATGGCTGAGGCGTTGGCCTGCGGTACCCCGGTGCTGGCATTCCCTAACGGTGCAGCGCCGGAGATCGTCGAGCACGGTCGCACTGGATACCTGTGCGCCGACGAAGACGCCATGATTACCGCCCTGCGTCGGGTACCGACACTGGATCGCGACCGCTGTCGTACCACGGCTGAGCGCCGATTCTCCATGCAGCGCATGGCCCGTGACCACGAACGCCTCTACCGCCGCGTCACCACCGCTGTCTGGGGCCGCAAGCCGCTCCGCCCAGTCGACGTGACATGGCAGAGCACGGCGCAGTACCGGCCAAGCCGGTACCCTGCCTTGGTTGCCGGGAGGCACCGTGTCTTGCCTGGGCCGCGACTGCCCCGCGAGGAACTGATGTAGTCCGATACCGACTCGAGTCGGTCGACGCGGGAGCTGATCCCACTCGCCGAGCGATCGACCGGCGGCGACAGTCCCGGCAGGTCGGGACCTTCTCCCGTACCGATCCTTACGCCGCCGTGACCACAATTTCGGCATGACGAGCGTTGTTGAGCCGCAGATCGACGTCCCTGCCCTGCTGGATCATTGGGTGTCGGACGGCACCATCACAACAGAACAGGCGGTCCGGATGCGCGCCGACCTCGGCAGTGTCGTGCCCACCACGGCCGGGGTTCGCGAGGCGGTGCGCGGGACGTCGCTGGTGACGGAGGCGATGGGGTACCTCGGCGGGGTCATCGTCCTGGTCGCCTCCGGTCTGGTCACGGGTTGGTTCTGGGCAGACATGTCTACATTGGTCAGACTGGGGTTGGCGGGGGGCGTGGCCGTGCTGCTATTGGTCGCCGGCGCCGCGGTCTCAAGGCGGCATGGTGCGACCGGCGATCGGCTGAGGTCCGTGCTCTGGCTGCTTTCCGCTGCGGCGTTCGCGGCATTCCTCGGCCTCGCCGCGGACGAACTGTTCGGCTGGGCGGGCGAGCAGGTTGCCCTCTTCGCGGCCGGTGGAACGGCCGTGTTGTCGGCGGTTCTCTGGTATCTGAATCCGCACGTGCCCCAGCACGCGGCGACGTTCGTCCCGCTGGTGGTCGCCGCCGGTACCGGCACCTACTTGCTGACTGGGTCGGGGGAGCTTCCTGGAGCTGCGGTATGGGGCACCGCCGCGGTATGGGCAGTACTGGCCTGGGGCGGTGTACTGCGGACTCGGGAACAGGGAATGATCTTTGGCGCGGCCGCGATGGTCTTCGCCTCGATGACTGTGGTCGGAGTGGAATGGGGCGCCACGCTGGCCCTGCTCACGCTCGCCGTGCTCATCAGCCTGGCCCTAGCCTTCCGGGATCTCATCCTGCTCGCGGTGGCGTCTATTGGAGCGCTCGCGGTGCTGCCGGCGATCATGAGCCGGCTGTTCCCGGGCATGCTCTCGGCCGCGCTCGCGTTGCTCGGTGTCGGCGTCCTTCTGGTCGGCGCCGCTATTGTCACTGCGCGTCGTCGGCGCGAGAAGCCCGCCGACACGGCTCGCCGCGACCTGAGTCGGGGCACGTTATCGGTGGCCCTTCCCGTCGCCGCGAGCATCGCAATCGCGACGGCGACCGCGATCCTCGTCGCTGCCGCGTGAGGACAGGGCGGCTCGGCATTCCCGCTGCGGGCTGCCCAGGGAGTAGCCACGAACCGACGGATCTGAGCATTTCCATTGCTGATGGGATCAGCGTGAATAACAGCCACTGCCGGCCGTCAAGGTCGTCCGGTCAAAGAAAGGAACCTCAATGCGACGCGTCATCATCATGGGCGCCGGCGGTCGGGACTTCCACAACTTCAATACAGTCTACCGCGACGACACCGGCACCAGGGTCGTTGCCTTCACCGCCGCCCAGATCCCCGGCATCGCCGATCGGGTGTACCCAGCCTCGTTGGCGGGCACAGGCTATCCACGAGGCATCCCGATCGTCGCCGAGGACGCGCTACCCCACCTCATCGCTGAACACCACGTCGACGAGGTGGTGCTGGCCTATTCGGATCTGTCGCATGTGGAGGTAATGCACAAGGCTTCGCTGGTGCTGAGCTGTGGCGCGGACTTCAGACTGCTCGGCCCGAACTCCACCATGCTGCGCAGCAGCAGGCCCGTCGTCGCGGTGTGCGCTGTGCGCACCGGCTCGGGAAAAAGCCAGACGAGCCGGCGCGTCGGCCAACTGCTCCTAGAGTGCGGCCTTTCGGTCGTACTCGTGCGCCACCCCATGCCGTACGGCGACCTTGAACGGATGCGCGCGCAGCGCTTCGCCACGCTCACAGATATCGATGCCAGCGACCCGACGGTCGAGGAGCGCGAGGAGTACGAGGAGCCGGTACGGCTGGGCATGGTGACGTACGCCGGCGTAGATTACGGCGAGATCCTGCGTCAGGCCGAAGGCGAGGCCGACGTCATCGTCTGGGACGGCGGCAACAATGACTTCCCGTTCTACACACCCGACCTGATGATCACCGTAGCCGATCCGCTCCGCCCCGGCCACGAGCTGGCTTATCATCCGGGCGAGGCAAACATTCGGATGGCTGACGTGGTCGTCATCAATAAGACCGACACCGCGGATGCCCCGGACGTGGCGCAGGTCGTCGCCAACGTGACGGCCGTCAACCCCGAGGCAGTCATCGTGCGGGCCGAGTCACCGGTTACACTCTCGCCCGGCCCTTCGCTTGCGGGGTGCCGCGTACTCGTCATCGAGGACGGGCCTACAATCACTCACGGCGGCATGCCGTTCGGAGCCGGGATGATCGCCGCGCGACAGGCCGGTGTGACAGCGTTCGTGGATCCGCGACCGTACTCGGTCGGCTCTATAGTGGCCACCTACGCCAGGTACCCGCACATCGGCTCGGTGTTGCCGGCCATGGGTTACGGCATTGCCCAGTTGCAGGAGCTCGCCGAGACGATACGAACGGCCGAGTGCGACGCGGTGGTCATAGGGACTCCGATCGACTTGGGACGCCTCATCGACATCGGGCACCCAGTCCGCCGGGTCACCTATGAGCTCAGGGAGGTTGGCTCGCCCACCCTCGCGGATGTGCTGGCCCCGCGCATCGTCCAATGGCAGACGCAGGCTGCGCGATCGTCGTGAAGGACCCGCCAAAGAAGCCACCCGGAATTTGCCATGCCCTAACGCACCTCTCGCGGTGGGTTCATTGTTGCCGGAGCGACGGCCCACCAGAACAGAGCGGGAGGTTGAAGCAATGCCCTGGGACACGGTCCGAAAGACTGTCGACGAACGCGCCCGACAGGCGGGGCAGTCGATGCTCTTCCTCGTGCTAGGACTCGGCCAGCTTGGTGTGGCGCTGGCGCGTTTGTACCCTTCCTCGTACTGAGCGCGGCCCGGCAGTTGGGTAGGCACTAGCTCAGGTCATTGGCAGGTCGATAACATCCGGATGTGGCGTCTGACTTGTCCGACCCGTCCGCCGCCGGTGCGTCACCGCTCGGGCTGCCGGCACTTTCGCGGGTGCACCTGGACGAACTGTTGCATGAGCTGCTTGACCGGGTGGGCGAGGTTGTCACCAGCCGCGAGCGGCTGCGGTCACTCCTCGACGCGGTCGTGGCGATCGGCACGGATCTGGATCTCCGGCCAACGCTTGAGCGCATCGTCGGCTCTGCCTGCCAGCTGGCCGGAGCGCGGTACGGCGCACTCGGCGTCATTGGTGAAGACCGCACGCTGGTCGAGTTCATCACCCACGGCCTGAGCCCTGAGCAACACAGCGCGATCGGCCACCTGCCAACCGGCCAGGGTGTCCTTGGGCTGCTGATCGACGATCCCCGACCGGTACGGATGCCAGACATCACCAAGCATCCGCGATCGTACGGCTTCCCCGAGCACCACCCTGCCATGCACACGTTCCTCGGCGTTCCTATCCGGATCCGCGACCAGGTGTACGGCAATCTCTACCTTGCCGAGAAGCAGGGTGGCGCGGACTTCACCGACGACGACGAGCAGATAATGGTGCGCGCTGGCCGCGGCGGCCGGTGTCGCAATCGAGAACGCCCGGCTCTACCTCATCGGACAGCGCCGCCAGCGTTGGCTCACCGCTGCCTCAGAGATCACTGACCTGCTCGTTGGGCGGGTCCACCGTACGGCCGCGCTCGAGCTCATCGCCCGGCGAGTGCGGGAGATCGCCGACGCCGAGATAGTTCTGGTGCTGGTGCACGACGAGGAGAGTGGCGCGCTCACTGTTGAGGTAGCTGACCTGCGCACCGGGCAAGAGTCGGATGGGCTGACCGGAGCCGTCTTCGGGGTTGACCAGTCGAAGTTCGGACCGGCCCTGGAGTCGCGCGAGCACATGGTGGTCGAGAAGCTGAGCGACGCGGCCCCTTGGCCAATTAGCCTGCCCGCCCGCCCGGCGAGAGTCATACCGCTGGCCACGGCCGACGCGTTACATGGTCTGCTCGTCATGGTCGCTGCCGACGAGGTCGCGGGCCGGCAGGATGAGCTGGCGATGCTCGCGACGTTCGCCGGGCAGGCAGCGCTGGCGATTCGAGCGGGCCTTGGCGCACGAAGAGCGCGAGATGCTCGTGATCCTTGAAGACCGTGAGCGCATCGCCCGCGATCTGCACGATGTGGTCATCCAGCGCCTGTTCGCCACCGGTATGCAGCTGCAGACCGCGGCCCGGATGGCGGTCAAACCCGAGGTGGCCGAACGAATCAACGCCGCTGTTGACGATCTGGATATTACGATCCGCGACATCCGGTCGGCCATTTTCGAGCTGCGCACGCCGATGAGCGCGCAGCTGCGGGCTGAGATCCGTGAGATAGTAACGGACGCGGCTCGCCAGCTCGGTTTCCGCCCATCGCTGGAACTGCAGGGTCCGCTCGACAGCGCGGTGTCCGGAGAGATCGGCGCGGATCTACTCGCGGTGCTGCAGGAGGCTTTGTCCAATGTGGTGCGGCACGCCGGGGCCAAGTCCGTCCAGGTCGGCGTTCGGGTGGGCGCGGGGACCGTCACATTGACCATTGCTGATGACGGCAAGGGCGTGACCGACGGTGGCCGGCGCAGCGGTCTGGACAACATGGCCGCCCGGGCGGAGCGCTGCGGCGGTACGTTCGAGATCCGCTCGAATACCCCGCGCGGCACGATCGTGGAATGGTCCGTTCCGCTCTGATCGGTTAACCAGCCTTCGTCCGGAGCGACGTGACCTAAGGCCCGGTCGTATTCGCCACTGCACCTCGATGTCGAAGATGTGGCCGATACTCGACCGGTCTCGGCGGGTCCAACGGCCCGGTGTGCAGGCCGTGCGGCTCTAACCAGCGGGTCTCATATGCGTCCACTGTGGAGGTGAAGAAACCTGCCAGGGAGGCGAACCATGACCCCAGAAGAGATCATTGTCGGTGTCGACGGCTCAGCAACAAGCATCGGCGCGCTCCGGTGGGCGGCACGCGAGGCGAGCCTCCGCCGCGCTGAGCTTGTCGTACTGCATGTCTACGACTGGCGAATCTACGGTGCACCCAGCCCCATCGGTGCGCGCTTCGTCACGGACGTCAAGCAGGTAGTCGAGTCCATCGTCGATGACGCACTGGCTGCGGCTCGCGCGGTTGCCCCGGACGTGCGGGTACGGGGTGAGGCCCTAATGGGCAACGCCGGTGCAACGTTGGTGGCGGCATCGTCCGCCCGTGGCACGATCGTCCTTGGCAACCGGGGCCGAGGCGGCTTCGGCAGCCTTCTGCTCGGGTCGGTCAGCCAGCATGTGGCTACGCACGCCGCGTGCCCGGTCGTGGTGGTTCGCGGGCGGGCCGACGCTGCCACCGGTCCGGTCGTTGTCGGCGCGGACGATTCCAGCGCCGGCCGCTACGCTATCGGCGCGGCGTTCGAGCAGGCCGCGACCAGAGGCGCCGGCATTCTCGCGGTTCGCGTCTTTCCGTCGAGCGCCACGATGTGGGGCCCGGAGGTTGTGGCCGCGACCCCAGAGGACGCCGAGGAGCACCGGCAGGCCGAGCTCGACGCCGTGACCGCCGACGTCGCGCCGTGGCGGGACAAGTTCCCCGATGTCGACGTCGAGTGTGTCGCCGTCGAGGGCCATCCGGCCAGCGTCCTCAATGGACTATCCGCGATGGCCCAGCTTGTCGTGGTCGGTACCCGAGGGCGCGGCGGGTTTGCCGGTCTGCTGCTCGGATCCACCAGCCAGCAACTGTTGCATCACGCGGACAGCCCGGTGCTGATCGCGCGTGAGCACGTCGAGTCATGACAGGAGGCGACTCATGCGAGACGCACGCCAATGGTCCGTCCAGATCTTCGTCGGCGAAGCGGACGGCCACACCTATGCTGAAGCAGCACTGTGTGACGACATCGGAAACCGCGTGCGGGGTACCGGACACGCGCGGCTGAGCCCGGGCGACCACGACGTGCCCGAGATCGGCGACGAGATCGCGGTCGCGCGCGCCCTGCAGGATCTGAGCAGGCGGTTACTGACGGTCGCCGCCGACGATGTCGAGGCCTTCACGCGCGAGCACGTCGTTCTCCACTCCTGACAAGCCCTCGTCCGCAAAGCGGCTACGCCGCCACCGCATCCCGGTGGCGGCGGGCCCCTTCGTCGTACTCGGCTCTGAACTGCCCGGCGACCCCCATGCCGCGACCAGGGGTGGGCACGACCTGATGCCCCCCGGCTTGGGACGTTCGGCCCTTCGCTCGACCGACATCGGACGTCAAGCTGGGAGTGGAGAGTCCGAGGGAGGTGCACGGTGTTCCAGATCCGGGTACACGGTCGCGGTGGGCAGGGCGTGGTCACCGCTGCTGAGTTGCTCTCGGTCGCGGCGTTCTCGGAAGGCCGGCACGCGCAGGCATTCCCGAGCTTCGGCTCCGAGCGGACGGGTGCGCCGGTCGTGGCGTTCTGCCGGATCGACGACGTCCCGATCCGGCTCCGCGAGCCGGTGCTGAACCCCGACGCCGTCATCATCCAGGATCCGACCCTGCTCCTCCAGGTCGACGTACTCGGTGGCCTGCGGACGGACGGCTTCCTCCTGGTCAACTCGGCTCGGAGCTGGGCCGAGCTCGGCCTTGACGCGGAGCGCGAACGGCTGCCGGTCGGACACGCCGTCAGCGTGCCGGCCACCGTGCTGGCGAAGACTCACGTGGGTCGTCCCGTGCCGAACGCAGCGCTGCTCGGTGCCTTCGCGGCAATGACCGGCCTCATGTCGCTGTCCGCAGTGCAGGCGGCGATCGAGGCGCGATTCCCATCCAGTGTCGCGTTGGGAAATGTCGCCGCCGCCCGCGAGGCCTTCGACGCGGCGACCGTCCAGATAGGAGAGTCGAGCCGTGCGTAGCCAGATTGAGGGGTCGCGGGCGATCGCGCAGACCGTGGCGAGCTGCCGGCCCGAGGTCGTGTGCGCCTACCCGATCTCTCCGCAGACCCACATCGTCGAGGCTCTCAGCGAGCTCGTGGGCTCGGGTGAGCTCGCCCCATGCGAGTACATCAACGTCGAGTCTGAATTCGGCGCCATGTCGGTCGCGATCGGTGCCAGCGCCACCGGCGCCCGCGCATACACCGCCACCGCGAGCCAGGGCCTGCTGTTCATGGCGGAGGCTTTGTACAACGCGTCCGGGCTCGGCCTACCGATCGTGATGACGGTGGCCAACCGCGCCATCGGCGCGCCGATCAACATCTGGAACGACCAGAGCGACTCGATGTCGCAGCGGGACTCGGGCTGGATCCAGCTCTATGCCCAGAACAACCAAGAAGCGGCCGATCTCCATATTCTTGGGTTCCGGCTGGCCGAGGAGCTCTCGACACCGGTGATGGTCTGCGTGGACGGCTTCGTGCTGACCCACGCCTTCGAAGAGGTCGAACTGGCAGACGCGGGCCAGGTCGACGCGTACCTGCCGCCGTACCAGCCGCGCCAGGTGCTCGACCCGGGTGACCCAGTCTCCATCGGCGCGATGGTGGGGCCCGAGGCGTATACCGAGGTACGCTACCTCGCCCACCGGACGCAGCTGCGCGCCCTGGATCTCATTCCGAAGTTCGCGCGGGAATTTGCGGCGGTTTTCGGCCGTCCGAGCGCGTCGCTGGTGAATCCGTACCGTGTCGATGACGCGGAGGTGGTCGTGATCGCGCTCGGCTCCGTGCTCGGCACGATCCAGGACGCCGTTGACGGTCTGCGGGCGGACGGCGTCCGTGTCGGCGCGCTCGGCATCACCACATTCCGGCCGTTCCCCGCCGACGCGGTACGGGCGGCGCTTCGCCCTGGGCAGCAGGTTGTCGTGGTGGAGCGGGCGTTCGCGATCGGCGCTGGCGGCGTGGTTTCAGCGGACGTGCGGCTGGCACTATCCGGTATGGACTGTCCTATCACGACTATCGTGGCGGGCCTCGGTGGTCGGCCGATAGCTCGGGAGTCGCTGCGCCGAGTGATGGTCGAGGCTTCGCTCGGTGGACTCGAGCCACTGATGTTTCTCGATCTGGACACGGGCCTGGTCGACCGCGAAGAGCGGCGGATGGCGGCGGCTAGGCGGTCGGGACCGCGCGCCGAAAACCTGCTGCGCGACCTTGCTCGGCCATCCGTGACGGTCGCCGCAGGAGGTGGGTCATGACCGCGCAGAGGCTGAAGTTCTACCAGACCGGTAGCTTCGCCGTGGGCAACCGGCTGCTCGATCCGCAGCAACGCGCGGTTCAGGCCGACGTGGGCCGGACGAACGCGCTGACCTCCGGCCATCGCGCGTGTCAGGGTTGCGGCGAGGCGCTCGCCGCCCGGTACGTGCTCGACGCGGCGATGCGAGCCAGCGGCGGGGACATGGTCGCGGTCAACGCCACCGGCTGCCTCGAGGTGTTCAGCACGCCGTACCCGGAGAGCTCATGGCAGGTTCCGTGGCTACATTCACTGTTCGGCAATGCGCCCGCTGTGGCCGCCGGCGTCGCCGCGGCCTTGAAGGTCAAGGGCCGGACGGCGACGCGCGTGGTCGGCCAGGCGGGCGACGGCGGGGCCGTGGACATCGGGTTCGGCTGCCTGTCCGGGATGTTCGAACGCAACGATGATGTGTTCTTCGTGTGCTACGACAACCAGGGCTACATGAACACCGGGGTCCAGCGTTCCGGAGCCACCCCGCCGGCCGCGCGGACAACAACGACGCCGGTTGTCGGTGACCGGCCCGGCAATGTCTTCGGCATGGGCAAGAGCGCTCCGCTGATCGCCATGGCGCACGAGATCCCCTATGTCGCCACCGCCACCGTGGCAGACCTGCGGGACCTGGAGGCGAAGGTGACGCGGGCGATGGCGATGCACGGTGCGCGCTACCTACATGTGCTCGTGCCCTGTCCCCTCGGCTGGGGTAGCGCACCGGCCGACACGATCCGGGTCGCTCGGCTGGCGACTGAGAGTGGCTACTTCCCGGTCTTCGAGGCTGAACGCGGCGAGGTGGTCGACGTGACCCGCATCCGGCACCAGGTGCCGGTGGTCGAGTACTTGGGCCTACAGAAGCGGTATGCCCACCTGTTCAGCCCGACCCTGCGCACCGATCTGATCGCGCAGATCCAGGACCGCGCCGATCGCAACATCCGGCGATTCGGCCTGCTCGAAGGCGAGGCGCCGTGATGGACCTGCCATTCGCAATCACCCTGTCGCCCGGATCCAGCCGGGTAAACCGGACCGGCGCTTGGCGCACCGAACGCCCGGTCTATGTGGACCTCATGCCACCGTGCAATGACGTCTGCCCGGCCGGCGAGAACATCCAGCGCTGGCTGTATCACGCCGAGGAGCGCGACTACGAGACGGCATGGCGGGAGCTCATGCGGGACAACCCCTTCCCCGCCGTCATGGGACGGGTGTGTTACCACCCATGCCAGACCGCCTGCAACCGCGCGACCATCGACGAGGCGGTCGGCATCAACTCTGTGGAGCGCTTCCTCGGCGACGAGGCGCTAAGCCGAGGCTGGACGGTCAAGGTGACCGCGGAGCCGACCGGCCGACGGGTGCTCGTGGTCGGCGCCGGTCCGGCCGGACTCGCCGCCGCGTACCACCTCCGCCTGCTCGGCCATGAGGTCACTGTCCGCGATGCCGGAGACCAGCCCGGCGGCATGATGCGGTACGGCATCCCGGCGTACCGGCTCCCGCGGGACATTCTCGACCTGGAGATCGCCCGCTTGGTCGACACAGGCATCACGCTGGAGCTCGGTACTGAGGTCCGCGACCTGACGGCCGCGATGACCGAGGGTGGTTTCGACGCCGCGTTCCTCGCCATCGGAGCCCAACTCAGCAAGCGGACCTATCTTCCAGCTGGCGACTCGGCCCGGGTGCTCGACGCGCTCGGCCTGCTGCACGACGTGGCCACCGGCGAGCGACCACAGCTTGGTCGAACCGTCGTCGTCTATGGCGGCGGCAACACGGCCATGGACGTCGCCCGGACCGCCCGGCGCCTGGGCGCCACCGATGCTCTGGTGGTGTACCGCCGAACCCGCGAACGGATGCCGGCGGAGCTGGTCGAGGTCGAGGAGGCGGAGCAGGAGGGCGTCCAGATGCGCTGGCTGTCCACGATCGCCTACGCCGGCGACGGCGTCGTGAGAGTCGAGCGCATGCGCCTCGATGATGACGGATGGCCGCAGCCGACCGGCGAGTACGACGATCTGTCCGCTGACAGTGTGATACTCGCGATCGGCCAGGACGTGGATCAGTCCGTCGTCACGGGTGTTGAGGGCATCGCGATGGTCGATGGATCTGTGCAGGTTGGTGCAAGCATGATGACCGGACGGCCGGGCGTCTTCGCCGGGGGCGACGCGGTCGCCGAGGACCGGACGGTGACGTCGGCCGTCGGGCAAGGCAAGCGGGCGGCGCGCCAGATCGACGCGTGGTTGCGCGGGGTGACATACGTGCACCCGACCCGGCCGCAACTGGCCACCGCCGACCAGCTGCATCCCTGGTACTACTCGGATGCACCGCGGACCGTTCGGGAGCGGCTTGAGACAGTCCGGCGTCTGTCCACATTCGACGAAGTTGTCCAGGGTCTGGACGAGGATACTGCGGTCTTCGAGGCACGCCGGTGCCTGTCCTGCGGCAACTGCTTCGAATGCGACAACTGCTACGGCATGTGCCCGGACAACGCGGTGATCAAGTTGGGTCCCGGGAAGCGCTTCGCGATCGACCTGGACTACTGCAAGGGCTGCGGCATCTGCGCGGCCGAGTGCCCGTGCGGCGCGATCACGATGGTGTCCGAGGAGACGTGATCAGACACCAACCCGTCGGCGGGAGAACTCAGTCCTGCGGCGGCCGGTCTTGGCCTGACTTCTCTGCGGCGTCGGCCTCCTTCTTGGTCGCGTGTACCGTACCGTCCGCGTGTTCGGGTGGTCCGTAAACCGTGTACAGCACCAGTGGGTTCACGCCGGTGTTACGGAAGTTGTGCCGAGTTCCCGCGGGGACCGCGACGAGGTCGCCTGGTGTCACGGACATGGTCCGGCCGGCCACGTCCGCCTCGCCGGTGCCACTGACGAACGTCAGGATCTGATCGGTGTCCTCGTGAGTCTCCGCACCGATTTCCCCGCCCGGCGGGATGGTCATGATCACGAGCTGGGTGTGCTTACCGGTCCAGAGCACGCGCCGGAAGTCGGCGCTCTGCTCGGCAACGGTCGCGATCGCGGACTGGAAGATGTCTGCCATGGCGGTGCCCTCCTGGCGGGTGCATTTGATACCGCGGCGTCAGCCGCCGTACGTGGCGATCGGCATCGCATTGATCATCACTTCGGTGACACGGCGGGCACAGGGCCGAACGGCCCGCATCGCGGGCGGGGAGTCAGGAGCTCGCGCAGGCAGCGGCAACGAGCGTGCGCGCGGCGGCCTTGGCGGCGGCGGGGCTCGCCGGGTCGGCGTCGAGTACGCCAGCGGCGAGACCGCCATCGAGCAGGAGCGTGAGCTGCCGGGCGAGCAGGTCGGGGTCGGCGGCGTTGGCCCGGCGGGCCAGGTCGGCGACCCAGGCGCGCACCACGGTCTTGTGCTCGACCGTACGGGCGTGAACGTCGCTGCCAGCATCGGATTCGGCGGCGGTGTTGATGAACGCGCACCCGTGATAGCCATCGCGCCGGCACGCGGAGGCGAGGGCGTCGAACATGCCGACCATCTGGTCACGAGGGTCGTCGCCGGCCGCGCGGGCGGCCGCACGCAGTTGTCCGAACCAGGTCTGGTCCACCTTGTCGAGGTAGGCCAGAACCAGGTCGTCCTTGCGCGGGAAATGCTTGTACAGCGTCGTCTTGGCGACGCCGGATTCAGCGATGACCGTATCCACACCGACCCCGCGGGGGCCGTGCGCGTAGAACAGCCGGAACGCGGTGTCCAGGATGCGCTCGCGAGCTGGTGCGGCCGGGTTCATCGGATCTCCTTCCGGCTTGCTGATCAGGCACGATGCTACAGACAAGTCTGTACGTTCGCCAGTCCAACGCCACTGCGCAAATCGTTTTCCAAGAGGAGCTTGATGGACTACAGACCTGTCTGTAGTCTGTCTCCGTACGAACATGCCGCACGTCAAAGGAGCAATAACAATGAAGATCGCAGTCTTGGGCACCGGCATGGTCGGTCAGTCCCTCGCGGGTCGGCTGGCTGAGCTGGGGCACGAGGTGACCGTTGGCACCCGAGACGTCGACGCGACGATGGCCCGCACGGAGCCCGATGCCATGGGCAACGCCGCGTACGGCGTCTGGGCGCACGCGCACCCCCAGGTGCGGTTGGCGACGTTCGCCGACGCGGCCTCCGGCGCAGAGCTGATCGTCAACGCGACCAACGGCAGCGCGTCGGTCGCCGCGTTGACCGCGGCCGGGCGGGAGAACCTCTCCGGCAAGGTGTTGCTCGACATCGCCAACCCGCTGGACTTCTCCCGGGGCTTCCCACCCACGCTATTCGTCAAGGACACCGACTCTCTCGGCGAGCAGATCCAGCGAGAGTTTCCTGAGCTGCGAGTGGTCAAGGCACTCAACACCATGAATGCCGACCTGATGGTCGATCCGCGGCGGCTGGCCGGCGGTGACCACACCGCCTTTGTCTCCGGCAACGACGCCGACGCGAAGAAGATCGTCATCGACGTGCTCGAGTCGTTCGGCCACACCGACGTGGTCGACCTCGGCGACATCACCAACGCCCGCGGCTCGGAGATGCTGCTGCCGATCTGGGTACGGCTGATGGGCGCGCTGAACACCCCGTACTTCAACTTCAAGGTCGTCCGTTGATGCCCTCGGCGGGTTGCGCGGGTGTCGCCCGCTCACCCGCCGGCCTACCGAAGGGGTGCACACGATGAACAAGAGCATGGCCGGCAAGACCGTTCTGATCACCGGGGGCACGGGCGGCATCGGCAAGGCCACCGCCATCGGCTTGGCGCGACTCGGAGCGCGCGTCGGGATCACCGGTCGCGACCGCGCTCGTGCCGAGGCAGCGGCGGACGACATCCGTACGGCGTCCGGGAACCCCGCCGTGGACGTGTTACGTCGCCGACATGTCCTCGCAGGCTCAGGTACGCCGACTGGCGCAGGAGGTGCTCGACGCGTACCCCAGACTCGACGTCTTGGTAAACAACGTGGGTGGCTTCTGGAACACGCGGCACATCACCGCTGACGGTCTGGAGCACACCTTCGCACTCAACCACCTCGCCCCGTTCCTGCTCACGAACCTGCTGCTGGATCGGCTGCGCGCCAGCGCGCCGGCGCGGATCGTCACGCTCTCCTCGGGGGCGCAGGCCATGGGACGCATCGACTTCGACGACCTACAGGGTGAGCGTTCGTACTCCGGTCAGCGGGCGTACAACCAATCCAAGCTTGCGAATGTGATGTTCACGTACGAGTTGGCCCGCCGGCTCGAGGGCACCGGAGTGACCGCCACCGTGTTGCATCCCGGAGTGGTGCGCACCGCGTTCGGCGCCGAGGATCCGGCGGGGTGGCAGCGACTCTTCGTCCCGCTGGTCCGTCCGTTTATGAAGACCCCGGACCGCGGTGCCGAGACTCCGATCTACCTTGCCTCCGCCGCCGACGTCGACGGCATCTCGGGCCGCTATTTCGCCAACCGCAAACCCAAGCAGTCGAGCAAAGCCTCGTATGACCTCGCGGCGCAGGCGCGGCTGTGGCAGGTTAGCGGTGAGCTGGTCGGCCTTTCGTCCGCACCGGCGACCGCCGACATCTCCGACGACCGGTAGCGGGCGGGAGGACATATGAGACTCGGCGTGCACGTGATCAGCTTCGACGTCGACGGCGGACCCGAGGCCATCGGATCGACGCTCGCCCGAGTGGGCGAGGCGGCGGAGCGGGCCGGGGTGAACAACCTCTCCGTCATGGATCACTACCTCCAGATCATGGGCGATCCGACGAAGCCCATGCTGGAGGGTTATGCCACCTTGGCGTTCTTGGCCGCCCACACCCGTACCGCCGAACTGCAGCTGCTCGTTACCGGCGTCACCTACCGGCATCCCGGACTGCTCGCCAAGATCGTGTCCACACTGGACGTACTGTCCGGCGGGCGGGCGTTGCTCGGCATCGGCGCGGCCTGGTTCGAACGCGAGCACCTCGCGCTCGGAGTTCCGTTCCCGCCGCTGGCCGAGCGGTTCGAGCGGCTGGAGGAGACGCTGCGGATCGTCCATCAGATGTGGAGCGACGACAATGGGCCCTTTGACGGCAAGCACTACCGGTTGGCCGAGACCATCAACTCGCCGCAGCCGCTGTCGCGGCCGCATCCACCGATCATGATTGGCGGAGCGGGCGAGAAGAAGACGCTGCGTCTGCTCGCCCGGTACGGCGACGCGTGCAATCTGTTCGCGCGGCCCGACGCCGACCCGGCGGCGGTAAAGGCCAAACTCGATGTGCTGGCCGAGCACTGCGCGCGCGAGGGCACCGACTACGGCCGGCTCCGCAAGACGATCCTCTGGAATTCGTCGCTCCAGCCAACGGCGGCCGGCGGCGCGGAGTTCGCCGAGCAGATGCGCGGCTACGCCGAGATCGGGATCGAGGAGGTCCACGTCATGCCGTTCACCCCGGACCCCGTCGCCTTCATCGACGGTCTGGGTCAGCACGTCGTACCGCAGATCTCCGGACTGTGACCCGATGACGGGCCCGGCGAGCACCGTCACGCTGCGCGGTGACGTGCCAATCCCGGTGCTGGGCCTGGGCGTGTTCCGCGCCCCGGCGGGCGGGCGCACGGCCGCGGCCGTCACGACGGCGCTCGGCGCCGGCTACCGGCACATCGACACCGCCCGCATCTACGGCAACGAGGCCGACGTCGGCGCGGGTATCCGGTCCAGTGGTCTGGACCGCAAGGAGGTCTTCGTCACCACGAAGCTGTGGAACGACGACCAGGGCTATCAGTCCACTTTGGACGCGTTCGAGACGAGCCGGCGCCGGCTCGGCCTCGACGTGGTCGATCTGTACCTGGTGCACTGGCCGGTGCCACGCGTGCGGCTGGACTCGTGGCGCGCGATGGAGCACCTGCTCGAGTCCGGGCAGGTGCGGGCGATCGGGGTGAGCAACTACATGGTCCGTCACATGGAGGAGCTTCTCCAGGCGGCCGAGCAACCGCCGGCGGTCAACCAGATCGAACTCAGCCCGTACAACTGGCACTCGCGCCGGGATATCCTCACGCTCTGCGCCGACCATGGCGTGGCGGTTGAGGCGTACAGTCCGCTGACCAAGGGTCGCAAGCTCGCCGACCCGCCGCTGGTCGCGATCGCCGACGCGGCGGGAAAGAGCACGGCCCAGGTGCTGATCCGGTGGGCGCTCCAGAAGGGTTTCATCGTGCTGCCCAAGTCGACCCGGCCGGAACGGATCGCGGCCAACGCCGACGTCTTCGACTTCGCCCTCACCGACGAACAGATGGTCCGGCTCGACGCGTTGGATGAGGGGCTGGTCACCGGCTGGGATCCCACCGACGCGCCATAGCCTCCGGACGGGCCGACGCACACGCGGTCCGGTCGAGCCTAACGCGATGCGGGCCGCTGGCTCGTCGCTGTGCGTCGGGGGCTGGGCTGCCGCTCTTCCCTTGCGCGGCGGGCCGTCACCGTTGCTGTCGCGGCGTCACCGGCCACCGCGCCGCCAAGGCCGACCAACAACAAGGAGACAACGGCGTCAAGGTCGCCGTCGATGTTGTCGTCGACCCACTCGGCGGCGTGGGCCGGATGGTGGAAGCGGGCGGTCGCCTGCAGGACCGCCCGGCCGGCCACGTCCGGGTCGGTACGGGCGAAGTCCCCGGCGGCTACGCCGTCCCTGACGATCCGCGCGATCTGGCCAGCCAGAATGCGCAGATGCTCCGTGACCACGTCGCGGGCCTCGGTGGCGATGGCGTGGAAGGTGCCGAACAGCTCCGGGTCCTCCCGGGCCATGCGCCGCTTGGCGCCGGAGAGTTCGACCAGCCAGCGCCGTAGGCGAGCCGGAGCGGGCTCGGCGGACGCGGCGATGCCAACGAGCGGCGTGGATACGCGGGCGAGCCATCGCTCGGCGACCGCGTCGCGCAACGCGACCTTCGATGGGAAGTACCGGTAGACGCTGCCGTGAGACACGCCGAGCGCGCGGGCCACGTCGATGACGGTGGCCTTGGCCGGCCCGTATCGACGCAATACCCGCTCGGCGGTGTCGAGAATCCGGTCGGCGGTAAGGACGTCGGTCATGACGTGCGCTCACTGTCCAGGATGGACATTTGACGCGGGTCGTATCGCGTGCCGGCGGCGGCGCCGGCGGGCACCGCGGACTCGATCGCGGCCAGGTCTTCGGCCGTCAGGTCGACCTCGAGCGCGCCGAGCGCCTCGGCGAGCCGTTCCCGGCGGCGCGCGCCGACGAGCGGCACGACGTCGGTGCCGCGGGCGGCGACCCAGGCGATCGCGATCTGGGCGACGGTGACGTCTTTGGCCTCGGCAATCTGGCGCAGCGCCTCCACGAGGGCCAGGTTGCGGTCGAGGTTCTCGCCCGTGAAGCGAGGCAGTCGGGAGCGGAAGTCTTGCTGGGCCTCCCGGTCTTTGGTCCAGTGGCCGGATATCAGGCCGCGGGAGAGCACGCCGTACGCCGTGATTCCCACACCGAGCTCACGAGCCGCGGGCAGCAGTGAGCCCTCGACGCCACGAGAGATCAGCGAATACTCGATCTGGACGTCCGAGATCGGGTGCACCGCCTGGGCGCGTCGCAGCGTCTGCGCGCCGACCTCCGACAGGCCGATGTGGCGCAGGTAGCCTGCCTTGACCATCTCCGCCATGGCACCGACGGTCTCCTCGATCGGCACCGCTGGGTCCAGTCGGGACGGGCGGTAGATGTCGACGTGGTCGGTGCCCAACCGCTTCAGCGTGTAGGCGAGGAAGTTCTTCACAGCGGCCGGACGGCTGTCCAGACCGATGACCGCTCCGGACGGGTCGCGCATGACGCCGAACTTGACGCTGATGACCACGTCGTCCCGGTCGCGGCCCTTCAGCGCGTCGCGCAGGAGAAGCTCATTGGCGCCGTGGCCGTACCAGTCGCCGGTGTCCAGCAGGGTGACGCCAGCAGCGAGCGCGGCGTGGATGGTCGCGATGCTCTCGGCCTCATCGGCCGGGCCGTAGAGGTCGGACATGCCCATGAGGCCGAGGCCGAGGGCGGAGACGGTCGGGCCGGCGGAGCCAAGCGTGCGGGTGTCCATGGCGTTGTCCTCCAGATGCGGTAGCTACGGACACGCTACATCATCGCGCTGACAAAGTCACGAAAGTGTCATCCCAATACTGTCCGCTCGGCGGGGTCGAGATGGTGTCCGAGCAGGCGTGATCACGTACTTCGCTTGGTGATGCGGAACACGGGGTACTCCGCGGCGATCTGCTCGAACTGCTGAAGCGGCGCTCGACGATCGACGGCGATGTGAGATCTCGCACCGGGCGCGCGTTCAAGGTACCGGCGCAGGATTGGTGCCCGCTCGTTCGGCGGCACCTCATCGAGGCGGATTGCGTGTCGTCGAACCTGACGGAGAACGGCTCGACCGTCGGCCGCCCGCACGTTGCGGACCCAGTTCGTCTGGTCTCCCAGCATCGACACGAGGTACCGCTCGCCCTGGAAGTCAGCGACGACAGCGGGAAAGACAATCGTCTTGCCAGATCGCCGTCCCATGACTTCAAGCGCCACTATGCGGTTCGGTCCGATGCCTCTCGCGGCCAACTGAGCCTGTACGCCGTTGAGCAGACGGCCAAGCGTGTGCGCACGCCTGCCTCGGTAAAGCCATCGACGAACAGTCTCAATTGCGTCCACGGTTTCCCCCGATCACCGATTGTTCGGCTACGCCAGCGACAGGAACAGCTTCTCCATGCGCTGGAGATTGGCGCTCTGGTCCTCACCCGCGCGCTTTGCGGCCACACACTGTTGCCGGCCGGTCGCGACGATCTTGAAGCCGGCTCGGTCGAGCGCGCGGGAAACCGCAGCGAGTTGGGTGACACCTCGGCGCAGTCGCGGCCCTCTTCGATCATCGCGATGACGCCCCGGATCTGGCCTTCGGCGCGACGCAGGCGGCGAACCACGTCGCCAACGGTGTCGGATGCGACCTGCATAGTGGACTCTCCCAACGCCACTAACGCGCCAGGTCTATTCGCACGGTCGGCGGAGTGATCAGGCTGTTGTGGACGGTGCAATGTTCCACCACCGCGGCCAGCGCCGGACGTCGTTCCGCTGGGAAATCGTCGGGCAGGCGAACGGTGAGCTGCACGTCAGCCACGCGCGTGGGGGGATCGGCCATGCGGTAGTTGACCGCCACGCTGAGGCCCACGCGGGAAAGTCCGTGGCGGGTCAGATAGCGACCGGCGTAGAAAGCCACACAGCTGGCCAGTGACGCCACGAACAACTCGGTCGGTGTTGGCGCCTCATCGGATCCGCCGGCGTGGATCGGTTGGTCCACGACAATGGTGTGGCCTCGGACGGCGATCTCGTATCGCTCGGCGCCGTCGTATCGCACCACCATTGCCTGCGCGGTCGCCAGCGGTTTGAGCATCTGTGTCATGGCCATCCCTTTCCATCTGTCAGATGAAGATGATCTGGGCACCTTCGGTCTTCTCGATGAAGTCCGCGGCGCTGATGATGCCCTCTACCGGCTCGTAAAGGTCAGACTCGTCCAGGTGCATCATGTCCGCCGACATACGGCACGCCCACAGGTGTCCGCCGGACTCGACGATCTGCTCCAGGAACTCCGGTACGGTCGGCACGCCGATCTCAGCGATCTGCTTTCTCATCTGGTGGGTGGCGATCGCGGTCATGCCGGGTAGGCCACCCAGTCCTTGCGGCATGTGGGTGGCGGTGTTGCCGAGCATGGTGAACTTGAGGTCGTCCATGCGCGACTTCGTGATCATGTCGAAGCCCCAGAAGGTGAAGAACAGATGCGTCTCGATGCCTTCACCGAGCGCGGCGTTGGCGAGGACCAATCCGGGGTAGGCCATATCGAGGTTGCCCTTGGAGCAAATGATCGCCAACTTCCGGGCCTTCGGCGTGTCGTCACCGAAGTCCGGCACGATCGACGGCGCGGTGACCGGTGCCGGCATGTTTTCAGGTCGTGCTTCGTAGAGCGTCTTCATGGCCGTGCCTTTCTCACACGCAGCCTTGCGGCTTGGGTAGCCCGGCGATGTAGGCCATCTTCTTGGCCGGCTTGCCGGGGAACAGGGTGAATAGGATCTTGACCGGAACACCGGCCAAAGTAGACACGCGGCGGAGAGTGGCGGTCTCGCCCTGTTCGGCGTAGTCCTTGCGCAGGAACCGAATGATCTCCATGTGCTCGGCGGTCAGTTCGATCCCGATCTGTGCGGCGAGCTGAGCGGCCAGCGGCTCGGTCCACTCGTCGTATTCAGTGAGGAAGCCCTCGGCGTCGACGTGGATCTCGGTGGCGCCGATCGTGGTGACGGGCATGGCCTTACTCCTTTCCGGATCGGGATTCGGGCTGGTGCTTGCCGGTCATCGACATGTGGGCCGGAAGCGGTAGCGGATGGCCGGGCAGCAGCGCGTGCCAGTACAGCCAGCGGAACGCCAGCTTGCCCAGGTGATTGAGACGGCTCTCGCGCAGCAGCTGCATCGGTCCGACGGCGGGCAACGGGTATGTGCCGGGCAGCGGCTCGGTGTCGTAGTTGAAGTCGATCAGTAGCGCCCGGCCGTAACCGGTCTCGACAAAGCAGTTGGCGTGCCCGTCGAAGCTTCCAGTCATCGGCCTGCCTTCGACGTGGGCCAGGAAGTTGTCGACGAACACCTCGACCGCGAAGTGGGCCACCGAACCGGCCTTCGACACCGGGATGTTGTTGGCGTCGCCGAGGGCGAAGATGCTGTCGTACGCCTTGGAGAGCAGTGTGTGCTTGTCCACCGGAACGTAGTTGAGCTCGTCGCCCAGTCCGGACCGGGCGACGTAGTCCGCGCCCATGTTCAGCGGGACCGTGACCAGCAGGTCGAACGGTATCTCCCGCTCGTCGTAGGAGACCAGGCTCTTCGTCTCGGAGTCGATCCGCTCGATCATGAAGTCGGCCTCAACACTGATCTTGCGTTCGTCCAGCATCGACCCCAACAGCTCCGAGGCGATGGGCTTCGTGAACGCGCCGGGCAGCGGGGTGGCGTACACCATCTCCACGCGGTCGCGCAGGCCACGGTCGCGGAAGTACGCCTCGGCGAGAAATGCGAACTCGAGCGGCGCCACCGGGCACTTGATCGGCATGTCGACGATGTGCACCACGAACCGCCCGCCCCGGAAGTCCTCAAGCGCTTTCGCGAGTGCGGTCGCGCCGTCCAGGGTGTAAAAGTCGAAGATGCTTCTACGCCATTGCGGGCCTAGCATGCCCGGTGTCTGGTCTGGGCGTGGGGTCGTGCCGGTCGCGATGATCAGGTAGTCGTACGACAGGCTTCGCCCGTCGGAGAGCGTGACCGTCTTGGCCGGGGCGTCGACGTGGTCGATGTCGCCGAGGATGAGCTCCACGCCGTCGGACAGCAGCCGGCGGCGCGGCTTGACGATCTCGTCAGGCTGGTAGGTTCCGAACGGAATAAACAGGAAACCGGGTTGGTAGACGTGAACGTCGGTCTGGTCGACCACGGTGATCTGCCACTTCCAACGGGCGAGCCGCCGCCGTAGCCTGTTGGCCACCATGGTGCCGGCAGTTCCCCCGCCCAAGACCAGTAGCCGTCGCATAGCACCCTCCGCAATACCCCCGAGCGTATCGCCCTCACTGCCAACGTAGGTCGCTGACGCCGTGTGTGCTGAGGGCCGGAAGTCACGTTCGGGAGGGACGACCGACACCTTCATTGGGGCACATGGCAGGACGGCTGGGGTATTAGCTCAGGTAGCCGAGCTGGGTCATCATGCCCGCCTCCGCGTGGTACGCGTTGTGGCAGTGCAGCATCCACCGTCCCGGGTTGTCGGCGTTGAAGACGACTGGCAGCGTCTGTCCAGGTAGGACGATGGCGGTGTCCTTGCGCAGGCCGGTATCAACGATGGCGAAGGTGTGTCCGTGTAGGTGAATCGGGTGCCACATCATCGTGGTGTTCACGAAGTTGAGGCGTACCCGCTCACCGAAGCGCACCGGCTCGAAGTGACCTGGGTCGTGAGTTCGCCCATTGAATCCCCAGTCGTAGTTCATCATGCCGCCGGTCAGTCTGAGCGTGGTCGTGCGGTCGGGCTCGCGGTTGGTCAGTCGGACCGCCTCGAGTGGCGGCAGCTGCCGGTAACCGACGATGCGTCTGTCGAGCTCGGGTGGTCGCACGGCGGCCGCGGGCGCGGCTCCGGCGCCCGTCCGTACGAGCCCGAATGCGCTGGCCGATTTGCCCTCGGCGAGAGCCACGAGAGGGAATGCGCCGTCGCCGAGCGTGACGATCGCGTCGTAGCGCTCACCCATGCCGATGAGCAACGCGTCGGTGTCCGCCGGCTGTATCGGGTAGCCGTCCGCGTGGGTCACCTGGAGCCGGTGCCCGCCGAGGGCCACCCGGAACGCGGTGTCGGCTCCGGCGTTGATGAACCGTATCCGAACCCGAGTGCCCGGCCGACCAGTCAGGGCTACAGGCGCCGAAGGCAACCGTCCATTGAGGAGGAAGTGAGGGTATCGCACGTCGCCGGCGTCACCGCCGAGGAGAGCGCTGGCGGCGCCTGTCATCATGTGGCCGCCGCCCATGCTTCGGCGCAATTGGGTCATCACGTCGTCCGGGCTTGTGTTGATGCCGTCAAGCCAGTCGTCGAGGACGACGACCCACTCGTCGTCGTACGCGACCGGTTCGTCCGGGTCCTCGACGATGAGCGGGGCGTACAGGCCGCGGTCCAGCTGCATGCCCACGTGCGGATGGAGCCAGTACGTCCCAGGGTTTGGCACGGTGAATCGGTAGGATGCGCTTTGGCCCGGGTGAATGGGTCCCTGGGTCAGATTCGGCACACCATCGGCGTCGTTGCGGATGGCCAGCCCGTGCCAATGGACGCTCGTGTCGATCGGAAGTCCATTGTGGATCGCTGCTGAAATGACCTCCCCGGCCTTGATCCGGATCGCGTTGCCCGGCAGCCGGCCGCCGTACGTCCACGTGGTGACCGTGAGGCCGCCGAGGTCGACCGGCCCGGGCATGGGCTTGAGGGCTACTTCTCGAACCGGGCCTTGGCGACGGCGCGTCTCGGCGGCCCGCACCTCGTCGCCGTCGGGCGCCACGAAGTCTGGTTCCTCCTGGCCGCTCGTGCAGGCGGAAAGGAGAGCGGCGCCAGCGACGGCGACGCCCGCTCGAAGGACCGTCCTACGGGAAACGGGTGGCATCGCTTGTCCTCGCTTCTTGGCGCTGGAGCCGGCTCCTTGCTGAGATGTCACTTCCTCCGGAATCCCACGCCGTACCCGGATGCGGTAGAGACGTTGGACCCCGCGAGCAAGGGACCTTCGTCGCTACCGAAGCGCGGCGGCCTCGGAGATGTTTGACGTTCAGAGAACCGGTGTGAGGAGGCCGCGATGATGTACTGGGTTGACGGCATGAGCGGCTGGGGATATGTCCTGATGTCCGTGAGCATGGTGCTGTTCTGGGCCCTGTTGATCGGCGGCATCGTCTTGTTGGTGCGCGCTGTGGGCAGCGACCGCCGGGCTCCGACACCGCCAGCGGACGCGACAGATCCGCGGCGGGTGCTCGCCGAGCGGTTTGCTCGTGGCGACATCGACGAGGACGACTACCGGCAGCGGCTCAAGGTGCTCAGCGGAAGCTAACTCACCGCTCTTCGACAGCGACCCCGGGCTACTGCTCCGCGGCGGCCGAGGTGTAACGGTCGGGGTCGGCGTCGAAGGTTGCCGCGCAGTGGGTCGAGCAGAAGTAGTACGTCGAGCCTTGGACCTCGCGGCTTGCCGCCGCCGTGTCGGGCGCGACGGTCATGCCGCAGATCGGGTCGATGAAGGCGCTGGTCGAGGCGTGCTCGCGGTCATGCTGCATGGTGCTTTCCTCCTCTTGTTGGCTGCGCACCTCATCGCGCGCGCCGACCTGTACCTGGGGTGTGATGTTCGCTCGTGCGGCGTCGGGTATTGAGCCAGGGCGCCAGCCGCGTAGCCGGTTCGCGTTGCCTACCACGGAGAGCGAGGACAGCGCCATCGCCGCAGCGGCGATGATCGGCGAGAGGCGGATGCCGAAAAAGGGGTAGAGCACGCCGGCGGCGACGGGGATCCCGACGCTGTTGTAGGCGAGGGCGAAGAACAGGTTCTGGCGGATGTTGCGCATGGTCGCCCGGGAGAGGCGGATGGCGGTCACCACGCCGGTAAGGGAACCGGAGATGAGGGTGATGTCGGCCGCCTCGATGGCCACGTCGGTGCCGGTGCCGATCGCGAGCCCGACATCGGCCTGGGCCAGCGCAGGAGCGTCGTTGATGCCATCGCCAACCATGCCGACCCGGCGATTCTCGGCCTGGAGGCGGGCGATCTCGCCGGCCTTGTGCTCCGGCAAGACCTCGGCCAGGACCCGCGGAATGCCGACCTCGGTCGCGATGGCCCCGGCCGTGCGGGAGTTGTCGCCAGTGATCATCACGACATCGATACCGAGCTGAGCCAGCGCTGCGATGGCGGCCGCTGACTCCGGTTTGACGGTGTCGGCCACGGCGAGGACGCCAGCGGCGCGGCCGTCGACCGCGACGAGCATCGGCGTTTTGCCCTGGCCAGACAGGTTGGCTACGACCGGCACGGTGGCGGACGTGTCGATGCCGGCGTCGGTGAGCAGGCGAGGGGTACCAACCAGCAGTACGTGTCCGTCCACAGTGGCCTGGATCCCCCGGCCCGTGATCGAGTCGAACCCGGTCACGGCCGGCAGATCGATGCCTCGCTCGCGCGCGCCAGCCACGACGGCGCTCGCGAGCGGATGCTCGCTTTCGGCCTCGGCCGCCGCGACGAGCCGCAGCAACGCCGTCTGGTCGACGTCGGCGATGGTCACGATGTCGGTGAGGGCCGCCTTTCCGGCGGTGATCGTGCCGGTCTTGTCGAGCACGATCGTGTCCAGCTTCTGGGCTGTCTCCAGGGCCTCGGCCGACCGGATGAGGATGCCCGCCTGCGCGCCCTTACCGGTACCGACCATGATGGACAGAGGTGTGGCCAGGCCGAGCGCGCAGGGGCAGGCGATGATGAGCACCGCGACGGCGGAGACCAGTGCCAGGGTGCCGGCTGGCGGTGGGCCGGCGACGAACCAGATGGCGAAAGTCGCGATCGCAATGGCGATGACGGCGGGGACGAAGTAGGCCGAGGTAGCGTCGGCCATCCGCTGAATCGGCGCCTTGGAGGCCTGAGCCTGCTGAACGAGCCGGATTATCTGGGCCAGCATCGTGTCCGCACCGACTTTGGCCGCTCGAATCCGAAGCGATCCCGTGCCGTTGATGGTCGCGCCTATGACCGGATCACCTGCGCGCTTGGTGACGGGGATTGGCTCGCCGGTGACCATCGACTCGTCCACGGCGGATTGTCCAGACAGGACGATTGCGTCGACCGGAATCTTCTCTCCGGGCCGGACGAGGAGATCGTCTCCGACGGTCACCTGCTCGACCGGAATGTCGGTCTCAGCTCCGTCACGGCTGAGGTGGGCCATCCGTGCCTGAAGCCCGAGCAGGGCGCGGATGGCCTCGCCGGTGCCCGCCTTGGCCCGAGCCTCGAGCAGGCGGCCGAGCAGGATCAGCGTGATGATGACGCCGACGGCTTCGAAGTAGACGTCCCGGACGTCCGAAGGAAGTAGTCCCGGAGCAACGGTGACCAGGAGGCTGTAGCCGTACGCGGCGGTGGTGCCGAGCGTGATGAGGCTGTTCATCTCGGCGCCCCGACCGGCCAGGGCGAGCCAGCCGGTGCGGTGGATCGGCCAGCCCGTGTAGAACATCACTGGCGTGATGAGCAGCAGCTGCACCCAGTGATTGAGCATCACGGCCGGGACCCAGTCCGCACCGAACACCTCATGCGCCATGACCGCGAACAGCACCGGTGCGGTAAGGATCGCCCCGACGAACACCCGATGGCTCAGGTCGGCGATCTCAGCGCGTCGTTCTGCGGTCTGCGCGGTCTCCGCCTCCGCCGCTGACAGACCCTCGGCGGGCCCAGGATCGTCATGCGCCGCCGATGATTCGTCGGGAGTTGACACGGTCTCGTTCATGGGGGCCGGTTCGACGAGGAGGCTGCCGTGGACCATGTTCATCCCGCAGGCGAAGCCGAACGTGCCGGCCTTGGTGGGGGTCAACCGTACCGTGGTTCGCTCGTACGCGGGCAGGGCCGCACTGAGCGCGAAGTCACCGAACACGACCCGCGACGTGCAGTCGCCCGACTCCCGACGGTCAAAGACCAGTTCCACCGGCATACCCTGCCGGACCCGGATGACGTCGGGGCGATATCCGCCGCGCACCGTCACCTCAATCCGCTGCACGCCACCCGCGAGCTCGGCGGCATGGGCCTTATGAGGGGCGAAGAAGTACCAACCGAGGCCGGCGATCCCGAGGATCGAGCCGACCACAACGAGGATGTCTGCGACGTTCATGGTCCGTTGTCCCTCCGGCGGTTCCTTGCCTCAAGCCTCGTCGAAAGGATACCCCCAGGGGGTAGGGCGTCCGACCTGTCGCCCGCGGCATTAGGCCTGCAACCAGGCCGACGCCTCAGTCAGTGCCAGGGGTCGCCCCGCTCGCGTGCTCCAGCCTCGCGTCCGGGCCCGGGAAGACGAGCGCCTCGTGGCCGTCGTCCAACCATCGGACGACATACGGCGGCGTGCCGTCGTCGTGCCGCAGCTCAGTGACGACACCGACGCGACGAGGGTCTCCGACATGTGTGCCCTCGAGGATAAGCCTGTCACCGACATGCGCGATCATCGCGGTCCCCATTCTCCTCGTGGTTTTGTTTCACGATGGACCTGGCCGCATCGGCACCGCGAGAGCCATGCGTCCCGCCGTCGCTAGGCCACCTGGCCCTACTGGTCAGTCGTGGTCGCGGCGCAGTCTCGGACTGACATCGCGGAAGGAATGCGAATGACCGTTGTGCTGAACTCACTAGAGCCGCTGGTTGCGCACCTGCGCGCGAGGGGTTACACGGTCGTCGGCCCGACCCGGTCCGCGGGCGCGATCGTGCTGGCCGAACTGGAGAGCGGCGCCGACCTGCCCGCCGGCTGGGGCGTCGAAACCGGCCCCGGGACGTACCGCCTCCGCCGGCGCGGCGATCGAGCCGCCTTCGGGCACTCGGCCGGCCCGCAGGCATGGAAACGGTACCTGCATCCGCCCCGCGAGCCGCTCTGGTCGGCCGATCGCTCCGGCGACGACGTGACGTTCACTGAACCCGACGCCGCGACTCCGAAGTACGCGTTCCTCGGCGTTCGCCCGTGCGACCTGCGCGCGATAGCCGTCCATGACAGGGTTCTGGGCGCCAGTGCCACCTACGCCAAGAGGCGCCGCGAAACCCTCATCATCGCCGTGAACTGCACCGAGCCATCGGCCACCTGCTTCTGCGTGTCCGCGGGCGGCGGACCAGGTGCCCGGGACGGCTTCGATCTGGTCCTCACCGAGCTCATCGACCTCGACGGCGACGAAGCACCGCGATACGTGGTGGATTCTGGCAGTCAAGCGGGCAGCGCCGTTCTCGCCGACCTGCCCCAACGGCCGGCCGAGGCGTCGCTGGTCTCGCGCGCCGAGCAGGCCGTGTCGGGCGCCGTCGGCCAGATGGGACGGGCGTTGCCTGAGGTCGACCTGCGGCAGATGCTGGCGAGCAGCCACGACGCCGCCCGGTGGGACGACGTGGCCAGCCGCTGTCTAACCTGTGGCAACTGCACGATGGCCTGCCCGACCTGCTTCTGCACGTCCGTCACCGACACCACCGACCTGACCGGCGATCACGCCGAGCGCTGGCAGCACTGGGCGTCGTGCTTCGAGGCGGATTTCTCCTATCTGCACGGCGGGGCAGTGCGCACGTCCACCCGTAGCCGCTACCGCCAGTGGCTCACCCACAAGCTGGGCACGTGGCACGACCAGTTTGGCGAGTCCGGTTGTGTCGGGTGCGGCCGTTGCATTGCCTGGTGCCCGGTCGGCATCGACATCACGGAAGAGGCCGGCGCTCTCGCCCGAGAGGCGGCGCTGACACCATGACCGACTCTTTCAGCCTCACCGTCTACCATCCGTTCCTGAACGGGATCGGAACCGACGCGCTCGCTTTGTTGTCCACATGCGCCACTCCGCGCGACTTCGGTGCCGGAGTGCGCATCTTCGATGAGGGTGGCACCGCCGACCGGTTCTGGCTGATCGTTGCGGGACACGTCCAATTCGATGCCCACATTCCGGGCCACGGTTATGTGCTCATAGAGTCCATCGGTGCCGGTTCGATACTTGGCTGGTCATGGCTGTTTCCGCCGTACGTCTGGCACTTCGGCGCGTCGGCCGTCGCCCCCACATCCACTTTGGAATTTGACGGCCCGGGCGTGCGGGCGATCTGTGAGGCCAGCCCCGCGCTGGGTATGGAACTCACGCGCAGGTTCATGCAGGTCGTGGTCGAACGCCTTCAAGCCACGCGAATCCGCCTCCTCGACCTCTACGGATCGCCATGACGTACGCGACGCTACGACCGGAAGTCGCACCGGAGTCGAGCATGACGCCGGTGCCATATCGCATCGCGGAACGGCGGCAGGAGACCGCGGACACGGTGACGCTAACGCTGGAGGCCCGCGGCGGCTCGTTGCCTGCGTGGGCGCCGGGACAGTTCACCATGGTTCATGCCTTCGGCGTCGGCGAGATACCGGTCTCGGTCAGCGGTGGGCAGGACGGTGTCATCCGTCATACCGTGCGCGCCGTTGGTGCCGTCAGCCGAGCGATCTGCGCTGCCCCGGTTGGATCCACCCTCGGGCTGAGGGGACCCTTCGGGCGCGGCTGGCCGGCCCCGCTCGATGCCGCCGACGTGGTGGTGATCGCCGGTGGCATCGGGCTGGCGCCGCTGCGACCAGTGGTCATCCAGGCGTTGCGAAACCGCGGACGGCTGTATGTGCTCATCGGTGCTCGCACGCCAGCCGACTTGGTCTTCACCGACGAGTACGACGCGTGGCGCTCGGCCGGCGCGGACGTCCTGGTCACCGTGGACCGGGCCGATGCGGGTTGGCTGGGACACGTCGGTGTCGTTACCACGCTTCTGGGCTCCACCGATTTCGTACCGTCCGACACGATGGCGTACGTCTGCGGACCCGAGGTGATGATGCGCCTGGCCGCGCGGGCCCTCGTCGACCACGGGATGTCTCCGGACTGCGTGAGCGTGTCGCTGGAGCGCAACATGCAGTGCGGCGTCGCACTGTGCGGGCACTGCCAGCTCGGTCCGTTACTGGTCTGCCGGGACGGACCGGTCGTGGGATTCGATACTGCTCAACCGCTTTTTGCGATCAAGGAACTGTGATGTCCGGACCCAGCCTCGCCGTGTGGAAGTTCGCGTCGTGTGACGGGTGCCAACTTACGTTGCTCGACTGCGAGGACGAGCTTTTGGCCCTCGCCGAGACCGTACGGATCGCCCACTTTCTGGAGGCCTCGAGCGCCGTGGTTGCGGGGCCGTACGACGTGTCGCTTGTGGAGGGTTCCATCACGACGGCGTCCGACGTGGAGCGGATCCATCGGGTGCGCGATCAGTCGCGGGTCCTCGTGACGATCGGCGCATGCGCCACCGCGGGCGGAATCCAAGCGCTGCGCAACTTCGCCGACGTGGGCGAATTCCGTTCGATCGTCTACGCGCATCCGGAGTACATCGAGACGTTGGCGACGTCGACACCAATCTCGGCCCACGTCCCGGTCGACTACGAGCTGCGCGGCTGCCCGATCAACCGGGAGCAGCTACTCGAGCTGCTGACCGCCCTGCTCGCCGGGCGCCGGCCCAACCTGCCGCGCTATAGCGTGTGCCAGGAGTGCAAGCTACGCGGTACGGCCTGCGTCCTGGTGTCGTCGGCGACGCCTTGCCTCGGCCCGGTGACCCAGGCCGGGTGTGGCGCGATCTGTCCGGCGTACGGGCGGGGCTGCTACGGCTGTTTCGGGCCGATGCCGGGCGCGAACACCCGGGCGCTCGAACCGGCGCTACGAGCAGCGGGAATGAGCGACGCGGAGATGGAGCGCGTTTACCGAACCTTCAACGTCGGCGCCCCCGAGTTCGGCGCTCGCGAACGTGTCGGGGCTGGGAGTGACGATGACCCACCGAAATGATCGCGCGCTGACCGTCGGCTCGCTCGCCCGGGTTGAGGGCGAGGGGGCCATGCACGTGGTGGTCGAGCGGGGCCGGGTCCGCGATGTCCGGCTCGAGATCTATGAACCGCCGCGCTTCTTCGAGGCACTACTCCGGGGTCGTGCGTTCACGGAACCACCAGATATCACCGCGCGCATATGCGGGATCTGTCCGGTCGCCTACCAGATGAGTGCATGCCTGGCCATCGAGGACGCGTGCGGGATCACGGTGAACACCGCGATATCAAACCTCCGCCGGTTGCTCTACTGTGGAGAGTGGATCTCGAGCCATGCCCTGCACATCTATCTGCTCCACGCGCCGGACTTCCTGGGGTACCCAAGCGTGGTCGAGATGGCCAGGGACCACCGCAGCGTTGTCGAACGTGGGCTCGCCCTGAAGAAGGCCGGCAACGCCATTCTGGAGACGATTGGTGGTCGGGCGATTCACCCGATCAACGTCAAGGTCGGTGGTTTTTACCGCGCGCCCAGCCGCGGAGAGCTGTCGTCGCTCGTGCCGACGCTGCGCGCGGCCCTTGGTGACGCCGTCGCCACCGTCGGCTGGGTCGCCGGATTCGACTTCCCCGACTTCACTCATGAGCACGAACTGCTGGCCCTGGTCGAGCCGGGCCGGTACGCCATCGATGGCGGGCATCCGCGGACCGACCGCGGTTTGGCCTTCGATGTCCGCGAATTCGATACGTACGTGCGCGAGGAGCAGGTTCCTCACTCGACCGCGCTTCACGCTCGTCTGGCCGGCCGAGGTCGCTACCTCACCGGTCCGCTGGCGCGATACGCACTGAGCGGCCAGTGGCTTTCACCCACCGCCCGAGCGGCCGCCGACGAGGCCGGACTCGGTACCGAGTGCCGCAATCCTTTCCGCAGCATTGTCGTCCGCGGTGTCGAGCTCGTATACGCCGTCGAGGAGGCCCTTCGGCTGATCGAAGCGTACGAACCGCCGGCACCCGCCGCGATGGCGTGCGCGCCGCGGGCCGCGGTTGGATGCGGTGCGACCGAGGCTCCGCGCGGTACCTTGTTCCACCGGTACGAGCTCGATCCGGACGGCTCGGTGGTGTCGGCTCGAATCGTGCCACCCACGTCGCAGAACCAAGGGGCGATCGAGGACGACCTGCGTCGGTTCGTGGAGCCGCGGCTCGGATTTGACGACCATCGGCTCACCCATGAATGCGAGCAGGCGATCCGCAACTACGACCCGTGCATATCGTGTTCGACTCACTTCCTCAACCTGACTGTGGAGGAGGCGTCACGGTGAGCGCAATTGTCATCGGAGTGGGCAACCCGTACCGCCGAGACGACGGCGTCGGGCCGGCGGTAGTGGACAGACTCCGGCGCCGCGGCCTGGCGGGCGTGACGCTCGCGGAGTGCGACGGCGAGCCGACCCGCCTGCTGGACCTATGGGCAGGCGCTGATATCGCCGTCGTCGTGGACGCCGTCCGGACCAGCTCACCCCGACCCGGTGCCATACACCGCCGCAGCCTCCTTCACCCCAGCCTGGGCGGCGGCACTGCTGCGAGTTCGCACGTGATGGACCTTGGCGATTCGGTGGCCCTGGCGGCGGCGTTGGATCGGCTGCCCGGCACACTTCTGCTCTTTGCCGTCGAGGCGGCGGATACCTCGCTCGGCGTCGGGCTTTCGCCGGAGGTCGAGGCGGCGGTGTCGGTCATTCTCGAGGAGATCGCCGAACTGCTCGAGGAGCGGTCGGAGGTTCCCCGCCGAACCGACACGCCCTGCTGATAGGACCAGCAGAGACGAGTGCCGTTCGGCCCGGGCCGAGTGGGCCGACCGCCTCTTTGTTCGGCCCGGCCGGTGCGATGCGATAACGCTATGTGCACCAGCGAGGCAGCATTCGTGCTGAGCGTCGAAGGCGACGAGGCCGCACTCGTCGACCTCCGGGGGTCGCCCCGACGAGTGCCGCTCATCTTGGTCACTTCCGCCGGGGAGAAGGTCGTGCCGGGCGACTGGTTACTCGTTTCGACAGGCTTGGCAATCACCCGCATCTCCGAAGCCGAGGCCATCGAGTACCGCACGATTCGCGAGCCAGGAGTCGACAATGCATGAGAGCTTCCCGACCGGTCGCGACAGACGTCGCGGGATTGCGCTGGCTTTCGCAGCGGCCGCGGTCAGCGGGTTCGCCGTTTTTGTCAACTCGTACGGCGTGCGCGCCGTGCCCGATGCCACCGTCTACACCACGGCCAAGAATCTCGTCGCGGCAATCGTACTCGTCGCCCTCGCCGTGGTCTCCACACGAAGCGGGCCTCGGATTCGAACCTCGACACCCCTGCGGCCGGGACACGTCGTCGGTCTCGGTGCCGTAGCTATTGTCGGCGGCAGCGTCGCGTTCGTGCTCTTCTTCGAAGGCTTGGCGCGGGCGAGTTCCAGCCAGGCGGCGTTCATCCATAAGACGCTTATCATCTGGGTTGCCGCGCTGGCTATCCCGCTGCTGGCGGAACGCTTCAATGCGCTTCACGTGGCCGCGATCGCCGTCCTCGTTGTGGGACAGGCGGTTCTCGCCGGCGGACTTGCCGGATTCGCATTTGGCGGTGGCGAGTGGTTGATCCTCGGTGCGACTCTACTGTGGTCGGTTGAGGTCGTACTTGCCAAACGACTCCTGCGGGATCTGCCGGCAAGGCTCGTGGCCGTCGTCCGGATGGCCGCAGGCGCAACCTTGCTGGTCGCGTGGTTGGGCGTCACGGGCCGATGGTCGGTCCTGGTTGGACTCAGCGGAGCTGCCTGGATGTGGGCTGCGCTCACGGGAGTCGTATTGGCCGGTTACGTGTCACTGTGGTTCACCGCCTTGGCACTTGCACCGGCGGTCGACGTCACGGCGGTCCTGGTTGTCGCCGCCGTGGTGACCGGGGTCCTCAACATCGCTGTCAAGGGCGTGGCTGTTACCGGATGGACAGTCCTTGGCACACTGGCTGTCCTTCTCGGTGCGGCCCTCGCCGCAAGCGCTGGTCGCGATCGATCGCGGGATCTGGTGACGACGTGAGCGCTGCGCGCTCGCTCCTCGCGCGTCGCGGGGCCACTGCTGTTCGCGCGGTTCGCCTACCCGCCCAATGCGCTCGGCTATTGCGGTCCGGACGACTCCGCGGCGCTGATCGGGCATACGTCCGCGGGGGAGTCGAGTCCCGACCTTGCGGCACTGGCCCGCCAATTCGCCGGTGCCTGGCCTTATCTGGAACTCATCGCGGCGGCGTCCGGTCGCCGGGACCCTCTGGACGCGGCCGTCGTCGAGGCCTATTGGATTGGCAATCGACTCCTGAACGGAGTCGATGGCAGGATCTTCGCGACCCACCTCTCGGAGCGCTTTGAGGCCCGCGCCGGGCGTGGGTTCGATGACCTCGCCACATTGGCACTTCTGGGCGCGGTGCCCCATCACAACTTTCACGTCTTCGCCGTCTATCCCTGGGTGGGCTTGTTGCGCGCCGGCCCCGCCGCGGAGGAGCCGCTGCGGGTCCTCAACTCGTGCCGCGTGCGGTGGGGACGCGTCGAGGCCGTCCACACGGGAGTTGCCGAGGTGTCGGGTCGGGCACTGCATTGGGACGGCCGGGCTTTGCGGCTCGGGCCACTGCGTGTTGAAAGCGTGCTGTGCGCGACGGCGGAAGGCACGCTCGTACCGGTCGTCAGGCCTGGTGATGTCGTCGCCATGCACTGGGATTGGATCTGCGACGTCGTCACCGCGCGTCAACTGGACGCCCTGCGGCTTTGCACAACGCGAATCCTACAGATGACCAACGAAGCCCTGAGGCGACCGGTCGCCGCGGCAGTGCTGGGATGACCTGTCCGCCCGCATGGTCAGGCAGATGGTCCCGCCGGTGCGGGACGTGCGGCTCTTCTGGGCAGCGTCGGCGCCGGGTCTACTGAAGAGATCGAAATGGGGGTGGCCGTGATGATCACGACGACACTGGACTTGTTGGTTGCGCATCCGTTCCTCGAGGGCATGCCCAAGCATTGGCTGGAACGTCTGTCGTACCAGGGCAAGCGGGCCGTCTACCACAGCGGGACTCGCCTGTTCCGGGAAGGCAATCCAGCCGATCGATTCTGGTTGATCCGCGACGGTCGAGTGTCGCTTGAGCTCGGTGTCCCGGGTCGCGGCGACGTCGCGATCGACTCACTCGGCGCCGGAACTGTGCTCGGCTGGTCGTGGATGTTCCCGCCGTACCGGTGGCACTTCACGGCGGTCGCCGCCGACCAGTCGCTGGCGGTGGAGTTCGACGGCAAGGGCGTGTTGCGCCTCTGCGACGAAGACCCGGCGCTCGGATACGAGCTGACGCGCCGCTTCGCGGCGGTGCTCATCGAACGGCTGCAGGCGACCCGGATGCGACTGGTGGATCTTTACTCAGCCCCGGCCGCCTAGACCCGCTCGAGGCCCTATCGGCAAAGGCAAATGCCATGCGGCCCGGCCGCATGGCATTTTCCTGCAGGACAGCGGACTACGGAGTCGTCTCCTTGACGGTCGGCCCCATGAGGTTGCGACGGTTGAGGTCGGCCGTGTCGTCGTATTCGTATCCGAGCTGGTCCACGACGTCGACCACGCCGTCGACCCCCTCGCAGAGTCGAATCGTGATCTGAGCTGTGCTTCGCCGATCCGCAGTTCCCGCCAACGTAACCACGCCGCGGTCGACGGTGACCGTGACCATGTCGGGATCCATCCACAGCGTTCGGCGGAGCACCTGCTCCCGGATGTCGTCGCGAATCGCCGCGTCGTCGCGGAGGTACACACGTAGCAGGTCACGACGGGAGACGATGCCGACGAGGCGACCCTGCTCGTCCACCACGGGCAGTCGCTTGACTCGTTCCTCATCCATCATTTTGGCGACGGCCGGAAGCGGCGTGTCGGAATCCACGGTAAGGGCCGGGCTCGTCATCAAGTCACGGGCCTCATCACTGTCCGCCTTGGCCCGTGCCACCCGACGCTGCTTTCGCTCAAGCAGGTGTACATGCGGCTCCAGTCCGCTGTACTGCATCTTGTGCAGCAGGTCGGCCTCGGACACGATACCGATGACCTTTCCGGAATCGTCGACGACGGGTACCGCGCTCACCGTGCGCTCGGCAAGTATCTGAACAATGTCCTTGTACTGCGTCGTTTCGGCGACCGAGACGACATCGCGCGTCATTACATCCTTGACCGTCTGCCGCCGCATCGCGGCACCTCCTTCGTCGACCGACGGCCGGAACGCCCGACCGCGTCTTCACAATGCTCCTCGGTCGGGACGCTCGGCAAGGCCGAAGGTCACCACCGCGCGTTCTAAGGTGAGGGACTTACGGCTGCCGATCTCGGCAGGTCGTAATCAGGTCGGAGTGATCGCCAGGGTCACGCTGTTCGCCCGACGCTCGCCGCGGTGGAGCATCGCCTGCAGAGCACGGATCGGCCGGATGACGACCAGGTCGAGCCGATACTTGCGTGCGAACAACCGCTCCACGCGACCGGTGTCAGCATCAGGAAGCAGTTCCGCGCGAGCGTCCATGGGCACGCCCCGCAGCCGCCCCGTCGCGGTGCAGACCGCGATCTTCACATTCGCGTTGCCGCGGATGCGGCGAATCTTGTACGAATTGCGGTCAGTCTGCACCAGCAGCCGTTCGCCTTCCTGGACGAACCAGACCGGCGTCGCGACGCCAGTCCCATCGCGCCGGAAGGTGGTGAGGCTCAGGTACTTTCCCTTGAGCGGGGCAACAGCTTGGGGTTTCTCAACCGGAGTAAGCGTGCGCGACGCGGCCTCGTGTGGATGCGAGTCCTCGTACGCGAATCCGGCGATCAGCTTGTCGACGGCATCGGCATGCACCCAAGATCGCTCCGGGTGTGCCGACAAGTCCCGCTGTGCGTCTCTACGTACAGCACTCGAAGATACGTCGTTCATTAGTCGGCCCCCCTTCTCACTTCCATCGTCATCCGTCAGACGCCGCCGAGGCGCCGTCGTTGGTCCCGACGTGAGGGGCCTATGGTCACTGAGCGACGAGGCTGCCTGTGGCGACGAAGTCTCGGACGGCCGCCATCACTTCGGCGGGGCGCTCCTCGTGCGCATTGTGTCCGGCTCGCTCGATGATCCGCAGCCGCGCATTGGCTATCCCCGCCGCGAGTGCAACCTGATGCTCAGGAGGAAACAGGAAGTCGTCCCGTCCCGCCATCACGAGCGTCGGCACCGTGATGTCACCGAGGCGATCCATGACCGTCCAATCCTTCAACAGATGGCGGCCGGCGAAGATGAGCGCCTCGGGCCGCATCTTCGTGTGCCACTGGCCCCGGATCAGTTCATGCGCCAAGAGCCTGATGCTGGCATGGTGGTAGTACGCGCCACCAAACCTCATCAGGGCCGGAAGCATCTCACTTGGCTTGATCTGCCCATCGAAGAACCGCCGGACCAGGTTGACCGTGCGCGGGCCGTATCCGCGCTTGGCAAGGATCTCTGGCGCATTCTCGCGCGACCATCGACTGTCGCCGCCGGTGTCGAGCAGCACGAGATGCGACAGACTGTCGGGGTACCGCAGTGCGTACTCAAGGGCGACATGACCGCCGAACGAGTGGCCGAGCACGGCCCACCGGTCGAAGCCCAGCCTCTGGCGTAGCGCATCGGCATCGGCGGTCAGGTTCTCAAACGTCATTGACGAAACCGGTGCACCCGACCGTCCGTTGCAGCGATGGTCGTAGAAGACGAGGGTGAACTGGTCCGCGCAGCTACGGAAAGGCCGAAGCGACCAATGATCTGCCCCCGGTCCGCCGTGCATGAGCAGCAACGGGTATCCATGTCCGATGACTTCGACGTACAGAGGCACATCCCGGATGAGCATCTGCCGCCCCGTGTGATCGTCACTCGCGAGAGTCAGCATGACCGTCCTCCACTTACCTGGGATCGATTGGCGTAATTATTCCGAGTCTGTCCTCAATGGCCAATGCGGCATCCAGACACAGGTCCTCGCGGTAACGGGGGGCGATCACCTGCACCGACTGAGGTAAGCCGTCCTCGATACCTACCGGAAGGGCCACGGCGGGCAGCCCAAGTGCGTTGACCGCCATGGCCATGCGCATACCGCGGATGGTCTCAGCCACACGACCATTGGCCAGGTCCGTGCCGACCTGGAACGGAACATCCGTGTAGATCGGGGCGACAATCAGCGGGTAACTCTCCTGGAACTCTCCCCAGGCGCGCAGTAGCGCGTGCCGGACCGCGAAGCTCTCGACGGTCGCCACGGGGTCTGGATCCCCGGCCGCGGCGAAGAACTCCGACATGAACCGTTGCGTATCCGCCGGCATCAACGGCGACATCCGCTGCCATCCAGCCCGTACCTCCGGAGTACTCAGCATGTCCAGCAGTGTTCTCGCCGCCACGTCGATCGAGGGCGGCTCCAACTCCTGGACCGCGTATCCCGCGTCCTGCAGCGCCGTGGCCGCCGTTCGAACGGCGTGCTGAACCTGTGCTGCTGTGCCTTGGCCGGCCGGGTCGACCACGACCGCGACCCGGGTGCGACGGGTGGCGGCCGGGCCGCGCAGTGGCGCCGGTACCGACCACGGATCGCGCCATGTCGGTCCGGCCAGCAGGTCGAAGGCGGCTTGAAGGTCGGCGACTCGGCGCGCGATCGGGCCTTCGACCGCTCGTCAGTTGTACGCCGATCGGCGCATCCGTAGGTTCGATGGTGGTCGCATGCGGAATGCGCCCGAGGCTGGGCTTCAGCGCGGTGACACCGCAGCATTGGGCCGGCCAGCGCAGCGATCCCAGGCCGTCGTTGCCGAGTCCCAACGGGCTCATGCCCGTCGCGAGCGCCACCGCCTCACCACCGCTGGACGCACCGGGGGTTCGCGAGCGATCCCAGGGGTTGACGGTCGCGCCCCACAATTCGCTCTCCGTGTGCCAGCGAAGCGCGAAGTTGGGGCAGTTGGTCCTGCCGATCGGGATGGCCCCGGCAGCGCGCATACGCTCGACAACGGGCGCGTCCAGACGTGGATAGGCTTCCGCGAAGGCCTTCAACCCGTGGGTGGTCGGCGTACCGACGAGGTCGATGTTCTCCTTGATGGTGAATGGGACGCCGTGCAACGGCGTGATGGACTGCCCGCGGGCGAGCCTGCGGTCGGCAGCCTTCGCGGCTTCGACGGCCTGTTCGGCGAGCACGACCGTGACGGCGTTGATGGCGGGGTTGACGGCCTCGATCCTTCGCAGGTGCGCCTCAATGACTTCTTTACTGGACACCCGCTTGGATCGGATGGCGTCCGCCAGTTCCGTCGCGCCCATTCGCCACAGGTCGGTGGCCGTGGTGGTCCCGCTCATCCCTGCGTCTCCTGGCGTTGCCGGCGACGCCGACGCCGGACGGCCATCGCCCCGGCACCCGCGGCGATTGCCGCGAGCGCCCCGGTGACCCAGGGGCGGGGATTAGTCATGGCCGGTTGCTTCTGGAACGACAGCGGGGCGAAGTCGAAGTGGACCGCGGTCGTGCCCCGCCCGGGCTCCTGGCTGAAGACCACGCGGCTAGAGCCGGTGCCGAACAACGGCAGTTCGCCGCGGAAGGCATATGGGTCCAGGTCGTCGTCGGGGTGGAGCGACAAAGCCCCGGTACATCGACCGTAGCGGGCTCAGGAAACGCAGCATGAGTTGTCCGTGCCGGACAAAGACCTCGGCCCCGGCACCGATCGCGAAGCGTGCCGGATCGGTCGGGACCGCCGAGAACCGGTACCAGCCGCACAAGTCGGCCCAGATCTCCGGGTGGTGCGCTACGTCGGTGCGGATCACCACGTCGGGGACGCCGAGCAGCAGCCTCATGAGGCTCTCGGCCACGGGCGTTAGCCAGAGCATGCCACGCTTGGCTCCATTGGCGAACGCCATCACCGCAACTCCGTCCTCGGGTGCGAGGAAGATCTGTGCGTCGAAACCGGGGAGAAGCCCGCTGTGCTCGACCGCGTGGTGTCCACCGAGGACGGTTCGGAAGAATGCCAGGCCGATGCCCGGTAGCCGGGGATCGGGCTGATAGTGCGGCTCGAAGATGATCGCCATCGTCTTCGGCTTGAGCACCGAGCCGAGCTGGTTGGCGCCGCCACCGAGCAGGGCCGCAAGGTAGCGGGCCATATCTGTCGGGGTGGAGTAGGCGGAGCCGGCACCCACCGGCACTACCTGATAATCGCTCACCGCTTCGGCGCCGCGGTCGCGCAGTTCGTATCCGGTGGCCAGGTTTGACCTCACCCGTTCGGATCTGACGACGTCGGTGCTTGTCATCCCGAGCGGGTCGAAGATGTGCTCGCGGAAGTAAACGTCCAACGGATCGCCGCTGACGTCCTCGACAATCTGGCCGAGTGTCGCGAACCCGTGATTGGTGTACATGAACCTGGTGCCCGGCTCGGCGTCTATGCGCAACGCGCCCCGGTAGTACTCGGCCAGCGACGGTACCGGTCGGCCGAGCTTCACCGTCTCGCCCAGGTCCCGCATCCGAAGCAGCCCCGACGGATGCAGCACCTCACGAATGCCTGCGGTGTGCGTCAGCAGATGGCGCACGGTCGCGGGACGGAAGTTCTTCTTGACTGGGATCAGTTGGTACGAAGTGAGGTAGTCGACGGCGGGTGCGTCGAGGTCGACCAACCCCTGCTCCCACAACTGCATGATGGCGATCGCGGTGAACGTCTTGGTGACGGACGCGATTCGATACACCGTGTCCTCAGTGACTGGTCTCTCTCGACGCGATGTTTGCCAGACCGTGCCCATAGAAGAATTCCAAGGACCCTTTGCGAACCACGCCCACCGCTAGACCGACCGTGGGCCACCGATTGGCGATCTCAACGATCCTGGCTTTGATTTCCGCGTTCGCGACATCGGGCACCAGATCCCCCAAACCTCGAATTCTCCGGGCCCACGCGACAGTGATGCGTCGTCGGCTCCTCTATCGATGCTTCCCCTCTCACGGCCCGGGGAAAGGGGCGGTTGGCCTGGCGTCGGGGGTCGGAGGTCCCTGGCCGAAGGCCAGAAGTGGGCCGACGCTTGCAGATGAGCCGGGGGTGATCCTGATGGAACGGCTGAGCGCAGAAGACGCAATCATGTTGTGGCCGGACGCCATCTGGCCGCAGGAGATTGGTGCGCTGGCCGTCCTGGAGGGCGGCCCGCTGCTCGACTCGACGGGTCGGGTCCGCATCGACGTCGTCCGCCGAGCAGTAGCGGGGCGGCTACCATTGGTGCCCCGGTTCCGCCAACTGCTCCACGAGCCGCGGCGCGGCTTGGGCGGGCCGCTGTGGGTGGATGCTCCCGCGTTCGACGTGGCCCACCACGTACGGGTTGCGCCGCTTCGCGAGCCTGGTGACGAAGCGACACTTCTGCGGGCCGTCGAGCGCCTGCGACGAGAGCGCCTGGATCGGTCCCGGCCACTCTGGGAGATGTGGTTGCTCCCGGGGCTCCCAGGCAGGCGGGTGGGTCTGTTCGTCAAGATGCACCACGCCATCGCGGACGGAATCGCTGGTGTGGCCACGGTTGGTGCGTTCCTGGATTCCGAACCGGACGCGGCCCCCTCGGCCATGCAACCATGGTTCCCGGCGGCGTTGCCCACGACGCGGGAACTCTTGGTCGACAACATCAAGCGGCACATCAAGCGGCTGGGCCACGCCGTCGCGAGGCTTGCTCATCCGCTAACCATGGTGCGGGGCGTGAGGGCTGCTTGGCCGGGGATGCGCGAACTGTTCTCCGCGGCGCCAGCGCCCGCAACGAGCTTGAACCGCGTCGTCGGCCCCGACCGCGGTCTCGCTGTTGTGCGCACCGAACTCGACGTCGTCAAACGAATCGCGCACGCACACGGCGCGACGGTCAATGATGTCCTCCTGACGGTCATCGCCGGCGGACTGCGTGGACTCCTGCGTGGTCGAGGCGAACCCATCGACGACCGCAGCGTGCGAATCGACGTACCGGTCACGTTGCGACCGGAGCAGGACGTGCTCAGGCGCGGGGAAATCAGATCGGGCAGATGCTCGTCTCACTACCGGTTGGCGTGTCCGATCCCGGGCAACGGCTTTCGCAGATCGCCGCGGAGACCGCCACAGGCAAGGCGCAGAGTCATCCGTCGGTGGGCGTCGTGTTGCACAGCCGTATCGTCCGCCGCTTCGTGGTCAAGCTTCTCGACCGCCAACCGGTCAACGTGACGAGCGCGAACGTGCCGGGACCGGCGAACCCGGTCTATCTCGCTGGGGCGCGCCTGCTCGAGGTGTTTCCGGTGTTGCCACTGATGGCAAACGTGACCCTTGGCGTGGGTGCTGTCTCCTACTCCGGGCAGTTCAACATCACCGCCATCGCTGACATGGACGCCTATCCCGATCTGGACGCCTTCACGTCCAGCCTCGAGGACGAGTTGGCAAGTCTTTCGGCGGCCGTATCGGTCAGCCCACTCGCGTCATGAACGTCGGATGAAAGTCTAAAGTGGAGTGCTTGTGCCAAAGGTCCCCCCGTGAGGCGGCACACGACCCTGTTGCCGGGATCGCACGGGTGCGGGAATCGCAGTAACAAGGCATCCCAGGGAGAGGCAAGAGATCATGAGTAGCTTCTCTGATTGGCGGTTAGCGGATGACGGCCACCTCGGCCCGATCCTGCGGGACTGTCTCCGCGCGGCCATCGCCGCACCGTCGATTCACAACGCACAGCCGTGGCGGTTCCGGCCGCGCGAGAACGGGATCGACGTCTTCGTCGATCGGACCCGCCGGCTCGGCGTCATCGACCCGAGCGGTCGCGAGGTCCTCATCAGCGTGGGGGCTGCGCTGTTCAACCTGCGGGTGGCCATCCTCGCCCATGGCCGGGCGCCCCTCACCAGGCTGCTGCCCGACAGCCACGAGCCACACCGCGTCGCCAGCATCTCGTTTGGACCACCGATCCCGGTGTCAGACACCGTACGCCTGCTCGCTCAGGCTATTCCGCGCCGCCATACGAATCGCCGGCCCTTTCTGGAGGTCGCTATTCCGCCCGAGGTACTCCATGAACTCGTGGAAGCCGCCGCCGTCGAGGGCGGTCGCCTTGCCGTCGCCGACCCGGGAGCGAGGGACGCGGTGTTGAACCTTGTACGCCTCGCCGAGTCACTGGAGCGCGGCGATCCCGACTATTGGCGGGAGCTGCGGGCGTGGACCGAGCAAATGCCGAACCGTCGGGACGGCGTGCCGCCGGAGGCATACGGGCCATGGAGCGCGATGGAGTCCGTACCCATCCGCGACTTCGGGCTGATCGAGCCATCCCGCCGGCGAGCGGTGAAGGTGTTTGAGAAGGAACCCACCATCGGCGTGCTCTACTCGACATCCGACTCCCCGCGTCAGTGGATCATCGCGGGCCAAGCGCTCGAGCGTACGCTGCTCACGGCTACGGTTCGCGGCGTCGCGACGACCCTGATGACACAACCGCTGGAGGTCCCTCGCCTACGCGAGCTCCTGACCGAGCCTGCGACCGCGCTCACGCCCCAAGCCATCGTGCGCTTCGGGTACGGCCCCGTCAGCCCGCCCACGCCGCGACGCCCACTCGAAGAGGTCGTCGACGGTCTGTTACCGAGGGTCGTCGTCCACCGCGGTAGCGCTCGACCCACGTCCGCATAGTCGATTCGTGCGTCCACTATGGAGTCGCGTCTCAGTGGGACTTTCGGCCCCGGATGCGGGAGCCTAGTGGCACTAACGGCGTGCTGACTCACGAAGGGAGGCTTGGCGCTATGACCGAGTTTGCCTGGTACGACGGTCCGGATCGTCCCGGCCAGGCGCTGCGGGATTGTCTGGCCGCAGCCGTCGCCGCGCCGTCGATACACAATACGCAGCCATGGCTGTTCCGTCCGCGGGGTGATGTGATCGACGTACTGGTCGACCGCGGCCGCCAGCTCGCCACCCTCGACTCCGACGGCCGTGAGATGTTCGTCAGCGTCGGCGCCGCGGTGTTCAACCTGCGGGTGGCCGTGCGCGCACATGGGCGCGAAACCCGAGTCCGGCTGATGCCCGACCCCGCCGAACCCGATCTGGCCGCGAGCGTGTCGACGGCCAAGGCAGCCACAGCGCCGGCATCGGTGCTCGCGCTCGCCGGTGCGATCCCGCGCCGACACACCAACCGCCGACCATTCGCAGACAAGCCGGTGCCCTTCGCCGTTATGCAGGAGCTTGTCGGGGCGGCTGCGGCCGAGGAGGTGGACCTGAAGGGCGTCGATTCGGCGCTGCGCGCGGGCGTTCTCGGCCTTACCCGCACCGCGGAGAACAGGATGCGCACCAATCCCCGGTACCTGGCCGAGCTCGCCAAGTGGACCACGCCCGGCGGAGTCGGCCGCCGCGACGGGGTACCCCGCGAGGCGTTCGGGCCGCGCGACACCGAACGCGTTCTCCCACTCCGGGACTTTGCCCGAGGCCACGGCGCGCCGGTCGCGACAGTGGCGTTCGAGCGCGATCCAACCTTGATTCTTCTCTTTACCGACGGCGACACACCGATGGACTGGCTTCGGGCCGGCGCCGCGCTGCAACGGGTGCTGCTGACCGCTACCGTGCGCGGACTCGCGGCCACACCGTTGAGCCAGCTCCTGGAGGTGCCCAAGCTACGGGAGCTGTTGAAGGACACCGTCACCGGGCAGGTCATCCAGACGGTGCTGCGCATCGGCTATCCGACCACCGCCGCACCGCCAACGCCGCGCCGACCCCTTGAGGAGGTCATTGTTGCGCCGGGCCACACGCGGGCGAGCTGAGCGGCCGTGGGGCATCGGCCACGCGATCGGCGATGCTTCGATTCGTGTGCCCGTTTCCCAGCAGACCGGGACTTGTGGCCCTGCACGGGAGGCTCACCCTTTCGTACGTTTAGGTCGAAGGCGAGCAGGTAGCGCTGCATGGCGCGGGAGTAATCCCGTGTGACCGCGCTGATACACCGAGGTGGTGGCTGCCATGACGCAGGCCGTTGATTTGAAGGCGCCCGGGCAAGCCACGTGCGTGCGCTACGACGGTGGCGCGCCGACGGAGGCGTTTGCGGCGTCATTGGCGGGGTTCGTCGCGTTCCACGCCGGCCGCTTCTTGACTCGCCACGGCCTGTCCCGCGAGGGCCTCACCGTCGCAGTCACCAACCACATGGCCGCCGATGGTCGGGCCCGGGTGGCCGAGATCCACCTCACCGTCCGTGTGCCCGAGGCAATGCCCGCGTTGCGCCGGCCCGCGTCGCCAACCGTCGTCGAGTCGTGCACTGTCCACAATAGCCTGACTGCCCACCGTAGGTTCGCGTCGACCAGGCAGGTTAGCGGCAACAGCGGAACGCAGTACTTTCACCGAGGTAGGCGACCATGCCAGTAACCAAGCCCCGTCCGTCCGTCGCCAACCGACGTTTCGGATACATCTTTGCCGCCGCGATCACCGTTGGCATGTGGTTCGTGATCAACGAATGGCCGGGGTGGCAGGAACTGTCGTTTCTCACCGATGAGACCCGAGCGGTGCTGGGGCTGGTCAACTTCTCGTTGGCCGTCAGCGTACTTGTCGACCTGATCTACGTGGTCTACGACCCGGCCTGGTTCAAGTCCGTGGGCGACGTGATCACCACGAGCATCGGCCTGGCCGTGTTGGTGCGGCTGTGGCAGGTATTCCCGTTCGACTTCAGCAACTACGCGGTTGACTGGACCGTGCTGACGCGGGTTGTCCTCGTTATGGGGATCGTTGGCAGTTGCATCGGCATCATCGTCCAGGTCGTGACACTTCTCCGCCTGGCGGTCGGGGGCGGAGTCTCGGCCGGGAGCCGAAGCGGCGCCATTCGCTGACCTGTCGCGACCAATGCCGGACCGGGTTTACCTTTTTGGGGGAGCCGACCAGCCCGTAGAAGGGCATCGTGGAGAGGACCTTCGCCCCTGTCCGACCCCTCGACCAGCGCGCACGGTCGTGATGGAGGTGTATCACCATGACCACCAGCCATCCGACGGAAGTCGTGGACGTCATCACGGTGTCCCGCGGGGCGATCCCAGACCCAATGGTCTTGTACGCGCAGGAGAAGGTTGCCCACGTCGGCCGGTACAGCCGGGACCCGATCCGGCACGCCCGGGTCACCCTGTCCTACCTGGCTGATCCGGCGGTCTCACGCCCCGCTCACGCCAAGGCGACCCTGGACGTCGACGGCCATGTCCTGCGCGCCCATGTCGCCGCTACCACTATGCGCGAAGCGGTCGATGCGCTGCACGACCGGCTGCGCCGGCGGTTGGACCGCTCGAACGAGCACTGGGAGGCGCGCCGCGGCGGCACCCCAGCACCGGCGCCGCACGAGTGGCGCCACCAGAGCGAACCCGCGCACCGGCCCGCCCATTATCCACGTCCACCCGAGCAACGGGAGATCGTCCGGCGCAAGAGCTACGCACTGCATCGCATCGGCCCTGACGACGCGGTCTACGACATGGAACACCTCGACTACGACTTCCACCTGTTCGCCGACAAGACGACCGGTCAGGACGCGGTGGTGTATCGGGCAGGACCCACCGGCTACCGCGTTGCCACGCTGGTACCGACCGTGGCACCGACGCCGGAGGGCGAGGCGCCGCTGACAGTCAGCTCACATCCCGCGCCGCGGCTGAGCGAAAGGGACGCGATCGAACGCCTCAACCTCACTGGTCAGCCATTCCTCTTCTACGCCGACGCGAGCGACGGTCGCGGACGGTTGCTCTACTACCGCTATGACGGCCACTACGGATTGATTAGTCCAGCCGGGTAGGCACGGACGGTCGTCGGCAACAAGCCGGCGCAACTCGAAAGGGCCCACGCACGGGACCTCTGGCCCTATCCCGGGCTGGGACGGCGTCACACCGTCGAGTTATGGCTGGTGAGACGATTGTCAAGACCGCGTCCCAACGCGCTGGGTCGGTCATGCCGGACTACGACGAGGCGTGCCGCACGTTCACCTGGGCGCAGGCGCGCGGCGAGCTTGCGGGACTGCCGGACGGCAAGGGCCTCAATATCGGCTACGAGGCGGTCGACCGGCAGGCCCTTGGAGACCGCGCCGAGTCGGTGGCGCTGCGGTGCATCGATAAGGCTGGCGACCACACCATCGTGACCTACGCCGAACTGCTCAAACAGACCAGCCGGTTCGCCAACCTGCTGGCACGCCTCGGCGTCGGTGCCGGCGACAGCGTGTTCTCGCTACTGGCGCGAGGGCCAGATCTGTATGTCGCGGCGCTGGGGACGCTTCGCTACACCGCGGTGTTCTCCCCGCTGTTCTCGGCGTTCGGGCCGGAACCGATCCGCCAGCGACTCAGCCTCGGGTCCGGCGTCGCGCTGGTCACGACACCGGAGATGTATCGGGCCAAGGTGGCACCTATTCGCGACACGCTGCCGACCCTGCGTCATGTTCTCGTGACTGGCGACGGCCCGGCTCCGGATGGCACCACGAGCCTGAAGGACGCGTTGAACGCGACGCCTGACGGGTTCCAGGTACCGGCAACCGAGCCGGACCAGCCCGCGTTGCTGCACTTCACCAGTGGCACGACCGGGTTGCCGAAGGGTGCGGTGCACGTCCACGAGGCGGTCGTCGCGCACCGGGCCACGGCTCGGTACGCGCTTGGACCTTCGCGGGGACGACGTGTTCTGGTGCACGGCCGATCCCGGCTGGGTCACTGGAATGTCGTACGGCGTGATCGCGCCGTTGACGATGGGGGCCACCGTGATCGTGGACGCGGCCGAGTTTGATCCTCGCCGGTGGTACGCCAACCTCGAGCGGGAGCGGGTCACCGTCTGGTACACGGCTCCGACGGCGCTGCGGATGCTGATGCGTTACGGCTCCGACCTGGCCTCCGGCTACGACCTCTCGCACCTGCGCCACGTCGCCTCGGTCGGTGAACCACTCAACCCGGAGGTTGTGCTCTGGGGCGAGCGGACGCTCGGACATGCGGTGCATGACAACTGGTGGCAGACCGAGACGGGCGCCATCATGATCAGCAATTACGCGAGCATGGACATCCGTCCGGGCTCGATGGGCCGGCCATGCCGGGCGTCGAGGTCGTGACTCGTCCATCGGGGCAAGAACGGCACGGTCGAGGGCATCGGGAAGTCCGATGTGGACGGTGAAATGGCGCTGCGACCCGGGTGGCCGTCGATGTTCCGCGACGTACCTGCACGACGAGCAGCGCTATGCCAAGTGCTTCGGCGGCGGGTGGTACCTCACCGGCGATCTCGCCCGCCGCGATCGCCGATGGCTACTACTGGTTCGTCGGCCGCGCCGACGACGTGATCAAGTCGGCTGGGCACCTCATCGGGCCGTTCGAGGTCGAAAGCACGCTGATGGAGCACCCGGCGGTAGCCGAGGCGGGAGTCATCGGCAAGCCGGATCCGGTGGCGCGGCGAAGTGGTGAAGGCCTTCGTGACGATGCGACCGGGTTACGAGCCGACCGATGAGCTGCGACTTGAACTGCTCGGGTTCGGTCGGCAGCGCCTAGGGGCCATGGCGCCCAAGGAGATCACATTCGACCAGAACCTTCCCCACACCCGAAGTGGAAAGGTCATGCGTCGCTTGCTCAAGGCCCGCGAACTCGGCCTGCCCGAGGGAGATACGTCCACATTGGAGAGTGTGTCATGCGCCGCGTACCGAACGGAGCCATCGCGCGCGCATGGACTCTGTTGGAGACGATGTTGCGCATCCGGCGTTTCGAGGAGCGGTGTGTGGAGCTCTACAGCGCCGAGCGCATTCGCGGATTCCTGCACCTGTACATCGGCGAGGAGGCGGTGGCCACTGGAGTCATGGCGGCGATCGGCCCAGACGACGCCGTGGTCTCGACCTACCGCGAGCACGGACATGCTCTGGCCCGCGGCGTGTCACCGTCGGCGGTAATGGCGGAGATGTACGGCCGCATCACGGGCTGTAGCCGCGGGCGGGGCGGCTCGATGCATCTGTTTGACGCGGCGGCCCGCTTCTACGGCGGCAACGCTATCGTCGGCGGCGGACTGCCACTCGCGGTGGGGCTGGCCCTGGCTGACGAAGATGACCGGCCGGCCGTTCATGACCGTGTGCCTGTTCGGCGACGGCGCAGTCGCCGAGGGCGAGTTCCACGAGTGCCTCAATCTCGCCGCGCTGTGGCACCTGCCCGTGTTGTTCTGCTGCGAGAACAACCGGTACGCCATGGGTACCCGAATCGACCGCGCGCACGCCTCGTCGACCTGGCCAAGCCGGGCCGCCGCGTACGGGCTGATCGCGGACGCCGTCGACGGCATGGACGTGCTGGCGGTGCGGCCGGCCGCGACGAGCGCGGTCCAGCGGTGCCGCGCAGGGAATGGCCCGCAGTTCCTGGAACTGCAGACATACCGGTTCCGCGCCCACTCCATGTACGACCCCGACCGCTACCGGGACAAGGGGGAGATCGCCAAGTGGCGCAGCGTGACCCGATCGGGCGTTGGCCGCCGGCTGCGCGCTGCCGGGGTGCTCTCCGAAGAGCGAATGTCCACAATGGACGAAAAAGTCACCGCCGAAGTCGACGCCGCGGTAGCCGCGGCCGAGACGGCTCCGATTCGAGCCGGTTGACGAGCTGACCCGATTCGTTTACAGCGAGGTGGCGTCGGTGAAGATGACGTACCGGGAAGCGATCCGCGAAGCGATCCGCGAGGCCGTTCGCGCCGACGAGCGAGTGTTCCTCATGGGCGAGGACGTAGGACCGTACGGCGGGGCGTTCGGCGTCAGCCTCGGTCTGGTGGAGGAGTTCGGGCCGGAGCGTATCCGCGACACACCGTTGTCCGAGTCGACCTTCGTCGGCGCCGGCATTGGTGCCGCCCTGGGCGGGATGCGCCCGATCGTCGAGGTCATGACGGTCAACTTCTGCCTGCTGGCCCTGGACCAGATCATGAACAACGCGGCGACACTGCTGCACATGTCGGGCGGGCAGTTCAACGTACCCATCGTCATCCGAATGACCACTGGCGCCGGTCGCCAGCTTGCCGCGCAGCACTCGCACAGCCTGGAGGGATGGCTCGCCCACATTCCCGGCCTGCGGATCCTCGACTCCGGCCACCGTCGCCGACGCCCGCGGCATGCTCTGGCCCGGCGCTGGCCGATCCGGATCCGGTACTCATGTTCGAGCACGGCTGTCTCTACAACAGACCGGGGAGCTGCCCGACCAAATCGGAACTCGGTCGACATCGATCGGGCCGCGATCCGCCGCACCGGCGATGCCCTGAGCATCATCACGTACGGCGGAAGCCTGCGCCCCGCCCTGGCCGCGGCGGACGAGTTGGCGACGACCGGCTTGGAGGCGGAGGTCATCGACCTGCGCAGCCTTCGTCCCCTCGACGACGGCGCCATCATGGCATCGGTGCGGCGGACGCACCGAGCCGTCATCGTCGATGAGGGTTGGCGCTCGGGGGGTCTGGCCGCCGAGGTGAGTGCACGGATCACCGAGCAGGCCTTCTACGACCTCGACGCTCCGGTCGCTCGGGTATGCACGGAGGAGGTGCCGATCCCGTATCCCAAGCACCTCGAACAGGCCGCCCTGCCGAGCGTGGAGAAGATCGTGAACGCGGCGCGGGAGCTGATGCCGTCATGAGCGCGGACGCGACGACATCGACGGCCTTCCGAATGCCGTCTCTCGGGGCGGACATGGAGTCCGGTGTCCTGCTCGAGTGGTTGGTCAGGCCGGGCGACACCGTCCACAAAGGAGATATCGTGGCGGTGGTCGACACCTCGAAGGCGGCGGTGGAGATCGAGTGCTTCACCGACGGCGTGATCGGCAGCCTGCTCGTCGAGCCGGGCACCCGTGTTCCGGTGGGCGACGCAATCGCCCTCATCGAAGGGCGGGACCGCGCAGTCGGCGGAAGCGAGCAAGCGTCCTGTACCGGAACGCATCACCCTGTCGACACCGGCCGCGTCGCCTCCGGTGCGTCGGCTGGCGGAGCGGCTGCACGTCGATATCGCCGCCGTCACCGGCAGCGGTGCTGGCGGGCGCATCACCCATGAGGACGTCGAGCGCCAAGCGTCCAGGCGTACCGCGTGCTCCGGTGGCTCCATCGGCTCCCGGCGGCCGGGTCCGGTCCTCGCCGCTGGCCCGCCGTCTGGCCGGCGAGCATGGTGTACGGCTGGAGACCATCCGTGGCACCGGACCCGGCGGCGCCATCAGCGTCGAAGACGTCCGGCACGCGCTCGCGGGGACGCCGGCCGAACCTCAACGCGAGCCGGCCGGCATCTCGACCGATGCGATGCGCGGCGACCATCGCCGCGCTCATGGCCCGCTCCAAGCGAGAAATCCCGCACTACTACCTGACCGAGCAGATCGACCTCGGTCCCGCCATGGAGTGGCTGCACGAGCGCAACCTCAGCCTCCCTGTTCCGGAGCGCCTTGTCCCCGCGGCAATGCTGCTCAAGGCGGCAGCCCGCGCCGCGCTCGCGGTCCCAGACCTCAATGGGTTCTGGGAGGACGGCCATTTCATCCCGGGCACCGGCGTGCATCTGGGCGTCGCCATCTCGCTTCGCGGCGGCGGCCTGATCGCTCCGGCGATCCGCGACGCCGACACGCTCGACCTGTCCCAACTCATGGCCGCCTTGCGCGACCTGGTGGCTCGGACCCGGGCGGGCCGCTTGCGCGGAAGTCGAGATGTCCAGCCCGACCATCACCGTCTCCAACCTCGGCGACCAGGGCGTCGAGTCGATCCTGGGGGTGATCTATCCACCTCAGGTCGCACTCGTCGGGTTCGGCCGGCCAGTCGAAAGACCGTGGGCCGTGCACAACATGATCGGCATCCGGCCGATCGTGACCGTCAGCCTTGCCGCCGACCACCGGGCCACCGACGGCGCCACCGGGGCCCGGTTCCTGCAGTCCATTGCCGCGCAGTTGCAACGACCGGAGGAGCTATGAACCACACCGAAGCCGAGACCCTCGTGCGGGGCTGCCTGCGCGAGCTGGCGCCGGAGTCTGCCTACGACGATGTGCCCGTCGACGCCGACTACCGGGACCGCCTCGCCCTTGACTCGCTGGACTTCCTCCAGCTCGTGGAGCTCCTGAGTGGCCGCACAGGCGTCCGCATCGACGAGTCCGACTACCCGCGATTGTCCACGATAGAGTCCACAGTGGACTTTCTGACCGATCCGCGCGCCACCTGACGGCAGGCAAGCTGGACTCAAGGGAAACGGGGGACCCGATGACCGGTGACCGCATCAAGTCCGTCGACAGCGTCTGGCTGAACGTGGACCGCCCGAACAACCTGATGGTCATCGAGGCGTTGGTCCTGCTGGACCGGCCGATTGCGACCAGGCGCCTGACTGTCCTGCTGCAAGACCGGCTCGTCCGGCCGTACCCCATCTTCCGGCAGCGCGTGACGCGGCCGCGTTTCCCGTTCGACGCGGCCCGGTGGGACGACGACCCAGACTTCGCACTCTCGCGGCACATACGCCGGGTCAGGCTCGCCTCGCCCGGTGACGACTCGTCGCTTCGGCGCTACGTCGAACACCAGATGTGCAAACCGCTCCCCGGTGGGCGCCCGCTCTGGGAGGCGCACCTCATCGACGGCTACGGCGACGGTGCGGCGTTGTACTGCCGGCTGCACCACGCGTTGGCTGACGGGGTCACACTCGCTCGGCTACTGCTGTCTCTGACGGACGGCTTGGAGGACCCACCCGCTGGAGAAGAACGGATCACGGCAACAGTCGCAGCGCTGCCCGCCGCCGCTGCCAGCGAGACCGTTGGAGGAAGCCTCGGCGGCGCGATACGACGCACGGCGTCGGGCGCGGCTGGGTTCGTCCGGGAGGTCTCGCGCCGAGCCGACCCTCGCCTAGCTGGCCGCGCTGCAGTGCTTGCAGCGCAAGGCGTCCAGGTACTGAACAAGCTCGTGTTCAGCCACAACCCGCGGAACGCGCTCGATCAGAATCCCGGCATTGCCAAGCTCGCCGCCTGGTCGCAACCGTTCCCACTGGCTACCGTCAAGGCGGCCGGTCGGCAGGCCGGCGCGACCGTGAATGATGTCCTGATGAGCGCCTTGGCCGGCGCGGTCTCGACTTACTTCACCGAGCAGAGCCGACCGGTTGCCGACCTGTCCACCATGGTTCCGGTGAACCTGCGACAGACTGACGGGCCGCTGCTTGCGGACCTCGGCAACCGCTTCGCGCTCGTCTTCCTTCGCCTGCCGATGGGCATCATGGGGTGGCGAGAGCGTTTGGTCGAGACCAAGCGCCGAATGGACGGGATCAAGCGTTCGCCCGAGTCGGCGATAACATTCGCGCTAATCAACGTGATCGGGGGGCTGCACCCCACGGTGGAGCGGTGGCTCGTGGACTTCTTCGCCGGCAAAGCGGTCGGCGTCACGACCAACGTCGTCGGTCCAACCGTTCCCCGCTACCTCGCCGGCGCCCGCGTCAACGGGGTGCTTGCTTGGGTACCCGGTTCCGGCCGGCAGAACCTTGGCGTCTGCATCGTGACGTACGACCAGACCGTGCGGATCGGATTCAAGGTCGACGCTGGAGCGATCCCCGACCCTGACCGGCTGGTTGACGCCTTCAATCGCCAGCTCGATCGGCTACTGTCCCAGACGACCGCTTCCCCCTAACCCGGATTCGTCCACAGTGGATATGTCGCCACGGAGCGCGGCGAGCTCGGTCGCGCGCGCCAGGTCGTCCACGCTCAGCACGCCGACGAGGCGTCCATCGTCGACGACGAGCGAGAGTCCGCCGCGAACGAGGAGCGGGCTGATGTTGGCGAGCAGATCCGATCCTTTGACCACCGGCACGCGCTCGAGCGGAGTCGCGACCTCGCGTAGCGGAGTACTGCCGCGCCGCGCCGCTGGGACACGGGCGAGATCTGCCAAACGGACGACTCCGTACGGCACACCCGCCGCATCGCGAACCGGAAAGACCCGATGGGGCGAGCTGGCGGCCACGGTGCGAACGAAGTCGTCAACGCTCTGTCGAGGGTCGCCGGATACGGGATCGGGGCTCATCACGGACCGTACCGGTACCCGACCGAGCAGCGTGTGGAAGCGGGCGGCGGCCTGCTCAGCGTTTGCCGCGGAGATCAGAAACCAGCCCACCAGCGCGAGCCACAGCCCCTGTAGTTCACCCGTGAGCAAAACCTCCGCGATCCCGATGAAGACCAGAGTAATGCCGAGCGCGTGACCGGCGCGGGCCGCGGCGATCGCGGCTCGGTAGCGGTCGCCGCGCCAATGCCACAACACCGCCCGCAGCACCCGACCCCCGTCCAGAGGTGCACCAGGCAGAAGGTTGAAGACACCCAGGACCACGTTGATTACGGCCAACCACGCCAGCGCGGCGGTCACGGCAGCCGGTGCGTCGAGCGCACTGGCGATGACGGTTGCCGCGCCGAACACGCCACCGAGGCCGAGGCTGGTGAGCGGACCGACGGCCGCGACCATTAGGTCGGCCCGGGCCGATGGGGGATCGTCCGTGAACTCGGCCACGCCACCGAGCAGCCACAGCGTCACTCTCTCCACCCGTACACCGAACCGGCGCGCCACCAATGCGTGAGCGATCTCATGGGCCAGCAAGGAGCCGAGAAAGAGCACGGCGGCGCCGATCGCGATGCCCCAATATGTCTGCCACGTCCGGCCGGGTGCGCCCGCCGGCAGGACGCCAACCGCGAGGCCGTAGGCAAGCAACGCCATTATCGCCAGCACCGACCAGTGCACGCCCACCGGAATCCCTGCGATCCGACCTAACCGAAGTGTCTGTCGCATTCCGCCACCTCCACTGCGATGGTCCCTCAGACCGACCCCGAGCGGTAGGGCTGATCGGCGCGCGCCCCGTAGCTGCGTTCATCCACATAGGACTTCGATGCCGTTACAGGCCCGGTGCCTGCTCGGCATCGATGTGCGTTGGATTGTCGTGTCCGTGGCGGGGTCGGTCTGGGCTCTGCAGTGCCGCAACGGCCGCGGCCACCCGTTCCCGGTCGAGCGCGACGGCCACCTCGGCAATGCCTTCCTGGATCAGCCGCGTGCCCGTGCCGGCCCGGGCCACCAGCTCGGCGACCGGGCGATTGTCGGCCAAGTAGCTGGCGCTGAACTCGTTGATGCCGCGGTCGAGGGCCGCCTCGGCGAGCAGCTCGACGAGGGCGGTGGCCAAACCGACCCGACGCCAGGCCGGGTCGACGACTACGGCCACCTCGGCCGCTGTGCCGTCCAGGGCCTCGTACCTCGCGATGGCCACGCCGCGCCCGGTGCGGGCGTCCGCGGCGGCGAGCGCGAACCGGCGCACGTAGTCAAGGGTCGTCAGCCGGGCAGCCAGGGCCGCCGTCACGTGCGGTGGCCCGCCCAGGAACCTCCGCCGCAGGGTATCCGGGTCCGCGTTCAGGATCGCAGTGGCCAGTTCCGCCGCGTCGTCGGGAATCACCGGCCGGATGGCAACGAGACGTCCGTCGGCCAGCCGGAGCCTGCGTTCGAACTCCCGCGGGTAGCCCGGCGGGACGTGGGTCGGATTCGGCGTGAAGTCCACGAGGACATCGTGGTCCCAACGCGGCCTGTTGTCACGACCGGCCTGGTAAACGGCCTCTCGGCGGATCAACTTCCACAGTGGACCAGTCCGTCGGGCTCGAGGTGGGGACATTGGGGCGAGGAAGCGGCTCCGGCTACCGTGATAGTCGAGTAGCCCAACCGAGTCGGGCTTAGCGCTGATAGAGGAGGCGACATGGCAGGAGCGGCCCTCGCGTTGGAGGTGATACCAGTCGACAAACCGGACGACACCAACGTCATCATTGGCCAAGCACACTTCATCAAGACGGTCGACGACCTGCACGAGGCGCTGGTCGGAGTCAGTCCGCACCTGCACTTCGGGATCGCGTTCTGCGAGGCATCGGGAGCTCGGTTGGTCCGTCACTCGGGCAACGACACGGAACTGGTCGACGGGGCCACCAGTATCGCAACCGCGCTCGGAGCAGGCCACGCGTTCGTCATCCTGCTGCGCGACGGCTTTCCGGTCAATGTGCTCAACCCGGTGAAGGCCGTACCCGAGGTGTGCGGGATCTTCTGCGCCACCGCCAACCCGGTCGCCGTCATCGTGGCCGTGACCTCGTACGGGCGCGGCATCATCGGTGTCCTCGACGGTGCGCCGCCGGTTGGCGTCGAGACCGACAGCGATATGGCCGAGCGGCGGACCCTCCTACGCACGTTCGGCTACAAGCTCTAGCCGGGGCTTGGTCTGCTGATTAGGGTCCTGCGCCGCCACAGACGGCCCTATCGGCCCTACTCGCGCATCCCGTGGCCAGGGGAGGGTGATCCCGGAGGTGGTCACCATGACCGGCACTCCGGCCAAGGGCTTTCGTTACGTCGGATTCGGCTTCACGATCCTCTTTGCGGTTCTGGGTTGCGTGTTCATTACGGGAGAGACGTTCACGGGACCGGGCACCCTATCGGCGGCAATCGTCGTCGCGCTCTGGTTCTTGCCCATGGTCGCGCTATCGGTCTACGCACTTCGACGACCCGAGGCCGCGACGAACGTGTTATTGGTAGCCGCGGCGCTCGTCTCGCTCTTCGTAGTGCTCGAGCAGATCTTCCGCGGCGCCACTGAGAACGCGGGGCCGGTCGGCTCGGTCGCCGTCTTCGCGGTCGCCGTGGCGCTGGGCTTCCTCGGGCTGCATCGGCCGCTGTCCGCGGGGTCACTCATGATTCTGCTGGGCGCAGCGAATCTCGGTGTTGCCCTGTCGAAGAGCATTAGCGACGCCGCTCCGGTCGGCGACGCACTCGGCGGATCATCGGGTGCGGTCGCCCTGCCGGTCCTCGTCGTCGGTGCTCTCTACCTCGTCGCCGCGGCGTGGGAGGCGTGGCTGGGCCACCGTCCGCATCGCGTCCGATCCGCCCAGTAGACCGCGGCGCTTGACCACCTACAGTGGACTGCCGGATCAGAACCAGAGAGGTGCGTAATGAGACGTCCAGAAGCGCCGCCGCCGCTGCGGGCTCGTCGGTACGGTCGAGTGCGGCGGGGCGAGCACCGCATCATCTCGGTCGCGCATCACGAGCAGCCGTCCTACAGTCGCCGCGTGCTACGGATGCTGACTCGGCTGTTCCGCTAACCGTCTCGCTGCCGGGCGCCCGCACGGCGTCTGCGCGCCCGCAAGCGAGGACCTTCGGCGTGGCCGTAACGCGCGCCGCCGCCAGGCGGCCTCAGCGGCCGCCCATCGCAGCGCTTCCATGCTGTACGCCGACCCGTCGATCCCGACAACAACCAAGCCCGCGATACCAGACATGACACTCACCTCCCAAATCGACGATCATCCGTTGGGCGCGATCCGCGTGGGATCCCAACGTCCCCTCGACGCCGGCCAACGGGTAACCGACCTCATGCCACGACGCTCATGCGGCGACATCGATATAGATCCGGTTTGGACTAGCCAGTTCACCAACGCGATACCCGACAACGTCGTCCACGCCGAGGGCTACGGAAACGTACCCCTCGAAATCGCCCACGATCACAAACCCTCGCAGCATGGGATAGTCGAGGGTGGCGCTCTTGGGGGACACCGATGGCTCGCCCGCTTCACTGTGCGCCTGCGCGACGGTGAAGACGACCAGCAGATAGCGCCGACCGGGCATCGAGACTGGGAGATCCGACGGGTCCGCGCGGACCTCGTCAACATACCTGATCGCGTAGCCAGGCAGTGGACCGCTGAAGTCGAAGACGATCCGGTCGAAGCCGGCATCCGGGTGTGCTGCCGAACGGATCCCGACCAGCAACGGCACCGGCGGCACCGGGTTGCTATGAGTCACCGTCACTGGGCCGGTCGACCACGTTGGCCCGGCGGAGGGCCCTGCCGTGGGCCCGTCCGTGGGTTCCGCTGTTGGCAGGCCGGTCGGCGCGGGGGAATTGTTTGCCGGAACTGGGGTGGTGGGCGAAGCGTTCCCACCGCCGTTCCCGTCAACACAGGCCGCCAGTGACACCGCGCAGGCTGTCACGACCGCCAGAATCATCAATCGCCTCATCGAAACCTTCACATCCTCGGTCCACAGTCGGCCACCACGCGCACGACGCGCGGCGGTGTAAGTCAGCGGTTACGCTGCATCGCTTCCCGCACGTCGTCGCTTACCTTCGCCAGCGTGTTCGACACCGCGTCCGCGAGGAGCCGGCCGACCTCACGAACGTCGGCGCGCACGGCATCATCGTTGATCGCGTTGCCGGCGGCGCTGAACGCATCCTCCACCCGGTCTCGCAACTCGCCCAGCGCGTGCGGTACGCCATCGGCGGCACTGGCCTGTTCCAGGTGCAGCTTGAGCTTGAGCACCAGCGCATCGAGTCGGTCCGACACGCTGCTCCAATCCTCTCGAGCCGTCATCGCGGTTCTCCCTTCTCATCCTCGAGTAGCCGGGTTGGCCGAGCTTCCATCGTCGGAGGCGGACACTTACTGTCCAATGTGGTCAGAATTGACGGAACCGGGTCGGCGTTCGTGTCGAATCGCCGCGCGACCAAACGAGCCGTCGTGGGAATCATCGCGGCACTTGCGGTCGGACGACGGCGACCGGACATGATGCGCGGCTGACCAGCGCCTGACTGACCGAGCCGAGCAGCAATCGCGCCATGCCGCCGCGGCCACGGGATCCGACGACAACGAGCTGCGCCCGGCGCGACAGATCGAGCAAGGTTCGCACCGGGTCCATGCCGTGGATCACGTCGCGGGTCACCCTGAGGTCCGCGTATTCGCCGAGTAAGCCAGCCAACTGCTCGGCCAGCATGCGTTCCGCCTCCGCCCTCGCGTTGGCATAGTCGTACGCGACCGAATGCACACCGGCCGGATCCGTGCCTGGAGGATTGGTCCACACCAGCGCGGCTTCTAGTCCGACACCACGCATCTCCGCCTCGCCGAACGCGAAACGCGCCGCGTCCGCGGACATGGCCGAGCCGTCCACGCCAACCAGCACGGGTCGCGGGGACACCCCAGCTTCGACCGGACGATGGACGATCACCGCGCTGGCCGCGTGCGTGGCCACGTGGCCGGCCACAGACCCGAGGGCCGCACCACCCCGCCCCGCGTTTCCCACGACCAGGAGTTGAGCGTCGCGCGAACGTTCCACCAACGCCGCGCCGGGCTTGCCGGAGAACACTTCAACGGCCACATCGACCGCCGGCGCGCGACCACGGACCTGCTCGGCGAAGGCCTCCAGCGACCCGCGGATCCTGCTGGTCGGATAAGGCTCCGTCCGATGCTGCCGCATACCCATTGATGCACGCTGATCGTGCGTGTAGACAATCCGTAACGGAGCTTTGCGCCGCATCGCCTCGTCCACGGCATACTCCCCGGCCGCCAGACTCGCCACGGACCCGTCGATTCCGACGATCACCGGAAGGTCATGCCGAGTCACCATGGCCTCTCCCTTCCGGTTCAACGATGCGCTCATGGCGGTGATGCCGGGCAGGGCCATTGGCGCCAAGCCGACGGGACGTTGGGCCCGACTCGCGACGGAGTGCGAAGTCACACGGAAGCGTCGTAATGTCGAGTGGACGCGCCCTTCCCGGCGGGGCGCGCTAAGGGATGGCCGCGAGCGCTGCTGGTGACGTCGACAACGAACGCTCCAGCACACGCGCTCGGCGCGTCCAGTCCATGAGGTTGAAACCGATGGCCGACAGGTCGTCCGGGCCAGGGGTGAGCGCGACGACGCGTGCCCCCGCAGCTTCCACCTTGGCGATGTCCCGGCGCAGCTCCGCGGTCGCCCACTGCCGGACGATCCGTTCCGCCTTGGTTGCGGGGTTGCGCGGTCTGTCCATTGTGTAGCTCGCCAGCGGTGCGAGGACGAACACCTCGTCGAGATCGAGCTTGGCCAACAGATCCACCGACGTGGGAGACCGTACGCCACCGTCGATATAGGGGCGCCCGTCGATCAGCTTCGGCTCATGCCAACCGGGGATGGAACAAGACGCGACCACCGCATCGGGGAGCGTAGCCTGGGGTGCCCCCTCGCGACCGAACGCAATTCGACGCCCGGCCTCGTAATCGACACAGACAATCCACGTGTCCCGGTCGGGCCACGTCGTTGCAGCCCACCGAGTCGGCCCCGCCCCATCAGGAACCAGCGCCTGTATGAGTTGGCCGAGCGATCGATGGTGTGCTCGCCCTAGTGGTAGCAACGCACTCGCGGCAACCCGCGGGTGGACTCGACGCGGGGCCCGTGCGGTGGCCACGAGCAGCCGGGCCGAGCCGATCCGCAGGCGCGGCAGCGGCGGCCGTATTCCTGAGTCGCGGTCGATCCCGGCAAGCCCTGGCAACGCATGGAAGCCAGCCCCGCTGTGATGCGCGACGATCTGCTCGATGGGCACCCCGCAGCGCAACGCAGCGGCCAGCACGCTCCCGGCGCTGGTGCCCACAATGATGTGCGTTTCATGCAGCGGGTAGCCGATTCGTTCCTGCACCGCCGACAGGGCGCCAGCCATCCATGCCGCGCCCAACACGCCGCCCGCTCCGAGGACGAGACCGGTCCGCGGTCGGCGGCCCTTGGGCCGAGGGGTGACCATCGTTGGCCTCCGGTCCGCCCAGGGTGCCAGCAGGTTCTGCCGGTTAGGTTTGCCTAGGCGGCTACCGCAAGAATGACACGTCTGTGACGCGCGATCCGGACAACTGGCGTGGGGGCCGACAAAATTCTCCGGAACATCGCGCCGAATGGGGGTCGGCGCGGACATTGCATGCGCAACTCCGCCCGCCATGATGGTAGGCATGGGCTGTGCGCCAGAGCAGACGGTGGATGAGTTCTTCGCGGGCGACGCATTTGGCGCCGGAGTCTACGCGAAGGTGTCAGCTGTTCTCGACGCCATCGGCCCATACACCGTGCGCGCAACCAAGAGTCAGATCGCCTTCCGCAACCGACGCGGTTTCGCCTACCTATGGCGACCCGGAATCTACCTCAAGCATCCCACTGCGGATATCGTGCTCTCCATCGCCCTCGGCCGCCACGACCTCTCCTCTCGTTTCAAGCAGGTAGCTCATCCGGCTCCCAATCAGTGGATGCATCACCTCGAGATCTTCGACGTCTCGGACATCGACGACCAGGTCGTGGGCTGGTTGCGCGAGGCAGCCGCTCGCGCGGGCTAGCACGCAACCACTGCGTCCGCGTGACCGTACCCGGGCCGAAGTGTCGGAGCCGCCTGCATACCGAAGAGTGTCGAGGAACAGGCACCCGCCGGCCGTGGCGAGGGATCCGGCGGCTGGCCCATCTTGGCGATGGTGGGTCTTGCGGCATTGGCCGCTCGTCCTTATCCGTACCCGCCGGGCCCCTTCGACATCAGTCAGCGGGTGCCCATACCCATAGTGCGGCGAGGAATCGTAAAGCCACACGGTCCGACGTCCTGTTCCGGCGGGACCAAGGACCCATGGACGAAACGGTGCACGTATGCGTTAGCGAAAGTGAGGGCGGTATCGGCCCGGCGGTTCTCACTTCGCGCCCTGCCAGGCTTGGCGTAGCCGCATCCGGCCGGCGGTATGCAGGACGGCTCCCTTACCCAGTAATCCCGTGATTCGTTTCGAAGTGGCGCTGAATGTGCACCGGTCCAGCGCCCGCACGGTTCCGAAGGCCACGCCAACAGCTTCGATCTCCAGCACTCGCTCGTCACCTCGCCCTAGACGACCTGCCATCATTGACGATCCGCGCCGGCCCGGCCGACGCGGTGGAGGCGAAGGTCGCATGCGATGGGGCCGAGAGTCCCGATTTCCAATTGACGTCGGCCAACACACGTCAGATCTGATCGGGCCTCCGCCGCCGCAACAGTCGCTTGTGGACGGTGTCCGCGGCAAGCACCGCAGGCACCGCCAGAAGCGCGAGCAACCACCCTTGTGCCGTTGGCCATGAGCCGCCGAGGGTGGTTGCGAGGGGCGGCAGACCGAGAAACGCTACAAGCAACATCAGCTCTACGGCCACCGCGCCCGCGAGCAGGCGGTTTTGGCGAATGTCGACCTGAAAGGCCGTGCGTGATTCGCTTCGACATGCGTACGCGTTGGCAAGCTGCCCAAACACGATCGCCGCGAAGGCGGTGCCGGAGGCGGTGGCCAGCAATGCTGGCCCGGGCGTGGCACCCCATCTCCAGCCGCCGGCAAGCAGAACGAGGGAGAAGGCTCCCATTGAGGTCAACACCTCCGCGGCGCCGAGGACCGCAAGCGCGCGAGTCACGACGTTGCGATCAATGAGCTGGCCGGTGCGGGCCCGACCGCGGAGCACACGCGGCCCTGGCGGCTCAGCGCCGAGGGCCAACGCGGGCAACATATCGGTCCCGATATCGAGCGCGAGCACCTGCAGCACGCCGATGGCGAGTGGGAACGCCCCGCCCGACGCGGCCCACAGTACGAACGGCGTCAGTTCGGCGACGTTGTCGGTCAGGTGATAGGTGAGGAAGCGGCGGATGTTGGCGAAAGTCGCTCGGCCCTGTTCTATTGCCGCGACGATGGTTGCGAAGTGGTCATCGAGGAGCACAAGGTCGGCCGCCTCGCGTGCGACGTCGGATCCGGTTGCTCCCATGGCCACACCGATGTCCGCCTCGCGTAGTGCGGGTGCGTCGTTGACGCCGTCGCCAGTCATCGCGACCACGTGGCCGCGGCGTTGCAGAACGCTCGCGATGCGCAGCTTGTCCTCTGGTGACACCCGCGCCACGACCACGCCGTCGCGGTCGAGCAGATCCCCGAGCGCGCCGTCGTCGGCGGGCAGGTCCTTGGATTCTATGACCGGACTGCCGTCGATGAGCAGGCCCACGGCGCGGGCCACGGCGCGCGCGGTGCCGAGGTGGTCACCGGTAACCATGGCCAGCTTGATTCCAGCCTGACGGCATGCGGCGACGGCCGTCGCGACATCGGGACGGGGCGGGTCCGCCAGCCCGACGATGCCGAGGAGGACTAGTCCGCGCTCGTCCTCGTCCGCGCCGACACCGAGGCCCGGACTTCGCCGGTGGGCCACGGCAAGCACGCGAAGTCCGCGCTGAGCCATGTCGCCAGCGATGTCCACGGCACCATCGGCCGCTGAACAACGGGCGAGGACTGCCTCGGGTGCGCCTTTGACGTACAGTGTGTCGCCGACCACTGTGGAGGTTCGCAACCGGCGTGCATCGAACGGATACCGGACGGTGTCCGGGCTGGCCGCTTCCCGAGCCGCGATCGGCACCCCTACCCGCAGCGCGAGTACGTGCAGGGCCACCTCCATCGGGTCACCCATTGGCTTGAACGCGCCGCCACGCTCGACGAGCCGTCCGGCGGAGGCGCGCACGGCCGCGTAGGCGACCTCGGCAACCGCGTCGACCGGCCCGACGACTGTGCCTGACGCGTTGTAACCCTCGCCGGTGATCGTGGCCCGGCCGGCGCCGGTCCACACCTCCACCACGGTCATCTCGTTGCGGGTGAGCGTCCCGGTCTTGTCGGTACAGATGAACGTGACCGAGCCCAGCGTCTCCACCGACTCGAGCCGCTTGACGAGCGCATTCCGCGCGGCCATGGCCCGGGCACCCCAGGCAAGCGAAAGCGTCACTGTCGGGAGCAGCCCCTCTGGGACGAGAGCGACCGTCACGCCGATCGCGAACAGGAACCCCTGCGCGGGCGGGGCGCCCAGAAGCAGCGATATCCCGAAGAACGCGGTGCCGACCGCCACCGCCAGCACGGCGACGACCTCGACGACTCGCTTCAGCCGCACCGCGAGCGGGCTCGGCGGCCGGTGCGTTCGGCGCGTGAGTGCCGCGATGGCGGCCAGCCTGGTGTCGATCCCGGTCGTCGTGACCTCGGCCTCCCCGGCGCCCTCGACGACGAATGTGCCGGCGTACAGGTCTTCTCCAGTGCCGGCGCGCCGAGGAACGCTTTCACCGGTTAACAGCGACTCGTCGATGGCCAGACTGGCTCCGGCGAAGAGCCGAAGGTCGGCGCTGACCCGATCGCCGGCCTCCAGGATGACCACGTCGCCCGGGACCAGGTCGGCCGCCGGCACGGTCTGCCGACTCCCGTCCCTGCGCGCGACAGCGGTCGCCGGCATCAGGTCGCGCAGCCGATCCGCGGCCCGGTCGGCGCGATGCTCCTGGACGAATGCGAACACGCCGTTGACGATGATCACAATGACGATGGCCACGGCGAGCTGTGGCATTCCCGCCACAATCGCGAGCAGGGCGGCGACCCAGAGCAAGATCGCGAAGAAGTGGGTGAGCTGCCGGACCAGCATGCGCCAGACAGCGGGTCGTCGCTCGGCGGGCAGGGTGTTCGGTCCGATCGCTGATCGTCGGCGCGCGACCTCGATGCTGCTCAGGCCCGGGAGAGTTCCGGGTGCGGTTGTTCCGACCACTCCCATCAACTAGCCCGCCGGTCCGATACGCTGCTCCAATCCTCTCGACCGGTCATCGCGGTTATCCCTTCTCGTCCTCGAGTGGCCGTGTTGGCCGAGCTTTCATTGACCCAGGTGCACCCTACTGTCCAACGTGGCCAGACTTGACGGAACCCCTTCCGGCTCAACCGTGCGCTCACGGGTGATGCCTGGCAGGGCCGTTGGCGCCAGGCCTACAGGACGTTGGGCCTTACGTCACTGAGTGCGAAGGCCGACGATCGTGGCATGACAATGTCGGCCGGAGGCGCAAACATGAATTCATCCGACCGAACTGGCGGTATGCGCGTCCGGTGACCGGGCAGACCCAGAGTGCCGCGAAGCAACTCATCAAAGAGGCGCAGGATATGCAAATCCGTAACGGAAGGATCGCAGTTTGCGCGGTCCGACCGTGGCGTTGCGGTCGCGGCGTCGTGATTCGCCGACCAGGATCGCCTCGGCGTTCTGGGTGGTCGGCGTGCGTTCAGAAGCCCCAGGCGACCAGGTGCCAGGACGCGAGCTGGACCGCGAGGACGGTCAAGGCTACGGCGAGGGCCGCATCGCGCGGCCGGATCCGCTGGGTCCACCAGTGCCGGAGGGCGCCGGCCACTAATAGCGCGGCGAGGCCGACAGCCAGGAGCGCCACCGCCAGCGGCAGGTGCAACGCCAGGCGCACGGGAAGCGGGAACGCCATCGAGCCGAGGAACCCGACGTCGACGAATCCGGGCATCGTCTGGATCACGGCCCCGGTCACGAGCGCGGCGAGGGCCCCGACTGCGGCGATCACGGTGGTGAGGCGGCGCCCGGTACGGCCGCTCGGCGGCGCAGCGACCGGCGACGATTGGCCAGCTCTCCGGCGTCGGCGCAACCACACAGCACTCCCGGCAACGAGCCATCCGGCCGCCACGACCACGACGACGGCGAGCAGCGTCCACTGCCAGGCGAGCGGACCGTTCGTGACCGGATTGAGGTCGATTCCGCGCCATGTCGGAGACGGCCCGCGCAGGTCGAGCGTCTCGCCGTTCTCCGCGAGAAACAGGCCGGGCTGGAACTCGGTCAACCGATGCCGCACCGGTGTCCCGTCCTCGGCGGCGTCGAAGTACGACACGCCGGACTCGACGTGGAAACGCGACGGCGGGTTCGCGGGGTTCATGGCGCCGAGCTCTCCACTGCGGTACAACTCGGGGTATCCACCCCAGCGGGCGGACTGCTCGCTAGACGCCGGCATCCCGACGGCCGCGATCCGGTCGGCCAGGCCCGGCGGCGGCACGTATCTGCCGTCGGGCTCAACGACGTCGGACTGGGTCGGCAGACCGAGCATGCGGACGTGATACCGGCTGTCCGGTTTGGTGACCAGGTCACGGAGGATCCCGAGAGCCAATGCCCCCTGCAGCTCGTGGTCGGACGAGTTGGTGAGCACGGCGATGCCGAGCTGCAGCTGGGGCAGCCACCACAGGTCCGACAGGAAGCCGTACCCGCCGCCGCCGTGGTTGAACAGGTCGAGGTACTGGCCTGCCCGCCAGTGCGTGCGAGCGACGCCGAGGGCATACCCGGCCGGCGCGCCTGCGTCTGGTGCCGGCACGGTGCGCATCTCCTGTATCAGCCTGGCATCGAGCACGGCGTGTCCGTCGACGGTGCCGTCGCCAAGCTGGAATCGCAGGAACCGGGCGAGGTCAGCGGCGCTGGCCCAAAGCCCGCCGGCCGCCGTCATCGGGACGTCCACGGGCGGAGGCACCATGTCTCCGGAGTGACCCACCGCCCGGTCGGCGGTGGCGTGCACCCGGGTCCGGTCGAGGGTGCTGTGATCCATGCCCAATGGCGTGAGCAGCGAGTCGCGCACGACGACCGGGAATGGCTTGTTCGAAACCTGCTCGAGGATGTACCCGGCGAGGTCGATCCCCAGGTTCGAGTAGGCGTAGCCGGTGCCGACCGGGAACCGCAACCAGGTTTCGGAGATGCTCCCGACGTGCGCGTCGAAGTCGCCGGGCTCCGGCTCGTAATTGTTGCCGATCGGGGCCTCGTGTGTGAATCCCGCGGTGTGGCTGAGCAGCATGCGCAGCGTGATCCGCTGCTCAGGGTGAGCCTCGAAGGCGCTGTGGACCGTGAAGCCCGGCAGGTAGGTCGCGATTGGAACGTCGAGGTCGAGCCGTCCTGATTGGACGGCCTGCATCACGGCCGTGGCGGTGAAGACCTTCGACATCGACTGGACACTGAAGATGGTGTCGACGGTGACCGGCGTACGCCCGTCGCTGTCTGTGGAGCCGAACCCCTGCTGCCACACAACACCGTCGCCGTCGACCAGCGCCAAAGCCAGACCGGGTATGTGCTCCTGTTCCATGAGCTCGGGGATCCTAGCCTGGTAGCTCGCGATTACCTCGGCGACGCCGTCTCGTTGGGCAGTCGGCGCCGCAGCGGCGACCGCACCGCCCGAGGTCGTTATGAGGAGGATTCCGACCGCGGCGATTACCGTCGCACGGACCCGTCTGCGCGTGGCCATGGCCACCTCCGAACCAGCTGGATCGCCTGCGGGAACCACTTCCAGCACCAGGGGCGACCGCTACCAGAACGCTCGCGCCTCGGTGGGCGCGTGGCCAGGGCACTTGGTCCCACGCCAAGGCCCGAACGGTCCACCTTTCCGGGCCCGATATGATCCGCGCCGCCGACAAGGAGCGAACTCCCCGGCGGGTAAGCTTTGCGCCGGTTGGTGGGCTTGAGTGGTGACCGGCCCGACACCAATAAGTCCTATGTGGACATATCGGATATCGTCGAGCACGGCTCGGCACCGGAATCCTTTGAGGCCACAGCAATCCGCCAAAGTCCCGTGCGAAGGGTCCTTCGTCCCTGACGGCGCGCTCTCGTGTTGGCGCATGCTGACACTGCGGCACCCGCCAACGTCGAGGCGGCGACTGCGGATGGTTGAGTGGGATACGGTGACGAGGCCAGTCTCGAGACCCCACCGTCGTGACGACGGGATATCGCCACCGCGAATCGATTGGTCCCCCGCGTCGGCGGGTGTCGCCGTCATGGGTGAAGCTTGTGAGTCGCGGACGGTGGTGTGCCAAGGAGGTGGGGTGTGACCATCCCGACGACCCGTGAGGGCCCGTCGAGGCCGCCGCCCGACACCGGTTCATGCGACGAGACGGGGCCACCGAGCAATGCCGTGACGGAGGTGCCGGCTCTCCGTGTCTTCGAGGTGCTTGGTTCGTCGCCGAGAGGTCTGACGTCGGCCGATGCAGTCGCGCGGCAAGCCAGCACCGGGCCGAACGAACTTCCTCGGCCCCAACCGCGACGGGTGTGGCGTCGATTCCTGGCGCAGTTCACCGACCTGTTCGCGGTGGTCCTCTTGGTCGCTGCTGGGATCACGATGCTTGCCTATCTGCTGGGCTCCCCGCGAGATGTGGGCAACCTCGAGCTCGCCCTGGCGATTCTCGCCGTGGTGCTGCTCAACGCGGTGATCGGTTTCGCCCAGGAGTACTCGGCCGAGCGGACCGCCGAGGCGTTGCAGGCCATGGTGCCGCGCACCTGCCGCGTACTGCGCGACGGCGACCGTCGCGAGGTTCCGGTGCGTGATCTGGTCTCCGGCGATCTCGTCGTGCTGGAGGCCGGCGACGCCGTCCCGGCCGACGCCCGCGTCGTCGAGGCGCACGACCTCGCCGTTAACAACGCGGCGCTCACGGGGGAAAGTGAGCCGGTAATCCGTACCCCGGAAGGCGTGAACGCCCCGGCAGCCCGCCTGCACTCTCGAAACTGCGTACTCATGGGCACCACCGTGGCTGCGGGATCCGGCAAGGTTCTCGTCTTCGCCACTGGAGCGTCGACCGAGTTCGGACGCATCTGCAAGCTGGCGCACGACGCCCCGCAGCCGCGCACCCCGTTGCAGCGGCAGGTCGCGTCAATGGCCCGGTGGGTCGCCGCGGTTGCCTTGACGATCGGCGCGGCGATGTTTCTGGTCCGGGTGCCCACAGACGTACCCCTGATCGCGTCGTTCGTCTTTGCGCTCGGCGTGATGGTCGCCCTGGTACCGGAGGGGCTGCCAGCGACGCTGTCCGTGTCGCTGGCCATTGGCGTACGGCGGATGGCGCGTCGGCAGGCCCTGGTCAAGCGGCTGCTCGCCGTCGAGGCACTCGGCTCCACAACCGTCATCTGCACCGACAAGACTGGCACCCTCACCAAGGCGGAGATGACAGTAACCCAGATATGGGCCGGCGGCACGAACAACGCCGTTACGGGCGTCGGGTACGCGCCGATCGGCGAGGTTGCCAATTCGCAGGCCGTTCGGAACCTCCTGCGCACTGCGGCTCTGTGCGCCAATGCTCGGCTGGTTCCGCCAGCCGGGACCGAGGGGTGGCGTGTGTTGGGTGACACCACCGAGGGCGCGTTGGTGGTGGCCGCCACAAAGGCGGGACTGGACGTCGCCATGGAGGAGGCCGTGACCCCCCGGGTGACCGAGTTCCCTTTCGACTCCGCACGCAGACTGATGAGCACCGTTCATCGCGTCGACGATGGCTACGCCTGCTACATCAAGGGCGCGCCCCAAGAGCTACTCCGTCGCAGTGTCGACACGGCCTGGGCGGGTCGGCTCACCGACGAGCTGCGCGAGCAGATAACAAAGGAACAGGACGCCATGGCGGCTCAGGGGCTACGCGTCCTGGCAGTCGCGTGCCGGAAGTCGCCCGGACCGCGTCCGCCGCAAGACCTGGCCGAGACCGGGCTGACGCTGCTGGGATTGGTCGGCATGGTCGATCCGCCGCGCCCAGATGTCGCTGCGGCGGTACAAGCCTGCCGGCGAGCGGGGATCCGAATCATCATGGTCACCGGTGATCACCCGTTGACCGCCGAGGCTGTCGCCCGACGCGTCGGCATTGTCACGGACAATCCTATCGTCGTGACTGGCTCCACTGTGGACGGCCTGACTGACGAAGCGCTCGAGGCGGCGTTGAGTTCGCCCGGCCAACTTCTGTTCTGCCGGGTCAGCCCAGAGCACAAGATGCGGGTGGTCGTTTCCCTGAAACGCATCGGCGAGATCGTCGCCGTCACCGGTGACGGAGCAAACGACGCACCGGCACTCAAACGAGCCGACATCGGCGTCGCGATGGGCGCCTCGGGAACCGACGTCGCCCGGGAGGCGGCCGACATGGTGCTGCTGGACGACTCGTTCGCTTCAGTCGCCGCCGCCGTCCAGCTGGGCCGCTCGGTTTATCAGAACATCCGCAAGTTCCTGACCTACCTGTTCAGCCACAACATCGCCGAGCTGACCCCGATTCTCGTGGCCACGTTCGTGGGCTTCCCCCTCGTACCGTTGCTGGCCGTACAGGTCCTCGCCATCGACCTCGGATCGGATGTGCTGCCCGCACTGGCACTAGGGGCAGAGCCGCCAGAGCCCGACGTCATGGAACGGCCACCACGCAACCAGCGGGAGCGGCTTCTCTCCTCCGCAGTCGTGGGCCGGTTCCTCTTCCTCGGCGCGATCCAGTCGGTTGGTGTATGTGTCGTCTTCTTCTGGCACATCCACACCGCCGGCATTCCCTTCGACGCCTTCACCGCCGATAACCCGGTCTACCGCGAGGCCATCACGATGGTCCAAGCTGGCATCGTCGTCAGCCAGTTCTTCAACGCCCTCGCCGTCCGCACTGACCGCGAGAGCATCTTCCGTGTGGGGCTGGCGTCGAATCCACGGCTGCTTGCCGCCGGCGGACTCGGCCTGATACTCATGGCGGCCATCAGTTACCTGCCCCCGCTGCAGGGGGTGTTCCACACGGCACCGCTGACCGCTGCCGACTGGGCCATCCTGGTCGCGTTCGGCGTACTACTGCTCGCGGCCGAGGAAGCTCGTAAATACTTGCTGCGCAGTCGCCGCGTCCGCGCGCAAGACTGGAAGAAGGTGCTCCCCGCATGAGAATTGTGATGATCGGCTGCGGCCGAGTAGGTTCGGCTCTGGCCGCCCAGCTCGCCGCCGAGCACCACGAGGTATCCGTAATCGACAGGAACCCGAAGGCCCGGCGGCTGCTGCCGGCAGCGTTCGAGGGCGAGTTCCTGGTCGGCAACGGCTACAGCCGCCGCGTGCTGATCAGCGCCGGTATCGACCGGGCCGACGCGCTCATCGCGGTCACCTCGGGCGATAACAGCAACATCGTCTCGGCCCGGACCGCCAAGGAGGTCTACCGGGTGCCGATCGTCATCGCCCGCATCTACGACCCCCGGCGTGCCGACATCTACCGCGAGCTCGGCATCCCTACCGTGGCCAGCGTGCGGTGGACGGTAACGCGCATCTACCAGATGCTCTTGCACCGCCATCTCGCCCCGGAGCACACATTCGGCAATGGAGAGACACTCCTGGTCCGGTCGGAGCTCCCGTCCTATCTCACCGGCCGGGCCTTCGCCGAGCTGGAGGTCGACGGCGCCATCAGGGTAGTTGAGGTCACCCGCGGGGGCCGTTCGTTGCTTCCGGTCCACGGTGGGGTGGCCGAGGCCCAGGACGTGGTCTCGTTCCTGGTGACTGCCGGCGCGCTCGGGCGGCTGCGCGCCTTCCTCGACAAGGAGTTGGGCACGTGAAAGCGGTTATTGCCGGCGGTGGTCGCATCGGCAGCCAGATCGCCCAGGTACTGGCCGCGACTGGACACGACGTCACGCTCATCGAAGTCGATGACGACCGCATCGAAGACCTCAGTGGCACCACCGTCGCTCGGCTCGTCGCCGGGGACGCCTGCGAGCCGAGCGTGCTCGAGCAGGCAGGGATTCTCGGTGCCGACGTCCTCGTCGCGGCTACCGGCGACGACGAGGACAACCTCGTCGTCGCCCTTTTGGCCAAACGTCAGTTCGCCGTACCGCGTGTCGTCGCCCGCGTTAACGATCCCGAAAACATCTGGCTGTTCGGGGAGGCCTGGGGCGTGGATGTACCCATCTCGTCGGCCAGCCCGCTCGTATCGCTCATCGAGGAGGCAATAGGAGCCAGTGACACAGTCGCGCTATTTCGCCTCGCGAAGGCCGGGGTCAACGTTATCGAGACCACCATCGCGGCCTCATCCTCGGCCGCCGGCCTAAGCCTGGCCGAGATCGCGCTACCGCCCGGAACGGTGGTGACTTGCGTGATCCGCGCCGGGCGGCCGTCCGTACCGGACGGCGGGTTTACGTTGGAGCCCGGTGACGAAGTGCTGGTGGTCTCTGATCGCGCCAGTGATCAAGACATCCACGGCGCCTTCCAGTAGCGCGACAATCAGCGATCTCTTTCGCGCGCGCCGTGGTGCCGACTGTTACATCCTCCGGATGTAGCAGTCGGCCAGACTGGCTACGGCGATGAGCCGAAGGTCGGCGCTGACCCGATCGCCAGCCTCCAGGATGACCATGTCGCCCGGTACCAGGTCGGCCGCGTAAACGGTCTGCCGACCCCGGTCCCTGCGCACGACAGCGGTCGCCGTCGGGCTGGGTCTATTAGCTCAGGTCACGACGGATTGGTCGGCCGCGCGCAGGACGGCGAGGGCATGGGCCGTGACGAACTCGTTGGCGCGGTGCGTACTGGTAGGGCCCCAGTCGACCAATGATCGCTGAGAGGGGACCATCCGTCGGGTCGGCCGGTAGAAGCGGTGCTCGGCAGGATAGCCGCCGTCGGGCAACCGCTTGCGTCGCAGCACGTCGAGCGCGTCTGTGCAACGCGGATCGCCGATGGCGCCCGCCTCGACCATCACGGTGAGTCCAAATAGGACGTCGTAGTGCCAATAGCACGGGTAGTGCAGCTGGACGAACGACGGCGAGATCACCGAACCATCCCGGCACCGGCGAAACAGGCGATGTCGGAGAAAGAACTCGCGCGCGCTGTGGGCCGCCGCCCGCGCCTCGTTGTCCCCCCGCTCCGCGCCATAGCGGACGAGCGCCCGCAGCGGAATCAAACTCTCCGTGAACGACGACGACCGCCCACTCGCCGTGCGGTCGCAGTTCCACCCACCGTCTGGCCACTGAGCCCGCAGCAGGCGGCCGACGAGTGCCTCGACGCGGTCATCGGCGATACCCAGCGCGAGCATCGCGTAGATGGCGTTGCCGTCGATCGATGCGTGCAGGAGTGGTAGTCCACGTACGGTCCTCATCAGGCGTGCGTACTCGGGCGCGAACAGCCATTCCAGGGCCTGGTCACGCAGGGGGAGCAGGGTCGGATCACCCGGGGGATATCCCATCTCCGCCAGCGCAACCAGTACCCAATGCGCGCCATACCACTTGGCCCGGTACGGGTGAAATGGGATCCGCCCATCAGCGGTGCGCTCCGACAGCAACGCGACGGCGCGAGCCGACGTCCGTACGGATCTCCGAACCCGGGCCACCTCGGCCGACCGTGGATCACGGGCGAGAACGCCAAGAAGAACCCGTAGCCTGACCGCTGGCTCCGGTGAGGCCAGTAGACGTGTCGTGACGTCGCTCGCTGGCTCGCCCATATCACACACTCCGCCTGGATACTCCGAATCTTGCTTCGAGCTTTCGGCGAGCGCGACGACTTGTCCAGAGGCGAAACCACCCGACGGGTGAGACTAAAAAGCCGGCCGGGCGCGGCGACGTACGCTCGACTCGATGGACGCCACTGCGCAGGCAGCTACCCCGGGCCACGATCTGCCCGCGGCCCTGTCGCGGCGATTTGAGGCCGCCGTCCTTGGCTGGGACGCCGCCGTCGATCGGCACGCTGACATGACGGCGTTTCGGGCACTGGTCGAAGAGCTGTGCGGCCTCGGATTCGACATCGTCCTCGTGTCGGACATGGACCGAGGCGCCGTGGACGCTCGCCTCGGCGCCCGACCGGGTGGCCCTGGTCGCTTGATCATCTCTGCCGGAGGGTCGATCGTTGAAGTCGGTGCCGACGGTCTGGTGCCGCCGCGCGGGACGGCCGGACTGGATGGTGTGCTCGCGGAGCTTTGGGCGCGCGGCATCGATCCGAGCAGCGTTGCCGTGGCTGGCGTCGAGCTCTCCGCTCGGACCAGGGCGGGGGCCACTCAAGCGGTTGCATTGGACCGCGATTCCGCCCTGATCCAACGCGTGTTACACGACCAGCTCAGGCGGCGGCTGCGGGGCGACATGCCCCAGGCAATGGCGGATCCAGCATGGAGTCTGACAATCGAGGGCTTCGATCCGCGCTCTGAACGTGTGAATGAGTCACTGCTCACGCTTGGCGACGGCCGTCTGGGCACCCGCGGCAGTCCGCTGCTTGGCGACGGCGATACTACGCCAGGCGTGTTCCTCAGCGGCGTGTACCACGGCACAGGGCCGGCGACCGAGCTAGCCACCGTACCGCTGTGGTCGCGACTGACCGGAGGCGAGGACGTTTGGCCTTTACGGCGAACGCTCGACCTGCGAGCTGGAGTGTTGCACGAGGAGGGACCGCTGCGCTCCATCCGCTTTTCATCGCTCGCGCGACCAGGAGTCGTGGCGATCCGCGCGGTTGGCGACGATGCCCTAATGCCAGCCGCCGGCTCCGAGACCCATCGTGGGGCCGTGACGGCGGTGTTACACGACATCCGCCGCGGCGGATGCTTCGAACGATTCGGTGCCTACGACCTCGAACCGAGCGCCGCCGAGGCGGCAGCGGTGGCGGCAGAGGGGGTCGGATTCGAGGGCTTGCTGCGCGAACACCGCGAGGCGTGGGCGCGCCGGTGGGACGATGGCGACATCATCATCGACGGTGATCCGGAGTTGCAGCACGCGGTCCGCTTCTCGCTGTTCCACTTGATGGCCTCCGTGGGGGACCGTGGGGAGGCGGCCGTAGGCGCTCGCGGCCTGAGCGGACCGGCGTACCGCGGCCACGTGTTCTGGGACAGTGACGTGTTCGTCCTGCCGTTCCTCGCCGCAACCCATCCGCCGGCGGCGCGGGCGATGCTCGAGTACCGAAGCCGTCGCCTGCCCGCCGCGCGTGCTGCGGCCCGACACCTTGGCCGCGCCGGCGCCCGCTTTCCGTGGGAGTCGGCTGCGGAAGGTACCGACGTCACTCCCGCCACCGCGAGCATGCCTACGGGTGCGGTCACACCAGTTCGCACAGGAGAACTCGAAGAGCACATCGTCGCCGACGTCGCCTGGGCTGCCGCGTGCTACCTCGACTGGACCGCAGACAGCGATTTTGCCAATGGGGCTGGGCTTGAGCTGCTCGTTGAGACCGCCCGGTACTGGGCCTCGCGCGTGCGTTACGACGGCGACGGACAGGCTCACATCGACGGAGTTATAGGTCCGGATGAGTACCATGAATCGGTCGACGACAACGCGTTTACCAACGTGATGGCGCGTTGGAACCTACGCCGCGCAGCGAGCGCCGGCGGCGTCGCAGACGCCGACCGCGTGGCCTGGCGCGCAGTCGCCGACGCCCTCGTCGATGGGTACGACCCGGGGACGCGTGTGTACGAGCAGCATGCCGGGTTCTTCGACCTCGAGCCCATCGTGATCGCCGAGATCTCACCACGACGACCGATAGCGGCCGACCTGCTGCTCGGCAGAACACGAACAGCGCGGGCGCAAGTGATCAAGCAGCCCGATGTGCTCATGCTGCATCACCTCATCCCCGACGATGTGGCCCCGGGTTCGCTGCAGTCCAACCTGGACTTCTACGAACCGCGAACCGCCCACGGCAGCTCGTTGTCGCCGGCGATCCACGCCGCGCTCCTGGCCCGGGCCGGACAGTACGAACCGGCGCTCGAATGGCTTCGGGTCGCCGCCCGGATCGACCTTGACGACCTTACCGGGAGCACGGCCGGCGGCCTTCACCTGGCGACGATGGGGGGACTGTGGCAGGCGATTGTTTCCGGCTTTGCAGGCGTACGGGCGCGCCGGGATCGCCTGATCATCGACCCTCGGCTGCCACCCGCATGGCGCGGGCTGACTATCGGGCTGCGCTATCGGGGAGCGCCATTCCGGGTGCAGATCACGCCTCGGGGCGTAGAGATTGACGCCGACGCGCTGCAGCTGCGTCGGGCCGACGGGTACTGGGAGGTGATGTCCCCTTGAACCAGGCAAAGACAGTGCTGGCGGCGCTCGACCGCAGCCCCGCGGCACAACCCGTACTGGCCGCCGCGGCGGCGTTGGCGGACCTGCTGAGTGCTGGGCTGGCTGCACTGCACGTCCAGGAAGACAGCACGCAGACGCCCGGCGACATTGCGAAGGCTGCTGGCGTACCGCTACGCGTGGTTCGTGGAGGTGTCGTCGATGAGCTTGTCGCTGCGGGGAAGGCCGATGATGTCGCCGCCCTCGTCATTGGTGCCCGCGGCATACCAACGGATCCGCGACCGTTAGGTTCCACCGCGGTGGCCGTCGCAGGGGCGCTGCTCAAACCGGTCCTTGTGGTCGCGCCCGATGCCGAACCACGCCACAGGTTTGGCCGCGCTCTCGTTCCACTCGAGGGGAGTCTGGCCACGTCCTTGGCACCGCGGTCGCTCATCGAACTCGCGCCAGATGTCGGACTCGAGGTAGTCGCACTGCACGTCGTGGCGCCGGACGCGATCCCCGCGTTCACCGACCAACCGCAACATGAGCAGGAGGCGCTGGCTCGTGAGTTCCTCGCGCGGTACTGCCCGTGGGGGATCGACGTGGTCCAGTTCGAGACACGAGTCGGTCGACGCGAGGAGCTGATCCCACTCGCCGCGGCCGAGTGTGGCTGTGACCTGATCGTCCTGGGCTGGCTGCGGCGGCTGACGCCAGGCCGCGCCCGAGTGGTACGGGCCACGCTCGAGCGCTCTCGCATTCCGGTCATGCTGATCCCGATGCCGGCTGACGACGAGGCGGTTGCTCCGGCCTCGGACGCCGCCCCCACCGCCCGCGGCGTCCGGGGCTAGTCGACCTCCGTGAGGGCCTAGGGTCCCGTAGTCCGGGACCGTTCGCCCCTGCTGGTGCAGCGTCGATCGGCGCACGCTTTGGTCGTGACCCAGTAGATGGGAGGCAGACCAATGAATATCACGTACGAGATAACCGATCGTTTGTTGATCGACCAGGACACCGCCGTCGTCCGGGGCGAGATGGCACCTCAAGAAATGCCGGGCTTCCTGGCGAAGGCGTACCGCGCCATTGACGGTTACCTGCGTCGCATCCACGTCGGTCCGAGCGGCCCTCCGTTCGCACGGTACACGTTTCTCGATGACGTCGTGGCGGTGGAGGCAGGTTTTCCGGTTCCGTGTGAGGTCTCAGGCGACGGCTCGGTTGACGCGTCCAGACTGCCGGACGGTCCCGCCGCGGTGACGACGCACATCGGCCGTTACGAGGACCTCACCATGGCGTATGGGGCGGTTCTCCGGTGGCTCGATGACCATGGCCTCGCTCCGGCCGGACCGCATTGGGAGGTCTACTTCACCGATCCCAACGCCGAGCCGGATCCGTCCCGGTGGCGCACAGACGTCGTCGTGCCGTATCGCCTGGCGTAGGGCGATGGCCGCGCGGCTTATCTCCGCTTGATGTCCGCGAACCCTCACTGGTAGCGGCATATCGCGCCGATTCGCTCAGCCGGGGTGGCCGGAGTCTCGGCGTCGATGATGGTCACGTCGGCGTCGGTCAGCAATGCCGCTCGCACGGCGATGTCGACCAGACGGCCGGAGCGCAGCGCGGTCACAGCACCGCTCGCACGGAATCGGCTGTCCACGCCGAGCAAGTCCGGCCCGTACCAAGCGGTCCTGGAGTCGCGTGGATCATCGGCGATGATCAAGGTGTCCGCCCGGCCCGCGGCAAGCGCAGACAACGTATCGGCCGCACCCTCGACCGCCCTGCCGTGCGGACGCCGCTCATTCTCGAACCGTTCCAGTACGTCCGCCGTGCGCTGCGCGGCGTAGCCGGCTAGCTCGTGCGCGATGGCCGCCCGGCGAATCGAGGTGGATCCGTCGGGCTGTCGGCCGCCAGGCACATGGCGGACGACAATGCGGTGGCCCGAGTGGTCGCGCAGCCGGTCCTCGAGCAGTTGCACGGCGCGCACGTCGCCCGCGACAAGCAGCAGTTCCCCATCCACGCGTCGCAGGGCATGGATGGCCGCCTCGGCCACGGCGGCCGCGTTGTGACGCCATGAGTCCTCCGCCCGGCGCTGATAGCGGGGCTGCGCCCAGCCACCCGGGGCGTTGCGTTCGATTTCGTCGTCGGGGCCCACCACGGTCTCGGTGACCCCCACCGTCGTACCGCTTTTTACTTCGGTCACATCGGCGCCGGCACGGTCAACAACAATGGCCACGAATGGTGGGTGTCGCTGTAGCCAGGACACGAGGGGGGCGACCTGCGCGGGCGCGGCGAATGACGCTCGGTCGAACGGCACGCCGCCGGGCAACTCGTGTTGTCGTAGCGTGCCTCCGGTGGATGCGAACAGTGCGAGCTCCGTGAGGTAGATGGGCAACGACCCGAGATAGCCTTCTAACGCATCAATGGTGGCCGTCGGGGCGCCCTGGGCCGCCAGTTCGGTGCTCATCGCCCGCCAGCGCAGGCTCAGATCCTCAGACGCGTCGGCTGTCGGTGCGGGCAATGCCAGCCCAACGTAGACCGAAGCGACTGGCTCGAGCGACAAGACGAGCTCCTTGATTGCCTGTCGATTTACGTCGCGCAGCAGGGTAGTCATCGCCACTCTCCGCTCAGAAACGCCATAGTCCCTTATGGACGACGGTCGCGGATGCTCTACTGCCTACCACCACCGTCGGCGTCGCTGTCCACCCCGAACAGGGTCAAACGTCCTTAGAGACGGAACAAAAGGCTCTCCCGGATTACACCATTCACCGAGGACTGTGGAACTGGATCTGAGGGTGCTCGACGCTCGAATCCGGTAGGAGGCGGCCATGCGCCGACACATCGCGGTCAAGGTGGCTCTGGCACTTCTTATTGGCATCGGAGTCACGGCGGTCTCCGCGTCATGCTCGGAACGCCCATCAACAGAGCCGACACCTTCCCAGACCGCGTCGGCGCCTTCCCAGTCAGTGACGGCAACTCCGACACCGACCGTGCAACCGTCGATTCCTCCCTCGAATCCGCCGACCTCGTCTCCGCCGACAACGAGCCGGACCCCGACACCGCCCGCCACGACGCCGTCAGCGCCGCCCACGGTGCCTGCCAGCCTGCGAGGCAAGGATGTGGAGACGATCCCCACGTCGGCCCGCGTCGTAGCGTTGACGTTTGACGCTGGCGCCAACGCCGACGGTCTCGCGTCGATCCTGGCCACGTTGGCTAGCGAGCACGTGACCGCCACGTTCTTTCTTACGGGCAACTTCGCCACGAACTATCCGGCGTCGGTGAAGGCGATCGTTGCCCAGGGCCACCGCCTCGGCAACCACACCACGACCCACCCACACCTGCCGGACTATTCCGACGCGGCGATACGGAATGAGCTCGCCCTGGCCGAGTCGAAGATCCGCTCCGCCGGCGGGACGGATCCGCGGCCGCTGTTCCGGTTCCCGTTCGGCGACCGCGACGCCCGCACAATCGCCGTTGTGAACGGCGCGGGCTACGTCGCGGTGCGGTGGACCGTGGACACGCTGGGTTGGAAGGGAACCACGATCGGTGGGATCACGGCCCAGATCGTCGTTGACAGGGTTGTCGCCGCGGCGCGCCCGGGCGAGATCGTGCTGATGCACGTCGGCTCAAACCCGGACGATCACACCACGCTCGACGCGCAGGCGCTGCCGACCGTCATCGCGCGGCTGCGAGCCCTGGGATACGGCTTCGTGACCCTCGACGCATTGTTGGCAGCGGCATAACAGAGCTTAGTGGATTCGAAGTCGTCGGCAGGAGTTCGGCGGTGGCGTCAATGGGAGGCGACATGACCACGAGTGCAGAAGCAAGGCACACCAGCCTCGAGACCGGTAGATCAGCGACCGGCTTCAGACTGGAGAACAACGGCAGCTCCCTGCCGCTGGCAGTGCACCCCGTCACCGAGGGTCCGTCGGGACTCGACGTGAGCAAGCTGCTCGACCAAACCGGGCACGTTACCCTGGATGTGGGTTACGGCAACACCGCCGCGTGCACGTCCGCGATCACCTTCATCGACGGAGACGCGGGAATCCTCCGCTATCGGGGCTACCCGATCGAGCAGCTCGCGGAGAGTTCCTCATTTCTGGAGGTCTCGTACCTGCTGATTTACGGAGAGCTCCCCACCATCGCACAGCTGAACGACTTCACCGAGCAGATCAAGGTACATACCTTGCTGCGCCAGGAGATGCGCCGGTTCTTCACGGGTTTCCCGCTCGACGCGCACCCGATGGCGGTGCTGGCCTCGGCGGTCAGCGCCCTGTCCACCTTCTACCAGGACAGCCTGGACCCGTTCGACGACGAACACGTGGAGATCTCCACAATCCGGCTGATGGCCAAGCTGCCAACGATCGCCTCGTACGCGCACAAGACCTCAGTCGGACAGCCGTTGCTGTACCCCGACAACTCTCTGGGGTACGTGGAGGACTTCCTGCGCATGACATTCGGGCTGCCGACCACTCCGTATCAAGTTGATCCGGTCCTCGCCCGTGTGCTGAACATGCTGTTCGTGCTACACGCCGACCACGAACAGAACTGCTCCACGTCGACCGTACGGCTCGTCGGCTCCAGCCAGGCTAACCTGTTCGCATCGGTGTCGGCGGGCGTCAACGCATTGTTCGGACCGCTGCACGGCGGTGCCAATCAGGCCGTACTCGAGATGCTCCAACACATCCACACGACCGGCGACGATGCGGCCAACTTCGTCCGCAGGGTGAAGGCCAAGCAGGACGGCGTGCGGCTGATGGGCTTCGGGCACCGGGTCTACCGAAACTACGACCCGCGGGCGGCGATTGTGAAGAAGGCCGCCCAACAGGTGCTCTCCCGCACCGCGAAGACCGACCCGCTACTGGATATCGCATTGCACCTCGAGGAGATCGCCCTCTCGGACGACTACTTCATCGAGCGCAAGCTATACCCCAACGTCGACTTCTATACCGGACTGATCTACAAGGCGATGGGATTCCCGACCGAGATGTTCACGGTCCTGTTCGCACTCGGCCGGCTACCCGGGTGGATAGCGCAGTGGCGGGAAATGATGTCCGACCCGACAACGAGGATCGGCCGTCCGCGCCAGCTGTACATCGGAGCGACGGAACGCGACTACGTCCAGATCGACCGTCGCTGAAGTCGGTAGTCCACGGAGGACAGATACGGTAAACCTTCGCGTCGGCGGTTGGACCGTGCACTTGCTGTTGGTGCGTTCGCCGTACCGCCTCGCCAGGTTGTCGGACGGGCCGGACGTCAGCTGGGTCGTGCCGTTCGGCCCTGTCCCGGGTGACGCGCCGGCGTGACGTTTGTGGCATGACAATGTTCGAATGGACCGTCGACGAGTACGGACCGCACCTGGTTGCCGTGCTCCGTCTGCCGGCCAAATGTACCGGTTACGTCGTTGTCGACGACGTCAGCCTGGGACCCGCCATCGGCGGCGTGCGGCTGGGTCCGTCGGTTACGACGGCTGAGGTGGCGCGGCTCGCCCGTGCCATGACGTTGAAGAACGCCGCCGCGATGCTGCCACACGGCGGCGGCAAGGCTGGCATCCGTACGCCCGAAGGCTTCGACCCCGCTCACAGAGAGCAGGTCATCCGTGCGTTCGCCCACGGCATCCGGCACCTTGACGAGTACATCCCGGGTCCCGACATGGGGACCGACGAGACCGCGATGGCCTGGATCCAGGACGAGATCGGGCGGGCGGTCGGGTTGCCTGCGCTGATCGGCGGGATCCCGCTCGACGAGATCGGCGCTACCGGCTTCGGTTTGGCCGCGTGCGCAGATGCGTTGGTCGACGCCGGTCGGCTCACGCTCGACGGCGCCGACGTAGCGATTCAGGGCTTCGGTGCGGTGGGCCGTCATGCGGCGGTCTTCCTGGCTGAACGCGGCGCCCGCATCGTCGCCGTCAGCGACACCAGCGCGACGGCGTACGATCCCGAAGGAATCGATGTGGCCGCGATGGTGGCGTTCAAGGCAGGCCACCGAATCTCCGAGTACCCCGCGGCCAAAATCCTCGATCGGGACGCTCTGTTCGGCCTCGACTGCGGCGTTTTGATTCCGGCGGCTCAACCAGACGTGATCACGGCGCGCAACGCCAGCCTGGTCCGCGCATCCGTCGTCCTGCCAGGAGCGAACATCGCCGTCACCGACGAGGCCGAGGCGTCTTTGCACGCACGCGGCGTGCTGTGTCTGCCTGACTTCATCGCCAACGCCGGCGGCGTGATCTGCGCCGCGGTGGAATATCGCAGAGGCAGCCGGACTCAGGCATTTACGGAGATCGCTGAACGAATCCGGTCCAACACCGCCGAGCTACTCGACCGGACCGCGACCAGTGGCAACCTACCTCGCGTCGAGGCAGAACGTATGGCCCGCTCCAGGATCAAGGACGCGGGAGGCTTCCGGCGCCGGTTCTGAGAGCCAACCGTGCGAGGACCTGATGGCGGGGGCGGCGGCGGGAACGTCCCTGCTATCAGGCCCGCCAAGCCCGGGACGTTGGTCCCTGGGGTTCAGGTGGCCGATAGGGGGATTCTGAGGCATGACCTCTCGGTTGGGACTGATGAAGGCGCTCGTCAAGAGCAAGGCTGAGCCTGGCCTATGGCTGCAGGAGGTGGCTTGCCCCACCCCGGGTGACTCGGATGTCCTGATCCGCGTCCTGCGTACCGGAATCTGTGGCACGGATCTGCATATCTACGGTTGGGACGAGTGGGCGCAACGGCACGTGCCCGTTCCGCTCACGATAGGGCATGAATTCGTCGGCGAAGTCGTGGCCGTTGGTGCGGACGTCGCCGAGCCCGCCGTAGGCGACCTCGTCAGCGGCGAAGGACACGTGGTCTGCGGCACCTGCCGCAACTGCCGAGCCGGACTTCGGCATCTTTGCGCGCACACGGACAGCGTGGGACTCACGAGGGCGGGCGCGTTCGCCGAATACCTGGCGCTTCCGGCCGGAAATGTGTGGCGCCACACCGCCGGCATCGATCTGGACGTAGCCACGATCTTCGATCCCTTCGGAAACGCCGTCCACACCGCACTGACCTTTCCCGTGCTGGGTGAGGATGTATTGATCACAGGCGCTGGGCCGATCGGGTTGATGGCCGCCGCCGTGGCCCGCCACGCGGGCGCGCGCAACGTGGTTGTCACCGACGTCAACGGGTATCGGCTGGATCTGGCCTCGAAGATGGGCGCCACGGTCGTCGTCGATCCAACCACGACACCCATCGCCGATGCCCAACGCCAGCTGGGCGTGGGAGAGGGCTTTGGCATCGGATTGGAGATGTCGGGCAGCGAGGCGGCGCTGCGAGACATGATCGACAACATGACGCACGGCGGCCGGATCGCTCTGCTCGGTTTGCCAAGAGGACCGATCTCGATCGATCTGAGCACGGTGGTGCTGAACTCACTGACCCTGAAGGGCATCTACGGTCGTGAGATGTTCGAGACGTGGTACGCGATGTCCGTTCTGATCGCCCAGGGGCTGGACATCACGCCAACGATCACGCACCGGTTCTCGGCGGACGAGTTCGAGACGGCCTTCGCCACGGCCCGTAGCGGTCAATGCGGCAAGGTATTGCTCTATTGGGATCGTTAACGGCCGTCGGAGGGACCAGATGTACACCAGCATGCGCTCTCACCTGCTGACCACGCTCGACCAGATCCGCGCGGACGGCCTGTACAAGGGCGAAAGGGTGATCACCACTCCCCAGGGCGCCAGGATCGAAGTCGCCGGTGCCGGACCGGTACTCAACCTGTGCGCGAACAACTACCTCGGTCTCGCCGACCATCCGGCGGTCCTGGCGGCCGCTAGGGCCGCGCTCGAGGAGTGGGGCTATGGGATGGCCTCGGTGCGGTTCATCTGCGGGACCCAGCTTCCGCACAAACGGCTCGAGGACCGGCTTTCGTCCTTTCTGGGCACCGCCGACACGATCCTGTACAGCTCGTGCTTCGACGCCAACGCCGGGTTGTTCGAAGCGATTCTCGGCCCGGAGGACGTGGTGATCTCCGATGAGCTCAACCACGCCAGCATCATCGACGGCGTCCGGCTGTGCAAGGCCCGTCGTCGGCGGTATCGCAACCGGGACATGACTGACCTCGAGGAGCAGCTTCGACAGGAGGCGGGCGCGCGGTTCCGGATGATCGCCACTGACGGAGTGTTCTCAATGGACGGTTACTACGCACCACTGGACGACATCTGTCGCCTGGCCGACGAATACGACGCGCTCGTGATGGTCGATGACTCACACGCCGTTGGTTTCGTTGGACCGAGCGGCCGGGGCACACCGGAGCTCTTCGGTGTTGTCGACCGGGTCGATCTCGTCTCCGGCACCCTGGGAAAGGCGCTCGGTGGCGCCAGCGGCGGCTACGTCAGCGGCCGGGCAGAGATTGTGGAGCTGCTCCGGCAACGGTCGCGGCCGTACCTGTTCTCCAACTCCGTCGCACCGACCGTCGTGGCAGCGTCATTGGCCGTCCTCGATCTGCTCTCTGGCGCTGCCGACCTGCGCCAGCGCCTTTTCGACAACGCGGCGTACTTTCGCTCGGCCATGTCGGAGCTGGGATTCGATGTATTGCCCGGAGAGCACCCGATCATCCCCGTGATGCTTGGTGATGCGGCCGTGGCCGGGCAGCTCGCGAGCCGGCTCATGGATAAGGGAATCTATGTCACCGCGTTCTCGTATCCGGTTGTCCCTCTTGGACGGGCGCGCATCCGGACCCAGATGTCCGCCGCACACACCCGCGAGGATCTCGAACAGGCCGCCGCGGCCTTCGCTGCGGCCCGGGATGAGCTCGGTCTATCCGTGGACCAGGGTCTGAGTTAGGAGAGCCCGGTGACGTCGCCCTTGGCATCAATATCGATCACGTGCGCGGCTGGGTGTGCCCCCAGCCCGGGCATCGTCCGCATGTCGCCACAGATCGGGTAGACGTACCCGGCGCCTACGGCGGCTCGGACCTCTCGTACGGGCAGGGTCCATCCGGTCGGAGCTCCGATCAAAGCCGGGTCGGATGACAGTGAGAGATGCGTCTTGGCGATGCAGACGGGCAGGCTGCCGTATCCGCTGGCCTCGTGGGCATCGATCTGCCGCGCGGCGGCGGGCTCGTAGTGCACTCCGTCCGCGCCGTATATCTGGCAAGCGACGGTCTGGATCTTCTCGCGCAGCGGCGCGGTGTCGGGGTAGAGGAATCTGAAGGCAGACGGCTCGCTCGTAGCCTCCGCGACCGCCTCGGCGAGTTCGGCGACTCCGACGCCCCCGTCTGTGACCGGCTTCGCCAGAGCCACGCGAACGTTCATCGCGGCCGCGATCTCCGCGATGGCCCGCCACTCGGACGGGTGATCCGTACTGAAAGCGTTGATTGCCACGACGACCGGTACACCATGAACGCGGATGTTCTCGACCTGCTTGCGCAGGTTTGCCGCGCCCTCGTGCACCTCATCGGGATTCTCCGCGAGCAGAGCCTCAGGCAACGGTCGTCCCGCGACGATGGAATGCCGGCCAGCGTGCGTCTTCAGGGCGCGAACCGTCGCCACGACCACGGCGGCGTCGGGTCGCAGCCCAGACATCCGGCACTTGATGTTGAAGAACCGCTCGGCGCCCATGTCGGCGCCGAATCCGGCCTCGGTCACAAGGAAATCGGCAGTGTGGATGCCGATCAAATCGGCAATGACCGACGAGCAGCCATGCGCGATGTTGCCGAACGGTCCAGCGTGGACAAGAACGGGTGTGTTCTCCAACGTCTGCAGCAGATTTGGCTTGATGGCATCGCGCATGATCGCGGCCATTGCTCCAGCGGCCTGGAGTTCCTCGGCCGTCACCGGATGCCCGTCCTTAGCGCGTCCGACGACGATGCGGCCGAGTCGCTCGCGCATGTCCTCGAGTGAGGACGACAGCGCGAGGATCGCCATGACCTCGGACGCGGCCGTTATGTCGAAGCCGGTCTGCCGGGGAACGCCGTCCTGTTTGTCCCCGAGACCGATGACGATGTTGCGCAGAGCACGATCATTGACGTCGAGGACCCGGCGCCACGTGATGGCGCGCGGATCGATGTCGTTGCCTTGGTAGAGGTGGTTGTCGACCATCGCGCTGAGCAGGTTGTGGGCCGCGGTAACGGCGTGGAAGTCACCCGTCAGGTGGAGGTTCAGCAGGTCCATCGGGATCACCTGGCTGTGGCCACCACCTGCGCCGCCGCCCTTGATGCCGAACGTGGGCCCCATCGATGGCTGGCGGACCGCGATGGTGGCTGTTCGTCCAATGTGGCGAAAAGCCTGGCCAAGGCCGACCATGGTCGTGGTCTTTCCTTCACCCAGGGGAGTCGGCGTGATCGCCGACACGAGGACGTACTTACCACGCGGTCGCGACGAGAGCTCGTCGAGCGCGCTTAGTTTGATCTTGGCGACCGACTCTCCGTGCGGTTCGAGCAGATGCGCGCCGATGCCCATCTCGCCGGCGATATCGGGCAGCGGCTTGAGCCCGGCTGCGAGGGCAATGTCAAGATCCGAGGGGACCATCGTCACATCACTACCAATCGAAGCGGATGACCGACTGAATGCCGTAACAGCACACCACCAGACTTAGCCACCGTTCGCGTTGCCGGCGAGGGCCTATCCGTCTGACCGGAAGGGACTTTGGTCATGTCCACATAGGACGTGTTTGTACGTCGGGCGACTGGAATGGCCAGGACTCGCGCGGCACGGGCCGATATGCCCATCTGGAACTGACAACCGGCTCTGTGCGGGCGGACGGTCCCTAAACGATGGTTGCGGTGATGGCGGTACTGGGCTGCCCCAGATGTGAGGAGTCGATCATGTCCACCCTGGCCGAGCCCTACCGGATCAAGATGGTCGAACCGATGCACGTGCCGACCCGCGCCGAGCGGGCGGCCGCGATCGAGGAGGCGGGCTACAACACATTTCTGCTGCGTAGCCGCGACGTCTATATCGATCTGCTCACCGACAGTGGGACGGGCGCGATGAGCGACCGGCAATGGGCCGCGTTGATGGCTGGCGACGAGGCGTACGCCGGTTCCGCCTCGTTCTACCGGCTCGAGGAGGCGGTGCGGGAGATCTACGGCTTCCGCTACGTGGTACCGACCCACCAGGGCCGGGGCGCCGAGCACCTGATCTCCCGGATTCTGATCAAGTCCGGCCAGTACGTGCCGGGCAACATGTACTTCACCACGACCCGGGCGCACCAGGAACTGGCCGGCGGCATCTTCACCGACATCATCATCGACGAGGCGCACAATCCACGATCTCGGCATCCGTTCAAAGGCAATGTGGACCTGGCCAAGCTGCGGGCGCTGATCGACAACGCGGGTCCCGCCAACATCGCTTACGTCAGCCTCGCGGTCACGGTCAACATGGCTGGCGGGCAACCGGTGTCACTGGACAACCTGCGCAGGGTCCACGAACTCTGCCGACGACACGACATTCTGCTCTGGTGCGACGCCACCCGACTGGTGGAGAACGCGTTCTTCATCGCAGAGCGGGAGCCTGGCCAGGTTGGCCGCCCGGTCGCCAGCATTGTCCGGGAGATGATGTCGTACTTCGATGGCTGCACGATGTCGGGCAAGAAAGACGCCTTGGTCAACATCGGTGGATTTCTCGCCATGAATGATGAATCGATCCTGCAGCGGGCTCGGGAGTTGGTCGTCCTCTTTGAGGGGATGCCGACCTACGGCGGCCTGGCGGGACGCGACATGGACGCGATGGCGGTCGGCATCCGGGAGATGGTCGACGATCAGTACATCGCTCACCGGGTGAACCAGGTCCGCTACCTTGGCCAGCAGCTGATCGATGCCGACGTGCCGGTGGTGGAGCCGATCGGCGGGCACGCGGTTTTTATCGACGCTCGACGATTCCTCCCGCACCTGGACCAGGAGCAGCTGCCCGCGCAGGCGCTGGCCGCCCGCCTGTATCTGGACAGCGGGGTCCGGTCGATGGAGCGCGGCATAGTCTCCGCGGGTCGGGACCCGAAGACCGGCCGCAATCATGTGCCCGCGTTGGAACTGGTTCGCCTCGCCATTCCGCGTCGCGTGTACACCGATCGGCACATGGACGTGGTGGCGGAGTCGGTCATCGGGCTCTACCACGACCGCGACCAGGTGGGTGGCCTGCGGATGGTGTACGAGCCGCCCACACTCAGGTTCTTCAACGCCCGGTTCGCACCGCTCTCGGATGCGGTCCCCGGGCAGTGAGCCACGCTCCATTCAGGACGATCAGAAGGGAGAAAAGCGATGACTGACGTCGTCGAGGCGAAGCGCGCCGACCTCGCGGGACCGGGAATCGGTGACTACGACGAATTAGACCAGGTGTTGCCGGACGATTATCAATCTCGGCTCACGCCGCGTGAAACCCAGGAGGCGATCTTCGCGGTAAAGCGGTACATCGAGGACGGCCTCTGCGAGGAACTCAACCTGCAGATGGTTCAGGTGCCGCTGATCGTGAGCGCGGAATCGGGCGTCAACGACATGCTGGACCGGGACGGCTCGCGAACCCCCGTGCAGTTCCATATCAGCAACGACCACGACCGGCACCCCGTCGACGCCCAGGTGGTCCAGGCCGCTACCAAGTGGAAGCGCCTGGCGCTCAAGCAGTTCGGCCTCGGCCCCGGCGAAGGTCTGTGTACCGACATGCGGGCGGTGCGCAAGGACTACTTCCTCGATCACGACCACAGCGCCTACGTCGACCAGTGGGATTGGGAGCAAGTGATCGCCGCCGACCAGCGTAACCTCGACTACCTCAAGGACACGGTGCGCCGGATCTGGTCGGTGCTGCGCGGCGCTGAGGCACACATCCAACGGAAGTTCCCGCAGCTCAAGGACGACCGCTACCCCAACTTGCCGGAGGAGATAACCTTCATCCACGCGGAGGAGCTGCTCGATCGCTACCCGGACTTGCCTCGCAAGCAGCGCGAGACCCGGATTCTGCAGGAGATTCCGGCAATTTTCATCATCGGCATCGGCTGGACCCTCGCGGACGGCTACCCCCACGAGATGCGTGCGGCCGACTACGACGACTGGACCACGCCGACCACGACACCCCGTGGCGGACCCGCCCACGGCCTCAACGGCGACATCCTGGTGTGGAACCCGGTGACGCGGCGGCGTCACGAACTCAGCTCGATGGGCATCCGCGTCGACTCGTCGACACTGCGCCGGCAGCTGGAGTACACCGGCCAGCTCGATTGGCTCGAGCTGCCGTACCACCGGGGAATCACCGATGGCACGCTGCCACTGTCGATCGGTGGCGGAATTGGCCAGTCTCGTACCCAGATGCTGCTGCTACACAAGGCGCATCTTGGCGAAGTGAGCGTGTCGGTGTGGCCGGACGTATTGAAGGAGATGTGCGCGCGCCACAACATCCACGTGATCGAGTGATCCGTCGCTCGGTCCCACGGGTCATGCCCGGCGGTGGCGCGCCAGCGTTGCCGGACGGGTTGACCGTCCGCGCTGAACACGGTGGAGAACGCCGAGGCGACCTCGAGCTCGAACAGCACGAAGTGTTCATCCCGGGGAAAGCCGGTGCCGGCATTGGCGATTTGGCGGGCGCCGGGGTCGTCGTTGGAGTGGGCGATGCCGTCGACGTAGAACTCATGCAGGTCCCAGGGTTGGTCGCCGGTGGCCGTGCAGTGAAGTACGTAGCGGCCATCGCGGCGCAGGTCGTGCCCCTTGGGAGAGGCCGGTTCCATGAACAAGAACAGTCTGTCAGCGGTGACGACGGGACGTACCGGATGCAGCCGCGGCGCGCCGTCTGGCTTCACGGTGGCCAGGTAGGCGACCTGGTCATGCAGGTGCGCCGCTCCGAAAGCGGCCAGGTCGACGGCGTGCGTGGCTAGGGTGTGCCAGCTCACCGGGTACCGCCGATGGCGGGGTGGTGTGCGGACGTGTTCGCCTCCGGAACTCGCGATACAACTACACTGTGACTACTGACTATGAGTTAACTGTGATAGTCACACCATACAGTACACTCGGAGACGGTCGTGTCCACGCCCCCATCACAGGCTCAGCGCCTGGCTGACCTGTTCTCGATCTTCGCGCCCGCGTTTCTTAAGTGGCAGTACGCCGGAGTACTGGTGCCCGGCATGACTTATCCCCGGATGAACCTCATCCACGTGCTCGCCGAGGACGGCCCGCAGATCATGTCCGTGTTGCGCGACCGGCTCGGGGTGTCCGCACGCAACATCACGGTCCTCGTCGACGGCTTGGAGCGTGAGGGCTTCGCCCGCCGGGTCCCTCACCCCAACGACCGGCGGGCCACGGTCATCGAACTCACCGACGCCGGCCAGGCCGCCCACCGACGGGTCTACGCCCGCCACGCCGACCGCGCCGCCGCCCTCTTCGCCGCCTTGTCACCGGCCGACCAGCGACACCTCGCCCGCATCCTGGCTCGGCTCGCCAAGACGCTCGCCGAAACGAGCGCCGCCGAACGCAAACCCATCGATCTCGACCCCGCCGGCTTCGGCCGCCACCCCGTCGAGCCGGCGCCGTAGCTCTTGGACCGCGACGCCTACGGTGCGGCATCGCCTGGCCCGGCCGATTGCGCGGGCCGCCGACCAGATTGCCGAGCCGTGTCGGCACTGGCTCGGAAGGCTTGATCTTGGCCGGTAACGCAACCTGCATTCTCCGGCCATCATGGCCGGAGCGTCGTTGGCGATCGTTATCGTATCGATCGCGCTGATCGCGCCCTCGTGGTCGCATTCGGAAGGGATCGGTCGCCGCAACCCGGGGCAGCGCGACTCTTACCAGCGCAGTGCAGGCGAACCGGTCGAACAGCCGACCGGACGGCGGGCATGCCCACCACGTCTGTCATCGCTCACGTAGTTCCCAGCCTGAGGGCTCCGGCGCTCACGTAATTGGGCTCTGGAACGGGTTCCGTGAAGGCTGCGCTCCTGCGAGGTGGCTGATCTTGGTCGGAGGCTACCGTGAGGCGTGCCTGGGAAGCCGTTGACTAGCGAGGATCTTGACGCTCTGGGCCATGAGTCCTTCCGGGCCGAGGATCCGCGGGTGATCGTCGCGGAGCTGGTCGCGGCTGTGGACGAGGGCCGGCTCGCGGATCCTGACGATGACGTCTACGCCTTGTCGTTGGCGGCCGAGATATCCGGGAAGGTCGGCGACTTGGCTGGTGCGTTGCTGGTGGCGGGGCGTGCCGCTGGACTTGCGGAGGCGCGTGGTTCGCGTTACGGCCACGCCCGCGCCCTGTACGGGCGGCTGCTACTGCGATCGGATCGTGAGCACCATGGTCTGGCTGTCCTGAGTGGACTACGCGGGTTGATGATCCGGGACGAGAACGCCGCCTATGACGTAAGAGGCGTTGGAGCAGGCTGGCCACGCCGAGGTCGGGGTGCAGTGGCGTACCGCCGCCTTGGAGACGGCGCTTCAGCGCCGTGCCGCGGTCACCGGGCAGCGTGGAACCCAGGTCTATGAGCAGGCTGCGGTGATCGCGTTCGCGTTGGCGCAGGCACGGCACCGACTGCGCGGCGATCTCGGCCTTCCCCACGATGAGCATGATCTGATGGCTGTCCGGTCGAAGGGAGGCGGCCGACGAACTCCTGGCCGACGATGAGTATGGGCACGAGGGTTCGGCGGTGCTGTTCTGGCCGTGTGACCGAGTTCGCTGCGCTGCTGCTGCGTTGGCCTGACATGGCCGGCGTCTATGGCACCACCTGGGATGAGAATTGGGCCAGGATCGAGCAGGGCCTTCATGCAATGTCCAGATCCGGAGAGACCCGGCTGGCGGTGTTCGACGGTGACGTCGATGACTTGGTCTCCTACCTCGCCCGTCACGGTGGGCGGCCGACTGACTCGGACGTGCGGCAGGGCTACGCCGACCACCGCGAGGACGTCGACACCGTTCGGCGCTTGTGGCCGCCACATCGCAACCGCTCGTGCTGGTGCGGTTCCGGGCAGAAGTACAAGAAGTGCTTTCTGCCCCGATCGCGTGGGTGAACCTTAACCCGAATCCGTTGACCAACGAGGCCTTCCCGGCGCAGGCGTGTCACCCATATATCAATGGATGGTCTCATGTGTCTATTGTGGAGTTATCGGAGCTGGTTCCGTATCTTGGCGGGATCTTCACCAGTCGCGAGGGTGGCGTCGAGCACTGCGGCGTTGACAACGTACCCGTTGTGCGGGCTTATATCGCGGACTGGATCCAACAGGCGTTCCGCGACCTGGACGAATGAAGGCCCTCGGACCGACGCGCCGGCGGCAACGCTGTTCGGGAGGCCCAGAGGCGACTCGCGACCCGTTGCAGACAAACCTGCGGCATCGCCTACCCCCGCCCCACAGCGCTTCCCACGCAGAGGTCGATTGCGCCGAGCTGGTGCGGGGCGTGTCCCTCTTTCAACGAGGTGGCTTCTCGGCTCGACAGAAGGTCAGCGGTACGGGCGGTACACGATCCGATTCAGGTCCGATCAGGTGCCTGGCTACCAGACCACCTTCATGCAATGGCCAGACAGCGACCGGTGGCCAACGACGGCAGCATCGACTTTCCAGCCGGGAACCTTGACGGCACGATCAGTGGTTATCTGAATACGCGGGGCCATCGGGCGGGGTAGCCGCGATCGACACACCGTCGTCCATGGCACGGCCCGTACCGCGCACGCGAAGGGCGCAGGCCGCCGGATTCTCCGGGTTCGCCTCGTGCTGGCGGGCCCTGGAGGACGGCGGTGAGCATCCCCGCGGGCGGGCGTGCGACTTCAGGTGGGTCCGGGCGGCCCGGCCGCTGGCGCCGATCGGGCGTACGGCAACAATCTCGCGGCGTTCTTCCTCTTCAATGCCGAACGCCTGGGGGTCTTGTATATCGTCTGGTATCGGCAGATCTGGCTGCCCGGGGTTCGGCTGGCGTACCTACTATGGCTGGTGTGACTCCTCCAACGAGCACAGCAACCACGTCCATCTCTCAATGTACTGACGCGGTTGCGGCACCTGGGCGCCACCGAATGATTCCCGGCGCAGTCGACCTCGGCAGTACCGCACTGCAAGAGCACTCAGAAAACATCGCTGGGCGCCGGTCCCACAGCGTCCCAGTCTGCCCAATGGGTAGTATCGGCTCGCCGACAATCAGCGCTCCCGATCGAGTGCTTCATCGACTCGCCGGACGAACGCGACCAACGCGGTGGCCAGTTCGTGCTCCCGCCCGTAGAACCGCTGCGCCGGCATGGGAATGCTCACCGCGACGAGTTCGCCGGGCACGTTGTGCAGCAATGCGCCGACCGCGCAGATCCCTTCGGTGTGCTCCTCGCGGTCATAGGCGACACCGGTCTCCCGGACCAGGTCCAGCTCGTCCCTCAGCACATCCAACGACGTGATCGTGTGTGGTGTCAGCGCCGGCAGGCTTGGCGGAAGGAGTCCGCTAAGCACGCTCGGGTGAAGGGACGCGAGAAAGGCCTTGCCGTTAGCGGCGCAGTGCAGCGGAAAGGAGTCACCGACCGCGCTCACGGCACGAAGCCGATGCGGGGCGACGATCTGGTCGACGAACGTCGCCTGGTTGTGGTCGAGGACCGAGAGGTCTACGGTCTCGTTCATCTGCCGCGACAGTCCGCGAGGAATGGCCGCAGTTCGGTGAGGAGGGCTCGGCGCGCCGCCTCGGCCATTCGTGGGATCTCAGGACCCAGCCGGTATCGACCGCGGGGCCTGGCCGCCGTCACCAGCCCTTCGTCTTCGAGAGCGTTGAGGATGCGATGCACCGTCGTGCGTGCCAAGCCGATCCGCTCCGCAATCTCGGCCTGGCTCAGTCCTCCAGGCGAGCCGTGCAAGGCGCGCAAGATCTCCACGGCCCGCGAGATCACCTGTACGCCGCTGACCCGCGGTGGTGCGTCATCTGTCGAAGCCAAGCGTGCCCCCATCCGTTCTGTCCGTGCTACCACGGCAACGGCACGTTCATCTTGTCGCGGTGCTCGCCGACGTAAAGCGACGGAAGGAACCGGGACAGGAACGTGAAGTCGTTGTAGGCGTGCTGCAGCAGCGCGAGACCGAACACGTCGGGAACGGTGCGTTCGACGTCGGCCGGTGAGGCTCCGGTCGAGGCCAGGTCGGCGCCGATGAAGAAATGGCTACGAAGCGCCAACCCCCAGCGCGTGTCGCGGCCCACGTGGAGGAGCCGCCCACCTAGCACGGCACCATCCGGAGTGCGGTCGGGTGAATGGCCGATGGAGACACGCCCCAGCACCGCGGCTGTGACCGCCCGGATGCCCGCGCGGCGGCGTAGACGTCGGCGGTGAAGAACTCGGCCGGATCGCGGAACTGGATGATCAGCTTCTCCGCTGGAGGCCGGTGAACTCCTCGATCACGATATGTCCTGAGCCGACGTGGGTCTCGTCGCTGAGGATCCAGCCCAGTCGCTGAACATGTGGTCGACCGGGTGCCACCAGACGTACTGCTGTGTGTCGGGCCGGAACCGGAACCACCACTCGAACATCTCGCCGGTGCAGTGTGGCAGCTCGCCTCCGGCCGCGGTCTGGAATGTTGACGCCGGCGAGCCGACGATACGGTTACCCTGCCGCACCACCGCCTGCGGCCAAGTGGCCTACGTGCGCAGGCCATGACGACGCGTGGACCCGGCTTGGAACCTCGAACTTAGAGCGCCCAAAGTGGACGGTCCACTACCTTCGCGCATCGGCGGTTGTGAACCTCGCTTGAGCCCGGGAACCGAGCCCGGTCTGCCCGTTAAGCGCTCGGCTTGGCGCCGGACAATTGGAGAAATCCGGTCCCGACACCGGGCCTGTATTGACTGCGATGAAGCCCGCAATCTCCGTGGTATACCCGACGGCGATGACGACGACGTCGTCCCTGACCATCCATGAGCGTGACGAGCGTGTTGATCGCTTGCCGCCCGAAGTCGGATCCGAATCCGCGACCTTGGCCGTCACGGTGAGCGCCTCGTCGATGAAGAACACACGCCGATGGCTCCTGGACGTGGTGGCGCGGTCAGTGTGGACGTCGCATGGTTAGTGTCCCGCTCCTGTGTCACAGTGATAGGTCGAGGATAGGCGAACCCCCCTGCCAGCGGCCACGGGAAATGGCTCTGGCACAGATTCCGTGATCGCCGGGCCGCCGCGATCGAGGATCTTGGGTTGAGGGCTTACGGTGAGGCGTGGCGGCTGGTCTAGTCACCGGTGATGACCTTGATGACATGGGGCATGAGTCGTTTCGTGTCGCTGATCCGCGCAAAATCGTGGCGAAGCTGACGGCGGCGGTGGACGATGCGGTCGAGGCGGTGCAGTGGCTGACCGCCGCTCTGGACACGGCCCTGGAACGGCGCAGCGCCGTCGCGGCGCTGCGTGGATCGCAGACCTACCAGGACGCTGCGGTCATCGCTTTCGCCCTCGCGCAGACCCGGCACCGGCTCCGGCGAGAACTCGACCTTCCCCACGATGAGCATGACCTGCTCGCCGACAGGCTGCGCGACGCCGCGGACGGCATCATCGCCGCAGGCGAGGACACAGACAGTGTTCTGGTCTGGCCCTGCCAGCAGTTCACCGCGCGGGTTAGCCTCGATTCCCGGTCAGGTAGTTGAGTTGAGGTTCGGCGTCCGTGCGGCTTCAACGGGGTGGGAACCGGAAGCGTAGCCGGCGGTTGTCCGGCCAGGGGATGGGTAGGTCGAGGTCGGCGAAGCCGGCGCGGATGAGTGCTGGGTGGTAGGTGCGCAGGTTCAGGTCGACGGTGACGGCGTCGTTGGTGACATGCGGGGTGCCCGGCGTGTCGAGGAAGTGCCGCCAGATCCGGTCCGGGGGGCGGTTTCGTAGCGGGACAGCTGGCGAGCGAGCATGCGGTAGACGTTGCCGGCGACCACGGTGAGGGTGTTGTCGAGGTCGACGTTGAGCGGCACCCCGCTGGTGAGGGCGCCATCAGAGGTGGAAGCCGCCGATGTAGGCGTCGAGCTCGTTCTCGATGATCATGCGTTCGGCGTACCGGGTGAAAAGGTCCTTCGCGGGGGTGAGTGCGTTGGTGAGCATGAGGGTGGGTTCGTCGCGGCCGATGTTGCGCACGGCGACCTGGCGGACCTGGTTGGTGATGCCCTTGATGGACACCATGTCCTCGTGCATCTCGGGTTTGCGGTAGCGGCCGGCCCGGTCGATGCGGTGCGTGGTCCACGCGCTCGCCGGCAGTGCGGCGAGTTTGTCCAGGATGGACTGTCCGCGTTTGCGCAGGGTGAGCCAGGTCAGGCCCCGTTCGGTCAGTTCGTTGAGCACGTCGTAGTTGGTCAGCTGGGAGTCGAACACGAGCAGACCGGGCTCGGCGCCGGTGGTGGCGTGCCAGTAGTCGGCGAACGCGATGATCTCGCGGGCTTGTTCGGCTTGGTGATGTCGGCATTGGCGTAGACCATCTCTGTGCTGCGTGGTCCTGGGCGAAGAACGTCAGCACGCCCCGGTGCGCTGGGAACGCGGGCGTTGCGCGCGCACTTGGCCAACACAAGCGTGCCGATCGACTGCGACGCCGACAAGACCCGGGTGCCCGGATAGCCGGCGGCACGCACGAGCTCGGGCAGATCGAGACCGACCATGCCGGGCAACAGCAGCAACAGCCCGGCATGGTCACACGGAAGTTGGGTCTCGACCGGCCAGGACCGCAGTACCGGACGGCATCGGGCACCCGGGCCAGATCCGAGATCGATCTGATGTCGCCCGCTCCGATCCACCCAGGCGCGCAAGCAATGGGGCTTCACATTCCGCAGCTTCTGTGGCACTGGCCGGGCGTGGGTAGCGTGTACTACAGCAACCGGGGGCCGTCCTTCATGGTCGATCCTGGTCCATTCGACATCGTGTTCCCCTTGTTCCCCTCGGCGTCATCAGCTGTTAGGCCGATGCCCTAGGCAGGAACCGCAGCGCGGCCAGCGCGAGCTCGGCCTTGTTACCGAGCTGCAGCTTGGTCCGGATCCGTGTGATATAGGTGTCCACAGTGGCCTTCGACACCCCCATTCTGGTCGCGGTCTGCTGGTGGGTGAAGCCGCGAGCGATGTACCCCAGGGCTTCCTGTTCCCGTGGCGAGGGCGTCTCATGCGGACGCGTCGTTGGCTGCCCGAGCGTTGCGGCCTGGATCAGGTCGGCCAGCTGGGCGGAGAGGAAGAATGTGCCGCCGGCAACAGAGCGGATTGCTGTCGCGTACGCCTCCTCGCTGGCCTGCTTGGTGATGTAGCCGGACGCACCGGACTGCATGGCGGCCAGCACGTCCGCGGGCGCGCGGGACGCCGACACGATCAGCACCGGACCGTGGACCGACAACTCAGTGATGGCCGCGAGGGCGGGGCGCCCGTCGGCCTGATAGAGATCGAGCAGAACCACGTCGGCGTCGACCGCCCCGTCAGCCGTGCGAGCCAGCTCGCCCGCCGTGGAGACCGCGCAGGTCACGATGATGTCGTCGAACGCGGCGAGGATCGACGTGATCCCATGCCGAGCCACCGGATGATCGTCGACGACGGCGACGCGTAGCACTGGCCCACCATTCCCTCATCCGCACTAACGAAGCGACTCGTCGGCATCATATGTTTGGCCGCCCGTCGAGGCATGCGCCTGTCATCGATTTACGTGACAGGGGTCTGGCAGGTCGAAACCAAATGAGACGTCATCTGTCCAGCACAACGGCCTGCGGTCGGGGCACCAGGCGGCGATCCGGTCAAACGATCATCGACGACACCGTTGACGAGTGAGCCATGCCACAGTACGTTGACCGCATCATGAACCATCTGTTCCGGGATACGGTTTCTTCGAGGTGGGATCGCGATGACGGTGCCAGTGGTGGAGCCAACTGATCTGTTCAGCGTCGCCGGCCGGTCGGTGTTGATCACTGGTGCCACGGGTGCCCTCGGCGCAGCTGCGTCTCAGGCTCTCGCCGCGCGTGGGGCCCGGCTCACGCTCGCCGGTGGCAACGTCGAGGCGCTCACGACGCTGGCCCGGGCTCTCGACGCCACGGCCGTCGCGGTGCGGCCCGAGGCCCCGGACCAAGCCGAACAGATGGTCACCGCGGCGACCCACTCGTACGGCCGGCTCGACGGTGTCCTCGTCGCCTCGGGCATGAACCGGGTCGGGGCCATCGTCGACCTGGACGTGGCCGATTTCGACGATGTCATGGCGGCCAACGTCCGCGGATCGTGGCTCGTGTGCCAGGCCGCCGGCCGCCAGTTGCTCGCCCAACGCTCCGGCGGAAGTGTCGTGTTGGTCTCCTCGACCAGGGGCCGGTTGGGTCATCCGGCCGGGTATAGCGCGTACTGTCCGTCCAAGGCGGCGGTGGATCTGCTGACCAGAACGCTGGCCGCAGAGTGGGGTCCGCACCAAATCCGGGTCAATGCCATCGCCCCCACCGTGTTTCGGTCGGAGTTGACGGCGTGGATGTACGCCGACGACGACCGGGGGCGGGCGACCCGGGAGGCCATGGTGGCGCGGATTCCGCTCGGCCGGCTGGCTGAGACGGCCGATCTCATCGGTGCATTGGTCTACCTGCTCAGCGACGCGTCGTCGTTCGTGACCGGTCAGCTGCTCTACCTCGACGGCGGCTACACCGCATGTTGAGCCACATCAACACCTTTGTGTCCGTCAGCGGTGCCGATCTGACGGAGCGTCGGGCACGCGCGACGTCGCCCCCGCCGGCGTCGCGGTGCGCACCACCATCAGGCACTCGGGGATGCCAATACTCCACTGTAGACAGGTGCCGAGGCCGGTGCCGGGCCTGCTGGACAGGCGCGGCCCGGCCAGCGCCACAACCCAACCTGCATTCCTGACCCGGCCACGCCCGGCCGGGAAGAGACCGCGAGTCAGCTGGTCGCAGTGTCTGCGCACAGCCGCCGTCTGCATCCGTTTCTGTTGCGAGGAGTACCCATGAACCGGCGAAACCTACTGACCGCTCAGTCAGTGAGCGTCAATACCCGGACCGCGCTCGCGCTGGCCGCGATCGGGCTGCTTACCATGACCGCCTGTGGTGGCCCGAAGACCGCGAACAACGAGACCACCAGCACCGCTGGACCGATCGTCATCGGTGCCAGCATCCCACTCAGCGGCGACCTGGCCGGATTTGGCAGCTTCCTCAAGTGGGGCTACGAACACGCCGTCAAGGAGGTCAATGACGCCGGTGGTCTGCAGGTCGGAAGCGAGAAGCGCAAGGTCGACCTGGTCCTACTGGATGACAAGACCGACCCCAACCAGACCTCGGCGAACACCGAGAAGCTCATCTCGTCGGACAACGCGGTGGCCTTGCTCGGCTCCTGCACACCGGCGCTGGTCATCCCCGGGGCCATCGTCGCCGATCGTAACGGCGTGCCGTTGGTGACGGGTTGCATCCCGACCGGAATATTCGCGTCGGTCAAACCGTGGTCGTCCGCATGGGCGATCTTCTTCAGCGAACAGGACCTGGTCCGGGCGCCGTTCCAGACCCTGATGGGCGCCGGCCAGCAGACCAACAAGAAGGTCGCGATCGTGCACGACAACGGTCCCGACGGCGTCGCCGCGGGGAACCTGCTATGGCCGGCCGCGGCCGCCCAGTTCGGCTACCAGATCGTGGCCAACGTCGAGGTTCCGGTGGAGAACAACAACTTCGAGTCCGCGGTCCAGCAGGCCAAGCAGTCAGGCGCCGACATCATGCTGGTCGACGTCATCACCCCGCAGGCGGTCAGCCTGCGCAAGCAGATGGCGACGGCGGGCTACACCCCGAAGCTGCTCGTGATGGAGAAGGGCGGCGAGCCGGTCCAGTTCGCGCAGGCGCTCAGCAACCTCTCCGACGGCGTCCTGGTCGGCGCGTACTGGGACCCAAGCTTCCCGTACCCGGGTGCCAAGGAGCTGGCGCAGGCGTTCGAGAAGGACTCAGGCCAGAGCTGGAGCCAGCACATAGCGGACAGCTATACGGCGGCCAAGGTGCTGCTCGACGCCATCAGCCGGGCCGGCTCCACGGACAAGCAGAAGGTCAACGCCGCGATCGGGCAGACCGACGCGACGTACCCGGTTGGACCGGTGAAATTCACCGACCACGTCTCCGTGCTCGGCCTGGCCTGCGTCCAATGGCAGAACGGAAAGACGGTGGTCGTCTGGCCGTCGAACCGCTCGACCGGCTCGCTGCTGTTTCCGGTCCCGAAGAACTAGCGGGAGGTGACCCGATGATGTACGCGCTCGCCGGGCCCGAGTTGATCCAAGCCACCGCCACCGGTGCCCTGCTGGGTGGACTGCTCGCGCTGACCGCATTGGGGCTGTCCCTGGTGCTGGGCGTGATGCGGCTGGTCAACCTCGTGCACGGCGAGCTCGTCATCGTCGGCGCCTACCTGGCCACGATGTTTCTTGATGTGGCTGGAGTGGATCCGTTGGTGTCGCTACCGATGGTGGCTCTGGTCGGAGCGGCACTGGCGTATCCGGTGCAACGGCTGCTGCTGCAGCCGCTGGCCCGCCGCAGCGAGCAGGGGCCCCTGCTGACCACGTTCGCGTTGTCGGTCATCGCGCAGAACCTGCTGATCGTCGGGTTCACCGGCAACACCCGCTCCATCGATCGGCCCTATACCCGGTCCAGCGTCGGCGTCGGAGGGGTGACGCTGCCGACCATCTACCTCATCACGTTCGCCATCGCGCTCTCGGTCTCGGTCGCGCTGCATCTGCTCGTGACCAAGAGCTCGTTCGGCCGGCGGCTGCGAGCCGCTTCAGAGGACCCGGAGGCGGCCGCGGTGCTCGGGGTCCGCGTCGCACGGCTCCACGCGGCAACGTACGCACTCGGTGGCGCGATCGCCGGGTTGAGCGGGGCGCTCGTCGGCATGGCATTCTCGTTCACGCCCACCTCCGGCACCCAGTTCCTGCTCACCGGGTTCGCCGTCGTGGTTCTCGGCGGCCTCGGCAGCGTCAAGGGGACCGTCCTCGGTGGACTTCTGCTCGGCGTCGCCGAGTCATGGGGCGCCCTGATTGCCGGTGACGGCTACCGGCAGTTCATCGGGCTGCTCATGTTCCTTGTCCTGCTCGCGGCCCGACCCCGCGGCCTGTTCTCCAGGACGGTGTGAGCATGGTGACCCAGACATCCTCGACGCACCTGTTCCTGACCGTCACGCAACCCTGCCAGGAGTCGGGTGCGGTGAACGTCGAGAGTGGAGCGACGGCGTCGACAGATTTCGATCGATTGTACTTCGGCCGGTGGCGCGGGCCGGCATCGGCGATGCTCGTCGTCGGCGCCGTCGCCGCGGCCGCCGCGCTGCCGTACGTCTTCGGGCCTTACCAGCAGCAGGTCGGCTACCGCATGCTGCAACTGGCCGCGTTGGCCACGGCCTGGAACCTGCTCGCCGGGTACGGCGGGCTGGTGTCGCTCGGTTCCGCCGCATTCGTCGGCATCGGCGCCTACACCGCCACCGGGCTGGCCAACTCCGCCACGCCGTCGCTGCCAGTGTTGCTCGTCGCCGGCGGTGGCGCCGGAGCGCTCTTCGCGGTCGCGGTCAGCCCGGCCATGTTCCGCCTGCGAGGCCTGTACTTCACGGTCGGCACGCTGGCACTGGCCGAAGCCTTGCGCATCGCGATGGTCAACCTGCCCACGTTCGGCGGTGCCCGGGGCATCGTGCTGCGCATCGCAACGCCGCCGCCGTACGCGCTTTACTGGTGGGCGCTTGGCATCGCGGTCGTCTGCGGGCTCGTCGTGATGGTGGTGCTGGCGTCTAGAGCGTCGCTGTCCCTGCGCGCCGTGCGTGACGACGAGGACGTCGCCCGGCAGATGGGCGTGCTGACGTTCTGGACGAAGCTCTGGGCGTTCGCCGTCTCGGCAGGCCTCATGGGCGCGGTGGGCGCGTTGCAGGCGGTCAAGCTCGGGGTCATCGAGCCGTACGGCAGCTTCGGCCTTTCCTGGACCGTCGACATCGTGGCCGTGGCAATGATCGGCGGGATGGGCACCCGCCTGGGTCCGTTCATCGGCGCCGCGTTCATCGTGGCTCTCGCCGAGCTGCTGGCCGACTACCCCGAAGTGCACCTGGCCATCACCGGCGGCGTGCTGCTCGTCGTCATCCGGTTCGCCCCCAAGGGAATCTGGGGCGGCGTGGTGGCGTGGATTGATGGCTACCGCGCTGCTCGAGCCCGGCGAGGTGACGCATGACCGCCACCCAGAATGTGGTCCTGGACATCCGCGGGCTGACCGGTCGATACGGCGGGGTGACCGCGGTCAACGACCTCACAATGCGCGTCGACCCTGGCGAGACGCTCGGCGTCATCGGACCCAACGGCGCCGGGAAGAGCACGCTGGTCGGCCTGATCAGCGGCGCGGTTGCGACATCGAGCGGAACGATCCACCTCGGCGCCGCCGACATCACACGGCTGTCGGCACCGATCCGGACCCGGCTAGGGGTTGGCCGCACATTTCAGATTCCGCGCCCGTTCGGACAGATGACGGTGCTGGAGAACCTCCTGCTGGCCGCGCGCCACGCCCACGGCGGCACGGGCGAACGCATGTCGAGCCGTCGCCGATGCGGCGAGATCCTCGACCGAACCGGCCTGAGTCAGGTTGCTCATACTCCCGCCGGCGCCCTACCGCTGCTGCGCCGCAAGAGGTTGGAGTTGGCCCGGGCACTCGCGTTGCGCCCGCGGCTGCTCCTGCTAGACGAGATCGGCGCGGGTCTGGTCGAGCACGAGACGGCGCAGCTGATCGGGTTGATCCGCGAACTGCGCCATGATGTCGAGGCGATGCTGATCGTGGAGCACGTGATGGACGTCATCACCGAGTGTTGCGACCGGACGGTCGTGCTCGACTTCGGCAAGCTAATCGCGGCCGGACCGACCTGCGAGGTCCTCAGCGATCCCGAGGTCACCGCCGTCTACCTCGGCACCTCATCCGCCCATAGGCGGCCCACATCGCCTACGACCGAGCCGGCGGAGACGAGGACGCCTCCGCCGCTGCCCGCGGCGCATGCACCGCCGGACGGGCCGCGCGACGCGACGCCGTTGTTGGATATCCGCGACGTGCACGTGGCGTATGGGGGCGTGCGGGCGCTGCGCGGGGTCAGCGTTCAGGTCCGGGCCGGCGAGGTGGTGGCGTTGCTAGGGGCCAACGGTGCGGGTAAGTCCACATTGGCCAGAGCCGTCAGCGCCCTGGTCCCACTCAGCTCCGGCAGCATGACCTTCAGCGGTCAGCGCATCGACCGGATGCCGCCGGACCGCGTCGCCGCCCTCGGAGTGGCCCACTGCCTGGAGGGCCGACGCATCTTCGGTCGGCTCTCCGTCGAGGAGAACCTGGTGCTCGCCGGCAACGGCTCCAAGCGGGCCGACATCGCGGCCCGCCTCGCCACCACGTACCAGGTCTTCCCGGGCCTGGCCAAACAGCGCGCAGACCCGGGTACATCGCTGTCCGGAGGGCAGCAGCAGATGCTCTCGATTGGACGTGCGCTGATGTCCAGGCCGTCCCTGATCATCTTCGACGAGATCAGCCTGGGGCTGGCCCCGGTGGCGGTCGACCGACTCTACGAGGCGCTGGTCGCCATCCGCGACAGCGGAGTGGCGATGCTGCTCGTCGAACAGAACCTGGAGCGCGGGCTCAGCCTCGCCGATCGCGCCTACGTCATGGCCAACGGCGAGGTGGCGCTGACCGGCACCGCCGAGGCGGTGCGCGGCGACCCGGCGCTGCGTGCCTTGTACGTCGGCGAATCCGGTCGCGAGGTCAACTTCACTCATCATGATCATCAGCGAGACGGGAGCATTCCATGAGTCCACAGTGGCCACTTGGAGCCAAGGAGTCCGGCCTGCAGTTCTTCGATCTCTCCCACCCGTGGGGGCACGGTGTGCCGGCCTGGCCGTACTTCGAGGACGTGAAGATCGAGCGCCTGCACGGAATGGCGAAGAGCCGAGTGCTGACCCAGAAGATAACCACAGTTATGCATTCAGGCACGCACATCGACGCGCCGGGGCATGTGATCGAAGGCGCCCCACTGCTGCACGAGATTCCGCTGTCCGCGTTCTTCGGTACCGGCGTGGTTGTCGCCATCCCGAAGAAGAAATGGGAGGTCGTCACGCCGGAGGATCTCGAGTCCGTGACGCCGCAGATCCGACCGGGCGACATCGTCATCGTCAACACCGGGTGGCACCACCACTACAGCGACAGCGCGAAGTACTACGCCTACTCCCCCGGCTTCTACAAGGAGGCTGGCATGTGGTTCGCGGCCAAAGGTGTCAAGGCCGTCGGCACAGACACCCAGGCGCTGGACCATCCGCTGGCGACCGCGATCGGACCGCACGGGCCGGCCGAGTCCACCGGCGGCCTGTTGCCGTGGGCGTGCCGGGAGTACGAGCTCGAGACGGGGCGGCGCGTCCTCGACGACTTCCCCGAATGGGAGCCCTGCCACCGGGCGATCCTGTCGCAGGGGATCTACGGCTTCGAAAACGTTGGCGGTGACCTGGACGCGGTCACGGGAAAGCGGGTCACCTTCGCGGCCTTCCCGTGGCGGTGGGTCGACGGCGACGGTTGCATCGTTCGGCTGGTCGCGATCGCGGACCCCACCGGCGAGTATCGGATAGAAACCGGCGACGATGTCTGAGCCGCGTCTCACGCAGCTCGCCGCGGCCCCGAGCTACGTCGCGCCCGCGCACCACGGTGTTGCCACGCTGCGGCTGCAGGGTCACGAGGCCGGCCCGACGGAGCGCTTCTGGGTGGGCCTGTCCTACTACCTGCCGGGCGGCGGTGCGGACAGCTCACCCACCCGCGAGGAGACGGTCTACGTGGTCCTCGACGGCGAGCTGACCGTGACCACCGCGGACCGTACCGACATCCTCGGCCGGCACGACTCGATCCACTTGCCCAAGGCCGTTGTTCGGCAGATCGAGAACCGTACCAACCGGCCAGCCACCCTGCTGGTCATCATCGCCCACCCCGACAGAGAGCGAACGATGATCGCCCGATCGCCCGATTCTGGATCCACAGTGGAGGAACTCGATGATCCGGGTAGCCGTCGTCGATGACCACCCCGTTGCTCGCCGCGGGTTGATCTGCATCCTGTCCGGCGCGGCCGACATTGATGTCGTCGCCGAGGTCGAGGACCCAGCGGCGGTCGGTCCAGACGTTGTGGCGGACGTGTTGATCTGTGATCCGTTTCCGTTCGGTGAGGCGCCACGGCTGTCGGCCGTACGGGAGCTGTCAGACCGTGCGGCGGTGCTGGCGTGGTCGGCATCGCGGGACCGCGGCGACGTGGCCGCCGCAATGCGGGCCGGTGCACGGGGCTACCTCACCAAGGACGCGAAGGACCATGCGTACCTTTCGGCGGTGCGCTGCCTTGCCGGCGGCGCACTGTTCCTGCCCGATCCGCAGACACCCGCGACGCCACATTCGAGGACGGGCTTAACCCCGTGGCGGGTCGCGGCCGACCACACCGCAGCCCGCGCGGTGCTCTCGGAGCGGGAGCGGGAGGCGCTGGCGTACGTCGGGCGCGGGTTCACCCATGCCCAGACCGCCACTCGGATGGGAGTATCGAAGGCAACTGTGGACACCTACATCGGACGGATCCGAAACAAGCTGCAGATCGGCAACAAGGCCGAATTGGCATTGGCCGCCCTGCGTTACGCCGGCCAGCCGCAGGGCTCAACCCCGACCGGCAAGCGTTGACCGGCGAGATCGTCGCGGCCGGTTCGTCGTACGCCCTCGAAGAGAGGAAGGCCCATGCTGCTCAGCGAGATCGCCGCGCTGTTGGACCCCGCGCCCCTGCCGATGGAGACCGGCTACGAACGACTCCCCGACGGGGTGCTCCACGTGGCCGTCCGCACCGACATGCACAACTGCTCCGGCGAGATGTTCGAATGGTGGTTCCGGTTCCGGCCCGACACTCAGCAGTACGTCTGGTGGCACCCGGTCGACCACCAGTTCAGCGACTGGGCAGGCACGCTGAGCGCCGAAACCCACGTCGGCTCCGAACACATCGTCATCGAGCAGCTCACCGGGCTGCCAGCCCAGGACCTTCTGGTCCAGTTCTGCCACCCTGCCGAGTTCTTCGATGCCGAAGACTATAGGGCCGCTCGGGCCGAGAGGCGGGTCTTCGCCGCCGTCGTAGCCAGGTTCGGCATGGGTCACCAGCCCGCCCGAGCCGACAACGGCGCGGTCATCGGTGGCCGATTGATCCACATTGGACGTGACACACCGTGGGGCATGGTGTTGCGAAGCCACATCTTCGTCGGCGCCGACCTGCCCGCTGCGGGAGCTTCGCCGGCCGCCGTGGCGCGAGAGATTCCAGACGCGTTCGGCGTAGCGGCCGTCCAGCATGTGTACAACGAGTTCACCTTCCTATCCCGCTTTCTCCCATCGCTGTATGCCGGCGAACACCGGGACAAGGTGAGCGTGCCCTTGCCGTGGTAGCACGCGAAACCGTCAGCACCCTTATCAAAATGCCAGCACGACCAGAGAGGAAGGCCCATGCTGCTCAGCGAGATCGCCGCGCTGTTGGACCCCGCGCCCCTGCCGATGGAAACCGGCTACGAACGACTCCCCGACGGGGTGCTCCACGTGGCCGTCCGCACCGACATGCACAACTGCTCCGGCGAGATGTTCGAATGGTGGTTCCGGTTCCGGCCCGACACTCAGCAGTACGTCTGGTGGCACCCGGTCGACCACCAGTTCAGCGACTGGGCAGGCACGCTCAGCGCCGAGACTCACGTCGGCTCCGAGCACATCGTCATCGAGGAGTTCACCGGACTGCCGGCGCAGGACCTGGTCATCCAGTTCCGGGATCCGTCGGAGTTCTTCGATGCCGACGCGTACGCACGCGCGCGCGAGGCGAGGACCGTCACCGCGGCCGTCTTGGGCCGGGTTGCCATCGGTCGGGACCCGCAGCGCACCCCCGACGGTGCCGTGCTCGGGGGTCGGTTGCTGCACGTCGGTCGGGACACCCCGTGGGGCTTTGCCCTGCGCAGCCACTTCTACCTCGGCGCCGACCTGCCGGCGGCTGGCGCGTCTCCGGCCGACGTCGAGCGCGAGGTTCCGACGGCGTTCGGCATCGCGCTGCTGCAACACGCGTACAACGAGTTCACGTTCCTGTCCCGATTCCTCCCGTCCCTCTACATCGGGGAACACCGTGACAAAATTCCCGTATCGCTGCCGTGGTAGCACGGCAGGCGTCGGCTAGATGCGGGAAAGCGCTCAACCGGGGAGGTAACACGTGACGGCGAAGGAATCAACTGAGGCGCGCGCGAGCGGCGTACAGGTGATCTCCCGAGCGGCCGAGATTCTGCGCGCTCTGCAGAGCGCGCCGGGTGGATCTGAGCCAGGCCGAGCTGGCCACCCGGATCGGCCTGGCCCGCAGCACGGTCCACCGTATCCTCGCCACGTTGGAGCAGGAGGGGCTGGTCGCGTCCGCCCAGCCCCGTGGCCGCTACCGGTTGGGTCCAGAGATCACGCTGATGGCCGAGGCGGCCAGACGCGCGCTGGTTACGCACATCAGGCCCCTGCTCGAGCAGCTGTCCCGGAGGCTCGACGAGACGGTCGACCTCTCCGTTCTCGACCACAACCATGCCACCTTCGTGGACCAGGTGGTGGCCAACCACCGGCTGCGGGCGGTGAGCGCCGTGGGCGAGTCCTTTCCGCTGCACTGCACCGCCAATGGCAAGGCCTTTCTGGCCGCGATGCCCAACGGCGCGGCCAACGCGGCGCTGGCGGCGACTCTGCCGGCCCTAACCCGCCACACGATCACTTCTCCCGACGTGCTGCGCAAGGAACTCGAGCTGGTCCGGGAGGAGGGCGTCGCGTACGACCGCGAGGAGCACACCGAGGGCATCTGCGCGGTTGGGGCGGTCCTACAGGAGGTTGGCGGGCAACTCGTCGCGGTCAGCGTGCCGATGCCCGTGCAAAGGTTCTATGGTCGGGAGCCGGAGCTTGCCGCCGCTCTCCTATCCTGCATACGCGACATCGATGCCGCGCTGAGACCGCCCGATTGAGCCGCCAGTCTGGTCGCATCGGCCACCGCAACTCCGGCCTAGCTCGGCACCCACAGCTCCGCGTGCGGCACGGAGTCGAGGGTCACGCGACCGCCCGCGATGTCCAGCCCCGCCCGAGCGTTGGCGATGCTGTCGGCGTTCGGCAGCGCACCGCCCGCGGAGAGGACGGTCACGAGGACGTCGCCGTCGTCCGGGGCGGCCCGCACCACAATGGTCCCGCTCTGGCCACTGAACGTCGGACAGACAGATGCATCGTCGTCCGTTCGCAGCGAAGGTTGCCGATCAAGATGATCGCAACGGTGTCGAAGGTCTCGCGGCACACAGTCCGCGCCGCGCTGCCGCGGACGCGCAGTCGAAGTACACGGGAAGGCCGGCGGGGTCGATTGTGGACGAGGTCAAGCCGCGCATCCGGGAGTTATTTCGGGCGTTCCCGACCATGCCGGCAACGGTGATCGCCGAGCGAGGTCGGCTGGACGCGTGGGCTGACCGTCTTCACCGACCGGGGTTAGGAACTACGGCCGGTGTACCTATCGCCCGATCCGGCCGGCCGCACCAGCGACGTCGCCGGGAATCCCTCTTTGCGACTTCTGGTTAGCGCCATCGAGAAGGCTGTTTCACGATCGGCCGGGCAGCCAGTCTGCGCGTGTCACCAGGTTAGCGCCGTCAATGCTGGCCCCACGTTTGAACAGGTGCACCGCTAACCACCCTGCCGCAGGCAGGGCGATCATCGCCCACAGGCCGTAAGCCTCAAACGGTGGCTCAAACGGATCCGGCACATACTGGTCGAAGAACCCGGGGTCACCAACAGAAGCGTGCCAGACGGAGACGGCAGAACACCGGCCGGAACCCATCGGTCCTGCTCGCCGTTCCAGTCGTCAATGCAGACCTCGATCGAGTGGACAGCTTGGTCGCGGACCTGCGCCGAGAACGGGAACAGCCCGTCCGAGCCGGCGTCGCAGACGAAGCCCCGGCCCACACAAGCGAACCCAGCCGGCCCGAGCCAGTCGGAGCTGTCAAGTAGGTCCTTGTACGCAGCCAGGAACCCAACAACGTTCGCCGGGTCCACGAACGCGATCGATGCCGAGTCAACGGCGAGTGGCTGGCCTTCGCGGTGCGCCTGCTGGAGGACAACGTCGTCGGGCAGATCGAAGCAGTCCATCCGCCCCCCTTTCAATCAACCCACTAGACCCCGTTGCCAGAATGAGATCCCGTTGAAGCCGGCGCCACGGAATGCCTCTGCCACACTGAATGTGGCCCACACCGCCGAGGGAAACGTCGAGAGTCGAAAGACTGACGGATCAACGATGCGATCGGCACGCCAGACCGGAATCTCAATCGCCGCGATGCTGCCGGTGGAGATGGCGCGTCTCAGCTGGCTGCGCTCGAGGTCGAGCGCATCGATCAAGTTCGCTACATGGGGGACCCAGAAGGGGAGCCCGTTGACGGTCACACCCAGGAACTGCATTGGTCCGCCCGCCATCGGTTCGAGAACGGCCCGCGCGCGGTCGGAAACCGCAAAGCAGGCAGCCCCTCCAAGCCATACGGCGTCAACGTTTCGATCAGTTTTGATGAAGATGTCAATTGCTATTTGGGTAGGCGAAGTCCCGCGCTGCACGAAGTCCCAAACCTCACGCCAGTCGAGGTGCCGGTTGCGGGGATGAGCGGGCACGACCCTCGGAAAGTCCTCGTCCGCGGGGCCGATCACCTGGTAGATGGGTCTGGGTTCGATCATGGCAGTTGGTAGAGATTCACGCCCCGGCTGGCGAAGAAGGCGACCACGTCCTGCGGACAGCTGCCCTGGGCGGGTGCGGCTCCGCGGCCGGCGCTGGCACTGAGCCGTATGCATCCATTGCGGAGCATCGCACGTAGATCGTCCAGCCTTTCGATGGCATCATTCTTAGTCGTGGCGCTCAGGAGATACATTTCTACGTAGTCGGTGTAGACCTGCTCAGGAGCGCCCCGGTGGAAGGCCCCCACAAACGAAGGCATGCCCGAATAGTACGCCGACGGTAGCCATACCCCGTTATCGGCCCCGAATAGGTCTACCCCGAGATTATCAAGGTGAGTTGCCGCTGGGGACATGAGGGTCGCCGGCCGATTAAACTGAGCCACACCCAAGATATGGTGAGCCTGGCCGTTGACGTAAGGGCTGGCTCCGACCGTGGCGGCCAGGCCATCCCTCAGCCGATTCCGTGCCGTGCTATCACAGACCGGATTGATATTGTGAACTAGGATGCCGGTCGTGCCGACATAGAAAGTGTGGAGATCGGCGACGGTCAGGTTGTAGACGCTTGTCCACTCGGTCCGAGCCGTGACGGCTGAGATCTGGATGTAGGTGCCCTGGCTGGTGCGAAGGAGGCCGCCGGTCCTGAGTGAACCCGCATCGATAAAGGCGTGCTGATCCTCGACCCAGAACGGATGATTCGCGGTCGCGGTAATGCGCTCACCGGTCACGAGGTCAACGTCGACGAGCTGTTTGAGGCCCGTGCCGGTGATGACATTGGTCACCGGACGCGGACCGAGATGACCGCTGGTCGGGTCCGCGGCCATCACCAGATCGGATCGGTGTACCTGGCTTATCGGCTTCTTCGCGCCGTTTGCCAGCAGGACCGGGGTCGAGCCGTCGAAGCTGTTGCAGGCGTTGTCAAAGCCCCGAAGGAACGCGCGGTGGCGTAGGCGCTCCGTGCCCTTGAGGAGGGTCACATCGACAACGCCGGGCACGACCCCGAAGAGGCCCGCGAGAATCCGCTCCGAAGGCGAGAGCTCTCGACCGGCCAGATCCATGCCGAAGATGGCATGGCCGATGTCCAGCGCCGCGCCGAAGCCGGGCAGCCACTCGATGTAGAACTCGAACGCGTCGGCACCCCATTCCTGGGGTGTGTACGCACAAATGTCTGGGTAGTAGCCGTACAGTTCAACGAGATCGACACCCCGGAAGTTGCAACCCTCCAGTCCGCCGACCGGTGGTAGGGCCATGGCCGCGGTGCGGGCATCTTTGATGTCCTGGATCTGTTGCGGCGTGAAGTCGGTGACGTCGGCGACCATCGTGCCACAGCGATCGGCGAGACCGACGTTGTCCGCCACCGAACCAGGCTCAGAGAGCAGAAATAGCCCGCAAAGGACAAGGTGACCCTGCCCTGTGCTGCTGAAGCTTCCGCTATGGATGACACCAGCATCCGGCTGCGTTAGCAGCCACCGACCGTTGCTGGCAATGACCGAGCCATCATTCTCAAATCTCACAGAGATCGACGGGGAGACCGGGCTGAGGCTCTCTACAACGCCGGTTGGTGCGTTGTAGAGCGTGACTGGTGGTGAGCAGTTTGTGTATGTGTCGAACGTTGCGACGCTTGGGCTAGCGCCGGTCGCGGCTATTTGGATCAGGCCCCGGTTGACCACGGATGCGCTGCACTCCAGCCGGAACCCAGCCGCACCGGTTACCCGGATCGTGCCCTCGTTGGTCAGCGCTCGAAACACGCGCACCTGATAGGGCTGTGCGACGGCGAACTCCACCACCGCGCCGGGGGTGATGGTGACCGGGAAGTTGTCGTAGGGGGTGGTGGAGGTGATATAGATGTCGCCGCCGGTCAGGAGCGGGCCGATGCGCATATTGCCGACGATGTTGCCGATGAGTCGGGCGCCGTTTTGCGCCGAGACCCAGCCGGGACCGGACAACTGCGCGGAGAGGATCCCGACGACGGTGACCGTGACGCCTTCTGGCACGCTGCCTGTGCCACTCACATTGGAGAGTTCGACGCCGTTACCGAACACAGTGGCCGGCCCGACCTGCGTGCCACCGATGGTTAAGGTTCCGCCCTCGCCAGAAAAGCGTCCGGCCGACACCCCATCCTGGACCGGGCTTGCCGGCACTCCCTGTCCCGCAGCCCAGCTGAGCTGCCCGGCCCGGGCCACCACCCATCCGTCGTTTTCCACCGACATCGAGCTGAACATGGCGCTGGTGGTCGACCAGCTCTCTACAACGCCGGTTGGTGCGTTGTAGAGCGTGACTGGTGGTGAGCAGTTTGTGTATGTGTCGAACGTTGCGACGCTTGGGCTAGCGCCGGTCGCGGCTATTTGGATCAGGCCCCGGTTGACCACGGATGCGCTGCACTCCAGCCGGAACCCAGCCGCACCGGTTACCCGGATCGTGCCCTCGTTGGTCAGCGCTCGAAACACGCGCACCTGATAGGGCTGTGCGACGGCGAACTCCACCACCGCGCCGGGGGTGATGGTGACCGGGAAGTTGTCGTAGGGGGTGGTGGAGGTGATATAGATGTCGCCGCCGGTCAGGAGCGGGCCGATGCGCATATTGCCGACGATGTTGCCGATGAGTCGGGCGCCGTTTTGCGCCGAGACCCAGCCGGGACCGGACAACTGCGCGGAGAGGATCCCGACGACGGTGACCGTGACGCCTTCTGGCACGCTGCCTGTGCCACTCACATTGGAGAGTTCGACGCCGTTACCGAACACAGTGGCCGGCCCGACCTGCGTGCCACCGATGGTTAAGGTTCCGCCCTCGCCAGAAAAGCGTCCGGCCGACACCCCATCCTGGACCGGGCTTGCCGGCACTCCCTGTCCCGCAGCCCAGCTGAGCTGCCCGGCCCGGGCCACCACCCATCCGTCGTTTTCCACCGACATCGAGCTGAACATGGCGCTGGTGGTCGACCAGCGCTCTACAACGCCGGTTGGTGCGTTGTAGAGCGTGACTGGTGGTGAGCAGTTTGTGTATGTGTCGAACGTTGCGACGCTTGGGCTAGCGCCGGTCGCGGCTATTTGGATCAGGCCCCGGTTGACCACGGATGCGCTGCACTCCAGCCGGAACCCAGCCGCACCGGTTACCCGGATCGTGCCCTCGTTGGTCAGCGCTCGAAACACGCGCACCTGATAGGGCTGTGCGACGGCGAACTCCACCACCGCGCCGGGGGTGATGGTGACCGGGAAGTTGTCGTAGGGGGTGGTGGAGGTGATATAGATGTCGCCGCCGGTCAGGAGCGGGCCGATGCGCATATTGCCGACGATGTTGCCGATGAGTCGGGCGCCGTTTTGCGCCGAGACCCAGCCGGGACCGGACAACTGCGCGGAGAGGATCCCGACGACGGTGACCGTGACGCCTTCTGGCACGCTGCCTGTGCCACTCACATTGGAGAGTTCGACGCCGTTACCGAACACAGTGGCCGGCCCGACCTGCGTGCCACCGATGGTTAAGGTTCCGCCCTCGCCAGAAAAGCGTCCGGCCGACACCCCATCCTGGACCGGGCTTGCCGGCACTCCCTGTCCCGCAGCCCAGCTGAGCTGCCCGGCCCGGGCCACCACCCATCCGTCGTTTTCCACCGACATCGAGCTGAACATGGCGCTGGTGGTCGACCAGCTCTCTACAACGCCGGTTGGTGCGTTGTAGAGCGTGACTGGTGGTGAGCAGTTTGTGTATGTGTCGAACGTTGCGACGCTTGGGCTAGCGCCGGTCGCGGCTATTTGGATCAGGCCCCGGTTGACCACGGATGCGCTGCACTCCAGCCGGAACCCAGCCGCACCGGTTACCCGGATCGTGCCCTCGTTGGTCAGCGCTCGAAACACGCGCACCTGATAGGGCTGTGCGACGGCGAACTCCACCACCGCGGTCGTTTGAATGCTGAGGTCTCGAACGCTTGTCTGCGATGATATTTTAGGCGTCGCGCCGGCTGGAATGCAGACATCGTCAGTGCTGCCGGGGAGTCGCTGGGGCAGCCAATTGCCGACGTCGCTCCATGAATTGTTCTGAGAAGCGCCTGTCCACACGAGGGCCGCGTCGGCGCACTGGTCGGAACTGGCCAAGCGGACGGGGAGTTGCCCTCCTGTCAGGCTCTTGGCGGTCGGATGCGGAACCGCAGAGAGATCGTAGGCATCAAGTGCTGGCCCGATCCGACGCACATCACCGCGGTCCGGTGCAATCCTCTCGACCGCCACACTAGCCGCCCGTTCCAGCGAGGTGGCCAGCGTTCGCCTAGCAGATCGCATCTGCTGCAGGACGTGGTCCTGCTGGACTTGTCGGCGATCCGTTATCTCCGACAGAGAGTGACGTCTCGCGATGCCCATGTCGGCGACTACGCCAGGTTTCGTTTCCTCCGATTGGTCCGGAGGACTCTCGTGCGAAACCTCACGATCGGATCGTGGCGGCGCCGTTGATCCTTCGTACTCATGGGTGCTGAGCCGCGGGAGGTCCGGCTCAAATGTGGGCGTCGCGCCGGGCGGTACAATCGCGATGAGAGTTGCAAGGATGAGACTTCCACGAGATATCTTTGCAATGCCCGCGTTTGACCAAGTTGCCCAGATCATTGTGCCCCCATGGCGGCATCCTCGATCGTCGACCGCGTTGTGAACCATGAGTACGCTAGCGGTCCACCAGTCCCATCGGTCGACTACGTTTGTACAGACAAGTCCCACCGTTAGATGCATCGACATATGATGCCGCGGAGTCTACGATCCGCGCGGACGGCTCTGTAAGCCCGGCCGCATTCAGGATCAGCTGATTCTCGAGCTGACGAGGAGCGTTGGGCGCAACGGACAACGGCGACGGTCGCTCCACCGAATGCGGTTATGGTCTGGTAGGTCGCCTCGACGAGGGCGTCGCGCTGCTAGGGTTCGAGGTCACAGCCAGCCCCGAGCGCCCGCACGCGGGCATCGTTGATCCCGACCGCAAGTCCGGCCTGCTGCGCCGCGCGAGCGGTCGCGACGAGGCCCAAAGCCAGATCTCCGGAGTGATCGACACGCCCGGTCTCTGCCTAGACCTAGAGACGCAACCACGCAGCCCGGTCGGCCACACGGTCGTGCAGCTGATCGTCGCGGAGCACACAACCCCGGCTCAGGATCTCCAGCGTCTGCAGAATCCGGTCATGCAGTGCGGTGGACAGCCGGGCTCGCTGGGTGGCCGCGGCTGCGCCGCCGAGTCGAGCCGGTGCCTCTTCAACCACAACCCGATGACGAGCACGTCCGTGCGCCGGACGACGATGACGATTCGATCTCGGCTCGGCCGCCGACGTCGCGCATCCGTTCCCGTATCGAACGACGCAGCCCGATGTCGCCACCGGTCGACGCCGAGTCGTAGCCCCGACCAGAGTCGACGATCTCCACGGTGAGGCCCCGTCGGACCGGAACGCCCGAAGCGTCGCGCGGCGGGTGTCGCCGTGCTTGGCCACGTTGGTGAGTGCCTCACGCGCGGCGTCGACGAGTGGGGCGGCAACCTGAGCTCGGATCCGGATGTCCGCGATGGCCTCGCCATTCGCTAGTTCATCCACAGTAGACAGAAGGTCGGCGCGGAGATCCACCTGCTGGCGCGCACGCTCCCGCTCCATCGCGAGCGCCGCGGCCTGTTCTACGGCGAGCCGGTGATGCTTGTCCAGCGAGCGAGCGGAATTGCGGAGTTGCCTGGCCACTGACCATGCGACAACGGCGACCGAGACGAACATGACCGAATCGGGCGCCGCACTCCAGATTGGACACAGGGAAGCCGTCGCGGAGCGCCGAACCGAGGTTGACGGCGGCCAGCGCTCCGGTGCCGATTAGGGTCCACCGGATCGGCCGGTCCGGCAACCGAACGTGACGCTGACAACGACGGCGAAGTTATAGAAAGGGCTTTGGCTCGGGAATGCGGCGAACACAAGGGCACGGCGGTGATCCCGAGGAGGGCAATGACGCAGATCATATCGAGCGCGCCCAGCATGCGGCCGCGCCGGCCAGTCACCATGCAGATCCCGATCACCGCCACGGAGTCGAGCGCGGCGACCGCGGCAAGAACGGTCAGGCCGACAAGCCGCCGACCTTCCAACGTCCGGTCATCACGTCCGGAGCCAAACCCATCAGAGCGCCGACCCGCGCCGCCACCACCACTACGCCCAACGTCCGCTCGGCCCGGCCGACGGCCGTATCCGCGGGCCGTGGTACGGCCTCCACGACCACAGAGCCGACACCCACGGCTGTGGTCATCACCCCTCCCGGACGAAGAATTCGTCGGTGCCAGGTCCGCTGCTCACGCCGTGCCATGCCGGTCCCAACCAAAGCCTACGCGCCCCGGCGGCTGCTTCGCGTCCCACGTTCACATGACACGATATTTATACTGGTACATTCATGCACGCAGAGCCAGGCTTGCGGGGTGCTCAGCCGCCCCGCGCGTAACACAAATGGATGACGCAATCCGAGTGATCTCGTTCTTACGATCAACCAGTGCCGACGCGATGGGCGAGGACCTGGTTCGGTGCGACAGCGCTACTGGTCCTCGTGGGAACCGCCATCCAGCAGATCGTCATCGGCGCCGTCGCCGGCGGCCCGGCCGCACCCGCCGTCCGTGCCATCAACGTAGTGTCCTACTTCAGCATCGAGTCCGATGTGCTTGTCGGCGTGACATGCGTGCTGCTCGCAGTGGATCCGCGACGAAACTCGATGACCTTCCGAGCGTTTCGATTCGCCGGGCTAGTCGCCATCATTACGTCCAGCGTTGTGTACCACGCGCTCTTCGGCGATCTCGTCCGCTTCACCGGGTGGGGACTGGCCGGGGATCAGATCCTGCACACAGTGGTGCCGGTTCTCGCCGTCGTCGGCTGGCTGTGGTACGGGCCACGGGGACTGGTGTCCTGGGGCATCGCCGCGTGGTCGGTGTTGTACCCGCTGGGGTGGCTCGTGCTCACCGGGGTTCGGGGCGCGCTGACCGGCTGGTACCCGTACCCGTTCATCGACCCGGGCCGGTTGGGCTACCCGATTGCGCTGCGGAACCTGTCGCTGCTCGGTCTTGTCATCCTGTTCGTAACTGTTGCCGCCACCGTGATCGATCAGTGGCTGACGACACGGTCGCGGGCCAAGCCGGACTCCGTGCGGGTTGCGGCTCCGCCACGATGATTCGGAGCGCTACCAGTTGCCTTGTTCCTTCAGTCGAGGCGGCTGCATGCCAGTGACCAGGGTGGTGAGTGCCGCCGCGACGCTGCCGCCGGGACCCCACAGACCGGCGTGGTCAAGCGCGAAGACGCGGCCGGACTCGTCAATGGCGAGCACGGATTCGTGGTCGCCCTCCATACCGATGGGGAACAGCACAGTGTTCAGCACCCGGCCGAGGTCGGCGAGCGTCTCGGTGGTCGCCGCCACCAGCGTAGGGATCGATCGCGAAGGGACGGCGGCGAAGGTCGCGACCAGGACCGTCCTGCACGACGTAGAGCCCGCGAACTCGCGCAACGCCTCGGTCGCCGCCGGAAACGCTTCGATCGTCGCGCCGTTGTGGCCGACCTCCCCCTTCCACGAACTCGATCGCGGTGGCGAGCTGCGCGCCGGTGAGACCCTGCCCGAACCGGCCTCACGCAGCACCTGGGCCACGTCACTCGGAAGCTCTGCCATCGCCCTACCTCTATTCTGAGTCGGACGGTCTGGCCAGTCCGACGAGGTCCGGCGGGCCGCCGGACCTCAAACCCGAAATGCCGCAGCAGCATCGCACAGGACAGGCACGGGGGCGCTGTCTCGCCCCCACCGGATTACCGACCTCGCGCACCCGGTAGGTCACCAGGCCCGCCCCCGCGAACTGGGCACGGCAAGGCTCGTCGAGCCTGATCAGCGGTTCGCCCACCGAGCGGCGACGCGCATCCTCGGCATGCAACGCACCGGACAGCACCGCCGCCTCCGAGCACCGGCCGTGGCCCCGCAACCCGAAATTCCAGCGACAGCGGTGCGCATGAAGGCGAGCTCAGCTCCAGAGGTTGTTGTCATGGCCCATCGCTCGACTCATGCGGGTGACGGCAACAAGAGTCCACCGCGATCGGGCGGTCGCAGTCCACCGAGCCGGTGATATCGCCAGCGAACGTGAGTGGGCGCGAACCGCGCACGTGCTGCGTCGCGGAGTGCCACCGACGTTAGAGGAAGCTGTCCAAAGACGTAGGCCGATCAGGAGCTCGTAGCGAAGGTCCGTGCAGAGACCGAGTGGCTGTGTGACGCCATTGCGAGCACGGGAGTCCGAAGTGGATTCGCGGCCGCGGCAGCGCATCGCGGTCGGTGGCGACCTCGGGTGAGTCGGTGACCCACTCGCGCGTGGTGTGGCTTGACCGGCGCCTTCGCGAGCCCGCGGACCTCCTCCTCATCGTGGGATTCGCGGCGCGGCTGGCCGGGCTTGACGAATTGACGTACGCGTTGCCGCTTGTCTGGGGGCAATACGAGCGGCCGTGGGAGGCCGGACTGCTGGCCGCCGGCCCGGCCGCCGAGAGCCTGCTCATTCTGGTGCTCTGGGCGGGGCAGGGAAGGTCAGTCCGGTCACGTTCGCCCTCGACCTGCCGACCGGGGCGCTCGCGCTATTCGCCAGCGCATGGATCGCCCGCAACGAGGAGTTCGGCTTTAGCTACTTCGCCTATCCGTATACAGTCGGTCTCGGGTTGTCGCTCGGCCTCGCGAGCCGACGGCTTGCCCAGGTACCGTCGAGGACGCAAGCCGGGCGGGCGCGATCCAACCGACAATCTCAGCGCCGGTGCCCGGGAAGCGCTCATCGAGGCAACCGACCACACCCTGTCCACCTTGTCCGGACGGGTCGACTCTGTCGTGCTCAGCGTGCGACCGCAGGAAGAAGGGGCACTGGTGACGCTGCAGGCGCGCGGTTCGGCCGAGCCGCCCGACCCCGTGCAGATTGCCTCTGCCGCGCGGCGCATCATCGACGCCGAGGGTGCCCCACGAATGGAGGAACTTCAGTACATCGACCTGTGGGTGCCGGCGAACGTGACGGCCAACCGATCGCGGGTCGGCGAGACCACCTGAGACTAGGCGGTCACCGCCCTGCCGGAAGCGGCTGGCTCCGACCCAGCCTCGGTTCCGCGGTGGGCCGGCATCCAGAGCGCGGCGAAGGGTGCAGAGTCAACGGTCAGTCGACCACCCACGGACGCCAGCCGGGCCCGCGCATCGGCGATGTCGTCGGGATCGGGCACCATCCGGCCCGTCGACAAGACGGTGATGAGAACGCCGTTCCCCTCGGGAACGGCCCGGACGACGATGTGCCCATCGGCAGACCCGAATGCCGCGATCGCCTGGTGCGTCGCCTCGATCAGCGCTTCTCGCTGCTCGGAGACGAGGCCTGCGGAGGGGTCGACTCCACGCAGGCGGGCGTCACATACCTCCACCTCCAGACCCGCAAGGTTGGCTGCCCGGGCGGCCGCCTCCAATCCCACGCTCAGATCCTCGGACTGGTCCACTTCGCCGGTCTCCACATACCGGCGGAGCCAAGCCGCCTGCACCGCGACCCGCTGGCGCATGGCGTCGTCGGCGATCACGCCGCCACGTCCAAGCGTGTCCAGCGTCTGCAGGACGCGGTCGTGCAACGCCGTCGACAGGCGCGCTCGGTGCTTGGCAGTCACGAGGTCGGCGGTCTCGCGTACCGCCGCTGACCGTGCCTCCTCCAACGCATTCGCCGCCCGCCTGAGCAGACGGGCGCATCCCCAGCCGACGAGCGGATTCACCAGGTAGGTAGGCACGACGAGGATGAGGTTTCCGGTCGGCGCGGGATGGAACAGGGCCAAGCCGACGATCCCCGCCGCCGCTGCGACGACGCCGCAGATCAGCGCGCCGACGAGCGTACGGCAGGCCAGACCGAACGCGAACGAGATCAGGATGACGTACGGATAGGCGAACAGCACCCAGCCGATCGCTCCCGCCCGTTCGGTAAGGGCCGCGCCTATGATCAGTGCGACGGCGCTGACGAGCAGATCAACCCACAACGTCGCGGCGACGAGCCGGCGGCGCTTCACCCACCAGCCGATCATGAGTACGCTCTCGGCGGCGAGCCCGACGGCGAGCGCAAGGCTCAAGCCAGGTCGGGGCAACCGCGACCACACCATCGGCAACACGTACGCCAAGGTGACAATGCCCGCGATCCGAATGGTTACGGCGGCCGACAGCACTATCCGCTCCCGGCCCGGAATCCTGCCGAGCCACCAGGCCCAGAACCGATCGTGCAACATTGACCGCTGGGCAATCATCGCTGGTCCTCCTCAACGACCGGCACCCACACGCGCACCCGCGTCCCGCGATCTCGTTCGGAGCTGAAGGTAACGTGCCCGCCGACGGCTTCGATCCGCTCTTGTATCGACCGGCGCTGGCCGACCCGGCTGCGCGTCATCGCCACATCGTAGCCGCGACCGACGTCCGTGACCTCGACCTCGACGCCCCCGACGCCATGGCGAACTGACACAGACGCTCGCGTCGTGCCGGAATGCTTGGCGACGTTGGTCAACGCCTCTCGAACGGCGCCCGCTACCGCGCTCGCCGCTGCGTGAGGGATCGCCGGCTCACGATCTGGAAGCTCGAGCTCGATGTTCATGCCCGCGACCATCTTCTCGGCGACTAGATCGCGCAACGCATGGATCAAACCGCTGTCCGGCTCGGGCAGCCCGGACTCGACCACTCTATGAAGCCAATCCGCCTCGCGACGGATCTGGTCACGCACGTGCGGATCGGTGACGACGTCGCTCACCGCTAGATCATCCACAGTGGACAGCAGGTGGGTGCCGAGCTCCTGCTGCTGCCGAGCGCGTTCGCGTTCACGGGCGAGGCCCGCCGCCCGCTCGACCGCCGCCTCGTGATGCCGATCCAACGACTGCGCCGATCGACGCAACAAACGTGCCAGGCCCCACGAGAGCACGCCAGCGCCGACGTACGTGGCCGAATCGGGCACGGCGTTCCACAACGGGTATGCGGAGCCCGCGCGCAGCGCACAACTGATGTTGGCCACGACCAGGACCGTTGCGATCATGAGGGTTGTCGTCAACGACCACCGAGGCAGGCCGAAGCAGATCGCCGCCACGACGCTGAAGTTGTAGAAAGGACTCAGGTCCGGCGTACCCGGCAAGATCACCGGTAGGTCGGAGAGGACGATCGCCGTGATCACGCAGATCACGTCGAACCCCGCCCATCGCACGCTGACCTGACCAGAGACCACGCACGACGTGATGAGGCCGACCGTACCGACGACGGCGATGGCGGTCAGAACCGCCAACGGCACGGCGCGACCCTCCGAGTGCGCCCCCGCCAACGACCCCGCCAAGACAACCAGAGAACCACCCCGGGAGATCGCGACGACCACGGCGAGCGTGCGCTCGGCGCGGGTGCGCGCACTCGCGACGTCCGACCTGATGGCAACAGTGCTCTCCGTCGTGACCACCATCTCGTGCCGTTCCTTGCGTGAAAGCTCGACCTGAAGCTTCGCACCATTGCTCGTCCGGCACCATAGCCTGCCAATGCAGCCTAAGTGGACTGTCAAGCATCGGCGCGTCGACTCTTCGCACCTCATGGGTCGCACCCCGAGACTTCCGGGCGTCCCATTAACGCATGACTGGCCCACCGCATCGGCGTGCGGCATGGTCGAGATGCAGATCGTGTTACTCGCTCGCGACCACATCCGTGGCGCGTGTGCCATCGGCCCGGCGAGTGACGCGACACGCCCTAAGGCGGTGTCGACCGCAGCGGCCGAGAAGGGGCATGAATCGCGGTGTCCACGAGTAGCCCGTCACGGAGGCAGTCGTTTCTTTCGCGCTACCGTCGCGGTCGAACCCGCCTCGTGACCAGGCGCTGGCTCGCGGTCGCGCTCGGCGGTCTTACCACCGCGGTCGCAGCCAGCCTCGTTCTGGTCACCGTGTCAGCGGCACAGGCGGCCGCGCCATCGCGACTGCTCTTTGGCACGAATCTGGTGTTGAACCCGGGCTCTGTCAACAGCGACAAGTTCCTCAACGACCCCGAGTTCCGGCAGGGCCTGCTCGACGTCGGTGTGAAGACACTCCGCATGCCGGTGCGGGGACCCAGCTCCGTCCAGCCGGGAATCGCCAACTTGGCCGAGCTGACCAAGGCGGTGCAGCTGACGAAGGCGATGGGTCTCGTTCCACTCGTCATCCTGCGCAACCCCAAGGACCCGGAACTACTGAACGACGACCTGGCGGTCATCGACCTTGTCAGGAGCACCTTCACCGACCCGGCCGCCGAGATCTACTACGAATGGGGCAACGAGCCGGACTCGTTCTTTGATCCGGTGAACCAGGTCGACCCGAACGTCTACGTCCAGAAGTGGAACCAGGTCGTGCCCGCACTCAAGCAGCGAGACCCGAGGGCCCTTTTCGGCGGGCCGGTGACGTTTGAGTTCAACCCGAGCTACACGCGGACGTTCCTGCAGAACGCCAACCCGAAGCCGGACTTCGTCACCTGGCACACCTACACCTGTCCGTCGAGCGCATCGACGCAGGTCTGCCTCACGAACATCGACGATTGGACGAACGACATCACTTCCGCGCGTGCCATCATGCAGGAGACGATCGGCACCACGGTGCCGGTGTGGAGCACGGAGTGGAACTGGAACCCAAACCTCACCGGCGACGGCAAGCTCAACAACCAACAGTTCATTCGCGAGTGGACACTGAAGGCGATCCAGGAACTACGCGACGCGGATGTCTTCGGCGCATACCACTTCGACGTCGAAGGCCTGACCCCCTTAGCCAGCACCAACGGAGCCGCCACCACGCAGGGACAGGCCTTCAGGGACAAGTTCGTCGAGTTCTTCGGCGGCGGCCCGTTGCCCAGTACGCCGACAACGTCAACGAGGCCCGCCACGACCACACCGCAGTCAACCCAGACCGCGACGCCGAATGGGTCGGTGACGATTCTCAATCCGACGCTGACGGTCACGCAGATCACTCAGCGCCCTGGGCCGGTTCCGTCGCCGGCCGGTTCGGCCACCACATCCGCGGGCGCGGCACCGCGTTTCTCATTCGAGGACGAAACGCTGGCTGGTTGGTCGAGCACAGGCAGTGTGCGTTCGCTGGTCACGAGCAACGCGGCCGGCGGGCAGGACGGGGCCAAGGCGCTGCAGATCACCTTCGTCTCCGCGAGCAACGGCGACTATCCACACGTGTCGGTTGGCACACCCGACGGACCCGCCTCGGGCGAGACCGTCACCGCCTCGGTGCTGGTGCCGGCGAACACGACGTCCACGGTGGCGGCCAAGCTCTACATACAAGACAGTAAATTTGTCTGGCACATGGCCCCGATGACCGATATCGGACAGCGCGGTCAGTGGATTCAGTTGAGTTTCACGCCGACGGGGTATTCGGGCTCGGCGATCCGAGTAGGCCTGCAGATGCACGAGAACCCTAGCAACACCGACACGGCACTCTTCCTCGACGCGGTCACCTGGCCGTAGCGGCCGTGGCGGTGGATTCGTCGTCAGACCTCGTGGCTCGGAGGTTGCGGGAGGAACCGGAGGGCGGCCAGCGCGAGCTCAGCCTTGTTGCCGAGCTGGAGCTTGGTTCGGATCCGCGCGATGTACGTGTCGACCGTTGCCTTCGAGACTCCCATCCGGGTAGCCGTCTGCTGGTGGGTGAAGCCTTGGGCGATAAAGCCGAGCGCCTGCTGCTCGCGGGGCGACAAGCCCTCGTGCGGCCGCCCCGGCGGCTTGCCCATTGTCGCGGCCTGAATGAGGTCCGCCAGCTGAGCCGACAGGTAGAACCCGCCCGCGGCCACCGACCGGAGAGCGTCGGCGTAGGCCTCTTCGCTGGCATGCTTTGTCAGGTACCCCGAGGCGCCGGCTTGCATCGCCGCGAGTACGTCGGCTGGAGCGCGGGACGCCGACACGATCAGCACCGGGGCGTGCGCGGAGAGATCCGTGACGGCCGACAGCGCCGGCCGACCATCCGCCTGGTAGAGATCGAGGAGCACGACGTCCGCGTCGACGGAGCCGTTCTCACCGCGCGCAAGCTCCCCCGGGGCGGACACCGATGATACGACCGTGAGGTCGTCAAACGCCGCCAGAATCGCGACGATGCCGTGGCGGGCCACCGGGTGATCATCGATGACGGCGACACGAAGCATGGCCACCTCTCTGTCGTGCTTTTGAACGACGCGACCCGGACGCATCGAACATACGAGCGCGGCCCGTCGGTGGCAACTAGTAGCACAGTCCCACTTCGCAGTCTAGATCATTGTCGATGAGTGTTGCCCGTCGGTCATGATCAGATATCGATGGCGCGTCGTGCGGGCTAGAGACACCCATCGCAGAACCATGGTCTGTTGTGGACAGTCTCACCCCGTGCCATGGCCGCCCGCGCCATCGTAAACCCTTGTGCGTGGATGGAGTCGTTCGGCTCCGCGGCAGCCCGATTCGCCGGCTGGTTCAAGCGGGTCGAGCCCCGCAGAGCCGCTCGGGACTGGCTGCTCGGGCTGCTCTCCGATGTGGACACCCGGTCCTGTTGGCAGCTGGCTGAGCAGGCGGGACACGCCAGCACGCAGCGCAGCAACGGCTGCTGGCCGAGGCGGCGTCGGGAGCCGACACCGTGCGTGACGACCCTCGAGGCTTGGTCGTGGACGAGCTGGCGACCCCGACGGCGTATTCACCATCGACGACACCGGCGATCTGAAGTCGAGCCTTGCCGCGGTGGGCGTGCAGCGACAGCACGCCGGCACGGCCGAGCGGATAGAGAATGCTCAGGTCACCGCGTTCCTCGGCGACGCCACCGGGGAGTACTCGGAGGGAACCAGACCGGTGAATCCCATGATCGTGCGCGCCGCCGGGAACCGGCGCCAGTCCCCGATTTCGCTGGCGATGGTCAGCGCGCCCAGGCGGGCGATAGCGTGGTAGGTGGCCAGCCGGGTCACCGCCTCGACGAATGGTCCGTGGGCGTACCAGTACGACAGGTCGGCCTCGATCGCGGCCAGCGCGGTCGTAGCGTGCGGCCAACACCGCCCGGTAGTGCCCGTACCTACTGCGCAGGGCAGACTCGTCGAAGCATTGTCCGGCAAGCCACTGCTCGTGCGTGCCTGTCCAGGCCTCCCCACGCCAGACCCGGTCGGGGCGCGGCAGGGACTTGCTCACCCGGTGCCGGGTATGGGTGCGGTCGCCCGGCGCCTGCTCATGATCGTCGAAGCCCGACGGCGGCACGCGGCAACCCGGGGCGCTGGCTACGGCGCGGTGGTCCGTGAGGCCGCAACCGGCGAGGTGGCATCGCCGTCCGTACGGTCAACGACGCCTCTCACTTGTCCCCTGAAGGATGACATGTGCCGCCGTCCTCCGTCGGCTAGGTTGGGCCGATAGACGCCCAGACGTACGGAGATCCACCCGCGAGTACGCTCTTCGCCCGCGGTCCTGCCGAGTGCCACCTCTACATGGACCTTCACTCATGCGCATGTGGTGAAGCAGAGTTTCCGTGGTCGCGCCACGAGATGCAGCAGGGGCCGGCCGGGTCGGTCTCGATCTACCACGGTTCGTGTCCGCAATGTGGGACAGGGCGGCATTTCGAGTTCACCATGATCGAGCCGCCCGTGCCCCCGCCCGCCTTCGGTGGCTCGAAGCAATCAAGCATCATTGATCCCGACGAATTCTACGAACTGAGCCAGCGTGCGGCGGTGGCCGCCGCCCAAGCGTTGCGGATTCCAGATCAGCCCGCTCTCGCGCACGATGCGGCAGTCGACGCGGTCACGGCCTTGGAGGAGGTGCTCAAGTTCATCCCCGCGGGTAGCGACAGCGTCGCGCCGCAGTCGTTCGGTTCCGCCCGAGGCCGAGCGATGCGCGCGGCCCATCCGGATCGGTTCCGCAAAGAACAGCTTGAGTCAATGCTTCGATTCTATCGGGAAACGCTGGTTGCGCCCGCTCGCCGATTGAGCGCCGACTAGTACGCTGCGCGATGCTCTGCTGCGTTTGGTCGCGAACGTGCTGGCCGGCACCGACGGTGTGCTGGTGGTGGATGAGACACCCTGAACGGTGGAGGCGGACAGGGGCCGAGGAGGAGATCTGCCTGCGCCGAGATTAGCCGGGGTGGATCGGGGGTGGATTGGTTTGCGTGATGTGGATGTGGTGGCGGGTGCGCTTCGGGCTTACGGTAGATCCGGTACACAACTGCAGCGCGCGCGCTTCGGATGGAAGAGATCGAGACGTGCGTGTCACCGTGCCCTGACCGCGCGGATCTCCGCGAAAGTGTGATTCTAAGGTGGTCAACGTGGAATCAGGATGGCAGCCCGCCAACCAGCACGAACGTGACATGCTGGCTGCGGTTGAAGCCAGCGATGGCATGCGGTACGGACAGCTGCTGAAATCGAGTATCCTCTATGTGCCGACACTTTCTGAGGGCAGTGCTGAGACACGGCCCCAGACGTTGCCAAAAGCGAACCTGAATGAAGTGGTGGCATTCACTTCTCCGGTGACCCTATTCTGGGTTCTTGGTGGTTTGGCGAGTCGCTACGAGAGCTACGACCTCGCTGGCCTTCGGGAGAGGTACCCTGACCCCGGTTGCCAACTCGTCGTCAATCCCGGCCTCCCGATCGGCGTACTCGTGCCGCTTTCAGACGTCGAGAAGCTCGCCGCGGGCGAGCAGGACCTGGTCCCCGTCGATGATGTGCTCGACGCCGCGGTCGACGGGGCGCTCGCCGAGGTCAGGCGGATGTGCCTGGAGGAGCTGGGCGGCGACGAGGATCTGGCGGCGGCGGCAATCAACGAAGATTCCGCGAATGAGCTTGAGCTAGGGCTTATGGTCGCCGTTGCAGATTTGGACTTCGATAGTTTTTTGTCGGCACTGGTTGACTCGGACGTGGTAGTTCCGACGTCCCGGCCGGTAGCGGATCCCCGGCAGATTGCTGACAGCGGCTTTCCATGGTGGATCGTGCGTGGCGCCGACACACCGGTGATCCCCGTGTTCAGCTCGACTCACGTGTTGGATCGCGTGGCGTCAGTCAATCCGCCATGGATTCGGGTGCCTTTCCTGGATGTGTTGAACAACTGGCCGGGTGCGCAGCATGTGCTTTGCGTCAACCCGGGCACAAGCGCCGAACTCACCCTCCCTGGAACAGCGGTGTTGGAGCTGCAGTCGTCCATCGGTGATGCCCCAGATGAAGCTTAAGATCTAAGCCTGAATCCGTGGACCAAGCTCGGTCGGTGAGGTCCGAATCGGCGTGCAGATGCAGTGAGAGTGTCCTCTGATCTGCGGTGATCCGATTTGCTTAGTACGGCAGCCGCACTTAGGTCGATCATGAGGTTTCGGCTTGGCGGCGTAGCCGTGTCCGTTGGTGGTGCCAGCACGCTCGGGCTTGGTGTCGACGTCGCCACCAGGTCCAATGTAGATGGTGCGTGGCAATTTCGCCAGGTTCTGTTGACGAGGTTGAGTAGTCGCTTGAACTCGACGACGGTTTGGGCGATGAGGCGGGGGTCGTCGGGGTGGGCTGTCGTCGGGCGTGGCCGGTTCTGGTGGCAGGGTGGAGGTCTTGGCGCGCATGGCGGATGCGGTGACGGCGCAGATCGCGAGCGCGACCATTACGAGGACGATGTGTCGTCGCAGGGCGGGGTAGGGACGGACCTGGCTGTGGTCGAGTCCAAAGTGGCCTTTCCCGGTCTGGAAGTCCTCCTCGACCGTTATGTTTGCTCGTGATCTTGTTTCATGATGTGGCGCGTTGCGCACACCCGGGGATCGGCAGGTGTCGGTGGCCACATGGCGACGCTCGATCGCCGCGTTGGACAAGTGGGCGGCCTGGGCAGTCTATGAGGGATTTCTTGTGGACGCTCAAGTATTGCGTGAGCGCCAGAGTGCTCAGGCCGGGAATTACGTGAGCGCTCACAGGATTTCTCAAGGCGGCGCCGTTCCGGTACGTCGACAAGACAGTGTGGACACCGCAGGGACTGCGGCAGTTGCGCGTGCACCGGGCCCCGTCCACCACCGCGCGGGTTGACTACCTTCCCCGTCAGCGCCCCGCGTAGCGCGGCCCGCGCTTAGTCGCGGTGCCAGCCAGTCAGCTCGACCAACCCGTCCAGGATCTGGGTCTTCCCAACCCGGCTCGCTCGCGCATATTCCTGCGCCTTCGCCCTGGTCACCGCCGTGCGTTGGCTCATCGCCAACCCCATGAAACGGGCGTAAGCGACACAGCCGCCCCACCCGCAGCGACGCGCCGCACGCGGAGGGTTCTCAGATGAGGCAACGAACCGACCTACGGGGAGATCTATGATAAGCCAACGCGCAATCTCGACCCGCCCCGCCAAACATACGTATCCTCTTCACCGAACGGGTGCCTTTCCAACAAGAACGATCAGAGTCTATCAATCCGGCGTTGTCCTTGTCGCGGAAGGCACCCGTGCGCATTTGGTCCACTGTGGCGTGTCGCCACCTACGGATTCGAATCTGAGACGGGGCCGATCGGCCGGAGCTGTCGGCGTTCTGACCCTGCGTACTCGACGGGGCGTCTCTTCTTCTTGTGCCAGCGATCCCAGGCACCTTTGGCGAGGTAGATGACGGGTCCGGATAGGCTGAGGGCGGTGGCGGCGGTGGCGGTGACGGGGTCTGGGCTGAGCGCCATCATGCCCAGCCCGGCCAGTGATGAGCTTGCGATGTAGCTGGCTGCGGGTCCATAGCGCAAGCCTGGGCGGCCAAGCTTCATCTCGATCGCGATGCCCATTCTTGAGATGTAGTAGGTGGCGTAGGTGAGCGTGGCCGCCGATACGGCCATCAGCCAGTGGCCGTCGCCGATGCTATGCGCAGTCAGCAGCGCGTTCGCCACAGTGAGCGCCGGGAACCCGAGCGCGTTCTGCATGAACCGGTGCAACGGCCGGAGACTGCTGTCGTACCCGGCCCAGCCGGCGACCGCGTTAGCGAGTGTCCCGGAAAGGAAGATCGTGTCCACGAGCGCGTACGAGGCGGCCACGACGGCGCTGAGGCCGCCGGTGGTGGCGGCGAGGAAGACGTGCCCGGCCAGGTTGGCTAACCAGGTGCCGGCGAGGGCGGTGTTGAACACCCGGCCCAGCAGCCCGGCGTGGGGGTTGAGCCGGTTCATCGAGTCGACCGTGCCGCCGACTTCCCGGTTGACCATGTCGCGCCAACTGGAAAACTCCGCCATCGCCAGCTGCGTCCGGTCGTCTGCGGTCTCGTCTGGCCCGAGCGGGGCGCGGGTGATCGCGTCGAAGTCTGTGAGGAACTGCTCGGTGAGGGCGTGCACAGCGGACTCCGTGTCGGCGAGGGCGGTGCTGAACTTGCCGGCGATGTTGACGTCGTGGCGGATGTTGTCGCGGATCAGATCGGCGAACCATCTCGCCGCCTCGGGTGAGAGACGCCCACGTTCAACCAACGCCTCGGCCATAACCCGGATTTGCTGCGTGTGCGCGATGCGCGCGTTGTTGAGCATGCCCCGGCCCACGAACGCGGCGCCATTGAGCGCGATCACCGCTCCGAGCGGCACGGCGGCCACCGGGGCTAGGGCCAACCCGGCGACGAGCGCGCCCGTCCCGGCGGCGACCGTCGCCGCGCCGATCATGACCCTCTTGCGCAGCGTGCGGCGCAGCCTCGCGATCTCGGCGCGGGCCTCGCGTTGGTCGCGTTCGGTCTGCTCCACCGCGGCCAGCACCGACGCGACCCGGTCGCCGCGCACGTCGTCCGAGAGATCAGCCGTGAACTCCCGGGCGGCGGCCGCCGCGATTAACGCGTCTCTGGTGACCGGGGTGGCCAGCACCGCGTCCGCGTCAGTCAGTGGTGGCAACCCGCGCCGCGGCCGCCGTTGCCGGAACTCGGCCAGGACCTGGCCGACGTCGCGGCCCAGGTCACGCAATCCGACGAAGAATCCGTAGCGCAGCATCCTCGGTGACCTGTAGCCGGCGGCGGTGGCTAGGTTGGATGCGGCGTGCCATTCGATCATGGAGCGCATCTGGGGGTTGTCCCGCCAGTTGCCGGGCCCCTGCGGCTGGTAGCCCGGGTCCGGGGTCCAGCCCTCGGCGTGCATGCGCGACATCCAGTCCCGAACTATGTGTTGCCGCCGTGGATCAAACTGGCGGATGAACTCATCCCACGCGCCGGAGCTGACCTCGTTGAAAATGAAGCGGGACACCCGCTGCTGCGCATCGGCGTGCAGGTCCACGAAGTTCCGGCGAAGCAGCCGCGCGACAGCCTCCCGCCCGCCGGGCATGGCTTCTATCTCTGCCAGCAGCGGGCTCATGTCGGTGAAATGACGCAGGTAATGCCCGCCCGGCTCGGGTTTGAGCGCGTCAGTGCCGAAAATGATCCGGTCGGGGTAGTCCAGGATCAGTTGCTTGACCGCGTCCCGGACCGCGGGATCGCTTCGGATGTGCTGCTCGACAACGTTCCACGAGATGTCCAGGTCCACCGCCGTGGTGTCGAGCAGGTACCGCAGCCATTGAACATGCTCGACCGTGAGCGTGGTCCAGCTCCCAGTGCCCAGGTGCGCCCAGACGACGTTCGCGTCGCGGAAGCGTTGTTGCCTCAGCAGCGCCGCCATGGGCATGAGGTTGCGTTCGTCGGGCGGGCCGGCCCGGTACAGGCCGTTGGGTTGCAGCCTGGCCAGGCCAGCGTCGTGGTGCACAAGCAGCACCTGCCCGGTCCTGGTGATCGTGGTCAGCAGCTCGACGAGGTTGGGGTTGTACATCTCGGCCACGGCGGTGGGCAGGGCAGCCGCCTGGTCGGTTCGCCCAGCTGTGCGCAGCGCCGCCCGCAGTTGGTCGGAGCTGGCCATGAGCGCGTCGTAGAAGTCCAGCTCGGCCAGGCCGCTGGGGCTGCCATCCTGCGGGAACAGGGCCACCAGGCTGGCCGGCAACGCCTCGCGGGCGAGCCGGCCGGACGCCAGATCCTGCCTGACCAGTGCCGCCGCGGCGAGAAGCTGACCGACGTGGTCGACCCAGCCGGGGTTAAGCACCTCGCCCGACTGCCGGCCAAGCAGTGGCTGGACCGCCTCCTTCGCGAACGTCGTCTCGGCCAGGAACGCGGCGATCTCCGGATGCATGACGGCCATGCCCGTCACATAGCCGCCAACCCCTGGGACATCCACCCGCAAACCAGAGATCCCCGGGTTCCACCTCCACCTCAACTCTTCTGCCAGCAGCCCTTCCCAGAAGTCGAAGAACCGCACGTCGGAAAACTTGCCGTGCATCTCGAGCATCTGCCGGCCGAAAAGCAGGCCCATCCGCAGGGAGTTGATCAACGCGTAGTAGTAGGCACCGCCCGCCGCGGCGAGACCCATCCCGCGTTGCGGAATGGGTGACCCGATGACCACGGTGTCGCGGCCCTCCTTGCGAAGCCACTCCACCATCAGTCCGGATGCCGCCTGAGTCGTGAAGTAGCGGTGGGGATCCCGGTACCGGACGTAACGTCCCGCGTCGTAGCCCTCGGGATGCATGTGAATGTCGTGGAAATAGTCACCGCGGCGTGGCTGGCCGATCCTCGCCGCTACTCGCGGGGAAACCCCCATAGCATCGAGGTCCGCGTTAAAGCCAGGGCTGGACGCGTCGAGCGCCTCGAAACGCCGCCGCGCGGCGGTAGCTCGGCGTTCCCGACGCGTCAGTCGCGACAGCGCCTCGGTTGAGCCCACCACCCTGTCAACGACGGGAAGCGTCTGGCGTGGCAGCTGCTCGGGCCTTCTGGTGATCGCGGTGACCGCGTCGAAGGAGAGCCGGGTCAACTGACCGATCTGCCGGTTCGACAGGCCCCGCGCGCTGGCCGCCATGACCGCGTCGCGGACCGCGTCGACATATTCGCGATGAGCCTGTTCACGCGCATGTTGCGCGGTGAGCAACGCCTCGACAGCCGTGTCCAGCCCATCCTGGACCGCACCGACGGTCGCCTGATGCTGGATCGACCCCTCGGTGACGGGCAACTCGGTAACCGGCAAAGAGACATGCGCAGCCCCCAGACGCCGCGCGCGCAGCGCCTGACCAATCCCCCCGCCGGACGACACCCCCAGACCAAGCTCGCCGGCCAGGGAGTAGCGCGCCTGGGTCAACTCGCCAACGGCCCGCAGGTACGTCTCCTCAGCCGCACGACGCGCCGGTTCCGAGCGCCGCACCACGTCCACCAACGCGCGCCGGACACCCACCCAGTCGCGCAGCCCCGGCCAGGACAGACCGGGCAGCCGCTCGGGGACCGTAACGGGCGCGAGGCGCGAGTCGTACACCGGCCGGACCACAACGCTGAGCAGCTCGGCGCGCGGGCCGGAGGTGATCCGCCGCGCGGCCCGGTCGGAAAGCCACCCATTGGCGACGGCCCTGTCCCGGGCCTGGTCGATCGCAGCCATGGCGTCGCGCTGAGCCCGCTCCAACGCCGCCTCGGCCTGCTCCAACGCCGTGGTAGCCGCCTCCAGCCGCTCCCGCAGGCCCCGATAATGGTCGGCGACCATCCGCAACGTCTCGACTCGCGACAACTCCAACACCGCCGGCGCCAGCCTCGGCGGCGGGTCGGGCAACGCGTCAGGGTCGAGGGCCAGCGACCGGACCAAGCTCTCCGGCAAATCCAGCGCATCGGCAACTGCCCTGACGACTCGATCGTCAGGGGCCGCAAGCCCGTCAAGTACGGTCAGCCGGGCCGCCAGCCACTTGACCCACATCACCCGCGCATCGACCTGCTGTTGGGCCCCCGCCTGCGCTGCCAGTGCCTGGGCCAGCTCGGCGCGGGCCGGCACGGCGGTTCCCGCTGCCTTCGCGACCTCCGTCCGCAACACCGCCGCCGTCATCACCAGGGGCGACCGCGAGGAGTCCCGACCCCGCGCATTCTCGGACGCCAGGCCGGAAGCTTCGGCGGTCTCCGGCGAGGTCGCCGCAGCGGAGCCCGCCGCAGCAGAACGCACCTCCCCGACGATGACCACCTCCGGCTGGCGGGCCAAGGGCAGCCGCTGACCGGTCCACGGGTCAAACGCCCGCATCGCGTACAGCCGCTTCGCCAACGCCCAATCCACGCCGTTCGGGAAATGCAGCACAACCCGCGGCGGGCGCCGGGACACATCGTAGCGGCGGGTGGACGCGGCCACCTGCACCTGCGCCCGCGCCGTGCGCAGCACCCGATCCCCCGCCGGGCTACCAGGCGACGCCGCGCCGTCCACAAATGTGCTCACCCACCCCCGGCCCCGCTCAGCTACCACATCCACGCCGACCAGCACCGACATGCCCCGGACCGAGCCGCGGACCTGGGCGGCCACCTCGACTACCCCGTCGAGGTGCTGCGCCACCTCGACCGCCGCCACAAGACGCCCAAGCTCGGCGGCGTGCCTGCTCGCCGCCGCCAGCGACGTATCCGTGGGTGCCTGCTGAGCCGCACTCAGGGCACCCTCCATCGCCTCCAGCTCCCGCAGCCACCGCGAAACCCCACCCACCTTGGGATGCGCATCGCGGTATTCGCCGATCCGCACCCGCACCTCGGCCAACCGCGCCAACGCGTTGCGCAGCTCTTCCTCGGCCGTCCCCGTCGCGAGGGTGGGTTCGGCGGTGTGTTGGCGCCCGATCTCGCCGCGGGTGGCGGCTTGCCAGCCTGGGGAGCGTAGCGATAAGTAGAGCTGCCGGGCGGCGGGTGAGATGAGGTCCAGGTTGATCTGGGCGGCGTCGGTGATCTGCCATCGGATCTCATGTCCGGGTTGGGCTAGCCCCAGGTGTGCTAGGTGTGCTTCGAGGTCGGCGATGAGACGGTCGGCGATCGCGGCATCCACAGTGGAGGCTAGTTGATTGACCAGGTAGAAGACATCGCCTAGGCCGCCGGTGTCGTGGCCGGACAGCGGCGCGTCGGCGGCTGGTGCTGTGTCTGAGGTGGTGAGCACATCGGGTGGGGGAGCGGCCCGCCACGGTCGGTGCTGGCCGAGGCGGTCTACTTCCCACAGCTCGTGCAGGAGGGTGCCGATCAGATCCGGGCTGTCGGGATGACGGTCAGACAACATGACCTGGATCCGGCGGCCCTGCGCGTCGATGATCTGCGTTTGGGCCCGCAGCCCAGGCAACGGCCCCGCCATCACGGCTACCTCAACGGCATCCCCGCCCCGCTGGAACTGCACCCGAATCCGAACCTGCCCCTCGCCAGCTGCCAACAGCTCAATGTCGGCCACGACCGGGTCGGCCACGTCGGAGGCAAGATACTCGTCGAGCCGACGCCGCACCGACGCCAACACCTGCTGCGGGTCCGGATCGGTGCGCAACTGCCCAGCCACCCACGTACCCGCCACCACCGTCGCGGTCACCCGAGGGTCGGACGTTCCCGTTCGTCTGCGGTTCGGCAGACGGTAGGAATACAACGGAGGGCCCACGTTGTCGGGCCGTTGGGCAGTCCATTCTTCAAATTCAATGTCGTCGGGTAGGGAGTCGACTGGGCCGACGACGTGGACGGTGATGTTGCCGTTGTCGTGGCGCAGCGCCAGCAGCACTTCCCCCGCCGGCAGATAGGCGTACATGACGTCTTCGCCCGGCCGGAAGCGGAGCAAATGCGGGAACGGTTCACCCGGGGGTGCTGAGTTCTCGATCAGGACGTCCTCGCGAACGACGTCGCCGTTGACTAGGTGCTGCAGGTACATGTTGCCGCTCCGCCACACCCATTGGAGCTCGATGAGAGGCGGTGTGATGACGACACCCGGGTGGTGGCCAGGAACGCGGACCTCGTAGGGGTTACCGCCAGGCCCCACGTTGGGTAGCCCGGCAGGGCCGGGCGGAGGTGCGGCGGGGTCCGAAATGGTGACGGTATGGATCACGGTTTCTGGGATTTGACCGGGGGCAATCGGGACACGAGCTTGAGGCGAGTCCTGAACCGCGATCTGGCCATCCACAATAGACAGATTGTTGGAGATGTCAGTGCTGACGCCGTCCTGGACGATCGTGGTGATGACCTGCACCTGAACGTCGTTCGGACCGGCCCCGCCGAATGCGCTGACCTGAGCCACAACGGCGGTGCCGTCGGACAGCGTGAAATCTGGTGGTGGCGGTGCCGGCGGGTGTGAGCCTGGCTGCGGCGGCGACAGCGGGATCGGCATTATTGCCTCGGGGCGGCTCTGGTCAGCCTGCGCCGATGGGGCCGGCGCCTCGGTTGGTGTGGGGGGTGATGCCGGCGATTGCGCTGATGTGGTGGGCGCGAACGGGGCCGTCGTCGGGGATTGCGATGTCGTGTCAGGGAAGAATCCTTGCGGCAGCGGAGCAACGACCTCCGGAAGCAGCCCCGGTGCGGCGGCGCCGCCGAGCGGCTGCACATTGACCGCGGATATCCCCTGTGGTGGTGGGGAGATCATCGCCGGGGTCACACCGAACGCGGCGCTCGCCAGCCCGGCGCCCGGCGAGACGTCGCCGGACGGTGACGGCACAGAGCCGATCGGTACCGCCCGGTTCTCTTCCTCTGGTCGTGGCTGCGCCGGATCGACGTCGGGCGGTTCGGTTACTGGTTGCGGCGATCGTACGGTGGCGGACCCAGGCTCGTTCGAAGGTGAGAGTGGCCGCTCACTCGGCGGGCCGGTCGGCGGGCGCTCGGTTGACGCGGTGGCCCGCGATGTGCCCTCGTTGGGAGGCACGAATGCGTGCGGGTCGGTGAACAGGTGCGGTGGTGTTGCGAGAGCGTCTGACCCAACCTCGCTGATCGCATCTGTTGATCGTACGTCGAGGTCGGCAAGCTCAAGGGTCCAGCGCGGCTCGGTCGACTCCGAACCCTTACCCTCGGGCGACGTGACGCCCGCATCGTCGGCCAGCAGCGCAGCCAGTTTGTCGTCCTCGATTCGCCGAAGCTCTCGGTCGAGCCAGGAGTCGATTTCGACCTCGCTGACCCTGACTTTCGGTGGTTTGGGCTCAGCGGGCATGTGCCGTAACTGCTCACGGGCCTGTTGCTCGGCCTCCCACTGCGCCTGACGTTGCGGCTCTAAACGTTGTGAGCCCAGCGGTTCTGTTTGGACCGGGCTTTCCAACCCACGGAGAACGGACTGATCAGATCCCTCGATACGGCCGCTCTCGGACAGTGCTTGGTCAAGAAGTGAGAGTCCGTCCTCGGCCCACTGCAGTCGCCGCTCCGCAGCCTCCAGCCGTGCACTGGCCGACGGCTCGCGCGTCTCAATGCTCGCGAGGATTCGCGCGTCTCGTTCTTGGCGGTACGCCTCCAGCTTCGGGTCTCTTGATAGTTGATTGTCGCGGAGTTGTTGTTGGAATGCCTCGTGTTCGGCGTGTTCCTGTTTTAGTTGGGCTTCGATTCGGGCGTCTCGTTCTTGGCGGTACGCCTCCAGCTTCGGGTCTCTTGATAGTTGATTGTCGCGGAGTTGTTGTTGGAATGCCTCGTGTTCGGCGTGTTCCTGTTTTAGTTGGGCTTCGATTCGGGCGTCTCGTTCTTGGCGGTACGCCTCCAGCTTCGGGTCTCTTGATAGTTGATTGTCGCGGAGTTGTTGTTGGAATGCCTCGTGTTCGGCGTGTTCCTGTTTTAGTTGGGCTTCGATTCGGGCGTCTCGTTCTTGGCGGTACGCCTCCAGCTTCGGGTCTCTTGATAGTTGATTGTCGCGGAGTTGTTGTTGGAATGCCTCGTGTTCGGCGTGTTCCTGTTTTAGTTGGGCTTCGATTCGGGCGTCTCGTTCTTGGCGGTACGCCTCCAGCTTCGGGTCTCTTGATAGTTGATTGTCGCGAAGTTGTTGTTGGAATGCCTCGTGTTCGGCGTGTTCCTGTTTTAGTTGGGCTTCGATTCGGGCGTCTCGTTCTTGGCGGTATGCGTCGAGCGCGTCGTCTTTCTTGAGGTAGTCCTGGCGAAGGCTTTCTAGTTGGGCCTCGAGCTTGGCCTGTGGACCCAGCTCCTGAATCTGCAGCCGGCTTGCCTCGGCCTCGTCGAGGAAAAGCTGGCGCACGTCCGTACGCTTCTCGGGTGCGAGATTAAGGATGGCGTCCCTCATGGACTGGACGCCGGAGCCGCCCTCCGCGGTCGGGCGGATCTCCACCACCGGGAGATCACCGACCGGGAGCTCCGTGAATCGAAGCTCGATCGGGTGCCCCTCAACGAGCCTGGCACTGAGCACTTCGGGGCCCTCGACGAGGGTGGGCTCCGCGAGCGTCGGCGCACGATACTGGTGCACGCTGCGAACGACGACCTGGCTATTAGCCGCGCCACCGGTCGGTGGGGGCCGGCCGTAGACTTGGTCGCCTTGAAGCATGTAGGTTCGCTGAGCCACCTCGACCAGCTGCGGCGGGTGCTGGTTGGGATGCGCCAGCACATCGGCAAGCTGCGACCCGGTGAGGATCGCGAGATCTTTGGCGCCGGGAATGCGCAACGCCACGAGCGCGTCTGGATCGACATATCGCTCCACGAAGGTCGCGAGGTCGACCGGATGATCGAGCGTGACTGTTTGGGTGTGGTGCGCGGAGATCGCACCAAAGGCGAAGCCCAGGACGGCGCCCTGGGCCACGCCATGGAGTGCGTCGCGGAGCAGGTGCACCTCCAACGGGTTGCCCTCGGGGTCGCGGCCTCCGGCGGCAATGTAGTTCACGCCGTCCTGGAAGAGCGCTGCCAGCCCGCCCGCGGTCGCACCCAGAGCGACCTGCATCGGCAAGGGGCCGGCCATGATTCCGAAAATCGAGCCGGCGCCGGCCGCGGTGGCCACCTCGAGCAAATTGAGCGGGCGTCCCCGGCGGAGCATCCAGAGTTGGCCGGCGAGATCTACCCCACCCATGATTCCGGCACCAATGGCCATGCGCGTACCCAGGCCACGGAGCACGTAGTTCGTGAACACCGCTGGCGTACGGCTCAGGCTTGCTCCAAGCGCGGCAGGCAGGCGTTCCACCGACGACAACACCATCGAGGGCATCCGACCGACCGTCGACAATACGATTCCGGGCGCCCGCAATATCGATGCCAACGCGTTGAGCAGGGCTCTGCCCAGCGCCGGTGCCGCAACCTTGAATGCCTCTATAGCCGCGGCGCGAATCGCTATGAGCGATATCGACCGGATGGCGAGAATGCGGGCCAACGTGTTCGCTGCCGCCGCCAGGATCGCCCGACCGAACGCGAGAATCGCGCCTCCGATGGTGGCCAGCGTGATCCCGGCCGAGAGCAGTGAGCTCAGGATGGCGAAAAAAATCATGATAGCCAATATGACCATATTGACTATGACCACGAACTTCATTTGCTCGACGTGCATGCCGAACTGATACGTCGCCGACTGCATCGACGAGTAGCCATTCCCGACATTGTTCATGTCGCCGAGATATTTAAACCATTCCTGGTTCCACCGCGCGGCCGACGCCCCACTGCGTCCGCTGACAATGGGATCTCCGTAGTCACGAGCGTCGCTGGCCGCCTGTAAGACCTTTTGGGCCCCGAGTCCGTACTGTTCCGACAGCTGGTAGATTTTCTGTTCATCCTGCTTCGGAATGTGACCGACCACGAGCCCCCAGACCGCGTCCGCCACCCCCGGAACGGTCTTGTCAACCTCGTCGAACCATTCCTTCATCTCGGCGAAAAACTCGTCGAATTCACTCATCGGCGGACACCGACCGCGCTCGGCGAGGTCCGCGCGAATCGCGCTGGTTCGTTACCAGGTCATGCGTCAGACTCGTCATGGGGCTGTCTACGAAGCCAGGCGCCGAGTTCTTCGTCGTAGGCGGTGAGCGTGACGACCTGGTCTGCGGCCGCCTGACCGAGTTGAGTCTCGAGTTCACCGATCTTGACGCCCATGCCCTGAATGGCGGCGTTCGCCGGTCCCGAGGCGTCCGGGCCAGTGGGGATTGACTTGTGGTAGACCGTCTTCAAGAACGGCTTCGAATATTCGTCAAGAGGGAACGTCGACGGATCGTTCTCCAGACTGGTGATCCTGTTATTGATCTGTTGCACGTCGGCGGTGAGCGCTTCACCCTGGGAGGAGATTTTTTTTGCCGCCTTCAAGATCTCAGTCTGACCATTGATCAGTACCTCAGCCATTGCTCGCCTCGAATTCCCGGCGCAGGTCTGAGTCGTGGCTCTGCATGAGGCTGGCCAGACCGAGACCGCCGATGTTGTCTACCCGGAAATCACTCGGAAGGCTTTCGTCCATAATGGCCGTTGTCTGCTCCGTGGCGTCGGCCACGGCTGCCCTCGCCGCGGCGAGAATCGAGGCCGAGAGTGCCTTCGAGTCCGGCTTGCGGAGGACGCGCGGCTCGATCTCGATGTCGAGCAGCTGACCTCGCGGCCCGACGACCACCCGGATCATCCGGTCCGGTGACCAGCCGGATCCGGTGACCGCGACCATACGTCGCTGGGCGTCGGTCACGCTCGACATCGCCCGCTTGAGGTCACTGATCATCTCGCCAACCGCACTCCACTCTGGACGCTCCACCGGTCCCTCCCGCCTGCCGTTGGTTCACGAGAGCCTGGAATCGGCACTACGATCGCCGCGGGAGATCGCCGCGCGGCCGCAGGTGTGTCGATCGTGTTTCAGGCTGATATCCGAACGTAACCGCGATGACGCACTCTGGTCGACTCACTCAAACGCATGACACTCCTACCGGTGGTGAGATCTGGTCCCGACCCGCGATTCGGGGCTACAGTTTCGACCCAACCCGGATGTGTTGAGACAGGTATGATTCCCCCGGCACTCCGCATTGCTGGCGGTCGCGGATATGCGCCGCGGCAACATCACGAGCGAGGTGAACCATAATGGCAGCACAAGTCCCACCCCAGATGATGCAACAGGCAAGGGAGCAGGCTACCCAGGCCGTGACCGACCTGACGTCGCGTCTGAAGACGCTCGAGCAGGATGTGGTCGCTGCCCAGCCGGGCTTCCAGGGAGAAGCCGGCCAGGCCTTCCAGCCGAAGTACCCGGAGCTGCACGCCGACATGCAGAACATCCTCAACAACATCCAGCAGATGGCCGACATCGTCGGCGCCGGCGCGGCCAAGCACGTCTCCGTGGAGGAGAACTCGGCTACTCCGATCAGGCAGGTCAGCGGTCACGTGGTTTCGTCGCTAACCGCTGCGACACCGGGAGCGTGATGACGATGGCATACGACGGTCAAGACCTCATCCTCTACGACCAGGGCATCATCGAGTCGATCGTGGCCGAGATCAAGGGCTACTCGCAGACGGCCCAGCTGCATCTCCAGGACCTGGACCGGGTATACAAACAGCTTCTGGCCAACGGGTGGACCGGAACCCAGGCCGCCGCGGCATTCGGGGCACGGCACACCACTGCAATGACCAACGCGGACGATCTCGAGCAGGCTCTCGCCACGCTCGGCATCAACGTGGACCAGGCCAAGATTGACTTCTTCGCTGCCGATCGCGCACTGGCGGGCGAGTTCGGCGGTTGATATCCGCAGCGGTCGTCCAGCGTCGGAGATGACCCATGGGAGACAGCAACAACCCCTACGGGGATCAGACCACTCAGAACACGCAGACGGGCTGGCTTCCACAAGGCGGCAAGGTGGAGGTCAGCCTCGGGGGGACGGCTGACTACGCGCACAACGTGGACGGCATATCCAATGACCTCAAGAGTCGCCAGAACTACTTTCTCCGCCCCATGCAGACGCTGACGCAAGACGCCTGGAAGGGCATGCCTCTACCCGAGGGCTTGTACGTTCAGCAGCTTGTCGAGCACAACGTCGGTGAACTGTCTCAGTTCCTCGCCTGGCAGATGGTGGGCCTGAAGAACGTCGCGATGGCCGCGCAGACGGTTGCCGACCTGTACAGCAGCACCGATGGTTGGTCGGCAGCGGATGTGGACGCCGTGAAGTTCGCATTCGGCGACCATTCCATTCCAACGCCGGCAAGCTGGCCGTTTACCACCGCACCCACCTTCTATTACGACGAGTACAACAAGCAGATCAGCGCTGGCAACGATCCTGTGCCGGTGCCTCAGATCTACCACGTCACCCAGACTCTGCAAAGCCATGACGGCAGGACGACCTATCAGATAGCCGTGACCGATCCGGAAGCCGATGGCACTTTCCACACGAGGATTATCGCCACTGAGACCACGCCGGACGGCTACCAGATCGTGACCACCACCGTCGATGGGAAGACGGTGAGCAAGGAGCAGACCTGGTACGGCGACTACGCCCAAGAGACGACGACCGAAACGTACTCGATCGGTCCGGAAGGCCAGCCGGTTGTGACGACGACCGTCACCAACACGGACCAAAGCCAGGTCGGTCGAACGACAACGACAACCACAGTGAACGGAAAGACCACCGGCAGCCAGGTGGTCGATTACCAGCCCGGCCCGGGGAACGAGCCACGCGTGGTCACGACGACAGGCTACGACGGCACAGGCAAGAAGATCTCGACGACCATCGAGGTCACCAACGACGACGGAAGCACGAGCAAGAAGACCATTACCTACACCGACAAGGGTGAGGTCGTCACCAGCGACGTCCACATCGGAAAACACACCGATGTTCCGAACCCCAGCGATTCTCCATCGGCGACTGTACCAAGCCAATCATGAGGTGAGGCCCAACGATGGCCGGACCCGACAACGCCGGACCTCCGTACTGGGGAGCCACCGCTAACGGACCGGCGAACTCGTCATCCGGCGGCGGCTACCTCAAACCATCGGAGGAGATCAAGGAGTTCACGGCGCGGCCTGGTGAGGGCGGCGCCGAATCGATAAAACAGATCCGGCCGAGGATCTTGAGCCAGCATCCGGAGCAGATCTCAGCGCTCGCAGACGAATGGCAGAACGCCGCCAACCTCCTCGAGAGCATCCGGGAAGAGGTGCTGGCTCAAACCAACGTGCTTGATTCGGAGGCCTGGAAGTCGTCGGAAGCGAAGCTTGCATTCCTCAAAACGGGCCCAGGAGCGATCATCGCCTTCCTCGACGAGTGGCGAACGGACGTCCTGAAGAACCGTAACGCGCTGCGCCTGCTCGTGCCGGTCGTCATAGACTCGCACACACGAATGAATAACCTGTGGGCAGAGTACACGCAGGCAATTGAGACCGCCATGACCGCCGACGTCACGAATCGCATTGATCCTGTTCAACTAGCGATGAGCAGGACCTACGGCCGCGGCGCAGAACACGGTCCACTCATCGACCGGGCTCAACTTGATAGGGCGGCACGTGCGCAGTGGATTCAGGAGATCAAAGATAAGTACGACAAACTAGCTCAGGAGCTGGCCCATCAGGTCGCCTTCATGACCCTCGACACGGCCCGGATGCTCAAGACCGGATTCGGCCCGGAGTACAAGGCGCCCGACGCGGTCCTCAATGTCCCGCACCCTCCGTTCCCGAAACTGAATGCACCGCCCGTTCCCGCGCCGCCGCCCGCCCTTCCCCCTACGGCACCGACGCCACCCGGGGTCGCCTCCCCGCCGCCCGCCGCCGCGCCGCCTCCGGCGACGGCGCCACCGACCCCGACCGTGCCGACGGAACTCGTGCCTCCGCAACTCTTGGCACCGCCGGCTTTGGCGTCGCCGGCCGTCACTGCGCCGCCGGCCCTGGCCGCGCCGCTCGTGACCGCACCCGCGGTGCCGACGACGCCCGGACTGCCGGGCGAGCTGGGTGCCACACCGACGGGAACCGTGCTGCCGGTGCCGGCGCTCGGGGGTATTCCGCTCGGTGGCGTACCACTCGCCGGCCTGGCCGCCGCAGCGGGCGGGTCCGCGTTAAGTCCGGCCGTGCCCACACTCCCCGGCCAGGCCGGTTCACCACTCCTGCCGCCGCCACCACCAGGCAACTCTCGTGGACGCCAACGGCGGGGGGAGAACGTGCTGCGCGCCCCCGCGGCGGATGGGCTGTCACCCGGGGGTCCGAGTGATCCGTCGGGGCAGCTGGCGCCGAACGTCCCGCCGGGGGGCCTGCCGCCACCGCTGACACCGCAGCTCCGGCGACCGGCGGGCGCGAAAATTTCGGGCCCGAATGGGGTGAGCCCCGGCAGCCCTATTCCGCCGGCACCGACGTCTCGCCAACCGCGCGCCGGTTCCCCAACCTCGGCGCTCGGGCCATCGAGCCCATTTACCCAACCGTTCCCGCAGAGTCCACGTAGTACGGCACCACCCGTACTCTCCGGTCAACGACCGCAACGACGAGACGCCGACCCTCCGCCACCGCTGGGCCGACCCCTGCGGTCCGATCTCGCCGCGTCGTTGTCGCCAGACGGGTCGATTCCTGGGCCCCCGGTGCTGAGCGCGCCGTCGCGCAGCGCGCCGACCACGAACCCCACGTTCCCGCCGGGTAACCGCGCGCGACGGCGCGGCCTACAACCGGGCCCGGGCGCGACGCCGCTAGATGCCCAGTGGGTGGGAACCGACGCTGCGACGTCGGGCGCATCGGTCCCCGTGCTTGGGCAGCCGCAGGTCGTGAGTGCCGGCGCATCTAGGCTGGACGAAATCCCGCCAGCGCTACGACCACCAGCCCCGTCCTCTCCCGACCGGCGTCGCGACGAACGCCGGCGGAAGTTGGCCCGATTCGGCGCAACGAAACGCCGTGCCGAGGCTCGAGACGAGAACGAGGAGATCGTTGTCCCATCGTTGATCAGAGACGACGAGCCGTGGCGCGTATCAGCCCCGGGCGACGGCGTGCTGACCAGCCCGACCGAGGTCTCCGACGCGAAACCGATGCGACTCAGACCGTCCTAGGCCGATGAGGCATGTTGTTTCTGGCGGCGCCCGTGAGCAGCACTCGCCAACGTCGGTGAGAGTTCGACGCCGCTCGTTTGCCGTCAAACATCCTCGGGTCAAGCTCTTGCTGCACAGCGGGCGAGACGGGTCTGGGTTGTGCGGCGTCGGTTAGGTGTGATACCTCTAACCGGCGCCGTCCGCTGTTTGCGTGACTGGCCGCACGACGGGGCAGGGGGGAAAGTCGACGTAGGCACTGCTGACCGGTGCGGATGGAGTGGAGCCCAATGACCACGGCAGCGGCGGAGACGACGGCGTCGGGCTCGTGTCAAGCACGCGACATGACACAGATCCTCTACCGCGAATATGGTACGGGGCTATTGGCGCAGCTGGCCTCGGGAATTGGCGGAGATCACCACGCGGCCGAAGATATCTTTCAGGAGACCATGCTTCGGGCGTGGCAGCATGCGAGCGAAATCGATTCTCACCGTGGTTCAGTGCGCGGGTGGCTTCGCCGCGTCGGACAGAATCTCGTCATCAATGCGTATCGCGCACGGCAGGCGCGACCAGTTGAGGTCTTCACGGATGTCGGTGACAGTTCAGCGATATCGGACCACGCCGAGGGTGTCACGACGAGGCTGATGATCCGCGATGCGCTTCGCCAGTTACGGCCGGCGCACCGGGAGGTACTGCTGGAGGTCTATTACCGAGGGCTCGACCTGCAGACGGTCGCGGACTCGCTCAAAATTCCGATCGGAACAGTGAAGAGCCGGCTACACACTGCATTGTCGAATCTGCGGAGACTGCTGGGCGGCGACGCGACCTAACCGCCTCCCCGTGTGCATCACCGTCCGATAGACCAGTGTCCACAACAGACACCGGGCGTTGGTCTTGGAGGCCACTGGGCGTCGCAGCAGCTCGTCAGCGAGCGACGTCCGGCGTTCCATTGTGTACAAACCTCAGCCTCCCGTCCGTTGTTTGCGTGACTGCCGCCGAGCCGAGTCGAGGAGGACAGTTACTCCAGGCACGTATAACGGTGTGGATGGAGTTGACCCATGGCCACGATGACGGCGACGTGTCGCGTCCCTCCCGACTCGCGTGAGGGGATCACGCAGGATCTGTACCGCCAATATCGGAGCGGACTGCTGGCGCAATTCGCGTGCGGCACCGGTGACCCACACGCGGCTGAGGACATCCTGCAGGAGACCATGCTGCGTGCCTGGCAGCACGCCGGCGAAATCGATACGCGGCGAGGGTCGGTGCGCGGATGGTTAGGGCGGATCGGGCAGAATCTCGTGATAGATGCGTACCGTGCCCGGAAGGCCCGACCGCCTGAGGTATTCAAGGAAGCGAATGAGATTTTGACTGTGTCCGACCATGCCGAGGGCGTGGTGACGTCCATGATGGTTCGGCAAGCGCTGGGGCGACTCCAACCCGCACACCGGCAGGTGCTGGTGGCGGTCTACTACGGCGGGCTGGACACGCAGACGGTCGCCGACGCGCTGGCCATCCCCGTGGGAACCGTGAAGAGCCGACTGCATTATGCAACTCTGAACCTGCGCAGGCTGCTGGGCGGCGAGGCGATGTAGGACCTCGTGCGCGGCCTCGCGGCTTGGCCGTGCCAAGCCGGCGCGCTCCACAACACGCTCTGCGGGCGTTCCCATCTTCGGAGCCTCTTGACAATCGCGGTCGGAGGACTCGTCATCGACCCCGCCGGTATGCGGCCGGATGCGGCCCCGAATTGTGCCAGTTGGTGGCCGGGAGTGGCTGACGGGATCGGCGTCGCGCCATACGGCCGCGATCGCTCATCCGCGTCAGCCACATGGGAGGTGGCCCGGGCCACGCACCGAGCGGCTGGTTGGCAAGGGCGCGCCGAAGGCAGATGCCAAGCACACCACCATAGATGAGGTGTCCGACGAGGCTGATAGCAAAGGTAACCGGGGTGAGCGGAAACAACAGGCTGGCACCCGATGCGGACAGGACGATCGTTGCGATGAGGCCCGACCAAACGAAGACGCCATAGCCCAAAGAAAGGGCCACGGGTGACCGCTGTATCAGCGCGGGCCAGATCGATAGCACGACGCCACATACGGCAAAGTACGACAGACCTATGCCGCCGCCGTCTCCGAGAAACCGCCATAGATAGCCGACGAACACGTTCGGGGAATCGCTGCCGAGCGCCCACCCGCCGACCTGCGGAATGAAGTCGTTCATGAAGCCGGAGTACGTCAACGGCAGGCGTACGGCGTCGTAGGCCGTTACGGCGACAAGCCCGGCGATGGCCCCTTCGACGGCCCAGGCCCCCAGCACAGACGGCCCCAGCATGATGATCAGGGCAGCAAACGTCATTGGTATCACAATGTAACGCGCGGCGACCGCAAGCGGAATCAGGCCGAATACTTGAAGGGAGATCGACAGCACGGGCATAGCACCCGCGATGAACAAGACGATCAGGCGCGCCGCGGCCACCGCGGAGACCCAGCGAAGCGTCGGCCGATCTGCCGACGGCAATGCCAGCGGCCGGCGCAGAGCATCGATGTATGGAACTGGAGCTGGGGCCCAGTCGATGGCGCCCGCCGGACCCTGACGGGACCACGATCGTCCCACGGAGCCTACGGGCGCCCAGCGGGGATCGTCGCGGGGCGCTGAATAGTCGTCGGCATACCGCCAGTCTGGGTTTGGATCGGTGGCTCGACCGGCACCGGCCGGCAGCGCGTAGAGGACGCGTCGCAACTGCTCAGCCAGCGACCGAGCGTGTTCCAATGCGTCCGAGTCAGACGTGCGATCACGCATGCCGTACAGGTTCGTTTCGGCGGAGGCGGCGTGCCTGCCTATCGCGCCTTCACTCCAGTCGTCGGCGTACCACCCGCCTTCAGTACCGGAGCGATCGTGCGGGTCATGATCAGGCTGCCGATAATACTCCTCATAGCCTTGGTTCATTGGCTCATCCCTCGCGCCCGAGATGCCCCACGGGCTTGTAGAAACATGGTGGCACGATCATTGGGTTCAACATAGTCGCATGTTCCAGCACCTGGCGGCGTATCGCTTTTGCATGACATGCACTGCCTTGACGCGGGCCGCTCGGCGGCGCATCGTCGACTGTGGACCGAGTTATCCAGCGGGGGTTGCGGGCTGGTCGACGGAGCGAAGATGACCGAGCAATGGCGACCAGCGAACGCCACCGAGCAAGCGATGCTCGAGGTGATGACCCGGGGAAGCAAACGCGACTACTTTCGCCTGCTGATCGCCGCCGAACTCTACGTACCCGTCGTCCAGCCAGCCGACGACCCCGACGACCTCCAGTTCGTCACGGTAGGCATGCTTGGTCAAGGCTTTCTGCTGGCCTTTACCTCGTACGACGGAATGGCCCAGGCACTGCCAGATCTGCCCGCAAGGCCGATCATCACGCACTACGCCGAGCTAAGAAGCAAATGGCCGACGCCGGATCTTCAGCTGGCGGTGAACGTTGGCACGCCGCTTGACTGTTATGTCTCCATCGCCGCCATCGAGGGCCTCGCCAACGGGACGGTCGAGATCCAAACCGCCGCCGAGGCAGTCGCGGCGGCGGTGACCGCCGACAAGAACGGCATGGCGGACGCCCACGTGGGAATCCTCGAGGACGCGCTGCGGGCAGCGATCGAGCGCGCCGACCCGGCGGAGTACGTGAACACGCTCTTCAGCGCGGTGGTGATGGTACCGACGACGCGGGGCGCCGGTGAGGACCATGACACCCCAGCGTCGGAGTTCCCGTGGCGCTGGGGCGGAACGAAACTTGAGCCGTTGCTTGACGTATTCACATCAATCGAAGCATTTGAGCGGGCAGTTCCGGCTCCAGCACCAGGTGTGACCGTCTGGTTTCAGGACCTGCTCGCGGCGTGGCCAGACGAGCGGGCCGGTCTAGCGGTCAACCCAGGCACGTCCTTGAGCCTGACATTGCGTGCGGATGACGTGCAGAAGTTGCGGCGCCTACTTCCGGAACCGGAGGCGGAGCCATCCGGCGCGCCAACCTAGCGAGGGAGCGTGGATGATGTTGCGTGGCACCCGACGTGCGTCGATGTGCCTGCTCGTGATCGTGGCGGGCTCGGTGGCATTGCCCGCTCGCGTCGCAGCGGCGCCGTCAGCGCGAGTCGCTCTCGTCGACTGCGTGCAGCCGGGTGAGCAGGCTACCGAGGTTCCGTGGCACGAGCGGATGCTTCAACCCGAACGAGTGTGGCCGTTCGCCATCGGTCGCGGCGTCGTCGTTGCGGTGCTTGGTACCGGCGTCGACGCTGGCCAAGCCCAGCTGAGCGGTCGCGTCGCTGCCGGCTTCAACGCCGTCGCCGGCTCCGGCTCGGCCGACACCGATTGCCTCGGCGATGGCACCCACGTCGCCGGCGTGATCGCGGCGCAACGAAATGGCCCAACCGGCGTGGCCGGACTCGCCCCCGCGGCCACGATCCTGCCCGTTCGGGTCGTTGACGATCAACGTCGATCCACGTCCGCCGTGCTCGCGTCGGGCATCAACTTCGCCGTCGACAAGGGGGTCGACGTCATCGCGCTGACGGTGTCCGAGTATTCCGACGCGCCGGAACTGAGACTCGCGGTCGCGAGAGCCTTGACTTCCGACGTTGTCGTGGTCGCGGCGGTTGGTGACGTGCGTAGCCTCGCGGACTCTCCGACACCCTATCCGGCGGTCTATGACGGAGTCCTCGGCGTCGGCGCAATCGATGCAGACGCTCACCGATGGCTGGCGTCGCCAGCCGGAACCTACGTCGACCTGGTCGCCCCCGGCGTCGGGGTCGTGACCCTGCAACCCGGTGGCGGCGTAGCAACACTCGACGGCACCGCGCTCGCAGCGGGATTTGTGGCCGGCTCGGCTGCACTGCTGCGGGAGCGACTACCCGCCGCTACGAATTCGGAGATAATCCGGCGGCTGCTTGCGACGGCCACGCCGGCTCCCGGATCGCCCCGCGATGCCGCCTACGGATATGGAATCGTCAATCCTTATGCGGCGCTGAACGACCGTGTGAACAGTGGGGCGACCGGGTCGGCCCCGGACGCGCTGGCCATGCCGACCCAAGTGCGAGAGGAGGCCCGTGTCAATCCGGCGGTTCTTATGGTGGCTGGAGTCTTGCTGACGGCGTTTGTCGTATTCGCCTCCGCGTTGGTGTTGCCCCGGGGTAGGCGCAGACTTTGGCGGCCCGTCCTCGCCGACCCGATGCCAAGCCGTCACGAGCCGACAGATCCGCGGCCGCCGGCATTGCTTTTCGACAGCGCGAAACCAGTATCCGAAGGTCGCCCCGGTCGCCAGCGACCGACGCACGTGCCGACCGATTCGATGTTTGGCGACGTCTAGGGTAGGACGTCTAGCGTAGTCCGACCGTCGCGGTCAGCTGCGCGGGCAAGGCGGCAGTAGCGGGGTCAAGTGCCGGGCCGGCCGGGACCAGACCGACGACACTGGATGGTACGTTCACTGCCTGCCTCGGATCGTATCCGAGCATCCCGAGCACGTCCTCGGAGGACACCGCATAGCGAACGCCGAGATCGGTCACGATGTGGTAGGTGCCGGCTGTCGCCTCCGGCGAGGGCATGGCCCGAACGACGGCGAGCTGACCGGCCGGTACCAGAACATGGTCCGCGAGGCTCGTGTCGACCTTGGCCCGCGGGTACGGTGTGGACGCGATGTCGAGCCGGGCGATAGTGCCACCGGTCGTGACCACCGGTACGGATGTGTTGTCCGGGGCCGTCGCGCACATCAGCTCCGCGCCGTTCGTTTCGAGCAGCTGCGGTGCGGCCTGCGGAGGCCGGACATCCTCGGGCGGCGGATCGTCACGGTGCCTTGGAATCGCACTCAGTTCCGCGAGACTGACCTCGGCGGGGTTGGTGCCGAGCTGGCGAACCAGGATGTCCTTCTGGAGTGCCGTCAGCGCCGTCAGCCCGTCCCCAAGTACCAGATAGTACTGCGGTCCCGAGCCGGTCGGAGCGGACAGCAGGTCGCCGACAGTGTGGGTGGGCGCGGCGATCGACCGGGTACCCCGGCCCGGTACATCGATGGGGCCGACATCGACGCCGCTCGGTAGGGCATTCAGCCAGGCCGTTCCCACGGTCAACTGCGACAGGACCTCGCCGTACAGCGCCGGGAGGACCAACCCGGGATTCTGCACGCGATAGCGACGGTTGTGCCAGATCAAGTGGCTCTCGCCGAGCGAAGAATCGCGCACCAGCAGGGCTTGGTCGTCGGAGATCTCGCGCGCACCGGCCAGCGCAGTGCCGATGGCGAACGTGACGACAGTTGTGGATAGGCCCGCTCCGTCCTTACCGTTCACAGAGCAGACTGTCCACGGTGCAGTGACCACCTTGTCGGGTGCCGGTAGTGAGTCCGGCGCGCCCGGAATGCCAACCGTGGTGCCGCGCGGCACGCCCCGCAGCGACTGCGAGGACTGGCGGTGTACGCTCGGCGGACGCCGGCCCGAGACGAGCAAGGCCGACGAAAAGTTCAACGTTGGGTGAAGCGAGCCGCCGACGTAGACGAAACTGGCACCCGTCTCAGATTCGATCACGACCGCGCCGTCGGTACGCCAGTCGGTGCCGCCGACCTTGGTGAGCAGGCCGATGATGCCGTATCCCGCCGCGACCAAGACGGCGATCATCGCACCGGCGAAGACCGCGCCAACGCCGCGGCGCAAGGGCGACCTCGCGGGATCCGTCTCGCGCATGACGAAGGCCGCAATGACGCGTTGCGTGAGGAACTGATAGGACTGAAGCTGGTCGCGTCGGGAGGCCATGTGAGCTCCGTGACCGCTTAGCCGGCGATGGAGGCGAAAAGCCCCCGCACGGTCGAGTAGACATCCAGCACCGCGCAGGCCAACGGTACGAGGGCCATGATGGCGAGGACATCAAGGATGTCGGCGATCCGTCCCACGTACGGCGAGGGCGGGCGCCGGCTGTAGATGAGACCCGCCGCAAGGATGAGCCATGCGGTGCCGACGATGGTCGCCAGAAGCACCACCCTCGCGCCTGCAACCTGAGCGTGAACCGCCCACTCAAACCCCACAAGAACGAGGCCAAGTACACCCCCGACGAGCAGGGGTATGCGTTGCACTGGACTAGGGAACAGCCGACCGCGTAGCAATAACGCACAGGCTCCGCCGATCGCGAGCAGCCGAGCGGGGGCAAGTCCACTGCTGACGAGAATCGCGGTCGCATAGACGCTTACGGTCGACGCGGCGAGAAGCATGCCGGTGAGCAAGGCGCTACTGCGACTCACGGAGGCGAAGACATCCGACCGTTTGGGAACTGGCTTGTCTTCGAGGATGGCCTCGGGACGCTCGGGTAGCTGCGGGAAGGGTAGACGTCCCAGCCAACCGGAGATCAGCGGATACGCCGGGAGCATTCCTATGGCGATGGTCAGAATGATCGCTGCTGAACCCTCCCGCGAGACGCCCATGATGTCCAGCGTCGCGCCAGCGACCCCCGCCAGACCGACTCCACCTCCCGCCATGAAGAGCCATCGGGTCGCGCCGACGCCGGTATAGCACACGACACTGTAGGCCACCAGCATCCCCGACCCGAGCACGAGATTGTGCGCCCCCACCACGAGCGCCTGATCCCCCGGGCGTTGCGCCACCGCGGCCAGAAGCACCCCTCCAACAAATGCGTACGGCATGCCCGACGCCGCAACCACTGCGCCGGCGGTCGCATCGCCGAAGGCCCGGGCTAAGAGGACGCCTACTATCGCCAGTGCTCCGGCGACTACCGTCGCCACACCGGCCGGAACGACCCACGGTGGACCCGACAGCGCCACCGCGGCAAGGCCGAGCACGAGGATGGCGGCGGCGGTTGCCAGTCCGCAGCGGCGAGTGGCGTCGTTCCCCCATGATCGGCTCGCCCGTCGGGCACCGCCGGCGATGACATCGACGACATCGTCGTATGCTGGCTCCGGCCAGTCCAGGTGTCGTGGCACAAGGTAGAGGACCTCGCCGTCGCGCACCCCTTGGACCGTTAGACCGCGGGTGGCCTCCAGCAACGACCCGGTGGTGCGACGTAGAACCCAGCCGCTGTGGGCCTCATTCTCCTCAGCGAGGTCCTCGCCGGAGTGGCGCAGTAAATGGGGTAGCAGCTCGGCGATGATGGCCGTGCTCGGCAGGGCGATGTCCATACGTCGCTTCGGCGCGGCGATCGTCACTCGCGCCAGGGCCAGTCCGGCTGGCCCGGATCGATGGGGAACGTCCCGCGCCTCCAGGGCGTGCCACGTCTTCACTGGCGGACTCCGGCGGCACGCCGCCGGCAGCAGCACGACCGCATGGGGCGACGCTAGCACCGATGCGCGCAGCCCAGCTGGCTGCGCGCGTCCCCTATTGATGTGACGCCTTCACGGATCTCGCGAGTCTACGATGGGACCGGCCCGGTCGACCTGCCGAAAGGGAAGTCAGTGTCCCTCGTGGTCGTGAAACGGCCCGCGCGGCGGCCCGCCCCCCCGATGCCATCCGGCGAGGTGATGCTGGATCCGCCGCCCGAGCTCCCCGGAACCTCAGGCAAGAATTGGACTCGCCTGCTGATGGTCCTGCCGATGGCGGCCGGTGCGGTCGCCATGGGCTTGATGATGAGCGCCGGTCGCGGCGGCATATTGACCTACGTCGCGGGTGGCATGTACGGGGTCTCCGTGCTCGGCATGATGGGAATGATGGTCGTCAGTCAGGCCGGGCCGAGCAAGAAGGAGATGATGGAGGTTCGTCGCCAGTACATGCGTCGGCTCTCGCATCTGCGGGGCCAGGTTCGTGCCACGATCGCGGCCCAGCAGGAGGCGATCTTCCATCGGCATCCCGACCCGCAAGCCTTGTGGTCGGCGGCGTGTGGCGGACGGCTGTGGGAGCGACGTCGGACTGACGCGGACTTCGGCGTGACCCGGATTGGATTGGGGCCTCAGGAGATCGCGACGCCCCTGATCCCCCCGGAGACCCGCCCGATCGACGAACTGGAGCCGCTCTGTGCGAAGGCCTTGCGCACGTTCGTCGCTACGTACTCGGTCGTGCCTGATCTTCCGGTCGCGATTGCGATTCGCGACTTCTCCCATGTCTTTCTCCGCGGGTCGGAAGATCGAACTCGAGGATTGGCTCGAGCGCTGGTCGCCGAGCTGGCGACCTTTCACGCTCCAGATGACCTGCTCATCGCGGTGTGCGTCTCCGATGCTCAGCGCCAGGACTGGGAATGGGCAAAATGGCTGCCGCACGCGCTGCACCCCGCAAAGGTCGACGCAATCGGCCCGGTGCGCCTGTTCGCGCCCTCCGTTGCGGCGCTGGAAGCGATGCTCGACGACGTGCTTGCGAAACGTTCCCGTTTCGCCGGAGCGGGACAGCGTCAAGCCACGCTCCCGCACATCGTGGTGCTCATCGACGGCGGCACCACCACTGCGTCCGATCATCTGATGACCGAGGCGGGTCTGGAGGGCGTGACCCTGCTCGACCTGTCCGGCCAACCGCCCCGTCTGCTGGACGAAACCGTGGCGGTGCTCGAGGTCGGCGATGACGGGTCGATCTCCGGTATCACCATGGATGGCCCGACTCCATTGGGACGTTCGGACAGCCTGGAAAACCCGGTCGCCGAGGTACTTGCCCGGGAACTCGCGCCACTGCGTCTGTCTGCGGCGACCTATGTGGACCAACCGTCGCTCTCAGTCGACCTTGGCTTGGAGGACTTGCTCGGGCTTGGCGACCCGTACGAATTCGATCTCCATCAGATCTGGGCGAATAGAGCCAGCCGCGACCGGTTGAGGGTCCCGATCGGCATGGGAATGGACGGCCGCGCGGTCGAACTCGACCTCAAGGAGTCCGCCCAGGATGGCATGGGACCGCACGGTTTGCTCGTGGGTGCGACCGGCTCCGGTAAGAGCGAGCTACTGCGCACGTTGGTGCTGGCGCTCGCGGTGACCCACAGCTCCGAGATTCTTAATTTCGTTCTCGTCGACTTCAAAGGCGGGGCTACGTTTAACGCGCTCGACCGCCTTCCTCATACGAGCGCGGTCATCACGAACCTCGCGGAGGAGCTGTCGCTGGTTGACCGGATGCTGGGCGCGATTCAGGGAGAGCTCATGCGCCGGCAAGAGCTACTCCGGCGAACCGGGAACTACGCCTCGCAGCGGGACTACGAGCGCGCTCGGGCGGCCGGTGTGCCCCTGATTGCACTTCCGAGTCTGCTCATCATCTGCGACGAGTTCAGCGAGTTGCTCAGCGCCCGGCCCGACTTCATCGACATGTTCGTACAGATCGGGCGAGTGGGTCGGTCGCTCGGGATTCATCTGCTGCTGGCGTCACAACGGCTCGAGGAGGGCCGGCTTCGTGGCCTCGAGACCCACCTGTCCTATCGGCTCGGCCTGCGGACGTTCTCGTCCATGGAGAGCCGGACGGTTCTTGGTGTTCCGGACGCGTACGAGCTGCCGAGGGCGCCCGGTCATGGCTACGTGAAGGCCGGCACCGAGGGACTGATTCGCTTCAAGGCGGCTTACGTCTCTGGGGTGCACCGACGCGGCGAGCCCAGGCGCGTGGTCGGGTCCGGTGCCTTCGGGGACATGGTTCAGATGCACACGACGCATTACGTCGCTCCGGCGACCGAGGAACGTACCGTCCCGCTTGCTCCCAAGGACGAGGAGGGTATGCCTCAAGGCGACACCCTTCTCGACGTGCTGGTGCAGCGACTCGAGGGTCAGGGGCCGGCGGCGCACCAGGTCTGGCTGCCGCCGCTGAATGATCCGCCGAGCCTCGACGAGCTGCTCCCCACAGTCGTAAGCGTGCCCGGTCGGGGGTTGACGGTCCGCAACGACAACCTGCACGGTGCCCTCCACGCCGTCGTCGGCATCGTGGACAGGCCATTTGAGCAGCGCCGAGATCCGATGTGGTTGGACCTGTCCGGCGCGGCGGGCAATGTGGTCATGGTCGGCGGCGCTCAATCCGGCAAGAGCACCCTTGTCCGGGCACTGCTCGTCAGCCTGGCATTGACCCACACGCCGCGCGAAGTTCAGTTCTACTGCCTCGATTTTGGCGGCGGTGGATTGACCTCGCTGCAAGGTCTACCCCACGTGGGAGGTATCGCCGCGCGTCGCGATGTCAACCGCGTTCGGCGCACGCTGTCGGAACTGCGAGCCCTCATGGAGGCGCGTGAGGCCCGGTTCGCACGTGATGGCGTGGACAGCATTGCCACGTACCGACGCCTGACGCGTGAAGGTCGTTACGCCGACGACCCATACGGCGATGCGTTCCTCATTGTCGACGGATGGCTCACCCTGAGGAACGAATTCGAGGATCTGGAGGCCGTGGTCCTGGACCTCGTCAACCGGGGCCTCAGTTATGGCGTTCACATAGTCGCCACGGCGAACCGGTGGATGGACATGCGCTCCAACCAGCGCGACGTGTTCGGCTCCAAAATAGAGTTGCGGCTCGGCGACCCAAGCGATTCATTGATCAATCGAAGATCAGCGGTCAATGTCCCGGAGCAGCGGCCCGGCCATGGCCTGACGCCGGACGGCCATCATTTCCTGGGTGGCCTGCCACGCGTTGATGGACGGTCAACCATCGACGACCTGGCCGAGGGAGTGCGCGACCTGGTCAAGGCCTGCCAGGTGGAGTGGTCCGGTGCCCCGGCGCCATCGGTGCGTCTGCTGCCGGACACCCTAGCCTTCGAGGCGCTCCCGAAGGCCGTGCCCGGTAGCGGCGGTAAACCGCCGATCGGAGTAGCAGAGACAGATCTTCAGCCGGTGTACCTCGACTTCGACGCTGAGCCACACCTTGTGCTGTTCGGCGATGTCGAATGTGGAAAGAGTTCGTTCCTGCGATCATTGGCGCGCAGTATCGTCGACGGCTACTCATCCCATGACGCCAAAGTGATCTTGGTGGATCAGCGGCGCAGCTTGCTCGGCTGCATCACGACCGACCATCTCATCGGCTATGGCACATCGACGGCCGTTACCGCGAATCTCATTGCGCAGGTGGCGACCGTCATGCAGTCGCGGATACCGGGACCGGACGTGACCGCGGAGCAACTGAGGACTCGGAGCTGGTGGTCGGGGGCCGAGCTCTACGTGCTGGTCGACGACTACGATCTCGTTGCCGGCGCGGCGAGCAATCCACTTCTTCCGCTTCTCGAGTTCATCCCCCAGGCTCGCGACCTCGGCCTTCACCTCGTTCTCACGCGTCGCGTGGGCGGTGCGGCGCGGGCCCTGTACGACCCGATCATCGCTCGAATTCGCGAGCTTGCGTCACCCGGCATTCTCATGTCGGGTCCAAAGGAGGAGGGTCCGATCTTCGGCAATCTCAAGCCCCAATCGCTACCGCCCGGTCGGGGATGGCTGGTGACACGTCGAAACGGGACGCAGCTCATCCAGATGGCGTGGAGCCCGCCACCGCAGTGACGCGCAGGGCCTCGTGCTCTACCGGGTCGGAGGGGCGATGAACCTCAGCTCCGCCTCGGTGAAGGTCAGGGCGAGGAGCTGGCGTGCGCCCTCTCCGGCCAACGCCACGATGTCATCGCTCATGGTCTGCAGGGTCTTGCTGGTCCGCTCGTCCAGGCGTAGGGCAGAGCTGGCCAAACCCGCCTCCGCGATGCTCAGCCGCTGAAGCATGAGTATGTCGCATGCGTGTATGTCCTCGAGACCCTCATGGCCGAGTCGTGTCAGCAGGGTGAGCTGGGTCTGCCACGGCCCAAGCCTCGGTGGTGTTGCCGGACCGACATGCCCGAGATCGTAGAGGATCAACGCCGGTCGCCAGGCCGAGCCGAATGCGTTTACCTTCTGCTCAGCGGAGAAGACCACGACGCGATCCGGCTGACCCGTGGCGCGTTCGCCGAATCGTTCCCAGGTCTTCGGCGCCGAGGTCACGACGATGGCGGAAGCCCCTAGCGCCAGCGCTCGAAACAAGAGCAGCTGTGCCGTCGACGTCTGGCCGACGAGCGTGACCGACGTCGGCTCCGGCCGAAACAGCCGCACGGCGACCGGCCGCCGGTCGCGGTCTTCGCCCACGATAAGTCCGCAACCCGACGCCGGCATGTGCATGTGGGAGAGGGCGGAAGGTGTGGCCGTGTGCCAACCAATGCGCAACCTCGCCATCCGCGGTGGTGGTCGACGGCTGAATCTCGGGTAGCCGCCACCGTGGACGAAATCATCGGGCGGTTCTTCGTGTGGAAGTGCCACCGCGGTAGAAGGCTGCGCCGCCGCCTGACGTTCGACGGTGTCGTGCCTACGCTGTGCCGCAAGACGTCCGAGGTCGAGGGATTCAGACGGGGTCGGTGCCGCGTGGCGCGAACGATCGGACCCGACTCCGGGCGGTTCAATATCGATAACCCTGTTTGATGGCCTCGGGGTGGAGTCGGTTGCCGCCAGGTCCGGTTCGAGATCTGCCTGTCCGTAAGTGTTCTCAAGTGCCGATGACTGGCCACGATGCGCACGCCGGACCGATCCTGGGCGCTCGGGCGGCGTCACATCGCACCGCCGCCGGTCGGCGCGGACGCATATACCGCTGGGGCCTGTTCACCGTCGAGTCGGAGCAGACGCATCCGCAGCCGGCCGGCCTCGCGGGTGACGCTCTTGCATGCGCGGTTGATTTCGGCGGGTGGCGCGGCGACCCGGATGAGGCAACGGATGTCGACATCGTCATCGCGTGGCACGAGCGTCAGCGCCACGCTGACGAAGGCAGCCCCGGTGGCGCCGACTCCCCGCAGAAGTTGGCCGGGCGCGGATCCACCTGGCCAGTGCCGCAACCAGTAGGTGCGGTGCGCGAGGCGGCCGGAATGCCACGCGGTCCAGGTCTCATGCGGCGCCACCACACCGGGTGATCCATCCGCACCGTCAACGTCGCACGAGCGGGTCAGGGCTCTGAGCAGACCGACGCGGTCCAGCGCGGCGGCGGAAAGGTTCTCCCGGCTGAGAATCCTCGTCGCCCGGTTGACCAGCGCTGCCGTGACGGCCGGCGCTTGTTCGCCCGCGTCCGCATCCCGCACGCCGGCTTCGGCGAGTGCGCGCGCGTCGAGGCGTACCACAACCCAGGTGGCAAGGTCGGCCGCGATGGGAAACGCGTGACGGCGCAGCAACTCCCGATACGACCGGCCCACCGCTGAGATCGGGCCAACCGTGAAGATCGGAGCGGGAACAGCGTGACTCACCAGTTGTACCCGCATCCCCGCTTGCCCGGTGCCGACAAGCGCGCTGACAAGGGCCTGCAATGGCACGGGCACTTCCCACGCGGGGGCACTCACGATTGCTGCCGCCGCGAACCATCCTTCCTCGTCGCGCGCGACGCCGATCGCCGGACCATCGCCGCTCACGACGTTGTGGACGGCGAGTTCTGGAGCGAGCAGGCGCATGGCGCCAAGGTGCGACTCGGGCTGGGCGGCGGCACGCGTGCGCTTGCGATGGCGGTACTCCCATAGGACTATCTGTTGTTCCAGCCACCAGCGACCACCTCGACGGCCGAGGATGATCGCGAGAGCGACCACCGCGAGCCACAAAACCCGAACCGCGATCGAACGATCGCGGGTGAAGGCGAGCAGCAAGGAGATCGCCACGATCTCGACCAGCATGAGCTGAAGCACATGCACATGGCCGAGGTAGCCGGGCCGTCGTTTCGGCACGATCATCTCGGCGTGGTCGAACCGTCTGGCAGCGTGGCCGGTTGAGGCTGTCATCCTGGCAGGGACTCCGTTCGGAGCAGGACATCAACTCCCAGCCGCCAGCGGCGTGGTGACGCTTCAGTGTAGTCGGGTCCGCAACGAACCGGCACAAGCCAGCTTGTCCTGCGTTTTGTCTACCCGCGTTTTGTCTGTCTGGACCGGGGAACGCCCCGAGCAGCCGGGTCCATTCAGGACTATTCGCGGTAGGATTCGGCAACACGCGTTCATTCGAGTGGCGGGGACATGGCCAACATACTCTCGGTGTCGCAGCAGACGCCTGGCGCGTACCCCACGATCGGTGACGCCCTGGAGGCAGCCACGGACGGCGCGGTGATCTCCATCGCCGCCGGTGTGTACGACGAGTCCGTACGGCTGCCTGGTCGGCGGCTTGACCTCGTGGCCGCTGGCGGCCGGGGCACCGTCACCATCGGCTCCGTCAAGGCGGATCGGCCCGCAGTGGTGTGCACGGGTGGCGACGTGACGCTCAGGGACCTGGTGATCGTGTCCGGCGAGTACCCGGGAGTTACCGCGCGTGGCGGCCGGCTCAGGATTGAGGGCTGCACCGTGACCGCCAGCCACGCGGCTGCGGTGATCGTGAGCGACGGTGTCGAGTTGAACGCCCGAGACACAAAGGTCACGGATTCACGCCACGGCGTCGTCATTGAGGACGCCGGCGGCCTTGTCGACAAATGCGAAATCAGTAATATCACTGACGACGGCATCATCGTTCGTCTTGGTGCCGACCCGATGATCCGCAACTGTACGGTATCGGGTACCGGGTCGCGCGGGATCTATGTCTATCAGGCGGGGCGACCAACGATCGAGCGCTGCGACATCTCCGCCACCGGCGACATCGGCATTCTGGTGGCTAACCAGAGTTCGCCCACGATCTCTCACACGCTCGTGCATGACACCAACGGCGTGGGCATCGTCGTCCGCCGTGGCTGCGGAGGACACCTTGAGGATTGCCGCGCGGATCGCACCCTCGACCCAGGCATACACGTCGAGGAAGGAGCCACGACGACCATCCGTGACGAGACGCCTGGCCGCGCGCTGCATGTGGGCGTCTCCGCCGCTCCGCGCGCGGTCGAACAGGAACCGCATGAGATCGAAGATCTATTGAAGAATCTCGATTCTATGATCGGTCTCGCGAATATCAAGGCCGACGTCCGGGCCCTGATCGACGAGATCCAGGTGAACGAGTGGCGGCGCAGCGCCGGCCTCGCCGTTGGCATTGCGAGCCATCATCTCATCTTCACCGGCCCTCCGGGGACCGGAAAGACGACGGTGGCGCGGCTCTACGGCCAGCTGCTCAAGGCTTTGGGCGTCTTGCCGAACGGGAAGTTCAAAGAGGTAGTGCGGCGGGACCTTGTCGGACAGTACGTGGGTCATACGGCCGAGAAGGCCAGCACGGTCTTTGAGGAGGCACTGGGTGGTGTGCTGTTCATCGATGAGGCGTACGCGTTGTCGCGCTCGAGCGGCACGAGCGCCGATTTTGGCCAGGAAGCCATCGATGCCTTGGTGAAACTGATGGAGGATCATCGGGACTCGGTGGCCGTGATCGTAGCCGGATACACCGCGGAGATGCACGACTTCCTGGACGCGAACTCGGGTCTGGCGTCGAGGTTTGCCAAGACACTGGAGTTCCAGAGCTATGGTCCGAGCGAATTGGTCCTGATCCTTGACCGAATCGCCAGGGCCGATGACTATGAGCTCGGACCTGGCCTCTCCGATGCACTGCTGGTGTGGTTCTCCCAGATAGAACGCGACGGAAGCTTCGGCAACGCTCGGGAGGCCCGCAGACTCGTCGAGGGTATGCGCAAGGCCCAGTCCGGCCGGTTGCGATCCCTGGGCCACATGCCCGCGCGGGACGACCTTCGTCTGCTGTTGGTTGATGATCTTCTTGTCGCGACTCGACCCTCGGCACTGGTCAGAAGCGAGTGATACTCGGTGGACCCATGCCGGGTACACATATCGCAGGACAGATACCTCCCTCTGATCCGACTACGCTTGCGTTTGGAGCCTCGTTCTCTTGCATAGAAGGGCCATTCCTGGTGCCAGTGCGGCGTGGGGTCCGACCCGACACACGTGAGCGACTCGGCGGTGACCTGACCGCGCTCGGCTACGACGAGGCCGAGCTGATCGGCCGTGGCCGGTTCGAGACGGTGTATCGAGCACGAATGAACCAATCGGGTCAGGTTGTCGCCGTAAAGGTCTTCGGCGTTGACTTCACCGATTCGGCCGTGCAAGAGATGTTCCACTACGACCTTCTTCTGGCCAGCCAGATCCCACCCCACGCCAATCTCGTGGGCATTCTGGACTGGGGGATGACGGACGAGGGCCGGCCGTATTTGGCGACGGAATACTGCTCCGGAGGGTCACTCGAAGAACAGGTGGAACGCGATGGGCCCGTGTCGCTGGTCGATGTTCTGGACGTCGGCGTGCGACTCGCCGCCGCGTTGGCGCACCTGCACGAGCGCGGCGTCATGCATCGCGATATTGGCCCACATAATGTTTTGATCCGTGCAGATGGCGAGCCGGCGCTCACCGACATCGCCATTGGACCGCTCATTGCTCAAGCGGGTGGGGCAGACCGAGTACCGCGACCCGCCTACGCGGCGCCCGAGGTGCTTCAGGGCCATCCGCCGACAAGCTCAAGTGATACCTACTCCCTTGGCGCCACACTCTTCTACCTGCTCGCCGGCCGACCACCGTACTCAACCTACGACAATCCGCTCGCGGTCATCATGGGCGGCGAACGACCCCAGCTGGCCCGGGCCGACGTTGCTCCGTCTGTCCTGGCGCAGATCCTCAAGGCGATGTCGATCCGACCCGAGGATCGTTACGCTGACGCCGCCGCCTTCGCAGCCGCCCTGGCACGGCAGCAACGCGAGCTCGGCTTTCCGGTAACCGAGCTCCGGGCCGCGGGCGGCCCAGCTGCAGCGCCAATCGACTTTGTTCCTCCGCCTGAGTTCGGCGCACCGCCCGAATGGGCAGACGTGCGAACACATCGCGGTGCTCACCGAGCCGACGACCCGACGAGCGACGCCGTCATGGAGATGCCGACTCACGAGCTTCGCCGGCTCGAGGACGATCAAATCCCAGGGCATGAGCCGTTAGACGATGAGCCGATCTGGCGGCGTGAGGTGTTCGATGACGAGCCGATGCGTCGGCGTGACGTGTTCGATGACGAGCCGATCCGCCAGCGTGAGCCATTCGACGATGAGCCATTGGCGGGCTGGTCAGACGCAGTTGCGCAGGAGGATGCCGAGGAGCCGCCGCGGTGGCCGGTGCGCGCGCGACGGCTTCGTTGGCGGCTCGCCGCCGTCACCGTAGCGTTGCTCACTGCAGCCATCATCGGGCCGGCGTTGCTCGTCGGCTCGAACTCTAAGACCGAACCACCCGCGGCCGTCCCGACCGGTCCGCCTGTCTTTACTTTCGGATCTCAGTACCCGCCAGTCACGGCCGAGCCGAGTCCCTCCGTGACTCCGACGCCGGAGGCCTCGCCGAGCGAGTCGGCGGCGCCCGCCACCACCCAACCGAGCTCAACTTACCGGGCGAGTGGGCCGTCCGGTCAAGCCCTGCCCGTTGGGGATCTCCCGGGTTGGAAGCAGATCTTCACCGAAGACTTCACAACCGACGTACCGGTCGGGTCTTTCGAAGGCTCAGCTTATGACAACCGCTGGGATGTCTATGGCGACGGCGACGACGACACTGGCCATGGCGTCTACTTTCCATCCAAGGTGCTGAGCGTCAAGAACGGGCTTCTGAACGTACATGTGCACTCGGAGAACGGCGTCCAGATGGGGGCCGCCGTGGTAGTGGACCTGCCCGGCCCGGGTAGGGGTCTGGTCTATGGCCGGTTCACGGTGCGGATAAGGTCAGATCCAGTCGCGGGGTATCGGGTCGGCACGGTCTTCTGGCCTGACACCGACAGAACCGAAGAGGGCTTCTTCGAGTTCCCCTCCGGAGACTTGGATGGCACCATGGGCTCCTGGGTCGAGTACGCCCAGTCGGCCGACGGCGGGGATGGTTTCGACACATCGGCCACGTTCTCGGGGTGGCACACAGCCACGACCGAATGGTCGCCGGGCCAGGTCAAGTTCATTCTGGACGGTCAGGTCATCGGTGTGGTGAACAACTCGAAAGTCCCCTCGACGACCATGCATATGGTGATCCAAACCGAGACCTGCGAGTGCCCGCCGACTTCCGCGTCCGGCAACCTTCAGGTCGACTGGGTGGCCATCTACTCCCGCGCATAGGTGATCGCGTTGGATCGACCGCGAACCGCGACCGTCAGGACTGGCCACAATCCGGTGATGCTGCGATGCCCCAATGCTGGACAGCGGGATCGGTCACCGCACCAACTTCGTCGCCGGCCGGATGGGGCAGGACGAAGGAGCCAGACGTGGCGATGAACTACCGTTCCCGTGGATCCCTCTGGGAGCAGGTGGAACGCGATGGCCCGCTCCCGGTAGAGAACGTGCTCGACGTTGGCGTGCGGGTCGCAATCGCTTTGGCTCACGCCCACAAACGTGGCGTGGTGCATTGGGACGTTGGTCCACACAATATTCTCATGCGCGGCGACGGCGAGCCCGCTCTGGCCGACCTCCGCGTTGGTCCGCTGGTCGTTGAAGCTGCGGGCGGCGGACGCATACCGAGCCCGGCGTATGCGGCACCCGAGGTGGTTGCGGGCCGACCACCAACCCCGTCGAGTGATGTGTACTCACTGGGAGCCACCCTCTTCTACCTCCTGGCGGGTCGACCGCCATGCTTGACCTACGATGATCCGCACCGCCTCGTGTTGAGTGGCGAAAGACCCCGACTGGCCCGGGACGACGTGCCGCCTTCGGTTCTTGCCCAGATTCAAAGGGCTATGTCGGTCAGGCCCAACGATCGGTTCCCCGACGCCACGTCGTTCGCCACGGCACTTCGGCGTGAACAGCAACAGCTCGGCCGTCCGATAACCGTGCGCGGCCGTGCTGTCGCTCCAACGGCGGCGACTGCGGCGTACCGAATCACTGCGACGACAATCGCCGGACAACCCCAGCCGCATTCCCGACCCGCATACCGTGGTGTTCACCGCGCCGCAGAGTCGTCTAGTGCCGATGTGGATCAACACACGCGCGGCATTCATCGTCTTGACTACTAGAGCCCGATACCCGACGCTTTGGACCAGCGAGCTACCAGCTCGTGCCGGACTGCCAGCCGCAGGACGACGCTGTACCAGTCTCCGAATGGATGGCCATCAGCACTTCACACCGCTGTTAATGCAGTTGATCGCCAGGCTCATCAAGCGATCGGGCATGACGTTGCAGAAGACGGCGTGGTCGGTCACGGGGTTGCGCAGCTGCTCGGGGAAAGAGTCGACCGCGAAGGAGGGTCCCGCCGGAGGGTCGTAGATGAGCGTGATCCGCAGCCGTGGAATCGCCCGCGTCCCGGCCGTGCACGTCCCACCCGGCCCCGGGAAGAGGACGTGTGTGCGGTGGTTGGCGCTATTAACGTTCTTGCCATCCCAGCAGCTCGGGAATTCAAGGATTCGCTGCACGCCTCTTCCATCAGGACAGAGCGGGTACTTGTCCGTGGTGATTCGGTCGGTAAAGCCCGTGCACGTCCACTGCGCGTGGGCCTTCGAGAGTCCCGTCGTGGCTGCGGTCGCGTCGCCGGTAATCATCTTGAGAAATCTCGGCATCGCGACGACCTTCGATTGTTGGTTGCCGAGGAAGTCCAGAGCCACGGACGTCGGCCGCAGAATCTCGCCGACGTTGCCGTCAAGCCCGCCACCCGGGGAGTCGTTGTCGGCTCCGGTTCCGCCCAGTCGTCGCAGAACGGGCCAGAAATACGTTGACAGATCGTCGAGTTGGCAGGTGGTGGCGGCATCCGCGAGGCTCTGGTCGGTCGAGAACGCATTGGTGGACACGTTTCCCACGTAGTCGTGAGTGTGGTGGGCGCCGTTCGAAACCCCTGGCGATATGAGGAAGTTGTCCGTGTTCCGATGGTCGTTCTCATTGAGCCCGCAGAACGAGGAGAAGGAGCCGGATGAACCGGTAGGCCCTATGGCGGGGGCCTTGGCGGCAAGCGGAACGGAGTTGATGTTGAGGTAGTCATCCGCCTTGGGGCCGGTGTGCTGTGAATGGCACGAGGCCGTCGGGTCTGGCGTAGCTGGCAACGACGGCAGGCTGGCCGGCGCTGGGCCCGCCGGACCTACCAGCGAATGCACGCCGGCGCATGGGTCAATAGCCACACCGGCCTGGTCGCCGGTCTCCTGGGCGGCGGTGCTGATCGGTAGTTGAACGATCATCCACGTGGTGATCACCACGGCCGACAGCGTCAACATCCCCGTAAGGCGAGCGGGCGTCGGGGTGTCACGTCGCCGTACTCCGATGTACCTCACGACACCTCACCTCCACACGATGAAACCGACGTCGTCGAGCGGCGTGCGCATAAACCTGGCGAGGCCGACGGTGCCCAGTAGGGGGCGGGCGAACGAAGGCCAGGAGCGGGCCATGCGTCCTGCTGTTCCCTCACGACCCCGTGATGTCACGATAGTCGCGTTCCGATCAGAGGGTCCTTCATCTATTTGATGGACAGACCCCGCCCGGGACAGTGCCTCAATCGCCGCGGGCGCGTTGCGTCGGGGGCCGGCACGGCGATCCTGGCGAGCTGCGGCACCAACCAGGGGCGATCCACTCCTGCACCGCATTGGGGGCGAAATGCGTGCAGACACATTTGGGTTGATCTTCGCCGTAATGGCACCGTCGGGTTCTCCCACCGGCGAGTGCTCGGTCGCGGTGAGCGGCACGCTGTATGCGTCGAGCGCCCACAATGGACAGTGGATGCTCGAGCACGGTCATGTAGGCGGCGTACATCAGCTGGCCGACGTGCATGTACTCCGTGCCCAGTCGGCGGTACGTGAGTTCCCACCGATCGAGCAACACGACGGCGACGTCGGGGCGTCGGCGTTCACCTCAGCCTGCCAGTTGAGGTTCCGGGGGGGGGGCACTCCGGGTAGTTGGTGTGCGGCTTTCCGATGTGAACGATGTCCGGCAACCGGGCGGGTGCCGTATTTCGGGAGTGCCGCCGTGATGACCTGAGGACCGGGTGCTCGGGCATGTAAGTCCCCACTGTCCAGGAGACCAAGTCGCCGACGAACGTGATCCGAGGCTCCGCACCAGGCAACAGACCCGGCTTGTTCCTCGGCGTCGGACCTGGCTGCGGCACGGTTCGACGGCCCGGATCGCGACGATCGGCATCACCGACGCTCGTGTCGGTACGAGCGCCAGCGTCGCACTATTCGCTATGACATGCGGAAGATGGTGTCGCCTTCCCGGACGATTTGAACTACGGGCAGGTTGCGCCTCGCCGGTCCGCCGCCGACTGTGCCATCCTCGATGCGGAACATGCTGCCGTGGCACTCACAGATTATGAATCCGGACTCTACTCGTCCTACCGTGCAGCCTTGATGAGTGCAGGTGCTGCTGAATGCACGGTAGTCGCCAGCCGCCGGCTGCGTCACTACTACCCCGCGCTCGGTGATGAATCCACCTCCAACCGGGACGTCGCTCGCCCTGGCGATGGGTTGCGGCCCTGCCGGCAGCACAGGGTCCTCGGACGTGCCGGCGCGCGCCTGGCAACCGGTGATCATCAACAGTGCTGTGGCACCGGTAGCGGTGACCACAGCCCGCCTCGTGGCATACGCGCAGGTCCGATGCAACGGCTCGTTCATGCCCGTCCTCCAAGTCGACTCGTGATGCGGGGTCGCCACCGAATTTCGCAAGCCTGAACCCGGCGGCTTAAGAACGTCACCCATAACTCGCGCTCGTCGGCTGTTATTACCAAAGGACTTGGGTAGCCGCGTAGACCGCGCTGAAGTCTCGGCCCAGCCCAGCCGGCGGAGTGTGCGATGAGCGGGTCTATGTCAACATTGCAGAGCTGTCCTGACTCCTGGGCGGAGCCGGACACCCCATTGCGAACCGGCTGAGGCGAATAAGCTCGGCATCGTCGTAGCAAGGCGCGGTCAACTTGATCTTAGCTAGAGTTTCGGGTCGGATCCAATGCCGCATTGGCACTAGACATCGCCCTTCTGCCATAAACCGAACGAGATCAGCCTAGTCATAAGTCGATCGAGTATCTGTCCTGCGTTATGTGTACATTCCTGCCTGCCTACTGCGGGCTGCCGCACTTGTTGAGCGTTTGGTGATTTGATTGGCCGTGTTCACTTGGGCGTTTCGCAACGTGTGGTTCTCCGCATACGTGTCAGGACGAAGTCCTGTCCAGCGGTCTCGAGAGCTGGCTCTGGCACAGTTTCCGTGATTGGGCCGGTCAGATGGGTCCTTGGGCGCGGATCTGTTCGTAGAGCACGCTGGCGTCGGTGCAGCCCGCTCGTTCCGGCGCGCGACACGCCGCGGTGTAGTGGGTCCTGTACTGCGGCGAAGCGTTCGCGGGTGCGAATGGCCAGCTCGGTCTCTGCTCGTTGGACGGGCGCCTGGGCTGGGTCCGATGCCGCCCCGCGACGAGATTTCCGGTGAGGAACAAGCAGGCCATGTTCCGCTCGGCCCGCAGACGCTTCAGCAGAACGAGCACCGGTCCGCGATTAGATCCGTCGAGCGCGCTCAGCGGCTCGTCCGCTACGAGCAGAGCTGGCTGGGTGGAAACCGCCCGGGCGATGCACGCCCGCTGCACGCCGGATTCTGATACCTCGTGGGGAAACACTGCGCGTGTTCACGCCGCAGGCCAACGATCTCGAGCAACCCTTCGGCCCATGCCCGCCGGTCCACCGCGGTGCCGACGTCCAGAATCTGCATCCTCGCCGACACGGGCGCCGATGCACATGCGCGGATTGAGCGCCGCGGTTGGGTTCTGAAACACGACCTGAATGCGGCGTCGCTGGTCCCGCAACTCACGCTTCTTCAGCGTGCACAGATCGAATCCGTCGAAGAGGATCAGGCCGGACGTGGGTCGTTGCACGGTGGCGATCATTCGACCGATTGTCGACTTGCCCGAACCCGGCCCGCCAACAAGCCCAGTGCCTCTCCCGGAGGCTCCCTCGCTTCAGCCTCACGTCCCGCAGCCCCCGGCCGAGCCGTTCGTGGCACTCGCCGAATTCCACTCGGCCAACGAACTCGTTGAACGTCGGTGGGGCGGTGCGGTCCTCGGCCACCTCCTCGGCGCGCACGACGAAGCGGTACACTCCGACCTCGTGGGGTGCGGGCCGACCCACACGTCGGTCATGCCGATGTCGGGCGTCACGGCGTTTAGCGTCTCCTGCGGTGCGGCGACCTCTATCTCGCCCAGGAGCCACTCGATGTCGGCGAGCCGGAGGTGGCCGGCGCGACCGCGAGAGGATCCACCGTGGCCAGGGTGAACTTCGTCAGGCCGCAGTCCCTAACTGAACGACGTCCAGAGTGGACGGACATCGGAAACGGGAACGGGTACCGGGCCAGAGCTTGTACACGTACCGGTTGACGGCGTTCCTCGGCGCGGTCAAGGGCATCCAGCTTGTCCGAAGTTAAGGTCCGGGAGAGCGGTAGCAATCTCGGCCGGCAGCGGGAGGGCGACGAGGGGCGACGGTGCCATTGCCTGGGAGCGACCCACCGAACACCTCGACCCGGCATCGCCGTGGTCGCAGCACCCGCTTAACCGGACTCTACGAGTCGTCTCGACTGATCCACAGTGGTTGAAGAACTCCGCCGTCGGCGCGCCTGCTCCGACTTTGCTCAGTCTGCCCGTAACGCCATTCCATCGGCAATCAACGGCCGTAACGTAGTTGTGTCTGCACGTGCCTCTGTATGCGACCTGACTCGGCCGAAAGGGACGGGATCATGGCCAACAACAAGGTGCTCTTGCTCGGCGGGAACTTTGCCGGACTGACCGCCGCGCTGAGTGTGAAGCACGAACTGCGCGACGACGTGGACGTCACAGTGGTCTCCAAGTCAGACCGGTTCCTCTTCAACCCATCCTTGATCTGGGTTCCGTTCGGCAAGCGGAAGACCAGGGACATCGTGTTCCCGCTGAGGAGGACATTCGAGCGCCATGGAGTCGATTTCGTTCACGGCGAGGCCACGAAAATCGATCTGGCCGTGCAGCAGGTCGAGACGTCGCGCGGAACGTACGACTACGACTACCTGGTGATCGCCACCGGTTATCTGAACGAATTCGACGTGGTGCCGGGTCTTGGACCCGGCGGGAATGCCTACTCGATTACCCACCTGGATGGCGCGGTCGATGCCGCCGAGGGGTGGGCCCGGTTCCTCAACGACCCCGGACCGATCGTCGTGGGTGCGACCCAGGGCGCCGCGTATGAGTTCGTCTTCAACGTCGCCTACCACCTGCACAAGCAGCGGCTGAAGGTACCGGTGGCCTACGTGAGCGCCGAGCCGTTCCCTGGCCACTTTGGGATCGGCGGACTCCCCGGTGGCAAACGCTGCTGGGCATGGTCTTCAAGCGGCAGAGGATCAAGGGGGTCTTCGACGTCGCGATGGACGAGATCGTGCCAGGGGAAATGCGCCTGTCCGACGGTACGAAACTGCCGTTCCGGTACGCGATGGTCGTGCCACCCTTCCTCTGCGCGGCGGTCGTGAAGGACTCGGGCCTGGGCAATCCTAAGGGGTTCATCGAAGTGAAGGACACCTACCAGACGATCGACCACGCGAACGTATACGCGGTTGGCATCGCCACCGCTGTCAACGCGCCATGGACGACGGCGAACGCCGTCGACGTGCCGAAGACCGGATTTCCAGCCGAGACGATGGCTCGAGTGGCCGCCGAGAACATCGCGATGCAGGTCCGGGGGGAGAAGCCCGGCAAAGAGGAGAACTTCGGCGACATCCCGGCGGTGTGCATCATGGACGCCGGTAACAACGGGTTGGTCATCCTGGCCGACAAGATGCTTCCGCCGCGTAAGCGCGGAGTGATGATCCCCGGACCGCAGTCCCCGCCGCCAAGATCGCATTCGAGAAGTACTTCCTATGGAAGGCCCGAAACGGCTACGTGACGCTGCCGTAGCGCAAGGCCGACCCGTCGACTGTCTATCTAGGACGCTCGTCGCGACGATCGGACGGCGTGCGATGACCACGAGGATCAGTGGAGGCATATGTGCGCCGGGCTGACCGAACACGAGCTAGCTCCCGTTGTGGTAAGCGGCGGCTGAGCGAGATGGCGGCGATCCCGGCCGCCAGCACCGCCAAGGCCGCGATGGGGGTGATGTTGAAGACGACGAAGCGAACCCTGGCCGAGCCCACCACATCGATCCCGGTGACAGACACCATGAGGACTCCGAGCGCAGCCAGCCCGGCACCGGGGGCCGTCAGGATGTCGGCACGTCGAGGCGAGTGCCCGCCGCCCGGGGCCGGGTGCGCGGAGTCGAAACGACGGAAGACCGCAACCAGGCCGACCGCTAGCACTGCGAGCACGAGCAGCCACGGCGGACGGGTGAGCCACCAGGTTGCGGTGGCCGGTTCCGGACGGTGCATCCCGAGCAGCCGTAGTCCCAGCACCGCGACGTACAGCGCGGTCAGGTGCCACAGAAAGGCGGTCATCGCCACCGCCCCGACCGCGACGACCACCGACCATACCCGCGGTCGAGCGAGCAGTCGGGTGACCGGCTGCCGTAGTAGCACGGCGACTCCGACGAGCGCGGTGCCTTGCGCGAGCAGCGCCACGGTCGGCGGCGACATGTTGGAGATCTTCTCGCCGGGCAGCCCGACCATCGAGATCGGGTACGGGCCGAACGTGACGCATGCGACGAGGGCCACCATCGCCCCGGACACCAGCGCGACCGCCACCCGCGGCCGCAGCAGCCCAGAATGCCAACAGAACCCGAGCTGGTGCAGGGCAAGCCAGACAAAGGCGTAGTTGAACGTCGCCAGCGCTGCCAGGCCAGCGGTGAAACGCAGTACGTCCACGGCTAGCGCGGCCAGGACGAGCAGGATGACGACGTATGCGCCCCAGCGGCGGTGAGCGGCCAGCATCGCCGGGGCCAGGGCGGCGACACCGAGATAGATGCCGACGAACCATAGGGGCTGGGTGCCTAGTCGAAGGGCGATCAGCAGCAATGGTCCCTGTGCGGTGTCGACCGCGCCGCTGGCCCGGGCGAGCAAGCCGACGGCGATCCAAACCGCGACGAGCACCAGCGTCGGGCGCAGTAGCCGCGACGCCCGTAAGCCAACGAAGGTGGCGTAGCGGCCAGGTCCCGCGCGACCGCGGCGGCGGTCCAGTGAGGCCAGAGCGTACGCATGCGCTACTCCGCCCACGAGGAAGAACAGTGGCATGACCTGAAGCACCCACGTGAGCAGCTGCAGCGCCGGGACCGAGACAAGCGCATTGCTCACGTCTCCGCTCGGGCTGACGTCGGCCATGAGCCAGTGCCCCACAATGACGATGACGAGCGAACCGACCCGCAGGGCATCGACGTAGCGGTCGCGTTTGGCTGGAGTAGTGCCAGCCGTCGTCGCAGCAGCACTCGCCGGGACAGCGCCGAGCTCCGAACTCGACCCGGGCTCCGGGCAGAGGTCAGCTGAAGCAGTGGCGCCGGCCGAGGCCGGGTCGCCCCGGGCTACCGGGACCCCCACGGCCCACCGACCGCCGCTACGCGCGCGAGAGACCGTCATACCAACCACCTTCGTACGAATGCCAATATCGCCATCCAGCGCTCCGGCGGCCGTCGGTGGTAGAGGCGAACGTCACTAACTCGGGCTATTCAAGCTCGGGCGACATTCCTGCCTGCAGACTCGACAACGCGGCTCGCACGCCGCCAGCCGTTGCGACTCGACCGCGTTGACGGTCACGTCGGCGCTGGCGCGATGAGCAGCCGGCGGGTTCAACGAAACTCGAGGGCCAGGTCGGGCGGATTGTCAGGTCGTCGCTCGGCGGCTGGGCCTGGAGCCTTGGTCTGTCCACAATGGATCGCTTGCGGTTGCGGCTGTTGGTAGACACGGCGACGCTGGCGTCGTCCTTGGCCGGATCAACCGGGTTCTCAATCTTGTTGCGGCACTGCCGGACCTGGCAGGATCCCGATCGTGGGGCGACCGAGCGTCAGTGGTGCAGGCTGGACCCCCGCGCGGGTCTTAGCGGCGGCTGAGGAGTGGGTGTGGGTTCCCGAGGATGCAGAGCAGCTCAAGACGGTCGAGTACCACGTGATCGCGTATCCCGAGTGGTTTGCTCACCCCACACAGGTGGCGTGGTGTCGGTCTTCCCGTACGGCCGGTGAGGTGATCTCCGAGGTGGAGGCCCAGGTTCGTGCTTGGGCCAGGAACCGGGTGGGCTGGTGGCTCTCGGACGGTACCCGGCCCCGCGAGCTTGAGCGTCAGCTGTTGGCGCTGGGCGCGCAGTCGGGGAAACCGTCGACGTGCTCGCCTTCGACATGACCAACGGATTGCCCAAGGTCGGCGATGATCTGGGATTGCACGGCGTGCTCGTCGCGGACGAGCCAACACTGCGCGCCGCCGATGCGGTATCGAAGGAAGTGTGGGCCGGCGAAGGGCTGACCGAGGAGACCGTTGCCAAGCGGCTAACCGAGTTATCGCAACCAATCAGCGCGCGAGGGTCGTTCAGCGTTGTCGCCTACGTCGGTGATGAGCCGGCCGCGACCGGTGGTTGCACCTTGGCGGGTGAGGTCGCCAGACTGTGGGGCGCGGCCACGCGACCCGATCTGCGGGGTCGCGGTGCGTACCGAGCCGTCCTGCTGAAGCGACTGGATGTCGCTCGTCAGCACGGCGCCACGCTCGGCCTGGTGAAGGGCAGAGTGGAGACGTCCGGTCCCATTCTTCGACGGATTGGACTCAAGGCGTACGGCCAAGAGCGCCTCCTCGAGCTTCTCGTCGACTCATAGGTGTACCGCTCGTCGCCGGCCTCGTCCCTCAGGGCTTGCCGCGCCCCGGTAGTGCTTGCGCTTGTTGATGCAGTGTTCGACGACGTTGGGTGAGGCTGCGATCAGTCCAGAATGGACCCGTGCGGCGTCAGGCTGTCCGGGGTCATCATGAGCGGCGGGCCCACGGCGACCGCGTCAGATGGTCCACTTCCGTTCAGATCCACATTGCGTCTCGGCGCGCCAACGCGCGGTCCAGGCGTGCCGGTGAGGTTATCAGCGAGGTCTCCAGCACGGGTATGCGTCGCGCTCCGTCCATCATGTTGATGCCGATGACAGCGAGGTCATCCGGCCCCGGCGTCAGCACAGTGACCCGAGCGCCGGTGGCCTCCACCTTGCGGACCTCCTCGGCGAGGCGATCGGCGACCCACCGCCGGACCATCCGTTCGGCCAGCAACGCCGGGTTGCGGGGGCGGTCGCCTTCGTCGATCGCCATCGGGGCGAGGACATACACCTCGTCGAGTTCCGCGCGGGCGAGCAGTTCGACGGATGTCATCGACCGCACGCCGCCGTCAACGTATCGCCGATCTCCGATCCGCTTGGGCTCGAACCAGCCGGGAATCGAGCACGACGCGACGACCGCGTCGGCCAATGAGACCATCGGCGCTCCGCCGCGGCCGAAGGTCACCCGACGGCCCGAGTCGTAGTCCACGGCGACGATCCAGGTCGTCCCGGACGGCCACGCATGTCGGGCCGCGGGCTCGGCGTGTCCGGAGTGGACGAGGAGTGCCTGAACCAGCGTGGCCAGATAGCGGTGCTGTGCGCGTCCGTGGGGCAGCAGCGCACTGGCGGCCACCCACGGGTGCACCCGGTGCGGCTCGCGCGCCGTACGCGCCAGCAGTTGCGGTGAGCCGAGGCGCATACGGGGAAAGGGCGGCAGTGGCCCGGAATCCTCGTCGAGGCTCTGCAGGTGCGGCATTACGTCGTGGGCGACCCCGCGCTGATGAGCCACGATCGCGTCCACGGCGACGCCGCAGCGCAACGCCGAGGCGAGCACGCTGCCGGCACTGGTCCCCACGACGACGTCGACGTCCTGCGTCGCGCGACCCAGCCGCTCCTGCACGGCCGGGAGGGCGCCCGCCATCCATGACGCGCCCAGCACCCCGCCCGCGCCGAGCACCAGACCGACCCGAGGGCGGCCCCGCGGTACTCCATACCGGGCCGGACCCGAACGGGGAAGACGTTTCGTTCGGTCCGACTCCGGTCTCACCGCCGCGATCGAGTGGATCTCCTCGACGAACTGCGACCACAACGCCCGCGGCAGGTCGTGGCCCATGCCCGGGTACATAACAAGGCGCGCGCCGAGAACCGCCGCGGCGGTCGCGCGCCCGCCAGCGGGGCGGACCAGGGGGTCCGCGTCGCCGTGCAGTACGAGGGTGGGCACGCGCACCGTCGCCAGGCCGGGCCGGCGGTCGCCGGACGCGGCGATCGCGGCGAGTTGCCGGCGCGCGCCGGCGGGATTGTGGCCTCGCTGATATGCCCGCCTGCCCACCTCGCGTAACCACGCACCATCGCGCGGATACCTCGGCGACCCGATCATCCCGAACACCCTGACCATCCACTCACCCGCCGCCTCCGCGGTGTCCGCCTCCCACCGGCCGAGTGCTGCTACCGTCCCGAGGCTGGGCCGCCCGATACGCGGGGACGGCGTGGACATGATCGAGGTCAAGCTACGTACGCGGGCGGGATGTCGGATCGCCAAGGTCTGCGCGATCATCCCTCCGAGTGACATGCCGACGACGTGTGCGCTGGTCCAGCCGAGGGCATCCATCACCGCGACTGCGTCGTCGGCCATGTCGGCGAGGCGGTAGGCGGCGACGGCGGCCGGTCGCGTGAGGATCGCCAGCAGGCTCGGTGAGCCGGCGCCAGTCAGGTGTGTCGAGGCGGCGACGTCGCGGTTGTCGAATCGGGCGATGTCGAAGCCCCGAGCGGCCAGCATGTCGCAGAATTCGTCCGGCCACATCAGCAGCGACATGCCGAGGCCCATGACGAGCAGTAGCGGCTCGCCGTCGCGGACGCCGAGACGCTCGTAGGCGATGGTGATGTCGCCGTTGGCTGCTTGACCGGAGAACATGCGTACAGAATGGGACCCAACCCGTGGTCCGGTACACCCCAGGGGCACGGTAAGTCTCCAGGACGGCATCCGGCCCATACGAATGGGGGCGATCGGCACTGTCGACACAAGCGCCGGGTCGCGCAGCGTATTAGCAGAGCCCATGGCCCGATGGGTGAGTTAGCGCGCGATCAGGGGGTCGAAGCAATGGAGCATTTGAGTCCGTTGGACGCGGCATTCCTCCAGATGGAGGACGAGGACACGCATGCGTCCTTGGCCATTGCCTCGGTCGCGGTCCTCGAGGGGCCACCGCCGAGCCAGGCCGAGATCCTCGATTCGCTGCGCGGTCGGTTGCCGCTGGTCCCCCGCTATCGGCAGAAGGCACGGGAACTGCCCCTCGACCTCGGTCAGCCGGTCTGGGTCGACGATCCGAGCTTCGACCTCACGTACCACGTCCGGCGCACGGCACTACCAGTGCCCGGTGACGACGCAGCGCTGTGCCGCCTTGTTTCGAGGGTCATGTCGGCACGGCTTGACCGGGACCGGCCGCTCTGGGAGGCGTGGGTCATCGAGGGCCTCGCGGACGGGCGCTGGGCGGTGCTGTCGAAGGTGCATCACTGCATGGCCGACGGGATATCAGGAAACGAGCTGTACCGGCTGATGTTCGACGAATCGCCCGAGCCGCGTGCCGGCGTGCCGGACACGTGGCGGCCCGGCCCAGAGCCGAGTTCGCTTCAGCTCGTCGCCAGTGCGCTCGCGGGCCTCGTCCGCAACCCGGTCGACCAACTCTGGGTCGCCGCAAACAGCCTGCGACGACCCGGCGATGTGGTGCGGCGGTTAGCCGAGACAGTACGGGGCCTCGTCGGCCTCGCCGGGGTGCTCGTGCCGGTCTCACGGTCATCGCTGGCCGGCCCGATCGGCCAGCAGCGCCAGTACGGCATCGCACGCGCGTGTTTGCCCGACGTGATGCGGGTCGCGAAAACGTTCGACGTCACCGTCAACGACGTCGTCCTCGCCGCGGTCAGCGGGGCGTTGCGGACCGTTCTCATCGAGGACGGAATAGAGCCCGGAGCCAACACGATCCGTACCCTCGTGCCGGTATCGGTTCGGCCAAAGGCCGCACAGGCCAGCATGGGCAACCGGATTTCGTTGATGCTTCCGCTGTTGCCCGTGGAGTACTCCGATCCCGTCCGGCGCCTACGCGAGGTGCGGCGTCGGCTGCGCCAGGCCAAGGCCAGCAAGGAGGCCGAGGCCGGCGAGATGGCCACAATGGTCGCCGCCCTCGAACCGTTTCCGCCGGTGTCGTTGATTGTCCGGCTCGCCAGCCACCTGCCGCACCGCAACATCGTGACGGTCACGACGAATGTGCCGGCCTCCCGGCGTCCGCTCTACATTCTCGGCCGGCGGATCACCGAGATCCTTCCGTACGTGCCGATAGCCGTGCGCCTGCGGACCGGTATCGCTGTTCTTACCTATGAAGATCGCATGTCGTTCGGGATCACCTGCGATCTCGGCCACGGGCCCGATGCCCGGGCCCTGGCCCGCGCGGTGGGAACCGAGATTGAAGCTCTCGTGGCGGCCGCGGCTCAGGCCGATACGGCGGTCGCGACGCCAGCAGAAGAATCCGCGCCCACGAAAGCGAGACGAGCCGAGCCGCCCGCGAAGCGAGACAGGACGGCTCACGCGGACCGAGCCCAAGGAGCGCCTGCGAAACGAGCCCAGCCACGCAAGGCCACGCCGAGTCAGGCCTTCGCCACGAGCACGGCCCGCGGACGAGATGGGACCCGCTCCACACCGCAGGGGCGATCGGCCCGGTCCTCGCTGATCGGCCCCCGGACGCCGGGCGAGCCCTCGCCTTCACCCACAAGGTCGCTCACTGCGCTCTCCCGACGTGATCGTCTAGCGCCTCATTCGGGGTGATGGGTGGGCGGTAATGATGACCAGTGGGTGAACGGTGTGGGCCGACGTGGTCGACGACGCCGCCGGAGCGTGCGCCGAGCAAGTCGCAGAACGATTCGCCGCATCGCCCGTGGGGCGGCGTGCCTTGCGCCGCGGCGCCTAAATGGTCGACGCGCCACCGGTCATAGGTGTACCGCTCGTCGCCGGCCTCGTCCTCAGGACTTGCCCCGACCCGGGCTGGCCGTCATCGCATACGGAGGAGACGGGGCTACTCCCACGAACAAGCGTCGGGACGACTGACCGGTGCGAGTGCTGAGTTGATCGCGCCTTGTCCGTCGAGCGCTGTGTAGTACTTGTTGTTGGGGTCCTCGTCCTGGGTCAGGTCCCAGGTCCATAGCAGCCAGCCATCGAGTCCAAATTGGCACGACTCCACTTGCCAAGCACCCAAATGTAGGGCCGCCGTGTTCGAGGAGGGCAGGAGGTGCTCCGCACCGAATTCTCCCACTATGATGGGCTTTTCCGTCATGCCGATCACGCCGAAGTCCTGCATTTGTTTCTTCATCAGCTGGTTGGGATCGTTCGGGTCGGCAGGGAGTAGGTACGCATGCACGTCAATGAAATCGGCAGTGGACTCCCAAATGGCCGGTGCCGTCAGTGACAGCCTCTGATCCTGGTCCCCTGGGCTCGGCTGTTGAGGGGTAAAGAAGCCAACGCTCACCAGAGCAGTTGGATCAAAGTACAGGATAGTGCCGCGGACGCTGTCGATCCAGTACTTCATGTTCTCGGCGACCATCTTCGCTTTGTTTGCTTGGCTGCCCATGTCGTAGGTCTTGAAGTTCAGCGTGGTGACCTTTCCCGACTGCATGGAAAGCGGCGGCTGGTCGTTATCGAAATACAATTCGTTTCTTAGCTCGTAACTGAATATGGCGTCCGTGGGAGCATTCAGCGCGTGAAGCATCTTGATGAAGTCCTCGTAGTAGGACTGATAGGCTTTCGTGCCGGACTGCGAAAGTTGGAGCAAGTTGCTGCCGTTGAAGATCGAGCAGCAATCCTTGTTCAGCACATCACCGTAAGTGCCGCCGGGCAGCCAGTCCTGAGTAAGGATGACGTAGACCTGGTTTTGTGCCGCCAGCTTCAGAAAGTCGGACACGTTTGCCATGTACGGTTGAGATAGCCCATCGTTCGCTGTCCCAATCGCGGAGCTGTTCAGGAAGACGCGTGCGACGTTGTAGCCATACTGGTGCATTGTGGAAAGGGCGGCGGCGGCACGCGCCTGATCGTAGGCCCCAGGGTCGAACGTAGAGTGATAGAGGGTCGCTTGACCATTCTCGACCTTTTGCGAAAGTCGTATGTAGTTGTTTCCGCGCGGCACGAACTTTTGATTCGTTGCCCGGTCGTAGAACTCACCCACGCCGTTGACGACCCGGATCCCGATCCGGTGGTTGGGCAGTCCGCTGGGTGCGTACTCGAGGCCGAGGTAGAGGCGAAGGATGATCACCAACAGCATGCTCAGAATGAGGGCGGGAATCACGCGTAGCAATATCGATGACTTCATTGTTGCCTCCCGGGTCTTCTGGACGGTTCAGTACCGTCTGCTGCGACAACGACGCTGGTCGCTCGCGTGGTAGCGGCTTGGGCCACCAATAGCTCTCGAACCAGCGCGCAATCCGCATCGGGCTCCGCAACGCCGGACAGCCGCCAGTCGAATGTCGAGCGGCGTTAGTGAAACAGCGCCAACCCGGAGACAATCAAATTCCGACCATTGCCTCGGCCTCCTATCGCGGCGTGCCGGGTGCCATCATGCCTGAGCCCGCCACCCGCTCGCCCGGTCACGTCGCCTTCCTTACAGGGCTCGCCGGTTGATCTGGCATTGTGTGGTGTAGAGAGCGGTTAGGCGGTTCGCATGTGGTGGATGGCTCAGGGTGCGGATGCACTTCCGGCCGACCCGTCGTGGCTTGCCCCGACCGAGGCGCAGCGGGTGGCCAATCTTCGCTACGCCAAACGCCGCACCGAGTATCTCCTGCGCCGGCTGGTCGCCAAGCACGCGGTCGCGGCGACGATGGGAATGCCGACCGATCCGGACGCGCTGGCCCGGATTGCGGTGGAGAACGCGCCGAGTGGTGCTCCGTACGTCCTCGTCGACGGCACGCCATCGGGGCTGGAGATATCGCTGTCCGACCGGGCCGGCTGGGCGGTCTGTGTTGTCGGGGCGAGCCCGGTTGGCTGCGACCTCGAGCTCGTGGAGCCGCGCAGCCCGGGCTTCGTACGGGACTTCTTTACCACGGCCGAAGTAGCGTACGTAACCGCCGCCGCGGATCGTGACTTCGCGGCGAACCTGGTGTGGTCGGCCAAGGAGAGTGCGTTGAAGCTGGCGGGCAGCGGACTGGGCCGGGATACCCGCGACGTGACGGTCACTGTCCATAAGCGAGAGTTGAGAAGCTGGTCGCCGCTGTCGGTCCGCGTCACCGGAGGGTTGGACCAGCACGGTTGGTGGTTGCGGGCAGGTTTGTTCGTGCTGACGGTCGTGACCGATGTGGCGGGTCCGCCGCCGGTCGCCCTGATGGATCCTGGGGTACTCGCCTCGGCCGTACCGGTCGAGGTCACGCCGACCCTGGCTGCGGGTCCGACGCCATAGCGCGCTCCAGCGCGTCGATGACGTACGGGCGCAGCTCGCGCGCGGGAATGATCCGGTCGACCGAGCCGACGCGGAGTGCTCGCTCGATGTTGTGCACGCGGTCGAACTCGTCGGCTACGGCGCCGAGCTTCTCCGCCCGTACCCACGCGGTCGTCTCGACGAGCCGTGCGGACAGTGCGGCAGCCGCATCAGGCGATGCCGCCCGCAGCTGCTCCGTCAGCTCACGTACACCCGGGTCCCGCTCCGTCCGGTCTGCGACCTCGCGGGCGAAGACAGTCGCGGCGGCCGGTGCACCGCCGATGACCGACGCGAACGAGCCCTCGACGGCCGCGATCTCGATGCGCTCGTTGAGCCGCTTGGAGAACACGACGAACGCGCCGCCGTGGTACCGCGACACGACCACGAACACGATGGGTCCCTGGAAGTTCGTAATCGCGCGCCCGATCTCCGCGCCGTACTCGAGCTGCCAGCGGCGCATCGACTCCGGGGAGCCGTCGAAACCGGAGAGGTTGGCCAGCACCACCAGCGGCCGATTGTTGCTCGCTGCATTGACGGCCCGGGCGACCTTGCGCGACGACTGGGGAAAGAGCGTTCCAGACGTCCACGACCCGGGGCCATCCGCGGGTACGAAGCCACGCCGGGGTACCGTGCGGGACTCCAGACCCAGTAGGCACACGGGGATGCCGCCGATGTGGGCATCCCACACCACTGCCGACTCGGCTCCGCGCCAGTGCGCCCAGCGTTCCAGCGGTGCCGAGTCCACATCGGTCACCGACCGCAGCACCGCCCGGATGTCGAACGGCTTCTTACGCTCCGGGTTGTGCTCGGTGGAGAAGACGTCGCCCACCAGCCGCAGGTCACCGTCTGCCGAGTGCGGTGAGGCACACACGTCCCGGTCGACCGGGTCGGTAGTGCGCGCGCGGCGCGGGTACCGCTCTCCTGGCGCCACGTAGGTGTGCTCGTAATGTTGCAGCAGGATGTCGCAGGCGTCTTCCAGCGTCGGCGCCCAGAACTGGCCCTGTCCGTTGGGACCCATGACGCGGTCGAACCCGCCGATGCCGAAGTTGTCCTCGGCCGAGACGCCACCGGAGAAGTCCAGCGCTTGCTTACCGGTGAGCACCATCGCGCTGTTCGGTGTCATGACGAGAATGCCCCGTGTGTGCATCAGCATCGTGGCCTCGGCGTTCCAGTACGGCTGCGCGCCGACGTTGATGCCAGTGACCACTATGTTGAGTTCGCCGCCGCGCTGGGTGAACTCGACGATCCGGCGAAGCACTGCGGCGATCCAGTCCATGTTCTCTGTGCCGCTGTCCATCGCGATGCGCGCACCGGACGAGACGGCGAACCACTCCGCCGGTACACCTATCCGCTCGGCCAGATCCAACCCGGCGATGATGCGCCGGCATTCGCCCTCGGCCAGGTTGCCCAGCCCCCGGGTGGGGTCACCGAGCAGGGCGACGCGGGTCATGCCCTCGGGGATCTTCGCGGTTAGGTTGGACAGAAGACCGACGACGATGTTGGCGGTGTTGCCTCCGGGTGGCCGATCGACCGGTACCAGCCTGCCCTCGACGTCGAGGTCATACTCGTCGAACCGGCCGGTCGGGAACCGGCCGAGCACGCCCGGTCGGGGCGCGAGCATCCGGATGATCTCATACGGGTACGGCGCTCCGAACCGCTGCGCGCGCAGCACCTTCTGCCGGTACGGGGTCAGCGGGCGGATCGCAGCCGTCCCCAGTGGACGTTCGCGGACAGTGACCCCGCGCCGGCCGAGACCCTCGACATGAAGGACGGTGTCGCGCAACTGCCCGCTAGCGCTAAGCTGGACCCGCAACACCGCCTTCTCCAGCCCAGCGCCCACGGCCAGCGGCGCGAAGGAGCGCGCGAGTTCCGACCAGTCCCGCCGCAATAGTGTCCACGGTGGACGGACGTACAATACGATGCGGTTGCCCGCCGGTCGATCGCGCTCGGGAAAGCGGCCGAGGCCCGCCCGCGTGGCAGCCAGCGCCCGCAGACCGATCAGCTCAAGCCAGGGGTAGCTGACGGTGCCGGCCGCGTCGACGGCCGGGGTCAGGTCGCGCACCTCGGCGAGCGCGAAGAGCCGGTGGTCGCCCGGGTTGTCGTGAGCGATCCCGTGGAAGAGGTAGACGTCCTCGGCCGAGTCGAGCCGGTCCAGGGCGAAGTTGCCGAGCCGCCACAGGTCCAACCGCTTGGCCAGCATCGGATGCAGGTTGCGGTACAGCCGATCCTCCACGAACGCGCCGTCGGTCGCCTGGCGGTAGGTGAGGTGCTGGGTGCGTTGATGCTCGGCGAGCGAACCTTTGACGCTCGTCGCGGTGATGTCCAGCCGCCGCAGCGGCCAGCCGAACCAGCAATTCTCGAGCAGGTCCGCCACCTCGGCCGCGAGCGTGTCGGCGTCGGTTCGCGGTCCGGTCCGCCAGGTGAGCAGGTCTACGACGACGGCCCGGGTCGAATCGGCCGACGCGGCGAGGTGCTTGGAGATGGCGCGGGACAGTGTCGGCAGGTCGGTCAAGGGCGCGCACCCGGTCACGAGGTGGATCCGCTTGTCGGCAACGTCGTAGTCGGTGGTGCAGAGCAGGTGCCCTGGGCGCGCGGTGAAGCTCACCGGACCGAGCTCGCGGGTGCGGTAGTAACGGCGCGTGTACACCTCCAACAGCGCCTCGCGGAAGCGCCGTCCGCGGTGGCGCCGCCAGTTCTGCAACAGCACGCCACGCAGGGGCTGCGGCGAGCGGACCAGGCGGTCAACATGCCCGGCTCGGTCGGGTCCAACCGGATGAGTGCATAGCTCGGCCAGGGCTGCGTCCACTGTGCAGTACTCAGCCTCAACAATGCCGGCGAGCAGCGGCTCGTCGAGAAAGCGGAACCGGACGTCCCGAGCGAGGTCGGCCACGACTTGATGACGACCCTGTGCCGCCGCGGCGAGCCGGTCCAGCCGGTGCCGCAGCTCGGCGGCGTCCGTATCGGTGGCCGGCGCGGGTCGGCGCTGCGGACCTTGCCGCAGCCGGCGTTCCAGCACGCTGGCGACGACGCCGACCAGTTCGCTGACCCGGCTGAAGGACCGGAACATCCAGACGACCGCGTCCTCCAGAGCCGGCGTGCGCTCCAGGCTGGGGACGCCGTACCGGTGCAGCGCCACCTCCAGGCGCCGCCGGTAGCCGTCGGGCAGGCCGGCGCGATCGGGATCGAGCCACTGCAGGTACGACAGCAGGTACTCCTGCGGCATGTCCCCGTCAGCCTCCTCGGCTGATCCGGTCCGGGGCCGGTAGAGCGAGGCCACGTCGGCGAAAAGGTCGAGCAGGCTGTCCTCGCAGTGCGCCAGCCCGGCGTCCCCGGCTGGCGCCACGTCACTCAGCCGGCGCTGGCGACGGAACAGCTCGCGCACGGTCACCGGGTCGAGGTCATAGCCCAGGAGGTAGGCCCGCAGGGCACCGTAGACCCGCTCGCACGGGGGCGTGCCGACCGGCTCCGGCGCGAGGAGACCGGGGAGGCTCACGCGGGCCCGGGCATCAAGCGCCAGCTCGTCGACTGCGGCTGCCCGGATCCGCAGCAGCGGTGCGCCCGCCTCGACCTGCACATTCGGGACAACCTCCACTGTGGATACCGTGCCGCCGTACGGCGCGGTGACGGTGGCCTCCATCTTCATGCTCTCCAGGACCAGCAGCGGGTCGCCCTCAGCCACCACATCACCAGGCTGTACCCGTATCGAAACGACGATGGCCGGCCAGCCGCAGCGCACCACCCCCCCGTCGTCGCGGGCCACGTTGTGGGCCGCACCGTCGACGTCGACTCGGAAGGCGGGTCCGTCGGCCACCACGGTCACCCGGTGTCGGCGTCCGCCCACGACGACCTGCCGCTGATACCCATCGACGCGTTCGACCGCGATGTCGGCCAGCCGGCCGTCCGCCTCCACCCGGTACGCCTGCGGCCCGATGCGGAACACCCGCAGCGGGTACCGGTTCCCGCGGTACCGCAGCACGCACGAGTGACCGACCTCCGCCGGAAGTTCCGGTCGGCCGCGACCCGCCTGGACGTGGAAGGCTGTCCGGGCGGCGTCGGCGTCGGCCTCGTACGCCTCAACGGCAGTCACGAGCAGGGCGACCGGATCCGGGACCGGCAGGTGGTCGCCAGCGGCGGTGAGCCGGTCGAGCCACTGGTTGTCGACGCGTCCCGCGAGGACCTCGGGACGGTCGAGCAGCGTCAGCAGGAAAGACCGGTTGGTCGTGCCTCCTTCGACAACAACCTCGGTCTGCGTCAGCGCCCGGCGCAATCGACTCAACGCCTCCGCGCGGTCCCGCCCGGACGCGATGACCTTCGCGATCATCGAGTCGAACTCGGGCGCGACGACATCGCCCACACGTGCTCCGGTCTCGACTCGGATGCCCGCACCAGTCGGCGTGGTGAAAACGGCCAACCGTCCGGGGGCGGGTGCGAAACCCTGCTCGGGATCCTCTGCGCATAGCCGCGCCTCGACCGCGCACCCCCGCACCGTCGGCGGTCGCCCGGTCAGCCGCGCGCCGCAGGCGAGGCGCAGTTGTAGCTTCACCAGATCTAGGCCGGTGGTCTCCTCGGTCACCGGGTGCTCCACCTGCAGCCGAGTATTGGCCTCCAGGAACAGGAATTGTCGGGTCTCGGGGTCCACGAGGAACTCTACGGTGCCGACGTTCTGGTATCCCGCGGCCGACATCAGCCGTACCGCGGCGTCCTGGATAGCTCGCTCGCTGTCCGCGTCGAGCGCGGTCGACCCAGACTCCTCGATGACCTTCTGGTGTCGACGTTGGATGCTGCAGTCACGCGCGCCGACCGCCCACGTCGTGCCATACGCGTCGGCGACCACCTGCACCTCGACGTGGCGGGCGGCCGGCACGAGCCGCTCAAGGAATATGGTCGGGTCATCGAAGGCGAGCCGGGCCTCACCCTGGGCGGCGGTGAATGCGCCAGCCAGCTCCGCCGGCTCCCGCACCACGCGGATGCCGCGCCCGCCCCCGCCGGCCGCGGCCTTGATCACCACGGGGTACCCGATCCGCTCGCCATGCCGGACCGCCGCCGCCACGTCTTCGAGCGGACCGCCACTCCACGGGACGACGGGCACGCCGACGCTCTCCGCCAGTCGCTTGGCCGCCATCTTGTCGCCCAGCAACCGGATCGTCGCCGAGTCGGGACCGACGAACGTGATCCCCGCCTTCTCGCAGCACTCTGCGAACGAGGCCCGCTCAGCGAGGAAGCCCCAGCCGACCCACACCGCGTCCACGCCGGCCCGGCACAGCAGGTCGACGACGAACGGCTCGTCGAGGTAGCGCGAGCGGCGGTGACCGGATTCGGGGTCGACGTACAAAGCGGGGCCGAGCGGTATCGCCTCGTCGGCCTCCCGGACGAACCAGGCGTGCGCGTCCGGGTCGGTGTACAGGACAACCGTGGTGATAGGCGGGCCGACCCCGGCGCCGTTCAGCTCCGCCACCGCGGTGAGCGCGCGCATCGCGGGCTCGCCGCGATTGATGATCGCCAACCGCCGGATCTCGACCATGGTCGTCCCCTAACCATCCATAGTGGATCGAATCGGGTCGCGGACATCGTCGGACAGCGGCGCCGGCAACGGTACGGTGCGGTAATCCGCCAAGCGCAGGACGACCCGGCCCGAGCCGTCGAGCACCTCGGCGTCGAAGCCATCGCCAGCAGGGTGCACGACCGCCACCAGAACGGCGCTCTCCGCCGGCTCGGCGAGCAGGCTTACCCGGCCGATGTGCAGGGGAAGCGCTAGGCGGCCGTACCGTCCCGCCTCCCACAAGCCCGCAGTCTGCAAGCAGAGCTCGACCAGGCGCGGGCCGCAGAACACGGGCCCGGCCGCGGGGTCGTGCTGTGCCGGCAGGTCAGGTGCGAACCGACCGACCGCGCTGTCGCCGTCGCGCCACGCGCCGCCGACAACCCGGTACGCCGGACCGTGGAAGTACAGGCGGTATACCTCCGCCGGGCCGAGCATCGCGCCGTGCGGCTCCGGTACGACGCCGGTCTGCGGCTCCGGCATCCTCGTGCCGAATCGGACCGATCCAATGAAGTGCACTGTGCGCTGTGGCGTGTCCGAGCCGGGCAGCACCCGCTCGGCGCTGAGTGCGCAGTCGGCCACCAGATCCGGGCCTTCCGGCCGGACCAGTGCCGTGACCGTCAGCGTGCGCGGCTCATCCCGGTGGAACTTCACGGGTGCGCGGAAGTCCACCCCCTCCACAGCGACCACCGGCTGGTCGGGTACCAGCAACCGGGCCGCCTCGACGAAGGCCTCGATACCCATGACCCCGGGCAGGACCGGTGTGCCATCGATCCGGTGATCGTTGAGAAACGGCTGGCCGGCTGGATCCAGTGTGGTACGAACTATCAGCCCATTGTGGACACTGGCCACGACGTCGCCGATCATCGGCCCAGCGGCGGTACCCGGCACGCCATCGGCCAGACCGCCACGCGAATGGTACTCCGCGGCCAACTGGCCGAGCGCCCCAGCAACCACGACCTCGCCCCGGAACCCGCTGGCGGTCAGTTCCCGGCGGATCCACGGTATGCCGATCTCCGGCGGCAGCATGTCGACGCCCGCGGCTACCATCACCTTCGGAATGGAGCCGCGGGTGGCCATGCCGATACCGGCCCATGCCGTCCAGTCCAGCGCTATCGCGCGAGTGTCAGGGCGGGTACGCCGGAGGCCGCTGGTGGCCTTGCACAGCAGGTCGTTCGCGGCGCTGTAGTCGGTCTGGCCGGCGTTGCCGAATCTCCCCGCCACCGAGCTGAACACAACGGTCGCACCGATCGGCAGGTCACCCGCCTCGTAGAGGATGTGGTGCCAACCGTCGGCCTTCACGCCGAACACGAGGTCGAACTCGGCCGGCGGCTTGTCCGGTAGCGGGTGGCTGATCTCCAGCCCGGCCGCGTGCAGCAGGACGTCGATCCGGTTGCTGACCGCCCGGACCTCGGCGAGGGCCTTGGCGACGGCCACCGGGTCGGTCAGGTCGACGCAGTGGTAGTACGCCGTGCCGCCGGCCGCCTCGATCGCCTGCATCGCGGCGAGCGCCGCCTGCAGCCGTTCGTAGCGGGTAAGCTCCCGCTCGATGAGAACCGGGGTCGGCCGTTCGCCGCGCTCGCGGAGCCGGGTCGCCACATCACGGGCGAAGCCTTCACGGTCCACTGTGTACCGTTGCAGATCCGGGTCGGCCGGATCCGGCAGCGGGGTCAGGTCGAACAGGTGGAACGTCCCCCGTGAGGCGTAGGCCAGGTCGGCCGTGATCGCCGACACGATGCTGCCCGCGGCGCCGGTCACGAGGAACGTGGTTTCGGGCCCGAGCTCGAGCCGGCCGGATCCGTTGCCGGGTTCGTCGACGAACAGACGCTCGGCCAGCGCGACGCCCCAGCGGTGCCCGCCGGCGTACCCGATCTCAACGCAGCCGGGGTCGCGCTTGGTTTCGTCGATGAGTAGCTCGGCCACCGCCGCCGTCTCGCGGTCGAGCGGGAAGTCGACCGCCTTCACGAGCGAGTCGGGCCGCTCCTTGCGGTACGCCTTCGCGAACCCAGTCACCGCACCGCCGAGCGGGCAGGTCGCGCCTGCCTCGTCGTAGCCGTGGTAACCGCCGAGGCGGGTACCGGTCACCAGGAACGGTTGCTGCGAATACAGATGCCGCATGATCGCGTAGAGGGTCCCCACCCGCCGGCGCAGCGCCTCGTGCCAGCGCGGCGGGTCCATCTCGTCGAAGGGGCCCTCGTCGTCAAGCGCGGGCAACCAGTACACGCCGTGGACCTCGGTGTCGCCGAGCCGCTCCCCGATCGCGTCCGCGTCGATGCCGGGCTCCAAGGCAAGGACGTCGACGCCGAGCTTCCGCAACCGCGCGCCGAGCACCTCGCCTGCGCCGCCCTCGTCGCCCATGACGACGACTCGGGTGCCCGGGCCGAGGTTCACGCCGGTTGGGGCACAGTCCGACAGGCGCGGCCGCAGAGCAGGCACGGGTACCTGACGCGGGAGCGTCCCGAAGTCGGCCGGCTCTTGGGCAGTCGGCGGGTTCGCCGGCACGGTGGTCTCGGCGGCTGCGGCTGCGGCTGGCGCGGTTGCGCGTGAGGCGACCCGGTCGCTGATCCAGCCGATGACGTGGGTCAGGGTCGGGAAGTCGCGCAGCTTCAGGTTGTCGTCTCGGGGGACCGCGAAGCGTTCCCGGACGGCGGCGAAGATTTCGGCCTGCTTCACCGTGTCCACACCGAGGTCGGCCTCCAGGTCGAGGTCGGTGTCGAGCAGGTCCGGCGGGTAGCCGGTCAGGCCGGAGACGATATCGACGACCGCCGCCGCGATGTCGTCCCTCATCGGTTGCGTGGTGTCCGTGGTCGCGGCGGGCGCGGTGATCTCGGCGGGTGTCGTCTCAGCGGATGAGGTTGTGGTAGTGCCGACCCGGTCGCTGATCCAGCCGATGACGTGGGTCAGGGTCGGGAAGTCGCGCAGCTTCAGGTTGTCGTCTCGGGGGACCGCGAAGCGTTCCCGGACGGCGGCGAAGATTTCGGCCTGCTTCACCGTGTCCACACCGAGGTCGGCCTCCAGGTCGAGGTCGGTGTCGAGCAGGTCCGGCGGGTAGCCGGTCAGGCCGGAGACGATATCGACGACCGCCGCCGCGATGTCGTCCCTCATCGGTTGCGTGGTGTCCGTGGTCGCGGCGGGCGCGGTGATCTCGGCGGGTGTCGTCTCAGCGGATGAGGTTGTGGCAGTGCCGACCCGGTCGCTGATCCAGCCGATGACGTGGGTCAGGGTCGGGAAGTCGCGCAGCTTCAGGTTGTCGTCTCGGGGGACCGCGAAGCGTTCCCGGACGGCGGCGAAGATTTCGGCCTGCTTCACCGTGTCCACACCGAGGTCGGCCTCCAGGTCGAGGTCGGTGTCGAGCAGGTCCGGCGGGTAGCCGGTCAGGCCGGAGACGATATCGACAACCGCCGCCGCGATGTGGTCGATCGCCGGCTCCGGCGCGGCCACCGGTTCGGTCGGCAGTGCCATTGGCTTGGCGGGCGCGACCACCGGTTCGGTCGGCAGTGCCATTGGCTTGGCGGGCGCGGCCACCGGCACGGGCTGTGCTACTGCCACGATCGCGGATTGCCCTGCGGCTGACTCGTCGACAACGCGCAGGCGCCGTTGGACCACCTCGAGCCGGGCGCCAGCGTGGCCGCTCGCCGAATCCAACCACCGCTGCCACGCTGACTGGTCGACGACGCGGTACGCGTACCCGAGCTCATCCGGCGCCCGGTGGTGGCCGTCCGATACGGGAGTCCAGCGCAGCACCGACATCGCGATCTGCGAGCCGAAGCCCGCCGCGAGGCGCAGGGCGTACCGCACCGGGTACGTGCCGCCGAGCGACAGGTTCAGCGAGCCGAGCTCCGGGTCGGGTTCCTTGAAGTTGGGCACCGGCGGCACGATCCCGGTCTCCAGTGCCTTGACGGCGACCACATCCTCGATGCCCGCGGCCATGGCGTGACCGGTGAAGCCCTTGGTGTTGGTGATCACGACAGCGTCCGCGTCGCTGCCGTAAACGTATCGTAATGCGTGTATCTCCGCGGCGGCACTGCCCCCGCGCGCTGGCGTGTACGTCTCATGCGACACGAAGACGGTCTCGCCCGCGCTCGCGCGCCGGTCGACGCCGCGCGCCTCCGCCTGGCGGAGCAGATCCTCCATGACCTGACCGATGTGCTCGACGTCCAGGCGGGTGCCGTGGTACGCGCTGTTCGCGATGACCGCGCCGACGACCTCGCAGATCGGCTGGATGCCCCGTTCCCGCGCGGCGTCGGCGGACTCGACCACCAGAGCGGCCGCGCCCATGCCCACGACCATCCCGTGCCGGCGCCGGTCGAACGGCGTCGCCGCGTCCTCCACGACGTCATCGGTGGCCGCGGCGCCAGAGGCGAGGAACCCCGAGCCTACCCACGGCAACATGTTGTCGGACGTGACGTCGTCCGCCGACAGCACGACGACCCGGCGGCAGCGACCGGCGCGGATCCAGTCCTCGGCCAGCGCGATCGCCTGGGTGGTACTGGAGCATGCGGCGTTCACCTGAGTGTTGGGTCCGCGGGCGCCGACGATCTCGGCGAACTGCGAGTGTCCCATGGACAGCACGCGGAACAGGAACCGACGGTCGAATGTGTACGGTTCGGCGGCGAGAACTCGGCGCAGGTCCTCGATCAGCCGGTCGACCTCGGCGGCCGTCGTGTCGTCTCCGCGAGCCCGGGCCCGTACCCCTTCCAGCGCCCGCAGTTGCTCGCGCCGGCCACGATCGGTGAAGTACCGTTTCAGCTCGTCGGCGAAGCTGTCGAAGCCGGGGAACGCGGAGGCGAAGATGACGCCTGTATCGTCGCGCATCGAGTCCGGCAGGCCCCATCGGTCCGGCAGCCGGGTACCGAGCGTCGTTGTCTTGTAGCGCAAGACGAGCGGGATGCCCGCGTCACGCAGGGCGTCGAAGCCGGCGCCGATCGCCAGCCGGGTACTGGTGTCGAGTGCCTGATCGCGGTCCGCGTCCACGCCGAACTCCGCGACCAGATCGAGCGGTGCGTGTCGGCCCGCGAGCTTGATGACATCGGCCTCGCTGTCGATCGTCTCGAACGTCGGGTCGCCAGACTCCCGCTTGACCAGCCGAGTGATCCGGTGGTCGACCATCGCCCGCCGGATTCCGTGCGGGACACTGTCGATGAACTGCTCCCCGGCGAGAATCCGGGCGACGTTACCGTCGTCGAAGACCCGTGGTACTCCGGGCAGGCCGAGCGCCGCACCGGTGATCACCACTGGCTCGGCGGCGGCCCGTACGGGCGGTGGCGCTGGCGCAGCCGCCGTGCCCTGGTGGGTCCGCAGGCCCAGCTCCACGACGCTGGCAAAGAGCCGCCCGAGTTCGGCGTACCGGTCGTTGGACATGGCGGTCTCCTCTTCAGTGGCGCTACTGGCGGCCGTCCGCACTGGCGCGGCGGCCGGTACGGGTACTGGCCTGGCGGCCGGTTCGAGTGCTGGCTTAGCGGCCGGTACGGACACTGGCTCGGCGGCGGATGCCGGCCCGGCGAATCCGAGGCCAGCGGCGTAGAGCCCGCAGAGCGCCTGGTTGAATGCGGCCTCGTCGCCGAGCTTCGGATGGTTAGTGAACAACGCGACCACGTCGTCGTGCTCGGAACCGAGCACGTCCTCGACGAAGCCGTGCAGCGCCTTCTTCGGGCCCACCTCGACGAATATGCGGGCGCCCGCGTCGTACAGCGTGCGCAGGCCAGCGACGAACTGCACCGGCGAGGCGACCTGGCGGCCAAGCAGGTCCAGGATCGTGGGCACGTCGGCGCCGGGCGGGTAGAATCGACCGGTCACATTGGACACGATGGGCCGCACGGGCGGCTGGATATCCAGCCGCCGCAACGCATCTCGCAGCGGCCCGCTGGCTGGCTCCACAATGGATGTATGAAACGCGTGGCTGACCGGGATGCGCCGTGCGGAAAGACCGGCTGACTGCAGGGCCTCCACCGCGCGCTCCACCGCAGTCGTCGCGCCGCCGATGACCGCTTGGCCAGTGCTGTTGATGTTCGCAACCACGACGTAACCGTCGACCCCGGCGACAATGCGCTCGATCGCGTCGAGCGGACCGAGAACGGCCGCCATCGCGCCGTTGTCCTCGATGGCGAGGTGCGCCATCTCGTGGCCGCGGGCGCTGACGGCCTCTAGCGCAGCGTCGAAGGAGAGTGCGCCTGCGGCCACCAGTGCGCCGTACTCACCGAGGCTGTGTCCCATCACCATGTCCGGACGCACCCCGTATGCCGCCAGCAGGTCGGTCAGCGCGGTGTCCGCGGTGAGCACGGCGGGCTGGGTGATCTCCGTCTGCAGTAGGTGCTGCTCAGCCCGCTCCACCTCCGCGGCGTCTGTGGCGTCGACAAAGATGTACGACGACAGCGGGCGTTCCAGCAACGGGCCCATCACCCGGTCGGCGTCGGCGAACACCCCGGCCACGATCGGCTCCCGCTCCCGCAGCCCGCGGAGCATGTTGACGTACTGGGAGCCTTGTCCGGTGTACAGGAAGGCCACCTTCGGGGCCGGTCCACGGCCGAGGAAGATGCCCTGCGCGCGCAGCATCCGCCACACGGCCGGGTTGTCTGAGCGCAGCGCGTCCGCCGCCTTCCCGGACTTCGTGGCGAGGTCGGCCGCGTCGGTGTAGTCGATCGCGACACGCATCGCTGCGTGGGCGACCGAGGCGTCTGGCGGCGACGGGTCGGGACTGCGCCCGGCCGCCGCCGCGGCCCGCAGCCGATCGAGCTGGGCCGTGACCTCGGCCTCGTCCCGCCCGCCGACCACGGCCGCCCCCCGCAACGGTGCCTTCGGTCTGGACTCCGGCCGCGACCCGGCAAACGATCGCGGCGCGTCGTCTCTGCGGTACCGGCCCGGGGTGTACTCCTCAAGGACGACGTGGAAGTTGGTACCGCCGAACCCGAACGCGCTCACCCCGCCGGTCCGCGCGACGCCCTTCGGCGGAGTCGGCCACTCCCGCAGCTCGGTGTTGACGCGGAACGGAGTCTCCGCCCAGTCCACATTGGGGTTTGGCGTGACAAAGTGCAGGCTCGGCGGCAGCACCTTCTGGTGCAGACTCAGCACCAGTTTGAACAGCCCGGCCGCGCCGGCCGCTGCCTTGAGGTGCCCAATGTTCGACTTCACCGAACCCAAGGCGATCGTGCCGGGTGCCGCGCCCGCCTTGGCGAACACCTCGGTAAGGCTCTCCAGTTCGGTAGCGTCGCCGACCCGGGTCGAGGTGCCGTGCGCCTCGATGAGGGTCGCGTGTGCGGGGTCGACCCCGGCGTCGGCCCAGGCCCGCTCCACGGCGAGCCGCTGCCCGATCGGGTTAGGAGCGGTGATGCCCTTGCCCTTCCCATCGCTGGAGCCGGCGATGCCGAGCAGGACAGCGTAGATGCGATCGCCGGCATGCTCCGCATCGGACAGTCGCTTGAGGACGAACAACGCGGCGCCTTCGCCCATCACGAAGCCGTCCGCCCCGGCGTCGAAGGGCCGGGTCCCGGTGGCCGACAGCGCTCCGATCTTGCAGAATTTCACGAACGCCGCCACGCCCATGTTGCGATCCACGCCGCCGGTGATGGCCACGTCGTAATCGTGCGCCTGCAATCCACGCACCGCCGAGCTTGTCGCCGCGAGTCCAGAGGCGCATGCCGCGTCGGTGGTGAAGTTGGGTCCGCGGAAGTTGAACAGGTTCGCGACGCGGCCGGCGATGACGTTCGCCAGCTCGCCGGGCATGGTGTCCTCGGTGACCCCACCGAACCCGGCGAAGAACACCTCTCGCGCTTCGTCGAGCATCGCGGCTTGTACCTCGTGGGGAAGCGCGACGAATGACGGAGCCGCTCGCAGGCTCGCGATAAACTCGGGGTATTCGATGTGCAGGTTCGTCCAGTAGTGCTTCTCGCCGCCGAGGGCGTTGCCGATGATTACGCCGACCCGGTCCGAGTCCACCTGCCATTCCGGCCAGCGCGCGTCGAGCAGGGCCGCGCGGGAGCCCGCGATGGCCCACTTCTGCCCCTCGTCGAGTTGCGCCGCCACGGCCGGCGGCAGCGGCAGCCGCCAGTCCATCGGGGTCCAGACGTAGTCGCGGACCCAGCCGCCGATGCGCGAGTAGGTCTTGTACGGCGCGGCCGGGTCCGGATCGTAGTACCGGTCGGGATCCCAGCGCTCGGCCGGCACGTCGCTAATGCTGTACCGGCCGGAGCGGATGTTCGCCCAGAAGGAGTCCGCATCCGAGGCGTCGGGCATGATGGCGCTCACCCCTACGACGGCGATCGGTTCGAGCTGGTACTCGGTCATCGTCTCGCCCCTTCATGCGACGGTGCGGGCGTAGAGCACGTCCGCGAGGTGGTCCATATCGGCGACCAGCCCGGCCTGGGCGGCGCGTACATCGGGTAAACGCAGTGCTTCGGCGAGCGCGGCGACGGCCGGATCGCCCGGCGGCAGTGCGCCAGCGACCCAACGAACGCCCTCCTCGGTAACCTTCTGCGCGGCTTCCCGGGCGAAGATGCGGCTGATCGTGGCGAGCGCCTCCGCGTCGAATCGCCGGTCTGCCTTGGCCGGCAACGTTTCCGCGGCGGCCGCGCTGGCGCGCCGGGCCAGGCTCGCTGCGCTCTCGGCGTGGGCGATGAGCTCCCCGAGGCGCAGCAGTACGTGCTGGTTCCGGGTCAGCCGGCCCACTCGGCACGCTTCCAGTAGCGCGGCGAGCCCGTCTAGTGCGAGCGCCGCGGTACCGGCTCCGACGGCGGCGTCGAGAGTGCTGACCTCACTGGCCGCATCCCGGTAGTACGTGCCCTGCGACTTGAGGTGCTGCTGCCAGCGGTCTCGCGCGATCGTCATCTCGAGGATCTCGGACGTTCCCTCGTAGATGACGGTGATCCGAACGTCGCGCTTGATCTTCTCGACCAGGTACTCCCGGGTGTAGCCGTAACCGCCATGCGCCTGGATCGCCGCATCCGCAGCGGCATTGCCGGCCTCGGTCGCGAAATACTTCGCGATCGCACCCTCTGTGTTCAGCGCGCCGTCGACGCCCTCGCCGTTGTCGATGCGGGTGGCGGTCTCCTCGACGACCGCTCGAGCCGCCTCGAGCGCGACCGCGTGCGGCACGATCAGCTTGTGGGTGTAGCCCTGCTTGCGCGCGAGCGGCGCGCCGCCCTGCACCCGCGTCGTGGAGTAGGCGATCGCCCGGTCCAATGCCTCCCAGCCGCCGCCGAGCCCGAACGCGGCGACCATCAGCCGCGTGTACCCGAACACCTGCTGGGCCTGTGTGAGCCCCCGCCCCTCCACCATACCGACCACATTGGACGCTGGGACGAACACGTCATCAAAAATAGAGCGCGGCCGTGTTGGACAGCCGGATGCCGTGCTTGTCTTCGGGCTTGCCGGTGGTGAAGCCGGACACGCCGTGATCCACCACGAACCAGGTCGGGCCACCGGGCGCGAGGGCCAGGACGGAGTAGAGGTCGGCGATGGAACCGTTGCTGATCCACTGCTTGCGGCCGTTGAGGCGGTAGCCGCCGTCGACAGGGGTCGCGGTCGTGGTCATCGCGCCGAGGTCGCTCCCGGCCTCAGGCTCGGTCGCGCCGTACGCGAACAGCGCTCCCTTCTCGGCGATCCGACCCAACCAGTCGGCCTTCTGTTCCGCGGTCGCGCCGACGAGTATCGGGTCGCTGCCGAGGAACGTGGCGAATACCGAGGTCGCCAAGCCGATATCGGCGCGGGCTAACCGCTCGCAAACCCGGTACGAGTCGAAGGCGCCGCCGCCCATCCCGCCGTACTCCTCCGGAATGAACACGAGCTGTACGCCGAGCTGGTCGCCGCACATGGCGCGGACCAGATCCTCCGGGCACACGTCGGCCTGATCGAGCTCGAGCTGCCGCGACACCGGCAGCGCATTCGCGACGAAGTCGCCCAGCGTGTCGAGCATCAGGTCCAGCGTTGACGGATCGAGCCCGGAAGTAGTGCTCTGGATGTTCATGATGGGCCCCTCTTTGGTCGCACGCTGGTGCCGCCTCGGGCGTACCTGCGGACCGAAAGCGGGAATAGCTCGGCCGCGACGGTCACGGCCATGCCAGCGGGCGTGGCAGTGCTACCGCAGCGTCATCGAATATCGGCACGGTGGCCGAGATCGTCCGTGAAGTGCCAGGCAACGGTTGACTCGGGACATGCCCTACGAGGACGACGATCTTCATTACTGCCTATCTGTGAACAGCGACGGCAGATCGCTCAAGCACTGAACCTACGCGTTGTCGCTGAACTTCAGATGCGCTCAACGTCCCGAGTCTGCGGGACCAAAGGCCTCTCGACTCTTGGCGATCAAGGCCAAGCCCTATCAATTTTCCTATTTTTTTGCTTCTTGTAGGACTGCGTTGACGACGTGGCGTGCACAATCCCGCTTCGTGCTGGCCGCCCGTAGGCAAGGGTTCAGGGCCGGCGGGGGCGCGAGAGCGGAGGCGGGGATTGGGTGAGTGGCGGGTCAGGTCTTGTTCGGGCGTAGCGCCGCGGCCAGGCTGATGAGCCCGATGAAGACCAAGGCCACCGGCGACGAACCAGCCGCCACTCGGCAGTGTGATGGTGACGGTCTTGGCCAGCGCCCACACCGCCACCAGCGCGAGGAACGCGCAGCCGAAGATCAGTGCGGCCACATCAGTGGCATGTCTCTTCATCGATGTACCTCCACATTTCCGACATTCACGGTGGCGCGAAGCACTAGCTCACCGCCGCCGGTGCCGTCCGATCCCAGGTCGGTAACGGTATGCCTGGACTGGCCGATGCCGCCCCACCGTTCGCCGAAGACCACGGCGTTGCCGACGTTGACCTGGATGTCGGCTGTACGTCGACCCGGGACGGAACGACGATGGTGAGGTTGCCCGCGCCCAGATCCGACACACCTCCTGGTCGGGTGGCCCGCTGGAGGGCCTCCCACTGACTACGAGATCGCGCGCCTGCGCCGCGCCCCAAGGGCTGAACGGCACCTTCTCCCGGGACAAACGGCGCGGCGGGCGATCCAAGATCGGCGTGGTAGCAAGACCTCGGTGATTCCGGCGGCTATGCCGGCACGAGACGCGGCGAGGTCGGCGGGCGAGCGGTGCTCGACGATGGGGCCGGGTGGGCTCGACGTCCAGGGACTTTCGGCCCGGCCGCGAGGCGGATCGCCCCTGTTCGCGGCCGGGGGTTGGGCCGACCGTGAATATGGGGGCATCGATGCCCTCCATTAGTGAAGGAGGCTGATATGCGGCCGACCCGTGGAGTGCTGCCCTCAGTGGTACTCCTGCTTACTCTCACTGCCCCCGTCCTCGCGGCCTGCGGGTCGCCGGCCGGACCTGGCGGATCTACGTCCGCTCCGCCAACCGTGACGGCTCCGTCGGCGACACCCTCTCCGACGCCGACGGCCTCCCCGACCCCTTTCACCACGCCAAGCCTCGGTGCACAGTGGACGGTCGTCTCGGCGCGGGTCGCGTACGCGTGGCGCTGGCCGGGCGGCTCCGTCGAGGCGACGGTTGGCCACGCCACTACCGTTCCCCCGGTCCCACAGCTGGTGACCATCGGCGCGGCCGACCACCCGAAGGAGCCGTCCGACCGTCCGTACAACCGGGTGTCGTTCAGTTTCACCAGCGGCTACCCGAGCTACCGGTTCATGTATGTGGCCAAACTGGTCGCTGACGGCAGCGGTCAATCGATCCCGCTCGACGGGCTTGGCGTGCTGCGGATCGTGTTCTCGCCGGCCCAGGCGCACACGACCGACGGCACCGCCTCGTCCATCCTCAGCCAACCGCCCGCCCACCTAGGCCTGAGCCGTATGGTGGCCTACGCGCAGGCAGGTGACTTCGAGGGCTACCTCATTTACGGCATCGGGATCACCTACCCGAACCCGCAGTCCAACCCGCAGATCCAGGTCCGGGTCTACGAGGTCACCTACATCAACGGGCTGGGGGACCACCGCTACGTCGTGGCGTTCGACGTCGACGCCCGGTAGGACTCGACGCCAACAGCGGCAAGGCGTTGGTCAGCTCATCGCGGAGTAATTGCAGCACCTGACGGACGCCGGCCTCACCGGCCACCGCGAGCCCACCTAGGGGCAACGGGGTCACAAGATAGTTTCAGTGCGTCACTTCCATAACGTCGCCCGCGTTCCGCAAGGTGGTTGCGAATAGGCCCCGCATCTGCTCCATGCCGTCCTCGTGGGTCAGTTCTCGGCGCAACGCGAGATCGACGGCGCGGGCCGTGGGCAGGTCAATGGAGTATTGATCCGCAAACCTCAGTGCGACAGCCGTGTTCGGCACGCCCTCGACGGTGCTTCCGATCGAGCGCAGCGCTTGCTCGGGGGGTGCGCCGGACCCCAGAAGTTGGCCGAACCGTCCGTTGCGACCGCCGACGCAAGTGACGTAGAGATCTCCCGCGCCGGCCAGGCCGACGACCGTGCTTGCGTGACCTCCCTTGGCCTCAGCGAGCCGCAGCATGTCGATCATGCCCTGGGCAAACATTGCGGCCCTGGCATTGGCGAACGCTCGCACATACGCCCGCTCGATGAACCGCCCGGCCAAGCCCTCAGCGATGCCGACCGCGATAGCCGCGACGTTCTTGTACGCGGAGGCGGTTTCAGCTCCGATAACATCGCTGCTCGTCACTGTGAGCATGGCCGGCGAGCGAAGCACGCCAGCGACGATCCTGCGTGCATCCGCGTCTGGGGAAGCGCACAGGAGCGCAGTCGGTGATCCCGTGAGAATCTCCGCGGCGATGCCGGGTCCGGCAAGGGTCACGATGGGCCGATCCTGGCCGAGTATCGAGGCCGCTACCTCTGATGGGGCCCGCATCGTCTCAACCTGCCAGCCCTTCGTCGCGAGCACCCAGATCGCGTCCGCGCGGACGTGCCGTGCGGCGGTTGAAAGCACCGCCTCAAGGCCCTGGCTGGCGACGGCCACCGCGACGATTTCGGCGCCGGGCAATGCGCCGTCCCATGAGGTCGGCTCGACCAGTGCGATCTCCCGAGGGGGCACGACGCCCAGCGCTGGGTGTGGTGTGCCATGACGCCACGCCTCGGTGACCGCCGCGTCGAGTTCGGTGGCGAGAACCACCGTGTCATTGCCAGCTCGGGCGAGATGCGTTGCGAGCGCCACGCCCATTGCTCCCGCGCCTAGAACGGTTATCATGATCCGCCCCCCCGACGGTTCGATCGAATGTCGGCCATTGACCCGAGGACGAGTCATCTCGACGGATTTGGTGGCCGGGCGAGGAGTCGAACCTCGCTTGAAGGCGCGGGGTTTTCCCTCGGTCCGCCTCACCCTGCTCGGGTAGTTCCGTATGTCTACCGGCCGCGGTACTTTCTGTTGGACCTCATCCTTACTCAACGCGAATGCGGATACACGGGCCGACCGGCCTGACTCGCTGGGTCCATCGGCACAACGGCCGGCGTATTCCAAGGTCATCCGACAGAAACTTCAGCGTGACTTCATGTTCTGTCGGATGACCTTGGACCTGATGATCGCGGTCGAGCCGTACTGGGGCAAGTTGCTCCGCCTGTGCTTGGTCGCGAGTGGGCCCATCCGGCCCTGACCAGGTCAGTCTGAAACTGGCGAGGACTCGCTCGTGCCGACCGAAACGGCGGGGCGCGAGGATCTGTGCGACTGTCCATACAGGACGCTAGCCGTTAAGGCAGCGATAGCGGTGCAGCCGAGCGATAGAGTAAAGCACCGAGTGGGCAGACAGACGGTGGCAACCCGGCCGCGCCGGCACAAGTCCGTATGGCTCTCACGCAGGTGACCCGGCGGCGCCTGGGCGCCGGACGGGAGCGGCGCCGCGGCCAGCGCTGACGAGCGGGATCGAGAGATCGTCTTAGGGCCCGCCTCCGCGTCCGCCCCGGATAGGCAGCGGGCCTCCCCACACCAACGGGTACGCGAGAGCGGAGGCGGGCAATTCGGTGAGTAGCGGGTCAGGTCTTGTTCGGGCGTAGTGCCGCGGCCAGGGTGATGAGCCCGATGAAGACCAGGCCAGCGGCGACGAACCAGCCGCCACTCGGGAGTGTGATGGTGACGGTCTTGGCCAGTGCCCACACCGCCACCAGCGCGAGGAACGCGCATCCGAATATCAGTGCCGCCACATCAGTGGCATGTCTCTTCATCGATGTACCTCCACGTTTCCGACATTCACGGTGGCGCGAAGCATGAGCTCACCGCCGCCGGTGCCGTCCGATCCCAGGTCGGTGACGGTATGCCTGGACTGGCCGATGCCGCCCCACTGTTCGCCGAAGACCACGGCGTTGCCGACGTTGACCTGGATGTCGGCCTGTACGTCGACCCGGGACGGAACGACGATGGTGAGATTGCCCGCGCCGAGATTGACCTGCACTTCTTTGGTCTGGCCGCTGAAGTCCACTCCGGACATGTCGAGGACGGCGTCGCCGACGTTGGCCGCATAGTTGGCGTCGACCTGGTCTACGGTCAGTGGCCGCCAGGTCGAGGCAGTCGTGCCGACCTCGTCGGCGCGTTCGGCCGCCGACACGATGACGAGGGCGAGCGCCAGCATTGCGCCGAAGACCGCCAGCGACCAGCCTCGGCCGTACCACGCACGGACGATGAGGCCGAGCCCGACGATCGTCAGCGGCAATGCGACATACGCGCTCGCGGCGACGTCCGCGCCGGCGAGATCGATCATGCCCAGCACACCAACCGCCAGGGCGACGACTGGCAGGACGATCCGCGCAATCCGATCGTGGGGCGCGGGTAGTGGACCGGTCGGGCCGGCGGGGCTAGGCGTTGGCGGTGGGTTTGTGGGCGCCGGTGGGCTGGGCGGCGCGGCCGCCGTTACCCCCGCGACAGCGTTGGGCTTCCGCGTTATCGTTTCGGGCGCCGGCTGGTATTCCTGTATCTGCACGACACACCTCCTGGTCGGGTGGCCCGCAGGAGGGCCTCCCAACGTCTACGAGATCGCGCGCCTGCGCGGTCCTTAAGGGCTGAACGGCACCTTCTCCCGGGACAAACGGCCGGCGCGAGGCAGCCACGGACTTGGTACGTCGACCCGCTCATTGGGAGGCGGCGCTCTCGCCGATCTAGTGAATCGCATCGACGGTGACCCGCCGCGCTCGCACCCGGACGATGACGCGGGATTCCTTTTCGCGCTGCGCCTGCGGATATACGTATCCGTAGAAACGTGGATGGTGGGTGTAGGAGCGGGTCAGGGCGTCCAGGTGGTCGATCGCGCCCTGACGAACGAGCTCCGCCTCGCCGCGAAGCTGCACGTACCGTGCGGTGTTGTCCGGGTCCACGACGAGCAGGCTCATTTTACGGTTCGCCATGAGGTTGCGTCCGCTCTGCCGTTCGAGTGTCGTGTTGATCCGCGCGCACTCCCCGTCGTAGTCCACCCACACCAGGCACGAGTGCGGTTGTCCGTTGGGCATCAGCGTGGTGAGGACGCCCACGATCGGTGCCGTGAGCAGGTCCACGTGCGACTGGGGCACGGGCCGACTCGTTTGCGCCTGCACGGTCACGGCACACCTCCCTACCACGCGGACGCGACGACCCGAATCGGGTTGATCCGGCAGAGCACCGGAACCTCGACCGCCGCGACCTCGGCGGGTACCACGTCGCCGAAGTAGCGCACAGTTCTGGTCAGGTACTTCGAAGCGATGGAGTCAAGATGGGCGCCTGCGCCCTCCTGCGTCATCTCGGCCACCAGCCCGCGGATCTCCAGGTAGCGCAGCTGCTCGCGCGGGTCGTAGCACAGCAGCGTGACCTTGGGGTTGCGGCGCATGTTGCGTTCTTTCTGGAATCCACGCATGGTGTTGACCCGAACGAACTCGCCGTCGAAGTCGCACCAGACGACCGACGTCTGTGGGCAGCCATTCGGCATCATCGTTGTCAGGGCCGCCACCCGTGGGCACTCGACCAGGTCCAGATGCGACGACGGAATGCCGCCGGCCGATTCGTGCCTAGCACTGGGGCCTACGATCAGAGTCCTCACGTCCGCCACGTGCTCATCGAACCGGGCCTTATGAACCCACGGCTAGAGTCAGACGGCTCGACTGTCGGGGACTTGAACCCTGGCGGTTGCACCCTTAGTGGCGCTTGACACGGCGTTTAGTTGCTCATGCCGGCGGTCGACAGTAACCGCGGCACCTGGCAGCGGGCTCATCGAGTTGAATGGCACCGGGTCAGATGGCGATGAACACTCCGTCGTCGTGGCCGGACGTCTGGTCGGCATGGCGTGCGGGAGGCCATTCGATGCGTGTCTGCGCCCGGTTCGGCCCGATCAAGCACGAGCGTCCGTCGCGGCGCAGTGCCGGTGCTGCCAGATACGGTCCGGGGGAACATTGCCTACCTCCGAGTGTGTGGAAACCATGCCCGTCATAGCGTGCCCGCGACGGAATGTCGCACGACACGGTCGCCGGCACGTTGTTCGAACACCAGCCCGCAATGTCCATCGTCCGTAGAACACCGCGGCGTTCCTTGCTCGAAACGATGCGCGCTCGCGAACGGACGCACATGGGTAGGTCGGCCTGAAGTTCCGGCTCAATCGTCCCGCGCATCGATGTTGCGTGCGTCAGCAGTCACCTTTCGAGGACCTTTGGCCCGGGCACGCGGGTCGGTCGGCAATTGCCCGGGGTGTGACGCCGCTCGACGCTTAGCGGAAGGGCGATATCGCGCGGGACAGTCGCCTCGTAATGACCATCGCGAAGTCCGTCCCGACCTGAGTGGGAGGTGCTTACCATGATTACGCTCAGCGTCATCAAGGCCGACACTGGCGGATACGTCGGTCACACCGCAGTACATCCAGCAATGATCGTCGAGGCTGGAGCCGCCCTTCGCGCGGCGGTCGGATCGGATCTGCTTATCGACGGCCAGGTTGCAAGCTGTGGGGACGACCTGTCGCTGATCATGACCCACCGCCACGGCGCTGATGCAGAGGCGGTGCACGCCTTCGCCTGGGACGTGTTTACGCGTACGACGGAGGTGGCCCGCCGGCTCGGCCTCCACGGTGCGGGCCAGGACCTGCTCTCGGACGCGTTCAGTGGCAACCTGCGTGGGATGGGGCCAGGCTACGCGGAGCTGACGTTCACCGAGCGCACGAGCGAACCCGTTATCTGCTTCCTCGCCGACAAGGCCGAACTCGGCGCCTGGAACTTGCCGCTGTACAAGATGTTCGCCGATCCCTTCAATACGCCCGGCCTCGTGATCGACTCAAAGATGCACTGTGGATTCCGATTCGAGGTGTACGACCTGTACAAGGAGCAGTGCATCACGTTCGACACGCCGAAGGATCTCTACGATCTGCTCATGTTCATCGGCGCTCCGTCGAGGTACGTCGTGCACCAGGTCGACTCCCCGACCCTTGGTGAAACCGCCGCAGCGACGTCCACCCAGCGGCTGTCGTTGATCGCTGGAAAGTACGTGGGCACGGACGATCCGGTGATGATCGTGCGCTGTCAGTCCGGGCTGCCGACGGTTGGCGAGGTCCTCGAGCCCTTTGCCTTCCCATACGCGGTCGCGGGCTGCATGCGTGGCTCGCACCACGCGCCGATAATGCCGGTCTCGGTGGAGCAAGCCCACTCGGCCCGCTTCGATGGGCCGCCACGGGTTGTCGCGCTTGGCTTCCAGGTCAAGGATGGCCACCTGCACGGTCCGCGGGACCTGTTCGCCGATCCGTCCTTCGACCGCACTCGACAGCAAGCCAACGAGGCCATGGATTACCTGCGCCGGCATGGCCCATTCGAGCCGCATCGGCTCGCGTTGGATGACCTCGAATACACCACGATGGGGGAGCTGGAGCGCAGCATCGCGGATCGTTGGACAACCATTGCAGATCCTCGGGACAAACTTCCAACGGCGAGTGCTCTTGACGAAGGGGTGGACTAGATGGCAACCGAACGTGGACGGGTCGTCGTCGGCGTCGGTGAGTCGCTGTCCGCGTTGGAGGCGTTGAGACGTGCGGTCGCTGAAGCACGCCGGCGAGACGCCGTGTTGCGAGCGGTCCGCGTCTGGCATGTCGACGCACGCACAGACCTTGTCGAATACTATGCCGGTCGCATCGAGATTGGTGCGAATGCCGACGAAATCATACGGCAGTCGTTCTATCGGGCGATGGGTGGGCTGCCGCGCGACATCAGCTTCGAGTTGATCGCAGTTGAGGGCGCCGTCGGTCCAGCCCTGGTCAGGCAGGCGTCAAACGACGACGATCTCCTTGTGCTCGGTGCACCGGGACGGCGTTGGTGGACCCCGGCGCGATTCAGTGTCATCCGGCATTGCATTGACAACGCGGCGTGCCCGGTCCTGGTCGTTCCGGCCCCGACGCTCGCCCGGGCCTACGGCATCAAGGCGTCAGGCCGTGCGATGCGGCGGGAATTGCAGCGCCTGTTCGAGACCACGGGCTCGGTGTAGGGCGATTAAGCGAGTCCCGCATTCCGCTAGTGGATGATCGGCGGATAGTCGGGGATCCACATGGAGCCCTCCACAAGGGACTCGACATCGGAATCGTCTAGCGTCGGGCTGAGGTCCGCGTCTCGGGCCTCGCTGGCCACCGCGATAGCGATCGCACGCGAGATCGAGCGCAGATCCGCCAACGCCGGGTAGATGGAACCTTGGAGCAACCTTTCCCGAGGAGTCAGCTTCGCCAGCGTTTTCGCCGCGACAAGGAACATCCGATCGGTGATCTCCCGAGCTCGAGAGACGATCGCGCCCAGCCCAACCCCGGGGAAGATAAACACATTGTTTGCCTGCCCGACTAGTCTCGGCCGTCCGCCGACCAGAACCGGGTCGAATGGACTCCCCGTGGCCACGATCGCACGGCCATCACTCCACGCGAACAGCTCGGCTGGCGTCGCCTCTGCATGTGCGGTCGGGTTCGACAGGGGCAGCACGATGGGGGCGGGCACATGCGCCGCCATCTCGCGAATAATGGGCTCGGAGAATGTCCCTGCGGTGCCTGTCGTTCCAATGAGGATCGTCGGAGCGACGGTACGGACGACGGTCTCCAGGTCGTACCGGCTGGCCGCGGGAAAGCCATACCGCGACAACTCCCGATCTGGGAGCGCGAAGGGTCGCTTGTCCGCGTCGACATCCTCGCGACCGGAAAAGACAAGGCCGCGCGAATCTACCAGCACGACCGCGTGCCGCACATCGACGCTCGGGTCTTCGTCGCGTATCACGGCCTCGACGAGACGGGCGATGCCGATCCCCGCGGCCCCGGCGCCAGCGATGACCAGTCGTTGGGTTGCCAGGGATTCGCCGCGGTGGCCAAGCGCCGAGAGCAATCCGGCCAGCACGACGGCCGCCGTGCCCTGAATGTCGTCGTTAAAGCTTGTGACGCGATGCCTATATCGATCGAGCAGACGCATGGCGTTGTGTTGCTTGAAGTCCTCCCACTGGAGCACGACGCCCGGGTACTGGGTCGCGACGGCATCAACAAACTCCTCGATGAAGGCGTCATAGGCGGCACCGCGCAGCCTCGGCTTCGGATATCCGAGATAGAGCGGATCACCAAGCAGGTCTTCGTTGTCCGTTCCGCAGTCCAGAGATACCGGGAGCGTCTCGGACGGCGGCACGCCTGCACCGGCGATGTACAACGCGAGCTTGCCGACCGGGATGCCCATCCCGCCGGCGCCGAGATCGCCGAGCCCAAGGATCCGTTCGTTGTCCGTGGCCACGACAAGCCGCGTCTGCGGGCGGTCAATGTTGCGCAGCAGCGCTCGCATGCAGCCCATGTCATCGGGGGTGATCCAGAGACCTCGAGGCCGGCGCAGGATGTGGCTGAACTGGCGGCAGGCATCGCCGACGGTCGGCGTGTAGACCACTGGGGCCAGCTCCTCGAGGTGATCGAGAAGAAGCCGATAGAACAGAGTTTCGTTGCGGTCCTGGAGCGCCGCCAGTCCGATGTAGCGCTCGAGGTTGTCTGACTTGCGCCGCAGATGTTCGAGCTCAAGCGCTACTTGCTGCTCGATCGTCGCGACGCCGTACGGCAACAGCCCCCGCAATCCGCACAGCTCGCGCTCCTCGCGCGTGAATGCCGCATCCTTGTTGAGGATCGGACGAGCGACAAGCTCGTAGCCTCGCACCTCCGGGTTCATACCTCAGACCATGGGCGGCTGGTTGCCCAAACAGTAGGGTCTGCCGACCATCCTTCATGTGCTCTTAGGCCCTAACGGCGGACTCGAGACGGGTCGATGGGCCCATCCGGACAGGCGCCATGCCCCTGCCGTCGCAGGTCCATTCACGCGACCCTCATGGTGAGGGAAAGGGGTGTGCCATGCCGATCGAGCCAATCGGGCCAGTGGTCGTCGGGGTCGACGGATCAGCGACGAGCATGGTCGCTGTGGATCTGGCGGCGGAGGAGGCAACGGGCCGGATCGTGCCGTTGCTAGTTGTCAACGCGTCGGGTGACCCGGGTCGGGACCAGCCGCCGGCCGAGCGGGCCGTGCGGTTGCTGGACCTGGCTGTGTCGCGGGCGCTCGCCGATCATCCAAGCTTGTCGGTGTGGGCGGAGTGTCTGACAGGCCCGCCGGCGGACGCCTTGGTCGAGCGATCGAAAGGCGCGAGTCTGCTAGTGCTCGGCCATCGCCAGTCTGGTTCCCCGGACCAGTCGGCCGGTTCGGTGGCGCAGGAGGTCGCCCGGCGAGCGACGGTGCCGGTGATAGTACGCCGACCGCTCGACACAATGGTGCCCACAGTGGACGAACCGTGGCCGGTCGTGGTCTGCATCGCAGGAGCACCGGGCGACGACCGCGTCGTGGAGTTCGCGTTCGGCGAGGCATCGCTACGTGGCGCGCCACTGCGCGCCGTACACATCTGGCCCGGGGCGACCGCCGGAACGAGTGGCGCTCAGGTCGGCTTCGCCGATGCGCGCGATGCCGCCGATCGCACAATCATCGACGTTTTGACACCGTGGTCCGAGAAGTACTCGGACGTGGTGGTCCATCGCGTGATCAGGCACGGCCTTGACGTCCCGGTCTCTCTCACCGCGGCGTCGAAGTCGGCGCAGCTGATCGTCGTGGGTTCGCCCCGACGTGATGGAGCCCGCAACGCGCGTCCGTGGGTGGCCGAGACCCTGATTCACCGCGCCGGCTGCAGCGTTGCCGTGGTCCCGGTGGAGTAGCAGCTCGATCAATCACCGGGAGACCGCGACATGACTGCCCCGCCGCGTGCGGCTGATCAGAGCCGCAACGACGTCCACAATGTCGGCATGTGGGTTGGGCTACCGACGCCCAGGGAGGCCCTCGTCGCGGCCGGTTCGGTGCTCCGCTCCGGTTTGGTGCGGGCATACCGTCCCGACCATGTGCTGCGGATTGGGCTCGGCCTGGCCCGATACCGGATGAGTCCGGCGGCCGGTCCCATGGTTGGGGCCTTTGTGTGGCCCGAGGCGACCGCGATCGTGGACGACTCGGGCCCCGTGACGATGCGAGAGCTGGATCAGCGGTGCACGGCGGTGGCGGACGGCCTGCACGCCGCAGGACTCAATACGGGCGACTCGATCGGTCTACTTGCCCGAAACTCCCGTTCGTTCTATGAAGCGACTGTTGGCGCGTCGCGGCTCGGGCTAGACGTGACGTACCTCAACACCGGCTTCGTCGCGGACCAGCTCGCTTTGATCGTGGCCGAGCACCGGCTGCGCGCAGTGGTGCATGATGCGGAGTTCGCGGATCGGATTCCGGCCTCGGTGATACGGATCGCGACCACCGGCGATCCGGGCACCGCGACCGGCAGCCTGGCCGGCATGGCGGCCACAACGCTCGGCCCGTGGCGCCCGGCGCGGTTAAGCCGACACGTGATACTCACCTCCGGCACGAGCGGTCATCCCAAGGCCGTCGCCCGCACCGGGGGCGGGCTTGAGTCGGTGCTGGCGATCTTGTCAGGACTACCGTTGCGGGTGCGGGAGACCCACCTCATCGCGGCGCCGCTGTTTCACGGCTGGGGTTGGCTCAACCTGCTGGTCACCATGCTGCTAAGTAATTCGGTGGTACTGAGCCGCCGGTTCGACGCCGAGCAGACCCTGGCCCTGATCGAGCGGGAACGCTGCGATGTTCTGGTCGCCGTGCCCGCGATGCTCCGCCGGATCATGGACCTGCCGGCCGCGACGCGGCGTCGTTACGAGACTGGCTGCCTCCGAGTCGTCGCGGTCAGCGGCTCGGCCATGTCCGCGAGCCTAGCCACGGCGTTCATGGTTGAGTTCGGTGACATCCTGTACAACCTGTACGGCTCCACCGAGGCCGGATACGCCACGGTGGCCGGACCGGACGACCTGCGCGCCGCGCCTGGCACAGCCGGGCATCCCCTTCCGACGGTTCGCGTTCGCGTGGTTGACGCCGCGGGCCGGGACACCGCCCCGGGCGAGTCGGGGGCCATTCTGGTCAGCAGCCGTGACTCGGTCACCGGCGCCACGACCACAGCCGTTCGGCAGAGCGTCGACACCGGCGACCTGGGCTGGTTTGACGGGAAGTCTCGTCTGTTCGTTGACGCACGCAGGGATGATTTGGTCATCGTCGGCGGTGAGAACGTCTATCCCATCGTGGTGGAGCGGGTCCTCGGCCAGCATCCCGACATCGTCGAAGCCGCTGTGGTCGGTACGGCCGACCGGTTGCTTGGGCAAGCGCTCGTGGCGCATGTTGTGTTGCGGCCGGGTGCGACCGCCACCGCAAGCGCCCTGCGAGACTGGTGCCACGGGCGTCTGGCGGGGTTTCAGATTCCCCGTCGCATCGTCATCCACAAGGATCTGCCGCACGGCGAGACCGGCAAGGTTCTCAAAGGCTCGTTGGTCTCCAGGCCGGAGAGAACACATTCCCGATAGTCGGCCAACCGATCGCACGTCCTGGCGGAAGCGACACAGCAATGCTGACACGGCCCCGTGCGACCACTCTCCATCGAGCGACCGTTTCGCGCCTCCTAGTGCGGGTTGTCACGCGGCGTGCGCACGAGCCGGATGCACGACGGCGACCGGAGAGTCGGCGTGACCCACCAGGTCCCGACCTACTGAGCCGAGTAGGAGGCCGGCGAACCCACCACGCCCGCGGCTGCCGACTACTGTGAGTCCGGCGGTGGCACTGGCCTGGATCAGTTCGTAAGACGGATTCATGCCGTGCACGGGGCGCTGATCAAGCGCGACGTCGGGGTATTTGGACGACCATCCGGCCATGAGTTCGGCCAGTATTCGGCGGGCCTCCTCGCGAGCCTCGACGAGGTTGTAATGGCCGGGCAGGTCCGGACCGAGGTTGTGCTTGGGAAGCAGCCACCAGACATTGACAACGACCAGGGGGACGCGCCGGAAGGTCGCCGCTTCGAAGGCGAACTCGAGGGCGGCGTCGGTGTTGGTCGATCCGTCAATTCCGGCGATGACCGGACCGGGATGGGGTGTCGTTTCCGTCGGTGCGGTGACGTCGGTAATCTCGGCCTCGGTCAACGGCGGCCGGATGACAATGACGGGCGACGTCGCGTGAGCGACGGTCTGTGCGGCCACCGAACCGATCGACAAACCCCCGAAGCCGCCCAGGCCGCGGGCTCCTACGACGACCAGCGCCGCATCCTGCGACGCATCGATCAACGCCTGTGATCCGGTGCCGGGTCGCAGAATCGTTGTGACGGTCAGGTCGGGATGGTATGAGCGAACGCGCGTTGCGATCTCCTCCAGCATCGTGGCCGCCGGCGCCTTGGCATCCCAGACTGGTGCTACGAACGGTGGAGCCAAGAGGTATTGGTACTCGTTCGGGTAGCCGTGCACCAGCGTCAGCCGCGCATCGCGCTGCCGCGCCTCCCATGCGCCGGCATGGATCGCTCGCCAACTGCCGGCGGACCCGTCCACCCCGACGACCACGGATCTCATGCCCGATTTTGAACTACTGGTCATGCCTTCATGCTGATCGGCAGGGCCGGCGGATGTCAGGGCCGTCGCTCATGTCTAGATAGGACTATCGACTCTCTTCGGCCCCGCGCATCCGCTGCAGCCGCGGAGAAACGACGACGCCCAACAAGATCACGAGGGCGCTGACGATCGCAGCGATGACGTCGGTTGCGCCGTCGGTGGCTGTCGCCATGTTGAACAGGCCGTGCCAGATGGCGACGGCGAGGATGCTGCCGCCGGTACCCAGATAGAGCCAGGTGAGCACGATAGATCCGTACGCCAATCCCACCAGGAACCCGATGAGCGTGAAGAGGTTGAACGACTGGTAGCTCTCCAGCAGAAAGAAGTACGGCAAGTGCCACAGCGCCCACACGGGGAAGACGACTAGGGCGGCGCCGAGAGGGCCGAACCGTTGTAGGAGCGTGGGGACGGCGAAGCCGCGCCAGCCGGTCTCCTCTCCGAACCCGTTCACGACAATCGCGAGAAAGATAACGCCGATGACACCGACGTCCGGCAGTCCCGTGTAGCGCCCGAAGTCGCCGAACGCGGGTAGGTTCCCAAGCACAGCTTGCACGAGTAGGCCAACGCCGAGGAACGCCACTGGGCTGAGGGTGACTGCCCACCAGCGCAGCGGAAACCGCCACCGACCCATGCGTTGAAGCAGACCCCTGACCCCTGTTCGGCCACTCGTCCCCGCCGTCATGAGAAACGCCGCAACCGCCGGCCCCACGAGCGCGACGAAGTGCGTTGGCCAACCGGTGCCACGGCTCACGACGACGCCGGACATCACCAGCGGCCATGCCCAGGCCCACGACCACGCGAACGCCAGCACGACGAACAGCCCGAACCTCCGTAAGTCCGCTGTCGTGCGCGGTGCCGATCGGATGGGCTTCTCGATCATGAGGGCGGCGGCCTCCCAATCCGACAGTCCATAGTGGTCTATCCGCGGTCAAAATGTTAGTCCCGTGCGGAGTCGTGCGAGCCGTCGCGTGGTTGTGCGATCAAAGCTATCCCGCCTCAGGTACAGACAAGCCGGATCGCGGGAGGCCACGGTAGGGACGAAGGTCCCGATCCAGCGGAAGTCGAGATTGCCAGCGCGAAAGGCCTCGTACCCGGCTGCCTGAGTCGATGGCCCTATGGATTCCAGGCGGTCATGCTGGTGGCCGTCGCCGTCGTGTCACTGCGCTACCACGCCTTTGCGATGTGGCTGGCCTGGCTCGCGTTCGCGGCGGCCGGAGCACAGTCTGTGTTGTGGGTTTCGACTGTCGTGGACACCGGTCCGCTGGCCGTCGACGGCTGGCTGAGCTTCGCGCTTTATCCGTTCTTCCTGAGCTGGCTGCTGCCAGCAACCATCGTGATGATTAGGGGAGCAGGGAAACCGAGCGGTGAGCTCGCACATGACCGTCGCCGCCGACGAGGCCGCACCAGTGGCGCCGCGACTGTGACCCCGCTGGGCCCCGCAGGTCGGGACCTTTGGCCCGACCGGTCAGGACTCGGTCGCGCTGGAATGTAGGCCATATCGAGGTCACGAGAAAAGGACTACACATGGCGGGTGCGGCCGAGCGTGCGGGAAGGGCGCTGCTGAGCGTCGGCGGACTGGTTCGGCGGGCAGAGGTGTCACCCGACGGGCGCGCGCTCTACCAGATCGGCGGCCGCGACGCGGACAGCTTCTACCGCGATCGGTGGTCCTATGACAAGGTCGTGCGTTCGACCCATGGGGTGAACTGCACCGGCTCGTGCTCATGGAAGGTCTACGTGCGCGACGGCATCATCACCTGGGAGCAGCAGCAGACGGACTATCCGAGCGTCGGCCCGGACCGGCCGGAGTACGAGCCGCGCGGGTGCCCACGGGGAGCGGCGTTCTCCTGGTACACCTACTCGCCGACCCGGGTGCGCTATCCGTATGCGCGAGGTGTCCTCGTCGAGATGTACCGCGAGGCGAAGAGCCGGCTCGGGGATCCAGTCACCGCCTGGGCCGAGATCCAGAACGATCCACTACGGCGCCGGCGCTACCAGAAGGCTCGGGGCAAGGGTGGCCTCGTGCGGGTCTCGTGGGATGAGGCGCAAGAGATCGTCGCCGCGGCCCATGTGCACGCGATCAAGCAGTACGGCCCCGACCGTGTCGCCGGCTTCTCGCCGATCCCGGCCATGTCGATGGTCTCCCACGCCGTCGGTGCCCGGTTCATCTCGTTGATCGGCGGCTCAATGCTGTCGTTCTACGACTGGTACGCCGACCTACCCGTCGCGTCGCCGCAGATGTTTGGCGACCAGACCGACGTGCCCGAGTCCGGTGACTGGTGGGACGCCTCGTATCTCGTGATGTGGGGCTCGAACGTGCCGGTGACGCGAACCCCGGACGCGCATTGGATGGCGGAGGCGCGCTACCGAGGTCAGAAGGTGGTCGTGGTGTCGCCGGACTACGCCGACAACGTGAAGTTCGCCGACGAATGGTTGCCAGCACAACCGGGCACCGACGGCGCCCTGGCGATGGCGATGGGCCACGTGATTCTCAAGGAGTTCTTCGTCGATAGGGCCACGCCCAGGTTCGTTGACTACGTGAGCCGCTACACCGACCTGCCGTACCTGGTCACCTTGGAGCCACACGAGGACGGTGGCCACCGGCTCGGCAAGTTCCTCACGGCGGCCGATCTCGGCGAGACCGATGCCGAGGCTGCCTTTCGGCCGGTGCTGTGGGACAGCACCACCAACGGGCCTGGAGTCCCGAATGGATCGCTCGGACACCGATTCGCCGAGGCGGGAGTTGGTCGGTGGAATCTCGACCTCGGCGACATCGTGCCGCGACTCAGTTGCGCCGGCGGCACTGCGTTCGAGGTGAGACTGCCGCGGTTCGACGGCGACACCCCTACCGTGATGCGAAGGGGTGTGCCGACCGCCAGCGTCGCTGGGAAGGTCGTCACGACCGTCTACGACCTCATGCTTGCTCAGTACGGCGTCGGCCGCCCGGGTCTGCCCGGCGTCTGGCCGAGCGGCTATGACGATGCGTCTGAGCCGTACACACCGGCCTGGCAGGAACCGATCACGGGTGTCCCCGCCGCCGCGGTCGAGCGAATCGCGCGCGAGTTCGCCGACAACGCCGACCGGTCTCGCGGTCGATCGATGATCCTCATGGGAGCCGGCACCAACCACTGGTTCCACTCCGACGTGACCTACCGGGCGATGCTGGCACTGACCACATTGACGGGTTGCCAGGGCGTCAACGGTGGCGGCTGGGCCCACTACGTCGGTCAGGAGAAGTGCCGTCCGGTGACCGGCTGGGCACAGCTGGCCTTTGGTCTCGACTGGTCGCGACCGCCACGGCAGATGATCGGCACCGCGTACTGGTATCTGCACACCGACCAGTGGCGCTATGACCAGTACCGGGCCGACGCGCTCGCGTCTCCGCTCGGGCAGGGCCGGTTCGCCGGACGGCACACCGCCGACCTGCTCGCCCAGTCGGCGCGGCTGGGCTGGATGCCCTCCATGCCGACGTTCGACCGTAGCCCGCTCGACGTCGCCGATGAGGCCATCGCCGCCAACCCGGAGAATCCTGCCCAGTTCATCGCCGAGTCCCTTGTGGACGGTCGGCTGGGGTTCGCCTGCACAGACCCGGACACGCCGCAGAACTGGCCACGTGTCCTGACCGTCTGGCGGGCCAACCTATTGGGTTCCTCGGCCAAGGGCAACGAGTATTTCCTGCGGCACCTGCTCGGGACGGATGCCTCGTTGCGCGCGGTCGAGGCGTCGCCCGAGACGCGACCGAACGATCTCGTGTGGCACGACGAGGCGCCCGAGGGCAAGCTGGATCTGTTGCTGTCACTGGACTTTCGGATGACTTCAACGACACTCTTTTCGGACATCGTGCTCCCGGCCGCGACCTGGTACGAGAAGCACGACCTCAACAGCACGGACATGCACCCGTTCGTGCACGCGTTCACCCCGGCGATCAACCCGCCGTGGCAGACCCGGACCGACTTCGCTGCCTTCCACGGGATTGCTAAGGCCTTTTCGGCGCTGGCGGCCTCACATCTCGGTGTGCGCAAGGACATCGTGGCCGCACCGCTTTTGCACGACACGCCCGATGCCCTGGCGACGCCGGGCGGCGTCGTGCGGGACTGGAAGACGGGTGAGGTGGCGGCCATCCCCGGTCGGACCATGCCGAAGTTCCTTGTGGTCGAGCGCGACTTCGGTGCGATCGCCGAGAAGATGGCGGCGCTTGGACCGCTGCTCGATCGGTTGGGCACCACGACGAAGGCGGTCACGGTCGATGTCGGCCCCGAGGTCGACTTCCTGCGCCGCGTCAACGGCGAGGTGCGCGGCGGTACGGCGGATGGCCGGCCGCGCCTGGACACTGACATCCGCGCATGTGAGGCGATTCTTGCTTTGTCGGGCACGACCAACGGTCGAGTCGCCACTGAGGGGTTCCGGTTCCTGGAGCGGCGCACGGGACAGCGACTGACCGACCTGTCGGGTGAGCACGAGGGAAAGCAGATCCGGTTCGCCGATACCCAGTCCCGCCCGGTGCCGGTCATCACCAGCCCCGAATGGTCGGGCAGCGAGCACGGGGGCCGGCGGTATTCGCCGTTCACCATCAACGTGGAGCGGCACAAGCCGTGGCATACCCTCACCGGGCGTCAGCACTTCTACCTCGACCACGACTGGATGCAAGAACTCGGCGAAGAGCTGCCCATCTTCCGGCCGCCATTGGACATGCACAAACTGTTCGGTGAGCCGCGGCTGGGCCAAAACGGCGAGCTGGAGTTGACGGTGCGCTACCTGACGCCGCACTCGAAGTGGTCCATTCACTCGGAGTACCAGGACAACCTCATCATGCTGACGCTATCTAGGGGCGGCCCGACGATGTGGATGAGCGAGGCGGACGCGGCGAAGATCGGCGTCGGAGACAACGACTGGATCGAGGCCGTCAACCGTAACGGTGTCGTAGTCTGCCGCGCCGTGGTCACTCACAAGATGCCCGAGGGCACGGTGTACATGTACCACGCGCAGGAACGCGTCATCGATGTGCCGAAGGCGGAGACCTCCGGCCGGCGCGGCGGCATTCACAACTCGCTGACCCGACTACTGATCAAGCCGAGCCATCTCATCGGGGGCTACGCGCAGCTCGCGTTTGCGTTCAACTATCTCGGCCCCACCGGCAACCAACGCGACGAGGTGACCGTGATCCGGCGACGTTCTCAGGAGGTGCAGTACTGATGCGCCCGATGGCTCAGATGGCGATGGTGATGAACCTCGACAAGTGCATCGGCTGCCACACGTGCTCGGTCACGTGCAAGCAGGCGTGGACCAACCGCTCCGGCGTCGAGTACGTCTGGTTCAACAACGTGGAGAGCCGCCCGGGGCAGGGCTACCCGCGCACGTACCAGAATCAGCAGCGGTGGGAAGGCGGCTGGATACGCACCCGGACCGGCCGGCTCAGGCCCCGATCGGGCGGCCGGGTCAAGCGCCTGCTCAGCATCTTCGCCAACCCGAAGCTACCGTCCATTCAGGACTATTACGAGCCGTGGACCTACGACTACGAGCACCTGCTGTCGGCGCCGGCGAGCCAGGACACGCCGGTGGCGCGCCCCAAGTCGCTGCTGACCGGGGCCGACACGAAGGTAACGTGGTCGGCGAACTGGGATGACTCGCTGGCCGGTGGCAACGAGATCGCGGCGGGTGACCCGATCTTGGCGCAGGTGTCGGACCGGGTCCGGCAGGAGTACGAGCGGGCCTTCCTCTTTTTCCTGCCACGGATCTGCGAGCACTGCCTGAACCCGTCGTGCGCCGCCTCCTGCCCATCCGGAGCGATCTACAAGCGCAGTGAGGACGGCATCGTCCTCGTTGACCAGGACCGTTGTCGAGGTTGGCGGATGTGCATTACGGGATGCCCATACAAGAAGGTCTACTTCAACCACCGCACCGGCAAGGCCGAGAAGTGCACGTTCTGCTTCCCGCGCATCGAGCTCGGCCAACCGACAATCTGTTCGGAAACCTGCGTGGGCCGGCTGCGCTACATCGGCCTGATGCTCTACGACGCCGACGCGGTGGCCCGCGCCGCCGCGGTCGAAGACGAGAAGGCGCTTTACGAGGCGCACCGGTCGGTCTTCCTCGACCCGCGCGACCCCGCCGTGGTCGCAGCCGCCCAGCTGGCCGGCATCCCCGACGACTGGATCGACGCCGCTCGCCGCTCGCCCGTCTGGGATCTGATCATGAGATACGAGGTCGCGCTGCCGTTGCACCCGGAGTACCGCACCATGCCCATGGTCTGGTACATCCCTCCACTGTCGCCGGTCGTCGACGTATTGCGGGACACCGGCCACGACGGCGAGGACACGGGCAACCTGTTCGGCGCCGTGGATGCCCTGCGCATCCCGGTCGAATATCTCGCCGGACTCTTCACGGCCGGGGACCCGGCGCCGGTGCACGCGGTGCTTCGGCGGCTCGCGGCGATGCGTTCGTACCAGCGTCGAGTCAATCTCGGCGAGGAACGTGATGAGTCGATCGCGGCCGCCGTCGGCATGAGCGGCCAGCAGATCGACGACATGTACCGGCTGCTCGCGATCGCCAAGTACGAGGACCGTTACGTGATTCCCGCGGCCCACGCGGAGGACGCCCACCGGCTCGAACAACTCGGCACCGAGTGCAGCCTCGACTACGAGGGCGGTCCGGGAATGGGTGGCGGCGGCCCGTACGGGCATGGACCCTTCGGCGAGGCGTCCGGCCAGCCGGCCCCGATCTCCGTGGAGAACTTCCACATGCTGCGCGACCGGCAGACGGCCGACTCGACCGCCGACCCCGAGGACAAGGGTGCCCGAGTCAATCTCCTCAACTGGGACGGCAAGGGCACACCGGACGGGCTGTTCCCGCCCCGGAAGGACGGTGGCACGCCGTGACCTCGATGGGTCAGTCCGGTTGGCGGGCGGTCGCCGCCCGCGCCGCCTCGTTGCTGCTGCGCTATCCCGACTCCGACGTCCTCGAAGCGTTGCCCGTCCTGCGCGGTGCGCTCGATGCGCTGCCCGACACTGTCGCGCGTCCACTGTGGTTGGTGGCCGAGCACCGAGCGGTGACAGAACCCACCGCCCTGGCGACGGAGTATGTGGAGCTGTTTGACTTCCGCCGGCGCTGCTGCCTGCACCTGACGTACTACACCTGCGGCGACACCCGGCGCCGCGGCGAAGCACTGGTCGCCTTCGCCGAGGAGTACCGGGCAACCGGGGTACAGCTCGTCGACGGCGAGCTGCCCGACTACCTGCCCGCCGTGTTGGATCTGGCGGCGCTCAGCGATGGCGGTTGGCGGCTGCTGCGCGAGAACCGTGTGGGACTCGACCTGCTCAATAACGCGCTCGCCAAGGAGAACTCGGTCTACCGCCATGCCATTGACGCAGTACGAGAGATGCTTCCCGCCGCGCGGCCGGCGGATCTGGCTGCGGCGTCACGCCTCGCCCGTACCGGTCCTTCCGTCGAAGGTCGGCCTGGAGCCATTCGGAATGGTCGACACGTCAGGGGGTAGCCGCCGGTGAACGTCCTGCTCTGGGTGATCTATCCCTACCTCGCCATCGCGATGCTGGTGGGCGGGCTGATCTGGCGGTATCGCTACGACAAGTTCGGTTGGACCACCCGCTCGTCGCAGCTGTACGAGACGTCGATCCTCCGCTGGGGCAGTCCGCTGTTCCACTTTGGAATTCTTTTGGTCCTGATAGGACACTTCGGCGGACTGGTCGTGCCGAAGTCGTGGACCGAGGCGGTCGGCGTGAGTGATCACACGTACCATTTGATGGCCGTCTTTCTCGGTACCGTGGCCGGGTTCTGCACACTCATCGGCCTGGCGATACTGATCGCACGGCGTCGCCTGACCGGACCGGTCTTCGCCGCCACCACTCGCAACGACAAGGCAATGTACGTGGTTCTGGCGGGCGTTATCGTCCTGGGCTTGTGGGCGACAGTGAAGGCCAACCTGGCGGGGGGCGGCTACGACTACCGGGAGACCGTCTCTCCTTGGCTCCGGTCGCTGTTCTATTTCCGGCCCGACGCCGACGTGATGGCCGGAGTGCCGGCTAGCCTGAGTTTCCCCCATAGTTCGATCTTGGCTGTGTTTCCGCTGGTGGGGGCGGGTGCGTGCTGGTCGGGCTGTATTACCTAGGCCGGGGGGCGTCAGCGGGTGGGTGCGTAGCGATTGATGTCGAACAGGTCGGCGAGGCGGTGTTGGGTGGGGTCCATGTCGGTGATCATGCGTCGGGCGCGGGGGCGTCCTTTGCCGCCGTCGTGGTAGAGCAGGACGGTTTCTTGCACGCCGGCGAGGGTGTTGAGCAGTTCGCGGACGGATAGGTGCAGGCCGGCGTTGGCGGCTTCGCGGCGCATGAGGTGGGCGATGGCCAGGGCGAGGACGCAGTAGAACACGTGGACCCGGATCTTCGAGTCGGTCCAGTGGTGCATGGGGCTGAACGACACGACGTGGGGATCCTTGAGCTGCCGGAACCCTGACTCCACTTCGGACTGGGAGCGGTAGGCGGCGACGACGTCGGCGACGGGCCAGTGGTCGCGGTTGGTGAACAGGATCCGTTTGCCGAATAGGCGCTGCTCGAGTCGGGCGCGGGCGCGGATGTCGGTGTGCCAGGTCAGGCGCAGGTCGGCCGGGTCGGTACCGGTCAGTGTGGCGGTGATGACCTCGCCCACCCAGCGGGGCTTGAGGATCGTGTTGATCTGGGCCTGCACCTTGTCGCGGTTGCGGCGGGTGGCGCCGCGGGCCAGGCGGGCCTGCAGATCGACCAGCTGGCCGATGGCTTTGCCGATGGTCTGGGTGAACCCGCGGGACTGTTTGTCGTGCAGCGTCTGGGAGTGGGTCAGCACCGCGCGGCGGGTTACCCCGAGGGCGGTCACGGTGGTGTCCACATAGGTCAAGCCGGGGAACCGGTCCGGGTCGACGTGTCGGTACCGGGTTTTGGGCAGGGCCAACAGGTCGGGGTGCTCCGAGGGCGGTAGCGAGCCGACGAACCCGACCTGGCTGTCCTCGACCACGCTGTGGTTGTCGGTGGAGTTCTGGCCGGCGTCGTAGACCAGGGTCAGCGACTCCACCTGGTCGACCAGTTGCCGGTAGCGGGCCATCAGGTTCTCCACGACGGTGGGAAACTGGGTGACGTCTGGGCGGTCCCCCGGGTAGGGGTGCGACACGATCGGCACCCCGCCGTCGCGGGTGACGATGAGGGCCAGCCCGACCAGCCGCAGATCGGTGCGTTTCTGCTTGGCCTTGCCCCGCTGCGCGATCGGCGCCCGGTCATTGGCCGAGTCGATGAACGTGGCGAAGTTGGTCATGTCCAGCACCAGAGCGGACAGGTCCAGCCCGAACTCGGTCACCATCCGCCACCCCAGCTCGGTCTCGATCGAGGCCAGGTCGGCCTGCGACAGGACGTCCATCGCGTCCCAGAACCGTCGATGATCCAAAGCGGCGTCGGGCAGTTTCACCCATCGCGGCCCGGCCGTGGTGGCCCACCAGTCGGCAAACGCTGCTTTCGAGCACGGATCCACAATCCGGTTGGCCGTGGCCAGCGCCATGTACATGCCCACCGACGCGGCCGCATCGGCCCGACGGGACACGACCGCGTCGACCACCCCGGCCACGTCCAGGCGTTGCAGCACCGACCACACCGCAGCCAGGTCCCCGAACTTCTTGTGCTGGCTCCGCACCGGCTCACCCCCAGCCTGGCCGGCCAGCTTCGCCATCACCTCCTCAGCACTGCCCAGATACTGCTGCGACACGATGCGTGGCTTGCCCTCCACCCGCGCGGACTCCACCAGGTAGTAATACGTCTGCTTCCCCTGACGCTTCCCCACAATCGACGGCATTTATAGGTAATACATCCTGGCGAGCGCAAAGCCAAGCACCGCAACGCGTGTCGCAGAAGTTGATCAGCTAAGGGGGAAACTCAGGCTAGCTTCCAGATCCATGTGCTCGCCGCCTTCGCGCTCTTTGCGTTCTGGCCGTTCACCCGGCTCGTTCACGCGTTCAGTGCGCCGGTCGGCTATCTAACGCGCCCGTACATCGTCTACCGCAGCCGCGACACCCGCCGTGGACTGCGACCGGCCCGCCCTGGCTGGGAAGGCCCACCGCGAGCGCCCACGCCCCGCGCGAAAGGTTAAGAAGAATGACCACCACCGGCACGACCGACCCGAGGCCGATGACGGGCACCCCACCGGTCACGGAGCGCGGCGCGACGCTGAACTTGGTGCTCGCCACCGCCGGGTTCATGGTGAACTTCTGGGCCTGGGCGTTGCTGGGCCCGCTCGGCCCGGGTGTGAAGGAACGCCTCGGGCTCAGCTTCGCCGCTCAGTCATTCCTCGTCGCGGTGCCAGTTGTGGTCGGGTCGCTCGGCCGTATCCCGGTCGGTGCCCTCACCGACCGCCTCGGCGCTCGCATCATGCTCCCGGCGGTCAGCCTCGCCACCTTCGTGCCGGTACTCACATTGGCGTTCGTCTCCTCGTACCCGGCGCTGATCGTGACCGGGTTCTTCCTCGGCATCGGCGGAACCGCGTTCGCCGTCGGAGTGCCACTGGTGTCGGGCTGGTATCCGCCGGCCCGGCGAGGCTTCGCCATTGGCGTCTTCGGCGTCGGCATGGGCGGCACGGCGATCGCGAACTTCACCACGGTCAAGCTCGCCGACACGTACGGCATGAGGACACCGTTCCTCATTGTCGCGGCGATCCTCGCCGTCTACGCCGCCGTCGCATTCCTGCTGGTACGAGACGCCCCGAACCGGCCGCGACCCGTCGGCGCCGCCTGGGATCGGATCACCGAGGTCGCCCGGCTCACGGTCACCTGGCAGCTGTGCTTCCTGTACGCGGTCGGCTTCGGTGGCTTCGTCGCATTCAGCGTGTACCTGCCGGCGTACCTGCGGACCGCCTATGGGCTGACTCCCAATGACGCTGCGCTGCGCACGGCCGGGTTCGTGATTCTCGCCGTCATCGGCCGGCCCATCGGCGGCTGGCTATCGGACCGCTTCCACCCGGTCCCCGTGCTCGTCGCGTGCTTCTCCGGCACCGCGGTGTTGGCGGTCATCCAGGCGTTCCAGCCCGTGCTGATCCCGATGGCGACGATCGACTTCCTGGGTCTGGCAGCGTTGCTCGGCGCCGCGGCCGGAGCCGTCTTCGCCTTGGTCGGCAAGGTCGCTCCCGGGGACAAGGTCGGCACCGTCACCGGCGTCGTCGGGGCCGCCGGCGGGCTCGGCGGCTTCATCCCGCCGCTCATCATGGGACTTGTGTACGGCATGGAGCACTCGTACGCGATCGGGCTGATGCTGCTCTCCGACGTCGCGCTCGCGGCCGCGGTCTACACCGCCGTCAAGATGAGCGGGCTCGCCCGCCAGCGGTCTGGCGTCTCGACGACCTAGTGGTTGGCCCATCGGCCCTCACAGCGGGCCAGAGGTCCCGCCCACAGGGCCGGGTCGCCCCTACCCGCTTGCTGGATCGGCGCTCACCCTCGTAAAAAAGGGGGTCCTGCCGTTATGGAACGTTTGACCGCGCAGGATTTGAGCATGCTGTGGCCTGATGACCTTGGCTGGCCGCAGGACATCGGTGTGCTCGCCATTCTCGACGGCAGCACCCTTCGCGATTCGGTAGGTCGCGTTGACGTCGCGCGAGTGCGGCAGGCGATCGCGGACCGCCTCCGTCTGATACCGCGGTTTCGGCAGCGTCTCTACCGACCGCGCCGAGGACTCGGCTGGCCGCTGTGGGTCGATGTCGAGGATTTCAATATCGCCGACCACGTCGAGGTGATCCCGGTCCCGGCACCAGGTGACGACGCGCAGCTGCTGCTCACGGTCGAGCGGCTCCGGCGACGCTCATTCGATCGCTCACGTCCACTGTGGCGCATGTGGTTACTGCCAGACCTGCCTGGGGGGCGAATCGCCTTCTATCTGCGGGTGCACCACACGATCGCTGACGGTGTCGCCGGAGTCGCGACCCTTGGCGCGCTTCTCGACACTGTCCCGACGTCGCCTGCCCGGTCAACCGCACCGATGCCGCAGCCTTCGGCCCGTGACTTGTTCACCGATAACGTGCGTCGACGCTGGCGGGAGCTGGCCCGAGTAGCGTCGGCCGTTGGCCATCCGCTGAGCGCGGCAAAGCGCCTGCGAGCTACCTGGCCGGCGATGGCCGAGACCCTCGCGAGCCGCCCCGCGCCCCGGACCAGCCTGAACCGTCCGATCGGTCCCGACCGCCGAATCGACATCGTCCGCAGCCGCCTCGACTCTGCTGCGGAGACCGCCCACCGGTACGGCGCAACGGTCAACGATGTGCTGATGGCCGCAATTGCTGGAGGCCTACGCGACCTACTGCTAAGCCGTGGGGAACGCGTCGACACGGCGCTGCGAGCCTATGTTCCCGTCTCGCTCCACAAGGAACGGTCTGGGCAGGCTCGTGGGAATGAGGACGGAATGATGGCTGTGCCGTTGCCGATCGGAGTGCCGGATCCGATCCTGAGGCTGCGACTTATCGCGAGCGAGACGGCCCAAAGAAAGAGAAGAACCCGCCCTTCCGGTGGGACGTTGCTGCGAAACGGGGTCATCCAGCGGGCAATGCTGCGACTGATGAAACGGCAACGGTGGGCCAACGTGTACATCGCGAACGTGTTCGGTCCGCCAACGTCGCTGTGCCTGGCCGGGTCGCCAATCCTTGAGCTTTTCCCGGTGGTTCCATTGCTAGGAAACATCACTCTCGGCATTGGGGCCCTGTCCTACGCCGGCCAGTTCAACATCACCGTGGTTGCCGACCGCGACGGTTGTCCTGACCTCGAGGTGTTCACCCAGGGCGTCCGGACGGCGCTGGAGTCGTTGGTCAGATCCCGGGCAGTAGCGGCCGGCTAGGGACTTTGGTCCTGGATCGTCGGACTTGCTGCTCTGTCGGCGGCGCGGTTCGTGGGCGACGCTCTTGTTGTCATGCGAGATCGAGCCGGGCCAATCAGGTGGGCTCCACAGTAGACGGAGTGATCCCCATGAAGCGTCGCACGATTGATGTGGTGATCAGCGTCGGCGGGCTCCTGCTCGCTGGTCTGCTGCTCATCGCAGGGCTGGTGCTGACCAGCAACGCCACCTTCGCCAACAACTATGTGCACGACCAGTTGGCCCAGCAAAAGATCACGTTCAAGACGGCCGCGACCCTCACCGACGAGGAGAAGCAGCAGGCCTGCCTGGTCCAGTACGCGGGACAGCCGATGACCACCGGCAAGCAGGCCGAGTGCTACGCCAACAACTTCATCGGGCTCCACCTCGAGGGCATCGCCGGCGGCAAGACCTACGCCGAGCTCGGCGACGTTCAGACCCAGCAGCGGGCTCAGATCGCCGAGGCCCAGAAGACCAACGCGAGCAACCTGGCCGACCTGCAGAAGCAGCTGACCGACACCACCGCCGCCCGGGAGACGGTGTTCAAGGGCGAGACCCTGCGCGGGCTGCTGCTGACCTCCTACGGATTTAGCGAGTTCGGTAACAAGGCCTCTCAGGCCACGATAGTGGCCTACGTGGCATCCGGTGTGATGTTCGTGCTGGCCCTGTTCGGACTCTGGCACGCGGCCGTGACGCCGAGGACCAAGGCCTTCGCCGCACCCGAACCCATCAAGACCGAGCGCGGCCCAGCGAACGGCTGACCGCAACCGCGGCATCGCAGCTCCACCTAGATAGCTCATCACATCGGTGCCCCGCCTATGGGCGGGGCCCCGCGTCGCATCTACGGTTGATCGGAGCTAGCGGAGACCGAGAGCTCAGCTCGGAGCTGTCGTGCTGCGGCGACCACATTGGACAGCGCCACCTCGACCTGCGGGTAGGTGCGTGTCTTGAGTCCGCAGTCGGGATTCACCCACACCCGATCCGCCGGTAGTACCCGGAGGGCCGCCGCGAGCAGATCGGCGACCTCGTTGACGCCCGGTACACGCGGCGAGTGGATGTCGTAGACACCGGGGCCTAGTCCACGCTCGAATCTGGCGACGGCTGGCTCGGCGAGGATGCGCGCGCCCGACCGTGCGGACTCGATGCTCGTTACGTCAGCGTCGAGGGCGTCGATCGCGTCGAGTACCTCGTCGGCGTTGGAGTAGCACAGGTGAGTGTGGATCTGAGTGCCGTGGGCGGCGGCCGATGTCGCGCGTCGATAGGCCGCAACGGCCCAGGACAGGTACTCCGCCTGCTCCTGTCGACGAAGGGGCATCAGCTCTCGCAGGGCCGGCTCGTCAACCTGGATGACGCCGATCCCGGCCGCCTCAAGGGCGCGCACCTCTGCGGCGATGGCGTCCGCGACCTGCCGCACCACATCGCGGAGCGGCAGATCCCGGCGGACGAAAGACCACGCGACGATCGTGATGGGTCCCGTGAGCATTCCCTTGACTGGCCGGTCGGTCAGCGACTGCGCGTACTCTGCCCAGCGGACGGTGATAGGCCCGGGCCGACTGACGTCGCCGTGCAGTATAGGCGGCCGGGTGCACCGCGAGCCGTACGACTGGACCCATCCATGACGGGTCGTCGCGAAGCCGGCGAGATTCTCGGCGAAGTACTGCACCATGTCGTTGCGCTCGGGCTCGCCGTGGACGAGCACGTCGATCCCGAGACGTTCCTGCAACCGGATCACCTGCCCGATCTCGGTTCGGATCCGTTGTTCGTAATCGTCGAGATCCATCCGTCCGGCGGCGACGGCGGCGCGAGCCGCACGCAGTTCGCCGGTCTGCGGAAAGGACCCGGTCGTCGTCACCGGCAACGGGGGCAGTCCCAACTTCGCCTGGGCCGCGGCTCGGACCGGGTACGGACTGCGACGCGGACCTTCCGGCCCGGGTGATGTGGCCGGCGACGCTGGGGGCGCCGTCGGCCGGAAGACGTGCCCACCTGGCCGGTGCGCGAGTAGATCCGCGAGCCCGACAACCTCGGCCACCTTTTGATCTGCGAATGCGAGCCGCGCCCGTAGCGTCGGTTCGAGGTCGGCCTCGAGTTCGAGGTCGTGCGGCACATGCAGGAGCGGACATGACGTACCCACGACCACATCGCCGAGCCGGTCGCGCACAAAGCGGAGCACCCCGAGGGCTTCATCCAAGTCGGTCCGCCACACGTCGCGGCCGGACACAACACCCGCCACGATCGTCTTACCTTCAAGCGACGACAGATCGGGACGCGCGAGATCAGTCCGGCCACGGACGAGGTCGAGCCCGACCGCCTCGATGGGGACCGAGCCGAGAATGGGCAGGGCGTCGCCGAGATCGCCGAAGTACGCCGCGACGAATAGACGCGGACGATGGGACAGCTTTCCTAGGCGCGAGTAGACGTGTCGTACCACTGCCAACTCCGCGCTCGCACGATCGGCCACCAGAGCGGGTTCGTCCAGCTGCACCCACTCGACGCCCTCCGCGACCAGGATTTGTAGCAGCTCCGCGTAGACGTCGAGGACGTCGTCCAGCCGGTTCAGCGGTGGGAAGCCGGCCTCGGCGCCCGATGGACTGTGCGAGAGCAGAAGGAACGTCACCGGGCCGAGCAGGACCGGGCGGGTCGCCAGCCCCAACGCCATCGCCTCCCGGACCTCGGTGACCGGCTTGGCACCCGCCAGGCGAAACGCCGTGGTGACACCGATCTCTGGCACGAGGTAGTGGTAGTTGGTGTCAAACCATTTGGTCATCCGCAACGGCGGCTGGTCGTCCGTACCGCGGGCCATCGCGAAGTAGGCGTCGAGACCGTGCCCGTCGAGGTCCGCGACCGACCGATAGCGGTCGGGTACGGCTCCCACCAGGACGGCCGTGTCCAGCACATGGTCGTAGAAGGAGAACGTGTTGGACGGCGGCAACGCGAGGCCGAGTGATGACAGCCGGTGCCAGGTCGCGGTGCGCAGCTCACGACCCGTGCGGACGAGGTCCTCGGGCGACGACCGACCGTCCCAATAGGACTCGAGCGCGCGTTTGAGTTCGCGGCGTGGCCCGATCCGCGGGTACCCGAGGATCGTGGCGGGCCCGAGCCCGAGCGACTGCGGCCGCGCAGGGGCGGACGACTGGGGCACGGCGGCTCCCTTCGTTGAGGTTTGCGCCATCCTGCCTGCGCATTGATCGCCCTGCACGATCCATTCGTCACGCTTATGGATCGGTACGGGGTCCCACGAGACGCCGCGGCGTGGGGATAATGGCCGGTGGACCCCGGCACCGGCCTTCGCGAGATCCGTTGCTTTGTGCTGGTTGCCCAGGAACTCAGCTTCTCCAGCGCGGCACAGGCACTGGGCATTTCGCAGCCCGCGGTCAGTCAGGCCATCGGGCGGCTCGAGCGAGGGCTCGGGGTACGGCTCTTCGAGCGGACCAGCCGGGATGTGCAACTGTCCGGGGCCGGCAAGGTCCTCCTTCGCCACGCCGAGGCGCTGCTTGAGCAGGCGGCGGCCTTCACAGCTGAGGCGGCTCGGCTCGCGGTCCCGACGACGCGGGCGATTCGGCTGGCTTATTGCCCGCTCGTGGGTGGGTTGGCGGCGCGAGTCGCGCGGCGGTTCTCCTACCGCACGAACCGGATGGAACTCGAGTTGCGACCAGCCGGTTGGAACGCGGCCACCGCGGACGTCACCCAGGGCACGACGTCTGCAGCGATCATGAGCATGCCCTTCCCGCGAGGGTTCGCCACGACGGCCCGCTTTCACGTGCCGATCACCCATGTCGCCATACCGGCCGCGAATCCACTCGCCACCGCGTCCCGCGTGCGCCTATCCGACCTGAACCACGACGACGTACTCATGCCGCGCGGCCGACCGCCGGGCAGCGTCTGGGCGTATCTGTCCACCGTCCTACGTGGAGCGCAGCCGGTCGAGGGAGTGTCAGACGACTTCGACGATCTTCCGGCAGCGCTGGACCTGGTGGCGGCCGGCCGGGGTCTTCTACCCGTGCCGCGCCTGCTCGTGGAGACTATCTCCCGACCCGACGTGCGGTTCGTGCCGCTCGAGGGCAGCACGGTCAAGATGACGTACGCACTGGTGTGGAATCAGGACGACGCGTCGGCGGAGTTGATGGCGCTCGTCGAGACCGTTCAGGAAATCCTGCGCACGCCGGGCCAAGTCGCGCGCTGACTCCCGCCGCATAACGGCCCGCCCGTCAGTCCACAGCTGGCCGAGTGTGGACTGACGGGCGGGTATCTACTGTGGAATGTCAGATAGGCAGCCAGAGGGCGAGAACGTTGGGCGGTTCCCAGCCCACGAGTGAGGTGTGCGCCTGCCGGCACTGATGTGGTCGCCCGGTGGGGTAGTACCGCCACACGCGCCGAGGTCCCCAGACGCCCGACCCGCCGGTGCTGGGGGCCCCGTTCTGGGTCCATCACGGCTTTCCTGGTATTGCGTCGACGCACAGCCCGGCTCCTTGGTCCACTTTGGAAGGATCGCCGTGATCATGGTGAGAAGGTGGACATTTCGGCTCGATCATGGCCCACAGGACATGATCGAGCCGAAAGTCCACTTAGGACTACTGCAGTCCGGTGTGCATGGCGGCGACCAGAGTTCCGTCGTCGCCGTCCAGGGACCAGATCATCAGGCCACCCAGGCCGTTCGCCTTGACGTAGGCGCCCTTCGCCTGGATCAGTTGCGGGTCGTCGTAGGACCAGAATGTCGACCCGTCGTACTTCCACACCGCGCCGTTGGTGTTGTCACGGAAGACGGTTCCGGCCCGGTTCTTCAGCACGTCGTAGTCCTCGGTGCCCGCCTCGAACGTGCCCGAGGCCGGGCTGCCGTTCTGGTACAGGCCGTTGTTGACGTTCGCCACGCCGGTCCAACCACGTCCGTACGCCGGCACGCCGACGACGAGCTTGCTGGCTGGGGCACCCATGCTCAGGTACTTCTGGACGGCGCCGTCGACCGAGAACCGCTGGTTCGCCGGCGCCGGGTTGGCCGCCGGGTTGCGCAGCTGTGACTGGTGGTTGGTCTGCGGCTGCCAGGCGCCATAGAAGTCATAGCCCTGAACCGTTGCGAAGCTAAGGCTGTTGAATACACTCGGCGAGATCCCGGCGTCGATCTTCGCGTTGTCGGCCGGCAGGAACGCGGTCAGCTCGTACGTCCTGCCCACCGAGGCGCCGTAGGTGTTGAGCTGCGACCGGAACTCCTGGAGCAGGCCCACGAAGTTGGCCTTGTCCTCGGCCCGGACCACATTGCCGGTGTTGCCCTCGGATGCGGGCCACTCCCAGTCGAGGTCGATGCCGTCGAAGACTCCGAACGCGGAACCGGGGCCACCCTGCGGCTCACCGCCGATCATCGGCACGTTGCCCTTGATGAACAGGTCGATGCAGCTCGACACGAACGCCGCGCGGTTGGCCGGCAACGCCGCGTTGGAGAAGAACTTCGACCAGGTCCAGCCACCGATGGAGATGTTCACCTTGAGGTTCGGGTACTTCGCCTTGAGCTGCTTGAGCTGGTTGAAATTGCCGGCCAGCGGCTGGTTGAAGGTGTCCGCGACGCCGGTGACCGTGTCGGCCGCGGAGAACCGGGTCTGGTAGTCGGCCCACGCGTCGCCCTGGCCGAGCTGGTTCGCCTCGAAGCAGCGGCCCTGCTCATTCACGTTGGCGAAGGCGTAGTTGATGTGGGTCAGCTTGGCGGCCTGGCCGCTGGTGTCGATGTTGCGCACCTTGAAGTTACGGGCGTAGATGCCCCACTGGGGGAAATAGCCCACCCGCCGGGTCGCCCCGGCGGTGACGGGGTTGGTCGTGACAGAGATCTGGTTGCTCGGCGAGGAGAGGTTGCCCGCGCCGTCACGCGCGCGAACGGTGTACGTGTACGTGGTGTTTGCCGCGAGGCCTGAGTCCACATAGGACGTCGTCGTGGTCTGGGCGGTCGGCGTCGAGGCGCCGTTGCGGTACACGTTGTAGCCGGCGAGCCCGCTACCGCCGGAGTCGGTCGAGGCACCCCACGACAGGTTGATGCTCGACGACGTCTTGCTCGGGCTGGACAGCGGGCCCGGCGTCGTCGGCGGTGTGGTGTCGCTGGCGTTCGTGTTCGTCGTGACCGAGATCTGGTTGCTGTTGGGGGAGAGGTTGCCGGCGCCGTCGCGGGCCCGGACGGTGTATGTGTACGTCGTGTTCGCGGTCAGCCCGGTGTCGGTGAACGTGGTGCCGGTTACCTGCGCGGTCGGGGTCGCCGAGCCGTTGCGGTACACGTTGTAGCCGGCGAGCCCGCTGCCGCCGGTGTCGGTGGAGCCGCCCCAGCTGAGTGAGATCGACGTGGTCGTCTTGCTGGGGCTGGTGAGGTTCGTCGGGGTGGATGGCGCGGTAGTATCGACGGTGCCGCCGGCATCGCAGCTCAACCCGTTGAGGCGGCAGTTCGCCGGCGCGATCCCGCCGGGCGCGCCGATCCAGCCGAAGCTCGTCGAGGCACCGACGGCGAGAGTCTTGTTCCAGGTTCCGACGGCGACCACGTGGTTGCCTGTCTTGGTGACGCTGGAGTCCCAGAAGGAGGAGATCGTCGCGCCGGCGGGGAGGTCGAACTCAACCTGCCAGTCGAGAGCACTGCTGGAGCCGTTCGTGATCGTGTACTTGCCCTCGTACCCGGTACCCCAGTCACTGGATTTGGTGAACGCCGCCGCCGCGCCGTTCGCGGCGATTGCGGCCTGGGTCGGGACGAAGGTGAGGCCGAGGGCGAGGATTGTGGCCGCGCCGAGCGCCAAGCGGACGGGTCGTCTCATCAGCTTCTCCGTTCGATCCGTTAGGAAACTTTACTAATGGATTTGGGCACGAACGTAGACCCGGCATGTGGGTATGTCAATATGTCGGCGTGGCTGATGTCGCGTCCGTGCTGAAGCCCGTCGATTGGCGCTCGTGCGATAGAAAGGCCAGGTGCACTCGTCCAGAGCGGTCGACCCGCTGGCGACGCCGGCCCGGGTCGCCTTCGCCGGGGACTGGCACGCCAACACCAGGTGGAGCGTCGCCGCGATTCAGTACGCGGCCGACCACGGTGCGGATGTGATCGTCCACCTGGGTGATTTCGGGTACGAGTTCCGCTCAGCGTTCATGACTGGATTGGACCGCGCGCTGACGCGAACCGGACTGCGGCTGCTCTTTGTCGACGGCAACCACGAGGCCTTTCCGACGCTGCTGCGCTATCCCGTCAGCGGCAACGGACTACGGCAGCTCAGCGGCCGGATCTGGCACCTGCCCCGCGGCTACCGGTGGATCTGGGGCGGGGTCCGGTGGCTGGCCCTGGGCGGAGCGCACTCGGTGGACCGGCCCTGGCGTGAGCCAGGAGTGTCGTGGTGGCGCGAGGAGACGGTCACCGACGCCGACCTGCACCGCGCCGTGGCCGGCGGGCCGGCGGACGTCCTCGTCGCACATGATTGTCCGTCCGGAGTGGACATTCCCGGGTTGGCCGAGTCGGCCCATCTGTGGCCGGCCGAGGAGCTGGTGGCGGCGGATAAGCACCGCCGGCGGCTGCGATCGGTTGTCGACGCCGTCCGCCCGCGTACCGTATGGCACGGCCATTTCCATCAGCGGTACTCGGCCGCGCCCGACCTCGGCTACGGTCCGGTGACGGTGCACGGCCTCGACTGTGACGGGTCCACATTGGACAGAAACGTAACCGTGGTAGCCCTCGAGGAGCTCGTCGTACCCGAAAACACCGTCGCTGCCGTCTGATCGCCGGTGTTACCGTGCATTGGCTTGGTGGTGCCCGGTGCGAAGGTGCCGGTTACTTCGAATCGGGATCGCGGGGTGCAGGTTCGAGTCCTGCCCGCCCGACATTTCGGGCGGTCGCGTAATGGGAGCGCACGTACGTACCGTCGCCGACTTTGATCTCGGGCACCCCCAGCCAAAAGTAATCGCGCCGCCTTGATCCCGGGTGCTACGGTCAACTCCGCGGTTCCCGGTGCGAAGCCTGACGGTTACTTCACTTCTAATGAATCAGAACCCGGCGGGCGATTGTGTTCTCGGGAATCGTGCACGACCACCTTCCCGGTGCGCAGGCGAACGGTTACTTCGGTTCGAATCCCGCGTCCCTCGACGGGGCGTTCGCCCAAGCACGGCGGGCGAAAACCGTACGCCTCAGAGCTTCGCTTTGTTCAAGCGTCGCTTCAATTGTTCTCGGGGAGTTGGACGTGTGTGGCTTGCCCGGTGCGCAGGCGCCGGTTACTTCGGTATAGGGCCATAACGGTCCGCAGGTTCAACTCCTGCACCCGTCGCCGACCCTGATCTCGGGCAACCACACGCGTCCGGACTCCCCTTTCTCGCAGGAGTGGGGGCTGATTGCCATGTCCAAGTTCAACAAGCGGTTCGCGAAGGTCGCGACCCGGTCCGCCATTGTCAGCCCGCGCACGCCTGCGGGCCTCACGCACGAGGGTGCGCCGGGCTACGCCCGCGACGCCAAGAGTGAGCTGTTCGTGCTCGCCGTGGCCACCATGGTCGGCGAGGACACGTTCTACGAGGACGCCGCCGTGCGGGACGAGCGCTACGAGGCGCTCGTCGCGCAGGTCGCCGTCGACGATCCACAGTGGATCGTCTCGTTCATCGGCTGGCTGCGGACCGGCGCCAACATGCGGTCCGCATCGCTGGTGGCGGCCCTGCAGGCGGCCAAGGCCATGGTCATGGCCGGTCTTCCGGGTTCACGGCAGATGGTCGCCGCGACGCTGCAGCGGGCCGACGAGCCCGGCGAGGCGCTGGCGTACTGGATGCAGCGATACGGTCGCGCGATTCCGAAGCCGGTCAAGCGCGGCATCGCCGACGCGACCCGTCGCCTGTACACGGAGTTCGCCCTACTGCGCTACGACACCGCTGGCGTGGGCTTCCGGTTCGGCGACGTCGTCGACCTGACCCACCCGGTTCCCACTGCTGCGTGGCAGGGTGACCTCTACGCGTGGTCGCTGGCTCGCCGGCACAAGCGGGAGCAGGCGTGCCCAACGTCCCTGACGATGTGCATCGCCAACGCCCGGCTGCGGGCCGAGGCGGCGGAGAACCCACGGGTGCTGCTCGACGTGCAGGCTCTGCGCGCCGCCGGCATGACGTGGGAGGACGCACTGTCGCTGGCGGGGTCTACTGTGGACAAGGCTCAGCTGTGGACGGCGCTGATTCCGACGATGGGTTACATGGCACTGCTTCGTAACCTGCGCAACTTCGACGATGCCGGCGTATCCGACGCCGTCGCGGAGCAGGTCGCGAAGCGGCTGGCCGACCCGGAGCAGGTCGCGGTATCGCGGCAGTTTCCATTCCGGTTCCTGGCCGCCTACCGGGCGACGCGGTCGCTGCGATGGGCGCAGGCGCTCGAGCGGGCGCTGCACGCGTCGCTGGCGAACGTACCGGCGCTAACCGGTAACACCCTGATCCTGGTTGACCTGTCCGGCTCAATGGACTCGTCAACGGGTGGCCGGCAGTCGGACCTCACCCGGGCCGACGCCGCGAAGGTGTTCGGTTCCGCGCTGGCGCTGCGCACCAACCCGACGCTCGTGTGGTTCGATACGAACTCGGGGCGGGTCGCCGTACCCAAGGGCGTTTCGCTGCTCAAGCTCGTGGACTCGTTCCCGCGGGCCGGCGGCGGTACCCAGACCGCGCAGGCCGTGCGCCGGTGGTACGCCGGTCACGACCGGGTCGTCATCATCACCGACGAGCAGGCGCACTACACGGGCGACGCGAACGTGGCCGCCGGCGTGCCGGACCACGTGCCCGTCTACACGTGGAACCTCGGCGGCTACCGGTTCGGCCACGCGCCGTCGGGCCTGGGCACGCGGCACACGTTCGGTGGCCTGACCGACCAGGGCTTCCAGGCCATCCCGCTCCTGGAGCGCGGCGAGTCCACCACCTGGCCGTTCTAGCCCTTGCCCACCGGTGGGGATGCGTACTGTCATTGCGCATCCCCGCCGGCGAGTCCATCCCGAAACTGACCCTGCACCCTTCGCTCAACAAGGCACTGTCAGCTCTGGGTCGTCACGAGGCGGGGCAGCGGAGATCCTTGGCCGGAATGGTCAGGTCGATGAGGTAGTTGTCGACCGCCCGGCGGATGCAGCTTGTCTCTGGATAGGCGGTGTGACCCTCGCCCTCCCAGGTCACGACCTGCCCCACGCCGAGCATGTCGGCGAGCTTCATCGTCGATTCGTACGGCGTCGCCGGGTCACCGGTCGTGCCGACGACGATGATCGGGGGTGCGCCCGTTGCCGGTCCGACCGGATAGGGGTCCTTTTTGCCCGGCCAAACGGAGCAGTTGAGCAAGCCCGATCGCCAGCGTCGCACCGAAGAGTCGGGTACTTGGTACGCCATTGCGACTGCAGGCCGCGGATCTCGTCGACCGTCGGGTAGTCGGCGTCGGCGCAGTTCACTGCGTTGTTGGCGTCGAAGAGATTGCTGTAGTGGCCGTTCTGGTCGCGCTCGGCGTAGCTGTCCGCCATCGCGAAGATCAGGGTTGGATCGCCCCGGCTCAGGTTGTTGATCGCCGGGCCGACGTATTGCCACGAATCCTGCGAGTACATCGCGAAGATGACACCCCACAGGATCCAGCCCGCGGTGGCCACCCGGCCGTCGCTGGCCTTGACCGGCGCGGTGCGAGCCTTGTCCAGAGCGGCATTGATCGCACCCTTGGGGTCAGCGGCGATCGGGCAGCGAGCCGTGCTCGTCTTGCACCATGCGGTGAAGTTGTCCAGTGCCCGCTCGAATCCCATCGCCTGGCCCTCGGATGCCTCCACCGGAGACTGCTGCGGGTCGACCGCCCCGTCGAGCACGATGGCCCGGACCTTCGTCGGGAAGATCTCGGCGTACACGGCGCCGAGCAGAGTGCCGTACGAATAGCCGAGGTAGGTCAGCTTCTCGTCGCCGATCGCGCGCCCGGATCGCGTCCATGTCTCGTGCGGTCTGCTCGGTCGAGAACAGGCGCAGGTCGTCGCCGTACTTGGCGCCGCATCCGTCGCGCCATGCGGCGGGCGATGTCGACGTTGCCGTCGAACGCCGCCTGGCTGACGGGATCAGGCTCGTAGCCGAAGCTCGCGTCAAGGTCCGCATCGGAGATGCACTTGACGGGTCGCCGACTTGCCCACACCCGGGGGTCGAACGTAACGACGATCATGTCCTCCATGAGCGCGTCCAGCTTGGGCGCGAGGAACGGGAGGAAGTCGAGGCCCGAACCGCCCGGGCCGCCGGGGTTGGTCAGCACCGAGCCATTCTTGTCCTTCGCGTCGCCCGTGTACAGTCCGCATCACGGCGATGTCGAAGGTCTTGCCATTGTCGGCGTTCGCCCAGTCCTGAGGCACGCGGACCGTGCCGCACTCGACGGTCATTCGAGCGAGGCAGGTCCGGATTGGTTTTGCGGGCGTCGCTGCGGCAGTCGACCCAGCTCACCGGGTGCGGTCGAGTCGCCCGGCGATGGCGTCGGCGTCGGCGTGTCGGCCGTGCAGCCCGCGACGGCGACCACGACTGACATCAGAACGGTAGTGAGCGCAGTGCGTCGACGCACGGAAGTCTCCTCTGTGACCGAGTCGGCCCCACGATACCTTCGCGCCTCTAGCCCGGCGGGGTGGCCAAGCTCAGGGTGATCCGCCGAGGACCTCGTCGACGTCGAAGCGCAGCGGTCGCTCCAGCTGTTCGTACGTGCATGATTCGGGCGTACGGTCAGGGCGCCAACGGCGGAACTGCGCGGTGTGCCGGAATCGGTCGCCCTCCATCGCGTCGTAGCCGACCTCGACTACGAGCTCCGGCCGCAGCGGTTCCCAGCTCAGGTCCTTGCCCCCACTCCACCGGCTGATCCCGCCCGGGACGCGGTGGCCGGCCTGCGCCGCGGCGTCGACCCCATCGAGCCACTCCATCCAGGGATGACCGTCGCGTGCGCCTTCGCGTAGCGGGGCGAGCTCGTCGAGAAGCTCCTTGCGCCGAGCCGCGCTGAAGCTCGCGCTGACGCCGACGTGGTGCAGTCGACCCTCCTCGTCGAAGAGACCGAGCAGCAGTGAGCCGATGATGTGGCCCGTCTTGTGGTACCGGAAGCCGGCCACGACACAGTCAGCGGTACGGGCGTGTTTGATCTTGTACATGAGGCGCTTGTTCGGCACGTACTTGATGTCGGCCGGCTTCGCGATCAGTCCGTCCAGCCCGGCCCCTTCGAACACCTCGAACCAGCCGCGGGCGGTGTCGAGGTCGGATGTGGCCGGTGTGACATGCATCGGGGGAACGACTCCGGCGAGAGCGGACTCGAGCTCTTCGCGGCGGCGCTGGTACGGCTGGGACATCAGGTTCTCGTCGCCGAGCGCGAGAAGGTCGAACGCGACGAAGTCGCACGGGGTCTTGGCGGCGAGCATCGTCACCCGCGAGGCGGCCGGGTGGATGCGCTGCTGCAGCAGTTCGAAGTCCAGCCGCGGGGTGTGCCCCTCGTCGCGGCGGATCAGGACCACCTCGCCGTCGACCACGCATCGGGGCGGCAGCTGGGACAGCGCCTGCTCCACGACCTCGGGGAAGTACCGGGTCATCGTCTTGCCGCCGCGGCTCACCAACTCGACCGAGTCGCCGTCACGGAAAACGATCGTCCGGAAGCCGTCCCACTTCGGCTCATAGCTCATGCCGGGGGCACTGGGAATCTCGGGCACGCTGTTGGCGAGCATGGGCTCGACGGGAGGCATCACGGGCAGGTCCACGACCCCGAGTCTGCCACCGAGCTCCGACATAGGGGATCAGGCCGCGGCGCTGTCGAGGATTTCGGCGAGCTCGCCCGGTCGGCTCAGCATTGGCCAGTGCCACGTCGGCAGCTCCACGAAGCGCCATGAGTCGCCAGCCATGTGGCGGGCGACCGGCATGGCCGCCGCCATCTGCTCGACCTGAGCCACCGTGAAGCTCGACAACACGCCGAGCCGAGGTATCGACTCCCAGCGGCCGCTCAGCCGGGCCGGGCTGGTCGCGGTCGCGTACGGCTGGTCCACGCTGCGGTCGGCCAGCAGCGAGACCGTCGAATCGTCCACATCGGACGCTCCCGCCGCGAACTCCTTCCAAGGCGGTGGCGGCAGGCGCCAGCCATCACCGATCTCGGCTACCATCGCAGCCGTCCGCTCCCGCTCCTCGGGCGGGCCGAACTCGACCTGTGCGACTCCGTCGGGGAGCGGGCCGGTGTCCACGTACACGAGTTGGGCCACCCGGTCGGGGCTCCGGTCCGCCGCGCCCGTCACGACAAGACCGGCATAGCTGTGTCCGACCAGCACCACGTCGCGCAGGTCTTCATACCGGAGCAGGTTGACCACATCAGTCACATGCGTCTCGAGATCTATGTCCGGGCGGGCCAGGTGAGCCCGCTCGCCCAGCCCAGTCAGGCTCAGCGAATACACCTCGTGACCCCGCCCGCGCAGGTCGTCGGCCACCGCGCGCCAGGCCCACGCGCCGAGCCAGAATCCCGGAACCAGTACATAAGTCGCCATGCCGCGAGGCTATGCCGAGGGTGTGACGATTCCGCCACGGCCACGTGCACATTCCACATTGGACTGATTGGTGACTGGTGGGGAGGCGGTCTGATCGATGCGTGGGTACGATCACGACATCGGGTGTCATCGAAGGAGATGATCGGTATGGGTACGCCTCGACTCACCCTGAGCACCGTTGTGCTTGACTGCCAGGACGCGAACGCACTTGCCGACTTCTACCGCCGCCTCCTCGGGTGGGAGACGACCATCGACGAGCCGGGATGGGTCCTGATGCGTGCGCCCGACGGCGGCACGGGCCTGGCCTTTCAATCCGAGCGGTGGTATGAGCCTCCGGTGTGGCCGGAGGTCGACGGTCAGCCCGCGAAGATGTTGCATCTCGACATCCGGGTCGACGACCTGGAGGCCGCGGTCGATCACGCCGTCGCGGCCGGAGCGAGACTCGCCGACCATCAGCCCCAGGAGAATGTTCGCGTGCTGTTCGACCCCGCCGGTCACCCGTTCTGCCTGTTCCTTGACTGAGGAACTCGCGCGGGTTCACGACCTGGTCAGGTAGCGCAGAAAGACCGTCCCCTGGTCGAAACGCCGTTCGTCGACCAGCTCGAGGTCCACTCGAACGTGGTCGGCGAACGCGCGGGTACCGCCGCCCACGACGACCGGAACGATGAACATATGGCACTCGTCGACCAACCCGGCCCGCAACGCATGGGCCGCGAGACCGGGACCGCCCACACTGATGTCGCTCGCCGCTGATGCCTTCATCTGCCGTACGGTGTCGGGGTCGAAGACCCGTTCGATCCTCGTCCGGGCCGTCGATGCCTTGGTCAACGTTGTGGAGTAGACAATCTTGTCGGCCGCCCGCCACAACTGGGCGAAGTCGTTCATCACCGGCTGATCGGCAGTTTCCAACGTCTCCCAAGCCGCCATCACGTCGTACATGCGACGTCCGTACAGGTAGATGCCGGCCGATCGTTCAAGGTCGTTGACGAACGCGTGCACCTCCTCATCCGGCGCGGCCCAGTCAAAAACGCCGTCCTCATCGGCGATGTAGCCGTCGAGCGACGCGATCGCCGAGTAGATCAACTTGGCCATGCGAACCTCCCGTTGTGATCGTCGCACCTGTCGATTGCCACTGCCGCCATTCGGTGGCACGACCCGGGAGTAGATTGCCCGCCGTGACCACTCGCCTCGCCGGCCACCCGCTCGACATCATGAGCCGGCTATGGATGCTCACCACGAGTCGCCGGTTCGACCGCGGCCAGGTCCCGTGGTTGGTCGGACCTCGCGCTCGGGTTGATGTCGTCGGGCACGACTGGGTGGAGCGCTTCGCGAAGGAACTCGGCGGCTCGACGAGCGAGGGTCCCGATCACGGATTGCTGCCGTCGTTCGCCGCGCTAGCGGGACCGACGTTCGCACCGGATGACGTCGACCCCCGTATCGCCGACTTCTACGAACGCACGAGTCGGTGGCGGCTCGACCTCTGGGCGGAGTGGTCGGCGTACGCCTGGCCATTCGGGCGGGCGATCACCGCGCTCTGGAGCGAACGTCTAGGTCAGCTCAGTCTGCCGATGCGCCCGCTGGATGTCTCGTTCGGCATGGACAGCCGGGTTGTGCACGTCCACGCGGCCACTGGCGAACATGCCGGATCGGCTTGGTTGCGGACGATGCGAAAGACCGGCTCCACCACATACAGCGGGCTCTACGCGACGGCGATGCTGGCCGGCCACGGGCAACCCAGCGTCCGAGTCGTCTTTCCGCTGCCGCTCGGCTCGGTGCAGGTCTTCCTCCGGCCGTCGGCCGACCGCGACGGCGGGTTCCACCTGCGCTCGCCGTCCGGGCCATTCGGCGCTGACGGTGCCTACCTTGTCCTGGAGCGGTCGGGTGGCCGGCTCAACGCACGACGCATTCCGATCGCCGAGCACTTCCATCTGTACGTCGACAGTGATGGCGATGTCCGCGCCGACCACGCACTCAAGCTCTGGAACATCCCGGCGGTCCGCCTGCACTATCGGATGCGCGCGACGACGTAGGCGATTCATCCGGGTCAATACGCCGCGAACGACCGGATCGGCGTCCTCGGCCCGAATCGCGGCGCGCTGTGGCCGGTGTGTTCGAGTAACCAGCAGATCCGGCCACGGTGGCCGCGGAACGGCTCGAGCAGCTCCAGCATCCGGACATCTGCGGGGGAGAGCGCACCGGGTCCGGCGTCGCGCGCGCCGGCGCGGGCCTCCCCGGCGAGCGCCCACGACACGATGTGAGGGATGTGGTAATCACCGACCGAGACAGCGTCCGCGTCGCCGTAAACCTCCCGCACTACCTCCGCCGCGGTCCACGCGCCAATGCCCTGGATCGCGGTAAGCCGCCGGGTCGCCTCGACCGCGTCAGCGCTCGACTCGAGCCGAGCGGCCGCGATGGCCGCCCGCAGCAAGGTGTCGGCCCGGCGCTGCTCCACACCGAACGGATGGAATACCCAGTACGGGGTCGCCGCGACAGCCGCCGGGTCAGGTGGCGAAAGGAGCCCCGGCAACGGGCCCGGGGCTGGCTCACGACCGGACTCGCGATGAAAGTGACGGATGGTCGCCGCGTACGCCCGGTACGCCTCCTTACCGGTCACCTTCTGCTCGAAGATCGCGCGAACCAGCCGTTGGAACAGCCGCCCGGTGGATGGGAGGCGCAGACCGTGGTGGCGGCGAGCCAGCTCCGCGACGACCGGGTGACGGGCGGCGACCTCGGCGAAGCCGGTGAGGTCGTCGCGCAGCCCGGCCACACCATCGGCCTGTGCGAGCACCCAGTCGGCACCGGGCCCATAGCCAGTGGCCACGAGGTCTCGACCGTCTCGGCGCAGGCTGAGCGTGGCCAACCCGGCCGGAGTCCGGGTGGCCCACCAGTACGCTCCCTGGGCTATCCGTAGGCACGGGTCATGCCGGCCCATCGGCAGCGCACCGACGGTGCCACCGAAGTCGTACCCGTGGGGCAACGCGAGCCGCCGTGTCTCTGGCGCTCGCTTCGCTCGCGCGGGCGCCGGGGCTCTTGAGGCCGTGGCCTTCCCTCCTCGCTCCGCTTCCTCGTCGCTGCGCTCCTCGGGCGCTGCGCTCGTCAGTCCAGGCGACGACGCCGCGGCGCCGTCCTGATCGGTCATGTCGTCACGGTAGCCCGGCCGCCGCGCCGTTCACGCAGCAGCGCGCCGCTTGGCGGCGGCGTTGAGCCCGCGCATGAGTAGCCGCTGGTCGCCGAGCATCGCGCGGAGCCTTCGCTCCAGGCCCGCGATCGGCGTCAGGTTCTGGGGGGCGCGGGCGTCCTTGTACGGACTTGAGGCGAACCGTGGCAGCGTCACCGCCGACTGGTCGGCCAAGGCGATCGCCTCGCCTCTTGACAGGTCGGCCGAGCACTCCACCCGCACGACGCCCGCCCACGGTGAGCCGGGCGGACCGGGCAGCTTCAGGTACCAGCTGTACCGGTTCCAGTTCGTGCCGAGGAGGAAGACCGGCGTCCGTTGGCCCGCGCCGAGCTGTCCGACCACTGTGGACAATTCCGGCTGCAGGTACTGCACCCGATGGGTCTTGACGTACCCGAGCGCGCGAGGGAGTTGGGCTCGCCCGGTCAGTGGGCCGTCGATGACCAACAGGTCGTCATCGGTGGCGTGCGTGCTCGACAGGGTCTCCGTGGTCGCCCGGGCCAACGCGGACACCTCGATCTCGAGCGCGCGCAAGTGCGGTTGGATCGCGGCCGAGAGTTGAGCCGGATCGGTCGCCGTAACTCGGTGCACCGGGTAGCGAGCGTTCGCCGCGACGATGTCGCCGGCCTCGACGCTGGGCGTGAAGAAACCACGGACGACCCGCGCGTTGGAAACGTCGGCGCTGCCCCGGCGCAGGTCGCACCGGACGACACCGGCCGCGTACGAGGCCGCGAGCCCGCCGTGCAGCGTGCCGTCGACCTCCTCGACCCAGATCCGGGCGTCGATGCGCCGCACGCCGTCCACGAGCAGAACCGTCCCGGGACCGCGCTGATCGGACGCCGGGTTCAGCGGTGTCCACGCCGTGGGCTCGCGCTCGATGTCCGCCCGCACCTGCGCTGTGCTCTCGCCGGCTGGCCCGGACTCGGCCGAATCCAACGCGGTGCCGTAGGACGGATCCCACGCATCGACGTAGATTTTTACCCTGGCGTCGTCTGTCACCCTCGTCCCGTCCGTCGTCGTCGGTGTCAAGGGTCTCAGGACCGTCTGACAATGTGTGCTCCGCCGCGGGCGTCGCGGCTGAGCTCGAAGCGGACCGGAATGCGCTCGGCCAGCCCCGTCACGTGGGTCACCACCCCGACCATTCGGTCGCCGCGCGCGGCCAGGTTCTCCAGCGTGGCCGCGACTGTCTCCAGGGTGTCCGAATCGAGCGTGCCGAACCCTTCATCGAGCATGATCGACTCAAGGCTGGCGGCGGCGTTGGAGAGCCCGGCCAGCTGTTCCGAAAGGGCCAGCGCGAGGGCCAGCGAGGCTTGGAACGTCTCGCCGCCCGATAGCGTCCGCACGGCCCGACGCAGGCTGGCGTCGCTGTGGTCGACGACGAGGAACTCCCCCTTGTCGTGGGCGAGGTCGTATCGGCCGCCGGATAGTTCCCGCAGGATCGCGGAGCCGCCGCCGACGAGCGCGTCCAGTGCCTCGGTCAACAGCCAGCGCTCGAACTGGTTCGCCCGCAGGTGCTGCGCGAGCGCCTTGGCCACCTGTGCGTCCTTGTCGTGCTGCGCCACCTGCTCGCCGAGCCGGGCCACCTGCTCGCGCCGTTCCAGCACCCGGTTCCGCGCCGCCGTCGCCCGTTCGACGCCGAGCGCCGTCGCCTGACGGTACGCGGCCGCGTCGCCCGCGTCCGTCATTGTCGCGCCGACGAGTGCGTCAAGCTTGGCGGCGACCGCGGTCAAGGCGGCCAGCGCCGCCTCCGCGACCGCGACCGTGGCTTCTCTTTCCCTGGTACGGTCGGCCGCCTCGGCGACGGCCCACTCCGCCAGCGCCCGCCAGGACTCCCCGAGCCGGTCGCGGTCGGCCGCCGGAGGAGCGAGTGAGGCGACCGCGTCCCGAGCCTTGTCGTAGCCTTGCCAGGCCTCGCGCAGCCGAGCCTCCGCGGTCGCGAGCCTGGTCGTGGCACCACGGAGCACCTGTCGCGCATCGCGGACCGCGTCGGCACTGGAGGCGGCGGCCTTCTCATGGGTCGCGATCGCCTTAAGGGACGCATCCACAGTGGACAGAGTCGGAGCACCATCCAATGTGGAGTCGACGCCGGCCAATCGGGCCACCGACTCCTGATGCTGCGCCTGGGCGGCGGCGAGTCCGCGGTCGAGGTCTCGCAGCTTCCGGTCCTCGGTCTCGAACGCTTTGGTCGCCACCTGAGCCGCCTTCTCGGCCTTGGCCAACGTGTCCCGTGCCGCTCGCAGAACCGGGCTCGCGGGTGCTGCCGGAATCTTCGCCACCGGCTGCTCGCAAACCGGGCACGGCTCGCCCTTGACGAGGTGCACCCGCAGCGACGCGGCTCGGTCAGACGTTTGAGCCGCGTCGACGCCGGCCTGGGCGGTCCGTACCGCTTCGGTTGCTGTGTCCACAGTGGTCTTCGCCGACGCCAGAGCCGTGGTGAGCTTCTTGTGGTCGGCGGTCGCCTTAGCCAGCACGGCCGCCAGGTCGGCTACGCGCTTGGCGTGTCGAGCCCGCTCGGCGTAGGCGTCCACCAGGCGGCTGAGCGCGGTTCGATCGCCGGCGGCCGCGAGCTCGGCCCGCGCCTTCTCCTCCCGGTCCTCGGCAGCGTGTACGCCGTCCTGGGCGCGAGCCGCCGCATCACGCGCGGCGCTCACCTCGTCGCCGACAGTCGCGAGGGCGGTGGGCGGCCGCACCGCCGCCAACGCGGCCAGCTCGCGTTCCACCCGCGTGAGGGCGGCGGCCGCGTTCTCACCCGCCGCTCGTGCCTCCTCTAGCGCGGGCAGCTGCGCCTCGACATTCGTGACCAGCTCGGTGGCCGCGACCAATGCCTGCTCGGCGGCCGCGAGGCTCTCGTCGTCGGCACCGGTCACGTCGCCGAGGAGGTTGCGGGTCGCGACGACGCGGGCCTCGGCTTCCCGCTGCCGGATTCCGGCGCGTTCGCCGACCTTCTGGTAGACGTGCAGTCCGAGGAGATTGACCAGAATCTCCTGCCGTTCGGCCGGCTTGGCGTGCAGGAATCGTGCGAACTCGCCCTGCGGCAACACGACGCAGCTGGTGAATTGCTCGTATGGCAGACCGACCGCATCGAGAACGGCCGGCTCCATCTCCGACCACGTGCCGGCGAGCACCGTGCCCAGCGTCTCGCCGCGTTCGGCTGGCGCCGCGTCGAACAGGCGCAGGTCGAAGCCGGACGGCAGTTGCTCGAGCCCCGCGTGGGCGGTCGTGACCTTGCCCTTGCCGTCCCGGCGGACCACGCGCGTCGCGACGAAGCGCGTCCCCGAAGCCTCGAAGACCAACCGTACCCGGGCCTCGACCGCCGAGGGTGCCAGCGCGTTCTCGATCCTGTTCCGGTGGCCCCACCGGGGAACGGTGCCGTACAGCGCAAAGCAGATGGCGTCGAGGATCGTCGACTTCCCCGAGCCGGTCGGACCGACGAGCGCGAAGTAGTCCGCGTCGGTAAAGTCCACTGTGGTGGGTTCGCGGAAGATCGTGAACCCGTGCAGGTCCAAACGCAGGGGTCTCATCCGGTCACCACCTCTTCGTAGATCTCGTTGAACAGCGCAGCCACGGCCTCGTCGTGGCTGCCGCGCGCGGCCAGGTACTCGGCGAACAGCTCCCGTGGCGACCGGGCAGGGTTGGCGGCCAGTGGTGCAACGTCCAATGCGGGCAAGGAATGCGGGTCCACTCGAACCTCGAGCGCGCGGGGCAGCAGCTCCTGTACATCCTCCTTGAGCCCGGCTCGCGGCGGTTCCTGGACATAGACCCGGAGCCAGGCCGCCGGGTCGATCGTGAGTGCCGCGAGTTGGGCCAGCGTGCCGCGCACGGTCCGCAGCGGCACGGCCGACTTGAGCGGGATGGCGGTGACCTTAGCCGCCTTCCGGGCAGCCAACTCCACAATGGACACCGATGGCCGGTTTTCCTCCTCGCCGAAGTCGATCGCGAGTGGCGAACCGCTGTAATGCACTGGGCACGGCCCGGGCACCTGTTGCCGGCGATGCAGGTGTCCCAAAGCTACATAGTGGACGGACGGCGGGAACACGCTCGACGGCACTGAGTACGCCTCGATGGTGTGCGCGTCGCGCTCGCCTCCGCCGGTCTTCGCACCCACGACAGTCAGGTGCGCGGTCACCAGGTTGACGGTCTCGCTGCCGTCATCGAAGCCCGCGGTGAGAACAGCGATCAAACGGGCGACGTGGTCGGCGTAGGTGGATGACGCCTCGGCGGCCGATAGTTCGAACATCTCCGAAGCGCGCACGGCGTACCGCTGAGAGACAAACGGTAAAGCGGCCAGCCGCCACGGCTCGCCGCCGGGGGTGACGCCGGTGATCAGGTGGTCCTCGGGCTTGCCGATCGTGCCCCGTAGAGTCACGCCGGCCTCGTCGGCCCAGGTCCGCAGCGCGTCCAGGCGCGGACCCTGGTCGTGGTTACCAGCGACGACGACCACTGCCGCGGAGTGATGACGCAACGCGCTCAGCGCCCGTACCGCGATCTTCTCGGTCTCGGCGTTGGGCGCAACGCTGTCGTGCAGGTCACCGGCGACGAGCACGAGGTCTGGTTGATGGGCTTCCGCGACGTCGACGATCTCCTTGAGGATCGTCAGCTGTTCGTCCACTCGTGACTGTCCCTTGAGGACCTTGCCGAGGTGCCAGTCCGATGTGTGCAGCAGCTTCACCCGTACCCCCTAGAACGGGATGTCGTCATCGGCGACGGTTTTGCTCCGAGCGGCCCCAACCACGGCGAACGGGTCGGTGGACTGCACCATCGAGCGCAGCGTCGCGCTCGGGGCGGCTCCGGCCTCGGACGGACGGGTGGCCCAGGCCGGAAATGGAAACTCCGCCACGAGCGGCACCGGGATGTCGGGCTGGTTGATGAACATCGTGCCCGGCTTGGCGATCAAGGCGCGCTTCTGCTGCGCGGGTGGCAGGAATCCGTACTCCGGCCGCTGTACCTCGGCGGCGTCCAACCGTCCCACGACCTTGATGGCGGAGTTCACGAGGATTCGCCGCTCGATCTCGCTCGATGTTTGTTGGGCACCAATCAGGATCACCCCGAGCGAGCGGCCGCGCTCGGCGATGTCGAGCAGCACCTCCTTGATGGGCGAGCCGCCGTCACGCGGCGCGTACTTGTTCAACTCGTCGAGGACCACGAACAGCAGCGGCTTGGCCGTGCCCGCCTTCTCCTTGCGCTCGAACTCGGTCTTGAGGATCACGCCGACGACGAATCGCTGAGCCCGGTCGGGCAGGTTGTGCAGGTCCACAATGGTCACTTGCGCGCTCTCAGCGGTATTGACCCCATGCGGTCTCTGTGGCGGTAGGTCGCCCCGGATGAGCCTCGCCAGGTCCCGCTGGCTGGAGATCAGCCGCCTCAGGAACGCGTTGACGGTGCCGAGGCCTACCGCCGTTCCGGCCCACTGGCCGCGAGTGTCCTCATCGGACAGACGCTCCGCGATGACATCGACGAGGTCCTGGTACGAGTTGACCCTCTGTCCATCGAGGACAATGCCGCCGTCCGCCGCTTGCCCGTGCCGTTGGAGATAGGCGGCCACCGAGTGCACGACCATCGTGTACTGCTGCCGGTCGTCGTCGGCATCGGCGAACACAAAGGGAAGCAGGCGGTCCGCGCAGAATTCGGCCACCGTCCAGTAGAAGGAGTCCACGCCGGTCAGCCGGCTGGCGACGTCGGGTGCGCCGGTACGATCGCCGGCGCGCGGCGGCGCGTAGACCTGAACGTCGGGGAACGGCGCCGCGTCCAGGCCGAGGCGGGCGTACTTTGCCCGATCGTCGGCGTCTAACCGTTCATTGGGACGGTCCAGGAACAGCAGATCCTCGCCCTTCACATTGAAGATCAGCGCTCGCGTGTTGGTGGTGTCGCCGGCACCGCCGAGGACCCCGGACCGGAACACCGAGTAGAGCAGCCATGTGGCGAAGCTCGTCTTCGTCGCCACGCCGGAGATGCCGGAGATCGACACGTGGGCCCCGCGGGTGCCGTCGAGGAAATCCGCGTTGATGTAGAGCGGCTCGCCGTCGCGCCCGGTGCCGACCGGGATCCGCCGCTGCATCTGGTCGAAGTAGAGCGCCCCGTCGCGCTCCGAACCGCTCGCCCGGCGCACCGGCGCACCCGGCTCCGGCGGCACGTAGATCTCGGGCTCTACACGGGTCGTGGTGACCTCGGCCGCCTCCTGCACCTGCGCCGGCAGGGTTCCGTCGGCGATGGCGAAGACATCCGAGTCGAAGGTGGCACCCTCGTGCCTCGCGCGGACCTGGGTGACCACGCCCGCGACTGCCACCGCTTCGCCGTTCGGCAGCACCCGGGTGGTCACGACGACGTCGTCGAGCTGCAAGTATGCCCCGGGCTGCACGGCGACCCAGAACTGCAGCGGTGTCGCGTCGAGGGTGCCGAGCACCCGACCCACCGTCTGCCCGCCCTCGTCTCCCGTGCCGTCCATGCCCGCATCCTGCCCCACCCGACCGACAACCTGCGGGACGCCGGCCGGTCGCGCGAGTCAGTACAAAAAGGACACGCTCTGTATCGCCACGCGCAGTGGGCATACGCAAGATTCGAATCTTGGAGAGTAACGGCCCGTCGAGGGGCCATGGCTCTCCATGATCTCTGATCATTCTCACCATATGGGAAGGGTTGTCCAGCCCGTCGCGTCGGGACGAGACGTCAGCCGCGCGCATACCGGGTGAGCAGGGCATCGCCGGATTCGAGGATGTGCACCAGCCGCATCGGTTGCGGCGTCGACCGTCCCGCACCGGCGACGATCCGTCCCGCGCCCGCTCCGGTCAGCACTGCGGACACGGTCAAGCACAGTTCATCGACCAGATCGGCGGCGAGCAGGGCGCCGAACAGGTGCGGGCCGCCTTCGCAAAGCACCTGCTCCAAGCCCCGCCGATTGAGCTCGGTCCGGCCCACCACCATGTCCACCACCGAGTCCCCGCAGACGACCACGTCTGCCACGGCCTCGAGTGCGTCGCGCTGCTGAGGCGGGGCGCTGGCGTGGGTCAGTACCACCGGCCGTACCGGTGCCTCGGTGAAGGCGCGGGATGCCGGGTCGAGATCCAGGGCGGCGGACACGACTACCAGGGTCGGATGTTCGGCGATGCCGGCCGCGTGTCGCCGTACCAGGTGATCGGCCGAGGTGCGCACGGGGCCGTAACCCTCGTGGCGCAGCGTTCCGGCGCCCACCATCACGGCGTCGGCGTGCGCCCGCAGCAGGCCGAACACCGCCTTGTCCGCGGGGTTGGACAGGCCACGCGAGTAGCCGTCGGACTCGACGGCTCCGTCGAGGCTCGACACGAAGTTCACGCGCAACCACGGGCTTTGGCGGGTCAGCCGGTACGCCTCGAAGAGGCCGTCATCGTCGAGAGGCGCGGGATCGGGCCAGATGCGCATGACGTCCAAATCACTCGCCGGGGCGGCCCGTCGCGGGTTCGGTCGGTGCCGGAGTGCGATGCTGACAGTCGCACCAGTTGCCACCACGGCAGTTCTCGTGTTGCTGACTCCGGCAAGCGGCACAGATCACGCCTTAAGCGTGCGAGCCACCGTCGGCCACGTCAAGAATGGTGGCGTGCCCCGACAGGTCTTCCAGCTCCGGATTGCACTCGATGGTGTGACCCCCGAAGTGTGGCGACGGGTGCTGATCCCGGGCGGCTACACACTCGACCGGGTTCACCGCGTCTTCCAGCACGCCATGGGCTGGTGGGACTACCACCTCCACTCCTTCGACATCGGCGGCATTCAGTACGGCGAGCCGGATCCGCTCGATGAACTGCACCTGTGCGACGAGCTGGACACCCGACTCGACGCGGTCGTGAAGGTCGGCGATCGGTTCCGGTACACGTACGACTACGGCGACTGGTGGGAGCACAGCGTCACGGCGGAAGCGGTCTGGCCGGCAGACCCCGACGAGCGCTACCCCGTTTGCATGGAGGGTGAGCGCGCCTGCCCGCCCGAGGACGTCGGCGGGGTCTACGGATATCGCCGGCTAGTACGGGCGCTGCACGACCCGACGGACCCGGAGCACGACGAGTTGCGGGCCTGGCTCGGCCGCGGACATGACGCCGACTACTTCGTGCCCGAGCTCATCACTACCCTTCTACGCCGCATGGCCTGAACCTTTGCCACCCGGGCCCACCTCGCAGCAGCCTGCGACCCGGGTTCTACGTCGCACCAGCCATGCCACGTATTGTTCGTCGACCTTGGCCGAATGCGCGTTGGCGGAGATCAAAGCACGCGCATTGTCCCAAGGTCGGCGCATTGACGTCGACACCGACGGTCACGGTGCAGCCGACACCGACGGTCACGTGCAGCCGACACGGTCACGGTGCAGTCGACACCGACCGTCCCGGGTCGTTGGGAGCGCTCTCATCCTGGTAGCGCTCCCATTGCCGGCATTCGCCCATTCCGAGTACCAAAAATCTCGCCTAAACACGGTTCTTCTCAGCCGCCTCAGAGGGCCTCGTTCGGTAACGAATTGGGAACGCTCCCAATGGCCCATTGACACTCCGACGGCAAGGGCGCTTTCCTATGGGAGCGCTCCCGCCACATGTGGCACCCGCCACATACGGACGGCTGGGTGTGGCGTTTGTACAGGTCAGAGGCCACGGTAAAGCACGCCTTCCGCTGCCTCTGGCGCTGCGAGGCCCACCTTTCATACATACATCACGACCTGAGAGGGGTCCGGGATGAGCGTTACGAAGCGCCGCCTGCGCCAGATCGCAGCGGTTGCTCTCGTCGCGACGGTCGCGCTGGGCGCCGCCGCCGCGTGCAGCAAGAGTGAAACGCCTGGTGCGAAGCCCGACAAACTGATCGTCGACACGTTCGGAGAGTTCGGCTACGACGACCTCGTCAAGCAGTACGAGACCCAGACTGGCATCAAGGTGGAGCTTCGCAAGACGGCCCAGCTTGGTGACTACCGTCCGAAGCTGGTGCGCTACCTCGCCACGGGCAAGGGTGCCGGCGACGTGGTTGCCCTTGAAGAAGGCATCATCAACGAGTTCAAGATCAACCCGGCCAACTGGGTGGACCTCCAGCCCTACGTTGGCGACCTGTCCGGTCAGTACCTGACCTGGAAGTACGCGCTCGGGAAGGGCGCCGACGGTCGTCTGATGGGCCTGCCGACGGACGTGGGCTCGCTGGCCGTCTGCTACCGCCGCGACCTGTTCCAGGCCGCCGGCCTACCGGCGGACCGCGACGCCGTCTCGGCTCTCTGGCCTACCTGGGACAAGTTCATCGCGACCTCCGTTACGTACCGCAACGCCACCGGTAAGGGCATGCTCGACTCGGTGACGACGGCCGCCAGCGCGGTGGTCTTCCAGGTCGGCGGCGACAGCTTCTACAACGCCGACAACCAGCTCTACGACGGCGACGCGAAGCCGGAGAACCTGGTAGCCGCCAAGAGCCCAGCCGTAAAGCAGGCCTGGGACACTGCGGTCCAGCTCGTCAACGCGAACGCCACCGCCAAGACCGCAACCTGGTCGACGGAGTGGAGCGCGGGCTTCAAGAACGGCACCTTCGCCGCCACCTTCTGCCCGTCCTGGATGACCGGCATCGTGGAGAGCAACTCGGGTGCTGAGAACAAGGGCAAGTGGGACGTCGCCGCGGTACCGGGCGGCGGCGGCAACTGGGGCGGCTCGTGGCTCTCGGTGCCGACCCAGAGCAAGTATCCCAAGGAGGCCGCGGAGCTGGCCAAGTTCCTCACCAACGCCGACAGCCAGGTCAAGGCGTTCGTGGCGAAGGGCCCGCTGCCGACCAACCTGACGGCACTGCAGAATCCGCAGTTCCAGGGTTATCAGAACCCTTACTTCAACAACGCCCCCACTGGCAAGATCTTCGGCGAAACCGCCTCCAAGATCAAGCCACTCACCCTCGGCCCGAAGCACGCCTCGGTGAAGGAGAAGGCAATGGAGCCCGCGCTCCAGGCCTTTGAGCAAGGCAAGATCTCTGCCGATGACGCGTGGGCTCAGTTCCTCAAGGACGTCCCGATCCAGGGCGCCTACTAACAGATCCGCGAGGCTCCACGGAGCCCAGCACTAGCGCAACGCAATGAGAGGGGAGGGTGGCGTCCGGGATCCGGGCGCCACCAGCCCTCCCGCCCCGCAGCCGCAGGGCACCAGCGGAGGCGCACCTAGCTAGCAGCGTCAGCCCACGTCGCTCGAACGGTGAGGACCATGAGCCTGTCCACGACCACCGCGCCGCCGAGGCAGAACCCGCCCGCTGGGCCTCCGGCCTCGCCGCGGCGTTTAGCCCGACGGTTGGGCCGGTTCGATTTCAAGTTCTCGCCGTACCTCTACGTTGCGCCGTTCTTCATCATCTTCGGGATCTTCGGCGCGTACCCGATGTTCAAGACCCTCTATATGTCCTTTATGGACTGGGATCTGGTTAACGAGCGGACCCTGGGTCACGAGTTCATCGGCCTCGCGAACTACACCCGGTTGCTCGGCGACGATTACTACTGGAACGCTCTGAAGAACACGATCGGCGTCTTCCTGCTCGCGACGATCCCACAGATCCTGTTCGCGCTCCTGTTGGCGAACATGCTCAACCGACCGCTGCGGGCCAGGATGTTCTTCCGGATGGCGGTACTCGTTCCGAACGCCACGTCGGTCGCGGCGGTCGCCATCATTTTCGGCACACTTTTCGAGCGTGACTTCGGTGTGATCAACTGGGTGCTCGAGCACGTCGGAATCGGCCGAATCAACTGGCACGGCGCCGTGCTGTCGCACTGGACGGCCGTCGCCACGATGGTCGACTGGCGCTGGACCGGATACAACGCGCTGATTCTGCTGGCTGCGATGCAGGCCATCCCGCGCGACCTGTACGAGTCGGCCGAGATCGACGGCGCGAATCAGTGGCGGCAGTTCTGGTCGGTGACCTTCCCGATGCTGCGGCCCACGTTCCTGTTCGTGACCGTGGTGTCCATTGTGGGCGGTCTGCAGCTGTTCACCGAACCGTTGATATTCACGCACGGCTACACGGTTCGTGGTGGTGACCTGCGCGAGGTGCAGACGGTGACGATGTACATGTACGAAAACTCCATCGAGCTCACCCAGAACGCCGGATACGGCGCCGCCATCTCGTGGTCCTTGTTCATTCTGATCATTCTCGCGTCGGCAGCCAACTACCTGCTGATACGGCGGACGGCGAAGTGAGGTTGCGCGTGGCACGAAAGAACTCGCTGAGGCGGGTCAGCCCGCTGACCTACATCGGGCTCGTCATCGCCGGCCTGCTGTCGATCTACCCGTTCTACTACGTCATCGTCATCGCATCCCGCAGTCAGGACGCCATCAACGACCCCACGCCACCATGGACCACCGGCGGGCACTTTTGGGACAACTTCAGCCGCGCACTTGAGTTCGACGATGTTAACTTCGTCCATGGAATGATCAACTCGATCATCGTGTCCGGATCGGTGACCCTGAGCGTGGTCATAACGTCGGCGCTGGCCGGCTTCGCGTTCGCCAAGCTGAGATTCCGCGGGCGCAACGCGCTCCTGCTCACGGTGCTGGTCACGATGATGGTGCCGACGCAACTCGGCCTGATCCCGCTCTGGGGCATGATCGTTGACCTGGATTGGTTCGACACGCTCTGGGCCGTGACGGTCCCGTTCCTCACGAGCGCGTTCGGCGTGTTCATGATGCGCCAGTACGTATCCGCGGCCGTCCCGGACGAGCTGATCGAGGCAGCCCGGGTCGACGGTTGCACTACCCTGCGGACGTTCTGGAGTGTCGTGCTGCCTGCCGTACTGCCGGCGGCCGGCGTGCTCGCCCTGCTGACCTTCATGGCGACATGGAACGACTTCCTGTGGCCGCGGGCGGTGCTGACCCCGGACAACCCGACGCTTCAGGTATCACTGGGCTACATCTCCTATGCCCACTACACCGATTACTCGATGGTCTTCGCGGCGACGGCGATTGGGACATTACCGCTTGTGCTCGTGTTCTTTGTGTTTGGTCGCCAGATCATCAGCGGCATCATGGAAGGTGCGGTCAAGGCGTGAACAGTTCATGGGCGGGCGAAGCCTGGGCGGGGCAAGCGACTCAGCCAACCGACGTCCGACTGGTCGACACGTACGCGGACCCGGCACGGCAGCCCAACGGGGGGCGCCGGTTCCCGGAAGGATTCCTCTTCGGGGCCGCCACCGCGGCCTACCAGATCGAGGGAGCCGCCGCGACCGACGGCCGCACACCGTCCATTTGGGACACATTCAGTGAGCAGCCCGGCGCCGTCGTTGGTGGACACACTGGACACATCGCCGTTGACCACTACCACAGGTACCGCGACGACGTGGCATTGATGAAGCGGATCGGGCTGAAGGCGTACCGGTTCTCGGTCTCGTGGTCGCGGGTGCAGCCGGCCGGTGCTGGGCCGGCCAACCCGGCCGGGCTCGACTTCTATCGCCGACTTGTGGATGAGCTGCTCCAGCAAGGCATCGAGCCTTGGCTCACGCTCTACCACTGGGATCTACCACAGCCGGTCGAGGACGCGGGCGGCTGGCCGGCGCGCGACACGGCTGGCCGTTTCGCCGAGTACGCGGCACTGGTGCACGCGGCCCTTGGGGACCGGGTCCGGCACTTCACCACGCTCAACGAACCGTGGTGCTCGGCCTTCCTCGGGTACGGTTCCGGGGACCACGCGCCCGGACGGCGGGACCCTGCTGCCGCCGTCCGGGCAGTGCACCACCTCTTGCTCGGACATGGCCTCGCGGTCGACGCGATCCGGGCCCAGCGGCAGGACACCCAGATCGGCGTGACACTCAACCTCTACGCTGTCTCCTCTGCCTCCTCGCGGCCCGAGGATCTGGAGGCGACGCGGCGGATCGATGGACTCGGCAACCGGTTCTTCCTCGACCCCGTGCTGCTCGGACAATACCCGCGCGACGTGGTCGAGGACCTGGCCCCGATCAGCGATTTTGGGCACGTGCTCGATGGCGATCTCGCCATCATCTCTCGTCCACCGTCGATGCTCGGCATCAACTACTACAGCCGCCACGTGCTCGCCGCTCCCGAGCCCGGACCGGACGGCCGGATCGACTGGCGCGGTCCTGCGCCCGCCGGGGCGAACATCGGCAGCGAGGCGGTCCGGTTCATCTCACGCGGTGTGCCTCGGACCGCCATGGACTGGGAGATCGACGCGCCTGGCCTGTCAGAGATCCTGCAACGGGTGGCTCGTGACTATCCCGCCGTCCCCCTGTACGTCACGGAGAACGGTGCAGCGTTCCACGACGAGGTGGACGCCGACGGGTGCATCAACGACATCGACCGGTGCGATTTCCTCGATGCACACCTCCGTGCGTGTCAGGACGCGATCGCGGCGGGCGTACCGTTGCGCGGCTATTTCGCTTGGTCGTTGCTGGACAACTTCGAATGGGCATGGGGCTATACCCGTCGATTTGGGTTGTTCTATGTGGACTATCTGAACCAGCAGCGGATTCCTAAAGCGAGCGCACATTGGTATTCATCGGTGATCGCGCGACACGCACTGCCGGAACCGCCCCCTCCGCGTACGCCCGTCGACGCATGACCGTCACAATCTCTGATAGACGCACCGACGGCGATCAAGGGGAAGCACAGTGGCGATGCAGCGAATTCGGTCGGCGGGACGGCCCACGCTTGACCAGGTCGCGGCACGAGCGGGCGTCGGCCGGGGAACCGTGTCCCGGGTCGTCAACGGATCCCCTCAGGTGTCGGCCTCCGCGCGGGCCGCGGTCGAGCAGGCGATCGAGGAGTTGGGCTATGTCCCCAACCGCGCCGCCCGGGCCCTGGTAACCCAGCGGACTGACTCCGTCGCGCTCGTGGTCTCCGAGTCGGAGGAACGCGTCTTTGGAGAGCCGTTCTTCGCCGGCATCATCCGCGGCATCAACGCGGTCCTGGTCGAGACGCCGATGCAGCTCTGGCTCGCGATGGCACAGTCGCAACGAGAGCGGGAGCGGGTCGAACACCACCTCACCCCGCAGCACGTCGACGGGGTGCTGCTGATGTCGCTGCACGGTGAGGACCGGCTGCCGACGTTGCTCGCCCAACGCGGACTGCCGGTGGTGGTCTGTGGGCAGCCCGGCGGCAAGGTCGCCATCGTCGGCGACCAGATGAGTTGTGTCGACGCCGACAACGTCGGGGGCGCGCAGTCGGCGGTGGCGCACCTGCTCAGCCAGGGCCGCCGCCAGGTGACCGCCATCGCTGGCCCGCAGGACATGGGGGTGGGCATCAGTCGCCTCGCCGGCTACCGCCGCGCGTTGGCGGACGCGGGTCTGCCGGCCGACGACTCGATGGTGGCCTACGGCGACTTCTCCGAAGCCAGTGGCGCCCACGCGATGCGAATGCTGCTCGACCGGCAGCCAAGCCTCGACGCGGTCTTCTGCGCCTCCGATCTGATGGCCGTGGGCGCGATGCGGACCCTTCGTGAGTACGGCCGGCGCATCCCGACCGATGTCGCAGTGGTCGGGTTCGAGGATTCGGTGCTAGCCCGGCAGACCGAGCCGGCGCTGACCACGGTGCACCAGCCGGTGGAGGCAATGGGTCGCGAGATGGCCCGCCTGCTCGTGGCCCACATCCGAGGCGACAAGATCCCGGCGCCGCTCGTCGTCCTCGACACCCATCTGGTCGTCCGCGCCTCCGGTTGAGTACGTGCCCTCGAAGTCAGTTTTGGCCTACAGAGGGGTGTTCCTGAGTCCCTACAGCGGCGTCTGCTGGAGCGCGGACTGGTTCTGGAACCGGGTGACGAGATCGTGCAGGGGCTTGGTACCGCTACCGACCACGAGACCGGTCACCAATGCGTCCGCCCATGGTGCGATGCCGTTCCAACCGGGCTCGACGGCGAGCATGCGGAGTAGGTAGAAGCCGGCGACCGCCGACAGCACGGTCGCGGCGAACGTGGCGATACCCCACGTCAGCACGCCGCGGGTCGCGCGGGCGGAGTCGACCTCTGCCTTATAGTGCGCCACGGCCTGCGTGGCGCCTGGAACCCCGTTCTCCGAGTCGGCCACCGCCCGCTCATACCGCTCCTGGGCCGATCGGCCGGGCAGCCACCGCGTGAACGGCTCGAGCACGCGCTCGACCGCGGCGGAGAAGACGAACAGGGCGCCAAACGTCGACATCGTGTCCCCGATCTGGAACGGGGTCGGTTGCATCACCTGGTTGATGTTCCACGCCCCGAGGGCGCCGACGGCCGCGAGCCCGATCGCCGTTGTCGTGGCCCAGCCACGGACCGGACGCGAGGGTGCGGCCGCCGCCATTTCGGGAACTGGAGTGGTGCCTCCGCCCTGCTGCGGGATGACGGGTACCTGAGCACGGCCGATCGCGGTCGCACGCCGAACCAGAGCCATATCGACCTCCTGTGATCTATATGAACAGTCGAATCGTGAAGCTACGCCGAACGACGCGTCTGCGCACTACGCCACACACGACTCTTTGACACGGGCGCAGCTACGGATAGGTGCCTTCACACACTGCGGACCAAACCGCCGTACCTTGCACCAATCCGGCCCGGCCGTACAAGATCGATTTGGATTCTCGACCGTACGTAGGAAGCCGTCCGGGGCGTGTCGTTCTACGGTCGGTCGTCACCTCCCGATGTAAGGAGCACGATGTCCCTACACGGTCAGATTCCGCGGCCCAGAAGCGCGGCCGAGCCGGCGCGACAACCCCGACTCAGCACCACGTGGGTCTTCTTTCTGGTGATCTCGGCCGCATCACCGGTCACGTCGCTGTTGGGTGCGGTACCGCTCGGCTTCATCAACGGCAACGGCGCTGGATTGCCGGCCGCGTTCGCGCTCGTGACCGTCGTGCTGATCTGCTTCGCCGTCGGGTACGCCGCGATCAGCCGGCGCGTGATCAACACCGGCGCGTACTACACGTACATCGCTCAGGGCATCGGCCGGCCGCCGGCGATCGGCGCGGCTTTGCTCGCCGTCGCGGCGTATACGGTCAATCTCGCCGGCATCACGGCCGCGAGTGGGTATTTCGTGCACATCATCGCGGACCAGTTGGGTGCCAACGTCAGTTGGATCTGGGGCGCCGTACCGATGCTGTTGCTTGTCGCCTTCGTCGGGTACCGATCGGTCCACGTTTCGGCAAAGGTGATCGGCACCATCATGGTGCTCGGGTTCTTGGCGCTTCTGTTATACGACGTCGCCATCCTGACGTCGAAGGGACTCGATGCGTTGCCGCTCGAGTCCTTCCGCCCGGAGGCGATGCTCTCCGGCTCGCCCGGGCTCGCGATCGGCATCGCGTTGACGTGTTTCGTCGGCGTCGACACCGCGGCGCTCTACAGCGAGGAGACCGCCGATCCGGAGCGGACGGTGCCGCGAGCCACCTACATCGCCGTGGTGGCGATGGGCCTGTTCTATGTCTTCAGCGTCTGGCTGGTGGTCGGATCGTTAGGCGCGGATCAGGTACTAGATAAGGCGACGGCCGCACAGTCCGATCTCATTTTTGACGACGTGTTAGCGGTCGGCGGCGAAGGGCTGCAGACCGTGGCCGCGTTGCTCTTCCTTGCCGCATCCTTTGCCGGGATCCTCGCCTTCCACAACGCGGCAAGCCGCTATCTCTTCGTGCTTGGTCGCGACCGGGTCCTCAGTCCGAAGCTCGGGCAACTGCACCACCGGCACCGCAGCCCGTTCCGAGCCAGCCTGATCGTCTCCGGCGCCGCCGGACTGTTGATCCTGGTCGCGATCGCGTTCCGGCTCGACCCGTACGTGGTTCTCGCTCAGGGCGCGCTCGGCCTGGCAACGCTCGGCATCGTGACGCTGCAGGCGCTCGCCGCGGTGGCGATCGTTGTGTTCTTCCGCCGCCGGGGCCAGGGCCGTTACTGGCGGACGTTGATCCTGCCCGGAATCGGTGCGGCCGGACTGTTCGCCACCGCCACGTTCATCCTGTTCGACTTCGATGACCTCCTCGGCATTCACTCCACATTGGTATCGGGCTGCCGTGGCTGATCGTGCTCGTCGCTCATCATCGGCACGGCGCTTGGGCTCTATCTGCGGGTCGGCGAGGCCCGGCTCGCTACGCACGCCTCGCGCAGAGCCGGCTGCGGCCGCAGGCGCGGCAGCTGGCGCACCCGGGGGCGTGGACTCGCCGGTACTGTCTCGTCGGCGCCGGTCCGGCCGGGCTGGCGATGGCCCGTCGTCTGTACGAGGAGGGCGTTCCGTTCGACTGGTTCGAGGCGGGTAGCGACGTCGGTGGCATCTGGCACGCCGACCGTCCGGGCAGCCCGGTCTACGAGACCCTCACCACGGCGACGTCTCGATTCGTTTCCGGGTTCCCCGATTTCCCGATGCCGGCGGACTATCCGGACTATCCACAGCTGGTGGCAGGTCCGTGACTACCTGCAGCGCGGTACGCCGAGTTCTATGGACTCTACGACCGGATCAGGTTCCGTACCGCCGTAACGTGGGCCAAACCCGAGGGCCTCGGCTGGTCGGTAACCCTGACTAACGGCGAGTTCCGCTACTACTCCGGAATCATCGCGGCACCCGGTACGGCGTGGTTCCCGACGGTGCCGCATTGGCCGGGCCAGGAACACTTCCGGGGACAGCTGTGGCATTCGGCTCGGTACAAGGCGCCACAGGAGTTGGCAGGTCGACGGGTGCTCGTGGTCGGCGCTGGCAACTCGGCGGCCGACATCGCGTGCGATGCGGCGCGAGCCGGTGCGCGTCGCGTTCCTCTCGGTGCGCCGTGGGCGCCGGATTCGGCCACGGTACGTGCGCGGCGTACCGACCGATGCCTTGCTCGCCGGGAGTGCTGCAGCCTGGCGACGAGTCGTTGTCGCCGGCGGAACCGAGGGACCTCATCGCGGCCGCGGTCGGCGATGTCCGCGAGTTCGGCCTGCCTCGGCCGGATCCGGCGGCACACACCGGCCATCCGACCACCAGCGACGACTTGCTCGAGTACCTGTCCAGGGGCTGGATCCAGCCGCAGGGGCGAGGTCGCCGAGGTTCTGCCGAACGGAGTCCGGTTCCCGACGGCACGACAGAACAGGTCGACCTGATCATCGCCTGCCACAGGGTACGGCGTGCAGCTGCCGTTCCTCGCCCCGGAGTTGTATGCGAGAGCCGGCAGCCCCGATCTGTTCATGAACATCTTCAGCCGAACCCACGACGGCCTGGCCCTGCTGGGCCTGGCCGATCTTCGGCGGGCCAACGTTTCCGCGGTTCGACGATCAGGCCCGCGCCGTGATGGTCGACATGACTCTCCGAGAGCTGGGCGGCGTCGACTGGCGCGCGTGGCGCTCCACACTTCAAACCCGGCCGGACCTGCGGGGTGGCGCCCGGTTCGTCGACTCGCCGGCCCGTGCCCTGACGGTGGACGACCAGATGTACGCCACAAAACTGCGCGACCTCTGCGACCGCTTCGGCTACACGCCCGGCGGCGCCTGGGTCGGTACTCCACCCGAGGCCGTCGCACAGCCCGGCCTCGGCGCCGCGCTCCGGGCCGCACGTCTGACCTGTTAAGGAGAGGTCCCCTTCTTAACCATTTCTGTAGCGGAAGGGACCCTTCCAAACTCGGGGTGTTAGGCGAGCGCGGACGGGTCGAGGTTCAGCTCGCGGGCGGTCGCGTCCCGTACCCAGTCGAGAAGTTGTTTGCGGGACAGCATCCGCGGGTGAACCGTGACCTGAACGGCGAGCCCGTCGATGAGCGCCATGACCCGCCACGCGGCCGCCTGCGGGTCGTCGCAAACGAAGTCGCCGTCCTTGACTCCCAGCGTGATGACCTCGCTGAGGGCTTCCTTCCAGCGCAGATCCAGACGCCGGGAGACCTTCTCGAGTTCGGGTACCCGCTGCGACTCCGCCCAGCAGTCGATCCACATCGCCCATGACTTGGAGGACCCGGTTGGCGCGTACCACCGTAGGAGCTTGCGCAGCTTCTGTAGTGGCGGTGCGTCCTCATTGAGGAGCGTGTCGAGCCGGGCGAGATCCTGTTCCGCAGCCCAGGCGAAAGCCTGCGCGAGAAGGCGTTCCTTCGTCTCGAAGTGGTAGAACATCAGCGCCTGGCTGACTCCCGCGGCATGCGCCACATCGGATGTGCGGGTGTTGCCGAACCCTCGTTCGGCGATGACGTCGGAGGCGGCCCGGAGGATGTCGTCCAGCCGCAGGTCCACGGCGCGTCGCTTCACGCAGGCCAACATACATGGACACAGGTCTCATTCGTACCCATCACCGACGTAGGCTGCCTCCGTGATCCGCCGCCAAGTGCTTGCGTACGCATCGATCTGTGTCTTGTTGCTGGTCAGCGGGTGCACAAGCACGTCGACCCCACAACCGTCGACTATCGGACTGTCGCCGTCCGACTCCGCTCCGGCGTCGTCCGGGGCCGCCACAGATCACCTTGGCCTTCGGCGGGGACGTCCATTTCATCGAGCGGACCCTTGCGTTACTGGACAATCCCGCCACCGCGTTCGGGCCGGTTTCGGCCATGCTGGAGTCGGCGGATCTCTCGATGGTCGAACCTTGAGACGGCGGTGACGACGCGCGGCACACCCGAGCCCAAGGAGTTTCACTTCCGGGCACCGCCCACGGCCTTCGACGCGGTCAAGGCGGCCGGGTTGGATCTCGTTTCGCTGGCGAACAACCACACGCTCGACTACGGCCAGGTCGGGCTGGCCGACACGCTCGCCGCCGCGTCCGCCGCGGGCGTGCCCGGTCGTCGGCGCGGGTGTCAATTCGAGCGCCGCCTACGCGCCGTGGATCACGACGGTCAAGGGCGTGCGGATCGCCTTCCTCGCCTTCACCCAGATCACCGAGCTCGCGTCGGCGTGGGTCGCGACGGCCTCGCGGCCGGGACTGGCGATGGCGATCCCATCGACCAGATCGCCCAGGCGGCCGCCGCGGTCAAGGCGGCCCGGGCTCAGGCGGATGTAGTCGTCGTATCCATGCACTGGGGTCAGGAGTACAACAAGTGCCCGATCGCTTTGCAGCGCACGGCGGCCGAGGCCTTCGCGGCCGCGGGGGCCTCGATCATCGTGGGGACCCACGTTCACGTGATGCAGGGCGATGGGTGGATCGGCCACACGTACGTTGCGTACGGTCTGTCCAATTTCGTGTGGTGGTACAACGACGCGGCGTCGAACGATACCGGCGTCATTCGAGTGACGCTGTCCGGTTCGTCGGTGGTCAAGACTGAGTTCCTGCCGGCCTACATCGACCGGACAACCGGCCAGCCGATCCCGTCGACGGGTGCGAAGCGAACGGATCTCCGCCGCTCATGCCGCGCTGCACGACTGCACCGGTCTGGCCTCCGCGCCGTCCTGATCATCGGCCGCGTCACCGGTCCTCTTCGTGCGGCGAAAAACCGTACGCTGCCGAGCGTGACCCGACGCCGTCCCCTCGTGCTCACCTCGGTCTGCGTGATCCTGCTGGTCAAGCGCCTGCTCGGGCGAGCCGTCAACGCCTACCCCGCCGGTCACGCTTTCGCCGTCGAGCGCGCCGTCGGCCACACCGAGTCCCACCCCAACCGAGCCACCGGAGATCACGCTCGCATTCGGTGGCGACGTCCACTTCACCGAACGGACCCTGGCGTTGCTCAAGAATCCCGCTACCGCGTTCGGACCGGTGTCGGCGATATTCCAGTCCGCGGACATCTCGATGATCAACCTCGAGACCGCGGTGACCACCGCGGCACCCCGGAGCCGAAGACGTACCACTTCCGGGCGCCGGCCGACGGCGTTCGACGCGGTGAAGGCCGCGGGTCTCGACGTGGTACGCTGGCGAACAATCACAGCGCTCGACTACGGCCAGGTCGGGCTGGCCGACACGTTCGCGGCGGCGACGGCGGCCGGGGTCCCGATCGTCGGGCGCCGGGACGAACGCGACGGCGGCCTACACGCCGTGGATCACGGCGGTCAAAGGGGTACGGATCGCGATCCTCGGCGTTCATCACAGATCGGCGAGCTCGCCTCGACCTGGGTCGCGACGGACACTCGGCCCGGAATCGCGCTGGCCTACACCCAGGCGCAGATCGACCGGGCCGTCGCATCGATACGGGCGGCGACATCGATCGCCGATGTCGTCGTCGTCTACATGCACTGGGGGGAGGAGCGAAACCCGTGCCCGATCGCGCTCCAGCGCACGGCCGCCAAGGCCATCGCTAACGCCGGTGCGAACGATCGTGGTCGGCACGCACGCCCACGTCATGCAGGGCGACGGGTGGCTCGGTCACACATATGTCGCGTACGGGCATGTCCAACTTCGTCTGGTGGTACAACAACTCTCAAAACGACACCGGCGTCATCCGAGTCACCTTGACCGGTGCCAAGGTGACCCGAACCGAATTCGTGCCCGCGTACATCGACCGGACCACCGGCCAACCCATTCCGCCGGGCGCCGAGGCCGCCCGGATCTCGGCCGAGCACGCAGCGCTGCGCCGGTGCACCGGCCTCGACCGACGCGCCCTCTGACCCGGGGGCGCTCGCATGGACCGAGTTCGGCGGTCAACCTGTTCGGTCTCCCGCGGGCGGCCGTGCTCGTTCCTGACCCTGGTGCGCGACGCGCGGGTATCCCGTTTGGCCGGCCCAAGGCGGGTGGGTTAGAGTTTGCATCCGTCGCCGGTTCGCCGGAGGCACGCGGACGTAGCGCAGCTGGTAGCGCATCACCTTGCCAAGGTGAGGGTCGCGGGTTCGAATCCCGTCGTCCGCTCGCTGCGACGGCTCAACCGCCGGGCCGGCCCCGCACAAGGGACCTCCGGCGGGTTGGCCGAGTGGCTTAGGCAAGGGCCTGCAAAGCCCTGTACGCGGGTTCGATTCCCGCACCCGCCTCGGGCGATTGGCGCAGTGGGAGCGCGCTTCCTTGACACGGAAGAGGTCACTGGTTCAAACCCAGTATCGCCCACCAAGAAACGGCAGGTCAGAAGCCAGGCTCCGAGTCAGGGACCTGGCTTTCTTGATCCCGTGACCGCAGCTTGACCGCAGGACGGGCCGTCATGAATGAACACCGGGCGGTCCTCGGTGGCATCCGAGCATGATCGATTGGTGGGTCGGCGCACCTCCGCGTGAACAGGGCGACCGTCGATTCTTGAGCGGGTAGGCATCGGATTTGTCGACTCCCCGTCGCGAAGCAAGGCTTGACCTCGGAGAGACAGCTTTACCCCGAAGGTATTCCCACTTGAACACTTGCGGTGGGCTCATAACCCAGAGGTCCCAGGTTCAAATCCTGGCCCCGCTGACCCAAGAAGTACCAGGTCAAGGGCCCGTTCCCGCATTACCGGAGGGCGGGCCTGTGATCGTTTGACCCCGATTTGACCCTCGGACTGGACATGACGAGCCAATAACGATCGGCACACCGACGGGTCGACTCGGATGCTCTGCACAAGATCCTCCGAGACGCGTTGAACATCTGTGTCATGCGCCGCAAGCTCTCGCGTGCCGCAACGGGCAAGATCTTCCATGTTGGGCGCCGTGCGGTCGCTGCCGTCGCACTTGTTGGCTTCCCTCTTCTGCCACCCGCTGGCGGTGTGGGGTCAGGGGTTCGAGTCCCCTCGGCTCCATTTACGTAGGAGTACGCGAACCGCCCTGCGTGCTCCCATACGCACCCCCGGGCGCGTACCAGCCGCACCCAAGCGCAGAAACGACCGTCGATATTGTCTGGTGCCGATGATCGCTGAGATGGCATGCCTACGAACGTCGGACGACGCCGATTGGTGGCAGTCCCAGGCTCGCGATGAGGAAATGGTCAGCGGCGGGTTCGGCCGTAGCCCATGATCGAGAAGCGCTGGGCGGTCGATGGCTTACCGCCACAGGTCTGGCGAAAGGACCCTGGTCCGGCCAACCGGCGGGAGTCCGTCGTCGAGGCCGCGCAGCCGCTCGTAGATCTTGGCCATGGCGGCTTTGTCGGAATGTGCTCGGTTCGGGCGGCGCGCTCCAGCACCGTCAGTTCAGCCGGATCGACCCCACGACGCGGCCACGCGCGCGGAGACGCTCGAGCCGGGCCATCTCCGCGGCGGCGGCTCCGCTCCCGGCCCCTCGTCGATGAGCACGGTCACGGTCTCACCCTCCTCAGCGGCGACCACGGCGTGCGCTATCACCATGGTTTCGCCCAGGTCTTTGCGGTCTTGCCGTCGCTCCGTCAAGGGCAGCTGCGAGATCCTGTGGACAACGGCCGAGAGTTCGTGCGTCACGTCGTCGGCCAGGATTTCGATCCACTTTGTTGCCTCCAGCTTCCGCCAGACTCCTTCGGCAGGCAGGAATCGGGCAGTTCCTCGGGCTTTGCGCAGCACCTCGTCCCGCACGGTCTCCGGCCTAGAGAGTCGCCCCAGCACCATGATGAGCAGCCGCTCCTTGTTGATCGAGAAGAAGTTCAAGCCGGGCCCGGCGTCGATGATCGGCCGCACTCGCGTGGGCGGCCCGGGCGTCAGCGCCGCCGGTGGTGGCGCGAGGGAACTCATGGCGCTAGAGTAGCAGACACAACACGAGTCACGATTTTTCTGGAGGCCAAGATCGTTGCCGATGCCGACGCCCTGTGCGGAGACCTAGCCCGTCTGCGAGAGGAGATGGTCATGGAGATGCGCGCAACCAGCCGCTCTGCATCGGTGGCGGCGGTCGATCGCGTGGCCGACGCGGGGATCTTGGCGCCCTCCCGACGGCAGTTCTCCGAGGACAACGGGCTCGTCCAGTTGCCTCCCCGCCCGACAACGCCCGGTGGCCGGCCGGCGCACATGACGCTTAGATATGAAGCATTCGCCGAGGCGAGCCCGGTCTTCGGCCAGGTGGCGGAGACGATCGATCGCCGCCGGACAGAGCGCGCAGCACGCCTCCTCGCCGAGTTCTGGTTCCGTCGCGATCAAGACGGCAACCCCGTCCACGACCTGACCGATTCGGACCTTGACACCCGGCTCCTCGGGGCCACGTACGAGCGTCTGTCGGAAGAGACTCGTCGAGCTCAGGCGCTGGTCAGGACGCCGGCCTTCGTCGCGGATTTCATCCTTGGCATGACGCTCGACCCGGCGATCGATCACTTCGGGCACGACGT
>CAWDLN010000009.1:0-11921 GCA_963803115.1 uncultured Actinomycetota bacterium
AAACCATACCGGTAGGTCCGTCGCCGCCGCCCTCCGTGGCATGTCACGTGCGGGTTTCGCTTGCCGGCGGGCATCGCCACCGTCTACAAGATCCTGCAGAAGTTCTCCGTTCCGGAACGCCGAATCGCCGCGAGCGCGCAACAGAGTCAGGCTGCGATTTCAGAGATCATCGCGGGCAGACGGGTCGTCACTTCCTACGACCGGGTCGTCCGTATCGCGGTGGGCTTCGCGGTTCCCCACCGCTGGATGGGCTTCCCACGATCCGCCGCTCGTAACCGAGAACGACGAGGGAGTCTTGGATTGAGAGAAGATCCTTGATGCCAAGTCTCGCAACGCGATGCCGAGCTCAAGCTGCCACCGCTGTGCGCCTGCACCCGCACGACCACACGCTGTCGCCAGCCAGGCCTACCCAAGTGCCACGCTGACCCGATTGGCTGGTCTCGCTGCCGGCGGACCGGTGGTGAGCGCCGTCGACTGTGGACCGGTCGACAAGCTGATCAGCCTCGTACGGGCTGATAAGCAGCCCTGCGACAACCCATACAGCCTGGCGATCCGTAGTTGGTCTGTTGGTTCTTCGCTCGGAAGTGCAGGACGAACCCGACCGCGCCTTTCAGCGCTATACGGAAGTTTATCATTTTACCAGATGGCTTAATCACTCTCTTTATAGCTGATTAATGGTATCTATCCGAATAGTGATGCCCATCGCTGCTCGCGCTGCGAACCGGCCATACCCGGCGTAAAGTCTGCGCGGATCCATCAACGGTGGTCACCGTCCACTTAGGTTTGTTCCGACGCGAGAGAGGAGAGGAGTGACTCTCCGCATTCTTTGTGGGAGTCCGGGCACAGATCAGTAACCTCTGCCTCCCGGCGATCCCGAGAGGGAGGGACAGTTCCGAAGAAAGAGGATCGGAATGAGGCGTCCTATCGTGCTGCTCGCTTCTGCGGCAGCCCTCATGCTCCCTGTTCTCATGATCCCAGCGGCATCGGCGACTCAAAACTCAGCCAGCCGCCTCTTCTACTGCGCCGACAACGGGCCGCTTTGCGCCGAGCCGGCCGAGCCACTGAACTACGAGGGCAACTACATCGGTCACGATGAGCCGTCATTGCTGTTCTACTCGAACACGCCCGGCTCAGGAAACAACCAGAATTACAAGATCACCCTGCCGACCGAACCCGCTACCAACCCGGTACAAGACGGCACCGGCGGCACCTTCAACTTCCAACTCCACCCGGCCTTCTGGTTCGGCATGGCGCTCTGCGACGACCAGTCCGCCCCCAACCCCGGCGGCAGTGCACTGGCTGGCCCGACCGTCCCTTGCACCCCGGACAGCGACTCCAACATCTTCACGTCGACGAACCCGGCCGACCCGAAGTACATCGGAAAGCACCCCGGTACGGCATTCCTCGAGCTGCAGTTCTACCCACCGTCGTGGGTACAGCAGCCGGTGGGTTTCAGCTGCGATCCCCAGCGGTGGTGCGCCGCAATGGCGATCTTCTCGCTGAACCAAAACCAGAACACCGGCGCAGTCAACAACACCGATTGCCTGAACAAGGTCGGAATCGAGCCAGCGAACTACGCCTTCCTCACGAAGAGCGGAGTGCCCACCGATAGGACCGACCCACTCGGGATCAACTTCCGGGTGGATCAGTCGAAGGTCCTGATGATGCACGGCGGCGATAACATCGTGATGGATATCCACGACACGTCGCACGGCCTTCAGATCGTGCTCAACGATCTCACGACCGGCCAGTCGGGGTCCATGACGGCCAGCGCCGCCAACGGCTTCAAGGCGGTCAACTTCGCTCCCTCGGCAACGCAGTGCACCGAGACGCCATGGGATTTCCACCCCATGTACTCGACGTCGAGTGAGGACACCCGGGTCGTCTGGGCCGCGCACAGCTATAACGTGGCCGCCTCCGACGAAATCGGCCACTTCGAGTATTGCAACGCCGTCGACAGCCAGGGTGGAAACTGCACCCAGGCTGGAGCCAACGACCCGGACGGGCTCGACGCGGACGACACGTTCTGCTTCGCTCCGCCGTTCGCGAAGCCGTTCAACGCGACGAAGGTCAAAGTGGGTGGCTGCCTGGCCACTGACGGGGATTTCGACGGTGTGAGCTACCAGAACAGCTGGCCCGGGACGCTCGCAAATCCCGTCCAGGACGCGGCCGTCCACCCGGCGCCGTTCCGGTTCACGAGCCCGTTGTTCAACGGTAACCAGAACTATGATCGCATCGCGTTCGAGGCCGATCTGCCAAGAATCGAGGTGTCGGCGATCTCGCCGAACAACAACTGCAACCGCACCACGGGCGCCGGGTGCATCAACCCACCCAACGGCGCCAGCTTCTACCCGATCTACTCGACGACGATGATCGGCGGTCAGTGCACCTGGCAGTTCGGCGGCCCGTTCATTCCCGGCACCACGAACACGTTCGGCGGAAACTCGACCGCCCAGTACGGCCCGTTGCTCGTCTCCGACTATCCCGGAGTCGGCGGGCCGATAACCCGCATCAATAACTTCCGCAACATACTTGCGTCGAATCCATGCAACGCATGACCTGATACACGGCGAGTTGTGGAGGGCGCCGCCATGGCGCCCTCCACCTTGAGTCCTCCCGATCCTGCAGGGCTGCACAAGCAAGCAGGAGTGTCCGGCCCCGCCTTTCTGACGTCGTCACGGTCCACCGGCGCCGTTCGGGGATTGTGTTCATATCTCACACCCGCCACCGGACGGGTCTGAGTTGCGTGTGGATGGCGTGCGCGGCGGATATCTCCGCGGACATCCCCGCGCGACTGTTGATCGAAAGGCCGGGCGCGTCGCGCTAGTTCGAGTACGGGTCGTCGGGTTCGTCGATGCGACTGACCGATGTCGTTTGCAGGAACGGGATGATGCCTGCGTTGATCTCGTCGGTGGCTTTGCGCGGGGTGTAGGTGCCGATGACCTGCACCCAGGCGTCGGCGGCCAGGTCGGCCGGTACGTCGCCGTCGAGTCCCACTTTGATCGGGCGAGCGTCGGCGGCGCAGCAGGTTAGGACCATTCGGGTGAGGTATGGCTGGCCGTCGGGGCCGAGGGTGACGAACCCGGTGAGTTGAATGGTCCGGTCGCCGATCGACTGGCCTTCGTCGAACACGGCCCGGGATGCATAGTCCATCAGTGTCAGCGGAACAGGATCGCCGTCGGGGAGCGGTGGAAAGTCGCCGGTCGGCTGGGTCAAAGCGGTGCCAGCGTGGTTCGCGGCGTCGGCGCCGAGAGCGGGCGGGGCGAGCAGCGCAAGAGCGAGCACGGGCAGGAGAAGCATCCAGGCCACTGTCGGCGCGTGCTGATGATCCTGCCAACCGTCCACGGTGTGGCCGTGTCCACTGTGGTGGGTTGGGTTCGATTGGTGGGGCTGGGACCGGTGTCGGCCGGTTGTTCGCGCCGGTCCGAACTGGAACCAGAGGGTAGCGGTGGCGATGGCGATCAGGGTCAGCGAAGCCGCAGCGAGCAGAGGCCATAGTCCGGGCTTGACGTAGCGGATGTAGTCACCGGTCAGCCAGATCCTGGCCGTGATGCCGCCGAGCAGGAGCAGGAGCACGGCCAGCGCGGTCTCGTTCATGGTGTGGCGTTTCACGTGTTTCACCATCCCCAGGCGACCGCGCCGTACCCGGCGGCGATGACGACGGCGACCAGGAACGTGGCCGGTGCGAACCGGACAGCGAATGCCCGGCCGAAGAAGCCGGCCTGCATCGCGAAGAGCTTGAGGTCGATCATCGGTCCCACCACCAGGAACGCGAGTCGAGCCGTGAAGGAGAACTGCGTGAGTGAGGCGGCCACAAAGGCATCGGCCTCCGAGCAGATCGAAAGCACGACCGCGAGAGTGGCCAGCGCCAGAATCGAAAGCACCGGCTGGTCGGCCACCCGTTGAAGCCAGGCGGCAGGGATCACCACGTTGATGGTCGCGGCGGCCATCGCCCCTATTACAAGGAAACCGCCCGCGTGGGCGATGTCGTGGCGGCACGAAGCCCAAAACGCCTGTGGCCGGCTAAGCGACTCGAGGTGAGGGCGCTTGGGGAGGCGAATCCATTCGGGTCGGCCGATCCGTAGCCAAAGCCATCCCATCGCGCAGGCAGTAGCGACACTTGCCACAGCCCGGGCCACAACCATGCTCGGCTGGCCGGGAAACGCGACTGCGGTTGAGGTGAGCACGATCGGGTTGATCGCCGGCGCCGACAGCAAGAAAGCGAGAGCCGCGGCGGGAGTCACGCCACGGCGGACCAGCGCTCCAGCGATGGGCACCGATCCGCACTCGCATCCGGGCAGGACGGCACCCGCAACACTAGCGGCCGGAACCGCCAGTGCCGCCTGCCTAGGCAAGGCACGGGCAAAGAACGATGCCGGCACAAAGACCGCGATGACTGCTGAAAGCACGACACCGAATACCAGGAACGGGGTGGCCTGCACCATCACCGACACGAACACCGTCGTCCAGGTCCTCGCACGCGCTGCACTGAACAACTCCGCGATCGGTCCCCTGAGCAGGATTAGCGTCACGAGCGCGATGGCGAGAATCTCGACCGGACCGACCCGCGGCTGCCGCGGTGCCTCGTCCGTGCGCGTTTTGCGGGGCCGTACAGTTGTGACTTGATCTAGTGCCATGGCTCTCCCGACCTGGCTCAGCTGGGCGGACACAGCGTAGCCGCCGTTGGGCCGGTAGGCTCGCCGTCGCTGCGTGCGTTCGCAATGCGGCCGAGGAGGGACCGTGCTCAGGAGGGTCGTCACGGCACCGTGGTGGCCGTCCGTCGCCCTGGCTGCCGCTGTCCTGGCCGCGACAGCGATGGTGGCGCTTCCGTTGGCGCCCAGGCGAATCCCTGGGGTAGCCAATCGAGGTCCGGCACCGATACCGACCGTACCGCCGAACTTGATCGTCACCGTGCCCAACCTGTTGCCCGATGGGTCGAGCTACGCACTCGCCTACGTGATCGATGCTGGCCACACTGTCGGTGTCGCGGCAGCTCCCGACGCATCCCTCTTCAGTGTCGTTGCCGTCGCCGACGGACACGTCTCCACCGAGCTGCGCCGGCTTCCGGCCGATCGCGGGCCTATCTTCAACGGCTTCACACTCGCCGACGGCCAGCTCTACTGGGCCGAAACCACCATCAAAGATGACGGCACCGACCAGTCACAGCTGTGGACCGCGCCAGTCGACAGCACCGCCACCTTCGGGTCCCCGCGCGTGCTCGTGGCGGACATGGGCAACGCCATCTTCGCGGGATCAGCGTTCGACATCATTGTGGCCGATCGGACCATTAGCTGGGCCGCCACCGCCGGACCCCCGCGTCCAGGAACGCTCGTCCGGTCGGTCTCCGTCAACGGCGGCCCGATCAGCGAACACTTCTACGAAGGGGCCTGGCGGCAGAGCACAAGGCCCTGGCTCGTGTCGGCGACAATGAGCACCGTCGCCCTGCTCGACATATCCACCGGACAACAGCATCCGATCGCCGGCGCCAACGTCGAACAAATCTCGTGTGCCCCGCAATGGTGCCGCCGGACGATCTTCAACGGAGGCGACCCAGTCAGGTTGGAGCTCCAGCACAGCGACAGTTCCCAACGCATCCGCCTCGCCGGACCAAACACCGTCTTCGCCACGCTCGATCCTGCCCTGCTCGGTCGCTACGAGCTACTTGCACAGAGCGGCCCGAACCTGCGGCCCGGCGATCAACAACTCCAGCTCTACGACGTGGAGCAACAGACAACCACGATCGTCGAAATCACGCTCGCCGCCTTGGTCAATGCACATGACGGCTACGCCTGGTGGCTCAGCGGAGATTTCCGATCGCCTATCTGGCACGTACTGGACCTCCGCGGCGTGCATTGAGGGTCTTACGGCCGCCAGATAGGGATCGGCAACGAAGCTTCCGCGATCAACTCGAAGCCGCACTGCAGGCTCGAAGTGGACGGCGGCGGGTGCGGGAACCATCCCCAGAGTCGGCAACGTCAAGGTCCGGCCGTTTGCTGGGGCTGATCGGCAGCCATGACGCCCTGGTCGGCTGAGGAGGCGCGGCGGTTCCTCGTGGCGGCCCGGGAGGACAGACTGTTTGCGCTCTACGCGGTCGCGCTCGGCCTCGCACCGAGACGGGGCGAGCTGCTAGCACTTCGGTACGGAAGACTCAGCGCGATGCGATCGACCGGCTCGACTTCCTCTTCGACGAGTGACGGAGCCAATCCATGAGCCTGCAGGGGTCAACTACAAGGGTCACGGAGATCGAAAACCGGTCTCCCCGAGTGGGGAAACCGGCTCTGACCTAACTGCGCGCCGAAGAGATTCGAACTCCCAACCTTGTGATCCGCCGTCAGAGGGCGATCCAGGTCCCTCGAGCCGTGGCCAATAATTCGCCCCTGGGACCGTACAAGCTCGACACGGTGAACGCCTTCCGTCCTTCCTCGCCGGTCATCTGCCCCATCACGACGCACTTCTGCCCGGGTGCCGGTAGAGCGTCGACCCGGGCGGCGATCCGGCCCAGCACGTACGGCCGGCCCTCGAGCGGTACCGACCAGCCGCCCGGGCAGTCCAGCGCCGCCCAGACCAACTCCGGCGCGATCTCGTCCGGGACGACGAACGGGGCGGCGGTGCGCCGGTCCGGCAGTCGGCCGGGAAACAGGCGCAGGCCGTCGCCCACCTCCCGTTCGGTGCCGCAAACGAAACACGTCGGGAACGGGTGGCTCCGGAAGCCGGGGTAGTCCTTCGATACTTCGACCGCGTCCGCCCATGCCACCGGCGCGACGAATTCATCCACTGTGGACTCTCGCGCCTCGGCCACAAGGTCGCCCGCGGTCGTGTAGACGCGCAGCAGGCCGTCTTCGGCGCGAGGCGTCAACTCCTCATCGAGCGGCGGCGGCCGCAACAGAGTGACCTCAATCGCGCCATCGCGTGGCCCGAGGCTTGTAGCGCAACGCCCGGCGGAATACCCGCCGTTGCCCGTTCCGGGTGGACCGTTGAACCGGCTTCCTATGATCATCTGTCGACCTTCCGGATGACGTGCTTGAGGCCGGACCAAACGTCGTCGATGGCGCACACCTTGACGTCGACCCGGCCGTGGCTGAGTGCGTAGTCGCGGACCACGTTCTCGTTGAGATCCGTGGTCAGGCCCGAGGAGCGCTTCGGCCAGGCGATCCAGAGTGCGCCGGCGATCGTGGTCTGCGGGTGCAACACCGGCCAACGCTTGCTGAGCCGGGCGTGGTCCGGGCAGAAGCAGACGATCACGTCGTACGGTCCGTCGCCCCCGCGCCGGCTCACGCTCACGGCGTCGGGGAGGTCGCCGAGGTCAAAGTCGACCGGGGCACCGTCGAGTAGCACCGCGGCGCCGCTGCCGACGCCGAGCTTGCGCGCCAGTGGTGTACCTGAATACCCAGCCACGCCCAGCACCCTACGACTCACCCCTGTAACGGCAATGTCGGCCGCGAATGTGGCGAGGACACTCGCGATGTATCGCGTCATGGGTTAAGATGTATCGCGTGTTGCAGACTACGATCAACCATTCGGTGCGGAGGCGCGCAATGGGAACTTGGCTCATCGACAGCCCGCAGCGGCTGACCCTCGATGGCGTTGTCGGGCAGATGGACGTGTGGTTCGCCCAGGGCAAGCTGCGCGTGGTCGGAACCGAAGGCCCGGCTCGAATCGAGATCAACAAGGTCGGACGGAAGGGCATCAACGTCACGCTCGAAAACGGTCTCCTCTCCGTACGCCACCCCATCACGCAGCGCTGGTGGCATTGGGGAAATCCGTTCTGGTGGTTCTTCGGCGGCCGCCGCAACTACACCGCCGATGCCATCATCGCGGTGCCGCCGGCCGTGACGAGCAGTCTCACGGTGGTCGCGGGCGACGTGGTCGCGTCCGGACTGCGCCAGGGGGTCACCGTCGACGTGACGAGTGGGTCGATCACCGTGATGGGGCTCGGCGGTGCCGTCCGTACCAAGACCGTCTCGGGATCGATCGAGGCCATGGGGATCTCCGGCGACCTGGTGATGGAGACCGTCTCCGGCGAGATCAGCCTGGCCGAGTCGTCGGCCGACCGGGTGCGCGCCCGCACGATTTCCGGGGCGGTCACCTGCGATCTGGACAATCCGTTCGCCCGCGAGGTGCACATCGACACCACGTCCGGATCGATCACGATACGGGTGCCCGAGGACGCCGACCTCAATGTGAGCCTGGGTGCCACCAGTGGTCGGGTCACGAGCAACTTCCCACAGGTTCGCGCGGGCGGCATGCCCGGCGCACACTCGGCCACCGGCCAGATCGGCAGCGGTTCGGGGACGCTGCGGGCGTACGCAGTCTCTGGCTCGGTGTCGCTCCTCGCGCGGCCGGCGGGGGATTTCGGTCGCGATTCAGATGAGGATGGCAGCGTATGAGCGCGGTATTCAGCCATGGCCGGCTCCGGCTGTACCTGTTGCGGCTGCTCGAGGAGAGGCCGAAGCACGGGTACGAGCTCATCCGCCTGCTCGAGAACCGGTTCCATGGTCTTTATGCCCCCTCGGCCGGCACCATCTACCCGAGGTTGGCCCGGATGGAGGCCGATGGCCTCATTACGCATACCGCCTCTGGCGGCCGCAAGGTGTACGAGATCACCGACGCGGGCCGCACCGAACTCGCCGCCCGCTCGGACGAGTTGGCTTCATTGGAATCGGAGATCCACACCTCGGTGGCCGACCTCGCGGCGCTCGCCGAGGAAGTCGAGGCGGGGGTGCGGGGATCCGTACGGGATCTCAAACGTGAGCTACGGCAGGCGAGGAGCGAGGCCAGCACGCCGATCCGCCAGGAATGGCGCCAGTGGCGGGACATGTTGACCGGCGATGGCCGGACAACGTCGGCGAATGCGCCCGATCCGCAGACACAGGTGACCCGAAAGGCGGAGGACCTCGCGTCGGAGGTGACCCGGCTCGTGGGTCTGGGACGAGCGTCCACTGAGGACCTTCGGGTAGCGTCCACTGTGCTCGATTCCGTACGGGATCAGCTTCGGCACATCCTCCGCGGATAAGAACCCAGTCCGGTCCGGTCAGCACCGGTTGACAAACATAGAAGCGTCAAGCGTCAAGCCCGCGTGGTGACCATTTTTTTCCGATGAGCCGGCCGTGATCCGACACGTCGGGGCCATCCTGGCCGACATGCACGACGAGTGGCAGTCAGGCGATCGTCGCTACCTCTCTGAAAGCTCCATGGCGATGCTGAAACCGACCGGCGATGGTGGCACCATCGCCGCCATCGACGGCGGCGAGTAGGCACCGAGGATCAACCTCAAAGCCACCACTCCACGGGGCACGACCGGCCCGAGCAGGGTCAGCTGGTCACTGAACTGCGCGCCGCCCAGCACACTCAAGTCGATCGTGACGGCACTGATCCCGTTGGTGAGGCTGCCACCCACACCGTTCACGTGAGCGGTCTTCTTGTCATTCTGATTCTCCGTGCCGTCCCAATGATGTGCAGGCAGTCGCGCACGAAAGGAGTTAGTCCGGCCGCCTCGTGTTTCCGACCCTTGTGCGTCAACGGCTGAAGGTACTCGAAGCGCCGCCATAGCTGGGCTTGCCGACTCGGATGCTTCGAATGACTCGGAGACAGCAACGTTTGCCATATAGCTATTAATCATCGTTTGTCCGGTTGACCTGATTGGATGTAACGCGAGTCCGGCGTTTAGCGCTGGCGAAGTAGATGGCCCGTTTTTTGCGTCCTGCGCCTACCCGCGCCGACGTGTCGGTTCTGTGCGCCCGCTTCCCACACCGGCCACGTGGACCACGGAGTCCAATGAGGAACAGAATCCCGATCGCTGCCGCCAACCGGGCGCTGGACCTGTAGACGTGGACCATTCAGAGGAATACGTTGTCCCTTCCGAGCCGCCACTCCGTGTGGTGCCTCAGCATCCATCCCTGCAAGTCTCGCAACGCGAGGTTGAACGGAAGGGACGTCAATGCAAAGAAAGACACGTCGTGCACTGATCGGCCTGGCCGGGGCCACCGCCCTGGTCATCGCCGGCAGCGCCCTGGCTGCCGCGACGACCGCGTCGGCAGCCGTGACGGGTTCGGCCAAAGGCGGAAACGGACCGCAGAACGACGCCCGGTTCACCACCGCCGGGACCGTGACACCGACATACGGTGCCCGGACGATCCCGCATTGGTCCTTCACCTACACGGACCCGGTCAACCACCAGCAGTACACCATCACGATGGTGGGCTCCGACCCCCGCCAGGGCGGATCCACCACCATCAAGACAGAGATCATCCCCCTTGAGTTCACCTTCGTCGCCGGCAACCAGGACATGTCCAACATCAGCGCGCTGTACGGCTACACCGCGACGGCGCAGGACTGGGATGCCGACCCCACCGCAGGTAGTCCCAGCGACGTCACCAAGACGCTGGCCTCGCCCATCTTCGCTGACAGCACCTACGACCCCGACCTGGGCGGCGACACCGGCCAATACGGCGACGTGTTCATGCGTGCCCAGTTCAACAAGATCGGCTCCAGCTACCACGTCAAGCTCAGCAACGACGCGGTTCTGCCGAAGCAGACGTTCGCCGTGCCGACGAGCCAGGGCGTCGCCTACCAGCGCGTCTCCGGCGCCGTCGCAGGCATCGTCGAAGTGAACTGGTTCTCCACCCAGCTCCAGCAGCTGATGGGCTCGCTGCACATCGACGCGACCACGGTTCCGATCTTCGTGACGCACAACGTGCTGTTGTTCATCGGGCACAATAACTACACCAACTGCTGCATCCTCGGCTACCACGGCGCGGCCATGCCGCTCGGCCGCGGTTCCGGGCAGGCGAACGGCCAGGGCAACAACGCGGTGCAGACCTTCATCTACGCGGCCTATACCACGCCCAACACCTACACCGGCTTCTCGCCGACCACCTCTCCGACGCGCGGTCTCTCGGACATCCACGCGCTGTCGCACGAGGTCGCCGAGTGGCTTGACGACCCGTTCGTGGACAATGCGGTCCAGCCTTGGCTGACGCCAACCGCTCCGCAGTACGGGTGCACGGGTGTCCTTGAGACCGGTGACCCGGTCGTGGGTGTGTGGTTCTCGATGCCGGGCAACCCGGACGCTGATGCATTCAACGTCTGGCATCCGGAGGACGAGGTGAACGCCAACTGGTTTACCCGGGACGGCACGACGCCGCTGGGCCTCGGATCCTGGGACGGTCGGTACACGTTCATGGGTCCACGCACCACGTCAATCTCGCCCGCCTACGCCGGCTTCGGATCGGTGGCGCAAGGCTGCTGAGGTCACAAACGATAAATGCGCGTGGGGCCCGAGGACGCCATCCCCGGGCTCCACACCTTTAACCTCACTAGATGGGCCGGCTGCGCGGTCATTTTCCGGGCAAGAGTTCTTGTTGCGTCATGGGCGTCGCCTCCGGCGAGATGGCCCGCACCCTTGGCACGAGTATCAAGTATCGAGTATCGAGTAGCCGTAAGGCGGGGCGAGGGCCAGCGCATCCTCCCCCTCGGCTGCGGTCTGTTCCGAGAAGTCCAAATGTCCCAAGGCCTTCGTGAAGGTGGATCATCACCTCTCGGCGACGAGGAAGTGGTAAGTCGGCCAGTCAAGGCGTCGCCCAATGCAGTTGCAACGTTCGACGCCGCGACGGGTTTGGCCAGCCCGCAAGCCTCAATTCCCGGCCGGAAAGACCCACGCGCACGTCTTTCGCCCGCCTGCGGGAGCGGCCTCACTATCGCGCAGGTGCAACGACACAGGGTCACTGGCATGTTGCAGACGCGGGCGCGAAATATCGAACTCGGCGATCGACCAAAACTCCGCTTTTTGTCCACATCGGACGGTCGGTCTCTATCCAACCAGGCTCGGCCGGCTGCTCGTCCATTGAATGGTGGCCGGCAGTCACGGTGAGTAACGAACGTACGAGAACTTCACAGCGAACTTTCAGAAAAAGCCCAGCGCG
>CAWDLN010000010.1:0-169110 GCA_963803115.1 uncultured Actinomycetota bacterium
AACCCGGCGGCGGTCAACGGCCGCCCCCGCGCTGCCCCTTGAGCACCACGAACACCCGATCGGTGCCGATATCGCGAGGTCGCTCACTGTCCAATAGGATCCAAGAGTGTTGAAGAAGCGGCCCGAGACGGGCACGATCCGCTGGTGACCGCCCTTGCCATCGGCGATGAACACCCGCTTCTCGCCCGGGTGCAGATCGGCCATCCGCAGCCCGAGCACCTCGCAGCGGCGCAACCCGCCCAGCAGCATCGCCTCGACCATGGCCCGGTCCCGGTGCGTACGCAGCGCGGCCAGAAACGAGTTGGCCTCGTCCGGGTCGATCACCCGCGGCAGCGTCCGCGGTGCGCGGATCAGCGGCACGCCCCGCACCACACGCGCACCGTTGCGGCGCAACGCCAACCCACGCGGCACCGGGTTGCGGGTGACCGCCGTGTCCCCGCGCACCAACAGGTACTCATACAAGCCAGAGATGCTCGCCAGACGCCGCTTGATGGTGCGCGCCGCCAGACCCCGTTCGCCGTCTTCGATACGAATCACCTTGGCTCCACGCCGCGGCTCACGTTGCGCCGCGACGAACGCAAGCACATCGGCGACATCGACCTGCTCCGGATCCTTCCCGACGACCGAGAAGAAGACCTTCAGGTCAAACGCGCACGCGAACACCGTGTTGGGCCGCGACCGAGCCGCGACCAACTCCAAGAACGCATCCAGCAGCGGATGCCCGATCTTGACAACCTCGCCGCCATCACCTGCCGGCGACCGAACCAGAAACAGATCGAAGCCCATGCACGCACTCCACCAGGAAGGTGACCTCGGCCCGGGCACGACATGCCGGGCGACAACCAAGATCACCCGCATATCCTGACCAGCCGTCGATGTAGCGCAGTAGGGCCGCCTCAGCCTCGGCGCGGGTGGCGAAATGGGTGCTGGCCCAGTACAGCAACTCGACCTTTATCGTCGACCATAGATTTTCTGCCAGCGCGTTATCGAAGCTATCCCCGACGCTGCCGGTGGACGGGGCGATGCCAGCATCGTGCAGGCGCTGGGTGAACCGCAGCGCAGTATATTGACAGCCTTTGTCGCTGTGATGCACCAACTGTCCATCGTGGACTTTGCGGGATCGCAGGGCGTGGTCGAGGGCGGTGAGTACCAGCTGTGTGTCCGCGCGAGCGTCGGTGGCCCAGCCGACGACCTTGTTGGCGAACGCATCCCGCACGCTGGCCAGCCACAGCACTCCCTCCCCGGTAGGGATCCGCGTCAGGTCGGCCACCCACAGCCGGTTCGGTGCGATGGCCGTGAAGTCCCGGTCCACCAGGTCAGGCGCAGCGCTGTGGCGAGGGTTCTGCTTGGTGGAGCCGCCTTTCCACCCCTTGCGCAGGAACGCGCCCTGCAGCCCGTTCTCCCGCATGATCCGTTCGATGCGCTTGCGGCCGCATCGCACGCCCTGCCGACGCAGCGCCAGCCACACCCGCGGGGAGCCATACATGCTCGCGAACTCGTGCGCCGTGCGGATCTTGACGATCATCTCCAGCAGCTCGGCGTCTTCCATCTGCCGGCGGCTGGGCGCGGCCTGGCGGGCCCGCCAGTAGTAGTAGGTGGAAGGAGCAATGCGAAGGACCCGCAGTACGAGATCGACCGGGAAGTCATGGGCGTCGATAAAACTCATGACGTCCTCCGGGTCGGGCCGATCTGCCGACGCGAAATAGGCGCTGGCGGCCCGCAGTACGTCGTTGATCCGCCGCAGCTCCGCGACTTCACGGCGAAGCCGCTGGTTCTCCTCGATCATGTCGGTAGTCGGCCGGTCATGGCGCTGGCCGCGGTCGGCCTCGTCCTGGCGGATCCAGTTGCGCAGGGCCTCGGGATGGACGTTGAGCTGCTCGGCCAACCGGCGGATCACCGGCTTGGGATCCGACTCCCGGTACAGGCGTACCGCCCGTTCCCGCAGCTCCTCCGGGTACTTCCTGGGGGCAACCACGATAACTTCCTTCCTCGGTTCGAAAGATCAAACCTGGTTTGGAAGTCTCCGGGCAACCGGGGGAAGCTCGAGCTGCCAACAGCGCACGGGCGCCATCCGTGCTCGCGAGGATTGAGCCAGCTGGGCTGGTTGTGTTGCCAGCCTCAAACGCGCGCTCGAGTCGGTCAGGGTCAAGCCGTTGAGTACGGGCCAACAGGATCGACGCCTGGCTGTAGGCCGGGAGCATCTTGTGAGCGCTCGTCACCACTGCGTCGGCGCCTTGTAATAGGCCGTGGGCGGGAAGTTCCGGGTGGAAGCCGAAATGAGCGCCCCATGCCTGATCAACCAGGATCGGCATGTCGGCCGAGTGCGCGAGGCTGGTCAACGCCGCCAGGTCAGACACGGCGCCGAGGTAGCTTGGCTCGACCAGACATACGGCCTTGGCATGTGGATGGGAGGCCAGCGCGTTCCGCAAGGCCGCCTCGCCGACGCCAGTCGGCAGGCCGAACCGGTCGTCCACTTCGGTCGGTAGCCAAACGGGTTCCAGGCCAGCCATAACCAACCCTAGGAGGGTGGATCTGTGGGCCGACCGGGACACGAGTACGGTGTCGCCGGGCCGCCCGATCGCCATCATCAGCGCTTGGTTCGCATGGGTTGAGCCGCCCGTAGAAAAGCGGCACCAGTCCGCCGCCCAAAGGCTCGCGGCCAGAGCCTCTGCTTTGGACAGCACGCCAGCGGTCAGCTTGACGGCGTCAAGACCGCCGTACAGCGGGATGTCGCCGGCCACGACCGCTCCGAGCGCGGGCCACAGCCGACCTGCGGCACGTTTGTGCCCAGGAATTGTGAAGGGCGTCACCTCGCCGGAGGTCTGCTTGAGCCAGGCTGCGAGCAAGGGGGCATCGGCCACGAGGTCGTCGTCTGCGGACATGGTCACCGGTCGCCTCACCAACAATCGTCGAGAATCTGCACCAATAATCCCCGTACGCGGTCACGGGATTCGATCGGGCCGGCGGGCTTGCTCGACGTGTCCTAAGACCACAAGGCTGCATTGACGCGTGCGTGTTGTCGTTGGGCAAGCGTTGCGGCGCAGCGTCATCATCAAACGGCTCGTTCCCGCGGTGGGATCCCGCGGCGTCGCCCGCCGGGTCAGGGATTCTGCCGATTGGCTGCGCTCAAGGCGGAGTTCCGCATAATGTCGAACGCGTTGTGCGAGCACGCCGTTGATGACCCTCGGCCGCGCCGACGAGCGGAGACTGAGTAGCCATGCGCGAACAGAACGGCCTGAGGCTGGTTCTGCGCCTGCTGGTAGCAGTTGGCTTGGCCATCGACGCATATGTGCACTTTGATCTGGCATCACAGTACGACAGCGCTGCTGTCCGGATCAGCCAAGGCGCGCTCTTCCGGGTTGAGGCCATTGCGGCTGTGGTCGCCGCCGTCCTTGTACTGGCTTTCCGTCGGTGGATCACCGATCTCCTCGCGTTCCTCGTCGCAATCGGCGGCTTCGTTGCCGTGGTGCTTTACCGCTACGTCGATGTGGGCGCGTTCGGACCCTTCGCCAACATGTACGAACCAAGCTGGTACGGGAAGAAGACCCTCAGCGCCGTCGCCGAGTTGGTAGCCGCGCTTGCCGCCTTGCCGCTCGTGCTCTTGCCGCAACGAAAAAGGCAACCGTCTATGTAGTCGTGCGCGGGCGACGACGAAGGGATCGCCCGGCTCGAGTTTTCACGGGCGAGGGAGGGCGTCATGGAAGATCGCAGTCCCGACAACAAGGACACGCGGCCAAACGTTGCCGGGCCGCCGAGCGAAGCCGTAATTGATCAAATCGTCAGCATCGTCAAGGACAACGAAACGGAATCCGACGACAGCATCGCGGCCACGGTGATGAACGCCATGCGGAAAGAGCGCATCGAGCTAGAACCGCGTGCGGTATACGAGATTATCGCCGAGGTCCGCACTGGTGCATGAGTGTGCGGAACGGTCTGGACCGCGGCTCGCTAGATGACCTTGATCGCGTCCGCGTAGTGGCAAGCAGTGGGGTGTCCGATCTCACGGTCGATGAGTTCCGGTTTCTCATTCACGCATTTCTGCTTCTCCGCGGCGGTGAGCTGTCCGGCGAACTTCGGGCAGCGCGTACGGAATCGGCATCCCGAGGGAGGGTTGACCGGGCTCGGCACATCGCCGGTCAGCAGGATGCGCGTGCGCGCCCGCTCCTTACGTGGATCGGGCACAGGGATCGCTGAGATCAACGCTTGCGTGTACGGGTGCGCCGCCTTGGTGAACAGCTCCTCACCGCGCGCCGTCTCCACGGTCCGGCCGAGATACATCACGGCGACCCGATGGGCGATGTGCCGGACGACGGATAAGTCATGCGAGATGAACAGGAATGACAGGCCGAGGTCGCTCTGCAGATCCTCGAGCAGGTTGATGACACCAGCCTGGATGGACACGTCCAACGCGGACACCGGCTCGTCCAGCACCAGAACCTTCGGCTTGAGAGCGAGCGCACGGGCGACGCCGATGCGTTGGCGCTGCCCGCCGGAGAACTCGTGAGCGTATCGGTTTCCGTGCTCCGGGTTCAGCCCGACCTGGCGCAGCAGTGCCCGTACCTTGCTCTGCCCATCCGAGCCGTACAGCCTATGGATGCGCAGTGGCTCAGCGACGATCTCGTTTATGGTCATTCGCGGGTCCAGCGAGGCAAACGGATCCTGGAAGACGATCTGCAGATCGCGGCGAAGTGGGCGCATGCGTCGCGCGGGCAGCTTCGTCAACTCGCGGCCGCCGTACCAGACCTCGCCCGACGTCGCTCGTACCAGGTTGAGCAACACACGCCCGGTCGTGGTTTTGCCGCAGCCGGACTCGCCAACCAGGCAGAGCGTCTCGTTCGCGTTGAGGTCGAACGAGATGTCGCAGACCGCGTGCACAACACCGATCTGGCGCCGGAAGAGCCCGCGGGACCGGATCGGGAAATGCTTGACCAGATTGCGAACGCTGACAACGGGCGTCGAGGCGGTACTCGTCGGCTCGGCAGTCGGTACGGTCAGGGTCACCTCGGTCACGGCTGCACCTCCACGCGGGGGCTCGCCAGGTCGGCGACCGTCAGATCCTCGGTGTCGACGGACGTCGGCACGAACAGCTTGGTCGGATCGACCTTGACCAGGCGACGGTGGAAGTGGCACGCGGCAAAGTGTCCACTGTGGTCTGTTTGGAGCAGATCCGGTTAGGGGTGTTCATTTAACCGACGTACGAATTGTCCGACTCGGCTTACTTGGCTGTGCTAAACGGATCGCGGCACCGCCGGAGCGCCACGGCCGGTTCGCCGTGGGCCGTTCGACGCTGGGCGGATGCCCGCGGCGGGTCGGGGGCCGAGGTGGGGTCTTCTTGGGCTCGGGGTTGGCGACAAGCTGGCGGTAGCGGACCGGGTCGTGGTCGACGGCGAGCTGGAGCAGTCGGTAGAAGAGCAGTCCGCGGCTGCGGGAGGTGCGGCGGCTGAACCGGAATACGAACTCGTTGAGGTAGCCCTGCAAGTGCTCCGGCTCGACCGAGCCCTGGTGGGTGCCCAGCAGCCATCGCTTGCACAGGGAGGCGACCCGGTGTACGCCGGGAAGTGCCTTCTTGGCGCCGACGATTCGCTCGTGTCCATAGCGGGCACGGGTCGCTGGTGGGTACGACGCGAACCCGTCGGTGACCACAATGGACCCGGGCTCGATGTGGTCGGAGACGAAGCGACCCAGCGACTCGCCGGACGCGTCGGCGAGCACGGCCATGCGGGCTCGACCGAAACCCTTGGGGTGCTTGCGTTCTACCGCCACGCCGACGAGGACCTTCTTGCCCTTCTGGCGTCCGCCGCGAAGTCCGGGCTCCTCGCCGCCGATGTAGGTCTCGTCCACCTCGACCTTGCCCGTGAGCCGATCCCTGCCCGGGCGCACGCACACAGTGCGCAGCCGGTGCAGCATCGCCCATTACCCCGAGCTCACGATTATGCCGAGATCGCCACGGGCGCCGGTCGTGACATTGGGTGGTCTCCTGGCTCTATCGGCATAATAATCCTGACGGGTTGACGCTGGCCTCTCCAACGATTGGAGGTCAGCGATGATCTATCTTCTCGGGGCCCGCGTGGTCGGGCCCCTGGCACCGTACGTCGTGGGCTACTGCGAGTGCCTGGCCCAGATGGGCTTCTCGGAGGCGACCCGTGCTCACCACGTGTCGGTGGTGGCGCACCTGAGCCGGTGGCTGGCTGGCGAGGGTCACGGCGCAGGGGACCTGACGGCGGAGGTGGCGCACCGCTACATCGAGGTGCGCGTGGCGGCCGGCTACTGCGAGTTCCTCTCGCCGCGGTCGCTGGACCGGTTGCTGGCCTATCTGCGTGAGGCGGGTGCGGCGCCGCCCGCACCTGCTGTCGTGTTGACCGCGACCGACGTGTTGGTCGACCGGTTCCGGGCTCACCTGGTGTCGGAGCGAGGGCTGACGCCAAGCGGGGCCGACTCCTACGTCGCGGCCGTGCATCCGTTTGTCGCACGGGTCGCGCCCGACGGCAGCATCGACTCCTCGAAGGTCATCGCCCGGGAGGTCATGACGTTCCTGTCGGAGTTGGCACGGTCGTTGGCACCCGCGACGGTGCAGCGCCGGGCGTCGGCGTTGCGGGCCCTGCTGCGGTTCTGGTTCGTCGATGGCGTTATCGGCGACGAACTGTCGATGGCGGTGCCGAAGGTCGCCCACCGGCCGGCGGCGTTGCCCAGAGGACTGCCAGCCGAGCAGGTAGCGGCGCTGCTGGCCGCGTGCAACACGGGCTGCGCCAATGGGCCGCGGGATCGGGCGATCCTGACCCTGCTGGCGCGCATGGGCCTGCGAGCCGGCGAAGTCGCAGTGCTTCGTCTCGACGACCTGGACTGGAGGCAGGGCGAAGTCGTGGTGCACGGCAAGGGCGGTCACGTCGGTCGGCTCCCGCTGCCGACCGACGTCGGGCAGGCACTCGTGGCCTATCTGAAGGCGGGCCGCCCAGTGGACGCGCTGGACCGCCGTGTGTTCATTCGTGGCAGGGCCCCACGCTGCGGCCTGACCCGCATCGGCGTGACCGAGGTTGTCATGCATGCCGCCCACCGCGCCGGCCTTGACACGATCTATGCCCACCGGCTGCGACACAGCGCGGCCACCGGAATGCTGGCCGCCGGGGCGCCACTGGTGGAGATCGGTCAAGTGCTGCGTCACGCCAGCGTGTCGACCACGGCGATCTACGCGAAGGTCGACACCGAGGCGCTACGTGCCCTCGCGATGCCCTGGCCGGGGGAGGAGACACGATGCCCATCGACATGCGCACCGCGCTCACCGACTACCTTCGGCTGCGGCGGGGCTTGGGTTTCAGCCTGTCTCTCGCTGAGAAGCTGCTCGGTCAGTTCCTTGACTACCTTGACGGGCTCGGCCGCGCGTCGTTCACCATTGACGATGCCCTGGCATGGGCGAAGCTCCCCGAACCGGCCACACCAGGCTGGCTGGGCGGCCGATTGACCGTGGTACGCGGCTTCGCCGCCTACCTGCATGGCCTGGACTCCTCGGTGCCGACGATCCCGCCCGGACTGTTGCCCGGCAGGATCCGTCGGGCGGTGCCCTACCTCTACTCCGACGAGGATCTGGCCGCCCTCCTACGCCAGACAGAGACGCTGCAGACCACTCTGCGGGCCGCGACGATGCGCGCCCTCATCGGGCTGTTCGCCGTGACCGGCATCCGGCTCAGCGAGGCATTGGCTGCCGACGATGCTGACTTCGACGTCGATGCCGGCGTGCTGCTGGTGCGGCACGGCAAATTCGGCAAGCAGCGCCTGCTGCCGCTGCACCCGAGCACCGTCGAGGCGCTGACGGCCTCCCGCACGATTCGCGATGAGTGGTTCCCCATACCGGTCAGCCCCGCGCTACTGGTGTCGCAGGCGGGCACACGTCTGTTTGTGAGCGGCGTCGAGCTGACCTTCACCCGCCTCGCCCGCCGGGTCGGGCTCACCCCGCGGACTCCGGCCTGCCGTCCGCGCATACATGACCTTCGACATACTTTCGCCGTCCGAACCCTGCTTGGGTGGTATCGGGATGGTGGTGACATCGACGCGAGAATGCCGCTGCTGTCGACCTACCTCGGGCACGTGTCGCCGCAAGAACACGTATTGGTACCTCGACGCCGCGCCCGAACTGATGGCCGAGGCCGCCCGTCGACTCCAACCGCCGTCGCAGGAGCAATCATGACCATCATCGTCACCACGGTCCAGGCGTTCTTCACCGACCGGCTGATCTCGCAGCGCCAGGCCAGCCCACATACCGTCGCCGCCTACCGCGACACCGTCCGCATGCTGCTGCAGTTCGCCGGCACCAGGGCGAGCAAGAATGCTGTCCAAGCTGGACTTCGCCGACCTGAACGCGACGGCCGTCGCCGCGTTCCTGGACCATCTGGAGCGCGACCGCGGATAACAGCGTCCGTAGCCGCAACGCCCGCCTCGCCGCGATCCACTCCCTGTTCGCCTTCGCCGCGCTGCAGCACCCTGAACACGGCGGCGATATCGCCCGAGTCTTGGCGATCCCGGCCAAGCGAACCGTGAACACGATCGTGGAGTTCCTCACCGACGAAGAGGTCACGGACCTGCTCGGCCAACCCGACCGCAGCACCCGCACCGGCCGGCGCGACCACACGATGCTGCACCTGGCCATCCAGACCGGACTTCGTGCATCAGAGCTGATCAGCCTGCGTCGCGGCGACATCCACCTCGGCACCGGCCCACACGTCAGTTGCATGGGCAAGGGCCGCAAGAAGGCGCATCACCCCGCTGACCGCCGAGACCGTCGGCCTCCTCCGTGCCTGGTTGGCCGAACGCGGCGGCGAGGCCGACGACGTGCTGTTCCCCACCAACCGCGGCACGGCGCTCAGCCACGACGCCCTGGCACAACGCGACTGGCCCTCTACGTCGCCCAGATGCCCCTCGCCTGGCAGGACAGAACGGTCACCCCGCACGTCCTTCGGCCACGCAGCAGCCATGAAGCTGCTCCATGCCGGAGTGGACATCGCGGTCATCGCGCTCTGGCTCGGACACGAAAGCGTTGCCACGACACAGATCTACCTCCGCGCGGACATGGCGCTCAAGCAGCGAGCCCTCGACCGGACCGCCCCGACCGGAACCCGCGCAGGTCGCTACAAGGCCACCGATCGTCTGATCGACTTCCTGGATGGCCTGTGATTATGCCGAGCTGACGACGGGCGCTCCGGTGCCGACCAGCGCCGGAGCGCCGCACGTCGGCATAATCGTGAGCTCGGAGTAATGGGCGTTACTCCGATCTCGGAGTAACGCCCACGCGGTCGGGTACGAGCCGATCTCCAGGGCGCGTTGCAGGCTCTGCGACGAGATGCCGTCCTTCTGGGTGGCGAACACCCAGCAGGCGTGGAACCACACCGTCAGCGGCGTGCGGGTCCGGTCGAAGATCGTGCCAGCGGTCACGGAGGTTCGCGCGTCGCATGAGCGGCGGCACCACCGGCCGTCGCGGATCGGCCACCCGCCGACGCCGAAGCAGCGGGGGCAGACGCGCGGTGTGAACGGGCATCCGGGCGGCAAGTTCAACAATGATGGTGGCGAGCCCACGATCGGTGTCAGCCGCTGTCTCCCGCCCTCGTCCACCCGCGGCAAGCTGCTGAGAAGACCTAATGTGTACGGCATTCGCGGGGTATAGAAGACGTCCTCGACCGTGCCCGTCTCCACCAACTTGCCGGCGTACATGACACAGACTCGATCCGCGTGACCGGCGATCACCCCTAGGTCATGTGTGATCAAAACGAGCGCCGCGCCGGTCTCGGCCCGGGCCGCCTCGAGAGCCTCAAGCACCTGAGCCTGCACCGTGACATCCAGCGCCGTCGTTGGCTCGTCGGCAAAGATCACGTCCGGGTTGTTGGCCATGGGATCGCGATGACCGCACGCTGACGCATGCCGCCCGACATCTCGTGCGGGTAGATGTGCACGCGCTGCTCGGGGAAGGGTATGCCGACGATGTCCAGGAGCTCGACGGCACGTTTCACGGCATGTCTCTTCGAGACGTCGTTGTGCGCCAGCACCGCCTCGGAGATCTGATACCCGATTGTGTAGACGGGGTTGAGCGACGTTAGCGGATCCTGGAAGATCATTGAAATCTTGTTACCCCGGATCTCCGAGCACCGATCCTCGGGCAGACCCAACAGCTCCTCGCCGTACAGCCGGATGGAGCCGCTGATCTGGGCGGTCTTCGGCAGTAGGCCGAGCACGGCGAGCGAGCTGACCGACTTGCCAGAGCCAGACTCGCCAACGATTCCCAGCGAGTCGCCCTTGTGCAACCGGTAGCTCACGCCGCGGACGGCGTGCACGATGCCATCGTCGGTCCGGAATCCCACCGTGAGGTCGGTGACGTCAAGGAGAATGTCGGGGTCACCCTTTCCACCGCCGAGCTCGATCATTCCGGACGTCATCATCGCCGTACCCTTGTCTGCCGTGGGTCGAACGCGTGGCGTAGGCCATCGCCGATGAAGTTGATGGTCAATGCGATCAGAATGATCATTACGCCGGGCGCGTGGAACAGCCACCATTGTGTGTCCACCGGTGGTCGTGCGAGGTTGGTGAGCGCCCTAAGGAGATGTCCGGGGGCTGGACGCCGACGCCGAGGAAGGACAGGGCGGACCCGGCGAGGATGGCCACCGCGACGTCCAACGTCGCCTGCACGATGATCACACCGATGACGTTGGGCAGCAGATGTCGGAAGACGATTCGTAGTGTGCCGGCACCCATCGCGCGCGCGGCCTCGATGAACTCCTGTTCCCGCAAGGAAAGCACGACGCCTCGCACGATCCGGGCGTTCACCGCCCAACCGAGCAGCCCCAGCACAAGCGACACCACCACGATGGTTCCGCCGACGCCGGTACCGATGGCGGCCGCGACCGCGAGAAGCGGCAGGACCAAGAGCACGTCGCAGATCCTCATCATGAGGGTGTCGATCCGGCCGCCGAGAAGTCCGGAGATCGCGCCATAAGGAACGCCGATGGTGCTGGACAGGATCATCACGAAGAAGCCGACCTTCAGCGACTGTTGCATGCCACGAAGGACCCGCGCGACGTTGTCGTGGCCAATATTGTCCGTCCCGAAAGGATTGTCGAACGTGGGCGGGCTCCCGCTGGGCGAACTGGTGTCGGTGTACGAGTACTTCCACAGCGTCGGTCCGACGAACGCCAGCACGACCAGACAGATGAATACACACAGGCTGACGACCGCGGCCCGATGGTGCAGAAATCGGCGCAGGACCTGTACCCACTGACTGCGCTCGCGGACCGTGAATTCCCGTTCGGTGGGCCGGGTCGGTTCGCGCATGCTCGGGATGATCGGTGTTGCGGCCGACGGTGTCGTGGTATCAGCCATAGCGGATCCTCGGGTCGAGCACGGCATAGAGCAGATCGGCGATCAGGTTGCCGACGATGACGAACGTTCCGGCGACGACCAGCCAGCCAATGGTCGCGTTGCGGTCGTGGGTCAGCACGGATTGCACCAGGAACTTGCCCATGCCCTGCCACTGAAAGACGGTCTCAGAGATGACCGCACCGCCGAAGATCGTTGCGATGGTCAGCGCGCTTGCCGTGGTCATCGGTATCAGCGCGGTTCGCATCGCGTGCGGGATCATGACCTGGCGGGGTTTGAGCCCCTTCGCCCGCGCGAGGCGGATGTAGTCACTGTTGAGCACGTCGAGCATGGCCGCCCGCTGGAACCGGCTCCACGCGGCGTACGTGATCAGAGCTAATGAGATCGTCGGCAGGATCATGTGGCCGACGACGTCGAGGAACTGGTTCCACCAGCCGACCGGTCGGGATGTCGGACTTCTCGCCGAGGGTGAAGAAGATCCGGGTACCGATGGCTCCGTTGAACGCGATGGCTCCGGTCTTGAGTAGCTGCGCGATCCAGAACGTCGGCATCGCGAGGAAGAGAAAGCCAAAGAACGTGGCCGTGTAGTCGAACTGCGAGTACTGCTTGTACGTGCTGAGCACGCCGGTGATGACCGCCAGGACAAGGGCGAGAATCATGGCGACGAGGATCAGCCGCATCGTCACCCCGAGTCGGTGCCATAACTCAGTATTGATGTTAGTCGCTGGGTTCAGTGCGGGACCGGAGCTTCCGTGTGTGAGCAGGTTCTTCAGCCAATCGAAGTACTGCGCGAAGAATCCCTTGTCCAGACCGAGGCGGTGCCGCTCGATGTCGAAGGTCTGCTGCGGTGGACGCGGGTTGCGACCCGCGAACTCCTCCGTGACCGGGTCGACGGTGAGCGAGACCAGCCAGAAGACGATGAACGTCGACGCGATGAGGATCGGAATAGCGGCGAGCAAGCGCCGAATCATGAAGGCAAACATAGAGACCCTTCGACCAAAGCCCTACTAGACCGCTAGGAAGACGGGCTTCTGATACAGCGGCAGCACGGAGGCGTCGGCGGACATGATCGCGTCGGCCTGGTTGAGCAGGTCGTAGACCTGGTTGTAGTCGACTGTCGACTTGACCTGCTTCATGATCGCGTCGACGTCCGGGTTGCTGTAGTGGTTGTAGTCGCTACCACCGCTGGTGCCCCACTGGTCGGGCGCGCCCAGCAAGAATGGCGACCCAACCCAGGCAAAGATAATCATGTCGAAGTCGCCGGTGCTCAAGGCCTGGCCGAGGCTCTTGAACGGATTTAGCGTGACCTGGATGCCCAATTGAGCCAACTCGTTCTGGACGACCTCACCCATGGCCTCGCGCAGTGCGTTGCCATTGGTGAATCAACCGCAGCGGCCCAACGGTCTCGCCTGACTTGTCTTGAGCGTGGTGCCCGAGATTGTGTACCCGGCGTCGGTGAGGATCTTCTTGGCGGCGTCGAGGTTGCCGTCGCCCTGGCCAGTCGGCGTGACGACGTCCTTGTAGCCCGGCTGCCCCGGCATGATGTTGTGGTTGTTCAGTGGCGCCGCGCCGTCGAAGAACGGGCCCACCGTCTTACTGATGATCGCCTTATGATCGATAGCAGTAAATATCGCTTGGCGAAGAGCCTTGTCGGCCAGCCACCTGTTCTGGAAGTTAAGGTCAATGTGCTCCCAGGTCGGGCCCTTCGTCAGGTTGTAGTTCACACCCTGAATTCCCTTCACCGCGTCGACGATGTCGGCGCTCGGTTGGGAGATCAGAGCCTGGACCTCATTGTTCTTCAACGCAGGCGCTTCCTGAGCCTGGTCCTCAATAATCTTGAAGACGACCTTGTCGAGACTCGGTTGGACGGCTCCGTACCACTTCGGGTTGGGGGCCTCCGTGACCGACACGTCCTTGTCGTAATTGCTGATGACGTACGGCCCGCCCGACCACGTTGGGGTGGTGTTGACGAAGGCGTCGTAGGAAGCCTTCAGGCCGGCCGCCGTGCTCAGATCGCCGGCCGTCGCTGCGATGTGCGACGGGTACAGGGAGTTGGTGCCAGTGAACAGTACCTTCCAGTCGGCGTACGGGTTGTTGTAGACGACGGTCACGGTCTTTCCGCCGTCGGAGCCGGTGACCGACTTGACCTGGTCGTAGCCCGTGGTGCCCGCGACCGGGCATTCTTTGCAATCGGTGCCGTTGTTGATCCGGTAGGCGTAGATGAAGTCGTCGGCGCTTATCGCCGTACCGTCGCTCCATACCGCGCTGGGTTGAATCTTGTACTCGACGGTGAATGGACTCTGCGTACTGATGTCCGCCGAGACGAGAAGGTCGTGGTTCAGGGTTACCGTGCCGTCCGGGTTGATGATGAACGCCGACGGCAGAAGGCCACTCATGACTTGGCCGGTCTCGTATGTGTTGCCGTCACCATCCCAAATGTTGAAGTTCGGGATCGTCTTCTCCAACGCCATCGTGAAGGTGCCATCCTTCACTGTCGGTCCGTTGTTGCAGGTGTTGGGTTGCGTCGCGCAGTCAGCGAACCCAGGCGAATACTGAATACTGCGGCGTATTGCTCGAAGTTTGCTTGGTACAAGCTGAAGAAACGAGCAAAGCAACGGCCGCGACGGCGACGAGGCGCATTAGCCTCTTTGATACACGCATGTGCCCTCCAGAAGGTAGACGTGGTGGAACCGCATTCCGGGGGCTGCGATCTGTTCAAGCAAACGACTTCCGCTGCCATCCGGCAAAGGCGCACGCCAATTTGTGGATATCCCGGTACCTTCGCTACACGTTGTCAGGCCGATACGCCACGACAGTCTCCACATTGGACCGTTCGCTCGACTCCCGACAAATGTGATGGCCCCTCGACCCGGACCTCCGGCACGATCGCGCAGCCCGATGCGTCGACGATGGCCACGAGCACGGACTACCGTGGCCTGCGAGCTCCCGCCCCGCCGCAGGCGAACCGAGGCGTGGCGGCACCGTATATCTGTTCACGGCCAACGCGAGCGGCATGATGGTCAGCCTCATACAGTCGACATACGCGGGCTTCGGCTCACAGGTCGTCGTCTCCGGATTTGGGTTCAGTCTGCAGAATCGTGGCGCCGGGTTCTCCGTCCAGCCGGAGCGCCCCAACGTCGTCGCTGGCGGCAAGCGCCCGTACCACACGATCATCCCCGGGTTTCCTCACCCGCGAGGGGAAGCCGGTAGGGCCTTTCGGGGTCGTGGGCGGCCACATTGCAGCCTCAGGGTCATCTTCAACTGGCCGCCTCCACAGTGGACGATCGCCTGGATCGGCAGGCCGCGCTCAAAGCCCCGCGATGGTACTCGTAGAAGGGCCGCAGGTTGTTCGTCGAGCCGGACCTGGATGCATCTGAGATCGGGGTGTGGGCGTTGCGACATCGCGGATACGAGGTGACCGTCGAGGGGTCGACGGTGTACGGATCTGGCCAGGCCATCTGGCGCACGGCGGACGCCGGCTACGTCGGTGGATCAGGGCCCCGCGCCGACGGCAGCGCGGTCGAGTACTGAGGCCACCCCGCTGACGTTCAGGGAGACCCGGACTGCGAGTCATGGGACGAGATACCGTCGCTGTTGGATCGCTCGCAACCGGCGTAGCAGAACGTCCTGAAAGACATCCGGGAGAAAGAAATCCGGGCGGCGGTGTCGGATCGGCGCGGAGGTGTTCGTAGAAAGGGTGAGCGGGCGCCTGCGGGGGCAGCCTAAAACCACAGGAGATGATCCGAGATGCAGTACCTGGTTTCCGTGATCGACGACACGGCCGGCTTGGCCACCCCGTCCGAGATGGCTGCGATCGACGCGTTCAACGAGCGCCTCCAGGCCGAGGAGCACTGGGTGTTCGCTGGCGGCCTCGGGTCGCCGAGCACTGCCACTGTCATCGACAGCCGAGGTGAGGAGGCGGTGTTTACCGACGGCCCCTTCGTGGAGTCGAAGGAATACCTCGCCGGCTTCTGGATCATCGAGGCACCAGACCTCGACGCGGCGCTCAAGCTCGCCGCCGAGGGGTCGAAGTCATGCAATCGGAAGGTCGAGGTGCGCCCGTTCATGGGCGAGTGACCGTGATCGACGTCAGGGAGGTGATCACCCAGGTCCACCACGAGGAGTGGGCGCGGGTGGTCGCTTCCCTGACGAGACGTTTTGGTGATCTCGACATTGCCGAGGAGGCGGCGGCCGAGGCGTTCGCGACCGCCGTCGAGCGGTGGCCGGCCTACGGCGTACCCCCGAACCCTGCCGGCTGGCTGACCACCACCGCCAATCGCAAGGCCATCGACCGGATCCGGCGCGAGCACAAGCGCGACGACAGGGAGAAGGAGGCTCAGATTGTGTACAGCGACGACCCGCCCGAGCCTCCCGACGCCATCGACGACGAGCGACTCCGGCTGATCTTCACGTGCTGTCACCCGGCGCTTGCGATAGAGAGCCGCGTGGCGCTGACGCTGCGCATGGTCGGCGGCCTGACCGTGCCCGAGATTGCCCGTGCATTCCTGGTACAGGAGAGCACCATGGGGCAGCGGATCACCCGGGCGAAGGTCAAGATCAAGGCGGCTCGCATCCCTTATCGGGTGCCGTCCGCGGAGGATCTCCCGGCGCGCACCTCTGGCGTACTCGCGGTCCTGTACCTCGTCTTCAACGAGGGCTACTTGGCAACCGGCCCAGACACCGATCCCATACGTCACGACCTGACCGCCGAGGCGATCCGGCTAGTTCGCCTTATCCGTGTCCTCATGCCGGATGACGGTGAGGTGGCCGGCCTGCTGGCGCTAATGCTCCTCGCCGAGGCGCGCCGCGCCGCCCGCGTTTCGGCGAGCGGCGAACTGGTCACCCTCGACGAACAGGACCGTGGGGCCTGGGACGCGGCGCTGGTCGCCGAGGGTCATCGGCTGGTGCGCGAGCGCCTGGCCTCCGGGGTGGCTCCGGGTCGCTACCAGATCCTCGCGGCGATCAACGCCGTGCACACCTCCGCCCGCGACGTACGCGACACCGACTGGTCGCAGGTCGTCGCCCTCTACAACCAGCTCGTCCGCCTCGATCCCTCGCCGATCATCGCGCTCAACCGGGCCGTCGCGGTCGCCGAGCTTGACGGCGCTGAGGTAGCACTGGCCGCCGTCGACCGTCTTGCGGACACATTGGCCGGCTATCACGCCTACCATGCGACCCGTGCCGATCTGCTGCGACGGCTGGGCCACAGTCAGAAGTCGCGCGCGGCGTACGACAAAGCCATCGAGCTGGCCGGCAACACCGCCGAGACCGCCTACCTGACACGCCGCCGCGACCAGCTGGGGTAGTTGCGCGTACCGGGCAATACCAGCGTGAAATCTCTTGAGATCGTGACTTGATGCCGCATTTTCGCCTCCTACGACGTGTTGCCACGAATTTGGATCGGTCCATGCCTGCGCTCACGCGAGTCATCGCCGCGGTCTCGAGCAGCCGGCATGAAGCGTTGCACCACCTGCGCCCGCGAGCTACCGGCTGATCCGTGCGTTCCAGACCTTGAACTTTCGTCCTGTCGCAATCGTTCTCGCAGTCCTATGATCTTCAGCCCCTCGTTGTCCGGACCGGCTCACCTTCATCCGCGCTGGCCCGACGAACACGAGAGGGTCCGATCAAGGCGCCGTTGTCACGACCGAACCCCGCGAGGGAGGCAGGTTATCGCGCTGCAGCAAAGGACGAGCCCGGTTTGGCCGGCAAAATCGCGCCGATGAACCAGAGGAACCGAAAGAAGATTCCCAATACCCCGAGGAACATATAGCCCTTCCGAAACGTCACGACACAGACGGTGAACAAGGCGACCAGGTAGATCGTCCCGAGCATGATCCAGACGAACCATTCCCACGCCGACATAAGATCAACTCATCCAAGTCCCGCACAATGGCACTCGCTGTATTCGATAGCGGCTCGGGCAGGCACCCGTGACCGCAGCTCTCGGGTACCTGCCTCCCAGGGCGCGCCGACCGTGCCACATGCCACACCGCGGCCGCGCTGTTCATCGGCGGAAGGCGGGCTCCGGGTCCGACAGTCGTTGGCGTCGTATCTCCCCGCCTTCCATGGTGGGTCCTAGTGGTTCCGAATGTCGTGGAATCAAGATCGTTCCACTCGTTTCCGCCGTCAGACCTGTCGCATCTGCCACATCCGTACCAGGCCAGCGCACTGCGCCGGCCTCGGGCACACGACTCCTTATGCACGATGGCCGGGCGATGGTTCGTGTTTCCAACACTTCCGATGGCCCTGGGCAGTGCCCCGCAGTCGGCGCGTCGACTCAGCGGCGTTGCTGAATGACCGGCTTGGGGGCGGGTTCCCACGCCTACTGTGGATCGGGGACCCGGATCGTCTTGGACCTACACCGGGATCCGGGGAGGGTGAACGAGGGGACCAAGATGCCGAATCCGCCGGACCGAACGAAACTCCCGATCCGCCGCGCGCCGTTCCACGGCCGGGTCGACAGGACACTGGATGGATCGGAGCCTGACTGGGCGACGATCGCCCCGATTTCGGCGCCCGAGGGCGCGCCGAATGTGCTGCTGGTGCTCATCGATGACGCCGGGTTCGGCAACCCAGCAACATTCGGTGGTCCCATCGCCACGCCGAACTACACTCGCCTCGCCGAGGGCGGCTTGCGATACAACCGGTTCCACGTCACCGCGCTGTGCTCCCCGACTAGGGCGGCGCTGCTGACCGGTCGGAACAATCATGCGGTCGGCTTCGGCTCGATCGGTGAGTTCTCGAATGGGTTTCCCGGCTACACCGCCATCTTGCCCAGAGACTGTGCCCCGTTGCCACGGATCCTGCGCGACAACGGATATAGCACAGCGGCCATCGGTAAGTGGCACCTGACCCCTGACGGACAGCAGGGCCCCGCTGGGCCCCTTGACCGTTGGCCGAACGGATGGGGATTCGACTACTTCTACGGCATTCTCGGCGGCGGCTCGAGTCAGTATGACCCGTGCCTCGCCGAGAACCAGAAGATCATCGGCACGCCGCCTGGCTTCTACGATAAGCAGCAGCCGTTCTATTTCCCTGACGCCATGGCCGATAAGACCATCGAGTGGCTGCAGGGCGTACGCGCGCAGGATCGCCAGAAGCCCTTCTTTGTGTACTACTCCACCGGGTGCAGCCACGCGCCGCATCACGTGTCCCAGGCGTGGGCCGACAAGTACCGGGGGCACTTCGACATTGGCTGGGATCAGATGCGCGAGCAGGTCTTCACCCGCCAGAAACAACTCGGCGTCATACCGCGCGACGCTGAACTGACGCCGCGGGACGACGCGTTCCCGGCTTGGCAGGACCTACCAGACAATCTCAAGGCCTTCTACGCGCGGCAGATGGAGGTCTACGCCGGCTACTCCGAGAATGCCGACTACAACGTCGGCCGGGTCATCGACGCCATCGATGCACTTGGCGAGCTGGACAACACCCTCATCATCTGGATCTGGGGCGACAATGGGGCCAGTATGGAGGGCACCCTCACGGGCTCCTTCAACGAGCTGACCATGCAGAACGGGCTCCCGTTGTCCGACGAGATGCAGCTTCAGCTGGCCGAGCGGTATGGCGGAATGGAAGCGTGGGGCAGCCAGATCGTGGCGCCGCATTACTCGGCGGCATGGGCGTGGGCCGGCAACACGCCGTTCCAGTGGGGCAAGCAGGTGGGCTCGCACCTGGGCGGTACCCGCAACCCCATGGTCGTCCACTGGCCGGAGCGGATCACCAGCAGGAACCAGTTGCGGTCGCAGTTCACACACGTCACTGACATCACCCCGACGCTGCTCGACATCGCGGGCATCCCCGCGCCGACGGATGTTGACGGCATCAAGCAGCAGCCGATGCATGGCTTCACCCTCGCCGATTCATTCACCGACGCCGACGCCGTCGAGCAGCACACCCAGCAATACTTCGAGACGATCGGCAATCGAGCCATGTACAAGGATGGCTGGTGGCTGGCGGTGAAAACCCGCCGTATTCCGTGGGTCCTCACGCTGGACGCCCTCGCGCCGTACCGGCCTGGTGTGTGGAATCCGGACGATGATCCGGTCGAGCTGTATTACCTGCCCGACGACTTCAGCCAGTCCAGAAATGTGGCCGCTGAGAATCCCGAGAAGGTCAAGGAGCTGACGGACCTGTTCTGGTCCGAGGCTCAGAAGTACCAGGTACTTCCACTCCTGGCGACACTGGGAACCTTCTTCGGCTACCTGCCTCCGCTGCCGGACGTCACCACGTTCGAGTTCCGGTCCGACGTGCAGAACGTCATGCCGGGAATGATCCCGCGCATCTACAACCATTCGTACACCATTAGCGCAGACCTGATCGTTCCGCCGCAAGGCGTCCAGGGAGTGATCGTTGCCGAGGCCGACCACCTCGGCGGGTTCTCGCTCTTCGTCGACGACGACCGGCTCACGCACACGTACTCAATGATGGGCGTATTCATATACCGGCAGCAGGCCACCGAACCGTTGCCCTTAGGCGAAGTAAACGTACGCATGCAATTCGCCGCAGACGAACCGAAGCCAGCCACAGGAGGGCAGGTGACTCTGTTCGTCAACGACAAACCCGTCGGCGGCGGACGCGTGGACCACACTGTGCCCGTGCGCTTCTCCGGATACGCCGGAATGGACATCGGTTGCGACAACGGTGGCGTGGTCGACCTGAGCTACGAAGACCGCAAGCCGTTCGCGTTCACGGGAACGATCACGAAGGTCGTCTTCGACATCAAACCGCACGAATCGACAGGCGACGAGCGCGCCCTTCACGAGGCAGCTCACCACGGGCACGCGGCACACGCGCTCGCGGGATGAGGCGGGCTGACAATCTCGAGGAGGAATGACGATGGCCCTCAATACCAAGACAGTCGACGTTCTGATCGCCGGCTACCTATCCCGGGACGCCGCACACGACGACTTCGAGTCCGTCCGACACAGTGGCGGTTACGTGCACGCCGCCACGGTCGTCAGCAGGGACCTCGAAGGCAACCTATCGGCGGAGCAGACCGACCACATGGTCCGTGCGGGCGCCCGAGGACTGGCCGCCGTCGGGTTTGTCATGGGTCTGTTTGCGCCGCCGCTGCTACTGGCATCCACCGCGGTCGGAGCCGCAACAGGTGCAGGCGTGGGGATGCTGCTGCACCGACTGACCGCCGAGGAACTCAAGGTACGTGCTGGCGCCACCATTCCTATCGGTGGCGCCGGACTGATCGTCGCATACCCCAAATCGTCGGCGGAGAAAGTCAGACCGGCCGTGAAGCGCGCGATCAGCACCGCGACGGGTGAGGCCGACGGACCCGGCCTAAGCGCACTCAAGGGCGCGCTCGCAGACGCTCAGCACAAGATGGTCACCGCCACCAGCTGATCGATGCACCAAACACTTCATAGTTGCGCACAGGACGGTCTCAGCCGATCAAATACGTCGACAAAGTGCTCGGGGCCGTCGGGCGAGACTGCGGCGTACAGCTCCTCCAGCATGGGCGGCAAGTGCTTGACACTGAGATCATCGAGCATTGCCTTGAACGCGGGCTTGAGGCCGTCCGTGGTCAGGTTCTGTCCGATGTAGACAAGCTTTGTCACCAAGTCAGGTCGTCTCCACGCAACGAGTAAAGCGATCGCGGCGCCGTCGCTCCAACCAACCAGTTTGACCGCGCCTAGGTCGAGCCCCTCGATGAAGGCGATGGTGTCGGTGGCCATGATGTCGTACGTGAGCGGCCCAGGCACGTCCGGTGTGCGACCGTGGCCCCGACGTTCGGGAAGGTAGACACGGTAGTGCTCAGCCAAGGCAGTCGTCTGCGCGTCGAAGGTCTCAGCGGTACACATGCCGCCGTGGAGCAGAACCACCGGTTCGCCGGTCCCGCATGCCCAGGCCCTGACCGCGCAGCGTGGCGATGCGCTGGCGCTCCAACAAGGACAGATATCTGTTGCATCGGCTCACCTCATCCAGTCGCACCGGCGGCACGCCTCCGTTCTCGGCCCGCCACCGATACCCGGTCTTGCGCGTGATGCCGACTGCCCGACAGGCCGCAACCGTCCCCACCCCGGACAGCAGCAGCTGCCAGTACCGCGACTCCACATCAAGTTGCCGTTTCCGACCTCGCCTACCCATAGACACACCCCTCCATCTAGCAGGAGTGTTGCGACGAGTGCTAGAACCCAAGCGGAACAGCGGGGTCAAAATTGGGCCGGCGTTGACGTGGCCGCCTAATGCGCTGCGCCTTCGGGCGTCGCGTCCGGGCGACGCCGACGGGACAGGTCAGTCCACTGGCGCCTTGGTTGCAGTACCCGTTGGGTTTTCGAGTCCAGCGAACGATGACCTATTCTCGTCACCGCGACTCCTCGCGCCGCCACTCGGACCGCCGTCCAGCTGTTTGCCCTGCAGGTAGGTGATCGGTGATGCGGGTTGTGATTGCAGTGCCCGCTGGGTTCTTGGCGCGACGGTGGTACCGGCACATTGTCTGACCCTGAAAAGATCGGCTAGGGCCGACCCTTGCTACTGGGTGTAGAGCGCGCGGAGTCTTTCCTCGATGTGAGCGACCTCCGTCAGTTCGCCTCGGGCCACCGAAAGCATGAACGCCTCGGCTGCGTCGACGTCAATGTCGGGCACCGGGTGGCCATTGAGGGCCAGGAAAGTGACCGCAGCCGCCCACGCCAGTCTCTTGTTGCCGTCGATAAGCGTGTGGTCTTGGCAGACTGAGACGAGCAACGCTGCGGCTTTGCCAAACAGGGTTGGGTAAGCGACCTCCCCAAACACCACTGTGGATGGACGTACAGCGGCCGACGCGAGTAAGCCAGGCTCACGTACGAGGGGCTTCTGACCGAGGATGATCTCGGCCAGAACGATCAGATCTTCGGCGGTGAGGTACTCAACGGACCCAGAGGTCACAGAGCGAGCCGTCGGAGCAGTTCGCTGTGCCGGTCGGCGATCTCAGCCCCGATGCCGGCGACCCGCTGCGTGCGCTCGCGGCGACGAACGTGGTCGCTCAGTGCAACCACGATGGCAGCGTTGATAGAGCGATGGTCGGCGGCGGCCTCGGCCTTGATCGCTTCGTAGATCTCGGCCGGCAACTTGAGGGAAGTCGTGATCGTCTCGGCACTCATACTGAAACGGTACCACTTCAACACCGTTATGGTGTCTCGCGGAGGTCGTCGGTTTCCCTACCTAACGCTAGTGGGCAGCGGCGCTCGGGGTGCGGGCGACGCCGACGGGGCAGGTCAAGCCGTTCGGGCCGTGGTCGCAGTACCCGTTGGGGCTTTTCGCACCGGACGGATATTGGTGGTGGATCTTGGCGTCGCCGCGGGTGAAGAAGCCTTTGCCAGGGACGGTCTGGAGCCAGTTGTTGGTCTTGCCTACCGGCGGCGTAGGTCCGAGGTAGATGTCTGTCCAGCCATCGGGGTTGTTCCGACGATGCCCGTCTGGCTGCCGAGGTCTGGTTTGGGTTGGCCGGTCTGGAGCATGGAGCGGGTTTGGTTGTCGTAGAGCATAGAAGCGGCTCCGGGGAACGTCGGGCGGGAGGGTGAGCCGGTAGTTTCGGTCACCGTCGAGGTACTTCCCGTCGCCGCCGCGCGTGGCCATCAGGTACTGCGAGCCGATACCGGTCAGGCGCATGCAGATGGCGGGCGTGATGCCGGTCGCCATGTAGAACATCCATGTGCGCGCGTTGAGTTTGCGGGCACCGTCGCTCGGGGTGGGCACGACGCCTTCGGCGGTGACCTGCGGGGGCGGGTCGAGGAACTGGTAGCCCCCTTCGAAGAGCCGGTTGAACCTCTGCGAGCCAGGGTAGTAGGCGACGTCCTCCTCGGCCCGCGGCGCGAATGTGACGGTCCGGGCGGTGGCGTTGCCGATGACGACTGCTTCTTGGAGGATCCTGCGCATCCGCTGGTCGGGGTCGAAGGACTTGCCGTGGATGATCCCGACCGCGGCGAGCAGTCCCAGCAACTCCGCATCGCCGGAACCTGGCGGTTCCTGCTGGATCAGCTCGTTGACGAGTTCCCAGTATCCGAAGTCGGTTGGGTAGACGGTGTTGAACGCTGTCCCGGACAGTTCGATGAGGCGGGCGTTGGGCACCTTCGGGGCCGCGCCCAACGGCGCCTCCCCGGCCAGGAAACGGTGGGCTGGAGGTGCCCACGATGCCGGTGCGATCGGGGGTTTTCGTTCGAGGAATGACGGCACGGCCGTCTCTTCGGTTTCGGGCGGGACGGCCCGCCTGGGTGCATATGCTGTGAACGCTTGACGGGGTGTCGACCCGCCGTTGGAGTTGGCCTACGTCCATACGGCTCGCTCGCGACGCGACCGTTCAAGACCATCGGTCAGTCGGGAGGTTGCCATGACACAAGTAGTCTCGCGAGAGATCCTGCAGTCGATTTCCGTGCCCGATTCCGTGGACACACGCATCGGGACTCTCGAGTTCGCGGATGGAGCGCCAACCACCGGCACAGTCGAAAAGGTCTATGACCACCTCGACTTCACGCACGGGGTCAACGTCTTCTTGAACGCCTTCGCCGGCGCCTCGACATACGCGATGCGCCAAGGGTTCATCGACGCGGGCGCGCCGGACAACTCGATCCTGCTGTTCTCCGAGCTGATGGACTCACAGTCCCTTTCCCTCACGGCCAACGCCGACACCGTGTACTTCGTCGGCATGGTGGACCTGGCCAACGGTCCGATGGTGGTGGAGACGCCGCCGTTGGCGCTGGGCATCTTCGACGACATGTGGTGGCAGTGGGTCATCGACTTCGGCCTGCCAGGACCGGACCGCGGCGAGGGCGGCCGGTTCCTGTTGGTCGGGCCGGGCTATGACGGCGATCTCCCGGACAGCGGATTCCACATCGGACGCTCCCGCACGCACCGCGTGTGCCTGCTGGGGCGCTCGTTCATGGAGGACAGCGATCCTAGGCCGACGGTCGAGAAGATCAAGAACACGCTCAAGGTGTACCCGTACGTCCCCGGCGGAACCGGCACGAGCATTGCCACCCTGCTCGAGGGAGACGCCCATCCCGGGACGCCGATCTCGCCGCCGGACACGAGGTTCATCGAGGCCAGCGGTGTGGCATTCAACACCATTCCCCCGTCCGACTTCCGGTTCTTCGAGTCGCTGAATGCACTCGTGCAGGGGGAACCAGCCGACGCGACGGATCCTGAAATCCTGGGCCAGCTCGAGGCGATCGGCATCGTCAAGGGAAAGCCGTTCGAGCCCGACGAGCGGATGCGTCGCATCCTCGCGGAGGCGGCGGCCGTCGGCAACGCGACGTCACGCGTGCTCATGTTTGACCCCCGCGCAGCGGAAGGGTTCGAGTACTACCCGGGCTCGTCGTGGATGAACATGCTCTTTGTCGGTGGCTACAAGTTCGAGACGCCGCCGCCGTTGGTCACCGAGGACGGCATCAAACCGCTGCCGCCGACCGGGTCGCGCAAACTGCACGCCCGCACGTCTTTCTTCTACGGCTACACCGGCATCACGCCGGCGATGTGCATGCGGCTGACCAATGTCGGTTCCCAGTACGTGATGGGCTTCACCGACGCCAACAGGGAACTCTTCGACGGGGCGAAGACCTACCGGGTGACGTTGCCGCCCAACATCCCGCAGGAGCGGTTCTGGTCGCTGACCCTCTACGACAACGAGACCCGGTCGATGCTGCAGACACCCCAGCGATTCCCCCGAGCCGGCAGCCAGCGCTACCCGACCCCGGCCGCCCAGGCCGAGCCGGACGGCTCGACCACCGTCTACTTCGGACCAGAGAAGCCCGCGGGCGTAGCCGACGGTAATTGGATCCAATCCGTGCCGAGTAAGGGCTACTTCGTCGTCCTGCGGCTGTACAGCCCGACGCAGCCCTTCTTCGACAAGTCGTGGCGCGTCGGGGAGATCGAGCCAGTGGCGTAGCTCGGCTCGGCTAGATCCCGCCAACGTCAGAGCCTCGGTTCGGCGCGCCAAAGAGAGATCTGATGGGTGGTCTCACCGCGGACCCAGCGCCCGTAGCCGCGGGATGTGTTCAGTCGCGGCTCAACGCGTCGGCCAAGGTCTCGGCCGCCAACCAACACCGCCGCACCACGAACATTCGCCGAATCTCACCGTAGGCACCGGACGGCCCGCCTGCCGCAGACGCGGCTGGGTTGGCGCGCGATAATGCTCGAGTCCGGATCGTGAGGGCAGGTCCACGAGTCCAGGCCTGCGTTCTTGGTCCCGCGTGTGGCGTCACGTGTGTTGACCGAAAGTCGAAGAAGCCGACCATGGAACCACCGTCAACGCCTGGTTCCGAGGTGCGACATAGGCCGTCGTTGACAGGCGGGGAGTTCTTCCAACAGGAACTGGCATGGTCCCTTACGGCACATACCGACGATTGAACACGCCAGGCTCCACTGCCTGCGAGGATCGGGCTCATGAACTCCGACGAGCCACCAGTTGGGATGACCCCGCAGGCTGCTCCAACGCCGGATGGCCCAAACGACCGCACGCCAACGCCGCCCACACCGAAGCAAGGACACCGCGGTTGGCGCTGGACTGGCGCCGTAGTGCTGCTGCTCGTCGCCGCCCTGCTCGTCACCGTGTCTGTCATAGCCCGCTACGCCCGCAGCGAGATTATCGACACCAGCAAGTATGTGGCGACCGTCGCGCCGCTCGCCTCTGAGCCGGCTGTGCAGGACGCGGTTACCACCCGCGCGAGTGACGCGATCATTGCGAAGATTGACGTACCCGAGCTCGTGAATGAGCTCGCCGTCGCAACCGGGCGCCCGAATGCGCCAGCGATCGCAAACCTGATAGCGGGCCCGGTCAATGACTACGTTCAGAATCTCGTTCACAGTAAGGTTCAGGAGTTCGTGTCTAGCCCCCGGTTCGAGACACTGTGGGTCAATGCCAACACTGCGGCCCACACGCAGCTAGGCGGCCTGCTCACCGGCCGCGGCACGGACGTGGTCAAGGCGGAGGGCGACCAGATCACCCTAGAGGTCGGGCCGATCGTCACACGGGTGAAGCAGAAACTCATCGACTCCGGTTTCTCCGCGGCCAGCAAGATCCCAGCCGTATCGCTCCAGGTGCCCGTGATGACCGTGGAGAACCTCCCACAGATCCAGTCGTACGTACGACTGCTCGACAACCTCGCCACCTGGCTGCCTTTGGTCGCGCTGCTGCTGCTCGCCGTTGCTATCTGGCTCGCCCCAAGCCACCGCCGGGCCGCGCTCATCGGTGCCGTCATGATCGCGGTACTGATGGTTATCCTGCTGGTCGCCCTGAACGCCATTCGCAATGCGTACGAAAACGACGTCGCCAACCGCAATCTCAACGTGCCCGCAGCGCTCGCGCTGTACGACACGTTGCTTCGCTACCTCGTCCACGCGATCGAGGCGCTCCTGATCGTATGCGTCGTCGCCATCGTGTGGCTTTGGCTATCCGGCCCGGGCCGCGCCGGCCGATTCTTGCGCCACTGGGGCCAGCGCGCGGAGCAGGCCGGGGCCGACTGGCTCGAGCGCACCAAGCTGCGGTTCGGCCCGGTACCCCGATTCGCAGCTCGGTTCGGTACGGCAGTCAACATCGGGTTCGCCGTCCTCGCCGCTTGGGCATTCCTGCGCAGCCCAACGATCGGACTCGCCCTGTGGTTGTCCGCGGGCATCGTCGTCATCATGCTGATTGTCGGCACCCTTGCCCGACTGCCATCACAATCGCCCGCTCGGATTGCGACAACATGACCGGCCGCGCGGATGCACGCGGCTGCACGTGCGGGCGCCGACCGAACGAGGGACCTAGACAGGCAGGCGGCCGTCAATGCGGTCATTGGCTAATTGAGCTAGATCAACACAATCGCTATTGACTGCCTCACGGCCAGGTCATCGGTGCTCAGGCCCTGAGATTTTCCAGTCGGGACGGCGGAAACGTGCTCAGTGCAACTCCTGTGAGGCCCTACCGTAGACAAGTGTGGAACCCCGATCGGGCTGAAGTGGGTCGAGTGCGCTTCTGACTACGACGCCGCCTCCGCCGTCTGGCGTTGGTGATCGCGCACGTGGAGGGAGCGTTACCTCAACTGGGATCTCCCCGACCCGGACGGACTTCCCATCGGCCACGTGCGACCACTCCGTGACGAGACCGACGCCCGCGTCCGCGCCCTGCTCGCAGAACTCACGCCGGAGAGCGCTAGTCCATGACTACCAACCACAGCAAGCCCAGCGTCCTCTTCACACTCGGCTCGTTGCGGACGGCCTTGAGCACACCGAGGGCGAACGGGTGGCCGTGGCGCTGTACGGGTCGACGCTCCTGGTCATCCGCCTCCTGGGGTACCCCTCGTGGCGTACGCACGCCGCGAGGATCTCTTCGTCCACAAACACACGGCACGGACCCGCTGCGCCGAAGAGGGCAGCTGCTCACCATCCTCATCAGCTACGGCGCTGCGATCCTCATCGGACTTGTCTGGCCAGCCGTCGCTGTCGGGCTCTTCTTCGCACTCGCTATTCACTGGTCATCCCGTTCCACGAGGTTCGGCGGCGCTTCTCGCGCTCCTGAGCAGTCGCCGTGGTCGACTGTAAGGCTGCACCTAGGGTCACTGCCGTTCCCCCAAGGGATGGAGCCCTGACGCTTCGAAGGGCGGCCATCTCGACGACAAGCCTGCGGCGGCCGCGACGCGCAGGTCGTTCTGGATCGCGGCGTGGGCCAGGCTTCGACGAAGTGACTCTTGGCGATGCCTGACGGGCCCGGCCATGGCGAGGTTCTCATGTCGTCCGATCTACTCCAATGTGGTCAGTGCGTTCTGGGTGACTGCGGGGGATGAACGACTCTTCGGGCCGCCACGACGCCAACGTCTTGCCGGTGGGGAACGCGGCGGTCTTGCGCCGCATCCAGTGGGTGTCCGCGTCGCTGCCGATGACCTCTTCGCCGATAAGGACGCGGAGCACTTCGGCAGGGTCCCAGCGTCGAGCACGAGAGGACTAGGCGCGAATCATCGAGGCCAAGAGCAACCCTTGCGCCGCGTTCGCGCCCGGGTGAACCCTCGTCGTCATCCAGTAGATGGCCCGACCAGCACGCCGCCGCTCGCTAGGCTCAAGATCGAAGGGGACGCCGATGGACAATCGCGCATCGCGTCCAGGCGGAGCTGTACGTCATGAACGCTCGACCGTCAGCGCGCGGACGCATCGAGTCAACAAGGTACGTGGCGGGTACTTGGTCACCTCCCTGATCCTGGTCGCCCTGTACCCGTTGCTGCCCACTGCGGGCCGCAACGCCGTTTTCCTGTTCGCATCGTTCGGCGCCCTCGTGGCCGTGCTCGCGGCACTGATCTCGATCAACCCCGGCCACCGGAGCTTCTGGCTGCTTCTGCTCGCCGCGCTTGTCGCCACCGACGTCGCCAACGTCATGTCATTGTCCGCACGCGGCACCGCCGTGTCCGTCAATGGACCCGCCGATGCCGTGGGTAACGTCCTTTTTCTGGCGGCGGCGCTGGTGCTCCTGTTGCAACAGGGACGCCACAACCTGGGCAGCATCGTCGACACGTCCATCGGCGCGTTGGCCCTGGCCGGGGTGCTCTGGCACCTCGTACTCCGCCCGCATCTGCTGCCTGACTACCAAGTGGGTTCGGCCAAGCTAGCCCTCTGCGTCCTCGTCTTCGCCCTTTGCGGCGTGCTCGGGGCATTGGGCCAGCTCGTCATCCGACGCCCGGTCACAGCCCTTCGTCCACTCATCGCAGCAATCGCTCTCGGGCTCACCGGCACCCTCATCATCGCGGTGACAACCGACCAACAGCTCACCACCGCCACCGGCATGATGTTCGTCGGCTCATACACCGCTATCGGTCTCTTCAGTCTCGACCCCACTGCTTCGCAGCTGCTTACACCGGCACCCGTGCGGCCCGACACGCTATCCCTCGGACGGCTCGTGTTCCTCGGCCTTGCCGTGGCCATCGTCCCGGTCATCATCGGCGCACAGCAGATCACTGGCGGCAACCAAGACGGCCTCGTCCTGGTCGTCTCCAGTGCCACCATCACGACCCTCGTCATCGTGCGCATCGGGCAGCTCTCCACCCAACGAGACCGAGCTGAACAAGCGCTCAGGCACGACGCAGCCCACGACGCGTTGACCGGGCTGCCCAACCGGAAAGAGTTCGTCACACAGCTCGGCGATGCACTCGGGCGCAGCGGACGCTCCTCAGTCCTCTTCTGCGACCTCGACCGGTTCAAAGCCGTCAACGACGGCTTCGGCCACGACCACGGCGACGAGGTCCTCATCGAAGTAGCCCAGCGGCTCAGGGAATGCGTACGAGCCGACGACCTGGTTAGCCGATTCGGCGGCGACGAGTTCGTGATCCTCTTCCGCAACACCACCCCGGACGAAGTTCAGACCATCAACCGGCGGATTATCGATGCCCTCTCACGTCCCGTCGTCCTATCCGGCGCATCCATTACCATCGGCGTCAGCACCGGCGCAGCCCACGCCAATAACGACACTGACCCAGATGAGCTGATCAGCCGAGCCGATCACGCGATGTACACAGCGAAGAACAACGACGCCTAACTCCGACGACCTCACCCCCACCGCACCGCGACCAGGACGTGATGGTGGCTCGGAGATGCCACTTCAGGTTCGCACCGCGCGGAAGTCGACGACCATCAGGACATCGAACTAGGTAAACTAATACATCACTGACGGCTGCGACGCCGTCGGTGCGCCGATTGTCCGAAGTGGACGTACCTTCGCCTGGAGGAGGCGCTGACCGCATGATCGAGGAGACCGGCGGCGAGCTGCGAGGCATCATGTCCTGTGTGGACCGACCTAGAACGGCGACCGCCCCCGGTCGTACCATCACTGATCGGCCCCGCCCGCGACCCACTGGTTGTCCGGCCTGGCGTGAATCCAGGCAAGGAGGTCCGTCCCGGACATCGGATGGCCGAAGTGCCAACCCTGCCCGATGATCGGGCCGATCTCGCCGAGCAGATGGGCGGTGCCCGCGTCTTCGACGCCTTCGGCGACGACCCGTAGGCCGAGCTCAAATGCGAGCCGGCTGATCGCGGTGACCATGGCTCGATCGGCCAGGCTCGCGGTCATGGCGGCGACGTACGACCGATCGATCTTCAGTTCGCGCAGTGGGTACCGCCGGATCTGTGCGAGTGACGCAAACCCGGTGCCGAAGTCGTCCAGTGACAACCCGACGCCCATAGCCACCAGGTCGGCGACGGTCCGGTCCACGCTGGGCGTCGCCGTCACGAGAGCGCTTTCGGTGATCTCAAGCTCGAGCTGCTCCGGCGCGAGCGCGTGGCGGATCAGGCGGAGCTGAACCTGATCCGCGAACTCGGTCGAGGCGAAGTCTTTCGCGCTGATGTTCACAGACGCGCGGAGCCGTAAACCCGCGGCCTTCCACGCTTCGAGCTGCGCGAGGGCCTCGTCGAGGACTCGCAGCGTGAGCAGCCGAATGATACCGCTTGCCTCGGCGGTCAGGATCATGTCGGCGGTGTCGACCAGGCCGCGCTCGGGGTGTCGCCACCGAACCAGCGCCTCCACGCCGACGAGTTGCCCGTCCTCGATCCGGACCTGCGGCTGGTAGAGCACAAACAGCTCGTCGATGTGCCCTGGCTGCTCGATCGAGGCGCGGAGGTCGGCAAGTAGAGAAAGGCGGCGCCGGGCTTCGATCTCGTCGCCGGCGGGGATGGTTCGGACCATCGCCCCCGTCCGTCGGGCGTCCATAACGGCCCTCTCGGCCTGGGCGATCAGTGCGCCGAGTTCGGTCCCGTCGGCCGGCGCCATCGCGATGCCGATGATCGGCCGGACTTGTAGCGCAACGCCGTCCACGTCGATCGGTGCCATCAGGGCACCGGCGATCCTGTCGGCGACGCGCTCGACACGGCCGATGTCGGCGTTGGGCAGTAGCACCACAACGTCGGCCGACGCGACTCGGCCGATGACAGCGTCGCTTGACGTGACGGCGGTGAGGAGCTCCCCGACCCGATCAACGAGGTGGTCTGCGACCAGCCCACCAAAGGACTTCGTGATATCGCCGAGCCCGCTCAGCCGGACGAGCAGCAAGCCGAGGAGCGGCGTGAGGGACGTCGGCGACCCGGGGGTGAGGAGCCGGTCCACCGAAACTGCGAGGCCCCGCAGGTTCTGCAGCTGGGATGACGGATCGCGATTGAGGTCACGCTCCTGGGCACGGAGCACGCGCGACACCAGAACGAACAGGGCGAACGGAACGGCAAGCAGGGCCACCGCCCACCCCGTCGGCGCGGTGATCAGCGCCGGAGCGAGCATCAGCAGGCCCGCAGTCGCGGCCAGGTAGTAGTACAGCGAAGGCCCCGCCCACCTCCGCCAGGACGCCCGCCCAGCCGCGGTCAGCATCACGGCGATCACGCCGTTGTCCACAAGGAACCACACGAGCGGCACCAACACCACAGTCGCCAGGCCGAACTCGTCGATGTCCATGCCGAGCGTCGCTTCTCCGCCGATCCGACCCTCCGCCCAGCTCGCGACCCGGAACGCCAAGCTGAATCTTGCGACGTCGAAAACGAACTCGGTCAACGGCCGGCGTTCTCGCAGCGCGGCCACACCGAGGGCGAGTGTCTGCACCACGATGGCGACCGCCGACCCCCACAACAGCATGATCGCGAAGGTTAGGGACAGGGAGACTGTCAGCCGGGTGGGTTGTCGACGTTCGTGCGGAATAGTGAGCGGGCTCAGCTCAACCAGGAGCGCGAGGATGGATAGCAGCCAGAACTCGACCGGCGCCTCGGGCACGAAACGCAACGTTCCCGGGATGGAGAGGAGAACCAGCGCGCCGCCAGTCGCAACGATGACCGCATAGGTGCCCCAGAAGACAAGAGCCTGCCGTGAGGTCGCCCTGGGGCGGGTCACTCCCATGTCCCCCGCATTGTGAACCACCGGCCGTACCCGATCCCAGTTGGTCTTCAATGAACCGTACCCCGATCGTGGCGACTGTCTCGCACGATGCGCGAAGGAGACTCGGTCGGCCCGACGGGAAGAGTCCGCTCGATCCTGGACCCAATAGTTGTCGCTGGCCGGGGGAGGTCAAGTTCGTCCCGCCATCCTGGGGCACCACAGGTACCACGGTAGACGGGGCGGCGCCGGCGGGCTCGGACCGCGGTCAAATGTGGACGGTGTTGGCCTGGCTCGGAGTCAGACGCGCTTAGAATGTGGCTCGGGCGATCTCCAGCGCCTTCACAGAGGTTGGGCGGCTGGCAGTGGCCGGCCGGCGTCCGACTCGCGGCCAGCTGCTTTATGCCGACGCTTGCTCCTGCGTTCGAGCCGTACGGCGTCCCGCTAGGTCGCGGAGCCGGATTCCTGGCTCGCCCGCTGGCGCCTTTTCCGGGATGTTGCCGGCCTTTGCGATCGAGGCGCCGTACCCGGCGGCCAGAGGCGGCGCCGAGATGCCGTGTAGCACCACGGAGAGCAGGATGGTCCACGTGGCGGTTTGCACGAGCATCGAACCGCGCCGGCCTGGTCGAACTCATCCAGGGCGATGAGGGTGAAAACAACCGAGGCGAGTCCGCGCGGGCCGAACCAGCCCATGAATGCCACAGTGGACAATCGCAGGTGCGTCACGATCAGCGCGATCGCGACCGGCACCGCCCTGATCACGGTGAGGCTCAGCAGCGCGTAGCGGATCGGCCTGGTGGAAAGGTCGTGCGTGAGCAGCTCTCCTGCGAATAGCGCGCCGAAGAGCGACCACACGAGGAATGACAGCGGCGTTCCGAGTGTCTCGGTGAACTCGACGGGTTTGGCCAGGCGGCGATTCGTGGCCGAGCCGAATAAGATGCCGCCGGCGAACGCGGCCACGAATCCGTTCCCGCCGAGCGCAACAGCTCCGCCATAGACGCCGACGGCTTCTTCCCGCAACTGTGGCAGGTGATCCGCAAGCTCGGTCAGAGCGATGGCCCCACTGTCGCGCTGTCCGCCGCGATGTTCGCGGCATTCGTTGTCCTCAAACGGTTCCTGCCACGTGTCCCAGCCAGCCAGGTCGTCGTCCTGCTCGCCGTCAGCGCATCCGTGGTGCTAGACCTCGGCCAGTTCGGCACCAACTGGTCGGCGACATCCCACCCGGCCGGCCCGGCTTCGCGTACTCGGCATCAGCCTCGAACTATGGACCAGACTCGCCCTCGCCGGGCTCGGCATCGCGCTGGTCGGGTTCGCCGACGCCGTCGCCACCGCCCGCAGCCACGCGACAAAACGGCTACACCATCGACGGCGACCGCGCGACGGTGCCAGTTCGGGATTGACATGGGTACCACGCTACGGCGGCGCTCGACGGGCCAGAGCGTACTGTCCACAAGAGACAGACCTCGGCCCCTCGGCACGACCGCTGGTGGGAGCACCAGGCGTCCCTTGCCGATCCGTTTATCGTGCGGCCGCCACCTAACGGAGCGGTCAGAGTTCGAAGCGTGTGCCGACGGTGTTTGGGATGAACGCCTCGCCAAATCGAGCACCCATAGCGTGTTGAGCCCGCCATCCGGTGCAGTGGGCCGGGATGACGACACGGGGAGCAAGGTCGCCAAGGTCGTCGAGGATCCGGCGGATAAGGGGCTCGAAAATCGGTCCGTTGAGATGGAAACCGCCCATGATCGCGTACAGGGGACGCTCGTTTGTCAGGCGGCGGGCGTACCGACAGATGTTGACGATCCCGGCGTGGCCGCAGCCGGTGATCACGAGGAGGCTCTTGCCTTTGATGTCGACGATGAGTTCCTGGTCTTCCAGGACGAGGGGATCGGGCTGCCAGCGGCCGTCGAGCCAGGCCTGCTGTGGTGGGAATCCGGACTCGTAGCCGGTGGTACGGGGTACTTCTCCGGTGACCAGGATGGATCGGTTGAAAAGGAGGCTGGGCTACTGCTCCTCAATGATTTCGAATCCTGCGTCGACGAGTGCTCGGCGGCTCATGGCGGGGATCTCTTGCGGATCGCGCCCCGGAATGACCAGACGGCGCCGACGCCAGAAGTGTGGGTGGATAAGCACCGGGAGGTTGATTGTTCCGAGCCGCCGGATGAGGCCGTCGAGTCCGGTGGTGTGGTCGAAGTGGCCGTGGCTGCAGATGATGGTTTCGATAGCTGACGGGTCGAGCTCGAGGCGGCGCACGTTCTCGGCTACGCCGTCAGGGGTGGTACCGGCGTGGAAGAGGATTTGGTGGCGGGCACCGTTCTTGACCACGTCCACCAGGCCCGAGAATCCACCATCGGTCAATGGGACCTCGGGGACGTCGCGTCCTTTCATGGTCATCGCCGGCTCGCGGCCGCACCGGAAGATGGGCAGCGGTGGCCGGTGGGCCGGTCCCTGATCCGGGATAAAAGCGTCGGTCACATTGTCCATCAGTGTCGTCACTGTGACCGAGTCGACCGGTTCGAGGTCGAAGACCGCCCCGGGCTCGAAATCGTGCAGAACCTGGGGATCGGGCTGGTGCAGAAGGCCGGTGGCCTTATCGTCGGTGCACATGCCGATCACTCTCCTTGAATGTCATGGGCCTCGGCGTACTGCCACGTTCAGGCGCCGCGGCAACGTCCGCGATGGGTCATACGCACAACGATCAGCCGGTGGAGAACTCGGGTCATCAGTGCGACTACTGAGCAACCACGTATTCGCGAGCTAGCCGAGCCGAGCCGATCGCGCGCCCAAGTCGCGAGCTGTGTCCGGATGAGCAGGCCGAGCCTGGTCAGCACGTGGCGGATGTGGGTCTCGACGGTCCGAACCGACAGATGGAGTCGGTCAGCGATCTCCTTGTTGGGGAGTCCGTCCGCGACCAGACGCGCCACTTCCTGTTCGCGCCCGCTCAACCCGCTAACCGACGGTGGGCGAGATGCCGTCGTCCCCGAAGGCGAGCCGGATAGCCTCGTCACGGTCGAGTCGGAAACCCTCCTTCCACAACGCGATTGCGTCGGCACCAAGCGCCGACTCCGCCACCGCCTGAACCCGGTCAACGCGTTCACGGAAGAACGGTGGAAAGTCGCTGCCGACCCTGGCCTTGATGGCGCGTGCCGCGGCCACGACCTTGAGAGCTCGGGCCGCATGGCGTCGCGCGATGACGCTCGCCTGGCTGGCCAACGCCGTCGGCAGCAGCGACGAGTCCCGGAATGGCCGGAAGCACTCGATCGCGGTGCGGTTGTGTCTGGACGCCGCCGCCAGGTCGTCGAGGTGCTCGCTGATGATCCCGAGATAGGTGTGCAGATGGCCCTCGCCCCACCGGTCGCCCTCGCCAATGCAGGTCGAAAGCGCCGCATCCACCAGCTCGCGGGCGTGCGTGTACTCACCTTCGATGGCGTACGCGAGCCCGAGCACCCCGGTCGCACGCGATTCCCCAACCGACTCACCATGGTCACGGTGGATGCGCTGGGCCGACTCGAGCCTCCGGCGCCCCGACTCGACGCGTCCTGCCAGCACGTCGGTCAGCCCAAGGAACGTTGCGGCCCAGCCCAACAAACCGTCCTCCCCGAGTTCTGCCGCCAACTCCGCCGCCTCGGCCAAGACAGCCTGGGAGACGTCGAGCGGACCGTGCTGGAAACCGATGACACCGGCCGTGATCTGGACCATGACGCGACGCCGATCCCGCGCGGAGCACCGCTGGAGCAGCTTGTCGGCCAGCCTCCAACCGTCGGCGTGGCCGAGCATGCTTAACAGGTCGCCGGTACCTGCCAGCAGGCGCAACCCGCCACACGGGTCGTTGGTTGCCGCCCACTCCAGAACGGCTCGTACATTGCTGTAGTCCTCCCCGAGCGACGCGATCACCCGGTCGGCAACGCGCGACGGCGACCCCTGAGTCGGCGGGCTCGTGGAAGAGAAGTGGTTTAGGTGGCGGGCGAGCACATCATCGGCATCGCCGGTCTCGGCGAGAAGCCCAGATGCGAACTCGCGAACGGTCTCTAACAGCCGATATCGCGTGCCCTGCGCCCGCATCTCCACCACGGTCACCAGCGACTTGTCGACCAGCCTGGCCAGCACGTCGATGCTCACATAGGCGACCGCTTCAGCCGCGGCGGCGTCGAAACTGCTTACGAACGCGCCGAGGTTCCGGAGCCCCCTGTGCTCGTCGGGATCCAGCAGTCGATAGCTCCACTCGATCGTCGCCCGCACCGTGCGGTGACGCGTCGGTGCGGCTCGCCGGCGACCGCCCAGCTCGAGCCGCCGGTGGTCGAGGCTGGCGGAGATCTCCATCGGTGACATCGCATTGACCCGCGCCGCTGCCAGCTCGATCGCCAGCGGCAACCGGTCGAGCTTCCACAGGGCACCAATGGCGTCGTCGTCCTCTTCGGACGGAACGAAGCCCGGCTTCCGGTGTGGCACGCTCGACGAACAAACGGCGCGCGTCCTCCGCGCCAAGCGGATCGACCGTCACGACCAACTCACCGGTCACACTGAGGACCTCGCGGCTCGTGGCGAGCAGTCGCAAGTGCGGACAGGCCCCGAGCAACGCCGAGGCGAGCTCGGCGCACCCCTCGATCACGTGCTCGCAGTTATCGAAGACAAGGAGCCCGTGACGGTCGCCGAGGGACCGACTCAACGCTCCCCGCGCCGCGTCGTGGGTCACACCTCCGATGTCGAGGATCCGCGCCGTTTCGCTGGCCACGTCGGCCCCGGGCGTAACCGTCATCAGATCGACGAGCCATACACCACCGTCAGCACGGACAGTCCGCCGTCGCGCGGCCTCGAGCGCCAGACGCGTCTTTCCCACACCGCCCGGACCGGTCAATGTGACCACCAGGGCCCGCCGCAGATGGACCGTGACCACCTCCAGGTCACGAGCCCGACCGATCAACGCCGTCGCGGGGATTGTTAGGCCCGGCGCCGAAAGACCCGTAGTGACGTCGGCCGCTCCGTTCACCCCCGCTCGCACGACTGTGACGTTTTCATCGGAGTGTCCATCGCGACGCATACCTCACAGTCTTGCGATCGGCCGTCGGATGCGTAACCTCGGGGACGTCGAGCGACTCGCTCGGGGTGCGCCACGACCTGGGCCCCAGCAAGCGACAGCCGCATTCCTGGGGGTTGGGGCATGACGACGACACGGCAAAACGGAGACCCGCTTCCGGCATGTGGTGACCGTCCACTATGGATGATAGAGTTCGCCAGGCTGCGCTATGGCCGCGTAGATGGCGGCGTCTCGCTCAGCAGCGGCCCGGCGCCGTTCATGCTCCAGGGCGCGCGCAACGAGAGCGGCGCGGCTGAGTATCTACCTCTAGCCTCGTTTTCCGCACTTTGATCGGCCTACCCCTGGCTTTGTTCGGGCCAGGGTGGGGCGATGTTGAGGTGGTCGAGGATGGCGCGTTGGGTGTGGGTGAGCCGGTCAAGGCGTAGTCCGTTGGGGGTGTAGGTGGCGCCGAGTCCCTGGAACGCGGCGAGAATGTTGCGACTGGTGGGGCGGGCGGCGCGGCCTTCGGGGAGTAGGCCGGGTAGGTGTTGGTCAGGGCCGAGGGCTTGGCGTAGGTCGGTTTCGATGAGGCCGTAGATGAGCAGGGCGAGGCCTACGATGCTGACCAGTGCGGTGATGCGGTCGTCGTTGTGTAGGAAGATCGGCCGGACCTTGAGGACACTCTTGTTCGCTCGGTGGGCCAGTTCGACGAGGTGCTGGTCTTTGTAGACACCCAGCACGGTGGTGGCGGTGATTCGGCCGGGGAGGTTGGTGGCCAGGGCGTAGATGCCGTCGTGTTGGGCGGTGGCGTCGATGGCCGTCTGGTCGCGTTGCCAGGTGAGGGTGGGCTTGCCGTCGTCGCTGCCGACGCTGAGGCTGAGCAGCCCGTGCACGTTCGGGCCGATGATGCGGTTGACCCGGGCCTGAACCTGCTCCGCGGTCCGGTAGTGCTGTCCGCCGAGTCCACGATGGACGCGAGCGAGGTCGGTTTCGGCTTTGGCCAGGGCCCGTTCACGGGCTTCGGCCACCGATCGGGCTTCTTCAGAGGACCAGATGTAGGCGACTCGGAAGCGATGCACGGTTTCGGTCTTGGGGTCGGTGACCTCCCATTCGCGGAGCGCCCCGCGGTAGTGGGTGCGCCGGTGAGCGGGTAGGTGCTGTTCGCGGCGCGAGACGTAGCGAACCGGCCGCAGGCCATCGTGGCCGACCTCGGTGAGGAACCGGTCGAAGTACCCGGTGCTCTCCCGCAACGGGACGATGAAACGCAGCCCGGCCCGGTCGACCTCGCGCAGGTTCTTCCAGTGGCCCAGGGCGGAGTCGGCCACCACGAGCAGCCCGGGCGGCAGCAGCGCGGCCAGTTCGTCCATGGCCTGGCCCGGGCAGGTCAGCTCGGCCGCTCTGCCGGGATGGGGATGCACGTACAGCGGCACGCCGGTGCTGCTGCTTGCGGCCAGCACCCGCACCTGGCGTTGCACTTGCCGTGAGGAGTTCCAGCCTTTGCCGACCAGGTCGGAGCCCGGATAGGCGCCGGACACGGTCAGTGTGGTCAGGTCCAGATGCAGTCGGGCCGCGTCCGTCCCGAACACGTCGATCGCGGCCAGCATCGCCGCGCCCCGCACCGACGCTGCCACCGGGGCGAACGCTTCCAGCGCCCGACCGAGCCGGTCATCACCCAGCAGCGCCGCCGGCACGTCGAGCAGCTCGTGCACGGCGGCCGAAGACGCCCACCCGGCCACGTCGTAGAGCGGGGCCGGGGCCGAGAGCCGGTTGGCAGTCAACGCGGCGACCACCTCACCGTGCGTCAGCTGGGCACGGCCGCGTTGCGGGACCGCCTCGTCGACGATCTTCACCAGTCCCAGCCGCTGCAGGTAGTGGCGCACCAGCAGCAGCGACCCGACCTCCCGGCGGGTGCCCCACGGCGGCGGGTCCAGCCGGGCGAAGCTCGCCGCGAGCTGGTCGAGTTGTCCCGACGCCTTCAACACGTCTTCGCGACCCAGGTGCGCGATCACCCGGTGACGGACCTTGCCGTCATCCCGGTACGCCTCAACCAGCCGCAAGTACACGTAGCTGTTCTCGCCACGCTTCACCACTGCACGCTTCACATACATTGTCCCTACAGCCTAGAGCTTCGGACACCACCATCCGGCGAACGATACCCCGAAACCAAGAGCATGGTTGTCCCTACGCAGCCCTCGACCACCCGTGTGGTCGCCGCCGCAACCCTCCCGTCAGCCCGCGAGCAGCGTTGCTGGACAACGAGAAGCGCCGCCCAGGACCACCCAGGCGGCGCCGCAGAACAAGTACTTAGTTGTTGATCATGCGGAAGACGAGTCTAGCTGGCGTCGCTAGACCTGGGACGGTCGAACGAACGACAGTCTCGAACGGTTCAGCAGTTCGACTTCGAGTTGCCGTAAACACGGCATTCGTTAGGGTGGTCATGAAGGAGCACGGTCGATAATACGAGGGGCAGCATCGTGACTTCCATCGATTGGACATCAGAGGCGATGGGCTCGGGCCAATACGCCGAGGTCAATGGCATCAACCTCTACTACGAGACCCACGGGGCTGGTCAGCCGATGATGCTGCTCCACGGTGGGCTCGCTTCGAGCGAGATGTTCGGCCCGATACTTCCCACCCTCGCGGAGCACCACCAGGTTATCGCCGTTGACCTACAGGGCCACGGCCGCACCGCCGACATCGACCGGCCGATCGAACTCGGGCTAATCGCCGACGACATCGCGGCCCTCATCGACCACCTCGCGTTGGACAGGCCGGACGTCGTGGGCTATTCGTTCGGCGGCGGCGTGGCCTTCCAGACCGCGGTGAAGTACCCGGCCAAGGTTCGCAAGCTCGTGATGGCGGCGGCGAACATCACGCGCGATGCGATCTACGCAGACATGCGGGTGCAGCAGGGCCAGGTGAACTCGGCCGCCGCGGAGTTCATGAAGGACACCCCGATGTACCAGCTCTACCAGAAGGTTGCACCCCGCCCTGAGGACTTCCCCCGGCTTGCTGGACAAGATGGGCGCGTTGATGGCGAAGGACTTCGACTACACCGAGGAGGTGCGCGGCCTTCAGGTCCCGACCCTGATCGTCGCCGCCGACGCGGACATGGCTCCGCCGAGCCACTACGTCGAGGTCTTCAAACTGCTGGACGGCGGACTGCGCGACGGCGGCTGGATGGGTGAGGGGCGACCGGCCGGCGGCCACGCGCTAGCAATCCTGCCCGGGCTGACCCACTACAACGTCGGCACCTCACCGCTCTTCGCCGCGGTCACCCTTGGGTTCCTCGACAAGGAACCGAGCTAAGCGACCCGCGAACCAATGAAGCCCTGGACGAGATGAATCCTCCGTGAACGGCTTGTCGGGCGCATCTCACCCGACGACAACAACCGTCCAATGTGGAAGTCCGCGTGCTACCGAGGCGCCACAGACGAGAGCGCCGGCGGGTGCGAGCAAGCCCTCCAGGCGGGCGATCGGCAGTGACGCCCGCTTGACCTGGGCGACGTCGAGACGGATCATGGCGCCGAAATACATGAAATGACCCATACTCCGGCCGTACCCTCGCTTGGTTGTTTTGCCCGACGCGGCCAGCGGCACCACTTCCCTAGCATTCATGGCGAAGGGAGATCGCGATGACCAATCAGGAAACGCCGTCCGCGAATGTCGCCGAGGACGAGGCCACGATCGCGCTTATCGAGCGCCTGCATCACGATGCCATCGGAGCGCTCGAGCTCTACACCGTCTACCTCGGGGAGCAGCTCGGGCTCTATCGTGCACTTTCAGACCTTGGCTCGGCCACATCGACCGAGCTAGCCACCCGCACCGGCACAACCGAGCGGCTCGTCAGGGAATGGCTGGAGCATCACGCCACCAGCGGGCTCATCACCGTCGACCACGCGCCGGCGGCACCGCTTGAGCGCTCCTACCGGCTCCCGCCGGGGCATATCCGCGTCCTCGCGGATCCCGACAGCGTCTACTACGAGGCGGTCAAGGGTCGGGACATTCTCAACGCGGGGCGCGGCCTGCCGCAACTGGTGGAGGTCTTCCGGAGCGGCGCCGGGCTACGCCCGCCCCCGCCGCCGCCGCTCGAGCTCGGCGTGGGGGACGTGAATCGCGCGCTCTACCTCAACCTGTTGGGAAAGGCTTGGCTTCCCGCGATCGCCGACGTCGATCGGCGGCTCCATGCAGAGCCACCAGCGCGGGTGGCCGACATCGCCTGCGGCACCGGATGGTCGAGCATTGCGATGGCCCTGGCGTATCCGCTCATCAGCGTCGACGGGTTCGATCTCGAGCCCGCACGCATCACCGCGGCTACCCGGCACGCGGCTGAGGTCGGCGTGGCCGAACGGGTGACCTTCTCCGTCCTGGACGCCGTCGACCCGGCCCTGCCCGGTCCGTACGACCTAGTGACGATCTTCGAGGCGTTACACGACATGCCACGCCCCGTCGAGGTGCTCGCTGCGGCGCGGGCACTGCTCGCCGACGGTGGCTCAGTCGTGGTGGCCGACGAAAACGTGGACGACAGCTTTTCCGCCCCAGGCTCATACCGGGACCGCTACGCGTACGGATGGAGCGTGGTGTCCTGCTTACCCGAGGCGATGGGAGATCCACAGACGGCCGCGACGGGTGCCGTGATGCGTCCGGCAACCCTTCGCCGCTATATGATCGACGCCGGATTCGGAGACATCGAGATCCTTCCCATCGACAACCGTTACTTCCGCCTGTACCGGCTCATCCCATAGCCCGGCGGTCGCCGAGAGCCGCGACGCGCGTGCGAGATGGACCCAGGTCTCTGTCAAGTCGCACGAGACTCGTTTGCGGTGCGCTAATGAGTCGCTAGGGAGTCCGAGCAACGGCGACCGGACGGAGGAGGCCGTTTGGACCGTGGTTGCAGTCCGCGCCGCATAGCCCGCGGGCGCCGTAGTAAAGGTCGTATCCATCGATGTAAACACCTACGCGCACCGGCGGACCCTACGAGGAGCGTGACTCGATCCTTCGACGCTCGCCGATTAGACTGGCCGATCGATTGAAATCTGGCCTCGGCCCTGTGCGCGGTCGAGGCCAGTTTCTCTCAGGAGGCCAGTGAGCTGCGCTCGAAGTCCTCGCTACGCCGACTGGGCAGGTCAGGCCGTTCGGGCCGTGGTTGCAATATCCATTCGGGTTCTTAGACTCTCGCGCAGGGTGTAGTACTTCGCAGCTGGGACCGCCGACTCCCCACTCAACTCATCACCGGGTTGCGGGCCGCCGCCCGAACCGTCGGACCTCCTGGGGCCAGCCGCATGCTTCCGCGATCTTGCCGGCCCACATCCGGGCCGTTTCCTCGTCGGCCACGTCCACAACGGTCAGCCCGCCCAGCCACTCCTTGGTTTCGACGTAGGGCCCGTCGGTGAACATCAATGTGCCGCTCGTCGCGTCGGCACTGAAGATGGGGCCGTCCTCTTCCAGGCCCCCGGCGAACACATACGCCCCGGCCGCCTTGATCTCGTCCACGACCGCCATGGCGAGTGGCCCGCGCCCGCGAAACCACTCCTCAGTGTGGTCACCCACCCATTGCTGGTTGAAGTAGATGAGGTACTCGGCCATGTCTGCTCCCTCGTCTCGGGCGGACCCTTTGTCTGCCTCCATCTTCGCTACGAACGGCGCCGGGCGGATACGACACCTCAGGCCGGAAATTTCCACGTCGATGTTGGCGGGGGAGTGGTGGTGCGGGTCCGTCACGGGTCCACGTGCGGCGACCGATCCGTACGGTTGTCGTCCCGTTTTGGGGTGGCGGCCGGCTCTGTCCAAGAGACTGGTGAAGGTCGGACGACACCCGGGCGACGCCGACGGGGCAGGTCAGGCCGTTGGGGCCGTGGTTGCAATAGCCGTTCGGGTTCTTTGAATCGGACAGGTACTGCTGGTGGTACCGGCTGCTGTCGGGAAAACGATCAAGGCCGGTAGGCACGAAAGACCCGGCCCCACGAGGGGAACCGGGTGGTGTATGGAAGAAGCGTAGCACGGCCAAATCCGCTCTGTTGATCACTCCGACGGGAACTCTCGTCCTGGCGAACGAGACCGGGTACTCAAGATCGCTGTCATTTGAGATCACCACGACGGCGTCGACTCGATTGGTCAGAACGTCTACCAGGAGGTGCGACGCTACATTGACGTCGGTGCCTTTCTCCTCGCGGTGAGCGTAGGAAACCATGAACGTCGCATCGGAAATCGCATTGCCAGCGGCATCTTGAACCATCACGGGCCACGAAGGGTGTATGAGCTGTGGGTTGCCACTGCGAGTTTGCGAACGAACAGCAAGCGGCGCGTACTTCACTCTCGAGACGTAGGTGCCGTATGCGATGTGGTCTGCCGACTTTGCAGCGGTGAGCGCCTTCAGATAGACGTCCTGGTCGGTGAACCCCGATTGATTGCTCGCGGCGTCGATGATGGCCGTGCAGTACACAATCCGATCGATGTACGCCGTCCGCCAACTGGCGACTCGTCCGACAACACGTGCGGCCATCACTCTGATGTCGAGCCAGCGCCAGCCAGGCGTGCCGCGCCCGCACAGCCCGCGGGCGCCGTAGTAAAGGTTGTATCCATCGATGTAAACACCTACGCGCACCGGCGGACCGTACCAAAAGCGTGCCTCGATCCTTCGACGCTCGCCGATTAGCGTGGCCGATCGATTGAAATTCTGGCCTCGGCCCTGTGCGGGTCGAGGCCAGATCTGTCTGGGGCGTTGCGCTAATGCGCCGCGGACGGAGTCCTAGCTACGCCGACGGGGCAGGTCAGGCCGTTGGGGCCGTGGTTGCAGTACCCGTTGGGGTTTTTCTGACTTGAAAGGTACTGCTGGTGGTAGTCCTCGGCGTAGGCGGGTCGCCGCAGATGGGTGGCTACAGATCGAGGTCGTAGGCGGCCGCTATCGCTTGGGCGAGTGAGTGTTCCTGGGCTGGCAACAGATAGCCGAGATGGCGCCCAACCGCGGCGCGCGGGATGGTCGTGATGTTGTCGCACGACACGACGGACTCGTGAGCGAGGCCGTTGGCCCGTCCTACCGGCACCTCGGTCGACAGCCCTCGCACGGTGCTGGTGATGGGGGCGATGGTGATCGCATTGAGGTATGGGCGCACTTGGGCCCGAGTGAGGATAAGCACCGGGCGGGTCTTGTCCAGGGAGGCAAGGTGGATCGGCCGCATCAGTCGATATCCATAGGACGAGTGGCTGCCCACGTGGCAAGTTCGTCCAGATCGCCAGGCTGCGCGGTGGCCGCGTAGATGGCGGCGTCTCGCTCAGCAGCGGCCCGGCGCCGTTCATGCTCCAGGGCGCGCGCAACGACGGCGGCGCGGCTGGTCGCCGCGCCGGAGTTCACTTGCTCGTCCACGAACGCGACGATGTCGTCGGGTAGGCGGACGGCGATCTGGATCGTCATGCCGCGATGGTACCAGATTGGGATTTGGTTCGGTACCATCCTCAGGTGTTTCTGCCCGGCGCGCGAGCCGCACTGTCCACAAGAGACTGGCCTCGACCCATGTGGGCGGGTCGAGGCCAGTTCCGTTGCTACGTAGAGTTAGTGGGCTGCGCTCGACAGCGAAGGTGAGCCGCTCTCGCGTCCATGCTCAACCGCCCCGCCATCCACATCCGACGGTCCAGCGCCTGACCCAACAAGTCGAAAGCGTCCCCAGGACCCAGAAGGACGCCACGGTGCCATCGTACGTGCACGGCCGGCCGGAGGGCCTCGGCCAGCTGCTCACCGAGCAGGTGCGCGTGTGGGATCTTCTTGACGCGCAAGAGGATGCCGCCACACCGACCGGACAACGTCTCAGCTCTCATCCGCCCCGCCCGACAGCGATCATTCTCCACATTCGCCCTGATCGTTCGAGCTTATGGGCGTAGCATCCGCCGGTAGCGAGTCTGCGTGTGCGACAGCGCCAAGATCGATGTCCCGGTTGACGATCCGATGCACGGCCCCCGCGGACTCTGCGGTCTCTCCTGATTCCGGTTGGAGGTATCGGAATGACCATTCGGCGAAGGCACCTGGCGGCCGCCGCTTCGTCGGCGCTCGTGGTAGCGGTGTTGTCGGTCGCACCAGTGGGCACGGCCGGGGCGCAGCAGGGCCCCGCAGCCTCTGGATGCCAGCTGAACTCAGCGCAAGGCGACATCAAACATGTCATCTATCTACAGTTCGACAACACGCACTTCCTGCGGGACAACCCGAACGTCCCATCTGATCTCGAGCAGATGCCACACCTGCTCAACTTCCTCCGGGACAACGGCACGCTGTTCACGAACGACCACACGATGCTGATCTCGCATACGGGTGGCGGCATCCTCTCGACGCTCACGGGCCTGTACCCCGATCGGCACGGACAAGCCGTGTCCAACTCCTACCGATACTTCAAGGCCGACGGGACGACCGCATCATCGTCGTCCTTCAAGTACTGGACCGACCTCGTCGACGACGTCGGTATACCGCCGGCAGACCCGCTGCCGAACATGGTCAATGGCGACAGTGGCACGCCGAAGACCACCCCCGCCCCCTGGGTGCCGTACACCCGCGCCGGATGCGATTTCGGCGCGGCGGCGGTGGCCAACGTCGTGCTGGAGAACACGGGCACCGGTCCGAACGGCGACATGACCAAGGTATTCGGCCAGGGTTCGCCGGAGTGGAGCGAGGCAGTGGCATCGAACGCCGCGCCACCGAACACAGCGGACCGAGCCCTCGCCCAGACCGACTTCGTGGGCCTCGCCGTACACTGCGCGTCTGGCGGCGGGATCTGTGCCGGCAACGCCAATGCGAGGCCCGATCTGCTGCCGGATGAGCCGGGCGGCTACAACGGTTTCGACGGGCTGTTTGGAGCGAAGTACGTCAATCCCGCGATCACTGGTGGCAGCGCGACGCTGAACGACCTGGCCGGCCAGCCCATCACGGATCCTTTCGGCCAGCCCGGGTTCCCGGGCTTCGACGGGTTGTTCGCCAGCACGACGCTCTCGTACATCGCGACCATGCAGGAGGCCGGCATCCCGGTCACCTATGGCTACATCTCGGACGCCCACGACGGTCATGGGCTCCACGGTGAGCAACACATCGCGTACGGACCCGGCGAGCCGGGCTACGTCGCGCAGTTGCAGGCGTACGACCAGGCGTTCGCAACCTTCTTCGACCGGCTGACGGCCGACGGAATCACGAAGAACAACACGCTGTTCGTCGTCACGGTTGAGGAGGGCGACCACTTCGCCGGCGCGGTGCCGACGCCAGCCGGATGCGACGGCGTCACGACGCCGTGCAACTACAGCCTGCTCGGCGAGATCAACGGCAACCTTGCCGGTCTGCTCGCCACGCAACAGGGGATCACGACACCGTTCACAGTCCACTCGGACATGGCGCCGACCGTATATATCACGGGAAACCCGTCGCGGTCCGCCAGTGTGACCCGGAACTTCGAGCGAGGCGTGGGTCAGTTGACGGCGGTCAATCCCTATACCGGGCAGACCGACCACATCACGGCGGCGCTCGCGGATCCGGTAGCGATGAAGACGCTGCACATGATCACCGCAGACCCGCAACGAACGCCGACGTTCACCATGTTCGCCCAGCCCGACTACTTCCTTTTCGCGGCCGCACCGAACTGCAACCTGCCGTGCATCACGGTGCCGACGACGCCACCGACGTTCGCCTGGAACCACGGGGGCATCCAGCCCGAGATCGCCCAGACGTGGCTCGGCATCGTCGGTCCCGGCGTGCGTAACCTCGGGCAGGACAACACAACCTGGACCGACCACACTGACTGGAGGCCGACGATCCTGAGTCTGGTCGGGCTCGGCGACACGTATGTCCACGATGGACGGGTGGTCGTCGAACCACTCTACGGATGGGCCGTGCCCCAAGCTCTTCGGGCCCACACGGAGAAGGTGATGGAGCTCGGCGCCATCTACAAGCGACTCAATGCCCCGTTCGGTGGGTTCTCGATGGATGTGCTCGTTGCGTCAACGCAAGCTCTGAAGAGCGGCAGTGCGTCGGACGACAGTACGTACACGGCGATCTCAAATCAGATCGAGACGCTCACGTCCGCACGTGATTCGCTCGCCGTACAGATCCGCGCGGCTCTCGACGCCGCCGCCTTCGACGGGACGGCGCTCGACAACCAGCAAGCCAAGTCCTTCATTGACCAGGCCCAGGCACTGATCGCCCAAGCCGATTCCCTCGCCGCCGCCCCGTAGGTCTATTCGAAGCGGCGAAGGGCCGTACGCACCAGCCGGTCCGGCCTCGGCCCGGGCAAAAGGGTCGAGGCCGGCCGGCGCTACTGCTCGTGTCATTCCCACCGTTGTGTGTCGCGCTGCCCGCGTACACGGGATGCTCAGTCTCGGACCAATGTCCCATCTGGGCAGTTACGAGGCTCTGAAGAACGGTCCCCCCGCGCTGGCTGGGGGCGGCGCCCAGACGTTGTCGTCTCGGGCAGGCGCCATCGAGCGCGCGTTCCCAAGTCGTCGCTCGCCGTGATCAGACAGCCGAGGTCCATGACGTCGTCGCCGCTGGGTTGGCGGCGCCCGCTCGCGCGACGCCGACGAGGCAGGTCAGGCCGTTCCGGCCGTGGTTGCAGTACCCGTTGGCGTTCTTCTGACTTGAAACGTATTGCTGGTGGTAGCCCGATCTGTCGATATTTAGGTCAGATGGAGAACGACTCGGATCGCTTGGTCGACCTCGGCCATCTCACGCTGGCTGAGGTGTCCAACTAGATTGCCGAGACGTTGTGGGTCGACCGCGGCCATTTGTTCGGCCAGCACGAGGGTGGACTTGCCGTCGATCTCGACTTCCGGCCGGAAGGTAGCCGGTCGAGCGCTGGTCGATGTAGGCGCCACGACCCACGTTGAAAGTGGCAGCAAGTCGGACTGAATCACGACTGCGTACCGGTTGCCGCGTTGCTCGCGGCCTTTCGCATCGCGTGGCGCCTTGAGCGCGAACACGTCACCACGCACGGAGGGACTCCATGTCCGCCAGCACAGCGCGCGCCTCGGCCCGGTCGTCCGGGTCGGCCGCTAGTGTCTCTGCCTCGCGTCGAAGTTCCTCATCGCGCTGACGGTGCCACGCCGCGATGATGGCGTCCCTGATCACCTGGGAGCGTTCACGTTCGCCGGCGCTCAGGTCGGCGAGCGCACGGTCCACCTCCGCGTCCGTACGGAACGTAATCGTTGACATGAGACAAAGTGTATTACACAGCGTTGGGCAAACGTCGTGCACCCAGCATGAAACTGGCCTCGACCTCTCTGTAACGGGTCGAGGCCAGATCGTCAAGACGCTAGTGAGTTGCTGAGGAAAGTCCGGGCAACACCGACGGGGCAGGTCAAGCCGTTCGGGCCGTGGTTGCAGTAGCCGTTAGAGTTTTCTGACTTGAAAGGTACTGCGGGTGGTAATTGTCGGCGTCAGTGCGGTTCGGCGGGCGAGCTGAGAGCCCTGAGCTGATTCCGTGGGACGAGCCGATGGCCCGACGTCAACCGCCGCTTGATTGTGGTGCGGGTCGGTCGTGGAAGGAGTCGCGCGAACGGCGTGCTCAGAGCGCAAATGTCGCGATCATCTGGCCGAGTGCGCGGATGTCGGCGCTGCCCTTGAACTCCAACCGGACTTTGCCCAGCCCGCTAAACCACAACTCAAGCTCCGCGTCCAAGTCGAACGTGCCTGCGGTCTCAACCGAGAAAGCTTGGATCTTGCTGTACGGCAGCGAGGAGAAATCCCGCTTCTTGCCTGTGATGCCCTGAACATTGACCGCAATCAAGCGCTTGTCCGTAAACACGACGAAGTCCCGCATCGCCTTGAAGCTGGCGACGACGGACTCGCCCGAGATCAGAAGGGGCTGGATTGACGGAGCAATATCGTTGGGGGAACAGGGACTGAGCTTGAACAATGAACCGTTGGCGAAGTCAATCATGGAGTCGGACTGTATACGCCGGAGTCGTCAACCAGGCGGCGACGGCGTTCGTTGTGCGACAGGCTACATCCGGCCAGCATGCAAAGAAGTGTCGAGCGCAAGCCGCTCAACCTACTCCGTTGTCCACGTAGGACTATAGGACAAGATCGGCCCCTGCCCTTGCACCGGGCTGAGGCCGATCTTGTTTCTATGACGCTAATGAGCCGCTGACGGAGTCCGAGCTACGCCGACGGGGCAGGTCAGGCCGTTGGGGCCGTGGTTGCAGTACCCGTTGGGGTTTTTCTGGCTTGAAAGGTACTGCTGGTGGTAGTCCTCGGCGAAGTAGAACGGTTCCGCGGGCCGATCTCGGTCGTGATCGGACCAAGACCCGCCCCCGTCACGACCGGCTGGAACGCGTCGCGCGACGCGCGCGCCTCTTTCAACTGCGCGTCGGAGGTCGTGTAGATCGCGGAGCGGTATTGCGTGCCGACGTCGTTGCCCTGGCGCATGCCCTGGGTCGGGTCGTGGTTCTCCCAGAAGACCTTGAGCAGGTCCGCGTACGTGACCTTCGCTGGGTCGTAGACGACCTGGACCGACCTCGGCGTGCCCGGTCATGCCGGAGCAGGTCTCCTCGTACGTCGGGTTCGGCGTGATAGCCGCCCGCGTAGCCGACCGCGGTCGAGTACACGCCGGGAACCTCCCAGAACAATCGCTCGGCGCCCCAGAAGCAGCCCATGGCGAAGTACGGCGACCTCGAGCCCGGCCGGCCACGGCCCGCGCAGCGGGGTCCCGAGCACGGTGTGCCGGTCGGCGACAGGCATTTCGCCCGTACGGCCGGGCAGGGCCTGGTCGGGCGTGATCATGGTGGGGCTTACGTCGGCGCAAGAACATGCCTCAAGGACTGCCCCGACGCCCGCGGCTGGCCCGGCCATTACCGGCTTCGAATCAGGGTCACGAAAGGGCGGCCGAGATCCGGGCGGCGTAGGCCGCGGCCTCGTCGTCGGAGGCGTATTTCGTACGGGGCCAGAAGAAACCTCGCAGTCCGTCGCCTTTTGTGCGCGGCACGACGTGGGTGTGCAGATGGGCGACCGACTGGCTGACCTTGTTGTTGAGCGGCGACGAATGTGCCACCGGCGTCCAGCGCCGACTCGACCGCCACCGCCACCCGCTGCACCTCGAGAAAGTACGGGCCGAACGTCCGGCCGGCAGGTCGGCGAGCGTCACCACGTGAGCCCGAGGCAGGACGAGCACATGGCCCTTGAAAACCGGCCGGTGGTCCAAGAACGCCAGCACCGAGGGCGTCTCAGCACGTGTGCACGTCGACGGACCCGGCGACGATCGCGCAGAAGAGGCAGTCGGCCACGGCGACGACCGTACCCCGTGGCCGGCACGGCTCCCGCGCTCGCGGTCACGCGTTTGCCGCGACTGCGGGACGCTCGCCGGCGCTCGCGTCCGGTCGCGCGGTCGCGTCTCGGTCTAGATTCTCGCGCATGAATCACGGCTTCGAGACGCTGGCAATCCACGCCGGCCAGGAGCCCGAGCCGCGAACCGGCGCGGTGGTGCCACCGATCTACCAGACCCACCTACGCCCAGGACGCCGTCGGCGCGCCCCGGCTCGGCTACGAGTACAGCCGCGGACGGCAACCCGACCCGCGACGCGCTGCAGGAGTGCCTGGCCGCGCTGGAGGGCGGCCGGCGCGGGCTGGCGTTCGCCAGCGGCCTGGCGGCCGAGGACACCCTGCTGCGTACGGTCTGCAAGCCCGGTGACCACGTGGTGATCCCGGACGACGCGTACGGCGGCACGTACCGGCTCTTCGCCCGGGTCGCCGGAGCGCTGGGGCCTGCAGTGGACCGCGGCCAAGTGTCCGACGTGGACGCGGTCCGGGCGGCCGATGCACGACCCGGACCCGGATCGTCTGGGTGGAGACGCCGACGAACCCGCTGCTCGGCATCGCCGACATCGCCGGCGCTGGCCGCCATCGCGCACGACCGCGGCGCGCTGCTGGTGGTGGACAACACGTTCGCCGCGCCGTACCTGCAGCAGCCGCTCGCGCACGGCGCCGACGTGGTGGTCCACTCCACCACGAAGTACGTCGGCGGACACTCCGACGTGGTCGGTGGCGCCCTGGTGACGAGCGACGACGCAGCTGGGCGAGGGCTGGCGCTACCACCAGAACGCGATGGGCGCGGTCAACGGGCCGTTCGATGCCTGGCTCACTCTGCGGGGAGTCAAGACCCTCGGGGTACGGATGGACCGGCACTGCGACAACGCCGAGCGGGTGGTCGAGTTCCTGGCCGGCCACGCGAAGGTGGCTCAGGTGCTCTATCCCGGGCTGCCGGAGCACCCCGGCCACGAGGTCGCGGCCAAGCAGATGCGGCGCTTCGGGGGCATGGTGAGCTTCCGCGCGGCCGGTGGTGAGGAGGCTGCGGTGGCGATCTGCAACAGGGCCAAGCTGTTCGTGCTGGGGGAGTCGTTGGGCGGCGTGGAGTCGCTGATCGAGCACCCGGGCCGGATGACCCACGCGAGCGCGGCCGGTTCGCCGCTGGAGGTTCCCGGCGATCTCGTTCGGCTCTCCGTCGGAATCGAGACGGTCGACGACCTCTCGCCGACCTGGAGCAGGCCCTGCGCTGACCCGCTGGCCCGGCCCCAACGCGAGAAAGGGGCCCTTCATGGCCAGAAAACGTATGGAAGGGCACCTTCCTTGCACTCCGGTCGTTGGGCCGGGCAGGGGAGGGAACCATGTGGGTCGGGGCCAGTGCGGAGCGGATCGCGGCGGCGGTGCAATCGGGCGAGGCGTCGGCGACCGAGGTGATCGTCGACCACTTGGACCACGCGCGCCTGGCTGACCGCGTGCTCGACCTGCTCGGGGTCTTGCGCGACGGTGCCGCGGTAGCCGAGGCCGAGCAGGTTGATGCGGCGGCGGTGGTTTCGGCGTTTCCGCTGTCGGGCGTGCCGGTCGTCGTCGCCGAGGACACGCCGGTAGCCGGAGTGGCCACGCGACGGCTCGGCCTGGCCGGCCGGGATGACGAGATCGTCCGGCGGCTGCGCGGGGCAGGCGCCGTCGTCCTGGGCACCGGGCGGCAATCGCGAAACCAAAGCGGGCCCGTTACCCGCAATCCATGGCGGGGTGACCGATCACCGGGCGGCGCCTCGGTCGGGTCCGCGGCGGCGGTCGCGGCGGGCGTGGTACCGATGGCGCACGCGTCCGGACAGCTGGGTTCGATGCCGGTGCCGGCTGCGACGTGCGGCCTCGTCGGTTTCACACCGGGTGTCGACATTGGACTCGATGCCGATGTCCAGCACGGAATCATCGCGACCACGGTTGCCGACGCCGCGTTGGGGCACGCGGTTCTTTCCGGGCGATGGCCGGTTCCGAAGCAACCCCGCAACGAACGGCGGCTTCGGGTAGCGGCGTCGATTCGCAGTCCGCTGCCTCTGATCCGGCCGGACGGCCCCACCCGTACCGCGGTCCGGGAGGCGGCCCGGCTGCTGATCGGGCTCGGTCATGACGTCGTCGCCACCGAGCCGGACTATCCGAGCCGACTCGCGCTCGCGGTCCGTCACCGGCGGATCCGGCCCGGCGAGCGGGTGGACTGGCGCTCGGCGTGCGAGCGATGGTTCGCCACCGGACGGTACGACCTGCTGCTCCTGCCGACGCTCGCGGGTCCCGCGCCAGTAGCGGTGCCGCGCTCCGGCGGCTGGCCCGGCAACCCTGTCGCGACCCCGCGGCTCACCGCCTACACGGCACTGCGGCTCACCGCCTACACGGCACTGTGGAGCCTCGCCGGCCTACCCGCGGTGACCGTACCGATGGGCCGCCGACCGGACGGAGTGCCCGCGTCCGTACAGCTCGTCGGGCCATCCGGCTCCGAGGCCCTGCTCTGCGCCGTGGCCGCGGAGATCGAGCGGATCGCGCCCTGGCGACGGCATGCGCCAGGCTGGCCTCGGCAGGAGCGCCACCACCGGCCGTTCATGGCACGATCGGGGCATGACCACGCGCCGCCCAGCAACGAAGCTGGTGACCCTGGACGACATCGAGAAGGCCCGAAAGGTGCTCTCCGGCGTAATACGGTTGACCCCACTCGAGCCGTGCCGGTCGCTATCGGCGGCGCTGGGTGGCCCCGCCTGGCTGAAATGTGAGAACGTCCAAAGGGCCGGGTCTTTCAAGGTTCGTGGCGCGTACCTGCGAATCTCCCGGCTGACAAAGGCCGAACGAGGCCGCGGTGTCGTGGCGGCCAGCGCCGGCAACCACGCCCAAGGGGTTGCGTGGCGGCGAGCATGCTCGGCGCGCAGTCCACTGTGTTCATGCCCGCGGGCGCGCCCCTGCCCAAGGTCGCGGCGACGCGGGCGTACGGCGCGAAGGTGGAGTTCGCCGGCGACACAGTCGACGAGAGCCTGGTCGCGGCGCAGGAATTCGCCGACCGTACCGGCGCGATCCTCATCCATCCGTTCAATCACCCGGACGTGATCGCGGGCCAGGGCACGGTAGGCCTGGAGATCCTCGAGCAGTGTCCCGACGTACGGACGATCATCACCGGCATCGGCGGCGGCGGCCTGATCTCAGGCATCGCCGCCGCCGCCAAGGCGACGAACCCCGACCTCAAGGTGATCGGGGTGCAGGCGGCCGGCGCCGCGGCCGTGCCCAGCTCGCTCAAGACAGGCTCGCCGGTCCGCCTCGCGTCGTTCTCCACCATCGCGGACGGCATCGCGGTCGGCTGTCCCGGCGAGCTCTGCTTCGCGCACATCACATCGTTGGTCGACGATGTCGTGACGGTGACCGACGAAGATATCGCTCGGGCGATGGTCATGCTGCTCGAACGGAACAAGCTCGTGGTTGAGGCCGCCGGCGCGATCGGTGTCGCGGCGCTGCTCACCGGCGCGGCCAAGGTCGAAACTCCGGTGGTCGCGGTGTTGTCGGGCGGCAACATGGACCCGCTGCTGATGATGCGGGTGATCGAGCGGGGACTGGCGGCGGCCGGTCGCTACCTGCGCTTCCGGGTGCGCTGCCCCGATCGGCCCGGCCAACTGGCCGCGCTGCTCACGCTGATCGGCCGGCAAGGCGCCAACATCGACGACGTGGTGCACCAGCGGCACGACCCTCGGCTGCGACTGGGCGAGGTGGAGGTGGAGCTTTCCGTAGAGACCCGCGGCGCCGAGCACTCCGACCGCCTTGTCCAGGCGCTGCAGACGGCCGGCTACGAGGTCGAGTTCGTGGCCGCTAGCGACTTGGCGACCTTCGGCTGCGGCGACGCTTGCCGGGACTCTGCGGCGAACGCTTGCCAGGGACTCTGCGGCGAACGCTTGCCAGCGCGGACACAGCGTCGGTCAGCCCGCAAAGGCCTCGAACGAGACCACGGTCACCTTGATGTCCTTGCCGCTCGGGGCGGTGTAGGTGGCCGTCTGGCCGGAGCGCGTGCCCGATGATTGCCTGCCCGAGCGCGGACTCCGGGCTGTAGACGGTCAGCTCGGTGGTCGAGCGATCTCGCGGGATCCGAGCAGGAATGTCTCGGTGTCGTCGGTGTCGTCGTCGAAATAGATCGTCACGACGGTGCCCGGGCCGACCGTGTCCGCCGTTCGGTGCCTCGCCGACCTGGGCCGTGCGCAGCAGCTCCTGAGGTAGCGGATCCGCGCCTCCTGCTTGCCCTGCTCTTCGCGGGCCGCGTGGTAGCCGCCGTTCTCCCGCAGGTCGCCCTCCTCGCGGCGGGCGTTGATCTCGGCGGCGATCACGGGGCGGTTCGCGATCAGCTTTCGAGTTCGGCCTGGAGCCGGTCGTGCGCGTCCTGGGAGAGCCAGGTTGCGGACGCGTCGCGGTCGGTCGTAGACACGTGATTCTCCTCGGTACGCAGATCGTTCAGTACGCGGTCAGAGTGCCGGCGCGTACCGCGCCAGATCTTCCAAGGTACCAGTGGCGGGGGTCACCGTGGCGAGTTGATCGATTGCCGCGGTCCGCAGCCGGGCACCTCGCCGGTCGACCGGTCGCTTCGTGGTGACCAGGCGAATATGTGACCCGGACCGAGGTCTGATCCGCTCCGCCCGGCGGGTACGTCGACCTGAGCCTCCCCGACCAGTTCGCCCGTCGCGGGTGTGACCACGGACAGTGCACAAAGCGCCCTGTCCGGCGGGCGTGGTCACGTCGAAGATGACCGTGACCCCGTGGTCGGAAATGTCCCGGACGTCGACGACCGTGACCTGGTAGGGCGCGTGGGCGTACTGGCGGTAGAGCTTCACCGCGATTGCGACGCCGGCGGCGATGACCAGACCGGCGGCCAGGTACGTCAGCCAGCGTCGGCGGCGCTGTCGCGCCGGATCCCGGCGCCGTCCGTACCGGCCTGGCGGGAACACCGGCCTAGCGTCCTCGGTTGGCGTCGATAGGACCTCTCGTCGCAGGGGTGCACTAGCGCTGACATCTTCTCAGTACCGCCTCTCAGTACCGCCGGACCCACCCGGAGGAGACATTCCGTGAGCGACCCCCCCAGCCGACCGAGACGCTGCGTCTGATGGCGGTGCACGCCCACCCCGACGACGAGTCGAGCAAGGGCGCGGCCACCATGGCGCGGTACGTCGCCGAGGGCGTGGACGTCCTGGTCGTCACCTGCACCGGCGGCGAGCGCGGCAGCGTGCTCAACCCCAAGCTGGACACGGCCCGAGGTGTGGGCGAACATCGCCGAGATCCGCCGCGCCGAGATGGACCAGGCCCGCGCGATCCTCGGCGTGCGGCAGGCGTGGCTGGGCTTCGTCGACTCGGGCCTGCCCGAGGGCGACCCGCTGCCGCCGCTGCCGGAGGGCTGCTTCGCCCTCGCAGGACTCGATGACGCGGCCGGCGCCGCTGGTCCGGCTGATCCGCGAGTTCCGCCCGCAGTCGTGATCACCTACGACGAGAAGGGCGGCTACCCGCACCCCGACCACATCATGTGCCACAAGGTGAGCGTGGCGGCCTTCGACGCGGCCGGCGACCCGGACCGCTACCCGGAGGCGGGCGAGCCGTGGCAGCCGCTGAAGCTCTACTACAACATGGGCTTCTCCAAGGACGCGGTTCGTCGCGCTGCACGAGGCGATGCTCGCCGCCGGCCTGGAGTCGCCGTACGCGCGAGTGGCTGGAGCAGTTGGACGGAGAGCGACGACGACCGGACAAGGGCCCGCGGATCACCACCCGGGTGCCGTGCGCCGACTACTTCCAGGTCCGCGACGACGCGCTGCGGGCGCACGCCACCCAGGTCGACCCGGACGGCTTCTGGTTCCGGGTGCCGATGGAGATCCAGCAGGCCGGCCTGGCCGACCGAGGACTACGAGCTGGCCCGATCGCTGGTGGACAGCCCGCTGCCCGGAGGACGACCTGTTCGCCGGCAGTCCGCGGAGACCCCTGCGCCGGCAGAGCCCGCGGCCGCCGTGACGCTGGACGGGCGTAGCGTGGCACCTCGGAGCGGAGGGTCATGCTGATCGATGCGCAGGTGCTGGCGGAGAACAACTTCGGGGACACCCGGTCCGGCGCCTGGCCGGACCGATCGGCCTCGTGATCATCGTGCTGCTCACATCGCCACCGTGCTGCTGATCCGCAACATGAACGCCGGCTGCGACGGCTGCCGGACCGCTTCCCGAGCGAACCAGTCCCGAGCGAACCAGTCCCGAGCGAACCAATCCGGAGCGAACCAGCCAAGCCCGAGCCCAAGGCCGGCGACGAGAACCTGACGTAGGTTCGCGAAATTACATCGACCACCCCGGATCGCCGATAGCGCGGCGCGGTCGCAACGACTAACGTCTCGTCGCAAGTGCCGGCATCGGAGGGGCTATGGCGGGCTCCGTCGGCGGGGTCTGGACGAGGCGGGCTGCCCATGCGAGTACGTGGGCGGCACCACGGCGCACGTGGCTGCTGTTCACTGGTCTCAGCGGGGCATCGATCGCAGTCGTCGCCAGCGTTGTTGCGATCGTGACCACGGGCGTGGGCGTTCGCCCGATCCCGTTTACCCTCGCGGTGTTGGCGATCATCGGTAGCCAACTTGCTCGAATCCGGGTGCGCGTCGGCGCTGATTTCGTTTTCGTGGGCTGGGGTGAGGTTGGCGCCATCGCGCTGCTCTGCCTGCTCCCACCGATCTGGGCGCCATTGGCCACTGTGGTCGCTATCGTGTTGGTGATCGCTCCGCGGTGGCCGGCGGCCTCGGCGCGGGGACGCCGTCGTACGGCATTCGGGGGAGCGGCACTCTCGTCGCTACCTCGGTCGGGGCCGCCGTTGCCGGGATTCTGGCCGATTCGCGTGCGCCGGTCGAGGTCAGCATCGACCGCCCGGCAAGCGTTGTCCCACTGGTCCTCGCGTGTGCCACATTGTTTTTCGTCGGCACGTTCCTCATGTCGGCCTGGCTCGCGTGCACTGCCCCGCAGCCCACGATGACGCTGTGGCGCCAAGTGGTCCTGGCCAAGCAGACCATGATGGTGGGCACGGCGGCAGTCGGCCCCGCCATTGCGGTCGTGATCGGAGTCAATGTCGCCTGGCTTGCGGTGCTGGCACCCGTGTTGTGGGCGCTGCACCGCATCTACGAGCATCAGCGGCGTGTGTCGGACGAACGAATCATGTGGGCGACTCTCTCCGAAGCAACCCGCCACCTCAACCAGCTCGATGAACGGGGCGTCGCGCTCGCGGTGTTGCGCGGTGCGGCGACGTTGTTCCAGCCGGACACGGTGGAGGTGACTCTGGTACGGCCGCAGGGAAGTCGCCGGACGTACCGGGCAACCTCCCCCGAAACATTTGGTGGTTTCGCGGAGCCGACCATAGTGGACGAACATACCGGTGGTCGCTCGACAGTGGATTCGAGTCCGGCCGATTCGGTGGTCTCGCGCAGGCTGACGATCGGCGGCGACGAGCTCGGCGAAGTGAAGATGTGGCTGCGCCGCCGCGGATTGGCCGAATCGCACGAGCACGCGTTTTCGGCATTCTGTGAGGCGGCGGCCTCCGCCTTTCACGACGCCGCCACCCATCGGACGCTGCGCGCGATGACGGCGCGCAGCACATTCGACGCCATGCACGACGCGCTCACCGGCCTACCCAACCGGTCGATGCTGCTCGCGCGCGGCAATGCGGAGCTGAACAAGGCGCGCGAGAGTCCGGTTGCACTGTTGCTCATCGATATCGACGGTCTCCAACAGGTCAACGACACGCTCGGCTACGCGGCCGGAGACGAACTGCTGGCCATCGTGGCGCGGCGGCTGCGCGAGCATCAAAACAAACATGAGCTCGTCGGACGGCCGGGCGGCGACGAGTTCGCTGTGTTGCTTCACGGAGCTGTGTTGCTCCACGGAGTGGACGAGGACGCGTCGTTGGCCCGGTGCCGCGGACACGCGTTGGGACGAGCGCGCGGCCTCATCGAGGATCTGGCCGAGACCGCGCACGTGGGTGGGGTGACGATTGCCGTGGCCGTTGCTATCGGAATCGTTGTGGACGGCACCCGGTCGTGCGACATGGCCGAGCTGCTCCGGCGCGGTGATATCGCCCGGCATCTGGCCGAACAGGCGGCTGGCCGGATCGCGGAGTACGACGCGGCAACCGATCCGTCCAATCTCGATCGGCTGATGCTGCTGGCGGACCTTCGCGACGCACTCGCCGCCCCCGACGAATTCGTCCTTCAGCTTCAACCAGCGGTGGAGCTGCGCAGCCGACTACCGGTCAGCGCCGAGGTCGTGGTCGGATGGCGGCACCCGCGCCGCGGTCTGCTGCCGCCCAGCGACTTCATCCCAACCGTCGAGCATAGTGATCTTGCAGACGAGTTCACCCTGCATGTGATCGACCTGGTGTTGCGTTTGGCCTCTGGGTGGGCGACGCAGGGTGTGCACGTCCCGGTATCGGTGAACCTCTGCGGCAGGTGCACCGTCAACGCCGACCTGCCCCGGCAGCTCGAAGCACGCTTGGCGGCGCACGGCGTGCCGGCGCGTCAGCTGAAGCTGGGGATCACCGAATCGGTTGCGATGGCCGAGCCGGGGCTCGCCGAGCAGGTCGTCGCGGGACTGCGGGGACTGGGCGTTCAGGTGACGGTCAACGACTTTGGGACAGGCTCGGCATCGTTGTCATTTCTCACCCGGTTCCCGGTTGACGAAGTGAAGATCGACCGGAGTTTCGTCGCGACAGTGGTCGATTCGCCGGAGGTGGCGGCGATCGTCAAGGCCACTGTGGACCTGGCTCACGATCTCGGCATGCGAGTCATCGCGGAAGGCGTCGACCGCCCGGAGCAGCGGGCGACGCTGCTCGAGTTGGGTGTGACCGTGGGCCAGGGACTGCTGTTTCACCCGCCGTTGTCGGTCGAGGACGTCGCGGCGGTCCTGCAAGGGCGTACCCAGCTCGCGACGGAGCGCCGGATCCCGATCATGCCGGCGCGGTCGTCGGGCCAGATCGAGTGAGCGCTGACGAACGGCGGCAGCAGCGCCGTGAGCTCCTCGTCATCAATGCCATGCAATAGATCCTGAGCAATCTTGCGAGTCGCCCCGCCAACAATGTCCGCCACTTGAACCCGTGGGTCCGTCCGGGAATCGACGAGACTCAGTCGGCTCAACACCCGGCGCCCGGTCTCGGCGTTGATGGACGCGGTGAGATGAGCGATCCGCCCAGGCGAGAGGGTGTTCTGCTGGTCGTGCAGCACGGCGACGGCGCGGCCCTCGGCGCTCCAATGGGCAACGGCGGACCTGATCGCCGGCGTCAAGGGATCGAACCGGTCGTCAACCGGTTGTCGGCAGAACTCTTCTGCGCGTGCGCGTGCTCGTGACAGCTGGTCGATGACCTGCAGAGCGCATTCGCCCACCGTGCCCCTGAGCAAAGCGACCGCAAGAAAGAACGAATCCACTGATGCCAGTCCATCCGGTCGACCCCGGGAACGCAGCAGGTCGTTGGCGGCTACCAGGAAGGCGTGCCACGCGTCGTCGGCCGGGTGGGCGCGGCGCACTCGATACAGCACATCGGGCCATTCGTGCGCCCGTTGGCCGCCTTCGAGCAGATCGACGAGCGAGCGGAGAAGGAAATACTCCTTGTCGATGAGGAAAACGAGCGCCTGTCCCTGAACCGGGGACGTCTCACCAAGGAACCAGGTCAGCACACCGCGGTGCTTCTGCCGCAGGATGTGGTTGGCCTTGTACTCCTCGGCGGGTGAGCGGATCCGCTCCCGAAGCTCCCGCATGCAGTCGGCGGCCGACTCGATGGGCAACACCACGCTGGCATGGGCGAACACGTCGGTGGTCGTATCGATGAGCTTCTCGCCCTCGTACCCGGTTTCGTCGCACGCGATCTCCAGCGCAAGGGGCTGGGCGGAGCTCACCCGTCCACACTATCGACGTGCGCCATCGATTTGCGCGGCTGCGGCTAGGCCGCCGTCATCGTCAGCTTCTGCATGCGCGGAAAGAACGCAACACGGATCTCGGTCGTTTCGCGCAACGGACTTGAACCGGCGAAGAGCGAACGGTTCCAGGCCTCACTGATCAGCGTGTCGAAAGGCGCGAACGGGAAGTCGTACACGCGCAGTCGACCACCGGCGCGCAGCACGCGGTCGAGTTCAGCGATGGCCGCCTCAGGACGATCCCAGTGGTGCAAGCTCAACGACGAGACGACGAGATCGACGCAGTTGTCGCCCAGCGGTAGGTCGGTGACGTCGGCGACGTGAACCGAGGCGCGGTGGCCGAACTCCGCGAGATTGCGGCTCGCGGCCTCGACCATGTCGGCAGACAGATCGACTCCGATGACGCGCAGGTCTGGCCGGCGGCGGGCGAGCTCGACCAGCAGCACTCCGGGTCCGGTGCCGATGTCGAGCACGGTCGCCCCTGGTGGTGCGATGTCGGCGACGTCGGCCGCGAGCCGTCGGTAGACCCTGCGCAGCAGCGTGCGGGCCAAGAGGTTGTAGATGCGGCTGCGCCGGCCGGAGAAGGCGCCGGGCCGATTGTGATGGTGGTTATGGTTCACGACCGTACTCCCACAGTTGTGTCGTACAACTATTGCTCCACGCTACACTTTACAGTTGTTGTGCACAACTGTCTGGAGACGACAGATGCCAGAACCAGGTCCATCCGCCCTGCACCACTTGCTCATGGACTTCGTCCGAATCGCCGGTCTGCTTCAACCTGACCAGATCGTGTCCGGTGGTTCGATTTCGATCTCCGCGGTGTTCGCCCTGCACGAATTGGACTACGCGACCGAGGAGGCGCTGTCGCAGCAGGCGCTCGCCGAACGACTGCGATTGGAGAAGAGCACCGTCAGCCGCATCGTGGCCGATCTCGAGACCAAGGGGCTGTTGATCCGCGAACGGGACCCCGACAACCGTCGGTTCTTCCGGCTCCGCATCACCGCAAAAGGTCGACTCGCCCATGCCCGCATGGCAGCGCGATTTCACGAGCGGTTCGACCCCCTGGTGGACGGCATGACACCTACCGAGCAAGCCGCGCTCCTGAAGGGGCTGCCCGCGCTGATCCGGGTGATCCGCGAATCGCACCTGGGGCTGGTCCGCTGAGTCGCGCGAATGAGCGCCCGGCCCCGTCGCCATCTACCCTCGGATGCGTGGTCGTTCACGAGCTTTCGCGGCAGGATGCGCGCCGGATCGCGGTGCGGGCTCAGCTGCTGGGCCTTCCCCGGCCGGCCACCCTCCTCGACGTCGTGCGGCATCTGACGCTGCTGCAGATGGACCAGACGTCGGCCCTTGCGCCGAGCGCGGATCTGGTGGCGTGGAGTCGTCTCGGGTCGTCGTACGCGCCGGCTGAGCTGGCCGGGGCGCTCGATGACGGGACCCTGCTGGAGCTGCAGGGGATGATCCGGCCCCGGGAAGACCTCGCGCTGTACCGAGCCGAGATGGCCGGGTGGGCCACCCGCAGCGGACTGAGCGAATGGGAGGAGGACATCCGGGAGTGGGTCTGGGCCAATGACGAGTGCCGGCGCGACATCCTCGAACGGCTCGAAGACGACGGCCCGTTGCCGGCGTCGGCGTTTCCTGACCGGTGCGAGGTCCCGTGGAAGTCGTCGGGGTGGAACGACGACCGCAACGTCACGATGCTCCTGGAGCTCATGGTGAAGCGCGGCGAGGTCGCTGTCGCCGGCCGGCGTGGCCGCGAACGCCTGTGGGACTTGGCCGAGCGGGTCTACCCCGACGAGATCGTGCCGGAGGACAAGGCCGCGCACATCCGGAACGAGCGACGGTTGGGCGCGCTCGGCATCGCCCGGGCGAAGGGACCAGAGTGCGCGGTGGAGCCGTCCGACACCGGCCCGGTCGGCGAACCGGCCGTCGTCGAGGGAGTCAGAGGAACCTGGCGAGTCGATCCCACCCAGCTGGGTGAGCCCTTTACCGGACGCGCCGCGCTGCTGTCCCCGTTCGACCGCCTGGTCTATGACCGCAAGCGCATGCTCGAAATCTTCGAGTTCGATTACGGATTGGAGATGTACAAGCCGGTCGGCGAAGCGACGCTGGGGCTACTACGCGCTGCCGATCCTGTATGGCGACCGGCTCGTGGGCAAGATCGACGCCGCGGCGGACCGGGCGGAGCGGGTGCTTCGGGTCAACGCGATCCACCAGGACGTACCGTTCACCAAGGCGATGGCCACGGCGGTGAATGGCGAGATCAGAGACCTCGCGCGTTGGCTCGGCCTCGACCTGAAGCTCCCTCGGTGAGCCAGTCGACTCGAGTTCACGACGGGATGAGAGGCTGAGGGGCGTGAACCGGCTCGCTGGCGCGACTTCGCCGTACCTGCTGCAACACGCGGACAATCCGGTGGACTGGTGGCCGTGGGGCGAGGAGGCGTTCGCCGAGGCCAGGCGACGCGACGTGCCGATCATGATCTCGGTGGGATACGCCGCCTGTCACTGGTGCCATGTGATGGCACACGAGTCGTTCGAGAGCCCCGAGGTCGCGGCGGTGCTCAACGAGTCGGTCGTTTCGATCAAGGTGGACCGGGAGGAGCGGCCCGACGTCGACGCCGTGTATATGACGGCCACCCAGGCCGTAACCGGGCAGGGCGGTTGGCCGATGACGGTGTTCGCCACGCCTGAGGGCGAACCGTTCTACGCCGGTACGTACTTCCCGGCCCGTCAGTTCGTGGCGCTCGTGCGAGCGATCTCGCAGGCGTGGCGGGATCAGAAGGACGAGGTACGTCAGCAGGGGGCGACGGTGGTCGCCGCGATCGCGGAGTTACAGGGGACGAGGTTCGAGCCGCTGGCCGGCTCGGTCCGGGTAGAAGTGCTCGACGCCGCGGCGACCAAACTGCATGAGGCCCATGACGAGACCTACGGCGGATTCGGTGGGGCGCCGAAGTTCCCTCCGCACATGGCCTTGCTGTTCCTTCTTCGCCACCACCAGCGCACCGGGGACACGACGTCGCTGGAGGTGGTGCGGCACACGTGCGAGAGCATGGCCCGCGGCGGCATCTACGACCAGCTGGCCGGCGGATTCGCCCGTTACTCGGTCGACGACAAGTGGATCGTGCCGCACTTCGAAAAGATGCTCTACGACAACGCCTTACTGCTGCGCGTCTACACGGCGCTGTGGCGATTGTCCGGCGATCGAATGGCCCTGCGCGTGGCGAACGAGACCGCCGAGTTCCTGATGCGCGACCTGTTCGAAGGCGCGTTTCTGTCCTCATTGGACGCTGACACCGACGGCGTCGAGGGGGCTACCTACGTCTGGACGCCTGGTCAGCTGCGTGAGGTGCTCGGTGACGACGACGGCGCGTTCGCCGCGGATCTGTTCACGGTTACGGATCAGGGCTCGTTCGAGCACGGAACGAGCGTGCTGCGGCTGGCCAGAGACATCGACGACGCCGATGAGTCGATCCGTCAACGCTGGGCCGAGGTACGGGCGCGTCTGTGCCAGGTCCGTGCGGTACGGCCACAGCCGGCCCGCGATGACAAGGTGATCGCAGCCTGGAACGGCCTGGCCATCACGGCCATGGTTGACTTCGCCTCGACGACCGGGGGCCCAGTGGCGCAACGGGCGGCCGAGCACGCCGTAGCCGCCGCGACCTTGCTCGCCGATCTCCACCTGGCCGACGGCCGGCTGCGGCGCGCATCCCGAGCCGGCACGGTCGGCACGCCGGACGGGGTACTCGACGACTACGGATGCGTGGCGGAGGCCTTCTGCGCGATGCACGAGCTCACGGGCGAGGGCGCCTGGCTGGAACGCGCGGGTGCCATTCTCGACGCGGCCCTGGTCCATTTCGCCGATGGCCGGGCCGGCTTCCACGACACCGCAGACGATGCGGAGCGGCTGGTCGCCCGCCCGGGCGATCCCACCGACAACGCCACGCCGTCCGGGCTCTCGGCGCTGGCCGCGGCGCTGGTCCGTTACACCGCGTTGACCGGAGATCCGGCCTATCGCGAGACCGCTGAGCGTGCGCTCGAGACGGTGGGGCCGCTGATGGTCGGTGAGCCCCGCTATGCCGGCTACGCGTGTGCCGTGGCGGAGGCGGTGCTCTCTGGACCGTACGAGATCGCGATTGTCGAGCCGGCCGGACCCTCCGAGCTGACCGCGGTGGCGCGACGCCACGCCCCGCCGGGTGCCGTGATCGTGGCCGGTCGGTCCGATCAGCCGGGCGTGCCATTACTCGCCGACCGGCCGGCCATCGACGGCGTGGCCACGGCCTACGTGTGCCGCGGTTTTGTGTGTGATCGGCCGGTCACGACCGCGGAGGAACTGGCCGCCCTGCTCGGCGCAAAGAAGGATTAGTCGCGCGCGAGGCAACACCCCGACCGCAACCCTGTCGTTGGCCAAGGTAGACCTACCCCTGACGCGGAAAAGGGACCCCTATGGCCGGCCTCGCCGCCGCGCTCAACGCGCCTCGTTGTATCGATGCCATCGCATGGGCCCTGGCGGCGCGAGGCGCCGACGGCGCCGTGTGCCGATTAACCGGCGCGGGCGGCGGCGACCTCGAGGTCGCGATACGCGCGGCGATGCCCGCAATACCCCGCGTCATTCCGGCGGGCGCAGTGGGAGACGGCGACCCCGCGCCGATCGGCGCCTTCGTGATCGATGGAATCGCCTCTGTCACGGCACTCGATCGAGGCTATGCCGAGCGGGGCCCGGGTGGTCTCCTCGACGACAGTGCCCAGCCGTACGCGGTGATCCTCGCCGACGCCGAGCGGGATGAACTGGTGCTCGCCCGCAACGGTGCCGGGCCGGGGCTGTACTACGCCCGGCTGGACGACGGATGGGTCGTCGCCTCCGAGCCCGGCGCCCTCCTGCACGCCGGCGTGGCCGCGGAGCCCGACGTGGGCGCCGTTCGCCGTTTCATCCAGACGGGTGCATGCGACGATTCGGACCGAACCTTCTTCGCCCGGATCCGGCGGGTGCTGCCGGGTGAAGCGGTCGTTCTTGGCACCGCGGTGGCGGGCCCGATGCGGCACCCGACGGCGTGGGCGCCGCCTGAGCGGACCACCGAGGAGGCAATATTCGAATCGAGTGACGCGAGTCGGGTCGCGGTGCTCATCACGCCGGGCCTCGGCGGCGCTGCCGTGCTCGGCGCCGCGCTGCATCAGCCAGAGGCGCTTCATCCGTTGCCGGTCTTCACGGCGCACCCCGGCGGCCTCAACGGTGCCGTTGCCCAGGCACCCGCCGTACTGCGGCCGATCCCGGACGACACGGTCCGGCACACCGGCGTGACCGCGTGGATCGTCCCGGCCGAGCTGGACCGGTTCCTGGCCGAGATGGGTGAGCCGGTTCCGGACCTCACCATCTATCTACTGTGGACGGTGGTGCGCTCGCTCTCGGGCGGCGTGGACACGCTGGTGGACTCGACCCCTGGTCCTTTGGCTGCGCTCGACCGGATCGCCGACCGGCTGCTGGCGCACTACGGGGTTGCCGTGCGCTCTCCGCTGCGCAGTGCCTCGGCGCACGACGGCGGGGTGAGCGCCGTGCTGAAGCGCACGATGCCACCGCAACTGGCCCGGTACGCCGAGTACGACCCGGCCCGCGTGCCGACCCCAAACCAGGTCGTCGAGCTGCTGCGTGACGAGGTCGCGGCGGCGCTGGTACCGCCGCGGCCGTGGTCAGATCCGGCCGCGAGTGTCACCGCGCTGCGTCGGCTCATGGCTGGCGAGCCGGCCGACGCCGACGCCCTCCTGCGCGCCTATCTGGTGGAGCGCTGGTTCATTGGACTCAGTCCACAAGCGACGGTCGCCGAGGCCGAGCCGGCGGAGCAAGTCCAGGAGTCGCAGCGGCCAGATCGGGCGTCCGACGAGGTCGTGGTCGGCGGCGATGTGTGGCGTCGAATCCCGGTTCGCACGGCCCCGATCGGTGCCGGTGACCAACTGCTGGCCAACACGGCCTTCTATGTGGCGAACAAGCTCACGGAGCTGGCCGCGCCCCCGGGTGTCTGGTTCGCGGTGATCTCGGGCAAGGTCGTTGCGGTGAGCCAGAAGCGGGTGAGCCCGGTCGTCAGCGTGCAGCCGCGACGCATAGCGCGCTGGCTCGCTCGGCTGGCCCGGCGGCGCTGGCCGTACCTGGGTAAGCCATGGACGATGCAGGTGGCAATCGATCACAGTGGACTAGGGCGGATTCTCGCGTCCGTCCTGTTAGGACGATCGCTACCCGCCACCGCCGGTGTCTACGCACCCCGGCCGGGCGCGGTGCCACCGGCCGACGCCGCCGTGGTCCGCCCGCCATTCCAGCCTGACGAGGTGGCCGCGAGCCTGCTGGCCGCCGTACGGCTGGCACTGCCCGACCAGCTAGGTCAGACCCTGGCCGGCGTGGCGGTGGTCTCGGCCGACAACCTGGGCTGCCGTGTGCTCGGCTTCGCCAATGGGCCGTACGCGAACTCCACGCCGCGGCCGCGCGCCCTGCTGTCGTTGGTACTGGCCGACAATCCAGCCGGTCAGAGCGGGGAACGCACACCGATCGTGGTGGTCGCTCAGGACACCGCCGCCGCGGCGCCACCTGAACCGGTCGCGGTGCCGGACGCCGATCGGTTGCCTAGCCCGGCTCGCTGACGGGCGCCTGGTTCAGCTCAGCGCGAAGCGCGGCGTCCTTTTCCTCCACGAGTGCGCGAAGGTCGTTGTGGAACGCGGTCAACTTCTGCGTCAGGTCGGGGTCGGCCGTGGCGAGGATCCGGACCGCGAGCAGCCCGGCGTTGCGCGCGCCGCCGACCGAGACCGTCGCCACCGGAATTCCAGCCGGCATCTGAACGATCGACAGGAGCGAATCCAATCCGTCAAGGTGGCGCAGCGGCACCGGCACCCCGATCACCGGCAGCGTCGTGACACTGGCAACCATGCCGGGCAGGTGGGCGGCTCCGCCCGCCCCGGCGATGATGGCGCGCAGCCCACGCCCCAACGCATCCCGGCCGTAGCGCAGCATGCCTTCGGGCGTGCGGTGGGCGGAGATGACTCGCACCTCGTACGCCACCCCGAACTCGTCCAACGCCTGCGCCGCGGCCTGCATCGTGGGCCAGTCCGAGTCGCTGCCCATGATGACGCCGACCGTTGGTTCAGTCACCCTCGCCCTCCCTGAGCCACCGGGCCGCCTTCTGGGCTCTCACCCGTACCTCGGTCATCTGCTCGCCCAGCACCGTGACGTGGCCGATCTTTCGGCCCGGCCGGACCTGTTTGCCGTACAGGTGCACCCGGGCACCGGGATCCGCGGCGAAGAGATGGTGCAGCCGTTCATCAATGCCCATGCCGCCCACTTGTCCACCTAGGACATTGGCCGTCACGACCGCCGGCGCCGTCAGCGTGGTCTCGCCGAGGGGGTAGTCCAGAACCGCGCGAAGGTGCTGCTCGAACTGGGATGTGCGGGCGCCCTCGATGGTCCAGTGCCCGGAGTTGTGCGGCCGCATGGCGAGCTCGTTGACGAGCAGCTCGCCATCCGTGCGCTCGAACAGCTCCACGGCGAGGAGCCCCACGACACCAATCTCGGTCGCGATGCGGATCGCGAGCTCCGCGGCCTCGATGGCTCGTTCCTCGATCAGGTTCGGCGCCGGAGCGAGCACCTCGACACAGATGCCGTCCCGCTGGACGGTCTCGACCACTGGGTAGGCGGCCGCCTGCCCCCAGGGGGACCGCGCGACGACCGCCGCGAGCTCGCGCCGCAAAGGCACCCGCTCCTCGATGATCAGTTCGATACCGCCATCGAGCAGTGGCTGGGCCTGGTCGGCCTCGTCGAGCTCCCAAACGCCTCGGCCGTCGTAGCCGCCGGTGATCGCCTTCGCGACGAGTCCGCCGGGATGTCTGGTGAGGAATTCCTCGATGTCGGCGAGGTCGGCGACCGGCCGCCACGCCGGGATGGGAACGCCCAGAGCGCCCAGCCGTTCCCGCATCAGCCGCTTGTTCTGCGCGTGGCGAAGCGCGTCCGCGCCCGGATGGACGACGAAGCCCTGCGCCGCCAGTGCCCGAATGTGCTCACCCGGAACGTGCTCGTGGTCGAAGGTGACGACGTCGCAACCCTTGGCGAAGCCCAGGAGCGCGTCGAGGTCGGAGTGGTTGCCGATGACCGTATCCGCGGCGACGAGGGCCGCGCCGTCGTCGGGGGCCGCCGCCAACACACGCAGGGACTGGCCGAGCGCGATCGCGGCCTGGTGGGTCATCCGGGCGAGCTGGCCACCACCCACCATGCCAACGGTGGGCAGACCGGTACGGGAATCCATCGCCGTCAGCTTAGGGAACCGGTGCGGCCGACCTGAGGTCAGGACAGCCTGCGCGCGCCGCGCAGCCGTCGCTCGGCCAGGGCGCCGAAGACGATCAGGACCACGCCAGCCAACCCGACCAGCAAGGCACCGAAGATCTTCTCGTCCAGAAGAAGGTAGATCATCTCTGTGATGGCTACCACGACCGCGACCGTCGCGCCGGTCACGACGGGCGCCTGGCGGCCACGCCACGACCCGATGATCACGGCACCGACCGCGACGAGGAACACGCTCACCCAACGCCAGGGCGGGTTCGCCCCAACGAGAATGAGCGCGACGCTCGGCAGGAAGCCACCGGCGAGGGCGGGACCGTAGGCGACCCACGAAGAGAGTTCGCGCCGCCGACGGAGCTCCAGGGCGCCAGTGAGCAGCGCTACTGCCGCGAACGGGAGCGTGTACGCCTCGGTCAGCCCCACCTGCACGTCGTAGAGCAACACCCAGCAGGCGCCGAGTTCGGTCGCGAGTGCGGCGCGCACCAGCCAATGCCGGCGCCGGGCCGGGCGGTCCCGGCGTAATGCCGCCGCGCCGAGCAACAGGCCGCAGATGGTCAGGACGGCCGCGGTGTAACGGGCCGAGCCGAGGGCGAGCAGGAGCGCGAACGCGGCACCGAGCATGGAACAGAGCTCCACGATCGCCGCGTCCGGACGGCGATTCGGCGATCGGGCGAGTGTCCATGCGAGGCCGACGAGCAGGGCGCAGAGCGCGAGTATGGCGAACGCCGCCGGGCGCAGTTCGCGACCGTTGGCCGCGAGCCACGTCGGCGGGAGCGCGAAGCCGGCCGCCGAGAAGACGATCCAGGCCACCATGCGAACGGCCGGATCCCGGCCGAGCAGAGCCGCCACGAGTGCGCCGCCGGCGACGACAGCCAAAGCGGCCAGGGTCGCGCCGCGGGTGGCGAGGCTACCGGCAAGTCCGGCTCCTCCGGTCAAGGCGCAGACGACCCCCGCCGTACCGCGCAGCAGTGTGGCGGCCGACGGCAGCGTCGGTGGTGACAGCGCAGCGCCCAGACCGGTTGCCAGTGCGACCGCGAGCACCACCCACGGCACCACCTCACGGGACGCGCCGATCGCGCTCGGAAGTACCAACGACGCCGCGGCGATCGGCGGCAGGATCGCAGCCAGAACATAGCGCCGACCTCCGACGGCCAACGCGATACCCGCGCAGACGCCCGACAGGAGCACCAGGGTGATCATCGCGGTCGTGGCTCCACGTGGCTCTGGCGTCACGGCGTACCCCGCCCAAACCTGGCGCAGCGTGCGGTACGGCCCGATCAACGCGGTGAGCCAGGCCGGCGTCGTGACGACTGCCGCCAGGAGCGCCGGCGGCACGGCCGTCGTCACCACGGCCGCCGTCACCACGCGGGCATCCGATGGGGTCGACCGCGACAGGGCGGACGCGGCGGTCGCAACCAGGGCAGCGGCGGCCGCCCAGATCGCCGCATCGGCGGGATCCGGCACGGCCGCGGCGCCGGCCACGATCAGCGCCGCGATGCCGACGCCAAACGCTGGGTAGGCACCCCACCGCACCCCCGCGACCCGAAGCAGGGCCACGATCCCGACGCCGAGCGTCGCCACGGCCAAGGCCGACGTGAGGACGCCGGTACGGCTCGCGCCGCCGGCCACGGACAACGTTGCGGCAGCACCGGGCGCGGCGGCGAGTGCGGCCGCGGTGGCGACTCCGGCGACCGAGTCGGGCGCATTCCGGCGCAGCCGCGCCGTCGCCGCGACCAGCACACCCGCCGCGATGATTCCACTGAGGACAATGCCCGTCGAGGCGGACGTCGCGCCGGCCGCGGCTGTCGCGTAGAGGCCGAGCACGAAGGCGAGGCCGAGCCGCCGCTGGTGTGTCCCGGGCGGGTCGTTGGGTCCAATGAGGGCGGCACCGACGCCCGCGACGAAGGCCAGACCACCCGCGATCACGGGCGGCGTCCACCAGGCGCTGGCCGCGACCGCTGGTGTGGAAAGCGCCGCCAGGCACAGCGTGACGAAGCCGATGTCGCCTCCGGTCGGGCGCGGCAACAGCGCCACGGCGGCCACCGCGGCCAGCAGCAAGCTCACCGGCACCTGCCAGCCATACGGGGCGAAGCTGCTCACCCGAGCCGACCAGCCCGCGAGGTCGGCCGACCAGTACGGCGTACTCGCTCCCAAGGCCCTCGCGGCCTCGATCACGGCGATGCCCGCGGTCACAACGGCGATGCCGCCGCCGACCGCGACGGCACCGATTCGGGGGCCGACCCGTAGGCTCCGCGGCAGGAGAAGTACTCCGAGCGAGACCACCAGCACCATGGCTGTGGTCGTGACTAACCCGATGCCGGGTACACCCACCGCACCGAGCCTGGCCATCGCCAGTATCAGCCCCGCTGTCGCCAGGGCGGCTCCGGCACTGCGCGTGTCCACAGGCGACACTCGTCGTCGCTTCGCGTCACCCGCGAGCCCTTCATCGACCACCCTCGCGACCTCAAACGCGCGGGCGGCGACCGACACGGTCGCGGCGGTGAAGAGCACTACTGCGAGGCCGACATCGGCCGGCGCGGCGCCCTCGGCCCGCAGCGCGAGCAGCACCGCCCCCGCCGCTGCGGCAAGGGCGCCGCCGGCCCCCCCGGTCCGCGGAGACTGGGCGGCCACCTGAGCCAGCGCTGCGCCGAACACGCCGATCGCGACCGAGAACACGGTGAGCGGTACGACCACCGAGCCCGGCGCCCCGGCGAGCCAGGCACCGGTGCCGACCGCGATCGGCAGCGTGAACGCGGCGGAGCCGGTGGCCGAGTCGCCGACCCGGTCGGCGTAGGGCCCGAATCGGTCCGGCCAGCCGGCCGCGATGATCGCGGCAGCCGCCGAGACCAAAGCGAGCAGAGTGCAGACAACCGTGGTGAGCCCCGGACGGGCCAGGCTGGTCGCGATCGCGAAGAGCCCGAGCAATCCGGCCGACCCGGACCGGATCAGCGCCGACTGGCCGGTTCCTGACGCCAGGGAAGTGGCAGTGGCTACAGTGGACACTGCCCAGGCGAGCATCGGGACGGCCCACCAGGACAGTGCTCCGGTGGCGGGCAGGGCGAACGTGACGACCGCGGTGCCGGCGATGACGGCGTCCAGCCGCGACGTGGCCGGCACCGCGGCCACCGCGAGGATTGCCAGCAGCACCGCCGCGGCCGGGTACTGCCAGTTGGCGGTGTGCACCCGATCGGCGAAGCTGGCCAGGTCGGCCGACCAGACCGCCGGCGTGATCGAAGCTCGGATCGTCGCGACGATCGTCTTCGCCACGCTGGCCAGCACTACGGCGGCGGTCAGCAACGCACCGAGCAGGCTGCCCAGCCGAGGTCCGATCCGCGACGACTCCGGCAGCAGGCCCGACGCGAGCGCGATCGCGGCGCATACCGCGGCCGTGAGCACGAGCGTGTAATCGGGCAGCGCCAAGGCGTTCACGCGGCTGACCGATGCGATGATCGCGAGTGCCGCCGCGCCACCGGCGAGGTGGGCGAGTTCGGACCGGCCGGACATCCGTGCGCCGACCAAACCCACCGCTGCGACGAGCAGCAGTACGAGTGCGGAACGGACGGCCTCGTCCACGGTAGACGCAGTCGCGAGGCCGTAAACCACCAGCCCGACCGCGATCGCGAGAGTCGCTCCAAAGAGGACCCAGGCCAGCTCACGCAGGCGTCGTGGCCACGCCTGGCCGCCCGGTCCGGGGGCGGCGCCCGGCAGCCGTACCCGGGCGATCGCTCGGCCGATGTCGCGGCTGAGCAGCTCGACGGAGGCGAGGTTGAGCGCGGCGACGACGGCGAACACGGCCCCGAAGCCGTTGCGGTCGAGTCGTAGGTGGGCGGCGACCAGCGGGAGGAACGGCTGGACGGCGAGAAGCGCCGCAAACTGTGGCGCTCGCAAATGACTGGCGAGGCGGTAGGCGGCAGCGATCGCGGCCACGAGTCCAAAGAGGACAGCCGAGAAGAGATTGAACGGGACCGAGCCCAGGCCCGCGAAGCCGGAGAAGTAGGCCGCGTACCCGTCGAGGAGGACTGCAAGGAGGCCGAACCCCGCGATGGTCTCCGCGGTTGCGGTCAGCGTACGGCGCGTCAGCAGCAGGGGTACCGACAGCGCGATCAGGGTCGCCGCGCCGAGGACGAGGGCCCGTCCGCCCTTGGCGGTGCTTGTATAGAACAGCAGGGTGACCACAATCGCGGCGATGCCGAGAAGGACGCCGCCGAGCGTCAGCAGTGTGTTCTGAGCCGACCGTGGCGACGTCTCGGGAACATCCTGACTGGTCGGTTCGGCGGGTGGTCGCTGTCGGGGCGGTCTCGTGCTCCCGTCGTCGACTGCCGCGGGTTCGGCGATTGTTAAGGAGGGTCCCCTTCTTATCGTTTCCTGTATAGGAAGGGGACCCTCCTTAACACGCGTCGGTGCCTTCGCGCTCGCCTCGAGGGTCAGCCGCCGTACCAGTGCGGCCCGGAGGCTGTCGGCCTCCGCCTGGAGGCGGGCGCGCTCGGCCAGCAGCTCGGACTGGTTCTCGTCGGTCGGGTGACGCAAGTCCCGGTCCAGCCCAGCCAGCCGCTGGTTCAGCTTGGCGAGCGCGGCCGCGTCCGGGTCGTGTGGCCGGCCGCAGCTGCGGCACCCGGTGGTCTCGTCGGCCACGCCCCCGCACGCCGGGCATGGGTAGGTATCCACGCCTGACACTGTGCCTTATGGACGGTCCCGACGCCACGGTCCATGATCGATCCTGGATCGACTATTGGAGGCAACCCGTGAGGATCGACTGGGGCCGGCTGCTCGTTGGGCAACTGGAGTTCTACTGGGCGGCGCATCTACACCCGCGGCTGCAGGGTATGACCGACGAGGAGTACTTCTGGGAACCGGTCGACGGGTGCTGGACGCTGCGTCGCGGTCCAGATGGCGCCTACGTCCTGGACACACGATGGCCCGAGCCGTCGCCGCCGCCGGTGACCACCATCGCCTGGCGGCTGGTCCACGTTGGTGTGGGCTGCTTCGCCACGCGCACCAGCGCCTTCTTCGGTGATGGGAGCGTCCCCGACGACGCCACCATGTTCGACCCTCGCCACGCACCAACCGAGCTACCCGCGTCGGCCGCGGACGCCATCGCCTTCCTGCAGACCATGTACGGGCGCTGGCACGACGCGATCGCCACCCTGGACGAGGACGCCCTGTCCGCGCCCCTTGGTCCGAAAGGGGCCCAGTTCGCCAATGACTCCATGGCCGGCCTGATCGCCCACATCAACCGCGAGGTGATGCACCACGGCGGCGAGATTGGCCTTCTCCGCGACCTTTACCGGGCCACCCGCGGCACGACGTGAGCTACTAGGCGCTCGTGGTGGGACGGCCCATCCCGCGGTACTCCCAGCCCGCGGCGGTCCACAGTGCCTGGTCGAGGCAGTTGAGTCCATCGATAACACGTCGGCCGTGGACGGTCGCCCCAAGCGCCTGCGGATCGGCGTACCGGAATTCCTCCCAGGCGGTCAGCACGCAGACGAGATCCGCGCCGGCGACGGCATCAGACATGCTCACGGCGTGCTCGAGGTCGGGCAGCTCGCGGCGCGCGTTCTCCATCCCCTTCGGGTCGTACACGGCCACCTGCGCCCCGGCCCGGGCCAGCTTCCGCGTGATGGCGAGTGCGGGTGAGTCGCGGACGTCGTCGGTGCCGGGCTTGAACGTCGCCCCGAGCACGGCGATGCGGCAGCCGGTCAGGTCCGGGCCGGCGGGACCGTACGGTCGGTCCAGCAGCTCGGCTGCGAGCTGCACGACCCGGGTGCGGCGGCGCTGGTTGATCAGATCGACTTCGTGCAGGAAGCGAAGCGCCTCGCCGGCACCGAGCTCCTGCGCCCGGGCCTGGAACGCGCGAATGTCCTTGGGCAGGCACGCGCCGCCGAAGCCCACGCCGGCGCGAAGGAACTTCTTGCCGATCCGGTCGTCGTACCCGATCGCGCGCGCCAGTTGGCTAACGTCGGCACCGGAGGCCTCGCACACCTCCGCCATCGCATTGATGAAAGAGATCTTCGTGGCGAGGAAAGCGTTCGCCGCGGCCTTGACCAGCTCGGCGGTGGCGAAGTCGGTGACGACGACCGGCACCTCGCGGTCCTCGGTCAGCGCCAGGTCGAACACGCCCTTGTGCGCTGCGAGCAGCATCGAGTGTGCCCAGGGAGTCTTGACGCCCAGCACCAGACGGTTGGGTCGAAGAATGTCGTCGACCGCGTAGCCCTCCTGCAGGAACTCGGGACTCCACGCGACCTCGATGCCCAGGTCGGCCGGCGCGTGCTTGCCGACAAGTTGCTCCACCCAGGTCGCCGTCCCCACCGGGACGGTCGACTTGCCGACGATGAGCGACTTACGGGTCAAGTGCGGTACGAGTGATGCGACCGCGGTCTCGACATAGCTCAGATCGGCACCCATGCCGTCGGCTCGCTGCGGCGTACCGACGCAGATGAAGTGCACATCACCGAAGTCGGCGGCCTCGACGTAGTCGGTCGTGTACCTCAGCCGTCCGGCCGCGAGGTTGCGCCGCAAGATCTCATCCAGGCCCGGTTCGTGGATCGGCACCTCGCCGGCCGCGAGCGTGGCGATCTTCTTCGCATCGACATCGAGCCCAAGCACTTCGTAGCCCAGCTCGGCGAAGCAGATCGAGTAGGTCGTACCCAGGTAGCCGGTTCCGATGAAGGTGAGGCGGGGGCGGGTTGGGGTCGAGGATGTCTGGGGCGATTGGTAGGCCTGCGGTGTCGGAAAGGCCGGCGGCGTGGGGGGATACGGAAGGTTCACACTGTCTCCGCTCGACTGAACACCACGCGGGTGACCGATTTGATGGTACCTGCGACAATCCGCTCGCACCGGCCCGAACCACCGGCCGGAGGACGGGTCACACGAGGATAGTCGCCCCTGACCGGCCGCCGTAAGGCCGCGGTAAGGACTCACTATGCGTGACCGACGATACATGCTCCGCTTCTGGCAATCCCGAACGATCGTTTGGGAAGATACCGGCCATGCCGTTCGACCTTTACCAGCTGAGCGCTGACCACGAGGCAATCCGTGATGCGGTGCGTGAGCTCTGCGCCGGAAAGGTCGCGCCGTACGCGGCCCAGGTCGATGAGGCGGGTGAGTTCCCGCAAGCCGCGTACGACGCGCTGCGTAGCTCGGACTTTCACGCTCCGCACATCCCGGAGGAGTACGGCGGCGCCGGTGCCGACGCGCTCGCCACGGTCATCGTGATCGAGGAGATCGCGCGGGTCTGTGCGTCCTCGTCGTTGATCCCGGCCGTGAACAAGCTCGGCACGTTGCCGCTGCTGCTGGTCGGCTCCGACGAGTTGAAGGCTCGTTATCTTCCAGGCGTCGCGCGCGGAGACAGCATGTTCTCGTACTGCCTGTCGGAGCCGGAGGCGGGCAGCGACGCCGCCGCGCTGGTTACCCGGGCCGATCGCGATGGCGACGATTACGTCCTCAACGGCGTGAAGCGGTGGATCACCAATGCCGGCGTGTCCGACGTCTACACCGTGTTCGCGGTCACGTCACCGGGCAAGGGCGCTCGTGGCATCTCCGCGTTCGTCGTCGAGCGCGATGATCCGGGCGTGAGCTTCGGCGCGCCTGAGAGGAAGCTCGGCATCAAGGGCTCACCTACCCGCGAGGTCTATCTGGACGACGTCCGGATCGGCGCCGACCGCATGATCGGCAGGGAAGGCACCGGATTCACCACCGCCATGCGCACCCTGGACCACACGAGGGTCACCATCGCCGCGCAGGCGGTCGGCATCGCCCAAGGAGCCCTGGACGTCTCCCTGGCGTATGTGCAGGAGCGCCGGCAGTTCGGCAAGAAGGTGGCCCAGTTTCAGGGCATTCAATTCATGCTCGCCGATATGGGCATGAAGCTCGAGGCCGCCCGGCAGCTCACCTACGCCGCCGCCGCTCGGTCCGAGCGCGGCGACGCTGACCTTACCTACTTCGGCGCAGCCGCAAAGTGTCTTGCTTCGGATACGGCCATGCAGATCACCACCGATGCGGTGCAGCTGCTGGGCGGGTACGGATACACAAGGGACTTTCCGGTTGAGCGCATGATGCGCGACGCCAAGATCACCCAGATCTACGAGGGCACCAATCAGGTCCAGCGCATCGTGATGGCGAAACAGCTCATGAAAGGGCTGCGCTAGTCCCCGCGTTACGCACCCCTGCCGTATCTCCACTGTGGATGTAGCTCAGTTCTCCTGATCTTTAGGGTCTTCAGGGGACGCCGGCATTTCGCTCGAACATTTGTCGGACTCGTGGGATAGACTGTCGTCGTGTCCGGGGGAAGCCAGTGTGATCCGATCGCCGAGTCGGTGGCGGCGCTGGCGGATATTCCGGTCGGGCCGGCGCTGGCGGCCGCGGTGGCGTCGTTGGACCTGTCGTTGTTGACCGGGTCGCAGTGTATGGACGTGCTGCAGGCCCATCAGCGCCAGGACAATCATCAGCGGGCCGCGCTGTTCGCGGTTGTCTCCGAGGTGATGCACCGCGGCGAGGCCGACACGTCGGTGTTGGAGGAGTATCCGGGTGAGTTCGCGGCCGACGAGGTTCGGGCCGCGTTGGTGCTGACTCGCCGGGCTGCGGAGAGCCTGTGTTCCTTCGCCGTGGACGTGGTGCGACGGCTGCCGGCCGTGCAGGCGGCGTTCGCCGCCGGCCTGATCGACCAGCCGCGGGTGTGGGTGTTCAGCCATTGGACGGGCGGCCTACCCGATGAGCACACCCAGGCGATCGTGGCCGTGTTGCTGCCCCGCGCCCCGCAGCTGACCACCGCCCAGCTCATCGGCGAGATCCAACGCCACGCCATCGCGCTCGATCCGGATTGGGCCCGCCGCCGTTACGAGGCGGCGCTTTCCGGCCGGAAGGTGGTCGGTAGCCGCAACAAAGACGGCACGGCTAACCTGTCGGGCTATAACCTGCCCGCCGATCAGGTCGCCGCCGCCTGCGACCGGCTCGACCGCCTGGCCAAGGCCGCCAAACAGGCCGGCCACTCTGACCCGATCGACCACCTCCGCGCCGGCCTGTTCCTCGCCATGACCGACGGCACCTACGAGGGCCTCACCGACCGGCAAATCCTGGCCCGCCTGCTCACCGACGCCAACCTCACCCCACCAACCCACCCCACCGACCCTGAGCACACGGCCGGCGATGCCCCGCCCGCCGATGATTCGTCCACAGAGGACGGATCGGGCGAGGGCCCGCGCCCGCACGGGCCGTCCTCGAGCGACACCGGTCCCGGCAATGGCAGTGGCGATGGCAGTGGCGATGGCAGTGGCGATGGCAGTGGCGATGGCAGTGGCGATGGCAGTGGCGATGGCAGTGGCGATGGCAGTGGCGATGGCAGTGGCGATGGCAGTGGCGATGGTGAGAACGCCGCCGCCGGTGGTGTCGGTGGGGGGCAGACCGCGGGGCTGCGGCTGCTGGTGCGGCTGGCCACGATCGCCGGCGCCGACCAGCGGCCGGGGGAGCTGATCGGCTGGGGCCCGGTGCACGCCGAACTCGCCCGCACCATCGCCGCCACCCCGGGCGCGTCCTGGTGGTATGTGCTCACCGACGGCGCCACCCCCCTGGCCATCGGCCAGGTCCGAGCCCGACCCGCCGGCATGCTCCGGCGCCGGTGCGGCGACCGGGGACCCGAGGTCTGGCTGCAGGTCACCTGGGAGGGCCTCAACGCCCTCGCCGAACAGGACCTGCCACCGGGCTGGACCGAGATCCTCGCCGAAATCAGGGGCAAGGCCGAAACCGACCCCGGCCCGCCCAAAGGCGATCGGCGCAAGCGACTACCCGGGGCGGCGCTGCGCCGTTGGATCGCCGTGCGGGACAAGACCTGCGTCTTTCCCGGCTGCCGCGTGCCCGCGCACCGCTCCGACGCCGACCACAGCATCGAACACGCCCAGGGCGGACAGACCACCGACACCAACCTCGGTCCCGGATGCCGCCACGATCATCGCATCCGTCACGAGGGCGGCTGGACCCTCACCCAACCCACGCCCGGCCAGTTCACCTGGACCAGCCGGCTCGGCCGCACCTACCACCGACTGCGCCCACCCGACCTGGACGACCTGCCCGACCCGATGCTCGGCACCCCCAAGCGCGAACGAGACCGGAAGTCGAGTACGCCCGTCCGTCCACAGAGGACTGGCAAAACGACACCTGCATGGAACCCGAACCACCCCAACCACCACCAGACCCACCGCCACCACCGCCGATACCACCCGAGGACGACCCCCCACCGTTCTGACAACGCGGCGAGGGTTAGCATCGGGTGGTGCGGGGTGTTGAACAAAGAAACCGACTTGGGCCGCCGTCGCGCGGGGCGGATTACTCGGCTGCAGGGAAGACGCAGCGTACGAATCCGGAGAGGTCCCCCGCGCGACGGCGTGATCCCCACAGTTACGCATATGCCTGCACGAGTGGATTGGTGCCGTTGTAGAGACCGGACGGGTTGTGGTACCAGAGCCACACATGCAGCGTGACGAGGTCCGGGTGCCAGAACGTGAAGGCCACACGCCCACCGCGAGCACCCGCAACAACGGCGCCGACCGAGCGAACGCCAGCACCGTGGTGGCATCGTCCGCTGCCAGGTCCCATCGACCCTGGTCAAGATTGAACCGCGCTCGGTAGGCCAGCACGTAGAGCTTCCACACCTCAAGGCCAAGGTCGTCACAAACCTTGATGCCGCGATCGAGCCAGTGCACCACATCGAGCGAGCGGGTGCGGGTCATCGCCCAGCCGGCATTCATGAAGGCTCGGCCGACGTGCTCAGCGAGCCCGTGATCCTCGGCCAGGCTCAGGCTGCGGGCCAACCGTTGTTCACCCTCAGGATTGCCCATGAGTAACTGCATTGTGCCGATGGTGTTGAGGCTGTGCACGACAACGTCGATGACCCCAAGCCTTTCGGCGAGCGTGAGTGCGCGCGTGCCCCAGGCCAAGGTCTCGTCGTGGTCCTCGTCGTTCATCGCGAGCTGGGCGAGAGCGCTATACGCGTGGGCCAGCTCCGGTCCATCCGGCAGCCCGGTGAGCAGACGAACCGCCGCTTGGCCCGCGGCAACGGCGTCGTCGCTGCGCCCTCCACACCACAATCGCCTTGAAAGATCCGCCAGTGCCGATGCCTGAGCGCGGACGTCGCCGCTGGCCCGCCGCTCCCGGACCGCGTCCTCGAGCGCATCGATGGACGTCTCCATCTCGTCGATCAGGTAGCACTCGTACGACTGCCCCTCGAGCAGCGTCGCTCGCCCCGCCCCGGCCAGTGCGCCGCCGTACCGCAGTGCCCGGGCGTACTGGGCAGCCGCCTCCCGGTGCGCACCGATCGATGACGCCCGTACGGCAGCGGCCGGCGCGTAGCGCAACACAGCCGATCCGTCGCCGGCCGCGTCGGCGTGGTGGGCGAGCCTGGCCAGGTCCACGGTGCCGGCCGATCGCGCCGCCAATCGATCCAGCGCGACGCGGTGAAGGGCGAGGCGGTGGTGTGGCGGCAGGGATTCCTCGACGGCCATCCGAGCCAGCTCGTGCCGAAACGCGACGCCGTCCGCGACCGCCTCGAGCATGCCTGCGGCCAGGCACTGGTCCAACCCGGCCGTCACCTCCCCGACCATGCCTTCGAGCAACCAGAGCTCCGCTCGGGGCGGCACGATCGACACGGCCTCCAGCACGGCGACAGCGGCGTCCGTAAGCCTCGCGACGCGCGCGAGCACCGCGTCGCGCACCATGGGCGGGATGGTCGCCCCCGGTGCGGCCGGCACTTCGGTCACGAAGAACGGGTTGCCGCCGGTGGCACGGTGCAGCCCGTCGGAGTCAACCCCGGCCGGCGCGGCCATGACACCCACGGCCTCGCGGGAGAGCGGCTCGGCGGTGAGCCGGCGCACCGAGCTCGAGGCACGGAGCTCGCCGAGCAAGCGACGCAGTGGATGGGACCGTTCGAGCTCGTCATCGCGATACGTCGCAACAACGAGCGCCGGAATCATCTCAATGCGTCGGCCGAGGACACTGATCACATCCAGCGTCGCCTCGTCGGCCCAATGGAGATCCTCCAAGACCCGGATCGTGCCAGGCTTGCTCTCCGCCTCACGGTTCAACCACGCGGCGATCTCGTACGGCTTGCCGCTATGCAGAAGGTCGACCAGGTCGCCTCCACGCAGTGCTGCGATATCGAGAAAAGGCCCCATCGGTCGGGGTGTGAACAATGGGTCACAGCCTCCCCAGAGGACGGACTCCGGCTGCGCCATCTCGGTGCAGAATCGTCGCACGAGCGCGGTCTTCCCGCCGCCCGCCTCGCCCCCGACCAGTACCAGGACACCCCAGGGCCACGTACGGCGGCGGCGAAGGCGTCTCGCAACGTCGCCAGGTGGTCCGCGCGTTCGAGTAGCGCCGGGCGATGCCGCATGTGCATCCCTGCACGGTGCCACGGTCGGGCAACTGGGGCAAACGATCATGAATATCTATGTCACCGTTGGCAGCTAACATAGGCAGCGCTCGGCGCCAAGTTAGGTATTTCTGCCCATGCTTCTGTCGATTGTGGACGGTCACTACGGTTACGGTCGTGAGCGCGCCGCCGCGAGTTCTTCGAACGCGGTCAAAGACTCCGGGTTGACGAGGGCGCCCTTGGCGGCGGCGGCCTCGACCGGCGTACCGGTGAGGATTCTCTTCACCGGGACCTCCAGCTTCTTCGCGGAGAGGGTCCGTGGTACCGCCCGTACCTGATAGATCTGATCGGGAACGTGCCGGGGCGACAGGGCCGTGCGCAGTTGCTTGCCGATCAGCGCCCGAAGGTCATCGTCGAGAGTGCGCCCCTCCGCCAGCACGACGAAGAGCAGGAGCTCGCCAGGTCCGCCCTCGGCATCCTCGAGGTGGATCACGAGGGAGTCGACGACCTCGTCCAAGCCCTCGACCACGGAATAGAACTCGCTCGTGCCCAACCGGACGCCGCCGCGGTTGAGGGTGGCGTCGGACCGGCCAGTGATGACGCACGAGCCGTACTCGGAGATGGTGATCCAGTCTCCGTGTCGCCACACGCCCGGGAAGACGTCGAAGTACGCCTCGCGGTACTTCGATCCGTCCGGGTCGTTCCAGAAACCGACCGGCATCGATGGCATCGGCGCGGTGATCACGAGCTCACCCACCTCGCCCACGACCGTGCGCCCAGCTGGGTCGAACGCCTCCACCGCCGCACCAAGGCACCGGCAGGGGATCTCACCCGCCCGCACCGGCAACAGTGGCGAGGCGCCCACGAATCCGGTGCAGACATCCGTACCGCCGGATATCGACTGCAGTTGCGCGTTCTCGCTCACCGCCTCGTAGACCCACCGGAACCCCTCGGCTGGAAGCGGTGCGCCGGTCGACCCGACGCCGGTCAGCGCCGAGAGGTCCGCGAGTTGCCTCGGTACGATCTCCGCTTTGCGACAGGCGAGCAGGTACGGCGCCGACGTACCGAAGTACGTCATCCTCGTTTCCTCGGCGAGGCGCCACAGCTCGCCGAGGTCGGGCGCCGCAGGGTTGCCGTCGAACATCACGATGGCGGCCCCGACCGCCGGCCCCGACGCCAGGAAGTTCCACATCATCCAGCCGGTGGTGCTGAACCAGAAGAACCGGTCGCCCGGGCCGAGATTCGCCTGCAGCGCCAGGTTCTTCAGGTGCTCCAGCAGGATCCCGCCGTGGCCATGCACGATCGGCTTCGGCAGGCCTGTCGTGCCGGAGGAGTAGAGCACGTACAGCGGGTGGTCAAACGGCACGCGGTCGAAGCTGAGCGATTCGTCCGTGGGTGCGGACAGCTCGGCCCAGGCGATCGCGCCCGGCGGCGGCGGAGCCTGTGAGTCCAGATAGGACAGTCCGACGACATGCTTGAGCGACGGCAGCGCCGCCCTGATATCAGCCGCCTCCACCGCGCGCGGCACTGCCTTGTCGCCGTACCGGTAACCGTCCACTGTGACCAGTACGGTCGGTTCGATCTGGCGCCAGCGGTCGACCACCGAACGGGTGCCGAACTCGGGCGCGCACGAGGAGAAAATCGCACCCAGGCTCGCCGTCGCGAGCATGAGCACGTACGTCTCCGGGATGTTGGGCGCGTACGCCGCCACCCGGTCGCCGGCCGTGACGCCGAGCCGGCGCAGCCCCGCCCGTGCTCGCCGTACCTCGTCGCGCAACTGCGCGGCCGTAAGCGTGACCGGCGGCCGAGTCTGTGAGTAGGCGAGGACAGCGGCATTGTCGTCATCGATGCCGGGCATCCGCAGTACGTGCTCGGCGTAGTTGACCCGGGTGCCCGGGAACCAGCGTGCTCCCGGCATCACCGGGTTCACGACCACCTCGGTGGGCGGCGCGTCGGAGAGCACGTCGAAGTACTCCCATACCGCGCCCCAGAACGCGGACAGGTCGGTGACCGACCACTTCCACAGCTCGGTGTAGCCGTTAAAACTGAGTCCCCGAGTACGGTCGAGCCAACCCATGAAATTGCCGATCCGCGTTCGCTCGCGGGCGTCGGCCGGCGGATTCCAGAGCACGTCGCCCGGGGTCATGGTCGCGTCTCCCTCCGGCGCGGTGGGTCCTCGCAGCGCCGGACCCATCCTCCCATCGACCGGATCGGCCGTTCGTCGGACATCCGGAGCCGGACGGGCACGCTACGGTGCAAACGATTCTGACCGGTGAGGGAGATAGCTCGATGCGCCACCTCTGGAGCCTGTTGCTCGCGCTCGTTCTGACGCCGTTGATCTACATCTCCGCCGGTATCTCAGCCGTGAGACTCGGCGATGCCCATGAGCTGGGCCTGACGGCGGTCGTTGGGCTCTTGGCCGCGCTCGCTGCGGGTGGTCTGTACGCGTTGATGGTGATGGTCCGGCTGTCGCCGGTTGGTCCGATCGTCGCCGGTCTGACCTACCTCGGCGTGACGGTGTGGGCCGTTCTCGACCGCAGCGGCTTCGAGTCCGTGGTGCCGGCCGACATCCCCGGCCAACCGGGCGTTCTCCACGTGCCGGTCGGCATGGGTACGGCGCTGCTCGCTGCCCCGCTGATCCTGACGGTCTTCAGCTCGCGACGCTGGCGCAGCACGGAACAGCCGGCGACAGCTGGGTACGAGCCCGCTGCGGTCTACTCCCACCCGACCCCCGAGCCGCCGGCTGCCCCTTCCGCGACCCCCGTCTATCAAGCGCCGACGTACCCAGCGACCACCTACGAGCCCCCCGTCTACACACCGCCCGGTTCGGCATCGACGTACTCAACGCCGACCTACTCTCCGCCGAGCGGCTTCGAGCCACCCAGCGACGGCGAGCGCACCGGCCTGACGTAGCCATCAACGCTCCGCGTTCGGAGCCCCACTCTCGGCTCGGAGGCGCTGGTGTTGTTTTCAGAGCCCACACCCGCACAGGAGTAGTTACTCCTGTGCCAGTGTCGACTTCGCGCGCAATATGTGCGGCGGGAGGGAACGAATCACGTAGCGCGGCAGATGGTCAGGCGGTGGACCATTGATAGACGCCGCGGCGCTCGGCCATCGCCTGTTGACATAGGTCCCGGAGTTCGGTGTCCCGGCTGGCCTCCTCCTCGGACCGATCGGCTTCAAAATCGGCCAGCTCATCGTCGCTCACCTCGGCGAGCACGCTCACCACGTCGTCGGGTACCCGCACCAGCCAAGGACCGTCCCAGTCACTCGAGTCGCCTTCGGGAAAGACGAGCTCGTGGTCGCTGAAGACGGACACGTCCTGGCCAGTGATGTCAGCGGCGAGTTGATCCATCCCATCTAGCCAATCGGTACAGTCGACGCACGGCCATCCGGCGGCGGCGGGGCCACGCATGACATCGATGCGGGCCAACTCGAGGTGGTTCGCGACGAAGATTTCCACGCGGACGCGCAGAGCCTCGGTGCTCATGCGCGCGATGGTAGGCGAACAGCGCCAGCCGTCGCGCGAACGATTCGGATCACTCCTCTGTAGACGGTGGGTACAGCTGCGCCCTTTCGGCGGCGAGGCGGGAGGCCAGCCCAGCCCGGTCGAGATGTCGGCACAGCACGACGGAGGCACCGGCGGCGAACGGCGCCACCAGCCAGGTTCGGGGGTCGGGGTCGGCGTCGCCGTCGATCAGAACCCGCGACGCAGATACGGCCTGGGCAACGGCGGTGGAGAGCAGATCCGCATGGTTGGTGCCGTCGATGAGTGCCAGCTGGTCGGGAGCCGCGGCGATCGGAGGCAGCTGATCGCCGTACCCCCGCACCTCGAGGGTGAAGTCGTGTGTGCCGGCCGGTGGCCCGGAGGGGAACGGGAGGCCAAGTGGTGCGAGCGAGAGGGCGTAGGTCTCGTCGGCCGGCGGCAAAGGGAGCTCCGACGTGGTTACGAATGCAACATCGGCGGCCGTCCCACCGGTGAGGTCGACGATCAGGCCGGCCGACCAGCAACCCAGCAGGATGGCTGCGCTCTGCCAGTGGGGTGGCAATCGTACGGTCGCGATCTGGCCCGGCCCGAGCCCGTGTCCGTCAACCAGCAGGTTTGCCGTTTTGGCCACCCAGTTGCCCAAGGTCGCCCCGGAAAGCTCGACCCGTTCCCCGGTGCGATCGTCATAGAACGTCATCAATGGTGCGGTGGGATCGGCTCCGACGATGGCGGTGAATGCGTGCATCACGGTAAGACCGCGCGGATGGGTCATCTCGGCCTCATTTCGTGCCGTTTAGCGGGGTGTCCCTCGTCCTGATATGTGACTGTGTCGCGGGCGCACCCCGGCCACCGTGCGAGCGTAGGCTTGGCATCGAGCGGACGTGCGCCGGCCGGTGTGGGCCAGGGTCACGCCCGGATGTCATAAGGACTTGAAGGGAGTGCTGTGACCGCCGGTCCTACACCCCGCGTCCTGGTTGACGCCACCAGCGTCCCAGCCGACCGCGGCGGCGTCGGTCGCTACGTCGACGGCCTTCTCGGCGTCCTCGGCCGTCGCGACGTGGATCTCGCGGTGGTGTGCCTGCGGACCGACACCGAGCGTTACGAGCGTCTGTTGCCCAACGCCGATGTGGTGCCCGCGCCGGCTGCCGTCGGCCATCGACCCGCGCGTCTGGCCTGGGAACAGACCGGTCTGCCACTACTGGCACAACAAGTCGGCGCGAAGGTACTGCATTCGCCGTTCTACACCTGCCCGCTGCGCGCGGCCTGCCCGGTCACGGTGACCGTCCACGATGCGACGTTCTTTACCGAGCCGGAGCATTACGACAAGTCGCGGCGTACGTTCTTCCGCTCGGCGATCAAGACGTCCCTGCGCCGCGCCGAGCGGGTAATTGTCCCCAGCAAGGCCACCCGCGACGAGCTCATCCGGCTCCTGGAGGCTGACCCGACGCGGATCGATGTGGCGTATCACGGCGTGGACCCCGTCGCCTTCCACGCGCCGACGAACGAGGAAAAGGCCAGGGTACGGGCGCGACTGGGTCTGGGCGACCGCAGCTACGTGGCGTTCCTCGGGGCGAAAGAGCCGCGAAAGAACGTGCCGAACCTGATCCGCGGCTGGATCGAGGCGACCAAGGACCGGACCGAACCCCCAGCCCTGGTGCTCGCCGGCGGTCAGGGGCACGACGAGGAGATCGACCAGGCCGTGAGTCTCGTGCCATCGCACCTGCGGCTGCTGCGCCCGGGCTACCTGCGCTTCGGCGACCTGCCCGGCTTCCTGGGCGGAGCCCTCGTGGCGGCCTACCCGTCGTACGGGGAGGGATTCGGCCTGCCGGTGCTCGAAGCGATGGCGTGCGGAGCGCCTGTCCTGACCACGCCGCGCCTGTCGCTGCCCGAAGTCGGCGGCGACGCGGTGGCCTACACCGGGCCCGATCCCGTCGACATCGCCCGGGACCTCGGCGCCCTGCTCGACGACGAACCGCGCCGGCTGGCACTCGCCGCGGCTGGCGCCGCGCGGGCGAAGGAGTTCAGCTGGGACTCCAGCGCCGACGTGCACCTGGCGGCGTGGGCCCGCGCCATCGCCGGCTGACTCAAGCCGAGACAGAGCGTTGCCATGTTGTCGTAATCGACGTCGGGCATGATGGCGTGATGACGACCGGCTCCCTGTACTCGGTGATTCCCGCTGGTGGGAGCGGGACCCGGCTGTGGCCGCTGTCGAGGGCAGGGCATCCGAAGTTTCTGCACGCGCTGACGGGCTCATCCCTCTCGCTGCTGCAGGCGACGGTGGAACGGCTGGCCCCGCTGTCCGCCGCCGACCGTACCTACGTGGTGACGGGAGTCGCCCATGCGGCGGCGGTGGCCCGGCAACTTCCGGGCCTTCCGGAGCAGAACGTGCTGGTCGAACCGTCGCCGCGGGACTCATGCGCGGCGATCGGCCTCGCTGCCGCCCTCATCGCCCGACGCGATCCGGAGGCGATCATGGGCTCGTTCGCCGCCGATCACATGGTCCGGCGGCCGGCCGTCTTCCACGAGACGATCCAGGCGGCGGCCGAGGGTGCCCGCCGAGGCCTGCTGATGACGGTCGGCATCACCCCGACCCACCCCGAGACCGGATACGGCTACCTGAGGTGCGGCGCCGCCTCGTACGGGATCGTCCCGGTGGCCGAGTTCAAGGAGAAGCCGACCGCTGACTTGGCGGTGGAGTACCTCCGCTCGGGCAAGTACCTGTGGAACGCCAGCATGTTCGTCTGGAAAGTCGACGTCTTCCTCGCCGAGCTGGCCCGCCAACAGCCCGAGCTGCACGCCGGCCTGACCTCGATCGCCGCCGCTTGGGGCACCCCCGATCAGGACCGGGTGCTTGGAGAGATCTGGGTAGAGCTCCCGAAGATCTCCGTCGACCACGCGGTCATGGAGCGGGCCGCCGCCGCTGGCCTCGTCGCAACCGTGCCCGGGGACTTCGGCTGGACCGACGTGGGTGACTTCGACACGCTGGGTCACCTGCTGGCCGAACCGGACGCTGGCCGGACGGACGATGCCGGCAACGTGGTGATCGCTGAGTCGTCATCGGTCCTTTTGCGCGACACCAGCGGGTCGGTGGTGGTCAACCAGTCCGGCCGGTTCGTCGCCACCCTCGGGGTGCGCGACACGATCATCGTCGATACACCGGACGCCTTGCTGGTCTGCGGGCGTAAACACGCTCAGGACATCAAGTCGATTGTCGACGAAATCAAGAGCCGGGGTGACCAGCACCTGCTCTGAGTAAGCCGGCCGACCGTAGCGCTGGGACGACGAGCGGTTCGGTCGCGTGGGCCAGCGGATGGGGCAGGGCGTCGGGCTCGAACCACCCCAGGGCCGCCGACTCCGCGCTGACCGTCTCCACCGCCCCGACCGGTGCCAACGCCGCGAACCGGATGTCATAGTGGTCGGCCGGACCGTACCGGCAGTTGACCGGGTGAATGTCAAGGTGGATCGGTACCGGGTCCAGCCGCAGACCGAGGATTCCCGACTCCTCCGTCGCCTCCCGTAAACCGGCCGCGACGAGGGTCGTGTCGCCGTCCTCGAGGTGCCCGCCGAGCTGGACCCATCGGTGCATGCGTCCGTGAAGGCACAGCAGCACCCGGTTGCGCTCGGCCTCGACCACCAGCACGCTCGCCGTGATATGCGCGCCCGGATGGTCGCGGCGTACCGCGTCGGGCTCGGCCCGCAGAAGCTCCAGGAAGCGATCGCGCAGCCGCGTCTGGTCGACGTCGGGCGGATTCCAGTCGGTCAGCGCGCGCAGGACATCCGCGTACAGACTCACGTCGACGACTCTCTCACGGATCATGGCTCGGCTGAACCGACCGCCACCGCCGCGCCGTCGGTCACCGTCAGCAACGCGGTGGACAAGCCCTCGGCGCCGAGCGCACACCGCAGTCGATGGACGTCGATGCCGAGCGCGACCGCATCCGCCGGTGTGCTCGCGGTCAGCCGGATGACTACGGCCGTGTGGGCGGGTGCGTCCGGACCGGGTTCGGTCACCTCGGTCCGGGTTGTGTCGGCCAAAGGCACCCGCGCGAGGACTCGGGTGACGAGCGCCGGATCCAGTGCCTCGGGACCGAACGGTACGGCCGACGGAAGAAACGCCGCGTCCGCCATCCCCACGGCGCGGGCCTCGGCCGTACCGAGGGAGAACAGGTCGCTCGCGGCGTCGCGAATCATCGCCACAGCGCCGGGGCCGTCGTCGGCCGGTGGCTCATCGAGGTAGCCCCGGATCACGGCGACGGGCACCTCGTCGCACTTGCCCTTGACCAGCTCGGCCGCCGCGGTCAGCTCGTCCACCACCGCTATCTGGGTGATCTGCAGCTCGTTGCCGTAGGGGTCCGTCTGTCCGCGATGGTCGAGAATCGGCGCGATGCCGGCCACACCGAGCGCGACGTCGGTGAGCCCGGCCCGCCACGGGCGGCCCATCGTGTCCGAGATGATGACCGCGACCCGCAGGCCGTACCGGTCGGCCAGCGCCGCCCGCAGCGCCCGAGCCGACGCGTCGGGGTCCTTGGGCAGCAGCACCAACTGGGTCGGGTCCACATTGGAGGCATCGATACCGGCGGCCGCCATCACGAATCCGTGATGGGTCGCGACGATCCTCGTCTCTCCCCGCCGGGCGACCGGGCGGGCGGTCTGCTCAGTGAGGATCTCCTCCCGGGCCGCGTCGCGGTCCGGCCCGTCTGAAGGGACGTCCACGAGCTGCCCTTCGGCCTTGGAAACGATCTTGCTCGTGACAACCAGGACGTCGCCATCGCGCAACCACGGGGCGGCGCTGGCGATGATCTCGGCCAGGTCGTCGCCCGGCCGGATCCGAGGAATGCCGGCCACGGGCAGAATGTGCAACGCATCACGCATCGGCCACCCCCGCGACCTGAAACGCCGTGCGGACCATCGCCTCGGTGGCCGGCTCGTCGGTCATCCACAGTGGAGTCGCTCGTACCGTCGAACCGTCCAATGTGGTGTCTGAATCCACCGGGTCGACCAGCCACCCGTCGAGCACGCCGCCCGCCCCGCGTGCCCCATAGAGTCGGGCCACTCCGCCCGCGCTGCACTCGACGTCCAGTGCGGCGAGGCACTTGTCGGCCATGCCGCGCACCGGTGCGCCACCGATGATGGGGGAGACCCCGACAACCGGCGCTGGACCAGCCACGAGTGCGTCCCGAAGTGGCGCGATCGCCAGGATGGGCGCGATGCTCACTACGGGATTGCTCGGCGCCAGCAGTACGACGTCCGCTGCAGCGAGGGCGTCGAGGACCCCGGCCGCGGGCTTGGCCGTCTCGGCACCGACGAACGCGAACCGTTGTGCCGCAAGCTCGCCACGGTAGCGCACCCACCACTCCTGAAAGTGGACCGCCCCCTGTTCCGACGTCACCACATGCGTCTCCACCCGGTCGTCGGTGGCGGGCAGCAGGCGTATCCCGGGCTGCCACCGGACGCACAGCGCCTCGGTCACCGCCGAGAGCGGGTAGCCGGCGCCCAGCATTCGCGTGCGCACCAGGTGGGTCGCGATATCCCGGTCGCCAAGGCCGAACCAGGTCGGGTCGGCCTCGTAGGCGGTCAGTTCCTCCTTGACCGTCCACGTTTCGTTGGCCCGGCCCCAACCGCGCTCCGGATCGCTACCACCACCGAGCGTGTACATCACGCTGTCCAGGTCGGGGCAGATCCGCAGTCCGTGCAGGGTGACATCGTCGCCGACATTGATCACCGCTGTGACCTCACCGCCATTTCGGCGGGCCCAGGCTCGCACTCCGAGGAGGAACCGGGCACCACCGATTCCGCCGGCCAGCACGACGACTCGCATGCGGACATCCTCCCCGGCGGTGCAGTCGCACGTCGCACCGGCCTGGCCTGCGCCTGGCGCCTGGCCTAGGCTCGGGGCCGTGACGTTGCCGCCGGATATGCCGAGCCCGCCAGACGCCCCCGGTACCACTTCCAGCACCGGGGCGACCACGCCGGCCCGTCAGGTGACCGAGCCGATGCGCCAGCTCGCCGCGAGCGCATTGCTGGTTGGCAACGGGGTGTTCCTCTTCGTCGCCCTGAGCGATCTCGTCTTCGTGGTGGACGGCTGGGCGAGCCAATTCGGTGCCCGGAGTGCGGCGACCTTCGACGCCTTCGCGGGACCGTTGGCGGTGGCGCTACCGCTGCTGGCGGTGCTCATCTCCACGCACGTCGCGCCCACGGTTCCGCAGGCCCGCGGCATCCTGCTCGCGGCGCTGGGGTCGTACGGCTTCAGCGCCGTCTTCGGCGTGATCACGTATCTGGGCGCCTTCGCGGGCGATCTCTTTTCCGTCCGGGAAACGTTCGATGGGCTCCTGGTCCGCGCGGTCTGGCTGGCCTTCCTGACCATCGCCGGCATGGCGGTATACCGGATCTTCCGTTCGACGTACCCCCCGGCGCCCGTGAGAACGGGGTACGCCTACGGCCCAACGGTGTACGGTCGGCCCTACCCCGGCCAGCCGATGTATCCGCAGCCGACCTACAAGCCAGGCACCGCAGAGCCCAACTACGAGCAGACTCACGAGCCGTCCAGCTTCGACGGTCCGACCGCCGAGACGGGCTGGCCGGTCGTGCCGCCGCAGCCGACCGGCGCCCCGACCGCGGTGTCCGATCCGACGGTACGGATGGCGGCCCCGGTCGATGCGCCCGGTGACGCGACCCGGTTGATGCGACCGGTGGCGCCGCCGCCGGCCGCCCCCGCGTCGCCCGAGCCGGGCACCAACCCCCAGCAGTAGCCGTTCCGATTCGGAAGCCTCGGTGGCGCGGCGTACGCTTCGCAGGTGCCAGATCTTGTGGGCGAGCACGGCTTGGCGGAGCCTGCGCTCCGGCGGGCTCTTCGCCGGGCCATAGATGGGCGCACGCTCGACGTCACCGAATCGGCGGTCCTGCTGGCCGCTCGGGGCGAAGCATTGTCGGAGTTGCTCGCCGCGGCGGCCTCCGTGCGTGACGCCGGACTTGCATCGGCCGGCCGGCCGGGTCTGGTCACGTACTCGCGCAAGGTCTTCATACCGCTCACCCGGCTGTGTCGCGACCGCTGCCACTACTGCACGTTCGCGACCACGCCGCGCAAGGTGCATGCCGCCTTCCTCGACCGGGACGAGGTACTGGCGATCGCCCGCGCGGGAGCCGCCCAAGGTTGCAAGGAGGCGCTGTTCACCCTCGGCGATCGGCCCGAGGCCCGCTGGTCCGCCGCACGAGGGTGGCTCGACGAACGCGGCTATGCATCCACAGTGGACTACCTGCGTGCCTGCGCGATAGCGGTCCTCGAGGAGACCGGACTGCTGCCCCACCTGAATCCGGGGGTGCTGTCCTGGAGTGAGCTGCAGCGGCTGCGGCCGGTGGCGCCGAGCATGGGCATGATGCTGGAGACGACATCGGAGCGGCTCTGGTCCACCCCGGGCGAGGCGCATTACCGCTCGCCGGACAAGCATCCGTCGGTCCGGCTGCGGGTGCTCGAGGACGCCGGGCGGGTGGGGATTCCGTTCACGAGCGGCATTTTGATCGGGATCGGGGAGAACCTCACCGAGCGGGCCGAATCGCTGCACGCGCTGCGCCGGATCGGGCGCGAGTACGGCCATCTGCAAGAGGTGATCGTGCAGAACTTCCGGGCCAAGCCGGATACCGCGATGCGATTGGTGCCGGACGCGTCGCTGGAGGATCTCGCCGCCACGGTCGCGGTGGCGCGGCTGATTCTCGGGCCGAAGGCGCGCATCCAGGCTCCGCCGAATCTGCTGACCGCGTTCGGCTCGGCCAGCACCGAGGAGATCGGGCTGCTGCTGCGAGCCGGCATCGACGACTGGGGCGGGGTCTCGCCGGTCACCCCGGACCACGTCAACCCGGAGCGTCCGTGGCCACAGATCGAGGAGCTGTCGAGGCTCTCGGCGGAGTGCGGGTTCACGTTGCGGGAACGGCTGACCATCTACCCCGAGTATGTGCGGGACTGGCTCAGCGGCGCGCCGTGGGTCGACCCGCGGGTTGCACCCCACGTACTGGCGCTGGCGGATCCGACCACCGGACTGGCCTTGGACGACGCGCGAGCGGTCGGACGCCCGTGGCAGGAGCCCGACGCCACCGTCGACAGTGGACGGGTGGACCTGCACTCGACGATCGACACCACCGGCCGTACCAAGTGATCGCCGATCCGACTTCGACACCGTCTACGGCGACTGGTCCGAGGTCGCCTCACATGCCCGCGTGACCGGCGCGGCCTCGGTCGTGTCGCATATGGACAGTGAGGTCAAGGCAGGTCTCGCGCTCGCCGAATCCGATCCCGCGTCGCTGCTGTCGCTTGCCCGCGAATCGTTGGCGATGGCCCTGTTCGAGTCGGACGGACCGGCGCTGGATGTGTTGGTACGCCTGGCCGACGACCGGCGCCGGGACACCGCGGGCGACGACATCACGTACGTGATAAACCGCAACATCAACTTCACCAACGTGTGCTACGTGGGCTGCCGGTTCTGCGCCTTCGCCCAGCGGGAACGTGACGCCGACGCGTACCGGTTGTCGATGGACCAGGTCGCCGACCGGGCCGACGAGGCCTGGCGCGACGGCGCCACCGAGGTCTGCATGCAGGGCGGGATCGACCCCAGTCTGCCGACCACCGCCTATGCCGACCTGGTGCGCGCCGTGAAGAAGCGGGTGCCGGGCATGCACGTTCACGCGTTCTCGCCAATGGAGATCGTCACCGGCGCGGCCAAGGCGGGTGTGTCCATCGTGGACTTCCTGACCGAGCTGCGCGACGCCGGGCTGGACACCATCCCCGGTACGGCGGCGGAGATCCTCGATGACGACGTGCGCTGGGTACTCACCAAGGGCAAGCTGCCGGCGTCCGCGTGGGTCGAGGTCGTGACCACCGCCCACCGACTGGGCATCCGGTCGAGCTCGACGATGATGTACGGCCACGTGGACCATCCGCGGCAATGGCTCGGCCACTTCCGGGTGCTCGCCGGCGTCCAGGACGAGACGGGCGGGTTTACCGAGTTCGTGGCGCTGCCGTTCGTGCACCACAACGCGCCGATTTACCTGGCCGGCGTGGCCCGGCCCGGGCCCACCTGGCGGGAGAACCGGATGGTGCACGCGATGGCCCGGCTGCTGCTGGCCGGTCGCATCGACAATATTCAGTGTTCCTGGGTGAAGCTCGGCGACGAGGGCACCATCGCGATGCTCAATGGCGGCTGTAACGACCTTGGCGGCACGCTCATGGAGGAGACCATCTCCCGCATGGCCGGCTCCGAGCACGGATCGGCCCGCACGGTCGCGCAGTTGCGGGACATCGCTGCCGCGGCTGGTCGGCCGGCCCGGGAACGGACGACCACCTATGGGGTACCGGTTGCCCGCTGACAGGGCCGGTAGAGATTCTTCTGAACTCTGACCGGTGCGGTGGATCTCACCGACCGTCGCCGGCCATATCGTGTGGGCGTGACTGAGCGGACGGCGTTCGTGCTCGGCGGCGGCGGCTTGCTCGGCGCCCACGAGGTCGGCATGCTGGCCGCTCTGGCCGACGCCGGCATCCGGCCGGATCTCGTCGTCGGCACCTCGATAGGCGCGATCAACGGTGTGTTCGTCGCCGCCTCTCCCGAGGCAGCCGCGAGTCGGCTCGAGTCGGTGTGGCGCTCGGACGAGGTCCGCACCGTCTTCCGCAGCTCGTTGTTCGGACGGCTGGGCACCCTGGCTCGCTCAGGCACGCACGTGCACTCCAACGTCCCGCTCCGGCGCCTGCTGGAGCGGTACCTGCCGGTCCGACGCTTCGACGAGCTGCCGGTGCCGTTCCAGTGCGTCGCGGCGTGCGTCGAGCGAGCCGGGTCGACCTGGTTCACCGACGGTCCGCTGATCCCGGCGGTGCTCGCGTCCGCCGCCGTGCCGGGCCTCCTGCCGCCGGTGCGGGTCAACGGGGAGCACCACTTCGACGGCGGCCTCGTGCACAGCATTCCGGTCGGTCGGGCGGTGCAGCTCGGGGCGCGCCGGATCTTCGTACTCCACGTGGGGCGAATCGAACAGCCACTGACCGTGCCGCGTCGACCGTGGGAGGTGGGCCTGGTCGCCTTCGAGATCGCGCGCCGGCACCGGTTCGTCGAGGAGATGGCGACGTTGCCCGACGACGTCATCGCGCATGTGCTACCCGCCGGATCGAACGGCAAGACAGACCTGACCGCGCAGCTGCGATATCGCGACGCGTCCCGGGTCGTGTCCTATATCGACCGTGCCCGGGCCGCCACGGCGGCCTACCTGGAAAGCACCGTCTCGTCCTGATCCCTTCGTTGGCCGGAGGTGGCCGTCGTGCTCCCGCCCCGCTTCTTGCGCCGCCTCGTCTTCGCCCCGCTCGTGCTTCTGATCACTCTGGCGGCCGTTGTGCTGTCGCCGCTGCTCCTGCTCGCCGCGCTCGTCGCCACGCCGTCACGATCCGGGCGTCGCCGGTCGCGGCGGCTGCTCTGGTTCGGACTATCGTGGCTCGTGATGGAGTCGCTGGCGCTCGTCGCCTGCCTTGGCTTGTGGATCGCCAGCGGCTTCGGCGGACGCCTGCGGTCGGAGGCGTCGATGGAGCGCCACTACGCCCTCGTGCGCTGGTTCCTGGCGACGCTGTTCCGCCGGGCCACCAAGGTGTTCCAGCTGCGGGTGGAGATCGAGGAGCCCGAGGCGACACCGGAGGAGCTCGGATCCCGGCTCACCCGCCCGGTGATCGTGCTCAGCCGCCATGCGGGCCCCGGCGACTCGTTCCTGTTGGTGCATCACCTGCTCAGCCTGTACGGGCGCAAGCCCCGGATCGTGATGAAGGCCGCGCTGCAGTTCGACCCGAGCCTTGATGTCGTCATCAACCGGCTGCCGCATGCGTTCGTCCGACCCCGCAAGCAGATCCCGGCGCAGGGCGGTGAGGCGGAGTCCCCTGTGGAGGGTGCGGTCTCCGAGGAGATCCGGCGGCTGGCATCCGGCCTCGGCCCGACGGGGGCACTGGTGATCTTTCCCGAGGGCGGCAACTTCACCCCTGGCCGGTGGCGGCGAGGCATCGCAGCCCTGGAGCAGAAGCGACGTTACGAGGAGGCCCGCCGGGCCCGCGGCATGGCGAACCTGTTGCCGCCACGCGCAGGAGGAGCATTCGCGGCGATCGATGCCGCCCCAACCGCCGACGTCATCTTCGTGGCGCACACCGGTCTCGACGATCTCATCACCGTGCGCGATGTGTGGCGGGCACTGCCGATGGAGCAGGTCATCAAGGCGAAGTGGTGGCGCGTGCCGGCCCCCGACGTGCCCCGCGAGCGCGCCGAGGTCGTCGCTTGGCTCTTCGATCAGTGGGAGTTGATCGACGCGTGGATCGCTGAGAACCGGCCGGTCCGCGCGGGTACCGAGCAGCCAGCCCCCGCCTCAACAGAATCGGCGTCGTAAGTGACCCCCGTCGTCGTGGGACCCGTGAATAGGCCCGCCCTCCTACAGAGTCAGGTTGCGAACGGCCCCGGGTCATGAACGCTGGGCGCACCCGCTCGTGCGCGCGAGCGCTCCGGGCGGCACACCCGTACCAGGTGATCTTCAGTGGCCGTCACCGGGCGCGCTTTCCCGGGAGTGTCGTGGCGGTTCGGTGCACGGCGATCACGATCCACGCGGATTCGAGGCGATCGCGGACGCCGAGTCGCAGCGCCGGGTCGCAGCGCCGAGTCGCAGCGCCGGGTCGCAGCGCCGGGTCGCAGCGCCGTATGCGGCCCGGGATATGGGCGGATAGCGGTGGTATCAGATGGTCTGAGCCGTCGCAGCTCGATGCCGGAACGGCGTGTCGCCTCGTGATGTCGCGTTACCCGGGACTCGGCTCGTTCGATAGAGAGTCAGTGCCGCATCCAGCGGGCCACATTGAGCGGGCATCGACCGGTCTGCGGGCTACTGCAGCTTTGTCCAGTCTGACCCACATTGATCCGCGCGTCGGCGGCGCCACGCCGCGTCGAGGATCCATTTACCAGGTTCGGCTTGACGAAGCACGCATTACACGCGTGTAATTCGTGCGGGGAGTTCTCCGGCGGGTTGCGGCTAGCCCGCCGACAACGTCAAGACACGTGCGCCTTTCGCGTGGGGGGTTGCGCCGGCAAGCCGGTGCACAGCTAGGAGGCAAGTATGGAAAGCGGCCAGTTGGTCGTGCTAGACCTTCTCGGCAACGCGCCGGAGTGGCAGGAGCGGGCACTGTGCTCGCAGACCGACCCCGAAGCGTTCTTCCCGGAGAAGGGTGGGTCAACCCGCGAGGCGAAGCGAATCTGCTCGCGGTGTGAGGTCAAGAGCGAGTGCCTTGAGTACGCGCTGGGTCACGACGAGCGTTTCGGCATCTGGGGTGGCCTCTCCGAGCGCGAACGCCGTCGCCTCAAGCGGAGGGTCGCGTAAAGCGGCCTAACTCTGGATGTCGTCCGGATCAAGGCCCAACAGGTTCGCGACCTGCTCAACGATGACGTCATGGACCAGGTCCGCGAGGTCGTCCCGGTCCAGGGCGCGAAACTCCAGCGGTCGCCGGTAGAGAACGATCCGGGCCGGCATGTCGGCCCGGCCCGGCCGCCCGGGCAATAGCTGGGCCAGCGGTACCTCGCCATCCTCCAGAACATCGGTGTCGTAGACGTTGAGGTCCGGTGGGACCTCCTCGACCGCGAACTCGACGCCAGCGAGCTCCCGCGAGTACCGGCGCTCGAGTGACTCCACGGTGTCCAGCACCAGGTCGTCAAAGATCTCTGCCCTAGTGCGGGCGAGCGGCACGGACGCCGGCACCAACCGGCCGCGCAGGCCGCGACCGTGCCGGTCGCGCCGCGGCGGACGAGCCGGGCCGCGGACGCTAGGCATCCGGCGTCGGCGCGAGTCGGAGTCCTGCGTCACGCAAGTCAGCCTAGCCCTGTCCGGCGACACTCCGCGCTGTAGCGATCTTCATCATTGGCGTGTCGCGCGGCGCGGCGTGGGGTCGGGAGGGGTGGGGGGCGTTACTTTCTGAATTCGTGAGCGTATGGCACCCCTCCATCGCGACTCCGCGGCGATGCTCGCGCAACGGATGCCCCAGGTCGGCCGTGGCGACGTTGACCTACGTCTATGCGGACTCGACCGCCGTTGTCGGCCCCCTCGCCACGTACGCCGAACCCCATTCCTATGACCTGTGTGAACGGCATGCCCGGGGGCTCACCGCCCCGCGCGGCTGGGATCTGGTCCGCCCCGAGGGGGAGTTCGATCCCCCACCGCAGCCGATGGATGACCTGGTCGCGCTCGCCGAGGCCGTACGGGAGACCGCGAGGCCCGCCCAGGGGTTGGATGAGCTCGCAGTACGGACGCCGCCGCGGGTGCCGAGCCAGGCCCGGCGTCGCGGCCATCTCCGAGTGATCCCACCCCCGGCGGCCCACTGAAGCACCGCCAGGGACACGCACTCTGCTGGCTCAGCGGCCGAGCAGCCGGTTGACCAGCTTCGCCCGGCGCGGCGTGGCACCCGTCCGCCTCTCCACCCGGTCGGCCGACGCCACGAGACGGGTGGCGGCGTTGATGCCGAGCCAACGCAGCGGCTCGGGCTCCCAATCTGGTGAGCGGTGCCCGACCCACGGCAGCGCGGTCAGTTCGCTGTCGGCGCCCCGGATCAGGTCGGCCAGGGTGCGCCCGGCCAGGTTCGCCGCGCCGACTCCATCGCCGACGTAGCCGCCAGCCCAACCCAGCCCGGCCTGGCGGTCGAGCCCGACCGAGGCGCTCCAGTCGCGAGGGGCAGCCAACGGTCCGCCCCACGCGTGCGTGACCCGGGCGTCGCCCAGCCCCGGAAACATCTCCCACGCGGCCGACCGGATCGCGGCGTGGACCCGGCGCACGCGGTCGTACCCCGGCCGTACGCGCGAGCCGAGATGGTACGGCGCTCCCCGTCCGCCGAACGCGAGGCGACCGTCCACGGTCCGCTGGCCATAGACGAGAAGATGCCGGAAGTCGGAGAACGTCTCCCGATCAGCGAGGCCGGCACTGTCCCAAAAGGACGGTGGCAGCGGCTCTGTCGCGATCATGAGCGAGTAGAGCGGGACGACGCGGCGACGCAGGCCCGGCATCTGAGCGGTGTACGCCTCGGTCGCCCGGACCACGATGTCGGCGCGGACCCGTCCATGTCGAGTGTGGACGATGCCGGGTTCGATGCCTGTCGCGGGTGTCCGCTCAAAGACTCGGACCCCTCTCCCACGCACGACACGGGCCAGCCCCCGTACGAGCCGCGCCGGGTGGATGCTCGCGCAGTGCGGAGTGTAGGTGGCCCCGAGCACATCGGTCGCACCGCACCGCTGCATGGCGTCACGAGCGTCGAGCCAGACCAAATCAAGCCCGAGCTGTTTCGCCTCGTCAAGGTCGGCCCGCGCTCGGGCCCGCTGCGCCATGCTTCGGACCAGCGACACCGTGCCGCCCTTGACGAAGTGGCAGTCAATCTTCTCGGCTAGTGCCACCGTACCGACTTCGTCCACGGTGGACTGCATCGCCCGCAGCAGGGCCAGGGCCGCGTCGTGTCCGTGCCGCCGTACCAGTGTGGCCGGCGACTGGGGCAGCAGGGCCGAGCACCAGCCGCCGTTTCGACCCGACGCCCCGTAGCCGGCGGTCTCGGCCTCGACCATGGCCACCCGGATCCCGGGGTCGGCCCGGGTCAGGTAGTAGGCCGTCCAGAGTCCGGTGTAACCGGCGCCCACGATGGCCACGTCCGCGTCGACGTCGCCCTCGAGCGATGGCTGCGGCGAGAGGTCGTCGTCCACACTGGACATCCAGTAGGACAGGTCGCGGTAAACCTGGCCGGTCAGATGTGTGACCACGCCTCGGTCAACACTGAGCGAAGGATCTGCTCCATCTCGGCGAAATGTGTTTCGTCGCAGATCAGTGGGGGCGCCAGCTGGACTACGGGGTCGCCCCGGTCGTCGGCCCGGCAGTAGAGGCCGCTGTCGAACAGCGCCCTGGAGAGGAATCCGCGAAGCAGCCGCTCGGACTCGGCGTCGTCGAAGGTCTCCTTCGTCGCCTTGTCCTTGACCAGTTCGATCCCGTAGAAGTAGCCGTCTCCCCGGACCTCACCGACGATCGGGAGATCGAGGAGGCGTTCGAGATACGACCGGAATACCTTCTCGTTGGTGCGCACCCGGCCGTTGAGGTCCTCCCGCTCGAAGATGTCGAGATTGGCCAGGGCTACCGCACTGCTGACCGGGTGCCCGCCAAAGGTGACGCCATGGGCGAACCAGCTGGTGCCCTTCACGAACGGCGCGGCGAGCCGGTCGGAAGCGATCATCGCGCCGAGGGGTACGTAGCCACTCGTCATGCCCTTGGCGCACGTGATGATGTCCGGTTGGTAGCCGTACCGCTTGGACCCGAAGTACTCGCCGAGCCGGCCGAACGCGCAGATCACCTCGTCCGAGACGAGCAGCACGTCGTAGGCGTCGCAGATCTCCCGGACGCGGGCGAAGTACCCGGGCGGCGGGGGGAAGCACCCACCGGAGTTCTGCACCGGTTCGAGGAAGACGGCCGCGACGGTGTCCGGTCCTTCGAAGAGGATCGCCTCCTCGATGCGGTCGGCGGCCCACCGTCCAAACGCGACGGCGTCGTGCCCATCTGGCCCCGCGGTCCCGGCTGGCGCGCGGTAGAGGTTGGTGTTGGGCACCCGTACGCCAGAGGGCACCAGCGGCTCGAAATCCGCCTTGATCGCCGGTAGTCCCGTGATCGACAAGGCGCCCATCGACGTGCCGTGGTAGGCGATGTGTCGCGAGATCACCTTGTGCTTCGTGGGCTTGCCCACCCGCTTGAAGTAGGACCGCGCGAGCTTCCAGGCCGATTCGACCGCCTCCGAGCCGCCGGTGGTGAAAAAGACCCGGTTCAGGTCACCCGGCGTGAGGTCGGCCAACCGGTCGGCCAACTCCACCGCCTTCGGATGGGCGTAGGACCACAGCGGAAAGTAGGCGAGCTCGGCGGCTTGTTTGGCCGCGGCCTCGCCGAGCTCCTGCCGGCCATGCCCGGCTTGCACGACGAACAGACCCGAGAGTCCATCCAAGTATCGTTTTCCGTCGACGTCATAGATGTAGGGACCTTCGCCCCGGACGATCATCGGCACCGGCTCGTCGGCGTACGCGGACAGCCGCGTGAAGTGCATCCAGAGGTGGTCTTTAGCGGCTGCGTTCAAAGCCTTCCTTTTCACGGCGTTCCCCAGGCATAGGTCTGTTTGGCCAGCTTGAGATAGACGAATGTCTCTGTTGAGCTTACCCCGGGGATCACCCGGATCCGGTCGTTGAGGAGGGTCAGCAGATGGTCGTCGTCGGTGCATACGAGCTCTGCAAGGAGGTCGTACGCGCCGGCGCAGACGACGACATAGTCGACTTCGGGGATTTCGGAAAGCGCCTTGGCGATCGGACGCAGGTCGCCCTCGACCTTGAGCCCGATCATCACCTGACGGGCGAAACCCAGCGTCAATGGGTCGGTGACCGCAACGATCTGCATGACACTGGCATCGAGTAGCCGCTGGACCCGTTGCCGGACGGCGGCCTCGGACAACCCGACGATCTTGGCCATACTCGCGTATGACATGCGGCCATCCCGCTGGAGCAGCTCAATGATCCGCTTGTTGAGGTCGTCGAGGATCGGGTCGGTCATAATCCTGATCCTCACGCATCGCGACGGAAGGCAGCAACTGAATCCGTTGACGGGCAGGGCATGAACTTCGGAATCCGTACCGGGCCGGCCAGATCACCACCACGCCGAGCGCCATCGACCCCACGCCCAGCACGAAGACCCCGCCGAGGCGAAGCCGGTGATGCCGTAGTAGAACGCGATCAACAAGCCGATCGACAGGATCAGGTCGGCCAGCGCGAACTCGTTGAAGTACGTGAGGCCCGCGTAGAACGCGATCGATACCAGGCCCATGGCCCAGGTCGACACGGTCGGCGTCTGGTACTTGGGGCTGACCGTCGCGAACGACTTCGGCAATGCCTTGACCGCGGCCATCGACAGCGTTGTCCGGGCGGTGGGGAGGATCGTGGTCTGGGTTGAGGCGGCCGCCGAGGTGAGGACCGCGAGAATGAGCGCCTTGACGCTCCAGCTTCCGAGCACCGCCTCGCCGACGCTGGAGGGCACGTTATCGGCGTGGTCCGGGTTGGTCAGGCCGATGCCCTCCTCGCCCACGCCAGCGAACGCCTGCGCGGCAACAGTCACCAAGAAGTGGGTCACGAGCAGGACCGGGGAGCGCACGGCCGCCCGGCCAGGGTTGACCGTCGGGTCGGTGGTCTCCCCGTTAGCGGCTACCGCGGTGTGTCCCATCCCCAGTAGATGAACACGGCGAGCAGGAAGCCGGCCGAGAGCTGGGTGAACGTCAGGCCGGTCGGGGTGAACCAGTCCAGCGCCGGTTTGATGGCCAGGTCCCCGGCGGTACCGACGTAGACCTTGTAGAGGGCGTTGACCGCGAAGCCCGCCAAGATGAACAGCTCCGCGCCGAGCAGGAAGTACTGCGTGCGGGCCGAAAACTCGATGCCGCGGTACGAGATCCACGTCATGATGAGGATCCACACGCAACCGGCGATGGTGACCGCCGTCGCGTTCGACGCCAAGTCGTCTTGACCCACCAGCAGGAAGCCATAGATGCCGGCGATCTGGGCCAACGCCGCCATCACGATGATGTCAGCGACAACGATCGCCCACCCGGTGAGCCACCCGGCGTGCGTGCCGAATGCCCTGGCCACCCAGGAGAAGCTCGTGCCGCAGTCGGGGTTTGAGGCGTTCAACGCCTTGTACGCGAACGAGATGAACAGCATCGGCACGAACGCGATCAGCATGATGATCGGGGCCTTGATGCCGACCTCCGAGCTGACGCCGCCGAGGGTCGCCGCCAGGCTGTAGCCCGGGGCTGTCGATGCGACGCCGATGACAATGCTGGAGCACAGGCTGGGACTCGACCGCACCGAACCGGTGGACGTGCGAGGGGTTCCGGTCTCACCCCGGGACGTCGTCGCGGCCTGCCTCCCCGATCCGGCCAGCCTCGGCGACCGCATGCGCGGCAAGACATGCGCCGGTACGTGGGTGCGCGGCACGGGCACCGACGGCAACCCGCACGAGGTGTACCTATATCACATCGTCGAAAACGAGTGGTCCATGGCTGAATACGGTTCGCAGTGCTGGGGCCGGAGGCACTCCCGCCGCGACCGTTCCTGGACAAGCTCACGGAGTACGGCTCCCCGTGGGACATGAGAGAAATGATCTAGCCTGTGCCTATGGCTCGCATCGGCGCGATGTACGGTCCGGACCTCACATTCCTCGGCGTGCCCCGCTGCGATCTGGGCGACGTCGACTCGTACGCCGGGGCCGACGTGGTGATCCTCGGCGCGCCGCTGGACGGCGGTACGTCCCACCGGCCCGGCACTCGGTTCGGGCCCAGTGCGATGCGGCAGGCGTGCTACCTGCCTCACGACGGTTCCCGGCCGTCCATGGCACTGCGAGTCGACGCCCTGCAGGATCTGCGCGTGCTCGATGCCGGCGATGTCGAGATGCACTCGGGTTACCTCGAGCGCTCGCTGGCCGCGCTCGAGGAGGCAGTCGCCGCGGTCGCCACCGCCGGTGCGATTCCGGTCGTGCTCGGGGGTGACCATTCGATCGCGCTGCCCGACGCGACTGGGGTGGCGCGTGAGTTCGGGTATGGCCGGGTGTCACTGGTCCACTTCGATGCCCACGCGGATACCGGCGACATGACCCACGGTTCGCTGTATGGACACGGGCAGCCGATGCGCCGGCTCATCGAGTCGGGTGCAATCCGGGGTGACCGGTTCCTCCAGATTGGACTGCGCGGCTACTGGCCCGAACCCCCCACATTGGACTGGATGGCCGGTCAGCGGATGCGTTCGTACGAGATGACCGAGATCGTGGCCCGGGGCCTCGATCCCTGTCTCACCGAGGCGTTCGCCATCGCCACCGATGACTGCGACGGGGTGTTCCTCTCCGTCGACGTGGACGTGGTCGACCCAGGGATGGCGCCGGGGACTGGTACCCCGGAGCCGGGCGGCCTCACCGCGCGCCAGTTGCTCGACGCGGTACGCCGGTGCGCGTACGAACTGCCGGTCGTTGGCCTCGACGTGGTCGAGGTCTCGCCGCCCTACGACCACGCCGAATTGACCGCCTACCTCGGCAACCGCGTGGTGCTGGAGACGCTGTCCGGCATCGCTCGCCGCCGGAGGGACCAGGCCACCGGTGGGCAATGGGATCCGGCGCAGCCGCTCCTCGACGGCCGCTGAAACGACGGCCGCTGAAACTAGGGACGCCCAGACTAGGCCAATCCGATTAGGACGCCAGCGCCTCTCCGAGGATGTCGAGTCCACGGTGGAGGGCGTCGTCGTCGATCACCAGCGGCGGCAGGAACCGCAGCACGTTTCCATATGTGCCGCAGGTCAGCACGAGTAGGCCAGCGTCGTGGCATGCCTTGGCGACAGCCTGGGTCCGAGCCTGGTCGGGCACCGGACCGTGCGGGCCGGGCGGCTGCTGCGGGTCCACCAGCTCGATGGCGAGCATGGCACCGCGGCCCCGCATGTCGCCGATCTCCGGACGGTCGCTCGCGAGCTCGCGTAGCCGCGGCAGCATCACCGACTCGATCCGGCGAGCGGCGCCGCAGAGGTCCAGTTCGCGCATCGTCTCGATGGCGGCGAGGCCGGCCGCGCAGGCGACCGGGTTGCCGCCGTACGTGCCACCGAGCCCGCTGACGTGGATCGCGTCCATGACCTCGGCCCGGCCGGTGACCCCGGCCAGCGGCAACCCGCCCGCGATCCCCTTCGCCGTCGCGATCAGGTCCGGCACCAGCCGACTCGTGTTCGCTGGCGAACCAGTCACCGGTACGGCAGAAGCCGGTCTGCACCTCGTCGGCGATGAAGAGCGCGCCGTGCTGGGCACACCAGGCCGACAGCGCCGGCAGGAATCCCGGCGCCGGCACGACGAAACCACCCTCACCTTGAATCGGCTCGATCAGAACGGCGGCGACGTTGTCGGAACCCACCTGCTTCTCGACAAGCTCCAGGGCTCGGGCAGCGGCCTCCGCCCCGGTGAAACCGCCGTCGCGAAGTGGGTACGACATCGGCATCCGGTAGATCTCACCGGCGAACGGACCAAAGCGGTGCTTGTACGGCATGGACTTCGCCGTGAGCGCCATCGTGAGGTTCGTCCGGCCGTGGTAGGCGTGATCGAACACGATGACCGCGGAGCGTCCGGTCGCATGCCGAGCCACCTTGACCGCGTTTTCGATGGCCTCGGCCCCAGAGTTGAACAGCGCCGACCGCTTGTCGTGTACGCCTGGTGTCAGCGCGTTGAGCTGCTCGCAGACGGCGACGTACGACTCGTACGGCGCGATCATGAAGCACGTGTGAGTGAACCGCGCGACCTGTTCCCGCACCGCCTCGACCACCCGGGGCGCGGCGTTTCCCACCGTGGTGACCGCGATGCCTGAGCCGAAATCGATCCACTCGCGACCGTCCACATCGGTCAGTATCGCGCCGGATGCATGGTCCACATAGGACGACAACATGCTGCCCACGCCGCGGGCGACCGCCGCCGCCCGCCGTTTCTGCAGATCCTCTGACGAGGTCACGTCACTCACCGCCTCCAAAGTAGTGCATCACGTGCTTGACCCGGGTGTAGTCCTCCAGGCCGTACATCGAAAGGTCCTTGCCGTACCCGGACTGCTTGAAGCCGCCATGTGGCATCTCGGCCACTAACGGGATGTGGGTGTTGACCCAGACGCATCCGAAGTCGAGTTGCCGGCTGACCCGCATCGCTCGACCGTGGTCGCGCGTCCACACCGAGGAGGCCAGGCCGTACTCCACATCATTGGCCCAGCGCACCGCCTCGGCTTCGTCGGTGAAACGCTGCACGGTAATGACCGGGCCGAACACTTCGTCCTGAATGATCTCGTCCTGCTGCCGAACACCGTCCACAACGGTCGGTGCGTAGAAGAAGCCCCGGGCACCCACTCGCTCACCGCCGGTGCGGATCGAGGCATAGTCGGGCAGCCGGCCGATGAAGCCGCTCACCCGGGTCAATTGATTGGCGTTGTTGAGGGGCCCATACGCGGCGTCGGGATCCTCCGGTCCACCGGTCCGGGTCCCTCGAGCCTGATCCGTGAGCGCCGCGACGAAGTCGTCGTGGATGCGAGGGCCGGCGAGAACCCGGGTCGCGGCCGTGCAGTCCTGCCCGGCGTTGAAGTAGCCGGCCACGGCGATCGCCTCGGCGGCCGATGCGACGTCGGCGTCGTCGAAGACGATGACCGGTGCCTTGCCGCCGAGCTCCAGATGGGTCCGCTTCAGGTCGGCCGAGGCTGAGCTGGCGACCTCGCGGCCGGCCCGGGTCGACCCGGTGATAGAAACCAGCCGTGGGGTTGGGTGCGCGATGAGCTGCCGGCCGGTGTCACGGTCTCCGCAGACGACGTTGAGCACGCCCGGCGGAAGGAACTCGGCGGCGATCTCGGCGAGCAGCAACGTCGACACCGGTGTCGTGTCGGATGGCTTGAGCACGACGGTATTGCCCGCCGCGAGCGCGGGCGCGAACTTCCAGACGGCCATCATCATGGGGTAGTTCCAGGGAGTCACCTGGGCGCAGACCCCGATCGGCTCGCGCCGCACGTATGAGGTGTGCCCGGCCATGTACTCCCCGGCCGAGCGCCCCTCAAGAACCCTCGCGGCGCCGGCGAAGAACCGGATCTGGTCCACCATCGGTGGCAATTCCTCGCTGGCGGTCAGGCCGCGCGGTTTACCGGTGTTTCGGCATTCGGCATCGATGAGTTCATCGGCGCGCGCCTCGACGGCGTCGGCGATGCGCAGCAGCGCCCGCTGTCGTTCGGACGGCGTCGCGTCCCGCCAGCCCGGGAATGCATTGGCCGCCGCGTCCATGGCCGCGTCGACATCCTGCGCGCCCGAGATCGGGGCGCTCGCGAAGATCTCGCCCGTCGCCGGGTCGACCAGGTCGGCATAGCCGCCGTCGACCGGCTCGACGTAACCCCCGGCCACGAAGTTGCGCAGCACCTGCTTGTCTGCCATGTGTCCTCCCGCCGCGTCCATGCCGAAACCAGCACCCACCAGCATCTTCGCCACTGTTTCCGTCGTCGACAAGACGCTGGACGACTGTTTCCGTGCAGGCCGGACGCGCGGCAGGAGTGCGACTCAGCCGGTCGTGGCCGGTGCGGCGAGCAATTGGGTGACGTAGTTCGCGGTGTCCGGCCAACCGGTGACGGCAACGCAGGCCACACCCATCGCCTTGACCGGGAAGTCGTTGCCGCCCTCATCGAGCCGATCGCCGACGAACAGGGCGTCCTCGACGTTGAGGTCGAGCGCCTGCAGCAGCTTGCGAATGCCGTACGCCTTATCGATGCCCTTTCGCGTGACATCGACAGAGGTAGACCCGCCGCTACGGATCTCGAGATCCGTCAGCCGCGCGGCGGCGTAGTCGCACAGAGCTCGGCGCTTCGAACCATCCGGGTCCCAGCGGTACTTCTCCTCGGGCGGGGCCGCCTGACCAAGCGCGGAGAAGGTGATCTGGCTCCCGCGGTCTTCGACGATGTCGCCCCACGGGTGGGGTTGCCAGAGGCCGAGTTCCTTCGCGCCCTGGGTCAGCACCGCGATGATCTCCTGCCGCTGATCCCGAGAGAGATCCTCGGCGTAGACCTGGGTCCAGCCCCCATCGCTCCAGCGGTAGTACCGGGTGCCGCAGGTAGGCATCAGGTGGAGCCTGGGGCGCAGTTCGTCCGGTATCGAGAGGTGCCGCAGAACCTGCGTCTCGAACTGCTCGAACCGTCCGCCGGAAATGATGCACACATCGATCTCAGCCAGCAGCCGGACCAATAAGGCGGCCATCTCGTCGTCGATGGGGGACTTGGAGACGGCGAGGGTGTCGTCGAGGTCGAATGCCACCACGCGATAGCCCATCGCCGCGATTGTGCTGTTTCCCGACGCGCTGACGACTCTGCCCTCCCGCTCGACCCGAGGCCGGTCTCCACCGGAAGGCGAAGTCTATCCGGGCGTATTGGCGGCTAGGAGTGCAGTGCCTGCGCGACGATGCGCATCGCATCCTCCTGGATGCGCTCGAGATGGTCGGGACCCAGGAAGGACTCCGCGTAGATCTTGTACACGTCTTCGGTACCGGACGGACGGGCGGCGAACCAGCCGGAGGCCGATGACACCTTGACGCCGCCGATCGACGCGCCATTGCCGGGCGCTTCGGTGATCGCCGCGATGATCGGCTCGCCGGCGAGCTTGGTCGCCGAGATGCCGCTCGGTGACAGGCTGGCCAGGACGGCTTTCTGTTCCCAGGTGGCCGGAGCGTCGATCCGGGCGAAGACCGGGTCACCGAACCGCGTGGTGAGGTCGTGGTAGCGGCCGCTTGGCGACTTTCCCGTCACCGCGGTCATCTCCGCGGCCAGCAGGCACAACAGGATGCCGTCCTTGTCGGTCGTCCAGGCGGCGCCGTTACGCCGCAGGAATGCGCCCCCGGCACTCTCCTCGCCGGCGAAGCCCAGCGCACCCGACTCGAGCCCGGACACGAACCATTTGAATCCGACTGGGACCTCCTGGAGCGGCCGGCCGAGATCGGCCGCGATCCGGTCGATCATCGACGACGACACGACTGTCTTCCCGACCGCGGCGGCAGCCGACCAGTCAGGCCGATGCCGGAACAGATAATCGATGGCCGCCGAGAGGTAGCGGTTCGGCGTCATGAGGCCGGAGTCCGATGTGACGATGCCGTGGCGATCGGAATCCGCGTCGTTGGCCACGATGACGTCATAGTCAGACCGCTTCCCGATCAACGCCGACATCGCGTAGGCCGACGAGCAGTCCATGCGGATCTTGCCGTCCCAGTCAAGCGGCAGGAATCGCCACGTCGTGTCCACATTCGGATTGAGGACCGTGAGATCGATGCCGTACCGCGAGGCGATCTCGCCCCAGTAGTTCACGCTGGCCCCGCCGAGGGGATCCGCCCCGATGCGTACGCCGGAAGCCCGGATCGCCTCGACGTCAACCACGTTGGGCAGGTCGCTCACGTACCGGTCGAGGAAGTCATAGGTCTGCGTTGTGTCGGCGGCGTAGGCCTTTTCGGCCGACGTTCGGCGAACGCCCTTCAGACCGTTCTCGAGCATCTCGTTGGCAATGATCTCGATCCGCCGGGTGACGTCGGTGCCCGCCGGGCCGCCGTCGGGTGGGTTGTACTTGTAGCCGCCGTCTCCGGGCGGGTTGTGTGACGGCGTGAGCAGCACACCATCGGCGAGCCCGTCGGTACGGCCGGCGTTGTGGGTCAGAATCGCCAGGCTCACGGCTGGCGTCGGCGTGTAACTCGAGCGACTGTCGACCAGTACCGTCACGCCGTTGGCCGCGAACACCTCCAGCGCGGTTCTCATCGCGGGTTCGGACAGCGCGTGTGGATCCCGGCCGACGAAGAGCGGACCAGTGATCCCCTGTTCCGCCCGGAACACGCAGACCGCCTGGGATGTAGCGGCGATGTGGTCCTCGTTGAAGCTCTGGGTCAGGCTCGAACCGCGGTGCCCGGACGTGCCGAACATGATGCGCTGTTCGGGCGCGGACGGATCCGGGCGGCGGGCGTAGTAGGCCTCGATCAGCTCCGGGACGTTGACAAGATCTTCCGGGAGTGGGAGTGTCCCCGCCCGGGGATGCACCCTCGTCGATTCAGATCCGGTCACAGTCGCCTCCTGGTGCCGCGGCTCAAGGGGGCCGTGCCCGTCAGATTACGCCCCGGTTCAGGGCCTACTGCGCCACTTCTCCGCCCTTTCGCGGCGACCCGTAAGCTGCGGGGTGTCGGCGCCACCGCGTCGAGCCCTGCGCTGGAGGTGAACCGGTGTCCCTGGACTCGCACCTACTGGACATCCTGGCGTGCCCTGACGTGCACCACGCGCCCCTCACCTACGACGAGACCGCGCAGACCCTGACCTGCACCGAATGTGCTCGGATCTTCCCGATCCGCGACGGCATCCCCGTGCTGCTGCTCGATGAGGCCACGGGGCCGGCGGAGGGGGAGCGGAGCCCGCAATGATGCCGCTCGACGACCGGAGCGGCGTGCGCGGGCACCGCCGCGTCGACGAAGCCCTGCTCAACGACGCCAGCCGGCTGTTCGCCGCCGATCCATCGGGCATGTTGCGTGCGCTGGCATCGGCGGGGGCGCAGGTGCGGGAGTCCGCCGCGCTGGCCGCCGAGGCTAACCTCTCATCGCTCGCCGACGACGGTCGACCACGCGCGGTCGTCGTGGCGGGCGTCGGTACGGCCGCCCGTACCGGCGACCTGCTCGAGACCGTGGCCGGGCCGCGGTGCCCGGTGCCGGTCGTGGGGCATCGCAGCGCCGGGATACCCGGGTGGGTCGGCGCGGCCGACGCAGTGATCGCGGTCTCCGCGTCGGGCCGGAGCCCCGAGGCCATCGCCGCGGCGGACGCGGCCGGACGCCGGGGCGCTCGGCTGGTCGCGATTGGACCGCCCGACTCCGAACTACAGGCGCTGGCGGAGCGCGCCCGAGCGCCATTCGTTCCCGTGCCGCGGCGCGCTCCGGCGCGGGCGAGCCTGTGGGCGTTGACCGTGCCGGTACTGCTCGCGGCCCGGACCCTCGGCCTGGTTCGCATCGCCGAGGCGGACTTCGCCGAGACCGCGGCGCGCCTCGATGACGACGCGGAGCGGTGCCGCCCTGGAGCCGACTCGTTCGTGAATCCGGCCAAGGCGCTCGCCCTCGACCTGGCCAACTCGATCCCGATCGTGTGGGGTTCCTCGCCGTTGGCGACGGTGGCGGCCCGCCGGGTCGGCGACATGCTGTCGGCCAACGCGCGCTATCCGGTCGTGGCTGGTTCGCTCGGTGAGGCGGGGCGAGGACGGGTAGGCCTGGTGGATGGCATCTATGGCGGCCTGGTCGAGTCCGAGCGCGACATCTTCGCCGATCCGCGCGATGAGCCCGAGCCCACCCGGCTACGGCTGGTCCTGCTGCGTGACGGCGGCCTGGCCGACGACAATGCCACGGCCGGGGAACCATCCGCTGTGGAGGAACGGCGCGCGGACGCCGTGGTCGAGCTGGCGGCTCGTCGCGGTGTCCGATGTGGAGTGATCCAGGCGGAGGGCGGTTCACCGCTGGAACGGCTCGCCTCGCTCATCGCCGTGCCCGATTTCGCATCGGTGTACCTTGCCCTTGCCCATGGGCTGGACCCGACCGCGGTGCCCGCGGTCGACGAGATGAAGGAGTTCACGCGTCGATGAGCGAGCGAATGATCAGGCAGAGTGCGCTGTGAGTGCGGCCAGTGGTACTCGGGCGATCATCGCGGCACTGGCCGCCAACCTCGGCATCGCGGCGACCAAGTTCGTCGCCTTCGCGCTGACCGGCTCGTCCTCGATGCTTGCGGAGTCGATCCACTCCGTCGCCGACTCGGGCAACCAGGCGTTGCTGCTCGTCGGCGGCAAGCGGGCCCGCCGCGAGGCGACGCCCGAGCACCCGTTCGGCTTCGGCCGTGAGCGCTATGTCTACGCGTTCATCGTCTCCATCGTGCTGTTCAGCGTCGGCGGGTTGTTCGCCCTGTACGAGGGGTATCACAAGCTCCAACATCCGGAAGCCATCACGGAGTGGCAGTGGGTTCCACTGACGGTGCTTGTGATCGCGGTCGGGCTGGAGTCCTTCTCCTTCCGGACCGCCATCCAGGAGAGCAACAAACTGCGCGGCACGGCGAGTTGGGTTCAGTTCGTGCGCCGGTCCCGGGTTCCGGAGCTGCCCGTCGTACTGCTGGAGGACTTTGCCGCGCTGATCGGTCTGGTCTTCGCCTTCTTGGGGGTCTCGTTGACCCTGCTGACCGACAACGGAGTGTGGGACGGCATCGGCACCGTCCTCATTGGAGCGTTGTTGGTCTCGGTGGCGGTCATCCTCGCGGTGGAGACGAAGAGCCTGCTGATCGGCGAGTCAGCCACGGTCGACGATGTCAACAAGATCGAAGCTGCGTTGGTGGACGGCGACAGCATCGAGCGGATCATCCACATGAAGACGATGCACCTGGGGCCGGAGGAGCTGCTGGTCGCGGTCAAGGTCGGCGTCTCTCAGGCCGCGACGGCCAGCGACATCGCGACCGCGATCGACGCGGCGGAGGTGCGGATCCGCGACGCCGTGCCGATCGCCCGCGTCATCTACATCGAGCCCGACATCTACCAGAGCGCCATCGTCACGTGATCCCGCTCGACAACCCGATCCGGTCCTATGCCTGGGGATCCCGATCGGTGCTGGCCGCGCTGCAGCGGCGGCCGGTGCCATCGCCCGCGCCGGAGGCCGAGATGTGGCTCGGCGCCCACCCGGAGGCGCCGTCGCTGGTACCTGGGCCGGCTGGTCTCATACCGCTGCCCGAGGCGATCGCCGCGGATGCGTCCGCGATGCTGGGCGCCGGCGTCACGTCCCGGTTCGGCAACCGGCTGCCGTACCTATTGAAGGTGCTCGCCGCCGACCGCCCATTGTCTCTGCAGGCGCACCCCGACGCGGAGCAGGCGCGGGATGGCTTCGCCCGCGAGGAGGCGGCCGGCGTACCGGTACGCAATTACGTCGACCCGTTTCACAAGCCGGAATTGTTGGTCGCGCTCGAGGACTTCGATGCCCTGTGCGGGTTCCGCGATCCGGAGTCGTCGGCCGCCGAGCTCACCGCCCTCGACGTGCCGGTGCTGGCGCCGGTTGTCGAGGCCCTGCGCACCGGCGAGGCGCGTGAGCGCCTGCGACGCGCGGTGGGTCTGCTGCTGTCGTGGCCGGTCGAGGACCGAGCGTCGCTCGTGTCGGCTGTGGCGAAGGCTGGACATCCGCTCGCGGTAGAGCTCGCCGAGGAGTACCCGACCGACGTCGGCATCGTCGTGGCGCTTCTGCTCAACCACGTACGGCTCCGGCCCGGGGAGGCCGTCTTCATGCCGGCCGGCAACCTGCACGCCTATCTGCGGGGGACCGGCGTGGAGATCATGGCGGCCAGTGACAACGTCCTACGCGGTGGGCTCACGCCGAAGCATGTCGATCCGACGGAACTCATGCGGGTGTTGCGGTACGAGACGTTGGCCGATCCACTCTTCGCCCCGATCACGCTCGGTCCCGGGATGGTGTGCTGGCGACCGGACGTGGCCGAGTTCTCGCTCGTGCGAGCGACCGTCACTGCGGTTGCGCCAGTCCAGCTGTCCGGCACCGGTCCCCGGATCGTGCTGTGCGTGAACGGGACGGCGACACTGGGTCGGTCGGGGTCACTGGGTCGGTCGGGGTCACTGGGTCCGTCGGGGTCACCGCGTCCGTCGGGAGCTGGGCCGGGTTGGGCCCTGCGCAGCGGCGACGCCGTGTTCGTTACGGCGACCGAGCCGCCGGTCGAGGTGAGCGGCGAGTGCGTCGTGTTTCAGGCCGCCCCAAATGTCTGACACCCAAATGGGTGGCGGATTCGGGGACAGTCGAAACGTTCTGGCATAGAAAAGGACAAATTGCCCACGTTCACGGCGATTTTTGGGCCTTTGGCTTGACGGCATGGGCACCGAGTGTGAAGCTCGAACCACGCAGCGTTATCGCGACCAAGGTCCGAGCCACGCGCGGGGGAACCAAACCGGGGGGAAGCACGGGGTGGTCGGCCCTGAGCGGAAAGTCCGCTTACGGCGACCACCTCGTGCGCTATTTATGCACCCCTGACAGGCGGGCGATCATGATCGCCACTTGCCGGCGCTGAGCGCAGTTTCCTACTCGATATATCGGAAGCTTGCGATCAAGCCAAATGGTGACCCTCGCTGGAAAGCGACAAGCGCACGGGTATCGTGTTGGGTCGGCCTGGACCTAGGAGTTACTTCATGACGAGCACGCTGCCCACCCGTCCGCAGACCGTCGCCGACGGCGACTTCAAGGTCGCCGACCTGTCGCTGGCCGCCTTTGGGCGCAAGGAGATCCAACTCGCTGAGCACGAGATGCCGGGCCTAATGGCACTGCGCAGGGAGTACGGCGACTCGCAGCCGTTGCGGGGCGCGCGGATCACGGGGTCGCTGCACATGACGATTCAGACCGCGGTGCTCATCGAGACGCTCGTCGCGCTCGGGGCCCAGGTGCGATGGGCGTCGTGCAACATCTTCTCCACGCAGGATCACGCGGCCGCGGCGGTGGCGGTCGGTCCACAGGGGACAGTCGATGCGCCGGCCGGGGTTCCGGTCTATGCCTGGAAGGGCGAGACGCTGCCCGAGTACTGGTGGTGCACCGAACAGGTCCTGCTCTGGCCCGACGGTGACGGGCCCAACATGATTCTCGACGATGGCGGCGATGCCACCCTGCTCGTCCACAAGGGCAAGGAGTTCGAGATTGCCGGGGCCGTCCCGGCCACGGCCGAGTCGGACTCCGAGGAGTACGGCGTCATCCTCGATCTGCTGCGCCGTTCGCTCGCCGAGGACGCGGAGCGATGGACCACCATCGCCGCGGGCATCAAGGGTGTCACCGAGGAGACCACGACCGGAGTGCACCGGCTGTATGAGATGGCGGGCGCCGGCACCCTCCTGTTCCCCGCCATCAACGTCAACGACTCGGTCACCAAGTCCAAGTTCGACAACAAGTACGGTTGCCGGCATTCGCTGATCGACGGCATCAACCGAGGCACCGACGTGCTCATCGGCGGCAAGGTAGCGGTCGTGCTCGGGTACGGCGACGTCGGCAAGGGCTGCGCGGAGTCGCTGCGCGGCCAGGGCGCCCGGGTCGTCGTGACCGAGGTCGACCCGATCTGCGCGCTACAGGCCGCGATGGACGGCTACCAGGTGACCACATTGGACGATGTTGTCGCCACGGCCGACATTTTCATCACCGCCACGGGCTGCTTCAACGTGATCACCTCCGACCACATGGCGAGGATGAAGCACCAGGCGATCGTCGGCAACATCGGCCACTTCGACAACGAGATCGACATGGCCGGGTTGGCCCGGCGAGGCGATGTGCGCAAGGTGAACGTCAAGCCACAGGTCGACGAGTGGGTCTTCGACGACGGCCACGCGATCATCGTGCTCTCGGAGGGTCGTCTGCTGAACCTGGGCAACGCGACCGGACATCCGTCGTTTGTGATGTCGAACTCGTTCTCCAACCAGACGATCGCCCAGATCGAGCTCTTCACGAAGACCGACCAGTATCCGATCGGCGTCTACACGCTGCCCAAGCACCTCGATGAGAAGGTTGCCCGGCTGCACCTGAACGCGCTTGGCGTGAAGCTCACCAAGCTGACCAAGGCACAGGCCGAGTATCTCGGCGTCGCGGTGGAGGGACCGTACAAGTCGGAGCACTACCGGTACTGAGCAGGCCGAAACGCCGGCGCCCACGGGACTTTCTCCCCTGGGCGCCGGTTGCTTTTTGGTGATCCGCTTGACGCAGGAGGGACTCCGGGCGATAAGGTGTGCCTGTCCTTAGTTAGGTATGCCTAACCGACGTTGCGTCGGCGACAATGGGAGCCCAACGTGCGATCTGCGTTTCTCGGCAGCTACCTGATCGGTCTCCGCGAGGGTCTTGAGGCCACGCTCGTTGTCAGCATCCTCATCGCCTTCCTGGTCAAGACCGAACGCCGCTCCCGGCTGCCGCAGGTGTGGCTCGGTGTTGTGGCAGCGGTCCTGCTCTCCCTGGGCTTCGCCGCGCTGCTGCAGTTTGTCGCCGAGGATCTGCTGGGCTTCGCGCAGCGCGAGCTGTTCGAAGCGATCACGTCGATCCTGGCCATCGTCTTCGTCACTTGGATGATCTTCTGGATGCGCCGGTTTGCTCGGGCGCTCGCGGGTGATCTACGCACAAAACTGGAGCAGGCGATCGGGTTGGGCGCCTTCGCGGTCGTCGCCATGGCCTTCCTCGCGGTTGTCCGGGAGGGCCTCGAGACGTCACTGCTGTTCTATGCCGCGGCCCAGGGCGCCGTCGCTTCGGCCTATCCGCTGCTGGGGATCCTCGCCGGACTGGTGACCGCGGTCGCGCTTGGCTGGCTGCTCTACCTCGGCTCCATCCGAATCAACCTGAGCACCTTCTTCCGGTGGACCGGCGTCGGCCTCATCCTTGTCGCCGCCGGCATTCTCAAGTACGGCGTCCACGACCTGCAGGAGGCAGGCGTCTTGCCGGGGCTCAACACGCTCGCGTTCGACATTTCCAGCGGCTACAACGCGACCAGCTGGTACGCCGAACTGCTCCGCGGGATGTTCAACTTCACCGCGGCTCCGAGCGTGGCCGAGGTCATCGCATGGATCGGATACGCCGTACCGGTGTTGATTGTCTTCCTTTGGCCGGCCAAGACACCCGCCGCGCCCAAGCCGGCCCCAGAGCCGGCATCGGTCGGTTCGGGCCAGACCCACTGACCCTCGCGCGAATTGGACGAGGTCGCCAGCGGGAAGATCACCGGTGAGGAGGACCGCTACTCGCACACCGACCTGTGGGACTTCCAGGCCAACGTCGAAGGATCGAAGGCTGTCATCACGGCGCTGCGGGCGGTCCTCGAAGAGCGCGACTCCGCGCTGCTGGCCGAACTCGACACGCAGTTCGCGGCCGTCGACGCGGCCATGAGCAAGCACCGTGTAGGCGACGGCTGGAGGCTGCACAACGAGCTCTCGCAGACCGAGCTCAAGGTTCTCTCCGACGCGATCAACGCGCTCGGGGAACCGGTCAGCAAGGTCGCCGCCGTGATCAGCAACTAGCCGGCCCGGATCGGAGGCTCACCACGATGTCGATGTCGCGTCGGCAGATCTTCACGATCGGCGCTGCCGGCGCCGCGGGACTCGCCACCGCCGCAGTCGCGGGAGCCGCGATCCGCGGCTCTGATTCGGGCGCCGCCCCCAGTACCGCGGCCGATTCGGTGCGGTTCTTCGGCGAGCATCCGGCCGGGATCACGACGGCGGCACAGGACCGGCTGCACTTCGTGGCGTTCGACGTCATCACTCGGGACCGCGACCGGCTGCGCACCATGCTGCAGGCGTGGACCGCGACGGCCGCTCGGATCACGGCCGGCTTCGATGCCGGTCCGGTCGGTGCGGTTAGCGGATCGCCCGCCGCGCCGCCGGACGACACCGGCGAAGCGATCGGGCTGCCTCCGTCGCAGCTGACCCTGACCATCGGGTTCGGGCCGGGACTGTTACGCACCGCCGATGGCGATGACCGGTTCGGCCTCGCGGCCCACCGCCCTGCAGCCCTCGCCGACATCCCCCGCTTCCCGGGCGACGCGCTCGAACCGGAGATCTCCGGCGGCGACATCTGCGTCCAGGCCTGCGCCAACGATCCGCAGGTGGCGGTGCACGCCGTACGCAATCTGGCCCGGATCGGGTTCGGCGTCGTCAGCGTCCGCTGGTCGCAGCTCGGATTCGGCCGAACGTCCTCCACGAGCACGAGCCAACAAACACCACGCAACCTCATGGGTTTCAAGGACGGGACGCGCAATCTCAAGGCCGAGGAGACCGACGCGCTGCGCGAGCACCTGTGGGTCCAGCCCGGCGACGGACCGTCCTGGATGGACGGTGGCGCGTACCTGGTGAGTCGCAAGATTCGCATGCTCATTGAGACCTGGGACCGGACGGCTCTGGGTGAGCAGGAGATGATCGTAGGTCGGACCAAGGGCGAGGGCGCGCCGATCGGCCGGTCCGGCGAGTTCGATCCACCCGACTTCCAGGCCGTCGGCGCGGATGGCGTTGCGCTCATGGCACCGGAGGCGCATGTACGGCTGGCCCATCCGGACTTCCACAACGGCGCCCGCCTGCTCCGCCGGGGCTACAACTTCGTGGACGGGTCCGACGGCCTCGGCCGTCTCAATGCCGGCCTGTTCTTTCTGGCGTACCAGCGTGACCCGCGCACGCAGTTCGTTCCGGTCCAGCGGGCGCTGGCCAGCCGCGACATCCTCAACGAGTACATCCGCCACGTCTCAAGCGGGTTATTCGCATGCCCCCCGGGTGTTCGATCCGCCGACGACTACTGGGGACGAACGCTCTTCGAGCAGACCTAGCCGTGGCAGCGGGCATGTGTGTTGTCGGGGCCACAACCCTCAGGGCGTAGCTACTCCCCTGGGGGTGTTGACTTGAAACAGAACATCCCGGCGTCGGCGCGACACGCCGGCGTTCGCCGGTGGAAGTCCAATGTGGAATGAGGCTCGGAATCAGAGGGGCGGCGCGGCCGGCCGCACTCCGGGCGGCGGTGGTACCGGATTCTCGGCGGACCAGCCGCGCACCTCGGGCGTCCGTGCCGGGACAGCCATCGTCGGCGCGGCGATCGCGGCGGCGAGGTCCGGCCAGACGGTCGCCGCCCGGGCCCGGACGGCCGCGAGCTGTCGCGTGGCCCTGCGGTGGCGCTCGGCGTGCACGGCCGCCAAGTATTTCCAGGCGGGCGTACCGGGCGGCGGCGGCGGATTGATGGCGACCGCAACCTCCCGGACCAGTCGTTGGCCGAGCGCGGAGCGGGCCGGTTCGCGGATGCTGCGGTTACGGGCGAGGAAGTTGCGGGCGCCCAGGGCGAGGTCGTCGTCCAGACCTGTGAGATCGAGCGTGGCCGCCCAGGCGGCGAGCTCCGGCGGCATCGTGGGCACCCAGCCCCACGCCGCGGGGGTTCGTTCGTGGATCACGATGGTGCCCGCGACGTGGTCGCCGAGCCGCTTGCTCTGCGGGCTGGCGATCATCGTCCAGATCGTTACCAACCACGTGAGGGGGGCGCCGATGAGCCCCGGCCACTCGACGGCGAGACCGACGAGACTGCGCGTCATGGCCTGGCGGAAGGCCACCGGGCCGCCGTCGTCGCGGACCACCCGCAGTCCGAAGATCAGCTTGCCGAGCGTGCGCCCCCGGGTCAGCGTCTCCAACGCCACCGGGTAGCCCAGCATCGCGATCAACAAGGCAACGATCGAGATAACGGCGCCGACGGCGGAATCAAAGGTGATCACGTGGAAGTTGCCGAGCAGCGACGCGAGGATCAGCAAGAAGATGATCAATGTGAAGAAGAGGACCAGCTGAATGACCGCGTCAACCATACGGGCCAGCGCACGGGATCCAAGCCGGGCGACCCGTACGTCGAGGTGTACCGCCTCGCCGGTGAGGATCCGAGTGTGGCCGAGATCCGGTTGAGCCACAGCTGTCGGTGACGGAACCAAAGTCGGTGACGGAACCACAGACGTAGGTGCCAGGGTGCCGGGGGTCACCTGACCAGTGTCCCCGACCGGTACGCTCGGCGCGCACCCGTACCGACGCCGGATTCCTAGGAGCGATTGCGTGGATCTGGACGCGTTCGTGACCGAGCACGGTGCGGAGTGGAACCGGCTGCAGGTCCTGGCCGGCCGCCGCCGGCGCCGCCTGAGCCCGGAGGAGGTCGACGAGCTCGTCGTCCTGTACCGGCGCGCCGCGACGCACCTGTCGGTGGTGCGCAGTCGGTCCGGTGACCCGACGCTCGTGGCGTGGCTGTCGCGGTTGGTGTTGCAGGCCCGCGCGGCGGTCAGCCCGTCGGCCGGTTTCTCGGGCGCGGCCGTGCGGCGCTTCTTCGCGGTCTCGTTTCCGGCCGAGATCTACCGAGCGGGCGGATGGTGCCTCGGCGTCGCGGGTGGCTTCCTTGGCTTCGCGGCGGTGCTCGGCGCTCTGGTGGCGACCGATCCTTCGATCTCGTCCGCACTCTTCAGTCCGGAAGAGATCGACAGCTTGGTGCGCAACGACTTCGAGGCCTACTACTCCCAGTTCGCGCCGGAGAACTTCGCCTCACTCGTCTGGGTCAACAACGCTCTCGTGTCCGCGGTCTGTCTCGCGGGGGGAGTGCTGGTGCTGCCGACCTTGTATCTGTTGTTCGAGAACGCGGTGAACCTGGGGTTGATCGGCGGGGTGATGGTCGGCAATGGGCGGGCCGACGTCTTTTTCGGCCTGATCACCGTGCATGGGCTCTTGGAGCTCACGTGCGTCTTCGTCGCCGGGGGACTCGGCCTGCGGGTCGCCTGGGCGTGGATCGCACCGGGGCCGCTACGCACGCGCACCCAGGCGTTGGCCCAGGCCGGCCGGTCGGCGACCGTGGTCGCGTTAGGGCTCGCGGCGCCGCTGTTCGTCAGTGGCATGGTCGAGGCGTTCGTCACGCCCGCGCCGGTCCCGGTGGAGGTCAAGCTCGCCATCGGGGCGACGGTATGGCTGGCATTCGTGTCCTATGTGGTCATTGCCGGCGGGGCGGCCGTGCGGCGCGGTGAGACCGGCGATGTCGCCTCGTTTGAGCGGGAGCCCGAGGCGCCGACGGTCTGAGCACGGCCTACAACTTGCCGGCCGCCTTGAGGTCGAGGTAGCGGTCGGTCACCTTCGACGCGAACGTCTCGGCCGGTTCGTCGACGACGGCCACACCGTAGCGCGCCAACGCCGACCGTACCCGTCGCAGCTCGGCCAGACCGCGCTCGGCGGCGGCCGCGGTGTGGATGGCGGCCGCGTCATTGCGGCCGGTCGCCAGATCGTCCAACGCCTGGTCGTGGACCGCCGCTACCATGACCATGTGGCGAGCCACAAGACTCGGCAGTACCGGCAGCAGGCCCTCACCAAGTGCGCCTGGGTCGAGCGTGGTGAACAGAACCACCAAGGCGCGCTTGCGTTCGCGGTCGAGCACCTCGGCCACGACGCGGCCGAAATCCGTCTCTACCAAGGCCGGTTGTAGCGGCGCCAGGGCTCCGATCAGCTTGGGCAGGCTCCGCTTGTTCGACGCCGACACGTTGGCATGCGTCTGGGTGTCCACGGCCAACAGGTCCACCCGGTCGCCGGCGTGGGCGGCCACGCTCGCGAGCAATAATGCGGCGTCGATGGCCAGATCCAGCCGCGGCTCTCCGGTCGCCTCGGGTTCGGACATGCCCGGCCCAGAGCCAGCGTGCGTGGCGATTCGTCCGGCGCTGGTGCGGCCGGTGTCCAGCACGCAGAGCACCCGGCGGTCGCGTTCGGGTCGCCACTGTTTGGTCACGAGGTGCTCGCGCCGGGCACTGCCTCGCCAGTCGATGGCGCGCGGGTCGTCGCCCACCACGTAATCGCGCAACGAGTCGAACTCGCTGCCCTGCCCCCGTCCTCGCGTAACCACCTGGCCGTCGATGACCCGCAGCCGCGACAGCTTCTCCGGCAAGAGGCGACGCGAGCGGAACTCCGGCAGAGCACGCAGTGTCCACGGTGGAGTGATCTCGTCGGCGCGTTTGCCGGTCGTCTGCCGGTAGGCCAGTCCGAAGGGTCCATACGAGCGCACCGTGACCCGCGACGCGGGCCGGTCTCCGCGGCGGGTAGGTGTGAGCACCGTCTCGATCGCTGCGCTCTCGCCCGGATCGAGGGCGAGGACATGGGCGTACGGCGGCGCCGCGCCCGCCGACGGAACCCAGGCGTCGCGCACCACCGCGCGCATCGTGCGCACGGAGAGGTTGGTGAGTCGCAACGCGACCGTCGCGGAGTCGCCCAGCCGGATCTCGGTGGGCCCCTCCCGGTGGAGCCGCACCTCACCGGCGGGCGCGGCGACCAGCCAGTCCAGCGCGGCCACCACCAGCAGTACGCCCGCAAGCACCGCGAGCGGCAACCAGGGGCGGGTTCCGACGGTGGCCGCCACCGCGATCGTCGGGATGCCGAGCCCGACCAGCAGCGCGGATACGCGCCGACTGATCATCGGGGGGTGGGGACGGTGGCGAGCAGCGAGTCCAGCACCGCGTCGGCGGTGACGCCCTCGAGCTCAGCCTCATGCCGAAGCCGAACCCGATGCCGCAGCACCGGCCGGGCGACCGCCTTCACGTCGTCGGGCGTCACGTAGCCGCGGCCGGTCAGCCAGGCGAATGCCTTGGCGGCGTTGAGCAAACCGGTCGCGCCACGCGGGGAGGCACCAAGTTCAAATGAGGGCGCGGTACGGGTCGACCGGCAGAGGTCGACGACGTACGCGAGCACGCCATCGGCGACCTGCACCCGCAGCGCGCCGGCGCGGGCGGCGACGAGATCGGCCGCGGTGGCGACCGGCCGCACGCCGGCGGCGCTGAGGTTACGTGGATCGAATCCGTTGTGGTGGGCCCGGATCACGCCGAGCTCCTCGTCCCGCGTGGGCAGCGGCACCGTGAGCTTGAACAGGAACCGGTCCAGCTGAGCCTCGGGAAGCGGGTACGTGCCCTCGTACTCGATCGGGTTCTGGGTGGCCGCGACCAGGAACGGCTCCGGCAGTGGTCGCGGCATGCCTTCGACGGAGACCTGCCGCTCCTCCATCACCTCGAGCAGTGATGCCTGCGTCTTGGGCGGGGTGCGGTTGATCTCATCGGCCAGGAACAGGTTCGTGAAGACCGGCCCGGGCCGGAACTCGAACGCCGCCGCTCGGGCGTCGAACACGAGCGACCCGGTGACGTCGCTCGGCATGAGATCCGGCGTGAACTGCATCCGCTTCATCTCCAGCGACAGCGAGGCCGACATCGCGCGGACGAGCAGGGTCTTGGCCACGCCCGGCACACCCTCGAGCAGTACGTGGCCGCGGCACAACAGTGCGAGCACCAGGCCGGTGACGGTCGCGTCTTGACCGATGATCACCTTGCCGATCTCGGCGCGGAGCCGGCCGAGGGCCTCCCGGGCAGCATCACGTTCGGGATCGCCCATGGGTCCGGGTGCGGTCGCGCCACCAGGCATCGCAGCGGTGTGGGTCACGGCGTTCCTCCTGATCGGTGCGGTGGTGCCGAGCCGGGACGGTCCCAGACCACGGCCGAGACGAGCTGGTCCAGGTCGGCCGTCGCCGCCACGAGGGCGTCGTCGTCCGACGGTGAGGGTCCATAGAGGACGGTCCAGACCGCCGCGTCTTCGAGCCCGACTCGGGCTGCGATCTGGGCGACGAAGCGGTCCGCCGGCGGCCCAGGCGTACTGAGCTGTCTTTCGGTCGCCGCCGTGGCGGTCGGGTCCAGCACCCGCGCGATGCGGGCGATCGCGGCGGCGCGCAGCGCGGCCAGGCTGGCATCGCGCGCGTTGATGCGTTCGTAGAGGCGGCCGCGACCGGTGACCGCTTCCGCGGCCGGTACCAGCACCGGCAGCGGTTCGGCGACCGGCGCGCCGAGCCGCCGGGCTCTCGCCAGCGCGAGCAGGACGCCACCGGCGAAAAGCAACGCCAGCACGGCCCACAGCTGAACCGGAAAAGCGTCAAACAACGCAATGCCCGTGTTGGTACGGTCGCGGTCGCCACGCTGGTACGTCGGCAGCGTCAGGTCATCCGGCTCCGCTGACGCGGTGGGCGGAGTGGTTTCGAGGCGATGGACGTCGACCCAGATCACCCGACCGAACTCGGAGAGCAGCCCAGTCGCGAATGCCGCGTTACCGACCTCGCCGATCCGGTCGTTGCGGAACGGCTCGCTCGCGCCGACAAAGATGATCTCGCGTCCCTCGCGCTGGAACCCGATGAGGCTGCCGCCGTAGCACAGTGTTGACGGGTCGTCCCCGTCGTAGACATCGCGCCGCACCGCAGCCGCGCCGGCCCGCCGCGCGTACTCGGTCGCGCACTGCGGCTCGACCGTGGCGGTGGCCCACCGGCTACTGTGGACACCCGCCGGCACGGTAGCAGTCAGCAGCGCCCGCCAGCCCGGGCGTACCAACACAATCCGGTGGGAGCCCGGGGTGCGTGCCAGGTCGAGGACGAACCGCGGATTGAGGTAGTCGGGCGCGGGGACGAAGACGGTGGCATCCCCACCGTTCGCGGCCGCAACGGCGGCGGCGCTGGAGCTGACGCGCACGATCGAAACGCCGGCCGCCTGGAGCTTGTCGGCGAGCTGGCTCGAGCCGTGTCGTCCGGCGCCAGTGGGCGAGAGCGTCTGCGAGTCGCTCGAATTCGGTTCCTGGTACGCGTGCGCCGCAAAGGTCGCGAGCCACGCGAGCGCCACGACCACGAGCGGGATGACGAATCGCGGCCACCGCCGCGAGCGGCGACGGCTCGCTCCTACAAGCGTGGTCAGCCGTGGCTCGTCCGAGGCCGGAGCGGGCCGCCGTACTCCGGTCGTGGTCATGGTGGGCTCCCGACCATTGCCGCTTGCGCGAGGATCGCGGCGATCGCGTCCGCCTGCCCCCGCAGCGCCGTGTCGTCCGCGGCCGTCGCCGGCCGCAGGCCGTACCAGATCTCCGAGAAGACATCGACCGCAGAGGTCAGAGGTGAGGCGAGCTGGGGTCGCGCGTGACCGGCCGCCCTCGCCAGCTCGGTGACCGTCCATCCTGGACTGTGCGGCAGGACCCCACGTTCGATGAGGTCGCGGACGACGGCCCGCAACCGTTCCCGCACCGCCTCCGCGTAGCGGCCGGCGGCCGCCAATTGATCGGCCGTGAGGGCGAGCACCTCGGCCGGCAGGTCCGGCAGCTGGTCGGGCGGCAGGTCAAGCTCGGCCTCGACCGGGCGGCGCTTGCGCCGCCACCGAAGCCGCCAACGCCAGCGCAGCGAGCCGAGGCGGAACCGGCCGCGCCAGCCCGTGCGGCGCCTCGCCGTGGACCCGGCACTGCGATCGAAGCGCAGCCGCCAGCGCCACGGCAGCCAAGCGGGCCAGTAGTACCAGCCGAGCCCGACCAGTAGCGCGAGCAGGAAGGACAGCAGAATGAGCGTCGGTACGCCGCCGCGCACCTCATCGGCAACCAGCGCGACAAACTCGGACCAGACGCGGGTGGTGGCGTTCACCGGGGCGCCCGCAGCGTCGCTTCGGTGGCCACGGCCCGCGTCAACGTGCGGCGCAGCACGATGTCCAGGCCCTCGGTGCGCATCCGGCCCTCGAGTAGAAGCATCACATCGAGGCAGCCGAGCACCGGGTAGGCGACCGCGTTGACCAGCACGGCCGCGCCGGCCAACACGATGTTGTCCACGGTCGCGGACGGCGAGGTAAAGAACAGCTCGACCAGCGCGATGGTGGCGAGGATCAGCGCGAGCCGGATCAGCGCCCAGCTCAGCCAACCGAGTAGCCGGATCCACACGGCCCGGAGCGCGTCCCGGCTCGCCAGCCGAACCGAGCGCAGCAGGGCCGAGCCGGGCCCGCGCGCTTCGATGACGGCCGCCGGTGCGGCCAGCCCGACCAGGCCGTACGGCAATGGCCAGAGGACGGCCACCAGCAGTCCGGCGGCGACGAATCCCCCGTCCTGCAAGGGCTCCAGGACCACGAGGAACGGCAGCGCCGTCGCCGCCGCGGCGACGAGCATGGCGGTCAGCGCGATGACGCCGACCGAAACCGGTCGTGGCGCCGGCCGAGGTGGCGCGGCGGCACCCAGCAGCGCCCGTCCGCCATCGGCTGCGGCGATACCGCCGATGATCGCGATGATCAACGCATCGGTGCCGAACCCCGCCAGCAGGAGCAGCCCGAACTCGCGGAGCCGACCGGTCGCGGGGAAGAGGCTGATGTCCTGATCGGCGAGGCGTCGCAATGGAAACAACAGCGCCTGCTCGACGACCGCCAGCAGCACGCCCACTCCGATCAATCGGCCCGGCCGGACACGCAGCAGCACCACCGCGGCGTCGAGCAGCTCACCGGTGGTGAGCGGTCGCAGCGGCAGGGCACCCGCACGGGTGAGATCGGACACGGACTGGCTCCCGGACTTGACCGGGCCTCATGGTGACATGCCCGGATAACCCGCTCGACCCCGGCGTCCCACGAAAACGATCAAGCACACGCGGTGCCTACCCAGCGGGCGACCAAATGATCAGGTCTCGCGAGTCATTCTCGCGGGTGGTATGAACCACGCCATTCTTCTCAATAGGTGTTGATCGGGGGATCGGGTAGTCTCGGCAGCGCCTCGTACGACGCGACACCCCTCCTCCGACGGTGCCGCTCCCCCGGTCGAAGATGGAATATTGACGCCATGAGAGCCCGTGTGCTGGTGGTCGACGACGACCCCGCCCTCGCCGAGATGCTCGGCATCGTGCTGCGGAGCGAAGGCTTCCTGCCCTCGTTCGTGGCCGACGGGGAGCGGGCGTTGGCCGCGTTTCGCGAAGCCCGCCCCGATATCGTCTTGCTGGACCTGATGCTGCCCGGAATGAGTGGCATCGATGTGTGTCGCGCCATCCGGGCCGAGGCTGGGGTTCCGATCGTCATGCTCACGGCGAAGACTGACACCGTCGACGTGGTGCTCGGGCTCGAGTCCGGCGCGGACGACTATGTGGTGAAGCCGTTCAAGCCTAAGGAGCTCGTAGCTCGCATGCGGGCCCGGCTGCGTCGGGGCGAGGACGTCGCGCCGGAGCTGCTCAGCATCGGCCCGAACGGGAACCAGATCACGATCGACGTGCCGGCGCACACCGTGCTGCGCAACGGCGACGAGGTGAAGCTGACTCCGCTCGAGTTCGATCTGCTCGTGGCGCTGGCCCGCAAGCCTCGTCAGGTGTTCACCCGCGAGGTCCTGTTGGAACAGGTCTGGGGGTACCGGCACGCGGCGGACACCAGACTCGTGAACGTGCACGTTCAGCGCCTGCGCGCCAAGATCGAACCAGATCCGGAGCGGCCCGAGGTGATCCTCACCGTCCGCGGAGTCGGCTACAAGGCTGGAACAGCCTGATCGGCGGCGTCCATGCTCCGGCCTCCCCACCCCGCATCCGTGCTCGCTTATCTTCGCCGAGCGTGGCGACGTTCGTTGCAGCTGCGCATGGTGACCATCACAGTCGCCACGACCGGTGTGGTCATGGTCGTCTTCGGCCTCATCGTCGGTTCGTTGATCACGAATGGGTTGATCCGCGGCAAGGAGGACACGGCCCGGGCGACGGTCGACAAGAGCACCCGCGAGGCAGTGACTCTGCTCAATGGGCAGATCTCCGGCATCCGGGATCCGCTGGCCATTCCCAACATCGCCTCGGTGGTCAACACGCTCAGCAAGGCCGACGGTGTGAAGGTGGCAATCCTGCCCGAGCCGGTCGAGTCCCTTCCGGCCGAGGAACAGCTCGTGATCCAGTCGCCGGGAGTTACCGACGGCCTCCGCACGGCCGTTCGCACAGAGGGCTTTGTCTCGCAGCGCGTCGAACTCGACCTCGGTGACGGACCCCAGCTCTACCTGGTCTACGGACGGCAGCTCGAACCGAGCTGGGGCAAGGTCCAGGCGTTCTACTTCTTCCCGTTGAGCGATGTCGTGAGTCAGGCGCAGCTCGTGGTCAACACGATCACCGTCACCGGCATCGCCATCGTCGCGGTGATCGGTCTGGTCGTGTTCTTCGTGACCCGGTTGGTGGTCAACCCCGTCCGCGTCGCGGCCCGGACCGCGCAACGGCTCTCGAACGGGCTGCTCGATCAACGGATGGAGGTCAGCGGCGAGGACGACCTGGCGGCGCTCGCCGCGTCGTTCAACCAGATGGCGGAGACCCTGCAACGACACATCCTGCGGCTGGAGGACATGTCCCGGCTGCAGCGCCGGTTCACCTCCGACGTCTCGCACGAACTGCGTACCCCGCTGACCACGGTGCGGATGGCCGCGGACCTCCTGTTCAACTCGCGCGACGACTTTGACCCAGCCGTCGCGCGCAGCGCCGAGCTGCTGCAGACCGAGCTCGATCGCTTCGAGTCTCTGCTCTCGGAGCTGCTCGAGATCAGCCGCTTCGATGCGGGATTCGCCGCGCTCGATGCCGAACCAACCAACCTCGGGCCGCTACTGCAGCGCGTGGTGGACCGGTTGGAGTCGGTGGCAGAACGTGCCAACGTCGCCCTTCATGTGGACCTGCCGGCCGATCCAGTGATCGTCGAGGTCGACGTGCGGCGAGTAGAGCGGATCCTGCGCAATCTGATCGGCAACGCGATTGAGCACGGGGAGGGCAAGCCGGTCAAGGTACGGCTGGCGGTGCGCGAGGGCGCCGCCGCGATCACGGTGCGGGACTATGGAGTCGGGCTCAAGCCGGGCGAGGAAAAGCTGGTCTTCAACCGGTTCTGGCGCGCCGACCCGTCCCGGGCCCGGCAGACCGGCGGCACGGGCCTCGGCCTGTCCATCAGCGTCGAGGACGCCCGACTGCACGGCGGTTGGCTCGAGGCGTGGGGCGCGCCCGGACAGGGGGCGCAGTTCCGGCTGACGCTACCGACCCGATCTGGCCGGCGTCTGGTCTCCTCGCCGCTGCGTCTCGTGCCGACGGACTTCCGACCACCCAAGGAGGCGGAGCCGGAACCTCGGATCGCCGCGCAGCCGCCCGTACCGGCCGGCCCGGCCGTCCTCCCCGCGGTCCGGTCCGAGCCGTCCGGTGCGGCCGTGGACGGAGGTCGGGGCCGTGTTTGAGCGACGCGAGCGCTGGTTGCCGTCCGTCTTGGCCGTCGTGCTGATGCTTGGCCTTACCGCGTGCGGAATCTCTGCCCAGAGCGATCCGGTCGACGAAGGCGACGCCGTCGTGGGCGGATCGACGGTGACCGATACCGATATGCGGCCTCCACCGGACCCGAACTCGGCCGTCTCCAACGAGGATCTGGTGCGCGACTTCCTCATGGCCGCCGCGGGTGGGGGCGCGTCCGCCAACGACCAGGTGAAGAAGTACCTGACCCAGAACGCGCTCGACCGGTGGCGTGCTCCGGATCAGGCCGACAACCCGCCGCTGACGATCGTCCGGATCGTGGGCGGGCCGACCACCGGCGTGGCGGTCGGCCTCCGGACGCCGGTAACGGTCGACCTCCAGGTGGTTGGCCAGATGACCGACCAGGGCCGGGTTGACGAGCTGGCCGACCTGACCCAGAGCCGGGTGACGTTCTGGGTCGTGCGGGACGAGCAGAACCAGACCAACCGACGCATCGATGAGATCGGCGGGGCACCACCCGGGTTGTTGCTCAGCGACGAGGCGCTGACCAACTTCTACCGGATCCAGCCGGTCTACTTCTGGGATCAGGGCTACACCACACTCGTGCCCGACCCGCGGTACCTGCCGCTGACGATCAAGCCCGATCAACGGGCCAGGCGCCTGCTGGATTGGCTCGCCGCCGGACCGTCGGCCTTGCTCGTCGGTGGCGTGCAGCGTCTGCCGGCGGGAACCACCGTCACCGACAACGTCGTCACGAGAGACGACGGCAAATTGCAGGTGAAGCTCAGCGCCCAGGCGGCCGGCGGCGGCGACCCCAACGTCCTGCGCCGTCTGCTGTTCGAGCTGCAGTGGACGCTGTCGGTGAATGGGAGCACGCCGCGGCTCGAGCTCTACATCGACGACAAGTTGGTCACCGTGCCGGCCTCGGACGTGGAGTTCTTCGACCAGAACCACAGCTACTCCTACAAGGGTCCGGCACAGCGGTTCAACATCACCCAAGAGCGGAAGGTGGTTGCCCTGCCCGTCGGAATCCCGGCGGCACCCGTCATCTCCGCCCCGGAGAACGCGGATGTGTACTTGGCCGCGGTCGGCAACGATCAGAAGATCGCCGCGTACGTGCGAATCGATGGAGCCGGACGGCGCTACCTGCAGATCGTGCGAGACGGCGCACCCGGTCACGTCGACGCGCACGTGCCCAGGTCCGACAGCCTCGGGCGCCCGGCGTTCGTCCCCGGCCTGCCCGACGTGGTCCTGATTCCGACCGGTGGTCCGGACGGGCGCCTCATGGCGGTCTCCGCCAAGGACGGCACCTACACCAACGTCACGCGCAACATCGCCGGGGTGACGTCCGCGACGGTGTCACCGGACGGGCGGCGGATCGCTTTCGTCGCCGATGACCAAGCGTATGTCTCCTCGTTGATCGTGGCTAATAACACGGTGACCGTGGGCTCCAACGCCCGACCGATTCTGGCCGGACAACTCGCGGCGTCAGCCATCACCTGGACCTCCGAGTCGTGGCTGTACGTGGCCGGTACGGCCGGTGGTGCGCCGGCGATGTGGAAGGTGACCGCGGATGGCGTCGTCGCGCAGAACCTCTCCGCCAACATGGGCGGGTTGGAGGTGCGCGACCTGGTCGCCTATCCACAGTGGCTGGTGCGGGGCAGCGGCGACGTGCTGGCCCTCACCCCACGGGGGGTGTACACCTTCCAGACCCTGTTCACCCAGGAGACCTCGCTGCAGTCGCCGTTCTTCGGCAGCTGACGTTCGTCGCCACTGTCCACAGTTTGTCCACAGGGGACGGTTCCGTCTGGCGCCGGCCAACTCAACATCGCACGCTGACGTGGTGGGCATAGTTCTCGCGACCCTGCTCGACCTGGTCATGCCGGCGGCATGCGCCGGATGTGGTGCATCTGCCCGTACCGGGGTCTGCCCGACCTGCGCCGCCGATCTGGCCCAGCCGCCGACGCCGCGACGTCCCCGGCCAGTGCCACCGGGACTGCCGGCGTGCCTGAGCGGCGGCGACTACGACGGGAGTCGGCGGTTGCTGATCCTTGCCTACAAGGAACGCAACCAGCACTCGCTGGCCGGACCGCTCGGCGATGCCCTGGGTGCGGTGGTCCGAGCGGGCTGGTCGGGACCAGCGCCCGTGGCCGTCATTCCCATTCCTGGTACGGCCGCCTCGGTGCGGGCGCGCCATGGCGACCACATGCTGCGGTTGGCGCGGCGGGCGACGGCACGGCTGCGCGCCGTCGGGTGTCCGGCCGCCGTGGCCGTACCGTTGCGGGCGCTGCCCAAGGCTGACTCGGCGCACCTCGACCGGGAGCAACGCGCGATCGCCGCGCGGCAGGCGTTCGCCGTTCGCCGCCGATGGCGGAACGGGCCCCGGATCGCGGCTCTGCGCTCGCTCGCGGACGAGGGCGCCGTGGTCCTGGTCGACGACGTGTTGACGACCGGATCAACCCTGGCGGCGGCCGCGACCCGGCTGCTCGAAGTTGGCGTCCCAGTCACCTTCGCCGCCACGGTGGCCGCCACCCGCCTTCGCGGCTCCGGCGCACTCTGAACCTGGACTCCGAAGCCGAACGCCGAGGCCAGTCGACGTTGTGATCGCCGGGCACGAAACACGCCGTTGCACGGCCGAAATCCGCGCCAGCTGACCATTTCTCGTGATCCCGGTGCACCGACGCGCCGCGCCAGGCCCGCGATTCCGCACCACGCGATCACCGCCACGGGATCACCGCCACGCGATCAACACCACGCGATCAACACCACGCGATCAACACCACGCGATCAACACCACGCGATCAAGAGGTCCGACCCGATCCAGCCAACACCGATGTGGGTTGCCGGCTGCGCGGGCGGAGCGAGCGCCAAAAGCACTGTATGGGCGGATCCCAGGTGAGCAGTTATGAACGATGGGGTGACTGTTTGGCGTAGAGGAGTTAGCGTCGATGACCACGGGCAGTTCACTCGCCCGGGAGGAGGTCCTCGGATCGCTGCCCGTTTGCACAACGAAAGCAAACCTTGGGGGAGGTCACGAGTGGACGTCGTCGTCAAGGGTCGCAACGTTGAGGTGCCCGATCATTACCGGGTGCACGTCACCGAAAAGTTGCACAAGATCGAGCGGTACGACCAGAAGATCATCGAAGTTAGCGTTGAACTGCTCCACGAACGCAATCCTCGGCAGTCAGACAACTGCCAACGAATTGAGATCACCTGTGTGTCTCGCGGCCCAGTGGTTCGGGCCGAGGCCTGCGCCAGCGACTTCTATGCCGCGTTGGACAAGGCAATCGACAAGCTGAACACCCGACTGCGTCGGGCGGCCGACCGCCGACGGGTCCACCGAGGGCGCCACGCCCCGGTATCGGTCGCGGCGGCCACGGCGCCGCTGGCGGCACTCAACAACAAGCAGCCCGAGAATCCGTCCGCGGTCGCTTTGGCCGAGCGGGAGGCGGAACTCGAAGACGCGGACCAGCCCTGGCACATCGCGCGAACCAAGGAGCACCCGAGCGAGCCGATTACCGTTGACGACGCGCTGTTCCAGATGGAGCTCGTCGGACACGACTTCTACCTGTTCCTCGACAAGGACTCGGGTCGACCGAGCGTGGTCTACCGCCGCCACAAGGGCTACGACTACGGCGTGATCAGTCTCGCCGCCGCCTGAGCCCGTACTCCTATTGAACGTCACGGTCCACCCGGGTTCGGGTGGACCGGTTGGTTAGCTCAGCCGTACCCACTGGATATCGTCGATTCTTGTGCCGTTCGGCCCGGGAAGCCGAGCGCGGTGGTAGCCCTCGCGTTCGAAGCCGGCGCGTTCCAGCACCCGTTGCGAAGCGATGTTGTCCGGGGCCGTGCCCGCGATCAGGCGGACGATGCCGACGTTGGCGAAGGCCCACTCCGCGACCAGGTTGACCGCTCGGGTGGTGTACCCCCGACCGCGCCATCGCGGGTCAAGGCTGTAGCCGATCATCGCCTGCTGCGTCGTTGATTCCCCGTAGTAGAGCCCGATTTCGCCCGCGTAGTCACCTGTCGGCGCATCCCGGATCGTAAAGTCGGCACGCTGTCCAGCGAGCCAGCCCGACTGCGCCCGAGCACACTTCACGGTGATCGCGGCAAGGTCCGGAGCGACCGGTGGTACGGATGTGGCCACCACATCGGGCAGTGACCGCAGCGCGAAGGTGTCGCTCGCGTCCCCCTCGACCATTGGTCGCAGGGTGATCACGCCATCAGTCAGTTTGCCGCCGGGCAGATCCGGGAGAACCCGCCTCGTGGGCTCGCCGGAGTCGGTGTTGAGCCGGGCCCACACGATCTGGTCGTATCGTCCGCCGTCGCGACTCGAACCGCTGCCGCGCGCAACTCCCTCGCGGGTAAAGCCGGCCGCCATCGCAACCCGTTGGCTTGCTGTGTTCTCGATCTGGGTTTGCAGCACGAGCCGATCCACGCCGTGGCTGAGCACGTGGTCCGCGAGCAGCCGGGCCGCCTCGGTCGCCACTCCCCGGTTGCGGGCCCAGGGCGCGACCCAGTAGCCGATCTCGCCGCTTCCGTTGTGGTCCCGTCGACCGCCGCCACCGCCGAGTAGCCGGTCGCTATCGGGATCCGCGAACCCGTACGCCCATCCGCCCGCCTCGACCGCAGCCGGCGCTCCCTCACTGATCCACCAGAGCGCGTTCTCGCGCGTGTACGGGCTCGGCAGGAGCTGCAGGAATCGCTGGGTCAGCGGGTCGTCGCAGCCGGCGGCGAGGTCGTCGGCGTCGTCGGGCCGCAACGTTCGCAGCGCCACGTTCTTGCCGCGCAACACCTCCATGTCAGGCTCCCTGGGGTCGTGGGTCGCTGGTGAGTCGGGCGCCGATCCAGGCGGTTCGGTACGCGCCCCGTTGTACGAGCGCGTCCCGTCCAGTGCCCTCGACCTGAAACCCGGCTCGCTCGGCGACCGTACGGGAAGCGTTGTTGCCAACGTAGGCCCGCCACTCGATGCGGTGCAGCCGCAGCGCCGTGAAGGCCCAGTCGCACATGGCCGTCAGGGCTGCCGACGCGAACCCGCGACCGCGGGCCCACGCTCCGATGAGGTAACCCACCTCCCCGGTGACCGTGGTGAGTTCATCGCCGAGCAGCCGCAGCGACATCGACCCGACGTACCGGTCGTCCGCGTCGGCGACGGCGAAGACCGCCTCGATACCGCGGGCCCAGACCAGCGGGGCGAACTCGTGCACGAACGCGCGGGCGTCGTCCGCGGTGTACGGGTGCGGCACGGTTGTGTACCGCACCGACTCAGGATCCGTACACGCGACCACCATCGCCGGTACGTCGTCGGCCCGCAGCGGCCGCAGCAGTACCGCTTCGCCCTTGTCGGTCGTGGCATCGAGGACTGGTTGCGGGCGGCCAAAGGTCACGCACCGGGCCCCGCCGCGGATCAGATCGGGATCACCGACCGAGTCCGCCTCGCGCAGGTCGCCCCGCAGCAGCGCGCCTACCCAGCCGTCATACCAACCGTGCCGCCCGCGCAGCGCCGCCCGCTGCACGCCTTCAAACCTGACCCCGATCCGGGCCGCGACCAGGCGGGACGCGTGGTTGCCGACCTTCGCTCGCCACACCAAGCGGTGTAGACCGAGCACGTCCAGCGCCCATCGGCTGACCGCTCGGGCCGCAGCCGTTGCGACACCTCGGCCCCGCGCCCAGGGCGCCACCCAGTACCCGATCTCGCCGAGGCCGGCCTCGCGGTCGAGGTCGACGAGGCCGCACGAGCCGAGCATTTCGCCGGTCGTCGCATCGAAGACACCGAATGGTGCCGCGGTGCCGTGGGTCCATGTGGCCGTGGTGAACGTCGTCACATAGTCGACCGCGTGCTCGGCGAGGTACGGCGAAGGGACCATCGTCCAGCGCGAGATCTCGGGGTCCTGGCAGGCCCGGTAGACGGCATCGGCGTCGGTTGCGCGCCAGCGCCGCAGGAGCAGCCCAGCCGCTCGGAGCTCGACGTCGGTTGGTAGCGCCGGGTTGCCCATGGCCCGACATCCTGCCCGACGCCCGGTCGTTTGACTTCCGTATTGACGCCCGGCCGTGGCGGCACCGACATTGGCGCGATTGTCGCCCCGCTGTGGCGGCCCGAACGTTGGCGCGCAACACTGGGGTCCTGACGTGTCGCCTAGATGCCGTGGGCGATTTGTCGTTTTCCTGGGTACCCAGCTGGGACGGGAGAGGCTGGCGCCACGACCGGGCGCCTACGATGGTCGCGGCAGAAATGTAGGGAGCGTCCACCCGTGTCGATCATCGATAGAGTCCTCCGCGCCGGTGAAGGTCGTGTCTTGCGTCGGCTCAAGGCCGTCGGGGACGCGGTCAACTCGATCGAGGAGAACTACACCGAGCTCACCGACGCGGAGCTGCGCGAGCTGACGGATGCCTATCGGGAGCGGTACAAGGACGGAGAGACGCTCGACGACCTGCTGCCCGAGGCGTTCGCGACCGCCCGGGAGGCCTCGCACCGGGTGCTCGGCCAGCGCCCCTACGACGTGCAGGTCCAGGGCGGCGCCGCGCTGCACTTTGGCAACATCGCCGAGATGAAGACTGGTGAGGGCAAGACCCTCACGAGCGTCATGCCCGTCTATCTCAACGCGCTGGCCGGCGAGGGCACGCACGTCGTGACGGTGAACGACTACCTGGCTCGACGTGACGCCGAGTGGATGGGTGCGGTGCACCAGTTCCTCGGCCTGTCGGTCGGGGTGATCCTGCCCAACCGCCCGGCGGCCGAACACCGCGCGGCGTACCAGGCCGACATCACGTACGGGACGAACAACGAATTCGGCTTCGACTATCTGCGCGACAACATGGCGTGGACTTACGCCGACCTGGTTCAGCGGGGCCACTTCTTCGCCGTCGTCGACGAGGTGGATTCGATCCTGATCGACGAGGCCCGTACGCCGCTGATCATCTCGGGTCCGGCGGAGGCGTCGGCGCGGTGGTACAGCGAGTTCTCCCGGGTCGTGGCCCGGCTGGAGGCGGGCAAGGACGGCGCGGGCGACTACGAGGTCGACCTGTCCAAGCGCACCGTCGCCGTCACTGAGCGCGGCGTGAGCCGGGTCGAGGACTGGCTCGGCGTCGACAACCTCTACAAGCCCGAGAACACGCCGCTGGTCGGTTACCTGAACAACGCGCTGAAGGCCAAGGAGCTCTACAAGCGCGACAAGGACTACATCGTCAACGACGGCGAAGTGCTCATCGTCGATGAGTTCACCGGACGCATCTTGTACGGTCGCCGCTACAACGAGGGCATGCACCAGGCGATCGAGGCGAAGGAAGGCGTCGAGATCAAGCAGGAGAACCAGACTCTTGCCACGATCACGCTGCAGAACTACTTCCGCCTTTACGAGAAGCTCTCCGGCATGACCGGTACCGCCCAGACCGAGGCGGCCGAGTTCAACAAGGTCTACAAGGTCGGCGTGGTTTCGATACCGACCCACCGGCCGATGATCCGGGACGACCGCTCTGACGTCATCTACAAGAGCGAGAAGGCCAAGTTCAACGCCGTCGTCGAGGACATCGTCGAGCGCCACCACCGCGGGCAGCCGGTGCTGGTGGGCACGGTCTCGGTGGAGAACTCCGAGATTCTGTCCCAGATGCTGCGCCGGCGCGGCATCCCGCACTCGGTTCTGAACGCGAAGTACCACGCAAAGGAAGCGGAGATCATAGCGCAGGCCGGTCGCCGCGGCGCGGTGACGGTCGCGACCAACATGGCGGGCCGCGGTACGGACATCCTGCTCGGTGGCAACCCCGAGTCCCTGGCCATCTCCGAGCTGCGCAACCGTGGCATCACGCCGGAGGAGTCGCCCGAGGAGTACGAAGCGGCACTCATCGATGCGATTCCGCGCTGGAAGAAGCAGTGTGACGAGGAGGCCGAGGAGGTCATCGAGGCCGGTGGTCTGTACGTCCTCGGCACCGAGCGGCACGACTCGCGCCGCATCGACAATCAGCTGCGGGGCCGGTCGGGCCGGCAGGGTGACCCGGGCGAGTCCCGGTTCTATCTGTCCCTTCAGGACGACCTGATGAAGCGGTTCCGTGCGGCGGCGGTCGAGGCCGTGATGGATCGGCTCAACATTCCCGAGGATGTGCCGATCGAGTCCAAACTGGTCACTCGCCAGATCAAGAGCGCGCAGACGCAGATCGAGGCGCAGAACGGCGAAATCCGTAAGGACGTGCTCAAGTACGACGAGGTGATGAACAAGCAGCGCCAGGTCGTCTACGCCGAGCGTCGCCGTGTGCTCAACGGCGAGGACCTGCACGACCAGGTCACGCACATGATGGACGAAACCATCCGGGCCTACGTCGAAGGCGCGACCGCCGAGGGCTACGTCGAGGACTGGGATCTGGACCAGCTGTGGTCGAGCCTCAAGCTCCAGCTCTACCCGGTCGGGATCACGGTCGAGGAGCTCGAGGAGGAGGCTGGCGGCCGGCAGGCCATCGACGCGGATTTCCTCATCCATACGCTGACCGAGGACATCCACACCGCGTACGAGCATCGCGAAGAGGAACTGAGCGCGCCGGTGCTGCGCGAGCTCGAGCGGCGGGTGCTGCTCGACGTGATCGACCGCAAGTGGCGCGAGCACCTCTACGAGATGGACTACCTCAAGGACGGTGTCGGGCTGCGGGCGTACGCCCAGCGGGATCCGCTGGTTGAGTACCAGCGCGAGGGCTTCGACATGTTCAACCAGATGCTCGATGGCGTCAAGGAGGACGCGGTCGGCCTGCTCTTCCGGCTCGAGGTGCAGATCGAGGAGGCCCCGCAGGAGGTCACCGGTGTCGGCACTGCGCCCAAGGTCCTCGGCAAGGGCCTGACCCCGGCTGCCCAACGCCGCCAGCAGCAGCTGCTCTACAGCGCACCAGCGGTCGACGGCGTGGCCGGCCGGGGGGAGAGCGCGGTCGTGCTCCAGGAGGCGCCGCCCGCGGCGCTGGGCAACGGTCGGTCAGGCGCCCGCACCGCCGCTGGTGCGCGCGCGGCCGGTTCGCCCGGCGGACAGGCGGCGAGCAAGCGACCCGCGGTTGGGCAGGTCATCGGCTCCGGACCATCGCGCAACGGGCCGTGCCCGTGTGGTTCGGGCAAGAAGTACAAGCGCTGCCACGGCGCCCCCACCGCCACCTGACCCCGTCTCCCGGCCGCGATCTCGCTCCGCCACGGTGCGCGACCTTGCTCCACCACCGTGCGCGACCTTGGAGATATGCGCGTGAGTCGATCTCCGATCACACGCATTCTTCCAAGGTCACGGCGCGTTTGCAGGGCCGAGGCGTCCACATTGGAGCCCCGGAGCGCCCGCCGGCTTGGGGGGCCACCGCCGCGCCGTCCGTCCCGAGAGGGTGGGCGGTGACTGTGCCAGGACGGGCGCTCCGGGAGACTAGGGGGTGTACCGGCTTACACGACCTCCAGGTGACTGCACTGCCAGCGCCCGCGGGCCAGTTCCATTCGGATCGCCATGGCCCACACCTTGTCCCGGCGGGCCATGACGACCGCGATCTCGGCGACGCCGTCGAGGACATCGCAGATCTGGACTCGGCGGATCGTGACGCGATCACCCGGTCCCGTGCGTGCGGTACGTCCGGTGCGGGGCGGGCCGCCGCCATGGCCGGCGATCACAGAGTCGCGGGTTGCCCCATGGCCGCGTCCGAGCCCAGACGGTCGCAGTAGCCGGCTGACAATTGCATCGAAGCGCTCCGGCACGCAGAACTGGCGCAGTTGTCCGAGCGGTCGATAACCCCCGACGACCTCGACACAGGTGGCGAGCAGGCGCCGCGCGGCGAGACGTAGCTCGATCGCGTCACGTGAGTCCGCACCGGCGGCCGGTGAATCGGAGTCGGCGGGGGCGCTGAGTCCGGGGAGTCCCGACGAGGAGTACCGGTCAACGGGACGGAGCGGCGGGCTCCCCGTCGGGCCAGCGACCCCCGCCGCCGCTCCCGATCCCGCCGCTCCGTCCCCCACAGGCGCGCTGTCCCCCGTCAGCGCGTCGTCAATCGCCGCTCTGGACTCTTCACCCGCATACGACAGCGGACCGCCGGGCTCACCCTGGTCGGCTCGCCCGGCGTTCCACGACCGTGGGCTCCGCTGTACCCGCACCCCCGTGGGCAGGTCCAACGGAAGTAGTTGGGCCGCAATCGGCGGCGCTTCGACGCCTGCGACCCGTCGTTCGTCGTCGGTCGGGGGCTCCGACCGCGGAACAGGGAGCACCCGAATGGTCGCGCTCCGCCGACCAGGCTGGGCGCGGTCACGCGTCGAGCGATCGGCGTCCAAGGCCAGCGTCCCAGTCATCAGGGCTCCCGTCGATCTTGCGTTTGCTTTCGTTTGCCGCGCACCCACAGTTGTAGCCGATCGGTGGCGCCGATCGCAAGATGCTTTCGTTTGCTTTCGATTGCCATCGGCGACCTCATGCCAGCAAATAGGGATCAACCGGGCAGCTAAGTGGCAGCTGTCTTCCGGTCCGGTCTGGTGACGGCAGTCAATCCTCGGGGTGGTCTACGAGGGGATTGGTGCGGACGAAATCGGCCGTTTCCTCATATTTCAGGGCGATGTATTCCTCGAGCTTCGAGCGCTCGACACGCCACTGTCCTCGTCCGCCAATCTTGATGGCGGGCAGTTCGCCGCTGCGAACCATGTGGTAGACCTGCGAGAAGGATGTGGCCAGCTCATCGGCGACGTCCTGCATCGTCATGAACCGGCCGGTCATGCCCGAACCATACTCCAGAATGGACCGGATCCTTCCGTTTGCCGCCGGTTGCCTGCAACTCGGCTACGCCGACCGTTGTCCCACGTCACGAGACAGATCGTGAATCTTGACGTTCTATGGCCCCTCCAAGGGCCCATAGACGCTAGCATTGACGATATTCAATGCATCTCCTCGACGTCTTTGCGTGGCGCAGCGAGCCGGCCCCGGCGTGGTGGATGGCCCTCGCCACCGGAGCGGTGTACTACGTACGGCGTCGGGTGAAGCGCCGAGAAGGAGGCATTGGTGTCGCGGGTCTACCTGCCGGCGACGTTGGCGCTGATCAGGCGCATGGGTACGGACGCGTACGTCCTGCCCGCCGACGTCAACGCCCACGCCGTCACGCCCGAGCTGCGGGAGTGGTACGCCGACGGGGACGAGGAGGAGCTGGAGTACATCGCCTTCACCCGGGCCGCCCAGGAGTCGTTGCTGTTGCTGCGCCACGATCCCCAGGCGCCTCGCCGGCGGGCGGTGCTGGCGGTGGACATCAGCGATGATCAAGTAGAACGGGTAGGACGGGAGCTGGGCGCGAGCGCAGTCCGCGTCAACGGAAGCGTGCAGCTGACCGAGGTCGCCGCGGTACACGTGGACGGAAAGGCCGCGGAGGCCGACGTCGCGGCAGCGTCCGAGAAGGTGCTCGATGCGGCCGCGGGCGACGACGACGCTCAGTTCACCGTCGACAGCGCCGAGGACCACGAACTCGAGTGGTACGACGTCAGCGAGCTGGACCAGCTCGGTTAGTCGTCGGCAGTACGCATGGTGCGGCCGACGGCGATCATCGACGCGAGGCCGCTGGCGAACAGGACCACCAAGGCGTTGCGGAGCCGGGCGAAGTCGAGGAAGTCCACGGCGGCCCGATCTCCCTCCGAGAGGCCCTTGACGATCCCGAGCAGGGACGCACCACCCGTCTGGGTGAGCGCCTCGGTCAGCAGCAGGAGCAGCCCCGGCAGCGCCCCGGCCAGCAGGTACCAGGGCCAGGCGCGGGGGCCTTGGCGACGCAGGAACCAGAAGACCACGAGCCCGGCCACGATGCCACTGACGGCCGATTGCACATAGCCGAAGGTCCGGCCGGCGGCGGCCTGGGACGGGATCGTGCTCACCGGCCCCGAACACCTTGGTCAGCCACGGCTGTAGCACGGTGAAGATCAGGCCGATCAGGAAGACCGTGAAAGTACCGGCGACGCCGGCCGCGAATACGGGACGCGGGGTCGCCGCTGCGGCGCCGCCCAGCAAAGAGCCCGCGCCGACGGTGACGGCGAGCATCACGATCGAGGAGTGGACGCCGTAGCCAAACAGAATGACGCCGGCGCAGACCGTACCGAGGATGGCCCCGGCCGCGAGCCCGACGAGCAGGCGACGCACGGCGCGGGAGGGGTCGGCCGCGAACCGTCCGGTCGCGAGGAGTCCGGCTGACGCCCCGGCGAGCAGGCTGGCCGCGATCACCACCGGAAGGGCCGGCGCGGCGGAGCCGAGGGCGACCGCGGGTCGATAGGAGTTGCCGACGATCGAGGCGTGCGCGGTCCACATCGTCGCCGCGAGCCAGAGAGGCCGAGCAGGAAGAGGATGCCGGCACCGAGGCCTGGCTCGGCCGGCCGTTGTCGTCGGCCTCGGACGTCGTCGACGGTGTTGGTCTCAGCCAATCTCTGCATCCATCTGGTCACATCGCGCTGCGGGACGGGGCCTGCCGCGCCGGGCGTGGTCGTGCGGCGACGTCGGGTTCGGTCATGTGGATCTCCTGGGCGCGGTGGCGGATACCCGCCGCGTGGACACCCCGACGCTCCGACGAGGCGATAGTACGTGGCCCCCAGAGGGAGGAGGTTGGCTGCCCATAGGCCGAGGACGGAGCGGCACGGGCATTCGTGAAGAGATGATGCCGAGACTCGCCATCGTCGTCGAGACCCGACGGAGGAGCAGGTAATGGACGCTCTGTTCACCGTGCCCGAACCGCAGAACGAACCGGTCGGCACCTACGCCCCGGGCAGCCCCGAACGGGCCAGCCTGCAGCGCCGCCTCGCCGAGCTCGCCGCCGAACGGGTCGAGCTCACCATGACCATCGACGGCCAGCCAGCGCATGGGTGGCGGGGACGCGATCGAGGTCGTGCAGCCGCACCGGCACCGGCACGTGCTGGGGGTCACCCACAATGCGACCAACGAGGATGCGGCCGCGGCGGTCGCGGCCGCGAAGCGCGCCGCGCCGATGTGGCGGGCGCTGCCGTTCGAGGAGCGCGCGGCGATGTTCCTGCGGGCGGCCGATCTGCTCGCCGGACCGTGGCGGGACACGCTCAACGCCGCGACCATGCTGGGCCAGTCCAAGACCTGCTACCAGGCCGAGATCGACTCGGCCTGCGAGCTGATCGACTTCCTGCGCTTCAACGTCCACTTTGGACAGCAGCTGCTCGGCCGACCAGCCGCCGCTCGTCGCGCGGGGTGTGGAACCGGTTCGACCACCGCCCGCTGGAGGGCTTCGTCGTCGCGATCACGCCGTTCAACTTCACCGCGATCGCCGGCAACCTGCCGACCGCGCCGGCGCTGATGGGCAACACCGTGGTGTGGAAGCCGTCGGTCGACACAGCAGCTGGCCGCGCACTACACCATGCGGCTGCTCGAGGCGGCCGGCCTGCCGCCCGGCGTGATCAACCTGGTCACCGGCGACGGCGCGCGCGGTCAGCGAGGTGGCGCTGGCCGACCCGGACTTCGCCGGCATGCACTTCACCGGCTCCACCGGCACGTTCCACCATCTGTGGCGCGACGATCGCCGCCAACCTCGACCGCTACCGGTCCTACCCGCGGCATCGTCGGCGAGACCGGCGGCAAGGACTTCGTCATCGCCCACCCGCAGCGCCGACGTCGACGCGCTGCACACCGCGCTGATCCGCGGCGCGTTCGAGTACCAGGGCCAGAAATGTTCGGCCGCGTCGCGCGCGTACGTGCCGCGGTCGTTGTGGGACGGCGGGCTGCGCGACCGGCTCGCCGCGACCGCCGACGCGCTGACGTACGGCGACGTCGCCGACTTCGGCAACTTCAGCGGCGCGGTGATCGATCGGCGCGCGTTCGACAAGCTCGCGGCGGCGCTGGACCGCGTTCAAGAACTCCGACGCGTGCACGGTGTTGGCCGGCGGGACCTGCGACGACAGCGAGGGGTACTTCGTCCGGCCCACGCGTGGTCGAGTGCGCCGACCCGACGTACGAGATGTTCACGCACCGAGTACTTCGGGCCGATCCTCGGCGTGTACGTCTACGACGACGCGCGACTTCGAGGCGACGGTGGCGCGCAGGCCGAGAGCGTCTCGCCGTACGGGCTGACCGGTGCGGTCTTCGCGACCGACCGGCGCGCGATCGACTGGGCCGGCGACGCGCTGCGCTTCGCCGCCGGCAACTTCTACATCAACGACAAGCCGACCGGTGCGGTCGTCGGCCAGCAGCCGTTCGGCGGCGCGCGGGCCAGCGGCACCAACGACAAGGCCGGCTCGTGGCACAACCTGATCCGCTGGATGTCGCCGCGGGTCATCAAGGAGACATTCGTGCCGCCGACCGACTACCGCTATCCGCACATGGGCTGACCTGGCACCGTCCGAGGTGGACAGTGGAGTGTGGACACTCGTGTTACGATCACCGTTCGCCGTGTGACAGGCGCCAGTTAGCAGCGCGTGTTATTCTGCGCGTTCGCGCGTCGATCCCGTACCGGTGCTGACGCCGAGGTGAGGCGCGCATCAACCCGGTATGCCGCGTCGGAGGCGCACGTCGTCGCAGCCTGGACGCGTTACCGTCGTAAGCCGCGCCATCGGCTGGAGGAAGGGGAACGCATGTCGTCGACCCGGTCGAAGGATCGAGAGCTGATCGCCACGACCAGCAGCCTCGTCGAGTTCCTGCGCGACGTGGCGCTGGCGCGGCGACGCCGGGTCGTGGACGTGGACGGAGTACGAGCGCACGTGCTCTGGCTGGACGACCTGCCGACCGGAGGTCAGCGTCGACATCGAGGCCGGGCCCGGGCGACGACGCTGTTCTCGATTCCGCGGCATGCGCCCCGAGGCGCCGCCCGAGCCGCCGGCCGCGCTGACCGGCTGGCTGGACAAGGACGCGTTGCTCGACTCGAGCCAGGCCTCGCCCGGTGCTCAAGGAGAAGGGCTCGGCCTGGGTCGTCGTCGAAGCAGCCCGACGGCAGCAAGGGCATGGTGTCCAAGCTCGTCGCCCGCGACGAGGCGCCCGACGTCGGGCGCGCCTTCGAGTCGTGGCTGCCGGTGTGGCAGTCGTGGGCGTCGCGGGACCGCAAGACCGCGCCGTTCCGCAACTGGTACAACGCGCTCGCCGGCGGCCGCGCACCTGGTGGCCGAGCAGGAGGACCAGTACGAGCTGGTGCTCGGCACCGGCCTGCTGGGGTGGCGCTCGCCGTCCGGAACGGTGGTGCGCAACCACATCCTGACCACCCGGCTGATCGCGATCGTCGACACGGACAAGGACGAGGTCCGCATCGTCATCGATCCGGAGGCGGCGACCCGGGCGCAGGACCGGGAGCTGCTCGACGGCGAGCCCGGCTACGACCCGAACCGGGTGGAGTCGTGCACGACCAGGTGCGGGACGAGGCGGTGCTGGCGCCGCTGGTCGACGGCGAGCGGGTGGCCAAGACGTGGGCCGAGCGGGCGCTGGACGCCGAGACGCCGTTCGTCAGCCGAGTGGGCGCCGATGCGGCACGGTCGAGGCGAACGCCGAGGTGCGCCTGGCGCCCGGCCGTCGTGCTGCGCCGGCGCGAGCGGGCCAGCCTGATCGGCTACTACGACGCGATGCTGCGGGCGCTGCGCGGTCCGCAAGGCGCAGGCGCCGCTCGGCCTGGCCCAGCTGGTCACCTCGATGGAGGCGAGCGAGCGGCTGGCCTGGCTGGAGGAGGAGGGCGCGGCCAGCGGCGAGGTGCTCGGCGCCGACCCGCTGTTCCCGTTGCCGGCCAACCCCGAGCAGATGCGCATCATGGAGCGCCTGCGCGGCAACAACGGCGTCGTGGTGCAGGGTCCGCCCGGCACCGGCAAGACGCACACCATCGCGAACCTGATGTCGGCCCTGCTGGCCCAGGGCCAGCGGGTGCTGGTGACCAGCCAGAAGGCCCAGGCGCTGCGGGTGCTGCGCGACAAGCTGCCGGCCGAGGTGGCCAAGCTCTGCGTCTCCATCACCGACCTGGACCGCGGCGGTTCGGCCGAGCTCGAGGGCAGCGTCAAGGCGATGTCCAACCGGTACGCCAACTTCGACCCGACCGCGCACGACGACGAGGTGGCCGGCAGCGAGCAGCGCCGCCGCGACCTGAGGCCCGGGTCGACGCGCTGACCGACCAGGTACGCGAATTGCGCGAGTCGGAGACCGTACGTGCACGCCGACCGGTGGCCCCGGGCTACGCGGGCACGCTGGCCGAGATCGCCCGCCGGCTGCGCGCCGCGGCGCCGCGGCTGGGCTGGCTGCCGGTGCCGCTGCCGGCACGGAACCGCCGGGCCGCCGCCGAGCCGCCGTTGACCGCGGCCGAGGCCGGCGAGCTGCTGCGGCTGCTCGTGGACGCAGACGCCGGAGCGGGTGGCGCGGGTGCACCAGCGCCCGGTGCGCCACGTCGACTACCCGACGGCCGACGAGGTCCGGGCGATGATCGCGGCCGAGGCGTCCGCCCGGACGCGGCGCCGAGCGCGGCGCGACCGAGATCGTCCCGGCAGCTGCAACAGCCTCGACGCGGCACCGTGCTGGCCGACTTGCAGGCCAGGTGGACAGCGCCCGCCAGCTGCACGAGCCTGCTCGGCCTCGGCGCCGACGCGCCGGCGTGGGAGCCGCAGGACTGGGCGGTACGGGCGATCAAGGACGGGCTGGGCGGCCACAACGGCACGCTGTGGGCGCAGCTGGCGGCCGGGCGGGAGCAGCTGACGGCGGCGCAGACAGGCCGTGCAGGAGCTGGGCTTCCGCGAGATCCTGGTCGGCAAGGGCGCGCCCGGAGCGCCGACCGCGCGGCTCGGCCGTGGTCCGGGCGCTGCGCGAGCACCTGGCCGACGGGCGGCAAGCTGCGCGGCATGTTCAAGTCCGAGCGAACAGCGCGACGCCGAGCCGGTGCTGGAACGGCCACAGTGGACGGTCTGCCGGTGACGACGCCCGAGCAGGTCGAGCTGCGTCTGCGCCGGCACTGCAGGCCCAGGCGGCGATGGAGACGCTCGGCCGCGGCTGGTCGATCGTCGGCGCCGCGGTGACCGGCGCGGCCGACGAGTCCGTGCACCAGTCCGTGGCCCGGGTCGTGGACATCTACGCCCGGCTCGACCTCGTCCAGCGGTTCCTGGCGGCGGTGACCGCGATCCGGACCGCCCTCAGCCACGACGCAGTCGTTCCTCCCACTGACCAACCTCGGCCGAGTGGCAGGAGTTCGTCGACGCGCTCGACGGGCGTACGGCTGCGGGTCGAGGCGGACGCCGCCGAGGCGCTGCTGGCGACGCATCGCCGACCAGCTCACCGCCGACGCCCGGCCGGCGACGCCCCGCCGGAGTTGGCCGAGGCAGCGGCCGCGATCACGGCTCGCGACGGCGATGCGTACGCCGAGGCGATCGACGGTCTGGCCGACCGTCGCCCACGAAATCAGGCCGAACAGGCGACCTGTGCCGAGCTGGGCCGACCGGCTGCGCGAAGGACACCCGGCGCTGGCCGCGCTGCTCGGGTCCTCAGTGGACAATCCACAGTGGCCGACCCGGTTCGCGGAATGGGACGACGCATGGGACTGGGCCCGGGCGAACACGTTCTTTATCGAGCAGCGCCAGCCCGGTCGGGAACAGAAGCTCGAGGCGGAGCTCGCGGACACGGTCAGCCGGCTGCGCAGCGAGACCGCGTCGCTGGCCGCGGTACGGGCGTGGGGACACTGCCTTCGTCGGATGACGGCGCACCAGGCGCAGGCCCTGCAGGCGTACGAACAGCACATGCGGTCGCTGGGCAAGGGCACTGGACGGTACGCGCCCGAAGTTCCGCGGTCTGGCCCGGGAGGCCATGCGGGAGGCCCGCAACGCCGTACCGGCCTGGATCATGCCGCTCGATGTCGTGCTCGAGACGCTGGCCCCGATCCGGGACTCGTTCGATGTCGTCATCGTCGACGAGGCGAGCCAGGCGAGCATCGAGGACCTCTTCCTGCTGTGGCTCGCGCCCCGGGTCATCGTCGTCGGCGACGACAAGCAATGTGCGCCGTCGCAGGTGCGCCTCGGTGAGCTGGAACCCATCTTCGCCAAGCTCACGTCCTACCTGCCCGACCTTCCGGCCTACCTGCGCGACGCCTACACGCCGCGGTCGAGCCTGTTCGACCTGCTCCGCACGCGATTCGGCGCCGTGATCCCCCTGCGCGAGCACTTCCGCTGCATGCCCGAAATCATCGAGTACTCCTCGCGCCAGTTCTACGCCGATGAGCCGTTGGTGCCGCTGCGCCAATTCGGTGCCGACCGCCTGCCGCCGCTGCGCGCGGTCCGGGTCGAGAAGGCGGTCACCGAGGGGAGCAATACCCGGCTGCGCAACCCGGTCGAGGCCGAGGCCATCCTGGCTCAGATCGACGCCTGCCTGGCCGACCCCGCCTACGACGGCAAGACGATGGGCGTGGTGGTGCTGCAGGGCACGGGCCAGGTCCAGCTGCTGCATCGAATGTTGCTGGAGCGGGTCGACCCCAAGGAGTGGGAGGCTCGGCGGTTGCGGGTCGGTACGCCGCCCGACTTCCAGGGCGACGAACGCGACATCATCTTCGTGTCCCTCGTCATCGCCGAGAAGCGGGTCGCGATTACCGGCACCGAGTGGCAGCGCCGGTTCAACGTCGCCGCGTCGCGGGCCAAGGACCAGCTGTGGCTGTTCCACTCGGTCGGGCTGGAGCAGCTGACGACAAACGACCTCCGGGCGTCGCTACTGTCCTATGTGCTCAATCCGCCCCCGGCGCTGGTCGCGGAGATGCTCGAGGATGTGACTGCGGACGAACCACACCCCGCCTTCCGCTCGATCTTCGACCAGCGGGTCTTCTGCAAGATCAATGCGAAGGGATTCCATGTCACGCCCCAGGTCCAGGTCAACGGGCGCGTGGTCGACCTCGTCGTGACCGGGGCGCAGGGGCGGCTCGCGGTCGAGTGCGACGGCCAGGACTGGCCCGGCACTCAGGAGCAGCGCGAGGCCGACTTGGATCGGGAGCGGGAGCTCAAGCGGGCGGGCTGGCGGTTCTGGCGAGTACGGGAGAGCGAGTTCGCCTACGATGCCGACGCCGCGTTGACCTCGTTGTGGCAGACCCTGAAGAAGTTCGGGATCCGTCCCTACGATCCGGCCGAGTTCGCGGGGGTGGCGTCGACGGCGACCGTGTGGGCGCCGGCCGAGCTGTCCACTGTGGAGGGCTTGGACGGCCTGGAGGGCGATTCACCGGAGGAGCTCGACGACGTGCACCTCGCCCGCGCCTGAGTTCTCGCACGTCGCGACGAGCGTTCCCCGCCCATGTGGCTCACGGCGGTGCGTAGGGTGGGGGCGTGAGTGACGGCACACCGGCGTCCTTTGGTGAGCAGGGCGGCCTGCTCACATATGGCAGCTACCTTCGCGTGCCCGAGCTGCTTTCCCAGCAGATCCCGGAGTCGAGCCCACCGGCCCACGACGAGCTGCTCTTCATCACCATCCACCAGGTGTACGAGCTGTGGTTCCAATTGCTGCTGGCCGAGCTGACCGACGCCCGCGACCGGATGCTCGCCGGTGAGGCGTACCTACCGCGGGTACGGCTGCAACGCTGCCACGCCATCGAACGAGTCCTCGTGGGCCAGGTCGACGTCATCGACACCATGACGCCACAGGACTTCCTGGAGTTCCGGACGAAGCTAGCTCCGGCGTCCGGGTTCCAGTCGGTGCAGTTCCGCGAGATCGAATTCCTGTCGGGCCTCAAGGACGACGGGTACCTCGACCGGCTGCGCGGGCTGACCGCCGACGAGGACTCCCGACTTCGCCGGCGCCTGAATGAGCCGAGCCTCTGGGACGGGTACCTGGCCTTGCTCGAGGCGTCCGGGTTCGCCACGGCTACCCGAGATGACCGGTTCAAGGCGTACCGGTGTATCGCCAAGGACCGGACGCAGTACGGCGCGCTCTGGGATCTCGCCGAGGCGCTCGTCGACCACGACCAGGCGTGGAGCCTATGGCGAGCCCGGCACGTGCTCATGGCCGAGCGCCAGATCGGCACGAAGCCGGGCACCGGCGGCTCGGCCGGCGGGGCGTATCTACGCTCCCGGGTCGAGCTCCGCTTCTACCCCGAACTCTGGGAGCTCCGCTCCGTCCTCTGACCTCCCTCGCCGCCGGCCTCGCGGCGATCAGCACATGGCGATCAGCACATTAGGCGTGCATGTGTGTTGCCTGAGTCCACATCCGCACGGGAGTAGTTACTCCTGTGCGGGTGTTGAGCCAGAACACACACCTGCCCCGCCGGAGTTCGCTGTGAGCGGATCGCGGTACGTCCGCAACGGTGTAATGCTGTAAGCATTGCAACGGAGTAAGGGAGACAGACAATGTTTGAGCGGGGATGGGGCCGCGGTCGCGGCGGAGCGCACGCCGAGCCACCACCGGCCGACGACGCGGTTGCCTGGATCGGCGGGGCACTGCCCGAGGACTGGTTTACCGGAGCGCCCGAGGTGGTCATCGATCGCGACGAGATCCTGATCGTCGGCACGCTGCCGGCGCCGCGGGTCGAGGAGGGCTCCAGCGATGCCGAGCGGGCCGCGGCCGAGCAGGGCAGGATCTCCGCCTTCCGGGAGGAGACCCGGGAGCGGCGGATCCGTCTAGCCCAGCAGCTGGAGCACCGGTACCGCCGCAAGGTCGCCTGGGGCGTGGTCGCCGGGGAAACTCGGGAGCTGTTCACGACCTACTCGGCGCCGGTCATGACCCGACTGCGGCAGCCGGAGCGGCAGGTGCTCGACACGCTCGTCGGCGCGGGTGTAGCCCGGTCGCGGTCGGAGGCGCTGGCGTGGTCCGTACGGTTGGTCGGGGAGCATGCCGACCAGTGGCTGAACGAGCTTCGCAGTGCGATGGGTACGGTCGACGAACTCCGCCGCCGCGGTCCCGACACCGTCTGATCCTGAGCGCAAGGAAGATCCTGAGCGCAAGGAAGATCCTGAGCGCAAGGAAGATCCTGAGCGCAAGGAAGATCCTGAGCGCAAGGAAGATCCTGAGCGGGTGCAAGGAAGGGGCTCTTTGAGCTTATCGGGCGGCCCGTTCGAGGTCGCGGCGTTTGCCGGTGGCGATGAGCCGGTCGGGTCCGTCGGCGGTGAGGTTGTCTTGGGAGTGGTAGCCGGCGTCCATGACCATCGTGCCGATCCCGGCCGGGTGCACGGGGCAGGCCGGCCGGGCAGACGCCGGTGCAGCGGTGTCGCCGCCGGGTTTCTGGTCGGTCGCGGGTGGGCAGACACACGGTTCGCCTGCGTCTTGTGCGAGTCCACTGTGGATGCCGGTGACGAGGTCCGCGGCCGCTTCGGCGGCGGCCATCATCGGGATCGCCTGCTGCAGGTCGTTGGTGTCTTGGGTCAACTCGGTGGCCAGGATGAAGCCGTCCTCGGTGGCCACGTTCTGCGGGTTGTAGCCCTGAATGAAGCCCGACGCGGTGGGCATGAGCCGGCTGTCCGGGTCGGTGGTATTGCGGACCTTCGGCCGCTGCTTGGCCTCCCACTCGGCCAGGGCCGCCTCCGCCTTGGCCAACCGGGCACGAGCCCGGATCACCGTGAAATGTTCCTCCACCGGCAGGGGCGGCTTCTCCCGAAGCGCGGTACCGCTCCGGGCCACCTTGTCGGCGTTGCGCCGCGCCCAGTCGTCGATCTTGGTCTGCTGGCGGGCGATCGCCTGCGCCAGCCGATGCCGGGCCGCCTCGAGTCGAGCCGCGACCGGGGTCCGCCCGATCACCGGCCCGTCCTGCTGCCGGTCGAGATACTCCCGCGCCTTCGCGTCCCGTTCGGTCTGCTCGGCCACGCGCGCGGCCTCCACCTGCGCCAACGCCTGACGCAGCCGAGCCTCCCGCAGTGCGGGTCGGCCAACTCCTCGGGCAACTCGTCCCCGGCCGCCTCACCAAACAAGGCCTGCTCCGCCTCATCGGTGGCCCGATGCTCGGCCACCACCGCCGCGCCAGCTTCGCCAACTCGCCCCGCAGCTGCTCCTCGGTGCGGTTGGCCTTCATCGACGCGTTCGCGCCGATCTTCATCCCGTCCAGGGTGATCGTGCCCAGCTTGACCATGCCCGACGCGGCACACAGCACCAGCACCTCGGTGAACAGCCGCTGCACCAGCTCGGGACTGATATCCGCGAACCGCCAGATCGTGCTGTGGTCCGGAACGTCCTGGGCACAGATCACCCGACACGCCACGTCCACCCAGCACAACTGCTCGATGCGTCGCGACGACCGGATCCCCTGCGATAGGCGTAAATCAACAACGTGAGCATCATGTCCGGGTCGTAGCCGGCTCGCCCCACCCCACCCGTGCGGCAGCGTGCGTGAAACCCCGACGTGTCCAGCACCCGGACCACGTCAATGAGCGTCCACACCACATGCCCCGCCGGCAGCCACTCCCGCATGTCCGGCGGCACAGAAACTGTGATCACGATCAACGGCCGGTACCCCTTCGCCACCCGATGTTGATCAAAGATCTTGGAGGAGATAGAAGGATTTGAAGCCGGAAAGTGGCCATAAAGGGCACCTTCCTGGCGGCGGGCGGGTGTGCGCTTAACCAGCGGCGAGCTGGCGGCGAACCGCGTCGCGGGCGGCCGGTCCGGCGCCGAGTGCGTCCAAGGCGTGCAGCGCGGCGCCCAGAATCGGGGGAGCGTCTACGACCGTGATGCTCGCCTTGGGCGCCACGGCGTGGATGCCCGCAATGACGGGTGGCACCAGCAACGGATGCCGGGACCGCAGCACGCCGCCGCCAAGCACCACCGTGAACGGCTCGTCGAGCAGGTCCAGCCGGCGCGCCGCGACGGTGGCCAGCAGGACGATCTCCTCGACCTGACGATCCACTATGGACACGGCAACCGGGTCACCGGCCGCGGCGGTGGCGAACACCGCAGGCGCCAGCTTGCCGAGGTCCGCCCATTCGACGGTGTGGTGATGCAGGCGACTTCCGAGTTCCGCGGCGCTCGACACTCCAAAGTGGTCAATGATCGCGGTGGCGAGGGCCGTGGCCGGGCCTCGACCGTCCTCACCACGCACGGCGTGCCAGAGCGCCAGCACGCCGAGGTGTCCGCCGCCGCCCCAGTCCCCACTCTCCATCCCGAGGGCGGGGAAGCGGGCCGTACGGCCGTCGGCCGCACGACCAAGGCAGTTGATGCCGGCACCACAGACAACCGCGACTGCATCCGGGGCATCGGTGCCGGCCCGCAACAGGGCCCACGTGTCGTTGTCCAGGTGCAGGGTATCCGACCAGCCGAGCCCCGCCACGTTCGCGGTGAGCATGTCGACGTCTTCGGGCAGGTCGGCGCCGGCGAGAAAAACATCGGCGCGTTCGAAACGGGTCGAGTCAGGCAGACCGGCCGCGTCGCGCGCCCGCGACACCAAAGAGGACAGCCGTGCGATGGTCTCCGTCAGGCCGACGTTCTGGTGATTGGTCCCGTTGCCGTTGGCGGATCCGAGGATGTCGCCATGATCCGTACCGATGACGACGTCGGTCTTCGAGTTACCCCCGTCGATGGCTAAAAAGAGGGTCATCGGGCCCAGGCCAGATGCGCGGTGTTAGCCGCGATGATCCGGTCGGTCAGTTCCAACGCCAGGTCATGTTGGCCGATCAACGGGTGGGCGAGCAAGGCCCGGTAGACACGCTCGGACCCACCGAGCCGTGCGGCATCCAGCGCAAGCTCCTCATACGCACTCACGTGGGCGATGAGGCCGCGCTGCTCGGGCGACAGGTTTGCCACCGGTCGCGGCACCGCACCAGTACCGTCCACGTCGCATGTCACCTCGATGACCGTATCGTCGCTTAGAAATGGCAGCGTAGCGCCATTGCGGACATTGGCCGCGTGCGGGCCGGGCACGTCGCCCCGCAACGCCGCGACGAGTCCAAGGGCCGCCTCCGAGTAGAAGGCGCCACCGCGCTTGGAAAGCAGTTCGGGCTTGGTGTTGATGGTCGGATCGGCGTAGATCCGGAGCAGTTCCGCCTCGATGCGCGCCACCTCTTCTCCCCGGCTCGGTGCATGCCGCTGCTCGGCGACGACCTTGTCGTGGGCATAGAAGTAGCGCAGATAGTACGACGGCACGCTTCCGGCGTTCGCGACCAGAGCGGGCGGCGACCCCACTTGGGCGGCGATCTGGTCACCGTGGTCGGCCAGCAACGTGGGCAGCATGTCGACACCGTCCACAGTGGCGGCGAGCTCCCACGTGAGGTGGTTGAGCCCGACGTGGGTCAGCTCCACATCGGAGGGTTGCACACCGAGGAGGCCGGCGAAGCGACGCTGCAGGCCGATGGCCACGTTGCACAGGCCCAGCGCCCGATGTCCCGCGTCGAGCAGGGCGCGGGTGATGATGCCGACCGGATTGGTGAAGTCGATGATCCACGCATCCGGGGCGGCCCGCTCCCGCGCGCGCTGGGCGACGTCGAGTACCACCGGAACGGTGCGCAGGGCCTTCGCGAGCCCGCCGGCTCCGGTCGTCTCCTGACCGACGCAGCCGCACTCGAGCGGGATCGTTTCGTCGCTGATCCGGGCGGACTGCCCGCCGACGCGGAGCTGGATGAGTACGACGTCCGCCCCGTCGAGGCCGGCGTCCAGATCGGACGTCCAGGTGACCCGGCCGGGATGACCGGCGTGCTCGAAGAGTCGCGCGCAGAAGCGCCCGACGGTCTCCAAGCGCTCCGTCGCGGGGTCCACGAGCATCAGTTCATCCACGGCGAGCACGTGCCCGAGCCGGGCGACGCCATCGGCGAGCTCCGGCGTGTACGTTGATCCGCCGCCGACGACGGCGACCTTGAGGCTCACCCCTTGACCCCCGTCAGCGTGACTCCCTGGACGAATGCCTTCTGCGCGAAAAAGAAGACGACCACGATCGGCACCATCGTCAGCAACGTTGCGGCCGAGATGAGTTCCCACTGGACGTGGTGCAGTGATCTGAATGATGCCAGGCCGAGCGAGAGCGTCCACGCGTCCTCGTTCTCGCTCGTGTACAGCAGCGGTCCGTAGTAGTCGTTCCAGGCGTAGAAGAACTGGAACATGCCCGCCGCCGCGATCCCCGGTCGCGCCATGGGTATCACGACGCGTAGCAACGTGCGCCACTCGCCGCAGCCATCGACCCGGGCCGCGTCGAGGTACTCGTCCGGGATGGTCAGCATGAACTGCCGCAGCAGGAAGATGGAGAACGCATCGCCGGCGAGCATCGGCAGGATCAGCGGCCACAGCGAGCCGGTGAGCCCGAAGTTGGCCCACATAAGGTACAGCGGCACCGTGACGACCTGGGGCGGCAGCATCATCACGCAGATGATGGCGATGAAGGTCGCGTTACGTCCGCGCCAGCGCAGCTTGGACAGCGCGTATGCGGCGGGCACCGAGGCGAGCAGCATAAACGCTGTCGCCGTGGCCGCGTACACAACAGTGTTGAGCAAATAACGCGGCAGGGGAGTCTTTTCAAAGACCGCGAGGTAGTTGCTCGGGTGCCACGTTCGTGGCCAGAGCTCCGACGTGAGCGTCTGGTCGCTGGTCATGAATGAGGTCAGCAACAAGAACACGATGGGTGCCAGGAACGCGATCGAGAACGCGATGGCGATGCTGTGTTCGGCGATCCCGACCAGAATCGATTGGCGTCGCGGACGGGGCGCGCCGCCGCATGCGGCAGTGTCACCGGCAGAGTGACGGTCGCCATCAGGAACCTCCGGTGAATGCGCGGAACCGTCGCAAGAGGACGGCGGTGATAGAGATCGCCACCACGAAGAGCACCACGGCGAGCACGTTGGCGTAGCCCAGCGCGTTGTACCGGAAGCCGACCACGTAGAGCCACAGCGGATACGTGTACGTCGACCCTTCCGGATAGCCGAACGTGGACGAGATTCCGCCGCCGGTCGTGGCTCCGCTCGAGGCGACACTCGCCGCGACCGCGGCCTGCGTGAAGTACTGCAGTGTCGCGATGGCTCCCGTTACGGCGGCGAAGAGCACCACCGGCGAGATCGTCGGCAGGGTGATGCTCCGGAACTGCTGCCACGGGCCGGCGCCGTCCAGTGAGGCGGCCTCGTAGAGCTCGGTCGGCACGTCGAGTAGGGCCGCGACGAAGATAATCATGAGGTCGCCGATGCCCCATAGGGCCAACAGCACCAGAGAGGGCTTGGCCCAGGTGGGGGAGTTGAACCACAGTGGACTGTCCAGCCCCAGCCACTCGAGGAACGTGTTGACCGGCCCGGTGCCGGGCTTGAGCAGCATCACGAACGCGAGTGTCGCGGCGACGGGGGGCGCGAGCGCCGGCAGATAGAACAGTGTCCGGTAGACGCTGCGACCGCGGCGGACCCGGTTCAACAGGGTCGCGGTGATGAGCGCGCCGACGATACGGGCCGGCACCATGACCGCGACGAACCAGATCGTGTTCGTGGCGGCGTGGCGGACGTTGAGATCCTCGAAGAGGAACCTCCAGTTCTGCAGGCCGACCCAGACCGGCTTGTTCACCAGGTCGAATCGGGTGAAGGAGAAGTAGACGGCGGCCAGCAGCGGGTAGACGAAGAAGACGCCCAGACCCACGAGCGCCGGGCCGATGAAGGACAGCACAACGAGGCGATGCCGCGTGCGCCGGCTGAACATGCTGGCGACCCGGCCGGCCGGCCGTCGTGGCGGGGCCGGCCGGGGGGCGACGTCCCGGGTGGTGCCGGTCGACTCGCGACCGGCACCCGGGTGAGACGGTGCCAGGGTGGACATCAGGATTACCCGGCGAGTTGGATCAGCTGGTTGATCTGATTGTCCACATCGGCCAGTCCGGCGTTGAGATCGGTCTTGCTGCCGGACTGCCATTCCTGGCAGAACTGGCTGAAGGTCTCCTGGTACGCCGGACCGACCGCACTCGGCGGCGTGGTGGAGGTCATCGGGTGGTTAAAGATGTCGAGGAAGGTCTTGAACGCGGGATCGACCTCGAGGTCGGGCGACGTAAGCGCCGCCTTTGTCGTCGGTACGTTCTTGATGCCGTTGGCGAGCTTCACGACAGCGCCCGTGTCGGTGGCGAGGTAGCGGATCAGCGCCCATGCCGCCTCCGGGTTCTTCGAGTTCTTCGATACGCCCATGACGTTTCCGGTCACGTAGCCGGCGCCGTACCGCTCGGACTTGAGTACCGGCATCGGCGCGGTGGCGAAGTCGATGTCGGGCGCCTGATCCTTGAGGAAGGCGATCCGGTACTCACCATCGATCATCATCGAGATCTGTCCCTTGTGGAACGCGTGGTCGGCGGAGAACTCGTCGCCGAGACTGGACCGGAACTTCTCCAGGTTGTCGTAGCCGTACCAGTCGACCAGATCCTTCTGCCAGCGCAACACGTCCTTCCACGCCGGGTCGCCGCCGATGGCGGAGGTGCCGTCGGACTTGAGCCAGGTGGCGCCGGCGACCGGGGCGAAATGCGACGGGGAGAACTCGTAGAAGCCCCACAGCGGAAGGAATCCGGCCCGCTCGATGGTTCCGTCGGCAGCCCGCTTCGTGAGCTTCTTCGCCATGTCGGACAGCTCGGTCAGCGTCTTCGGCGGCGCGGTGATACCGGCCTCGGTGAAGTCCTTCTTGTTGTAATAGAAGCCGTAGGTGTCGGTGAGGAACGGCATGGAGCAGCGCTTGCCGCGGTACTCGGTGTAGGAGCGGACCGAGTCGGGGAACTGGTTGAGGTCGATCTGATCGCGTTGCACGTACGGGTTCAGGTCAATCCACGCGCCCGTGGCGCAGAACTTGCCGACGATGTCCGTGGAGTAGGACATGGCGACGTCGGGGCCTTCTCCGGCACCGATCGCCTGCAGCATCTTGGTGTCGTCCTGGCCATCCTTGACGACCACGGTCACCTTCGGGTATTTCGCCTTGAAGTCGTCGATGACCTTCGCGATCTCGCCGGCCTCCCGATCGGTGAAGAAGTGCCAGAACTCGATGGTGCCCGACGGCTCAACTCCGGCGGCGCCCGGAGTTGTATTACTCGAGCCGGGAGTGCAGGCGGCGGCCAGGACGACCGCGGCGAGTACGGCACCGGCACGAAGGCCGGCGCGAGTGCGAGTCATGCTGCTCTCCTTGTCGTGTTGAAGCCTGGCTCACGCGGGCTCGCTGGCGCTCGCCGCGCGTTCGTTGGCGTCGTGGTGTTGACGCGTTCGTTGGCCTTGGTCGGTCAGTCGATGGACGGTCGCGCCAGGGAACTGATGAGCGACTCGCGCAGGGCCGTGAGCCCTGCGTCGAGCCCGCCGAGCAACACCGCGTCGTCGTCAACCGCGGTAACCGCGATCTGGACGTCGAACATGACGTGCCCGGACGTCTGCGGGTCCGAGAGGATTGCCGCTGTATTGGTGGTTGGCGGGTTGGAGCGCACTGCCTCCGCGACGGCGTCGCGGAGCCTCGCCCCGCCGGCTTGCGCAACCTCACCGGCGAGGACGACGAGCGGAGGTTCGAGCACGGCGATCACGATCGCCAACGCGAAGGCGATCCGTTCCGCCAGCTGACGGAAGAACGGGTCGTGGTCACCCGTGGCCGCCGTCGCGACTGCCTCGGCCGCGGTGTCGGCGGTGATGCCGAAACTCGCCGCCAGTTCGATCACGGCGTCTCCGCCGAGAAGGTCCTGGAGGTCATTGCCGCCGCGGCTCCAGCCTGGCGCGTGTCCGGCGCACAGCGGCAGGTAGCCGATTTCGCCGGCGCCGCCTCGGGATCCGCGCAGCAGCGTGCCGCCCAGGTCCGTGGCGAGGCCGACGCCGGAGCCGAGCCAGAACAGGCAGAACGAGTCAATGCCGGCGGCCACGCCCCGGTGCCGCTCCGCGATCGTGGCCAGCTTGACGTCGTTTTCGATCGCGACCGTGGCGCCGGCCGCCAGGCCCAGCCGCGCGCGGATCTCGGCCAGGATGCCCGATCGCGCCCACCCCGCCACGTCGACGTGGTGCAGCACATCGGTGCGCGGGTCGTACGAGCCGGGGACTCCTACTTGGACATGGCGTATGCGCCGGGGATCGGCGCCCGCCCGGCGGCAACCGTCGGCCACAGCGCGCGCCACCGCCTCGGCCGGTCCGACCCGGCTGAAGTCGATCCGGGTCTCGGCGCGGTCGCGCATGGTCGCGCCGAGGTCGCACACGGCACTCGCGAGCGCCGGCCGGTCGGCGCCGAGCGTGTCGCGGACCGAGATCGCCACCGCGTAGGCGGCGTCGGCGTTCGGCGCGTAGATCTCCGCCGTCGGGCCGACGCTGCCGGCGGTGCGGCCGGTAACGACGGCTAGGCCGGCGTCGGTGAGCAGGCGTAACATCTCGGAACTGGTCGGCTTCGACAATCCGGTGCGCTCGCGCAGTTCGGCCCGGGTCAGCTGCCCCGCTTGAAGCAGATGGGCGAGAGTCGCACTGGAGTTCATCGCCCGGAGCAGCTTCGCGGAGCCGGCGAGCCTCGGCATGTGCCCCCCTAACAGATAGGCAAACTAACTAACTAACTAACTATGGGGACGGACGGTAGGCCGGGCCCGGAATCCTGTCAAGGGTGGGTGCCCCGGGAGGCCGCTCCGCCGGCCGACGGGACCGGTAGGCTGTTGATCGACTACAGCAGTCCTCGGCAACAAGGACAGTCGTGATGCGACGGTCCAGTCCGGACAGTGCACTGTGGATCAGATTTCGCGAAAACCTGGACACGCGGCCGTCGAGGTGGCAGCGTAAGCGTCATGGCAGATGGAGTTAACGCGACTGCCGCAGCTCTTTTGGGGCTGCTGCACGAATCGCCGATGACCGGCGGACAGCTGATGGCGGCGGCTGAGCGGCGGCTCGGGCCGTACTGGTCGATGACGCGGAGCCAGGTTTACCGGGAGTTGCCGGCACTGGCCGAGATGGGTTTCGTGAAGCTTGGCAAGCCGGGCCCCCGAGCCAGCCAGCCGTACTCGATCACCCCAGCCGGCAAACGTGCGTTCGCACGCTGGCTGTCCGAGGATCCCGGGAGCGAGTCGTTGCGCAACCCGGTCGCGCTCCGGGTGGCGTTCGGCGGACACCAGGGCACGACCGCCCTGAAGGACCTGTACGACAAGGCGACCGACGAGCACAACAAGGCGCTGGCGGATATCCGGGAACAGGCGAGGCTGGTCAAGTCCGAGGGCGACAACTACGGCGCCGCGGCACTCGAGTTCGCTGCCGGCTACCACAAGGCCGCGCTGGCGTGGCTGAAGACGGCCCCCACCCGGTAATCGATCACGGAGGTTGATCAAAGGGCTCGCCCCTTGGTCAACGGACGCATCGCGTCGTCTGCCCGCGAAGGCCGGATACTCTTGGTGGTTGTGACCACCGCCGATCTCCCCGAACAGCTGTCAAGCCTCGACGCGACCCTGCGCAACATTGAGGTCGTGCTCGACCTTGACCGCATGCGCAAGGAGAAGGCCGAGCTCGAGGAGCAGGCCTCAGCGCCTGACCTCTGGGACGACCCCGCGAAGGCCCAGGCGGTCACGTCCCGGCTCTCCAACGTGCAGAGCGAGATCAACCGGGTGGAGCGGCTGCGGTCGCGGCTCGACGACGCGAAGCTCATGTACGAGCTCTCCGAGTCGGAATCCGACGCGGACGCGGCCGCGGAAACGGCGAGCGAGGTTGTGGCTCTCCGCAAGGCGATTGACGAGCTTGAGGTACGGACGCTGCTCTCCGGCGAGTACGACTCCCGTGAGGCGTTGGTGACCATCCGATCCGGCGCCGGTGGGGTCGACGCCGCCGACTTCGCCGAGATGTTGCTGCGGATGTACCTGCGCTGGGCCGAACGACACGGATACCCGACCGACGTGTACGACACGTCGTACGCCGAAGAGGCCGGGCTCAAGTCGGCGACGTTCACGGTCCACGCCCCCTATGCCTACGGCACACTCTCGGTCGAGGCGGGCACCCACCGGCTCGTGCGGATCAGCCCGTTCGACAACCAGAGTCGCCGGCAGACATCCTTCGCCGCGGTCGAGGTCGTACCGGTCGTCGAGCAGACCGACCAGATCGACATCCCGGACGACGACCTTCGCATTGACGTCTATCGCTCTTCTGGTCCGGGCGGGCAGGGCGTGAACACGACCGACTCGGCCGTGCGGATCACGCACCTGCCCACCGGAATCGTGGTCAGCTGCCAGAACGAGCGCTCGCAGTTGCAGAACAAGGCGACCGCGATGGGCGTGCTCAAGGCGAAGCTGCTCGACCGCAAGCGCGCGGAGGAGACGGCGAAGATGGACGTCCTGCGCGGCGACGTCGCCGGCTCGTGGGGCGATCAGATGCGCTCGTACGTCCTGCACCCGTACCAGATGGTCAAGGACCTTCGGACCGAGTACGAGACGGGCAACCCGAACGCGGTCTTCGACGGCGACATCGACGCCTTCATCGAGGCCGGCATCCGGTGGCGAAAGCAGCGCCAGCTCGGCACCGACTAACCGAAAGGAAGGACGCCCTCATTACCGATTCCGTGGTATGGAGCGTTCCCCCTTACGCTGACCACAGCGTGCGACAAGCCGACCACTAGACGTAATTGTCGGATGCGCGACGGTGGATGACGGTCGACGAGCGGTGGCCGGTCGGACAAGATTTATGGGCGAAATCGCGAGGCTGGCCACGTCTGCGCTTGGCGTTTTAGTTACACCGCGTAGACTTCCGACCCGTGATTGCGCTTGAGCATGTGACGAAGACGTACCCCAAGGCCCAGCGTCCATCATTGAGTGACGTATCGGTCGGCGATCGAAAAGGGCGAGTTCGTCTTCTTCATCGGACCCTCGGGCTCCGGCAAGTCGACCATCGTCAAGCTGTTGTTGCGGGAGATCCAACCCAACAAGGGCAAGGTCATGGTCAACGGGCGCGAGGTCGGTGGCATGCGCTCGTGGCGCATCCCGCACTTCCGGCGCTCGATCGGGTGCGTGTTCCAGGACTTCCGGCTGCTGCCCAACCGGACCGCGTACGAGAATGTGGCGTTTGCTCTTGAGGTGATCGGCAAGACTCAGGCGGTTGCGCGCCGGGTGGTTCCCGAGGTGCTCGAACTGGTCGGCCTCGGCGGCAAGGAGCACCGGTACCCGCAGGAGCTCTCCGGCGGTGAGCAGCAGCGCGTCGCCGTCGCCCGGGCGTTCGTGAACCGGCCGCTGATCTTGCTCGCGGATGAGCCGACCGGAAACCTGGACCCGGACACGTCGATCGAGATCATGCGTCTGCTCGACCGGATCAACCGCACCGGCACGACGGTGGTCATGGTGACCCACGACTCCAACATCGTGAACCAGATGCGCCGCCGCGTTGTCGAGATCGAGGCCGGCAAGATCGTCCGTGACCAGCCCCGAGGTGTTTACGGCTGACGCTTCGGCGTCGTCACCGTTCGTCACTGCCCCCTCGGTCCGCCGAACACCCCCGGGAAGGAACTCCCCCCGATGCGTTTGAAGTACGTCCTCTCCGAGGTCATGGTTGGCCTCTGGCGAAACGTCACCATGACCATCGCCATGATCATCACCATGACGGTGTCGCTCACGCTGCTCGGCGCCAGTCTCCTGCTCTACAAGCAGGTCGACCTCATGAAGAATGTGTACAACGAAGAGGTCGAGGTCAGCATGTTCTTCAAGGCTGAGGGCGACACGCCCGAGGCGAAGTCCGCGACCCCCGAACAGAAGGCCGCGATCGAGTCGGATCTGCGGGCCGATCCGCTGGTGGACCACTTCGTCTTCGAGGACAAGATCCAGGCCTACGAGAAGTTCAAGGTCCTCTTCGCCTCCGCACCCGACCTGGTCAACCTCACCAAGGTCGAGTCGCTGCCGGAGTCGTACCGGGTCAAGCTCAAGGACCCCAACACGTTCGAACAGTTCGAGGCCAAGTACCAGAAGTTCGTCGGCGACCAAGGCGGCCTCGAGCTGATACTCGACCAGAAGAAGCTGCTCGAGAAGGTGTTCACCGTCCTCGGGTCGCTGCAAAAGCTGGCGTTGATCATCGCGATCGTGCAGGGTGTGGCTGCCCTCATGCTCGTGATCAACACAATTCAGGTCGCCGCGTACAGCAAGCGACGCGAGGTCTCCGTCATGAAGCTCGTCGGCGCGTCGAACTGGTTCATTCAGGCGCCGTTCGTGCTGGAGGCGGTAGCGGCCGGCCTCATCGGCGCCATCATCGCGTACGCCACGCTTGTGCTGGCGAAGATTTACATCTTTGATGGCGCGCTGTCGTCACTCACCGCGGTACTGACGCCGGTGCCGTGGCTGCACGTCCATCTCATGCTGCCGATCTTGGCGGCGGCGGGGGCCCTGGTCAGCTCCGTGACGGGCTGGTTCGCCCTCCGCTTCTACATCAAGGTGTAGGCCCGCGACCGATCTTGCTGCAAGTTGCACACACCGATCTTCCGGCTGGTCCTCGGCGACCTTGGTGAAATGCGCGCGATCGAAGATCAATAGCGCATTCGACCAAGATCATGGATAGGATTGCGGCCATGCCGCGGGAAAAGGGCCGCAAGGTCATCGCGTCCAATCGGAGGGCGCGCCATGACTACACCATTGTGGACGTTTACGAGGCGGGCATCGCTCTCCTCGGCACCGAGGTGAAGTCGCTGCGCGCCGGACGAGCCTCCCTTGTGGACTCATTCGCCCAGGAGAAGGACGGCGAGATCCTCCTGTACGGCCTGCACATCCCCGAGTACGCGATGGGCACCTGGACCAACCATGAGCCCCGCCGCACCCGTAAGCTGTTGCTGCACCGCGACGAGATTCGTCGGCTGATCGGCAAGACCCGCGAGAGCGGGCTGACCCTAGTGCCGCTTTCCCTTTACTTCTCGGATGGGTGGGCCAAGGTGGAACTCGGTCTGGCGCGGGGGAAGCGCTCGTACGACAAGCGCGACGCCCTCGCCAAACGCGATGCCGATCGGGAGATCGCGCGAGCCGTGGGCCGACGCGGCAAGGGTATGGAGTGAGCGCGCCGGCGCCGGCGCCCGCGATCGTTCCGCCCGAGCGGCGCGAGCCGAAGCCACGCCCGTGGCTCGCCCTCGTGGCGGCCGTCGTGCTACTTCTGCTCGGTGGCGGTCTGCTGTGGTTCTGGCCCGACGACGAGCCGGCCGATGCGGGGACGGACAACGGCGTCATTGGGACGGCACCGACGTCCGGTAATGGCTCATTCGGTACGGCCTCGCAAAGCCCGGGCACGCAAGATGCCGCTGTGCCGGCTGCCTCCAGCGAGGGCCCGGTGCCGCCACAGGCACCACCGGACGTCCGGCAGGGGCCGCTGCAGGTGCACGCGGCCATCGTGCGGGCCGATCCGCTCTCCTACGCGCTCCAAGTGACGGTCGCCAATGTCTCCGACGCGACCGGATCGTGGCACTCGATCGCACTGAGACTCTCCGGCGTCAACTTGACCGTGACCCCAGCCGGAACCGTGGTGACGTACCAGTTCCTATCCCCGGCGCACTGCCTCATCGCGTCCGGTGAGATCGCGCTCGCACCAGGCGAGTCGCTCACGATCGACGTCGCCGTGACGGCCCTTCTGCCCGCCGCGCTCGGCGGTGTGCAGAGCGCCCGGCTCGACGAGGCTCCGTGTCCGGCTTGATTCAGGAATGAATCATGTGGCCGGAGGCGTTAACCTTGTTCTGGTGCCACCCATGGCACCCGACTGGGGGTGACAGGTTTCGACTGCGGACGTAGCGACAGGGGAAGCGAGCCGAGGAAGCCGACGTCGTCTCGAGAATCGGTCGTCGGAAAACCAAAAAGCGCCAAGGTTAATCGCGCTAGCCTCGCTCTCGCCGCCTAAGGCGAGTAAGCAGGCCGTCGGACTGGGAGTGCCCATGGCCCAGCACCCGGCGTCAGCTAATGGGCTGGCCAATCTGGCTCCGTCGCGGGGCCAGTGCGGTGAGATCACTCGCGACTGGGCCCGTCACACCAACTAGCTCACGTGATTGGTGGGGCCGAGTAGAGGCATAGTGAGCTGCGCTCGGAGAAGCCCTGACAAAGCGCCGAAGGACCCGGGTTCGATTCCCGGCACCTCCACGCGCAGAGGCGGTACCACGAGTTCTCGTGGTACCGCCTCTCGCGCTTTACCCTAGATCGTCCGGGCCCGAGGGTAGACACTTCGTGCGCTAGCCGTCACCATCAGACATAGCCAGCTTTCCGGTATTCCCCGATCGAGCAAGCCGTACGTTTTGAAGTTCGCGCGGTCGGGGTACAGGCCGAGTCCGGAGGTGTGCGATGTCGGCGATGTCTTCTCCCGCCGCGGTTCCGTTGCCCGATGCCCCCCTTGGCCGCCTGACCGATGCGTTGCGGGCAATGGTCGCGGCGTTCACGGAGCACCGAAATGCGACCGAGGGAGAGGACGGGCTGTACGCCGATGTCGTCCTTGACGCGCCGCGGCTGGCCCGAACCGTGGACGGCCTGGTCGCCGAGCACGGCCAGCTTGGTACGGCGATGGCCTCGCTCGTGCAGGCGATGGACTGTCCCGACACCAATGCGGAAACCCTGCGCGAGGACGCGCGCCGGATACTGAACGACCTCGCCCGGCACCGGCAGCGGGATGCGGATCTGGTCTACGAGGCTTACACCGCCGACATAGGCGGGGAGTAGGGAGCTGGCCGAGGCGGCCGGCCTCCCCGTCCCGCCCGCCTCGGCGCTCCCGCCCATCCGCTTACGGAGTGCTCACGGCTGATTGCGGAGGCGCTTGCGGCCGCGTCGGCCGGTTTAGCCTGGGGTGATGGGGCAGCACGTGTTGGTCGTCGACGACGATCCCACGGTGAGCGATGTGGTGCGCCGGTACCTGGAGCGGTCCGAGTTCGAGGTGACCCTGGCCGCCGACGGATCCGCAGCGCTCGCCGCGGTAGATGCTCGGCGTCCCGACCTTGTCGTGCTCGACCTGATGCTGCCGGGAATGGATGGGCTCGAGGTGATTCAGCGGTTGCGCGGCCGCGATCCCAACCTGCCGGTGGTCATGCTCACGGCGCTCGGCGAAGAGTCCGACCGGGTGACCGGGTTGTCCCTCGGCGCCGACGATTACGTGACGAAGCCCTTCTCGCCGCGGGAGCTGGTGCTGCGGGTGCAGTCGGTGCTACGCCGGGCATCCCGGGCGGCCGAACCGGTGCCGCCGGAGACTCTCATGGACGGCGACCTCGTGGTGGACGTGGCCCGCCGAGTCGCCCGACTGCGCGGCGAGCCGCTGGCGCTGACGGTGCGTGAGTTCGACCTCCTGACGTTCCTGATGCGCCATCCGGGACGAGCGTACCGGCGCAGCGAGCTGCTCGAAGCGGTGTGGGGCTGGACGTTTGGCGACCAGTCCACTGTGACCGTCCACATGCGACGATTGCGCGAGAAGATCGAGGACGATCCGGCCGCGCCGAAACGGATCCTCACCGTGTGGGGCGTCGGCTACCGGTACGAGGCCTCGTGAGCGAACTTCTGATCATCCTGCTGGTGGCGCTCGCCGGCGCCCTCGTCGTCGCCGTGCCCGGTTGGATCGCGCTGCGGCTGCTGCGCCATCGCTCGATCATCGTGCACATCTGCGTACTGCTGGCCATCACCGTGTTGTCGGTGTTCGCCGGGATCCTCGCCGTCGCTGGTGGCATGTTCATTTCCGAGCACGATCTGCGTGTACTTCTGATCGTGGTCGCTCCCGCCGGAGCCGTGAGCCTTGCCGTGGGCGTATGGCTCGGCCGTCAGCTCGCCGCCGACGCGATGTGGGCGGACGAGGTACGGGTGCGGGAGCGGCAAATGGAGGCCAGCCGTCGCGAACTGGTGGCGTGGGTATCGCACGATCTGCGCACGCCGCTAGCCGGGCTGAGGGCAATGGCGGAGGCATTGGAGGACAGGGTGGTGACCGATCCCGACACCGTCGCGGACTACCACCACCGAATCCGGCTCGAGACCGACCGCATGACGTCCCTTGTGGACGATCTGTTCGAGCTGTCGCGCATCAACGCCGGTGCGCTGCAGCTGACCCTGAACTCGGTCGCGCTTGGCGACGTGGTCTCCGACGCGGTCGCCTCGGCGGCGCCGGTGGCCGCATCACGCGGCGTCCACCTGGTGGCCGCCGAGACCGCGTGGCCGACCGTACAGGGCAGCGAACCGGAACTGTCACGGGTGGTCGCGAACCTGCTGCGCAACGCGATCCGCAACACGCCGCCCGACGGTACGGTCACGCTCACCGGCGGCCAGACGGACAACGGGGGTTGGCTCGCCGTCACCGATGGGTGCGGCGGGATTCCGGCGGCCGACCTGCCGAGGGTGTTCGACGTCGCATTCCGCGGGGCTTCCGCCCGTACCCCGGAACCTGATGGAACCGAGGGCGGAGGCGGCGGACTCGGGCTCGCCATCGTCCGAGGTTTGGTGGAGGCACATCGCGGCGATGTGGCGGTGACCAATGTGGACGGTGGCTGCCGTTTCGTCGTACGTCTGCCCGCCACAACCTAAGACGCCGTGATGGCAGACCTGGCCGGCAGCCGGGGTTCGGCGGAGATCGAGCGGGCCGCCGACCGGTTGGCGTTCTTCTCCGACGCCGTGGTCGCGATCGCGATAACCGTGCTGGCCTTGGCGTTGCCCATACCCACCGGCGCGACGAACGCGGAAATCCTGCACTCGGCTCGTCATCACGCCGTTGCGACGCCGATTCTGACTGAATCGGGTGGGTTCCAGGTTCGATTCACGTTCTACGCCTTGGTGGAGGTGCTGACGGCGGGATTCCTGCTGCTCTCGGTGCGCGTGATGGTGCGCAGTCGCCTGCTCGATCCGCAGGCACCGCCGGACCTCGTGCCGGATGCTGTGGCTGGGCTTGGTGCCCTATGTGTCTCGTTCCTCGTCTCGATACCCGTGGCGTTTTTTTACACCGTGGGCGTTCGCATGTTGGGCCGCCGGCCCACTGCTTCAGCGCGTCGTCTGGCGGCGGCGGCCTCGCCGTGTCCACAGTCGACAGTCCCCCCGGCCGGCGGCTGACCTAGGGCGTCTGGGGGACGTCGATGCCGTCCAGCGCGTGCCGGCACACACAATTGGCGTCGAGCGGCAGCGCGGCGGCGACATCGAGAAGGAGCGCGCGCAGCCGTACCGTGTTCTCGCCGAAGACGCGAAAGACCTCCTCCTGGGTCACGCCGTGCTCGCCCTCGACGCCCGCATCATGGTCGGTGACGAGTGCGATCGCGGTGTAGCAGAGGCCGAGTTCCCGGGCCAGCACCGCCTCGGGATGGCCGGTCATGTTGACGACCGTGCCGCCGAGTCTCGCGTACCAGCGCGACTCGGCTCTTGTCGAGAACCGCGGGCCCTCGATGACGACCATCGTGCCGCCGTCGGTGAGTTTCATTTGCTGCGCCTGCGCTGCTGCCCGTACCGTCGCTCGTCCCGTTGGACAGTAGGGCTCGGCGAAGTTCACGTGCACCGCACCGGTGTCGTAGAACGTCTGCGTGCGACTCGTCGTACGGTCCACCAATTGGTCGGGCAGCACAAAGCTGCCCGGTCCGAGTTCAGCCAGCAGTCCGCCGACGGCGCACGGCGCGAGGATCTGGCGCACGCCCAATTCGCGCAGAGCCCACAGGTTCGCCCGGTAGGGGATCTGATGCGGGGGAAAGCGGTGATCCCGACCGTGTCGTGGAAGGAAAGCGACCGCCCGGCCCGCGACCGGGGCCACGGTCAGCGGATCCGACGGGGCACCATAAGGCGTCTGGACCGTGTGCTCGGTTGCTCCATCGAGCAATGAGTACAGTCCGGATCCCCCAATGACGCCGATATCCGCACGTACGGCCACCCGGAGACTCTAACCGGGAGGCTTCACTCAGGCTATGGTGCGATCTATGGTGTGGCCCCATGAGCCGGGCGAACCGGAGTTGACGGAGGGACGGGCGATGGAGTCGCTGGTCGGGCACCTGCTCGTCGCGACTCCGGGGCTGCGCGATCCAAACTTTGAACGTACGGTCGTCCTGCTCGTCGCGCACGAAGGCGGCGGTGCACTCGGGGTTGTGCTCAACCGCGCGACCGAGGTGCCGGTCGGCGAGGTGCTCAGCGGTTGGGGCGGAGTTGCTTCGGAGCCTTCCGTCGTGTTTGAGGGCGGGCCGGTGCAGCCGGAGGCGGCCATCTGCCTGGCCCGAGTCCGGTCCGGCGCCGGCGAGATGCGCGGCTTCAGCCGGGTGGAAGGAACCCTCGGTACGGTCGACCTGTCCAGCGATCCCGACCTCATGCGGGAAGAGCTGATCGAGGTCCGGGTCTTCGCCGGGTACGCCGGGTGGTCCCCGGGTCAGCTCGAGGAGGAGATCGCCACCGGGTCGTGGTTGACGTTCAAGGCCCTGCCGGGGGACGCCTTCACCGAGCGGCCCGATGATCTGTGGGCGATGGTGCTGCGGCGGCAGGGTGGCATGCAGGCGGCGATCGCCTTCTACCCGGCGGACCCGACGCTCAACTGATCTTTGCCCTTGGCGCCTCTGGCCTCGGCGCCGGAATGCCGGTGCGGGGAGTCCGGTTCAGGCTGTGTAATATTGCGCGGGTGCCCGCTCCGGCGGGCGCGCGGGGCCGTGGCGCAGCTGGTAGCGCACCACACTGGCAGTGTGGGGGTCAGGGGTTCGAGTCCCCTCGGCTCCACCCGCAGAAATGTAGATCCACGGCCGCCTACGGGCGGCCTTCGTGCCCTTAGCGTGCCACTAGGCTCTTCCGGCGACCTCGCGTCAAGATCCGTCATCGTCGCTCTCCGTAGACCTTCGCGCCTCATCGATGAGCTGACCTAGCGCGGTCGCGATCGCTTGATCTCGTTCTCTCGTCGCGTGCTGATAGATCATCGCCGCTCGCGTGGAGGAGTGGCCGATCCGAGCCATGACCTCCTTGAGGGTCGCCCCGGTTTGGGCCGACCATGTGCTGCCGGTGTGGCGGAGGTCGTGCAGGTGGAGATCCACGTCGTCGGGAACGCCGGCGTTCTTAAGCGCCGTCTTCCAGATGCGGCTGAAGTTGCTTCGACGAAGAATCCCGCCTTGGGGGCCGATGAACAGCCGGCGGCCCATCTGACCCGGCTGGGCGACGTACTTCAGTTGCCATTCGATGTCGGACCGGAGAGCGGTCGGCAGGCTGATCGGCCGGATGCCCGCCCTACTCTTCGGGTCACCGTCGACCAGAGTGCCGTTCGCCATCTCGGCCGTCGCCACCCGCACCCGGAGTTCCATCTTGTCTAGATCGACGCTGTTCCTGCGGATGGCGACCAGCTCGCCGAAGCGAAGCTGAGCAAACGTCGCGAGCAACACCAGGAGCCGGTACCGTGGCTGAATCGCCTCGGCGATGGCGAAGACCTGGTCCAGGGTGGCGGTCGGCCGCTCCGGACTTTGCTCGAAGCCTGCTCCCTTGATCCGGCAGGGGTTCCGCCGGATCAAGTCGTCGTCGACGGCCGTTGCGAAGACCGCATGCACGATGCGGTAGGTCTTGGCGACCGTCGATCGACCCACATTGGCGACAAGCAGCTCGGTCCGCCAGGTCCGCACCTTCGCGGGACTTATGGAACCGAGCCCCACGTCGCCGAGGTACGGCAGGATGTGCAGCCGGAGGAGCCGTTCGTACTCCTCCTCGTGCGGGCCTTCAGATCACGCTCGGCGATCCAGCGTTTGGCGAATTCGCCGAGCGTGATCCATCCGGCCTCTGGATCGATCCAGTCGCCGCGCAGCATCTCGGCTTCCGTCTCGATCAGCCACCGCTCTGCCTGTCGCTTGGTAGCGAATGTGTCCGGCCCAACTCGACGCAGTCCGTCGGTTCCGAGGTGTCGAACCTGGTATCGGCCCGACGCGAGCTGACGGACGCTGCCGAACCTTCGTCTCTTCGATCCCATCACCGCCTCCGCTGCGGGACGGTGCAGGAGTCGATCCATTCGGTTAGAACTCGCTCAGAGATGCGAACGTGCCGGCCGAATCGCTTGAACTCGATGCGCCGCTCCTCAATGAGCCGGCGTGGAAAACGTTCGGTTGTACCGAGCCGTTCCGCGACCTCCGGAATCGAGAGGTAACGGTCGGCAGCTTGTTTGGTAGGTGTTGGCATGGCCATTCCTCCATCCATTGTGGATAGTTGTTAGTGAGGTGTGCTGGTCGCGATCACTTGTGGATCTCGGTTGTTTCGATCGGTGACAGCCCGGTGGCTCGACGTTGAGAACCGGGCAGTCACCGAGGCACCTCGTGCGCGACGAGGAGCCATGGCATGGCGGCCGGATTATGTCCACTGTGGAATTTTCAAGTTTCGAGCGCACACGAGGCTGGCTTGCCTGGTCGAGCGTCAGTCTGGAGGCCGTCGACAGCTCCTCCCGGGCTACCCGTCGCTGCTCGCGAGCCCGGGCGGCGGCCGAGTTGGCAAGCATGGCGTCTCCGGCGTTGTGCCAGCCGGCGCCGACGAAATCAAGGAAGTTCACGACCAGCACGGTCGATGCTCGAGCGGCTCGATCTGCTCCGGGCTGGCCGGGAGGGTGCGTCGCCAGACTGCGCGTGCCTCGCGTAGCACCCGGAAGGTGATGGAGTAGTAGCGGCTCTTGGTAAGGAAATGGCCGCCGAAGCCGAGCATGTGTGCCGAGCGTCGAAGTCCCTGCCATCCCTCGTGTCGGCCGAGGATCCAGCAGGCCTCGACGAGGCGCTCAATGTGGCTCCCGTCGGGATCGGCGTAGACGTCGATCGTCTCGGAGGTCAGCCGACGTGAGGTGTGGCCGGTGGCTTCGGTCGCTTTCGTGGCGTACTTCGTGTTATCCCGAGGTCGGGATAAGA
>CAWDLN010000011.1:0-54949 GCA_963803115.1 uncultured Actinomycetota bacterium
CATCTGCCAGGAGGAAGGGACCACCCGATTGCCACCACCTAGGGGCCACCTGGTTGCGTGGTGAGCATGGCGGGGCGCGTGGTTGGTGTCAACGCGGCTGTCCGTTCGCTCGTCGCCAGGCTCGTGTTCGGCATGCGGGGGAGCAGTGGCGGGCGGGCCGGCCGGCGCTGCGCGGGGTGATGGTGGTGCCGCAGGTGGCGCAGGTGGTTTCGTTATGGGGTTTCGTTACGGCGCGGCGGCCGCGGTGGGCGGCTTGCCGGCAGGCGGGGCCGCAGTAGAGGCCGGGTCGGCCGGTGCCGGTCGGGGCCAGCGGCGCCGCGCAGTGCGCGCAGACGCCGGCCGGCGGGTCGGCCGTGGTGGGGGTTGGTGTTTCGTTACGGGGTTTCGTCACGGCGGTGTGGATGAGCGTGACGACTTCGTAGATGTCGTGGTCGGCTTGCTCGATGAGTTCGCCGGCGTGGGTCCACAGGTGGTTCCAGTCGGCGACGTCGGCGCTCCACAGCTTGACTTCGGCCTCGAGCTTGCCGAGGGCTTGGCGTTCGGGCAGTTCGCCGCGCAGGTGCAGGGCGAGCATGGCCGCGGCCCAGGCTTGGCCGGTGAGGAATCGGGAGAAGCGCAGCACGTCGATGGTCAGCGGCCGGCAGTAGCGCACCAGGTCGGCGGTGTGGCCGCGGACGGTGTCGACGGTGGGCCCGTCGGTCCATCCGACTACCCAGGCGCCGTCGCGGGGGCGTCCGGATGGGTTGTCCCAGCTGACGCGCACTTCAATCGGGAGTCTGTCGTTGAGGAACCAGGCGAGGTTGGCCGCGGCGCGGGATCGGCTGCTCATGCCGCACCGCCGGTTTCGTTACGCGGTTTCGTCACGCCGGGGCGTTGCCGTCGCCGGTAGGACTCGCCTTCGATGACGAGCTCGTGTGCGGTGGAGGTGAGTCTGTCCACAGCGGACTGGGCCAGCAGCGGGTCGGCCATCAATGCCAGCCACTCATCCGGTCCGCGGTTGGAAGTGACCACAGTGGACGTTTTGAGATGTCTTTCAACTGTCAACGCGTAGAAGTCGGCGGTCTCGGTAGCGTCCAACGCCTGCAGACAGAAATCATCGATCACCAGGAGTGGAATGTTTGCGAGGCGGCGCATCTCGGCGTCGACGGTGTTGTCCAGCCGGGCAGCTTTGAGACGTTTGAACAGCTTGTCCGCCCGGGTCATGAGCACGCCGACGCGTCGACGCACCGCAACATGGCCCAGCGATGTAGCTAGATGTGTTTTGCCGACGCCGACCGGGCCCAGGATCAAAGCTCCGTGGTGGGCGTCGATGAACCGCAGGGAGACCAGTTCGTTCCACAGTTGCTGGTCGAACTGCACCGCCGCGGTGGCGTCCCAGGTGTCGATGCGCATGGCCGGGTCCAGGCCGGCGGCGCGGGCGCGCAGCGCGGCGGAGCTGGCGTCGCGGCGGATGACCTCGTCGGCGAGGATGAGCTCGAGGAAGTCCGCGTGTGTCAGCTGCTGCTGGCGGGCCAGCGCGAACCGTTCGGGCAGGGTGTCGAGCAGTTTGCCCAGCTTGAGCGTGCGCATCAGCTGCTTGAGCTCGCCGCTGACCGGGTCGGGCAGCGCCGGTGTGCTCTTGGTGGCCATCAGCGCGCCTCCTGCCCGTCGAGGCCGGGCAGCGCGGGCTGCGCGTCGGCGTTGTGGACCAGACGCAGATGAGCGCGACGCACCGCGTACTCGCCTGGATCGCGGGCGAACCGGCCGGCGGCTGCCGCGACAGGCCGCGGCGGCGCGGCCTCGGCGCCGCGTTTGAGCATCGACTCGATCTTGGTCACGTTGACCACGTCGAGCGCCAACGCCCGCTCACACGCGGTGTCGACTGCGTGGTCGCCGTAGCGGCGGGCCAGCCCGAGCAGCCGGTAGACCGTGCGCATCCGGGTCCACGGCAACGGCGACTCGTCCAACAGCCGTTGGGCGTACTCGCCGACCTGCTCGCCGTGGCGGCGGGCGTCGGCGACGAGCCGGTCCAGGTCGCGCATCGCATAGGCGGTCTTGTGCTCGGGCAGGTCGTCGGGATCGGTGGACCGCTTGCCCGGCTGCTGACGGGGATGAACCTTGACCACCTTGCCGCGCAGCGATATCTTCACCAGCTTCGAGTCGGCCCGCACGTCCACGTACTGCCCGATGTACTCCCGCGGCACCGAATACAGTGAGCGGCATGCCTCGATGTGATAGTCGCGGTGGACCTTGCAGATCTTGAACACCGGCACGTCATAGGGTGCCGGCACCGGCAGCAACGCCGACTGCTCCTCCTCGGCGAACACCTCGGCCGGGCGGGCCTGGGTCGTGCCGTGCACCCGCAGCCCCGCCTTGGTGGCGCACCAGGTCACCGCCCGCGCCTGCGCGTCGGCGAGGTCCACAAAGGACTCGCCTGCCCAGAAGTTCTTCTGTACATATTGGACAGTGCGTTCTACGCGTGGCTTGTCCGTCGGCGTCCGCACCCGGGCGGTGTCCGTGGCCAAGCCGCAGTGCTGCGCGTAGTCCAGCCAGCCCCGCGTCAGCACCGGGTTGACCGCGTCCGCCTTGGCGACGATCGCCTTCATGTTATCTGGAATTAGGATCTTGAATACGCCGCCAAAGAACATCCACGCCGCCTCGCAGCCGGCGATCACCGCCTCCAGCGTCTGCGAGTACGTCAGCCACACGAACTGGTGCCGCGAGTACACCGCGGTGAATATCAGCGCATGCACCATCCGACGGCGCTGCGCGACCGGATCGTGCAACATGCCCAACCCGCCGAAGTCGATCTGACACTCCTCGCCGGGTTCGCCGTCGTTGACCCGCACCGTCTCCTTGGCCCGGCGGCCGGTGAACCCGCAGCACTGCTCGCAGAACCGCACCAGCGTGCGGTACGGCACGATCACGCCCTCCCGACCCAGGAAGTCGTGGATCTTGACGATGGTCAGGCCTTCCTTCACCCACTTGGTGATCTGCTCCTGACGGGGCTGCAGCACCGCCCACGCGTCCCCGTGCCCGTCCGGCCGAACCGGACGCACCAGCCCCACGATCTCGCCGATCACCTCGTCGCTGAGCTGCTCGACGCCGCCTTCGCGGGCCACGCCCACCGCCTCGGCCGCATCGACGTACCGTTTTGCCGTTTTGCGGTCCACGCCGGCGCGGGCGGCGACGGTGCGCGTGCCCGCGCCCGCCATCCACGCCCGCAGAACCTCACGAACCTCGATCACTGAGACCTCCCGATAGGACAATTCGAACCTCCGTGCCGACTCGACACGAAGATCAAAAAGGCCAGTGACCGAACCACCCGGCAGACTCGCCGGGGTGGTCCCATCACTGGCAATCAGGTGGTCCCATCACGCTGGCAAAACTCAGCTCAAGGTGGTCCCTTCCTCATGGCAGGCGACACCACGGGCCGCGTCTCATCTGCCGAATTGAGCCTGTTTGATCTAGGGCGATGTCTCCCTGAGTGGTGATCTTGCAACGGCTGGCGGAGGCTGATCGATGGACCAACGCCGCTGTCGCTGCCCCTACAGGCGACGTCACGAATCAGCGAGGAGAGACCATGAATAAGCGAGCGGTCGCAGCCTTCTGCGCAGCCCTTGGCTTGGGGCTGGTCATCGCGGTCACCGTGAGCACTACCGCCTCGGCTAAGTCGAAGGCGTTGCTGGCCTGACGCAACGCACCGTAGAGGCTCACATCACAGCTCCGGCTCATAACACTAGCGAGTTGCAGGCATGGTGCGACCCGGACGAACTCCTGACCGGCGGCGGCTACACCATCTCAAGCGTCGGGCACCAAGACAAGGTCTACGTCAATGCGCCCTACCTGGACCGTGCATGGTTGGTTGAGTTTGTCAACGACACGGACTTCGATATTGGTTTGTCTGCGTTCGCCGTCTGCATCGGCAGCGCTAAGTAGAGACGGTGCTCTTCAGGTCGGTGCCACTGCCGACCGAGCGAGCGGCGGTGCGACGAGATCGACGATGCTCTTCTCCAAACCTCGCCGCCACTGAGCGTTGCTCGGATCTCTCGGCCTGCCAGTCCGTACCGCGTGGGCGCCCTCATCTGCCGCGAAGCGCGCCCATCTGACGACGACGACGAACCGATATCGCGTGCCGACGCGCTGCGGGCGTTGACCCTGCTGCGGACCGTTCATCGCGCCGCCTGATGGCGCCAGGGTGCGTGACGAACTGAGTGACAACTGTGTCATACACCGGCGATCCCTGATGACCGCCAGCGAACGCGGTCGCCTGGTCAGGCCCGGTTTCGCGCGAGGTCATTTATCTGCGGAAGATCCTTGACACGGAAGCAGTCATGGGTTGGACACTCGCGCCGCTGCCCGGTCGAGGATCCGCATCAGAAGGCTCGCTGTCTGGACCGCTTCGGCCGCTTCCGTGACGTCGTCGTAGTTGACCTCGCGATGTCCGGCCGGATTGCGGAGTACCGCGTAGGCGCCGGCGAACAGGGCACGGGTTCCTTCCTGTTCGCCCTTTACGACCTGCGGATCCGTGAGCGGGCCGGCCGGGCCGAAAGCCTCGTTCATCAGATCCACTCCGACGACATCTCCGCCGAAACCGCCAAGCTGACGGACGCGCACCTCGACCGCCTTCATCGCAGCGAACACCCCGAGTTCGTACTGACCAATGAGGAACTGGGGTCGGACCTGGCTCTCAATCAGTGCGTGCAACCCCACCCTGCATTCGCTCGCTCGCATAGAAGGTGCGTGGACCCTCAGCGGCGACCCGGCGACCGGTCCGTGTCACGAAGATCGCCGCATCCGAGGTCTGACCAGGTGTTCGGGCGACCAATGCCTTCGCGCGGAGCCAGGCCATTCCCTCAGCGATTGCTTCGGCTGCTGTACCCCGGTACGTGCGCGACGCTTTGAGTAGATAGTTGTATTCGTTCGACTCGTTGGATTCGATGAGGTCGTTGAGGATCATCAATCCGAGCTGGTCCACGGGCAGCGACGTGACGCGGTCGACATCGAGGGAGATCACAAGAAGAGTCTGCCAGCACCGGCAAGAACGACCGGGGCGACTGGGGCCCCACCCCTGGTGGTTGTCCGGACCGGGACACCACCAACGAGACGCGCGTAAGATCATCTACTACACATTCACTACAACTCAGCGCCACCCCGGCTGCGAAGCAATGGAAGACGCTGAGAGAGTTTCCGCTTGTGAAGGCGGCGATCCGCCCGATTGAGACAGGTCTATCTGGCCTGCCGATGTATGGGGTTCAAATCCCTCGCCGGACAACGAAGGGCCCGAGCGGTGCTTGCTCAAGACGACTCGGGCCCTTCCTGGATCCCTCACCCCTGAGGTTCACTTAGATGACGGCGGATCTACGCGGCTAGTTCAACGCCGAACGCGGCGAGGTCGAAGACGAAGCACGCGTATTGCGCGCCGGACGATCAGTCGGCCACCGTGGATAGCGGTTGCGCACCGAGCCATGCGTCAAGGAAGTCGAGACCGGCCTTGGTGAGGCGGTAGTGCTCGATGTCGGGGACTATGCCGGGCGGTGCGGACTTGACCTCGATCCAATCCTCTGCGGCCGGGTTCCAGAGTCGCGTTCCCGGCGGAACGACCTCCACGTACCCGTCCTTCACCAGATAGACCATCATGATCCGCATGGTTCCGTGCAGCGGCGTTGCCAGCCCTCGAAGCCAGTCATCCTCAACGTCCGGATTTGAAGTCAGCACCGGGCCATATTCGGCCCGTCTCTCGGCGAAGAACTCGAGAACGCGCCGCTCAAGATCGCTGTACCGGTGGTGAATCACGGACAGGTTCGCCTTGATCTGCCGCAAAGCTGTTCGATCGATCTGGCCATGGCGATCGCCCTTTCGGCCGTGGCAGTTGGCACAGAGCACGATCATGTTCTCGAACTCGTGCTCGCGGACTGTGGCCCACGGAACGATGTGATCGATCTGGAGTGGCGCGACCGCCCCGCATAGGGGAATCGCGCACCGGTAGCCACACTCGATCATGAGGCGACGCTTAAGGTCAGCACGGATCTCCGGGCGGTCAGCCATCGTAGGGCCGATCGGATTTGGTCACTACGACATGTTCCCTGGATCAGCTTCGGCAGGGGCAGCCGTCACGCCCGGCGAGTCGCCCGAATCTTCCATTCCACCGACGCTCAACGAGCTCGCCAGCTCTCATGCCGCAAACTTCGCACTTACGTACGAGGCTGTTCACGCTCAACGCGCGGGGACACCATGATCCTTTAGGCTGGGAGACGGGATGCCCCGGACCCGGTCCCAGGAGTCAAAACCGGTACCAAAACCGGTATCCGATGGTCGGGTCAGAACTTGAAGAGAGCGTTCGCCCTGGTCAGAGGCTTGGGTTGCTCCCCGAGAAGGACTCGAACCTTCAACCCTTCGGGTTGCGACCGTCAGTCACGGCCAGAAGATGGCAGCGTGCCAAATGCGTGCCCACCTTGGTTCGCGCAGCATCCGTCGAGCGCCCGTCTTCGCAGCTCAAACCGAGGCTGTGACCGCCAAGATCCACCGCCCTCCGGAGGCGGTGGCCCAACGACCCTTGACTCGAAATTGAGATGCGTGTACTAGGCGCTCCACCTTGCCCCCGGCCCGGTGGCGGCCGGCAGGGACAAGCCCGCACGACGGGAAAGCCCAAGCGCGGCTTCGAGGTCGCTGTCGCTACCGGTAGATCGCCAAGATGTCGAGCATGGCGGCCGGGCCTTCCAGGAAGTCGCCCTCCTTGCCTGGCTCTGGTCCCTTCTTCTCCATCCTGCGTCGCTGATCTCTGGGCAGTAGCGAGGATCCAGGGAGCGCCATGATCGGCTTCCATTGACCATGTCCCCATTGGGCAGACACCTTGCCGACAATCCTGGCCCGGCCCTCAAGGTCACCATCGATGAAGTCTGTTGTGAGCTGGCCAGCTATCCGCCAGTTCGTGTCGTCTAAGTCTCCAACGACGAGCAGCTTGTTACCGAAGATGCTGCCCATCTCCGTGAAGCTCTTTGCAGCCTTCCTTTCCTTATCAGAGGGCGCCCCGGCCATATCCAAGCCGAAAACATCCGCGAAGGGCATGAGCCGATCCATCATGTCGATAGCCGTTCCCAGCTCGGCAGATTTTGCCAAGACGTTGATCGTATCTGGGACGTAAATCTCGCACTCGACCTCGATCATGCTGCCGAGGCGTGCGGCCTTAAGGTCGGCGTCGGGATCCATAACCTCGATCCACTCAGTGCCTTCGGGATCGGCATTCATTTGATCCAGTAGGCGCTGGAACCGCGCATGTGGCGTGTCGGTCAACGTCTCCGATTCCTCGTCCTCGTGACCGCTCCCTTTCGTTCCTTTAGCTACTTTCAGATCGAGGCCGCCCTCACGGGCTCCTGATTTCATCCGCCGGCGCGAGATATCAGAACGCGCGCCACCCTCTAGGGCGCTCAGGTAGGCGCCAAGCGCGCCAGAGTCAAGATAGAGAAATCGCCGTAGCATCCGGCAATCGTATCCCCGGGGCCTGAGTGAATAACTGAGTGACGACCGCCGCGAACGTTCCTAACTGCACGCGGCCTGTTCCGGACCCACTTCCTTGAGGCTCAACATCTCCCTCCAGAGTCATAGACAGTCGGCCTTAGTGTGCGATCCGAAGGCCGCCGTCACAAGGAGTTCACTTTGCACCGGTCGTCTGCATCATGGTGCCCAGTCAGGGTCGTTGCTGTAGCTGATGTAGATGTGCGGTCGGTCGACGTTCTCGGTGTGAAGATCAAAGACGGCGAGCTCACGCCAGCCGTCCTCGTCCGACAACTTCGCCTCGACGGTCGCTCGGTGTGGCCCGCGCTTAGGCATCTGCTGCGAGCTCCGCCGGCCGAACTCGATGAAGTGGGTGTCGGCGGATCGGGCCTTGACTGCGAACACCGCCGGCATCGTCCGGTCGGCGTCGTGCCTCGGTTGCAGCTGGTCTCGACTCGCTCGCCACGCCATCATGGTCAACGGAATGTCCGGTTCGATCTCAAGGGTCGTCCCCTCCGGATAGAGTTCCTTGCTCTTTTCGAACGCCGCCTCAACGCTTCCCGTTCCGCTGATGCCCGCGCAGGTGTCTTTTCCAGCGTCATCCGCATGTCCTGCACCACGAGGATCTGCGCGCCATCGTTGTGCAAGACCAGCGGCAGGGTTATCAGCAGCTCACTTTTTAGGAACGTGGCCGCAAACGAATGGGGTGCCGCGCAAAGGAGACGACCACGGCGGACGTTCAGAAACCAGAACAGAGCGATGGTCGCGACGAACGCACAGATCGAGACGAGAAGGCTGAAGCTCGATATCAGGACGCTCGGTGTGATCCAGGTTGGATCCGCGGCCGGGCCCGGCGACTCAGAGGAGGACGGATTCATACGCCGGACGATCGCACATAGGGGCGGCGTTGGAGCGTCGCCACACTTCTCGCGTGGTCACAACAGGGATCATGGAAACGTGCGATGACACGGAAGATCGGGTTCCCGACCACGCGAACGGCCGAGGCGTGGACCGCATTTCGACGCGCTCGGCGTACGACGCTCCGGGATCAGGAGTGCCACGCGCGGCTGGGTGGTCGACATCAACGACCCGGACGGGCTGACCGTTCGCCTGCCTAGCAGAGCCGACGACGCCGAGGACCCCACCAACCAGCCGGGCTACGCCCACACGATGGGGATGCGTGAAAGCGGCTCGTGCTAACCCGTGGTCGCGGCAGAAAATGTCCGGAGTGCGTCGGCGTACAGCCGCAAAGTACTGCAGCCAACTGAGCCCGAGCCGTCCGCTGGGGCCCTCGTCACCGTGACTGACCTCGCCATGAGCCGCACGGGACCTGGCTACCAATCGCTACGGACCAGAGGATCACGGTCTACGGTCGTGGACCACTTATGGACCACACGCCTTTCACGCGACGCCTTTCACTACGTCCCGGTCAACGACCCTCACGACGCGGGATCGTGCTTGACCTGCATCGATGACAACCGCAACGTCCTGGGGGTCAAGTGCGTCGGGACGCCGCCGGCCAACGGCCCGACGACAGACTTGGAAAGCGTGCCGGCGCGTATGAGGCCGGGCGCATGGGCCGATCAGCTCGTCGTCTCAATTGTCGTCTCATTCGCTCTCGTTCAGAGTCAGCCACCGACGACCGTCGCCGTCGACAAGTCCAGGTCACGGACGCTCTCGGCCATCGACGGATGGACGCTCCCAGACCTCGAAAGCGTGTGAGGGTTTACGCCCTCCGCGGGTTCAAATCCCGCCGCCACGCCAATATTTGGTGATCTTGACTAGTCTCATTTCCAGTCTCTCGTCTGCGGCTCGATAGGACGCCGACCGAGCCTACGAAGCCGTAGCCCACGCTCGACTCGACTTGCACCCCGGACTTCCTCCGGCATGAGCCGTTGGGTTCTTCCAGCCGAGTCCCTGCGCCACCGCGTGCGTGTACACGCAAGGTCGCCACGCGTGTCCCCGATGCCGGCGTGACTGTCCACAATGGTGCCTGGTCTCACATGACGCTTGACGCTCGGCCGCACTACGGGTTTCGCATTGTCTACGTGCTCTCGGCCATCTTGCACGACTGGGACGACGGGCCCGCATCATCCATCCTGCGCTCGATCCACGAGGCTATGACGTCGACCTCCAGGGTGCTCGTGGCGGACGCGGTCATCACAGCGGGCAACGAGCAGGACAACGCCAAGCTCCTCGATCTCCACATGCTGGTCGCACTTGGCGGACGGGAGCGAACCGAGGCCGAGTGGCGGACTTTGCTGTCGCGCAACGGGCTCACCGTGGTACGCGTCGAGTCGGGCTTGATCGAGGCCATCCGCGACTGACCCTCTGGCGACAAACGGAGACGCCAGCCGCAATGCGTGTCGGTCCGCCCAATGTCACGAGACCACGACGATGTCGCCGCTCACCGTAACGGCGCGGGTGTCGAGGGACCGGGTGGCCGGTCCCCGGACCACCGAACCGTCAGAGATCCGGAATTGGCTGCCGTGGCACGGGCATTGGATCAAACCGTCGGCCACCCAGGTGATGAAGCACCGCATATGGGTACAGTTCGCTTCGTAGGCACGGAATTGCCCAGCCTCCGGCTGCGTCACAATCACCCCGCGCTTGAAGTCGATGTAGCCGCCGCCGACCGGAACGAAGGCGATCGGGACGTCCACACTCGCCGTGCCCTCCGCGGTCGCGCCATCCGCGTCCCCGGCAGTCGTCGCTGGCGCCGGTTGCGGCGAGGTGCCTGGCTCACCCCCGCACGCGGCCAGCACAGTGGCCGCCCCGGCCGCACCCGCGCCGAGAAACACGGCCCTCCGGCTCGCTCCGCGACTGCCACTCATGCGCAAGCCCTCCGCCCCTCCTCGCCTGCGGTCAACCACCCTGCGCATACACGCGCTTCGCGATGCGGTAGACCAGCCCGACTAGCCTCAGTTCTAGTCTCATTCGTTGTCATGCGGGACCGTCCTTATGGGCAGTACGTGATGGCCCGCTGAGCGCCAAGACGGTCTGGGACATCGACGTAAAGCCAGGCCCAAGCCTCGAAAGCGGGTGAGGGTTTACGCGATTCGTGTTCCTACCGCGAAACCTCCCACACACCTTCCGCTCGGTCCAAGGAGTCGTGAGCTGCGGGCGTCGGACTTAACGCTGGGCGTCAAACAGGCGCACGAACTCGTCGACCACATGCGGCTTCGTGTTGTCTATGCGAGTACGGACGCCGGTGGTGACACCGCCCAACATGCAGCCGGTGAGCACAGCGACCGTTGGCCGGTCGGCGTAGCGCAGGACGAATGAGAAGTTGTACGGCAAGCCGATGTTGGGACAAACGTAGAAGGGCAGCGGATCTGGCCACCAGCCGCTGTGCTCGCGTTGCCAGGCACGGAAATCCTGGTTGCGATCGGGCAACCGTTTCAGGAACGCGGCAAATTCGGGCGCACCGGTTCTAAGGATCCGTTGCAGTGGCGGGCCATCGGGTGGGATTGGCTCGTCACGATACGCGGAAGTGGTGCAGAGCAACACCTCGTAAGGATTGGGCGGCACGAGCTCGCCCGGAGCGTCAACGAATTCCCATCGATCTGGGATGATCGGGCACCCGCCGGGAGCGAGCTCGATCGGGCTCGGCGTTCCTTCAACCAACGGGTACGGCGGCGCGATCCGTTTCAGGTACGCGACCGTGACGCCGCTCGCAATCAGTGCGACGGCGCCAGCGACGACCAGTGCGATCCACCACCGCCGATGACCAGCAACCACCGCTCGTCCCTACTCTCGATTTGCCGAAGACCCTAGCGCGATCGCGTCACGCCCGTCGTCGCGCGATACGCGCGGTCGGAGGCCGGCGGTCGAGGCGCTGCTCGCCACTCACCACCGCCTTGTCGGGCCCCGCGTCGAGGTGGACGACCTGGGCGCGGACTTCGACATCATCCAGGCCAGCCACACGGGGCGGCAGTCCACATTGGTGGTACGAAGCTCAAAGCCCATTGACGATTCACGATGGACAATCGAACAGCTCAGTCTCGAGGACCTTGTCCTCGCGTATATGGCTCGTCCCACAGACCGCATCGTGGAGGAACGGCGATGATCTGGTTGACCTGGCGACAGTTCCGCACGCAGGCGTGGATCGCCGCCGGCGGCATGGCCGTCCTCGGTGCGCTGCGCATCGTCGCTGGACGGGAGCTTGCCGCGCTGTACGCCGAGAGCGGCATCGCGACGTGCCAGCGCGACTGCGATGCGTTGGTGACTACCTTTCTGCAGCGGACCGACGGCCTGAGCCACCAAGGGCGCCCACCGTGGTGGTGGGCGCCCTTGAGCGCCTGGCGGTCAGCGCCTACCGGGCGCGAGCCGTACGCGCGGGGGCCTTCTTGGCGGCGGCCCGCTGCACCGGAACCGGGGCGGTCCTTCTCGCCGCGGTGGCCTTCGCCGGGGCGGTCTTGCGCGCCGGGGCGGCAACGGGCGCGGTCCTGCGCGCCGGGGCTGCAACGGTCGCGGTCTTGCGCGCCGGGGCGGCAACGGTGGTGACCTTCTTGGCGGCCGGCAGCGTCTTCGCTACCTTGCCAGCGGCGACAAGCTCTTTGAAGCTCGCGCCCGGCCGAAACGCCGGAACCGCGGTCTTCTTCACCTTGACTGCCTCACCGGTGCGCGGGTTGCGCGCGGTACGGGCTGCGCGGACACGCTTCTCGAAGACTCCGAAGCCAGCGATGGACACCTTGTCGCCCACCGTGACGGCGTTCTGAATCTCATTGAGAACCGCGTCGAGCGCTGCGGTCGCGGACTTCCGGTCGCCCAGACGTCCCGACATCGCTTCGATAAGCTCGGCCTTGTTCACGACTTGCATCCTCCTTCTTCCGCTACTGTCCTTCAGTATCGGCGGTTCTGGCTGGTAGATTACTCAGTCCACTGTTGACACTCAACGTCATCGCGTCGGCGAGCCGTGTTTTTGCAAGCGATCCGACAGGTTGTCGGGCCCTTCCACTGTGGATGGGGCGCTGTCGGGCTATGCTTCGACGGTGAAGGAGGTCCACCCGTGAATGTCTGCCGTCTACCCGCTATCGTCCTCGTCTGTGCCGCGATGACCGCCTGTGCCACGGATTCCGCGCCCGTACCGACAGCGACCGCTCGTACGTACCAGATTCCCGCAGATCTCTGCCAGCGACTCGATCTCTCACCCTTCACGGCGGTGTTTGGGGAGCCACTGCCGTTCGGCGTTGACGAAATGGAACCAGGCGCCTGCTCGCTTTCGTACTTCGGAAAGGTCGCCGCGGATGGCCAGCGCGCGCCGGGCGGCGCCGTTGTCGTATGGCTCAAGGCCTTCCGCGACGCGGCCGCCGCTCATGCTGGTTTTGAGAGAACCACCTCGGCGGCCTCTGGTGGCCCTTATCCAGAGCCGATCGAGCAGGCTGACGCTGCTACGTACCAATGGGGTGCTGGCGTGGTGCGGATCGAGTTGGTCGAGGGCAACATCACCATGTCCTTGGTGGCCAGCAGCTTCTGCGAGCCTTGCGAGCCGAGGGACTACCAGGCGTTGCCCCGGCTCGTGCACGACATGGCCGACCAGATCTACGAAATACTACGTGCCTAAGGATCAGAGGCGTTCGTAGCTCCAGCTGACCATCCGTCCGTCGTGATAGGGCATCACACCGTGGAACTGCCGCGGATCGTCTTCGAAGACCATCGGCAGCCACTCGCGGTCGCTGTCCCACATCGGAATCGCCGGCAGGGCGGCGAGCGGAACCCACTCGAGCGTGCCCTCGGCGTTGCCCGCGTGCGACGCGCCGTCGTATGTATCGGCCCGGAAGATGAAGCCGAACCAGTCCTGGCCGTCCGGGCCAAAACCCGGCCACAGAACGGTTCCGCGCAGCACGAGCGACGATGAGGTCAGCCCCGACTCCTCGAGGAGCTCCCGCCTCGCGCCGGTGACGACGTCCTCGTGTGCTTCGACCTTGCCGCCCAGCCCGTTGTACTTGCCGTAGTGAATGTCATCGGGTCGCTTGTTACGGTGCAGCATCAGCACATGCGACCGGTCCCGTGAGAGCACATAGACCAGGGTCGCGAGGATGGGTGTGGGCACACCCCGGAGTATCTCAGTCGTGCCCGGGGCGGACGGCTCGACTCAGGCGACGCGTTGCTCATCGAGGTCGGCTCGTGACGCGGGCTTGGCGGCGGCGACATCCCCATGCCCCGGCCACCAAGCCGCGTGTCCAAGGAGGGCGGTGAGCGAGGGGACGAGGAACATCGACATCACGAACGCCGACAGCACAATGCCCAATGCCACGGCGAAGCCCATCTGCTGCAGGAACGAGATCGGAGCCAGTAGTAGCACCCCGAACGTACCCGCGAGAATCAGGCCTGCAGCCGCGACTGTCGGCCCGGCATGCTCGACCCCGATCGCCGCGGCCTGTCGTGGCTCGTTGCCTTCGCGTGCCTCTTCCCGCAATCGGGCGATCATCAGGATGTTGTAGTCGGTGCCGATCGCCACCACGAACAAGTACAGAATGATCGGCAACTGGAACGTGACGCCGGGATGGCCCTGCAAGCCTTGGAAGACGTACACGGTCGCGCCCAGCGTTGCGGCGAAGTTGAGCAGCACCGCGATCACCAGATAGACCGGTGCCACGACGCTGCGCAGTAGGAGCGCAAGGATCAGTCCGATGAGGACCGCCGCCGCGGGCAGGATCACAGACAGGTCCCGGTTGTTGGCCGTGTTGATATCAGCGAATATCGCGGTGGTGCCACCCACCACGGCCCGTGTGCCAGGCGGTGCGGCAGCATGCAGAGCGTCGCGCAGTTCCCCTCGTACGAGATTGATCGCCTCGTTCGACACCGGGTTCTCCGCCAGTAGAAGGTGTATCCGCGCCACCGATCGATCGGTGCCGCGCTCTGGTGGCTGCGCCTGACCGATGCCCGGAGCGCCGGCGGCGGCCTGCGCGAACGACTGGATCTGCGCGTCGGTGAGCTCGGACCCGTCCGTGGTGATGAGGTAGACCTCGGTCGGCGCGAGTGCGCCGGCGGCGAAGCCGCGCTGCAGATCGGCCGCGGCCTTGGCGGACTCGGTGTCCTGCGGGAAGCCGGCACTGAAGTCGTAGTCGGCCTTGTACCAGAAGCAGCCGGCCGCCAATACGAGCAAGAGACCACCCGACACCGCGGCTACCGTCGCCGGCCGGCGGCCGATCGCGGTGCCGAGCCGGTGCGAGACGGTGCCGGTCGGCTGTTTCTGCCACGCCTTCGAGGGCCAGAAGACGTACCGGCCGAGCAGCGACACCAACGCCGGTATCAGCGTGAGCGATGTGATCAGCATGACCGCGACCGCAATCGCCAAGGCCGGGCCGAGTGAACCGAAGAATCCGAGCGATGCGAGCAGCAACACGAGGAACGCGACGATGACCGCCGCGGCGGCGGACGCGATGACCTCACCGACGCGGGTGACCGAGGTGACCATCGCGGTCCGCTTGTCGTCGCCGGCGCGCAGCCGCTCCCGGAACCGGAACAGGAGGAAGAGCATGTAGTCCGTGCCGATGCCGTACAGCACGATCAAGAGAATCGTCTGCAGGTCCTGGCTGACGTTGAGGTCAAACGCCTTTCCGACGGCGGCGATGATGCTGGTCGAGACTTCGTAGACGATGCCGATGACGAACACCGGCAACAGAGCCGCGATCGGGCTTCGGAAGATGAGCAGGATCAGCCCGATGATCAGCACGACCGTGGCGAGGCCCACGATCGCAAACGCGCTGTTGAACGTCTTTTCATTGTCAACGAAGGTCGCGACATCGCCGGCGACGCCAGCGGTCAGTCCGCTACCGGCCAGCGCCGGTCCCAAGTCCGCCCGGATCTGCCGGACGGCGTCGAGCAACGCCGGATCGTCCGGCGTTTTCGCCTGAAGGCCGACGTTGATGATCTGAATCGACTTGTCGGGAGCGACGGCTGGCGGCCCGGTCAGGTAGCCGGACGTAGTCGGAATGTTCTTTCCCAGTAACTCCTGGGCGGCCTGGCCGACCTTGGCCTCGTCGGCCGCAGTCAGCGCCTGCCCGTCGGCGCGCTTGACCACGATGATGGCCGTCGACGTCGTCTGTCGCGGGAACGCCGTCTGGCCGAGTTCGATCGCCTGCAGGGACTCGTACTCCTTGGGAAGGAAGCTGCCCTGGTCGGCCGACGTGATGTCGGCCAACGACGGTGCGGTTGCGATGATGCCGAACGCGACCACGAGCCAGCCGCCGATTACCCACCAGGCGCGACGTACGACGAATGCTCCGAGCCGACCGAACATGCGGGTCCCCCTTCGAACGGAAACGCGGTGCTGCCAACATGATCCACGATCGCTCGAGTCGACCCATCGCCGGGTCGCCATGACCAGCAGATCTGCTGAGATCGACGTGCTGCGAGACGCGGGTGTATTGACTACGCTCAGTTCGGCCACTCAACGAAGAGGGGATGAGTATGAATCTGAAACGTGCCGTGCGCACCGCAGCCGTCATGCTCGTGGTGGCGGCCGGAGTGGGCGTCGGAGTCGGTACGGTCGGGCCCGCATCGGCTGATCCGCCGCCGGCGTACTTCGTCGACGAGTCCAAGCTGCCGTTTGACGCGCTTCCTGGTCTGCCGTCGAGCCGGTACTGGGGTGTGCATTCGGGCGCCGGTTACCGGATCGAGGTTCCGCCTAACTGGAACGGCCGGTTGGTCATGTGGGCGCACGGCTTCGCGTGGCGCCGGGCTCGAGCTGACGGTCAGAACAACCATCCGATGCGAGCGTTCCTCGTCGATAATGGGTACGCGTGGGCCGCGTCGAGCTACTCGAAGAACGACTACGACGTCGCCGTCGGCGTTCAAGACACCCACGCGCTTACCCAGTTGTTCAACGGAATCGTCGGCCACCCGGACCTGGTCTACCTGACCGGTGCCTCGATGGGCGGTCATGTCACCGCCGCCGCAATCGAGCAGTATCGCAATGAGTACGACGGAGCGATGCCGATCTGCGGCGTGCTCGGCGATCATGAGTTATTCGACTTCTACCTCGACTACAACCTCGTGTCGGCCGCCCTCGCTGGAGTACCTACAGAGTTCCCGCCGGACCCGGTCGCCTGGACGACGGTTCAGGCACCACAGATCAGGGCAGCCTTGTCCGGGCCGAGTCCTGGGTGGCCGGTCTGGCTCAACGCACAGGGTCAGAACTTGGCCGCGATGACGCAGCTTCGCTCGGGAGGCGTCCGGCCGTTGTTCAACGCGGCGTTCCCGGCCTGGGCGACATTCCTGCAGCAATTCGGAGCGCTTGATGGGACCGTGCCGCGATCGCCCGGAGTGGTCGTCGACAACACCGACGCGATCTACCAGTTCGACACTGACCCCGCACTCAGTCCGGCCGAGCAGGCGCTCAATGACAGCGTTCTGCGCGTCGCGCAGGATCCCGCCGGTCGAGTCGAATACGGTCTGGCGAACGTTCCGGTTGTCAACGGCACGCCGGGCATCCCGGTGCTCACGATGCACGACTTGGGGGACCTGTTCGTCCCCTTCTCGATGGAGCAGATCTACGCAAATCGTGTCGCGGCGAACGGCCAGTCAGATCTTCTGGTGCAACGAGCGATCCGTGGCGTGGGCCACTGCGACTTCACCGCCGAAGAGCTTGTCCGGGGATTCACCGACCTGGTTGCGTGGGTGGAACACGGCGTACGCCCGCCCGGCGACGACGTCCTGAAACCTGCCGTAGTGGCCGACCCGAAGTACGGCTGCACGTTCACCACCGCAACCCGCGATCTAGGTCCGTTTACGGCACCGTGCTGAGGTAGGCGAGGAGCGGCAATGAACCCGGGGCGGTAGACAGCCACCCCGGGTTCGCGCGCCGTGATCCGTGCCGTGCTATTGGCAGACCACTGCTTTCGTGGCCCAATCGGCGATGGCCTTCGCGGGCGCTTTCTCCAAGGCGTCCGTGCGTTGCTGGTTGAGGTCCCCCGTCGCCAGCTGCGACAGGGTCCACGCCAGCGGTGCGGGTAGTCCCGGTGTGGTAGTCGGGCTGATGCTCACGTACCGACCGGCGTCGGATCCGATGTCGCACGGATCCGACGTACCGGGCAGGTCGCCCACGAACGCCCCGGCCGCCTGCTGTTGCATGGCGAGGTCGTCGAGTTGGTCGGGCCGGGACCTGGTCAGTGGCGGGACGAGGCCCTCCACGATCCGGCTGGGTTCGGTGGCCGCCACGTCCGAGTAGTGGCTGTCGACAAAGACGAAGACGGGCACGATCGTCGCGTTGGTGGCGACGGCGTTGTGGGTCGCGATGAGCGGCGCCAGTTTGAGCCAGAGCGCCAGAAGCATGCCGATCCCGGTGTTCTCGCCGTAACCACCGTCCACAATGTTCGTACGGGGCGCCTTACCCGACATGGTTTCGCAACCGTAGAGCTGCCCGGACGGAGAGATGTACGGGAATCGGCCCGACAGCAACGCGGCCGTCGCATTGGTCACACCCGCTGGGCTTGAACCGCTTCCGGCTCCACAGAGGAAGTCGAGCAGCTCCGAGGTTATCGGGCCGTCGGCTGCAGCCGCGCCGACACCCGTCGTCGTACACGCGCCGCCGGCGGCGCGTCCCTCCTCGTCGGTGACCCGAAGCGCACTGACGTTGAGGCGGCACCCGCTCTCGACCTGAGTTCCGGTGAGCATGAGGACCGGACGGTGCCCACCCTGGCCCCAGCTCCCCGGGAAGAAGTCGTCACCCATGCCCGTCATGCTGCGGATCCAGCTGTCCTCCAGCCGCGCCGCGCGATCGGCGCCCCCGAAGCCGACGAAGCCACGGGCGAGGTCGACACTGAGCATCCATGCGAGCGGATCGGTAAGGAAATCAGGCCTACCCAGCTGCTGTTCGTACCAGTCCTTGGTTCGGGCCGGCGTGGCTTCGAGGCCCGCGGTGTAGGCCACCAGGCCAAGACTGCCACCGGACGCGCCACCCATCGCGAAGATGCGATCGGCTGCGTACGCGTCGCAGCCGGCGACCTTCTTGGCGGTGCGAGAGGCACCGAACGTCTCGCTGAGTGTCGAGGCCGTCCAGTACGCCGCTCGCAACCCGCCGCCCGGCGCCGCGACGAGGATCATCGGCACTTTCTCGTTGTTGGCTGCGTTATCGGCGCAGTTCTCGGTGACCCACTCGCTGAACGCTTTGGTGAGGTCCAATCCTGAACGGCTGTCCACCGTGGCGATCTCGTTGGGCAGCGCCCCGTTGCGCCGTACCGCGTGATCCGACCCGTCGTTGAACGCGAAGCTCGCGACGAGAAGGTCGACGATCAGCAGCGTCGTCACCGGAAGGCGGGTAAAGCCGAGAAGCAGCAGCCCGGACGGTGCGCTGTGCCGCTCCGACCATAGCTGCCCCTCGCCCAGCAGGAGCGTGATGGCTGCGATGAAGATCGGGACGACGAGAAACACGGTGACGACGGGCAGGTGCAGCACCGCGCCGAAGAAGCTGAAGACCGCCAGTCCGAGCACCAGCGCACCGACGATTTGGTACTTGACCTCGCGCGTGTCCGGCTTGTCGTCGCCGGTGCCGTCCCACAGCCGCAGCTGTACGTAGAGCCCCAGTGAGGCGAGCGGCGGGCCCACGATAGCGATCGCGAGGACGGCGAACGCCCGCATCGCGAGCGATGTGCCGCCGTCGCCGTTGACCACAAGTACGGGCGGAACCGGGGCGTACGCCACCGCGCCCAGCATGAGCACGGTGACCGGCGATGCGATCGCCAGAATGCGGACGACACGCCGAGCGGCGGTGATCTTCACTGGGTCAATCGGTTCCGCGTCTTGCCGGCGGGCTGTGGCTGCCTTGTTCCTGATCGCTTCCTGGTTGACGAACCTCGTCGCTCGGGTGCCCCACAGTAGGCCGAGCAGAAGCATCGCAACCGCGAGCACGGTGATCGCGAACAACTCTGTCATCTTCGCGAACCATGCCAGCAATCCCGAGCCGACCGCGATGCCGAGAAGCCACGCCCACCATCGGACGGACTTATCGACGCTGCCGCTGTGGTCGGCCAACACGACTCGACGGGCGACGAGCCAGACCGTGAATCCCAGTAGGAGACTGCCGACCAGTGCGAAGCCGCCACCGACTAGCGCAAGGCCGTCGTCAGCCCACCGACGGGCGAGATCGACGGCCTGACCGGTGGCGTCGGCGAGCAGCAGGACAACGAACGCGGCCGTCGCCAACAACGGAATGCGCAACCGCCATAACGACCACAGGACCCGGCCGAGCCACGTTCGCAACAGCGTCGAGTCCAGCAGCAGGACGAAGAGGACCGCGGTAAATGCCCCGAGGAACACGAATTTGGACGTGGTGGCGACCCACGACCCGATGATGACCGTGGTGTCGACACTGTTGCCGGTTAACGCGCGATCGATGAGAAGCCATCGAAGTCCGTTCTCGGTCAGGTCGGCGATCGCCCCGAGCGGAACAAGGATCCACGCATATGGCCAGTGTACAAATTTGCGCAGTACGGTCAGGTTCGTCGGTATCTCTTTCAGCACCTGGGGTTGGTGGCGACGAACCCGGCGCCAGCACTGCAGCAACAGGACGACGTACGCGCCGACGAAAGCGACGTCCACCCAGGTGTAGTAGAGCGCCGTCCACGAGATCAGGGGTCGGGCCCGGGCGTCGGCGTACCAGGTCTCCAGCAGCGCCTTCGTGTCTGAGATGACGTCGAGGCTCAATCCGTTCGCGAGCGACTCCATGCCCCCGCTGGCCGCGCCGGCCACTTGTACCTCCGCCAGCAGCCCGCCAAGGCTTCGCAGCGTGAGGAGCAGGGTGATTGCCAGAGTTAGCCACGGCAGGATGGCTGGCACCCGGGGTTCGTTCTGAGTCGTCGGGGCGGGGTCGGCCACGGTTGCCTCCTTGGCGGGTACGGCTGTGTCCACTCTCGTAGCTAGCCCAGTGTCGCGAGAGCGCGGCGGGCAACCTATCGGCCGACCGTGTGGACTACGCAGCCGGCGACGCTACTACCGACGTCGGTGCGAGGGATCAACGGGGTGGCAAGTCTCGATGCCGCCGCCGACCGCTAGATCGGTCGCGAGTGGACAGACGGGCGGGCGGCGTGCGCGCGCGAAGCTAGGGTCGCCCCCCCGCGACGGATTGTGGACGGTGCCTAGAACCGGCCGTGAGCTTGTGCGTCGGCTTGTGTGAGGGCGCGGCCGACCGGAGCCTGCTGGCGTAGCAGTCGAGTTAACTCTTCCGCTGCCAGGGGTGGACTGAAGTGGTAGCCCTGAGCGATATCGCAGCCGAGTTTCCACAGCCTGTTGGCCTGTTCGGCTGTCTCCACCCCCTCGGCCGTGACAGTCAGCCCAAGGTCGTGCGCCAATGTGACGACGGCCGCGATTATTCGCTCCTTCGGTCCGTGCGACCCGGACTGCCCGCGGAGGCCATCGACCAGAGGACCGGCAAGTTTGAGTGTCTGCGCTGGAAGGTCGCTAAGGTAGGCGAGGTTCGAGTATCCGGTGCCGAAGTCGTCGATCGCGATGGTCAGCCCCATGGCGACGAGTTCTCGGAGGTTGTCCAGCGGCGGCCCGGCGGCCGCCATGAGCGCGGTCTCGGTGAGTTCAAGCTGCATCAAACGCGGATCAAGTCCGATGCGGTCGAGGGTCTGCGCCACCGCAGTGACGATGTCCGGGTCCTGTATCTGTTGGACAGTAACGTTCACACTCACGAACGGACCACGCGCGAGATCTACCGACTGCCAGCCGATCGCCTGCTGACACGCTTCTTCGAGTACCCATTGTCCTAGTTGGACGATGTGGCCCGTCTCCTCCGCTATGTCGATGAACCGGTCCGGCGGCAGCAGGCCAAACTGCGGGTGGCGCCAGCGAATGAGGGCCTCGGCACCCAGCACACTGCTATCCGTCAGCCGTACAAGTGGTTGATACTCAACGACGAACTCTCCGCGGGTGAGCGCATCTGGCATACTCCCGGCGAGGGCATAGCGTGTGACCTCACGCGAATGACGTTCGGCATCGAACAGCGTCCACCGCCGCTTTCCATTCGACTTGGCCCACGAGAGCGTCGTGTCGGCCGCCTTCATGATGTCGGTGACACTGGTACCGGCGACCGGCCGTTCGACGATGCCGATGCTCGCAGTGATCGAGAGATCGTGTCCCAGGATCCGAATCGGCGAGCTGAGCGCGTCCAGGACGGCTTCGGCAATCCTCACCGCCTCGTCGGTATTGGTCGACGTCTCGACCAAGATCGCGAATTCGTCGCCGCCCACCCGAGCCAGTAGATGGCCCGGGCGCGCGATCCGGTCGCTGAGCCTGTTTGCAACGGCAACCAGGAGTTGGTCGCCGGCATCGTGTCCCATCGTGTCGTTGACGGCCTTGAATCCGTCTAGGTCGACGTAGCAAAGGCCGATGCGATGATCTGACTCGACCGACTGGAAGATGTGGCCCATTCGCTCATAGAAGAGCCGGCGATTGGGCAGACCTGTCAATGGGTCGTGCACCGCCTCATAGGCCAGGCGGCCGTTCAGCAGTCGCCGCTCGGTCACGTCCTGCATGATTGACACCATGTGTCGCGGCCGCCCCTCGCCATCGCGGAGGAGCGTCGTCGTCATGTCTAGGTAGAGCGTGGCTCCGTCCTTGCGCTGAAACGGCTTTTCCCGCCGCGAGTACCTCCGCTTGCCTTGCGCGATCTCCGCGAAGGAGATCCAGGTGTCGGGCTGGTCATCTGGATGCGCAAAATTGCGCACGTTCATTTGACAGAGCTCGTCAATCGTGTGACCGAGCATGTCCGCCAATGCCTGGTTCGCCTCGATGATTTGTCCGCTGATGTCGCATATGCCCATTCCGACGGCGGCGTCGACAAACAACGCACGAAACCGCGCGTCAGCGTCTATGTCGACAGCCGGTGGCTCTTCGCGTAGCTGCATCTGCTCCTCCCTGGATGCATTTGCGCCTGGATGCATGTGCGGCGTCGCAACGGCAAATTTTGAGTGCGGCCACTGCTCGCCTCATCTCCCCCCGGTGGGATGGAGATGGAACGTCCTTTCTCGGTGCACCAACGATCGAATTTACTGACAAGGCTCCCATGCGCAAAATGAGCTCACGACGCCAGTAGGGCAGAGGTCAGCATTCTGACCAACCATCAGTCGAAGGTTTGGTCTGTACTTCCCAACTGGGTAGACAGGTCGTATGACACAGAAGCCAGCTGAACACGACTCCGACGCGAGCTTGCGAGCGGCGCCAGAGGCACGTCCACCGATCGTCGATCGGCAGACCTGGCAGGCGAAGATCGACGAACTCCGGGTAAAGGAGAAGGCCCACACCAGGGCCGGGGACGCACTGGCCGCCGAACGCCGTCGGCTGCCGATGGTCGAAGTCGATCCGCAGACTCCGCTGATCGGACCCGACGGTCCGGTGCCGTTGATCGACATCTTCGACGACCGGTCCCAGTTGATCGCCTACTTCCACATGTGGCACACCGGTAGGCCGGCGGCGGAGCAGTGCGAGGGGTGCACCTTCTCCACGACTCACATCAATGAGTTGTCCTACCTGCACTCACGGGACGTCAGCTATGCAACCTTCTGTGAGGGACCGTACGAGGAGAGCTCGCGCTATCGCGACTTTATGGGTTGGACGATTCCCTGGTACTCGGTGCCGCAGGACGCCGCGGACCGGTTGATCGCCAACCGGCACTTCGGCATCCTGGCCACCTATCTTCGCGACGGCGGCAAGGTTTGTGAGACCTACTGGACCACCGGCCGCGGCAACGAACCGATGGCACCGTCGTACGGACTACTGGATCTAACCGTCTACGGCCGGCAGGAGTTCTGGGAGGACTCGCCGGAGGGCTGGCCGCAGCGTTGGGATTCCAAAGGTGGCCAATTCCGGCGGGACGGCCGCCCGACGGCCCAGTGGTCACGGATCAAGGCCGGACGCAGCGACGACCTCGGCACCCCGTCTGATGACCATCGCCACGCGCACCACCACTGAGACCCGAACTGAGACCCAGATGCAAGACGCGAAGCGTGTCCCGGATGGACGGCTCCGCGTTGTGGCTGGTCGGCGGCGGAGGATACGAGATTCGAACTCGTGAGGGTTTTATCCCAACACGCTTTCCAAGCGTGCGCCCTAGGCCTCTAGGCGAATCCTCCGCGGGCCAGGATACCCAAGCCTCGCCCGCGGACGCATTCGGGTAGAGTTGACCAAGCCCCTCGTGCGGCGCCCATCTCGTGAACCTCCCCAGGGCCGGAAGGCAGCAAGGATAAGCGAGCTCTGGCGGGTGCACGGGGGGCGCCTTGCTGGTGGCATGACCTCGGCGGGACGTCGGATGCGCTTGATCGCGGGGCACGGGCCAAGGTGGTGATTAGGCGATGATCCGTGCCGGGTGATCTCACGCAAAGGTCTCTGGGCACGGACGGTACGACGTGTGGCTTGCGTAACGTCCCAGGTGATCAAAGCAATGAGTGGATCCTTCCCCGTGGCGGCACGGTGACGCTGTCGGTCCCGGAAGGTACCGTGACGCGCGAGGAGTGAGCGCCAGCGAGCCCCGCAGCCGCGGAGCCAACGAGGAACCGTGACGCGCGAGGAGTGAGCGCCAGCGAGCCCCGCAGCCGCGGAGCCAACGAGGAACCGTGACGCGCGAGGAGTGAGCGCCAGCGATCGGGAGGGGTGGAGGTCTTGGGACTGGCTCTCTACCGCAAGTACCGGCCACGGACCTTTGCCGAGATCATCGGGCAGGAGCACGTCACTGAGCCGTTGATGCAGGCGTTGCGTAGTGGTCGGCTCCACCACGCCTACCTCTTCTCCGGCCCCCGAGGTTGCGGTAAGACGTCCTCGGCGCGGATCCTCGCCCGCTCCCTGAACTGCGCGAAAGGGCCGACCCCGGAGCCGTGCGGCGAGTGTGATTCGTGCGTCGCGTTGGCCCCGGACGGCCCCGGGTCGATCGACGTGATCGAGATCGATGCGGCCAGCCACGGCGGCGTCGACGACGCCCGGGAGCTGCGTGAGCGAGCATTCTTTGCGCCCGTGGCCAGCCGGTTCAAGGTCTACGTGATCGACGAGGCGCACATGGTCTCGCCGCAGGGCTTTAACGCGCTGCTCAAGCTGGTGGAGGAGCCGCCCGACTTCGTGACGTTCATCTTCGCGACCACCGAGCCGGAGAAGGTGCTCGGGACGATCAAGTCCCGCACCCACCATTATCCGTTCCGTCTGATCCCGCCGAGCGTCCTGCGGCCCTACCTGGAGAAGCTTTGCCGCGAGGAGGGCGTCAGCGTCGAGCCCGCGGTCTTCCCTCTGGTGGTGAGGGCCGGTGGCGGCTCGGCCCGGGACTCGCTCTCGGTCCTCGACCAGCTGATCGCGGGCGCCGGGGTGTACGGGGTGACGTACGCGCGCGCGGTCGCGTTGCTCGGAGTCACCGATGTGGCGCTGATCGACGAGATGATCGACGCCCTGGCCGCCGGTGATGGCTCCGCCGCGTTCGCCACCATCGACCGGGTCGCCGAGGCCGGCCACGATCCGCGCCGGTTCGCCTCCGACCTGCTCGAGCGGCTGCGCGACCTGATCGTGCTCCAGCGCGTCACGGACGCCGCCGCCAGCGGCATCATCGACGGCCCCGACGACCAGCTCGAGCGAATGACCGCGCAGGCCGCCCGCATGGGTCAGGCGACGCTGTCTCGCATGGCCGACATTGCCCACAATGGACTGACGGAGATGCGTGGCACCACCGCCCCACGGCTGTTGCTCGAACTCATCGTCGCCCGCATGTTGCTACCCGGCGCGGACGACTCGCAAGGCGCGCTGCTGCAACGGCTGGAGCGAATGGAGCGCCGTCTCGGCGCCTCGGCGGAGCCGGCCGAAACCCCTTCGGCCGTACGGGAGCAGCAGCCCACATTGGACACCGAGGAACCGGTACGCCTCGTCGCGCCGAGCCCGGTCGCGCCAGCCGTGCCGGCCCACGTCGAGTTGGCACCCGCACAAGACCAATCCACTGTGGACACCGCCCAGCCGCGGACGGAGCCGGTCGGGACCCTTGACGCGGCGGCGGTCCGTCGGGTGTGGGACGAGATCCTTACGATGGCTGGCCGGCAGAGTAAGAAGCTCGCGGCCATCGCACGGGATGGGCTGGTCCGCGATCTCGACGGTGACACCGTTGTCTTGGTGTTCAAGACCCAGTTCCACGCCAAGTACGTCGCGGACAACTCGGGACCACTTGCCGAGGCGCTCAAAGAGATCCTCGGGGGTGTCTGGCACGTCCGGGTCGAGCTGGGTGGCGATGAACGAGGTGGCCAACGGCCACCGGCGTCGCCGCCGGCTGAGGCCCCGAGGCCGTCGCCGGCGAAGACGGCCGATGCCGGTGCCTGGCCGGAGATCGCTCGCCCCGGCGGTGCCGTGGCCGCGCCGGAGCCACCTACCGAGTCGGCCAAGCCGAGGGCGGCCCGCGGGGGAGGCTCTCGTAACGGCACGGCCAGACCGGCGGCGAAGGCCACGCCGAGTCGAGCGCCCGACTTCGACCCCGGCGATGAGCCGCTCGACGACGCAAGCGACGACCGGGCGACGGCGGGCGGTCGCGAGTCGAGCGAGGAGCAGGCGATCCGGGCCGTCACCGAGCACTTCGCCGTGGAGCGGATCGGCGACAGCAATCCCCGGGCCTGAGCGCGGCCGCCTTGGCGGATAGTCTCAAACGGCACGAGGGGCGACGCCGGGACCTCAACATCCAGCTAACCGGGACGACAAGGAGCGCACCATGCGCCCAGGGGGACAGCCGAACCTGCAGCAGCTCATGAAGCAGGCGCAGAAGATGCAGCAGCAGTTGGCCGACGCACAGGCCGAGCTGGCCGAGATCGAGGTGACCGGTACGGCCGGGGGCGGCCTGGTGACCGTCACGATGACCGCGGCCGGCGAGATTCAATCAGTGAAGATCGACCCGAAGGCGGTTGACCCGGACGACGTGGAGACTCTCGAGGATCTGGTGCTCGCCGCCGTACACAACGCGAGTGAGGCGGCCCGAACTACCACGGAGGAGAAGATGGCGCCACTGTCGGGTGGCATGGGCGGACTCGGCGGCAGCCTCGGCCTGCCAGGCTTCTGAACGGACTAGCGAACCCACATGTACGAAGGTGCCATCCAAGATCTGATCGACGAGTTGGGACGGCTGCCAGGCATCGGGCCCAAGAGTGCCCAACGACTGGCATTCCATCTGCTGCAGGCCGAAACGGCGGACGTGGCCCGGCTCGCCGCTGCGCTCACCCGCGTCAAGGAGTTGGTCCGGTTCTGCGCGACCTGCTTCAACGTGGCCGAGTCGGAGCAGTGCCGAATCTGTCGGGATACTCGGCGTACCGACGAGATCATCTGCGTCGTCGAGGAGCCCAAGGACGTTGTCGCGATTGAGAGAACCGGTGAGTTCCGCGGTCGTTATCACGTCCTCGGCGGGGCCATCAATCCACTCGAGGGTGTCGGACCGGACAACCTGCGCATCCGGGAGCTGATGGCGCGGCTGGCGGCCGGCGATGTCAAGGAGCTGATCCTGGCCACGGATCCCAACACCGAGGGCGAGGCGACGGCCACCTACCTTGCGCTGCTCGTCAAGCCAATGGGACTCGTGGTGACCAGGTTGGCCAGCGGGCTGCCCGTGGGTGGCGACCTGGAGTACGCCGACGAGGTCACCCTTGGCCGGGCGTTCGAGGGCCGCCGGGCGGTCTAGCCGAGGGCGATTCGTATCCCGATCGTGCCGCTCTCGCCACGGCGGATCCGGCTACCCCACAAGGTGATCCGGCCGTACAGACCGTACTTCTGACGGAGCAGCTGCTTGACGCGGGCCGAATCGTCTGGCCCGAGGATTGTGGCGTGACCAGGGACCTGCTCGCCGGTTGGTCGGCCACGAACGTCGCACGGACCAATGAGGACGCTGCCGTTGCGTCGGATCCGTTTCACCTTGCCGGAATCACGCACCGTCCAGATCGCAACCGCCTCGCCGTCGCGGACCACCCATACCGGCGTCGGCACTGCGCGACCATCCTTGCGGTAGGACGTCACGAGCGCGTATGAGGCGTCTCCGATACTGTCCACTGTGGAGGTCATGGCGGCGGCAGTCCCTTCGTAAGGGCGGTGAATGCCTCGGTGCGCAAAGCCCGCAGGGAAGCCTTACCGCCGGACTCAACCCAGAGCTTCAACGACGAGTCCCACGCTGCGGCGCACGCACCGCCGACGAGCAACGGGTAGAGGTCGCGGCGCGCATCGCTTCCGGTCCGCTCCGCGACGAAATCGACGACGACCATCCGCATCTGGTCCATGATTTCGAGGTATCGGGTGACGAACGAGGGCTGTCGGTGCATGAGCTCCATCCGGGCCATGATCTGGCCCTCCTCGTCCGGACCGTTGAAGTCGAGAAGATCCATGACGGCCCGGACGGACCGCACCGGATCCTCGTCCGCGGGCCGGGCTGAGAGCTCGGTGCGCAGGCGAGTCACCCGGTCGGTCACGACCTCACCGAAGAGAACGTCCTGTTTGGACGAGAAGTACCTGAAGAAGGTACGGACCGCGACATCGGCCGCTTCCGCAATGTCCTCGACCGTTGTCTGCTCATAGCCCCGTTCGCCGAAAAGGCGCAGCGCGGCCTGCTCGAGCGCCTGTCGCGTCTCCAGCTTCTTGCGTTCGCGCCGCGTCGGCGCCTGGTCGATGCTCACCGCAGCCACATCCTCACACAGATCTCGCCGGTACTTGCGTTAGCACTCAAGTTGGCGGCCGAGTCCGGCGAGTACCTTTGATCCATGGGCCCAGCCCGGGCCGGGTTGCGCCGCGACACACTGGGCAGCCTGGCCATCGCGGGGGCGGTGGCACTCATCGCCTTCGGCCTGCCGTATGCCGATCACTTGTTCCCCGACACCCGGCCGGTCATGGCTCGTGCCTCTTATGGGGTCGGCGGCGGCGTAACGCTGGTGCCGCCGGCCGGTGCCGATGTTGACGTCACCCAGACCCGACCAGGGCTTGACCAGGGCACCGCGCTCTTCACCGCCGAAGGGGTGCGGGTTGCCGTCGTCGTGACGCGGTACCGCGACAGCCTCGACGCCTCCGCCACGCGACTGCGCCTCAGGATTGTCCGAGTCGGCGATGCCCGACTCGCCGGCGACGAAGGTTCAGTAACGACAGCTGCCGGGGTTGTCGGCCGGACGGGTGGGTACGCGGGAACTGGACGCACCGGGACGTACGCCGTCTTTGTCGCCGACGGGCACAGCGCCGAGGTGACGGTGAGCGGCAGCGCGACCGACATGGCCCGGCTGAGGCCCCAGCTCGATCTGATGGTCCGCAGCGTGAGCTTCGGGGCCGACCCATGAGATGGCTTGACCGGATGCCTGGCGGGCCGGCCTTCATCGGGCCGGCCCCGCGACTGCTTGGAGCGCCCCTGCCCCCGGGCGGGGCGGAAGCGCGGGCGCGGCCGTTGCTGCGGCGGCCCTCCACCTATGTGCTCGCGGCGGCGTACGGGCTCGGCGGGTTCCGGATCGGGACAGTGTTCGTGCACGGGTTCGCCGACTTCCCCACCGCGACCGCCACGGCAATGGTCCTGTTCGGGCTGTACACCGTGCCCTTCGTGTTGTTGATCCGCGTGATCGACTACCTCGAACGCGAGCCGTGGCGCCTTCAGGCGATGGCCGTGCTATGGGGCGGCCTGGTCGCGACCTCGGCCGCCATCAGCGGCGGCACCGCCGTGCAGAACGTGCTGGCGAAACTTGTCTCGCCGGATGTGGCGGCCACCTGGGGTCCGGCGATCAGTGGCGCGGGTGTCGAGGAGGCAGTCAAGGTCGCCGGAGTGGCGGCGATCGCGTTGGTCGCCCCCGGCCAGATCAACAGCATGGTTGACGGCTTTGTGTACGGCGCGCTTGTTGGACTCGGTTTCCAGCTCATCGAAAACATCGTTTTCGCGGTCGGTGCGGTGGCCGTGAACACCGGGGTCGATGGCGTCGAGCCGGTCGTCGTGACGTTCCTGGTGCGCGGGTTCCTTGGCGGTCTGTGGAGCCACACGCTGTTCACGGCGCTCGCTGGGGCCGGTGTCGCCTACGCATTGGTACGGCGGGACCGTCCGCGCTGGCAACGCGTCACCGTGGCCGTAGTGCTCTTCGGTGCCGCGGCCGGCTTCCACTTCCTGTGGAACTCCCCGATCTTTGACCGGGCGGCGGACCTCGGCCTGCTGGGTGTGGCCGCCGTCGTACTGGTGAAGGGCATCCCGGCGTTGCTCGTTGGTATCGCGCTGCTGGTCGCGGCGGAGCGGCAAGAGGCCGATTACTACGCCGGCCTGTTGGCGGCACTTAATGATCCGCGCATCGCGACCCGAGCCGAGATCGACACCCTGATCTCGCCCTGTCGGCGGGTGGCGGAACGCCGACGCGCGAGGGTGCGGCTCGGCTGGGCCGGCGCCCGGGCGGTGCGCCGGTTGCAGCGGGCTCAGGCTCGACTCGCCGCGGCGCTGGCGCACGATCCAGGAGCCGAGGTACTGCGGCGACGGCGGGATGTGCTCAGCCGGCGCCACCAGCTGCTCGCGCTTGGGATGAACGCGCGCGGGCGCCCCGCACGGCGGGCGTCGGCTCTGGTCGCATCCGCGGTGGGGATCGCCGAGGCCTTGCTCCTTGGCCTGGTGCTGCTCGCCGTGGCGCTGGCCATCCGCGATCTGACCTGACCGCGCTGCGAACTTAGGCCGGCGGCAGACCCGCGTCGCCGTCGATGACCTCGTCCGGGTTTCCGTCCTGGGTGCGGTCGATGATCGTCAGGTCGACCTTGCCGTCGCCGTCGTGGTCGAACTGGAACACGTCGGCCTTGCCATCCCCGTCGGTGTCGACAACCCAGAGGTCGGCCTTCCCGTCGTTGTTGGTGTCCGCGACGATCAGGTCAACGCGCTCGTCGCCCCGGGTCTCAGCGGCCTCGTTCTCGCTCATGCTCTGCCTTTCGGGTTGCTGTGCTTGCGGTGCCCGCGACTTCAGATCCCTCGCAGGTTAGGGCCAATTGGGTCGGACGGCGACCCGAAACGGCCGTCGCGACGTTCGGCGATCCCTGGACAAGGCTGACGTACCGGGCATCCGGAACTACCGGTTGTCAGTTGGGGAGCGACGTGATCCCGGCTTTCAGCAGCGAGTCGATCGCCTTCGCGGTCTCGTCGAAGCCGATGATGAGCACGCCGTCTGGGTCGAATTCGCGGACCGTCGGCCCCACGGTGGTGAAGTCGGCATTGTCGGGGTCGTACGGAAACTCCTTGACCGAGTCCTTCGCCAGGCCGGCCTGGATCAGGTCTTGGACCACGGACTTCCTCAGCCCCGAACCGTACGCGTCCTCGCGCGAGATGACCGCTACCTTCCGGACGCCATCGCGCATGATGATGTCGGTCAGCGCCGCCGCCTGAAGGTCGTCGGGCGGCGCGGTACGAAAATAGAGGCCCTGGTCGGTTGCGGTGCTGAGTTCGGCCGCGGTGTTACACGGCGAGATGAGGACCACGCCCGCGTCCAGCACGGTCGGCAGCACCGCCTTAGTGATCGAGGATGCGCCGGCACCGATGATGACCTGAACGTGTTCGTCGTTGATCAGGCGCTTGGTGGTCTGGACCGCCTTCTCCTTGTCGGTGCCGTCGTCGCCATCGACCCATGCCACCTGCTGGTTGAGAATGCCGCCAACGGCGTTGATCTCCTTGACCGCGAGTTGGGCGCCCGCGAACATCGGCGGGCCGGCACTGGCCAGGTCGCCCGTGTGCGGGAGGAGCGCGCCCACGCGCAGCGCCGTGGTACCGCCCGATGAGGCGGCCGGTGGTGTTGGCGGTGTGGTCTTGGTCGCGTTGCCGGCGTTGCCGGTCGGCAGGAACTGCGTCTGGGTGTCGTCGAGGCGGTTCGACGAGGCAAAGCGGAGAATGCCGTAGGTCGTGGCGGACGGCTCGCCCGCGTCGGTGAAGCCACCAAGGCCCAGCGTGATTCCGCGGTAGGAGATGTCCCGCCCTGCCTTGATCAGGCTCAGGCACTCGGCCGGGCTTGCGCAGTCCTGACCACCCACGGTGACGCCATTGATCTGGCCCGCGATCGCCTTCGAGTCGGTACTACGTGCGGTCTGGGCGGCCAGAGCGGCCACGGCGACCGCGTCGTACGCCTCACCCGCGTAGGAGAAGTCTTTCAGCGCCGGATCGACCGTGAGCAGGCGATCCTTGAAGCTTTGCGAGATCCGGGTCAGTGGCGTCGTGCCCTTCATACCGACGATGGCGTCCGGGTGATCCTTGGTCAGGAGGTCGCCGATTCCGTTCAGCATGTTGCCGTCGGAGCCGTATAGGTGCACCTGGCCGGGCTTACGTTGCAGCGGATCAGTCCGGGCGGCGGTGCCTTGGCCGCAGCCGGCAATCGCCAGCACGGCCATGACCGCGACCGCGGCGTACCAGTTCCGGCGCATCCTGAATCTCCTCCTTACCGAGCGCCCGCGACCTGTCGATACGCGCGGCTCGCCAGGGGAGAGTAACCCGTCGTTGGTCGCACTGTGTGACCGCGGTCGCTGGCCCCCGGGCGCCTGGGCTGGCGCCGGTCGCCGTCCCGGTAGCGTCCGGCCCATGGGTGAGGTGCAGGACTATCGGGAGCTGGCCGCGGACACTCTGGTCGAGCGCATGGGAATCACGCTGGTCGAGGCTTCCCCCGAGCGGGCAGTCGGAACGATGCCGGTCGAAGGAAACACGCAGCCGCTGGGGCTCCTGCACGGTGGAGCGTCGTGCACGCTGGCCGAGACGCTCGGTTCAGTCGCCGCGAGCCTGCACGCGCGGGAAGCCATCGGCGGTTATGCCCTCGGGTTGGAGATATCCGCGACGCACCACCGTGCCGCGCGCTCTGGCATCGTGACGGGTGTGGCGACGGCACTGCATCGGGGCGCCTCGGTCGCCACTTATGAGATTGTGATCTCAGATGAGTCTGGTGATCGGGTGTGCACGGCTCGACTGACCTGCATCCTTCGTCGGCCGTAGCGCTCGATTTGGTTGCGTTCGACGCATACGCTGCGTCACGTGGGTGATGAAGCCGAGGTTGCGCGGGACGTCCCGCCGGAGGTCTACCAGGACGCCGCAGCCATCCTCGACTCGGCGCTGCGCGGAGACCGCCAGGGTGTCGTGGGTACCTTCGACGCCGCAGTCGGCCGTGGCGGTTTGCAGACCGCGTACGACGTCGCGTGGTGCCTGGCCGCCACGATGGTCGGCGAAAATGCGCCCGTCGGATTCGCCACCCTTGACTTTCCTGATATCGAGCAAGCCCGCTACGACACCCGATGGGTGGCCCGGTTCGTGAGTGCCTACGCGAACGCCGACACGCCGACGGGGGAAGCGCTCTTCGGTGCGGCCATGGCCGACGGACAGCTGTCAGAGTGTCTGATGACCCTCGCTGGATCGACGGTCGCCACGCTTCGGCGCCGGGGACTCAGCGACTAACTTGTCGGTAGTCTCTGGTACAGGTGTTCGCATGACTGACACGATGCTGGACAAGGTTCGCAAGCTCCTGGCCAAGGCCGAGGATCCTGGCTGCACGCCGGCTGAGGCAGCGGCGCTCAACGACAAGGCCGCCGAGCTCATAGCCAAGTACGGCGTTGACCGAGCCCTGCTCGCCGCCAGCTCACCGGAAGCCGATCCCGTGGGTGATCGGACCATCTCCATTTATCCCCCGTACGCCTTGGACAAGGCGAGCCTGCTCGGTGTGGTGGCCCATGCCCTGAGATGTCGCAGCGTGCGGATCAAGCAGCGGACCAGTATCGGAAACACCTACGGCATGCACCTGTTTGGCTGCCAGTCCGACCTCGAGCGGACCGAACTGCTCTACACCTCTCTCCTCGTGCAGGCCTCATACGGCCTCGCGGCCGCCGCCGTGCCGCCATTTGAACCATTGGCCGCATTTCGGCGGTCCTGGATCGCCGGCTTCACGCAGGCGGTCGGCGTGCGGCTGCGCGAGGCCGAGCAGCGTGCCTCCGCGGACGCCGAAACGGGTGAGGGAGTATCGATGGCGCTCGTGCTGGCCGACCGCGGGGACCGCGTCGCGCAGCGGATGTCGGAGGAATATCCGCGGCTCAGCACGGCGCCGCCGCGCCGGCTCGTGGGCAGTGGAGCAGGGCACGGTTACGCCGCGGGACAGCGGGCCGACCTGGGCGGGGTTCGGCTCGGCCGGGCCACGGGCGGCCGCCTCGGCGCACACTGATCGAGTGGCCGACCGCGAGTTCGAAGACCTGCTGCGCGAGCTGACGCCGCAGGTTCTCGGTGCGGTGGTACGCCGCTACGGGCACTTCGACGCAGCCGAGGACGCCACTCAAGAGGCACTCTTGGCGGCGTCGTTGGAATGGCCCAGCGAAGGCATCCCAGACAACCCGCGTGGCTGGCTGATCACGGTCGCCTCCCGGCGGCTCACCGATCGCCTCCGCGCCGAGGCGGCACGGCAACGCCGCGAGGACACCGTGGCGCAGGGGGAGCCCACTTCAGCGCCGGCGGTGCCAGCCGAGGACGACTCGCTGGTGCTCTTGTTCATGTGCTGCCATCCATCGCTGTCCCCGGCGTCGCAGATCGCATTGACAGTTCGCGCGGTCGGAGGCCTCAACACGGCCGAGGTGGCCCGAGCCTTCATGGTTCCGGAAGCAACCATGACGCGCCGGATCACCCGGGCCAAGCAGACCATCCGAGCCAGCGGGATCCCGTTTCAACGACCGGCCGATCCGTCCCGCCTCGTAGCGGTGCTGCAGGTGCTGTACCTGATCTTCAACGAGGGATACGCCAGCACGTCAGGCCCACATCTGCATCGGATCGAGCTTTCGGCCGAAGCCATCCGACTGACCCGACTGGTACGGCGGCTGCTGCCCGATGACGCCGAAGTGGCCGGGTTGCTCGCATTGATGTTGCTCACCGATGCCCGACGGCCGGCTCGCATCGGACCGACCGGTGCGCTCGTCCCCATGGCCGGACAAGACCGTCGACTGTGGAACGCCGCGCTGATCGCGGAAGGCCTTGACCTGGTGGCGTGGGCGATGGCACGGGGACCTGTGGGGCCTTACCAGCTCCAGGCCGCGATCTCGGCACTGCACGACGAAGCTCCCTGCGCCGACGAAACGGACTGGCCCCAGATCCGGGCGCTCTACGAGGTCCTGATGGACCTGTCCGACAACCCGATGGTCGCGTTGAACCACGCGGTCGCGGTCGGCATGTCATCCGGTCCGACCGCCGGTCTGTCCCTTGTGGACAAACTAGCAGCTGACGAGCGCCTCGCCGAGGACCACCGGCTGTTTGCGGTGCGGGCACATCTGCTCGAGATGGCCGGAGACATCTCCAGCGCGCGCGCTTCGTACCAGGCGGCGGCCGCCCGGACGAGGAGCCTGCCGCAGCAGCGTTACCTTTACTCCCGCGCGGCCCGCTTGTCGAAGGACGTCCGCGTCGAGCCCTTGATCGCGGGACCTAGTCCTCCAGTTTGAACGAGATCTGGACCCGCGCGCGGTAGGCCTTCACCCGACCGTCCTCGATGTCCAGGTCGAGCTTGACCACCTCGCCGACCCGTAGATCGCGGAGCGTTTTCGCCGCTCGTTCGACCGCGGCGGCGGCCGCCTTCTCCCACGAATCGGGGCTTGTGCCGACGATCTCGGTGAAGGTGTAGACGCTGTCGGACATGACGGCCTCCTTCGGGCGCTCTTGGGCGGACCGTACACCCGATGCCCGGCCCGCCAACAGCCCTAGCGTCGTCCAGTTCACCTCGCCGGAATGATGTGTCTCAGGCCCACAGCTCATCGAGGGTTGGCATGTTCACCCGCGGGACCGGCGTCGTCGAACGCACTGGTGCTGCCGTGGGCCGGTGCTCCTGTACGTCCATAGTGGCCAGCGCTGCCTCATCCAGGAATCGTGACTGCGGAGCGTAGCTGTGGCGGTCGTCGCGAGCACGGCGATGGTGCGGCTGGCGCAGCGGCGCGTAGACACTCAACTCGTCCCGGGCCCGGGTGGCGGCCACGTAGAAGAGCCGTTGCTCCTCGAGCAGGCCGAGCGAGCTGGTGAGGGCCATGTCGGAGGGAAAGGCGCCGTCGACGACGTTGATGACGTGGACGCGGTCCCACTCAAGTCCCTTGGCCGAGTGCACAGTGGACAGCACGAGGAAGTCCTCGTCCAGGTGCGGCGGCCCGGCGAGATCGCTGGTCGACGCGGGCGGGTCGAGCGTCAGGGTGGCCACATAGTCGGCCAGGGTCGACGACGAGGCGGCCGCGCCGACCAGCCGGTCGAGGTCGCCCAGGCGAGCCGCGTGGTCCGGATACCGCGCTGTCAGCAGTGGGCGCAGCAGCTCGAGGACGCGGTCGGCCCGCGCGGCGACCGACGACTGCCCGCGGGCCGCGGCAAGCGCACCGAGGGTGGCGGCGAGGGCCGTACGGGCGCTCGCAGGGGCGGCCGCGACGGTGTCGGGATGCCGGGTCTCGATGTCGGGCTCGTGCGGGCGCAGTGCGTCGAGCAGAGTGCGGGCCTTGGCCGGGCCGATTCCATCGTGCAGACGCAGCAGGCGATACCACGCGATTTCGTCGAGTGGGTTGTCGAGCAGCCGTACCCCAGCGATGAAGTCCTTGACGTGGGCGGCTTCGAGGAACTTCAGGCCGCCGTACTTGACGAACGGCACGTGGCGGGCGGTCAGCTCGATCTCGAGAAGATCACTGTGGTGGGCGGCTCGCATCAGTACCGCCTGGGTCTTGAGCGGCCGGCCCTGTTCGTGCGCCTCCAGGACGCTGTCCACGACGATGCGGGCCTCCGCGGACGCGTCGTGGCAGCGGACCAGGTGCGGTCGCGGCCCGCCTTCCCGGTCCGACCGCAAGCGTAGCTGCGGACCGCCCGCGAACGGGCGGACCGCGTTGGCGAGCGCGAGGATCCGCTGCCGCGACCGGAAGTTCTGTTCGAGGCAGACCGTCCGCGCGCCGGGCAGCGTCTCGGATAGGCACAGCAGGTGCCGGCTGTCCGCGCCCCGGAATCCGTAGACCGCCTGCGCGTCATCGCCGACGACGGTCAAGCCCACCCCGCCCGGGCACAGCAGGTTCACGATGTCGACCTGGATCTGGTTCACGTCCTGGTACTCGTCGACCAGAACGTGGTCCCATCGCCTCGCCATCGCCGGCCCGAGATGCGGGTCGGCCAGAAGGGCCCGCCAGCCCAACAGAAGATCGTCGAAGTCGACCAACGACTGCGCCCGTTTGCGGGCGACGTACGCCCGGAACAGGTCCAGAATTGCTTGCGTATGAGGGTCGCACCACGGGAAGTGGGCGGTGATGACGTCCCGCGCCGGCTGGGCGGTATTCACCGACCGAGAGTACGCATCGATCAGCGTGTCGCCTCGGGGGAACCGCTGGCCCGTGCCGGTCAGGCCGTGCTCGTGGCGCAACAGATCCATCAAGTCGGCGGCGTCACCCTGGTCGAGCACGGACAGCGACGTCGCCTGACCGAGTGCCTCCGCGTGCGCGGCGACGAGCCGGTAGGCGATCGCGTGGAACGTGCCGCCCCACAGCTTTCGCGCCGCGTCTCGACGGCCGCAGATCGCCGCCGCCCGGCTGAGCATCTCGTCCGCTGCGCGACGTGTGAACGTCAGCAGCAGGATTCGCTCGGGATCGACGCCGCGGTCGATCAGGGCGGCTACCCGGCAGACAAGGGTGCGGGTCTTGCCCGTGCCGGCCCCGGCCACCACGATCAAGGGGCCATCGCCGTGGGTCACCGCGGCGAGCTGCGCCTCATCCAGTTCCTCGTCCCAGCGAGCGTCGAACATCTGTCTGACGCTACGGCATGAACCCCGAGAATCACGGCAGCGCCACGACCCGCGTTTCGTCTCCGCGCGGAGGCCCGAAACCGTTCACGCGACAGTCCTGAGTGGACGGATGCGAGTCAGATTCATGCTGTCAATACACGGACAGGTGCACGTGGTTCGTGTGCTTGCTCGAAGAGTCGCAGCAACCGCTGTAGGCACGCCATCCCGAGCTGGGTATCCAAATCTGGCGGTACCAGATCACGTAGAGCACACCGAGCCGGTTGTTGTTGTAGACAAAGTATGCGGCCAGGCTGTTGCCGTAGGTCCGGTCCGCGCCGTAGGCGTCACCGCCGAAGCCGCCTGGTGCCGCCGCGAAGTCGCACGCGCGCCCCTTTGGATGCTCACCGCCGTCGTTGTACGCGCGCCAGCAGGACACGTAGTGGTTGAACCCGGCCGCGATGGCCTGATCGCGGGCGTGTGCCGTGCGCGGGGTGATGCAGCCACCGGTTACCGCCTCGTGGACCGAACACTGCTCGCTCGGCCAGCTGCCGTTAGCGCTGCGCGGGGACGGGTCGGCGACCACTTCACTGTTCGCGTTGAAGCCCCCGGTTACCTGCCCGCCGCCGTTGGCCCAAAGCGCCCGTTCGGCTTGCTCCTTGCGCGCGTTCATGGCGCCCAGCAATTCGGTCTGCGCGGCGATCTCGGTGTCGAGCGCTTTCTTCGAGTCATTCACTTCGTTGCGGGCGTTGACCAGCGCGATCACCACCGCGTGCTCGTGGGCGGATAGCCCGTTGAGCAGCACCATCCGGCCCAGGAAGTCATCCGGGCCACCGCTACTGATCACCCCGGCCAGGTTCGTGAGTCCAGCCGAGCGGTACGCGCTGGCGGAGATCTTGCCGAGCCTTTCCTGTCCGGCGGCGAAGTTCACCTCGGCCTTTGCCAGGTTGTCTGCGAGCTGGACCTGCCGCGCCTTCGAAGCGTCGAGCGCGTTCCGGGCGTCGAGATATCCCCGGACCGCCTCGTCGAGCTGAGCACGAAGCGTTGCGGTTCCGCCCTCCGGATCGGCAGCGGCGGCGCCCGCCCAGGCAGCGATCCCCACGAGGCTCATCAGCGTGGCGAGTGCGAACGTGAGCAGCCGGCGGAGTCCCGCTGAGACGGGTCGTGGCCTGGCGAACACGCGGCGTCTCTTCGCGAGTACGGGCCGTAAGGCCATGGGTCTAGCTGTCCTTCCGATCGGCCGCCGACCATCGGATCGTCTCGAGCCCGGCCCTTTTGAACCGTGGCCGCGACAGCAGCCAGCTCTACCTGAGGCGACGGCGGCTTCGGGCGCCGGGGGAGGCGCCGTGCGGAAGCCAGCCGTGAGAATAACCGAGCGTCGACGGGGAACGCGACACAAACCGTGCGTCGGTGGCTGCGTATAGCATCGCCGGTCCCCGGATCACGACGGGTCCGGTCCATCGCGACGTCTCGCCAGTCAGCAGCGACCGCCAGAGCGTCCGGGGCCTTGTCTCATGACCACGCGACTCGACCCGGGGCAGACGTCGGCGCCCGGGCGCAGGCGTTCAGATCATTGAGCTCCTCATTGGACGGTTGCCGCTCCTCTGCTCATGAGGTGCCCATCCGGCTCGGGCTGGAGGTTTGACGCGATTAACGTCCAAAGTGGACGAAGTTTCGAACGGACGCCGCCGACCGCCTCGGCGGCGCGGCTGGGACTTTTCGCCCGCATCGATGGCACATATTTGTGCAGTCACGGTTCTTTCCAGGTGACCGAGTTCGTGCCAGCATCAATGTGCATCCATCGGGCACGGGACGTCAGGAGGCGTCATGGTTGCTACCGAGGCGCGCGGCGAGCTGGCACATAACGCCATCGGCTTGCGCGAAGTCCTATTCCAGTCGATTACGCACATGGCGCCCGGCGCCGCCGTCGCGTTTTCCATCATCGTCGGCGCGAACTTCGCCGCCGGCGCGCTCCCGCTATCGATACTCTTCGCGTTGGTGGGCTGCCTGTTCGTAGCGATTTCGATCGGACAGCTCGCCAAACACCTGCCCTCGGCCGCCGGATTCGCCACGTACGCGAGTCGCGGCGTGCACCCAACCGTCGGCTTCCTCGTTGCCTGGGGATACGCGCTGGCCGAGGCGCTCGTCGCGCCTCTGCTCTACCTCATCTTCGCCAACGTCGTGGCCGGCACGTTGGCCGCCGAGTATGGCTGGTCGTTCGACACCTGGTGGCCGATCGCGGCCGTCGTCGCGGCGGTGCTGGTGCTCATCTTCGGCTGGTTCGGCATCCGACTCAGCGCCGGCGCGGGGACGATCCTAGGTCTGTTCGAGATCGTCGTCTTCAGCGCCCTCGCGGTCTGGATGATCATCAAGGCGGCCGGCAACAACACACTGTCGGTGTTCGGCACCAGCCACGCGACTGTTGAAGGATTCAGCGGCCTCAACGGCGTCGTCGCCGGGTCGGTGTTCGCCATCCTCGCCTTCATCGGCTTCGAGGCCGCGGCACCGCTCGCCGAGGAGGCCCGCAACCCCGGTCGTACGGTGCGCGTGGCCGTGGTCGGGTCGGCGATCGCCATCGGTGCGTTCTACGTGCTCACTACGTACGCGGCGACCGTCTTCTTTGGACCGGACAAGTTCGCTGCGTTTCCGGCGTACGGCGACGGGAATCCATGGCAGCAGGTCGCCCGCGACGTCTGGGGCGGCGGCTGGATTCTGGTCTTCGTCGCCATCATCATCTCGGCGATCGCCAACTCCAACGCCGGCGCGAATGCCACGACGCGCACCTGGTACGCGTTGGGGCGCAACCGGATCCTCGTGGGCATGCTGGCGAAGACCCACCCGCGGTGGCAGTCCCCGTACGTGGCGGTCATTGTCCAGTTCGTACTGGCGCTCGTCGTAGCCCTGCCGCTCGGCTACAAGTACGGCCCCGTCACGGCGTTCAGCCTCGTGGCGACGATGGTCACCGCTGTTATCATCCTCATCTACATCACGCTGAACGTGGCCTGCATTGGCTTCTATCTCCGGGAGCGCAGGTCGGAATTCAACGTCCTGTTGCACCTGATCCTGCCCGTGCTCGGAGTACTCACCTTCATCCCGGCGATCATGGCGGCGCTGGGCATAGGGCAGAGTCTCATCAGCTTCATCACTCCGCTGCCGTATCCGCTGAACCTCGCGGGACCGGTAGTGGCCGGCTGGCTCGGTCTCGGACTGCTCTACTTGATTTACCTGTACGCCAGCGGACACGGCGATCGGGCGCGGGCGCTCAACCAGTTGTACGTCAGCGAAGGGGGCATTTTTCCCGCCCCGCGAACGCCGGACCAGGGCGCAACAACCAGCACTCCAACGTCGGCGTAGCGCGATGCCCGACCTTGAAGTGGTTTCATACCGGCCGGACCCGTCAGAGTTCGCATGGACGTTTGGCGGCGTCCGGCCGGTGCGCACGGTCCGACCAGGCACCGTGCTCGAAGTGTGGACGGAAGACGCGTTCGCCGGGAAGGTCCGCGGGCCCGACGACCTCGTCAGTCGGGTGATCGAGTTTCCGTTCGTGAACCCGCAGACCGGCCCGTTCTTTGTCGAAGGCGCCGAGCCCGGCGACACCCTTGCCGTCCACTTTGTCTCGATCACGCCGTCGCGCGATCGGGCAGCGTCCACGACGATTCCCTTCTTCGGCGCCCTCACCGGCAACGGACCGGGGCACACGGCAACGTTGCAGGATCCGCTCGAAGAACGGATCTGGATGTACGACGTCGACCGTACAAATTGGACGGTTACCTACCAGGCGAGCCGTGGTGACTACAGCGTGGTCCTCCCGATGGATCCGATGCATGGCACTGTCGGTGTGGCACCCGCGTCCTTCGAGGCGCGCTCGTCGCTTGTCCCGGACTCGCACGGCGGAAACATGGACACACCGGAGATGCGTGCGGGTGTGACGTGCTACCTCGGCGTGAATGTCACGGGGGCCCTGTTCTCCCTCGGCGATGGACACTGCCGTCAGGGCGAGGGTGAGTCGTGCGGAGTCGCGGTCGAGTCCGCAATGGACACGGTCCTCATCCTTGATGTGATCAAGGGATCGCCGACACCGTGGCCGCGGCTCGAAAGCGACCGCTACCTCATGAGCACGGGGTCGGCACGTCCACTCGAGGACGCGTTCCGCATCAGCCAGGTCGATCTGGTCGGTTGGCTGACTGGCCAGTTCGGGTTCGAGGCGCTTGACGCGTACCAGCTCATCACTCAGGTCGCCGAGGCACCGGTCGCGAATGTCTGCGATCCCAACTACACGTTCGTTTCAAAGATCCGGAAGGAGTATGTACCGCGGGTGAACGCGTACCACGGAGCACACCAGCGGCTTTCGGAGATGGCGTCGGCGTATCGCGGTTCGCGCACCTGAGCTTCCGGGTTCGATCACCGCGCAGCGGCACGAATTCCTCATCACGTGGTCGCACGCGATGGGTGGTCAACGGCATGGGCCAAGTGGCGCGGTGTCCAGAACCTCGGTGGTGTTGGCCACGTGCAGACCTGGGTGCGGTCCGCCCGAAAGCGTGTACACCACGGTGTCGATAGCGACCACGCCGAGTCCGTGCCTCGGTGTGGGCAGCGCCGGCAGTGTGCGCCAATTCGCCGTACCAACGTCGAACGCCTCTACCTCGGCGAACGTCTCGGCGGCCTCACCACCGACGGCGACAATCAACCCGGAGCAGCTCGACGCGGCGGCGAGCCCGCCGCGCCTCGTCGGCAGATCCGGCAGCCGGCTCCACTCACCCGTCCGGGTATCGAAGACCTCGAACGCCGCGAGGTTGCCCGACAGGCCTCCGGTACGGCCTCCCACGGTGTAGACGCGTCCGTCGAACGCGGCGCCGCCGAGGTGCTCGCGACGAGTGGGCGGGCTCGGCGCGACAGACCACTGGCCGGCGGCGACGTCGAACGGCAGCATTGCGTCCGCGAGTCCACCGCCCGGTGCAATGCCGCCGGCGACATAGACGGAGCCATCGACGGCCGCAGCAGTGCCGGCCGCCCGACCCTCCGGCATCGACGCGACCGAGCGCCAACCGTTGTCATCGAATCGGAACGCGGAAGCGCTGGGCGCGTTGCCGGCGAGGTAACCGCCGAACACGTACACGGCTCCGTCCACTGTGGTCGCCATCGCATGGTTGACCGCCACGGGTAGGTCGGGACCGCGCTCCCATCGACCGGTCGCCACGTCGAGCACCTCGACCGTGGACACGGTGGCTCCATCGGCCGTATACCCGCCGATGACGTAAATGCGCCCGCCCGCAGCCGCGGCGGCCACCTCCGTACGGGCCGTCGGAGCGGCAGGCGCCGTCGTCCACGCGAGCCCGGTAACGGTCGGGGCCGGCAGGCCTGCGGGCGACGGCAGTGACGTGCAGCCCGTCGCCATCGCACACATTAAGAGCGCCGTCGCCGCTCGCCTCATCCGAGTCAGTGTGCCGCACTCCGATTGCGCGGGACATTCCATCGCGAGCGCGGAACGTCTTCGTGGGAGCGGTCTATGCAACCGAGAAGGGTGGACCTAGCGTGAGTAACTCGTTCCACCCGGATGGGGGAGTCAGATGACCGATCGTGACATCGCGTTCGCCGCGTACTTCGCGGCGCGATCAGGTTCGATGCGCGCGACGGCGTACCTGCTCTGTGGCGACTGGCATCGTGCCGAGGACCTCGTCCAGACGGCGTTCAGCAAGCTCTACCTCGTGTGGAACCGCGTGTCTCGGCACGAGGCGCTCGACGCGTATGTCCGCCAGATCTTGGTAAGGACGTTCCTCGATGAGCGCCGGCGCGGTTGGTGGCGACGCGAGCGGGTCACGGAAACACAGACCGACCGATCAGTCGCTCCCGATTCGCCAGAGAGCCGTCTGGACCTGCTCAGCGCATTGGCCCAGGTGCCACCGCGCCAGCGCGCCGTCCTGATTCTGCGGTACTGGGAGGACCTGTCCGTGGACGAGACCGCGGCCGCGCTCGACTGCTCCGCGGGCACCGTGAAGAGCCAGGCCGCCCGGGGCCTACACGCCTTGCGCGAGGTGCTCGCGGCATCCGCGATCGGCTCCGACTGACAGCGAAGCGAAAGGGAACGTGATGAGGGAAGACGAGTTGCGGGAAGCGCTGCGGGGGACGATGGCAGCAAGCCCGCCACCGCGTCCGATGACCCCCACTGCCACGATTCGCGCCGCCCGCCGGGATCGGCTACGCCGGCTCGTCGCCTGGGCCCTCCCCGGCTCCGCGGCGGCAGTCGCGGTGATCGTGGTCGCCACGGTCGTCTGGGGTGCGGCCGGGCCCGGCCTACGCCCCGGTCAGCAACCGACGCTGCTGCCGTTCACGGGTGGCGATACCGAGCAGCCGTGGCCGACCGGCCCGGACGGCAAGCCGCAGGAGGATCGCACGGCCAGGGCCGGCGACCGCTACGACAAGGGAGTACGCGTGTTGGAACGGCTCGTCGCAGCGGTCCCCGACGGGTACACGGCGCCGACCGACCCGACCCCGCCGAACCCGAACGAGGGACCGGGACTGCGCTACCACCAAGCGCAGTTCGCGGACAGAGTGAACGGCACCGAGGTGTGGGAGTACATGGCCATCGCTGCGGTGGCCCAAGGTGACGGCACCGGCCGAGTGCTCGCCGAGGTCCACACTCCGGGCAATGCGCTGCCCACGGACACCTGCGAGCTGGCAGGGGTCTTTTGGGGTATGGACGGCAACTGCCAGGTCGTCACCGTTGGTACCACCCTGGTCGGCGTTGTGACCAGGCAGTCCGGGGGCGATTCGCAGTTCGAACAGTGGGCCGCGGTCCGGCACCCGGATGGTGTCGTGGTCTTCGTGGCCGAGTCTGTGCGGTTCGACGATGCGCGACCCGCTCTGGCCGCGTTGCCCTTCTCCACCGAGCAGCTCGCCGCCCTCGCCGCCGACGAGCAACTCCACCTCACCTAGGTCCCTTCCGGCTGATCGCCGCACGATTCCGGCCCTCTTCGCCTAGCCGGGTACGAGGCCCTGGAACGTCACCCCCGACCTGGCAGCCCAGGCGTTAGGCATCATGCTGCGGGGTCGAGGGATCCGTCCACGTCGATCCATGGGTTCCACGGCGTACCCAGGCTGGCGAACTGGCGAATCCGTCGGAAGATGTTCCCGCCACTGTTGGCTCCATACAGCTGTATCGGTCCGTCGCCTTTGGTGATCGCGGCCAGGGCGTGGACCTGCCCGTCCAGTTGGTACCACGGCGACCAGTCGGTGGCCCCGGGATTCTGCTGCCATCGATGGAAGATGAGGTCGTCATCATTGGACCCAAAGAGTTCCAGCCGACCGTCCTGGTTGAGGGTCACGGCGAGAGACCTGACCGATCCGTCGAGCTGGGCCCAACTCGACCAGGAATTGCTGTTGGGTGTGAGCTGCCAGCGGTGGAAAACGAGGTGGTCGCTGTTGGAACCGAAGAGCTCCAGGCGCCCGTCGGCGTTGGTGGCCGCCGCCAGGGTCTGCACCGACCCGTCGAATTGAACCCAGCCCGACCAGCTGTCGCTGTTAGGGCTCAGCTGCCACCGATGGAAGACCAGGTCGCTGTCGTTGGAGCCGAATAGCTCCAGCCGTCCGTCGGCATTGCGGGCGGCGGCGACGGACCGTACCGATCCATCGAACTGGGACCAGGTTGACCAGGTGTTCGTGCCGGCCACCAGCTGCCAGCGGTGGAAGACGAGACCGTCGTCGTTGGAGCCGAATAGCTCCAGACGTCCGTCCGCGTTGGCGGCCGCGGCCAACGAACGCACCCGACCGTCGAGCAGGAACCAGCCGGACCAGTACGAGTCATTGGCGGTGGCAACTGTTTGCCACTCGTGCAGGATCACACCGTCGTCATTGACGCCGAAGACCTCGGGGCGCCCGTCGTGATTGCGGGCTGCGGCCACGGCGCGCATGGGAGTCGCCGTCGGGCGGCGGGCACAGTAGATCGACCAGTAGTACGTGTCGTCTCGGTTCATCGAGGCAACGCCGCCGGTCTGGTACAGGGCGCTCCACTGTCCGCCAGAACCGTCATCGGTCCTACATGCGCCCCATCGTTTCATGATCGCCGGCACCTGGGTCGCAATCCACGCGAGGCTCGCGCCAGCCATCTCTTCGAATCGCGCGGCCTCGGCGCAGAACTCGGTGCCGCCGTTGACCACGCCGACCTCCACCGGCTGCCCGGCCCGCGTCACCACCAACGGACCGCCGCTGTCGCCGTAACAGGTCGTGTGGCCGGGTGTGCCCGCACCGATGTTGAGCCCGTCGTCCCAGTCGGGGAAGACACCGCGCATGTCGTCGTCACTGCGCAGCACGGTGTCAATAACATTGAAATCGTAGTTAGGCGGAGGAGTGGGCGCGCTCACATCGCCGTATCCCATGGCCACGGCCGGTGTGTTCGTGGCGAAGGCCTCGGGATCGAGCGGTGCGCCAAGTTGAATCGGAGCGACGTTCGGGAGCGCGTCGTCCTTGAGGTGAACCAATGCAAGGTCGTGGATCGTTTCTGTGCCTGTCCACTGTGGATGGATTATGATCCCGAGGACGGGGTCAGCCGACGTCCGACTGCCCGGGTTGGTCACGCGAAGACCACCCGAGTCGTTGCGATCGTCAGCGACGCAGTGCGCCGCGGTCAGCACCCAGGATCGGTCGATCAGAGATCCGCCGCACGTTGGCGAGCTGTTGCCGCTCAGCTTGATGAAGTACGGAAACTGGGCTGGATCGCCCGCGGTGCCTCCGACGATCGGACTGGTCTGCCCCTTTGGCGTGCACGCGGTCGCGGCCAGCGCACATAGGGCCACCGCCGCCGCGAATTGCCGTCGCGTCCTCACTTGGTTCACCCTTCGGTCCCTCGATACCTGATCCGCTTGCGGAAAGGGTAGGGTGATCTTGAAAGGGCGCGAATCGGTCCCCGTTCCCCATGTTTGCTCGCGAGCTCCCCATATTTCTGACCTGGTGGGCCGTATCGGCCGATTTGGCCATGGCGGGGATGGCGGGGGCGGTTGACACTTGACGGCATGGCCCTGCTGGAACGGGAGTCGCCGCTCGCATCCCTGCTGGAGTACGCGCAGGATGCGCGGGGTGGCGAGGGGCGCCTCGTTCTGCTCGCCGGCGAGGCAGGTGTAGGGAAGTCGGCATTGGTTGAGCGTCTTCAGGCGGAGGTGCCGGACGCTAGATGGTCGTGGGGCATCTGCGACGGCCTGTCGACTCCTCGGCCGCTTGGTCCGCTATTTGATGTAGCCGATGCCCTCGGCGGCGAATTGCTGGACCAGTGCCGCGCGAATGCCGGTCGGTTCGAGCTGTTCGCTGCGTTGTCCCGCCAGGTCAATGAGCCTGGGGTCCTCACTGTCGTCGTCCTCGAGGATGTGCATTGGGCCGACGAGGCGAGCATCGACCTGTTGCGGTACCTCGGGCGGCGCCTTCGTGGGGCGGCGGTGCTCCTCGTCGTCACGTATCGCGACGACGAGCTATCCGCCACTGATCCGTTGCGACGGGCACTGGGTGAGCTCGCGACACAGCGGACCACTCGGCGGATCAATCTGGCGCCGCTGTCGGCCGACGCGGTGCGCGTCCTGGCCGTTGGCAGTGGACTGGAGCCCGGTGAGTTGTATCGGCTCACGAGCGGCAACCCGTTCTACGTGACCGAGGTGATCGAGGCCCGCATCGCCGAGGTACCCCGATCGGCCCGGGACGCGGTGCTGGCCCGCGCGGCCCGGCTGAGCGAGCCCGCGCGGGAAGTCTTGGACATGGCCGCGCTCATGGGTACACGGACTGAGCTTCGGGTTCTGGTGTCAGCCAACACATCGACACCGGCCATTGTGGACGACCTGCTGGCCTCCGGCCTCCTCGTGGACGACGGCGCGTGGTTGCGGTTCCGGCATGAGATCGCACGGCTGGCCGTCGCCCAAGCGGTGCCGGCCCATCGCCGGGTAGGGATGCACGCCCGCGTGCTGGCGGCGATGCTCGCGGTCGGCCATGACGACGATGCGAATCTCGCGTTTCATGCCGAGGGCGCAGCCGACGCGCGGGCGGTCCGGCACTATGCCACCCGGGCGGCTGAGCGGGCGGCCGAGCTGGGGTCACACCGGGAGTCGGCCGCACAGTACGAGCGGGCGCTGCGGTTCGCCGGTGACGAGCCAGCGGTCGTCGCGGCGCTCTACGACGGTCTAGCGGATCAGTTAGCCCTCCTTGACCGCTGGCCCGTTTCGGCCGAGGCCAACGAGCATGCTCTGGCGCTGTGGCGGGCGGCGAAGGTGCCGGTGCGCGAGGCCGACACCCTGCGCCGGTACGCCCGGACTATGTGGCGCCTGTGCCGAGGTACGGAGGGCTTGGCGGCCATCGAGCAGGCGGTCGCGATCCTCGAACCCCTGGGACCGAGTCGCGAGCTCGCCTACGCCTACTCGTCGCTGTCCGCGTGGCGGGGTTTGGCGAAAGACCACGAGCAAAGCCTTGAGTTCTCGCGCCGAGCGGTGGCGCTGGCCGAGCGGTACGGTCTCTACGATGTCGTTTGCAATATGATCAACGGCCAGGCCCACACCAAGTGTGTGACGGGTCAGGAGTGGCACGGGTCACTGGCCGACGGCTTGGAGATCGCACTGGCCCGTGGCCTTGACGCGCAGGCCGGCCTCATCTACTCGACCCTGCAGGAACTGCATACCCTGCACGCTGAGTACGCCGCCGCTGAAAAGTACTATGTGGACGGTGTCGCGTACTGCGACGATCGCGCGATCGCGACGTTCGGCACGTGCTTGCGCGGTGGGATGATCACGGTGCTCGAAGCGACCGGCCGGTGGGACGAAGCGGTCGGTCTCTGCCGGGAGATTCTTGCCATGGTCGACGCGTCGCCGGCGAACCGCGTCAATCCGCTGGTACGGCTCGGCCTGATCCTGGCGCGGCGCGGCGAGACCGGCGTGTGGGAATGCCTTGATGAGGCAGTCGCCACGGCGGACGGGGCCGGTGATGCGGACTGGACTGTTCCGGCCCGGCTGGCCCGGGCCGAGGTGTTCTGGCTTGACGGCAATACCCGAGCCGCGAGACACGAGGTCGCAATCGCCAGCCGCGTAGCCAACAAGTGTGACGCATGGACCGCCGGCGTAACCGCCGCGTGGGCCCGCCGCTTGGGCGTGCCGCATCCGGAGCCCAGAGCCGTCGCCGAACCGTACCGCCCGGTCTTGACCGGCGACTGGGCGAAGTCCGCCCAGGCCCACGCCGACCTCGGCCGCGTCTTCGAAGCGGCGATGGCGCTGCTCGAGGTGAATGAGGAAGCGGCCCTGCGGCAGGCGCTGAGCACGTTCCAGAGCCTCGGTGCCACCGCCAGCGCACGTCTGGCCCGACAGCGCATGCGCGATTTGGGTCTGCGGTCCATACCGGCAGGGGCCCGGTCGGCCACCCGCCGCCACCCGCTCGGGCTGACCCGGCGCGAGCAAGAGGTGCTGGCACTGATCTGCGAAGGCAATTCCAACGCCGAGATTGCGGCTCGTCTAGTCATCTCAGTGAAGACGGTCGATCATCACGTATCGGCTGTCCTCCTCAAACTTGGCGTCGCGAGCCGCGGCGCGGCCGCATCGGCCGCCGCGCGATTGGGTCTGGCAGCGATGACGGACCGAAACTAGCGATCCCGCCTACGACGCAGCGTTGATTCGAGCGGCGTCGACGGTGGCCACGCGCACTCCCTCGAGGGCGGCGCGATCCGCACCGAACCGTCAGGCCTCGGCGCGCGACTGTCCTGGACGGATCTGCTGAAAGCAGTAGTACAGCGCGATCAGCAGGTGGGTCAACAGACACAACGGGGCGCTGAACAGCGCCACGACCAGCGTCGCGATGTACAGCACGATTCCAATGGCACTGAACCGCAGGATGGATGCTCGTACGGCGACGGGGTCGACCCCGGGGGAGAGCAACGGGGGATGGCGCGCGATGTACGAGTATAGTGCGGCGAACCCGCACGACATCGCGAGCATGACGCCAGAGTAGACGAGTGCCGCCGTGCGGGCGTCCGCGCCACCGGCAAGCAGGAACTCGGATAGCAGTGCCGTGGTGAACGGTATGGCCACGACCGTCATCAACAGCAACAGGTTAAGGAAAAGGGCGATTCGGTCGACCCGTTCGATCAGCTCGAACACGGCATGGTGATTGACCCAGATGATGCCGATGACGAGAAAGCTCGTGATGTAGGCCGCGTAGGCGGGCCATTCGTCGGCGAGCGCCGACCAAAGCGTCGTCCCGTGCATCGTCGACGGCAGCGGGACATGAAGGTCGAGGACGAGCAGGGTGACGGCTATGGCCAGCACACCATCGCTGAATGCCTCTGTTCGGCCGGTTGGGCTCACCTCGCAATTATCCGCGGCTTCTCAACGGGATGCGCTGATCGCGGCCGTGTCGAGAACCTCGGTGGTGTCGGCTACGTGCAGACCCGGGTGTGGTCCGCCCGAAAGGGTGCACAACCTCGTGCCGATGGCCACGACACCGAGTCCGTGCCTCGGCGTGGGCAGCGCGGGCAATGTGCGCCAACTCGCCGTACTCAGGTCGAACGCCTCCACTTCGGCGAACGTCTCGGCCGCCTCACCACCGACGGCGACAATCAACCCGGAGCAGGTCGAAGTGACGGCGAGCCCGCCCCGCCTCGTGGGCAGATCCGGCAGCCGGCTCCATTCGCCCGTTCGTGTATCGAAGACTTCGAACGCCGCGAGGTTGCCAGCCAGGCCTCCGGTACGGCCGCCCACCGTGTACACGCGTCCGTCGAACGAGGCGCCGCCAAGGTGCTCGCGACGAGCGGGCGGGCCGGGTACGACGGACCACTGGTCGGCGGCCGTGTCGAACCGCACCATCGCGTCCGCGGGGCCACCGCCAACCGGTGCCGTCGAACCGGAATGCGGACGCACTCGCTCTGTCGCCGGCGAGGTAACCGCCGAACACGTACACGGCTTCGTCCACTGTGGCCGCCATCGCATGATTGACCGCCACCGGTAGGTCGGGACCGCCCTCCCACCGACCGGTTGCCACGTCGAGCATCTCGACCGTAGGCACGGTCGCGCCGTCGTCCACGCGAGCCCGGTCACGGTCGGGGCGGGCGAGCTTTCGGGTGTCGGCGGTGACGTACAGCCGGCCGCCATCGCACATGCCAGGATCGCCGCCGCAGCTCACCTCATCCGAGTCAGCGTGCCGCATTTCGATCGCCCTAGGACATTCGATCAGGGGCGTCATCCGCGACGTCGGTTGTGGGCACCCAATGCAGGGGTCGTTGCGTACTTCGCGGCTGTACGCGTTGTTGCCGGCGAGCTGCGGTCAACGGCTGCTTGGCGTCATTCCGAGGGGGCCTCCGGTGATCTTCGAAGATCCACGTTTCGGAGGAACGTCAGGACGGCAGCGACGCGGCGATGCTGGGCGCCGTCCTCCGTGCTGAGCCCCAACTTGAAGAAGATCGAGTTGATGTGTTTCTCGACCGCCGATGGGGAAATGAAGAGCGACTTCGCGATGCCGCGTTGGACTTGCCCTGGGCCATCTCGCTCAAGACATCCAGCTCACGGGAGCTGAGTGTCTCGCGAAGCGAACCCGCGAGGCTCTGCCACGGGCCAGCAGGCCTTCCACTACCATCGGATCGATGACCGATCCACCCGTGGCGACTTCGCGCAGGGCCCTCAGGAGCTCGTCCAAATCGCCCACCCTGTCCTTGAGGAGGTAGGCGAGTCCGGCCGTTCCTTCGCGGAAGAGCTCGAAGGCGTACAGGGAGTTGGCGTACTGCGAGAGGACGACGATGCCGACGTCTGGATGCCTGGAGCGGATCGCATGGGCCGCCTCGATGCCCTCATCTGATTCGTTGGGGGCATCCGGATGTCGGTGATGACCGCGTCCGGATGAAGCCTCTCCACAGCGTCGAGCAGCGATTCGGTGTTCTCGACGGCGGCCAGCACCCCGACCTCTCCGCTGACTCGAGGAGCGGCGCGTCCCTTCGCGCACCAGGTAGTGGTCGTCGGCGATGACGATGTTCACGACCCATCCACGGGAAGTGACGCCGAAACACGCGTTCCACCTTCCGGGCCGGCTGGCGATCGAGACGGTTCCGCCGAGCGCATGGATCCGGTCGCGGAGGCCGGTGAGTCCGTTGTCCGAGGCCGTCTCCGGTTCGAAGCCGCGCCCGTCATCCGCGACACCCAGCAGGAGTCGGCCGTCGTCGTAGGTCAGCGACACGACCGCTCGGGTGGCGCCGGCGTGCTTGAGGACGTTGGCCAGCGCCTCGGTCACGAAGAAGTAGGCAGCACCTTCGATGTCGTCGCCGAATCGTCGTTCCCGCAGCCCTTCGGATGTCTCGACAGTGACCTCCAGAGGCAGCCGAGCACAGCGGTCCTCGACCGCCTCCAGGATCCCCCCGTCGCTGAGCACCGACGGGTGGATCCCTTGGGCGAGCTCCCTGAGGTCCGACAGGATACCTGTGCCTCGAGGCGGAGACCGTCGACTACGCCGGGCGTGAGCCCACCCTGGGCGGCAGCCGATCGAGCCATTCCAAGCCTGGCGACCAGCGCGACCAGCTCCTGCTGGACTCCGTCGTGGATGTTCCGTTCGATCCGGCGTCGCTCCGACTCGGCGGCCTCGACGATGCGAGCCGCAAGTCGGGCGTTCATGACCGCAAGACCCAACTGTACCGCCAGAGTCCGGACCAGCTGGATCTCTTCGTCAACCATTCGTACCTTCAGCCTTCGGGCCGCAGACGATCTCCCCGATCTGCTCATCCCCGGCGCCGACCGGCACCCATAGGGCCGCCTCCCCTGCCGCGACCCTATTTCCGCCCGGGCGCCATCATCAAGGAGCGCGGTCGCCCAACTGAGTCGGAGGGCTGTCTTGATGGTTTCGACCAGACGCGGGAGAAGCTCTGAGGGTTCGCTGGCATGCTCGATGGTCACTCCGAATTCGGTCACTGCTTCGTACTTGGTGGGGCGAGCACCGAAGACCCAGCGGTCGGCAAGGGCGTGGAGACGACTACGGGCCGGTTGGAAGAGGATCGCGATGACGACGGTCAGCACCAAAGCCATTTCGACGTTGAGTCCCAGCCGTGCCCCCGGCAACCCCGACAGCTGCCGCGACCCCGATGTACACCAGCAGGATGACCCGGGAGAGTGCGCCGTAGACGAACGACCGCGGATGAGGATGTCCACGTCGATCCAAGGTGGCTCGATCACCGCGACCACAAGCGAGGCCGGGATCAGAGCCGCGCCGAGGGCGAAGAAGAGTGTCGCCCAGCGCGTCCCCCATCTTCGGGATCACTCCGATCTCACCGAGGAGGGTAGGAATCACTCCGACGAGGATGGCCGCGACCCCTGCAAAGAGGACCCACCGGATCTGCTTGCGCTCACGGGTCCTAGCGGCTCGATAGCGCAGGACGAGAAGCCAGACCGCTCCCAGCAGAAGGGAGTACGTCAGCGCGTCCAGTGCAGCGAAGGCTCGGCCGTACCCCGCGAGTGCGGCGATGAAGAGCGGGCTGCGGATGTCGGCCACGCCTGGGAAGGCGAAGTCCGACGTCACCAGGAACTCATTCGAGGCAAACACCAGAGGGGGAAAAGCCACCACTACCCACGCGACGCGGAGGAACCATCGCTCGCGCACATCACGGGCCCGCCCGTCCGGCAAGGTCACCAGAACGGTCAGCGCGAAGACGAAGGCGACCTTGAACGCGGTCTTGCCCAGCAGCATCGTGGCCCACATCCATGGCTCTGTCCCGCCTCGTCGAAGCACGACCTCCGGTGGGTAGGACCAGGGCTGCACAGGCCACGGGGAACGCGAGACCAGACAGCAGCACCAGTTCGCCGAACCGGTGCCCGGGGACTTCTGAGCGCCAGGAACCCACCGCAGAGGGGCATCGGCGCCGCCGCGATCAACACCCAGACGAGCGGGCTGGCGTCCAGCCCGACACTCAGCCGCCAGCCGACAACAGCGAGATACACCGCCGTTGCAATCGCGAGCACCGACCCGAGCCAGAGGCGCCGCACATGCCAATATTCGTGGTCATAACTGACCCGCCAGTCCATGGTGTGAACCGGAGTCCGAAGAGCTCGAGAGTCTCAGGCCAGCCTCACGCCGTTTGTGAGGCCCACCGGATTTCATTGGCGCCAATGCCTTCCTACCGTCGTATCGACCTATCGATAAGCGCGAAGGAGGACCGGGATGACCATTACCAGCGAGGGCACGAACGCCATCCGCCGTCCCAGGTTGGTCACCGCCGTAGCGATTCTGTTCATTGCCCTCGGCCCGCTTACCGCCGGCTGGGGGGACCGTCGCCGTCTCTGGCGCCGGTGCTGGCGGGAACCTTGATGCAGGAAACATGATCGGCCCGCTCGGTCGCGCCGTCGTGCCCGTCGGGGCCTTCATGGTGGCCATGGGGGTCCTCGAGATCTGGACCGGGGTCAAGGTCCTGAAGCTCTCGAACTCCTGGCGAATGGTGGGGCTGCTGCTGGCCGCCATAATGGTCGTAGCCAACGTGTCTGGGCTTTTCGGCGGCGAAGACAACGTCGCGAACCTCGTCGGCGTGGGGACCGGCGCCTTCCTGATCTGGGTGCTCGTCAGACACGCTCCCTCGTTTGCCCGGTCAAGTCGGACGGAGACGGAGTCATGACACCGGCTCGCCTCAACGTGGAAGGAAAAACCGGTCGGACGGGCCCGGAGAGTGGCCTTTGTGGCAGTGACCGCGTTCCTGACGGCGGGCTTGGTGACGAAGTTCTGGAAGGTGAACCTGTTCCCGGTCCTCGTCCGGCTTCCCGATGACGTCATCAACGACTTCTATGGCTACGCCTTGCCGGAGATGTCGATCCACCGGATCCACTACCTGGCCCTGGCGTTGAGCCACCTCGTTGTCACCTTCGGAGTGGCGATCCAGCTGTGGACACCGACCAGGTGGATTGGCGCCGATGTGGCAGGCCTCTGCAGCGACAGCGCTCTCCATCCTCCTCCTTGTCGTGGTCAGACCACCATTGCAGGGCGTGCCGCCCTTCGTCTTCGTGGTCCCTCGTCGTGGTCATCCTCCTGGGTTTCCTACATCCGGACGCTGCGCTCCGACAGCTACCTCGGCCGCACGATTGGTTCATGACGCTGTTGTGGCTCCTCATGGTCGTCCCGATACTCGTCTATACGATCCACCACATCGGCCTTCAGGTTTCGGGCTCCCCAGGCGATCCGCATTGGTCGAATGCTCACTACCAGATCGTCGCCGAGTACGGCTTACACCTCGTTCTCGTCGGGCTCCTCGGCGCCAGTGCGCTCCGCGGTTGGAGAGTCACGGCCTGGTGCGCCGCTTCAATGGCGGGTGTCATGGGTGCAGCGTTCATCGTCTTCCCAGACTCTCGGTCGAGCGGAGGCGTCGGCTGGGGTCTCGGGCTGCTCACCTGGGCCATCTCATATGCAATCGCGACGGAGCGTCGCGCGCGCGAGACTCGGGCCGCCGAGCCGCAGCGGCTAACCACACCGTGATCACGCGGCAGCGTTTGAGCTCCGATTTGGATTGGAGCGGGTGAGGGCAATCGAAACCCCCACTGTCGGCTTGGGAACGCACATACACCCGCGGTCGTGGTGGTCAGCGGCCAAAAGCAGGTGTCCGGGGTTGGTCTCTGCGGACCGGTCGCTCGCCGCACCAATGGCACGCCAGTGGCACGTGCGGTCAACGGGCGCTTGGCACTGACGTGATGGAACGCTGAGGGTGAGAAGTCTCCGCCACCCCTGCGCAGGCTTTCCCAGGCGAAGCCGCCGCCGAAAACGAGTTCGATGATGCCGACTTGCCACCTGCCCCTGCCGCCGGTGCCCGTGGCTAATGCCAAGCCCCTGACGACCACGATTATGAGATAGGCGGCGGCGAG
>CAWDLN010000012.1:0-75311 GCA_963803115.1 uncultured Actinomycetota bacterium
CGGCGGCACTTTCGTCCGCCGCGAGACGCGGTTACAAGCGGGCAAGTACGTCGATGGGCTGCTCTCCGATCTACCGTGCAAGAACGGGTGGACGTTGGCCGAGTATGCCGGAGACCGGTCACCGGACCAGATGCAGCGACTACTCAACCACGCGGCATGGGACCACAACGCGGCCGCCGCGGCGGTGCGTGACTTCGTGGTTGAGCACTTGGCCGACGAGTTCGCGGTGGCCGTCTTCGACGAGTCGGCACAGGAGAAGAAGGGCACTTGCACGGCAGGGGTTAAGCGGCAGTACGCCGGCTGTGTGGGCAAGGTGACCAATGTGATCAACGTCGTCGACCGCACCCACGCGAGCCCGCGCGGGACGCCATCATCGGCGCGGTGCCCTACCTGCCGCGGGAGTGGACCGATGACCAGGCCCGCCGGCAGCGGGCCGGCATCGACGAGGCGGTCACGTTCAAGACCAAACCACAGCTGGCCCGCGACCTGTTGGCCGACCTGCGTGCCGCGGGGGTGGCGCCGCCGTGGGCCACCGGCGATGAGGTGTACGGCCGCGACAGTGCCCTGCGCAAGTTCTGTGAGGACAACGACACCGGCTACGTGTTCGAGGTCGACTGCTCGTTTCGCGTCCATCTCACCTCCGGTCGCAGCATCCGCGCCGACCAGGCAGTCAAACTGCTCCAACCTGACGCGTGGAACCACCGCAGCGCCGGACCCGGATCCAAGGGCGAACGCCGCTACGCCTGGGCGTGGCTGGCCACCACCAGCCCACGTCACCACCTGCTGGTTCGCCGAAGTCTCACCGACCCCACCGAGTTGGCCTATTTCTACACCTGGGTGCCCGAAGGCCGACCGGTCATCCTGCCCACCCTCGTGAAGGTGGCCGGGATGCGCTGGCCCGTGGAGGAGGATTTCCAGATCGGGAAAGGCCACTTTGGACTCGACCACAGCCAGGTTCGCCTCTACCCCGCCCTACGGCGACACCTCGTGCTTGTGATGGTCGCGCTCGCGATCTGCGCCGTCACCGCGTCGGCGCTGCGCGCCAAGACCTCGACGCTGCCGCCGGAACCGATCAGCCCGGACGATATTCCTCCTCAGGAGCCCGGCCTCATCGCCCTCACCGTCGCCGAGATCAAGCGACTACTCAACCTCGTTAGCAGAACCTGGCGAATCGCCAGGCACCATCTACATTGGACCTGGTGGCGACGGCGGCACCAAGCCCGAGCGCGCTGGTACCACCAACGAACACGGCTACGCCGCCAAGCCGAAATGCCATGATCAAGTTAAGTGCGGCTGCCGTACTAGTGTCCCGCGCCTGAGATTCGTTGACAATACGCGGCGATGCTGTCGAGGATCTCGTCGGCGGTCTTGGTCCACACGTAGGGTCGGGGGTCCTCGTTCCAGGTTTCGATCCAGGCGCGGATGTCGGCTTCGAGGGCTTGGACACTCTTGTGGACGCCACGTTGGATCAGTTTGGTGGTCAGTTCGCCGAACCACCGCTCGACCATGTTCAGCCAGGACGAGCTGGTGGGGACGAAGTGGATGTGGAAGCGGGGGTGAGCGGCCAGCCATCGTTGGATCAGGTCGGTCTTGTGGGTGGCGTAGTTGTCGCAGATGACGTGCACGTCCAAGTCGGCGGGGACTTCTTTGTCGATGCGGATGAGGAACTTGCGGTACTCGGTGGAGCGGTGGCGGCGGTGGATCGCCCCGATCACCTTGCCGGAGGCCATGTCCAGCGCGGCGAAGAGGCTGGTGATGCCGTTGCGGACGTAATCGTGGGTGCGCTTCTCCGGCATGCCCGGCATCATCGGCAGCACTGGGGAAGATCGGTCGAGCGCCTGTTTATCCGGGGTAGACGATCATGATCGTCGTGTTTGTGCAGGTAGAGCGCTTGCGGTCGCGTCCGCAAGCGTAGCGGAGGGCTAGTTGCTGGCTCGGTGGCCGAGCTGGCGGCGAAGAGCCAGGTTCTCGCCGTGGGCGGCCTGCAACGCTTGGTTGAGGGTGTCGATCTCGGCACGGTGTTGACGCTTGAGCTCGGTGATCTGGGCGGTGAGGGCGCGGACGACGCTGCTCGGCTCGTCGGGTGCCGCAACGGGGCGGGCTTCGTGGGTTGGCCCTGCTGCGCGCGCAGTTGCTCGACCCGACGTCGCAGGTCGGGGTGGCGGTAGAGGAAGTCGAGGGAGACGCCGGCGTTGTGAGCCAGCCCGCGGAAGGTGATGGGCTGGTGACGGCGGATCATCTCCCGCAGTGCTGTTTCCGCGCGCGTCTGTGCGGCAGCACTCTTTCGAGCGGCGGCCTGCCGGAGGTTATCGGGGTTACCTCGCACTGGCGTGCTCCTGTCCACTGTGGTGGGCTCGGCGGTGGTTCGGGCGGCGGTGCCCGCGCCGCGGACGGCTGGGCTGACGTCGACGGGCGGCATCTGCTGGAGAGTGGCGATGATCGTATCGAGGGCCAACTGTTCCTGACGTCGCCCGGCGAGCCACACGTTGTCCTCGCCCATGTCCTGCCCGGAGCGGGCGCGGAAAGTCAACTTGGCGCTGGTCGATAAGCTGCAGTGTGCGGTCGCGCTGCGTGGTCAACTCGGGCAGAAACGTAGCGTCGGTAGTGAATTTGTCGCAGGTCAAACAGGCGTTGCCCTTGGTGCAGACCTGCCGCGGCGGCAACAGACACCAGCCATTGGGCAGGATCCGGTCGGTGCGCTCGTCGAGGGCGAACATGTCGTAGAGGTCGCGCGGGTCGATGGTCAGTTCGCGTGCGTCGGCGGTCAGCTTCCGATAGCGCAGGAACTCGGCCTCTTGAGTGCTGGCCAGGGTGTGCGCATAGATCATAGTCATCTCTGGTGTGAGATGGCCGAGGTAGCGCTGCACGACGTGCAACGGGACGCCGGCGTTGAGAAGGCTGGTTGCCTTGGTGTGCCGGAAACGGTGAGTGCGCTGAAAGTCCACAAAGGATCCCGCACTGTCACGCACGTCCAAGCGTCGGGCCAGCTCGGTGAGCAGGTGGCGTAGCCGCGCGCTTGAGTAGGGCCGGTCGCCGTTGCGGTTCTTCCGGGCGGCTAGGAACAGGTACTTCGGCGCGGTGACCGGCCCGCGGTGCCGGCCAGAAGACTATCGGCCCACTGCTGCTGCGCCCGGATGATCGCGACGGTCTCCTGGTCGACAAGGATGGTGTCAGGGGCGCCGTGGATCTTCGTTTGCTGGTAGTGCAGGCGAGCCACGAACCCGTCCACGTCAGTCGCACTCCGCGGCATGCCCAGCGCCAGCAGCGGATCCCGGTCCAGCAAGCAGATCTCGCTGACCCGCCGCCCGGTGCGGGCCAACAGCATGAGGATGCGCATGGCCTGCTCGTCGCCGAGCCCGCCTTCCTCGGCGGGCGTCGCGAGCACACCGATGCCGGCCATGATCTGGGTGAGCGCGTCGGGGTCGATGACATCCGCTTCGCGGGTGCGTCGTAGCCGGCCAGGCTTCTCCCCGCGGCGGAAGAACACGGCGTGATGCGGCCCCAGACGTCGCCAGCCCGGCTCCGACAAGGCCGCGGCGGCCGTGTCCCGGTTGTCGTGCATGAACGCGTAGAGCTGCTCGACGCCGCAGAGCAGCGCGCTGACCCGCGAGCGGGACAGCGGCTGGCCCTGGCTGGGTCCGGGACGCTGGACGCGGCGGGCGCGGATGTGCCCGAGGTAGTCCAGCATCAGCAGCCGGACCTCGGTCGGCTCGTCGGCCAGCCACGGGCCGGGCACGTCTCGGCCGGCGAGGAAGGCGTCGAAGGCCACCAGCGTGTCAACGCGCAGCTGCGCCGTTCCCCACGACAGGGCACCGGTTTCCAGGCCCACCTTGCAGTACCACTGCGCGCCGCGGCGCAGCCAGTCGGTTGCGATGCGATCGAAGTGGATGCTGTGCCGGCCATGCGGCTCGTGCACGCGTTGCGGAATCCTCGGGTCGAGGCCGGGGTCCCACACCTCGCGCAGCCACCACGGGCGGGTGTCGTAGGCCGCAGTGAGCAGCCGGTGGCAGCGGCCCAGCTGCTCGCGCATGTCCCTGGCCGTTGCCGGCCCGGGCAGCGCACCCGTGCGTCGCCGCACCGACAACGCCATCTGATGCTGCCAGTCCCGTGTGGACAGTTCGGTCAGCGACTGCGGCGCCCGCGAACCCAGGTCGCTGACAGTGTCGGCGAGCCAGCGGGCGAGCATCCGCGTGTGGGTGACGTCGACCTTGCCGCCCTGCTCGATGATGCGCCAAATGCACCACGCCAGTTCCTTGCGCATCGGCTGCGGGCAGCCCGGACAGGTCCACCCCCAGAGGTCGCCCGCGTCGCTGCCCCAACCCGCCGCGGTACTGCGCCGGCACGGTGTCCCGGCTGAAGTAGGTCAGCCGCATATCCGCCGGGATCGTCTCCCACAACGCGGACAGCGCCGATCGGCGTGCGGCGTCGGCGCCGCCGGGCTTGGCGGTCGACCGCTGGCGGTTCACGAGCCCGGACCCGATCGCGGCGGCATCTCGCCCGCGGTGCGCCAACCGGCGGTGAACGCCTTCCACTGCGCGGCCGAACGCATCTCGGCGTCCTCGGTCACATGCGCATACAGGTTCAGCGTCGTCTGCACGTCGGCGTGGCCAAGCCGACGGCTGACCACATGCACCGGCACCCCCGACAACAGCAGCGCGGTGGCGTGCGAGTGGCGAAGCCAGTGCGGTGTCCACTCCCGCGGCACCCGATCCGCCAGCTGGCGGCGAAGCTTGTCCACCAGGTCGTAGACGCTTTCCGGTCGCCACCGCGCGAACCGGGGCTCGCGGGCCAGGTTTACGAACACCGGCGCGGCGTCCAGATCCGCCACCGCGAGGTCGGCGCCCTGCTCGCACAGCTGCCACAGGTACTCCCCGTAAAGACGGTCCAGCTCGTCGGAGACATAGACCCGCCGGGAACCGCCGCCCTTGACGCGGGCCCAGTGCGGATCGTCGCGCGGAACGACCTCGATGAACGGGGTGTCGCCGCGGCCGGTGTGCCAATCGCGGTGTTGAAGCCCCAACGCTTCGCCCAGGCGCATCCCGGTCTCCGCGAGAACCGACCACAATAGACGGTCTCGTACCGTGCCGCGCCACTGGCGGGCGTCGGCGTCCCAGACCGCGCAGGCATCGCAGATCAGCTCGATCTGGCCCGGTGTCAACACCGGCGGCACTGCCCGTCGTGGTCGGCGCACCCGCACGACCGCCTCGCGACGGCCGCGGCGCCGCGCGACGTGTTCCAGCATCGGCAGGTACCTGCCGCCACGGCGCTGCACCAACCGGGTCAGGTCGGCGCCGAGCGATACGCCGTTGAGGCAGTGGAAGTCGTAGCAGGACATCACCGCCCGCAGCCGCAGCTCGATCGTCGACTCGCTGAACCGCGCCGGCCGTGCCTGGATCGACACCACGCCGGGGGAGTCCCCGGTTCGCAGCCACGACAGGAACCCGCCGACGTCCTGCACCGTCAGGCGATCCCACGGCAGGTCGAACACATCAAGGTACTGCCACCACAACGCCAGCCCGCGGGCGTACGACTTGACCGTGTTCGGCGAGACGGACTGCGAACGAAGGAACTCCAGATACTGCTCGGCCGGACCGACGGGACAGTGATCGGCCCCCAGCACCGTCCAGGTCACCTCGCCGCCCGGCAGCGCGACCCGCTGCACCCGGCAGGACGCGACCGCTTCCCTAACCTCCGTCACGTGCCGCAGCGTAACTACCACAGATAGCTATTCCGGAAGCGACACTCCGGGCATTGCGGACATCGCTTGTCTGTCGTTGCGGAGTCCCTCAGAGCTACCCCGGATAAGCCTGGACCTGGGTCTTCTCGTCGACGCACAGCACCACCGGCCCGCTCGGCGGGTCCAGGTACAGGCCGACCACGTCGCGGACCTTCTCGATGAACAGCGGGTCGCGTGGACAGCTTGAACGTCTCGGACAGGTGCGGCTTGAGCCGGAACGCCTTCCAGATCCGGCCCACGCTGGACTTGGACAGTCCCGAGCGTTTCGCCATTGACGCCCGCGACCAATGCGTGGCGTCCTTCGGTGTGGACTCCAGCGTGGCCACCACGACGTCCTCGACCTGTTCGTCGGTGATCGTCCTAGGCGCCCCGGGGCGGTCCTCGTCAACGAGACCCTCCAGTCGCCGCAGCAGGAACCGGGACCGCCACTTTCCCACCGTTGGCCGCGACACACCCAGCAGCTGCGCAACTTCCACATTGGACATACCGTCCCCGCACGCCAGAACGATCCGGCAACGCAGCGCAAGCGCCTGAGCGCTCTTCGCTCGCCGCGACCACCGTTGCAGCGTCTCACGCTCCTCATCGGACAGTGTCAGTTCCGCCTTCGGGCGACCACGACCAGCCATGGATAGAGTATCTGCCGTGCAGATCACCGTCCGCGATCAACACGATCTCATTTAGACAACGAATTTAGGGAGAGGGACACTAGGCGGCCTTTGTCCACCACTACCCGGCCGAGCCTGCTGCCGTCCACACAGGACACAAGCAGCTCAACTCGGCAGGAGCTTCCTTACATGGCTGTAGTTGCGGGGAGTACTGTTGAGTGCCGTCACTCGAACCAAGCGCGCTCGCATGCTGTGCAAATGTAAGGTTTACCTACAATCACATTTCCAAGGGCAGTATAGTCGAGAAGAATGCGCGTGAGAAACTTTACGAAGTCGTTATCAGTGAGGGCCGAGTGAGTCGTGCTGAAGTGCTCCGTGACCTCGCCACAAGTCTCGCAATAAAAGCTGTGCAAGGTCCCTGTACGAAAATTGAAGAGTCGGTCGAACAGTCCTTCAGGCAGCGAGAAATTGGGTGTTGGCATGGGTCATGCACCTACGAGCCAACTCGCGACCGTTGATGGCGGCCTAGCTAGATCCGAGCCAAAACGCCCCGGAGAGCCACAGCTGATAGAGGTAGTCGACTCGGCCGTCGGCTTGAGACGCCACGACAAGCAAGAGCGAACTGTTATCAGTCCATAACAGCCATGCACCATGTCGATCTTCATAACACGCGATCCGCCCAACGTGACTCTCGATGATGTAGGCTTCCTCGGCCGTTGACGTTTTGGCGCAATCCCCCACGTTTGCGATAATTCCCGCGGGCCCGCGTACTCTCCTCGTACGACCGACTCAACCGATCCATAGAGTTGAATCGATGGAATGAAACGGTCGTCGAACCCTTGTCCGCGTCACACCGAATGCTGGCGATCTGGCCGACCACGAGAATGTTGTCGCGTCGGCAACTGGATGCAAGAAATGGTGGCGGGTGGCGAAGCAGTGACTGCTCGGCTGAGGGTTGGTAGGGATGCGCCGTCAAGGCGGCGGTTGCTCGTATCGGACCAATGCCAAGGTATAGTGATGCGATAGCCAACGACATGACGACCGCAGCCGCGGATATGTTGAAATAGCGCCTTGGCCAGTCGGGGCGGCCCCGCAGCCGTCTCACATTGCCGAGGGCGTAGAGTCCCGCCAGCAACGCCAGTGCCGCGACTGAGATTGCAAGATTCGTGAGGTAGGGGTCACTCAGGATGGCCAATGTACGAACACTCGAGTTCGACCAGATAACGGGCAACAATGCGGCGCTCGCAAGCGAGACCAAGAAGTAGCAGAGGCTCCCCAGAAGTGAAGCGGCCGCGATCACGACGAGGGGTGCCCCGAAGATGCGTCGACGCCTCCATGCGTCGGTCCGACCGAACGGTCGGGCCGGTGCAAAGTCGAAGGCGACGCCACACAAGACGACAACGGCTACCAAGATTGTCAAAGTCATGCCCCACAAGGACGCGGCGGCGAGGAATGGTCCATGAACCACGTACTCGTTGACCTTGCCAAGGACGAGCACGAGCAGCATGCTCAGAAACGTAAACGCAACGACGGGGAGCACAATATTTAGCGCTCGGCGCACCGTCTGCCACAGATTGTCGGCAATCGCCAAGCCGGTCCGCCCTAGGACACGGGCAATAAGGAACGTCTCCTTGTACACGTCCACGGCAGCAGCCTGGGCTTCATGCAGTGGATCTAGACCCGATTCTTCAGATTCGGTGGTCGTGCGGTCGCCACCGACTTCGCCGATTGCAGGTGCTCCCCGCGGAGGCCCCGCTAGGCTGCTTACAGCTGTGGCGGGCGTCAACATTGCTGCAACCGGAGTCGAACCTGTCGTGAACTGGTTTTGAGTTTGCTGGCTGGGGGGTGCCTTCCCTGGACGCTGAGCCTCCTTTTCCCAAGCCTCGAGAGCGGACTGCACGACGACCACAGCCGCTGCAATTAGAAGAAGAGCCGACGTGACTACGCTGCGCCATTGGCGGCCGCCGAGCCATTGCGTGGTGATATCGTCTAGCGGCGCCAGGCCGAGGATTCTCGGGAAGAACTCTCCAAGAACGAATCCGAGCGCGGTCATCAGGGGCTCTATAACAATAAGGTATGTTGCGAATACGACTGTGGTCAGAGCAGCTATGCTCATCAGCCATTCTCGCATCCCACGGTTATGACGCGTGGGCAGAAGGAACAGAAACGAAATGCATAGCAGCGGTAGCAGTAGACCAACCCCCATAGCGATCTCGTAAATGTGCCTGGTAATCAAGCCATTTTCGAGGTAGAACACCCATACGCCCCAGTAACCGAGCGTGAAGGTCGCTGCAGCGAGGAAGTAGCTGCTGGCTGTTTGGATGGCGACCAGCGCCCTCTTGTAACTAAGGATGAACATCCATGCCGTGATCGCCAGCCAAACGACAATCGGGAGAACCGTAATCGTTGGTCTTGTCGCATTTCCAAGGTCTATCGTGACCTCCATGACGGTGTGAAGCAGTGCCCACGCGGAAATGATAACGGCGACTCCAGACAGGAGCCACATTGTGCTCTTTAGCGCAGCCCCCCTTGTAAATATTGCCGCATAGAGGTGGACGATGCCGATCATGAGAAACAGATATAGCGGCCAAATGACATGAGTAGATCGGAACACGAAGAAGGCCAAGACTGTCGCCAGCACCACGGAGATGCCCTGAACCAGAGTTCGCAGCTTCTTGTCCTGGTAGATATCGGGCAGGAACAGTATGAACTCGTCACAGTCTTCATTCGGACAGCGAATGGCAATATCATGAATGTCGTGGCCCCGCGGACACTTGTCAAGGACTGGGCTGCGTACCATCCGTGGTGACTCCTCATCGTGTGTATCGGAGTACGATCTTGACATTAGGGGAGAACGAACAACCCGCACGAACATGCTGCGGTTCTTTGAGGAAGAAGCGGGCCTGGAGGTCGGCAGCGTAACGAATCTCTTGGTGAGGACACGATATAAGCTCCGTCAGCTTTTCGGTCTGACCCATTGGGCGGGTGGTTCGTTCACGGCGCCGATTGCGGTTGGGGTCTCCATCGAGCCGGTGAGAGTTGATTGCGTTCTCCACCAGAGCCGGTGCAGCCGAACCGCCATGTCGCTCGTGTCCGATGCCATGCCCAATGAAGTGCCAGACGCACGACCGGGGCGAACCCTCCAAGCGTGCCCACGTCGTCCGAGCATGGCCATCGGATTCGGCAGCGAGCTTGGCGATCGCGTTGTTCTCATCCACTATCGGTCGGCTAGTAACCACGCTGATGAAGTCCCTGGTCAGGTGGCCGGAGTTGCTGGCGGCGCATCGGTTGGCTGGCAACTCGGATCGGGGGTGGGCTGCGCGGCCGGGTCCGTCGTCGCTGCGGCTGCGTCGGCGATGAAGTTTGGGGAGCTGCACGCGTCGTTGACGGCCGGACTGCCGCCTATGATCCGGACCCAAGTCATGACCGGCGACGTGCAGGCGTCGGCACCATCCGGGCAGTAGGAACCGTCCCACTGCCACAGCAGGGTCGCGGCGAGTACGAGCACGACCACCTTGGGGAACTTGGCCAGCCGTCGGAGCTGGTTGCTTGCGCCGGTCACCGCGCCGATCGCCCCTGTCGCCGCGGCGACCACGACATCGTCGGCGTTGTAGAGAACCGAGGGTGGGCGCAACCGGACCATGCGCCAAGCTTTGGTCAGAACGAGTATGACGGCGATGAACGGCATCGCCACCACGCCGACGCCCGTCGAGAGCACCTTGGCCGTTGGCCCGGCGAGCCCGGGAATGGCCTTACGGATCAGCAGGGTCAGTCCGACGGCGACGACCACGATGAATGCCGGCAGGGCGATCAGCGTCGCGGCCGTGTCGGGTAGCACGCCCAGGATTGCGCCGACCCAGGACCAGGGGAGGTCGAGTACGCTGCTCATCGCGCCGCATCGTCCGTCGAGGGCTCGTCCTGCGCATCGGGGTGCGAGGTCTGGTGTGGGATCGCCGGCATGTCGATCGTTGTAGATGTGATCGCGGGTGTGCTCTCGGTCGGTCGACGCTCGAGCATCCCGGCGACGCTTTGCACGATCGCCCTCACCGCTGGGTCAAGGTCGCCTGGCTGCAGGTACCCGCCGTCGAGCACGACTTTCATCGCGTCCAGCGTGGCCTGGCGGTTGCTACGGAGCTGGCTGTCGATGTACGCATACGCCTCCGCGGTCTTGGACGGATCGTCGGCGAGCATGACGGCCGCACCGTCGTTCGTGCGCACCAGCTCGTCGAAGAACCGGGTTCTGGTTTCGCGCTGCTCCATGTCCAGCTTCTGGCTGTGTCTGGTGCGCCCGCCCTGCACGACGAGGTCGTCGGCGTACACCTCGGCAAAGATCCCCGAGATCGTGACGCCGACGTCGGGCAGCGGGATCTTCCTATCCGGCGGGAACGCTCTGCGAATCGCGGCCTCCGCAGCGGCATCATCGTCGATGTCGATGTCGCGGCACAGCAGACGCATATCCTGGTTGAGGTACTGCTCACAGTGGACGGTCGGGCTGTCGATCCGCTGTCGGACCACGGTGACCGGGGCGGTCACTTGCCAGGAGTACGACACCTTGACGTTGAACTTGAGCGCGGCGTCCCGCGACGGCGCCTGGTAGCTGAAGCTGGCCTTGTGCGGCGTCACGTCCACCGTGTACGCGACCCGGAACCGGCCGAGCGTCACGTCACCCGAGACAGCCGGGTAGGCCGGTGCGACGAGGCCGCCGTTGCTGGTCTGGAACACCAGGGCGGTGCCGGGCTGGGCGACGGGGCGCTTGGGGAACGGGAAGCGACGCAGCTCCTCACGACCCAAGATGGGATTGGTGGTCATCGCAATGATCCTCCTAGTTCAACAGGTTCAGTAGTCCACTGCCTGTATCGGGCGCGTCGCCGTCGTCGCCCCGCCACGACCTCGCCTGATACCTCACGATCGATGCCTGGCGCGGTCCCGTGTTCGCGATGTCCGCGAACAGATCAGCGAACGAGTCACGGAGCCTGGCATCGGTCTCGGCGGCGATCGCCCAGCGCCGCATCGTGCGCGCCACGACCACGCCCACCTTCGGAATCACCAGCGCCCGGCCCCACAACCCCACGACCTTCTCGCGCACCGCCGTGGAGCCGTGCGTCGCGTCTGCCCACGCGAGCAGGGACGGCCACCACACCTCGTCGCCGACCACTGAGCCGTTGTCATTCCGATCGACGCCGGCAGAATCGATGTCTGTGGAGTCGTCGTCGGTCGTGCGAGGTATTGACCGCCATAGCGTGTCGGCGACCTCGAGAAACGCGATCGCGCCCGCCTGCTGACGGTCGCGGATCGGCTCGCCGGACCATCCCAACAGCGTGTCCAGGAGTGCCGTGACCCGTTGCTCGTCGGCGTCGAGCATCAGCTCCGCGAAGCTGTCGCCGATCGCGATTGCGGTCGCCGCGCCGGCGTCCTTCGCGAGCTCGGCCAGCGGGGCGTCCGGGCCGCCGGGAACGAGCGGGCCGACCGCAGTGCCGAGCGCACGTACGGCTGCGATGCGCAGCCGCCAGTTGGAGCGAGCCGCCCAGTCGGCGACCAGGTTGAGGACCAGTTGTTGGGTCCGGTGATGGCGGGCCGGGATCGCCAGCGCGGCGACCGCCCGCTCCCGCTGGTCGTGGTCGCCGCTGGCGGCCCAACCGACGATCACCTCGCGCCAGATCATGTCGAAGTCATGGCAGGCGAGGTACCCCAGGGCCATGGCTGCTCGGGTGCGCACCGACGGGGACGGGTCCTGCGCGATCTGGCGCAGCCAGTCGAGGAGCAGATCTCGGTCGGAGTCGTACTCGTACCAGACATGGTCGAGGACCAGCGGCGGCAGGCTCTCGTCCAGGAACGCCGCCACCTGCGTCGGCACCGACCCGTAGCGGGTGCGCTGGATCGTCGTCGTGAGTGCGGTGCGGGCGGCGTTGAGCCGCTCGGTCCGGGTCTGCCGTGGACGACGGCCAGCGCGGTCGCCGTACTTGTCGAGGTAGGCGTCTTCCAAGCGGCGGGCCGCGCTGGAGATCGACTCGAACGGCATCCCTTGCAGCGCGGCGACCGCAAGGGCGGTGGCGACCGCCGCTTCAGAGAGGTCCTTGAACCAGTCTCCGATCTCCAGGTTGGAGCGCAGCTTGTAGCGAGTCAGCACCTCGTCGAGCGTGATGGCACCGCGGTTGAGCTCGACGACGTCGCCGGCGAGCTGCGTGAGCTGCTGGACGTCATACGCCTGGGCCGGCACGTTCAGGAGGAGTTCGGCGATGCGCGGGACATCGATCATCTCTTGGATCTCGTCGTCCCGGCGCCCGGGCAGCGCCGACTTCAGGTGTCGCAGGACGACCTCCCGTGCCTTGGGCGGGGCAGTCAGCTCCAGCACGGTGCGGCCGACGGCGGGGTCGCTGAGGTGCGCGGTCGAGTCGACCACCAGGACCGCGAAGCTGCGCGCGGCAATCAACCAGTCGCAGATTCGCTGCAGATCCATGAAGCGCAGCTCGGCGGCCTGCACTGCGCTGAGCCCGTCCACCAGGACGCCGCCGCCACGGGGGATGTCCTCGGAGCGCAGGTCGACCAGCGGGGCGTCGGTGCGCAGTTCGTGGACCTTCTCGACACCGGTACTGCTCAGCAGCCGTATCGCGAGCGTCGTGCGCCCCCAACGCCGGTGCGCCCGCAGGACGATCAGCCGCCGCTCGGTCAGCGCGGCGTGGAGTGCACCGAACCCGTCAGGCTGCACGAAGCATGCATCGATCTCGCTGATGGTGGTGCGGGCGATCTGTTCCAAGAGGGGGCGTGCGGCCGCGGTGCCAGCGTAGTTCCCGCCGACGACCGCGGCGTGGAAGACCGCCGAGTTCGCTGTGATGTAGACACCCGACTGCTGCACGCCGAGGGCGCGCATGCCAGCCCTCACATCGTCGCGTCGAGCCCACTGGGCGTCGGCGTGGTCGTCGTCTTTGATGGCGTCGTCATCGGGTGCGCTGTCCACTGCCGGCGCATCGGCCGCCGGCGTGGGCTGTGCGCCTTCGGCCGGCTCGGCGGCTGGCGGCGGTGCGGGGCTGGTGCCCGCGGGCGGGCCCGCGTCGCGGCCGGCCGCGGGGGGCTGCGGCGGCTGATCAGCCATAGTAGTTACCCCCCACGACCGGCCCGTTGACGATCTGATCGTGGCCAGCGTCGAGGTGGACACTGCTGTGCTGACCCCATCCCGGCTGCCCGGCCCCGCCGTCGGTGCTGCGCGTCCTCGATCCCTGGCCACCGGATACCGGGGTGCGCGGCGGGATCACATCGGTGTAGCAGAGCAGCGCCCGGGTGAAGGCCGCCGCGGCGAGTGCCGCCGGCTGCCGCCATGCCTGACCAGTGGCGCTGTCTCCGTGGTCGCTCACGCCGCGGATGACGAACCACTCCCGGCCGCCGAGGAAAGCTCCGTTACCGATGCCCTGGCCCTCCATCTCCACGGCGAGCAGGTCGTGCTTCGCGGCCACCGCGTCGCGGAACGCCGCGCTGCGCAGGGACTTGTCCGCGCTGCCAATGTGTCCATAGTGGACCTTCGGCCAGCCGGGCCGCCGCGAGGGATCGGACGGGGCGTCCGCGCCGCCGGGCCGGGCGAACTGTGGTGGCAGCCCGTGCGCCGCCGGATCGAGCCAAACCTCCCACGGTCGCCTCCCGCTCATCTCCTCAGCTCGAAGGACGGTGACCGCGCTGGTCAGCAGCGGTGAGGGCCTCGAGATGCCCTCGCGGTGGACCTCGCGATCGTCGAGTACGTCCACGTGGTCGTAGTTGACGTCCCCTACGTCGCCACGACAATGTCGCCGAGCGCCACGTGCTTGGCTGGGTCGGTGCTCGGTATGCCGGCGGCGATGCCGCACATGATGACGAGGCCGACTGTGGGATGGCTGCGGGTGAGGTTCGTGGTGAGGGCCGCCGCGACGTCGGTACCGGCGCGCGTCATCGCCGTGACCACGATGGAGTGCGCGGCGCCGTTCCGTGCCGATGGCATCGTGCCGACGAAGTAGGGCGATCGGTCGTCGTCAGAGGACTTCTCGTGTCGGGTTGTCGAGCAGCGCCATGACGGCGGCGAGCTCCGCGGGGATCGCGGTAACGATTCTGATTTTGACGGGGTTCGGAAGGCACGGGTGCTCCTTCTTGCCTTGTGTGGGATATGAATATAGATGCATTTTGAGCCGCCGAGCGGTCCAACCTTTGTGGATGATCGGGAGTGCCGAGCACCGAAGCGCGGATCAGGATGTGGTCGATCGGTTACCGGGAGTGGGCGTCGGGGCGGACGGCCCCCACCGTCCGCCCGGGCCCCAACCTAGGCCATGCGCGCCCCACGCACCGCCTGGGTGAGAATCGCTGCCGCCAGCAGAACCCCTGCGACCGCCTCGGCGGTCGCCAATGCTGCTACCGGTAGCGACATCCGGGTGCTCGCCGCGACGGTGCCGACTGCCGCAACGATCGGCACGACGTACGCGAGCAGGTCCACGCTCGTCTGCCACACCTTGCGGGCCCGCCGGTCCCGATCCGTGCGGTGGGCCCGTTCCCACGCGAGGATCGGCACGCGCGACCTCGTGATTGACCTCAAACGCGGGACGATCGTCGATTCGACGTAGCGGCCGATGGCGGTGATCCGGTTGTCGTTGACGTGGTAGGTCCAGCCCAGGATCAGGCAGAGCGCCGGCAGAAGAAGAGCCACGCGGACATCCCCGGTCTGGAGGACGCCTGCCACCACCGCCGCGTAGCAGCCGAGGGTCGCGTAGAGCAGGTTGTCGCGCGTGCCGATGCGCAGCCTCTGCTCCTCCTTGAGCTGCACGTACTCCAGCGCGAGAAGATCGGCGATCTGCAATCCCGTCCGAATGACCATCAGTGCTCCAACCTCGACGTGCCGGTGGAGCCCATTAACTCAGCCGCTCCTACCGGTAACCTTCCGATGCCTGCGAGGAGCCCTCCGTCGCGGTCGCGAGCGCACACAGGGCAGCGCGGCTGACGCCGCCGTGGCCCGCCCGGCCAGCCTGCAGCCCGTCCACCGCATCCTCCGCCATCGTCCAGTCGATCTCGCCCGGCACATGGGCGGGAAGGGAGTAGTCGCCGGGACCAGCACGATGGACGACGACCACCACGCCGACCCGATGGCCAGGTAACCGGTCCCTCCATACGCGCACGGCGGCGCGCAACGGCTGGATCGATTGGCCGATGTAGACGCCGTCGCAGTGCACCCGCCCGTCGGCGGCCATGTGGTAGCGCCCCGGCGGCCAGACCACGGTCGCGACAAAGACGATCCGCCGTCGCCGCAGCACGGCGTGGGCCACCAGGGGTGCAGGCCGCCCGGCGACCCGTACGCCATGGAACAGACGTACGCGTGGGTCGTCGAGGAGGGTTGTCAACGCGACACCCGTCCGGGCTCCGGCCACGGCGCCGCCCGGGCCGACGGAGCGAAGGGGCCAGAGTTCTCCACTGGGCCAGGCACCCGCGCTGTCCAGATTGCCGTGCACGCGGCGTTCGACCATCCACCTCGGCACGGCGGCCTCCAGCCGTGCCGCCCGGCGCGCCCGCACGGTCGCCCAGACGGCGCCGTGCGCGGTGCCGTACAGGGCTGCGGCCAACAGGACGTCAGGCAGTCGAGCGTGGACCACGAGCACGGGGACCCACGCCGATGTCAACAACCAGGCAGTCCACGAGGTCAACACTGGACCGAGCGCGTCTCGGCGTCCGACGCCAGTGACCGCAGCTGATCGCCACGGGCGCCAACGGGTGATGTGGTCCGCCCATCACCGATTGAATGGATGTGACTCCGCAGAGTCATTCAGCTAGCCTGCACCGACAGGCTTCCGGTTTTCTCCGGTGCCCGGTGCCCGGTGCCCGGTGCACGCGGCGTCCGGCCACCGCGACGACCGAGCGGGGTGGTGCGGCGGCGCCGCGGAGCCCGGTCACGGTGTGCAGTCGCGATCGGACGGACGGAGCGGGCGGGTGCTCTACCGCGTGCTGGGAACGCTGGACGTCGGCGGTGAGCGGCCTGTCCGTGTGCCGGGAGGGCACGTGCGCACCGTGTTTCTCGCCCTGCTCCTGCGAGCCAACCACCCCGTGTCGTCGACCGAGCTGCTGCGGGTGGCGTGGGGCGACAGTGAGGCGCCCAGGGTCCAACTGGATAAGCGGATTGGCGAGATCCGCACGCTCCTCGATGCGGTCGGCCGCCGCGATCAGCTCGAGACCGTCCGAGGGTTCGGCTATGTGCTGCGGGCGCGTGAGGATGAGCTCGATGCCCTGCGCTTCGCCCGGCTCACGGTACGCGCCGAGGAGGCGAAGGCGGCTGGCGACGGCGACGGCGAGATCCGCCTGCTGCGGACCGCGTTGGGACTGTGGCAGGGCCCGCACGTCGGGTCCAATGTGGACAACGAACTGCTCGCCGCCTCGTCTCGCGGCCTCGAGGACCGGCGGCGACGGGTCGCGGTCCGCCTGGCCGAGCTCGAGTTCGCCCGCCGGGGCCACGACCGGGTCCTGCCGGAGCTGTCGGGTCTCGTGGCCGAGTACCCGACGGACCGGAGGCTGTGCGAGCTGCTGATGATCGCCCAGTACCGCTGTGGGGACCGCGCGGCCGCCAACGTGACCTACCGGACGTACGAACAGGCGCTCGACCGGGAGATGGGTACCCGGCCCGAGAAATCCGTGCGCGACCTCAACTACGCGATCGCCTCGGGCGACGAGCAGGCCATCGCGCGCCTCGAGGCGGCCATGGGCGCGCCCGTGACGGATCGGTCGGTCAAGCGCACCATGCCCCGCCAGCTCCCCGCGCCGTTGCCGGACTTCGTCGGACGCGAGCAGTCCGTGGCGGAGGCGGTCTGGCTGCTGCGGCGCACCCAGCGCCCGGCGCCACCCGTGCTCGTGGTCGCCGGCGCCGGCGGCATGGGCAAGACGAGCCTCGCCCAGTACATCGCGCACCAGGTCGCAGACTCCTATCCGGACGGCCAGGTGGTGGCCGAGCTGCGTGGCAGCACTGACCGTCCTGCCGATCCGGACAACATCCTCGCGGACATCCTGCGCTCGCTTGGGGTCGGCCGGGTGCCCGAGGCGTCGGCCGATCGCGTGCGGATGTACCGGACGCTCGTCGCTGACCGTCGCCTCCTCCTGGTCTTGGACGATGTTCGGGACGAGGAGCAGGTGCGCGACCTGATTCCGGGTGGCGCGGGCTGTGCGGTGATCGTCACGGCACGGCGGCTGCTTCCCGATGTGGACGGGGTCCATCACTTGCCCACCGTGACCGAGCTCGACCCGGCCGAGGCGACGGCGCTCTTCCTCGCCGTCGTGCACGGATCGCGGATCGAGCTTTCTGCCACCGACGCCGCGGTCGAGCAGGCGGTGTACCTGTGCGCGGGCCTCCCGTTGGCGCTGCGGGTGGCCGCATCGCAGTACGTCCGTGACTATCCCCTGCCTATCGCCGAGCTCGTCGAGCGCCTCGCGCGCCAGGGCACGGACGCGATCGAGTACGGTCCGCGCTCCGTGAGTCGCAGCGTGGGAGCGGGGTTTGAGCGGCTCGACGGACCGGCTCGGCAGCTGTTCCTGTGCCTGGGCTTGACGCACCTGGTCGACTTCGAGATCTGGACGGCGGCGGCGGTACTGGACGGCACCGGCACCGACCCGGAGCGCGCGCTGTCCCAACTCGTCGAATACCACATGGTCGAGCCTGCCGGTGCGGCCCGGCGCTACCGCTTCCACGATCTCACGAGAGACTTCGCCGGCCGCCTGGCCGACCGGGAGGTAGCGCAGGCCGACCGGGGGCGGATCCTGACCCAGGCGTACGGCGGACTGCTTAGTCTGGCACGCATCGCCCACCGGTGCGTCAACGGTGGCGACTTCGAGATCGTGCACTCACCGTCCCCGCAGTGGTCGCCGCCGATGGGCGTGGCGGTGCCGGGAAGTGTGATGCAGGCGCGGGATTGGTTCGAACGCGAGCGCGGGAACATCCGGGCGAGTGTCGCGCACTGCGCGGACATCGGTCTGACAGATGTCTGTTGGGACCTCGCCTTCACCGCGCACGAGTTCTATGCGCTCGCCCGGCATTTCGACGACTGGCTCACCACGCACACGATCGCGCTGCAGGCTTGCCAGGCGGTGGCGGATGGCCGCGGTGAGGCGGTGATGCTCGTCGGTCTGGGCCAGCCGATTCTGGTCGCGAGCCGGCCCGGGAGCGGTGTCTCGGGCCCGAACCAGCTCGAGCGCGCAATCGATTTGCTGGCCTCCAGCGGTGACCGGCACGGGCTCGCGATCGCGGAGCGCACGCTAGGCAATGCGCTGCGCCGGCGGGGCCAGCTCGACGCGCCGCTGAGGCTGTTCAGCCGAGCGTTCGACAACTACGAACACAGCGGAGACCCGCTCGGACGGTGGCAGGCGCTGCGGTTCCTCGGCCACACCCACCTCGACCGCGGTGACATCCCCGCGGCGCTGCGTGACTTCGAACGTGCGCAGGCGGTCGTGCGCGAGTTGGGCCGGGCGGACGCGCTGGCATTGACCGGATACTGGTTGGGCCAGGCGCAGCTAGCCGCGAACTCCGCCGACGCGGCGGCTGCGGCGTTCCAAGACCTCTTCGACGCCTTCGACGGCGCCACCGGAACGGGGCACGCCTACGCCGTACACGCGCGCGGCCAACTGACGCTAACGCGCGGAGACCTCCGCGCTGCCGTGGCACACCTGCGCCAGGCGGCGACGCTGGCCGCCGAGGTCGCCGACGCAACCCTGGAGGGCCGCGTGCAGCTCACGCTGGCCACCGCCTATGACCGGATGGGGTTGCACGACCAGCGCATCGCGGCTCTGGAGCACGCGGCTGAGTGCTTCGCCGGCGGCGACGCAGTCTTCCTTCAGGCGACGGCGCTGGCGACGCTCGCCGATGCGTTGGTTTCCGCCGGTGACCAAGGGGAGGCCGAGGCCGTTCGCAACCACGTCGAGCGACTGTACGACCTAATGCGGTTGCCCGACGCTGACCGTGTCCATCGTGGACAGATACCGCCGTCGAGCGGGTGACGACAACCCTGCTCCCTCTTTCTTGTCCTATTGACCAGAACTAGGTTCTGAGTTATTGTCAGTGTGATATCAACGGTGCTGACCCCGTGAGCGTACGGCCGGGTTCTGCACTGGATCGATGTCAGGCCTGGTGGACGCACCAGCGCGCTACGTGCTGCGGGACGCCGCGACACGTGGGGCGGTCGTACCGGCTCGGCCGGCCATGGCGGTCAGGTCGGGCGGCCAGCACCTCCTCACAGTCACCTCCTGAAAGGCACTTCCATGCGCACTTCCATGCGTCGTCTCCTGCTGGCCCTGGTCTCGATGGTCGCGGTCGCGACCGGGACCATCGTGGCGGCCGTACCGGCCACCGCCTCGCCCACGGTCCTCGCCAACGTCCTTAACTGGGACAACTAGTCCACATAGGACACGTACTTGAGGGGAGGGTTTCCTCTCCGCCGACCTGCGGTTGGTGGGGAGGAAACCCTCCTACGTCGACTGTGGAGCGTTCGCGGCGACTACGGTACTCCGGAGTATCGGCGGGTAGAGAGTCACCGCGGTACCACGGCGGTAGAGAGCCGGCGGGCGGCCCCGCTCACCCTCGCGCACCTGACCGGTGGGCACAACGAAACCTTCGGTGTTCGTCACCTTGCGGCTAAAGTTGCCGGGATCGAGCGTCGTGTCCCATACGGCCTCGTAGACCCGCCGCAGATCGGCGATCGTAAACGGTTCAGCACAGAAGGCGGTGGCCAAGGAGGTGTTCTCCAGCTTGGCGCGTGCCCTCTCTACAGCGTCGGTCACGATCTCGAAGTGGTCGAACGCCGGCGACACGGCTCCGCTCAGCACGTCGTCGATCGGTGTCCAGGTCGCCCGTCGCGCGTCGGTCCCACCGGATGGCTCGGGCAGGTTGGGAGCGATGGCGAGGAAGGCGACGGTAGCGATCCTGCCTCTCGGGTCACGGTCGGGTCGGCTGTACGTGCGCACCTGCTCGAGGTGCAGCTCCGTGCCATCGATGTCGGTCTCTTCGCGCAGTTCGCGCAAGGCCGCCTGTTCCGCCGACTCTGTCGGTGCCACGAACCCGCCAGGCAGGGCCAGCTTGCGGCGGAACGGCGCATAACGCCGCTCGATCAGCAGCAAATGTGCACGTCCATCCCGCAACGTGAGGATCACTACGTCTGCGGTGAGACGAAGGTCCGGATCCAGCGGCGGCAATCGCATGGAGTCACCTTCAGTACGTGCCACAGTTTTTGTCGAGTATACACGAACTGACGATTCTGGTTGCCATACCTTCCCCGACGGCGTACTGCTGCACAAGGCCGACCTGACCGAGTCGAGCGGGCGGCACTGCCACTCGGCCATGGCGTCGAGGACCCATGTCATCTGCCAGGAGGAAGGGACCACCCGATTGCCCCTCGCGTGGCTCCACTTTCGCGTCGATGCGGACAAGTACCGCGAAAATAGACGCGAGCACGCGGGCCACATTGTCTGCACCGACCACGCTCCTGGCGAAGGCAGGCGCCTTGCCTCCTTATCCACATCGGCGTCGCACGGTGGCCGGTGCGTCAGGCCGTGGCGGGCATCCACCGCTCGAGCAGCGTGGGGTCGGCGACGGCGGACTCGACCCGACCATGCTCCTCCATGGTCAGGCTGAGTCGCCGAAGCCTGGCGGCCCACTCCGGTACCCGTTCCGATTCCTCCAGTGCCGTCGACAGCTCGATGAGCACCGCCAGCGCCACTGCCTGCTCCACGGCCGCTGCGCCGTCGCCGTGGCGGCGCAGTCCCGAGCTCAGGGCCCGGAAGGCGGCCCAGTCGTCGTTTTTGAACTCGCGCAGGATCCGGACGTTGTCCAGAACCCGGGCAAGCCCTTGGAGCTTCTTGGAGCCGCCGTACTCCACCTCCGTGGACTCGTCCCGCTGGATGAAGATGATCGAGTTTCCCGACGGGTCCATGACGGTGAACCGTGAGGCACCGGGTCGGAACCGGGTCATCCGAGGTAGCCCCTTGGCAAGCACCTTCCCGTACGTGCGGCGCATCGCCTTGGCGAACGCTGCGTGGTACGGCGCGACCGTATCGACCATTACCAGGCACCCGCCGGTGTTCTCCAGCGACGGGTCCACGTTGTTGGACGCGCGTCCGTAGTGCAGGTCGAAACCGCGCCACCGGAACGCCAGGTATAGGTAGGGCTTCGTCTGCTCGTAGGTCACGGCGAAGCCCAGTGCACGCCAGAAGGCCAGGGTTTCCTCCGGTGCCACACAGGGCAGCACCGGCACGGTGATCTCGTCCGGCTGGACACCTTCGTCAAGCATCGTCAGCACCTCATTGTTCGGCGGGCAGGCGATGCAGCAGTGTGCCAAACCCGAAACCATCGCGCAATGCAAGAACTCGACGATCGTTGCAAGCACTTGACAGAAGCATGGCGGCCGGCGGGCAATGGCCATCATCAGGATCCTCGGGGCGCCCTCGTGTCCGGTACGGCTAGCTAGCGGGGCATCGGAAGCCACGCCGGCGGGGCGAGATCGGCCAACGTGCGCCGAAGCGTCGGTACGTCGTCGGCCACTCCGGCGCACATGACTGCCGGCCCAGCCAGCGGCATTCGGGCGGCGCCGGCGACCGCGGCCGCCAAGGGTGGCGGGTCCCAGACCGTCGAGACGATCACGAGGTTGCCGGTGACACGAGAGCCGCCCCGTACGGCCGGGCTGGCCCATTCGGACTCGGGTCCCAGCGCGAGGTCCTGGCTCAGAACGGTCGTGCCGGCATACCGAATCCGGGTGTCCTGGTGTAGCCGCCCGGGCTCCTCGTGGTAGCGCCCGGCGACCAGTTCGTCGCGCCACAGCAGTTCGCCGCCTTCGTCCAACTCCACAATGGACTCCATTCGGTGGTGGCCGCCCGCGATCCCCGGTCGTTGCGAGACCGCGGCGACGAAGCTGGAAAACATCACGCCGACCAGGCGGCGCGGATCTGGTGGGGGCAGGCGTCGCGCATCCTCAGGGCCCGTAAGCGCAAGCAGTACGGCGCCGCGCTGGCTCATCTCGAGCGGGCGAAACGATGCTATGAGAAGGCGGGCCTGCACCTGCGGTGGCAGGAGGGTCGTGGCCGACGTGTACACCGAGCACGGTGGCCTGCGGTTGTTCCTGCCCGGATTCGAGGCGCTGTTGGGTGGATCCGGCCCAAGCGACGAGCCGTCATTCCTGGACCGGGCAAAGCAACGGTGGTCCGCCCGGCACAGCGATCAGCAGTAGACGGCGGCGTCAATCTGCCTCCAGGCTGCCCAGGCCGTACGGGCGGCAGCACTGCTTGTACTTGCGCCCCGATCCGCACCAGCACCTGGCCGTGCGGTCCGGTGGCCACGCCGCCCATGCGGTCGAGGCGTTGTGCACGTCGGGATAGGCGAGCAGGTCGTCCCTGCTCGGTGTGGTGACATCGCGGCCAACGAGGAACGCCACAAAGTCCCGCAGGTCCGCTGGCACCTGGTTGACCGCGAGGCCCTCCCGCTCGATGACCGCGCAGTACCGTTCCACCGTGCGGCGATGCTCATCCCAGCTGGCGCCCACCTCGCGGGCCAGGTGTGGCCAACGCGCGATCAGGGCGTGGAACTGCGACTCGGGCCAAAATACCGACAATGCGGCCGTGGCGTATGCGTACCGGCCGACGGTTCCGGCGGGCGACCATGCTGGCGACTTCACCGCGCCGGCCCTGCCGACGTGGCCGCGTGGAAGAGCCTGCCCCATTCCGGCACGAGGTCAACGAGGTCGTTGACGGGCAACGCCACGTCGAGCTTCGCGCACTCGTCAACCAGATCGCCGGCCCGCTCGATCGCATAGTCGGGGGAGTAGTCCAGCAGGCCCTCGGAGCTGGCATCCCGGCAGGCGTACAGTCCACATAGGACGCCAACTGCCATCTTGGTGGCGGCTGAGGCGAGGCCCAGCTTGGCCCGCCGGGCGAGGTCATCGAGGAATGGCTGCAGGGCTTCGTCGAGGATCTCGTCGGCAGCCTCGCCCGGATCCACGTAGCCTCGGCCGGAATGGTATCCGGCGCGACCGTTGAGTTCGTCGATGTCATGGGCGCCCATCGCCCACTCGACGTCTGCCGCGACGGCAGCCCGGTCCTCGTCGGCCAGCCGACGCTGAGCCAGTTCCTCGACCTGCTCTCTCAACTCAGGTGCGGCGGCGAGCACTTGGTCGAGGAGTTCACCCTTCTCGCCCAGCGTCAAAGATGCCAGGACCGACGTCTTCATGCGTGGTGCCTGAGGTTCCCCCGGTTTTCCGGAGACTTGACTATCTGGATGGGTGCGGCTCGGGGTGGATGATAGCTGGGTCGTGTTGGCGCTGCCACATCTCCTCGTACTCGTCGGGCGAGAGACCGCTGAGGCCTTCTTGGATGCGGCGCGGGTTGTACCAGCCGTCGATGTAGCGCAGTAGGGCCGCCTCAGCCTCGGCGCGGGTGGCGAACTGGGTGCCGGCCCAGTACAGCAACTCGACCTTTATCGTCGACCATAGATTTTCTGCCAGCGCGTTATCGAAGCTATCCCCGACGCTGCCGGTGGACGGGGCGATGCCAGCATCGTGCAGGCGCTGGGTGAACCGCAGCGCAGTATATTGACAGCCTTTGTCGCTGTGATGCACCAACTGTCCATCGTGGACTTTGCGGGATCGCAGGGCGTGGTCGAGGGCGGTGAGTACCAGCTGTGTGTCCGCGCGAGCGTCGGTGGCCCAGCCGACGACCTTGTTGGCGAACGCATCCCGCACGCTGGCCAGCCACAGCACTCCCTCCCCGGTAGGGATCCGCGTCAGGTCGGCCACCCACAGCCGGTTCGGTGCGATGGCCGTGAAGTCCCGGTCCACCAGGTCAGGCGCAGCGCTGTGGCGAGGGTTCTGCTTGGTGGAGCCGCCTTTCCACCCCTTGCGCAGGAACGCGCCCTGCAGCCCGTTCTCCCGCATGATCCGTTCGATGCGCTTGCGGCCGCATCGCACGCCCTGCCGACGCAGCGCCAGCCACACCCGCGGGGAGCCATACGTGCTCGCGAACTCGTGCGCCGTGCGGATCTTGACGATCATCTCCAGCAGCTCGGCGTCTTCCATCTGCCGGCGGCTGGGCGCGGCCTGGCGGGCCCGCCAGTCGTAGTAGGTGGAAGGAGCAATGCGAAGGACCCGCAGTACGAGATCGACCGGGAAGTCATGGGCGTCGATAAAACTCATGACGTCCTCCGGGTCGGGCCGATCTCTGACGCGAAATAGGCGCTGGCGGCCCGCAGTACGTCGTTGATCCGCCGCAGCTCCGCGACTTCACGGCGAAGCCGCTGGTTCTCCTCGATCATGTCGGTAGTCGGCCGGTCATGGCGCTGGCCGCGGTCGGCCTCGTCCTGGCGGATCCAGTTGCGCAGGGCCTCGGGATGGACGTTGAGCTGCTCGGCCAACCGGCGGATCACCGGTTTGGGATCCGACTCCCGGTACAGGCGTACCGCCCGTTCCCGCAGCTCCTCCGGGTACTTCCTGGGGGCAACCACGATAACTTCCTTCCTCGGTTCGAAAGATCAAACCTGGTTTGGAAGTCTCCGGGCAACCGGGGGAAGCTCAGCCGACCGGTGCGCAGCCAACCTGTCCTCCCCTGACCAACCGTCTGTCGCCGCGAACGATATCCACGGTCCGGCTCGCAGGCATGCAAGGCGCGCCGATCGTCGCGTGAGGCGTTACCGTTCGAACGGCGACGATGGGCCGCCACCTCCACGGGCCGCTGACGCGTCACACTTGGCGGGCGTTGTGGATCGTCGAGACCGGGTCCGAGGACTCGGTCGAGGATTGCATGGTGCTCTCGCTGCCCACATTCAGCGAGCATCGAGGAGCGACGACAATCGGTCCCGGGTCTGAGCCGATGTTCGGCGGTGTAGGACGACGAAGCCTTCTGTAAGGACGTCGCCGAACATCACGACAGGTCTTCGCTTGGCATCCAGGCCACGAATGGTGTGGTCGGCGCGCAGATGCGGTAGGTTGCATCTGGAATGCAGTCAAAGTAGTCTGGCTGGAGCACGGGTACGGGTGAGCTGGAGGAAGGCTATGAGCACGTCGACGCTGGGGTTCGCGGTCGCCGACGAGGATCGGCCAGTCCTCGATGAGCTGGTGGAGTACTTCGGGAACGGCAACCGTTCGGCGTACCTTCGCGCCACGCTCAAGGTCATGCGGTCCGTGAAGCTCGCCGAGGAGTTGCGAAAGTTACAGGCGTACGGCCAGAGCACGCTCGCGGCCCAGGGTCTGACCCTCGACGACGTCGCGGATGTGACCCGAAGGGTCGTCAAGGGCCGGTCCTGACGCAAGCCATGGCACCGATCCCCGTCGTCTTCGATGTCAACGTCCTCGTGGGGGCCGCAGCTGGTGGCAACAGCCCGTTCCGCTCCTGGCCGTCGCCGCCGCCTACATCCGGGAACGCTTGTGCTGACTGTCTGGGCATCACCGTCGATGCCGCCGAGTTTGGGCTCTGGTTGTCGCCACACATTCTGGACAACACCGCTCGGGTCCTAACCGAGGGTCTCAAGTGGACAGAAGATAAGGTGGAGCTCTATCTCAGCGTGCTGGCGGAGGTGACCGACCACAGCGGTGGCGGCATCGTCGACCCGCCTGTGACCGTCCACGACAGCCGCGACCACGAGGACAACCTCATCCTGGATCTCGCAGCCGAAGTCGGCGCGCTGCTCGTCGTGTCGGAGGACACCGACCTCACCTCGATGTCGCCTTGGCGCGGTACGCCGATCCTGCGCCCCCGCGAGTTCGCGTCCAAAGTCGACGGGATGCGCCGTCATCGCCGTCGCTGAAACGTGAGCGAGCGGACAGCTCAGCGCGGGGCGCCTGGCGCTAGACGGCCCCGCGACCTGGCCCGAGATCCGCGACCGGCGCAGAGACATCGTCATCTCTGGGGGTGGAAACATCGCCTTCGTCGAGGTCGAGCAGACTCTGGATAGCCATCCAGACGTACTCGAGAGCGCCGTCGTCGGACGACCCGCCCCGCGTTGGGGCGAAGTCCCGATAGCGTACGTGACCCTTCGGGCCGGGTCTACAGTGGATCCGGCCGTGCTGGCCGCGCACGTCCGACAACGGCTTGCCGGGTTCAAGGTTGCCCAAGCAGTTCTCGTTCATCGACCTGCCGAAGACCTCCACACGCAAGATCTAGAACAATTTGCTACGCGCGATGGCCTCGGAAACGCCCGACCAACTGGGAGAGGGCCGCCGCCGATATTCCTTGGGAAGTCGGCCCTGTGGGGTGTTGGATCAGATCGATTGGGCCAATCCGATGCCACCTGGCCGCGAGATACAGTCGTCCCCTTAGGTTAGGACTCATCAGTTGGGTTGCCGCGATTCGTCGTAGTGGCCGATGACACCGTGCGGCCGACATGGCTCGCGGGACGGAATGCGGGCGCGCCTACGGTCAGCACGCGGTGTGGCGTGAGCTCCGTGCGAGCGGGACGCTGTGTCATCTGGCTTCCCACACTGGGCGTGCTCACAGACATGCTCACAGGTGAAGATCCAACTCCTGGGATGGCGCGACCCTCGGTGGTACTGGATAGCAACCCAATCGCTATGGCCGCGCTGCTCAGTGGATGCATCGGCATCACGGATGACTCCGTGACAGAACTGTTGCGTTCCTGGCAGTGTGGGGATCAGGGGTTCGAGTCCCCTCGGCTCCACTTCTGTGGACTGCCACGTCCGGTCCCCCCCGCCCCCGCCCGCGATCGGTGACCGCCGCCCGCCAACAGTTAGAGGAGGTGCTGTCCGATGCACGTGCAGCGCACGGCGATGCCTCACTCATTGCGCTGGACATGCGCCGCAGTATCGGTCTCTTACTGCTCGCGGGACGGCAACACCGGGGAGGCCGACTCCGTGCTCGAACCTCTCCACGACGACCTCTGCGTCCTTTACGGATTGAACAGGAAAGATAGGTCTAGGCCGATGGTCTTGTGATCACGGTCCTGCTCACATTGGTCATCGACGATTTGGAACGGCAACTGAAAACCCTTCTGTCGTCAGAGATTCGGGTATGAGCGAAGCTGGTACCTGATCACATAGCTGATGTTTGCCGAGCAATAGTTGTCGTTCCTCGCGTAGATCCTTGTCGCGATCGTGTGCGTCCTGCCCGGCAGCAACGGCACGGTGGCCAGTGGGGGGTCGTAGGAAATGAATGTAGGCAGAAAGTCGACATCGTCCTCGACAAAGTTGAACGTCGGTTCCCGCACGTTCGCTGACACACTCACTTCCGCGTAGGCCCGGGCGAACGAGTCGACCCGAATGGTCTGACCGCCGGACATGGAAAGGTCCACCCGGCGGGTGTCGCCGGCGGGGAAGCGCCAGCTGATGATCGGCTCGCTGTTGCCGATGTCGTCGCAGTCGTTCACCAGGCTGAGGTCGAGCGGGCCGGTGCTGACGTCGTAAAGCGGTTCGATGTTCACGGTCCAGGTGAAGTTGTGCGGGATGTTTATGCCGTTCCCTCCTCTCTCGAGGAGACTGACGACGATGTTCTCGGGGCGTTTCAGCCCATCCTTGGCGTCGAAGTTGGATACGAACCTGTTTCCACTGGAGTTGTTGTAGGTCTGGGTGATGCGCTGGACGCCGAAAAGGATGCTGACGTCCACCGGTGCGCTCAGGTTCAGCTTCGGTTGCAGGGTGACCACCGCCGTGACACTCCTCCAGCGCAGAACCATGGCGGCCGACACGGACTTGAGGTTCTCCGTCGGCGCATTGACATAAGGCGCATTGAAGATGGCTTGCTTGTTCGGGTCGAACTGGTACTCCCCAGCGCCGGTGCCGCTCGACGGCGACGGGACCGGGTCGGACGGTGTGTCGTTCATGATGCTCGGGCCGGTTCGAGCCGTCGGGTCGGGTCGGGGCGATCCGGATTGGGGCGGTGCGGCTGCCTCGCCGGAGGCGGCTCCCGGTGGGGGCGGAGACGCGGTCGAGCCGCCGTCGACGACCAGCTCAGCGGTGGTCGATCGTCCAGACCGCTGAGAGAGCACGATCCCGGTCACTGCCACGGCCGTTGCGGTGATGACCGCCAAGGCACCGATGCGCCAGGTGGTTGTCTTCATGTGTGATCACGCCCTTTCTCGTCGAACGCCATTTCACGCACGCACAGGGTGTTGCGCGAGCCTGGAATCGGGCTGGAATGGCGCGGAAAGGAACGGACAACGGCGGTAGGAACGCTGTCGGGTATATGCGATTGGCTTTGACAGGCGCTTCACGACCCAGCCTGACCGAGCTTGCTCCGGACCTGCTCGGCGTCGGGATGGGCGAGCTGGTCCAGTATGGTCAGGGCCCTGCGCCACGCGGCTCGCGCGGCGCCGAGGTCTCCGGCGGCGTTATGGGTATCGCCAATATGGGCGAGAACCTCAGCCTCGTGATAGCGGTACCCGAGATCGCGCAGCTGGTCCAGAGCGTTGCTGAAGCAGACGATCGCCTGCTGGTGATCGCCGAGGTGCTGATGGGCGACGCCGAGACTGTCCCAGGCGGCTGCTTCGCCCAGCCGGTCGGCGGCCACCTGATGCAAGGTGAGGGCCTGCTCGCTGTAACGCAGGGTCTGCACGTGGTCGCCACGCAACGCGTGAAGCCAGCCCACCGCGTTGAGCGCGCTCGCTTGCCCGCCCCGATGACCGGCGGAACGGAAGAGGTCGAGGGCATGCTCAGCGTGGCGGACCGCATCGACAAGGTGCCCGAGGCGCTCCAACACGGAGGCCAGGTTGAGGTGGGTACGCGCCTCAGCGACCTGATCGCCGATCGCCGCGAACAAGGCCACCGCGTCCTCGTAGCGAGGCTTGGCGTCATCCGGCCGTCCGGACCGGGCGTAGCCAAGGCCAAGACCGTTGAGTGCGTGCGCCTGCCCTTCGCGGTCGCCCACCCGTCGGGCGGCACTGGCGGCGATGGTCTGTACCTTGACCCAGTCGTGCCACAACCCGCGACGGTCGAAGAACGTGACTACCATCTTGGCCAGCTGCCAGGTGTGCTTCTCGAAGCCGTTCGCGGACGCGCTGGCGGTGGCGGCGACCAACACCGGGTGCTCTGCGGCGAACCAGGCCAGCGCGGCGTCGTGGTCGGCGGGGCCCTCCGGGGTGACTCCGGGTTGCGGCAAGGCCGGTGCGATGTGCTCCCGTTGGGGTGCGAGCTCGCGCGCCGCGGCACTTGCGGAGTGCAGGTAGTGGTCGAACGTCCGGTGCCGAGCCGCGCGGCGAACCTCTTCGCTGTCCAGGGTGTGCGCCTGCTCCGCTGCGTATGCACGGAGCAGATCGTGGAAGGTGTACCGACCCGGGACATGCTCGGTGAGCAGATTCGCGCGGGTCAGCTCTGTCAGCAGCGGCCGCAACAGGTCGCGGGATATCCCGGCGAGGCTGGACGTGGCCGCCTCGGAGATGTCAGGCCCGGGGTGCACGCCGAGCAATCGGAAGAGTCGCGCGGCATCGGCGCTCAACGTGCGGTACGACCCGGAGAAGACGTGGCGTATGTCGGTACCGCTGTCGCCGCCGTCGAGGCCGTTCAGCGCACCACGCGTGTCACGAAGCTCGGCCGCGATCTGCGCGAGCGGGAAGTCAGGATGTATCGCGGCCCGGGCAGCGACGATTGCGAGAGCCAGCGGCAGCCGGGCGCATGCCGTGATGATGTCCTGAACCGGGCCGGGCTCGGCCGCCACGCGGTCCGCACCAAGGCGCCGCTTCAGCAGTTCACTCGCATCGTCCATGTCGAGCAGGTCGAGGGTCAGCGGATGCGCGCCTTCGGTGGCGACCAACGGGGTGAGCTGGTCGCGACTGGTGACCAGGACAGCGCATCCTGGTGTGCCGGGCAGCAACGGGCGTACATGTTCGACGTCGCGGGCATTGTCGAGCACCACCAGCACCCGCTTGCCGGCGAGCAGGCTGCGGTACAGGGCCGCCTGCTGATCCAGCCCGGTCGGGATCCGCTCCACGGGTACGCCGAGCGCGTCCAGGAACGGCCATATCGCTTCGGCCGGACCCATCACCGATCCGCCCGGCTCGAACCCTCGGAGGTTCACGTACAGCTGACCATCGGGGAACAGTGCCGCGACACGATGCGCCCAGTGCACCGCCAGGGCGGTCTTGCCGACGCCAGCCGTACCGGATACCGCCCAGATGAGGACCGCCGTGGATTCGTCCGGATGTCGCACGCCCTTCGTCAGCACCGCGTCGAGGAGGGCCAGTTCGCGCTCGCGGCCAGCGAACGAGTGCACCGCCGGTGGAAGCTGCGCTGGTCTCGGTCCGGTTGCGGTCGTTGTCGATGCGATCGCGGGCGCCAGGGCGAGACTGCCGTCCTGCTGGAGGATTCTGGCCTCGAGGTCACGTAACGCCTGGCCCGCATGGATACCGAGGTCCGTGTCGAGCCTGCGGCGCAACTCCCGATACGAAGCCAGCGCATCGGCTTGCCGGCCAGCGCGGTAGAGCGCGAGCATGAGTTGACCACAGAGCTGTTCGTCGTACGGGTGCTCGTCCGACAGCCGCTGCAGCTCGAGGACGAGCTGCTCGTGTTCGCCGAGATCCAGCCGCGCCTCGACCAATGCGCGTGTGGCGACCAGATGGAGGTCTGCCAGGCGCTCGGCGTGCCGGTCGAGCCAGGGGTGGCCAGCAACATCGGCTAATGGCCGCCCGCGCCAGAGGCTCACGGCGGCCCGTAACGTTGTCGCGCGCTCGACCGAATTGGTGGCCTGCTTGCCTTGGCGGATAAGGCGTTCGGCGACCTCGATGTCAGTGGCGTCCGGCGCGATGGTGAGGGTGTACCCGGGCGGACGTGCCACAATTGCGGATCGCGCACCGAGAACGCCACGCAAGTACGAGACGTGGTTCTGCAGGGTGGCCGCAGCGGTATGAGGCGCGTTCTCCCCCCAGACGACCTCAACGAGGTGGTCGACGCTGACGATGTCGTCGGCCCGCAGCGCGAGCACGGCCAGAACCGCCCTGCGCCGAAAGCCGGCGACCGAACGCGCGATGCCGTCGACAACGACATCGACTGGTCCTAGAAGCCGCACCTGCACCTGGTCACCTCGGGTCGCACCCGCAGATCGATGCTCAGGCTACCCTGCCGGGCGCACATGACTCCGCGCCGCGCCAGGGCATGATCATCGATACCGTCCACGCCCGCCACCGACCGCTCCGGTCGCGGCGCGGCGTCCGAGGCGCCGAGCCGGAGCAAACCATGTCGAACGGCCTGCCTCGCGCTGGCAGTGTGGGGTCAGGGGTTCGACTTCCCTCGGGTCACCCGCAGAAACTTAGATCCCCAACTGTTGGGCACGCAGCATGCGTCGTACTCCGCAGCACCCGATTGGAGACGCGGCGCCGAGACGAAACCGCTCGTGAAGATTGCGCTTTGTGCAAGCCGCCTCGCCCGGTTGGCCGCCCCTGGCTGATCGACGTTACAGGATTGCTGACGCTCGCTTGATCAAGTCCAGCGCCCGGGCGTGATCATCAGACTGGCGGTTGGAATGAGATCTCGAACGGTGGCGAGGATGTTCTCACGAGGTTTGGATGCCCACGCTAGGCGAGACTGTGCGGACGACGCCGATCGTGGGGTGCCCTCGACGCCGTCACTCCGGGTAGGTCGGCAGCGTAATGGCGCTCGCCGCCCGGCGGGCCATCTTCGCCGGCATGTCCGCGAGGAAAGGCAAGAGCCGTTGCATCTTCAAGCTCATCCCCGCCGCGAACCGGCTTCCCGGCAGCATGTGGGCGGCGACGCTTCGGGCGAGCTTCTGGCAACCATCCACATAGGACCTCATGGTGCTCTCGTACCGTTGGAACGCGACCCGGTGGTCGCCCTGCGCCGTGGCGAGTTCGCCGGCGAGCACGTACGCCCCGACCACGGCCAGCCCGTTGCCCATGCCCGACAGCGATGAGGAGCCGTACGCCGCGTCGCCGACCAGGGCCACCCGGCCCCGGGTCCAGGCGTCCATCGTGACCAGACTGGCCGCGTCGAGGTAGAAGTCCGGCGCAATGGCCATCAGCTGGAGCAACTTCGACGTCTGCCAGCCGACCTCGGCGAACGTCCGCGCGACGATGGCCCGCTGCTCGCCGAGGTCGTCGCGGTCATACGCCAGCGGCGGCGAGCTGAAGTACATCATCACCTTGGCCTCGGTGTTGCCGCGCGCGCTGTAGGCGGCGACAAGCCGGTTGGGCTGGATGTGGACCAGCCCGGTGTGGTCCAGGTCCAGGACGTTGGGCGAGGTGAAGACCACGGTGTACAGACCGAGGTGCTTTACGTACGTCTCCTCCGGCCCGAACGCGAGCGCGCGCACCCTCGAGTGCTGGCCGTCGGCGCCGACGACGAGGTCGAATGTCCGGGGCTCGCCGCGTTCGAACGTCACGTGCACGCCGTCGGTGTCGTCGGAGATCGCGGTGATCGAGTCGCCGAAGATGTACTCGGTTCCTTCCCGGGTGGACTCGAAAAGGACCCGCGCCAGGTCGCCGCGAAGCACCTCAATGTCGCCACCGGTCTGCTCGGCCGGCATTCGGACGAGCCGGCGGCCCCGGGCGTCCACTTGCCACCAGTCTCCGGTGCCCGTGCTGAGGCGCTCGACGGTGTCGCGCATGCCCATTTGATCGAGCACGGCGAGGTGGACGGGGCCACGGAAGTCGACGGCGTACCCACCGTCGCGGACCGACGGCGCCCGCTCGACCACCGTCGGGGTGAAACCGTACCGGCGCAGCCAGTACGCCAGGGCCGGGCCGGCGATGCCGGCACCGGAGATCAGGATTGTTCGTGGTTGTCCAGGCGAGATAGTCATGCCGGCCAGCGTGGCCGGCCCCGCTCACCGGGCGATCACCACGCGCTCACCTGGGCCGCGAGGACCGGTGAGCCGGCGACGATCTCGTCCGCTACTCCGACTAGGCGCAGCGCGGCGGAATGGTCGAGCCGGGCGGCACCACCTTGGATTCGCTCAAATGCCTCGTCGCCCAAGGCGAGTTGCGCCGCCCGTACTTGCCTTGCCGTGTCCGGCCCGGCCGACGCCGCGCCACGTAACACCGTGGCCGCGCCGAGCAGCGCCGCGGCTCGGGCGGGATCGCCGCCGGCCAGCGCGATGTCCGTGAGCACCTCGACTGCCCGTACGTACAGCGGTGACATGCCGATCCCGACCGCCAGCTCCACCGCCCGCAGGCATTGAGCAGCAGCCTGATTCAGCTGTCCTTCCGTCATGGCGACCCGAGCCAGGCCAACCATCGCCTCGACCCTGTTGGTGGCGCCGGCGATCCACGACACATCGACGTCGGCCAAAGCCTGCTCATACTGGCGCCGAGCCAGCCCGAGGTCGCCCATCAGGTAAGCGACATCGCCGAGGCCACGCGACGCGATCGCCACATACGCGGGGAGTCCAGCCCGTTGGGCCATCCGCGCCGCCTCCTCGAAGTCGACGCGGGCGGTCGATGGGTCGGCACCCGTCGCGACAGCGTCTGATGGCGGGCCGGTGCCGTACGGCTGCCGCGTGAGAGCAGGGTGAACCGATCCGATAGCCGCTCGGCGATATCGACGACATCCACCGTCCGTACCCGCGCTGCGGCCAGTTCGATCGCGAGCGGCAGCCCGTCGAGCCGCCCGCAGATCTCGCCCACTGCGTCGGCGGTGCGCGGATCCATTGAGAACTGTGGATGTACGGCGGCGGCTCGATCGGCGAACAGCTGCGCCGCCGCCTCCTCGTCGAGCACCCCGACCGGCCATAGGTGCTCGCCCGCGATCCGCAGCGGCTCACGGCTTGTGGTGAGCACCCTCGCGTGTGGACAGTGGGTCAGGATTTGCTCGACCATCTCGGCCACGGCATGCACGAGATGCTCGCAGTTGTCGAGGACCACCAGCGTCGAACCGGTGGCCAGGGCGGCGATCGCCCTGCCGGTCGGTGACGTCGCTGCCGTGCCGTGCGATCCGCTGTCGCGCAGGCCCAGCGCGGCCAGGATCGCGGCCGGCAGTTCCGAGCCGGCGTGCAATGGATCAAGCGGTACGAAACACACATCCGGCCTGCGCGCGGCGACCTCGGAGGCCAACCGGGTCTTGCCCACACCGCCCGGACCGTACAGGGTCACCAGGCGGTGCTCGGCCAGCAACTCGCCGACCCGGTCGAGGTCCGCGGCCCTCCCGACGAAGCTGGTGAGCCTGGCCGGCACCGCCCGGCGGGGCTCCGGGTTCGCAGCCAGCGCGGTACGACGCAGCAGGCTCAGATGGATGGCCTCGAGCTCGGTTGACGGGTCGGCACCGAGTTCGTCGGCCAGGCGCTGCCGGTACTCGGCATAAGCGGCCAGCGCCTGGGCGGGCTCGCCGGCGGCGGCCAGCGCGCGCAGCAACAGGCCCTGCGGCCGCTCCCGCAACGGTTGGCGCGCCACCAGCTCGCGCAACTCGGCGATCAGGGTGTGATGCTCACCGATGTCCAACCGCGCCTCCAGCCGGTCCTCGACGGCGGCGAGGCGGCGCTCCTCCAGCCGCTGCGCGAGCGCCCGTACGGACGGCGCATCCGGTACGTCGGCGATCGCGTCTCCGCGCCACAGCGCCAGCGCGTCGGCCAGGATGGCGGCCGATTGCTCCGGTTGCCCGGCGGCCAGCGCCCGCCGGCCCGCGTCGGCCAACCGCTCGAACCGTCCGACATCGATGTCATCTCCGTCGATGGATAGCCGATAGCCGGAGGGGAGCGAGTCGATCGCCACCGAGTCGATGGCCACCGTGGCGAGGGCCCGCCGCAGCCGGGAGATGCGGGATTGCAGCGCATGTCCGGCGTCGCCGGGCGCGCGGTCGCCGTAGAGGTCGTCGATCAGCGTGTGGGTGGTGACGAGCTCGCCGTGGTGGGCGAGCAGGAGCGCGAGCAGTGCCCGCAGCGCCGGCCCGCCGACGGCCACCTCGCTGCCGTCGTCTCGCCACACCGCGGTCGTCCCGAGGATCCCGAACCGCACCCGACCATTCTGCCCCGAGTCTCTGCCGGCCTGCAGGACGCAGCTAGTGAGGGAAGGCTCGCCTATACGATCGGCACCTCGCCGCTCGGCTCCCGGACGGATCTCCCGCGATTAGTCCACTGTGGAGAAATTCAAGCACAGGCGACCTCGGAGCAAGCGGAAGCGGCCGCGAGGTCGGCCGGCAACCCGCCCCATGGCCTCGCGCAGGGCATCGACGTTCCCCCTTGGTTGATCTGCACATGAGTAGGCACGCCGTGCCCGCGCTACGATGCGAAGTAGTCGGCGATAGCCGGAGGTAGTGATGCTGATCGGTATGCTGCTCGGTGCGTTCGGAGCAGCGGTTGCGTGGCTCGCCGCGAGCGCGCGGGTCATCAAACAGTACGAGCGAGGGCTGGTCTTCCGGTTCGGCCGGCTGACGCCCGCAATCCGGGGCCCGGGCCTGAACCTGATCACGCCAGGCATCGACCGACTCCGCAAGGTGAGCACGCAGATCGTCACGCTGCCGGTCCCCGCGCAGGATGGCATTACCAAGGACAACGTGACGGTCAAGGTTGACGCGGTCGTGTATTTCAACGTCTCCGACCCGGTACGGGCGATCGTTAACGTGGAGAACTACAAGTACGCCGTGTCCCAGGTGGCGCAGACCTCGCTGCGTTCCATGATCGGCAAGAGTGAGCTGGACGACCTGCTGTCCAATCGGGAGCGGCTCAACGAGGGGCTGGAGGTCATGATCGACAGCCCCGCGTTGGAGTGGGGTATCCACATCGATCGCGTAGAGATCAAGGACGTCGCCCTGCCGGACTCCATGAAGCGGTCGATGTCCCGGCAGGCGGAGGCGGAGCGGGAGCGCAGGGCGCGTGTCATCACCGCAGACGGCGAGCTGCAGGCATCGGAGAAGCTCTCCCAGGCCGCCGCCAGGATGGCTGACACTCCAACGGCACTGCAGCTTCGGTTGCTGCAGACCGTCGTGGAAGTGGCAGCCGAAAAGAACTCAACCGTGATTCTCCCGTTCCCGGTCGAGCTGCTTCGGTTCCTCGAAGCGCAAACCAACCAGCTCACACAGGCATCAGCAACAGCAGGCCCGGCGACACCCGAGCTCGCGGACAAAGCTCGGCTCGACGAGCTCCGCGTGCTCCTCGAGGAGCTGCTCGACCGACGCGACCGCTCCTTGCCAGGGGCCTCCGTCGATTCCCTCCCGTCGTCTCCCTCCATCCTCGGCATCGAGGCGGTGGAGGCGTCGCCCGCTGCACGCCAGCGTCAGCCGTCAGCTGAGCAGCCGAGCTCCTCCGCGCAGCCGGTCGAGACCGCCTAGAAAGGACCCGGCGATTCGAGGCACGACTCACGTGCACGATGTCGTCCTGTTCAGGCAGGGTTACGGCCATGCGGACGCCCGGCTCGTACGTCGGCCATATACCTCGAATGAACCGCGGCTATGCCCCGGCGGTGCAACCTCATAGCGCATCTATCGGGCCGCGAAGCGAACGGCCGTGATCGGCTGATCGGCCAGTGCGGCCGCCGTCGGCACGGTCAGGTCGGCCCACGGTCGCCCAAGGTCAGCCGTGACCAGCAGATTCATGGGAGAGCTGGAGCCCGTTTGGCTCCGTGGGGGTCACGGGTCCGAGTCCCCTCTGCTCGACCCACAGGAACGTAGATCCACTGCTTCTCACGGGCGGCCATCCTGCCGCAATCCTTCGCGCCTCTTCGATGAGCTGACCTAGGCGCGCGGCAATCGCTTCGCGAATGAGTACAGACCTGGCTCCCCACCCGTCGTCTTCGAGAGGTAATAGTCACTCGCGCTACTGCGCAACAGTGCGATGGACGCAGCGGTTAATAGGCCGAGTACGCCGACGGCGGCAAAACTCGTCGGAATCGCGTACCACGGCGGCAGAAGTGCCGCGAAGGCCTTTTGCTCTGCCGGCGAATACGGCCGATTCCCTTGACTGAGTGTCTCAGTAGTTTGGGCGACGCCACAGGCCCATACGACCGCAAGCGGGATCGCCACGACGAGCGCGGCTGATCGCGCGAAGCGGGACCGTAAGAGCAAGGCGATGCCCAGACCAGTCAGAACGACGGCGCCCGCGGCGGCGACAACGAGTTGGTAGCCCAGCTCGGCCCGGAGCGCGTCAACCGTGTCCACGGCGTGCGGACTCTCGCCGACGACGTCGAACAACGTGCGCGACGACGACGGCAGGCGCGCCAGCGATGTCGAAGAGGCGATCGCCGTCAGTCCAGCTGCGATGGCGCTGCTACCGATGAGGCTCGATGCGACACGCACAGAGCGAGGACACTGTGCCGCGGTATCCACATCACGAGGTTACAAGGCCCGCCGCGTGTATGCGACTGGCGCAAGCTCGGGCGCGGTTCCCGCCGCCGTTGGCAAGAAGGCGCGGTCAGGTGATTGACGATCTTCGCGGGCGTCCAAACGGTGGCTGCTCGCGCCCGAATAGAATGCCGCGATTAGTCCACTGTGGAGATATCTGAGTGGAATGGCTGTCAAGCGGTCACCGTGCGCGACTTTGGGAAGGCGACCGCGAGGTCGGCTGTTTGCCGCGATCCGGTTAACGTCATCTCGACCGCGGGCTGACGGGACAACCAACACAACTTTTCTGGAAAGCCGGAGCGGGGAAGGTCGAGTTCAGTACTTTGCCGGCCGGTGGACAAAGCCGGGACGTTGCTTAAGGGCAACCCAACCATCGTACGTGCTTCACTTTCAGTCGCACGCCTGTCGCGCGCATCAGCTGCCGCCCGGCGCGGGACCACCCGGTGGGTTCCCGCCTCCGCCGTTCGAGCGGCTCAACGAGGGCCTCGAGGTCATGATCGATAGCCACGCGCTGGAGTGTGGCATCCACATCGACCGCGTGGAGATCAAGGACGTCGCTCGGCCGGACTCGATTAAGCGGTCGATATCTCGGCAGGCCGATGCGGAGCGGGGGCGAAGGGGCACGCGTCATCACCGCAGACGGCGAGCTGCAGACAACGCAGAAGCTCTCCCGGGCCGCGGCCACGATGTCCGACAGTCCAACGGCGCTACAGCTTCGGCTGCTGCAAACAGTCGTGGAGATGGCAGCCGAGAAGAACTCAACGGTGATTCTCCCGTTCCCGGTCGAGCCGCTTCGGTTTCTCGAGGCGAAAGCACGCACCTCACGACGACGGCGGCAACGGCGACACCCGGGCTCCCGGACAAAGCTCGTTGAGTGAGTGCGACGCCGAGCCCGTGGTGGCAGTGGGGCTGGGCGAGCGGATCGCAGAGGCGTTGTGCCGCCGCGAGGCCTCCGGCGCTTACGGTTACGTTGTCTGCCCAGTGGCCCGCGTCGGTTGAGGTAAGTCTGGATGGTCCCGGCCAGATGCCCGGCATGGGCCAGGAAACCGGCGCGCTCGGCCAGGGCGCGTTTCGGCCGGTGTGGAGAGCACCCGTCCGGGTGGCCCCGCTCGCCGCGGTAGGGCTCGGCACAGTTAGCTGAGATCAACCATCCATTGGGGACGGATCGAGCTGCCCCGCGAGGGAAACCCGGCCTCCTCATTGGACCGTCGTGTCCGAGTCTGCTCTATCCGATCTAGCTGGGCAGTCGTTCCTTCGCCTCAAGGACTTGTGCGATCCGCTTGGCCGACAAAGGCCGTGCGTAGTGGTTGCCCTGCGCGAAGTCGCATCCGAGATCGCGCAACCGGTCAGCCTGCTCGGCTGTTTCTACGCCTTCGGCGGTGACGTTCAGGCCGAGGGCATGGGCCAGGTTCACGAGCGTCGCGACGATCTGCTCGTCGACAGCGTCGGACCGGTCCGTCCGCAGGCCCTCGAGAAACGGACCGGCAAGCTTAAGTCCGTGTACGGGCAAGCGTCGCAGGTAAGCGAGGTTCGAGTAGCCGGTGCCGAAATCGTCAATGGCGATGCGTACGCCCAGTTGGGAAAGGCGCTCTAGCGCCAGGAGCGGCTCATCGGCCGTTCCCATCACCGCGCTTTCGGTGAGTTCGAGCTGAAGTATTGCGGCGTTCAGACCGGTTCGGTCGAGTATCCGCGCTACGTCGTCCGCGATTCCGGGTGCGTGCGCCTGTTGGGCAGCGAGGTTGACGCTCACGAAGAGTCCCTCTGGGGCGACCCCGTCAGCGTGCCAGGCATGTGCTTGTCGGCAGCCTTCCTCCAGCGCCCACGCGCCAAGTGGCACGATGAGGCCGGCTTCTTCGGCGATACCAATGAAGCTGTCCGGCGAAAGTCGGCCGAGTTTGGGGTGTCGCCAGCGCACGAGTGCCTCGACTCCCACGAGCGAGCCGTCCACGAGCCGTACCAATGGTTGGTATTCGAGGAAGAACTCGTGCCGCTCAAGCGCGGACGGCATGGCCGCGGCCAGGTTGTATCGTGCGATTTGGCGGGCGTGGCGCTCGGGCTCAAAGACTGTCCATCCTGCCCCGCCGTCCGCCTTCGCCCAGTACACAGTTACGTCGGCCGCCTTCATCAGCTCGGCAGGAGTCGTGGAGCGCACCCGGCACTCAACGATGCCGACGCTCGCCGTCACCTGTAGGCGGTGCACGCCCACCGGAACCGGTTCTCGAAGTGTCTCGAGAACGGCATCGGCCAGCTCGGTGACCTGTGTCAGGCCCGACGACGGCGACACGAGAAGTACGAACTCGTCTCCGCCGACGCGCGCCGCGAAATGACCCATGGCCGAGACACGAGTGCCGAGACGAGCAGCCACGACCGCCAGCAGTTCGTCGCCAGTATCGTGCCCGAGCGTGTCATTCACAATCTTGAAGCCGTCGATGTCCAGATAGCAGACCCCGACCCGTGTCTCTGCCCCGGCTTGGGCGAACAGGTCGCCGAGCCGTTCGAAGAACAGGGTGCGGTTTGGCAACTGCGTCAACGGATCGTGGGTGGCCTCGTGCTGAAGACGATCTTGCAGAATTTGTCTCTGCGTGATGTCCCGGGCCATGCACACGATGTACCGAGGAGTGCCGAGGTCGCCTCGGATGAGCGAGACCGTTAGGTCCAGCCACATCGCACCCGACCCGTCGGGGCGTAAGTACCGCTTCTCGAATCGGTGGTGATCCCGTCCGCCATTGGCCAGCGACATGAACATCGCCATGTCCTCGGCATCGAAGATCGACATCAGGCCGAGTCCAGGCAAGGTCACGTTCGAGCCTTTGAGCATGTCCGCCATAAGCGGGTTCATCTCGAGGACGTTTCCCTCGACGTCGGCGATGCCAATGCCTACCCCGGCGCCGGCGAACACGGCCCGGAATCTTGCCTCGCTGTCGCGCAGGGCCTGTTGTGCCTGTGCATTCGCGGCGAGCAGAGCCTTCCGAAGCTGGTCCTGCTCGTCGAGCGTGCGCTTCCAGTGCGCCTCGACGTATCCCGCGGCACACATGCCCTGCAGGGCCGCGACCCGGTCGGCCACGACGTCGCTGGCCAGATCGCCAGCAACCAGATCGGACGCCATTCGCGTTCCCATGATCTCCAACGAGCGCCCGAGCGTGTCGGGTCCCGTGAAGTGCGCTTGGATCAGCGCCGCACCCACCTGTCGCGCCCGCGAGGCATCGAACGGTTCTTGATGCAGCGCGTCACGGAGCTGCTCCGCCAGTCCGACCAACATTTCGTTGATCTCGGATTCGACTAGGGAGACATAACTCGTTCCCGCAATGGCGTCCCCCCAGGCCCGAGCGTAACGCTGGCTCCCGGACTCGGGACCCCGGATGGCCATTAGGCCCCCCTCCCGTCGCGCACGGAATCAGGCCTTTCGCCCGACACCCGCGTACATTGCCAAGCGTTCCGGATGCGCGTCCTCCTCGGCAGGGGATTCCGGACGCCACGCAGTGACCCATACCAGACCGGGCGGAACCATCGTGAAGTCACCAAAGAATCGGCATACATCCTCGTAGGACCGAGCAGCACCCGTACCGACGTTGCGCTCAAGCAGGCCGGCAACCTGCCTCGCGTCTGTTGGGCGGCTGTCGGCCGTCGCGTGGCTGAGTGCCAAGTGGCTGCCCGACGGAAGTGCGTCGCGCAGTTGTTCTAGTGCACCGGATGGATTGTCGGCGTCTGGTACGAAATGTAGGACCGCGACGATCAGCAGTCCGATCGGCTCGTCAAAATCGAGCACGCTCCGCACGTCAGCCGACTCTACGATCGCGTTCGGGCTTCGAAGGTCTCCTTGCACCGCAGTGGTGCCCTCGACGCCGGCAAGCATGGCCCGGCTCTGGGCAACCGCCACCGGATCATTGTCCACGTACGCAATCCGCGCGCTGGGGTCGGCCAGCTTGGCAACCTCATGCACGTTCCCAACCGTTGGAATCCCGGAACCAATGTCAAGAAACTGGCGGACTCCCTCGCCGACCATGAACCGGACGGCGCGTCGGAGAAACGACCGGTTGGCGCGCATAATGTTGCGCATCTCCGGGACAACAAGCAGCAGCTGCTCCGCCAGCTGCCGGTCCACGGCAAGGTTGTGGGAACCGCCGAGAAGATAGTCATAGACCCGGGCCATGCTCGGACAATCAGCATCCGCCGTGTCCGGCACCCACGTCGGTCTATCCATAGCGCTCTCCTTCGCCCGCCAAAACAGTAGACCAGTCTTCGGTCAGGCGGTCCACCGAGGGGCAGCGGAACGAGCCTGCTCTATATAGACTCCCTTCGACCTGTCATTGGCCCGGGGGAGCACATGTGAATATCTTGACACGTTACCGACGAGGCATCACCGTTGCCGTGGCCACCGCCCTCGTGGCAGGCATCGCGGCGGTCACCGTGCAGGCGGCGGCAAGCGACACGCCGCTCTATGAAGACCGAGGTCGCGAAGATCCCAGCAGCGGCCTACACCCGAGACGCGAAGATCTACATCAGCGAGGCCACCCAGGCCCTGCGCCCGTACGTGGGCGACGGACTCGGGGAGAGCCGGATCGACATTGTGCTGGCCGACGTACAGAGTCGCTACTTCGACGGCGCCCGCGTCGATGGCGCCGCCAACGGCGAGATCGCGTACGACAATCTCGCCCACCTGGAGTCCTTCCTCAAAAGGCGGCTCTCGGGCGCCAGCCCGCCCAACGGCGAGGCCGAACAGGCGCACGTAAGGCGCTGGTCGAGACCCCCACCGGGGTCCGGCTGCTGGCCGACGCGGCGATCCAGGATGCCGAGGCGACCGTCGGACCGTTCCGAGCCAACCCACCGCCTGCCCCACCGCCGGCCCGGCATCACCGAGGTGTTCGCCGACCTCGAGTTGGCCCGGGTGCGATGTCTGATCCATTGCACCGGGCAGCCAACGCGCCCGTGCCGCCACAGTTCGGGAAGGTTGCCGGTGAGCGCTACGTACAGGACAACATCCTGAACGGGAAGCCGAGCACACCGGTCGACAAGTGGATGATCCCGGAGAACAGCCGGGCTCCTATCGGGCGTACGACTTCAACGAGGACACGCCGGCCGGCACGATCGGTCACGAGGTCAAGACCGGCGTGCCGGATTACGGCAACGAGCTGAACAAGTGCGAACGTGACGGCATGCTGTTGGCCAACCGCATCCGTCCAGAAGGGACGATCGCCGGTTTCCACTGGCACTTCCTGCCGCACGGCAAGTACAACTCGATCGGACCGCTGGACGACATCCTTTCCTGTCTACGGCGCTTCGGGATTCCGTTCACCATCTATCCACCCACCGCCTGACGCGTCCCGACGCGGGGCGGCGCCAGGGCTGGCTTGGCTCCGGCGCCGCCCGATGGTCGGAAGGACGCGAGGCCGACCAGGTCGAGTACGCGCTCGTCCGCTCAGCGCTGCGCCCGCTCTTCGGCGACCATCCCGAACTGGCCGGGCGCCTCGCGGCCGGCGAGGTCGCCGAGCTGACGTGGGACGCCGAGCGCCTGCACTCCCAGTGGCTCGTGACCTTCGGCGACCGCGGGGTGCGTCACATCGGGGTGTCCGTGCACGACATCCATCCAGATCGTTGGGCCGATGACTACCGCGAGGAGCTCTCCCGGGCCATTGCCCCTTTGGCCGCGATCGCCATGTCGGCCGCCGCTCAGTTGTTTGTCGACGGCGAGGACCTCACCGGCCGGCCCCTATGGGACATCGTCGAGGAGCTCTGCTAATCCCGGGCACCCTCGATCCGTCCACTGTGGATGTCACGAAGTCCCGGACGTCGAAGAACGGATGTGTGGCCATCCGGACGCGGGCAACCAGCTAGCCGCGACCTGGCCAACGCTGACGCGTTGACAAGGACGAGGACTGACTCGTACGGCTGAGCTATTGGTCCCTTAGGGGGCTTTTCGATGGATAGGGGTGCAACGGAAGGAGTGCGTTCCTGTCATGGTGGGACGAGTACTCGGTGATCGGTACCAGATCGAAGAAATGCTGGGTCGCGGCGGGATGGCCGCCGTCTGGCGGGGCCGGGACTTGCGGCTGGATCGCCCGGTAGCGATCAAGGTGCTCGCGACCTCCGAGGCGTCGGACCCAAAGGCAATCGAGCGGTTCGACCGCGAGGCGCACATCGTGGCGCAGCTGACCCACCCGAATATCGTCGCCGTCTACGACTTCGGCACGGATCGAGGCGATCCGTACCTGGTAATGGAGTTCGTCGAGGGCCGCGGCGTTGCAGCGATGCTCGCCAGCGGTCCGATATCAGTCGCTCAGGTCCTGGCCATTGTGGCCCAAACCTGCGACGCGCTCAGCGCCGCGCATGCTGCCGGGGTCGTCCACCGAGACGTCAAGCCGGCCAACCTGATCGTCACTTCCGCTGGCGTGGTGAAGATTTGCGACTTCGGCATCGCTCGGCTGCAGCACGCCGCTGGACAGCTGAACCTCACCGGTACGGCGACCGCGATCGGTACGACCGCGTACATGGCTCCGGAACAGGCCGGTGGTGGCCCAATCGATGCTCGCACCGACTTGTATTCCCTCGGCTGCACGATGTACTCAATGCTCACCGGTGGCCCACCATTCCACGGAGATTGTCCGCAAAGTGTTCTACAGCAACATCGCAGCTCTCCACCGGTATCTGTACGCGCGCGGCGGCCCGACATTCCGATCGAGCTCGACGCGCTCGTCGGTGAACTCCTCGAGAAGAACCCCGCTGACCGGCCGAGCGACGCCGAACAAGTCAAGGCCCGTTTGGTGGCGTTGGCCATCGGCTCGGCCGAGCAGGCACCAAGCGCTGCCGGAAAGGGCGATCCGCGGCGACGCAACCGCGTGGAGTCGACACGGCGGCCCGTCCGAGTCGGCATCGCGGGCGCGGCGATTGCGGTCTTCGCCGCTTTGTTATTCCTTGCCGGCTCCATCGCTGCGCTCGCAAATGTGGGACGTGAGGGCGCGGCAGCGTGGCAATACCCGCCATCGACCGGCGAGGTAACACCGCCTTCAGCACTCGCGCAACCTTCTCCGAGCACAATGGACTTACCGATTTCCGTCGCCGTGCCATCGTCGGCGGCCGCGCCTCGAACCACTGCGCCCATCACCCCTTCGCCGCCGGCCGATCCCATAGCAGACATGAGGATGGCGATCCAGCAACAGGTACAGGCCGGCCAGCTCAACCCGGCGGCGGCGCCAGACCTACAGGGAAGGGTCGACGAGATCGTAAAGAGATCAACCAGGGAGACCTCAAGCCGGCTCAGGACAAGGTAGCTGCACTGCGGCAGAAGCTCGCTGACCTCAACCGGGAAGGCAAGCTGAGCAGCGGTGGATACGACGTGCTGTCGGCCAAGGTCGAGCTGATCGCGGACGCCTTGAACTAGGAATTGAATACAAGGACGTACGCGCGAGTCACTCCCTAACGGACAACATTCTGCTGGATCAGGCTGACGAACTCCCGCGGAGTAACGACCTCGACGTTGGACCCGAGGCCGTCCACGACGGTCTTGATATCGGAGAGGCTCTTGGTCCAGCAGTGCACGAGGACGAGTGTGTATCCATCGGCGGTGGTTGGACTGGCCGGTCTCGAATTGATTTCACGGATGAGGGTGCTCTCGTCAGTGACACCGTCCCACAACGTGTCCCGCTGTTCGACCACGGGCTTGTTACCCACCCAACGAATCCGACCGCGCGCGCCCATTCCGATGTAGAACAAGGCGTCAATGTTCGGCTGTCCCAAGTACTTCGACCACAGGTCCGTACGGTCGAAGGACGTCTGGTCATCGAGGACTTCCGCGATCCGTAGGTCGGCCATACCCATGTAGGCATTCAACCTGCGCACGAATCCGTCGAGGTCGTCGGCGGTCATGCGGCTGGGATAGACGTATCCGCCACCACTCGGCCCAGCGATGAACTCGTCCTGAGCGCGACCGCTGCTCGCGTTCTCGTAGTACCAGCGAAGGGCCGACGGCGCGAGGTCAACCAACGATGGACTGATGCCGTAGCCGACACTGAAAGTTCCGCGAACGGCATTGCGGTAGTACTGCTGCAGCCCTCGGAGATCCCAGGCGACGTTGTCCCCGTCGCTGACCACGAAGGACACGTAGTGTTTCCCTTGTGGCGGAGGGCTTGGCGCTCGTTTCTGGGTCAGGCCCTCGATGCTGCGTACGCTACTCAGCACGGAGAGATTGGGCGCGAGATCCGTTGCGATCGTGCTGACACCTTGTCGAGAGGCCTGATGGACCATCTCGAACTCGTCTGTCCCCCAGCCCAGTAACGTGGCGCCCGGACCAAGGCCCTCGAGTACCTGCTCGCGCCAATCAGTGACGCCGTCGTAGAAGGTGAACGAATTCGTCAAAGTGGCGTAGTCGCGGAGCTGATAATAGACATCGAAGTCCAGCTCAGCGGCTGTCGTCTCGGAGAATACTCCGCGGTATTTCGTGTATGCCCATTTCTCGTTCTTGTCCGAGACGTCGAGCAACTGCCGGGTCACCCCGAGCGACCTTACCTGCGTCAACTGAGACTGATCGACTGGCAGCCCGCCGAGTGGACCGCTCAGCGACGTGGCCACGTTGAGCGACCGAGGATTGCCGGAGATGTCATAGAGGATGTAGCCGTTTACGTATCGTTTGAAATGGGCAACGAGCGAAGCCAACGTCGCATAGCTGTGGTTCAGCGTGATCCCGTATCGGCTGACGAGATAGTCCCTCCATGTCCTGCTCGGGCCGCCATCATCAATGAAAATCTGCTCCGGTGAACGCTTGGCCACCAGCCCTTGAAGCGAAGCGACCAACGCCCTGTCCTGACTGCTGGCGAGAGCGTGGAGCGGAATGACGAGCAGTGACCTAACCGCAACGCCCTTGGGCAGTCCGATACCGGCATCGCTCGCCTGACTTCGCATTACGGTCAGGCCGGTAGTCAGTACGACGATCAGGACTGCAAGTACGGACGGGATCAACCTGCGGGGGACAGGCGTTTGTGGCACGGGGTGGTTCTCCGATTTGGGCAGGGTCGTGCCGTGGCGTTTCACAGCGTCGGAGCCGACTCGGCACCTGATGAGGTGCAAGGACTTTTCGCGCAAGGAGTGCGCGACAAGTGGCCGGGCAACCAGACTCGGCGGGTGACCAACCTTGAGTAGTCCGGAGTGGCTCGGGCGAGCGGTTTCAGCAGAGTGGCCGGCGCGGAGGGTTGGTTTCAAAAACCGGACTGGCCTATGTCGGGGGGCCCACTCGCAGGTCGGTCGGTGCGGTCATGCGCGATAGTGTGGGCGGTCCGATCACTTCTGACAATACTCGTCAGCTGAGATTAATTGATTCACGAACGTCGTATTAGTCGGCACCCATAAAGCAATTTCGATCCGGCAATTCTACAGGGGTCCGGGCGCCTTGTCTTGGGACGCCGCGGCGCCGGCCAGTGGTCGGGGGCCTGAAGCCCCCAGAAGTCAGTATGTCCGGTACGCCCAATATCGTGTGCGGCTGCCAACTCAGGTCGGACATCTGGACGGCCGCGCACCGCGGTGTCGGGTTCACTGAGAGTTCTGAGCCTGAGCACTCGCTACTCCTTCGGCGCACCGTCGGCTCGTGCGCCGCCAAAGAGGAGAGCTGAGCGGCCTCCTGGCCACTCAGCTCTCCTTACTGAACAGGGATAGGTTCTAGAGCGACGCTGCGCCCAGCGCGTTCACCATCCCGGCGCCGAAGAACGACGTATTCCCACTCCCGTTGCCGTGGCACTGACGCGGGTCATCCGGCGGCCAGTTCGCGGGGCAGGAAAGCGACAGCGCCGAACGCTTGACGGCCGCTACCACCGCGCCCGGGCTCCAGTTCGGATGGAGCTGCCTGACCAGGGCGGCCACGCCCGCAGCGTGCGGTGAGGCCATCGAGGTGCCGCTGATCCACACGTACCGGTTGCCGTGGTCGAGAACGGCTCGGCCCACCGCGGACAGGCCCTCCCATTGGCCGGTCGCGTCAGTGCTCGACCATCCGGCGAGGATCCGTTCCAACGTCGAGCCTGGCGTCTGTACGGCGTCGCCGCCAGGTGCGCCAACCTCGACCGGGGTGCCGACGTTCGAGTAGCCGGCGAGCGTGTTGACGCCCAGGGCCGACACTGTGAGCACGCCGGGGATTTCGGCGGGGGCGACGCGGCAGTTGTTCCGAACGCCACGCACGATCGCGGTGTCCGGCGGCCAGTCTGGGCTGATCTCGTCGGTGGTCGGGTGGCCCAGGTCCTGGGCCTCGTTGCCGGCCGCAGCGACGATCACGACTCCGCGATGTTGGGCGTACTTCGCCGCGGACTCGAGATCCTTGAGGATTGCCTTCTGCTCGGCATCGTTCTTGCAGAAGTACAGCCACGGGTCGGCAAACAGGCTGAGGTTCACGACGTCGACGCGATGGTCACCCGCATAGCGCAGCGCGGCGGCCACCGAGTCGGCGAAGCAGAACCCCATGATGGTGCACGCCTTTAAGGCGACGATCGTCGCCTGGGGTGCGACACCCACCACGCCGATTCCGTTGTCAGCTCCGGCGATGATCGTCGACACGTGCGTTCCGTGGCCCCGGAGGTCCTGGACGGCAGCCTTGTTGGCGCAGTTACAGTTCGCGATCTCTTGCGGGTCAGCGGTGGGGGTGTCCGAGAAGATGAACGAGCACGACAGCGCCACATTGAGGTTCGACGCGACATCGGCATGCGTCATATCGACGCCGCCGTCGATCACGCCGACCTTCGCTCCGGCGCCGGTCGCCTTGGCATAGGACGCTGGGCCGGCCTGAATGGCGCGCATGCCCCACTGACAGGCGGAGAGCGGCTCGACACCGGGCCCGACGCCGAAGAACGCCTCGCAGTTCGCCTCTGCCGTCGCTGGGTCCAGTGCGGCCTGGGTGTCGGCCAACGCTGGAGTCATCATCGTGAGGACGAGGGCTATTGCGCCACCCGCCACCCAAGGCAGTTTCCTCATTGAAACCGCTTCTATGCTTGCCCGCCCTGCTGGCGGACTGGACTGAACGTAGGCGCCCCATCACTCAAGCGCAACCGTTAGCAGGCGGCGCGAGCGACGCACGTGAACGAGTAGGGTCTGCCCAATCTCGATCGCGCGACTGGCACCGGCAGCGAGCCAGCAGGCGCGCCAAACGTCCACATTGGACAAACGAGAATCAGTCGCCCGCAATAGCTACCTGTCGATCACCCGAGTGACCGTTGTTCACACGCCATTGATCCGCTAACGTACGGCTCGTGATCGTCGTTGTGACCGCGGCGAAAGCGGTCCGGCAACGCGACGCCGCCGTGCGAACTATGGCGGCGTGATGCCGTCCGGGGCTGGCGCAGGCGGCCCCGAGGAATCTACGCGTGCAAAGATCGTCTCAGCCCGGCAAGAGCCTGGGACACGACAACGATGATCCCGACGCTGGGTCACATCGGCCCGATCCCAATCCCGACCCACGACGTCTTCGTCGGGCTCGGCGTGTTGGTGGCCGCGCTCGTGTTCGTGGCCGAGGTGAGGCGGCGCGGTGTCACCGACGATCGCATCTGGATCGTCGTCGCGGGCGCGCTCGTCGGCGGAGCCGTGCTGGAGCGGCTAGGAACGTGGCTGCAGCATGTCGACGTGCGACAAAACGCCAACTTGGCCGAGCAATGGCTCTACGGGAACCGCAGCATTCTGTCCGGACTCGTCGGCGCCTACGTGGGGGCCATTTTCGCGAAGCGACTGTGCGGCTACCGGGTGAGCACCGGCGACTTGTTCGCGCCCGCGGTGGCGATCGGGATGGCGATCGGCCGTGTCGGCTGCCTCCTCACCGAGTTGCCGGGCACACCGACAAGCCTGCCGTGGGGGATCACCCTGACCCCGGAGCAGGCCTCGACCATCCCTGGCGCCCCGGCAGGAGTGCCGCTGCACCCCTCCTTCGCGTACGAAATTCTGTTCCACCTCGCGGCCTTCGCCGCGCTGCTGTGGCTGCGTCAAAAAATTACCGAACCGGGCGAACTATTCAAAATCTATCTTGTCGGATACGCGAGCTTCCGGTTCGTGGTCGAGTTCGTGCGTGGCAACGGGGTGGCGTTCGCGGGACTGACCCGACCGCAGCTCTTCCTGATGGCCGCTGCGCCACTGCTTGTGTGGCACGTCGTGCGCCAGACACGGCGGGGCGTCTACAGCGGACGCTCGACAACGATTCCGAGACCGGAGGTCGCGGCATGACCGAATCGGCCCCAAGTCCTCAGCAGCCGGGAAGTTCTCGTCCGATCCGAGCGAGTCGAGTGTGGGCAGGCATCGGGCTCGCGTTTCTTGGCCATCTCATCGCGCTCTGTGTAGGTATCGGCAGCGGGTCCACCGGACTGGCCAGCTACCTCGGCTTGATCTGGTTTGTCGCCGAGTTCCTCGTGTTCGCGGCCTGTCTCACCGTCGGCGTTGTGTGGATCGTGCGTGGTGATCGTGGCCTCGGCGTTGGGTTGTTGGTCGGCTGGGCGGCCGGCGCAGTGGTCTTCGCCGGCGTCTGCGTGGCGCTGATCGCGATTGTGGCGAGATCATTCGGGGATGGAGGACCATGACTGCTGGGATGGGATTGCGCGGAGATCGCATTCATCGTTACGTCAACGCATTCTGCCCGACCTGCCACGTCGAGCAACCCGACCGTCCACTTGAGAACGTCCGCCGGCTCTCGGGTTGGCTGGTCGAACGCGACGGGCGGATCTGGCTGGAGCGCGGCTGCCCCGACCACGGGCTTGTGCGGACCCTCTATGACGAGTCCCCGGAGATCCTGCGCTATCTGGAGCGCTGGACCGCACCGACGAAGCAACACATCCCCGATCACCCGGGCAACTACGACCCGGTTCCGTCCGCTTACCGTCGCGGTCTGCCGGAGATGCAGACCCAGCACACCTGCATTCTGCTGGCCGACATCACGGCTGAGTGTAACCTCCGGTGCCCGACCTGCTTCACGGACTCGTCGCCGGACCTGACCGGAGTCGTCGCGCTGGCCGATGTGTTGGCGAGCCTCGACACCCGGCTGTCTCGAGAAAACGGTCGGATCGACGTACTGATGCTCTCCGGCGGCGAGCCGACGTTGTATCCCGAGTTGGCGTCGCTGCTGCGCGCGGTCGCCGACCGCAACATCGTCCGGGTGCTCATCAACACCAACGGAGTGCGGATCGCGCGCGATGACGGCCTGCTCGATCTGTTGACCGAACATCGCGAGCGGGTGGAGGTGTACGTGCAGTACGACGGGGAGACGGCCGACGCGAGCCGTCACCACCGCGGCGGAGACCTCCGCGCGCTCAAGGAGCAGGCAATCGAGCGCCTGTCGGGTCGCGGCATTTTCGTCACGCTCACCATGACGGCCGCACTCGGCGTGAACGACAACGAGATCGGAGCGGTCGTCAAACGTGCGCTCGACACCGCGTACGTCGGCGGCATCAGCATCCAGCCTCAGTTCGGCTCCGGTCGAAGCGGCGTCATCGACTGGTCCGACCGGCTGACCCACACCGGTGTGCTGGCGCGGCTCGGCCCGCAGACTGGGGATCTGGTCAGCTGGCGGGACCTGACCGCCCTGCCGTGCTCCCACCCCCATTGCTGCTCGGTCGGCTACCTGCTCCGCGACGATCTCGGCCAGTGGCGCTCCTTGACTGCCCTCATTGGACACGACAACTTGCTTGAGTTCCTCGAACTCGCGCCCGATGTGGTGGCCAACCGCATCGCCGATGTGGAGATCCCAGCCGCCATGCGGATGGCCGTCAAGGATTCACTGCTCGGCCTGCTGTCCGAGCAGTCGTCGTTGTCGCACCCGCGAGTAGGGGAGCTGTGGCGCGACATCTGCGAGAACTGCGACCTCGGGGTCTCGACGCTTCTGACGTTGGCCTCGTCCGCACTTCCCGGTGGGAAGGCCCGGCTGCGCCGGCTGCTCGGCGAGAGAGTCAAGCGGATCACGGTCAAGCCTTTCATGGATATGGCGACGATGATCGAGGAGCGGCTCGCGCAATGCTGCGTGCATGTGGCCACCCGGGGCGCTGACGATGCCCACCAGTGTGCTCCGTTCTGCGCGGTGCAGGCGTGGCCGGCGCTCGCGGGACAGCGTCTCGCGTGGGCACCGACGGCGAACCGGACGGAGGCCAGGTGAATGCCAACGACAGGCCTGTGCCGTACGACCCGTTGCGGCTGTGCGTCTACGCAACGATCGCCCTTCTGGCCTGGGTTCTCGGCCCGATCGCGGTCGCCGGGTTCGCGGCCCTCGGGTTCGTCGGGTACTGGCGCGCTCGGCGGGCGGGCCTCACCCGGTCCAAGTGCCTGCTGCGCGATACCCGGCTGGTTCTCACGTACCTGGGCATCGTTGGACTCGCCGGTGCGCTCGGGATCGGTTGGTACGTCTACGAATGGCTGACGTGATCGCGAGAGCGGCGACTATGGCAGCGGGTGTCTCGCGAAGAACTCCCAGATGAGCTGGCTGCCGTCAGCGGGCCAGGTGTGGCCCATGCCGGAGATGTCGTAGATCACGTGCTCGGTGCTGTCCTTGCAGCTGCTCGTGTGGACGTACGTCTTGCTGTTCTGCATTGTGGTCGACGTGAGGCTGTCACCCGAGCATCCCGCCGCCGCGTCCCATCCAGAGTTCGTGGTACTCCAGGCCACATTGAGGCTGTCGGCTCCGCCCTGGAACGTGATGAGGGACAAGGGTTTGGACAGTGGCAGATTTGTGTTCCGGGATGCCGAAACCGGTGCCACGGAGCCGAACCGCTCCGGCATCGCGGCGGCCAGCTCGTAGACGAAGCTTCCACCGCGGGAGAATCCGGCGACGTGAACCTGCTTGGGATCGACGCTCCACTTTGGAACGACGTGGTCGAGAAGCTCTGCGAACACCGTGGTGTCGAACATGTTCCGCGGATAGACCACCAAGAAGTCGTTGGCGTCGGCCACCTCGTTCATCTTGGTCAGCTCGGGCATGTCCTCGGGCGCGCCCGGGCTTCCGTGAAACACAACCACGAGCGGGTACGTCTTGCCCGGTATGTACGTCGGGGGCGCGTGCACGAGATAGCGCCGCACCGATCCCTCGCTGTCCAGGAAGGCGGTCGCCTGGTCGCCGGGTGCTGGATTCTCCAGCGGAAGCGTGACCGTCGGTGATGAACTCGGGCCGGCTGTCGGTGGAGGCGATGCAGCGGAGCAGGAGGCCGTGAGCGCGACCAGTACGAGCATCAGCGCACGTTTCATATGTCAGAAGTTACATAGTCTTGGTCGCGGGGACAATGGTTGCGTGGCAACCCTGGGCTTCGCCCTGCTCTCGCTGCTCACCCGAGGGCCTGCGACCGGATACGACCTGAGACGTCGCATGCGCGAGCCGATCGGACACTTCTGGACGGCGCGGCACAGCCAGATCTATCCGGAGCTCGCCAAACTCGCCGAGGCCGGCCACGTCCTGGTGGTCGAAGGCCAAGGGCCCGGCCCCCGCGCGAAGAAGACGTACACGATCACCGATAGCGGGCGCCGAGCCCTGGCCGAGTGGCTGCCCCAGCCGGCGGCCTATCAGCCGCGCAGCGAGCTGGTGCTCAAGGCGTACGCGGTCAACAGTGGCGACCTACGGCGGATGGCGGCGATGTATCAGGCGACTGCGGACGCGGCCCGCGAGCGAGCCGCGGTCTGGCAGGCCGAGTTGGAGACCATGGCCGAACTGGGTTACAGCGACCCAGCCCATCCCAATTTCGGCAACTACGCCGTGCTCAAGATGGGCGTCGAGTCGCAGCGAACGACCCACCGCTGGTGCGCGTGGCTGGCAAATGCGCTTCGCAAGGGGACCTAGGCATGCCGGCCGCCACTCTGCGACCGGACCCATCTGTTTGCGGTCGTCGCACCCGCTGACGGAGACGGCCAGTCAAGAAAAGATCAAGAGGCACTCGTCGATTCGATCCTTGTGGACAGGTCCGGGCCTCGCTAGAGTGGCCGGCGTCCAGCAGGAGGGAGTCCAGCGATGTCACTTCTCGCCATGGCCAATCTCTCTGCCTCGTATAGTGGGGTCCACTCTGCTTCCGCCACCGTGGCGTTTCCGACGAATGACGTTTTCGCGGTGACGAACCTTAGTACGATTGAGGGAGATTTCGAGTCGCTGGCGGCGGAGGGCTTTTTTGCCAAGCAGGCCCCTGCGGGAATGGACAGGCTTATCTGGATAAGGTCGTACGTCGATTCGTACGAGGTCAAGCACAGCTATTATCCAGCGGTCGGCAAGGAAATGGAAAAGATCAATGACTGTACAGCCGTGACTTTCACGCTCGAGGTATACGCTCGTCGTCATGCGGCCACCGCCACCGGCGCGGTGTTCCTGGTTCCGAAGCCCCCCAAGCTCTCGACGAGCACGGAGGGGTCCTACCAGGCGCATCCCCCGATGTCGGGGTTCGACCCGTCCTCAGTGGCGCCACCGGACCAAACATTGGTCCTTTTCGACCCTCGGTCGGGTGCCGTGCTGCACACACATCGCGTCATGTATGTCCCCGGCGCGGTGGAGGTCGACCTGACCGCGCTCACCGATCGCGCCAAACAAGCGACCCGCCGTGTACACCGTCTCGCTGACAACGCGGAGCTTGGCGTTCTTGTGACCGAGCAACCTTTGCCAGCTGGCCAAGGTATGCGTATTGAGCCACGAACCCAGGAACTCATAGTGACGCCGGACGCCCTTCCTCAGTCCAGCGCCAAACAGAGCGCCAAGAAAAGTTGGTGGCGTCGCTAAGGGAGGTCAGGCGATGTGAAGGCTTGCCATCGTGCCTCGGATCGTCTCGGTCAGCGCCTCGAATAGTCCGTCCGGCCACGGCCTCTTGTCGGTAAAGAGTGGGTTCCAGTCGCAATTGACCTTGTAGAACCGCTCGTAGTGGTCGTCGGCCTTTTCGGTGTCGTCAAAGACCTCCACGTATAGCGTGAATACGCCCTGCTTGTCCGGATCGTCGCTGACGCCAACGGTGGCGGAGCACGTCATGACGTTGGTGACTGGGCTGTCAACCTCGTCGAGTGCCTCGGCCACATACGGAAAGACGCTGGCCACTGCGTCGAAGTGAACGTGCTCGCACAAGTTGTCCACTAGCTCGTCATGCCCGGGCGCGGCCGCCGGCGACTGCGACGACGGCCCGCGCCGCTTTGTGGGCCGCCGCTACACCCGGTGATTGACAACGCAGCCGGGGCGAGCGCCGCGGACGTACCGGCGCGGCGCGCTTCGGAAACGGCTCTGAGGATCTCGAATCAACTGGATCCCCTAGCGGCGGTTGGACTCATACGCGACGCCGGAGGATATCCCGATCGGACGCGGCAGTGTGCCCCGACGGGGCCGCGATCGTTAGACGTTGGCGAGTTGATCACGAACGAGCGCCAACGTAGGGATAGATGGGCCCGGATCCGCCGTGCTCAGCCGTCGCGATATTCGTATCGCGGACATTGAGTCCGACCCGCGGTACGGTCTGCATGTTGCATTTGACGAAGGCCTTTACGGGGGAGAGCCAACCAAGGAGGATGGCTGTGAACCCGACGAGGTCTGGGCGTGGAAAGATCCGGCTGGGCGTAGCTGTGCTGGCGGCGGCCGCCCTTGTGGCTCCGACTCCGGTCTGGGCGGCGGACGGCTTTGTGGCCGGCGCGTCCGGGCTTGGTGATCCGTACTTCCCGCTCGCCGGCAACGGCGGCTACAACGTGACGAACTACTCGCTTGTGCTGGACTACAGTCCCGCGACCCGTCAGCTAGCCGGAACGGCCACGATCACGGCGATGGCGACGCAGAGCCTTTCGAGGTTCGATCTCGACCTGCGAGGGTTCGCCGTGTCGGCCGTCGCGGTGAACGATCGCGCCGCGACGTTCACGCGCGACGGTCAGGAACTCGTCATCACGCCGAAGACTGGTCTGCGGTCGGGTCGGTCGTTCGCGGTGGTCGTGTCGTACTCCGGCGTACCGCTGGTCATCACCGATCCTGACGAATCGATCGAGGGTTGGGTCCCGACCGACGACGGGGCCTTTGTCGTGGGTGAGCCGCAGGGATCCCCGGGGTGGTACCCCGTGAACGACAACCCACGGGACAAGGCGACCTATGACATCAAGGTGACCGTTCCGGACGGTCTGACGGCGATGGCCAACGGTGTACTCGTATCGCAGACGTCCAATGGCGGCAAGTCCACGTTCGTCTGGCGGGAGAACTCGCCGATGGCCCCGTACCTCGCAACGGCGACGCTTGGCCGCTTTGACCTTACGCAGTCTCAACTCCCGAGTGGGCTACCGGTGTACGTGGCGATCGACCCCACGCTGTCGACCGCCTCAGTACTGAACAAGCTGCCGGCGATCATCGAGTTCTATAGCTCGATCTATGGGCCGTACCCCTTCGACGCCGTCGGCGCGATCGTCGACGACGCGAAGAACGTCGGGTACGCGCTCGAGACCCAGACCAAGCCGGTGTTCGACCGGGTGCCGGACGAGGCAACACTCGCGCATGAGCTGTCCCACATGTGGTTCGGCGACTCCGTGACTCTGACAACCTGGCCGGACATCTGGCTGCACGAGGGCTTCGCGACGTGGTCTGAGTGGATCTGGAGCGAATACAACGGTCAGAAGACGGCGCACAAGTATTTCGAGAATCTCTACAACAATCCGCCACAGGACACAGCGTTCTGGACGCCTCCGGCCGGTAACCCGGGCACGCCGGCGTTCCTGTTCGACGGCACCATCTACTACCGGGGCGGCATGACGCTACAGGCGCTACGCGAGAAGGTCGGGGACACCGTCTTTTTCCGTATCCTCCGTGACTGGGCGACCGAGCACCGGTTCGGCAACGTGACCACACCCGATTTCATTGCGCTCGCCGAGCGTGACAGCGGCATGAACTTGCAGCACTTCTTTGACGTCTGGCTATACCAGCCTGCCAAGCCGACCTCTTGGTAATGGCCCGACGCAAGCCGGGCGTCCATTGTGGAGTTGTCCACAGGCGGACGTCCGGCGTCGCCGCGGGTATTGTCCTGCCATGGCGGCTGGCTCTCACACCGAGTTACGGGCGAGGCTACGAGCCGCCATCATCTGGCGCCAGGACCGCACCGATTCGCAGGCGTACGCGGACGTGACCGGCCTGTGGCGCGACGCCACGCTGCTGCGCGCCCTGGGGCCGGCGTTGGCTGGCCTCTTCCCGGATCCGCCCTCGCCGACAGTCGTGCTCGGGCCGGAGTCGCGAGGTACGTTGATCGGGCCGCTCGTCGCGGCCCACCTGGGTGTGGGCTTTGTCGAGGTGCGCAAGAATCATGGACCCTTGACCGACAGCGATTCATGGGTACGACGAACGACACCGCCCGACTACCGGGACCGCCATCTTGAGTTCGGCCTTCGGCGAGCGCTGCTCCAGCCTTCGGACCGCGTACTCGTGACGGACGACTGGATTGAAACGGGAAGCCAGGCTCGCACAATCCGCCAGATCGTCGAGAGCATGAACGTCGGTTGGATCGGCGCGGCATGCGTCGTGGACGCGATGACGGACCCGAGACTGCGCCGTGAGCTTCGCGTCCGATCGTTGTTGCGCGTGCGCGACATCGCATAGTACGGCGGGCCGACCGGCTCGTTGACCCGCTTTAACGCACGTCATGATGGTGACGGTTAGGAGATCTTGGGCGCGGCCGCAGTGGCGATTCGCTGGCGTTGCCGGCGGATCCTCACGATCAGGTCGATCAGCACAAAGAGGATGGTAAGAACGATCGCCGCCTTCATCATCTGATCGGTTGCTGGCTGTTGGAACGTATTGCCGCCCGCGAGCACCCAGAGCAGTACGACGCACATCACGATGTTGACAACGAGCTGCGCCCGTCGAGTGCCTGGCTCCCACCGTCCCCGAATCAGACTGGCCGCTAGCACCGCCAGCTGTGCGATCAACACGGCCAGGAGGGCCGGTCCTCGCAGTCGAACAAAGTCGCTGTCGTACGCGAACGCCGCTCGCGCGGCATCGCTGAGCCGCCCGCCCGAGATCAGGCTCAGCGCGGCGCCCGGATTGATCAGGATAATTGTCCCGGCGGCGAAGAACACCAGGGCGGACGCCGTGCCGAATCGGTTCACCGTATTACGCTCGGCCGCGCGCGGCTTCCACGCCGCCGGGCGGGGCCAGCGTCGGCGCGCCCATGCCGCGACACCGAACCAGACGACCAGGAAGCCCGGCCACATCAAGGCCGGCAAACCGGCCGTGACCCAGAACTCGCGCAAAGCATTGAGACCGTCCCCAATGGACGCAGGCCAATCCCGGAACGCGCCGAACAGGCCGACGAGCCAGACGAGCGCGACCCCAACGATCGACGCCTTCAGAAACGCGCGGGAGTCGGCGGGATCGATGATGGTAAACGTCGGCCGATAGCGGGAGGCGACGTCGGCCGGCCGGCCGAATCCGTTGAGGAGCGCCATCGCATCCGCCTCGGTGGGTGCGCCACCGTGGGCGTCGGCCCGGTTGGCGAGTTCTTCCCGCAGCAGGGCCCCGAGCTCCGCAGCGACATCGCTGCGTTGCCGCTGAGGCAGCTGGCGGACCACCTCGTACACATAGCTCTCAATGAGCTGTTCAGCTTCCATCGCTTTCATTTCCCTTTTGAAGACGGTCGACGACATCGTTGAGCTCGCGCCAGCTGTTGGTCAGCCGCTCATACAGCCGGCGACCTTGAGGGCTGAGCTGGTAGTAGCGGCGTGGCTGCCCTTGCCCGGTGCGCCACTCGCTGTGCAGTACGCCCTGGGACTCCAGCCGGCGCAGAAGTGGGTAGAGCGTTCCCTCCTCTACGGGCAGCCCATGGTCGGCCAGCGCCTGGCGAAGCTCGTAGCCGTACCGGAAGGTGCGCAGCTGCGACAGTGTCGCGAGGACGATGATGCCCCGCCGGAGCTCGAGCTCGAGCGTGCCGAATACGCCGTCCTCAACTACCATGCGCCACACAGTACCATGTGCCGCACAGGAGTCAAATCAAAGGCCGACGAGTTCGAGCGTCACCGTCGCGACGTCACCCGGCTCGAGTGCCTCAGCGTCGCGGACCTTGCGTTTGATCGGCAGCACGTAGCCGCCAGTGTTGCTGTCGGGGAAGATCGAGGTCGTCCACGTGCTCCGGCCAACGGTGACGCGCACGCGAAGCGAACCGAATCCTCGACGTGGACCGTCCGTGAGGTCCCGGATCTCCTCTGATACGTCGACCGGCAGGCTGACGAAGGTCCACGTGTCGCTGCGTCGGGCATCCCACACCCACAACTCGGCGTCGAAGACAACGACCACAACGCCAGGATCACACAGCAGGAGCCGCGACCGCGTGAACGATGCGTTCGCTCGCGTAGTACCGGTAGAGGTAGTAGGCGGCAACGGCACCGAGGATGTGCCAGATCGCGTGTCCTTGAATCAACGAGTACGGCTCGCACAGCCAAGCCTTGCTGGCATTCCAGACGGCAAACGCGAGCAGCATCGATCCAAGTGACGCGTAGGCATAGGCGTGCTCGGAGCGCGTGTCGCCCCGACGCATGATGAGGATCTCCAGTACGGTCGCCGCGATGAGCAGAATGCCGAAAGCGGCATTGCCCGAGTGCATCACGACGGGAAGCCCATCGCCCAACAAGCCGACGAGTTCGCAGAACGCGATCCCACCAAGGAAGGTCGCGGCCAGCAACGGGGCGCCGCCGCGCATCCAACGCATCGTGGCGTAGGCGACGGCGAACGATGCGATGAGGTACATGCTCAACATGTCGAGGTGCCCGCCGAACGCGGACTGCGTGGCGTGCATCGCGGCGCTGCACGGTCCAAGTAGGACGACGACGCAGGCCATGACAGTCGCGAGGTGGCGGCGCGGCGAAAAGCCGGTGCTGTCCCGGGCGCCGACGTCCCTCGCGATCAGCAGGCCGGCCACGACAAAGCCGACGTTGCTGAAGGTGTTGGCCGGCTGTCGAACGACCCAATCCCGGGAGGCCTCACAGAAGTTTGCGCCGCGACCGACGTCCGGACCGAGCCAGCCGCGCCACAGCGCGAGAGCAAGCAGTCCACACGACACCGCGGCTGTGGCGCCTGCAATCAGGATTGGTCGACGATCTAGGCGGACGGGCGTAGCGAGCGTCACGGCACGACTCGGCGCATCACGCAGTGGTTCTTTCCCTTGCGGCGGATGAAGCTGAAGCCCGCCTGCTCGAAAAGACTCCGGGTGCCGTTGTAGAGAAAGGATGCCGATGTGCGCTGGCCGTCGGTGTCCTGCGGGTATCCCTCCACGATCCCACCGCCGGCCTGCGCGATCAGATCCAGCGCACCACGAAGCGCGACGCCGGCCATGCCCTGCCGCCGGTAGTTACGGTCGACGAAGAGGCAGGTGAGCCGGTAGTCGGGCAATACATCGAGATTGGCCACGTACTCCTTGCGGTGATAGATACTCGGCAATTCCTCCGGGCTGCCGAACTCGCACCAGGCCACCGCCACTTCACCGTCGAAAACCAACGCAGCACGTGCGCGGCCCACGTTGACCAGCCGCTCTTTGATGGCGCGGTTGCCCTCGGGGCTCTTGCCCCGTTCGGGACAAGCCGGGTGGAACCAGGTGCACCAACAGCCATTCCACACGCCGTTGTGCCGCTCGGCGAGCCAGGCGAATGCGTCCCACGTGTCCGGACCGAGTGGCTTGACTACGTAGTCGGTCATGGCGTCACCGTAGACGTGATTGCGGACGTCGGGCAGCCGGAACCAATGGATCTTGGGTAACGATCGATCGAGTTCGATTTGCCCGACCGTTGCCTCATCGGTAAGGGTGAACCGTGGCTAACCAACACCTGGTCGGGTACGAGGGCATGTGGGTGAAGCCGGAGGACGATCCTCGAGTCGAGGGCAACCCCTCCGGCGAACTCGCGACCATTCGCGAATACCTCTCCAACTACCGGCTCACCCTCGGCATGAAATGCGATGATCTCACGCCGGAACAGCTCGCAATGCGGTCCGTCCCGCCGTCGACGCTGAGTCTGCTCGGTCTTATCCGGCACATGGCTCGCGTGGAGCACAACTGGTTTCAACGGTCATTGCAGGGTCATCGGGAGATCGACCGACTGTTCTGGTCGCAGGGGGATTCGGATCTCGACTTCAACGGCGCGGTCGCCGATCCGGCCGTGGTTGACGAGGCGTTCGCGGTGTGGAAGGCGCAGATCGCCGCCGCCGAGGAGTGGCTCGACGGGCCGGTCGACCTGGATGCGGATGTCCTGACGCCACGTGGCGAGCCGACGAGGGTGCGTGACGTCCTCATTCACATGGTAGAGGAGTATGCCCGGCACTGCGGCCACGCCGACCTGTTGCGTGAATGCATCGACGGCCGCACCGGCCAATAGGCGTTGTCCACAGTAGACGATACGGTCGCATCGGGGGATGTGGGTTGCTAGACGGGCTCGCAGGGGTAGTTGGGTATCTGCGTCCAGTCCGCCATGTTCATCCAGCCGCCCCCGCCATCAAATCCCTTGCTCTCGGGGACGCGCCGCCAGGTGCCGGTGCCGTTGATGGTGGTGGTACTGCGGTGTCCTCGAGGATGTACCGGTACTTGATGTACTTGTCGTAGCCGGTGATCTCGCTCCAGGTGTCGAAGCCGAGGTTGCCGAAGTTTGAGTTCGCGTTGGGCCAGCGGACGGTCGCGCCATTCGAATTGAATGAGTAGACCCAAGCACCGTCGGTGTGTCGGGCCGGGTTCTTCCAGCGGGCGAAGATCTCGATGTGTCCTTCGTTCTGTGCTTCGTGACGGTAGACCATGCCGTCGCCGGGGCGCATTGCGTCAGCGCCGTTGTTCGGGCCGGTCAGCGTGATCCATCGGGTGTCGGTGGTGCTGTTGGCGAAGACGTCAGTGTTCGGCGCGTCGGACAGGTGCCAGGCCATGGACACGAGCCCGGAGCAGTCAGTCCGGTACGCCTTGCCCTGGGGTCTGGTGCCGTCTTGGTCTGGGAGCACGCGTATCCCTTGTCCACCAAGGACTTCGCGCGCTCCAAGACCTCGCTGCGTTTGATGCTCCCACCGACGGTGGAGGCTGAGTTGGCTGGGGCAGCCGTGGTCGCGAGGTCGACCGCGACCAGGCCGGCGGACGCAACCGCGATCGCCAGCAACAAGCGAGTGGCACGGCCGATCCGTGGTGCCGCTACAGATTTGATCATGTCGATGTCCCTTCCTAAAACGTGCGGTCGGGACGAGCCTGCGTGGCGGCGCTGGAACTCTTCTCCAGGTCGACTGCAACGGTCGACGGCTACGTTGGCAGCGGCATACAGGCGGTTTATAGACGGGAGAGCCGACGGTGGCTAGGGAGTGGCCGCCGATGGCAGGGCGATAAGCGTGAAGCGGGCGGCCAGCCAGGGCAGCAGGATCCGATACGCGGCCACAGTCGTTGGCTTCTGATTGTCATGCGAGAGCACGATCGAGCCAGGTCGTACGCGTTCTTCCACGGTGGAGACGATGTGCGTGGTCATCGCATCCCCGGTGCCATACTTCGCAAAGTTCCAGTCCCACGGGTCCACGTCCCAGTCGAGTGGGATCATCCCAAGCTGGCGAGCGACGGTCACATAGTCCTGGGTCCACATTCCGCCGGGAGCTCGGAAGTAGGACACCGGGAGGTCGGGCACGACGGCGTGTATGGCGTTGTTCGTCCGCCGCAGGTCCTGCCGGATCTGTGCCTGCCCGCACGTGCCCAGCTTTGTGTCGTGTAGATAGGTGTGGTTGCACAAGGTGTGTCCCTCGGCCACGATCCGGCGACCGCCTTCGCCCGGGGAGTGGTCACGTCCGCAGTCGGGCCAAAGCACCCGACGGCGACGAGGGCCGCGCGGACGTCGCGGCACCCGGCGTCGGGGTAGCCGATTGCGGCTGTGTGTCCGGGGCTTGCGATGTCGGCGCCGATGGGGCCTGGCTCACACCCGCCGTCGCCACGGCGGCGATCCGGGAACAACCGGTGGTCGTCAGCACGATCGCCAGGACGACTGGCAGCATTGGGCGCACGAGGACTCCTGGGGCGGGGTGCGGCGGGCCCGCTGACGATACTGATAACACGACGGGTATGTGGTCATCAACCGGTCCGTCGCCCGCCTGCCTTCCGGGGATTCCTCTCCGACCAGTCCGCCACGGTTACATCGACCGTCCACAATAGACTAAGGCGACCGTGGATGCGCACGGCGTGACGCTCACGACGTGGCCGAGCCCGGTCGCGCAAGAGATAGAAGCGTTCGGATCCAGCGCCGAGTTACGGCTCACTCGAGAGATGCCGCCGGCGCTCGTCCTCCATCCGGGCTATCCGCAGGCCCTCCCGTCCGGTGCGCGTGAGAATGAAAACGCCGAGTGCAAAGCAGAGCCAGAGCACGCCCACACCAGCGAGAAGTACAGCGATGCCGATCATTGTCTCCACTACCGGTCACCTCCTGCCAGCTTGCTGATCACTCTACGACGGTTCGCGACAGTCGCTCCACTCGGCGCTGAAACAAAGCGGATGACTGGCATTCGCCACCCGCGTACGTTGGCGGCCATGGCGCGCTTGGAGATACGGTCGCTCGAGGTCGACGACGTGGCCGAGGCCGGTGCCCTGCTCGCCGATCGTCACCGCCGTCACCGCCTCGCCCAGCCGTTGCTGGCCGCCCGCCACGAGAGCGCCGACGCCGCCGCCTCCGAGGTGAGCGCGGCACTCGCGGTCGAGCACGCCTCTGGCACGGTCGCGACGCGTGGTGGTCGAGTCGTCGGCTTCCTTCTGGGCGCTCCTAAGAACGAGTCTTGGGGACCGAACGTATGGATAGAGGCCGCCGGGCAGGCGGCCGTCGATGCCGAGGTGATGCGTGACCTTTACGCCGTCGCCGCCGCGCGGTGGATGGACGAGGGGCGCAGCGCGCACTACGTCCTCGTGCCGGCGCACGACGTCGATCTGGTCACCGCATGGTTCCGGCTCGGCTTTGGCCAGCAGCACTGTCATGGCATCCGGCCTGCACCGTCGACGACGCCGCAACCGCGGCTCGGAGTCACGGTACGGCGGGCCACTCGCTTGGATATACCGGTGCTGGCGCAACTCGACCTGGTGCTCGCACGACACCAACGCGGAGCGCCAACCTACTCGGCCGCCACCATGCCAACGATCGAGGAGGCGCAATCTGAGTGGGAGAAAGACATCGACAGCGGCGAGTACGTGACGTTTGTCGCCGAGCTTGACGGTGCAGTCGTCGGTTCCGCGATCGGTTGCGCATTGGAGAAGTTGAGCTCGCACACGAGCCTCGCCCGCCCGGACCACGCCGGCTTCCTCGGATTCGCGGCAGTGTTCCCGCACGCCCGTGGCGCAGGCGCGGGCCGGGCGCTCGGCGAGACCGTACTCGCCTGGGCGGCGACGAGCGGTTACGACAGTGTCGTCACCGACTGGCGCGTGACCAACCTGCTCTCCTCTCTCGCCTGGCCGGCGCTCGGCTTCGCCGAGTGCTTCCTGCGCCTTCATCGGCTCATCGGCTACTGACGGCCGGGATCCGTGGCGCCAATGTTCGACGGGACGGATCTTGTGGGGTGGCCGTGATGGGTGTTAGGCATCCGGGATGCGCCTCCACGACTTGGTTATTGACCCCGGACGCCACCATCGACACCGTAGGCGAGTTCTTCGATGGTTTGGACTGCCACCAGCGGTGGGCGCAGGTGCAGCGGCTGGGGCGAGACCAGCAACGCGTACTCTACAGCAAGGCTAAGTCTTCGGCCATCGACCTCAGTCACTTCATTAAGGCCGCCGGCCCGCTGGCGGAGGTCGTCCACGACGGCTTCAATACCCTCCCAGTCGCGCTCAAGGTGCGTCGCTTTCAGAAGCGGTTCTGCCGGCCGACCGACGGCGACTCGGTCCAGCTGTTGGGCTACAACGAGGGACCGCTGCGACGCCTCATCGGGCCCGGCTACTTTGTGGCCGTACCGACGGGCGGCGAGGCGACGTGGCAATCGCGCGGGAGCGTCGTCGTGGACTACTTTCAGGTCCCGCAGGGCGAGGTCGCCGAAGGTTGGCCTCGAGTCGTACCGAACGATCGGGGGCTGCAACGGTACGTGTACCACCAGACTCGCGACTTCATGCGGCGCGTGTCTGACCACGTCTCGATCGGTGCCGTGTTCAAGCGCGAGAGGGCCATGGACCACTACTTCGTTCTTTGCCGGCGAGACTAGGCCACATTCCGCTCCGACTTTCGCGCGCGGACTACTGTCGGAACGTGCGAGTCGTGCTCCTGGCCATCGAAGTCGCCGTTGTCCTGGTAGTCGCCTACCTTGTCTACGGCGCGGTCGCCGGGATCGCTCGCACGCGTCGGCCAGGCCTGGAGCCAGTCCGACCAGGGCTGCCGGCTGGCGGCCGCTGGCGCCCACGCCACTACGCCGAGGGCGGTCAGACCGTCGTCACCGTGGCTCGGATGTCACCCGCTGGTGACGTATTCGAGGAACACGTGGTGGCTCGCATTCCCGATTCCGACGATGACTGGAGCCGCAAGTTCCTCGAGGCCAAACAGGAGGCCGAGGAGCGCGCGTTTCATCTCAACGCCGACGGCGACTGACCGTGAACGTGCCGGCGGTGGTCAACCACGCCGCTCCGGATCGCGCCCGAAACACGCCAAGGCTGCAACCTGGAGTCGGACCTGAACGTCACAGACCCGTGATGATTCGGGTGGCAAGCGTGGTGTCGTGCATCTGCGTCCTGGCGGCGGGCTGCGCCTCTGGCGGTCCGGGATCGCGCACCAGCCAGGGGCCCGGCGCCGAGATCGACGGGCGAACGTTCCTGTCGACCGCGGTCGTCGAGAACGGGACTGCGCGGCCGCTCGTTGAAGGATCACGGATTCGGATCAGGTTCGACAACGGCCGGCTCAACGCGGATGCCGGATGCAACCAACTCAGCGGTCCGTACACTGTGGACGGATCAGCGCTCGTCGTCAATGAGCTCGCGATGACCGAGATGGCGTGTCAGCCTCCGGAACGGATGGATCAGGACACCTGGCTGGCCGGGCTGCTTAACAGTCGCCCGACCATCAACGTCAGCGGTGACACACTGGTGCTCACCAACGGCATGAGCGAGGTGACCATGGCAGACCGCGAGGTCGTCGACCCCGATCGCGCTCTGGTCGGACCGCGCTGGCGGGTCGAGTCGTTGATCGCCGGAGACGCGGTGAGCTCAATACCGGGAGATGCCGAGGCGTACCTGATGTTCAGCGCCGATGGTCGCTTGACCGGCTATACCGGCTGCAACCAGTTCGGCGGGGCGTACGCCGCGACCGCCGGATCGATCACCTTCGGCCAGGTAGCCATGACCAAGAAGGCCTGCTTTGGCGGTGCGAACCTGCTCGAGTCGGCGGTCACCGTACTCTTCGACGGACGCCCTGTGCCGTATCGGATCGACGCCGACCAGATGACGCTGACCTACGCCAACGGTACGGGCGGACTCCAGCTACGCGCGGTGGCGTAGTCCGGATGGTGCGGCCCTCTCCACGTCATGGCGGAGTGCAGGCGGTGACCGCGCTGACCCGTTGCGGCACCACGGGCTCAAGCTCGGCGCTCGCGGAAGACAACCGTTGTGGGCCGCGAGGGCGAAGACCGTCGCGGCCCATGACCTCGGCTACTAATGCCGGGAGTAAAGCCACGGATGCTTGATGTCAAAGAACTCCGGCTCACCGATCATCAGCTTGTTCATCTCGTCCATCTGCGCCTTGAGCCTCGGCGGTGGTTCCTTCTTCTCGTTCTTGCGTGCTTCCTTCTCGGATGTGAAGTACATCGCCATCGTGTAATAGCCGTCGTCGTACGAAGCGGACACACTGCCCAGCACGTCGGGCCGGAACTTCGCCCACTCATCAGTGTCCTGCTGCATCAGCTCACGTGCCTTGTCCGGATCGCTGCCGCGTCCTTGCATGATCTGGACGAAGCCCGCCTCGTCAGGATCGCCGACGATGTCCTCCATGACGTCGTCGCTGTCATGGAATACAGCCGGTTCCAGGAACAGCTGTGAAGTTTCACGCCACCACTCGTCCTGCTCGGGGCGCTGGCTGTTACGCCGGGCGGCCTCCTCGGACTCAAATCGGACGACGGCGATGAAACGGCCGTCGTCGGTGACGCCCTCGGTCGACCCGAGATACCCGATCGCGCCGTCGGCGAGTTCCCGATCCCACCGGTCGGCTGCCTCATGTAGCCGTTCGGCGTCGGCGACCTTGCCCTGAATGACCTGTACGAACATCCGTACCTCCCCGTGCGTCGCGTCCGGTGGACCCGTCCTCGCTGGCGACGATACCGATGCCCGCTAGGGGGCATCCGACAAACGGAACAATTACGACTCCGTTACGCGTCGACACGTAGCGTCAGTCGATCGGAGGGAGGCCATGGTGAAGCGTGTTCACAGCGCGGCTGGGTTGGCGCTACTGGTCGTCGCCGCACTCGCTGGTTGCGGCTCACCGGCCACGGTCACGGCCGGCCCGAGTGGTACGTCATCGATGACGGTCACGCCGTCCGACACCGGCCCAGCGCCGTTGGCCGAGATCCCGGACGCCGCCATGCTGCAGCCGGAAGACTTGGGGCCGGGGGGTGCGATGCCGGGTCCGGCTGACCGCCCGGCGTTCGACGTCCTCTTTACCCCCTGCCGGGTGTATGCCCCGAAGGCCGATTCATTGAAGGTCGCCCGTAAGTGGGTCATGGGGGTGCACCGGCTCGACGGCAACCTCAACGAAACCGCCGGAACCGTGTATCACGTCGTCACCTCCTATCGCGCCGATGGCGCCGAGGCGTATGTGTCCGAGGTGCGGGAATCGATGGTCCGCTGTGGTGTCATCGTCGAAGCGTCCGGACGGGCGGAAAGCACGATCGTCGCGGAGAACTTCGGCGGCGATGAATCGATGCTGTACACCCACACACTCAGCGGAATCGGCTCCGACGGTCGACCGTGGACAGACATTCAGTACGCCACCGTCGTGGGCATCGGCAGCGTGGCGATCATCGTCTATCACTGGGGTGTCTGGCACAACGACGCTCAAGAGTCGGTCCGGTCCGTCGCTCGCCAGTACGTCGACCACTTCGTCCAGGCCGCCCTCAGGCGAGCCGCCGTGCTTCACTGATGCGCCGGTGAGGTCAGGCCGCCCGGAGCGCCTCGGTCGGGGCGAGCCGCGCGGCCCGCACCGCCGGGTAGAGGCCGGCGACCGCGCCGATCGTCACCGCGGCGAGCAAGCCGGCTACCGCTGCCTCGCTCGGGATGATGACCTGCCAGCCGCGAGTCTGAGCAACGCCAAGGGTTATGGCGGCTCCGAGCAGGACGCCGAGTGCGCCGCCAGCGACGCCCAACAGTGCCGACTCCACCAGGAACTGCACGGCGATGTGGCGTCGACCGGCACCGAGCGCGCGGCGTAGCCCGATCTCGGTCCGTCGCTCCAGGATCGCGATGACCATCACGTTCGCGATCCCGATTGCTCCGACGAGTAGCGCCACGGCACCCAGGCCGAGGAAGAGCGACGTGGTAGCGTCGGCCACCGCGAGCCGGGCGAGCAGCGTGTCCGAGGGCCGACTCACCTTCACCTGTCCCGGGAACTGCGGGTTCGTGGCCCGAGCGAGCATGGTCGCGACCTCTGCGGTACGGGCTGTCTGCGCCCGCACGTAGATCCGGCTGGGATGACTGTCGTAGCCGAAGTCGGAGGCGGCGATCGCAAAACCGATCAACGCGGAGCGGTCGATCTCGGGCGCGAGCTCGATCGGGCGCAGGATTCCGATCACCGCGTACCAACGCTTGCCCAACCAGATCCGCAGATCGCTCGACACATCGGCAATGCCGAGACCGCGCGCGGCCTCGTACCCGAGCACCACGGCCGGATAGCGCGCGGTCGCCTCGTTGAGAAACGTGCCATGTTCGAGTCGTGCGTCCAATGTAGACAGAAGGGAGACGTCGGTGGCCCTGATGGAGAGTCCGGCCGTGCCGTACGCCGGAATCCGGTCGGTGCGGTACACCGCGGCGCCGGCGATCTCTGCGGTCGGTGCGCTCGACAGGACTCCTTCCGTGCGGGCGATGGCGGCGGGCGCGCCGGCCGGCAGCTGTGCCTCGTCCCCGCCGGCTGTCCGGCCGTTGACCACGGTGAGCAGGTTGGTTCCCAGCCGATCGATGCGGGCCAACACATCGGCCTGACTCGATCGCGTGATGCCGAGGACGGCGACGATCGCCGCGATTCCGATGGCCACGCCGAGCATGGACATCCACGCCCGACCGGGGCGCGTGCGCAGGCCGGCCGTCGCCACCGGCAACAGGTCGGCGACGCGCATGCGCGAGGACGGGGTCATCGAGGCTCTCCGGTATCGCTCACGACGCGGCCGTCGCGCAGTTCGACCCGGCGGTTCATGGCGCCGGCAACGTCCGGATCGTGGGTGATGACGACAAGGGTCGTGCCGTCAGCATTGAGCTCTCTCAGCAGCGCGATGATCTCAGAGCCGGCGGCGGAATCAAGGTTGCCGGTCGGCTCGTCGGCGAAGACCACGGCCGGTCGGCCAACCAGTGCGCGCGCGATCGCGACGCGCTGGCGCTCGCCGCCCGAGAGCGTGCGTGCCTTCTGGCCGGCTCGGTCGGCCAGCCCGACCCGCTCGAGCAACTGTGTGGCGGCGCCGCGGCGGTCGGCCGCCGGGACCGCACGGTAGAGCAACCCGGCCGCGACGTTCTCCAGGGCGCTTTCGTGGTCGAGCAGCACGAACTGCTGGAACACGACGCCCAACCGGTGCGCCCGAAGACCGGCCAACCGCCGGTCGGGCAGTCCCTCGATCGGCTGGCCCCCGATGCGTACCGAACCAGCCGTCGGTCGGTCCAAGCCCGCCGCCAGATTGAGCAGGGTTGTCTTGCCTGAGCCCGACGGTCCGACCACCGCCACCAACTCTCCACTATGGACTTTGAGGGAGATCCCGCGGATCGGCTCGATCGGCGGGCTGCCCGGATAGGACTTGCGGACGTCGGTCAGCTCGAGAACCGGGGTCATGAGACCGGCACCTCCACGAGGTCGCCCGCGCTCAGCTCGCCGGAGACCTCCACCTTGCCGGTCGCCTCATCGAACAGGCCCGGCTCCACTTCGATGAACTGACCGGACGCGAGCCGCACCTGGTAGCCGCCACCCGAACGGGCCAACAGCGCGGCGACCGGTACCAGCAGGACGTTCTCGCGCACGCTGGCGGCGATCGACACGAGCACCGACGCCTGGTCCAGATCCGGGGTACCCGCGGGCACTGTGATCCCGATCGTGACCGTGACGGTCGCCGGCCCGACCGGGCGGCCAGAGTCGTTCTGCTCCGCCACGTTGGCCACGCGGCCGCTGCGCAGGATCGTGCCGCGGACCGCGACGGCGCCGGGAAGCGTCACCATCACCTCGTCGCCGATCTCGACCACTGCCTGCCGATCGGCGCTCACCTCGGCGGTCACCATGCGGGCGGTGGAGGTGGCGGCGAGCACGGTGTCGTTGGGGGCGACGGCGGCACCGACTGGCGCGGCAACCCTACCTACGCGCAGCGCGACCGGCAGGAATATCACCTGACCCAGCGGCAGCTCACCCGTCCGATTGCCAATCGAGAGGCCCCACGAGGCCTGCCAGCGGCGGATCGCCGCGCTCGTGGCCGCCGTGAAGCGACTGTCCACGGTGATCTGATGCTGGGGGTCCATTCCCAGGTCGACCAGGTTCTGTTCCAACTGCCGCACGTCCGGCCCCTCGGTCATCGCCGTCTCGAACGATCGGTACGCCGGGACGTCACCGAACAGCAGCCGCGCTGCCTGGTTGTCGACGGCGTACAGGACCGCGCCGCGACCGAGCGTGCTCCCCGGTTGGGCGGCGGCGGTGAGGATGCCCGGCGCACCCTGATGCACCACGGCGTAGGCGCCGTCGAAGCCGTATGTGCCGGGAAACCGGAGCCACTGGGTCACCGACCCCCGCGTGACAGCCGCAGTAGCGGTCGGCACCCGAGCCGCGTTCCCGGCGGCGGGCGGCCGGCCCGCGACCGTGATCCAGATGGCGAGCGCGGCACCCGCGAGCACGCACGCCGCGACCACGCTCGCCACCGTCCGGCGTACCCGTCGGCTGGAGGACGCGCCGATCTCGTCGGTCATGAGTAGGTGATCCCGCCGCTCCAGTACTGCTGGCAGGCCTGGGCCGCCTGAATCAACCGGTCCGACTTCCCTTCGGCCTCCAACGGCGTGCCGCGAAGCGGGAAGGACCCGTCTGACTTGGGGTCCGGCCACTCCGGGAACCCGTTCTCTCGCACACACTGTGCCCACCTGCGCAGCGCGTCGACGTCCGCCGGACCGGGCGTATCTGCGTCGCCGCTGCTCCCCTCCCCACGGATCGCGGACTCAGGAAGCTGGTCGAACAGCGACTGGCACGCCCGCTGCGCCTGTTCCAGCGCCTGCTGCGGGTACTGGTCCTGCATCTTGGATTCCGCATCGTTGGGCAGGATCAGGTGGTGGTTGTCGATCAGTGGGTCGGGAAAGTTGGGTATTCCGTTGTCGCGGAAGCACTGTGCCACTTGCCGTCCGAGGGTGAGGACGTCGGCGTCGGACATGGTGGTCGGCGACGGACCAGCCGACCCGGCCGGCGCGCCCGCACCACAAGCAGACAGCACAAAGACCGCGAGCGCGGCGATAAACCATCGGAGAGTCCTCATGGCACATCACGGTGGGCCACCGTCGGCCTGGTGTCGTCTGAGCCAGGTCGCATCTTCGGCGTCGGGCTACGACGCTGGTCGTACCGGCGGTACGACGAGGGTCAGACGTCCAAGGGCTCCGCACCCCATACCATGATGTCCGTGCTCCGCCCGTCTGTTGCCGTCCATTGGCTCGCTCGTGAGGGCCGGCGGCTGGCCGCGCGTGGCTGGGGTCTGTTGGATGCCGGGCTCGCCGTCGTGTTGACCATCGCGACCATCGAGGGGTACCCCGACACCGGGCCCGCCGGATGGTGGTGGTTCTTCGCCGTGCCAATGATCGGCGCGTTATTGATCCATCGACGATGGCCGCTCCTCGCGGTCGCGTTGGCTGGTTTAGGTGCCGTGGGACATCATCTCGACCCGCTGGTGGGCCTCGAGCCGCTCGACCTCGCCGTGCCACTCACGCTCTACACGTTGGCCAGCGGCGCACGAACCCGCCGTACCGCGGCGATCACCTTGGCCGCTGCCGTGGTGGGAGTCGGTCTCGTCAGCCTCCTTCATCTCGTCGTGTCGACGAGGAATATCGCGGCCACGCCGTCGGATTCGAGCAACTCTTCGCCGGCGGCCAAAGTGCCGGACAAGTTCGCCGACCCCGGACGGTTCGCTGACTCGAGCACCGGTCCGTACGTTGTCGTTCAGAGCAAACCGAATGCGGCGGTCACCTCTGAACCAGCCGAATCAGTCGGTGACCTCATCGCGGCCGCGGTGGGGCAGGGCCTGGGCGTCATGCTCATCCTCGGGCTCGCGGTCGCCGTCGGTGACGGGGTCCGCAGCCGCAGGGAGCACCTGCGCACGGTCGAGCAGCGCGCCGCAGACCTGGAGCGTGAACAACAGCAACGGATCGCGTTGGCGATGGCGGGTGAACGGGCCCGCATCACTCGGGAGCTGCATGATGTCGTCGCGCACGGGCTCTCGGTGATCGTCGTCCAGGCGCAGGGCGCGGCCGCCGCGTTGGAACGCCGCCCGGACCGCACGGCTAAGGCGCTACAGAATGTGATCACCACCGGTCGGGACTCCCTCGCCGAGATGCGTCGGCTGCTCGACCTCGTGCGTCGCGACCCGGCGGCTGACCCCGACCTCGTGCCACAACTGGGCGTCGAGTCGTTGCCAGATCTCGTCAACCGGGTACGGGCGGCCGGCACCCCGGTGACCTTCACGGTCGATGGGGAGCCGGTGCCGCTACCGTCCACTGTGGACCTATCGGCCTATCGGATCGCACAGGAGGCGCTGACGAATACGATCAAGCACGCTGGCCGCGGCGCGGTCGCGCAGCTCGCGATCCGCTTCGGTCCCGATGCGGTGGAGATCGACGTACGCGACAACGGTACCGGTGCTCCGATCGCACCGGACAGCGAGGGCGCGGGCCTGCGCGGCATCGCGGAGCGCGTCGGCATTCTGAACGGCGAGTGGTCGGCCGGTCCCGGCGAGTCGGGCGGCTTCCGGGTGTGGGCACGGTTGCCACTGGATCCGACCGGCGTGCCGGCGTGACGATTCGCATCGTCCTCGTCGATGATCAGGCCCTGGTGCGGACCGGGTTTCGGATGATCCTCGACGAGACCGACGACATTGATGTGGTTGGAGAGGCGAGCGACGGTACGGCCGGCATCGCGCTCGTCGCTCGGGTGAAGCCGGACGTTGTGCTGGTCGACGTGCGGATGTCCGGCATGGACGGGATCGAGGCGACCCGGCGGCTGAGGGCGCTCACCCCACCGCCAAAGGTGATCATCCTGACGACCTTCGATCTCGACGAGTATGTCTTCGCCGGGCTGCATGCCGGCGCCAGCGGGTTTCTGCTCAAGGACACGCTCGCCGCAGACCTCATCTCGGCGGTACGAATCGTCGCCGGCGGTGAGGCGGTCGCCGCGCCCACCGTCACCCGGCGGCTCATCGCGCATTTCCTGAACACCGCCCCGACCAGCCCGACGCGACCCGAGCGGCTCGACGTCCTGACCGCCCGGGAGCGAGAAGTCCTTACGTTGATCGCACGGGGCCTGTCCAACACCGAGATCGCAGAGGCGCTGCACCTCTCGGAGGGGACCGTGAAGACGCACGTGGGACGCGTTCTCGCGAAGCTGGAGCTGCGCGACCGGGTGCAGGCCGTCATTCTCGGCTACGAGTGCGGCCTCGTGGCGAGCGCCGAGCCTTGATGTGTGTCCTATGTAGACCACATTCACCTGGCCATTGTCTCTCCGGCCGACATGGGCAATATTGGACGGTGTGTCACGCCAGTGACCCAACGCGAGCTCGCGTCAGCATGAGGAGGCACCATGGACGGTCGCGTCTGTCTCGTCACGGGAGCGAATCGAGGCATCGGCTACGAGGTGGCCCGCGCACTCGCCCGTCGCGGGGCAACGGTCGTGATGCTCTGCCGCGACGCGGGCAAGGGGCAGGCCGCGCGCCAAGCCATCATCGACGAGACGAAGAACCCCAACGTCGAGGTGCTGGTCTGTGACCTCTCCCTGCAGGCGGACGTCCGACGGGCCGCGGCCGAGTTCCTGTCCCGGCACGACCGACTCCACGTCCTGGTCAACAGCGCGGGTGTCTTCCCGGGGACGCGGGAAGTCACGGCCGAAGGATTCGAGCGGGCATGGGCGACCAACTACCTCTCGCATTTCCTTCTGACGAACCTGCTGCTGGACACCCTCAAGGCGAGCGCGCCCGCCCGGATCATCAACGTCGCGACCAAGACGATCGGACTCAAACTGGACCTTGATGATCTTCTGCTCGAGAAGGGTCGGTACGCCTTCACCACCGCGATGGGCCGGACCAAGCTGGCGCTCGTTCTGTTCACTATGGAGCTCGCGCACCGCCTCGACGGAACGGGTGTGACGGTCAACGCGGTGCACCCGGGCGTCTCCAAGACGGGCCTGCTCGACGAACTGCCGCGGCCCCTGACGTTCCTCTTCGGACTGATCGGTCGCTCGGCCGAGAAGGCCGCGTCGGGAGTGGTGTATCTGGCCACCTCACCCGAGGTCGAGACAGTGAGCGGGAAGCTCTTCGCCGACGGGAAGCAGGTGAACATCGGTGGCCAGGCAAGGGAGCCCGGCCTGGCCGAGCGCCTGTGGACCGTGAGCACCTCGGCGACGCAAGCGCGCACGGCATAGCGCTCACTCTTTGCGCCAGAGAATGTGAGTTGCCGTCCCGGTTCGCGTCGCGCATCATCGCCCGGTGAGTTCACCGAAGTCGGTCACCGATCTTGCCCGCCCCTTCGTCATTCGCGAATACAACCACCGGATCCACAACCCGTTCGATGACGCCAAGCTCGCGACCCTCGGCGCGGCACTGCATCTCGAGCCGGATATGTCCATTCTGGACCTCGCGTGCGGATCCGGTGAGATGCTCGCGACGTGGTCACGCGACCACGGCATCGTCGGCACGGGCGTTGACATCAGCACCCACTTCCTCGCCCGCGCTCGGGAGCGAGCGGCTGAGCTCGGCGTCGCCGACCGTATCGAATGGGTGCACGGCGACGCCGGTGTCTTCGTGTCGCCGGCGCGGGTCGACGTCGCGGCGTGCCTGGGCGCCACGTGGATCGGTGGCGGTGTAGACGGCACGATCGCGTTGCTCGAGCGGAGCCTGCGGCCGGGTGGCGTGATGCTGATCGGTGAACCGTACTGGTTGAAACCGCCGCCCGATCAGGACGTAGTGGCCGCCTGCCACGCGCAGTCCATTGAGGACTTTGACGACCTGCCGGATCTGATCCGCCGATTCGCCCGCCTTGGCTGGGATCTGGTCGAGCTCGTCCTCACCGACCCGTCGGGCTGGGACCGGTATCACGGGGCGCAGTGGCGTACCGTTCGGCTCTGGCTGGACCAGAACCCCGACGATGAACTGGTTCCGGCCTTCCGCGAGGAGTTGTCGAGGGCTCCGCTTGCGCACATCGTGTGTCGCGAGTACCTCGGTTGGGGAGTCTTCGCTCTGATGAGGCGCTGACGCGACGTGCCCCTTCTGGGAGCACGTCGCGCCAGCACTGTCGGACTCAGCTCAGTGCGGTGAGTCCGAGGTTGATGGTCTTGGTCAGCGTGGCGTTGGCGTCGTCTCCCGACAGCTCCCACGCCATCGCGCCGCCGAGACCCTGGGTACGGATGTAGAGCGCCTTCTGGAGCACGACCAGGGGATCGTCGAACGTCCACATTGTCGTGCCATCGAAGAGCCAGGCGTGGCCGGCGACGAAGTCCCGGAAGACCCGGAAGTCCTTGCGGTTAATG
>CAWDLN010000013.1:0-239879 GCA_963803115.1 uncultured Actinomycetota bacterium
TGATTCGGCAATACGTGCTCAGGCTTGAGGAACTCAGCCTGTGGCTGGCCGAAGAGAAGGCGCGCGCGGTTCAGTTGGGGCTGGCCGACGACAAGCCGTCCGGGGTGGCTGACATCATCCGACGGACTGGGCCGGCGGAAAGGGACCCCGACGTGCGGGCGTACCTGCGCGCGAAAAAGCTGCTGACCCCCAATGGCACATTGATGTTGAAAGGCAAGCGCGTAACTTCGCCGATTAACCGGTTGCGGGCGGAGAGCGGTGGTCTCGAGCGGCGGGGCGGTCGTGTGGGGCCGGCTGTGGTGTCGGGGCGGCGTCGTGGTGCGACGTATCGGGCCGATTTCATGCCGTCGGATGAGCAGTTGGATGTTCTGGCCGCCCTCGGGCAGGTGTTTGTGCCGACTCAGCCGTCTGGTGATTGTTTGTTTCAGTCGTTTGTGTTTGTGGCGGCTGAGGAGATTGCTGCTGCGATTGGGGCGTTCCTCGACGATGAGGCTGTCCCGGATCGGCTAAAGGCTGGTATGTCGCGGCTGAGCGCGGCGGAGTTGAGGCGTTCGTCGGGGAATGTTGCGATGGTGCGTTTGGCGTTGTCGCGGATGTTCTTGCATGACTTCGACCTGAACGCTGATGAGTATGCCGTGTTGTGGACGCCGGATGTTGATGGTGCGGTGGAGTTGGACCAGGATCCGGAGGGTTTCGCGGCGGATATTGCGGCGGTTGGGCGGTGGAATACGGATTATGGGGATCGGGTGGCGTCGATCGCGGCTCGCCTGTTCCGGATCAATCTGCAGCTGGTCAGGGAGGACGGTTCGGTGGAGGAGCACGGCAACGTGGCGCATCAGGAAGCGAGGTATTTGGTTTATGTTCAGCGGCCGCGTCGGGCTCAGCATTATCTGGCGGTACGCGATTTTGATTTGGCGGGGACGACGAGTCACGGTGGATACGTCGGTGGAGGTGGCGGGTGGTGTGTTGGCGGCGGTGGATGCGTTGCTGCCGGCGTTGGATGGGCAGGTGGCTCAGGTTCCGGGTCGGCGTCGCTCTGGTGTGGGCGTGTTGCGGGGTCAGCTTGATGATGTGTTGGCGTTCGCGCGGCGCGATCCGCTGGCGGGCGGTGGTGCGGGTGGGGAGGAGGCGGCGGCCCGGCTGCGGTTGCGGGTGGCGGCGGTGGAGTTGGTGCTGGGGGAGTTCCAGGCGGCGATCGGCGACGCGATGTCGGCGATGGATGAGACGGACGCCGACCGACAGGCGGGCTGGCACGGGTTGCAGGACTCGGGGTATGTGCCGGCGCCGGTTTCTTCTTCCGGCGCGGGCCGTGCCGACCCCGGGTGGGTGTCGGCGGAGCCGGAGCAGAGTGGGTTAAGGCTGCGGAGGCTGGATCAATCGCGGACGGAGTATGTGCCGTTGTCTGGTGGGGGTTCTTTGTTGATGATGCACGACTTGGATCATGTGTTGGGGATGGATGACGAGTTTCCGTGGCGTGATCCGGCCGATCCGTTCAATCGGGTGCATCCAATGTATGCGGACGAGGACGGTCTGGTGCATCCGAATGTGCGATTGCTTGAGGTCGAATTTGATTCAGAGCGGAATGAGTTGACAGAGGTTCTTCGGAGCGGGGACGGCCGGCTTGGCGGTTCTGTGGAGGAGTTGACATCGGTCTGGCCGAGGTTGGAGGAGGATGTCGGTGGCATCGTCGGGCGGCTCATTGAGCTGGGACGCACGCCTCGGGACCGCCGCGGCGCGGGTGGTACGCCGCGGCGTATGGCGGTGCGGCGTTTACGCGAGCAGGATGTGCGACCGCATGAGGCTGTCCTGGTTGGTCAGCGTGGGGGGTATTTGGTGGCCCCCGATTGGCAGCCGCCGGACGGGGAGGTGGGCGAGGGTCCTCCCTCTCCCGATTTGAGACAGCTACCGCGGACAGAACTGCCGTTGCTTCGTAACGGCCGGGTTGTGGGTTTGTATATGGGTGGGTTGCTGCAGACTGTCGAGCAACTCGAACGGTGGGAGGCGACTTACCCGCAGTTCCCACGGTACACGATGGATCTTGTCCTCAAGTCAGGTGAGCCGATTTCGATGGGTGCCGAAGGGGTAGCTAATAGCACCGCGTTCGTTAACACGGCGTTGGATCCCGATAGTGGCCAACCAGATTTCGGGCGTATCAATGCGACTTACATGACCTTCCATATTCGTATGACCGATCGGCGCGGTGATCCCCACTGGCAAGCTGCCTCGGTTTTGCTCGCTTTTGATAACGCGGTTGATGACAGCAACCCTTCGGGCATGCTTCTGGTCGACTATGGCGCTAACTATGGGGATAACTTCATCGAAGAGCCCCCGAGAAGAGAGCGCCGAAGAAGCGGCCAGCAACTCCCGGAGGTGTACATCAAGCCCGATCCTGACGGGCCGGCCGGCGAGGCACGCCAGGGTGTGACAGCGGCGGGTGGAGTCGAGGCGATGGATGTTGATGTGGTGCTGGCGCGGCGGGAGGTGGTGGGTGTGGTCTCCGGGGGTGTGTTGCTGGCTGATGGGATGTTTGAGGTTGCGGTGGCGGGGCCGGGTGCTGAGGGCGCGTTGAGGCTTGTAGGTCGTGGTGGAGCATCCGATGGGGTGGCTGTGTGGGATGTGTTCCGGCATCACGACGCTGGTGTTGTTGCTCGTGGTGGTGGTCTGATGCCGGGGGTGTTGGGTTCGCGCCGGTTGGGTGAGTTGGTGACGGCCCCGTTGGGCGGATGGGAGATGCGGTGGGACGACGGGTTGCTCGGTGCGACGTTCCTGTCAGGTCAGGTGAGAGCGCGGTTGGATGAGCTTGGTGGCCTGGACCTGCTCGGCGGTTCGGTGGTGTTGGGTCAGGAATTGGGGGGGCGTGATGTGGTGCTGGTTCGGGACCAGTCCGACGGAATGCGGGCGCTCGTGTTCGACGCCGGGCGAGCGTCGACGCTGTTGGGGTCGTTGGTTTTCAGCCGGGTCGATGATGGCTTTGCGGTGCGGTTCGTGAGGGCTGCGGACGCGGGTTGGGCGAGGCTGTTCGAGGGTACGGCGGGGGCGTTGCGGGCGGTGGTGCTGGACGGAGATGTGCTACAGGTCGGGCCGTATGCAGTGACGGTGCCTGGGATGTCGGCGCAGCGTCCGTCGTGGGTGCCGACTGGGGTTGGTTGGGAGTTGCCCGATGTGTTGGTGCTGTGGCACCGGGCGGCGACGGGGGCGTTGTTGGTTGATGTCGGTGCTGACCGGCTGTTGGACGAGCTGTGGCTGACTCCGGGGGAGTTGTTGGCGTTCACGCCGGTGGATGAGGTGGTGACGAGCGCTGTGAGCCGCGCGGATCGGGCTCGTTCGGGGGCCAGTGGTCGCAAGCTGGAGGGGGTTGTGCCGGCGGAGGAGCTGCCGTCGCTGGTGGAGGTGTGGCGCGACGATGACACGGGTGGCCTGACCGTGTGGCTCCGGGGCCGGCATCAGGCGCGATCGGAGCGGGATTCGAAGCGCAACGTGGCCGCCCCGGCTCGTGGTGTGCTGTTGGTGGTGCACGCGGAGGCGCAGGGGATGTTCGCCTATGTTCTCGACGGTGAGTCCGCGTGGCGTCGGGTTCGGTTTGCGCAGCTGGTGGCGTTGCTGCGGACCGTCTCTGGCGGCCGGGAGCTCCTGGCGCATGCCTGCTACGCGGCCTGGGGCGGTGGGGGGGCGTTGACGGCACTGCTGTCCTCGGCTCTGGGTATGCGCACTTCGGGGCCGGTGGGCCGTACGTTCGAGTTGAAGTACACGGGCCATGTGTACTCGACAAGCGATTTAAGGCTCCCGGCCACAATGATCGGCTCGGGGTGGCCGACGCGGCCGGATTCGGAGGAGGGGTATCTGTCCACGCCGGACGAACCGGCGCCGACGGTGATGACAGAAGGATCGTTCTGGAACACGGCGACGCCGGTGGATCTCATGCTGGACGTATTGTGGGGCGGGTCGGGCGTGTGGCTGTTGCCCGACGCCGCCGGCCGCGGCGGGCCTGGGTGGCTGGCCCGGCCGCCGGTGGGTGTGCATCTGGCGGACGTGATTGAGGTGTTCGTTCAGGGGCCGCCGACTCCTGGGCGGGAGGTGTTGGTGGAGGCGGAGGAGGCGCACTCCGACGTCCGGACGATGACTCATGTGCGCGGCCGGCACGTGGCGACCTCGGTGGCGGACTCTGTCGGCGGTGGCGGTCTGCCGGTGGTGCGGGTGCATAGCGTGGCGCAGGACGGGCGCGTCGTTCGCGTCAACCCACAGCAGCCGGTGGTGGGTCCGGTGCCGATCGTAGTGGCGGTGGATATGGCGCGGCGGACCGGTGGGTTGGTGCTGTTCGCGGATGGTCTTAGCGATGTGAGCCGTGGCGAGGTCGAGCTGGTGGCCCCGTCGGCTGGGGACGGGGCGGGTGGGGTGCGGACGAGGTTGTGGCACGGGGTGTGGCCGGTGCCCGACTCCGGTGGCAGGTTGCTGTTCGTCACTCAGGTCGGTGCCGGGGCCGGTCACGGATTCGCGTTTCTGTCGCCGGACACGCCCGCCCGCCGGCTACACGAGCTCAACCGGATCACGCCAGTGGCCGACACCGTCGATCTGATTGTCGACGGGACGCTGACTGCGGACGGCTTGTTGCGGGTGTACGACCCCGACGGCGAGCCGTTCGGAATCAGCGCGGCCCACTTGGCTGCCCTGGTGCCGTCTGAGGTGGATGTGCGGCTGGTGCCCGTCAGCGAGCCGGATGAGCGGCTGGAGCGGTTCGCGGCGGCGTTGCGGGTGGCTCGAGGCGGCGAGAATGTGGTGTGGTTGGTGGCCGGGCCGGTCACGGTCGATGACCGGGGCCGTCTTGTGGCGGGTGGGAAAGCGGCCATGGGACTCCAACCCGACCTCGGCGGTACCCCGGCCCGACCCGAGATGATGTACATCGCGTCTGAATTGACGCCGGACCAGGTGGCGGTCAGGGGTTTGGCCGCCGGTCAGCAGGCGGTGGTGGCGCACCCGCAGGCGCCGGCGGAGGATGTGTATCAGGCGCTGGCTGCCTTGCCTGGGCGGTACGTGTATGTGACGCCCGCCCCCCCGGCGGTGCTCGCCGAGACGTCCCGGCCGCGTCGCGCATTGCGCGAGCGGCCGACGCAGCACACGCGGGCGGTGAGCGTGCGCATGCCCGACCGCGTCGATGCCCGCATGGTGTTGGGCTCGTTCCCGCCGCGCCGTCGCAGCCATGGCCGGGTCGAGGTGATCGGGTTCCACAGCCTGCCCGGGTTCCGTGGCGTCGTGGGCGGGTTGCCGCTGCTGCCGACGCACCTGCACGGCCAGTATCTGCAGCACAGTGTGCGGGTCGACGCTGACACGACGATCCTGCTGCCGCCGTGGCGCATCGATGAGCTCGCCGCGGCCGGCTACCGGCTCGACCAGGCCCCGGCAGTGCCTGAGGACGGGTGGCGGGTCGTGGCCCAGGCCGACGGCACCACCGGCGATGGAGTGCGGCTGTGGCTGACCAACGGCAATGTCGTGAACCTGTCCGCCGCCGAGTTCGGCCGGTGGCTGCACCAGCACCCCGACCGGGCCGACCGTCCAGTGAACATCCTGCTCATCCCCGACCGCGATGGGAGCACACCTGACGGCGGCCGCCAGGTCGAGGAGGGCCGAGCGGTCCTGCAGTGGCGGCTGCATACGGCAGGACGACTGCCCGCCGTCACCGTGAACGTCACCGGGCCACGACCGACCGCCAGCATCCGGGACGGGGCCGGGCCGCCGGCAGCGGCGGGGCCCTTGCAGCAGTCATCCATGACAGCGGTCGCCACGCACGCTCCTCTGGCCGCCGATGTGGTGGTGGATGCGGTGGTGCCGGTGGTGCCGTTTGTGTACCGGGGCGCCGATGGCGGGCCGCAGCGGCGGGTGGACGAATTCGGCGACGCCGGGTCCGGTTCCGACGACACCCGGTCAGACAGCTCCGACGGATCGCAGTACGAGGGCTCGGCGACGGACTCGGGCGACGTCATGGATCTAGACGACGTCCTGGACGGAGATGACGCTGTGGACTCGGACGATGTCGTGGATCCGGACCTCGCGATGGATGTGGATGGGCCGGGCGAGTCAGGTGCAGGTTCGCCGCCGGCGGCGGTGGCTCCGATGGCGGGGCGTCGGGGGGGCGGGTGGGTCCGTTCTGGGGTGTCGGGTGGCACTCGACGCGGCGGGGTGTCGCGTGGGGTGGTGTTGCGGGTTGCGGTGTTGACGGGTCGCGAGCCGACGCGTTTGCAGTTTGAGGAGTTGTTGGAGCTTGGCTGGCGGGTGGATCATGGGGTTGGCCGGGGTAGGGACGTCTTGTTCGACGCGTTGATCGGGCAGGCGCCGGAGCGGGTACGGGCTGTTCTCGAGAGTGCGGGTGTGGAGGCTGGTGCGCCGTTGACGGCGGATCGTGTGCGTGCTGTTGTGGCCGACCTGCTGCCGGAGTTGTCTGCCGCGAGCCCGGTGTTGTTTGGTCTGGTCGTGGGTGGGGCGACGGTGGAGGAGGTGGCCGAAAGGCTGCGGGGGGGGTCTGGTGGTGACGTGGTGCGCGCCTGGGTGTTGCCGCTGCTGGTCAATGGGCTGTTCGGGGTGCGGGTGAGCGTCTTGCAGCTAGACGGTGTGATGGTGACGGTCGGCCCGGAGGAGGGTCCGCATGTCAGGGTGATGCGGGTGGCCGGCCCGGCAGGTCAGTTTGTGGCGTTGGCGGATGGGCTGCAGCCACGGCCGGAGCGGTATGCGCCGGTGTCGTCGATGCCGGGGGTGGGTTTGCCCGGGGGCGGGTTGGCGGGTTTGGTTGACGCCGGGATTATGGTGGCCACCGCGATGATCCGCCGGGAGGTGTATGAGCGGGCCTACGCTGAGGCGCAGCGGGAGGCCGATGAATACCTCACCATGTTGGAGAGCTATCGGCGGGGGGATTTTGATGATCAGGCCAACTTGAACGTGCTGTATCAGTTGGTCGCCGCGCGGGTGTTGACCACGTCGATGGGCGCCTTGTTGGCCTCGGTCGGGTTGGGGCAGGCGATGACGTTGGCCGGGCAGGAGGTGCAGGCGGCCTGGGACGTGTTGCCGGACTGGGTGCACGGCGAGGCCGTGTTGGGCCCGGACGTGTCGGCGGACGTTTCTGGGCTGGTCGAGAACGCTGGTCTGTGGGCCTATGTCGATGCGATCGACAACCTGGAGGGGCAGTTGGGCGAGGACCCGACTTTGCAGCGGTTGCAGGCGGCGATCGCTCGGGGCGATCGGGCCGTGCTGATCGAGATTCAGGACGACGTCCTGGCTGGTGTTCAACCCGCCGAGCTGGCCCGGAGTGCCCATGAGGCCATCACCGCAACCCAGTTGGCCCGGGCGAGAGACAACGCCGCGGTCCAGATCCAGGCCGCGGCCCGTATTGTGCGGCACACGCTTGATCGGGCCGGCGCGCGGTCGATGCCGCCGGGAGACGCCCGGACCGGCGTGGCCGGGTCGGTGCGGCCCGAGTCCACCGCCTGGCTGCGTGGGGCGTTTCCGGGCCGCCGGGATCTGGCCGACGAGATCGAGACCCAGGTGCGTCAGGATCGTCTGCAGCTGGTCGATCGTTCGGCGGTGGAGGAGTTTGGCCTGGTCGGCGACGGTGGCAGCGTGTATTCGATCCAGGTCAGCGACGGCGGCGCCGACCACACCGTGTTGGCGTTGCTGCTGCCGATGATGGATCGACCCGGCCTGTCAAGACTGGCCGCGGTGAGCATCGAGGGTGTCGTGCGTGAACCCGCCGCCGCCGACCTGGTCGAGCTCGCGGGCGACTTCTCGCCCAAGTATTTCCATCGCCTTCACCTGCTGCCTGAGGCGGATCGGCAACTGCTGCGTTGGTTTGAGGCGAACGCCCACCTTCGAGGTTCCAAGGTCTTGAAGGTGGTTTTCCAGATCGTCTTGCTCATCAGGTTCGGGCGGTGGCTCAAGGACATACGCCCCGAGGTGGGCGGGCTGGCGGGACTGATCGGGCGAGGAGTAAACACGCCCGACCCGGAGCTAGAGGACTACATGCGCGATGCCAGCCCGAAGTACAAGGGACGTGGTTGGCTCTGGACTGACGCCGACAAAGCGCTAACAAGGTTGAAGCACGACGTAAAGGCCCTGCGTGCCGGACATGCCAACCCGGCCCGACGGCTTGGCGCCCCCGACCGTGAGAGCAAGGCCATCGAATCGCTGAAAGACAAATATGACAACCCTAATACGCGGCGGGATGGAATGGCCGCGCTCTGGAGGCTCAGTGGCTGGCTGATCCGTAATGGCTACCCGCGTGGCGTGGCGGAGGTGACCCAATGGACCGGGGCGGCCAAGGACCATCCCGGTGTGCACGCCTACTTGGAGGCGAAAGACTGGCTACCCCGACCGACGCGATCAAGAAAAATGGCAGAGGCACGACTGCGGCGGTTACTGCGCTGCTGCGGAGACCGGCCTCTCGGCCGGTACAGCGGGCGATCGAACGTTTGAAGTCCGCGAACCTGAATGCAGGCCTTCAGACACGGGCTCCATCTATGGTGAGGGATCTCCATGAGTGGCTGATCCGCAATACCTTCCCGGCCGGCGTGGAGGGAGTGGCTCAATATGCCGGGCCGGAGGACTACCACCCCGGCGTGAAGGCGTACCTGAAGGCGAAAGGGTGGTGGCTGACCCCGGAGGACAGGCCCAAACCTGGTCCCGGAAGTCGACTCGTACAGGTAGTGATAGCCCTCCGCCGCGAAGCAGCCGCCCATGACCGGCCCCGGGACGAATCCGACGGCTCACCCGCCGGTTCCGACAACGGCCGGTCAACCAGGGGTGGTGACCCTCCACCGCTGGCGCGTCCCGGTCGCGGTTTGAAACGACCCGGCCCCGGCTTGGCCGGCCGGCCGGCCAAGCGAGTCCGGATCGTGGTCCCGGCAATCACCGGGGATCGTGGTGAGTCCGCAGTGCTGCCCGAGTCGACGCGCTGGCTCGATGTCGTGTTGGCGGGTCTGGGCGATCAGGCCGGCGGCCGGCAACCGGAGGTGGTGCACACCCAGTGGCGGCTCACCAACCGCTGGCCGGTGAGGGAGTTCGGTGCGGTCGGGGAGGCCGGGCGTGTGTACGAGATCCAGCTTCGCCACGGTGGCACCGACCACACCGTGCTGGGGCTGGTCGTGCCGATGAGGGGCCAGGCCGGACCGTCACGGCTGGCAGCGGTGATCATCGACGGCGAAGTTCATGAGCCCAGCCGCGCCGACCTCGTCGAGCTGGCTGGCGACAACGCTGGCTATCCCTTCGCTGGCCTACGGTCATTGCCTGATGCGGATCAAGAACTGCTGCGTTGGCTTGAATCCAACGCCGACCTTCGAGGTTCCGACCCTGATGAGACGTCTAGGGTGATCAGCAGACTCATCTTCTTCGGAATGTGGCTGAAACAGAAGCGCCCCGACGCGGGGGGGGTTGGCGGGGCTGCGCAAGCGACGCGCAGACACGGTAGATCAGGAAGCGACGGAGTACCGCGCCGACGACACATGGGTGTACAGGAAACGCCCGATCAGGAGCGCCGCCGGCCCGCGAACAGAATATCTCAACACGACGATATCGCAGTCCCGCTCACATGTGGACCACGACCTGCGGGCCTTGCGGGCGGGGCATGCCACACCAGGTCGGCTCGTCTCCCCAAGCGATCGGCAGGCCATTGATGTACTGAATACCCTCAGCAAGGGTAACAAGCTGAGGAGAACCAAACTTGAGTTCGTAGAGCTTGGTGCGTGGGCGGCCGAAGCGCCGTGGGAGCGGCCAGGTGTGGCCGTATACGTCCGGCGGCACGGGCAGCTCAGAGATCACCCCGATCTGCAGAAGTACCTGGACGCGAAGGGGTTGCGCACCAAGGGAAGGCTTACCCAGAAGGGCTCGTATTTGACGTCGGGGCTTACCGACGTGCGGGACCATCTGGCGTCCGATCGGCAAGACCAGGACATCGCAATGCCCGACCCGCAGCCGGCCGACCCGCCGGCCGCTGCGGTTGCCCCGATCATGGGATCGGAGGCCGATCCTCGGGGCGTTGGTGAGGCCGCGGTGCTGGACGAGTCGACGGGCTGGCTCAGTAGCGCGCCGGCGCGTGTGGGCGACCTGGCCGCCGACCTGCAGCAGCGGTTGTCGAATTCTCAGTGGCAGCGTGCCGATCTTTCGCCGGTGACGGAGTTTGGTGCGGTTGGCGAGGGCGGGACCGTGTACTCGATCCAGGTCAGCCGCGAGGGCGCCGAACACACCGTCTTAGCGTTATCGGTGCCGATGATGGGGCTACCCGGACCGTCACGGTTGGCGGCGGTGAGGTTCGAGGGTGAGGTGTATGAGCCCGAACGCGCCGACCTCGAAGAGCTCGCGGACGACTTCTCCCCCGACAGTTTCGCCGGTCTTGACGTGCTGCCTGACGCGGATCTGGAACTCGTGCGCTGGTTCGAGGCGAACGCCTACCTGCGAGGTTCCAAACCCACTGAAACGGCCACGGTGATCAGGAGGCTCATCTTCTTTGGGTTGTGGCTGGACCGGAAGCGTCCGCTTGCGGGGGGGCTGGCGGGGTTGCGAAAGCGCCGCACGGAAGACACACCCGACCAGGAGGCGGCCGACTACCGCGTCGACCCCGACCCGGTTTCCAAGGGACCCGCACAACGGACCTCCGTCGCGGGGTCGCCGGACCGGGAGAGCGTCGATCATGACCTGTGGGCCTTGCGGGCCGGGCATTCCATGCCGGGCCGACTCATCTCCCCAGGCGATCGGCAGGCTATTGATGCTTTGAACAAGCTCGGACTCAGCAAAAGGAAGAAAATGACATACACGAGCGCGCTCGAGGAGGCTATTGAGTGGTCACGGTCATCCGACGCCGAAGGGTGGCCGGGTGTGGCCGGGTTGGTCCAGGAGCCCGGGCCGTTCAAAACCAACCCGCGATTGCTGGCGTACTTCGACGCGAAGGGGTATCGGACCGACGACGGCGAGTTCACCAACAGGGCCAACACCACGATTACGGCCTTTTCGTTGGCGCGGAAGGGTCTTAACGTTGCGGATCCGGCGGAGCAGGCCATCGCAATGTTGGACTCCCTTACCAAGCTATCTAAGGTTTCGCTGAAGCAGTATAAAGGCAGGCTCAGGCGCATCAATGCCAAACTGATTCGCATTGGCCACCCGGGCCTGATGGCACTGGCTCGCGAGACTAGGCCGGTCAGGAAGAACAAGCCGCTGATGACGCTTCTGAAGGCTCATGGGCTGTTGAGCCTAGACTTGACCGTACCGGCGATCGAGGCACTGCGGGAGGCGTACGCCGAGGTGACGCAGCACTCGGCGGAGGCGTCCAATGAAGCCCACCAGGTGGATGCGGGGGACGTGTCGGGCCCGGATGCCAGCGACGGGGAGCAGGGGTCGGATGCGGTGCTGTCTGGTGAGGACGGGGGTCGGGTTGGTAGCCCGGCTGGGTATCGGCCGGTTTTCATGCCGTCGGTTTTGCAGTTGGACACGTTGGTCAGGCGTGGGCAGTTGCCGGTGCCGATGCGGGCGTCGGGTGACTGCCTGTTCGAGTCGATGACCTACATGTTTGCTGGGGAGATCGCGGCGGCGATCAACGTGTTCGTGGACGATGCCACCGTTTCCCAACGTTACAGGGCTGGCTTGTCTCGGGTGACCGCGGCGGAGTTGGCCGGTGGCCGGGCAGGCATAGGCCTGGTTCGCCGGGCGCTGTCGCAGATGTTCCTTCACGACTACTACCACAACGCTGGCGAGTACGACATTTTGTGGACGCGGGATGTCGACGGGGACGAGGTGGGGCATCGGGATCCGGACCCTGACGGTTTCGCCGCGGCGATTGCCGCCATCGGTGAGTGGGATACCGAGTACGGCGACCGGTTCTTGGAGGTCGCCATCCGGGTGTTCGGAATCAGTCCGTATGTCATCAGCGGCGATGGCAGCGCGCCTGAGGTCCCGCCGAACCGGCGGGCGCGGGATCTGGTCTATATCGAGCGGGAACGGATGCCCGGACGGGCGCCGCGGGCGAGGGGTGTGCACTATCTGGCGACGCGGGAGTGGGCGTTGGCGGCGACGCTGATCACGCCTGACAGTGGGGTGGACGTTGCGGGGGTGGTGCTGGGCGGGATTGGGGACGTGCTGGCCACGTTGGATGTTCAGATCGGGCAGGCGCCGCAGGGCCGGCGCGACGGGTTGGTGGTGTTGCGGGAGCGGCTTGATGAGCTGATCAGGTTCGCCCGCCACGACCAGTTCGCCGGTGATGACACCACGGCGGCGGAGGTGCTGGTCGCGGCGGCGGCGGCCGACCCGGCCGGCGCGGCGCGGTTCCGGTTGAAGGTGGCCGCGGTGGAGTTGGCGTGGTCGGAGCTGATGGCGGCGATCAACGAGCAGTCACCTGTGGTGGACCGGTCGGATGAGGTGATGGACGCTACCGGGGACGGAGCCGACGGTTTCCGCACCGACGAAGCCGTGTCGACCGGCTCGGCCGATTCGCCGGACGCCGGGTCGATGGTTGTGGATGAGTTTTTGCCTGGCGGTGGTTCTGGTGCCGGCGGGGGTGCGGCTGGTCTGGTGGGGTTGGGGGTTGGGTTGGATGGCGTGTCGCCGGGTGTGGTGCGCCGTGAGCACATGTGGTGGCATCCGTCGGGTGCCTATCAGCTGGGTGGTGCTTTTGATGTTCGTCGTTGGGTTGGGGATGGGGTGGTGGAGTTGAGCATCCGGGTTCGGCTGGTGGCGGATGGTGTGCGGCCGGAGGCGTTGGCGTTGATGAAGGGTAGGGCGTTGGGTGGGGTGCAGCGGTTGGTCAACGAGCCGGGTCATGTGTTCCCGGCGGGGGATCCGATGAGCATGGTTGGTGGGTATCGGCTGCGGGTGCGGCTGGACTTTGTTGAGGGCGATGATGACGGGTCGGCTCATTTGACGGTGCGGGTGGTGAATGAGGGGTCGCCGGTGAGGCATCATCAGATCCCGGTCGATGCCTCGCCGACGCAGTTGGTGCATGAACTGTTCGGGCACACGGTGGGGCTGCGGGATGAGACGTTCGCCGGGTATGCGGACACGGGTGGGCCGATCAGGTTCAATGCGGACAACGTGGGCAGTTTGATGGGTGACTTCACCCGGCCGGCGCCGGTGGATGATGGTGGGCGGAGTCTGGTCCAGGGTGGGTTGCGGTCGCGTCACCTGGCGTTGATCGCCCGACTGATCGGCGACCCGGACGAGCCCGGCCCGAAGCCGCGGCGGGTCACGGTCGACCCAAGCCACGACCCGCATGCGGTCACCGGCGGTCGGGGTTGGACTGCGGGTGGTTGGTTTGATCGGGTTGGGTCGTCGTCGGCGCCGATGTTGGGGGGGGTGGTGGAGGAGGAGGTGGAGGTGGAGGAGGTGGAGGTGGAGGGGGCGGAGGTGGAGGGGGCGGAGGTGGAGGGGGGTGTGGTGGATGCGATTTTGGCGGATCGGTCCGGGTTGCCGGCGTTGTTGTCGGTGCGGGTTTCGATGTGGGCGGGGGCGGTGGCGTTGGCGGAGGGGGTGCCGTCGCGGGGTGAGCGTGATGGGTTGGCTGCGGGTTCGTCGTATGTGTATTCGGTGCAGTTTGCGGAGGAGGTGTGGCGGGATCCGTCGGTGTGGGATGCGTTTGTGGGTCAGGTGGATGAGTTGTTGGCGGCGGAGCGGGCTCGGGTGGTGTTGGCGTCGTCGCGGATTGATTTGCGGCATGAGGCGATGCGTGGGCGGGTTTCGGCTGCGGCGCTGGGGGTGGATCGGGTGTTGGTTGATGATATTGCGGATCGGGCGGGGTTGGCGGTGGCGTTGGTGGGTATTCGCGAACGGTTGTTGACGGCGGCGGGGCAGACGGCGAGTGTGCCGCCGGGTTTGGCGGGTTTGCGGGATGCTTTGCGGGGGTTGCGCGATGCGGCCTTGGCGGCGGCGGCGGGTGTGTCGGACCCGGCGGCGGCGCGGGCGGCGTTTGTGTCGGTGATGACGAATGGTTTGCCGGGGGTGCTGCCGGCGCAGCAGTTGAGTGTGTTGGTGACGTCGATCCAGTTGGTGGGTGTTGCTCGGGGGTTGACGTCGGGCCGGTTGCGGGCGGCCGGGTTGGCGGGGGATGAGGCGGTCGCCGATATTGAAGAGCGGGAGGTGGAGCGGGCCCGGCGGGCGGCGGAGGCACTTGCTGGCGTGGGTGGGGCGGGGCTGGTGTCGTCGTGGGAGGCGGCGGTGGGTTCGGCTGGTGGTGTGCCGTCGCGGGGGGAGCGTGATGGTCGGGTGGATGAGTTGGTTGCGGGGGTGATTGGGGATGTGGTGGCTGAGTTGGAGACGCCGGGGTGGTTGGAGCGTTTTGTTGATGAGTTGGCCGCGTGTGAGCGGGCGTTGTTGGTGTTGGAACGTCATGATGTGCGTGGTCAGCATGAGTTGGCGCGTGATCGGGTTGCTGCGGTTGCTGCGGGGGGGTCGGGGTTGACGGGGAAGCAGCCGGCGCGGGATGGCGTGGGGGCGGTGGAGGGTGAGGTGCCGTCGCGGGCCGAGGTGGATGATGTGGCTGATCGGGCGGGGTTGGCTGAGGTGTTGGCGAGGGTGCGGGGTGATTTGGTGTCTGCGGTCGGGGCGGGGCCGCGTGGGTGGCCGGATTCGGGGCGGCCGCCGCGGGTGAAGGGTTATCGGCGGGGGTTGCGGGAGTTGCGCGGGCGGGCTGTCCGGGCGGCGAGGCAGGCATCGGATCCGGTGGCGGCTGAGGCCGCCTTCCGGCTGGCGGTGGTTGGGGGGTTGGCGGCGGTGTTGCCGGTTGATCGTCTTCGCCGGTTGATGGAGGCGCGGATGTTGGCCGAGGTCGCGGGTCGGGTGTTGGCGGCGCAGGCGACGCCTCATTGGGGTGGCCGGTATCCGCGGGGGAAGGCTCGGCCGGGGTGGGCGATGCTTCGCCGTGCGACGCTGCGGTGGCTGCGGTGGCGTCCGGTCTCGGCGGATGGGCGGGTTCGGCCGGCGCCGCCGCGGGGGGTGTTGGAGGGGGCGACCGCGTTGTTGGGGGTGCGGGGTCAGGCCGATGCCGGGTTGCGGGTGGGTCAGGTTTTGGCGGTGTGGCGGGAGCTTGGCCGTGATCTGAATGTTGACCGGGATGGTCCGCGTTTGGTCGCGCTTGATCAGTTGCTGGGGTTGGCTCGGGAACGGTCTGGTGGTCTGGCCGTGGATGACGTTTCAGCGCGGCCGTTTGCGAAGTCGGATCTGTTGGGGTTGGTGCGTGGGTTGTTCGACCCGGGCGCGGCGGAGGTCAGGACGGTTGAGGTCGACCAGTTGATCGCGGGCGTGTTGGCGAAGGAGGGTTGGTCGGGGTCGTTGTATGACTGGCTGCGCCGGTATTTCGATACCCTGGCCGGTGGCAAGAGTGCGGAGGCGGCTGCGTTGCGGCGTCAGCTGAGGGCAGGCGTGGCAGGCGCCGCCGGTGCCTGATGCTGTGTTGTATCGGCTGATCGGTGTGCGACGTTCGTCTTACGGTCATGCGGCGCCGCGGGGGGTCGTGGCGGGTGGGTTGGCGGCGGCGTATCGGCCGATGGTGGCTGATCTGTTGGGCCGTGACACGTGGGACGCGGCCGCGTTTGCTGATCTGGCCCGACTGGTTGGTTCGGCGGCCACGTGGCTGGCTCCCACGCGTAAGGATCTGGTGGCGGCGGTGGTGAAGGGGTGGCCGGCCCGGCCGCCGGCGGATGGCGACGTGGACGAGGACACACGTGCGTTGAGCGAAACGTTGCCGCGGTTTCATTATCTGTTGCCGGACAGCGGGCTTGTGCGTGATTTGACGGCTTGGCTGAACCGGGCGGCGATGCCCGGGTTGGACAATCGGCTCAGCGAGGCCGACGTGCAGCAGAAGCTGACGTGGGGGTTGCTCAACGTGTTGGATGAGGGTTTGCCGTTTGAGGTTGAGGGTTACACGGTGAAGCTGTTCGCGGCGGTGGCTGGTGCGCCGACGGTGGGGCTGGTGAGGGATGTCAAGATCGAGCAGCGGGTCAACGCGATCTGGCGGCAGAAAGACCGGGCCCGTGGCACCACGTCGGGGGGTTACGGGGAGTTGGGTGTGACGTTTGCCGGTGGGGTGCAGATTGCTGCGGTGATCGGGGGTACCGTGGCGGCGGCCTTGGGCCGGGTGCGGGCGCGGCTCAGGACGCATCAGACCGGGTTTGGTGATTACAAGTACACCCGTCCCGACAAACCGGCGCAGGAGATCACGGTGCCGTTGACGTGGCGGGCGCAGGTCACGGCCAAGCCGAGTCCGGCCAACGGTGAGGTTGGTCCAAGTGGGTCGACGGTGGTGTTTTGGTCAGATGTTGACGGCGCCCCGGTGCAGCGGCCGGTGTCGATGCTGGTGTTGCCGCATGAGGTTTCGCCGCCGCAGCCCGATGATCGGCAGGAGCGGCAACTGTCGCGCAACCAGGAGTTGCCGTTGAGCCGGATGCATGTCGTGGTCGAGGGTATGGGCGGGTTGGCCGGTCTGCGGGCGCGGGTGCGTGAGGTGGTTGGGGACGGGTTGTATCTGCGGCATCAGGATGAGATCGAGTTGTTCCTCAGCCAGGACCGGGTGGGTGCGGTCCTGCACAAGGCGGCCGACGCTCATCACAGTTACGGTCCGAGCCCGATCCCCCCGATCTCCGGGCGGCGGGGGCCGGCCGGTGATGACCGGCCGGGGTGGACCGAGGTGCCCAGGATGTGGTTGGAGGGTGCCGACGGGGGCAGGCTGAACCTGGCGTTGACGGCGCGGTTGGAATCCACGGCCGCGGTTGGTGGGGCCTCGCCCAAGGATTACGCCAAGTATGACGAGATTACGGTGACCGCGCAGAAGCCGGCGGTGCGGACCGAACGTCGCCGCCCCCGCCGTCTGCTGCTCGTTGTGCCGGTGCGGTTTATCGGCCGGATTGTGAATTTCCGGATCCGGTGGACGCATCAGCGTGCCCGGGTGAAGGCGTTTGTCACCAGTCGCTGGGATCAGTATTTCCGGTCGTTGCGGTCGATGCAGGAAAACCGGGCGATGCTGGTGCGGTTTGACTTGACGGTGCACATCGGGTGGGGGAATCCAGCCCGCGTTCCGGTTCCGGTCACCGTGCCGGCCTGGGGGCAGGTCAGGCTGCAGACCGGCGAGTTGGCGGCGGTGGCTGATGGCAGCTTTGAAACGGCGGCGGCCAACCGGCGCACGGCCTCGCCGACGACGTGGTGGACGCCGGGGCTGGACGGGCAGGGCAACGTGGGCGCCGACAACGATTTTGGGGTCGGCTTCGGGCGGGTGACCCGGGTGACGGGGATGGCCCAGATCTACAACCAGGTGGTGCCGCAGTTGGTTGCCGATGGTTACCTGCCTGCCGAGTCACGCAGCCCCGATGGAGATCATTGGGCGATGCTGATGCAAATGTCGGTCACCGGTGAGGAGCTGACCCGGCCTGGACGTCGCTACCAGAACTGGAGGGACCTGACCGAGTTCCTGTCGCAGGGTTCGTTCGTGCACCTCATCGATGACCTGACCGGCGCCGGCGAGGGTCAGCCCGGGGCGTCGTTGACGCTGCGTCACCCGGGCCGGTCGAATCGGCGGGTCACCCTCGGTGTGGCCGGCCGGATCACCGCCACCGTGGCCGCGGACCGCACCGATGAGAAGATGCCGATCAACGTGCTGTTCTCCACCATGGACTGGTTGCACAGCCGGCCCCGGGACCGGGAAAACGAGATACAGACCGAACTGTCGGGCAAGGCCCCGGTCCAGGTGCCCGGGGGCGCCCACGTTCCGGTGCCCCCGGTTGGCGGGTTGGGGGCGTGGAAGAAACTCAACTGGCGCAGCCGGAAACGCGATCGGGCCTACGCCTATCGGATCGGCACGACCCTGATGACCTACGCCCGGACCATCGGGAAAACGTCACGCTACCCACTTGCGGTGACCTACCGCTGGCGTTTGTACGAGGACACGACCCCCCCACCCCCACCCCCAGCCCCAGCCCCACCCGCGGCCGCGGCCGCGGCCACACCCGCAGCCCCAGCCCCAGCCGCAGCCCCAGCCGCAGCCCCAGCCGCAGCCCCACCCGCAGCCGCAGCCGCGGCCGCGTCGGCGTCGGTGGTGGCTTCCGGGCGTGGGGGTGTTCGTGAGGGTAGCGCGGTGGGTGTGGTGGAGATGTGGCAGCCGGATGTGTTGTCTTCGTTGCCGCGTGATCTGCCGGCGTTGGACACCGACGGGGAGTCTCCGGTTGCCGGGTTGACCGCGCGGGCGCCGTTGTTCGCGTCGGGGGTGTCGGGGTTGCAGCGGGAGCTGATCGAACGGGTTCAGGTCAAGACGGCGGCCAATGTTGGCCGCAAGGCTGTGCATGCGGTGGGCAGGTTCACGGCCACGTCGCCGCTGGTGGGTGGCCTGTTGCGGCCGGTGAGCGGGCGGGCGGTCTCCGATGAGGTGTGGCAGGCGATCACCCCGGCCAGTTACAAGGTGAATCTGCCGCGGGCGTTGAGCCCGGCCGGGTCGGCGGTGTTCGTCGGGGACGTGCAGGGGCTGTTGACCGCTCGGGCGGTGGGTCGGGTGCAGATTTTGGCCAAGCTGCCCGGCTACACCGAGGTGATGCAGGAAAAGCAGGTCGGCCACGACACATTCAGCGACCACTTCTCCGGCCAGCAGTGGCGGGTGGGTGGCGGTCTTAACCCGGGTGATTACACCGGCGCCCCGGCCGGGGTGGGGACCTATGTGCGTTCCACCGGCAGCGGCCGCACCGAGTTGACGGGGTTCACCGAGGGCGGTTACCGGTCGCTGGCCGGGGTGGCGGAGCTGTACGTGGCCCGGTTCGCGGTCCGCAACACGGTGCTGCTGGAGAACGCGACCACGGCCACCACCCTCGGGGAAGTGGTGATGCTGCTCGACGCGGCCGAGATCGACGCCGCCTATACGGCCAACCCGGACCGGTTCGTCGATGTGGCCAACGTCTTGCCCACGCCGCCGCCGGCCGGGTCCGACCTGTCCCGACCCGGCCCGGTGCGGCTGCCGCCCCGCAGCCTGCTCGATGGTCACTTCTGGGAGGGGGTGTTCACCGAGAAGATTGCCGGTACCGGCCGCTCGTTGGCCGGGGATGTCACGGCCGCGGCGCGGGAGTTGGGCGGGGTCGAGTTGATGGTGAAGATCTCCCCCGTGCTGGCCGGGTTGGGGGTGCACCTGGACGAGTTGCAAGACGGCGGTCAGGCGTTCACCGTCGACGCCGGCGGGCACACCTACGTGCTGACCCTCACCGCCTCCAAGGTGGACGGTTCAACGCCGCACGTGGGTGACGAAGGCATCGACGGCAGATACAAACCGCCCCGGATGGTGTGGCTGCACAAACGCAGCAACAAATTCGACACCCTCGGCCGCCGCAAAGAGACCGGGCACACGGCGCTGGTCACCGGCGGCGGCGGTGGGGATATCGGAATCGTCGCCCTCTACGGCTACGCCACCGGGGCGCTGAGCAAGTTCACCGAACGGGTGCGCGGCGTCGGGCTCAACGTGCTACACATGAGCGGGTCGCGTCCCAACGGGGTCAGCCGCTTCGCCCCCCGCATCGAGTTCGAATGGACCCTGCACCGCCGCACCGCCCTACGCGGGCGGCTCAACCCGGCCACAACCAGACACGGCCGGGTGGTCGAGGAGTACACCTTCCACGCCCCCCTCGACGTGTCCCCCCACCCGGGGCTGACCCCCCACACCCCCGCGCGGCCGCTGAACAACGTCCTACCCGACGACGCGCAAATCATCGGCAGTTACGGCTTCGGCTCCATCGCCCGCTTCGCCCAACCCCACGGCAGACTGGTACGCCGCGGCCAGCTACCCGGCGACAAGAACATGCTCACCCAAACCACATTCGAACAGTCTGAAACCCTCGCCGCCATGCAATCACCCACCGGGGCCCGCTACAGCGCCATCCGGGCCGGCTACCTCGGCAACGAAGACCTCGACCTGCGCCGCGACCCGGTCACCATCCACGCCCAGTTCGGCACCCCACTATCGATCATCCGAATCAGACAGGGCGAACGGGAATACTACGACCACGGCACCCGCATCACCACCCACGCCGACCCCACCGCCACCGCACTGACCGTCGACGCCTACCTCGACGCCCGCGTCCAAACCCCGGCGCACGTCTCCGCCGGACCCCACCTCGGAGTCGGCGGGATACATCGCCACACCGAAGACACCGGCGGACGCACCGACCAAACCGAACACCGTAACTGGGTCCGGTGGACCTCACCCACCTACCACATCTACACCCCCGTCACCTACACCCGCACCATCAACGGCCACACCAGCACCTTCACCGGCATGACCACCCTCGCCGTCGGCGTCGACGGGGCCCACCAACTCGGCCTCACCCAAAACGACCTCAACGCCGCCGACGCGTTCACCGACACCAACAAAACACAACCCCCCCAAAACGACCGGGACCAACAGGCCATACCACCATGGCCGGCCGGCGGTGGCGACATTCGAACCGCCGACATAACGGTGGATGACATCCTACCGGCGGTGCCGCACCTATACCGCAACGCCGACGGCGGGTGGCGGGTCGCCGGCCCAGGACTGATCCACCCCCGGTGGACACCGGTCGGTTCCATGTCCTCATCCCTGCGCACATTCGCCTTCATCCGCGCACAGGCCGAACAGACCCTCTCCTTCGCCGACATCCCAGTCGAACTACACCCAACCGCAGTATGGATCGTGGCCCGGCTGCACGCAGACCCGACCGCAGCGCCGGACCCCACCCCGGTCGCCGAATGGGTCCAACGGGCAGTCGCGGACGGTCGGGGTGCGGCGGCCACGACAGTGCAAGCCTCCGCGGCGCAGATCGTGGCCGATCTCGCTGAAGGCATGCAGGCGTGGGCGGCTGACGCGACCGGTGGTAGTGCGGTGAGGGTGATCACAGCGCTGCCCAACGGCCGCTATCACGTCTCCGCCAGACATCCCGATGCGCAACCGGAAGTAGTCTCATCCCCGGCCGAGCTCCTCAACCGACTAGGCGCCCACACGCGCTACCAGTTCCTCATCACCACCGCAACAACCGGGAAGACCCTCCAGACCGTCGAGTGGAAGGGCCGCTCGGACACACCCACCATAGGCGGCGCCACCTCGGAGACGGATTACCAGGTCGACTCTGGTCCTGCATCTCGGTTGAGACCACGCAGAACCGTTCCGCTACCTTCCGCGGGCGACGTTGAGACCTCAGGCGAAGCGCTGTGGGACGTCGACGTGTCGACCGACTCGGCGGACGCGGCCGTTACGGACTCCTCAGCGATGTCTGATGTGGAGGAACCGACGGCGGAGACTGGCCATGGCGTCGAGCCGAACGTGGCCGGGTCGATGGTTGTGGATGAGTTTTTGCCTGGCGGTGGTTCTGGTGCCGGCGGGGGTGCGGCTGGTCTGGTGGGGTTGGGGGTTGGGTTGGATGGCGTGTCGCCGGGTGTGGTGCGCCGTGAGCACATGTGGTGGCATCCGTCGGGTGCCTATCAGCTGGGTGGTGCTTTTGATGTTCGTCGTTGGGTTGGGGATGGGGTGGTGGAGTTGACGCATCCGGGTTCGGCTGGTGGCGGATGGTGTGCGGCCGGAGGCGTTGGCGTTGATGAAGGGTAGGGCGTTGGGTGGGGTGCAGCGGTTGGTCAACGAGCCGGGTCATGTGTTCCCGGCGGGGGATCCGATGAGCATGGTTGGTGGGTATCGGCTGCGGGTGCGGCTGGACTTTGTTGAGGGCGATGATGACGGGTCGGCTCATTTGACGGTGCGGGTGGTGAATGAGGGGTCGCCGGTGAGGCATCATCAGATCCCGGTCGATGCCTCGCCGACGCAGTTGGTGCATGAACTGTTCGGGCACACGGTGGGGCTGCGGGATGAGACGTTCGCCGGGTATGCGGACACGGGTGGGCCGATCAGGTTCAATGCGGACAACGTGGGCAGTCTGATGGGTGACTTCACCCGGCCGGCGCCGGTGGATGATGGTGGGCGGAGTCTGGTCCAGGGTGGGTTGCGGTCGCGTCACCTGGCGTTGATCGCCCGACTGATCGGCGACCCGGACGAGCCCGGCCCGAAGCCGCGGCGGGTCACGGTCGACCCAAGCCACGACCCGCATGCGGTCACCGGCGGTCCGGCACCCCAAACCATGGCCAGCCCCGAAGGGGACCAACGAGCGGAGACCACGTCAGCGGTCGAGCAAGGGACCGTCGGGCTGTCTGGGCGGCGGATGCCGTTGACGGAACGCGATGGGGTGCCGGGTTCTCAGCAGGGTGCGGCGAGCGGGCGGGATCTGATGGTGGTGTCGTTGTTGCAGCAGGAGGCCGGTGTGCCGGGTTCGGGGGCGGCGGCGTTGGCGGCGGAGGTGGGTGGGTTGGAGGGGGAGCTGAAGCGGTTGGCCGATTCGGGTTTGGGGGGGCAGGGTTTGGCTGTGATGCTCAACCGTCAGTTGGAACGAGTGCGGGAGGATGCGGAGCTGTTTAAGTCGCTTAAGGGGGTGACGGCCTGGGCGGCGTTGGATCCGAACCAGGTGTGGGCGTTGGTGTTGGCTGAGCGGCACGGTCGGATGTATGAGGCGCGAGATCGCCGGGAGCTTGCTCGCCGGCTGCGGGTGGAGCGGTGGGCGAGGAATTACCCGATCGGGAATGAGCAGCAGCTCAACGCGCTGCTGGACCGGGTGGTGGCTCATATGCGCCGGGACATGGCCCTGGCCACCAACACCTGGCCCACCGTTGTCCGGGAAATGGTCAGCGGCGGGGAGCAGCGATTCAAGAACCGGTGGGAGACGCATCCACAAGACTGGTCCCTGGCAGGGCGCCCATTCGTCGAGGCGGAGCTTGGTTTGGCGGCGGCGGTTGGGCGTGACGGCGGGGCCGGTGGCGCAGTTCAGGGGCAGGATCCGGCGGGGGGGTCCGATCCCGGGCCGGGGGTGTTGCCCAAGTATGGCGCTTTGGTGTCGAGGTTCGAGTCGAACGGCGCGAACATCCGATTTGGTCCTGTCGTCGTCTACTGGAAGCCCGAGGTTTATGGCCGGGCCACGTTCACGCCACGGGACTCAATGAGTCGGCCGGCTTCTGGCGATGGGTCCGATAGGAGTGTGGTTCGTGGGGAGCGTTTGTTTGCTCTGCTGGCCTGGGGCCCGGTCGATCATGTGAGGCTTGCTTTTGCGGAGGCGACCGATTTCGCCTACGATCCGAGTTTCGCAGCGGTGCGGCACAATCCGCTGAAGTACTCGCTTGGCGAGGGAATCCATTCGTTCGACTACTTCGAGAGTCAGCTTCATGGTGAGCTGCTCTGGGCCGATGTGGATCGCGTCGTCGTCAAATGGCAGCAGCGCGTGCACCCGGTGCTTCCTCGGCTGCCTCAGGCGTTGCAGCTGAAGGCTGAGCTGGAGGCGTTCAAGAACCGGTTCGGTCATCGGTTTGCGGTGGAGTTGCACCGTTATACCGATCCGCCGTTGGCGCGGTTCGGGTATCCGAAGGCGTATGTGGTGGTGCCGGGTGGCCCGCAGAACCGGTCGACGATACGGCGGTTGGAGCGGGGCGAGGTGTCGCTTGCGGTGGCCAGCGGTGGCGTGTTGGCGTCGTTGACTCGGCCCGACCTGAAGCGGGTGGGTCGGTTTGACAGCGTGTTGCGGGTGGCGATTCCTGATGGTGTGGGCGAGCGGCGCGTCGCGGATGGCCAGACGACGATTTGGTTGCCGGCGTCGGCGTGGGCGAAGGTGTCGGTGACCAAGGCTTACGAACGGGGCACGTTGGGCCTGAGCCGGTCCCGGGCTTTGGCCGGGTCGCTGGGTGACTTCGACGGCACGCTGTTGCAGCTGCGACGGATGACGAAGGTCGCCTCTGGGACTGGAGCGGTCCGGGGTGGGGTTTTCCAGGACGCCGACGGGCAGCGCTGGTATGTGCAGGCGGAGAAGTCGCGGCTGCACGCCGGGAATAAGGTGGCCGCTGCCCGGCTGTACCAGTTGGCTGGGGTCGCGGTCCCCGAGACGCGTCTGATCCGCCTCGATGACCGGCTGGGCGGGGAGGGCCGGGTTGGGGTGGCCCGCCGGTTGGTGGACCGGTCGGTCACGCTCGGCAGCTACGGCGTTGACCGGCTGGATGACTCCCAACGCGGCGGCATCCATGCCGGATTTGGTGTTGATGCGTGGTTGGCCAACTGGGATGTGGCCGGGCCGAGGTTGGACAACATTGCGGTCGGCGAGAACGGCCCGGTGCGTATCGACCTAGCCAGCTCGTTGTTGTTCCAGGCCGGAGGTGCGGTGAAGGGGCACCGGTTGGGCCGAACGGTGGTCGAGGTGGACACCCTGAAGGACCTGGCCCTCAACCCGCATACGGCACGGCTGTACGCCGGCATCACGGCTGACGCGGAGCTTGCCTCGGTGCGGGCCGTGGTGGCTCTCGACGACGCGCGGATCCACGACATTGTGCTGTCGTCGATCTCGGATCGACATGAGGCGGTGCTGTTGGCCGACACCCTCATCGCCCGCAAACACGACCTCGCCCGACGCTACGACACCACGCCAGCCGCTACGACGTCAACGGTGGCCGGGCCGAGCCGGTCGCCAGACGACGACATCACACCGGTCCCGTCGGCCACGACCGACCGCGACGGCCTGTCGGCGAGCCGGGTGCACGAACCGGGTGCAGGTGGGTCCACGGTCAACCCCGGCCCGGCGTCGACCAGTTCGACGGATCTGTATGGCACGCCGGCGGGGCTGCTCGCAGGGTCGGGTGCCACACCTCCCTGGCCGGCGGGCGGTGGCGACATCCGAACCGCCGACATAACGGTGGATGACATCCTACCGGCGGTGCCGCACCTATACCGCAACGCCGACGGCGGGTGGCGGGTCGCCGGCCCAGGACTGATCGACCCCCGGTGGACACCGGTCGGTTCCATGTCCTCTTCCCTGCGCACATTCGCCTTCATCCGCGCACGGGCCGAACAGACCCTCTCCTTCGCCGACATCCCAGTCGAACTACACCCAACCGCAGTATGGATCGTGGCCCGGCTGCACGCAGACCCGACCGCAGCGCCGGACCCCACCCCGGTCGCCGAATGGGTCCAACGGGCAGTCGCGGAGGGTCGCGGTGCGGCGACCACGACAGTGCAAGCCTCCGCGGCGCAGATCGCGGCCGATCTCGCTGAAGGCACGCAGGCGTGGGCGGCTGACGCGACCGGCAGTAGTGCGTTGAGAGTGATCACAGCGCTACCCAACGGCCGCTATCACGTCTCCGCCAGACATCCCGATGCGCAACCGGAAGTAGTCTCATCCCCGGCCGAGCTCCTCAACCGACTAGGCGCCCACACGCGCTACCAGTTCCTCATCACCACCGCAACCGGGAAGACCCTGGGCCGCGCGAGGTTGGACCGCCTGTCGTTGTTGACGCAGGTCAATCCTTGGCGGAGCGAGGTCGGGGTCGATAACTGTTGGAGTGCGGCGATCGCGTTCGACCTCAGCCTGGCCACCGGTGGGGTGGTGCGCGCGCAGCGCACCGGACCGGGGTGGGCGCAGACGCTGGTGGAGCACGCGCGCGCCCAGGGCGGCGGGGTCGAGTTGGTGGACGTTACCGGCTTCGATGTAGTAGACGCGGTGATGACCGCTTCGGCGGTCGGGTCACGAGGATTCCTGGTGGTACGGGGTGTGGCCGATCCGCTCACCCCGGCGCATGTGTACAACGTGGAGCACGTTGGCGGCGGCGCTGTGCTGGTGATGGACGCTCGCACAGGACAGGTGTGGACAGCCGAAGAGTTCGTGCTGCCCGATGACGTGGCGCGGCTGCAGTTCGTGCCGACCACCCCGGATGTTCCCACCATCGACACGGCGCCGCGCCATCCCGACCAGAACAAGTACACGGTCGGGGCCAGCAAACCGGGGCAGGCGGCGGAGAGGCGCGACGAGGTGGGTCCGGTTGTGGAGCAGCAAGGCGGCGCCCCGGAGCCGCTGACCGCCCCGGAGCCGCTGACCGCCCCGGAACCGGGCTGGCGTGCTGGGTTGACCAACGTCGACCGCGTCGCGGCCAACATGCCGTTCGGGTTCACACTCGAGGTGATCCCGGCCGGACTGCTCTTGTCACAAACTACGGATGGGAGGGTCGCGGCCCGACAGATTAGGCCGCGAGACGACCACCTGACGATTGTCGTCGATGTGACGGGCCCGGCCGCCCTGCTCCACCACCCCTACGTCGAGCCGGACGATCGCCGGCGCTGTGCTATACGCCGTCCACGAACTGTACGAAACGCCACCGCCGATCGTGCTTCTGGTGAACGTCGAGGACCCCAACGACTGGGCTGTCACCACTGTTGCCCGAGGATTGCCGCCGGGCGTCCGGGTCGTCGCCCCTCGCGGCCAGCGGTGGTTGGCGCGTGCCGATGGCATCGAACTGTCCAAGCCAGTCCCGGGCCGCCGCAGGTGGGCCGCGCGGGTCGGGCCGGCGCCATCCCGGCGCGTTGGCATCCCGGCCGCGGACGGAAGCGTCGTCGGTGCGACCATCCCCGGTCTCTACCGGTGGATCGCCGGGGCGGGGCGTGTCGTTCCGGACAACCTGTGGCTCGACGAGAGCTCGTTCTCGTTGCTGTTCTTCGGCGAGACGCCGCGGCTCGCGGCCGACGCCGATCCCGAGCGCAGCGAGGCGTTCGAGGTGGCGTTCGGACTGCATGAGCAGGATGGGTTCATCGACTGGCTGCGCGCGCGTAAGGCTGAGCTGAATTGGCGTGAGCAGCGCACGTTGGTCGAAGGGGTCAGCGCGGTCGCGGACTGGGTCGTCACGCACTTCCCGCCGGAGCGCTACAGCTACGTGGGGTTGGGGCGCAGCCCAGCCGGGTTGATCGCGGTGCTCGCGGATCGACGCCTGATCGCCCTGAACGTGCCGATCTCCAGGCCTGACATAGTTTTGCCGGGTCCGGTCACGGCCGACGCGGTCCTTCCTGCCGTGGTCCGTGGCCGTCCGCTGAGCGAACAACAGCGTTCGATGTTGCGCCAACACTTCGACGAGTTCCTCCGTGGCCTGCCGACCGACCGGCCGGTGCTTGTCATCGACAATGCCGACACCGGAGCATCCGTGGTGCTCGCGCAGCACTACGTGCAGGACTACCTGGGCACGCGGGCGGATCCGGCCCCCGAGGTGCACGCCCTGGCGATCTCCAACCGAGCCTCCCGCCTCGTGGAGGACGACTGGCCGCAGTCGACGCCGCCACCCGATGCGACGGTGTTGGCGCAACGTGCCGCCTGGCGGTCGCGGTTCCACCGGCTGCTCCTCGAAACTGTGGGTCTGCTCAGCGACGAACAGAATCACGTCATGCGTCGGGTCGGGACGGTTGATGCCATGGATGGCTTTGCCGAGTACGGCAGCTTCAAGCTGCTCGACGCCACCGTGGCCGACTTCGACGCGATCCGACCTCGGCTCGGGGCGTCGGCGCAGGAAGGCTACCAGCTCCTGCGACAGGTCATGACACCGAAGCGGACTGGCGATCCGCAACCGAACCCCGACAACTATGTCGTCGATCCGGCGCCGGTCGGGTCGCGCTACGTGAACGCGCCGGATGTGACCGACATCGAGGGGGAGTTCGAGATCGGGCTCGAGCTGCCTACAAGCGTCGACCCGAAAGCGCTTCCGTACGAGGTCCGCCACCCACTCTTCGACGTGGTCCCCGAGACTATCCGTTCATCTGTTGGCTTCGAGATCGTCATGAAGCCGATGACGGTACTTCCTGGGGAGCGGGACAAAGTCGACCCGGACAGTACGTGGGCAGCGGTCGAGGCATTCGTGAATGCGTTGACCGACCCATCCTCAGACGGCAAGACGCTGGCGGAGGTGTTCGCCGACCTGGACGTGTACGCCAGGTCCACCCCGACGCCAGCGCCGGTGTGATCCGACACGACCGGTTCGCTGACCGCACCATGCATGTGCGGTACACAGTCCGCGTTCCTGTCCACGGTCTCTACGACTTCCTCGACCATGTTCGAACCGGGTAGCCGAAGACGCGCCCGCGATCGTTTCAAGCGGCGGAGGAGCACGTCGCCGACGGACTTGAGCTGGCGGACCGGCTGGCAATCGAGTTCCAGGGATCTCAGAGGACAGACGGGCGCTCCGCGGCTTCCTCGCGTTCGCGTATCCGCTCGTCGTGGCCCCCATCGATCGGGCGCCTTCGGCGATGCGGATATATTCGTCAAGGACTTCGTGCTCGCGATCTCGCGGGTCGACAATGGCAGCCGTCCGCCGTTCGCTTCCACCGGACGTGCGGGAGTTCCTCCAAACGCGGCGGGACTACCTTCGCGGCGAGATCGGGTCGCATCTGCTGCAGCGCAACCCACAACTCATCGACACGCTTGTGCAGCAGGACGCCGCGCACCCTGATGGCACGGTCGATCCGCTTCTGCTGCCGGAGGTCAGCAACTATCTGGACAACGCGCTGCTGTCTCAGCCGGATGAGATCGTAGACCAGCACGATGCGTTCGTGCCTGTGGAGCTGCGTCAATTCGGACAGACGATGACCCAGGCCGCGAAAGCTCGCGAATTATTTGCCGAACTGGCGGCGCTGGCCCGGTCGCTGTATGAGTCCGCGGTTCATTCGACGCCAACCGTGCCGCAGCCGGCCCTGTCCGCCGTCCTAACGAACCTGACCGGCGCGGGCGAGTTCGACCTCACGCTTCACGAGGCGTGGCCGGAGCCCGGTCCGAGCGGCGTCAACCCGGCGGAACAGGAGTATCTCGTTCGTTCGGCCGACTTCACCCTGGTCGCCGAGTCCCGCGGCGGCAAGGCGATCCTGCGGATCGCGACCCAGCCGATGGACGTGCACAAACGGGAGCGCAGGGGGAGGAGCAAGGATGCCGTCTTCGCCGCGGTCCGGGACGCGGTGGCAAGACTAGGGCGGGCCGGCACGGCAGGTCTGACGCTCGTACAACTCTTCCCGGAGGTAGGCAGGTTCGACATACACCCCGATGCAGGCGACGTCGTGATCCGGAGCGGCGAGGGTCTGGACGAACAGGTCTCCGTTGAGTACGCGATGGGTGTTCCGCCGCGCTGGCTTTACGACTTCCTGCGAAACGTTCGCGATGGTATGCGAAGCGAGCAGGAGTCGAAAGTCCGGGCCAAGAAACACCTCGATGGCGGGTTGTCGCTGGCAGACCAGCTCGCCAACCAGTTCGACGGCGACGACGGGGACCGATGGGCCTTGCGGGGATACCTCGCGTTGGTCTACACGCAGTTCGCCGCGGTCCTTGAGAGTGTTGGGACGACCGTTCCGGCCCGGCGCAACGCACTCGCCGTGTCCCGCCCCGGGCAGTCGGAGGTGCGAACCGGTTTGCCGTCCAGGGTACGTGAGTTCCTGGAGCTGAACGCGGAATGGATCCGCGATACGTTTGTGATCGACATTTTGACGCGGAACGAGGCGCTCACCACGAAGCTCGCCGAAACGTTACGGCCACTGCGTTATGTGCGTGCCGACGGACGGGTTGACCTGCTGCGCTTGGAAATCGGCCGAACGCAGTCGCAACAGAGCTTCACCGTCCGGCACTATCTGAACAACGCATTGATCGGCGTGCCGCGCGTGACCGTGGAACAGGCAGCGGCCCTCGGGGTTGGGAGGCCCACGGCACATCTGGACCGATACGACGGCCGGGACGCTCCGCTCGTGGTGCTGGATCTGCCGTCGTATGGATCCGAATACATGAGCGTTGAGCAGATTCTCGACTTCTATGCGCAGCTGGAGACGTCGGCTCGGGGGTCGCATCTGGCAGTTCCCGACGACGATGCGCCGACGTTCGATGTGTTGTCGGCCCGGGCCGAGGCTGTGCGGACGGTCCCGCTGAGTCGCGCCGTCTTCGGGGATATCATGCGGCGCGCAGAGCAGCACCGGGAGCAGCTCAACCAGATTCTGTCCCGTGGTCGGCTGATGTCCCCATCCGATGCATACGCGCTCGCCGAGACGCAGTACTGGCTCAAGGTAATCATTGGCGACCGGCCACCGTTTGAGACGGTGCGGGCGAGCTACCGCCGCGAGATCCTCGATCTGGCCGCCGCGCAGTCGCGACCGATCACCGCGGACGAGGCGGATGACCTCGCCGAGCGTCTCGCGGTGCGCCACTGGGCAGAGTGGACGGTGCGTACGGAGGCCCAGCATCGACCGGCCGCGCTCGCCCATGCGGTCAAGGCCCGAACCGAGTGGGAGCGCGCCGTCTCCGAGGGCACGCCATACCAGCTCGTCAATGACGACATCGCGGCCGGCCTGGACTGGCCTGTCGCGTCCTTGATGACGACGTGGTTCCGATCGGTCGCCGAACAGATTGTCAACGGCATGTCACCGGGTGAGCCGGAGGATGTCGAACCGCAGGCCGATTCACGAGTGATGGTCGAGCTCGCCGCCGATGCCGCCAGGGGCGCTGGCCTGTCGACCGAGGATCACTCGACGTTGGCCGATTTCTTCGGTCGGCTGGAGGTGATGACGTGCCGGCAGGTGCAGGCGGGCCTGTTCCTGCCGACCGTGTCGATCATGATCTCCGGTCCGGACGCGGCCAGCCGAGCGGCGATGGGGGCGAGGGTCAACGCGATCGCGCAACACCTGCACAGGCTCGGCCGACAGGGGTTCGGTCGCATGCCGGGGGCCCGGGTCGTGCTCAACCGGCAGCCCCAGGAGCGGGACGGGGAACCGAAGATCCGGCTGACAGCCGGCGGGCTCCACTATGGTCTCTCGGACGTCATCGCCAAGAGTCCGGCTCTGCCGGAGCGGCCGAAGGCGGTGACGGCCCACGTCGAGATCGGCGACGTCGCCGCGGTCGACCTGGGCCTCTCGGACCTGGCCGTGGAGCGGATCGCCCGGTTCGGCGAGGAGGTCGTTCGCACGTCCGGTCCGCTTCGAGGCGACGATGTCACCAGCAGGATCCGGGTCACGGCGTACCGGTTGGGAAGCACTCCAGCGGATCCGAATGTGGCTTCGGCTGAGGGCAGGCTGCGGGCGACGATTGTCGCGCGGGCACTTGAGACGGCCATCCGCTTGGCGTCGAAAGACCGTCATGGGGCTGGGTTGCTTCCCCCAGTTCCGCCGTGGTACCACGTTCGCCGCTTTGTCGAATATTCGCACCGCGGTCCGGGCCCGGACGAGGTCTCGTGGGGAGTCCGTCTGACGATGGACCGGCCGACGCCCGACCCATCCGGGCGGAGCCGGTTCGCGGCCGAGCGGTCCCATTCACCGGGCGAGCGTGAAGCGTATGCGTTACTGGTCGCCGGCTTCGAGCGGACCTGGTCGGCTCGGTCGGCCCGGCTTGAGGTGCGTGACACCACCCGGGAGTATGCGGACTCGGTGCTTGCGCTCGTTGATCAACAGATCGGGGTCATCAACGACTTAGCTGCCGACCGCGGCTTGCCCGAGCGGCTCCTGGACATGACCACGACGGCGTTGCCACTGCCGAACGGTGAGCTCGCGTCCGTGCGATGGAACGACGACCCGGGATACCGGCGGCGCCCGCGCGCGGCACGCCACATGGAGGTGGTTGTGGACGCGGCGGGGCTGCAGGCCACGTCGGCGGAGGCGATCGCTCGGTTTGTGAACGAGCTCCTTGGCGACGGCTCCGGAACGGTTCCGGCCGAGCTCACCGTGTCGGTCTATGCGGTGGGCGGCGCGGCGCCAACCCACGCCGAGGCAGGGACGGTGTTCGCGGTGGTGCGGGGGGAGTGGGATCGGCAGCTCGACGCCTGGTCCGAACGGACCGGCCAGCCCGCACCAACGGTGACGCTCCAGTCGTTGGGACAGATACTGGCCAACCCGCCCGGCATTGACACGCCCACGCGGTGGGCGATCGCCATGCGGCCGACCGACACCGTCGCCCAGTCCGACCCCGATCGGCGAGTGCTCTCTATGGAGGACTCCACCCGCTTGTGGGCGGCGGGGGAGTTGCGGCTCGTGCGGATGATGTCGGAGCGGGTGTCTGGTCTGCTGTCCGAGCGTGACCCGTCCGGGGTATCACCCCACGGGCACTCCAGATACGTCCGCGCGATCAGGGCGATCGAGCGCGGCCGCCGCCCCGATGGCGCGGCGGACATTGGCGATGTGGCCTTCTTCGCCGCGCTCCATCGGCAGTTGGCCCGGTTGCGGGAGGAGCTGCTTCCCGGGTGGCGCCAGGAGGCCGTGGGTGAGATCGAGGAATGGGCGGTGCGGGCCGGTCGGAGCCGTCCAGTGTGGACCGATGGGGCCGCGGAGATGCGGTCGTGGGTGAGGGCCGCGCAGTGGGTTGCCGATCATCGCGAGGAGTTGTGGCCGGAGCCGACCACCGCGTTGGTGGCGGCTGGGCAGGGCGATGAGGAGGTGCTGTCGGGACTCGGCCTGGACGACGACGCGTTCTGGGCGGAGGTGGTGCGGGACACGGTGACGCTGTGGGAGTTGGGCGAACAGATCCTTTCGGCGGCGGCGGCGGCGGAGTGGTTCAGGGTGTGGTCGGGCGCCCCGGTGTTCGTGCCGGTCGGCGACGGCGACGGGGCCGGTGATGTCGGGATGCGGAACATCTCCGAGCTGACCTGGCATGCGATGCACGACCATAGGCCGGCGGGCTTCCCTCATCTGGCGCCGGGCCAGGCGCCGCTGTTCTGGGTGAGCCCGGCCGACGCCGACCATGATGTGAACATGGCCGCGGTCAACGCCGTGGCGGAGGTGCTGCGGCGTGGGTTCCGGTGGGAGACCGACGCCCGACGCCGGCTCGGCTATGCGATGTCCGACGTTGTCGTGGTCGCGAACCCCACCCAGCCAACGGCGGTCAATCGGTCCGGACGCGGGGTGTTGATCTGGTACGCGGGTCCGGTCCGGCCGCCGGCGGGCTGGGCTGACGGTCAGCTGCGCGTGTGGTTTGACGGGCCGCGGGAGCTGAGCGCGCAGTCGCGGGCCGACGTCCTGGAGCTGGTGCGTACGGTCGCGCGCGCGGCCGTCCTCCGCGCCCAGGCAGGCATGTCAATGCCCATGGTGACGATTGCCAGCCCCGCTGGTCAGGCGGACGCTGAGAATCACGTGGAGCAGGTACGCCTGCTCATCAGGAGCCAGCTACCGCAGGCGATCAAGGAAGCCGAGGAACACATCCCCGGGCTGAGCATCGACGTCACGGATCTGCATTCCGCCGTCCACATCGTACGGTCGCCGCGCCCTGGGGTGGCATCGGCCGCGGACGCTCGGCCGGGCCGGATCCCGCTTCCGATCCGGATCGTGCTCACCGACATCGAGGCGCCGCCAGCCGTCGAGCCCGACGATCAACCGCCGCAAGTCGAGTTGCGGCGATCCGAGCGGATGCGCGCCTCGATCACCGTGCTCGCCAACGGGGTGCTTCGGCTCGCTGACCCACTGGTCCCCCAGGACGCGAGCACGATCGACGCTCTGGTGACACTCCGTTCGTTGCCGGCCGAGCCGACCAGGTTGGTGCTGGCCCTGCCGGCGGCCGGCGCGAGGGGGCCGACCTCGGCCCGTCTGACCTGGAACGGAGCGGAGGTATCGGCCGGTGAGCTCTCGGAGCTGCTCGATATCTTGCGACGCGACGGCATCTGGACCTCGCAGGACGTGGTCCTCGCGACGCCCGGGGCGAGCATCGACGGTGCGCAGGCGGTGGCCGCGGAGATTTCCGCACTGCGGGGACAGGCGGTCACCAGCCTCGGGGTCCACTCGTCGGCGAGCCAGCCCTGGCAGGAGTGGGAGCTGGATGGCCTAGTCGATGTCATCAGGGACCGGCGTGGCGAGGTCCGAACGATCTGGGTCCGGTCTCCGGCCGAAGCCGCCGACCGGGTCATGCGATCGGCGGCGACAAGCACCCGGATTCCAGACGGGTTCGTGGCCGTGCGCATCAGCGGGCACAACGGCCGCGCTGTCGTCGACGGGCGGGAAATCGACCCGGAGGTGCTGTTGCGGTACCTGCGGCGTCGGAAGGGCCTGATCGCTTCGCAGTCGTTCCTGGAGATCCCGCAGGCCCTCGAGGGCGGCGCGGCCTCGTTCGCGGTCCGGTGGCAGGCCGTAACGAAGGCGACCGTGCGGGCAAGCCGGTCGGTGGTGTGGACCAGCCCGAGCACCGGCGCCGTGATGGCCAGTGCCGTTCGTGTGCACCGCGGGCTGTTCGAGCCCGCATTCAGCGATGGGGTAGCCGATGCCGATGCGTTCGTCGACCTGCTCGCCGACGGAAGCGAGCGGCCGGCCGGTTCGATCCACCCGCCGAGCCGAACTGCCTCGACGATCACCGACTGGGTGGATCTCCTGCCGGCCTACGAACCGCTGACCCTGGTGTCGCCGAACCTCGTCGTTGCGCTTCATATCGCCCTCGACATGGCCGGGCCGGCCGGCTATCGCACGGTGGTCGACACGATCCACGCCGCCTCTACCGCGCAACGTCAAGCAGCACTCGCCGACACCGACCTCGGTCGGCTGTTCCGGGAACGGCTGACACCGGGTCAACGCCTCGTCGTCTACGCCGCGCTGCTGGAGGGCTCGCTGTCGTGGAAGAACCCCCCTAACGACTTCACCCGCAACTACGACGAGGCAGGACCAGCCGCGCCGTTGCCGTTCACCGCGTCGGCGAACCGCTGGGAGTTCGTTCTCGAGACGGCGGGTCGCGCCGGAGTCATTGAACCTCGGTGGATCAAGGAGTTCATCAGGAGGATCGGGACGGACAACGACCCGCTTATACTTTCGATCCTGGGCTGGACGCGCAACCTCCCTCGTTATGGTCAGCGGACACCTCAGCCTGGGCAGCTTCTCTTCTATGTTGGGTCGAACGCGCGCTACCCCGCACACGTCGCGATCTACATCGGGGGCGGTGAGGCCCTGAGCCTCGGGACCGGACCGAACAACACCTGGTACGTCCAGCGGGTCCGCGTCAGCGAATTCGGTGGCTCCGTGTACGTCGCCGACCCACCGTGGTCAGCGTTGGCGTTGACGGCCGCGGGCCTGGCGGAGGTCGTGAGCCAGGCCGTCCGCGCCGACCCGGGCGCGGATGACCCATCGCGGTCGTCTGTGCTGCTGCAGGCGCTGTCGCGGTCGCTGTATCCCACCGGTGTGCGGTCCATGGAGACACTCGATGACAACCGGCTCGGCACACCCTTCGGCGAGCAGTTCGCATCGATGCTGGGCTGGCCGCGGATCGAGTCGTGGGACGCGCTGAGGGCGGCCGTCACCGACGCCGGGCCGGGAGCAACCGGATTCGTGTTGGTGGATCGCCCGGGTGTACGTAGGGCGGGCCACGCGTTCGCGCTGCATCATACGAGCGATGGCGGTCTGCGGTGGATTGAGCTGAGTGGCGCGCCGGGTCACCAGTTGTTGCGCGACGCACCGCCGGGGCGGATCGGGCTGGAGACACTGGGGCTGCTGGACGCGGCGGTGACCGTGCGGGCGTTGGTAGTTGACGCCCGCGGTCGCGCACTCACGGATGCGTTCCGGCCGGCGCTCGAGTCTGCGTCGGTCGCGCGGGCGATGGTCGACGCCGGCCATGGCGGGTACGGTGCGGTCGCGGCCGGTGGGCCCGCCGGAACGGACGGAGATCACGCTGCGGCCGGCGCGGCAAACGGAAACGGTCAGCCTCTGAGCCTTTCCCAGCCCTCGGTTGCCGCGATCGAAGCGGCGTGGACGGTCGCGGGGTTGGACGAGTTGCAGGCCGAGAATCGTCTCCCGATATTGCCCGCTGCTGGTGGCGGGGTGAATGTGTTGTTCCCGGGCGATGATGACGAGTTGACGCAGCTGGTCGATGCGGTTCGGCTCTTGCCGGTGCGGCCCGGCTATGGTGCGAACTTCGTGGGCCATGCCAGGAATGGTGTTCTGTACTTGTATGGGCGTCGGGTACCGGTGGAGGCGTTGGCCGAATGGTGGCGTAAGCAGAACATTGCCGGGGATGTGTTCTTGGCCCTATGTGAGCTGCTCACGGGCAGTCTGGCTCAGGGTTTTGGCGGGTTCGGTGTTCAGTTCCGGGATATGACCGGTGTCGGTGTGTTGGCCACCAACATGCTCGGTTGGCTAGAGCCGGAGACCGGTACGGTCATCGCGGCCGGTGCCAATAATGCGGGACAGCCCACCTTCGACGACCGGGGGCGGCCAACCCTGAACGGTCAACCAGCGCTGTTGGTGTACCTTCCGAGCCAGCCCGGGGCGGCGGCCAGTCCAGTCGAGCAAAGCCTGGTGGTGCAGCACGTCATCGCCAAGAACTGGGTCAAGCTGTTAGGCCCGTCGCGATTGTTGGCACGCATGAGCCAGCACCAGGGCCGTCAGATCATGGCACGTCCCGACCGGGTGGCAAGACTACTGGGCCGGCGACCAACGTTGGGGCCTACCCGAGCTCCCGCTCGGAACGGGCAGGAGGGGCCACGCGCCGGGCAGGTGCGCAACATGGCCTGGACGCAGGCCGGGACGCCGCGTACCCCCTCGGCCCCCTCTCCGGTCGACGTGGCTCCCAAACAGCCGCCGCCCAGGGAGCCGGGGCCTGGCACGCATGGTTCGGGCCTGGTCGAGTTCGCGGGTGATGTGACGGGCTCGGTCCAGGTACTGAGCAATCAGGCCGTCTTTGTCGTCGATCCGGCGGTAGCGCCAGGCGATGAGGGGCTGGTCCAGGCGTACTTGAAGGCCCGGTCACTCCCGCCGGATCCGTCCCGGTTGCGAGTCATCGTCCACACGGCATCCGGTGGGGTGGATCTGCCGCGGCTGAAGTGGAATGGCCAAGACCTGACGCGAGACGTGTTGGGCGGTTTGCTGGATCAGCTGCGTCGTGACGGGCTGTGGACGCGGGACGTACCGGTGGAACTGGTGCTGCCGTCAGTGGGTGAGGTGGCCCGGCGCGCGCTGTCGGCTTGGTTATCTCGCCGGTTGCCGGGCGTGGCCGTCACAGTGGTGGCCGGTCCCCCGCAAACTCCGACCTTGCAGGAATCGGACCTGATGCAGTTGGTTGAACCAATCCTGAACGATGACGGCTCGGTGCGCACGGTATGGGTGCGGTCCCGCGCTGATGGGGCTGATCGGTTGAAGAAGTTGGCGGCGCAGAAGGCGTACGTGCCCGATGGAACGATCGGATTGCTGGCCGATGGCCACAACGGCATCGCGCATGTGAACGGAATGGCGCTGGACGCGGCGTTGCTCCATGGGTTCGTGACCCACCACCTTGGTGACCGCCTGGCAGCGAGTCCGAGTGACTGGTTCCTGATGGTGTCACAGGCGGCGCGCCGCGGCCCCGACTCGTTTGCCTGGGCCTGGCGCACTGCGGCGGGTGGTTCAGTGTGGGCCAGCCCGGACCTTGTGTTTATCGATCCTGTGGACGGCGCGGTGACGGCGAGCAAGGGCCTCATAGTGAATGGCGGCCCCCGGCCGTCGGTTGATCAACGCGGCAAACCGGATGGCGAGTTCCAGCATCTGCCCCTGGGGACAGGACCGCCTGTTCAGGTATCTGGTGCAGTGTTTTCGGCCAGTCGCACGATCTCAGCGGTCGAGGGATGGGTCGATACCTCGCTCAGTCACTCGTATCTGACAGCCGCGCTGCACGCCGCCGCCAAGCTGGGCGGTCGGGTGGATGTGTCCTGGCTGGCCGACATGATCCACAGGGCTCCAGTTGGACAGCGCCAAGCGGCGCTGACCGAATCGGCGCTGTTGTTAGCTATTCGCACCCAGCTGCCACCGCGTCAGGCATTTACGATCATGGCGGCGTTGCTGGAGGGCTCGTTGAATTGGCAGAGCTCGTCCATTATTCCCAGTACGCGCGAGATGGTGCCGAACGACTTTTACCAGCATTTCGTACTTGATCGTCGTGACGTCATTCCGCAGTTCCAACCGGCCGAGGCGACGGCGAACTCGCTTGAGTCTGGTATGTACGCCGCCTACATGGCCGGGTTGGTCGATCAGGCATGGATCCAGCATTACTACGCGATGGCGATGGTGCCCGTCCCGCCGGATCCAGCCGAGCGCCTCGAAGCCGAACGACGCCGGAACGAACGGTACTGGTCGGCCGCGGGTTGGAAATTCGGCCTTCCCCGCTATCCGAGCACCACGCCTCGGCCCGGGGACCTGTTGTTCTTCACACCTCCCGGTGAAACGTTGCCATTCTTCCGCCCAATTCTGTCGACTCTCGGCCAGGGCGTTGTGGCAATGCGACGTCGCTTAAGCGCTACGTGGCATTGGGGCGTTGGGGTGCAAGTGGCGATCTCCCTCGGTGGCGATTGGGCCATTAGCCTGGGGGACGGGCCCAACGGCATCAGACGGGCCCAACGTATCAACGTCAACGATGTTGCCGGAACCGTATATATTGCTGACCCCCCGTGGCTCAACGGGCAACCGTTGTCGCCGGCACCCGAAACCGCGCAACCGAAAGCCACGCCGTTGGAGGCGATGAGGAACCAGCTCAACCGCAATTGGCACACCATTGAGAGTTTGCGCGCTCAGTATGATGAGGGCCGGTCGACGCCGCCAGTAACCTCGCCATTGGACATCTCCCCGGACCTGAAGATCGTAGCGGCCAATAGAAAGATGATGGCGACCGATTCAGAAGCCGTCTTTGATTCGATCAAGCATCGTTTGACGTCGCGTGGCGCGCACGCTGCGCGATCGTTGATAGATGGGCCTCCGGCACGGTCGATCGGTGCACTACGGGAGGCCGCCGTGTACCTGCTCAGCCTTCGTGAGGCCATGCGCGAGGCGACGGCCAGCTCGGCGCCGGAGTCGGAGGCCTGGTTGTCCGAGGCTAGCGCGCTCGCGGAGCGTCTGCTGGCCACCCATGTTGCCCTGTACAGCTTTGACCCGGCAGAGCTGGCGGCCTTCATTCAAGGTGACGAATCACGGCGGCTGCTCTACCAGGCGTTTGAGCGGATGATCGACGACGTACGGGCCGCCCACGACTTGCTTGCCTCACCCGAGTTCGACCCATCGACGATCGGAAAGAATGAGGAGGGGATGCTGGCGGCTGCGGCTCAACTGCCGCCAGGGGTGGTTCGTGTGTTGACGGCCAATCTCGGCTCCGAGGCGCCGAAGCCGGGGACGGTCGACGCGGCACGGTTCTTTCTTGGCCACGGAAAGCAGTCGGGGCCGGGGTGGCGGGAGCTGCTGGCACGTTCAGCCATCGTGGTGCGAAAGTTGTCCGAGGCGACTGGTGGCACAGCGTACGACCAGCTGACCACATTGGAGGTGCAGGCCGGGCTTCGGCTGCCGTCCCGACGGCGTCCGCCTGTGCCAGCCCGGGACTTGAAGGAGCTTGAGCACGCGTTCGAGCGCGCCCGGCAGGCATGGCCTGCGGGCACCGAGCCGGAGTTGCCTTACGTGCTCAGAAACGCGATGGCCGGATTGTCGGACCCGCGCATGGGCCGAGCGTTCGGATGGGAGATCGAGTTCGAGCTGCCTGGCGAATCGTCGCTTCGCAGTTTCGAGGAGATCGTCCACGAGATGAAACGGCTCGGCTTGATCAAGAAAGGGTGGCGGCCACACCCAGACGGCCTGGCCTATGAGATTTCGTCGCCACCCGGTTTTGACAGGACCGCTGATAACGGGGGCGCTGATCACGGCAATTACGACCAGATGTTTACCGATCTCTTACAGGTCTTGGGCCTCTTGAAGGGGAAGGGCGCACAATTCACGAACGAGACTGGCATACATTTCAACGTGAGCAGTGGTGATTATACTCATGATAACTACCTGGCTCTGATTGGCCTGCTTAGCACGTATGAGGATCTGCTGCACCTGCTCTTCCTGAACTTCGGGTTGCCTAACTTGCCCTCGCGTGGACTCCGGTTCGCGCGGCCCAACGTCTGGCGCGATCCGGTCGACGGGCGCGTTTGGGATGCGCGCAACGGACGTTATTGGACGCTCAATATTCACCACGATTTGCGGACCGCGTCGCGGGTGGAATGGCGGCTCGGCGACGGCATCTTCGACCCAGGCACGATCCAGGCGCTGACCTTGGTCGCGGTGGCGTTGACCTCGTCGGCGGCGCGCATGAGCCCATCCGATATCAACCCGAGCACGTTCGAGCCGGTGGGCACGCATAGGGCGCAGGGCGAAATCGAGCCGTCCGCGGCTGGGGTGATCCCAAAAATAGTTGAGATGCTGGCCGATGTCGGTGACAACGAACGGATCAAATCGGTCGTCATGTTGGCCGCGTTCAAGAAGTGGCCAGATGCCATGCGCGCGAGCATTGACCGTGCGTACCCCGGTGTCGATGAGGGCGTGCCATACCTGCACGAGCCCTTTGAGCCGATCAGCAAGCCCCACCTCGCCGACGTCGAGCAGTCCCCAGACGGCGGTCGAGAGGCCGTGATCGCGCCGCCCACGTCCGGGCAGTCAGAGCCGTCAGACGTGCGGCGGCAACCCTCCGGCGTCGAGGCTTCGGCGTCGCGACCGTCGCGGGTCGATGGCGCCGTGCAGCCTGCGTCGGTCGATACCCGGCGGCCGGTGGGTGCCAGCCCGGTGGGCTCGGTACCAGTGGGCTCCAAGCCGGTAGTGGATGTCGTGGCGCCGATCTTGCTCGGTGCGCCAGTGCCGTTGTCGGGGGGGAATTGGTCCGTTGCGGATTTGAACCGGTTGTTGGGTCAGGGCTCGCTGAGGGTGACCTTCGACGGTGGGGTGGCGAAGGTCTGGCTACCGCAGAGTGTCGCGGAGTTGTTCGACAAGGAGTTTGGGGCTGGCATAAGGCGGGCGGTGCCGCCGCGTGGGTATGTGGCGAGTGTGTTCGTTCATGGCAAGAACGGTGAGGCGCTTCTGTATGGCCTGCCGTTGCGCGCAAAAGTGTTGGCGCGTTGGCTGCGGCAGCTGAAGATCGAGGGGCCGGTGTTCCTGGCCGGGTGTGAGTTGGTGACGCGGGGTGGGTTGGGTGGGTTTGGTGTGCAGTTGCGGGACGAGATCAAGAATCGGGTACGGGCGACTCCCTCGTTGGCGTGGTTGGATCCGGACACGGGGGACGTGATCGCGGCGCCAGCGGGCAGTGACGGAAAGCCGGTGTTTGCGGGCCGATCGTCGGCGGGTCGGTTCTACCGGTTGCCAGCTAACGGTGGACGGCCCAGGGCGTTGCCGCGGGTGTCCGTGGCCGAGGTCAACCCGGGCGCGAATTGGAAGGCGCTTTTGTTCCAGGATCCAGAGACGGTTTCGGACGAGAGTCGGAATGGGCCTGGAATCGGTGGCCGTTTCAGCGGGTTGGTAGGGCGGCCACGCCCCGAGCTGGTGGCGAGGCGGTTGGGTCGCCGGCCAGACTCACCGGACCACGAGTGGGTCGAGCAGTCAGAATCGATCGACGATGCACCCACCGGCTTCGGGGTCCTGCCCGGGGGGTCGACCGCTTGACGCCGACACGATCGAGCTGCTGGATTCCACCGCCGAGCGGATCGACGCCGAACGCGGCGCGCGAGTCAACGCCCATCTCGAGCTGACCTCGACCCTGCGGGAGATGCGGCACCGGTGGCGCCAGGCGACCGAGGCGCAGGCGGACCAGGGCGTGGTGGATGCGTTGCGCGCCGACATCGAGGCCGAGCGGGCGCGGGTCGCGACATTGCAGGCCGGCCTCGCTGTCCGCCAGGGCGTCTGGCGGGCGTTTAACTCAGGCCCGGAGGGCCGGCCGGGTGGGGTTGTTGCGGCGCCGCAGTTCGCACAGCAGCTGCTCGAGGAGCTCACTGCCGCGGCCGGCGAAGAGTCTACAGTGGACTCCAGCCCTGCCTTCGAAAGGTTCTCGTATCGCAACGTCGAACAGGTTGACAAGGTCGACGACATGCTGCGCGACCTGGCACCGGGCCTCGCCGACAACTCCGTCGCGCGGGTCATCGCCAGAAGGAAGACGTGGATCGGCGGGCCCAGTGCGGCGCAGGTCAGGACCTTTGACGGCTACGCCAACGGTCACGTCCACGCGTCTTTGGCCGTGGGCGAGCCCACCGCCGATCCCTCTCCTCCGGGCGCCGCTCCACAAGTACGGTCAGTCCAACCTGCGACGCCGTATCGATGAGCGTTGGTTGTCGAGTGTGATCAGCGGCCGAACATGCTCCTCTGGGGCTCTGCGGTGGACGTCGAATATCAGCCGGTCTCATAATGCGTGGCCACCGATGAGTCCGGGAGGCACGTCGATGTCGACACAGCTAACCTAATGAACTGCGCGGTGGTTGTGGGTGGCGGCTGGTTGCTGGTCGTTGGTCCAGGGTTGGAAGCGTTGGAGTTCGGCGCGGTGGGTGTCGTGGTCTGGGGCGATCTGCCGGCACCATTCGCGGACGTGTTCCTTGACGTCATCGACGCTGACACCGAGGCCTCGTGCGGTCAGCCATTGCAGGTATGGATCGTCCTCGTCGATGTCCGCGTCGTAGTCGGCGCCGACATTCGCGTCGAGGAATGCGTGGACGCGATCGCGTAGGGACGCCATCACGGCCGGTGCCTGGGCCGTGGTCGCGACGGCAGCTCCGCCATTGAGGGGCTGGGCCTGGCCGTGGATGCCGGGCGCGGGCGCCGAGGCGCCGCGCTTGAGCACCTGTACGGCGGCGATTTCGGCGGTGCGGGGCAGTTCGGCCCAGACTCCGCCGGCCACTTCGGCGACGGAGCGCCACGCCGTGCGGCGGGCCAGGCGGCGTCCGACCCTGGCGGTGCGGGAGTCTTCGTATACGGCGCGCCACACCTCGGCGAACCCGACGGCTTCGTCCACTGTGGAGATACGGCGGCGGGTGGCCACCACCCAGGCGCGAGTGGACAGGCGTGGTGCGACCAGCCACAGGGCGCCCAGTTTGGGTCGTGGCCGGGTGGCCTGCCCGGTCTGGCGTTGGAAGTGTCGGTAATCATCGCGCAGCTTCACAAACCACAGCACCATCGTGATCGCCGATGCGGCGCCGAAGACGAGTCCCGACCGACCGCCACTGTGCACGACGTTGGTGTAGACCGCGAACCCGCCGACAGCGGCGGCCAGCAACCACAAGGTAGACGCGGAGTCGCCGCGGCGGGCGCGGCGGTAGCCGATGAGCAGGAAGGCGATGGCTACGAGTTCGAGCACGGCCGGTACGGCGTACGCGCGCACGTCGGTGATCCCGGCCCAGCGGGCGAATTCGATCTGTCCGCTCGCCGCCAGGACGGTCGCGACACCAGCCAGCGTCCACACCGTCAAGGACAGGCCGGTCCGAAGCAGCCACGACTCCCGCGGTTCACCCGAGTTCCGGTCCGATGACCTCGTCGAAGTCCTGGGCCCAATATCCGGACCGCTCGATTGGGCGCTCTGGTCTGTCACGCCCAGAGGACGTACCCAGCGATGTTACCGTTCGGTAATTTCTACTAGGTGCCCGTGTTCGTGGTTGATTCCTGTCAGACGAGGGCTGAACCGGTTGCTGGCCGTGTCCGTCATTGTGCGCAGCGGGTTCCGGGCTCGCACACTGAGGGGATGAGCTTTGGCCATGATTGTTGACGAGGACCTGCGGACCGGGTGCCATTGGCTGTTATTGCGGTTGGCCGGGCACGCGCCGGACGATCTGATCGCCCAGTGCCGGCGGTGGGTAGCCGAGGGTGAGCTTTCTGCGGTAGGGCGGGCGGTGTGCGACGCCGTGCTCGCGGACCAGCTGCTGCTCACGGTCGCCGACGTGAACCTGGTCGCCGAGCTGCTCGCGGCCGCCGGTGTGGACAGCGGCATTCTCTCCGAAGTGGACGTTACCGATGTCGATCAGGTGCCGGTGTGCGGCTTTGTGCCCGGCCAGGCACGGCTGGAGATCGTGCTCGGGCTGGCCTCTGACACCGACCTGCTGGGGTCGGGGGTCGATCCGCGCCCGGAGGACAGGGTGGACGAGGCCGCGCTGGCCGCGGTCGCCGATCATCCGGTGGTGCGGGCGTTGTGGCGGGTGTGGCGCTATCCGGGCGAAGGCTCACGGCTGCTTTCGGTGCGGCGGGTGTATGTGCTCGAGTGCGATGCCGAGGCTGATCTGCCCACCATCACCGCGCGCACCCAAGCTGCGCTGGCCGCGGCCGGCGAGATCGACCCACAGGTCGAGGTCTACCCGGTGCGAGGGGACCTGCCGCGCTACCAGCGGCTGGCCCGAGCCGGTGGCACCCTGATGTGGGCCCGCGAGGCCGACCCGGGCATCCAGATAGTGCGACTGTATGACGCTGTGGACGAGACCGGCCCGCGGATGGCGTCCGACCATCCTTTGATTGATGACCCGGAGGCTGAGCGGCTGATTGCGTACCTGCGCGAGGGCGAGGCGCTGCTCCTGACCACCGGGCGTATGGACGACGTGGTCGACCGCGCCCGGGTAGGGACGGTTCCGATGAGCTTTCGCACCGATGGCGTCTGGATTTGGAGTGATGCCACCACGTACTACCTCGAGCAGTACCGCCTCTCACCGGATCCCAGGCTTACGGTCCGTGCACGCGGGCTGGACTTTCAAATTCCCGTGGTCGACGGCGCGGCCCGGTACCGGGCTATGGCTGTGCTGACGGCACCGACCCCGGACGATGCCGGCTGAACTCTATGGGTGGGTGACCACACTGGGGGCCTTGGCACCGAAGAAGCACGTGTCGAGGTGAGTGAACGGCCGGGCGAGCTCCGACGTAGTAGCCAGGAGTGAATATCCGCACCCGGGTGGCGATCGTCCTGACCCTGGCTGGGCTCAGTCTGCTCTGCGCGCCGAACGCCGCCCTCGGATCAGTCGAACCGGACTCCGTCAAGTACCACATCGCTGGAGCACCGATCAACGGTCATCGGGGTGGCCGCCTCACCGATCCGTTAGGCCTGCGGCCCGGGTGGATCCAGAACCTTCCGCCGGACGGGCATGGTGACGGTGTCATCGTCGCCGACTCAGCGCCGATCGTCGCACCCGGCGCAGAGAGCCCAACAGCGCCGCCACGACAACTGCGCGCGGCTCCGGCTAGCGATCCAGCGAGCACCGCCTGGACGCTGATCCTTGTCCGTGGGGCCGGACTCCTGCTGACGGCCGCGCTACTCGCGATCGCGGTCCGCGCCATGCGTGGCGGCACCGGTCGCCGGCCGCACGCGACATCGGCTGCAATGCCGGTCCCGGCCGCTACTGTGCCGGCGCTCTCGCCGCGGCCGGAATCAGGGCCGGTTGGTTTGCGGCGTGCACCTGCGATGGTTGGCTCCCCGTGGGCCACCACGCCGGTAGTAGGCGGGTTGCAGGCTGAGCTGCGCCATGGCGGCCAACGACTGCAGGTCCGGCTGGTCGAACCCCGGCGCTCGCCGACCGGGTGGTCCTGGCTGCAGCCCGGGGAGACGCCGCCGCCCGCGGCACTTCCGATCCTCCTCGGTGGCTCTGCGGGCATGAGGCTGCATGTCGACCTGGCCGCCACGCCGGACGTCGTGACCATCATCGGATCGCCTGCGGCTTGCTGCCGGCTTGTGTTGGCGTACGCCGACCAGTTGCGGGCCGCCGGTGCCGAGGTCGTGCTGGTTGGCGGAGCACTGGCCGGTACCGCGCCGTTGGCGGACCCAACCATCGCCACCGTGGCCGAGCTCCTTGACGACCCGTTCCCGGGGAGAGGGGTCATCATCTGTGACCGGCTAGTCGGCGCGGAGCTTATGGCTGCGCGTGAGCTCCTCACACAGACGGACGGACAGCTGGTGCCGGTCATCATCGGACCGGTGCTACCTTCCCGGTGGTCGGTCCGGGTCGAGAGTTGACTATCCACTGTGGATGGAGATTACTGTGGAGGTAGATCGGCGAGTGTGGCCGCGATCGACCGTGGTGTCACGTCCGAGCTAACCTGCCAATGCCCGTCGTGTGCCTCGAGGACCGGGTCACGCTGATCCGCTCGTACGAGCGTGTGGGGAGGATCAGGTCGATGCCGGCTTCGCTCAACTGGCCCGGCCGCGGGCGGACCGACGTCAGCATCGACCACTGTTTCGCGCCGGCCGCCACATCGAGGGCCTGGCGTCGTTCGATCCGCAGCTGCGGGGTACCGCTGCACCGAAAGCCACCCGAGGTGGCCGAAGGGCAGCGGCTCGTGCCTGGGGCACGGGCGGTCCAGACCCCGTCCACGGGCACGAGCCGACCGTCCAGATCGGACTCGAACGTTGCCGGCCCGGTCATTCCGTGCGGTCCGTACATGTGCCATCGGGCGGGTTGACTCGTGTAGTCGACCACGCCGAGGTCGGCGCAGCCGGGGATGACTTGAGCGGAGCCGGCGACCGGAGGCGCCCACACGGTGGCTCCCGTGGCGTCGGCGAAGTCTCTCAGGTTGTTGTGGAGCCGGTGTCTCTCGTCCGGTGTGGCCGGCCATTCCAGCCACATCCTCACGTCGCCGCCGTAGATCGGCAGCGACAGCACGCTCGCGAGCGACTGTCCAGATAGGATGACGCGGTCGCCGTAACGACGCCGGGCCCACAAGCTCGGACGCGGCCGGACCAGGAGCGGCTCGTGGCATGCCACGCATGTGCCGCTCCCGCACTTGGCCGTCAGCGAGCACTGGATCTCAGGGCAGCCGCCATTGGTTATTGATAGTGTCCGCACGACAGCTTTCGATGGTGAGCTGCTGTCCATGCTGCTGTGGTTGCGCTATCGAGTTCCACAGACACTTTCCTGAACCCTGGTTGACAACCCAGCCGTCCGACGTGACGCGCCATTTCTGGGAATCATCCGCGCCGCAGTCCGACAGCACGATTCCGGTCCCACCAGCGCTAGCGCCTCCCTCGACGGTCATGCATTTGCCCAGCGACCGAATGGTTCCGTCGGGACGAAAACTCCACTGCTGGTTGTCCCCGCCGTGGCACTCCCACATCAAGAGCGGTGTGCCGTTGGCCGGATCGCCGTAACGCACATCGACGCACCACCCCGTCGTATCCGTGTCGACGATCGGCCCCGCGTGGCCGGCCAAGACACTCAGGCTCGGGCTCGGCGCCGGTTGGCTGGTGCTATTGGACGGGGTCGGGGTTGGGGTCGGCGAAGGGGTCGGGGTTGGGGTTGGCGAAGGGGTCGGCGTCGGGGTGGGGAGGGCCAGGCGTGGATCTTGGGCGTAGAACGTGGCGTCGTTGGCGACCGTGAGGATGAAGTCAACGAGACCGGGAACCGAGGGCACGCCGCCAAAGGAGCGGACCGCGTCCGGGCCCCACTGGTATGCGGCCACGGCAATTGGGTAAAGATCGCCGCTGAGTCCGGAAAGTTGTTTGATCAGGTCGCACATGGCAGCGCCCATGGTGGGGATGGCCAGGTCTGGGTTCCATGGTGAGTCCGTGGCCGACCGGGCGTACTGGCTCCACAACGAGGGTAGGAACTGGGTGATGCCCTCGGCGCCGTTGGTCCCAAGCATGTTGGGGTTGAAGCCTGATTCGGCCATGAGTTGTGCAGCCACGAGCGGCGGCGTCACGGCGGGGCAAATCTGTCCGGCGGCGAGGATCGGAGCGACGTAGTTATCGGGTACCCGCGCCGGCGACCCGGATGCCGCGATCGCCGCTTCGACGACAGGCGCAGCGCTTTCCTCCGATGGCGACGGGCTCGGCACGCCGGGGCCGCCGAACTCGGGCTGCAGCGCGTACCAGGCGGCGTATCCGGCGACGAGGTCGACGTAGCCAGCGGCCTCGTCGGGCACGCCACCTGCTGCCGCGACCGCCGCCAAGCCGGAGTGGTGCGCGGCCAGCGCGGCGCGCCACAGGTCGGACGTGGACTTGGCGACCCGCAGCTCGCCGACGAGGTGGCACATGCGGTGGGCGAGGGCGATGATGTTCGCCTTCGGATCGTTTCGCTGGGCGGTCGGCGAGGGTGCCCATTGTTTCCAGAGCTCGTCGGTGAGGCCGGCGATGCCCTGACCGCCGTCGCTTGTGGTGGCATCGGGATTGAATCCGGACTCGGCCATAAGTTGTCCAGCCAGGCGCGGCGGGCTCAGCACGGGGCAGGACGAGGAGGCGGTCACGACAGTCGGCAGGTAGGCCGCCGGCACCGGCACCCCAGGGGTGATCTCGACCGCGGCTCTAGCGACGTCAAAACCGATGGTGACGAAGATCGCGCTCGCGCCAGCCAGGGCCAGTGCCACGGATGCCACCACGTATCGGCGCGTGCGAGTTTTCCACAGCACGTTCGATGCGACGACGGAGCAACGGCGCCACAGCAATGGGGTAGCGGCGCGCAGGCGAGCGAGTTCGGCGGTGACGGTGGCGAGTCTCACGCAGACGAGACGACGCCAACCTGCCGGTGGTTCAGACTGGCGGCGAAAACCGCCCGGTTGTTCACGGCAGTGCTCACGCGTTGTTGATCGTGTTCTGGGTGGTCGTCAATGGTATGCGGAGGTCCTAAGAGGACCTCGTAACCATGTTTCGGCCGTTCGGCGTGCGCGGCCCTTCAGAGTCCAGGACCGCGAGTGGTGGTCGGGTGACCGCCTCATGGATGGCTGCGGTAGCGACCTGCCTCGAGTGTCCTGTGGGCGAGCCGTGCCTGGCGGAGGCGCTCGCGACCGGCGAAGTCATGGCGACGACGCGGAGATCGACGGTCGCGGGCCTAACACGCACTGCGGGCGATACGGGCCGCAGTCGGTGCGATCGACGGCGGTGCACGGTGAACATGCCGGTCGCGCGATCCGTCTTCATCGTGGGTCAGGAAAGGGGCCCGGTGAGCGATCATGTTGGACGTCTTGATGTGGACGAACACGTCCGGCTGTCGCTCGGCCTCCACGTTATGGGGGCGCTTCAGGAGGACCAAGCCCAGCTGGTCGACATGCACCTGGAGCGAACGGCGTTGCGGTCCCCCCCGGCCCACAGTAATTCACGGTCGTGGATGCACTGTGACGCGCTAAGGTCCAGTTACGCGATGGCAGCCTTCCCCGTAGTGACGGCAGCCGTATCAGGTGCGACGCCAGCTACCTCCACGAGGACGTTCAGGCATCCCGCTTGGATGGCGAAGTTGTCCCTGGGCAGCATCGGCGAACCAGCCAGCCCATCTGCCAACGAAGTCGTCGAGATCGCCGATGCTCAGGGGCGTGAACGGCCACGCGATTAGAAACTCGGCGATGCCGCTCCAGAGTGCCTTGGCTGACTCCTCGCCCGGGCTTATTGCGAAAGGGTTCTGACGGCCACGCCTCGGTACGAGGGCAGCTACCGTGAACGCCGTCTCAAACCATTGGTATCGACCCTTCTCTTGGGCGTCGCGACAAGCGCGCTCGACAACGAGGCACAGCGTGTCATCGTGGACGTCATCGGCTCGATGAACGCGACGCGCGTTGTCGTCGCGCACCGATTGTCGACGGTGAAGCACGCCGACAAGGTGATCGTTCTCGCGGGGGCAAAGTGGTCTAGCAGGGAGCGCCGGCGGTTCTGCTCAGGGAGCCCACCGGCTTCTTTGACCGGCTAGCCCGGCGCCAGTATCAGCGATGGGCCGCGAGCGGGTTTTCGCGGCGACGGGTGGCTTCCCGGGCGATATCAACGCGAGAATGGGCGTTGAGTTTGCCAAGGATGTGCGAGATGTGACTGGAAACGGTGGCTCGAGAGAGGAAGAGTACGTTGGCGATGCCGGCATTGGTGTGGCCGGCGGCGACGAGTTCGGCGATCTTCAGCTCGGTGGAGGTGAGGGCGTCAAAGCCGGTGGTGGGGCCGCGGCGGATGCCGCGCACCCCGCGGCGGATGCCGTGGGCGCGGAGGCGGGTATCGGCGCGAAGCAAGTCCCAGTTGGCGTCAAGGGTTGTGTATAGCCCGATGGCCTCGCTCTGGGCGGCGCGGGCGGCGGCGGTGTGGCCGCCCTGGGCATACAGTACGGCAGCGTTCTCCAGGGCCTGGGCCTGATAGAGGGGGTAGCCGCCGGCGCGATACCTGTTCGCGGCCGACTGCACAGTGGTCGGATTCGCATCGAGCAGCCCTTGGCAGTGCTCAGCGCTAGCACGCGCTTTCGGCACCCGCTGCCGGTCGGCGTCGGCGGCGCATGCCGCCGCTGCGGCCTCGGCTGTCGACCGCTGATCGGTAGCCAACGCGATGCGGACGATGTCGGGCAACCAGAGGCAGCGGTCCTCGACGAGTTCGGAGAAGCTCAGCGCTCCGTCCGGGTCGAACGCCTCGAGTAGCCGAGCCAAGGCCTGGGTCGGCCGCTGTTCACGTTCGGCGGCTAACCCCTGCGCCACCAAAAGGAAGTGGCCTAGAAGCCGTACGTCGCCCGCGGTCACCTCGGGGTAACTCGCCTTGTGTACGTGCTCCGACAATGCAGCCCGGTCGTCGCGGTGGGCCGCGATGAGTGCCGAGATGCCATGGCGCCACACTCCGCGCGCGAGGTCCAGCGGCAGGTCGTCCGTCGCCTCGAGCTCGGCGGTCGCATCGTCCCAGCGCCCCTCGAAGTAGCAGTGTTCGGCCGCGCGAATGCGAAGGGCGGCGAGTCGAGGGCCCGAGCCGGTACGTTCGGCCAGCCCGACCGCATGGCCTATGGCGCGCCCCGCCTCGTCGAGATGACCCAGGTTGTCAATCGCAGAGGTTCGGTTCGCAAGCAGGAGCAGCCGTAGGTCGACGGCGTCGGGGTCGTCGCCCAGCACAGCTAAGGCTCGATCGAGAGTTGTCAGCGCGGCCCTCGCGTCCTGGAGGTAGCGATTCTCCACTATCGACAGAGCGTGTAGGGCATAGCCTATGGCGAGCCGGTCGCCGGCCGCCTCGCCGTCAGCCTCAGCCTTCAGCGCCACCGTCCTCGCTTCCGCGTAACGGTCATCGTTGACCATGATCATGGCCCGCATTGCCAGTAGCCGTGCCGTCCAAACGGCGGACAGGTCAGGGCGAGCCAGTACTTGTGCGGTCACGTCGAGGGCCTTCTCGTACTGCGCCAACCGCACGAGAGCGTAACCCCACGTCCACGCAACTCGAGCGGCGATGCCTGGATCGGGCATGTCAGCCACGACCAACGTCGCGACGTGGTCTATCCGCTCGTACCGTCCGAGCTGGAACAGCGCGCTCGTTAGGTGAGCTGCGAGTTGCGGCCGGACTGTGCGGTCGACGCCATGCTCGTCTAGGACTCGCTCCAGCAGGTCGACGGCGACCTGCGGTGCGCGGTCGATGAGAGCCGGCGCGGCGCTGGTTACCCAACTGGCGACCCAGTCGTTCGTAGAGCCCGGTGGAGACAGGCCCGCGGCGAGGAGCTGCGCGGCGACGTGCTCCGCGGTGGCGCCCGACTCCCACAGGACCCGCGCGGCCTGATGATGCAGCGCAGACCGCAGGCTCGCGGGCATTTCATCGTGCAGTGCTTGGCGGATCACGGCATGCCGGAATGACAGCCTCGAGCCGGACTCGATCAAGACGCCGGCCGCGACCGCATCTCGCACGACGGCGATCAGCTCGGTGGCCGTCCGACCCGTCAGGGTGCTCAAGTGCGCGACGTCGAACTCCACCCCGAGCACCGCAGCGAGGCGCAGCGCTGACACAGTCGGCTCGGATAGGAAACCGAGGCGCCTCGCGATCGCGGAGGAGAGCGAGGGCGGTGCCAACGACACGGTGTCCACAAGTTCCGCCGCGCCGGATCCCACCCGAACCAGCCGGTCTCGCTGCAGGGCGTCAAGCAGTTCGCGCAGGTACAGTGGGTTCCCGCCGGCGTGCGCCGATTGCTGGCGAAGTCGCGGGCCGGGCACGCCATTGAGCAGCCGCCCTGTCAGGTCGACGACCTCGCGCTCGGTCAGGGCCGCGAGTTCGAGCTGCACCGCATCAGCGCCGATGAGGCTGCGTCGGAGCTGATCGAGCTCGGCGCGCGCTGGCACTGGTCGGCAAGCCGCGACCAGCAGCAGGGGTAGCTGGCTATGGAGGCGGTTGAGCCGCCCCCACACGGCGAGACTAACGTCGTCGGCCCACTGTAGGTCATCGACGACGAGCACGACCGGGCCCCCGGCACAGAGCTGGTCGACGAGCATGAGGAGCCGCTCGGCGGCGGCCGAGGCCGCGTCCTGCGGCGTCAGGGCGGTGTCGGCGGTACCCACAGGCCAGAGCAGCGAGGCGATTCCGGCTCGGCCGAGATCGGTCGCCGTCGGCGACACCGCGAAAGCCTCTAGCAGCACCTGCAACGGGAACCGCTGCACGATCTCATCCGCTTGACTGGCGAACAATTGGCAACCCGACTCGCGCACGTTGTCGAGCCCCGCACTGAGCAGCGCGGTCTTCCCGATGCCCGGCTCGCCCTCCACGAGAACTGATCCGCCCCGTCCTGCCGCCACCGCCGCGACCAGCCGACGCAGACACTTGAGCTCCTCATCGCGTCCGACCAGCCCGGACGCCGAACCTTGATCCGCTCGGATCAAGTGCTGGCCGCCCGCGCCGTAGTCGCGTGCAACGCTCTCCGCCACACCCACCAACCATGCTGACGATCCGGACTCGACGCCCCCGCCAACGACGAGACTACCGTTGGATGACCACGCCGATCGCGGGCGGTGGCCAACGTCCGTACCAGTGATTTCGACCGGTCGCGTTACCAAGAGTTGCTGTCTGATCCTACGGCGCCAGGCGCGTGCCGCCGGCCGCCGCGGTCGATCCCCGAAACGGTGGCGTACCATTGCTGTTCCCGACCCTGTCGCCGCGTTGCCAGCGGATCTGATCGAGCGCAACTTCGCCATCGCCACGACCGCAATCAAACATTCAGCTGGACTGAGGGCTGGTACAACACCCGCCGACGACACTCCACATTGGACTACGTCAGCCCCACCGCGTACGAAGCTAGGACCAACCAGCAACCAGCCCCACGCCAGATAGCCTGACACCACATCGACCCTGCCCGTCAGAGCGGGTCAACCCCCTACATCTTCAAGGGCCTGATCCACTGCGCACCGTGCGAGCGGAAGATGCAAGGCCCAGTACTCCCACGGAGCCGCGTACTACCGCTGCCGCTATCTTGAGCGGTACGCCCTCGCCCACGGGTCGAGCACCCCGACGTCTATCTGCGTGAGGACATCCTCATCGACCCGCTCGATGAATGGCTCACCACCTCGTTCGCTGCAAACCGCGGGGACCTGACATGGCGGCGATGTTCGACGCACAAACCACCGAGGGAGCGGAAGCCAGACCTGGATCTTCCGCGGGGAACCGTTCGTGTCGGAGGGGCGAGTTGAACCCTGAGTACATGATCGTCCTACGCGAGGATCTTGTCCTCGGGTAGTGGTGACGCGAGCGTCGCGCGTGTCATGTCGAGGGCGACCATGATCAAAGCTGGTAGGATCTGATCATGTCAGACAGGCTCGACCGTACAAGTAGCAGAGAGGGCAAGGGCACGGCGTACGCGGCCCGGCATGACACGTGAGCGCCCAAATCTCCACTGTGGCAGCGCGTCGCATCCGTTGTGGCTATGTCGTGCGGAAGCGCAGCGGGGTACCTGGCCGGGCTTGTGCAATTGAATCGAGATCGCCGGGATCGACTACTCCGATGACGGGGTATCCGCCGGTGGTCGGGTGGTCGGCCAGGAATATCAGTGGCTGGCCGTCGGCTGGGACTTGAACCGCGCCGAGCATCACGCCTTCGCTGAGCAGTTCGTCGGTGACCGCTCTCGCCAGCGCGGGACCGACAAGGCGAGCAGCCACACGGTCGGTCATGGTCGAAATGGTGTAGCTGCCGGTGCGTAGCGTTTCCATCGCATCGGAGGTGAACCAGTGGTCGCGCGGGCCCAGCCATACTCGCACCGATAGCGTCCGCGGCGGTGGCGTATATGGCGTGACATCCACGCCCGGTGGCAGTTCGATCGCCGGACCGACGGGTAGAACGTCGCCGTCGCGTATCGGTGAGGGTCCAATTCCGGAAAGTGTGTCGGTGGATCGGCTACCCAACACCGGAGGCACAGCTATGCCGCCAGCAAAAGCGATGTAGACCCGCAACCCAGACGATGCGGGACCGATTGTCACGGTCGCTTCGGCCGGTACGTCAACGGGTAGGCCCCACTCGCGAGGACGCCCGTCGATCGACACCGTGCAGGTGGCACCGGTAACGGCCATCGTCATCGCGTGCGATGGCCGAAGAACACAACCGCCAAGGGTCGCCTCCAAACCGGCGGAGTCTTCCGGATTGCCGACAAGCCGGTTGGCCAGGCGGAGTGACCCGGCGTCAACCGCACCGGCTCTGGGTACACCGACATGTGCCAGCCCGAAACGTCCGAGGTCCTGGATAGTCGTGCGGAGGCCGGCCCGAACGACGAGCAGTTTTCTCAAGGCACGGCCACCGGGATGAACCGGACGCGCGTTCCCGGCGACAGCAGCGCCGGAGGGTTAGCGTCGAGATTGAACAATCGCAATTCGGTGCGGCCGATGCATTGCCATCCTCCGGGCGAGGCCGCCGGGTAGATTCCGCCGAACCCACCGGCGAGCGCAACCGTGCCGGCTGGCACGCGCTGACGGGGTGCGCTACGGCGCGGCACGTGGTGGCGCTCGGACAGCCCGCCGAGGTATGCGAAGCCGGGTGCGAAGCCGCAGAATGCGACGTAGAAGTCGATATTGCTGTGGACGCTGGCGACTCCAGCCCGGTCGGTGTCCCACAGTTTGGCGACGTCGTCCAGGTCGGGGCCGTCGTAAATCGTAGGCACCTCAATGGTCTTGTCACGTGCCGAGTCGCGCGCCGCCCGGGATCTCACCCGCATCTTGCGTAGCTTTGCCGCGGTGCCTGGCGGGTCCGCAACACCGTCGAGCAACACGGTCCGTGCGCCCGGCACAATCTCATCGGCGTCGAACAGGCCAGCCGAGCGACGTTTCACAATGGCCCGATACCAGGCCGAAACCTCATGGGGATACTCAACCTCAACCAGAAGGCCGGAGCGGCCAGCTCGCAGCACGCGCATCAGGTCTCATACACCGTATCGTGCATGTCGGTGACGAACATGTGGCCCGGTGCGTGGGAGATGGCAAACGCAGGGCGGGATGCCACGACCGCGGCCTGCACCGTGACGCCACAGGCCCAGAACACGGCCACGTCGTCGTCGGCCATCGTGACCGGTTCGCCGAACTCGGGCCGAGACAGGTCCGCGATGCCAATGGCGGCCGGATCGCCAACATGGACCGGGCCGCCGTGAACCGCGGGATAGCGGTTCGTGACCCGGGTCGCGGTGTCGACCAACGACGCCGGGATCGGCCGCATCGTCACGACCATGGGGCCCGACAACGGCCCGGCTGGCCGGCACGGCACATTGGTGCGGAACATGGGCACATTGCGGCTTTGTTCGAGATGCCGAACCGGGACTCCGGCCCGATGCAGCGCTTGTTCGAAGGTGAAGCTGCAACCGAGCAGCAGCGTCACGAGATCGTCACGCCAGTGATCGGAGACGTCGGTAGTCTCCGTGATGCATTCACCATCACGCCACACGCGATAGGCGGGTACATCAGTGCGCAGGTCCGCGCTGGGGGCAAGCCGGGTATGTGTTGCGCCGCGTTCGGTCACGTCAAGCACCGGACACGGCTTCGGGTTCAGCTTGGCAAACGACAGCAGGTGATCCGCCAGATCTTCGGGTACCGCGATGAGATTGGCCTGAACGTATCCTGGGGCCCAGCCAGCGGTGGGCACGCGCAGGCCACCCCGGAACAGCTGACGCGCCTCAGCTGGGCTGGCGACCGCGTCCGTACTGATCATCACAATCCCAGGTACGCGCGTCGGATATCCTCAGATGCGCTCAACTCATGGGCGCGCCCCGACGCCACGACCGATCCTGTCTGCAGGACGTAGCCCCGGTCGGCCATTTCCAAGGCAGCGGTCAGGTTCTGCTCGACGAGCAACATGGTCGTGCCACTCGCTCGAATCTCCTTCAGCACCTCGAAGATCATCTGTGTGTACTTTGGCGAGATCCCGAGCGAGGGCTCATCGAGCATGAGCAAACGTGGACGGCTCATGAGTGCTCGACCGAGCGCAACCATTTGTTGCTCGCCACCCAACAGGGTGCCCGCACGCTGACTGGCGCGTTGGGCCAGGATCGGAAAGAGTTGGTAGACCCGGTCGAGGTCGGCGGCCTGATGCTCGGGTGGTTGATGGTAGGCGCCGAGTCGAAGGTTCTGCAGAACAGTCTGGTGCACGAACAGATGCCGCCCTTCCGGCACCAGCACCGCGCCGAGTCGCGCGATCGTGTGAGCCGGCATCTTCGTGACATCGACGCCCTTGAACATTATGCTGCCGCTAATTGGACGGTGCAGCCCGGAGATCGCGGCGAGGAGTGAGCTCTTTCCGGCGCCGTTGGCTCCAACGAGCGCGACCAGTTCGCCCTCTTCCACGTCGATGTCGACGCCGGTGAGCGCCAGGACACCGCCATAGTCGAGCCCAAGATTGCGTACCTTGAGCATTACGCCGTCCTTCCCAGGTACGCCTCGACGACCGCCGGATTCGCAACTACATCTCTCGGGGTACCTTCGGCGATCTTTTGTCCATAGTGGAGAACGATAAGGCGGTGACAGAGCGGCATGATGACTTCCATCACGTGCTCGACCATGATGATGGTGATGCCCAACTTGTTGATGCCGCGGACGATGTTGACGGCCTCGTTGGCCTCGGTCGGAGTCAGGCCGGACAGCGCCTCGTCGAGCAGCAGGAGCCGTGGCTCCGTCGCCAACGCTCGGCCAATCTCGACCCGCTTCTTCCAGGCGGCTGTGAGTCCGGCGGAGGGAGCATGTGCGACCGGGCTGAGCCCAATCATGTCGATCACCCGCTCGGCGTTGCGACGAGCCACTCGCGGGTTTCGGTGGCGCAGATGAGCAGCCGTGGTGAGATTCTCCAGGACCGTCATCGAACTGAATACGCGCATCAGTTGGAACGTCCGGCCCACTCCGGCGCGGGTTGCATCATGCGCCTGCCAACCCGTGACGTCGCGGCCGTCGAAGTAGAGCCGCCCCGAGGTCGGTCGTTGCGCCCCCGCGATCGTCGAGAACAGTGTGCTCTTGCCGGCGCCGTTCGGGCCGATCAACCCGACCAACTCACCGGCGGCCACCTCGATTGACACTTCCCGGTTGGCCCAAAGACCACCGAACCTGGTGGTAAGCCCGTTGGTACTTACGATGGTCATCGCCGTCCCCCGAATCGCCGCGACTGCCAGCGCCGGGCGCGTTCGAGCAGGGCCAACACGCCGCCCGGCTCAGCAACCGCGATGGCGACGATGAGCGCGCCATAGACCAATAGATCAATCGAACGTCCCGTGCCCGAGAACTCGTGCCGTGTAACGTCCTGCACCACGACCAACACCCACGCGCCGAGCAAGGGGCCCCAGAACCTCCCGATGCCGCCAAGCACCGCCATCAGCGCGAACGCGACGGACAGGTCGAGGCCGAGTCCCGATGGGGGGTCGACGAAGAGCACGAACATGACGTAATATCCGCCGGCGATCGCGGTAACCGCAGCGGAGAGCATCGCCGCGTATAGCTTGTAGCGGTGTACCGGGATGCCGACGGCCGCCGCGGCCGCCTGGTCGTCGCGAATCGCCCGCACGTACCGGCCCGCCCGCCCCCGCAGGAACAGTGCCAGCGCCGCGGCCGCAATCGCGAAGAAGAACAGCGCAACCAGGTAGTATGGCCGCTTGTCCGAGAGGCTGAACTGCATGTTGGCAAGTGAATGCTCCTCGATGGGGAGCTCAATGCCGTTTGCCTGCCCCAGCCACGCTGAATTGGTGACGAGCAGAAAGACGATCTCCGCCACTGCGATTGTGGCGATCGAGAAGTAGTGGCTCCGAAGGCGGAAGACTGGATAGCCCGTTACCACTGCCAGCACCGCGGCAACCGGCAGTGACAAGGCAATGGCCAGCCAGGGCGACCAGTGGGCGCGGACCAGCATTGCCGTCGTGTACGCTCCGGCGCCGAAGTACAGGGCATGGCCAAAGGAAACCTGCCCGGTGTAGCCACCCAGCAGGTTCCAACCGGACGCCGCCATCGCGTAGATCAGGGCCAGAATGCCAATGTTCTGCCACGCCGGGTCCAGTATCACGAACGGATACGCGACGAGTAGTCCGAAGATGATGACTGGCAGCGCCCAAGGCGGAAACCGACGCCGATCCGTGACGCGATGCTGTCGTGGTTCTCGCGCGATGACAGGGGCGGGCGCCGGGCCAGGGGGAACTACGTGATCGCCGACCGCGACTGCTACGGGCTCATAGTTATTCGTCATCGTGTCCCCAGCAGGCCTTGTGGCCGGATAAGCACGACCAGCAGATAAAGGGCGAGCGCCGCGGCGAGGGTATAGCTCGGCAGGTACAGGCCAACAACACCTTGTACGACGCCCACGAGTAAGCCCGCCAACGCCGCGCCGGCGATACTCCCGAACCCGCCGAGCGCGACGACGACGAACGCCATGAGAACGAAGGTGACGCCGGCCGTCGGCGAGGCCGAATAGGCGTTCATCAGCAACCCACCCGCGACTCCCGTTGCGGCGCCTGCGATCACCCATGCGAGCGCGTACATGCGCTTGGGGTCGATGCCCATGAGAGAGGCCGCGGCGGGGTCCTCCCCGGCGGCGCGAATCGCGCCGCCGGTCCGCGTACGGCTCATGAACATCGCGACGGCCACCGTTGTGATCACGGCGCCCAACGCCATGATCATCTGGGGGCCGCCGAAGACAACTCCGGCAATTTCCAGCCGAATGTGTTCGGCCCAAACGCTATCGATGGTGCGAGTGTTCGGCGTCCAGAAGAACTGCGCCAATCCCCGAAGGAAGACCTGGACGCCGAACGTCGCGATGATCTGTGCTAATGGCGACTTGCCCAGGACCGGACCGATGACGCCGTAGTACATCAGCGCGCCCGTCACCACTATCGCGACGCCTGTGATCGGCAGCGATACCAATGGATCGAGCCCATACAGCGACCAGGCGAAGAAGGAGCTGTACATACCCAGCATGACCAGCTCGCCGTGCGCGAAATTGATGATGTCCATAACGCCATAGATCAGTGTCAGGCCGACCGCGACGAGTGCGAACACTGCGCCGAGGAGCACGCCATTGACGATGGCCTGGGCAAGGTCGGTCACGTCAGCCGGCCTTCCTCATCGGCCAAGCCGCGTCGGCAACCGCGACATCCTCAGGGAAGATGACCTTGTACTTGTCGCCGATCAACTGCTGCACGACTCCTCGAGCCAGAGTGTTCTGCCCGTTGCTGTCGAATTTGATCCCATCCCACGGCATGATGAGCTCGTTCTTCGGGACATTCAGTTCGGTCAGCGCCTTGCGAACCTCTTCTGGGTTGGTCGATTTCGCATTGTTGATGGCCTGAGCGAGCGCCATAATGGCCGTAAAGGAGCGCGCAGAGTTTTCTGTCATCGGTTGGTTGTACTTGGTCTGGAACATCTCACTGATGGCCTTCGCAACGGGATTCTTCTCGGCTATGTCCGAGGCCCAAGCCGCCCGAGTCGACGCACCGTCCGCCGCGCTGCCGACGCCCTTAAGAAATGCCGGATCCGCGAAGCCCGCGCCATAAGCCAAGAGGGCTGGTGGGTAGTACGCGAGCTGCTGCATCGTTTTCATCATCTTGATTGCGGGATCGGTGGTGGCAAGTACAAACAACACGTCTGGGTTCTTGGCGCGGATCTGCGTGATCTGGGAGCTGAGCTCGGCGGCGTTCGGGTCGAAGGCCACATCGGCGACCAACTCGAGCCCCCGCTCGGCCCCGATCTTCTTGGTGACGTCCGCACCATCGTTGCCGTATTGGTCGTTCGAGTGAAGGACGCCGATGGTCTTAACCTGGTTGCCATTCTTCTTCTGCGTTTCGAGGTAGTCGAACATGGTCGAAGCGAACGTCTGGTCGCTCGGGCCGGTCCTGAAGAACCACTTCAGGCCTCGCTCGGTGAGTGCCGTCGACGACGACGCAGCATTCACGAAGGGCACGCCCAGGCGCTCCGCGCGCTGGCTTGCGGTCAAGGTGACACCGGAGTTGTAACACCCAACGACCGCAACCACCTTCTCATTGTTGACAAGGCGATCCACCTCGCTTGCGCCCACCTCGGGCTTGCCCTGGGTGTCACCGGTGACCAGCTGGAGCTTCGCCCCACCCAGGTTGGGCAGGCCCTTCTCCTTGGCCAGTGGCAGGTCCAGCGAGTACTCGTTATTGATGATCTCCACGGCGAGTTCCGCGCCGTTCTTGACATCCGTGCCCTGGCTAGCGTTGGAACCGCTCAGCGGCCAGAGGCCCGCGATCTTTATGTCGGCGCCTTGCCCAACAGGGGTTGGAGTCGGGGCGCCGCACGCGGCTAACCCCAAGACCAAAGTGGCGAAGATCGCCACGCTTGCATGCCTTCGCATTGACAGTCCTGCCTTTCAGCTCACGTCCGTAGGTTTCTCGTTGCGGGTGCAGTACGGGGATCGTAAATTCTGTTGAACAATCCGTCAATCCCATGGTTCAAGGATCTGTGCAAGGGCTACGCTGGGGAGTACACCCTCCTTACGTGCCGGAGACGGCGAAGGTTTCACGATCTAGAGGTCGTCCGGCTGCTGCCGCTCCAGCAGCGGTCCCCGACTCCGGATACGGCATGTTGGACCGAAGGTGCGGGCAGCTCCGGGTCGCCACGCGGCTCGGCGGAAGCCATAGCGGTCATCTCGCCGAGGTACGGGCCGCGCAGCGAACCCGTAACGGCAGCTCTGGCACGATCGGCCGTGTCCGATCGATAGCGCTGTATCCGAGCACGAACCGCCGCTGAACATGACGCCGCAGACGCCTTACTGCAAGGCGTTTCGTGAGCTTACATTGAAGCGCGCGACTACATGGTTGGAGCATTCGAGGCAGGGCGGATTGCCTGTGGTCTATGGACGCGTTGGTTCAGCTCTCGAAAACGTCGCCGGGGTGATCGATCCGCCCATCCAAGTTGATTAGATTCATGAGCACCGGCTCATATCGAGCGCTTAGGATCCGTTGGACACGGTCGAAGTGTAGGCGGCGAGCAGCTGAGCCTCGGCGGCGTCTAGGTACTCCTCGAGTGCCTTCGCGGCCGCCTTCGGGTCACCAGCGGCGAGCAGGTGGTAGATCTTGCGATTGCGATACAAGTACGGCTCATGGAACTCGCGGTGGCTGGACATGACGTGGAACACGAGGCGAAGCTCCGCGAGCAGCTGCCGCGCCGTCTCCGTCATCCGCCGAGAATTGGCCAACGCGACGATCGCTCGGTGAAATCTCATGTTCGCCGTGCCCACCTCGAGCCACTGGCCCGCCTCGGCGGCCTTCTCGGCCTCCTCGACCGCGGTCCTAATCAGCTCCAGCGATGCCTCTGATGGTTCGCCCGCCTGCCGAATGGCCCCACACTCGAGCATCCTGCGCATGCGATAGATGTCAACGACATCGTCGGCGGACAGCGACCGGACGAACACACCACGGTTGAGTTCATGCACAAGCAGCCGCTCGTGGACTAGAAGCCGGAACGCCTCGCGAAGCGTGTTCCGAGAAACGCCGAGCGCGCCGCTGAGCTCTTCCTCTGAAAGCCGCCGACCGGGTGGGAAGAGACCCTCGGTGATCCGTCCCCGCAATACGTCGGCGACGCGCTCCACCGTACTCCCGCGATCGAGGGCAGCGCGGTCAGTCATGAGCACGTCTGCCAACTCGGCAAAGTCGCGTACCGGCACGATCACATGCTAGCTCAACAATTAGACAAAATCACTACACAGCTAACGAACGCCGCATGCGCCAGTTGACGGCTGCGCAAACGCGCTCCAGCTCCAGCCGGCTCGTCCTGGCGTCGGCGAAACGGTCGGCCGACACAGCGATCCGGTCGCCCGACAGATTGTGAAAGCCTAGCCGCCAGTAGCCGTCGTCGTCCTGGATCGACAGCACGAGCCCCGGTTCGACCCTGCTGAATCTCCAGGCCGCGCCGCGGCACGTGGACTCATCCGGGTATGCCCCCACGCCACGGACGAGGATCTCGCTCCCAGTCCGAAAATCTGCTTGTAGCCACCACGTCCAGCCGGTCTGCGACTGGGAGACGACAACCCTGTTCATGCGTTCACACCTATGGTCACCGAGGCCGTTGCGAACGCCGCCAGGTCAACCCCGGCGTCGACAAATGCGGCGCGGATTGCCTCCACCAGGGCAACCGAGCCCGGGGTGTCGCCGTGTACACATATGGACTCAACCCGAAGCGAGAGTCGGGTGCCATCGATGGCGATCACTTCACCCTCTTCCGCCAGCAGCAGCGCGCGCTGCGCCACCGCGCCAGCGTCCGTCACGACTGCCCCAGGTTCGCCTCGCGAGACGAGGCGTCCGGTCGGCGTGTAGGCGCGGTCGGCGAACGCCTCGGCGACGGCCAAGAGACCCGCTCTCTCGGCGCACCTCGACAGTTCGGATTCGGGCTGGCACAGCACGGCATTTGGCGAACCAAACGCGCGTATCGCGGCGACGACGGCCGCAGCCTGGACGGGATTGCTGAATGCCGAACCGTACAGCGCACCGTGCGGCTTCACATAGCTCACCGAGGTTCCGCAACTACGAGCGATGCCATCGAGCGCAGCGAGCTGGTAGAGCACGATGTCCGCCAGCTCGGTCGCGGTGTAGTCAACGAATCGCCGGCCAAAGCCAGCGAGATCTCCGTAGCCAACGTGCGCACCAACGGCGACGCCACGGGCGGCCGCCTCAACACAGCGTGCACGCATGATGCTCGGGTCTCCTGCGTGGAACCCACACGCGACGTTCGCACTGGTGACGAGCTTCATGAGCGCGGCGTCGTCGGCCATCTCCCAGGCACCGAAGCCCTCGCCAATGTCTGAATTCAGGTCCACTGCGGCCGCTCCCGTTCTAGGTATTGTTCAACAATCCAGCACGCTTTGGCTTGTGTCAAGGGGTTCGGACGACCGTCGTGACGAGACGACCGGCCGCCCACCTTCGTTACAAGCAGCGCAAGCGGTAGTGGCGCAGGAGGACTCGGTGCGGATCATCTCGGTAATCAACTACAGTGTCGGCGTAGCTAAGACAACGCTCACGGCCGACCTCGGCGCGCGCTTCTCGCCGAACGCGGCAAGCGGGCACTGCTCATCGACTTCGACCCCCAATCGAGCCTGACGTTGTCGTGATACTCGACCGACGTATGGGAGACGCTGCTCAAGCCCGGCCAGAACATTAAGGCCTGGTTCGACGCGATCGACGCTGGCAAACCCTTGCCCCTCAGTCTCAGTCGATTCGTGAAACCCCATCCAAGATCAAAGGTCCTATGTCCGCCGGCGGCGGCAGCCTCGACCTGATCGCCTCTCACTTTGAGTTGATGCGGGTCGATCTCAAGCGTGTCGCCGTCCCTCTGGCCAGCGGGATTGTCGACGTAACCCAGGTGCGTGTTCGGACTCATGAGCAGCTCGCCGTAGCGTAAACATTCACGTGGGTAGGGCGTGTCGTCGATGAACCGGTTCGTCCAGAGTGGACAATTGGTGGTGTGGCCGAGCCGGAGTCGCTCTCGCGTGAGGAGTTGCTCGCGCTGGTGATGGTTCAGGCTCAGACGATCGCCCAGTTGCAGGCGAGGGTTGTGGATCTGGAGCGGCAGTTGGGTCGCAACAGCGGGAACTCGTCGATGCCGCCGTCCTTGGATGACCAGCCGGGTCACACGTCGCCACCGGGCAAGCCGCAGCGGGGCGGGCCGAAGCGCAAGCCGGGTAAGCAGAAGGGTGCGCCGGGATCGGGGTTTGCTTGGCAGGACAGCCCGGACGAGACCCGCGAGCACTTCCCGATTGGTCACTGCGGGCGGCCAAGCACGGCATCGGTATCCTGCAAGCCATCCGCGACGCCCTCCTCGGCCGTCCCTGGATGCCAGAGCTGGTGACCCAGTGACATAGAGTTACCCGCCGATCAATTGCGGACAGGGACGTGAATGCTTACGCCGTAGCACTCAACGACCGCTACTTCCGCGACTACGAATATGTGCTAATTGGCTGTTCGCCCAATTTCAATATGGCGACGCAAATTGCAATGATAGCGAGCCAGCGGGTTCTCATTCCGCACGACCAGACTACCTGTCGAGTATCGGGTTCCCTTATCTCGAAGAGACACTGCGTCGTCTCGTCAAAGAGCACAAAGATCGTCGCACTCTAGTTACTCGATCAATGCCGGGCTACATCGCACACCGGATACTTGGCGTGCTGTTCACCATGGTGCAGCACCAGGCGCCGGATCGGCGTACAAGGCGCAGCAGACGTGGATCCGAGTATGCAAAGGGCCGGGGCCTGCCGCTCTTCGACGAAATCTTCCGGTTCAACAACGGACTCTTCGCCAACGCCGGCGAATCGGGCGTACCCGTCGGGCTTGCGCCGGTCAAGGGCCAGGACGCGGTCGTGGACGATCTCCGCCCGGATCACTGACGAGTTCGTTACTCGGATCACCGCAAACCAGGGAATGGAGCTGTCATGAGCATCGGAGTCATTACATCGAAGGTGCTCTCGGGCGTCGCGAGCCAAGTAAGCAAACTGCCGGACGAGGAGCTTGAGGCGTTCACCGCCGGCCAGTCAGTGCTCCGGGTCGTCCCCAAGGGACCTGGTGGCCGCCGTCGACATGGTCCTGCGATTGACACATGAACAGCGCCATCAATTGTTCGCCAAGGAAGCGTCGATCAAGTTTGTGCCGCCAGGGCACAAGCTGGCGCCGATCGTTCCGAAACAGCCGGCCCCGGGCAAGGCACCAGCGCCGTTGGCGGACGAGGTGCGGATGCGTTTGCCGGAAACCTTGTCCGAGGACGCGGCAGTCGGCTTTCTGCGGCGGTCATTCGCAACTACTGAGTGAACATTCTGTCGCAGCTTCCGGTGCCCGGTGTACCCAATGGCCAGCTCCTCGAGCCAACATGTTCAATGCACTCGGCCACGATCTCTCTAACACCAGTGGGCTGGACATATGCGAAGCTTGTCCGGATCGACGGCACGTCGCCCGTCAGGCTTAGGTGGGTTCCAGGAAGTAGTTGATGTCGGCCGTGATCGCGTCGACGACGCGTTCGTCGGACCGTTTCGAGCCGTCGGCAAGGTGCTTCCCGTGACGGATGAGGGTGGCGTCGGAGAACGGTAGCTGTCCCGCTGACAGGTACCTGACGGCGCCGTGCGCGTCCCGCTGCGGGATCACTTGCGAGTGGGCGTGGATGCTGGCGCTGAACGGAATGTCGAGGCGCCCCTGAGCGAACGCGTCCCGGATCGCCGGCAGGAGATCGGGCTCGGCGAGCACCGGATCGACCAGCTCAGCCACCTCCTGCTCGATCCAGGATTGTTCCTCGTCGACGCGATCGGCATCGGCCTTGACGAAGCCTAGTAGGTCCGACGTAGCGAGACGGGTAGTGCGCAGCCCCGCGACGTTCGCGGTGACATCAGGGATGCCGTGCGCCTCCTGGTAGGTCTTGGTGATGACCTTTGTCGCGCCGCCGATGCGGGCCACGAGGGCGCCGTAAAGAATCAACGCCTCCGCTCGCGGGCGGGTCCGCGGGAAAACGCCCATGAACTGGTGCAGCACCGGGTAGACCTCGACGCTATCCGGCAGGTACTTCTGGGCCAGGCCACGGATCGCCCGCAGCGCCGCGACATCCTGCGCGACCTCGCCCTGTTGCGGATATGCGACGGACAGGCAACGCACCCCGGCGCGCTGCGCCGCGATGGCCTCCAGGAGCGTGCACGCCAGGCTGACCGACGGCGGGATGAGCACGGCGGTCAGCGTGCCGAACAGCTCCCGGTCGATGATGACGCCGTCGGCAACGAGCGCGCCGCATGCCTCATCGACCTGGCGCCACGCGTCCAGGGAGTGAGCGAGCGGCACGTCCTTCGAGTACGGCAGGTTGTATCCGATGCCGCCACCCTCGAAGGAGGTGATCCCCGACGCGACGGCGACCGCGAACAGGTTGCGGGGGTCGGGCGAGCCGTGCCGGATCTCCAGCGGTGTGCGCACGCACGCGTCCAGCTCACGCCCCCGCCGCCAGCCGTGGCTGACGAGCGGATACCCGTTGAGATTCTTGGGGTCGCGCCGAAGCGTCTCAGTTGCCTTGTCAAAGTGACAGAGCCGGGTGTGCGCGTCGATGGTGACCGACAGGATGTCCGGCTGGCCACCGTCCTCGAGTTCCCGCAAAAGCGTTTGCATGGCCCCGTGCCCGCCGACTCCGCAGCGCGGCTGGATGGCGAACGTGCCGGCGGCGTGGGCGCGCCGCAGCACCTCGACCGAGGTCTGCTTGTCCGTGTCCCGCAGATGGGTCAGGATCTCCGGTAGCCCAGGCAGGTCAGCCCGGACTGCTGGATCCAGGTCGAGCCCCAGCATCAGGCGCTGCTCATCTCGCGGACGCGATGCTCGGGGGTGCCCGTGGCGACCGTGGACGCGACGGAACCAGCTTGCTCGGCTTTGGCGATCCGGTCCAACAGCGCCGGCAACTCGTCCGGGTCGGACAGGACGTGGTCGACGCCGATATCGAAGAGGCGCGCGATGTCGTTGTCGGCCTTGTGGCTGCCGACGGACAGGTTCCCGCCCACTATGACGGGGCAGCCGATCTGGCCGCTGCGCTTGAGTTCGTCAACGCCCTGGAGGTCCTCGTATGCGTGGCCGTTGAGGCTGGCCACGATGACCGCGACCGCGGTCGGGTTCGCGCGGTATGCCGCCGCGAACTCGGAGAGCGGAGTGCAGACGCCGAGGTTGATCACGGTGAACCCACGCCGGCGCAGCATCATTGCGATGAGCTGATTCGCTACGGCGTGCGCGTCGCTGGCGGCCACGCCGAGAATGACCGGGCGTACCGCGCTGGTCTGAGGTGCCGACTCTTCGTTCACCATAGATCCTTTCGTTACGTCGTAACGGGTTGCTTGCCCACCAGAGTCAAGTCGTCGGGTGCCAGCCATCGCCCGCAGCTCCCGCTCTTCGATCTGAGTGGCACTTGGCGGCGACAAAGTCCGGGCTGTTGGAGAAACAGCGTGGGACCGGATGGTCGCAGTGCTACGGGTTCGTCAGCGCGAGTGAGCGACTGGACCCTCGATGTGATCGCTGGAACCCAATCGGAGATCCGGCGATTAGGGAACCGGCCAGCCGGGGTATCCGGCCTTCAGTTCCGCTGCCTGGCGGCTCAGTATTCTAAACCTGTGAATCGGTGAATTTACAGGGTAACTGCCCAATGCTGATTTTCTGCAAATGCGCGATGATCCTCCGTGTGGTCGAGTAAACGTTAGTTCAGTGGTCAGATAATGCCGTCGGCGCGCAGCTTTTCGACTTCTTCTTTGTCGAGCCCCAGATCCGTGAGGATCGCAGCGGTGTGTTCGCCGATCGCCGGTACCGGGCCCATTCGTTGCTCGACGCCCCGGAGCTTGATCGGCGGGAGTAGCGCCTCGATGGGTCCGGCGGGCGTGTGGATCGTCCGCCACCGGTCGCGTTCGGCGAGTACGGGATGGTCGAGGTACTGCGCGACTGTGTTCAGGCGGGCGTTTGCCACTTTGGCTGTGTTCAGCAATTCGAGCATGGCGTCTGTGTCAATCTGAGCGCAGCGGTGCCCGATGATGTCGTCGAGCGCGGCGCGGTTGGCCACGCGCGCGGAGTTGTGCGCGAATCGATCGTCGGAGGCGATGTCGGGATCGCGGAGAAACAGCTCGCAGAACGTCGTCCACTCGCGCTCGTTCTGGATGGACAGCAGCACATGCTCGCCGCCGGCGGTCTCGTAGGCGCCGTAGGGCGCGATCGTAGCGTGCGCGACGCCGACGCGTTCGGGCTGGCGACCGCCGTACCGCGTGTAGTACGCCGGAGAGCCCATCCATTCCGACAGCGAGTCGAAGAGGGAGACCTCGACGGCGCGCGCGACACCGGAGGTCGCCCGCTCGTAGAGCGCGGTGAGGATGCCGGTGTATGCGTACATGCCACCGGCGATGTCGGCGACGGAGACGCCGCACCGGGCCACGGCGTCGGGGGTACCGGTGAGCGACACGAGCCCGGTTTCGCACTGGATCAACAGGTCGTAGGCCTTGCGGTCGGCCCACGGGCCGTCGTTTCCGTACCCCGAGATGTCGCAGACGATGAGGCGCGGGTACCGCTGCGACAGCGAGTCGGCGTCGAGGCCCAGGCGGCGGGCCGCACCGGGTGTGAGGTTCTGCACGAAGACGTCCGCGCCGCCGAGCAGTTGGTCGAGGACGGCCCGGCCCGCCGGGGCCTTGATGTCGAGTGTCAGGGACTCCTTCGACCGGTTCAGCCAGACGAAGTAGCTCGACTGGCCTTGTACCGACTGGTCGTAGCGGCGGGCGAAGTCACCGTCGCCCGGTCGTTCGATCTTGATCACACGGGCGCCGAGGTCGGCGAGTTGACGGGTGGCGAAGGGCGCGGCAACGGCTTGTTCGAGGCTGACGACCGCGATGCCGGCCAGCGGCAGGCTCATCGCGCATGCTCGCCCGCGCTCGCGACTACCTGCCTGGCGGCGACGGCGACTGCCTCGTCCACCATTTGCCCTTCGAAGGCGACTGCGCCCGCGCCGCCGGCGTTGTCGAGGGCGGCGATGACGGCGCGGTTTCGGGCGATCTCGTCGACGCCGAAGGAGAACACCTCATTGAGGGCGGCGATTTGCCCGGGGTGGATCGCCCACTTGCCGTCGAAGCCGAGTTCGCGGGCGTGCCGCGCCGCGGCTCGGAATGAGTCGTCGTCGGCGATGCCCAGGTGCGGGCCGTCGATCGCCTGCAACCCGTGGGCACGCGCGGCGATCAGAACCGTGTCCTGGGCGTACTGCCACGAGTCGGTGCGCCGTCGCAGCGACGCGGCGAGGTCGGCGTACCCGAGGACCATCGCCTCGGTCCGCGTGGACGCCGCGGCGATCCGCTCAGCCTGCGCCAGCCCGGCCGCGGTTTCGACCAGGGCCTGTAGGCCGATCGGCGTCCGTCGCCCGGTCGCCGCCTCGGCCCCGGCGAGCAGCCGGTACGCGAACTCGACGTCGCCGGGGTGCTCGACCTTCGGCAGGACGATCGACACGGGCGCCTCGGATACGGCGGCGAGAGCGGCGATGTCGAGGTGGCACCACGGCGTACCCGGGGCGTTGACCCGTACGGCAACCCGCGGACCATCCCATGTGGACAGTGCCCAGCAGAGAGCTTCGCGAGCCTGCGTCTTTCGCTCGGGCCGCACCGAGTCCTCCAGGTCGAAGACCATCTCGTCGGCGCCTGACGTCGCGGCCCTGGCCACCTTGCGCGGCTCCGATGCCGGAACGCACAGGCAAGAACGGCGCCGCGCCATTGCGTTCACCATCGGAGGAGGGTACGTGGCGCCGCGGCCTCGCGGCATCACCCGCGTCGATCACGAACGAAGCGTCACCCGTTGGCGCCCCCAGCCGCCCGGCCCGGGGTCCACTGCCGAACGGATCGTTAGTCCCAGCCGAGGGCGCGAGACGCGCACCGTCCGCGGCTCTATCGTCAGGCCGCATGACGTGTCGAATCACCGCGGTGCGGGCAGTTGAAGGACTGGCCTCGTTCTTCTCCGACGACCAGGCGGCGATCCGGGCCGGCGCCATTCGCGACGGCCTCATCTACGCGAGTGAGCCCGTTACCAGTGGGTACCAGCGGATCCGCCAGCCGGCGGAGGCGCTGTCGGTGCTGCTGATTCTCTCCGACGGTCAGGTGGCGCACGGCGATTGCGCCAGCGTTCAATATTCGGGCGTGGGTGGGCGGGCGGAGCCCTTCGTGGCCGGCAAGGCGCGCGTGGTCATCGAAGCGACTCTCGCGCCGCTGCTTATCGGGCACGAGATCGAGTCGTTTCGGGGTGCGATGGATCTGGTCACCCAAGCACTGCGGGACCAGCCCTACGCCACGGCGATCCTCTACGGCGTGAGCCAGGCGTTGCTCGACGCGCGGGCCAAGGCAGGCCGCCGCACCGCCGCCGAAGTGATCGTTGACGAGTTCCACACTGGCGTGACGCTGCGCCCAGTGCCGATCTTCGCGCAGTGTGGTGAGGATCGGTACCTGGCGGTCGACGCGATGATCCTCAAGCAGGTCGATGTGTTGCCGCACGGCCTGATCAACAACGTCCCGCAGCTACTCGGCGACGATGGCAGCTTGCTGACGGAGTACGTGCGATGGCTAAGCGCCCGGATCCGTTCATTGCGCGACAGCGAGGACTACCAGCCCGTGCTGCACATCGACACGTACGGCACGCCCGGGATCGCGTTCGGCACGGCCGCGCGAGTCGGGGAGTATCTGGCCCGGCTAAGGGAGGCGGCCGCCCCATTTACGCTGCGCGTGGAGCATCCGATGGACGCCGGTTCGCGAGCGGCGCAGATCGACGTCCTCCGGGAGCTGCGTGGCGTGCTGGAGCGGCTGGGCAGCGACGTCGAGATCGTGGCCGATGAATGGTGCAACACGCTCGCTGACGTTTGGGCGTTCGTTGACGCGGGTGCAGCCGACATGATCCAGGTCAAGACACCGGACCTCGGCGGACTGGACCAGGCCGTCCTCGCGTTGCGCTACTGCTTAGACAATGGTGTGAAGGCGTACTGCGGAGGTAGCTGCGCCGAGACCGAGCGCAGCGCACAGCTGAGTGTCCATGTGGCGATGGCCTGCGGCGCGCACCAGGTTCTCGCCAAGCCCGGCATGGGCGCCGACGTCGGGCTGTCGATCGTCCGCAACGAGATGGCGCGGGTGATGGCCCTCGCTGTCTGACTCAGGATTCTTCGTCGTGCAGCGCGGACAAGGCGACGAGGGTCTGTGTCGTCCGGACGTTGGGCAGCGCCCGTATCTGGTCGATGAGCTTCTCCACCGCGCGCGGTGTCGAGGCGTGGACACCGAGCAGCAGCGACCATTCGCCGGTCACCCGGAAGCACTCGTCGACGGTGGCGGTGTCGTCGCTGAACGCGAGGATCGCGCGGGCTGCGGCCGAGGCGCCCGGCCCGGCGGTACGCACGAGCACGAACACCGTTAGCGGGTGCCCGATCGCCTCCCGGTCGACCGTGGCCCGGTAACCCCGGATGACGCGGTCGGCTTCGAGGCGCTTGAGCCGGTTGTGTACGGCCGGCCGCGACATGTTGACCCGCCGGGCGAGTTCGGCGTGGGGCAGCCGCGCGTCGAGGGCGAGCATCCGCAACAATGCGCGGTCGACCGGATCGATCGGCGCTCGGCGCCGTTCGTGTGCGTGGTCAACCGTCACGACGCCACCCAGCGATTCGTCATTGTGCGATCTTCAGTCCGGCTTTCGTGACTGGATTCTGCGCGGCAAACCATCAGCGAGGCAAGCCCGTGTTTGGCCAGCACGTCCCTCACGAGGATGGGTACCGCCAAGTCTGTTAGTGGCGCATCCTCGACAGTCCACGGCCATGCTGCAACGTCGAAATCAGGGCGATCGTGGATTCCGTCCCCTGATTGTGACTACACCCGTAGGCGTGCAGGTCGTCGGCGCAACCGCCGGTGATCCAGTTTGCGAGCTCCACTTTGGAGTCGTTTTCGCCAAGGAACCAGTCGATTGCGAGACGGATCTCGTCGTCCCATCTAACGTCACCCGTGAGTGCGCGTGCGCGGACGCAGGCGTCCGCGATCGCCGCTGCCTCGATCGGCTGCTGGTGGAATCCGGGTCGGGGCTCGCCGGTCGCCCAGCCCTCGGTCGGGGTGGTGGATAGATGCCCGTCGAGCGTCTCCTGCTCGAGCAGCCACACAAGTAGACGAAGCCCAGAGTCGACCAAGCGTTGGTGTTCGAGGTGCTGACCGGCCGCAAGGTGGACCTTGGCCAACGCCGCGTTCGCGTAGGTCAACCGGGGTTCGGGCCAGGGCCAGTCCAATGTATCGGTTGGGGGTCCCACGGTAGTCACGGCGTCCGCGAGTAGCTGCCGCGCACCTTTGTGAGATGGCATCACGTTCAGCACCTCGGCCGCACCCAGCCCGGCAAAGGCCATGGCGCGGGGCCAGCGGGAGCGGTTGTGCGAGGCCCGTTCAAACGTCCGCAAGGCGGCGTCGTGCACGTGATCCGTCTGCGCCCGGGCCACGGCGGTGCCCGTGCCCCACAGGGCCCGTCCCCACCAGTCGCCCGTACCGGTCGGATCGAGCCATACTCGCTGATAGCTCAGTCGATTGTGGAATGTTCCGTCGTCGGCCTGCGCCTGCATCAGGAAGGCTAAGTACCGCTCGGCCAGCGCCGTGAGCTCCGCGGTTGGTCGCGGCTCCCGGCAGATCACCATCAGTCCACGTGCGACGTCGTCGACGCAGTACCCGTGCCCATGCAGCGGAATGGCGCCGCGGGCGTGCTCCAGGAGGCCGGTGTCGTCGCTGAGGGGCACGAGATGGGTGAAGGTTGGTTGCGGGTAGGCGTTCATCGGGACGCCAGAGCGCGGTTTGCCAAAACGCTGGTCGTCAGGGACCGATACTCTTCAGCCACGGCGGGCCACAGCAATGACGGAGCGAGTCGAGCCGCTTCGGTGGCCATGCGCCGTGCCAATCCCGGTTCGGTGAGCACCGCATGCAGGGCGTCGTCCGCCAGGGGCCCGATGAGCTCGAAACCGAGCCCGAAGCCAGGAGCATCACCACAGGGTGGGCGGCGACCCAGACCAGGTAAGGGGTGCGTGTTGCCCCGATCGCCCAGCGTTGCAGGAATGACAGTACGGCGGCGAAGCAACGGCACTAGCGAAGTGCAACGGGATGTTGAGGGAACCCTCGATGTCGACGATGCCGTCGGCGACCCAGAGCGGCAATCCGATGAGCATGCCGAGGACGTTGGCGATGAGCCAACGGCGTGAAGCAGACTTGTCCACAGTGAACTCCATGTCCGCCGAGCCATGCTCTATGCCTACACGTTTCAAGGCGGAAGTCGGACAACGAACCCGGGCCACCATCGATTCACGCCTGTGTCAAGTCCGTCCTTGCCTGCTCTTCCGAGCGGCCACGCTATCGGAGAATCTTCGTCGCTGTTGATAGCTGCCCGGCGTCCCATCCCGTCGCCCAACTATACGAGCCCCGGTTACTGAGCACCCATCAGGCTCGGTGTGGCGGTCCACCCCTCTCCCCGGTCTCCACAGTCTGCGGGCTCGGCAACCGGACCCTCAGGTTCGTCTACGCCTGAACCTGCTACATGGAGGATCCGTGTTACGTTCGACCATGGCTCGTCCACTCGCCCGTTGCCGACGGCGCGCCCATCCGGAGTCCGGAGTGGCCTAAACGAGCCTGGTCGAAATGTGTGGAGGCTGTGAAGGATGGCGACGACGCGAGACCTTCTGGGGCGACTGGCTCAAGGCGCCGTGACCCTGGAGCAGGTGGTTTCTGACTTCCAAAGCCGCGTCTGGCCGGCTCCTCGTGAATTGACTGATCCCGAGTTGTTTGGTATGGCCGACCCCCCGCTCGTACACGACGACAGTGTCGATTGGATTGAAATAACGCCCGGCCTGACTCGTCAACAACGTGCCGTACTCCGGGCGGCCTACGATCAAGCGGTTTATCGAGCGTGACACGTGGAGCGTCGATGGGCCGTGGTGGATGTGGCGCCCGGGCAACTCGCATTGTCGCTGCCACGCCGCTAGTCTTACTTCGCCTTGAAAATCGGGGTCCCTGGCGGAGATGCTCGTGGATCTGCGTGACCGAGGCGTTGCGGCGCTGGGGTTTCGCGGCCCGGCCGTCACCGCATCGATGTTCACTCGTTCCCGGCGGCCAGTGCGGCGACCTTGACGAGGTTGTGGGCGAGGACTCCGTAGCCGCACCAGGTGGCGGTGCGGTCTCGTCCGTCAACGAGGCTGCGGTTCCAGCCGTAGCGGCGCTTGAGGTGGCTGATGCGTCCTCTGATCCGGTGCGCCACTTGATCAGCTCGCGGAAGCCGGGTGAGTGCTCCACTTTTTGGCGGGCCTTGCCGGGCTGTCCCTTGCGGGGGATTACGACGGTGGTCACACCGAGGTCTTCGAGTTCCGGTCGACCGCGGCCTCGCCGTAGCCCCGGTCGGCAGTGGTTGTTGCGGGACGCGGCCGAGCCGTTTGGAGATGCGATTGATCCAGGGGCGAGTTGTTCGGCGTCGGGAGGGTTGCCGGGTCTTGACCTCGTAGTCGAGCACCAGCCCGTCTTCGTTGTCGACAACCTGGGCTTTGTACCGAATTCGACCGGCTTGCCAAGCCGGCCTTTCACGATGGGTCGGGCGTCGGGGTCGTGCAGGCTGACCAGCCGGGTGGCGGAGTCGATCCTGTCTCCGGCTATCCGCCGTCGGGTCTGGCGCCACCACCCCGCCGCGCGGATGACCATTGTGGACAGTTCGTTGATCGCCTTGCGCAACCGGCCACGCCGCCGTCCCGTCACCCGCGCAGCGCCGGCGGGCGTTGTTCAGCACCGCCGCAGCGTCGTCGATGGCGCTGCCTGGGCCAGGTCGGCAAGCTCGCCGGTCAGTCGTAGCACCGTGGCCTGCGCTTCCTGCTTGCCTTCTGCGCCGCGCAACTTCAGCTTCGCCCCGATCGCGTGCACCTTCGCGGCCGCGATTTCGGTGGCGTCCCGGAACACGATGCGGGTCGCCCGGCCGGCCGCCTTGATCCGTCCACGAGCTTGCCGATTGCCTCATCCGCGTGGGCCAGCAGCCCGGAGTCGGTGGGGTACTTAACGTTGGCCGACACGGTGGTGTCGGCGCGCACTTTTCCCGTCTTCACCAACTTCGCCGCGTCCGCCCGCGCCAACAGCGCTTCGTTCAGCCCGGTCACCGCATCCTCACCGCACGGAGTGGTGATCTTCGAAGGTGAGGGCGGCACCGACCAGGGTCAGCCGGCAAAGATCCGCCACGAGATCGAGTCGGATACCTCCCGGTACAGCGAATCATACCCCAACCGGTACTGGTACTTCAGGAACATCATCCGGAGATAGACCTCCACCGGGATGCTCGGCCGGCCGAACAGTTGCGTTGAAGTGCGCCCGGAACGGGGCGAAGAAAGCCTCGTCGTCCAGCCACCGGTCCACCTGCTCCAACAGCGGCGACATCCGCCGGACCTCCTCAGGCAGGACCGAGTCCCACAACGATGGCTGAAGGTTGCGCGTGACCAGCACCGTGTACTCCTCACTACGGACCGAGATCATGATTCGATCCGACGAGAAGATCCACAAGCCGACACACCGACCACCGTCGATCTACTTTTCAAGGCGAAGTAGTCTATGTGGCGAGTCGTTAATTGATAGCATAAGTCGGAGGCAATAGGCTGCGATCGATTCGAGGATCTGTTCGGCGGTCTTGACCCAGGCGAACGGTCGTGGGTTGGCCTGGCTAACCGCGTGCAGCACCCCCACAGTGTCTACGTGCGCGAGGAGCAGATCGTTCCCCGGCTGGACGCCTGGCTCGCCCGCGCCTTCGCCCCGGACCGACTCGCCGACACTGTCCATACTCTCGCCGACGCCCAGGTTGACGAGCACGACGAGAGCAACGCAGCCCGCATCGCCGACGCCAAGAGGATCATGTCCGATTGCGACCGCCGCCTCGCCCGCTACCGGGCCGCCCTCGAGGCGGGTACCGATCCGGCGCTAATCGCCGGCTGGACGGCCGAGGTTACCGCCACTCGCGTCGCGGCCCAAGCCCAGATCCGTCAAGCCGCACAGACCACCGGCCGGATGACCCCAGACGAGATCAACACCCTCGTCACCGCGCTCGGCTCTATCGTGACCGTCCTGCGCGACGCGGATCCGCTCGACAAGGCAGAACTGTACGCCCGCGTCGGCCTTCAGTTGACCTACCAACCGAACCAGAAAAAGATCATCGCCGAAGCCAGGCCATCGGCGATCATGTACGAAGGTTCGTGTCGGAGGGGGGACTTGAACCCCCACGCCCGCTAAGGGCACTAGCACCTCAAGCTAGCGCGTCTGCCATTCCGCCACTCCGACGTGACGACTCCTGATCTTGGCCGCCAGCATCCGCCGACGCCCGCGCTCAGGCGACGACGCATCACTGTACACGTAGGGCCAGCCCCTGATCCAACGGGATCGCCCGAGGGATGGCTTCGCCGCGCCGAGCACGACCGCTCCGAGTACGGCCGCGGCGCCGACGAACTGCCGGGGGACAAGGACTGGCCGAGCACCAGCCAACCCAGGATCGTCGCGACAACCGGGCTCAGTAAGGCCAGCATCGTGACCCGGGTCGGCGCGAGCCAACTCACCCCGCGGAACCAGAGGAAGTGCGCCACCGCCGTCCCGATGATCGCGAGATATCCGAAGCCGGCCAGGTTGGGCAGGGTAAGCGCCGGCAGCGGTCTCTCGACCACGCGCGCGGCCGGCAGCAGGAGCAGCCCGCCGGCGACCAGCTGCCACGACGTGAGCGCAACCACGCCGCCGACCGCAGAGTCGGCGGGCGGAGTTCCCCACCGTCGGCCCAGCACGGTCGCGAGCGACAGGTGTGGAGCGCCCGGAGCTGGACACGCAGGCGATGGAGGTCTTCGGCCGCCTGTACCGGATCGCCCGAAACGTCGGCGACCGCCAGCAGCTTGTCTACGCGCGGTTCGGCATCAACGGCGGCGAGTTCGACGTGCTCGCTACGCTGCGCCGGGCGGGGCAGCCGTACCAGTTGACGCCGACCGCTCTCTGTGACTCGATGATGCTCATCTCTGGCGGGATGACGGGGCGCATCGATCGCCTTGAACGGCGCGGGCTGGTGCGGCGATCGCAGCACCCAAGTGATCGCCGGGCCCTGGTCGCCACGCTGACCGAGAAAGGGCTAGCGCTCGTCGACGAAGCGGTCGGGGCCGGGCTGCAGGCTCAGCGGAATGTACTCGACCGGCTGCCGGCGCGCGGCCGGGCGAAGCTCGCGAACCACCTGCGCGACCTCCTGGCCGCCACTGTGGACGGTGAGGTTGAAAGGAAGGCGTCCCTTTAGCGCGGAATCGGCAATGAGGGCGTCCCTCCTTACCCCTAAGCAGCTACGCGTACAGGGCGTCGATCGCGGCGTGGTGCATGTCGCCGATGACGCGCCGCCGGAGCTTCAACGTCGGTGTGAGCTCACCCGTCTCCGGCGTCCAGCTCGAGGTCGTGATGTGGAAGGCCTTCACCTGCTCCGGCCGGGACAGCTTCTCGTTGGCAGCGTCGACCGCGGCCTGGATCTCAGCCCGTACGGTCGGGTCCGCCGCCAATGTCGCGGTGTCCGTGGCGGTGATGCCGTGGGCGGCTGCCCACTGTGGAGCGACCTCCTCGTCGAGCACGATCAGCGCGGTCACGAACGTCCGGCGGTCGCCGATCGCCACCGCCTGAGCGATCAGCGGATGGGCGCGGAGCAGGCTCTCGATCTGCGCCGGCGAGATGTTCTTCCCGCCGGAGGTGATGATGAGCTCCTTCTTACGGTCCGTGATGGTGAGATAGCCATCCTCGTCGATCGCGCCGACGTCGCCGGTGGCGAGCCAGCCGTCCGCGTCGGTGACCGTGTCGATGCCGCCGTCAGCGCGCAGATATCCCATGCACACCAACGGTCCTCGGATCAGGATCTCGCCATCGTCGGCGATGCGGATCTCCATGCCCGGGTTGGGCCGGCCAACCGAACCGGGCCGAAACGCCTCCGGAAGGTTGATGGTCCCGGTGCCGGTCGTCTCCGTCATGCCCCAGACCTCGAGGATGTCGATGCCCAGGCCGGCGAGGAACACCAGGATGTCGACCGGGATCGGCGCGGCGCCGGTGCCACCCCACAGCATTTTGTCCAGCCCCAGCATCGTGCGGGTGGGGGCAAGTACGGCCGCGTCCAGCTGCGCCAGCCGTATCGACAGATCCTCCGGTACGGGCTGGCCGTCCGCCCGCAGCCAGAAGGCCTCCCGCGCGAGCGCGGTCGCCGAGTCGAAGACGGCCTTCTGGTCGGGCGGCAACGACGCAAGTCGAGCTTGGACCGCGCCGGCCATCTTCTCCCAGACCCGTGGTACGCCGAAGAACGAGTCGGGGTGGGTGGCCTGCAGGGCTGCGATGAGCTGGGTCGGGTCGGGACAGATCAGTACGTGGCCGACGCGGTAGATCGGGTAGTAGATGCCGAGCATTCGCTCCGCGATGTGCGCCAACGGCAGGTAGGCGACGCTTCGCGGATGATCCGGCATCGGCACCATCGCCTCCAGCACGACAGTCTGGTAGATCGCGCTGAAGTGGCTGATGACCACGCCCTTCGGATCGCCGGTCGTACCCGACGTGTAGAGCAGCGTCACCGGCTGGTCGGGGCGGATCGCCCGCCAGCGTTGCTCAAACAGCTCCGGCTGAGCCTGGCGCGCGCGTGCGCCCGACGTCTCGAGGTCGGCGAAGGTCACCGTGTTTGTCGGCGCGGCAGAGTCCATAGTGGACTTGACCGCGTCGAGGGCGGCCGGGTCGACAACCACGAACGTTCGCAGGGTCGGCACGTCGCCGAGCACCGGCAGCCAACGGTTGAGCTGTTCGCTGCCCTCCACGACCACGACGGGTGCCGCACTGTGCTGAGCCAGATAGCGGAGCTGATCGGTGCTGAGCGTGGCGTACGCCGTGCACGGCACCGCGCCGAGATGGGTGGCCGCGAGGTCGACCAGCCAGTGCTCGAACCGTCCCGACATCGAGATGAGCATGCGGTCTCCTGGGCGCAACCCGATGCCGGACAGGCCGTAGGAGAGGTCCGCGACACGGTCGCGCACCGTCGCCCAGGTCAGGGTCTGCTCGCTGCCGAGCATGCTGAGCGCGGGTAGGTCGGCGAACTCGGTCGCGTTGCGGTGCAACAGCATCGGGATGGTGAGGCTGGCGGCGCGCTCGGCGTAGCGGGTGGCGTCAGTGTCCATGGCGGGCCTCCTTCGTACCGCCATCGTGCGCGGGTACGACCTGGTGTGTAAACACCGACGAGGCGGCTGGCTAGCGGAACCGGTCGAGCAGGCTGAGCACGGCCGCCGGGTTCTCGACGTGTGCGTTGTGGCCGAGTCCCGGCAGCGTGAATGTCGGTGCGCCCAACGCACGAAGCTGCTGATCGGTGTTCATCTGGTCGTGTTCTCCGCGGACGAGCAGAACTCGGGCGGCCGATGCCGCGAGCAGTGCCGGCATGTCCGGCGCACCGACGCCGAACGTTGCGGGATCCATGGCGAGTCCCCATTGACCGTCCCGCTCCACGATGCCGGCGTCGATCGCGGCATCGTCGTCGGCCATCAGGCCGGCCAGACCGGAGACGCGTAGATAGCGTGCCACCGCCTCCTCCCGAGTGGCGAACCAGGTCGGCGGCCTTTGGGCCAAGCCTTGGGCCCGTTGCAGCTCCTCGTCGGTCCACTCGACCTTGATGCCGAGCCCCACCACTGCGCGGATGTTGAGGAAGCGGCTGCCGGCCAGCGCCAGGCCGACGGCTCCGCCCAGCGAGTGTCCAACCACGAGAGTCGGACTCGCTGGGTCTACCACCTCCGCGACCGCTGCGGCGAAGCTATCGAAGGTGTACGGCGGCGAGGGTGCCGATCCGCCGTGGCCGGGGAGGTCGGGCGCCACCCACCGGCCCAGCCACGATCGCGTGAGCAGCGGCCACCACCCCTGCCACACGTCTCCGGTCGCACCGAGGCCGTGCACCAGCACGAGCAGCGGATCTCCGCGGCCACCCTGTTGCATCCGCAGCGCAGTGTCCATGGCCGCAGTCTGCCACCGCTGCCGGTTCCGTTAGCGGAACAGCGCGCTGACCGACTCACCATTGTGGATCCGGCGCATCGCCTCCGCGAAGGCCGGCGCGATCGACAACACCTCCAGCTTGGGAACCCATTTATCCTTGCCAATGGGGACCGTGTTCGTGCAGACGATTTCGGAGATGTCGGGCTGCGCGTTGAGCCGGTGCAGCGCGTCATCGGAGAACAACCCGTGGGTGCAGGCCACCCGGATGCTGTTGACGCCTTGCTCCCGCAGGCGGTCCAAGAGCTCCAGCACTGTGCTGCCCTTGGCGATCTCGTCGTCGAGGACGATGACGTCGCGCCCGGCCACGTCGCCGATGATTGAGCTGATGACGACGCGGTCGTCGGCGAAGCGCTGCTTCGCGCCCGCGGCCACCGGAACGTCGAGGATCCGGGCGAACGCGGAGGCGGACTTCGCATTGCCGAGATCCGGCGAGACGACGACGGCGTTGGACAGGTCGTACCGCTGGAAGTGCCGGGCCAGCTCCCGCAACGCATGCAGGTGGTCGACCGGAATGCTGAAGAACGCGTGCACCTGCGGCGAATGCAACGTCATCATCAGCATCCGCTCGGCACCGGCGGCGGCGATGAGGTCGGCGACCAGGCGCCCGCCGATCGAGACGCGGGGCGAGTCCTTCTTGTCCGAGCGGGCGTACGCATAGTGCGGCATCACCACCGTGACCCGCCCGGCGGAGGCGCCGCGGGCCGCGTTGATCATCATGAGCAGCTCGACGAGGTGCTCCTGGACCGGCGGCACCAATGGCTGGATCAGGAACACGTCCCGCCCGCGGCAGTTCGCTTGGAGCTGGACCTCAATGCAGTCGTTGGCGAACCGTTCCAGTCGACTGGGATGCAGCGGTACATCGAGGTGCTCACATATCTCAGCGGCCAGTTCCGGATGCGCTGTACCACTGAAGACCGCCATCTCCTGCACGTGTTCCTCCGCGAGACCCGGTACCAACGCTGCGGGCAGTACCGCGTCAGGTTACGCTCGCGATGATCCGGCCGGGAGATGGGAAGGTCTCATGGGTACGTACGGGGCAACCCAGACACAGCCTCCCAATCGCCAACAGACTCGTGCGGTGGCCGTGCTCGCCGTAACGCTGGCCGCGCTGATCACGCTCTGGATCGTCGGCGCGTTTCTGCTCATCCGGTACGCGCCCCACCTCGGCGAGTTGCCCAACTCGTCACCCTCGAGTCAGGCACCGGAAGGCGACTGATACGCCTTACGCTGGGCGCGCCCGGGGTCGCACTATCAAGGGATAGCGATGCGACGACGCCTGATGGTTCTCATGGTCCTCGGGCTTGTCGGCTCTATCGGCGCGCTTGCGGCGTGTGCGAACCCACCGGTGGCGTACCTGCCGCCGACGCAGCCGATCGACGAGGAGCCACTGCTGCACCAACAGGCGGCCGACGCATTGCGCCGCTGGGAAGAAGCGGTCGCCGCTGCCGGAGGCATGACCGGATTCGTCCCGGTCTCTGATCCGTTGACGATCGTCGGAAACTTCGAACCGGCGATCGCCGACAACGCGAAGCTTGCCCTAGCCTCCGGGGCGATCGTGATCGCGAACGTGTCGCCCGTTCTTGTCATCCCGGCCGGTAAGGTCGTGTGGGCGGACGGCACGACCCGCCCGGTGCATACGCTCAGCGTGGCCGAGGCACTAATCGGTATCAACATGCACGAGACGAACGGCCCGCTCTGCGGCGCATGTACGCCGCTTCGCGTCGTGTCGGCGCAGCCGATCATCGTTCAGGTTGAGACCACGCGCGGGCCTGCGACCGCGCGCCGGCGTGGGAGTTCGGTCTCGCGGGTTCGGCCGTAAAACTGCGTTACGTGGCTGTCGCCGAGACCGAGGGCATCGAGGTGACTCCTGCGCCGTGGGGCGCTACAGACCCGCCGGTCGGCATCGTCATCTGGCTCGCCGCGGTGTCAAGGGACGGGCGGCGTCTCACGGTCTTCTTCACCGGCAGCCCCGGTCCGGGCACGATGCCCTGCGGACATGACTACACCGGCGAGGCGGTCGAGTCGAGCACCGCGGTCGTGGTCATCGTCCGCTCGCACTCTTATCGTGAGGTCCCGCGAGGCGAGGTTTGTCCCTCGGTCGGCTACGACCGCGAGGCGATCGTCGATCTCGCGGCGCCGTTGGACGATCGCGCTGTGTTGGAGGTCAGGACCGGTACACCGGTGGTCGTCCGCCGGGTCTGAGTCACGCCGGTCTGTGTCTCGGGCGGAGCGTTAACAGGGGACCCTTCCTATACAAGAAGCGCTAAGAAGGGCACCCTCCTTAACTTAGAGGCGGCGCTCGATCGGGAGGCGCGATCGGGTAAACAGGCCCGCGCCGAGGATCGCGACGAACGGCGTGATCACGAGCGTCATGAGAAGGGTGAGCCACGGCAACACCACCGGCAGCGGTCCCGCGTCCGGCCACAGAACGTCATTGCTCTGATTGAGGGCAGTGATGATGGCGATGGCGGCGCCGATGCCGGCCAGCGCACCAAGCACCGAGCCGAGGCCGGCGATCACTCCGGACTGGCTGAGCGACAAGCCCCGTCGCACGGAGGGCGAGGCACCGACCGAGGCCAATGTGGACAGATCCGCCCGCCCGTCCGCGGCGGCCAGCCCGGTGCCGACGGCGGCGGCGCCAAGCGTAATCGTGATGGCGGCGCCGATCAGCACCCACAGACGAGGGTCGATCTCATTGGGGAAGCCGCGCTCGACCTGCACGAAACCCTGCAGCGGTTGCAGCGTCGAGGCCGCCCTCTCCTCCTGCGCCTGGGTCGGCATCTCGTTCGTGCTTGCCACCAGCGTCGCCACCACAGAGGTGAGGCCGGCCTTGGCGACGGCGCCGGAAGAGACGATGGTCGACCCGGGACCAACGCTCGTGGTGAGCAGGTAACCAGCAAAAGTCATCGTCGTGCTCGACATGCCCGACGAGGCCGGGCTCTTGACTGTCGCCTGGGCTGGCCCGGAACCATCGTCGGTCGGTGTGAGGATCGACATCGTGACCGTGCCGTGCTCGATGAGGTTCGGGGATCGGACCACGACCCCGCCGGCCCGGAGTGTTGCTTGAGCCCTTGCGAGGTCTTCGCCGGTGGCTCCGGTCAGCGCGGCCACGGCGGTACCGTCGTCGACCACGCTTCCGTACACGTAGAGAAGGTTCCGGTCGCAGCGCGGATCCGCGGCGGCGGTCTCACGCTCCTCCGTGGACAGTTTGCCGCCCTGTCGAGCCTTCGCCAGTTGCGGGCAGTCGTCGTGCGGCACCGGCTGCATCTCGCAGCCGTACGGCTGCTTACTTCCGGGCGGGCATCCCAGCCGCCGCACCTGGTGCACGTCGGTGACCGGCAGGCTCGACCGTACGGCCTGCTCGATGGCGCTGACCGAGACCGCGTGGTCGGGATTGCCGTAGTCGAAGTAGACCTGAACCGTGCCCGTCGGCAGCTCCTGGTGGTAGTTCTGCCGGTTGAACTCGCGGTTGCTGTCGTAGTAAAGCCCGAGGGCGACGCTGCCCGCGACCGCGGCCATGACCGCCGAGATCGCCGGCGCCGCCGCGGCGCGGTTGCGGGCGGCGTCGCGCAGCGCGATCCGCGGCGCCAACGGCAGGATCCGGCCGGCCCGGGCGACGAGGCCGACCAGGGCTGGAGTGCAGAACACCAGGCCGAGCTCGCCGACGACGAGTCCGGCCAGGATGACCGTGGCGTTCGCCTGCGTCGTACCGGCGACGGTGATGACGCCGCCGACGGCCACCATGACCACGCCCAAGGCGATCCAGCGCTTCCTGGACCGGGTGATCCCGCGCCGGCCGCTGAGCGCGGCGACGACACTCTGTCGGGCGGTGATGAACGCTGGGACGAGCGCCGCGAGGACCCCGGTGATGACGGCGAGGGTCGCGATCGCGATCAGCGCGGTGGGGAAGACCCGGTAGCCGCCCGCCCGATAGTGGGCGAGCAGTTCCTCGACCCAGGGTCGGGTGACAAACGCCGCCACGATGCCGGCGACAATGCCGACTCCCGCGCCGACAAGGCCGAGAACCACGCCATCGGCGAGCACGATCCGGCGCACGTGGGCGGGGGTACCGCCGTTGGCGGCGACGAGGGCAAGCTGGCGCTGACGTCGCCGGGCGCTGACCGCGAACGCCGGGCCGGCGAGGAGCACAATCTCGAGCAGGGCGAGGCCCGCGACGAGAATCACCAGCGCCAGCTGCTCGGTGTCCACCCGGTCCTGGGCCACCAGCAACGGCACCTCGCCGTCCGGCGGCGGGTCGACGTACACCGCGCGCGAGGCGATGACCATGCCCAGCCGGTTCAGCCTTACCACCTGGTCCCACGTGATTGGACCCGGCGTCCTGACCAGCCAGGCCTCCTCGTTCGTGCGGAACCATTTCTGCAGCGCTTCGGTGTTCGAATCGGGGGCGAAGAGCACGACCTCTTCCAGAAGTGAAGGGAACTCCACCCGACCGACCACTGTGTACTTCGTGTTGGTGTCCGCGTTGGTGACAGTGCCGCCGATGCCGGCGCCGAGCCGCTGCATCGCCTGTTCGGTCAGGGCCACCTCCGAGATGGTGGCGGGCGCCCGACCCTCGAGTACGGTCAGGTAGCCCTTGGTGAATGGGCTTCTGGCGTCCACCATGATGGCGTTCGGCTGCCCGATACCGTCCACTGTGCGCATTCGAACGGAGCCACGTCTCAACGGCAGGGAGGTGCTGCCGGTCGGCAGCGCGGCGAGGAGTTCGGCCTGCGTGCCTGCCCGGCCGGTATCGGGTCCGCCCGACGGTGATACCCGGGGGTCCTGAGCGTAGAACCCGCCGTACGGATCGGGGTACTGAAGCACGGGCCCGTGCGACGGCCACTGGATCCGGGCCTCGGTCGCGCCCATGGTCCGATCCGCCTTCTCCGCCCCGGTGAGCGTCAGCATGTCGTAGGTGACCGCCGCGAAACTGAGGGCTAGCACGGGAACGGCGATCATCGCGACCACGAGCAGCGAACGGCCGCGGGACCGTTGCGCCTCCCGCCGGGCGATCCGCAGGGCGGTCCGCCAGGAAGCCAACAGGCTCATGCCGGCTCTCCCCGCTCCACAACGAGCAGCGCTTCGGGCCGGTCCAGCGGCCCAGATGTGTCCACAATGGAGCCGTCGCGCAGGAACACGACCCGGTCGGCCCAGGCCGCGTGCCGGGCCTCGTGGGTCACCAGGACCCCGGCCGCTCCGGCATCCACCCGGGCGCGCATGAGCTTGAGCACCGACTCACCGGTCTGCGAGTCGAGCGCACCCGTCGGCTCGTCCGCGAGCACCAGCCGCCGGTCCCCGACGAGGGCCCGTGCGATGGCCACTCGCTGCTGCTGCCCACCCGACATCTCGTCCGGGAATCGTGGCGCCAACTGGCCCAGCCCCACCTCTTCGAGCGCGGCCAGGGCCGCTCGGCGGGTGCGGCGCAGGCTCAGTCCGTCGAGCTCCAACGGCAGCCCGACGTTCTCGGCCGCGGTAAGGCTGGGCAGGAGGTTGAGGTCCTGGAAGACGTATCCGACCCGGCGCCGCCGAACGGCCGCCAGTGCGCGCCGGCTCAGCCTTCCCAAGACCTCGCCCTCAACGACGACGTCGCCGCTGGTCGGTGCGTCCAGGCCGCCGGCCAGATTGAGCAATGTGGACTTTCCCGAGCCGGATGGACCCATCACGGCCACGAGCTCCCCCGCAGCGACCGTCAACGAAACGCCCCGCAGCGCGTGCACGGCCACCTCGCCGCGACCGTGGATCCGGGATACGTCGCGTAGCTCCAGAACGTATTTCTCGCTCGCGCTCATCGGGCGTTCGACTCCTTCGCGACGCGGCGGGTCGCGCCGCGAGACGGCTCAGACTCAAGCATTGGTACGGCCTTCGCGTACCGGACCAGGCTTGACTCGCAGTGGTCCAGCCACCGAACCTCCGCCTCGGCCTGGAAGACCATGGCCTCCAGCACCAGGTGCCACGCGAGGTCGCTGGTCGGCTCGTTGCCGGCCTTGAGCCGGGTCAGCTCCTGCAACTGGCGCATCGTCGCGGTGCGCTGGGTCTGAACCACGGAACGTACGTCGACCCCGGGAGTGGTCAGCGCCAGTGCGAGTTTGATAGCCAGCTCATCCCGCGGACGGTCGGCCTGGGCGACGGGCGTGGCGAACCACAGCGCGAGCTCGGCTCGGCCCTCCGCGGTGATCTCGTACGGCCGCTGCCCCCCGTCGTTTTCCGGCAGCGCCCGTACCGTGCGGTCGCGCTCGAGCCTGGCGAGCGTGGTGTAGACCTGTCCGATGTTGAGCGGCCAGGTCCCTCCCGTCGCGTGCTCGAACTCGCTGCGGAGCTGGTATCCGTACCGTGTGCCCCGCTCCAGCAGGGCGAGCAGACCGTGCCGCACGCTCATGGCTACGCAGTATGCATACCAGGTATGTAGCGCCGCAACCCCGATCCTCGCGTTCTCGCGGAAAGCATCGGCGTTGTGGCTAGCGTCGAACCGTGATCGGTGGGCTGATCGCGGCGGCGCTGTCGGCGATCTGCTACGGCGTCGCTTCGGTGCTGCAGGCGATCGCGGCGCGGCGCACTCCTACGGCCGAACACGTCGACCCGGGCGTGCTGCTCAGGATGCTGCGACAGCTGCCGTACCTGGCGGGCTTGGCGCTTGACGGAGCCGGGTTCGTCGCCCAGGTGTGGGCGCTGCAGACGCTGCCGATCTTCGTCGTGCAGTCGGCGCTCGCGGCGAGCCTGGCGGTGACCGCGGTGGTCGCGATTCCGCTCCTCGGGCTGCGGCTCAGCGGTCCACAGTGGACGGCTGTGCTCGGCGTGTGCGCCGGACTCGTCCTGCTCGGCCTCTCGGCGGGCGTCGAGAATCCCGCCGTACCCTCCGTGACCTTCCAGTTCGCGTTGCTCGGGGCGGTTGTGGTGCTCGCCGGCCTGGGAGCGGTCGCCAACCGACTGGACGGCGGTGCTCGCGGCATCTCGCTCGGTCTGGTGGGCGGCCTGTCATTTGGCGTGGTCGCGATCGCGGCCCGATCGCTGGAGAATTTCGACCCGCTGCGGCTGATACGCCAGCCGGCGACCTACGCGATCGTGGCCGCCGGTGTAGTGGCGTTCCTCTACTACTCGATCGGACTGCAGCGGGCCGCCGTCACGACCGTGACCGCCGGACTGGTCATCGGCGAGACGGTGTTGCCGTCGGTCGTCGGCGTGCTGGTGTTCGACGACCGAACCCGCGCGGGATTCGTTCCGGTGGCGGTGGCCGGGTTCGTCATCGCCGTCGCGTGTTCGCTGGCGCTGGCTCGGTTCGGGGAGCTGAGCCCAGCGGAGGCGTAGGCCTTCACGGGACGACCAGCGTCCCGTCACGGCGGGCTCGACCGTACAAATGGGACATAATCCCACGCGATCGCTCGGCGCCGCAAGAAGCTGACGTGCATGTGAAAATTCTATGCAAGACCTTGTGAGAAGCCGTACGAGCGCTCTATGGTCACCTCACCCTCTTGGCGTCCGCTCCGCCTTGAGCATCGACAGGCGTTCACCTTCTTGAGAGAACGGACACCCGATGTCAAGGAGCACAGGAGCCGGAACGTGGTGGTCGGCCCGCAGAAAGCGATGGGCCACGCTCGGTGTCGCAACGGGGACGGCCGTCGCGGTCGGAATCAGTGTCGTGGCGCTCGGCGGCGCCGGCGTCGCCGTCGCCGAGGCCAAGGCGGCGCCGGTCGTCACCCGGGCCGCGATCGATCCGTCATTGGTCGCGGGCCGGGGCGCCGCGGTCAACTTCGTCGAGCAGGAGGCCGAGAACGCGGTCACCAACGGTACGGTCATCGGCCCGAGCCGCGCCGCGTACACCCTGCCGGCCGAGGCGTCGGGGCGCAAGGCGGTGCAGCTCGCGCCCGGCCAGTATGTCGAGTTCACGCTGCCGAGCGCGGCCAACGCGATCACGGTTCGCTACAGCATCCCCGACGCACCGGGTGGCGGCGGCATCACGGCGCCGCTCGACGTACGGGTGAAGAATGGTCCAAAGAGGACGATGACGCTCACCTCAGAGTACGCCTGGCTCTACAACCAGTACCCGTTCAGCAACGACCCCAATGCCGGACTGTTGCACCCGGACTGGTGGATTGCCGAGTGCCAGTGCGTTCCGGGCCCCGACTTCGCCGTGACGAAACCGTTCCGCCCCATGCACTTCTATGACGAGCAGCGGTTGTTGCTGGGCCGGACCTACCAGGCCGGTGACACGGTACGGCTGACCGCTCCGGCCTCGAGCAACGCGGCGTGGACCGTCATCGATCTGCTCGACTCGGAACTGGCCGGGCTGCCAAAGGTGAACCTGTTCGCCGCCAACGTGCTCCTCTTCGGGGCGGATCCGACCGGCCGTACCGACTCCGCCTCCTCCTTTGATCGGGCCATTGCGTTCGCGAAGAAGGCCCACCTGAAGGTCTACATTCCGCCGGGTACGTACCAGGTCAACCGACACATCGTCGTGGACGACGTCACGATCGAGGGCGCCGGCAACTGGTACACCATCATCAAGGGTCGCGAAGTAGCGCTGAGCGAACCGGCGCCGGATGGCTCTGTCCACACAGGAGTCGGCTTCTACGGCAAGTACGTGGCCGACGGCGGAAGCACGAACGTGCACCTGTCCGGCATCGCGATCGAGGGTGATGTGCGGGAGCGGATCGACACCGACCAGGTCAACGGCATCGGCGGTGCGATGAGCGACTCGACGATCGACGGACTCTACATTCACCACACCAAGGTGGGCCTGTGGTTCGACGGCCCGATGAACGACCTCACGGTCTCGAACAGCATCATCGTCGACCAGATCGCCGACGCCCTGAACTTCCACACGGGCGTGACGAACTCGGTGGCGGCCAACAACTTCATCCGCAGCACCGGCGACGACGGTCTGGCGATGTGGTCGGAACATATCGCGAACGCCAACAACACCTTCGACCACAACACGGTCCAGACGCCGACGCTCGCCAACGGCATCGCCGTCTACGGCGGCACCGACAACACCATCTCCAACAACCTCGTCGCCGACCCGATCCGCGAGGGCTCGGGCCTGCAGGTCGGCACCCGGTTCGGCGCCCAGCCGTTCACCGGGAGCCTCTTGATCACCAACAACACCACGGTACGGGCCGGCACGTACGAGCTCAACTGGAGCATCGGGCTCGGCGCGATCTGGTTCTACGTCCTCGAGGGCAGCCTGAACGCCGACATCCAGGTCGTCGGTGACCACTTCCTCGACAACGGCTACAACGCGATCATGCTGGTCGCCGAGTTTGGCGTGAAGGACCTGTACTCCATCACGAACGTCCACTTCAAGGACATCCACGTGGACGGCGCCGGTACCTCCGTTGTCAGCGCCCGTGCACGCGGTTCGGCGTCCTTCGAAAACGTCGACGTGCGCAACATCGGCTGGTGGGGTGTGAACAACTGCGGAACGTTCGACAGCTGGACCAATCCGCCGGGCACCTCGTTCACGCTGCAGGACCTGGGTGACAACGACGGTGTCGACAACAACGAGTTCCACCCCGGCACGCCGTGGCTGTCGCCCTACCTGCCGAGTTGGGTGACCTGCAACGACCGTCCGCCCGTGGTGGTGCCGCCGGCTCCGTCGCCGTGGTGAACCCCTGAGTATCGCCGGGGCGTCTGCGCATCGTATTGAACGCTGAGTGCCGCCGGGGCGTCCGTGCGGGCGCCCCGGCCTTAACATCTCGTCATGACGAAGTACGTCGGATCTTCGGAGTTTCGTGGCGGGGAGTTCGTCGACCTGGACATGTCCGGCGCGGTGTTCCGCGAGGTCGACCTCTCCGGTGCGCGGATGTACGGTGTGCTGCTCATGGGCGCCGACATCGACGGTGCCATCGATGGCCTGAAGGTAAACGGCGTCGAGGTCCGTCCGCTCATCGAAGCGGAGCTGGATCGGCTCCACCCCGAGCGGATCGCGCTGCGACCGTCCACTCCGGACGGTGCCCGCGAGGCGTGGCGCGCGGTCGAAGACATGTGGGCCCCGACCATGCGGCGCGCGGCCGGTCTCAGCGAGCCAGACCAGCGCCGCTCGGTGAACGAAGAATGGTCCTTTGTGGATACATTGCGGCACCTCGTCTTCGTGACCGACGCCTGGTTCCGCAACGCGGTGCTGGCCGATACCCATCCCTTCCATCCGATCGGTCTGCCGGCCTCGTTCATGACCGATGCCGACACGTTCGGGATCGACCCGTCCGCGAACCCGTCGCTTGACGAGATCTACCAGGTCCGCGCGGAGCGCGTTTCCATGGTCAGAACCTACTTGGACACGGTGACCCAGGCCGATCTCGACGCGATGCGCGAGCCGGGCGTGCCCGGGTGGCCGCCGCCCGCACCTCGGTCGGCGTTGTCCTGCCTCCAAGTGCTGCTCAACGATGAGTGGGCGCACCACCAGTTCGCGGTGCGTGACCTCGCGATCATCGAGCAATCGAAGTGAGGGGTGGTGCGGTTCGAGCGACGGCGTTGCTGGCCGCGCTGGTCCTGTCGGGGTGCTCCGACCCGGCGCCGCGTGTCGCAATCGACGTCAGAGATGTCGGTACTCTCGTGTCCGCCGTCGACACGGTGAACGGTGGGTCACTAACGCTCCGAGTGAGCGTCTCGATGGCGGCACAAGCGGTGCCTTGGGAGCGCTGCTGGTACCTCACCGAATTCGACCGAGAAGGCAGCATGCTAGGTACGGTCTCGGCGTGCCACCGTGGCGAAGTCGTAGCGGCGTCCTATGTGCTCGGTGCGACCGTTGTCGTCACAACCTGTTCGGGTCCGGCGGTGGCAGTCGGGCCCGATGCTTCACATGTCGACACAGACGAGCCTGCTGTGGCGGGCATCATCCTTGTTCCGGCTCAGGTAACGAACGAGCGAGCATCCACTGTGGTGACCGCCTGCCGCGGCGAGAGGGGCGAACTGGAGCCTCCCGTCAGCATCCCGATCCGTTCCTGATTCAGGGCGTGGCCACGGGCAGTCGTTATTCAGGGCATGGCCACGGGCAGTCGTTATTCAGGGCATGGCCACGGGCAGTCGTTGAGCGGCGGCCGAAGCGACGCGGAACGGGCTTCGGTGGCCGAGATCCGGCGCTGAAATGGTGACCGACAACGAGACCGATGGTCCTTTGCCCGGTAACTGGGGCTTCGACAATCCACATTAGATCCTTGGCTCCCCACCGACACGCCGGTGTTGCCTCTTGCGGTTTCGTCGCATCGATGGCATAGGATAGGCACGTGTGTTCGACGGGGGATGATTCGGCGCTCGGGCTGGTGCAGGCCGGGTTGGCGGCGCTGAACGCCGCCGAGGTCGTCGATCTCTCGGATGAGCAGATCCGTACCGAGGTACGGACCCTGCTGGTGTGTGCCAACCAGTTGTCGGCGGCGCTGGCGACCCGCATCGGCAGCTTCGACGCGCGGGACCTGGCCCAGACCGATGCGCTGCGCACCACCCGGACCTGGCTGACCGGGTTCGGCCGGATGTCACAGGGCGCCGCCACCGGCCATCTGAATCGAGCCCGGCTGCTGCGGGCGCTGCCGGCGCTGGCTGCGGCGGCGAAGGCCGGCACGGTCTCGTCCGAGTATCTGGGCAAGGTGGGGCAGTTGGCGGAGCGGGTCGGGCTGGCCGCGGTGGGCGACGTCGACGAGGTGCTGGCCCAGGCTGCGGCGACGCTGACCGTGCCCGAGATGCAGAAGGCGTGTGAGCGGGTCGCTTCCCACCTCGATCCCGACGGCGCCCCGCCCGACCCCGACGAAGACCTACAGCGGCGAGAGGTCACGTTCTCCCGTCTGGGCTCGATGCTGTACCTGCGCGGCCGGCTTGACCCCGAGGGCGGGGCCGCGCTGATGACCGCGATCGACGCGCTGATGCGCCCACCCGCCCCCGGCGAGGAACGCACCGCCGCCCAACGCCGCGCCGACGCACTGATCGAGCTGGCCCGCGGAGCGATCGCTGGCGGTGGACTGCCCACCGTCGGCGGAGTGCGACCCCACTTGGGCATCCTCATCACCCCGCAAGCCCTACTCGGCAGCGCTGGCGCTGGCCTCTGCCCCGGCAGCGGAAACGCCAACTGCGGTACCAGCAATGACGGAAAGGGCAATGATGGCGCCAGTCCCGGCAGCGACCACGACGCGCAGGGCTTACCGCCCGCGGCGGCGGCCGTCCCCTCTGGTCGCGGCGATCCGCTGGCCCAGGCGGGCATCCCGCCCTTGCCGGAGCGGCCGTGGCTGAACTGGATTGGTGCGGTCCAGACCGAGCTGGCCCAGCGGCTGGCCTGCGACGCGATCGTGTGGCGGATCGTGCTCGACCCCGCCACCGGTCTACCCCTCGACGTCGGTCGCGAGCACCGCATCGTGCCGACCTGGATCCGCAAGGCCGTACGGGCCCGGGATCGCACGTGTCGATGGCCCGGCTGCGACATGCCGGCCGAGTGGACCGACGTCCATCACGAGGTGCCCTGGTACCTCGGTGGCACGACAGACATTGAACATCTCATATCTGTTTGCCGGTGGCACCATGGATTAGTCCACGAAGGACGGTGGAAGCTCACCCTCGACCACACTACCGGCGAGGTCCGTATCACCCGACCGGACGGGACTCCCTACGAACTCGGCCCGACCCGACCTTGGACCACACCATCGCACCAAGGACCACAACCACCGGGTGACCCGTAACACCGGAGGCCGCACCGATGATTGACACGCCCGCCGGGCCACCGCCGCAGAGTGACCCAATCTCTCCAACGACCGTTCCCTACGTGCCCATTCTGTTGAGTTAAGAATCCTTACAGTTAGGATGGTGCCATGCGGACACGAGGAGTGGCGGCGGCTGTGGTGACGGTCGTCGTGGTGGCCGCGGTGGGGATATGGGCGCTGAACCGGAGTCGAGATGGGGACGGCGGCGCGATACCGCGCGCGATCGCCCCCGCCGACGTGGTCCCGGCCCCGGTCTCGTGGGTGCCGGCCGGCGGAGTGAGCTTCGCCGTCGCTGACGGGACGCCGATCGTGGCGCAGGACGCGGCGGCGCCGGTCGGGGAGTACCTGGCCGCGATCCTCGGTCACGGCACCACCGTGCGGCCGGGCCGGGAGGCAACCGCCGACTCGATCGCGCTGTTGCTCGACCCGTCCGCCAGCGACGCGGATGAGGGGTATGAGCTCGACACCGCACAAGACGGGGTGACGATCATGGCCCGGACACCGGCGGGACTCTTCTGGGCAGTCCAGACGCTTCGGCAGTTGCTCCCGGCCAACCTTAGCGGCGCGCTCACCGTGCCGGGCGGCACGCTCAAGGACCGGCCGCGGTTCGCTTATCGCGGCGTGATGCTCGATGTAGCCCGGCACTTCTTCGACGTTGCGGCCGTGAAGCGGTTCATCGATCTGTCCACAATGTACAAAGCTAACTACCTCCACCTGCACCTCACGGACGACCAGGGCTGGCGGATCGCGATCGACTCGTGGCCGCGGCTGACCGAATACGGCGGAGGCTCGCAGGTTGGCGGTGGCGCTGGCGGCTTCTACACCAAGGCGGACTACCGCGAGATCGTGGCGTACGCCGCGGCTCGGTTCATGACGGTCGTACCCGAAGTGGACCTTCCCGGGCACACGAACGCGGCGCTGGCGTCGTACCCGGAACTGAACTGTGACGGAATTGCGCCGCCGCGGTACACCGGCACGGACGTCGGGTTCAGCGCCCTCTGCGTTGGCAAGGACGTCACGTACCGGTTCCTGGACGATGTCCTCGGTGAACTCGCGGAGCTGACGCCGGGGCCGTACGTGCACATCGGCGGCGATGAGGCGGCGACACTGACACCAATCGACTACGCGACGGTCGTGACGAGGGCACAGCAGATCGTGGCCTCCCACGGAAAGACGGCTATCGGCTGGCACGAGATGGCAAAGGCGAACCTCGTCGAAGGCAGCGTGTTCCAGTACTGGAACACCACGGCGGCGGCGCTCGACCTCTCCGCCGCGGCCGCGGCCGGTCACAAGGTGATCCTGTCGCCGGCGAATCACGCGTACCTGGACCAGAAGTACGACGACGGCAGCCCGCTCGGCCTCGCGTGGGCTGGGCCCACGAGCGTCGAGAAGGCATACGACTGGAACCCGGCGACCTATCTGTCCGGTGTGAACGAGGCCGACATTCTCGGCGTCGAGAGTCCGCTGTGGACAGAGACCGTGACCAGCATGGACGACATCGAGTATCTGGCTTTCCCACGACTCGCCGCGATCGCCGAGATTGGTTGGTCGCCGCTCGCGACGCACGACTGGTCGGCGTTCCGCACGCGGCTCGGCGCGCAGGCTCCGCGTTGGCGCGTGCTCGGCGTGGACTTCGCCGAGGTCGACGGCGTGCCGTGGGTGACGCAACCCTGACCGGACTCAGCCCCGACCGGATCCAGCCCTTCAGTCGCGGTCGTTGCGTACGCTAACGGCCGGGCGCTTGCTGCCTTTGCGTCAGGCGTACAAGCTGACCAACCAGTCGTGCCACTCGTTGGCCGCCGCTGTCGGGTTAGGCACCGGAGAGAAGATGTGGTGCCCCACCCCGATCGCGCCACCGCGGCCGATGAACCGGTAGAGCGCATCGTCGGTACGCACCCCGAGAAAGCTCGGGTACAGCACGGAGTCGACCACACCGGTCACCTCGCCGGACCGGGGAAGTGCCAACCGTACCGGCTGACCTTCTACAGCCGTATCGCCCAGACCAAGTCCGCGCAGCAGTCCTCGCCACACCGTCTCTTCGTCCGGTTGGGGCTCAGCGAAGATGCCGATCGGTGTGCCCGTACGGCCGCGGAAGTACGTGAGGTAGGTACCGAGCGTGCGAAGGTACATCGGGTCGCCGATCCGCAGCGCGTTGAACTCGGACTCCCAGTCGTCCTGACCGAGAAATCCACTGTGGACAAGTCGGACGACGGTGCTGCCCTGATCCCGACCCTCGATCAGATATTCGAATGCGTGGAATGTGCCGTCCGGACCGGTTTCGCTGCGGGTCGCCAGCCGGTGTGGCGGGTCCCAGACCGTGACCGTACCGGCCGCCGTGAACTGCTCGGCCACAGTCATTTCGGTACGACCGCCGACGCCGGGTTCCACAGTATTGCGACCCATGAACCAGGAGTCGATTCCCGGCCCGGTGGCGATGGCCGCCCACACCTCATCCGGGGTCGCGTCGACACTGATCTGGTTGTCGGTTTCGAAGTCGTGGCCCATTACGGCGTCCCTTCTGGCGCGGGTCGGGTCGCTGACGGCGGCGTGGTGTTGGCTGCGGTGGTGGTACTGGTGGCGGTGCTACTCCGCGGATGCACGGCGACGATGACGCGGTGCGCCCGGCCGCCCGGCGCACTCTCGTCGTGGTACTTGCCACCAGCGCGGTGACCGCGCCGGCCAGTTCTTCGGCGAAGGCGGCGCGGTCGGCGGCGGAGGCGAATCGGACCTCGCCATCGATGGCGAAGGTTGCCAGCGGCTTGCGAGCCTTGGCGGCCTTGGTGATCAGTTCTCCGACATCTCGGACAAGGCGTGCGGCCAGGGCGAGCAGCCAGCGGGCGGAGAGCCTGTCGGGGGAGCGGTCGGGATCGGGCGCGCACCGCGGCGAGTGCGGCGGGGGAGATGACGAACGACGCCGCGGTCGCCCGCATCACCCGCTCGGTGACATTGCCCTTGCGCCGCTCCTCGACCAGCTCCACCAGCCCATGCCGCTCCAGCTCGCGCAGGTGGTAGTTCACCTTCTGTCGGGCCAGGCCCGACCTGGCAGCGAGCATGGTGGCCGAATTCGGCTCGAACCAGCTCGGCGAGCAGTCGAGCCCGCACCGGATCGAGCGAGACCTCGGCCGCGGCCGGATCCTCGATCACCGCCACGTCGAACATGCCATTATGCTCGCACCGACATGGTTGCTTGGCAAGACAACTTTTCCTGTCGGTCTTGGATAGGTCGTGGCGGGGTCGGTTGGTCGCCATAGCCGGGTGGCGCTCGGTTGCATTGATCGGGCACCATGTCCTGCGTGACGCGATGGGAGTATGCACGGCTTGAGTACCGCGCGACCGGATCCTTCGGTGCGGACCAACACGTCGACTGGAACGCCACCTTCCACCACCCTGAAGGACCGCAGCATTGGGGCGTCGACGAACGCTTCGACGACCTGCGACACCTCAACCGGGCTGGCGCCGATGGTTGGCAGGCATACGACCGGCATCCCCGGCTCATCGGCGCACCGCTACGCCTCAACGCGGTCACGTACTCGTTTCGTCGCACCATCTGACTGACCGAGCATCGGCGGGGCGACCCGACGGGGGCGCAAGTCTTCACGACTTGGGGCACGGGAGCGCTCCATATTCGCAACTCTCGAAGAGTTGCGAAGGTCGTGGGCTGACCGGCCTCCACATAGCGCAGCGGGCTCCACATAGCGCAGCGGGCTCCACATAGCGCATCGGCCTCCACATAGCGCATCGGCCTCCACATAGCGCAGACCCCCGCACAAGTACGGGGGTCTGCGTTCAGGCCGCCGCCGCCGGTGCGTGGAGGCCCCACCGGCCAGAGGAGTGTGGGGCGGGCGGCACCGTACGGCCAGCGGTTGCGTGACACCGTGCCCGATCGATGCCTTACGGGCCATCGGGTCGTCGGGTAATGCCACCCGTCGGCCGGCGGGAACGGTCGGCCGTACCGATGGACCGGCACGGCCGACTGTCGTTCTCGGCGGCCATATTGCCGACCGGCAACATCCGTGCGTATCAAATCGCCGATCGGATCTCGGACAGTGCGGCCGCACCTCACAGATCGGGTTTTCCCTGGTTTTGCTTGCATCTAAGCCCGCCGACCGGTACGCACAGTGTGTCCGCGGCACATCGGCCGAGGCACATATTCATGCCCGGGTACACAGACCCGAAGGGGGTTTCATGGCACGCAGCCGCATCGTTGGGGCCGCCGCAGCCGCCCTGTCAGTGCCGTTACTGCTGCTCTTCCCGCTCCCGAGCGCACATGCCGAGAGTGTGGCCGCGGCGGCGACGGCGGTGGCCGCACCTGGCCAGGCCAGCGACACCCGCGAGCTCACCCGTACCGACTTCACGTACAAGGGCAAGCCGATCTCAGTCCCGAAGTCCTACCAGCCGCGCGCCGCGGCTCGATCGTTCGGCATCACGGCCGTCGGGGAGACCCCGCCGGTCGGTACGGAACGCGAGATGTGGGCGCTCGACGACTTCAACGGGATCATCTACACCAAGATCTACAAGCTTCTCGCGGTCGGCGCCAAGATCGAAGTATGGGTTGCCGTAGACACCGCGTTCCCGGCCGGTGACTGTCGCAACGCCGTCCCGAACACAACCCAGGTCACGACCGCGCAGGCCGAGTCCCTTCGCGACGAGTTCGACAACAACATGTTCCCGAAGGAGACGGCCACATTCAGCACGCCGCCGGACCGCGACGGCACCAACATCCCGCCCGACTTCGACTTCGGCCTCGACTTCACCGGCAACGGCGACAAGACGATGGCCCTGATCGACAACGTGCGCGACGACAACTTCTACGACTTCCCGGCCGCGTCGACGTACATCGCCGGGTTCTTCTTCTCGTTCTTCAACGAGATCATGGACCGCAATGTGATGACCATCGACGCGTACGACTGGCTGCACCGCACCGGCGCCAACCCGCCGGACAACCCAACGAGCGACCCGTGCACCAGCCGGCCCGGTCGTCCGCGGCTCTACGAGGGCACTTTCGCCCACGAGTGGCAGCACTTGCTGCACTACTACACCGACCCGTTCGAGACGACCTGGATGAACGAAGGGCTCTCCGACTTCGCCCAGACCCTCGTCGGCTACGTCGATGCCAGGCTGACCATCGACCAGAAGGGTGCCGACAGCCACATCTACTGCTTCGAGGGCTTCGGCATTGTGCAGACACCGTTCAATCCGAACCCTCGTGATTGCGGTGGTGCAGAGAACTCCCTCAATCTCTGGGGCGAGGGGGTACCGGCCGCGATCCTGGCCGACTATGGCAACGCCTACTCGCTGATGCTGTTCTTGTTTGACCGGTACGGCACGGCGTTCATGTCGGCTCTGCACCGGGACGGCGATCGGCAGGGCCTACCGAGCCTGGACGCCCAACTCGAGGCGGTCGGCGTGCACGACATGTACCAGGTGCTGCACGACTTCCAGACATCGACACTGGTCGACCGCATCGTCGGCAACCAGCCCTTCGGCATCATGCTCGGCGTGCCTAAGAGCCGCGTCACGAGCGCGAGTCTCAACTCCACGGTGAACCTGGCCAACCCGCAGTCCTACGACGACCCGGGCGCGGCAGCCAACGGCGCAGACTATGTGCCGCTTCAACGGGCCAACGGTGAGTTCCTCAAGGGCAAGGATCTACGTTCGCTCAAGTTCGAGGGAGCGAAGACCCTGCCGTCACTACCGTTGCTGTGGAGCTCGGTCAGCAACGATCCGGACCGAAACGGCAATCCGGTGCTGTGGTCGGGCAACGCCAGCAACCTGGACTCGGCAGCCGTCATACCGGTAGCTGTTCCGGCCGGCAGCCCGAGCTTGACCTTCCTCGGCAAGTACGGCGCCGAGCCCGGGTTCGACTACGCCTACGTGCAGGTGTCGACCGACGGCGGAGCGACCTACACGTCGATCCCTGGCGATCGCACGGGCGCGGCGCCGCTCGGACCGGGGCTGAATGGAACCACCGCTGGGTTCGTGCCGCACACGTTCAGCCTCGCGGCGTACGCGGGTCAGAACGTTCTGCTGAGCTTCCGGTACGTCTCGGACGGCGGCGTGAACCAGGGCGGCTTCAAGATCGATGACGTTAAGATCAACTCTACCGTCGTCAGCGATGGGTCGAACCTGAGCGCGTTCAAGTCTCCGACGCAGATCAGGCAGACCCCGGTGAACAACTTCAACGTAAAGGTGATCGGCATCGACCCCGCTCACAACCTCGCGTGGCAGTTGTTCGACTTCAACGGCAAGAGCTCCATCTCGCTCAACCGGATCGAGCTGGCGCTGCTGGCGCTGTTCCCGCAGGTCGTCGTCATGGTCGCCTACGACGAGCCGACCGAGGTCGTGCAGCAGTACGCGCCGTACACGCTGACCGTCAACGGTGTGGTCCAGCCGGGCGGCAGCACTTTGTAGCAGCAAGACCACTGGCCGGTCAGACCTCCGATACTCCGGGGGAGGTCTGGCCGGCCAGTTCATGCGGGCCAGCCAGGCCACGCGAGGTATGTGCACTGGGGGTGTCTGGTCGAGGTTACTGCCCGGTAGAGTTCTGCCGTGACCCTCACCCGCACCGTCGATCCGACCGAGGTCGGCCTCAATCCCCGGCGCCTGGCGAGCTTGGACTCGCACTTCGCGCAGTATGTCGACAGCGGCAAGATCGCCGGCTGGCACATCGTGGTCAGCCGCCGTGGCGAGGTCGCCCACTCGTCGACCTATGGCCTACGTGATCTCGAAGCCGGTGCGCCGGTGACCGCGGATACGTTGTGGCGCATCTACTCCATGACCAAGCCGATCACCTCCGTCGCCGCGATGATGTTGTGGGAGGAGGGACGGTTCGAGCTCAACGATGAGATCAGCCGGTGGCTGCCCGAGTTCGCCGACGTACGCGTCTACGACAAAGGCTCGGCGCTGCGGCCGTTCACCGTGCCCGCGTTGGAGCCGATCCGGGTGTGGCATCTGCTCACCCACACCAGCGGCCTGACCTACGGATTTCTGCAGACGTCGGTGGTGGATGCGCTCTACCGCAAGGCCGGGTCCGAGCTGGGCGGCGCCGAGGGCGTCGACCTGACCACCGCGTGCCAGACCTGGGCCAACCTGCCACTGCTGTTCCACCCGGGCACTCGGTGGGGTTACTCGGTCGCGTCCGATGTGCTGGGCCGCCTGATCGAGGTCATCTCCGGCCAGGGCCTGGACGACTTCTTCGCGGAGCGGATCTTCGGACCGCTCGGCATGACCGAGACGCGTTGGTGGGTGGACGGCGACGACGCCGCACGACTGGCCGCGCTGTATGCGCCGGATCCCGCGACCGGCAAGGCTTTCCGGTACGACGTCATCGGCACAAAGGCACTTACCAAGCCGAGCATGCTCGGCGGTGGCTCTGGACTGATCTCGACAGCCGCTGACTACCATCGCTTCACGCAGATGCTGCTACGCGAGGGCGCGTACGACGGCGGGCGCCTGCTCGGAAGCCGGACGTTGCGGTACATGACCCGCAACCACCTGCCCGGCGGGGCTGACCTGCAGACGCTGTCGACCGGCGGCTTCGCCGAGACCATCCTCGAAGGGATTGGCTTCGGCCTGGGTTTCGCGGTTGTCCTTGACCCAGTGCCCGGCAAGGTACCGAGCTCGGAGGGCCTCTTCTACTGGGGCGGTCTGGCGAGCACGGCGTTCTGGGTGGACCCGGCGGAGGAGCTGACGGTCATGCTCTTCACCCAACTGCTCCCGTCGAGCACGTACACGTTGCGACCTCAACTTCGCCAGCTTGTCTACTCCGCCATTGAGTAGCACGCGCCACTGAGTACCAGGCGCGATTGAGTACCAGGCGGCGTTGAGTACCAGGCGGCGTTGAGTACCAGGCGCCATTGCGTACCAGGCGAAGGCGGGACATGTTGCGCGCTTCCGCGCCGACCCGGCATAGTCCCCCGGAGGTGGCGTACCGGAAACATCAGCCGTCGCTCCTAGTGACTGCGCGACCGCAAACGGTCGTGCAGTCACACGTTGAATACCGTCAATCAGGACGAGGGGGATTTCAGTGGCAGACCAGACGAGTGGCGGGGGTTTTTCCGTGCCACTTCCTCGGCGGGGGCCGCTCGCCCATGATCCCGAAACGCTTGCGCGTGATCTCGAGGCGCTAGCGCGTGATCCCGAGACGCTAGGCCGTGATCTCGAGACGCTCGGCCGTGATCTCGAGACGCTCGGCCGTGATCCCGAGACGCTCGGCCGTGATCCCGAAACGGCTGTGGCACCCGTCCGGGATGGGCGCGGACCCCGCCATCTCGCCGACAGCTGGGAGGGTCCGGTCAGTCAGAACCGTCCGCTGCCGAGCCGCCGCCACGGGTTTCATTGGCTGCTGCTCATCCCGACGGTCATGCCGCTCCTGGTTCCCTTCTACAACCGCGATACGCCCGCGCCTGTTCGGCCTGCCGTTCTTCTACTGGTACCAGCTGGTCAGCGTGCTGGTGATGATCGTCGTCGTAACCGCGGTGTACCAGCTGACCAAGGCCGGGAGCGTCGATGGGATCGCTGACGGACCGGCAGGTCGAGATCGGGGTCTTCCTGCTGTTGCTCGCCGCGATGATCGTGGTGGCGTTCCTCGCCTCCCGGTGGCGACGGCCCAGGACGAGCATCAACAACCTCGATGAGTGGGGCGTCGGTGGGCGCGCGTTCGGGAACTGGGTGACCTGGTTCCTCATCGGAGGCTCGTCCTACACGGCGTACACGTTCGTGGCGATTCCGGCCTTCTCGTGGGGTGCCGGCGCGATCGGCTTCTACGCCATCACCTTCGCTCTGCTCACGACGCCGCTGGTGTTCCTCGTCAGCACCCGGTTCTGGTCGGTCGCGCACGCGCACGGGTTCGTCACCTCGGCCGAGTTCATCCGGGCGCGCTTCGGTTCCCGGCCGCTCGGCCTGGTCGTCGCGGTCACCGGCATCGTCGCGACGTTGCCGTACATCGCGGTCCAGCTGCTCGCGCTGGAGGCCGTCTTCAAGGTCATCGGCGTCAACGGAGAGTGGCCGCTGCTCGCGGCACTCGCGGTTGTGTCCATCTCCACGTTCCGCAGCGGCCTGCGTGCTCCCGCCCTGCTGTCCATCGCGAAGGACGTCCTGCTCGTCTGGCTTGTGCTCGCGACCGTGCTCGTCGTAGCCATGTCCGGCGGCTGGGGGCAAACGTTCGAGGCGGCCGGCGGGCGGTTCGCCAACGACCAGAACCCCGCCTCGAACGTGTTGCTCGCGGGCGCTCCGGGCGAGGTCGCGTACCTCACACTGATCATCGGGTCCACGTTGTCGATCTTCGCGTACCCGCACATCCTCACGGCGCTGCTGGCGGCCAAGGACCGCAACACCATCAAGCGCAACGCGGCGGCCCTACCGGTCTACTGCCTGGTGCTCGGCCTGATGGCGCTGCTGGGTCTGTTCGCAGTGGCCAAGGGGTGTCATCCCGATCGGTACCGACCTCAACACGATCATGCCGAGAACGTTCCAGGCGGTGTTCCCCGCCTGGAGCGCGGGCATCGCGTACGCGACCATCGCGGTGGCGGCGCTGATCCCGGCGGCGATCATGTCGATATCGGCGGCGAACCTGTTCACCCGGTCGATCTACGTCGAGTACATCCGGCCCCGGGCCACACCGGCCGAGGAGGCCCAGGTCAGCCGGTGGACCTCGCTCGCGGTGAAGTTCGGCGCCGCCGGCGTCATCCTCCTGCTCGACCCGACGTTCTCGGTGGACTTCCAGACCATCGGCAGCGTCCTCATCCTGCAGATCGTGCCGGCGGTCTTCTTAGGCATCATGACCGGTTGGTTCCATCGCTGGGCGTTGATGGTCGGCATGGTGGTCGGGCTGGGCTTTTCCTTGTTCCTGCTCTACAACACGCCACAGATCAGTCGGGGCGTCGTCGTCAAGGAGCACTTCGGCGGGTCGATGTGGGCACTGTCCGAATGGGGCATCGACACCAACGTCAGTGTCTACATCGGACTGATTACGCTCGCGGTCAATCTGGTGATCGTGGTCGCGCTCACAGCTATCTTCAAGCTGTTGCAGATATCGCCGAACCTCGACCACACCCAGCCGGAGGACTACACCGCTGACGCCGACATCGAGGGTCTGGACCGGCTGGACCACCTCCTCGACGGCATCCCCCAGAAGACCGGAGCCCATGCGCTGCGATAGCCCGCCGCCTGCTCATCACATGACCATTACTGGTCCATCACGGTTGTGACACCGGTTCGGCAGGTGCATTCACGATGCAGGAAACTGCGTGATACGACAGCGCCCTACGACCACACGCCACTTTGTTCGCAATGAGAACACCGCACCATCGGTCACTGGAATCTGTTTCGTTACGGCTGCGCAACGAGAGCATTGACAAGGCGATTGTCAAACGTACACTCCTAGTGCAATAACCCCCAGGAGCTCGCTGAAACCCGGTGGTGCTCCGGTACGGATGCCATTCACCAACCGACGATGACGACCGAGGTGCGATGAGACCGTCAGGGGAACTGACCGAGCAGGGCCTTGCGCTTGCCCTGCAGGGCATTGAGGTCCGATTCGGCGGTCTCGTGGCGCTCGAGGATGTCTCGCTGCAGGTTACGCCGGGCCGGATCATCGGCGTCATTGGTCCCAACGGGGCCGGCAAGACCACGCTGTTCAACGTGGTGTGCGGGTTCGTGAGGCCGACCGCCGGGACCATGACCCTCAACGGCGTCCCGCTGCGACCCCGTCCCCACCAGCTCAGCAGGCTCGGCATCTCCCGAACACTGCAAGGCGTCGGCCTGTTCAACGGAATGACGGTACTGGAGAACGTCGTCGCTGGCGCCACGCACACCGCCACGGCCGGGTTCTGGTCGGCGCTGCTCGGCCTGCCTCGCAGCGACAACGACGAACGGCGACTCAAGGCCGAAGCGATGGCACTGCTGGACGAGATGGGGTGCCGCCAAGTACGCCGCCGCGTATCCGGCGATGCTGCCCTACGCGCTGCGCAAGCGCGTGGCGCTGGCCCGGGCGTTGGCCGGCAAACCCCGGCTGCTGCTGCTCGACGAGCCGGCCGGTGGTCTGTCTCATGAGGACATTGACGCGCTCGCCGAGCTCGTTGTCGCGCTGCCGGGCCGTACCGGTGCGGGGTGTTCGGTGCTCCTGGTCGAGCACCACATGGACTTCGTGATGAAGGTCTGCGATGACATCGTTGTGCTCGACTTCGGTCGGGTCATCGCGACCGGCAGCCCGGCCGAGGTCCAGCAGAACCCGGCGGTCGCCGAGGCCTACCTCGGTACCGAGGTAGGCGGCGACGTCAGTGGCGAGGTCAGTGGAGCGTCCGCATGAGTGACCCGATCCTGGAGGTGCGCGGCTTGTGCTCCGGCTATGGCCAGATCAAGGTCCTGCATGACGTCGACCTGACCGTCTCGGCCGGTTCGATCGTGGCGGTTCTCGGCGCCAACGGCGCTGGCAAGACCACCTTGCTGCGTACGGTTTCCGGGTTGGTCCGACCGTCGGCCGGTTCGATCGTCTACGAGGGTCAGGACCTGACCACGGTTGCGGTAGAGCGGCTCGTGCGGCTCGGCATCGCGCACGTGCCGGAGGGGCGGGGCATCGTCGCCGAGCTCACCGTTGACGAAAACCTTCGCTTGGGCGGGTTGTGGCGCAAGGACCGGGCCGACGACGGTCGGGCCCTCGACGAGGTCTACCAGCTCTTCGAACCGCTGGCCCGGCGCCGCAGCTACGCCGGACATCAGCTTTCCGGCGGCGAGCGCCAGATGCTCGCGGTCGGCCGGGCGCTGGTGGCGCGGCCGCGACTGCTGCTGCTCGACGAACCGTCGCTGGGTCTGGCGCCCAAGGTCACCGCCCAGATCATGGCACTGCTCAAGCAATTGCGGGAAAGCAGCGGGCTCACGGTGCTTCTGGTCGAGCAGAACGTCCGCGGCGCATTGTCGATCGCCGACCAGGGCGTCGTCATGTCGTTGGGCCGGGTCGTGGTCAACCGCAAGGCGGCGCAGCTGCGCGACGACCAGGACCTGCGCCACGCATACCTCGGTTTCTGACCACAAAGGATTTCTGACCGCAAAGGGTTTCTGACCACATTGGACGCCTCCGCGAAACGTTGGAAGGAAGGCACTTGGACCGGTTCATCTTCCTCACCGCCGACGGACTGGCGAAGGGCGCGGTCTACGCCGCGTTCGCGCTGGCGCTGGTGTTGATCTGGCGAGCCGCGCGGATCGTGAACTTCGCCCAGGGTGCGATGGCGGTGGCGTCGGCCTACGTGGCGTATTCGGTCACCCTGCACACGCACAACTACTGGCTCGGCTTCGGCTCAGCGCTCATCGGCGGCGCGGTACTGGGTGCTCTGGTCGAACGCACGGCGATGCGGTGGACCGGGCACGAGCGCCCGCTCGACGCGGTCATCGTGGCGCTGGGTGTGGTGCTGGTGGTCCAGGCGATCCTCGGCGTGGTCTACGGCTCGGAGTACCTCCCGATCGGCACGCCGTTCTCGACCACGGTCCTCACCGTCGGCGATACGAAGACCGTGTCGCCGTACCAGCTGTTCGTCTTCGCGGCCGTGGCCCTGCTCGTGGCGTTGCTGGCCTTGCTCTTCTCGAAGACCCGGTTGGGGTTGCGGCTACGGTCATCGGCGTTCGCGCCCGAGGTGTCGCGGCTGCTCGGCATCAACGTCACCCGGATGACCACGATCGGCTGGGCCCTCGCGGCGGCGGCGGGTGGACTCGCCGCCGATGCTCATCCTGCCGACGGAGCTGGGCCTGCACCCGACCGCGATGGACGCCGTGTTCGTGTCCGCCTTCACCGCCGCGGTGATCGGGGGCCTGGACAGCCCGGTCGGCGCCGTGATCGGTGGGCTGTCGTTAGGCCTGGTGCTCAATTACGTGACCGGCTATGCGCACAACCCCAACCTCGCGAGCATTACGGTGCTGGCGTTGCTCCTGTGCGTGCTGCTGGTGCGCCCCGGTGGTCTCTTCTCTGGCGTCGCGGCGAGGCGGGTATGAGCACGACGGAGCACGGTGGACTGACCGATGTGGACCGCCCGGCGCCAGCCGAGTCCACCCTCCTCGGAAGGGCCGAGGTCGCGACGCGTTCCTTCGGTTTCGGGCGGGACGGGTCGACGCTGCTGCGCCACCTCGTGCTCGCCCTGATCGTGATCGCGGCGGGCATCGCGCTCACATACATACTTCCCGACTACCGCCTGTTCCCGCTCAGCAAGTTCGTCGCGTACTTCGCCGCCGCCGCCGGTCTGACCGTCCTCATTGGACTCAGCGGCCAGATTTCGCTCGGCCACGGGGCGCTGATGGCGGTCGGTGGGTACGCCATGGCGTTCACGCAGAACTATCTGTACAACCGCGGGTTCACCGTCGCCCCGCCGGCCAGTGCCAGCGGCCGGTTCGCGGCCGCCGCGGATCCGACGGCGGCGCCCTGGACGCCGATCGTGTCGCTTCTCGTCGGCGTCGTCGCGGCCGTACTGGTCGGTGGCCTGGTGGGGCTGGCGGCGGCGCGATTGCGCGGACCGTACCTGGCCGGCGTCACCCTCTCCATCGGCATCATCATCTACGCGGTCACGGACACATTTGAAATCTTCAATGGCAATCAGGGCCTCGGCGTCCATGTACCGCGTCCGCCCGCGAACCTGGGCACGGCGTTTCCCGCGGGCCAATGGCGAGCCTGGGTCGCCATCGTTGCCGCGGGCCTCGTGGTGTTGCTTCTGGCGAACCTGATCCGCAGCCGGTACGGCCGCATGTTCCGGGCGGTCCGCGACGACGAGGTGGCGGCCCAACTGTCCGGGATCCACGTCGCCCGCACCCAGGTCGTCGCGTTCGTCGTGAGTGCGGGCACGGCCGGCCTGGCCGGAGGAGTGTTCGTCTACCTGACCAACAACGTGCTGCCGGGCTACTTCGACCTGAACATCTCGCTTTTCCTGGTGCTGGCCGTGGTCGTCGGCGGGCTCGGCAGCCTCGCCGGCGGTGCCTGGGGAGCGCTGTTCATCGTCGCCCTCCCGATCGCCACGGCCGAACTGCTCCAACGCATCGACGCCAGCCCAACCGTCAAGCAACAGCTGACCAGCAACGTTCCCCTCGCGCTGCTCGGCCTCGCCCTGATCGTCGTCACGATCGCCGCACCAGGTGGCATTCACAACCTGATGCGGCGCCTGTGGTCGCGGCTTACCGGCCTGATCCGGTCCCGCGGCCAGCGCCCAGCATGACCTGTCACGAGTACCCCACTCAGGAGAAGAAGAAGTCCCAACGAAGAGAGGTCGGTGCCACCACCATGAAAGGCCTGGCAAGACGCGCAGTAGCCGTCGCGGGCTCGGCGGCGATGATCGCGGCGCTCGCCGCGTGCAGCAACTCCTCCGACAACAACACCAACACGCCGTACACCGCACCGCAGGGTGTGACAGACACGGAGATCGTGTTCGGCACGCACCAGCCGCTCACCGGCCCCGCCGCGGCCGGCTACTCGAAGATCGCGCCGGCGACGAAGGCGTACTTCGACTACGTCAACGCCACCACCGGGGGCGTGAACGGGCGCAAGATCGTATACAAGATCATGGATGACGGGTACAACCCCGCCACCACGCAGACCGACGTGCGGCAACTCGTCGAGCAGGACAAGGTCTTCGCCATCCTGAACGGCCTGGGCACCCCGACCCACACGAGCGTGCTCGACTACCTCAAGGACAAGCAGATCCCGGACCTGTTCGTGGCGTCCGGCGCGACCACCTGGAACAACCCCTCGAAGTACCCCGGCACCTTCGCCTACCAGCCGGACTACACCACCGAGGGCAAGATCCTCGGTAACTACATCAAGAACACCGCGTCGCTGTCGGGCAAGAAGATCTGCCACTTCGGACAGGACGACGACTTCGGTCGCGACGCGCTGGCCGGACTCGAGAAGGGCCTCGGCGCTTCGGTTACGGCGAAGCAGACCTACGTAACCAGCAACACCAACGTTGCCCCACAGATCGCCGCACTGCAGACCGCGGGCTGCGAGGTCGTCGTGCTCGCAACCATCCCCGGCTTCACGGCGCTGGCCATGGGTAAGGCGGCCACGCTGGCCTACAAACCGCAGTTCATCGCGTCCGGCGTCGGCGGCGACTACAACACCGTCTCCACCACGCTCGGTGCGGCCAAGGGTCTGCTCGAGGGCTTCATCACCGGTGGTTACCTGCCCTCGCTACAGGCCACCACCGACCCGTGGATCAAGCTGTTCCAGAAGATCAACAACGACTACAACAGCGGCGCCACCTTCGACGGCAACATCCTCTACGGCATGTCCGTCGGATACCTCGTGGTGCAGGCGCTGCAGAAGGCCGGCAAGAACATCACCGTTGACGGCCTGATCGGGGCCATCGAGGGCGGCGGCTTCAAGGGCCCCGGCATCGTGCCGTACGGCTACTCGGCCACCAGCCACGCCGGTCTGACCGGCATCCGGCTGTCCAAGGTGACCGGCGGCGTGCAGGACTACTTCGGCCCGGCCTACGTCACCGACGCCGGCTCGGCCCCGATCACCGAGTACACCGAGGCCGCGGCCGTGCCACCGGAGAACGGCGTGCCGACCGCCTAACGGCACCGACGCACGCATGGGGTGGGCTGTCCCGACCGGGGCGGCCCACTCCGATGAAATGAAAATCTGGCACTCATAGTGCAGATTGTCGGAGCTCCCACGCTCGGCTGCGGGCCAACGTCCGTTTCCCAGCCGGCGAATCTCGACCGACCGTTCGGCTGGGGGCCTATTGGCGCGAAGACGTCTACACTGTCAGTGCACGTTGCTGGTGAACGGGGTGGCGCGTACCCCGTTCGTGCCGGCAACGTGGCCGCTCGGTTGAGAAGTGGGGTGAGGGCCACGATGACCGACGTCGTCGCGCCGCGCGTGGACGGGCGCACCGCTCGTGCCGAACGCACCCGCAACGCCATCGTCGAGGCCCACCTCGCTCTGATCGGCGAGGGAGATCTCAAGCCCACGGGCGAGCGCATCGCGGAGCGGGCCGGTGTCTCGCTTCGGGCGCTGTGGGCCAACTTCAAGGACATGGAGGCGCTCTTCCGCGCATCCGGCGAGCGACTCAGCGAACGCCAGGACGCGGAGTTCCGGGCCGTGTCACCCGCGTTGCCGCTCGCCCGCCGTATCGAAGGGTTCTGCCGGCAACGGGCTCGCATCCTCGAGCTGATCGCCCCGTCGGCCCGCGCCGCGCAGCTGCTCGAGCCGTTCTCGGCCCAGCTGCGCCAGAACCGCGCCAGCAACATCAACCGGGTGCAGCGCGAGATCAAGGACCTGTTCGCCCAGGAGCTGGACGCTTCCGGGAGCGCAAGCGAGCAGCTGTTCCACGCGCTCACGGTAGCGAGCACCTGGGCCGCCTGGTCGATGATGCGCGACGAACTGCACCTCGGAGTCGAGGAGGCGACCGGCGTCATGGTGCGTACCGTGACGGCATTGCTCGCCACCGCCTTCACCGCCGGCCTCCGCTGAGCCGAAGCCTTAGTCGAACAGGACCACGGAGCGGGCGCCTTCACCGCGCTCCATCCGACCGAACGCCTCGACCGCGTTCTCCAGTCGGATGCGATGGCTGATCAATGGATTGAGATCGAGTGAGCCGTTCCTGACGTCGGCGGCCAGCGCCGGCACCTCCCGGTCAGGATCGGCCGAGCCGTACCGTGACGCCCGCAGCGTGCGGGCCCAGTGGAAGATGTCGAGCGCGCCGAGCTGGACCATGTCGTCGCGGCGGCCCATTCCGAGCACGGTGACCTGCCCACCCCGGCGCGCAGTACGCCACGCCGCGCCGATCGTGACGGACCGGCCGACGCATTCAAAGGCGTGATCGACGCCGCGCCCGTCGGTAAGACCCCGGATCGTCTTCGGCAGCGCCTCGTCGGACACGACGAAGTCGGTCGCGCCCACGGTGCGAGCGAAGTCCTCCTTGGCCGCGGACACATCGACGCCGATGATGGTCGACGCGCCGGCGGCGCGAGCGGCGAGGATCACCGAGAGGCCGACGCCACCGAGCCCGATCACGGCCACGGTCTGGCCCGCGGCGACCGCGGCGGCGTTGCGCACGGCGCCGAACCCGGTGAGAACGGCGCATCCGAGCAGTGCGGCCTGGTCGTCCGGTACGTCCTTCGGTACCGGGATGACGGCCCCTTCCCCGATGACGACCTCCTCGGCGAGGGCGCCGACGCCGAGGGTGACGTTGAGCGGTTGGCCGTCGGTGGTCCGACCCCGCCCGCTCGACGGACCGCCCTGGCGCTCGCACAGCCACGGCTCGTCGTGCGTACAGAACCAGCACTGCCGGCACGACGGGGACCAGTTGAACACCACCCTGTCACCGGAGGCCACCTTGCTCACGGCGTCGCCGACCTCGATCACCTCGCCCGCGCCCTCATGCCCGAGCACGAGCGGGAACGACGGCGACAAGGTCCCGTTGAACATCGACAGATCCGAATGGCATACGCCGGCCGAGCGGACCCGGACCCGGACCTCGGCCGGACCGACCGGCGGCATGTCCACGTCGATGACGGCGGGCTCGGCGTCGTCCCGGGCGGCGACGAGCGCGCGGACCAGGCTCACCGCTGGATCGCCTTCACCTGCATGAACTCCAGCAACCCGTGCTCGCCGAGCTCGCGGCCGACGCCTGACTGTTTGTAGCCGCCGAACGGGGCCCGCGGGTTGAAGGCGCCGCCGTTGATGTCGACCGCTCCGGTGCGGATCCGCCGGGCCACGGCGAGGGCGCGGTCAGGCGAGGCCGACCACACGCCGCCCGCGAGGCCGTAGCGGGAGTTGTTGGCGATCTCGACGGCCTCGTCGTCGCTGTCGAACGGGATGACCACGAGGACCGGTCCGAAGATCTCGTCCTGGGCGACGGTGGCGTTGGGGTCGACGTCGGCCAGGATCGTGGGGGCGACGAAGTAGCCCGTGTCTGGTACCGGGGCGTCGAGCCCACCGGCGACGAGCCGAGCGCCCTCGGCGATCCCGGTGGCGATGTAGCCCCGTACCCGCTCGCGCTGGTTCGCCGAGGCGAGTGGACCGATCCTGGTCCCGTCGGCGAATGGGTCGCCCACCAGGTATCCGCCCGCGGCCTTGGCGGCCAGGGCCAACGCCTCGTCGTAGCGGCTGCGGTGCACCAGCATCCGCGTCCAGGCGGTGCAGGTCTGGCCGGCGTTGAGAAACGCGTTGCCCACGCCGACCTTGACCGCCTTCTCCAGCTCGGCGTCGTCGAGGATCACGTTCGCCGACTTGCCGCCCAACTCGAGGGATACCTTCGCGATGCGGTCCGCGGCCAGCTTGGCGATAAGCGCGCCGGTGGCCGTAGAGCCCGTGAAGGAGACCATGTCCACGCCCGGGTGCGCGGCGAGCGCCGCACCCGCGATCGCGCCGGTGCCGGCGACCAGGTTGGCGACCCCGGCCGGCAGGCCCGCCTCGTCGATCGCGTCGAAGAGCGCGAAGGCCACGAGTGGGGTGAGCTCGGCCGGCTTCAGCACCACCGTGCAGCCAGCGGCCAGCGCCGGCCCGACCTTGGCCACGACCTGGTGCAGCGGATAGTTCCACGGTGTGATCGCGCCGACCACACCGACCGGCTCACGCACCACGGTCGTGTTACCGAGGGTCTCCTCGGCCGGCCAACGCTCGGCGTACTCGACGGCGCTGGCCAGGACGGTCAAGGGAAGGCCAGCCTGGATCCGGGTCGCCACGGGCATCGGCGTGCCAACCTCCATCGCGACCGTGGTCGCGATCTCCTCTGTCCGAGCCGTCAGCCTCTCGAGCAGCCGCCGCAGGTGGGCCGCCCGCTCGGCCGGGGCAAGCGCCGCCCAAGGGTCGAACGCCGCCCGCGCCGCCCCCACGGCCCGGTTTACGTCCTCGGCCTCGCCGGCCGGGACGGTGGCGATCACCTGCTCGGTGAACGGGTTCTCGACCTCGAGCGTGCCGGCACCGGCCGGGGCAACCCACTGGCCACCGATGTAGAGCTCAGTACGGCTGCGAGGCACGAACTGCATCATCGACCACCTTCGGTGCGGAAAACTAACACTGCAAGTTTTACTGTAGGGCGGTGAGGGCGAAAGTGTCACGAGCATCGGGTCCAGGTCTTCACCGACTCTGCCACAGCGGGCACGATCGGAGGCAGAGCGTCGTTCCAACGATGCAGACCGGAGAGCAGTGGTGGACTTTTCGCTGAGCGACGAAGAGAGAGCGATTCGCGAGACGGCTCGGACCTTCATCCGTAAAGAGGTCATGCCGCTGGAGGACGAGGTCCTGCGCCGCGAACGTAGGCACGAGCCGGGCCTGCGCCGCGACGAACTGCGCGAGCTTCAGCTCAAGGCCCGCACGTTCGGCTTCTGGGGATTGTCCACACCCGAGCAGTACGGCGGCATGCACCTCCCGGCCGTGATGCAGTCACTGATCTGGACCGAGATCGGGCACTCGTTCGTGCCCTTCCGGTTCGGCGGCGAGGCGGACAACATCCTGTACCTGTGTAACGAGGACCAGAAGAGGGAGTACCTGATCCCCACGATCGAGGGGGAGCGGATCTCCTGCTTCGCCATCACCGAGCCCGGCGCCGGTTCGGACGCCGCGAACATCAAGATGAGCGCGCACCCTGACGGCGACGACTGGATCCTCAACGGCGAGAAGACCTTCATCACCAACGGCAACGAGGCGGACTTCGCCATCGTGATCGCGGTCACCGACCGCGACAAGGGCACCCGGGGCGGTGGCACGACCGCATTCCTCGTGGACCGCGACATGGGGTGGACCTCGGATTTCATCCAGACCATGGGCGAAGGTGGGCCGGCCCAGCTCACGTTCGACCACGTGCGGGTGCCCTCGCGCAACATCCTCGGTGAGATCGGCGAGGGCTTCGGTCTGGGCATGCAGTGGATCGGCAAAGGTCGCTACATCATCCCGTCGCACGCGGTGGGCATCGCCGAACGGGCGCTGCAGATGGCGATTGACTACGCGAACGTCCGGGAGACGTTCGGCAAGCCGATCGGGGCGAACCAGGCCATCCAGTGGATGATCGCGGACTCCGAGACCGAACTCGAGGCCGCCCGGTGGCTCGTGCTCAGGGCGGCCTGGTCAGTCGATCAGGGCATCGACGGCCGGCACGTCTCCTCGATGTGCAAGCTCTTCGGTGCCAACGCGGTCAACCGCATCATTGATCGCGTGCTGCAGATCCACGGCGGCATGGGCTACACCCGGGAACTGCCGATCGAGCGCTGGTACCGGCAGGTCCGGCTGTTTCGCATCTTCGAGGGCACCGATGAGATGCTGCGCCTGATCATCGCCCGCGACCTGCTGCGCGGCTACACGAAAGTCGGCGGGCACCTCGCCTGAGTCATCATCCAATGTGGACAGTTAACGCTGTGGATGGTTAGTACTGTGGACAGTTAGCGGCCGTACCGCGGTCTGGCTATGCTCTGGCCAGGCAGGGTGAGGAGACCGACGTGCACGTCGAGGTGGATGACCCGGACGGGGACTGGACCCGCGAAGGCGTGTTCGAGGTCGACCCGGGCGTCTACCGCTTCCCCTTGCCGTTGCCGCATGACGGCCTTCGAGCGGTCAATGTGTACGCGCTCGCGACCGACGACGGCCTCGTCCTCGTCGACTCGGGTTGGGGACGGGAGGTCGACCGCGAGACGCTGGTGAAGGCGGTCGCCGCCCTCGAGCGGGATCTGACAGACGTCCGCCGGATTCTGGTCACGCACGTCCACCGCGACCACTACGGAATGTCGGTCGCCCTACGCCGCGAGCACCGCGGCTTGGCGATCTCGCTCGGGGAGGGCGAGCGGCCGGCCATCGAACTGCTGAACAGCCGTTCGCACGTACCCTTCACCGAGCACATCGCAAATCTGATCCGGTATGGCGCGGACGAGATTGTCGCCTGGCTCCGAAGCCGGGTGGCTGAGCCGCCACACGACCCGGCCGACTGGAGCCCTCCCGACGAGTGGCTCACGGATGACCAGCACGTTGTGCTGACCGACCGGACCCTGCGCGTCGTCGCGACTCCCGGGCACACGCAAGGGCATGTTGTATTCATCGACGAGGCGGCCGGCCTCCTGTTCGCGGGCGACCATGTGCTGCCGCACATCACGCCGTCGGTTGGTTTCGAGGCGGTACCGGTCGAGTTGGCGCTCGGAGATTACCTGGCGTCGCTTCGGCTGGTGCGAGAGTTGCCGGATCGGCGATTGTTGCCGGCACACGGCCCGATCCGATCAAGCACGCACGACCGAATCGACGACCTGCTCGACCACCACAGTCGCCGGTTGGACGACTCACTCGCGGCAATCGGCCCGCGTACCCGAACCGCCTTCGAAACCGCGAAGTTACTCTCCTGGACCAGGCGCCGTAAGGCTTTCGCAGATCTTGACCGGTTCAATCAGATGCTTGCGGTCGCCGAGACGGCGGCCCATCTCGACCTCCTCGTCGCACAGCGTCGGTTGAGCGCCGGTGACACCAACGGAGTCCGCCGGTACCGCGCTCCTTGATCGGATGTCCACAATGATCCGGTGTCCACTGATCTGATGTCCACAATGGACGCCACCCTGTTGGGTGATGTGGGCGGGCGGATGCGTCGATACGGATCCGCCCGGTCCGTAGCGGTGTGACCATGGCGGCATGGCCGCTGAATCAAGCAGACTCCGCCTCGCCTCGCCACTGGAGACGGAGCCCACCTTCACCCTGACCTTCCGCGGCTACAACAAGCGGGAGGTCGATCAGTACGCCCACATCGCCGAGACCCAACTGGGCGCCGCGGTGGCCGAGCGCAACGAACTCGCGGCCCGGGTCCGCACACTCTCCGACCAACTGCACCAGGTGCACGCTGAGGTGGTGGAACTTCGGCGCCGACCAACGATCGACGACAAGGTGTCCTTCCGGCACCTCGGCCCACGGGTAGAACAGATCCTCGCCGAGGCCGAGCAGCAGGCCGAGGCCGTTCGCGCGGCCGCGGCGGACGGCCTCGAGGCCGAGCGCTCCGCGCTGGTGGCCGAGCGCGCGAAGGTCAGCGACGAGTTCTCGCGCAAGGTCAGCGAGTACGAGGCCACCCAACAGGCGCGACGGGCCGAGGACGAAGTCAAGATCGCCCAGCGGCTCGAGGCGGTGCGGGCGGAGGTCGGCGACGCGCAGACGTACGCCCGCAAGCTCCGGGCGGAGGCCGAAGAGATCATCTCCGCGGCGCAGCAGGAGGCCCGCCGACTCATCGCCGAGGCAAGCGGTCAAGCCGGCCGGATCCGAGCCGACGCCGCCGAGCAGGCGACGGCCCTGCGAGCGAAGGCCGAGCGGGATGCGGCCACGATGGCGCAATCGGCCGAGACGTACGCACGGGAAACCCGGGAAGAGGCGGAGGAACACGCGCACCAGACCCGGGCAGCCGCAGAGCAGCACGCACACCAGGCCACCGCCGCGGCCGAACAGGCCGCGACCCAGGTGCGTACCCAGGCCGAGCAGGCGGCGGCCCAGGTGCGGGCAGCGGCGGAGAAACACGTGGCCCGGTTGTACGCGGCGGCGCCGAAGTCCAACAACGGCGGGGAGGCGGCCGCGCCCGTACGGATGTCGCCGACCGATCAGGCCAAGACTGCCGAGCAAGCCAAAACCGCGGAGCAGGCCAAGACCGCGGCCAACGCGGCCGAGCCGTCGCGGGCCTGATATCTGTCTATTTCAGACGGCTTGATCGTGACGAGATGGGAGGATTCGGGCGTGGTTGATACCCAAACGCTTCCGTTGCTGTCGGAGGTCGCGACGACCCCGTCCTTCCGGTTGGCCTTCCGCGGTTACGACGCTCGCGAGGTAGACCGGTACGCGAACTACATGGAGTCCGAGGTCGAGGCGGCCGCCGCTGTACAGCACGAGCTCGCGGCCGACGTGCGCAGTCTGTCCGAACAGCTCGAGCGGGCGCATGAAGAACTCGCCGTGCTCCGGCGCCGCCCGACCGTGGATGAAGAGGTCTCGTTCCGTCATCTCGGACCACGGGTAGAGCAGATCCTGGCCGAGGCGCAGGCGGAGGCCGAGGCGATCCGAGCCGCGGCCGCCGAGCACGCCACCCGCGAGCGGGAGGCGGCCGAGGCGCACGTGCGCGTCGTCCAAGCCGAGCATGCCCGAGTGATCGCCGAGGCCGAGCAGCGTCAACAGCAGCTCCGCCAGGAAGAGGAGCGGTGGACGCTACGGCTGCGGGACCGGCAAGACGCGGTGGCCCGGGCGGAGGCGTACCGCACCCGCGTGCGGCGCGATGCCGAGGAGTTGCTGGCGTCCGCGCAGGCGCAGCACGAGCGGGTCATCGCATCCGCGCTGGCCCGGTCCGAGCAGGTGCTGACTCGCTCCGCTGCCTGGGCCGCGCAGACCAGGGAGCAGGCATTGCGCGACGCGGATGCGCTGGTGGCCGAGGTTGAGCAGGCGGCGCAGCAGAGCGTTACCGATCGTTCGGCCAAGACCGGTCGGCTCGACTCACGCCCGAAACGCAACGGCCGACCCTTACGCGCAACGGCCGATTTGAAGGTAGTGGCCTCGTCCCGACGCTGAACGGCGGCAACTACTTCCGGCGCGTGGTGAGCGTCGGGTCGTCGGGCAGGCTGACGAGGTGCTTGACCCAGTCGACGTGTTCGCGTTCGCGCTTGCCCATCGCCTTCGCGTCGCGCTCCATCTGACGATCGAGGCGCGCCTGGATCTCCGCGCGCTCGGCGGCCAGCCTCGCGGCGCGTCGACGGGCCCGGCGACCCTTCGGCTCGGGTGCGGCCGCCGATGTCGCGCCCAGCGACGGCTGGGTCGCCGCCACGGCGACCACCTCGGCTGGGCGTGTGGTCCGGGGCATGTCCTTCTTGGCGTGACGAACCGGCTCGGCCCGTACCGGGGGTGCCGACGCTGGCGCGTCAGCCTTGCCGCGACGGCGTGACTTCGATGGCTTCGCGGGCAAGGTGACGGCTGCGGGCGCCGGGGCCGCTCTCTTGGCGGCGGTCTTGGCGGGGGGTTTGGCGGTGGTCTTGGCGGAGGTCGCGGGCTTTGTCGGCGGCGCCGCAGCCGGCGGCTGGCTGAACGGTTCCGGCAACCGGGCCGGTCCGGCCGCCGGGATCGCGGGCTGGGGCGGTGCGGGCGGCGGGGTTGGCTGCGGCGGCGGCGCTGGTGTCGGTCGCTGCACGGGCACTGGGGCCGACACGCGGGCCGGGGCGACCGGCGCGGACCTCGGCGGCGCCACGTAGACCGGCTCAGTGGCCGGGTAGCGCGGAGCGTCCACTCGGGACGGCGTGGTGGCCCGGCCAGCGCGCTTCCGTCCCGTCGTTGTCGGGGACTGGTCGGTGGGGTAGGGGCTTGCTGAGTACTGCGCCGCGGCGGCCGGCGCCGGGTACGGCGCGGCGGCCGGGTAGAGCGCGGCTCGCCCGGACTCGATGGCCAGCGGCGCCCGTGCGGTAACGGCCGCGGCCCCGCTCGTCAGGGCGGCCGGCTGCGGCGGTGCGGCGGGCTCGCCCGAACGATGCGCTGCGGCCGTCGCGGCGGACGTCAGGAGTCCGACGGTCGCCGCGAGCAGGGCAGCGACATAGCTCGACATGAGCTCACCAGCCGGCCCGACGACCAGATATCCGGCGGCGACGATGGCCGGTCCGGCGAGGCCAGACAGCGCGATGGTGAGCCGGCGTGTGCCGACCCAGCGGGCGGTCGCGGCGACCGCGAAGCCGAACAATGCGGCGACAGCCACCATCAGGTTCGGCCCGAGCCACCACTCGTCGGGGCCGATCAGGTTCGGCGCATCGAGTACACCGAGGCGAGGCGTCACCGTCGGCCGATCCGACGCGATGGATATGCCAACGGAGGCCAGCCCGAACATCCAGACCCCGCCGAGCCAGACGGCGGCGTTGGCCGCGATCGGCGCGGCGGCCAAGGAGAGCAAGGAGACGACCGCCCCGACCGCGATGCCGATGCCCGCGGTGGTGGCCATCACCCGCAGGTCGGCCGGCTCCAACGCCTGGCGGGCGGACAACCAGACGAGAGTGAATGCGGCCGCCGCTCCCAACACCGCGAACACCGTCGCGATCACCCGGCTCGCGCCAGCGGCGAATCGCCGAGCCTTGTCCACGGTCTTGTCCTTGGCCGTGGCGACGGCCCGCCGTCGGGCCGCCCGCATTCCCTTCTTGTGGGCCACCAGACCCGAGTGGCGCGCGGCCGCGGCGTCGGCCCGACGGTTCGCGATCGCCTGCCGGATCGCCCGCACGCTCCGCCGGCCGCCGGCGACGCCGCCCAGCACCGCCGCGGCGAAGATGAACAGCAGCCAGGTGAGCTGGCGGCGCCATACGTCGGGCGTCGGCGCCGTGCTCCAGACGAGCAACCCGAGTGCCTGGGCGGCACCGAGCTGCGCGGCCGCGATCAGCCCGGCGGCGACGAAGGACCGTCCGGCGAGTTTGACCCAACCAACCACGCGGGGAAGCTTACGAGGCCCGGTCTCGCTCAGCACGTTTCACCTGCTCACTGCGACGCCTTTAAGTACGGTTATGTGGCTTTCGGCGGAGGCGCTTTCGACCCCGATGACAGCGCGAAACCGCAGGTCCGAGTGGGCGTCGTCGCCTGTCGGAGCAGCGCGGCAGAAAGAATGCCTCCAGCAAGGTAATCCGGATGAGAGCAGCTAATGGTTCACGACACGCGGGCGGATGATGGTCGCGGACCGTAATCAAGCCAAACCTGAGAGGCCAGGGCTCACAGGTCGTGCCCGGTCGTGCGGTCGATGTTGCCGGGCAGATCACCCACATAGTTCCCGGTACTCGACGTGCCAGAGGGCTCGAACATGAGGATCGACGCGCCCGGCGAGGAGGGGCGGTGCTCGGTACCTTTCGGCACCACGAACGTGTCTCCCTGGCGCAGTACAACCGTGGTCTCGACGCCATCGGCATCCCGGAGGGCCACATCGAACTGGCCGTCGAGGACCAGAAAGAACTCGTCCGTGTCGTCGTGCGAGTGCCACACGTGTTCACCCTTGGCATGGGCGACGCGTACGTCGTAGTTGTTCATTCGGGCGACGATGCGCGGACTGTAGATGTCGTCGAAGGATGCGAGGGCGACCGCGAGGTTCACGGGCTTGGTGTCCATGCCTCGATTGTTCCGCAGCCACCCTTCGATGGCCGCGAGCGGTCCCACGCCCGGAAGCCGTCCAGGAGCTACTCCCGGAAGCCGTCCCGGAACCGGCGGAAGAAGCCGCCTTCGAACGGCAAGGGCTCACCCGGTGGGGGCGGCTCGCGGCGCTGCGTTGCGACCGGCTGGTCGTAGTCAGTTCGCGCGATCGCGTCGATGATCTGCTCCTCGTCGAACTGCTCCGAGCCGGCGATCATGGGGACGAAGCCCACCAATGTGCCGTCGCGCAGCACGGTCGCCTCGAGCCCGGCCGCGCCATCGGTGTCCCATAGCGCCTCACGCCCGTCGAAGATGACCACCCGCACGCCGATCTGGCCAACCCCGGTGCGGGCCACATGCGCCGGTACGCCACGCTCGCGCAGGGCGTCGACGACCCGCCGTGCTCTGTTCTCGTCCATCCCCAACTCCGCCACACACGATCTCCCGAACCCCCAACCTAGCGCGGCAGTCTGGACGCCACCTGTGAATCTTCGCGCGAGCGCCCGCATTAAGGAACGTCCCCGATGCCGCCGGCGACCGCGCGTGCCTAGCGTCGGCGACATGAAGAAGGTCCTGACGATCGTCGGGTTGTTGCTCGGCGTGTTTCTTATGGCCCGGGCGGTCGCCTGGCCGTTCCAGATAGACGCCGGTGATCCGACTAGCTACGCCAACGACTGGGGTGGACCGAGCCTGCTCGGTGTCGCCGCCGTCCACTGTGGACCAGGGATCGTCGTGGCCGCAATCCTGATCGGAGCGATCGTACGGAGTCGGCGCCGCGCCCGAGCCCATGGTCACGCTGGTGCGCTGCCGAAGTAGTAGCCGACGAGGTCGTAGCGGCCGACGACGATGGCCGCCTGGTTATGGAGACTGGCGCTGCCCGCCGTCCAGTACGCGCTGTGTCCGTGCGTGTCGACCTCAAACCGGTTGCCGCCGAACGCCTTGTCGGTCGGCTCCTCGCCGTGCACGAAACCAAGGTCGCCGAGGCCGCCGCCGATGAGGTCACCCTCGGCCAGGCCACCCCACACGTGGCGCGGGTCAATGTGGAGCTTCGCCGCCCGGTCGGTGTGCATGCCCGGGCTCCCTGCGGCGATGATGTCGTCGACCCGCAACGCGCCGGCGAGCGCCGATTCGGCGATCACCGTCGTGCCGTAGCTGTGGCCGACCGCGCTCACGTGATAGGCCGCGCCATCGGGCTGGTGGGTGGCCCGCAGTGCGTCCACGAACGGCGTGAACGCGTGCGACCCGGCCCGCGACGAACCGTACCCGAGCGCATCGAGGGTGCCCGGGGTGTCGTAGCCGAGCCAGTAGATCACCGCCACGTCGTCGCCGTACGGCGCCACCCGCTGCGCCTCGCGGCGGAGGTTGTCGACCCGGTCCATGTCGCCGCCGATGTCGAGCAGGTCGGTATTGATACCGGGCACGAACACCGCGGTGTGTCGCGCCCGGTCCGGATCACCCAGGGACACGATCGCCTTGCCGTCGCCGCCGCCGTCGATGCCCATGAGCAGTGCCCGATCGCCGAACTGGGACAGCTTGTCCCGCACCGCGCGCAATCCCGCCTCGCTCGCGTGCACGTCCGCCAGCTCAGACCGGAGCGCGGCAATGTGGGAGCGCTCGGTGAAGGGCATGACCGAGTCGATGTGCCGGCGCCCGGCTAAGGGACCGAGCGCCTCATCGAGCTGACGGGTCAGCTCGGCGTCGTGCGCGGCGAACGCCGCGAGCTGGTTGACGAGCGCGGTGCGGTTGGCCCGGTCGCGGTCGGCCGCCGGCAAGCCGTCCAGCCACCCGACGATGTCGGGATAGTCACGCAGCACCTGCTCCCTTTGCTCGGGGCGCAGCGACTGCCACCAGGCGTGCACGTCCGCGGGTGGACGGCCGCGCTGACGCGCCACGGCATCGCGGCCGATCGGGTCGGCCATCATCGGGCCGGCCATCATCGCGCCGGATCCGGACCCGGACGGCGGTTGGTTGGCCCGGATCGCCGCCATGGTTCGCGCGTCGAGCGCTCGCGCCCGGCCGACCAGCTCGACGATCTCGTGCGTCATCCCGGAGATTCGTCTGGCCCGGAGCACCTCGGTCTCCGGGTCGGACGTGTCGCCGGTGCCGCTGACCGCGCCGGTGGCCCGGTCGACCCGATATCCGGCCCGCTCGATGCGTTCGACGGTCTGCGCGGCTCGCAGTCTCATATCGCTGATCGCGTACGCGTGATGCTCCATGGCGTCGGCGATGCGCCGGGCGGGCTGGTGCGCGTTGCTGAGCTGGTGTCCCTGGGCAGTGAGGCGCTGTACTGCGGCCTGCGCACCCGACCCTGCCGGCCACCCACCTTCGGCTCGGGAGCGGCCCCGGGCGTACGCGTCGGAGGCACGGTCGAGATCGGCGGCCATCGTTGCCCAAGCATTGGCGCTGCGGTGAAAGGGCTCCGGGTCGGCGGCGAGCAGGTCGCCCAAGGTCAGCGTGCTCACTCGAACCGTCCGCCACCGCCGCGCCAAACGGCGGCGACCGCGTGCCACTCACTGTCCGCGTAGGTCTCCGCGCCCGCGCGCAGGCGGGTGGCCGTGTCCTCGACCGACCGTCGCAGCCCGCTCAGGTATTCGGCCCATGCGCGACCCGCCGCCGCCAACTCGGCCTGCATCGACCAGCCTGGATGGCGCGTCACGGCGACATTTCGTGAGACTTCACGACCGCGTTCGAGAAGTGCGGCGGCGCAACTGATGTCGGCTGCGGCCACGCGGAGATCTTCTGGATCGACGCTGATGAGTGTCATGTCCAACCCCCGTTCGACACATCGGCGCCACGATAACCAGGGCAGCCGCCGCCGTGCTGACCCCCGCGAGACGTCAAAGCGGCTTATGCCTGAATAGAGATGAAGAAGTTGCCGGGCGGTCTTGCAAGGGGTTGCGGCGATCGGTTGCACTGGGGGCTGTGAAACCCCTCGGTCGGCTCGTTGTCGTCACCCTTGTCGCGGCGTTCGCCGTCGCGGGCTGCAGCTCCGGGCAGCCAACCACAACCCCACGGTCGCAAGCTCCGCCACGACGTCCGGCGCCACCACGTCAACGTCGGGGCACCCGTCGGCGAGCGCCAGCACGTCCGCCCCGGAATTGGTCGAGTTCTCCACCGACGGGGCCGGGCCGTACCAGCTGGGCCTGACCTTGACGGCGCTGAAGGCCAAGCCCGGCCTCGACGAAGTCACCACCGGCGGAGTCTGCCCGAACAACACGTTCGCTCGAGGCGTCGGGGTGTGGCGGGATGTGCGGATGTCGTTCCGCCAGGACGGCAAGCTGTATTTGTTGATCAACCGGTCCGATGCGATCCCGACCCCGTCCGGGGCGTGGCTCGGCACGACGCTGGCCGATCTGAAGACGATCTACGCCGGGTTGACGACGCAGGAACTGACCCGCGGCGCGAATTCGGCGTTCCTCGTGCAGACACTCTCCGGCGGCGGAATCCTCTTCGAGCTCGACGCGGCCAAGAAGGTGCTCTCGATGGCCGCCGCGGACGCCTTCTACCTGCGCAGCACGTTCAACTCCGGCGCCGAATACTGCTAAGTCGTCCGCCCCGGCCAAGAGCCCCGGGCCAGGCGCGAGCCCAGCGAGCGCCATGTTACTCAGTTAGGCGGTATACTCAGTTAGGCGGTATACGCGGGAGTCGCGTTCGCGGAAGCCGAGCCGTTCGTAGAGGCGGCCGGCCGAGTCGCGGTCGGGCCGCGAGGTGAGGTCGACGGTACGGGCGTTGGCCGACCGGGCGCACCCGATCGCGGCAATCGTCAATGCGGTGCCGACGCCATTACCGCGAGCCGAGGCGTCCACGACGACGTCCTCGATGCGGGCGCGCAGGCCGGAGGGGATCGGCACCATCACCAGGGTCAGCGTGCCCACGATGTGACCGTCAATCCGGGCGACGAAGACGGTATTCGCGTCGTGGATGAGCATTCGGGCGATCGCGGCCTCGTCCAACAGCGGCGCGGAGCCGGACAACTGGGGCAGGAGCCGGCCGAATGCCGACACGAGCTCCTCGGTCGGCTCGCGGACCACCTCAACGTCGACCGTCATGCGGCCGACTCTATCGGCCGCCTCGTCCCTGTCGCGGGCCGACGAGTCGGGCAAGAATTCTGTCCGGGCATTGTCGATTCGGTCGCGACGCGCCCGTCGATCGGGTAGAGGATCGACTTCAGCGGAAAGGAGAGCCGTGATGGCTCAGTATCTGATCTTGATTTACGAGCGCGAGACAGAACTGTCGGAGGCCGAGATAGAGGACCTGATGAACCAGCACAACAACTTCAGCCATCAGGTCGAGGCCGTTGGCGGCAAGATCGTCGGCGGCCAAGCGCTGCAGCCGACGGCGACCGCCACCACTATCCGCAAGGACGTCGTGACGGACGGGCCCTTCGCCGAGACCAAGGAGGCCCTGGGCGGGTTCTATCTCATCGAGGCCGACGACCTCGACTTGGCGCTGAAGATCGGCAAGCTCTGCCCGGCCCCGCGCGGCGGCGTCGAGGTCCGGCCGATTATGTCGTTCGAGTGACGGCGGGCATGACCGCGGAGGCTGCATGACCGATGTCGCCACTGCGGTGGCGGAGGCGCACCGTCGCGAGTGGGCGTTCGTGCTCGCCGCGACGGCGCGCGTCGCCCGCGACATCGACCTGGCCGAGGAGTGCGTCCAGGATGCATACGTCTCGGCGCTTTCGGCGTGGGAACGCCACGGCGTGCCGAACAACCCCGGTGCGTGGCTGACTACCACTGCCCGGCGTAAGGCGATCGATGCCCTGCGCCGGGAGCAGACCATGCGCGACAAGCTTCCGCTGCTGGTTGAGTCCACTGTGGATGAAAGCAGCGGCGTCGACGATGGTGGAGAGGAGAACGTGGTCCCCGACGACCGGCTGCGACTCATCTTCACCTGCTGCCACCCGGCGCTGGCCCGCGAGGCGCAGGTCGCCCTGACCCTCCGGCTGGTGTGCGGCGTCGACACCGACGACATCGCCCGGGCGTTTCTGGTCTCGGAGTCCACAATGGCCGCCCGGGTCACCCGGGCCAAGAAAAAGATCTCCGCCGCCCGCATCGCGTATCGGGTGCCGCGCGAGGCGGAGTTGCCGGATCGACTCGATGCGGTGCTCACCGTCATCCACCTGCTCTACACGACCGGACACACCGCTCCATCCGGTGGCACATTGGTACGGGTCGACCTGGTGGAGCGGGCGATCGACCTGGCCCGGATGCTGTGGTCGCTGATGCCCGACGAACGTGAGGTTCGTGGACTGCTCGCCCTGTTGCTGCTCAGCGACGCCCGCCGGATGACCCGTACCGACAGCACCGGCCGGATGTTGCTGCTTGAGGAGCAGGACCGCTCGCTCTGGGACCAGGCCGCGATCGCGGAAGGGCACGAGCTCGTCGTGTCGGCGGTGCGGGGTGGGTCGCCGGGTCGTTTCGCGCTGCAGGCGGCGGTTTCGGCCGTGCATGCCCGGGCGCCAAGCTACGCCGAGACCGACTGGGTCGAGGTGCTGGGCCTCTACGACGAGCTGCTGCGGGTCTGGTCGTCGCCCGTGGTGGCGCTCAACCGGGCAGTCGCGGTGGCCATGGTACGGGGACCGGCCGCCGGGCTCGCCGAGGTGGACGCGCTCGAGTCGGACAGCCGTCTCGCGGGTTACCGCTACCTGCCGGCGACGAAGGCGGATCTCCTCCGTCGCCTGGGTCGGGTGCGAGAGGCGTCGGCGGCGTACCAAGCGGCACTGGATCTCGCCGACAACGACGCCGAGCGCGCGTTCCTCTCCTCCCGGCTCGCCTCCCTCCGACCGTCCTCATGATCTAGGCCATATCCGGGTGTGTCGATCTCCGGGCACCCTGATCTCCCCTAGATCAACACGAAGGACAGGGCGAGCGACAGGGTGGGCGGGCTAGAAGCGGCCGCCGCCGCCGCGCCGGCTGCCGCCGCCGAAGCCGCCGGGCGAGCGCCCGCCGAACCCGCCGCCGCCGCCGAACCCGCCGCCACCCCAGCCACGCCCGCCGCCGCGGCGGGCTCCGCCAATCAGGATCCCGCCGAGGATCGCGCCCGCGAGGCCGTCCATGCCACCGGATCGGCCACCCGCGAACCCACCACCAGGTGGCCCGTAACCCGACCATCCGTCCACATCGGACTGAGCCGCCCGCCCGGCCTGCTCGGCGGTCTGGTCCGCCTTCTGTGCCTCGGCGAGCGCCGTCACCGGGTCCTGCGGGGCGTGCGCCTCCGCCTCGGCCAGAAGGCGCTGGGCCTCGGCGAGCAGGGCCCGGGCCTGTGGGCCGACCGCGCCCCGGCGGGTGTTGATGAAGTTGGCGGCGGCCGAGATCTCCGCGCGGGCGGCGGCGATCGCCTGGTCGAGCATCGCCGCCGCACGAGTCGCCCGTTCCTCGGCCGCCCGGAGCGCACCGAGTGCCTGGTCGAGTGCGGTGTCGGCGTCCCGGAGCCGACGCAGCTCCGTGAGGGGGTCCATAGTGGACGCCGCCACGGCCTGCCGGGTGGTCGACAGCGCGCGCTCCGCGGTGGCGACGGCAGCCGCGAGATCCGGTCCGGGATGTTGGGCAGCCTTCGCGGTGTCTACTTCGGACTCAATCTCGGCGAGGAGCGCCGGAATGCCTTCCTTGGCGGCGCGCAGGTCCGTTCCCGTCGTGCCGATCGCGGCGAGCAGCTCGTCGGCCTGGTCCAGGGCCTGGTCAGCCGCCCGCACGGACAGCGCGGCGGCCGGTCGGCGCCCGGCGGTGCTGTCGGCCGCGGCCTTGGTGAGCGCGGACGTGGCGAACTGGAGGCGCTGATCGGCCTGATCCGGGTTGCCGGCGATGGCGGCAAGTGCCGGGCCGGTGAACTCGCCCCGGAGCCGGTCCAGACCCGCACGCGCCTCCGGTAGCTTCGCCGCGACCGCCGCCCGGCGCTGCGTCAGGGCCGGAATCGTTTGGTCCAATGTGGACTCCAACTGGCGCAGCTCGTCGAAGGCGTCGGCCTCGGCGTCGAGCGCGGCGTCGGCGGCCTCGCTGCGACGGATGATCTCGGCGAGCCGCTGGCGGGTGCCGACCTCGTCCTCCTTGGGCAGATCCTCGAGCTCCATTCGGAGCCGGAACGCCTCGGCGACCTCGGTCTTGGCCTTGGCGACGGCCGCCGTGAACGACGCCGTGGCCTCCGCGCCGTACTCGGCCGTGGCCAAGCCGAGTTCGCGCTCGCTCGTGCGCAGCGAGTCGTCAACCTGGATGAGCAGGTTGTTCGCCCGGTCGTTGAGCTGCTGGGTGGCGACTCCCGGGAAGGGATCGTTGGGATCAACCGCGAGGCGGGCCTTGGCCTGTTGCCGGGTCTGCCGGTCGCGAAGGACGAAGACCACCACGGCCAGCGCCGCTGCCACCAGCAGCAGGACGACCAGGACAATGCCGCCCGCGCTCGAGCCGCCGGGGTTCGGATCACCGGGCACGATGTTCGGCGGCGGCACCGGCTGACCGGCGAGCACGGCGCGATAGCCGGTGGCGGCGCCCACGACCGCCCCGGCCCAGTCGTTGTCGTGCAGCGCCGGTTCGATCGCGGTGGCCGCGACCTGGTCGAGCTGGGCATCAGTCAGCGGGAAGTTGGGGTCGACGACGTACTGGTATGCCCGGTCCTCGGTCGCCACAGCGAGCAGCGCGTCGCGGTCACCCAGGCCGCTGCGATCGGCGGTCTCGTTGGCCCACTCTTGTGGTGTCCGGCTGCCGAAGGACTTCACGAACACCACGAACAGCTGCAGTCCGGTGTCCTTCTCCAGCTGCGCCAGGGCGTCGTTCACCTCGGCGGTACGGCCGTCGAGCGCACCCACGTCGTCGGTGACCTGCGTGTCCAGCCGAGTCGGCCCGCTCGACGTGCAGGCCGTCACCGTCAGCAACAGCATCGGGAGAAGGAGAGCGACCAGCACGCGCGAGCGTTGTGAGCGCCAGAAAGCCACGCCGCAAGACTATGCGATGGATGCATCCGCGACGGCGGTCGAACCGACCCGCCGGCCGACAACGACCACCGCCAGGCCGAGGAGAGTCAGTGTGCCGGCGACCGCCGGCAGCGCCGCCGTGCCCCAGTGATCCACGGTGAGGCCCCCGAGCAGCGCGCCGCCGCCGATGCCGATATTGAACGCCGACGCGTTGAGCGCCGAGGCTGCCTCGGCCGCACCCGGTGCGACGCGCAGGGTGGCCGCCTGAAGGAACACCGGGAGACCTCCGAGTGCGAATCCACTCGCCGAGGCTCCAACGACCGCCACCGCTGTGGAGATGCCGATGACATTGGCTGCAGTCAATGCGATAAATGTGCCGGCGAGCAGGGCCGCGCTGACGACCATGGCCGGCCGCAGCCGCTGGTCGACGACGACCCCTGCTATGAGGAGACCGAGCGCGCCAGCCGCGCCGTAGCCGAGCAGCGCCGGACCAAGGCCCGCCTCAGTGACGCCGGCGCGGGACAGAAACGGAGCGATGTACGTGATGAAGCTAAAGTGGCCCAACATGATCACGGCCGTGGCGCTGACAACGGCCAGCAGGCCTGGGATGCGGACCACGTCCTTCATCCGCACTCGGGCCCCCGGCGCGGTGCCCGGCACGGCCGGCAACATTCGAGCCCCGACCACGGTCAGCACAGCGGCGATGACAGCGAATCCGCCGAAGACCGCCCGCCACCCGACAACGACACCGAGTGCCGTCCCGGCCGGTACGCCGAGCAGCACCGCCGCCGTTCCGCCGGCGGACGCGATTGTTACGGCGCGGCCCACCCGGTCGGGGCTCACCATCCGGCCGGCGTATCCCGCGAGCATGCCCCAGAACAGACCGTGGGACAGGCCGCCGCTGACCCGGCCGAGCAGGGTCAGCGGATAGGCATCGCTGACCGCCGTGATGGCGTTGCAGACCGCGTATCCGGCCAGCGCCAGCGCCAGCATGCCGCGGCGACCGTACCGGGCCGTGGCGAGCCCGATCGGAGCCGCAAGCAGAGCGACCATCAGCGCGTACGCCGTGACCAGCAGCCCCAACCGGCCCGCCGATACGTGAAGGTCGCGGCTCATGCCGGGCAGGAGCCCGGTCGGTAGCAATTCGGTGGTGACCGACACGAACACGGCGGCCGACAGCAGCAGCAGATGCCGCAGCGGCCAGGGAGCCCGGCTTGGTCCAGCCCGGGGACCGGCGGTGCTGACGGTACGCGGTGTCGTGACGGTATGCGGTGTCGTGACGGTATGCGGTGTCGTGACGGTATGCGGTGCGGTGACGGGACACAGTGGACCATCGGCGGCGGGGGGACGGCGCACGTCCTTGACGCTAGGTCAGCTCCGCCGGCACCGGCACGGTCGTTTGGGCGGCAGTGTGGTGAACTCGAACACAGGGTTTCGTTGCGCTCGCCCTGCTCGCGTCAGCGGGCCTAGCCGAATGGGCGGACCTAGCCGAATGAGCGGGCTCAACCGAAGAGGACGGCTGCGCCCCACGACGCGAGGATGAACAGGCCCGCGCCCACCTCGATCAGAACCGAAAGACCGACCGCCTTGATGGCCTTCCACGCCGAAGGCCAGGCGGGCCCGATGCCGCGCAGACGAACGGACTCGGCCACGTAGACACCCACCACGAAGCCGAGGAACAGGCCGATGAACGGCACCACGAAGAAGCCCACGATGGCAAGCACCGTGCCGATGAAGATGGTCAGACCGGGTACCCCGGATTTGGCCAGGTGCCGGCCCGGCAACAGAAACTTCGCCACCGTCCCGAACAGCGCCAGCAGCGTCGCCACGCCGAGCACCCACCACTTGGCCGGTCCGGTATCGCTGAACAGAGCCCACACCAACACACCGGCCCAGCTCAGTAGTAGGCCGGGAATGTTGGGAATGATGGTGCCGAAGATGCCGATGAGGATGACGGCACCGCACACGAGGTCGAGCGCGGCCGAACTGCTCATATCGACTCCGTACAACCGGGGTGTGCGGGCTGGGGTGTCCCGCTCCCCGACTATGCACGGTGCTGTCAATCGCGCAACGGCGCCGTGAATCGCAACGAGCCGTGAATCGCAACGACGCCGTGAATCGCAACGGCGCCGTGAATCGCAACGGCGCCGTGAATCGCAACGGCGCCGTGAATCGTTGCAGCCCCGCCCCAATTAGAGCAGGGCCGTAACGCGCGCCGGCCGGTCCGCGCTCTGCGCGGACCGGCCGACGGGACGAAGTTTCAGATTCAGACTGGCCGAATGTTCTCGGCCTGTGGGCCCTTCGGGCCCTGGGTGATTTCGAATTCCACCCGCTGGTTCTCCTCGAGACTGCGGTAACCGCTCGTCTGGATGGCCGAGAAATGGGCGAAGACGTCATTGCCACCCCCGTCGGGGGTAATGAAGCCGTAGCCCTTCTCCGAGTTGAACCACTTGACCGTGCCGACAACCACGTTCGTAACTCCTTGCTCGTGCATCGAATCCGCGGTCGCGGAACCGACCAGGATCCCGTCCTCACGCAAAAAACGCCTGGGGCCATATCATCCCGCAGGCGCTGTCACAGTCTCTGGGAACCCACAACCACTTGTACGGGGCGAGGGTAGCACGAGGCATTCATCCGGGGTACCCCCGTGCATCAACTGAGTAGTCCGCCGCCGCCAACGAGACTCAGCGCCTGCATGGGGCAGCTCGCGATGGCCCGCTCGGCGTGGGCCCGAAGATGGGGCGGCACAGGGGGCTCGCGGGACCCGTCGCGGGGAACCGGGTAGCCCCATTCGTCACGGTCGAGCAGCTCGACCAGCAACTCGGCGCACAGACCGCGACCGTCGCAGGCGGTCCAGTCGATGTGCAGCCGTCCCAACGGCCGAGGCGCTGGCCGGACAGGTTGACGAGGGCGGGCAGGTGGGGTCATGCGCCGCCCCTGGCCCGACAGCCGCCGGCAAGGTGCAGGTCTACCTCGCGCTTGAACGCGCGCAGCGTACTGCGGACGAACCGCGCCGTCCCGTCGGGATGGTGGCAGGCCCCCCGGCCTGAGACCGCGGCGGCCAACCGCTCCATCCGGCCGGCGAGGACCGTACTGCGTTCCCCGTCGGCCAACTGGCGCAAGGCCTGCGCCATTTGCGGCAACCCGATGCGGCACGGTCCGCACTGGCCGGCGCTCTGGTCGGCGAGGTAGTCGGCGACCAGTGCGCTGGCGACCAATCCGCACGCGTCGACCGGCAGCGCCATCACCAGACCGGCCCCGGGCGCGGCGAGGAACGGGTGAAGCGTTCGACGGGTGATCGGGATCGTCGCGTCCGGCGGCACCCAGGCACCGTGGAAACCTCCCACCAGTACGGCCTGGACGACCGCCGTCGGGCCGCCCACCGCGTGCAGCGTGGCGCCGAGGGGCACACCGTACGGGAATTCGCGTACCCCCGGGCTCACGACGCACCCGCTGATCGTGGCGAGGAACGTGCCCGGATCGTCATCGGTGCCCATCTCTCGGAACCACCGCGGCCCGTGCCGGGCGATGAGCGCCAGGTGCGCCAACGTCTCCACGTTCTGCACCAGCGTGGCGTTTCCTCGCACCCCCGACTCGGCGACGAGCACCCGTTTGTCCCGGGGCAGCGCCGGCCGGCCCTCGACGGCGGCGATGACGGCTGACTCCTCGCCGGCCACGAAGTCGTTCGGTGAGATCAGGACGGTCACCGGAATCCGGTCCCAGTTCACCTCGCGGCGGCGGTCCAGGAGGGCCGCGAGGTTCGACTCGGCGTTCGCGTACAGGTACGCCTGTTGGGCGCCGACCACCTCGGCGGCGAGCTGCAGCCCGTCGAGCACCAAGTGCGGCGCCTCGGCCATGAGCGTGCGGTCCTTGCGGCTGGCCGGTTCCGTTTCGGCGGCGTTGGCCACGACGACCGGCCGGTTGCCGGCCCGGACGGCGGCCAGCTTGCGCCAGGTCGGAAAGCCAGCGCCGCCGCGACCGGTGAGGCCGGCGGCCTCGACCGCCTTGATGAGCGCGGTCGGATCGCTCGGCCAGGGGAGCGGGCCGTGTAGGTCGTGATGGGTCTCCAGGTCATGGGTGGCCGTTCCGGGCAGGAGCCGATGGTGGTCACGCGGGGGGCCGCCGGGGCGGATGCGGGGCAGGTCGGCGGTGTGCGTCACGACACCCCCGATCGGGTGCGGCTCGGCTGCGGCCGGGCCAGCTCGAGGAACCGGGGCGACAGGCGCCACGCGGCGGCGGCCACGGTCGCGACCGCGCAGGTGATCGCGATGAGACGGAACCAGGCGGTGCCCCCGTCCGTACCGGAGAACCATCCGTGCAGCCAGGCGATGGGCCACATGGCGTACGCCAGCCAGTGCACCAGTCGCCATCCGCGCGGACCGATTCGGCGGCGCAGCAAGCTGGTCAGGACCAGGACGAGCAACAACTCCATACCGAGGACGCCAAGCCCGACCCACAACGGGCGATAGACATAGTCGAATGGAATGAGGAGATCGCGAAATCGAAGCTGAGCGATGGGATCGAGAAAGAGCACAGTCAGGTGCACCAGCACCACCGCCAACGCAACGAGCGATGCGTTGCGATGGACGTCGGCGACCGCGAACCTCGGCAGCCCGGGCAGCGGCCGCCCGGACCGCCCGACAATGCCGAGGACCATCACGGTCGTCAGCAGTACCAGCGCGACCGTGCCTGCGCCGCGACCCGTATACCAGAGAAGCTCGTTCACGCGGCCACCGCTTCGTCCGGGGTACCGCCGTCAGCGGGCCATCGATTGACGGTGTGCACGCGGCCGTCGGCGGCGACGAGGCGAGCGGGCAGACCGGTGCCACCGAGGAACGCGTGTGCCGTTCGGCCTCGGACCAGGGCCGCCGTGGTGGTTGTGTTCGCCCGCACGCAATTGTCGGCCGCGACGGTCGTGGTACGCCAAAGTGGCGCCGCCGGCCAGCCGGTACGCGGGTCGAGGATGTGGTGCAGCACCTGGTCGCCCCGACGCCACCGGCGATGCAAGGTGCTCGACGTTGCGATGGCGCCGCCGCCGGGCAGGGTGACCGTGGTGCCCGGCTCGCCAGGGCCGTCCTGCACGCGGACCCGCCAGTACCGTGCCGGTTCTGGTTCCGAGGGGGCCACGGTGCGTCCTCGTGAGGCGCGGGTGTGCGGCGCCGGCCCGGCGGTCGCGATGTCGCCACCGAGGCTGACGAGTCCCCCACAGCCGAGAGTGGCGACCGCTTCGGCGCACCGGTCGGCGGTGTAGGCCTTGGCGATCGCCCCGAGATCGAGCAGCACCCCGGCCGGGACGGTCAGTTCGTCACCGACGAGTCGGATCTGGCGCCAGTCCGGGGCCAGGCGGAGGCTGACTCGCGGCCCGGCGCCCAGGGGCGGGATGTCATCGAGGTCGCGGTCATAGCCCAGCTCGCAGAGCCGCGCCCCGATCGTCGGATCGACATCCCCGTTGGTGCGCTCGGCCGCGTCGAGCGCGAGCCGTACCAGTTCGGCCAGCAGCGGGCTCACCCGTACCGGCGCGCCTTCAGCCTGGTACGCCGTTCGTACCTCCGAGTCGGCGCGGAACCGGCTGGCGGCGCGGTCGACGTCGTCGATGATCTTGGTGACCCGAGCCCGAGCCGTGGCGAGCCGTGCCGGGTCGGTCACGATGAGCCGCACCGTCGTGCTCCAGACCGACCATTCGGCGGTTGCCGTCGGTAGTGATGACGTCATGAGCCGATGGTGATCACGTCGGGTGGCCCACCGTCGTCGGGTCCCGGCGGCGAGATCAAAGACTCGCTGGGCGACGGCTGAGGGACCGAGCCGGACGGGAGATCGGCCGGTGCAACCGGCTGGCTCGGCTTGGGCGTGGTGTTGGCGGCGGCCGCGGCGCCGACCGCGGCGGTGCCGGCGAGGCTGGCGACCGCGAGGCCGACGGTTACCGCCGCTGTCCGGTGGATGCCCTGCTCGCGGGTTGCCACGTCGCCTCCTCGGTGTCGCTGGCCCTTCGGTCGGGTTTCCGTCAATGATGCTGGACTCTGATGATGCTGGACTGTGGATGCGCAGTTGTCACGAGCCTGTGGACAAATCCCATGGCTTGTGTCCCGGGGTTTGTGGCCGCCCGCCGTCGGCCTGCTCCGCCGAGTTTGTGGGGCAGCACGGGTCATGCAGCGATCAGGAATCGAGAAGCGGTGTCCGACCGCGCACACCTAACGTCACCGGCATGAATCTGTCGACTCAGGAGACGGCCGGGTGAGGCAGGAGGCCCTCCGCTCACAGATCGGGGCGTACCGGCGGGTGGTAGGACGGCCGGTGCTGCGCCGGATCATGCCGGCGATGCTGCTCTCGGCGATCGGCGACGGGATGAGCCTGGTTGCCGTCGCGTGGCTCGCGGTGCTCATCGCGCCCGCCGGTCAGGCTGGAGTATGGACGGCGCTGGCGGTGGCGGCCTACGCCCTGCCCGCCACGATCGGTGCGGCGGCGCTGGCCCGGCTGGTTCGCGGCCTGCCCAGCATCACTCTGGTGAGCCTGGATGCCACGTTGCGCGCGATTGCGCTCGGGACGATCGCGGCATTGGCCATCGCGGGCGCACTGACGCCCGCCGCGTACGTGACCCTTCTGGCCGTCTCGTCATTGCTGCACGCGTGGGGCAACGCCGGCGCGTACACGCTGATCGCCGAGCTCGTGCCCGATGAGGACCGGGTGACCGGCAACGCGCTGCTGTCCACGTTCCAGCAGGCGTCGTACGTGGTCGGCCCGGCTCTCGCTGGCGGCCTGACCGTGTGGGCGGGGCCTGGTTGGGTGATCGCCGCGGATGCGGCCAGCTTCGCGGTGCTCGCGGTCACGTGTCGCTCGGCGGCGAGATCCGCGGCCCCATCATCGGCGGCCCCATCATCGGCGGCCCCATCATCGGCGGCCCCATCATCGGCGGCCCCATCACCGCCCGACCCGCCATTGCCGGCCCTGCCATCGCCGGCTCCGCCATCGCCAGCCCAACCGTCGGCCGCGTCCGGGCCCGCGATCCCGCTGCCGGCGAGCGCCGCAACCAGCGGGGCGAGAGCCATCCTCGGCAATCGCCAGCTCGCCGCCCTGCTCGCGGTTACCTGCGTCTTCTTCTTCCTGTACGGCCCGGTTGAGGTCGCCCTACCGATCCACATCGCCCAGGAGATCCAGGGCTCCGCCGCCCTCCTCGGCCTGTTCTGGGCCATCTTCGGCATCGGCGCCATCATCGGCGGGCTCGGTGCCGGCCTGTTGCGACACCAGCCACTGTGGACAGTGGTCGCTGCGATCATCATCGGTTGGGGAGCCGCGTTGCTGCCACTCGGCCTGACCGACTCCGTGCTGCCCGGGCTGATTGGATTCTCGGTCGGCGGAGTGATCTACGGACCGTTCACCGCGATCTGCACCGCCCTGTTCCAGAGATCCAGCCCAACCCACCTACTCAGCCGGGTGCTTGCCACCCGCAGCGCGCTCACCACGCCGTCCACGGCGCTCGGCACGCTGATCGGCGGCCCCATCGTGGCCGGGATCGGCGGCCGACTCACATTGCTCGCCTCGGCCTTGCTGACCATCGCGCTCGGCATCGCGGTCGCGGTCGCGAGTCGGCGGTCGTGGCCCGAGCATGATGCTGGCCGGTCCTCCGGACCTGGCTGACGACGCATCCACTGTGGACAGTCTAGCGATAGGACCCCACAGTTGGTCACATACTGGGCAGTGTCGAACGCCGGCCTGCCCATTGTGTGACCAACTGGGCGCACCAAGGAGCACCGGTTCCGAAGGATACGGGTCCCCTTCAGACGGTACGGTCAGCGACAGTCCGTCATATCTGCCTAAGAGAGGACCAGCATGCACAACCCGTACGAGCACCTGCCGCAGGTCCCATCGTTCACCGTCACGAGCACCGACGTCGCCGATGGCGCACCGCTGCCGACTGCGCAGATGAGCGGAATCTTCGGCGTCGAGGGTGGCACAGACACCTCGCCGCAGTTGTCGTGGAGCGGCTTCCCGGCCGAGACCAGGAGTTTCGCGGTCACCGTCTTTGATCCGGACGCTCCAGTCCCCAGCGGGTTCTGGCACTGGGCGGTTCACGACATCCCGGTCACCACGACGTCGCTGCCGACCGGCGCCGGAAGCCCGGACGGGGCCGGCCTGCCCGCCGGCGCGATCCAGCTCCCCAACGACGCCGGCGGGGCTCAGTTCCTCGGCGGGGCTCCGCCGGAGGGACACGGCCCACACCGGTACTTCATCGTCGTGCACGCGCTCGACGTGGAGACTCTCGGCGCCGGCGAGGGCACGAGGCCGGCCGTGCAGGGGTTCATGATGTTCGGACACGTCCTGGCCCGGGCCACGATGGTGCCGACCGCGCAGCGGTAGCGCCTTACCGCGTTTGCTCGCGACTGCGCCACGTTTGCTCGCGACTGCGCCACGTTTGCTCGCGACTGCGCCACGTTTGCTCGCGACTGCGCCACGTTTGCTCGCGACTGCGCCACGTTTGCTCGCGACTGCGGGGCTCGCTTCGCTCGCTCCTCGCGCTCGCGGCTGGGACATCGCTGGCGCTCGCTCCTCGCGCTCGCGGCTGGGACATCGCTGGCGCTCGCTCCTCGCGCTCGCGGCTGGGACATCGCTGGCGCTCGCTCCTCGCGCTTGCGCTACTAACCACATTGGACAGTCGAGAGAGGCCGGTCGACGCCGGCCTCTCTCAGCCGTGCCGACATGCCGTACCGACACGCCGAACCGACATGCCGTACCGACATGTAGTTGTTGAGCGGGAAGCCAGTTCCTACAGTGTGAGGGTTCCGCCGTCCTCCGCCCCCGGTCTGGCAAAGGAGAGCATGCGTTGCTCCCCTCACGAGTGCACCGCCGCCCTCTGCGCATCGTGCTCGCATCCGTACTGTCGGTGATTTTTGCGATGGCCATGACCGGCCAGGCGCACGCGGATCCGACCATCCCCGAGGTCGAGGCGCACCTGGATGAGCTCTGGCGGCAGGCCGAGCCGATGATCGAGCAGTACAACCAGGTCCATGAGCAGTATCTGAAGAACAAGGCGAAGCAGGACCAACTGCTCGTCGCGATCGCCCCGCTGGCCAAGCAGCTCGAGGCCGCTCAGGACAAGATCGGTGCGATGGCGGCGCGCGCCTACATGGGCGGCCAGGCCGACGCCTTCAACGCCATTCTTGGCGCGAAGTCTCCCAATGACCTGGCCGAGCAGCTGGGCTACCTCGACGGAGTCGCGCGACTGCAGACCGGACAGCTCAGCGCCGTGATCCATGCGAAGGTGGCCTTCGACAGCCAGAAGGGTCCGATCGACGAACTCGTGGCTGAGCTCGCGAAGCAGGATGCCGACCTCGACGTGAAGCGCAAGGAGATCGATGCCCGGCTGGCCGAACTGCAGGCCTTGCGGGTGCAGGCCTACGGCACGGGTGGCGCCATCGGGGGGTACCGGCCATGGGTCTGTCCGTCCGAGTACCTTCCCACTCCCGGCTACAAGGCCGCCGCCTTCGCCTGCGGTGAGACCGGCAAGCCATACTTCTGGGGCGCCGCGGGCCCGAGGTCGTACGACTGCTCAGGCCTGACGATGGTGGCGTGGCAGCACGCTGGTGTGTACCTGCCCCACAACGCGGCCGACCAACGAAGATCCATGCCATACGTCAACCGAGCCGACCTCCAGATCGGCGACCTCGTCTTCTACTACAGCAACCTGAGTCACGTGACGATCTACGTCGGCGACGGCAAGGTGGTCAGCGCGCCCCGGGCCGGCGACGTGGTTCGCATGCAGCTGCTGAACGCGAACACGCACATCCACAGTTTCGGACGACCATGACGGGTGTTGCTGGTCGCGGCTGAGACCGTGATCTCACCGGGCTACGGTGGGAACGTGGCTCAGTCGACCGAAACAACAGGCGGTACGTCCGCGGCACCATCGCGCGACGATGCGCTCACTCACCGCCAGATTGTGATGATCCTGATCGGCCTGATGCTCGGCATGTTCCTCGCGGCGCTGGACCAGACCGTCGTGGCGACCTCGATCCGGACCATCGCGGACGACCTGAACGGCTTCTCGCTACAGGTATGGGCGACGACCGCGTTCCTGATCACCTCGACGATCTCGACCCCGCTGTACGGCAAGCTCTCCGACATCTACGGGCGTAAGCCGTTCTTCATGTTCGCCATCGTCGTGTTCATCGTTGGCTCGGCGCTGTGCGGGCTCTCGCGGTCGATGTACGAGCTTGCCGCTTTCCGGGCGCTGCAGGGCATCGGCGCTGGCGGTCTTTTCTCGCTGGCCCTCGCGATCATCGGCGATGTGGTACCGCCGCGCGAGCGGGCGCGATATCAGGGTTACTTCTTGGCGGTGTTCGGCACATCCAGCGTTCTGGGGCCCCTGATCGGAGGGTTCCTCGCCGGCACCGGCGAGATCCTCGGCGTGGCCGGCTGGCGCTGGATCTTCTACATCAACGTGCCGATCGCGCTGGTCGCGATGATCGTGGTGAGCCGCGTGCTGCAGATCCCGCACCAGCGCCAGGACCACCGCATCGACTGGCCGGGTGCGGTCGCCCTTGTCGTGGGCCTGGTCCCGCTGCTCATCGTGGCCGAGCAGGGCCGTTCCTGGGGCTGGACCTCCGGGTCGTCGGTTCTTTGCTTCGCGATAGGTCTGCTCGGCCTGATCGCCTTCGTCCTCATCGAGCGCTGGTACGGCGACGAGGCCCTGCTCCCGTTGCGGCTGTTCCGCGGCCGGACGTTCACGGTGGGCACGGCGAGCAGCTTCATCCTCGGCATGGGCATGTTCGGCGGTCTGCTGCTGCTCCCGCTGTACTTGCAGGTCGTCAAGGGGGCCAACCCGACCCGGGGCGGCCTCGAGCTGATTCCGCTCGTCCTCGGCATCATGGCCGGCTCCATCCTGTCCGGTCAGGTCATCTCCCGCACCGGCCGGTACCGCTACTTCCCGATCGTGGGCACGTCGTTCATGGTGCTCGCCCTGGTCCTGTTCACGCGGATCGGCGCGGACACGCCGCTGTGGCGCACGATGTTGATCATGGCGCTTATGGGCCTCGGCCTCGGCGGCAACATGCAGCCGATCATTGTCGCGGTGCAGAACGCGGCGTCGCCCCGGGAGATCGGCGTCGCCACGTCATCGGTGACGTTCTTCCGCTCCATGGGCGGCACCCTGGGCGCGGCTGTCTTCCTTTCAATCCTGTTCTCGACCCTGCCCGACAAGATCCGGTCCGCCTTCACCACGGCCAGCACGACTCCGGAGTTCACCACCGCGCTGCGGGCGCATCCCGATCAGGCGCAGCTGCTGCAGAGCGCGGCCAGTGGCGGTTCGTCTACAGTGGACGACACCTCATTCCTGAGCCGGCTCGCCGCGCCGCTCGCGCATCCGTTCAAGGTGGGCTTCTCCGACGCGATGAGCTCCGCGTTCGTGGTCGCCGCTGTCATCATGGCGATCGGACTGATCGTCGTGTGCTTCCTGCCGGAGCTGGCGTTGCGGCAAGGATCCGGCGTCGAGGAGCGGGCCGCGATGGAGCGCGCCGCCGACGAGGCCTCGCTGTAAGGGCCTCGCTTCAGCTTCCGGCTGGGGCCGTCGCGACGGCGGTCCACCAGCCGTCCACCTCGGGCGGGCTGTCCACGTCGACCCGCTGGCCGGGTCGGGGGATGGCCAGGTGTACGTCGTGTTCCTTTGCCTCGCGCCAGACCCGGTCCACCGGCTCGCTCCACGGGTGGAACGAGAGCACCCAGGTACACCAGTGCACCGGAATCATCAGACCGCCCCGCACGTCCACGTGGGCCCGCACTCCGTCCTCGGGTGTCATGTGGATGTCGGGCCACATCTCGCCGTAGGCCCCGACCTGGACCAGCGTGGCGTCGAACGGTCCGTGCTCGGCCCCGATGCGGGCGAAGCCGTCGAAGTAGCCGGTGTCGCCGGTGTAGAACAGGCTTCGGGTCGGTCCCTTGATCACCCACGAGCCCCAGAGCGTCTCGTCGCGCGAGAAGCCGCGACCGGAGAAGTGGCGCGCGGCCGTGATCGTGAACGAGACTCCGGAGACCGTGGCCGACTCGTCCCAGTCGAGCTCGATGATCCGCGTCTCCGGCACGCCCCACCGCTGCAGGTGGGCCCCGATGCCGAGCGGCACCAGGAATGGCGCGGACTGGTCGCGGGCCAGTGACCGTACGGTCGGCATGTCGAGATGGTCGTAATGGTCATGCGAGATGACGACGGCGTCGATTTCGGGCAAGGCGTTCAACGGGTACGGCATCGGGTGCAGGCGCTTCGGCCCAACCAGCGCCGATGGTGAGCATCGGTCACTCCACACCGGGTCGAGCAGCACTCGCCGGCCCTCGATCTCGACGAGCGCGCTGGCGTGGCCGAGCCAGGTCACGTGCAGACCGGTTTCCGCCGGCGCCGGTGCTGCGGTCACGACCGGCACGGCGTGCGACGGCGTACGGACTGGGTCGCGACGGAGAAATTCGCGGGCCATTTTGCGATAGTCGAGTTCGGCGAGCGAGGACGGCACCGAGTTGTGGAACTTGCCGTCCCGGAACTGCGGCGAGCGCCGCATCCGCTCGGCCCGTTCGCCCGTGGCCCGGGCACCCATCTGGACCGGAACGTCCTTTACCGCCCACACCGCGCCAATGACGGCGCCGGCGGCCGCGGCCGAGCCCGCCAGCACGCCGGCCCATCGGATCAGGTTCGCCATGCCCGCCTCATTCCCGAGGGCCGCGCTCGCGGCCCCGAAGGCAAGGATGCCACGGAGTCGGATCCGTGCTCTGAGGCCCGCCTGAGCCCGGCCCTGCTCGAGCCGGCCCTGTTCAGCCGGCCTAGTTCTTGACCGATCCCGCCATCAGGCCGCCGATGAACCACCGGCCGAGCAGCACGTAGACCACGAGCGTCGGCAGTGATGTGAGCAGCGCACCGGCCATCGACGCGGCATAGTCGGGCGACTGGGCCCCGGCCAGAGCGTTGAGGGCAATGGTGATCGGCCCGTTGCGGGTGTTGGACAGGAAGATCGCGAATAGGAAGTCGTTCCAGGACGAGGTGAACTGCCAGATGATCGTCACTACGAAGCCCGGCGCGGAGATCGGCAGGATTACCGACCGGAAGGTCCGGATCAGGCCGGCACCGTCCACATTGCTCGCTTCGACGAGCTCGCCCGGCACGATCGTCGCGTAGTAGTTGCGAAAGATCAGGGTGCAGATCGGGATGCCGTAGACGATGTGCACCAGGATCAGTGTCGGCACGCCGCGCGGCACGCCCAGCCACTGGACGACCTGACCAAGCGGGATCATGACGGCCTGGTAGGGGATGAACATGCCGAACAAGATCAGGGTGAAGATGACGTCCGCCCCGGGGAAGCGCCACCGCGAGAGAACGAATCCGTTCGCGGCGCCGATGAACGATGAGATCAACGCCACCGGGATGGCTAATTGGAAGGTGCGCAGGAACGAGGGTTCCAGCGCTTTCCACGCCTTCTGCCACGAGGCCAGAGTCCAGTGTTCGGGCAGGGTCCACTGTCCGTTGACCCCGATCTCGCTGCCCGCCTTGAAGCTCGTGACGAGAAGCACGTACAGCGGCATCAGCATCACGACGACGAACGCGATCAACAGTCCATATCGGACTGTGCGCCACACGACGGCCGAGGAGCCGCGCGATGACGGACTGGGTGGCGGTGGGGCGGCGGCCAGATCCTGCCCCGGAAGGGTAGCTGTCGTGGTCATGACCGCTTCTCCGCCCGGTTGATGTGAATGAGGTACGGCACGATGAGCAGCGCCACGACCAGCAGCAGGAAGATCGAGATCGCGGCGGCCTTGGCCTGGTCCTGGGTGAGCAGGGTCTGCCACACGTAGACGGAGGGCACTTCGGTGATGTACTGCGGCCCGGACACCGACATGATGAGGTCGAACATCTTCATGGACATGTGCCCGGCGATGATCAGCGCGGACAGGGCAACCGGTGTCAGTTGGGGAAACAGGACGTACCGGTAGAGCTGGTACGTCGTCGTGCCGTCGACCACGGCCGCCTCACGCAGCTCGTGCGGGATGCCCCGGAACCCGGCCAGGAACAGCGCCATCATGTATCCGGACAGCTGCCAGATGGCCGGCAACGCCATCGCCGCCATCCCCCAGTCGGGGTTGGTCCACCAACGGTTCTCCAGAAAGCCGAGGCCCAATCCGGAGAAGATGGCGTTGATGCCGCCGGCGTTCTCGCCCGTACCCGAGTTCATCAGCCACCGCCACACCACACCCGAGGCCACAAAGGACACCGCCATCGGGAAGAGGTAGATGGTCCGGAAGATTCCCTCCGCCCGGGTGCCGCGCTCGAGCAATAGGGCCCAGAACAGGCCGAGCAATATCGCGCCGCCGATGAAGACAACGGTGAAGACGCCCAGGTTCTTCAGCGAGTGCACGAAGCGGTCGCTGATGTCGTTGGTGAACAGGTTCGTGTAGTTCTCAGTCCCGACGTACCCCTCGGACGGCAGGGCGCTGTGCTTGTCCTGAAGCGACAGGTTGATCGTCCAGCCGATCAGCCCGTACACGAAGATTCCGAGCACCACGAGCGACGGCGAGATCAGCAGCAGGCCGGGCCCCCAACGGCGCATCCGCGGCGGGATCCGCCACCGCCGCCGGGCACGGTCGAGAGTGGACGGTCCCGGGCCGATCGTCGCGAGTCGCCCGGGGCGTGCCGTGGTCGCCATCGAACCCTCCTTGCTGGGCCGCGGCCGGTGCCACGGTGGCGGCGTGGGCCGGGGAGGACGGCGCGGCGGGACAGTGGCAGTCCCGCCGCGCGCACCCTACTTCTTTCCTTTGTGTCTTGTCGTGCCCGGTTGCTAGGGACCGGTCTTACTTCGCGAACTGCCCCGCCGCCGCCACGAGCGCCGACTGAAGCCCGGACACGTTCCCGTCAGAGGAGAACTTGCCCATGGCCGCGTTCAACGCGCCCTGGAATCCCTGCGAGCAGGCCGAACCGTGAGCGCACGACGGCGCCTGCGTCAGGGTCTTCCAGTCGGCAATCGCGGCCTGCTGGTAGGCCGGGAACGCAGACGCGACCGCGTCGATACGGGCCGGGATCGAGCCCTTCTTGGTGTTGAAGGCCTGCTGCCCGGCGGCGCTGCCGACGGTCTTGAGCCAGCACTTCGTGCCTTCGGGGTTCTTGGCGCCCACGGGCAGCACGAACGAGTCGGCGAGCCACTGGTACGTGTTTCCGTTGCCCGGGAAGACCGAGTAGCTGTATCCGGTGAACTTCTTGGCGTCGAGGTCGGCCGCCTCCCAGTCACCCATCAGCTGGTAGCCGGCCTTGTTGTCCATGATGAGCTTCTCCGCGTCCGTCCAGTCGAACGTGTCGCGGTCGGTGTTGGTGTAGGTCAGCAGCTTCTGGTAGTCGGCGATGCCCTTGGTGACATCGGAACCGTCCCACTTGGTGGAGCCGTTCCACAGGCCGGTGAACTTCGCCGCACCCAGGTCGCTGATCAGTACGGACTCGAAGAGCATCAACTGGGTCCAGTCACGGCCCAGCGCGAGCGGCGTGACGCCCTTGGCCTTCAACTTGTCCAGGTCGGCGAAGAAGGCGTCGAGCGACGTGGCGTCCTTGGAGATCCCGGCACTGGCCAGCACGGACTTGTTGCCCCAGATCACGTTGGCGCGGTGGATGTTCGCCGGCACCGAGTAGATCTTGCCGTTGACGGTCAGGTTGTCGATGAGACCCTTGGGGAACGCGTCCGTCAGGCCCCAGTCCTTGTATTCCTGGCTGAGGTCCTGGATCTGACCCGCCTTGATGTAGTCGTTCAGTTCGGCGCCCGCGTGGGCCTGGAACGTGTCCGGCGGGTCCGACTGCTGCAGCCGCGAGGCGAGCACCTGCTTGGCGTTGGCGCCGGCACCGCCGGCCACCGCGCCGTTGACGAAAGTGAAGTTTGCACAGTCGGTCTGGAACTGGCTCACGAGACCGTCCAGGCCGGCCTTCTCGCCGCCGTCGGCCCACCACGTGAAGACCTCAACCTCTTTAGGTGTCGACGTACCACCGTTGCTGCCGCCACACGCGGTGGCGGCTAGGAGCGCGGCGACGGCTATCACTGCGACAGACACACGTCTGGTGAGACGCATCAATCCCTCCGATCAAGACATGACATCGTTGTCTCAGACGATCGTTCGTCACTCTGGTCGTGCGTACCTGCCCAGTCAACGGGTGTCGGCCTCGGTTCCATCACAATTCGTTGGCACCACATACAAAGCCGGGCCTCTCGAGGCCCGACTACCAAAAGTGAGTAGGCGATAACGATTTGTGGATTTCGTTTGAAGTCAGCCGACGGCGGCCATGCCTCGCTCGACGAGCGTGGTGGGCAACATCTGCGTCCTCGCGGGTGAGTGATCTCCACCAATTCGGCGGAACAGCTGCTCGGCGCCGACCCGGGCGAGCTCCCATGGATCGTGGGCGACCACCGCGAACGGACGGGGCATCAGATGCGCCGATTCGAAGTCGTCGAAGCCCACCAGGTCGGCATCGCTGCGCTCCCGCCACAGCTCCTCGAGCGCGCCGACCGTGATCCGGTTGTTGAGGCAGAAGAACGCGGTCGGGGGATCGGGGCTCGCGAGCATCGTTCGCACGGCCGCGGCCGCGTCGCCGGGCGCCTTGACGTCGTAGCGCACGAGCGACTGGTCGAAGCCCACCCCGGCCGTCGAGAGCGCCGCCTGGGCGCCGGCCAGCCGCTCCTGCATCGTGTAGATCGTCGGTGAATTCAATAATATAGCTATCCGTCGATGCCCGGAGTTGAGCAGCCGCTGTAGCGCGGCCGTGCTCCCACCGTGATTGTCGATGAGGACGGTATCGACGAGCAGCTGACCGGCTGGACGGTCCAGGAACACGACCGGCATGCCCATCTGGACCTCACGACGAAGGTACGAATGGTCCGAGCCCGCGGGAACCACGAGCAACCCGTCTACGCGCCGTTGGCAGAGGGTCAGCAGCATGGACTTCTCCCGCTCCGGATCCTCCTCGGACGAGACGGTCAGCAGGAGCGTGTCCTTGGCGGCCGCGATCTCCGCGGCGCCGCCGGCGATCGCGGCATAGAACGGATTGGCGATCTCCTCGATGAGCAGGCCGATCGTGCCGCTCACCTCGTTCGAGCGAAGCGTCGCGGCGATGTGGTTGCGCCGAAAGCCGAGTTCGGAGACGGCGTTCAACACCCGGTCTACGAGGTGTGGCGCGACCCGGGGCTCCTGGTTCACGACGCGCGAGACGGTCTTCAGGCTCACGCCTGCGTGTCGCGCGACGTCGATCATCGTCGGGCGCCTGGGCCGCTCGAGTGCCATTCGGGTCCTTCGGCCATGGGTACGGGCGTGACAACGTTATCCCGACCGGGCCACGTCGGTGGTTCCTGGTCAGCCCACGCGGCTCGGGCGGGTAGTTTGGCGACGATCACGACCGTACGAGCGAATCGAGCGACGAATGAACCCCGAACCGCTGCAGATCGTGCCGGAGGACTGGGACCGGGCACTGGCGATCGTCGCCCACCCCGACGACATGGAGTACGGCGCGGCCTCGGCCGTGGCTCGCTGGACGGCGCAGGGCAAGACGGTGATCTACACCCTGGTGACCAGCGGCGAGGCCGGCATCGACGGGATGGAACCCGACGAGGCGCGCCGGGTGCGCGAGGCCGAGCAGGTGGCGTCGGCGGCCGTGGTCGGGGTCGACGTCGTGGAGTTCCTCGGCGGCGCCGACGGCATGCTCGAGTACGGCCTGCCGCTGCGTCGAAGTCTCGCCGCGCGCGATCCGGCGGCACCGCCCCGACGTCGTCGATCACCGGCAACTTCCGGGAGAGTTTCGGCCCCGGCATGCTCAACCAGGCCGACCACATCGCGGTCGGGCGGGCGACCCTCGACGCCGCGCGGGACGCGGCCAACCGGTGGGTCTTCCGTGACCTTCTCGACGAAGGGCTCCAGCCCTGGGGTGGGGTCAAGGCGGTGCTCGCGGCCGGTTCGCCGCTGGCGACGCACGGCGTCGACATCACCGACACCCTGGTCAAGGGAATCGAGTCGCTCAAGGCGCACGACGCCTACCTGAGTGGCCTGAGCCAGCAGATGGATCCCGAGGAGTTCCTCGAGTCGTTCGCCCGAATGACCGGTTCCCGGATGGATTGCCGGTTCGGGGTGTCGTTCGAGCTGTTCCCGCTGCAGCTGTTCTGACCTCCGGGCGCGTGCAGCCCGGCGCAAGGAAGGTGCCCTTTATCGCGGATTATTTTGGCCATGAAGGGCACCTTCCTTGCCCATCGGCCGTCGCGTGCTCGGTCAGGTGAGGGGCCAGCCGAGGGCGGCGGCGAGCAGGCCGACGGTGGCCGCCCCAACCAGGGCACTGACTACCCCACGCCGGAGCGCGAGCAGCCACAGGGCGGCCGCCAGCAGCACCCCGACCTGCCACAGGTGTCCGATGGCCAGGCCTAGTAACACCGCCGATCCGGCGATCGCCCCGATCGCGGCGGGGGTCGCGCCGGTCAGGAACGCCTGCACCCACGCGTTGTCCCGGATCCGGTCGAACCGCCGCCCGCCAAGGAGGACGAAGAGAAACGACGGTGCGAACGCCACGACCGCCGCGAGCAGTCCGCCGGCGACGCCGGCCGCACCGAAGCCCACCGCGGCGACCGTATGCACCACCGGCCCCGGGGTGATCTGTCCTAATGCGACGGCCGAGTTGAACTGGCTCTCCGACAGCCAGTGGTACCTGTGCACGGCATCGGACTGCATCAGCGGGATGATCACGAAGCCGCCGCCGTAGGACAGAGCGCCCACCTTGAACGCCACGAACGTCAGCGCGGCCATCGTTGCGGCCGCCGGCATGGTGAAACCCAACGCTGGCATCAGCGCGGGTGAGCGACGCACCCGTACCGTTGCCTCGACCAGGCCCGCGCCCAGAATCGCGAGCGCGACCCACTGGCCGACCACCGCCGACGCCGCCGCGCCGACCGCGACGTACAGCACCCAGCGCGCGCGGGCCGAGCGGGCTACTCCGGTCCGGGCCCAGGAGGCCGGGACGAGCGTGGCGGCGGCGTGGACCGCCACCGCGGCCACGGCCGCACCGGCACCGGCGGCGGCGCCCAGTATGTACGTGTTCGGCGCGGTGCCCAGCAGTAGTGCCGAGAGGATCAGGATCGCCACCAGGCCGGGCGCTATGAAGCAGATGCCGCCGATCAGGCCGCCCACGGCACCCCGCAGACGCCAGGCGCAGTAGATCGCGAGCTGAGTCGAGGCCGGGCCGGGCAGCAGGTTGACGGCGGCGAGCGCGTGCCCGAAGTCCACATCGGACATCCATCGCCGGCCCCGGACACAGAGCTGCTCCAGCATGGCGATGTGAGCCGGCGGCCCACCGAAGCCGAGCGAGCCAAGGCGCAGCCATTGGCCGGTGATGGTACCGAGACCGACCCGTCCCGGCGACGTCATGCGGCGGTGGCCAGATGCATGCGATCAGTCTTCGCTGGGCTCATGGGTCCGGACAACCCCGGTCGGACTACCGTCCGGAGTGTGGCCAGCCGACCCTCGCCGCCAGACGTCCTGAGCGAACTGCGCCGAGTTGATCGAACGAGCCGCGCGACTCGGCGAACAGATCGCCGCGCCCGGATTCGGTGATGTGCGGCAGGACCAGCTCTGGGACCTTCGTTCGTGGCAGGGGCGCCGGGCCGAGCTGACCGCGCCACCCGATGTGTTTACGGACCCGCAGTCCATACAGGTGCTCGGGATGGCCGCGCTGGTCGCGCTCGATGCCGATGCGGTGGATGTGGCCGTACGGCTGGTGGCGCCGCTCGAGGAGCAGTCGCGCCTGGTGGAACCTCCGCCCGGAGCGGCCAGCCAGTGGCTCGCCGACACGGTCCATGCGGCCGAACTCCTGAGAGGACTCCTCGACCGGGGCGTCGCGGATCCCGCGGTACGGACTCAGGCGACCGCCTTGCGCGAGGCTCTGGCGCCTCATGCCGGTCGAGTCGTCGTGACCGGCGTGGCCGTCACCGTCAAGGGCTGTGTAGCGCACCACCTGGGGCTGCTCTGTGGCGCTCTCGGCGACCGGCCAGCGGCCGCGGCCTACCTGCGCCAGGCCGTGGCCGTCCACGATGGACTCGGTGCCCTCGCGCTCTCGTTGGCGAGCCGCCTCGCCCTGGCCCGACTCGAGGGCTCCGACGTGGATCGGCTCGAGGTCGTCGCGGAGCTGCACCGGCGCGGTCTGTTCGGGCTGGCCCCCGTGCCGGCTCGCCCGTCGTTTTCCCGCGATGGTGCAATGTGGACAGTGAGCTACCGTGGCCGCACGGCCGGATGCGTGATGCCAAGGGCCTGGCGGATCTGGCCGTACTGGTGGCCAGCCCGGGAACCCCGGTGGCCGCGACGGAACGGGCCGCGGGTGGCTCCGAGCTCGTCGCGGCGGCGGTGCGTCAGGGCGCGGACGACATGCTCGACGAGACGGCCCGTCGGCAGTACCGGGCGCGGTTGGCTGACCTGGCCGAGGAGATTGACGAAGCGGAGCGCTGGTCCGACTCCGAGCGGGCGGCGCGGGCGCTCGTCGAGCGCGACGAATTGATGGAGGCATTGTCGGCGGCCACCGGGCTCGGCGGGCGAGTCCGGCGCCTGGGAGATCCGCACGAGCGCGCCCGCAAGGCGGTCACCGCGCGGATCCGGGACGCCGTTGCCCGCATCTCGCGGGTGCATCCGGAGCTCGGCGAGCACCTTGCTACCACGGTCAACACGGGAGCGTGGTGCAGCTACTCGCCGCACTTGCCGACCTGAGTCTGGCGCGGACCTAGCGAGAATCTGGCGCGGGTCTGGCGCCTCCTGGGTGACTCATCACATGCAGGAGGCGGGACATGTACGACGTGATCATTGTCGGAGCGCGCGTGGCGGGATCGGCCACGGCCATGTTGCTGGCCCGGGCCGGGTTGCGGGTTCTGGTCCTCGACCGGGCGACCTTTCCGAGCGACACGCTCTCCACCCACCAGATCCAGGTTCCGGGCGTGGCGCGGCTCGCGCGGTGGGGCGTGCTGGACCCGTTGATCGAAACGACTCCGACCAACCGGAGAATTCGGTTCGACCAGGGCGACGTGACCGTCGAAGCGCGCATCCCGGGCCAGGATGGCGTGGACTTCACCATCTGTCCACGTCGGACACTGCTGGACGCGACCCTCGTCGAGGCCGCCCGAGCCGCCGGTGCGGAGATTCGCGAGAGCGCCGTCGTGGACGAGCTCATCCAGGCGGACGGGCGGGTGGTGGGCGTACGTGGTCGCGAGAAGGCCGGTCCGGAGTTCACCGATCGGGCTCGTCTGGTGATCGGTGCCGACGGCCGTCACTCGACAGTCGCGAAGGCCGTCGGAGCGAAGGAGTGCCAGTCTGATGACCACATTGGACGGAGTTGGGCTGGGCGAGCGGTTCCGCGCCGGACGGATGGCCGAGCGGCTGCGCGGAACGCCCGATCTGCCGAGCTACTTTCGCCGACCCTGGGGCGGGGGTTGGGCGCTGGTGGGTGACGCCGGCCTGCTGCTCGATCCGGTTACGGGTATGGGTATCTCCGATGCCTTCCGCGACGCCGAGCTGCTCACCGAGGCCGTACTGTCCGGAATGGACAGTGGCGGCTCGCTCGACCGGACACTGACCGGATATCACCGGGCGCGAGACCGCGCGGCCCGACCCATGTACACGTTCACCGCGATGATCGCCGGGCTCGCCGCTCCCCGACCGGGGGAACGCGCGCTGTTCCGGGCGATCGCCGCGCGGCCGGACCGGGCGGAACAGTTCGTCGGGGTGCTGACCGGATCCGTACCGGTGCGCGAGTACATGTCACCGGGCAACATCGTGGGGCTCGTCGGCGTACCCGGTTTCGCCCGCTTAGCGCTTCGCCGATGAACCGCGCCGGCGCCGCGTCGGACGTCCGGTCAGCAGCTCGTGCTCTCAGGCCCGCAGATCCGGGCGAGGATCGCGGAGCAGATCTCGTCCAGCGCCTCGATCTGTTGCGGTGTGAGCGTCTCGAACACGAGCCGGTGTACCTCTCCGACATGACCGGGCGCGGTGGCAACGACTTTGTCGTACCCCGCTTCCGTGAGCACGGCGACATAACCCCGGCCGTCATCCCCAACCCGCTCGCGGCGGACCCACCCGCGCTCCTCCAACCGGGAGACGAGATGCGAGAGCCGGGACTGGGAACCGTTGGCGGCCACGGCGAGATCGCTCATGCGCAGCGACCGGTCCGGCGCTTCGGAGAGCATGGCCAGGACCCAGTATCCGAAGTGGGTCAGGCCGGCGTCGCGCTGCAACTGTGACTCCAGCGCGGCCGGCAGCAGCGCCACCATGGCGCCCAAGCGGCGCCAGGCTACCTGTTCATCGTCGGTCAACCACCTGGTCACCCTCGAAAGCGTAGCCACACCCCGACGCGTCGTGCGGGCCCCGCTCGTGTCGGCAAGGAAGGGCCCCATCATCGCGGATATCCGCCATGAAGGGACCCTTCCTCGCGACCTGACGCCTGACGCCGTGCGCCTGGCGACGGAAGCCGCGCGGCGGGGCGACTATTACTGGCCGGTCTCACCCCGCACGCTGGCGTGGGCGGCCGGGATGGTGCCGAGGCGGCCGGCCTGATAGTCCTCGAACGCCTTCACCAACTCCGCGCGGCTGTTCATGACAAACGGACCGTAGGCCACGACCGGCTCCCGGATCGGCTTGCCACCCAGGATCAGCACGTCCATCTGCGGGCTGCGCGATTCCTGCGCCGCGTCGGCGGAGACGGTGATGGTGTCGCCGGCGCCGAAAACGGCCAACTGTCCTATGTGGATGGGTTGGCCCTTCGGGCCGACCGTGCCCTTGCCCGCCATCACGTACACAAGCGCGTTGAATTCGGGCTGCCATGGCAGCGTGAGCGATGCCCCCGTGGCCAGCGTCGCGTGCACGAGGCTGATCGGCGTGTGCGTGACGCCCGGGCCCGGATGCCCGGCCACCTCACCCGCGATCACCCGGAGCAGGGCACCACCGTCAGCCGAGGACAGCAGGGCGACCTTGCTCGCGCGGATGTCCTGGTATCTCGGCGCGGTCATCTTCAGGGTGCCCGGGAGATTCACCCAGAGCTGGAAGCCGTGGAAGAGCCCGCCCTTGGCGACGACGTACTCCGGCGGTGCCTCGATGTGGAGAATGCCGCCACCGGCGGTCATCCATTGCGTGTCGCCGTTGGTGATCAGCCCACCGCCGCCGTTGGAGTCGGAGTGGGCGAACTCGCCGTCGATCATGTAGGTGACCGTCTCGAAGCCGCGGTGCGGGTGCCATGCCGTCCCCTTCGGCTCGCCGGGGGCGTATTCGACCTCACCCATCTGATCCATGTGCACGAACGGGTCCAGCAGCTGCAAGTCGACCCCGGCGAATGCGCGACGAACCGGGAAACCCTCGCCCTCGAAGCCCGATGGGGCGGTTGTGACCGATGTGACCGCGCGTGGTTGCGCTACGGCTGGATCCGGTACCGACAGACGGGGCAGGGTCAACGTGTCGGCGGTGACTGCGGGCATTACGTCCTCCGATGAGGTCTGAAGTCTTTGTCGCAACAACAAATGGCGATGGCGCCAGTATTCCAGCCGCGGACCGGTGGCAAACGGTCAGGCGCGGACGTAGGCGGCTAGGTGCTCGCCCGGTGAGCGTTGAGCGGGTCGCGACGAGCTCGGTGGGCGTGCCTTCGAAGACGATCCGACCGCCGTCGTGGCCGGCGCCCGGACCGAGGTCGATGATCCAGTCGGCATGGGCCATGACCGCCTGGTGGTGCTCGATGACGATAACCGACCGGCCGGAGTCGACGAGCCGGTCGAGCAGGCCGAGCAACTGCTCGACGTCGGCCAGATGTAGGCCGCTGGTCGGCTCGTCGAGGACGTAGATCTCACCCTTCTCGGCCATCTGGGCGGCCAGCTTGAGGCGCTGCCGCTCACCACCGGACAGCGTGGTCAACGGCTGCCCCAACGAGATGTAGCCGAGTCCGACGTCGGCGAGCCGGTCCAGGACCTTGTGGGCGGCCGGGGTGCGGGCCTCGCCGGCGCCGAAAAACTCCTCGGCCTCAGTCACCGACATTGCGAGTACCTCGGCAATGTTGCGGTGGCCGAACGTGTACTCCAGCACCGACGCCTGGAACCGCTTCCCCTCGCACTCCTCGCAGGTGGATTCGACGGTAGCCATGATGCCCAGGTCGGTGTAGATGACGCCGGCACCATTGCAGGTGGGGCAGGCTCCCTCGGAGTTGGAGCTGAACAGCGCCGGCTTCACTCCGTTTGCCTTCGCGAACGCCGTGCGGATCGGGTCGAGCAGGCCGGTGTACGTCGCCGGGTTGCTCCTGCGTGAGCCCCGGATCGCGCCCTGGTCGATGACGACCACGCCGTCGCGGCCGGCGACCGAGCTCTGGATCAGGGAGCTCTTTCCGGATCCGGCCACGCCGGTCATGACCGCTAGCACGCCGAGTGGGATGTCGACGTCGACGTTGCGCAGGTTGTGAGTACTGGCGCCGCGCACTGCCAGCGCGCCCGAAGGCGTACGCACCGTCGTCTTGAGGGCGGCGCGGTCGTCAAGGTGGCGGCCGGTGATGGTGCCGCTGGCCCGCAGCCCGTCGACGGTGCCCTCGAACACCACTTCGCCACCGGCCGTGCCAGCGCCTGGGCCGAGGTCGACGACATGGTCGGCAATCGTGATCGCCTCCGGTTTGTGCTCCACGACGAGCACGGTGTTGCCCTTGTCTCGCATCTGCAGCAGCAGTCTGTTCATCCGCTCGATGTCGTGCGGGTGCATGCCGATGGTGGGCTCGTCGAAGACGTACGTGACGTCGGTGAGCGCGGAGCCGAGGTGGCGGATCATCTTGGTGCGCTGCGCCTCGCCACCGGACAGGGTGCCCGACGGGCGGTCGAGCGACAGGTATCCCAACCCGATCTCCGCGAACGAATCCAGGAGGTGTTGCAGCCCGGTGAGCAGCGGGGCGACCGACGGTTCGTCGAGTGCCCGGACCCAATCGGCCAGGTCGCTAATCTGCATCGCGCAGACGTCGGCGATGTTCTTTCCCTTGATCTTCGACGACCGGGCCTCCTTGCTCAGCCGGGTGCCATCGCAGTCGGGACAGGTCGTGAACGTCACCGCCCGCTCGACGAAGGCACGTACGTGTGGCTGCAGCGCGTCGACGTCCTTGGAAAGCATCGACTTCTGAATCTTCGGGATCAGTCCCTCGTACGTCAGGTTGATGCTCTCGACCTTGATCTTGGTCGGCTCACGGTAGAGCAGGTCGTGCAGTTCCTTCTTGGTGAACTTGCGGATCGGCTTGTCCATGTCGAAGTAGCCGGAGCCGCCGAAGATGCGGCCGTACCAGCCGTCCATGCTGTAGCCGGGGATTGTGAGCGCACCCTCGCGGAGTGACTTGCTGTCGTCGTACAGCTGGGTCCGGTCGAAGTCGGTGACCGAGCCCATGCCCTCGCAGCGTGGACACATGCCGCCCTGGTAGACGACGTTGCGCACCACGATCCGCTCGCCCTCTCCCTTGTCGACGTTCATCGCCCCGCTGGCTGTTCTTTTCGGGATGTTGAAGGAGTAGGCAGTCGGGGGCCCGATGTGCGGCTTTCCGAGTCGGCTGAACAGGATGCGCAGCATCGCGTTCGCGTCGGTGGCGGTGCCGACGGTGGAGCGAGGGTTGGAGCCCATCCGCTCCTGGTCGACGATGATCGCGGTCGTGAGGCCGTCGAGCACATCGACCTCGGGCCGGGCCAGCGTGGGCATGAAGCCCTGGACAAAGGCGCTGTACGTCTCGTTGATCAGCCGCTTCGACTCCGCGGCGATCGTGTCGAACACCAGCGAGCTCTTGCCCGAACCGGAGATGCCCGTGAACACCGTCAGCCGGCGCTTCGGGATCTCGACGCTGACGTCCTTGAGGTTGTTCACGCGCGCGCCATGCACGCGGATCAGATCGTGGCTGTCGGCAACATTCAGCTCGTGCGACGGCGTCTTCGTCGTCCTCGTGGCCTTACTCACCGTGTCTCCATCTGTTGTGCGCGGCGCGCTTCTGTTGTGCGGGGCGCCCGTGCGGTATCCGTCGGCTTCGCTCGGTTCGATCTAACCAGCCATGGATGCCGCGTGGCCCGGGGAGCCGCTGGTGCCACGGGCCACGTGGCGTCCGGGCTCGGCCGTTATTTGTCCTGGATGAGGCCGAGCACGTTTCCATCAGGGTCGGTGAAGGTGGCCACGAGGCGGCCGCCGCCGACGTCGCGCGCTGGCTCCTTTACGGCGGCGCCAGCCGCGGTCACCTCGGCCAGTTTCGCCTCGATGTCCGCCACGTGCCAGTACGCCACCGGTGATGTCATTCCCTCCGGTCCACCGCCTGGTACCAGCCCGATCTGCTGGCCCTCGACCTCGTAGCCGACGTAGTACGACGCGTCGTTCTGCGGCGCGATGCCGAGCAGGGCGGTGTACACAGCCTTGGCCGCGGCCAGATCGGACACCGGATGCAGTATGGTCTTGACTCCCTGCGTGGATGAGCCGGTCATGGTTCCTCCTTGAAATCGTTGTTCACCTGGACGGAGATGCCCATGACCGTCACGCTATGCGCGGCTCGGTGACCGGCGCTTCTTCATTCCTGATCGGTCCGGATCAGATTTGTCGCGCCCGACGACCGCCAGCCGCGACGACCTCCAGCCGCGACGACCTCCAGCCGCGACGACCTCCAGCCGCGACGACCTCCAGCCGCGACGGGCTGCCACCGCACGACTGACCGATCGCCGACCATTCCGCGTCATCACTGTCGCGTGTGGACACATCGCTGGGCCGTTTCGTCCGGTGTTTACCGCGTGCGGCCCGTCGGCTTAAGCACGGTGGTGGGCATCTCCGGCGCGGGGAGCGGCTCGCCCTCGAACGAGACGGTGCCGAAGCGTCGCGCGGCCATCCAGTCCTCCCGCGCGGTCACGATCTCCTCGTGGCTGCGGCCGATGAAGTTCCACCACATGATGATTTCCTCCGCGAACGGCTCGCCGCCGAGCAGCAGCAGCTTCGCGTCGGCCTCCGCGGCGACGCCCAGCCGCGACCGGCCGGTGCCGAGATAGAGCAGCGGACCCGCCGAAACAGGCCCGCCATCGACCTCGGTGTTTCCGGTCAGGGTGAGCGCCGCGTACTCGAAGTCCGGCTCGAGGGTGAGCTCGGTACGGCCGGGACCGGCGAAGGAGATCTCGGCGCCCAGCAGCGGTGTGTACGCCCGCGCCGCCGCCGTCACGCCGTCCAACGAGCCCACCAGCAACCGGATCGAGACCGAGCCGTCGGTCCGCTCAGGCAGGTCGGCGTGGTGGGCGAAATCCGGTGCGGTATTGGTGGCATCGGACGGCAGTGCAACCCACAGCTGTACGCCGTGCAGCGTCCCGCCCGGGCCCGGCGACTGTTCGGCATGGGCGATGCCGCGCCCCGCGGTCATCAGGTTCAGCTGCCCCGGCCGGATCATCTGATCGTTGCCGAGGCTGTCCCGGTGCCGGACCTCGCCGGTGACGAGCCAGGTCACGGTCTGCAACTGGGTATGCGGATGCGGCGGAACGCTCATCGCCACGTCGCCCACGTAGTGGTCCACGAAGCACCACGCTCCGACCATTCGGCGGTGCTTGTTGGGCAGCGTGCGGGTGACCGGCATTCCCCTGGTCCCACCGAGCACAACATCGCGGCCGATGAGCAGCTCCCGTGTGGGCGCGCCGGCCACATCGGCGGTTCCGCCGCACAAGGCTTCTTGCGGATCCGGGTCGAGATTGCTCACTTCGGAAGCCTACGTCGGCCGCCCACGTCGCCGATCATCCCGCGTAGACTGTTGGGTCCATCGTTTGCGAATTGAAGGTTCGATTGCCGAAGGAAGACGTCATCCGGGGAATCGCGAGCCGGATCGAGCAGCTGCAGGAAGCCGCCGGCCAGATCGACGAGAACGCCGCTCGCCTCCTCGGGCTCAACCGCACCGACCTGCGCTGCCTGTCCCGGTTGCGCGAGCACGGGCGCATGTCGGCGGGCGATCTCGCGGTTCACGCGGGGCTCACGCCCGCCGCGACAACGACGGCCATCGATCGACTTGAGCGCGCCGGGTTCGCCCACCGGGTCCGCGACGACGCCGACCGCCGGCGCGTCCTGGTGGCGCCCACCGAGGCCGCCGTCGCCGCCGGCCAGCGGATCTGGGGACCGGTTCTGTCCGACGCCTTCGCGCAGTTCAAGGGGTACACGCTGGCCGAGCTCGCGATCATCAGCCGGTTCCTCGACCAGGCGGTCACCCACCAGCGGCGGCACGCGCAGCGCCTGCGCGCGACGCCCACCCTCGAGACCGGGCGGGGGATAGGCCCACCCTGAGTCGGCTCAGGGTCGTCTGGTCCGGGGCGGTTCAGAGGAAACTCTGATGTCCGGCCGGACCGCCGCTCCTACGGTGGGTACATGCCGAAGCGTTCGATCGTCGCCGCGTCCGTCCTCGCCTTCGCCGGTGCCGCCCTGGTCGCCGGCTGCCAGTTCCCGCTCAACACCCTCGAGGACGGGCTGCACCAGGACGATCCGGTGACGGAAGTGCACATCACCGGCGGATCCGGCAATGTCACGATCATCGGCGACGGCACGACGGGCGTGGACGTCAGCCGGACCGCGCGGTACGGCACCGAGAGCCCGGGCAACAGCATGGGAGTCGCCGGATCCACGCTGAACCTGAACACCGACTGCGGCCGCCAATGCAGCGCGTCGTACGAGGTCCACGTCGCGCGCGGGGTCCGGGTGACCGGCGGCAACAACTCGGGCAACGTCACGGCCCGGGGCGTATCCACTGTGGAGCTTCGTCTCGACTCCGGCAACATCACCGTCGCCGGCGCCACGGGCGACGTCACCGTGGCGGCCGATTCCGGCAATATCGAGGTGTCGGACATCGGCGGCGCGGTCAAGGCGACCGTCTCCTCCGGCAACATCGACGGGCGGGACCTACGCGGTGGGCAGATCGCGCTCGAGGCCGATTCGGGCACCATCGAGGTGACCGTGCCCGGAACAGGCAACCTGACCGCGCGGGCCGACAGCGGCAACGTCACCGTGCGGCTGCCCGACGGGTGCTGCCGGATCCGTACCGAGGTCCAAAGTGGACGTGTCCGGGTCGACGTGCGCGACAATCCACAGAGCACATACCTGGTAGACCTCCGAGCCGACAGCGGCAACATCGAGGTCCGGGCAAGCTAGCGGGGCCGGCGGGCGGCCCACCGGCTGAGCAGGCCACGGCGGCCCACCGGGGGCGTCGGGGTCGGCGCCGGCGCCGGGGTCGTCGAGGGCAACGGCGCGGCGGGTAGGTCCATCGTCACGGGTGGCAGGTGACTGGCACCGGCGTTAGCTTCGGAGGGCGCTGGGCCGGCCGGATGCGTGAAGGCATCGGGAAGGTGCTTCTCGACGGCCGCGACCAGCTCGGCGGAGAGCGGGTCGGTCAGCGGCCGGAACCGGGCCACGACCCCACCGTCGGGTTGCACCACGAATTTCTCGAAGTTCCACCGGATATCTCCGGCAACCCCGTCCGGATCGGGCGTGCCGGCGAGGAGTCCGTACAGCTCGTGCCGGTCGGGCCCGTTGACCTCCACCTTCTCGGTGATGGGGAACGTCACGCCGAACCGTGCCTCGCAGAAGTCCGCGATCTCCAGCGCCGTGCCCGGCTCCTGGCCACCGAACTGGTTGCACGGCACGGCGAGCACGACCAGCCCGCGGTCCACATAGGTCTCGTAGAGCTTCTGCAGGCTGGAGTACTGAGGGGTCAATCCGCACTTGGACGCGACGTTGACGATGAGCATGGCGCGACCCCGGTACTGCCCGAGGTTGGCGGGGCCACCGCCGAGGGCTCCGATGGAGACGTCGTGGATGGTCACGACGGTCAGCCTAGCGCCTCGGCGAAGGCAGCCAATGTCGTCGATGTTCTGACGTTCCGCCCGGGGGCGCACGCCACCGATCCATCCGCCGGACCGGCCCGACCGTACTCTGCAGTTATGGTCCGCACCCGCTGTTATCTCGATGGTCGACTGCACGCCGAGGGGTTTCCCATCACGGACGTGTCCGAGCACGTCGCCAAGGAAGGCCACGTAGCCTGGTTCGACATCTGCACACCGGATCGCGAAGACCTGGAGACGATCCGGTCGGAGCTGGGACTGCACGACCTCGCCGTCGAGGACGTGCTCCAGCCCGGTCAGCGCCCCAAACTCGACCACTACCCGCACCATCTGTTCGTCGTCGTATACTCGCTCGACCTCGACCTGCAGACGGGTACCCTGGTCGGCCACGAGGCGGGCCTGTTCGTCACCCGCAACGCACTGGTCACGGTCCGGGAGGACGACGGTTTCAATATCGACCAGGTGGTGGCGCGGTGGGACGACACGCCCCAGCTGGCCAAAAGCGGCGTCGCCTTCCTCCTGCACGGAGTGCTCGACTACGCCGTCGACACGCATTTCGACGCGGTCCAGTCGCTCGACGGTGAGATCGATCGGCTGGAGGACCAGCTCTTCAACGACGTCGTCGCCGATGCCACGCTGCAGCGGCGCAACTACGAGCTTCGCAAGAGCCTGGTCACGCTGCGCCGGCTCGTACTGCCCATGCGGGAGGTCGTGAACACGCTGATGCGGCGCGACCTCGAGATAGTCGACCCGGCGATAACGCCGTACTTCCAGGACGTCTACGACCACGTGCTGCGGGTGAGCGAGTGGACGGACTCGTTGCGGGACATGCTGGCCAACATCCTCGAGACCCGGCTCACGGTGCGCAGCAACCGGCTCAATGTCATCACCAAGAAGGTGACGAGCTGGGCCGCGATCATCGCGATTCCGACCGCCGTCACCGGGTACTTCGGTCAGAACCTGCCCTATCCGGGCTTCCAGCAGCAATGGGGCTTCTGGCTATCGTCCCTGGTGATCATCGTCGGCTCGGTCATCCTCTATGTGACCTTCAAGGTCAAGGACTGGCTCTAGGCGCGCCGATCTTGGAGATATCGGTGTGAGTCGATCTCCAATCGCACGCATTTCGCCAAGGTCGCCGCGGTCTGGTGCCCGGTGGTCAAATGGTGCAATGACTGATGGTTCTGCGCAGGCACTGGCGCGTCGCTGCGCCGAGGCGCTCTACGCCCGCGACAAGGCGTCGCAGAGTCTCGGGATGACGATCGAGGACGTCGGGCCGGGCCGGGCCGGGCTGCGGATGCCGGTCACCGAGACGATGCTCAACGGGCACGACATCTGCCATGGCGGATACGTCGTGATGGTGGCCGACTCGGCGTTCGCCTTTGCCTGCAACACGTACGACCGGGTGACCGTGGCGGCCGGCTTCGACGTGACGTTCCTGCGGTCGGCGCGCCGCGGAGACGTGCTCGTCGCGACGGCGACCGAACGCACCCGGTCCGGAAAGTCCGGCATCTACGACGTCACCGTTACCCGTGAGACCGGTACCGGCGTCGAGGTGGTAGCTGAGTTTCGCGGCCGGAGCCGGACCATCGCCGGCACCATCCTTCCCAGCGAGATCCTTCCCGGCGAGGAGTGAGCTCACATGGTGTTGCCCGACCTGAACCCGCGCCCGGGTGACCTGGAACCGATCGAGATCGCGTCCCGAGACGAGATCTCGGCGCTCCAGCTCGACCGTCTGAAGTGGACACTAAGGCACGCGTACGAGAATGTCGCCTTCTATCGCCGCCGTTTCGATCAGGCCGGTGTCGACCCGGGCGACGTGCGCGAGCTGTCCGACCTTGCGCGGTTTCCGTTCACCACGAAACACGACCTGCGCGAGAACTATCCGTTTGGGATGTTCGCGGTGCCGCGCGAACAGGTCGTGCGCATTCACGCCTCGTCCGGAACGACCGGAAGGCCGACGGTCGTGGGCTATACCCCCGCCGACATCGAGACCTGGTCGTCGCTGGTGGCGCGGTCGATCCGGGCCTCGGGTGGGCGGCCGGGAATGATCGTCCACGTCGCCTACGGTTACGGGCTGTTCACCGGTGGGCTCGGTGCGCACTACGGCGCGGAGAAGCTCGGCTGCACCGTCGTCCCAATGTCGGGTGGCATGACGGAACGTCAGGTGCAGCTCATCGTCGACTTCCGCCCCGACGTCATCATGGTGACGCCCTCGTACATGCTCACCGTCCTGGACGAGATGCAGCGGCAGGGCATCGACCCGAGTACCACCTCACTGAAGGTCGGCATCTTCGGTGCCGAGCCCTGGACCAACGACATGCGGGTCGAGATCGAGCAGCGCGCGCAGATGCACGCCGTCGACATCTACGGGCTCTCCGAGGTGATGGGTCCAGGTGTGGCCAACGAGTGCGTGGAGACCAAGGACGGCCTGCATGTGTGGGAGGACCACTTCCTACCGGAGATCGTCGACCCCGTAACCGACGCCCCACTGCCCGACGGGGAGCGGGGCGAGCTGGTCTTCACCTCCCTGACCAAGCAGGCGATGCCGGTCATCCGGTACCGCACCCGGGACCTGACGCGATTGATGCCCGGCACCGCGAGGCCCGGATTCCGCCGGATGGAGAAGGTGACCGGGCGCAGCGACGACATGATGATCATCCGCGGCGTGAACGTCTTTCCGACCCAGATCGAGGAGCTCATCCTTCGGATGCCGGTCTTGGCACCGCACTTCCAGTGCGTGCTGACCCGGCCGGACCGACTCGACGAACTCCAGATTCTCGTCGAGGCACGCTCCACTATGGACGCTGACGCCCGTACGGCGGCCGGTGCCGAGCTCGCCGGACAGATCAAGTCCCGGATCGGGGTGACCGCCACCGTGACCGTCGTACCGCCCGAGACCGTCGAGCGTTCGGTCGGCAAGATGAAGCGGATCGTCGACAACCGTTGACGCTAACTTCTGGCCATCCGGACGTGCGCGACCGCCGGCGACGCGACAACCGACACGGATTCCAGACCGGTGTCTCCGACGTTGTCGAGGAGCCGCTCGCCGCTGCCGAGCAGGATCGGCACGATCGCGACGTGCATCTCGTCCACCAGGCCGGCGCGCAGGTACTGCTGGATCGTCGCCGCGCCCCCGCCGAGCCGTACGTCGAGTCCACCGGCCGCCGCGAAGGCGCGCTCGAGCGCGGACTCGATCCCGTCGGTCACGAAGTGGAAGACCGTCCCGCCGTCCATCTCGAACGACTCCCGCGGGTGATGGGTGAGTACGAAGACGGGATGGTGGTACGGCGGGTTCTCGCCCCACCAGCCCGTCCACGATTCGTCCGGCCACTCGCCGCGCACCGGGCCGAACATGTTGCGACCCATGATGGTCGCACCGATGCCGGCGTCGCCCGCGGTGAGCATCTCGTCGTCGACGGTCACGGTCATGTCATCGCCGGGCTCCTCGCCCATCATCGCGCGGCCGGTCGGCGTCGCGAAGACCCACTCGTGCAGCCGCTCCCCGCCCACCCCGAGCGGATTGTCGCGATCCTGGTTGGGTCCGGCCGCAAATCCGTCGAGGGACACGGACAGGTTATGTACGCGCAGGTTGGGCATCTGAGTTCCTTCCGTCGGTCGCTGCCAGCGGTGGCGGCCATCGGAGGCCGAGGCCGGCCGCTCGTCCTCTCCATCCCCGTCGACCATTCTCAACCCCGGTGGCGGCCGGAACAGCGATGCCGGGCAAGTGGTTGGATGAAGACATGGCGAACCCGGCGATTGTGACCGTGGACGACGACCCGGCGGTGTCGCGCGCGATCGCTCGTGACCTGCGACGCCGCTACGGGGACGCGTACCGCGTGGTGCGCGCCGAGTCGGGCGATACCGCACTCGAGGCGCTCCGCGAGGTGAAGCTCCGCGGCGACAAGGTGGCCTTGATTCTGGCCGACTACCGCATGCCGCAGATGAACGGGATCCAGTTCCTCGAGGCGGCGATGGACTTGTACCCATCCGCGCGGCGGGTCCTGCTGACCGCGTACGCAGACACCGAGGCGGCGATTGACGCGATCAACGTGGTCGACGTGGATCATTACCTGCTCAAGCCGTGGCACCCGCCCGAGGAGACGCTCTACCCGGTCGTGGACGAGCTGCTCGCGACGTGGTCGGCCGCACCCGACGCCAGTGATCAGCAACTGCGGGTGATCGGCCACCGCTGGTCCGCGCCATCGTTCGCTGTGCGCGAATTTCTCGCCCGCAACCTCGTGCCGTACCGCTGGTACCTGGTCGAGGAGCCGGAGGCCGGTCGGCTGCTGGCGGCGGCCGGACTCTCCGGCGATGACGTGCCGGTGGTGATCACTACTGAGGGAAAGACCCTGGTGTCGCCGAGCATGGCCGAACTCGCGGCGACGGTGGGCCTCACGACAACACCGACGTCCGACTTCTACGACCTCATCGTCGTGGGCGGCGGGCCGGCCGGCCTGGGCGCGGCCGTCTACGCCGCGTCGGAGGGCTTGCGCACCGTTCTGGTGGAGAAGAAGGCGACCGGCGGTCAGGCCGGGCAGAGCAGCCGGATCGAGAACTATCTCGGATTCCCCGACGGCGTCTCCGGAGCGCAGCTCACCGAGCGAGCCCGCCGCCAGGCGACCAAGTTCGGCGCCGAGCTGCTGACCACGCGGGCGGTCGTCGGCCTGGACGCCGCCGGGTCGGGCCGGGTGATCCGGTTCGGCGACGGCACGTCGATCGCCGCGCACAGCGTCGTACTCGCCACTGGCGTGATGTACCGCCAGCTGGACGCGCCGGGGTTGGCCGAGCTCAACGGCCGTGGTGTCTACTATGGATCGACAGCCACCGAGGCACCGAACTGCGCCGACCAGGACGTGTACCTCGTCGGAGGGGCCAACTCCGCCGGGCAGGCCGCAGTCTACTTCTCCCGGTACGCGCGCCGGGTGCACCTGCTGGTCCGGGCCGACGGGTTGGCCCGGTCGATGTCGCAGTACCTGATCAGCCAGCTCGCGTCGATCCCGTCCATCGAAGTGCACCCCTATACCGAGGTCACCGGTGGCGCCGGGTCCGATCACCTGGAACGGGTGACGATCCGCGACGTCCGCTCGGGCGAGTGCCGGGACGTGGACACGTCGTGGCTGTTCTGCTTCATCGGTGCCGAGCCCCACACCGGCTGGCTCGACGGCGTCGTCATCCGTGACAAGCGCGGTTTCCTCGTCACCGGCCCGGATCTGGTCGTGGGCGGCGCTCGGCCGCCCGGCTGGGGACTACCGAGGGATCCGTATCACCTGGAGTGCAGCGTGCCCGGAGTCTTCGCCGCCGGCGACGTCCGGGCGGACTCGGTGAAACGGGTGGCCTCCGCCGTCGGCGAGGGAGCGATGGCGGTGTCGCTCGTGCACCGGTACCTGGAGGCGCAATGACATCCACGCTTTCCCCCGAGGAACTGCGCACGCTGTTCCTGTTCGAGAGCCTCACCGATGAGCAACTGGCTGACCTCGCCGCGAACGGCACGGTCGAACAGTGGCCCGCCGGCTCGACGATCCTGGCCGAGGGTGAACCGGCAGCCTGCTTCATCGTGTTGCTCTCCGGCGGCATCGAGTTGAGCCGGCGGGTGCACGGCGACGACGTGCGGATCAACCGAACCGAGCAGCGGGGGGTCTACGCCGGCGCCACCCAGGCCTTTATGGGTGAGCGCGCCACGCAGGAGTACACCGCGACGATACGGGCCGTGTCCGATGTGGAGCTGTTCACGTTGCCGGCCGAAACCTTCGCCCGGATCATGCGTGCGTGGTTTCCGATGGCCGTGCACCTGTTGGAGGGATTGTTCCTCGGGCTGCGCAACAGCCAGCTGATCCTGGGCGAACGGGAGCGGCTGCTTGCCCTCGGATCGCTGTCGGCCGGACTGACCCACGAGCTGAACAACCCAGCGGCGGCGGCCGTGCGCGCGACCGCGGTACTGCGCGACCGGGTCGCCGGCATGCGCAGCAAACTCGCCCTCATCGCCGATGGCCGGCTCGACGGTCGGCGCCTGCACGGCCTTGTCGAGATGCAGGAGGCCGCCGTCAAGCAGGCGACGGTGGCGCCATCGTTGAGCGCGCTGGAGACCAGCGACGCCGAGGACGAGCTCGCCGAATGGCTGGACGAGCGGGGCATCGTCGGCGCGTGGGACATGGCCGGCACCCTCGTCGCGGGCGGGGCCACCGTGGCCTGGCTCGACCAGATCACCTCGGCGGTCGGTGCGGACAACCTCGAGCCGGCCGTGCGGTGGCTGACGTACACAGTGGACACTGAGCTGCTGATGCGGGAGATCGAGGACGCGGTCACGCGGATCTCCGGACTAGTAGCCGCAGCCAAGCAGTACTCGCAGCTCGACCGCGCCCCGCACCAGACGGTCGACGTGCACGATCTGCTCGACGCGACCGTGGTGATGCTGGCCTCGAAGATCCCGGCCGGGGTCGAGGTGGTCACCGAGTACGACCGGACCCTGCCGCTGGTACCGGCGTACCCGGCCGAGCTGAACCAGGTCTGGACGAACCTCATCGACAACGCCATCGACGCGATGGCGGGCAGCGGCACCCTCACCCTTCGCACCGCGCGCGACGGGGATCGCATCGTCGTGGCGATCGAGGACAGCGGACCCGGTATCCCGGCGGAGGTGCGTCCGCGCATCTTCGAGCCGTTCTTCACCACCAAACCAGTCGGCGAGGGCACGGGGCTCGGTCTGGACATCTCGTACCGGATCATCGTGAACAAGCACCACGGCGACATTCGCGTGGAATCTGAGCCGGGCCGTACCATCTTCCGCGTCTACCTGCCGCTCGCCGACCAGTCATAGCTGGCCGGCGAGCGTCGGTCGTACGGCGTCACGCCGAGCTGTGCGTGTCGTTGGGCGTCAGCGCCGGTCAGCGCCGGTCGGCGCCTAGGCCCACGGCGATGAGGACTGCCCCGATCGCCAGGTGAAGGCCGTTGTCGGCACCGTTGAGCGCGATGACGTTGAGCGGGTTGTCTCCCGTGATGAACAGGCCGAGCACACCGAGCGCGAGGTATACCGCGCCGATGAGCACGTTGACCGCCTTCGCGGCGCGAGCGCCGGCGATCGCCGCCGCCACCATGACGCCACCGACGGCCAGATGGACGACCGTGTGCAGGGTGTTCACCTGGAAAAGGCCAAGCAGGTCTCCACCCGTGTGGCCGGCGAAGGAGTGCTCGCCGGTCACGGTGAAGCCGAGCAGGCCGACGGCGATGAACACACCACCGACGATGCCGCCAACGATGGAGTTGATGCGACCGGTGGCGCGGGTGCCGGTCATTGATGATGTAGCCACTGCCATCCTCCCAACTGGATGAACCGCTGCGGACAGTCCGCGGATGACTGGTATTCGGACCACCCGAGCCGACGGATGTCTCCGCCGGTCAGATCGCGGACACAACCGCGCCGGTGGCGCCCGGCTGCTAGCTTCCGGGCTGTGACGCAACCTCACGATGACGCGATCCCGTCGGGCGCGGCGGAGGCGTATCGCAATCTGGTGTCGGACATCATCGACGCTCGGCGGGCCACGATCCCGGTGCCGGTCGGGGCGCCACAGTTGTCGATCGTCCATCGTCATCGGCCGACATCGATGGCACAGCTTTCCCCGGCCGAGGCCGTCCAGCTGCGCGTTGCTTGGTACTCGGAGGACGGACCACACCTGGACGAGGTGCTCGCCGACGAAGAGAACGGCGTCGAGGCGGCCGAGGTGGTCGACGAGACCGGTGCGCTGCGCTATCGCCTGTACGGCTGGAACTACGGTGTCGGCTACCTCTTTCCGCCCGATGGCGTTGACGTGGTGGCGTTCGGTTCCCAGCACGACATCGAGCATTGGTCGCTCTCAGAGCGTGACCTCTTTGCCGCGATGGACCGGGCGCTGCGCGCGGGAGGGCATGGTTTCACGCAACCGCTGCACTTCTGTTGGGAGGACGATTCCTGCTGGGAGGCGATCGCCGGCGCGCAGCCGCATACGGTGGGCAGCGAGCCCAACCTTCGCCAATTCTTCGCTCGTGCCGAACACTTACTCTCCGAGTAACTATCCCTTGTGGACTTCATCGGGCACCCTGCCGCCGCCGCGCCGGCGCGTCTACGCTCAGACCCATGGCTGTCACCTTCGCCGACTGTGAGCTCGACCTGGATCGGTTCGAGCTGCGTCGCGCCGGTACGCGGGTGGCATTGGAGCCGCAGGCGTTCACGGTTCTCGCCTACCTGATCGAGCATCGTGACCGGGTCGTCTCGAAGGAAGAGTTGATGGACCAGGTCTGGGGCGGCCGGTTCGTGAGCGAGTCGGCCGTCACCAGCCGGGTCAAGCAGATCCGCCAGGCCGTGGGGGATGACGGTCGCAGCCAGGCCGTGGTCCGGACCGTCCACAGCCGCGGGTACCAGTTCATCGCGTCGCTGCAGGACGCGCCCCCGCCGGCCGCGGTCTCCGACATCCGGACTCCGTCCGTCACAACGGAACGGGGCGAGGTGCGCTACGCCGAGTCGGATGGGCTCGCCATCGCGTACCAGGTGACGGGTGGCGGCGAGCGGGATATCGTGCTGATCCCGGGATTCGTGTCACATCTCGAGTTGGACTGGGCCGACCCTCGCCATGCCCATTTCCTTGACCGGCTGGCGTCGCTCGGACGGTTGATTCGGTTCGACAAGCGTGGCACCGGGATGTCGGACCGACCACAGGGCTTGCCTGATCTCGAGACCCGGATGCACGACGTCCTCGCCGTCATGGATGCCGCCGGCTCGCGACACGCTGTCCTGTTTGGATACTCAGAGGGCGGCCCGCTCGCGACGCTCTTCGCGGCCGCTCATCCGGAACGCGTCGAGGCGCTGGTCCTCTACGGAACCTACGCGAAGCGGTTGCGCAGCAGCGATTACCCATGGGGACACACGCCCGATCAGCGTCGGGAGTACGCGGCGAGGCTCGCGTCGGAGTGGAGCTTCGAGGCTGACATGCGAGCCATGGCCCCGTCCGCTGACGACGTCATGGCTCGGTGGTGGGGCCAGCGAGCGCGCGCCGCCGCGACTCCGTCGACGGTCCGGGCGCTCATCGAGATGAACTCCCTGGTCGATATCCGGAACATGCTGCCAACGGTCCGGGTGCCGGCGTTGGTCCTTCACCGTCGCGGCGACCAGGACAGCCGGCTCGAGGAGGGGCGCTACGTCGCCGACCGCCTGCCCATGTCGCGGTTCGTCGAGCTGGCCGGCGGCGACCACTTCGTCGCGGTGAATCCCGACCAGATCCTCGACGAGGTGGAGATATTCCTGCGCGAGGCCGCAACCAATGTGGCCGACCGCCGGTACGCACTCGCCGCGATCCTGGCCGGACTCGATCCTGGCTCCGCCGCCGATCTCCGCGCCGGCGGTAGCGGTCTCCGGAGCTCCGCGACCGGCCGTCCCGGGCGCACGGTCAATCGCGAGACAGTGGTTCTCTTTGACGGCCCCGCCACAGCCGTGCGGGCCGGCCTGACGTTGCTCGCGTCCGGCACTGGGTCTGGACTTGGTCTGCATGTCGCCGAAGTGTCCACAAGCGACGGTTTGGTCGTCGGGGCCGGGTGCGGCGTCGCCGTCGCCCTGGCGGCCGCGGCACCCCAGGGCGAACTCTGGCTGACCTCGGTGGTGAAGGATCTCCTCGCCGGCTCGGGTCTGACGGTGGAGCCGCGAGGGCAGCTGGTGCTGGACGCCGGCTCAGCGCAGCCCGTCTACCGGGCCGTACCGCTCTAGCCGTCGGCGTTTCAGATCGTGATGGCGGTCTTGCCCCGCGCGTGTCCGGATTCGAGTTGGCGCATGGCGGCGGGTACTTCGGCCAACGGGTAGGTCTGGCCGATGATCGGGGTGACCTCGCCGACTTCAATGAGTTGGCTCAACGCCTCGAGATCGGCGTATTGCTCCTTGGACGCGACCATGGTGAGTCGCTGGCGGACGAACGGGGAGAGCACGAGCGCTCGGATCTGGCGGTCGAAGCCCCCGATCAATTTGCCGCCTTCTTCGCCTCCGACGATCGCCAGCGTCCCTCTAGGAGCGAGCGCTCGGCGGAGCCGCGAGAGGCGGCTGTTTCCCCCGATGTCGAGGATCAGGTCATAGCGCGTCACGCCGCCGGCGAAATCTTCCCGCGTGTAGTCGACAACATGGTCAGCACCGATGGAGCGGACCAGATCGACCTTCGCGGGGCCGCACACACCGGTGACCACTGCGCCGAACGCCTTAGCGAGTTGCACGGCGTAGGTGCCGACGCCGCCTGACGCGCCGATGATCAGCACCTGCTGTCCGGCCTTGATTCGCCCGGCGTCGCGTAGGGCTTGGATGGCGGTGAGCGCGGAGACGGGTACGACCGCTGCTTGCTCGAAGCTGAGCCGGGCTGGCTTGTGAGCGAGTTTGTCCTCTCGGGCGGCGGCGTACTCGGCGAAGGAACCGCGGCTAATGCCGAACGCGTCGTCGCCGACCGTGAACCTCGTCACGTCCGAGCCAACTGCGACGACCGTGCCGGCGACGTCCAGTCCGGCGACCGGGTTCTTCGGGCGACGGAACCCAAAGCCCATGACCCGCATCAGGTACGGCTGGCCGGTCATCACGTGCCAGGTGCCGCGATCCATTCCGGCGGCACGCACCTCGAGGAGCACTTCGTTCGCCGCGATGTCAGGCTTGTCGATCTCTGCGAGACGAAAGACGTCGGCGGAATCCGTATCGGTCCTGAACGATCGCGCGCATGACATCACCCCTGGGCTCGGATTCACCCGAGTCGTAGCCAAGTCTAGTGGCGCCGTCGGTTCGTGGCGGACTCAGGTCGGGGCGTTGGATGACGGGGCCGGAACATCGGCGCCTTACCGAGTTCACGGCGGGGAGTTCAAGCAACATGTCGCCAGGGTCATGGCCAACGCTGCCCTGACGGCGCCGGCTGGTCGAGCCGCGTGTGTGGCGAACGGCGCAGACATCACGGTGGATGTATCGGTCAATGGAGTGACCACGTTTCCCACACCGTAGGGAGCTCTGCCATGTTCTACACGCGACTGCCACGTATCGCGCTTTCATTGTGTTTCGTGTTCGCTGTCGGCGCCTGCGGCAGCGGACCAGCCCCGGCGGCGCCCACCGACCCGGGCTTCGCCGGGCACTGGACCAGCTCGCAATGGGGTGAGCACTACATCCTGGTCGAGGGGTCGACTGTAAGAATTGTGTACGAGCACGACGACGGTCGGGTGTTGGGCACGCTCGATGGCTCACGAGTGACGGGCTGGTGGACCGAAGCGCCCAGCCGCAACGCCCCCAAGGACGCAGGGGATGTCACGTTCATGCTGTCCCACATCGACGGCAAGCCAGCCATCGACGGCACCTGGCGCTACGGCGACGAGGACACACCGCGAGAGAACTGGGACTTGGCCTGGGTCGACGACGTCATTCCGGACGACATCGCCGCGAAACTCACCGACACAAGCGGATTCAAATCCCATCCCTAGCCCGACGTCACGGTCTCGTGGAGCAAGGCGCACGGTCGCCGAGAAGATTGCGTTGGCGCGTCGGACGTGCCGTCTGCGCTAGACACCTGGTCCAGCAAAAGGGGTGGGCTTGTCCGGGTCGGCCTCGGTACATTAGCTGAATGGAGGTCAGCACTCACCCTGTGATCGCGACCGCACGAGCTGCCAGCTCGTCGGTTGCCGCTGCCTGACCTTCTTCTTTCCGCCGGCGACCAGAGATGGGTTTGCCGGCGCGCCGTCTCATCCTCGTTCCTTGCCGCGTGCCAGCGGTCCTTTCTGGTTGCCATGACCTGAGAGGCCAACCGCCATGGAAATGAACCATACCGTGAGCACGTTCATCGAGTTCTTTCGCGAACGCGGCCACCAGCCGGTCACAGGAGGCTCTCTCGTGCCGCCACCCGGAGGCCCGGTGCTGTTCACCACCTCTGGAATGCACCCACTGACCCCGTACCTGGAGGGCCGAACGCATCCGCTGGGGCGACGTCTGGTCAGCGTTCAACGCTGCCTGCGCACCACCGACCTGGACGAGGTCGGCGACGACACACACTTGACGGTGTTCGAGATGCTCGGCTCATGGTCACTTGGCGATTATCCGGGCTCGCAAAGCCTGCGCTGTGGATATCAGCTGCTGTGCGACGGCTTCGGTATCAGCCCCGACCGGTTGCACGTCACCGTGTTCGGCGGCGATGAGCAAGTCGGCCCGGATACCGAGTCCCTTAGGACGTGGGAAGGGCTCGGCGTGCCGGTGGAACTGACCCGCGAGGAGAACTGGTGGTCGAACGGCCCAACGGGACCCTGCGGTCCCGACTCCGAAATCTTCGTCTGGACTGGAGAAACACCACCACAGGGCACGCCGAGCAGTGACCCGCGTTGGATGGAGGTGTGGAATCACGTGATGATGCGCTACCGCCGTCACGACGACGGCAGCCTCGAGCCGCTGCGACAGTCCAACGTGGATACGGGCATGGGTCTGGAACGCATGCTGATGATCCTGCAGGAAAGGCAATCCGTATTTGAATGCGACGTGTTCGAGCCGTGGATGAGAACTATTCCGGATCTGTGGGAGCTGGACGAACCCTCGCTACGCGTCACCTGCGACCATCTGCGCTCCGGCGTTGTGATCATCTGCGATGGGATCCGACCGTCGAACACGGGACGCGGCTACGTCCTACGACGGCTGATCCGCCGTGTGCTGACGACGCTATGGCGGAGTGACTCGTCCCGCACACTGTCCGACTTGCCGATTCATCTACTCGAGCACACCTTGGAGCACTTCAAGCAGCAACCGGACGTCGGAGGCGTGCGAGACATACTACTCAAGGAGGAGGACCGCTTCGAAACGCTGCTTCAGCGGGGACGCCGGCTGGTGTCCCGTCGGCGCTCCCGCGGGCCTCTCAGCGATGAGGAGTACGGCTACCTGTACCACACTCACGGTCTTCCCCCCGACCTTGTCGTCGGTCTGCTCTCGGAACTGGGTTAGCCCCAGCTCCGCTCATGCCGACCGGCGCGCGCCCGGCGAACTCAACCATCGCCTGATCGTCGCAGTCGCTGTCACTGAACGCACGCATCTGGCCGCGTAGCGGGGTTTCTGTCTCGGCCCGACGGCTGGGTCAGTCGACGTTGAGCACGGCCTTGCCGGCGATTGTTCGGTTCAGCAGCGCCTCGATGGCGGGACCAGGCTCCCGCCAGGACTCCTCAAAGCCGATCTGACCGTCAAGCCGGCCGTCAACGATCAATCGGCATAACCGGACTAGATCGGATGTTGCGCTGGCCTGCGCGTCCAGTTCATCGGGCAAGTTAAGGGTGTAGATCCTCGCGCCGACCGCTCGGTCGAGGCGCCCGGCCCGGAAGGTGACCAACTCGTCGGGGCTCAACGTGCCGACATTGATCACAATCCCGCGGGCGGCGACATGCTCGATGGCCAAGCCCAAGGTGGCGCCGCCAACGGCGTCGACGATGACGTCGAAGTCGTCGTCCAGCCGCTGGACAACTTTGGCCGCTCCGAGGCTGCGCAACGATTCAGCGGCCGCGCTTGCGCCGCGTACCAACGCCGTCACCCGCGCCCCGCTGGCATGGGCAAGCTGAACCGCGAACCGTCCGACTCCACCTGTCGCACCGGTGATCAGTACCCGTTTGCCCAGTAGCAAACCTGCGACCCCCAGCGATCGCAACGCGGTCAAGCCCGCAGTCGGCAAGGTCGCGGCCTGCGCGTAGGAAATCTGATCAGTTATCTGGGCGAGCCGATCGGTTGGCACGGCCGCCAACTGCGCCCATGCGCCCTTTCTCACGAGGCCGACGACCCTGATACCCGCGACAGGTCCGCTTCCGTCCGCGGCAGCGTCCTCGACCACCCCGGCGAGGTCCCAACCCGGCGTCCGGCCCAGTGGTGGGTCGGGCAAGTCCTTGACCTCGCCACGGTTGAGTGAGAACGCCAGTACCCGCACCAGCGCTTCGCCGGGCAACGGTACGGGATCTGCTATCTCGGTCAACGCCACATGCGGAGGCTTGGCGACCGTGGTCAACGCCAACACGCACCCGACCCTAGTACCGGCGCGTCGCGGACGGGCTGCCGGCATCTGTGCATCCTTCACTGCCGCCGGCCGGGTATGCGTGCGCTGGGTCCGCCGATCGCGAGATCACTGCAGCGTGTCGAGCGCGCGGTAGATGCGGACGTCGGAAATCGGGTATGGCGTGCGCAACTCCTGGGCGAACAGGCTGATCCGCAGTTCCTCGATCATCCAACGGATCTCCACCATCTCCGGGGCCTCCCGCCGATACGGCGGCAGGGACGCGAGGAGTTCCTCGTATTCCGCCCGGACCTGGTGCACCTGGTCCATCCAAGCCCGGTCCCGAACGTAGTTGCCCGGCAGTCGCAAAACGCGGACGCCGATCCCGCGTAGGTACCGGGGAACATCACCCAGATGCGTGACACCGGTCGCGGTCACGAAGCCCGGCCTGATAAGCGCGAACAGCTGGGCCCGCATGTCCTCAATGGACGGTAGCAGGGCGGCCCCGTAGTCCGCGGCAAGGGAGGAACGCACCTCATGCGCGGCGGCGACGATCTTCTCCACTGTCACCACGACCTGGGCGGTGGTGTCGGGCAGTTGCGCGCGGGCGGCATCGCGCAGGCGGGCGTAGCCGGCATCGTCGAAGGCCGGTCCGCCATTGCGGGCGACGATCGCGTCAACGGCGGCCGAGACACAATCCTCGAGCAGGTCCGGTACGGAGGCGTACGGATATCGCGTGAGCCCGAGTTTCACCGCCGCGGAGAGCCGCCGTGACAGCACGGGTACGGGCGTGGGCACCTCGAGCAGCAACAGGCGCCGGGTGCCGGCGGCCATGGCTCGCGCCTGTTCGGCCTCCGACTCAAAAACCCGTACCGCCACGCTGTCCGTCTCGTCGACCAGCGCTGGGTAAGCGGTGACTTGAAGCCCGGCGCGACGGCGCTGCACGACCTTCGCCAACGTGCCGGGGTGCCACGCATGCAGCCCTTCGCGAGCGATGTCGTCGGTGAGATCCGCGACCGCCTCGCGCGCCTGCGGGGCGAGTTGGCGAGCGATCGCGACGAGATCCTTGCCCTCGGCGACCACCACACCCGAGTCCTCGACCCGGAACGTGATGCGCAGATGGTCCGGCACCTTGTCGTAGGACCACTCGCCGCGCGGCACGACGACCCCGGTGAGGGCGCGCAGCCCGGCCGAGAGCTCGTCGACCAGCAACCCCGATGGTGCGGGCGGGAGCGCCGACATCAGGGCCGCCGAATAATCGGGAACCGGCACGAAGTTGCGCCGGGTCGCCTTGGGCAGTGACCGGAGCAACGCGGTCACGAGATCTCGCCGCAGTCCCGGGATCTGCCAGTCAAAGCCAGCGGGCTCGACCTGGTTGAGGACCGGCAGTGGAATGTGGACGGTCACGCCGTCCGCCTCGGTGCCGGGCTCGAACTGATAGGAGAGTCGCAGGGTCAAGCGACCCTGCCGCCAGTGGTCGGGAAAGTCGTCGAGGTCGAGATCGTGCGTACCCGGCTTGACGAGCATCGCCTTGGAGAGCGCGAGCAGGTCGGGATCGGTTGAGCGCACCTTCTTCCACCACGTGTCGAAATGGCGGCCCGAGACGACCTCGGCGCCGATCCGCGAGTCGTAGAAGGCGAACAGCGTCTCGTCGTCGACCCGGATGTCTCGCCGTCGAGCCCGGTGCTCCAGTTCGGACACGTCCTCCATCAGCGAACGGTTGGCGTGGAAGAACTTGTGCCGGGTCTTCCAATCTCCCTCGACCAGCGCGTGTCGGATGAACAGCTCGCGCGAGAGCACCGGGTCTATCCGTCCATAGTGGACCTTGCGTCCGGTGACGATGGGGAGGCCGTACAGCGTGACTCTCTCCGTCGCCATCACCGAGCCCTGGCTCGCCTCCCAATGCGGTTCGCTGTATTGGCGCTTGACGAGATGTCCCGCCAGACGTTCGGCCCAGCCGGGCTCGATCCGGGCCACCACCCGCGCCCACAGGCGCGAGGTCTCGACCAGCTCGGCCGCCATCACCCACGTCGCGTTCTTGCGGAACAGTGTCGAGCCCGGGAAGACCGCGAACCTCGCACCGCGGGCGCCAAGGTACTCGGACCTCTCGACATCGCGCAGGCCGACGTGGGAGAGCAGGCCCGAGAGCAGCGAGATGTGGACCCGTGCCGCGTCGATCTCGTCCGGCATCGCGGCCGACACGGTGACGCCCATGCCCTTGACCACTTGGCGCAGCTGACTGTCCAGATCCTGCCATTCCCGGATGCGTAGGTAGTTGAGGAAGTCGGTGCGGCACAGGCGCCGGAACTGGTTCGACGACAGTTCTCGCTGCCGCTCCTGGAGGTAGCGCCAGAGGTTGAGCAACGTGAGGAAGTCCGAGTCAGGGTCGCGGAACCGGGCGTGCTGGGCGTCGGCCGCCTGCTGGTGCTCCAGCGGTCTCTCGCGAGGGTCCTGAATGGACAGTGCGGCCGCGATCACGAGCACCTCCCGCACGCAGCCGTTCGCCTCGGCCTCGAGCACCATCCGGCCCAGGCGGGGGTCGAGCGGCAATTGGGCGAGCCGGCGGCCCAGAGGAGTGAGACCGGTTTGTTGGTCGAAGGCACCCAACTCCTGGAGCAGGAGAACGCCATCGCGCACACTGCGCCGATCCGGCGGCTCGACGAACGGGAACGCCGCCATGTCGCCCAGACCGAGCGCGGCCATCTGCAGGATGACCGAGGCGAGGTTGGTGCGCAGGATCTCGGGATCGGTGAACTCGGGCCGGGACAGGTAGTCGAGCTCGCTGTACAAGCGGACGCAGATGCCGTCCGAGGTACGGCCGCAGCGTCCGGCCCGCTGGTTGGCCGATGCCTGCGACACCGGCTCGATCGGCAACCGTTGCACCTTGAGCCGTTGGCTGTACCGGGAGATCCGCGCCGTGCCGGGGTCGACGACGTACCTGATGCCGGGCACGGTTAGCGACGTCTCCGCCACGTTGGTCGCTAGCACCACCCGCCGTGCGTGATGGGGTGCGAAGACGCGCAGCTGCTCCGATGTGGAGAGTCGGGCGAACAGCGGCAGTACCTCCAGCTCGCGGTGATGGCGGCGCAACGCGTCGGCGGTGTCGCGGATCTCCCGCTCGCCGGAAAGGAACACCAGGATGTCACCAGGCCCCTCGGCGCACAGCTCGTCGACGGCGTCGCAGATCGCGCCGACCTGGTCGCGAACCTCCTCGTCGGCACCGTCCACGGTGGAGTCTTCGGAAGAATCGACGAGGGGGCGGTGGCGGACCACGACCGGGTACGTGCGCCCGCTCACCTCCACGACCGGCACGTCGCGTCCGGTGGCCGTCGCGAAGTGGCTGGCGAAGCGTTCCGGGTCGATCGTGGCGGAGGTGATGACAAGCTTGAGGTCGGGTCGCTTCGGGAGCAGCTGGGTCAGGTAGCCGAGCAGGAAGTCGATGTTGAGGCTGCGTTCGTGCGCCTCGTCCACGATGATCGTGTCGTAGGCCAGCAGCAGCCGGTCGTGTTGGGTCTCCGCCAGCAGGATGCCGTCGGTCATCAGCTTGACCAGCGTGCGATCGCCCACCCGCCCGGTAAACCGCACCTGGTAGCCGACCGCCTCCCCGAGCGAAGTGGCGAGCTCGGTGGCAATGCGCTCGGCGACGGCGCGCGCGGCGATTCGCCGGGGCTGCGTGTGTCCGATCATCCCGCGCACGCCCCGGCCGAGATCGAGGCAGATCTTGGGCAGTTGGGTCGTCTTGCCGGAGCCGGTCTCGCCCGCCACGACAACCACCTGGTGGTCGCGGATCGCGGCGGCGATGTCGTCGCGGCGTTGGCTCACTGGCAGCTCGGCGGGATAGGTCACCGCCGGCAGGGCGGCCCGGCGCGCGGCCAGCCGCGCCTCGGCTTGGGCGATCTGCCGTTCGAAGGAGCTCAGGCGGTCCGGGTGACGAGCACCACCGCGAAGTTGGCGCTGAAGACGACGCTCGTCCACCAGTGTGAGGCCCGCCAGACGCTCCCGGAGCGCCGAGACCGATGCGGCAGGCTGCGAGGAGTTGGCCGAGGTGTCCATTTCAGTCAGCAACTGTGGCATCAGTGGACCCGCCGTGCCCATGAGTATTGGCGCGCGAATCCGATGTAATCGGGCAATTAGCCTGCAATCCTGACCGATCGGCTGAGGCGCACGCCTGCCACTCTCGGAAGACTTCTGCGGATGAACGGAGTGGGCATTCTCGGTCGCCGCCAGCGGATCCTCGCCTGGGTCGTTTTCGTCGCGGTGGCCGCGCATGCTCCGCTTGTGGCCTGGGCCAAGCCCGGCGATTCGTGGCTGCTGAGTGTTGTCGTGGCCGGGATCGTCGCGTTCGTGATCGTTATCGACGACGTGTATCGCCGTCGGCCCGCCCCCACGGCCGAGGAATCCGTCCCCCCGGACCCGTCGACCTAGGGGTTGTTCGCACAGAGTCGTGCGAACGACCCCTAGGTCGCGGGCGAACCTGTCGCGGCAGAACCGCTACTGCTGCGGATACCCCTGCGGCGGCTGCGGTGGCTGCGGCGGCTGCTGCCCGGTCGGCGTCGTGCGTCCGGCGGACTGGGCCGCGTGCTGTGCCTGCTGTTCCGCTTCTTCTGGCGTGAGCCGGGCCCCCTCCTTGACATCCTGCGCGGAGGCGTGGCGGCCGCCTGGCACGTTCTCGGCCGGCCACCGCTCCCCGGTCTGGGCCGCGCCGTAGGTGCTCGTGGCCATGCCCGGCGTGGCCACGCCCGCGCCCGTGTCCCAGGACCCTGGCGCGAACTCGTCCCGGACCCGGGCGGTTGCGACCGCCCAGATCGCGAACACGTCGATCGCGATCAGCAGCAACGCCCAGAGCGGGTAGTACGGAATGAAGAAGAAGTTCGCGGTTGCCGACAGCACCAACAACCCGATGCCGAGCCAGCGCGCCCACGTCGCACCGGTAAAGAGGAAGAAACCGGTGATCGCCGCGAGGGCGCCAATGACCAGGTGAATCCAGCCAAACACGGTGGTGTCGACGTTGTAGTAGTAGTTCGGCCCCACCACGAAGAAGCTGTCCCGAATGATCGCCGCCAGCCCAACGAAGAACTGCCAGACGCCGACCATGATCATGAGCGTGGCGGCGAAGACCAGTCCGCCGCGTGCCCACGCCTGTTTGGTTCCGGTTCCTGTCGTAGCCATATCGTCATCGCCCCCATGAGACTCAACAGTTCACACTGATCGTCTCCCTGGTGGCGGGCTGAGTGGGCGAGAACGGCGAAAATCACTCCCCGTACGGCAGACCAACGTAATTCTCCGCGAGCGACGTCGCCGCGGCGCGAGAACTCGTGGTGTAGCGCAGCTGCGAGAGCTGCAGCCGAGCGCCGAACGGGTCCCCATCGGCCAGGTTGTGCAGCATCGACGTCATCCACCAGGAGAAGTGCTCGGCTCGCCACACCCGACGCAGGCAGCCGTCGCTGTAGGCGTCCAGTAGGTCGGTGCGCCTCTGGCGCAGATACGCCTCCAATGCATGCGCCAGCCGCCTTACGTCCGCGATCGCGAGGTTCATGCCCTTGGCTCCCGTCGGCGGCACGATGTGGGCCGCGTCCCCGGCCAGGAACAGCCGGCCGTACCGCATCGGCTCGACCACGAAGCTGCGCATCCCGGTCACGCCCTTTTCGAGGATCGGGCCCTCGGTCAAGGTGAAGCCGTCAGCCGCGAGGCGGCGCTGTAACTCGGCCCAGATCCGGTCGTCGGGCCAGGCGGCGATGTCCTCGTCCGGGGGCACCTGTAGGTAGAGTCGGGTGATCTTCGGTGATCGCATGCTGTGCAGGGCGAACCCTCGCTCGTGGTAGGCGTAGATGAGTTCCTCGTGCGAGGGTGGCGCCTCGGCCAGGATGCCGAGCCAGGCAAAGGGGTACGTCCGGTCGTACGCGCGCATGGCTCCGGCCGGGATCGCTTCGCGGGTGATGCCGTGGAAGCCGTCGCAGCCGGCGATCGCGTCGCACGCGAGCTCGGCCGTTGCGCCATCGGCCCGGCGGTAGGTGATCCGCGGCGTGTCGAGCAGGTCGTGCACGGCCACGTCGGAGACGTCGAACTCCAGGGGTGCGCCGGCCGCGACCCGGGCCGCGATCAGGTCCTTGACCACCTCCTGCTGGCCGTACACCGTGATGAACTTGCCGACCAGGTCGTTGAACGCGATGCGGTGGTCGGCACCCTCGAATCGCAGCGAGATGCCATGGTGGACCAGTCCCTCGCGGTCGAGCCGGTCGGCCACGCCCGCCTCGCGGAGCAACTCGACGGTTGGCTGCTCCAGGACCCCAGCCCGCACCCGCTTCTCGACGTACTCGCGGCTGCGGGATTCCAGCACCACCGCGTCGATCCCGCGCAGGTGCAGCAGGTGCCCGAGCAGAAGTCCAGCTGGGCCGGCCCCGACGATGCCGACCTGGGTACGCATGCCGTGAGCGTAGTCTCCGATCACCGGAGATTCACACCGTCCACAGTGCTGAGATCGATGATGTGGTCGACGCGGTCGAGGCCACATCGACGGTGTGTGATGAGCACGATCGACCGGTCGGGGTTGGCGTCGAACAGGTCACGGATCACGGCGTTCGCCGTCTCCTCGGGCAGATGCTCGGTTGGCTCGTCGAGCACCAGGATCGGGGTTTTCCGCAGCAGTGCCCGGGCCAGCGCCAGCCGGCGCCGCTCGCCGCCGGAGACCCGTGCGCCGTTCTCGCCGACCGGCGTGGCCAGACCATCCGGAAGTCCGCGGACCCACTGGTCAAGGTGTACGACGTGCAACGCCGTCCACAGCTGAGCGGAAGTGGCGTCGCGGCCCCCGATGCGAAGGTTGCCTTCGATGGTGGTGTCGAACAGGTGCGCGTCACTGTCGACGAGGGTCACGATCTCGCGCACCGAGTCGCCGGTCAGCTCCTCCAGTTCCACCCCGCCCAGCCTGACCTCGCCCTGCTCGGGGTCCAGCAGTCGTGCCAGCAACGCCGCGACCGTGCTCTTGCCGCTCCCGCTCGGGCCGACGAGGGCGATCTTCCGGCCGACCGGCAGGTCCAGGTCCACATCGGACACTGCGAGCGGAGCATTCCGATGCCACCGCGCCGACATGCCCTCGGCCTTCAGGTGGTATGGCGGCATCGGTACGGCCGCCACCACCGGGTCGGGTACCGGATCGGGACGGCGCAGCACCGCGTCCAGCCGGCGCAGGGCGGCCCATCCGCTCGCCGCCCGCTCGGCCGCGGCCGGCAGCCCGACCGCCGCCTCGAACACCGCCAGCGGAGTGAGAACGAGACCGGCGAGCAGCACCGGATCGAGTTGCCCGGCCCGTACGGCCGACCCACCAAGCCAGAGCGAGAGCCACACGCAGCCCCCGCTCGCCGACGCCAACAGCGCCGCGCCCAGCCCGCTCGTCATAGCGGACCTGGTCTGCGCACGACGCAACCGGGTGTCGATCGCCCCCAGTTCCGCGAGCCGGTCCGGCACCGCTCCGAACGCGGTGAGGTCGGGCAGACCGTGCAACAGCTCCACCGTTGCGGCGGCGTACTCCGCCCGCAACGGTGCGGTCCGCCGGGCCGCCCGGCGGGCGAGCGTGTGCTGCAACAACGGTACGACGACCAGCACCACCACGATGCCGGCCACGAGTGCGAGCGCGGCGGCCGGGAGCAGTGTGGCGAGCCAGGCCGCCGTGACGAGCCCGGCGAGCGCCGCCGACGCGAACGGCAGCAGCGCCCGGGCGAGGACGTCGACGGCACCGTCCACATCGGAGTTCAGTTGTTGCAGCAGCTGGCCGGGTCGGTCGTGGCGCAGACCCGCCGGCCACAACCGCACCAGACGCTCGTAGAGCCGGGCCCGGAGCTCGGTGCGCACGCGCAGGGCCGCGTCGTGTCCGGCGAGCCGCTCGCCGTAGCGCAGCAGACCCTTGCTGAGACCGAATGCCCGCACGCCGACGATGGCGGTGCCGAGGGCCAGCACCGGCGGATGCTGCGCGGCGCGGGAGATGAGCCAGGCCGCGGTCGCGACGAGAGCGATGCCGGCCCCGGCCGCTGCCGCCCCCGCGAGCGCCGCCAGGATTAGCCGCCGCCACTGCGTGACAAAGATTCTCCCGATCATGATTCCCGCAACTCTTCAAGACTTAGGTGGTGGGAGCGATCCCTGTGGCGACAAGTCTTCAAGACTTGCGTCGGGGTCTCCGGATTGGGAGAGGTCGATCACGCGGTCGGCCAGGCGCAGCAGGGCCGAATGGTGGGTCACGATCACCACGGTGCGGCCCCGGCACCGGGCGGCGATCCGGTCGACCAAGGCCGCCTCGGTGTCACGGTCGAGATTGGCGGTGGGCTCGTCGAGCAGTAGCACCGGCGCGTCCCGGAGCAACGCCCGGGCCACGGCCACCCGCTGCCGCTCGCCGGCGGAGAGCGCGCCACCGGTGGCATCGACCACAGTGGACAGAAGCGGCTCGATTCCGGCGTCACGGGCGACTGCCCGTACCGTCGCGTCGTCCGCGCCCGGATCACCGAGGCGGATGTTGTCCGCGACGGTGCCCGGGAAGACCGACGGCCGCTGCGGAACCCAGGCGATCTCGGCCCGCCACGCCGCAATGTCCACAGTGGTGAGATCGTGACCCCCTACGAGCGCGCGGCCGCCGTTGGGGGAGACGAATCCGAGCAGCGCGTGCAACAACGTCGACTTGCCGCAGCCGCTCGGTCCGGTCAACGCCACAACCTCGCCGGCCCGGATCCGGACGGTGACGGCGTCCAGGGCGGCGGTCGGGCGGCCCGGATACCGCACGGTCAACGCGTCGAGCTGAAGCGCTACCGCACCTCCGACGCGGGCGGTGCCTTCCTCGGGGACCGGCTCGGCGAGCATGTCGAGGACCCGGCTGGCCACGGCGAGGCCGTCGGCGCTGGCATGGTGCTGCGCCCCGAGTTGGCGCAGCGGCAGGTAGACCTCCGGTGCCACGATCAGCACCACCAGCGCGGTGTGTAGATCCAGCCCGCCGCCGACCAGTCGCAGACCGACCTCGACGGCGACCAGGGCCACCGACAGTGTGGCCAACAGTTCGAGGACGAGTGACGAGACGAATGCCAGCCGGAGCGTCTGCATGGTCGCGCGGTGTTGTTCACCACCGAGGCGGCGGACCTCGGCGACCTGTGGTTGGGCTCGCCCGAGGGCCTTGAGCGTGGGCAGACCGCGGACCAGCTCAAGGATGTGCCTGGCGATCCGGCTCTCCGTGAGGTGCAGCCGATCGTGCCGGCTGCGCAGGGTCGCGCCGACGAGACCGAGGAAGACCGGGATCAGCGGCGCGGTGACGAGCAGGATCGCCGCGGCCACCGGTTCGACGGGAAAGAGATTGGCCAGGACCAGCAGCGGTACGGCGGCGGCGAGCACGCACTGCGGCAGGTACCGGGCGAAGTAGGCGTCGAGGCTGTCGAGGCCGCGGCTGCATAGCACCGTCAGCTCGGCCGAACGCTGGCCCTGCAGCCAGCTGGGGCCGAGCCGGACCACGTGAGCCAACAGGCGTTCGCGAAGCTGCGACCGTACCGCCGCCGCGGACCGGTGCGCGGCGCTTTCCTGCGCCCACGCGAGTGCGGCCCGGGCGACGACGACAACCACGAGCCAGCCGAGGACGTGAGCGAGCCCGGCCGGTGCCGGCGACCCATCGGGGCGATAGACCGCGGTGATCCCGGCGGCGAGCAGGCTGGCCTGGGCCAGGATCAGCCCCGCCGCCCCGATCCCCAGCGCCACCGATGCCAGCACGAAGACCCGGCTCGCGCGCGCGTACCGGAGCAGACGAGGATCAAGCGCCCGTGCCACCCTCGCAGATTAGCCCCAAACCTCCCCGAATCGGACGGATCACCTCCCGCCGGCGATGTCGTACCGAGCCGCTAGCGTCGCCGCCATGACAGCCTTCGCGGTGGTGGAACTGGTGGTCGCCGACATGGCGGCGTCGTTGGCCTTCTACTCGCGGCTCGGACTGGCCGCGCCGGCCGCGTCCGAGACCGAGAGCCACGTCGAGGTGGAGCTACCAGGTGGGCTCAAGCTCGCGCTCGACGCCGAAGAAATGATCAAGTCGATCGATCCACACTGGACGCCGCCGACCGGCGGCCACCGCATCGCGCTGGCGTTTCAGTGCGTCGACCCGGCCGAGGTCGATCGGGTCTACGCCGACCTCACCGGCGCGGGCTATGACGGGCAACACGAGCCGTTCGACGCGTTCTGGGGGCAGCGCTACGCGACGGTTCTCGATCCCGACGGCAACCCGGTGGATCTGTTCGCCCCACTGGGTTGAGCAAACACTGGGCTAGCCGACCGGGGCCGGCTCCTCCTGGTTGCCCCACGCGGTCTTCATCGCGTGCTCCACGAGCGCGATCAGCGCGTCGCGGGAGGAGTCACGGCGGCGCGCGTCGCAGAGAATCACCGGCACGCCCGGATCGAGGTTGAGCGCGAGCTGTACCTCGGCCGGCGTGAACGTACGGGTGCCTTCGAAGCAGTTGACGGCGACGATGAACGGCATGCCGCGCCGTTCGAAGTAGTCCACCGAGGGGAAACAGTCGGCCAGCCGCCGGGTGTCGGCGAGCACGATCGCGCCGATCGCACCGAGCGCCAGCTCGTCCCAGACGAACAGGAACCGGTCCTGCCCGGGCGTGCCGAACAGGTAGAGCACGAGGTCGTGGTTTAGGGTGATCCGGCCGAAGTCCATGGCCACGGTGGTGGTCGACTTCGTCTCCACGCCGGATGTGTCGTCGACGCCAATGCTCTCGTCGGTGAGGTACTCCTCGGTGAGCAGGGGCTGGATCTCGCTCACCGCGCCGACGAGGGTGGTCTTGCCGACGCCGAACCCGCCCGCGACCAGGATCTTCAGGGCGATCGGGCAGTGCGTCGTCGACGCTGGTGTCAGAGGGACCGAAGGCCATCGAGGACCGCCTTGAATACGCGCTCAGTGGGAAGTTGTGCGGCCGGTGCGGGAGAACGGGCGCGGATGTATCCGCGGTCAAGCAGATCGCCGAGCAGCACCCGGACGATGCCGGCGGGCAGGTCCAGGTGGGTGGCGAGTTCGGCGACGGAGACCGGAGCCTGGCACATGCGGATGATGTCCGAGAGCTCCGGCTGCAGCGATGCGTCCAGTTGGGCGGTCGTCCGGGTCGCCATGATCAGGGTAATCAGGTCGAACTCGCCCCGCCGAGGCTTGGTGCGTCCTGAGGTCATCGCGTAATGGCGGACGACCGGACCAGCCTCCTCGTCGACCCAGACGGATTCCGGATGTACCGGCTCGGTCATAGCGCCGCACTACCCCTCGGCAATCGCGGTCGACCGGACCGGCGTCGAAAGATACTGGCCAACGCGGGCGACGAGCATCTCCATCTCGTAGGCGATGAGGCCCACGTCGGCGTCCTCGGTCGCGAGTACGGCGATGCACGCTCCATTGCCGCCAGCGGTGACGAAGATGAATCCCGCTTCCATCTCGATGATGGTCTGCCGGACCGCCCCGCGGCCGAACCGCCGCCCAGCCCCTCGGGCCAAGCCGTGCATCCCGGCGGCGACCGCGGAGAGGTGCTCGGCGTCTTCGCGGCTGAGGCCGGCCGACTTGGCGATCAGGATCCCGTCGTGCGATAGAACCACCGCCTGATGAACATGGGCCACCCGATCAACAAGGTCGTTCACCAGCCAGCTGATGTCGACCGTTGCGCTCGCTCGCTGCACCACTGGGGTCAGCCTCCCTTTTCTGTGTCGCGCATCTCCGTTGTGGAGTTCGTCCACTGTGGAGTTTGTGTGGGTGTCGGCGGTGGTCCGGGCGACGTCGGCGAGACCTCCATCGCTTCCGTCACTATTTCTTGCGTAGGCTCCGCGGGGTGTGACTCGCCCGTTGTCTCCGGAGGGTTGTTCCCGGCTTCGGCGAGCCGGGCGGCTTCGGTGCGGCCGCGCAGCGTGCCCGACCGGTACGACGCCATCAGGCTGCGCGTCTGGTCCGGATCGCGTCCGGATCCGTTCGGTTCGACCTTGCCAGCATCAGGCGTCCCGACGCCGGCAAGGCCTCGGGTCGCCGCCGCGCCCGGCGCGGGTCGGGGCGCTGGTATGTCGGCCGGTTTGCGTTGGCGCCAGGGCAGTCCGGAGGGCGTGAGCTTGGGCGGTTCGGATGGTGGCGACGTCTGCACCGGCGGTTGGACCGGTGCGACCGGCCGGACTGGCAGTCCCGCCGGCGTGGCTGGCCCGGCAACCGCGGGAGCCGCTGCCCCCGGACCCGCTACCGGAGCCGCTGTCCCTGGACCAGCCACCGGAGCCGCCGGTGGAGCCGGTGCGGCCGGGGAAACCGGTGCAGACGGGGAAACCGGTGCAGACGGGGAAACCGGTGCAGCCGGCGAAACCGGTGCGGACGCCTTTCGACCGTTGTCCATGGGGTCCTGGAACAGTGGTATTTCCCGCCCGCCGCCGTTGAGGTCGCGCACCGGGGACTCGATCGCCACCGCGGTCGCCGCCGCCTCGATCCGACTGCGATCGAGGTCGGTGTGCAGCCGGTGCCGGCCGACGCCGGCCAGCTGCGCTGGACGGTAGCCGTCCAGTTGCGACGTATCGGGACGGCCGCCGTCTTCGGCGCCGTCGTCGGCCATGAGAGATCCCGGCAGGAGCACGACCGCGGTCGTCCCGCCGTAGGGCGACTCGGTCAGTCGGACCCGGATGCCGTGCCGCTCGGCCAGCTTGCCGACCACGTACAGGCCCAGGCGAGCGGTGCTGGTGAGCCGGAACTCGGGTGGGTTGCGCAGCTGCTCGTTGGCCGTCGCCAACTCCTCGGCGCTCATACCCAGGCCGCGGTCCTCGATCTCGATCGCGAACCCGTACCCGACGACCGACCCGCCGACGCGGACCAGGGTCTGTGGCGGGGAGAAGGACACCGCGTTTTCGATGAGCTCCGCCAGCAGATGGATGACGTCGCCGACGGCGCGGCCGAGCAGGGACGCGGACCCGACCGGCAGCACCGTGACCCGGGTGTAGTCCTCGACCTCGGCCAGGGCGCCGCGCAGCACGTCGACCATCGGCACCGGCTTGCGCCAGGCCCGGCCGGCGGTGGCGCCGGAGAGCACGATGAGGTTCTCTGCGTTGCGGCGCATGCGGGTCGCGAGGTGGTCGACCCGGAACAGCTCGGCGAGCTGCTCGGAGTCGGTCGCCCGTCGTTCCATCGCGTCAAGTAGGCCCAGCTGCCGGTGCAGCAGGGCCTGGCTGCGACGGGCCAGGCTCAGGAAGACGTCCCGGACGCTGCGGCGAAGCTCGGCCTGCTCGACCGCGACCCGGATTGCCGTCTCCTGCACCTGGTTGAAGGCCTCACCCACCTGGCCGATCTCGTCCCGGCCGAAGTCCAGGGGTGGCGCCTCGGTCTCGACGTCGACTCGCTCACCTTGTTGCAGCCGTTCCACGACTCGAGGCAGGCGGTACGAGGCCAGGTCGCGAGCCGCGTTGCGCAGCCGTTCCAGCTGTCGCACCAACGCCCGCGCGGTCGTGATCGAGATGATGATGGATGCGATAACGGCGATGAGTCCCAGAACGCCCGCGAGCGCCAGGCGAACGATGACCCAAATGGCGACCGGTCGGCTGCGGGCGAGCAAGTCGTCGATCCCGGCCAGCTGGAGCTTCGCCAACTCGAAGAACCGTCATTGATCGCAGCCGTCCATTCGTTGGCGGTCACAGGCAACGGTTCGCCAACGCAGCCCGTTGCTTGACGACGCCGTTCTCCAGGGCGCGGTAGCGAGTAAAGGCGGATCCACTAACCATCTCCTCGTACCTGGTGCGGTCGGCTGCCGGCAATTCGCCTACGACCTCGGTGTACAGGAACCGTTGCGCGCCCACGAGACGGATGAAGTCGGCATGTTCGGTCCCGTGAAACCCCCCCGCCGCCAGCACACCCGCGAGCAGCGCATCCTCCTGCGCCAGGACTTCCTGGGCGCGGAAAAGAGCAGCGAAGGCGGGACGTCTTTGGCGATCTCTTCGTCGTCGAGCTCTCCCAATGAGTCGTATATCCGGAAGATTGAGTCGAGACGTCCGTAAATATCTGCGGCAGCCTGGCTTCGGTCCATCCGACCGGCGTCGATTAAGCCCGGCCCTCGGCCAGCTTGTCGATCTGCGCGAACGTCGCGCCGATCCGTTGTTCGGCGGTGGGGCTGGCGCGCAACTGAACGGAGCTAGCACTGGCGAGTCGCTTGTACTCTGTTATCAACTCATCGCTTTGCTTCCGTTGGGTAACCTGCCGCAATGCGTTGTTCTGCCTTACTACCGCCCAGGTACACGAGTGAGAGTCGGCGTTCCAGCTGCAGCGCTTGAACCAGCGACTCGCTCGGTGCGCCAACGTTGTCGTCCAGCGTGGTAAGCCACAGCAAGTTGAGGCCCTCGCGCAGGGTCACGAAGGCGGCGAACGCCCATAGCGCGGCGAGCGAAACAAGCAGTGCGACGACCTTGGTCCGCACGTTCGAAGCTTCTGCGCGAACGCGAACTCATCCCACACCCGTCCCAACCCGCCCAAAGCGACAACTGACTATGCGACCATGAGCAATGCGGTGGTGTCGGCGCGAACGAGGCAAAGATCACCCAGTTAGCGCGCGAGCACCGCCGGCAACCGTAGCAGCGTTCGACAGCGGGGCTCAAGGTCGGTCGCGCGACGCGAGGCCCACGGAAACTCACCCACGACGCGAGGCTCAATCGAACGACATAAAGATTCACGAGCGGGAAATTGATCCTTTTAATGATCTGGACATCGACGCGGACCGTTGGGTCAGTCAATCCGACGCGCGTTCAGTGACGGGCGAGCGGGTTTTCGCTGGTGAGCGTCGTGCGACTGGCTTGACGTCACGCCTGCAGGGGGGGTCGACGTCTGCGTGCACACCCCCGGCGGCGTTGAGGAGGTTCGTCGTTTGGCGAAGGAAAGTTGATCGCTGCATGGCGCATGCGGAGCGGATGCGGGTAGCTGTCCGAACGGACGAGCTTTACGCAGATCAAGGACAGTGGCCGGACGGAACCGCGCTATTTTGGAGCGCCGGGCGGGCTTGGCGCCACACTCAGGCTGCCACGTGGTCGGCCGCCGGCATCGCGGCGCGGGCGAGACTTTCAGGATGCCGCTTCGCCCAGACGACGAGTCTGATGTAGACAAGGTCGAACACGAAACACATGATGCCGAGAACAAGGGCGAACTGCGAGTCTTCAACCACGCCGTAGAGCAAGGTCGCGGCGAGGGTGCCGATCCACTTGGCGATCGCGATGGTGAGACTCTGCCCGCGCAGGCCACGCCGTGACACGAACATCGCTATGAACAGACCGGACATCAGGAGCGTTTGGAGAAACGCCGAGTAGACCACCGCGTGCCTGCCCCGAACTCGGCGATGAACAGCCACAGCACGAGCAGGAGGCGCCAAAGAGCGACACCCCCCCGGTGACAAACATCGGCCGACTCACGAAAGAGGGAAACTCGGCCCGGCCGAATCTGAAAAACGTATAAACGATGACGACGTCGAAAAATGCCCAAACGATCTCAACAAGCGCCCAGGCGACGTTGTCCACGCTTGTCACTGACCGCGCGGTTCTCAGGTCCAGTGCGCCATAGATCAACTCCCAGGCGAGATTGAGGCGCGAGCGCAGCGACCGGAATGGCGAAGGTCTTCTGCCGGAAGCCGATCCAAATTATGTTGATGTAAGCGATCGTCCAGAACACGCCAGTAGTGAGGGTCAGGAACAGGTCCGCTCCGAGGCCTTCCGCCGTCATTGAGTTCCCTTCGGGTTAGGGTGTTCGCCGGCCGTTGTGAAGTTGCGGCTCAGGGAAGACCTGCGTCCATGCGGCGGTACCGGCGGGTGCAGATTTCCTCCAGCTCGGCCTTTCGGTCCTCCGGGAACTTCGCGAGTTCGGCCTGGAAGAGCTGCTCGTACCGGTCAATCTCCGCGCGGAGGCGATCGGGCGCGGCCGGACCATACAGCGCACGAAGGTAGTCGTAGGTGTTGAAATGTCCGGCGGCGATGTCCTGATGGTAGGTCTTGAGATCGTCCCCGATGTCGGAGAGCACCTCCACCGGCCAGAGCAGGTCGACCAGCTCGTTGTCGACAGGTCGTCCCAGTAGCGCGAAAGTCATGCCGTGCAGAGCCGGAGGTCGAAGAGCGCAACTCGGCGAGCCGGATCACTTCCGCATAGTGGCCCCGTGGTTCGACGGTCACCTTGTTCTCCAGGTACAGGTACTCCACGCCGAGGTCAAGTTGGCGAGCCACCGCCTCGTTGTACGCGTGCCTCCGACGAAGGAGCACCTCGAAACTCGCCTTGAACGCATCGATAGTCGCCCTGTATCGGCGCGCGGTGTCATGGTCGTTGTTTCGGGCCGGGTCGAGGTCGACGTTCTGGGCGCGCTCGGCGATCGCGTCGGCCTGGAAGACGATGTACTCGACCCGGAACAGCATGGGGTGCAGCGCAGTCGCTGCCACCAGGAGAGCCGCTGGGCACGGAAGTTGAGATTGAACCCGAAGTCCGCCACGGCACGGATCGTCTACGGCAACAGCTCGAACGATGTGCGCATCGGCATGCGCAGGCTGGCGACTGCCATTGCGATCCCTCGAATTCCCGTTGTGGGTTCTCGTGCCATGCAAAGATCGCGTCCCACCTGGCCGATGTGGCCATGTGCGTCTGGCCAGGACGCAACCGGCGGAGAACCGAATGTGCCAGCAGTTGCGCTCTTGGCCCGAGCGCCGTGACCGCATCCCGACCCGAGATACGTCTCAGCTCATCGTTCAAGATCGGATTCAGGTTTGCAACATGTCACACATTGGACTTCGCGATGTGTGAGCCGGTCGCCGTTGATACGGCCGGCGGCGAGATCGGGTTTGGCGTAGGCGAGGCAGAGTCGGTGGGCAGCCCACCAGGCGATGATGACCTCGCCGTCGGGATCGCCGACCCGCTGTCCAGGCCGAACAACAACGACGAAGCGTCGATGCTGGTGTGCGTGTGTCCACGTTGGATCATCAGGGGGTGGCAGAGGCAAGCGAGCCGCGGATCACGGTGCGGGCTACGTTGGCGGCCTGGTAGAAGGTCAGTCGCAGCACGGCGGGGCCTTCCTTCGCGATCGCTCGGCTGGGCTGGTTGACGGTGCCGGATGATCAGTACGAGGGGGCGAGGCCGACGTAGCTGGCCGCCTGCCTGGCGGTGTCAGACGAGGTGCCGTCGCCGAGGAACGCGCGGATTGTCGGGCGCGTGGTGGGCTCCAGGCCCGGCACAGAGTTGAGGATGGCGTCGTCGCCGCTCGAGCTTCTCTCCCAGTAGCCGCGTCGCCATTGGGTGGCTCGGGCGACGCGGGCCTCGGCCGAGTCGAGGTCACCCAGATGTTCAGTGACGTCGAAGGCCAATGCGTCCAGGCCGAGCCGGCCGGTCCAGAATTGCTCCAATGCCCGTGCCTGGGTGCGGATCGCGTCGCCTCGGACAGGAACATCGCTCACGGCGCGGGTGTGCTCAGCGATCACCGCGGTTATCGCCGGCCGCCGCGCGTTGGCGAGTTGCGACAGGTGCGGCCACCGTGTGAGCACGGCCCTTGCGGTGGGCGGCGACCCGGCAAATGCGTTCCACACGTCCGGGAATGCCCACCGGGCAAGAGATAGCAGCCGTCGCTGGTACCGGTTGATATCGACAACGGCAGCACCGCGTCGCATGACACGCCCGCCGCAGCGCGAGCTGGGCGGCTGAAGGAAGACGCAGCGGGGTTAGCTCGAACACATCGCCCGCGCGGGCCAGGACGTCGGCGTCGATCCCGTCGGACTTGTTCTTGCCGCTAATCGCGCTACGAAACCGGGCCGAGTGCCGAGTCCCGACCAGCGCCCGCGGCGCCGGCGTTACACAAGGCCACCGATAACCCCAGCCAGGTCATCGACGCCGGCCCGGCTACCGCCACCACGCCCGGATACGCGGCGACTCGCTTCGATAGCGTCGATAGGCCAGCCAAGGTCGGCGAGACGCGGAAACCGTTGCACGTCAACGCGACCGTCGACGTCGATGACGCTCACACAGATGATGGTCGTCCACGATCGCCGCGTCAATGCCGATCCGAACCCTAGCCGGGCCGGCGGCAAGCTCACGCGAAACCGACACCGCCAGGGCCGCTCCCGGTCAACGTACGTGACCACCACCCGTGAACCGGGAGGCCCCTCATTGATGCAAACCGTCAGACCGAGGCCACGGGAGCAATTGTCAAGACCTGTGGATGAGAGATCTTGACTATGCTGCTGCGGCGACGGCTGACGCGGTGGCGGGTCGTTCGACGAGTTTGCCGCGTTCGAAGCGGCGCCGGCGCGGACGAGGGCGACGAGGTGTGGTGCGTTGACCGCGCGCCAGCGGGCCTGCGCGGCCTCGATGAGCTTGAACGCCATGGCCAGGCCGGCGGCCTTGGACCCGGGGCCTTTGGTGACCTTGGTGCGGTGCCGCACGGTGGCGAAGGTCGACTCGATCGGGATTCGTTGTGCGCAGATGGATCCAGTGCTCGGCCGGGAAGTCGTAGAACGCGAGCAGCTCGTCGAGATCGTCGGTGATCTTGGCGACGGCTTTGCCGAACTTGGCGCCGTAGGCCAGCTTGAACGCCGCGACGGCGCGGCGGGCGTGCTCGCGGTCCTCGGCGTTCCAGATCTCGGCCAGGGCCTTCTTGGCCGCCGGGATGGGCCGACTTCGGCAGCGCCGACAAGACATTGGCGATCTTGTGGAACCAGCAGCGCTGCTCTCGGGTCTCGGGAACACCTCGCGCAGCGCCGCCCCAGAACCCGAGCGCCCCGTCGCCGACCGCGAGGACCGGGGCGCGCATGCCGCGCCGTTTGCAGTCGCGCAGCAGATCGGCCCAGGACCCGGTCGACTCCCGGTAGCCGTCGGCGAGGGCGACGAGTTCCTTGGTGCCGTCGACCCGTACGCCGATCATCACCAGCAGGCACAGCTTCTCCTCGTCCAGGCGCACGTCGAGGTGCATCCCGTCGGCCCACAGGTACACGTAGTCCACAGTGGACAGATCCCGGTCGCCGAACGTGCGGGCCTCGTCCTGCCACTGCGCGGTCAGCCGGGTGACCGTCGCTGCGGACAGGCCCGCGCCGGTGCCGAGGAACCCTTCCAGCGCCGGCACGAAGTCCATGACTGGACAGGCCGTGCAGGTACAGCAGCGGCAACACCTCGGTGATCTTCGGGGACTTGCGGCACCACGCCGGCAGGATCGCCGAGGAGAACCGCATGCGCTCGCCCGGTGGTCTCGTCGACGCGCTTGTCGTTGACCCGCGGCGCGACGCACCTCGACCGCGCCGGCCGAGGTCAGCACCTGCCGCGGCTCGGCGCGGCCGTTGCGCACCACCAGCCGACGGCCTCGCTCGTCGAGCTCGTCGGCGTGCGCCGCGATGTAGGCGGCGACCTCGGCCTCCAACGCGGCGGCCAGCATCCGCCGCGCCCCTTCCCGCACGATCTCGTCGATCAACGACCCGCCGGTCAACCAGCCGGCTGCTGGCGCAGGGTCCTCGCTGTCTGGTGACTACCGTGAGCACGGGCGTACCTTCCCGACCCGCGTTGGCGCGCGGGCCTTACTCGATTCCCTGGACTGGACTCGTCGGGAGGGTACGCCTCCCAACGCTCATCCACAGGTTTCGAGCATTGCTCCGCAGCCGGGCCGGACGATGGGTCAAGCCCGGAGTCGGATCGGGCGGGCGCGGCCAACGCGCCCGCCCGATGAGGCGAGTAGGCCTTGGCGACGCTCGTACGACTCCGGCTCCGGCACCTTCTTGCCCGTGTACTGGACGAGCGGTCCCCGTTGCTCCCATCGTGCCGCCCAGACGTTGACCATGCTCGATGATTGCCCGTCACATCCCCGGCGTGGCGATGGCCGAGCCGATGGGCAGTACGCAGTCAGGTCTGCCTGGACCCGGGCCGGTACCCGACGGTGCTGCATCCGGCAGGAAGTTAATGAAAGCTCGCCGGCTGGGGCCGCTCCAGCCAAGGGTCAACCCCAGGCGCGTAGACCTCCGAGTCGTAGCTCTAAGCCGAAGAGACCGTCAGAGCTCGCCGCACGAGCTCGCGGCGTCCGTAGTCCTGATTTGGGTTGTGCCCGTCACTCATCCGTTTGATGGGTGACGTCAATTGCGCTAGACCGTCGCGCCCGAAGTAGAGATTGGCGAAGTATGTTCCACCTTCAAGGAAGTCATAACTGATAAGTGCGTCGGCCTGCGGCCTTGTCCAGACTGTTAGCCTCAAGGGCGGTTACCCAAACGAACTGGTCCGCAAACTCATCGGGCGGTACCTCGAGCCGTTGGTGCTGTCGCGCCACGAAGAGTAGCAGGTAGACCTGCCAACCAGCGGCCGCGACCTCCGTGACTAGACCCCTGAAAGCCAGCCCTGACGCGTCCAACCCTCTGCTCCCGACATCGGCACTCGCGACGTCCCATGCGAACTCGGACGCCTCAATCTCGCGGCCGATCGGCACCCATTTTCCCTGGTTGGGCCCAAAACGCTGCCGGCCCAACAGCATCCGGACTCGGTCGCCGTCAAAGTAGACCGGAAAGGTGCACGTCTCGACCTTGGTCGGCGCGACACTGTCATGCATGGGGACGTCCCTGGAGTGACCGTGCCAGATCTCCAGCGAGCGCCCGCGCGTACCCACGATCCCGGTGAACCACCCACGTTCGCATTGGCACCATCCCTTTTTGCGGTCTCGCAAGCTCGCTTCGATAATCCTCGGGTGAAAGGACGTCCCTCAAGCGCTGATGAGTCCTCCCGGGTCAAGCCGCATGCGTGCTGAACTAACAGCAGACACTGGTCCGGCGCGTTGAGATTGCTCTCGTAATTGATGTAACGCGGAATGATTCCCGCCTGACGCATCCTTTTGTAGCCAGCTATCTACGACTAAGCCAGCCCATCGAACCGCGCTCTGCTTCATATTAGAATAGTCGCCAGGCGGATCGAACCGATTCCAATTCGCCACCGCGACAAGGTTGTAAGGAAGGCTGCGGTGTGGGTAGCAGGAGCCGCCGACCGGCTCAGTTTCGTACGCACCGTGATAGTGCTCCAGCAGGACCATGCAATCTTATGTCGGCGCTCCCAGAAATAGCTCGACTATTGCCTGCGCTACCCCTGCTGGCGAACTCTTCCGGAGTGCAGATCTCCAATATGACGGCATGCCTTTCCTGCGCGGATTGTCCGTCATGGATTGAACAAACCCATAAGTCCGCTCTGAAATTTCCGTCTCGATCGGGCGAAGTCGTGCGAGACGACTTGTGAGGCGATCGATGTCTCCCCTGTCGTCGCCCATTGCGACCAGGTCGACCTCGCAGCACGGACGCCCATCCTGCCACAGGAGCGCTGGCGTCACCATCGTCGTTGGTGAAAGCTCACTCATGGCCTCAATCGTCGTCTCCAAGGCGGCCGTCATAGTCTCCGGCCCGAAGCGCAACCAACCTCCCGTGATCGAGGCCAACCGACGGGCGGCGAACACGAACTCCAGGACTACCCCCAACCCGTAACCTCCGCCTCGGAGCGCTCGAAGGAGGTCAGCGTTCTCCTCCAATGAGCAGGTCCAAAGTCGGCCGTCAGTCGCTGCCACGACTGCGCCAATCAGATTGTCGCTGGTTAGGCCGTAAGCTGGGAGTAGCCAACCGACGCCGCCGCCTAGGGTCAACCCTCCAACCCCGGTGCTTGGCACGATTCCGCCTGGAACGACCAATCCAACCGGCTCGGTAGCGGTGTCAACGTCATGCCAAGTGGCCCCGCCGGCGACCCGCACAACCTTCTCTTCGAGAAGTACACGTACACGCGTCAGCCTGCGCAGATCCAACATCGGCAGTCGGTCTCGAACTGCACGGCCCGCCACATTGTGGCCCCCGCCGCGAACCGTATACGACGCGCCGCACTCCGCAAGAACTCTAATTGCTGTGATAGCACTTTCAACGGATTCGGGTTGAACTATTACGCTCGGAAATCGGTCTATGTCGCCATTATACAGTTTTCGCGCCAATGCGTAATCATCGTCGTCGGGCGTGATGCATTCCGACCTCAGCGCTCGAATTAGGTCTCGAACCCCATTCGTCATCGTATTCCTATCTGGCACGCAGGTCTTTTTGCAGCTTTGAAAGTTGACCCCAGAAAGGTCGCGTCTTAACCACAGCTCAACCGAACTCCAGGCTAGCAGCCGGCAGGTACGCCTCGTCGCCCGGCGCACATGCCGAGATCGGCTACACCGCGTTCGAGAACACTGCCGACGAGATCACCGCCCGGTTGATCGTGCGGCGCATACCCGATCTCAACAAGACCGGCGTCGACACCCAGGGTGGGCTGTTCACCGTGTGGCGCTACCACGCCGCGTTCACCGACAGCCCGTTCCCGCTTGTCCAGGCAGAGGGGCAGCGTCGCGGCCTCGCCTTATCGAGCAGGTCTTCGCCAAGCTCATCGACGGACCCTAGCCCACCTGCCCTCGGGCCGGTTCAACGCCAACAACACCTGGCTGACGTGCATCGCATCGCCCACAACCTCACCCGCGCCGCCGCCACCCTCGCCGGACGCCGCTACGCCACCGCCCGACCTACACCGTGCGCCGCCACCTGATCAACCTGGCCGGCCGAATCGCCTGCCGCGCCCGTGGCGTTACCATCTACCTCCCAGCACTGGCGCTGGCAACACCCCTGAAACGCGGCTGTTCGCGACAGCCCATGCGCCGCCAGTCTGACTGATCGTCCACATCCGACAAACGGCGGCCACGCAGCCAACCCACCATCTCCTACGAACGCTCATGAGGACGCGGACACCAGGCCGGCCTACTCGCCACGCCCACCGATCGACGATGAGATCATCTATAAGAACCGTCCATGACGCTGAACCCGACCGGTGGATCAAGGCTTAGGTCGATGCCACAGAGGTCGGCGGCTAAGCCTATTCGGCGCAGTAACGTCCCGCCCCCCCTCGCCGAGCAGTTTCCTCTGTTCGAGCCAGAAGAACGCCGCCGTGACGATAGACGCCTGTGAGCATTGAAGATACGACAGCTTTCAGTGCGTTTTCCGCCGTCGGGGACCTCGGCAATGCTCACGCACGCCGATGAGCCAAGGAAGCCCGACACCGTCGACCAAGCCTCGCGATATTGCGACAGAAATGACTCCCGCCGGGTTCAGCCGTTTCAACAACGCCCTCGCGATCCGATCGACGCGCGCAATCAGGAGAAATTCTCCACAGCCTTCATGAGCATCGACATGGACCGCTCTATTACATGGGAGTCGCGGGCTAATGCGAGGCGGATGTGAAAGGCCCCAGCGTCGTTTCGGCTCCAATAGAACAGCTCGCCCGGCAGCATTGCCAGGCCCGCTTGCTTCAGAGTTGACACCAACACCTGAGCGGGCACACTTCCCGTTCGTAGAAATTCAACACTGATCATCGAATGCTCACTTGCCAACTTGAAAAGGTCCGATTGGCCAATTGCAGCACGAACTAGCTTCCTGTTCCATCGGACTAAACCTCGAAGCAGGTCGGGATTCTCGACATGAAGTCGGCTGTATTCTCGAACGACCAGATTTGCGATTGGCGAGACGTTCAGCAAGACATTGTTCCGAGCATGCTCAAGTGCGGACCGCCAATCCGCTGACGCGACCACAAATGAGGTCTTCAGATCCTCTGTGGGCCAAAGTTTCCCGGAGTCTTCGATGACGATGTAGCTGCACTTCGAGCGCTCAAGAATCCCATATATGTCAAAGCATTGCCGCGGATCGTAGAGTCTGAAGCAGGCATCGATCACAATGGTTAGGTCCCGCGAAGCTGCGAACACGCACAGCTCTTGCAGTCCGTCTGCAGTCAGGATGTGCCCAGTAGGATTGTTCGGTGCAACGAGAAACACGAATTGCGCTGGCGGCGTCGAATTCTCGACTGTTCGAATCACCGTCGCGGTGTCGATGTCGCTGCTTGACTCGTCGAGCGCCACTGGCTGCAACCACAAACCATGTTTCAACAGGAGAGCCGAAATGTTGTCGAAAGTAGGCTCAACCAAAATTCCAGAATTATGTCGGCGCGACATGCACCAAGCGACAATGTCGGTTGACACACTCGCTGCGTAGGTGCTGATGAACCAACCGGTTTCGGCCGCCGTATGCTGACCGCCGGCGCGGAGCAGCTCGTCAAATGCCGCTCGCTCTATTTCGCCCTGCGGCGTCCGTTGAGATTCGCGGAACAACTCTGGCAAACGAGCGTGAATGCGTTCCCACTCAAGCTCTGATGGAGACTGGTGCGTATGTGCGTCCGACAAGTTTAGCTCAGCATTGAGCGCGACTAGCTCCAGCTCGGTTAAGGAATCGGCCATGGCTATTCTCACGGACTTTGCTCTGGCCCGGGCGATGATGCTTGTGCAGGGGTAATGTCCGATGACATTACGCATTGCGCACCGCTTGCCAAGTGTCGAATGGTGTGGTTGTGCCAGTCGCGCGCCGCGACTTGGTGAGGCGGCGTTGGAGTGACAGCTATCCGCCAAGGTATCTGGGCGGCGGTCATCGGACGCGTCGTAAACCGCGTGGCTTTCTTTGCCGCTACCTCCAACCATGCTGCGAGTCCGTCCAGGTGTCCTTCAGCGACTACTTGGCGTTGAACACGTAGGTCTAAAGAGATCTCGCCCACGTCAATTGTTTCAAGATCGTGGTGGAATACCGGTTCGGGAGCTGGGCGCATTTTGCTAGCTGCGACGAACGGCACACATCTTCCGCGGGTGATCCGGAAAACCGGTCGCCGCTGGACGGGGCGCGACCGATTGTGAGTGAACCGCAACGCTCCTCGAAGAGCTGAGAAGGTCAGGCGGGACGGTAGGCTGCGGCTTTGTTGATCACTGCGCACAAACCCTGGTGCGCTCGGCGCTTTAGGTGATCTTGGCGAATGATCGATCATATGACCAAACTTTTCGAGGCGCCAAGAAGATCATCTATCTGTGCAACCGATGGCAGGGACCCATCGAAGCGGCACACAGTGGACAAATCGAGCGCGTTGGTGGCGAACGCTGTGCCCCTACACGGAAGTCGCACAGCACCACCTGATCCGCAGTCGTCGAGAGGGTTGTACGCTCGTCAATCTAATCACGCCTGCGCAAGCCCGACGCCACCACCAGCGGACTGGCCTGCCTGCTGACCACCTTCACCGACCACCGGCAGCGCTCCAAGCAGGAAATCGCGGCCTGTACCTGCACCGCTGTGTCGCTGCCGAGCCCACGATCGGCGAGAACGAGTCGACCATCACCGACGCCGGCCGATTCCGCGGCGCGATCCTGCGCTCCGGGACTCCCGCACTCGTCTACCAGGAGATCTGGGCATGGCTGACCGCCACCCAACTCCTGCGCCGCGCCGCCCCGCCGCGGCCCCCGCCGGCAACGTCAGTACCGACGCGATCTCTTTCTCCACCGTGCGCCGCGAGGCCATCCGCTCGATGAACCAGAGCCAGGTCACCGCCACCACGCGAACCACCGCCCAGGCCAAAACCACAGGCCGCGCCACCGGCACATCCGTGCCAACAAAGTAATCACCGGACGGAAACGGCACAGCCCTCGCCAGCAGAAGTGGCGGCCCAGGTTCCCACACACCCGACCATCGCGAAAGGACACTCCCGGCCCGGAGTACCGGGACCACCGGCCTACCCGCACGCCCAGACCGGCCAGATCAAGACAGCCATCGATCAATTCGAAACAGCGCAACCATTTCTACCTGGTGGGGGGGTCATGTCCAGGTCATGTCCTGGCCACGACATGTTCAGGACGATCAGCCGTGAGAGTCACATCGGTACGCCTTGCGTTTGCCGGGGTGCTGCCGCTACACGCTCTTGGCGCTTATTTGCTGGCTGTAGCATCGCAAATGCCCGGGCTGACCACTCAATCGTCGAGCCAGACGATACGAAGACCGAAGGGGACCGTTTCGATGCTCGAGTCCTTCAACGTCAACGGCGAAAGTCTTGAAGTCGAGTTCATTGAAAGAACGCAGGTGAAAGAGGGTGTCACCTGCGATGTCTACCGGTTTAAGGACGACGATACACGGGATCTTGGAATTGTTGAAGTACTCGCCGGATTCAAGACGCCGCAGCAGAGAGTCGTTCAGGGTGAATCAACCATCGAGGGCCTTGTATCTGGACAAGGACTACTGACAATCACGAAGCCCAATGGAGAAGTTGTAGTGCACGACTTCAGTCATCTTGGAGTGCCGGCGGCAGCTGTCAATCGGGGAGAAGTGATGCAATGGCATGCGAATGGGGATGTCCCGCTGCGCTTCTATGAGATATGCACTCCACCGTACCAACCCGGACGGTTTGAGGACTTGTAGAAGAATGCGGTTCGAAGCCTGTTGCGTTCGAGCGGGTGGAGTCGTTGCCGGCCGCGCCGGACGTCACGTGGGACCAGGCCTGACCCCCGCATCTGCGCCGGAGGAAGATCGCCAGATTGACACCTCTCAGACGGCACAGAAGTCAAGTCCCGCCTCGGGCCGACCCGGCACGCCGCGTGTTCGCTCGGCGTAGCGGCGAGCCTTATTACGGTTGCCGCACCACGCCATCGAGCACCACCGGCGCCGGCCCCGCGGGTCGGCGAACACCCACCCGCAGCCCGCCCCGGGACAGGCCGAAACCCGTTGCGCGTCCGGTCCGGTGAGCAGGGTGGTCGCTGCCCAGGCGACCGCGTGCAGGGGAGACTCCACAGTGGACTGATCGAATACCCAGGTCGCGGGCCGGCTCGGCGACAGGCTCGCGGCGGCGCCGGCCGCTCGCACCTCGGCGTTGATGGTGGCCCAGTCGCGCCGGGTGCCGCCCTCGAGCAGCACGGCGTAGAGCGCGGACCGCAACGCCAAGGCCCGTCCGACCACCTCCGCCGCTGCTTGCGGTGCGGCCGCGTCGAGCCGGCGTTGGCGAGCCACGGCGGTCGGTTGGAGTAGCCCGACATGTCCGGCCCAGACGGCCAGATGGGCGTGGCTGTGCAGGTACTCCTTCGGGGTCGAGGCACCCCAGCCGGCCCTCGTGTTGCAGAAGTTCAGCGCCGGATCGTCGGTCACGGCCAGCGGGACGATGAGCCCGTCGACGACGACCGACGCCATGGTCCGTTTCACCACCCTCGGGTGTTAACCTGCAAACTTGAGCCTACCGGTTAGTCCCGGCGGGGGTGCGTGGGTAGCAGACGGGAGGCCACGTGCGCGTCGTCGTCTCCCTCGCGTGGGCGCGGTTGCGACACCGGCCGGCCCGGTGGCTGCTCGTTGCGCTCGGGGTTGCGGCGGCCACGGTGCTGCCCGTGGTCACGCAGGGCGTCTCGGCCGCGGTCGCCGCGCAGGCCCTGCGGTACGGCGTCGAGTCGTTGCCGCCGGGTGACCGCAGTCTCGCCGCGATCCGCTCGAGCGTCACGATGTCCCCGGCCGAGATCGCCGACCTCGACCACACGGCCCGCGACGCGTTGGCGCCGCTGACCGCCGGGCCGATCCGGCTGCAGATGCTCACCCGCGCCATCTCCGATGGCGTGGGTGGCACCTACTACTTCGGTGCCGCCGACAATCTGCCCAGCGTCGTGCGCGTCACCGAAGGCCGGCTGCCGACCAGCTGTACCCCAAGCCGGTGCGAGGTCATCGTGCTCGGCGCGGGAAACCCGTCACCGCCGCCCGAGGCGGGCCTGGTCGTCGTCGGTCGGGCCGTACGCAGCGAGCCGCTCCTGCTGGCCGGTTCGTTCGATCCGGGAGACGGCTCGCCGATCCTGCTCGCCGATGGCGTTGCCGCGGCGGCTCAACTGTCCTATCTGGAGCAATTTCAGCGTTCGTACGCCTGGGTCAGCCCGGTCGACCTCGACCGCGTGAACGCGGTTGGCGTCGACGAGTACCTCGACCGCAGCGCCCAGGCGAGCATTGTCCTGTTCCGCTCCCGGCTCAGCCTCACCTCACCTGACCAGCAGCTGCGGGCCGAGGCCGACCGAGCGAGCCTGTCCACGCGGCGATTCGCGCTGCTGGGAGGCGCGGCGACCGCGCTGCTGCTCGGATTCTGCGCGATCGGCGCCATCGGGCTGCGCCGCGACCATGTCGCAACCGCGGAGTTGTTGCGCCGCCGCGGCGCGCGTACCCGACACATCGTGGTGCTGGCCGGCGTCGCCGGCGGCGTGCCGGTCGTCGCCGGCGCGCTGCTCGGCACTGTTGTCGGTGGCCTCGGGGCGGCCGCCGTGGCCCGGGCCGAAGGACTGCCGGTCTGGGCGACCGCGGTGTCGTCGGTGCGGGCGGCGGCGCCGGCCGTTGTGCTCGGCGCGCTGGCGGCCGTGGTCGTGGTGGCCGGCACTCTCCTCAGTGGACCGTCGGCTCGGGCGGCCTGGCGGGGCGTCGACATCGTCATCGTCGCGGGCGCGGTGACGGCCGCGTTGGCGCTCGCGCGCGGGGCGATCACCGCCCAGTCGCTGGGCCAGAGCTTCGACCCGCTGCTCGTCGCCTTGCCGGTGCTCGCGGTGGTCTGCGGCGGGCTGCTGGTGGGTCGGCTCTGGCCGCCCCTGACCGCGGCCGCGTCGCGGCTGGTTCCGCGACGGCTCCTCGCGCCCCGGCTGGGACTGGTTGGTGCGGTGCGAAACCCGCTGCGCCCGGTCGCCACGGCCGCGTTCCTCGCCGCCGCGGTCGCCATCGTGACCTTCGCCGGTGCCTATCAGGCCACACTGCGCCAGGGCGCGGTGGACCAGGCGGCATTCGCGGTGCCACTCGATGCCAACGTCCGGGTCGGTCAGAGCCTTCGCGAACCGCTGGATGTCGCGACGCGCGAGCAGTACCGAGCGGCGGGGCTGGCGCCGTATGGGATCGTGCGAAGTGCGGCCACGGTCCGGCTCAACGCCGCCCAGGCCCTGACGCCGGAGTTGGTCGGCGTCGATCCGGCCGCGCTGCCACTCGTTCCCGGGTGGGACAACCTGGTCGGCGCGAGCAACCCGGAAGCCTCGGCACGGGCCATCCGCGCCGAGTCGGCCGCATCGGGTCTGGCCGTACCGGCGGGCGCCACCACGGTCACATTCCCGGCCACCGGCAATCTGTCCGATGTGGACCTGGTGGGGTGGTTCCGGCTGCCGGACGGCCGCGACGCCCCGGCGGCGCTGACCGCCGGCCCGGCGGGGACGCTCAGTGGCCGCCTCGGCGCGCCCGCACCCGAGGGCACCCGGCTGTTCGCGGTGACGGTGTCGGAGAACGAGTTCAACAACACCCGCCGGCAGCACCATACGGGCGAGGGTGGTACCGACCTGCCCGCGCTGACCGGATCGGTCACGCTCGGCCCGGCCGCGTTCGACACGGGCACGGCCGGTGGTGACTGGTCCGGATGGGGATCGCCCGGGGCGACCGTGACCGCCGGCGCGAGCCTCACCATCTCCTACGCCCTGACCGGACCGAAGGTGGTGGCCCGCGCCGGATTCGGAGCGGAGCCACCACTGGCCGTGCTGGTCGACCCGGATACGGCCGCACTGGCCGGCGGTGGCGCGCTGGACATCACGCTCAACTCCGGGCCGCCGATCGCCGCGACCGTGGTCGGTGTGCTGCCCCGCTTCCCCGACACGGGACCGCGATTCATCGTCGCCGACGCCCGGGCGGTCGCGGACCGGCTCGACGCCCGCGACCCCGGCACCGGATCGGTGGCCGAGCTCTGGCTCGCCGCCAGTCCCGGGGTCGACGCCGGGGCCGTTCTGGCGCGGGCGCCGTTCGACCTGCTCCGCACCGACCTTCGCCAGGCCCGGCAGGACCGGCTCGCGGGCGACCCCGTCGCGGTCGGCGCGTCCGGCCTGCTCACCAGCGGCGCACTGTTCGCCTTCGTAGTGGCGTTGCTCGCTCTGGTGTTGCTGGTGATCGCCGAGCGGCGCGACGACTCGGCCCAGCTCTACGCATGGGAGAGCGATGGCGTGTCACCCGGCACGCTGCGGAGGTCGTTGTTTGCGCGGGCAGTGGCCGTGGTCGCCGTCGGCGTGCCGGGCGGGATCGTGGTCGGCCTGGTGCTGTCCCGGATCACGACCGCGCTCGTCCAGGTGACCGCCGTGGGTGGCGCCCCGATGCCGCCGCTGGCGACCGCGATCACTCCACTATGGACGGTCCTGGCCCTCGCCGGGGGGGTGCTGGCCGCGCTCGCCGCGTGCGGCGGACTGACGGCGGCGGCCCTACGCGAGCGTCTGCCGCGACGGCCGGAGGAGGGATTGGCATGACCCTGGCGGTGCGTGCGCACGATGTCTTCTGCCTCTACCCGACGCCTCGGGGTCAGGTCGCGGCGCTGCGCGGCCTCACCCTCGACATCGCCGCCGGCGAGCGGGTCGTCGTACATGGACCGAACGGCTCGGGAAAGACGACACTGCTGCGCGTGCTCATGGGCGAGGTGGCGCCGAGCGCGGGCACGGTGGACGTCTGCGGTGTGCCGCTCGGCGCGGCCGAGGCGCAACGGGCCCGCTTGCGCGGACGTCGGATCGGGCTGGTCGACCAGCACCACGGCCGCAGCCTTCGGCCCGAGATCTCCGTTCGGGACAACGTGGCCCTGCAGTTGCGCCTGGCCGGTGTGGGCGCGCGTACGGCGCGCCGTCGGGCCGAGGCGGTGCTCGGACGATTGGGCCTGGCCGACCTGGCCGCCCGGCGCCCGGCGACGCTCTCCGGTGGCGAGGCTCAGCGGGTAGCGGTCTGTGCCGCGGTCGCCCACGAGCCGGACCTCGTCTTCGCCGACGAGCCGACCGGCGAGCTCGACCAGGCCTCGGCGGACTCCGTCTACGACCTGCTCGCGACGGCCGCGGCGAGCACCGGTGCGGCTCTGCTCGTGGTGAGCCATGACGCCCGCGCGGGTCGGATCGCGGACCGGATCGTGCGTATCCGCGACGGCCGGCTGAGCGAAGAGTGGCGTCCGACGGGCGACGGCGCTGCCGCGGACGAGACGCTGGTGGTCGACGATCGGGGCTGGGTCCGGTTACCCGAACCGATGCGTCGCCGTACCGGCCTTACCAGTCGCGGACACGCCACAGTGGACGGCGACGCGATCGTGCTCCGGTCCGCCGCCGATACGGTCGCCGACATCGAGTCGAGGCCGCCGCCGTCCCGGCCGGCGACCCCCGGCGCCGAGGTGGCGTCGGTCACCGGAATCGTCGTGGACCGGGACGGGCGCCGGGTGCTTGACAGCGTCAGCCTCGTGGTGCCGGCCGGCACATTGACCGTGGTTCGGGGCCGGTCCGGATCGGGCAAGACGACCCTGCTGCGTGTCCTGTGTGGACTCGAGCGGCCCGACGCCGGCATCGCCTGCGTCGCCGGAACCGACCTGTCCGGACTCGACCGGGACGGCCTGGCGGCGTTGCGCCGGCGGCACGTCGGCGTCGCCGGTCAGGGCACCGCACTCGTCGAGACCATGGACGTCATCGAGAACCTCGATCTCGTTCGACTTGCCCGGCACGTGCCGGCCGACCCGGGACTGGTGGCGGAGCTGATTGCGGCGCTCGGACTCACCGCCGTGGCCCACCGCGCGGTCCGGGTGCTGTCTGGCGGAGAGCGGCAGCGGGTCGCCATCGCGAGGGTGCTGGCGGGTACGCCGGAGCTCGCGGTTCTGGACGAACCCACCTCGCGCCAGGACGAGGCGCATGCGGAGCTGGTGGTGGGGGCGCTCACCGCCGCGGCGCGCCGGGGCGTGGCGGTGCTGGTCGCCACGCACGATCCCCTCCTGGTCGAGGCTGCCGACGCTGACCTGCCGCTGTGATGCTCACGATGGCTGTAACGCTCACGATGGCTGTGATGCCCGCGGTGGCGGCCGATCCTGGGCGAGGACAGCGAGGTACGCACGGTAGGTTGGCGGTGTGAACGACGTCGGCGAGACCGGGAATGATCGCGTCGTCGACGAATTCGCGCCGCCCCCCGAGGCGGGCAACTACCGCCCGTGGCCACCCACCAGCCGTGCCCCGACCACCGCCCGGACCCGGTGGCGCCTGATCGGCCTCGTGGCCGGCGGCGTTGCCGGATCGGTCATGCTCGCCGCCGCCTGCGCCGCCGGACTCACGTTCGCCGTTCGCTCGACCGATCCGGATCTGAGCCAGCACACCAACGCCGCGACCTTTCCAGCGGTGACGGTGCAGCCGTTCTCCGGCGTCTATCCCGTCCCGCAGGACCTCTGCCGGAGCGCCGACTTCTCCGGGCTGAGTCCGCTGTTCTACAAGTCGAGCGGGAGGACCTCCGCCGCGCGAACCGACGCCGTCACGGGGGCAGCGGTTTCGACGTGCCAGGGCACCACCGGCAACGAGCAGGTGCTGGGCGAGTTCCTCTTGGAGGTATCGGTGTTCCGCGATGTCGCCGCCGCCACCAAGGCGTTCGACCATGGACGCGCCCGCGGCGCCTCCAACGTCGATCTGGGCCAGGGTGGGTACACCTCGGTCGATCCCGCCCGCGGCCTCCTGGTCACGGCCCGTGACTACAACCTCACCATCTCGATGTCATGGCGGCCGGCGGATCCCGCGGCGGCGGAACGGGTGGTCGTGTCCGACAAGGTGCTTCTGATGCTCGCCGACGTATGCCGGTCCAATCTGCACGTGCTGCGCGTGGGTTGACCGATCGGTCAGCTTCGTTGGGCGAGTTCTGCCGCTAGGCTGCCGCTCGTGGACCGCACCGACCTGGCCTCCCGCGCCGGTGCGGCCGCCGTCTTCGTGTCATTGCTGCGGGAGGCGCGCACGCCGCTGTCGGCGCGCGCGCTCAAGCAACGGTTGCGCGCCCGAGGCGTCGACCAGGGCACCGTCGATTCCGCGTGGCGGCGTGCGCAGCCTGCGGTGCGCGGCCATGTCGATGTGTGTTACGACCCGGGTCGGGGCAGCTACTGCTACGGCGACAGCGGCCGAGCGGCGCCGGCGCTCACCGCGGACGAGGCGCTGGACCGGTTGCTCCCGGCACGGACGACGGCGCGCCGGGCCGAGCTCGCCACGATCGTGCGCGCCGCGCTGAAGGAGCGCGACGACCTGGAGGCCCGGCTGCGCGGGGCGTACGCGGGTAGCCGGGCGCTTCGGGCCGCGCACGAACGGCAGATGCAGATCGACGCGGTAAGGGCCCTCGCCGACGTGGTGTCCGAGGTGGAGGAACTCGCCGCCGCGGGAGCGGACTGTCTCGTGACGGCCGAGCGGGTACGCGCGTTGGCGCAGGCGTTCGGCCTGGCGCCCATCGGTCGGGCGGGGGAGCAGACCAGCTTCGAGCCGGCCTGGCACACGCCGATCGGCCCGGCGCCGCCGGACGGATCGCGGGTCGCCGTCATCCGCCCGGGCTATACCTGGCCGATCGGCGAGGAGGTTGTACTCATCCACAAGGCCCAGGTGGCGTGGCTAGGTCGGGGCTGACCGTCGTACTCGTTGATTTGTACACATTGGAGTGTGCTTATTGGACGCCGATGCGGTAGCGGTCGACTTCGGCACGGCGACCACTCTGGTGGCGCAGCGGTTCGGCCCAGGGCCGGCGACCATCGTGCCGCTGGGCCGGTCGACCAGCTGGCTGCCGTCGGCGGTGCGGGCTGACGGGTCGCGGCTGATCGCGGGGGAGGACGCCGACACCGTCAGCCCAGAGCACGTCATCCATTCGGTCAAGCGGGCGATCACCCTGCGAGCGCCGACGATCCCGCTGCCCGGACCCACGGGCGGTTCCGGCGATCCCATCGAGGTCAAGGCCGACGCGGCGATCGCCGCGGTGCTGCGCGAGGCGGTGGCCCGTGCCCGGGCAACCGGGGTCACCGTCACCGGCTCGCCGGTGGTGCGCCTCGGGTGCCCCGCGATGTGGGACGGCGGCCAGCGCCGGCGGCTGCTCGACATCGCCGCCCAGGCCGGGCTGCCGGTCGCGGAATCGGCCCTCATCGACGAGCCGGTCGCGGCGGGCGTGGCGTGGCTCGCGCACCGGTTTCTCTCGGCCGGCGAGCGGCCGACGGGTCGGCTGCTCGTCTTCGACATGGGCGGTGGCACGCTCGACGTCGCCGTGCTCGCCGTGACCGGTGGCCCCACCCCGGAGATCGCGGTGCAGGCGTGCGTGGGTACGACCATGGCCGGTGACGCGCTCGATGGCGCGATCGCCAGGGATTTCGCCATGGAGATGGCCGAGCAGGGCGTCGACCTGTCCGAGCATCCGCATCCCGAGCTCGCCTGGGCGCTGCTTGAGCGGGCCGCCCGCGAGACCAAGGTCCGGCTGAGCGAGGTCGGCGAACATCCGGTCGTGCTGCCCCGCGCGCTCGGCTACCCGCATGTCATCCGTTATCGGCGCGAGCAGCTGGAGGCCGCGTTCGGTTCCCACCTGGACGGTGCCGAGAACCTGGTGCTGTCGGCGTTGCGGGCGGCCCGGCTGGTCCAGGCCCCGGCCACGGCGGCCGCGCTGCGAGCGATCAGCCGGACCGAGCTCGCCGCCGGCATCGACTTCGTGCTGCTGGTCGGCGGGATGAGCCGGATCCCGTACGTTGCCCGGCGCCTGGCCCGGTTCTTCCCCGGCGCCGCGATCTTCGACGACACCGGAGTGGCGCCGGAAGAGGCGGTGGTCATGGGCCTCGGCGACCCGGCCGGCTATGAGCGGATCAGCCTGCACCGACCGGGATTCGACTTCGTGCTCGACTGCGAATTCGGCCGCGTCGTCGCGTATGAGGCGTACACGCCGCTGTACGAGCCCTGGCAGGTCTACAGTGGACATTCGGAGCTCGGGTACGTGCGTCGGCTCCGGCCGCCAGAGGTGCCCACGCGCGGCTTCGCGACACTGCGCGCCGTGGCCGGCTCCGGGGAACCGCTCACGATGCGGCTCGACGGTCAGCGCATCGATGGGCTGCCCGTCCGGCTGGGATTGGCCGATATCGTCTTCAGCCTCGGCTGCGACGGGCGCCTCGAGCTCATCGACGCCACCGGTGAGGTCACCACGCTGCGGGCCGAAGGCTGGCCGGTGCCGGGACGCGACCACGCCGGGCCCGTGTTGCACCGGTTACCGTGAGGCACCCCGTTAGAGTCGTCGGGTGACCCGCGCCGCCAAGCCGACGCCACCGCGTTCGTGGCTCGCCGTCGACTTCGACAAGGACCCGGTCGGCGTGATCCTCGGAGTATTGGCCGACTCGGATGTGGCGCTGGGCAAGAAGGAAATCGCGGCACGGCTGACCGAGCGCGGGGTCGACGCGGACCAATTCGACCGGGCCTGGCGCACGACGGCGCAGGAACGCGTGCGCTTCGACGACAACGTGGTCTACGAGAAGCAGAAGTACCGATGGACCGCCACGCCGCGCGAGATCTCGCTCGAGGAGCGGATCTTCCGGTTGACCCGCAGCCCCGACCCAACCACGGCCCAGAAGTTGATGGACCTCATTCGCGACGCGATGGAGAACGCGGCCGCAGACCCGGTCCAACTGGCCGAGGCCCGGCGGCGCGCGGCCGACGCGGAACGCCGCATCGCCGAGCTGCAGCAACGCATCGACGAGCTCATCAAGGCCGGCGCCGCGACCGCGGTCGCTCCCGCCCCGCCCCCGCCGGTCGACGCCGGCGACGGCGCCCACGCCCAGTACGAGCGGGCCGAGCGTCGCCGGGCCGCTCGCGAACGGCAGGCCCGGATCGACGCGATGTCCACCGTGGCCGAACTAGCGGCCGAGGTCGAGGAGCTGACCGCGAAGCGGGCGGCCCCGGAAGTGCTGCTTCAGCACACCCGAGCGCTGACCGACGGCCGGGGCCTGGAGGCGATCGGCCGGGCCGGCCAGGAGACCGCCTACGACGAGGGCCGACATGAACCGGTCGGCGACTTTCCCAACCAGGGTGAGCCCGTCAGTGTCATACGCCCCGGGTATCTATGGCATGCCCCCGGTGAGGCCGTCCTCATCAGCAAGGCACTCGTAACGCGCGCAGCTTCGCGGATGACATCGAAGAACGTGACACCGAAGAACGTGACGCCGAAGAACGTGACATCGAAGAACGTGACGCCGAAGGGAGCATCCGGCCGATGATCGACGCCCGAGCCGTCGGGGTGGACTTCGGAACATCCACGTCCCTGGTCGCCGAGCGCGACGCCGCTGAACGCGCTGAGGTCCTGCCGCTCGGATTCGAGCTGCGCACCCGCTACCTGCCCTCGGTCGCGGCCATGCGCGGCGGGGCGATCGTGCTCGCGGAGCAGGCGGAGGGGCGGCGCGCGGACGGGGTCATCCGGTCGATCAAGCGAGGCATCACCGAGAACCGCGAGACGATCCGAGTGTCCACGAGCGACGGATCTCTCGAGGTCTCGGTGGACGACGTGGTGCTTGGCCTGCTCACCGAGATCGGCCTGCGCACCCGGGCGCAGGGTCTGCATCTCGATGAGGAGCCCTTGGTACGGCTGGGCTGCCCCGCCATGTGGACCGGCCCACAGCGCCGGCGGCTGCTCGGGTTGGCCCGCCGGGCCGGACTGCCGGTCGACCACGCGACGCTTGTCGACGAGCCGGTAGCGGCCGGCGTGGCCTGGCTCACACATCGCTATCTGGCCCACCGCGACAGTCCACAAGGGAGAGTGCTCGTCTTCGACATGGGCGGCGGCACGCTCGACGTCGCGGTGCTCGACGTCGTCGGCGGCGAGAGCCCCGACGTGACCGTGCTGGCCGCGATCGGTCTCGCCGAGGCCGGCGACGACCTGGATCGGATGCTGGTGCGGGAGTTCGAGGCCGATCTCGCCGGCCGTGGCTTCGACATCGCGGACAGCCCCGACGCCGAGAATCTCCGCGGCGAGCTGCTCATCGCCGCGCGCGCCCTGAAGGTCGCGCTGTCGGCACAGCAGCAGTACACGGTCGCGCTGGCGCCGGAACGGTTCGGCGGCATCCAAACGATCGAGTTCGGGCGCGGGCAACTCGAGGAGGTGTTCGAGGCGCAGCTGTCCCGGGCCGAACAGATGGTGTGGGCGGCGCTGCGGGCCGCCCGGCTGACCGGGGATCCCGGCGCGGCGGAGCCGAGTTCCGTGACCCCCGACGAGCTTCGCCGACTCGGCCCGGCGGAGCTGTCGAGCGACGTGCAGTTCGTGGTGCTCGCCGGCGGCATGAGTCGAATCCCGGTCGTCGCGAGGCGACTGGCCGAGCTGTTCGCGAAGGCGGAGCTGCACGAGCGGGTCGGCGACTTTCTCTCCGACGAGGTCGTCGTGGCGGGCCTGGCTGACACCGCCGGCTACGAGAAGATCAGCCTGCACCGGCCCGCCTTCGACTTCGTGCTCGAGTGGGGTGATGGCCGGGAGCGGCGGACGCTCTACGAGGCGTACACGCCGTTGTATGACCCGGTGCAGGTTGTCCGAGGCAACACGTCCCTCGGCCACAGCTGGCACGGTCGCTACCCCGACGTCGCTCGCGAGGGCGAGGGCGTCCTGCGGGTGCTGTCACCGATGGGCGACCCGGTGCGGCTGGACATCGACGGCACCCTCATGGACGGCATCCGGATCCGTTTCGGCTCGCGCCCGTTCGCTTTCAAGATCTATTGCGACGGTCAGATCCTGATCTCGGACGGTGCCGGTCGGCGACTGTCCATGATGGTGCCCGCGTGGCCGGTCGTCCGCGGCGCGAACTTCAGGGTGAAGCTGATACTGACTCCGATCGTCGAGGAGTCCGACCCCGTCGTGCCCTGGTACTACAACGACATCGAATCCGACGACCGCCCCTGGGGATGACGAGCCCGCGGGTCAGCCGGGTGGCGGCGTGAGGTTGTAGCGACCGACGAGATCCGGCAGCCAGTGACCAGGCTTACGGTGTACCGCCATTTCGACGATGACGCGGCGTTGTTCGAGGCCTGCTCGGCACACTGGCTGTCGCTGCAGAACGTGCCGGATCCTGCGCAATGGCTCCAGATCTCCGATCCCGAGACACGCCTGCGCACCGGACTCTCCGACCTGTACCGGTTCTTCCGCGCGGGCGCGGACATGATGTTCCACATCTACCGGGACATCGACGCGATCCCCGAAGCGGCGTCGGGCCATGCAGGCCCGGGATAAGCACTTCGCCGACATCCTCGCCGAGCCGTTCGGTGACGGTCCCTCACTGCGGCGCCGGCTACGTGCGATCGTCGGGCACGCCGCGTCATTCTGGACCTGGTGGTCCCTGTGCCATGAGAATGGAATGTCGGATCGAGAAGCCATCGACGCCGATGGTGAGAGCCGCCCGCGCGGGCCGGTGATACAAAGTTCCACTGTGGACAATCTCGCCTGACCATCACTCGACGAGCATCATCCAATGTCTGGCGAGACGCGCGAGGCGCCGTCGACGGAGATGGCCGCGGTGATCGTCGTCCCGTCGGGGCCGGTCTCGATCGCCAGATCGTGCACGACCTGCCGGATGATCCAGAGACCGCGGCCTCCGTTGGCACCTGGCGGCGGAGGGAACCGCCCGGCGGTGTCGGGATCGGCGACACCCGGCCCGTGGTCGGACACCTCGCACAGGACTGCGTCGCGGTCGCGCCACAGCCGCAGCCGCCCCGGGTCAGTGGAATTGACCCCGCCGTGGCGCACCGCGTTCGAGGCCAACTCATGAGCCACGAGCACCAGATCGGTTAGCGTCGCCTCGACCAGACCGAGGTCGGAGCCGTGCGCCGCCACCGCCGACCTGAGCTGGTACAAGGTGTCGGCGTCGAAAGCCTGGTCCAGAGCGATTCCTCGGCGCGAACGGCCGCCGGCGGCCCCGTCGTCGGTACTGGCGCTCGTTGGCTCAGCGCTCGCCATGCCAGCTCACTACCCGCATCGCCGGGATCTCAGCCGCGCCCACGAGCTGAAGTGTTCGCCCCACGGCTGCAGCGCACACGATCGACATTACGCGCCCGTTGGTAAGGCCCAAGGCAGCATGCGCGATCATGGTGGCCGCGGCCGCGTCGATGAATCGCAACCGACTCAGGTTCACGGTGATGTCATGATCGAGCCGCAGCGCCTCGCTGAGCGCCATCGTCAACTCGTCCACGTGGTTGAAGTCGATCTCACCCGCGAGACGGATGCCCGGCGGGGAGTGCTGGCGGCAGATGCGCAGCACCGGGTCCTCGTAGTAGACGGCGGCGGCGACGGTACGGGGATGGGTCGCGGTGGCGAATGCCAGCGTCACCGCGTCGAAGCTCTCCCGGTCGTACTGGCAGACCGCGGTAAGCCGGCCGTCGCCGAAGAGCTTGGTCACCTCCGATTCGAACACCGGCAGCTCGTCCGCGGCCGCGATGGGCCGGCGTACCCAGCTCATGTCTGCGGCGAGGCGCACCCCGGTGAACCCCTGCCGATCGGCGTCCCCGAGGTAACCCCCGATCCGGTCGATCATGTTGGCGGCGGAGATCTCCCGGTCGGCGAGCCAGGTTTCGTCACTGCCGTAGATCGAGAGCTGGCCGCTCTGCATCGCGGTGTCCACGGGTACGCCCCGGTCGGACAATTCGGCCGCCAGGCGATCGGGCGGAATCGATTCGGTCAGACAGATGACCTTGGTTGGGCCGCGGAGGCCGTCGCGGACGAAGGCGGCCACGATGTCGACGCGTTCATCTGGATCGGTGAACGTCAGGCAGGCGTGATCTCCCCCTACGAGAGCCTCCACCGACGTCGGCGTCGCCATCGCGGTGGTCGACCTTTCTGATTTGACCGGGACATACCCGGCGGTCAAACGGTAACCCAGCTCAACCGTCCCCGCAGAAGGTCGCCGGGTCGGCGGAACCCGCGGCCGCCGATGGTGCGACGGCAGTCCAACCACAGGGATGGAAGACTGTCCACATGGCGGTATTCGTTCCTGGTCTGCGCCTGTCCGACCGGTATGTGCTTGCTCGGCGCATTGGCTCGGGCGGTATGTCGCAGGTGTGGCTGGCCGAGGACGAGCGGTTGGGACGGCCGGTAGCGATCAAGGGGATCGATCACGCGCTCGTGGGGGATCTGGCCGCACTGAACGCCATCCGTCGCGAAGCCCGGGCCGCGGCGAGCGTCAGCCATCCACACGTGGCTCAGATCTACGACTACGGCGAGGCCGAGATTCCGTCCGGCGGCTCGGTGCCGTATCTGGTCATGGAGTTGCTGGACGGCCCTGATCTGAGTCAGCGCCTGGCCGGCGATCGGATGGCGTGGCCGGAGGCCGTACGCATGGCCGCCGAGGTGGCCTGGGCCCTCGCCGCCGCGCACGGCGCCGGAGTGATCCACGGCGACATCAAGCCCGGCAACATCGTGTTGACCGCGAGCGGAGCCCGAGTGGTCGATTTCGGCCTGGCCGCCGTACGACGGGGCGGTCCCGGTGGGTTCGTCGATGACGATACGGACTCGGTGCGTGGCGGCACGCCCGCGTTCGTCGCGCCGGAGATCCTCGCCAATGACGAGGCGACGCCGGCCGCCGACGTGTACGGCCTCGGCGCGGTACTCTTCGCCGCGCTGACCGGCGCGCCGCCGATCGCGGTCACGTCCTGGGCGCACGCCTGTCAGGCGCACGCTGAAGGGCAGCAGCCGGTCTCGCTCGTCGTTGACGGGCTACCGCCGGCCGTGGCCGATCTGTGCACCCGGTGCCTGGCCGCGGCGCCGCCGTCACGGCCGACCGCCGCCGAGATCGCGAACGAACTGTCAGCCGTCGTACGGCAGCGGCCATACGCGGCGGCACAGCGCGCGGCGACGGTCGCGAACGAAATCGGTCCGGCGCAGCGACCGCTGACCGAGGCGACGGTGCGCAGTGCTCCGCCGGCACTCCGTGAGGAACCGTGGCGCGTACCCATGGCCGTCGCCGCCTCCGCACTGATCGTGGCCGGGTTGCTGCTCGTGGCGGTGGCCGCGTTCGGTGGCCCGAGAGGCCAGCCGGGCCGGGTCCCGTTGACGACGGCCGTGGCCCCCGCCGCGCCGGTCGACCCAGCGCCGGCCGACCCAACGCCAGCCGACGCGCAAGTCGACGCCGTGCCCGACGCTCTACCGCCCATGGTCGCGGCCCAGCCGCCGACCACCGCGCCTGTGGCGGCACTGCCCGCGGACGCCGCCGCGCGTCACGAGATCGCGGCCACCCATGCGGCTGGGATCATCGACCGACGCACCGCCGACAAGCTCGCCCACGAGTTGGACAAGCTGGTCGCCGGCGAAAAGAGTCTCCTGGGGCGGGTGGACAACATCCGCCGCGGCCTAGCGCGATCGCTCGCCCGAAGCGACGTGCCGCAGGCGCTCGTGGATCGGCTCGACAGCCTGCTGCGCCAGGTCGTCGGCGGTTTCGCGGTCGAGCGGCCGACGTCCTAGGCCGACCGTCTCAGGCGCCGACGCCGTACGCGAAGAGAATGAGGGCGACGAGCACGGCCGCCATCGGTGCCACCGTCGGCAAGATACGGCGCAGCCTCATCGGTTCCTCCCAACGTGCATCGCAAATCCGACGACGTTGACAAAAACCTATTTATCGATCATGGAGTAGTCAACAGCTGCGCTGTCAACCACCCGACTGTTTCGGCCCTTTTCTGGGCGGATCCGCGCTACGCCGGCTACGAGGTCACATCCTTGTCCGCGAATCGGGCCCAGGCGGCGCTCGTAAAGATCACAACGTAGGCGACCGCGGAGAGCAGCCCGGACCACAACGCCGATGTCGGGACCGGGTCGCGCATGAGATCGCCGAAGGCGAGCCACCAGTGCGTCAGTAGGTACGGATGTATCCACGCCAGCTGGGGGATCGAGTCGAGGACGAAGCTCGCGATGCACAGCATCAGTGTGGCGATGGTGGCGCCGATCGGCTGCTCGGTGAGCGTGGAGACGAACAAGCCGACCGCGCCGAGCGCGGCCAAACCAACGCCAACGTATGCGCATACGGCGAGCAGTCGCAGCAGGCCCGCGCCGAGCGAAATCTGATCACCCGACAGCAGGGTTACCGGGCCACCACCGAAAAGCGTCAGGCCGATCATGGCCCCGACCGCCGCCACGAGCAGCGTGGCCGCGAACCCGAAGGCGACCACGGCGAAGTACTTGACCGCGAGCAGACGGGTGCGCGGCACCGGGACCGCGAGCAGATATCGCAGCGTGCCGGTATGCGCCTCGCCCGCCACGGCGTCGGCCGAGATGGCCGACACCGCGATCGGTAAGAACAGCCCCAGTTCCACCGCGAGCGCGGCGAAGGCAACGAAGACGCCGTTGCTCGTGATGAAGGCAAAGAAATCCGGGCCGTCGCCGCCTCCGCCGCCGGGCCCGCCATCGACCTTGATCGAGATAGCGATGACCATCGGGAGCGCCGCGAGCACCGCCATGCCGACCCAGTTACGACGGCGTCCGAAGATCAGGAAAAGCTCGGACCGGAGGAACCTCACAGCTCGAATCCCTCCCCGGTCAGCGAGACGAACAGCTCCTCGAGGTCGGGCGGCGGCGCTGTGAAGCCGCGCACGCCGACGCCCGCGTGCACCAGCGCCGCCACCACCTTCTCGGATGCGACGGCACTCTCACCCGAGCCGCCGAGCACGCCGGTGACCACCGCGGCCCGACCGGCATGCGCCGGCTCCACACGCAGATCGGTCAGGCCGAGGTCGGTCAGCACCACGATCGCCGCTTCCGGCGCGTCGGTCTCCAGCCGGGCGACGGGCGTCATGGCGGCTCGAAGCGAGTCGAGCGTGGCCTGGGCGACGAGCCGGCCGCGGTGCATGACGCCGACGTGGTCGCAGATCTGCTCCACTTCGGACAGTAGATGGGTCGACAACATCACCGTGGTGCCGTCGGCGGCGAGGCCGCTGATCAGGGATCGCACCTCGCGGGTGCCCTGCGGGTCCAGTCCGTTGGTCGGCTCGTCGAGGATCAACAGCTCCCGCGGCGAGAGCAAGGCGGCCGCGATGGCCAGGCGTTGCCGCATGCCCAACGAGTAGGCGCGGTAACGCTTTCCGGCCGCGGCGAGCAGGCCGACGCGCTCCAGCGCCGCCGACACCCGCGCCCCGGCGGTCGCCGGATCCGCGGTGCGGTCCACCGCGTCGAGGCGCTGCAGATTCGCCCCTCCGGTCAGGTACAGGTGAAAGGCCGGACCCTCCACAAGGGACCCGACCCGCGGTAGGACGGTCGATCCACCGGCGGGCATGGTCGCGCCGAGCAGGTCGTGGTCGCCGGCGCTGGGCCGCACCAAGCCGAGCAGCATCCGGATCGTTGTCGTCTTCCCCGAGCCGTTTGGTCCGAGGAATCCGTACACGCTACCGCTCGGGACCGCGAGATCGATGCCGTCGACGGCGAGAGTACGGCCGAACCGCTTGGTCAGCCCCCGACTGGCGATCGCGAGGCTTGAGATCGGGAGGCTCTCTGTCATAACCCGGTCGCCACAAACCCAATTGTCACGGACCCAGTTGTCACGAACCCAGCCGCGCGGCCGGGTCGGCGGCCGCCTGGTAGAGCCGATCAGGACTGACCGCGCCGACCAACAGTCGCCCGTCGTCGGTGATCAACACAGTGAACAACCGGGTCGACAACAGCGAACCGCTGCCCCACGTCCCGCTCACCTTCGGCAGCGCGGCCAGCAGGCCGGTCACACCGGTGTCGCTCTTCTCGCCGGATGAGCCCGGAGCCAGCTCGGTGGGTGCCCGGACCGCGAGTACCGACGTCCACCCACTCCCGATGACGGCCATGTTCGGCCGCTCGCCGGACGCGTCGGACCCGGGCTTGCCGGGACCGGGTGACTCGGTGCCGGGTGACTTCGTGCCGGGCGTCGGAACCGGATGGTCGGGCGCAGTCGCCTCGTCCGCCTCGACGACCGTGGCTCCCGGCGGCGGGTTGAATGTGAACTGCGAAGCGTCCGGTCGGTCGAAGCTGATCTGGGTGAAGGCCACCTCGATGGCCGGGTTACCGCCGCCGCGGGGCGCAACGGCGACGCGCAGCGGCACGTGTTGGGTGGCGTCGATCGCGAGCGTGATCGAACCGATGAGGGAGGCCGAATCCTTTGGCCTGAGCACTAGCTCGTAGGCGTCGCGCCCGGCGACGGAGGCGGACCCGTTCGTGGTCACCTCGGTCGTTGGCTCGAGCGCCGCGAGCGCCATCTTCGCCAGCGCGTCAGGTGTCAGCCCGGCCGGGCCGCCGCTGGGCACTGGCAGGGGCGTGGGCCGTTCGCTCGTCGCCGGCAGCTTCCGATGGGTAGCGGTGTTGTCCTTGCTGGACCAGACCCACACCTCGGTGCCGTTGGTGATGACGTCGGTCTCGCCGAGCGTGCCGAGCAACGCGACCCGGCCCTGGTCCGGCTTGGCGTACCAGACGCGCAACGTGTGCGTACCGGCGATCAGCGAGGTGAGGTCGGCGCTGCCGGGTCCGCCCACGGGCAACGGTGGCAGACCCAGGTCGGCGCGGGCGACGATCGTGCCCGACATTCCGTCGACGGCCGCCGTCTGCAGATCGACCAACAGTTCGGCCGCCGACCGCGGCGGCAGCGACGAATCGGCGGCGTTGGTGATCGCGCCGATCGCGACTCCGCCGCCGATCACGGCAAGCGCGGCGCTCGCGGGGACGAGCCAGCGGCGGATGGACGGGGAAACGACAATGGACATCCGGCACCTCCTGCGCCCCATCCTGCCCGCCCGTGGCTGTGTCCGGGCTGAGGCATGCTGTGCCGGCTCTCAGGCTCGTGACAGTCTGGACGCGTGCGAGTGCTCGTGGTCGAAGACGAGTTGCGATTGGCCCGCGCCCTGCAGCGCGGACTTCAGTCCGAGGGCTTCGCGGTCGACGTCGCGGCGGATGGACCGACGGGGCTCGACCAGGCCCGCCACGGTGAGTACGACGCGATGATCCTCGACGTGATGCTGCCGGGCCTGTCTGGTTACCGGGTGGTGCGGGCCCTGCGAGCGGAGGGGCACTGGCTGCCGGTGCTGATGCTATCGGCGAAGGACGGCGAGCACGATCAGGCCGACGGACTCGACTGCGGCGCCGACGACTATCTGACCAAGCCGTTCTCGTACGTGGTTCTGCTGGCTCGGCTGCGAGCGTTGCTGCGCCGCGGCGCCCCGGAACGGCCGGCCGTACTGACGGTTGGTGATGTCTGCCTGGATCCGGCCAGTCGCCGGGTGACCGTCGCGGGGGCCGACGTGACGCTGACGACGCGCGAGTACGGGTTGCTGCAGTACCTGATGCGCCGGCCCGGCGATGTGGTCTCGAAGACCGAGTTGCTCGACCACGTGTGGGATGCCAGCGAGGAGACCGCCCCGAACGCGGTCGAGGTCTACATTGGATACTTGCGGCGCAAGCTCGGTCGGGATGTGGTCGAGACCGTACGCGGCGCGGGCTACCGCCTCGTGCCCGCCGGGCGATGAAGCATTGGTGGCGCCGCCGCTCACTCCGGGTCCGGCTCATGGTCATCGGTGTCGTGGGACTGTGTGTCGGCTTCCTCGCCGGCGGTGTCGCCCTCGTGGGCGTGCTCGGCTTCGTCCTGCAGCGCTCCGTCGACGCCGATTCCACAGCCACGGCTCGCCAGGTGGCCGAACTTGTCGACGCGAACACCCTGCCGCAGCCGGTTCCGGTGGCCGTAGGCCGGGTGCAGGTGATCGACGCCGCGGGCCGGGTCCGGTCTGCCTCGGTCGACGCCGATCCGCTGGTGCCCATGCTGCGCCCTCAGGAACTCGCCCAGGTGCGCTCGGGCAAGGGCCTGTTCATCGACGGCGATCGTGTCGGCGTCACCGACGGGCCGGTGCGGGTCGTCGGGTTGGCGGCCGGGCCGGCCGACGATCCCCAGACCGTAGTGGTGGCACGGTCCATGGTGGACGTTGTCCGCGGGTTGGGGCTACTCCGGACGTACCTGCTCGTGGTGTTTCCGTTGCTCGTGATCGGTCTGGCGCTCGTGGCGTGGCGGGCCATCGGCGCCACCCTGCGACCGGTCGAAGAGCTGCGCCAGGGGGCCGAAGAGATCACCGACACCGCGGTCGGTCCCGGGGCGGCGGCACGACTGCCGGTGCCGGTCAGCCGCGACGAGATCCAGCGGCTGGCGGTGACCCTCAACGGCATGCTCGACCGGTTGGCCGCCGGTCGGGAGCGACAACGCGAGTTCGTCGGCGACGCCGCCCATGAGCTGCGCAGCCCGCTGACGAACATGCGCACCCAACTCGAGGTGGCCCAGCATCTTGGCCTGGCCGCCGACTGGCCGTCGGTCGCCGAGGATCTGCTCGCCGACACCGAGCGCCTGTCCCGGCTCGTCGACGACCTGCTGCTCCTCGCCCGAAGCGACGGCTCACCACGCCCGTCCCGCCTCGAGCCGGTCGAACTCGGCGCGCTCATCGGCGAGGTGTGCGGCCGGGCCGACCCGGTCGAGGTCACGATGTCTGATGTGGACGGTCCGGTGTGGACAGTGGGTGATCGGGACGAACTGCGGCGCGTAGTGGCCAACCTCGTGGACAACGCGGTACGGCACACCCAAACCCGGGTCTGCCTTGCCACCGCGGTCAGTGGCGAGTGGGCGATCATCACCGTGACCGACGACGGCCCGGGCATCCCGGCGCACGACCGCGACCGCGTCTTCGACCGATTTACCCGCCTCGACGACTCACGAACGCTCGACACCGGCGGGGCCGGGCTTGGCCTCGCCATCGTGCGCGAGCTGGTCCGCCGCCACGGCGGGACGGTCACCCTCACCGACGCCGCGCCGGCACCTTCACCGGGCGGCCCCGGTCTGCGCGTCGAGGTTCGACTTCCGGTCGCGGCGGCGCCGACCGGCTAGCCGAAGGTGGCGCCGTACCATCCGGACGCCAAGGTTACGCGGCGATCCACCGGGTGGTAGGAACGGGCGATGAGCGACACAGACGACGAGGTCGTGCGCATTTGCCAGGACCTGATCCGTATCGACACCACGAACACCGGCGATACCAGCACCTGCGTCGGCGAACGGGTGGCGGCCGAGTATGTCGCGGCCGGATTGGCTGAGGTCGGACTGGAGCCGGTGATTCTGGAGAGTGAGCGGGGCCGGACGAGCGTGGTCGCGAGATTTCCGGGCGCGCCGCCACCGGCTGGACAACCGGCGCGGAGTGCCCTCCTGGTGCACGGACATCTCGACGTCGTACCGGCCGACCCGGACGAGTGGAGTGTGCACCCGTTCTCCGGCGAGGTCCGCGACGGCTATGTCTGGGGTCGCGGTGCCGTCGACATGAAGGATTTCGACGCGATGCTGCTGACCACGGTGGGCCGGATGCGGCGGGAGGGCCGCACTCCACCGCGTGACCTGGTGCTCGCGTTCCTCGCCGACGAGGAGGCCGGCGGCGCATACGGCGCACGCTGGCTCGTGGAAGAGCACCCCGAACTATTCGATGGATGCACCGAGGCGATCGGGGAGGTCGGCGGCTTCTCCTTCACCGTGGCCGAAAACCTGCGGCTGTACGCGATACAGACCGCGGAAAAGGGCCTGGCCTGGCTGCGGCTGCAGGCCCGGGGCCGCCCCGGCCACGGTTCGATGATTCACGACGACAACGCCGTCACCGCGCTCGCCGAGGCCGTTGCCCGGGTCGGCCGGCACAAGTTCCCGATCGTGATGACCGATCCGGTCCGCTCGTTTCTGGCTGAGGTTTCCGAGGCGCTCGGAATCGAGATGGATCCCGACCAGCCCGAGCAGGCCCTCTCGAAGCTGGGCACGATCGCACCGATCATCGGCTCCACGCTGCGTAACACGGCCAACCCGACCCGCTTGGCCGCAGGTTACAAAGAGAATGTGATCCCCAGCCGGGCGAGTGCCACGATCGACTGTCGCACGCTGCCAGGCGAACACGAGACGTTCCTCGACCAGCTGCGCGCGGTGATCGGGCCGGAGCTCGACATCGAAATAATCGAACGGCTGTCGCCCGTACAGACGACCTTCGATGGACCTCTCGTCGACGCGATGACGGCTGCGCTGAAGGCCGAGGATCCCGGCGCACGGGCGGTGCCGTACATGGTCTCCGCGGGGACGGACGCGAAGGCGTTCGCCCGGCTGGGCATGCGCTGCTTCGGCTTCACGCCGTTGCGTCTGCCGCCCGACCTCAATTTTTCCGCGCTCTTCCACGGCATCGACGAGCGCGTGCCGGTGGAGGGACTACAGTTCGGCGTGCGCGTGCTGGACCGGCTCCTCGCTTCGTGCTGACCGGTCCGGGACCGCCGATTCGTTGAAGGGCCACCGATGTCGGAACGTTTCGCGGAACTCGAGGCCGCGCTCGACCACGTGATCGCAGCGGCGCGGGCGCATCTGGCCGCGGTCAGGGCCGCCGATGGCGCTCCCGACGACGACGCCGTCTGGAACGGGTACGTGGCGCTCAACAACGCGTCACACGACTACGACGAGCTGCTCAATGATGTCTTCGGTGAGGTCACACCGTGGGACCTCGAAGAGATCACGGGCGACGACGAGGAGGACGTCCTCGCGTCGACATTGATCTCCGTGCCGGTTGGACCGCCCGGCGGCGACCCGCACCCGCACGTGGTCTCGGTGCGCCAGCGCCGCGACTACCGGGTGCCCAGTGTGGCCGGTCTCGTGCGCGTTGCCGAAGAGGGTCGGCCGATCCTGGCCGACGGCGAGCAGTACGAGCCGATCCGGACGGTCGGGGAGGCCGTACTCGAGCTGCTGCAGTCGGGCGACGGCTCGTTGGCGATGCTGGACCTACCGGAGCTCGACCCGCTCGACGGTGTCGTGATTGTGGCCGAGGTCGATCGGCCGCTGGAACCCGAGGCGCTCGGCGCCGATACCGACATGGGGTCGGACGAGGCGTTCCGTCTGGGTATCACGGACCGGACGCTCGGCCGCCTGCACGAGCGTGCGCTGACCGAGCGCGAGACCGAGCCGGACGACTAGTAGGACAAGGCCGGCAGCATCGGCGTGGTGCGTCGGCGGCGGAGCTCCACGCGCCGGGTTCCATCCGGGAACAACCGGACCCGGGCGAGCTCCCAGCCGGAGTACTCGGCGGCGACCGCGAGCTGCACCGCCGCGGTCATCCGATCGACATTTTGAGGCAACCGCAGCAATGCAGTTTCGTAGTCCATCTGTGCATCGTGCCCCAACCGCGAGGCGGTAACCAGGGCCGATTCTTAGTCCGCGTCCACGCTGACGTGGGCTTATGCGCCCGACAGGGCACCCCCGGATCGGGACCCGTACGCTGGGTCGACCCCCCGACCCAGGAGCGCCTATGAAACTCGGACTGGCCCTTGGCTACCAGACGGCCTGGAGTACCCCGGCGGACCATCTGGCCTTGGCCCAGGAGGCGGACCGGCTCGGTGTGTCGGTGGTGTGGGCCGCGGAGGCGTACGGTTCGGACGCGCCGAGCATCCTGGCCTGGATCGCCGGCCAGACCTCACGGATCGACGTCGGCACCGCCATCATGCAGATCCCGGGTCGCACCCCGGCGATGACCGCGATGACCGCCGCCACGATGGACACCTTTACCGGGGGGCGGTTCCGGCTCGGGCTGGGCGTGTCGGGTCCGCAGGTCTCCGAGGGTTGGCACGGCGTGCGTTTCGACAAGCCGCTCGCCCGTACCAAGGAGTACGTCGGCATCGTCCGGGCAGCCTTGGCGCGCCAGACGCTCGCGGTGGATGGCGAGTTCTACACGCTGCCGCTGCCGGACGGGCCGGGCAAGGCGCTCAAGCTTGGTTTCCGTCCGCACCGCGCTGACATACCCATCTACCTCGCCGCGGTCGGGCCGAAGAATCTGGAACTCGCGGGCGAGATCGCCGATGGTTGGCTCGGAGTCTTCTTCGCGCCGGAACACGCGGCGCAGCAGCTCGCCTCGGTGGCCGCCGGACGGGCCCGCGCGGGGTTGACCCTGGACGGCTTCGACGTGGTACCGACCGTGCCGGTCGTGGTCGGCGATGACGTCGAGGCGTGCGCGGAGCTGGTGCGGTGGTACGCCGCCCTGTACCTGGGCGGGATGGGCAGCCGGGAAAAGAACTTCTACAACCAGCTCGCGGTTCGGATGGGTTTCGGCGACGCCGCCCGCGAGGTACAGGACCTCTACCTGTCCCAGCGACAGCGCGACGCGGCCGCCGCGGTTCCACTGGAGTTCGTCGACGCCACCTCCTTGCTCGGGCCGTTGGACCGGATCGCAGACAAGCTGCAGGCCTACGCGTCGGCCGGGGTCACCACGCTGTCGGTGAGCCTGTTCGCCGCCGACCGGGACAGTTCCATCGCGACGTTGCGCACGGTCGTCGACGCGATGGCGAAGTCGGGGGTGGCGAGCTGATGCACGACATCGCGCTCTGGCAGGCGGTCGTCCTCGGCGTGGTCGAAGGCGTCACGGAGTTCCTGCCGATCTCGTCGACCGGCCATCTCACCATCACCGAGCAGCTGCTCGGCATTCCGATCGACGATGTCGCGGTGACCGCGTACACCGCGATCATCCAAGTCGGCGCGATCGCCGCCGCGATCATCTACTTCTGGCGCGACATCGTCCGCATCGTGGCGGCGTTCGTACGAGGGGTTTTCAGTTCCGAGGCACGGCGGCACGCGGACTGGCGGCTCGCCTCGGCGGTGGTGGTCGGTTCGATCCCCATTGCCGTAGCGGGTCTCGCGCTCAAGGACGTGATCGAGGGTCCGTTCCGCAGTCTGTGGGTGGTCGCCATCGCGCTGATCGGTTGGTCCGGGGTGATGGTGTTCGCCGAACGCGCGGCGACCCAGCAGCGCGATGAGCGTGACGTGCGGCTCAAGGACGGGCTCATCATCGGCCTGGTGCAGGTCTTCTCGCTGATTCCTGGCGTCTCGCGGTCGGGTGCAACGATCTCGGCCGGACTTCTGCGCGACATCGACCGGGTGACGGCGACCCGACTCGCGTTCTTCCTCGGCATCCCAGCACTAACCGCGGCCGGCGTCCTGGAGGCGGTGACGGCGCGGGACGACATCAGCGCCCGGGTCGGCTGGGTACCGACCATTGTGGGCACCGCCGTCAGCTTCGCCGTCGCCTACGCCTCGATCGCGTGGCTGCTGCGGTTCGTATCCCGGCACTCCATCATTCCGTTTGCCTGGTACCGGGTCGGGCTGGGTGCGCTTCTCGTCGTCGGTCTGGTCACGGGCGTTCTCACGGCGACCTGAGCGCCTCAAGATCCCCGTGATCATGGTGAGGAACGGGCAGAAGGCGTCGACCATGTGCGGCAGGACATGATCGACCCGGCCCGGCGTGGGTTACCGACGACTGGCGCCGATGACCGTACCGTGGCTATCGGCTACTTTTCCCAGACACAATCCACACGTTGGGTGGTCGTTGACGTGGTCCTCGGACAGAATCGCTGACGTGGAAAGCGGGAACCAACTCGCGTGGCGGTCGGCCGTCGTGCCCGTGCCGGCCCGTGGTCGTGCGCGCCTTGCCCGTGCCGACGCGGAGACCCCGAACACGACCGACGCGCGGCAGCGGGCCATCGACGCGATGGTCGAGTGGTGTCACACCGGTGACCGTCCTTTGTGGCTGATCGAGGGACCGTCGGGGGCCGGGAAGACTCGCCTCGCCAACGAGGTGGCGTACGACCTCACCGCGCAGGGGTGGCCGTGCGGTTGGGCGCGACCCGGTCTCGGGGCGTACGCGGTCACCGCGGCCGCCCGCAACGGCCGGCGTGCGCTGGTCCTCGTCGACGACGCCGAGACCCGCGCCGACTTGTTCGAGCTACTGCGGGCGGTGGCCAACGACGGCATCCCGATGCCGGTACGAGTGGTCATCGTGGCTCGCGAGTTCGGCGCCTGGTGGCAGACGATGATGTCCCGGCTGACGTTCAAAGAGCAGGAGGCACTCGCCTGCGGCCGCACCATCATGAGCGCCAGCGGCGTGACCGTACCGACACCGCAGGCCCTCGCGCTGCGTTCGCTGGACGTCGGCGAGTCCGGCGCCCGGCGCCATGCGGTGGACATGCTCGCCTCGGCGGACCCGGCCAGCGGCGCGGTGCTGCTGCGCCAGGCCGCCTTGGTCGTGGCCCTGTCGACCCGGGTCGGTCAGCTCGGGCCGGCCGAGGTTCGCGCCGCGCTGCGGGACCTGTTCGAAGAGGAGGCCGGCTATTGGCGCCGCGCCGCGGGCGACGTCGCGAGTGCTGGACAGGCACATCCTTCCCTGCGGGCGGCGCTGGCCACGTCGGCCGTGGTCGGCACCGACGGCCTGGCTGACGCCGCGACCGTGCTGCGTCGCGTGCCCGCGCTGGCCGTCGGCGCGGCGGATCGACTGGCGCGCCTGGCCGTGTGGTGGCATGGGCTCTACGCCCCGGCGGGGGAGTCGGCGGCACCGACCCCACGACTGCCGGCCTGGCTTCCGGAACGGCTGCCTGACGACGGGGCCGACAGCACCGGCATCTCCTGGACGGTGGCGGCACTGGACGCCGAGCGGCGGGCAACGTCCACTTTGGCGCGACTGACCCTGGCCGCCCACCGGGACGTCTGGCCGCACGCTCAGGAGGTGGCGCGGGCCGCGGCCGAAGATGCTGCCGCCGAACACGTCGACCTACGACGGGCAGTCAACGCGGCTGCGCCGGTCGACGAGGCCCTGGCCTGGCTGACCCAGGAGCTGGAACTCAACAATGACGACCTCGAGGCGCTCGGCGACGCCATCTCTTATCCGACGAAGTCTCTCTCGCGCACCGCGATCGTGCTCGCTCGCCGCCTGCTCGAGGGCGCCGACACCGATGAGGATCGGGCCGCCTTCCTGCTCAGCCTCGGCGCGCGCCACTCGGAGCTGGGTCGCTGGACCGAGGCTCGGCGCCACACTGAGCTCGCGGTGGAGATGTTGCGGGCGCTGGTCGGTTATGACCGCCAGCGCTACCTGGCGGATCTGGCCGCGGCCGTCGCCAACCTGGCCTCGTGCCTGGCCCACCTGGGCGAGCGCGAGATGGCATTGGACGCGAGCTACGAGGCCGTCGCCATGCATCGGGAGCTGTTGAACACCGACCGCGACCGGTTCCTGCCCGCACTCGCCCGCGCACTGACGAACCTTTCGGCGTGCCTGTCCCGGTCCGGCCGGGGCTCCGCCGCGCTCGGTGCCGCCGGGCAGGCGGTGGCGATCTACCGCGAGCTGGTCGAGCTGAACCCGGACGCCTACCGCAACGAGCTGGCCGCGGCGGATCACAACTGGCGAGTCTGTCGGCAGGCGCTGGGCCAACCGGCGGCGATCGGTTTGAACGCCAGTACGGCCATCGGCTCCGCTCGTGTCCCGGAGCCCGAGAGCGACCCGACGATCGACCGGTAACTAGGCTCACTAATCGTGGCCACCGTCCTGCTGCTACGACACGGCCGGACCGCGGCCAATGCGGACGGCTCGCTCGCCGGCCGCAGCGCGGTCGGACTCGACGAGCTCGGCATCACCCAATCGAAGGCGGTCGGTGAACGACTGGCCGGCATCCCGCTCGCTTCAGTCGTCTCGAGCCCGCTGCAGCGCTGCCTGCAGACCCTCGCCATCGCGCTGCCGGGCGTAGCACCGTTGATCGAGCCCGGTCTCATCGAATGCGGGTACGGCGACTGGGAGGGGCAGTCGCTCAAGACGCTGGCCAAGGATCCGCTGTGGCGGGTGGTGCAGGTGCAACCTTCCGCGGTCACATTTCCGCGCGGCGAGTCGATGGCGGCCATGTCGGCGCGGGCGGTCGCGGCCGTACGGTCGCATGACGAACGCGTCACCCGCGAACACGGCGACGCCGCGCTGTGGCTTGCCAGCAGCCACGGCGATGTCATCAAGGCGATCGTGGCCGACGCCCTCGGCGTGCATCTCGATCTGTTCCAGCGGATCGTGATCGATCCGGCGTCGGTGACGGTGATCCGGTACGCGCCCGGGCGGTCGTTCGTCGTCCGGGTCAACGACAGCGGGGGCGCGCTCGGGACACTCGTCCCACCACCGCGACCGCGCCGCAAACGAAGCGGCCGTGCCGCCGCCGCGGACGCACCGGTCGGCGGGGGTGCTGGGCCAGATTCGCCACCCGGGACCCCGAACACCTCCGGTCGGGCGCGCAGGGCCCGCGGCGGCTAGGGTTTTGACATGACCCAGGTGTTCGCATTCGAGCCGCCGGAGCGGTTCGTTGCCGGAACCGTGGGCGTGCCTGGGGAGCGCACCTTCTTTCTGCAAGCTCGCGGTGGTGGCCGCCTGGTCAGCGTGGTCCTGGAGAAGGTGCAGATGACGTTGCTGGCCGAGAAGCTCGAGGAACTACTGGCCGAGGCGCAGCGGCGCTTCGGTGTGGACGTGCCCGAGGTCGCCATCGCAACCGATGACAACGAACCGTTGGACCTGCCGCTGGACGAGGAGTTCCGGGTCGGCACGCTTGGCCTGGCGTGGGACGGTGAGACCGACACCGTGGTCATCGAGGCGATCGCAGTGGGGGAGTACGAGGCCGAGGAGCCCACCGAGGAGGAGCTGGCCGAGCTGGACCGGCTCCGGGTTCGATTGACTCCGGCGGCGACCCGGGCCTTTATCTCCCGGGCCAAGCGGGTGGTGGCGGCCGGCCGCCCGCCGTGCCCGCTGTGCGGCCAGCCGTTGGACCCGGGCGGGCACCTGTGTCCGCGCCACAACGGGTATCGCCGGTAGCGGTCGTTGTCCGGCGCCGCCCGGCGGAGGGTCCGCACGAACCTGCCGCCCGCTCAGGTCGAGGGGATCCTGACCGACGGCGAGATCGAGCTCGAGGGTCGACTGCGCGACGCGTCCAACACGACGCTGCGCGCGTTCGTGACGCGCGATGGAATCTCGGTGCGTTGCGTCTACAAGCCGATCAGCGGCGAACGTCCACTGTGGGACTTCCCGGACGGCACGCTGGCCGGTCGGGAGGTGGCGGCCTACGAGGTGTCGCACGCGACCGGATGGGCATTGGTGCCACCGACCGTGATGCGCGATGGCCCGCTCGGCGTCGGAGCCTGCCAGATGTGGGTGGACGAGACCGGCGACGAATCGGCGGTGCGGGTCGGCTTTGTCCGTGCCGATGAGCTTCCCGACGGTTGGCTGACGATCGCTGCCGCCCAGGACGACGACGGTGAGTCCTACTTGCTCGCCCATGCCGATGACCCGGTGCTGGCCCGGATGGCCCTGCTCGACGTCGTGATCAACAATGCCGACCGCAAGGGCGGTCACGTGTTGCACGGCCGCGACGGCGCGCTGGTCGGCGTCGACCACGGCGTATGTTTCAACGTCGACGACAAGCTGCGCACCGTGCTGTGGGGTTGGATCGGTCAGCCCATCGCGGCTGAGGATCTCGAGGTGCTCGGCCGGCTGCGCCGATCGCTCGACGGGCCGCTCGGGCGGCGCCTGTGCGACCTGCTCGCCGCCGACGAGGTCTCCGCGACGACCGTCCGGCTGGATCGGCTGCTGGCCGACGGCGTCTTCCCGGCACCCCGGCCGGGCCGGCCGGCGGTGCCCTGGCCGCCGGTCTAGCCGCTCTCGCGGGAAGGGCATGCGCTCGACGGTCGTTAGTCTTGCCGGATGGACTCCTGGATCCCGCCGGCCCTGCCTGAGCTTCCCGAGCGCGGTCCGGAGCTGGCCCTCTACGACACCGCCCGCGGTGGCGTGTTCTCCTCCTCGAACGAGGGGCCGCGCACCATGTACGTCTGCGGCATCACACCGTACGACGCGACCCACCTCGGCCACGCCGCCACGCTGATCACTTTCGATCTGCTGAACCGGTACTGGCGCGACCGCGGCCACCCGGTGACGTATGTGCAGAACGTCACCGACATCGACGACCCACTGCTGGAGCGGGCGACCCGGGACGGGGAGGACTGGCTCGTGCTCGCGATGCGCGAGACGGCGCTGTTCCGCGAGGACATGGAGGCACTGCGGATCCTGCCGCCGGAGCACTATGTCGGGGCGGTGGAGTCCATTCCGTCGATCGTGACCCGGGTGACCGAACTGCTCGAGCGGGGCATCGCCTACCGCCTCGCCGACGGCACGGGCGATGTGTACTTCGCCGTCGCGAACGCCCCGCGGTTCGGCTACGAATCTCATCTGTCCACTGTGGAAATGCTAGCGTTGTCGGCCGAGCGGGGTGGGGACCCGTCCCGGGCCGGGAAGCGGGATCCGCTGGATCCTTTGTTGTGGCGCGGTGCCCGCGACGGCGAACCGGCGTGGGACGGCCGCTCGGTGGGACCGGGGCGGCCCGGCTGGCACATCGAGTGCGCGGTGATCGCCCTCGATTACCTGGGCTCGGTGGTCGACGTGCAGGGCGGCGGCAATGACCTGGTGTTCCCGCACCACGAATGCTCCGCGGCGCATGCCGAGGTCCTGACGGGCGAGGCTCCGTTCGCCCGCTATTACGTGCACGCCGGGATGATCGGACTCGGCGGCGAGAAGATGTCCAAGTCCAAGGGGAACCTCGTGTTCGTGTCACGGCTGCGCGGCGACGGGGTGGACCCGATGGCGGTACGGCTGGCGCTGATGTCGACGCACTACCGCAGCGATCGCGGGTGGACCGACGAGATGCTCAAGACCGGCGAGCGGCGGATCGCGCTGTGGCGGGCCGCTGCGGCGGCGCCGGCCGGGCCATGGGGGGAAGGGCTACTGGCGTCTGTGCGCGGCGCCCTAGCCGACGACCTCGATGCTCCTCGCGCGCTCTCCCTTGTGGACGCCTGGGCCGAAGCGGCCCTCTCCGGCGCCGGCGACGACCCGGCCGCCCCCGCCCTCGTGACGTCCACCGTGGACGCGCTCCTCGGCGTCCGGCTGTGACCCGCCGTTACCTTCCGCCGATCTTGGAGAAATGCGCATGAGTCGATCTCCGTTCACGCGTATTTCGCCAAGGTCGCCGGCATCCGCGGCGGGGCGCACGATCCCCGACGTGATCGCCCCGGGGCTGTCGGTTGTCTTCTGCGGCATCAACCCGGGGCTGTACTCAGCCGCCACCGGACATCACTTCGCTCGTCCCGGTAACCGGTTCTGGCCGGCCCTGCACCGCAGCGGGTTCACCCCGCGCCAGCTCGCCCCGTCCGAGCAGACCGAGCTGCTCGAGTACGGCCTGGGTATCACGAATCTGGTCGCGCGGGCGACCGCGCGGGCCGATGAGCTGACGTCCGCGGAGCTCCGTGACGGCGGCCGGGCCATCGAGTCCAAAGCCGCTCTCCTGCGGCCCGCCTGGGTGGCCGTACTCGGCGTAACCGCGTACCGCAAGGCGTTCATTCGTCCACAAGCGACGGTCGGACCGCAACCGGAAGGTTTCGGTCCAACCCGGATCTGGGTGCTGCCCAACCCGAGCGGACTCAACGCGCATTACACGGTGGACCGGTTGACCACGGAGTTCGCTCGGCTGCGCCTGGCGGCGCAACGGGCCTACCCGGCCGCAGCGCGCGTCGGGTCAGGCGGCCGCGATGACCTCGATCTCGACCAGCCAGTCGCCGTCGAGGGTTTCGGCCACGATCGCGGTCGTCGGCACGACCCGACCGCCTAGAGCCCGGACCCGGGCGTCAGCGTTGGCGGCCGCGAAGCCGCCGTCACGCAGGTAGCTGGTCAGCCGAACGATGTTGTCGACCGTCATCCCCGCCGAGGCGAGAATGGCGCGAATGTTGTTCCATATGAGGTCGAGCTGCTCAGCGAGTGTCGCGCCGGGCCTCCCGTCGGGGTCAAGGCCCATCGTCCCGGAGACGAACAGCAGCCGCTCGGCGCCGCGCACCTCCATGGCGTGCACGTAGTCGGGTGTGGCCGGATAGACGCCTTCGGTCGGACGGTGCGGTATGAGATGCATCTCGGCATGGTACTGACTGCTTCTTTAGTCCGATGAGGACGATGAGCCGTTGCCCTTTGGCAGATACGGTTGCAGGGCCGCCGCGAGCGCCTGGAGGTTGCGGGTCTGCATCAGCAGGACCCCAGGACCGGTGAACTCGGCGACCAGCACCTCGCCCGAGGTCAGCGAGCGGAACAGGCTCTTGGTGACCTTGCGAATCTGGTAGGCCATGTCCGAGTGCCACGCCACGAGGTGACCGGTGTCGACCACGTACCGCTCGCCCGGCGCCAGCTCGCGGCGATGGAGCGCGCCAAAGGCGGTGACGAACTGCAGCCCGGATCCGCGGACCTGGAGCACGAACAGGCTGTTGCTGCTGAAGAACGACCGGGCGCCTCCCCACTGAGTGTCCACGTCAAGCCCCGGATCGCACGCGAGGAACGACGAGGCGGCGATGTTGTACGACTCTCCGCCTAACGCGAGCGGAACAACATCGCCCGGAGTTGACGGCGCCAGCGTGAGCTCGCCCGGTCCGCCGCGGGCGGTGTACGTCGAAACGAACGCGCTACGGCCGCCGACGCCACGCTTGATCGCACCCCAGACACCACCCTCCATTTTGGAGTCGAGTACGAGGTTCGGAGTCATGCTGACCATCGCGCCGGCCTCGGACTTGATCGCGGCCTCCGGCGGCAGCCATACGGTGGCGAGTGCGAACGAAGGCCGGTAGTCGATCCGGTAGGAGATGCTTCCCGCCTGACCCTGTTCCGGCAAAACGTGAATATCGGACATAGGATTCAGCTTAGAGCCCATCTCGTCACCGATGCTGGTGGTCGCGATTCAGTGTGCGGCGAGCTCGGCGGCCATGAGCGTGACGAGGTGTTGCAGGGCCTTCATCGGGCGCACCATCACCGTGAACTCGACCAGCTTGCCGTCCGCATTCCACTCGAGCATGTCGACGCCGTGCACCGTCAGGCCGTCGATCTCCGCGTCGAACTCGAGCACGGCGTTCTCCGATCCGTACCACTCCCGCCGGTAACGAAGCGTCGGGCCGAGCACTGCCATCGCGGCCGTGAGGTAGGCAGTGGCCAGCGCTCGCCCCGCCTGCGGCGTGTGCACCGCCGGCGAGCGGAATACGATCTGGTCGGCCAGCAGGTCGGCCAACCGGCTCGGGTCGCGCGAGTGCGCGATCTCGTGCCAGCGGGCCACCGGTTCGGGCATCGCCAACATGCCGACGATCCTGTCATGCGCACCGGTACGCTCCCGCTCGGCTCAGCCCACCGCCACGCTCGGGTCGGTGTCTTCGAGCGGGCCGGGCACTGGGTATGTCTCGACGAGCGTGGTCATCGGGCCGGGCCAGGTCGCCTGGGCCACCTCGATCGGCCGATGATCGGTGTCGAATCCAATGTGGAGCAGATTGAGCACCGGCGTGTCCGGCCGGATGAACAGCGCCGCCGGCCTCGTCCCGGGTCGGCAACCGGGCACTGAGCTGATCCGAGGCCGAGGCGTAGCGCCGCCCGGTCTGGTCCTCGACCTCCTGGTAGAGCGGTCGCCCGTACCCACGTTCCTCCACAAGGGACGTACCGGCGGCCAGCGCTGGCAGGAACCAGGAGGCGCCGATCTCGACGGGCTGGTCCTCTTCGGTCCGCACGACGTGGCGGCGGACCAGGAGCGGCGTGCCGTCCGGCACCCCGTAGGCCTCCGTGACCTCGGCCGGGGCGGGGACGACGCCGACCTCGGTCAGTGTCTGCCGGTACCGGGCAGCGAGGTCGACGTGGTAGCCCCGCCGTGGTCCGTACCGACCGCGCGAGAGGCGGTTGAGCCGGCGGCGCGTGCCGCGGACGTACGTACCGCTGCCCGGTCGGGTGATCAGCATGCCCTCGACGCGGAGCTGGTCGATCGTCCGCTGGACGGTCTGCTTAGCGACGGAGTACGCCTCGGCCAGTGCCGGAATGGACGGCAGCCGCTCGCCCGCGCCCCATTCACCGGCGCGGATCCGTTGCCGCAGCGAGGCGGCGATCTGCCGGTGCGGATGCTCAGCGGCGCCTGGGTTGATCGTCACGGCATAAACCTAGCTTCCTAGGATGCGTTAGCCGGTGTGACGCGCCGCACAGTCCCGCGAAGTGGACTCCGGAGCCCTTATCGATCGAAGCGGGAGAACGGGCACCCCTAAGGTGTCGCCATGGAGGTCACCCAGTCGGCGAAGCTGGCCAACGTCTGCTACGACATCCGCGGCCCGGTGCTGCAGGAAGCCAAGCGGATGGAGGCCGAGGGCCACCACGTGCTGAAGCTCAACATCGGCAACCCGGCCCCGTTCGGCTTCGAGGCCCCGGAGGAGATGCTGCAGGACATCATCCTCAACCTCCCGAGTGCGCATGGGTACGGCGACTCGAAGGGTCTGCTCTCCGCCCGCCGCGCGGTCGTGCAGCACTACCAGGAGCAGGCGCGTCGGCGGAGTCGACATCGAGGACGTCTGGCTCGGCAACGGGGTGTCCGAGCTGATCGAGATGTCCCTGCAGGCGCTGCTGAACAACGGCGACGAGGTGCTCGTGCCGATGCCCGACTATCCACTGTGGACGGCCGCGGTCACGCTGTGCGGCGGCACCGCGGTGCACTACCTGTGCGACGAGTGCGCCGACTGGCAGCCCGACCTCGACGACATCGCGGCGAAGATCACGGCTCGCACCAAGGCGATCGTCGTCATCAACCCGAACAACCCGACCGGTGCGGTGTACGCCCGCGACACCCTGCTCCAGATCGTGGAGCTGGCCCGCCGGCACAACCTGATCGTTTTCTCGGACGAGATCTACGACAAGATCCTCTACGACGACGCGACCCACACGTGCACCGCGGCGCTCGCCCCCGACCTGCTGTGCCTCACGTTCAACGGTCTGTCGAAGGCGTACCGGGTGGCCGGATTCCGTACCGGCTGGATGGTGCTGTCCGGGCCGAAGCAGCACGCCACCAGCTACATCGAGGGCCTGGAGATCCTGGCCAACATGCGGCTGTGCCCGAACGTGCCGACGCAGCACGCGGTGCAGACCGCGCTCGGCGGCTACCAGAGCATCAACGACCTGGTGCTGCCCGGCGGCCGGCTGGTCGACCAGCGCGACACCGCGTGGCGACTGCTGAACGCGATCCCCGGCGTCACCTGCGTCAAGCCTAAGGGCGCGCTGTACGCCTTCCCGCGCCTGGATCCCGAGGTCTACCCGATCCAGGACGACGAGCGGTTCGTCCTCGACCTGCTGCGCTCGCAGCGGATCCTGGTCGTGCAGGGGACCGGCTTCAACTGGCACCGGCCCGACCACTTCCGGGTCGTGACGCTGCCCCGCGTCGCCGACCTCGAAGAGGCCATCGGCCGCATCGGGACCTTCCTCGCCACGTACCGCCAGGACTGACACCTGCCGCCGACACCATGATCGGCGCCGGCCGAACAGACCGCCAGTAGGAGTCGCGAATCGTTCGGCCAGTGGCGATCACCGTCCGCCGTGGACGGTTGAGTGCACGTGCGGGCGGGTAGCGTGCCGACGTGAGGATCGGCGACCTCGAGATCAGGCCTCTCGGTGGGACAACGGGATGCCTGCTGATGATCCTGGGCTCGATCCTCGCCTCGGTTTTGCTGACGCTGCTGCTGAACCTTCTGCTTCGGTAGCTCAGCCGCCCGCTACCCGGGCCCGCGAGCGCGATAAAGGGGCACCTTCATGGCCACAAACCGTTTGGAAGGTGCCCTTCCTGGCGGGTCAGGTGGTGGTGCCGCCCCGCCGGCGGAGGTAGCGCTCGATCTGCTGGGCGATCTCGTCACCCGACTGTGGGGTGAGGTCCTCGCCGGCGCGCTCCTCGAGCTCCCGTACGTACTCGGCGAGTTCGGCATCCTGCGCGGCCGCATCGCGCAGCCGCTCCTCCCACTGCGCGGACTCCTCGGCCAGGTCCGCCATCGGCACCTGCATATCGAGGACTTCCTCTATCCGGTGCAGCAACGCCAGGGTGGCCTTAGGGCAGGGCGGGTTGTTGGCGTAGTGCGGAACGTGTACCCAGAACGAGACGGCCTCCAGTTCCGCGGTGCTGCAGGCGTCGTGCAGTACCCCCACGATGCCGGTCGGTCCCTCGTACTTGGTCGGCGTCAGGCCGAACCGCTCGATGTCGCGCCGATCGGCGGCGCTGCCACTGATGGGCAAGGACCGCGCGTAGGGGACGTCGGCCAGCAGCGCGCCCAACAGCACCACCTTGGTCACCTCGAGGCTGTGGCAGAGCTCGAGCACCTCACCGCAGAACGACCGCCAACGGGTGCTCGGCTCGATGCCCCGGATCAGCACGACGTCTGCCTCCGCGCTGGGCGGGCTCGCTACCGCGAACCGGGTCGTGGGCCAGACGATGCGCCGGTCGCCGCCTTCACCCAGGGTTACGGTCGGCCGGTTGACCTGAAAGTCGTAGAAATCCTCCGGGTCGAGCTCGGTGACGTTCTTCGCCGACCACACCTGCTCGAGGTGCTCGATCGCGGCGGTCGAGGCGTCGGCCGCGTCGTTCCACCCCTCGAAGGCCGCGATCGCCACGGGGCTGCGCAGCACCGGCAGTCCGTCGAACTCGCTCACGTGTGTCAGCGTAGTGCGCCGTGGCTCCTAACGCCCGGGACTGAGAGTGCGGCTTGTCGGGCGGGAACGGATGTGGGCGCAGTATCTTGGCCGGCTAACCTGTACGGCGTGGCGAACAGATTCCTTGACCGCGTCCGTGACCGGGTGCTTGTCGCCGACGGCGCGATGGGAACGATGTTGCACGCCGCCGAACCGACCGTCGACGACTACCAGGGCCACGAGGGCTGTTCGGAGATCCTGAACGTCAGCCTTCCGGATGTCGTCCGCGGCATCCATGACGCATATCTGACAGCCGGTGCCGACTGCATCGAGACCAACACTTTTGGTGCGAACCTCAGTGCGCTTGGCGAGTACGGTCTAGCCGACCGGATCTTCGAGCTGTCCGAGGCCGGAGCGCGACTGGCCCGCGAAGCCGCCGATGCCCACGCCACACGGGATCATCCCCGGTTCGTGCTCGGTTCGATGGGCCCGGGCACGAAGCTACCGACGCTTGGCCACATCAGCTATCTCGCGTTGCGTGACGGCTACCAGCTCAACGCGGCAGGCCTGCTCGCCGGCGGCGCGGACGCGCTGATCGTCGAGACATGTCAGGACCTGTTGCAGACCAAGGCGGCGGTGATCGGTTCGCGCCGGGCGATCGCGGAGTCCGGACGGGACGTCGCGCTCGTGTGTCACGTGACCCTCGAGACCACCGGCACGATGCTGCTTGGCTCCGAGATCGGTGCCGCGTTGACGGCCTTGGAGCCGCTGGGCATCGATCTGATCGGGCTCAACTGCGCCACCGGCCCGGCCGAGATGTCCGAACACCTTCGGTACCTGTCCCAGCACGCCCGGATCCCGTTGTCGGTGATGCCCAACGCCGGTCTGCCTGAGCTGACCCCGACCGGAGCGCGCTTCCCATTGCAGCCGCACGAGCTGGCCGAGGCGATGCGTCGGTTTGTCGGCGAATACGGCGCGCGACTGGTCGGCGGATGCTGTGGAACGACGCCGGAGCACATCCGGCAGGTGGCGGCCGCGGTCGCGGAGACCGAGCCGGCGACACCTTCGGCGTGGCGGGAGCCGGGCGTCTCGTCGGTCTACCATCATGTGCCGTTCGCCCAGGACGCCAGCGTTCTCATGGTGGGCGAGCGGACCAACGCGAACGGGTCCAAGGCGTTCCGTGACGCGATGCTCGACAGCGACTTCCAGCGGTGTGTCGAGATCGCCCGAGACCAGGCGCGCGACGGTTCACACATGCTCGATGTCTGCGTCGACTACGTGGGCCGCGACGGGGCGGGCGACATGCGCGAGATCGCCGGCCGGTTCGCGACCGCGTCCACGCTGCCGATCATGCTGGACTCCACGGAGCCCAACGTGATCGAGGCGGGCCTGGAGATGCTCGGTGGCCGTTGCATCGTGAACTCGGTCAACTTCGAGGACGGCGACGGGCCCACCTCTCGCTACGCCCGGGTGATGCCCATCGTGGCCGAGCACGGCGCGGCCGTCGTGGCGCTCACCATCGACGAGGACGGCCAGGCCCGTACTGCCGATTGGAAGGTACGGGTGGCCGCGCGCCTCATCGACGACCTCACCGGCCGGTGGGGCCTGACAGTTGCCGACATTCTCGTTGACTGCCTGACCTTCCCGATCTCGACGGGCCAGGAGGAGACCCGGCGCGATGCCATCGAAACCATCGAGGCGATCCGTGAGATCGCCCGGCGGTATCCGGGGATCAACTTCACGCTCGGCATCTCCAACATTTCGTTCGGCCTCAACCCCGCGGCGCGCCAGGTGCTCAACTCCGTGTTCCTCCACGAGTGCCAGCAGGCCGGGCTGACCTCCGCCATCGTTCACGCCAGCAAGATTTTGCCGATGTCGAAGATTCCGGACGAGCAGCGCGAGGTCGCGCTCGACATGGTCTATGACCGGCGGCGTGACGGCTACGATCCGCTGTCGCGCTTTATCGACCTGTTTGAGGGTGTCGACGCGGCCTCGGCCCGGGCGTCCCGCGCGGAGGAGTTGGCCGCGCTGCCGCTGGAGGAACGGCTGCAGCGGCGCATCATCGACGGCGAGCGTAACGGCCTCGAGGCCGACCTCGACGCCGCTCTCGTCGACCGGCCGGCGCTGGCGATCATCAACGACACCCTTCTCGCGGGCATGAAGACGGTCGGCGACCTGTTCGGTTCCGGGCAGATGCAGCTGCCCTTCGTGCTGCAGTCCGCCGAGGTGATGAAGACGGCGGTTGCCTATCTCGAGCCGCACATGGAAAAGGCCGACGACGGTGGCAAGGGGCGCATCGTGCTGGCCACGGTCAAGGGCGACGTCCATGACATCGGCAAGAACCTGGTCGACATCATCCTCACCAATAACGGCTACGAGGTCGTCAACATCGGCATCAAGCAGCCGATCAACGCGATCCTCGACGCGGCCGACGAGAACAATGCCGACGCGATCGGCATGTCCGGTCTGCTCGTGAAGTCCACCGTCATCATGAAAGAAAACCTGCAGGAGATGGACGCTCGGGGCGTGTCCGCCCGGTGGCCGGTGCTGCTCGGTGGCGCGGCGCTGACCCGGGCGTACGTCGAGGACGACCTGCGGGACCTCTTCACGGGCCAGGTGCACTACGCCCGGGACGCGTTCGAAGGATTGTCCCTCATGGACAGTGTCATGGCGTCCAAGCGCGGTGAAGCGCCCATTGTGGACGAGGAGCGCGAGCGAAAGCTCGCCGAGCGGCGCGAGCGCAGGGCCCGACACCGCTCTGCCGTCGGCGACAGCCTGCCGGGTCTGGACGACGCGTCGGTACGGTCGGATGTGGCCAGCGACGTTCCGGTGCCGACGGCGCCGTTCTTCGGAACCCGGGTCATCAAGGGCATTCTGCTGGCCGACTATTCGTCCATGGTGGACGAACGTGCCACGTTCCTCGGTCAGTGGGGGCTACGCGGGTCCCGCGGCGGGAAGGGACCCTCGTACGAGGAGTTGGTGGAGACCGAGGGCCGCCCGCGCATGCGGTACTGGCTCGACCGGCTCGTCGCCGACCAGGTGCTCGAGGCGGCGGTGGTGTACGGGTACTTCCCTTGCTACTCCGAGGGGAACACGCTCGTGGTGCTGGACGAGAACGCCTCCGCGGAGCGGGCTCGGTTCATGTTCCCGCGCCAGCGCACCGAACGCCGGTTGTGTATCGCCGACTTCTTCCAGCCCCGCGCATCCGGGCAGCTCGATGTGATCGCCATGCAGCTCGTCACCGTGGGTCGGCCAGTCAGCGAGTACGCCGAGAAGCTCCGGGCCGCGCACCAGTACCGCGACTATTTCGAGGTGCACGGCCTGTCGGTGCAGTTGGCCGAGGCGCTGGCCGAGTACTGGCACCGGCGGATCCGCTCCGAGCTCGTCCTGCCGTCGGGTGACTCATTGGCATCGTTCGATCCACCGGATCTGGCGGGCATCCTCGCCACGGACTATCGGGGCTGCCGGTACTCGTTCGGCTACGCGGCTTGCCCGGACCTCGAGGATCGGGCGAAGATCGCCGCGATGTTGGAGCCGGAGCGAATCGGTGTGGTGCTGTCGGAGGAGTTCCAGCTTGATCCGGAACAGTCGACCGACGCAATCGTCGTGCACCACCCGGAAGCCAACTACTTCAACGCCAAATGACGCATTGGCGGTGATTCAGGCGCCTGACCTGGGCAAACGCCTGCGGGATCCTCGCTTTGGGCGCGCCTTGGGCACATTGGGTCGGGGATACAGCGCCTCGTCGATCGCCCGCCGGCTCCTGTCTTCGTCGTCGGGCCAGAGGTGTGCGTAGACGTTAAGGGTCATAGCGGCGTTCGCGTGTCCCAGGCGCTCAGCTACCACCTTGGGATTCAGCCCCGCGCGGATGAGAGCGGAGGCGTAGAAGTGCCGGAGGTCGTGCATCGTCGCCTGGGCCACGGAGGCAGCCTGACGCAGCAGACTGTTGGCCCTCTCCTTGTTCCCCTCGCTCTCAGCCTGATCACACAGCGCGGCGGCGGCACGGTCGCACGCCGGACGCCACACGTTGGCGTTGAAGGTATCCCGAAACAGCGGCTTACCGCGTGCGTCGGTGAACAGCGCAAGCACCTTGCGGCGTACCGGCCTACTCGGATCGGTCTCGTCCTCGATCTCGACCTCACTAGGCGGGAAGGCCTCGAGATGCCGAGACAGTAGGTTCACAACGACGGAGCCGAGTGGAACGGTTCGATAGCTGGCCCGGTTCTTTAGGCGACACGCGACAACACCACCACCGACGGTCCGCGGCTGAAGCTGCCTCTCTACCCGGAGAGTCATATGCATGAAGTCGACCACGGGTCCGTCGTCGTCGCGCAGGTACACACCGAACACCTCGCCCTGCCGCAAGCCAGTACCGGCATCCATCAACACGAGCGCTCGATAACGCTCCGGCATCGCCTCGGCGAGCGCGTCGACCTGGACGCGGGTGAGCGGGACGACCTTGCCCCGAACGAGGTCTGGCAACTTCACACCGTCACACGGGTTGTGACCGATCAACCGATCCCGGACCGCCGCGCGGAAGATCGCCGACACGGTGCCCCACAGCGGACGGACGCTGCCCGGCGCCAGCTCCAGGCCCGTCACGAAGGCCTGGAGCTCGCCGTTGCGGATCGTCGCGAGAGGTCGACTACCCAGCGCTGGGTACACGTGATACTCAAGACGGCTACGCGTGTTCAGCGCCGTGTTCGGCCGGTGCGGCTGCGCCATTCGCCACTTCTCGGCGTACTCCCGGAAGGTCTGCCGGCCGGCATTGTGGTCGACGTAGGTTCCGCTGTGCAGCTGGTGCTCCACCTCGGCGCGAAACCGATCGGCGTCTGCCTTCCGCCGGAATCCTCGCTTGCGTTGTTTCCCGGACTCATCTCGCCACCGGACTACGTACGGGGTCCTGTTGCGGCTTGGGTCCTTCTCAACGCTAGCCATCTGCTCGGGCCTGCTTCTTGAACCAGGCCCGGACGTCGGCCGGGTCGTACCGAAGATGCCGGCCGACCTTGCTCGCTTTCGGACCACATCCCAGGTAACGCCATTGGTACAGCGTCGACTTTGGTACGCGCAGGAACGCGGCAACGTCGTCCGCGTTCCACAGTGGATCAATGCTGACGATGGTCATGCGGACCACCTCCTTTCTGTCTTGTCAGGACATTCGAATGTTGGTTCCTCGGGTCGGCGCCGGAACGGCTCTCTATGGAGTTGTCAAGTTTCGAGTGCGTACAAGGCAGGTTGGCCGTGCTGTCTTCGCTACGCGGCGAGGGTGGCCAGCTCCTCCCGCGCCGTCCGTCGTTGTTCGCGGGCTCGGGCGGCGGCGGTATTGGCGAGCATGGCGTCGCCGGTGGTGTGCCAGCCGGCGCCGACGAAGTCGAGGAAGTTGACGACCAGGACAGTCGGCTGCTCCATGGCTTCTTGCTGCTCGGGGCCGGCGGTCAGCTCCTGCCGCCACACGATGCGTTCTTGGCGTAGGAGCCGGAAGGTGACCGAGTAGTGGCGGCTCTTGGTGAGGAAGTGGCCGCCGAAACCGAGCATGTGCGCCCATCGGCGCAGCCCGCTCCACTCCTTGTCTCGGCCGAGGACCCAGCAGGACTCAACGAGACGTTCGGTGTGGTTGCCGTCCGGATCGGCATACACATCAATGGTTTCCGAGGTGAGCCGACGCGACGTGTGACCGGTTGCCTCGGTCGCTTTGGTCGCGTACTTCGTGTTATCCCGAGGTCGGGATAAGACGAACTATGCCGAGCACCGGATTATGCCGAGTGTGGTCCTGGATTGGTTGTGGGATAACGATTTTGCTTGGTTGCGCTCGGCATAATCAGAGGGCTTCGAGGAAGGCGAGTAGCGCGTCTGGTGGTCGGTATCTTCCGGGTGTTGTTTCGTGGGGGGTGGTGCGGGCGAGGGCGCGTTCTTTGATGCTGAGGTCGGCGTGTAGGTAGATCTGGACGGTCTCGGACTGCTCGTGTCCGAGCCAGAGGGCGATGACGGAGGTGTCGACGCCGGCCTGGAGCAAGCGCATTGCGGTTGAGTGACGTAATACGTGCGGGGTAACGGTTTTGGTTCGGATTGGGGGGCAGTGTCGTTGTGCAGTGTTGGCGTGTTTGGTGAGGAGTAGCGCGACGGCGTCGCGGCTGAGGGGGCGGCCGCGGCTTGTTGGGAACAGTGGGTCTTCGGGTCTGCCGTGCCGTTCTTTGAGCCAGGCCTGGAGCACCGTGACGGTCTGCGCGGTGAGCGGTGTGCAGCGCTGCTTACGGCCTTTTCCGGCTCTCCCGGCATGAGTGTGGGTCATCCTGGACGAATCTTGGACTGTTCGTGGGGCAGGTGAAGGGTGATGGGTCCGCAAGTGAGCATGACCAGGGCGAGGGCTGCCTCGGGGCTGTGGAAGCCTCGAGCTCGGCGAAAGATCAGGCGTACGACGTTGTTGAGGCCTTCGGCGCGTCCGTTGTTGATGTTTAGCCGGATCGCGGCGAGTAGGCCGTTGCGGAACTTGCGGATTGTCTTGGCGGCCTTGACGAACGCGGGCAGGCGGGAGCGGCTGGCTCGGGAGATCCACCGGTCGATCAGTTCCTCGATTGCCTCGTGGGTGAGGTCGCCGGCGAAGATGGCGCGGAATGCCTCCTTCAGCGTGTAGGCGCGCCATACGTCGCCGCCGCGGCGTTTGAGCTTGCGCAGGGTCGACGCCTGGTCCGCGGTAAGGTTTGTAGGCTTCTTCAGCAATGCCCACCGGGCGCCCTTGAACTTCTTCGCCGCCGCCGGGTCGCCAGAGCTGCGTAGTTCGTTCCAGGCCTTGCGCCGCTCGATGTCGAGGGCCTCACCGACGAGCTTGACGGCATGGAACGGATCTACACAGATGGTGGCCTGCGGTGCGTGCCCGTCGGCGCGGACGCTCTTGTTGAAGGCTGCTCCCATGTCCATGCTGACCGCCTCGATCTGGATGGAACGGTCCGTGCCGAGTTCGTCGAAGAACGCGTCGAGGGTAGCGGTGTCCTTGCCCGCCTTGCCCCACACCACTTTCCCGCTGGTGTGGTTGGTGACCAGGGTCAGGTAGTTGTGATGCTTCTTCCAGCTGATCTCGTCCACTCCAATGTGGACCAGGCCGTCGAGGCGGTCGGCGTCGAGTTCGTCGCCGACGACCCGGTCGCAGATCCGCCCGACGGTGTCCCAGTCGATGCGCAGAAACCGGGTGATCGTTGTCTTGTCTGTCTTCGTGGCCAGGAACGCGGCCACGTCTTCGAAGTCGCGGGTGAACCCGCTGCGATGGCGGGCGAACGGGACCGCCTCTACAACGACTCCATGCTCAGGACACCGCAACCGGCGCAGACCCGCCCGGACCTCGACCCGGAACCGTCCGAAGTCCAGATGCCGCCACGTCGACCACACCCGCCGGGTGTCGTGCCGAAAACGGGTGAGGAACCCGCAATGCGGGCACTGAAGCCGGCGCCGGCGCAACGTCACCTCGACCACCATCTCACCGGGCCGGTCAGCCGGAAACGACACGCCCGCCGCGCCGACACCCGGCAGGTCGAGCAGACGGTTGAGTAACGTAGTAGCGCGCACGGTGCGTGGGCCTCCACTCCGAAAGTCCTAGATCAACTCTCGAAGTTAGAGCCCCGCACCGTGCGCAACCTGCAACCAGCCCGGCGTGTCGCCGACCTCCCACCTCACAACCGATCCCGGCACCGACATCTCAGATCCCCACCCACATCGATGCCGGGAGAGCCCCTTTTCCTAGGCATTGGAGGTAGGCGCCAGAGCCGAGGTGGAGGTCGTGGCAGCGCAGCCCGGTCAGCTCGGACACACGTAGCCCGGTCTGGATCGCGACGAGTAGCAGGGCATGGTCGCGACGACCGATCCACTGGTTGGTGTCCGGTGCGGCGAGCAGGGCATCGATCTCATCGTCGGTGAGGTATGAGATGACCTTCCGGTCACAGCGTTTGGGTGGGATGGCCAGGACTCGGGCGATCAGGGCGGCGTGATCGGGATGGCGCAGCGCGGCGAAACGAAACAGCGAATGGATCGCGGCCAGGCGGGTGTTACGGCTGCGAACACTGTTACCGCGCTCGTGTTCGAGGTGGTCCAGGAACTCGCCGACTAACAGCGCGTCGAGATCCTCGAGGTGAAGAAGAGTCGGCGTCCTGCCGGTGTGCCTGGTCGCAAACATCAACAGCAACCGCAGCGTGTCGCGGTAGGCGGAAATGGTGTGAGGGCTGGCGTTCTTCTGCCGCGTGAGACGGTCGGTGAAGAAGGCCTGCAGCGTCGGTGCCAGCGCGGTCATGATGCCGCTGCCGCGTTGCATTGCAGCCGTTCGGCGGCGAGCGTTAGTAGTTCCGGCACGG
>CAWDLN010000014.1:0-172296 GCA_963803115.1 uncultured Actinomycetota bacterium
GTCGTGGGTTCAGATCCCGCCAACACTGCCGCGCGGGTGCTCGGCGAGAACTACCCCTTCACCTACCGGCCTTTCGTTGCCCGGATCAGGCCGTGGGGGCCCAATCCGTGCCGGATCCGTCTCGGTGGGAGGGGTGAGGTGAAATGCCACCGGCCGTCCTCAGTGGACGGTGGCGCGTCGTTGCGCACGTGCTGTTCCTCCCGCGTACGGTGTCCGTGCGCGGGGCCCTACGTGGCCCAGCGCCGAGCGGCCTTGCGCGCGGCGCGGATGCCCACGTTGGGGGTCGCGACCGTCCTCCGTGGACAGATTCGTTCCCTCGTTGATCTCCGTGTGGAATCAATTTGGTTTCGGGCTCACAGACGGTCGCCATGCCTACCGGTAACGAGGAACGGGCGGGCAGGGAGTCACCCCCCAGGTCTCTACCGGTACCGGGCAACACGCCAAATGTCGACACCAGTGGGATTGCGTCGAGATTTGGGACGAGTGGGTCGACGACAGGAAATGCGAGCCATGACGGCCGACCGAGGCATCGATCCTCAGCCGAAGGCATACCGCCCTCCTGCTGGCGAACGTCGGCGGCGGTGAGCTTGCCGACGAGCATGAGCGCGCGCATCGCGGCATTATGCCCCGATGGTTGCGAGCCGTCGCCGGATCACCGGACGAAAATTGTCCGCAATGTGTTCTAGTTTGTCCATATGCTTGCCGATCGCTCGACGTAGGAACGTCCTCCTGATGCGCTTGTCGGGCTTGGTGTCCCATGCGCCTAGGAGGACGTTCGTGAGTAACGGTAGTGGTGTCTCTCGGGGGGATCGCAACCGCAACGCCCGGCTCGCTCGGCTGCGAGAGTTGGTGCCGGTGACCAACGCGATCGTGGGGATCGATTTGGCCGATGCGAAGCAGATGGTCGTGGTGACCGATCACGACTCGAAAGTGTTGTCCCGTAAGACATTCCGGTGCCGAGCCTGGCATCTCGGGACCGCGTAGGACTGGGCCGCCGAGCGAGCCGCGGCGAAGGGCTGGACGGGAGTGACGGTGGCGTGCGAGCCGACCGGGCACCGGTGGCGCGTGCTCGGCCAGCTGGCCGCGGACCGGTCGATGCCGTTCGTCTGCGTACAGCCGATGCTTACGTCGTGGGCCCGGCGCAGTGAGGACCTGACCTCGGACAAGACCGACGAGAAAGACGCCGTGCTCATCGCCAGAGTGACCGCGCAGCTGCGCTGCTATGTGCCCGAGCCGGTTGACGAGACGTGGGGCCGGTTGCGGCATCTGGGTGCCCGCCGCGAGCAGCTGGTTATCGAGATGGTGAGCCAGATCCAGCAGATCCGGGCGTTGCTTGAGTGTGTCTGGTCGGCGGCGCTGGACACGGCGAGGCAGCCGTTTCGGTCCAAGACCTGGGCCGCGGCGATGACAGTGGTCTGCAAACGCGACCGGGGAGACGTGGCCCGCACCCGCCGCTTCGGGATAGACCGGTTCGAGCAGGCGGTACGCAGCGAGATCATCCGCCGGGGCGGGCACAAGCCTTCGCTGCGTATCTTGCGGCAGCTGTTCACCGTGTTGGCCGACCTGACCGGCGTGACGCGCATCGGCCCGGTGCGTTGGAGCGGGTCGCGTTCTTGCTCCAGGATTGGCACGGCGCCGCCGACAAGCTCGACGATACCGAGGCCCGGATGACCGACGTTCTCCATGAGCTCAATCTGGCTGAGCTGGCCACATCCATCCCGGGATTGTCCGCAGTCGGCGCGGCGGCAATCCTGGCTGAAACCGGTGACCCGAACCGGTTCGCCACTGCCCGCGCTTTGGTCAAGCACGCCGGTCTGGCACCGCGGGAGAAGCTGTCTGGCACGTTCGTCGGTCGAACCAAGCTCACCGGCCAGGGCCGGCCCGCCCTGCGGTTGGCCGCGTGGCGGGCGGTCTGGGGCGCCCAGGGTGGCAACGACGTCTACGCCGCCCGCTACGAGCACCTGACCACTCGGGCGGCGAACAAGCTCACCGCGACCCAGGCCCAGACCGTGATCGCCGCAGCGATCCTGCGACAGCTGTACGCCGTCATCACCACCGGCCAGGCGTGGGACCCCGCGATCGCCACGCACGGCACCTCCCACCCACGGCAGGTGGCGTTGGCCGCCTGAGTGCCATCGCAGCGTTCAAGCTGACGGTCGGGGCGAGCCCTGCTCGGCATTGAGGGACCACGGTCACCTCGACGCTCATCATGGGCAGCCCCGGCCCGTCGTCTCCTCAACCCGATTACACGCTGCTGGGACCAACCCCATCACCACTATGCAGGGACAGACGACGGCCGAGGCACCGACCAAAGCTTGACACAAAGCGACTTACGCTGATGAGAGGATGTTTCCGTCGCGTTGTGGAGGTCTGTGGGGTGGGCTTCGACGAAGGACCGCTGCAGCGTGCACGCGACGCGGTCCTGCTGTGTCAAGGCTACGGACTCGTGGACCTATCATTTGTAATTGTCGAAACCACCGATGCGGTGAATGTCAAGCTTCGGTTCGGTCCGCCTCGCCGGGATATCACCATCTCGGCCCAATCCGTGCACCACTTTGCGATTCACCGACTGCCTCACGACGACTCCCGTTCGTCGACCTTGAAGCAGTCATCCTGGTGCCAGATCAGCCATGGCCGGATCGGGTGCCGCATGCGATCGCGGCGACTCCCAGCTTCCCGCCCCTGCTCTGGATCCACGCCGACGGCCCTGCCACGCTCGACCTGGTCGCGGAGATCGTGACCGTCCTATCCGAAGCCGCCCATCCGGAACGGTGAAGCCGGCAGGTGCCAGCGCTGCCACGAGCGATCACCGGCGTGTTGTGGCCCCTATCTCGGGCGTCAAGCGACCGTCCCGGCACGTCGGTCACGACGAACTACTCCTACCGCCACTACCTACCTCCAGCAAGCAGCCCAACATCGATCGATGATCGTCGTAGAATCCGGCGATGCGCTCGTCAAGGTCGCCCTCGACATGCACCCCAGGGCCGTAGCCCGGCCTCCAACGCGACCCGAGCAGCCACGTCGTCAACCCCGACGGCCACCGCGAAGGCGGCCAGATCCATGCTCACGACTGCCGCCCCCGCTTTGCCGGATCGCGGTCGGTAGCGGGATGACCGGTGGGTCGCAGAATCGTGGTGAGCACACCGGCGTCATGTCTACTCGACCCGCGATGATTTCACGGGCCGCATCCGGTCTACCTTGGTGAAGCCTGGTCCGAGCGTGGGACGGCAGGCACTGTCGAAAGGAATGATCGTGCGCCACCTACCCACCGAGCCGCTGGAGATCTCCGCGCTGCCAACCGTCACCAGCCGCGACGAGTACGAGGTCGCCCGCGCCAGACTGCTCGTCGAGGAGAAAGCGCACAGCCGCGCGGGCGACGCGATCGCCGCGCAGCGCCGCCGGCTGCCGATGATCGAGATTCCCGAGTCCGTCACCGTGGTCGGCGCGAAGGGCGAGGTTCCGTTCCTCGAAGTCTTCGAAGGGCGTCGCATGCTCGTCGGCTACTTCCACATGTGGCACGACGGCGAGCCGCCAGAAGGGCAGTGCATCGGTTGCACCTACTTCGCATCCCAGGTCCAGGGTCCGCTGGCACACCTGCACGCGCGCGACGTGACACTGGCCTACTTCTGTGAGGGCACTTACGAGGAGAGCCGGCCATACGCGGACTTCATGGGCTACACGGCACCGTGGTACTCGGCGCGCGACGCGGGCGACGGGCTGCTAGCCGGCCGGGACTTCGGCTGGCTCGGCTGCTACGTACGTGACGATCGCGACCGCGTCTACGAGACCTACTGGACGACCGACCGCGGCAACGAGGCGGGCTTCTGGTCCTACAGCCTGCTGGACCGGACCGTGTTCGGGCGCCAGGAGCCGTGGGAAGACTCCCCTGACGGCTGGCCCAAGATCCCGACCGGCCAGCACCAGTGGCGTGCCGACGGCCGCCCGCTGGCGCAATGGGACGTTACCGACGAACCCGCCGCGTAGGCAGGCAGGCGCCGCTACGCCCGCCAATTCAAACCAGGGTCAATCGCCGGCACGGGTCGATGCTAAGCCACCCTCCCATCGCCCTAGCCGGTGCAGCTCACGGTGCCGCCGCCACGCGCGCGGTAGTGCGCTACTCGGCAGTTGCGCGCGGATCGCGGCATTATGCAGGTAATCGCTGTCAAGTAGATCATGATGCGGCTCCATCGACGCGGGTGAGGAGCCGGTCGAAGAGGTCGGCGCGGTGGGTCTGGTTGTGTTTGGCGGCGTGGTCGCGTTGGCGTTGCAGGGTCGGCCGGAACTCGATGCTGGTCTGGAAGAACGTGCAGCTTTCGCAGATCGCTTCGAAGGCGCAGTCGAGCTCGGGTGGTCGGGTGCAGTAGCCGTTGCCGAGCATTCGGTGGTGCTCGCGCCGAAGCTTGACCATCTTTGGCCCGACCAGGTCGCCGGGCAGCGGTTGGCCTTGCTCGTAAAGGGCTTCGACCTTCTCGGTGACGGCAAAGTACTCGTCCGCGACGGTCCGGTTGGCAATCTTGGCGTAGCGCAGGGTCATGTCCATACTGCGGTGGCCGAGCGCAGCGCCGGCTTTGTTGATCAGGCGCGTGATGGTGTGCCGGTCCAGCGCTCGGCCGTTCTCCCGCGGCAGCAGCAGCGGGTGCGCTGCGCTGACGTGGGCGGTGCGGTAGTCGCCGATGAGGGTGACCAGGTGCGGATGCAGGGGCAGGTAGCGGTCGTCGTGAAGTTTGCCGACGGGCACGTGCAGCCAGTGTCCAGCGCCGATGAGCATCACCGCGTCGGCCGTGAGCGCGGTGAACTCGCCGACCCGCAATCCAGTGCGCAGCAACACTTCCACCACCACGCGGATGAGCATCCGCGGCTCGTCTGGGCGGCGCGCAGCAGTTTCGCGGCGGCGGGGTCGTCGAGCGCCTTGGGTAGCGGATGGTCCTGGCGGGGCAGGTCGCTGGCGATGATCGGAACTCGGGCCGGCGCGTCGGGCCAGTCCCACTCGCTGATGCGCACGAAGAACATCCGCAGGGTGCCGAGCCGGTGCGCGAGCGTGGCCGGCGTGATCCGGGCCGTGGTGCGTCCGGACCGGGCCGCGAGCCAGCGGATGAAGTCCTCGATGTGGCGACGGTTGACACCCGCGACGCTGGTCACCTCGGGTGCGTGCTCGGCCAGGAACGCCAGCCAGGGACCGCAGGGCCTGGTCGGCGTTGCCGACGCTGCCGGGGCGCAGGACGCAGGCCAGCTGATCGAGGTAGCGGCGCATGGTAGCCGTCATGTCCGGTACAGCGACGTTGAGGCTGGTCCACTCCGGCAACCGCTGCGAGCCGCTCACCGCTCACCGTCCACAACGGATGGTTTGAGACCGCCGGCTTTCCGGGCAGCATCTGGGCGTCGATGGCTTCGGCCGCGCGCCGGTACTGGGAGGCCAGCCAGTCATCGGCCAGGTGCAGGTAGATGCGGGTCGACTCGATGGAGGCGTGGCCGGCCTGGGCTTGCACCGCCTCCAGACGCCATGCCGGCCTCCCGCAGCCGGGTCAGGCAGGTGTGCCGCAGCTGGTGGCAGGTCGCCTGGGCCAGCCCGGCCCGCCCCGGGCGGAGTCGAGGATCTGATCCAGGCCGGCCGCCGACAGCGGCTGGCCCCGTCGTGGACCTTTGAGCACGACGAACAGCCGGTCGCTGTCGGCGTCGTCGGGTCGTTCACGGTCCAGGTAGGCCGCAACCGAGGTGAAGAACCGGCCGGAGACCGGAATCAGCCGTTGATGCCCGCCCTTGCCCTCGGCGATGAACACCCGCCGGGCCGCGCACCTGCAGATCGCCCAGCCGCAGCCCGAGCACCTCGCAGCGGCGCAGCCCACCGAGCACCATCGCCTCGGCCATCGCCCGGTCCCGATAGCGTGCGCAACGCCGCCAGCAGCGCATCCACCGGCCGCCGGCTCCAGGATGCGCGGCAGCGTCCGCGGGGTGCGCACCAGCGGCACGCCCTGGCGGGGCCGCTGCCGCTCCCGCCGGGTCGGCAACCCACGCGGCACCGGGTTGGCCGCACGTCGCCGCGGGCGTGCAGGAACGCGAACAGGCCCGACACGCTCGACAGCCGCCGCCGCACCGTGCGCGCCGACACCCCGCCAGCGCCGGGAGCCACCGGCTGCACCCGGCCCAGCCCGCCACCGGTGTACTGGGCGGTGACGAACCCGAGCACGTCGGCGCGACCACCCGCCGCGGCGGCTTACCGACCACGGCGAAGAACACCTTCAGGTCGTACGCGACCGCCGCACCGTGTTCGGCCGGGACCGCACCGCCAGGAACTCCAGATACGCATCCAGCAGCGCCACACCGAACCGAACAACAAGATCACCAGCCGCGTTTCGGGAACGATGCAGACGCAGATCCAACGAAGCCATACGGGCAACCTCTCAGGTCCGAGGATTACCCGCATATCAAGCAGAGTCGGATGCTGCAGGGCCCGCCAACGACACCCGCCCGCGCGACTCGCGGCAGATAAGCGCGTGCCGCTCGCGCTATGAGCGGGTGGTCTTTTAGCGGTCAGAGATAAGAGCGGGCGGGGGCAACTGGTCGAGTGCGTCACGCTCGCTGAGTCGAGCGGCTTCGCGGACCACTGCAGGAGGAACCCAGGCCGGAAAGGGGACCTCGACCGTCCGGTGTGCACCTGACGCCGTGTGCTGCTCATCGACCGCCGCGAGGGCACCATCGGGGAATCGGTCGGAGAGGCGGACTAAGGCGGGCCACATCCGTCGATGCACTAAGGTGATCTTTCCGCGGATCAGACGGAGCCGCACTACCTCGGGCGAATCCGCAAGCTCGTTCAGCACCGCGTATATCTCATGGCTGCGGGGATGGGCCCACCAACTGCCGCGGATCGGTTCGCCGACGACTAACTCCGCCACGTTCGGTATCGGACCCTTGGCGGATGCCAGGAGCATTCCGTGCTCACACAGCACCGCCATCACGTTCACGAGGACATTGAAGCAGGCGGTGCGCAACCAGAACTTCAAGGCTCTCGCCTGTCAGCGGCAGAGTCGGTATCTTGATCTTGCTGGAAGGACATCGGAGGCGACACGGTCCGCTTCAGCCCCGCCAGGGCACCTTGCGGATGAGGCAGGCGTAGGCGTAGCGTCCGAGTCAGTACGATCGATTTGATCGATCAGGTCGACGCCGGCTCTCCCTCGGACCCTGGGTTCTGCCCACTTCGGCACCGAACCAGGCAACTTCTCGCCGTTTGGTCGAGCAGTGTTTCATGTACCCCGGGAAAGCAAGGCGCGCCATGCGGTACAACGGACGTCCTCCCACGGCACCACCCGGTCCGAGCGGAATCCGACCGGATGCATTGTCGTTCATGATTGACAAACGCAACCATCCGGCGCGTCTCGCGGTGGCTGGAGACATCGACCTGGCAACTTGCAAGTCCCTGGTCGACGCGGTCACCCACACCTTGAGGGGGGACGTGCATGCCCTCGACATCGATGTCGGCGGCGTCACCTTTTGCGGCTCCGCCGGCATCTCCGCCTTCCTGATGGTGCATCGCCGCGCACACGAGAAGGGCAAGAGCCTGCGGCTGGTCAACCTCAACTCGTGGGTCGAACGCGTGCTCACGGTCACTGGCCTACCCGAGCACCTCACGACACCATCACAAGACGTGCCCAGCAGGCAGCCGCCCAAACGGATTGACATGAGGTCCCGCCAGCCTGCCGGGACGCGAGAAGCCGGGCACCCAGGGGGATCGGAGAGATCGCGATGAGTGGGGCTTGCCCGCCCGCCCCGCGCCCGCACCCACACTCATCGCCCTCCGAAGGACAGGGACCCGGCAACGCCCCCGGTCACGCCGGGTCCCTGTGTTCGCACTAGCTGGTTGATGGCGTCCACTTTGACTGGATCGGCACAGCCGGACCACGCCGGCGTGTTCGACGGCTTCGCGCTGCCGATGCCTGACATCCACTAGTCGACCTGTGTGGATGCGCTGTACATGGTCCGTGATGGCGCGGGGCCGGATTCATCGTGATCGCGTAAGGATCCTGCGAGGCCACGACCAAAGCATTGTGTGAGGCCAGGCACCACTGTGGACACCACGGTGGACATCACCGTGACAGTGAACAAAGCACGGAGCGCCGTGGTTGTTGAACGTGCCGAAATTCACGCGTGTGTCGCGGCCAGGCCCGCGGGTTGCGGTGCTCGGCGTTCGTCGGGGCTGCTCGTGCTACAGACGGCCACCGTCGGTTTCCCAGACATCTTCGGATCCGCTGTCCTTGTTGTGAGAGCGCGCTGTGCTGGCGGCGACGAGGATGTGTTGGGCATGGACGAGGTTGCCGGTGTTGGCCGCGAGCACCATCGCCGCGTCGGCGGTGCCGGCGTCTGTTTCCGGAGGAACGATCAACAGGTCGACGCGGTCACCGGTGTCGCCGCACAACGCGGTCAACAAGGCCGGGGGTTGGCTAGTGAAGTAGCCCAGCCGCAGGATCCGCCCGGCCACGCCCAGGCGGCGGGGATGCACTTCCCAGCCGTCGGCGCTGAGGACCAGTCGGGTGACCGGTCCACGAACGTTGTCGATAGCCAGAACTAGACCGGGCAGTTCCTCGACGGGGTCGGTGGAGCGAGGCCACCAGCCCCCGTCGAGCAGGGCGTGGCGGGAGCCGGTGGGTTCAAGCCGCAGTCGTGGCGTCGATGGCGCGGACGCCGAGATCGCCGTCGAGTGCGGACGGGTGGCGATAGTCATGTCAAGTCCTTCCCATCCGCCGACGACGAACGCGTCGGCGAGCTGGGCTGTGCTGGGTGCACGGGATGGCTGGCGGCGGACGCGATTACGAGCGGCACGAGCCTTATCTTTGTCGGCGGGCGACGCGACGCAGTTGGCCGATGCGGGCCTCACCGACCGCGATGGTGGTGATGGCAACGCCAACACCGGCGGTGAGCAGGGCCAGCGCAAGCGGCACGCTGCCGTGCATCCACAGGAAGGTGATGGCAACGCTTCCGGTGTTCTGCAGCATGAAGACGATAAGCACCACCAAAATAACAGCGGCGGTACAGATACCGAGCCACGCGGCGCCGGTCCGGGTGCGGGGCGCCCGGCCACCGCCCGCGGCCGGCGCGGCAAGACCATGCTCCGGCGCTGTGACGGACGGCTCGGCTGGAACGTTTCGGTTGCGGTGCAGGACGGACATGGCAACTCCTGGGGGTAGGCCGGTGTGGCTGGCACCTCTTGAGTGCGATGTCGTCGATTCCGGAATACCTCAACCGTACTCTTGTTTAGCGCGGGGCGCACGGCGGTGGGGGACCGCGAGCAGCCGCAACCCGCCGACCGTCACCTGCACCCTCGGAAGAACACTATGCGGACGGGCGGCTAGGTCGGCTCCCGGCAAGGCAACGTCGTCGGTGAACCGATAGTCCTTTGTCCAGTGTCGATGACCAAACACCATCCGCCCACCCGGTCCGCGAACGAACGATTGCGGGTAGACGACGTCCGTGCGACGCGGTCCACTGTGGAGCATTCGTTCCCACTGCCCATACCGTCTTCGGTGACGGTGCCAACACCGACGAAACCCTCGCAGCGCGGCCCGACATCGCCGGTGTTCACGAACCTGTTCACCAGGTGTACTGTTCATTCAGGATCAGCCCCTGCGCGCCGCCGCCTTGCGTCCGCGTCACGTACCGTCGCCGCCCAGACCCGCGGTCATGAAACAGCGAACTTTCGGCGCTTCAGGAGAGGCGCCGACCCGTGCCGGCACACCGCGGCGTGTCCCCATTAGGGGGCGATCGACCTTCATGACCATTCTCATCGAACCAACCATGATCATAGCTGGGCTGATGGACCGCACCGAACCAGCGGTCAGCCACCTCCGGCAGCGTCCCCCGACCATCCACAGTGCGGTTCCCTCGCCACGCAGCTACCCAGCCGCCCCACCGGTGCCCACCGAGGAGCTGCTGTGCCAACGCAACAATCTGCCGCTCGAGCATCCCGACCGCGCCAAACTCCGGGCCCGCGCCATCGAGCAGAACCTGCCGATGGCCGGCCGACTGGCCCGCCGCTACGCCGGAAAGGGCGAACGCCGTGACGACCTGGCCCAGGTCGCCGCCGTCGCCCTGATCAACGCCGTGGACCGTTACGACCCAAGGCGCCAGGTTCCCTTCGCCGGCTTCGCCATTCCGAGCATTCGCGGCGCGCTCAAGCGGCATTTTCGCGACACCGCGTGGGCCATGCGGGTGCCGCGGTCGGTCCAGCAACTGGCCCTGCGGGTGCCGGCGGCCGCCGACGAACTCGGTCAACAGCGGGGCCGCACCCCGACTACTGCCGAACTCGCCGACTATCTTCAGGTGACCGCCGATGATGTCCTGGCCGCCGTCGGTGCTTGGCAAAACTATCGCCTGCCGTCGCTGAATTCGCCTCATCCCGACACAGGGTCGGACTTTGCCGACGTCATCGGCGGCATCGATGCGTGCTACGCGGGCATCGACGACCACCTGTCGCTCCAGCCGCTCGTGGCGGAACTGCCCCTACGGGAACGTCGGATCCTCACCATGCGGTTCTACGAGCACATGAACCAATCCCAGATCGCAGCCGAGATCGGTGTGTCCCAGATGCACGTATCCCGGCTGCTGAGGCAGACCCTGGCCCGGCTCCGGGCCGCAATGCCGGCTGACTCCGCGCCGGGGTAGGACGTGGCCATCACATGGCTTACGGCCAACCGGGTCTCGTCGACGAAAGGAATCCACCATGTCCATCAGCTCACCCCCGATTCGAGAGGCTCACTCCATCAGCGACGGGCTCGCCAACGCCGCGGTCGCCGCGGGCTACGCACCGTCCATCCACGACACCCAGCCATGGCGCTGGCGTGTTGGCAGCGACACCCTGGACCTCTACCTTTACCGCAGCCGGGTGCTTGCCGTTGCCGACCCCGACGCCCGGCTGGCGACACTGAGCTGTGGTGCCGCGCTGCACCACGCCCGGACCGTTCTCGCCGCCGAGGGCTGGCGCGTCACCATCGCTCGGATGCCGGACGCGGCCGACCAAGACCACCTCGCCAACCTACGCGTCTACGCACCAGCACCTGCCGACCCGCAGGCCGTACGTCACGTCCGGACAATCCCGTTGCGGCACACCAACCGGCGTCCTGTCGTGGGACCACCGGTCGGACCTGAGGACCTGAACGCCATCACAGCCGCGGTGCGGGCTGAGGCAGCGTGGCTGCACATGCTGCGCCCCGAGCAGTTGATCGAACTCGCCCAGGCCGCCGAACATGCCCAACGCACCGAGGCCGGCGTGCCTGAGTGGCGGACCGAGCTGGACTACTGGACCGGCGATACCCGACCCGCGGGGTCCGATTTCTCCAGTGAGGCGATTCCACAACACCTGCCTGAGACAACTGTTCCCGGCCGCGACGTCGGCCACGCCGGCGACCTAGCCATCAGCGTCAAGCACGACCGGGCCGCGCGGTTTGCCATCCTCTACGGCCAAAGCGACGAGGCGCGCGACTGGCTCCGGGCTGGCGAAGCGCTCAGCGCCGGCTGGCTCACCGCGACCGAACGAGGTATCTCCGTCATGCCACTCAGCGCACCCGTCGAGGTCATCGGCACCCGTGAGTCCATGCGCCGGATTCTGTCCTACCTCAACCACCCGTTTCTCGTCCTCCGCTTCGGCACCGTCGACCCAGCCGACGCCGACGCTACACAGGCGCCGCGGCTAGCCACCGACCAGATCATCGAACGGCTGTAGTTCTCGCCTCAACCTTCCGGTAGTGCGATGGCCGCCGACAGCCACTCATTAGTCCTCGCGCTGAGCCGAAGCGGGTGCGGCGTCGGATGTACGGACTTCGATGTCGCCTGGCTCGACAAGTAGGTCAGCGCTCGGCGCGACCGAGCGTCGATCACAGAATTGCGCGGGCGGGGTCCGGTGACCGGCAAACTGATCGAACAGTTGGGGAAGGTCAATCACTGCGATGCCGATCGATGTGTCAGCGCATCGTCGGGTGCGGCTTGGTCCCGTCGCCACGCCGGCCAGCAACCATCCGTGACTGAGCGATCCGAACCGCGGCCGGCAACGTCACGAACAAGGCCCCGAAGATTGCCGACAGGAGAAGCGCCACACCCATCGGCGGACTCCCATGAGCACCCAGGAAGTAGACGTCAGATCGTTGGCCGTTCTGTAGAACAAAGCTCAAAAGCACCAGGAGCACGAGTGCGAAAAACACCACAGCCACCGACAGCCCGCCTACCCGGGCCCGACGTACGTGCGGACGGCTCGCCCCGGGCCGGGCGACCGCGGGCGTAGGCGTTGTAGCCTCCGCCACGGCGCTCGGTGCCATTTGCAATTGGTTCGAAATCTGGGTCACGACGACCACGACCTTTCAACGGCACAAATATTGGAGGTAGCTTGTGGACAATGGTCCTTGGCCCTCGGCGTTCGGGCTTTGATGCGCCCCCACAGCATTCCGGTCCGCATGGGCGGTTCGGCTTTCGCTGTCACAGTGAGCGCGTTGGTCAGGATGTGACGAAGAGGTTGTTCTTGACGTTGGCCACGCCGGCGGCGGCCCAAGCCACGTGCTCTGCTTGGTCGCGTTCCATCGATGACCGCACGCGTCCGCTCAGGGTCAGTTCGTGGCCGTTCACCTCCACGGCGATGGTCTGTGCGTCGAGCGGCGCGTTACGCCGGATTGCTGCCTCGACCGCGTCTTTCACGACCGACACTGACGCCTTCTGGGACAGGGATATGTTGTTGTTCACTCCGCTGATGCCTCTGATGTAGGTAACGGCGCGAAGGGCCGCTTCGCGCTGGAAATCCCAGGTGACGGCACCGGACAGGGTGAGCGTCCGGTCACGGATCTCGACCGTGACCGTGTTGTGGGGGACGTCGATCGACCAGGCGAGCATGTGGCTGGCGGCTTCGGCGAGGTCGGCGTCGGTCGCGCCGGAGGCACCCGCGCTGCGGACCACCATCTTGTCGGCAACGACTTTGACGCCCCACACTCGCTCGGCCGCTTGTTTAGCCGCGAGCCGCTCGGGCAGGCTACCGACGTCACCGGCGAGCGTCACCACCCCGTCGTTGGCCGTGACGGTGAGATGGGTGTCGATACTGGGCGTGTAAAGGAGCTCGTCGGAGACGGTGGCTTGGAGGTCCTGATCGCTTCGGTGCATTGTCTGTGTCATGTGGACAACGATCCTCCTTCAGCGGCGATAACCCTAGCGTTTTTGACGCGTATCCAGGTAAATGTTCAAATATTTTCCGGAGTGTGGGGCTTTTACGGTTGTATGAGGGGCCAATACGGACATCGATTTGTCACAACAACAATCCGCTAGGGCTAGCACAAACCCGTTGATCTCCCGCGCGCACAAAGTCTCCGCTTGCTCGGTCGCTCGTTGCAGTGGCGAAAACGCTTCATCGAGCCGAGGTCAGCCAAGGTCCGAGAGAAACTCGTTGACGTCGGAAGGGCATGAGTCCACAAAGGACATATCTTCGGCGATGAGCCGGATCAACAGCAGCAAGCCGTTTGCGACGAAGCCATCGCTCATGTGTGCGCTGTCGATAGCGGGTAGGCAATTCTTTCGACCCGTCGAGCTCGACACCGCGAGTCGAGCAGCGCGGTAAGTCGCCCGCCGCCACCGTTACGTCGGCGAGGCGGCGGGCGATGTCATGTTCTCCGGCCTTGTCGGCGAACTCGACGCCGGGCCTGCGGTCACCCGCGGGTCTCGCCCTCGTCGCCCACTGCGGGAAGGGCGTGCCCACCGCCGACGCGCACCTGGATGCGCTTGGCGTGTACTTCCTCCGCCTTGGGCACCACGATCTGCAGCACGCCGTCCTGGGTCGAGGCTTCGATGGCCTCCGGCTTTACGTGCGTGGGCAGGGTGATAGAGCGGCGGAAGGCGCCGTAATTTCGTTCGGCCCGATGTATCCGCTGCTCGGAGGAGTCGGACGCGACGCGCCGCTGGCCTTGGATCGTCAGCAGACGGCCCTCGAATGTAATCTCGAGGTCGTCGATCCCGACGCCGGGGAGCTCGGCCGCCACCATGTAGGCGTCCTTGCGCTCGGAGATGTCGACCGCCGGTGTCCAGGGCGGAGTGCTCATGCCTGGGTGAGTTCGGCCGAGCAGATTGAGCCGCTGCGCTGGCATCGTGTTCATTCGCAGCAACTCGTCCTGCGCATTACGTATGTCTTCGAACAGTTCCCAACTTGCCATGACTGTCATGTCATTCTCCTTCACGCATCCTGCCGGCCTGTGGCCCGGCGACTCAAGGAAGAGATGCGGCTCAGGTGAACGACATTCACCTCCGAGATACATGTTTACTGTATCGTGAACGGTGTTCACCGTCAACCGCGATGTTCGGAGGCGAAGATGACGAAGCGACGACAGGCAACCACTGTCGATGCGGGTTCGCGCCCGCTATGGTTCACATCTTCAGTTGGCGATGAGGAACGTCGCCGCGCTCTTACCCGCGAACGCATCGTCTCCGAGGCCGTCACGGTCATCGGTGCGGACGGCGTCGACGCGTTGAGCATGCGTGCCCTCGCAAGCCGTCTTGGAGTGGTTCCCGGGGCGTTGTACCGTCACGTGCGCAACAAGGAACAGCTCTATGACTTCGTCCTGGACGGAGTGCTGGCCGAGGTCGACCATGAGGTCGATCACGCTCTCGCCTGGGCCGAACGGGTCAAGGTTCTCGCGCAACGGCTACGGACGGTCCTCGAGGACCATCCCGGCATCGCCGGGCTGCTCAAGACACGCGACCCCCTCGGGCCACATTCACTTGCCCTCGCCGATGCGTTCCTCGCAACGCTGCACGAGGCCGGTCTACCGGACCGGGAGACCGGGTTGGCGTTTTCCCTGATCTACGACTACACCCTCGGGTTCGCGCTGAGCAGTCCCAGCTCGGTCAACGAGCAGCGTGTTCGCGACGCCCCCACCAGAGCCAAGCTTCACGCATTCCTGCGGTCATTGCCCGCCGATCGTTTCCCCGCCCTGGTAGCGCTCGGCGAGTTCGTCTGGGTCGACAACCGCGACCAACGGTTCACCGCCGGCCTCCACACGCTGGTCGACGGACTCGAAGCGGCGCGACGCCGACGCCCACGCGGCGGCAGCGGCCGGCAACGGCCGCGCTGAGCGTCCTACTTTCGCACCGACATGGCCGTCACGCTCGCTCGATGCGATGCCGGGCGCGAGAGATCACACTCCACTGAGGACCGCGGTCGGCAAGAGGACGCGCTGCGCGACCGCGGCGACGACTCCCAATGCACCGGTGCAACCCCATGCGAAGGTGTCGACTGGCGGGAGCGTCGGCCCGATCGCGCGTACGATGAATATATCGGCGTCAATCCCGGAACGCCGCCGATTTGTTCTCGGGCAACTTCCACAGTGGACTCACCAAATGGTGGTGACAGAACCAGTGGCTACCGCCGTCGGGGCCGGTCCGTCGTGGACAAGTAGTTCGTCGGACCGCCAGGTGCGGCGGAGGCACGCGTCAGGGCTCAGCGTCGTCTCGACAGGGGATGTCCGGATCCCACTCTCGGCGCTAGAGTGTCGCTACCGCTCGAGACCCCGGCGTCGTCCATCCCCGAACATGCCGAGGTGTCTGTTGACGAACGCACTACGTTCCCGTTTCAACCGGCAACGCTTCCCGCGGATGCGTCGGCAGCGACGAACCCTCCACACTGGCCGCCGACTGTGCCGGCGCCACGCGGCGTCATTGCTGGCGATGGCGTCGCTTATCCTCAACGATGTCGACGCCGCCAGCGAGATCGTTGTCGACACGATCGTGCACGCAAGCCGACGAACACATACCTTCGACGCTGACGATGGTCAGGTCCGGGCCGCTCTCGCCGCATCGGTCTACTGGCGCTGCGTCGGTGCACTCGTCCTGTACGAACGGTTCGGCCCGTCACCCGTCCCACGAACCGTCGACGACCCTGCCACGGTGCCCCTTGCCGGTCTGGGCATGCGTCACCGCTCAGCGATGGCGCTGACCCTCTTCGGCGGACACGATTTGCAAAGTGTGGCCCGCCTGCTCAACCTGTCCCCGGTCTGCCTACTTCGTCAGCTCGAAGAATTGTTGACCACCTATGGGCGTCGTAGCGACGAGGTCGCCGCCGGTCACGCTCCACGTCCGCCGTCGGCGCATGGTGGAGACCGTCTCCGAGCCCCCAGCGCCGGCTCGACGCGGCGACCGGCGCAGCCACCGTCCTGATCGCCGGCCTCGCGAGAGATCCTGCAGTCGATTTCCGTGCCCGATTCCTTGGACACACGCATCGGAAGTCTTGCGTTTATGGATGGGGCCCCCAGCAACGACACCGTTGAGAAGGTCTATAACCACCTCGACTTCATCCACGGGGTCAACGTCTTCCTCAACGCCTTCGCCGGCGCATCGACGTACGCGCTGCGCCAGGGGTTCATCGACGCGGGCGCGCCGGACAACTTGATCCTGCTGTTCTCCGAGCTGATGGACTCGCAGTCGTTGTTCCTCACGGCCAACGCCGACACCGTGTACTTCGTCGGCATGGTGGACCTGTCCAACGGGCCGATGGTGGTGGAGACGCCGCCGATGGCATTGGGCATCTTCGACGACATGTGGTGGCAATGGGTCATCGACTTCGGCCTGCCGGGACCGGACCGCGGCGAGGGGGGGCGGTTCCTGCTGGTCGGGCCCGACTATGACGGCGATCTCCCGGGCAGTGGATTCCACATCGGACGCTCCCGCACCCACCGGGTGTCTGCTGGGGCGCTCGTTCATGGAGGACTGCGATCCCCGACCCACGGTAGAGAAGATCAAGAACACACTCAAGTTGTACCCATACGTCCCCGGCGGACCCGGCACGAGTATCGCCACGCTGCTCGCGGGTGAAGCCCCAATGGCGGCAGTTCACAGGGCGCGCCTCTTGAGTCGCCAGATCACGACCGCCAGCAAGATCACCGCGAGCCCTACGAAGATGCCGGCCTCGATGCACTGGAAGTTCCAGAAGCGGCCAGCGGGGTGGTAGTACACCCATCGTTGGATGCCGTTGTTATGCATGTACGTGGTCAGATTGACTCCGGCATCTCTGGCCGTGTCGTCGAGGCCGTTGATGTCGGTCCGGGTGAGGCGCGCTCCGGTGGCGTCGGCGAAGCCTTCATCGAGGGTCCAGTCGGCGCGGTTGCCCGTTCCGATGGCAATGCCATGATTACCGGCTTCGATGCTCTCTAGCAGAGTGAGGGGCCGTTGGTACCGGGGACGCAGCGAAGTCGCAACCGTAGCCCGCGCGGCCACAAAGGCGAGCAGCGACACGGCGAGCGCGGGGATGCTGCGGCGGAGCACGGCACCGGCCGCCGTACCGACAGCGAACGCAAATAGCCCGTAGGCCACTGGGACGAGACCTTCGACGTCGAAGCCGTCCAGCCCGTTGCGACCGTAGAGTGCGTCGAGCGGTTGTCGGAACCAGGTGATCAGCGCGGCCAAGGCACTGGTGAGTACCACCGTCAACGCGACTAGTGCGACCAGCTTGACTACGAGCCAACGCACCCGAGGAACGGCCTGAGTCCAGGCGAGCTGCCACGTGCCGGACTCCAGCTCGCGGGCCAGCAGTGGCGCGCCGATGAACGCTCCGAGTAGGAAGGGCAGAACGTTCAGCAGGGTAAGAATCGCAGTGGCGAAGCCGAAGTTCTTATCGAACGCGGCGAGGTTGGTCGAGCACACCTCACGGTCGACGGCACTGCCGTCTATGCATTGGACGATGTCGTGGTGAAAGGTGGCGTGCATAGGCAGGCCGACGGCGAGCAGAATGCCGGTAAGGACGGCCAGGACCGCGGCCGCGGTCAGGGCTTCGCCGCGGTGTTGGCGCCACGTCAGCCAGACCATGTCGCAACCTCCGGGTCATCGGCCGCGGGAGCGGTGCCGTTGTGGGAGCGCCGCAGGTAGCCGAGCACAAGCTCCTCGAGGCTGACCGCGTGCGGCTGCCAGCCGGGTGCGGCAGGGATGCCGCCATCGCGGACCAGCAGCGTGGTATGCCGCTCGGCGTGGGTGGCCTCGATGACGCTGGCGGTGCGGTCAACGGTGTTGGTCGTGCACGGCCCGACCAGCAGCCGGTGGTCGGCGAGCAGGGTTTCGATGTCGCCGGACAACGCGACCCGACCATGGTTGAGCACGATCAGGTGGTCGCAGACGCGTTCCAGTTCGCCGATGACATGGGAGGAGAACACGACGGTGACGCCGTCGTCGGCGACCGCGCCCATAAGCACTTGCAGGAATTCAAGTCGGGCTAATCGATCCAGGCTGGCCAACGGCTCATCCAGGATGAGCAGGTCGGGTCTCTTGGCCAGGGCGAGGGCAAGTGCAACCTGGGCCTGCTGGCCGCCGGACAGCGTGCCGGCCTTGCGGTCAAGCGGTATGCCGAGCGCGGTCAGCCGGCGTTACGCGCGGCTGCGATCTAAACGCACATTGCAGGCGTGTCCGAACCTCAGCAGATCGTCGACGCTGAAGCGGCGATACAACGGGTGTTCCTGGGCCACGTAGCCGATGCGAGACAGCGAAGTCGCGGTGTTGGTCACCGGGGAGTGACCAAGAACGTCAACCGATCCCCAGGTCGGCGCAAGTAGCCCCACCAGCACGCGCAGCAAGGTGGTCTTCCCGGCTCCGTTGGGACCCACGAGAGCGGCCACCCGGCCAGTGGGCAGCAGGAGTGTGCAGTCCCGCAGCGCCCACGTCCGGCGGTAGCGCTTGGCCAAGCCCTCCGTGCGGACCGCGTGGTCGGCCTCGCCGGCAGTCATGCCACGTCCTCGACCTTCGCTTCGTGGTGGACGGCAGAAAAGAGTCCGTTGATCGCCTCTTCGTCCAGTCCGGCCGCGTATGCACGGTGCAACCAGCTCTTCAGCCCACGGCGGAGCGAAGTGTAGGTGGCCGGCGACACGGTTGCCGTGGGTGTATCGGTGACGAAGGTTCCTTGTCCGGGGCGCCCAACGACAAGGGTCTCGTGTTCCAACTGCCGGTACGCCTTGGCTACCGTGTTCGGATTGATCGCCAGACTCTCCACGACCTCCCGGATCAGCGGCAGTCGGTCCCCGGGCCGCAGGGAACCCAGCAGGAGCGCCTGCCTCACCTGCTGCACGAGTTGCAGGTACGGCGGAACGCCCGAGTTCGGGTCGAGACGGAACACGAACATCGATCGCTCCTACCTGCTCTACTAGGAACATAGTTAAGCAGTAGTGCGGCGAAATCAACAGTGGGTGAGCCAGGCGACGGAGGGATCAGTCCGGCGGGCGGAAGCCGGCCCGGGTCAGCCCGTCGAGCGTGGCCGGTGAGCCGAGATACGCCAGGAATGCGTCGGCGGCTTGCGGATTCGGTGCGCTGGCGGGTACCACCGCCACGAAGTCGGCCATCGCTGCTATGGACTCCGGCAGCTCCAGCGTGGCTACCGCGTCGCCGGCGAGCCGCGCATCGGAGCGGTACACCAGCGCCGCGTCGGCAGTTCCGTCGGTGACATGGGCAAGCGCCGCCCGTACGTCTGAGGTGGTCGTCGCGCCGACTGGTACCGACAGGCTGGCCGCCTGAAGTACCGAGTCGGCCACCGCGCCACAGGGCTCGGATTGGACGCAGAGGGCAAGCCGGACGTCGGGACGGCTCAGGTCGGACAACCCCCGCAGCGCCTTCGGATTGTCCGCCGGTACGGCGAGGACGAGCTGGCCGCGGGCGAAGTGCAGGGGCGGGGACGACGGGCCGAGCGCCGCCAACGGGCCTGACCCCTCGGTCGCGACGAGGTCCGGCGCGGGCCCGGCCGCGATCCGCCGAGCGATGTCCGAGTCGGGCGCGAACGTGACCTCGACCCGTACCGCTGGATAGGTCGTCGAGAAGTTGCGCGCCATGCTGCCGAATACCTCGGTCAGCGACGTCGAGGCGAGGATTGCCAACGTTCCGCTCATGCCTGGTTGCCGAGCGTCGCTATTGCAGGCGGTTCCGCCAAGGAACAACATCAGGATGAGGCCGAGCCGCCCAGCGAAACGCACCGGCACACGGTAGCGCCCGCAGCTCAGCGCGGGATGGCAGCATCGAGCCATGCGCTCCGAGCTCCTCGACCCCGCCGCCGATCTCGTAGCTCCGCTGTTGACGGGTGGCCGGATCATGGTGGGCATCGTGGGTGCGCCGGGCGCCGGAAAGTCCACGCTCGCCGAAGCCGTCGCGGACCGGTTCGCTCGGCTGCGGGTGCCGGCGTCGGGCGATCCGGGAGCAGCGCCCGAGCGGGCCGCGGTGTGCGTACCGATGGATGGCTTTCATCTGTCCAATGTGGAACTCGTACGGCTCGGCTTGGCCAACCGCAAGGGCGCGCCGGAGACGTTCGACGGATGGGGCTTCGTGCATCTGATGCGACGCCTCCGGGCCGCCGACGAACCGGTCTACGCGCCGGCGTTCAACCGCGGCCTCAACGAGTCGATCGGGTCGGCGATTCCGATCTTCCCGCCGGTCGAACTCGTGGTTGTCGAAGGCAACTACCTGCTGCTGCCGACTGATCCGTGGGTCAGGGCCCGTCCGCTGTTCGACCTCACCATCTACATCGATGTGCCGGACCAGGTTCGGGTGCCCCGGCTCGTGCGCCGGCAACGCTCGCGTGGCTTGGATCGGGCGGCCGCGCACGACTGGGTGCACCGCAGCGACGAGGCGAACGCCCGGCTCATCATGGCGACCCGCGAGACCGCAGATGTGGTGTTAACGCGCGGCTGACGGTGCCGGACTCGCTAAGCACCCGCGGGTCGCCATCGTCACGAACAGCAGCCGGCACCGGATGCGATCGCCTCGTCCTTGGCGGCCGATCCGCAACAACTGCCAGACTCCTGAGCCTCAGCGGCCGTGCCGCAACACACGCTCGCCGTCGTCTGCTGGCCAAGGCGGTCGAGGCGAGGGTGGTGAAGACGGGAAAAGTCCGCGCCGACACCACAGTGGTGTCGGCCAACGTTGAGTACCCGACCGACTCGGGCCTGCTCGCTCAGGCCGTGGCGAAGATCGGCAAGCTGGTGCGGCGCATCAAGGCCGCGGGTGGGGCGACCCGCACACGGTTTCGGGACCGGTCCCGCTCGGCCGGCAGCCGGGTCCGTGCGACCGGCGCGAAGCTCAAGCTGCGCGGCGCCCAGGCCCGCGAGCAGGCTCAGGCCACGGTTATGCGGATCACCGGTGAACTGGCCGGCCTGGCCGAACGCAGCGGCCGGGATGCGTACGCCGTGCTGGACAACGCCCGCCGCGCCCTGCGTCGTGTGGCTGGCCGACTCAAAGGGCGTCTGCGGCGCGCAATCGACGAACTGGCCACCACCGTCGAACGCAGTCGCCGCATCATTGCCCAGACCCGGCAACGACTCGCCGGTTGCAAGCCCGACTCCGCTACCCGGCTGGTGAGCCTGCACGACCCCGACGCCCGGCCGATCGCGAAGGGCCGCATCAACCGGCCGGTCGAATTCGGCTACAAGGCCCAGATCGTGGACAACGAAGATGGCATTGTCCTGGACTACACCGTCGAGCAGGGCAACCCGGCAGACGCGCCCCAACTCGCACCGGCCATCGAGCGCATCACGGAGCGCATGGGCCAAGCGCCGGCCGCGGTGACCGCCGACCGCGGCTACGGCGAGGCGCGCGTCGAAGCCGAACTGCGCGAGCTCGGCGTGAAAACCGTTGCCATTCCACGAAAAGGCCAACCCGGCGCGGCCCGGCGAGCCACCGAACACAGCCGAGGCTTCCGCGACCTCATCAAATGGAGAACCGGGTGCGAGGGCCGCATCAGCCACCTCAAACACCGTTACGGATGGGCCCGCAGCGGCGTCGCCGGACGCGACCGCACCGCAGCGTGGTGCGGGCAAGGCGTATTCGCCCACAACGTTGTGAAGATCACCGCGCTGGTGGAGTTATGAAGCAGATCTTGGCACCAAAGGGCTGCTATGACAGCCCTTCAGTACCAAGGTCTTCAACAACAGCGCGGCACGGCGCCTACTTCTTCAGGTCGGCGTTAGCTAGGGCACGGCCTTCGTCGCACGGTCGAACTCGTGCATCAACACCAGCAACAGCGAACCGAGCAGGGCCGGTACCGCTCCGTCCACTGTGTACCCGAGACCGACGCTTGAGGCTAACCAGGTTGCGAGCCAGTACACGGCCGTATTGAACGCCACCGCGACGATCAGGATCACGGGCAGCGGCCGCGGACCCACGAGGGTGGCGAGCAGTCGGTGCGGCCCCCGCGTGACCGCCTGCGCCATCGACACCACCAGGGCAACGACCAGGACGGTGCCGATCGTGGCGAGTGGACCAAGGCCGTCAGCGAGCCGGATGCCGTCAATGACCTGTGCCGCGAGCCAGAGTGCCGCCGCGGTGATGAGCACCCGTCCGAGCGTCACGTCCCAAGTGTGCCAGTCTGTCCGGACCGGTGTTCACAGAAGCGACAATTCCGATCCGAGCAGGTCACCATCGTGGCGACGCCAATTCACCAGCCGTTCATCTGGAGCCGGTGATCTGGCCACCCGAGGCTCCTAACTTCCTCCTTGTCAAGACGGATAGCCCTTACCTCACCTCATAGAGAGGCATTCCCAACGTGAACCGTTCTGTGCTCGCGCGCACCGCCGTTGTGGGCGTTGCTCTTGCCGCACTGACGATCGCTGGCTGCTCCTCGAAAAACCCGGAGCCCACGACCTCTACCACTGCTGCTAGCGAATTCGCCACCCTAACCGGCTCCATCAAGGGTTCCGGATCAAGTTTCCAGAACGCCCTTGAGCAGAAGTCCATCGAGGAGTTCCTGAAGCTCGCTGAGGACGCGGATGTCACCTACAACTCGGTAGGGTCCGGCACCGGCAAGAAGGAATTCGGCTCCGACCTGACCGACTTCGCGGGCACGGACAGCACCGTCAAAGACTCCGATGGTGTCGCAGCCGGATCCTTCTACTACTTCCCACTCGCGGCCGCGCCGATCACGGTGTCCTACAACCTCGCGGGCGTGAGCAAGCTTCAGCTCAGCGGCGAGACACTCGGTAGCATTTTCGGTCGCAAGATCAAGAACTGGAACGATCCGGCGATTGCTGCTGACAACCCCGGCGTCACCTTGCCGGACAAGCCAATCGTGGTCGCGCACCGCTCCGACGGATCCGGCACGACAAACCAGTTCACGAAGTACTTGGTCGCCGCGGGCGGCTCGGGCTGGACACTGGGCACCGGCGACAGTGTGGCCTGGCCGGCGGACACGCAGGGAGGCGACAAGAACACTGGCGTCGCTCAGATCATCAAGCAGGCCGACGGCGCGATCGGCTACGTGGACTTCGCCGACGCGGTGGCGGCCAGCCTGACGTTCGCGTCGGTCAAGAACAAGGACGGAAAGTTCGTGGCAGCCTCGCTCGAGGGCGCAACCGCAGCAGTAGCCACTGCTCCGGTGAAGGACGACTTGACCTTCGACCCGATCAACGCGGCGGGTGCCTCCAGCTACCCGATCACCGCCCCCACGTACTTCCTGCTTAAGAAGACCTACAGCGACGCGGCTAAGGCCAAACTGGTCAAGGGTTACGCGAAGTGGCTTCTTACGGACGCCCAGGACCTCGCGGCGGGTGTCAACTTCGCAAAGCTCCCCGCCGACCTGGTACAGAAGGCACTGACGCAGCTTGGGACAGTCCAAGGCTAGGAAGCCAGCCAGTCTCCGCCGGCGCCGACCGGGGGTTGGGGGATCGCATGAAACCCCGCCCCCGGTAGGCGCGTAACTGTAGGAGCAACTCATGACACAGACCAGAGAGCGGTCCGGCGATGATCTCCGCCAGCGCGGGCGCGGGGCAGCCGCCGACCGCTCGTTCTCGGCGGTGAGCCTTGTAGCCGGCTTGCTCGTCCTGGGTATTTTGGCGTTGATCCTCATTACCACCGTGACCCAGGCGTGGCCTGCGTTTCGCTATCAGGGCCTGAGTTTCATCACAAGCAGTACGTGGGTACCCAACGATCCCGACGGCGATGGTCCCGCTACCGCTCAGTTTGGGACCCTTGCGTTCACATTCGGAACGATCGTTGTGTCGTTGATTGCCCTGTTAGTCGCAGTTCCGATTTCTATTGGCATCGCCCTGTTCATGACCGAGTTTGCCCCGCTCCGTGTGCGCTCTGCCGTTATCACGGTTATCGACTTGCTGGCCGCGATCCCGTCTGTCGTGTTCGGACTCTGGGGCATCCTCGTTGTGGCACCGGCTCTCGTGCCCGTCTACGGTTGGATCCACGACACGTTCGGCGGGCTTCCCGTCATCGGCTCACTGTTCGGCGAGCCGGTCAGCAGCGGTCGCGGTTTCATGACGGCCGGCCTCATCCTCGCCATCATGATCGTTCCGATTGTCACATCGGTCACCCGCGAGGTCTTCGCGACGGTGCCAACGGCGGACAAGCAGGCGGCCTTGGCATTGGGCGCAACGCGCTGGGAGATGATCCGAGGCGCCGTCTTCCCGCACAGCTTCGGCGGCATGGTGGGTGCGGTGATGTTGGGCCTAGGGCGCGCCATGGGCGAGACCATCGCTGTTGCGCTCACGATCGGCGCGGCTGTGCAGATCACGCCGAACCTGTTCGCTGGGGGAAACGCGCTGCCGTCGATCATCGTTCAGAACTTTGGCGATCCGGGCACCTACCCTGGACGTGAGGCATTGATCGGATGCGGAGTCGTGCTGTTCGCGATGACGATCATCGTCAACTATTTGGCGCGAGCGGTCGTGCGTCGGGCCGAGGTCCGCTTGAGGGGGGTGGCGGCGTGACCACCTTTGCCGACGTCGACACGGCACCGGTGCCGCAGGACATGCGCCGCGCGACCCTCTCTCCGCGGCGTCGGATGACGGACCTCGCTGCCAAGGCGGCGATCTTTCTGGCTGTCGGGATCGCGGTCGTGCCGCTTGGTCTCGTCACGTACTACCTGATCAGTAAGGGATTGCGCGTCATGAGCTGGGACTTCCTGACCGCGCGAATACCAAGGCAGCCGCAGACCGAGGGTGGGGGCGTCGGACCGGCCATCGTCGGCACCATCGTGAGCACAGGCACTGCCTCGCTACTGGCCATCCCGCTCGGTGTTCTCGGCGCTATCTACCTCAACGAGTACGGCAAGCAGCGCCCGTTGGCCCGTACCATCCGTACGATGGCCGACGTCATGACGGGCGTTCCGTCGATCATGATGGGTCTGTTCATCTTCATCGGATTCGTGCTTTGGACCGGCGAACAGAATGCCTTGGCGGCCGCGTTTGCGCTTGCGTGTCTCATGCTGCCGGTCGTGATCCGGACCACCGAGGAGATGCTGCGCCTGGTACCCGACGAGTTGCGGCAGGCTAGTCTCGCTCTGGGCGCCCGCAAGTGGAGGACGACTGTCACCGTCGTTATCCCCGCGGCCCTCTCCGGCATCATCAGCGGTGCCCTGCTCGCGATCGCCCGCGCGGCCGGCGAGACAGCGCCCATCGTGCTTGTGATCGGCCTCATCTACCGTCCGAACTGGAGCATCTTCGGCGCCAACACGGCTCTTCCGGCACAGATCTACCGCAACGCCGCCGAGCCCTTTGCGGCTGCGAACGACCGTGCATGGGGCGCTGCGCTCACATTGGTCGCGATCGTATTCATCATGACGCTGGTCGGCCGGTTCATCGCACGCCGATTCGCGATCAAGGAACGCTAGACCCATGACCGAGCCGTCCGGCCAACCAGAGGTGGAACGCACCATGACCAACCCGACCGACCGACTCACGATCAACGTGACTGGCGCGGCCCAACAGGCGCAGGCGGCGCATGCGCAGCCCACCGCCGGCCCTACAGTGCTCGACCTGCGCGACGTCAGTGTCTTCTACGGCAACTACGAGGCCGTTCGCGGCACCACGATGGCGATCGCGAAAAACCAGATCACCGCAATGATCGGTCCCTCCGGCTGTGGCAAGTCCACGATTCTCCGAGCATTGAACCGGATGAACGACCTGATCCCCGGGTCGCGCCTCAAGGGAAGGGTCACGTTCCATGGAACGGATCTGTACGCCCCGGGTGTCGACCCGATTCAGGTCCGTCGGCGCATTGGCATGGTGTTCCAGAAGCCCAACCCGTTCCCCAAGTCCATCTACGACAACGTCGCCTATGGACTGAGGATCAACGGCATCAAGGGCAACATGGACGACATGGTCGAGCAGGCGCTGCGCGGCGCCGCGCTCTGGGACGAGGTCAAGGACAAGCTGAAGACCAGCGGGCTCGCGCTCTCCGGCGGCCAGCAGCAGCGGCTCTGCATCGCTCGCACGATCGCGGTCAAGCCCGAAGTGATCCTGATGGACGAGCCTTGCTCCGCACTCGACCCGATCGCGACATCGAAGATCGAGGATCTGATGTACGAGCTCGCCTTCGACGTACACGATCGTGATCGTCACGCACAACATGCAGCAGGCTGCCCGGGTCAGCAACCGGACCGCGTTCTTCACCGCGGACGTGGATGAGCAGGGAGTGCGGCACGGGCGGCTGGTCGAGTTCGACGACACGCCGAAGATCTTCACCAATCCGAAGGAGAAGCGGACCGAGGACTACATCACCGGTCGCTTCGGATAGCCATGACCGTCGATGTGAGCCGGAACGGGCGAACCGACTCCTTCCTGCTGTTGATCGCCGATGGCGACATCGCACAGTCCACGATGCTCGCGAAGACGCTTGCCGAACATCAGGTCACCGCGATTGTCTGCGCCGATGGGGCGGAGGCCCTGCTCGCCACCGGCGCGGAACATCCGGACGCGGTGCTGGCGACGGCGACCCTGCCGACGGTCGGTGGGGCCGCACTCACCCGGGCCGTTTCGGCCCGGACCTCGATCCCGGTCGTGGTGGGCATCGGGGGCGCAGACGGCGACGTAGCGGCCGAGGCGCTGGCCGCCGGCGCCACCGCCTGCGTGGCCCACCCGTACCGGATCCGCGAGCTGTTGCCGATCCTGCGGGCGATCTGGCCCGAAGGGCTCGCGGAGCCTCAGCCCGCCCTGGAGGTCGGCGGGCTTCGCCTCGATCCCGGCGCCCTCGAGGTCAGCCTGCACGGCCGACATGTACGGATGCCGATGCGTGAGCTGCGTCTGCTACAGCTACTGATGGTTCACGCGGACCGGGTCGTGACCCGGGAACAGATCCGCGACGGTGTGTGGGGTGGCGCGCCCGGCTCCAACACCATCACCGTCCACGTGCAACGGCTCCGGCAAAGACTCGGTGACGACCAGGTCGACCCGCGCCTGATCCTGACGGTTCGTGGCGTCGGGTACCGGCTCGTGCCGCCTCGCCGGACGTCATAGCGCGGCAGACGGGAATCTCGGGTGCCCGGAGGCCTTGACACCCATCTCGATCTCTGGGACACCTATTGCGTTGTCGCGTGACCTTCCCGTCGTGAACGGAGGCACCACCGTGCTCAACTTCCTCGCCGCCATCGGAATCGGACTGGTCGTTGGCCTCATTGGCGGATTCATGCTCAGAGGCAGGGCGGCGAATGCCATCTGGCTGGCCCCGGTCCTCGCCGTAGTCGGTGCGCTGGTGGCGTCGCTGGCTGCGCTGATCTTCGGCGAGCCCTCGTACGGCTTGAAGGAGGCGCTCCTCCAGGTCATCCTCGCGGCCGTCGGCGTTGGCGCCGTCGCGATGATGGGCCGTCGGTCCCAGAAGTCCGGCGCGTCGCACCGCGTCGCATAGACACGGCTGGCGGCGGAGCGGCTTTCGTCCACGCCTTCCGGCACAATCGGAGGCCTTCCGGCACAATCGGAAGGCGTGGACGGCGAGCTTTCCTTCTTCGAACTCGGTGTCGGCGATGTCGACCGGGGCCGGACGTTCTACGAGGCGCTGTTTGGCTGGACGTTCGAGCCGGGGCCTTCCGCACAGGGGTTCGCCATCGGCACGCCGACGGTTCCGGGTGGGATGCACGGCGGCGATGCCGGCGGTGGCCCCTACGTGTTCTTCCGGGTTGCGGACTTCGATGCGGCGCTGGAGCGTGTGCGGGCGCTCGGCGGTACGGTCGAGGGCGCCGACGAGGAGGAGAACCCCGAGTCCGTCGCGAGGTTCGGCCGCTTCCGGCTCTGCCGTGACGACCAAGGCTCCCCGTTCGGCCTGCACCAACCTCCGATCCCGTAAGCGCGGCGACCTTGGCGACATGCGCGTGGATGGTGAGCGAACCATGCGCATTCGTCCAAGATCGCCGCATACATCACCCGCGGCCCAGGCGGGTGCGGGTCTGTTCGATGTCCATGCCGTGTAGGCGGAGCAGGTTCTCGCCGAGGATCTTGCGCTTGGCCTGATCGGTCAGCTGCGGATAGGCGTAACCATCACACAGGTCCTGCGGGATCTGGAAGTCCATGAACGCGCGCAGTGCCCACTGTGGATGGAAGATCGGCGCCTCGCTGCCGTAAATAATCTTGTCCTCGCCGCACCAGAACAGCAACTTGCCGAGGATTTCGGCGAACATACGTGGCGCGCGAACCAGGAAGTTGATTGTCGCCGCGATCGAAGCATAGAGGTTGGGGTAGCGGATGAGCTGCCAGCACGTCTCGTCCAGGAACGGCAGCCCGACGTGGAAGATCACGAAGTTGAGGTCCGGGAAGTTCGCCGCGGCACCGTCCATGTCCCAAGTCTGGGTGGCCTCGATGGGCTGAGGACCGAGCGGAACTCCCTTGTGGACACCGATCAGATTGACGCCAAGCTCGCGCGCCTTCTCGAAGACCGGAAACGCGATCTTCGGGTCGTCCATCCGCCACGGGAACGGGGCACCGTAGTCGTAGCGGACGTTGTAGAACTTGAAGGCCTTTGCGCCGAACTCGCCGACCTGGCGCTCCATGAGATCGAGAGCCTTACGGCCCTCCAGCGGGTTGACCGATCCCCAGAAGACCGTACGGTCCGGATCCTGGCTGGCGAGGTGCGCGCATTCCTCCCACGGCGAGAGCCCGTCCTTGTAGAGATCTGTCAGCGGAAGCGGCATCGCGACGAGCATGTCCGTGTCGGACTGGTCGTACACCATCTCCCGAATGTCACTTGGAGTCCACTGGCGCAGGAACTCCTCCGGTGGCAGTTTCGGCTGATCATCCGGCGTCAGTACATTGTGGAACGCGTACAGGTGATTGGAGAACATCTCGCCTGGCTGGCCGAAGGCGTTCTTCGGATCGAAGTTGAAGACGTGCGCCACGCCGTCGAAGACCAACACATCGTCGATCATGACCGGACTCCCTTCTGGCCGGCGATGAAGGCGTCCCGGTCCGGCACATCGACCGGGTCGGGCAGGAAACGGAGCTTTGCGCGCGCGGACGGTGCGAGACGATCGGTCGTCCACGGTTGCGTCCAGACGACATCGACCGTTGCGCTGTCGATGCCAGGCAGCTCCTCGACCCGCTCCCGTACGTCGTCGAGAACCCGGGCCGCGAACGGGCACCACCCGGTGGTGAGGAGAAGTTCAACGCGGGCCTGTCGGCCGTTGACTGTGACGGAGTGGATCAGGCCCATGTCGACGATGGAGATGCCCTTCTCCCGGCAGCACGGGTCGTACACCTCGCCGAGCGCGTCAAGCACGCCCTCGGGAAAGGCACCCATGGCCTGAGCGTGCCAGCCGCCTCGACTCAAGAAAGCCGATTCGGGGCAAAGTCATCTGGCCGTGAATGCAGCCGCTTCACGCGCGACCAGCGACAGCTTGCGCAGCCGGAACGCGAGCACGATGTCGGTGATGCCTCGAGTGAGGGCGATTGCCCCGATGAAGACGATGAGCAGTGCGGCCGACCGGCCGAAGCTGCCCGCCGCCCAGAAGCCGAGACCGATCTCGATGATCCCGATGATCAGGCCAAGCCACCACGCGTCATTCACGTCCTTCGTGGCGAACGCCAGGATGATGTCGAACAACCCCTTGAACAACAGGTACCAGCCGATGAATGCCGCCAGAATCGCGAACGTTCCGCCCGGATGGAAGAACGCGATGCCGCCGGTGATGATGAACACCGCCCCGAAGATCACGTGTAGCCATCTCCAGCCAGGGGCCGTGAAGGCGTTGAACAGCTCCGCCAGCCCGGCGACAAGGATGACCACCCCGGCGAGGACGCTCACCGCCGTGACCGAGGTGAGGTCGAAGCGAAGCACCACCCAGGCGATGATGAACCAGAGCGCGCCGGTGATCAGGTAGATCCACCACGGCATGCTGGATTCGACGCTGGGCGACGAGAGCCGACTCACGCCTGACGTGCTGTCCATTGTGTACTCCAATCAGGATTCTCTGGGCGTTGGGTCGGGGATGAGCAGGTTGATCGCCCAGCTGACGACGCCAACGATGATGGCGCCCCACAGCGCGGACCAGAACCCGTCGACATGGAACGGCAGGTTCAACAGGTCGGCCAGCCAACTCACCAGGAGGAACAGCAGCGCATTGACCACGAATGCGATGAGGCCCAGCGTCACGATGTAGAACAGGCACCCCAGCACCTTGATGATCGGCTTCAGGACCGCGTTCACGAGACCGAAGATGATCGCGATGGCGATGAGGGTGAGCACGTTTCCCCACGCGCTGGAGCCGGAGACGGTAATTCCCGCGAGTAGCGCGGTCGCGACCCATAGCGCCACCGCCGTGGCGAGGGTCCGGAGCACAAATCTCATGCGCCCTCCTATCACACGCCGGGCTTGGCCCCCATACCGGCGGATGCTCGGTGCTCCTGAGGCGATCCGGCCCCTATCCACGCCGGATGGGAGTTAGGTTCCGGTAACAACATCTTGGTCCGGTGCTGGCAGGGTTGTGCGGAAATCGCCAACTTCGCCCGGCCTGAACGCCGCGAGGATGCCTGGGGGTGGCGTGGCGAAGAGACGGGACCGGCAACGGCCCCAGTACCTGTGGATGCTCGCCGGGATCCTCGCGCTCTACGCGGCGATCATCGGCCTCGGCAACGCTCGATCTGGGTGGTGGCCTCCGGCTCGCCCTATTGGGGTACCTCATCTGGTCGGCAGTACGGCTGCGCCCCGAACGCGTCATCCGCTGGGCCGCTCTCGTGTTGGGCTCGCTTGGCTTAGCGGTCTCCGTGATCGCGTTGCTGGTCGGTTCGTCGGACGTGGGCTATGCGGTGGTCGGCGGTACCTCGGTCGTCCTTATCGCGGTGGCCATGGCCAGCATCGCCTCGAGGCTGGTCGACCGACCGGTGGTCGACATCACGACCGTGCTCGGCGTGCTCTGCATCTACCTCTTGTTCGCGCTGTTCTTCGCTGGCCTCAACCAGCTCCTCGGTGCGTTCACTCCGCATTACCTGAACGGCACGGGCGATCCAGCGACACCGTCGGACTTGCTCTATTTCAGCGTCATTACGCTCGCCACGGTTGGCTATGGCGACATCACGCCGGCCACCGAAATTGCCCGCGCGGTGGTGGTCGTGGAGGCCCTGATCGGCCAGCTGTATCTGGTCTCCGTGGTCGCCACAGTCATTGGCGGCTGGCGCCCGCCCCGCTTCGACGAACCCAGTTCCTGAGCCGGCGCTGAGCAGCATCGGCGTGGAGTGGACGTGAGGCTGAACCATGGTTGTACGAGCGCCGTTTGCCTCACTGACCGCCCATCCGGGCCAGCGACGGCGACGAACCAGAAATGACGCGCGTAAGTGGCGAGGCAGTGTAGCGCCCATCACGAAGTTGTGACCGTTTTTCAAGCTTGGAACGGAATCACAAGGGGAAGGCGTCTGTTGTGTCAGGGGCACCGCCGGGGGGCTGTGCATTGACGGAGGGGTCCGCGACGTGGAGAAGATGAAAACGGTACTGCGAACTGACGAGGTTGCCGAGGAGCGCGACCTGGTTGGTGTGTACCTGCACGAGATCTCCAAGACGCCGCTACTCGATGCCGCGCAGGAGGTCGACCTGTCCAAGGCGATTGAGGCCGGGCTGTACGCCGAGCGTCTGTTGGACGAAGAGGATCTTCCCGAGGGCGCCAAGATTCCTGAGGGCGCGACCGAGGCCGAGCTCCGCCGACTCGTGATCGATGGCGAGGACGCCAAGGACCGGTTCATCCGCGCGAACCTTCGTCTCGTCGTGTCGATCGCCCGCCGGTATGTGCGGTCCGGCATGCCGATGCTGGACCTGATCCAAGAGGGCAACACTGGTCTGGTGCGCGCGGTCGAAAAGTTCGACTACCTGCGCGGATACAAGTTCTCCACGTACGCCACCTGGTGGATCCGCCAGGCCATCAGCCGCGCGATCGCCCAGCAGGAGCGCACGGTACGGCTTCCGGTGCACCTGGTCGAGGACGTGAACCGCATGCGCAACGTGGCCCGGCAGCTCACCCGCGAGCTCGGGATGGAGCCCGAGCCGGAGCAGGTGGCCGTCGCGATGGACGTGACCATCGACCGGGTACGTGAACTGATGCGGTGGTCGCAGGACACGGTCTCGCTGGACACCCCGGTCGGGGACGACGGCGACACCAACCTTGGCGACCTGGTGGCCGACACCGACGCGCCATCCCCTGAGGATCTTGTCCTCGCCGCGCTCGAGCGCACGCGGATCGAGAGCCTGCTCAACCACCTCGACGACCGGTCGGCCGGCATCATGCGAGCCCGGTACGGGCTCGAAGACGGTCGTGAACACTCGCTGACCGAGGTGGCCACCCGGTTCTCGTTGTCGCGGGAACGCATCCGTCAGCTGGAGATCCAGGCGCTGGGGCGGCTGCGTGAGCTGGCCCGCTCCGAAGGACTCCGGGCCGCCTAACCTTCCCCCATCGACGCCTTCCCCCATCGACGCCGTGCCCCCGTGATGATCACGGGGGCACTTTTGTGTCCGCGAGGCATTGCACGGCCGCCGCTCAAGATCAACGCGGAAGATCACCGTGCAAGATCAACGTCGAAGATCACCCGCAAGATCAACGTCGAAGATCACCGTGCAGGATCACCATGCAAGATCACCGTGCGCGCCGTGTAAGTCGTTGTCGCTGGTTGTCATCGAGACGACGGCCCCGGTGATCTTCTGAGTCGATCACCGTGCACGGTTGCGGCGCGTGTCGCCGCATGTCGTGCGCCCGGGAATCAACGCGGTGTCACCTCCGGGCGTCATCCGGGCGCCGGGTCAGGGCGGCGTAGCCGGGCGTCGGGTCAGGGGCGGGCGTAGCCGTACGGCGGCATCACGTCCACGCTGGCCAGCCGGACGTGGTCGCCGGCGTGTGGCGCGTGGATGATCTGCCCGTTGCCGACGTAGATGCCCACATGGCCGAGCCTCGAGTAGAAGACGAGATCGCCGGGGCTCAGCGACGCGCGGCTGATGTGGGGCAGCGCGTTCCACTGCATCGCGGCGTTGTGTGGCAATGATCGACCCGCGGCCCGCCAGGCGGCCATGGTGAGCCCCGAGCAGTCGTACCCGCTCGGGCCGGCCCCGGCCCAGACGTACGGCGCGCCGATCGCGGCGTAGGCGAACCTCACGGCAATGCCGGCCGCACCCGAGACCGCCGGCACCGGCCCGGTGTAGGCCGCCCCTCTCGACTGTGCCGATCCGTACGCCGCGCGGCGCAGGTCGTACAGGTGCGCCAGCTTCCCCTCGATCTCCTTCTTCTGGGCCTGGAGCGTCTGCCGTTGGGCGGTCTGCTTCGCGGCCAGTTCGGCGGTCGCGGCGGCGTCGGCGTCGAACCGGGACTTGGCGTAGGTGTAGGAGGAGATCCGGGCGCGCTCGAGTGTCGAGACCTGGTCCATGGTCACCAGCCGGTCCACGACGCCGGCTGGATCGCCGGCCGCGAGGAGAGCGGAGACCTGGGCGAGGGCGGCGCCTTGGTAGGCCCGGGCCGCGAGTGCGTTGACACGCTTGGAGGCCGCATCGAGCTCGGTCTTGATCGGCTCCAGCTGCGCGGCCTGCTTGGCGGCCGCGGCCTGAGTCGCGGTGAGCTCCTCAGTCACCTTGTTGAACTGCTCGACCACTGGCTCGAGATTCTGCGCGGCTTCGGTGATCTGAGCCTCGATCTGCGCCGGCGTCGGGTCCGCGTGGGCGGCGGTGCCGGGGGCGAGGATGGCCAGGCCGGCCAGTGCCACAAGGATCGGGCGCAGCAGCCAGCGCGGCGGCCGCCGGACGCGGACGGTCGGTGTTGCGGACACGTCGGTTCCTTCTCCGAGCCCGCCTACCGGGTGAGCTGTCGGGTTCGGGCGGGAGAGTCGCCCTACCGCACGGTTGCGGATTCACCCCAAGGGACGTCGATCACTGTCGGTGATCGCCGGCTCCCGCGGGACTTTGGGTCCCCGGTTCACCTCACGCCCGAGGTTGTCCCGGACAGCGTCCCTGACCTGCGCAGGTGCTGGGTGATTCGGCGGTACCCGGTCGGTCCACCGGGGGTCAGTGAGTTACATCCGCCCGGGCCTGGACAACGTACCGTGACGGTCCCAAGGTCGGTAGGTCGATAAGCCCGGAACGCCGAGCTAGCACCTGCATACACCGAATGTCGGATCCCGTCCCGAACCTCGGCGCGGGCCCCATGGTGATCGCCTGGGCCGGTAGCCTCAACACCCGTGACCACCGTCGTATCGACGCATCCCCCTGTCGTTGCCCCCGGGCGAGAGCCTGGAGGGGTCAGGGTTGCCTTGGTCGAGACATTCGGCTTCCTCGGTACGTGGCTACGCCTGCTGTGGCGGCACTGGCCCTCGCTGCTCGCCCTCGCCTTGGCCGGTGGACTGGTCCGGCAGTTGCTGTTGAGCCAGACCGTTGACGCCTCGAAGTGGCGCGACGGGCTCGGCGGGTTGCTGCTGTTCCCGCTCGTTCCGGCCTCGGTGCTCATCGCGATGGTGCTGATGCTGCGAGTCGTCCGGCCTTCGCTGCCGTACCTCGGGCCGCGCGGGCGCCCGGAGTCGATGATGGTCTACCTCGCCAGCGTGTTGATCCCATTCCTGGCCTTCTATTTCGCGGGCGACTACGCGACCTACGACCGGGACATGTACGCGCTGTACGTCGCCGATCAACAGGTCCAGGAAGTCTTCGCGTCCACTCTGGACAGTGGTCAGAGCATCGTGCAGACCAAGTTCCTCACCACCGGCCTGCTCGTGGTGGGGGTGGCCGTGGTCGCGTTCGTGCTGCGCTGGCTGTTCGATCGGCTCGCGGTCGTGCGGCGTCGACCGTACCTCGCATTTCCGGCACTCTATCTCGAGATTCTCTGGATCTACACGGCGTTCCTGGTCGCCAACGAATACACGCCCAAGGGCTGGGAGTGGCTGGGCAACACGCGGCTCTGGGTGTGGGCCACCTCGGGTCTTGGCTCCGCCACCGATGGTCGGCTCGATACGGCGCAGTCCTATGTGGACGACGGCACCGTTGGCCTGCGATTGGTCGTCCTGACGCCGGTCGCCGCCCTCGTCGCGGGCTCGGTCGTGCTCGCCGCCCGGACCCGGCGGCGGGGAAGCGACGCGCCAGCCACGGGGCTGCGCCGGATCCTGCAGATCGGCCAACAGGCGGGCAAACCGCTGGGCGGCAACCGGCTCGCGCTGATCGGCCACGCCCTCCGCCGGGTCTTCCAGGCGGGCGTGCCGGCGACGATGGTGTTCTGCCTGAGCTTTCTGTGCGTCCAGGCTGTGTCGGCGTACCTCGCGATGCTCGACCGGATCCTGGTCGGGCCTCGGGACCCCTTGACGGTGTGGCCACTAATCGAATTCCCGCTCCGATTCATCAACGAGGCGATCAGCCTCGTCCTTCTGATGGCGCTGATCGCGGCGTTCGTGGATCGGACCGCCCGCCGCATCGCCCGGCGGGCCGGCACGTCGAAGATCCCGCCGACTGCGGAGCCGACCCTCATCGGGGAGTCGGCCACCACGGCGACGCTCGCGTCAGGCCGGTACGACGGCGACTCGACGCAGCGGGTTCCGGCACCCGGTTCGCTGGAGTCGACCCAGCGGGTTCCGCCGCCATCGTGGCCGCCCCGCCAGAGCGCTCCGTGGCCGCCGCCTCGCCAGTAACGCGGATCGGGGCTATGCGATGGGGAACAGGACGTACCGGGGGAGCAGCAGCAGCCACGTGATCCGAAGAGCGGTTGGTCGGCCGTCGCTCGGTAGCAGGAAATAGAACGTCGACAGGAACGGGCTTGGTTGTTCGTCGTCGTCGGGTAGGCATGAGATGTTGCCGGCGAGCGCAGCCAGCTCGCTTGGCTTCGGCCCGTATTCACGGCCGTGGTTGTCGAGCAGCGCCACCTTACAGCCGCGGATGGTCGGGTCCGGTCCGCCGAACGAGACGATCGCGCGCCATGGCCGGACCGTCGTCGGCAGCGATGGCCGTTCCCCCAGGATCTCCTTGAGTTCGGAGGCCCGATCGACCGGCACGATCTCGACCACACGAACCGAATAGTTGTCGAGTACCGCCTCGCCGGTTCCGTTGACCGGCACCGCGCGTTGGGGTGTTTGCTGGAAGTGCAACTCGTACGCCGTGCGGGCGTTGAGCGCGAACAGGCCGGCCGCCAGTGGCAGGACGAGGATCAGCCCCCACAAGTTGCGGCGCCACCAACCTCGCCTCATGTGGTGACCTCCGGGTCCATCGGCTTGAGCGGCTCCGCTTGATGCGTCCACGACGCCAGCTGGGCGTTGGTGATATCCAACGCGACCTGCGCTATCACCTGGTGCGAATTGTGTCCGGACGGATAGGACGACAGTCGCAGCACCACGTCGCTGGTGACGGCCGAGGTCGGCACCTCGAACGCCAGCTCGGCCTGCACCGGGATGCGCGGCTGCAGGGTGTATCCGCGGAAGGTGTAGTCCCGTTCCGCCGCCTCGTAGGTGTTGCCGCTCCCGTCGACGAGTGCCTGATACCCGAGCGTGGTGGCTTGGTCATAGGCACTGACACGGATCTTTACGAGCAGGAATACGCCGTCGGTCGTCGCGGTGTTGAAGATCTGCGCGAGCGCTCGACCGCCCCGGATCGATTCCACCGTCACCACGAAGTCATGGGCGTCGACCGGCTCTCGAATCTGTCCATTGTGGACATATGGGCGGTCGAAGTCATCGCCGATAGGCGTGGTATTGATGATGAGACGGCCGAGCACCACCGTCCCGACAATCATGGCGAACATGACCGGCCAGGTCACCAGGTGCCAGGCCAACGACCGCCGTGCCCTCGTCACGTCGTCTCCGTCCGATCCAGCAGCGGGACCTTGACCGTCGCTTGTGGACTCTCCTTCTCGATCGTCTGGCCGAGAAAGCGAAAGTTCATGTACCTGCGGATGTAACCGTGAACGACGACGGTGACGTCTTGCGGCACCGCCGTCCCCTTGGCGATGATCCACAGGAACGCGACCCGCACGGGCAGACCAGGCTGCGCCTCGAGAGCGAGCGTGTTGTCATGCAGGAATCGCGTCGTCGAGTCCGGCTCCGTCACGCCCGGCGTGTTCTCATCGAGTGAGATCGCGTCGAGGATCGATCGGGTGTGGCTGTCGACGACCGCGATCCTCACGTTGACTTGCAGAACCAGGTCCTCGGGCGGACCGTACTCGCGTAGGCGGTGGCCGATCTGCGCCGACTCGATCGTGATGAGCCATGGCCCGGCGTTGATCTCCTCGTCTACCGCAGCCACCAGCACTGGTGTCGACGACGCGTTCCCGACCTGGTCGAACCCTCCGAGCAGCGCCGCCGCGACGATCGCGACCAGGACAAGCAGGGCGGCCTCGACGCGCACGATGAGCGCGCCCCGCCGGATCTCCGGGGCGATCGGCTCGTCCTCGTCGCGGCCAAGCTCTGCGTCGGGCGGGACCGCCATACGGGCGCCGTGCCGGGCGACCTCGTAGTTCGGTCTTTGGTACGGGGGTGGGCTCGACACAAGCGTGCAGCATACGGGAATGTGGCGGTCGGCAAGGGACCCGTACGACTGCGTCTAGACTGCACCTGGTCACCAGAAGAGTGGTCAACAGAACACACACCTCAGCCTGCGCAGGAGGTTGTTATGACCGGTCGGGTAGTGCACTTCGAGTTGCCGTACGACGACGCGCCGCGAGCGAAGTCGTTCTACGCCAACGCGTTCGGGTGGTCGGTCAACGAGGTGCCGGGTATGCCGTACGCGCTGGCCAATACCATCGAGGTAGATGAATCGATGACACCGGTCGCACCGGGTGCGATCAACGGCGGCATGGCGCAGCGCGGCGGACCGATCACCGCGCCGGTGCTGACCATCGAGGTCGATGACATCGACGATGCGCTCGCCACGGTGACCAAGCACGGCGGCTCGGTCGTGCAGGAGCGCCAAACGGTGGGGAACATGGGTTTCACCGGATACTTCGCCGACACCGAGGGCAACGTCGTCGGCCTCTGGCAGAGCGCCGCCTAGGGATCGCTACTGAATGGGCCGGGCGCGGCGCCCCGGCTCCGCCATGGCAGCACCCACCACAGCAGGGCAAACCAGGCGGCGGAGACGGTCGTGATCGCGATGGCCCATGCCGGACCGAGCACGAAGTCCGTGACCAACAGGATGGCGCCGATCATCGCCACACCCAGGAAGACGAGTCCGAGCGTGGCCAGCCGGTGGCTCGCGCGCACAAGCTGCGGTTTGCGCCCGCGCCGAAAAAGGACCCGATGGTAAGCGACCGGAGCGATGAGGGTCGCGGCCGCGAACGCGGCGGCACACAAGGCTCCGATGTAGACGACCTTCTCGAACCCGGTGATGTCGGCGAAGCGCGCCTGGAACGGCAGCGTCAGGAGGAACGCGAACAGGATCTGGACACCGGCCTGCGCGACGCGTAGCTCCTGCAGTAGGTCGGCGAAGTTGCGGTTGAGTCGCTCCGCCTCGCTGTCGTCACCGTTGCCGAGCCGTACGCGTCCGAGCGAGACGCCCGGTTCACCCACCGGTCCTACCGGAGCATCTCCGCCGTCCCGGGGCACGTCCGCCTCCCTCGCACCGTTGCCGACGCCCGGCGGTGGCGTCGTCAGGATTGACGAGCCCCGCGAACGGGCATCCATCGACAGTAACGGCGAACGAGCCGGTGGTGCGGACGGAAGGGGTAGCAACCGTGGCGCGAGTGCGGGGACGGACCAGGGCCTACCGTGACCGACTGGTGCGGATGCTCGCCCGCGGTCCCCAACGCCCATCGCAGCTATCCTTGCGGTCCTGGCTATCGGTGATTCGGCGGACGGTGGTCGAGTTCATCGACGATGACCTCAACGACCGGGCCGCGTCGCTGACCTACTACGGCATTCTGTCGATCTTCCCTGGGCTCCTGGTAGTGGTGGCGGGCATCGGCCTGCTCGGATCGTCCACAACGGACGCTGTCGTCGCCAACCTGCGCGACCTGGCGCCCGGCCCGGCACGGGAGATAATCGCGTCCGGGATCGAGAATCTGCACGGCAACGACCGCGTGGCCGGCCTGCTCGCGATCATTGGTCTGGCCGTCGCTTTCTGGTCCGCCACGAGCTATGTCGGCAGCTTCATGCGAGCCGCGAATGCGATCTACGACGTGCCGGAGGGGCGCCCGGTCTGGAAGACGTTGCCGATCCAGTTCGCGATCACCACGGTGACCCTGCTCTTCCTGGCCGTGAGCGCCATCGCGGTGGTCCTCACCGGCCGCCTGGCCCAGGCCGCCGGACGGGCGTTAGGCATCGAGCAGGCCACGGTACGGATCTTCGACATCGCCAAGTGGCCGGTGCTCGTGGTCGCGGCGGGGCTGCTGATGGCTGTCCTCTACTGGGCCGCGCCGAACGCGCGCCAAGGCGGGTTCCGGTGGATCACGCCCGGCAGCGTTCTCGCCGTCCTCGTCTGGCTCATCGTCACGGCCGGGTTCGCGTTCTACATCTCGCGGTTTGACACCTACAACAAGACGTACGGGACGCTCGGCGGGGTGATCATCTTCCTGGTTTGGCTCTGGCTCACGAACGTCGCCGTACTGCTAGGAGCCGAATTCGACGCCGAGCTTGGGGCGGGCTCGGGCGATCGCGTCCGGCCTGCCCAAACACAGCTGAGCCGTATCTGCCCCTGCGGGACGTGCCCCGGGAACCGCCCGAGCCGTCAAGCGTGGATGAACTCGCCGACGAGCCCGCGTCGAACTAAGAACGCGCCCGGCGGGCCAGCTACGGCGGAGGCTGCCCCATCGGTGGCGGCGTTGCGGGCGGATCCCACGAGCCCGGTCCGGGCGGCGGCGGAAATGTGGGCGGGGGAGCTGGGTCGGCCGGCGGGTCACGCCCGTCGGGCATGGTGTCCGTCGCCGCGGCCGTCCCCACGTCGGACTCCCCCGTGGCGGGCGCGGGACCAGCCTCGACGTCCGCCTCGACCGTGGCACCGACGAGGGCCGGTGCGCGTTCGTCGGCGCGCCATCGCCGGTAGGTCGCTCGACGCCGCCGGGCCACCCGTACGGCCAGCACCCACGCTCCGAAGACGGCGACCGCGCCAGCACCGACCAGTGCGAGCGTCGTGCCCTGCGGCGACTGCCCGCCCGGCGTGGCGACGGTCGCGGCCATTGTGGACACACTCGGCGTCGGCGACGCCTGCGGACTCATGAGTTTCTCCGCGTCGCCCGGCGCGACCAGGTGTCCGACCGACGTGCCCCGCGCGGTCGCGAAACCCCAGTCGAGCAGTCCGGCGGCCTGTTGCCACCCCCGGACCGGGTGGATCTCAGCGCCGAGGATCGTCGCGACCAGGCGGCGACCGTTGCGCTCGGCCGCGCCGACGTAGGTGTGCCGGGCGAGGTCGGTGTAGCCAACCTTGCCACCGAGCGCGCCCGGGTACTCGTACAGGAGCCGGTTGTCGTTCTGGATCGCATACCCGTCCGGATCACGTGGCGGCTGGGGCGGCATCCGCGCGTTCGTCGTACCGATGTAGCGGCGGAAGTTCTCGTTCGCGAAACAGGCCCGGAAGATCAATGCCAGGTCGTAGACGCTGGTGACCTGGCCGGGTCCGTCCAATCCGGACGGTGTCTCGGCATGGGTGTCCCAGGCACCGAGCCGGTGCGCCTCGGCGTTCATGTCGGCCAGGGTGCCGGCGACGCCTCGGCTTCCGCCGCCGAGTCGGGCCAGCGTCATCGCCGCGTCGTTTCCTGAGTTCAGGACCAGTCCGAGGAAGAGCTCCTCGACCGTGTAAGTCCCACCGAGCAGGAGACCGACCGCCGAGCTGCCCGGCTCGAAGTTGAGATCGTCCGCGGTGATCGTGGTGACATCCGTGGGGTTCAGCTTCGGCAGCACGGTTTCCATGAGCAGCAGCTTCTGGACGCTCGCGGGCGGGCTGAACCGGTGGGCTCCGCAGGCGCCGAGCACCTCTCCGGTGTCAAGGTCGGCCACGAGCCACGACGTCGCGGCCAGGTTGGCCGGCAGCGCCGGTGAACCCGTCGGGACGCTGAGTCCGTTGCCGGCGAGATCCTCGCCGCCGATGATCGGTAGGCCCGGCTCATGCGTGGGCAGCGGCGACGTCTTCGGCACCGGGATCGGGGTGAGCTCACCAATGGCGCAGGTCGGTCCGGCGGCCGATAGTGCCGGCGCGGCGTCCGCGCCGAGCGGTAGCAGCGGCCCCACCCCCGCGACCACACTGAGCAGGACAGATCCCAGCACGGTCCGGGTGCGGCGAGTCACAGCGGACAGGGTAGCCGGCGTCAGGACTCTGCACTGTCCAGTAGCCGGATCAGCCTCGCCGGAGCGATAACCCGGTACGCGTCCTCACACAATTCAGCGACGAACGTCCAGTCCAGCGCGCGATCGGTACGGATGCCGATCCAGCCGCGGTGGCCGACGTACGGCGGTCGAAAATACCGATCCGGGTCAGCGGCGATCACGTCTGCCTGTACGCCGGCCGGGGCCGCCAGGGTCAGGTGCGGGAAGTCGTACTGATGGTGCCCGGAGATCCAGAAGTTCGCGAAGGTCGCTCGGTCCTGGACAAACCAGGTCGGGACGCCATGGCTGAGCCGTTCCGTGACCTCGGGCAGCGCCAGGCAGATCGCGCGGATCCGTGGCAGCGGATCGTCGGCGCGCACGCCCTATCCTCCCACGGCGATCCGGGTGTGCCGTCGCCGCAGCCAGAGCACGGTTACTCCGGCCACGATCACCACGCCGAGAATGAGGTAGCGCCACCGGTCGCCGTAGTCCCAGGCGAACTTCAGGGTAGGTAGCACGGCGAGGGCGGCCGCGGGTGCGTACGCGTTGCGCGGCTTGACCCGCCAGCGTCTGCACGCAGCCCAGCCACCGAGTAGTGCGACGCCGGCCAGCGGCAGCGTGTACGCCTCGGTGTATGGATACGGCGGACCAATGAGGAGCCACCACGTGAGCGTCAACCAGACAGCCGCGTAGGTGGCGAGGAATCGACGGTCCGATGTGGACGTTGCCGGCCACAGAATCCGACCAGCCACCGCGACGCTCCAGAGCGTGCACAGCAGGATGGCCGCCCGCAGGGAACCGACGGTGAGAATCACGGCGCCGAACATGACCACGTGCGCCGTCGCCTCGATGGCGCTCGCCTCGCGGCGCCGGCTCTTGCGGACAGCGGCCGCCAGCATGAGATTGGTGACCGCGGCTGCGAGGACTGCGAAGGCCGCAAGATGGCGGGACTGACCAGCGGCCAGGGCCGCGGCAGCGCCGGTGAGTGCGGCGAACATGACCGCGAAGATCCACGCGGGTACCCGCGTTTCGCGACGGCCGTACCAGCCGATGTAGACGGCGACAAGGGTGACCAGGCCGAGCGCGATGAGGGTCGTCTCCCGCATCGGCAGGCAGGCGGCTGTGCCGGAGGCCAGGTATGCGAAGCCCTGCGTGGCGGCGATCGTCCGGCGCCACGAGCCGAGGTTCGCAATGCCCGCGGCGCCGAGGAGCACGGTCCCGATCGCTAACAACGACACCGGGATGGCGGGCCAACTCGTGCCGTTGGCGGCGAGGGCGAACGGCACGGCCGCCGGCAGGATAAGGCCGACTCCATCGATAGCGGCGGCGCGCGTCCGAAGGACGGCGTACCCCAGCACGCCGGCCGCGGCGGCGGCGATGGCGATCGCGATCGACTGGTGAGATTCGAACGCGACCTCAAACGGGTAGCGCATCCAAGACGGCAGCATTCCTGTCCCGGCTGGATGGCCGCTCCACACGTCGGTGACCCAGAGCAGCGGCGGGAACAGAAGCATCAACGCGCCCGGAAGGAGAGTGATGGAGAGCATCAGCGTCCCGGGGAGTGCGGCGGCGATCGGTGCCCCGAAACCCGTCCATTCTGACCTAGGTCCACGCGCGATCCGGTGGTAGAGGCAACCCGCCGCGATCAGCAGCAGCGCCGATGCGCTCAGGAGGTCGTTCGGCAGCCGGCCGACCAGCGGCGGCAGGAGCGGCAGCACCGCGCCAGCAATGAGGGATCCGCGAAAGATGTAGCGGACGCCGGTCGGGACGGCGCGGCGGGGGTCGATGTCGGGCGTCACAGCACCATGGTGCCCGGTGCGGCGGCTGCCGTGGGGGCAGCAACGGCGGGCTGCGTCGGCACCGCATCCGCGTCGAGCGGCGGCCCCGACTCGACCGCATCGGCGGCCAATGGCGGCGTCTTGTCCGCGTCAGCATCGACCGGCGCCGCGGTCGCCGGGTCGACCGAGTCTTCGGCCGAGGCTGTACGAGGTCGTGGGACAGGTGGCCGGGACAACCACCGAATGACATCTACATTGGACAGTGGTGCGGCGTAGAGATACCCCTGTCCATACGGGCACCGCATCTCGGCCAGCAGGTCGCGTGCCGCCTCGGTCTCGATCCCCTCGGCAACGATCTCGAGTCCGAGCTTGCTGGCCATCTGCACGATGCCCTCGACGACGGTGCGCTGGCGGTCGGAGGGTACGAGGGAGTCCACAAAGGACTTATCGATCTTGATCACGTCGATCGGGGTCTGTTCCAGGTAGCTCAGGGAGGAGAAGCCCGTACCGAAGTCGTCGATGGCGAGCCGGACACCGATGTCCCGCAGGGTGGCCAGCTCGGCCCAGACGTGATCATCCTCGCGGGTGAGCACGGTCTCGGTCAGCTCAAGCATGAGTAGGTCCGGCGGCAATCCGGACGCGGAGATCACGTGTTCCACGCGTTCAGCAAAACCAGGATGACGGAACTGCCGAGCCGATACGTTCACGCTGACGTAGGTGTTGGCCGACCAGCCGAGTGCGTCGGCTACGGCAGTACGCAGGACGAGCTCGCCGATCGGATCGATGAGGCCAGTCTCCTCGGCCAGCACGATGAACTCGGACGGCGCGATGAGTCCCCGCGTCGGGTGCTCCCAGCGAACCAGGGCCTCGAATCCCGCGGTGGCGCCGGTGTCCAGCGCGACGATGGGCTGGTAGTGCAGCCGGAACGCGCGATCGCTGACCGCGCGGTTGAGCGCCTCCCGCAGGCGCATCCGCTCGACCAGCACGCCGTGGCGGTCGGACTCGTACCGGCACCACTCGCCGCGGCCGGCCGCCTTGGCCGCCTGCATCGCCAGGCCTGCCTGGCGTAACAGGTCCTGGCCGGACGTGGTCGGAGCGGTGGCGACCGCGACGCCGATGCACGCACTGACCGAAATGGACTCGTCGCCCACCGCGACGGGGCGGGCCGCAGCCTCGATCAGGTCGCTGGCGAGGGACGCGAGGTCGCGGGTCGGCGATCCGATGAGGATGGCGAACTCGTCGCCGTCGAAGCGGGCCACGACGTCGTTGCGTCCGAGTTGGCGCGCCAGCCGGCGGGCCACCGCGATGAGCACCTCGTCGCCAACGGAGTGGCCAGCGTCGTTAACGAGGCGGAACTCGTCGAGGTCGATCAAAAGCACGGCGGCCCAGGGTTCGGCAGTCAGCCGTTCAACCAGATGTGCGCGGTTGGCGAGACCGGTCAACGTGTCTTGACGCTGCCGGAAGACCAAGGACCGGCTCTGGCTGTTCGCCGTCGTCGCGATTCGGGCGAGACCAAGTGCGATCAGCGCGGATCCGGCCAGAGCCAGCACGAGTCCGTCCCGGACGGCGCCGGTTGCCGCCTCCACGAACAAGATGGCCGGCGCGGTCAGCGCGGTCAGCGCTACCACCCAGATCCGGCGCAACGTCAGCTCCCGAGGCGTGGTCGGCTCGGTCTGCGTCAGGCGGGCCATCGACGGGTGCAGCGCCGCCGCGCCCCAACATGCGTAGTGAAGCAGCCAGCCGAGGTCGTCCAGCGAGCTCAGTGCCCACGAGGTGGGGTTGCCGGTGATGCTGACGGTGATGTCGGCGACCAGTGCCGCCGCCGCGCCCGCGACCAGCAGCCCCACGGGCGCGGTCCGCCGACCCGCCGACAGCAGGCGCATCGCGCTCGCGAGCAGGAGCGCGTCCGCCAACGGGTAGCCGACCACCGCCGGATTGGCGAACGCCGCCGCGCCCGAGTCGATCGGGCTGATCGTCGTTACCCAGACCAGCAGCAACAGCACCACCGTGACGGTGAGGGCGTCGATGAGGCCCGCTGGTGAAAGTCTGTTCGTATCGGAGCGACCGAACCGCAAAAGCGCCGCCGTCGCGCCGATGAAACTGCAAAGGTAGAGCAGAGCGGCGCCGTTGGTGTGGATCCACGGATGGAGCCGCTGCCCCGGCGTTGATACCAGAATCGACGCCCCGAGTAGCAACCATGGCCACAGGTGGCCTGGCTTGTTGCGTAGTACTCCGACGCCGATGCACGCCGATGCGCCGATGCCGAGCAGCGCCCACGCCGCAGGCTCCCACGCGAAATTGGCGACTACAACCAGCGCGAGGATGGCCGTTGCGACCCAATAGCCGGTGAGGACACGACGCGTGGACACGACCCTCCCCTCAATGCGTAGTAGAGCCAAACGCCGGTCTATCAGTCCATTGGTCGGTTTGACCAGAGCGGCCTCGATCTCGTTGTGCACTCTATGTGGACGTCCCAGCGGCGGCGTCGCGTGCTCCGACGAGCACGTGCAAACGGCCGTGCGCGGCCTTCGAAAGAGAATAGTCCACTCTGGACAGTCAGCCAGGTCGTCCAGTCGGCCACGTACCGGCACTTCTTCAGGTGCGCGCCTCAGTTGGTGACGAAATGCAGGCTGGGAGCGTTGCCGCCCACTACTGGTTGGGCTGCTCGCCCGGGCGGGTCTGTTCGGCCAGGAATCGTTCCAGCTCCGCACCGAGCTCGTCGGCCGTCGGCAGCGGCCCGTTGGGTTCGGCGAGCAGGTTCGCGCCGGACTGGCCGCGGACGAACGCGTCGTACTGCTGCTCCAGCGACTGCACCACCGCTGCCGCCTCTTCGGCCTGCGCTATCTGCTGGTCGATCTCGACCCGGGCCAGTTCGGCGGCGCGGCGAAGGTCTTCGGTCGGCAGCAGCAGGCCGGTTGCCTTGGACACCGCGGTGAGCAGCCGCTCGGCGGCGGCCGGGTACTCGCTCTGGGCGAGGTAGTGGGGGACGTGGACGGCGAATCCGACCGCGTCCCGTCCGGCTTGGCCGAGGCGGTATTCGAGCAGATGGCCGGCGGCGCCGGGCACCTGCACCCGCCGGAGCCAGGGCTCGTACCCGGCGATCAGCTCGCGCCGGGTGGCGTGGGCGGTCACGCCGGTCGGGCGAGTGTGCGGCACGGCCATAGGAATCGAGTTGAAGCCGACCGTGAGCCGCACTCCGAGCCGCTCGATCAGCCCCATGAGGGCGGCCGTGAACCGCTCCCAGTACAGATCGGGTTCGGGGCCGCTGAGCAGCAGAAACGGCGTGTTCGAGCCGTCGTGGAGGAGGTGCAGCGCCAGGCTGGGCTCCTCGTAGCTCTCCCAGTGGTCTTCGACGAAGAGCATGACCGGCCGGCGGGAGCGGTAGTCGAGCAGCGCGTCGATGTCGAACGTGGCAATAATCCGCCCTGCTAGCGAGGTGAGCAAGTGGTCGCGGGCCAACCGGGCCGCGGCGCCGGCGTCGACGAAGCCCGTCAGTGCCTGGATCAGCACAGGCCGGCCCAGCTCGGGCACATCGTCGGCGAGCTGGTAGAGATCCTGCGGATCAGGCACTCTGTGCTCCTCAGTGAGTCTGCTCCCTCATTCCTACCCCATGGTGGGCTCCATCGACCCGTACCGGCCGTTGCGCTCGCGATGTGGGCGTCGCGAACGCGAGGAGCGAGCGCAGCGAGCCCCGCAGTCGGGAGCAAAGCCTGTTGCCCAGCGAGCGCGAAGAGCGCTCCCCGCCGTCACGAGCAAAGGCACGCTCGCCGGGGGCACTTTCTGACGTGCGTCCACCCGGCTCGACTGCTACGTTGTCGCCATGATCTCCTGAGTCGCCGGGGCTGACGTCGCGCCCCGCCTCATCCTCGGACCTTCCCACTGATCAGGAGGATCACCATGCCTGCCAAGGGCGAATCGACCGACGCCACGCCGGCACCGAAGCCCGCCAGAGCTACCGCGACCGGGGCGAAAAAGGCGGCGACCAAGTCCGCTTCGACCAAGTCCGCTTCGACCAAGTCCAGCCCGGCCAAGCCCGTCCCGGTTAAGGCCGCCCCCGCTAAGGCCGCCCCGGAACCGAAGATCGCGGAGTCCGAGGTCGCGGAGTCCGAGGTCGCGGAGTCCGAGGTCGCGGAGTCCGAGGTCGCGGAATCCGAGGTCGTGGAGTCTTCCGAGGTCGCGGAGCCTGAGGTGCCGATGAACCGGGCCGAACGGCGAGCCAAGGGCCGGGGCAAGCCGCTTGCGCAGCTGCCGGGCCGAGGAAAGGTGAGCGGCGGCCACGGTCCCGCGCAAACGCATCGGATGTGGGCCAACCGGCGCAGCGGTTGAACTGGCGGGTTCCGCTAGGTCCGCGAAGGGCCGAGTGGGACAGTGGGATATGGCCACGACCGCGCAGGCCCGCGTGGAAGCGCCGGTGAAGACCGCGGAAAGCGGCGGCGCCGGACATCGCGGGCCAAGGGATGCTGGGCGTCAGTCGCCATTGGCCCGCGTGCCCAATGTGCTGGCCACGATCTTCGCCACCCTCGCGATCGCATGTGCCGTGCTCACGCTGGTGCCGCTGCTGCGTAACCGCACCGAACCGGTGCAGGTGGCGGCCGAGTACATGTCGATCCCGCTTCGACCGAACCTCGCGCTCGCCGCGTTCCTCGGACTGATCGCCGCGTCGCTGCGCCGCCGGACCCGGGTGGCGTGGTGGTTCGTGCTCCTCTTCTATCTGGGCCCGGCGTTCCTCGGCGGGGTCGGGGCCGGTGTCGAGAATCCGTGGTTCTTTATTTCGGCCGCGGTGCTTGGCGTGCTGCTCGGCGTGACCATCGCCGCCCGCAAGCAGTTCACCGCCCGGGTGGCGCGGGGCAACGGCTGGCGTGCGCTAGCGACCTTGGTCGTGGGGTTGACCCTGGCGAGTCTCTTCGGCTTCCTGCTCATTCTCGCGTTTCCTGGCAGTCTGGCCGCGACTGACGACAAGATCGCCTGGGCGGCCAACCACGCCCTCGGCGGTCTCGGCAGTGCGGAGACGCTCGACATCACCGGACGGCCGCTGGCCATTGTCTCGTTCCTTTGTGGACTATTCGGCGCGCTGGCGTTTCTGGCCGCGGCGTGGGTTCTGTTCCGACCGCAGCGGCGGCACGCGTACCTCCGTGCCGAGCAGGAGATCCAGATCCGTACCCTGCTCGGCACGGCCGGCGAGCGCGACTCACTGGGATACTTCGCCACCCGCCGGGACAAGGCCTCGATCTTCTCGTCGACCGGCAAGGCTGCCATCGCCTACCGGATCGTGGCCGGGACCAGCCTCGCCAGCGGCGACCCGATCGGCGACCCGGAGTCCTGGCCGCCGGCCATCGAGGCGTGGCTGGATGAGGCCCGCGAGTACGCCTGGACCCCCGCTGTGATCGGGTCGAGCGAGGTGGGTGCGCAAGCGTATGCCCGGGCCGGTCTGGACGCGCTTCAGCTCGGCGACGAGGCGGTCATCAACATCGGGGACTTCGAACTCGACGGCCGGTCGATGAAAACCGTACGGCAGGCGGTGCATCGCATCGACAAGGCCGGATACCGCTGTCGAGTTCGGCGGCACGCCGAGATACCGCCGCAGGAGTTGGCCGGCGTCGCCACGCACACCGAGACCTGGCGCGACACGTCCGACGAGCGCGGGTTTTCAATGGCCCTGGGCCGCCTGGGCGATCCGGCCGACGGCACCTGCGTCCTGGTCGAGGCGATCGATGCCGGTGGGCAGCTGCGAGCGGTGCTGTCGCTCGTGCCCTGGGGCCCGCGGGGGCTTTCGCTTGATCTGATGCGCCGCGATCGCGACTCGGACAACGGTCTCATGGAGTTCATGGTTGTCAATTTGATCGAGCAGGGCCGGCGGCTCGACGTCGAGCGGATATCGCTCAACTTCGCTATGTTTCGGGAGGTCTTCGAGGAGGGCGGCCGGATCGGGGCGGGCCCGATCGTGCGGCTGACGCGATCGGTTCTGTTGTTCTTCAGCAAGTGGTGGCAACTCGAGTCGCTGTACCGGTCGAACGCGAAGTACCAACCCGAGTGGGTGCCGCGCTTCGTGTGTTTCGTCAGCTCGCGGGACCTGCCCCGGATCAGCATCGCCATGGGTATCGCCGAAGGGTTCCTGCCCGCGCCGTCGTTCCCGTCACTGCTGCGCCGCGGTCGACAGCGCCAAGAAGAACCCACAGACATCGACCAACCCAGGATCCCGGTCGAGGCGATGGCGGCGGCGGCCTCCCGGGAGACGACCGAGGGCGAGTACGCCGGGCTGCCGGAGCAGCTGCGGATCCGCCGGGAGAAGCTCGACCGGCTGCGGGCACGCGGCGTCGATCCGTACCCGGTCGGATTTGGTCGTACGGCCACCGCCGCCCAGGTGCGCGCCGCCCATCCCGACCTGCCACCGGACGCTCGGACCGGCGACACGGTGGCCGTCGCGGGTCGAGTGGTCCTCATCCGTACCTCGGGTCGGCTCTGCTTCGCGACCGTCCAAGATGGATCCGGCCGGATCCAGGTGATGCTCGAGGCAGACCGGATCGGGGACGAGTCGCTCTCGCTCTGGCTGCACGAGATCGACCTCGGTGACCACGTTGGTGTGCGGGGCGAGGTCATCACGAGCCGGCGGGGCGAACTTTCGGTCGACGCCGAAGAGTGGGTGCTGACGGCGAAGTGTCTGCATCCGCTGCCGGACAAGCACAAAGGGCTGCACGATCCGGAGGCCCGGGTCCGTCTGCGCCATGTCGACCTCATCGTCAACCCGGTGGCTCGAGACATGCTCCGGGCCCGAAGCTCGACCGTGGCTGGGGTACGCGAGTTCCTGACCGGGCTGGACTTCCTCGAGGTCGAAACGCCGATGCTGCAACGGGTGCACGGCGGGGCCAACGCGCGGCCGTTCGTGACCCACATCAACGCGTACGACCTCAAGCTCTACCTGCGGATCGCACCCGAGCTGTTCCTCAAGCGGCTCCTCGTCGGCGGCGTCGAGAAGGTGTTCGAGCTGAACCGGAACTTCCGCAACGAGGGCGCTGACGCGACCCACAACCCCGAGTTCACGATGCTCGAGGCGTACGAGGCGTACGGCGACTACGACACCATGCTGACCCTGATGCAGCAGATGGTGCAGCACGCGGCGACGGTCACGTTTGGAGCGCCGGTGGCCCGACGGGCCGACCCGGACGGAAAGATCACCGAATACGACCTCAGTGGACAGTGGCGGGTCACCACCGTGAACGAAGCCATCTCCGCTGCGCTCGGCGAAACCGTCGACAACGACACCACCGCGGAGACGCTCGTGAAGCTCTGCGAGAAGGCCGACATCGGGCACGATCCGGCGTGGTCCCGCGGTGCCCTGATCCAGGCGCTCTACGACGATCTCGTCGAGGCGCGTACCGTGCTGCCGACGTTCTACAAGAACTTCCCGACCGAGGTTTCGCCGCTGACCCGTCAGCACCGGGTCGACCCGCGCATGGCCGAACGATGGGACGTCGTGGCGTTCGGAGCGGAGCTCGGCACCGCGTACTCCGAACTCGTGGACCCCATCGAGCAGCGCCGCCGGCTGACCGCTCAGTCACTGCTGGCCGCCAACGGTGACCCCGAGGCGATGGAGCTCGACGAGGAGTTTCTCTCGGCCCTCGAGTATGCGATGCCACCGACCGGTGGGTTGGGCATGGGCGTCGACCGCCTCGTCATGGCCCTGACCGGGCGCAGCATCCGGGAAACGATCCTGTTCCCGCTCGTCAAGCCGCAGTCGTCGCGGTGACCAACTGAGTGAAGCACCAGCAATGATCGAGTGGTACCAGCGCGCGATCCTCGACAGTGGCAAGCAACCGCTTGCCATCCTGTTCCTTGCGTTCGTGGTGACGTTCCTGTTCATCCGGTTATCGGTACGGATGATCCGAGCGGGCGTCTCGTGGTGGCCGGGCAACGTCACACCCGGCGGCGTGCATGTGCACCACGTGGTATTTGGCATTGTCTTCATGCTGGTGGCCGGCGCGGGCTCGTTCAGCCGCGTCGGTGACGAGCGGCCGTGGGCCGAGATTTTCGCCGGTCTGTTCGGCTGCGGCGCCGCTCTCGTGCTCGACGAGTTCGCCCTGGTGCTACACCTCAAGGATGTCTACTGGGCCGAGCAGGGCCGCACCTCGGTCGACGCGGTGTTCCTGGCCGCCGCAGTGCTCGGCCTGCTCCTGCTGGGCGTGGCGCCGTTCGGGCTCGAGAGCACCGACACGAGCGAGGGTCCGGCCGCGCTCGGCTACCTGTCGGCGGTTCTGGTCAATGGCGCCTTTGTGTTGCTGGCCCTGCTGAAGGGCAAAGTGTGGACCGGCCTGATCGGGGTGCTCGTTCCGTTGCTGGCGCTGGTCGGCGCGATCCGGCTGGCCCGGCCGTCGTCGCCGTGGGCGCGGTGGCGTTACAAGCCCGACAGCAAGAAGCGAGAGCGGGCGACCCGGCGTGAAACCACGAAGCGGCTGCGCTGGGTCGACCGGCGCAAGCGCGTTCAGGACGCTCTCGCCGGCCGACCCGGGTGATGTCAAGGAAGGGCACCTTGCATACGGATTTTGGCCATAAAGGTGCCCTTCCTAATAAGAGATCACACGGAGTGAGCGTGCTCAACGCCGACGGCCTCACGAATGGCATCGGCCAGGCGATCGGTCGCCGGATCCCTCCAGAGCGTGATCGGAATTGCGTCCGGGCCGACCAGGACAGCGCCCTCGGACCCGATACCCAACGCCTCGGCGGCCCGGTCGTCGACACCGCGAACGGTCACCGGAACCCGGCTCTCGGCGTCGGCGGCAGCCTGCGACCACGCCCGACCGGAGGGACCGGTGATGAGTGTCAGTCCCGAACCGATGAGATCCAATGTGGACGCTGCATGACCATCTCGGCAGACCCAGGCGTGCGCGATCCGGCCGGCCAAGTCGTCCAGGTAGTCCAGCGAGTTGTCCCGAGGTTCCACATTGGCCGACCGCGCGGTGTTGCGGATGCCGATCGGCCGCCGCTGTGCCTCATAATCGTCGAGCAGCCTCGGGTCGGCCCAGCCGCGCAGCACCCAGCCCAGCCGCCAGCCGAGGGCCAAGCCGTCCTGGATCGCGGTGTTCATGCCGGTGCCGCCCCGCGGCGTGACCCGGTGCGCCGCGTCGCCAACCAGGAACGCGTTGCAGTCACGGTAGGTCCTCGCTACCTGAGCGGCGAACGTGAACGCGCCGACCCGCTCGATCTCTACCGGTAGGTCGGGCACGCCTGTTCCGGTGCGGATGAGCTCGACCAGCTTCTCCCGCGGATACTCCAGCGGGCGGGTGCGGCCGCGGTCGTACGGCTGGGCGAACACCCAGCGGTCACGGTTGTCGGATGGCACGAAGATACCGGGCGGCTGCACGTGGCCGACCATGTACAGGCCGTGCCGCCGCTGTCCTAAGTGGAGCATAAGGGGGGCGCGGAACAGGATGGTGTAGTAGTCGCCGAGGCCGTCCGGTCCCTCCATCGCAATGCCCGTGCTGGCGCGCACCGCGCTGTGCGACCCGTCCGCACCAACGACGTATCGGACACGGATGGGCGTGACGGAGCCGTGGGCGCAGACGAGCGCCGTGACGCCGTCGTCGTCCTGATCGAGGCCGAGCAGCTCGGCGTCGAAGCGGACCTCCACCGAGTCGTATGACCGAAGGTGGGCGAGCAGGACCGGCTCCAGGTGGTCCTGCGGCACCGCGGCCGAGGTGGTTGGACTCAGCTCTCGGGCCCGCTCCCTCGTAGGGAAGCCCAGCGAGGCGACCATGCCGTCGAAAGACGTCGCCAGCGGACCGCCGGTCCAGCTGTCAAAGCCCACGTCGATCTCGCCAGCTCTGATCGCTGGCTCGAGGCCCCACGATCGGAACAGCTCCATGCTGCGCAGGCTGATCCCGGTGGCCCGAGGAAACGGCGACATCGTCGACCGTTTCTCGATGACCAGAGTCGGCACACCCAGGCGACCGAGCGCGATCGCGGTGACGAGTCCGGCCGGGCCAGCACCGACGATGAGTACCTGGTTCATGATCTACCCCATTTCACGAGACATGCTGTCTTTCAAAAGACACTGTGTCTTCCGTCGGACAACGTGTCAAGCGAAAAGGTAGGATGTGACCGTGACCACTCGCCGGTACGAGCAAAGGCTGCGCGCTAGCGCGGCGGAGGAGACGCGCCTACGGATCCTCGACGCCACCCGCGAACGCATCCGTGCCGCGCCAAGTGACCCGGTCAGCGTGGAGGGGGTCGCCCAGGATGCCGGCGTGGCCCGCTCGACGATCTACCTGATCTTCGGGTCGCGGGCCGGGCTGTTCGAGGCTCTGGGTCATTACCTGCTCGGGCGCGCCGGCTTCGAGCGGATCGTGACAGCCTTCGCCTTGCCCGACGCCCGCGAGGCCCTTCGGGCGAGCCTGCGGGCCAGTGTCGATGTCTACGCCGACGAGCGTGACGTCGCTCGGGCCCTCTCCTCGATGGCTCAACTCAATCCGGAGGCCATCGGTGGGGCATTCGACGTCATCGATCACGGTCGAAAGGAGGGAATGCTGGATCTCGCGACCCGACTCCAGGGACAGGGGCAGCTCAGGGCCGGACTGACGGCACAGGAGGCGGCCGACTATCTCTGGGTGATCACGGGATTCGACACGTTCGATCAGCTCTACACCACCCGGGGCCTCGACCGAGCCACGGTGGCGGACCGCCTCATCAACCTCGCCGAACGTACGATCTGCGTGCCCGACTCCGCTTCCGCAGCTACCCAAGAAGTCTCTTCTAGGCCATCGCGCTCGCGAAAACGGCCCTAGCGGTCGCTTCTAGGGCATCAAGCATCACCGCTGGGTTCTGACTGTCACCAGGTGTCGACGTAGGGCCGACGCTTGCCACTGACCGGGCGCTGGGGATGGCCGCGAAGGGCGGCCAGGATGATGGTGCGGGTGTCGGCTGGGTCGATCACGTCGTCGATCTCGAACGCGGAGGCGACGTTGAGCGCCTTTCCGTGCTCGTACGCGCGAGCGATCAGTTCGTCCAACAGCGCCGCCCGAGCGGTTTCGTCGGGTGCGGCGTCGAGTTCGCGGCGGAAGCCGAGCTTGACCGCGCCCTCCAGGCCCATCGGGCCGAGTTCACCGGTCGGCCAGGACACAATGGACAGTGGTGCGGTGAACGTTCCGCCGGCCATCGCCTGGGCGCCGAGGCCGTACGCCTTACGCAGGATCACGGTGACCATGGGCACACCGAGGTTCGCTCCAGTGACGAACATTCGGCTGAAGTGACGGACGGTGGCGGTCTTCTCGGCCTCCGGCCCGACCATGAAGCCGGGTGTGTCGCACAGCGAGACGACGGGTAGGCCGTAAGCGTCGCACAGCTGCAGGAAGCGGGCCGCCTTGTCGGCGGCGTCGGCATCGATCGCGCCGCCCAGATGCAGCGGATTGTTCGCCATCAGACCGAGCGGCCGACCCTCGATGCGGATCAGGGTCGTGATGATCCCGACGCCGAAGCCCGACCGAAGCTCCAGTACGGAACCGTCATCGGAGAGGGCGGCGATGACCGTACGGACGTCGTAGGCCCGCTTGCGATCGGCCGGAACCAGCGGTCGCAGGGCTGTCTGGTCGGCGTTGTCCCATGTGGACACAGCACCCTGTGGGTACGAGAGGAATCGCCGGGCGACCGCCGCCGCCTCCCGTTCGTCGGAGACGAGGATATCGACGACACCGTTGGCGAACTGCATCTCGACCGGGCCGACGTCGTCGGGCGCTACATCCCCAAGACCGCCACCGGCGATCATGGCCGGCCCGCCCATGCCGATGCTCGCGCCCTCCGTCGCGATGATGACATCACAGCAACCCAGCAGTGCCGCGTTGCCGGCAAAGGTACGGCCGGACGCGATGCCGATCGACGGCACGAGCCCGGAGAGACGACCCATCGTGTGGAACGTCGGCACGCCGAGGCCGGAGACGACCGCGGTATCCGTGTCGCCCGGACGGCCACCGCCGCCCTCGGTGAAGAAGATGACCGGCAGGCGGTTGCGAGCGGCGATGTCGAGCATCCTGTCGGTCTTGCGGTGGTTCTGGTGTCCTTGGGTGCCGGCGAGAACGGTGTAGTCGTACGCCATGACGACACAGCCCGCGGCCGCCGGTCCGAACAGGTCGGCGTTGACGGTCGCCACCCCGGCGACGAGCCCGTCGGCCGGCGTGCGTTCGATGAGCTCCGTCACGCTGCGGCGCTGTCGCTGAGCGGCGATCGTCAGCGCTCCATACTCGACAAAGCTGCCCGGATCGCAGACGCCGTCGATGTTCTCGCGGGCCGTGCGCTGTCCGGTCGCCCGACGCCGGGCCACGGCCTCGGGCCGCGCCACGTCGAGGCCGACCTCGTGTCGTCGTCGAGCCTCGGCCAGATCCGGCCGTTCACCGGCATCCGCGTCCGAGCTCGAGGACAAGGACGTACTCTGCTCCACCTCGGAGGCGACCACGTACGCCAACAGGTCGCCCGCGCTGACGACATCACCAACCGTCACTGACGTCCACAGTAGACCGTCTACAGGAGACAGTACCCCGTGATGCATCTTCATCGACTCCACCACGACCAGCTCCTGGCCCGCCCGGATGGCCGCGCCGTCGCCGGCGTGTATGTCGACGACGGTGCCGGCTAGCGGTGCCCGCACCGGGATCCGGTCGTCGTCGGTCAGACTCATGAACCCTTGATTCCGTGCAACGGATGCGGTTCGGGACGCTTCGGGTCCCGCCCGTCGCCCGCCGACCGGCCACGGATGGCACGCCACAGCCAAGGCAGTGCGTACGCGTGCGCCCACACAAGATCTGACCGTACGGCGTCCATGCGACCGATCGGGATCGGGGGCGGCAGCGGGTTGCGCCAGGAGTCGTCGAACCCCGGAACGCCGAGCCCGTGGGCCAGCGCCCAAGCCACCAACTCGTGGCCATCGCTGTTGCCATGTAGCCGGTCATCGCTCCACAGCCGAGGGTTCGAGCCGTCCCTAAACGACCCGAGATCCACCATGATGACTCCATTCCGTTCGGCGGCGGCCATCAGTTCTCGATTGAAGGCGACCAGTCGGGGTTGAATCACGCGGGTGAGGGGCAGGTTGGGCGTCGGATCGGGCAGGGTGAGGCTGAGCACGGTTGCTCCCGCCTCGGTCAGCTCCCGGAACATCTGCTCCACGACCGCCGCCGTGGCGACCGGCTCGAATCCCGGCGCAAGGATGTCGTTCATGCCGGCGACGACGGTGGCCAGGTGCGGACGCATGGAGAGCGCGATCGGCAATTGTTCGGCGAGGATATGCGCGCTGGTACGGCCGCGGATGGCCAGATTCGCGTATTCGATCCCGCCCTGGTGGTTGGCGATGTGGCCGGCGAGGCGATCCGCCCAACCGCGGAACCCCCCCTCGCCGTCCGGGTCGTCAAGGCCCTCGGTGCTGCTGTCACCGATCGCTACGTACCGCTCCCAACGCGGTACGGTCTGTCGCGCTTTGCTCCCCGTCGGGGCTGGCGTGCGACGGTCCGCGCTCGCTCCTCGTTCCTCGGAGCTCGCGCTCCCCGTCGGGGCATCCCCCATCGTCGCATCCCTTCCTGGTAACCGGTTTCGCGACGATATCGCGATCCGGGCGGGCGGCGTCTACAGCTAGCCACGGTAGGGTCAGCGCGACCGCGGCGGCATTCGCGGAAGGCTGAGAGGTGAACGGTGGCGCGTGACAGAGCCCGGTGGTGGCCACGCGCCGTGGCCGCACTGGTCGGGTTCGCCTTCGCGATTGCGCCGGCCGCCCCCGCGCTCGCGCACCAGGTCGGTGGGGTTGGCGCGACGAACTTCCAGACCACGTTGTCCGCGCTCGCGCCAGCTGTGCCCGGCCTGACGCTGCGCGTCATTGAGAACGGGAGCCGACTGGAACTGCGCAACGACACCGACACCGAGGTCACGGTGGCCGGATACGGTGGCGAACCGTACGCGCGGGTCGGTCGATCCGGAGTGTTCCTCAACGACAACTCCCCGGCCACCTACCTGAATGTCGACCGTTTCTCCACGGCGGTCGTGCCGCCGGCCGCCGACGGCAAAGGGCCACCGGCGTGGCGTAAGGTCTCCTCTGATCCGTTGTGGCGCTGGCACGACCACCGGGTGCACTGGATGCTGAAGACGCTGCCGCCCGCGGTTGCCGCTGACCCCACGGCGCCGCACCGGATCAGTGCCTGGACGGTCTTGCTCTACTACGGCGCGCAGCGGTTGACCGCGACCGGCACGCTGGACTGGGTGCCCGGGCCGGCGCCGTGGCCCTGGTTCCTGCTCGTGATCGTGGTCGCGGGCGCCGTGATCGCCGCGGCTTTTCTGTCCCGCCCGCACCGCGCGCTCGCTACCGCGGTCGGGCTCCTCGTCTTCGCCGAGCTCGCCCACGGTTTGGGTGCCATGGTCGTCACTGCCGGAAGCGTGCCGCAGAAGCTGTCCGCGTTGTTCGGCGCGGACGCTTTCCTCGTCTGGCCGTTCGCGATCCTGACCGCGTGGCTGCTCGGTCGCCGGCACACCCGGGCGGCCTGGCTCGCGGCCGGCCTCGGCGCATTGGTCGCGGTGCAGATGGCGCTCGACGACGCACCGGTGTGGTGGCGGTCGTCCTCGCCGACGGCCCTTCCGCCGAATCTGAATCGCGCAGCCGTTGCGCTCGTGGTCGGACTTGGCGTCGGTCTCATCCTGGTCTTGCCGGTGTTGCTGCGCCGCCACCCCCCGACCGACCGCCCGTGGCCGGGCGAGGCGACGGAGGCCGCGGCCGTACCGGGGCAAGGCGGGCCCGTCCAGGCCGTACCAGAGGATCCGGCGGAGCCAACGCACGGCCTGGGTCGGCGGCAAGTCGCCGGTCTGCTCGCGGCGGGGGCGCTCGGGGCGCTCGCCGGTGGCACGGTCGGAGTCACCGCCGGGAATCGGTCGGGTAGCGTGGCCGCGCCCGCGGGACCGTTGCTGGACGAGGTGGGGACCCGGGCGATTGCGTTTCGGGGTCTGCAGCAGGCCGGAATCGTGACACCGTCGCGGCCCCAGGCGCATGCCTGGGTCGCGGCCTTCGATCTCGAGCCCGCGGTCGGAGGCGAGGCGTTGCGGGCCCTTTTGCGGCGCTGGAGCGACGCGGCCGACCGGCTCACCGCCGGTCAGCCAGTCGGGGCGACCGATGACGCCGTGGTTGATGGGCTCGGCCCAGCCGCATTGACCGTGACTGTCGGGTTTGGACCGTCGCTATTCGGCAAGGCCGGAATCCCTGCCACGGCGCGGCCCGACGCATTACAGCCACTGCCCGCGTTCGCTGGCGAACGCCTCGACCAGACGCGCAGCGATGGCGACCTCGGCGTGGTTGTCGCCGCAGAAGATCCCGTCGTGGTCGCCCACGCGGCCCGGGTACTGCGGCGGCTCGCCGCCGGCTCAGCCCGGGTGCGCTGGCAGCAGTCGGGGTTCAACGCCGCCCGCGGTACGGGCTCCGAGGTGGCCACCGGCCGAAACCTCATGGGACAGGTCGACGGCACCCACAACCCGCGACCGTCCGATCCGGACTTCGCGGCGAAGATCTTCGTCGCCCCGGATGCCCCGGCCTGGTTGCGCGGTGGGTCGTACCTGGTGGTGCGCCGGATCCGGATGCTGCTCGACAGTTGGGATGGGCTGGCACCGGCGGAGCAGGAGCGGGTCATCGGCCGCCGCCGTGATGACGGCGCTCCGCTGACCGGCGGCGATGAGCGGACCCCACCCGACTTCGGCGCTCGCGGGCCGGATGGCAATCTCGTCATCCCCGACGATGCCCACATCCGCCTCGCCGCGCCGGCCGCGAACGAGGGCGCGGCGATGCTCCGCCGTGGTTTCTCCTTTGTGGACGGTGACGCCTCCGGCCTGCTCTTTCTTGCCTGGCAGGCCGATCCGCGCCGGGGATTCATTCCGGTACAACAACGGCTGGTCGGCAGCGACGCGCTGGGCCGGTTCATCCGCCACGAGACGAGCGCGCTGTTCGCCATGCCCACCGGGGTGGCGCCTGGATCGTATGTCGGCCAGGCCCTGCTGGAGGCGTTGTGACCGTACGGCTGGCGGCGCTCGCGCTGATAATGGCAACCCTGGTTGGCGCGGCCGGATGCTCGATCTGGGGACCCGAGGGCGGTCCGGGCGGGGCGGGGATCGCTGCTGGATCGTCGCCGTCGGAAGTACCCGTGGTGGCGACGGCCGGATCAGACGGCGTGCAGCGAATCGACGTGACCGCCGGGGACGACCTGCGGTTCACGCCGTCGCTCGTGCAGGCGCACACGGGTGTCATCGAGTTCATGTTCCACAATGCCGGTACGACGGCCCACGACGTCGAGGTGGAGCCGGGCACCGCCGCGACGGGCAACCTCAACGGCGGGGATACCCGCACGGTACGGGTGACCGTCGACAAGCCCGGCCGCTATCCGTTTCCGTGCCTGTATCACGTCAGCAGCGGCATGACGGGCACGCTCGAAGTGGTCTGAGTCCGGTGCTGATCATGTGCGCCCGGGGATCAGGTGTAGGTTGAGGCGCACGGGCGGGTGCTGCCAGAGGACGGTGCGCATGGAGCGGATGAGCACGCAGGACGCCGGATTCTATTTCGTCGAGGACGAGAACACCCCCATGCACGTCGGATCGGTGGCGGTATTTGAAGGGCCGCCGCCGTCGTACGGTGACCTGGTACGTCTCCTGGTGGCCAAGCTCGGACAGGTGCCGCGGTACCGGCAGCGCGTCCGGACCGTTCCGCTGCACATCGGCCGTCCGGTGTGGACAGACGATGCGCATTTCGAGATCCTGTATCACGTCCGGCACACGGCCGTGCCGAGGCCCGGAGGCGAGGAGCAGCTGCGGAATCTCGCGGGTCGAGTGTTCGCCCAGCGCCTGGACCTCACCAAGCCGCTTTGGGAGATGTATCTGGTCGAAGGGCTCACGAACGACCGTTGGGCGATCATTTCCAAGGTTCACCACTGCATGATCGACGGCATCGCCGGCTGGGATCTCGCCGCGCTGCTCCTCGATGCGAGTCCAGACGCGGAGATCTCGACCGCGAGCGACTGGACGCCGGCGGCCGAGCCTTCGACCGCGGGTCTGATGCTGAGCGGGCTACGCGATGTGGTCGGTGCACCGTGGCAGCAGCTGACGAAGGTACCGGCGTTGGCGGGTGGGCTGCTTAACCGGCAGCAGTTGTTGGCCTTCGGCCGGGGACTTCCAGCCACCGCCCGCCGACTGAGCGGTCGCACCCCGCGTTCCCTCAACGGTCCCAGCGGCCCGCACCGGCGCTGGGATTGGGTTCAGGCCAATCTGAGCGACGTCAAGCAGATCCGCACCGCGCTCGGTGGCACGGTCAACGACGTCGTACTGGCGGCGGTCACCGCTGGCTTCCGCGACCTGCTCAACGGGCGAGCGGAGTTGGTCGATGGCCAGGTGGTCCGTTCGCTCGTGCCGGTGTCGGTTCGGACCGAAGCCGAGCGCGGCACGTTGAACAACCGGGTCTCCGCGGTGCTGGTCAACCTTCCGGTTGGTGAAGCCGGATCCGGAGCGGCGGCTGTTTCAGATCCGGCAGCAGATGGACGACATCAAGAACACCCGGCAGGCGGTGGGTGCCGAGGCGCTGACCGAACTCGCCGGGTTTGCGGCGCCGACCCTGCTCGCGATCGGGAACGCGGCTGGCCTTCCGGTTCCCGCAACCGGTTATGCAGACGGCGACCACCAACGTTCCGGGACCGCGCGTGCCGCTTTACATGCTCGGGCGCCGGATGGTCGAGATCCACCCGTACGTGCCGATCGGAAATAACATTCGTACCGCGATCGGCATCTTCTCGTACCTCGATCAGCTCAACTTCGGGATCAACGCGGACTTCGACTCCGTACCCGACATCGGCGTGCTGAGCGCGGGGATCCGTACGGGCATCGACGAACTTCTCCAGCGCGCGACGCCGGCCGCCCCAGTGGCGCCCGCCAAGGCTCGGAAGGCGGCCGTGCCCAAGGCCACCCGACCGGCGCCGCGGCGCCCGCGCACGCCAACCCCGACGACGCCGTCCTGAGTAGGTCAGGCCGCCGTGCCGGCCGCGCGTACCTTGTCCGCTTCTCCTCCGAGAGCGATCGTGACGACTCTGCGAACCATTCGCTCGAGCCGGGTCGCCGGATTCCACGAACGGTCCATCACGTAGCTCGCCCGCGGCGCCACCACGTAGACCTCGTCAAGGTCAGCCTTCGCCACCAGGTCCAACGAGGTACTCGAGCGGACGCCGCCGTCGACGTACCGATGACCATTGATGATCTTAGGTTCGTACCATCCGGGAATGGAACACGAGGCGACCACCGCGTCGGCCAGCGACACGGTCGGCGCGCCCGGGCGCCCGAAGACGACGCGACGGCCCCGACCGTAATCGACTGCCACGATCCAGGTCTCGCCGCGAACCGGCCGGTTCTCGCCGCCATCCTGGGCGAGCATCGCGTCGACCAACGAGCCCAACTGCTTCAGCTGTCCCCGTCCTTCTGGTATCAGCCCGCCGGCCACGACCCACGGTCGAACCCGGTGCGGCGCGGCGAGCAGGCGCGGCGAACCGATCCGGAGTCGGGGCAACGGCGGCAATGGTCCGGTGTCCCGATCGAGTTGACTCAGATTCGGCAGGCCCGCGAGCCGGGATCCGCGCTGATGATCGACGATCTGGTCGACGCTGACGCCGCAGCGTAGTGCGGCGGCCAGTACGCTGCCGGCGCTGGTACCGACGATCAGGTCAACGCCGCCGAGCGGACGGGACAGCCGATGCTGCCGTGCGACGAGCGCTCCGGCCATCCAGGCGCCGCCGAGAACGCCGCCAGCGCCCAGCACGAGGCCGATGCGCGGTCTACGGCTCGACCCAACCCGTGGTCGCGGTATGGGCACGGCGGTGCCGCCTGCTCCCCGATTTACCCCTTACGCAACCTGCGGTCCGCTCGTGGCCGCCCGGACCGCGGGCTTTCCAGCCGAGTCGAGCCAGTCGAGGATCGCGTTCGCGGTTTGCTTCGGCGCCTCCAGTTGCGGCACGTGGCCGAGATCGCGCAGTACGGTCAGCGACCACGATGGGTTCTGGCGCGCGGCGGCCTTGGCGGCGGCCAGCGGTACCAAACGGTCCCGGTCGCCGTGCACCAACAAGACCGGCGACTGGATCGTCCGGATGATTCGCCGGTACGGCCAGCCCCTCACGTAGCCGGCCGTCGACAGAACGGAACGGGCAGCGGCGAGAAAGTCTTGTTCGATGCCCGTGACGCCTGCCCTTCGTCGAGCCACCTCCACGTGCTGGGCCACGACATCGGCGGGTATCCGTGCGACGTCAACGCAGCAGAGCGAGAGCGTCGCGGCGACCGCCGCTTCCGGTGACATTTTGCGGCGTCGATCCATCAATATTCCGCCCAGCACGGGCGTCGCATACATCGCAAACAACGTCGTCACCACCGGATCCGGACGCGCCGGCACCATCGGCAATGCCGCGTCGACCAGGATCAGGCCCGCGACGAGCGCAGGCGCCGTGCCGGCCTGCAGCAGTGAGATCATCCCGCCCATCGAGTTGCCCATCAGGATCACGGGGCCGTCGGTAACCGACTCGATAAAGCGGTGCAGCAGCCCACGGTTCGCCATCACCGACGTTCCCCGGCCCGAAGACTGGGTGAGGCCATGCCCGGCCAGGTCCGGGGCGAGCACACGACATCGGTCGGTCAACAGCGGTGCGATCGCGACCCAGTTGACGGCCGAACCGCCCAGCCCGTGCACGCATACAACAACCGGCCCGTCGCTCGGGCCGCCAAAGTCAAGGTAGTGGACCGGACCGTCGAGGTCGATCCACCGCGATCGATCATCAAGTGGCGCCTGCGCCGGCCGCGGTTCTAGCATGGGCTCAACCTACGTACCCGCTGACTCGCGCGACAAGGTCTGCGCCCGTCACGGCGCGGCAGCGGCGCGGAGCGGGCCTGGCGCTGGCCGTCCGTCGAGGTCGATCGGGGACACGCTCCACGCGGCCGCGATCCGCATCACGTCCGTCTCGCCCACGAGCACGTCGGTCTCATCGTCGATCCCCGGGGTCAGCCCGACCGCGCGCTCGGTCTCGTCGGGTTCCCCTCGCCAGTCTGTGATTTCGCCAGTCTCGCCGAGGTAGGCGAAGGATCGCACCAACTCCCCTTCGCGGGCGCGCTGCCACCGGTGCAGTTCTACCACCCGATCCGTCGCGAAGTACTGCACCTCGGTGCCGAGGATGTCGGACAACTCCACTGTGGATGGTGATCGCGTGAGCCATCGTCCGACGGCGAGCAGCCAGCTTGCCTGGTCGGCTCCCGGTATAGGTGGCGTGAGTACTACCCGGTCATCGGTCAGGTAGGCCAGATCGATGCCGGCCCGCCAGGACACCGGCCCGAGGTCGCGTAGGCCTAACACGGCGCTGACCAGTTCGACGTCGCCGTCGCGGATGGCCAGCCAGGCCTGCTTCGGGCCGAAACCGACCATGGGCTCGACGGCCTCAGTCATACCGAGACATTAACTCCGACAGGGAGCACGAGCTCCGAGGAACGAGGAGCGAGCGCGGACTGTCGCCGGCTGGCTCCGACAGGGAGCACGAGCTCCGAGGAACGAGGAGCGAGCGCGGACCGTCGCCTGCCAACTTAGCGGTGGAACGGCACGATGTGACCGGTCGAACCCGGGTCCGGATCGGGACCCTGGTCAGTGGCAATCTTGATGCCGCGGAACACTCCCTCCTCCTCTCGCTGCTCGGCAAACTCCATCGCGGCCGTCGCAACCCGATCAGCGATCTGATCGATCCGCCGCATCACGTGATCGCGTACCGCGGCCGCGAGGACAGCGACCCAGGCGATAACGAAGCTTGCGGCCGCCACAATGAGCGTCGCGTGGATGTAGGGCGAGGACGGGGGAGGAGGCCTGCTGCCTGGCGGCGGTGGCGGGCCCGGAACGGAGTTCACATCGAGGTACCAGAGCACGGCCAGCCCGACGGTGCACAGAAGGGCCGCGGTGAGGCTCGTGAGCAGCAACGGAGTGAGCTGAAATGGCGCTACGTTCCGGGCGGGCTCGGCACGCTCGACCACGGGCTGGCTCCTTTCACGGGGGGACCGCTCGGTGGAAGGAAGCCTCAGGCTAGCGATGACGAATCGTCGCCTCAATACATCGATGTGGCCGAAGTAATCGAACGCCTGCTCGTACCAGCCGTGCGAACGGCTTATTGCGGCCGCAACGAAATTGTGTCCCGCCGCGTCGCGGACGCCCGCTTTCGACGTCGCCAATCAGGCGGGACGGGCCATTGGCGCCGTTTCGGCCGAAGGTTGCGAAGGGTTGGCGGTGCGGTTGCGGCGGCGCATATCACGCCGGTACGGCTCGAGCATCCGATTCAGTACGGCGGTCAGCGCGTCGCGGTCCGCCACCGAGATGGGTGAGTCGCTCGCCAGCATTCGGCCCACCTCGTAGCCCAAGGTGTGCAGGCGCGCCCCGGTCGCGGGCGTTGCATCGCCCAGTCGGTCCGGATAGGCGGCGCCGACCATTTCGTTGATTGACTTGCCGAGCTTGGGCGCGACCCGTTCCAACGAACGAATAGTCGGCCGCTGGTCCTCGCTGAGCCAGCGAAGAACAACGGACGGATCCGTGTTCACGGCACGCGCGAACTGGGTCGGAGTCGCGAAGCCCGCTGCGTGGATGGCATTCCGGAGATAATCACCGAAGCCAACCGGCGGTCCCTGTTGGCCCACGCGCCAAACAATAGCCGACGGTGACGCAAAACGGCATCCTGACGCTTTGTCACCGCATCCGAAGTGCTTTCGTTCCGCGTGGCGATCAGTGCGTTTGTGGCCTGCCGTACTAATGGCGAAATATTGCACCTCACCGTGGCCCAACCGTTGTTCGTTGCCGATCAGGTTCGTTGATGGTCGGCCAGGTCAGCGTGATGGTCGGTACCCTCGTGCGGCTCGGGATCGGCGTGTACGAGCGCTGCCGTCAGCCGGGGCACCACGTGAATGAGCCGGTGCTCGGCTTCGACCGCCACGGCGTGCGCCGCGACAACGGTCAGCTGAGCGTCCACGACAATGTCGCACTCGGCTCGCAGTTTGTGACCGATCCAGCGGAGCCGGACCGACCCGACGGAACGCACGCCGTCTGTGCCGCGCAGCACGGCCTCGACGGCATCCACAGTGGACGGATCGACGGCGTCCATGAGCCGGCGGTAGATCTCCCTGGCCGCCTGCCAGAGCACACCGAGGATGGCCACGGTAATGGCGAGGCCAACGACCGGATCCGCCCAGCGCCACCCAATGGCGACACCACCCGCGCCTACCAGAACCGCCAGCGATGTGTAACCGTCGGCGCGGGCGTGCAGGCCGTCAGCAACGAGTGCGGCCGATCCGATCCGTCGACCGACCCGGGTCCGCAACTGCGCCACGGCCTCGTTACCGAGAAAGCCGATCACGGCCGCCCCGGCGACCGCGGCGAGGTAGCTGACGTCGGCGGGGTGGCGCAGCCGGTCGATCGCCGCCCATCCGGCCGCGACCGCCGAGATCGCGATAAACGCTACGATCACGATGCCGGCGAGATCCTCGGCTCGTCCGTAGCCGTACGTATACCGCCGCGAGGGCGGACGCTGGCTGACAAGAAAGGCAAACAGCAGCGGTACGGCGGTCAGCGCATCTGCGACATTATGGAGAGTGTCCCCGAGCAACGCCACCGAGCCCGACCAGACGACGACCGCCGCCTGGATGAGGGCGGTCGCCCCGAGCAATGCCAACGACAGCCATAGCGTGCGAACGCCTTCCCGACTCGTCTCGAGCTCAGAGTCCACTGTAGACACCGAGTCGTGCGAGTGCGGCATGATCACGTGCCGGATTCGGCCGAGCAGGCCACCGTGCTCGTGCTGGTCGTGCTCGTGGTCGTGCTCGTGGTCGTGCTCGTGGTCGTGCTCGTTGTGCTCGCGCTCGTCCTCGTGCGTATGGGTGTGTTCGTGTGGATGCGCCACAGGGTTGATCGTCGCACGTTGGCGGGCCGGGGCGCCTCCACGCAGCCAACGTGTGCGACGGTAGCGCCATGCATGTCTCCGCCATCGCCATCTATCCGATCAAGGGCTGCTATCGCGTCGAGCTCGACCGGGCCCAGGTCGAGCCCTGGGGGCTGGCCGGGGATCGCCGCTGGCTCGTTGTCGATCCGGAGACTGGCGTGGCCATCACCCAGCGGGAGCTGAAGCATCTCTTCCGGATTAGGCCGACTCCGACCGAACGTGGGCTGAACCTTCGTGCGGAAGGCCTGCCCGACCTTGCGGTGGCGTCCCCGGTTGTCGCGGATCTCGTGGATGTCGTCGTGTTCCGGTTCACCGGTCCTGCGTCGCTCGCCGGCGCCGAGGCGGACAACTGGCTCAGTCTCGCCTTGCAGCGCAAGGTACGGCTCGTGTGGCTCGACGATCCCACGCGGCGTCGAGTGAATCCGGACTTCGGCGAGGACTCGGACCGGGTCGGCTTCGCCGACGGCTATCCGGTCGGGTTGGCGAATGCGGCCTCGCTCGACGCGCTCAACGATCTCATCGCGGAGTCGGGCTCCCTTGAAGGACCTCTGCCCATGACTCGCTTCCGGCCGAACCTGGTCATCTCGGGCGCTCCGGCCTGGGTGGAGGACGAATGGACTGGTCGCCGGATCCGCATCGGCGAGGTGACGTTCCGGGTGGCCAAGCCGAACGATCGGTGCCTCGTCACGACAATCGACCAGGAGTCGGGCGATAAGGGCAAGGAGCCGTTGCGCACCCTTGGCCGGTATCGCAACGTCGACCAGGACCTGCTCTTTGCGACCTACCTGATTCCCGACAACCGCGGCCACATCGCGCTCGGCGATTCCGTAACGGCCCTCTGAACGAAGGCGGAGGCTCTCATTGGAGCGCTCCGCCTCCGCTGATGTGCGGGAGAGGGGAGTCGAACCCCTACGCCCGAAGGCACCAGGACCTAAACCTGGCGCGGCTGCCTGTTACGCCACTCCCGCATCAGGTGGGAGTGTACGGGTCGGGCTTGGCCGCCAACTAACCGGATTCCACGACGCGGCTACGATCATCCGCTCGGTTGAGACCAGCCGCGCGAAGAACATTGCTCACGGTTCCGTGGGAGACGATCAGGCCACCGTTCTCGTTGTCGCGGAGTCTTTGCACTATTTTTCGCGGCCCCTCGTTCGGAAAAGCGAGCGCACAGTTGATGATCGCCCGCGCTCGGTTGCCTCGGTTGCTGGTTCGCTTCTGATCGCGCCCGATGAGAGGATCGACCTTTCCATCCTGATTGGAAATGTGTTTGCGAAGCCGGTAGAAATGGCTCGGCGAGCACCCCAGAAGTTTGGCCGCCTGGGCGACGGTCATCGGGGTTGCGGGCGGCGCCGTGGCCGATTTTGGGCCGCGTCGAGCTGCGTCCTCGGGCGAGGGACGTTTTCCGCGTCCGGCGAAGGTCGACGTCTGGCTGTGGCAGTTGGGACAGAGAAACCGCAGATTCTCGCGCCGGCAGTCGTTGTAGTCCCCGTTGATGTGATCGACGTGAAGAACGAGTGGCCGTTCATTCCACTCTGGACCGATACCGCAGATGTCGCATCTGAGTGGGACACCGACGGCGATGAGTGCCTTGGTGAGCAGAGAGCCGGGTGCGCGCCGCCGGTGCGCGGGTCGAATGACGAGGACCTGCGCAGGCGTAAGGCGGTTAGGGGAGGTCCGGCCGAGATAATGGCCTCGCCCGGTGAAATGGGTCGTATCGATGCCCAAGTCGACAAGACGGCGCTTGATGTGGGAATGAGATCCGCCCGTATACGGAATGCCCAGGATCCGGAGGACGCCGGCAATAGTCGTCGACTTTCGAGCCGCTTCGGCCAACACTTCGGGGGTGTATTTCATGGCCTGAGAATAGAACGAAGGTACGACAAGAATTCTCCATGATCGATCGCAGTCAGACACGGTCGTTGCACCAGAGGGTGAGGGCCGAGGCGTCGTGGGCTGGGCGTTGTGGCGCGGGCGGGCTACGGTCGTCGAGTGAGCCAGATGGTGCCGTGCCGATGTGGACGATTCCACTATGGACGGTACGGCGCGGCCGGTCTGGTGTTGACCAACGATTCGGGCGCGGTGCTCCTCGCCCGACGGTCGATGTACGTTCACCGGCCCGGCACCTGGGCCTTCCCCGGCGGTGCCCTGGACCGCAACGAGTCCCCGCAGGAGTGCGCGATCCGCGAGGCTGATGAGGAGCTCGGCATCCCCGCCAGCGCGATCGTCGTTGGCCGCACCATGCCCGGCCTCGACCACGGCGTATGGCGCTACACCTACGTCATCGCCACGGTCGCTCCCGATACACCCAAGATCAGGTTGTCGCTGGGATGGGAGACCGACGAAGCGGCGTGGGTCCCGCTCAGCGAGGTCGCCACCCTGGCACTCCACCCAGACCTCCACGTAGCGTGGCCGGATCTGCTCGCGACCTGGTGACACGCCGTTGACCTTGGAGAAAGGCGCGCGAAAAGAGATCGACTAACGCGTATTTATCCAAGATCGCCGAAGTGCGCGGGCTAGCCGATGCCGAGTTCGCGGCGGAGCTTGGCGACGTGCCCGGTCGCCTTCACGTTGTAGTACGCCTTCTCGATGCGTCCGTCGGGGCCGATCACGAAAGTCGATCGGATGACGCCCATGACCGTACGGCCATAGTTCTGCTTCTCTCCGTATGCCCCGTACGCGGTCAGTACAGCCTTGTCCGGGTCGGACACGAGCGGGAACGTGAGCCCGTCCCGTTCCCGGAACTCCGCCAGCTTCCGCGCTGAGTCGGGTGATATGCCGACCACCGACAGTCCCCGAGCGGCCAAGGACGACAAGGAGTCCCGGAAGTCGCAGGCCTCGGTTGTGCAGCCGGGCGTCATCGCGGCCGGATAGGCGTACAGGATGACTCGCTTTCCGGCCAGGTCGGCCAAGCGCAGCGTCTCGCCGGTGTCGGTGGTGAGCGCGAAGTTGGGTGCCGGGTCACCTGGTTCGAGACGAGTTGTCATACCCGCACCATACCGTCGAGGCGTTGGTCGCCAGTCAGAGGCTGTTGCAACTAGCTTGCAACAAGCACCGATTCGAAATAGCCTGGGCTCAGATCCGACGCCGCTGGACGGGAGAGTTGCCATGCTGGCTCCACCCAAGACGCCGATCCGTAACCGCCTGTCCAGGCACGAATGGCGAAGCCTGATCGGCATGGCGGGGTTCATCGCGGCGCTGCATATCGTCGGCTGGTTCACCCTTGTGGCGATCATCGCCCCGCAGCAGTACGACGTCGGCGGCCAGATCTTCGGCATCGGACTGGGCGTCACCGCCTACACCCTCGGCATGCGGCACGCGTTCGACGCGGATCACATCGCCGCCATCGACAACACCACCCGCAAGCTCATGGCCGACGGTCAACGTCCGCTGTCGGTCGGGTTCTGGTTCTCCCTGGGGCATTCGTCCGTCGTCTTTGGACTGTGCTTCCTTCTGGGCATCGGTGTGCGCGCGCTGGCGGGTCAGGTCGGAGACGAGTCGTCCGGACTGCAGCAGACCACGGGTTTGATCGGCACCGCCGTCTCGGGCACCTTCCTCATGCTCATCGCGTTGATCAACCTCGTGGTACTCGTCGGCATCGTGAAGGTGTTCCGACGCATGCGTCACGGCCACTACGACGAGTCCGAACTCGAGGATCAGCTCAACCGGCGCGGGTTCATGAACCGCATCCTCGGCCGGGTGACGAAGGCCGTCCGCAAGCCGTGGCACATGTACCCCGTTGGCCTGCTCTTCGGTCTCGGCTTCGACACCGCGACCGAGGTCGGCCTGCTGGTGCTGGCCGGTGGCGCGGCCGCGTTCGAGCTGCCGTGGTACGCCATCCTGATCCTGCCGATCCTTTTCGCGGCGGGCATGAGCCTGCTGGACACCATCGACGGCTCATTCATGAACTTCGCGTACGGCTGGGCGTTCTCCAAGCCGGTCCGGAAGGTGTACTACAACATCACGATCACGGCTCTGTCGGTCGCCGTAGCACTGATCATCGGCGGCGTCGAACTTATCTCGATACTTGCCGACAAGACCGGCATCACCGCTGGTCCGTTGCGTGTCATCGCCGACCTCGATCTCAACCATGTCGGGTACGCCATCGTGGCCCTGTTCCTGGTCACGTGGATGGTCGCGATCGTCGCCTGGAAGTTGCTGCGCATCGAAGACAGGTGGAGCGACCGGCTTCGACCCGTCACCGACGAGGCCGCCTAGGAGCGCTGCCGGCACGAGCACCGCCCCACGGCCCGGGAACTCGGCGACCTTGGCAGAATACGCGCGATCGGAGATCGAACCACGCGCATATTTCCAAGATCGCGGCGTCAAGGGCGGCCGAGGGGGCGCGAGCGGCGCGGGTCAGCCGACCGCCGCCGAGAGACTCGCGGGCGTCGGCTGCTCGAGTTCCTTTCCGTTGACGTAGACCGTGGGGGTTTGGAAGAGGCCTCGTTGCGCGGCCTTGTTGTTCACGTTCGATACCCAGTCCTTGTACTTCATGTCTCGCACACACGCCGCGAACGACGGTGCGTTCAGCCCGACCGGGCCGCCAAGATCGATCAGCTGGTCGTCGCTGAGTCCCGCACTGCCCTCGGCCGGCTGGTTGGCGAACAGCGCCTCGCCGTACTCCTTGAGCTTCCCGGCGTCGGCGGCGCACGCGGCCGCGTTTGCGGCCCGGGACGAGTAGCCGCTCGGATTGCTCTGGCTGTCGAGGAAGCCGAGCGGGTGCCACACCAGTCGGATCTTGTTGTCGGCGATCATCTGGTTGATGGTATTGGTGGCCGTCGATTCGAAGTTGCGGCAGGCGGGACACAAGAAGTCCAGGTACACCTCGACGGTGTCCGGGCCGCTGCCGGCCACCGCGAGGCCCGACTTGCTTCCGCCGTCGTCGGTCACTCCGGCCGGTGAGGCGAACGATTCCGGCGTCTGGGACCGCAGCAATCCCCAGCCGACCACACCGGCGATGATCAGAACGAGGACGCCGATGACGCTGATCCAGATCGTCCGCTTGCGGCGCCGCTCGGCGGCGAGTTGTTCCCGCACCATCCGGTTGGCCTGCTTCTGGCGCGTGCGCTTGCTCACGGGCGCGGTCCTCCGTCCAGCAGTCGGGCGTCCAGGGAGAACCGGCTGCCCGGAAACCAGGCCAGGAACCCGGCGACGAGTAGCAACCCGATGTCCCGAACGGTTTCAGTAAAGTACGCAGGACGTACGTTTGCGGCCAAATCACCGCCATTCCCAAAGCAGCCACAGTCGATCCGAAGACCGCGGGCCCACACCGACGCGATCCCGGCGATGAACACGACCAGCAGTCCGGCCGAGACGGCGGCCGCCAGGCGCGTGGCCAGCCCCAGCAGGAGCAGCAACCCGAGCGCAATCTCCAGAAATGGCAGCACGGCGCCGATGAACCGTGACGCCTCAAAAGGAAAAATGCGATAGGCGGCGACCGATCGCCCGCTCGCGGCAATATCGCCGATTTTCGATATTCCGGCCACGATCCAGACCACACCCAGTACGAGCCGGGCCGCCGTGCTCAACCACGGCAACGCCGTGTCCGGAATACGCACGGTACTTAGTCTGTCCCGCCCGACGATCCGGTTCCCCGGGTAACGCTGGGAATGAGCCGGGAATTAGACCACCAGAGCCTGTGAGACCGCCGCCACGAGTTCGACGCGGGCCCGGGCCACCCGTGACCGGATCGTGCCGATCGGCACGCCGAGGCTCTGGGCAGCCTCCTCATAGGACAGTCCGATGACCTGAGTGAGTACGAATGCCTCACGCTGCGCGGAGTTGAGTCGCCGCAACAGTTCCGTGGCGCCGATCGCGCCCGAAGGGTCGTCGTCGATCGGCTCGGTCGCATTCAACGCGGCCGCCCGGCTCAGTAGAGCCCGCCGCCGTACCGCGCTCCGGATGTGGTCGGCGCAGGTTCGGCGGGCGATACCGAAGAGCCAGGTACGGACGCTGGCCCGGCCCTCGAACGCCGGCAGGGCTCGGAACGCCCGCAGGTATGTCTCCTGCGTGAGGTCGTCAGCAGTTCCGGCATCGACCAGCGACGCGACGAGGCGCCACACCTCGGCCTGAGTGGTTCGAACGAACGCGGCCGTCGCGACTGGATCGCCGGCCCGAGCCGCCAGCGCCCACTCGGTCGCCTCATCGCGCGCGCCATCGACGCGCGTCGTACCGTCGAATGAGGCGGAATCGATGGCCACGGCGAGCAACAGTACGCGCCAACGATGAGTTGCGGGTGAGAGGTGAGTCGCGCGGAACTCGACGCAGATCCAGACCGACTATCCGGGCATGCGATGCGACTTGGTCCAAGCTGCGCTTTCGGCCCGACTCGACGGCGAGGCTGAGACCCAGCCAAGCTACGAGATCGACGCCCATCTCGACGGTTGCGCGGCCTGCCGAGACTGGCTCACCCGGGCTGAACAGTTGACCCGAATCGTGCGTGTGCAATCCGTGGAGGTACCAGACTTGACCGCCGCGATACTCGCCGCCGCGCGACGCGAGAACGTAGTGCCGTCGTCCAGACGACCAACCGCCCAACGGTGGGCCGGGCTTCGCTGGAGTCTCGGTCTGCTCGCCGTGGTCCAGCTGTTCGTGGCGGTGCCGGACCTGCTGGGCGCCGTCGGCCACGACGCGCACGCAGGTCGCGAGGTCGCCGCGTTCGACATTGCCCTGTCGGTCGGGCTTCTGATCGCCGCGTGGTACCCCGAGTACGCCCGTTTCTTTGCGCCGGTCGTGATGACCCTCGTGTTGTGCTTCGTAATGATCAGCGCCCTCGACGTGACGCAAGGCGTCGTCACGGCGAGCCGGGTGGCGGTTCACGCGATCGCCGTCGTGCAGGCCGGACTGTTGTGGCTGCTCGCCCGGCGGGTACCGCCAATACGAGCCACCGCGTGACCCAAGCACCCCTGCGTCGCAACTGTGGTGAGACTCGGCATGATTGCCGGGTGACCGTCGCCCGCCGCCCCCGCCGGGACCACGACCCCAACCGCTCCAGCGCCCGCGTCCGCCGCGCCCGTACCGTGCTCATCGCGATGATGTTGGGGCTGGTGGCCGTCCTGGTCGGTCCCGCCTCCCCAGCGAGCGCACATGCGGCGCTCGTCGGCAGCAGTCCCGCGGCGGACTCGATCGTTCAGGAGTCACCGACCCAGGTGGTCCTGACGTTCACGGAGACGGTCAACCCGGTTCAGGGCAAGATCCGCGTCATCGCTCCGGACGGGACCCGGATCGACCGCAACCAGGCGCGTTCCTCCGGTTTGCAGTTGATCATTCCAGTACGGCCGTTTGAGGCGGTCGGCACCTATCTCGTCACGTTTCGAGTGATCTCCGCGGACAGCCACCCGGTCGGCGGTGCGTTCAGCTTCTCCTACAAGCAGGTCTCGCCGGGGGGCCCGCCAAGCGCGAGCGGTGACGAGGCGCAAGCCTCGCCATTCGTGCTCGCCGCTTTGCCGGTCGCCCGCTGGACGGGGTATGTGGGCCTGCTGCTCCTCGTCGGCTCGGTGTTGGTACTGGCGCTGCTCTGGCCACAACGACTCTCGCGGATCGGGCCGACGCGGGTGATCTGGATCGGCGCCGGGCTGGTGGCGCTCGGGACGATCCTCGAGCTGGCGCTGCAAGTGCCCTATGTGGCCGGTGGCGGCCTCGGCAACGTCACCGGCGAAGAGGTGCGCGAGGTCCTGGCGAGCCAGTACGGCGCGGCCCACCTGATCCGGCTCGGCGCCCTGGCCGCTGCATTGGTGTTGGTGCGGCCGATTGTGCAGGGCAAGGGCTGGGGAGCGGATCGGGTTCTGCTCGCCGTACTGGGAACTATCGCGGTAGCGACATGGTCCGTCTCCGGACACCCGAGCGCATCACCGTTGCCGACCCTGACGGTGGTCTCGGACATGATTCACATAGCGTCGATGAGCGTGTGGCTCGGTGGCCTGGTCATGCTGGTGGTGTTCCTGCTGCCGCGGGCGAACGCTACCGAGCTAGGCGCGATCGTGCCGGTGTGGTCCCGATGGGCGACGTACGCGGTCGCCGTCCTGGTGATCACCGGTACGGCGCAGGCTCTGATCGAGGTCAATCCACTCTCGACGCTCTTCAGTACGGCGTACGGCTGGGTGATCGTGGCCAAGGTCGCACTGGTCGGTCTGGTGCTCCTCGTCGCCGCGGTCTCCCACCGCATGGTCGGCGCGGTCGCCGACCAGGCTGACCGTTCAGCCGGGCGCTTGCGCGGGTCCGTGATCGCGGAGGCCGCGATCGCCGTCGTCATCCTCGGCGTCACGTCGGTGCTCGTGCAGCTCACACCGGCCCGCACCTCGGCCGAGACGGCGGCGTCCTCCTCAGTGCAGACCGAAATCATGCGCGACCAGCGTTTCATCCTCACCGTGGACCTGACGCCCGCCACGGTCGGCGTGAATCAGCTCCATCTGTACGCCACGACGCCCGATGGTCAGCCCGCCACGATCCTTCAATGGACGGTCAAGGCCTCGCTGCCCGACCAGGGCATCGAGCCGATCGAGGCCTCGGTCCTCAAGATCAGTGCGGACCACGCGACAGCGCAGGTCGGGCTGCCGACCGCGGGGAGTTGGAAGTTCACCTTCGCGTTGCTGATCACAGAGGACACGAACGGGATCGTCACCGCCGACTTCACCGTCAGGTCGTGACCGCGTCACGCCGTCCCCGCCAGGACGACGAGAGTCTCGACGTTGAGTGGGAGTCGGTTTCCACGACCGCGCGGAGCCGCCTCTCCGTGAGTCGCCCTACATCTACGTCGCCACGTGACTTCCCGCTCGAGCCGGAGCGCCGTCGGGAGTCGCGCTGTCGCGGTAACTGCTCAATCGAGCTGGATCGATGGGTATCACGACCAACAGCGCGAGCATCAGCCAGATGTACCAGTCACCCATGACCACGCCGAGCCAGCCGCCCGGCGCGTGGAACCTGAACTCGTAGTACTCGAGTGTGTTGAAAGTGACCGTGACATAGACAATCGCGGATACAACCAGGAGTGCCCAACGGTTGCGCAGGCCAGACCGGACCGCAACAAGTTGCGGTGCGCGGTCCATGGCGGTATCGACCATCGCCAGTATCGCGGGAGCGAACCAGAAGATGTGGTGCGCCCACGTCAGCGGGCTGACGAGGCTGCCCACGAAACCCGTCAGCGCCATGCCGGTCAATTCGTCGCCCTCAAGGGCGGCTCGGCGAGCCCGCCACATGCCGTAGATGAAGACCGGCCCAACGAGTGCCAGCCACAACAGCCGCGGCGGAGCGTCCGGCAGGAACTCACGAGCCAAGAAGCCGTTCAGCGACTGATTCATGAAGTAGTGCAGCTGTCCGACCCCCTCGCCATTGAGTAGCCGGTCAGTCCAGAACGTGGTGGAGTCCCTCATCGCGAGAACGTGCGCCAGCACCGTCGCGAGCACGGCCGTCGCCGATGCGACGACCGTGGCGCGGCCGCGTCGGGTCACCAGCAGATAGACGATGAAGATTCCGGGGACGAGCTTGATCGCCGTGGCGAGGCCAATGCCCACACCCAGGAACCTGCTCTGCCGCGGCGCCAGTACGGCCAGATCGAATACCACGAGCGCCCACAGCACCGGGTTGATCTGGCCGAAGTCGAAGCCGAGCCGTACCGGCACCAGACCGGAGACGAGGAGGAAGACGACCGCGAAGACGAAGGTCTGAGACAGCCCGTGTCGCCGTGCGACCGGGCCCACGAGCCACCACACCGAGGCGGCCACGCACACCACGGCCACGACGATGAACGCGACGAGGCCGACCGTCGAGCTCATGTACGCCAGGGGCAGGAGTACGAACGCCCCGGCCGGCGGGTAGGTGAACCCCAGCTGGCCCTGGGTCGCGTCAGGTCGGGAGTACTCGTAGAGCGGATGCCCACCCGTCCACCACTGCATCGCCTCGCGGTACACGGTGAGGTCGAAGAAGTGGTTCCGGAGCCCGAACCGGATGTGCGTGAACACGGCGACGACGACCGCCGCCACGACAATGATCGTCTGTACGCGCGTCCAGCGGCCCGGCCGCGGCGGCGCGTGGTGGCTCACGTGGACCCCCTTCCCCGGATTGGCCACACCCTACCCAGAAGCGCCGTCGACGTGTCGCCGGTCCGACCGGGCGCACTCGGCTGACCGATGTCCGCCGCCACGTCTACCGATGTCCGTCGCCACGTCTTCCGCCGCCACGTCTAAGGTGAACACGCTGATCCACAACTCCGATCGGCTCTGGAGAAGGGTCCCCCGCGTGAACGAACACCTCGTCTGGGTCGACTGCGAAATGACGGGTCTCGACGTCGAAAAGGATGTCCTCATCGAGGTCGCCGCCCTCGTGACTGACTCCGAGCTGAACGTTCTCGGCGCCGGTGTGGATGTGGTGATCCACGCGGAGGACGCGGCTCTCGGATCAATGGTGGAGATCGTGCGCGAGATGCACGACAAGTCCGGGTTGACCGACGAGGTTCGCGCCGCCACGGTCACCGTTGCCGACGCCGAAGACATGATCATGACGTATGTACGGTCGTTCGTGACTGAACCGCGCACCGCTCCCTTGTGTGGCAACTCGATCGCGACCGACCGCAGCTTCCTGGCGCGGTACATGCCCCGCTTTGACGAGTACCTCCACTACCGGATGATCGATGTTTCATCGATCAAGGAGCTGTGCCGGCGCTGGTACCCGCGCACATACTTCGGGCAGCCGGCCAAGGGCCTGGCCCACCGTGCGCTGGCCGACATCCAGGAGAGCATCCGGGAGCTGGAGTACTACCGGCGCGCCATCTTTGTCGAACCTCCTGGTCCGGACGTCGACGCGGCCAGGGCCATCGCCGCCGAGGTAGCGCAGCGGCGGCCCATCGGCTGAGGGCAAGGAAGATCACGCTGGGCGTGAAACGTGTGGTCTGGTTGCGCTCGGTGGTGGGCTGGGGTTCCGCTGGCGTGTGCGTGTTTGGCCGGTCACAATCGGCATCCATCGAGGGGCTTGGTCCCTCGATGGATGCCCGTGACGTCGAAGGTTCCCTGGAAGTGAAATCCGTAAGGAAGTCTGACGCTGGGACCTGACCCGGAAGGGTCACGCACTGTTGCTACGAGCACGCCGGTCAGAGTCTCCGTTCCCTGACTAGGTCCCCGGGCATCCGCATAGCCCATATGCATGGCTTGAGGAGGCGGGTCGATGGCAAGGACTAAGAGGGCGCCCGAGGAGATCCCCGACGAGGAGTATGAGCAGGTCCTCGAGCGGGTCTGCGCCATCGACGTGGCCAAGGAGTTCGGGCAGGTGTGTGTGCGCACGCCCAGGGCGGATGGCAAGCGTGCCAGCACGGTCTTTGCGGTGGACGCGACCACCGGGGACATCCTCAAGCTTGGCGAGTCGCTGCTGGAGCAGGGCATCGAGATGGTGACGCTGGAGTCCACTTCGGACTACTGGCGCATCTTCTACTACCTGCTGGAGGGGTGCGGGCTGCTGGTGCAGCTGGTCAACGCCCGCGACGTCAAGCACGTCCCGGGACGCCCCAAGTCAGACAAGCATGACTGCGTCTGGCTGGCCAAGCTGACCGAGCGGGGGATGCTGCGACCCTCGTTCGTCCCGCCCCACGAGGTGCGAGTGCTGCGCGACTACACCCGCACCCGGGTCGACCTGACCCGCGACCGGACCCGTCACTGGCAGCGGCTGGAGAAGTTGCTCGAAGACGCGCTGATCAAGGTGACCACGGTGGCGTCGAAGATCACCACCATGTCGGTGCGGGACATGATCGACGCGCTCATCCGGGGTGAGCGTGACCCGGAGGCGCTGGCTGACCTGGCTCGCGGTGTCATGCGCGACAAGCGCCGCGACCTCGTACGGGCACTCGACGGCCGGTTCGACGACCACCACGCCGAACTCGCCACTATCCTGCTCGGTCAGATCGACAGCCTCACCGCCGAAATCGGCCGCCTCACCACCCGCATCGAGCAACTCGTCAACGAACTGCCCACCCCAGAGCCCCCCGTCGACCCCGACGGCGGGGCAACGCCAGCACAAAGCCCAGGCAACGCGCAGCCGGCAACGGCACCGAGCCGGCCACGCCCAGCCCTGCAACGACTCGCCGACATCCCCGGGATCAACCTCGACGCCGCCGAGGTGATCCTGGCCGAGATCGGCCCCGACATCAGCCGGTTCCCGACCCCGCAGCACCTGTGCTCCTGGGCGCGCCTGACCCCCCAACTCATCCAGTCCGGCAACAAGCGCCGCGGCGGCAAGACCTCCAAGGGCAACCCCTACCTCAAAGGCGTGCTCGGCAGCGCCGCCGCGTCCGCCTCCCGCACCAATACCTTCCTCGGCGAGCGCTACCGCCGCATCATCAAACGCCGAGGCAAAAGCAAAGCCCTCGTCGCGGTCGCCCGCTCCATCCTCGTCATCGTCTGGCACCTGCTCGCCAACCCCAACGCCGACTTTCCGACCTCGGCGCCGACTACTACGAAAGCCGCATCGACAAGGAGCGACGCAAACGCCAACTCATCCAACAACTCGAAGCGCTCGGCCTACAGTAACCCTCACCCCAGCCGCCGCCTAAACACCACACACACCGCAGCCCGGCCACAACAGCCGGGCACAAACGCCTTAGGAGGAGTTGGTAGGGCACCTTCCATACGTTTTCCGGCCATGAAGGGCACCTTTATCGCGCCGGAGGGACACGGGCACGACCGGCGGCCGCGGGCCGGGCGTTATCCCGGTGGCGGTGCTGGGTCAGTTTGTCGCTATCATGGTCGCGCGCGATGTGCGGGCTGTGCGCATGCGCGCGATGGTGGCTGTAGCTCAGCTGGTAGAGCGCCGGGTTGTGGTCCCGGATGTCGAGGGTTCGAGTCCCTTCAGTCACCCCACCTAGCCCCAGGCCCCGGTGCTACACCGGGGCCTGGGGCATAGACGCCCGGGGCCGGCCGCTCAGGCTCGGCGACCTTGGTGAAATGCGGGTGATCGGAGATCGAACCACGCGTATTTCTCCAAGATCGCGGGAGAAATCCACGATCGCGGGAGAAGTCAGGAGGTGGCCGGCGCGGGGGCGGGCCCTGGGGTGTACGGGATGGCGCTGCCCTTGACGTACTCCTCCCACGAGCGGTCCCAATCGGTGAAGCCGTTGCCCCACTCGAGCTTGACCTCGGTGCCCTTGATCGTGATCGGGTCGCCCGTGTGCACGTTATTGAAGATCCACTCTGCGTTGGCGTCGGACATGTTCACGCAGCCGTGCGACACGTTGGTGTGGCCCTGCTGTGTGACCGACCACGGTGCGGCGTGGATGAACTCGCCGCCGGTCGTGAGCTGCTCGGCGAAGTTCACGTCGACCACGTAGCCTCCGCCCGGGATGCCGAGCTCGCGGCGAGTGTCGAACGTGTACTTCGGGTACCGGCTCATCACGAGCAAGTTGCCACTCGAGGACGGCGTGCTGGGCTTGCCGAGGCTCACCGGGATGTCCTTCGTCTGCTGGCCGTTCTGGGTCACGATCATGTGCTTGGTGGCGTTGTCGACCGACATGATGAAGGACTCGCCGACGGTGAACTCGAGCGTCAGGTCGTTGCCGCCGTACACGCCCGCGAAGCCCCACGGCATGCCGCCGGTCGCGATCCGCACGTCGATCTTCGTGCCCGGCTGCCAGTACACCTTCGGTCGGTAGTGCACCTCGCTGCCCAGGTCGTGGTACTTGCTGGACATCCAGTGCCAAACACCCTCCTGCGGCGGATTGCTGGTGACGAACAGCCGTCGCTGGATGTCGGCCCGCGCCCGCTCGGGTACGTCCGTGTCGAACTGGACGATGATCGGCATGCCCACGCCGTACGTCACGTGGTCGCCGTTGTAGCTCTGCACCCGTACCAGTCGATTCGGTTTGTCCATTGTGGTGAAGGTCGTCTTGGCTTCGGCGGAGCTGCCGTCCGACTTGGTCGCCTTGACCGTCGCCGTGTACTGGCTCGACCAAGCCAGCTGCTCGGCCGGAATCCAGGACGAGCCGTCCTGGCGCATCGCACCGCCCACGGAGGCGCCATCGGGGCCCGTCAAGGTCACTTCGGCGGCCTGTGTGCCCTCGAGGCTGAAGACCAGCTCGGCGGACGTGGGGACGTCGCCCGACCCGTCCGCGGGCGAGGAGATCGTCACCTTCGGCGGGTCGGCGGTCTCGCCGGGCGCGTTCCATGCTGCCTTGGACGAGCAGGCACCGGCCCCCATCGCGAGGCCGATGGCCGCCACCACGGACACCGTCCCAGTCAGCACCTTGCGCATGGCCATCTCCTCACGTGACCCCACCATCCTGCGTGGGTTATTGAGGAGGCGGCAACCACGTGGCGGCTACCCGACCATCACGCTCCGTAGTTGGAAGACGGTCTCGCGCACGGCTATCGAGTGCGGACGGCTATCGGGTAGCGGGCGGCTATCGGGTAGCGGACGGCGCGGCGGCGGGGACGGGCGAGGTGGACGGCCCGGCCGGGGCGGGCTCGGCTCCGGTGAGCGGATCGACGCCCGGGGCGGCGGCCAGCGCCGGCGGTACCGGCAGCGCCGAGCCCTTGATGTAGTCGGCCCAGGTCTGATTCCAGGCGGTCCAGCCGTTGCCATCGACCAGCGCGACCTCGGTGCCCCGCACGATGATCGGGTCGCCGATGTGGGCGAGGTCGAAAAGCCAGCGCGAGTTGTCGTCGGACATGTTCACGCACCCGTGCGAGACATTGACGTGACCCTGCTGTCCGACCGACCACGGCGCGGCGTGGACGAACTCACCACCCCACGTGAGGCGCATGGCCCAGTTGACGTCGACGACGTACCCGCCGCCCGGTTCGTTGCGGGTGTCGAAGGTCCGGGTTGGCTCCTTGGTCATCAGCACCATGAAGCCGGACGACGATGGCGTACTCGGCTTGCCAAGGCTCACCGGGATGGTCCGGGCCAGCTGATCGTCCACATAGACCTGCATCTGCTTCGTGGCGTTGTCGACATTCATGAAGACCTTGTTGCCGACGGTCGCGGTGGCCGAACGGTCAGCGTCGCCGTAGCTCCCGTTGCCCATCGGCACGCCGGCGAGCGCCGCCCTTACCGAGATTGTCGTGCCGGGCTTCCAGTAGGTGGGTGGCCGATACCAGACCTGCCGCCCGCTCGGCCAATGCCACACGCCGGGCTGCGGTGGGTTGGTGGTGACGAAAAGGCGCTGTTGTACGGCCGCGCGGTCCGCCTCGGGCACCTCGTTGTCGAACTCGACCACGACCGGCATCGCCACGCCGACCGTCTGTCCATCGAACAGGTAGAGCCCGGTTCCCGTCTCACGGCCCGGACGGCCCATGGTCGTGAAACTCGTGGTCTGCGTCGTGCTCTGGCCGTTCTCACCGGTCGCGGTCACGGTCGCCTGGTAGGTGGCACCAAACGCCAGCGGCGCCGCCGGCACCCACGACGTCCCGTCGTCGCGCATCGCACCGGCAAGCGGTTGCGTCGTGCCGGCTCGGACCAGGCTCACGGTGCCGAAGGTTCCGTGCCCGATCGTGATACCGACCTCGGTCGAGATGGGCGCGTTGGCTGTCCCCGGCGCTGGCGTGATCGCCAATGTCACGGGCTCGGTCGGCTTCTGGGCCTGGTTGGACTCGACATGCGTCACGTTCGCGTCGGGACCGCAGGCGGACAGACCCAGGCAGGCCATGACCACCACCGCGATTCGGAGCACGATCCACCGCATGGACGACCCCCCGCTATCGATACAGGCACATGCGTCGAACACGCTCAGGTTCGAAACGCGAACGCCGCCATCGTGGCGCACCTGGTTGCGCGAGACCGCCGAATCGGGCGACGTGCACCCGTCCGGGGGGAGGACTACGTCGCGACGGACGCGACGGTCTGGCTCTGCCTGACCCAGCCGGTCACCTTGCGCTCGGCCACGAACGACATCCCCGGCACCGTGCCGGCCAGCAGCACCAGGACAGTGCGGACGAACCGCCACCTGGCCCGCACCGCCAGGTCGAAAGCAGTCACCAGGTACACCATGTACAGGAACCCATGCGTCGGGCCGACAATGGCGACCAGCGTCGGCGCGTCGGCGAAGTACTTGAGCGGCATGGCCACGAACACGAGCACCAGCAGCAGCACGCCGGTGACGTAGGCCATCACGCGGTACCGGATCAGTGCGCCGCTCACGGGTTCTCCTTCACGATGCTGTCAGTCATGCCGGGATAGTCGGCCTGTGATGCGTACGGGTGGGCGTTGCGCCAGGCCAGGTAATGGTTGTACGCGGCGAGCTGCGGGTCGGCCGAGTCGTCGTACGCGGCATCGTTGCGGGTGCGGCTCGGCTTAGCCGGTACGGCCTCTGGTACGGCCGAAGCTACGGGCTTCTGGTCGACGCCGTCGGCACGTAGTGCCTTGCGCATCTCCACCACCCAGACCACCACGACGAAGCCGGCGAAGACCGGCCACTCCACGGCGTACCCGTACGAGAGCAGGTTCCCTTGGGCGGCCCGGCTCACCTGCCACCAGCCCAGCGCGAGGAAGCCGGCGACGAGCACGAGCACGGCCAGGTGCACCAGCACCCACCTCGGGCTCAGCAACGTCCGCACGCTCCGAGCCTACCCAGCCACTTGTGCGCGCTGTGATGCGCCGGAAACAGGTGGTGCCTAAGATCCGCTCATGGCGGACGTCTTCGAGCAGTACGCGATGGCGGACGCCTGGGATGAGATGTTCGAGCGGCCCGGTGAGCCGCGCCCGGCGTACCGGTCCCTCTTCGCGACGCTGCAGCCGCTCTCCGTCAGCGACCTTCGCTCGCGCGCGGACCAGCTCGCCCGGGTCTTCACCGACCGCGGGGTGACGTTCGCCTACGCCGGAGAGGAACGGCCGTTCCCCCTCGACCTGGTCCCGCGCATCCTCGACGCGGCCGAATGGGACACCCTTACGCACGCCGTGCGGCAGCGGGTGCGGGCGCTGGAACGGTTCCTGGCCGACGTGTACGGCCCTCAAGATTTGCTCAACGACGGGGTGGTGCCCCGCCGGCTCGTCCAGACCTCGGCGCATTTCCACCGCCAGGCCACCGGCATCGAGCCCGCCAACGGGGTACGGGTCCACATCTCCGGCGTCGACCTGATCCGCGACGAGGCCGGCGAGTTCCGGGTCCTGGAGGACAACCTTCGCATCCCGTCCGGCGTGAGCTATGTCATCGAGAACCGCCGGGCGCTGAGCCAGACGTTGCCGAGTTTCTTCGCGGAGGCCCGGGTCACGCCGGTGGACGACTATCCGGCCCGCCTGCTCGCCGCGCTGCGGGCGGCCGCCCCGGAGGGCGTGACCGATCCCTGTGTGGTCGTGCTCACCCCCGGCGTCTACAACGCGGCGTACTTCGAGCACGCGCTCCTGGCCCGGCTGATGGGCGTGGAACTGGTGGAGGGCCGGGATCTCGTCTGCAGCGGCAACCGGGTCCGCATGCGTACCACCCACGGCGAGCGGCCGGTGCACGTGGTCTACCGCCGGGTCGACGACGAGTTCCTCGATCCCCTGCACTTCCGGCCCGACTCATTCATCGGCTGCCCCGGCATCGTGAACGCGGCCCGGGCCGGACACGTCGCGCTCGCCAACGCGATCGGCAATGGCGTCGCCGACGACAAGCTCCTCTACACGTACGTGCCGGACCTGATCCGGTACTACCTACACGAGGAACCGATTCTCTCCAATGTGGAGACTCACCGGCTCGACGATCCGGATGTGCTCGACCATGTTCTCGGCCACCTCGATGAGCTGGTGCTCAAGCCGGTCGACGGTGCCGGCGGTAAAGGCATCGTCATCGGACCACAGGCGGACGAGCCGACCCTGGCCGCGTTGCGGGAGACGGTCGCCCTCGACCCGCGCGGCTGGATCGCGCAGCGGCCGGTCGCGTTGTCGACCTCGCCGACGCTGATCGGCAACCAGCTCGCGCCCCGCCACATCGATCTGCGCCCCTTTGCCGTCAACGATGGCGACGACGTCTGGCTGTTGCCCGGTGGCCTGACCCGGGTGGCGCTGCCCGAGGGCACGCTCGTCGTCAACTCCAGTCAGGGTGGGGGATCTAAGGACACCTGGGTGCTCGCGCGGGAACCGGTGATGCCGCCGCGACAGCGAACGTCGGATGTGACCGGTATCTTCGTCAGCGAGCGTGACGTGAGCGTGCGCGAAGCGGGACCCGGTCCGGGAATCGCGAGCCAGCAATGAGAAGCACCGGGATGCTCAGTCGCATTGCCGAGTCGTTGTTCTGGATCGGCCGCTACGTCGAGCGGGCCGACGTCACGGCTCGCATTCTCGACGCGTTCCTGGCCCGGATCCTCGAGGACCCGTGGGTCGACGAGGACGCGGCCTGCCGGTCGCTGCTGGCGATTCTTGGCTCGGCGCCACCCCACGACGCCCGGCTCACGACCGGCGACGTGCTCGAGCTCCTCGGGTTCGATGTGGACAATCCGAGCTCCATCGCCGGCTCGCTCAGCGCCGCTCGGGAGAATGCCCGCGGTGCCCGGGAGACCATCTCCAGCGAGATGTGGGAGTGCCTCAATGTCACCTGGCATTCTCTGTCATCGCGGCGAGTCGCGGCGGAGCACCTGGGTCCCGCGCTGTACCTCGGGTTCGTCCGGGAGCGGGCGGCCGTACTGGCGGGTCTGGCCGAGTCGACCATGAGCCGGGACGACGGGTGGCGGTTCCTTGTGCTCGGGCGCAATCTCGAACGGGTGGACATGACCGCTCGGTTGCTGTCCATCCAGACGATCACCGACTACTCCGGCTTCGCCGACCAGTGGCGCACCGTGCTGCGCGCCTGCGGGGCGGACGAGTCGTTCCTGCGCACACACGGCGGCGACGTGGTCGCCCAGCGGGTGGCCGAGTTCCTGTTGCTGGACCGGTTGTTCCCGCGTTCGGCGCTGCACGCGCTTACCGAGGCGGAGGAGTGTTTGGAGGCGCTGGCTCCCGCGACCGAGCGCGCCGGCATGGCCGATCCGGCCCGGCGCCCGGTGGGCCAAGCGCGCACGCGGCTGGAGTACGCCGACGCGGCGACGCTGCTCGACGAGTTGCCCAACCACCTGCTCGCCCTGCAGCGGGCGTGCGCCGCCGCCAGTGCAGCGGTGACGGCCCGGTACTTCGACCAGACGATGCCCGTCACCTGGGCCCACGAGGGAGTGTGACGGGCGTGAACTGGCGGCTGAGGATCAAGCACGTCACCGGGTTCACCTATGCCGGCACGGCGCACGCGTCCTACAACGAGGCCCGGATGACGCCGCTCACCGTCGCTGGTCAGACCACCCTGTTCAGCCAGGTCGAGTGCAATCCGGGCGCCACGACCTGGCGGTACCGGGACTACTGGGGCACCCAGGTGACCGTCTTCGACCTCCAGCGGCCGCACCAGCAGTTGAAGGTCACCGCGAGCAGCCTGGTCGAAACCTCCGAACGTCCGCCCCTCGCCGGGTCCGTGGATTGGGACGTCGTGGGTGCTCAGTCCACATCGGATACTTATTCGGAGTACCTCACGCCAACAGAACTTACCACTGTGGATACTGCCTTGACCGGTACTGCTCGTGAGCTCATCGAGCCGCTGGCACCGCATGATGCGGCCGTCGCGATCGGCGAATGGGTGCGCGCCAACGTCGAGTACGTGCCCGGCTCCACCGGCGTACGGACCAGCGCCCAGGAGGCATGGTCGCTCCGCAAAGGCGTGTGCCAGGACATGGCCCACCTGACGCTGGGCATGCTGCGGTCGGTCGGCATCCCGGCCCGATACGTCTCCGGGTACCTGTACCCAAAGGCCGACGGTGACGTCGGCGAGGTCGTGGCCGGCCAGTCGCACGCGTGGGTGGAGTGGTGGTGTGGGGACTGGGTCGGATTCGACCCGACCAACGGCTCCCCGGCCGGACAGCAGCACGTGATCGTCGCCCGTGGCCGGGACTACGCCGACGTGAGTCCGCTTAAGGGCGTCTACCACGGTGCCCCGTCGACCGGGCTCGGCGTAACCGTGGAGATCACGCGTCTCGCCTGACCGCTAGGACACCGGCCACACGAGCGTGACCGGGACGCCGGCGAAGGCGGCATACCGCTGGAAGGCCACGTCGATCGCCTTGCGCTTGCTGGCGTTCAACCGTACGGCCGGTGACATCTGAGCGGTGATCCCATCTTTGGTCACGACCCGCCGCCACGAGCCGGCGAGCTGACTGTCCACAGTGAACACCTGGGCGAGCGAATTGCTCATAGGAAGCCGGAGGTCGACTCCGGCGATGTTGTTCATCAGCCGGCTTTCGGTGTACGCCACGCCGTACTCGTCGTAGGTCTGCAGCACACGTACCGCAGGCGACTGGTCGCGGACCGGCGGATCGCCCGGCGCGAACCAGTAGGCGCATCCGTCCACTGTCTCGCAGGTCAGGTCCGTGCCGACCAGGCTCAGTCCGCGCCGGATCTGGGTCAGCGTGAGCGAGGACCACCACGAGAAGTCCTTTACGGTCGCCGGACCATGGCTCGTAAAGTACCGCCGGGTCAGCTCGGCAAGTGCGTCGTCCGGCTCGTAGACGACCGGGTCGACGACGCGCTCGCTCAACAGCGCGTACGTGTGCTGCTTGCCGCGCATCTGCCCGTTGCCGATCAGGCCTTCCAGCTCGGCCCGGCCGGTGATGAACCCCAGCTGCATGCCGGTCACTTCAATGCCGGCGGTCGCCAGGGCGGCGCCGAGCTCGTTGCGAGTCAGATGGTTGGCTCCGCTCAGTGCGTCCACGATGGACTTGTTCACCTTGGCGACCAGGTCGGGATCGTCGAGACCGTACCGCCGGAGATAAGGGCCCATCGTGCCAAGCACTCGCGGGCCGGTGAGGGACTGGATCCAGCCGACGTCCTCGGCGGCGAGGAAGTGCCACGTCGGCCGCAACGCGTGGGTACGGACGATCGCACCCGAGTCGATCAAATGCTGGACCGCGCGGTCGTCGACCCCGGTGCACCGCTGTCCAAGGGACCACTTCGCGATGGCGTACTCCTGGGACTGGACCGCACCGAGCTCGCGCACCAGGGAAACGGGGTCAGCCGCGGGAGGGCCAGACAGTCGCTGGTTGTGCAGCCGCCGGTGAGCGATCTCCAAGGCGTCCATGGCGGACCAGTGTAGTCTCGCCCGGCGTATCCTCATTAGTCCCTTGTGGACCTACTCGCGCGACAACCGGGTCGCCCATGTCGTGTGCGAGTCGCGGTCGTAGGCGATCGTTCCCGTCAGCGTGAGCTGGTCATGCCGGCATTGCGCGGTCTCGGCGTAACCTCTTTCGGGGTTCTGGTCGGACCCGTGTCCGTTGGCGTAGGTCAGGGTGTCGAGCCTGAGCCGGTAGTCGTAGCTCACCGTTCCCGATAGCGGCGTCATCTCCCCGTCGAGGCGCGCGATGGCATCGGTGTAGAGCTGCTCCATCGTGCCGTTTCCGAGATAGCGCAACCGCAAGCCGATGATCGTGTTGGTCACGGTGTGGCCGTTGTTGCGCATCGTGGCCACACTGGAGTTGGCCCGCCACGAGCCGATCAGGCACGACGCCAGGCTCTGCTGGCGCAACAGCAGGACTGAGACCGCGGCCCCGGCCACAAGGAGCGGGGCAAGGATCCCGGCAATGATCTTTTTTGACGTCGTCACGACAGCCGTAAGCTACCCCGCTATCGGCGCGACGGGTGTCGATATCAGTGAACTGTCACTCGCGCGTGAGCATGGTCGTCCAGTCCGAGTGGATTCCATCCCGGTCGAGCGTGCCGGTGAGCTTCAGATCCTTCCCGTTACAGTCGGCGGTTTCGTTGTAGTCGATGTCCCAGCCCGGTTCGGCCATGTTCTCGCCGCGACCCTGGCGATAGGTGATGACGTCGCCGTCCACTGTGTACTTAAAGGTGACGGTGCCCGCCAGTCGTTTGGCGTCGCCGTCCTTGGTCTGCGTAGTGACGTTGGCGAAGTACTGCTGGGTCGTGCCATCGCTCTTGAACTGCATACGCAAACCGGTCACTGTCGTCGTGGTCGTGTCGGCGCCGTCCGATGCCGTGATGACGTACGACGTCGTTTGCCAAGACCCGATGACGCATTTCGCGACATCCTGCTGCCGGTTCAACGCCAGGATGGCCGTAGTACCGCCGGCTACGAGCACGACGGCCACGATCGCCGTGATGATCAGATAGGTCCGGTTCCTGACGAGGAACGACGTCGCGCGCATCGTCGTCACGGGGAACGTCGGCTGGGTCATCGTCGGGTGCGGCGTCGGCTGCAACGGCACGGTTGGCGGATACGGCGTCGCGGTCGTCGGCGTCGGTGGCATCGTCGGGCCATAGGCAGGCCCCGATCCTGTGTCTCGCGGCCGTGTGTCTCGGGGCCGTGTCTCGCGGCCCTGTGTCTCGCGGCGGTGTGCCGGTCGTGGCCAAGGCGACTGGTATCGGCGTGCCGCAGTTGGTGCAGAAACGGGCACCCTCGGACAGGCGAGCGCCGCAGTTCTGGCAGAAGTTCATCGTCGTCCTCGCCGAGTCGAGCTGGCAGTGCCCGGTCGGACACTGCCGAGCAGGATCGCAGGCCCAGCGGGCATCTTCAAGCTCAGAACGTCAGGCCTTCGGCGCCTTTCACGAGTCCAGACGACGATCCGACCGCGAGGGACTGGAACTGCGTCAACCCCTGGGGAAGGGGGACCGAACCCACGACCGAACCCGCGACCGAACCCGAAATGTCGAGCATCAGCATCCGCAGTGGCTCGGTTCGGGTTTGATCGATGGGCGTCACGATCAGATGCCCCTCGTCGGCCCACCCGACCGGTGCGTATCCGGTGAGGTTGATCGCAGTCGGCGGTCCCCCGTTGGACGTCTGGATCACCTCGACCCCAGCCGCACCTGACACAAGCAACCGCGTGCCAGCCCGCGAGATCTGGGCCATGAATGCCGGTACGGACGCAAAGGAGGCGAGGCCCGTCAACGTCCCGTCCAATGTGTACTGATAAACCCACGTCCCTACCTCACCGTCACCGTCGATGCGCGACACGACCCGGAACAGCTCCTGGTCGCCCGGCGCCCAGAACAGGGCCACCCCGGTCCGGTTCGGCCCAGGAACGGGTAGGACAGCGGACGACGACATCAGGGTTTCGGCATCCACGACGGTGAATCCGGGCGGTCCCGTGCGAGGTTCGTCGGTCAGCAGGACGCGTGTGCCGTCATACGACCACGTGGCCCCGCCTTGATAGCCATGGTCGCCGGGCAGCCACCGCACGAGACCGGTCGCGCGGTCAATGATTCCCATGCGTGTCGGGTGCGCGGCGCTGTTGTCTCCGTCGACAACGAACAGGCGCGTCCCGTCGGGAGACGGAACCACCGTGTGGTACGGCATTGACTCGTACTCTCCCGTCGCCAGATTCAGCACGAGAGAGGTGTCGTCGGCGGGGCCGTCGATGCCACCGGCGATCCCGCTGTAGACCAGGACGACGTGCGGCAGCCGCGGACCCGCCGGGGTTGCTACGCCGGCGCCGCCCGGTGCCCGCACGACGCCCGCGATCACGGCGACAACCAAACACGTCGCGAGAGCCAGGCCGCCCGCCGTCGAGCCAGCCCGCACGAGGCGCCGTCGGCGGTTACCCTGCCGGATCGCGCCCGCTGCGACGCCAGTGGGCGAGGGGACATCAACCAGGTCGCGGAGCGCGGCTCGCAGTTCGTTGTCCAGATCCGTACTCATAAGACATTCTCTCTCGTGAATGCGTGGTCCAGCTCGGGGCAGAGCTCACGCAGACGCGCCAACCCGCGGGCGAGTTGGCTGCGAACGGTGCCGGGCTCGCACCCGACAATCTCGGCGATCTGCTGGTCGGACAGGTCTTCCAGATAACGCAGCACGATCACCGCGCGCTGTTTTGGTGCCACTCGGCGCAACGCCGCCTGCAGCGCCAACCGGAGGTCGACGCGGGAGCTCTCGTCGTCACCACCTCGCTCGGGCACCGCGTCGGTACTGACCTCCCGGCCGTACGAGCGGAGCCGCCATTTGCTGACGCACTGCAGGTACATGGCCCGGCGCAGGTACGCTTCGGGTTGGCCAGCGCTGACGTCCTTCCACCGGACGTAGGCCCGGGCGAGCACCGTCTGGAGCAGATCCTCCGCGTGGTGCCGATCGCCGGTCAGCGCCAAAGCGGTCCGAAACAGACGCGGGGTACGGGATTCCACGAATGCGGTGAAGTCGCGCTCATGGTCATGACTCATGTGGTGCCCGCCTCGCAGACGCCGTTTCTGGTGCGTCGTTCATGCCGGAATAGACGCGAGTGCCGACCAGTCTGCTGCAACTGGGGTCATCCCCGGATCGAAGTTGCTGGACCGGTGTTGGCACGACCCAGAGTGCAAACCTGGAGGATCAGATGGAAAAGAGACTCGTCCCCGCCGTGGGCCCCAGGCTCGGATGTTTCGCCTCGTTGGCGCCGGGGCTCAGTCCCAGGTCTGGGCGTTGGTCTCGTTGACTGACCGGTCAGGAACGACACAGAACACGAGCCCAGCGGGGTCCCGCAAGATCGTCCAGTGCTCACCATCGTCGATGACAGTGGCGCCGAGCCCTTCGAGTCGAGCGACCTCCGCCGCCCGGTCGTTGGTGTGGATGTCGAGGTGCACTTTCGGTGGACCGCCGCCGAGGTGCTGCATGAGCAGACCGATCCGGCCGTCCACGGTCAGGTCGGCGCCGTGGAAGTCAGGGAAGCGCTCGAAGTGGTGCAGCGGTACGCCGAGTGCCGCTTGCCAGAAGCCGACCTCGCGGTCATGGGTGTCGGGCGGCGCGTCGATGACGATCTTGCTGAGGCGGCTGTAATGCGTCATGCCGCACAGCATGCCCGTCACGGGGGCGGTCGGAGAAACTCGGGCCGGTCCGGGTCGAGGGGAACATTGGGGGAGCGCACGAGTCCGAGCTGGACCGTCTGTCGCGGTAGGACTGCGTCGAGCAGCCACTCCGTCGCGGCGCGGATCCGGTTGCCCGGCAACGACAACAGGTGGTAGCCACGAGTCACAGTTTTGGCGACGATCCCTCTCAGCGGCACTCCGAACGGGTTCGCCGCCGCCTGCGGCCCGCCGAGGTCAACCACAAAACCAAGGTCGCGGTGCTTGTACGGCTTGAGGGGCCCTTCGCCGTACGAGGCGGCGATGTTCCGGGCGACCCGGCGCCCCTGCCGGACCGCGTGCTGCGCGGTCATCGCGGTGTGCTGGCCCGGTCGGGTGAGGTCGGGTACGGCCGCCGCATCTCCACACGCGTAGACGCCGGGACACCCGGGAACCTGCAGGTACATGTCCACGCAGAGGCGCCCGCGGGCGGTTTCGAGCCCGAGTGCCGCGATCAACGGATCCGGCCGTACGCCGACACACCAGATGAGCGATCGCGTCGGCAGCGCTCGGCCGTCGGAGAGCATGACCCCGGAGGCCATGGCGTCCTTGACCGACGTGCCGGTGAGAACCTCGATCCGGCGCGACGCGAGTACCTTCCGGGCTGTGGCGGATAGCCGTGGATCCAGCTCCGGGAGCACCCTGTCGGCGATGTCGATGAGATACCACTGTGGACGGAACTCGCGCAGCCGCGGGTGGCGCGCGTGGAGAATGTCGGTGTAGATCGAGGCATGGGCGGCCACCTCCGTACCGGTGTAACCGGCCCCGACCACGACGAAGGTGGTGCGCTCCAGCCGTTCCATCGGGTCGTCGGTCGCGTCGGCGAGCTCCAGCTGGCGGGTCAAGTGGTCGCGCAGGTACAGGGCCTCCGGGATGCCGCGGAAACCATGCGCGTGTTCGGCAACGCCCGGCACGGGCAACAGTTTGTTCACGCTGCCGAGCGCGAGGACCAGCCGGTGATAGTTGATCGCTCCCTCGCGGCCTTCAGCGTCGGTGAACACGATCCGGCGGGCGGCGAGGTCGATGTCGGTCGCCTCGGCCAGCACCAGGCGCACGCCGGGCAGTGTGCCGGTGAGGGAGACGGTGGTGTCACGGGGGTCGAGCAGCCCGGCCGCAACCTCGGGCAGCAGCGGGAGGTAGAGGAAGTAGTCGTTGGGGTTGATGAGCACGACCTCGGCCCGGCCGCGGCCGATCCGGCTCATCTCCTTGGCCGCGTGGTAGCCGGCGAATCCGGCGCCCACGATCACGATCCTGGGTTGGGCCATGTGGGCTCTCCTCCCCGTCCGTCCAGCCTTTAGGTCGGTCCACCTTTGGTTCGGTCCGCGGTCTTTTGGTCCAGCGTGCCTGAGGGTTGTCGTCCACGCAGTCGGAACGGGTGTGGTTGGTCCTCCGACGGGGTAGACAGGTGGTATGGCGCGACATCCTGCGGACGGAACGGTGGGGCACCCCTACTCAGCCCTCAACCTGCGCCTGGTTCTGGCGCTCTTCGGTCTCGGCGCGTTTGCTCTGCTGGCTGTCGTCGCCTGGTGGGGTCTGCATCTCGGCGCGCTGGCCGCGGCTTGCGCCGTGGTCGCGCTCATGGCCTTGATCAACGTCATCGTGGTGGAACGGCGGCGGATACAACGACGGCGCCGGGAACCGGACGTGGACCACTCGCTCTTCGAGTGATCTTGCGCAATCCAGCCGAGGGTCGAGCTTCAATGGTTTGTCCAATGTAGACGCTCCTGCGCCCGCACCCCGGGCTAACCAAGACTCCGACGCAATCCTGACGACAGACTTACGCATCGATTGACCCGGCATGGCATGCTCGGACTCGTGAATCCTGGGGATCTCCGAGCGGGCGACGCCGACCGGGAGCGGGTGGCGGAGCGCCTTCGAACGGCACTGGATGAGGGCCGGATCAACCTGTATGAGTACGACGAGCGGCTTCGCGACGCGTACGCCGCCAAGACGTACGCCGAGCTCGAGTCCCTTCTCGCGGACCTACCTGTGGTCACGCCAGCCTCCCAGTCCCAGGTTGCCACTCGTGTCTCGTCCTCTCCGTCCTCTCGGCGTGATGATCAGGCCGTTGGCGTGGACCGGGCCCGGACCGGCGTTACTGGTCGCTGGATCGTCGCCATGTGGGGCGTGTGGGCGCGCGTGCTGTCGACCTGCGTACTCATCTGGGGCGTGACATCGGCGATGTCCGGGGAGGTCCTCTACTTCTGGCCAGCCTGGGTCGCCGGACCCTGGGGAGCGGTGCTCCTCGTCCAGACGGTCGTTGGACTGGGGCACGGCGAACCCAAGCGCTGGGAGGCCCGCCGAGTCCGGCGCCGAGCCGAGCGGGAGGTCCGCCGTCGCGCCCGTGAGGACCACGACCGTACGGCGTGATCCGGCCGCTCCGGATCGGACCCGACCTGGGCGCTACTCGCTTGAATCGTCGAGCGCTCCTCCGTCGACATTGGTCCGTTGCCCGCCGAACCCGACGAACGCTATGCCATCCATGCGCGGCCGTGATTCGTCGGCCCACTTGTGCCGTGCGGAGCAACTCCATGTCGGCATCTCCTCAGAGATGATGCAGCCGCCAAGAGCGATCCGTCCGGCTTCCGCTGCCTCGAACATCTCCCCGCTGGGGTAGCCGTACACGATCGGGATTCCGGGCTGCCCGCACTCGGGACAGGTCGGCGCCTCTGGTGTTGTGGTCATCGTTGCAGCTCCTTCATTGTCGGCCTACGCCTACTTGGGTCACGTCTTGACTCGGTTGTACCTGCACGAGCATCGTCGCGGCGCGCTGCCCGCACGCCGCGCAAGTATCCGCCGAAGAGGTCAGTATTGCCGGTGCATGTCGGGTGCCGTCAGCTCAAGTAGCGCTGAGACCTCGTCCTCGGTCTCCACCGCGATGACGTCGACGTCGAGATGAGCCGTGACATGCATCGGTTTCTCCTCCAATGTGGTTGGTGGGCGGGGTTTGGTCGTCGAGGCGGGCGAAGGTGTGTTCGCCCGCCCTCGCACGGACGTCAGACTTTGGTGACGACGCCGCCGCTGAAGGCCGAGTCGTCCAGCTCCAGCTTGGTGATCGCCGCGTCCTTCGGGATGTCGAAGACGACGACGCCGTTGACCGAGTTGCCGGGGTTGATGTCCTCGAAGAACGAGCGGCTGTCGCCCTCCAGGTAGATGGCGGCGGAGGAGTCGGCTTCGTACTTCTGGTTGGCGGCGTTGTAGGCGTACTGATCACCGCTCGTGAAGGTTCGGGCCTCGTTGCCGATGTTCTTCACCGAGACGTGCACCAGGCAGAACTGGCCCTGTGCGGTGGTGTTGAGGAACTCCGAGCCGATTCGCGTCACGCCGCACTCGAGCTTCGTTACGGTGAACTCGAACTGCCCGTCCCGACCCGGCTGGTTGAGCCCGACCGCGCCGGCCGGTGCATCATTGTTCCGCTGTTACCCCCACCGGCCGGGCTGGTCGGCAGACTGTTGGCGGCCTCTTTGGCGGCGGCGCCGAGCAATGCCGTGCAGGCGACTGCGCCACCGCACAGCACAAGCAGGACGGCCGCGACGATTCCGATGATCAGCGGAGCCTTGCTCTTCCTCGGCAGAGCGGGCGGTGGTTGAGCTGTCTTGCCTGAGTTACAGTCCGCGCAGCAACCCTGTCCGGCGCCGATCTCGTGGAGGTGCAGCACGAGCGGCCGCCCCCGAGCCATGGAGGCCGAGATTCGGCCGCCGACGCGCGACCCCGATGGCCCGACGCGGGCGTCCTCCGGTTCGTCGGCACGATGCCCACTTCGCAGTCCACCCTGACGAGTTGCATCCGCACCGACGGCACGATGCGCACTCGCCATCGAGCCAGGTCGAGCTCGACCTTGAGCCGCTGCTTCCCGTCTCGTACAACACCGCCATGGACGAGTGACGTCTCAACTCTCGTCGATGGACACGTGCGGGCGCTGCTTCGCTCCGACGGAGGGCTCCGAATGAGACATGCCATGTTCGGCGGTCTGGGGGTGACGCCGTCCGGATCTGCCGTCATCAAGGGTCGTTGGTGCTGGCGAAGTCGAACGAGCTCTAGCGGATGAAGACCCCTAGGTGCTCGATGGTTTGTTCGGCGGCGTTGACGAGTGCCGTGGCGGCGGGGATGTCGGCGCGGACCGCATCGGCGTCGACCGACGTCTCGCGGTCGGGGTACTCGATCGCATGCCGCGTTGTACGGATACGGTCCACCGGGCGCAACAGTGCACCCATCGACGCCCCAAACTGTGCTCGCACGGCCCGCTGCACCGCAAGATGTCCGCCAGCCGAGGTGGCGCGCAGACCCTGGACCTGCAGCATGGCCGTCATTGCCTTACGGATCGCGTCGTGGACCGCGGCGTATTCGAGGTCGGGGTCGTCGTCTGCGAGCAACTCAGCGCTCTTCACATGACGGTGTGCGGCGTCGATCAGCCGCCGCGCCAAGCCGCTGTCGGCGACCACCTGTCCTAAGTCGCCCCGGTCGAGCATGTCCAGGATGTCGTTGCGTCCCCGTGCCCAGCTCACGCCGCCCCCGCGCCAGTGTCATTCGGATGGAATCACTGGAACGCGTGGCCGGGATCGGACTTCACGGATGAAGCCGTCTTCGGCGGTGCTCCAGCGCCGCGACGATACTACGACCGGATTGACCGCACGGTTAAGCCGACGCGCCGCCATCTGGGTCGCGTCGTGGAGGTCGTCGCGGTCCGGGTTCCCCACCACAAGCAGGTCCACATCGGACGGTGCCTGACCATGTTCCCCGTGGTAGCGTGCCGCCCACGATCCAAAGATCTCGGCGCTGACAATGCCGTCGATCCCGGCCAGCTCTTCGGCCAGGACCTTGGCCGGACCGAGCACGACGGTGACCAATTCGACGAGGGCATCGTAGAACGGCGCCTGCCGGTTGGCTTGGACGAGTTTGGTCCGTCCCACCCGTCGTGCCGTCACGATGCCGGCCCGCTCCAGCCGTACGACCTCGCGAGCCGTATTGCCCGGGTCCTCGCCGATCGCCGACGCCAACTCGGCGACGGACTCCTCGCCTCGGCCAAGCAGAATCCGTGCGATGAGCCCGCTCTGAAGCTCAGAACGGAACAGCGGGAACAACGCGGGAGCGGCGGTGCGCAATGGCCGGAACCTCCGAGGCACTCATGCAATAGTTACACGATATCATGTGACTATTGCATGAGTTCTGCCCCCCTTGTCGCGGACCGGGGGTGGCGGGGAAGCGCGCGGCGCGTGGATTCATCAACGCACGACCGGTCCAGCGCGAGGGGTCGTCCGTTATTCCACCACGGTGACAAGGCATGGAATCACGACCGGCAACGGATTGGTCGCGCAGGCGGTGCCGACCGCCGTGATCAATGCTGCCGCTGAGCAGCCGTGACGGGAATCGCGGTCTGTGAACGCCGCCGTGCCGGAATTCGGGACGGGCCTGTCGGCCACGTTGCGCACTCGACGGCCGCCACGGTCATACATTGTCAGCGAGGTGATCAGGAAACGGCGACCCCGGTCGGGATCGCCGCCTCCGGTAGGAGGAGTCGGTCCGATGAACCTCGAGACGATTGACGCACAGCGACTGGTCGACCTGGGATCCAGACTGGGCCGCACGCCGATCCTCACGATTGCGGCTGGCGTTGTAGCAGCCGCCTTGGCGCTCGTGGTGTGGACTCAGGGCGAAGCGGGATTCGTCTGGTCGCTGTTCGTCGGAGTTGGCGTCGTTCTGTTCGCAGCGACCTTCGGACTCGGTTGTACCGCCGTGGTCCTCACCCTGCGGCATCAAGACACGCAGGCCTCGCGATGGAGTCTGAGGAGTCTATGGTTCCTGCTCGCCGCCATCGGTGTTGTGATCATCGGCACGGTGCTTACCTGACGAAACTCGGCCCGCCGGACCGTTGCTAGTAATCAGCCTCGACCGCGTCGGCCAACTCGGCGCCGAGCAGCCCGGCCCGAATCATCTTGGATGCCGCCGCCGTCACCCGTGCGGATCCGACGACCGGCGCGATCGCGACCATCGTCCCGACCACCTTGTCGAGATCGACGCCGACGTCCTTTGCTTTGCCCAGGTTCAACAGGTACGAGACCGGCGCCGCGTCGCTGGCGACCAGCGCCGCGATCCGGACGAGCATGTAGGTCTGTTCGTCGAGCCCCGACCGCTCCAGCGTGCCTACGGTCATCTGAGCCAGGGTCTCGAGTACCTTCGGGTCGCCCTGTGCCAGTCCAACCATGCTGTCCTGCGGTGAGGCGGGTTTCGTCTTCGTTGCCACGACATCCCCCTTGATCGTGTGCGAAATGGCCACATTCATAGTGCCCGCACCCTGGCGACCGGTCGGGCCATATCGGCGAAACGGACCCCCTAGGACACGCGACTGCGGGCTGGGCGCAAAAGGGTGACAAGGGCGACGATGGCGAGTGCGATCACAGCGAGGCCGTACTGCAGCGCCGTGGTACGAAGTCCACCGCCATAGACGACCAGCGTTCCGGCGATCACGGCGGGCAGGCCCAGGCTCAGGTACGACACGACGTACACCAACGACAGCAGCCCCGCCCGCTCGTGTTCGTTGGCGGCCGGCAGCACACTGCGGATCGCGCCCTGGAGCGTGGCCCCGAATCCGGCCCCGGCGATGACGAGGCTCACGAAGAAGACGCCGGCGGTCTCCATGGCGATCGCGATCAGGCTCACCCCGACGCCGACGATGAGTGCGACGATGCCGTTCGTCATCATCCGTACGGCCGGGAGTTTGCGGGCCAAGAGAACGGTCGCCGACGCGCTGCCGGCCATGATGAATACCAAGACTCCCCCGAGCAGAATCGAGCCACTGTGGACGGTCTGCCGAGCCAGCGCCGGCCCGACCGACAGATAGAGGCCGGCCAGTCCCCAGGCCGCGACGATGACCGGGGTTGCGGCGAGCATCGGACGGCGGGCCGCCGCTGGCAGGGCAAACACCGGTCGTAGCGACGCCAGGGCTCCGGGCCGAGGCGTCGCCGTCTCGGTCATCAGCAGAACGCCGATCGCCTGCACCGCGAACGCGACCGACAGCACGATAAAGACCATCTGGCTTGGCGCGGGCAGGTACTGCACGAAGACGCCGGCCAGCAGGCCACCGATCGCGGTACCGGACATCGGCGCCACCGCGTTGGCGACCGTACCCCGGTCACGGTCGATGTCGAGCATGCCGGCGCCCACGGCACCGAGTGCGGCGCCCGTGGCGAGGCCTTGGATCACCCGGGCCGCGAGCAGGTGCGGGACGGCGTCCGCGGTGACGAACAGCCACATCGTTGCGGCCTGCACGACGAGCGCGGCGAGCAGCACCGGACGCCGTCCAATGTGGTCGGACAGGGACCCGACGGTGAGCAGGGCGGCGAGCACCGCGATGGCGTAGACGCCGAAGATGACCGTGGTCGTGATCGCGGAGAAGCCCCAGTCGCGTTGGTAGACCGCGTAGAGCGGCGTGGGCGCACTGGAGGAGGCGAGCAAGGTCACCACGATCGAGGCGAGCAGGTAGAAGGACACGTTCGTGGGGAGCCGCGACCGCCTGCTTGTCGGCTCATGGGTGGTGGGACGGTCGAGCACGGAGGTCATTGTCGTCTCTTTTCCGCGTTGTGTACAGACAGGTCTGTCTACTACATGGATGCTAGACAGATCTGTCTGGTACGGTCAACCGTATGCCCGAAACACTCGAGACCCGCGCATCGGCTCGGGACCGGCTGCTCGCCGCGGCGGACGAGCTCTTCTACGCCGAGGGCATCCACACCGTCGGCATCGACCGCGTCATCGAGCGCGCCGGCGTCGCCAAGGCTTCCCTCTACAGCACGTTCGGCAGTAAGGATGAGCTGGTCCGCGCCTACCTCATGCGACGGCACGAGCGACGCCAGGCCCGGATCATCGCGAGCATCGCCAAGTACGACGACCCGCGATCGAAGGTGCTCGGTATCTTCGACTACCTGGGCGATTTGTACCGTGATCCGAGGTTCCGCGGCTGCCCGTTCGTCAACGCCAACGCCGAAGGCCAGCCGGGCGGCCCGGCCGAGGAGGTCGCGAACCTCTCCCGAGCCTGGGTACGGTCGCTGGTCCGTGGCCTCGTCGACGAGGTCGGAGTCGCTGATCCCGAAGGACTCACCCAGCAGCTGATCCTGCTCTACGACGGGGCCACCGTAGCCGCCCGGCTCGATCGCAATCCCGCCGCCGCCGAGGCCGCGCGCTCGGTCGCCGAGGCTCTTCTCGACGCGGCGTCAAGGGGCTCGGTCACGTGACTGGGAACGGCGGCTGCCACCACCACGGGGTCGTCTGAAGCTCGATCCGGTCGACCCACTTGACCCACCAATAGCCACGGCGTCCGGTGGCCACCAATCGCAACGGGTATCCATGCCCGGCCGAGAGCGGAGTCCCGCCGACCGACGTGGCCAGCAGCAGGGTGTCGAGGTCGCGCACGGGCAGCCGGACCCAGTACCCGGTCGTCGAGCGCACGAGCAGGCTGCGAGCTTCGCCGATGTCGCGGAGCAGGGCCGCGACCGGTACGCCGGTCCAATCCTGATGGGCAAACCAGCCGGAGGTGCAGTCCAGCGTCGCCCGCCAGGTCTGGGTGCGCCCGACGAGGTCGGCGGGGGTTACTTCAAACGAACTGCGGGCGTCGACGACGGCGAGGCGCCAGTCCGGGCCGAGCGCTGGCACGTCGTCGTCGAGCCAGATCGTGTTCGGCATCTGGGCCGGCTCGAACGAGCCCGTTTCGTACGAGCCGGTGAAGCGGCGGGTGGCGCCAGGCAGCCCGAGTCCGGTGACCACGGCGGCGGTCGCCGCGTAGACGCCAGCCCCCACAACGGCCAGCAGCCCGGCCCGCAGCAGCACCCGGCGCGATGCGTCTGTCCTTCGTGGACGTATCCAGCGGGCGGCCAGATGCCACAGCAACACAGGGACAAGAGCCAGGGCCAGCGCCACGTGCCACCAGAGAGCGGGCGTGCTCGCGATCGAGCGGAGCAGGCCGGTCGCGTAGCCGAAACCGAGCACGAGCGTCGCCAGAATGAGCGCAGCCAGCGCGAGGGAAATCCACCGAGCGACCCGGTGTCGCCGCACGCCGTGCCGGATGATCCTGGTCTTCCACGGGATCAGCAGGATGATGACCACCGCGGCGATGCCGTGAGCCACCGCGACCCAGCGCCCGGTCGCCGAGCCCGTCGCAACCGCCCCGACCCCGGTCGCAAACGTGATCGCCACGGCCAGAAAGAGCTGCAGGTTCGTGAGCCGACCAGATGGCGGGCGCCAGAACGAGCGCATCCGACGGCGGCTACCCATACCGTGGTTATAGGTTCGGCCACCGGCTCACGACAAGGCGCGTTTGCGGATCGTAAGAGTGTGATGCTGCCGCCATCGCATTGACCCAGCGCGCAGGCGCCGCCTACCGTCGAGGTGGCCGATCCTGACGGCCATCGTTCAGTAACGGCCGAACCTCCAAGCCGGCCGAGGAGCCCGACGGAGGCAGCACCGTGGCCGAGCATCACGCCGAGGAGCGGGTGGTCGCTCAGTTCAGCAGTGCGGACGAGGTCTCCGCCCTGCTCAAGCAGGTGGGTTATCTCTCCGACGCGGCCATCGCGAACGTGGTCTACCTCGGCGAGCGGCTGGGCAAGCCGGTGCTCGTCGAGGGCCCGGCCGGGACCGGGAAGACTGAACTCGCCAAGTCCGTGGCGGCCGCGACCGAACGGCGACTGATCCGGCTCCAGTGCTACGAGGGCCTGGACGAGGCCAAGGCACTGTACGAATGGGACTACCGCAAGCAGCTTCTCCACATGCAATCGCGCGGTGACGAGCCGGCCGGGCGAGCGTGGAACGACCTCGAAGTCGATCTGTTCAATGAGGACTTTCTCTTGACGCGGCCGCTGCTCGAGGCGATCCGGGCGACCGAACCGGTGGTGCTGCTCATCGACGAAGTCGACCGGCTCGACATCGAAACGGAGGCACTGCTGCTCGAAGTGCTCTCCGACTACCAGGTCTCGATCCCGGAGCTGGGCACGATTCAGGCCCGGCAGGTGCCGCTCGTGTTCCTCACCTCCAACAGCAGCCGGGAGCTCTCCGAGGCGCTCAAGCGCCGGTGCCTGTTCCTGCACCTCGACTACCCGACGGTGGAGCGCGAGCGGGAGATCGTGCTGAGCCGGGTGCCGGGCATCTCCGAGCACCTCGCCACGCAGATCACCCGCATCGTCCGGTCGCTGCGCACCCTTGACCTGAAGAAGCATCCGTCGATCTCGGAGACGTTGGACTGGGCGCGGACCCTGGTGCTGATCGGCGTGGAGGACATCGAAGAGTCGCAGCTGCGCGAGACGATCAGCGTGCTGCTGAAGTACCAGAGCGACATCAAGAAGGCGACGGCGAAGATCGGCGACCTCGGCCGATGAGGCCGCTACTCATCGAGAAACTCCAGTACGGCGCCGATGCACCGGTAGTCGGACGTGACGCCGAAATGGTCGGTCCCGCGCAGCACCTCGAGTCGGCCCTGTGGCAGCGCCGCGACCAACGTGTCGGCGGGACTGGCGAAATCACGTTCGCCGATGACCACGAGCACGGGGCACGAGACTCGGGCGAGGTCGGTAGGGGCGAGGGCCGAGGGCGCGTCACGCCGTACAAAGGCCGACAGGGCGAACGGGTCATTGTCAGCCGACCGGGCGAGCCGCCAGAAAAGGCGATCCGTCTCGGCCTCGGGCTCCGTGGTTGCCGTGAATACGTCGGCCAGCGTGTTGCTGGCGCCGGTGGGGGGAGCGAGCACGCGGTCTCCGACGCCGAGCAGGGCCAGGCGACGGAACAACTCGGGCCGTGTCGCCGCGATGGACAGCAGCGTGTGCCCACCGCGAGAGAACCCAACCGCGTCGATCTGCCGGGCATCGGGTGCCTGGTCGGCGATTTTGCGCATGACGGCCCCCGGCACATCAGCGTACGCCTCGGGCACTGTCTCATGTGGACCGCGGCCGTGCCCCGGCAGCTCGACCTCGAGCACCGTCCGTCCCGCCTCGGTCAGCAGATCCACCCAGCCCGGCTCACGCCAGTTGTGCTCGAACGAGGACGCGAGGCCGTGCAGCAACACGACAGGAGGACCGGTCATGCCGCGAGGCTAGCTTCTCTCGCGGGCGGGGCCATCGGGGGCCGCCGTGCTTAAGACCTTGGGCGGCCTCATTGCCGAGATGCGAGCGATTGGAATCCCGGTCTCGCCCACCGAGCACATCGACGCCGCCGCGGCGCTGCGGCACACCGCGATCGAGGACCGGCTGGCGGTGAAGGCGGCGCTGTCCGCGACTCTCGTGAAGAACTCCGAACACTGGCAGGCCTTCTCCATCGTGTTCGATCTGTACTTCGCCGGTCGCCGGCGAGACCTGCACGATCCGGATCTGTCCGAAGTAGAGGCTGGACACCGACAGGGCGACGGTGGTGGACTGCTGAGCGGACTGACCGACGAAGAGCTGGCCGACCTGCTGTACCAGGCACTCCGCGATGGCGACGCGGTGATGATGCGGGCGATTGCGGCGCAGCTCGTGGATCGCCATGCGGCGATCGAACCCGGGCGCCGGGTGGCCGGCACCTATTACCTGTTCAAGGCCCTGCGTAAGGTCAACCTCGAGGCGATGCTCACGCGCCTGCGCGAGGAGCAGGAGCAGGCCGGACAGTCCCCATTGGACAATCGGCTCGCGGACCTCGATTACGCGACCCGGGTCGACGCGTTTCGCAACGAGGTCGAGTCGGAGATCCGGGAGCGGATGGTGGCCGACCGCGGTCCCGAGGACGTGGCGCGGACGCTACGGCGTCCGCTGCCCGAAGACCTCGACTTCCTCAATGCCACTCGTGGCGACGCGGCGGCGATCAGGGAAGCGCTCAAGCCCTTGGCGCGCAAGCTCGCGGCCCGACTCGCGCGAAAGCGCCGGTCCCGCCGCGACGCTCCGCTGGATTTTCGTCGCACCATGCGCCGCGCGATGTCGACCGGCGGCACCCCGGTCGAACTTGTCTTCCGCAAGCCCAACCCGTCCCGGCCGGAACTCATCGTCATCGCTGACATCTCCGGCTCGGTGGCCAGCTTCGCCGCCTTCACCCTGCAGCTGGTCTACGCGCTGCGTTCGGAGTTCGCCCGGGTGCGCTGCTTCGTCTTCGTGGACGGGATCGAGGAGGTCACCGAGCTGATGGAGAAGGCGGACAACTTGGCCGAGGTCACGCGCCAGCTCAACCGCGGTACATCGGCCGTGTGGCTGTCCGGGCGGTCGGACTACGGGAACGCGCTGCGCACGTTCGAGCGGCGCTGGGGAGACCAGGTGGGCCGCCGGAGCACCGTGATCGTGCTGGGCGACGCCCGCAACAACTTCCTCGCGCCTCGGGAGGAGAGCCTGGCCTCGGTCGCGGAACGGTCGCGCGCCCTGTACTGGCTCAACCCGGAGCGGATGGCGATGTGGAACGACGGCGATTCCGTCATCGCCCGGTACGCGAAGCACTGCGACGGCGTATATGAGTGCCGCAACGTTCGGCAGCTCAAGCAGTTCGTCGAAGGGCTCGAGGACCGGGTCTGACCCCAACCGACCAACGCGTACCGCAAGCTCGGCGTCACCCCGCCGCCAGAATCTCCGTACCGGTGTGGATGGCAGCCAAGGTGCGTGACGTCGGGCTCCTGGTCGATGGCCACAGGAAACCTTCCTGTACAGCTACAGCCTGCCGGCGCGGCGGACACAACTCAGGACCCGCACGGATGCCAACCTTGGGAACTAATCGTCCTAAGAGGAGCAACGAGGGGATGTTCGATAAGGTTACCGACGGAGCCCGACGAGTGGTGGTCCTGGCCCAGCAAAATGCCCGGATGCTCAACCACAACTACATCGGCACAGAGCACATCCTGCTGGGCCTGATCCATGAGGGCGAGGGTGTGGCAGCGAAGGCCCTGGAGAGCCTCGGGATTTCCCTCGAAGGCGTCCGGCACCAGGTCGAGGAGATCATCGGCCAGGGTCAGCCGCCGACAAGTGCCCATATCCCGTTCACGCCCCGGGCTAAGAAGGTGCTTGAGCTGTCACTGCCCGAGGCGTTGCAGCTGGGGCACAACTACATCGGTACTTAACACATCCTGCTCGGCCTCATCAGTGAGGGCGAGGGCGTGGCCGCGCGGGTGCTCGTCCAGCTCGGTGCGGACCTCATCCGCGTACGCCAGCAGGTAATCCAGCTGCTTCGATCTTCTCCAGGTCATTAAGCCCCCGGGCGCGGCGAAAGGTTCAACCGAGCCGACTGACTGCACCGGTCGCGGTCAACCGAGCGTGGCGGGGAACCCCTGTCGCCAGCTCGGGTAGCGCGGCTCCCACCGAAGGTCGCGGCGCGCCTTCGCGTTCGACGAGCCCCGGATGCTGGTCATCAACGCGATGCCATGCTCCCCTAGGAGCGGTCGGACCAGCCACGCCGGCAGTCGGCGCGGCGGCTTCGCGCCGATGATCTTGGCGAGGTACGGCAGCCATTTCGCGACCGGTGCGGGGTCGTCGTCGACGATGTTGTACACGCCGCTTGCCTGGCCTTCGATCGCGGCCACCGTGGCCGCGGCGGCGTCGTCGACGTGCACGAATGACCAGATCCCGGCGCCGTCGCCGACGATCGGCATCCGCCGCCGACGGACCATCTCCACGACGTCCCCGCCCGGCGCGAATCCGGTACCCGGCCCGTAGAGGCTGCCGTACCGCAGCGAAACGCCAGCCATATCGACCGCGCTGTCCACTATGGACTCCATTCGCCGGATCGCGGCCAGGGTCTGCTGCGATGGTCTGGTCGGGTGGGGATCGAGCGGGTCGAGCTCGGTCTTCACGGGGCCGCCGCGCCGTTCGTTCGGCCAGCCAGTGAAGCTCTGGGCCACGATCTGTTTCGCCCCGGCCTCCCGAGCGGCGGACAGCAGGTATCGTGCCCAACGTCCGCAGGCGGTTCGTCATGGCGAACATCGCATCGAAGTGCCTGAGGTCCTGCGGTCCGGACAACGCCGACAGCTCGTTGACGACAACATCGGGGCGCGCGAGGCCGACCGTCGTCGACACAGACTCGGCGTCGAGCGCGTCGACGACCACCGGATCGGCGCCCAGGCGCGCAACATCATCCACGTGTTCCGATCGGCTCGTCGTGCCGGTGACCTGGTGGCCGGGCTGGATGAGCATTGGTACGAGTCGCCGCCCCACCGCACCGCTCGCACCTGCTACGAAGATCCGCATGGTCAAACTCCCTTCCGTGCGGTGTCTCTCTGCGCTGGCTACCCGGTTTGGTGCGGGCTACGCCTGACCGTGCGATTCGCCGAGACGGGGCGACACCGCCGAATGCGCGGGACATGCTCGATCGTCCACTGTGTCTGGTCGTCGGCGACGCGTGCTAGGTCAGCGGAGCGACGCCCGCCATCGCCAGGTCGAGCGCGGCGGCCAGACCTCCGGTCGGGTCCTGCAGCCAGGCGATTTCGGCCGCGTAAAGACAGGCGAGCGCGGCGCCGGCGATGGCGCCTGGCCTCGGGTCGTTCTCCGCAACCTCGATCGGACGGGCCGGCAAGCGCGCAGCGATGTGTGGCGCGAAGACCTCGCGCCATTGTTGCCGCCGCTGCTCGTGGCTGGCCCGCAACACGGGCTCCTCCGACAACATGCGCAGCAGCGGTCGCGTTCGGTGGGGATCAGCCTCGACGGCGGCGACGAAGCCGTCAAAGGCCCGCCGGAGCGCGATCCAGGGCGACTCGTCCGGTGGACGCCGGGCCAGCGAGGTGGCGATTCGTTGCCCGGTCTCCTCCACGTTGCTCAGGACAAGGTCCTCTTTGGACCCGAAGTACCGGAAGAAGCTCCGCTTGGACATGCCGGCCGCGGCGGCGATCTGTTCCACCGTCGTCGCCTGGAAGCCCTGCGCCGCGAAGAGGCGTCTGGCCTCGTCCACCAGCTCGGCGCGGACCGCACGTCTCGTGCGCTCCCGAAGTCCGGTCGTGATGGTGGCCTGATCGACCTTGATCGGCGCGAGGTGGATCGGCCCACGGTCGGTCAGCACGTTCTCCGTCGGCACACCGTCCGTCGGCACTGGGTCCATCGCGTCACGGTACCGGACGCACTATTTGGCACTCGGTGTCACCCGCCGTGACGCTCGCGCGAGATCGCGCGCTGTCCGTTACGGATGAGTCTCGCTGTAACCAGAGGAGAACGTATGTCCAAAATTCGCGTCGCATCGGTGACCGTGCTCGTCGCCGCAGCGCTGGTGACCGGCGGATTCGCCGCCGCCAATGCCGCTGCCGGACCGTCGTCGGCCACCGCGACCGTCTTCTATCCAAACCCGGTGCAGACCTTGGGTCTGCAGAACCTCACCGATGACAAGGACGCGGACAGCCCGGTGTTCGGTCCGGCGTACAAGCAGGTGACATTGACCCGGCTGGACGGCTCCGGCACACTGACCGGCGCCTTCGTCCGGGTGAAGAGCAGCACCGGCAGTGCGGCGACCGCCAGCGGCGGAGCGTTCCCGGCCTTCCACCGCGACAGCGACCAGTTCGAACAGGTCATGGGCTACTACTGGGTGAACACTGCTCAGGACTACATACAGCACCTCGGGTTCGGCACGACGCTGCGACCCGTGAACCAGCGCCAGATCGAGCTGCGCATCGACCAGTTTGGCGGTGACAACTCCTTCTTCCGCGACGACAAGGCGAACATCACTCTCGGTAAGGGCGGCGTGGACGACGCCGAGGACGCCGAGGTGATCGTGCACGAGTACGGCCACTCGGTGCAGGACGGCCAGGTGACCGGATTCGGTACCACGCTCGAGTCGGGCTCGATCGGCGAGGCGTTCAGCGACTACCTCGCGGTGGTCGTGACCAGCTGGCAGACGGGCGTGCCGACCAAGACCCCGGAGGCGTGCATCGCGGACTGGGACTCGGTGTCATACACCTCGACCACACCGCACTGCCTGCGCAGGCTCGACGAAAACAAGATGTACCCGGCCGACCTCATCGGTGAGGTCCACGCGGACGGCGAGATCTGGTCGCGGGCCCTGTATGACATTCGGGCCGCGCTCGGCGACACCAAGGCCAGCACCGCCATCATCGAGGCTCAGTTCGACTTCACCGTGGACGTCACGTTCCACGACGCCGCCCTCGCGACCGTGGCGGCGGCCCAACGCCTGTACGGCAACCGTGCGGCAAACCAGACGCGCGCGGCGTTCGAGGCGCGAGGAATCCTTTAACTAGGCGACGAAGGGCCGGTTGCTGCGGATGATGTTGTGCGGGTCTCGTTCCCGCTTCAGCCGCCGCAACCGGTCCAGGTCGGTCGGGGAGAACGCCCGGCTCGGCGAATCACCCGGACCAAGCGCGTTGAACGGCAGACGAGCCGACATCGCCGGGCCGAGGGCGCGGTCGAGCTCCGCGAACGCGATCATGGTGGCCGCAGCGGAATCGTGATCGGGCGTGATCGCGACCGCGTTCGCCAGGAACGGCATCGTCAGGGTCCCGGCCACGCCGCCGCCCGGGTCGGGCTCGACCAGCGCACCACCGAGGTGGCGAATCTGGATGCCGGCCAGCGGCGTCTGGCTTTCGGGCCCGGCCACGTCGAGAAGCGCGTCGCCGACCGACTCGTCGAAGCGGTCCAGCGCGACGGCGTGACTGGAGCTGTAGCCCGGCTCCGTCGGCTCCGCGCAGATCGAACCGAGGTCACCGATCGCGATCGGGCCGAAATTGTCCTGAATGGACCCCTCGATTTCCAGCACCGGCGCAAGCAGGCCACGTCCGACGCGTGGCGATCCCAGGAACGTCGCGTCGACGGCGACCAACCGCTGGCCGCGCAAGGGCGGCGGTACCTCGGGCAGGTCGGGCACATTGAGCAGTTGCAGCCAGGCCGTCAGCTCTTTCGGCGCGGTCTCGGTGATTTCCCGGTAAGCGGTGAGGACCTCCGGCGCCTTCGCCAGCGGCCACATCGTCCGTCCGCCGGCTAGCTCCGGCTGCCGCGGCAGGGTCAGCTCGATGCCAGTCACGATCGCGAAGTCGCCGCCGCCGCCCCGCAGCGCCCAGTACAGCTCGGCATCCGTATCGGCGGTCACCGTCGCATGGTCTCCGTCCGCGGTGACGACCTCCAGCGTGAGCACGTGATGCGCTGCGTATCCATAACGGCGGCCGAACCAGGACAGGCCTCCGCCGAGCAGGTAGCCCACGAAGCTCGGGCTCGGTGAGCTACCCGCGAGGGCGATGAGCCCGGTCCTGTCCAGAGCCCGCAGCAACGCACCCACCGGCGCGCCGCCCGCGACCCGCGCCAACGCCCGACGCGAGTCCACTGTGAACTGTCGCAAACCGGTGGTACGGATCAGTATCGTGCCGTCGACCGTCGAGGACGAGCTGTGCCCGGTCGCCTGGGCAGAGACGGCGAGGCCCTGCGCTCGAGCGAACTGGACCGTGGCGGCCACATCGCTGGCGCTGGCCGCCTCGACCACCGCCGCCGGGAATTGCGGCACCGCCAGGTTCCAGCCCTGACTGGCGGCCTGGAAGTCAGGATCGTCCGGCCCGATGACCCGTGCCCGCACTCGGTGGCGCAGATCGTCGGCGAGCGCGGCGCTGTGTCCGGTCATGTCGTCCCCCCGTGTCCTTACCTATCGTCCCCAGAAGCCGTCGCTGATGCGGCCGCTTTGGCGTTCCCGCCGGTCCGATGCGGCCGCCGGACGGCGGGGAGTCGCCATGGTCGGATACCGTGCCCGCGTGGCGACGATCATCGAGGCCCCGCCAAACCGTCGGCTGGCGCTGACGCCGGTTCCCTGGTTGCCGGTGGGCGGTGCGGTACTTGTGGCGTGTGGCCTGCTCGCGGCGACCGCCGGCCGCTACGGCTACCACCGCGACGAGCTTTATTTCCGGATACTCCCGCCGGACTGGGGTTACGTGGACCAGCCGCCGTTGACGCCCCTGATGGCGAAGCTCGCGGTGGCGGTATTCGGCGATACTCCAGCGGGAATGCGGGTCCCGGCAGTATTCATGATCGCCGCGGCGATTGTGCTCGCCGCGCTGACAACGCGGGAGCTGGGTGGCGGGCGGATGGCCCAGGTGCTGTCCGCCTGGGGGTTCGCGTTCTGCGCGCTGCCCCTCGTGACGGGCCATCTGCTGGTCACAGCGACGTTCGATTTCGCGCTCTGGGCTGCGGTGCTGCTCTGCGTGACGCGGGCCATGCTCCACGACGAACCCCGGTGGTGGCTTGTCGCCGGCGGGGTCGTCGGCGTGAGCATGTACAACAAGCTGCTCATCGTGATGTTGTTGATCAGCCTTGCGGTCGGCCTACTCATTGTCGGGCCCCGGAGCATATTGCGGTCGCGTTGGCTGTGGGCCGGTGCGGGCGTCGCCCTCATCGTGGGAGCGCCGAACCTGATCTACCAGGCGACTCACGACTTCCCTCAGCTGACAATGGCTGCGGCGCTGAACGACAACAACGCGGGCGAGGTGCATGCCCAGCTCCTGCCGTTTCAGGCTCTGTTGATCGGTCCACCGCTACTTCCAGTCTGGATCGCGGGCCTGGTCGCGCTGCTGCGCCGGCCGCGGTGGCGGCCCGTCCGGGCCGTGGCAGTCGCGTACTTCGCCGCCCTTGTGCTCACGTTTCTAGGCGGCGCGCAGATGTACTACGCCTTCGGGCTCCAGGCGTTCCTGCTCGCCGCTGGTTGGGTGCCCACAGTGGACTGGATGGCTCGGGGGCGCGGGCGCCGTCCGGTCGTCTACGCGGGGCTTGCGATCAACGCGGTCGCCAGCGCACTCATAGCGCTGCCATTGCTTCCGATCACGTCGGTCGGTGGTTCGCCAGCAATCACTCTGAACCAGACGATCGGCGACCAGGTCGGTTGGCCCGAGTATGTACGCCGGATCGGTCAGGTCTACGCGTCGCTCACACCGGAGCAGCAATCGCGGGCCGTTATCGTGACCGGCAACTATGGCGAGGCTGGTGCCATCGACCGGTTCGGCGGTCTGTACCAGCTCCCCCGCGTATACAGCGGGCAGAACGAGCTCTGGTACCTCGGCCCGCCACCGGCGGACCACACACTTGTGGTCGCCTGGGCCGGACCGGGGCTCTTCCGCCGTCTCGGGTCGTGCGACACACGGGCCACTTTGGACAATGGCTACGGCGTGCCAAACGAGGAGCAGGGTACCCAGGTCGCGGTGTGCGAGCTGCCGGCCGGCGGGTGGGCCGAGGTCTGGCCGACGCTCCAACACTATGACTAGGGGACTTGGACGACGTAAGTCGTTATGGTCGAGTCAAGTCTGTACGGGCCCGTCACGTTTCCTCCAGTGTGGACGGTGGTAGCTACGCGGCCAGGCAGGCTTGTTCGGTGAATTTGGTGTAGGCGCGGCGCAGCTCGCTGGGCAGGCGAGGGTCGCTGATCTGGGCGGTGCCGGCGCGTAGTACGCGGTCGTGGGCCAGGGTGTAGGCGACGGCGGTCTGGAGGCCGGTGTCGGTGAGCCGGTATTGCTGGCGGCCGGGTCGTCGTTTGATGAATCCGTGCAGGCGCAGTCGGCGTAGCTGGTAGCTCATCTGGCCAGGGCTGAGGTGGTCGACGCCGAGGGCTTCGGCGAGCAGTGCTCGTAGGTCGGCGTTGGTGAATCCCTCGAGTTGGTGGCGGAAGTGCAGTAGGCAGGTCAGCAGGGCGTGCACGACGGGGTCGCCGAAGCGCAGCCCGCTGGTCTTGCGGTCCCCGTCGATGACGACCGGGGCCGCGACTTCGGCGAGGCGTGTGGTGCCGATGAACGGGTCGTGGCTGGTTCGTTGGACGTCGAGCAGACGTCGGTTGGCGGCGAAGCCGACCTGACGCAGGGCGTCGAGGTTGTGCAGTCCACGGCCGATGTCGAAGTCGTAGGTGTTGTTGATCGTGGTCTCGGTGCGCAGGGCGACGCCGAGCTTGTGATACTGCTTGATCTTGCTGTGCTTGTAGTCGATGTGCAGGCTCGGGGTGACCCCTTCGGTGATTACCCGGGTGCGGAACCGTCCGGGCGTGGGGTGTTTGCCGCGGCGGCGGATCTGCCGGTCGAAGATCAGCCCGACCCGGTCCGGGCGGCCGAGGTCCAGGTTGTGGCGGATGACGTCGTCGAAGAACGCCCGCCCCGCCCGGGGCGAGTCCAGCACCTGGGTCAGCGACAGTTCGACCTGCAGGATCGACAGCCGGTAGTCAAACCCGGCGGCCCGGTCAGCGGCGGTGAACGGGTTGGGCAACCGGCGCAGCCACTTGCGCACGAACGCCTCGATGCGCCGGTCGGTGAGTGTGTCGCAGACCCGCTGCAGCCGCCGCCGGTCACCACCGGCGAACCCGTTGTCCAACTCCTCGAACGCGACGCCCTTCTGGGCTGCTTGACGCTTGGCGTACTCATGCCCGTTAATGATCACTCGGCCGTTGTAGGGGAAGTAGGAGCAGAACTTGATCACGAACGGGCCGAAGTCGCGGTCGACGCCATACAGGTAGAAGTGGTTGGGCACCCGGTTCTCCTTGGCGATCCACGGGAACACCGCCCCGCTGTCCGGGTTGCGCCGCTGGCGAGTGCCCCAGATCCAGGTCTTCTCCTGCGCGACCCCGATGAACATGATCCCTTCCTCGCGGTCGAACTCGGCGAGGTACTCCAGCGCCACGTCGTCCTTGCGCTGGCCCGGCTTGAAGCTGACCCAGTCGATGCCCTGCTCGTCGGCGAAGCGGTGCATCGCGGCGACGAACGCCTCCGTGATCGGCTGCATCAGCGCCCCGGACGCGAACGGCTTTCCCCGGTGGTGCTTGAAGAAGCCGACCACACCCAGCTCCCGCTGCAACGGGGGCACGTACAGGTTGAGGTACATCCGGTCGATCGCTTCGATCTCCAACGTGGTGTGTGCGGACAGCACATCCGCGGCGGTGCGCGCTACCGTCATCACAAGCTCCGGTCGGACTGGGGGCCAGCAGGCCAACTAACCGCTTCGGGCGGTTCAACAACCCGTGCCTCGGCACGGACTAGATCCCGCCGACCGGAGCCCTACCGCAACTCATCCGCCGAGCGCAACCCCCACCCCATGCCTCGACGGGCTGGGGCGAAGCCCCGTTAGGAGTTACTTCGCTGTGCCGTTCATGCGCACGATCCGGGCAGTGGCGCTCGCGGTGGCCACCAGCTGACCGGCCTCGTCGTGCAGTTCTCCCGCGAGGAAGGCGATCGTGCCGCCCCGGTGGACGACTCGCGCGGTGCCGACGAGGCGCCCCGGTCGCGCCGACCGTACGAAGTTCACCTTGAGCTCAACCGTGGGCGCGAACTGGTCGGGTTCTAGTGTCGCGATCAGCGCCGGCCCCATCGTGTCGTCGAGCATCGCCGCCAGGAAGCCGCCTTGTATGGCGCCGGTGGGGTTGGCGAACTCCGGCCGGGCCACGAACGCGATCCGGACCGTTCCGGCGTCAGGGTCGACCTCCTCCAACTGCCAGCCCAATGTCTGCGCGGCCGGGGGAGCGGGCACCCGGCCCGCGACGGCATCCCAGAACGGTCCCGTTCGTCGGTCGTCGATACTCATGCCGCCGTCATAACAGGGACATCTGACAGTCCCTTATCGTGGCGGGATGGCCACCGGTCCGTTCCTGGGTAGGACGATCGCCGAGGTCGCCGCTGAACTCAGAGCCGGTACGGCCGATCCGGTCCGGCTGACGGAGCTGGCGATCGAGGCGGCTCACGCGTCGCAGTCCGAACTCAACGCCTTCGTCACCATCTGCGCGGACGACGCGGTGCGGGACGCGACCAGAGCCAAGAAAGAAATCGCGGACGGAGTCGATCGTGGGCCGCTGCACGGCGTACCCATTGCCGTCAAGGACATTGTGGACACCGCGGGGATCACCACGACCATGGGCTCGCGGCACTTCCGGTCCAACGTGCCCGAGCGGGACGCCGAGGTCGTGACCCGTCTGCGGGCGGCCGGCGCGATCATCGTCGGCAAGACAACGACCCATGAGTTCGCGTTTGGTCCGACCGGCGATCGGGCGGTCAATGGCCCGTGCGCCAACCCGCGCGACCCGTCGCGGATGGCGGGTGGCTCAAGTGCGGGGTCGGCCGCGGCCGTCGGGGCGGGCATCGTGCCGCTCGCAGTGGGCACTGACACGGGCGGATCGGTGCGGATACCCGCGGCCCTGTGCGGCGTGGTCGGCATCCGGCCGACCATGGGATTGATTCCCACAGATGGGGTCTTCCCCCTGGCGTGGTCGCTTGATTCGGTTGGCGTGCTGGCGAATGACGTTGCCGGCGCCGTAGCGGGCTGGCGCGTCCTCGCCGGATCGACTGAGCCGTTGCCGTCAATCGGACCGTCCGACCTGCGAGTGGGATTGGTGACCGGAGCTTGGTTCGAGCGACGGGACGACATCGTGCGCGCCCGCTTCGATCGGTTCGTGCAGATCCTCAACGAGCGCGTCGACCGGCTCGAGCCCGTGGTCGTGCCCGATGCGGTCGAGCTCCGCTCGCTGTACGCGACGGTGCAGTTGGTCGAGGCGTTGACGATCCATGAGGAACGTGTGAGCACCGCACCGTTGCTGTTCGATCCCGAGGTGTTGCAACGCCTTCAGGCGGGGCGCGAGGTCTCGGCCACGGCGTACGCGTCCGGACTGCATGAGCTCGCACAGGTACGGGCGACGGCCGCCGCGCGACTGGACGGGTTCGACGTCCTGATCCTGCCGACCGTACCGGTCGTCGCCCCAGCGTTGGGCGTCCGCGACGCGGACATCGGCGGGGGATGGACCTCGCCGCGCGATGCGCTGCTCTCCCACACCGCGCTCTGGGGCGTCCTCGGGTTGCCGGCGCTGTCCATTCCCCTCCCGAGCCCGGACGGGCTTCCGGTCGGGGCCCAACTTGTCGCAGCGCCCGGCTCCGATGTCCGACTCCTAGCGATCGCAAGCGTCATGGAGCAGCTGGCCCGGAACCGTCCATTGTGATCTGTCCATGTTCGACACAGACCGCGTGCCATCCGGCCGGCAGGATCTGGACCTTCATGCGACGCCCGCACTCGCCGCAGAAACGGGCTGGTTCCAGGCTGCGGGCGCTTCGGCAGTCGGTGTGATCGTCGCCCTGGTCCAGTCGGCCGCCGCACCGATCGCACCACAGCGCCGCCGTCATAGCGTGGCCGACAGCGCCTTGACGGGCATCGACAACTCCGCCAACAGGGCGAGGTCTTCGCTCGCGGGCCGGCCCAGGGTGGTGAGGTAGTTGCCGACGATAACAGCGTTGATGCCGCCGAGAAGGCCGTCGCGGGTGCCCAGATCGCCGAGGGTGATCTCGCGCCCGCCCGCGTAGCGGAGGATCGTGCGAGGCAGCGCGAGCCGAAACGCCGCGATCGCCCGCAGGGCATCCTTCGCATCGAGCACAGCCTGATCGGCCAGTGGTGTGCCGGGGCGGGGGTTGAGGAAGTTCAACGGCACCTCGTGAGGGCCGAGCTCGGCCAGTTGGGTCGCGAACTCGGCCCGCTGTTCCACCGTTTCGCCGAGGCCCAGGATGCCGCCGCAGCAGACCTCCATCCCGGCATCCCGCACCATCCGCAATGTGTCCCAACGCTCCTGCCATGTATGGGTCGTCACCACCTGTGGAAAGAAGCTCCGCGCCGTCTCCAGATTGTGGTTGTACCGGTGCACGCCGATCGACGCGAGCTCGTCGACCTGGTCCTGCGTGAGCATGCCAAGCGATGCGGCGACATTGATGTCAACCGTTGCCTTGATCGCGGCGACGCCCTCGCGCATCTGCGCCATGAGCCGCTCGTCCGGGCCCCGGACCGCCGCGACAATGCAGAACTCGGTTGCTCCGGTCGCCGCGGTCTGGCGCGCGGCCTCGACGAGTTGGGCGATGTCGAGCCACACCGCCCGTACCGGCGACGAGAACTGACCCGACTGGGAACAGAAGTGACAGTCCTCGGGGCAGCCGCCGGTCTTGACCGAGACGATGCCCTCCACTTCGACCTCGGGTCCGCACCAGCGCATCCGCACCTCATGGGCGACCGCAAGCAGCTCCGGCAGGGCCTCGTCAGGGCTGGCGAAAACGTCCAGGATGCCGGCCTCGTCGAGTCCGACGCCGGTCTCGAGCACGGTGGACCGAGCATGATCAACAAGCGTCGACATGGCCACGACGATACCGGCATCCCTCCGCTGGGCGTCTGTCGCCTAGCCGGTCGTTGGCGCCTAGATTGGCCTAGCGACCGTATTCAGGCCGGTGCACTTGTCGTTACGAAGTCGACCATGAGGTCGCGGAGTTCGTCGCCGTGTTCGCCGCGGAGGATGAGGACCCCGTGGGCGTCGCCGGTGAAGGCGTGGAACTGCTTCGGCTCCGGGGCCCGGTCGAAGTAGGCGCGCGTATCGGCGATCGGCACCGTGGTGTCCTCTTCGCTGGCGACGAAGAGTTTCGGTCCCGTGATGGCAGCCAGTTCCGGGGACGTGACGGCGAGGCCGTACTCGGACAGGTCCAGCGGCGAGGAGAGGATTGCGATCGCCGCGGCGCCGACGGTACCGGCGACCTTACCGACCGCCATGCCGCCGAGGCTGGCACCGATAAGCACGACCCGGGTGGCACCGAGGCCGCGCACATAGTCGACGGCGCCGATGAGGTCGGGCACTGTGCCGCGCGCCATCGCCTCGCTGAAGGTGCTCGTACGCAGCGGATACCGGAAGCTGTAGGAGAGCACGAGGTAGCCCCGGGAGGCGAGAACCGGCGCGAACTGCTCCCACGATGTGGGATCGTTGTCGCCCATGTTGGAAAGAACTACGGCCGTTCGGCCAGAGCCAAAGAGCTGACCGTTGAGTGCGACGCCGTCGTCGGCGGGGAACGTCACGGCATTGCTGGTCTGGCTCGGAGTTGGTGCGGTGGCAGGCGCCGCATAGGGCGCGCAGCCGACCAGCGTCAGGAGTAGTGCCATCGCGATCGCCGTGCGGCTCATCCCGCCTCCAAGATACTACGGACCCGTACTATCTATTACGAGACCGTAGTACAGCCGCGGTACGGCGTAAACTGCCCGGATGGCCAAGGGTTCAACCGAGGTACTCTGGCGCCCCGACCCCGCCCGTCATTTGTCTGTCCTGTTTGACGTGTTCGCGCTTGGTCAGCGGGTGCGGACCCTGGTTACATCAGCGATGGCAGATTGCGGGTTGCGACCCGACGAGTACGCCGCGTACAGCGTCGTGTTCGAGGCCGGGTCCGTCACGATGACCGAGTTGGCGCGCGAGCTCGGCATGCCGGTGACGACCGCGGCCGACTTCGTGCGGGCGATGCGGCAGCGCAGTCACGCTCGTCGTACCCGGCATCCGACGGACAACCGGGCCTACCAGCTGTCGCTCACGCCCGCGGGATTGCGGGCGCACCGCAAGGCAAGTGCTGCGTTCGAGCAGGCCCATGAGGCATTCGTGCGGGCCCTGAGTCCGTCCACCGAGGAGTCGGCACGAATTTCCCTACGTAACCTGATCGATGCTGCCGGCGTGGCCTCCGATTCGATGCGGTCAGGACATTCTGCGGCCCGTGCGTCGAACCGCTGAGTCGTTAGGAAGGCGTGCCATGACTGGGAATGATCTCAATCCTGACCTGCGCTCGGCCGAGCGGCGCCTGCAAGCCGCCCAGCTCGCTGGCGATACCGCAGAGCTTGACCTCCTGCTCGACGATCGGCTGATCTTCACCGGTCCGGACGGCCGGTTGTACGGCAAGCAGGACGACCTCGACATCCAACACAGCGGCGAACAGTCCCTGACGCAGGTGGTGGAAGAGGAGCTGACTTCGATCGTGGTCGGCCGTACCGGCGTCACCTGGTTTCTCGGAACGCTCGCTGGCAGGTTCAAGGGTGCTGATTTCACGGCGCGAGTCCGTTACACGCGCACCTGGGTTCACACCGACGAGCAGGGGTGGCGCCTGCTGGCGGCGCACGTCAGCAACGCGTAGGCGAGCAGTTATAGCGGAGGTCTGAACCGTCGTGGCACCGGTACCCGGTGCACAACGACCGTCCAGCCGGCGGCTCGGTGAATCGTCGCAAGGTGCCCGCGCATGACGGACCACAGGGCGATGTAGACGACGCACGTGGCCCACAAACTGACACCAAAGGCCGCCCAGTCACGCAGGACGAGTCCGGCGATCAGGCCGATTGCGGGTCCGCCGATCAGAAGAACCAGACGAAGTCGCAGCGCCACGACGAAGGCCCGGCGGCTACGTCGATAAGGGCGAAATCGGGGCCTCCGTCCTGAGTGGACGTCCGGGTCGCCCGATGCAGGAGGAGCGCTGACCACGCCGTCGAGACCAGGCTGACGACGGCCAGGCCTGGAACGATCCCGGCAATTGAATCTCTCACGCCGACTGCCGACACGCTGACGAGGACCACGGCGAGAACCACGGCGATGGTGGCACGGGCCGCGACGCCGACGCGCCCGAGCTGGGTGATCATTGGCCCGCCTTGATGCGCCAGTCGAGGCCATCGCCATCGAGTAGCCGCGCATCGTCCGTGATCGTTGCGCTGGGCTTCGGCCAGGCGCCGTCGGGGAACGTCGAGCCGTCGTACAGCCGGCGGCGCAAATCCTTGATATCGGGGACGGTGTAGCAGATTACCCATACGTAGAACGCCTCGAGCACGGCGGCGATCGCCGCGCAGACCTTCGCCGTCGTGGAGAGTCCGGCGGCGGCCGCGGGCGGGGCACCAACCACTGTGGTCGCAGCCGCTGCAGCGGCGACGAGCTCAAGTTCAGCGGTGACGAGGCACGTCAACGAGGCCAGCCAGAAGGCACCGATCGCGACAGCGAGCTTCGTCAGGACATCGTCGATCTTCTGGGTCTGGATCACCAGAGCGCTGACGGCTTCCTTCTGCCGGGGTAGCGCGTTGCGGTAGGCGTCGGCGGCTAGGCCCTGCCAGTAGTCGTCAGCGATGGTGCCGTCGAGGGTGATCTTGTTGATCTGCTGGCTGACCCGGCCGGCCACCGGCGAACCGGCCCACTCACTGCCGTAACTCCACAGTGTCCACGGTGTGCCAGGCGTGTAGATGACGTTTCGGATGGTCCGCCCAATCCAATGGATCTGGCGTTCAAGCACGTCGAGAAGCATGTCGAGGCCCGGTCCGCCGAGGCTGACGCCGAACGGATGAGTCACCTCGCGCACGGTCGACGCCAGACGCAGGCCCGCGGACTGCACGTGCTCGGTCGTTCGCTGCACCCGGTTGAGTAGGTCCTGGAACTCCGCGTGGGTCATAACAGTCATGGCCGTGGTTCTCCAGTTCTCGGTGGGCTCAGTAGATGCCGCGCAGGGCGCGTTCGGCGGCCTCGTCGGCGCTCTCGTAGCCGTCGGCGGCGCGGCGAAGCCGCATCGCCAGGTCGCCGTGGACGTCGGCGGCCTCATTCATGAGCTGCACTATCCGGTGCTGCACATCGCCATAGAGGGTCGTCATACCGGCCCTATCCGCCGCGAAAGAAAAGTTGAATCCGGTCAGCCGCAGTGCATCGGCGGTGGTCGCGGCCGCGCGGATCTCGGCACTGATGTCATCGAACATGGCTGCGTCGGTACGTAGCGAGGCGATCGCGGCCTGGACGACCGCCGGGTCAGGCGGTGGCATGGCGGACCGACGACTGGGGTGGCGCAACCGCGCCGAGCGCGGCCATCAACTGGATAGGATCGGCCGCGAGGTCAAGCAACTCGCCCAAGCGACCGACGCCGCGCATGGCCGCATCCACCCGGTGCGACTGGCCCGGCAACGCCGCCGCAAGCGCCTCCAGGACATCCGTCTGCAGTTGCTCCCGGGTCACATCGCGTAGCCAATGGGGGGAGCAATCGACTCGTACCAAGGCGCCGCCTCGGGCGGTGGCGCTCACCCGGCCCGACGCGCTGCGCCCGGTCACCTCCTCGGCAGCGACCTGTTCGACTCTGTCGCGAAGCAGCGCCACGGACGACTCGGCATCGTTGAGCAGATCTCGAAGCCACCACCGGACGGTCTCCGGCACACCGGCGGGCGGCATTGATCGCGAGCGCGGGGGTGGATCGGACTGCGCGGGCGGTGCTGGTTCAGTTCGTCCTTCGGCCAGTGCCTGCGCGGCCGCCGACGCCGCGGCCACGATCGCGGGGCCGATATCCTTACCGTCCAATCTGGACTTCCAGCGCGGGTGAATCTGAACAGCGACGACACCGCCGTCGTGGTTCACCGCTGCCCGCACAACACTCTCGGGGTCGACGCCCCAGGCGATGCCGAACGTCGTTCCGGCGACCGCCGCGACGTGCGTCTTCGCCTCCTGGACGTGTTTACGCGGCCGTTCAACGGCGAAGTGCGAACTAACCGGCTCAGTCATGGTCCCCCGTCCCGTCTCGCCTTACCGGGTCGACCGTAGGCGGCCAACACTGATGGGACAAGGGCGGATTTCAACCTGTGGATAAGTCGAATCGCGGGTGGCCAACCCCGTCGAGTACCCCGGCTGCGATTGCTTCAGACGCGCGGTCGAGCAGCGCGCGGCGCTCGGACTCGCCGTGGGCGAGCGCGGCCGCTTTGCGGAACAAATCGGCGGCGCGGCCGTGCTCACCGTTGCGGGCCCTGAGGTGCGCTTCGGCGGCGATGGCGAGCGGATAGCCGTCAAGCGCTCCGGCGGCGCGGGCCCGCTCGAGCAGTTCCAGCCCCGTCGATGGGCCGAAGGCATGACCATGGGCCACGGCTCGGTTGAGCTCGATCACCGGGCTGGCTTGAACCTTGACGAGATCGTCGTAACTGTCGGCGATCTGTTGCCAGTCGGTGTCCTCAATGGACAGTGCCGTGGCGTGGCAGGCGGCGATTCGGGCCTGAAGACCGTACTGACCGTTGCGCCGGCGCCCGGCGAGAAGAGCCATCGCCTCGGCGATCGCCGCGTGGTCCCAGCGCGACCGGTCTTGCATCTCGAGGTTGACCAGATTGCCGTCGTCATCCCGGCGGGCGTCGCGACGGGAGTGCTGCAGGAGCATCAGGGCGAGCAGTGCGGACGCCTCCGCCTCGCGTGGCATCAGCCGCGCCAGCAACCTGGCTAGCCGGATCGCCTCCTCGGCGAACGCCGGTTCGCCATCAGGGTTGTAACCGTTGGTGAAGAGGAGGTACAGAACGGCGAGCACACCCGGCAGCCGTTTCGTCAGCGCTGGGCCGCTGGGCACCCGGTACGGTATGCCCGCCTCCGCGATCTTCGACTTCGCCCGGGTCAACCTGCGTTGCATCGCAGATTCGCTCACGAGAAACGCGCGGGCGATGTCGACTGTCGGAACCGCACAGACCGTACGAAGCGTGAGCGCGACGCGGGCCTCCAACGTCAGTGCCGGATGGCAGCACGTGAAGATCAGCCGCAGGCGGTCGTCCTCGAGTTCGTTCGGCGCCGGCGCCTCAGTGGCGGCGGTCAGCGCAAGAACCGCAATCTCCCGAAGCTTGCGCCGCTCGACGTTTGTCCGGCGCAGCAGATCGAGGGCCCGGTTGCGGGCGACCGTCATGAGCCAGCCGCCCGGATTGGTCGGCACGCCGGCGACGGGCCAACGCTCGAGGGCGGCGGCGAGCGCGTCCTGAGCGCAGTCCTCGGCCATGTTCCAGTCGCCGGTGATGCGGATGAGCGTCGCGACCACGTGTTGGTACGCGTCCGCGGCAATCGCCGCGGCGGCTTGCGACGCTGCAGCCCGCGCGGCGTCGCTCACTGCTCGAAGTCGGCGAGAGGACGTATCTCAATCCTTCCGCCGCGGGCCATGGGATGGGTTCGGGCAACCTCGATCGCCTCGTCCAGGTCGGCACAGTCCAGCAGGTCGAAGCCGACGATGACCTCCTTGGTCTCGGCGAACGGGCCATCGGAGATCAGCAACTCGCCGTTGCGCACCCGTACGGTCGTCGCGCTGGACTTGGGGGCCAGCACCATGCCCTGAAGCCGCCGGCCCGCGGCATCGTTCTCCGCCACCCACACGTCAATGTCCGGTTCGTTCGCGGTGTCGGTATCGGGCTCGGGGTCGGTGCAGACAAACATCATGTACTTCATCGGTACGATCTCCTTCGGTCGGCTCTCACGGTACTGACGATCGGAGCGGACCCGTCCGGACAGGGCGGTGAGAAATTGTGCGAAGGCCTAACGAACGATGTCTCGCTCGCCTGGCACGTCACGTGCCGCCGTTACTGGTGTCCGCCTCCGCCATCACCTCAGCGAGCGAACGGAAGATCAGCCACGTCGATGTCGCGCCCGGGTCCTGGTGGCCCACGCTGCGGGATCCCAGGTATGAGGCGCGTCCCTTACGCGCCTGCATCTCCGTCGTCGCCCGCATGCCCTCCTCAGCCGCTCTGGAGGCGGCCATGGTCGCGGAACGCAGATTACCTCCGGCGTCAAGGTCGCTGTCGTAAGCGGCCAAAGCCGGCGCGAACGCGTCCACAATGGTCTTGTCTCCGGGCACGGCAGCACCGAGCTTTTGCAGCCCATCCAACCCAGCGTGTAGGGCGGTCCCCAACTGCCGAGCGTCCACAGTGGAATCATCGAGGGCCTTGCCGATGGCGCGCAACGCAGTGCCGTAGAGAGGGCCGGCGGCCCCGCCCACTCGCGAGACGAGCGTGTTGCCGGTGCGTACCAGGACATCGCCCACGGTCCTGGCGTCATACCCGTCGAGTTCATCGACCGCGGCGGTGAAGCCGCGGTTCATGTTGACACCGTGGTCAGCGTCCCCGATGGCGGCGTCGAGTTGGGTCAGGTGGTCGGCGTGCTCGCGTACAGCCGCCGCGACGGCCGTGATCCACGAGCGCGTGAGCGAAACGTCCACTCCGGTCTCCTCTCCGCAGACCATTATCGGCTCGAGCGAGCGCGGCGCACCCGACCCTCGTCCGACGCCTCGCCGAGTGAGGTCCGAGATCCATGAGTGGTCCAGGCGCATCTTGGCGTGACGTCAACAACGATCGTCCGGGTCGGCCTCGCGATCCGCATGGCGGGAGACTACGCCGGCCGTTTCGATGCAACGGCCGCTATAGTCGTGGCGAGTGCGCACAGGATCAGCACACTCGACGCGGCGCCTGGGTCCTCGTGCCCGATCGTCCGGGCGCCAAGATAGCTTGCCCGCCCCTTGCGCGCTTGCATCATGACCGTAGCCCGCAGTCCGCGCTCGGCGGCGTCGGCTGCCGCGCGGGTTGCCTCGACAATGCCGCCACCTGCGTTGATGACCGCCTCGCAGGCGCCGACGGCCGGATCCCAGACATCCACCATGGTCTTGTCGCCGACAGTCGCGGCTCCAAGCTCCTGAATGCCGGCCAGGGCCGCGCGAAGTGCTTGGCCAAGCTGGACCGCGGACACTGCGGCGTCCTCACCCATCACATCCGCCGCTCGTCGGAATCCGCTGCCGTAGAGCGGTCCCGCGGCACCACCGAGATTGGTGATGAGTGCCCGGCCGGTCGCGGCGACGACAGCACCCGGTGTGGCCGGCGCTGCCTCGTCGAGCATCGTCACTGCCGCGCGGAAGCCCCGTCGCATGTTGGTCCCGTGGTCGGCGTCGCCGATGACGGCATCCAGATGTGTCAGGTATTGCGCGTTCTGGTCGACCGCCAGGGCGGCTTCGCGGATCCATGCCTGCATCGCCGTGCCGTCGACCACAGGTTCGGCCGGCACTTCCTTGGTCGCGGTCCGTCGAGCAGGCCACTCCAGTGCGAGCCCGGTCCATCGTCGAGGACCGCCCTTGCGATCATCGGGCCGATGTAGCGAGCGGGATTGAGGGCAGCGCCGGTGACCAGAGCGATGACCGTCGCAGGGGCAGTGCCCGGACCGCATACCACCAGCGCCGCCGAACCGAGAAGCCTGATCGCCAGTCGCCGAGATAGGCGAACCTCAGCCATGGGAGTTCTTCCGAGGCCCGGCTCCCGGGAGCATGGACTCCACCTCCTGCGGACGACGGATAGCGACAAACGGCGCGGCGCAAGTGGAGTAGGTCCCAATCAGGACAGTTGCGTTCGCGCTGGGGCGCAGGACCGCTCGGAGGGTCCTGGTGGTCAACGCGCGACCTCAGTCCACCGACCGGCCTTCTTGCGGCGAGCCCGCTTGCGCCAGTGCATGCGAAAGCCGGCGAGCTCAACCACTTCATCCATGTCGACTCCGAAACCGTCGCCGACCATCCGATCCCCGATCCACCCCACGAGTGCCCGCTGAAGTATTCACGCCGGCGCACCCTCCATCAGGGACTGTTCCGCTGCGGTGGCGAGGGCTTGGAGGATGAGTGTGGCGGAGGCGGCGCCGGGGTCTTTGTGGCCGACGGTGCGGGGGCCGAGGTAGCTGGCTCGGCCCTTGCGGGCCTGCATGGCGATGGTGTCGTGCAGGCCCCGGGCGGCGGCGGCTGCGGCCGCCCGGGTTGCCTGCGCGATGTCGGCGCCGGTGTCGATCGCGGCCTGGTAGGCGCGAACCGCGGGGGCGAGGGCGTCGACCATGGTCTTGTCGCCTTCGGCCGCGGCGCCCAGTTGTTGGATGCCGGCCAGATACGCCTGCAGCGCGGTGCCCAGCTGGCTGGCGCTGATGTCGCTCTGGTCGCCCAGCACCTTGGCAGCCTGCCGGAATCCGCTGCCGTACAAGGGTCCCGAGGCGCCGCCGGTCTTGCTAATCAGCGCCCGGCCGACGGTGGTCAGCACCTCCGCCGGGGTGCTCGGGTCGGCCTGGTCCAGCATCGCCCGCGCCGCGTCAAAGCCCCGGCGCAGGTTGATGCCGTGATCGGCGTCGCCGATGGCGGCGTCGAGATGCGTCAGGTGATCGGCGTTGTCGACCACCAGCCGAGTCACCTCGCCGATCCAGGCCCGAAACGCGACCACATTCATCGGTTGACCCCCACTGCCCACACCAACCCCGCTCAGCGACCCCACCGAAGCGCCGGCGTCTGAACCGGCGCGTCCCAGAGCTGAGTCAGCCAGGGAATCGGGCGACTCCGCGGCCGGGGTCTTTCGGGTGGCTCCGATGTAGGCGTAGGCGGCTGCGGCGAGTAGGCCGGCGGCGAAGGTGGCGATGAGGTAGATGGGCACCTGGTCCCAGAGCAGTCCGTCGCCGCCGCCGAGGGCGGATCGGGCGATCATCGGTCCGATGTAGCGGGCCGGGTTGAGCGCGGCACCGGTGACCGGACCCACGACCGTAATCACGGCGAAGACGATGGATGGGATGGCCAGGCCGTACCAGCCCGGTGTAGCCCGGCTGTCGGTGGCGGTTGCGAAGACCACCAGGATCAACAGGAAGGTCCCCAACAGTTCGGCGAAGAAGGCGTGACCGGCGTTGCCCGGGGTGAAGGCGAGCACGCCCAACCCGGCGTCGACCCCGGCCTGGCCGAGGATGCCCCAGATCGCAAACGCCCCCGCGATGCCACCGGCGAACTGCGCCAACAGATAGCCAGGCACATCCGACCACGGCGCCTTCCGCGCCGCCGCCAACGCTAGCGTCACCGCCGGATTGATGTGGCACCCCGAGATATGCCCGATCGCGTAGATCATCGCGATGATCACCATCATGAACGCGAACGAGATGATGCCCAGCTGAGCCATCGAGAACGGCACGCCCGTCGACTTAGCGATCACGAAGGTGGCCGCGGCCGTACCCGGACCGCACACCACCAACGCCGCGGTACCCACAAACTCCGCAGCCAGCTTCCTGGAAGACGTCACTTCAGCCATAAATCCAGCCCACGACGCCACAACAGCGCCGCGGACCTCACCTCCCGAGCCAACTCGTTGAATCACTCAAGAGAAGATGTTCGGTTCCTCCGAACAACATTTTGTGAGAGTGTCGACTTTGTTGAGCGCCCGTGTCAATAGATCTGGGGCCGAGAATCTAGTGCTGCCACCGGTACCAAGCCATTTCGCGGTCAGGGTCTCGGCCCGATCACGGCGACTACGGCGGCCAGCAAGTCGAATCTGATTCGGCAAATCTGAACACGACTCGGCGAGTGAAGAGTCTTGCGCATCGGCATCACGGTCGAGAGGATGTCGGCGCGTTGGCCGCTGACGGCTCCGCCCCCGCCGTCGCCGGAAGTGCCTTGCGAGCTGAGGTCGTGTGCCCAAAGCCCAGCCGTTAGGCGTTCGATGACAACGCCCGAGCGGCGGCGAGTACCGCTTCGGCATCGCGCTGGTGCGACTCGTCGGATAGGAGTCGCTCGGCAGGGCCGACGATCCCGATCGCCCCAATGACACGACCGGCCCCGTCGGCGATGGGCGCAGCGATCCCGGCGTCGCCAAGCGTCGCCGCGTGGGCCTCGACCGCGTAGCCACGCAGCCGCGTTGTCGCCAACATCTGGCGCAGTCCCTCCGTGTCGACGAGTGTGAGGCCGGTAAGGCGTCGGGCCGGAATGGCCAACAACTGCTCTCGGGCGCTCTCGTCGAGACCGGCGACGATCGCGTGCCCCAGAGCGCACGCCTGCCATGGCAACGTGCCGGCGCCGCCAAGGCCTTGGACAAGCTCGTTGGGCGGACAGCCTGGTGAACAATGTGGACATCGTTCTTCACGAGTTCCCCGATCCAGACGGTCTCGTGCGTCTTGCGCGCCAGCATTTCGGCGTGCCACAACGACATCGCGCTCAATTCGGAACCGGCGAGTCTCGCCACGGCAGTCAGCTCCTTTATCGAAAAAATCCAATGTCACTATGTATTGCCGGCGAGGGTGAACGATGGAGCGGCTCCAACCAGTCATGTTCGGTGGGGAGGATACGACCTTCGGCGGCGTTCGCAAGCGACCAAAGCAAGACGCGCATCGTCAGCGTGCGGCCTAACACCGCGCAGCGCATCAAGCCGCGTCAAACCGGCAGTGGAGTTCATGTGCCGTGCCGGCTCTTCCACCTGATCCACGTTCGACCACTCTTGACAGCGGCGAGATCCAGGCGGAAACTCAGCGAAATAACGTTCGGTCTAGCCGAACGACGTCTTGTTCTTAACCCGTCCTCGCCCGAAGGAGGTGAGGTCCGCGGCGCTGTTGTGGCGTCGTGGGCTGGATTTATGGCTGAAGTGACGTCTTCCAGGAAGCTGGCTGCGGAGTTTGTGGGTACCGCGGCGTTGGTGGTGTGCGGTCCGGGTACGGCCGCGGCCACCTTCGTGATCGCTAAGTCGACGGGCGTGCCGTTCTCGATGGCTCAGCTGGGCATCATCTCGTTCGCGTTCATGATGGTGATCATCGCGATGATCTACGCGATCGGGCATATCTCGGGGTGCCACATCAATCCGGCGGTGACGCTAGCGTTGGCGGCGGCGCGGAAGGCGCCGTGGTCGGATGTGCCTGGCTATCTGTTGGCGCAGTTCGCCGGTGGCATCGCGGGGGCGTTTGCGATCTGGGGCATCCTCGGCCAGGCCGGGGTCGACGCCGGGTTGGGCGTGCTCGCCTTCACCCCGGGCAACGCCGGTCACGCCTTCTTCGCCGAACTGTTGGGGACCTTCCTGTTGATCCTGGTGGTCTTCGCAACCGCCACCGACAGCCGGGCTACACCGGGCTGGTACGGCCTGGCCATCCCATCCATCGTCTTCGCCGTGATCACGGTCGTGGGTCCGGTCACCGGTGCCGCGCTCAACCCGGCCCGCTACATCGGACCGATGATCGCCCGATCCGCCCTCGGCGGCGGCGACGGACTGCTCTGGGACCAGGTGCCCATCTACCTCATCGCCACCTTCGCCGCCGGCCTACTCGCCGCAGCCGCCTACGCCTACATCGGAGCCACCCGAAAGACCCCGGCCGCACAAAGCGCAGACCGCGTCGGTGTCGCGTCTTGACCACCATTGAGCTGGCGTCCTCGACCGGCCCGGCTGGCTCGACCCCGGCCGGTCGGGGAATCCATTCAATCTCGAGCCTCAATCGAACATCCTTGACCTGAAGCGAAGGAGTCGAACCGTGAAAAAACTCATCAATGAGCCGGAGGGCGTGCTCGTCGACGCATTGGCCGGTGTCGCTGCGGCCCATCCGGAGCTTGCGGTGAATGTGGCCGACCGGTACATCGCGCGTTCAGGTGGACCGACGGCGGGCAAGGTGAGCCTGGTCTCCGGTGGCGGGTCGGGTCACGAGCCGTTGCACGGCGGCTACGTCGGGTACGGCATGTTGGACGCTGCCTGCCCCGGCGAGGTGTTCACTTCGCCGGTGCCGGACCAGATCCTCGCCGCGACGAAGGCAGTGAACGGCGGCGCCGGTGTGCTCCACATCGTGAAGAACTACACCGGTGACGTGCTCAACTTCCAGATGGCCGCGGAGCTGGCCGCCGACAGCGGCGTGAAGGTGGAGTCGGTCCTGGTCAACGACGACGTCGCGGTCGAGAACAGCACCTGGACGGCGGGCCGGCGGGGCACGGGCGCGACCGTGTTCGTCGAGAAGATCGTCGGTGCCGCGACCGAGCAGGGCGTCGATCTGGCCACCGCGGTGGCGTTGGGCAAGGAGGTCAATGATCGCTCCCGCTCGTTCGGAGTGGCACTGACCCCATGCACCGTGCCGGCGGCTGGCAAGCCGGGCTTCGAACTGGCCGAGGACGAGATCGAGCTCGGCGTGGGCATCCATGGTGAGCCCGGCCGCACCCGCGGGAAGCTCGTGACCGCCAAGCAGATCGCGACCATCGGCCTGGAGGCCATCCATAGCGACATGCCGCTCTCCGGCGAAGTGCTGGTCATGGTCAACGGCATGGGTGGGACCCCACTGATCGAGCTGTACGTCGTCTTCGCGGCTGTGGCCGAATGGTTGACGGCCCACGGTGTGAAAATCACCCGCAGTCTGGTCGGCAACTACATCACCAGCCTGGAGATGGCCGGCTGTTCCATAACCGTGTGCCGACTCACCCCCAGGCTGACTCAGCTCTGGGACGCGCCGGTTCAGACGCCGGCGCTTCGGTGGGGTCGCTGAGCGGGGTTGGTGTGGGCAGTGGGGGTCAACCGATGAATGTGGTCGCGTTTCGGGCCTGGATCGGCGAGGTGACTCGGCTGGTGGTCGACAACGCCGATCACCTGACGCATCTCGACGCCGCCATCGGCGACGCCGATCACGGCATCAACCTGCGCCGGGGCTTTGACGCGGCGCGGGCGATGCTGGACCAGGCCGACCCGAGCACCCCGGCGGAGGTGCTGACCACCGTCGGCCGGGCGCTGATCAGCAAGACCGGCGGCGCCTCGGGACCCTTGTACGGCACCGGATTCCGGCAGGCTGCCAAGGTGCTGGGCGACCAGAGCGACATCAGCGCCAGCCAGCTGGGCACCGCGCTGCAGGCGTATCTGGCCGGCATCCAACAACTGGGCGCCGCGGCCGAAGGCGACAAGACCATGGTCGACGCCCTCGCCCCCGCGGTTCGCGCCTACCAGGCCGCGATCGACACCGGCGCCGACATCGCGCAGGCAACCCGGGCGGCCGCAGCCGCCGCCGCCCGGGGCCTGCACGACACCATCGCCATGCAGGCCCGCAAGGGCCGAGCCAGCTACCTCGGCCCCCGCACCGTCGGCCACAAAGACCCCGGCGCCGCCTCCGCCACACTCATCCTCCAAGCCCTCGCCACCGCAGCGGAACGATCCACGATGGAGGGTGGGTTGCCGACCGGTCGGTTGACCGGCACGGGTGTCGCACACGGCACGGCCCTCGCTGTGTCGTGGCGCGTGGACCGACCGATCCCGGTCAACGCGCGACCGTTCACGGCCACGGAGGTCGAACATGCGTTGCGGGCGGTCGCTTCAGACTTGGAAAGCGTCGCGGCCCACGCCCGGGCACAGGGCCGGCGCGCCGCCGCCGATATCGTTGCCGTCGGCGCGCTCATCGCGACGGACCCCGACCTTGTCGACGCTGCCTGCCGCGCGGCCGGCACTGAAAACCCGTTACCTGGGATCCTCGATGCGGTCGAGACGTATGCGGCGCAACTGGAGGCACTGCCTGATGAAACGCTTCGTGAGCGGGCAGCGGATGTGCGCCAGGTGGGCCGGCGGCTGGTGGAGCGTCTAGCCCGGCTCGGCACGGGGAGTAGCGCAAGGCCGTCTGCCCGGCGCTTCATCGTGGTCGCCGAGGAACTCGGCCCGGCAGATCTGCTCGAACATCTCGGCCGCGGTCTCGTCGGCGCCGCGGCCGTGCGCGGAGGCGCCAACTCACATGCAGCGATCATTGCCCGGTCGGTGGGGCTGCCGCTTGTGGTCGGTGTGAGTGAGGAGCTCCTCGCCTTGAAGGACGATACATTGTTGCTTGTCGATGCCGAAGACGGGGTCGTATGGGCCGATCCGCCAAGTGAACGAGTCGCCCGCGCCCACGCGGCATCGACTCGTGACGACCACCGCCGCGCCATGCTCGCGTCTGAGCGGTCGCAGCCCCATGTCACCGCCGACGGCCAACCGTTCACGTTGCTGTGCAACGTGGCATCCGACACCGAGGTCCGAGCGGGCCGCGAACACGGCGCCACCGGGATTGGGTTGCTGCGCACAGAACTCCCGTTTCTGGAGGCTGACCGGTGGCCAACGGAGGCTGATCAGCGGCGAGCGCTCCGACCGATACTCGCTGAGGCCGCCGGATGGCCGGTGACCGTACGGCTGCTCGATTTCGCCAACGACAAGGTGCCCCCGTTCCTGCGTGGCCACCGCGTTGGGCTCGATGCACTGCTCGACAATCCGACCGCTCTGAGGACCCAGGTGCGGGCGCTGGTCGATCTCGGCCGCGGCACAGCAATGCAGATCCTGGTGCCCATGATCACTGCGGCCGCGGAGCTGTCCGCCATTCGTGACGTGGTCGATCGCGTGGCGCTCGAGCTGGGCGTGCCGTCGATACCGGTAGGCGCCATGGTCGAGACGGTGGCGGCGGTCGATGCGATCGCCGAAATATCCGCCGCCGCGGACTTCCTGTCCCTCGGGACCAACGACCTCACGGCCCAGGTCCTCAACCTCGACCGTACGGATCCGCGCGCTCGGCCCGAGCTGACGGCGCACCCGCGGGTGCTTGACCTGGTCGCCCGGGTGGCCACGCATGCGCGCCTGTCGGGCCGTTCGCTGAGCGTCTGTGGCGACGCCGGCGCTGATCCGACAACGCTGCCGCTGCTGTTGGGCGCTGGAATCCGTACATTCAGTGTGGCGTGCGCGCGTGTTGACGAAACTCGATACCAACTGCGGCGACTCGACACCGTCCAGTGCGCGGAGTTCTTTGCTCAGGCCATGCGTGCGGGCGACCCAGCGGAGGTCGCCGCACTCGTGCGCAGGCGACTCGAGGCGGCGATGCCGTGAATCACCCAGACGGGGTGGCGCCAGTGCGTCCAGCGCCGAGGTCTCGAGACAACGCACGGGCAGTGGACCGCACCGCGTCGGTGAGCTGGCTCTGCTGGCCCGGTGCGAGGAGCCGCTCGGCGGGTCCGACCAGGCCGAGCGCGCCGACTGGTCGCCCGGTCCAGTCGAACACCGGTGCCGCGAGGCCGGCGTCGCCCACCGTCGCCTCCTGGTCCTCCACTGCGTATCCGCGGTCCCGAACTGCGCCGAGCGCCTCCCGAAGTGCCTCGGGGTCGGTCAGCGTGCGTCCGGTGAGGCGTGACAGCGGTCCGGTGAGCAGTTCCTTCAGCGCATTCCCGTCAAGGTTGGCTGCTATGGCGTGGCCGAGCGCGCAGGCGTGCCACGGCACGGTCGCGCCGACCTCGAGGATCTGCACCAGGTCGTCCGGCCGGAACACATGGTGCACGACGACGACGCTGCGGCCGGACAGCACGCCGACCCAGACGGCCTCATCGGTCTGGCGCGCCAACCGATCCGCCCAGGAAGCGGACCTGGCTCGTAGCTCCGATCCGTCGAGGTACGCGTTGCCCAACTGCAGCACCGCCGGACCTAGCGCGTACTTTCCGCCCTCGACCTCCTGCACGACCAGGCCATGCTGGGCCAGCGTGCGCAGCATCGTGTACACGGTCGGCTTCGGCACATCAACCAGATCAGAGATCTCCGACACGCCCAGACGCGGGGTGCCGGAAGCCAGCGCCAAGAGGATCTGGGCGGCACGGTCCACGGCACGCGTCACGGTTACTCCTTCGGCATTACCGACCTATATTCGGCTCAACGAAACGGTAGTTCAATCATGGTAGGTATCGTGCTCATCTCCCACAGCAGCGGCCTCGCACAGGGCGCGGTGGAACTCGTCACCCAGATCGCCGGCGACGTCCGCGTGATCGGCGCAGGAGGCACCGACGACGGCCGCCTTGGCACGAGCACCGACCGCATTGCGGCGGCGATATCCGCCGCCGACAACGGAGATGGTGTCCTGCTCATCCCAGACCTTGGCAGTTCGGTGCTCGCCGCCTTGTCTCTGCTCAGCGAACTGGAACCGCCACAGGACAAGCGCATCCTGTTGGCGGACGCGCCCTTCATCGAAGGTGCCGTAGCTGCCGCGGTCGCCGCCAGCACCGGGCTCGACCTGACCGCCGTTGCCGCTGCCGCCGAGGAGGCCCGCGATGTCCGCAAGCTCTGATGCCCGGTCGCTCGCCGACGACGTGACCGAACGCGCGGTGATGCTGCCCAAGCATCTCCACGCGCGCCCCGCCGGCGAGATCGTCCAAGCGGCCGCGCGGCACCGCCCGGTAAGAATCGAACTCGTTGCCGGTGTCCGTCGGGCCAACGCTGGAAGCATCCTCGCCATTCTCGGACTCGGCGCGGTCAAGGGAACCGAGGTTCTGATCAAAGTGGACGGACCAAACGCAACGGCGGCTGCCGACGAGATCTGCAAGATCCTTGAGGCGCCGGAGGACGAAGGCTAGGTCTCGATCCGACCCGCGAGGACGGGCGGGGATCCGACCGCTCGCCTTTCCCGAGCGGGCGCATCTGAACGCCGTCGGGCTTCGGCTGGAGTCCGAGCAGGAGGACGCTGCGCTGCGATGGGTGCGCTGGACCAAGAAGCAGGTCGGCCAGTGGAAGACCGCTGCGGATCCGGGCAGGTGGGACGCTCACGAGGTCCTCGATGAGCTTGCCGGCCGTCGACGTCGTCCGTCCTAGCCGATCCTTTGGGGACAGACAGGGCGGGCGCCAAAACTCCGAAGTGGAGCGTTGGCGCCCGCCCGTTGCTGGACGCGACTTACGCGGGTGGCGTGAAGGTCACCCCCTGACCGGAGCGCAGGACCGGTGAGTTGAGCGAGAACTGGATGGCGACCGTACCGGTGCCGTTCTCAATGCCCACGGTGGCCTCGCCGCCCTGTTCCAGCGCCAGCGCGTCGATGCCCGAGTACGCGAACGTGATCGTTCCGTTCTCGTCGATGATGATCTCGAACGAGACCCTCGCCGTGCCGTTCGCGTAGAACCGGACGTTGCGCCACTCGATGATGAACTGGCGGTTCGGCGCGATCCCTACGACGGCGGTACGAATGCTCGCCGACCCGTCGACGATCAGGTCGTCCCAGAACGGGTACAGCGCGAGGTTTGCCATGGCTGTGCCGGTAGTCGACGGGATCGCGCTGTGGTTCCAGGCCGACGTGGTGGTGGATGCGAACGTGAGCAGCCCGTTCGTGTCCAACCAGGCAGTCGTGTAGGTCGCCCCGTAGAACCTGACCGGGAACGGAAGGGCGATCTGGGCGACGGCGTCGTCACCCGTGAGCGCCACGACTGTCTGGTCGGCGGGGACGAAGGTGCGCGGACCCGACGTACAGGTGTAGCCAAACGAGTCCGAGCACGGTGGCAACGGGGTCAACGCGATGTTGGCGGTTGCGGTGGCGCCGCTCGTGGCCGTCACCGTGACCGAACCGTTGATGAATCCGGTCTTTTGAGCCGTGATCGTGCGGGAGCCGGTTGGCACGTCCGGGAAGCTGTACGTGCCGTTTGCCGCAGTCGTCGTCGTCAATGCCGTTCCCGAGACCGTGACCGTGGCACTGGCGATCGGTGCGCCGCCGGTCGCGTTAGTCACCGTGCCCGACACGACGGCGGGTGGCGGCGGGGGATTGAGCGCGATGTTGGCGGTTGTTGTCGTGCCACTAGTGACTGTGACGGTTACCGATCCGGGCGCGAACCCGGACTTGCTCGCGGTGATAGTGCGGGAGCCGGTCGGAACGTCCGGGAAGGTGTATGTGCCGTTGGCCGCCGTGGTTGCCGTCAGTGACGTCCCGGAAACCGTCACCGTCGCGCCGGCGATCGGTGATCCGCCGGCCGAGCTGGTCACCGTGCCCGACACGACGGCCGGTGGTGGCGGTGGCCCGGCTTGCCCGTACACCTCGAACTCGTAGATGCGGGCTGCTGTGTCGGTATTGCCGGTGGGCTTGGTGACGTTGAGCTTCACATACCGACCGCTCGCAGTCGCCGGATGCGTCGACACATTCGCGGTGTTGCCGACCACGGTGACGGCCGTCGTCCAGGTCACGCCGTCATTGCTCGTCTGGATATTGAAATCGCGTGTGTTGAAGATGACGGGTTCGTCGCCGGCGCCGGCATGTTTCAGCACGAAACTGCTGATGTTGTAGGTGGAGCCCAGGTCGACTTGAAGCCACTTCGTCGCGCCCAACGAACACCACTTGTCGCCCCAGCCGGCCGACACCGATCCGTTGAATGCCTTCGCCGGGCCTTCCGTCGGCGCGCATTGGTCATCTGCGGTCGCCGGTCGGTTCAGAGCGATGTTGATGTTGGCCGATCCGGTGTACGCGGCCGTGTAGGTCGCGGGAGTCGCTGGGGCGATAATCGTGTGGGTCTGCGCACCGCCGTCGGACCAACTGCTGAACGTGTACGTGTTTCCGCCCAGAGTCTGCGGAGTCGTCGCGCTGAGCGTATTCGTGGAATTGATGATGACGGTACGGGTGAACGGTGTGGTCGCGTTATTCGACCCGACGACCATCTGCAGACCCGACGGGTTCGAATTGAAGGTCAGGTTCACCGTCGCCGGGTCGAGCCGGCGGGTCACCGTGCTTGTCAGATTCTGGGAGTCCGTCGCCGTCAGGACCAGCTCAAGGTACGCCGGGTACTCATGGTCCTCCGCGACGAACGAGCCACTGGTCACCCCGTTGAGCGTCTGCAGGAAGTGCGTATGACAGGTCGTCGGGGTTGCACAGTGCTGTAGACGCAGCGACCAGGACAGCGCCGACGCCGGCAGGGTGCCCTGCTGAGGGTCGGTCGCGTGTCCGGAGAAGGTGATCGTGTCGCCGACCCGCCAGGTCAGGCCGGCCGACGGTGTATCGATAAACGCTGATGGTGCATCGTTGCCGCTGCTGATCGCCACGGTGGTACTGGCGCTGGCGCCGAGGGTGTCGGTGACGGTGAGCTTGGCGGTGTACGACCCGGCGGGATACGTAAAGCTTGTCGTCGCGCTGGTCGCATCGGTCGTGCCGTCGTTGGTGAAGTCCCACGCATACGACAGGCGGCCTTGATCGGCCGGGTCGGCATCGGTCGAGCCGGTGCCGTTGAAGTTGACCACCAGCGGTGCGCTGCCCGAGGCCGGTGTCGCGACAATGCTCGGAACCGGCGGCTGGTTGGCCGGGAAGTAGCGAAGCCTACGAATCGTGCCGGTGCCGATGTCGGCGTAGTACAACTCGTTGCCCGGGCCTATCGCAAGATCAACAGGGAACTGCGCGCTCGCGACGAAGGTCTCTATGTTGTTCGGGTTCGGCAGTCCGCCGGGAGACGAGGGCTTCATCGCCCAGATGCAGTTACGGCTGTAGTCGGCGAAGAACAGTGCCCCCTGGTAGGCCGCGGGGTAGGGGCCGGTCGAAGGGTAGAACGCCATCCCGCTGATCGACGAGCTCCCGGTCGGGCAGGACTCGCCGGCGACGACCTTCGCGCTGTGGTTGTAGGTGGAGTAAGGCCCCGACGCTGTTCCCGCCGAATAGAGCGATTCACACAGCGGCAGGTTGGCGCTGTCGTACGACGGCTGCGGGCCGGCGCCCTCGTAGCACGGCCAGCCAAAGTTCGGCACCCCGGCGGTCGGGGTGGTGATCCGGTTGACCTCTTCCCACGTGTTCCAGCCGACGTCGCCGATCCAGACTTCGTTCGTACCGGGCTTGATCGTGAATCGGTACGGGTTGCGCATCCCCTGCGCAATGATCCGCCGGATGTTCGCGTTGGATGAGCCGATGTTGGGGTTACCCGCCATAGCCGCCCCGGTATTCGGGTCGAGGCGAAGCAGGGTGCCGTTGAGGCCCGTCGGATCGGCCGTGCTGCGTGAGTCCTGTGACCTCAAGGCGCCGCCTTCTTGGGCCGGATCGCCACAGGGATTCCCGTTGAACTGGCCGTGGTCCTCGTTGGTGTAGCTGGCGCCGTCGCCGCCGGTTACGTAGAGCGCGCCGTCCGGACCAAAGTGCAGATCACCGATCGAGTGACTGGCGAACTGTTGGCACCAGTCGAAGATCAAGACCTGCTCGCTACCCGGGACCATGACGTTGCCGTTCGCCTGCAGGCGCGACAGGCGACCCGTCACGATGCAGGTGCCGCTGTTGGCGTCGGCGCATGCGTCGTGGTTCTGGTACGGAGTACCACTGGGCGGAGCGTCGTATGTGTAGAGCACATACACCCAGGGGTTGGTCGGAAAGTCCGGTGGGATCGCGAGCCCGAGGAGGCCGCGGTCGTGCAGCTCGTGCACCTCGGCAGACAGGTCGGCGAAGAGCGTTGGTGTCGTGTCGGCGAGGTTGTCGAAGACCTTGATCGTGCCCGGCTTTTCGGCGACGAAGATCCGGCCGTCCGGCGAGAACTCGATGTTGATCGGTTGGTTCAGCCCGCTGAAGACAATCTGTTCCTGGAATCCCGCGGGCACCACCGCAGCCGAGGCCGAGGAGGCCGCGAACGGAATGGAGAGTAGGCCGGCTACGACACCGACCGCGACGACGAGGGGCGAGAACCGACGACGTTTCGACATGCATGCTCCTTCACCGGCCGCGACGATTCGAGGACGATAGTCGGCGAAGCAGCCGGAACGATGGGCTCGGAGAGTGTCCGAGCACGGTAGCTCTGTGGACAGCCGCCCGCAAGGAAACAAACGGCTCTCTTTTTGAATCTTTAGCAATCTGGCTGTCCACGGTGGCTTGATCAACTGTCAATGGACGACCGGTCTGGCTCCGGGCGGGGCTCCCGTGTGGACACACAATACGTCACGCCCCGACCGGCCATTGTCCACATCGGCCAATAGAGCCGGGCATCACGTGGACCATCTATCGGCATCCGTTATGCACCATTAGCCGGATTAGGAGTCACCCTTGCGCGTCCGCCCGCCCTCCCGCCTGCTTTGATGCTTGGGTAGTCGATGTCGGAGGACGCGATGACAACAGTCGGTCTGCTGCACCCTGGCAGCATGGGCGCTCGGATCGGAGCGGCCCTTCGCGCCGTCGGGCACGACGTGGCGTGGGTGCGGGCCGGTCGGTCGGTCGAGACGACGCGGCGCGCCCACGACGCCGGCCTGCGCCCGATTGGCGCGACGCGAACCTTGGCTCGCGAATGCCGGGTCCTGATATCGGTCTGCCCGCCCGGCCACGCCGTAGAGGTCGCCCGTGAGCTGAGCCTGGCCGGGTACAAGGGGCTCTACGTCGATGCGAACGCCGTGAGTCCCGCCACCGCGACCTGGATCGGCTCGCTCATCACCGACGCCGGCGGTCGTTTCGTCGACGCGAGCATCATCGGGCCACCTCCGGTCGAAGCGGACACGACCAGGATGGCGTTCTCCGGCCGGCACGCCCGCGACGCGATCAAGCTGTTCGCCGGGTCCGTGCTTGCAACCATCGACCTCGGCGAGCGGGTCGGCGCCGCGTCGGCGCTCAAGATGGCCTATGCCGGCTGGACCAAGACGACCGGTGCCCTGCTGCTCGCCCTGCGGTCGTATGCGCGCGTCTGGGATCTGGAGGATGCGCTGCTGGAGGAGTGGGACCGATCGCTTCCCGATTTGGCCGAGCGGTCGGCCCAAGGGGCGCGGACCATTCATCGCAAGGCGTGGCGGTTCGTGGACGAAATGCAGTTCATCGCCGACGCGTTCGCGGAGGTGGGTCTGCCGCCGGGGTTTCATGCCGCGGCGGCCGAGACGTTCGCGACGCTGAGCCGGCTCAAGGACGATCCAGCCGATCAGGAGCCAAGTGCAGTGTATGACTTGCTACGCGGAACCCCTCGTGCCTCCCGCGATCCACATAGGTAGCCAGGAGCTAAGGCTCACTCATCACTGTTGTGATCCGTATCTGCGATGAGCCGTCGCGCTTGCGCTTCATCGGTCTCGGCGACCACTACACGAACACCCAGCAGCTGCAGCGCCGGGTCCTGTCCCCCGAAGTCGTCGGCCGACACGGCCGCCTCCACGCCGTTACTGCGCAACATGCCGGCGATCAGTTCGGCTTCGGTGCGGCTGGAAACGACAGCAACAGAAACCGTCGCGCGGTTCACGGTCTCAACTCCTCCGCTGCGGTCCGCCCCTCCGACTACGTACGGCAACGCTACGCGACACTCGGGATCGCGCACCGCCGTTTGGTGAGATCTTCTCCTACGTCGGACCTTTGCGGTTCTCGTTCGTCGGCCGCGGACCCCGCCTACGATGGAGGATGCACACCCGAGAGAGCGGGTGGCTGCTCATGTATCGGCCTGTGGCTGACACGCAATCCGAATGAGTTTTGGCATGACGGAGTTTGGAACGGTGCACATGCCGCCGCTGCGTGGGGCGGTTGCATGGCTCAACTCGGAACCACTGGATGCCGCGGGGTTGCGAGGACGAGTGGTCCTGGTCAATTTCTGGACGCTGACGTGCATCAATTGGCTGCGTCAGGAGCCGTATGTTCGAGCGTGGTGGCAGGCGTACCGCGACGACGGCTTGGTCGTCATCGGAGTCCACACGCCGGAGTTCCAGTTTGAGCACGACGTCGATGGCATCCGGCGGGCGATCGAGGCGCGAGGGATCGACTACCCCGTCGCGGTCGACAGCGACTACCAGATCTGGAGCGCGTTCGACAACCACTACTGGCCGGCCCTGTACTTCGTCGACACGGACGGAATCATCCATGATTATCACTTCGGAGAAGGACGCTACGAGCAGTCCGAGCAAGTGATCCAGCAACTACTCGGCATCGAGCGCGTGCCCGTCTCCGTCGAAGGGGTCGGTGTGGAGGCGGAGGCCGACTGGGACAATCTGCGTACGCCCGAGACGTATCTCGGCTTCGGCCGCAGCCGGCAGTTCGCATCACCGAACGACGCGCTGCTTGACGAACCCCGCTCCTACCTGCCGCCCGGGTATCTCGGCTTCAATCAGTGGGCGCTCGACGGCGAGTGGACTATCGAGCGGGAGAAAGCGGTGCTCGACGAAGCCGGCGGAAGTGTGGCGTATCGGTTCCAGGCACGGGATGCGCATCTCGTGTTGTCTCCTCGAGAGCACGAACCGATTCCGTTCCGCGTGTTCGTTGACGGCGAGCCGCCCGGCGCATCCCACGGGGTCGACGTGGACGAACAGGGAAATGGCGTGCTTCGCGATGGCCGCCTGTACCAGCTCCTGCGCCAGCACGACGGGATCCGCGAGCGGATTCTGGAGATCGAATTTCTCGAGCCCGGCGCTGAGGCGTACGTGTTCACCTTTGGGTAAGGATGAATCTTCCGGCTCCCCGTGTAGCAAGCGTTCGTTCAGACAGCGGGGAATGATTCCCGTCCGCTCCGATCGTGGAAAGGACCCACCATGTCCAGTGCCGGCCAGTTGGACAGGCAAGTGACCGTTGCACTCGTGCACGGTGCGTTCGCAGACAGCTCCAGTTGGAACGGAGTCATTGAACGGCTGCAGGCGGACGACATTCCGGTGGAGGCGTTGGTCAACCCACTTCGGGGGGTGGCCGCGGACTCCGCGTACGCCGCGAGCGCGATGCGCCAGATACCGGGCCCGGTGCTCGCCGTGGTGCGGACCGCGTATCGGGCCGTCAGCCAGTAGTCCAGTGTGGAAGGAGCCTCGCGTGGCCGTCAGGACCGAATCGTCAGCGGGCGCGGCAAGGATCCGGCCGTTCTCGGTCGAGATACCCGAGGCGGAACTCGAGGCGTTGCGGGCGCGGGTCAAGGCCACGCGCTGGCCGGAAGAGGAGACGGTCGCAGATCAGTCGCAGGGCGTGCAGTCGGCGACGATGCGGGAGCTCGCCCGCTACTGGGCGTCTTTCTACGACTGGCGCAAGGTGGAAGCGAAGCTGAACGTGCTCCCACAGTTTATGACCGAGATCGATGGATTAGACATTCACTTCATTCACGCTCGTTCGCGACATGAGAACGCGCTCCCACTCATCGTGACGCATGGCTGGCCGGGCTCGGTCATCGAGATCCTCAACACGGTCGGCCCACTCACCGATCCGACGGCATACGCGCTGAGGACGCGTTTCACCTGGTGATTCCGTCGATCCCGGGCTACGGGTTCTCGGCGAAGCCGACCACCACCGGCTGGGACCCGCAGCACATCGCGCGCGCGTGGGCAGAGCTGATGCGGCGCCTCGGATACGACCACTACGTCGCTCAGGGTGGCGACTGGGGTGCCATCATCACCGATCTCATGGGTGTCCAGGCACCGCCGGAGCTGCTCGGCATCCACTCCAACATGCCGGGCACTGTTCCACCCGACGTTTGGAAGGCGATCGCCACCAACGTTCTCGGGGCCGGGGACCCGCCGCCTTCTGGCATGTCGGCCGACGAACGTCGCGCATTCGAGCAGCTGACCTACGTCTACACGGAAGGCATCGGATACGCGCTTGAGATGGGGTTGCGTCCGCAGACTCTGTACGGTTTGGCGGATTCGCCCATCGCGCTAGCGGCCTGGATGGTCGACCACGACACCCGCAGCTACGAGGACATTTCACACGCTTTTGTGGACGGACAGCCGGTCGGCAGTCTCACCCGGACGCGATCCTCGACAACATCACGCTCACGTGGCTGACAACACGGGAGTGTCGTCGGCTAGCTCGTATTGGGAGAACGAACTCGGGTTCTTCAATGTCAAGGGCGTCTCTGTCCCGGCCGCCGTGAGCATATTTCCCCGCGAGATGTATCACGCACCACGGAGCTGGACGGAACGCGCGTATCCCAACCTCATCTACTTCAACGAGGTCGCCCGGGGCAATCACTTTGTGGCTTGGCAGGAGCCCGAACTCTTCGCGACCGAGGTCCGCGCCGGGTGCCGAACACTTCGGTAGCCCGCGATCGCCACCATCCAATGTGTACGGATGAGCATTAGTCTCGCTGATGGATGACGCGAGCGACCGTGGCGGTCGCCCCAAGGTCCGTCAACGTGTCCAGCGCTCGCGCCCGTTCACGCTCGTCGCCGGCCAACGCGGCCTCGATCGCCTCTTCGTACCGCTCGCCGAGCCCGTGCCACGCCTGCGCCGATCCCCGCCAGTCTCCGGCCAGAGCGGCGGCCCATGGATCGGGCGGGGTCGCTGGTACGTCGACGACGTGCCCGGCGCGCCGTAGATACACCGCGATCTCGCCCAGCATCACGGTGTGGCCTGCCTCCACGGCCAGGTCAATGGCTTCCCGCACCCTCGGCGGCACCGCGTCGAGGGTGCCGGCGAGCCAACCCAGCTCGACCTGCGCCACCGCGAGCGGCCCGGCGACATAGCTGTCGTGGTACCCGATCGGATCCGCGAGCGCGTCGGCCAGGACGGCGGCTGCTTCGGGTTCGCCCCGTCGAGCGAGTAGGCGTGCCAGCAGACTCCGCGCCAGGAGCGCCATGACGCCGGCCTTGCCGGTGCTCGTGACAAGCTCCTGGAGCTCCGCGATGGCGTCGTCCCATGCACCCGCGCTCGCCGACACCGCCGCCGAGGTCAAGTGGAGCCGGTACTCGCCGGCGGCGAATTCTCCGTCCGCGGCGAGCCGTAGGCCCGTCGCGACGAATCGGTGGGCGTCAGCCAGGCGCCCGCATCGGTACGCGCTTCCGGCTGCGTTGACGTAGCTACGGACACGGGTCTCCAGCCGAGTCTCGTCGGCGGCCATGGCGATGGAACGTTCGATGTCCTCCTGGCCGTGCGGATCTCCCAGCGCCAACCGGCCACTACCCCGATACCACAACGCCTGGGCTCGGAGATCGTCTCGGTCCAGCCGGTCGCACAACTCGATCGCGCGGTCTGCGTACCGCACGGTGTCCGTACTCGGCTGGGCAACAATCCCCACGGTGGCGAGGTTGCTGTGGGTTCGGGCCAGCTCGATGAGGGCGGCGGCGAGTCGAGCGTTGTTGACTGGACCGGTGTCCGTGTCGTCGCCGACCACCTCGAGCAGCTCGACGGCGCGAAGGGCCGCCCGTCGTGCGGTCGCCGGCCCCTGGGCGAAGAACACGATTCTCGACCGTACGATCAGCGCCTCCGCCAGTACGACCGGATCCGCGCACGCTTCGGCGACCGAGACGGCCGACTCGATGTCGGCCCGAGCGGGCTCGTACTCGTTTCCCACGTACAGCGAATACGCCCGCTGCGTCAGTAGCCGGGCACGAGTCGCCAGATCGAGCGCATCGGCGTTCGCCAGCACCAGGCGCAAGGTTTCGGCGGCTTGCCGGTGGGCGCCGGTGCGTTCCGCCTCGGCCGCTGCGACCGGGCCGTGCTCGATCAGAAGGTCGGCCCGGACCGCGCGGGCGGCGTGATGAACGATGCGAGACGGCTCGAGATGCCGCTGCCTGAGCAGTGCGTCGAGGACTTCGCGATTGGCCATCACGAGCTCCCCGACCGTCAACGAGTTCTCGACGGCACGCCTGGCCAACTCGTGCCGGAACCCCACGTACTCGGGTCCACCACTGATCACGCCAGATCGCTCGGCCTGGACGACGGCACTCGGTTCGTCGCCGGCGAGGGCTTCCGCCAACCAGCGTTCGGCCCGAGTTGGGACGACCGCGAGCCGCTCGGCGAGTCTTCTGGCCGAGGCCGGCAACCGTCCGACCCGGGCCAGCACGGCGTCGCGCACCGTCGCCGGTACGCCATCGCCGCCGCCGGCGAGCACTTCGGTGACGAAGAAGGGGTTGCCCCGGGTGACTCGATGAATCTCGATGGCTTCGGAATCGTCCACACCGGACAGTCGACGCACGGCGTCGACGCTCAACGGTCCGAGTTCGACCCGCCGCGTCGATGAGCTGCCGAGGCTGCCGAGAATGCGTCGTATCGGGTGGGTCGCGTCGGCCTCCTCCTCTCGAAGCGTGAGCACCAGGATTGCGGCAACCCCGGTAATCCGCCGCGACAGGTAGCGGATCGCGTCCAACGTGGCGTCGTCGGCCCAATGCACGTCTTCGAGCACGAGGACCGTGGGTCGGGCGCCGAGAAAGCGGAGCAACGCGGGAAAGATGTCCTCCGGTTGGTTCCCGGCCGCAAGTGCCACGGCCAAGTCCGGGAGCGCGTGCTCCAGGTCGCGGATAGGGCCCAGACTTCGTGGCGCGAGAAGGTCGTCGCATCCACCGACAGCTACTGCGACGCCATCGTCCAGCCGGTCAAGGAAGGCTCGAACGAGCGACGACTTCCCGCTGCCGGCCTCGCCGGCGATCACCACGACGCAACCGCGGCCGGTGCGAACCACGGCGCGAGCCGTCCGTACCAGAGAGGCGAGTTCGTCCTCCCGCTCAAGCAGGGTTTCGGTCGGCATACCTCGAGTCGCAGCCGATGTCCCTCGCCCAGAATCGCTGCCAAGTGGCTTCTCCGCTGCCGGGTGCGGGCCGACGATCTGATCCCGCAACGCGATGGCCTCCGGGCCCGGAGGCATGCCGAGTTCCGTGGTGAGAACGCGGGACATTTCGTCGAACCGACGTAGCGCTCGCGCCCGGTCGCCCGCGAGCACGGCCTCGCGCAGCAATTCGGTGTGCGCCTGTTCGTCCGCGGGCTCCAGATCCAGCAGGTCCTGCCACCGGCCAGCGGCCCGGAGCAGCTGCTCGAATCGCGAGCGAAGTCGTCGGCGAGGTTCCTCGGACCATTGCTCGTTGAGGTCGTCGGGGAGCAGCTCGCCCCGATACAGCGCGGCCGCCGCGGCGCATGCTTCGGCCGACGTCGCATCGCCCCTGAGTGCAGCATCGCCCTTGAGTGCCGCGTCGGCCGCGGCCTCAAACGTGGCGACATCAATGTCCACAGTGGTCGATGCAACCGTGCTGGATGGAAACAGCGAGACAAGCTCGTCCTTGAGGACCACCGCATCCCGCAACCCCATCACCTGCCGGGCGAAGTGGGCGGCCTTGTGCAGCCGGGGTAGCGCCGTGTTGAGGTCGAGATCCGGCCAGAGCGCATCGACCACTCGGTCGCGATGCAGGCGCGCACGCGGGGCCAACGCAAGGATCTTCACCAATGCCGCCGCGTGCCGGCGGCGCCACGAGTCGGCCGGAAGTGCGGCGCCGTCGATGTTGACGGAGAAGCCGCCAAGGAGACCAATCTCGATCCGCACCGCCGGATTCTACGTGCCGAGGAAGGCCGGGGACGACGACGGGGGAAGCCCGGGGAAGGTCGAGGGAAGGCCAGCCGCATAACTTCGCCTCCGTCGCGCCGCTGGTGAATTACCCGCGGAAGAGCCGTCGGGCTAGCGGGCGACTGGAGGAGATCACGATGACCACGACCAAGACCCGTCCGGCTCTCAACGGCGTGGACACGCCAACGCTTTTCGCCACGCTGGACGCCGTCAAGGGAAGCCCCGAGCTGGCCAAGTTCCAGTTCCGGGCCACGAACACATGGATCAATGGCACCCACAACCGCAGCACCATCCGCGGTTTCTACGGGGCCGGGCAGGAGGACATCAGCCGGACCGCGGACTTCACCTACGACGCCGATCACCCAGCGGTACTGGTGGGCAGCGGCCAGGCGCCGACGCCGGTGGAGTTCCTGCTGCACGCGATCGCGGCCTGCCTGACCGCGGGCCTGGCGAACGTCGCCGCCGCCCGCGGCGTGCGGTTGCACGAGGTCAGCTCGACGGTGGAGGGCGACATCGACCTGCTCGGCATCCTCGGCCTGTCCGACGAGGTTCGCAATGGCTACCAGGGGATCCGGGTGAACTTCCAGATCTCCGGCGACGCACCCGCCGAGACCCTGCGCGGGCTGGTCGAACAGTCCCGGGCGCGTTCGGCCGTCTACGACGTACTGACCAATGGCGTGCCCGTCGCCGTCAACGTCGAGACCCGCTGAGAACTTTCTCGGTCGGGCAGCGGCCGGATCGCCGGGACAGGAGGGCCCATCATGCGATGCACGGACACGGTGATCATCGGTGCCGGACACTCTGGTCTGGCGATGAGCCGCTGCCTGGCTGAGCGCGGAATCCCGCACACCGTCCTCGATCGAGGATCAGTCGGCGACCGCTGGCGCAACGCGCGGTGGGACAGCTTCCGGCTGCTCACGCCGAGCTGGTTGAGCCGACTACCCGGCTGGACATACACCGGACCGGAGCCAGACGCCTTCATGACGGCCGGCGAGTTCGTCGACTATCTCGCCGGCTACGCCCATTCGTTCGATGCTCCGGTTGAGCCACGCACCCTCGTGACCCGGGTGACACGATGCGGCACCCGTTTCGTGGTGCACACCGACCGGGGCGCTTGGTTGGCCCGCAACGTTGTGATCGCGACTGGTTACCACAGCCAGGCCAAGGTTCCCGACGTGGCAGCCGGGCTGGCCAGCGACGTGGCTCAGATGACCGCGGCGGGCTACCGGGCGCCGTCGAGCCTGCCCGCCGGCGGGGTGCTGGTCGTCGGCGCGTCGTCGTCGGGCGCACAGATCGCTCACGAGCTGGCGGTGGCGGGCCGGCGCGTACTCCTCGCGGTCGGCGGCCACACCCGCCTGCCTCGCCGGTATCGCGGCCGGGACATCCTGTGGTGGCTGGACCGCGTGGGCGCCCTGGACCGGACCCTCGACGAACATCCCAATGTGAACGAAGCGCTTCGAGAGCCGTCACTGCAACTGGCCGGCACGGCGACGGCTCGGGGGATCGACCTTGACGTGTTGCAGGAGGTCGGCGTGCAGCTGTTCGGCCGGTTGTTCGCGGTCGACCGTACCAACGCGGCGTTCGCCGATGACCTTGCTAGCACCATGGGCTCTGCGCAGCAACGCTTGCTTCGCGTGCTCGCCGAGACTGAGGAGTACGCACACGCCACACCCGGAGCTGCCGCCGGGCCACCCGACCCACCACGGGCCATTCCCGTGCCGTCCAGTCCGTCCAGAGTGGACCTCCGTCGGGCTGGGGTGGCGTCGGTGGTCTGGGCCACCGGCTACCGACCGACGTATCCGTGGTTGCGCGTGCCGGTGCTGGACTCGGACGGCCGCATTCGGCACCGTCGGGGCGTGACCGACGTACCGGGACTCTACGCGATCGGTCTTCGGTTCCAGCATCGTCGAAACTCCACGTTCATCGATGGAGCTCGTCACGACGCGGCGTTCCTCGCCGAACATATTGCGGCGCGGTGCCCAGCCCGAGCGGCGGTGTGACCGTGGAAGGCTACGACGTCGTGATCGTCGGCGCCCGCGCCAGCGGCGCCGCGACCGCCATGCTGCTGGCCCGCAAGGGACTGCGAGTTCTGCTCGTGGACCGTAGTCGCTACGGCACGGACACCATCTCGACCCATGCCCTGATGCGGGGCGGCGTGTTGCTGCTCACCCGTTGGGGTTTGCTCGATCGGCTCATTGACGCCGGTACCCCCGCGGTTCGCCGGACCCAGTTCCACTACGGCTCGGATGGGACGTGCCCGGCCGACTCCCTGACCGTCACCATCAAGCCCACCTTCGGAGTCGAGGCGCTCTACGCGCCTCGGCGGACTCTGCTCGACGCCGTCCTCGTTGATGCCGCCGTCGCCGCGGGAGCGGAGATTCGATTCGGGGTCACGGTGACCGGCCTGCTACGCGACGACTCAGGCTCGGTGGTTGGTGTTGTCGGACGCGACCGCTCCGGACGTCCGGTTTCGGAACGGGCGAGGCTCACCGTCGGTGCCGACGGAGTCAGGTCGACCGTGGCGCGCGAGGCCGGGGCCAAGACCCTGCGCGTCGGCACCGGTGCGGGCGCGATCGTTTATGGATACTGGTCCGAGCTGGCGGTCGACGGATACGAGTGGTTCTATCGGCCAGGACGTAGCGCCGGCTTCATTCCGACGAACGATGGTGAGGTGTGCGTCTTCGCCGGCGTCCCGGCAGGTGCGTTGGAGAATTCGATTAACGGGAGACTGAACGAGGTGTATCGACGGCTGCTCGCCGCGGCCACGGGCGGTGCGGCGGGGCGACTGGAGATGGCCCGCCCTCCCCGACGATTGCGTACCTGGCTGGGCCGGCCGAGCATGATCCGTGAAGCGTACGGGCGCGGGTGGGCGCTCGTCGGCGACGCCGGGGCGTTCCTCGATCCGTTGAGCACCCACGGCATCACGGACGCGCTGCGCGATGCGGAGGCGCTCGCGAGTACGGTCGTCGAGACAGGCACGGCTGGAACGACCGGGCTCGACCCGTTCGCCGCCGGCCGGGACCGGGTCGTCGGGTCGCTCTTCGACCATGTGGACCGCATCGCCGGATATGGCTGGAGTGTGTCCGAGGTGCGCCGTCATCTCACCGAGCTGAGTTCGGCCATGAGCGAGGAGGTGGAGATGATCGCAGCGGGTTCGGCGGATCTTCGCGTATGTTCGTGACGGAGGTGGCATTCGTACCGGAGGTGCCGGGCATGTCGGTGGAGATCACACTTCTGGGCCGGTTCGCGGTGTTCGTGGGCGGCGCCGAGATCCCTACCCAGGCGTGGAGCCGGCGCCGGGCCGCTGGACTGGTGAAGTTGCTCGCCCTCGCGCCCCACCGACGGCTGCAACGCGAGCAGGTGATCGACGCGCTGTGGCCCGGACTGACCTCCGACGATGCCGGCCCGCGCCTGCACAAGGCGGCTCATTCTGCTGGCGCTGATGCGGGACTACGCGGCGAACGGGGATCGCCGAGCCGCGTGTGGTCAAATCTGGTGATGCGGTACGCGGCGACTGGCGGCACCGGGTTCGTGGGCCGCGTTGGAGCGAAGGCTCCGCAGCGACCGCCGGCATACGCGGTGCCGTTCGACGGTGCCAACCCCGGACTCCTCATGAGCCCTGACTGATGTCCGCATCAGCTCTTGGCCGCCGGACCCTCGATCGTCGGTTGTTGCAGTGGTGCTATGCCGTCTGGTCGGTGGTACTCCTCGGCCTCTATCCCGTGCTTGGGCCGGCTGGACAGTTGACGGTCTTTTTCCTCGCCGGCTTGGGCGCCGTGCCGGCCGTCATACTTGGCTTGCTCGCCGTCCGCCCCGGCAAGCGCCTGCCCTGGTGGCTTCTTCTCGCGGCGCTCATTGCGTTCAATGTCGCGGATCTCGTGAGAGCGAACCCAGCGGGAACGGAGGGCTGGCTAAGCGGAAGCCTCGACGCCGCAGCCGACCTGCTGGCCCTTGCCGCGGTGCTCGCGGTTGTGCTGCGTCGGGGACGCAACGACGCCGGCGGGCTCACTGAGACAATCATTATCGGCCTAGCCGTGGGCTGGTTGTTGTGGGATCTCGTGGTAGGGCCGCTGCAGTCCGCACCGGACGGATCCTCGGCCCGGGTCCAAAACTTCGTGACCGTGTTCGCCTTGGCAGGAATGTGCGGAGCACTCGTACGACTCGCTGTCACCGCCCACGAACCACAGGCTGCGCTGTGGTGGTTGATCGGCGCGTTAGCGTCTTCCTTCTCGGGCAACGTGGCTCAATCGCTACCCACCACGCCGACCACCCAGACGACGGCCGCCATGTCATTCATTGCAACATATGGCTTCGTCGGCTTGTTCGGCCTTGATCCGGGTGCTCCGAAACTGCTGCGTCCCATCTACACAGCGGTCGATCGCCTCACCCGCAAGCGACTTGTGTTGCTCGGCACAGCCATCGCCCTCGTACCCGTCACGCATAGCCTTCGCGCATCGCTCGGCGGACCTAAGGACGACCTGCCCCTCGCGGTCGCCGGGGTGCTCATTACCACCCTCGTCATGGTCCGCATCGGCCAACTCTCGGCACAACGAGATCGGGCCGAAGCGGCACTACGTGAGCAGGCGGGTCGCGACCCCCTGACGAACTTGACCAATCGGCGCGAATTTGTCGAGCAACTCGACGACGTGCTGACGCGCCGAACTCCCAGCGCGGTTCTATTCTGCGACCTCGATGGATTCAAGATGGTCAACGATCAGTGGGGACACGCCGCCGGAGACCAACTCCTCACTCAAGTTGCGACCAGACTTCGATCGGCCGTGCGAAGTAGTGACGTCATCAGCCGATTCGGCGGAGACGAATTTGTAGTGCTTCTTGTCGACGCGGCAAGTTCTGACATCAAGATGGTCTGCGAGCGGCTCAACTCGGTTTTCGCTCGGCCGTTCCACCTGGATGTCGCGACCGTCACCATCGGGGCGAGCATTGGCGTGGCGACCGCAGCGGTCCACCAGCCCGTACGGTCAGAAGAGCTCATCCGCCGGGCCGATCGGGCAATGTACATGGCGAAACGCGATGAGACCGGCGTCCAATCCGTCCGCATCGTCGAGTGATCGCGGGCACAGCTGGCACCGCACGAGCCTCCGCGTCGGCGTCCTGCCGTTGAGGTGGTTGACGTCCAGTAGCGGAACCGGCGGGCGGCGTCGAGGCTCGGACCACGCATCACATCGCGTCCCGTCAGCACGGCCGGTAACACCAGACGCTTGGGCCCGCGTTAACGCCTTCGTGCATCACGGCGTGGCGCAGGTGCCAACGGGATTGCCGATACGACCCGCGATCACATCTGACGGGTCCTAGGGTTGGCGATTGGGCAAGGCCGGTCGTGTTTGCGCTGGGTGGCGGAAGTCATGGGACCGCCCAGCTAACTGTGCTCAGCGAGGCACGGGTTGGCGCATCCCGCCTTCGGTCATAGGGCAGAGAGCCCGGCCCGACCTCCATCGGTTGATCGGAAGGGAGATCCACATGTCTGTCCTGACCGAGGCGTCAGCGGGCGCGAACGGGATCCGGCCGTTTACCGTTGAGACCCCCGACGCGGAACTGGAGGCGTTGCGCGGCCGCATCGCTGCGACCCGCTGGCCGCACAAGGAGCTCGTCGAGGATCGGTCGCAGGGTGTGCAGTCGGCGACGATTCACAAGCTCGCCGACTATTGGGCATCAGACTACGACTGGCGCAACTGCGAGGCGAAGCTGAACGCGCTGCCCCAGTTCAAGACCGAGATCGACGGGGTCGACATCCACTTCATTCACGTGAAGTCGCCGCACGAGAACGCTCTGCCGTTGATCATTACCCACGGTTGGCCCGGCTCGGTGATTGAGCTGCTGGAGGTTGTCGGCCCGCTCACCGACCCGACCGCGCATGGCGGAAGCGCCGCCGACGCGTTTGATCTCGTCCTGCCATCGATCCCGGGGTACGGCTTTTCGGGTGAGCCGACCGAGGTCGGCTGGAACCCCAGCCGCGCCGCCCAGGCGTGGGCGGAGCTGATGCGTCGCCTCGGCTATACCCGCTACGTTGCCCAAGGTGGCGACGTCGGCGCCAGCATCACGGATGTGATGGCCCGCCAGGCACCCGAGGGGTTGGTCGGCTTCCACACCAACTTGCTCGTGGCGGGTCTGGCTAGCGACAAACCCAAGCCGGCGGAGTCGGATAAGGAACGCGCGGCGCTCGATGCGCTCGCCACGTTCAGGTCGACCGGCTTTGGCTATTTCCTCGAGCAGGCCACCCGGCCGCAAACGATCGGGTACGCCCTACTGGATTCACCGGTCGCCCTGGCGGCCTGGATGCTCGACCACGACACGGACAGCTACTACAAGATCTCACGCGCATTTCTCGACGGTCAGCCAGCCGGCAATCTCACGCGGGATCACATCGTTGACAACATCACGCTCTACTGGTTGACCGGCACCGGCGCCTCGGCGGCCCGGTCGTATTGGGAGAGCGGACGAGCCGCAGCCCTTGCGGCTGGCCAGGCTCCGCCGGACGCGTCGCTGCCGGCCGGCTTCACGACGTTCCCGGACGAGATCTTCCAAGCCCCGCGGAGCTGGGTCGAACAGGCCTACCCCAACCTCGCCTATTTCAACGAGGCGGACAAGGGCGGCCACTTCGCGGCCTGGGAAGAGCCTGAACTCTTCGCGAGCGAAGTCCGCGCCGCGTTCCGGTCGCTGCGATAGAAGACTGTTCACAAGCCTTCCGTCTCCTATTCGCCAAAGGCGGCCTTGGTCAAGGGCCACCGGGCGGTGGGTGAGAGTGCGGCGATCGATCGTCAGGTGGCGGGCGAGGACGCGGTTTGCGCCAGCAAATGTCGATGGACGGGGGACGCTGCGATGACCGCTGGAACGATTATCTCTGCGAGGCGAGAGTTCCGGATCGAGAACGGCACTTATGTCACCACTGCCAGCGGGCCGAGGTACTCGACGCTCCACTGCTGAACAAGACCGCGTTTACGAGCGAGGAGCGCGGCGTGCTCGGCCTGGAAGGGCTGCTGCCTCCGGCAATGCAACGCCTCGAGGATCAGGTCAAGCGCGTGTACGCGCAGTATCACCAGCAGCCTAACGATCTGCAGTAGAACGTGTTCATGGACTTGATTGACACGGAGCGGCAGGTCAGTGAGGCGATGTGGCAGCCGGAGTACCGCCGAGTAACGGCGGCGTGATTGAACGATCCACATAGGACTTCGTACGAAAGGCGGAGCGATGAACGGTCAGGCCGCGCCGACCATCAGGGACGTGCCCATCGGCATCGACGCCACCGGCACACGCACGGAGACCGACTCGCTGGGGGCGGTGGAGGTTCCCGCCGACCACTACTGGGGCGCGCAAACACAGCGGTCGCTCATTCATTTCAACATTGGCAATGATCGGATGCCCAAGGAGGTGTACCACGCCTATGGCTACATCAAGAAGGCCGCGGCGATGGTCAACGCCCGGGCCGGACGCCTGCCCCATTGGAAGGCCGATCTGATCACGAGAGTGGCCGACGAGGTGATCGCCGGCAGATTGGACAGCGAGTTTCCCCTTTACGTCTGGCAGACCGGTTCCGGCACCCAGTCCAACATGAACGTCAACGAGGTGATCTCTAACCGGGCGATTCAGCTCACCGGCGGCCAGCCGGGCTCCAAGACACCGGTGCACCCCAACGACGACGTGAACATGGGCCAGTCCTCCAACGACACTTTTCCCACGGCCATGCACATCGCGGCAGTGACGGCTATCGAGGAACAGTTATGGCCGGCGTGCGTACGACTGCATGACGCCATTGGGGAGAAGAGCCGGCAATGGGCGGATGTTGTCAAGATCGGGCGCACCCACCTCGAGGACGCTACCCCGCTCACGGTCGGCCAGGAGTGGTCCGGCTATGGCGCACAGCTGGAGGACTCGCTCGCGTACCTGACGGCGACCGTGGATGGCCTGTACCGGCTGGCCATGGGCGGTACCGCTGTTGGTACCGGCCTGAACGCTCGACCGGACTTCGGCACCGCAACCGCCAACGTGATAGCCGACCTGACCGCCCGCCCCTTCGTCACGGCGCCGAACAAGTTTGCCGCCCAGGCATCGCTGGATGCACTGGTACGCACGTCGGCGGCCGTCCGTGGCATCGCAGTAGCGATGTTCAAGTTCGCCAACGACATGCGCTGGCTCGCATCCGGACCTCGCACCGGACTGGGAGAGCTGAAGCTGCCTGCGAATGAGCCAGGCTCCTCGATCATGCCTGGCCAGGTCAACCCGACTCAGGCCGAGGCGGTACTCATGGTGTGCATCCAGGTCATTGGCTCTGACACCGCCGTGGCGATGGCCGGCAGCGAAGGCAACTTTGAGCTCAACGCGTTCCGCCCAATCATCATCAACAACGTTCTGCACTCGATCCGAATCCTCGGCGACGTCGCGGATCACTTCCGCGAGTTCCTCGTCGAGGGCGCCGAACTCAACAAGAATCAACTCAACCTCAATATCGACCGCTCAGTAACGATGGTCACGGCGCTGTCCCCGGTTATCGGCTACGACAAGGCATCCGAGATAGCACACTTGGCCATCGACAAGGATCTGACCCTCAGACAGGCCGCGCTCCAACGAGGTGTCACCGAAGAACTCTTCGACCGAGTGGTGGTCCCGGTCAACCTAACCCGGCCGAGCACAGCCGACGTTGCCAACCCATCGCGGTAGTTGAACCGAGCGACCAGTCGCGCCTCGCTGTTTGCTCGTCTTCGCTGCTCGCTCATCCGCACGCGACGACATGCCTCGATGGAAGAGCTTCCGGGTCCCAAAAGTCGGTGGCCGAACCAGGCTCGGGCGGCGACGATGATTCTCATGCCTTGTGGCAGCTCCACTGACGTGACCGTCGATCTGTGATCACGGGTTCGACGCATCCGTTGGGGCGCCAGGAGACGGTGGAGACGCAGACATCAACCGAAGATCCTCTTGAGATTGCCTGCGACGAATCGGGTTGGGAAGGTAGCAACCTCGCGACTGCTAATTCCGAGGTCATCGCATACGCCAGCGTCCGACTGGACATCGACGCGGCGGCGGAGTGCATCCGCGCCCTTCGCGGCACATCCGGGCAACACACCTACGAATACAAAGCCTCGCACCTGCTCCGCACCAACGGCGGAGCGGGCCTTGCCGGGTTTCTGGGCCCGTCCGGTCCGGTACACGGCCGCGCCCGGATCCATCTGACCCACAAGTCCTGTTTCGTGCTCGGCCGGGTTCTCGATGTCTTCATCGGGGGATTCGTGGACGCCGCGAGTCTGGGTCTGCGCCCGGACCAACGGCTGGCTCGCCTGGCGACCAGGCTTTGCCGTTCCGGCCCGGACACGTTCGGTCGGGAAGCTTGGCACAGGTTCATGGCCTCGGCCAACGTGGTCCTGCGTGCAGATCGCCGCGGCCGAGTGCGTGACCCGGTCGACGCGTTCTTCGGTCAGGTCGAGGTCCTGCAAGGCCTCGACGGTGGCAGTCGGGTGGGAAGAGTCCTTGACGAGCTGCGCAACCGACGGCAGGAGGCCTATTCCGCACGAGCCCGGCTGCTCAAGGATCAGGTCTTGCAGCCCGTACTGGAGCCGTTGATTCCTGCCCTCGCCAATACGGTCCTCCATTGGAGCCGCGGACTGCATCCGGTCGCGGTCATCCACGACGAGCAGTCCGCGCTGACTGAGCGGCGGATACGACACCTCGAGCAGATCCTGGCCGCGCCGCCGCTTGAAGAGATTCGCCTTCCCGCTCGAGGTCACTTCATCCGATTCCGTCAGGTGGATTCACGAACCGACCCACGCGTCCAGGTCGCCGACGTGCTTGCTGGAGTGGCTCGGAGGGTCGCGGCCGACGACCTGCAGGGAAGAAGCGATCCGGATCTGATCGCGTTGCTCCGCCCGTACGTTGATTCGGCTTCGCGCTGGTGTGACCAGCTCGCCGATCCGCGCGGCCCGAGCACCTGCTCACGGCGGGCGGATGCTCCGGCGGGTGGATCGTCTGAGTCCTGAATCAGCCCGCGAGGCAGTCGGACAGGGAACGGAGTTGGTCGGCGTACTCGATTTGCGTGGCCCATTCTTCGGGCCACGCGGATCGGCCATCGGCGGCACCGAGGAAGGCGCCGGCGAGGCACGCGATCGAGTCGGAGTCGCCGGAGGTGGCGGCGGCTCGGCCGAGCCCGGCCACCGGCTCGTCGGCGAACAGGATGGCGCACAGCAGGGCCGTCGCCAGAGCCTCCTCGGCGACCCAGCCCGCCCCGGTGTAGATGCACGGGTCAGCGGTCCGATCGGGGCGCAGCAGCGCCGCCTCCAGCCGGTCGAGCACCCGCGTGCATTCATCCCAGCCCCGGGCGATGAACTCCTCGGCCGACGGATCGGACGAGCGCTTCCACAGGTCGCCGAGCCATTCGCCGCGGTAGACGATGCGCTGGTCGTACGCGTGGGCTCGGAGCCGAGCCGGAAGTTCGGCGAGGGTCGCACCATCCAGGAGCGCCCAAACCGCGTACGCCGTGAGTTCGGCCGCGGCTAGGCCGGTGGGATGCCCATGGGTGAGGCCGGCCTGGAGCTGGGCCAGACCGGCGAGTTTGTCGACGTCGATTCCGGGCAGAAGCCCGACCGGGGTGACTCGCATGTTGGCCCCGCACCCCTTGGAGCGGATCACCGAGGCGTCCTGCCAGCGGCGGCCGTCGGCCAGCAGCGCGCAGGCGCTCATGCACGTCCGGCCGGGGGCACGGTTGTTATCGGGGCTGCTGGCCCACGCCAGGAACCGCTGTCGCAGCCGGTGCTCGACGCCGTCCGGGCTCAGGGACGGCGCCTCGCACAGGGCCCAGGCCACCGCGAGGGCCATCTGGGTGTCGTCGGTGACCAGGGCCGGATTGCCCTCAAGGGAGACCGGCCCGGATGGGCCATAGGCGGCGATGATCTCGGACATCGACATGAACTCTGTCGGTTTGCCGAACGCGTCGCCGTAGGCCAGTCCGTACAGGCTTCCACTCACATTGCGCACAGACGGCACCCTACAGTTCGCACCGGGGTCGCGTCGTAGCTGTGCAGCGGAAGCTCGGCCGGTTCGTCAAAGAACTCGGACACGCAATGCTAGATGATGCAATAGCAAATCATTTGGTTACGCAGGAAGACGAACCAGATATTGTCGTCCTCAGAGATAGGACCGCGGTTGTAGGTCTTCGTGTAGTATCCGAAAACCCCAGTGTCCGCGAAGCTATATGACCGGCCCGTATTGTGGCCAGTGCCGCTGTAAATGTACCTGTTCGAATTGTACGTGTACGACCGTGGGTACCCGCTCACCGAGAATACGCTGCCCGGGTAGATTTGATCCCCGGACTGATCGCCGAGACGCGCTTAGCTTAGCTAAGGCCGGTTTGGACCATACCGTGCTTGGAGTTGTAGTCGCCGGTTCCGTTGAAACCGCCAGTGTACGACGCGGTCGACGAGATGACGTGAACACCGATATTCGTGCCCGAGCACGTATAGAGCAGGCGGTACGTGACGCTCGCGCGGTAGACGACATGCGTAGGGTAGCCCGCTTGCATGTCCAAGCTACCCGTGCGTGTGGTCGTGGAGCCTTCGTAACAAAACGACCCGCTAGTCCCGTCGGCGGCTGCCGGTTGTGCCGAGAAAGTCAGCATCGCCAGCGTGGCGGCCAAGGCTGCCGCGGTGAGCGTTCGCATGCGTTCCAGGGTCATGAAGGTTCGGTCCCTTCTTCGACATCGTTGTCCAAAGAATCAGGTGGAGGTCGTTGACGTGCAGGCCGTTCGTGCTCGTGCACGACTACGGCTGCCAGCAATCCACGTCGTTGCCACGAGGAAAGACATCACCCGGGAGAGACGCGGCTACGTCCGCAAATCCTTCAGTCACATCGGAACCTAGACGTCAGGTCATCGCATCCCCTCCCCACGGAGATCGCCTTGAATGCTCTCAGTGAGGTGAGCCACTGTCAACCATGTCGATGGATCCACCGATCCGACCGCCGAGCGTGCGCGCGACGCCACGGAGCATCGACTCATATGGGTGCTTCCGCGCCGGATATCCTCGGGCGCGTGGCAATTCCGGAGTCGCGTAATCGGGGGTTCACGAACCTGGGCCGCGGGCGAATTCAAAACGATCGTTCTGGATCATGTCGAGACTACAAGAACGAGCGCTGATGTTGAAGTGTGGTGCCGCGAGAATACTTACGCCATTGATCAGCGGTCTGGAGTACACCTACTTTCCGTGCATCATCGGGGCGAGTGACCACGGCCGACAATTCGCCGCAAGCGCGAAGGGCATCGGCTCAGGCCCAATCCCGTTCGCGCGAGCCTCTGGCTAAAGTCCATCGAAGAACTCGAGCGGGGGAAACGACCGAGCGCGAGCTTGTTGACCCGGCGACGAGCGCGAGATCGTCTGAGGGCGGTCACAGCCGGCTGAGAACCCTAACGGCGACTGGTAGTCCACAGTAGAGTCGGGTTCACGCAGCGCCACCGAGAATCGGCTCATCCGCACTGCGCCGAGTATTGGTTTGCCGAGAGCCCTGTGACCGGGACCGTGCTTCGGTGTCGATCATCGGCCCGATCTGCAGGCGGACGCGCCGAATCCGAAGAGTTGAAGGTTCGAGTCCTTCATCGGCACCATTCAACCGAATGACCAAGGCGACACCCTCCGTACTAACGGCGAGCATGCAGCCCGGTACCGGTCTTAGCATCGGTTCGGAATGCGACTCGATCTCAGGCGGCCCGACCAAACCGTGGCGTATGCTAACCAATCGGGGTAGGACCGATGGACGCCAGCGAAATCACACGGGAGAAGCGGCTCCGGCGCGTAGCGGCACGCCAGGGACTGCGCCTATCGAAGTCTGCCCGGCGGAACCCACACGCCGACGAATACGGCAAGTACAGGATCGAGAACCCTCACCTGGGCGGCTTAGTTGTTGCCGGCGGGTCGCCGTTCGACTACAGCCTGGACCTGGACGAGGTAGAGAAGGTCCTGCGGCCGGACCCGCACCGGGGTCATGGCCACCCGCTACGCCGGGATGAGGACTACGAGAACGCGATCACTCCGCACGCTCCGCACGATGGCCGTTGGACGCGCCGCCCCGAAGAGCACGATGGCAATTGGACGCGACGCCCCGAAGATGCGTGATTGGCCGATGGACTCGTCGTGCGGTCGAACGTCGAGGAAAAGACGGGCAAGGTTGCCGGCAATGTGCCATTTGGCAGCTCAGTTGGCTGCCCCAGCAGGATTCGAACCTGCGCCCCCGCCTCCGGAGAGCGGTGGATCTTGAGCACCCTTCGGCGCGTTTGAACTGGTGAGACTCGTCGCAACCCGGGTCCTGACGGAATCACGTGGGCACGCATTTGGCACGGCACCCATCGACCGGACCTCGGCGCTGGAGGACGACTTCAGCCTGTAGTTGAAGGTCGTTGACTCTTGTAGATAACGGTTGTAGGTTACCGTTATCTAGAAAGGGCGACCTATGCGTGAAGCGATGCTGGCGCTGCTAGCCAAGGAGCCCGCGCACGGCTACGAGCTCCGCCAGCGTCTGACCCGTGCGCTCGGCCCGATTGGAGAGGTGCTCAACCCGGGGCAGATCTACATCACGCTGTCGCGCCTCGAGCGCGCCGGTCTAGTACGCAGTGACCAGGTGGCTCAGGCGGCGGCGCCCGACAAGAAGGTCTACGAGGTGACGTCGCTGGGCCGCGAGCAGGTGGCCGCCTGGCTGCTTGACGTTTCCTGGCCCAAGGTGGCGCCGGCCGAGTTTCACCTGAAGCTGGTGGCCGCTGCCACGACCGGACTGGCCGACCCGATCGCTCTGATCGACGCCCAGCGGCGGGATCTGTTGCGCCGCTTGCGTGATGTGCAGCGGCTGGCGCATGAGGCATCGGCTGATGACGATGCCGTTTTGATTTTGGAGGGTGCGGCGCTGCGCCTTCAAGCTGACGTCAAATGGTTGGAGGCGTGTGAGCGCCGTTGGACGGCTCGGAGGCCGTCGTGACCTCATTTGTGGTGCAAGCTAAGGGATTGTGTCGGCACTACGCTGGTGACGACAGCCCGGTGCGTGCGGTGGATCTGGTGGACCTGACGGTCGAGCAGGGCGAGGCCGCGTCGGTGATGGGGCCTAGCGGCTGTGGCAAGTCGACCCTGCTGCATCTTCTGGGCGGACTGGACAGGCCGACGGCTGGGATGCTGTGGCTCGGCGGGCAACGGGTGGACGGGCTGTCCGAGACGGCCTGGGCACGGCTGCGGCGACGCACCATCGGCTTCGTCTTCCAGTCTTTCCATCTCGTGGACGAGTTGTCAGCGGTGGAGAACGTTGAGCTGCCGGCGCTTCTGATCGGCGCGAACCGAAAGCAGGCGCGCACCAAGGCGCTGGGGTTGCTTGAGCGCCTTGGAGTCGCCGACCGGGCCGGGCACCTGCCGGATCGGTTGTCCGGTGGAGAGCGCCAGCGGGTGGCGCTCGCTCGGGCAGTGGTCAACGAGCCACTGCTGGTCCTGGCCGACGAGCCGACCGGCAACCTGGATTCGGCGGCGACAGCTGAGATCCTGCGGTTGTTCGCCGAGGTGCACGACGCGGGGCAGACGTTGCTGTTGGTAACGCACGACCCGCGCGTGGCGGCGACGGCCGAGCGGCTGCTCACCATGCGCGACGGGTCCATTGTGGAGGATGTCAGGCTGGAGGGCGGTCTGTCACGTCAAGCTCTACTGGCCCAGATGGCCGGTTGGGAGCCGTAGATGGGCTTGGTCATAAGGCTCGCGTGGCTCAACCTGAAGGCGCGTCCGAGCCAGGCCATCTTCCTGCTGCTGGTGATGTGCCTGTCCACGACCGCGGTCAGCCTCGGACTGGCGATCAACGAGACCGGCAAGGAGCCCTGGCTGCGGCTTCACAACAGCATCAACGGATTCCAAGTCCAGGCTTTCGCCGCGTATCACACCGAGGAGGAGTTGAACCTCCCGCAGTTGCCTATGCCGAATCTGGCCAACGTGGCGCACGCCGACGACCAGCTGGCCGGGCTCGCTGGAGAGCCCGAGGTGACGGCGGTGAGCGGGCCGTGGCCGCTGCTGCTCACCACCGGCGGGGTCGCCGGGCTCGCCATGCCGATCAATGTCGAGGTGCGGGACCCCAACCCGGCGACGGTGAGCCAGCCAATGGTCGTCTCCGGCCAATGGCTTGACGACAGTGACGACGTCGTCGTGCTCGAGGACGGGCTGGCGACGGTGCTCAAGCTCACTCCGGGAGACGAGATCACCCTCGCCGGGCAGCGTCTGCGGGTGCGGGGGTCGGCGATGACGACAAGCATCCCGCGCTTTCCGATGCAGTTTCCGGCGACCGTCTGGGCCAACCAGGCCACCGCCGCCAAACTCCGTGCGGCGGATGCGATCCCGCTTGGGGCTACGCTCGAGCTTCGGCTGGCGCGGGCGGAGGACGCATCGGCGTTCGTCGCAGCGCATGCGCAAACCTTCGGTCGGCCGAACCTGATGCAGACGTGGGAGCGGGCTAGGAACAGGGCGGGCGCACTGGATATGTTCGCCGTTGTTCTGACCCTGCTGGCGGTCCTGCTCGCCGGGCTCTCCGTCGCCACCGCCGCGGTCCTCGTCACCGGGCGCATGGCCGCGCATGGCCGCCGAATCGGCGCGCTCAAGGCGGTCGGCGTCACCCCACGCCAAGCGTTGTGCGTAATCCTGGTCGAGTATCTGGCGGTGGCGGTGGTAGCAGCAGCGATCGGCATCATCGCCGGGACTCTGCTTTCGCCGTTGATCGGCCGCGATCTTCCCGTCCTCTACGGCGCGCCGGTCGCGCCGCCGATCACCTGGCCGCGTGCCTTGGTGGCGCTCGCCGTCGCGATGGCGGTCGTCGTTGCGGGGTCTGTTCCACCAGCCATACGCGGGGTGCGGCAGAGCACGGTGCGGGCGCTGGCGTCGGGAGCGCGCCCGCCCAGGCACGCCAGCCGGGCGGCTCGATTGGCGGCGATCGCAGGGGCGCCGCTTCCGGCCGTGCTCGGGTTGCGCTCGGCGCTGCGGCGCCCGGTCCGCACCATCGCAAACGCGACCGGGCCGGCGATGGGTGTGGCCTTGGTGATCTTGGGCCTGGGCGCCTCGAAACTCGTGCGGGACTATCTGGCCAGCCCCGCACGCGACGACGGAGAGGCTGTTGCCCGGAGCGTCATAGCAATCCAAACCGACCAGGTGCTGACCATCGTCTTGATCGGTGCCGGGCTGCTAATCGGGCTGGCCGCGGTGAACGCCATGATCGCGGCGATCTTTGCGGCGCGCGACAGCGCCCGCGGCCACGCGATCCTGCGCGCGGTCGGCGCCACGCCACGGCAGACCGTGATCTCCTTTGTCGTGGCCCAGTTCGGCGCCAGCTTGCTAGGTTGCGCGGCCGGGATCCCGCTCGGTGTCCTGCTTTTCAACACGGTCATCAGCAACAACGTCAAGGACAGGGCGACGATCACTTTGCCCGCGTCCATCTATGTCGCCGTCGCCGTAGCCACGCTGCTGTTGTATCTGCTGGTCGCCATTGTTCCGGCGGCCCGGCTCGCCCGGCGGCGCGTGGCACCGGTGCTGGCGTTCGACGAGTGAGTCGCTTGCCCAACCCGTCGGGGGAGCTCCGCTCGCTCAGTGGGGCTCTAAGGCCGGATGGTCAGCGTCGGGCAGGCTCAAAGCGAGCCGTATTCAATCGGACACATCGGCAGTCGCCAAAGGCGGGAAAAGTGCTGGTCAAACGCTACATTCGGGCTGCTCAGCTGGCGTGTGCCCCCGGCAGGATTCGAACCTGCGCCCCCGCCTCCGGAGGGCGACACTTCCGCACGCACTCTCTAGGGCTTTGACCTGCGCGCTTGTGCCTCGTGGGCTGCTGCGCGTCGGGGACTTCAGCGTGCATTTGGCGCGGGCGTGCCCGATGCGGTGTCTGGGTCTTTCCCATCGCGCGGCGTAGGCCCCGCCAAGGCGCATATCCGAAGGGGTTGAAGGTTCGAGTGCTTCTCGGGGAGCCATCCAAGCCTCTGACCAGGGAAAACGTTGCCCGGCAAAGTCTCACTCGGCCACCGGTTACCGGTTTGGTTACCGGGTTTTGAAAGGGGTGCCGGAGGTTACTACTAGCGGTCACGTCGAAGGATCATGGCCGTTCCCAGCATGTGACGTGACTCTGATTCAGATGGTGCGAGGTAGCGACGCTGGAGCTGCGCGGCGTGCAGGGCTAACTGGGGCCCAGCGAGCGGGGCTTGCCTGCCTGACCTGTGGAGGTACGGATAACCTCACGGTCGCTGTCGGTTGGGTCAACGGGGAGCATGAGGCGAAGGTCCATTCCCGCCACCTCGAGGATTGGCGCGCCGGGCAACCAAGTCGTAAGCCCAGCCCGTGGCCGCGGCTGCACCCCGGTCGAATCCGCCCATGCCAATCGACTCGCAAGCGATCGATTGGGAGACTGCAAGGCAGTTCGCCCACCGTTCGGAACGCACATGGACCCCGCGCCCGAATGCCGATGTTGGAGGTTATCGATGCCGACGACCGACGAGCATTCCGGCGTAGCTGACAGTCCGTCTAACAAGGCGTCAACTCGGGACTTGGGCGCCCAGGTAGAACGGATCTTGGCTCTCGCAGAGGAGCAGGCGGCCGAGATCCGGGCGCGCGAGTCCCGTGAGCTTGCCCAGCGCCGGGCGGAGGAGGAGCGAGACGCTGCCCAGCGCCGCGCCGAGCTCGCCGCCGAGGTCCAATCCGCAAAGGCGTACGCGGCCAAAGTAAGGGCCGACGTCGATGACTTGTACACCAGGGCTTTGCAGGAATCCAATCGCGTCGGCGATGCCACCAAGGCCTACGCAGACAAAGTCCGCACCGAAACGGCGGCTCATGCCGCCGCGCTGCGCGAACGGGCCGAGGAAGAGGCCATCAGGCGGGGCAAACAGGCCGAGGAAGAGGCCGCAAGTAAGCTCGAGAACTCACTTGCCAAACGCAGGGCGGACGAGGAGCGAGACGCTGCCCAGCGCCGCGCCGAGCTCGCCGCCGACGTCGAATCCGCAAAGGCGTACGCGGCCAAAGTAAGGGCCGACGTCGATGACTTGTACACCAGGGCTTTGCAGGAATCCAATCGCGTCGGCGATGCCACCAAGGCCTACGCAGACAAAGTCCGCACCGAAACGGAGGCTCATGCCGCCGCGCTGCGCGAACGGGCCGAGGAAGAGGCCGCAAGTAAGCTCGAGAACTCACTTGCCAAACGCAGGGCGGACGAGGAGCGAGACGCTGCCCAGCGCCGCGCCGAGCTCGCCGCCGAGGTCCAATCCGCAAAGGCGTACGCGGCCAAAGTAAGGGCCGACGTCGATGACTTGTACACCAGGGCTTTGCAGGAATCCAATCGCGTCGGCGATGCCACCAAGGCCTACGCAGACAAAGTCCGCACCGAAACGGAGGCTCATGCCGCCGCGCTGCGCAAACGGGCCGAGGAAGAGGCCGCAAGTAACCTCGACAGCTCACGTAAGACGGCGGAACAACAGGCTGATCAGATCCGCAAGGCCGCTGAAGCGCAGGCTGGCCGAATCCGCGAGGATGCAGTTACAACTGCGGAGGACCAGGCTGCCCAAATCCGCAATGCAGCACGGAGCTCTGTCTTAGTTGGCGAGATCCGGGAGATCGGCGCCGACCTCGAGAGGTTTCAGAATGAACAGCAGCGTTCGGCGCGAAGGCAGTTCTGGCTAGGTGCGCTGCTCGGTCTGCCGATCGGGTTGCTCGGAAGCTTGCTGGCCGCCTTGCTCGGCCTGGGCGGCTGATTTCAAGTACAGACGCCGGCTTTAGGTGGGCACGTGGGCTGGCAGCTCCGGCGCGATGGCCTTGGGCGAGCCGTTCAGCTGCACAGCGTCGTGCTCCCGAGGATCAGCAACTCTCGTTCGACCTCGCGTCAGACTGAGAAAGCATGAGGCCCCCAGCTTGCTCCGCTCACAAGGCCGGCAATTGTCTCCATGGCCACCTTCCACGAGGCCATTGGCTGACCGAATGCCAACCCACGTAGCGCGGGCGGGTTGGATGAAGGCCCTCCAAATTCGGTTTACCGTTGTGCTAGTGACGTGTCTGAAGCACCGAGTATTCGGGCTGTGGGTCTTCCCGTCGTGCAGGCTTGTCCCCTGCCGGGCCGCCCCTGCCCGGTCAAGGTGGAGCGCCCCACCGGCACGAACGACCTTGACCGGGCAGGGGCGGTCTGGTTGCCTCTGGTGCGCGACGGGTGGCACACGGCCGTGGTGGTGGTGGCTGGGCCTTCCCGGAGTGTCGGGGTCCACGGGGCGGAGCCCCTGGCCGCCGGAGGCGATTGGGTCCGGGTCCACGGGCCGGAGGTCCTGGCCGCCGGAGGCGAACTTGTTCGTGTGGACGGTGGCCGTGAGGGGGCGTGATGGAGTGCGTTGGCAGCTCGTCGGCCCGGTCGTGGTGGTCCAGGTCCTCGCCGTGGTTGAACCGTGCCCGGTGACTGGGTGACGCGCGTACGGCGGCCGCCTGCTTCAGCCCGCCGCCGGGCCGGCCGGCGCCGGGCCGAAGGTAAGGCGCCGAGCCGAAGCCCGGCGGTACCGGCCCGTCAGGGCCGGCTTGAAGACGTAAAGAAAATTCTCCACGGTCCAAAGTGGTCCGACTGTCCGACTCCGGCTGATGCTTGACGTCGCGGCCTCGGTTGATGCTCTACATGATCGCAACAACCGCGCGCATCGCGGCAGTTTGGCTCGTTTGATCTTAGGGGCCTGGCCTTGTCCGGAGACCTGGGGCCCCAGTGGCGGCTCCACTGCATCAGTGGCTTCGCAACGAACCGTCTCGGCGGGCTTGCGGACCGGGGACGGCAGGAGTCTAAGAATAGAATCTGCCTGTGGATGGCCACGTGTTTGTTAGCTACAGCCACAGGGACGCGGACTACGTCAATCGTTTGACCGCCTACCTAAGAGCTGCGGGCTTTGCAATTTGGACAGATGAGGGCATCGAATATGGCGAGGCATGGAAGCACCAGATCACCACTCATATTGAGACATGCGGGGCATTTCTGGTCGTAATGTCGCCTCACGCACGAGCGGCTCCGTGGGTGGGACGGGAGATTGACTTTGCTCAGGAGATCGGAAAGCCCATCGTGCCGCTGCTCTTGAATGGCCGCCGTTTCCTGGAACTCCGGGATCTTCAGGATTATGACGTATCGGGCGAGCGCCTTCCAGACGAAGGGTTCTTGGGCCGGCTCGAACGACTAAGCCCTCGCAACGTGATTGACCAAGTTGATGAAACACCCTCGAACGTGAGCTCGCCGAAGCCCGTCGCGACGAGGGCGGTTGTTGCCAGAAAAGGTCGCGTTGTCGCATTCGGATGGAATAGTTCTGGACAAATCAACGTCCCTGCTGCATGGACAGACGTAATCGCAGTGTCAGCTGGCAGAGAGCATAGCCTTGCGCTTCACAGCGGAGGCCACGTTACCGGCTGGGGCAACGTCCAGGCAGCGATACCGCCGTATGGACTTAACGATGTAATCGCTGTGGCAGCTGGCTTTAACCACAGCCTGGCGCTTCACAGCGATGGCCACGTCAGCGGCTGGGGCAACAACACGCCGGCAGCGATTCCGCCGTACGAGATAAGTGACGTTGTTGCAATTGACGCGGGCGAGGATCACAGCTTGGCACTACTCCGAGATGGTCGGATGGTGGCGTGGGGCAGTGATGACGAAGGACAGACCACGTTTCCGGGCGAGCTGAGAGACGTGATTGCTGTGAGCGCCGGAATGAAATACAGCCTGATCTTACATAGTGACGGCCACGTCACGGCCTGGGGATCAAACAAGTATGGCCAGCTCAATGTGCCAATGGCCGCGAATGGTGGAATTATTGCCGTAGCCGCTGGGGCCGTCCACGGGTTGGCATTACGTCGCGACGGTGTGCTTCTGGCTTGGGGATATAACGCCAACCGCGAGACGGATGTTCCGAGCGGACTGGTGGACGCGGTGGCGATCGCCGCCGGCGGAGATCACAGTCTTGCTCTCCACCGAGATGGGCGTGTCGTTGGATGGGGGTATGACGGCTACGACCAGGTTGGCGGCGCCGCTTCGTTGCGAGACGTGATCGCTGTCGCCGCAGGCGCTCATCACAGCTTGGCCATTGTTAAGAATTGACCCGCATTTCCCCAACGGGCATCTATCTTCGCCTGCCTTGGGAATCCTCATGACCTGTGGTGGTGCACTCAACTCGGCAAATCCGGTTGCTCTTTCTCATGCCTGCGCGCGAAGGCGTGGTTGTCCACAGGCCGGTCTGAAGGACTCACCATCACCCAAGACACGATCCCGGCCCTACCGCACCGAGACCCATCGTCCTTCACCGGCCACCGGGTTGGCCTTGACGGCAAACCCAACGCCCGCGCACAGATGTCCGTCGGCCGGACCCATCGTGATCATGTTAAGAATCAGCCGAGGCCGTTTCGTCAAGCATCAAGTGAGACCAGGCAATCGACCAGGCACCACGCAAGGGAGCACTACAGTGGACACAGTGGAACCACAATGGAAAGTGGAATAGAGGCCAGGGAAGGCATGAGACCAGGCACCACAGTGGAAGCGTGGGGCATAGCGCCCGACACAGTGGACACTTGTCGAACTCCGCTTGATGCGCTCACGGTGACTTCACTTGATGCGTGACACTCCCCGAGTGTTCGTGGAGTCGAGCGTGATGGAGCAGCGTTGCCGCGCGGTTCTGCAGGTCGAGGCCGGTGACGGAGGTCGCCGAGGCATCGGGGGCGTCGCGGCAGGCGGTGCACCGCTGGCTGGGCTGGTATCGCGATGAGGGCCTGCCCGGTTTGGCGGACCGGTCGCGCCGACCGGATGCGCATCCCTGGCAGGTCGACCCGGCCGTCGAGGCGGCGATCTGCGAGATGCGTCGCGATCATCCCCGCTTGGGATAGCGGCGGCTGCGGTTCGAGTTCACGGCGCGGCTCACCCCGGCGGCGGGGAGACGATGTTCCACCGGATCTGTCGGGAGAATGGCGGTATCCATCACCTGGCCAAGCCAGACACCGAGATCGTGTGCCGGCACAAACGACTCCGTCGTCTCGTTACATTCGGTTGGCAATGGTTCGCGCCAGGTCAATCGTGAGTTGCTCGACTGAGGCGGAATCCCGTCCGTTCAGCGGTACGTAGACGAAGACGTTGATGGCGCCCTTCAGAAAAGAGACGGTCCACTGCGCGGGAGCGCTATCAGCGAAGGCAAACGCTGCGTCGCCGATGCCAGCGCCATCGAGGGACTTCCATTCGAGATGGAGGCCATTCGACAATGTCGACTGCTCGAATTCGGTGAACGTCGACGGGGTAAACCCAGACATGGGGTTAATATTGATGTCAAGACCTATGTTGTTCGAAGGCCCAAAATGACACCAATAGAGCCCACGACTGGTGCTAGCGGCTCCGGGCCCAGGGTCCTCGCCCAGCGCCGTAGTGGCGTCTTGTTCGGAGATCACGTCACATGCATTCGGCGCAGCGGGGTCCCATACCATCGGCGCAGCATGCTTGCCGCAACTGGCTACCGCCAACACTAAGATAGGTAGAACAAGGAGCATGTTCAGACGCTTGAGATGTGACCGTCTCATTCGGGAACCCTATCGGTGCACGTGGGATCTTTCCTCGGTTGTCTGGACGAACACGCCCACCGTTCGGGCTTAGCGTCAGCGTCTCTACGAGAAGACGTTTGTAGCTCGCAGGCCTTCGTATGCGAGCGCGGCGGCAGGCGCCCTGCCGTCGTCACGCGATCAGGCCAGCGGTGGTCGGCCGACAGGCAGCTGATCTGGCTTGGCCCCGCTCGAGCCGGGCCACAGGTGACCGTGTGGGGTCGACACCGAGCGGCTGCACGTACTCGGGCTCGACGGTGGGCGGATCAAGTCCACCTCATCGCGGCTGTCGCAACGGGATCTGGCCTGGCTACGTGCCGAGGCGGCCCGCTCGTCGACCGGGTCGTCGGCGTGGGGGGGCACTTTTCAGGTCGCCGGTCAGAAGGTGCGCGTTGGCAGTGTCCACGCCCGCTGGGTCGTCCACGTCCACATCGAAGAGAGCGCCCTGACCGTGTACGACGGCCAAGCCCCCATCGTCGTCGTTCCTCGGCAGAGCACCACCGACCTGAACCGATTGCGCGCCAAGCATCACATCCAGCCTAGAAACGGCCGCTGGCGTCCTACCGTCCATGCTTCCGGCGCAGGGCAGATCCGGGTACGCTCCAACGCAATATCGATCTTGATTCGCGTCAAGGATCCTGCGAGGCCGTTTCGTCAAGCATCAAGTGAGACCAGGCAAAGTGGTCCGACAACCGTCAAGCATCAAGTGAGACCAGGCAACCGACAACCGACAACCGGACTGTCGACAACCGGACAACCGGACATGCCTGACAACCGGGCAACCGGGCGACAGGCACCTGCCAACTACATCACGCAACTGGACCGGGCAACTAGAGCGGCAAACGGCGTGGGCCAACCGGCGAGCTTCACAAACGGGGGGCGAGCACTTGGCGGTAGCGGGCGCCCTGCCTTCACGCAGGCAGTCGGCAGCCGGTTACTAGAATCAATGAGGTGCCGGCGAAAACGGCAATTATTCGGAACAAGCAAGAAACTAGAGGCAGGTATCGATTGGTCGCGCTGTCAAGCATCGGGGAATCACAGCTAACGCCACAGGCGGCAACGCCCGAGCACGTCGCCGCCTCGGTCGAAGCCCTGGCCCAGGTTGCTCAGGCTGTGTCAGTCCACGGGCTCGCGGCGGGCACACAACCGCAGTACATGCGCCTATGTCACTACGAGCACGGGTACTTTCTGCACCCCGCCCTTTTCGGCTTCCCTGTCCTAGGCGTGACTGGAGAGATGGTCGACGTTCGACAGAAGCCGACGCTGCCCAGGGCGGTCCGAGAGGCCGTCGCCGAGGAGTGGCGTTCCAATGGTCTATATGACTACCTCGAACCAGCGGAGGCCTCTGAGGCCCTTGTGCTGAGGACTCCAGACGCAACATTCGAGAATGACCCGTTCACTTATGCGATTGTCATCAATCACCCAGTGGAGAGACAGATCCAGGCAGCACTCGCCGCGCTGGACGGAGGGCTAGCGCGGCGAAAGGTAACAGCGGCCGCGCTAGCGTCGGGCGAGATATCGAGCCTTGATCTAGAGATCGCTGTCGCCGACGAGAAGAGCCAGGCAAACATCGCCGATTCCATCAGGCGAAATGGTTGGCAGGCTACAGCCGAACATATTCGCGACCGGTCTATAGCAGAATCAGCTCCGCTAGTCGTTACATATGACTCACCACTATTCAGCCGTGAGCAGTTGGCCCAACGAGTACCCGCTCTTCGTCGAGTCTATAACGAAGTCCCTCTGGTCCGTGGGGCGGTTGACAAGGTTGCCGGACTCCTAAGTCAGGGGATGACAATTGTCGGTGACACGAGCGATCGAATGCTTAGATCGAGCCTTGACATGCTAGACGTTGGAGCCACGAGAACTTATCTCGCACATCTGGTTCGTGATGCATTCGTCTGTGGAAATGGGTGCCTACGATTCGGAAGACTGCCGGATTCGGACATTCGACTGGTTGTGCCCGAGCAGTTATCCCTTCAGGCCGAGAACCGCGCTGTTTTCCCCCAATCAGAAGACGAGCACGTCCTTCACGTAAAGGGCAGCGACCAGCTTGGTAGCCTATACGGAGCCAGTGCAATTGAACCCTTTATTGCGCACCTTGCCAAGCGTGATACGTTCATTTCGACACTATATATGAGCAGAACGTGGCAATTGTGGAAGGACGTGCCATCCGAGCATGTCGAGTATGCCATTCAGATGGAACCTTTCGCGAGAAGAAATATCGACGAGATCGAGCGCGACATTGCTCTTATCCTCGGTGATGTGACTAAGGATATCCTCGCCCCCCCGCCCAATCTATACTTCATTGGGCGCGTAAGGATGGAGCCAACAGTTTCACGGTTCGTGTCCGGGGGTAATCGTTGAGCCGGCACCCAGTTGGCGTATCCACATTGACGACAATCCCGGACGTCGTCCTTTCCCGAATGTCGCCTTCAGTTTGGATTCGGTGGATTTGGCTACTGCTCGTCCATTCGGCCGCCGCAAAGGCAGCGGCTCGGACAAGCCAGCGGGTAGTTCGGTCGATGTGCCGACTGTTCCTCCGAGCAATGCTGGCAATGATAGGGGGTGCTAGTAACTGGTGGCCAACTCGAAGAATCGACGTCGGCGCCCAACCCGAGCCACGTTCGCCTTCGGGTCCTGGTGGAGGAGTCAAGGTTGTGGACAGGCGAAGCTCTGCGGCGTCACCGGGTACATCCGTCAAGCCAAGGTCCGGTCTTTCAAATGGAGCCCGTGCGATTGCTGAACTTGTTGTGGGCACGTTAGCGAAATGGGCTACCGAGATGGCCACCACGCCGCCACAGAGATCTCGCGATGTTGGCGCCATGATACTGGACAACCCGACGGCAAGAGCCGTTGTTGTCGGCGTGGACCTCCCGGAGGAACGACATGGGCTAGTGCTCGATATTGCGAGCGAAGGTAATGAAACGTGGGTGCCACTAGCCACACAGTGGCTAACTCGATACGGCACCCGCAGCACTACCTTGGCGCGAGCTGTTTACGACGGGCTAGTGCTTGATGGGATAGCGGGCAACACCCCTGACCGGAATCGCGCTCTTTTGCGGCTCGCCGGTCATGCATCGCAAAAAGCAACACCAATGCAGGCGCGTACACTTTTGGAACTCCTATTAATGCTACTGAAGGTGCCGATTGATCCTTACGAAGACAGCTCGCTGGCATTACTTGCGCGTCGCGCCGTGGTGGACGTCTTGTCGAACAGGCCAGAGCTAGAATCCGAAATCCTTAAATCTGTCGGGCCACACTCCCAACTCGGTTTGGCCGGCGAGGATGGCTCAGAGGTGCCGCTACCGGTAGAGTTGCTCGCTATAGCGACTCGCTCAAGACCACCAGATCTGGGTGTATGTTTCGTTCGAGCGTCGAAGGCTTTAGCCGTCAAGGGACTCGGGTTAGACCAGATGGCAAAGTTGTTTGATTCAGTCATACTTCGCATTCCCTCGCCTGGTCGATCTCCCGCGCCGGAATACAGATGGCGGCACGCGTTGCGGTGGTTTGGCAGGGTAGTCGCTGCGCCAGGTTCATTCGTTCTCTTAATCGCTTTCGTGACGTGGTGGACTTACAGCCATGCATGGGGTTCTGTCGGGAATCCTTTGGGATTAGCCGAGGGCGTTGCTGCGCTGGCAGTCGTGGTCGGCGTGAATGTCTTTACTGTTCAATTGTCAACTGCGCGCCTTCCCGGAATTGTTGCAAAGGCTGCCGGGCACCCATGGCACCTAACAGTTGCCTACCTTGCGGCGATATTCCTTTTACTTTACCCCCTGCTTACGGCGTTGGCTCCGCGCGTTAACAATTCGCTGTCTTGGGCTCACGTTGTGACGGTCGGAGTGTTCGTGACAGCCTTGTTGACTGCCGTTGTGAAGATTCTTGGGCGCACGGACGCCGCAGACGCCGCCACTGCGTTTGTAGCCATGAGGGCGGCCCGTTGCCGATCAGCTGGCCGAAAGTTTGGACGAGTCCAGGCAGACGCGCGGGAGTTGCGCGACGTGATCGACTCCGTTCCAATCATGACGCGGTCAGGGCCGACTCCTGGAGCTCGATCCGAGACGATTACGGCGAATCGCCGAGGGTTGTTGTCACTCAACCGGAGGAAGATGCGTCAACTCTTAGCTCGTCCAGAGTTCCGTGAGGGGGGCATGAGGCTGCTCCTCGTGGGCGGTCTCGGCACAGTTATCTCTGAACATTCCCCCACGCTGATCATCACTCCTGGTTCTGAACAGGTAATCCGCGGCTCGACCATCCGCGCCGCTCGTCGAATGGTGGCGCTGAGGCCGAGCACCAATGTAGAGGATGTCAGCAGCGCAGTTGTCGCCCTCATCGGGTTGGCTCTGGGCCTAGCTCGGTCAGGCGACGCTGGAACGGCGCAACGGGTTGCCCGGAGTGGAGTTCAACTGGTGGAGATCCACTTAGATGCCGCTCGGCGTGCCCGGAATCGGTCCCTCGCGCGGCAGGAGTTGAGGACGCGTGCGGCGCGGGTACCAATCAATCTGCGCGGGGACGTTGCATCGGCTGCGGCTCGCATGAGGCTTCGTGATGACGACATTTATTCAGTGATTCCTGCTCTTCGCGACGGAATAGTGATCGCAGTGACGGCGAAAGAACGAGACGGCCGGAGAGTGGGCGACCTGCCTGAATCTATTGTTGAGGCCCTTCTAGATGTTTCGGGTCGGCCCGAGGCGGCGGGAGTTATCGCGGATAATGCGCTCTCCGAAGATTCTCAACTAGCGTTGGAGCAGATTGGTATTGTGAGGCGCATCGGCATTCATGCCCTTGAAGTGTCAGATGACTTTTCTTGGAACCGAACTATGAAATGGCTAGATCGCCTCGCCGATAGCGAGGGCGGACGTCTGGGCGCCACAAGTACGGCCAGCACCCTGGCGGCAATAGCGTCGCGATTTCATCCACGGTTCGCAAGGGGGGCAATCGACTACATTGCGCGCATGACATCGAACGACCCGAAGGCCGGCCCGGCGGTCTATGCCCTTTGGCGAACAGGCGCTGCGGCATTAGCTGCAGGTGCTCTGGCGACAGCTGTATACGCTGCACGCCTCGCAGTAGAACGCGACTTGGTGGCGATATTCAATGCGCTTGCGGCCTCGGAAGCAGCGACGGCCAGTGAAAAGATACACGCCGAGCTCTTTGGGAACTACCTAGGCGACGCCGGCCTTGACGCTCTATCGGGTTTTGCAAGGTTGGTCGATGACCTTGCACCGGCGTTCAAGGGGTGAGGATTGGCGGGAACGTGGTAAAGGGCTGTGAGAGGTTCGAGGCCACGGGTTGAGTGCGCGTTGCGGCCGTGCCTCGGACCTTCACAGCATGGCGCTATGGACGCATGAGTGGGCTGCAGAGGACCAATCTCCCTCAACGTGTCAATGCCTGGCGAGGGCGCGCGCGCGATCGTCGATTAGTCGCATACGGGCATCGCGTTCAATCGGGTCGATGTGAGCAGGTTGGCCCGTGGCTTGACCTGGCCACTTGCGGTAGAGCAGGCCGACTTCGTGGGTGAAATGGCCATCTCTGACGACACTCGCGGCGATGAGAAGTCCCGTATCTTCGGATGCCGGCAAGGCCATCCAGCCGCCGAGGGCGAGTACGAGATCGCGGCGGATGCAGAGCGTTGCGGGATGGACGGAAGCCCGATAGTCGTGAGACCGCCAGTAGTCAAGCACGGCGCCGCGAGCGATTCGCCCCGGTGGCGGGTCCCCAGGAAACCCCGCGGTTGTGCCGTCGGGTAATAGGTCGAGTACGCGTGATGTTGACCAGTCGATGTCGGGGTCTTCGAGGGCCTTGATGTCGCGCTCGACGACGCCGGGTGTCAAGAGATCGTCGGCGTCGAGCACTTTGACAAGCGTTCCAGTGGCGCGGGCCAGAGCGAGTGTGCGTGCTACGCCAGGGCCACCTCGCCGTCCCATGCCAAGGCGAATTCGATCGTCGTCATTTGGAAGCGCCTCGTGAAGAATGCCGGCTTGGCCGTCTTCTTGAACGAGCCACTCCCACTCCCAGCCGTCTGGGAGCTCCTGTGCTCGGAGCGACTCGTAGGCGTCCCTCAGGTGGGGCAGGCTCGGCGCGTGAACCGGCGTGATGACGGAGACTAGTTGGGTCATGTGCGCCACCGCTTCAGCTTCGTCGTGTAGACGAGCTGTGTCCGGTCGCCGCCGAGAATGACATCGGCAACCTCGACGGCTTTTCCGTTGACGTCGTACGACGTCTTGCGGATGACAAGAACCGCGACGCCTGGACCAACCCCTAGGGCCTCCGCCTCATCGGGTGACGGAGGTCGGGCGGTCACTTCGTCCACGACGCGGTCGATCTCGATGCCCACTGTGGATAGCTGGTGCATTGTGCCGCCCGGCCAGGGTTCCATGTCGACGCGGAGCAAGTCCGGATTCTTCTCGATCATCGAACGCACCAGGTAGGAGTGCACGAGGCTTAGCGGCGCGTCCTCTCGCTTCGAACGAGTCCGGTAGACGCGCTGAAGCAGGGGCGTACCTACCAACACGCCGAATGCCTCGGCGAGATCGGGGTCGGCATCCGTGGCACTGAACTCTGCCTCGAAGCTTAGGTCGGGCATGTTCAGGCCCGTGTCCTGCTCAGTCGCCCCTGTGCCACGCCGCTTCTCCTCTGGAAGCTTTACGCGGTCCTTCTCCCATTGATAGCGGTCAGCTGTTCGT
>CAWDLN010000015.1:0-363745 GCA_963803115.1 uncultured Actinomycetota bacterium
AGCCGCAGCTTCATGGAGAGGGGTCATGCTGCCGTCGGTGACTTCGGTCCCTGCGCCCTGGCTCAGCACCAGCCGCACCGCTTCCCAGATCTCCAGCAACAATTGCCTCGATCAGCCCCGACTCTTTAGGCATGGTCATATCGGTCCAATCTTGGGTGATCCGACGCGCCAACGGGCCTACCGTTCACGAAGCTTGCCCGACATGCTAGCCCCGCCCAATCTTCTCCCTGGGACGGCATAGATACACGTACTGGAAAGGTGTTAGGAGCGTCGGCCTCGTCGGCGCGCTGACTGTGGCATGCCATCGGCGAAGCTTGGTCGCATTCGGGCCAGGTCGTTGGCTACGGCGACGAGGGCACCGCGAAGGACGCGGTGGGCGCCGTGGTTCATCTACGGCCTGCGGCTGCGGGCCGACCTTCAGATCCGTAGCCTTGGCCAACCCGACCAGAGTGGTCTGGGCCGAGAGCAACTGCTTCGCTAGCACGGCGCGGACACCAGATCCGTACATCGGTGTCGTACCTTCGTTGCTGTCACCGTTGATGTCAGGTCGCCGTGACCAACATGACCCCTTGACCCAAAGGCAACGATCATCCATCGATCAAGCAGGGCCGCCGCCGGTGGTGACCAGCACAAGCCTTCCCTACACGTCCGCAGATATTCGTCAGCGTGCGTCCCGGTAGTCACGCGGATAGTCACGCAGCCGCACAACGGCGCGGACAGGGTGACGGATGCTCTCGGGTGTGGTCACCTCGACTACGTGATCGATCCGGCAATCGTGTCAGTTGATCGAGATGTATGGGATTGGTTCCTGTACGTCGCGTCCTTATTGGCCGCCGTCACCGCCGTCGTGCTGTTCTTACCGTGGGCTCTCGAACGTCGGCGGAGGCCAGAGGTTCGATATGCGTTTAAAGATCCCGACACCGGCAGGCCTGAAGACCTCCGCGACTGGTTCCATCAAGACCTTATCCGCGTCCATGCTCGGCAGACGGTACTCGTTGAGACCGCGATCCAGAATGTTGGTGACAAGCCCGGAGAACTAACTCTCCTGAATTTCGTGGTGCCGGACATCTTCACGCTGGAGATGGACGGCTCGACGACGGTCAAGGCGACCAAGACAAAGAACTTCACTGCGGGTCTTCCGCCGAACTGGGCGATTGTCTATTGCGCTCCTGGCGCATCCACCTGGACGCCGGGAAACTGGTATGTCGCCCGGTACAGGTTGACAGCCGAGCCTGAACACGTGACAAGCGGTCCGCTGGATGCGCGTCTTTTGCTGACCGTTTCCGATCCGGGGTTCAATAGATCCGGTCGACGGTGGGTCCCGAGCATTCCTCCGCCTGTGGAACCACTTACTGCCCACGCTGGGCAGCCCTGGCCCCCTGGTCGCCGGCGAGGACCGCTGAACCTGCTGCGGCACGTGCGGCTTCGTCAGGGCCGAGCCGTATAGCCACGTCCTCTGCTACCACGGTGGCCGGGAAGACGTCCGTGATCTCATAATCGTTCCGGACGTCGTATCCGAGATTCAGCCGGAAGTTGGCTAGAGAATTGCATCAATCGCGACGCAGGCCGCCAGGTGCGCCACGCCCGGGCAGGAGTGCGCGGAGGTCAGGTGTGTGGGCGGCTGCCACACCTGCGGTGACCGGGTACGGGAGGTGTTGTACGTCCTGCTGGCTGACGATGCGGTGAAGACCGTTGTGGGCCACCGTGCGTTGACGGTCGCGTTGACCACGCACGGCGCGGTCGCCCTCCGAACGCTCCTTGCGGGCTGGAACGACCAATTCCGTACTATCCGGGCGGCCGGTGAGCCCGGCCGATCAATCAATCGTGGTGAACACGTGTGTATCCGCCGCCGGTGGTTCGCCTGATCCGCGAGCGACTGCCGCTTGCCTGGACTCGCTCCACTGGACGGGCGGTACCGGGCTTTCCCAAGCCTGCAAGCTGGCCGACTGGTCGAGGAAATGCGATAAGCAGTTGCAACGACGACCGGGGTGGCCGCTGAAGATGTCCAAAAGGGGGTTTGGCCGTCAGCATTCCAACCGCACACTAACAAGATCATAGACGGGCTATCGTCACGGGCCAGGTCCTGGCCAGGTCCAGCGTAAGGAGTGTTACATGTTCATCGCATATGCGGTAGTCGGAGCGCTATTGGCGCTGGGCGTCCTCGCGTCCGCTACCGCACAAATCACCGGCAACAAAGTCGTCCTTGAGAACATGGTGCGCCTAGGAATACCCAAGGGCCTTCTTCCTTTCCTGGCTACCTGTTTAGTCGCAGGCGGTATCGGTCTGCTGATCGGATTCTGGTATCCCCCGTTGGGCATTGCGGCCGGAGTTGGACTTGTCGCCTATTTTGTCGGAGCTGTCATTGCTCATTTGCGCAAGGGCGACATTAAGGGTCTGCCAGCCCCGATGTTGTTCTTGATTCTTGCCGCAGCAGTTCTATTCCTCCACGTTCAAACTGTTTGACCGTCGCCGGGCCGAGCGGTCGACTGATCGAAGTCACGAGCCCCTGATTCGTAACGATTGGCAGCCATGTCGCAAGGCGGCTCGTGACGAGTGTCAAGCCACGTGTCTTACGCGCCGGCAGGCGGGTCAGCTCGGTTGGCCAAAAGTCTGACGCGCCGTCGGCTTTACGGGCGGACCGGACCTCAATGTCCAACCAAGCCGCGCTTTCTCCTCTAGTCCAAATGGTGACCGTTTCGTCCCGAACCCAAGCCCGGTCTTGATCGACCTGGGACAACCCGTTGTCCGCGTGAGGGCCGGTTCCAGCCTGGTGCGCCTTTAGCCGCTATTGTTCGACGGCGTTGTCAGGCAGTTAGTCAAGCAGCGGAGCCTTGGCTAGGTTGGTCGATGCGCTGCGGATGGCCGGACGGCTCTACTTGCTTGGGTGTGGCACCGGCTTGCGACACTGCTGGTGTGACTCTTGATCTAGGTGTCCTCCTGCCTACGGTAGCGGCGCTCGCTGGAGTGGGCCTGACCTTCATCGGAACGGCGATAATCGAACGCGGCAAATGGAACCGGCACCGGCAAGCTGATCAACGAGACCGATCACAGCAAGCTTTAGCCGACTTGTTGCAGACCGTGACCGATATAGCCGTGGTCCTAAGGCAGACCATAGAGGACACAGAGCAAGCCTCGGGGGGAGGCCCTGCCGAGGCTGTGCAGTCAGCTGACACTTTGGTCGCGGTTGCCAGACGTCAGGCGACGATCGCGTACCTGAGCTGCTCGGAATCCGTTTTCAAGAGCTTGAAGCGCTTCGAGAACGCGATGAAGCCGATCCATCAACATCTAGCAGATGCTCTTTCCACCGGGAAAACGGTAGATGTCCTTGCGGACGCATTTGAGCTGATTCGCGCCCGCAACGAGCTGATCAACGACATTCGCGCCGGTCTAGGTTTGTCAGCGCTAATCGACGAAATCGCAACAAACTAGAACTACTTCCCCTGGGAATGGTGTAGCTCGATCGGCCGGCTCGCTGAAACGCTCGGATCCGACGTTGACAAGGAAAACGTTCCTTGGCATCTCGCGGCACGCGGTTTCGAGCACCCCAGATGTGCCCAAGCTGGCCGTGTGAGTCTTCCCGTTGCGCAGGCTCGTCCCTACCGGGCCGCCTTCGGTGCGCGACGGGTGCACACGGCTGGGTGCCGGTGCCGGGGCTTCCCGGGGTGTCGGGGTCCACCGGGCAGCGCCCCTGGCCGCCGGAGGCAATCCCCGGTTTCTTAAGGCCGGAGGCCTTGAGCCGCCGGAGGCGACCTTGGTTCGTGTGCCGGTGGCCGTGCCGAGCGTTGTTGGCGTGCGGTGGCAGCTCGTCGGCCCGCTCGTGGTGCTCGGGGTCAGGGTGTCCTGGTTGAACCGTGCCCGGACTCGGCGGTGACGCGCGTCCGCCGGCCGACTGCTTCAGCCCGCCGCCGGGCCGGCCGGCGCCGCCGGCGAAGACAGAGGCGCCGAGCCGAAAGCCCGGCGGTACCGGCCCGTCAGGGCCGGCTTGGCTTCGGCCCCCACTTCCTCACCAAGAGCCGCCACTACTCGGTCACCTTCCGACTCCTCCGCCAGGAACGCGTCGTCTGGCAACAGACGCTGACCGCCGGACCGGAACAGGCCGAACCGGCCGAGCAACCCACCGTCCTGGTCGTTAACTTCCTCGACTTCGTCGGCGCCGGCTGGCACACCACCGGCGACGCCATGCTCGCCAACACCGCCGCCGCCCAAGCGCGCGAGCAAAGACGTGTAGCCCGGGAGGAACTCGCCACCGCCTGGGTGAACTGACGTACAACGCCTCGTACGCACTCGTTTCTTGAAAACTCCACAGTGGAATTTGCCACCAGTGGCTCGATTGAGTCGCCCTCCGGGCGCTAGCAACACCATGAGGACTCAGAGAGGAGGTGTGAAGAAATGGATATGACTTCGATGTCGACTGTCAATGGCAAGGTGCGACCTACCAAAGAAGGTGCTCCGAAACGGTTCTATACGGTGCCGGAGGCGGCTGAGCTCCTCCGAGTATCTGAGGTGACCTGTACCGGGAGATCCGTGCGGATCGGTTTCCCGCACTCAAGATTCGGGGCAGATACGTCGTACCAGCGAAGGCAATCGATGAGCTGGAACAAGACGCGTTGGCGGCCACAGGGTAAGCCCGAGCGCGGCAGCCGATATTGGCCTGTTCAACTAAGGGTGCCGGCCTTGCGAGGCCGGGCCGGCATCCTTGCCGAAAGCGTGGTCGCCGCACGTTGATCCGCCTCTGAAAGCCAGGCGGCGTAGACGCGGAGCGTAGTGGCGCCACCTCCGCTGTGTCCGAGCCGTCCGGCAACGGTGCGCACGTCGACGCCGGCCGAGATCAGTTCCGTGGCCGAGTAGTGACGGAGGGCATGAAGCGTACTGGGGATGCCGAGCCGTTTGGCCATGCGCTCGAATCGCTGCGTTGCTGTGTCGGGGTGGAGTGGTTTGCTGCCGTCCGGCTGCAGGGTAAAGACGTATGTCTCATGGTCCCATGGGATGCCCAGGTCAAGGAATTGCTTCGCCCGGCGCTCCTGGTGGCCGAGGAGCACGTCGACGGTCTCGGCATCGAGCGCGACGCGGCGTTGCTGGTGGGTTTTCGTGTCCTTCTCGCGCAGCTCGCCGTCGGCGTCTAGGAACAGCGCTCGTCGAAGTAGCAGCACGCTGTGTTCCAGGTCCACATCGGACCAATGGATCGCGCACAGCTCTCCGCGGCGGGCACCTGTCGTCATGGCTGCCCATACGAATGTTCCCCACTCGTCGTCCTTCCACGCCTCGGTGACGAGCTTGGCGGCCTCCTCGGTCGAGGGTGGTTTCGGGTTGGGTCGGGGTACGGCCGGCTTCTTGGCCTGCCCTGCGTAGTTGATGGCGACCCATTTCCATCGAACGCCGGCGTCGAGCGCGCCGGAGATGATCCAGTGAATCTGTCTGACGGTCGAGTCGGCGAGCCCGCGGCAAGTGTGGTCGGCCGGCTTGCGGCCAACGCAGTGCTCGCGGCAACGGCGCAGCACGGCATAGAAGGACTCCAGTGCCTCAACGTCGACCTTGGCGACTGGGCTGGAGCCAAGTAGCGGGCGAATATGCTTCTCGATCTTCTTGACGTACCCCTGCCGGGTCGATACATCGACGTCCAAGACCTCGAGCCAACGGTCTAGGAGCTGGTTCATCGTGGCCTTGGTGCGAGGGTTGCGGCGCTCGTCGACCTGCGCGAGTAGTCGGGTGCGTGCCTTCTCGGCGTCGCGCGCTGCGGTGCGCCCGGCCGGGATGACCTCAGTGAGGTAGTGCCGATTCTTGGTCACCGGGTCGACACCGGCGTACACCCTCACGCGGAGTGACCCCACTTGGAAGCGTTTCGATCTCGCCCCGCTGGCGCCTGGCGGTCGTCATGGAGCCGGAGCGTATCAGATTGGCTCCACACGTAGCTCCACGATCTTGTACTAGCGACTCTCTTGATCTATGTTTTGCCTGGTGGGGCGGGCGGGACTCGAACCCGCGACCGAGGGATTATGAGTCCCCTGCTCTAACCCGCTGAGCTACCGCCCCAGCGTGGTCAGCTTACCGAGCGGTGCCCGGAGTTCCTGCGGTCGATGGCGAGGAGTGGGACGGGGCCACGACTAGAAGGAGTTGGCGGGGAACTTGCTGCGTCGGACGGCCGTGTCCCAGGCGTCCTCCTTGTCGGAGTCGGCCTCGGAGGTCTTCTTGCCTTCGCGGTGGCGCAGCTTGTGCGCTTGGTCGGCGACCATATGCTTGCCCTCGCCGTAGAGGCGACCCGCCTGGGCCTGGACGACGCCGGCGGCCTCCTGCACCGTCGGGCTCTCCCAGAACTTCCGGGTCGCTGCGACCATCTGGTCGAACCGCTCCCGCCCGGCCCGGGCGCCGAGCACGTACCCGACCCCGACGCCAGCAATGAAGATCAATCTGCCGCGCATGTCGCATCCTCTCCTCGCCCGTCGTGTCCCATCCTGCCGCGCCGGACGGACCCGTGGGAGCCTTCCGCCGCAAATGGGCGGTTTACGAGGTGCCCGACCCAAGGTGGCGGAAACGAAACCCGGTGGCGCCCAGGCCGGGCATCTCCTGTACGCTTTTCAGGCCAGCGATCCCCGATAGCTCAACTGGCAGAGCATTCGGCTGTTAACCGAAGGGTTGAAGGTTCGAGTCCTTCTCGGGGAGCCATCCAAGCCTCGGACCAGTGGAAACGCTGCAACTGGGCTGCCAGATGCCGGTCTTGACAGTCTGAGCAGTCGCAGCAGGCCATGCGTTCGCCGATTCGAAGGATCATGGTTGGCCCGCTGCGCCATCCTGACGTTCCTCATATGTTTGCTCGAGCAGAGCACGTTGAGAGCCGGTGAACGCCGCGGCGCCGACGAGGCGCCGGCGAGCCGCCGAGCCGAAGGTCTTGAGCCCGCCGAAACCCTGCGATACCGGCCCGTCGGGGCCGACTTGAAGAATGTCATGTCCAAAGTGGACATGAAGCGGGCCTCATGCCGTCTCCCGCTTGTCGAATCCCCGCACGCTTTGAAACCGCAGGTTCGTGCGATGTGGGTACAACGCTCGCGCCGAAGACTGGCAGGCATAGCCCGCCGGGGTCGAGCAGCGGCTCGGCTCCGTCGAACAACGCCCCGAGAAGCGCGGAAAGCTCGACCACGGTCTCGCTCGGATCGGCTTGGGGTGACGCCGACCTTGATGCCGAGGCTGCGGGCAATCGCCGCGGCCTCGGCGAGCAGGCGACTCTTGCCCATGCCGGCGGCCCCGTCGACCACAACCACTGCTTCGGCGCCGTCGTCTACGCGTTCGAGCGAGCCTCGAACATGCGCGAGTTCCACGTCGCGCTCGTGGAACTCCCACCCTGGAATTGTCGCCATTCGCCCTCCGGGCGACGCTACCCCAGAACTCTCGGGCTTAGCGGATGCGGACACCTCTGGCTACAACTGCGGCCGGCCGGGCGAGCGTCTCCGGGTCGTCGCGGGGGTCGTCGTGATAGGTGACGAGATCGGCCGGCTGGCCGTCGACAACCGTGGCGGGCAGCCCAAGAAAATGACGCGCGGCCGTGCTCGCGGCAGCCAAGGCGGCCGACGGTTCGAGGCCGAAGTTGACGAGCAGCGCGACCTCACCCGCGACGGTGCCGGCGACGTCGGTTCCGGTCATGATGGTTACCCCGAGCTCGGCGGCAACCGGTAGCAGATAGGTGAGTCGCTCCCGGATCTGATCCCGAACTGCGCGCCGCTCGGGATCATCGGGACCGGGTGGGGTAGCGGTCAAGGCACCTAGGGTAGGCGTCCACGCGCCGCCACGTGCGGCGAGCGCCGCCAGATCGTCCTCGTCGAGTCCGAACCCGTGCTCAACCGAATCGACTCCCGCCTCAATCAACGCATTCACATATGCTGTTGTTGTGTGCGCCGCCACCCGGGCACCGGCCGCATGGACTGCCTCCACCAATCGTTCGACCTCGGCAATGGGATAGGTCGGCACCGCTGCGGTCCGACGACCGTCGGCCGCGATGACGGGGAAGTCGCCGATGAGCTTGACCCAACGCGCCCCGGCCGCCACTTCGGCCAACGCGGCCGCTACCAGCGTCTCGGCAGCGACGGGTTCGTGCAACGCGGGGTAGTAATGGCCCTCGGGCGCAAGAAATCGGCCGCTGATCAACAGTCCGCCATCACCTTCCCGGGCGAGCAGTTGCACGGTAATGCCGCGAGGGCTGCCGGTGTCTCGGACCGTGGTGACGCCGGCCGAGCGTGCGGCGGCGAGGTTGGCCGCGGCCCCTTCGACATCGAGTTCAACGGGCTCGCCTTGCTCGTTCCGGGTCACACCCAGGTGACAGTGGGCATCGACCAGACCGGGTAGGACGAAGCGACCCGGCAACGGCTCGGCGTCCGCCGGCGGTGCCGAGGTCCAAGTGCCCGCCTCGGTGATTCCCGCCGCCACCTCGTAACCGGGGAGAAGCGGGTTCGCGTTCACGCGCCAGGCCGTCATGGCCGGCACTTTAGACCAAGTGGAGACGCATGTGGAGCGTCGCATGTGGACGGTCTGCTCACTTGCAGAGCAGCCGGTCCATTCGTCGTGCGGCGACCAACAGCCCGACCGCCGCCATCGCCATGAGGTACACCGCGTTCCCGGCGAGACTCACGCTAATGACGCCGGTGGTCAAGCCTCGCAACAACTGCACGCTCTGGTAGAGCGGAGTCACCCCGACGAGGTAGCGCAGCACGGCTGGATAGGACTCGGGAGGCGCGAACGTACCGGAGAAGAGGAACAGCGCGAACGTCACCACGAAGAGATAGTCGAAGTCCTGCCACGTCCGGATCAGCGTCGAGATCGCCATGCCGACGGCGCCAAACGCAAGACCCACGAGCAGCGCTGCGAATAGGGCGGGAATAGCTCGGGGGAACGTGGTCAGGTCGAGCCCGATCATGAGGCCCAGGAACGCCACCGAATAAAGCGATCCACGGATCAGCGCCCAGGCCAGCTCGCCGAGCGCGATCTCGAACGGCCGCAGCGGGGTGGCGACCATGGCGTCGTAGAGCTTCACCCACTTCAGCCGAGCGAAGAAGTTGTACGTGGCCTCGGCCATCGCCCCGTTCATCGCGGACGCGGCGAGCATCGCTGGGGCCACGAACGCGGCGTACGTGACGGTGGTGCCATCGGCGAGTTGGAAGTCGCCGACGAGCGTGCCGACCCCGATACCAATTGAGAAGAGGTAGAGCACCGGCTCGAGGAAGCCCGAGATCACCACGAGCCAGTAGCCGGAGTGGCGGGTCGCGGCGATGTCGCGGGCCGTCACGGCGATGACTCGACTGACCGTGCTGTTGGTCCGGCCAAGCACCCGCGGGGCAAGAACATTCGTGACCATCAGTCCGTCAGCTTCTGTGTGAACTGCCGGCGGGCGAGGCCGTACCCGACAAGCGCCCACAGGGCGAGGTATCCGATGTGTACGGATGCGGGCCAAGCCGTGGGGATCCCGAGCGTGGCGGAGCGGCAGAGCTCGACGCCGTGCCACAGCGGCGACGCGTACGCGAGCCACTGCAACGGCGCCGGCATCGATGTGATCGGGAAGAAGACGCCGGCGAAGAGCGTCATGGGGATGACCGCGAACCGGAACAGGATGGCGAACATGTTGTCGGTGGTGATCGAGGCCGAGAAGGCGAGCACGGGAGTCGCGCTCGCGACCGCGAGCAGGAGCACCGCCGGCAGCGCCGCCACCCCCCACCACGAGTGCACGGTGCCGAAGAGGGCCATGACAGCGAGGAATCCGACGGACGACATGCCGGCCCGGAGCCAGATGTAGAGGATCTCGCCGCCGACGATGTCCTGCGGACGCAGCGGCGAGGCGCGCATCGCGTGGTACGTCCGAACCCATTGAAACGAGCCGAGCACCGGCCAGGTCGACTCGCTGACGGCGACCTGCAGCGCCGTCGAGGCGAGCACGCCCGGCGCGATGTAGTCGACGTAGGGCAGTCCCAGCGCGCCCGTGGCATCGACGTAGGCACCTACCGAAACGCCCATGCCGAGCAAGAACAGGACCGGCAGCACGAACGTGCTGAACACCGAGCCACGCCAGGTACGCACATAGAGCGTGGCGCGGTGCTGGAACACCGGAACCGCCGACGGAGTGACGCTCACTGGTCAGTCCTCCACCAGCGACCGGCCGGTCAGCCGCAGGAAAACGTCCTCCAACGAACTGCGCCGTACCAGCACGCTCGTCGGGGCGAGGTGGCGGTCGTGCACGGCCACGGCCGCGGCGTCGCCGTCAGCGGTGTAGACCAGGATCCGGTCTGGCAGAACCTCTATCCGCTCGCCGATACCGGTCAGCTTGCCGGATACGGTGTCCAGGGCCTCATCGCCGAACCGCAGCTCCAGCACCTCCTTAGTGGAGTGCTCATCGATGAGCTGTCGGGGCGAGCCCTCGGCCACGATCTTGCCTTTGTCCATGACAACCAGGCGGTCGCACAGTTGCTCGGCCTCGTCCATGTAATGCGTGGTCAGCACGAGCGTCACGCCGCGTTGCTTGAGCCGGAACAGCCGCTCCCACACGAGGTGCCGGGCTTGCGGGTCGAGACCCGTGGTCGGCTCATCGAGCAGCGCCAGATCGGGCTCGTTGACCAACGCCCGAGCGATCGTGAGCCGTCGCTTCATGCCGCCCGACAGCGGTTCGACCTTGTCGCCCGCCCGTTCCGTCAGCTGGACGAAGTCGAGCAGCTCCGCGGCCTTCTCGCGGGCCACCGCCCGGGGAATGCCGAAGTACCGTGCGTAGACGGTCAGGTTCTCGGTGACGGTCAGCTCGGGATCGAGCGAGTCCTCCTGCGGGCAGACGCCTAACCGGGATCGAATAGCCGGGCCTTCTCGGACCGGATCCATGCCCAAAATGCGCAATGTCCCCGCGGTTGGCGGGGACACACATCCGATCATGCGCATGGTCGAGGATTTGCCGGCTCCGTTGGGCCCAAGAAAGCCGAACGCCTCACCCGGGTGAACGTCGACGTCGATGCCGTTGACAGCGACGAAGTCCCCGAAGCGTTTCACCAGCCCCCGAGCGTGAATCAGCGGTTCGTCAGCCACGTCCAGGACCTTAACCCGCACCCCCGACAACGTCGCACCGAGTTTTGCGCCGAGCGCGAGGAAGGGACCCTTTATGGCCGCGGAACGTATGGAAGGTGCCTTCCTTGCGTCACTCGGGCCGCATGGGTTCCGCCGCCTCGGCGACGAGCTCGGAAGTGAAGGCTGCTACGGACGGATCGGCCGCATCGGTGCCGTCGTCGTACCGCACGTGCCAGGCGACCCCGTTCCGACCCGGCACCCGCCGCGCAACGACCCGGACGCCGCCGACTGGCAACGGATGGTGGGCGGTGTACGCGACGGACTTGGTTACTCGCTGGCGGACGGTGAGCGGGACGTTACCGGGATCGGTCAGATTCACCGCGACCGCGGCGTCGTCAGCCATGACCGTGTAGTTCGATCCGTCTTGTCCGAGGCCGTCACCGACGGCCACCGAGGGGACCACCGTGAGCCGGGAGCCGGACCAGGTGGCCTTGTTGATCTGGTGCCAGCCGAACCGGTCGCGCCCCGGTAGCCACAGCCCAAGCGTGGTCACCACCACCGCCGCGGCGGGGTCATCCGCGCTGCGGGCCCACGCCAACACGCGTTCGCCGCGCTCAAACGGACGGCGCAGCTTCGCGGGCGGCTTCCGACGACGACCGAACACAGTCTTCTCCAAATGGTCAGAGGGAGCCCGACGTCTGCTCGCGCAGCGCCCGGGCGTGCTGCTCGAGGGAGAGCAGCTCGCCGAAGAGGCGGTGGTACTCCTCCGGCTTCTCGACCGGGTTGACCCGCTGCAACCGGGACTTGGCGTCGGCGATGCGCCGGTTGACCGCGAACAGTTGCAGGTGCGCGGTCTGCACATGGACGTAGTGCGGATCGGGTGTGCCATCGACCCGCAGCGGCTCCACCGCCAGCTCGGAGACGAGCGCCTTGGCGGCGAGGTCGTCGCAGGCGTCGCGCACCGCCTCGATCCAGGCCGCGCCTCCGCCCGCTCCGGCCGCCCCGCCGGCCGCCGCGATCGCAAGCCGGATCGACGCGTGTATCGGATGCGCGTACACGGTCTCGTCCACCGCGTCGAAGAGTGGCCCGGCCAGTGCCGGCTCCTGTAGCGCGAGCTTGAGCGCCTCACGCTCCACAAGTGAGCGAGGATCGGTCGGTGACGGTACGGCGGTGCGCTGCGGGGGCGGCGTCGGCGCGCCGGCCCGACCGATCCCTCGGGCCACCGCCCGCGCCACGACCTCGATCTCCATTCCGAGCAGGCCGGCGAGCTTTCGCGTGTACTCCGGGCGCAGCGACGGATCCTTGATCTTCGCGACCAACGGAGCGGTCACCTTCAACGCGGCCACGCGACCCTCGGCCTCGTCGAGGTTGTAGTGGGACAGGTGCGACGTCAACGCGAACGTGAGCAGGGGCTCGCGCCGGGCCACCAGATCCCGTACCCCGACATCGCCCTTAGCCAGCCGTAGCTCACACGGGTCCATGTTGTCCGGGCTGACCGCGATATAGGTCTGGCCGACGAAGCGCTGGTCGTCCTCGAACGCGCGCAGCGCCGCCTTCTGTCCGGCCGCGTCGCCGTCGAAGGTGAAGATGATCTCGCCGGCCGTGTCGGTGTCCATCAGCAGCCGGCGCAACACTCCAATGTGGTCGGTGCCGAACGCCGTACCGCAGGTGGCGACGGCGGTCGGCACCCCGGCCAGGTGGCACGCCATCACATCGGTATAGCCCTCCACGATGACCGCGCGCCCCTGCTTGGCGATCTCCTTCTTGGCCCGCTCCACGCCATAGAGCACGTGGGATTTCTTGTAGAGCGGAGTCTCCGGAGTATTGAGGTATTTCGGTCCATCGTCGTCATCGAAGAGGCGGCGAGCACCGAACCCGATCACGTCGCCGGCCAGGTCCCGGATCGGCCACATCAGCCGTCGGCGGAAGCGGTCAATCAGGTTGCCCGAGCGGGCGGCCTTGGACAGCCCGGCGGTCACGAGCTCGTCGTGGCTGAAGCTCTTCTGCTGCAGGTGACGGGTCAGCGCGTCCCACGAGTCCGGGGCGAAGCCGCACCCGTACGTCTCGGCCGCGACCTTGTCGAACCCGCGCTCGGCGAGGAATTGCCGGCCAAGCGCAGCCCCGGCACTGCCGAGCTGGCCGGTGTAGAACTCGGCCGCGGCAGCGTTCGCTGCCAACAACCGCTGCCGCTGGCCCTGGTTCGGCCGCGCCGGCGCCGGACCGGCCTCGACGTAGTGCAGCTGTACCCCGGCCTTGGTCGCGAGCCGCTCCACGGACTCGACAAAGCTCAGGTGTTCCAGCGTCATCAGGAAGCTGATGGCGTCGCCGCCCGCGCCGCACCCGTAGCAGAAGTACACGCCCTTGCTCGTGGAGACGTTGAACGACGGTGTCTTCTCGTCGTGGAACGGGCAGAGCCCCTTGACGTTGCCACCGCCCGCGGGTTTGAGCGTCACGTACTCGGACACGACATCGGCGATGGCGGTGCGGTCCCGCACCAACGCCACGTCCTCGTCCCTGATCCGCCCAGCCACACCGACTCCGCCTTTAGCTCGCGACTGCATTTGTGCTTGCTCGCGATTGCGGGGCTCGCTTCGCTCGCTCCTCACGCTCGCGTCTGGGGCTCGCTTCGCTCGCTCCTCGCGCTTCGCGCCCCTCCCAGACCATCCTGCCTGACCCCGCCGACACGGCGCGGGAGGGCACGGCTTGCGCGGCAATGCTAGGTTGCCGATATATACCGGCGGAGAGAGGAACTGGACCTGGCGCGGTGGCGGCGACTATCCGAAGGGGCCCGCAGTGCGCTGCGGTTGCTCCTCATCGCCGTTGCGGTCGTGACCGGTGTCGCCGCCCTGCCTTTCGGGTGGACCCGGTTCGCCGCCGCCGGCCACCTCTACGACGAGGGCGACGCCGGTCCTCGAGCCGATGTCGTGCTGGTGCTGGGCGCCGAGGTCGCGCCCGGCCGCACCGAGCCGATGCCGTTTCTTCGCGACCGCCTCGACACCGCGGCGGCCTTGATCGCGAGTGGCCAGGCGAGGGTCGTGCTCGTATCCGGTGACGCCGATGGATCATCGGGCGACGAGACCGCTGTCATGAGCGCGTACCTCACTCATGCGGGCGTCGAACCGACCCGGGTGGTCGCCGACCCGTACGGAATGGACACCTACGACAGCTGCGCCCGCGCCCGGCAGGTGTACGGCGTGACGAAGGCGTTCGTGGTCACCCAGGCTTACCACCTCGCTCGGGCCGTCGCCCTGTGCCGGCATCTGGGCATCGACGCGGATGGCGTCGGTGCCCGATGTGACGCGTGCGGCGTCAACCTGGTGCGAAACGGAGTCCGGGACTACTTCGCCTGCACCAAGGCGGCGCTGGAGTCCTACCGCGACCGGCCGCCAGCCGTGCTGTCCGCCCCAAGTTCAGAAGTACGGGATGCTGTCGCACTCGCGCTCTAGGGTCCAGGCATGGTCACCGTCGAGGACATCCGCGCGCTGGCGCTGACCCTGCCCCGCACCACCGAGCACCTGATCCGCGATCGGGTCAAGTTCCGCGTGGGCCAGATCGTTTACGTCGCGATCTCCCGCGACGAGACCACGATGGGTTTCGGCTTCCCCAAGGAGGAGCGCGATGCGCTGGTCGCCGCCGAGCCGGAGAAGTTCTTCCTGCCTCGCGCGTCGGATATGCGCTTTCATTGGGTCGAGGCCTGGCTCGAAGCGTTGGACGTGACCGAGATGCGGGAACTGGTCACCGAGGCGTGGCACATGTGCATACCCAAGAAGGTCTGGCGCGAGTACCAGCAGCGGTTAGCTCAGGCTGAGTAATCGGTGCACGCCGAGCGGCACTTCGTGTAGCAACAGCCGGCTGCGCATCTCCCGCACGCCGTGGTCGCGCTTGAGGAGGTCGATCACCGTTTCGAACTCGGCCGCATCGATACAGACCACTCGCAACTGGTAGTCGTACTCGCCGGTGAGCCGCATCGCCGAGAGCACCTGCGGCACCCTGACCAGCCCTCGTTCGAACTCGGCGCGGTCGACCCCTTCGCGTAGCCGGATATCGCTGAGCAAGGTGAGACCACGGCCGAGCGCACCCGGGTCGAGATCGGCGTGATAGCCGCGGATCACCCCGACGTTGCGCAAGCGGCGGACCCGGTCCGCCACCGTGTTCGCGGACAGCCGCACAGCTCGGCCTAGGTCCTGGTATGTCGTGCGGGCATCGGCGAGGAGCAGCGTTACGAGCTGGCGATCGATGGCATCCACGACACGAGAATGACATTCCTCGGCACCTACGGCAAGTGACCGATATATCCACGGCGATATAGGGCCCGGAGGCGAGAACTCCGCGACACTTTACGGCGAAAAGCTGCGAGAGTCGTAGCCGTGGTCGCCCTCGCCCTCCGTCTTGCTTTGACCCCGTGCACCGTGCTGCTGGCGACGCTCGTACAACGAAGACTCGGTCCGGCGCTGGGCGGTCGGGTGGTGGGGCTGCCTCTCACCACTGGCCCCTTTCTCCTGCTGCTAAGTCTCGGACCCGGCCCCGGCGGGGCGGCCCACGCGGCCGCTGGAGTCGTCGCCGGCCAGTTGTCCGTCGTGGGGTTCTGCGTCGCGTACGGACAACTCGCCGATGGCCGCCGGCCGTGGGTAGCCCTCACCGGCGCGCTCGCCGGCGCGGCGGCCGGTACGGGCATCTCCGCATTGATTCCCATGACTGGCCTACTGGTTGTCCTGGTGCTCGCGACGATTGCGGTTGGCCTGCTGACCTGGCCGACCGTGGATGGCCCGCCACCACCGGCTCGGGCCGAACGCCTATGGGAGACGCCGGTCCGGATGGCGGTGTCGGGCACCCTTGTCGCGTGCTTGCTCGGCCTCGCACAGGTCCTTGGGCCGCACCTCGCCGGTCTGCTCTCGACCATGCCGGTCTTACTCACGGTGCTGGCGTCGGCGACCCATCGTGGCGACGGTCCGGCCGCGGCGATCGCACTCGTACGGGGCGCCCTCGCATCGATGCCGGCCTCGGTGCTGTTCGTGGCCGTACTTGCGGGGACGCTCGTCCCGCTTGGTACGGGTGGAGCATTCGGCCTCGCGCTCGGCGCACTGGTCGTCACCGATCTCGCGGTCTCGACCGCGACCGGCCTCAGAAGGCGGCGATCGACGCCGGTGCTCGTTCGGCGCGGGTCAATGCCCGCAACACTGCGACGAAGCCATGCCGGCGGACGGACAGCCCGGTCAGCAACGAGAGCACCGGCTCCTCCACGTCGGGCGGAAACGATGGTGTCGGCACGTTGAGGCTGTACGCCAGGTCATCGGAGTGCACCACCATTTCCACCATTCGGGTGAGCAGGAAGTCATCCAGCGACAGGGACCAGGGCCCGGCCGGCGGCTCGATCCACCGGTCGGCGGGCTGCCCGGGCAGGGCTTGCTCGAGTTCGGCCAGGGCCTCGTCGACCCGTACCGCGAGCGCCTCTGATCCTTGGGCCGCAAGCGTTTCGCCGCTGTCGCGAATGGCGACGTTGATATCGGCGTCGAGGTCGGCGCCCACCCACGCCGCCCGGGCGTAGTGGCCGAGCAGCGGTACCAGTTCGTGCGTCGACGGCGGCTCTCCGATCACCCGCGCCGTGGTGAGAATCTGCGACGCCAGGTGTGCGGCGAGACCACCGACGGTGAACCCCGGCAACGCGCTCGGCTCGGTCCACGCCGCCGCCACCGCCGGCTCACCGAGGAGCGCCTGCGACGTGCGGGCCGCGTCCAGAAATGCCGCCACTCGAGTCATCTGGTCCCTCCACCGTGGAATCCGTACCTGCCGCGGCTGGCGAGCCTACCGACGACCGCCGACATGGCTGCTCAGGATGGTCAATACGTACCTTTTTACCTCAACCGTTTGGCTAGGCACGGCCCGGTCGCGAAAGGTTCTCGTTGACCAACTCGACGCGGCCTGACAGCCTCATGGCACTACCGATCCGCTGGAGGAACCCCGCCATGGCCGAGACAGAGTCAAAGACGAAAAGCTTTCTCAAGCCCGTCATCGGCGGGCTCGTGTTGGTCGCTGCGCTGGTCGGCGTCATCGCCTTCCGCACACAGCTCGGAGATGCCCTGAAGAAGGCCGGCTCTAAGACCGGCAACACACTGGTCGACTGGGTACCATCCCATCCCGCGCAGACCGTCGCGATCGTGATGCTCGGCCTGGTGGCCTTCGCCATCAACTGGGTCGCGCACGTCCGCGGCCGATTCCGCGCCTGGATCTTCGCGCTCGTCGTCGAGGTCGGCATCTTCGTGCTGTTCTGGAACAGCCTCGGCGTACCGTCGCTCAACGAACTGTTCGGCCTGAACATCGATGGGCTCACCGCCAACGAACAGGTCGTCACCGGTGCCGTGGTGATCGTCCTCGCCGGCCTGATCTTCTGGTTCCTGGAGGCCCGCGAGGAATGGAACAAGTACCGCCGCCGGCACAACCCTGACGACAACTGACCGCGTCGCATTGACCGCGTCGCGCTGACGACCGTCGCGACGGGCGCTATGTTGCCCGTCATGACGGTCGTCGACGTGTATACCGACGGTGCCTGCAGCGGCAATCCCGGCCCCGGCGGATGGGGCGTGCTGCTGCGCTACGGCAGCCGCGAGAAGGAGCTCTACGGTGGCGACCCCGGACCGACGACCAACAACCGGATGGAGCTCATGGCCGCCATCCAGGCGTTGGAGGGCCTGACCCGGTCCGCGACGGTGCGGCTGCACACCGACAGCGTCTACGTCCGCAGCGGGATCACGAGGTGGCTGGCCGGATGGAAACTCAACGGCTGGCGGACCAAACAACGCTCGCCGGTGAAGAATGCCGACCTGTGGCAGCGGCTTGAAACAGCCGCGCACCGACACCAGGTGGAGTGGCTCTGGGTCAAGGGCCACAACGGCGATCCGGGCAACGAACGTGCGGACGGCCTGGCCAACCGTGGTCTCACCGAGGCTCGCGCCACCCGGACCCGGTAGCTCCGGCATGACTCGCTTCACGGTGGCGGAGCGTCGGGCGCGGCTGGCCGTCCGGCATAACCTGGCCGTCAAGGCCCGGGCCAAGACCCCCGCCGACGCGGCGGATGGCGTGGTGGCCTTGCACGCGACCGATCCGGCGTCGGTGTTCCTCTCCTTACGAGCCCGGCTTGCCACGCCGACCGTTTCTGAGATCGAGCGTGCTCTCTATGAGGACAAGTCCTTGGTCCGCCTGCTCGGCATGCGCCGCACGATGTTCGTCGTGTCCCAGGATCTCGTGCCCGTGATCCAGTCGGGCTGCGCGAAGGCCATCGCCGAGCAGCAACGCAAGCGCTACGCCCAAATACTCGAAGCCGCCGGCGTGGGCGATGCGGCTTTCCTCAAGGAGGTGGGCGACGCAACGGTCGCGGCACTGACGAAGCGCGGGGTCGCAACCGGCGCGCAACTGTCCACAGACGAGCCCCGGCTGCGCACCACGGTCAAAGTGGCCGAGGGCAAGGCGTACGCGAGCACGGTGAACATCACGACCTGGGTCCTTTTCCAGCTCGGGCTCGATGGCCGGATCATGCGAGGGCGTCCTCGTGGCACCTGGATCAGCAGTCAGTACGAATGGTCGACCGCCGAAACCTGGCTGCCCGGTGGCATCGCGGACTTGCCGGCGGCAACCGCCCGCACCGAGCTGGTGCGGCGGTGGCTCGCCGCATTCGGGCCCGGGACGGTCGCGGATCTGCGGTGGTGGACCGGCTGGACCGCCGCTCACGTCAAGGCCGCCCTGACCGCGCTGGATGCGGTCGAGGTGGACCTCGACGGCGAACCCGGCGTCCTGCTTCCCGGAGACGTTGGCCCCACGAAGAAACCCGCGTCCTGGATCGCCCTGCTGCCGGCGCTGGACCCGACCGCGATGGGATGGTCACAGCGGGCCTGGTACGTCGGCGAGCACCGAGGCTCGTTGTTCGACCGGTCGGGCAACATCGGACCGACGATCTGGCTGGACGGCCGGATCGTCGGTGGCTGGGCTCAACGAGCCAACGGAGAAGTCGTCTACCGGCTTCTGGAAGACATCGGCACCGCCGCCGCGGCCGCGGTCGAGGTCGAGGCGGCTCGAGTGAGCGAGTGGACGGGGCCGGTCCGAGTCACCCCCCGGTTCCGCACGCCGCTCGTACGCGAGCTGACCGCCTGAACTATGCGGGGCCTTGAGTATGCGGAGCCTGAACTATGCGAAGGCGAGCACCGCGACTCCACCGAGGACGAGCACCGCGCCGGCCGCGGTCGCCGCGGTGGGCCGCGCCGGCACGACCGGTTCGGAATCGCCCCCGGAAGCGCGGCGGCCGGCGAGCCAGGACATTCCAAGCAGGAACAGGATGCTGGTCTCGCGCAATGCCGCCACCGCCGGTGCCTGAACGACACTCACCATGCTCAGGGCGACGAGGGTCAGGCCGTACGCGGCGTAGACACCGACGGCCATAAAGAATGTGGTCGGGCGCACCTCTGCAAGCAGGTGGGCGACCCCACGCCCGCGCACGATGCGAACGGCGACCAGCGCGGCCGACGTGAAGACCATCGTCAGCCACAGATACGGCGCCGGGTCGGCATGCCGAAGTCCGAGCGCATCGATATAGGTATAGCCCGCGATGCACAGCGCGACTGGTACGGCGTACAGCACCGAGCGCCGATCCGCCTCACCCCTCGCGGTGAGCAGCACTCCGCCGCTGACCGCTAGCACGCCCAGACCGGCGATCGGCGCGATCCGGCCGCTGCCGAGCGCCACCAGCGGGAGCAGCAAGGTCGGCGCGAGCCCGCGGGCTACCGGGTATGCGGCGTGCGCCGGCGCGCGCGCGTAGGCGACGTTCAGCGCGGCGAAGTAGGCCAGTTCCAGCGCCGCCGAGGCGAGCACAAACGGCCACGCGCCGGCCTCGACCCGCCACCGGGCGACGGCGATCGGAGTCCATGCGACCAGTCCGATCACCAACGCCACCGCGGTCGTGTCGAGCCCTCGTGGTACGCGGGACAGCAGAAGATTCCAGGTCGCGTGCAGGAGCGCGGAGGCGAGGACGATAGCTACCGCGAGTGCGGGCAGCTCGGCCGTCAATTTCTTCCTCCGGTCGTTGACCACCTAGTGTGCGGGCGTGCAATCGAACGTAGGTGTTCGAGCCGCAGGTCAGCAAACCCGGTGGCGCCAAGTCATCATGCTGCCCTGGGTCCCGGACGCCGCCGCCGTCGCCGCGTTCGTGGCACTCGCGGTCATGGTCACGTCGGGCCTGTGGCTGGCGGGCCCGTCTGCGGTCACCGCCGACAACAGCCACGACCACTCACTGTTCGTGTTCTTCTTCGCACACGCCGTTGATTCCGTTATCCATTTCCACAATCCGCTCTTTACGACCGTGCTCAATGCGCCGCTCGGGGTAAATTTGATGGCGAATACGGCCTTCCTGGGCATGACGGTCCCACTCATTCCGGTCACACTTCTGTTCGGTCCGAACATCGCCTACACGGTCGCGGTGACGATCGGCCTCGCCGGCACGGCAACCGCGTGGTACGTCGTTCTGCGCCGGCACGTGACCCAACACCGGTCGATTGCGTTCGCCTCGGCCGCCTTCTGCGGATTCGCCCCTGGGCTCATCGGACACGGCAACGGGCACCCGAACCTGGCCGCCCAGTTCATGTTGCCGCTGATCGTTTCGGGGGTGATCCGGCTTCGCGACAGCGCTCGCCCGGTCCGCTCCGGCGTGATTCTCGGCCTTCTGATCGCTTACCAGATCTTCCTGAACGAAGAGCTCCTCCTTCTCACCGTGCTCGGCTGCGGCCTGATGGTCGTCGTCTACCTGGTCTCGCGAACACAACGGGTCTGGGCGGAGGCAGGGCGGTTTCTCACGGGCCTCGGGGTGGCCGTCGGCGTCGGCGTGGTCCTGACGGCGTACCCATTGTGGTTTCAGTTCTTCGGCCCGCAGCATTACCGCGGGCCGTTCGAGTGGGCGGCCAACTTCCGCCTTGACCTGACCGACTACCCGGCCTGGCCGCAGCACTCGCTGGCGGTGTGGCTCACGTCCGCGCCCACCGTCAACGACAACCCACCCGAGTCCAACGCGTTCTTCGGCTGGCCGCTGCTGATCCTCGCGGCCGTCACCGGAGTCGCACTGTGGCGGGAACTGGCGGCCCGGATCGCCGCCGTGGTCGCCGCCGTCTTCGCCGTGCTCTCCCTCGGCGACCCGGTGACCCTCGGCGATCAGTCGACCGGCTACCGGGGACCCTGGGGTCTGGTGAGCGGCCTACCCCTGTTCGACTCGATCATCGTCGCCCGCCTGGCACTTGTCGTGGCCGCGGCCATCGGCGTGCTGCTCGCCGTCGCGGGCGACCGCATTCTGACGCTGGCGAAGCAATCGGGCACGAGTTCGAACCGGCTTCCGCGCGCATTGTGGTACGGCGCCCTGGCCGCCGCTCTCCTGCCACTCGTCCCCACGCCGCTGCGGGCCGACGTGCCACCCTCGGCTCCGACGTTCTTCACCGCCGGAACATGGCGGCAGTACGTCGCCACCGGCAGCGTCGTACCGGTGCCGCCGGACGAGTGGAGCAGTGACGCGCAGCGATGGGCCGTCGCGACCAACCTGCAGCTGCGCATCGCGGATGGCTACTTCCTGGGCCCGTGGAGTTCCGACAACCCCACAGCGCGTTTCGGCGCAGCACCTTTGTGGACGACGAACATGCTGCGGTCGGTGGCCGCCACCGGGAAGACGCCCACGGTCACCCGGGACGTGCGCTCACAGTTCGTCGACGATCTGCGGTACTGGCAGGCGGACGCCCTCGTACTAGGCGATCGACCGCATCTTGACGCGCTGCGCGCCGTCCTGGACGAGCTCGTGGGCAGAACCGGCGTGGACGTGGGCGGCATCTGGGTCTGGGACGTCCGTGAATTGGTCCGATCGGCCTCCACAGCCACCACATAGCCAACGCACGGCCGACACACGGATGCCTCCCGCAGGATCGGGGTAACCGGCTTCAGGAGGCGAAATGGCCGAGCACGATCACACGGAGATCTTCGACCGCGGGCTGCAGTTCGACCTGTCAACCCTCATCGCTCGGCGGCGGCTGCTCGGGCTCTTCGCCGGGGCCGGGCTCGTCGCCGCGGTCGGCTGCGCGCCGGACAGCGAGCCGAGTCCGAGCGCCAGCGCAGCCCAAGCCAGTCCCACCAGTGCCGCGAGTGGGTCGGCTGCGTTAAACACGACCCGCGAGATACCGGAGGAGACCGCGGGTCCCTTCCCGGGCGATGGTTCCAACGGCCCGAATGTGCTGACGCGAAGCGGGATCGTACGCCACGACATCAGGTCCAGCTTCGGCACATCGTCCACTGTGGCCGGTGGTGTCCCGCTGACCATCGAGATGACCGTGCTCGACCTGGCCGACGGCGCGAAGCCGCTGACCGGCGGCGCGGTCTACGTCTGGCACTGCGACCGCGAGGGGCGCTACTCGATGTACTCATCCGGCGTCACGAACGAGACCTTCCTGCGCGGGGTGCAGGAAGTCGACAGCGCCGGGAAGGTGTCGTTCACGAGCATCTTCCCCGGCTGCTACTCGGGCCGGTGGCCGCACATCCACTTCGAGGTGTACCGGAGCCTCGCCTCGGCCACCAGCGCCGGAAACAGAATTGCGACGTCACAGATCGCGCTTCCGCAACAAGCGTGCGAAGCCGTGTACGCCACGGACGGCTACGAAGCCAGCACGCGTAACCTCAAGACCGTCTCACTCGACGGCGACACCGTCTTCCGGGACGGGTACGCCGACGAGCTCGGTACGGTGACCGGCACCGCCGGGTCCGGCCTGAGCGTCGCACTCTCCGTTCCTGTCCGATAGACCGGCTACAGTGCGGGCGTGGACGCGTCGCTAATGAAACTGACCGAGGACGAGCGGACCTGGGTCGAGGCCCAGGTCGAGGCGGCCGAGCGGTTTGTCGCCGACTACGGCTCGGACAAGGCCGCCACCGGGCTGGCCGCGCTCGACCATGCGTGGGCGTCGTGGTTGGACCGGCAGAGCGTGGACCCGGAGGACCCGGAAACCGTTATCAACGCGGTCGCCGTCGCGCTCGGTCAGGCACTGATTGATGCGGTCGAGGAGCTGGCGTGGGTGACGGTCTACCAGGATGGCGACACCGACCTCGGGGTCTCCGGGCTTCCGGTCTTGGACGTGCTCATCTTCCCGGCCGACCTGGTGGCCAAGGAGTACGAGGCCAAGGTCCAGACGTTTCTCGAGCGCACCCGGAACACGCTGGTCGCGGAGGTCGCCGAGCTCCGCGGTTGACGTCTCACCCGATGTGGTCGCGCCAGCTGTGCTGCGGCTCGTACCCGAGCACCCGCCGAGCCTTCGCTATGGAGATCAACGCCTCGTGCGTGTCGAGTTCCTTGGTCACCGGTACGTCGGGGTACACCTGGGCCGCGAGACTCGCGCTCGCCTGGCTCATCACGGTGTCCGCGTTGGCGATGAGAAAGACGTGCATTCCCGGCTCGGCGAAGTTCAGCGCCCGGCGCACCGCCTGGGCACCGTCACGTGCGTCGATGTAGCTCCAGAGGTTCCAATGCCGAAGGCGGGGGTCCGCGTCGTACGAAGGAAACTTCCGGTAGTCGTTGGGCTCCATCACGTTGGAGAAGCGCAGCCCGACCATCGTCAATTCGGGGTCCCATCGGCAGAACTGCGCCGCCATCGCCTCCTCGACATGCTTCGCCAAGGCGTACGAGGTCCCCGGCCGGGCCGGGTACTCCTCATCGACCGGAATGTACGGCGGCGGGATGTCGAAGGGCAGACCGAGCAGGGTCTCGCTCGAGGCCCAGACGACCCGCTTGATGCCGGCCGCACGAGCCGCGGCGAAGACGTGATAGGTAGCGCTGACGTTCCTGGTGAACGTCGCGGCGTTGCCGGTCATGCCAGGTCCGGGAATCGCGGCCAAATGCACAACGCCGTCAATGCGGCGGTATTGGTCATCGATACCCGACAGTGCCTCGACCGTCTGTCCATAGTCGGTGAGGTCGATACGCAGATATGGACACTTCCGCTCGCCCGGCGCGACGATGTCCACATTGATGACGTCGTGGTCATGTGCGAGCAACTCGTCGACCACGGCACGACCGAGCTTGCCGCTGCCACCGGTCACGGCAATCCGCGTCACTGACCCTCCTTCGGCTCCGTTTCCTCTCGTCACGCGCTCACGCTACCCTCGCCGTCATCACCGTCCGGACGACGAGCGAGGGTGCGATGACGACCAGGGCCGATTTCGCGACCGACGAATGGGACTACGTTGTGCAGTTGCCGCGTTGGGTGGTTGCGGCCGCGTCGGCGGCCCAGCACGACATCGCCTATCGGACCAACCATGAGATCGAGTCCGGTTTCGTCGCGTCGGCCAACGGCCGTCACTCCGGCAATGCGTTCGTGACCGAGGTCGCGGGCGACTGCATGCGCATCTTCGACCGGCGTTCGGTCATCGCCGGCACTGATTTCCATGACCGGGACGCCGCGATCGACTCTGTGCTCGAGCGCGTCACGTCGGTGGTCGCCATCGTCAACGCCAAGGCCGACCCGGCCGATGCCACCGCCTACCGGCAATGGTTGGCCGACATCAGCAACGTGGTCATCTCGGCTGCCCGCTCCGGGGACTTCCTCGGCTTTGGCGGACAACTCGTGACGGCGTCGGAGCACAGGTTCCACGACCGCCTGGTGCTCATACTCGGTCGCTGACCTCGTTGACGCACTCCTGGAGGGAATTCAGCACAGCCCGGGCGGGCGGAGTGTCCTCAATGGACGTCTGGACCAACGCGTAGATCGAGCGTCGCGGGGTCGGACAGATGACCGGTACGGTCACCACGCCGGCGGGGAGATTGCGGGCGGCGAGTCCGGGCAGCACGGTGATCCCGATCCCCGCGTCCACGAAGGCGATCGCGGTCGGGTAGTCGTGCGCCTCGACATGGAACGGCGGCGTGAACCCGGCGGCGTGACACGCCTCAACCAGGTTGCGCCGGCACCAACCACGGGCGGAGTCGTTGTCCACCCACTCCTCCCCCGCGAGGTTTGCGAGCTCGATCGCCTTTTGGCCTGCGAGGGCATGTCTCTTCGGTAGTACGGCGACATACGGATCGTCGAGCAGGTGGTGCGCCCGGATGCCGGATCCCGGCTCGAGCGCGTCCCGCTCTACCACCACCTGGATGTCCGCGCGTTCGCTGGCAACGAGTGGAACGTCGTCGCGCAGCGTGAGGCTGAGACGCAGTTTGGGGAAATCTCGCGTTAGCGCCCGTACGACCGCGGGCATCCACGCCGAACCGGCCGACGCGAAGTAGGTGATCGACAGCGTTCCGGTGCGGCCCGCCTTCAATTCGGCGACCAGGGACTCGACGTCGCCGAGCCGGTGCAGCAACGAATCGATCTCAGCCGCCAGGGCGAGCCCGACCGCGGTTGGCTCGATCCCGCGCCCGATCCGAGTCACCAGCGTCAATCCGGTCTCCCGTTGCAACGCGGCCACGTGCTGGCTGACCGCCGAAGCCGTGTAGCCGAGATTGGCCGCGGCGGCGTTGATTGATCCGCTCGCCACCACCGACCGAAAGACCCGGAGCCGATGTACGTCCAGCATTCCTCGACCGTACAGCTGCACTGAATGATTGTGAAGAAAACATTGCTTGTGCTTAGTTATTGACCCCTTGAGAATCCTCATATGAGCGCTTCCGCTGAGGTCCTGCCTCGGCGCGCCAGCCGGTCGACTGCCCTTCCCCTCGTCGCCGCGGGGGTCACGATGCTGCTGTGGGCGTCCGCCTTCATCGCGATCCGGGCGGTCGGCGAGCACTACAGCCCGGGCGCGATGGCACTTGGAAGGCTGATCGTCGGCTCGGTCGCATTGAGCGTCGTGGCCGCGCTTCGGCCGATTCGTATTCCACGCGGCCGCACCCTCGTCCTGGTCGTGGCGTACGGGGTGCTCTGGTTCGGCCTGTACGCGATCCTCATCAACTCGGCCGAGCGCCACCTCGATGCCGGCACCACCGCGCTGATCATCAACGTCGGCCCGATCCTCATCGCGGTGCTCGCGGGCATCTATCTGCGCGAGGGCTTTCCGCGCGGGCTCGTCACGGGCCTGGCGATCGCCTTCGTCGGCGTGGCCACGATCGCGGTGGCAACGTCAACCGGTGAGCGCGACACCGCTGGCGTGCTCCTGGCACTCGGGGCGGCGGGACTTTATGCCGTCGGGGTGTTGCTACAGAAGCAGGCGCTCGCAGGCACTGAGCCACTGCCAGCCACCTGGCTCGGCTGCGTCGCCGGCGCTGTGGTGTGTCTTCCGTACACCCCTGTTTTGATCCGCGAGATTGGCACCGCGCCGCTAGGAGCCACCGCCGGGATCGTCTACATGGGACTGTTTCCGACTGCCGTGGCGTTTCTGACGTGGTCCTATGCGCTAGCCCACACGAGCGCCGGGCGGCTGAGCTCGTCGTCGTACCTGGTGCCCGGACTCGCGGTGGTGATGTCATGGCTGCTGCTCGGCGAGGTTCCCGCTCCACTCGCGTTCGTCGGTGGGGCACTCTGCCTCGTCGGTGTCGCGGTCACCCGCCTACCAATGCGCTGATTCCTTCTTTCTCCACTGTGGACTTTGCTTTACCATGACCAAATGACGTTGCCGCTTCTGGCGACATTCTTGCTTGCGCAGCATTGAATCTGCGGATCTAGCGGGTCACAGGAATGTCGTACGGTCGTTCTATTGTGATCGTTATGGATGAGCGACGGGGGTTGCCGGACGGGTTGGCCACGATGGCGCCGGGGCCGGAGTTGGCGGCGCTGTTGGCCACGGTGGACCGGTCGGCGGTCGGAGCGGAGGATCTGCATGATCTGCTCGCGGCCCGGTTCCGTTTGTTGGCCCATGTGCAGGGGCAGTTGTTGGCCGATGTGTGGGAGACCGCCCGCACGATCGGGCAGCCGGCCGGTTCGCTGACCCGCACCGATGAGGTCACCGAACACTCCGGCACCGAGATCGGCTGGACCCTGGCCTGGACGGAAAGCTACGCGTTCGGGCAGGTGCTGCTCGGCCAGGCGCTGACCGTCCGGTTGCCGGCGGTGGGGGCGGCGATGCTGGCCGGGCGCATCGACGCGGCCAAGGCCAACGCCTTCGTCGACGCGCTCAGCGACCTGGACGAGGAGACCGCGCAGGCGGTGGCGGATCGGCTGCTGGAACGCGCCGCCAAGTGGACGCTGACGCAGTTGCGGGAGCGGCTGCGCTACCACGTCGACCGGGCCCATCCGGCCGACGCCGAAGGGCCGCTACCAACGCCGGGTGGTCGACCGGGACGTGTCGGTGCGCCCCGGCATGGACGGCACCGCCTGCCTGTCCGGCTACAACCTGCCCACCGACAAAGCGCTGGCCGCCTACGACCGGCTCAACCGGCTGGCCCGGGCCGCCAAATCGGCCGGCGACGCCCGCACCCTGGCCCAGTTGCGCGCCGACGCCCAACTCGACCTGCTCGCCGGCATCCCGTTCCAGCTCAGCCCGACCATCGACCCGGTCACCGCCGACGCCGACGCCCTGCACCCCACCGACGCTGACGATGCGGCCGATTCCCGATCGGAAACCAGGAACCCCGACCGCGCCAGCAACGAGCCGGCGGGTGAGGAACCGATCGGATGGGGAGTCTTCGGCGACGGCGAGCCGCTGGAGGCGGATTCCCCGTTTGAGACCGGGAACAGTGACTGGATCGGCACGACGCGTGAGGAACCGATCGGACACGGCGTCTTCGGCGACGACCTGGCCGGCGCGGACTCCCGGTTTGAAACCGGGAACCGTAACGCGGCCGACACGGGGCGTGGCGCCGAGGCGGATTCCCGGTCTGAGACCGGGAAGCCGGACCCAACCTCGGGCCAACACGGTGGCGCGGTCCAGGCGGGCGACCGGTGTGTCTGCGGCGGCATCCAACCCAAGCCCCGCCGCGGCGTGGTCGACATCCAGATCAAACTGTCCACACTGGCCGGACTCGACAACGACCCCGCCCTCATTCCCGGCTGGGCACCGGTACTGGCCGACATCGCCCGCCAGATCAGCTTCGACCGCAAGGCCAACCCAGCCTGGAAATGGTCCGCCACCGACGAGCACGGCAACCTGCTCCACCACGGGCACACCCACCGCCGCCCCACCGCCACCGAAGCCGCCTTCGTCCGCGCCCGCGATCGCACCTGCCGAAGCCCCGGCTGCCGCCGCAACGCACGACGCTGCGACCTGGACCACCGCCACGACTACGCCAAAGGCGGCTGCTCCCACCGCGGAAACATCGAGGCCCGCTGCCCCCACCACCACCGCTTCAAAACCCGACCCGGCCACAAACTCACCCGCATCCGCCGCCGCACCATCTGGACCACCCCCAACGGACGCAACTACGACATCGGCCCGGACAAGGACATCGTCCTGACTACAGAGTGATCCCAGTGACCACGGTGGACACATGAGGATGGTTCGTGCTTCCTATCACGGCCTGGCGTGCGCTATACACACGCCATGGCACCGGTCGACTTCGACGAGCGACTCCGGCTTGCCATGTTCGCCCATCTCGATCGAATCAGCGTGGCGCATCCGGACGGAGTGCCCTCAGCGGTGATCAACAGCTTTGTTTTTGAGGGTGCCCCGATGCGGCTGACCGTCCAACCGGGAATCTGGAAGCCGGCGGCGCTCAACGCGGCCCTGACCATCCGGACCACCTTCACCCCGGTTGGCGCCGACGTGCCATATGCCGACGAGGTCGCACCCGACGGCACAGTGCGCTACAAGTGGCGCGGCACGGACGCCCAACACGCCGACAACAGGGCGCTTCGAGAGGCGATGCGTCATCGCTTACCACTGGCCTATTTCTATCCAATCGCCAAGGGCGTTTATCAGGCGATCTATCCCGTGTACCTGGTCGATGAAGACGCTGCTCGGCACGAGTTCACGGTGGACATCGGCGAGCGAGTGGACGTACTGGACCTTTCGCCGGGGGCCGATTCGCTTCTGCACAAGGCATACAGCCGGCGCCTAACGCTGCACAGGTTGCATCAGGCACTGTTCCGGCCACGCGTTCTGCGCGCGTACGACTGTCAATGTGCGCTGTGCAGGCTGCAGCTGCCGTCGTTGCTCGACGCTGCACACATCGTGCGCGACGGTTCGGCGCGGGGCGACCCCATCGTTCCCAACGGCTTGGCGATGTGCAAGATCCACCATGCCGCATACGACGTCAACATCATCGGCATTCGACCGGACCACAGAGTCGAGGTGCGTGGCGACGTGCTCGCCGAAATAGACGGGCCTATGCTGCGGCACGGGCTTCAGGAGATGAATGGCACCACGATCGTGCTGCCGAGGTATGCGCGCGACCGACCGGATCCCGACCGACTCCGCGAAAGGTACGAGGAATTCCGAGCGGCCGCGTGATCCGTCACATATGGCCGGCCAGCGCGGCCTCGAGGTGCGGCCGGACAATGGCGGCGGCGTGATGTCCGGCCCGCCAGGTGCAGGCAAGGTGGAGGGAGGCGACTCGATCGGTGGCGAGCACCGACCGTACTGCCTGGAAGACCTCTGGCAAGTCTGGGCCGCCGGTTGCCGGGAACAGGAGGCCGGGCAGCACGTCGCAACTCACGACATCCATGTCCACATGTAGATAGAGGGGCCCAGCGGGAAGCTCCATAGTGGATACATCGGCCACGGTTACGTGGCGGATCTCGGCCTGGGACAGATACTCCACTTCGGGTGGATCGAGGTCACGGGCGTCGACGAGCACCACCCGGTTCTCCGGCACCGGCCGCAGACCCAGGCAGTCCGCGATCAGCTCGGGCCGATAGCCCACCAGGATCCGCAGCGGGATTCCGCCTAGGTACCCCGACGTCGTCGTTTCCAACGTCTGGACGTCACCGTGCGCATCGAACCAGACGATGGCCGGATCAAGGCCCGCCCGCTGCAGTCCCGCGACCGTACCGAGTGATGTCAGGCAGTCACCGGATACCACCAAAGGCACCGTAGCGCCGGCGACTCGATCGGCGACCGCCTCGCGTACCGCCAAGTTCAGCTCGGCCAGGAACGACCAGCGGTCGAGCCCGACCGCGGTGATCGCGATCACCGCCTCGACAGGGAGCGGCCAGTCGACCTCGAACAGGGGCTCGTCGAGGTGGTACGGCACGAGAATCCTGCTCAGCACATATCGATCCTGCCATTTTGTGGCGGATGCCGCAGTCGGCACCGAATGATCATTAACGCGTAGGCCGAACTAATCAGCTTATTTTGGGTGTTATTGGCCCACGCGTTGGGTCTCGGGCGCCGGCAGTTCTCGACAGCCCGGAAATGACCACAGTGGACGGACCCCATAAACCCCGGATCGAGAAGATCGGGTTCGTAGCATTTGTCCGTACGGGGGGTTGCTCCCCACACCGGAGATCCACCAGGATCGTCCGCATCGAAACCGCCGCCGTCGCCCCCGCCGCTGACCCTCCGGCCATCATCGACGACTCCTTCGTGGAGATCGTCATAGCCGCTGGGGTGGCGGTGGTCTTTGGGTTGGCCCGCCGGGCCAACCCGCGGCGGAGGATTCGATGACCGACCTGGTGGTTTTTCACGACGGGATTGTGGACTCCGACGGCTTCGAGCCTCCACCGCCACGGCGGCGCGGTCGGGTCCGCACAGCGCTCGCGCTGCTGCTGATAGTCGGACTGGTCGGCGTCGTGGCAACGTTCGGCTTTGCGGCGCCGGGGCTGTACGGCATCTGGACCAGCCGGAGCAGTGGCGGCGTTCCGGACTCGATAAGAACCCCGTGGACCTGGCAGGCGAACGCGACGAGCAACCCACCCGGTCCGGCCAGCGTGCTCTTCACCGGTGTGGGTTCTGGCCTCGTTGACGATCGCGACGCCACCCGAGGACGAATCGCAATCCTCGGTCGTAGCGGCTCGTACCGTTCGCTCTATCCGGACCACGGACGGTGGACCGCCGGCGGAAACGTGCACCTCTCCGCCGAGGGTCGCTATGTCGCAAGCCTGAAGCTGCACGGGGACGGATCCGCGGTGAGCATCACCGATCTGGTCACGGGCGAGGTTCGCAACTTGCCGCCTCCGCACGACGCGATGGTGACCGCCGTGTATGGATGGCGACCCGACGGTGGCGCCGTCGCCATTGGATATCAGGTCCTCTCGCCGCTCGACATAGGCGTTGTCGACATCGGCACAGGCGAGACAACGCCGCTCGGTTCATTTGCGACGGTGCGGGAACTGGCCGGCGATGTCAGCGTTGCTTTCTCCCCCGATGGCCAACGGCTTGCGGTGGCTTACGGCTGGCAGGTGGCGCTCTTCGATACCTCGTCGTTGGGCGGGGACGGGTATCCGCTGCGGACGATTCCGATCGATCGCGGGCAGCAGTTCAGTGGCGTCTTCACCCCGGATAGTCGGCGGCTGGTGCTCTTCGGTGCACCGTACTGCCAGCCCCCGGACTGCCCACCGGCACTGACCTGGAGTGTGTCCTATTTGGACGTCGCGACGGGTGTGCCTACGACGGGACCCACGCTGCGACCGTTCTCGGCCGCGGCGGTTCGGGCGGTCGGGTGGAACGAGACGACCGACGGGCTCGTGGTGGTGGCGCTCACCGCGACCGGACCCGACGGGGCCACCGACCGGGACGCGCGCCAGCTGAACCAGCCCGGGCAGGCCGACCTCTATGAGCTCAGCGGCTCAGCGGAGCCACGCTTGCTGCTCGACGCCCCGGCGAGCGTGACCGGTCTCGATGTGGCCGCCGATCTCGTACGCGCCGGGCGCTTCGGCGACCGGGCGTCGGTGCCGTCCCTGCTGCCGATCGAGTTCGGAGCCGTCGCAGCGGTCCCAGTCGAGGCGGCCATTGCTGGTGTGGTGGTGCTCGTCGTCGTCGCGACGATGGCGTTCAGACCTCGACGACGGTCGGCACGATCATCGGGCCGGCGGCGGTACGCGTCGTTGACCCAGCGGCCGACCGTCCGGCGGACGATCTGCTGCAGCTGGTGCGGGTCGGTGATGCCGTCCGCGGCGGCCCGGTCGAGCGCCTCGGTGACCAGCGGGATGACCGGGTCGAACGCCGCCGGGTCGTCGGAGAAGCCCTTGGCCGAGACGGTCGGGCCGCCGACCACCTTGCCGGTGACCGAGTCGACCACCACGGTGGCGGCGATGAAGCCGCCGTCGCCGAGGATCCGCCGCTCGGTCAGCAGCGACTCGCCGACGTCGCCGACGGCCAGACCGTCCACGTAGACGTAGCGGCTCTTGACGTGCCCGACCATGCGTGGCCCGCCCCTCGACCAGGTCGACCACGTCGCCGTCCTCGCAGAGCACGACCCGGTCGGCCGGGACGCCGGACTCGATCGCCGAGCCGGGCGTGCGCGCGCAGGTGCCGCCACTCGCCGTGCACCGGCATGAGGTTGCTCGGCCGCACCACGTTGAGCAGGTAGAGCAGCTCGCCGGCGGGCGCGTGGCCGGAGACGTGCACCTTCGCGACGTCCTTGTGGATCACGATGGCGCCGGCCCGGGACAGCTGGTTGATCACCCGGTAGACCGAGGTCTCGTTGCCCGGCACCAGCGAGCTGGCCAGCACCACGGTGTCGCCGGCGCGATCGTGACGTGCCGGTGGTCGCCGGTGGCCATCCGGCCCAGCGCGCTCATCGGCTCGCCCTGCGAGCCGGTGGACATCAGCACGATCTCGCTCGGGCGGCAGCGCGGTCGCCTCGTCCAGGCCGACCACCAGGCCGGGCGGGATGCGCAGCAGGCCGAGGTCGCGGGCGATGCCCATGTTGCGCACCATCGAGCGGCCGATCAGGGCCACCTTGCGGCCGTGCTCGTGGGCCGAGTCGAGCACCTGCTGGACCCGGTGCACGTGCGAGGCGAACGAGGCGACGATGATCCGGCCGGTGGCCTTGCGCGAAGATCGACGTCGAGGACCGGGCCGATCTCCCGCTCCGGGGTGACGAAGCCGGGGATCTCGGCGTTGGTGGAGTCGGACAGCAGCAGGTCGACGCCCTCGGCGCCGAGCCGGGCGAAGCCGGCCAGGTCGGTGATCCGGCCGTCCAGCGGCAGCTGGTCCATCTTGAAGTCGCCGGTGTGCAGCACCAGCGCCGGCCGGGGTGCGGATGGCCACCGCGAGCGCGTCCGGGATCGAGTGGTTGACCGCGAAGAACTCGCACTCGAACGGGCCGAGCCGCTCCCGTCCGCCCTCCGCGACGGTCAGCGTGTACGGCTCGATCCGCCGCTCGGCCAGCTTCGCCTCGACCAGGGCCAGGGTGAACTGCGAGCCGACCAGCGGGATGTCCGGCTTGTGGGCGAGCAGGTACGGCACCGCGCCGATGTGGTCCTCGTGGCCGTGGGTGAGCACGATCGCCTGCACGTCGTCGAGCCGGTCCAGGATCGGACGCGAAGTCGGGCAGGATCAGGTCGACGCCGGGCTGCTCGACGTCGGGGAACAGCACTCCGCAGTCGACGATCAGCAGCTTGCCGTCGTACTCGAAGACGGTCATGTTGCGGCCGATGGCGCCGAGCCCGCCGAGCGGGATGATCCGCAGGCCGCCCTCCGGCAGCGGCGGGGGCGGCCAGCTCCGATGTCCTGGCTCGCGACTCCGTGCATGCGTCACCGGTCTGCTGCGTCACAGGCTCGAGGCCCGCCTCCGCGCAGTCGGCGCGCAGCTGGGCGATCTCGGCGTCGGTCGGCGTCCACCAGCGGCGGCCGCACCGGACCGGCCGGCAGGCCGCGCGGCCGCAGCGCCGCCTTCACCAGGATCGTGCCCTGGGTGCGGAAGATGCCGGTGAACAGCGGCAGCAGGCGCCGGTGCAGGGCCAGCGCCGTCGGCGACGTCGCCGCGCTCGTACGCCTCGATCATCTGCTTGGTCGCGCGCGCCGGTGAAGTGGGTGGAGGTGCCGACCACGCCGACCGCGCCGACGGCCAGCAGCGGCAGGGTCAGCGCGTCCTCGCCGCGAGTAGAAGGCGAGGTCGGTCCGGCTGGTGCACCCAGGAGGTGGCGGTGAGAGTCGCCCTTGGCGTCCTTGACCGCGACGATCCGGCCGTGCTCGGCCAGCCGGCACAGCGTCTCGGTGGCGATCGGCGTGCCGGTCCGGTCCGGGATGTCGTACAGCATCATCGGCAGGCCGGTGGCGTCGGCGACGGCCGTGAAGTGCGCGCAGCAGGCCGGCCTGCGGCGGCTTGTTGTAGTACGGCGTGACCACCAGCAGGCCGTGCGCGCCGGCCTTCTCGGCGGCGCGGGCCAGCTCGATGGTGTGGCGGGTGTCGTTGGTGCCGACCCCGGCGACGACCTGGGCCCGGTCGCCGACCGCCTCGACGACGGCCCGGAGCAGGGTCTCCTTCTCCGCGTCGGTGGTGGTCGGCGACTCGCCGGTGGTGCCGTTGATCACCAGCGCGTCGTTGCCCTGCTCGTCGACCAGGTAGGTCGGCGAGCCGGCCGGCGCCGTCGAGGTCGAGCGAGCCGTCCGGCGGGAACGGGGTGACCATCGCGGTGAGCAGCCGGCCGAACGGGCGTGCGCGCCTCGAGGTCATGCCATGAGTCTGTGCGTCATGCTCGACCAACCTAGCGTGATCGCGCGCATCCGGATGCCTGCGGCGCGGACGAACCGGCACTCAGACGCATGCTACGACTCGACGTCTGGCGCGACGGCGCTCGGCTGGCGCATCTCGGTGCCGTCCGGCAGCGTCGGAGATCACGAAGTCGGCGAACACGTTCGGCGCCACCCGCTGCAGCTGCCGCAGGCACTCGACGGCGACAGCTCGCGGATCTCCACGTCGGCGTGCTCGGTGGCCCGCATCGCGATGAAGTGCCGCCAGGCCCGGTAGTTGCCGGTGACCACGATCCGGGTCTCGGTGGCGTTGGGCAGCACCGCCCGGGCCGCCTGCCGGGCCTGCTTGCGCCGCAGCGTGGCGTTGGGCACGTCGGCGAACCGCTCGCTCCAGGCCCTCCAGCAGCTCGGTGTACGCCCGGACGCTGGCCTCGGTCGCCTCGACGAACAGCTTGTGCAGCTCCGGATCGTCGGCGATCAGCGTCCGGTTCGACCATGCGCCGCGTCCGCTCCGGGACGTAGCGCTGGGAGAGCTGGGAGTAGGAGAAGTGCCGGTGCCGGATCAGCTCGTGGGTGAACGACCGGGAGACGCCGGTGAGGTAGAACGTCACCGTGCCGTGCTCCAGCACCGACAGGTGGCCGACCTCGAGGATGTGCGCGAGGTAGCCGGCGTTGGTGGCGGTGGCCGGGTTCGGCTTCTTCCAGGACTGGTAGCAGGCCCGCCCGGCGAACTCCGCCAGCGCCTGGCCGCCCTCGGCGTCGGTGGACCAGGTCACGTCGTCGGGCGGCTCGAACTGGGTCCACGCGATGAGCCGGACGGTCGCGGTCATGGACACCTCCCACGGCGACCTATGTGACGTCGGATGGCATTGACATGACGTCGTGATGACGTCATAGTGGCGTCATGGAGCTGACGCCGTACCTGGAGAGCCTGCATCGCGACCTCACGGCGGCCGCCGCGGCCGGGGGTGACCTGCTTGGTTCTGCGATCGAGTCATCTGGCCGGTTGTGCCTGCTGGAGGCGCTGTCCGACGCCGCCGCCGAGATCACGACCAAGCTGTCGACCGGCACCGTTGAGGTGCGCCTGCGCGGCCGCGAGGCGCAGTTCGTCGTCGAGGAGCGTGACGTCACGCCCAGCCGCACCGAACCGGCTCCCACGATCGAGGCCGACGGCGACGTCGCCCGCATCACGCTGCGACTCCCGGAGTCGCTGAAGGAGGCGGTCGAGGCGGCCGCCGCCGCGGCGTCGATCTCCGTGAATGCCTGGCTCGTCCGGGCGATCACCAGTGCCATCGCCGGGCCGCCGCCGCCTCGCTCAAGCGGACCGCCGGGACGCCCGGGACGCCGATTCACCGGCTACGCCCAAGCCTGATCTGCCCATCCGTCCGAAAAAGGAGAGACCCCATGACTGCCACCGGCTCGTACGAATTCGCCGCTACCGGCCCGATCGACATCAGCCTCCGCATGCATAGCGGCGGCGTCTCCGTCACCGCGGTTGACCACCCGGTCGTGCTCGTGACGCTCACCCCCGAAGACGGCTCCGAATCCTCCCAGGCGGCCGTCGACGCCACCGTCGTCGTCTTCGACGGCCACCAACTGCGGGTGGAGACCTCACCGAGACCATCCGGTTGGCTCAGCCTTCGCCGGGGCCGGGTACGGGCGAACCTGAGCGTCCCCCTCGACAGCACCCTCTCCGCCCACCTGGGCTCGGCCGACCTCCGCACGAACGGCCGGCTCGGCGCGGTCAAAGCGAACACCGGCTCCGGTGACGTCAAGCTGCTCGAGACCGGCGGCGACGTCGAGTGTGGACTCGGGCAGCGGTGACGTGTACGGCGGTCGGATCGGCGGGGCGCTGCGAGCCCACACCGCATCTGGTGACATCTCCGCCAACGAAGTCCTCGGCGATACCGATGTCGATGCGGCCAGCGGCGACGTTCGGCTAGGCGTCGTGCGCGGCCGGATACGGGCCCAAACAGCGTCTGGCGACATCACGATCGCCGCCATGCACGGAGGGGACGCCGGAATCGCCGCGGCCTCCGGCGATGTGGCGGTCGGCGTTCCGGCCGGCACGTCGGTCTGGATGGACCTCACGTCAATGTCCGGCAGCACGCGCAACGACCTGCAGACCACCGGCGCGCCCGAGGGCGGCCCCGCACTCAGCCTTCGAGTCAAGACGATGAGTGGCGACATCCGGATCCACCGGGCCGCCTGAGCACGCCCGTCAGACGTAGAGGTATGTAAATGGGACTATCGGGATGTTGCGGATCACCATGAAGACCGCCCACGCGGCGAGGAACACCGTCAGCGTCTTGGCCCCAATGCGTGGCATCGGCAGCGACTTTCCGCTCACCTGCTTCACCGTCCAGGCCACGTACGCCCACACGAGGAACGGCGCGGCGAAGACGGCAATCGCGTGATTGCGCACTGCCTCCGGCAAGTTGCCGTGCATCAGGTAGTAGAAGGCTCGGGTGCCGCCACAGCCGGGGCAGTCAAGACCGGTAGTGAGCTTGATGATGCAGCCCGGCGGATCGGCGGCGCCGCCATCGGTGGGGTTGCTGATCCACACGTAGGACGCGACGCCCAGGAAGCACGTCAAGATGGCGGCCGGCGCCGCCCACCGTGGGGTACGCGCGTACACCCGCATCAAGAAGACCGACAACCGACTAGGTGGCGCGTACACCGGGGTCGAGTAGACAGGCAGGTCAAAGTGCGCGTCGTTCTCGTTGACTGCGGAGGTCACGCCAATACGGTAACCCCTCGCGTCGCCCCGAGCGTGCGGCCGAGCGAGGCGGCCAAGTCGCCCTGCTCCGGTCGCGCCACCGAGCTGAGCCCGAGCCAGCCCGCGACCTCCACGAGCACCGGCGCCAGGCGCTCCGCCACCGCAGGGAGCCCCTCGCCGGGCTCGGCCCAGGCACCCGGCACCAGCAGCATGCCGGTCCGCCGGTCGGCCTTGAGATCGACCCGCGCCACAAGCCGGCCGTCGAGCAGGAACGGCAATGCGTAGTACCCCTGCACCCGTTCGTGCGGAACGGTGTAGATGCCGATCCGGTAGTGGAAATCGAAGAGTCGCTCCGTCCGGCCCCGTTCCCAGATCAGTGGGTCGAACGGGCTCAGCAGAGTCGCCACATCGACCCGGCGCGGCAGCTTCGCCTCGACGTGGCGGTACGCCCGCGGTTTCCACCCGCGCACGGTTACCGGTTCCAGCGTTCCTTCCTCGACCAGATCGGCGAGAGCCTGCCGGAACCTCGGCCCGGTCAACCGGAAGTAGTCGCGCAGCTCGGGCTCGGCCGCGATGCCGAGCGATCGCGCGGAAATTCGGACCAGCTCCCGGAACGCGTCCGCCTCGGTTGGCGTAGGGGTGTCCAGCACCGCCTTCGGCAGCACGCGCTCCGGTAGGTCGTAGAGCCGGGCAAACCCGCTGTTGCGGCCGGCCGAGGTGACCTCGCCGGTCCGGAACAGCCACTCCAGTGCGGACTTGGCATGACTCCAGTTCCATCCCCAGTTCACCTTCGGGCGGGCCGGCACATCGAGCTCGATCTCACCGGCGGTGAGCGGTCCGCGATCCTTGACCTCCTGGAGCACCCACGACACGACGTCTGGAAAGTCATTGATCGCGGCGAGCATGCTGCCCCACGCGCCCTTGTGCGCTTCGGCCATGCGCCAACGGAGGTACGGGTGAAGCCCCACCGGAACCAGTGAGGCCACATGGGCCCAGTATTCGAATAGCGCCCGTGGCCTTCGGTGGGATGCCGCATCGAGCAGTTCGATGTTGTAAGGCCCGATGCGGCTGAACGCAGGCATGTAGTGCGCCCGCTGCAGAACGTTCACCGAGTCGATCTGAAGCAGCCCGGTTCGCGCCACGACCCGCCGCAGGTGCCGCGAGTTCACCAGCCCCGAAGGCCGTAGGTCGGTGAAGCCCTGCGCGGCAAGAGCGATCCGGCGGGCCTGGTCAACCGTGACCGTCTGCGCAGGGATCGTGTTGAGAAGCTTGGTCGCGCTCATGGTGAGCGCAGACTATCCGGGCGGGGCGACACTCTCGCCGGGCCGGACCGAACCGGGCGCGGCAATACCGACCGGTGCCCGCTCGCTCTGCAGCAGGCCGGCCACCGCTCGGTCGAAGTCTCCACTGTCCGTGGTCTCGACCTTCGGCTCCACGGCGACCGCATCCGGCGTCGTGATCGGCAGGCCGATCAGCAGCACCAGGCTGATCCACACGTAGAAGTTGCTGAAGAACCACAGCACCGGGTTGGTCGCCCAGATCTCGTGGAAGACCCAGACGAGCCGGCTGCTGAGCACCCCGTACGAGAAGAGCGTCAGGCCCCATAGCCATCGGCGCTGCTCCCTCGAGGTGGCCGCGACCGCCCGGTCGAGAAGCAACAGCACCGCCGGGATGAGCCACACCAGGTGGTGGACCCACGTGATGGGGCTGATCAGGCAGCCGACCACACCGGTCAAAGCGAAGCCGGTGCGCTCGTCGCCGACCGCCACGGCCTTGCGTACCCGGACCGCCCACACCGCCAGCACCGCGAGCACGGCTAGGCCCCACAGCAGCATGCTCGGATCCTCGGCATTGAGCCGGGAAACCGCCCCGTTGAGCGACTGGTTGGAGATGAAGGCGGGCATCCCGACCCGGTCGGTGTTCCAGAGCGCGTCAGTCCAGAAGACACGCGAGGCATCCGGCGCGAGCGCGGCCGCGACGAGGGTTGCCCCGGCCGCCGTGGCGCTCGCGGTGAGAGCGGCGCGCCAGCGCTTGGTCACCAACAGGTAGACGATGAACACGCCGGGCGTCAGCTTGATCGCCGTGGCGAGGCCGATGCCGATGCCCGGCGAACCGGTGACCCGGGCGATGAGAAAGAGCAGGTCTGCCCCCACCAGGAGCGACCAGGTACATGTTGACCTGGCCGAACAGGAACGTCTCCCGCAGCGGCTCGAACGCGATCGCGAACGCCATCACCAGGCCGACCGCGAACCAGCGGACCCAGTTCTCGCGCCGGGCGATCGGGTCGACGAACCAATAGATCACCACCGACGAGACGGCGGCGCAGGCAATGCAGCTGATGACGATCGCGAGATGCCATGGGGTGATCGCCATCGGCATCATCACCAAGGCGGCAAACGGCGGGTAGGTGAAGCCGTACGTACTGAAGGGCAGTACGAAGTCATAGATCGAACCACCCGATGGACCCAGTAGTTGATCGCGCCGTGGTACACGTGCAGATCGAAAAAGCCGTGGCGCTCAGCGAAGATGAAGTCGAAGGTGAGCGCGGCCAGCGCCACCCCCGCGATCAGGAAGATCCGCTTACGCCTGAGCCTTGGGTCGCCCGGGTCGGGCACGACGCTCTCCTCCGATCCTTCGGCCAGGGTCTGCGTGGACCCCGTACGCTCAGCGACCATGGCGCTCGCCTTCGTCCGACCTGCCCGTCCCGACGACGCCGCCGAGATCGCGCGCCTGCAACTGTCGACCTGGCGGTATGCCTACCGCCGCATTCTCCCTCGCCGAGCACTGGAAGAACTCGACGAAGGCTGGATGCACCATCGTTGGTTGACCTCGATTGAGGCCCCGCCGTCGCCACGACACCGAGTGCTTGTCGCGTTGGAAGAGGCGGAGCAAGCGTACCTGGTTGGGTTCGTGGCCACTGGTGATGCGGATGAGACGGCATTGGCTCCAGACGAGGATCCGGGCCAAATGCTTCGGCGAGATCTCGCGGCGGTCACGGATCTGGTCGTAGAGCCGCGGTGGGGTCGACGGGGGCACGGCAGCCGGCTGCTCGCCGCCTGCACCGACCTGTTGCGCGAGGACGGTTTCATCACCGCCCTGGCCTGGGCCTTTGAGGCCGACACCGGCACTTGCGGGCGTTCCTCACGTCGGCCGGCTGGGAGCTCGACGGAGTGACCCGGGCACTCGACATTGATGACGTGCACGTACCCCAAGTACGGCTGCACACAACGCTGATGTGAGCAATCCTCGGCGCTCGTTGATCGCTTGTCGTCGTACCAGCGCCTTCCCGGACGGTTGAACGTGATGAAAATAACGTACGCGGGAGTAACCACCTAGGCGGGCGCTTTTGTGGGGATTTATTCCTCGAGCAGCGGGACCGAGGCCGATGGTCAGCCCGGGCCGTTGCTTGACCGCCCGGATCGCCATCAGCACACCCGGCATGAACGACGACCGGTCATACGAGTCGTGCCGGATGGTGAGCGTTTCGCCAGCGGTGCCCAGGAGCAACCTCTTGGTGGGCCACCAGCCCGGCCGCGCGAACCGAGTGCACCCGGACGCCCTCGACCTGGCTGCCCCGGGCACCCTGGAGTTCTTCCTTGGTGGCGTCCGGGGAGGGCACCCAAGCCGGCCTCAGCGCGAGCCGCTGCAATCATCTCGGCGGTGCGCTGAGCGGTGCCGCTGGGAGCGTCCAGCTTGTTCGGGTGGTGCATCTCGATGATCTCCACCGATATCGAAGTGCTTAGCCGCGCGGGCGGCGAAGTCCATCATCAGGACCGCGCCGATGGCGAAGTTGGGCACCACGATCACACCGAGATCGGGACGGTGCGACAGCCACTGCCGGATCCGGTCGTACCGGGACTCGGTGAAGCCGCTCGTTCCGACCACGATGTTGATGCCCTGGTCGATGCACCAGTGCATGTGGTCCATGACGGTGTCGGGGGTGGTGAAATCGACCACGACCTCGGCAGCGGCGTCGGCGATGTTGAACAGCCAGTCGCCCAGGTCGACCATCGCGACGAGTTCGAGGTCCTCGGCCGCGTCGACCGCCCGGCACACCTCTGTGCCCATCCGCCCGCGGGCGCCGAGCACACCGACCCGGATCGGCTCGAGCCAGGTTCAGCGTCGCTCACATCGCCCAACCTAATGCACCGGCCCCGAGGCAGGTGACTACGAACGGCACGATGTCGGAGAAGTCGTGGTCGGCGAAGGGACCGATGACCGCGAGCGAGGGCGCTCCACCCAGCACATGCGCGCGCCACGCGATCGCGACCTCGTCCAGGGTGACCGCGTCGACACGTGGTGAGCATCTCGTCGACGGTCAGCAGCTCGTCGATAGAGCAGCTCGCCCTTGCCCAGCCGGGACATCCGCGATCCGGTGTCCTCCAGTCCGAGCACCAGGGAGCCCTTGAGCATCCCCTTACCCCGGGCGATCTCCTCGTCCGTGATGCCGTGCTCGGCCACCCGGGTCAGCTCCTCCCGAGCCAGGGCCAGCACTTCGTCCACTTTGCCCGGTGCGCAGCCGGCGTACACGCCGAAGACGCCGGAGTCGGCGTACTGCGTCGTGTAGGAGTAGACCGAGTAGGCCAGACCCCGCCGCTCGCGGATCTCCTGGAACAGGCGGCGACGACATGCCGCCGCCGAGGCGCGTTGTTGAGCACGCCCAGCGCGAACCGGCGGTTGTCGTCGCGGGAAAGCGCAGAGCCACCGAGCACCAGGTGGGCCTGCTCGGTGTCCTTGTCCTGCACGCGGAGCCGGCCCCGGCGCAACCGGGGCGCGCCACTGCGGTCGGCGCCGCGACGTGGCAACGGCACGTGCGCCTCGCCCCGCCGGTCGGCGAAGGCCTCCTTGACCAGCCGTACCACCATCGCGTGGTCCAGGTTGCCGGCCGCGGCGACCACCATCGCGGGGGCCGTGTACCGCCGCTGGTAGAAGTCTGAATCTGGCGCCGGCTCATCGGCGAGATCGTGTCGATCGTGCCGGAGATGAGCCGGCCCAACGGATGCTCGCCGTACATCGCCTCGGCGAAGAGGTCGTGCACCTCGTCGCCGGGCTCGTCGTCGTGCATCGCGATCTCTTCGAGGATCACGCCTCGCTCAGTCTCCACATCGGACTCGGCGAGGACGGAGTCGACCACGAGGTCGCACATGACATCGATCGCGAGCGGCAGGTCGGAGTCGAGTACCCGCGCGTAGTAGCAGGTGTACTCCTTCGTGGTGAAGGCGTTCGTCTCGCCGCCGACGGCCTCGATCGCCGCCGAGATCTCCAGCGCGGTGCGGCGCCTCGGTGCCCTTGAACAGCAGGTGCTCCAGGAAATGCGGAGACCCCGGACAGCTGCCGACGTCTCGTCCCGGGAACCGACCGCGACCCAGATTCCGAACGACACGCTGCGCATGGCCGGCACTGCCTCGGTGAGCACCCGCAGCCCGTTGGGCAGCACGGTACGACGTACCGTGCCGCCCAACGGGTCGTCCGCGAGCGTCCAGGTGCGGGCGCGGGTCATGGTTGTCGCCGGCGCAGCGGCTCGCGGTCGCGTACCCGGCGCGCGGCGCTGCTCGCCACCACCGTCGCCGACCCTCGCCGTCGCCACGGGACCCGCCTGACGGCCCCCGGTCGCTGCGGCCGGGGCCGCGGTCGCCGCGCTCCCGGTCGCCACCACGGTCGCCGCGGTCGCGCGGGACCCGGTCGCCGCGACTCGCGGCTGGCCGGGCGGTCGCCCGTCGGCGGCCGGTGCGCTCGGAGCCCTCCGGGCGGACCTTGTCGAGGTAGATCTTGCCGCGGCCGTCGACCTCGGCGATCTCCACCTCGACCTTGTCGCCGACGTTGAGGAAGTCCTCGACCCGCTCGACGCGCTTGCCGTCGCCGACCTTCGAGATGTGCAGCAGGCCGTCGCGGCCAGGCAGCAACGAGACGAAGGCGCCGAACGCGGCGGTCTTCACCACGGTGCCGAGGAACCGGTCGCCGACCTTCGGCAGGGTCGGGTTGGCGATCGCGTTGATCCGGTCGATCGCCGCCTGGGCCGACGGACCGTCGGTGGCGCCGACGTAGATGGTGCCATCGTCCTCAATGGAGATTTCGGCGCCGGTCTCGTCCTGGATCGCGTTGATGGTCTGGCCCTTCGGGCCCGATCACCATGCCGATCTTGTCGACCGGGATCTTCACCGAGGTGACCCGCGGCGCGTAGTCCGACATCGTCCCCGGCGACTCGATGGCCTCGGCCATCACGTCGAGGATGGTCTGCCGCGCATCGTGCGCCTGCTGCAGCGCGGCAGCCAGCACGTCCGACGGAATGCCGTCGAGCTTCGTGTCGAGTTGCAGCGCGGTGACGTAGTCCCGGGTGCCGGCAACTTTGAAGTCCATGTCGCCGAAGGCGTCCTCGGCTCCCAAGATGTCTGTGAGCGAGATGTACGTGGTCTTGCCGTCGACCTCGTCGGAGATCAGGCCCATTGCGATGCCGGCCACCGGCGCTTTGAGCGGAACACCCGCGGCGAGCAGCGACATCGAGGAGGCGCAGACCGAGCCCATTGACGTCGAACCGTTGGAGCCCAGCGCCTCCGAAACCTGCCGGATCGCGTACGGGAACTCCTCGCGGGCCGGCAGCACCGGGATCAGGGCCCGCTCGGCGAGCGCTCCATGCCCGATCTCGCGCCGCTTCGGCGAGCCGACCCGGCCGGTCTCACCGGTGGAGTAGGGCGGGAAGTTGTAGTTGTGCATGTAGCGCTTGTGCTTCTCCGGCGACAGCGTGTCGAGGTTCTGCTCCATGCGCAGCATGTTCAGCGTTGTCACGCCGAGAATCTGGGTCTCGCCTCGCTCGAACAGCGCCGAACCGTGCACCCGTGGCAGCACGCCAACTTCGGCCGTGAGTGGGCGGATGTCGCGCGGGCCGCGGCCGTCGATGCGCACATGGTCACGAAGGACGCGGGCCCGCACCTCCTTCTTGGTGACCGCGCGGAACGCGGCACCGATCTCCTTCTCACGCCCCTCGAACTTGGCGTCGAGCAGGCTATGGGCCTTGTCCTTGATAAGGTCCAGCGCTTCTTCCCGCTCAGCCTTGCCGGCGATCTTAAGGGCCTCGGTGACCTCGTCCTTGACGGCCTTCTCGACCGCCGCGAACGCGTCTGCCTCGTACTCGAGGAAGACCGGGAACTCACCGACCGGCTTCGCGGCGACCGCGGCCAGGTCGGACTGGGCGCGGCAGAGCTCGCGGATGGCCGGCTTGGCAGCCTCCAGACCACCAGCGACGACCTCCTCGGTCGGCTTCGGCGCGCCCTCGGCGATCAGCTTGATCGTATTGGCCGTCGCCTCCGCCTCGACCATCATGATCGCGACGTCGCCGTCGGGCAGAGTGCGGCCTGCGACCACCATGTCGAAAGTGGCCCGCTCCAGCTCCGTGTGGGTCGGGAAGGCCACCCAGGTACCGTCCACGTGCGCCATCCGGGTCGCCCCGATGGGGCCGGAGAACGGAAGGCCGGACAGTTTCGTCGACATGGAGGCCGCGTTGATTGCCACGACGTCGTACGGGTGCTCCGGGTCCAGCGCCAGGATGGTCTCGACGACCTGGACCTCGTTGCGCAGCCCCTTGACGAAGGACGGGCGCAACGGACGGTCGATAAGCCGGCAGGTGAGGATCGCGTCCTCGCTCGGCCGGCCCTCGCGGCGGAAGAACGAGCCGGGGATGCGCCCGGCGGCGTACATGCGCTCTTCGACATCCACCGTCAGCGGGAAGAAGTCGAACTGGTCGCGCGGGCTCTTGCTGGCGGTGGTGGCCGAAAGGACGACGGTATCGCCGAGCTGCGCGAGTGCGGAGCCAGCGGCCTGTCGGGCCAGCCGTCCCGTCGAAAAAGTGATCTCACGGGTACCGAACGACCCGTTGTCGATGACCGCCGTGCTGTGGTGGTCACCGAGCGTTGACTGCTCTGTCATATGCGGTTATCTCCCTAGAAGCGGGGTACGCCTGGGGGGAGCTTGCGCCGCGGTCGGTCTTCGATCGAAGCCCTCGGCTGCGCGCCGCCGTCCTAAGAACGGGTCGCGTTCCGGGGGCCACTACCGAGGACCGACGTGTGTCGGCGGGTTGCCGACCGGCTCCCCGTGTCGGCGTTGACCATCCCTTTGTCTTTGTCTATTGAATGTGTGCTGACACGCGGGGCGCTCCGCGCATGTCCAGATCCTTCATTGTTGCCGGATCGTTCATTGTTGCCGGATCGTTCATCGTTGGTCGAGGGAGCGCCGGCGTTCGGCGCTCCCCCGTTCGACCTGCTTAACGCCGCACCCGCAGGCCGAGCCGTTCCGATACGGCCCGGTACCGCTGGACGTCGACTTTGCTGAGATAGGCCAGCAGCCGGCGGCGCTGGCCGACAAGGATGAGCAAGCCCCGGCGGCTGTGGTGGTCGTGCTGGTGCACCTTGAGGTGCTCGGTGAGCTGGTTGATCCGACGGGTGAGCATCGCGATCTGCACCTCGGGCGAGCCGGTGTCGCCCTCCTTCGTGCCGAACTCACCAATGATCTCGGCCTTAGTGGCCTGGTCGAGCGCCATGGTCTCCCTTTGCGATGGGTTTGCATCCGAGGCCCCGCACCCGCGGCGTCGTGCAGGCAGACGGGACCAGCCGGTCACCCGGCGTCGGTCAAGGTTAACACCCCGTATGACGTGGGTCCGAATCGGGCATCATCCGCGCAGCGTCGGCTCGGGTCTCCTCCACGTCCTGTCGGATCTGGACCACCAATTCCTCGACGCCGTCGTAGCGCCGCTGTTCGCGCAGACGCGTAACGAAGTCCAGCGCCACCCGCTCGCCGTACAGGTCGTCGTCGAAGTCGAGCACGTACGCCTCGACCCTGCGCTCCCGGCCGGCGAACGTGGGATTGGTTCCAATCGATACCGCCGCGCGCCCGGAAGGTGCATCGCGCCGGACGAGCCACGCGGCGTAGACCCCGTCGGCCGGCACGGCCGCGTGCGGGGGGGTGAGCAGGTTCGCGGTCGGGAACCCGAGCTCGCGCCCCCGCGAATCTCCTCGCACGACGATTCCCTCCACGCGGTGCGGCCGGCCCAGGGCTTTGGCCGCCTCGGCCACGTCACCCGCGTCGACACACGCGCGGATGTAGGTCGACGAGACCACAGTGGCCGGTTCACTAGCGACCAAAGGCGCACCCTCCACAGTGAACCCGAAGGTACGGCCGAGGCGCTCCAGCAGCGCGACATCCCCCGCCGCCTTGTGGCCGAAGCGGAAGTTCTCCCCCACCACTACGGCACTCGCGTGCAGGTGCTCGACGAGCACGTCGTGCACGAAGGTCTCGGCGCTGAGGTGGGAAAAGTCCACAGTGAACGGTATGACGCAGAGGACATCGACTCCGAGCGATTCGAGCAGATCAGCCTTGCGACCGGACTCGGTGAGTACGGCCGGATGGGACCCGGGCCGGACCACCTCCGCCGGATGCGGGTCGAAGGTGACCACGACCGACGACAGGCCAAGTTCCTTTGCCCGACGCACCGTGTGCCCGACGATCTGCTGGTGTCCACGATGGACACCGTCGAAGACACCGATAGTCACCACCGACCGGCCCCAGCCCGCCGGTGCGGCGTCCACGCCCCGCCACCGCTGCACTGTCAGTCTCCTCCCGCCGGTTTGAGCACTACCTCGGCGCGGGCCTTGTTGTCCCGCTCGGACACCACCGCCAGCACGCGCCCGTCGGGGTCGAAGACCGCGTACGGTCCCGACCGTCCGTCCGCCGGCAGCGGTCCACCGTGCGACAGGATGCGGGCCTCGTCGGCGTCGACATCACGCCGGTCCATGAGCCTGGCCGCGACCGCCGCCAGCGGCAGTACGGTCGGCGGCTCCCCCTTTTCCAGCAACTCGGCCAGCGGTACCGCCTCATCGATCGTGAAATCGCCGACCGCGGTGCGCCGCAGCGCGGTGAGGTGGCCGCCGACCCCGAGCGCGGCGCCGAGGTCGCGGGCGATCGCCCGCACATAGGTACCGGACGAGCACGTGAGATCGACGTCGACATCGATGGTCGCCTCGCCACGACGCACGGCCAGGACGTCGATTCGAGAAATCGTCACCGGCCGGGCCGGCAGGTCAACGTCGTGACCCTGGCGCACGCGAGCGTACGAGCGGACGCCCTTGATCTTGATCGCGCTGACCGCGCTCGGGACCTGGTCCGTTTCGCCGCGGAACGCCTGCAACGCGGTCCGGATCTCGTAATCGCTCAGATGCCCGGCCGGCGTCCGGTTGGTCACGTCGCCCTCGGCGTCATCGGTCACGGTTGATTCCCCGAGCCGGATCGTGCCGGCGTACGACTTTGTGTGTCCGACCGCGTAGGTCAGCAGCCGGGTCGCCCGTTCGAGGCCGACCACGAGCACCCCGGTGGCCATCGGATCGAGGGTCCCGGCATGCCCCACCCGGCGGGTGCCGGCCAGCCGGCGGATCCGGGCGACGACGTCGTGCGACGTCATCCCGCCCGGCTTGTCCACCACCACGAACCCGCCCTCGGCCAATCCCAACCCAGCCTCCGTGATCGCTGCCAATCGAAGCCTCTCAGACTCCGGACGACCACAGGACGACCACCCCGACGACGCGCTCGACCCGAACGGCTCGATCGACATCCCGCAGTCGCTGGCCTGCTAGCCGCGTGGTTCCTTAGCGCCGGCTGCCCAACACGGCATACGCGAGCGCGCCCGCGAGGGCACGGCCGACCGCGGTCATCGTGGCCGTACGCACCCCAATTGGCTGCACCATCCAGGTCAGCATGAGCTTGTACGTCAGGTGGGTGGGCGGCTCACCCATCGGCGGGGCGTACTTCAGCACGATCAGGTTCTCGGAACACTGTGACGCGGGTCACACTGGAGGGCTGGCCGGACGTCACGTTCGGATCGCCCCCGAGACGGCCCACGAGCTTCCGCGCACCCGCGCCACCATCCCGACCAGGCGGACCACCACGAACAGCGTCAGTGCCGCCCAGACGCCGCCGAGGCCGAGGCCGGCAAAGTGGGCGAGCCAGGTCATGGGCAGGAAGAAACCGAGTCCGGCGACGAGCGTCACGTTGCGGAGGAAGCGCACGTCACCGGCGCCGATCAGCACGCCGTCGAGGGCGAAGACCAACCCCGCCATCGGCAGCATCCCGACGAACCACGGCCAGGCGACCAGCGCCTGTGCACGCACCGCAGTGTCCAATGTGAACAGTGCCGGCAACGCCCAGGCTCCCGCGCCGATCACCAACGCCAACGCGAACCCGCACACTGTCCCGATCCGGCCCACCCTCGCGGCGACTGCCCGCGCCACGGCCGGATCACCGGCACCGAGCGCCGCCCCGACCAGCGACTGGGCCGCGATGGCCACCGCGTCGAGGGCTAATGCGCAGAAGAACCACAGCTGCAGCGCGATCTGATGCGCCCCGAGGGCGGCGGTGCCGATCCGGGCCGCGACGGCGGCAGCGGACAGGAAGCAGGCCTGGAACGCCGCGCCTCGGACCAGGAGGTCGCCGCTGACCACGAGCTGGCGTCGCAGGACGGCCGGGCGCGGCGCGAGCGGCTCGCGTTGCACCACGAGCGCCCGTACGAAGAGCGCACCGCCGACCAGCTGGGCGGCGACGTTGGCGATTGCGGAACCGACGAGACCCAGCCCGGCCGGGTAGACCAACAACGGGCAGAGCATGGCCGAGAGCAGGTTCGCTGCCAGCACGTAACGCATCGGGCGTCGGGCGTCCTGGACCCCGCGCATCCAGCCGTTGCCGGCCATGGCGAGCAGGATGCCCGGCGCACCGAGCGCCGCGATGCGAAGCCACGTGGCGGCCGCTTCCGCCACCTCGGTTGCGCCGCCGGCCAGTGTCCGGGTTAGCGGGGCGGCGGCGATCTGAGCCAGCAGCGCCATTGCCACGCCGAGCGTGACCGCGATCCAGGAGGCCTGCACACCCTCGGCGACGGCCCGCGCCCGGTCGCCCGCGCCAAACTGACGGGCGGCCCGGCCAGTCGTGCCGTAGGCCAGCACGTTGCCGAGCCAAACGGCGATCGACAACACGCCGCCACCGAGGGCGAGTGCGGCCAGCTGGGTGGGACCAAGGTGGCCGACGACGGCGGTGTCGACGAGGACGTACAGCGGCTCAGCCGCCAGCACCACGAGCGCCGGCAACGCCAATGCCGCGATCCGCCGGGCGGACACCCGCCCCCGTTGGCCGCCTTGGTCGACTACCAGCGGCGATCGATCGACTGCTGCAGCGCCTGACGCGCCGTCTCCCCGGTCTGTGACTTCTCGGGAGTGGGCTTCGGCTGCGGCTTGGGCTTGTCGTTCATCGTGACCTTCGTTCGGTTCCACGGTCGCGGATGATGGCACCCGGGCCGAGATGGCGCGCACGTGGGAGGTTGCGCGGTGGTCTGTCACGCAAAGACCGGGATCGCCGGCGATATGCAACGGTGACGGCTGGTTGTCGGCGGGAGACGCTTGTGAGCGCGGGACGCCGGTGAGCGCGAGACGCGGTTTGAATGCGGGAACGGCGCGAGATTGGATGCGTGCCAGCAGCGACTCCGCGGCGGGGAGCTGGCTGCCTAGCTGCAGATCCCGCCGCGGCGGCTAAGAATGAGCCCGCTGCGCACAGAACTAAACTACGGTTAAGCCCACGGCTTGGGTGCTGTTTCCCAGATGCTGGAACGTCGCTTTCACCGGGCGAAGAAATGCCAGCCGATCCACCACCAGAAACCGAGCACGGCCACTCGGCCAACGGGCACCCGTCCGACCTGATACGCCATCACAAAGCCGCTGAGATCTCCGAACGAGGGAATCTTGGAGTTCTCCCGGCGGGACAGCCAGCTGATCACGAGAGAGGCGATCGCGCCGAGCGCGAATAGGCTCAGGATGACGGCTTTCATCGGCGCATCAACGCCCAGAATCCGGACAACCAGCCGAAGTAGCACGCGGCCCGGGGCAGGTAATGGTCCAGCACCGGATCGGCCAATAGCGACAGCGTCGGATAGTCGGCGCGGGGCGTGTTGCTGAAGGACCAGAGCTCGGTCAGCGCGATCACCAGCAGTGGCACCAACCACCAGGCCGCGGCTCCGCTGAGTCGGGTCGGCACGGGACGACGGGCGGTCCGGCCACTCAGGCTCAGCCAGGTCATCGTGCCGCCGACCGCGAGCACGAGGAGGTTGGCACTGAGCGTGAAGGAGCCGAACAAGCCGCCAATCGCGGCGATGAGGGCGAAAAGAGGGACCATCACAATCGGGCGGTCCCAGCTGCGGACCTCGTCCACCGATGCCTCGGGTAGATGCGGCATAGCTCGATTGTTACCCGAGGTTCCCCCGCGTCGCAGGTACCGCGACCCCGAGCTGTCCCCGATCTTCGCGCTATCCGAGCTCGACCCGGACCGCGGCCAACACCTCGGCTACGTCGCCGTAGCCGGTGAACCCGGCCGCCAGTCGATGCCCGCCGCCGCCGAGCGCGACCGCCACCTGCGCGACGTCCGTTTCGCCGCGGCTGCGCAGGGAGACGGCCCAGCGCCCTTCGGCCAGCGGCTTGACCAGGCACGCCACGTCGGCTTCCTGCGCCGTGCGCAGAACGTCCATGAAGCTCTCCAACGCCTGCGGCGGCTGGTCGAAACGATCCAGGTCGGCCAGGGTGGCGTACGCGGTTACCAGGCCCCGACCGCCCGCCGCCGCCGGATCCAGCTCGGCCCGTTGCAACACGACCGTGAGCAGCGCGATCGCGGCGAAGGGACGGGTGTCGAATACCCGGAGCGCGACCTCGGCCGGCTTCGCCCCAGCCTGCACGAGTCGCGCCGCCAGCCGGTGCACCTCGGAGCTGGTCAGGTCGAACTTGAACGATCCGGTGTCGGTGGCCAGCGCCACGTAGAGGCTGGTTGCGATATCACGGTCAAGGACGACGCCGAGCCGGTCGAGCAGGCGCGCCGCGACCACGGCGGTTGCCGCGGCCGCGGCATCGACGAGTTGCACGCCGCCGAAACCGGGGTTCGAGGCGTGGTGATCCATCATGATCCAGGTCGGCGCCGCCCCGAGGGCCGGCGCCAGCTCACCGAGCCGATTCACGCTGGCGGCATCGAAGCTGACCGCGAGATCGGGCTTGGCCGGGGCAGCGGCCGGGTGCACCAACAGATCCTGGCCGGGCAGGAACCGGAACACCTCCGCCAGATCGAACGGCTCCGGGTAGGTCGCGACGATCTGGGTGAAACCAAGCTGGCGGAGACCCAGCCCGAATCCGAGCATGCTCCCCAGCGCATCGCCGTCCGGGTTGACGTGACACACGAGCAGCACGACCGCGTCCCGGTTCAGGCCCGCGATGGCCTCTGCCGCCCGGCCTAGCTCACTGTCGAATGTGGACTCTTCCGAGGTCACCGACGCTCGCTCACGGCGACATCGTCAGCGCCTGCCTCGTGTTCCTCGGCCAACCGGTACGGCTGCGCGTCGCCGGCGTAGCTGGCGCGAGCCGCGAGCTCATGCACCTTGGCATCAGATTCGCGGGCTGCCGCGAGCAGATCGTCGATGTGCTTGACGTTGTCCTGGACCACGTCCTGCACGAACGCGAGGGACGGCGAGTGGCGAAGTCCGAGCGCCTTGCCAACGGCGCTGCGCAACAGCCCCTTCGCGCTCTCCAGCGCGGCCGCGGTGGCGGTCTGCTCGGCGACGTCGCCGAGCACCGTGTAGTACACCGTCGCCTCGCGAAGGTCCGGGGTGATCCGGGAGTCGGTAATCGTGATCATCCCGAGTCGGGGATCCTTGACCGAACGGATGGCCTCGGCGACGAGTTCTCGAACGCGCTCCGCATGTTTGCGCACCCTGGCCGGATCAGTCATCTCCGTACCTCCGCCTCTCCTACCTGCTCGCAACCGAGGACGACCGACTCGGCGGCGTGGATCGAAGTGAGCGCAGCCCGCCCTTGACCTTACCTCTCGCGATCAGCGCTCAGTCGTCCTCGCCGTGCAGCCGGCGCCGTGTGGCGAGGACCTCCACCTCGGGTCGACCGAAGACCAGCCGTTCGCACGAGTCCAGGACCTGCGACACGTGGGCCGGGTCGGCGGCGACGACGGCGACGCCAATCTCGCTGCGTCCGTGAAGGTCGAGGAGCCCGACCTCCGCGGCGGCCACCTCGAACCGGCGCAGGGCCGCGACGATGGGCCGGACATAGGAACGCTTGGCCTTCAGCGAGCGGGAGTCGGCCGGCAGAAGGAGATCGAACACGGCGGTCCCGGTGTACACGGTGTGTCAGCGTACCGTCCCGCAACTCTTCAAGACTTTCGAGTTGGGAGCGCTCCCAGCTCCCACGTCTTGAAGAGTTGCGTTCGTCCATATGTCACGCTGGGCGGCGATGACTGGGTACGCCTTGCTGATCCTCCCGTCGGCCAATCGGGTCTACGCCGATGCGGCAGTGGAATTGACTCTGGCCGAGCTCGGGGTCTTCAACGCCACCGTTCTGGGCGGACGGCTCAGCGACATCGCGCCGACCACCGTCGGTGGACTGCCCTATGTGGAGTTCATTGCGCCGGCGCTGACCGATCGAGACATCGCGTTCCTGGCCAACGCCTCGTCGCTGTACGCCCTGTTCCAACGCGAGGGAGAACTCCTGCGCCCCGTAGCGCTCAACGGCCTGGCCCACCTCGACCAGGACCTGATCACGATCCCGAAGTACGCCGGCAAGACCAACGAGCAGTTCACCAAGCTCCTCCTCAACGTGACGCTGCTGAGTTGCGAGTCAGCTCACTCCATTCTGGACGGACGGCTGCGGGTGCTGGATCCCTTGTGTGGGCGGGGCACAACACTCAACCAGGCCCTCGTTTACGGCTATGACGTCGCCGGCATCGACCTCGACGGCAAGGACTTCGACGCGTACGCCGCGTTCCTGCGGACCTATTTGCAGCGCAAGCGCGTCAAGCACCACGCTGAGGTCAACCCCGTCCGTCGCGAGAAGAAGCTCGTCGCCCGCCGGCTCACCGTGACGCTGGGCGCGGCACCCCAGCGGGTCGACGTCGTCCATGCCGACACCACCGCGGCCGGGGACTTCTTCAAGCCAAACAGTTTTCACGCCATCGTCGCTGACGCGCCGTACGGAGTGCAGCACGGCAGCCGCACCGTCGCCGCCGGGCTGCGCCGGGCACCGCTTGACCTTCTCGAGGCGGCCGTCCCGGCGTGGGTACGACTGCTGCGGCCGGGCGGAGCCGTGGGCATCTCGTGGAACACCCACGTGGCCAAGCGCGACGACGCGGCCGCTGTGCTCTCGGCGAACGGCTTGACTGTCCTGAATGGACCACCGTACGACCGGTTCCGGCATCGGGTCGACCAGTCGATCACCCGCGACATACTGGTCGGCGTGAAAGAGGGGGCACCTTCCACATAGGAAGATGCCCCTCTCAATATCCGCTGATCGGCTAGGCGCGCGGCTTCTCCCGCATCTCGAACGTCTCGATGATGTCGCCCACCTTGACGTCGTTGTAGTTGCCCAGCGTCAGACCGCACTCGAAGCCCTCGCGGACCTCGGTGGCGTCATCCTTGAACCGCCGCAACGAGGTGATCGTGAGGTTTTCCGCCACCACCGCGCTGTCGCGCAGCAGGCGGGCCTTGGCGTTGCGCCGGATGATGCCCGACCGGACGATACAGCCTGGGATGTTGCCGAGCTTGGACGACCGGAAGACCTCACGGACCTCCGCCGAACCGAGCGCGATCTCCTCGTACTCCGGCTTGAGCATGCCCTTGAGCGCAGCCTCGACCTCTTCGATGGCCTGGTAGATGACCGTGTAGTACCGGATCTCCACGCCCTCGCGATCGGCGTAGTCGCGGACCTTGCCTTCGGCCCGGACATTGAAACCGATGATGATGGCGTCCGACGCCTTGGCCAGGTTGACGTCGTCTTGCGTGACGCCACCGACGCCCCGGTGGATGATCTTGAGTTGAACCTCTTCGGACACATCGATTTTGACGAGTGCGTCCTCGAGGGCCTCGACCGAACCGGAGACGTCGCCCTTGAGGATGAGGGTGAGCGTCGTGCGCTCGCCTTCCTTGATCCGCTCGAGAAGCGTCTCCAAGGTGGCCCGGCCGCGGCGTGAAGCCTGCTGCGCGGCCCGTTCCCGGGCTTGACGCTGCTCGGCGATCTGCCGCGCGATGCGATCCTCGCCCACGGCGAGAAACGTGTCGCCGGCACCGGGTACCGCGGTCAGGCCGAGCACCATGACCGGGCGGGCCGGGCCCGCGCTCGCCACGTTCTTGCCGTTCTCGTCGAGCATGGCCCGGACTCGACCGTGGGCGTCGCCGGCAACGATCGAGTCGCCAACGTTGAGCGTGCCCCGGTTGACGAGCACCGTGGCGACCGGACCACGGCCGCGGTCGAGGTGCGCCTCGATCGCGATGCCCTGTGCCTGGCCGTCGATCGGCGCCCGGAGGTCCAACGCCGCGTCGGCCGTGAGCAGCACGCCCTCCAGCAGCCCGTCGATGTTGATCCGGCTCTTCGCGGAGATGTCGACGAACATGGTGTCGCCGCCGTACTCCTCCGCCACCAGGCCGTACTCGGTCAGCTGCTGGCGCACCTTGGCCGGGTTGGCGTCCTCCTTGTCGATCTTGTTGACCGCCACCACGATCGGCACGTCGGCCGCCTTGGCGTGGTTGAGCGCCTCGATCGTCTGGGGCATGACGCCGTCGTCGGCCGCGACGACGAGGACCACGATGTCGGTGGCCTGGGCACCACGGGCACGCATGGCGGTGAACGCCTCGTGGCCCGGAGTGTCGATGAACGTGATCGCGCGGTCCTCACCCTCGTGCTCGACGTGCACCTGGTACGCGCCGATGTGCTGGGTGATACCACCGGCCTCGGCCTCGGCGACCTTGGCCTGCCGGATCGCGTCGAGCAGCTTGGTCTTGCCGTGGTCGACGTGACCCATGACGGTCACGATCGGGGCCCGGGTGACCAGCCGCTCCTCGGAAATGTCCTCGTCGAGGTCGATGTCGAACCGGGCCAGCAGCTCGCGGTCCTCCTCCTCCGGGCTGACGATCTGCACGTCGAAGCCGAGGTGCTCGCCGAGCAGCAACAGCGTCTCGTCGGTGCACGACTGGGTCGCGGTCACCATCTCGCCCAGGTTGAACATCTCCTGGACCAGCGAGCCGGGGTTGGCGTTGATCTTATCGGCGAAGTCCGAGAGCGAAGCTCCGCGCGGCAGCCGCACGACCTGGCCGGCACCACGAGGGGCCCCCGAGCTCATCGTCGGTGCGGAAAGGTTGTCAAACTCCTGCCGCTTCTGGCGCTTCGACTTGCGCCCCTTGGGCTTGCCGCCGCCACGGCCGAAGGCGCCACCGGCGCCACCGCCACGCCCACCGGGTCCACCGCGTCCACCGGGACCCGGACGGCCGGCACCCGCACCGGCACCGGTACCAGGCCCGCCGGGCCCACCGGGACCGCCGCGATAACCACCGCCCGCGCCGGTCGTGCCGCCGGGTCCGCCACGGTATCCACCGCCGCCGGCACCCGGGCCACCCGGACCGCCCCGGAAGCCACCACCCGGACCAGCCGGTCGGGCCGTGCCCGGACCGCCGCCGGGTCCGCCACGGAAGCCACCGCCCGCGCCTGGAGCACCACCAGGCCCGCCGGGTCGACCCGTGCGCTCGCCGGGGCGACCGACGGGACGCTGGGTCGGCATCTGCGACGGGTTGGGCCGCGGGCCGCCGCCCATTGAGGCCGGGTTGGGCCGCGGCGGCATCGATGCAGGGTTGGGCCGCGGCATGCCGCTGGGTGCGGGACGCCCTGCCGCCGGCCGCGCCCCTTGGGTGATCCCGAACGGGTTGTTGCCGCCCGTGCGCGGCGGACGCGCGCCGGGGGTTGGGCCAGCCGGCCGCGCACCGGCGCCAGGGCCGGCGGCACCGTTGCCGTCTCCAAAACCGGGCGTCGGGGCCGGCCGCGGGGCCGTCGGGCGCGGTGCCTGCCGCGCGGCCTGCGCAGCCCGGACCGTGGCTTCCTGCTCAGCCTTGAGCGCGGCCGCACGTTGCTCGGCGGCGGCCACCTCGATGTCGTGGGCGCTCGTCGGCCGGGCGGCCGGCGGAGGCGCGGGAACCGGTGCCTTTTTCGCGGCCCGGCCGGTCTCGCCGGCCCGGGCGGCCCGGGGCGGCGCCGGCATTGCACCGGGCGGCGCGCCGGCTACGGCTGTCGCCGCGGCCGGGGCCGCGAGGGCACCGGATGCTTCCATGCTTGCCCGCAACCGACGCGCCACCGGCGCCTCGATGGTGCTCGATGCGGACTTAACGTACTCGCCCATCTCCTGAAGCTTGGCGAGCACGACCTTGCTCTCGACTCCGAGCTCTTTGGCCAGCTCGTGTACGCGGGGCTTGCCTGCCACTACTCTCCTCATCTCGAGGTCGGCGGGCAGTCCCGCTAGACCTCACTTGATCACTTGAACGCGGCTCATGGCTGCGGATTCATCGTGTGCTCATGTCGGTCGTCCTACCTTGCTGGTCAGGTGGGTTTCCCCACCGTCGGTCGTTCCTGTTGCCCGGGAAGCCGCGTCCGTCGGTACCGCATGTGCCATCACGTACGCCGTCAGCGGGCCGGTATCCAGGATCCCGGCCACGCGCAGCGCCCTGGCGAAGGCCCGGCGCCGCTCCGCCTTCGCGAGGCAGGCCGGATCAACATGCAGGTTGGCACCCCGTCCCGGCAGCCGACGGCTCGGATCCGGGATCAGAACCAGGACCGCGCGGTCGTCCGCCGCGACGACGCGAAGCAACATGGAGGCTGGTGCGCGTTCCCGGCAACCCACACAGGTGCGCACCGGATCCGCGCGTCGTACCACTGCGAGAGTCTACCCTGCGTGCTGCCCTGGGCCTACTCAGCGCCTACTCAGCGGCCGCGGGCGTCGGGACGTCGGCGGGATCCTCGCCGGACTCACCGCCGGACTCACCGCCGGACTCACCGCCGGGCTCACCGGCGGCCTCGTCGGTGGCGGACTCAGTGTCGGGTCGGATGTCGATGCGCCAACCGGTCAGCCTCGCCGCAAGCCGGGCATTTTGTCCCTCCCGGCCGATTGCCAGCGACAGTTGGAAGTCCGGCACTGTCACCCGTGCGGTCCGCGTCGCGGCGTCGACCACATCGACCCGCAGTGCCTTCGCCGGCGAGAGAGCGTTGCCGACGAAGGCAGCCGGATCATCCGACCAGTCGATGATGTCGATCTTCTCGCCGTGCAGCTCACTCATCACGGCCCGGACCCGCGAACCCATCGGACCGATGCACGCACCCTTGGCGTTGACTCCTGGCGCGGTGGATCGTACGGCGATCTTGGTGCGGTGGCCTGCCTCCCGGGCAATCGCAGCGATCTCAACCGTGCCGTCGGCGATCTCCGGCACCTCGAGTGCGAAGAGTTTCTTGACCAGGTTCGGATGTGACCGCGACAGCGTGACCTGCGGTCCCCGGAACCCCTTCGCGACGTGCACCACGACACACTTGATCCGCTGCCCGTGCTCGTACGCCTCGCCGGGAACCTGCTCCGCCGCGGGCAGCATCGCCTCGAGCTTGCCGAGGTCGACGCTGACGATGCCCTTCTCGGCGCGGCTTTCATGCGCCTGGATCACACCGGTCACGAGGTCACCGTCGCGGCCGACGTACTCGCCGTAATGCACCTCATCGGTGGCCTCGCGCAGTCGCTGGAGAATCACTTGGCGGGCCGTCATCGCGGCGATCCGGCCAAAGTCGTGCGGGGTGTCGTCCCATTCGCGGACAAGTTCGCCCTCGGCGTCGTGCTCCTGGGCGTAGACGGTGGCGACGCCCGTCTTCCGGTCGATCTCGACTCGGGCGTGCGCATGGGCGGCGTCGGTGTGGCGGTACGCAGTGAGCAACGCGGTCTCGATCGCGGCGAGGATCGTCTCGACCGGGATCTCCCGCTCCTGCGCCAAGGCCCGGAGGGCCGCGAGATCGATGTTCACGCCTCGTCCTCCGCATCGTTTCGCGGCTCATCATCAATCGCACTGTCGTCCCCGTCGGCGATCTCCGGGCCGATCTCGTCGTCGGTGAGTTCGCTGAGCCGCGCGAACTCGACCTGAACCCGGCCCGGCCCGAGCGCATCGAAGGGCGCCTCGGCGCGCCGCCCGCTTACGTCCAGGCTCACTCCGCGCTCGGTTACCTCGGTGACCCGACCGGTGACCAGCCGGCCGCCGATCTTTACCGCGACCAGCCGGCCGACATTTCGACGCCAGTGCCGAGGCGAGGTCAACGGGCGGTCCACGCCGGGCGAAGTCAGCTCGAGCGTGTATCCGCCCGGGGTCAGGTCACCCGAGGACTCCTCCGCTTCGTCCAGGGTCACCGAGATCGCGTGGGACACCTGGCTGAGTTCGTCATGACCGATTCCGCCGTCGGCGTCGACCGTGATCCGGACCAGGTATCGCCGGCCGGCGCGGGAAACCGTCACATCCTCGACTTCGAGTCCTTCCGAGGACACCACCGGTTCGACAAGCGTCCGGAGCCGGGCTCGCAATGCGGCGAGTTCGTGGGTGCGTAGCGGCGGCAGGCCCTGATCGTCGAACTGGTCGGCGCGGCCGCGCGCGTGCGCGCGCGAGCGCTCCGTCGCCCGGCCACGGTCGGCTGTTCCGCGGGCCCGTTGCGCCACTGTTCCCACCTCCCGGTGGCTGACCGCCCTGCTCAGCACCTATCGCCGCGCGGGCGTTGACGAACCCTCGCGGCTGACCGAAGCGTAACGCACCGTAACCACCCGCGCCCCAGGGAAATCGGTAGACACGCGGGAACCTCAGCCGCGGCACAAACCCGACGGTGGGATTCGAGCCTCGCCCGCGACCTGGCAGGATGTGCCGGTGCACTCGGGGATCTCTCGACGCGGACTGCTCCGCGGGTTCGCGGCCGCGGCCGGCGCCGCCGGGGTCAGCCTCGTGGCCGGGTGCGATCTTTTCGGCGGTACGACCGCCAATTCCGGCTCGGATCTGCCCCAGCCGCTGGATGGCTTTCTCCGCGACACGATAGCGCTCGGCGATATGTACGACGCGGCCATCGTCCGGGTCCCGGCGCTGGCCGCGATCCTGACCGGACCGCGCGATGCGCATCGCGCCCACGCCAAGGCACTCGCCCAGGCGATCTCGGCACCCAGTCCCAAGCCGGGTCCGAGCCCCACCGTCGGTGGCACGGATCAGGCGACCGTGCTCGTCGCGCTGACTGAAGCCGAAACGAAGGGCCGGGATGCGGCCCACGGAGCGTGTGTCGCGACGGTCAACCGGCTTGCCCCACTTCTCGGCTCCATCGCGGCCGCCCGCGCCTGCCACCTGGAGGTGCTGCGGTGACCATAGCGGTCGAGGCATTCACCGCCGCGCTGGCCGCCGAGCACGCGGCGATCTTCGGATACGGCGTGGTCGGCGCGCATCTGGCCGGACCGGCGCAGAACGCGGCGCGGCAGGCCGAGGCGGCCCACCGCGATCGTCGCGACGAGGTGTCGCTGCGCATCGCCGCCGCGAACGGTTCGCCCAGCCCGGCCGCTCCGGCCTACACGCTGCCATTCCCGGTGACCGACGCGCCGAGCGCGATGAGGCTCGCAGCGGCACTCGAGGAGGGTACGGCCGGCGCCTGGCGCGACGCCCTCGCCGCGACGGCGGGCGACGACCGCACATTCGCCCTCGACGCGCTGGTGAGCTGCGCTGTCCAAGCCACCCAGTGGCGGGAAGCGGCAGGGATCATGCCGGTCACCGTTGCCTTCCCCGGCGCAAACTCCTAAGCGCCCGAGTAAGGGGGGTGGGCCCGAAGGGCAGGGGGGCGGGGAGGAATAGCACATGAGGGCTCTGGCGCGGTTTCTGCGGCGGTACGGCAACCGGCGCTGGTTCGTCTGGATCGCCCGGGCGTACGTGCCGCTCGACCGCCTGGTCGGCCGGATCAGTCGCGGGCGGTTGGTGGCCCTCGGACTTGCGGACCTGCCGTCGTTTCTCCTTACGACGATTGGCCGTCGTACCCGGGAGCCGCGAACCGTACCGCTGCTCTATCTCGCGGACGGCGACGACTTCGTCGTCATCGCGTCCAACTTCGGGCAACGCCATCATCCGGCGTGGTCGGCGAACCTTCTGGCCAACCCGTCGGCGACCGTCAATCTCTACGGCCGCGTGATTGACGTACAGGCGGTTCTGGTGCAGGGCTCCGAACGCGACCGTCTCATCGCGGCGCTGCGCGAGATGTGGCCGGCGTACGCGACGTACGAGGTCTGGGCGTCGAACCGGACCCTGCGCGTGTTCCGCCTCACCGAGGTGTGATCCGCCAGCCGTCGATGACCGGGATGAGGTCGGCCAGGCTCGCGATGACAGCGTCGGCCTCACCCTCGGTATGTCCACGTTGGACGGTGGGAATGTCGCTGTGCGGCACGAGGACCGTCCGCATGCCGACCCGCTGGGCACCGAAGATGTCGTCGAACGGCCGGTCGCCGACGAATACGCACCGGGCTGGGTCGGCCACGCCGATCGCCGCCATCGCGGCGCCGAAGGCCTCCGCGTGCGGTTTGGTCCACGGGATCTCGCTGGTGTAGACGGCGCCATCGATAAGGTGGTCGATACCGTCGCGGGCGAAGATCTGTTCGTGCCGGGCGCGGGGCCAGATCGTGTTGGACAGCACGCCGACCCGCAGCCCGCGCTCCCGTAGACCAGCGAGCATGGCGGGCGCGGAGGGATCGGCAAACGTCGACGGCTCCCACTCCGCGTCATGCGCGGCGTACGCCATGTCGTCAGCGGCGAGGCCGGCCGCCGCGAAGACCTCGGCCAAGGTGCCGCTGGCGTGCAGGTCCCGAGAGCGACGCCACATATCGGCTTCGGCGGCGTACAACGCGGTGGCCACCCGGTCCACATCGGCCTCGGCGACGAGCTTCGCCGCGATGCGCCACCAGCCGCGGCCGTCCTGGGTGATCCACGGTGTGAGCGTGCCGCCCCAGTCGAAGATGACCGCCTCAACGCCCACCTGGAGACCGTATCTCCCGGCACTGCGCGTCGACACATTCGAAATAGCGACGCGCGCCAGGGTGCAGCGGCACAGGATAAGTCAGGTGGGCGCTCTCCTTGGTGAAGTTGCGGCCTTCGGGGTGGGCCTGAGCGAGATCCGACTGGAACTCGAAGAGGACCCGTGTCACATCGAACGCCAACCCATCGGGCATTTCGGGGCTGACGACGATCATCGCTCCCACTGCGACGGTGGGCACGTCCGATGGCAGACCATAGACGCTCTTCGCGATAGTCGCCGGGCTGTAAGCGGCGCCGTATAGGCGGCTCAGCTGTGGCAGCACGTCGGCGACGGGCAGGAACACAACCTTGTCACCCATGGCATTCATGAGTTCGGTGATGCCGAGGGTCGGCAGACCGGACGTAAAGAACAGCGCGTCCACGTTTCCGCGTCGCATTCCGCTGACGGTCTCGGGCAGCGATAACGGAAGACGAGTGATGTCCTTTTCAGGATCGAGGCCCGCCGCGCGGAGCAATCGTGCGGCCACGTTGGACGTGCCTGAGCCACTTGTGCCCGTGGAGATCCGCCGGCCCCGCAGGTCCAGCAGGGTGGCCGCATTGACGCCCTTCTGGGCGATGACCTGGGTGTACTGGGTGTAGACGCGCGCGACCGCCAGCACCGGCTGGGGTTGTCCGGCGAAGGGATCCCGTCCGGCGCCGGCGTCGACCGCCACATCAGCGAACGTGAGCCCAATCTCGCAGTCACCCCGCATGACCCGGATGACGTTCTCCACCGCGCCGTTCGTGGGCTCCGCGGTCGCCTGGTAGCCCGCCACGTGCCGGGAGATGATGTCCGCGTACCCACCACCGAACTGGTAGAAGACACCCGTCGTGTTTCCCGTCGCGACGTAGAGCCGGCCGGAATGCCACCTCGCCTCTGGTTCGCCGTTGCGAGCAGCGCCACAGCCTGAAAACGCGGTGACCGCAAGGGCGCCAACGCCACCCATCAGAAGCGAGCGCCGATTCAGTCGTCTAAGCATGGCGCGAGGCTAGGTACGGGAACCCCGGTATCGAATCGTTGGTCACGAACACCTTGAGCAAGTCCGGAGGTTCTCTCGGTCGTCGGCACGGCATGTGCCGACAGTCGAACGTGAAGAACTTGAGGAAACCGAGAGAATTTAGCCCGCAAACGAGCCGTAGCATGTGCGAATGCGCGTGCTCGTTGTTGAGGACAGCCCTCGTGTAGCGAGAGGTCTCGAGATCGCGCTGCGAATGCGCGGCTACGAGGTCATGTGCGCCGGCACGGTAGCCGACGCGCTTGCGGCGCCGCCTGCCGATCTTGTGCTTCTGGATCTGAAGTTGCCCGATGGCGACGGGCTCGATGTCTGCCGCAAGCTCCGCCGGGAGGGCGATGTCGCGATCATCGCCGTCACCGCCCGAGGCGAGGAGCGGGAACGAGTCGACGGCCTGCACGCCGGCGCCGACGACTATGTGGTGAAACCATTCGGCGTGGCGGAACTTACGGCGCGGATCGACGCGGTCATGCGGCGCGCCGCTCGCAATCCGGATCGCCGACCAACGGTGATCATCTGCGGGTGCACCATCGACCTCGACTCGCACCGGGTTGAGGTCAACGGACGGGAGATCGCCTTGACCCGCAAGGAGTTCGAGCTCCTAGCAGCATTGGCGCGCCGTCCTGGCGCGGTAGTCACTCGCGATCGCCTTTTGGCTGACGTGTGGCATACGACCTGGACAGGAAGCCCGCACACCGTTGAGGTCCATATCGCCGCCGTCCGGGCGAAGCTCGGCGTGCCGCAACTGATCCAGACTGTTCGGGGCGTCGGGTACCGTCTGCGCACCGACGATAGCCAGCATTAGCGACCCTCGCGGTGAGTCCGTCAATGCGCGAAGTAACCCTGACCCGTCGGACGCTTCTCCTCACCGGACTGGGCATCACAGGAGCCGTCGCCGCGGGAGCGGCCGGTGCCGCGCTGGCCCTTCCGGACGATCAGCGTCAACCGGCGGCGGACCCGGCAGAGCTCCGGCTGGCGACCGGACCAGAAGGTGGCGTGTACCGGGTGATCGGCGGCGAAATCGTGAAGATCCTCGCGGAACGATTCCCCAACAGTCGGGTCAATGCGATCCCAACAGGCGCATCGGTCGACAACCTCGCCCTGCTGGCGAGCGGGAGCACGGAAATGGCACTCGCCTACCTCGACGCCACCGTCGCCGGGCTGGCCGCGGGAAGGCCCCACGATGTCACGGCGGTCGCCCGCCTGTACGACGCCTGGATGCACGTGATCGTGCTGTCGTCGAGTCCGATGCGAAGCTTCCTGGATCTGGACGGTCGGATGATCACCGCCGGCGCGGCCGGATCTGGCACTCGGTTCACCACCGATCGGCTCATCGACATCGCGAACATCCGGCCGCAGATCATCGATGCCAGCCAGGCCAGGGGTGCCGAACTGCTCGTCAGCGGCCGTGTCGACGCGATGCTGTCCCTCACCGGCGTGCCGACGCCGGCCGTCACCACGCTCGCCAACAGCCTTCGGGTACGGCTGATACCGATCGGCTCGTACGCCGACGCCATGCAGACCCGGTACGGTGCGTACTACATGCCGGCGCCGTTGCCCTCCTCGATCTACCCGAACGTCGACGCAACCGAGACGTTCACGACTCCGAACTTGCTACTGGCTCGTCCTGATCTACCGGAGGCAGTGGTCGAGGTCGTTGCCGACATGCTGTTCACGCAGCGCGATCGGATCGCCCGCAGTCATCCAGAGGCGAACCGGATCAATGTTCGTACCGCCATCGCCACCGCGCCGGTCCGCCTGCATCCAGGCGCGGTGCGTTACTTCCGCTCGGCAAAGCCCTGATCAACGGAGACCACATCAGCGGCTGGCAAGCAGATCCGCGCCTCGAGCCCGGTCGGGTGGGCCGGGCAAAGCGTGAGCCGCCCGCCCCAGGCCGCGACGAGCTCCCGACAGATCGCCAGCCCAAGCCCGGTCCCCGGCACATCGGCATGCGCCCGCCCCCGCCAAAAGCGTTCACTCGCCATCACCAGCTCGTCGTCGGCCAGGCCCATCCCGTCGTCACTCACTGACACCGTGACTTCAGTCCCGGACCGTACCGCCGTCACCCGTACTGTCGTTGCACCGCTGAGCCGACATGCGTTGCCGATGAGCTCATCGAGCAGGTTGCCGAGCGCATCGGCGGGTGCGTATGTGGCCAGACCGTCGGGTGGTCGGTCCGGAATGTCGACCACCAGTTTCATGCCGGCCGCCTCCGCCACGCGTTGCCAGCGCGTGCCACGGCTCTCAAACATTCCCGTCACCGGTTGTGGCGCCGTAGCCAAAGCCGCTCCCTCGATGAGTGTCAACGCGAGCAAGTGGTCGACGACGTGGCCCATCTCCGCCACCTCGGTCTGCGCGATTTCGTGCAACTCCCGCCCGGATGGCCTCAGGTGTTCGGAGAGGTTGTCCACCGCGAGGTGGAGACTGGCTAACGGGTTGCGGAGCTGGTGCGAGGCGTCGGCGACAAACGTGCGCTGTCGCCCTAGCGTTCGGGCGACGGTTTCGATCATCGTGTTGAAGGAACCGACCAGCCGGCGCAACTCGAGCGGCCCGGAGACGGTGACCGCCCGCGCATCGATGCGGCCGGCGGCGATGGCCACAGTCGCGCGGTCAAGATCTCGGACCGGTCGCAGCACCCATCGTGCCAGCAGCAAGCTGGCCACTACGGCCAATCCGAAGAGCACACCACCAACGCCGGCCAGTTCATCCCACCGTTGCAGAATCGTCGACGCGAGATGCCCGGTCGGCGACACCGTCACCACCGCCGCCACCACGCCCGTGTCGCGGCCCACCGGCTCGACGATCACTATCGGATCATGGCGCCAGGGCGATCCGGCGGTGATGCGCTCGTTGCGGTACCCGGCGAACGCGGCAGTCAGACCTGCGCGAACCTCCGGGGTATCGGCATCGAATGACTCACGCGACGTCATCAATAGTCGACCGTCGATGGCAAACAGCGCCACCGCCACCCCGTACACCTCGTCGTACCGCTTGATCTCGGCCGTCAGCGCGGCGACATTGTTGCGGCGCAATGAATCGTCTGCCAAGGCGGCGAAACGAGCGGCGTCGGCAAGGCGGTCCAGATAGACCACTTGGGTCTCGCGCTCGGCGATGTTCACGGCCAGCGGTACGCCAAGAGCCACGAACAATGCCGCCCAAAGCGGCACAAGGACTACCAGAAGGCGACGCAGCATCGCAACCCATCCCCACGCTGAATCTGTGCCCAGCTACTCCCTCAAGATAGGACCGCCGGACATCGATGACCCGCCGCGAGAATCAACTCCTGCTCAAGATGGCCGCCAGGCGCGCCCGCACGGTCTGGTCTGGACAGGTGCGCACTGCCGAGCTTGGCTCGCAACGTCACGTGGACCTCGACAGTACGAAGACTTCCGGTCCAGGTGGTCTGCCTCCAGATCTCTGCAAATCCTTGGACGTCCGGGCGCGGATCCGGTAATGGAAGGTCAGGGATGACAATGGCGGCGTGCCCTCCACCGCCCCCGGGTCGACCGCCGGCCCGACCCCGGCCCGCCACAACCCTCGGTGGGCCGTGGCCGAACGGGTCAGTGAGGGGTTGCGCGAACGCTGGGGGATCGACCTGCAAGCGATCGGTGTGCATGGGGCGCTCGCCCACGGCGACGACACGGACGTCAGCGACGTGGAACTCGTCGTGGTCACCCGCCGGGCCAGCGCCGGGCCGGTGCCCGGCACGCGTCGCATCGAAGGGGTCATCGTCGACCTCGGTGTGATCGCGGCCGATGAATATCTTCGGCACGCCCGCACGCTGACCACGTCCTGGCCGCTGGTGGCCGACCAGTACCTGACCATCAAGGCACTCCACGATCCCGACGCGTGGTTGCCCCGACTCCGCGACGTCCACCTGACCCGGCTGGCGCAGGCGGAGGGTCAGGTCTTCGCCGCACTCGCCCGCGAGGCGTGGTGCCGGGCGACCATCGCGCACGGCAAGGCCCGCCGGATGGCCGAATGGTACGAGACAGAGGCGGCCATGGTGGTCCTCGCCGAGGCCCGGGTCGCGGTCGCCGTGGTCGACGGGCTGCTGACCCGGACCTACTTCCGCAACTCGGCCGACGCCGTCCGCCGGGCCGGGGTCGCGTCGTCGCACATCTATGAACTTGGGGAACGCCTCACCACTCAGGCGGCGGAACTGGCTCGGCGGGGGCGCCCGGTCGACGGCGAGGTCGAGGACCTCCTCGGCCGCTAAACCTTGCCGGCTTGTCTAGCGACCCATCGCGTACCCATTGCCTCTGGGGTCCGCAGCCGCATGCAGCAAGCCGGTGCGGGCGTCGCGGCCGACCGCGCAGAGCCGGCCGAGCGACCATTCGCCCGTCAACACGACACGATGTCCCCGGCGGCGCAGTCCACTCACGACGGACTCCCCGATTCGGGACTCGACCACGAGTTCGCCGGGACGCGCCTGGCGAGGATAGAACGAGCTCACAACCGCGTTGCTCTGCCAGTTCGGCGCCTCAATCGCGTCCTGCAGCGGTAGGCCGCGCACGAGATGCGACAGCAACATCATGAGCTGCCACTGGTCCTGTTGGTCGCCGCCGGGCGTCCCGCAGGCAAGCGCGGGTGATCCGTCACGATAGATCAGGGTCGGGCTAAGCGTGGTGCGCGGCCGCCGGCCCGGCACGAGGCTCGCCGGCAGCCCTTCCTCGAGCCAGCACATTTGCAGCCGGCTGCCGAGCGGGAACCCGACCGTCGGGACGACCGGCGAGCTCTGGAGCCAGCCGCCACTCGGAGTCGCGGACACCATGGTGCCCCAGCGGTCGACCACGTCGAGATGGCATGTGTCGCCGACCACCACGCCGCCGCGGTCCACGGTGGGCTCACCAATCCCGGCCGCCATTGCGCCCGCCGTCGCCGGCGCACCGCCGAGGAGGTAGGTGGGTAGCCGAGGTTCTTGTCCGCCCGGGGAGCCAGGACGCAACTCGAGGCTGGCCAGGTCGCCGATCAGCCGCCGCCGCGCCGCGGTGTAGTCGGGGGACAGTAACGCCGTCAGCGGCGGCGTGAGCGCGTCGCCATACCAGGCTTCGCGGTCGGCGAAGGCGAGCTTGCCCGCTTCCACGGCATGGTGTATGCCCTCCACAGTGGACTGATCGATGACGTCGTCGTCAAAGTCCTCGAGCAAGGCCAGTTGTTGAAGGAGCACGGGGCCCTGACCCCAGGCCTGCGTCTTGTGCACGACGACCCCGCGGAACGGGTATGCCGCGGTCGGCTCGTACGTGGCAGTGAACGCGGCGAGATCCGCTCCGGTGATCAGGCCCGGGTGACGGCCGTGCCCAGGGTGCCGGAACGCTCGGCGGCAAAAGGTGTCGATCTCCTGGGCGACGAAGCCCTCCTGCCACACCTGGCGCGCCTTTTCGATGCCGGCCTCGCGGTCGCCTCCGCAGGCCGCCTCGGCCTCGACCAGACGCCGATATGTCTGCGCGAGGGTCCGGTTGTGAAACAGCTGACCGGGGGCGGGTGGGACGCCTGCCGGGAGGTAGAGCTCGGCCGACGTGGTCCAATCCTCCGCGAAGAGCTCGCCCACCCGGCCGATCGTGTCTACCACGCCCTGCTGAAGCGGGTAACCGCGCTCGGCATAGGAGATCGCGTACTGCAGCACATCGGCCAGACGCCGGGTGCCGTGGTCGCGAAGCAATGTCAACCAGGCGACCACCGAACCCGGGACGGCGGCGGCCAGCGGACCGGCACCGGGTATGAGCTCGAAGCCGAGATCACGGTAGCGCGCCGCAGTGGCGGCCGCTGGGGCCGGACCCTGTCCACACAGGACGGTGGGAGCACGATCGTCGGCTCGAGCGAAGATGAGCGGCAGGTCGCCGCCGGGACCGTTGAGGTGCGGCTCGACGACCTGCAGCGCGAAGCCGGCGGCCACGGCCGCGTCGAACGCGTTGCCGCCCTGCTCGAGCTCCGCCATGCCGGCCGCCGACGCGAGCCAATGCGTGGACGTCACCATGCCGAACGTTCCGGCGAGTTCTGGCCGCGTCGTGGTCATGTCGCGGTCTCCGCTTGAACACCGCGGCCGGCGGTCGCCGAGACGGCAGCCGGGTCGACGAGTCGGGGTCCGGTGCCGTCATCCGCGACCAGATGGCAGGCCACGAGTTCACCGGACGGTCCCACCGGCCGCAGCGCGGGAACGACGTGGGTGCACATCTCGACCGCGACCGGGCAGCGCGGATGGAACCGACAGCCCGATGGCGGAGCGATGGGGCTGGGTACCTCGCCGGACAGCACGATGCGGCGGCGGGTCCGCTGACGGACCGGATCGGGAATCGGCGCCGCCGACAGGAGCGCCTGCGTGTACGGATGCCGTGGCTGGGTAAACAGCGTGATCCGATCGGCCACCTCGACGAGCAGGCCGAGGTACATCACCGCGACCCGCTGCGCCAGAAACTCCACCGCGGCCAGGTCGTGTGTGATGAACAGGCACGCGAAGCCGAGGTCGACCTGCAGCCGGCCGATCAGGTTGAGCACCGCGGCCTGCACCGAGACGTCGAGGGCGGACGTCGGCTCGTCGGCCACCAACAATGACGGGCCGGCCGAGAGGGCGCGGGCCAGGCTGACGCGTTGCCGTTGCCCACCGGAGAGTTCGTGCGGGTACCGACGCCCGACATCAGCCGGTAGGCCGACCTGGTCGAGCAGCTCGTCGACACGACCGCGCCGAACGTCCCGGGAGCCGATCCGGTGCAGCCGTAGGGGCTCGCCGACGATGTCCGCGACCGTCATTCGTGGGTTGAGCGACGAGGCCGGGTCCTGGAACACGATGTTGAAGTCCCGGCGTAGTGGTCGCAGCTTCCGGCGACCGAGCCGGGAGATGTCGGTGCCATTGATCTTGACTGCGCCGCTCGTCAACGGGACCAGCCGGGTGACACACCGACCGAGGGTGCTTTTGCCGCTGCCGGATTCGCCGACCAGACCGAGAACTTCCCCGGTGCCGACGGTGAGGCTGACACCATCCACGGCCCGGACCGGTCCGAAGTGCTTGACGAGGTCGACCACCTCCAGCGTCGGAGTCACGGCGTCACCTCGGCTGGTCGCACCGCAAGCGGATGGAAGCAACGCACCAGGTGCCCGGCCGGCCCCGGCTCGAGCTCCGGCTTGTGCGACCGGCATAGCTGGTCGGCGTACTCGCAACGGTCGGCGAACGTGCAGGCCTCGGGCGACCAACGCATGGTTGGCACCCGGCCCGGAATCTCCCGCAGGCCGCCAGTCCGCCGCTCCGGGTTGGGAACCGCCTCGAGCAGGCCGCGGGTGTATGGATGATTGTGCCGCGCGAACAGCGCTTCCGTGTGCGCCTCCTCGATGGTCCGCCCGGCATACATGACGACGACCCGGTCGGCCAGGTCGGCCACCACGCCGAGATCGTGCGTGATGAGCAAAACCGCCGTTCCGATCTCGGCCCGCAGGTCGCGCAACACGTCCAGGATGCCGGCCTGCACGGTGACATCGAGCGCTGTCGTGGGCTCGTCGGCGATGAGCAGGCGCGGTCGACAGGCGACCGCCATCGCGATCATTACCCGCTGGCGCATGCCACCGGAGAGTTGATGCGGGTACTCACCCAGGCGTCGTTCCGGCAGCGGTATGCCGACGAGGTCAAGTAGTCCGGCCGCGCGCCGCATCGCTGCCGCGCCACGAATCCGTTGGTGCCGGTGCAGCACCTCGCCGAGTTGTCGTCCCACCGTCAGTACCGGATTGAGCGATGTCATCGGCTCCTGGAACACGTAGGCGATGTCCCGACCGCGCACATCACGCAGATCGGATTCGGGCAGGTTGAGCAGTGACTGGTCGCCGAGGCGGACCGAACCGGTTATCGAGGCGCTGCGCGGCAACAGCCGGGTCAAGGCCATAGCCGTGACGCTCTTGCCGCAGCCGGACTCGCCAACCAGGGCCAGCACCTCCCGTTCGGCGACCTCGAAGCTGACCGCGTCGGCCGCGAGCACGGGGCCGTCCTCAGTGCGGAAACGGACGCTCAGGTCTCGTACCGTCAACAGCGCGTTGCCCACTGTGGACAGGCTCGTGGCTCGGGTCATGGCGGGGTAGGTCATCGTGGGTCTCTCATCGCGGGGTCTCTCGAGGGTCGAGCGCGTCACGCAGCCCGTCGCCGAGCAGGTTGAGCGAGAGCGTAACGACCACAATGCAGACGCCCGGGAGTACAGCCATCCACGGACCGTCACGGAACAGCGGCTGAGCGCTGGCCAGCATCACACCCAGCGACGGCGAGGGAGGCCGGATCCCCAGACCGAGGAAGGACAGCACTGCCTCGCCGATGATCGCGGCTGGCGCCGCGACCGTCGCCTGCACGATGAGCGTATTCACCGCATTGGGCAGGATGTGCTGTCGTAACAGGACGAAATCGCTGGCGCCGTCCGCCACCGCAGCGGCGACGAAATCCAGACCGCGCAGGCGCAGAGTTTCGCTGCGGGTAACTCGGATGATCGCCGGCACGCCGGCAATCCCGATCGCGACTGTCGCCGTGAACAGCGATGGGCCGAGAATCGCCGCCAGACCGACCGCGAGAACCAGGAACGGGAACGCCAACAGGGTGTCGGCCACCCGCGACACGACCCGGTCCAGGAGGTTGTAGAAGCCGGCCGCGAGGCCGAGCGGCACACCGACCACAAGAGAGAGCGCGATCGCCAGCGCGGAGACGGACAGGGAGACCCGCAGACCGAACAGAACGCGGGAGAGCTGGTCGCGTCCAAGTTCGTCGGTGCCGAACCAGTGACCCGGCGACGGTGGCTGTAGAGCGGCGTTGAAGTCGACCTGGTCGGGTTGGAATGGTGCGATAAGGTTTGCGAGCAACGCGGCCAGCACGGCGATCACGACGAGGATGAGGCCGGTCATGGCGAGCGGGCTGCGCCGCAGTCGGCGTGCCGCCCGGCGGCGGACGAGGGCGGCCGGCGCCGGCGCCTCACTGTCCACAGTGACCAGTTCGATCGTGCTCACAGGACCGCACCCCCTACCCGCACTCGTGGGTCGATCACGCTGTAGAGGAGGTCGACGAGCAGGTTGATGCCGATGTACGCGGTTGCTGTGACCAGTACGACTCCCTGGATCATCGGGTAGTCGCGGGTGAACACGGCGTCGAGAATGAGCTTTCCGAAGCCAGGCAGCACGAAGATCTGTTCGGTAACGACCGCGCCGGAGATCAGTCCGCCGAGTTGGAGTCCGACGATCGTGGTTACCACGATGAGGCTGTTGCGCAGCGCGTGGCGGAGCACGACCTGGACACTGCCCAGGCCCTTGGCCCGGGCCGTCCGAACGTAGTCGGTATTGAGTGCCTCGATCATTGCCGAGCGAGTCTGTCGCATGATGACCGCCGCCAGCCCTGATCCGAGCACCAACGCCGGCATCAGCAAATGTTTGAAGCTCTGCAGCGGGTCGACGAATACCGACACGAATCCCGACGCGGGCAACACCGGGTAGGCGACCGCGAACACCAGCACTCCCATCAGACCGAGCCAGAAGTTCGGCACGGACAGACCGAACAAGGCGACGCCGTTGGCCGCCCACTCGGCCGGGCGGCGCCGCCGAACCGCGGCTATCACGCCCGCGCCGACGCCGATCAGGGTGGCGACGAGAATGGCGAACGTGGCCAGTTGCAGCGTGACCGGGAGGGCGTGGCCGATCGTACTGGCGACCGGCAGGCCGGTCCGGGAGGATCGACCGAGATCACCCTGCAGGGCGTTGCCAACGTAACGCAGGTACTGAACCGGCAAGGGCTGATCGAGGCCGAATGCGCGGCGGATTTCGGCCAGCGTCTGAGGGTCGCTCTCCTCTCCGGCGAGCGCCCGGGCGGGGTCGCCCGGCAACGCCCGGATCCCAATGAACACAACGATCGTCACCAGCACGAACGTGATCGCGGACTCGATCAGTCGGGGAATGAGGTACCGCGTCATCGGACTCCTCTGCGGCCCGGAGTTGGTGGACGCCCTGCGGAGCCCACCAACTCACACCTTCGGCCGGTACCTCAGGCGGCGAATCCCGCGTGGACAAACCGCATCAGGCCGTCGCCGTACATCTGCACGCCAACGATGGTGCGGGCGACACCCGTGAAGTTCTTCGCCCGGTACAGATAGATGATCGGCACATCCTTGTGGAGCTGGGTGATCACCTGACCGAACAGGTCGCGACGCGCGCCGACGTCGGTCTTCGTCCGCGTATCGGCGAGCAGCGAGTCCACAGTGGAGTTGCTGTAGCCGTTGTTGTTCTGGGAGCCCAACGTCGTAACGAAGTTGGAGATGTTGCCGTCGGGGTCCACCCGGCCGGACCAGCCGATGGCGAACATTTGATAATCGCCCTTGTCGGTCTGGGTCAGCGAGGCGGCGAACTCGGTAGGCACGAGCTGAAGGTCGAAGCCGCCCTCCTTCGCCTGGGCCTGGACCGCCTGGCCCAGCCGCGTCGCTTCTGGCGTGTTACCGATGATCATGCTGATCTTGAACGGCGTGGCCACGCCGGCCTGGGTCAGCAGCGCCTTGGCCGCCTCCGGGTCGTGCTTGGGGCAGGCCTGGGCGGCGTCGGAGGTGTACGGGCTGCCGGGACTGATCGGCCCGCACGCGGGGCTGAACTTCCCGCGGAAGACGACGGTGTTTATGGCGTCGCGGTCGAGGCTCAGCTCGAACGCCTGCCGCACCCGGGGGTCGCTAGACATCGGGCTGGCCAGGTTTGTCGGCAGCACCCCACCGGGCTTGCCGACCCCGTTGATGTTGCCGATATTGATGGTGATGCCTTGATAACCGAGCGAGTCTGAGGTGAGCAGCTCCAGGCTCGAGTCGGCCGTGAGCGCGTCGACATCTGTGGCCGCGACACGGTCGAGGACCTGCACGTCGCCGGACTTGAGGTTATTGAAGCGGGTCGTGGCGTCAGCGATGATCTTGTATGTGATCTTGTCGAGATAGACGTGGCTCGCGTCGTAGTAGTTGGGGTCCTTGACCACCTCGATGTGGTCCTGCGCCACCCGGCTGGAGAACTTGAACGGCCCGACACACACCGGGTTGGTGCCGAAGTTCGCATCACCCGTCGAAGTGAGCGCGGTGGGCGACATGATCATCCCAGCCCGATCGGCCAGCTGCGCGACGAGCGGCGCGAACGGCTGCTTGAGCGTCAGCGTCACCGTCGAGGGGTCGGTCACCGCGACGTCGCTGACGCTGCTCAGTTCGCTCTTGCGGGCCGAGGTGGCCAGATTCCGGTGCCGATCGAGGCTGGTCTTGACAGCGGCGGCGTCCATCGCCGTGCCATCGGCGAACTTCACGCCGGAGCGCAGCTTGATGGAGACAGTCTTACCGTCAGCGGAGGTCTGCGGCAGGTCCGCCGCCAGTTGCGGCACGATGGTGAGCTTGTCGTCGATGTCGTACAGCTTCTCGCAGATCGAGGTAAAGACCGTCCGACCGACGAGCGTGCGGGCGGTGGTCGGGTCGAGCGCGTCGGGCTCTTCCGCCAGTGCGACGACGAGCGTGCCGCCGGCCTTGGGAACTCGATTGTCCGGGCCTGTAGGCGCTGACGGAGTGTCAATCGAGCTGCAGCCGGCGAGCGTCAGCGCCAGTACGGCGACGACCGCGGCGCTGCGCCGGATTGCCGATGATGAATCATTAAACATGTGTCGCATCAGCACTCCCTATGCGTTGTGGGGGGACTTGGTCTCTAAGTTCGTGAACGCACCACCGTGGTTTGGGTTCGCAGACGTTGCGGCCACGTTGATCCGAAGTAGATCGTGAGTGCGGACCGTGGCTCGGCGGCATTGGAGCACAATCAATGGAAGATCATCTAAGCGGCGCGCAGCGTCGAAGTTGGGCGCGGCGTCGGCCGCGTCCAGATCACGTGCCATAAGCGGCACGATAGCGCCGATCTTTGAATCAGAAAAGGTTGAACAGTGAAGAGACTAGAACGCCGCCACGACATCGAGGTCCAGGGCATCGGCCCGGGCAAGGTAGACCGGCGCCTGCAGGTGTCGACCGCGCATCACCACCTGACCGCGACCGCCGTTGATCGTCGTTCCGTCCGATACCTGGTCAAGCGCCGGTGTGGCCAGACAGCCCGCCCGGGACGCGAGTGCCGCGAGCAGCCACATGCCGTCGTAACAGCTCTCGCCATGACCACCCGGCACCGGCGCGAGCGGACCGAACTGCGCCGAGTATCGGCCGACGAAGCTCAGCACGGAATCGGTGGCCACCGAGGCGAAGTAGCCCATCGTTGAGTAGAGTTCGCCGGTGCCGTCGCCGCCGACGCCGAGTAGGCCGTTCTCCTCCAGGGCCGGACAGAGCCGAAGGACTCGTTCGGCGAGCGAGCTCCGGGCGAACGCCCGGTTGAAGTCGACGAGGTCACGTCCGATCAAAGTTACGAGGACAGCGTCGGCGCGGGTGGCCGCCACCGCGTCAAGCAGAGGCTCCGGGTCCAACTCGCCGCGCCGCACATACCTCTCGTCGACGATGCGGGCTCCGATCGCCTTCAGGTAGTCCCGAGCCGCGGCGTGCACCCGTCGTGGCCATACATAGTCGTTGCCGAGCAGAAACCACCGCCGACCTCGGTTCCGTTCAGCCAACCAAGCCACCACGGGTTGCACCTGGCGGTCGGGAGTCTCACCGACGAGGTACACGCCCGGCCCGCGCTCCCCGCCCTCGTACGGCGGGGTGTAGACGTAGGGCACGGCCGCGCCGATCGTGTTCACGAGCGCCATCCGCACATCGCTGGCGTGAACACCGACGACGGCCTGAGCGTCACCGTTTCGGACCAGCGCACCCACCTCTGCGGCAACCTCGGGCGCCGGCCGCCCGCCATCGACGAACGAAAGCTCGACGGTACGGCCCAGCAACCCTCCACTCTCGTTGATTTCCTGTGCCGCCAGCACCGCGCAGTTGATCGAGCCTGGGCCGATGAGGCCGAGCGTCCCCGAAACCGGCACCACAAGGGCGATCCGGACAATGTTCGCCACATAGACGAGTATTGTCCTGCCATGCCAAGCTCGCCACCCGACGAACTCCATGGCGGTCGGCCGGGGCACACTATGGACGGTGGAGAGGGGATGCTCGTGCCCGAGGCGAAGCTGCGGTCATACCTGGCGTACCTGCTGTCCGAAGCCGAGCAGGCCGTGAATCGGAGCCTGGGTGAGGCGCTGGCAACCGAGGGCATGACTGTGGAGCAGTGGCGGATCCTGCGTGCTCTCTCCGACGGCTACGGGCACTCGATGGGAGACCTCGCGATCGCGGTGCTCATGCCACATCCGACCCTGACCAAGGCCGTCGATCGGCTCATCGACGATGCCCTGGTCTATCGGCGTCAGGACGAGACCGACCGCCGCCGGGTCGCGGTATTTCTGGCCGACCGCGGAAAGGCGGTCGTCGCGCGGCTCGACCGGCAGGCCGAGGAGCACCATCGCGGGGTCGAGGCGGCATACGGCGCGCAGCGCACCGAGCGCTTGATGCGGGAGCTGAACCGCCTGGTCGGCAGTCTCGGCTAACTGAGGACGACCGCCGGCATGCCGCGGTGATACAGCCAAGGACGCGACGCCCTTGTGCGGCTAGAGTCCAGCCGCGCCACCGATGAGCTTGCCGATCACGTACGTCGTAGCGGCCGCCGCGGCGCCAAGGGCGAATTGCCGCAGCCCGCTGGTCCACCAGGCCCGCTGGGTGAACCGCGCGACCAGTGCGCCAGCCACGAACAGGCCCACGCCGCCGGCGGCCACCGCCAGCCACAGCTCCTGAAAGCCGATCAGGTAGGGCAGCAGCGGCACCAGGGCACCGATCGAGAAGCACACGAACGAGGAGAAGGCCGCGGTCCACGGGCTGGGCTGCTCGGTAGGGTCGACACCCAACTCCTCCTGCGCGTGAATGCGCAGCGCCTCCTCGGGATTGGTGTGCACAGCCCTCGCAACCTGGTGGGCCAGGTCGCTCGGCAAGCCCCTGGCGATCCACATGTGGGCAAGCTCATCGGTCTCCGCGTCGGGGTTGCGCTCCAGTTCGCGGCGCTCCTTGGCGACCTCGGCCGCGACCTGCTCGGCCTGCGTCCGTACCGAGCTGTACTCGCCGAGAGCCATCGAGATCGCGCCGGCCACGAGCCCGGCGAAACCGGTGACAACGATGGTCCGAGGGGCAACGCCGCTGCCTCCGACACCGGCGATCAGGCCGATGTTGGACACGAGTCCGTCCATGGCGCCGAAGACCGCGGCCCGGAGCCAGCCGCCGGAGACGTCGCTGTGGTGGCGTTCGGGGGCGGGGGCGGTCATGTCCGAGGCCGTCATGGCGCCGTCAGCAGCTCATAGCCGCTGTCGGTCACAGCCACCATGTGCTCGAACTGCGCTGTCCATCGCCGGTCCTTGGTGACGACCGTCCACCCGTCGTCCCACATGTCGTGCTGATAGGTGCCGAGTGTGATCATCGGTTCGATGGTGAACGTCATTCCGGGCTCCATCACGATGTCCAGGCGCGGGTTGTCGTAGTGCGGCACGAACAGCCCGGAGTGAAACGTTTCCCCGATGCCGTGACCACCGAAGTCACGCACCACCCCGTACCCGAACCTCTTCGCGTACGCCTCGATGACCCGTCCGATCACGTTGAGCGGCCGCCCGGGCGTGACCGTCTTCAGACCGCGCAGCGCTGCCTCGCGGGTACGGTCGATCAGCAGTCGCGCGTCGTCGGACACGTTGCCGACGGCGAACGTCTGGTTCGTGTCGCCGTGGACACCGTCGAGAAACGCGGTCACGTCGACATTGACGATGTCCCCATCCTCGATCACCGTCGAGTCCGGGATGCCGTGGCAGATCACCTCGTTGAGGCTGGTGCAGCAGGACTTGGGAAATCCCTTGTAGCCCAACGTCGACGGGTACGCGTCGTGGTCGCAGAGATACTCGTGCACGACCTCGTCGATCTCATCAGTGGTGACTCCGGGCTTGCAGTGCTCCCCGGCCAGGATCACAGCCTGGGCCGCCAGCCGGCCGGCCCGGCGCATGCGGTCGATCACGTCTGCTGTCTGCACGGTCTTGCTGGTGCGCTTGGGCTCCCGCTTGCCGACGTACTCCGGCCGGGGAATGTGGGCGGGTACCTCCCGGCGCGGCGAGAGGTGTCCCGGCGTCAACGCAGCCCTGCTCATGCGTCCGAGCGTAACGTCAACCCTGCCGCCCTTCTTGTCGTTCGGGCCCACCCTCGAAACCCTGCCGCCGCCTCGCCGTTCGGGGCCCACCCTCTTATGCCAACCCCGGGAGTCCGTCGATGCTGGTCGCGTTCTTGAGCTTCCGGTACGCGACCAGGTCATCAACGCTCTTGCGGCCATGCGAGTCGGCCAGCAGGGTCCGCTCGCCAATGTAATCCAGGAACGGTACGGCGTATCCGCACGAATCGCTGACCCGTTCGACATCGACCACGATGATGGAGCGCAGCCCGTGGGTCGGCATCGGCGCGAAGAAGCCGAACAGGTCCGCAAACCGTGGGTCCTCGGGTACGACCGCCTCACCCCGCCCGTGCAGCCGGACAATCTTGGGCGGTCCGTCGAAGGCGCAGAACATCAATGTGATCCGGCCGTTCTCGCGCAGGTGCGCGACCGTCTCGATGCCGCTGCCGGTGTAGTCCAGGTAAGCAACGCGATGCGAGTCCAGCACCGCGAAGCTTCCCCGCATGCCCTTCGGCGAGACGTTCACGTGTCCGTCGGCGGGAGCCGTGGCGACAAAGAACACCGGCTGCTTCAGCACGAACTCACGTAGGCGACCGTCGATCGCCCCGTAGATCTTTCCCACCATCCGATCCTCTCACCGGGCGTGGACGGCGAGCTGTGTGGTTCTCGACACATGGTCAGGACAGGAAGGCCGTGATGTGGTTGACGATGCGGTCGAGGTCCCGCGCATCGGGCAGGTGATAACGACCGTCGAGTGTGACCAACCGGGCGTCGGGCAGGCCGTCGGCGAGTTGCCGCCCGCCCTCGTACGGGATGACGCGGTCGCCTCGGTAGTGCAGCACGAGCGCGGGTGCCGTCACTGCCGGCAGCAGCGCCGTGACGTCGATGTCGTAGATGGCGGCGAGGTAGCCGGCCGCCACGTCGCGATCGGCGGAGTCCCGCAGCACGGCGGCGAGGTGATCGGCGGCCGCATCCGTGGCGTCGGGTCGATAGAGGTCGGCGAAGAGCTTCGAGCCCAGGCCCCAGTGACTGCGAACCATCGCCACCAGGGTCGTACTCAGCTCCACGTTGGCAAACACGTCGGCGGCACCGGCATAGGTGCCGAAGAACACCAGCCGTCGCACCAGATCCGGCCGTCGCGCGGCCAGCGCGACCGCGACCGGTCCGGCCTGCGACATGGCCAGCACGTCGACCGGCGCCCCCACATGCTCGATGACCGCGGCCAGCTCGACGACGCTCGACTCAAGGCCGAAGTCGTCCACCGGCCCGGGCGAGCGCCCGGTTCCGTACCGGTCGTACAGAACCAAGGCGTGCGCACCGACCAATCGCTGCAGCACCGATGACCGCGGGTCCCGGCCGGCCGCGATGACGTCGATGCTCCAGACCCACCCGGGCAACGCGACGATCGATTGTCCACTCCCGACAGTGGCCACGGCGATCCGCCGACCGTCGACCGACACCTGGCTTGGGCGCATTGCCCGCAACGGGGTTGGCGCCGGCACGTCCTGGCGGAGGATGCCCAGCCACAGTTCCTGCATGGCCGCCGACGGCTCCATCCCGAGCTCGTCGGCCAGCCGGTCGGCGTATCGCTGATACACCGCGAGCGCGTCCGCGTGGCGTCCCGTCGCGAACAATGCTCGCATGTAGACGGTGTGCGCCGGTTCCCGAAGCGGGTGCTCGGCCGTGAACGCCTCGAGTGCCGCCAGATCAGCGGAGCCCTCATCGAGCCTGAGCTCGTGCCAGCGCTCGGTGGCCTGCCGGCGCGCCTCCTCGAGCCGGATCGATTCGAACCGGGCCACCGACGACTCGGCGAACTCGGCGTAGGCCGGGCCCCGCCACAGGTCCAGTGCCTCGGCCAACGAGGAGGTGGTGTCGGCCCGTACCAGCCGGTCGAATCGGTGACTGTCCACATCGTCCGGTCCGGTGTCGAGCCGATAGCCCGGTGCCACGGTCACGATTCGGGCAAACGGTACGGCGCGCCGCAGCCGGGACATCTGGTTGTGCAGCGCCGCGACCGGGTCCTCCGGCGGATCCTCGGGCCAGATCAGGTCGACGAGCGTGTCGACGCTGACAACAGTGCCGGCGCGCGCGAGCAGGCTCGCCAACAGCGACCGCTGGCGGTCACTGAGGGCCGCCGCCGGCCCGTCGGGACCAACCGCGGTGACGGCACCGAGCACAAGGAACATCAATAGGCATCATGCCAGTCACCGGATGGCGCTTCCCGCGATCTGGGTGTTGATGGGCAGGAACACGGTCGGAGCGCGGTACCGCCGGATGTCGAGTTCGGCCCACCCGGTAGCGGTCAGCGTGGATTCGGTGTCCCGCAAGACATCGCAGCCTTCGAAGAGCCAATGCCACGGCCGGGCCAGGCCGAGCTGAACCCGCCGGAGGACCGGGTGCTGGGCGCCCGCCCGGACGTGTTCCAAAAACAGGAACCGGCCGCCCGGCCGCAGGACTCGGCGGATCTCCGCGACGGCGGCGGCGGGATCGGGGACGGTGCACAGCACGAGCGTGCTCACGACCCCGTCCACGCTGGCGTCGGGAAGCCCGATGGCATCGGCGCCCTCCTCGCGCAGTTCGAGGTCGATGCCGTAACGCCGCGCCGTCTTCTGGAGTGCGGCGTGCATGTGCCGGTTAGGCTCGACCGCGATGACGTGCGTGCCGGGCCGGTAGTAGCGCAGGTTGGCTCCGGTGCCGGGTCCGATTTCGAGCACTGTCGAGGGCAGCGCGGCGAACAGCTCCCGTTTGCGCTGTCCGATCATCCGGTGCGCGTAGGCGTCCGCCGCGCGCAGAACGGCGGCGTTGAGCGGCCCGCGGAGCTTGTTGTCGAGTCTGGTCGTGGTTGTCGTTTGCATGAGGCCAGCCAATGCGGCCGGCCTGTCAACCCACTGTCACGCCTCAACCCACTGTCACGCCTCACGCCTCAACCCACTGTCGCGACTCAACCCACTGTCGCGACACAACCCACTGTCACGCCGCCGGCCGTGCGCTCGCTTCCACGAGTGCTTCGAACAGGCGCGGGTCCGACATCCGTTCCGGATGCCACTGCACGCCCACCACAAACGAATGCGTCGGGTCCTCGGCCGCCTCGAGCAGGTCGTCGCCCGGGCACCAACCGGCGGGCGTGAGCCGGCCCGGGTCGGCGATGCCTTGGTGGTGCAGCGAATTCACCACGACCTCGTCACCCAGGATCTTGTGCAGCCGGGTCCCCGGGTCGAGTCGAACCGGGTGTTCACCGAGGATCTCGCCGGTGTTCGTGGCGATCCGGTGCGCGTGATGCCCGAGCAGATCGGGAAGGTGCTGGTGCAGCTGACCACCAAAGGCCACGGCGAGCAGTTGAAGTCCGCGGCAGATCGCGAGGACTGGCATGTCCCGGTCGAGCGCGGCGTCGAGGAGCAGGAACTCGGCCGTGTCACGCTCGGCTTGCCAATAAGACTCGGGGTGCGGCGGCTGATTGTAGCGGGCTGGGTCCACATCGGACCCGCCGGCAAGGATCAGACCGTCCAAGTAGTCGAGCACGTCGGCCCCGGGGTCGTCGTTCGGGATCAGGATCGCCCGCCCTCCGCTGCGGTTCACCGACTCGGCGTAGGCAGTGGACAGAAGGGTGACGTGACTCGCGGTCGATCGCCACTTCGCGTCCTCGGTGTACGTGGTGATACCGATCAACGGTCTGCTCATGCGGCAAACAGTACCCGTCGTGTCAGCCCTCCAACGCAAGCGCGAATGGCAGCACCGCCGTCGCGCCGGCCCGGCGAAGAATCCGGGAGGCGACCGTCATCGTCCAGCCGGAGTCGACCACGTCGTCGACAAGGAGCACCGGTCCAGCCAGGTCCGGGAGTCGCTGAACCCATGCCTGCGGTACGACGAAGGCATCCCAGACCGCGGCCAGGCGCTGGACGCTGTTGCTGGTGGCGGCCGCACCGGGCGGACCGCCACCGACCCGGGGCAGTTCGCCGAGGAACTCGAGCCGGCCCACCTGGGCCAGCCGGGCCGCCAGCGTTCCCACGAGCCGCGGCCGGGACCGGGAGGCGAGGCCGACCACGACGGCCGGTCGCTGCGCCCAGTCCCAGTCGGCGAGAACCTGGATCACGGCCCGGAACACGTCCTCCGGCACGTCACCGTCGTCCGCGTGGAGGAGCTCCCGCAACCGAATGCCCCATCCCAGGTCGGATAGGCGGCCGAGCGCCCGGCCGGGCTCGGCCGCCTCGGCTGGCGCGATCTTCCCGGACACGGGGACGCCGAGGGTCGACGCGCCGGTCGGCCACAGGCGGCGAGGCTCGATCGCGACGCCCGGGCGGCCGAGGTACGACCGAGCGGACGCCAGGACGTCGTCGGCGACCGCACCGTCGTACCAGGGGCCACCGCACGTGTCGCACCGGCCGCACGGCGACGCATGCGGGTCGTCCAACTGGCGTCGCAGGAACTCCAGCCGACAGTGGTCGTCGCGGCGTACTCGCGCATCGTCGCCGCCTCGGCCGAGCGTGCCTGGGCCACGCATGTGTAGCGCTGGTGTCGTAGGTCCACGGCTGCCCGGTCGCGGCCCAGCCGCCTTTGACCCGGCGGACGGCGCCGTCCACATCGAGGACCTTCAGCATGAGCTCGAGCCGGCTGCGGCGCAGGTCCACTCGCGACTCCAGCGCCTGTGTCGAGAGCGGACGGTCGCTGCGGCCCAGCGCCGCGAGCACCGCGTCGACCTGATCCTCCGGGGGGAAAGCCAGCGACGCGAAGTAGCGCCAGATCGCCTCGTCCTCCACTCCCGGCAGCAGCAGCACATCCGCGCTCTCGACCGCCCGGCCGGCCCGGCCCACCTGCTGGTAGTAGGCGATCGGCGACGGCGGAGCACCGAGGTGCACGACAAAACCAAGGTCGGGCTTGTCGAAGCCCATGCCCAGCGCGGAGGTCGCCACAAGCGCCTTGATGCGGTTGTCGAGCAGATCGCTTTCGGCCTGCTGCCGCTCGGCGTTCTCGGTGCGGCCCGAGTACGACGCCACCCGGTGTCCCGCGCGGCGCAGGTACTCGGTCACCTCCTCGGTCGCCGCCACCGTGAGCGTGTAGATGATCCCGGATCCCGGCAACTCGTCAAGGTGAGCACCGAGCCAGGCCAGCCGGTGGGCCGGCGATTCGAGCCGGAGCACGCCCAGCCGCAGGCTCTCCCGATCGAGCGGACCGCGCAGCACCAGCGCGTCGTGGCCCAGCTGTTCGGCGACGTCGGTCGGTGACCCGGGCGTTGGCCGTCGCCGTCGTGGCGAGCACTGGTACACCGTCCGGAAGTCCATTGAGGAATGTCCTGATGCGACGGTAGTCGGGCCGGAAGTCGTGGCCCCAGTCGGAGATGCAATGCGCTTCGTCGACCACGAGCAGGCCGCAGCCGGCGGCGAGCTCGGGCAGCACCTCATCGCGGAATTCGGGGTTGTTGAGCCGCTCCGGGCTGATGAGGAGCACATCGACCTCGCCCGCCGCGACCGACTTTGTGATCTGGCTCCACTCGGTGAGGTTGGCGGAGTTTATGGTGGCGGCTCGGATGCCCGCGCCGGCGGCGGCCTCGATCTGGTTGCGCATCAAGGCGAGCAGCGGCGAGACGATGACGGTCGGACCTCGCCCCGCGCGTCGTAGCAGCGCCGTCGCGACGAAGTAGACGGCCGACTTGCCGAACCCGGTGCGTTGCACCAGAAGCACTCGTCGGCGACCGGACACCAACGCGTCGATTGCCGTCCATTGGTCGTCGCGCAGCGCCGCCCGCGGTCCGGCCAACCGGCGCAGGATCTCCTCGGCCTCGTCTCTCATGCCTCCTTTCCTACCCGAAGCCACCGACAACCGCCCTCACCTCAACGCCAACGGATTCTGGTCATCGACGATCTTGGGCATATGCGCGTGATTGGAGATCGACTCACACGCATATGCCCAAGGTCGCCGACGAGCGCAACAACCTGCGAGGGCCTGCCGAAACTGTCCACAGTGGACGCTTGCGCTAGCCCCCGTACGGTCGGGTGATGATCTCAAGGTTGTGGCCGTCCGGCGCATCCCAATACACGCCTCGACCACCGTCGTGGGTGTTGATGTTGCCCGGCTGCTGGTGGAAGGGATCGGCCCAGTAGCTCAATCCACGCGCCCTGATCCGATCGAAGATGAGATCGAACTCGTCCTCGGTGACGAGGAAGGCGTAGTGCTGGGGAGGGATCGGGCCAGTGTCTTCGACGACGTCGAGCGACACGTCGTTGGCGAGCGAAACCACGAGGAATGGACCGAACGGAGCCGCCGGTTCGAGTCCAAGTAGGTCGGTCAGAAACCGTGCCGTCTCCTGCCGGTCGCGGGCGTGCACGATCGTGTGGTTAAGCGCGACGGACATTCCCTCACTCCCTTCGAGTCGGTGCGTTTACGTTCTCACGGACCGCGGTGCCACCCAGGGGCTTGTCCTCCTGGGCATCTGATATCTAACATTTCAGTGTGCCGACGTTGCAACCCGTACGGCGGACGCTGCTGCGCGACGCGGCGTACATAGCCATCCGCGACGCGATCGTGCGCGGGGACCTTCTGCCGGGCGCGTCGGTCAACAATGCCGAGCTCGCCGAACGGCTCGGCCTCTCGCGCGCACCGCTGCGCGACGCGCTGGCCCGACTCGCCCACGAGGGGCTCGTCGAGACGAAGCCGCAGAGCTACACCCGGGTCACTCCGCTCGTGTTGCGGGATGTGCGCGACGCCGCCCAGGTGGTGCGAGCAATGCACGAGGTGGCCGCGCGGGCCGCGGCGTCGGGGCTCACGGCCGAACAGATCGACCGGATGCGGCAAGCGAACCGTCGATTCGAGGCCGCGACCCGGGTCGGTGACTTGGACGCCGCGATGGACGCCGACGACGAACTGCACGGCGTGCTCGTTGACGCCTGCGACAACCGGGCGGTCGCCGCCACGATCGAGCGGTACACCCCGCTGATCCGCCGGCTGGAACGGCAACAGTTCAGCCGGGTCACCGCTCGCCGATCGGTCGCCCTGCACGACCGGTTGATCGCGAGCTGCGCGGCCCACGACGCCGACGAGGCGACCCGGATCACCGGGGAAATCTGGCGAGCACTGGAAGACCTAGCCGATTCGTGATTTAGGAGGACAGTTATGTCGATCGAATCATACGAGCGCTATCCCTTGCTGTACGGTCCATCGCCGGTGCACCCGCTCGCGCGGCTCTCTCGGCAACTGGGTGGCGCGTCCATCTGGGCGAAGCGCGAAGACACCAACTCAGGCATCGCTTTCGGCGGCAACAAGACCCGCAAGCTGGAGTACCTGGTCGCCGATGCCCTCGCGAAGAATTGCGACACGCTCGTGTCGATCGGCGGCGTCCAGTCCAACCACACCCGCCAGGTCGCCGCCGTCGCCGCCTATGCCGGTCTTAAGTGCGTGCTCATCCAGGAGAGCTGGGTCGATTGGCCGGACTCCGTCTACGACAAGGTCGGCAACATTCTGATCAGCCGGCTCGCCGGCGCCGATGTGCGATTGGTGCGAGCGGAGTTCGGCATCGGTATCAAGGAGAGCTGGGAGCGTGCGCTGCGGGAGATCGAAGAGTCCGGCGGTCGGCCGTACGCCATTCCGGCCGGCGCCTCAGACCATCCACTCGGTGGGTTGGGGTTCGCCAACTGGGCGTATGAGGTGGCGCAGCAGGAACAGGATCTGGGCGTGCACTTCGACACCGTCATCGTGTGCTCGGTGACCGGCAGCACTCAGGCCGGCATGATCGCCGGATTCGCCGCATTGGCTGATGCGGGTGGCCGCGGGCGGCGGGTGCTCGGGATCGACGCGTCGGCCAAGCCGGCGCAGACCCGCGGCCAGATCGGTCGCATCGCTCGCCAGACGGTTAAGGCAATCGGCGTCGAGCGCGAGCTTCGCGACGAGGAGATCGAGCTCGACGAGCGGTATCACGCCGGCATCTATGGCATTCCGGACGAGGCGACCCTCGACGCGATGCGGCTGGCCGCCCGTACGGAAGGCATGGTGACCGATCCCGTCTATGAGGGCAAGTCCATGGCCGGGCTGATCGACCTCGTCATCCGGGGCGAAATCGACCGGGGCGCCACTGTTCTGTACGCGCATCTCGGTGGCCAACCCGCGCTCAACGCCTACAGCGCGCTGTTCTCCTGACGTACTCAGACCGGCGTGACATAGGCGCCGGTGATGCCACCGTCGACGACGAACGTCGAGGCAGTGATGAACGATGCGTCGTCGCTGGCGAGGAACGCGACCGCGCTGGCGATCTCCTCCGGCTCGGCGAAGCGTCCCATCGGAACGTGCACCAGTCGGCGCGCGGCCCGCTCCGGGTCCTTGCCAAACAGTTCCATCAACAGTGGCGTCGCCACCGGCCCTGGGCACAGCGCGTTGACCCGGATCCCTTCCCGGGCGAACTGCACGCCGAGCTCACGCGTCATCGCGAGCACGCCACCCTTGCTGGCGGTGTAGGAGATCTGGGACGTCGCGGCTCCCATCAAGGCGGCGGTACTCGCCGTGTTGATGATCGAACCTTTGGCCTGCTGTTGCATGAACGGGATCGCGTACTTGCAGCAGAGATAGACCGACGTGAGGTTGACTCGCTGTACCTTCTCCCACGCATCGAGGCCGGTCGTCAGGATCGAGTCGTCGTCGGGTGGCGCTATGCCGGCGTTGTTGAAGGCGATGTCGACCCGGCCCAGCCCGTCGTGCACCGCGGTGAACAGCGCCGCGACCTGGCCCTCATCAGCCACGTCGCAGGCGATGAAGGTACCGCCCACCTCCTCGGCCACCGACTGTCCGGTCGTCTCGTCCAGGTCGACCGCGACCACGCGGGCGCCCTCCGCGGCGAACCGGCGCACGGTGGCCCGGCCGATGCCGCTACCCGCGCCCGTGACGACCGCCACCCGTCCCGCCAGCCGACCCTCCACAGTGCCTACAGCGGAGTGACGTAGGCGCCGGTGATGCCACCGTCGACGACGAACGTCGAGGCAGTGATGAACGATGCGTCGTCGCTGGCGAGGAACGCGACCGCGCTGGCGATCTCCTCCGGCTCGGCGAAGCGTCCCATCGGAATGTGCACGAGTCGTCGCGCGGCGCGCTCCGGGTCCTTGGCGAAGAGGTCCATCAACAGGGGGGTCGCGACCGGTCCTGGGCACAGCGCGTTGACCCGGATCCCTTCCCGGGCGAACTGCACGCCGAGTTCCCGCGTCATCGCGAGCACCCCGCCCTTGCTCGCGGTGTAGGAAATCTGCGAGGTGGCGGCGCCCAGGAGAGCAACAAAGCTCGCCGTGTTGATGATCGAACCCTTGGCCTGCCGCTGCATGAATGGGATCGCGTACTTGCAGCAAAGATAGACCGACGTCAGATTCACCCGCTGCACCCGCTCCCACGCCTCGAGCCCCGTGGTCAGAATCGTGTCGTCGTCGGGTGGGGAGATGCCGGCGTTGTTGAAGGCGATGTCGATGCGGCCCAACACGTCGTGGACCTCCGTGAACAACGCGGAGACCTGATCCTCGTCAGCCACGTCGCAGGCCATGAACGTGCCGCCTACCTCCTCCGCGGCTGACTGTCCGGTCTTCTCGTCCATGTCCACGGCGACTACGCGGGCACCCTCTGCCGCGAACCGGCGCACGGTGGCCCGGCCGATGCCGCTTCCCGCGCCGGTGACGACCGCCACCCGTCCCGCCAGCCGACCCTCCACAGTGCCTCCCTGGTTGTTCGTGAGGAACCCATTCAGTCGCTGCTGAAGAACACATTCTTGACATCGGTGAAGGACGCCAGCGCGTCCGGGCCGAGCTCTCGCCCGAGGCCTGACTGCTTCATACCTCCGAACGGCGTCCAGTACCGCACCGACGAATGCGAGTTCACGCTCAGGTTGCCGGTCTCCACGCCGCGAGCCACCCGGATCGCCCGGCCCAGGTCGCGGGTCCAGATCGAGCCGGACAGGCCGTACGGCGTATCGTTGGCCAGCCGCAGCGCCTCGTCCTCGTCGTCGAACGGCATTACCGATACCACCGGACCGAAGACCTCCTCGCGCCAGTGGCGCTCACCGCCATCGTGGGCGAGAAGCACCGTCGGGGCAAACCAGAACCCAGCGCCAGCGGGACACGATCCCAGAAACGCCACGTCCGCTCCATCCACATAGGACTCCACAGTGGAGCGCTGACTGGCCGAGATGAGCGGGCCCATCTGGGCATCGTCGCGCGTCGGGTCCATGACGCGGACCGTCGCGACTGCCGGCTCGAGAAGGGACAGAAAGCGCTCGTAGACGGGGCGCTGGACCAGAATGCGCGAGCGGGCGCAGCAGTCCTGCCCCGCGTTGTCGAATACTGCCATCGGCGCGGTCTCGGCGGCCCGGTCCAGGTCGGCGTCGGCGAAGACGATGTTCGCGCTCTTGCCACCAAGCTCCAGCGTCAGCCGCTTCACCTGGTCGGCACAGCCCCGCATGATGCGCGTACCGACTTCGGTCGAGCCGGTGAAGCACACCTTGCGCACCAACGGGTGGGTCACGAAACGTTCGCCCACGATCCGGCCGGGGCCGGGCACGACAGTGAAGACACCTCCGGGCAGCCCAGCCTCCAGCGCCAGCTCACCGAGCCGGATCGCAGTCAGGGGCGTCAGTTCGGCCGGCTTCAACACGACCGTGTTCCCGGCGGCCAACGCGGGCGCGAAACCCCACCCCGCGATCGGCATCGGAAAGTTCCACGGCACGATGACGCCAACGACGCCCAGCGGTTCATGGAACGTCACGTCGATTCCGCCGGGCACCGGGATCTGCCGTCCGGTCAACCGTTCAGGCGCCGCGGAGTAGTAGGACAACACGTCGCGTACGTTGCCGGCCTCCCATCGGGCGTTGCCGATCGTGTGTCCGGAGTTGCGCACCTCGAGCTGGGCCAGCTCCTCGATGTGACTGTCCACAAGGGACGCAAAGGAGCGCAACAATCGGGCCCGGTCCGCCGGCGCCATCGCCCGCCACGGCCCGAAGGCGGCGTGGGCGTTGGCAATCGCGACATCCGTCTCCTCGAGGCCGACGAGCGGTACGGTCGCGACCACCTCCTCGGTCGCCGGATTCACGACCTCCAACAAACCACTCACAGACTCCGCCCCTTCGTTCGCGCTGAGCTTGCGTTTGCTTGCGATTGCGGGGCTCGCTTCGCTCGCTCCTCACGGTCGCGACTGGGGCTCGCAAGCTCGCTCCTCGCGCTCACAACCGCTCGAACCCCCGGTACAGCTCCCAGTCCGTCACCGCCGCCTCGTAGGCCGCGAGCTCCACCCGGGCCATGTTGGCGTAGTGGGCGACGACCTCCTCCCCGAAGGCCTCGCGGGCCACTGCGCTGGATTGCCACAGGGCCAACGCGTCGCGCAGGGTCGTGGGTACCCGGGCGGCCTGGGCATCGTCGTACGCGTTGCCGGCCAGGGCCGGCTCCAGAGCGAGCTCGTGGTCCAGACCGTAGCGCGCGGCCGCCATCATCGCGGCCGAGGCCAGGTACGGGTTGACGTCTCCGCCGGGGACCCGGTTCTCGACGCGCAAGGACGGCCCGTGCCCCACGAGTCGCAAGGAGCAGGTCCGGTTGTCCACGCCCCATCGCACCGCGGTGGGGGCAAACGTGCCGGGCTGATACCGCTTGTACGAGTTGATGTTCGGGGCGTAGAGCAGGGTGAGCTCGCGCATCGTGGCGAGCAGCCCGGCCAGCACGTGCTCGCCGGCCCGGGACAGACCGGCCGGACCGTCACCGCTCATGAGTGGTACACCGTCGGCCGTGCGGAGCGAGAAGTGGATGTGGCAGGAGTTGCCCTCGCGCTGGTTCGGCTTCGCCATAAAGGTCAGCGCCATGCCCTCCTGAGCCGCGATCTCCTTCGCACCCAGCTTGTAGATGGAGTGGTTGTCGGCCGTCGTAAGGGCAGTGTCGTAGCGGAATGCGATTTCGTGCTGCCCGAGGTTGCACTCGCCCTTCGCGCTCTCCGGGGCCAGGCCGGCACCGGCCATCTCATTGCGGATGCGGCGCAACAGCGGCTCGACGCGCGCCGTGCCGAGCATGGAATAGTCCACATTGTACAGATTGGCGGGCGTGAGATCCCGGTACCCGCGCTTCCAGGCGTCCTCATAGGAGTCCCGATACACGCAGAACTCGAGTTCGGTGCCGGTGTAGGCGGTCAGGCCTCGCTCGGCGAGCCTTGCCGCCTGGTCTCGCAGGATCTGGCGAGGCGACGCCGTGACCGGCGAGCCGTCAAGCCAGGTCAGGTCGGCGAGCAGCATGGCCGTGCCCGGCTGCCAGGGGACCCGCCGCAGGGTGCTCAGGTCCGGCACCATGGCGAAGTCGCCGTACCCTCGCTCCCAGCTCGACATCGCGTACCCACTGACCGTGTTCATGTCAACGTCGACGGCGAGCAGGTAGTTGCAACCCTCGGTGCCATGACGGAGCACCTCGTCCAGGAAGTAGTCGGCGTGTAGCCGCTTGCCCTGCAGCCTGCCCTGCATGTCCACCAGGGCCAACGCCACCGTGTCGATGGAGCCCGAGTCGATGCCCAGCCGTAACTCCTCGACCGTCAGCGACGGGCCAGTTCGTCTCATCAACGCCGCGCTCTCCTTGTGTGGTGGATGGGTCATGACAACAGGCCGCGCAGAAGCTCGGCGGTGCCATCACAGTGCTCTTCCATGGCCGTCCGAGCGCCTTGGCTGTCGCCGGCCAGGATCGCCTCTACGATTCGCGTGTGCTGAGCGTCGGAGTGGTCCAGGTTGCGCCGCAGCACGGGAATCGCCGCCAGCAGTCGGTCGAGCGTCAGTTGCACATCGGCCACTGAGGTCGCCAGTGACGGGCTGCCGCTCGCCGCCGCGATCGCGAGGTGCAACCGGGAGTCGGCGATCCGGCGCGTCGCCGGGTCGCGCTCCCTACTCGCGTCAAGGCACGTCACGAGGTGTTGCCGGTCCGCCGCGCGCTCGCGCTCGTCCGAACCGTGGTATCGATGAGGACGACGCTCTGCGTCGCGGTCCGAAAGCTCCGACCCGTCGACCTGGGTCGGGGCACGACCGGCCCGGGATTCTCGTCAGGTACGGGATTCGCGCTTCCGGCGGACACGACGAAGGTGCCGTCACTTCGCCCGCGGCGCGATTCAGGGTATCCCGCCTCGCGCAGCGCCCGAATCGCCTCCCGGAGCATCACCCGGCTCACCTGTAGTTGGTCGGCCAGGTCCCGCTCCCGGGGCAGCCGCTCGCCCACCTGGACGAGGCCGAGCTTGTTGGCCTGGGCCAACCGGGCGACCGTGATCTCGAATGCATTGCCGCCCCGCACCGGTCGCCGGACCGGGACAACGTTCGAGGCCGCTCCGCTCGACATCGACCGCCCTCCGCTCGTGGTCACACTCTCACCGGTGGGAAGCAGGCTACCCGTCCACGCTGGATCGCTGCGTGGGTACCTCGTCGATTGTCCGGACTGGACCGGTGAACCACTTGCGCGCCGAGCGTCTGGCGGGACGCGACAGTACGGGACGAACCGCTGTTTGACCCTCGCAACGTCCGCGTCAAGGCGTAGCCGCGCGACAGCGCCGGCAAGGCTCAGTCACCCGATCCGGGGAGCGCCTGGCCAGGTTACGGCGCCGCGGCGGGCCCTCGGGCTACGGTCCGGGGGCAAGGGAAAGCCAGGTGAGACTAGATGCTGGTGGTCACGACGGAAAGCATCCCGGGGTACGAGGTGCGCGCCGTGATCGGCGAAGTTGTCGGCGTCACCGCACGCACGTTCAACCCGTACATCGAAGGCGTCAAGTCACTCAACGGACGCCTCAATCCGCAGCTGGTCCGGCTTCTCACCCAGATTCGTCAGGAGGCGGTCGCCCAGATGGTTGAGGCCGCGAGCCGCCGCGGCGCGAATGCCATCATCGGGATGCGCTTCGACAACCGTGACGTCACGACGCCCTGGCGCGAGATCTGCGCCTACGGCACGGCCGTGCTGGTGGCCTCGAAGGATCAACGGGAGATCGACGCTTGAGCGGTCAGTCAGGCCACCCGCACACCCCGCGCGAGTCGACGAGTCGGAGTCCTCAGCCGGAGCGTCGTCACCACCACGGCGCCGAGGCCGAGCAACACCGAAAAGCCCAGCCCGTACGGCCAGACCGGAAGGTCCGGCGGCGGCGGTGGCGGTGCCGCGCAATCCGGGACCGCCGGTGGACTCCCCGGCGTGACGACGACGTCCTGGCAGGGGATGGCGACGTAGTTGTAGTACTCCGACCCGTAGCGCAGGCGCCGCACCTCGCGGCTGATCGCGCTCAACGGGTCGTAGTCGTCGACTTGAATCACGTCGCCGTTGACGGTGACCCTCGGCGGCACGCGCGGCGCGGAGTCAGCCAGGATCACGAACGGGTTCGGGGCGAGCAGCCACCACACGCGCTCCTCGTGCGTAAAGGTGGAGTAGCCGCCGTACGGCGAGGGCGTTCTCTCTTCGGTCAATGGCACCGCGAGCGCGAAGGCGATCAATGTGCCGACGGCCAGCGTGCCGGCGGTCACGTAGGACAGCAGCGCCGAGGTGATGCTGCGCGCGAGAATTGCCGATAACGCCTGCGACACGGCGCAGACCACCCCGATCAGCAGCGCCACGACTCCGTAGACCGCGGCCATCCGCTCGATCGTGACGCCGCCCTGCAGCATCGCGTATCCGGCGAACGGTATGGAGAGCGCCAACGCCACGAGACCGACGACCCAACCGGCGAAGAACTTGCCGACCGCGATCTCGGCGGGGCGCAGCCGGGTCACCTGCAGTGTGGCCAGCGTGCCGCGCTCGCGGTCGCCGTTGATGGTCTGCGACGTGAGCGCCGGGCTGATCAGCAGCATCACGCCCAGGATGAAGAACATGAGGAAGCCGAAGAGCGGCACACCTCGATAGGTGTTGTCCTGGACGTAGCCATATCCGGTATCGAGGCCGAGGTCGAGAAGGATCGTGAAGATGGCGAGCACCGCCACCCAACCGCCCAGCAGCCAGCGCCAACGACCCGTCCGCAGGCGGATCCGGAATTCCTGCTGCACAACCAGCCACACCTGCGCCACGCTCATCTGCGCTCCTCCGTCATGGCCAGGTACACCGACTCCAGGTTGCTGCCGAGCGGCTCGAAGGCCACGACGCGGACGCCGCCGCCGACCAATTCGGCGAGCAGATCCGCCGCCTCGCTCTCGGACAGACTCGGCACCTCAACCGATCCGTTCACTGTGGACGGTGCAACTCCCTTTGCCTGCAGGGCTGCCGCGAGCGCGCCCGGATCAGTGGCCCGGATCCGGTAGGACGTCCGGGCCTGCGCGGCGAGGTCGGTCATGGCGTGCTCACCAATGGTTCGCCCGCCGGCGACCAACACCACGCGATCGGCGATCTCCTCGAGCTCGGTGAGAATGTGGCTGGAGACGAGGACCGCGGCGCCCTGCGTGGCCAGGCCGCGCAGGATGTCGCGCAGCTCCACCCGCGACCGCGGATCCAGGCCGGAGGCCGGCTCGTCGAGCAGCAACACCCTGGGGCGATGGATGAGCGCGCGGGTCAAGGCCAGTCGTTGCTTCTGGCCCCGGGACAACACGTGCACCGGACTGTTGGTGAATTCGCTGAGGTGGACGAGCACCAACAACTCCGCGGCGCGATTGGCCACGTCGGCCCGCTTCATGCGGTACGCCGCGCCGAAGAAGTTGAGGTACTCCTGGACGGTGAGCTGGTCGTAGACACCGAACGCGTCGGGCATCCAGCCCATCTGCGCACGCACGCCGGACGCGTCGACGGCCGGGTCGCAGCCCCCGACCCAGACCTGGCCGCGGTCGGGACGCAACAGCGAGGCGAGGACGAGCAACAGCGTCGTCTTACCCGCGCCGTTCGGCCCGACCAGCGCGGTCACCTGGCCGTACGGTGCGGTCAGCGACATCCCGGAGAGGGCCTGCACGGAACCAAACGAGCGCCACACGTCGCGGACGACGACGCCCTCGGGTGAGACGTCGGTCTCACCGGGTACCTGCTCCATCGGGACCTCCGGCCGGTCGGAAAGGCCAGAGTAGCGGGTCGACCGGTCGGGTGTCTGTCCTCAAAGGAGGACTGTCGCGAACGTGCCGAGCCGGTGGAAACCGCAGCGTGCGTAGACCGCTCGGGCGGCGTAGTTGTAGTCGTTGACGTACAGGCTCACGCTCGGCGCGACCCGCCGCAGCGCGTCGCGGACCACGGCGGCCATCGCTGTGGTGCCCAGCCCGCGGCCCCGCCACTCCGGCGCGACCCAGACACCCTGCACCTGGGCGGTGTGTCGGGTCACCACCGCCAGCTCGGCCTTGAACACGACCCGCCCGCCGACGAACTTGGCGTACGCCCGCCTTGACCGGACCAGCTCGGCGACCCGAGCCCGGTAATCCCGGCCGCCGTCGCCGACGAGGGGCGAGATACCCACCTCCTCGGTATACATCGCGACCGACGCCGGAAAGAGAATGTCCACTTCGTGCGGTCGCACCAGCCGGACCGTGGGATCGGCCGGAATGGCCGGCGGCGTCCTGGTCGCCATCAACGGCTGGCAGGGGCGGACATCCCGGGCCGGTCCCCATTCATGACCGAGGCGGTGCCAGAGCCGCAGTACGGCTTCGGACTCCCCGACCAGCGACGAGCACAGTCGCGGGTGCGACGCAGCGATCTCCGCGAACGCCTCGGTCGCGGCGGTGTTGGCATGCACGGGGATCAGATTCGCGCCGTGCCAGCACAGGGATTCGAGCCGGCGCCGGCTACCGTACCCGAACATCTTCGCGTCGACCCGCCAAGACAGACCCGCCGACTGGACCCGTTCGGCGACCTGCGCGGCCGCGATCGGCTCCGAGTCGAGGACCTGCTCCACCGCGGCCCGCTCGGTGTCGTTGAGCAGGCGCGCCGACGCAGTCAGCATGCCCTCAGCGTGCCAGACGCGGCCGTGAAGCAACGACCGATCCGCCCCCGCCCTCGCCCGCCATTTGGTCACCAAATGGCCACTCTGAGGCCCCAATGGTGCCCAGAAGGTGACCAACTGGTCTCGAGATCGCCCCGCCACCGGTTGTCGGCGATGTGTTTCCGATATATCGTCAACGCATCGGCGACGACCAGCCGAGCACGAGCAAGGGGGAACGATGGGAGAGCACAGAGGACACGGCGCCGGTCGCGGCGACTGGCGCGGACACGAGGGTCAAGGCCCTTTCGAGGCGCGAATGCGCGGAGGTTTTTGGCGGATGCCGTTTCCACCGCCTTGGGCCGGACCGGGTGGACCCGGCGGACCCTTCTTCGGAGGGCGCGGACGCGGGCGCGGACACCGGCCGAATGTGAGGACGGCGGTGCTGGCGCTGCTCGCGGAGCGGCCGATGCATGGCTACGAGATGATCACCGAGCTCGAGACCCGCACGGGCGGGATGTGGCGACCCAGTCCCGGGTCGGTCTACCCGACGCTGCAGCTGCTCGAGGACGAAGGTCTCATTGCCAGCGAGGAGAGCGGGGGCCGTAAGCGATTCACCCTCACCGATGCTGGTCGGGCCGAGGCCGAGCAGGCCGGACCCGCGCCGTGGGAGCACGTCGGCGACGAAACGGTGGAGAGCTGGCATGACCTCAAGGACGCCGGGTTCGGAGCGATGAACGCCCTGAGGCAGGTCATGATGAGCGGCACCGACGAGCAGCGTCGCCAGGCGGTTGAGGTCATCGCGGAGGCAAAGCGCAAGCTGTACGCGATCCTCGCCGAGTAGCGCCGAGTAATAGAGAAATATTCGCAGCAAGTCGGTCCCGGTATTGCCCGCAGTGGGGCATCTGACACCGACACCTCCCTCACATCGACGGCTGCGAACGCCTCACTGAGCGCGGCAACCGAGCCGCGTCCAGTGGGTGGAGGGAACACCATGCGCACAACCACGAACCGACGACGGCGGGCAGCCTGGGGACTGGCTGCCGCAGCCGTCGCCGCGGGCGGCCTGTACGGGCTCGAACCGGCTGGAGTGATCGCGTCGAGCCACCGCGAGGCACCGTATATCGCGAACGATCCGGTGGTCGACAACACCGACGTCTACGCCTTCGCCAGCCCCGACAAGACCGACACCGTGACCTTCGTCGCGAACTGGATCCCGTTCGAGGAGCCAAACGGCGGCCCGAACTTCTACCCGTTCGCCAGCGACGCCCGGTACAACATCTACGTTGACAACGACGGCGACGCGAAGCCGGACGTCACCATGCGGTTCACGTTCAAGAACATCGACAAGCGTGGACGTAACACGTTCCTGTACAACAACGGTCCCGTCACGTCCATCAACGACGAGAACCTACTGTTCCGCCAGACCGTGACGATGGAAACCTCCATCGACGGTCAGAACTGGGTTCCGCGCATCAAGGACGCACCGGTGGCGCCGTCCCGGGTCGGGCCCGCCTCGATGCCGAACTACCAGACGCTGCGCGACCAGGCGGTCACGAGCGCCAACGGATGGAAGCTGTTCGCCGGGCAGGCCGACGACCCGTTCTTCCTGGACCTGCGGGTCTTCGACCTCTTGTACGGCGGAAACCTCAGTGAGGTCGGCCAGGACACGGCCAAGGGATACAACGTCAACACCATCGCGGTACAGGTCCCGATGAAGGAGATCGCACTCAAGGGCGACCCGGTCCGCAACCCGGTCATCGGAACCTGGAGCACGACCGAGCGGCAGCGCTTCCGCGCGTTCGGCATCGGCTCGTCGGTGCAGACCGGCGACTGGGTGCAGGTCTCCCGGCTCGGCAACCCGCTCGTCAACGAGGTGGTCGTCCCGGCCGATCTGAAGGACACCTTCAACGCGCTGCCGCCATCCCGGGACGCTGACGTCCAGGCGATCGTCAATCGCGTCACCAATCCCGAGGTGCCCCGCCTCATTCAGGCGATCTACGGACTGCCCGCGCCGCCCACGCCCCGCAACGACCTGGTCGAGATCTTCCTGACCGGCGTCACCACCAAGGCGAACGGCCCCATCAAGGCGGACCTCAACTCGCAGCTGAACAACGCCGACGTGAAGGCCGACAAGTTCCGGGCCTCGGAGATGCTGCGGCTGAACATGGGTGTGCCCGTGACCGCACAGCCGAACCGGCTCGGCGTGCTCGCCGGTGACCTGCAGGGGTTCCCGAACGGCCGGCGGCTGACCGACGACGTGGTCGACATCGAACTGCAGGCGCTCGAAGGCGCGGCGCAGACCGGCAAAATCGTGGACGCGCTGGCCGCCGGGGACAAGGTCAACCAGAACGACAACGCGTTCGCCGCGTCATTCCCGTACGTCGCGCTGCCCAACTCGATCGCCGTCAACCAGCAGAGTTCGGTTGCGGGTGGTGGCAGTGGCGGGTATGCGTTGAGCCAGACCATGCTGCTCTCCGCCGGTGGCGTTGCCCTGCTCGGCGGCGGTACCTGGTTCGCGATGTGGTGGCGCCGCCACCGCCGCCGGGCTACCTCTGTCCACAATGGAGAATAGGCCCGCAATGGAGACTAGTCGCTTCGGAGACCAGTAGAGCCTTACTGGATGGGGTGGGAAGTCGCCGGTCGGCCCTCGGGCCGGCCGGCGACGCCCGTCACAGGTGGCCAGGCACACTAGCCGACATGAGTCTGGAGAGCTTCGAGCTGGTCATGCTGCGCCGGCCGGCTAACGCCACGCCGTATGACGAGGAGACCCTGGAGCGCATCCAGGCCGAACACCTCGCCTTCCACGCCCGCCTCCGGGCGGACGGCACAATCGTCACGAACGGCCCATTGCGCGGTCAGCCCGACGAATCGCTGCGCGGATTCACGTTCTACCGGGTCGGCTCGGTCCAGCGAGCCCGCGAGATCGCCGAACAGGATCCGTCGGTACGGGCCGGAAGGCTGGTCGTCGACGTCATGGAATGGCTCTGCCCGGCCGGCACGATGATTCTTTCTGGTCGCCCGGTCGGCCCCTCGTAGCTGTTCGAGTCGCGCGACCCTGAGAGGCCCGTTTATCCTCCGGGCCATGAGCGACGAGCCGGAGCAGGCGGCAACCACCAACGAAGACGCCGAGGTGCTGCCATCGCCGACCCCGCCGGCGACGCCAGCGGCACCGCCCACCACCTTGACGGATCCGGAACCCCCGGAATCTTCGGAACCGGCACCACCGGCAACGCTTCCGGAGCCGGCGACCACGGTGACGCCCGTGCAAGCGGCCGCGACGTCGGCGCCGTCGGCCGCCCATCGTGGTCGCAGTCCGTTGTTCGTCGTCGGTGCGACCGTGCTCGCGGTCCTCGCCGCCGCAGTCGCTGGCGGCGGTCTCTACACGGCGTCGGTGTCCACGCCGAGGCTCGAACCTCTGGCCTCATCGACGACCCTCTACTACGCCGACGGCACAACAGTGTTGGCGCGCATCGGAAGCGTCGACCGCACAGTGCTCGGCTATGACGAGTTCCTGCCCGTTGTTGCACAGGTCGCCGTGGCGGCCGAGGATCCGTCGTTCTGGGACAGCGGGACGGGTGCCATCACCCGGTCCGTGGCCCGTCAGGCCACCGACATCGCCGACAGCTCGAGCGCCGCCGCGAGGGCACGCATTCTCGTACAAGCCTGGAAGCTCGACAGAACGTACTCAAAGGAAGAGATCCTCGCCTACTACCTCAATGCCGCAAACTTCGGCCGGCAGGCGTACGGCGTCGAGGCCGCGGCACAGACGTACTTCAACAAGACGGCCCGCCGCGACGCCCCGCCCGACAAGCAGCTGACCGCCGCCGAGGCGATGGTGTTGCTCGCCGTCGTCCGCCAGCCGTACGCGACGGACCCCGTCTCGCCTGGCTTTGATCCCGGTACGAGCGCGGCGGCCGAGCTGAACTCGCGACAGCGCTGGACCGAGATTCGCAGTGAGATGGTCACCCTGGGCTATCTGTCGGCCCAGGACGCGTCCCAGATCAGCTATCCGCTGCCACAGGCGCCGACGTCCGGGCCGCGCGGGTCCGGTGCCCTACCGGGAGGACTGGTCGTCAACCACGTACTGGACGAGATCAGTCACACCGACGGCTCTGCTCTCCGTGGCCAAAGCTGGGAGTCGATCAGGAACGGCGGATACGCGATCACCACCACGATCGACCGCAGGGCCCAGGAGGTACTGGAGCACGCGGCCGATGAGACGGTCAACGGTTCGGTGATGAACGGTCAGCCAGCCAACTTGCAGGCGGCGGGGGTCGTGGTCGAACCCGGGACGGGCCGCGTGCTCGCGTACTACGGCGGACATGACGGACTCGGCAACGACTACGCCGGCTTCTATGTCAGTGAGAACAATGAGGCGACCGGTATCGGACGCTTCCCGCCCGGTGGGTCGTTCATGGTCTATACCCTCGCCGCCGCGCTCAAGGCGGGATTCTCGTTGAATTCGCGGTGGGAGTGGACGCCGCATGCCCAGCCCGGCCGGCCAGCGGACAACCTCATCCGCAACGTCGGCACATGCGCGTCGAATCCGAGCGGGCGGACCTGCTCCTTGCTGGAATCGACCACCAACTCCCTGAACGTGCCGTTCTATGACGTCACGGTGGTGGTGGGGGCGAACCGCGTGCTCGAGATGGCCCGCGACGCTGGCGTGGAGACAATGTGGACAGACGACCGCAGCCGGGTCGACCTACGCTCCACCGACCTCAACCAACTCGTACCGTCCCGGTTCGACACGGTGCTGGGCATCGGGCAGTACCCCGTCACGGTGATCGATCAGGCCAACGCGATGGCGACCTTCGCCGCCGGCGGATTACGGGCACGGGCCCACTTCGTGCACTCGGTTGCCTCCGGCCGTGACGTCATCTACGGCGACTCGCTGCCCAGTGCGAGCCAGACCAGGATCCTCACCGCCGCACAGGTAGCCGACCTGAGCTACGCACTGTCCAGCTCACCCGGCTCCGGCGGCATGGCGGTCAAGACCGGAACGTGGGAGTTCAGCCCGGCCCCGGGCAAGATGGCCCACGCCTGGAGCATCGGCTACACCAGCGCGGTCGCGATGGCCGTGTGGATCGGCAACAAAGCCGACGAGCAGCCCCTGGTCGATCGTACCGGCACGATGATCTTTGGTTCGGGGCTGCCCAGCACGATCCTTCACACCGTCATCACCGGGACGCAGACGCAGTTGGGGCTCACGCCCACGCCGTTCCCCGCGCCGACGTTCATCGCCGCGGAGAATCCCCCTGGCCCGACTCCGGGCTGACGTCGCGCCAATTCTAGCGTCGCGTCAGGTCACGGCGCACCGGGCGCCGTTGAGGGTGAAGTTCGGCGGTTTCGCGTTGGCCGCGCGGTCCCATTCGGCGTCGAATGCGATGTCGACCGACCGCCCCGGCCCGATCGTGGCATCGCCACGGTCGTTCGTCGCGACCACGTCCCGCCCGTTTGGTCCACTTTGGACGATCCGGGCGTTCTTTGCCGCGCTCACGCGTTGCCCGTTGGCGAACTGCCAGCGCAGCTCCCATCGGCTGACGGGCGCGGAGCCGCGGTTGGTGATCCGCAACGCCCCGTGGAAGGTGCCGGGTCCAGCGGGCTGGATCCCGTAGCTCACCGTGCAGGTCGTCGGCGGCAGGTCGTCGTCGGCGGTCAGGAACACGTTCGCACTGATCTCGTCGGCCGCAACGTCGGTGTTGTCCACGATGATCTGAGCGAGGGTTCTCCGGAAATCAATGCCGTACTCATTGCGGATGGAGCTCAGCATGCGGTCGCTTCCGTAGAAGAAGCGGTCGCCGTCGCGCAGCCGCTGGAATTCCCGGGTCCAGATCGCCAGCTGAGTCTCGCCGAACTCGGTGCCGGGCACGTGTGGTTCCGCGATCATCCCGACGAAGGCGTCCACGGCGTCCACCTTGCCGTAGATCGCCTTGAGCCTGGCCGCGATGGTGGTGCGCCGCACGTCCCGGGTTGCGGTGCCTTCGACCGCATCCTCGTCGTTGAGGTCCACCGGCCGGCCGTCGATGTCGGAGAGGCTGAGCACGTCGACGAGGTTGGGATCGTTGATCTCCCTACCGGGCGTCAGCATCGGGTCGGCCGGGAAACTGTCGGTCGACTCGCCGGTCATGGCCGTGAATGAGGCCTTGGGTGCCAAGCCGTACGCGAGCCGGAGGTCGTTGTAGCTGCCGATGCCGTGGTCGCGTCCCCGCTCGATGTCGATGGCGCCAAGGTCCGTCACCCCGTGGAAGCACTGGGGCATGGTCGGACCGTCCAGGCACTGCGGGTTGCCCGGCACCGGGATCTGGAACAGCGTGCTGCGCAGCTGGTTGTCGATGTTCTCGTCGTTGTTGTACTGCGACTCGGCACCGATCGCCTTGAGCAGCTCGCCCTCGCCGAGTGCGGGCAACAGGTCGGGGTTGAAGAAGGCCACGCCGAGCGGGATGGCGATCGCGACTTCTGTGGGGTCGTCGGGCGCAGGGTTTTCGACCTCCAAGCCCTGGGCCTCGAAGGCGTCCAGTTGAGCCTGGGTGTAGTGACCCACCGGCACCTCGAGCTCGAACTCACCGTGGATCTGGCTGTGCCCCCGGTATCCGACCGTCGCGAATTCGGAACTCAAAGTTGTGTCCACATTGGAGTTGTAGCCGGTGTACTTTGGCAGGGCCACGCCCATCGCCGGCAGGAACTCGGTGTAGGTGATCCACTGCTCTTCCGCGATTACGATGCGGCGGGCGATCTGGAACTTCTCCTCCGCTGAGAGCCGGTTCGGTAGGAGCGCGACGATCCGGTTGTGCTCCCGGGCGAAGAGGGTTTGCGTCGCGGTCAACGCGATGTTCTCGTTGGCTCGGGCGTCGCCGGCCACCATGGCGACACTCGGGTTGCCGCGTAGCCGGCCATCGATATCCATCACTGGCGCGGCCGCCGGGTTGCCCCGCGCCGTCGCCCGGGGCAGGTAGCCGCCGGGCAGCATGAGGGTGGCCTGGTTGTTCGCCGGGTTTCCGTCCAGAGGACCGTCGCGAAGCCAATCCAGCCGTGCCTTCGTCGCGCCGTACACCGGATTCGCGGAGATGTAGGACGGTAGGGTGTTGGTCTGCTGCCGGGGGTTGGACGGGCTCGTTCCGGTTCCAGTGCTCGCCGCCGACCTGGTGAAGGCGATGACGCCGAGGTCGTTGCGGAACGGCTCCAGCGGATCGTTGGCGTCGAACGGGATGTTCGCGGCCGTCGCGGTCGGTCCAGTCGACAGCCGCGAGCCGAAGGTGTGGTCGAGGAACTGGCCCCAGGTCCAGCCCCACTGACTGACTCGTCGCTCAGAAAACACGTTCTGGCTGGCGTCGTTGAGGATCCGGTTCGAGATGGCGCGGGCGTTCGGCCCGGACAGTGCCGCGCCGACGCCGTCGCCATAGTGGGCCGAGCCGACCCGTGCGTATGGCTGGTTCGCTTGACCCCACGTCAGATGGCGCAGGTTGTTGCCGCTTCCGTCGAGGCTCTCCACGTACCACCAGGACACCGGAAATCCGCGGTCCGGGTGCCGTCCGTAGGCGAGCAGTTCGCCGGCGTTCAAACCGCCGGCGAGGAGCAGTCCGGCGATCGCGGTGATAACCACGGCGCCCGTGAGCAATTTACGACGGCTGGTGCGTCGACGCATCACACGCTTGGGTGCCACGTAGCCTCCCCAGGTAAGTGGCAGCACTGCGGACAAGGCCGCTGGGGCGTGCGACGACCAGTGGCCAAGATGAGGGCTCGCGCGCACTCAGGGTCTCCGACGGGCCAGTCCCGACGGGAGTTCGGCCGAACCCTCGTGTGTGGACAGTTGACGCGCCATGCCTTTCAAGCAACGCGAGCAACTGTCGGATTATGGACTCTTAGTGCAGGGATGTTTCTCCCTTATCAGGGCGAAGTCAATACATGACACACCGTCAATTGCTCCATCTGACGAAAGTTCCCATCCCTCTAGTTACGATGGGTGCCTGCACGCTGACACGCCGGCTCTATCCATAGTGGACTGTTGAGTTCGCGTCAGGCGACGGTGACCGTGACGCCCCCGGAGAACGGTGAGTCGTGCAGTTCGAGGCGGACGAGTTCGCCGCCCTTCGGGATGTCGTAGACGATCGTGCCCGTGACAGTCTTGCCGGGATCGATCATATTGATCCAGGTCGACGCGTTGGCGTTGGCGATGAGTCCGGCCGCCGTGTCCGGCGTGTACTCGTTCCCGTCGGCGCTAATACCGATCTGAGCTCCGTCAAGCAACAGCTGGCCCGACTCGCCCACGTTCTGGACGCTCAGCCCGACGAGGCAGTACTGACCCTGCGCCTTGCGGCTGACCGGGCCGGCGCCAACCGACTTGCGCCCGCAGTCGACCGAGGTCACTACGAATTGGAACTTGCCGTCCCGGGCCGGCGTGTTCAGGCCGGCGACCACTGGCGTCGTCGGAGCGGGTGCAGTGGGTGGATGGGTCGTGGGCGCCGGGTTGGACGGCTCGGCTGGGGCGGCCGGACCAAGGCCGACAGCATCGCGGATGGCGGCGCTGGTGAGCAGCGCGAAGGTGGCTCCGCCCGCGCAGCACGCGGCCAGTACGCCGGCCACGATGAGCAACGCCGTCAGCCCTCCGCGCCGGCGCGGGGGCGCGTTGACGTACACGATGGGCTGCTGCCCCGGCGGCGCATAGACCACCGGCTGCGGGTATACGGGTTGCTCGGTCGTCGGCCAGGGATCGGCGGCCGGACGCGCGGTGGCACGACCGACCCACGCGGGCGGCTTCGTCTCCTCCCCGGTTTCCGTCATCGTACGAAGCTCCCTAATGGACAGTCGCGAACTAGTGGACGGTCACGACCGGTCCGGAAGAGTCGGGCAGCTCGACGCCCATCTCGTCCGCGAGCCGCAGGGCCTCCTCCACCAGGGACTCGACGATCTGAGACTCGGGTACGGTCTTGATGACCTCACCCCGTACGAAAATCTGACCCTTGCCGTTGCCGGACGCTACGCCCAGGTCCGCCTCGCGAGCCTCGCCGGGGCCGTTGACGACGCAGCCCATCACGGCCACCCGAAGCGGCGCCGGGAAGCCGTCCAGCGCTGCCGTGACCTGGTCGGCGAGGGTATAGACGTCGACCTGGGCGCGGCCGCACGACGGACACGACACGATCTCCAGGCCGCGTTCCTTGAGCCCGAGGGACTCGAGGATTGCGTTGCCCACCTTGACCTCCTCGACCGGAGGTGCGGACAGCGACACCCGGATGGTGTCGCCAATGCCCTCGGCGAGCAACGCACCGAAGGCGACCGAAGACTTGATGGTGCCCTGGAACGCCGGGCCGGCCTCGGTGACGCCGAGGTGCAACGGGTAGTCGCACTGCTCGGCCAGCTGCCGGTACGCGCGGATCATCACGACCGGGTCGTTGTGCTTCACCGAAATCTTGATGTCGCGGAAGCCGTGCTCTTCGAAGAGCGAACACTCCCACAGGGCCGACTCGACAAGTGCCTCGGCGGTGGCCTTGCCGTACTTCTGCAGCAGCCGCGGGTCGAGCGATCCCGCGTTGACGCCGATGCGGATCGGCACCTTCGCGTCCATCGCGGCCTTGGCGATCTCGCCGACCTTGTCGTCGAACTTCTTGATGTTGCCAGGGTTCACCCGTACCGCGGCACAGCCGGCGTCGATCGCAGCGAACACGTACCTCGGCTGGAAATGGATGTCGGCGATCACCGGGATCTGCGACTTCTTCGCGATCATCGGCAGGGCCTCGACATCGTCCTGCGACGGCACCGCGACTCGTACGATCTGGCAACCCGACGCGGTCAGCTCCGCGATCTGCTGCAGCGTGGAGTTGACATCCGCGGTCAGGGTCGTGGTCATCGACTGCACGGAAACCGGGGCTCCGCCACCGACCGGCACCGAGCCAACCATGATCTGGCGACTGTTCCGGCGGGGCGCCAATGACGGCGCGGGGGTGGCGGGCATGCCGAGGTTGGTGGCGGTCACTGAGGGGTCCCTACTTGAGGATCGAGATCGGATTCACGATGTCAGCGGCGACGGTCAACAAGGTAAACCCACCGAAGAGCAGGATCACCGCGTACGTGACGGGCATGAGCTTCATGTAGTCAACCCGGCCGGGATCGGGCTTGCCCAGTCGGGCGTAGATCCATGACCGCGCCTTTTCGAACCAGGCGATCGCGATGTGGCCGCCGTCGAGAGGCAGCAGTGGCAGCAGGTTGAAGATTCCAACGAAGAAGTTCAGGCCGGCCAGGATCAGCAGGAATCTCGCGAGGTCACCCTGGCCGAAGAGCTCACCGCCGATGCGGCTCGCCCCAACCACGCTGATCGGCGTCTCGGGATCCCGCTGCGCTCCCGTGACCGCGTCCCACAGCTTCGGCACCTTCTCCGGGAACTTCTGGATCGAGGCGAACGTGGCCTCGAACATCGCCACCGTCTGGTCCCGAGTGAGGCCGAATGCGGCGGCCGGACCACGCACGTCCTTGGGTACCAGGGGCGTTATGCCGAGCACGCCGACGCTCTCCAGGTCGGCTGGGGTGATGCTCGATGCGGGGCGGTCGCTGTTGGCGACGTCCTGTTTGAGGCGCTGCACCACGGGCAGCGTCCCCGTCCGGGTCAGGGTCTCCTCACCACGCTTGACCGTGACCGAGATCTCCTTGCCGCCAGACGCTCGGATCTTGTCCGTCAGCGCGGTCCAGCCGTTGACCGACTGACCGTCGATCGCGACCACCTGATCGCCCGCCTGCAGACCCATGATCGAGGCGGGACTGGTCGGATCGGTACCGACGACGCACGGCTTGGCCGTTTGGGTGACCGGGTCGAACTGGTCCTTCTGCGGTACGCACGTCGAGACTTTGTCGATCGTCACCGGCCCGGAGGCCAGGCGGTCAGCGTTGGGCAGCGAGACGAACGCGAAGAGCACCCACAGGATCACAATGCCCAGCGCGAAGTGGGTCACCGAGCCGGCGGCCATGACGATCGTGCGCTTCCAGACCGGGAAGCGCCACATCGCCCGCTTCTCGTCGCCCGGTTCGACGTCGTCGTCCTGCGGGGTCATCCCGACGATCTTCACGAAGCCGCCGAGCGGAATGCCCTTGACGCCGTACTCGGTCTCGCCCTTCTTGAACGACCAGAGCGTCGGTCCGAAGCCGACGAAGTACCGGGTCACCTTCATGCCGAAGGCCTTAGCCGTGCCCATGTGACCGGCCTCATGCAGGCAGACGGAGACCAGGATGCCGAGGGCAAAGATGATGATCCCGACGATCTCCATTACGCTCCCTCAGCACTACCCACGGTTGCGATCAGCTCACGGGCGCGGGTCCGGGCCCACGCTTCGGCAGCGAGCACGTCATCGACGGTACCTGGTTCCGCGAAATCGGGCGCCTCGTCCAGAACCCGCTCAACCGTGTCAACGATGCCGAGAAATGGCAGCCGACCGTCGGTGAAACCGGCCACGCACTCCTCGTTGGCCGCGTTGTAGATGGCCGGCCGGCACCGACCGGCGCGCCCCGCCGCCTTCGCCAGTCCGACCGCCGGGAACGCCTCGTCGTCGAGCGGGCTGAGCTCCCACATGTGGGCCGAGGCCCAGTCGAGCGCCGACGCCGCGCCCGGCACCCGGTCCGGCCAGCCCAGGGCCAACGAGATCGGCAGTCGCATGTCCGGTGGGCTGGCCTGCACGATCGTCGACCCGTCCGTGAACTCGACCATGGAGTGGATCACGGACGTCGGGTGCACCATCACCTCGATGTCGTCGTAAGAAACTCCGAACAACTCGTGCGCCTCGATCACCTCGAGGCCCTTGTTGACCAGCGTGGCCGAATTGATCGTGATGACCGGTCCCATGTTCCAGGTCGGGTGAGCCAGCGCCTGTTCGGGCGTCACGTGCTCGAGCGACGACCGCGACCGGCCACGGAATGGGCCCCCGCTGGCGGTGAGAATCAGCCGGCGTACCTCGGTGGCGCTGCCCGCACGGAGGCACTGAGCCAGGGCCGTGTGTTCGGAGTCGACCGGCACGATCTGGCCCGGGCGGGCCACCGCCCGTACCAACGGGCCACCGGCCACCAGAGATTCCTTGTTGGCCAGCGCCAACACTCGCCCGGCCCGCAGCGCGTGCAGTGTCGGGGCCAGCCCGAGCGAGCCGACCACGCCGTTGAGCACCACATCGCACGGCCATTCGGCGAGCTCACACATGGCCTGCGGACCGGTGAGGATCTTCGGAATCCGGAACTTGCCAGCGGCATACCCGCGCCTGGACGCCTCGGCGTAGAAGGCCAGCTGCAGGTCCTGTGCGGCCGAGGCCTTCGCGACGCCAACCGCGTCGACCCCCAGCTCGAGCGCCTGCTCGGCCAGCAATCCGACGTTCGAGCCCAGGCCGCCGATGGCCACCACGCGGAACCGGTCAGGATTGCGCCGCACAATGTCGATGGCCTGGGTGCCGATCGACCCGGTTGAGCCGAGCAGCACGACGTCGCGGGCAGTCACATTGCTATTCTGGCCGACCTGTGACGAACGCCTCCAACTCGGTGCCATACCAGCGGTCCGTGCGGCCGAGGGCCCTCATTCCGAGCCGGCGGCAGACCGCGAGCGACCTTTCGTTGTCGGGTCTGACCACGGCGTAGATCTCGGGTACGGCGTGGGCGAATCCGTGCTCGATGGCGCCGCGGGCGGCCTCGGTCGCGTAACCGTCTCCCCACGAGTCCGGGTGCAGATGCCAGCCCACTTCGACCTCGTCCGACTCCGGGTGTCGTACCGCGTCCGGCAGTCGTACCAATAGGACAGTCCCAACGACCACGCCGGTCTCGGATACTTCGATCGCCCACACGCCCAGCGGGCCGTCGGCCCGGACCGCCCAGCGGTCAACGACACCGGGCGCTTCGTCGCGTGAGGTGAGGGCGCGCGGCGTGGCGCCGAGCCATCGGGCCACCTCCCAGCGGCGGTAGGTGTCCCACAGGCGATCCAGGTCCGCGGGCTCATGAGTCCACGGTCGGATCCGCAGCCGCGCCGTCTCGAAGACGCTCACACCGGCACCGACTCCGGTTTGGCCGCCGGCTCGGCACCACTCTCGCGCAGGCCGAACCGGCGGTAGATGCGGGCCAACGGCTCCGGTGCCCACCAGTTCCATCGGCCGAGCAACCGCATCGTCGCCGGCACCAGCAGGGTCCGGACCAGAGCCGCGTCGACCGCGACCGCGACGACCGTGCCCACGCCCAGCATCTTGAGCGTGCTCGCACCGCCGGTGGCAAACCCGGACACCACGACGATGAGCAGCAGTGCGGCCGCGGTGATGATCCCGCCGGTGCGCTGCAGACCCGTGGCCACGGCCTCCGTGTTGTCCCCGGTTCGCTGCCACTCCTCCCGGATCCGGGACAGTAGGAACACCTCGTAGTCGGTAGACAGTCCAAACAGGATTGCCAGCATCAGCACGAGGTTGGTCGGTTCCAGGAACCCGGTGGCCGTGAAGCCCATGGCGTTGGACAGGTGCCCATCCTGGAAGATCCAGACCACGACTCCGAAGGAGGCGCCGATCGAGATGATATTCATGATGATCGCCTTGACCGGTAGCACGACCGAGCCGAAGGCCAGGAACAGCAACAGGAACGTGACGAGGAAGACGTACAGCGCCATCAACCAGAGCCGCCCCACGAGGCCGCTGATCTGATCCAGGTCTGCTGCCGACCGGCCACCCACGAGCACTTGACCGCCCTCGGGCGGCGCCAGCGCACGGACCTCGCGCACGACATCGCGGGCCGCGGAGGACGTCGGCTCCCCACCATAGAGAATGGTGACAATCGATGTCTCTCCGTTGCTTTTGGTGACCGTCGCACCGGTGACATTGGGTAGCTTCGAGGCCTGCTGGGCGAAGGCCTGCGCCTGCTGCGCACTGGCGTCGGCGACGACGGCCAGTACCGGAGCCACGCCGCCACCCGGGAACTCGGCGGAGATTCGTTCGGCGACGGTGCGGCTTGGAGTTCCGGCCGGGAGCACGCGCTCGTCGAAACCACCGAACTGCGCCCGCAGGAACGGAGTGGCGAGTCCTAAGAGGACGGACGCGATCACGACCAGGTACACCACGGGGCGGCGCATGACGCTGCGGGCCAACCGGTCCCACGCTCCTGCCGCCCCTCGGGTCTTCTTGCTCCGCGACGGTGCTTCGTTGGCTCGCGACTGCTCCGTGCTTGCTCGCGACTGCGGGGCTCGCTGGCGCTCGCTCCTCGCGCTCGCGTCTGAGCCTCGCGTCTGCTCACTCCTCGCGCTTCGCAGTGGGATGCGCAGCGAGTTGATCCGTGGACCCAGTACGGCGAGCAGCGCCGGCAGTGTGGTCAGCGCCGCGAGCATCGCGACGAGCACGGCCGCCATCGCGCCGTAGCCGATGGATTTGAGGAAGGCCATCGGGAACAGCAACAAGCTGGACAGCGCCAGCGTCACGGTCAGCCCAGAGATCACGACCGTCCGTCCGGCCGTCCGCATCATTCGCTCAATCGCAACCGGCGTCGCGTGGCCGTTGGCCAACTCCTCGCGGAACCGACTCACGACGAACAGCGCATAGTCGATCGCCATGCCCAGGCCCAGTAGCGTGATCACGTTGGCCGCGAAGACCGAGACGTCGGTGAAGCCCGCCACCATTCGCGTCACCACGAACCCACCCAGGATGGCCACGCCGCCCACCACGAGCGGCGTCAGCGCGGCGACCAGGCCACGGAAGATGAGCAGCAACAGCACGAGAAGGACCGGCATCGACAGCACCTCGGCCCGGACGATGTCGCGCTCGATCTGCTTGTTGGCGTCGCGCAGGAAGGCATATCCGCCGCCGATCTCGGTGCGTACGTCGCCCCCGGCGGCGAGCAAAGGCTCGAGGGCGGTGAGGTCGGCGACCTTCGCGTCTTCCTCGCCCGGCCGCAGCCGCAGCCCGATATAGGTGGCGTGACCGTCGGCCGACACGAACTGCGGCGACTGGGTGGTGTAGACGGACATCACCTCAGCGACTTCCGGGCGGCCCTCGAGCGAGGCGAGCACCGCGCGTACCGGGTTCGCCAAGCCGGGCTCGTCGGCGGTCGCCGTCGGCGACGAGTACAGCACGACAACGTCGTCGCCGAGTGGGCCGAAAACCTGGCTGATGCGGGCGTACGCCTGGCTGGACTCGCTACTCGGGTCGTCGAAGCCCCCGCCCTTGAGCGAGCCAAAGATGCCGGTGCCCCAGGCCACACCGACCGCCACGAGGGCGACCGAGGCGAGGAGCACGAACCAACGCATCCGCACGAGGACACGCCCCCACCACCCGAACATGTGTCTCCCTCCACGTGTGGACGCAGTCAACTATGCAGACCGGCACACGGGGCGCCGACCGCGGCCCCCGCGCCGAGTTCGCTAGGGTCCACGCCATGCTGGCCGATGCGCCCCCGCCGCTGGGCGTCGCCGGGTCCTGGGGCACCGCCGAGATCGCGCTCGCGCGCCGGTTCGACGCGCTGCACCAGCTCGTCTACCGACGGGGTGGATTGCGGTCGAGCAACGACGCGGTCGAGGAGGTCGCCAAGCTCCTGCTCATTCGGCTCTGGTCGTTTCGTACCGGTTCCCGCGTCGACGATCACCGAGCGGCGTTCGCGGCCGCCTTGGATGACCCGTCGCTGCGATCGCGTGACCCCGCCGGCGGCACCCACCCGATCTGGCCGCTGGACGAGCCGTTCCGGTTGTCGGCGGGCGACGTCCTCGCCGCCGCGGATGGCATCGTCGATGAGATCCTGTCCGGCTCCGATGTCCAGGACAGCCTGGGTACGGCGTTCGACGCCCTGCTCGCTGGGCGCTATGACCACACCGGCGGGCTCGGTACCTATCTCACTCCGAGTGCCGTGGCCCGGATGATGGCGTCCGTCGCGCTGCCGCTCGTCACCACACTCGCTGAGCACGTGACCGGGCCGGGATTCGGAGATCCGTTCTGTGGCACGGGGCGGTTCCTCGTCGCGATTCTGGCGTCGCTGCGCGAGTCCGACTTCCCCATGGCGCGCAGGATGCTCGAATGTGGACCGTTCGGCTCCGACGTCTCGTCCTCAGCGGTCGCGAAGGCGTCCATCAACATGCTCCTGTACGGCGTGCATCACCCTCTTGTGTGGACGGTGATGGACTCGGTGACCGACTCCACTATGGATGGCCTCGTGGGACGGTTGCCGCTGATCCTGACCAATCCGCCATTCGGTGAAGGAAAGTACGATTCTCCCGCCGGCGTGGCCCTGGCCGCCTCGGTCCTGCCGAGACTGGCGGGACGTTCTCGGATCGACCCGAGTGTGGCCTGCCTGGCGCGCTCCCTGCAATTGCTGGCGCCGGGCGGGGTACTCGGCATCGTGCTCCCCGATGGCGTGCTCGCGTCGGCGCCCGTTTCCGATCTGCTCTGGGGCCCGTCGCCGGCGATGGATGTCACGCTGCTCGCTTCGGTGTCGCTGCCCACGGTGACGTTCTCGCTCAGTGGCACGGTGGCCAAGACGAGCGCCGTGTTCCTCCGCCACGGCCCGGCGCCCGCTCGCCATCGGGTGGCATTGGCCCGGGCCGACCATGTCGGCTACATCCGCCAGGCGGGCCGGGCCGCGCCCGATCCCGGCGGCGACCAGCTTCCGCTGGTGGCTTCGCTCGTCTCCGACGGCCTCGCGTCGGCCGCGTCCGACGCAATCCTCGTCGCCAGCGAGTCACCCTTGGTGGCGATTGCCCCGGCCGACGCGGTCCGCAGCCTCGACCCCTCCCGCCTCGACCCGGCCACGATGGACGCCCGCCAGCGGCTGACCGCCGCGGGCGGGGTCACCCTGGCCGATTTCCTCACGGCGCTGCCGCCGCGGCGGTGCCGGGCGGTCACCACACCGTTCGTCTCGGTGTTGCACATTGACGACCTCGGCGTGGTCGACTGGCATGCCGCGCATTCGCTTCAGCCTCGGACGCCCGGTGTACTCGCGGATCCTGGGGATCTCATCGTGTCGTTGCTGAACCCGGCCACCCTTCGAGCCACCGTGGTACCGCCGGGGAAACCGGTTCAGATATCGGCCGAGTTCGCCGTGTTCCGGGCGACGATAGATCCGCACGCGGTGCTCGGGTTGCTCTACTCCCCGTCTGCCCGAGCGCAGTTGCGTCCACTAGGGACCGGAACGTCAAGCTCCCGTCGCCGGATCACTCCCTACGACGTGCTGTCCTTGGTCGTACCCAAGCTCGCGCCGTCCACACTGGACGAACTCGCCCGCTCCGTTCGCGACGCTCACCAGGCGATCGCCGACGCCCGCGCGCGTCTTCATCTCGCCTATGCGGAGGTACCAAAACCTCGCTGACCTTGGAGAAATGCGCGCTAGTCGATCTCCGATCACCCGCTTTCGCCCAAGGTCGTTGCGTGAGTCCTCGGCCGGCGTCGGACGCGGCCTCAATCGGCGTCGGCCGGGCGAGCGCGGAGCGGGTGGGCGACGCTCGTGAGGCACTTGCCGCTCGCCAGGTCGAACCTCCAGCCGTGCAGCTGACACGTCAATGTGCCGCTATCGATGATTCCGAACCGCGTCAGGTCCGCCTTCAGGTGCGGGCATCGGCGCTGGATCGTCCAGCCGTCGAGGGTGATGTCCTCGGCATCGGTGCTTCGCTCGTGCTCGTCGTACCAGCCCTCGGCGTACTGCAGCCGTTCTTCGGACAGGCATTTGAAAAAGGCGTACACGAACTCGTTGTACTGCCCGATCCGGGCAGCGGAGAAGCGGCAGGACAGGAACAGGGAGTTGACCCAGTCCACCTCCTCGACGAAGAGCAGATGCTCCACAAGGGACCGTTGCGTGCGGAAACGGTAGCGGACCTTCTCGTCGGCGTACGGCCGGACCTCTTTCCCCGGGAAATCGACCACAATGGACTCAACGGACTCGCCGTCGTACCCGACCAGATCGAACCGTACCGGCCCGCCCACGCCCTTTGCCAGGTAGATGGACTCGTCCAGCAGAGGCTCGATGCGCCGCTTCATTTCGGCTACAACGTCGACGTCGGGGTGGCGCCAGGACACCTTGGCCGCCTCGATTACGGGTCGCTGCCGCTCCCGGTAGTCCTTGAGGTACTGCTCCTTGTTGGCGAAGAACTCGTCCAGATCGGCGACCGGATGCTTCGTCGTACAGTCCTCTGTGGACACGGTCGCCACCGAGCCGGGCAGCAGCACCACGCCGTTGTCGCGCCCGATCTTCTGGTACTCGGACAGGAACACGCTCTGGTCCGGAAAGATGTTCCCCTCATCCCCGCTAGAGCCATGTTTTCCGGCTCCGCCGGGTATGTCGTTGAGGTGCCACAGCTCGTCGTCAAGGAAACACGGCGGGCCGGCGATCGGAAAGACCCAGCTCGCCTTAAGGTCATCGATGTAACGCCAGGTACGGTCGAACTGCCGGTCGCGCTTCTGCTTGCCGAATGCGGTCTTCGCGTTCTCGGGCAGCTCGTACACCATCGGGTACCAGATGGCTCCCGAGAACTGCAGCATGTGCGCGTGCACGTGGCCCAGTTCGGTGAAGAGAGACAGATCCGTCGGGCGAGCGTCGTTCTGGTTGAGCAGCCGCACCCCGTCGTACTCCACCCACAGTGACGAGTCACCGATCGGTCCGTCGGTCGGCGAGGTCAGCGCCTGGATCATGACCTTCAGGCCGCCGTCGAGCTCGACGACCTCATTGCTCACCGTCTTGATGAAGCGAGTGAAGCCGACCTCCCGCAGCTCGTCCTCGAGCTGGCTGGTCGGGTACTCCGGCAGCAGTACGGTGGCGGTCTTTGACACGTAGCGGCGCAGGTGGGCCGCGTCGAAATGGTCGCGATGCAGGTGGCTCACGTAGAGGAAGTCGACCTGGCCGAGAGTCTCCCAGTCCAGATGTGAGTTGTCCGGGAACGGAAACCACGACGCGAAGTACGCCGGATTGACCCATGGGTCGCACAGGATGCTGCCCGCCCCGGTGTCGATCCTCATGCTCGCGTGTCCGGTACCCGTGATCTGCACGCCACGACGCTACCAATCGGGTCGGGCCACGCCAGTCGGATCCTCGCTGCTGACCGCCCCCCGGCCGGCCGTACCGCTGTGCGAGACTGATCACGCATCAGGCGACGAGGAGGGATTGCCGTGACCGGGGACGAGGTCGCTCGCGTCGAGCACCAGGAGGCCCACGTCGAGCACCACGAGGAGGTGACCTCACCGGACCAGCACCGTCGCACGGTCAGCCCGCGCCTGGCCACGCTCGGGGCTGTCGTCACGATCATCGCGCTGGTGCTGATGGCGTTCGTCGGCAATCACAAGGGTGGGGTGGAGAAGGTCTTCCTGGTCTCCATCGCCGGCCTGCTCGCGCTGATCCTGGTTCTCGACGTCGTCCTTCGAAAGGCCGGCCTCAAGAGCTAGATCTCGACTTTCCGACGCATCGCTGCAGTCTTCTGCGCCATCTGTCGGAAGCCCGCGATCATTCTTCTCTAGCGGCGGACGAGCTCGCGTACCTCGCGGAGGGCCTGGTTCACCTCGGCCTCGAAGTAGCCACCGGGCACGAGACTGAACTGGTTCGGGTCCAGCTCGGACTCGGACAGCGGCATGCCGGAGCGGCCCGACAGTGACGCGATGATGGCGTCGAAGAGCCGGTTGACCTGGATCGCGTCATAGCCACTGCCGAAGCGCCGGGCGGTGAACGTGCGCCGCATGGCGTCGATGCGCTGCAACTCGGACGGGTGCGGTCCGCCCATACCCGGGCCGGAGCCGTTGAGGTCGAACCGCATCTCGTGGGTCATGTCCATCCGGCCACGACGACCGCCGAAGTCGCGACCGAAAGTGCTCGGTCCGTGGTCAGTGTCGTCGAAGCGCGGGTAGCCACCGCCGCCCATCGGCGGACCCGACATGGGACGACCCATCGGCGGCCCGGACATCGGCCGCATCGGAGGCGCCGACATCGGCCGCATGGGCGGGGCCGACATCGGACGCATGGGTGGGGATGACATCGGACGCATGGGCGGGCCGGACATAGGCGGCGCCATCATGCCGCCGCCGAGCATAGGCGGTCCGGACATCTGCGCGGCCGGCGTCAGCGGGCGCTGCGGCATCGGCGGAGCGGGCATCGGCGAACGGCGGATTTCCAGTGGCTCATCGCGCAGGCTGCTGAAGCCACCGCGGGGACCAGCCGTCCGCGCGAAGCCACCGGTGCGCTCTTCCAGATCACCAAGTTGGCGCTCGACGCGGTCGAGGTGGAGGTCCACCTGCCACTCGTCGTAGCCACCGAACCGAACCCGGAAGACGACGTCGTGCACCTCCTGGGCACTCGCCGAGGCACCGATCGACTCGCCCGTCAGCGTGGCCTCCACCCGGTCGAGGAACGCATCCACCTCGTCGACCTTGTATCCGCGCCGGAGCGCGCGCCGCCTAAACCGCTGACCCTGACTCGTCACTGTTTCGCCTTTCCTTTCGGCCCCCGTGGACTCGCCCAACCAGCCTGCACGAGTTTGCCGGTGAATCCAACAGGATCTTGCACAAACTCACGATTGGTTGAAGCGCTTTCCATTCCCGCCTCGGTTGCGGCGAGCTGTCCACATGCGCCGTCGATCTCCCGCCCTCGCGTGTCGCGTACGCTCGCCGCGACGCCCGCGGCACGTAGCCGGCGGACGAACTCCCGCTCCACGGGTTTGGGGCTGGCGTCCCAACGCGAACCGGGAGTGGGATTGAGCGGGATGAGGTTGACGTGCACAAGCTTGTTGGCCAACAGTCGGCCGAGGAGATCGGCTCGCCACGGTTGGTCGTTCACGTCCCGGATGAGCGCGTACTCGATGGAGACGCGCCGTCCCGTGCGCGCGGCATAGTCCCACGCAGCCTGGAGCACCTCGGCGACCTTCCAACGCAAGTTGACGGGTACAAGCTCGTCGCGCAGATCATCATCGGGCGCATGGAGCGAAAGCGCAAGAGTGACCGCGAGATCCTCGTCGGCCAGGCGGCGCATCACCGGAACGAGTCCAACGGTTGAGACGGTGATGTGGCGCTGGGAAAGGCCGAGGCCTTCCGGCGCCGGCGAGGTGAGCCGCCGTACCGCGTCCACCACCCTCGAATAGTTCGCCAGCGGCTCGCCCATGCCCATGAAGACCACCCGGGACAGGCGAGGCGGCACGTCTGGCATGATCCCGCTCGCGGCCACCCCCGCGAACCAGACCACCTGATCGACGATCTCGGCCGTGGAGAGGTTCCGCGTGAGACCGGCCTGCCCGGTCGCGCAGAACGGGCACCCCATGCCGCACCCGGCCTGGCTGCTCACGCACAGGGTCACGCGGTCCGAGTAGCCCATCAGCACGCTCTCCACGAGCGAGCCGTCATGCAATCGCCACAGCGTCTTGCGAGTCGTGCCGTTGTCACATGAGAGCTCGCGTACCGGGGTCAGCAACGCCGGCATCAGCGCCTCGGCGAGCCGGGCCCGAGTCGCGGCCGGTACGTCGGTCATGGCGGCCGGGTCGCGCACCAGCCGGCCGAAGTAGTGCTGCGACAGCTGGCCGGCCCGGTACGGCTTCTCCCCAAGTTTCGCCACGACCTCCCGGCGGCCCGCCAGATCGAGGTCGGCCAGATGTCGAGGCGGCAATGATGCGCGCCGTCGGGTAGGCACGTCCGGCTTGACCAGGGGAAGGGTCGTCATGGCGCCACCCATCCTCCCACGTGCGTGCACAAGACGTCGCGGCGCGTGTGCGTCCTCACGCGCAAGGTCGCGGGATCGCCCCACGGGCGTGGGCTCAGACGGGTGCGATCACCGTCAGCATCAGATAGGCCGTCGGGGCGGCGAACAGGATCGAATCGAGCCGGTCCATGAGGCCGCCGTGCCCGGGCAGGAGGTTGCTCATGTCCTTCACGCCAAGATCCCGCTTGATCATCGACTCGCCGAGATCGCCGACTACCGAGGCAGCCGAGACCGCGAGGCCGAACAGCAGGCCCCACCACAGTGACACGTGGAACACCACCAGGAGCAGCACGGCGCTGCCGATCGCGGTGACGCCGAGCGACCCGGCGAGCCCTTCCCACGACTTCTTAGGGCTGACTAATGGCGCCATAGAGTGCCGGCCCAGCTTGGCGCCGACAATGTACCCGCCGGTGTCGGAGAGCACCACCGCGGCGAGGGTCACGATCACCCGCATCGCACCGTCGTCCGGACTGGCGAGCATCGCGGCAAATCCACCGAGAAACGGAACATAGACGGCCACCAATGTGGCCATTGTCACGTCTCGGCTGTACCCGGCGACGCCGTCGGCGAACCGCCACACCATCACCGCGAGCACGGTGATCATAAGTCCGAACGTGAGACCGTCGGCCGCTCCCCACCAAGCCAGTCCCGTCATGAGGACACCGCCGGCGAGTAGCGGGATCAGCGGCGGGTTCGCCCCGGTCGTGCGCACGGCCCGGACCAGCTCCCAGATCCCGACCGCGACCGCGACGGCGACAACCGCGAGGAACGCCGGACGCCACACGAACAGGGAGACGAGCACCAGGGCACCCAGGCCCACGCCGACGCCGATCGCGGCCGGTAGGTTGCGACCGCCCTTTGACCCTGCGGGCGCGGGAGCGGGTTCGTCTCCTCCGCCGGGGTAGTCGCCGAAGGGCCGGGCGACGGCCGGCCCGGGTCCGCCATCCGCGGCGTCAAGGTAGAGCCCGGACGCGACGTAGGTCGGTGGTCCCTCATCGTCACGGTGTCTCGGCTCGGGCTCGGCCTGGTACGACGTGTAGTCGCCCGGTGCGTAGCTGTCCGGCGGTGCCGGGTATGCCGCGGCCGGATAGCCACTCGAGGCGGCGGAGTACGGCTCGGTGCCGGCCGGGTACATCTCGGCACCCCGGGCCCGGCCGTAGCCGTCGGTATCCGCGGAGTCAGGGGCGTACGGGTCGGGCTGGTACGGATTCGAAGAATAGGAATCCGGCGGGTACGGACTCGACGTGAACGAGTCAGGCTCGTACGGACTCGACGTGTACGGGTCTGGCTGGTACGGGCTCGAGGTGTACGAGTCTTGCGGGGGCGGGTTCGACGGGTAGGGGTCGGACGAGTACCGGTCTGACGGGTAGTCCGCCGAGGGCGGCCCCGACCCCGACCGGCGCACCGGCCGCCGGGAGTCGTCCGGGACGCCATAGGTGGCGGCGTCCCAGGCTGGGCGGGCGGGTTGCGTCGCCCGCCGGCCACCGCGCCGACCACTACGGCCCGACCGGCCTTCGTCCGCTCGGTACTCGTCTTCCGGCTCGTCGAGGTAGGACATCAGACCTCGAGCAACTCCGCTTCCTTGTGCTTGAGCAACTCGTCGACGTGCGCGACGAAGCGGTGGGTCAGGTCGTCGAGCTCCTTCTCCGCCCGTCGTCCGTCGTCCTCGCCGGCCTCACCGTCCTTGACGATGCGGTCGAGCTCCTCCTTCGCCTTGCGCCGAACGTTGCGGATCGCGACCCTCGAGTCCTCAGCCTTGTGGCGAGCGACCTTGATCATGTCGCGGCGGCGCTCTTCGGTCATCTGGGGGACGATGATCCGGATCTGCGTGCCCTCGTTGTTGGGGTTGACGCCGAGGTCGGAGTCCCGGATCGCCTTCTCCATCGCCTTGAGTTGGGTAGGGTCATGGGGCTTGATGATCACCATGCGGGGTTCGGGAACGGCGATCGAGGCCATATTCGGCAAGGGAGTCGGCGCTCCGTAGTAGTCGATCATGATGCGACTGAACATGGCGGGGGTGGCGCGACCCGTACGGATCGCGGAGAACTCTTCCTTGGCGAACTCGATCGCCCGCTCCATCTTCTCCTCGGCTTCGAAGAGGGTCTCGTCGATCACGTGCTCCGTCGCCTCCTTCGAGGGCTGGAAGTGGTGGACCTGGGTCGTTCCTGTCGTACCGGCCGTGCCGGGCCTGTATTAGCCGGCGGCATGTGTCGGTCCGGTCGTGATGAGGGTTCCGATCTTGTCGCCGGTGATCGCCCGGGAAATGGTGTCCTGTCCCTCGGCGCCGAACACCAGCATGGGAAGCCGGTTCTCCTGGCACAGGCTGAACGCGGCCGCGTCCACCACCTTGAGCCCGCGGCGCAGCGCATCTTCGAAGGTGACGGTGTCGAGCTTGCGGGCGTTGGGGTCTGTGCGGGGATCGGCTGTGTAGACGCCGTCGACGCCGTTCTTGCTCATCAGCACGATGTCGGCGTGGATCTCCAGGGCTCGTTGAGCGGCGACCGTATCGGTGGTGAAGTACGGCATGCCGGCACCGGCGCCGAAGATGACGACCCGGCCCTTCTCCAGGTGGCGGATCGCCCGGCGGGGGATGTAGGGCTCCGCGATCTGCGCCATCGAGATGGCGGTCTGGACCCGGGTCTCGATGCCCTCGTTCTCTAGGGAGTCCTGCAGTGCGAGGCAATTCATGACCGTACCGAGCATGCCCATGTAGTCGGCCCGGCCGCGGTCCATGCCACGCTCCTGCAGCTCGGCGCCGCGGAAGAAGTTGCCGCCGCCGACCACGACGGCGACCTGCATGCCACGGCGGACCACGGCCGCGATCTGCCGGGCCAGAGCCTGTACGACATCGGGGTCGACACCGACCTTGCCGCCGCCGAAGACCTCACCGGAGAGCTTGAGCACCACACGCCGTGCCCGCGCCATGGCGTCCCCGCTGGCCGCCGCGGCGCTTGTCCTCCGGCGCAACCGTTCCCGTCACCACGCCCCCCACCCTTGCCTCATGACGTCCATTCAACCCCCTCGGGAGTCACGGCGCGTCATACAGAGGGGCCGCCTGCGTGCCGAAGAACACGGGCGACCCCCTCTGGTGGTTATTGCTGACTTTGGTTAAGCCTGACCAACCTCAAATCGGACAAACCGTGTCACTTCAATGCCGGCCTCGGCGAGCACCTGCTTGACCGTCTTCTTGTTGTCCGCGACCGAAGCCTGCTCGATCAGGACGAAGTCCCTAAAGAAGCCGTTGACCCGACCTTCAACGATCTTGGGCAGCGCCGCCTCCGGCTTACCCTCCTCGCGAGCGGTCTCCTCGGCGATGCGCCGCTCGGTCGTGACTACGTCCGCGGGCACCTCCTCGCGGGTGACGTACTTCGGGCGCATGGCCGCGATCTGCATCGCGATGCCCCGGGCGTCCGACACGGCCGCCTCGTCGTTCTTGCCGCTGTACTGGACGGCCACGCCGACCTGCGGCGGAAGGTCCGGGCTCTTGCGGTGCATGTAGATCGCAAGGTCGCCGTCAAGCACGGCGAACCGATTGACGACCAGCTTCTCGCCGATCTTGGCGGACGCGGCCTCCACGGTCTCAGCCACCGTACGGCCGTCCGCCAGCTTCGCCGCGAGCAGCGCCTCGACGTCGGCCGGCTTAGTCCTGTCCACAAAGGACACCAGGGTCTGAGCCAGCTCGATGAAGTCCGGACTCTTCGCGACGAAGTCGGTCTCGCAGTTGAGTTCCAGCAGGGCGTTGCCGGAGTGGGCGACCAACCCGTTCGCGGCGGTACGGCCGGCGCGCTTGCCGACGTCCTTCGCTCCCTTGATGCGAAGAATCTCGACCGCCTTGTCGAAGTCGCCGTCCGCCTCCTCCAGCGCCTTCTTGCAGTCCATCATCCCGCTGCCGGTGAGGTCCCGGAGGCGCTTGACGTCCGCTGTAGTGAAGTTCGACATATATCTCTCGCTGCTAATTTTGATTGATCGGCTCAGGTCGTCGGCCGCGGCCGAGGCGACGTCTTCGGCCTTGGTGCCCTCGAGCAGCTCCCGCTCCCACTCGGGCAGCGGCTCGTCGCTGGCGACCGTACCGGGCTCCGGCTTCGCCTCGGCCGCGCCGGCGCGCAGCGCCTTGCCGGACCGGGCGATCAGGCCTTCGGCCACGGCGTCGGCGACCACCCGTGTGAGCAGCGCCGCCGAACGGATGGCGTCGTCGTTGCCCGGGATCGGGAAGTCGACCTCGTCCGGGTCGCAGTTCGTGTCGAGCACGGCGATTACCGGGATGCCCAGCTTGCGGGCCTCGTCGACAGCGATGTGCTCCTTCTTGGTATCGACGATCCACACCGCGGCCGGTACCCGGGACATGTCCCGCAGACCGCCGAGCGTCTTCGTGAGCTTGATCTTCTCGCGCTGCAGCTGCAGGGTTTCCTTCTTCGTGAAGCCCTGGGCAGTTCCGGTCAGCTCGATCGCCTCGAGTTCCTTCATTCGCTGCAGCCGCTTGAAGACGGTGTTGAAGTTGGTCAACATGCCGCCCAGCCAGCGATGGTTGACGTACGGCATGCCGACCCGCGACGCCTGCTCGGCGATCGCCTCCTGGGCCTGCTTCTTCGTCCCCACGAACAGGATGCTGCCGCCCTCGGCCACAGTCGAGCGCACGTAGTCGAACGCCTTGTCGATGTAATCGAGGGTCTGGCGCAGGTCGATGATGTAGATACCGTTGCGCTCGGTGAAGATGAACCGCTTCATCTTCGGGTTCCAGCGCCGGGTCTGGTGACCGAAGTGGACACCGCTCTCCAGCAACTGGCGCATGGTCACGACGGCCATGACCGCTCCTTACCCCTGGTTGTCGCGGCGGACCGGGCGGCCCGCTGCCCTGGCGCCCGGTCGTCGGCCGTTGTGGCGCCCGAGCCGTAGTGGCATCGAGACCAGGGAGGCCGCCGCTTTGTCCCGCTCCGCACACTGTTGGCGGTCAGGATCGCAAGAAGGGCACGCGAGGTCGACCGCCCGCGGCGGTCGCCGTCCGCAAGTCTACGCACCCTCCACGCTGGTGCGCCCCCCTGGCCCACGGCGCTGTCCTCTCAGGCCCCGATCTTGGTCCGCCCCTGCCGCCGATGTTGGCTCGCCTTTCCGCCGATCTTGGCCCGCCCCCGCCGCCGATCTTGGGGAAATGCGCGTTGGTGGATCTCCGATCGCGCGTATTTGCCCTAGATCGCGAGGTTTTTCGGGTCAGCGGATGGCGAGGCCGGCCGCAATGGCGAGGGCGATGCCGACGAGGAGGTACGCCAGCGGCGGCCGGGCCCACACCTTGAATCCGTAGTGCTCGGCGCCGTGGGCAGCCCCGGTCACCAATCCGTACAGGCCGGCCACGATCAGCGGAAGAGCTGCAAGCGCGCAGGCGCTGGCGATCACACCGCCGATCAGGAAGGGGTTGCCGAACGCGGAGATCGCGAGTGCCCGGATCAGAAGAAGTCCGACGGCGACGGCTGGGATGATCAGGAGGATTGCCACCGCTGGGCGCCGGGCGCGATAGATATTGGTCGGCACGGGGCGTGACTCCGCCGCCCGGTACTCGGTGCCGCGCGTTTCGGCGGTGGGAGGCTCAGCCACGATCTCTGGGGCCGGACGGTCGGGCGTGCGGACCTCGCTAGGGCGCAGTTCGGTCGTGCGCCGTTCGGCCGACCGGGACCTAGGGGCGGTACGGGTGCTCTTCGGCCGTTCTTCGTTGGGTTCCTCGGCGGTGCTCTCAGCGTCCACGGCTCGCACCGTAGGCGACCAGGTGACCGGGTTCCAGTTACCCGTCGGCATGTCGCGGTTGACCGATTTCCGTATTGCGGTGAACTCAGGACCGGACGGCGCCGACACTGTGGATGTATCCCGACATTCGCGACCTCATCCGATGGCCCGCTGGATCAGCGCGGCCACTGTTGCGCTGCTGCTCGTCCTTGTCGTGGCGGCGACCGTGTCGACCGGGCACTACTGGGCCGTCGCCGCGGCGATGGCCGGCCTGACCGTCGCATGGTTGCTGGGCGGAATGGTCCGGTTGATACGCCGCCGGCCCGTGGTCGGCATCGGCACTGCAGTCCTACTCATTGGACTCGGGCTAGCCGCCCTGCCCGCAGTGATCGATGCCAGGTCCACCCGTCCAACCGCCCGCGCTGGATTATCGGTGGTCTATTCGGGATCTGGCCATCTGGAAGGGGCGGAGCTCGTGCTGGATGAAGAGATCGTCCTGGACGATTCGACCCACGGGTCGCCGTTGGGGTGGACATCTGCTCCCGCGGGCTCGGCTGCAGTACGGACTCTTGAACGGACCCGCACGATCACGCCTCGCAGCGGCACGCCGGTCAGTGTGAATATGGCCATCCCGCTCGATCTGGGGGGCCTCGTCGTTGACGGACATACGATGCCGCTCGTTGTCGGGGAGGGTTCCCGCGTCGTGCTGACACTTCCCGATGGTGCACTCGGTGCCACTACGCCCGCCTCGGGCTCGACTGTGCGGGCAGACTCGCAACAGGTAACGACCATCCCGGTCGCGGAGGGCGTTACTGGCGTATCGGTCACTGTGCTCAGCGAGGTGGTGCGCCCTCGGGCTGCGCAGCGGGTGTATCGGGCGCTCACATCGCAGTGGACGCCGTGGGTCATCGGGATTTTGGTCGCGCTCATCAGTTCGAAACTGTGGGACCGTCTGTTGCGGCTCGTCCTACCGCCCGTTCCTTTGTTCCGCCCCCGATACGTTCCGATGTATCGCCGCCGCAGGCCGCCCCTGGTCAGGCGCGTCTTGGTGCGCGAGCCGCTGGTACATAATGTGCAGCCCCACAAGTCCGTGCAGACGATGATTGAACGCGTCCGGCACCGTGGTCAGGATCTCGAATCCCAGCGACTGCCACAGCCGTACCGCGCTCGTATTCGTCTCGACGACGGCGTTGAACTGCATCCCGTGGTAGCCCGCGTTTCGCGCCCAGTCGAGCGCGTACTCCCCCATGGCCCGACCGGTGCCTCGCCCCTGGTACGCCGGGTTGACCATGAAGCTGGCGGTGGCGATGTGCGCCCCCCGACCGGGCCGGTTCGGCCCCATCTTCGCTGAGCCCAGCACCACGCCGTCCTCCTCTGCCACGATCACGTGACTCGGCGGCGGCTCCATCCACAGTGGACGCGCGGTCTCGATCGTCAGGTCGTCGGGGTAGGCATAAGTCTGCCCGTCGGCGACGATCGCCTCGAAAAACGGCCAGATCCGCAGCCAATCGTCGCGCTTGGCTCCCCTTATGATCACGAATCAATTCTATCGAGCCGTCTTACATGCACGCGGCGAGGACGACGACGCGCCCGACCGCAATGAATGGCTTTTGGAGATCGATGCACGCCATGCGGGAGAGCTGCGGCAGCGCCAGGTTCATGGCCATCCGCACCTTATCGCATCAAGTCTGGGGTCGTCATCGTTGTACGGGTCTGGCTCGACCTTAATTACTTCACCACTATATACCGCCGAGTTCGACCCGCTCACCAGTGCGGTCGAGATCAGGTCCGGCGAACATGTAGGTCCTGTCTCCAACTAGCACTGCAAAGGACATCTCGCCGCGTTCGCCAGACATGCCTACCACGATTCCCCGTCGATTAGCCACTCCCAACGCGACGGCCTATCACCGACCCTGATTCTGACGACGTCGTAGAACTCAACCTCGGCCATCAGTGTGTCACCTCCCCCGAGCGACCGTGAGGTTGTACGTGGTTGCTGCTCGGGCAGTCTCGCTTTGGTAATTGGGCGGGGAACGTCGTCAAACTGCCAGTAGTCGCACGACCGAAGTCCTACTCCACGTATGTATCTAGCAGTAGATAGATCCGGGACTTCGCAAGAAGAGATATCAGCTCGTGGTCTAGGATGATGCCATCTTGGGGACTTCGCGGCGTCCACCCGATACTCAGGCTCGCGTCGTGGTCGACCAGTCGCTCCAGCGCGAGTTCCTTACTCTTGATGTATTCCTTTGCCATTTCAAGTTGATCATTAAGGCTGGCGGCGCTGTCAGTTGTCAAGTTACTCGCCCATGGATTGCCCGGTTTCGCCGAGTTTTGACCTTCCATGAGTGCGCTGATCTCATCTGCGCTCAGATGTGGACTTGAGATTCTCAAATCGACTCAGGCCCACGCCTCACTGTTCACGGCCTCTCCGGAAGATAATCTAGGATGTTGCCGATGGAATCGCGGCTTGGGGTTCCGTCGGGCAACTTGACGATACCTCCCCGGTGTAGCGGTCTACAACGACATCGGGGTTTCTTGTCGGCCCGCCGCGTGGCATTCCGGCGTTTAACGCGATGAATCGCATCCTTGATCTATGCAGTCGAGTAGCCGAAACGCGCCGCGATTTGCGATGGCCGATTTGATGCGTTCGCCCCGCAGGTGTTATGGACAAGCACTGGCGTGTTGCCGGCGAGTACATAGTGTGTTTAGTGCGCTGTTCTCTGTGCATCGAAGGCTGCCGGTGGCCCGTGGCTGTGACCTGCGGTTACTCGATAGTCCAGGAGGTCGGTACTGGCCGAGTGGGCGGGTTGGCAGCAACGTCAGCGCACAGTGTTTGTGACTGAGACCACACCATCGACGATGGCTGACCTATACCGACCACAGTGGACACTAGGAGGACGAGCAACCCCAGCAGCCAGGATCGCAGCCTGGTCGGCTGGTGGCGCGGCGGGCCGGTGGCTGGTTGGCGCGGTGGGCGGCTCAGGGCGCCCTGATTATGCCAGCACGATGGCCGGTAGACGCGGACGCGCCCCTCGATCGGCGGACCGAGGGGCGCGCTCAACTGCGTGGATGATGTCTCAGGCGGGGACGAGGATGGGCGGATCGTCGCCTTCGCCGTCCTCACCGTCGTCTTCCTCGCCTTTGTCGGGCTGGTCGTCGCGCAGCGCTTTCCCATGGTTCGATCGCCTGGCGCTGGAGCCGGGGCCGGACGTGGGTGTAGATGTTGGCGGTGATGCTGATCTGGGCGTGGCCGAGCAGGTTCTTGACCACGACGAGTTCCACGCCCTGTTCGAGGAGGAGCGAGGCTGCTGAATGTCTGAGGTCGTGGAACCTGACTCGGCGGATGCCGGCGGCGTCGCAGAGGGCGTGGTGGTTGCAGTGCACGTACGCGCGTCGAGTGGCCCGCCGGTGGATCGGGTGAAGACGAGCCCGAGATCCCGCCCGGCGTCGCCGGCCCGGTCGCCTTGCTGGCGCCAGGTGGTCCCAGCGCAGTTCGGTGACGCACTCGGCCGGGATGGTGATGCACCGGGCTGAACGGTGGGTCTTCACGTCCTGGAAGGTCGCCCCGCCCGGCGTCCTCGCGAGGGTGCGCCGGACGTGCAGCTGCGCGGCCCGCCACCGGACAACGGGCCCAGGCAGCCAGGGGCGACAAACCACAGATCGTCAATCGTCATTACCTCCGTGCGGCCTCGGGGTTGCTGTCACATCGATATCACTGCGGTTGTCAATGCTGTCGACAGCAACCGTGAAAGCAACCACCCCGCACGTCGGCACACATCAGCGCACGCCTTGGCCCTGGCGCTACGAACTGTCATCCGCGCCGACGTACAAAAGGACAGACACGCTTCGATCAGATGCCTGGTCCACCGTGGACGTACGAGTCGATGTCGTAATGAGCCGTAACTCCCGAAATCACCTCATCAACGCCGATGCCGTGAAGCGGATCCGGCACACCCATGCCCCATGTTTTCCAACCCTCGAAGAAGTGATGCCCATCCAGAAATGGACCCATGGGACCAGTGCAACCGTTGCGCTCCACGATATCAGCCAGATTCGCCACGAATTGCCGAAGCCGATCGGGCGTAATATCCGACCCGGCCAGGCTCCAACAACCGAGCCACCCCCGTCGCGCTACCGATTGTTGGCTGCGTAGACATACCCAGAGGTCGGTGGTTGGGGCGTCGCTGGGATGGATGACGTAGGCGCGAAAGCCCAGGTCGCCGCAAATGTTGATCTCGTCTACCATCATGATGGCGGCCTTATCAGGACTTGGATAAGAGTCATCGGATCCATGTCTTCCGACATTACTCTCTGCGCTATTTCGGCCGTCCTGTGATGACCGCCGGTAATGATTATTCGAGAGCCCGGATAGCATCCGCAATCACCAGGTGATTCCGTCCGGCCCAGCAGCTTTCCGGCCCGCATGTCGGAGATATGAGTATTCGATCTCATAGAAACTTCATTGCGGCACGCGGTCCGTGACGTCCGAACACCGGCGACTCTCGGCGGGTGCAACTTATCCACAGGGTTCCGGCCCGGGTTATCCACAGATCTTGGTTTGGGCCTTCCGGTCACGGCCGCGACGCACAAGCTTGGCGGCATGACTCGGCTCACGAATGCGGTTGGCGCCTACGGCGAACGGGTGGCGATGCGCACGCTTGCGCTCGCGGGCATGGACATCCTCGACCGGAATTGGCGCTGCCCCGACGGTGAGCTGGATCTGGTCGCCCGGGATGCGAACCTCATCGTCTTCTGCGAGGTAAAGACCCGCCGCAGCAGCTGGTTCGGACCACCCATCGAAGCGGTCGACCGGCGCAAGGTCCGTCGTACCCGGGCCGCGGCCGCACAATGGCTCGCGGCCCATCCGCGCGAGCGTGGAGAACTACGATTCGACGTCATCAGCGTCTGGCCGCAACGCACCGGTCCGGCGCGGATCGACCATGTCATCGGGGCGTTCTGACATGGGATACGCGCGCGTGCGTTCGGTGGGACTCGTGGGCCTCGAAGGTCACAGCGTCACGGTCGAGGCCCACGTCGCGCCGGGTCTGCCGACGCTGTCGGTGACCGGGCTCCCCGACGCGTCGCTGAACGAGGCCCGCGACCGCGTCCGCGCCGCAATCGTTAACGCCGGCGAGGACTGGCCGCATCGGCGGATCATCGTCAACCTTCTTCCGGCCGACCTACCAAAGCGCGGCACTGGTTTCGACCTAGCGATCGCGATTGTCGTGCTGGGCGCATCCGGCCTGCTCGGCCTGCGGGCGATCGGCGGTGCGGCACTCGTGGGGGAGCTTGGTCTTGACGGACAGGTACGGCCGGTACGGGGAGTCCTGCCGATGGCGCTTTCGGCCACCCGGGCGGGTATCAAGCGGCTGATCGTACCCGCCGATAACGCGGCCGAAGCGCTGCTCGTGCCCGACGTCCAGGTGCGCGGGGTCGGCACGCTGACGCAACTGATCGAGTTCGCACGGGCGGGCATCGCCCTGCCGTCTCCGACCACAGTGGACGGTGACGAAGAGGAGGAGGCCGGTCCTGACCTGGCCGACGTAGTCGGACAGGAACGGGGCCGGACAGTCATCGAGCTGGCTGCGGCTGGGCGCCACCATCTCGCGCTGTTCGGCCCACCCGGAGCGGGCAAGACCCTCCTCGCCCAGCGCCTTCCGTCCATACTGCCCCCGCTGGACGACGGGGCCGCACTCGAGGTGACGGCACTGCATTCCATCGCGGGTGTCCTGCCGGCCCTGCCCCGGTTGATCCGGCGGCCACCGTTCCAGGCCCCGCATCACACGTGTTCGGCGGCGGCGCTTGTCGGAGGCGGAAGTGGACTGGCACGGCCGGGCGCATTGAGCCTTGCCCACCAGGGCGTGTTGTTTCTGGACGAGGCCGCAGAGCTTCGACCGTACGCGCTCAACGCGTTGCGGCAGCCGCTCGAGAACGGTTACGTGATCCTTGCCCGGGCCTACGGCAGCCTCCAGTACCCCGCGCACGTGCAGTTGGTACTTGCGTCGAATGAATGCCCATGTGGCCAAGGGAGCGCGGTCACATGCACCTGTCCGTCGCCCGTCAAGCGCCGCTACCTGAGCCGGCTTTCTGGTCCGCTGCTGGACCGCGTCGACCTCCAGGTCACGCTGAAACCCGTGAGCGCCGCGGCACTCGTTGGCGACACCGGTCCGCCGGAGTCTTCGGCGCAAGTGCTCAAACGCGTCGTGGCTGCTCGGGCGGCGGCAGCGGATCGGTGGATGGGATACCCGTTCCAAGTCAACGCCAGCGCCCCGGGCGCGGTCCTGCGGGCACCGCCATTTCGTTTGCCAGCAACGGTTACCGTCGATCTGGCCAAGATGGTCGACCGCGGCACGCTCTCGGCCCGCGGGTACGACCGCGTACTCCGAGTCGCTTGGACGATCGCCGACCTGGACGGGCGAACCGTACCAGTAAAGTCCGATGTGGACGAAGCGCTCGAACTCCGCATTGGCAGAGCGTCGTGACCGATGAGGTGCGGTTGGCGCGGATCGCATTGGGTCACGTGGCTGAACCAGGTAGGCGGGATCTCGGCCTGTTGGTTAGAGAAGTTGGCGCAGTAGAGGCTCTGCGCCGACTTCAAGCCGGCACCGTCCCGGACGCGCTTCGGCAGGCAACCGAGGCTCGACTGTCTAACATGGACCCAAGGCAACTGGTGGAACGCGCACTCGAGCAGACAGTTAAGATCGGGGCCCGTATCGTCACCCCAGAAGATACCGAGTGGCCGACGCAGCTCGACGACCTTGTGGCCATCAGCCGTCCCGGCGACATCATCAGCCGGGACACCGACCCGCCCCACTGCATCTGGCTACGCGGTCAGTGGCGGCTCAACGAAGCCTGCGAACGGTCGGTTGCGGTGGTGGGCGCCCGGGCGAGTACGGCGTACGGCGATCATGTTGCCGCTGACCTCGCGTACGGACTGGCCGACCGGGGTTGGACGGTCATCTCCGGCGGTGCGTTCGGCATCGACGCGGCCGCCCACCGCGGCGCACTCGCCGCGTCCGGCTGCACGGTGGCCGTGCTCGCCTGCGGCATCGACCGGCCCTACCCCCAGAGTCACCGACTCCTCTTCGACCGGATCGCCGAACGCGGTCTCTTGCTGAGCGAATGGCCGCCCGGAGCCGATCCCCATCGGCACCGATTCCTGGTCCGAAACAGAGTCATCGCTGCGCTCACCAAGGGCACCGTGCTCGTGGAGGCGAACCTGCGTAGTGGCGCGCGTTTCACTCTGGGGCGCGCCCGAGACCTCAACCGGATGGCGATGGCTGTACCCGGACCGGTCACCTCGGGGCTGTCCAATGGGAGCCACGAGGAGCTACGGGTCATTGGCACCACCCTCGTCGCCCGGGCCGAGCACATTATCGAGGAGGTCGGCCGCATCGGAATCGACCTGGCGCCGGTCTTGCGAGCCGCGCCGAGCGCCCGTGACACGTTGACGCCATTGGAGCGTCAGGTGCTCGACGGAGTACGGCCGCGGAAGATTCTCACCGCCGAGGACATCGCGGCGGTGGTCGGAGTCTCGGCCCGTGATGCCCGGCGCACAATGCCCGCGCTGGAACGGGGTCATTTCGTCACCGCGCAGGACGCCGGCTATCGGTTGTGGCGCAAGAGTGACGAGAAGCACCATGCAAGGCGCCGCACGTGACCGGGCTGCCGAGCGAGATCTCGCGGGGTTAGGGAACCGCGCGGCGAAGCAGGACGTACCCGCCGGCGCCGAATATGACGGTCGGCAGCAGCACCCAGCCGATGGTCAGCGCGAGCCCCGACTGGTCGGTGAGCCAGTTCCCGACAGCCGACCAACCATGCAGCGCCGTGATCAACGCGGCGAGCCCACCGAGTGCCACAATGCCCAGCAGGCTCAACGCGAAGAACCCGTTCGCACCCCAGCGCTTGGTGATCGTGCCCACGAACAGACCCCAACAGCTCACAAACACCATCGGCACGGCATACACCAGAATCGTCAAGGGAGAAGCGCTCTGGGTCACCGGTAGCGGGTCGAAGAACCGCAGCCCGAGCCCCCAGCCGCCGGTAGCCTGCTCGATCCGAGCAAAGGCATAGAGCAGAATCGCGAACAAGAGCGACTCCCCCACCACGACCAGTGTGGTCGCGGCGTAGTACGTCCGCCGGGTTGCGTTCAGGCCAACGGTGAAGCTGAAGTACTGATGGATCGCCTGCCAGCACACGATGAACTGGACAATGTAGATGCTGGCGAGGCCGCCCGTGACCGGCTCCGCGATCTGGTCGCCGATGGCGCCGAAGATGGCCAGGTTGATGACGAATGACGAGGCGAGAATGGCGAGTGGCCAGCCCAGCGTCAGCGGCCACGACGTCAGCTGGACTCGAGCGACGCGCAGAAGGCGGTTCATCGGGACATCTCCTTCGAGGGCTCGGCGCCGTTCACACCGGTCAGCCTGACCACGAGCTGCTGCAACGTAACCGGCTCGACCTCGAGGCCGAGGCTCGGCGGCCGAGGCACGGGTGCCGGCGTCGACCGAGCCCCGCACGGTGGCGCGAGCCACCGCTCCGAGTTGGACACGGTGTAGTTCCTTGCGGGCACCGGCGAAGCTGTCGACCGCCGCGGTCGGGCCGGTCACGGTGACGACCTGCCCGCGCAGTCGCTCAGCCTCGTCGTCGACTACGAGGCGCCCGCGGTCGAGAACCAGCACATGCTCGATGAGGTCGGCCACTTCGTCGATGAGATGCGTCGACAGAACCACGGTCCGCGGGTGCTTCGCGTAGTCGGCCAGCAGCCGGTCGTAGAACAGCTGCCGAGCCGCGGCGTCCAGCCCGAGGTAAGGCTCGTCGAAGAATGTGAGCCGCGCCCGCGACGCAAGGCCGATCACGACGCCGAGCGCCGACACCATACCGCGCGAGAGCTTTCGGACACCTCGCCTCCGCGGAAGGTGAAAATCGTCCACAAGGGACTGTGCATAGGACTCGTCCCAATTCGGGAACAGTAACGCGGCGGCACTGAGTGCATGATGCACCTTGAATGCGTCCGGGTAGCGCTGGCTCTCCTTCACGAAGCACACGTTGGCGAGATTCGCGTCGTTCTCGTACGGCGCCGCACCCATCACCTCGACCGATCCCGACGTGGCGAAACCCTGGCCGGTAAGGATCTGCATCAGGGTGGTCTTGCCCGCGCCATTGCGTCCGAGCAGACCGTAGATCGTGTTTTCCTGCAACGAGAACGTGACGCCTTCCAGAGCCACCGCCCTGCCGTAGCGCTTGGACACGTTCCGCACGGTGACGATGGCGCTCATCGGCTCTTCTCCCACGTGTCGATCATCTCTTTGACCTCCGCCGCGCTCACGCCGAGCTTGTGTGCCTCGACAAGCAGCGGCCGCAGGTACTGGTCGGAAAACTGTTCCCGGCGCCGGATACGAAGCTTCGCCCGGGCCCCGGAGGAGACGAACATGCCGATGCCTCGTTTTTTGTAGAGGATTCCGTCGTCGACCAACTGGTTGATGCCCTTCGCGGCGGTCGCCGGATTGATCCGGTGGAACGCGGCAAGCTCGTTGGTCGATGGCACCTGTGCGTCCTCGGCCAGGCTGCCGTCGATGATCGAGCTCTCGATCTGCTCCGCGATCTGAACGAAGATCGGCCTACCCTCGTCCATCGCGCCCCGCCACGCCCGCGACCGGGAGCGCCAACGCCAAGCGCTGCGCGGTTCGTCGGTTCATTAGTCATGTAATGAACTATCGCACCAGCTAACCGCCGCGTCAAGCCCGCCAGGAAGTCACTTTCTGGTCCGTTCCAGCAAGATCCACGCCCACTGTCAGTTCCTGGTACTCGACAAGATCGCAATGAACGCGGTGGTACCGCGGAGTGGCGCCTTGACGACGGCCGAGCATTGGTCTGACCGTCGACGCATGGCCCAGCGATCCGCGAGCTGTACCGAGGCCTGCCGACCGCGATGCGCGACGCCGTTGACGAGTTCGCCCGCCATCTCGCCGCCGAGCGGAACCGTTCGCCGCACACGGTCCGGGCCTATGTCGGCGACGTAGTGAGCTTGCTCGACCACGCCGTGAGAATGGGCGTCACCGAACCGGCCGAATTGACCATCACCGTCCTGCGGAGCTGGCTCGCCCGGCTGCACTCGCTCGGCGCCGCCCGCGCGTCGCTCGCGCGCAAGGCCGCGGTCGCCCGCACGTTCACCGCCTGGGCGCACCGCGACGGTCGGATCGCTCGCGACGTCGGGGCGGCGCTCGGCCAGCCCGAAGCCCCAGCGGGGGTTACCCCAAGTCCTGCGCGCCGACCAGGCCGAGACCTTGGTGACCGCGGTACCGGACCTTCCCGATGACCCGGGCGCGCTGCGTGATCGAGTGGCGCTGGAGTTGCTCTACGCGAGCGGAGTACGGGTCGCCGAGCTTTGCGGGCTCGACGTGGACGACGTGGACCGGGAGCGACGGGTGATCCGGGTGTTCGGAAAGGGAGCCAAGGAGCGGACCGTCCCCTTTGGACTGCCGGCGGACGCGGCCTCGAGGCCTGGCTGGCACGGGGTCGCCCCGGGCTGGTCACGGCACACAGCGGGGCGGCGTTGCTGCTCGGGGCTCGAGGTGCGCGGTTGAACCCGACCATGGCCCGGCGCATCGTCCGCGCCTGGACGCGGGCCGCAGGTCTACCGGCCGCCTCGCCGCACACGCTGCGGCACTCAGCGGCTACGCACCTGCTCGACGGTGGGGCCGACCTTCGTTCGGTGCAGGAACTTCTCGGCCACGCCTCCCTGGCAAGTACACAGATCTACACCCATGTCTCCGCCGAGCGGCTTCGCCGCGTCTACGACCAGGCCCACCCGCGCGCGTGACAATACCTCGCCGACCTTGGGGAGAAGCGCGTGATCGGAGATCGGCTCACGCGCATATCTCCCAGGTCAACGATCGGATCGGGAGCGGGAGGGTACCGTTGCGGCGGTGACCTGGCGCCACCGAGCCGGACCGTCGAAGGAGTGCCGGTCGAGTGGGCACGGCGGCGCGAGTTGTTCTCTCTCGACTCGCGGGTTGCCCACCTCAACCACGGGTCGTTCGGTGCCGTACCGATCCCGGTACAGCGCGCCCACAATCGCCTGCGCGAGGAGATCGAGGCCAATCCTATGGCGTTCTTCTCCCGAGGTCTGCTCGACCGGCTGGCGCACACCCGTAGCCATCTTGCCGGGTTCGTCGGCGCCGATTCCGAAGGAGTCGCCCTCGTACCGAACGCAACAGCGGCCGCCATGGCCGTGCTCAGCTCGGTTTCGCTGGCACCCGGCCAGGAGATCGTGCTGACCGATCACGGCTACGGCGCGGTGCGCATCGCGGCCGACGGCGTGGCTCGCCGGAGCCGGCGCGGCGGTTCGCGAGGTGCCGTTGCCGCTGACCGCCACCGACGACGAGATCCTCGAGCGGATCCTGGACTCCGTGACACCAGGTCGCACCCGGCTCGCCATTCTGGATCATGTCACCTCGCCTACGGCGAAGCTCTTTCCAGTGAATCGGCTCGTCGCCGAGTTGCGGGCCCGCGGGGTGCTGGTGTTGATCGACGCGGCCCACGCGCCAGGGATGCTCGCTGTGGACGTGGACCGTACTGGCGCCGACTTCTGGCTCGGGAACCTGCACAAGTGGGCCTTCGCGCCTCGACCAACCGCGCTGCTCGCCGTCGCGCCCGAACACCGCTCGTCGATGCGTCCGCTTGTGGTGTCGTGGGAACACCATAACGGCTTCCCGCGGGCACAGGAGTTCGCCGGCACGCTCGATTACACGCCCTGGCTCGCGGCGCCGACCGGCGTACACCTTCTGCGCAGCCTCGGGTTGGAACGGGTCCGGACACACAACGCCGAGCTCGTCGGCCAGGGGCAGGCGCTCGTGGCCGACGCCGTCACGGCGCTGTGGCCCACGTCATCATCTGACTCGGCGGCGCACGCGCTCCTGCAACAAGCGCATGAGGGGGCGCTCGGCGATCCGTCGGTGAGCATGCGACTGGTACCCCTGCCGCCGGGTACGGCGTCGGATCGGACCGCCGTGGTTGCGCTTCGCACGCGGCTGGCCACGGAGTACGGCGTCGAGGTCGCGCTAGATGCCTGGCAGGGTCAGGGCTTCCTGCGGCTGTCCGCCCAGATCTACAACCGGATCGAGGACTACGACCGGCTGTGCCACGCGTTGCCGATGGTGCTGTCAGCGGCTTGAGCCGCACCCGCAGCGGCCGCAGGAGCAGCATCGGATTCAGGTAGGTCAACCCCCGACGCAATCCCCAGTGCAGGCACGCAGCGACCGGGCAACCCGGGTGTCCGGGTGCGAGCCGACCAATCGGCGAACCGACGTCGACCGTCTGTCCAATGTCGACGGTAGCCGTCACGGGCTCATAGGTGGTGCGCAGGCCGCCGACGTGGCTGACACTGACCACGCCTCGGCCGGCGACCACACCCGCGAACGCGACCGTCCCGGCCCCCGCCGATCGCACCTCCTGGCCCGGCGCACCGGCCAGGTCCACGCCGCGGTGACCCGACAGCCACGGGCGCGGCGGCGGATCGAAGGCGCGCACGACGAGCACCGGCCCAGACAGCGGGGCCGTCCACTGTGGAACGATCACACCTGGTAGCGCGAGTAAGAGGCCGACCAACGACGCGAGCAGCGGCATGGAGCGACTGTTGCGGCTGGAGCGAACGGACACCAGGGACCCACCATGATCTGTGGATATCGAGGTCCCCTGTGGACAACCCGGGTGAGCGTCGGCCGATGTTCAGAAAGCGTCGACCTTGGTCAAATGCGCGCGATCAGAGATCGACTCACGCGCATACGGCCAAGATCGGCGACGCTTCAGGAGCCGAAGCCTCCCTCGGCGGGCAGCGAGATATCTGGCTTGTCGAGCTCCTCGACGTTCACGTCCTTGAAGGTCATGACCCGGACATTCTTGACGAACCGTGCTGGTCGGTACATGTCCCACACCCAGGCGTCGTGCATCTCGACCTCGAAGTAGACCTCGCCATCGACGTTACGGACGTGCAGGTCGACCGTGTTGGCCAGGTAGAAGCGGCGCTCGGTTTCGACGACATAGGAGAACTGACGGACGATGTCGCGATACTCGCGATAGAGCTGCAGCTCCATCTCCGTTTCGTACTTTTCGAGATCCTCGGTGCTCATCCCGTCCTGCCCTCCCTGGCCTGGTCGCCACTCGGCCACACGCCCGGCTGGCGGGCGTCGCCGACGTCCGCGAGGTTCGGGTTCAACCGAAGTCCCGACGGAATGCTGGCCGCCACGCTGACGGTACTCCGCCGACGCCGCCTCGCCGACCCGACTAGGGCATCTGGGGTTACCGAGGCCACATTGACGTACGAGAACCGATGCTCCAGACACGGTCCGTGTTGCGCTAGTGCCGCCGAGTGTTCGTCGGTCGAATAGCCCTTATGCTCAGCGAACCCGTATCCGGGGTATTTTTCGTCCATTTCAACCATGATCCGGTCTCGGGTGACCTTGGCCAGCACGCTCGCAGCCGCGATGCACGCCGCGACCCGGTCGCCCTTCCACACGGCCAGGCCAGGCGTACCAACACCAGCCACCGAGAATCCGTCCGTCAGTACGTAGTCCGGGTGCGGCGCTAGCGCGGCCAACGCACGTCGCATCCCGGCAAGGTTGCACACCTGCAGGCCGCGCACGTCGACCTCCTCGGCCGGAATGATCACCATCGCGTAGGCCTGCGCTCTCGCGACGATCTCCTGGTACACCCGCTCTCGCGCCTGCGGCGTGAGCAATTTGGAGTCGGCCAGCCCAGGTACCTCTCCGCGTCGGGTTGCCGGAAGGATCGCCGCGGCGACCACGAGCGGGCCGGCGCAGGCACCGCGGCCGGCCTCGTCTGCCCCGGCGACGGTCGCGAAGCCGCGCCTCTGCAGCGCCCGTTCGAAGGCGAAGATTCCCGCCTCCCGGCGCACGACGGTACGTGGGCTCGGCAGCATCACGTCTCCGCGCTCCGGCGCAGGATCTCGGCCAAGTCTGGTGGATAGACCTTTTCGTCGGTGCTGTCCAACTCGGCCAGCGACCACCAGCGATGCTCGTGGATGTAGTGCTCCTCGTACGGGTCGAGTTCCGCTGACGAAACCTCCCAGGAGTCCACCCGCAGCAGGTAGAAGGCCTGCTTCTGCCGATGCCAGGTGCCCTCGTAAGGGAAGTCGGTCGTCTCCTCCCAGACCACGCCACCGAGGTCATCCGCGTCAACCCGCAGCCCGGTCTCCTCGAACAGCTCCCGGGCGGCGCCCTCGGCGACGCTCTCCCCGGGATCCAGACCGCCACCGATCGTGAACCAGTACCGCGAGCCCGGCCGGCCCGGGTCCGATCCTCGCACCAGCATCACCCGGTTGGCCGCGTCGACCAGGAGCACGCGACCGGCCTCCCGCGGAACCGGGTTCTCCCGAGAACCCATGGGGGCCGCGCTCACCGGACTAGTGCCCCGGCGGCGAGGGAATGTCGTTGAAGGTGTCGGGAACGGTCAGCCAGGACCCTCGACCGAATGGCCAGAACAACACGAAAGCCCGCCCGACGACGTCATCCACCGGGATCGTCGAGCGCGTGACGTCACCCGTCCGGGTGTAGATCTCGCGAGAGTCGCCGGAGGCGGAGCGATGATCACCCATCACCCAGAGCCGCCCATCCGGCACGACGACATCGAATGCGTCCTGGCTCGGCGCATCCGCCTTGCCGGCGTCGTTGTGATACAGGTACGGCTCGTCGAGTGGCTTGTCGTTGACGGTAATCCGGCCTTGATCATCACAGCAGACCACGTGGTCGCCACCGACACCGATGACGCGCTTGATGAAGTCCTCCTCGTTCGGAACGGACTTCCATATGTCGGGCGCCTCGAATACGACGATCTCGCCCCGCTCGGGATCCCGGAAGTCGTAGACGAGCTTGTTCACCAGCACCCGGTCGTCGACGTTGAGCGTGTGTTCCATCGACACGGACGGGATGAAGAACGTCTGGACGAGGAATGCCTTCACCAGAACGGCGACGAGCACCGCCACGCCCAAGAGGATCGCGAGTTCCCGCCAGAAGGCGCCTTTCGGCTTCGCGTCTCGGTGCTCTTCGGTCACCGGTTGCTCGTCAATCACCCGCGAAGCCTACGCGGTCGCCGGCGCCATCTCCGACGTGGTCGGACCGATCCCACCAACGAGACGAGAAGCGGCGCGACAACCACCGCGCCGACCGGATCCGGCACCGAGCCGCCCGGGGCAGGCCCGATGGCGCCCGCAATGGGCACCCCGCCGTACGTGTCGGGCGCGCTGAGTAGACCCCACCGGTCACTGGGCCAAACGACCATAAACGCCCGCCCGACGACGTTCTTGATCGGCACCGGACCTTGGCATCGGGAGTCCTGAGACACCAACCGGTTGTCGCCCATGACGAACAGCTGGCCCGCTGGGACGACGACCTCGGCGAAGCGACGGGAGCCGCACAAGCCTGGACTCGGCGGAACATCGAGCGAAGAATTTGCATTGATGTACGGCTCGTCGATGCCGACCCCATTCACGGTGACCCGGCCCAGGTCGTCGCAGCAGGCCACATGGTCGCCCGGCAGCCCGATGACGCGCTTGATGAAGTCCTTCTCGCCCGGACGGCTCACGCCCACGAGGTCACCGAGCGTGTCCCCGATCCGGTCGAACAGCCCTGCTGGGGCCTCGTCGAAGTTCTCCGGCGCCCACCGGTCGGTTCCGCGAAAGACGACCACTTCGCCGCGTTCGGGCTCGCGGATGTCGTACAAGATCTTGTTGACCAGTACCCGGTCGCCGATCAGAAGGGTCTGCTCCATCGAGCTTGACGGAATGTAGAAGGCCTGCACGAGGAACGACCGGATGAGCACCGCTACGCAGAACGCCACCACCAGCAGCAGCGGTAACTCCTGCCACAGCGGCATGGGTTGGCGGTCCGGCTCGTCTTCGTCGTCACGGCGGATGTCGCGCCGCCTCTGCTCGGCCAGTTCCTCGGCGAGGTCATAGGCCGGCTGCCCGTAATCGCGGGTCCGGCCGTATCCGTTTCCCGGCGCGGCCGCCGATATCCGGTACGTGTTTTCATCATCGACGGTGGGATAGGTCTCGTACCCGGACGGCGGCCAATAGCTCGGCGCGACGCTGTCCTCAACGTAGGCGCTCTCGGCATATCCGTTGCCGGCGTAGGTTCTGTCCGGGCCGGAAGCATGGGCGCCGCCCCGATATCTGTCCGCATCATGACCACGGGCGGCTCGAGACGAATCGTCCGGAGCGGCGCGTATCGGGTACGGCTGAGTCACGTACGGTCGGACGGCGGGAGCCCGGCCCACGAAGGGATCGTTGGGACCCCACGCCTCATAGGTCGATGCGTCGTCCGGCTCGGCGGGACGGGAGTGCCGCCCATACACGTTGCCCTCATCGGTACGGCGACGCGGCAGCGCATCCGGGATCTCGTCGCGGTCCGGCGCCGGCCCATAGGGGTACGACTCGATCGGAACCTCGTCCCGGAATCCCTTGCCGTCCATCACGCGCCAGCCTAGAGGTATTCGTCCACGTCAGGGGTTTTCACAGAAATGACAGCCCCTTAGCCTGGGACGCCTCGCCGCTGGACCGGGATCAGCCTGCGACCTTTTCGCGCAGCTCCTTGATCTTGGCCTTCTTGCCCCGCAGGTCACGCAAGTAGTAGAGCTTGGCCCGACGCACGTCGCCTCGGCTGACAATCTCGATCCGGTCCAACTGGGGGCTGTTGATCGGATAGGTCCGCTCGACGCCGACGCCGAAGCTGACCTTGCGGATCGTAAAGGTCTCCCGTAGGCCTCCGCCCTGACGGCGGATCACCACGCCCTGAAAGATCTGGATCCGGGACCGGTTGCCCTCAACGACGCGGGCATGCACCTTGAGCGTGTCGCCGGCGCGGAAGTCCGGGATGTCGGTCCGAATCGACTGGGCATCCAGTGCGTCCAGCGTGTTCATCGCTAGGGTCCTCGTCGCTCACGGCACACCAGCCCGGCGTGCGTCTTGGTCGTGGGAGGTTGCGTGTGTGGGCGCGCGACACTACAGGCCCATTGCGGCAACTTCACTACTTTGCCATATCGTCGGGGCCAGGGAGAAATCCACCCCCGGCGAGCACTGCCCGGTCCCGCTTGTTCAGAGCCTGCTCGGGCAGGGCCGCGAGCAGATCAGGCCGGCGCTGCGCGGTCCGGAGCAGCGATTGATCCCGCCGCCAACGGGCGATCTTTCCGTGATCGCCCGAGCGGAGCACCTCGGGCACGGCCAGTCCACGGAACACGGGCGGCTTGGTGTAGACCGGCGCCTCGAGCAGGCCGTCCACGTGGGACTCCTCGACGAGAGAGTTCGCGTTGCCGAGAACTCCGGGCAGCAGTCGACCCAACGCCTCCAGCATCACGAGCACGGCCACCTCGCCGCCGAAGAGTACGTAGTCACCGAGCGACACCTCACGCACCCGGGCGCGGCCGGCGGTGAGTTCGAGCACCCGCTCATCGATTCCCTCGTAGCGGCCGCAGGCGAATACGACGTGCGGTTCCCCGGCGAGATCGCTCGCCATGGCTTGGGTGAACGGTGTTCCGGCCGGACTCGGAACGATCAGCAGCGCGCCGTCGGGGAGCACCGCGTCGAGCGCCTCCGCCCACGGCTCCGGCCTCATCACCATGCCGGGGCCGCCGCCATATGGGGTGTCGTCGACCGTCCGATGGACATCGTGTGTCCATTGGCGAAGGTCGTGGACGGTGACGTCGAGCACGCCCTGGGCCCGGGCCCGGCCGAGCAGGGAGACATCGAGCGGGGCCAGGTACTCCGGGAAGATCGTGATCACATCGACCCGCATGCCACCCCCTTATAGATCAAAGAGCCCGTCTGGTGGGGTCATCACCACGCGCCCGGTGCGCACGTCCACTTCGGACACGATGGCCCGTACAAAGGGAACCAGGCCTTCGCGGCCATCGGCCAGTCGCAAGACCAGGAGATCGGCCGCTGGTGCGTGTTCGACCCGCAGCACCTCGCCGAGCGTCTCACCCTCGGGCGTCTCGGCCCGTAGTCCCACCAGCTGGTGGTCGTGGAACTCGTCGGGGTCGTCAGGATCGGGGATGCTGTCGCTGTCCACGACCAGGTACACGCCGCGCAGGTGGTCGGCCACGTCGCGGTCGGCGACGCCCTCGAACGTCACCAGCAGCCGACCCTGGTGGGGACGCACACCATCGATGGTGAGCGGCCCGGCGCCGGCCGGATCGGTGGCGAGCACCGACCCGGCCGCGAACCGCTCCGCGGGCGAGTCGGTGTGGATGTTCACCACGACCTCGCCACGTACCCCGTGCGGACGGATGATCCGCCCGACCACGAGCTGCATCGGTCAGTAGGTCTCGACGATGTCGACGCGCACCCCGCGGCCGCCGATCGATGTGATCACTTGGCGCAGAGCCTTGGCGGTACGCCCGCCCCGGCCGATGACCGTGCCGAGGTCGTCGGGGTGCACCCGAACCTCGAGCCGCTGGCCGCGCCGACCGTCAATCATGCGTACGCGGACGTCATCCGGATGCTCGACGATGCCCTTGACCAGGTGCTCGAGGGCCGGGCGCAGCGTCGTGTCAGCCCTGCGGGTCGGTGCCGGCATCGCCGGTCTCCTGCGCCTCGGGCGCCTCGGTCGGTTTCGCCTCGGCGTCAGTCGCCGTCGGCGTGGCCTCCGCCGCAGGGGTTTCAGCCGTGCCCGCCGCAGCTTGCGAGGCCGCAGTCTGGCTCCGCACCGCCTTCTTCGCCGGCTCCTTCTTCGGTTTGGCCTCGGTTTCGGCAAGGCCGGCCGCGGCCTTCGCCTCGGCCTCGTACGCCGCAGTACGGCTGGCCCGGGCGGGCGCGACCTTGAGCGGCTCCGTTGGCGCGGGCAGCCCCTTGAACTTTTGCCAGTCGCCGGTCTTGCTGAGGATCGCTATCACCGGCTCGCTCGGCTGGGCGCCGACGGTCAGCCAGTGCTGCACCCGCTCGGAGTTAACCTCGATTCGCGAGGGCTCCTCCTTCGGGTGGTAAAGCCCGACGTACTCGATCGCCCGACCGTCGCGCTTGGTGCGTGAGTCGGCGACGACGATGCGGTACTGGGGATTGCGGATCTTGCCCATCCGCAGGAGCCGGATTCGTACGGCCACTTTCTGCTCGCTCCTGAGTTATTGAACGAGCGTGCCGGCCGCCACCGTGGGGTTAGTGTGGCCCGCTGCTCTGGATACGTGGGTGCCGTCGTCGCGCCTGGATAGAGGGCCGGGGCTCGGTCGGCGTGGGCAGCGCACAGCCGTGCGGACCCAAGGTGAGATTGTGCCAGACTCCGCCGGCCTGGCACGAATCACCCCCGAAAGAGGGTCTTCACCGGTGACTGCGCGCCGCGGCTTCGCTTGGGCTCGACCGGACCGCGGCGACCGCGCGCGGTCGGTCATGACCCAGCGGGAGCGCCGGTACCGTCCAAGACGCGTCTGGTCGAAATCCGCACCAGGTGCCGTCGAATGGAAATTCGGCCGCCTCGGCCGCCTTCACGAGGCGATCCCCCGTGGCCCGGATTTCGAAGGCTTGAGCCGGTGTCCAGTAGAGCGGGTGACCGATCTTGGCCTCGAACTCCTCTTCGTCCTTCCATCGCCACGTGTGGTCTGGCAGAACTACGGCATCGAGAACCCGGTGGGCTGTGTCCACTCCGGCGCAACCGCGGTCGGCCCATCGCACGTACGGCTCTTCCAGGTTCACCCGCCATCCGCTGAAGGCGCCGTCGGTCCAGAACCAGAACACCGAGTACGGCTTGTCCTCGGGCATCCACATCATCACGTCGCTACCGGTCCAGGTCTGGCGCACGAGCCGGACGCCGCGAACCGGGTCAATGGTCGACTCGCCCGGCGCGACGCCGTCCTCGGCGAGGAGCCTCCAGTACGGAGACCCGATCGGAAGCCACAGCCGCAGCCCCTGCTCATCGTCGCCGGCGACCCGCACCAGGTACATGACGTTGATCCGGCCGCCGCGCCAATGGCGACGGAGGAGAACCTCACCGGGTGCGAACTTCACCGCGTCTCCTCGAACGAGAGTTGCCGGCGCACAGTGCATCGCTGGTTAGCGATGCGTCACTCATTGGACACTAAACCTAAGTCGTCGTTTACACAGCCGCCAACTGGGTGACAGAGATCCAGGCGAAGATCTACAAGTGGACGTCGCAGGCGGCGATCATCTTTTGTGCCGCCGCGGTCGCCTCAGGACTTTGCGTCTTGCCCGCAAGGACGAGGTCGCGGGTGACCTCAAAGAATTTCTGGACCGCGTCCGGACACTCGGTCGCGGCCGCTTGGGCATTGTCGAGGTCGTCCTGCGTCCGGCGCAGTTCAGAGGTCTTGGATTTCAGGTCGCCGCTCGTGTCGTCCAACTGCTTTTGCAGGCTCGCGATCTGGGACTGCTGGTCGGCGCTCTTCTTGCTCGCGGAGTTGTGGTCGACCAGGTAAAGCGTCGAAACCCCGCTCGCCCCGAGCAGGAGCAGAAGGGCCAGCACGCCGAAGACGACCGCGGCTGCGCTGCGTCTCGCCGGTGCCGCCGGCACAACGGAGTATGGCACCGGGTAGGGCGTGGCCGAGATCGGCGCGTACGGCGCCGTCGGCGGAACGGACGCGAAGCCTGGCGGGTAGGGGTAAGCCATCGGCTGCGGGGCCGGACTCGCGGATGTTGGTACGGCTGGAAGCTCCACGGTCCAAGCGGTCCCGGGCGCGTGGGGTGAGCTGGGCGGCGGCGGCGGGCCGGAGTCCCGGTCCGGCGCGGAATGGCTCGGGGAGGCGGGGTCTCCTTGCTGGGGGGTCGGCTCGGACATCGTGCGTCTCCTCGGACATCACGCGAGGACGGTCCCCGCGCGGCGATCGTAGGCCGTCACTGGTTCATCGGCTGTCCCGGGCGGAAGGTGATTCTCGGCGCCCGGGGCGTACGAGTCAACCGAGGGCGCATCGGGCGAGGATTCATCTATGGGCATGGAGCAGCACGACGCGTTCACATCGGAAGTGGCTTGCCCCGCAACACGATCAGCCGCGGGACCCGCAGTACGCTCAGGTCAACGCGAGGGTCCGCGTCGTACACCACGAGATCGGCGAGGCCGCCCTCGATGAGCCCTGGGAAGCCGAGCCACTCCCGAGCACCCCACGAGCCGGCTCGGAGGGCGTCCAAAGTGGACAACCCAGCCCGCTGGCGCAGGCGCAGTATCTCGGACACCGCCTCTCCGTGCCCGATGCCACCACCGGCGTCGGTACCGACATAAATCGGCACTCCCGCCTCATACGCCGACGCCACGACGGCGGGGAATCGATCGCGAAGACCGCGCATGTGGTTGGCGTAAGTAGGGAACTTCGGCTCCGCGGCAGCGGCGATCTCCTCAAAGCGGGCCACGTTGATCATTGTCGGGACCAGCGCCGTACCGCGCGCGGCCATCTCGGCAATGTCCTCATCGGACAGACCGGTACCGTGCTCGACGGAGTCGACTCCGGCTCGGACGAGAGCCGCCACCGATTCCTCGGCGAACAGGTGCGCCGCCACCCGAGCGCCGGCCGCGTGCGCCACGGCAACCGCGTCGGCCATCGCATTGACGTCCCAGGCCGGGCCTAGATCACCCGTACCGCGGTCGATCCAGTCACCGACAAGCTTGACCCAGCCGTTGCCGGCCGCCGCCTGCTCCTTGACCGCAGCCGAGAGGTCGGGCGCCTCGACCTCGATCCCGATGTCGCGCAGGTAGCGCTTCACCGGCGCGACATGGCGTCCCGCCCGAGCGAGCCGGGGCAACTCGGAGTCGTGGTCCAACTCCGGGTACGGGTACGGCGAACCGGCGTCCCGGATTGCGAGCACCCCACGGTCGCGGTCGACGAACGCGAGCTCCCGCGCCTCGGCCACCGACTCGATGGGCGAACCGCTGGGACGGATGCCGATGTGGCAGTGCGCGTCGACCAGGCCGGGAAGCAAGAATCCGCGGTCGGCCAGGGTCACCGCGTCCGGCACCGGCTCCAGGCTTACCCGGTCCCCGACGAGCCACAGGTCGCGAACCTCATCGTCGGGCAGGACGACGCCCCGCACATGCCACGCCATAGCAGCTCCCCGGGATCGTGGTGCGTTCGCCGCCGTCCCTTATTACTTCCCGTCCCCGCGCGTGAGCTTGCCGAAGTCGAGTTTGGGCACCTTGAAACCGGGCGGCAGTCCCTGCGTCTCGCCGTCGAGCGCACTCGGGTCGAGGCCGGGCGGGAGGGCGGGCATGCCGCCGATGCCCGGCATCGGTGCCGGCCGCCGTCCACCGGTCGCGCCCTTCGCGCCCTTGCGCTTGCTCTTGGGCGACTTCGTGGCCTTGCGGCGCATGCCGGGCAGGCCGAGCATTCCGCTCATCTGCTTCATCTGCTTCTGCGCCTCGGCGAAGCGGTTCAGGATCTGGTTGACATCCATCACGGTGACGCCGGAACCGTTAGCGATGCGGGCCCGCCGCGAACCGTTGAGGATCTTGGGGTTCTGCCGCTCACCCGGGGTCATGCCACGGATGATCGCCGCGACCTTGTCGAACTGTTTGTCGTCCACTTCGGCCAGTGCGTCCTTGTACTGGTTCATGCCCGGCATCATCGCGAGCATGTTGGCGATCGGGCCCATGCGGCGCAATGCGGTCATCTGCTCCAGGAATTCCTCGAGGGTGAAGCTGTCGCCGCCCATGAGCTTGGCGGTCATGCGCTCCTTCTGCTCCTCGTCGAACGCGGCCTCGGCCTGCTCGATGAGGGTCAGGACGTCACCCATGCCGAGGATGCGGCTGGCCATCCGGTCCGGGTGGAAGACATCGAAGTCCTCCAACTTCTCGCCGGTGGACGCGAACATGATTGGCTGGCCGGTGACCTCACGCACCGACAGGGCCGCGCCGCCACGGGCATCACCGTCCAACTTGGACAGAACAATGCCGGTGATGCCGACCCCGTCGCGGAACGCCTCGGCCGTGGTGACGGCGTCCTGACCGACCATCGCGTCGATGACGAACAGCACCTCGTCCGGCTGAACCGCGTCGCGGATGTCCGCCGCCTGCTGCATCATCTCGGCGTCGATACCGAGGCGGCCGGCGGTGTCGACGATGACGATGTCACGCATCTGCCGGCGGGCGTGCTCGATCGAGTCGCGCGCCACCTTCACCGGATCACCGCTGAGATGCGGCCCGTCCTCCCGGCCGGCGACGTTGCCCGGCTCGGGCGCGAACACCTCGACGTGGGCTCGCTTGCCCAGGACCTGCAACTGGTTGACCGCGTTCGGTCGCTGCAGGTCGGCCGCGACGAGCAGCGGCTGGTGGCCCAGGCCCTTGAGGTGGAGGGCGAGCTTGCCGGCCAGGGTGGTCTTACCCGAACCCTGCAGGCCAGCGAGCATGATCACGGTCGGCGGGTGTTTGGCGAACGTCAGTCGACGGGCCTCGCCACCGAGCACGGAGACCAGCTCCTCGTGCACGATCTTGATGACCTGCTGGGCCGGATTGAGCGCCTGCGAGACCTCGGCACCCCGGGCGCGCTCCTTCAGCCGGGCGATGAAGCCCTTGACCACCGGCAGAGCGACGTCTGCCTCCAGCAGGGCGAGACGGATCTCACGCGCGGTCGCGTCGATATCGGCGTCGGAGAGTCGGCCCTTTCCGCGCAGCTTCGTGAAGATGCCCGAGAGTCGATCGCTCAGGGTGTCAAACAAGGCGCAACATCCTCTAAACCGTAGGTTGTGGCCGCGTGGGTAGCGAGGCCTCTACAAGGTTAGCGGGCGCTCCCTCCGGCCCCTCCCCTGCGAGGCTAGGCCACCGACGCGACCATGATCCCCATGATCATGAGGTGAAAGCGGACATTTCGGGTCGACCATGTCCCGCAAACCATGATCGATGCTAAGGGAGGCAGGAGACCTGCGCCGGAGTCAGTCGACCTGCGGGGCGGCGGCGGCGAGCACGGCCCGCTCCACAGTGGAGCGTTCTACCGCTCCCGACCAGTCCCCCACCAGATAGAACGCGTCGACCACATCCGAGCCGAGCGTCGAGATCCGGGCCGACCGAATATGCGCCCCGGCCAGCTCCAGCGCGTGCGCCACCCGGTAGAGCAGACCCGCGTCGTCGGCGGCCCGCAGCTCGAGGATGGTGGCGTCGGTGGCCCGGTCGACGGCCCACACCACCCGCGGCGGCGGCGCTTCCCGTTCGGTGCCGCCCCGCGGTCGCAGCGTGCTGCGGACGCGTGCAGCGAGCGCCGAGTCGATATCGAGCTCGCCGTTCACGGCCCGGTTCAGGTCGCCGGCCAGGCGCCTGCGGTCCGGGCCAGACGCGTCCCGGGGCTGCACCCGGCACGACACCACGGCAACCGGAGAGTCGTCGACCGCCGCCGTCAGCGTGTCGGCCGAGACGACATCGAGCCGGTGCAGCGTCAGGCAGCCGGCCACCGCGGCGAGCAGACCGATCCGGTCGGTCGCCGCGACCGTGACCCGGTCCGGCGAGATCTCGACCGCGGGCAGCGGACCCGCCACCGACGGCGACGGGTGCAACGAGCTCGCCGGGGGCGGCGCGACCGTACCAGTGACCAGCGCCGCCCGCACCCGGCCCACCAGGTCCGCGACCAGCCGTTCCTTCCACGCCGACCACGCCGAGGGACCGGTGGCGACCGCGTCGGCACGGCTCAACGCGTGCAGCAGCTCCAGCGTCTGCACATCCCCGATCGTGTCCGCGGCATGCCGGACGGTCTGCGGGTCGCCAAGATCGCGGCGAGTCGCCACCTGCGGTAACAGCAGGTGCCAGCGCACCAGCCGACCGATCACGGCCACATCATCCGGCGGCAATCCGATCGCCTCCGCGAGGGCGGATGCGACGTCGACACCCACGACGGAATGATCGCCGGGCAGACCCTTTCCGATGTCGTGCAGGAGTGCCCCGATAAAAAGCAGGTCGGGCCGTGCCACCTCGCGGGCGTAGCGAGCGGCCGCGGCGACCGTCTCGATGAGATGACGGTCCAATGTGTACCGATGAACTGGGTTGTGCTGCGGCGCGCTGCGGACCCGAGCCCATTCCGGCAACCACGCGGTGATCAGTCCGAACCGGTCGCATGCCTCCCAGGTCGAGACGAGCGCGGGGCCGGTTCCGAGCAGCTGCGTAAACGCGGTCAGGGCGGGCTCCGGCCACGGTCTCGGCAACGGCGGGCAGTGCCGAGCCAGCCACTCCAGGGTGACCGGAGAGATGCGCAAACCATGGCGGGCGGCGGCCGCCGCCGCGCGCAGCGACAACGTCGGGTCGACCGCCGGCCCGACGACGTTGCGGGCAAGTACGACCTCCCCGTCCTGCGCCACGACGTCGGGGGCGACCGGCGCCCGTACCGCGGGACTGCTGCGGCGGCCGCCGTGCCGCTGCGAGGCGACCCAACGCTCGGCGGCCCTTAGTGAGTCGTCGACCGCGTACGCGATCGTGCGGGCGTCATCGGCGACGCGCCGGCGCAGAGCCTCGGGCCCGGACAGCCCGAGCAGGACCGATACGTCGTCGAGATCTTGGACGAAGAGCCGGTCGCGGCGCCGGCCGGCCACCGCGTGCAGGCCGTCGCGAACGTCGAGCAGTCGCGTGTACCCGGCCCGCACCTGGGGCCGCCAGGCGTCGGCGACCTGGGCGTAGGCGATTCCGCGCAGTACCCGCACGTCGCGCAGTCCGCCGCGCGCCTCCTTGAGGTCGCCGTCGAGCAGGAAGGCCAGCTCGCCTTGCTGGCGCCAGCGCTGCGTGGTCAGCTCGCGCAGCACCGGCAAATGCGCTCGCGCCAACTGCCGCCACTGGAGGAGCGTCGCCTCGCGGAGCCGGGACGTCAGCGCCGGATCGCCGGCGAGGTGGCGGACGTCGAGAAGGCCGAGCGCCGCCTTTGTGTCGTCGTGGGTGACATCCAGCGCCTGGTCGTGGGTACGAACCGAATGGTCGAGGGTCAAGCCCGCGTCCCAGACCGGGTACCAGATCCGTTCCGCGACCGAAGAAACGTCGGAGGTTCCGGTATGCAACAGGACGAGATCGAGATCACCGTGCGGGGCGCACTCCCGGCGGCCGAGACCACCGAGCGTGAACAGCGCGACCCCGGGGGCGGCTCGGCCCGTTCGAACAGGTCGACCAGCCACACGTCGAGCGCCGCCGCCCGCTGCTCGCGGGCGGCGGCGCCAACTCCGCCAAGATCCCCTGGTCCCTTGGTGATGGTCGGCGGGCCGGTCTGCGGCGACGCATCGTTGCTCGGCCCGCCGCTGCGGGACTCGCTGGCGCTCGTTCCTCGCATCTCGCTGCCGCCGCCAACCGGTCCCGTGACCGTTGTCATATGTTTCGCGGTCCTTACAGGGCGTCCAGGCCACGTTCGCCAGTACGGACCCTGACTACCTCGTCGACATTGGTGACCCATACCTTCCCGTCGCCGATCTTGCCGGTACGGGCGGCGTTGACCACCGCTTCGACGACCTTGTCCGCGTCGATCTCGTCGATCAGGACATCCACTCGGATCTTGGGCAGGAACTCCACGGTGTACTCGGCGCCACGATAGACCTCGGTATGACCCTTCTGACGCCCGTAACCCTGGACCTCGCTCACGGTCATACCGGACACGCCCATGGCGTGCAGCGCCTCCTTGACCGCGTCAAGCTGATGCGGCTTGATCACCGCCGTCACTAGCTTCATGCCCACAAACCCTTCATGCCGAGACAGTCAGGCTACACACCGGCCGGCACGGCGGGCTTGGTCGCGGCGTGAGCGCCCGCACCACCCTCGCCGAAGCCGCCGCTGACGGAGGTGTCGTAGGCCGACTCCTTGTGCTGGTGGACATCGATGCCTTCGACCTGGTGCTCCTCCCTGAGCTTGAACAGGCCAACCGCCTTGAGGGCCAGACCGATGACCAGCGCCACCGTGAACGACCACACGGTCACGATCCCCGCGCCCTCGGCCTGGGCGATCAGCTGCGTGAAGCCACCGCCGTACACCAGACCTTCATGCACGACGTACGTGAACGGCGTGGCATCGGCGGCGGTGCTGCCCAATGCGTCGGCACCCGTGGTCCCGAAGAAGCCGATGAAGAGGCAGCCGATCCAGCCACCCACGAAGTGGATACCGAAGACGTCGAGCGAGTCGTCGACCCGCAGCCGGTACTTCAGGCTCACGGCCAGGCAGCACGCCGCGCCGGCGATGACACCCAGCAGCGCGGCCGGAACGGGCAGGATGTACGCACACGCCGGGGTGATGGCCACCAGACCGGCGACCGCGCCGGACGACGCACCGACCAGGGTCGGCTTGCCGTTGCGGATCCACTCCACCAGGATCCAGCCGAGCAGAGCGCCGGCCGTCGCGATCTGGGTGTTCACGAAGGCGAGCGCGGTGATGCCGTCCGCCGTCAGCTCGGAGCCGGCGTTGAAGCCGAACCACCCGAACCACAAGAGGCCGGCGCCCAGGGCCACGAACGGAACGTTGTGTGGCTTGAAGCTCTCCCGTGGCCAACCCACCCGCTTGCCGAGCACGATCGCCAAGGCCAAGGCAGCCGCGCCGGCGTTGATGTGCACGGCCGAGCCACCGGCGAAGTCGAGCGCCCCGATCGTGCCGCCGATGAGGCCGCCGCCCCAGACCATGTGGGCAATCGGGACATAGGCGAGGGTGAACCAGCCGGCCGAGAAGAGCAGCCAGCCGGCAAACTTCGCCCGGTCCGAAATTCCACCACTGATCAGGGCGACCGTGATGATGGCGAACATCATCTGGAAAGCCATGATCACGTAGGTCGGGATCGGGGTGGCCGGGAACGGCGGGAACGCGAATGAGCCGCTGAGGTCCTTGGTGCCCAGATACTGGCCGAGGTCACCGATGAATCCGTGCGTGACGGCGTCCGTACCCGCGCCGGCCAACGGCTGATCCACGCCGAAGGCGCCGGAGAAGCCGTAAAGCAGCCACAGAATCGAGATGAGCCCGATGGCGGAGAAGCTCATCATCATCATGTTCAGAACGCTCTTCGACCGGTTGAGACCGCCGTAGAAGAAGGCCAAGCCCGGCGTCATCAGCAGTACCAGAGCACTCGATATCAGCAACCATGCGGTGTCGCCGGCACTGAGCGTAACTACGTCCTCCACGCTTGCCCCTTCCGTACGAGGTCAATCGGCTGTTTTCCGCGCTGAGGACTCGCGGAGTCACATGAGCCCCCGGCGGGCCGCGTCGATCGCCGGGATTGGCCGAAGCCTGTCGGATCGCTGTTTCGCGCAACATCACCGTGCGGTTTCCAAACCGTCACCGCATGTTTCAGATGTGTGAAGCGTTACGCCCGGCGGCCGCTCGGCGGGCTGGGGCCAGCCGAGATGTGCGGGTTGTCGGCTGCCACTAGCATTCGGGCCATGTCCCGAGCCCCTCGCGCGCCCCGGCTGCTCGCAATGCTGACGCCGCTTCTGCTCATCGCCGGTGTCACCGCGTGCAGCAAGGACGAAGAGCCTTCGACGCTGCCGGACGGGACCACGATGCTCAGCGAGTCAGCCACGGCGATGAAGTCGGTCCAGTCGAGCCACGTCGTCATCGACGTCGACGGCGCGATCGGAAGTCTGCCGATCAAGAAGGCCGAGGGTGACCTGAAGCGCGACGGCGACGCGAAGGGCAGTATCCAGCTGCAGCAGTTCGGCCAGCTGATCCAGCTCGACTTCGTGCTGCTCGGCGACGACGCGTACCTCAAGTTCCCCACCGGCGGCTGGCAGAAGCAGGCCGGCGGGACGTCGTCGTTCCCGTACGACCCGTCCGCGATCCTCGATGCGGACCGAGGAATCCCGAAGCTGCTGGCCACGGCGACCAACGCCAAGACGGAAGGCTCGGAGACGGTCGACGGCGTCGACACGTACCGGGTGGCCGTCGACTTCGACAACACCGCGGCGAGCGTGCTGGTGCCGGGCGTGCCGCCCGGGGTCAAGGGCCAGGTGTGGCTGGACAAGCAATCCAAGCGGTTGGTCAAGGCGGTCGTGAACTCCCCGGCCAACGGATCGAGCGGAGCGGCGACGATGACGGTCACACTGACCAAAATCGATGTTCCGGTGACCGTCAGTGCCCCCTGACGCCGCGACGACGCAGGTTTCCTCGATGAGCACGACCGACGCGGCACGACCGCGGCGCGGCGTCGCCATCGGCGTTGGCGGGTTGGCGGTGCTGCTGGCCGCTCTGGACGCGTACGTCGTCGTGACCCTGCTTGTGACGATGGCCGCCGACATGGAGATCGCCGTCAACAAGCTCGAGTTGGCGACTCCGATCGTGACCGGATTCCTGTTCGGTTACGTGGCCGGCATGCCACTGCTGGGCGGGCTCTCCGACCGCCTCGGCCGTCGGGCCGTGATCCAGCTGTGCCTGGGCGGATTCCTCATCGGGTCGGTCATCACCGCCGCCTCGACCCAGATCGCGGGGCTGCTCGGCGATGTCGCACCCCTGCCGATCCTGGTCTCCGGGCGGGCGCTCCAGGGTCTCGCTGGCGGCGCACTGCTGCCCGTGACGATGGCGCTGGTCGCGGATCTGTGGGAAGAACGCCGGCGTCCGCTGATGCTGGGCGTGGTCGGGGCGGCCCAGGAACTCGGCAGCGTGCTGGGGCCCTTGTACGGTTCGGCGCTCGCGGCGGTGATCGGCTGGCGGGGCATCTTCTGGGTGAACGTTCCGCTCGCCGCCCTCGCGATGATCGCGGTGCGCTTCGCGATGCCGGCGCGGACTGCGGGCGGCCGCCCAAAGGTTGATGTCACCGGCGGCCTGCTGCTCGCGATCTCCCTTGGTCTGCTCGTGATTGGCCTCTACAACCAGGAGCCGGACAAGTCCGTGCTCCCGCCGTGGGGACCGGCCACTACTGCCGCCGGCGCCGGAGTGTTCCTGCTATTCCTGCTGTGGGAGTGGCGCGCCCGCACCCGATTGATCGACCTGACCGGCAGTCGCAAGTTGCCGTTCGTCGCCGTCCTCGCGGCGAGCTTCATCGCCGGCGCGGCGCTGCTCGTCACGCTGCTCGATGTGGCCCTGGTCGCGCAGACGATTCTCGGGCGCACCGATCAGGCCGAGGCAGCGAAGTTGCTTGTCCGGTTTCTCGTCGCGCTCCCCATCGGCGCGGTGCTGGGTGGTCTGCTCGCGCCCCGACTCGGTATGCGCTCGGTGAGCGCGGGTGGATTCCTCATCGCCGCGTTCGCGTACTGGCTCATCTCACACTGGCCGCTCAACGTCCTCGAGACGCGGCATGTGGTGGCCGGCGCGTCCCTGCCCCAGTTCGACACGGACCTCGCGATCGCGGGGCTCGGGCTCGGTTTGGTGATCGCCCCACTGTCGGCCGCCGTTTTGCGGATCGTGCCCGCGGCCCAGCACGGCGTCGCCTCGGCCGGCGTCGTCGTGTCCCGCACCATGGGCATGCTGATCGGTTTCGCCGCGCTCACCGCGTGGGGACTGCACCGGTTCCACGAGTTGACCGCCGACCTGGTTCCGCCGTTCCCGCCGTTCGGCAACGCGGCGACGCCGTCCGCCGTCGAGGCGTACAACCGAGACTCGGCGATCTACAACGAGAAGCTCCACGCGGCACTCCTCATCGAGTACCACGAGATCTTCTTCGCCACCGGCATTCTCTGCGTAGTCGCCGCTGTCATCAGCCTCGGCATCACTCGCCAGAAGGCGGGCCAGGCTTAGCGCAGCAGCGAGAGGTCTTATCGCAACGCGGTCTCGAGGGCAGCGCGTTCCTGGTCGATGAGACGCAGGTCCCGCATCGGGCGACGCAAGTGTCCCTTGTGGACGATCCGGACGAACGCGGGCTCCCCGGCCGCGGCCATGCGTCGGATGCCCTCGACGTGATCGACGATCCGGGCCCGGATGGTGGAGACCAGCCGATGGCGATCACGGGGAATCAGGCCGTACGCATCGGCGAAGAGTCGTAGCCGCCGGGGTCGGTCGGGGCTGTGCCAGCCGAGCGTCTGGGAGTCACGGTCGGAGAAGACCGGCACCCACGTCCAGGCGGCGTAGGCGACGTCGTAGATCCGGGCCCCCGGCGACGATAGGTCGAAATCGATGAGTGCAAGTGTGTCGTCGGGCCGCCAGATGACGTTGTGGGGGGCCGCGTCGTGGTGGCAGACCACCTCGGTCCCTGGCGGCGGTGGGCCGAACGACCGCCACACCGCGCCGGTCGCCGGCCGGAACCCAAACTGCGCGTCGTGGAACCGGCGCAGCATCGTGGCGACCGCCGTCAGCGCCTCGTCGGTGACCCAGTGGGCCTGAAGCGGATAGGCGCCGCACTCCCCCTCGAGGTAAGACAGCACCTCGCGGCCACGCTCGTCCACGCCGAGCGCTCGGGGTGCGCCGGTGAAGCCGACCCGTTCGAGGTGCCGCAGGAGCGAGTGCACGGCCGGCGTCCACGGGCCACTGTTGCGCCGCACCGTGTCACCGACTCGCACCACCGTGCTCGTGTTTCCGCCCAGGAGCGGAATCTCCTGCTGCACCAACAGCGTGATTGACCCTTCCGATTTCGGTCAGTCGAGCCCGCTCCGGACGAACCAGACCCGTGTGCCCGCCCAATCTAGTCCGAATCAGCAACCCCCGCCGGACCAAGACCCAATCGTGGGCCTACTCCGCCAGCAGGGCATCGACAAAGACCTTTGGCTCGAACGGCGCAAGATCGTCGGGTCCCTCGCCCAGCCCAACCAGTTTGACCGGGATGCCCAACTTCCGCTGCACTGCGATGACGATGCCGCCCTTCGCCGTACCGTCCAGTTTGGTCAGTACGACGCCGGTGACGTTTACCACCTCGGTGAACACTCTCGCCTGCTCGAGCCCGTTCTGACCGGTCGTCGCGTCCAGCACGAGCAGCGTTTCGTCGACGGGTCCGTGTTTCTCGACCACCCGTTTGACCTTGCCCAGCTCGTCCATCAGGCCGACCTTGTTCTGCAGCCGGCCGGCCGTGTCGACGAGCACGGTGTCCACTCGCGACTCGGTACCGCGGCGGACCGCGTCGAAGGCCACCGCGGCCGGGTCGCCGCCCTCGGGTCCCCGCACAACCTCGGCGCCAACCCGCCCGGCCCAGGTCGCCAACTGATCCGCGGCGGCGGCCCGGAACGTGTCGGCCGCGCCGAGCACGACGGAGTGTCCGTCCGCGACCAGCACCCGGGCGATCTTGCCGCACGTCGTCGTCTTGCCCGAGCCGTTGACTCCGACGATCAGCAGCACCGCCGGCCGGTCGCCCTGCGGGGTTACTTTGAGAGTCCGGTCGGCATCGGGGTCGAGGGCCGCGACGAGCTCACTCGCGAGCATGTCGCGCAGATCGGCGGCGGTCGCCGTGCCCTGCACCCGAGCCCGCTCGCGGAGTCGTTCCACGATCTCTCGCGTCGCCTCGACCCCGACGTCGGCCGTGATCAAGGTCTCTTCGATCTCATCCCAGGTCTCGTCGTCGAGCTTGTCCCTGGCCAAGAGCGCGAGCAGGCCGCGGCCGAACATGTTCTGCGACTTGGCCAGACGCGCCCGCAGACGGGTGAGCCGGCCGGCCGTCGGCTCGGGCTTCTCCAGTACTTCTTCCGGTACGGCCTCTACGGGTGGCACCGGTACGGCCGGCGCCTCCGCCTCCGCCGGCGGGGCTTCGGGCGCCGCGGCCGACTCGGGCTCGGCTGGCACCGGCGGCCGGATCCTGACCCCTGGCTTCTTCGGTGCGGTCGGCCGAGCCTTCGGGGGAGCCGTCGCCGCCTTGGGCGGGGCCGTTGCAGCCTTCGGCGGTGCGGTGGCCGCCTTGGGCGGAGCGCCCGCCCGGGCCGCGGTCTGAGCCGGCGCGTCGGACGGCGCCGCGCGGTCCCACCGCCGTACCGCCGGCACAACGAGTGCGGTGCCCGCGACGAGGATGAGCAGGGCCAGGTACCAGATCTCGTTGGGCATTCCGCAATCCTGTCAGACACGCCGTGACAGCTCAGCCGCTGTCCGCCACGGCGCCCGCCACGGTACCCTCAAGATCATCCCAGTTGGTCACATCGAGGGCACTTCAGGCGGTGATCATGCCCGATTGGTGACCAACTGGGGCGCCCAACCGCGAGTCAGCACACGAGCAAGATCACACGCCAAGCGCAAGCCGCAAGTACGGCACGTCAACCGCGCCGTTCCAGCGGTACGCGGAGAGTCCAGCGACCCGGGCGCCTCGAACGTGTCGATCATCGTCATCGATGAAAAAGCATCGCGCAGGCGCGGTGCCTACGGCGGCGCAGGCGATCGCGAAGAACTCCCGGCTCGGCTTGTGGACTCCGATTACCGACGAGTTCACCACCACGTCGAACTCGTCCATGAGCCCAAGCTTGTCGAGGTCGGCGTCGAGCTCACTGGTGGCGTTGGTGGCCAGTCCGACGGGCATCCTGGCCGCCCGCACCTCCCGTACCAGCGAAAGCACCTCCGGCACCACGACGCCCCGGTCGGCCTGCCACTCGTTCACTGCCGACCAGGCATTCGTCGCGCCACCCGCGACCGGCGTCAGATCGGCGACGATCGATTCAAGCCAGGCCGCGTGCGTCTGCGCGCCAACCAGGGCCGGCCGAATCCGGTTCCACGCGAATGCGCTCGCCATCAGCGACCCGGCCGGCAGTCCGTCCCGGCGCTCAACGGCCGTCGGCAGGTCTGGATCGAACCGGCGCAACACGCCGTCGAGGTCGACCAGGAGTGCTCCCACCCGCTCCCGCTGGATCACCAACTCACCGTAGCCGGCGAGGTGGACGACGCTCGGCTAGGCAACCGTCTCGACGTCGCGGAGACGCTGGCTGATCACCTGCGACACACCCGACCGCATCGTCACGCCATAGAGCGCATCGGCAATCTCCATGGTCCGCTTCTGGTGCGTGATGATCATCAGCTGACTCTTCTCCCGCAACTGCTCCATCAGCAGCAGGAGGCGGCCGAGGTTCACGTCGTCGAGTGCGGCCTCGACCTCGTCCATGATGTAGAACGGGCTCGGCCGGGCTCGGAAGATCGCGCACAGCAGGGCGACAGCGGTCAGCGACCGCTCGCCGCCGGAGAGCAGCGACAGCCGCTTGATCTTCTTCCCCGGCGGGCGGGCCTCGACCTCAATGCCGGTCGTGAGCATGTCGTCGGGGTCGGTGAGGACGAGCCGGCCCTCGCCGCCGGGGAACAGCGCCGAGAAGACCTGCTCGAATTCGCGCGCGGTGTCCTCATACGCCGAGGTGAAGACTTCGAGGATCCGCTCGTCCACGTCCTTGACCACCGTGAGCAGGTCGCGGCGGGTCGCCTTCAGGTCCTCAAGCTGGTCCGACAGGAACTTGAACCGCTCCTCCATCGCCGCGAACTCCTCCAGCGCGAGCGGATTCACCTTGCCCAGTAACGCAAGGTCCCGCTCGGACTTGGCAGCGCGCCGTTCCTGGGTGCCACGGTCGAACGGCACCGGCCCAGGCGCGAGCCGGCCCTCGGCCTCGGCGACGGCGATCTCGGGAGCCGTCGGCGGCACCGGCAGCTGCGGGCCGTACTCGCTGAGCAGGGTCTCCCCGTCGAGGCCGTACTCCTCCTGCGCGCGCGTCTCGAGTTGCTCCACACGCATCCGCTGCTCGGCCCGAGCCACCTCGTCGCGGTGTACCCGTGAGGTGAGCCGCTCCAGCTCCGCCGCGAGCTGGCGAGCCGTGGTTCGTACCGTGGCCAGGTCGCCCTCGCGCCCGATCCGCGCCTGGGCCACGGCGTCGCGGTGCTCGCCGGCCCGTACCAGCGCCCGCCGGGCCCGGTCCAGAGCGAATTCGGCCCCGCCGACCACCGCCGTGGCGATCGTGGCACCTCGAGCCCGCGCAGCCCGACGAGCCTCGGCCCGAGCACGCGCCTCGCGCTCGTCAGCCGCCTGGCGGAACAGCGCGTCGGCTCGTCCGGCGAACGCACCGACGCGCTCCTCGGCGGTGCGCACGGCGAGGCGCACATCGATCTCGTGCTGACGTGCGGCCGGCACCGCCGACGCCAGCGTGTCACGCTCCACAGTGGAGGGATCCGTGTCGATGGGAGTAGCCTGCGCGTTGCGGAGTCGATCCTCCAGATCGGACACACCGGCGAGGTCGCGGTCGCGCGCCTGCTCGGCCTGGAACCGGCTCTGTGTAAGGCGATCCGCCTCGGCCTTCGCCGACCGGGCTGCGGCACCGAGTTCGGCGAGGCGCCGGCCGGCCGCGTTGCGCTCCCCCTCGGCGGCCTTACGCGCGTTGGCGGCCTGCGCGACGGCGTCCCGGGCCGCGGCCTGTTCCGCCCGTACGGTCTCCAGCTCCGCCCGCAGCTCGACCACCCGGGTCTCCATCGCCACCCGGTTGCGCCGCGCCTCCTCGACCGCGGCCTGCACCTCGATGAAGCTCGGCGGCTTCGCCGAGCCGCCGGCCGCGGCGTAGGCGCCCAGCAGGTCGCCCGCCGGCGTGACCGTTCGAAGTTCCGGGGCATAGGAGACGATCGTTCGCGCGGTGGCGAGGTCCGGCGCGAAAACCACGTCGTGCAGGAGTCGGACCACGGCGGCGCGCATGTGCTCCGGCGCGTCCACTAGGTCCAACGCCCAGTGGGCGCCCTCGGGCAGCGCCGGGCGGTCGCCCTTGGCCGGCATATCCGCCCCACCCACGAGCAGGGCGGCCCGCCCGGAGTCTTCCGCCTTCAGCAACTCGATCGCCGCTTGCGCAGTGTCCACATCGGACACAGCGACGGCATCCGCCAGGGTACCGAGCGCGGCCGCAAGCGCGGCCTCGAAGCCTGGCTCGACCGAGAGCAGCGCGGCCACGCTGCCGAGCAGGCCCTTGACGCGGCCGCCGCTGGCCAGCAGTGCCCCGGCGCCGTCCTTGCGCTGCAGCCCCAGGGCGAGCGCGTCCTCCCGCGCCTTCCATTGGGCCGCCTCCTTTTCGGCCACGCGCTCGAAGTCGCCGAGTTCCTTCAGCCGTACCGCGATGACGTCCGCGGCCGCGACCGCCTGGTCGTGCCGGAAGTCGAGCTGGTCGGTGCCGCGGTCAGCCTCGGAGGCCCCGGCGGCGGCCAGTTCGTACTCTTCGTTCATTGAGAACGCGCGTGCCTGCGCCTCGCCGAGGGCGGCGTCGAGCCGCGCGATCTCATCGGCGGCCGCGGCTGACCGGGTCCGCATCGCGTTGACCTGGCCGACGAGCTTGGCCAGACCCTCCCGCCGGTCTGCGATCGCCCGTACCGCGGCGACCAGAGCCCGCTCGGCGTCGGCGAGGCGCCGCTCCATCTGCTGGCGGCCCTCGATCGCCTCGTTCAGACGAGTCTGGTCCTCCGCGAGCGCGGCGCGCAGCTCCTGCTCCTGCTCGCGCAGGGCCTCCGCCTCGGCGGCCATCTCGTCCGGGTCGCGGCCCGGCCGCTCCTCCTCGACCTCCGTGGTGAGGTTTCGCCACCGCTCAACCGCGAGCTGGTGGGTTGCCCGCATGCGTTCCTGCAAAGTGGACAGTTGCAGCACGGTCTCCTGGGCGTGCGCCAGTTCCGGCGCGTCCTCGGCGAGAGCTGCCTCGAGTTCGGCCAAGCGCGCCTGCACCTGCTCGTGCTCCGCCTCGACCTCCTCGCGGCGTTCGCGCAGTGCGGTCTCGTCGGCGATCTCCTTGTCCAGAGCCGCACGGACCACGTTGAGGTCGTCGGCGAGGAGCCGAATCTTCGCGTCGCGCAGGTCGGCCTGAATTGTGGCCGCGCGGCGAGCGACCTCGGCCTGTTTGCCCAATGGCTTGAGCTGGCGCCGGAGTTCCGCCGTCAGGTCGTTGAGCCGGTTCAGGTTGGCCTGCATCGACTCGAGCTTGCGCAGCGCCTTTTCCTTGCGCTTGCGGTGCTTCAGGACGCCCGCGGCCTCCTCGATGAAGGCTCGACGGTCTTCCGGCTTGGCGTGCAGCACCGTGTCGAGCTGTCCCTGGCCGACGATGACGTGCATCTCGCGGCCGATCCCCGAGTCGGAGAGCAGTTCCTGAATGTCAAGCAGGCGGCAGGCGTCGCCGTTGATTTCGTATTCGCTTTCGCCCGACCGGAACATGCGCCGGGTGATGGAGACCTCGGTGTACTCGATAGGGAGCGCGCCATCGGTGTTGTCGATCGTCAGCGTCACCTCGGCCCGGCCGAGCGGTGCGCGCCCCGCCGTGCCGGCGAAGATGACGTCCTCCATCTTGCCGCCGCGCAATGCCTTGGCCCCTTGCTCGCCGAGGACCCAGGCGATCGCGTCGACGACGTTCGACTTGCCCGAGCCGTTGGGACCTACCACGCACGTGATCCCCGGCTCGAGCCTCAGCGTCGTGGCGGACGCGAAGGACTTGAAACCCTTCACCGTCAAGCTCTTGAGATGCACGGCTCTCCGGGTGTCGGTCGGGCCGCCGCGGCGGCGGGAGGGGTGACGCTGCACGGAGCGCGACGGACGCCCCGCTCTCGGCAGGCTACCCCGGGCGATGGCTCAGACCCGGCAACCACGCTGAGTCTCTGGCGCTCGCTGCGCTCGCGCGTGGCCCGGAGCCCTTGAGGGCGCCGTCTTCCCTCGTCGCTCGCTCCGCGAGCTCCGCTCGACTCCTCGGTCCAGACGACGCCGGCTCCAGGCCGGGTCTCCGGGGTGGGCAAAGAGATGCGCGCCGACAAATTGTCGGCGCGCGGTGTGTTCTGCGTGTCGGGCTGTGGTACCTGCCGTTGATCTAGGTGAGCGCGGGCTCCGCGATGTGCAGCAGATCCTCGGTGTCAGATGCTGCGGCGACCAGACGGTCGTTCTCTGCCCGAAGCCGCATTACCTCGATCTCCAGGTCCCGTACCCGGGTACGCAGGCGGTTGACCTCGTCGAGCACGCGCCGGTCGGGCGCGCTGCCCACGTGGCCGTAGAGGGCCTTCGCCATATCATCTCCTTGTCAGCGCCGCCGGATTAGCCGGTCAACGCGCGCCCTGCTCCGCCGCTACACGCGAGTCCCACCATCCGAGGCAGACTGAGCCTCGACATGAGGACATGGCAGAGCGCGACTGGCGACACTCATATGTTCGCGCCCAGGCGCCGAACCGTCAAGCAGCGGTGCCGCGGCATGTGGTCCGGTGCCGGTTTGCGCCAGTTTGATGGCGAGTCGAGTGCGTGCATAAGTAGCATCCTGGGCGGTTCTTTATGCCAGACTCTTATAGGTCATAACGGTACACGGCATACCCTGAGAGTGGGCCGTGCAGATGATATGCGTCCATTGTGGATAATGAGCCGCCCTAGGCTGACCTGCGGCGCGGGCGCGATTGGCAGCGTGGGCAGGAGTAGGACGAGCGGTTCATGAATGGCTCTCGCCGCAACGCTGCCCCGCAGCGGCGGCACGGTTGGCCCTCCCGGCCGTACACCGCAAGCGATCGATCGAAGTAGCCGCTGTCCCCGTTGACGTTGACGTAGAGCGCGTCAAAGCTCGTGCCGCCCTGTCCCAGGGCCTCCACCATCACGTCCGTGACGTGACTGAGCAGACGGCGGGCCGCCGGCCGGGTCAACTCGGTCGCGGGTCGGGCGCCATGTAGTTTCGCCCGCCATAGCGATTCGTCGGCGTAGATATTGCCGACGCCGGAGATGAGCGTCTGGTCGAGCAGCGCCCGCTTCACGCCGGTGCGACGGCGCCGCAGGGCCGCCACCACCTGCTCCGCGTCGAAGACCGGGTCGAAGGGATCGCGAGCGATGTGGGCGATCTCAGCTGGTAGGGCGGCGCCGCCGGGCGACAGCGACCACCCACCAAACGTGCGCTGGTCGACGAAACGCAACTCCGGACCATCGTCGCTGAATGTGAACCGCACTCGCAGATGCGGACCGGCCGGTACGGCCGCGTCAAGCAGCAGCATCTGCCCGGACATGCCGAGGTGGCCGATCACCGCGTCGTCGGAGTCGAGGGCCAGCCACAGGTATTTGCCACGACGCAGGACGCCGGTCACGGTGCGACCGGCCAGCGCCGCCGCGAAGTCGTCGCCACCCGCGATATGGCGCCGCACCGCGCGCGGGTGCAGGACGTCGACCATCGTGATCCGGCGGCCGGTCACCCAGCGGGCCAGCCCCAGCCGTACGGTCTCGACCTCAGGAAGCTCGGGCATCAGTCACGCGCTGACCCGCTGGTCAGCTCACCGGTCGGCTGGACGGCCAGATCGAGGGCTGTCGCGCTCAACGGGCTCGCCTCATCATCCTCGGCCGTGAGCGTCAGGAACGCTGCCTCGGCCGCTCGCTGCTCAGCTTCCTTCTTCGTACGGCCCTGAACGCCGCCGTGCCGCACTCCCGCCACCACGGCCCAGGCGGTGAACGTCTTCGCGTGATCGGGGCCGGTCTGCTCGATGTGGTAGTCGGGCACGCCCAGTCCCTTGCTCGCGGTCAGCTCCTGAAGGCTGGTCTTCCAGTCCAAGCCGGCGCCGAGCCGAGCGGCTCGGGCCATGACGGGATCGAAGAGTCGGTGCACCACCTCATCCGCGCGGTCAAGACCATGCTGCAGGTACACCGTGCCGATGATGGCCTCGAGGGTGTCGGCCAGGATGCTCTCCTTGTCGCGCCCGCCAGTTGCCTCCTCGCCACGGCCGAGCAGCAGGTGCGGTCCGAGCCCCTCCGGTCCGAGCCGGCGGGCCACGTCGGCAAGGGCACGCGAGTTCACCACGCTGGCCCGAAGCTTGGCCAGTCGCCCCTCGGGCAATTCCGGGTGGTCGTTGTAGAGCGCGGTTGTCACGACCAGGCCGAGCACCGAGTCGCCGAGGAACTCGAGGCGCTCATTGGTGGGTAGGCCGCCATTCTCGTACGCGAAGGACCGGTGGGTCAGAGCCTGTTCCAACCGTTGCGGGTCGAGCTGCACGCCGAGGGCAGCCTCCAGGTGCGTTCGGGATGGACGGCGGTTCATGAGGTCACCTCCATCAACTTCGCGCTCGACTTGACCCCGCGCCGTAGCTGAGCCACGATGCCGCCCGCGACCAGTCGGGAAGCCAGCGCGACACCCGAGGCCAGCTGCTCCGCATCCGCGGCGCCGTGGCAGACCACGACGGTGCCGGCCACCCCGAGCAGGGCGGCGGCCCGTGGCACCTGGGTCGGTGCGTAGACGCCGGGAGCGGCGGCCAGGGCGGCCTCGATGCCCTTGAGAAGCACATTGCCGGTGAACCCGTCCGTGACGACCACATCGGCACGTTCGCCGGTGACGACGTCGTTGCCCTCAACCGGTCCTATGTAGACCGCGCCGGCGGGAGGGTGCAGGCGCAGCGCGGCATCGGCGGTCCGTCGTGACTTGTCGCCCTTCCCGGGCTCGGAGCCGACCGACAACAGGCCGATCCGAGGGAGCGCCACACCGGCGGCCAGGTGGGCATAGCTCGCTCCGATCGCGGCGTGCTGAACCAGATCGGTCGGATGCACCTGGACGCCGGCACCGACATCGAGCAGAATCAATGGGCCGTTGACGCCGGGCAAGATCGCGGCCAGGGCCGGTCGGCGGATGCCGCTGATCCGGCCAACGGCCATGACCGCCGCGGCGACCATCGCGCCGCTCGCGCCGGCCGAGACCACACCGCTGATACGGCCGGCGGCGAGCTCACGAAAAGCGGCACCAATCGTGGTCTGCGGATCGGCCCCGCGTGCGACCGGGTCGCTCATGCCCACGCCGCGCTCGATGGCGAGCACGTCCACCCGTTCCCGATCGGCCGGGACGAGGGCACGCAGAACCTCGTCGGCGGCCGGGCGCGGGCCGACGAGCAGTAGCTGGAGGACGGGATCGGCTGCTATGGCCTGCAGAGCGCCATCAACCACGACGGCGGGGGCTTCGTCCCCGCCGAGGAGGTCGACGGCGATCCGTGTCGTGGCGGGCTGGTGCAGCCGTCCGTCGGATCTTTTCACCGCGGCCCCGGCGGATCAGACCTCGACGACCTGGCGACCGTTGTAGGTCCCGCAGACGGTGCAGACGGCGTGCGGCAGCTTCGGCGACCGGCACTGGGGGCAGGCGACGGTGGCAACCGGGGTCGCCTTCCACTGAGCCCGGCGCGACCGGGTGTTGCTGCGCGACATCTTGCGCTTGGGTACGGCCACGGTTCTTAACTCCTTCTCGAATTCACTTTTTCAACTGTTTCAACGCGGCCCACCGGGGATCGACCTGCGTGTGGCTGTGGTCGGCCGGCAGATCGTCCCAGCACGCCCCGCACGCGGGACACAGCCCCGGGCAGTCCTCGCGGCACAACGGATGGTTGGGCAGTGCCAGCACAACCGCGTCCCGCAACTCCGGCTCCAGGTCGATCAGGTCGCCCTGCATCCGGCCGACCTCGTCCTCGTCGGTCGTCTCGTCCGTTGTGCTGTGCTCGTAGGCGTACAGCTGCTGGAACGTGACGTCGAGCGTGTCGCTGATCTCCCGAAGGCACCGGCCACACTCACCGGTCAGCGCCGCCGTGGCCCACGCCGATACCCACACGCCCTCGGACACGGACTCCAGGCGCAGCGAGAGCGAGACGTCCGAACCCGCTGGCACACGGATCAGCTCCAGACCAAGATCCTCTGGAGCCGGGACCACCCGTTCGACCGTACGCATCGCCCCCGGGCTGCGTGGCAGGTCCCTCGTGTCGAGGACCAGCGGCGCCCGGGAATCGAGGTGGGTCGGTTGGTGATCACGCATCCTGAAGCCTCCGGCCTGGACAGGCCGAAGAAGAAGACTACCGCACGGCCGCAGCCACCCTCGTCGCGCCCGCCGCGGGGCGCGGATCATGTCCTGCGGCACATGATCGAGCCGTTTTGCCCGCTTCCATCACATGATCACGGGGATCTTCAAATCTCCTGGACCCGAAATGGCTAGAACGGCAGCTGGTGGTGATCGCGCTCGTCGCCCTGGAATGCGCCGATCTCGCGGAGGGCGTGCATCTTGTCCCGGCCCCGCTCGATGGACGCCAGCGACCGGGTGAGGAACTGCTCGAAGTTCGCCAGGGTGGTGTCGACATACTCATCGACCTCGTCGCGCAGTCGCTGGACCTCGGCTCGGGCGTCGTTGATGATGCGGGTGCTCTCGCGATCAGCGGAGACCACGACCTCGTTGTGCGACACGAGCCGGTGGTGCTCGGCCTCGGCCTCGGCGATCATGCGCTCGGCCTCCCGTTGGCCGGCATCGAGGATCTTGTCACGCTCGTCGAGCAGGGCCCCCGCCCGCCGCATCTCGCCCGGCAGCTCCACCCGCAGCTGTTCCAGGAGTCCGATCATCTCGGCGCGATCGATCATGCAGTTGCGCGACATCGGCACGTTTCGGGCGGTCTCCACCGCCGAGATGATTTGGTCGATGCGCTCCATCGGATCCACCGCGAAGTCTCCCGTCCATGTCTCATGAGAGCCGCGCTCGCGCGCAAACCTCACTTGCCCGTCCGCCATCTCGCGGGCCGAGTCTCGTCGTGGGGTCCACCCCCCATGATGCCGGTCGGAGGCGACCGTACCCACGGTGGGTCAACGACCCGATGGGCGCAATCGGTCGGCCAGCCGACGCGCGACGACCTCGGGGACATGCGATGTGACGTCGCCACCCCACTTTGCGACATCCTTGACCAGGCTCGACGAGAGGAACGAATGCTGCGGGTTCGTCGGCATGAACAGTGTCTCGACCCCGGCGAGCCCCATGTTCATCTGCGCCATCTGCAGCTCGTAGTCGAAGTCACTGACGGCGCGCAGACCCTTGACGACGACGGTTGCCCGCTGAGCGCGGCAGAAGTCGACCAACAGACCCTGAAACGACTCGATGCGAACGTTCTCGTACGGCTTGGTCACCTCGCGCAGCATGTCCAGCCGCTCGTCGATCGTGAACAGTCCGCGCTTGGACTCGTTGACGAGCACCGCGACGATCAGCTCGTCGTAGAGCCGGCTCGCCCGGTCGATGATGTCCAGGTGCCCGTTGGTAACGGGGTCGAACGAGCCGGGGCACACCGCACGCCTCATCGCACGCCTCTCTCCGACGCGCGACCGACCCGGCGGCTCTTCGCGCCGGCAGACGTCGCGCCTATGAGCGGCGAAGGTACCAAAGCATCGACTCGCCGTAGCGTCGGCCACGCTCGGGTGTGATGCCTTCAACGCGCGCCGGCTCGGGCGAGCGGGTCGAGCGCTCGAGGACGACTACCGCGTCCGGTGCCAACCATTGTTTGGCCACGAGTGCCCGCAGGAGCTCGGCGATGTCGGGCTCACCGAGTTCGTACGGCGGGTCAGCGAAGACCACGTCGAACGGCACTGACGGTGCGTTGGTCAGGGCGGCCGGGATTCGGACCACGAGCAGCTCACACCGCGGAGCGAGGTCGAGGGCGGCGATGTTCGCCCGTACGGTCCGGGCCGCCCGCGGATCAGACTCAACCAGCAGTACGGCCGAGGCACCCCGCGATGCCGCCTCCAACCCAACCGCGCCCGACCCCGCGTAAAGGTCGGCGAATCGACACCCCTCGAGCACCGTCAACGACTCCAGTGTGGAGAACAGCGCCTCCCGGACCCGGTCAGACGTCGGCCGCGTGTCGCGACCGGAGGGAGCGCTGATCCGCCGGCCGCCGAGAGTGCCGGCGACGATCCGGGTCATCGCTCAGCCCTTCTCCAGGAACTCGGCGCGCTCCTCGTTGACGAGGGCGGCCACCGCGCCCGCGAGCGCCGGGTGCTCGGCGAGATCCGGATCCCGGTCGAGCAGGTCGATCGCCTCCCGGCGCGCGTCCTCGATCACATCCTTGTCATCGAGCAGGGACAGCAGCCGAAGGTGCGACCGCCGGCCCGACTGAGCCTCGCCGAGCACGTCGCCCTCCCGGCGCTGCCTCAGGTCGAGCTCCGCAAGCCGGAATCCGTCCAGAGTGGAGGCCACTGCGTCCAGGCGTTCCCGCGCCGGGGCCAGCGGGTCCGCCTCCGTGACGAGCAGGCATAGCCCCGGTGCGCTCCCCCGACCGACACGGCCGCGCAGCTGGTGCAGTTGCGATACCCCAAACCGGTCGGCGTCGAGGACCACCATCATCGTGGCATTCGGGACGTCTACACCGACCTCGATGACGGTCGTCGCGACCAGCACGTCGAGCTTGCCGGCGGCGAAGTCACGCATCACGGCATCCTTCTCGTCGCCGGGCAGACGGCCGTGCAGCACACCGATGCGCAGCCCGGCCAGAACATCGGCGGCCAAGCGCGGGGCCACGTCGAGCACCGCGATCGGCGGCCGTCGGGCCGGAGAATCGTCGTCCATAGTGGACGGAGCGTCCTCGCCCGTGGCGGGCTCTCCGCCGATGCGCGGACAGACAACGTAGGCTTGATGCCCCGCTTCGACCTCCTCGCGCACCCGCCGCCAGGTCCTAGCCAGGTGCGCTGGCTTCTCCACCGCCGGCACGACGTGGGTCGTGATCGGTGATCGGCCTCCGGGCAGCTCGGTGAGGGTCGAGACCTCGAGATCGCCGAAGACCGTCATCGCCACTGTCCGGGGGATCGGGGTCGCGGTCATCACCAGCACGTGCGGCGGCTCGGTGCCGGCCTTGGTACGCAACGCATCGCGCTGCTCGACACCGAACCGGTGCTGCTCATCGACGACGACCAGTCCGAGGTCGGCGAAGTCCACGCCCTCGTAGAGCAGCGCGTGTGTCCCCACCACGATGCCCGCCTCACCGGAGGCCAGCGCGGCGCGGGCTTGACGCCGTGCCGCGGCCGACTGCGACCCCGTCACCAACACGACCTGAGTCGCCTGGTCGGCGCTGTCCAGCTCCCCGGCGCGCCCCATCGGTCCGAGCAGGTCCCGGATGCTGCGGTAGTGCTGGGCCGCGAGCACCTCGGTCGGGGCGAGCAGCGCCGCCTGACCGCCGGCGTCGACGACCTGGAGCATCCCGCGCAGCGCGCAGATCGTCTTGCCCGACCCGACCTCGCCCTGGAGCAGCCGGTGCATCGGGTGGGCCACGGTCAGATCCTCGGCGATCGCCTCTCCGACCGCGGTCTGGCCCTGGGTGAGCCGGTACGGCAGCGTTGAGTCGAATGTGGACAGAAGTCCATCGAAGCGTCGGGGCCGCGGGATCGCCGGCGCCGCCGCGGCCCGCATCTTGCGCTGCACGAGCGAGAGCTGGACGGCGAACGCCTCGTCCCATTTCAGGCGCTTCTTCGCGGCGCCGACCATCTCCCACGACGCCGGCCGGTGGATCTCCCGATGGGCCTTGGATAGGTCCATCAGCCGGCGCCCGACCCGTAGCGACGTGGGCAGGGGATCCGTCACCTGGACGACGTCTAGGACGGTCTTGATGACCGCAGCGATCTTCCACGACTGCAGGTCCTTGGTGGACGGGTAGATCGGGATCATTGCGCCGGCAAACTCGTCCACTGTGGAGGAATCCGGGTCGGAAAGCAGTACGTACTCGGGATGGGTGAGCTGCTTCTTACCGCGGAACTCGCCGATCGTGCCGGCGAACATGCCCCACCGGCCTTTCCGCAGTTCCCGGACACGCCACGCCGCCAAGTGTTCCTTCTTCGCGAAGAAGGTCAACGACAGTTCGCCTTTCGAGCCGTCCTCAACGATCACGTCTACGACGTAGGTATCCCGGTTCCTCGACTGGCGGGAGGATGAGTGCTTGACAACGGCCAGGACCGTCACAACCTCGTCGGCCACCAAGCTGGCGATGTCGGTTAGCTCACCCCGTTCGGCGTACCGGCGCGGATAGTGGCGAAGCAGGTCGGCCACGGTTGCCATGCCGAAGGCCTTTTCCAGCAACGCCGCCGCCTTCGGGCCGACGACGCTCTTGGCGAGCGGAGTGTCCAGTGTGGTCACTCGACGCCGACCAGTAGGGGGTAGTGGGGCTGCCCGCCGTAGTAGACCTGAACGTCGGCGAACGTCCAGGCCTGCGTGACGTGGGCCGTGAGTGCGTCGCCCAAGTCGGCCGGCGCATCCACGCCGAGCACCAGGGTGACCATCTCACCGCCACCGCCGAGCATCCGGTCGAGCATCACCGCGCAGGTTTCCCGAAGCTCCTGGCCGATCACGTTCACCTCGCCCTCCACGAGGCCGAGGATGTCTCCGGGTCGGCAGCGGCCCGCGACGGTCAACGCCTCGCGGGTGGCCACGGTCACCTCGGCGTAGCGGCACGCGCCGGCCGCCTCGGCCATCGCGATGACGTCGTCGTGGAACCGTCGGCTCGGGTCACGGACCGCGATCGCCGCCATCGCCTGCACTGGTGACTTCGTCGGTACCACGCCGACCCGCACTCCGGACGGCCGCGCCTCTTCGGCTGCGGCCTGGGCGACCGCCAGGACGTTGGAGTCGTTGGGCAGCAACGCCACCCGCCCGGCCCCGGTCGCCTGGATCGCCCTCAATATGTCCATCGTGGACGGATTGTTGGTCGGTCCACCGGCGACCACCACGGCACCCTCGGCCGCGAAGATCTCGGCGAGCCCCGGACCTGACGCGACTACCACAACGCCCCGGGCCTCCGGGTCGACAGGTGTCGCGCTCAGAGGAGCCGGTTGGGCGGCCACCATCTGATCGGCGAAGCGAGTAACCGAGATCCGGTGCGGTCGGCCGGCGCGGACCCCGGCCTCGATCGCGGCGCCCACGTCGTTGACGTGCACGTGAACGTTCCACACCGGGAGCGCGGATCCGGCTCCGGAGCCGACGATCACCAGCGAGTCACCCAGTGGCTGGAGCCCCATCCGCAAGGCAGCCACCGCCTCGTCGGAAGCGTCGAGCAGGTACTGCACCTCGTACCCGTACTCGACCGACCCGGTCTCGCGGGCCACTGTCAGCAATGCCGGGTCACGCGCCACCCGAGCCAACGGCGCCGTGGCCGGCGCCCGCCCCGTGACCACCTCGACGAGAGCGTCGAGCAAAACCACCAGGCCGCGCCCGCCGGCGTCGACGACCCCGGCCCGGGCGAGGATCGGCAGCTGCTCGGGGGTACGGGCGAGCGCCTCGGTGGCGCCCTTGGCGGCCGCTTCGACCACGGTCGCAAGGTCGTCGGTATCGGCTGTCCGGGCCGCCAAGGCAGCGCCCGTGGCGACGCTGAGGACGGTCCCCTCGACCGGTTCGGCCACGGCCGCGTACCCCGCCTTAGCCGCGGCGGTAAGGGCGTCGGCCAACGCGCGACCGCGGGCGACCGGGACGGCGGCGATGGCGTCAGCCGTACCGCGAAGAATCTGCGAGATGATCACGCCGGAGTTTCCACGGGCGCCGAGCAGCGCACCGCGGGCCATGCAGCGCAGCACCCGCGCGAGCCGGGCGATCTCGCTCTCGACGTTGGCGACCAGGCCGCTCCCCGCGGGCCGGTCATCGGGCTCCGCGACCAGAGCGTCCCAAGCCGAGGCGACCGTCAGCACCAGATTCGTGCCGGTATCTCCGTCCGGGACCGGATAGACATTGAGTTCGTCGATCTCCACCTGGTGGCGCCGGAGCGCGTCCAGACCCACTGCACACCACCGGCGGACGGCGGCTGCGTCCAGGCTGTCGAGCACGACCTCACCGTAATACCGATCACACCGAAGGCCCATCGGCGATCCCACAAGGGGCGGATTCGCGGCGAGATCGGCGGGTCGGCTAGACTTCGACGGTTGCCCGAGGGCTGCGTTGCGCGCGGGCGTTGACTAATCACCTCAGGAGAAACCCGTGGCTAGCGTGTGCGACGTCTGTGGCAAGGGACCGGGCTTCGGTCACAACGTGCCATGGTCGAAGAAAAAGACCAACCGCCGCTGGGACCCGAACATCCAGACCGTCCGCGTCGACGCCGGTGGCGGCAACACGCGCCGGCTTCAGGTCTGCACCTCCTGCATCAAGGCCGGCAAAGTCCTCCGCGCTTCACGGTAATCCCGGCGCTCGCTCCGCTCGCACGGCCGCTGTGATTCTGGCGCTCGCTCCGCTCGCGCGGCCGCTGTGATTCTGGCGCTCGCTCCGCTCGCGCGGCCGCGGGGCTCTTGGCCCGCCTTCTTCCTTCGTCGCTCGCTCCTTCGTCGCTCGACTCCTCAGTCCAGAAGGCGGCGCCCCGCGGCGCGTCTGGTTGCGCTTGAACAAGCGCTAGAGATCCCTACCGAACGAGACGCAGTCGGGTTCGTTTTTGTAGTAGCCGTAGTTGGGGATGCGGGAGTAGCCGCTCTTTTCGTAGAAGCGCAGTGCCTCCGGCTGTCGCTCGCCGGTCTCCAGGATCATTCGGCGCATTCCGCTTTCGCGGGCCGAGTCCTCCAGCGCGCTTAAGAGGGCGGCGGCGACTCCGGTGCCTCGCGCCTGGGGCGACACGTACATGCGCTTGACCTCGGCGACGTCCTCGGTAATCCCGATGTCATGGCGGAAGTGTGAGATGGTCCGCCAGCCCGCGCAGGCCACCGGGACGCCCGCCCGCCAGGCAACCAGAAAGGCGCCCTCGGGCGGCCCGAACTCGACCGATTCGATCGGGTTCTCGTCGGCCGAACCGTAACGCTGCGTAAGCTCAGCCTGCGCCGCAGCGACCAAGGTCTGGGCCACCGGGGCACCAAACCGGCTGGGCCGGATGTCGAGATCGCTCACGACGGTAGAGCGTACGGGCTATGACGCCGCCGCGTTGACCGTGATTCCCAACGGTCGGACGACCCATCGACCCCGATCACGGAGAGTGGTTACCGGAAGTGATCCCATCCACTCGGACCGTCGGTATACACCCGTCCGTCGACGGTCACGCCGGCGCCGTCGACGACCCGGCCGACCACGTGCCACCGCTCGGGCAGCATCACCGTGGGCGGGAAGGTGGCGACGATCGGATGATCGTCTCCGCCGGTGAGAACCCACCCGTATGGATCGACGCCCATCGCTGCAGCTGCGTCCCGCATCGGCTGCGTGATCTCGAACGCCTCACGCCGGATGTCGATTCCGACGTCGCTTGCCTCGGCGATGTGCCCCACATCCGCAAGCAGTCCGTCCGAGACATCGATCATTGCGGTCGCGCCCAGGTCGGCCGCCGCGGGCCCAGCCCAGTACGGGACGGCCGGACGACGGTACGCCTCGACCAGCGCCTTGGGGGATCGGAACCCTCGCGATAGGACGGTGTAGCCCGCCGCCGCCTGACCGATACGCCCGGCCATCGCCACGACGTCGCCGGCCCGAGCGCCGGAGCGGAGCACCGGTGCCCGGCCCCCGAGATCGCCCAGTGCGGTCACCGCAACGGTGATCACCTGGCTCGACGAGAGGTCGCCCCCGACGACCGCCGCCCCGACCAGCTCGCATTCGGCGGCCAGGCCGTCGGCAAGCTGCTCCAACCACCGCGGATCGGTCTCGCGAGGCATGCATAAGGCCACAAGCAGGGCCGTCGGGCGACCGCCCATGGCGGCGATGTCGGCGAGATTCGCCGCCGCCGCCCGGTGGCCGATCTCGGTGGCGGTGGCCCAGTCGGTGCGGAAGTGACGGCCCTCGACGAGTACATCCGACGTAGCGAGGACGCGGCCGTCGGGCGCGCTGACGAGTGCCGCGTCGTCGCCCGGCCCGAGCAGTGTCGTCGGCGCGGTGCCCAGTCTCGAGGTGACTCGTTGGATGAGCCCGAACTCGCCCATGGCTGCCACGGTCATTCGTCCCCCCTCAGCGAACCAAATCCCCCGTTCGCTAGTCTCACACCACGCCCGAAGGGGAACGGGTTGCCTCGCTGTCCGGCTCGCGGTATTTGCGTTGTTCGAGCTTCACCAACGTCGCTCAAGTGATTCACTTCTCCGTACCCCAGTCCCGTCCTGCCACGGAAGGAGAGTCGTGGTCCAGGCCTACATACTGATCCAGACTGAGGTCGGCAAGGCTCGCGACGTCGCCACCGCGATCCGCGAGATCGCTGGCGTGGTCCGGGTCGACGCGGTCACGGGTCCCTATGACGTCGTGGTGCTCACCGAGGCCCGCGGCGTCGACGAGTTGGGCAAGATGATCGTCAGCAAGGTGCAGCTGGTACCCGGCATCACCCGAACGCTGACCTGCTCGGTCGTGCATCTGTAGCAGCGAACTCGACCCTTGACCACCGATCCGACCCGGCGCAGCGCCGCCCGGATAGCCACCCTGGTCGCGGTACCGGTCGCCATCGCAGTGGCGCTCGTGAGCCTGCTCCTGTATGGAGGCTTCGGCCGGAACCAGCCGCCCCCGCCGGCCCCCGCCGCCACCGGGCCGGTCACGATGGACGCGCCTCTGCTCGCCCCCGAGGCCGTGCCCGTGTGCCAGCAGGTCGTGGCACACCTTCCCGAGACGATCGGCGGATACGCCCGCCGACCCGTGACCGCGGGGCCGGAGCAGAACGCCGCCTACGGCGATCCTCCGATCACCCTCTCCTGCGGCACCGCAATGCCGTCGTTCCCGCCCACCGACAGCGTATTCAACCTCTCCGGCGTCTGCTGGCACGCCGTACCGGGCGACAACACCACCGCGTGGACCACAGTGGACAGAGTCGTAGCGGTCACGGTGACTGTGCCAGGGGAGTCGAGCGGGTCGGCCCAGTCGGTCGTCCCGTTCTCGCCCGCCGTCGGCGGCAGTGACCCCCGCCGCGAGACCGTACCGTCCGGTTGCACCTAAGGTCAGCCAAAACGGCCGGCGGCGCCGTCGTTTGCCGTGGGAGCGCAGCGACCGAGGTACGAGGGAGCGGAGTCGACGAGGAGCCATGGAGAGTTCGAGGTCCGAGGGACGAGGACCGAGAACGGACCATGTCAAGAAGCAATGCGACGGGCCAAGAGCCGCGGGCCCGCGCGAGCGGAGCAAGTGCAAGAGTTAATGCAGGCCGGTGCCGCGGCGCAGGGCGGTGCGAACGAGACGTGAGACCACTTTCGGGTACTCAAGTCCGGACGCGGCCCACATCCGCGGGAACATCGACGTGGCGGTGAAGCCGGGCATCGTGTTGATCTCGTTCAGGTAGACGTCGAGTTCCGGCGTCACGAAGAAGTCGACGCGGGCGAGCCCGGCGCAATCGAGAGCCACGAAGGTACGACATGCGAGTTCCTGCACGTGACGGGTCACCCGCTCGGGCAGCACCGCCGGAATGTCGAACTCGCACGCGTCGTCGAGATACTTCGCCTCGAAGTCATAGAACTCGTGGTCCTTGACCACCCGGACCTCGGCGAGCAAGGACGCCTCGGGTCCGCCGCCGGCCTCCCCCTCGAGCACGCCGCACTCGATCTCGCGGCCGACGATCGCGGTCTCGACGAGGACCTTCGGGTCGTGTGACCGGGCCGTCTCGATGGCGGCATCGAGATCGTCGTATGACTTCACCTTCGTGATGCCGAACGAGGAACCAGCCCGCGCCGGCTTGACGAACAGCGGCAGGCCGACTTGGTCCCGATCCTCCGTCGAGAGCTGTTCGCCCGCGCGGAGTACGACGTAGGGCCGACGGGGATGCCGGCCGCCGTCGCGAGCTTCTTCGTGAACTCCTTGTCCATCGCGGCCGCTGAGGCGAACACATTGGATCCGACGTACGGGACACCCGCCATCTCAAACAGACCCTGGATCGTGCCGTCTTCGCCGTAGGCGCCGTGGAGGGCGGGAAAGACGACATCGACATCTCCAAGCGCCCGGACGCCCTCGGCCGGGTCGAGCACCACGAGCCCGCCCGAGGTCGGGTCACCCGGAAGCACCACGGCGCTTCCTGAACTTGCCGTGATCTCCGGCAATGCCGTGCCTTCGATGGCCAGTGCACTCGGGTCGCCGCTGGTCAGCACCCACTTGCCCGCGCGCGTGATCCCGACGGGCACGACCTCGAACTCGTCCGTGTCCAGTGCGGCGAGGATGCTGCCCGCGCTCACCGCGGAGATCGCGTGTTCGGTGCTGCGTCCCCCGAATACGACGGCGATGCGGGTCTTTCGCGGCCTGTTCACAGTCGGTCACCCTACCGGCCGTGGTCGCGACGTGGGGGTCGACCGTTACAGCTTGGACAGCGCGGCGGTGATGTCGGCCACCAGGTCGGCCGGATCTTCGACGCCACACGAGAGGCGCACCAGCCCGGGCGGCGCGTCGTCGCCCCACTGGGCCCGCCGGTCGCCGGTCGTGTGCAGGCCGCCGAAGGAGGTGGCCGGTGTGACCAGGCGGGACGCGGCGAAGAACGCCACCACGGCCTCCGCCGACGGGAGTTCGAAGGTCACGATGCCGGGGATCCGTCGCATCTGGCGAGCAGCGACCACATAGGACGGATCACTCGGCAGCCCTGGCCAGCGCACCGACCGGACGGCTGGGTGCTCCGCGAGCGCGGTTGCGATCGCCGCGGCGTTCTCACTCTGGCGGGCCAGGCGAAGGCCGAGCGTGCCCAGCGAGCGGTGCGCGAGCCACGCGTCGAAGTTGCCCGGGATGCCGCCGGTGCCGTTGCGCCACGTGCGCACGCCGGCGAGGAGATCGGGGTCCCGCGTCGCGACATAGCCGATGAGCATGTCCGAGTGGCCGGTCAGTGCCTTGGTGCCACTGGCCACGACAACGTCGGCGCCCAGCGCGAGCGGGTTCTGACCGAGCGGCGTGGCCGTGGTGTTGTCGACCGCGACGAGCGCCCCCGCGGCGTGGGCCGCCTCGGCCAGCGCCGCGATATCACACACGTCCAGGCCCGGGTTGGCCGGCGATTCCAGCAGCACCAGCCGTACGCCCGCCAACGATGGGTATGGTCCGGCCGTCGGCGTCAGACTCACGGTGACGCCGCGCGGCGGCAGCGCCTGGTTGGCCCAGGCCCGAGTCAGGAAATAGCCATCGGCGGGCAGCAGCACCTCGTCGCCGGTCTTCAGCACGGTCAACATGAGAGCCGAGATTGCCGCCATACCGGTGGCGAAGGCGAGGCAGTCTCCGCCTTCCAGTTCACCGATCGCGGCCTCGAGTCGGCGCCGGGTCGAGCTGTCCGGTCGGCCGTACGAGTCGACGCCCGGCACCGGCCCCATGGTCGGGTCGAGCGGAAACGTTGACGCGAGAACGGGTCCCGGTAGGAACGGCTGCCCTGGCACCGGATCCGGGATGCCCGCGCGGACGACCCGGGTCGAGTCGCCGTACTCGGTCATTCCGGCTTCGTTTCCCGGCTCATGAGCGCCATCATGGCCACCTTTGGTGCGAGCCCTTCGTGACAGACAAGCTCCACCTGCTCGGTGATCGGCATCTCCACACCGCGCCCACGGGCCAGGTCGCGAATGGACAGACAGCTCTTGACGCCCTCGGCCGTCTGTTTCGTCGCCTCCTGCGCCTGCTCCAGGGTCTCCCCCCGGCCGAGATGCTCGCCAAAGGTGCGGTTGCGCGACAACGGTGACATGCACGTGCCGACGAGGTCGCCGAGGCCGGCAAGGCCGGCGAACGTGAGCGGGTCGGCGCCGAGGCGGACTCCCAGCCGGGCCGTCTCGGCCAGCCCCCGGGTAATCAGGGTCGCCTTGGTGTTGTCCCCGAAGCCCATGCCGATGGCCATGCCGCAGGCGAGCGCAATGACGTTCTTCACCGCACCACCGAGTTCGCAGCCGATGACGTCGTCGTTGGTGTACGGGCGAAAGTACGGCGTCACGATCGCCTGCTGGACCACGGATGCCCGGTCCTCGTCGATGCACGCCACCACCGCCGCCGCCGGGTGCCGGAAGGCGAGTTCGCCGGCGAGGTTCGGCCCGGTCACCACGACCACCCGCGTCGGGTCGACTTCGGTGACGTCCGAGATGACCTCGCTCATGCGCTCGCCCGTACCGAGCTCGATGCCCTTCATCAGGCTGACGAGCGTGGCGTCGCCGGAAAACGCGCCGGCCGCCGCCCACTCGGCAAGGTTGCTGCGCACGGTCTGCGACGGTAGGGCGATCGCCACCAAGTCAGCGCCGTCGAGAGCCAGCAAGGGATTCGATGTGGCGGTCACACTCTCGGGCAGGACGGCGTCGGGCAGGTAGTCGGGATTTCGCCGTTCCCGCCGGATGGTCTCGGCAACCTCCTCCCGGCGGGCCCAGACAATGACCGAGCGGCCCGCATCGGCGCAGAGCTTCGCGAAGGCCGTGCCCCACGAGCCGGCCCCCATCACCGCGATGCGCCGGATCTCCGGAATCCCCATCGCTCAGACCTCCGTTCCGGCCGCGGTTGCGGTCCCAGCATCGCTGCTCGCCTGCGGATCCCTCGCCTTTGTGTCGCTCGACCGTTTCTCCATAGTGGATGGTTCGGCACCGTTGCCCGGCTGCCACAGGGGAGGCGGCGTGCCGCCCCGGATCTGCGCCACCATGTCGCGCAGCACCAGCATGATGTGTTCGGTGATCTCGGCCAGTGTGGCAGTGTTCGCGGTAACCCCCGTCCACGTGCTCAAGTCCAGTTGCGGCCCGGCCACGACGGTGACCGGGGTGCGCGGGACCGGATGCAGCTTTCGGGTACGTGGGTCGAACAACCTCTGCGGGCCCCACATCGCGACCGGGATGACAGGCGCGCCGGTGGTGAGCCAGAGCCGGGCGGCCCCGGTCTTGCCCCGCATCGGCCACAGGTCCGGCTCTTTGGTGGTACTGCCTTCAGGGTAGATGAGCACGCATTTACCGGCCTTGATGGCAGCGACTGCGGCATCGAGTGCTTTGGCGGCGTCGATGGTGCCTCGTTCGACGGGTGTCTGCTCGACCGCGCTCAGCCACCGACCGAGCACGGGGATCTTGAAAACGCTCGCCTTGGCCAAGAACACCGGCCAACGCCCGGCGTCGTAGATGTAGTGGGCCAGCACAAAGGGGTCGGCGTGACCGATGTGGTTGGCCACCACGATCACAGGGCCCGTGTGCGGGATGTGCTCCATGCCGCGCCAGTCGCGCTTCGACATCACGATCATCAGGGGCTTGACCACCGTCACGGCCCCCCGCTGCCAGAAGCCGACCTTGCGTCGCGCCACGCGCGCTCCCTTCCGAGGTCCAGACGCCATCATGCCTGTCCGGCGGCTCCCCGCGCACGGGCCAACCTGTTCGAGCACGACGACGACGTGAGGTCAAGAAGGGTCCCTTCTACAACAGAAAGCGATAAGAAGGGGACCCTCCTTAACAAGCGTCCAGACTGGTCAGCGGTTGACAAGACATTTCGGCGCGTAGGGGCAAAGATGACACGGTGAGCTGGACCGTGATCGTGCCCGTCAAGCGCCTGGAGGTGGCCAAGACCCGCCTCCGCAACGGCGTGGCCGACGCCGATCACGAGGCGCTCGTGCTGGCCATGGCGTTGGACACGGTTGCCGCCGCGCTGGCCAGTCCGGTCATCGGGCGGGTTGTTGTGGTCACCGCCGATCCGGTGCCCGGCGATGCCGCCGTCGTGCTCGGGGCCGAGGTGATCGCGGACGTACCCGATGCCGGCCTTAATCCGGCTCTCGCCTATGCCGCGGCTCACGTCCGCCGTACCGGTTTCGCGGCAAGCCAACCCGGCGTCGCCGCGCTTGCGGCCGACCTGCCCGCGCTTCGGACCGAAGAGCTCACCGAGGCACTCCGTCGAGCCGAGGAAGTGGCCGAGTCGAGCGGCCCGCGCCGGCTGCGGCGGTCGTTCGTCGCCGACGCGGCCGGAACCGGAACGGTGCTCCTCGCGGCGCCGCCGGCGGCGCTGCTCGAGCCCTGCTTCGGTGCCAACTCCGCCGCGGCTCATCAAGCCAGCGGCGCGGCGGCCCTGACCGAACCGTGGCCGACCCTGCGCCGCGATGTGGACACCACCGCCGATCTCGCCGACGCGTTCGTGTTCGGTGTCGGCGGCCGCACCGCCGCCGCGTCGCATGCGCTGCGGGAAGCCCACCTGCTGGCCGATCCGTTGGCCGGATGACACGTGCAGGGAACAGTGTCCGCCTTCGATGAGTCGGAGCACCATGGGTCGCTGTTGCTCGACAACGGCACGCGACTCGCGTTCCCGGCATCGGCCTTCGAGGCATCCGGACTGAGGCTGCTGCGCGTCGGTCAGCGGGTCCGCGTCGAGCGTTCCAGCTCTGGCGACGTCACACTGATCACACTGATCACACTGCCCCAATCAGTGGCCTGAGTTCACCTCGCGTTCATCCGAGATCGGCAAGAATGGCCTGGTGACTGAGCCGTCCGCCCCACGCCAGCGCCGGGATTCGCACCAGCCCGATGGTGCCGTGCGGCCGAAGACAACCAACGGCGCGGCCGGGCCGAAGAAGAACAGCGGCAGCCGCGCCACGAGAGCGGCGAGCGCCTCGAAGGCAGAAGTACGCGCCGACATCATGCGTGAGCCCGAACCACCGGCCGAGCTCTCCGCCGATGCCGCGCCGCAGCGGGACCCGCTGCCCGACGACCGCTTTATCAACCGCGAGCTGTCGTGGCTGGATTTCAACGCCCGGGTGCTCGCCCTCGCCGAGGATCCAGCGACCCCGCTGCTGGAACGGGCGAAATTCCTGGCCATTTTCGCCAGCAATCTCGACGAGTTCTACATGGTCCGGGTGGCGGGCCTTCAGCGCCGGTTGCAGACCGGTCTACCGGTCGAGGGTCCCGACGGCCTGACCCAACGGGAGCAATTGGCCCGCATCGCGGATCGCACCACAGAGCTCATGGATCGGCACTCAGCGTGCTTCATCGGTGACGTGGAGCCGGCGCTGGCCGAACAGAACGTGCAGATCCTGCGCTGGGTCGACCTGGCCCAACCCGACCGGGATCGGCTTCGGGCCTACTTCCGGGAGCAGGTGTTCCCGGTGTTGACCCCTCTGGCGGTCGACCCGGCTCACCCGTTCCCCTACATTTCCGGGTTGTCGCTGAGCCTCGCGGTCGTGGTCCGCGACCCGGACAGCGGTCCGGAACTGTTCGCCCGCGTCAAGGTGCCGAACAACGTGCCCCGCTTCGTCTCGGTGGATAACCCGGGCCGGGCCGGCGCGGCGACCACGGCTTCGGACGGCGGCCCGCGCCGCGCCCGCTTCGTTCCGGTGGAGGAACTCATCGCGGCCCACCTGGGTCAGCTGTTCTCCGGGATGCAGGTCATCGAGCACCATCTCTTCCGGGTCACGCGCAACGCCGAGCTCGAGGTCGACGACGACCGCGATGAGGACCTGCTTCAAGCGCTCGAGCGCGAGCTCGCCCGGCGTCGGTTCGGTCCACCGGTACGGCTGGAGGTGGCCTCGACCATCTCCGACCACGTGCTCGATCTGTTGGTGCGCGAGCTCGACATGGATTACGAGCACGTGGTGCGGGTGCCGGGACTACTGGACCTGTCCCGGTTGTGGCAGATCTATGAGGAGGTCGACCGGCCCGACCTGAAGGACCGCCCTTTCGTGCCGGCGACTCATCCGCAGTTCGTCGAGGGTGAGACTCCGCGCAGCGTCTTCTCGCGCCTGCGCGAGGGCGACATCCTGGTACATCACCCGTACCACTCGTTCTCGACGAGCGTGCAACGCTTCATCGAGCAGGCCGCAGCCGACCCCAACGTACTTGCCATCAAGCAGACGCTGTACCGGACCAGTGGCGACTCACCCGTCGTCGACGCGCTCATCGCGGCGGCCCGGGCGGGCAAGCAGGTCGTAGTGCTCGTTGAACTGAAAGCTCGCTTCGACGAACAGGCGAACATTGGCTGGGCGCGGATGCTGGAGCGCGCGGGCTGCCACGTCGTCTACGGCCTCGTCGGTCTGAAGACCCACTGCAAGATCGCCATGGTGGTGCGGCAGGAGGGTGGGCAGCTACGCCGGTACTGCCACATTGGCACCGGCAACTACCACCCGAAGACCGCCCGGATATACGAGGACTTCGGACTGCTCACCGCGGATGCCGACGTCGCTGGCGACCTGACCGACCTGTTCAACGTGCTGACCGGATACAGCCGGCAGACCGCGTACGGCCAGTTGCTGGTGGCTCCCCACGGTGTCCGTTCCGGCATCATCGAGCGGATCGAGCGGGAGATCGAGCACGTCGCGGCCGGCCGGCCTGGACTCGTGCAGATCAAGGTCAATTCTATTGTGGACGAGGAGGTCGTCGACGCGCTCTACCGCGCCAGCCAGGGCGGGGTCGACATCGACCTCATCGTGCGCGGGATCTGCACCCTGCGCCCCGGAGTGCCCGGCCTCTCGGACCGGATCCGGGTACGGTCCATTGTGGGCAGATTCCTCGAGCACTCGCGGTTGCTGCATTTCGGCAACGGTGGCGACGGCGAGTACTGGATCGGGTCCGCCGACCTTATGCACCGCAACCTCGATCGTCGCGTCGAAGCACTGGTACGGATCACCGATCCGGCCGCGCAGACCGAACTGCGGCGGGTGCTTGACGCGGAGACCAGCGACCGTACCGGTGGCTTCGATCTGCTACCCGATGGGAGCTGGCAACGGCGCTGCCACGACGGACCGTCCGCTTTGGAGGATGTGCAGGAGATGTTACTGCGCCGTGCGACTGGCCGTCCGGAGTAGACAGTCGTGCCCATCGAACACCGTTCCTGTCGGGAAATTGCCCGTGGCGACCCGTAACCAAATCGACGTCGACTCTTTAGTGCGGTGCACTTGACCGCTAAGCTTTCTGGCGTGCTGGAGGAGGAGCGCAAGTACGAGGTCGAGGCCGGCTTTACGCTGCCCGACCTTTCTGAATGTGTGCCCGACGGCGGGCGCCTCATCGTCCGTCCGCCGCAGAAGCTCCGCGCCACCTACTACGACACCACCGATCTCCGGTTGGCCCGGGCCGGCGCGTCGCTGCGGTTCCGCCGCGGCGACGACGAGCCCTGGACCGTGAAGCTGCCGACCGACGCGCCGGGTGTCCGCAACGAGATCTCGATGACCGGCCCGGCCTCGACACCGCCGGAGCGCCTGCTCGATCTCGTGACGGCCTATACCCGGGGCGCACCCGTCGCGCCAGTCACGACGCTGAACACGGTTCGCCACGCCTATCAGCTCTGCGATCGAGACGACCGGGTCGCGGTCGAGGTGGTGGACGACACGGTGAGCGTGCCGGAGGGACGGCGGGTCGCGCTGAGGTTCCGCGAGATCGAGGTGGAACGCAAGGCGGGCAAGGCGAAGCTGCTGGATCGGGTCGAGGTGGCGTTGCGGGACGCGGGCGCCACGGTGGGTGAGTTCACCCCCAAACACGTGCGGGCACTGGGGCCGGCCGCACTCGAGCCACCCGACTGGCCCACGGTGATGGCGCGCCTGCCGCGCCGGCCTTCGGCCGCCGATGTCGTGACTGTGGCGGTCCAACGGGACATCGCCCGGGTCATCAGCCACGACCCACTGGTACGGCTGCGGGCACCCGTGGGCAACGACGACACTGCGGTGCATCAGATGCGGGTCGGTTGCCGGCGGCTGCGCAGCGACCTTCGCACGTTCGGCCCGGTCCTCAATCGGGACTGGAGCGCCGGATTGCGCGCCGAGGTCGGCTGGCTCGCCGACGCGCTGGGCGCGGCCCGCGACGCCGAGGTGCTGCGGGCCCGGTTACGCCACACCGCCGAGTTGGATCCGTTGATGCCGCTGGATCCGGCGAGCGTGGCGCGAATCGACGCCGACCTGGCGGTGCGACACGAGGATGCGCTGCAGGCCCTCGACAAGGTGATGTGCGAGGAGCGCTACCACCGGCTGCTCGACGCCTTGCTGGACGCCTGGAAGGATCCTCAGTTCTCACGCCTGGCGAGGGACTTGGCCGACGCGGTTCTGCCGGGGCTCGTGGGCCGGCCGTTCCGGCGACTCGCGTTTGGCGGCGACGGGGTGGTCGGCGCGGGTCAGTTGGAGGCCACCGGGTCGGATGAGACCTGGCACGCCGTCCGAATCAACGGTAAGCGGGCGCGGTACGCAGTCGAGGCGGTCGCGACCGTACTGGGTGGCGAGGCTTCGGTGCTCGCCAGTGCGCTGGCCGCCGTCCAAGACCTGCTCGGCGAGCACCAGGACGCCGCGGTCGCGGCTCAAACATGGCTGTCGATCGCGAACTCCGATCCCGACGACCACGCGCTCGCGACGACCGCGGGCCGACTGTTTGAGCGGGAACGAGCGGCGCTCCGTTCGGCGCGAGCGTCCTTCCCGGCCGCATGGAAGGCGGCCTCGCGGCGCAGACTGACAGAGTGGATGCGGTAAGCCCACAGGACGAAGCGGCCCCGGACGCGGACCTTATCGACGCGCGGGTACGGGCGGCCGGCGGCGTTGTCGGCCGCGCGGCGAACGATGTCAGCGAAGTCGTTCTGGTGCACCGGCCGCGATTCGACGACTGGTCGCTGCCCAAGGGAAAGCTCAAGCGGCGCGAGCATCCCATCGCCGGTGCGGTCCGCGAGGTTCGGGAGGAAACCGGAATCCGTTGCGTCATCGGTGCTCGGTTGCCGACTGCGCAGTACGACGTCTGGTCGGGCGAGGCACTGGTGGAGAAGTCGGTCGACTATTGGGCCATGACGATCGCCGGTCGGACCCGGTCGAACACGTCGGGCCACGAGGTCGACGACGTCATCTGGCTGCCCGTGCCGGATGCCCTCGACCGACTCAGCTATCCCCACGACAAACGGGTGTTGCGGGCGTACGCGGAGCTTCCTGAGCTGCGGCGCCCCGTCGTGCTCCTGCGCCACGCCAACGCTGGCGAACGGGGAAGCTGGCCCGCCGCGGACGAGGAGCGGCCACTGGATGAGTCCGGCCGGCAAGAGGCCGAGGCACTGGCGCCGCTGCTATCGCACGTCGGCCCCAACCGGCTGGTCAGCGCGCAACCCGTGCGCTGCGTGGATACGTTGGCCCCGCTTGCGGCCAGGCTGGATTTGGAGGTCGAGCTCGATCCGCGCTTCAACGAGTCCGCCAACCCGACCGCTGCCGCGCAAGCCTTGCGGGAATACGCCAGTTCCGGCGGTGCGGTCGTGGTCGCCAGTCAGGGCGGCCTCATCCCAGAGGCGGTGAGCATGCTCAATGGCAGCTCGTCGACGCGCTATCGCGTCGGCAAGGGCGAGGGCTGGGTGCTGTCTTTCGCAGGCTCTCGCTTGGCGGCGCTGGACCTGTTCAGTCTGCGCGGCTGAAAACCGCTTCCTTCATTCAAGCGGGGCGCCAGCACGCAATCGGGGCGCCGGCCACGGTCTACGACGTGAACGGCGCCCCTGTGCTGATACGTGGTCCTACCGGGTCGCCCTCTTTGCCGGAGCGGCCTTGCGAACCGTTGTCGCCTTGACGGCCTTGGTGGCCTTGGCGGGCGCGGCCTTCTTGGCGGGCGCTGCGGCCTTGGTGGCTTTCGGTACCCGGCCGGCGGCGACCAGTTCCTTGAAGCTCGCGCCCGGGCGGAATGCCGGCACCGAGGTCTTCTTCACCTTTACCGACTCGCCGGTGCGCGGGTTGCGCGCGGTTCTGGCGGCCCGCACGCGCTTCTCGAAGACGCCGAAGCCGGTGATGGAGACCTTGTCGCCCTTGGTCACGGCGTTCTGGATCTCAGAGAGCACCGCGTCAAGCGCCGCCGTGGCGGACCTGCGGTCACCCAGTCGTCCAGTGAGCGCTTCGATGAGCTCGGCCTTGTTCACGAGTGGTTCCCTCCCAATGGATTTGCCGCGTTGGTCAAGCTCCGCGAGCGTCGCTTGACAGCCATTGCTGTCCTTCAAACAGCTATTCTGCGCGCACAGTAGTACTTCCGCACGCAGTACACAAACATCCGCGCGGCAAAAGTGTTGAGTCGCAAGGGGATTCGACGAGCTGGTTGACCTTCGTAGCCGAAGTGGACACTGGACCGGGCTTGGAGCGACCTGGCCGCTGGGCTCAGGAACTGCCCGGCAAGCCTTATGTCAGGCCACAACCGGCTTGAACGACGGCCTCGTGGTCTCGAACGCGGCGATCGAGTCCTCGTGGCGGAGGGTCAAGCCGATGTCATCGAGACCCTCGAGCAACCGCCACCGGCTGTGGTCATCGAGGGAAAACTCTAGGGAAAGGTCGTCGCCGCGGACCTGACGCTCAACCAGGTCCACAGTCAGCTCGGTCCTGGGCCGCTCCTCGAGCAGGATCCACAGCTCCTGGATCGCCTTCTCCTGCAACGCCACTGGCAGCAGACCGCCTTTGAGCGCGTTGTTACGGAAGATGTCGCCGAATGAGGGCGCGATGACGGCTCGGAAACCGTAGTCCTGCAAGGCCCATACCGCGTGTTCCCGGGAGGAGCCGACCCCGAATCGGGCCCCGGCCACGAGAATCGACGCGTTCGCGTACGCAGGGTCGTTGAGCACGAAGGTCGGATCGGCCCGCCAGGCGTTGAACAGACCGTCCTCGAAACCGGTTCGGGTGACCCGCTTGAGGTACTCGGCCGGGATGATCTGGTCGGTGTCCACGTCGGAGCGTCGCAGTGGCGCCGCGATTCCCGTGTGCACGGTGAACTTCTCCATGTCGGACCTCCCTACAGGTCAGCGGGGGACGCGAGCCGGCCGACCACGGCGGTGGCGGCGGCGACGGGTGGCGAGACGAGGTGGGTTCGCCCGCCCCTGCCCTGACGGCCCTCGAAGTTTCGGTTGGAGGTGGAGGCCGAACGCTGCCCCGGCTTGAGCGTGTCCGGATTCATCCCGAGGCACATGGAACAGCCGGCGAACCGCCACTCCGCGCCGGCATCCATGAAGATCTTGTCGAGCCCTTCAGCCTCAGCCGCGGCTCGTACCTTGGCCGATCCGGGCACCACCATCATGCGAACCCCTTCGGCAACATGGTGCCCGCGCAGCACATCCGCGGCCGCGCGCAGATCCTCCAGCCGGCCGTTTGTGCAGGAGCCGAGGAACACCACGTCCACGCTGATATCGCGCAGCGGCATCCCCGGCGTGAGGTCCATATACGCCAACGCGCGCTGGGCCGCCGACGCCTCACCCTCGTCCGGGAAGTCCTCCGGGGAAGGCACCACGCTTGACAGCGGCGCCCCCTGGCCTGGGTTCGTTCCCCAGGTGACAAAAGGAGAAACGGCGCTGGCGTCAACGGTGACCTCCTTGTCGAATTCCGCGTCGTCGTCCGTGCGCAGTGTGCGCCAGTACGCCAGGGCCGCGTCCCACTCCGCACCAGTCGGCGCATAAGGCCGACCCTCGAGGTAGGCGAAGGTGGTCTCGTCGGGGGCGATGAGGCCCGCCCGGGCGCCCCACTCGATGGACATGTTGGAGATGGTCATGCGGCCCTCCATGGAGAGCCGTTCGATGACCGGGCCTCGGTACTCGACCACGTACCCCACACCGCCGCCCGTACCGACCTGCGCGATCAGCGCGAGCACCAGGTCCTTCGCGGTCACTCCCGGGGCAATCTCGCCCACCACGTTGACCGCCATCGTCTTCGGCCGCACCTGCGGCAGCGTCTGCGTGGCAAGGACGTGCTCCACCTCGCTGGTGCCGATGCCGAACGCCAGCGCGCCGAACGCGCCGTGGGTGGCGGTGTGCGAGTCCCCACAGACGATGGTCATGCCGGGCTGGGTCACCCCGAGTTGTGGGCCGATCACATGCACGATGCCTTGTTCGGCATCGCCCAGCGGGTGCAGCCGCACGCCGAACTCGGCACAGTTGCGGCGCAGCGTCTCAACCTGAGTCCGAGATATGGGATCGGCGATCGTCAGTAAGTTGTCGGTCGGGGTGTTGTGATCCTCGGTGGCGAGCGTGAGATCGGCCCGGCGCACGGGGCGCCCGGCCAACCGGAGACCGTCAAACGCCTGCGGGCTCGTGACTTCATGGACCAGGTGCAGGTCGATGTAGAGCAGATCCGGCTCGCCCGCGGCGGTGCGCACGAGGTGCGCATCCCATACCTTTTGGGCCAGCGTCGTGCCGGTCGTCTTGGGACTGACTCCCACCATCTGGACATCCTAAAGTTTGGGAGGTATGTTTCAGGCCGTGGGACACAGTATGAGCGGCGTCGGAGTCCTCGACAAGGCGGTGGTCATTCTTGGTGCCTGCGTTGACGGTGCCAGCTTGGCCGAACTCGTCGAGCGCACCAAGCTGCCTCGAGCAACCGCTCATCGTTTGGCGCAGGCGCTCGAGATTCACCGGATGCTCGTCCGGGACTCGCATGGGCGTTGGCGTCCGGGCCCGCGCCTGGGCGAGCTCGCCAACGCGGCCCCCGACGTCCTGCTGACTGCCGCGGGTCCCATGCTGACCGCACTGCGGGACGCCACCGGCGAGAGCGCGCAGCTCTACCTTCGCCGCGCCGACGAACGGGTCTGCGTCGCTGCCGCCGAACGCACGAGTGGCTTGCGCGACACCGTACCGGTGGGTGCGGTGCTCCCGATGGTCGCCGGATCGGCCGCCCAGATCCTGCTCGCGTGGGAGCCACCGGAGGCGGTGATGCCACTCCTGCCGCGGTGCAAGTTCACCGGACGCACCCTGGCTGAGGTACGCCGGCGCGGCTGGGCTCAGAGTGTCGCCGAGCGCGAGGCCGGCGTGGCCAGTGTTTCCGCGCCGATCCGCGATCGCACGGGCCGGGTGATCGCCGCGATCAGCGTCTCCGGACCGATCGAGCGACTCGGGCGCCGACCTGGGGATCGCCTCGCCATGGCCGTCGTACGCGCGGGACAGCGCCTGTCCGGGTTGTAGCCCTACCGCATCGCTTCCGAGAGGCGATCCCGGAATCGCTGTTCGTCGGGGTGGATCGGTACGCCGCCGAAACCCATATGCTCGTCGGCCCGTACGGCGGTGATGACGTCGTCGGTGACGTTGAGCAGAAACCGGCGGTACGCGGCGGCATCGATCGGCGTTGCTTTGGCCCGCAGCACGTTCCACGCCGTTCTAGCGTGCTCGATGATGACGTCCCGTCCGGCTTCGGTGGTCGGATCGACGCCGGACTTCGCAATGTCCTGATCGAAGATCTTCAGCGTGGTGGCCGCTATGTCGGAAACGATCGGGTTACCGAGCTTGCGGCCGTTGGCCACGGAGATGAAACCATTCTCGATCTCCTGTCGAGTCTTGGCCGCGCTGTCGACGTGGGCCGCACTCGCCCCGCCCACGACCCATCGCGGCACCCGTACCAGGAGGTTCCACTCCTCGTCCGTCAGCCCAAGTGCGCCTGTCACATCACCCTCGATCCCACCATCTGCGCCACGGCACCCCCATTCACGCCTGGCGTGAGGCTATCCGACGTTGATGCTGGCGCAAACGATCGCCCCCGGGTCGTGATGGTCGGGAAACGCACAGAGTTACGTGGCGGTGACCTTGGGCGGCGTTCCTTCGGACTGCCGGACCCAAGGTCACCATGGCCATACCAAGCGGTCGTATCAAATCGCCATGAACCGGCTCACCTAGCCGATCATCGTCTGGCACGCAGGTGCCAGCGGCAGTCCCTGTCCAGCGATAGGCAACGCACGGGACTGTCCAGTCTGGAGCGACACAATTCGCAGTGACCCGGCCTGGGCGTCGTCCAGGTGCCGGTAGACGATCTCGTTTCCCTTCGGTGACCAGGCCGGGGCGGAGTCGGTGCCTGGTCCGTTGGTCAGTCGTCGCGCGGCCGTCCCATCAGCCTGGACGACCCAGACACTGCCTTCGGCGACGAAGGCCAACAGAGCCCCGTCCGGGCTCCAGTCCGGGGGCTCGCTGCCGGCGTTCTGGCCCGTGGTGACCTGCTTCGCGCCCTCGCCCCAAGGCCTGCATGACCCACAGCTCGGCCGGGCGGAAGACGACCTTCTGTCCGTCGGGCGAGATGTCGGAGAAGGTGGAGTTGCCTTTGAGCGACGTCAGCTGGCGCTGGTGCTCGCCGGAGGCGTCCATGAGCCAAATCTCGAACGCGCCGCTTCGGTTGCTGCAAAAGGCGATGAGCGAGCCACGCGGTGCGACGTCGGGACAGGCGTCGAAGGCTGGGTCTGTGGTGAGTTGGCGGGAATCGCTGCCATCCGGGCTCATCGAAACGATGTCGGCGCCGGCTCCGGCCCGCAGCGCCACCGCGATGCGACCACCGTCGCCGACCGCGGCCGGTCCCAACGCGGCGGCGGTGGGTTGGGCGGCCGTCCCGACCCGAGGTCGATCTGGCGCAGAACCCCATCGACGTTCGTACATGTCCGCAGTGGGTCCGCCGGTTCCGCGAACAAAGGAAACCGCGCCTCACCGTTGGGAGGCGCGGTCGTTGTCTTGTAGCCCCGACCGGATTCGAACCGGCGCTACCGCCTTGAGAGGGCGGCGTCCTAGGCCACTAGACGACGGGGCCGTGGACACGCTGTGTTGCTTTTGACGTTCTTGAAGGGCTCCATGATGCCACATGGCGTGTGACCACACGAAACCAGCCGCCCGATGATGTCATCGGTGGCTGGGGTACCAGGACTCGAACCTAGACTAACTGAACCAGAATCAGTCGGGCTGCCAATTACCCCATACCCCATCGACGCCGTAGCGCCGGCACCGTACTTTACCCGACGCCTCACAAGATCCCAAACGGGACGGTTCAGTCGAGATTCGCGACTGGGTTGGCGAGCTCGCCGATTCCCTCCACCCGTACCGTGACCGTGTCACCGGCCACAACGGGTCCCACGCCGGCCGGCGTGCCCGTGAGGATCACGTCGCCCGGCAGCAAGGTCATGATGTGTGACATGTAGGACACGAGGGTGGCCGCATCGAAGACCATGTCTTTGGTCCGGCCAAGCTGGCGTACCTCCTCATTGACCTCGCAGCGTACCTCGAGGTCGGCCGGATCGAGATCGGTTTCGATCCATGGCCCCAACGGACAGAACGAGTCAAAGCCCTTGGCCCGCGTGAACTGCACGTCCGCGCGCTGCAGGTCGCGAGCGGTCACGTCGTTGGCACAGGTGTAGCCGAAGATGGCCTTGGCGGCGACGGCGCGGTCCAACCGTCGGGCACCCGTGGCACCAATGACGATCGCGAGCTCGGCCTCGTGTTCGACCCGCTGCGACTGCGGGGGCAGCCGGATCACGTCCTGCATTCCGATCACTGACGTGGATGGCTTGAGGAACAGCAGCGGCTCCTTCGGTACCTCGTTCCCTAGCTCGGCAGCATGGTCGGCGTAGTTGCGGCCCACACAGACGACCTTGCTCGGCAGGATGGGCGACAGAAGCCGTACGTCGGCCAGCGCCCAACGCTCACCGGTGAACGTAATCTGACCGAACGGGTGGCCCTCGATCTCGGCCACGATGAGCCCGGCCATGCTCGTGGGCGATGCCAGCTCGCCTTCGACGACGCCGAACGACATGCCACCTGTGTGGGCAAAACGAACGATCCGCACGCCGCCAATCTATGCCACCTCGTCCGGGCGTCTGCGGGAGCGTCGCACCAGCACAAGTGCGAGGACCAACGACGAGATCAAGAAGAGGCACGCGAGTCCGGCGCAGGCCGCTGCACCCAGCACATAGTGCGGGTCGGTGACGGCAGGGCTTACGGGATCCAAGGTACCCATGGTTCGCCTGTCCGATCGGTCCCTGGTGCGGCCGAAGGAAACGCGGCGCTCGAAGAAGCCGCGTCAACCATCGCGCCAGTCTTCCGATCCCGCCTCGATTTGGCTACCCGCATCCGTTCCGATTGTCCAACCGGAACGCCGCCCCGCTCAGTCGTCGCAGTCCTTCACCGCGTTGCGCTCGAAGTCGGCCATCGACATCGCGGTGGCCCGGCTCGCCGTCTCGCCGGGTCCGAGCACCTGGCCGTCGCCCAGCGCCTCGATCGCGTGTGGAACAGCCGCATCGACGACACAACGGGCGCATTGTCGCCACCGCTGGCATGCCACAGATCAAAGTCCACCTCGTTCTCCTCCTTGAAGAGAACTTCATGGACCCGTTCGTTCGGGCAGGGTGCGAAGACGAACTCGATCTCACCACCGACCACGCGGATGGCTACTTGCTTGGAGGGCACCGGGCTACATCCAGAAAGGACGGTCGCGGCGACGACCGCGACCGGGATGGGGCCAAGCCGACGAGCCATGGTGATCACACTCCGGGGAACGAGGTCGATCACGGTAGCAATGGGCGGCAACTACTCGACGACGATGACCACCTTGCCCTTGGCATGACCTTCGCCGAGGTACCGCAACGCATCGGGCACGTCACTCAGTTGAAACCGACGGTCGATGACCGTGGCGATCGTGCCGGCCTGGCAGAGCTCAACCAGCGAATCGAGGTGTCCCACTCCCAGTCGAACGGCCAGCATCCGGACCTTCTTGTTCGCGGCTCGTCCGGTCAACGGCCCGATCAGCAGTACCTGCAGGAGCGTTGACATCGATCCGCCAACGTAGAGATAGCGTCCCCCGGGCTTGAGCGAACGTCGGTAGGCGAATGCCGAACGGTACGCGGCCACGTCGAGAATGAGGTCGTACGCACGCCCATTCCGAGTGAATTCCTCGCGCGTGTAGTCAATAACGTGGTCGGCGCCGAGAGAGCGCATGAACTCCTGCTTGTACGCGTTGTCGACACCAGTGACCTCGGCGCCGCCCAGCTTCGCGAGCTGTATGGCGTACATGCCCGAGCCGCCACCGGCACCATTGATCAACACGCGATCTCCGGACTGAACCTGCCCCTTGTCTCGGATGCCCTGCAGCGCTATCGCTCCGGCCTGCGGGATGCAGGCCGCCTCGTCATCGCTCAGGCCGGCCGGTTTCCGCGCCAGAACAGTCTCCGGGACGCACACATACTCAGCGAATCCACCCATGTGACTGAGGATGTCTGCGAATACTTCCTCACCTGGTTGGAACAGCGTGGCGTTGGGACCCACCGCCTCGACCCGGCCGGCGATATCCGACCCGAGTACGTGGTTCCGAGGTCGAAACGGACCCGACAGGCGGGCGTACAGCGGTTTGCCTCGTAGCACCTCCCAATCGGACGCATTGAGGGAGACCGCGCGCACCCTCACCAGCACCTCGTTGTCCTTGGGCACCGGTGTCTCCACGTCCGTCAACCGGAGCACGTCCGGCGGTCCGTATCGCGTATAGACGACGGCCTTCATGGCTTGTTCCTCTGGTTGGTTTCGTGGGGATCGTATCGTCACGCAGATGCGTCGATAGAGTTTGTGAATGCTTCGTCGGTGCCGGGTCGGCATCCAGCTGCCCGAGGTCGAGCGGCGCGTGGAGTGGCCGGAGTTGTTGTTGATGGCCCGCACCGCGGAGGCCGTCGGGTTCGACTCGTTATGGATCGGTGACCATCTGCTGTATGACCTGCCCGGCGGTGTGACGCGCGGACCCTGGGAGGCGTGGACCATGCTTGCCGCGCTCGCGGCGGTCACCGAGCGAATCGAGCTTGGACCTCTCGTAGCATCGACTAGTTTCCATGCGCCGGCGATGCTGGCCAAGCAGGCGGCGACGGTGGACGCCATTTCTGGCGGGCGACTGATTCTCGGTCTCGGCGCGGGCTGGAACGAACGTGAGTTTCGGGCATTCGGATTTCCGTACGACCGCCGAGTCTCGCGGTTCGAAGAAGCATTCACCATCATCCGCACGCTGTTGCGGCAAGGGCGCCTCGATTTCGACGGGACGTACTACAAAGTCGAGCACTGCGTGCTCGATCCGGGGCCGTCGAGGCCTGGCGGCCCGCCGCTGATGCTCGGCTCAACCAGTCCCCGCATGCTGCGTATCGGGCTCCCCCACGTCGACGCGTGGAACGTGTGGTGGAGTCTCTACGGCAATACCCCCGAAGGCTTCGCCGCGGTTCGCGAGCAGGTCGAGGAGGCATGCGCGGGCGTTGGCCGCCGGGCACATGAGGTTGCCGCCACCGCGGCGGTGCTCGTTACGCTGCCTGGTGGCGCCGGACGGCTCATGGGCGAGTCCTACGACCGGCCCGTTCATCTGGTCCAGGGGTCGGCCGCCGACATCGCCGGCCACCTCGCCGCCATGGCTGACGCCGGTGCGGCCCACCTTCAACTTGTCGTGGACCCGATCACGGTCCGGTCCATCGAGCTCCTCGCCGATACACTGGCCGCGCTTGACAGCGCCTGAGCCGAGGACGGGCCGGGTATACGTGCCCCGCTATCATCGGCGCTGCCCGATGATCATCGGTTTGCCCGACCCGAGCGAGGTGCCACGTGTCCCCTCTCACGAAGTTGCGGCTGATCGCCGTGGTCGCCGCCCTCGGTACGGTCGGCTCGCTCGCTGCCTGCGGTAAGGGCGACCCGTCACCGCAGCAGAGCGCCAGCGCCAACGAGACGGTGGCGGGCCGACTCGGTGAGGCGCCTGGGCCGTCCGCATCGGCGACGACCACGCCCGCCGCCCCACCGGTGACACCGCCACCGGTGCCGGAGTCGATGGCCGCGAGCAAGGCGGGCTTCGTCTGGGGCTACAACCCGACCAGTGCCTCCTACACCGCCGCCGGCGCGTACCTGTTCAACTCCAGTGGCGGATCGATCGCGATCGCCCGGTCAGCGGCGGGTCGTTACTCCGTGACCTTCGCCGGGCTGGCCGACCCGGGTGGTGTGGCGCATGCGCAGGCTTATGGCTCGAACAACTACTGCAACGTGGAGTCGTGGTCACCGAGCGGAGCCGACCAGAACGTCAACCTGAGCTGCCGCAATCCGGCGGGCGCGCTCACGGATTCGCAGTTCACCGCGAGCTTCGCGGCTGGTCGGATGGGCCGGGCCCGCTTCAGCTACCTCTGGGCCGACAACCCGACGGCGACCACGAGGTACGCGCCGTCGGCCGACTACGCCTACGACGCCGTCGACACCGCTGGCCTGAGCATCCAGCGGACGGGCGTTGGTAAGTACGACGTCCACATTCCGGCCGGCGGACCGAACCTGCCCGACCCCTGGACGGTTCAAGTCAGCGGCTATGCGACCGACGCCCGCTGCAAGCTCGCCTCGTTCAGCGAATCCAGCCGGATCGCTCAGGTCAACTGCCGCACACCCGCCGGCGCAATGGTCGACGCTAGGTTCTCCCTGACCTTCGCCTCGAACGGCAGCGCCGTCGGCCGTACCGACCGGAAGTACGGCTTCTACGCAGACAACGAAGGCGGCACCACCAACCCCGCGACCGGGCTGTACACGGTCCCCGCGCCTGGCAACGGGGGCGGCGGCGGGATCGTGATGGTCACGGCCCGCAGTGGCGATTCCACATACTGCACCGTGGCCAGCTGGGTGCAGAGCGGCGCGGACATGGTTGTCGATGTCCGTTGCTTCAACCCGGCCGGCGATGCGACGAACGGCGGGTTCGAGGTCGCGCTGACTCTCTGAGCCGACCGCGTGTCGCTGCCGGTCGGCATGTGTGTTCCGAAGTCCACGCCCTCACAGGAGTAGTTACGCCCCCACGGTTGTGGACTTGTAACAGACATGCCGGCCCCGGCACGACACGCCCGGCGTTACAGCAGGCGGTCGGTCGCAGCGTCTGGCCGACCGTCGAAGAAGCGCTCCAGTACTTGCGTAAGGACGGGCTCCTGGGGCGCGGCGCGATGGAAAAGCGTCATCGACGAGCGGAGCTTGATCGCGTCTATGTCGCCGAAGATCTGTTCCGCCGAACGGCCGGACGTCTCCGCCACGACGACCGCACACTCGATCAATCGGGGTCCCAGCACCGGATGGGCGAGGTAGGCGCGAGCCTCCTCAATGGACGAAATGGCGTACCGCTGTGACATGTCACTGAACCCGAGCCCGGCGACCTGCGGAAAGATGAACCACATCCAATGGCCGGTCTTGAGCCCGCGCCGCAGCTCAGCGAGCGCCTGCGGGTAAACGCCGCTGTGCGCGGTCACGAACCGCTCGAGGTTGTACGGGTCATCGGTCACGATTTCGGATGCTCCATCCACCACTCGCTGAACTGCCAGCACGCGCCGTCCGGAGTGAGCCGGATGACCCACAGGTTGCTGAAGGTACGGTCAGGGTAGGTTGTCGTCCCGGTGACGATCGCGACGTCATCATTCACGGTGAGCGGTTGCCAGTTGAACGTGGTCTCGCCGGGCACGTCCCGGTTGTCGAGCCACCACTGGACGATCGTGTCACGCCCGCGCCACGGCGACCGGTAAGGCTCGGTGGAGTACTGCGCATCATCGGTGAAGAGTGCGCCGATATCGGCCGGATCGTTGGAGTTCCATGCCCGGACGTACCGCTCGATCCACGTTCTCAGAGCGTCAGCCATAGCGTGCACGCTAGCCCAGGACCACCGAGCAGACGTCCATGAGGCGCTGGCGCAACACCGTGGCGCGGTCGGCGAAGTCGCGCTGGCAATGGGTGTACTCAGCCCGTCCCTCGGGTATCTCGACCCGTACCGGCTCGAGCCCAAGCGCACCAAGGTCGTACGGGCTGGCCCGCATGTCGAGGGTACGGATCTCGGCGGCCAGATCGAAGCAGTCGGCCACGAGCTCACTCGGAACCAATGGCGACAGTTTGTACGACCATCGGTAGAGGTCCATATTCGCGTGTAGGCAGCCGGCTTGTTCGTGGGCAGTCTGGTCATCACGGGTCGGCTGCAACACGTTCAGCGGCCGGGCGGCCGGCGTGAAGAAACGGAACGCGTCGTAGTGGCTGCACCGCACCCGGTTCTGCTCCAGGACCGGACCAGGGTCGAGCCGCAGTGGCCAATCGCGATGGCGGATTTCGTCGGGTGTCTGCCGGTAGACCATGGCCCACTCGTGCATCCCGAAACAGCCGAAGTGGGGTGTCCGGCCAGCGGTCGCCAGCAACAGATCGCGAATCCACTCCACCGCCCCCGCGCGCCGCCCGAGCAGGGTCGCGACGTCGACAGTGATCCCGCCGGGTACCTCGACGTATTCCCGGCTCGGTAAGGACGGGGCGTCCGCGAGCACCACGCCAACGCCCGGGTGCCACCGCCGGAGCTGAGCCGGCCGGTACGAGTAGTAGGTGAAGAGAAAGTCCGCCACCGGATGCTTCACCCCGGCCCGCCGGCGGTCGAGATGCGGACCGACCAACGAATCGACGCGCCGCTCGTGCGCGGCCCGCCGCTGCCGCCACTCGCCAGCGGCGAGGACGAGAGTCGGAGCGAGGACGCCAGTCATCGGCCTACTGCAACTGGACCAGGACAACCAGGATGAGGAGCCCGACTAACCAGCCGCCGACCAGCCCCAAACCGGTGTACTTGCGGTCGCGACGGAACATCACCGCGCCCGCGACGAGACAGGCCAGGCCCAGTAGGAGCTCCAGCCCGAAAAACGTCATCACCACGGCCGCGAGGTCCTCGAATCCGCCCCCGGTGGACGGCCGCACGACCGACGCCACAAGGTAGCCGGCGAGGAAGGCCACGGCATGCCCGCCGAGGGCGATCAGGCCGGCGACACCGGCCCGCAGGGGGCGCTCGGCGGTCGGTTTAGGCGCGGTCCCGGTCATCGCCAGGACGGTAGTCGACCGTACGGTCGCCGACAAATCACGGCCCGCGCATCGGGCGTCGGCTACCGTCCGGCGTGTGTGGGAGTCGGTACGGCAGAACTGGCTGGCGATCGTGTCGTGGCTCCTCGCCGTCGGTTTCGGACTCGCCGCACTGGTCCGGGTCTTCGGCCTTGACCGGGGCACCCCACTCGTCCAGGCAGCGTCGTTCACGCCGTACGTCGCATTGGGAAGCCTGCTTGCCGCCCTGGCGATCGGGTTGTGCCGCCAGTGGTGGCCGTTGGGGGTCAGCCTCGGCGCCGCCGTCGCGCTTGTGATCTCCGTGGCGCCACGTGGCATCGCGGCGCCCCCGCCCGAGCAGCACACGGCAGTGATCACGGTCATGTCATTGAACATGCGAATCGGTGGCGCCGACCCGAAGTCCATTGTGGACCTAGTTCGTGAAGCGCATGTGGATGTGCTGGCACTGCAGGAGTTCACACCGGACGCGGACGAGTCACTCGTCGCCGCAGGGCTGCCCGATCTGTTGCAGTACCGGGAGTCTCACCCCGAACTCGCGGCCAGTGGCTCCGCTCTGTTTTCCAGGTTGCCGCTGACCGACGGCGGGCGCCGGGTGGCGTCACCGAACGGCTTCGACCAGGCGTACGCGACGCTCGCCCTGCCCGGTGGTACGGCGGTCGTGGTCGAATCCGTACATCCGGTCCCGCCGATCGGCTCGGAACAGACGCGTCGATGGGCAGCCGGTCTTCGCAACCAGGTACGGGCGGATGCGCCAGGCCCACGCCGGATCCTGGCCGGGGACTTCAACGCCACGCTTGACCACTTCGAGTTCCGCCAACTGCTCGGCACGGGTTACCGAGACGCCGCGGCGGAGGTTGGCGAAGGGTTCACCCCGACCTGGCCGTTCTATGGTCGGCGGTCCCTGGTCACGCCGCGGATCGCGCTCGACCACGTGCTGGTACCTCCCGGGGTCGGCGTCCGCGAATTCCATGCGGTCACCATGCCCCGGACGGACCACCGCGCCATCATCGTGACGCTCACCATTTAGTCGAGGCCTACCGGGGCGCGAGTCCGTACGCCAGGGCGTCCACGAGCGCGTGCCAGCTCGCCTCGACCACGTTCTCGTGCACGCCGACCGTGACCCAGTCCCGGCCGGTTTCGTCGTGCGTCTCCACGAGGACGCGGGTAATGGCGCCCGTACCGTGCGAACCTTCCAGGATCCGCACCTTGTAGTCGGCGAGCTCGAACCCAGACAGCGTCGGGAAATGCTGCGCCAGCGCCACCCGAAGCGCCTCGTCGAGCGCGTTGACCGGGCCGTTGCCCTCGGCCGTCGCGATGACCCGTTCGTCGTTCACCCGTACCTTGACCGTGGCCTCGGACACCACCGGCCCCGTCCTCGCGGTGCTCGACGATGACCCGGTACGAGTCGAGCGCGAACGGCGTGACGGGCTCACCGAGCTCTTCGCGGACGAGAAGCTCGAACGAGGCGTCAGCGGCCTCGAAGGACCAGCCGGCGGCCTCCATCTCCTTGATGCGCTTGGTGACCCGGGTGAGCGTGTCCGGATGGTCGGCCAGGTCGACGCCGAGCTCGCGGGACTTGAGCTCAACGCGAGGCCCGGCCGGCCATCTCGGTGACCAGGATCTTCATGTCGTTGCCGACCGTGGCCGGGTCGATGTGGTTGTAGAGCACCGGATCCACCTTGATCGCACTCGCGTGCAGCCCCGCCTTGTGAGCGAAGGCGGCCGCCCCGACGTAGGCCTGGTGGGTGTCGGGGGCGAGATTCGCGATCTCCGCGACGGCGTGGGAAACCCGCACCATCTGTTCCAGGCACCCCTCCGGTAGGACGGGTAGCCCGAGCTTGAGCTGAAGGTTGGCGACGGTCGCGAAGAGGTCGGCGTTGCCGGGCCGCTCGCCGTACCCGTTGGCCGTGCACTGGAAATGCCGCACGCCGGCCTCGACGGCGGCGACGGTGTTCGCCACCGCGCAGGACGTGTCGTTCTGGCAGTGGATACCGAGCCGCCGCAGCACATCGTCCACAGTGGAGTCTAGAAGCGTGGCCAGCCTTTCGGACACGTCAAGCACGGCCCGGGTAACCATCGACGGCAGCATCCCGCCGTTGGTGTCACACATGACCGCGACCTCGGCGCCGGCCTCGAGTGCGGTCGCCGCGACCTGTGCCGTGTACGCGGGGTCGAACCGGAAGCCGTCGAAGAAGTGTTCGCAGTCGAGAAATACCCGCCGCCCCTCGCCGCGAAAGAAGGACACGCTGTCCCGCACCATGGCGAGGTTCTCCTCGCGCGTCGTCCGCAGCGCCCGCTCCACGTGGCGGATGTCGGACTTCGCCACGAGACAGACGGCCTGCGTCTGCGCGTCGATCAGCGCGCGTACCTGTGGGTCCTTGTCCACAGCCAGATCGGCCCGGCGGGTCGAGCCGAACGCCACCAGGATCGCGTGCTTGAGGTCGAGTTCGGTGCGGGCGCGGGCGAAGAACTCGGTGTCCTTCGGCATCGCGCCGGGCCAGCCGCCCTCAATGAACCCGACACCCACCTCGTCCAGCAAGCGGGCCACCGCCAGCTTGTCGACGACGGAGTAGGTGATGCCCTCGCGCTGGGCGCCGTCCCGCAGCGTCGTATCGAAGACCTGGTAAGACGTGGGCGGGCGAAGCGTGGGCGGGTTTGACTTCACAGTGGTTCCTCCTGCACAAAACAAAAGACCCCCCGCGAATGCGGGAGGTCTGCGCGCGCTCCTCAGACTAGGTGCGCGCGCTAACTGATAATCGCTACTTGCTGGAAGGGCCTCACGTCTGGGGATTCTGCCACCTCGGTGTCCCTCCTCCACCCGCAATCCACATAGTGGGAACATGCCATCCGTTCGTGGGAACACGATTCCCGGTGCCGCCCCGCGGGTACGCCATCAGCGTCACCGGATATTGACGACGAAGGAGGCTGGCATGCGCAGCGAGTTCGACGATCCCGCGGACCCGTACGAGAACGGTCAGCGTGCGCCCGAGGTCGATCCCCTGCCCGGAATGGCGACATTCCGCCCATGGGACTACCGGCCGGATGCCGGGTGGGCAGCCGAGTTCGACCTGATCGGATACCACGTTGAGGCCACCGACGGTTCGGTGGGCAAGGTCAGCCAGGCCACCCACGCCATGAACGGAAGCCATCTCGTGGTCGACACCGGACCATGGATCTTCGGCCGTTCCGTGGCCATTCCGGCCGGCATCGTGACCCACATCGACCACACCGACCGCAAGATCTACCTCGACCGCCCGAAGGACGAGGTGAAGAACTCGCCGGACTTCTCCGACGAGCCGGCGTACTGGGACAAGCTCGCCGCCCACTACGGCGCCAGGTAGGCCCGTACATGCGGATACCCGGTGCGGGCGGCCCCACAGGCTAGGCTCACGGAGTGGGCCTGCCCATGGTCGTGGTGATGGGGGTGTCCGGCAGCGGCAAGACGACGGTGGGCCAGCTGCTCGCAACGCGCACCGGCTGGCCCTTCCTCGACGCGGACGAGCTTCACTCCGCCGACAGCATCGCCAAGATGAAGGCGGGCATCGCCCTCACCGACAAGGACCGCGCACCCTGGCTCGACCGTGTCGCCGAGTGGATCGCCGAGCGGCGGGCGGCGGACGAGCCAGGCGTCGTGGCGTGCTCGGCGCTCAAACGCGCGTACCGGGACCGGCTGCGGAAGGCGGCTCCCGAGCTTCGGCTCGTTTACCTCAAGACGGACCCTCAGGCGATCGCCGAACGGTTGGCGCACCGTCACGGCCACTTCTTCGCACCAACGCTGCTCAACGCTCAATTGGCCGAGCTCGGCGAGCCGGGGCCGGACGAACATCCCATCATTGTCCACATCGGACGGCCCGCGGCCGGCGAGGTCGACGCGGTGCTGGCGTCGCTTACCGACCCCTGAAGCTAAGCCGGGCCCCTTCTTATGCAAGAAGCGATAAGAAGGGGACCCTCCTTAACACCCGTCAGATGACCCGGTGGACCCAGCCGTACTTGTCCTTGGCCCGGCCGCGCTGGATGTCGACCAGTGATTTGCGCAGGGCCGCGGCCACCTTGCCCTTGCCCTTGTTGGGCATCGCGAACTCCCCGCCGACGTACCGGACGGTGCCGATCGGCGTGATGACGGCGGCGGTGCCACACGCGAACGCCTCCACGATCTGGCCGTCCTGAGTGCCCTTGCGCCACTCCTCGAAGCTGACCGGGCGTTCCTCGACGGTGCGACCGGCGGCGCGGGCGAGTGTGATGACGGAGTCGCGGGTGATGCCCGGCAGTATCGTGCCGGTCAGCGGCGGCGTGACGAGGCTCCCGTCGTCGTACACGAAGAAGATGTTCATGCCGCCAAGTTCGTCGATGTACTTCAGTTCCACTGCGTCGAGGAATATCACCTGGTCGCAGTCGTGGTCGGTCGCTTCCGCCTGGGCGACAAGGCTCGTGGCGTAGTTGCCGCCGCACTTCGCCGCCCCGGTCCCGCCGGGGGCCGCGCGAGTGTACTCAGTGGACACCCAGAGCGAGACCGGCTTGACGCCGCCCTTGAAGTAGGAACCCACGGGCGATGCGATGAGCACGTAGAGATATTCGGCCGACGGGCGCACGCCGAGGAAGACCTCGCTGGCGTACATGAACGGGCGCAGATACAGCGACGCCTCTGGATCGGTCGGGACCCAGTCCTGGTCAACCTTGATGAGCTCCTCGAGCGAGCCGATGAAGAGCTCGTCCGGCAGGTGAGCCATCGCCATCCGGGTCGCCGAGTCGCGGAACCGGCGTGCGTTCGCGTCCGGGCGGAATAACGTGACCCCGCCATCCGTGGTCCGGTACGCCTTGAGCCCTTCGAAGATCTCCTGGGCATAGTGCAGTACGGCGGTGGCCGGATCCATCGGAATCGGAGCCCGGGCCTCCACTCGAGCGTCGTACCACCCTTTGCCGTCCGCGTAGCGGATGGTGACCATGTGGTCGGTGAATACCCGGCCAAACCCCGGGTTCGTGAGAAGCGCGGCACGCTCTACGGCGGATACCGGCTTCCTGGTCCGTTTCACGTCAAAGATGTGCTCACCGCCGGTCATGTCGCGCTTCCTCCAGGAGTCTGATGCCCGCTCGGGGGACGGCATCCCCAAGGTACCCGAACGGGCGTTAAGCCGATACGTATGGCGCGGCCCGACAGACCTCGGGGTGGCTGGTCGTCGTTGCGCGCTAAATCTTTATACGAGCGACGAGGCGAGCCGGTCGCCGACCTCATCGGTCCGAATAGCGTCGCCGGCGGTGCCGCGTTGGCTACGGCCGGACAGCTCGGCCGCGACCGCCTGTTCCACGCGCCGGGCTGCCTCGGGATAACCGAGGTGGTCGAGCATGATCGAGACCGAGAGTACGGCCGCGATCGGGTCTGCGAGACCCTGGCCCGCGATGTCGGGCGCCGAGCCGTGCACCGGCTCGAACGTGGACGGGAATCGGCGCTCAGGGTTGATGCACCCACTCGCGGCGAGCCCGATCCCGCCGGTGACCGCGGCGGCGACATCGGTGATGATGTCACCGAACAGGTTGTCGGTCACGATCACGTCATAGCGCTGCGGCTGGGTGACGAGAAACATCGCGGCGGCGTCCACGTGCTGATACTCGGTGGTGATGTCCGGGTGCTCGGCCGCGATCTCAGCAAAGGTACGGGCCCACAGCCCACCCGCGTGCGTGAGCACGTTCGTCTTGTGCACCAGGGTCACCTTGCGCCGCTCGCGCTTGCCTGCGCGGGCGAAGGCGTCCCTGATCACGCGCTCGACGCCGTGCCGGGTGTTGAGACTCTCCTCGGTCGCGACCTCACCCGCGGTGCCCTGGTGCATCGTGCCGCCGGCACCGGTGTACAAACCCTCGGTGCCCTCGCGCACCACGACGAAGTCGATCTCGCCCGCCTTGACATTCGCCAACGGGCCGGTCGTGCCGGACCACAGTCGCGCGGGCCGCAGGTTGACGTACTGGTCGAAGACGAACCGCAACTTGAGGAGCAGACCGCGCTCGAGCACGCCCGGTGGTACGGCCGGGTCACCGACGGCGCCGAGCAGAATCGCGTCGTGCCCGGACAGCTCCTCGATCACGGACTCGGGTAGGACCTCGCCGTTGCGTAGATACCGCGCCGCGCCGAGGGAGTACTCGGTCAGCTCGCACCCGGGCAGGACGACATCCAGGATCTTCAATCCCTGGGTCACGACCTCGGCGCCGATTCCATCGCCACGCACAACCGCGATCGCCGGAGGCTTCCGGCCCGCTCCGTCGCCGGTGTTCGCCGCGGACGATCTGCTGCGTGCCCCGCCCTTCGTGCCCGCCCCGGTCTTGCCCGTGCCCACCGAGCCCTTGGTGCCCACCGAGCCCTTCGTGCCCGCCGCGTTCTGCCGCGCCTTTGCCGCCAACGCCCCGCCGCCTTCTCTCATGGTCCTCTGGCGATTCTCCCGGAACGGTAGGCCGCCGTCCTAATTTTCGGAACGCCCCTCCCACCATCCGGACCCCTCACCGCCGCGATCTTGGAGAAATACGCGTGGTTTGATCTCCGAACGCACGCATTTCTCCAAGGTCCACGGGGAGTCTCGGCGTCGACAAGGCGCCGACGTCGACGCGAGAAGGCGTTCGGCCACCCGCGGCGCGGCACTCGGCTAACGTGGACATCACGCCCATCCGTTACGAAGCCGTCGATTCGGGTGGGCCGGGGGAGTAAGCGCCATGACCCGTACTCAGTTCGGTTTCGCCGTTGGTTTCGCCGTCGCGGCATTGTGGGCTGCGGCTGGATTTCTCGTCATGATCGGCGCTGTGGTCGCCGGTCTTGTCGGGCTTGGCATCGCTCTCCTTCTGGACGGGCGGGTCGACCTCAGCGGGCTGATCGATCGCGTGTCGAGTGGCCGCCGTCAGACCTGATCATCACCACGACAACCGGGGGTAGTTCGTGACCAGCAGTAGCGCCGAGAGCAGCACCCAGGCACAGGAGACCCAGCGCCAGTCCGGTAAGGGCCAGAGCACACAACAGAGCACGCAAGTCATGACCCGACCCGAAGCCGGACCGGGGGCGGGTGCCGTGGCCGTCGAGACCGAGACCGGGCTGACGCGAATCGCGCCCCAGGTCGTAGCAAAGATCGCCGGCCTGGCCGCTCGGGACATCCCGGGCGTGCAGTCGATGGGCGGAGGCATCTCGCGCCGGGTCGGGCAGTTGCGTTCGCTCATCCCGGGCAGCAGCGAGGCCACGAGCCAAGGCGTGAACGTCGAAGTGGGCCAGCGCCAGGCGGCGATCGACCTGAATCTCGTGACCTGGTACGGCCAGAGCATCGTCGACATCAGCGAAGCGGTGCGCCGCAATGTGATCGGACAGGTCGAGGGCATGACGGGGCTGCAGGTCGTGGAGGTCAACATCCAGGTCGACGACATCCACGTCGAAACGCCGCAGGAGCAGACCCCGTCCAGGGTGCAGTGACCAGATGGTGCGTCGTGAGGACATCGCTCGTGCGGTGGCCGACGCCGTACGAGCGGTGCCTGGGGTTGCCGGACTGAGTCCGGGATCCGGGATCGAGGTGAGCACCCAGTTCTCCGGCGGCAAGGTCATCGGCGTACGGCTGACCGGCGACGAGGTCGAGGTACACATCGTCGCCGACCGGATGCCGCTGCCGCCGATCGCCAACGAGGCCGCCGCGGCCGCCCGCCTAGTGCTCACGGCCGCCGGCGACGACCGTCCGGTTGTGGTCGTCGTCGACGACATCGCGACCGAATCCTTGACGCGCCGGGCCGGTTGAGCGGTCGGCATGCGAACGACGAACCGGATTCTGTCCGCACTACTCGGCCTGGTGCTCATCGTCATTGGTCTCGCGGTCGCCATCGAGATGGCGCTCATCGCCGGCGGCCGCGCGCCCGTCGTGCTGCCACTTGACCGCTGGTACCGGTCGCTGCGCTCGGTGAGCCTCGACGACAGCCGGTTCCTGGCGATCGCAATCGGGGTTGGGGTCCTGGGACTCATCCTGCTCGTGGCGGAACTGCGTCCCTGGCCTCCGCAGCGGGTGCAGACGAATGCCGCCGCGGGGCAGCCAATGTGGATCGCGCGGCGATCGGTCGAACGGCGGGCGGAGGTCGCCGCCTCGACGGCCGGCGTCAACCGCCCCCGGTCGGCGGTCCGCGGTAAGCCTGGCCGATGGCGGATGAACCTGCGCGGCGCCGCGTGGCCCGAGCGGCATGACGACGTGGCCGCAGCGGTACGGGCCGAGCTCGACCGGCTCTATGCGCCAGCCGACGTCGCTCTGAACGTCTCGCTCCGCCGTCCAAAAGGGAGGGTCCGATGACGACCGGGAACCGTGTGGTGTGGTCGATCGTCGGGGCGCTGCTGCTCGTGGCCGGAGCGTTCGGCGTCTTGGTCAGCCAAGGTTGGGTGTCCACTATCGACAGACACCAGGCCCTCCTGACAACCGGGATGATCGACCCCTGGAACGCGCACTCGGGGCTCGCCGCCGGTCTCACGATCGTCGGCGGAGTGCTCCTGGCGGTACTCGGGTTCTTTCTGCTGCGGGCCCAGCTACGCGGCCGGGGCGGTTCGGCGATGCGCGACCTCACATTCGAGCAACCGCCATCGGAGCAGCCGGCGGCCGGCCGGACTGGGGTCGCGAGCACTGCCCTGCACCATGCCCTCGAGCGCGACCTCATCACAGATCGGGCCGTGCGCCGGGCCGCGGTCAGGCTTACCGGTCCGAGCCAGCATCCGCAGCTTCTGGTACGGCTGGCGGTCACGCCCGACGCCGACATCGCCCACGTCGCCGGTCACCTCGATCGGGCGGTGCAACGGTTCACCACAACGAGTGGCGTGACGCCCGACCTGTCAGACGTCGTGGTACGCATGCCTGCCCGCGCCCCCGAACGCGTCCGATAGTTCCCTGCGGGCTAGTCGGTGAGGTCAACCGCCGAGGCCGCAGTGGCCCCGACCGCGGTGGCCGCTCGGGAGAGCAGCTCCGGCGTCACATTGGTGTCAACGGTCAACGTCATCAGCGCCTCGCCGCCGACGTCGCGGCGGGCCACCTGCATCGCGGCGATGTTCACGCCAGCCTCGCCCAGCAGCGTGCCGATCGTGCCGACGACACCCGGCCGGTCGGCGTAGCGGAAGAACAACAACACCCGCTCGGCCTCGAGCTCGAGCTCGAAGTCATCAAGGCCGGTGAGCTTGAGCGACTCGCGTGGCCCGGACAGGTACGTGCCGGACACGCTCACGACCCGGCCGTCGACGAGGGCACCGCGGATGGTGACGAGGTTAGGGTGGTCCAGCGTCTCGGGCGCGGTCGTGAGGTTCATGTCGACGCCCCGCTCGCTGGCCAGTAGTGGCGCGTTGACGTACGTGACCTGGTCCTCGACCACGGACGCGAAGAGACCCTTCATCGCCGCGAGCTTGAGCACGCTGACATCGTGCAGGACCACCTCGCCGCGCACCTCGATGGTGACCGACGGGGCGACGCCTCCCGCGACCGCGGTAAACACCCGACCCAGCTTCTCGGCCAACGGCAGCAGCGGCCGTACCTCTTCGGCGACGATGCCACCGGCCTGCACATTGACCGCGTCCGGCACGAACTCCCCTTGCAGGGCTAGCTTCACGCTCCGGGCAACAGCCATGCCGGCCTTATCCTGCGCCTCGTGCGTGGACGCGCCCAGGTGCGGCGTCACCACGACGTTGTCGAACGCGAACAGCGGCGAGGCGGTGCACGGTTCCTTGGCAAAGACGTCGATGCCTGCGCCGGCGACCCGTCCCTCGGCGATCGCCTCGGCGAGGGCCTGTTCGTCAACCAGGCCACCGCGGGCGGCGTTGATGATCCGGACTCCCGGCCGTACGAGCTGAAGCTCTTTCTGCCCGATCAGGCCGATCGTCTCCGGCGTCTTGGGCAGATGGATGGAGATGAAGTCCGACTCGGAGAGCAGCTCCTCCAGGCCCACGAGGCGCACGCCCAACTGGGCGGCGCGAGCCGGCTGGATGTACGGGTCGTAGGCGATGAGCCGCGTGCCGAATGCCGCCACCCGCTGCGCGAACAGCACTCCGATGCGGCCGAGGCCAACCACACCAACGGTCTTGCCCTGCAGCTCGACGCCGGTGAACTTGGAACGATTCCATTCACCCGCCTTCAACGTGGCCGACGCGGCCGCGGTGTTGCGGGCGACCGCGAGCAACAGCGCAACCGCCTGCTCCGCGGCCGAGACGATGTTCGACGTCGGTGCGTTGACCACCATCACGCCGCGCGCGGTGGCCGCCGGCACCTGGATGTTGTCCAGGCCGACGCCGGCGCGGGCGATCACTCGCAGTTTCGGTGCGGCCGCGATCGCCTCCGCGTCGATCTCGGTTGCGCTGCGCACAATCACGGCATGGGCGTCGGCCAGGGCGTCGAGCAGTGCCTGGCGATCGGTGCCGTCGACGTGGCGTACTTCGAAGTCGTACGCGAGGAGGTCGATGGCGGCCGGCGCGAGCTCTTCGGCGATGAGGACAACGGACGTCACGATGTGTTCCTCAGGTGATGACCGGTAGTCGGACTACCGGAGGCGGGCCGGACGCGCCAATGCGGTCGCGGGGACGTCCCCGATCGTAGGGTCTCGGCCGGGCCGAACCCACCCGCCACAACGTGACGGGGCTCACGTACTGTCGGCCGGCAGCCCGGTCATCTCGGAGCACCGGCGCCACAGCCGTGCGGCGACTTCCCGATCGCACGCGAGCGGGGACGGCGCGATGTCGACCCCCTCCTCGAGATAGCGCCCGGTGCCTGCGGCGACGAGCGACATGATGACCCGCGCCGCGTTCGACGGCGGTGCCTCGGCCGCGAGGCGTTCGGGCCACTGCTCGGCCGGCACGCGCCGGAACTGCATCAGGAGCTCGGTCGCGTTGACGTCCGGACACAGCGCGTTGACGCGAGCCCTCCCGCCAAGCCGCCGGGCCAGCTCGAGGGTGAAGCTGACGTTGGCCGCCTTCGATCGCTTGTACGCTTCGCGCATCTCGTAGCCGTTGACCGAGTCAAGGTCCTCGAGGTCGACCGCATCCCGGTGGTTCGTGGCGGCCACGTTGACGATCACACCGTCGCCGGCGGCCCGGACCCGGTCAAGCAGCAGTCGGGTCAGCAGGAAGTACGCCAGGTGATTCACCGCGAACGTGAGCTCTCGCCCGTCGACGGTGATCTGGCGCGTCTCGGAGACCATGGCCGCGTTGTTGACCAGCACGTCGAGCCGGTCATGCCGGTGCTCGAACTCCTTGGCGGCCTGGCGGATCGACTGTTGCGAGGAGAGGTCCGTGATGAGGTACTCGCCCAGATCGGTGCCAGCAGACCCGCGCATCTCGTCGAGTGCGGTTCTGGCTCGCGCCTCGTCGCGGCAGACCATCACGACGTGACCGCCGGCGCGCGCGAGCGCGACGCTCGTTGCGAAGCCGATGCCCCGATTGGACCCGGTCACCAGGCAGATCCGGCCCCGTAGGTCGGGTGTCGGGTTGTCATCCATGCCGACCATTAGGGCACGGCTCGGTTCCAGTCTGGTGGGGGCCCGTTCGCACTGGCCTCAGTCCTGTTTCAGCAGCGGCCCTGTTTCAACAGCGGCTCGATGATGGCGTCGACGTCCAGGTTCTGGCCGGCCTGCCAGGCGTCGGTGAAGTCCTCCATGCCCACCACGGCGCGCAGGGCCCGCACGCGCTCGGCGTTTGCCTGCTCGTCGGATGTGGGCCGGGCCGCGCCGGTGCGCCGGCGAAGCGCATCCGCGGTGGCGAGTAGCCGGACCGCCGCGACGGGCTCGTCACCGGCCTGCTCGATCCCGGCGAACGCCTCCAGGCATTCGGCGATGCCGCCGCGATCGTTGAGCCGGCGGCGGATCACGAGACTGTCGCGGAGCAACGTCCGCGCCGAATCCGACTCGGCCCGGGCAAGAGCCATGACACCGAGATTGAACTGGATGGACGCGGTGCAGCGCTGGTCGCCGATGTCGCGCAACACACCGAGGCTGGTCTCGTAGAGCACCGTGGCGCGGGCGGCGTCGCCGCTGAGCCGGGCGAGGTCACCCATGGAGTACTGGACATGAGCCGCGCCCGCGGTGTCGCCGATCCCCTCGAAGCCGGCCACAGCCTCCGCATAGTTGGTCGCCGCGCGGCTGTAGTCGCCCTCGTACCGGGCGAGCACGCCCAGCTGCCAGAACACCCACGCTCGACCGACCACGTCGCCGATCTCCTCGCGCAGAGCCAGGGACTCTTGCAGCCGGACGCGGGCCTGGCCGTAGTCGCCGGAGAGCCGATGCATGTGCCCGAGCCGAGCTAGCGCCTCGGATTGCTCCCACGTCAGCCGTAGCCGCCCAAAACCGGCCAGGCTTTCCTCGAGTAGCGGCCCAGCCTCGGCATAGTTGCCTTGGTAGAGCGCGACATTCGCCCGCAACGCGGTCGCTCGAATGACCCCGGCCTCGTCGTTGGCCTCCTGCGCCAACGTAAGGCTGCGTTCGGTGAGCTCCGCCGCGTGATCGTGGTCGCCCCGACCGATCGCCAGACGAGCCGCACCGGCGAGCACCAGCGCCCCAAGCTCGGCCGGCACTCCGGTCGAGTCCGCGATGGCATCGCGCAGCCATCGGGCTCCTTCGCTGTAGTACGTCGCCTCATCCCAGTACGGCGCGAGTGCGGCCGCGAACCTGATGCCCGTCGTGCGTTGCTGAACCAGCGACCACCGCAGGGCGGCGCGGAGGTTGTCGCCCTCGGCGTTGAGCAGGTCCAACCAGGACCGGTAATTGGGGCCACGAATTCCCGCCTCGGCCCGCTCGGCCAGCTCCAGGTACCAGTGCAGATGGCGGCGCCGGTACTCGTGTGACTCATCCGGTTCCAGCTGGGCCCGGCCGTACTCGCGCAACGACTCCAGGAGTCGGTAGCGATTCGACCCCGCCCGGCGGTCAACGACCACAAGGGACCGTTCGACGAGCGCTGGCAGCAGCGTCAGCGCGGTGCCATCCTCGCCACCGACCCGCTCGGCCGCCTCAAGCGTGAACCCACCCTCGAAGACGGACAAGGCACGGAACAGCGCCTGTTCCTCGGGTGAGAGCAGGTCGTAGCTCCACCCGATTGCGGCAAGGAGTGTCTGATGCCGTTCCGGCGTCGTCCGCAGCGTCGTGACAAGTACTCGGAATCGATCGTCGAGCAGGTCGGCGAGGCGCTGCGCGTCGAAGACCCGCAGCCGGGCCGCTGCCAACTCCAGTGCGAGCGGCATGCCATCCAGGCGCCGGGCGATGCTCGCCACGGCCGCGGCGTTGTCCGACGTGACCTTGAAGCCGCCGTCGACCGCCAAGGCCCGCTGCGTCAGTAGCCGTACTGCGTCGGACGCCTCGACCTCGACGGGATCATTGGTCATCGGTACGGACAGTGGCGGCACGTCCATCACGTACTCGCCGGCAACGCCGAGCGGTTGCCGGCTCGTCGCGAGCACGCGCAGGCGCGACGCGGCCCGAAGCCAGTGCGGCACAAGCTCGGCCAGCCGATCGACGAGGTGCTCGCAGTTGTCGAGCACGAGCAACAGACTCTTGCTGCCGAGTGAGTCCAGGAGTACCTCTTCGATTTCCAGGCCCGGCTGCTCCTGTAGGCGCAGCACGCCCGCGACCACGGCCGGTATGCGTTCGCCGTCGCGGAGCCCGGCCAGCTCCACGAACCACGCGCCGTCGCGGAACCCGTCGGCTGCCCGCTGCGCGGTTGGTCCGGCGATCAGCTCGACGGCGAGCCGGGTCTTTCCGGAGCCCGCCGATCCGGTAAGAGTCACCAGGCGCCAGCCCTCGAGCAGCGCCGCAAGTTGGCCAAGCTCGGCCTCGCGCCCCACGAAACCGGTCAAATTCAGCGGGACTGTGCTCGGGTGCGCCGGCCGTGCGACCGGGGGGGGCGGTGCCGCCTCGTCCTCCTGTCGAAGGATCCGATCGTGCAGGGCGCAGAGTGCGGGGGTGGGTTCGGCCCCGAGCTCCTCGATCAGTGACGCCCGAAGGCGCTGGAATGCCGCGAGCGCCTCGGCTTGCCGGCCGCTGCGGTACAGCGCCAGCATGAGCACGCCCCACAACCGTTCCCGCAGTGGATTCGTCGCGACCAGCTGTTCCACCCAGCCGACCAGCGGTCCGTACTGTCCCAATGCGAGCCTGGCATCGGCGAGCGACTCGCACGCGGCGAGCCGCCGCTCGGCCAGCCGCGCTCGCTCCGCCACCGCCTCGCCAAGCTCGGGGAGGTCCTGATACGGCTCGCCGCGCCAGAGCGCGAGGGCCTCGGTGAGTGCCTCCGCCGCACGCTCCGGGCTCGGGTTTGACTCGGCCCGGTCGATGAGGTCCTCGAACCGTCTACTGTCGACATCCGTCGTCACCAGCTGGTAGCCGTCGGCCTTGCTCGCGATAAGGCCCGGCGCATTGAGCTCCGTTCTCAGCTGCGAGATGTATTTCTGCAGGGTCTTGATTGCCGTGTCCGGTGGCGTGTCACCCCAGACCGCGTCGAGCAAGGTGTCCATTCGGACCGGGCGACCGTGTGCGAGGAGCAGCGCGGCGAGGAGTGCTCTGGGTCGCGGGCCACCCAGCCGCAGCGCGACATCATCGCGGACGGCCTCGAGCGGCCCGAGCACCCGGAACTGGATCGTCCCCACAGAGCCTCCTCTCGCCGCTTCGCGCACGTCGGATGTGGTCGGAACCGCCTTGCCGTCGCATCCGCACCGGATCGGAACCGCGGTCTGGCACAAAGGCAACGCACAGGCTTGACGAACAGGAGGCAATGGTATGACAGGGTACGCAAACCCCAGCTCGCTGATCGACACGGCGCAACTCGCCGAACACCTCACCGATGCCAGCATCGCGATCGTGGAGGTTGATGAGGACACGACGGCCTACGACAAGGGACACATCCCGGGTGCAGTCGCGCTCGACTGGGAGAACGAACTGCGCGCGAAGCCACGGCGTGACTTCATCTCCGGCACCGAGCTCGCGGCGCTGCTCGGATCGCGTGGGATCAGCACCGATCAGACAATCGTCCTTTATGGAGGGAACAACAACTGGTTCGCCGCCTACGCTTACTGGTTGTTCCGGATGCGGGGCATGGAGAAGGTCCGGCTGCTCGACGGTGGCCGCAAGAAATGGGAGTTGGAGAGCCGTCCCCTCGACACGGTTCAACCGAATCGTCCGCCGCAGACCTATCGGATCGGTCGCGCCCGCCCCGAGATCCGGATCTTCCGTGATGAGGTCGTCGCTCGGGCCATGAACGGCACGATGATGGTCGATGTCCGCTCGCCGGACGAGTTCACCGGCAAACTGCTCGCTCCCCCGCACCTGCCGCAGGAGCAGCCACAGGTGCCCGGACACATCCCCGGTGCGAGCAACGTGCCGTGGTCCAAGGCGGCAAACGAGGATGGCAGCTTCAAGACCGCGGACGACCTGCGCGCGCTCTATGAGGGCGCCAAGATAGTGCCGAACGGCGAGGTCATCACGTATTGCCGCATCGGCGAACGGTCCTCGCACACCTGGTTCGTGCTGACCGAGTTGCTCGGTTATCCGAACGTGCGTAACTACGACGGTTCCTGGACCGAGTACGGAAGCCTCGTTAACGTGCCCGTTGAGGTCGGCTGAGCGCCCATCGCGTTCGCGGGCGCCGGCGGATAGGGTCGCGGCCATGGTGGCACGAGCGGTGATCCGCCGGACGGCGGTGGTCGCCATGGCCCTGACCCTCCCGACCACGATCTGGTACCCGGACCAGCCCGGTGCCTACCCGATCGTGGTCTTCGGGCATGGACTCGCCGGCGTACCGGCGGTGTACGTCCACCTGTTGTCCGGCTGGGCCGCCGCCGGGTTCGTCGTCGCCGCGCCAACGTTTCCCAACACGAGCTTTGGTGCGGAGAACTTCTCAATGCTCGACGTACCGAACCAACCGGCGGACATGGGGGCCGTGCTGGACGGACTGCTCGCGCTCGGACCCAGCGACCCCGTCCGACAGCGGCTCGACCCGACCCGGGTCGCGGGGGCCGGCCACTCCGGCGGAGCGATCAGCGCGCTCGGTCTGTTCACAGAGGACGGTCCCGAAGGGCGCGACAAGCGATTCAGAGCGGGTCTGATCCTGGCCGGAAACTCGATCGGCGTCGGCGGCACCTTCCGTGACCCGCCCGTGCCGATGCTGTTCGTGCATGCCGAGAAGGATCCGATCGTGCCGTACGTGACCGGACGCGCCGCCTACGTAAAGGTGCCGTGGCCGAAGGCCTTCCTCACCCTCCCCGGCTCCGAGCGCATCCCGCCGTACCTCAATCCCGAGTCGCCGCAGTTCGACCTCGTGGCGGGCGCGACGGCGGGCTTTCTTCGATGGTCACTGAATGGCGATGCGGCGGCCGGCAGCCGATTAGTGTCTGTTCCCGGTGTGCAGTCCACCTTGATGTGACGCTGAGGCCTTGGGCGTTAGGGCGAGTGAGTCGCCGCGACCGGGGTACGTTCATCGGAGGCCGACTGGGGTCATGTTCACGACGCACGGGGAGTTGGTGTGGCCCGCCCGAGGCCAACCTCATGGCGCGCGCGTATCGCCTGGGGCACCTACGCGGTCATTGTTGCGGCTGGCGGTGCGTCAGTACTTGTCTCCGTCGCCGATACCGCACGGTTCCTGCCGCAGGCACCGGCCGAATTCTGGCTCCTGTCCATCCTGGCGCTCCTGGTCGAGCTGAGCCCACTCACCATCCCGCATGACCGGCAACAACCGACCCGGGCGTCGATCTCCCTTTCCGTGACCTTCGCGATCATGCTGGTGTGGGGACCGGCCGCCGCCATCGTGGTGCAAACCCTCGCCCTGGGCGTTGCCGCACTGCGTGAGCGCCGGTCGCTGGTCGATTTCGGGTTCGATGTCGCGAGATTCAGCCTGGCGTTTGAGGCGGCGGGCTGGGCGGAGACCAGGATCGGTGCGCGGCCAACGCTTGGCTTGGACATCTTCGACATTGGCGTGGCGACGGTACTTGTGGTGTCACTCGCCTGGTTCCTGGCGGACAACCTCATGATCGCCGTGATGCTGACGGCAGCCGGCCCGGCCGCCTGGCGGAGGTGGGCGGGACCGTCGCTGTACTACTACGTGGCCGCGAACGCCGGCCTACTGATTCTCGCTCCGGTGTTCATCATTGCCCCGACCGGATGGTCGGTGGCCCTGTATGCGATCCCCCTCGCCCTCTTCGGCCTGGTGTCCAGCGTGCTCCGCCGGCAGGAACGCAACCTCAACCGAGATCCGATGACCCGATTACAGAATCTACGGGGGCTCGCGGCATCGATCGACGAGCTCCTTGCCCCGGGGTCTCTGACGTCCCGCCCGCCGCATTTCGGATTGCTGCTCGTTCGGCTCAGTGAGCTCGGCGATGTCACCGACGCCTTCGGTCGCGTGGTGTACAACGACATCGTTGATCGGGTCGGGCAACGCCTCGCCAATGACACCCCGGGCAATGCAGTCATCGGCCGGGTCGTGGCGGCCGACTTCGTGGTGTTACTGCCCGGAGCGGACGTGTTCAGGGCCGAACGTGTCGCGGACACGATTGCCGACAGGCTGCTGACACCGATCGAGGTGGATGCCGTCGTATTCCCGGTCCGGCCGACGATTGGCATCGCGATCGCGCCGGTCGACGGAACCGACCTCGCAGCGCTGACCGCCCAGGCCGAGCGGGCCATCATGGACGCGCAGCGGACGGGTGCGACGGTCCGAACCATCCCCGCCGGGGACGAGATCGAGGCCCGGCGCCGGTTGTCGCTCCTCGCCGATCTTCGTGCCGCGATAGAGCAACCCGAACACTCGGGCGAGCTGTTCGTGCTCTACCAACCGCAGGTCAGGATCAAGGACAGCCGACTGGTCGGCGTGGAGGCGCTGGTTCGGTGGCGCCACCCCGAACGCGGCCTGGTCGACACCGCCGACATGATCCTGACCGCCGAGGCCAGCGGGGTCATTCAGCTGCTCACACTCCGGGTCCTCGACGACGTGCTCGGGCAGCTCGACGCGTGGGCGACGGCGGGCCTTCGACTACGGGCGTCGGTGAACGTCAGCGCCAAGGACTTCGCGGCGCCCGGGTTCGCGGACCAGGTCGGGATCCGTCTCCAGCGACACACGGTCGCGCCGGAACAGCTCGAGCTTGAGATCACCGAGAGCGCTCTCGTCACGGCGAACCCTGGTCTCGACCAGACGGTCGCGGACCTTGTTGCGATGGGCGTCGGCCTGTCGCTCGACGACTTCGGCACCGGGTTCGCCTCTCTACAACAGATGCGGCGATATCCACTGCGAGAGCTGAAGATCGATCGATCGTACGTCACTGCCGTGGCGACCAGCCCGGCCGACCGTGCCGTCGTCACATCCATCACCCAGCTCGCGACCGATCTGGGCCTGCGTGTCGTGGCCGAGGGAATAGAGGATGCGTCGACCGAGGCACTGCTCGGGCAGATCGGCCCGATCATCGGACAGGGCTGGCTCTACGGCCATCCGATGCCCGCGGACGACCTCATGGCCTGGATCAAGGCCCGGGCCGACGGCGAGCCCGGCTAACCGGCGGGGATGGGCGCGCCCCGCCGGTGGCACGTCAGGTCACGCCGTTTCGGTGATGGGGCGATCCACCCAGGACATCAAGCCGCGCAGCTTGCGGCCGGTCTCCTCGATCGGGTGCGCCGCACCCTCCTCCCGCCACTTCAGGAAGTTGGGCCGGCCGGCGTCGTCCTCGGCGATCCACTCGCGGGCGAACTCTCCACTTTGGATCTCCCCAAGGATCTTGCGCATCTCGTCCTTGACCCGGCCGTCGATGACTCGAGGGCCACGCGAGTAGTCGCCGTACTCCGCCGTATCGGAGACCGAGTAGCGCATCCGGGCGATGCCGCCCTCGTACATCAGGTCCACGATGAGCTTCAGCTCGTGCAGGCACTCGAAGTAGGCCACCTCGGGTGAGTAACCGGCCTCGGTCAGCACCTCAAAACCGGCCTGCACCAGTGCCGTGGCTCCGCCGCAGAGCACCGCCTGCTCGCCGAAAAGGTCGGTCTCCGTCTCCTCCTTGAAGGTGGTCCTGATCGCGCCGGCCCGGGTGCCCCCGATCGCCTTGGCGTAGGAGAGCGCGAGGGGGAACGCCGTACCGGTGGCGTCCTGCTCGACGGCGACCAGGACCGGTACGCCCTTGCCATCCACGAACTGGCGACGCACCAGGTGGCCGGGGCCCTTGGGTGCCACCATCGCGACGTCCACATCGGAGGGTGGTGTGATGAGGTCGAACCGAATGTTGAGGCCGTGACCGAAGAACAGCGCCTTTCCGGCGGTGAGCGACGGGGCGATGTCCTCGGCATAGATCTTGCGCTGAGCCGTGTCCGGAGCGAGCACCATGATCACCTCGGCCTCGCCGGCCGCATCCCCCGGCGTCACAACGCGCAGGCCCTGCTCCTCTGCCTTGGGGCGACTCTTCGAGCCCTCCGGCAGTCCAATGCGGACATCCACGCCCGAGTCCCGCAGCGACAGCGAGTGCGCGTGGCCCTGGCTTCCGTATCCGATGACGGCTACCTTGCGGCCCTGGATCACCGACAGGTCGGCGTCGTCATCGTAGAAGACCTCGGTCATGATGCATTTACCTTCCGTTGTTGAGACATGATCTAGGCCTAATCCGCGTGATGTGATCGCCGTTGACCCGGCTTTGCCCTAGATCACGCGGCGGGGTCGTCATGAGGCGGCACGAAGCATGGGTGCGGTGATCGAGCGTGAGCCCCGCCCGATCGCGACCATGCCCGACTGCACCATTTCCTTGATTCCGTACGGTTCTAGATCCCGCAGGAGTGCGTCGAGCTTCTCCGCGGTGCCGGTCGCCTCGATCGTCAACGCGTCCGGGGAGACGTCCACGACCCGGGCTCGGAACAGCTGCACGGTCTCGAGCACCTGTGACCTTTGTGGACGGTCCGCCCGTACCTTGACCAGAACGAGCTCCCGCTGCACCGACGCGCCTGCCTCCAGCTCCACGATCTTCAGCACGTTGACGAGCTTGTTGAGCTGCTTGGTGACCTGCTCCAGCGGGGAGTCCTCGGCGTTGACGACGATCGTGATGCGGGAGATCTCGGCGTGCTCGGTCTCGCCCACCGCCAGCGAGTCAATGTTGAACCCCCGCCGGGAGAACAGCCCCGCGACCCGGGCCAGGACACCCGGCTTGTTCTCCACCAGTACCGACAAAGTGTGCTTGCTCATTCACATTCCTCCCAGTGCAAGCAAGGGCACCTTCATGGCCAGAATCCGTATGCGGACGCGAGCGCGAGGAGCGAGCGAAGCGAGCCCCGCAGTCGCGAGCAAGCGCAGCCAAGGTGCCCTTCCTTGCGCCTCAAACATCGTCGTCGTCGAATGTCGGCCGCACGTCGCGGGCGAACATGATCTCATCGTTGCTCGTGCCGGCGGCCACCATCGGCCATACCATCGCGTCCTTGCCGACCACGAAGTCGACCACCACCGGACCGTCATTGATCTTCATCGCGGTCTCGATGGTGCCGTCCACGTCGGCCGCCGACTCGCACCGCAAACCGGTGCAGCCCAGGGCTTCCGCGAGCTTGACGAAGTCGGGGATGCGGTGCTTGTGGGTGCCGAGGTCGGTGTTGGAATACCGCTCGCTGTAGAACAGCGTCTGCCATTGGCGGACCATGCCCAGGTTGCCGTTGTTGATGATGGCCACCTTGATCGGGATTCCCTCGATGGCACAGGTGGCGAGCTCCTGGTTGGTCATCTGAAAACATCCATCGCCGTCGATGGCCCAGACCACCGCGTCGGGCCGGCCCACCTTGGCGCCCATGGCGGCCGGCACCGCGTACCCCATGGTGCCCAGGCCACCGGAGTTGAGCCAGGTGCCGGGATTCTCGTACGAGATGAACTGCGCCGCCCACATCTGGTGCTGGCCGACGCCGGCCACGTAGAGCGCGTCCGGGCCCGCGATCTCGCCGATGCGCTTGATGACGTACTGCGGCGCGAGCGTGCCGTCGGGCGGTTCCTCCCAGCCGAGCGGATACCGGGACCGGATGTCGTCCAACTGCCGCCACCAGTCGGCCAGATCCCCCTTGTGCCCGGACTTGTGCTCGGCCGCCACCGCCGCGATCAGTTCGTCGATGACGTACTTCGCGTCGCCGACGATCGGCACGTCCGCCGCGCGATTCTTGCCGATCTCGGCGGGGTCGATGTCGGCGTGGACGATGGCTGCCCCCGGGGCGAATGTGGACAGCTGTCCCGTCACCCGATCGTCGAACCGGGCGCCCAGCGCGACGAGCAGGTCGGCCTTCTGAAGCGCGTAGACCGCGCCGACCGTACCGTGCATGCCCGGCATGCCCATGTGCTGGCGGTGGCTGTCGGGGAAGGCGCCTCGGGCCATCAACGTGGTGACCACGGGTGCTCCGGTCAGCTCAGCGAGCTTTTTCAATACGTCTGAGGCGCCCGCCTTCACGACGCCGCCGCCGACATAGAGCACCGGCCGGCGGGCCATGGCGATGAGCCGGGCCGCCTCCCGGATCTGCTTGCCGTGCGGCTGCAGGGTCGGACGGTACCCGGGCAGTTCCATCGTGGGCGGCCAGGCGAACTCGGTCCGGGCCTGCAGCACGTCCTTCGGGATGTCGACCAGGACGGGACCCGGCCGTCCGGTGCTGGCCAGGTGGAACGCCTCGGCCATGATCCGTGGCAGGTCCTCGGGCCGCTGCACCAGATAGTTGTGCTTGGTGATCGGCAGGGTGATGCCATGGATGTCCGCCTCCTGGAAGGCGTCGGAGCCGATGGCACCGCGCGGCACCTGGCCCGTGATCGCGACAATCGGCACCGAGTCCATGTACGCGTCGGCGATCGGGGTCACCAGGTTCGTCGCCCCGGGGCCGCTGGTCGCGACACACACACCGACCTTGCCGGTGGCCTGGGCGTAGCCGGTCGCGGCGTGTCCAGCGCCCTGCTCATGCCGGACGAGAATGTGCCGAACCCGGGAGTCGAAGATCGGGTCATAGGCGGGCAGGATCGCGCCGCCCGGTATGCCGAACATGACGTCGACGCCGAGTGCCTCGAGCGACCGCACGAGCGACTGGGCCCCCGTCACCGACTCTGGCGTGACTGTGTTTGCTCGTGACCCCACCTCCCCCCCCAGGCTTGCTCGTGAACCCACCTCCCCGCCCAGGCTCGCTCGTGACCCCACCTCCGCGCCCGGCTTGGGCGCGGCTGGCGCCGTTGTGTGCTTCGCGGCCGGATGCTGCCGTACGCCGGCAGCCACGGTCAGTGGGCTCGGCTGTCGCGGCGGGCTCGGATTGTCGGGCGGTGACTTCGTCATGGGTCCATGCCTTCTCGATCGGCTCGTTCTCTCGTGGGCCTCACAGCAAAAGAGCCCCCGTGCTAGGCACGTGGGCTCGCGCGTCGGCAAGATGCTCCGACGCGCTAGGTGATAAGTACTCGGACCAACCGGGTGTACGGCATGTCGTTCAGGGTGCCTCATTCCCAGCTTCCGAGTCAACCGATCCCAAATCGTGGTCAACGGGCAGGTCACGAATTGGTCACGACGGCCGTCCCGCCTTGTGGTCGACCGCGGCCCCGCGGGTTGGGGCAATGTTTCACGCTGCCACACTTGACGGATGCCCGAGGCATCTGCTTCACGCTCCAGCAACCCGCGAAAGGGCGCCAAGGGGTCTGCCGCCCCCGCCGCCAAGGCTTCTCGCAAGGCCACCCCGGCTTCACCGGCAACCGCGCCCTCTGCCAAGAAGGCCGCACCGGCTTCTCGGAAGGCCGCGCCTTCCGCCGGGCCCGCCCGTCCGCTGCGCTCCGCGACCTCGACGCAGGGACGCAACATGGCCGGCGCCCGAGCGCTGTGGCGCGCCACGGGGATGACCGACGCGGACTTCGGCAAGCCGATCGTGGCGATCGCCAACTCGTTCACTCAGTTCGTCCCCGGCCACGTGCATCTACGCAACCTCGGTGCACTGGTCGCCGATGCGGTCGCCGAGGCCGGCGGAATCGGGCGCGAGTTCAATACGATCGCCGTCGATGACGGCATCGCCATGGGCCACGGCGGCATGCTCTATTCGCTGCCCAGCCGGGAGCTCATCGCGGACGCGGTGGAGTACATGGTGGAGGCGCACTGCGCCGACGCCCTCGTCTGCATCTCCAATTGCGACAAGATCACACCGGGCATGCTGCTCGCCGCGTTGCGGCTGAACATTCCCACGGTGTTCGTCTCCGGCGGCCCCATGGAGGCCGGCAAGACGGTGGCGGTCGAGGGTGTGGTGCACGCGAAGCTCGACCTCATCGACGCGATGACCGCGTCCGCCAACGAGGCCGTAACCGACGAACAGCTCGGAGTGATCGAGCGTTCGGCGTGCCCCACGTGCGGATCCTGTTCGGGCATGTTCACCGCCAACTCGATGAACTGCCTCACCGAGGCGATCGGTCTCGCCCTGCCCGGCAATGGGTCCACTTTGGCCACTCACGCGGCGCGCAAGTCCCTGTTCGAGACGGCTGGCCGGCTCATCGTCGACCTGGCTCGGCGCCATTACGACGAGGGCGACGATTCGGTGCTACCCCGGGCGATCGCGACGAGGCCGGCGTTTGAGAACGCGGTCGCGCTCGACGTCGCGATGGGCGGCTCCACGAACACGGTGCTGCACCTGCTCGCCGCCGCCCGCGAGGCGTCCGTCGATTTTGGCGTCGCCGACATCGACGCCATCTCGCGGCGGGTTCCTTGTCTGTCCAAGGTGGCACCGAACACACCCAAGTACCACATGGAGGATGTGCACCGGGCCGGCGGCATTCCGGCGCTCCTCGGCGAGCTCGACCGCGGCGGAACGCTCAACCGTACGGTTCACGCCGTACACGCGTCCTCTTTGGAGTCCTGGCTCGCCGACTGGGACGTTCGTGGCCCGTCGCCGACCCCGCAAGCGGTGGAGCTTTTCCACGCCGCGCCGGGCGGAGTTCGGACCACGGAGCCGTTTTCGACGACCAACCAGTGGTCCACATTGGACCTCGATGCGGTCGACGGATGTATCCGTGACGTCGCCCACGCGTACACCGTGGACGGAGGGCTGGCGATCCTGCACGGCAACCTGGCCCCCGAGGGTTGCGTGGTCAAGACCGCCGGCGTCCCCGAGGAGAACCTGACGTTTCGTGGCCCCGCCCGGGTCTTCGAGTCTCAAGAGTCCACAGTGGAGGCCATCCTGCGCGGAGACGTCTCGGCGGGCGATGTCGTGGTCGTCCGGTACGAGGGCCCGCGCGGTGGTCCTGGCATGCAGGAGATGCTCTACCCCACGTCGTTCCTCAAGGGACGCGGACTCGGGCGAGCCTGCGCGCTGGTCACCGACGGCCGGTTCTCCGGGGGTACCAGCGGACTGTCGATCGGGCACATCTCGCCCGAAGCGGCCGCCGGTGGGCTGATCGCGCTGGTCCAGGACGGCGACATCATCGACATCGACATCCCGGCGCGGACGATGTCGCTTCAGGTCGCCCCTGAGGAAATCGAGGCACGGCGCGTCGCCCAAGACAAGCGCGACCGGCCGTACACCCCAATCGGCCGCAACCGTCCGGTCTCGGCGGCCTTGCGCGCCTATGCGTCGATGGCGACGTCGGCCAGCGACGGCGCCTACCGGCGAGTACCCGACTAACGGGAATCATCGCCTGACCCTTTTGGGCCTTTCGACCCCTTGGACTGATTAGCCCCATCGGTACAGTTGCCCCTACGGCACATGGCCCGGGGGGGTGTACATGCCATTTCGCCGCGTGGTGGTCGCGTTCACGGCCTGGATGGTGACGCTGACGATCGTCTTCATGGCGGCCCCACCCGTGCAGGAGGGTGTGCGGGTGCTCGTCGGACTCAGCGCCGCGGCCGCGATCGTCTATGGGGTCCGCCGATATAGACCGGCTCGGGCTTGGGCGTGGATCGCTCTTGCGGCCGTTGTCCCGCTCAGCGCAACCGGCCGGCTCATCTACGACCGCCTGCCCGGAGCAGCTGGAACGCTCAAGCCGGGCATCGAGTTCGTCTCCATCGTGCTCGTCGTCATGTCCGGGCTCATGATCGGCGGGCTGATCGGTCTGGCGCGCACGGCTGAACGCGATTTCACCGCCGTCATCGACGTTGCCATCCTTCTGCTTGGCGCGGGTCTGCTCGCAGCCGTCATTATCGCAATCCCGTACGCCGTCACGCCCGACGTACCTACCATCCAGGCCGCGACTCGGGTGCTCTTCGTCGCCCGCGACGTCCTCCTGCTGGCCGCAGTTGTCCACCTCGTCAGATCCGCGCGGTGGAACGGCTCCATAGCGCTGCTCGTGAGCGGAGTCGGCGGCTTCCTCACGTACGGCGCGGTGTTGCGGCTCGCGCGCATCCACGGTGCAATCCTGGAGGGCACCGCGGTCGAGTTGGGCTGGCTGTTCTTCGCGGCGGCTTGGGGCGCGGCCGCGCTCCTGCCGGCCATGGCCACAGTTGGCGCACCCAACGCCGCCGTGCGCCAGTCGGTACCACTCCGCCTAGGCCTCTTAGCCACTGCGTCGGCGCTTCCCTTCACCCTGCTACTGGCGGTGTCGTACCGGCCCGCGCTCCCGTGGTACGAGCCAGCCGTCGCCACGGTTGCGGCGATCATGCTGATCCTCGTGCTAGCGCAGCTGATCGGCGTTGCGCTTCGGTTGCGGAACCTGGGCGAGGCAGAGCGCGCTCTGCGAGAGGCAGTGGCCGAGATGGCGACGGCGCGGGACGTCGAAGGCGTCACGGCGACGCTGGAGGCTGGTGTGCCGAAGCTCCTGCCCCCGCGCGCCCGAGGGAAGCTCCGAGCGCTGGCCACCGACGAGGCCGATCGACCGATTCGGATCCATCCGGGCGCCCCAGTTGGCGATCTCGTACCCACCGCTGAGTTACCGTCGACGGTCCGCAGGAACTTCGGCGGTCGCGAGGCGCTGGCCTACCAGTTGTGCCTAGGCGGCGTGACCGGATCGGGACGTCCGCTAACCGTCTACATCAGCGGCGACCGTACAACGATCGCTGCGGTACGACCTCAGCTGGACGTGTTGGCGAGCCACGCCAGTCTCGTGCTGGATCGGATCAGGCTTAGCCGGGAGATCGTCCGGCGGGCCGCCGAAGAGTACGTCCAAGCCCTCGCCCAGACAAGCGGGGATGTCATCCTGATGGTCGACGACCATGATCGGATCAGGTTCGCCGGCCCGGCCGCCGACTCGATCTTCGGCACGGCGGACCTCGTCGGCGTCTGGCTACCGGCGTTGATCGACGAGGCGGACCGCCCAGCCGCACAAGACATGCTCAAGCGCACCCGGGCCGGCGAAACACTCCTTCCCCGCCGCGGGCTCACGGGTGCCGACGAACGAGGGCGTGGGGACGAGGTCGCATCGACGGGCGCTCCGCGGGCCACAAGCGCGCCGATCGAGTCGATCAAGGGAGTCAACGTCGCGGACTGGAGCGTGCATGGCGACGATTCCGTAACCAAGGTGGAGGTCGCGTGCCGCCGATTGGAGGCCGCCGATCCGTCGGGCTATGGGCTTGTGGTGGACCTGCGCGACGTCACCGAGCAGCGCCGGCTGGAGAGCGAGCTGAACGAGGCCGCGATGCACGACTCGGTCACCGGGCTGGCGAGCCGCCTGCTTTTCCGCGACCGGCTCCGGCAGGCAGTCGCGACATCGGCCGACCACCGCTCGCTCGTCGGGGTGGTGTTACTGGACCTCGACGACTTCAAGCTGATCAACATCCAGCTCGGGCACGACCTCGGCGACGCCGTGCTCGGGACCGTCGGCCAGCGCATCACCGAGTCGCTGCCGCCCGGGGCCACGGCGGCCCGGCTCGGCGGAGACGAGTTCGGCGTGGTCTTTCCAGACGCGCCAGCCCCAGATGCGGTCGACGAGATCGGCTCCCGGATGCTAGCCGCCATCGCCCGGCCGATACCGGTAGAGGACCGAGTCGTGACCTGTAGCGCGAGCGCCGGCATCGTCACCACCGCAGAGGCGACCACGTCGGGGGACCTGTCCCGCTGCGCCGACCTCGCGCTGGAGACCGCCAAGAACGCGGGGAAGGGCGAAGCGCGCCATTACAACTCCGGAATGCCGAGCGCGGTCTTGGATCGGCTCGAGCTGCGCGCCTCTCTGGAGCACGCGCTCGACGAGCGGGCGCTGATGCTGGAGTACCAACCGATCATCGACCTGCGCACCGGTCGCACCGTGGGGTTCGAGGCGCTGTTGCGTTGGCGACACCCGACTCGTGGCTGGCTCTCACCCGACGCGTTCATCGACGTGGCCGAGGAGTCGGGCTTGATCGTCCCGATCGGGGACTGGATTCTCGCGACCGCCGTGCGCGAGGCGCGTCGTTGGGAGCGGGTGGGGCCAGGTGATGCGCCGTACGTGGGCGTCAACGTGTCGCCGCGGCAGTTCGGTTCGCCTGGTTTCTTCGGCCGGATCCGGCGCGAGCTGGATGAGGCCGGGTTAGCGGCATCCCGACTGCATCTCGAGATCACCGAGAGCCTCCTGCTCCGCGATGACGACCGGATCTGGAGTGAGCTGCAGCGCCTACGCAGGCTGGGTGTCCAGGTCGCTATTGACGATTTCGGGACGGGCTACTCGGCGCTGAGCTACCTGGGCCGGGTGCCACTCGACGTCGTCAAGCTCGACCGCTCGTTCGTCAACGCCATGATGACCGCCGACCAGCAACGGGAACTCGTTCAGGGCATCGTCCGGCTGGCCCAGATCCTTGGGCTGGAGGTCGTCGCCGAGGGCATCGAAACCGCCGCCGCTAGAGATATGGCGGCAAGGGTGGGCTGCCGATACGGACAGGGCTACCTCTTCGCCCGGCCGATGTCGGCCGATGCGGCGTTGGCCAGGCTCGCCACGGAGCGGGCCGCGCCGTGACCTAACCATGTCGGGCAGTCGACGGCCGTTAGGCTGAGTGCCATCGCGACTGGCGCTGAGGTGGAACCGACCACCGGGGAGCGAATCGACGAGGCACCGCAGCGCCTGGGTGCCGACCACCGTCATCCTCAGGAGGCGATCATGCACGTACCACCGTTGCCCGACCTCGCCGCGGCCGACCCCGTTCTAGCCCAGCTGATCGAGGACGAGGCCCAACGCCAGCACGACAAGCTGCGCATGATTCCATCGGAAAACTACGTCTCCGCCGCGGTGCTCGAGGCGTGCGGCACGGTGCTGAACAACAAGTACTCCGAGGGGTACGCCCGCAAGCGCTACTACGAGGGCCAGCAGCTCGTCGACCCGATCGAGGAGCTGACCCAAGCACGTGCCATGGCACTGTTCGGTATCGAGCACGCCAACGTCCAGCCGTACTCGGGCTCGCCGGCGAACCTCGCCGTCTACCTCGCGTTCATGAACCCGGGCGACACATTCCTCTCGTTGGAACTAGCCCACGGCGGGCACCTGACTCATGGTTCACCGGTGTCGGCGACGGGCAAGTGGTTCCGGCCGGTGCACTACGCGGTGAACCGCGAAACGGGACGCATCGACATGGACAATGTCCGCGATCTGGCCCGAGCCGAGCGGCCCAAAATGATCATCTGCGGCGGCACCGCCATCCCGCGCACGATCGACTTTCCGGCCTTCGCTGAGATCGCCCAGGAGGTCGGGGCGCTGCTCCTCGCAGACATCGCGCACATCGCCGGACTCGTCGTCGGTGGGGCGCATCCGTCGCCGGTCGGCTACGCCGACGTCATCTCGACGACGACACACAAGACGCTACGCGGCCCCCGCGGCGCCATGCTGATGGCCAAGGCCGAGCATGCGACCGCGATCGACAAAGCTATATTTCCCGGTCTCCAGGGCGGCCCGCACAACCACACCACCGCCGGCATCGCGGTCGCACTCCACGAGGCGGCCCAGCCGTCGTTCGCCGAATACGCGCACCAGATCGTCGCCAACGCCAAGGCACTCGCGACCGCGCTCACGGCGCACGGGTTCGACCTCGTCTCGGGAGGCACCGACAACCACCTGATCCTGGTCGATCTCACCAACAAGGGAGTCGAGGGCAAGCCGGCGGCCAAGGCACTCGACCTGGCCGGGATCGAGCTCAACTTCAACACCGTCCCGTACGACCCGCGCAAGCCGTGGAGTCCCTCGGGCATCCGCCTCGGCACGCCGGCCCTGACGACTCGCGGCCTACGGGAGGAGCACATGCCGGCGGTCGCCGCATGGATGGATGCGGCCCTCGGTTGCCCTTGCGAAGGACGACGAAGCGGCGCTGGACCAGATCGCCGGCGAGGTCTCCGACCTGCTCTCCGATTTCCCGATGCCGGGCTGGGCACCTACCCCGGCCTGACACTTCGGGATTTCTCGGTTTGACCGCACATTGGGCATTTGCTATGCGTTGATGCCCAATGTGCGGGCCACTTTTGGCGAACACGAGTGTGTACGCACTCTGGTACTCTCCCGCATGCGATTCGATGTACTGTCTGTCCGCGAGGCTCGCGAACGACTCCCCAGCCTGCTCGAGCGCTTCCGCGAGGGGGCCCGCACCCCGGTCTTCCTCGGTTCCCACCGCAGGACGGAGGCAGTCATGCTCTCGATCGACACCTACAACGAACTAACCAGCCGGCGCCGGAACGCCGCTGTGCAGGCCACCGCATCGGTCCGAGCCGAGGGACTCGAGCCGTCGGCCGAGGCACAAGAGATCATTGATCGTTGGGTTCGGGGCGAGATCACTGCTGAGGACATGGAGCGGCAGCTCGCCGCTCGCTACGGCGCCTCGGAGTGACCGATCCCTACGCCGATCCGACCAGCGGTGTCCTCCGCAACACCTTGGCATCACGGATCGGGACGCGTTGTGGGCGGCCGAGGCGGACCTGACGACGGCGTCGATTGCCGTGCTGATCAGCGAGCCGTTGCCCGGACGGTACGACCTCGCTCATCTGCAGGCCTTTCATCGACGCATTTTCGGGCGCATCTACCCATGGGCCGGCGAGATCCGAACCGTGACGATCGCCAAGACTGACATGTTCTGCCTGCCGCAGCACATCGAAGCGTATGCATCGAGCACTCTTGCGGAACTGGCTCGGGAGAAGCACCTGCGTGGTCTGCCGCGGGACGATTTCGCCGATCGGCTGACCCACTATTTCGCTGAGGTCGACGCCATGCACCCTTTCGAGAGGGAAACGGTCGCACGCAGCGAGCGTTCCTCGGGCAGCTTGCACGGGACGCGGGCTGGCCGATCGACTGGTCTGGCCTCGACCCCGATGCGAACGTCGACACCGCCATCGCCTCGCTGCGTGGCGACAACCGTCCATTGCGGACGATGCTGGAGAAGCTGATCGTTGCAACCACGAAACCCGAACGCCTAGCTGGGCGCCCTCTGGGCCTCGCACGGACTAGTCGGGAGTCCCGAGACGAGCCTTAGTCGGACATCGCCTCGGCGATCGACCTGGGCCCCTGGCGCATCACGACAGGGCGTGGGCGTCCAAGGTCATCCCAGTTGGTCACACACTGGGCACTTTCGCCGGTCAACGTGCCCAGTATCTGACCAACTGGGGCCCGACCAGTGCACACCAAATTAGCGCATAAGCGTGGTCGGCACGATCGACGCGGGCTAGGTGCGGGCTAGGTGCGGGCTAGGTGATGGCGATCGCGGTGCGGAAGGCAGCGCTGTCGGAATGCCGGTCGTAGGGGTCGAGCGCAGTCGCTTGTCGCAGCGCCGTGATGAGTGGCCACGGCACTCCCGGCAAGTCGGGTAGTTCCTCACCGGTGATCGGCAACCGCCCGAGGTGGGCCGCCGAGCGGGCCGGTGCCGGCCAGCAGCGCGTAGAGCGTCGCTCCGAGAGCGTAGATGTCGGCGGCCGCGGTCATCAGTTCCGGTAGGTACGCCTCGGGCGCGACGAACGGGACGTATCCGCGCCACGGCTCCAGTCGGAAGTCGCCGGACACGTTCAAGGCCACGATCCCGAAGTCGGCGAGCGCGGGCTCTCCGCTTGCGTCTATGAGCACATTGGACGGTGTGATGTTGCGGTGCACGATCCCGCACTGGTGCACCTCACCCAGCGCCGTGGCGAGCTTCACCCCAACGCGGCGGACCTCGGCAGGCGACAGCCGACCCATCGAGGCGGCATGATCCTGCAGCGAACCGGCGACGCAGTACGGCATCACCACATACGCGTGCCCGCCCGGTGCGACGCCGGCATCCAGCAGTGGCAGCACGTACTGGACGTCGGCCAACGCGGCGAGCCTGGCTGCCTCCTCCTCGAAGCGTTCCCGATCGCGCGATGCGGTGAGCGTACGGTCGAAGACCCTGACGACAACCTCGGAGCCGTCGGTGAGGCGGCGGGCGAGATACACGTGGTCGGTCGCACCGGCAGGGTTGACCCTGCGCAGGCATGCATACCCCGGTGGGTCGGTGACCACCTCCACGCGAAACTCCCCTACCGTGCTCAGCCGCCGGCGACGCTGGGGATCACGAGCACCTCGGTGTGATCGGGGACCGGGGTTGCCAGGCCAGCGATGCGGCGGCACTCCTCGCCGTCAACGTAGACGTTGACGTACCGGCGGAGTTGGCCCTGCTCGTCGCGCAGACGGCGCTCCAACAGTGGCCAACGCACGGCGATCTCGTCCAGGACACCGCCCAGCGTGATGTCCGCCGCAACGGCAAGCTCCAGGCTGGAGTTGCCACCGGCTTCGGCTCGCAGCACTCCCGGAATCCGCACGGTCACGGCCATGTCAGAACACCCGCGCAGAAAGACGTGCGCTCATTCGATCACCGCTGGGCCACGTAGGCGGGATCGAATTCGCGCGGAAAGGCGTGCGCTCATTCGATCACCGCTGGGCCACGTAGGCGGGATCGAATTCGCGCGGAAAGGCGTGCGCTCATTCGATCACCGCTGATCTAACGCACAAGACCTCGGGCAGGTGGGCTGCGACGAGCTGCCAGTGCTCGCCTTCGTCGCGGCTGGCGTAGACGTCGCCGTCGCGGGTCCCGAAGTAGATGCCAACGGACTCGGCGTTGTCCACGCACATCGCGTCGCGTAGCACCGACGGGTAGAACGGTTCGGCCGGCAAGCCTTCCGACAACGCCTGCCAGGTCTTGCCGGCGTCCTCGCTGCGATAGACCTGGCACCGGAAGCCGGGCGGGTAGCGACGAGCGTCGGCCTCGAGCGGGAAGCTGTAGATCACGCCGGCCCGATGGGGGTGCGCCACGATCGCGAAGCCGAAGTCGGTGGGCAGGCCGTCCGCGATCGACTCCCACGTTGTTCCCGCATCGTCGGACCGGTAGACGCCGTGGTGGACCTGCGCGAAGAACTGCTCCGGGTTGGACGGGCTGGCCGTAACCTTGTGGATGCAGTGGCCGAACTCGGGGAACGGATCGGGCACGTACGCGGCCCGGATGCCCGAGTTGCTGGCGCGCCAGGAGTCGCCGCCGTCATCGGTGAGGTAGACGCCGCCGGTCGACATCGCGACGAGCATGCGGTTGGCCTCGGTGGGGTGCGGAACGATTGTGTGGATCGCCGGGCCGCCGAAGCCCGCGCCCCATTCGGGGCGGTGTGGGTGGTCCCATAACGCGCGGATGAACTCGTACCGCTGACCGCCGTCGGTGGATCGGAACAGTCCCTGGGGCTCGGTACCCGCGTAGACGACGTCGGGCTCAACCGGTGACGGCGTGATCTGCCAGACCCGTACCAGTGACGTCTCGGAGTCTTCCGGGAAGGCGATCGGCCGTTCGTCGGGCTCGTCCCAGGTCTCGCCCAGGTCATCGCTGGTCGCCACGATCGGGCCGAAGTGCGAGCTGTCGACGCCGGCGAGCAGGCGGGCCGGGTTGCGACGGGTGTCGATGCCGACCGCGTACACCCCGGTCATTGGAAAGTGGGGGCCAGACACCTCCCACGTGCGCCGGTCGTCCTCGCTGCGAGCCAGGAACAAACCCTTGCCAGTGCCGATCGCCAGAAGGTTGGTGGTCATCTGCCTCTCCTGTTCATGTGCGGTCGGGCACAGTATGCCCGCGGCCCCCGACAAACGTCAGTTCTCGAGTGCGATGCGAGCATGGACGCATGGCAACGAGCGTCATTCAGTTCCGTCGCAGCTCGGCGATCACCATCGCCGCCGTCATCGTCGCGATCGCGGGGCTGTCCCTGGTCAGGTGGGCGCCGTCGTACCTGTTGATCGTCCTGGTGATACCGCTGGCGGTGGCCGTGTGGTCGTGGCGCTCCGGCACCGATGTCGATGCGGAAGGGCTGACCGTACGGGCCGCTCTCGGTCGTCGGCGCATCCCGTGGAGTGACGTGGCCGGACTGGTGAGCGAGGGTCGAAACCATGTCAGCGCTCAGCTGACGTCGGGTCGGGCGATCACGTTGCCCGCCGTGGCGGCGGCCGATGTGTCGCGGCTCGTGGCGGCGTCCGGTCAGGAGCTGCGGTCGGAGGTCACCGACCCCAGGTGAGGCCGACCTCGTCCATCATCGTGTCGGCTTCCGAAAGTCCATGCACGATGGCCACGTGATCGATGTTAGGGAGGGCAGAAAGCCGATTTCCGCGGCCGGGCTTGCTCCGGGTAGCCGGGCTACGCTTCCGGGGTGCCCGTCACACCCCCCGCCCGACACCGCCGGAGCGCGATAGCCGTACTGGCGACGCTGGCGTTACTCCTCGTCGGCTGCTCGTTTGGTCCGCCCGACAACACGTCCACGGGCGGCCCGCCGCAGTTGCCCCCGCCGACCAGCCAGGACGGGACACCGGTCGATCCGGGGCCCCCGAGCGTCGTCGCGACAGTGATCGCGTCCGATCTGCAGGTGCCGTGGGCGATCGCGTTCCTGCCTGACGGCACGGCTCTGGTAACGGAGCGGGACACCAAGCGGATCATGAAAGTGGGCCCGCCGAACGGCGCGAACGGACTGACGATCACGCCGGTCCAGACGATCGATGCGGTGCGACCGGGCGGCGAGGGCGGCTTGTTGGGGATCGCCGTCTCCCCTGACTACGCCACGGACCACCTCATCTTCATCTACTACACGGCCGAGGCGGACAACCGCATCGCCAAGCTGACCCTGGGCGGCACGCCGCAACCGATCGTCACCGGCATCCCCAAGGCGGGCATCCACAACGGAGGACGCTTGGCCTTCGGGCCGGATGGGTTCCTGTACGCCTCCACGGGCGACGGCGCCTCCGCGCCGCGTTCGCAGGACCTGAACACCCTCGCCGGGAAGATCCTCCGGATGACCAAGGACGGCACACCCGCCCCCGGCAACCCGTTCCCGAACTCGCTGGTTTGGAGCTACGGCCACCGCAACGTGCAGGGTCTGGCGTGGGACGTGCAGAAGCGCATGTACGCCACCGAGTTCGGCCAGAACACCTGGGACGAAATCAACCGGATCGCGCCAGGCAAGAACTACGGCTGGCCGACGGTCGAAGGCATCGCCAACAATCCGTCCTTTGTGGACCCGATTCAGCAGTGGTCGACGTCGGAAGCGTCGTGCTCAGGTGCCGCGATCGCGGGTGACGTCCTCGTGGCCGCGTGTCTGCGCGGCGAGCGGGCGTGGCTACTGCGGCTCGACGCGGCCGGCAACGTGCACGGCGTCCCGGTCGCCGCACTGGTCAACGTGTACGGCCGGCTGCGCGCGGCCGTGACAGCGCCGGACGGATCGGTCTGGGTCTCAACGTCCAATCGCGACGGTCGCGGCAACGCCCGCGAGGGTGACGACAAGCTGCTGCGCCTGGTCGCGCCAGGGACGGGTGGGGTAAGCGCCGCCTGACGAGTGCCCTTTGTTGCAATCAGGACAGGCGCGAGATGATCAACTCTCGTAATGTCTTCGCGTCCGCCTGACCCTTGGTGGCCTTCATGATGGCGCCGATGAGCACGCCCGCCGCCTCCACTTTGCCGTCTCGGATCTTCGCGGCGATGTCGGGATGGGCCGCGATCGCCTCGTCGACGGCCGTGGTCAGAGCGCCGGTATCGGAGACGACGGCGAGGCCGCGCGCGGTCATGACCTCGGTCGGTGAGCCCTCGCCGGCGATGACGCCCTCGAGGACTGTACGGGCGAGCTTGTCGTTGAGGGTGCCCGCATCGACCAGGCCCTGCAGCTCCGCGACCTGACCTGGCGTCGCCCCGACGGCCGAGAGGTCCACCGCCTGCTCGTTGGCGCGCCGAGCCAGTTCGCCCAGCCACCATTTGCGGGCGCCCTCGGGCGAGGCGCCCGCCGATACAGTCGCCTCGATGAGAGACACCGCGCCCGCGTTGATGGCGGACTGCATCTCCTTGTCACTGAAGCCCCATGCCTTCTGCAGCCGCGTGCGGTGCTCCCGGGGCATCTCGGGAAGCGATGCTCGAAGCTCGTCCACCCAGGCCGGATCCGGCTCCAGCGGGGCGAGATCGGGTTCCGGGAAGTAGCGGTAGTCGGTCGCCGTCTCCTTGCTGCGGCCCGGGGTGGTGTCTCCGGTCTCCTCATGGAAGTGGCGGGTCTCCTGGGTGACAGTGCGGCCCGCGTCGAGCACCGCCGCCTGCCGGATGATCTCCGACCGGACCGCCCGCTCTACGCTGCGCAGCGAGTTGACATTCTTGGTCTCGGTCCGGGTGCCCCAGGGCTCCCCTGGCCGGTTCAACGAGGTGTTCACGTCGCAGCGCAGTGAGCCCTGTTCCATCCGTACGTCCGAGACACCCAGTGCGCGGATCAGGTCTCTGAGTTCAGTGACGTACGCCCGGGCAACCTCGGGTGCTCGGGCACCCGTCCCCGGCACCGGCTTGGTGACGATCTCGACCAGCGGGATGCCGGCCCGGTTGTAGTCCACAAGGGACTCCGTCGCGCCGTGGATTCGTCCCGTCGTACCGCCGATGTGCATGGTCTTGCCGGTGTCCTCCTCGAGGTGGACCCGTTCAATGCCCACGTGGACCGTCTCGCCGTCCACCTCGACATCGAGCCAGCCATCGATACAGAGCGGTTCGTCGTACTGGCTGATCTGGAAGTTCTTGGGCATGTCAGGGTAGAAGTAGTTCTTGCGCGCGAACCGGCACCAGGTCGCGATGCGGCAGTTGAGCGCCAGTCCGATCCGGATCGTCGCCTCGATCGCGGCCCGATTGGCCACCGGAAGGCTGCCGGGCAGGCCGAGGCAGACCGGGCAGACCTGGGTGTTCGGCTCCGCGCCGAAGGTTGTCGGGCAGCCGCAGAACATCTTCGTCCGGGTACCGAGCTCGACGTGGGTTTCCAGGCCGATGACCGGCTCGAACCGCGCCACCGCCTCGTCGAAGCGCAGGGTCGCGGTCATCGATGCTCCATCCCACTGTCGTGCCCTTGTTGAGCGTGCCCTTATCGATCGACGTGCCCTGTCGAACGACGACGACGTGCCCTGTCGAGCGACGTGCCCTGTCGAGCGACGTGCCCTGTCGAGCGACGTGCCCTGTCGAACGACCTCGCCAAGCCTAGTCGGCTGGGTCAGTCCGATTCGCGCGGGTTTCCGCCTGCCCGTGCCTGGCCCGCTCCTGATCTCCGGGCGCAGCGAGATCTCCGGGCGGCAGCGAGATCTCCGGGCGCACCGAGGGCTCCGGGGGCAGCGAGATCTCCGGGCGCACCGAGGGCGGCGACACGCCATACTCGTGCACCAGGTGATCTTCGGTGGAGATCGCTGTCACCACCACGGTGCGACCACCAGGGATAACGCACACCGAGCGCGCCCAGAGATCTCGACGACCCGGCCGCGACAGTGACTGATCGGCCGCCCGGACTCGCCCGAATTACAGGTGTGTGATTTTGTGCCTGAGATGGGTAACCATCGACACATGGGACTGATCTTCCGGAAGAGCTTCCGGTTCGGGCCGTTCAAGTTCAACTTCACCAAGAACGGTTTCTCCTCCTGGAGCTTCAAGATCTGGCGCTGGTCCTGGAACTCCAAGCAGCGCCAGCACCGCATCGACCTCCCGGGCCCGGCGTCCTGGACCAGCCACAAGAGCTGACGCGAACGACCGTTAGCTAGAGGGCGGGCGGAGTCGGCGCCGGTACGGCCGACTCCAACGCGGCGGCGACCCGGTACATGCGGTCGTCGGCCAGAGTTGGCGCCATGATCTGGAACCCGACCGGCAGTCCCTCCGACAGTCCACAAGGGACGGAGATCGCGGGGCCGCCGTAAAGGTTCGACGGGATCGTGTAGAGATCGGCGAGGTACATCTGGTACGGATCCGACGTCCTCGATCCGAACGGGAATGCCACAAACGGGGTCGTCGGCGACACAAGCACGTCGGCCTGTTCGAAGGCGGCCGCGAAGTCGCGGGAGATCAACGTACGCACCTTCTGGGCCTGTCCGTAGTACGCGTCGTAATACCCGGAGCTCAGCGCGTACGTACCGATGATGATGCGCCGCTTGACTTCGGGACCGAATCCGGCCTCGCGGGTCAGCGACATGACCTCTTCGAGGGACTTCTCGCCGTCGTCACCGATGCGCAGTCCATATCGGACACCGTCGAACCGAGCCAGGTTGGAGCTGCACTCGCTCGGGGCGATCAGGTAATAGGCCGGCAGCGCGTACTCGAAGTGCGGGCACGAGACCTCAACCACCTCGGCGCCGAGTTTGATCAGCGCCTCCAACCCCTCGCGGAACGCCGCGGACACACCGGGTTCTGCCCCGTCGCCGCCGAACTGGCGCACCAGGCCGAGGCGCACTCCGGAGAGATCGCCGCTTGCACCGTGGCGGGCGGCTGCGACCACGTCCGGCACCGGGGCCGGGATAGAGGTGGAGTCCCGCGGATCGTGGCCGGCGATGACGGCGTGCAGAAGTGCGGCGTCCTCAACGGTACGGGCGCAGGGCCCCGGAGTGTCCAAAGAGGACGAGAACGCCACCAGCCCGTACCGTGAGGTTCCGCCGTACGTCGGCTTCGACCCCACCGTGCCGGTCACAGCACCGGGCTGGCGGATCGATCCGCCGGTATCGGTGCCGATCGCGAGCGGCGCCTCGTAGGCGGCCACGGATGCGGACGAGCCGCCACCGGACCCGCCGGGGATTCGGCTGAGGTCCCATGGGTTGCGAGTCGGTCCGTACGCGGAGTACTCAGTGGACGATCCCATCGCGAACTCGTCCATGTTGGTCTTGCCGAGCATCACCAGGCCCGCGTCACGCAGGCGGGACACGATGGTCGCGTCGTAGGGCGGCCGCCATCCCTGCAGGATTCGAGATCCGCAGGTCGTCGGGATGCCCTTGGTGGTCAGGACGTCCTTGACCGCGATGGGTACTCCCGCTAACGGGCCGAGCGTCTCCTTCTTGGCTCGCGCCCTGTCCACGGTCCGAGCGGCGGCGAGGGCGCCATCGGCATCGACGTGAAGGAATGCATGTACCCGCCCGTCGACGGCGGCAATGCGATCCAGGTGCGCTTGGGTCACCTCGACGGCGGACAACTCACCGGACGCGATCAGGCGGCCGAGCTCGGCGGCGCTGTGCTGAGTGAGGCCGCCGGCGTCCCGTTCAGCCGCGGCCTTCGGGCTCGCCTTCGCCGGCGCGGCCTTCGCTGAAGTGGCCTTCGCTGAGGCCGTCGCCGGCGCTGCCTTTGCACTCGCCTTCGGTGAGGTGGCCTTTGCCGGCGCGGCCTTCGTTGGCCTGGCCTTCGCCGCCTTAGCTGGGTCGCGCTCGGCGGGGCCGGGTGTGCTTCCCCTGGGCTTGCCGGTCACGGCTCAGGCCTCCTCATCCAGAATTCGTGGCACCCGGAACCTCTGTTCTGCTGCGTCCGGCGCACCCGCCAGCGCCTCCTCCGGAGTGAGGCACGGCAGTTCGACGTCGTCGCGGAACACGTTCGTCAGTGGCACGGAGTGCGACGTCGGCGGAATGTCAGCGGCGGCCACCTCGCCAACCCGCGCCACGGCCTGCAGGATCACGTCGAGCTGGCCGGCGAACCGGTCCAGTTCCTCGTCGCTGACAGCCAGCCGGGCCAGCCGCGCGAGGTGCGCGACTTCTTCCCGGGAGATCGCGACCATGAATCCCCCCAGCGGTACGGACAGGTGAGTCGACCGAGCGAGTCTATTTGTCTGGGTCGCACCCTCCGCGTCGGGCTCCCGGACTCTTCGAGATCTTGACGCGATTCGGCCCATGGCCGGGCCTCAACTCGTCATGATCTGCGATCAGGTAGCGCCGGACGCGGCTAACGGCGGGCGGGCGGGCGGTACCGAGCGAGCCACGCGGTCAGCGCCTCGGCGGGCATTGGGCGCGCGAACAGCCAACCCTGGCCCACCTCGCAACCCGAGGCCACCAGCAGTCGCCGGGTCTCTTCGTCCTCGACACCCTCGGCGACGACCCGCAGCCCCAGCGCCCGGGCCAGGTCGATGATCGAGTTGACCACGGCCGCGTCGTCCGGGTCCGTGGTCATGCCGAGCACGAAGGACCGGTCGATCTTCACCTCCGCCAGGGGTAGCCGGCGCAGGTGCTGCAGGGAGGAGTAACCCGTACCAAAGTCGTCGAGAGACAGCGCTACGCCGAGCTTGTCGAGTCGGTGCAAGGTGACCAGGACCCGCCGGGGATCGGCCATCAGTGCGCCCTCGGTGATCTCCAGCTGGATTTGATTCGGCGAAATGCCGCGATCGACGAGCAGGTCGGCGAGCTCGTCGACGAACTCGGGCCGATGCAGGTCGCGCGCGCTCACATTGATGGAGGTGCGCAGGATCAGCCCGTGCGCCTTCCACGCGGCGAGCTGGGCCACCGCATTTTCCATCACGCGCGAGGTGATCAACTGCATCACAGCAGTCTGTTCGGCCACCTTGATGACCAGCTCCGGGCTGACGAATCCTCGTTCCGGGTGGTTCCACCGCAACAACGCCTCGGTGCCGACGACCTCGCCGCTGGCCATCTCGATCTGTGGTTGGTGGAACAGCTGCAGCTCGTTGGTGCCTGATTCGAGGGCCCGGCGAAGATCCGCGAGCAGCTCCAGACGCTCCGGCGAGTTCTGGTCCGCCTCCTGCGAGTAGATGGCAAACGTACTGCCGAGGTCCTTCGCGTCGTACATCGCGACCTCGGCGTGACGGAGCAACGTCGTGTTGTCGGTTCCATGGTCGGGGTAGACGGCGACGCCGATCGCCGCGGTGACGTCGAGCGGGAGGCCGTCCAGCGTGACCGGCTGGGCGAGCGCGTCTGCTACCCGCTCGGCCAGGACACCGGCCGCCTCGGCGTCGGCCAACCTGGGTGCCAGCACCGCGAACTCGTCGCCGCCGAGCCGGGCGACGACGCCGTCGGCGCCAATCGCCTCCCGCAGCCGTACGGCCACCGCCTCCAGTAGCCGGTCGCCCACCGCGTGACCCAGCGCGTCGTTGACCCGCCGGAACTGGTCGATGTCAAGCAGCAGCAGGGCCATCCGCCTATGGTCGGCAGGCTCCGATCGCGGCCGTACGCCGCGAATTCTCGCCGAGCGTTCCGCGTACGCCTGCGACTCTGATCGCATGTGCGCGTAGAGCGCCTTCCGGTTGGGCAGGCCGGTCAGCTCGTCCACCGTCGCCTTGCGGTGCTCCTCGGTGGTGAATCGGGCGAGCTCGTTGACGCTCACGAGTGGGATCAACATGAGCGGCACGAGGAGGGCGCTCACATTGCCCGCCGCGATGACAAGGGGACCCAGCGCCAGCAGGCTCAGCGTCCACAGGCTGTCCTGACGCACCGAGCGGATCAGAGTCGGCGCCCACCCTCCGTTGAACCGCAGCCACAACGCGGTTGCCACCAGGAGATGGTTCACCGCGAACCACACCAGGCCGGCGCCGAGGATCGCCAGGATGTTCCACGCGCTGGGTCGCGCGGCCGCCGTGTCCTCGGAGAGGTGCGGAACGTGGGCGAGATTCAGTACGAGGGCGGCGGCCGCGAAGGACAACGCGTACTGCGACACGTTGAACAGTCCCCGCCACGGTGCATGGCGCAGACGGAAGGAGGAAACGACCACGGCGGTCGCCTGTACGGTCACGGCAACCGCGAGTCCCCACCCCAACAGAAGCGCGAACGTGAAGGCGATGGACGGGAAGACAGTCGCGGCCCGGATCCGACCGGGCGTGGCGAACGGTCGCGCGTCCACGAGCACTGCGAGGGCGGCGATGAGCCACATCTCGGCGTCGTTCGCGCGCACGACATCAGGGAGATCTCGGAACGACGGCGCGACCACGAGGGCGGCGACGATAACCACCAGGGCGACGTATGAGTACACACCCAACGCGCGTTCCCTCGGAACCGCGTTGCGAATGCTCTCCGCTTCTACCAGTCCGGCGTCGACGCGCAGATCGGCGAGTCGGTGCTCGTGTTCGCGAGTACCGCCGTGGTTAGCCCGTGCCGGCGGGCTCCCAGGACTGCGCGGCTGACCCAACTGGGGTCGAGCGGCCGCCTCCATTACACCTCCGCGACGATGCCATGCCCTCGTCCATCGACGCTCGGGCCTGATCGGGTTTAAGAACGGTCGACGATCAACCGCGATCGACCGCCACGATCGACCACCACGATCAACGACTGAAACGAGCGCATCCGCCGGTAGTAACGCCAAAAGCCAAGTAAACGGTATACCCACCAATTGCCCAGTTGGGAGGTGAATTTCGTACTGGGTGTCTCATTACGGCCTACAAGCGTCGAACGACCCCTACACCGTCCCCGACCGAAGCGTCCATGCGCCTTTCCTGGCCGTCGGTTTGGGCGCGGTCGTCGGCGAACCGACCTCAAGCAGGCTCCGGCGTATTCGCAACAGAGCGAGCGGCGTCTGGACCCTCGCTGAGGAGTGTCCGGAAACCATCCTCGTCGAGCACCGGAACACCCAACGAGACCGCCTTGTCGTATTTGGATCCGGGACTCTCACCGACGACGACGAAGTCGGTCTTCTTCGACACGGACCCACTCACCTTGCCGCCCCGGGACGTGACCGCCTCGGCCGCGACGTCTCGGGAAAAGTCTGCGAGCGTGCCTGTGACTACCACCGTTAGCCCAGTCAGCGGTTTGGGCCCGGTTTCGACCCGCTCCTCCTCCAGAACGACCCCGGCGGCCCGCCACTTCGCCACGATGTCGCGATGCCAGTCGACGGCGAACCACTCCTGGATCGCCTCCGCGATGGTCGGGCCGACCCCTTCGACCGCGGCGATCTCCTCCGGTTCCGCGGCGGCGATCGCCTCGACGGAACCGAAGTGCGCCGCGAGCGGCTGTGCCGCGCTCGGCCCGACATGCCGGATCGAGAGGGCCACCAGGATCCGCCACAGTGGACGCGTCCGGGCCTCGGCCAGGTTCTTGAGCAGGCGGCTGGCGTTACTCGACAGGCTTCCGTTCTTATTGACAAAGAACGATGACTGGGCGAGCTTCTCCTCGTCGAGACCGAAAAGGTCCCCCTCGTCCTCGATGATGCCGGAGTCGAGCAGAGCGACCGCGGCCTTGTAGCCGAGGACCTCGATGTCGAGCGCCCCGCGCCCGCCGAGGTGGAACAGGCGCTCCCGAAGCTGAGCCGGGCAGCTTCGGGCATTGGGGCACCGGATGTCGACATCGCCCTCCTTCGCCGGCGCCAGCGCGGTGGCGCACGCAGGACACACCGTCGGCATGACGAAGGCGCTCTCGGAGCCGTCTCGCTTCTCGACGACCGCTCCGACGATTTCGGGAATCACGTCGCCGGCCCGCCGCACGATCACGGTGTCTCCAATGAGGACACCCCGCCGTACCACGTCGTTAGCGTTGTGAAGAGTCGCGTTGGTGACCACTACGCCGCCCACGAAGATGGGCTCCAGCACGGCGAACGGGGTGACCCGCCCGGTACGGCCGACGTTGACCTGGATGTCTCGCAGCAGCGTGGTCGCCGTCTCGGCCGGGTACTTGTACGCGATCGCCCACCGTGGCGCTCGGCTGGTTGAGCCGAGCCGGCCCTGCAGCGCGACACGGTCCACTTTGATCACGACGCCGTCGATCTCGTGCTCGACGTCGTGGCGGTGCTTCTCGTAGTACGCGATGTACTCCGACACGCCGGCGAGGTCCGGCACCACCTTCCAGCGGGTTGACGTGGGTAGACCCCAGCCCTTGAGCCGCTCGTACGCCTCGGACTGGGCCTTCGGCTCGAAGCCGTTACGGGCTCCAACGCCGTGCACGATCAGTCGCAGCGGCCGGCTGGCAGTGACCCGCGGATCCTTTTGGCGCAGGCTCCCGGCGGCGGCATTACGCGGATTCGCAAACGGCGTCTTGCCCTGCTCCATGATCGCGTCGTTGACCCGGGCGAACCCCTCGACGGTGAAAAAGGCCTCGCCACGGACCTCGAGCAAGGCCGGGATGTCGGTTCCCTTCAGCCGTTGCGGTACGTCGTCGATCGTCCGGACGTTGAGGGTCACGTCCTCACCCGTACGGCCGTCGCCCCGGGTCGCCGCCCGCACGAGGCGCCCCTTCTCGTAGGTGAGGCTGATCGCGAGACCATCGATCTTCGGCTCGCACAGGAAGGTCGCCGCATTCGCCCCCACCTCGCGCTCCACGCGTTCGACCCAGGCGGCAAGCTCCTCCGGACTGAACGCGTTGTCCAGGCTCATCATGCGTTCGAGGTGGGTGACCGGGGCGAAGTCGGTCGAGTACGTCGCCCCCACCCGCAGCGATGGCGAGTCCGGGGTGCGCAGCGCCGGGTACTGCGCCTCAAGCGCCTCCAGCTCCCGCATCAGCTCGTCGTACTGGGTATCGCCGATCGTCGGCGAGTCGAGCACGTGGTAGCGGTACTGGTGCTCGGACAGATCAGTGGCCAGCGTCGCGTGGCGCTCGCGGGCCTCCGGCGGCGGCTCCGCACCCGCGGCGCCCACCGGTACCTCAGTGGTGCCGATCTCCTCCTCGCTCACCCTGCGAACCTAACCCGCGCGTGCGACATCCCGGCCGCGTTGGCGCGCTCGATGTTAGGAGGGGTCCCTTCCTTTACAGCAAGGGTTAAGAAGGGGACCCTCCTTAACCCTCACACCTCGAGAACCCTCACACCTCGAGGCGGCGGGCGGCCTCGACGCAGACGGCCAGGGCGGCCCGGGCGTACCCGAGGGTGGCGCCGGCCAGGCCGCAGGCGGGTGTCACGACCACCTGGGCGGAAGCTTGGTCGACCGGGAAGCCCAGGCGTCGCCAGAGACTGGTGACGGCGTCGGCGGCAGCGGTCGACGCGGGTGGCCGGGTGCCCGTGGTGGGGATGGCGCCGGCGAAGAGACCCAGCCCGGCGTCGATGAGCTCGCCGAGCTCGTCCTGGGTCGCCGTGGAGGAGTCGATCAGGCTCAGGTCGAGTGCCACCGCGATGGCGCCGGCGTCGCGGAACAGGCGCAGGGGCGGCCGCGGGGCACAGCAGTGCATCACCACCGGCGCCCCGACCTTAGCCACCAGGTCACGGAGCGTGGCCTCCACTGTGGACGCCGGCACGCTGCGAAGCGTGCGAAGGCCGCTCTCCGTGGGTACCCGTCCGGCGAGAACAGCCGGCACGGACGGCTCGTCGATCTGGAGCAGCACCGATGCGCCCGGAATCCGGCGGGCCACGTCGGCCACGTGCGAGCGTAGGCCGTCCGTGAGCGAGGCGGCCAGGTCGTGCACCGCCCCGTGGTCGTGCAGCAATCGCCCGCCGATCGGCAGGTCGAGGTTGGCGGCGAGCGTCCAGGGCCCAGTCGCCTGTACCTTGAGCGGCCCGCTGTAGCCGGCTGCCGCCTCGGTGAGCGCGTCGAGATCACGTTCGAGAAGGTCATGGGTGCGGCGGAGGTCCAAGCCCGGGTGCGACGCCACCCGCCAACTTCCGCTGTAGAGCTCAACCGGCAGGCCGGCCAGAAGCCCGGCGCCCCGACCGATCATGTCGGCCCCGGGCCCGCGCTCGGGCAGCTCCGGCAGGTGCGGGAGGTTCGGCAGCTCACCGAGGACGAACTTCACGGCTTCCACAAAGTCGGTGCCGGGCAGCGACCCGATCCCGGTCGCCGACATCGGCGGCCACGGCCAGCGATTCATGCCGCGGCCACCGTCGCCGAACCGAGTACCACGTCGCCGCCCGGATCAGGGCGGTAGGCGACGACGGCCTGTCCTGCGGCCACCCCCCGTACCGGCCGGCGAAGTGATGCCGTGAGACGTCCGTCCACGAGGGACACCACCGCCGCGACCGGATCCCCGTGCGCTCGCAGCTGCACCTCGCACTCCACGGGGCCGGACGGAAGTGAGCTGCCGGTCCATACTGGACGATCTCCGACCACAGTGGAGACATCCAGGGCCGTCGCTGGCCCCACGGTCACGGTGTTGGTTACCGGTGTGATCGACAGGACGTACCGCGGCTTTCCGTCGGGAGCCGGCCGGGTCAGGTTCAGCCCCTTGCGCTGGCCGACCGTGTACGCGAACGCGCCCTGGTGCGAGCCCACCACCTCGCCGCTCTCACCATCCACAATGGATCCGGGTGCGAAGCCCAGGCGCTCGTTGAGGAATCCGCGGGTGTCGCCGTCGGCGATGAAGCAGATGTCGTGCGAGTCCGGCTTGTCGGCGACGGCCAGTCCACGGGCGGCCGCCTCCGCCCGTACCTCGGTCTTCGTTGATGAGCCGAGCGGAAACACCGACCGGTCCAGCTGGGCCCGGGTCAGGACGGCGAGCACGTACGACTGGTCCTTCGCCAGGTCGACCGAGCGCCGCAGCAGTCCGTCCGGGCCGAGCCGCGCGTGGTGGCCGGTGACGACCGCATCGAACCCGAGCGCCACCGCCCGGTCCAGGACCGCGGCGAACTTGATCTTTTCGTTGCAGCGCAGGCACGGATTAGGTGTACGACCGGCCGCGTACTCGGCGACGAAGTCATCGACGACGCTGGCATGGAACTCGTCGGCCATGTCCCAGACGTAGAACGGAATCCCGAGTACGTCGGCGGCACGGCGGGCGTCGCGGGCGTCCTCGACCGTGCAGCAGCCGCGCGCACCCGACCGATACGTCTGCGGGTTGCGGGCCAAGGCCAGGTGCACGCCGGTGACGTCGTGGCCGGCGTCGACCGCCCGGGCGGCCGCGACCGCCGAGTCGACGCCGCCCGACATGGCGGCCAGAACCTTGAATCCCACCTGTCGAGAGTAGCCGTTACCGCGTGCCGCCCGACCGGACCGCACCTGCGCGCCGGGCGCGCTCGACCGCACCGGGAAGCGCGGCGACGAGGTCGGCCACGTCCTGGCCGGTCGAGGTGTGGCCGAGGGTGAACCGCAGCGTCGACTTCGCCACCGGCTCGCTGGCGCCCATCGCCACCAGCACGTGCGAGGGCTGGGCGATACCGGCCGAGCACGCCGATCCGGTCGAGCACGCGATCCCGGCGGCATCGAGAAGGAGGAGCAGCGCGTCTCCTTCGCAGCCGGGAAACGAGAAGTGGGCGTTGCCGGGCAACCGATGGTCGGGGTCGCCATTGAGTACGGCGTCCGGCACGGCCGCCCGTACCCCGGTAATCAGTTGGTCCCGTAACGACGAGATCCGGACGGCGAAGTCAGGCTGGCCCTTGACCGCCATCTCGACGGCGACCGCGAACGCCGTGATCCCGGCCACATCGAGGGTGCCGGAGCGAACATCGCGCTCCTGACCACCACCGTGCAAGAGCGGTGTGCACTCGACGTCGCGCCCCAACAGCAGGGCGCCCACCCCGGCCGGGCCGCCGAGCTTGTGCCCCGTGGCCGTGAGCGCGGCCGCGCCAGATCCGGCGAAGTCGACGGGCACCTGGCCGATCGCCTGGATCGCATCGGTGTGAAATGGAATCCCCGAAGCGGCGGCGAGGGCCGCGAAGTCGGCCACCGGCTGAACCGTGCCCACCTCGTTGTTCGCCCACATCGCGGTGATCAACGCGATGTCGTCGCCGTGCTCGTCGATCTCGGCGCGCAGGGTATTCACGGACGCGCGGCCGAGCCCGTCAACCGGAAGCCAGACAACCTCGGCCCCCTCGGCCTCGCCAAGCCAATGAACCGCATCCAGTACGGCGTGGTGCTCCGCGGCCGACGCGACCACCCGCTTGCGACGCGGATCAGCCGTCCGGCGAGACCAGAAGATGCCCTTCACGGCGAGGTTGTCGCTCTCCGTGCCGCCGCCCGTGAAGATCACCTCGGAGGGCCGCGTGCCGAGGCTGGCGGCGACCCGTTCCCGCGCCTCCTCCACGTGCCGGCGAGCCAACCGCCCGGATGCGTGCAACGAGGATGCGTTGCCGACGTTCCCAGCGGCGGAGACGTATGCCTCGACCGCCTCGGGGAGCATCGGGCGTGGTCGCGGCGTGATCGAGGTATGCCATCGCAACCAGCCTATCCCCGGACGCCCGTAACCACCTGCGCCAACCAGGCGTGCGCCGGGTCGGCGACGCGCAGCCCGAACCGCAGCCGGTCCAGCGCCGCCTCGTCCAGGGTCGGCAGCACCAACCTCAGGTCCTTCTCATCCTTCGGACGGCAGTGCTTCGCCTTGCCGAGCAGGACGAGCTCGGGGCGAAGATAGGCGACGCCGTCGACGGTACGGTCGATGGCGTCCGCCAACGGAAAGCGCACACCGGGCAGCCAGTGACATGACCATTGGCCACCATCACGCTCCTCGAGGAAGGTATCCATCCGCCACACCACCGGATTCTCAGTCGGGTCGCAGAGCCAGACCTGATGGTGCTTCGGATCCGGGTCGTCGCCGGGGCCCAGCCGTCGAAGCCGGCCAGCACCGGCGTCGTAGAGGTCGTACCCTTTTGACTCGAGGTAGCGCCGCCAGGCCGGGAAGTCGGCGCGGTCGATGGCCACCTCCAGGTCTTCGTGCTCCCTGGTTTGCCGCCCGAGATAGACGTCGATGGCCCATCCGGCGGCGACGTGCCAGTCCACTGTGGAGTCTTTGAGGTGGCGGTGCGCCGCCTCGGGAGTCCAGGCCCGCCAGTCATCGATTCCAGGGCCCTGGGTGGGCAGCGCTCGCACCATCCAGTGACAGGTGAGTTCGTAATGGACGGGCGCCCCGTCCGGACCGGGCTCGTCCCAGAACACGTCGACAAGGCCGTGTTCCCAGTCGGAGTAGCCCAGGCGTTCGTAGAGCCGCCGCGCGTCGTGGTTGTCCACGCTCACGCCGAGGCAGATCTGGCCGTAGCCCAAATGCGCGGCGTGCTCCTCGGTGGCGCGAACGAGAGCCGTACCCACGCCGCGGTTCTGCCACGACGGGTGCACCTCGAGGTGGTTGATCATTGGCGTCCAGGGCAGATGCTCCCGCACCGGCGCCTCGTCGGCCTGCTCTCGCCACAGATAGACGTCGCCTACCGGCGTCGACCCGGTCCACGCGACGAACAGCTCACCGAGCCCCTGGTTCTGCCGTATCAACCGATCCCGGAAGAAGTGCTCCTGCCCGAGAGCGGAGACCAACACTGGCAGCTCATCGTCATGAGCCACCCGGACGTCGACGGGCTCGTCCACGCGCGCGACTCTACGCACCGGTGCGTCGGGCCGGCCACCGAGTTAAGAGGGGTCCCTTCCTATGCAGAAGCCGATAAGAAGGGGACCCTGCTTAACACATCAGCCCTTGCGTTTGCGGATTTCCTCGGCCGCCTGGGGGACGACCTTGAACAGGTCGCCGACGATGCCGAAGTCTGCCAGTTCGAAGATGGGCGCCTCGTTGTCCTTGTTGACCGCGACGATCGTCTTCGAGGTCTGCATCCCGGCCCGGTGCTGGATCGCGCCCGAGATCCCGAGGGCGATGTAAAGCTGCGGGGACACCGTCTTGCCAGTCTGCCCGATCTGGAACTGATGCGGATAGAACCCGGAGTCGGTTGCGGCCCGCGATGCGCCGACGGCGGCGCCCAGCAGGTCGGCGAACTCCTCGACGAGCTTGAAATTCTCAGCGGAGCCGACGCCGCGGCCGCCGGAGACGACAATCGACGCCTCCGTGAGTTCGGGGCGGGCGCCCTTCGCCTCGGTCACCCGGTCGGTGACCGTGGCGAGCTTGTCGGATTCGCCAAGGGAGAGCGAAACGGGCTCGACGGTGGGCATGGTCGGCGCCGCGACCGGCGTGACCGACGACGGGCGGACCGTGACGAGCGGAATGCCACGAGAGACCTTTGACTTCACGATCGTCGATCCCGCGAAGATCACCTGAGTCGCCGTGCCGTCTGCCTCCAACCCGACGACATCGGTGAGCACACCGTTGTCGAGGCGTACCGCGAGCCGAGCCGCGACCTCCTTACCCTCCTGAGTGGACGGTATGACAACGGCGGCCGGCGACTTCTCCCGAACCAGCTTCTCCAGCACCGCCACCTTCGGCGTCACCAGGTAGCCGCCGAGCTCGTCGGACTCGGCCACGTACACCTTGGCCGCGCCGTACTCGCCGAGCCTTTCGGTGAGCCCCGCCGCCACACCCGGTGCCTCGACGACGACCGCGGACGGCTCGCCGAGCGCGCCGGCGATCGTCAACGCCTCGAGGGTGCCCTTCGAGACCTTGCCCGCGGAGGGCTTGACCAGAACCAGAACCTCTGCCATGTCTCTTCCCTCGCCGGCTCAGACGAACTTCTCGTTGGCGAGGAACTCGACCAGCTTCACGCCGCCGTCGCCCTCGTCGGGTACCCGGGTGCCGCCCTGGCCGGGTGGGCGCTTCGCCGCCTCGACGACGACGGTGGAGGCGCCAGCGGTACCGACTTCGTCGGCCGCGATGCCCAGATCGGCCAAGGAAAGCGTCTGGACCGGCTTCTTCTTCGCTTCCATGATCCCCTTGAACGAGGGATACCTGGGCTCGTTGATGGTGTCCCAGACCGAAACAATCGCGGGCGTCGAAGCCGTCACGACCTCGTATCCCTCCTCGGTCTGCCGCTCGATATTCACCACCGCAGCGCCCGATGCTCCGCTTGCAAGCTGCGCGGAGGTGTCCACTGTGAGCTTTCGCGCACCCGTGAGAGCGGCGATGCCCAGGCGCTCCGCGAGCATGTGCGGCACGACCTGACCCCGGGCGTCCGTCGACTCGGCACCGGCGATGATCAGGTCTGCCTCGAGAGTTTTCGCCGCGGCGGCGAGCACCTTCGATGTGGCGAGCGCGCACGACCCGTGCAACGCGTCGTCGATGACGTGCACCGCCCTGTCCGGACCCATCGACAGGGCCTTGCGGATGGATTCGGACGCACGGTCCGGACCCATCGTCAGGATGGTGACCTCACCGCCGTGCGCTTCTTTGAGCTTCAGGGCCTCTTCAATGGCATATTCGTCCATCTCATTGATGACGTTGTTCGCCGACGCCCGGTCGACGGTGTTGTCGTCACTTCGCAGAGTGCGCTCCGTACCGGAGTCGGGCACCTGCTTGACGAGTACGACGATCTTCATCGCTCTCCAACGATCTACGTGGCGTGAATCGGCGTTCAGCTCCAGGCAAGGCTGCCGGGTGGGCCGCCGTGGGTCAACCTGCCCTGATTGTGGGGTTGACCACCCAGGCTACTCGCCAGTAAAACACCTGGCGGAGGCCCTCCCCGGCTCGCAAGTCTTCAAGACTTGTCACCCTGAAGCGCTCCCACCCCTAAGTCTTGAAGATTTGCGGAGAGAAGTGCCTGCCAGAATCGGCGTGTGCGGCGACTGCTTCGACAGTGGTTCGACCCGACCGACTCGGAGCGGGTCGGCACGACTCCCGACTACCGGTTCTCCCTCGCCAATGAGCGAACCTTCTTGGCATGGATCCGCACCGGGCTGGCGCTGATAGGCGGCGGTCTGGCGGTTGCGGCGTTCGTGCCACCACTGCCGTGGCCGCACGTTCGGGAGACGCTCGCCATCGGCTTGTTGTTGCTCGGGGCGGCGGTGTCGCTCCGGGCCGTGGATCACTGGTCGCGGGCTGAGCGGGCGATGCGACTGGGTCAACCGCTGCCGCCGTCGCGATTTCCGGCCGCACTCGCGCTTCTCATCGGCGTTGGCGCGGTCGTGCTCCTGATCGTGGTCGTCGCGAGCGGCCTGCGCCGATGACGATTGGTCTGCGCCGATGAGCGAACACCCTCCCTCAATGATTGGGGTCCCGGCCGAGCGCACCCAATTGGCGTGGCGGCGGACCACGCTCTCCGGCGCCATCCTCGTGGTGTTGGCCGTGTCCCGCACCCTGACGAGCGGCGGCCGACCGCATCGCGATCGCGGCAACCTCGATGATCACATTGATGTGGTTGGCCACGCTCAGCCTCGCGCATCGCCGCATCCGGGCGCTCGCCGTACCGTCGGATCCAAAGATCGCCACCCGCGCGCCCGCCGCGCTCGCGTTGATGGTCGTCGCGATCACCCTCGCCGGAGCGGTTCTACTCGCGTGAGGGTGCGTAGACGTACGGCGTCGTCGTGGTGACCGCGACGAATCCGCAGCGCTGCAGGATCGGCCGGCTGTCATCGGACGCGTCCACCTGCAACAGGCTCAGACCCCGCTGGATGGCCAGGTGTGCTCGGTAGCAGACCAGGGCCTTGTATATGCCCTGGCGCCGCCACGCCGGCAGGGTGGACCCGCCCCAGATCGTGCCGAAGGCCGTACCAGTGATGTAGCGGATCCAGCCCGCGCTGACACATTCACCCGCCGAGGTCTCCGCCAGGACCACCGTGGTTCCGGACGGGTCCGCGGCGAGCTCCCGTTCGAGTGCGGTCGCCAGAAAGGATCGATCGGAGTTCCAGACCGCCGACTCCATCGCTGCGATCCGGTCCAGGTCATCCCGCGCAATCACCTCGCGCAGCCGCACACCGTCGGGCACCGGCGGGTCGGCGTCCGCGAGCGGTTCGGCCGGACCAATGAGTACGGTCTCCTGCTCCTCGGGCTCAAACCCGGCCGCCCGTAGCCGGTCGGCGAGGTCAGCCGGCTCGTCATGCCCGTGGAGCTTCCACTCCACCGCCATACCGGCCGACGCGTAGATGTCACGCTGGCGGGCGATCAGCGCGTCGAGGTCCCGCGGCTCGAGGTGGGCGACCGACCGGTACGTGACGAAGCCCCGCTCGTCCAGGCCGGAGATCCGCACCAGCGGCCCGTCGTGTTCGACGGTGGCCCCAGGCGGTAGCCGGTCCGGGACCCACGCGCGTAGCTGCGAGTCGTAGGTCCCTCGCAGCCGTACCGGGTCGAGATCCGCGCTCATCCGACTGAGGGTAGAAGATTGGCGGCCCACAATGGACCGCCCGGTGAGCGTGGGACGGGTTCGGCAACGCACCCGGCGGCGCGGCATGATGCAGGTATGGCCCGCTTCTACGTCTTGTCGTTCCTGCTGCTCCTCGCGCTCACGGCGGTCGCGATGATCAGTTGCCTCTCGGCGGAGGCTGGGGAGGTCAGGGGCCTGCCGCGCGGCTTGTGGGTCGTATTGATCTTGTTGCTGCCACTGGTCGGCCCGGTGCTGTACTTCGCGTTCGGTCGCCCCCAGCGCCGTGAACAGGCCAGTCCGAGTGTGGGGTTCTCGCCAGCGAAGGCCCGGCCGCTTGCCCCCGACGATGACCCCGACTTCCTTTCGCGACTCGGTCGCGGTCGGCCAGCCATCGGCCCCCACAAACCACGACCGAACCCCCCGGCCGCGGACGCCGCCGACGACCCGCGGGCCAGAGACGACAGCCGATCCAACGACGACAGCCGAACGAAGGACGATACTCCGCCGACGGACGGATGAGCCCGACCGTTGCGCCGATGGACGGCTGCTCATAGGGTTGGCCGCCATGAGGCGATGGACCATGGTCCTCGCGGCCACCATGCTGGGTGCGGGATTGTTTTCCCTGGCCACGGCCGCGCCGGCATCGGCCCACGACGAACGGGACGCGCACGCGCCAGACGGTTCGGGCAGCGTACCGACGTACCGCACGTCTGGCCCGACACTGCTGGTTTGCAAGACCGACCTCGTGGACTTCACCAAGCGCATCGCCACATTCCCGCCCGAGCTGCAGGCCGCCAACCAGGCGCTGTGGACCCAGTGCCAGACGTCTGGGTACCGGCACCTGCAGGAGGCGGTGGACAACGTCAAGCAGCCCGGGATGATCATCAAGATCCTTCCAGGCACCTACCTGGAGGAGCCGAGCCTCGCCGAGCCCACGGACGACTGCGCACACCTGGACGCCCGCCGCGCCGCCGCTGGCTACCAGGTGCTCTCCTGGGAACAGCAGGTCGGTTGCCCGCACAACCAGAACCTGGTCGCCGTGCTCGACAAGAAGGACCTGCAGATCGAGGGCACCGGCGCCAAGCCCGAAGACGTCGTCATCGACGCGCAGTTCCAGCGCCTCAACGCCATCCGCGCCGACCGATCCTCGGGAATCTACCTACGTAACTTCACGGCGCAGCACACGACATTTAATGCCATCTACATCATGGAGGCCGACGGTTTCGTCATCGACAAGCTGGTCGGGCGGTGGAACGACGAGTACGGGTTCCTGACCTTCGCCGACGATCACGGGCTCTACACCGACTGTGAGGCGTACGGCAACGGCGACTCCGGCATTTATCCCGGCGCGGCGTCGGACATCAACGCCGAGCGAGGCTATGACGTCGACCGGTACGCCATCGAGATCCGTAACTGCTACAGCCACGACAATCTCCTCGGCTACTCCGGTACGGCGGGAGACTCCGTGTGGGCCCACGACAACCGGTTCGTGCACAACAGCGCCGGAGTCGCCACCGACAGTGCCTTCCCGCACCACCCCGGCCTGCCGCAGAACCATGCCCTCTTCGAGCGCAATGTGATCGGCGACAACAACCAGGACTACTACGGCAACGTCCGCAACGGCACCTGTACGAAGCCGTCCGCCGAGCGCGGCTACGAACAGGGCGTGGTCTGTCCGTCCGTCGGTGTGCCTCCCGGCACGGGCGTCATCAACCCGGGCGGGAACTACAACATCTGGCGCGACAACTGGGTGTACGGCAACTCGTACGCGGGATTCGTCACGTCGTGGGTGCCGGGCTTCATCCGTGACGACAATCGGATCAAGGCTCAGTTCGACACGTCGCACCACAACCGCTACTACGGAAACCATCTCGGACTGGCCCCCGATGGCACCAGCGCCGCCAACGGCATGGACTTCTGGTGGGACGGCCAGGGCGTCGGGTCGTGCTGGCAGGATTCGAGTGCCGGATCGGAGCCACGGGAGCTGCCGTCGTGCAACGCGGACAACCTGCCGGCGGGGTTCGGGACGGCCCGGTACGTGGCGGAGCCCACGAAGATGCTCAAGCTCTATGTGTGTTCGGAGTACGACCTCGCCAGCTCCACCATTCCGTCCGGGTGCGACTGGTTCGGGGCACGAGGGCTTTCGCGGATCGAGGTACGGTTCGCGCTCGGTGAGGCGCTGCTGCTCGGCCTGGCGCTGATCGTCCTGTGGTGGCGACTGCTGCGCGGATCTCGGGTTGGATTCCTCGGTGTGGGCCTGACCGTGGCCGGCCTCGCCTTGGGCGTCTACGGCGTGCTGCGTGAGACGACGCCGCTGGGTGCGATCGGGTTGTCCGTACTCGGGCTCGGATGGATCCTATGTGGAGTGTCGATGCGCCACCGGGGTCGACCCGGACTCGGCTTCCTCACCATGGCAATAGGGTTTTTTGCGCTCCTCGGGGCCATCGATCAAGGGCTCTACATGCTGCCGTGGATCCCAGTGCCGCCCTCGGTATGGCGCCTGGGTCTGGAACTGTTCTGGATTCCGGCCGCGATCGTCGCCATGATCCGAGGCCGGATGCTGGCCGCCGCGCCGGTTTCCGCACCCGCACCCGCCACCGGCGACCCCCTGGAGCGCTTCGCCGCCCGCCTCCGCTTCTGACCTCCGCCGATCTTGGAGAAATGCGCGTGGTTCGATCTCTACCCACGCGCATTCTTCCAAGGTCGCGGTTCGGGGCATGCGTTTGTCCACAAGTGACGCGCCCGGGTTATCCACAGATCACCACGGCGGTATAGCACCCTGGCAGGGCCGTGGGCACGATCGCGGGCGTGAATCTCTACCGCGATGCGATGCTGTTCCCAGCCACACTGCGCGGCCGTAACCGGGTGGCCACTGTGGCGGATCTCCAAGCGCACGGCGTGTCTCGCGACGCTGCCCGCTGGCGCACCAATCATCGGCAGGTTCTGCGGGCACACCAGGGTGCGTACCTTCTCGGCACGTCCGAGCCGGACTTGCTCGATCGGATACGCGCCGCTCTCGCTGTATCGCCATCCAATGCGGTTGTTGGCTTTCATACCGCGGCGGCGTTGTTGGGGTTCGGGGTCGTGTCCGCCTCGAGTGTCCACATTGTCGTTCCAGCCGGTTGCTTGTTCCCGAACCGGCGCGGCATCCGGGTGCACCAGTCGGTCGTGCCGGTCGGAGAACCGGTGATACGACTCGGCATCGCGTGTACATCGGCGGCGCGGGCCGCCATAGATCTGGCCCGGACCACGCACCGGCCACTGGCACTGTCCATTCTCGACGCTGCGCTCGCCAACGGTGCGTGTGACCGTGACGCTCTCGAGCGTGAGGTGGCGCGCCACAACGCGTTGCCAGGCGTCCGCCAAGCCCGCGCGCTGGTGGCACTGGCCGACCCTCGCGCCCAATGCAGCCAGGAGAGCCACCTTCGCCTCATCGTGCATGACGGCGGCCTGCGCGAGTTCGAGCCACAGGTTCCGGTGTACGACGAGTACGGCGTGATCCGGTACTACATCGACCTCGGAGACGCACGCCACCGGGTCGGAGCCGAGTACGACGGCACGTCTCACCTCGGCCGCGATCGCCTTCGGGACGACCGGGCGCGACACAACTGGTTGGAGGGAAACGGCTGGCGGATGCGCTACTTCACCAGCACCGACCTCTACACCCGCCCGGACGACATCGTGCGCATCCTGCGCGCCGCCCAGTCCGGCCGCTGACCTCGTCGTCGACGCTGGCCATGGCTCCGCGACCTTGGTGGAATGCGTGTGGCTAGCGATCGACTCATGCGCATTTCTCCAAGGTCAGCGGGAGTTTAGACGCGGCGCTTGAAGCGGCTCACGGCCATGGGCGCGAAGACCAGGATGATGCCGGCGGCCCACGCCAACGTCTGCGACACCGGAGCCGCCACCGGCCCGCCGTTAAGCAGGCCCCGCACCGCGTCGGACAGGATCGATACCGGGTTGGACCGCACGAAGGGCTGCAGCCAATAAGGCATCGTCGAGGTCTGCACGAAGACGTTGCTCACGAATGTGATCGGGAACAGCGCTGTGTAGCCGAAGAGCATCACCTTCTCCGGGTCCTTCGCGACGACGCCGACCAGAACCGACACCCACGAAAACGAGAGGGCGAAGAGCAGGATCAGCCCACACGCCGCGATCGCCGAGGCCATGTTCGTTCCGATCCGGAAGCCGAGAAGCGTGCCGACGCCGAGCAGTAGCAGGATCGACCACGCCTGCTTGACCAGGTCCGCGCCGATCCGCCCGGCCAGTGGCGCCCACCGGGCGATCGGCAGAGACCGAAGTCGGTCGAAGAATCCCTTGGTGATGTCGGTATTGAGGCCGGTGCCGACGTACATCGTCACGAAGAGCATGTTCATGACGACGATGCCGGGCAGCGCGTAGGTGAGATAGCTGGCGGTCGATCCCGCGATCGCACCGCCGAAGATGTATGTGAACAGCAGCACGAACATGATCGGCTGAATGCTGTAGTCGCCGAGCTCCCACGGGTTGTGCCGGATCTGCACCAGCGTGCGCCAGGCCAGCGTCATCGTCTGCCGCAGACCCCTCATCGGGCCGACGCGCGGAGTTATCTTCCGCGGCTTCGCGACCGTCGCACTGATGGTCGTCATACCGCCGCCTCCTCTTGTATCGGCGCATCGGCCGTCTGGCCGGTGATGGTGAGGAACACCTCTTCCAGACTCGAGCTGCGCAGCGCCAGCTCGGTGATGACTACACCGGCATCGTCGAGCTGGCGCACCACCACGGGGAGCAACTCCGGATCCGGGAACGGCGCCCGTACCAGGCCGCTCTCGATCTCGGGCTTAGCTTTGGCCAACTCGCCTACAACTTTGACCGTCGCCGGCAGATCCGACTCGTTCGCCGGCCGTACCTCGAGGGTCCGCGCACCCATCTTCGCCTTCAGCTCGGCTGGCGTTCCGGTCGCGATCACCTTTCCGCGATCGATCACGACGATGTCGTCGGCGAGCTTGTCGGCCTCATTGAGGTACTGGGTGGTCAGCAGCACCGTGACGCCTTCGGCGACCAGATGCCGGATGAGGTCCCAGAGCTCGGTACGGCCGCGCGGGTCGAGACCGGTGGTGGGCTCGTCCAGGTAGAGCAGGCGGGGACGGCCGACGAGGCTCGCCGCCAGGTCCAGCCGCCGGCGCATGCCGCCCGAGTACGTCTTGGTGGCCCGTTTCGCTGCGTCCGAGAGCGAGAAATCGGCGAGTAGCTCGCGGGCGCGCGCCTTCGCGTGCTTGCGCCGCATGCCCAGCAGCCGTCCGATGACCAGCAGATTCTCGAAGCCCGTCAGATTCTCATCCACCGACGCGTACTGACCCGTCAGCCCGATCAGCTGGCGCACCTGGTGCGCCTGTTTCACAACGTCGAAGCCGCCAACCGTGGCGCGGCCCGCGTCCGGTTGGAGCAGGGTCGCGAGGATTCGTACCGCCGTGGTCTTTCCCGCGCCGTTGGGGCCCAGCAGACCCAGAACGCTGCCCGTCGGCACCGCCAGATCAATGCCGGCGAGGGCGGTCGTGTCACCGAAGCGCTTGACCAGCCCCTCCGCCACGATGCCGTGCTCCACGGCGTCTGTCATGGTGTGCTCCCGTCGGTTGGTTCACCGTCGACGATGCCTCAGAAAGGCGACAACATGCCAACGGATCACGCCAGATTCGACGACCGCGGGTAGGCGTCGGCGGGGTCGGTGAGCACGTTAACCAGGTACGGCACACCAGCGTCGAAGGCGCGCCGGAGCGCCGGGCCGATGTCGGCCGGCTTCTCGACCGTCTCGCCGGCGCCGCCGAGGGCCTCCACCACCTTGTCGTAGCGCAGGCCGGGCTGCAGCTCGGCGGCCACGTCGTAGCCGTACATGGCCTGCATCGGATGCTTCTCCAGCCCCCAGATGCCGTTGTTGCCACACACGATGACGACCGGGAGCTTCTGCCGGGCGAGCGACTCGACGTCCATCAACGAGAATCCGGCCGCGCCGTCGCCCAGCAGCACGCACACCTGCCGGTCGGGGTAGGTCACTCGGGCACCGAGCGCGTAGCCCATGCCGGTGCCGAGGCAGCCGTACGGACCGGGGTCGAGCCACGTGCCGGGCTGAGCCGGCTCAAGGTAGCGGCCCGCGTACGACACGAAGTCGCCGCCGTCTCCGATGGTCACCGCGTCGGGCTCGAGGATCTGCCGGAGTTCGCCATAGACCCGGCCGGGCTTGATGGGGTCGGCATCGGCCTCCAGCTCTGCGACCTCGGCCGTCCGGGCGGCGTCCTCGATCTGGCGCAGCGTCTCGATCCAGTCGGCGTGGTCGGCCCGAGTACCCGCGTAGTCGGCGAGGGCCGAGAGGATCAGGCGCAGATCGCCAGCCGGGGACACGGCCGGCGACACGTGGGTCGCGCGCTGGCTCGGCGCATCGACGATGTGCACGATCTGCGTGTCACCGAAATCGCCGAAGCTCAACCGGAAGTCGAGCGGAGTACCGATCACGGCGATGACGTCGGCGCCCTTGAATGCGGCGCGGCGAGCCTTCGTGAAGGCGAGCGGGTGGCTCGGCGGTAGGCTGCCGCGGCCCATGCCGTTGGTGAAGACCGGGATCTGCAGCGTCTCGGCCGCCTCGCGCAGTGCGGCCACCGCATCCGCGGCGTAGACATCGGAACCGGCGATGATCACCGGCCGCTCGGCGGCGGCGAGCAGCGCGGCCGCCTTGGCCACGTCCGCCGGATCCGGCTCAATGGGGTCCACCGCGGCGGCCACCGGCAGGCTCGCCGAGCCGTGGCTGAAGATCACGTCGAGTGGCAGGTCGAGGAAGACCGGTCCGCGGTGCGGGGTCATGGCGACCAGCGCCGCGTCGCGCAGGGCACCGGCGACGTCGTCGGTGGCGGTGACGGTCGCCGCCTTCTTCGTCACGGCCGCCACCAGCGGCACGTGGTCGATCTCCTGCAGGCTGCCCGCGCCCCAGCGGAACTGCGGCGCCCGTCCACCGAGCACGATCACCGGAGCGCCGTTGAAGTGCGCCGACGTGAGGCCGGAGATGCCGTTGGTGACGCCCGGACCGGCGGTGAGCACCGCCAGGCCGGGCCGCCGCTGGAGCTTCGCCACCGCCTCGGCGGCGAAGACCGCCGACTGTTCATGCCGCACATCGACGATCCGGACACCGCCGTGATGCGCTGCGTCGTAGATGGGGAACACGTGCCCGCCGGAGAGCGTGAACAGCTCGGTGACCCCGAATGCCTTCAATCCGGCCAGTGCCAGCTGACCGCCGTGCCCCTCGATGGTCTCGACCTTGGCCTTGCTCTTCTTTGTCATGTGGCGGTCTTCTTCGTCATTTGGCACGGCTCCCGGGGTCGTACGGCACCTAAACGCGAACGATACTCACAATCGATCGAGGCGTAAGACTCAGGCTAGAAGACCCGGCTCAGGTCCATGCTCGGCGGCCATTCGAACGGGTTCTCGCCCGATGCGAGTTTGTACGCGACATAGGCGGAAACCACTGGTACGGCGAGCAACAGCAGGAGCGCGGAGAGCGCCCCGAAGAAACGCCGGACCCGGCCGGGCCGGCGCCGGGTCGGATTCGGGCTACGAACCGCCGGCGTTACCAGCGTCGCCGGCGAGTAGCCGTACCGGGAGATCGGCTGGGTCGGCTGAGCTGGCGCCGCCGACCGCACCCCGGGAGGCGCCGCCCCCGGCACCCTGGCTCGCCCGGACCAGGTGGGCGAGCGAGGCGGCGGTACAGCGGCGGGTGACGCGGGTGACGCGGGCATGACGACCACCTGCTGGGTCGCGGGCGTCGGTGCGGGCGGCACGACGGCCGCGGGTGGGAGAAGGGGAGCCGCCACCGAAGTTTGCCGCGGCAGTACGGGCGCCGGAACCGGATCCGTCCTCGGCGCGAGCATCGGTGCCGGCACGACCTGAGGCGGCGGCGCCGGCGTCTCCGGAGCGGCGGCGGGCGGCGACGGGGCCGGGACGGGCGGGGCGGGCGGTGACGGCGCGGGCTCGGGCGGCGCAGGCGAGGCTCGCGGGGCCGGCAGGGCCGGCGGGGCGGGCGGGGCGGGCGGCAACGGCGCAGGTTCAGGCGGCGCGATCGGGCCGGGATCCGTCGGCGGTTCGGGGGCCGGATCGATACGCGCCGACAGAGTCGCCTCGCCATCAACCCCCGTGTCCGCCGCCGGGTCCGAGGACGGTACACCGCTCGCGTCGGCAGGCATGGCCGCAAGTCTACGGCGATGGATGCTGCCGGTGAGGCCGCTGATGCATGTGCGACACCCGACTGCCGGATCAGCCGGCGGGCGCGGGCGAGCTCGCTTCTGGGATGAGCAACCGCGGCCCATCGGTCCCGTCGGCCGGCACCGCCCAAACGTCATTGGTGCCGTCCGCGCGCTGCACGCCGTACGCGACCGTGCCCGGATCCAGCCAGATGGGCTGATCGTCGATCGCGCGCACCTCAGAGAGGTGCGTGAGCCGAAGCGTGTTCAGGTCCATTATGGACAGTTGACCGACTCCGTGATGCTCTGACTGTCCGAACTCGACGGTGTGCGTGAACGCCACCCGGGTGCGATCGGGCGACACCGACGGCGATTCGACTCCATCGACAACCGTGCGTACCTGTCGAGATGCGATATCGCCGACCACGAGGTAGCGGTGTCCGGCTGTGAACATGCTGGCGTAGAACGTGTTGTCGTCGGCGAAGGTCACGCTCGAGAAGTTGATGTCAGCGCTCCGGTACGGGTGTCCGTCGACGGCAATGGCGAACTCGGTGAGCGAATCAAGCACCGAGCCCGTGTCGGCGTCGAGAATTCCGGCTCGGGTGACGAGATCACTGTCCCCATAGGAGTGGACAGCGACGATAAGGGTCCACGAGATCATGCGGCCGCTGGGTGAGATCTGGATCCGGCTGGGAAACCCGGTCAGGGCAACAGAGTGTCGTTCGAGCAGCTGCGCGTCGAGGACCACGAGCCGGGTGCCGGTCGTCGAGTCGACCGGGCGTAGGCACGCCACTGTGCGCGGCACGGCATAGGCGCGATCGCAGGCGATCGAGGTGATGCGGCGCTGCCCGCCCGGGTTGTCGCGCGACACCCTGGACAGAGCACCGTTTGTCAGCACCTGCATGGTAGGTCCGTCGCCGACATCGTCGAGGGCAGTCTCGACGTCGTCAGTGGTCTCGACGTCGTCAGTGGCCGGCCAGGTGAGGGCGGCCGTCGCCACGACGAGGGCCGCCGCGACAGTAGCGACGACGGCCCGGGTGCGCACTGAGAGTGCCTTCACGTCGGAACCTCCGCGGTACGGGGGGAAGCCGCCCCCGGACGCCGAAGCATCCAGGGGCGGCTCCGGACGGTTGTCAGTGGCAGCTGCCGCTGCCGCTGTCGGTGAAGGTCTTGCCGGCCGCGGGCACGAACTGCCAGTCGTAGCTGTTGCTGTGCAACGTCAGCTTGAGCACGCCAAAGGTGTCTCCGTTGCATACCTCGCTGTTGGGCTGGATAGTGCCGAAGCCGTAGTGGCTAGCGCCGCCCGTACCGGCAACGAACTCACGGAGGCCCCGCGCGGTGTCCATTTGCCCGCTGGGGTTCTGCGGCGCGAACCGCTCGTACTGGTGGTTGTGGCCGGAGAGGACGACATCGGCGTTGAAGTCATAGAGCGCCTGCCACACCGGACCCATCGAGGTCTCGGGGGCATGGTTCGCGCCCGACGTGAACCGCGGGTGATGCCAGTAGGCGAGGGTGCATGGCTTCGTGTTCGCCCCGAGATCGGCCCGCAACCATTGCTCCTGCGCGGATCCGGCGGCCCGGGCGATGTTCGAGTTGATGACGATGACGTGCCAGTTACCCAGGTCGTAGGAGTAGTACCCCTGTGCCGGGTCTCCTGCGGCCGCGCCGAAGTAGCCGTAGTAGCCGGTCGCGCCCGCCGTGTTGTAGTCGTGGTTGCCCGGACCCGTTGTAGGCTTTTGCATCCGGGTCTCCAATCACTGCGGTGAATGGGTGCGGCCCGACGCTATGGGGACGGCTTGTCTACGATTCGGCCAAACCGTGACGGGCAGATGTACGTCGCATAACCAACATTGGATTCGTGCTTGTGGGTCGCCCGCGCGCTCACTACCCTGCCGGCATGGGTGGGCGTGGGTTGTTCCGGTACTTCAGCCTCGTCGGCTTGGCCTATGTGGTCACCACGCTGGCCGCCGGCCTGACCACCTACCTGACCAAGTACGAGCTCAGCACGACAACGAACCTGTTCGTTTCCGGCGGCGTCGGCATGGCGACGGCGATGACCCTCGGCGCGATCGACCTGGCCAAACAGAAGCCGGCGCCAGCGGCCGCATCGGCGCCGCCGATCGGTGCGCCGACGCCGTACGCGGGTCCGTATGGGCCCCCACCGCAGGCGCCCTATGGTGGCGTGCCGTACGGCAGCGCGCCGCCCTACGGTCGGACGGCGCCCGTGGCTCGACGGCGCAGCCGGGCCGGCCTGGTCGTCGGTGCTCTGATCCTGCTCGTGCTGTGTGCCGGCGGCGGATACGGGCTCACCCAGGGTGTGGGGTGGGCGGCCGACAAGCTCTCCGACATCGCCCAACCACCCTGGAAACAGAAGACCAGAGACCCCGGCGTCCAAAGGCTCGCCGCCCCGGCATCGCAGACCGAAGGTCCGTTGACCGTCACCGTTACCGGCGTGCGGGTCAACGACGAGGTCACGATGGTCGACCTCACCGCCAAGAACACCGGGCAAGATGCCCTGAACCTGCCTGTTTTTGGCTACTGCCAGCTGACCATCCCGGGCAAGACCCTCCAGCCCGACCCCGCCGCTAGTAACTGGGAAGGCACTGTCCCGGCCGGAGACGAGTTGAACGGCACGATCGTCTTCGATGGGCCCCTCGAGGCCGGCCGCATCAACGTCACAATTCACTTCACGAAAGTCTTCGGAAGCCTCGACGGGCCTGACAGTATCGCGGTCAGGTTCCAGGTGGAGTGACGCTCAGCGACCGGTAAAGTTGGGCTTGCGCTTCTCCACGAAGGCGGTCATGCCCTCGCGGCGGTCGTCCGTTTCGAACAGGGCCGCAAAGAGCTGGCTCTCCAATTCCAGCGCGCGGTCGAGGTCCATTTCCAGGCCGCCGTCGATGGCGAGTTTCGCCGCCCGCAGTGCCTGGGCCGGGCCGGTCACGTACGGCCGTACCAGTGCGACCGCCGCGTCGTAGACGCTCTCACCCGACGGCACCACCCGGTCGACCAGCCCGATCGCCAGAGCCTCCTCCGCCCCCACCATCCGGCCCGAGAAGATGAGGTCCTTGGCGCGGGCCGGACCTATGAGCCGTGGCAGCCGCTGGGTGCCGCCACCGCCCGGAATGAGGCCGAGCGACATCTCCGGCTGACCGAGCTTCGCCTCGGCCGAGACCACCCGGAAGTCGCACGCGAGCGCGATCTCGCACCCGCCGCCGAGGGCATATCCCGCGATCGCCGCGACGACCGGTTTGGGGATCCGACTCATCGAGCCGAGCGCCCGGGTGAGCGGCCCCGAGTGCGTGGCCATGTCCGAATAGGACATCGCGAGCATCTGCTTGATGTCGGCCCCGGCGGCGAAGACCTTCTCGCCGCCGTAGACGACGACGGCCCGGATCTCGTCGTCGTCGCTGGCCGCGTCGGCGGCGGCGAGCAGCTCCTCCTGCAGCGCAGCGTTGAGGGCGTTCATGGGCGGCCGGTCCAGCCGGATGGTGCCGATGCCGTCTTCCTTCTCCAGCCGTACGAACTCGCCCACTGCCAGCCTCCTCATTGCGACGTCGTCGCGTCAGCCTACGCACCTGTGGCCGGTCCGCCGCACAATGGGATCGGCGCACACATCGATCGGGGTAACCATGGCGAGGTTGTTCGACGAGAACGGGCTGCAGATCACTGACGATTGGATCCGGACCCCGACGGGTACGTTTGCGATCGCCGAGGTACGGGCGGCCTGGGTCACCCGGCGCCAGGCGACCCGCGGTAGCCAGTGGTTGACCGCTGGGCTCGGCGCCGGGTTCGTCCTCATCATCGTTGGTGGCGCCGGGATGAGCGGATGGCTCAGCCGCTACTGGCTGTGGCTGTTGGCGTCGCCGGTCCTGTTTTTCGTCGCCGCCTCGATCGGCCTACTCGACCCGATCGCGATCTACCTCGAGAAGCGCCACCACGAACTGTGGATCACGACCGGCACCGTCTCCGTACTCCTGTGGAAGGCGAACAAGGTGGAGGTCCGCAAGGCGCTCCGCCAGATCCAGCGCGCGCGGGAGCGGCATCGGGAGGCGTACGAGGTTTAGCCTCGCGCCCGTACGGCCGGATCGTCGACGTCGACGATCTCGTGTCCGAGCGGGAAGAGAGACACCGGTACGAGCTTCACGTTCGCGATGCCGAGCGGGATCCCGATGATGGTGACGAACTGTGCGATCGCCAGCAGGATGTGTCCCAGCGCGAGCCACCATCCAAAGAGGACGAACCAGATCACGTTCCCGATCCCCGACGCCACGCCGGCCGTCGGCTTGGGGCGGGTGGTACGGCCGAAGGGCCACAGCGCGTAGTTGGCCATCCGGAACGCGGCCACTCCGAACGGGATCGTGATGATCAAAATGAAGCAGACGATCCCCGCAAGCGCGTACCCGATCGCGAGAATCAGTCCGCCAAAGATCAGCCAGATGATGTTCAGCAGGATCCGCACCATAGGTCGATCATCGACCACCGGGTCAACTGGCACGGGCCGAATAGCGTCCGTCGACGCGATTCACCGTCAGGCCGACGTCGAACGTCGCGCTGAGGTTGGCGCTCGTCAGTACCGCCTCGATTGGGCCCTGCGCCACCACCTCACCCTGGCGCAACAACATCGCATGGCTGAAGCCCGGCGGGATCTCCTCGACGTGGTGGGTGACGAGCACGAGCGCCGGCGCCATCGGGTCCGCGGCGAGGTCGCCCAACCGGCGGACCAGATCCTCGCGCCCACCTAGATCCAGCCCGGCGGCCGGTTCGTCGAGCAGCAGGAGTTCCGGATCGGTCATCAACGCGCGGGCGATTTGAACCCGCTTGCGCTCACCTTCGGAGAGCGTTCCGTAGCGCCGGCCCGCCAGCGCGGACGCGCCGATCTGGTGTAACAGCGCCTCGGCCCGAGCGGTGTCGGGCGTCTCGTAGCTCTCGCGGAAGCGTCCGACGACGCCCCACGCGGCGGTCATCACGACATCGAGCACGTTCTCGTCCGGCGGTATCCGGTCGTGCAGGGCAACCGTGGTAAGCCCGATGCGGGTGCGCAGCTCGTTCACGTCTACCCGGCCGAGCTGCTCGCCGAGCACCCGGACCGTGCCTCGGGTCGGGAACAGGCGGGCCGCCGCGAGATTGAGCAGGGTGGTCTTGCCGGCGCCGTTGGGACCGAGCACCACCCAGCGTTCGTCCAACTCCACCCGCCAGGTCACCGCGCGCAGCAGTTCCACGTTGCCCCGAGCCACGGTCGCCGCATCAATGGAGATCACAAGATCCGGATCATCGAACGGTACGACCGCGGCGTGACGACGCTCGGACACGGCCACCATCCAACCACGGCGCCACTCAGGCACACGGCGAGTGTGAGGAGGGGACCCTTCCTAGACCGAAAACGTTAAGAAGGGGCCCCTCCTTAACAACTCAGGCGAGCCCGCGCAGGAACGCCTCCGCGATGGGTACCGCCGTGGCGGCGCTGGAGCCACCCTTTTCCACGAAGACGGCGAACGCGATGTCGCCCTGCCAGCCGATGGTCCACGCGTGCGTGTTGGCCGGGTTGTCGTCGAACTCCGCGGTGCCCGTCTTCACCTGAACAGCAGCGCCCGGTACGTCACCGAGCGCGGTGGCCGTACCGGAGGTCACGACCTCGCGCATCATGGCGCGCAGTGCGGCGACCGACTCCGCCTTGAGCGCGGTCCCATCCGCCGGCGGGTTGCCGGCCTGACCCGCCGTCGGGGCGGGTGCGCCCGCGGGAAGCTCCGCGAACAGCTTGGGCTGCTTCCATGAGCCCCGCGCGACGGCAGCGGCCGCGGCACCGAGGCAGACCGGGCTCACCAAAGTCTGGCCCTGGCCGAATGCGGCGGCGGCGGCCTCCACATTGGACACATTCGTCGATACGGATCCCGTGAACACCGGCGTGCCAAGGTTCCACGTGGTGCCGATGCCCACGGTGGCGGCGGCCTTGCTGAGCCCGTCCCCGCCCAGCTTCGGCGCGAGCGAGGCGAACGCGGTGTTACACGACTTGGCGAAGTCGACGTGGAACGGCACATTGCCGAGCTCGAAGTTGCCGGCGTTGTTGAACGACCGGCCCTCGACGGTGAAGGTCTTCGGGCAGTTCACGGGCGTGTCCGGAGTGACCTGGCCGCCGTCGAGGAGACCCAGGGCCGTGACGACCTTGAAGGTCGAGCCGGGCGGCACGCTTGCCGTGAAGGCGAGGTTCAGCTCACCTCCAGCCGGCCCATTCGCAGCCGCGAGGATGGCGCCGTCGCTGACCCGGACCGCCACCAGCGCGGTGCGCAGCGGCTGGCCGGCGAGGGCCGCATCCGCGGCGTTCTGCACCTTCTGGTCAAGAGTGGTTTTGAGCGTGCCGCCGGCCTTCGGCTCCGACCGGAACAGCATCACCTCCGCCTCGTTGCCACCCTGCGGGATCACGATCTTCACCCCCGGAATCCCGCGGAGCAGGTCGTCGTACTGCTGTTGGAGTCCGGACTGGCCGATCTGCTCGCCCGCGAGGTACTTGCCCGGGTTCTTGTCGAGCTGCTCCCGGGTGACGTCGCCGACCGAACCAAGCAGCGCACGGGCGAAGGACCGCGACGGCGCGAGCGGAAGCGTGCCTTCCTCGAAGACTGTGCCGGGCAGGTCGCGGATCTTGTCCCTGATCTGGTCGTACGCCTCACGACGCAGCGTCACGACGGTGACGAACGCGTCCGGCTTCGCCGCCGCGATGCGCCCGGGCAGATCCGACAGATCGATCGAAACACCGATCGACGTGAACGCCGCACCCAACGCCGCGAGCAGCGACGCCTGGTTCGTGATCCGCTGGGGCTCGATGCCGACCGTCACCACGGGACGCGGTTTGACGATCGCCTCGCCGGCGCCGTCGAGGATCGACCCGCGCTCGGCCGCGATCGACTCAACGGACAGGTGGTTGTCCGCCTTGAGCTGCGGGTGCACGGTGTTCGGCGCGAACACCACCCGCCACGACTTCTCAACCTCGCGCAGGTGAACGGTCGTCTGATACGGCCACACGAGCCCGTCGGCCACCGTCCATTCGACGTTCACAGTCGCGGACGCCTTGCCGTCCTCGTCTTTCGGCTCGCCGGCCGGGGTCAGCTTCGCCTTCGTGGCGACCAGGTCGCCGGCCAGGGATTCGATCTGTTTGGTCACGTCGGCCGACGCGAGCGCGGTGCCGTCCGGAGTCTCGAGGGTGACGCCGTTCAGATTTCCCGAGGTCCAGCCGTCGAGAAAGGCCCGCAACGCCTGCTCGGGACCCGGGTCGCGCGAGCAGCCGACGATCCCGGTGGCAGCGAGTAGGACGAGTACGGCGACAGTGGCAAAGCGGCGCATGAGCGATCCTTCGGACGGGTGGTGACTGCGCCATTGTGCCCAAGGGGGGCGACCCTCCACTGACCCGGTGGCACCGATCGGACATTCGATCCGAGGGCGGCACAACGACGTAATAGGTGACGGTGGTGGATCCCCGACGTTGGGATCCACGTCATAGGCTGAATTGGAGTCCCGACAGCGTGGTCGGGGCGCAGAAGGAGACATACTCATGAACCGGCGTTTTGCGGGTCTAACCGTGCCACCCGACGACAGCTCCCCGCAGGACGTCAATGCCGACGAGGGATATCCCGACGACGATGGCGAGGCGCGCCGCGGCGAGGACGTCGAGGAGGAGACGCCGGTGCCCGATCCGGAGCGCCTGGTGAGAGAGGCGATCGGCCTCGCCGCCGCCACCGGGAGCAACCCCGAACTGGCTGACCTGGTCCAACGGTTCTGGCGGCTGGTTCCCGACGAGGATCTGGTCGGCCATACCGCGAGTCAGATGGTTGCCGCCGTCTCGTCCCACCTCGATCTCGCGGCCGAGCGTCTGCCGGGGCAGATGAAGCTCTCCGTGGACCGCGGCTCCGACCACACCGCGTTCCTGGTCGTCACCGACGACATGCCATTCCTCGTCGACTCGGCGACGGCCGCGATCACCGAACTGCACCACCTTGACCTCGACCTGCTCGCCCATCCGGTGGTCGTGGTGCGGCGTGAGGCACTGGGCGCGCTGCGTGAGGTCTGCCCGAACGTGGATCCGGACGACGTCGCGCCCGGCGACGTGGTCGAAAGCTGGATGCGCATCGAGGTCTCTCCACTCAGCGAGGAGCAGGTGACGGCGGTCCGCAACGACCTGCAGAGGGTCCTCACCGACGTACGCGAGGCCGTCGAGGACTGGCCGGCGATGCGGCGCCAGGCGTTGGCCCTGGCCGACGAGCTCTCCTCCGCCGTACTACCCGTGCCGGACAAGGACATCACGGACTCGGTCGCGTTGCTGCGCTGGCTCGCCGACGACAACTTCACGTTTCTCGGCTATCGCGAATACCGCCTGCGCAGCGACCTGATCGGGGCACATGCTCCCAAGGCCACGGTCGAGGGCGCGGGTGAGGCGACGCCGGTGGAGGCCGGACCGCCGGAACAAATGCTCGAGGCGATGCTCGGTACCGGTCTGGGCATCCTGCGGCGTGACCCGACCAGCGCCCGGGCCCTGTCGTCGATGAGCCCCGAAGCGTTCGAGCGGGTGATGGAGAAACGTCTGCTCATCATCACCAAGGCGAACTCACGGTCCACTGTGCACCGTGCTTCGTACCTGGACTACATCGGCTTCAAGTCGTTCGACGCCGCCGGCAACGTCGTCGGCGAGCGCCGCTTCCTTGGTCTTTTCTCGTCGGCCGCCTACCTGAGCTCGGTCAAGGACCTACCGGTGGTCAAGCGCAAGGTGACCGAGGTCATGAACCGGTCCGGCCTCAGCCCGCGCAGCCACTCGGGCAAAGAGCTGATGGCGACCTTGGAAGACTATCCGCGCGAGGAACTGTTCCAGATCGCCACTGACGATCTCTTCCGCACGGTGATGGGGGTGCTCCGTCTCGCCGGTCGCCGGCAGGTGCGCTTGTTCGCCCGGGCCGACCAGTACGGCCGCTTCATCTCCTGCCTGGTCTACCTGCCCCGGGACCGGTTCACGACCGCGAACCGCCTGCGCATTCAGGACATCCTGCTCGAGGAGCTCCACGGCACCGGCGTGGACTACACCACCCGGGTCACCGATTCAACGCTGGCGCGAATCCACTTCATCGTGCGCACCGAGCGCGGCGCTCGCCTCGCTGAGATCGACACGGAGGCGCTGTCCGCGAAGATCGCCGACGCCAGTCGCCTATGGGACGACGACTTCGCGCACGTGCTCGACGTGAAGCTCGGCGGAGAACAGGCCCGCACGCTGTGGGACCGCTATGGTGACGCGCTGCCCGAGACGTACAAGGACTCGCACTCGCCCTACGAGGCGATGCAGGACATCGCGATGCTGGAGATGCTCGACGAGCCCGGCCAGTTGGTGCTGCACCTCTACCGGCGACGCAAGAACGGCCACGACGTGCGGTTCAAGGTCTTCCGCTCGGGTGATCGGATGACGCTCTCCGATGTGTTACCGGTGCTGCAATCGCTCGGCGTGCGGGTCGAGGATGAGCGCCCGTACGAGATCACGCTCCCGGATCAAACCGCGCACCTGTACGACTTCGGCCTCAACCTGCCGCCTGGCGACTGGGATGTGCCGAGCCTTCGGTCCAATGTGGAAAATGCCTTCGCCGCCGCCTGGCGAGGCGAGTCCGAAGTGGACCAGTTCAACCAGCTCGTGCTGCGGGCCGGGCTCACCTGGCGCGATGTGGTGGTGCTGCGGGCGTACGCGAAGTACCTGCGGCAGGCGGGCACGGTCTTCTCCCAGGAGTACATGGAGTCGACGCTCAACGCATACCCGCAGATCGCCTCCCTGCTCGTGACCCTGTTCCAAGCCCGGCTCGACCCCGCCGCCGGGCCCGACGAGGATCGCGACATCCGCGCGAAGGAACTCACGGAGACGGTACGCCGTCAGCTCGACGACGTGGCCTCGCTCGACCAGGACCGGATCCTGCGCTCATTCCTGACCCTGGTGCACGCGACGCTGCGGACATCCTTTTTCCAGAAGACCCCGGACGGGCGACCCAAGTCGTACATCGCGTTCAAGCTCGACTCGCAGGCGATCCCGGAGCTACCGGCGCCACGGCCACGGTACGAGATATTCGTATATTCGCCCCGGTTCGAGGGGGTGCACCTGCGCTTCGGTGCGGTGGCCCGCGGTGGGCTGCGCTGGTCGGACCGGCGGGAGGACTTCCGCACCGAGATCCTGGGACTGGTGAAGGCGCAGACCGTCAAGAACGCGGTGATCGTGCCCGTCGGCGCCAAGGGTGGCTTCGTGCTCAAGCAGGCGCCGCCCGCGAGCGACCGGGCGGCATTCCATGCGGAGGGCGTGGCGTGCTACCGCGAGTTCATCTCGAGCCTGCTCGACGTGACCGACAACATCGTCGGCGGCACGGTCGTTCCACCCTCCGATGTGGTACGTCACGACAGCGATGACCCGTACCTCGTGGTTGCCGCCGACAAGGGCACCGCGGCGTTCTCCGACATCGCCAACGAGATTTCTCAGTCGTACGGCTTCTGGCTTGGCGACGCTTTCGCCTCGGGCGGTTCCGCGGGCTACGACCACAAGAAGATGGGCATCACGGCCAAAGGCGCGTGGGAGTCGGTCAAGCGGCACCTCCGCGAGCTTGCGAGCGGAGCAACGCAAAACGGTCGCGAGCTTGCGAGCGGAGCAACGCAAAACGGTCGCGAGCTTGCGAGCGGAGCAACGCAAAACGGTCGCGACATGGGGGTTGACGCGCAGCGTCAAGACTTCACCGTCGTTGGCATCGGTGATATGTCCGGCGACGTATTCGGCAACGGGATGCTGCTCTCGCCGCACATTCGTCTGGTCGCCGCATTCGATCACCGGCACGTCTTCGTCGACCCCGATCCGGACCCCGCATCATCCATAGTGGAGCGTCGTCGGCTGTTCGACCTGCCAAGCTCGTCGTGGGACGACTACGACCGCTCGCTGATCTCCACCGGTGGTGGAGTCTGGCCGCGCACCGCAAAGGCGATCCCGATCTCGGCGGACATGAACCGCGCGCTGGGCATCGACGACGTCACGGTGACCTCGCTCCCGCCGGCGGCGCTGATCCGGGCGATCCTGCAGGCCCCGGTCGACCTGCTCTGGAACGGCGGCATCGGCACCTACGTCAAGGCGACCGAGGAGAGCCACGCCGATGTGGGCGACAAGAGCAACGATGGCGTCCGCGTCAACGGCGCCCAGGTGCGGGCGAGGGTCATCGGCGAGGGCGGCAACCTGGGGCTGACCCAGCGGGGTCGGGTCGAGTACGCGTTGGTCGGCGGTGCGGTGTCGGCGGCCGGCGGTCGCGACGCGCACGTGTGCACCGACTTCATCGACAATTCCGCGGGCGTCGACTGCTCCGACCACGAGGTGAATATCAAAATTCTGCTCGGCGGTGCGGTCGCCGACGGCGACCTGACGATGGCCGAACGCGATGCGCTGCTCTTCTCGATGACCGACGAGGTCAGTTCGCTGGTGCTTCGCGACAACTACGACCAGGCCAACGCACTCGCGGCTTCGCGGGCCCAGGCAGCGTCCCTGCTGCCGGTGCACCGCCGAATGATCACCGACATGGAGAAGGCGGGACACCTCGACCGCGCCCTCGAGGGGCTGCCGAGTGATCAGGCGATCGGCGCGCGGCTCGCCACCGGCGGCGGCCTGACGTCGCCGGAGCTCGCAGTGCTTCTGGCCTACACGAAGATCGACGCGACGCGCGAGATCCTGGTCTCGACGTTGCCCGACGATGACTGGACCCGTCAGGTTCTCGTCGAATACTTCCCGACGCCACTGCGTGAGCGGTACGCCGATCGGATGGCCGGACACCGGCTGCGGCGTGAGCTCATCACGACAGCCATCGTCAATGAGGCGGTGAACCGGGGCGGAATCTCATTCCTCTACCGAGCGGCCGAGGAGACCGGCGCCAGCCCGGCCGACATCCTGCGCGCGTACGTGGTGGTGCGCGACGTATTCAACCTGCGGACGCTGTGGCATGCGGTTGAGTCCCTCGACGGCACGGTTCCGGCCGGCGCCCAGACGTTGCTGTTCCTGGAGGTACGGCGCCTCATTGACCGGGGAGTCCGGTGGCTGGTCTCCAACCGGCGCACGACCATCGACGTGAGCGCCGAGATCGCCCGGCTGCGGCCGGGGGTTACCACCCTGCTGGAGCAACTCCCGCAGCTGTTCCAGGGACGCGAACACGAGACCCTGGTCGATCACATCGCGTCGGTTGAGGCGTCGGATCTCCCGCACAACATCGCCGAATGGGGCACCCGGGTCATGTACGGTTTCGGGCTGCTCGACATCGTCGAAGTGGCGCATGCGAGCGGCCGGGACGTGACCGAAGTGGCGAGTGTCTACTTTGTACTCTCGGAGCGGTTCCGGGTCGACGACCTGCTGTCGAAGATCTCGGCCCTACCGCGGCGGGACCGGTGGCAGACCATGGCGCGGATGGCTTTGCGGTACGACCTCTACGCCGCGTTGTCCGAACTCACCGCCGAGGTGCTCGCCTCATCGGATCCCACCGCGTCAGCGGTCGACCGGGTCACTCAGTGGGAGCAGGCGAACGAGGCGAACATCGCCCGCACCACGAACACCCTGGGCGAGTTCTCCGAGTCCGTGGCCGACCTCGCCCCGCTATCGGTGCTGCTGCGCCAGATCCGGACGTTGGTCCGCGCCAGCCGCCAGTAACTGTTCTCGCCGCCGATCTTGGAGAAATGCGCGTGGTTCGATCTCTGAGCACGCGCATGTCGCCAAGATCGCCGCGGGGGCGAGCGTTTGCAAAGGCCGCGGTCGTGCTGGGGTGTTTGCCCTGGTCGGTGGGCCACAAGTCCAAGGTCGGCGAAGTATCTGTGTGATCCGCGTCACGCCGCATTTCGGACACGTTTCGGCCTTCTGTGGGGGTGTCAGTACCCACCGTGATCGCAATTCGGGCGGACGGGCCCCTGCCGTGATCTATCGGTCCCAGCAATGAAATGTCCCTACCAAGCGATCTTTGGCGGAACGTGTTAGCAATTCATGCCGGCCGAACATGGCCGGCCGCGCCGTACGGATACGCCTAGTCCTGTCCACCGGACGGTGCGCCCCTCGGAACAAAGCAAGGACAGGAGTGGGGGAACCCTCGGTGGCGCCGTGGTCGCGGCGTCTTGGGGTGAAGCCGGAATCCAGCCGGCCGGGCAACCTTCGCGTCCGAACCCGACAGCTCACCTCGCAGGCGTCCGAAGGGAAAGCTGTGCATCAAGACTGGCTGCCCGGCGATCGCCAGGGCAACACAGGACCGCGCCGACGCGCGGTGCGGCACGACTACGACGACTCCTACGGCCCGAAGCGGCATCGCACCCGACGCCGCTCCCTCAAGAAGCGGTGGATCCTCATCCCCGCCGTCGCCGTGGCCGCCATCCTCGCGGCCGGGGTCGCGGTCGCGTCCACCGGGATCGGTGGCATCCGGTTCCGCGTAGTCTCACCCGTGACCGTCCAGGCGCTCGGTGTCAACCTCCGCGACGCCGCGATCGGACAGCCGGTCACCGCTGGCGCGAAGGTGGTCGCCGAGCGCGAGTCCGTCCTGCCCGAGGTCGCCATCGCCGTGACCGGACCGGACGGCAAGCGCACCGACTTTCCGCACGTGACGGGCTGGAAGCTCGGCACCTCGCAGAAGATCTTCAGCCAGACCAAGGCCTTCGATACGCCTGGCAAGTACACCTACTGGTTCACGTACAAGAAGAACAACAGCCGCTGGGTCGATCTGAACCCGAAGCAGTCCTTCACGGTCGGCAGCTCGGACGCCACGACCGACCCGACAAGCCCCACCACGCCTGGTGCGACGCCGAGCCCGTCGGAGTCGACCGGTTCGCCCGGCTCGACCCCGGCGCCCGGCACCTCGACCACTGCGCCGGCGCCGCGGCCGACCACCAGCGCGGGCTCCCCGTCGTCCACGACCAACCCGTCGCTTCGCGGCTGTGCCGCCAGCCCGGGCAGCTGTGGCTACCCGACAACGGCTACGGCCGGCGTCCCGGCCGGGACTCCGCTCACGGTGATCAATGGCAACTACACGATCACGACCGCGGGCGCGGTCGTCGAGGGCAAGGACATCCGAGGTTGCGTCGATGTCCGTGCCGCGAACGTCACCATCCGCAACTCGAAGGTCACGGGTCAGTGCTTCTGGGCCATCGAGACCGGATCCGCCGGTGGTACGACCACCATCGAGCGGGTCGAGATCAGCTGCATCAACGGGTCGGGCACCGGCATCGACGGTCCGAACTTCAAGGCCCGCGCGGTCCATATCCACGACTGCGAGAACGGCCTGGAGATCAACTCCAACTCGTCGATCGTCGACTCCGTAATCTCGGCGCGGGAGGGCACCTCGACTGCCCACGGTGACGGCATCCAGTCGCAGGGGGGGTCGAACGTCGTCATCCGGCACAACACGATGCTGCAGGTCAACCCGGTCACGTCGGCGATCATCACCAACCCGACCCAGAACAACGGCTGGGTTGTCGAGGACAACCTCATGGGCGGCGGCGCGTACACGTTGTACTGCCCCGAGCAGGGCACGAACTTCGTTGTCCGCAACAACCGCTTCGTGCCGGCCAAGACCGGTGGCCTCTACAGCGCGGCCTATGGTCTGACCGATGCTTGCAACCACGCGGGCATCGTCTGGAGCGGCAACATCCGCGACACAGACGGGTCGGTCGTCAACCCGTAGCGGCGCTCGCACGAGCGGATCGATCAGGAAGGGCACCCTCCACAAGGGAGGGTGCCCTTCTTCTCAGCATCCGGCGCCGCAGCAGGACGCGCAGAGGAGTGTGAGGCTGAACGTCGCGACCGCCCCGCCGGTTCGCTCGTAGTACTCGACCACGACCGCGTGCTGCCCGGCCGTGATTGGAATATCCACTGTGTACGACGTCGGAGGATGATCACTCCATCCGTCGAGCACGACAACACCGTCCAGGAGCACCCTGATCCCGTCATCCCCGGTCGCGCTGAACCGATAGGCCCCACCGTCGAATGTGGACACTTCTGTCCACTGTGCGCCGAAGTTGTTGACCGGAACGACGGGATCGAGCGAGCCCGCGCCCCAGTCGAAGCGCTGCGCGCCAATGGCGGCCGGCGCGAACCACACTCGACGCGTGGACGCTTCGGCGAGCAAGGTTGACCACCCAAACCCGCGGTCCCCAGCGTGCGATCGCGGTATCAAGTTGCCCGACAGGCCCATCCGGAGTGCGCTAGTTCAGCGCCTCGGCGACCGCGCGACCGTTGGCCTGCGCCGCACCGTAGCTCGCCACGTACGCGACCGCCCCTGGTGGACGCCACGGTGACGGCCAGCCCATCTCAACCAAAACAACGGCGGGGTACCGGGCGCTGAGCAGCTCCACGATCTGGCGCGCCCACGGATGGCGGTGGGTATCCCGGCTCACGATCACAATCGGCCGCCCGGCGGCCCGGGCCCCGATGCGTTCGGCGACGCCGGCTACCGGCTCGTCGCTCGATTCCGGCAGCCGGATCACCTCGGGCAGGTGCGGGGCGAGGCCCCACGGCACCTCACCAACGGCGATCGTCGCGGGTGGCTCCAGTTGGACGACGAGGCCGCCGCCCGCCGGCAGGGTGCCCTCGATCCGCAGCGCGCGGCGAGCCGCGGCCAGCCCGAGGTCGGGGTCGTGGCCGTCGACGCGGTCGGTGAGCGCGGTCGTCCCCAGGAGGGCATTGCGGGCCGCGGCCTCGGCCAGCCGTTCCTCGGTGAGCCGGCCGGCCTTTACCGCGGCAACGATCGCGTCCGCGGTCGCCTCGATCAGATCGCGAGCGACATCCCCCGGCTCCTTGACCAGCTCCCCTCCGAAGCAGAGCAGGTCATTCCCGGCCACCAGCGCCCGCACCGCGGCCTCGGGAACGCCGATCGCGCCGCTGGCGCCCTGCATCTCCAAGGCGTCCGACACGATCGCCCCGCCGAAGCCCAGGTCCTTACGCAGCAACGTGGTGAGTGCCTCCGGGCTGAACGTGGCTGGAAGGTCGCCGGTCAGCACCGGTACGCGGATGTGCGCGGTCATGATGCTGCGAACGCCGGCCGCGATGGCCGCCTGGAACGGAGGCAGCTCACGCCGCCACAGCAGCTCCATCGACGCGTCCACGACCGGCAGGTCGAAGTGCGAGTCCTCCTCGGTGGCCCCGTGGCCCGGAAAATGCTTGGCACACGCGGAGACGCCGGCGAGCTGGAGCCCGGTGACGGCCGCGGCCGCGTGAGCCGAGACCAGGCCCGAGTCGACCCCGAAGCTGCGGGTCCCGATGGTTGGGTTGTCGTCGGAGCTGTTCACGTCCACCGCTGGCGCCATGTCCAGGGTGACCCCGACGGCGGCCAACTCGGCGCCGATGGCCGCGTACACGTTGCGCGTGAGTACGACGTCGTTCACGACGCCGAGAGCCGCGTTGCCCGGGTACGGACTGCCGTGCGCGTAGCACAGGCGGGTGACGTCGCCACCCTCCTCATCGGTGGCGACGATGACGTCATCGCGGGCATCGCGCATGTGCGCGGTCATCGCCGCGACCTGCTCGAGGCTCGCCACGTTGGCGCCGAACAAGGCGACCCCGCCCAGCCCCTGCTCGAAGAGGCGTAGCGCCCAACCGGGCGCGACCAGGCCTGGAAAAGCCGGCAAAAGGGTGCGCAGCGCCAACCCCCGCAGCGTGACTCGACTCATCGCGAAGCCGTCGGGTCGGTAACCGCTTGAAGAGGGGCGCTTATGATCCAGACGCTGACCCGGATCGAGGGAGAGTTGTCCGAGGCGTCGGTGCAGTGGAAGATCTCCAGGCGACCCAACGAGGTGCCGCCTCGATGCCGTGTGCCCATGCCGCGCCTCCGCTGCCGCTCTGTACGCCACACGGCCCGGCGCGTCGTCGCGCCCCGCAGGTGGCCCGCCGGACTAGGTCCAGTCCGCCGCCCAGCGTTCGAGCCCGGCTCGTTCGGCCCTTACGCTGTCGCCGAATCTAATAGTAAACTTTCCTAAACGCTAGGGGCCGTTACCAGAATGAGTCAAACCCGCCAGCCCGGAACGCCGAGCCTCCTGCGCGCGATCAACGATCGCGCGGCGCTCGAACTCCTCCTCGAGCGGGGACCGCTGACCCGGGCCCAGCTCGGGGAGCTGACCGGGCTGTCCAAGGTCACCGCGTCCCAGCTTGTCGAGCGGCTCGAGGGACGCCAGCTCGTCGCCCGCGTCGGGGAGCTCGCCGGCGGCCGTGGCCCCAACGCCCAGCTGTACGCCGTCGTGCCCAGCAGTGCGTACGTGGTTGGCGTTCACGTCGGGCCGACGACGGTTGTGGCGGCGTCGGCGGACATCACCGGCCGGATGACGGCCCGGGTCGAGATCACCACCCACGGGGCCGACGATCCCGTCGGACGCGTCCACACCGCCGTCATGGAGGCGGCGAAACAGGCCAACGCCTCCTGGGACCGGGTACGGCGAGTGGTGCTCGGTACACCCGGCATCGTCGATCCCGTGAGCGGCGACATCGCATTCGCGTTCGACCTGCCGCATTGGCACCACGGCTTACGGGACGCCCTGCGAGCCGATCTCGACCGGCCGGTCTCGTTCGAGAACGATGTGAACCTCGCCGCGATCGCCGAGGCTCGCCTCGGCGCCGCCCGGGGCATTTCCGACTTCGCGCTGGTCTGGATCAGCCGCGGTGTCGGCCTGGCGACCGTCCTTGGTGGACGGTTGCACCGCGGTACGGCCGGTTGGGCCGGCGAGATCGGCTACCTCTATGTGCCGGGTGGCGAGCCGCCCGACTTCACCCGTACCGGCGATCCTCGCGGCGTCCTGCCCTCGTTCCAGCACACGATCAACGAGACGACGGTCCTCGATCTGGCCCGCGCTCACGGGTTTGATGCCCCCACCGCCGCCGAGGCCGTCGCCGAGGTCGTCGCCGGAGGCAAGGTGGGCGAACCGGTGCTGGAGGAACTCGCGCAGCGGATCGCGGTCGGTGTGGTGGCCGTGTCCGTGGTCGTCGACCCTTCCCTGGTCGTCATCGCCGGCGACGTCGGCAGTGCCGGCGGCGACGCCCTCGCCCAACTGGTGCAGAACCACGTCGCCCGGCTCGCGCCGGTCTCACCCCGGGTGGTGGTCACTGCACTACCGGGGGAGCCTGTGCTGCAGGGCGCGCTCCTGACCGCGCTCGACGACACACGCGAGGAAGTCTTCGCCGCCCCGGCGAACGCGAGCCGCGGATAGTCCTTCGTACCGGTAGTTCCACATTGGACCTGTACCGGCGTTTCGCGCCGAGGTCGGGATGACTTGTTCAAAGTCCACAACCCTGAGGGTGTAACTACTCTTGTGAGGGTGTAGCCGCGAAGAGTGACACCTAAGTTCGCCTGGTGGCCTCAGTTTTCCTGGTGGCCTCGTCACGACCCGGCGGCGACCGGCCGCAGTCCTGGGCTAGGACGTCGCGGGACTGCGGCGGCTTCGTGGCCGCTTGTTCTGGGCGGGAATGACCATCGGGTCATCGGCCGTCGGCCGGAGCGCAGCCCCCGTCCCCGCCGTTGTGAGCACCGAGACGAGCGTGTTGACCAGATCCTGCGCGTAGACACCGTCGACGTCGAAGTCCGGATCGAAGACGGTGACCTCGATGCCCACGCATTCCTCGCCGGTCAACAGTCCACGAAGGAGCAATTCGAGCTCGGGATAGGCGATCCCGCCCGGCGCCGGAGCGTCCACGGCCGGCATCACCGATGGGTCGAGCACGTCGACGTCGAGATGCAACCAGTAGCCCAGGCAGGCGCCGAGCAGACCGCGAGCCCACTGCGCCGTACGGTTGGCGCCTTGCGCGCGCAGGTCCTGGGCGGTCCGCACGTTGAAGCCCCCGGCCTGCAGGTCCATCCGGTGCTCATCGGTCTGCCGCGTTCCGAGCAGGACGACGTCGCTGTCCCGGACGTACGGACGCCGCTGCTCGATGCCGGCCAGGTCGCCCTGCCCACGACCGGTCACCAGGGCCAGCGCCTCACCTGCCGCGGCTCCCACCACGGGCGCGTTACCGGGGTGCCGGAAGTCGGAGTGCGCGTCCACGTAGACCAGACCAATCCGTCCTCCCCGGTCCTCAGCCAGCCGTTTCATCGCCAGAGCCGATCCGAGCGCCACCGAGCAATCACCGCCCAGGATGAGCGGGAACTCGCCGGCGGTCAGGATGGCGCTGATCCGGTCGGCCAGGCGGGTCGTGTAGCGGGCGATGTCGGCCGCCTGGCTCACGCCGTCGCCCGGACGCCAATCGCCGGGGTCGAAGCGCGGCGGCGTCAGGCAGCCGGCGTCCCGTGCGCCGAGCCGGGCCACCAAGCCGTGGTCGCGAAGTGCCCCCGGTGCTTTCGCACAGCCCGGAACCGAGCCGGCCGTGGGGGGCCGCAGACCCAGGTTCGAGGGGGCATCGAGGACGGCGATCCGCATGGGACCTCAGAACAGTGCGTTGGCGAGAGCGCGGCGCGCCGCAGCCACGGCGGGGTCATCGGCACTGGCGACGGTGAACAGGGACACGAGGTGATTGCGCACCCGATCCCGGTCGTCGCCGCTGACCCGGCGGATCAGGTCCACCAGGCGCGTGTACGCCTTGTCCGCCTGCCCACCGAGCACCTCCAGATCGGACGCGAGCAGCTGCGCGTCGATGTCGTCCGGGGCCTGGGCCGCGGCGGAGAGGGCGACGGTCGGGTCGATCCCGTCGACCCGACGCAGCAGGCCGACCTGAGCCAGTCCGGCCGTCGCCGCCTCGTCCGCCGGGTACTCGGCCAGGATCTTCTTGTACGCCCGCTCGGCTTCGTCGAGGTCACCCTCGACCAAGGCGTCATCGGCCGCGGTCAGCGCTGGGTCCTCCGATTCTGGCGCGGCGGCCCCGCCGGCCTTGAGTACCGCCTCGATCCACGGCCGCAACTGCGACTCGGGAACGACGCCGGTGAACGCGTCGACCGGCTGCCCACCGACGACCGCGAACACCATGGGAATGCCCTGTACCCGGAACGCCTGGGCGATCCGCGGGTTGGCATCGACGTCGATCTTGGCGAGCACCCACGAGCCGCCGCCCTCGATCGCGAGCTTCTCCAGGACGGGCGAGAGCTGCTTGCACGGGCCACACCAGTCGGCCCAGAAATCGATCACGACCGGCGTGGTCAGTGAGCGCTCGAGCACCTCGGACTGGAACGTCGCCTCGGTTACATCGATAATCGTGACTGCTCCCTCGGAGGGCTCGGACGGCGGATTCGCGCCGTCATCGATCGGCGCGGGAGTGGCGGGCCGCGGCGCTGAGGCGCGTTCGCGCAGCCCACTGAGGTCCACCGCGCCGCGCATGACCGTCGGGATCGCGGGTGTGGTGCGAGGGTCCATGGTTGCTAGTCTGGCACGCCCGTTGCGCCACTGGCCGCAATGCCCGGGTCGGAGAGAGTCGGCGGCAGACTCGGCACCAGGCTCACCGCGCCGTCGCCTCGGTCAACCGTGAACAGGGTTCCCGGCGGGAACTCTCCCAACACCTCCGGTGGCAGCTGCACCGTGCCATCGCCGGCGACGACCGCGAAGTCCTGCCCGCCCCGGCCCTCGGCGCCGACCCGACCGTCCCGGATCGTCACCGCCCGGCCCAGTCGCTCGCCGACCTCACCGTCGTGGGTGACGACCACGATCGTGGTGCCCCGCTCGGCGTTGACGGTCTCCAGTGTGTGCACCACCTCATCCCGGCCAGTCGTGTCGAGCTGCGACGTCGGCTCGTCAACGAGGAGCAGCCCTGGCCCGGCCGCGATGCCGACCGCTAGCGCGGCCCGTTGCCGCGCACCGGGCGCCAATTCGCCGAAGGTGGCCGAGCCCTGGCCACCCAGTCCGACCAGATCCAGGATTCGTTCCGGGTCGTCCAGGTGCACGCCGCGGGTGCTCGCAGCCCGACTTTGCGCCAACCAGATGTTTCGACTGAGACTCGCGTACGGCAGGAGGTTGCGGGCGGCGCCCTGCAACACGACGCCGATCTCAGTGCCGCGAAGCCGGGAGATTTCGGGATCACTGAGTTTTCCGATGTCGTACGTACCAATGCTGACCCGACCCGCGGACGGGCGCATGAGCCCGGCCAGCAAGGCGATCAAGGTGGACTTCCCCGAACCCGACGGGCCGACGAGGGCCACCATCTCCCCGGGCGCGATCGTCAGGTCGACGCCGGCGAGGGCAACGACATCGCCCGCCTCGGCCCGGTAGATATGCACCACGCGCCGACAGGTGACCGCCAGTCCGGACAATGTCCTATCCCCTTCCGTTCGAGGCGCTGCGCCGCAACGCCACCGCCGCCGCCCACGACGCGAGCGCCATGGTTGCCGTGGCCGCAGCCCACGGCGCCAGCACCGACGGCCAGGCCGGCCATCGAGGCGGATTGAGGAGGTTCAACGAGTCAGTGAACACCGGCAGCCGGTCGCCGGCGGCCAACCATGCGACGCCGGCACAGACCAGCCCGGCTGCGGCCGCGAGCAACACCGTTGACAGGTATCCCCACAGGGCCGCCAGGCGTACCAACCGCCCCGGCAAACCCTGCTGGCGCAGGGCTCGGAAGTCGGTCGAGCGCTGCCGGCGGTCGACCGCGGCCACCAGGCCGAGGCCACCCAACGCGAGCAAGATGCCGAAGATCGCCGCCGCGAGGTGGAACTGCAGCGCCAGAGCCGGTCCCTGCCGCGCCAGCGCGACCCGGCTCGCATCGACGCCGGTCTCACTCGATACCGCGAGCCCCGCCTTCCGCAACCGCTCCGGTGCATCGGACGGTGCCGCCGGCCCGAGCCAGACCTCCGCGCTGTCTCGCCGTACTGGGAAGAGCGCGGTGCGCTCCAGATAGTCCAGGTCGACCAGCACCCCGCGTGTTCCCAGCCGCGGCAACAGCGCGAGGCCGGCCACCTGTCGGGTGATCACCACGGCGTTGTCGAGCGACGTGAGCTGTGACGGCGCCTCGCCGACTCCCACGACGGGCACGGGCAGCGGGGCGTCCACGGCGGCCACGCGAAGGGCGCCGGCGAAGAACGCCGACCCGGCGGACGTGATGGCGAGGGCCTGTTGGAACGGGCCGACCTGGGTGATCTCATCGGGCCGCCACCGCTCTCGCCGGATCAGATCCGCCGCGGGTACCACGTCGGCCGGTGGATCGACCTGTCGTACGGCGTGCACGTACAGCCGTACCTGGTCGGACCGCAATACCGGGATGGACAGGCCCGTTAGGCGGCACCCGCTGGCACACCCGCTCACGCCGACCTGTCGGGTGGCCCGGCCCGCGGCGAGGTCCTTGACGGCGACATTGATGACGTCCCCACCCCCGAGCGGAACAAACTCGACATCAAGTTCCAGCGCCGGCTCGCCCGGGTTGCGTACCGTCTCGAGGTCGAGTTGCAATTGGCTGCCACTGAACACGAACGGCCGCGCGGCCGGCGGCGCCAGCGCCCTTGCCACGCTCCCGGCGTCCGCGCCGAACTCGGGCCGCCACACCGAGACGCTGGGTAGCCGCGCGCTGTCCACGGCCAGTACCGGTGGGTCGGTCGGGTTCGCCTGGGCCACGGTCATCGCGGCCATCGCCCACGCACCATCCGGGTCCACGGCCTGGGTCACCGCGAGGAGCCGCTGCGGATCTGCCTGGTCGACCGTCAGTACCTGGGTGGCGCCGGTGGCCACCAACGCCCGGTCTTCGCGCGCCCGGGCGGCGACATCCGTACCGGCGGCCACAAAGGCGAGCATCGCGCTCGCGACCGCGAGCAACACGAACAGCCGTTGGCTACCCGGACGGCGGGCCAGCTGGACCGCGCTCAGGCCGGCGGCGAGTCGACCACTCCGCAGCGCGGACCGGGCAACCATGCCCGCGACGGGCACGAACGCCCGAGCGGCCACGACCGCAACCGCCACGACGACCAGGCCGGGCACGAGCAATCCGACGCCGGGCAGCCCGTCGGCCGCGATGCGCAACTGTACGGTCGCCACCACCGCCAGCGCTCCGATCAGCGCTTCGACCACAATGGACCGCCAGCCGATCCGACCGCGGGGCACGCCGCGCAAAAGCTCCACGACAGGTTCACGCAGCGCGCGCCGCTGACCCAGCATCGCCACCCCGAGCGCGACCACGAGGGCCGCGGCGGCGTACGGCACGCTGTCCGTCCGCAGCGCCGCGCCATCAGCGGCGCCGAGCCGCCACCGGGCCACCGCGCCTACGCCGAGGTGACCCAGCACGTAGCCGACGGGTGCACCGGCGAGAATGGCCACGGCCGTCTCTCCGGTGGCGAGCCACCAACGACGACCGGTGCTCACGCCGCGCAGCGCGACCAGGCCAAGCTCGGGCCGGCGCCCGAAGACCCCGTAGCCCACGGCGAGGTAGATCACGAAGAGACTGATCGCCGTGAGTGGTATGAACGCGATCGGCACCAGCTGCCCGGCGAGTTCACGGCTGCGCTCTACCCGGGCCGACAGGGCCGGAAGGTCGGTGTTCACCGCGTAGGTGGTATCGGAGAGCAACGGCTCGGTGACCGCAGCGATCTCGTTCGTAAGACTGGCCAGCCGCTCGCCGGTGAGAGTCGACGCCGGTGCCAGGGCGTCGACCGAGGCCTGCCCGAGCGAATGGTCGATGATGTCGAAGGTGACCGCGGTCGTGAAGACCGCCTCATGTCGGCTGCCATCGGCGGTGACCGGGAAGTACCGCTGCGCCGCCCAGTAGGGCTCGGTCGGGTCGCGCGGCCGAAAGAGCCCAACCACGGTCAACTGAGCCGGCTCGCCGTCGGGCAGCAGGCCTCGGCCGAGCACATAACGCGCGGCCTGCACGGTGGCCACGTCACCGGGTCGCAGTCCGGTGGCGGCCGCCGTGTCCTCCCCTACCACGATCTCCAAAGCACCGACCAGACACCGTCCACTGAGGATGGTGACGTGTTCGCAGAGCCGATCGCGGAAGGCTACCCGCGACGTCGAGGCGAGAGTGACGTCGAAACCAGGGCCGACCGGTCCGAATGCCTCCAGCTCACCGGCCCGGATCGGGTCGAACCCGGGCAGGGTGAGCAGCGTGGCGAGAGTGTCGAACTGCTTGGCCGCCTGTGGTTCGGAGGGGTTCACGAAGGCGGTGACCGATATCGAGCGCTCGGCGTTGCTAGCGGCCTCGACCTCCTGTCGCACGATCGCCTCGTCCACGGTGTTCAGCGCGACCGGCCCGGCGACGGCCGCCGCGACCGCCACCGCGGCGAGCACGAAGACCGTTACCGCCTGCGCCCGGCGCGCGACGATCATCGACAACACGAGCCGGATCATCGGTCGTCCTGGGGCGGAGGACCGGCGTTCACCGCGCCCACCAGTCGCGCTGCCCCGGCCAGCGCGGCGAGCCCGATGACCGCCAGTACGGTCGTCGCAGCCACCCCGAGCGACCCCGGCGTCACGCCGGACGGCAGCGGCAGCAACGCCCAACCGTCGGCAAACACCGGCAGCGACGCGGTGACGGCGAGCTGAGCCACGAGGGCCGAGAAGACCCCGGTCAGCAACGCCGTCCCGAGCAGGAAGCCGGTGCCGGCATAACCGGCCACGGCAACCTCGCGCCCGGTCAGGCCCTGCCCACGCAGCGCGACCAGCTCGGCCACGCGGCCCTGATGCTCCACAGTGGAGCCAACCACCACCGTCCCCGCGGCGAGCAGCAGGATCACGGCGGCGGAGAAGTACTGGAACCGGAGGGCGAGCCCCGGGCCGTGCCCCGCCAGGTCGCTCGCGCGCTGGGTGACCGTACGTTCGGCGAGCACCCGAACGCCATGCTGGGCCAACCCGGCGACGATCGATTCGGGCGCGTCGGCGGTCAACCAGACCTCAAGCGCGGCCGACTCGGCGGGCCCGTCGTTGCTGCGCAGCGCGTATTCGAGGTCGACCAGCACGCCGTCGGCGCCGACGCGGGGCAGGACCGGCACGCTCGCGATGACCTGGTACGGCACGCTGCTCCCGCCGAGCACCGTGATCCGTTCGTCGCCGGCCTTGCGCGGCTCGGGGCGGGCGCCGGCCAACACGACCGGCAGCGGCGCCGGCGCCGACACGGGCAGCACCCGGGCATCGATGCGCTGGCCCGGTGGCCGGGGGCCGGTGTAGAGCGAGAGAGCAAGCCGGTCGTCACGGGCCTGCACCACCGGGCCGATCCCGGTCGGCCCGAGCTGGGGTCGCCACCGGGTGACATCGCCGAGCACCGCGGGCGTGACGACATCGCCCGCCGCCTGGGCCAGGCCGTACACCTCGACTGTGGCCGGACGGAACCGGTTGACCAACACGGGTGCCACGAGCTCCAGCGAGACCAGGCGGCACGACGGCACGCATCCGGACACGGTCGCCTCGATCACCCGTCGGCCCGGCGCCAGCGACGCGAAATCGACCAGGTGCGCGACACCGTCCACTGTGTTCAGACGCAGCCGCAAGCCCACCGACTCGTCGTCGCGCAACCCGGTCGGCCCGGCGACGTCCAGGCGCAGCGGGCCATCGCGTACCTGCGGCGGTTGTGGAAGCGCCGGGTGCAGCAGGTCGCCGGCGGACAACTGAGCCACGCGCGCCAGCCGCGAGGCGTCCACGGCGACCACCCGGTCCGCGGTGCGCGGGCCCTCGGTCCGGGCCACCGCCATCGCGTACCGGCCCTCGGGATCGACCGCCCGTACCGCGGCCAAAAGCCGGGCCGCACCGTCGGCCTGGACCATGAGCACCCGGTCCGCGCCGAGTTCCTGGACCGCCCGCTCCCGCCAGGCCACCGTCGCCGTCTGCCAGAACAACGTCGCCGTCGTGAAGACGGCCGCGGCGACAGCCAGCACCGCGAACACCCGGTGGGTGCCCGGTCGGCGACCGACGTGAAGCGCGGCGAGCGCAAGCCCGGGCCGGCCGGCCCGCAACGCCGCGAGCCCAGCTCCGCTCGAGATCACCGGTAGCGTCCGGGCGACGACGAGCGCGACCGCTAGACCGACCAAGCCCGGTGCGAGCAATGCGAGCACCGACGGCTCGCCAGCGCTGCTCAGCTCGGCGTGTCCCTGGTAGACCCCGACGAGCGCGAGTAGCACCACGACCAGCTCCGTGACGTCGGCCCGCCAGCCACGATGACCGCTCGGAACCCGGCGCAGCAACGCCACCACCGGCGCTCCGAGCGCCCGCCACTCCGCGGCCACCGCCGAGGCGAGGGCGCCGAGGCAGGCCAATGCCGCGGCGGCGATGGAGAGCCAGAGCGACCGGACCGGATCCGTCGCGGCCGTGTGGGCCGGGGCTGACAGGCTGCGAGCTAGGCCGGCGGCCGCGAGGTACCCGAGTAGCCAACCAAGCACCGCGCCGATGACCATCGGCAGCGCGCTCTGCTGGGCGGTCAGTGCCCAGATCCGCGACGGCGCGGCTCCGCGCAGCTTGAGCAGCCCGATGTCCCCACGCCGCTCGTCGGAGGTGTGGCGCACAGCGAGAAACAGCCCGACCCAGCAGATCAGAACGAGCTGCGCGGCGGCGACGGTGATGCCCAGTTCGATGAGCTGCCGATCGCGGGCGATCCGGTTGATGAGCCTGGTGGCCTCGGTCTCTACCTCGAAGTTGGCCTGTCGAAGATCGGCGGAAGCGCGCGCGAACACGGCGGCCAGGTCGAGATCGGGAGTGTCGAAGGCGCTGTCGGGCAGCACCAGGTGGAATTCGAGATCCAGGCCGTCGGGCCGGGCGCCGAACATCGTCGACTCGCTGACGAACGCCGGCTCCTCGACGGTCGTGCCGCCGGCCACAGTGGACAGTAGGTCCGTGCCGGACCAGTACGGGCCGATCGGGTCGGTGACGTCGTAGAGGCCGCTGATCCGCAGGCTGATCGGAGTTGGCAGCCGGAAGCCCTCGAACCGCACCCGGTCGCCGATGTGTAGCCCGAGGGTTCCGGCCGTCGCCCGGGAAATGATCACGTCACCGTCGCCGGTGGGGCATTGACCCTCCACGGTGAGCTGTTCGCACACTCCGTCGCGGTAGTGCAGGTACAGCCCGGCGGGCAGCGCGTCCGGATCATCCGCCGCCTGCACTGATGCGAAGAGGGCGGCGCCGACCACGATCTGGCCACCGTGGATGCTCAGGTCCTGCCCGACCCGGTCCCGCAGGACCTGCAACGGGCTCGGGCCGCCGGCCGTGTAACGCACCGCCCCGGAGCCGACGACGACCCGTTCGGTGCCGGGCGCTGAGGCGATGTTCGCGTCGGCGACGGCGTCGCGTCCCCAGGCCAGGAACCACGGAGCGGCCGATGCCCCGAGACCGGCCAGGAGCGTCAACGCGAAGAGGGCGATGGTCTGTGCACGGCGGGCTCGCAGTGCGCCCAGCACCAGTCCGAACATCGATTCCCAGCCCTCGCCGCGCCACCTGACCGGGCCGCCGTCGCCCCATGACCGGGCGGACGTTAGTCGCTGGGAACGACCACGTCGACCCCCATCCGGTCAGATTTGGGAACGCTCCCACGCTCCCACGATCACTGGGTGCAGTTGAGGTATCGGGCGGGCCGGTCCCACCCCGCCATCACTGGGGCTTCGGATCATCGTGCAAGGTCACGTGCCGCGGACCGCCGGCGTGTCTCCGCCGCGCCCGCGCCCGGCGATCGCTGTGCAAGGTCACGTGGCGCAGACCGCCGGCGCGTCCCAAGCGCCCCCGTGCCCGGCGATCACGGCCCACGAACGAACCGCCCGCGAACAAACCACCCACGAACGAACGGCCCACGAACGAACGGCCCACGAACAAACCGCCCACGAACGGACCCACGAACGGACGGCCCACGAACGGACGATCGTCAGTGCTCGGCGATCAACCAAGGACCGTGCTGACCGCAGGTAACCAAACGCGGCGGCGACCGCCGTAACTGAGCGCGGCTAGAACCGAGCGGGCTCGCGGTAGGTGCCCCATTCGGCCCGAAGCGCGTCGCAGATCTCGCCGAGCGTCGCCTCGGCGCGGGCGGCCTCGAGCATCGTCGGAATCAGGTTCTCCTCGGTGCGGGCGGCGGCGACCATGGCCGCGAGGGCGGCCTCGACCCGGCCGTTGTCGCGGGCGGTCCGGCGCCGGCCGAGCACATCGCGCTGCTCGATCTCCACCTCGTGGGATACCCGCAGGATCTCCAGGTCCCGGGCGACCGTACCGGTGTGCGCGTTGACCCCGACGATCTTCTTGGTCCCCTTTTCCAGCGCCTGCTGGTAGGTGAAGGCGGCGTCGGCGATCTCCGCCATGAACCAACCGTCTTCGATGCCGCGCAGGATGCCAGCCGTCATCGTCGGCTTGTCCGCCGGCGCCATCGCCAGGATGCGCTCGAAGATCCGCTCGGCCTCTGCCTCGATCTTGTCGGTGAGCGCCTCGATGTACCACGAGCCGCCCAACGGGTCGGCCACATTGGTCACCCCGGACTCCTCCATGATCACCTGCTGGGTACGCAGCGCGATCTCGGCGGACTCGTCGGTGGGCAGCGCGAGGGTCTCGTCGAGCGCGTTGGTGTGCAAGGAGTTGGTGCCGCCGAGCACCGCCGCCAACGCCTCGATTGCCGTCCGTACCACGTTGTTGACCGGCTGCTGCGCGGTGAGTGACACCCCCGCGGTCTGGGTGTGGAACCTAAGCCACAGTGCCTTTTCCGAGGTGGCGCCGTAGCGGTCGCGCAGCCACCGGGCCCAGATCCGGCGCGCCGCCCGGAACTTGGCGATCTCCTCGAAGAAGTCGACGTGGGAGTCGAAGAAGAACGACAGCCCGGGCGCGAAGGTGTTGATGTCGAGGCCCCGGGACAGCCCCAGCTCCACGTACGCGAACCCGTCGGCCAGCGTGTACGCGAGCTCCTGCGCCGCGGTCGACCCGGCCTCCCGGATGTGGTAGCCCGAGACCGACAGCGGCTTGTACCGGGGGATCTCGCGGGCGCAGTACTCCATCAGGTCGCCGATCAGGCGCAGGTGCGGCTCAGGCGCGAACAGCCACTCCTTCTGCGCGATGTACTCCTTGAAGATGTCGGTCTGCAGGGTACCGTCCAGAGTGGACAGATCGGCCCCCTGACGCTCGGCGGCCACCAGGTACATGCAGAAGATCGGGACAGCCGGTCCGGAGATCGTCATGCTCGTGGTGGTCTTGTCGAGCGGGATGCCGTCGAAGAGCACGTCCATGTCGGCGGCGGAGTCCACCGCCACGCCGCAATGGCCAACCTCGCCCAGCGAGTGCGTGTCGTCCGAGTCCCGCCCCATCAGGGTCGGCATGTCGAACGCGACCGAGAGACCACCGCCGCCGGCGTCGAGGATCATCCGGTACCGCTGATTGGTCTGCCGAGCGTTGCCGAAGCCGGCGAACTGCCTGATCGTCCAGGCCCGACCCCGGTAGCCCGTGGGATAGAGGCCGCGGGTGTACGGATACTCCCCCGGCCAGGCGATCCGCTCGAAGCCGGGAACGTCGGATCCTTCAGGCGGCCCGTAGACCGGGTCCACCTCCATGCCGGACAGCGTGGTGAAGTCCGCATCCCGGACCTTCGCCGCGTCGTAGCGCTCGCGCCAGCGGCGTCGTCCGCCCTCGATGCCGTCCGCGTCCATGCGATCCTCCGGGAGCCGTTGCGACCTCCCGCGATCCTAACCCGCCCGCCTTAACGATCGCTAAGGCCCGCGAGCGCGAGAAGGGGACCCTTTATCGCGGATTTCCGTATGGAAGGTGCCCTTCCTTGCAAGATCAACGGACCAGCGACGCGCGCCCGTCCGTCAGGTGGAGTTCCGCGTCGCAGGCGGCAGCGGCTTCGGGGTCGTGCGTGGCGAAAACGACCGCGGCACCCCGCTCGGCCTCCGACCGGAGCAGGTCGAGCACCCGCTGCCGATTCTGCGCGTCGAGCTCGCTGGTGACTTCGTCGGCCAGGAGCACGGCGCCGCGCAGAGCCAGGCCACGGGCGAGCGCGGTGCGCTGCTGTTGTCCGCCCGAGAGCTCCTCCACCAGCTGATCCGCCTGCTCGGACAGGCCGAGCCGGTCGAGGGCCTCGACGGTACGGCGACGTGCCTCCGGCGGCTTGACGCCGCAGGCGACGAGGGCGATCTGGATGTTCTCGGCGGCGGTCAGGATCGGCGCGAGCCCGTTGTCCTGCGGCACGATCACGATGTTCAATGCCACGGCGTGATCGCGGTCCTTCAGCGGCTGATCGTTGAACCTGACCGTGCCTCGGACCGGCCGGACCAGCCCCGCCATCGCCGACAGCAGCGTGGTCTTGCCCGCTCCGGAGGGTCCGGTGACCGCAAGCACCCGGCCCGGTGTCACGTCAATGGATACGTCCCCGAGCACCTCGCGCCGGTCGTACGCCACGCTCACATCCGAGACGGCCAGAACCGAACCGGCTACCACCACGTCCATGGCAGCCAAGATCCCACTCCGGGCGTCGGAAGTCGAGCCCGGCGGCCGGGGTGAGACTCAGTCGGTGACGGCCGCCACCAAACGGGCGGCCGCGGCGTACGGGTCCATCCGGCCGGCCGCGACGTCGGCCGCCAGCGCCGGCAGGGCATCCCCGTGCCGTACCGAGCCGAGCTTGGCCCGCAGCGTGCCGAGCGCGATGTTCTCCACCTCGGCCGCCGCCCGGGCTTCCCGGCGCTCGCGCAGGTGATCCTTCTCGATGAGCCAACTGCGATGTTTGGCGATGGCGTTCACGACGTCCTCGATGCCGGTGCCCTGAGCGGCCACGGCCCGTACGACCTGGGGTCGCCACTCGCCCGGGCCGCGTTCACCGAGGGCGATCATGCCCTGGATGTCGCGGTACGTTGCGTCGGCGCCGTCCCGGTCCGCCTTGTTGACGACGAACACGTCGGCGATCTCGAGGATCCCGGCCTTGACCGCCTGGATCGCGTCCCCCATGCCCGGGGCCAGCAGCACGACCGTGGTGTCGGCGAGCGAGGCGACCTCAACCTCAGCCTGGCCCACGCCCACCGTCTCGACCAGGACGAGCTCGCACCCGGCTCCCTCGAGCACCCGCACCGCCTGGGGCGTCGCCGCGGAGAGCCCGCCGAGGTGGCCACGGCTTGACATCGAGCGGATGTAGACGCCCGGGTCGACCGCGTGATCCTGCATCCGGACCCGGTCGCCGAGGATCGCTCCGCCCGTAAACGGCGACGACGGATCGACGGCGAGCACCCCCACCCGGAGTCCCTGGCGGCGGTAGGCCCGGACCAGCTCGTTAGTGAGCGTCGACTTGCCCACGCCGGGTGAGCCGGTCAGGCCGATGACCTGGGCCTGACCGGTGTACGGAGCGAGGGCGGCGGCGATCTCCGGGAGGGACTCGTCTCCGTCCTCGACCAGGCTCACCAGCCGGGCAACGGCCCGAGGATCGCCTTCCCGGGCTCCCGCGACGAGCGCGGACACATCCCGGGAACGCCGCACCGAGGTCGTCACCACCCGCAACTCTTCAAGACCTGTCGGAGTGGTGGCCCAGTCTTGACGAGTTGCGGGCTCAGCAACGAGGTCATGCTGCCGACGGTACCTTGATGATCAACGCGTCGCCCTGACCACCGCCGCCACAGAGGGCCGCTGCCCCCGTACCGCCGCCCCGGCGGCGCAGCTCGAGGGCGAGGGTGAGCACCAGCCGCGCCCCGGACATCCCGATCGGGTGGCCGAGGGCGATCGCTCCCCCGTTGACGTTGACGATGTCGGGGCTCACGCCCAGGTCCTTCGTGGACTGGATGCCGACCGACGCGAAGGCCTCGTTGATCTCGATCAGGTCGAGGTCCGCCACGGTCAGGCCCTGCTTCTTCAGCGCTTGCATGATCGCGTTGGCCGGCTGCGAGTGCAGCGAGTTGTCCGGGCCGGCCACGTTGCCATGCGCGCCGATCTCCGCCAGCCAGGCCAGGCCCAGCTCCTCGGCCTTCGACTTGCTCATCACAACGACGGCACAGGCGCCGTCAGAGATCGGGGAGGACGTACCGGCGGTGATGGTGCCGTCCGCGGCGAAGGCCGGGCGGAGCTTGGCCAGTACCTCGACCGTCGTATCGCCGCGCACACCCTCGTCCTCCGAAATGACGATGGGATCGCCCTTGCGCTGGGTGATGGTCACCGGGGTGATTTCCTCGGCGAAGGCGCCGTTCTTCTGCGCGGCGGCCGCGAGCTGGTGGCTGCGGGCGCCGAACGCATCCTGCTCGTCGCGGGCAATGCCTCGCTTGGCGTTCTGCCGATCGGTGGACTCGCCCATCGAGACGCCGTCGTAGGCGTCGGTCAGACCATCCAGCGCCATGTGATCGACCATGGTCACGTCGCCGTACTTGAACCCGACCCGCGAGCCCATCAACAGGTGCGGGGCATTGGTCATCGACTCCATCCCGCCGGCGACGACGATGTCGAACTCGCCCAACCGGATCACCTGGTCCGCCAGGGCGATCGCATCGAGCCCGGAGAGGCAGACCTTGTTGACCGTCAGCGACGGGGTCGTCATCGGAATGCCCGCGCCGACCGCCGCCTGGCGCGCGGTCATCTGCCCGCCGCCGGCCTGCAACACCTGACCCATGATCACGTACTGCACCTGATCGGGCGACACGCCCGAACGCTCCAGCGCCGCGGCGATCGCAACGCTGCCGAGCTTGGTGGCCGGAAGGTCCTTGAGGTTCCCGTAGAGCCGGCCCATCGGGGTCCGCGCTCCATTTATGATCACCGATGTCACAAGACGGCCCTCCTGCGCAACTTAACGTTGGTTCGGTCAGACTAACGCCATGACTTCGGACACCAATCCCGCGACCGCTGCGGAATCGGTCACAGGCATCGGCCTCCGGCGCATCGACCACGTCGGCGTTGCGGTGGCCGACCTGGACGAGGCGATCGCGTATTACGGCCGGGTCTTCGGCATGCGCTGCGTGCACGCGGAGACCAATGAGGAGCAGGGGGTACGGGAGGCCATGCTCGCGGTGGGTCCGACCACCGAGGGGGGGTGCATCCAGCTGCTGGCCCCGCTGACGCCGGAGTCGACGATCGCGAAGTTCCTCGATCGCAACGGGCCCGGAGTGCAGCAGGTGGCGTACACGGTCGACGACATCGACGCCGCCTGCGAAGCGCTGCGAGAGCGAGGCGTCCGGCTCTTGTACGACAGCCCCCGTCGAGGCACGTCGAACTCCCGGATCAACTTCGTGCATCCCAAAGACGCGGGTGGCGTCCTCGTCGAGCTGGTCGAACCTGCTCGCACCCGCGATTCGTGATCTAGGTCGAATCCGGGCGAGTCGATATTTATCAATGACGATTTGCCCTAGATCACGGATGCCTGCCCGCGTACAGTCAGGTGCGCCGACCAGGGAGGTACGCGATCAGCCAGCCGCGTCCGTTTCGATTCGCCATCTCGATGCCGAGCCTCAACCGGCCGATTCCACAGTGGCGGGATGAGCTGCGCCGCATCGAGGATCTCGGGTTCGCCACGGCCGCGATCTCCGACCACTTCAGCCACGGCTGGGCCATGGACCCGATCGTCGCCATGACCGTGGCCGCCGAGGCGACGACCCGGCTACGGGTGCTGGGCATGGTGTTCTGCAACGACTTCCGGCATCCGGTGCTGTTGCACAAGTCGATGGCCAACCTCGACGTGTACTCCGGTGGCCGGGTCGAGCTCGGCCTCGGGGCCGGCTGGCAGCGCGACGACCACGACGCCGCCGGGTTGCCCTTCGACGAGCCGTCGGTACGGGTCGAGCGGCTGGCCGAGGCACTCGACATCATCACGGCGCTCTTCGAGGACAAGCCGGTGACCTACCGTGGCCGCTACTACCAGATCACCGAGCTCGATGGCCTGCCCAAACCAGCCCAACGACCACGCCCTCCGCTGCTCGTGGGTGGCGGTGGGCGGCGGGTGCTCGAGCTGGCCGGCCGCACGGCCGACATCATCGGGGTCAACGCCCGCATGGCCACCGGCGTGGATCCGAGCGCTGCCGTGACGGACATGACGCCAGCCAAGATCGACCAGAGGCTGGCGTGGGTACGGTCGGCCGCCACCGCCGCCGGCCGGGATCCGGACGAGTTGGAATACCAGCTACGCATCTTCGACCTGCGGGTGCGCCACAACGGCATCGAGCTGGGCTCGACGTCGAGCCTGGCCCAGCAGATCTCGCCGGAGGCGAAGGCCGCGTCGCCATCGGTGCTCCACGGTTCGGTCGAGGAATGCGTCGAGAAGTTGCTCGAAACTCGTGAGCGTCACGGCTTCAGTTACTTCCACCTGGGGTCCAACGTGGACGCCGCGGCCCCCATCGTGGCCCGCCTCGCCGGCACCTGACGTCGCGGCGGCGGCACTCCGCACCCGACGCAGCGCACATCCAGCCCCATCTAGCCCCATCTAGCCCCAGTTGGTGACCAACTGGGGCTAGATGGAGCCCAAAGGTGCCCAGTGTGTGACCAACTGGGATGACTTTGGACCGCCGCAGGGCTGGACGGAGGTCGCCAGATCGTCCGGGTAGCCGCGCGCACGCTAGTGCGTTTTTTCACAGACTGGTTCCGACGGACACCTACCGGGCAGTAACCTCATGAGACACAAGGATGTCGGTGCTGCGCTGTCGCCTGACCGGGCGGGCGCTGCCCTCCCCGGGCCGACGCACAGCTGGCCGACGCACGTCCGGCCCCGTGACGAGACCAGTTCCCGAGATGAGGTTCGGCGCCATGCAGAACATCCTCGAAGTGATCATGGCCGCGGAGGGGACGGCGTCGCCCGACCTGACGGCGGTCGCCTCGATTCCGGTACCGACGTCGTACCAGGCCGTTGTCGTGCGCGCCGAAGAGGCCACGATGTTCGACGGCATGGCGAGCCGTGACAAGGACCCCCGCAAGTCACTGCACGTGCAAGAGGTCCCCACGCCCGAACTGGGTCCGGGCGAGGCGCTGGTCGTGGTGATGGCGAGCGCGATCAACTACAACACCGTCTGGACCTCGATCTTCGAGCCGGTCTCCACCTTCTCCTTCCTTCAGCGCTACGGCCGGATCTCCGACCTGGCCAAGCGCCACGACCTGCCGTACCACATCGTTGGCTCCGATTTGGCCGGCGTGGTGCTGCGGGTCGGTGCGGGCGTCACGAAGTGGAAGCCCGGCATGGAGGTCGTCGCGCACTGCCTCTCGGTAGAGCTCGAGGACGCGGCCGGCCACGACGACACGCTGCTCGACCCGGAGCAACGGATCTGGGGTTTCGAGACGAACTTCGGCGGCCTAGCCCAGATGGCACTGGTGAAGGCGAATCAACTGATGCCCAAGCCACGTCACCTGACGTGGGAAGAGGCGGCCTGCCCCGGGCTGGTCAACTCGACGGCGTACCGCCAGCTGGTCTCCGCTCACGGCGCCCAGATGAAGCAGGGCGACACCGTGCTCATCTGGGGCGCCTCCGGCGGGCTCGGCTCATACGCGACGCAGTTCGCGCTCAATGGCGGTGCCGTGCCGGTGTGCGTCGTTTCCTCGCCGGAGAAGGCGGAGCTCTGCCGGGCCATGGGCGCCGAGCTGGTGATCGACAGGACCGCCGAGGCGTACCAGTTCTGGCAGGACGACGAGAACCAGGACCCGGCCGAGTGGCGCCGGCTCGGGGCGAAGATCCGGGAGCTCACCGGCGGCGATGATCCGGACATTGTCTTCGAGCATCCGGGGCGGGAGACGTTCGGCGCCTCGGTATTCGTGGTCAAGCGCGGCGGCACCGTGGTCACGTGCGCCTCGACGTCCGGCTTCATGCACCAGTACGACAACCGGTATCTCTGGATGAACGTCAAGCGAATCGTCGGCTCGCACTTCGCCAACTACCGCGAGGCCTGGGAGGCCAACCGCCTCATCGACCGCGGCCGGATCCACCCGACCCTGTCCAAGACGTACTCCATGGATCACGTGGGGCAGGCCGCGTACGAGGTGCACCGCAACGCCCACCAGGGCAAGGTCGGCGTGCTCTGTCTGGCTCCCGACGATGGGCTCGGAGTGCGCGACGTCGAGAGGCGGGCCAAGCACGAGAACGCCATCAATATTTTCCGCGGTAGATAGAGCGTCGGAGCCAGGTAACAATCTCGTATCCTCGCTCGGCGGACGGTCGTTATCCGGGCGGTGCCACGAGGTGAGGGTCGGCCCTGGCGCATAAGCCTGCAAAAGGTACAGTTTCGGCCCGCTCGAGTCGTCCCGATCCGCCGGCAACGGTGGACCATGCCCACAAGGTGCGATTAGTCGGCCGACGCCCTTGCGAAGTGCTAGGGGGCGTCTGCAAGTATGTGCGGCATGGCTCAGCAGTCTTCCCTGACGTTCTTTGAGAACGCCAACTCTCAGCCTGACTTCACGGTCGTGCTTCGCGGCTACGACCGGCCTCAGGTTGACGACTTCGTCCAGCGCCTCAACGCTGCACTGGCGCAGTCGGAGGCTGCGCGGGCCGAGGCGGAACAACGACTCAACGAATCGATTCGGCGCTCGAAGCAGGCCGAGCAGGCGCTCACGTCAGCGCAGCAGAGGCTGACCGACCAGTCCAAGCAACTCGAGGAGAGCGGCCGCCCCACGCTGTCCGGTCTCGGCACCCGGGTGGAGCAGATTCTGCGGCTCGCCGAGGAGCAGGCCAACGAGCACCGTGGCGAGTCCAAGCGCGATGCCGAAGGCATCATCTCCGGCTCTCGCCTGGAGGCCCGCGAGATCACCGACAAGGCGCGGGCCGAGGCCGCGGCGATGAAGGCATCGGCCGAGCGCGATGCCGGCAACCTGCGCACGGTGGCCGAGCGCGAGGCGGCCGAGGTACGGGTGCAGGCTCGCCGCGAGGCGGACACCCTGCGCACCGACGCCGACCGCGACACCAAGCAGTTGCGCGCCTCAACCGCGCACGAGGTCGCGGAGCTGAAGTCGACGATCGAGCGTGAGGTCGCCACGATGCGGGCGACCGCCGAGCGGGAGATCACCCAGCTGCGGGCCAAGGCCGCTCGCGAGGCGGAGGAGAAGCGCGCCGAGGCGGCTAAGATGTACGCCGAGGCGAAGGACCGCCGCGACAAGGAACTGCAGGCGCTCTCGCTCGAGCTCGCCGAACGACGCGAGAAGGCCGAGCGCGAAGAGGGTCAGCGCCACGCCGCGGCCGTCGCCAACACGAACAAGCTCGTGGGCGAGGCCGAGCTGCGGGCCCGGTCCGCCGAGGAGCGGGCCAAGGAGATCGAGCAGCGGGCCGAGGCACGCCGCATCGAGTCCGAGCGGCACGCGACCGACACCATCGAGAAGGCGAAGTCGCTCGCCGACAAGACCGTCAACGACGCCCGGGCCGAGGCCCACCGGGTGCTCTCCGAGGCCCGCAGCGAAGCCGAGCTCACCACCGGTGCGGCGCGGCGCGAACTCGAGGACCTCACTCGGCAGAAGAACGCGGTCACCTCGCAGCTGGGTCAGATGCTCTCCGGCCTCGCCGGCATCGTCCCCGGCCAGGGTGGGCCCAAGCAGGACGGCTGATCAGCCTCGGTACAACCGGGCACCATCGCGAATACACGAACGGGTACGGCCGGCTGACCAGCCGGCCGTACTTGTGTGACCACAAAGGACAGATGCCGGCGCGGCGAGCGCGACACGCCTCAAATTCCTGAATTTTCAGGGCCTGCGTTCGTGGACCGGACATGTGAGGATAGGTGACATGTCTTCCGTCCCCGAATCGTTCCCCTTCGGCGCGCCCACGGAGCCCACCTTCGAGGTGGCTCTGCGGGGCTACGAAAAGCGCCAGGTGGATCGATATGTGCAGCAGGTGGAGGCGGAGGTGGCCGCGCTGACGGCTGAACGCGAGGAACTCTACGCACAGATCAACGTGCTGAACCAACACGTCCAGCAGATGCAGCAGGAGGTCGCCAACGCACGGCGGCTCATGACCGCTCCCGGCGAAGGGGTTTCCTATCGCCATCTCGGTGCTCGTGCCGAACAGATCCTCGCCCTCGCCGAGGAGCAGGCAGCCGAGATCCGCGACCGGGTGACCCGGGAACTCGCCGAGAGGGAGGCCGCGCTCGCCCGTACTCGGGCCGAGCTTGAGGTCCGCGCCCAAGACGCGGCAAACAGTTTCGAGCAGTCGCTCGCCACCCGGCGAGCCGAGGAGGAACAGGCGGCGATCAAGCGTCGTGAGGCGCTCGCCGCGGAGGTGGAGACCGCAAAGTCTTATGCGGCAAGGGTGCGCTCCGACGTGGACGCGCTCTACACCGCCGCCTTGCAGGAATCCACCCGGGTCGGTGACGCCACCAAGGCATACGCCGACAAGGTCAAGGACGAGACCGAGGCCCACGCGGCTCAGGTCCGCAAGCAGGTCGAGGACGAGGCCGCGCAACAGCGCAACGCCCTCGCGAGTGAGCTGGCCGCGTTGCGCAGCGCGGCCGAGGCTGAGATCCAGGCGTTGCGCGAGTCTGCCATCGCGGAAGTCGCCAGCCAGCGCGTGGAGGCCGAGGGTTCGATCATGGCGCGACTTGCCAACGTGGACTCGCTGGCCAAGGCGCGAGCGGCCGAGCTCGACGCCGAGCTGACCAAGCGCCGGGTCGACGCCGAGCAGGAGCACGCCGAACGACGCACCACAGTGGAGAGAGAACTCGCGGAGATCGAGGCGGCCGCAACTGCCGCGGTACGCGAGTTGCGCTCCGATGCGGAGTCCTACGCGGCCGGGTTGCGCGCCCAGGCCGACGAGCACCTGACCTCCGCGCGTACCAGCGCCGACCGGCTCGCCACCGAGGCCGAGCACGGTCGCAGCAGCACCCTGGCCGACGCCGAGGCCTTGCTGGCGCAAGCCAGAACCGAGGCAGAGGCGTTGGTGAGCCGGGCCCGAGAGGAGGCGGAGGATATTCTCACCGCCACCGACGCCGGACCTACCGAGGCCGAGCCGGTGCCCGCGGAGCCGCTTGTTGCGGCACCGGTCGCCGAGCAGGCACCGCACAACCCATTCCACCCGTACGAGTCGCACGACCATGACGGGCCCAACCACGGGCACGAGCACGATGGTCACGAGCACGATGGTCACGAGCACGATGGTCACGAGCACGATGGTCACGAGCACGATGGTCACGAGCACGAGACCAACGGTCGTGACGTGGCCCAGCAGATCGCGGTCGCGCCCACCTGGGAGCAGCCGCACACGACGACGCCGGAGCCGACGGACGAGCCCAAGCCTGAACCGGAGCTCTCCGCCGACCCGCAACCGCATCCAGAGCTCACCGATGAATCGACGAACACCGAAGTGACCACAACCACGCAAGCCAGTACCACTGAACCGAGCGGTCCCGACCAGAGCGCCCCGGGCGTCATCAACGGGGAGGCCGTCACGGCCGACTCGAAGCCCCACATCCCGGCGCAGAGTACGGCCGGCGAACCCGGCGCGTCAGCTGAGTCCACCGAGGAGACCACCGACGCCGAGGCGGCCCGAGTCGCGGCCAGCGTCGTCCAGAGTTGACGCGTCCAGCATCCAGCTCACAGTCATTCCGAGCCGGGCACCGATACGGTGCCCGGCTCGCCTTTGTCCCGCGGCAGTGGCCAGGCCGGCCGATGATCGCGACGGCCGAAAGGAACCGAACTTGAACTCAAGGATTGTTCGGCCCGCCGCGATCTATAACGCAGGGTCAGGCGACGAGGATCTCGGCGGTAACACCGAGTTCGGCGAGCTGATCCGCGATCTCGATACGGTAGGCCGGGTTCGTGATGATCACCGCGGTCGGCTGCAGCTCGGTCAGAGTCGTCGGCGGGTCGACCCGGTGCCCGGTGACCGGAAGATACCGGCCCCACTTGCGCGGGTTCAGATCCACCACGGCGGCCAGCCGACGGTCCGGGTCGGCAAAGGTCAGGAACTGGACCCCGCGGGAGCCGGCGCCCCACAGCACCGGCCGCGCCCGGCCGCGACGAGCGGCGCGATCCGGTCCTGCCACTTGCGCCGTTCGCCGCAGTGGCGCCCGGCGAATCCGGCCGACCGACTCCAGTTGACGGGTCGCGATCCGCGAGCCCGGGCAGTGGCGTCGTCGCCAGGCCGGCGGCACCGGAGTCACGATCCCACGTTCGACATCTCGATGAAGCGGAACATGCCGCGAAAAGCGTGCCGGTGTCCTCCACCCGCCAGCCGGCCCGCTCCACGATCGTGCGTAGGGAGAACGCGTCGAGGTAGGACACGTGCGGGTAGATGACCTCCCAGCCGGCGGTGGCCAGGTCGTAGCAGGCGTCGGGCACCTCGAGGTAGCCGTGGACCGGCCGGTCGCCGGCCTGCTCGCGCAGGTCGGCAAGGAACTCGTACGGGTCGTCGATGTGCTCGAACCAGTGCCGGGATGTGATCACGTCGAACGCCGGCAACTCGGGTCCGCGCGGGCGCGGGTCCACTGTGGAAGATCGCGCCGGACGGGTCGGGTCCGACCGTACCGGCGTACATCGCGTCGAAGCCGAAGCCCCGGTGCGCCGGCGACGTGGCACAGCTCGCGCAGGAACTCGCCCTGGCCGCAGCCGATGTCGAGCACCGTGCGCGCCGCGAGGGCGATACCGCTCGGCCAGCTGCTAGACCAACTCGGCCGAGAACGACTGGAAGGCCGGCGAGTAGTGCAGGTTGGTGTCCATGGTCGTGTCGTAGACCATGAGCGCCGGGTCGAAGGCGAGGTTGCGGACGTAGGCGCAGTTCGGGCAGTAGCCAGGGTCATCCGGCCGACCGGACTGCTGGCGGCGTCGGCGGAGGAGGCCCAATGCACTCCACAAAGGACGGGAATGTCGCCGAGATCGGCGAAGGGCACCATCTCGACGCTGGCGCACGCGTCACACGGCCGGGGAGGCAGAGTTCCGAGGGACGAGGGGTGAGGCCGAGCCGGCCCAGCGCTATCTGGTCGGGTCACGAGATCACCTCAGGCCAGCCCCAGGACGGCCTTGGTGCACGAGAACGCCTCGGCGTAGCGGGACCGGCACTCCATGCCGCGCAGCCGCGCCAGGCCCAGGAAGACCTCGTCGTCCCACCAGTCGCGGTCCTTCTGCGACGGGAACGAGGCGTGCAGCAGCTCGACCTTGCGCCGCGCCACGTCGTCGGGCAGCGGGAGGTAGACGTTGCGCCGGCCGAGGTCGCCGTCCCATTTCGGGATCTCGTAGTGCAGCACGAGCGCGTCGCGGAACGCGGTCGGTACCAGCTCGCCGAGCAGCCGGTGGTCCTGGTGCGCGTCGCCGGCGACGGGGCAGAGCACGAGGTCGGCGCCGCAGGCCGCGCGGCCGCCTCGTGCGAGGATCTCCTTGACCGCGTCCCAGTGCGCGGGCAGCCGGCCGTCGGGCAGGTCGTGCAGCGCGAAGGTCGAGCTCGGCGCCGGGCAGGAAGGCGGCCGCGGCGGCGCGGGCCTCGGCCTGCCGGTCCGGCGTGCCGGTGAGCAGCACGTAGTGCACCCGCAGCCCGGGCGGCCGCCGGCGAGCGACAGCAGCAGGCCGCCGGCGCCGATCTCGATGTCGTCGGGGTGGGCGCCGAGCAGCGACCACCGAGCGGACGCCGGCCAGGGACAGCGACGCGGCACACGCCGGCAGCCGGCGACGATCGTCGCGGCCGACCGTCGCGGGCCGCTGCTGCGGTGCGGGTCCCAGAGCATCCACGGGCACTGGCCGCGCTGGTACATGCTCCTCCAGCTCGGCCCGGTCCTTGAACGTGTCCGCCGCCCGCCAGAAGCCGTTGTAGCGGCTGGGCGATCAGCCTGCCGTCCGGTCAGCAGCCGGTCGAAGGCGTGCGGCACCAGGTCCTCGCCCTCGCGCAGCTCGTCGAAGATCGTCCGGCCGCATGACGAAGTAGCCGCCGTTCTCCCACTGCATCAGCTCGCGCACCTCGCGGACGCCGGTGACCTGGCCGGCGTCGTCCATCTCGACCACGTGGTGGGTGGACGACCGGCGGGACGGCGAGCATGCTCGCGGCCGCGTCGGACTGCTCGCGAACGCGCTCGATCATCTCGTCAGCGGGGCGTCGGTGAGCGTGTCGGCGTAGTTGGCGAGGAACATCTCCTCGTCCTCGCACGTGCTGCCGGACCCGCATCAGCCGCTCGCCGATCGACGAGTGAGCCCGGTGTCGATGAAGGTGATGTTCCAGTCGGTGATGTCGGTGCTGAGCAGCTTCACCTCGCGGCCGCCGCCGATCAGCGTGAAGTCGTTGGACTAGCGTCTCGTCGTAGCGTAGGAAGTAGTCCTTGACCGCCGCCGCGCCGTAGCCGAGGCAGAGCACGAAGTCGGTGTGCCCGAAGTGCGCGTAGTAGCGCATGACGTGCCACAGCAGCGGCCGGTCGCCGATCATGCTCATCGGCTTGGGCGCGCTGGTCGCGCCCTCGCGCATCCGCATGCCCAAGGCCGCCGCAGAACAGCACGACCTTCATGCCGAAACCATTGTCGCGACTGCGGGCTCTCGCTCCTCTCGCGCTAAAGATTCAGACCACCTCCAGCTGAGGGATCGGGAAGACGAGCTGGCCGCCCCACTCGCGCACGTAGCCAGCTGCGCGGTGATCTCGGTCCGCAGGTTCCACGGCAGCACGAGCACGTAGTCCGGACGGTCCGCCGCGATGCGGTCCGGGTGGTGGATCGGGATGTGCGTACCCGGCAGGAACTTGCCCTGCTTGTACGGGCTGCGGTCCACTGTGTACGCCACAGGTCGGACCGTATGCCGCAGTGGTTGAGCAGAGTGTTGCCCTTGCCCGGCGCGCCGTACCCGACCACCCTGGCCCCCTGGCCCGGGCCGCGAGGAGGAACGCGACCAGGTCCCGGCTGATCGCGAAGACCGCCTCGGCGAAGCCAGCGTGTCCCTCGATCGAGTGCAGTCCGGCCGCCGCCTCGGCGTCCAACACCGCCTTCACATTGGGCGAAGGCTCCCCCGCGGTGTCGCGCGGGCGGGCGTGGACCCGCAGGGATCCGCCATGAGTGCTGAGCTCCTCCACGTCGACGACAGCCAGGTCCGATGTGGCCAGTGCCCGGGACGCGGTCAGCAGCGACAGGTACTGGTAGTGCTCGTGGTAGATCGTGTCGTACTGGCGGCGCTCGATCAGGCGCAGCAGGTGGGGGAATTCCAGCGTGACCACGCCAGTCGGCTTTACCAGCGCGGCCAGGCCCGCGGTGAAGTCGATCAGATCTGGCACGTGTGCGTAGACGTTGTTGCCGGCGACCAGGTCGGCCCGGCCGTACCGCTGGGCCGCCGCCGCGCCGGTCGCGGCGCCGAGGAACTGCACCTCGGTCCGGATTCCCTTGGCGCGCGCCACTTCAGCCACGTTGGCGGCCGGTTCGATGCCGACCACGGGGACGCCGGCGGCCACGAAATGCGCCAGCAGGTATCCGTCGTTGCTGGCGACTTCGACCACCAACGACTCCGCGCCCAGCCCGAGACGGTCGATCATCTCGTCCGCATAGCGCTTGGCGTGGGCGACCCATGAGTCGGAGTACGACGAGAAGTAGGCGTAGTCCGAGAAAATGTCCTCGCCGGACACGTAGGCGGGCAGCTGCACCAGTAGACACTCCGCGCACAGGCGGACATGCAACGGATAGAACGTTTCCGGACCGTCCAGCCGGTCGGCGCTGACGAAGCTCTCACACAGGGGCGACATTCCGAGATCGACGAACGTCTCCGTCAGCTGCGCCCCACACAGCCGGCATGTCGCCTCTGCCATGCGCCACCTCCCGGTCGGCCACGTTAGACGGCCGAACCCTGATAACCGGCGTGATACGCCAACCAGACCTTGTAAAGAATCCGTCAGTGACCCCCAAGAGTGTCCGGATGCCGCGTTCCGTACAGTACCTGCTGTCTTTGGGTATCAAGGCTGATGCCACGAACCGGCCGGCCCGTGTCTGGGTGAACTCTGTCTGGGTGGGATTTCCATGCGCATTCTCGTGACCGGTCATGAGGGATACATCGGCAGCGTTCTGGTGCCGCGTTTGCGCGACGCCGGTCATGAGGTGATCGGCCTCGACACCGGGTACTACGCGACCGGCACGCTCGGTCCCGTGCCCGAACCGATCCCGACTCTGGGGACCGACCTGCGGGACGTGACCGCGGCTCACATCGCCGAGGCCGCACCCGACGCCGTGATGCATCTCGCGGCCCTGTGCAACGACCCGTTGGGAGACCTGGACCCAGATCTCACCTACGACGTCAACCACCGGTCAACGGTGCGACTCGCGACGGCCGCCAAAGAGGCGGGCGTCGCTCGGTTCCTGTTCTCCTCGTCGTGCAGCCTGTACGGCTCCGGCCCCGACGATGCCCCGCTCGACGAGGGCGCCGCCTTCGCGCCGCTGACGCCGTACGGGGAATCGAAGATTCTCTCCGAGCGCGACCTCGCCCCGCTGGCCGACGATGCCTTCTCGCCGGTCTTCCTTCGCAACGCGACCGCGTACGGCTTCTCGCCGCGCCTGCGCGGCGACCTCGTGGTCAATGACCTGGTCGGGCATGCGCTGCTCACGGGCGAGGTGAGGCTGCGCAGCGATGGCATGGCCTGGCGCCCGCTCGTGCACGTCGACGACATCTGCGCGGCGTTCCAGGCGCTGCTCGAGGCGCCTCGGGAGCGGGTGCACGGACGGGCATTCAACGTCGGCCAGACCGCGGAGAACTACCTGATCAAGGATGTTGCCGAGCTCGTGCGCGAGCTGGTCGGCGGAACCGTCACCTATGCCAGCGGATCCGGCGCGGATGCCCGAAACTACCGCGTGTCGTGTGATCTGATTGCCCGCGAGGTGCCGGAATTCCGCCCACAATGGACGGTGACCAAGGGGATCGAGCAGTTGGTCGAGAATTACCGACGCTACGGGTTGATGCTGGAGGATCTCATGGGCGAGCGGCACCAACGCCTGCTGCGGATCCGCGCGCTACGCGAGTCGGGCGCGCTCGACGACACGCTGCGCTGGACGGACACGCGATCGGGTGAGGTGGCTCTGGCGTGACCCGGATGGTCGTGCTCACTCCGAGCTTCGGGCCGGACTTCGAGCTCTGCGCCGAACTGAACCGGTCGGTGCTCGCGTTCTCGCCCGACGATGTCCGCCACCGGATCATCGTGCCGGAGCGGGACGTACCAGTATTCCGCCAACTCGCCAATGACCGCACCGAGATCCGGACCGAATCGGAGTTCCTGCCCAGAACCTTCCTGCGGGCGCCGTGGGTCAATGTGACGATCAACCTCCGCCGGCCGTTTCCGCCGGTGCGCGGGTGGATCCTGCAACAGGTGCTCAAGTTGGCCGCGGCCGCCGACGTCGACGCGGACGTGGTCCTGCTGGTCGACTCGGACATCGAATTCGTCCGACCTTTCTCGGCCGACACCTTCGTGCGAGACCGGATAGTGCGGTTCTATCGGCTGCCCGATGGGGTGGACGATGACCTGCCGAGGCATGTGCTCTGGCACAAGGGTGCCCGGAATCTGCTTGGCCTACCGGCCGCGCAGCCACCGATGCCCGACTATGTCTCGTCGCTGCTTGCCTGGGACCCGGCGATCGTGCGTCAGCTCCTGAGCCGGGTGGAGACGACGACCGGGCGGCGTTGGGTCGACGCCGTCGCCTCGCAGCTGCACTTCTCGGAATGGACGCTGTACGGCGTCTTCGTCGACAACGTTCTGCGCGGCAAGGCGACGGATTTCAGCGCGGCCACGCCTTTGTGCCACGCGCTGTGGGATACCGTGCCCCTTGATGCGGACACCGTCGACGCATTCGTGGCGGGCCGGGCCGACGACGATGTCGCCGTGATGATCTCCGCGAAGACGCATACACCACTCTCGATTCGTCGCGCCACGTCGGCCGCAATGCGAAGCGCCGCATCGAATGACGCACGCCCCCCAAAGGAGTGACCGTGCAGACAGCAGAAAAGCACCGCGAGACGCCGGCGATAAGCGTAAGGGTGGGTCAGCTCGTCGAGATCCGGAGCGCAGCCGAAATCCTCGGTACCCTCGATGAACGGGGCGAGCTGGACGGTCTGCCATTCATGCCTGAGATGGTCCGCTACTGCGGGCAGCAGTTCACCGTGGCGAGTGTCGCCCACAAGCTCTGCGACACCGTCAACCGCAGCGGAATGTACAGGATGCGCGACGCCGTACACCTCACCGGTGCTGGGTCCCGCTGCGACGGCAGAGCCCACGACGGTTGCCAGGCCGCGTGCTTGTTGTATTGGAAGACGGCGTGGTTGAAGCGAATCGACGCTCCCGTCAATGCCGTCGTCCCATCGAGCGAGGCGACCGAGGATGTGCCCCGACTGCTTCCACTGCTCGTCCTCAACAGCCGCAAGGATCCCGCGGAGGACGGCACCGGGGTCTACTCGTGCCAGGCGACCGAAATGCCGCGGGCGGCCTCGGAAATGCTGCGGTTGCTCGAGCCAACGCAGTATCTGCAGGACATCCGCTCGGGTAATCGTGGAGCGGCGTGGGTCCTGCGGGCGTTCCTGGTCGGACTTTTCAATCGAATCCAGGGCCTGAGCCGACGTCACTTACCACAATGGATGCAGTTCCGAGACGCGATGTCGTGGGGGTTCATCCGTGGTTCGTCCGAACGGGCGACTCAGACCGCGATCACCGATCTGCGGCCCGGGGAGCTCGTACGGATCAAGTCGAAAGCCGAGATCATGCCGACGCTGAACCAGGCGCAGCTCAATCGGGGTCTTGGCTTCGATGCGGAGATGGCACGGTTCTGCGGGCGCACCGCCCGGGTCGCTCGGCGAGTCACGCGGATCATCGACGAGCGCACGGGCAAGATGCTGACCATGAAATCGCCATGCATCGTCCTCGAGGGCATTGTCTGCGAAGGCGCCTACAACGCGAGCTGTCCGCGAGCGATTCCGCCGTACTGGCGAGAGATCTGGCTGGAGCGGGTCGACGGGTGAACGACGGCACCTCAGCGCCCGCGGTACCAGCCGCGGAGGAGCGCACCGACGAGCTGTCCCCGCGGTCGATCGCGAGGCGTGCCTCACGGGGACTTAGCTGGAGCCTCGCTGGCACCTTGGTGTTGAAGCTCGGTTCATTCGTAATGGCATTGATCATCGCTCGGCTGCTCGTCCCGGCCGATTTCGGTGCCTACGCGATCGCGCTCGCCGCCACTCATTTCGTCATGCATGTGAACGACGTGGGGCTGATCGCGGCCACAGTGCAGTGGCGGGGCAAGCTCGAAGAGATGTCGGCGACCGCGTCGACGCTGGCGCTCGCCTTCAGCGGTCTCCTCTACGCCGCCTTCTGGTTTATCGCGGAACCATTTGCGCGCCTGGCCGGGGCGCCGGAGGCGGCCGGAGTCGTGCGGGTACTGACGCTCACCATCCTCATCGACGGCGTCACCGCGGTCCGCGCCGGCGCTCTCATGCGGAACTTCCAGCAAGACAAGATCACCAAGGCCAACGCCGCGGGGTTTCTCATCACGGCCATGCTGACCATCGGACTCGCGGCGGGGGGAGCCGGTGCCTACAGCTTTGCGTACGGCCAAGTCGTCGGCGGAGTGCTGACCGGGATCCTCATCATGGTCTGGGCCAAGGTGCCGCTGCGGTACGGCGTGGACAAGGGTGTTGCCCGACGGCTATTGGCCTTCGGTATCCCGCTTGCGGCGAGCCTCGGCGTCGAGGCCATCGTCATGAATGCCGACTACGTCATCGTGGGGAACGTTCTCGGCGCGACGGCGCTCGGCTTGTACCTGCTGGCCTTCAACATCTCGAGCTGGGTGCCCGGAGTGATCGGCACCGCGGTGCGCTACGTATCGGTCGCTGGCTTTTCTCGCCTGTCCGAGAAGGACCCAAGTGTGCTCTCCGCCGGCGTGGAACGTACGGTGCCGCTCCTGGTCACCGCGCTCGTTCCCATCGCGGTGTTGATGGGCACACTCGCGGAGCCACTGGTTCACGTGCTCTTCGGATTCCAATGGCAACCGGCTGCCACCGTGCTGCAACTGCTCATGATTTTGACCGTGGTCCGCATGCTCACTGCGTTCGGCTTCGACATCCTCGCCGGCGCCGGGGCAAGCAAGTCCGCGCTTTGGGTCAATCTCGGATGGTTGGTCGCGCTGATTCCCGCCCTCTGGGTCGGCACGCATCGCGGTGGCATTCGCGGGGCGGCACTCGCGCACGTGATCGTCGCGCTACTGGTCGCGCTTCCGCTGACGGGCCTCGCTCTACGTGGAGTTGGTGTGCGACTGTCGGGTATACCCCGACGAGTGGTCCGTCCCCTCCTGGCCGGCGCGCTGACTCTCGCCGTGTGCCTGCTCCTCTTGCGGATTCCGGCCGCGCCGGTGGTACAAATTCTTGCCGTCGGCTCGGCCGGCCTCCTGACCTACGTTCTCACGGCATTTCCCAGGGCTCAGCTGCGGCAGTGGATCGCGCTACTGCCCTGGAAGAAGAATCACCGCCCCGAACCCGTCACGGCGGCTGGTCCTCAGCCTGACTCGGACCGGCCGGCCGGCACTTCCGGCCTGATGTAGTGACGCATGTAGCGGCTCGCGGGCCCGGCCGCAAACCACCGAGGCATGGCGGTGCGTACCTGCAGCGAAGTATGGGTGAGCCGCCAGACGGTGCCGCATAGACCGATTGTCAAGGCGACCAGCGTCGCGTACGTGAGAAACGCCATCGAGTCGTAAGTCGCGGCAACCGCCAGTGCGATGACCTGAGTGGACACAAGCACGGCGCAGAGGTGGCGCATCTCCTCGGTGCTGGCCCGCTTGCGGGCCAGCATGGCCACCGCGATCGCCGTGATGTGCATTGTCGCTATCGCGATCACGCCCACGATTCCGTTGCTGATGAGGAACGCCAGCCATTGATTGTCGAGGATCTGATACTGCGGGGCGAGGTAGGTACCGGTCCCACGACCGAGCCACGGTCGCTGCGAGACGTAATACCAAACCAGCGGATAGCGCTCCTGGCGAACGGTGAATGCGGGGTTGTTGGACGGATCGTCGAAGAGCCTGCTCAGAGTCCGAACCAAACCGGGCTTGGCGACCGTGAGCGCGGCCGCGAGCAGCGTCGCGAGGACGAGGATGTTGTATCGCAGCCGCCAGCCCCACGTCGGCACGAGCACGAGAAGGACGATGGCGAGGGCCAGAATTCCGGATCGGGAAATTGTGGTGAGAACCCCGGCCCCCAGGAGTACCGAAGCCAGAATCGCCAGCCGACGGCCGCGTCGCGTGGCAGCGAAGATCGCCTCGTGGATTGCGAACGGGAGGATGGTGGCCAGGACCGTCGCGAGCTCGATATAGTGGGTCGCGGTGCTTGCCACCCGGATGCCTGATCCCCGCTCCTCGAACCCCAACACTTCCTTCTTCGACTCCAACCCCGGAATCGACACCAACGAGGTGAGGTCGTAGGAGAAGGCGAATTGGATCAGGCCAATGGCGGCCATCACCATGCCGCAGGCGACGAGGACCTTCAGCACGAGGTGGAGCCGTTCCAGGTTAGCGATGCCGTCCGCAGCGCCGAGGGCGACGCCGGCGAAGATCGCCAGGTAGAGCAGCGCGCGATCGGCGCCGTTGGCCTCCATCGCGGTCAGACCCCGCAGTTGCCCGACCGCGTACGAAACCAACATCGACAGAGTGAACGCGAGCAAGGCCCACCGGATCGGCTGAGGGCCAGGCAGCACAAGGTGTGGAGTGAGCCGCACCGTGACCCACCAGCCGAACAGGAGAAGACCGACGATGAGGGCCGGACGTCCGAGGTCGGTCATGCCAGGGACGATGTATCGCGACGGCACGAGCGTAAGCAGAGCGATCAGGACGCAGACGAGGGTGGCCGCATCAACCTTCGTCGCTCGCCGGCGACTCACGTACGTGCGGCTGGCTACCCGGGCGGACTCGAGGTCGGACTGCTGTAGCCCGAGCGTGGTCACCGGCGTCTGGTCTCGTCGCCGCCGGAGTCGCGCCGGCGCGTTGGTCGGTGCGTCAACGGCAGCACGACCGTGGCGTCCACAAGCGGCACGCCGTCAGGACCCTCGGTCGGATCGTCGGCTGCTTGCGCCGCGTCCGCCCCGACTGGGGGCGGCGGGGATACAGCCACTTCACCTGGCTCGCCGACTGCGCCCTTTGTCCGCGGCCGGCCCGTTGAGCGTGCGCCCTCGAAGGCTGCGCGACCGCCGTCGGTGATCGGCTGTGGTCCCGGCGATAGACCCGCGGGCACCTGCCGGTCATACAGCCGCGGCGCTCGGGTGGAGATAGCGGTCGATGTCATGGGCACCGGCGAGAGGTCGTCCAGACCAACGCCCGCAGGCAGTCCGGCGCGTTTGCGGGCGCGGCGGTTGAGCATCGCGTCCAATCCGATCGTGAACCCCAGCGTCAGCAGCAGGCCGACCCCGGCCACTGCTACGAGCGCGCGCTTGACCCGGCCGTCGGACTCCTGGACGTTCGCGCCAAAGTCAATGCGGCGCGCGACCACCAGATCCTTGGGATTAACCCCGTACGCCTGAACCTGGAGGTCGGTCACGCTCGCGCTGAACCGATCGATCAACGCGTTGGTTGTGTCGATCGCCTGCTGCTGGCTGGCCCCGGTGACCTCGAAGGTGACCAACGGACTCGATGAGTTGAGTGAGGCCGTAAACGTTTCGCTGAGCCCACTGGCCTTGAGCGACTCGACGACGCTGGCCTGCTGGACCGTGAGAATCGCGGCGTTGGCGAGGTTGTAGAGACCGAGGCCGATCCATGGGTTGCGCTGATCGAGCGTCTGTTCCCCCGGCTGCGTCGGTTGGGAGACCGGCGGTGCGAGTTGGACGTACGCGGTCGAGATGTAGTTGGGCGCCACCCCGGTCATTGTCCACGCGCACGCGACAGCGGTCAGCACCAAGCCGGGCACAGCGAAGTACCACCGTCGCAACAGGAGCTTCGTCACGTCCCAGAAATCCACCGCTATCCTCTCATCGGCGGGGCTGACGCAGCGGCTGCCGGAACGCATCCGCCACCGGGCGCCAGGAGTTATCTTGCCCCGTTTCCCTGCCGGTTGCAGGGAGGACCACGCGATGTGGCGGAAGGCCAAGTCGGAATCCGGACATCCGGTAGGGTGGTCGCGGCTGAGGAGGGATGAATTGCCCGACCGTGATCAGCAAAGCCGCCGCCTGAGCATGAAGCCGACCCGGCCGAACGGGATCCTCCGAACAGAAGAACGCCGCAGCTGGGTGCTTGTTGGTGCCGCCGCCGTCCTGGTCTCCGTCGTGATCGCGTCGCTGGCACTTCTGTCCACACGGGACCCGCAAACCAGCTCGGGCACCGCGGCCGGCACTCCAGAGCCGGGCTCCTCCGCCACACTGGCCGCCCAGAGCCCGCCCGCTTCGCCGACGACCGGCCCCACCACTACGCCACCGACCGCCGGCGGAGCCGGGGCAGGACCCGCCGGGCAAGGGCCCAACCAGCCGGGTTGCTCGAGCCGCCCGAGCTCGTGCGGCTATCCGGACGGCACCAACACAGGAGTTCCCGCCGGAGTGGCACTCACCGTCATCAACGGGAGCGTCAACCTGACCACGCCCGGGGCAGTGCTGGAAGGCAAGGACATCCACGGCTGTGTCCTCGTGCAGGCGCCCAATGTGACCATCCGCCGCTCGAAGGTGACCTGCCCGGACGGATACGGGATCGGGAGCTTCCCGGAGCAGTACAGCGGTGGTGGGTTGCTCGTCGAGGATGTGGAGGTGACCTGCGCCAACGGCCCGGCCACGGCCATCGGCTACTACGGCCTGCTCGCACGTCGGGTCAACCTGCACAACTGCGAAAACGGCTTCGACATCGACGACCGTGTTACCGTCGTCGATTCCTACATCCACGACATGCGCCCCACCGACACCGGCCACACCGACGGTATCCAGCTCGCCGGCGGATCCGACATCCTGATCCGGCACAACACAATCTTCAACCCGGACGGCACTTCGGCCATCATCAGCCATCCCAGCGCCAACGCCAATGTGACCATCGAGGCGAACCTGCTCGGCGGCGGAGCCTACACGCTGTACTGTCCGAGGGATTCCAGCACAAACTTCCGCGTGCTCAACAATCGGTTCAGTACACTGTTCGGGCCGAACGGGGGCGCCTACGGTCCGTGGGACCAATGCCAGAAGGTTGCCGAGAACCATGGCAATGTCTGGGACAGCACGCTGGTACCCGTTCCACCAGAGTGACCCTTGTTATGGTGACCTTGTTAGGTGACCTTGTTACAGAGACTCGGACGGCGATACGACACTCATCACGACACGAGACGTTCGCGCCGCTGTTGCTTGCCGCCGATGAGGCCGTCGCCTACGGTCGATGTGGCCAACGTCGACGGCGGTAGAGGCCGACCGCCGCGATGGCGCGGCGGGCTGACCCAGGAATGGCGGGCTGACCGAACAGATGCCGACGTGACGGTGAAAGGAGGAGCGTCATGGCGAGCACAATGGACCGACCGCCGTTCGTGAGCCGGGCGCTTCAAGCGAGCCGCGCCTCATCCGTCGGTCGAGCGGCGCCGAAGTTGAGAAACCTGTTGTGGGAGCGGCGTCTGGGCATCTCCACTCACGGGACCGTTCCGGTGGATCACCCAGATTCGTCGAATTACTCCGCCATGCCTTACTCCACCGTCCGGAAGGTGTTGCGCCGACTGGCGCTCGAGGCGAGCGACGTCTTCGTGGACATCGGCAGTGGCAAGGGTCGGGTGTTGTGTTGCGCGGCCCTGTACCCGGTCCGCGCCGTCATTGGCGTCGACCTCTCCGAAGAGTTGAACGAGCAGGCGAGATTGAACGCGCGCCGGGCCCACGGCCTTCGTGCGCCCATCGAGGTGCACACGGCATTCGCCGACGAATTCGATTATTCAGAATGCACAGTCGCCTTCATGTTCTCGCCATTCGGCGCGGAGACGCTGCGGAAGGTGTTGTCCAAGATCCATTCTGACCGGCGCGACCGTCCAGTTAGGATCGCCTACGCCAACCCAGCCCATCTCGAGGCCTGTGCCGAACAGGAATGGCTTGAACAGTACGACGTTTGGGACCGCGACGGGCACGAGCACGGGGTGCGCTTCTACCGTAGCGCCACCGGGCCGGGCCGCCGCACACCGTGATCGGCCGATTCGCCGCCGCTCGGTGCCGGACAACCTTGTCAGCTAGTCGATAGCGTTTATACCAAGCAATAGTGGGCGCGCGTGGTAGCGTCAGCCAGAATTGCGCCGATTGAGTGGCTTGATTGAACAGGAATCGGTGATTCATTGACCGCCTCGTCCGTTGCCATCACGTCCGTGGTGAACCTGACCATCCATGGCGTCGGCAAGACCATCCGCACGCTCGACCCCGGCGAAGACGTCACCTGGGTCTCTGTGTCGCAACTCGAACGCGTACTCGACGCCGTCGCGGGCCGCGACGACATCCGCCTCACCTTCGACGATGGCAACGCATCCGACGTCGAGATCGCTCTGCCGCGGCTGCTGGAGCGTGGGCTGCGGGCGGAGTTCTTTGTCCTCGCGGGTCTGCTGGGACAGCCGGGCCGGCTCGATACCAATGGGGTGCGGGAGTTGTCGGCGGCGGGCATGGCGATCGGATCGCATGGGTGGGCCCATCGGGACTGGCGGCGCATCGACGACGCCGAGGCAGAACGAGAGCTGACCGGCGCGCATCGGATCCTGAGCGACCTTACCGGGCGGGTCGTCACGCGGGTCGCGATCCCGTTCGGTTCCTATGACCGGCACGTGCTACGCCGGCTCCGCGCGGCAAAGGTGACCCGCGCCTACAACAGCGACGGAGGTCGCGCCCGACCGGATGCCTGGCTGCAGGCCCGCACGAGCCTGAACCACGACCTCGATGCCGGCTGGATCTCTCGCGTGCTCGATGCGGGACCGTCGCCCGTACAACTGGCCCGCGGCACCGCGGCCCGCGCCCTCAAGCGCTGGCGGGGCTGAGACGTGCACCCGATGTCAGGCGACTCCGCGGCCAGTGCCCGGGTGGCCGCCGTCGTGGTGACCTACAACAGCGCGGACGTGCTCGGCGACTGCCTCGCGTCATTCGGCGACCAGAAGGTCGACCTCACCGACATCGTGGTGGTCGACAATGCCTCCACCGACAAGACACTAGCGATCGCCGCCGACGCGACCGGCCTGCCGGTACGAGTTGTTGACATGGGTCGCAACGCGGGGTACGCGGCCGCAGTGAATGCGGGAATCGCGGTCCTCGATGTGTCTACGCTGGACGCCGTACTGGTGCTCAACCCCGACTGTCGGCTCACCCCTGGGTCCCTCGCGATTCTGGCTCAAGCGTTAGCGAGCCCCGGTCGGGGCATCGCGGTGCCGCTGCTGGTCAATCCCGACGGCTCGCTGCAGCCGTCGCTTCGGCGCACCCCGACGGTGACCCGAGCACTCGCGGAGGCGCTCCTCGGCGGTGCGGCCGGCCGGCTCGGCGGGGTCGGTGAGTTGGTCACGGACCCGCAGTCCCACGCCCGGCCCGGTCCGGTCGCATGGGCGACCGGCGCGGCCATGTTGATGTCCACTGCGGCCATCGCGGAGACCGGACCGTGGGACGAGTCGTACCTGCTCTACAGCGAGGAGACCGAGTACTCCTTGCGCGCCGCCGACTGTGGATGGATCACCTGGTTCGAGCCGGCGGCGGTCGTGGAACATATCGGCGGCGAACAGGCCACGAATCCGACGCTGGCCAAGCTGGCTGTGGTGAACAAGGTGAAGCTCTTCCGTAGCCGGCACAACCGGGTCCACGCCGCGGGCTACTTCGCCGCGGTCGCCCTGGGCGAGGGACTGCGCGCAGTGGCCGGCCGGCGTACGTCGCGGGCCTCGTTCGTTGCCCTGGTGCGTCCGTCCCGGCGGGTTCGGGAGTTGACGACGTGACGGACCTGTCGACCTCCCCGACGACCAGAAGCGTCCGCCTGGTCCCGTTCGATGACCTGACGGTTGACGAGATGAACGCCTGGTTCGAGCTGCGGGCCAGCAATCCCGCGCTCGACAGCCCGTACTTCCATCCCGGTTTCGCCGCCGCCGTCCACAAAGGTGGCCAACCCGTCTCCGTTGTGGTCAGCCGTGGTCGCGACGGTCGGGTCACCGCGCTGCTGCCGACTCACCGCAACGGCGCTCACCTGGTGCCGGCCGGCTGGCCGGGTGCCGATTTTCAGGGGCCCATCGCGGCGCCGGAGTCTCTGGATGCCCCGTTGGACCTGCTCCCGGACACCATCCGCCAGGCGCGCTTTGACCACCTCGTTTCGCCCGGCGCCGCGTTTGACCCATTCATCGTCGCCCGACACCCGGCACCCTTCATCGATACCACGGGCGGGCTGGACGGCTACCTGGGGCGGGCCTCGCGCGCGGGCCGGGAAAACATGAGCCAGGCCCGACGCCGTACGGCCAAGGCAGAACGCCAATTCGGCCCGGTCACGTTCGGGGCCGACGTTGTCGATGAGGACGTTCTCGGTCGAGTGATCTCACTTAAGCGCGCCCAGTACGCAGCCACCGGCGTGCGGGACTACTTCGCCACATCCGGTCGGATCGAGCTGATGTCGCGCCTGCTGCACACTCGGCAGCCCGACTTCGCCGGTATTCTGTCCACAGTGCACGTCGGTGGTCACCTGCTCGCCGCGCATTTCGGGATCCGCTCGGAGCGCGTGCTGCATTGGTGGTTTCCGGTCTACGACCCGGAGTACTCACAACTCGCGCCGGGTTGGATCCTGCTGCGGGAGCTCGTGGACGCCGCTCCTGCCCTGGGCGTGCACCGCATCGACCTCGGCCGCGGGGACGACGAGTACAAACGCCGAGCCAAGACCGGCGAAACCGTGGTCTGCGAGGCGACCCTGACCCGGAGTGCGGCTCGCCGCATGGCGCGGCAGGTCCGACACAACGTCGGCACATTCGCAAAGTCCTCGGCGTTCGCACCCGCTCTCCGGCCGATTATCCGCCGCCTGCGCACTGGCCGAACGAAGGGCACCGATCAGCAGGGAGGCACCCCGTGAGGGTCAGCGTCTTCGGCCTTGGTTACGTTGGCTGCGTCACGGCGGCGTGCCTCGCGCAACGTGGGCACCACGTCGTCGGTGTTGATGTAAACCCGGCCAAGGTCGATCTCGTCAGTCGTGGCATCGCCCCGGTCATCGAGGAACGAATCGGCGAGGTTACCGCCGAGGTCGTCGGCGATGGTCGGCTCCGAGCGACGACCGACGTCGCGCAGGCGGTGGCCGAGACCGAGATTTCGCTCGTCTGTGTGGGCACGCCTTCGGCGGCCAACGGCAGCCTGTCGACTGTCTACTTGGAACGGGTCGCGGAGGAGATCGGCGGCGCGCTCGCCGCGCAGCCCGAATGGCACACCGTCGTGTTCCGCAGCACCATGCTTCCGGGTACGTGCGCATCCGTGCTGCTCCCCATCCTCGAGAAGGCCTCCGGTAAGGCGGTCGGCGTCGACTTCGGCGTCGCCGTCAATCCGGAGTTTCTTCGCGAGGGCAGCAGCGTCCGCGACTTCTTTGATCCGCCGAAGACCGTGATCGGCGAGACCGACCGGGCGGCCGGCGACGCCGTCGCGGCGCTCTACGACGGCCTGCCCGGCGAGCGGTTCCGGGTGGCGATCGAGGTCGCCGAGATGACCAAGTACGCGGACAACTCCTTCCATGCCCTGAAGGCCGGCTTCGCTAACGAGATCGGCGCCATCTGCCGGGCGCTCGGGGTGGACTCGTACCAATTGACTAACATCTTTCTGGCCGACCGCAAGCTCAACATCAGCCCGGCGTACCTGCGGCCTGGCTTCGCCTTCGGTGGCTCTTGCCTCCCGAAAGACGTTCGCGGCCTGGTCTATGCCGCACGCCGGGCCGACGTTTCGGTGCCGTTGTTGGAAAGCGTCCTCCCGTCCAATGAGGACCACCTCAAGCGCGCCGTCGACCTCGTGGTGGCCGCCGGCTGCCGAAGGATCGGTATGTTTGGACTCTCCTTCAAGCCGGGCACCGACGACCTGCGAGAGAGCCCGCTCGTCGAGCTGGCCGAGCGACTCATCGGCAAGGGGTACGACCTACGCATCTACGACGCCAACGTCGCGCTGTCGCGGCTCATCGGGGCGAACCGCGAATACATCACGAGCCGGCTGCCCCACATCGGCGAGCTCTTGAGCGACTCAACTACTGACGTACTCGATCATGCCGAGGTCTGTGTGGTCGGGTGCCTGGAGCCTGCCGTCATCGACGCGATCGGCGCGGCAGGCGATCGCACGATCATCGACCTGGTCCGCCTCCCGGACGCCGCCGCGCGCCGGGCCGACTCGAGGTACGTGGGCCTTGCCTGGTAGAGCTTTGATCCTGGTGGAGAACCTTTCCGTGCCGTTCGACCGGCGCGTGTGGCAAGAGTGCCTGGCGCTGCGCGACGAGGGCTACGAGGTGCATGTCATCTGTCCACAAGGTACGAAGCGGGATACCGAACCCGAGGTCGAACTCGACGGCATCGGCATCCACCGGTTCCCGCTGAGGGCCGCGACCGGTGGCGTCGTGGGCTACGCACGGGAGTACTCGGCGGCTCTGTGGCACACCTATCGGCTGGCTCGAAAGGTAGGGCCGGTCGACGTCGTCCAGGCGTGCAATCCGCCCGACCTGTTCTTCCTCGTGGCGCGTCGCCTGAAGCGCAAAGGTGCCCGCTTCGTCTTCGATCAACACGACGTCGTGCCGGAGCTGTATCTGTCCCGGTTCAACCGCGGCGCAGACTTTCTCTATCGGGCGGTCTGCTGGCTAGAGCGGCAGACCTACCAGACGGCCGACGCGGTGATCGCGACGAACGAGAGCTACCGGGACATTGCCATCACCCGCGGCCGCAAGGACCCAGCGGACGTCTTCGTGGTTCGTAGTGCGCCAACGATTGACCGATTCCGGCAGGTTCCCAAGGACGAGTCGCTCAAGCACGGTAAGCGGTTCCTGTTGTGCTACCTGGGTGTGATGGGCCCGCAGGACGGCGTCGATTACGCGCTGCGGTCGTTGGCCAAGCTCCGCGACGAGCTTGGTCGAAACGATTGGCATGCCACCTTCATCGGCGGCGGGGACACCTTCGAGGCCATGGTGGAACTCTCGAAGGAACTCGAACTGTCCGATGTGGTCGATTTCACCGGCCGGATTCCCGACGAGGACCTGCTGCGCTACCTCTCCACGGCCGATGTCTGCCTATCGCCGGATCCGCTCAACCCGCTCAACGATGTCTCGACCATGAACAAGATCATGGAGTACATGGCGATGGCTCGCCCTATCGTCTCCTTCGAACTGCGCGAGGCCCGCGTATCGGCGGGAGACGCTGCCGTCTACGCTCCCGCCAACGACGAGTCCGAGTTCGCCAAGCGCATCGCCTACCTCCTCGACGACCCGGACACGCGCCGCCAGATGGGCGAGCTGGGGCGCGAACGGGTCGCCGGAGCACTGTCGTGGGAGCACTCGAAGGTCGCCCTCATAGCCGCCTACGAGGCGGCTATGAGCAAGCGTCACGCACCGTCCACTGAGGAAACCGGTGGAACCGGTACCGACCTCGAGCTGGCGTCGCCGCCCCAACGGACCTGGCCGTTCCCGCTGAAATGGGTCAACAACCGGTCCAGTGACAGGACGGCGAGGTAACAGCTCGCATCGAGCGGGCTTACCTGGCGGGTGGTGACGAGAGTGGCAAGTGTTCGAAGTCCAAGACGGCCCTGCGGAGCCGGCCGGCCCAAGGCCGCCAGCTGCTCGTTCCCGCGCCGCACCCGAATCCGTCGCTTGAGGTGGGCCCGCACCGTGCGCGCCGGCCGGACCACGGACCGGGCATCGGGCACGACGACACGCTCATCCGGCGCAAAACTGTTGTGGACCCAACCATCGTCGGAGATGACATCCGGCATCGGAAAGACCCTGGCTCGGCCCTGCTCCGTAAGCACGTACGCGCCGACCCCGGCGAGTGCCCGGCCCGGTGCGACCAACCTGTCATGCACCCGGTGCACGCGTCGCGCAACCGGGCCAACGTCGCTCAAATCCAGCCGTGGCACCGGAGCACACGCCAAGACACCGGACTGCGCCGCTGCGACCAGCGCCCGAATGCCCGACGCGCGTGAGCCCGACGTCAGCGTCGACGTACGCGCGCGGGAACGTCCGGCATGCCTCGTCACCCAGGCGCAGGGCATTCACCTTTCCGGGTACGTCGGTCTCGATGACGCGCACGCCGACGCTGCGGGCGCGCTCTGCCGTACGATCGGTGCACCCGTTCGCAACGACGACGACGTCGAACTCGCCCGGCGCCGCGCCGTCGAGTAACTGCCGCAGGTTCGCCACAATGACGGCTTCCTCGTTGTGCGCCGGGATCACGACGCTGGCAATGGGTAGAGAGCTGTCGGTCAACGAACCGCCTCCAAATCTTGACGCGTCCTCGAACAGGATAAAGGGGAACCGACCGTGAACCTCCCATCTCGTGCGGCTCCCTCCGGGCGGCTCGTCGGGCTGGATGGCGTCCGTGGGCTGGCCGCGACGTTCGTCGTGCTGCACCACTGCTGGCTGCTGTCGTACCCGGGATATCCCAGAAACACCGGGCCAATCTGGACCGGCTGGCTCGTGTATGGACACTTCGCGGTCGTCGTGTTCATCGCGTTGTCCGGCTTCTCGCTCGCGGTCTCCCCGGCCCGGCACGACTGGCAGCTCGGCAGCAAGGCTCGGTTCGCCCATCGACGGGCTTGGCGCATCCTGCCGCCCTACTGGGCCGCGCTCGTCTTCAGCCTGATCATCGCGTGGACGATTGTCAGCCAACCGGGCGCCGGCACACCGAACGCGAAATCGGTCGCCGTCCATGGTCTTCTGCTCCAGGACGTCTTCGGTTCCAACACACCCAACGGGGCGTTTTGGTCAATCGCCATCGAGGCCCAGCTCTACCTGGTGTTCCCGTTCTTGCTACTTGCCCTGCGCCGCACCGGCGCGGCCATCATGGTCGCCGGCGTCACCGCCGTCGTGGTGGCCATCGGTGTTCTCGGCCCACATGTGTCCGTTGTGGACATGTTCATGCGGTTCACGCCGCAGTTCGCCGTGCTGTTCGCCGGAGGACTCGCCGCCGCCGGCATCCTGCGCGCCAGCGATCGGACCCGGGTCCTGCCCTGGCAGTGGATCGCCGTGGCTGCCGTTCTCCCTGTGCTCGCGTTGATCGCCATTCAGGGGTCGTCCTGGACGGTGGCGCACTACTTCTGGGTGGACATGGCCCTGGCCCCGGCGGTGTGCGTGCTGCTGGCGGCACTAGCCACCGGGCGGCCGGCCTGGTTCGTCCAGCTGCTCGACACCAGACCGCTCCGGAGTCTGGGATCCTTCTCCTACAGCCTCTACCTGATCCACGCGCCGATCGTGGTCGTTGTGGCGCTGAAGGTCGTCGCCCCGATTGTCCCGAGTGGACTGCCCCGATTCCTTCTCACTCTGTTGATCGCCGTGCCGTTGTCGTTGGCTGCGGCGCGAGGATTCGCAGCGTTGTTCGAGATCCCGTTCACCCGGCATCGCACCTGGCCGGAGCTGCGCGTCGCGATGATCGCCCGCTACGAGCGCATGGTCAGCCGGATCCGGGCGCTCGGCGCGCGGACACCGGCCATGCGAGCGAGGATTCGCGCGGTGCGCGCGCGGATCTCAACGGCCAAGCCGGAGCAGCTTGCGACCGCGATGCCGGATGGTGCGCCGCTGGCGGCCGAGGTACATCCGGTAGACGGCGGCGCGGGCTCGCGCGCGCTGCTCAGGGGTGAGGTCGGCGTCCCGAACGACCCGTAGCAATTCGCCCAACTGCAGCGTGTTGGCCAGCTTCGACTGCCACGGCGCAACGCCGAGCATCCTGGCCTGCGAGCTTGTCGGACCGGTCGTCCAGGTGCGCCGGGCGAGCACCCGCGGCACGTGCGCCCACGGCCCGGCGAGGGCCAGCTTCACCGCGAAGATCTGGTCCTCACGCAGCATGTTCCGCCGCGGGATCGTCACGACCGTTTCGCGACGCATCATCGCGTACAGCGGATCCAGCTGCAGGTAGCTGACGTTCAGCATGCGCAGCATCTCCACAGCCCGGTCCCCGGGATCGTCCGAACCGAGCCCCGTCCCGGTGTACGACTCGGTTCGCGCATGACCATCGCTGGCCAGGTAGGCCATACCCGTCGTCACGAGCACCACCCGTGGATCGGCGTCGAACGCGGCCAGGCACTGGTCGGTGTAGTCGGGCTCAAGCGTGTCCGAGTCGCTGATCCACCGAAAATAGGTTCCCTGAGCCGAGCGGATCGTGGCGATGAAGTTGTTGAGTAGCCCGACGTTTTCCGGATGGCGGTGATAGACAATCCGGTGGTCGGCCCGGACGAGCTCCCGGCATACCGACTCGGTCGCGTCGGTGGAGGCGTTGTCCGAGATCACCAGCTCGAGGTTCTCGTACCGCTGGCCCAGTACGGAGCCGATCACATCAGCGATTGTCGATTCTCCGTTGCGCACGGGCAGCCCGACCGAGACCAGCGGTTGCGCGCCGACCATCGACACCCCTCGTCACTTCGCAGCAGACGCCGCTACCGTATCGCAGCGGGCCGCCCTGCCACGCTTGGGCGCGCCGACCAGAGCCTCGCCGGGCCGCGTCACTCGACGGGCCGCGTCACTCGACAGGCCGCGTCACTCGACAGGCCGCGTCACTCGTCGGGTCCGCGCTCGAACCCCGCGAGCGTCCGGTCCGCGTAGGCACTCGCGTCGCCGGAGGACATCGGCCCGTTCCAGGTTGTCGGCAACGGCACCGGTACGCCGGGAGCGACCCGCCGCACGATCTCGTCCAGCACCGTCTCCGCGTACCCGACCCACAGGTGCCTGGCGCCGGGTACGCCGATCACCTCGGCCTGGGTCAGCGGCGCAAATCGTTGGCGGGCCTCATCCGGGCGCAGGTAGTCGTCGAACTCGGGCACCAAGGCGACGACCGGCTTACCCGAATCAGCCCAGACCCGCAGGTCGTCCGTGGTGGCTGCGCGCAGCGGCGGGGAGAGCAGGATGGCGCCGGCGACCGCGGGGTCACAGCCGTACTGCAGCGCCAGGTCCGTTCCGAACGACCAACCCAGCAGCCACGGTGCCGGCAGGTCGTGGAACTCCGCGTATTCAATGGCGGCCGCCACGTCGTACCGTTCGCCTCGGCCGCGATCGAACTGTCCTTCGCTCGTGCCGTGCATGCTGGACGTGCCGCGGGAGTTGAAGCGCAGCACCGCCAGCCCGGCCAGCGCCGGCAGTCGCCAGGCCGCCTTGCGCAGGATGTGGCTGTCCATCATGCCGCCATGGGTCGGCAGTGGGTGCAGGCAGATCAGGGTGGCCACGGGGTCGCGCTCGTCGGGCCGGGCGAGCTCACCGACAAGCCCGATTCCGTCGGCCGTCTGGAGTTCGATATCCTCGCGATGCGCCGGCAGGATCGAGTTCGCCCGGATGTTAGCCACAATCGCATTCTCGCCCCCCGCCGGAACGATCCACGGCAGCACCCCGACACGTCCGACACCCGACAGAACGGGTGTCGAGCCAGCCGTTTCTATTTCCGATAGGCTCGCGCGAACTTGACCTTTCCTGACCCTCCAATGAGGAGTGAACTTCCGAGGAGTCTTAACGTGACGGCGGTTGCCATCATCGGGGCAGGCCCCTACGGCCTGTCAATCGCGGCCCATCTTCGCTCGCTCGGCATTCCATTCCGGATCTTCGGCACGCCGCTGGACACGTGGCAGCGGCATGTGCCGGCCGGGATGTTGCTCAAGTCCGACGCCTTCGCGTCCAACCTGAGCCATCCGGAGGGCATTGGCACTCTCGCCGAGTACTGCCGCGATCGCGCGATTCCCTATCACGACACCGACATCCCGGTGAGCGTTGAGGTCTTCAACGCGTATGCGCTGGATTTCCAGCGGCGGTTCGTTGCCAATCTGGAGGAACGTCAGGTCGTGTCGTTGGCGCAGGCGGGTGACGGCTTCACGCTCCGGCTCGACGACGACACCGTCGTCCCGGCGGATTTCGTGGTGTGCGCGGTCGGCATCACCCACTTCAGTCGGATCCCGGCGGAGCTCGCGCACCTGCCGGCCGATTTGGTATCGCACAGTTCGGCGCACCACGATCTGTCAGCCTTCATCGGCCGCGAGGTAGCGGTGCTCGGCGCGGGCTCGTCGGCGGTCGATATCGCCACGCTCCTGTCGGAAGCGGGCGCCAAGACGACGCTCATCGCGCGCCGCCCGTCGTTGCGCTTCGCCAACCGGAGCCTCGGGCCGCGCAGCCTCTATCAGCGAGTGCGCCATCCATCCTCAGGTCTTGGCCCGGGGCTACGATCCTGGCTGTGCCAGAACCTTCCGAGCCTGTTCCGGTACGTGCCAGGCAACGCCCGACTGGAGATCGTCCGGCGACACCTCGGACCGAGCTCGCCCGGCCCCATGAAGGCGCGCCTGGAGGCCGGCGTGACGTTACGGTTGGGCGAGCACCTCGAGAAGGCGGAGGAGGAGCACGGCCGTCTCCGGCTGAGCCTTCGTGACGATGACGGATCCCAACAGGAGATCGTGACCGACCATCTCATCGCCGCGACCGGCTATGTGCCAGACGTGCGGAGGTTGGACTTCCTTTCGAGTGAGCTTCGCGCGGCCCTCAGGACGCATTCACACATGCCAGTCCTAACCCGCGACTTCGAGAGCTCCGTCCACGGCCTGTACATCGTCGGTCCAGGCGCCGTCAACACGTTCGGTCCGCTGATGCGCTTCATGGTGGGAGCGGAGTACGCGGCACCGGTGGTCGCGCGTAGCCTGGCGCGCCGGTCGGGGCGTTCCCGGGCGAGTCGGGTCGCGGCGCGGGCATGACGGTCTCGGTTGCCGCCGACGACGCCGGTCGAGTAACGGCGGTCAGCGTCCCACACGCCCGGCGCTCGCCTGAATCCGTCGGGGTCGAGCGCCTGCGCGCAGGCGTTGTTGACGAGATTCTGTTCCTGATTCCCGGCCTGAACGGCGATCCGAACGAGCTGGCCCCGTTGGTGTCGGCTTTGGACGGTCCGCAGCACGTGTACGCCATGGCTCCCGGCCCGGAGATGCCGCAGCCGGCCGACTTCGGCATGGAGCACGTGGCCGAGCTCATGGTCGCCGCCGTCCGCCAGGTTCAGCCGACGGGCCCGTACCGGTTGGGCGGCTACTCGTTCGGCGCCCTGGTCGCGCTCGAGATGGCCCAACAACTTCGCGCGGCCGGCGAGTCCGTCGACGCCCTGATCCTCATTGAGGCGGTCTTCGACGAGCGCTACTGGCCGCGCGGTGTCTGGGCCCGCGCCGTCATCCGGCGCACGGGCGGCCATCTGGCTCGGATCGTCCGGATGCGACCAACGAGCGCGGTTCGCGAAATCGGTCGGCGCGGTGCGCGACTGGTGCAGCGCGTGCTGCGTCGTTCTTACGACGGCCACGATCCGCTGCCGGCCCAATCGGATGTGTCGAGCCAAGCTGGACGGGCCTATGCCGCGATCACCCGCTACCGGCCGCGCTACTACGACGGACACCTGTTGCTGATCTCGTCGTCGGCCAACCGCCAGTTCGGCTGCGACACTGCGGTGCTGTGGACCGGCTACGCCCGCCAGCTGCAGATCGAACGCATCGAAGGCGATCACCTGTCCGTCATGCACACGCCCGAGTCGGCCGCCGCGATCGCCGGCGCAATCGACCATCACCTCGCGCTGCGGCGCGAGGGTTGGCCGGGGCTTCGGCCGCGGCTCGGATTCGAACGGCCCATGATCCTGACGACCATGCGCTGGTTCGGCGCGGCACGGCTCGCACACGCCCTGTCCGAGGCGGGCTTCGCCGTCTCCGCCTGCCGGCCGAGGCGGCACTACCTCGACGTGGTGGACGGCCTGACCCACGACTGCCGGCTACGCCGGACGTCGCAGCTGCGATCACTCGCAGCCGCGATCCGCATTGCTGGGCCCGACATTGTGCTCCCGGAGGACGAGCGAGCACTGGTCCTGTTGCGTCGGTTGCACGCCCGGACCCGGCTGCGTGATCCGGGTCTGGCCGAGGTGATCGCCCGCTCGCTGGGTGCCGAGGAGCGTCGGTCGTCGATCACGTCGCGGGCCGGGTTGGCGGACGAGGCTAGCGCCCTGGGCCTTCTCGCGCCACCGACAGCGGCAGTCTCCAATGTGGACGCGTTGGAGGACTGGATCGCCGAGCACGACTTCCCGCTCGCTCTCAAGACCGACGGCAGCTGGGGCGGCCGGGGAGTTGCTGTCGTCCGCGAGGCCGCACGCGTCAGCCGTGCGTGGCGCGGCGTCGCCAACCCACCCCGATTGCCTCGAGCGTTGAAGCGGCTCGTAGTCGACCTTGAGGCGGGCCCGTTCTTGGCCTGGGCGCGCCGTGCGAAGCCCGTGGTGAACGCCCAAAAGTTCATCGCCGGCCGCGAGGCGATCGTCACCGCCTCCTGCTTCAAGGGCGAGACCGAACAGCTCGTCTGTCTTGAGGTCGTCCACGCCGCGGAGGCGAGAGGGCCGGCGACCGTCGTCCGCATCATCGATCATCCGGAGATGGCACATACCGCGCGAACCCTCATCGCCCGGCTCGGGCTGTCCGGATTCTGTGGCTTCGACTTCATGCTCACCCATACCGGCGAGGCATATCTGCTGGAGCTCAACCCCCGTGTCACTCCGACGTGCCATCTCCTCGTCGAGGGCACCTACGTCGACAACCGAATGGTCTCCCTGTTCCCCGCCGAGCTCGTGCGCCGCCGCGAGCCCTCTCTGGCATCGCTTGAAACGGTCGACGTGCCGGTGCGCGCTCCCAGGCTCATCGAGCGAGGCCACGAGATCGCGGTGGGCTCAGGTCGCGCACTACCGCAGCTGTCCCGTCGACTCAAGACCGCGCTGCGCGGCGCGGTCGACTGACCCGACGTCCGATGTGGAGAGTGCGTCAACAGTCGCGTTCGATGGTGAGAGCCTTCAGCGTGGCCGCCCACTGATACGGAATCTGCCATAGGTAGTCCAGGGCCGGCAGCCTGGCCGTACTGACATACACGTCGCCGTCGAAGCACCGTGTCACCCGTAACCGAGCCCGCCAAGCCTGATCGGGTGTCGTGACCAGGATGACCGACTTCCAGCCGTGCTCGGCGGCGAGGCGCTGGATCGACTGCGCCTCGCCCCGGGTCGTGTCGGGATCGGGATGGAAGCACAACACCGTCACCTCGGGCACGGGTGGTAGGCACGTGTTGGACCTCGCGTCCGACTCGATAGTCGACTGCACCACATAACTGGCCCGGTGTGTCCGGGCCAGCTCGAGCGCAACGCGATCGCGGTCCCCGGGTCCGCCAAGCTCGACGATCGCGTCGACGCGGGCCGGCGACGGCGGCAGGCTGGGAAAGACGAACAAACGCAGGCTCGTCAAGAGGAATACAAGCACCAGGGCCGCAAGCAGCCAGCGGCGCTGCCGCCGAGGGACGGTGTCGCTCGTTTGGATGGCCGTGGTCATTGTCTGACGTCCCCCAGAGACCGCATGGTCGAACTGGCGGACTGCGACCCGCCGCCTGCGATTGTATTCGCTGCCCCGACGCCGTCAGCCCGAGATCGGCCGGCGGCGATCCCGCGCGTTCCAACAGCTCGTGTGCCAATGCCGGCGATCGGCCAGATCGCCGCGCTCGTCGGCCGGCCAGGCCACCACATGGGCGACGCCAGACCCGATCTCGTGGTCGCACCCGGGGCAGCGGTAGGTCTTGACCGCGCCAGCTACCGAGATGTGCCGCACCAACCAGGCGCCGTCGGCAGAGGTCACCGCCCGCTCGATTCCACGGCGGGCCAGCTCCTCATCCAGCCGTGTGTCGTCATCCCGCCGTTTGTTCTTGCGCGGCACACCACTCAGCCTATCCACACATCAAGATCAAGCTTGTGCTGTGGGCAGTCGTCCACATTGGGTAGTTACGGACACGCCTGTCAGCAAACCGACCGCGCCGCGAGGTCTCGGAAGCGCCGAGAAGGCATGCCCCACGGTACGGTCGTCACGCTGGCGATTGGCCCGAGACCCCACCCCTCGAAGGGACACCGCCGTGGCGCTTCCCGCTGAGCACGCCACCGCAGCGCGCGCGTGGCGCGTGCCGAGCTGGCTCCTTGCCCCTGGGCTGACACTATTCGGCGTATCGACGATCGCGTTTCTCGGGTTGGCCCGGGTGATCGGTCTTGGTGGATACGACCTGTCGGTCTATCTGATGGGCGGCACCGACTTCCGGGAGGGACGGCCGGTTTACGACGCGGTGATGCAGAGCCAGTACGGTTCCGGGTACTTCACCTACCCCCCGGTCACGTTGATGTTCTTCGGCCCGCTGTCGCGGCTGTCGCCCGCCACCGTTCACGGTCTCATGATCCTGTTGACGGTCGCGGCGCTGCTTGGCGTCGTGTGGCTGACGCTGCGCCTGCTGGGCGGCGCGCCCAACGCTGGCTTGGTCGGGGTTACGGGTGGCATCGCCGGCGCCGCGATGTGGCTGCAGCCGGTGTACGACACGCTCGATCAGGGCCAGGTCAACATTGTGCTGATGTGCCTCGTGCTCGCCGACGTCGCGTTTGATGGCCGCACGCGCTGGCCGACCGGGGTGCTCATCGGCGTCGCCGCCGCTGTGAAGATCACGCCGGCTATCTTCATCCTCTATCTGCTGCTCGCACGCCGGTTCAGGGCCGCGGCGACCGCGGCACTGACGTGGTTCGGACTGACCGCGTTCGGCTTCCTGGTCGCCTGGTCGGACTCGGTGCGGTTCTGGTTCCATGCGACGTTCGCCGACTCGGCCCGTGTGGCGAATCCGCTGACGCCGGCGTCGGTGTTCAACCAGTCCCTGCACGGCATCGCGCTGCGGTTCGCTGGCGACCATGCGGGCGCGGTCATCTGGGTGGTGCTCGCCATCGTCGTGGGTGCGCTGGGGTTGACGGTCGCGGTTGTCGCGAACCGCATGGAAGGTCCCGTGCCCGGCCTGATCGCCGCCGCGATCACTGGTCTGCTGATCTCACCGCTGACCTGGCACGAGCACTGGGTCTGGATAGTACCGGCCGTCATCTTCCTGGCCGACGCCGCCCGACGCGTCCAGCAGCGTTGGCCGACGCTGGCGGCGGCTGTGCCGTGTGCGGTTGCCGTACCGTTTCTCATGTGGCCGCAGCCGACCATCGCTCCGGATCGGATCGGTCCGGCCTCCATCCTGAGTCCGGCCAGGCATCTGTGGGAGGACGAGGGCAGTCACAATCCAGTGGTAGCGCTCCTCGGCACCGCGTACGTCACGACGGGACTGCTACTGCTCGCCGCCGGGGCCGTCGCGCTCTATCGTGTGTACAGCATCGACATTGGACAGTTCATCCGGACCCAGCTGGCGCCGGACGCGGCCTCCCGGGCCGATGCCAAGGCCGCGTTGGGTCGGCTGTCATCGGGACTCCGCTCGCCGGGCGGAGTCCCGAGGCAGCGGGTGTCACCGGATGAGGTTCATCCGCCGGTTCCCACCAAGGCGACGCAGGACGGTCAGCGGCCGGAGTAGTCGCGGAAACCCCGCCCTACCTTACGACCGAGGTACCCCGCGGTCACGAGGTGCTCGAGCAGCGGCGCCGGGGAGAAGCCGGGTTCGCGGAACTCCAGATACAGCTCCCGCTGGATCGCGAGCGACACATCGAGCCCGACGACGTCGAGCAATTCGAACGGGCCCATGGGATAACCACAGCCCTGCTTCATCGCGTTGTCGATGTCGTCCGCGGTGGAGTAGCTCGCCTCGACCATCCGCACCGCGTCGTTGAGGTAGGGGAACAGCAGGGCGTTGACGACGAAGCCGGAGCGGTCACCGCAGACGACCGGCGTCTTGCCCAGCACCGCGCAGACCGCTTTCGCGGTGGCCACGACCTCCGGTGCGGTCCGAATCGTCCGCACGACTTCGACCAGGCGCATCGCCGTCGCCGGATTGAAGAAGTGCAGACCGACCACATTGGCCGGACGGTTGGTGGCCATCGCAAATTCGACCACGGGCAGGCTCGATGTGGTGGTGGCGAGTATGGCGCCCGGCTTGCAGATCTCGTCAAGCGAGGCGAAGAGCGCCTTCTTGACGCTGAGCTCCTCCACCACGGCCTCGATCACGAGATCTACATCGGACAGATCGTCCACCGACGAGCTCCAGGTCACCTTGGCCAGCGCCGCATCGCGTTCTTGGTCCGAGAGCTTGTTCCGCACCACTGCTTTGTTCAGAGATGTCGTCACGCTTTCAGCGAGCCTCGCCGACTTCTCCGCACCCCGGGTCACCGAAATCACCTCGTACCCGGCGTGGGCGAAGACCTCGACGATGCCGCTGGCCATCGTGCCCGAGCCGACCACCCCAACCTTGGCGATCGGCCCGCGCCGACGGTGGGATCGTCCGAAGTAGACGGCGTCAGCTCATCCGGCACCACCACCGGAGACCCCGGCGCATCGTAGGCATAGAAGCCTTTGCCACTCTTGCGGCCGAGCAAGCCAGCAGTGACCATCTGCTTGATCAATGGAACCGGCGCGTGTCGGCGGTCGCGACCGCCGCGGCGGTACATGGTGTCCAGGATCTCGTACGCGGTGTCCAGGCCGATCAGGTCCATCAACGCGAGCGGACCCATCGGCAGGCCACAGCCCAGGCGCATCGCGGCGTCCACGTCCTCCCGCGACACGTATCGACTCTCGTACATGGATACCGCGTGGTTGAGATAGCCGAAGAGCAGTGCGTTGGCGATGAAGCCGGCCCGGTCGGTGATCGTGACGTCCACCTTGCCGATCCGGGCGCAGAGGGCCTCGATGTCTTCGATCACGTCGGGCGCGGTGACGACCGTCTTGACGACCTCGATCAGGTGCATGATCGGGGCTGGGTTGAAGAAGTGCATTCCGACGACGCGGTTGGGCCGATGCGTGGCGACCGAGATCTCGGTGACCGACAGCGCCGAGGTGTTGGTCACCAGGATGGCGTCGGGTCGGCAGATCCGGTCGAGGTCGGTGAAGATCGCCTGCTTCAGCTCAAGGTGCTCCGGTACGGCTTCGACCGCGAGATCGACCTGATTGAGCGAATCGAGGCCAACGGCGAAGGTGATCCGATTCAGCAGGGCATCGCGATCCTCGGAGGTGAGCTTGCCCTTCGCCACGGCCCGGTCGGTGGAGCCGGTGATCGTGGTCCAGCCCCGTTCGACCGCCGCGTCGTCGATCTCTACCGCGACGACGTCGAGACCGCTGCGGGCGAACACCTCGACGATACCGGCGCCCATGGTGCCGAGGCCCACCACGCCGACTTTGTTGATCTCGCGCGCCATCGATGTGTCCTTACCTGAACGGCGGATAAGTATTTGTGGAGTCTGTCATGTGTGCTTGGACAGCGAATACTGCGGTGACCTTTTGCACGGTCGTTCTCCGGCGCTCGCTCCGCTCGCGTGGCCCGGGGCTCTTTGACCCGACGTCTTCCCTCGTCGCTCGCTCCTCCGTCGCTCGACTCCTCAGTCCAGACGCCGGCGCCCGGGCGGCGGGACCTTACCGATGAGTAGGTTGCGGATTAGACTCGGCTCACACGCGTCCCCAGGGAGCCACCATGACCCTCAACGTATCCTCGCCCGCGCCAGCGCCGTCTGCGATGGGTGCGGCACCCGGCGTACCGGTCGTTGTTGATGGACAGCTCATTTCGACCAGCCCGGCCACCGGCGAGGAGGTGGGTCGGTTCCCGGTCGCCGATGCCGCGGCGGTCGCCGCGGCGGTGGCTCGCGCCCGAGCGGCGTCGGCGTGGTGGCGCGGACTGGGCTTTGACGGTCGCCGGCAGCGCCTGCAGCGCTGGGGCTCGGTGATCTCCAAGCGGATGAATGAGCTGATCGACATCATGCACGCCGAGGGCGGCAAGCCGCGGGCCGACTCACTCATCGAACTCGGCCCCGCACTTTCGCACATCGCCTGGTCGGCCCGAAACGCCAAGCGGGTGCTGCGTTCCCGAAGGGTCAAGGGCAGCCTACTGCTGGCCGAGTTCGGCGCCCGGTTGGAGTATCAACCGTACGGAGTCATCGGCGTCATCGGACCCTGGAACTACCCGATCAACACACCCATGGGCTCGATCGCCTATGCCCTCGCGGCCGGGAACACGGTGGTCTTCAAGCCGAGCGAGTACACGCCGGCCGTCGGCCAGTGGTACGTGGACCGGTTCAACGAGATCGTCCCCGAGCACCCAGTGCTGCAGATCGTGTACGGCACGGGCGAGACCGGCGCGCATCTGGTCCGGTCCGGTGTGGACAAGGTGGCGTTCACGGGCTCTCCCGGTACCGCGCGAAAGATAATGGCGGCCTGCGCGGAGACGTTGACTCCCGTGCTCATCGAAGGCGGCGGCAAGGACTCGATGATCGTCGATACGGATGCCGACATCGACGCCGCCGCGGACGCCGCCGTGTGGGGTGGCATGACCAACGCGGGCCAGACCTGCATCGCGATCGAACGGGTCTATGTTGCCGCGCCGGTCTTTGACTCCTTTGTGGACAAGGTAGTTGAGAAGGCGAAGGACCTGACCGTCGGTACGGGGCCCAACGCCGACATCGGACCGATCACGATGCCCAGTCAGATCAACGTGATCCGCCGCCACATCGAGGACGCGATCGCTCGCGGTGGCCGGGCGATCCTCGGTGGTCCGGAATCCGTACAGCCGCCACTTGTGTTGCCGACCGTACTCGTCAACGTCCCCGAGGATTCGTCCGCCATTCAGGAGGAGACGTTCGGGCCCACCCTCACCGTGACCAAAGTGGCCACGGCCGAGGAGGGCGTCCGGCTCAGTAACGCCAGCCGGTACGGTCTGGGCGGCTCCGTGTTCGGCAAGGCGCGGGCAATGGCGCTCGCACGCGCGATGCGCTCTGGCATGGTGTCGGTGAACAGCACGCTCACCTTCGCCGGTTTCCCATCGCTGCCGTTCGGCGGTGTCGGCGACTCCGGCTTCGGACGCATCCACGGCGACGACGGGCTCCGCGAGATGTCCCGTGCGAAGGCGATCACCCGGCGCCGGATGCGGTCGGCCGTGCCCACCATGAGCTACTCCCGCAAGCCGCGGCACGTCAAGATCCTGGAGCGCGCTCTCCGCATAATGAACCGCTGACCGTCCGGGCGCCGCCTCGCGCCCGCTGAGCTGCTGCCGTTGACCCGAATCCACCACCATGATTCCCTCGATCATGACGTGAAAGTGGATATTTCGGTTCGAATATGGCCCGCGGGCCATCGTCCAGGCTGCGGATCGAGATAGTCCACTGTGGACCATCGCAACCTTTCCATGGGTCATCCCGTGTCCATTTGGTAACGGGGTGAGGATCGAGGAGGGCCGGCGGCTGCGATGGACGACGCGTTCGACGTGTTCTATCAGGACACCTGCCGGCGGCTGATCCGGTTCGCTTATGGGCTGACCGGCGATTCTGTCGAGGCGCAGGATGTGGTTCAGGAGGCGTACACCCGGGCCTGGCAGCGGTGGCGCCGGCTGCGCGGTTATGACGACCCGGAGGCATGGCTGCGCCTGATCGTCACGCGTCTGGTCACGGATCGATGGCGATGGCTGGGAACTCGTCGTGCCTCCGCTTCGGTGGAGCGCCCACCCGCGCCGGTGCAGCCGCCCTCGGAGGACACGGTCCTGCTCGTTGGCGCGCTGCGGACGCTGCCCATGCCGCAGCGGCGCGCTCTGGTCTTGCACTACCTGCTTGATCGATCCATTGCCGACATAGCCACGGAGACCGAGGCGAGTGTGGGCACGGTCAAATCATGGCTGTCGCGCGGACGGACCGGCCTGGCCGCCGCGCTCGGTGAGCCGGCAGCGATCGAACCTGCCGTTGGAGGAAGAGATGCCTGATCTCGATCGGCTCTTCGGGGCGCTGCAGGCCGATGCCGACCTCGTGCCCAGCGGGGACATCTCCGTGATCCGAGCGTTGGGTAGGCGTCGCCGGATCCGTCACACCGCGAGCGGCATGGTCGCCATCGGATTGGTCGTGACCGCCGTACTCGCGGGTCCCGCGTTCTGGCCCAAGGCGAGGCCCTCTCCCGCCGACACAACGCCCGCAGTGACCTTCGCGCCACTGCGAACCGTCGGCCCGGAGGAAGTCACCTTCGGCACCGCGGCGTCAGGCCCGTTGCGCGTTGTCGCGACCGCCGTGGCGGACGGGCGCGGCTACGTTTTGTGGCAGAACAACCTCGGCGTGGCACGGGCGGCGGCGGTCGATGTAGGGACGGGCCGCCGGCTGTGGGGCCCGGTCACGCTCGATCCTTCGGATGGCTGGACGACAATCTACGCGGTCTCTGACGCGGTTGCGGTGATTGCAGGCAACGACTATCACGCGGCGACAGTGACGGTTCTGGATCCGATCACCGGTGCGACGCGATGGCATCGGCAGCTCGATGGGTTGGATGGAGTGCCTTACGACTCAATGATCGTTCTCGCCGATCACTCCACCGGCGTCACCGAGGCCGTCGACTGGCGGACCGGCGAGACACTGTGGACAGTCACGGACCCGTCGGGATCCTTGGTCACGGTGCTCGGCATGCGAGTTCCGGCCGACGTGTCGCGGCCGGGACCGTATCTGAACTACTCCGATCATCGTCTTGTCGAGGTCGGTGGCGACCAGACGGTACGGGTGTACGACGTCCTTTCTGGACAGTTGCTCGGATCGAGGGCGGCGCTGGGCAATGAGGCTCTCGCCTACGACGGAACCGTGTTCGCGGTCCGGGACTCAACGACGACCATTCCCAATCAGGTGGTCGCTTATTCGGTCGTCGGGACAGAGCCCCCGCAAACGGTGTACCAGTCTCCGAAGGGCTCGCCGAGGCTACGCGCACTCGCGCCATGCGGCGTCCGCCGGATCTGCCTCGTCGAGGGCTACGGCACCAACAACGGCGCGGACGCCGAGGTGGTCGCGGTTGACCTCGATGCCCGGGCGTCGGTGTGGCGGACGCGCACCGGCGACCTCGACGGTCTCGTGCCGATGGGCGACCGCGTGCTCGGGCGAGCGGAGGACGGCCGCGCCGGGATCTACGGCGCCGACCACTCCACCGTCCTCGTGCCGGGCGGCTCGGCCGACCGGGTCGACCGGGTCGACTCGGGCAGCGTCCTCATGCTGCGGTCGGCGAACGGCGAGACTCAGCAGGCCGCACAGGACACATACATCGTTGGCGTCTCGACCGCGACCGGCGAGCAGGTCGGCCTTGGACGCGTTCAGATCTGGCCCTCGAGCTGCTCGTGGGATGCCCGCTATCTGCTTTGCGGCACCGCCACAGGGTTCCAGGTCTGGCGCTTCGCCGCCGGCTGAGCTCCGCCGCTGGATCAGAAGAGCCGGAGGTCGTCACGCTCGATTCCGCGCAGGGAGTCGTAGTCGAGCACGACGCAGCGGATGCCCCGATCCTGAGCCAGCACGCGCGCCTGCGGCTTGATTTCCTGGGCGGCGAGGATGCCCGATACCGGGGTCAGCAACGGATCCCGCCCCAACAACTCGAGGTAGCGCGAAAGCTGCTCCACGCCATCGATCTCACCACGCCGCTTGACCTCCACCGCGACGGTCGCGCCTGACGCGTCCCGGCAGAGCAGGTCAACGGGCCCGATCGCGGTGGCGTACTCCCGCCGCACCAGCGTGAAGCCGTCGCCGAGCACCTGGGGTGAGGCGGCGAGCAGGTGCTGCAGGTGCGCCTCGACACCGTCCTTGACCAGGCCCGGGTCGATGCCGAGATCGTGGGAGCTGTCGTGGAAGATCTCGTCGAGCGTGATGCGCAACTCCTCCCCCGCTTTGTTCACTACTCGCCAGACTCCGGGCGCCTCCTCGATCCGGCACGGCGGACTCATCCAGTTGAGCGGCTTGTACGCCCGGTCGTCGGCATGGATCGAAACGGATCCATCCGCCTTCACCATCAGCAGGCGGACGGCTGCCGGTAGGTGCGCGGTGAGTCGACCGACGTAGTCCACCGAGCAACGGGCAACGACAAGGCGCACCCGCTCACCCTACGACCCAGCCGTGCAGGCGGGCAGGAACGCCCCGACGCCTTCGACGAGTAGCCGGGGGCCGAACGGTCTCATCCTCCGCGTGGGACGAAAGGTCGACTCGGGCCGAGTTCATAGGGTTCGCCGTTGGGCCGCCACACGTGGACCTCGCCGGTCTCCGGATCGAGCTCGATGCGCCAGCGTTGGTTGGAAGGGAGTCCCTCATGGACCAGTCCATGATGGAACGTGCACAGCAATAGGCAGTTATTGATGTCTGTGCGTCCGCCGTAGTACCAGGCGAGCAAGTGGTGCACCTGGGTCCACGCGGCCGGGATGGCGCAGCCCGGCCACCGACAGACTCGATCGCGGGCGTGCAACGCCTTGCGCATCCACGTGGGCACGATGCGGTGCGCCCGGCCGACCTCCAGCGGCAGGCCGGTGACCGGATCGAGCACGACCCGCCACACCTCGCAGTCGCACGCGAGTCGTTGGGCCACCGCGACCGGCAGTTCGCCGGCCCAGCTCGACCAGGGTAGGTCCGGGGCCGGCGGCACTCCGGAACACTCCAACGCATCGCGGACCGAGAATCCCGCCGCGTTACCCGACGCCGGTCCGTCACCCGGGTTCTCGTCGCCGGCGGCCGCCCTCGGCTGCGGCAGGCCGGCCTCGTCGCGGGCGCGCATGAGCGTCGCCGGGGTCAGCAGCAGGCCCAGCTGGGGGCGCACGCCGCCCACCGTGGGCAACGTGCCGCCCGACAACGCCTGCCGGGCCAGCTCGACCATGGCGTCGGCTCGGCGCTGGGCTGCGGTGCGGGGGTCGTCGGCGCTCGGCGGTTGCATCAGCGCGTCCAGGGCGGTCATGAGGGTGGCCCCGCCCTCCAGATCGAGCTGGCCGCGGACGGAAAGCAGCGACCCGACCCGGGCGATGGACAGCCCGCGTCGCTGCGCGGCGTCGGGATCGGGCTCGGCGCCGTCAGGGTCGAGGTGTGCCCGGATGCGCCCGCAGGCGAGCTCGACGTCGCCCGGCGGGGTGGTCGCGGCCAGCCGGGCCAGGATCTCGTCGAAGTCCCGCACCGCGTCCAAGCCGACGTGACCGGCCAGGTCGTCGACCCTGCGCAGATGCTCCACCGACACCTCGCCATTGCGGGCCGCCGCGGACAACGCCGGCAGCGCCCGGTGCAGCCGGGCCCGCGACAGCCAGCCGCTGGCGGCACCCTGCGTCATCTGGCCATAGGCCATCAGCCACGACCGGGTGGTGCGGAAACCGTCACGCTCGGACAGGCCCCGCGTCTCGAACGAGGCGACCACGGTGGAGACGATCGCGTCGAGCCGGTTCACCTCGGCCAGCAGGGCACACATTCCATCCCGGACCTGCTCGTCGGACCAGCCGACCACGTCCTCGCCCGCCAACGACTGCGCCGCCGCCGTCAACGCACCCCAAGGCTCAGCACCACCAGGCTCGGATCCCCCGTGACTCGAACGCATGTGCCCATCCTATCCCACAGTCAAAGGAGATGCGCAAGCATGAGTTTGGCAATTCATTAAGTCCACAGTAGACATTCATTGGCCGCCCGCGCCACCCGGAAGCGTGCCGGCGATCCGCGAGCGCCTCTCCGGTTTCTGCGCGACCGACCTGTCGGTGCGCACCCGAGTCGGGACACTCGCCCGGGCTGTCGGGATTCTCGGCACCGCAGCGGCGCTGCCGAGAGTCTGCTCCGCCCGCGGACCGCGTGACAGGGTGTAGTGGCGCGGCGGTGCCATGCTGAACGGCGTGTACGTGCTCGAAGCGCTGACCGGAATCGGGCTGGCCACCTCCGCGGGCCTCAACGCCTACATTCCCCTGCTGATGCTTGGCCTACTCGGCCGGTTCACCGATCTCATCACTCTGCCCGGGCAATGGCAGTGGCTGGAGAACGGCTGGACGCTGGCGATCCTCACCGGACTTCTCGCGATCGAGTTCGTGGCCGACAAGATCCCGGTCGTCGATCACCTCAACGACATGGTGCAGACCGTGGTGCGACCAACCGCAGGCGGTCTCGCCTTCGGCGCTGCCTCGAGTTCGCAAACGGTCACCGTCTCCAACCCTGGGGAGTTCTTCGGCAGCAACCAGTGGGTGCCGATCGTGGCCGGCATCGTGATCTCGTTCGTCGTGCACAGCATGAAGGCCTCCGCCCGCCCGGTGGTAAACGCCACGACGGTCGGTCTCGGCGCGCCGGTCGCGAGCACCGCCGAGGACGTCTTCAGCGTCGCGATGTCGTTCGTCGCGATCATCTTCCCTATCTTGATCATCTTCTTCCTGCTGTTCCTCGGGTGGGTCTTCTACCGGTTCCGCAAGCGGCGCCGGCGCAAGCGAGCCGAGAAGGCAGAACGGGAGGCCCGCGACCTTGGGGTAAAGCGCGCGGTTTGATCACTCCGCACGCGCATTTCACCAAGGTCGCCGAGAAACGCCTTCAACCGGTACGGCTCACCGTCCTGTTAGGAGGATCGGCCTGCGTCTAGCCGGGTAGGCTGTTCGCCTCGCGGACGACCGAGACCAGCTCGTCGATGACCCGGGTCATCTCGAAGTCCTTAGGCGTGAACACCCGCGCAACCCCCTGCGCCAGCAGCGTTCGTTCGTCCTCGGCCGGGATGATGCCGCCGACGACCACCGGGACGTCGGCGCCAGCGGACTTCAGTCCACTGAGGACATCGGCGACCGCGCGCAGGTGCGAGCCCGACAGTATGGACAGGCCGACAAGGTCGACGCCCTCCTCGAGCGCCGCGGCGACGATTTCATCCGGGGTCAGCCGGATGCCCTGGTAGATGACCTCGAATCCGGCGTCGCGCGCCCGTACGGCAATCTGTTCCGCCCCGTTCGAGTGCCCGTCGAGTCCGGGTTTGCCAACCAGCAGCCGCAGCCGCGCGGAGCCGATCTCGGCCGCCGTGGCGCGGACCCGTTCCCGCACGTCGGCCAGGGACAGCCCGCTCATGGCCGGTGCGATGGCGTCCGTCGACGACGAAGACGAAGACGAGAGGGCACCCCCGGACAGCCCGGTCGGGGCACGGTACTCGCCGAAAACCTGGCGCAGCACCCGAGCCCATTCACCGGTCGTGACGCCAGCTCGGACACAGTGCAGCGTGGCGGGCATCAGATTCTCGGCAGAAGCGGCGACGGTACGGAGTTCCCGCAGAGCAGCGGTAACCGCGGCCGCGTCCCGGTGCTCGCGCCAGACCTTCACCGCCTCGATCGCGTGCGACTCGACCTCCGGGTCGACGAGTTCGACCGTCGCCGCACCGGCGAGCGGCGACGGCTCCGTCTCGGCGAACCGGTTCACGCCGACCACGACTTCGTCGCCGGACTCGACCCTGCGCCGGCGTTGCGCCAGCGACGCGACCAGCGCGCTCTTGAGATACCCGGACTCGACCGCGGCGACCGCGCCGCCCATCTCCAGCACCCGGTCGAGCTCGGCCCGGGCACCGTCCATGATGGACCGTGTCAACGCCTCGACCACATGCGAGCCAGCGAACAGATCCGGATACTCCAACAGATCCGACTCGTACGCCAACACCTGCTGGATCCGCAACGACCACTGTTGGTCCCACGGGCGCGGGAGGCCCAGCGCCTCGTTCCAGGCCGGCAGCTGGACGGCTCGGGCCCGGGCGTCGCGGGACAGCGTGACCCCGAGCGTCTCCAGCACGATCCGCTGGACGTTGTTCTCGGGCTGTGCCTCGGTGAGACCGAGCGAGTTCACCTGCACGCCGTAACGGAACCGCCGCGCCGACGGGTCGGTGACGCCGTACCGTTGCTCCACTAGCTCATCCCAGAGCGCGCCGAACGCACGCATCTTGCACATCTCCTCGATGAACCGGACTCCGGCGTTGACGAAGAAGGAGATGCGAGCGACCACATCGGACATTCGCTCCGGCGGCACCTGGCCGCTGTCGCGCACCGCGTCGAGCACGGCGAACGCGGTTGCGAGGGCGAAGCCGACCTCCTGCACCGGCGTCGCCCCGGCCTCCTGCAGGTGGTACGAGCAGATGTTGACGGGATTCCACTTCGGACAGTTGGCGACCGTCCACGCGATGGTGTCCGTGGTCAGCCGCAGCGACGGCCCGGGCGGGAAGATGTAGGTGCCGCGGGACAGGTACTCCTTGATGATGTCGTTCTGCGTGGTACCGGCGAGTGCATTCAGCGGGGCGCCCTGCTCCTGCGCCACCGTCACGTAAAGCGCGAGCAGCCACATCGCGGTGGCATTGATTGTCATGGACGTGTTGGCCGCCGCGAGATCGAGGTCGTGGAAGAGCGCGCGGGCGTCGCCCAAGTGTGTTACCGGCACGCCGACGCGGCCCACCTCGCCGCGGGCGAGCGCGTCATCGGGGTCGTAACCTGTTTGCGTCGGCAGGTCGAACGCGACCGACAGGCCGGTCTGGCCCTTGGCGAGGTTACGGCGGAACAGCGCGTTGCTCGCCGCCGCCGACGAGTGGCCGGCGTACGTCCGCATGACCCAGGGTTTGTCGCGCTCGGTAAGCCTCGCTGGGTGCTTGTCGCCCTCGGCAAGCCTCGCTGGGTGCTTGTCGAACTCCGGCAGTCGTGCGGACGATCTGTCCATCCCGGTCTCCAGGTTCTCCTGAATGCTCGATCAGCCGTTGGCGGCAGTCTACTGCCGAGTAATCGGCACAGATCCGGTGAAGTTGCTCACCGCACGGCGCGATGATCGCGAGTTTCCGACGTGTGGCACGGAAAACTGCACGATGCGTCGGAAGGCCGGGGTAACGCGGTCGGGCATAGTGAGGCGCATGAGTGACGAGGCGATCGTCGTCGGTGGGCTGCGCAAGGCGTACGGCAACAAGCTCGCCATCGACGGCGTGGATTTGACCGTGCACCGGGGCGAGGTATTCGCGCTACTCGGGCCCAACGGCGCCGGCAAGACGACCGCCGTCGAGATCATGGAGGGCTACCGCCGGCGTGACGGCGGAAGCGTGCTCGTCCTCGGCGAGGACCCAGCGCGCGCCGGCTCGGCGTGGCGAGCCCGGGTCGGCATCGTGCTGCAGGGCACGGGCGAGTTCGAGGAGCTGCGGGTCGACGAGGTGGTCCAGATGTTCGCCAGCTACTACCCGAGGGGCGACGACCCGAACTCGGTCATCGACCGGGTTGGGCTGGCCGAGAAACGCCGGGCGCTGACGCACACCCTCTCGGGTGGCCAGAAGCGGCGCCTCGATGTCGCGTTGGGGATCGTGGGTCGACCCGAGCTGCTGTTCCTGGACGAGCCGACCACGGGCTTCGATCCCGAGGCGCGCCGCGAGTTCTGGGAGCTGATCCGAGATCTCGCCGGCAGTGGTACGACGATCCTGCTGACTACGCACTACCTCCAGGAGGCCGAGGAGCTGGCCGGGCGGGTCGGGGTCATCGCCGGCGGCCGGATGATCGCCGTCGCCACTCCGGCCGAACTCGGTGGTCGGGCCGACAGCGCGGCGACCGTCAGCTGGCTTGGCCCGGACGGCCCGCGGTCGGTGCGCACGCCGACCCCGACCGAGTACGTCCTGAAGCTGCGGGCGGAGGTCGGTGGCGGTGAGATCCCGGGCCTGACCGTGTCCCGTCCCTCGCTCGAGGACGTCTACCTCGAAATGATTCACGGCAGCGAAATGACTCAAGGCCGTCAAAGTATTCAAGGCAGTGACGCATGACAACCACGACCGTCACACCGGTCCCCGCCGCCGGAACCCCTCGCCTCGTTCGGCTGGGCTGGCACCAGATCGGCATCGAGGCCAAGCAGTTTCTGCGCAGCAAGCAGGCTGTCGTCTTCACCATGGGGTTCCCGATCATCATGATCGTGATCTTCGGGTCGATCTTCACGGGCGATCTCGGCGGAGGCGTGAAGTTCACGCAGTACTTCGTCACCGGGATGATCGCGTCCGGTCTCATGGTGACCGGCTTCCAGGCGCTGGCCATCCAGATCCCGATCGAGCGTGACCGCGGAGTGCTCAAGCGGCTCAAGGGCACGCCCATGCCACGATCGATCTACTTCGTCGGCAAGGTCGGCATGGTTTTGATGATCGCGGTGGCGGAGACCGTACTGCTGCTGGCGATTGCCGTACCGCTCTTCGACGTTTCGCTGCCCGATACGGCCGCGCACTGGCTGACGTTTGCCTGGGTGAGCCTGCTCGGGATCACGGCCTGCACGCTGGGCGGGATCGCGTTTTCATCGCTCGCCAAAACCGGTCGTAGCGCCCCCGCATTGGTGACGCCCGTCGCACTGGTGCTTCAGTTCATCTCGGGGGTCTTCTTCGTCTTCACCGAGCTGCCTTCGTGGATGCAGCAGGTGGCGGCGCTGTTCCCGCTCAAATGGATGTGTCAGGGCATGCGATCGGTGTTCCTGCCGGACTCGTTCGCGACCCAGGAACCGACGGGGAGTTGGGAGCTGGGCCGGGTGGCACTCGTGCTCGGGGCGTGGTGCATCGGCGGCTTGATCCTGTGCCTCACCACGTTCCGTTGGACGACAAGGCGCGACGGCTGACGGGTGGGCGGGATCCCCGTCTGTCACGGGGATCCGCTGTGACAATCAGTAGCCGCTGACAATCAGTAGCCGCGGACAATCAGTAGCCGCTGCGGGCGGTGCCTGCGGTCCCCCGGTGTCGGCTGGTGAACATCCTGGCCACCAGCCAGATCGCGAGCACGGCTAGGACAATTTGGATCCCGTGTTTGATCCAGTCGATGCCGGCGGTTTCCCCGACACCGATCCAGTCCGCGATCAGGCCGCCGAGCAGTGCCGCGACGATGCCGGCGCCGATGGTCGCCCACGCGGGAATGTCTTGCCGACCAGGGAGCAGGAGCTTGCCCAGATAACCGAGCACCACACCCGCGACCAGCGCCCACACAATCGTACCGATCATGTCAGTTACCCCCTTTCCACCATTGTGGGCGTCCTGTATCTCCAGCACCGGTAATTGGCGCGATCTCACTGGCAGGTTCGACAAGCAGTACAGACGCCGGATTTGGAGTCGCTGGGCGGTCCGCGGTGGCAGACTGGCGAGCGTGCCGGGAGGTCACGCATTCCTGCAGATGGCGATAGTCTTCGCCTTGATCGGCCTGCTCGGACTCGTTCTGAAGTGGACGTTCAGCCGGGACAAGGGTGCGCCGCAGTGGCCGACGGAGAGTCCCACGCGCGCGCCGTTTCCATCGGGGTCCGCCCCGACGGAGCCGTGGGCGGCCGGACCGCCGACGACCCCCATCGTGGCGTTGACTCCTCCGGACGTACCGCTGCAACCCGACGACTATGGCCTGCTGGCGAGCGTCGCGGCGGTCGACTCAGCCGAGGAAGCGACACGAGTACGGTCGCTGCTCACCGAGGCGGGAATCCGCGCCACCACGACCGTGGGAGCCGACGGTAAGCACCGCGTGCTGGTGTTTCGGACCGAGCTTCACCGGGCCCGCCGCGTCGCCGGCGGCCACTGAGTGGGCACCCAGTCCGATCTAGGAAACGCTCGGTAGCGCGAATCGGGGCTCTGGTGGGGCCGCGGTCCGTTGCACGGTCGCGCCGAGCCGGCGCAGGTCCGAGACAAAGTCGGGATAGCCGCGATCGATGTGATGGGCGTGGCTCACCTCGGTGAATCCGTCGGCACACAACGCCGCGATCACGAGTCCCGCGCCAGCGCGGATGTCGGTCGCCCGGACAGGCGCTCCAGACAGGCGGTCGCGCCCGCGCACCACGGCATGCTTGCCGTCGGTACGGATCTCGGCGCCGAGACGCACCAGCTCCTGGACGAACATGAATCGACCGTCGAAGATGTTCTCGGTGATCATTGAGGCTCCGTCACTGACGGAGGCGAGGCCGAGGGCCATCGGAAGCAGGTCCGTCGCGAAGCCGGGGAAGGGCAGGGTGACGATGTCCAACGCGGTCGGTCGGCGATCCATCGCCACTCGGAATCCGCGGCTCAACGTCTCGACGCTGGCTCCGGATGTCGCCACCTTGTCGAGGGCGATCTCGAGGAAACCCGGCTCTACCCCCCGTACCGTGATGTCGCCTCTGGTCATCGCCGCGGCGAAGGCCCAGGTACCGCCGACGATTCGGTCCCCGATCGTGCGGTGAATGACCGGGCGCAACTCCGGCACACCCTCGATCTCGATCTTGGACGAACCCGCACCGGTGATGCGCGCGCCCATGCCGATCAGCATCGCGCAGATGTCGACGATCTCCGGCTCCCGAGCGGCATTGTCGATCTCGGTTACTCCCTTCGCCAGCACGGCCGCCATCAGCAGGTTCTCGGTCGCGCCGACACTCGGGAAGTCGAGCCAGATCTTGGCGCCGCTGAGCCCGCTGGGCGCCTCGGCGACGATGAAGCCGTGCTCACCTGTGATCTCGGCGCCCATCCGGGTGAGGCCGGCCACGTGCATGTCCAGGCCACGCGAGCCGATCGCGTCGCCGCCGGGATGCGCCACCCGCACCCGCCCCCGCCGGGCCAACAGCGGCCCGAGCACGCAGATCGACGCTCGCAGGCGTCGCACCAGGTCGTAGTCGGTCTCGGTCCCGGGCTCCACCGGCGAGTCGATGACGATTTCGCTCTCGCTGCAAGCGGCGGAGGCTGTGTCGGGAGCGGTACGGACCTCGCCTTGATCGGCCGTACGGACGTCGCAGCCGACCCGGCGCAGGACCTCTGCCATGATCGCGATGTCGGTGATCCTCGGCACGTTCTGCAGAATCGTGCGACCGCTGGTGAGCAGGGCGGCGGCCATCAGCTTGAGCGCGGAGTTCTTGGCGCCGACCACATGGACTTCGCCGGCCAGGCGAGCGCCGCCCTCGACCCTGATGAGATCCTCGCCCGCAGCTGTCACGGGCGCCATCGTAGGGCCAGCAGCGTCGTCGATGTGGTTTGTGCCTACCCTCATGGACATGGCCGTTCACCTCACCCGCATCTACACCAAGACCGGCGACGCCGGCACCACCGCGCTCGGCGACGGCTCCCGGGTGGCCAAAACCGACCCCCGCATTGAGGCGTACGCGGACGTTGACGAGACCAACGCCGCGCTCGGCGTCGTTCTCGCCCTCGGCGACACACCCGCGGAGATCGCCGAGGTCCTCATGAGCGTACAGAACGACCTCTTCGACGTAGGTGCCGATCTGTGCGCACCAATCGTAGAAAATCCGAAATATCCGCCGCTGCGAATCACCGAGGCGTACCTGACCCGGCTGGAAGAGTGGTGCGACGAGTTCAACGCGCGCCTGGGCAAGCTCGACTCGTTCATCCTGCCGGGTGGGACGCCGGCCGCGGCACTGCTCCACGTGGCTCGCGTCGTGTGCCGCCGGGCCGAGCGCCGCGGCTGGGCGCTCGTGGCTCAGGATCCGGACCGCACCAACCCGCACGCGGTGAAGTACCTCAATCGCCTGTCCGACCTACTCTTCATCCTGTCCCGGACAGCGAACCCGAACGGCGACGTGAAGTGGGTGCCGGGAGGCGCCTCCGCCAGCGCGTGACCCGGGACGGCGCGACCCGAGATCACCGGGTTGCAACACACCGCGAAACGCTTGCCCGGCCGTTCCCACCGTTCACGTTTCAAGATCGGCTGGTACGGCAGACCCAGCACATGCGCAGCTCATGCCCCTGAGCATCACGCCACCCGCACCGGCCGATCAACGATGCCGGGCGGTCTGATCCGGGCCGGGGCGGCGCGAGGCACACGGTCAGTCGCCCGAGCCGCGGGCCATCCGATCAGCGATGCCGGCGGGCGCCGGGAGGGGCGGACTCGACCCAAGACAGGAATCCCGTCAGCGCGGACTCCGCAAGTGCCAATTCGATGGGTGCCTCGGACCGGCCACGGCACCGGATGACCATCCATCCGTCCGGCATGGACAGCCGCTCGGGGCCGTCAGGCCGGCGACGCTCCTCGACCACCAACTGCTGCCGGACCAGCACCCGGCGCGGCCGGAACGCGAGGCTGAAGACCCGGTACCAGCGCAGTTCGTCCGCGGTGAACCGCCCCAAACCGGGCGCCCATCCACGGCCCGGCACCAGGGTCGACAACCGCAGGCTCATCTCGATGGTGCCGCCGCCACGCGAGATGAACTCGCGGCGGGCGTAGAGAACGATCAGACCGAAGAGCAGGATCAGGACCGCGACGACGATGGTCTCGACGATCCTCACCGGGCCCGGGCCTAGCGCGCTTCGGCTTCGGCGGGTGCGGAGAACGCGGGGTCTTCGCCCTCGGCCGGCGCCGCGCTCTCGGCGAGGACCGTGACCAGGTTCTCGGTCACGGAGAGAAATCCTCCGGCGACGTCATAGGCGATCTCGTCGCCGCCGGGCATCTTCACCCGGACCCGGCTGGGCTCCCGGAGCTGGCCCAGCAGCGGAGTGTGCCCCGCGAGCACCCCGAGCTCGCCCTCGGTCGTGCGGGCAACGAGCATCTCGGCCTCGCCGGTCCAGACCATGGACTCGACGGATACGATCTCGACGGGGAACGTATTCGCCACGATGAATCTCCTCGAGTGCCGTCGATGGAGCCGCCAGGACCCCAGGATGTCACCGAGTGTAGATGGTCATCGGATACGACCCGCGGCCGCACCTGCTGCCTAGACGAGGGTCATAGCTATACGATCGACACATTCACCGCGGTCCACCCGCCAAGCGGTTTGGCCGGAGCGGCCGCGGGGGAAGGGATGCTCATGACCACCCCCAGCAACGCCCGCGCCATGATCGCTGCCCCGCGATCGCTCGCGGCGTGGGCCCTCGTCGGGTACGCCGGCCTGCACCTGGTCTTCGCGTTCTTCGACTGGGTCCTCCCGGGCAACGGCACCCTGTCGACGCGCTCCGCCGGCGCGAGCTTCGACACGTTGGTGGAGATGGCGATGCCGGTCGTCGCCGTGCTGCTGGCCACCCAGGTGCAGCCGATGCTGTCCGCCGCGAAAACGATCGCCGCGATCGCCCTCGTGGAGTATGCCGTGATCGTGGTGTTCGGCCTGCTCACGCTGCTCATCGGGGTTGGCGCCGTCGCCGACTCCCGGATCAGCAGCGCGAACCAGTCGTTCGACGTACTGGCGTACTTCGTGCTCGGTCTCGGCCGTCTGGTGCTGGCCGCGATAGCCGGGCTCGTCTCGTACCAGGCGTTCACGCGCCTCGGCGGCAACATCAACATTGGCGGCACTCGCCCCACACCCACGCCGCCGGCCGCCTAGCACCTCTGGCACTCAGAGGAAGGGTCTCTCTATCGCGGAAACGCGCGATGAAGGGGCCCTTCCCGGGCAAGTTCCGGTTGGACTACTGCTCCTTGAGCTTGGCGGCGTTACGCTCCAGGTCGTCCAACCCGCCGCACATGAAGAAGGCCTGCTCGGGGTACGTGTCGAACTCCCCTTCGCTGATCTTCTTGAAGGCCTCGACGGTGTCCTTCACCGGCACGAAGGAACCCTCGATGCCGGTAAAGACGGTCGCGGCGTAGGTGTTCTGGGACAGGAACCGCTCGATCCGGCGGGCCCGACCCACCGTGATCTTGTCCTCCTCGGAGAGCTCGTCCATGCCGAGGATGGCGATGATGTCCTGCAGGTCCTTGTACCGCTGCAGGATCCGCTTCACCTCGCTCGCCACGTTGTAATGATCGGGACCGACGTACTCGGGCGCGAGGATCCGTGACGACGAGGCGAGCGGGTCCACGGCCGGGTAGATGCCCTTGTCCGAAATGGACCGTTCGAGATTGGTCGTCGCGTCGAGGTGGGCGAACGTGGTCGACGGAGCCGGGTCGGTGTAGTCATCGGCCGGCACGTAGATCGCCTGCATCGAGGTGATGGCCTGGCCCCGCACCGACGTGATCCGCTCCTGCAGCTGACCCATCTCGTCGGCCAGGGTCGGCTGGTACCCCACGGCCGAGGGCATCCGGCCGAGCAGCGTCGAGACCTCGGAGCCGGCCTGGGTGAAGCGGAAGATGTTGTCGATGAAGAGCAGCACCTCCTGATGCTGCACGTCCCGGAAGTACTCGGCCATGGTCAGCGCGGCGAGTGCGACCCGCAGACGGGTGCCGGGCGGCTCGTCCATCTGACCGAAGACCAGCGCGGTCTGCGGCAACACGTTGGACTCGCCCATTTCCAGGATCAGGTCGTTGCCCTCACGGGTGCGCTCGCCGACACCGGCGAAGACCGAGGTGCCGCCGAAGTTGCGCGCCACCCGGATGATCATCTCTTGGATGAGCACCGTCTTACCCACGCCTGCGCCGCCGAACAGACCGATCTTGCCGCCCTTGACGTACGGGGCGAGCAGGTCGAGCACCTTGATGCCGGTCTCCAGCATCTCGGTCTTCGGCTCGAGGTCGGCGAAGGCCGGCGGTGGGCGGTGGATCTCCCAGCGCTCCTTGACCTCGAGGCGCTCGCCCTCCTTGAGGTTGAGGCAGTCGCCGATCACGTTGAAGACGTGGCCCTTGGTCACCTCGCCCACCGGCACGGTGATGCCCTTTCCGGTGTCGCGCACTTCGGCCCCGCGAACGAGACCGTCGGTAGGCTGCATCGAGATGGCCCGCACGATGTTGTCGCCCAGGTGCAGCGCGACCTCGAGTGTCAGCGTCTTTGTCTCGTTGGCGAGGGTGACGTCGACGTGCAGCGCGTTGAAGATGTCGGGCATGGCGTCGCGCGGGAACTCGGCGTCGACGACCGGGCCGATCACCCGGACGACACGGCCGGTGCCGACCCGGGTCTCCGCGTCGTTGTTGATGGTTGCAGTCATCAGATCTCACTCCCCGCCGCGGCGAGCGCGTTCGCGCCACCGACGATCTCACTTATCTCCTGGGTGATGGAGGCCTGGCGTGCGGCGTTCATCTCCCGGGTGTACGTCTGGATCAAATCTTCCGCGTTGTCCGTCGCGGCCTTCATCGCCCGGCGTCGGGCCGCAGATTCACTCGCCGCCGCATCGATGAGCGCCGCATAGATACGTGTATTGATGTACTTGGGCAGCAGCGCGCCGAGCAGTTCCTCCGGGTCCGGTTCGAACTCGTACTCCGGCGGCAGCGCGGCCTCCTCCACCTCGGTCTCGACAACCTGCATCGGGGCAAGGAAGTTGGCGGCTGGCTGCTGCGTCATGAGGCTGCGAAACTGGGTGTGCACGATGTGCAACTCGTCCACGCCGAATACCCCGTCGGCCCCCGGGTGGGGCTGTCCGTCGCCCCCCTCGAGATCGTCGGCCCCAGCCACGAACGCGTCGATCAGCGTCCGGGCAATCTCGCGCGTATCGGCGAACGTCGGCTGCTCCGAGAAGCCGGTCCAGTTCCCCTCCATCGGCCGGTTACGGAATCGGTAGAAAGCGACTCCTTTGCGCCCGACCACGTACAGCGCGACCTGCTTGCCTTCGTCGGCGAGCCGCGAGACGAGCTGCTCGGCGGTACGGATGACGTTGGCGTTGTAGCTTCCGCACAACCCGCGGTCGCTCGTGATGAGGAGCACGCCGGCCCGGCGCACGTTCGGCCGGGCCTGCAACAGCGGGTGATCAAGATTCGCCGAGCTGGCCAGCGCAGTGAGCACCGCCGTGATGGCGCTGGCGTACGGCCGGGACGCAGCGACGCGCTCTTGCGCCTTGGCTATCCGGCTCGTGGCGACGAGCTCCATCGCCTTAGTGATCTTTTTCGTCGATCTCGTTGTTCGGATACGACGACGCAGCACGCGTACTGAGGCTGGCATCGCGCTACCTCCTCGGCGGCGGCGGGGTCCGCTTTATCCGCTTGACGGTCTCTTTGGTCTCCACGCCCTCGCCCATCGCCTCGGCCGCCTCCTCGTGCGCGACGACGCCGCGATCCTTGGCCAGGAACATCGCCTTGTGGTGCTCGATGGCCTCGCTCAACGTGGTCACGATGTCGTCGGTCCAGTCTCCGTCGGCAATCGCGGCGAGCACGCCCGGGTGTGAGTGACGCAGGTAGGAGAGGAAGTCCAGCTCGAACCGGCCGATGTCGCCGACTGGGATGTCGTCCAGCTTTCCCTCGGTGCCGGCCCAGACCGAAACGACCTCCTCCTCGACCGGGTACGGCGAGTAGTTGGGCTGCTTGAGCAGCTCGACCAGGCGGCCGCCCCGCTCGAGCTGGGCGCGCGACGCCCGGTCGAGGTCGGAGGCGAACGCGGCGAACGCCTCCAGCTCGCGGTACTGGGCCAGGTCGAGGCGAAGCCGGCCGGCGACCCGCTTCATGGGCTTGCCCTGGGCGGCGCCGCCAACCCGGGAGACCGAGGTACCAACGTTGATCGCCGGCCGCACGCCCTGGTTGAACAGGTCGGCCTCAAGAAAGATCTGGCCATCGGTGATCGAGATGACGTTAGTGGGGATGAACGCCGCGATGTCATTCGCCTTCGTTTCGATGATCGGCAGGCCGGTCATCGACCCTCCGCCCATCGCGTCGCTGAGCTTGGCGCAGCGCTCGAGCAGCCGGGAGTGCAGATAGAACACGTCGCCCGGGTAGGCCTCGCGACCCGGCGGACGGCGCAGCAGCAGCGAGACCGCGCGGTACGCCTCGGCCTGCTTGGTGAGGTCGTCAAACACGATGAGGACGTGCTTGCCGGCGTACATCCAGTGCTGACCGATCGCCGAACCGGTGTAGGGGGCGAGGTACTTGAAGCCGGCCGGATCGGAGGCGGGCGCGGTGACGATGGTGGTGTACGCCATCGCGCCACGCTCCTCGAGCGTGCCCTTCACCGCCGCCACCGTCGAGGCCTTCTGCCCGATGGCGACATAGATGCAGCGGACCTGCTTGGCCGGATCGCCCGACTCCCAGTTGGCCCTCTGGTTGATGATCGTGTCGATCGCGATGGTGGTCTTGCCGGTACGGCGGTCACCGATGATCAGCTGGCGCTGGCCTCGCCCGATGGCGGTCATCGAGTCGATCGCCTTGATGCCGGTGAGCAGCGCCTCCTTGACCGGCTGCCGGGCCATGACGTTGGGCGCCTGCAGTTCGAGCTCGCGATAGCCCTCGGCCTCGATCTCGCCCAGACCGTCGAGCGGCCGCCCGAGGGGGTCGACCACGCGACCGAGAAAGCGGTCGCCGATTGGCACCGACAACACCCGCCCGGTGCGCTTGACCTGCTGGCCCTCCTCGACGCCGCCGAACTCGCCGAGGATCACGACGCCGATCTCCCGCACGTCGAGGTTCAGCGAGACGCCGAGCGTGCCGTCCTCGAACTCGAGCAGCTCGTTGGCTTGGGCCGAGGGCAGACCCTCGACGTGGGCGATGCCATCACCAGCATCGGCGACGACACCGACCTCCTCGCGGGAGACCTCCGGCCTGTACGACGAGACGTACTGCTGGAGAGCAGATCGGATCTCGTCGGCGGAGATGGTCAACTCGGCCATCTGGACTTCCTCACATCGGTACGGACAGTGGGGCGGGTCATGGGGATGCGGGTCATGACTGGCGGCCGGCCAGTCCGGCTCTCGCCTCGACGAGGTGCCGCAGGATGGTCGCGTCGTACATGTCGTCGCCGACCCGAACGCGGAGGCCACCCAGAATGTCGGGGGCAACCGAGATCTTGAGATCCACGGCCCGGCCGTAGATCGACGAGAGCTGGTCCGCGAGCTGGTTCTGCTGCTCCTCGCTCATCGTCCGGGCCACGGTGACGTAGGCGATTTGGCGCTCACGCCGGTTGGCGGCCAGCTCGACGAGTCGGGTCAGGCCGGCGCTGAAGCTGCGCCCGCCGAATCCGCGCAGGGCGACCTCGGCCAGGCGGATGGTCACGGGTCGCGCCTTGTCGTCGAGGAGCAGGTGGACCAGGCGGGAGCGTTGTTCGGCGGGGGTGGTCGACGAACCGAGAGCGGCCGCGAGGCTAAGGTCGCCGTCGACGGACTGGCCGAACCGGAACAGCTCGTCCTCGATGTCGATGAGCTCCCCGGCCGCGTCGGCACTGGCGAGCAGCGCCTCCACGCCGAGCCGTTCCACGGCATTGAGCAACTCGATGCTGCTCGACCAGCGCCCGGCAACGAGGACCCGCAGCAACGAGCGGGCGTCGTCCGTCACGCGAGCATTGAGCAGACCGTCGAGCAGGCCGGCGCGGTCCTCGCCGGGCCGGGACGGGTCGGTCAACGCACGTCGAAGACCGGGCTGCCCCTCCAGCAGCGCGGCCACACCGAGCAGGTCGTCGGCCACGCCGGCCAACGGCACTGGGCGATCGCCCCGGGCGAGGCCATCGAGCGCCTCGACCGCGGCCGCATACGTCGTCCGGGTCGGGTCCACTTAGGACCGTCCCCCGGCGCGCGCACCGGCGTTGAGCTCGGTAAGGAACCGGTCCACCGTCCCCCGTTGACGGGCCTCGTCTTCGAGCGACTCGCCCACGATCCGGCTGGCGAGATCGACGGCGAGAGTCCCGACCTCGCTCCGGAGTTGGCGCACGATCGCCGCTCGCTCGGCCTGCAGTTGGTTGCGACCGGAGGCGATGATGCGATCGGACTCCTCCCGCGCCTTGGCGAGCATCTCTTCGCGGATGGCGGCCGCGTCGGCTCGCGCCTCGTCGCGAATCTGCGCCGCGAGGGTGCCGGCTTCCTTCATCTTGGCCCGGTAGTCGGCCTCGGTCGCGGCCAGCCTTTCCTTGGTCGCGTCGGCCTCCTCCATCTGAGTGCGGACGATCTCCGCCCGCTCGTTCAGGGCCTTCGTGACGGGCGGAAGTACGTACCTCCACAAGACGCCCAGGACGATCGCGAAGGCGATGAGCTCCGCGAAGAACGTGGCATTCGGCACAAGGAAGTTGCTGCCCTCGGCCAACACGGTCTCGGTGGGTGCCATGACGCGGATCCTTATCAGCCGCTAGCGAGTACGAAGACGAACAGCGCCATGAAGGCGAGATTGATGAAGTACATCGCCTCGACCAGGCCGACCGTCAGGAAGAAGATGGTAAACAGCCGGCTGCGGGCCTCCGGCTGTCGGGCCACGCCCGCAATCGTCGCGCTCCCCGCGAGACCGTCGCCGACCGCCGCGCCGATGGCGCCGCCTCCGAGGGCGATACCACCGCCCACGAATGCTCCGGCCAACTGGATGGCCTGCTCCGTTGTGTTAGCCATGTTCTCCTCAATTCACTGATGTTTACCTGTGTATCGGGCCATGAAGGATGGTCGGTGGCTCAGGCCCCGTTCGCCGGCTTGCGGGCGCGAAGGGCGGGGTCAGTGTGCTTCGTCCTCCGACGGTGCCACGGAGCCGAAGTACAAGATGGTGAGCAGCGCGAAGATGAAGGCTTGGATCAACCCGATAAATAGATCGAACAACTTCCATATCGCGTTCGGCGCCCACAATATGAAGGGGGGAAAGAGCGCGATCAACGAGAGCATAATCACGCCGGAGAAAATGTTCCCGAAGAGCCGCAGCGACAGGGTGATTGGGCGGGCGATCTCTTCCACCAGGTTGATCGGGAAGAGCAACCAGCTCGGCTGGGTCAGGTGGTGGTAGTAGGCCCGGAAGCCCTTCTTGCGCACGCCGGTGACGTGCATCCAGATGATGACCAGCAGCGCCAGCGCGTAGGCGAGGTTCACGTCCGAGGCGGGCGGCGGCAGGTACTCAGGCTCGTGCCCGGTGGGGATGATGGCTAGCCAGTTCGCGATGAGGATGAACAGGAACAGGGCAATCGCAAGTGGCACCACGAACGGCGCCGTCCGGATCCCCATCGTGCTCTCGACCTGGTTCTGCACCGAGGTGGTCACGCCCTCGAACACCAACTGGACCCGGTTGGGCTTGCGAGCCGAAATCTTCCGGGCCACGTAGAGTCCCAGGCCGAGCACAATCGCGCCCGAGACCACGGTCGCGAGAATGGTGTCCACATTGAACGTCAGCCCGCCAATGGTGACCGTGATGTGGTGGCCGATTTCGATTTCGCTCTGGGCGACGGCGGTCCCGCTCATGGATTCATGAGTTGCTTGTAGACGGTCACGGAGGACCCACCGAGCATGAGCAGTTGGAAGAACGCCAGACCGGCGAAGACCCCGACGCCGTCCGGTCGGACCAGGAACGCCGCTCCGAGCGCCAACACCGTGATCAGCGCGAGACGGCCCAAGACGGACCGGGTGAACCGGGCCTTCTTGTTGCGCGCCTCACTGACCGCGTAACGGACGACGGACCGCTGGACCATGTAGGTGTTGAGCGCACCCAGGCCGAGGCCGACGCACACGAACACGCCTATCAGGACGTGGCCGAAAAGCCCCGTCACAAGCATCGCGGCAACGCCCAGGCAGGAAGCCAGAATGATTGACCGGCGCAGGTTTCCCTTTGCCACCTCTGGGACGGTCGGAGCTGCTTGCACGACTTGAGGTCTCCAGTCAGTCTCGTAAGAATCGACGGAATTCGACGTATGTGTAGCGCCCGGCCGAGACGATGCCGAGCGCCAGCCCAACAAGCGTGAAGACCGGCAGTGTGTGCAGATACCGGTCGGCGACCCAGCCCAGCCCCAGCGGAGCGACGAGGAGCAGCGCGCTGACGACGCCCATGCTCACCAGGCTCAGCCAACCCGGGGCGCCCTGGGTCGCGTGCCCGTCTCTAGGCAGCTAACCCGTCCTCTGCACTTGACCGCGGAGGTTCCACACTCGCCGGCTCCTTCGGACTGCTAGTTGGTGTTGCCATCACCCGAACGTCTCCTCGGCGTGACGCGCAAACCATATCAGCCAGGCGATTGAGGTCAGGGAGGCACCCCCGCGCGATCATCGCGTGGGTACGTCAGCAACAGGCTGCCGGGTCGGGCCCGGATGCACACGCTACTCCTGATGACCCTGGGCTTGTCCATACCGGCGCGGAAGTCTGAGGAAGTTGTCAGTATTGATCATTCATATGCGCAACGGTCGATCCATCGAGAGATCCTCGTCGCAGTTTGCGTTCGTGGGTGACTTCGCTCACGCGACGACGGGGCGGACCGGGTACGCCGGGTATTTGCCCACGAGGTCGGCAACCTCATTGGCCACGTCGGCCAGCTCGGTCTCGCCGGCCGAGGTGGACGGGTCGGCCCGGACCGCGGTCGCGATCAACGAGGCGATCTGGTGGAGTTCGGGCTCCCGCATCCCTTGGGTGGTGACCGACGCCGTGCCGACCCGGATGCCGGAGGCGACCATCGGCTTCTGAGGGTCGTACGGAATGGCGTTCTTGTTCAACGTGATCCGGGCCGCGTCGCAGCGGCGCTCGGCCTCCTGACCGGTGACACCGGTGGGCCGCAGATCGATGAGGGCCAGGTGCGTATCGGTCCCGCCGGAGACCGGCCGCATGCCTAGCGCGCCGAGACCATCCGCCAGGGCGCGAGCGTTCGCGATCACCTGCCGGGTGTACTCGGCGAATGTCGGCTCGGACGCCTCCTTCAGCGCCACGGCCTTGGCGGCGACGACATGCATGAGCGGCCCGCCCTGAGTGAACGGGAACACGGCCTTGTCGACGCGGGCGGCGAGATGGGCTCGGCACAGCAGCATGCCGCCCCGCGGGCCGCGCAGGACCTTGTGAGTAGTGAACGAAACGACGTCCGCGTACGGCACGGGCGACGGAATCGCACCCCCGGCGACCAGACCGATGAAGTGTGCGGCATCGACGAGCAGGTACGCCCCAACCTCGTCGGCGATCGCTCGGAACGCCGCGAAGTCGATGAGCCGCGGATAGGCCGTGGCACCGCAAATGATCATCTTGGGCCGATGCTCGCGGGCGAGGTCGCGCACCTCGTCGTAGTCGATGAGTTCGGTGTCCTCGCGAACGGTGTAGCCGTATGTGCGAAACCAGGTGCCGGAGAAGTTGACCGCGGCGCCGTGGGTCAGATGACCGCCGTGCGGCAGGTCCATCGCGAGCACGGTGTCACCTGGTTGGACCAGCGCTGAGTACGCGGCCAGGTTCGCCGAGGCTCCACTGTGCGGCTGCAGGTTCGCATGCTCCGCGTTGAACAGCTTCTTGGCACGGTCGATGCCGATCTGCTCCGCGATGTCGACCTGAGCGCAGCCGCCGTAATACCGCCGACCCGGGTAGCCCTCGGCGTACTTGTTGGTCAGCGTCGAGCCGAGGGCGGCCAGTACCGCGGGCGATGTGAGATTCTCACTCGCGATCAGCTGCAACCCTCCGCGCTGACGCTCGAGCTCACCCAACACCACCGATGCGATCTCCGGATCGGTGTGCTCCAGCTCCTCGAAATCGGCGCCCCAAAAGGCCGTGCCCATAACCGGAGTCTAGGTCCGCGTGCGCCTGCCGCGGCGAATCAGCGGGTCGTCGAATCAGCGAGTGAGGGCAAGAGCTAGCGGTACGACGGTCTGGTCAATCTCGTCGGCGACCCGTGTGAAGACGGTGTCGCCCATCCCCCAGGGATCGTCGAGGTCATCGCCCGGTCGTGCGGGCTGGCCACGGCGGGCCGCGTTGACGGCTTCGACGAGGGCGACCCCACGCTTGTACGCGTCGTCGGGCGACGTGACCGGACCCGCGGGCGCCAGGCTCAGCCCGGCCAACAGCCGGCCGAACTCACCGAGGACGAACGTCCGGGACTCGGCGTCGGGCCGGAGCCCGAGCACGTACTCGACCTGGTCGGTGGTGGCGCAGAGCACGAGATCCGAGGCATCGATCAGATCGCCACTGAGCTTGCGAGCCTTGAATCCGCCGGGGTCGCCGCCGCGCTTGGTCACCTGCCGAGCGGCCGGTGGGTTCATCGGTTCACCCGCGTGCCAGCCGCCCGTGCCGGCGCCGTGGCTGAGGTACAGATCGTGTACCCGGTCGCCGACCTGTTCCCGCAGCGCTCGCACGAACAGTCTCTCGGCCATCGGCGAGCGGCAGATATTGCCCATGCAGACATGGAGCACGGTGAATGGCGCCACCGGTCGACTACTCCTACTCCTGTGCATCGGCCACGTCGAGCATGCCCGGGATCTCCGGTTGCGCCACCACGAACGGTTCGATCATCGGCACGACGTCGCGCAGCTTCTCGAAGCCGATCGCGCCATCCCGCAGCACCCGCGGCACCGGGCCCGTACAGTCCACAATGGTCGATGGCATCGGGTCGGGACAGGGCCCCGCCTCCAGGTATGTGGTGACCGCGTAGCCGAGCTGTTCGCGCGCCTCGGCGGCGGTGACCGCCGGCGGCGAGCCGCTGCGGTTCGCGCTGGAGACCGCGAGCGGACCGGTGTGCGCCAGTACCTCCAGCGCGACCGGATGCAACGGCATTCGTACGGCGACCGTCCCGTACGTGTCTCCGAGGTCCCATTGCAGCGTCGGTGCCTGCTCCACCACGATGGTCAACGCACCCGGCCAGAACGCCTCAACCAGATCCCGCGCCTCACGGGGCAGCTGGTACACGAGTCCGTCGAGGGTCGAGCGGGATCCCACGAGCACCGGCGGCGGCATGTGCCGGCCCCGCCCTTTCGCGTTGAGCAGTGCCGTCACCGCCCACGGTTTGAACGCGTCCGCCGCGACGCCGTAGACGGTGTCGGTCGGCAGCACCACGAGATCACCGCGGGAGATCCCGTCGATCGCGGCGTGAATCCCCCAGTCGCGTTCGGCTACTGTCCGGCAGTCGTAGAGCATCACGATCGCCAGTCTGCCACCAGGCCGGCCTCGGAAGCCCTTGTGGCGGTCGTGAAACGCGGGCGGCGCGCCAGGTCATGGTGCAGTTCGACGCCGGCGAAGCGTCCGTCGGCCCCGACCAGCGTCGGCACGACGTAGGCGTGGGTGTCGTCGTGCTCCATCGCGAAGGCGCCGCCGGGTCGAAGAAGGGAGGCGATGCGCCCGATCAGCGGCCGGATCACGTCGAGGCCGTCGGTGCCGCCGAATACCGCGACGTCGGGGTCGTGCTCGGTCACCTCGGGGGGCAGGCCCGCCCTGCCAACGTCGGGAACGTACGGCGGGTTACACAGCACAAGGTCGACGGTGCCGTCCAACTCGGCCAGTACGGCGGGATCGGTCGCGTCGCCCGCCACCACGGTGACCGCGTGCCCGGCGGCATTGCGCTCCAGCCACACCACGGCGGCAGGATCCACCTCCACGGCCCAGACGTCCGTGCCCGGTTTCTCGGTCGCGACCGCCACGGCGATCGCACCCGACCCGGAGCAGAGATCGACTACCTTCGCTTTATCGAGTGCCTGGACCCGCAGCCAGGACAGGCCCCACATCACGACCTGCTCGGTCTCCGGCCGGGGCACGAAGACCCCCGGCCCTACCTGGAGCTCTCCATGGCGGAACGGGGCGGTGCCGATCAGGTGCTGCAGCGGCACGCGAGCCGCCCGTTCCTTCACGAGCATCCGGTACGCGGCGACCTGACGCCGGTTCGGATCGGCGGCCACCAGGAGCCGCCCTCGGGCCACCCCAAGGACGTGGGCGGCCAAGAGCTCCGCATCGACGCGGGGTGACGGAATGTGGGCGGCAGACAGTACGGCGGTCGCCTCCGCCAACAGCTTCGTCAACCGCACCCAACGAGTGTCGCGGGTGATCGGCTTCTCGACTAGGACCGGCGTCGAGCGGCCGCCATGAGACGGGTCAGTTCCGCTCGCTGCCGCGCTCGCTGCCGGTCCTCGCACACCGCTGCCCACGCATTGCCTTGGGCCGTGCCGAGGCGCCGCTCGCCGAGCACCCGATACAACAACCGGACGGATTCTCGTAGGACTGCTCGTGCCACCGCCGTCACGTCGCCGGGCTGCGTCCGACCGGGATGGGTGTGGCTCGGCGTGGTCATGCGACCCCCTCAAGGTCGAAGGCCTAACGGTATCAGGCTCCTCGCGCTCTGTTACTGCGCGATGACATCCGCGTCAACGCTGGCGGAGATTTCAGCCGCTCATCACAATGACGCTCGCGGGCGCGGGCCTCGCGGACCACGAGGCGCAACAAAGCGCCCACCGGGTAACGGCAATCACTCTAGTACCGGTGCGCGATTAACGCCGGCTGAGATCCGAGTCGCCCGCCAGGCGGGCTGCCCGGTCGGCCTCGGTCAAGGCGTCCAGCACTCCATCCATGTCGCCGCCGATCACCAGGTCCAGGTTGTACGCCGTATAGCCGATGCGGTGGTCGGAGATCCGGTTCTGGGGGAAGTTGTACGTCCGGATGCGCTCGGAGCGATCGACGGTGCGCACCTGGGCCTTACGGGCATCGGAGGCCGCCGCCGCGGCTTGCTCCAAGGCGAGTTGCGCGAGCTTGGCCCGCAGCATCCGCATCGCTCGATCCTTGTTCTGCAACTGCGATCGCTCGTTCTGGCAACTCGACACGATTCCGGTCGGCAGGTGCGTGATGCGGACCGCGGAGTCGGTCGTGTTCACGGACTGCCCGCCGGGACCTGAAGAACGAAACACGTCGATGCGTAAATCGTTCAGGTCGATCTCGACCTCGGTCTCTTCCGCCTCGGGGGTGACCAGCACGCCCGCGGCCGATGTGTGAATCCGCCCCTGCGATTCCGTCGCCGGCACCCGCTGCACCCGGTGCACGCCGCCCTCCCACTTGAGCCGTGACCACACGCCGTATCCGCCGTCCGGGACACCCTTGGTCTTGATCGCGACCGCGACGTCCTTGACCCCGCCGAGCTCCGACTCCTGGCTGTCGAGCACCTCGGTGACCCAGCCTCGCCGCTCCGCGTAGCGCAGATACATGCGCAACAGGTCGCCCGCGAACAACGCGGACTCCTCGCCGCCCTCGCCGGCCTTGACCTCGAGGATGACGTCCTTGGAATCGTTGGTGTCGCGGGGTGCCAGCAGTTCGGCCAGCCGCTCCTCTATCAATGGAATCCGCTCGGCCAACTCGTCGGCCTCGGCCGCGAAGCTCTGGTCCTCGCCCGCCAGCTCACGGGCGGCGCTCAGGTCGGCCCGGGCGTGGTCGAGCTCGAGCGCCGTCTTGTGGATGCCGGACAGCTCGGCGAACCGGCGGCCGACCTTGCGGGCCGCCGCCTGGTCGGCGTGAATCGCGGGGTCAGCGAGACGGCGTTCCAGCTCGGCATATTCGTCGAGCAGCGATCTCAGCCTATCCGTGCTCACCATTCACCCCTTTCGATCCCGGTCAACAGACAAGCGGCGCCCACCCGACCTGTCGGTCAGGGGGCGCCGTGTACGTAGCTACTTGTTGCCGGCCTTCTTGCCGGTGGACTTCTGCACGTTGGCGTACTTCTGCTGGAACTTCGCCACCCGGCCGGCGGTGTCGAGCACCCGCTGCTTGCCGGTGTAGAAGGGATGGCAGACGTTGCACGTCTCGACGTGGATCTGGCCGCCCTTGGCGGTTGACCGAGTCGCAAACGTGTTGCCGCAGGAACAGGTCACCTGCGTCACGTCGTAGTTCGGGTGAATGTCGGGCTTCATGCCTCGGTCCTCTCTCAGTGGTCGCCGGGTCGCCACGGGGCCCGCTGCCCAATCCTGCCGATCAAGGCAGGCATGACGTGAACCGGAACCGTTCTGGCAAGTGAACAGTCTGCCATGCGCGTGAATTCCCGCGGCGGAGAGTCAGCTCGGTATGGCTGTGGCCTCCGCCGGCACGTTGGTGCGAAAGCGCGCCAGTCCGAAGAGCCCTGCGATGACCACGGACGCGGCGAGCATGACCAGCGGTAACGCCGATGGCACGCCGCTGTCCTGAGGCTCGGCCTCGAACGCGAGCGGAGACACCACTCGCTGCCACAGCACGAAGGCGGCCACTCCGAGACCGGCCGACAGGGACACATCGCCGACCGAGAGGCCACGACCGGGGCTGCCGTCCGGCGCGGGGACCGCGAGCCGGGCCAGGCCGGCGACCAGGCCCAGCCCAAGACCAAACCAGCCGAAGATCTTCGACGACTCGACCAGACCGGTCATCTCGAGCGGACCCCGATACGTATTCACGAACGCCGCGACCGCGGCCAAGGCCACCCCTAGCGCGTCCCACGGAAACCGTCGATCGGCCCATCGCACGAGCGCCGCGCCAGCGGCCGCACCGAGGACGGCCGGCACCAGCGCCGGACCGACGAGGTCGGCGTCGCTGCTGTACTGCGCCGGGATGGTGGCACTCGTCACGGCCAGACCGGAGGCCACCGCCACCCATCGGGCAAGGTTCGGGCCGCCCCGCCGGTACGCGGCCACCGTCAACACAAGTCCGACTGTGACACCGATCATGATCCGAACCAGCGTGTCTGTCGCCTCCACGGAGGCTGCCTGGCTCTCGCTGATTCCGCCGATCGACGAGCGGGCGATGCCGTCGAGCACAACCTGCCAGACCATCGTCAAACCGACGGCAGCCATGATGGCGATCGCGATGGCGACGACCGGTCCCCAGTCCGGACGGTCCACTTCGGACCGCTCCGGCGGTCGGCGGCGCAAGAGAATGATTCCGGCCGCGACGGCGATGACGCCGAATGCCGTGACCACCACCTCGTCGCGATGCTCACCACTGAGCAAATTTGTGATTATCAATCTCGATGTTAGCCGGCCGGCGACCATGCCACCACCGAGGCCAATCGCGATGGCCCACCGCGCTTCCGGGCTGGCCTGAGCGAGGGCGAGCAATGCCCCGCCGAGTTGCAGCCCGACACAGATGGCAAGCAGCGGCAGTAGCTGGTTCATCTCGAGCGCCGTGCCCTGCACGTACAGCCCGGCCATGCCCAGCAGGCCGGCGGCCGAGACGAGCCAGGCGAAACGTCGCAGCGGCCGTACGAACGCGACACCCACCGCGACCGGAACCGCCAGCTCCGGAGTGACATCAATGACGTCGAACCCGTCGGAAAGCGTGCCCCACAACGGCATAGCGAAGACGAGCGCCGATATTGCCGATGCCACGACACAGCCGACCGCGAGCGCGCCGATCAGGTGCGCGACGGTCTCGGTGCGGGCCGACGTCAACCGCGTCGGGGTGGCGATGGTGTCTGTCATCAAGGTCCTTCCCGAGGAGCCTGTCGATCCTGGCATAGCCGGGAACTCCTGTCCTGCCCGGATCGGTTCGCCGAGATGGGCACGCCGTAACCTCGACCTGCCATGGCAACGTTGACGATCACCCGCGGGCTGCCCGGCTCCGGCAAGACCACGTGGGCTCGGCAACAGGTGGGCACGCTCCGGGTGAACCGGGACGACCTGCGGAGCATGCTTCACGGCCGTCACCTCGGTTTCCCGCGCGCCGAAGCACAGGTGACGGTGGCGCAACGGGCCCTCGTCGCCGCCTTGCTTCGCACCGGCGCCAACGTGATCTGCGATGACACGAACCTGTCGCCGTCCGCGGTGCGAGAGCTGCGGCGGATCGCCAATGAGGCGGGCGCAGAGCTCACGATCCGGGACTTCACCGACGTACCCATCGACGTATGCGTCGCCCGCGACGCCGCTCGCACCGACGGCACCCGGGTCGGCGAGGAGGCGATCCGGGCCATGCACCGGCGCTACCTCGCCAAAGCCACCCTGCCCGAGAACTGACAGTGGGCACTCGTGCCGTCCCGAAGAGAAGATCGCCGCCGCCAGACTCAAGTGCCTGGACGGCGGCGATCTCGTACCCCTGGGTGGGAATGCGGGCGAACGGGGTTACTCGCCCGGGGTAGTCTTCGCGATCTGCATGAGGAACTCGATGTTGGTGCGGGTCTGCTTGAGCTTGTCCAGTAGCAGGTCCAGTGCCGCCTGTGAGTCCAGTGAGTGCAGCACCTTGCGGAGCTTGATCACGATGCCGTACTCGTCGGGCGCGAGCAGGATTTCCTCCTTGCGGGTGCCCGACGGGTCGATGTCGATGGCCGGGAAGACCCGCTTGTCGGCGATCTTGCGGTCGAGCTTGAGCTCGGCGTTGCCGGTGCCCTTGAACTCCTCGAAGATCACCGTGTCCATCATGGACCCGGTCTCGACCAGGGCGTTGGCGATGATGGTCAGCGAGCCACCGTTTTCGATGTTGCGGGCCGCGCCCAGGAACCGCTTGGGCGGATACAGCGCGGTCGAGTCGATGCCACCGGAGAGGATGCGCCCCGACGCCGGCGCGGCCAGGTTGTAGGCCCGGCCCAGCCGGGTGATCGAGTCGAGCAGCACGACCACGTCGTGGCCCATCTCGACCAGCCGCTTGGCCCGCTCGATGGCCAGCTCGGCGACCGTGGTGTGATCCTGCGGCGGCCGGTCGAAGGTGGAGGCGATCACCTCGCCCTTGACCGAGCGCTGCATGTCGGTGACCTCCTCGGGCCGCTCGTCGACGAGGACGACCATGAGGTGGCACTCCGGGTTGTTGGCCGCGATGGCGTTCGCGATCGCCTGCTGGATCATCGTCTTGCCGGCCTTGGGCGGGGAGACGATCAGCGCCCGCTGGCCCTTGCCGATCGGCATCACCAGGTCGATGACCCGGGTGGTCAGGATGTGCGGCTCGGTCTCCAGCCGCAGCCGCTCCTGCGGATACAGCGGAGTCAGCTTGTAGAACTCCGGCCGCCGGCGGGCCTCCTCCGGATCCATCCCGTTGATGGTGTCCAGCCGCACCAGCGGGTTGTACTTGTCCCGCCGCTGCTCACCCTCGCGCGCGGCTCGCACGGCACCGGTGACCGCGTCACCGCGCCGCAGGCCGTACCGCTTGATCTGCGCCATGGAGACGTATACATCGTTCGATCCAGCCAGGTAGCCCGACGTGCGGATGAACGCGTAGTTGTCGAGCACATCGACGATTCCCGCTATCTGGACGAGGACATCGTCGTCGCTGACTTGCGGCTCAGCGGTGCCGCCGACGCTCTCGGTGCCCCGCTCGCCCCGGCCGCGCCGGCGGTCCCGGAACCGGCTGCGCCGGCCGCGGCGGCTGCCGCCGTCGTCATCGTCGTCGGATCCGCGGTCGTGTGCCGGCCCGCGATCGTGAGTGGGAACCCGGTCCCGGTCGACCCGGCCGTTGCGCTCACCCCGGTCCGGGCCGCGCTCACCCCGGTCGCCGCCTCCGTTGCGGTCACCACCGTCGCGGCCGTGCATCCGGTCCGAGCCGCCGCGCTCGTAGCGATCCGTTCGGTCACCACGCTCGCGTCGCTGCTCGCCGTCCGCGAACCGTTCGTTCGTGCTGCGCGGAGCGCCGTTGTGGTCGGCGATCGGCTCGATCCGGTCCGCGCGCGGCTCGGGTGGTCCGGCCGCACGCGAGGCCCGGCGGGGACCACGCGGCTCGGCGGGAGCCTCCGGCTCGTCGTCGCGCACGTCCGCGCGTACCTGGGTTCGCGGCGACTCGCCGCGAGCGGCGACCTGGCTGCGGGCCGGCGCCTCCGCCCGTGCCCGCGGCACCCGGCTATCGGCCTGGTTCTGCTCGATCGCCGCGATGAGGTCACCCTTGCGCATCTTGGCGGTACCGGGGATGCCCAGCGACGAGGCCATCGTCTGCAACTCGCCGAGCAGCTTCCCGTTCAGACCGGTTCCGGTCCGCCGGCGCTTGCCTGCCGAATCCTCAGGAGTACCGGAAACGTCCGACGTGACGTCGGTGCTGTCGCTCAATGGATTCCTTCCCTCGATATGACCGCGTAGCCCGGGTCGTCGTGTTCCGGGGGCCGGACTGCTAGCGGTTACACCCGCGTCGCGTCAGCGTCGCAGGAGTCTTGACACGGCCGAAGCGCCGCTCTTCGCGGGCACCCTTATTGGCGCCGCCGGGCTCACGGTTTCACTGCAGCCACGACACGTGCGCCATCGGTCTTGTCTCCACAGAGCCTTCTTCTCTCAGGAGCGCCGATGAGGCATGAGATTTCCGGGGCTACAGCCAGCTCGCCAAGCGGAGTTCCCGCGATCGGTCGCAATGGTGACGGCTGGTGTCGTGCTCCAGCGTAATCAACCCACCCGACCGGCGGCAACAGGGTCGCCTACGGCGTGTCTGCTTCACAACATACGCGCACCCACCGACGAGCACGACAGTGACCTGGACCACCACCCGCTCGGGGGGTCAGGCGCGGCTGCGGCCGATGCGGTCATCAAGGCCAGCACGCTTGGCCCGGCGCCGCTGATGAACGCGGGAATCCCCTCGCGGCGCAGTGCGGCGACCAAGGTCGCCGTTTCCGGCATACCGGGCGCCCGGTACGGCTGGTGCAGCCGGTCGTCGGTGGCGGTCAGCAGAAGATCGGGTGCGGTGGTCAATGCGTGCACCAGCAGGGCGGCCCGAGCCGTATTGAAAACCGCATCTTTGTGCGGCACCTGGTCGGGTAGCGCCGCCCGGGCGTGGGCGGTCAAACCGCGAACGGCAGGCACGTACACCACAGGCTTAACGTCTTCCGACGGCGCAAGAGCCACCGCGTGCGCGCCGGCACGATCGGTCCACGCGATCGTGAAGCCGCCGAGGAGGCAAGGGGCGACGTTGTCCGGATGACCCTCGAGCTCGGCCGCCAGGGCGAGCGCTGATGCGTCAGACAGCGGCGACTGAGACAACTCGCGCGCCAGAAGTATTCCCACCACAATCGCCGCGGACGAGGAGCCAAGACCCCGGGCGTGCGGGATCCGGTTGACGCACGACAGCCGCAGTCCTGGCGGCGCGGCCACCCCCATGCGGTCAAAGGCGGCCAACATCGTGGCGACAATGAGGTGCGACCCGTCGGTCGGCACCTCGCCCGCGCCTTCACCGGCTACCTCGACCCGGTAGCGATCCGGGACTACTTCAGCGGTGACCTCGTCCCCGAAGTCAAGCGCGAGACCGAAGACATCGAAGCCGGGGCCGAGGTTGGCGCTGGTCGCCGGCACGGCCACGGTCACCGGGCCGACACGCCAGTCAACCGATCTCCCCGCCGTCATGGCGGTCACTCTATTCAGGCGTCCTCGTCCTGGTTTTATCGAGTGGGGCCCTGGTCATCACGAGTAGGGCCGTCAGCGGCGCGACGTTCAGCGCCGTGTCCGATGCGCCCTGCGGTGTTCAGTGCCCGCCGCAGGGCGTACTCGATCTGGGCATTCACACTGCGCAAGTCGTCGGCGGCCCACCTGGCGATGGCCTCGTAGATGTCCGGGTCGAGGCGCAGCAGCAGCCGTTTGCGCTCCGTCATTCGCCGTCAGCCGTACAGCGTTCCGGTGTTCACCACGGGTTGGGTCGCGCGATCTCCACAGAGGACGACGAGCAGGTTGGAGACCATCTGAGCCTTGCGCTCCTCGTCGAGCTCGACGACGTTGCGGGCGCTGAGCTGGTCCAGGGCGAGGCTCACCATGCCGACCGCGCCTTCCACGATCTTGAATCTCGCCGCGACAATCGCATTGGCCTGCTGGCGCGCCAGCATGGCCTGGGCGATCTCGGGCGCGTATGCCAGGTGGGTCACTCGGCTCTCGAGCACCTCGACGCCGGCCAGCTCGACGCGCTCCCGCAGCTCGGTGGTGAGCTCCGGGCTGACCGCGGCGCTGTCACGAAGGCTCGGGCGGTCACCCTCATGGGACTCGTACGGATAGCTGGTGGCCAGATGTCGTACCGCGGCCTCGGCCTGAACCGCGACGTACTGCACATGGTCGTCCACGGCGAAGATCGCCTTCGCGGAGTCGAAGACGCGGTAGACGACGACCGCGGCGATCTCCACCGGGTTGCCGTCCGCGTCGGAGACCTTGAGCCTCGCGGTTTCAAAGTTGCGGACTCGAAGGGACACCTTGCGCTTGGTGGTGAGGGGAAGCACCCAGTGGAACCCGGCCTTGCGTACCGAGCCGATGTAACGCCCGAAGAACTGCACGACGCGCGCCTCGTTCGGGCTGATGACCATAAACCCGCTCGCGATCAGGACGAAGACCAGCGCGGCAATCGCCACGACGATGCCGATCCGGTTGTCCGAGCCCGGTTGGGCGGCCCGGTCCTGGTCGATCGCGTACCACACCGTCGCGGCGATGATTCCCAACTCCACCAGCAGCATCAAGAACCCTGGCAGCCGCAACGTTCGTCTCTCCATCGAGAACTCCCTTGCTATCGAAGTGATATCACAACGCTAGCACCCGGGCGCAACCTGCGGCATCACCCCGTTGATCTAGGGCAAATCAGGGTGATTAGTGATCAAAGCACGCGGGAACGCCACATCAAATCAGGGGGCGAATAAGTCACGCCGCGGCGGGTTCGGGTGCCACGGCGGCGCCTTCCGTGGAGCGCATGAGCCGACGCGTCGCGAGGCGCCATACGATGCCATAGATCACGGTGAGCCCGCCGCAGACGGCGATCGGCACCCGCGGATCCGTGTGGTCCACCAGGAAACCGGCGACCAGGAGGCTGGCCGAGATCGCCAAGGTCGCGATCATCATGTCGGTGGCGAAGACCCGTCCGCGGAGGCCGTCCGGCACCTCGATCTGCAGTGCGTAGTTCGACATCACCCAGTTGCCTCCGCCGGAGATGTGGGCGATCACGACCAGCACGAGCACCAGCCAGAACCACGGGCTCACGGAAACCGCGAGGTACGCCACGCCATAGGAGACCATGGATGCGGCCAGGCCCGGCATCAGCCAGTTCCTATGCATGAGCACCCGCCGAAACAGCAGTGGTCCGATCAGCGCACCGGCTCCCCGGGCGGCGAAGAGGAGGCCCGTGGCCGTCGGACCCAGCCCGAAGACCACGACAGCGAGCACGGGAAAGACGGCGAGGACACCGTTGCCGATGCCCACGGCCGATTTCACGGTTACCAGCGAGAGCACCCGGGGGTGGCCGCCGATGAACCGCACGGCCTCAGCGATCGCGCGTACCGGATGCGCCGGCGCGGGTGCACCGTCGTGCGCCACCTGCAGCGCCCGCCGTACCCGCAACACCAACAACGCCGCCCCGGCGAGACACGCGAGGTCAACCGCGAAGCAGATGTACGGGCTGAACTGCTGGCTCATGACGCCGCCGAGCGAGGCGCCGACAACGAGCATGGTGCCCCACGCACTGCCGCTGAGCGCATTGGCGGCGGCGAGATCCTTGGCATCGACCACATTGGGCAGTGCCGCACTCGCCGCCGGCGTATAGACCGACTTCGCCGTGGCCGCCAGACCGATCGCCACGGGACCGAGCCACGCGGTGCCGGGCGACCGGACCCCGAACAACAGCGCGATGGCGGCGATGGTGCCGAAATTCGCCACAACCATCAGCGTGCGCCGATTCAACCGGTCGGCCAGCGTGCCGGCGAACGGCAGTACCAGGGCGCCGACCGCGGTGTCAGCCGCCAGGGCCAGTGCGCCCGGCAGGCCACTTCCGGTGAGCTTCTGAAGCAGTGACACCAACGGGATCAACGCGAACCAGTCGCCGCCAAAGACCACGAGTTGAGCCAGAAACAGGTACCGGAAGTCCCGATTGCGCGTAAGGACCGACAGAGTTGGCGCCACGTACCGGCACCTTACTCCCGGCGGGCTCCTGTTAAGCGGGGTCCCCTTCCTATACAGGACGGCATAAGAAGGGGACCCCGCTTAACAATTCAGGCGAGGTCCAGTGCCTGGGCGGCGGCGAGGGCGTCGTTGCGGATGCTCACCGGCGGCGGCGCAGTTGAAATGGCCCACTCCGGATCCTTGAGCCCATGCCCGGTGACCGTGCAGACAACCGTCGACCCGCGCGGTAACAGCCCTCGGTCAGCGGAGGCGAGCAAACCTGCCACCGAGGCCGCACTGCCGAGCTCGACGAAGACCCCGACTTGCCGGGCGAGCAGCCGGTACGCCGAGAGGATCTCCCGGTCGGTAACCGCGTGGATTAGGCCGCCGGAGGCGTCCCTAGCGTCGACGGCCTTGGTCCACGAGGCGGGGTTGCCGATCCGGATTGCGGTCGCGATGGTCGAAGGTTCGGGAACGACCGCACCGTCCACAATGGGCGCTGCCCCGCTCGCCTGGAAGCCGTACATCTTGGGCCGCTTGGTCGTGTGCCCGGCGTCGCGCTCCTCGACATAGCCCATCCAGTACGCCGTGATGTTGCCCGCGTTGCCGACCGGAAGGCAGTGGATATCGGGCGCGTCGCCGAGCGCCTCGACGATCTCGAACGCGGCCGTCTTTTGCCCGTGCAGCCGATCGACGTTCACGGAGTTGACCAGGGCCACCGGATAGTCGATGGCGAGTTTCGAAGCCAGCGCGAGACAGTCGTCGAAGTTGCCGGCGACCTGCAACGGACGTGCGCCGTGCACCAGCGCCTGAGCGAGCTTTCCGGTGGCGATCTTGCCGGCGGGGATGAGGACGGCGCAGGTGAGTCCGGCTCGGGCGGCATAGGCCGCGGCGGACGCCGACGTGTTACCGGTGGACGCGCAGATGATGGCCTTGGCCCCCGCCTCGACCGCCTTAGACACGGCAACCGTCATCCCACGGTCCTTGAACGACCCGGTGGGGTTGGCGCCCTCCACCTTCAGGTAGACGTCGCATTCGGTCCGTTCGGATAGCGCGGGCGCCGGAACCAGCGGTGTGTTGCCCTCATGCAGGGTGATGACCGGCGTCGTGGCGTTCACCGGCAACCGGTCCCGGTATGCCTCGATCACGCCACGCCACCAGGTCACAGGTCGCCCTCCACCCGCATCACCGAACCCACCTCGCGCACGATCTCGAGCCGGCGCAGTTCGTCCACTGTGGATGCGAGGGCCGCGTCCGTGGCGGTGTGCGTCATGACCACGAGCGTGGCGTCCTCGCCCCGGCCCTCCTGGCGTACGGTCTGAATGCTCACGTCGTGGTTGGCGAAGACCCCGGCCACCGCGGCGAGTACACCAGCCCGGTCGGCCACATCGAGCGATACGTGGTAGCGGGTCGCTACCTCGCCTATCGGCTGGATCCGCAGGTCGGCGTAGTTCGACTCGCTAGGCGAGCGCACCCCGGCGAGGCGGTTGCGGGCCACCGCCACGATGTCGCCGATCACCGCGCTCGCGGTCGGCGCCCCACCCGCGCCACGGCCATAGAACATAAGCTGCCCGGCCGCCTCGGCCTCCACGAAGACAGCGTTGAACGCGTCGGTCACGCTGGCCAGCGGATGGGAGCGCGGGATCATCGCCGGGTGCACCCGGACCGAGACCGCACCGTCCTTAGTGGAGGCGATGCACAGCAACTTGATGACGCAGCCCATCGCGCGCGCGGACGCGACGTCCGCCGCGGTCACGTCGGTGATTCCCTCGCGGTAGACGTCGGCCGCGCGCACCCGTGTGTGGAACGCCAGTGAGGCGAGGATAGCCGCCTTGGCGGCGGCATCGAAGCCCTCTACGTCCGCGGTCGGATCCGCCTCCGCGTAGCCGAGAGCGGCCGCCTCCTCAAGCGCCTCGTGGAAGCTCGCCCCCGAGGCGTCCATTTTGGACAGAATGAAGTTGGTGGTGCCGTTGACGATCCCGGTCACCCGCGTGATGCGGTCACCGTGCAGTGAGTCGCGCAGTGGCCGCAACAACGGAATGGCACCGGCGACCGAGGCCTCGTAATAGAGGTCGGCATTGCCCTCGGCGGCGGCGTCATGCAGCACCGGGCCGTCCTCGGCCAGCAATGCCTTGTTCGCCGTGACCACGCTCTTGCCGGAGCGCAGCGACTCGACCAGCCAGGTTCGAGCGGGCTCGATGCCTCCGACCACTTCGACGACGATGTCGATGTCATCGCGCTTGATGAGGCCCAGCGCGTCGGCCGTGAACAGTGACATGTCGACCGGGAGGGCACCCCGGGCGCGACCGACCCGGCGTACGGCGATGCCCGCCAGCTCAAGCGGCGCACCGATGCGTGCCCGGAGGTCCTCGGCCTGCTCGTGCGGGTGTGCGTACGACCTCGGCACCGACGTTGCCGCAGCCGAGAAGCGCCACCCGTACCGCTGACTGCGCGTGCCTCCACGTTGCTGCCTCAACATCTTGTATTTACCCCACATCCAGAGCGAGGAGGTCGTCCTCGGTCTCCCGTCGCACGATCACTCGGGCCGTGCCGTGGCCGACGGCGACCACCGGTGGTCGAGGCACGTGGTTGTAGTTGCTGGCCATGCTTCTGCAATACGCACCCGTACCAGGCACCGCAATGAGGTCTCCGGGTCGGAGGTCCGCCGGCAGGAACTCATCCTTGACCACTATGTCGCCAGCTTCGCAATGCTTTCCCACCACCCGGGCGAGCATTGGCGGCGGGCCTCGCTCGAACGGTTCGCCAGGGTGGCCGAGTAGGACGCATCGTAGAGCGCGGTCCGGATGTTGTCGCTCATGCCGCCGTCGACG
>CAWDLN010000016.1:0-214628 GCA_963803115.1 uncultured Actinomycetota bacterium
CGCGAGGTCCAGTCCCCGCTGGTCGAGCTCGTGTCCGGCTGTGGACTCGAGCACGCGGACGACCGCATCGCGGTCGAGCCCGGTGAGCGCGAGACGTGTGACGTGAGGGAGGCGGCGGAGGTCGGCGAGGGTATCGCTCAGAGGTGTCGTCCGGTCGAGGTCGGAGTCGCGGTAGGTGCCGACGACGAGCAGTCGCATCGTCTCGGCCGACCTCGCGATGTGCATCAGCATCTGGAGCGTCGGCTTCGCCGCCCAGTGCAGATCGTCGATCACGAGCAGCACGGGATGCTCGATCGAGATCGCGGCCAGCCACGCGGCAACTGCTTCGAAGAGGCGGTACTGCTCGGTCTCCGGATCCGAGCGCAGCGGCGGCGCGAGGTTCGGTACGCGAGTCGCCAGCTCGGGCACGAGTCGCGCGAGCTCGCCCGCGTACTTCCCGAGCTGCTCCGGTCCACGGATCTCCGCGTGCTCGAGGTACCAGGTGAACGCCTCGACGAACGGTTGGAACGAGACGCCGAGCTCGTCGTCACAGCGCCCATAGAGCGCAACGCCCCCGCCATCGTGAGCGACCGTCGCCGTCTCGATCGCGAGTCGCGTCTTGCCGATGCCGGGCTCACCGGCGATGAGCAGAAGCGCACGCGCATCCTCGGTCGTGTCCTTCCACAGCGACGAGCGCGACGTCGAGCTCCTCGTCTCGACCGACGAAGCGGAATCGCGTACCTGGCTCGAGCCCGGGCGGGAGCGGGATTCCCGTGTCGAGGGTCGCGGCGGACGGCAGCGGATCCCAGCCGACGTCGAGGACGGAGACGGGCTCGGGCAAGCCCTTGAAGTCGTGCTCGCCGGCGGGTTCGAACCGTGCGTCGGTCCGGGAGCCGGCAACGGCCCGCACGATCAGACTGCAGAGAATCTGGCCACCCTCGGCAAGCGCGCAGATCCGAGCCGCCTCATTGACGGCGGTGCCGTGGAGATCGGCGCTCTCGTAGCGCGCGTCACCGAGGCTCACGCCGATCCGGACGGCGAGCGGCTCCTCGCCGACCCGGTTGCGACGCTCGATCGCCTGCTGGATCGCGATCGTCGCCGCGATGGCATCGGCAGCGCCGCCGAACGCGACGAGCGTCCCATCCCCGTTCCCTTGACGATCTCGCCGCCGTGCGCCGCCGCGGCGGCGACGACGATCCCGTCGTGCTCACGCCTGAGCGCGTCGCCGGCGTCGTCGCCGAGGCGGGTTCGCTGCTCCGTCGATCCGACGAGGTCGGTGAACACGATCGTCCAGGTGCCGTCGTGCAGCGCCATAGGTGCCGACACTAGGACGGCCGGGGTGGAGGAGGCTCAGGCGGCCTCGAGCTCGAGACCCCTCGTCACGGCCGGCGGTGCACTGGTCGTTGGTCGGGCCGAGAGGCGGCGGAGGTGACGGAAGTGCGCGGCCATCGCCGCGCGAAACGTCGGGAACTCCCAGTACGCCACGCCGAACTCCTCGCACGTCGCCTTCACGACGGGAGCGAGCTCCGGAAGCAGCGTGTGCGGCAGCCGTGGGAACAGGTGGTGCTCCACGTGATGGTTGGCACTGCCGGTGAACAGCGTGAGCAGCCGGTTCGAGGTCGCCACGTTCGTCGTGCTGAGCAGCTGGTTGCGCGCCCAGGTGCGGTCGAGGCAACCGACGGTTCCCGCAGGTGCTGGGAAGACTGCAACCTCCGAGCAGTGCTCGATCTGGATCACGGTCCCGACGATGATCCCGATGATCGAGCCTGCGGCGAGCCAGACGAGGAGCACATGGACCACGGGGTGGAAGACCGCGGCGATCGCGAGCAGCGTTCCGAGCACGTAGTACTTCTCCACCAGCCGAACCGGGATCCAACGCCGGCCCCGGGGGCCGAGCTGGTAGCCACCGACGCGGCCACGCAGGAGATAGGTCACATCCGCGGTGAGGATCGTGCTGAAGTAGAAGGCGAGGTAGAGCGGCCACATGTAGAGGTGCTGCCACCGGTGCCAGGGGTGCCACGGCTTGTCGTCGGCGAAGCGCGCGAGGGCGTGCACCTCGATGTCATCGTCGACCCCGCTGATGTTCGTGTAGCCGTGATGCAGCACCGTGTGCTTGGCAGCCCACCAGGAACGGCTCATGCCGATCGGCATCCCGAACTCGAGGACGAGAGCGTTCACCCAGCGCCGCGACGAATACGCGTTGTGGATGGCGTCATGACCCACGACCATCGCCGTGCCGGACATGGCGAGCCCGAGGTTCACGGTGACCGCCACGGCCTGCCACGTCGTGAGCGGGACGAACACCAGCACGGCCCATGACGCGTAGAGCCATCCAGCCGTGAGCATCGCCTCCCGCCACAACCGGCGTCGCGGCCGGCCCGTTGCCTCGACGGCGGCTCGTCGGACAGCAACCCGCTCCTGCAGCACCCGCTCGAAGTCACCCTTCGGCGCGTACCGGACGCCGATTCCGGTTCCCAGTGCCATCGCGCACCCCCGTGGCCGTCGCATCCTAGGAGCGATGATGACCGAGCGCGCCGAGAATCGCTGTCACCCACCCGACACTGCGCCACGTTTTCTCTCGACCGGTGGCTGCCCATACGGTTGCTCCCGTGCCGCCCGATCCGCCCGTCGACGTCGACCAGCTGCTCTCCGCAAGCCATCTCTTCGCTGGACTCGACCCGGACGAGCGCGACGCGATCGCCCGGGAGCTCCATTGGGTGCGGCTGGCCGGCGGTGAAGAGCTGTTCTCCGCCGGCGATCCGGCACACAGCGTCTACACGGTGGTCACGGGCCGGGTGGCCGTCGAGAGGGACGGCGCCGATCCGCTCGAGATCGGCGCGGGGGAGCCTGTCGGCGAGCTCGGCCTCCTCACGGGATCGCCACGAAGTGCGACGGTGCGCGCCGTCCGCGACACCGTGCTCGCGGAGCTCTCACAGGAGGCCTTCCGGCGGCTCGTCGAGAGCCATGCGGACGCAGGCCTCGCGCTCCTGCGTCTGATCGCGGAGCGGCAGGCCGCGCCGCCTTCTCGGCGCCGTTCGCCGGCGGTGCGGACGGTTGCGGTGTGCGCAATGACACCCGGCTCGCGGGTGGATCGATTCGCCGCCGATCTCGCTTCCGTGATCCCCCATGTTCGTCTCGTACGAGCCGCCGCGCTGGGCGTGGACGCGCCCGCGAGCATCGGACGCCTCGTCGATGATGCGGAACGAGCCGGGGCGACGACCGTCCTGGACGCCACGGATGCCCCGCCGGGCTGGCGGCCGGCGTGCATCCACCAGGCCGACCGTGTGTTGTTCGTCGCGGACGCGAACGCGGCCGTCTCCTCGATTGCTGAGCTCCCTTCCCGGTCGGTCGCGGCGCGCGAGCTGGTCCTCTTGCACGACGCGTCGAGCCCGCGACCGGCTGGCACTGCGGGCTGGCTACGGGCCACCGGCGCGGCGAGGCACTGGCACATCCGCGACAAGCAATCCGCTGATCTCGAGCGGCTCGGGCGGTCGATCCGGGGCTGCTCGATCGGTCTCGCGCTGAGCGGGGGTGGCGGGCGCGCGTTCGCACACATCGGGGCCATCCGCGCGCTGCGAGAGGCGGCGGTACCGATCGACATCGTCGCCGGGTCGAGCATCGGCGCAGTCGTCGCGGCACAGATCGCGTCCGGCCTCGACCCGGACGAGATCCTGAAGGCGAACGACGGCGCGTGGAACCGCGTGCATCCCCAGCGACACCTCACCTTGCCCGTCTTGGCACTCGTCTCGACTCGCACGACGCGCCGCCTGTTCGATCGGCTGTTCGGCGACTGGCAGCTCGAAGACTGCTGGTTGCCGTGCATCGTCACGACGGTCGACCTGAAGACCTACGCCTTGCGGCCCATGAGTCGCGGGCCGCTCGCACGTCTCACCCTCGCATCGTCGTCACCACCCGCCTTGTGGCCTCCCGTCGTGCATGAAGGGACACTGCTGGTCGACGGCGGGCTCCTCGACAACCTTCCGGTCGAATCGCTCCGGGCCGCCGGCGCGGCGCACGTGATCGCCGTCAACACGACACGACGCGACGAACTCGACCTCGGTGGCGTCGCCGAGACACCTTCGGCATGGCGGTTCGCAGCCAGACGGCTGCCGGGCCGTCACGCCGGATCCTTTCCGAACATCGGCGGCATCGTCACCGCGGAGCTTGATGGTGACGAGCCTGCATCGCCAGGCGGACAGCGCTCGAGAGCAGCGAGATCGTCGTCGAACCCGACGTCAGCGAGATCGGGTTGACCGACTACCAAAAGATCGACCGCGCCGCCCACGCCGGATACGAGGCAACCCGTGACACGCTCGATCGTGACGGCGACCAGATCGCGTCGTGGACGTAGGTACGTGGCCCGCCGCCCCGTCAACAAGGCTCACGGCGAACCGAGGCGAGCGACCAGACCATCGCGGTCGATGATCTCGACTCGGGAGCCCGTGCGGCGAAGGAGACCGTCGAGCTCGAACCCGCGCAGCACCTGGTTGACGCTCTGACGCGCTCCGCCCAGCAGCGCGCCGAGATCCGCCTGACTCAGGTCGAGCGTGACCACTGGTGGCGTGCCCGCCGCTTGCTCCAGCAGATACCCCGCGACCCGTGCGGGCAGCTCCAGGAACACCAGATCGGCGTGCTGCCGGCTTGTCGCCCGCAGCCGCTCGATCACCGAGCAGAGCACGCACTCGGCCAGGGTCGGTTCGCGCCGCATCGCGTCACGAAGGTCGTCACCCGGCAAGCCGAGAAGCTCCGTCGGACGCACCGCCTGGGCCGAGGTCGACCGCGGCCCGCCGTCCAACGCCGACAGCTCTCCGAAGGTGCCCGCCGCCCCGACCGTACGAAAGGCGACTTCGTCGCCCTCTCGTGAGGTGATCGCGAGCTTCATGAGCCCGTCTCGGACCACATACAGCGCATCACCGGGATCACCCTGATGGAAGAGGAACTCACCCTTCGCGATCACCCGTGTCGTGCACCGCCCGGCAAGCTTCTCGAGCGCACCCTTCGTCGCTCCGGCGAACATGGGCACGCGCGGTCAGCAGCGCTGTGCACCGGGATGTCGTCGTGCGCCACTCCGGGAGGTTTCCGATGGGAGTCGAGCGGTCGGCCCGCCGCTACGCGGTGGCGTGGGCGGCGAGCTCGCCGAGCGAGATCTTCGTGCGCTCGAGGTTGCGCTTGTTCATCGACTTCTCCGAGACGTCGTGACCCTTGGCCTCGGCCCGCAGCGCACCGACCGTGCACTTCTCACTTGGGCGGATCGCGAACGGATCGAAGCGGTACCACCGCATCGCGTTCTCGTGCGTGATCTTGTTCAGCTCGGCATCGGGCACCGCGTAGCGCTGCCGCCATGCGGTTCAGCTCCTCGGGCGCTTCCGGCCACGACGAGTCGGAGTGCGGGTAGTCCTGCTCCCAGCACATGTTGTCGATGCCGATCTCGTCGCGCAGCGCGAGCCCGACCGGGTCGGCGATGAAGCACGTGAGGATGTGGTCGCGGAAGATGTCGGACGGCAGCTTGTCGCCGAAGTCCTGGCCGGTCCAGAGGTGGTGCATGTCGTAGGTGCGGTCGAGCCGGTCGAGGAAGTACGGGATCCACCCGGTGCCGCCCTCCGACAGCGCGACCTTCAGCGTCGGGTACTCCTTGAACACGCGCGACCACACGAGGTCGGCCGCGGCCATGCAGATGTTCATCGGCTGGAGCGTGATCATCACGTCCATCGGCGCGTCGGGTGCGGTGACTGCGAGCTTCCCGGACGAGCCGAGGTGGATGTTGAGGATCATCCCCTCGTCGACGAGCGCCCGGAACATCGGGTCCCAGTGCGGGTCGTGGAAGCTCGGCTCGTCGAGCGCGGCGGGGTTCTCGGTGAACGTCATCGAGTGGCAGCCCTTGGCCGAGACGCGGCGGATCTCGGCCGCGCACAGCTCGGGATCCCAGAGCACGGGGAGCGCCATCGGGATGAAGCGCTCGGGGTAGCGCCGCGCACCAGCACGTCGATCGTCCAGTCGTTGTACGCCTGGGTGACGGCGAGCGCGAGGTCCTTGTCGTCGCACGCGGCGAAGAGCCGGCCCGAGAACGCGGGGAACGACGGGAAGTTCATGCACGCGAGCACGCCGCCCGCGTTCATGTCCTTCACCCGCTCGTGCACGTCGAAGCAGCCCGGGTCGCATCTCGTCGAAGGCGGTCGGGTCGACGCCGTACTCCTCCTTCGGGCGGCCGGCGACCGCGTTCAGCCCGACGTTCGGGATCTGCACGCCGTTGAAGACCCAGACGTCGTTGCCCTCCGGTGTGTGCTCGACGCGAGGGGCGGCGTCGGCGAACTTGGCCGGCGACGAGACCGTCGAACATGCCGGGCGGCTCGACGAGGTGGTCGTCGACGCTGATCATGATCATGTCTTCGGTCTTCATGCTCACTCCCGACGGTGCGGATGTGCGAGGCTCCGCTTGCCATTCTGACGCCACGGTCAGAAGGTGTCGAGGCAGGCCAGCGTTGAACCACCCGGGGCGATGAACAGCGCAACGCCATGAACGACAAGGTCTACATCCACGAGCTGATCAACATCCGCGGGCAGAACCGGGCCAAGTACATGCACCACATGACCGCGAACTGGGTGCCGGTCGCGATCGCCGAGCGGAACCAGCTGTGCTTCGGCGTGTGGGGCACGGTCGGGTCGACCGGCAAGCTGGCCCGAGGTCGTGAACATGTGGGAGCTCGACGGGTGGGACGGCCTCGCGGCGAACTTCGCGCACGAGTTCTCGCACGCCAGCGCTGCAGGATCCGTCGCTCGCCGAGTGGTGGGCCCAGGCGGCGAAGTTCCGGCGGGGTGGCTTCGACCGGATCCTCGTGCCCGCGCCGTGGACGCGCCCGATCACGGCGCTGATCGAGCAGGGTGTGCGGGGCGAGGTGTTCGCGCAGGAGATCGTGAACGTCGCCGCCCGGCGCCGCCGGCGACTACCTCGACGCCCTCCACGACGTGGGTCAGCGCGCGGTCGAGTCGTTCGGCTTCACGCTCACCGGCGCGTTCCGGACCGCGATGTGGAACGACACCCAGTGCATCGTGCATCTGGGCGATCCCCGACTGGCCGACGTGGGCGGCGTTCGAGGCCGCGCGAGCACGACGAGCGCCTCGCGGCCGTGGCACGCGGCGCAGCACGAGCTCGACGCCGACTTCATGCGCACGCTGATGGTCGAGGCGCCGCTGAGCCCGCTGCGGATCGGTCGCCAGCCCGAGAGTCGGCGACCGCCGTCCGCTCGACGAGGTGTAGCGGTTGCGTCTCTCACGTTGAAATGCGGCGTCGAGAGACGCATCAAGTGGGTGGCGGGCAACTGACACAGACGTCAGGGCCATGCCATGATCCCGGCCGTGCCCGGGGCCCTCGACGGAATTACGCGTGCTCGACCTGTCGTGGGGGATCGCCGGTTCGCTCGGCGTGCTGATGCTCGCCGAGCAGGGCGCCGACGTGATCAAGGTCGAGCCGCCCGGCGGTGACCCGTTCCGCGGCTACACGGGCTACGCGGTGTGGAACCGGTCGCGACGATCGGTGACGCTCGACCTCAAGCATCCCGAGGGCCAGGCCGCGTTCCACAAGCTCGCGGCCGACGCCGACGTGCTCGTCGAGACGTTCCGCCCCGGTGTGACCGACCGGCTCGGCATCGGGTTCGACGCGCTGCACGCGGAGAACCCGCGGCTCGTCTACTGCTCGTGCCCGGCGTATCCCGAGGGTCACCGCCTCGCCGGCCGGCCCGGGTACGACGCGCTCGTGCAGGCCGCCAGCGGGCAGCAGTGGGAGCAGCCGGGATGGCGCCTCGGCCCGATCTTCCTGCACATGCCGATGCCGAGCATGGCCGCGATGTTCCTCGTGCCGACGGGCATCCTCGCCGCGCTGATCGCGCGCGAGGACACCGGGCGCGGCCAGCACGTCCGCACGTCGCTCCTCCAGGGCGCGTTCCTCTACACGACGCAGATCTGGACGTGGGCCACCAAGGCGCCGGGCGACTTCTGGACGATCATGTCGAAGAGCTACCCCGGCGGGCAGCCACCAGGAGATGATCTTCGAGGCCGGCGGCGAAGAGTGGGTGCACATGTCGATCATGAGCGGCCTCGCGCCCGTCCGCAGCCAGGACGACATCCTCGGCGTCGACGTCGAGGCGTCGAACAACGAGCGCTACGCGATGCTCTCGGAAGAGGAGCGCGCGCAGATCACGCCGCGCCGGAAGGCCGCGTACCGCGCGCACGAGCGCGACTGGATCATCGAGCAGTTCCGCGAGAACAACCACGCGATCGAGGCGATCGTGCCGATGGGCGACGTGCTCGGCGGCGGGCCGAGCGGCGCGCCGCACCCGCAGCTCGACGCCAACGGCATGGTCGTCACGATCGACGATCCCGAGCTCGGCACGACGACGCAGGTCGGCGTGCCGATCCACCTCGCCGGCACGCCGGGCGCGATCAAGGGCCCGCGTCCGCTCCCGGGCCAGCACAACGAGGAGATCCTCGGCGCGCTCGGCTACTCGGCCGACGAGATCGCGGCGTTCACGGCGTTCACCTGATGGCGGAGCGGACCGCTCGAGGGCGTCACGCTCATCGACTTCGGTCAGTACCTCGCGGGCCCGTTCGGGCCGATGATCATCGGCGACCTCGGCGCCGACGTCATCAAGGTCGAGCCGCTCGGCGGTGACGGGATGCGCTTCGTGAACCAGCCGTTCACCGGCTGTCAGCGCGGCAAGCGCGACATCGCGCTGAACCTCAAGGCCGAAGCCGGCGTCGAGATCGCGGTTGAAGCTCGTCGAGCGCGCCGACATCGTGCACCACAACATGACCGTCGGCGTCGCCGACCGTCTCGGCATCGGCTACGACGACGTGCAAGGCCGTCAACCCCGACATCGTGTACTGCAACACGTACGCGTACGGCCTCGAGGGACCGCTCGCCGCGTTCGGCGGGCTCGACCCGCTGTTCCAGGCGTCGGCCGGGCTCGAGTACGAGTCGGGGCCGGTGCACGCCGGGAACCCGCCGATGTACTACCGGTTCGGCATGACCGACACCGCCAACGCGATGCTGTCGGTCGTCGGGTGCCTCGCCGCGCTGTACCACCAGCGTCACACCGGCGAGGGCCAGGAGCTGTGGACGTCGCTGCTCGACGGCGGCCAGATGCTCGCGTCCGACGTGCTGCTCGTCGACGGCGAGCGCGCGCCCGTCCCGCAGCTCGACACGGACCAGACGGGGCTCGGCGCGTGCTACCGCCTCTACGAGACGGGCGACGGCTGGCTCCAGGTCGCCGCGGTCACCCAGGAGCAGTTCGAGGCGCTGTGCCGCCGCCTGCGCGTGCCCGAGCTCGATCGACGACGCGCGCTTCGCCGACGCGGCGGCACGCGCCGAGCACCGCACCGAGCTCGAGGCCGTCTTCGGGGAGCGCTTCAGGACCAAGACCGCGCTCACGTGGTCGCGCCTGCTCGAACGACGACGGTGTGCCGTGCGAGATCCCGGTCGACACCAAGGGCGGCGAGCTCGCGTTCTTCGACGCCGACAACGAGCGCCTCGGGCTCGTCGCCGAGTACGAGCACCCGATCCTCGGCACGATGCGCCAGTTCGGCTCGCTCATCGACTTCTCCGAGACGCCGGGCAAGATCCACGGACCGCCGCCGCTCGTCGGCGAGCACACCCGCGAGATCCTCGAGTGGCTCGGCTACACCGGCGCCGAGATGGACGCGCTCAAGGCCGACGGCGTCGTGTACTGGCCCGGCGACGACGACTACATCTGGACCGTGTGATGCAACGGTGGCCCGTACGGCTACTGTAGCGCGCCGCCATGACGACAGGCCACCTGGATCAGCGAGGAGCAGCACTCGTTGCCGCAGCTGCTCGCGGCGCGGCTCGAGACCGATCCCGACAGCGAGTACCTCGACGTGCTCGGGACGAAGTTCACCGGCGCCGACGTCGCGCGGACGGCCGGCAGCCTCGCCGACGTCGCTCGCCGAGCTCGGCGTGGCGCGCCGGCGATCGCGTCGCGACGCTCATGGAGAACTCCCCCGAGGGGATGCTCTCGTGGTGGGGCGACGGTGCTGAGCGGCGCGATCAGCGCGCCGATCAACTCGGCCTACAAGGGCGACTACCTCCGCCATCAGCTGGCCGACTCCGGATCCCGCGTCGTCGTCGTGCAGGGCGATCTCGCGTCGCGCGTCGCGGCCATCGCCGCCGACGTCGAGAGGCTCGAGCACGTGATCGTCGTCGGCGAGCCCGACGCCGAGATCGTGGGCCCGAAGGTGCACCGGTGGGACGACCTGCTCGCGACCGAGCCGATGGAGCCCAACCTCGACGTCGCGCCCGCGCGACCTCGCGACGTTCGTCTACACGGGCGGCACGACCGGCCCGTCGAAGGGCTGCATGCTGAGCCACAACTACCACGTCGGCCTGGCGAACCAGATCGCGATCTGCTGGCGTCGCACACCCGAGGACGTCGTGTGGTCCGCGCTCCCGCTCTTCCACTTCAACGCGATCTCGGTGTGCCTCGTCGGTGCGCTCTCGTGCGGCGGGCGGGCTGCCGTGTCGGGCAAGTTCTCGGTGTCGGGCTTCTGGCCCGAGATGAACCGGACCGGCGCCACGATCGTGTCGCTGCTCGGCTCGATGGCGTACCTGCTCGCCAACGACGAGCCCCGCCCCGAGATGCCGGGCTCGGGTGCGCCCGAGGCCAACACCACGCTGCGGCTCATCGGCGCCGCGCCGCTGCCGATGGAGATCGACCGCAAGCTCCGCGAGCGCTTCCACATCGACACGTTCAGCGGCGCGTACGGCCTCACCGAGGCGAGCCTCGTCTCGTGGACGCCGCTCGGCGTCGAGAACCGGCCGAACGCGGCCGGCGTGATCAACGACGAGTACTTCGACGTGCGGATCTTCGACGACGACGACAACGAGCTCGCCCGCAACACCGACGGCGAGATCGTGCTGCGCCCGAAGCGCCCGCACGTGATGTTCGAGGGCTACTGGGGCAACGACCGAGGCGACGGTCGCGACCAGCCGCAACTCTGGTACCACACCGGCGACATCGGGCGGATCGACGACGACGACTACCTCTACTTCGTCGACCGCAAGGCCGACTACCTCCGCCGGCGCGGCGAGAACATCTCGAGCTTCGAGGTCGAGAAGATCCTCGTGAAGCACGACGGCGATCGTCGACGTGGTCGTGCACGCGGTGCCGAGCGAGCTCACCGAGGACGACCTCAAGATCACCGCGACCCTCGCGCCCGACGCGTCGCGTCACCGAGGAAGAGCTGTTCCTGCTGGTGCGTCGAGGAGCTCCCGTACTTCGCGCTCCCCCGCTACATCGAGTTCCGCGACGAGCTGCCGCGCAGCCCGGTCGGCGGGTGCCTCAAGCGCGTGCTGCGCGACGAGGGCGTGACCGACGCGACCTGGGACCTCGAGACGAGCGACGTCACCTACGAGCGCCGCTAGCCGCCGGTCGACGCTGCGGTCTACGCGTACTTCCAGTCGGGGGGCCGCTTCTGCAGGAACGCGGTCATCGCCTCGCGGGCGTCCTCCGTCATGCCGGCGAGCACCTGCGTGCGGTTCTCGAGATCGACGGCCGCCTGGCGGCTCCCGATCTCGAGCGCGCTCCACATGACCTCCTTGGTCATGAACACGGCCCACGGGCTGTTCGCACAGATCTCGTCCGCCTTCTCGAGCGCGGCGTCGAGCAGCGCTTCGGCTCGGCACGACGTCGGTGACGAGCCCGATGCGCTCCGCTTCGTCGGCGTCGAAGATGCGCCCGGTCAGCATGAGCTCGTGCGCCCGTGCCGCGCCGACGAGGCGCGGCAGCATCCAGCTCACCCCGATGTCGCACGCCGAGAGACCGATGCGGATGAACGCCGCGTTGAACCGCGCGGCCGTCGACGCGATGCGGATGTCGGACCCGAGCACGAGGGCGAACCCGCCGCCCGCGGCGGCGCCGTTCACCGCCGCGATCACCGGCACCCTCAGGTGCTGGAGTCGCGGGATCAGGCCGGTGATCTTCTGCTGGATCGCGAAGAACTGGTACACCTGCCCGAGGTCCTCGGTGCCGGGCACGGTGCCGAACCCACCGAGGTCGGCGCCGGCACAGAAGCCCCGCCCCTCGCCGGTGAGGATCGCGACGCGCAGCCGCGGCTGCGCGTCGATCTCGTCGCACGCGGCGTAGATCCCGTCGACGAGCGCCTGGTTCATCGCGTTGAGCTTGGCGGGGCGGTTGAGCGTGACGAGCGCGATGTCGTCGCGTGGATAGGTGACGACGACCGCGTCCGCACCGCCGTCGGTCCCGTCTCCACCGATGAGCGTCATGGTCCGACTCCCTCCACCTCTCGGCCGCGCCTTCACGCGAAGTGCGTCATCACCTCGTCGGCGAACAGTCGCAGCGTGGGCTCGGCGGCACGGTCCGACGTGAAGAACACGAACGAGGTGACGCCGCGCTCGACATCGGCACCGATGCGATCGACGATCGCGGGCGGCGTGCCGAGGTACCCGCCCTCGTGCAAGCCCCCACCCGGGGCCGGGGAACCGACGTTCCGCCTTCGCGGCCTGCTCGGCGAGCGCGGCGTCGTCGGCGCCGAGCACCATCACCGCCTCGAGCGAGGTCCTGATCGTCGACGGGTCGCGCCCGATGCGCTCGCACTCGGCGGCGAGCACGTCACGCTTGTGGTCGAGCTCGCCGAGCGCGTACGTCGGCACGTTCCACACGTCGGCGAACCGCGCGACGAGCGGGAGCGTGCGCCGCTCGCCGACACCGCCGACGTGGATCGGCGGCCGCGGCTGCTGCACCGGGCCGGGCACGTTCGGCATGTCGTGCGAGCTGGAAGTGCTTGCCCTCGTAGGTCGTGAGCTCGCCGTCGAACATGCGCGTGATGATCTCGAGCGTCTCGCCGAGCAGCTCGGAGCGCTCCGCGAACGAGCCCCAGGGGATCCCGGCGCGCTCGTGCTCGGGCTCGTAGGACCCGCTGCCGATGCCGAGATCCAGGCGCCCGCCCGAGATCACGTCGAGCGTCGTCGCCATCTTCGCGAGCAGCGCGGGATGGCGGAACGTCGCGCAGAGCACGAGATGGCCGACGCGCAGCCGCTCCGTCTGCGCGAGCAGCGCGGTCGCGAGCGTCCAGCCCTCGAACGCCGGCGTGTCCGGGAGCTCCGGACCGTAGAGGTGGTCGAACAGCCAGAGCGAGGAGATGCCGAGCTCTTCGCACAGCCGCGCCCGCCCGAGGATGTCGTCGTAGGAGAACGCGAGCTGCGGGACGTAGATCCCGAAGTCGATGCCGTCGGTCACGAGCCGGGACGATAACCGCCACGCGCCCAGACGCGTCCCCTCGACGCGTCGAGGCGCACCCGCCGGTGCAGCGGGTGCGCCTCATGGTGCGAGAACAGATCGGTGCGGGTCGGCTACTGGATCTCGAACTCGCCGTAGAGACCCTTGGCGAAGTCGTCGCCTTCCGGCGAGTCGCTGTCACCCGAGATGCTGGCGTAGCCGTAGCGACCGGGCGGCAGGTTCTTCCACGTGAGGTAGACGGACTTGCCGGGCTGGATGTCGCCGACGCCACTCACCACCTCGCCGGGCACGTCGGCCGGGAGCGGCCCACCCTCGAAGTTTGCTGTAGAAGGCGTTCACGTCGGGCAGCGTCGCGTCGCCGTTGAGCTTGACGATGGCGAAGCTGTGCACCGTCGTGCCCTGGTTGTCGACCTTGACGGTCACGTTGCGTCGGGCGCCGGGCTCGGTGGCGTCGTGATGCGTCGTATCCGTGATCACGACGGTGCCGTCACTCTTCACCGGCTGGGGCTTCGCCGGCTTGCCCGACGACCTTGAACGGCTGGATCATGCCCTTGGCGAAGTGCGGCGTGCCGTGGGCGGTCGGAGAGGAAGCAGATGCGTGACGTAGTTCCCCGCCTTCACCAGCTGCGTCGTGCGTCGTCGCCGCGCCCCCCGGAGTGAGGAAGAACGGGATGCCCGTACGCGCTCGTCGGGGTCGTTCGTGATCTTCGCTGAACGGGTCCTGGTTCTGTGGCTGTTGAGCGCCTTCTTGACGTCCTTGAGCGTCATGCCCGCCTTGAGCTTGACGAGGTCGATGATGTGCGGCTCTTTGCCCGTGTTCTTGACGGTGATCTGCGCCTGGCCCGGCCGAAGGTGGCCGTCGAGCGTGAACGCGTAGTCCTTGGCGTCGATCGTCAGCGTGTTCTTGATGGCTGCTCCGGCCGGCGCCGTCGGCCGTGCCCGACGCAGCAGCGGCGCTCCCAGCGACAGCCGCCGTGATGAGCACGGCGAATCGCTTGCAGCATGAGTACGTGAACTCCTCGTCCTGTCGTGGATCGACACCCGTGCGCGTGCCCACTGTCGTCGTGGTCTGCATGGTGTCGCATGACGCGCCATCGCCCATCGTGCGACCACGGGAACTCGATCGTGCTGGCACCCCTGGCGCGTCACTCGTGCCTCGTCGGGATGCGAGCGCCGATGTCACGGCACCGCGTTACCCAGTCGTCGCGTGCCCGCTGCAGACCCGCACGACGCCGGCCGGGTGTTCCATCCCGTCATGAAGGAGCGCGATCCGCCTGGCAACGGAGCCAGACGATCGCGCACCGGTTGACCGTGTCCGCACCCCCCGGCGGGCGCGGTCGGCCGCGCGTCTCATGGTCGACGACTCGGCTCGGACGTGAGGACCCGGGCGACGAACCGGTCGAACAGCTCGGCGAACGCCTCCCGCTCGTGCGGGTCGAACTCGTGGAGGACGTCGCGCAGCCACTCGTCGGCACGCGGCGCGCCACCGTCGCATCACCGTCGCGCCCCGCGGGCGTGCAGCGCAGCAGGCACGCCCGGCCGTCGGCCGGGTCGGTGCTGCGCTCGACGTAGCCCTGCTCGACGAGCCGGGCGACGGGCCGGCTCGCCGTCGAGATCTCGACGCCCGCCGCCGCGGCGACGTCGGACAGGCGCGCCGGGCCGAGCTCGTCGACCCGGGACAGGAGGACCGACGCGGCGCGCTCGAGGTCGATCCCGCTGCGGGCCTTGAGCGATCGCGTTGCCCCGCGGGTCGGTGGCCCGCCGGACCAGGTCGACGAGCGCCTGCTCGATGCGGGCCTCGGGGTCGACGCCGGGCGTCGGACCTCGGATCGACTTGCGCTCATCTCTCCATTCTCTGCTAATTTGCTTGGGCCATGCAAGTATTGCCAGCGCCCAACGGCGACGGGTCAGTCGGCCGCGTCTCGTACCGCTGGGTGGCGATGGGCGTGTGCCTCGTGGGCACGTTCATGGTGGTCCTCGACACCACGATCGTGAACCTCGCGCTGCCCTCCCTCCAGCGTGAGTACCACACGATCGACGGTGTCGAGTGGGTCATCACCGCGTACCTCGCGGCGGTCGGCGTGTCGCAGATGGGCAGCAGCTGGTTCGCCGACCGCTTCGGGCGCAAGCGGTCGTTCGTGGTCACGCTCTCGGCTGTTCACGATCGGCTCGGCGATGTCCGCGGCGTCGCCGACGCTCCCGCTGCTCGTGCTTCTCGCGCGTGGTGCAGGGCATGGGCGGCGGGATGCTCATCCCGATCACGATGGCGATGATCTACGAGCTCTTCGAGCCCGAGGAGCGCGGTCGCGCGCTCGGGATCTGGGGGGTGGCGGTGATGGCGGCGCCCGCGATCGGCCCCGTGCTCGGTGGCACCGTCGATCACCGAGATCGGGTGGCGGTGGCTGTTCCTCGTGAACGTGCCCGATCGGCATCATCGGCGTGCCGCTCGCGATCCGTCTGCTGCGCGAGACGGGCGGCGGGGAGCCGCCGCGGCTCGACACCGCGGGGCTGGTCGGCCGCCGGCAGCGCGATCGTGCTGCTGCTCGATCGGGCTCGCGCAGGGCGGGCACCGACGGGATTCGGCAGCGCGTCCGCGCTCGTCCCGCTCGCGGCGACGCGCGATCGTCTCGATCGGCGTTCGTGCGGCACACGTTCACAGTCGCAGGCGCCGATCGTCGACCTGCGCATCCTGGCGCACCCGGTGTTCGCGCGGGCGATGATCGTGCTCGTCATCCTCTCGGTCGCGCAGTTCGCCCGGCTCGTCTACATCCCGCTCGAGCTCGGCACGACGCGCGCACATCACGCGCGTTCACGATCGGGCTCGTCATGCTGCCGCAGGCCTTCGGCATCGCGATGATGATGCCGGTCGGTGGGCGCCTCGCCGACAAGATCGGTGCACGTGTCCCGGCGGTCGTCGGCATCGCGATGTTCGCCGTCTCGTTCTTCGCGACTCGTCGAACCTGTCGTCGACACGCTCGTTGACGTACATCGCCGGGCTGCCTGTTCGTCGGCGGGCTCGGCACCGGGCTCTCGATGATGCCGCCGAACATCATGGCGATGAACTCCGTGCCGACCACCCAAGGTGTCGCAGGCGACCGCGCTCAGCCAGGTGAGCCGCCAGCTCGCCGCCGCGGTGGGCACCGCGGTGCTCGCTGCGGTGCTCGCGATCCTCCGCCCGGTCGGGAACCTGCGCGCGCCCGGCACGGTCGCCGCGGCCGTCGACGCCTACGACACGATGTTCCTGATCGTCTTCGTGATGCTCGTGATCGCCGACGGTCCTCGCCTTGCGTCTGCCGGGCAAGAAGGGCGCGCTCGCGCTGCAGGCGGAGCGCAAGCGCGAGCGCGGGTTCCTCCGCGGAGCTCGGCGAGCTCGACCTCGAGACCGAGAGCGGGCTCGCGGCCGAGGTGCTCTGAGGCGTCGTCACTCGCGACCGGGGCCGTCGCCCGTAACGTCTGGCCCCGATGGCCGACGACGATGATGGCGCAGCGACCGCCGCTCGACCGGGTCGTGCGCTGGATCGCGGCCGGTCGTCGTGGGGCACTGTTCGGGATGTTCCTCGTGTGGTTCGTCGCGCTGGACGGCGTCGTCTACCTCGTCCTCGACGCGATCGTCGCGGACCAGCACCAGCAGGGGCTCGCGCAGATCGCCACGCCGCTCATGACCGCGTTCGGGGCGCTGTTCGCGTTCCTCACCGCGTTCGTGATCACGATCGAGTGGAACCAGCACCGCGACGTCGAGCAGACGATCGGCCTCGAGGCCGACGCCTGCGTGCGGCTGATCTGGGCGAGCGGTCGCCCGGCTGCGACGGCCCCGGGACCCGAACCGCGGCTGCTCGCGGTACCTCCGGTCGGTGCGCACGAAGAGTGGCCGACGCTCGCGCATGGGTGGCCGACGGTTGCGATCGCGACGCACGCGCTGATGATCGAGCTGCAGCAGCACGTCCGCACGCATGGCCGCCAACCCGGACGTGCATTCGTTCGCCGCCAACGAGCTCATCAAGGCCGCCGACGCGATGGCGGTGACGCGCGCCGACCGACTCAACGCCGCCGGCCACGACCTGCCGACGCCGCTCTTCCTGCTGGCGTTGATCGGCCGGCATCATGCTCACGCTGAACGCGGTCGCGCTGTCGCTGCACCTCGAGCGGGGCTACTCGATCGTGATCGGCGGGCTGGTCATCCTGATCGCGATGGACCTCGCGCTCCTCGTGCGCTCAGCTCCCCGTTCGCCGGCGCGCTGCGCGTGCACGGCCGCGCGCTGGCCCGCGTGCTCGACGACCTCGAGGCCGGCGTACGTACGGCGGCTACCGACCGGGCGAGCACGGCGAGGTGAGCTACGACGAAGTCATCGACGACATCGCCAAGGTCATCGAGGCAGTCGGTGTCGCGGTCATGGTGCTCGGCGGGCTCGGTGCGTTCATCTGGGCCGGGCGCGACCTGCTCCGTCACGTCGACGGCATGTACGTGCGGCTGCGCATGCACCTCGGGCGGCGTCATCCTGCTCGGCCTCGAGGTCCTGATCGTCGGCGACATCATCCGCACGATCGTCGTCGACGCCGACGATCGAGAGCGTCGGCGTGCTCGCGATCATCGTGCTGATCCGGATCGTGCTGAGCTTCTCGCTCGAGGTCGAGATCGACGGCACCTGGCCCTGGCACCGCGGCCCCGACAGACGCCTGACCCCCGCGCTCGTCCGCTCCTTGGTCCGCGGCGTCGTTGCGGGCGTCTCCCGGGCTGGCACAGTGGGCGGCACCGACATCGTCCGGACCCGACGGAGGTCCGATGACCACGACCACGACGGAGAAGCCGAGCTACCTGGGGCTGCTGAACGCGATCGCGTGCGCCGAGACCCACGCGCACGAGTACCTGTCGGCGTGGGCCGAGGTGACCCCCGACCCCGACGTGCAGGCGGTGCTCTGCAGACGGTCGCGCTGCGCGAGTACGAGCACGGCGCCGCGTTCGCCAAGCGCATCAACGAGCTCGGCTACGAGGTGCGCACGACCGAGGACCCGAGCTTCGAGAAGCACATGGCGATCGGTGCGGTCCGACACGTACCGACCTCGAGAAGCTCGAGGCGGTCGGCCTGCTGCAGTTCTGACAGTCCGACGACGAGCCCGACATCTTCGACGGGTTCTTCCGCGACCACTCGATCGACATCCAGACGGGCGAGCTGCTCGGCCGCTACATCGCCGAGGAGCGCGACACGCTGCCGGCTCGCTGCAGGGCTGCAAGGCGCAGCTCGAGTCGCGGGCGACGGCGGCGGCGACGCCGTGCCGCCGACCGGCTCGCGTCGATGGAGGACAAGATCGACGCCGTCTGCCGCGCGGTCGACGAGCTCCGCCAGATCGTCTGCGCGCAGAGCATGCCCGCCGAGAGCGTCTGACCCCACCTGGGCTTTTCGGCACGCTGACGGGCGCGGAGCGCCGCTCAGCGTGCCGAGAACCCGCTGCCACGATGAGTGACGACGACGCACCGGTCGTGCGCCTGGAGCGCTGGACCGGGCCGTGGCCCGACGACGATCCGGACGCGAACTTCAAGGCCGACGTCGCGTTGTACGCGAACGTCGACCCGCTCACGACGATCGAGAACCTCGGCCACGCGATCGACGTGCCGGTCGGGGCGCTCGTCCGCTACGTGCTCGCGAAGTGGGCGACCACTGGGAGCGGCGGTCTGCTCGAGCTCGGCCCGACGATGACCCGACGCCTCGGCGCCGTCTGCGATCGGGCCGAGGCGGCCGGCACCGACGAGGCCCGCCTCGAGGCGTACACCGAGCTGCGCGACCTGCTGAGCTGGCTGCGCCACCCGCTCGACCACCCCGACGTCTACTGACGCCGGCTCCCGCCCCGGGAGGGGGGTCAGAGGCAGCCGAGGGCGCGGGCCCACTCGAGGTTCAGCCGCGCCGAGCCGATGTGCGCGATGTGCACGACGTGCCCCTCGCCCTGGTTCGGGTCGCCGTGGATGATCGGGCCCGCTGCCGTGCTGCTCGGCCTCGGTCGCGAGCCGGTCGAGCTCCGTCCAGTACGCGATCTCCTCCGCCGTCGGCGTGAACACCTCGTGCACGAGCGGGACGTGCGCGGGGTCGCCGATCATCATCCCGTAGTACCCGAGGTCGCGCAGCGCGCGTCGCCCAGGTGCGCAGCCCGTCGGCGTCGTCGACGTCGCCGCCCCACATGCCGCTGATCGGGTAGCGGATCCCGGCCGCACGCGCGTCGACGAGCACCTTCGAGCGCAGGAAGAGCGTCTCCTCCCCTTCCGCCGTCCAGCGGAACCCGAGCGCCTGGTGGATGTCGCCGAAGCGCGAGACGGCGCCGCCCATGTACGCGACGCGCGGTGACGCGATCGCGATGTCGTACGCGAGCCGGATCGCCTGGGCGGTCTCGAGGATCGGGTACAGCACGATCGAGCCCGGCGGGACGTCGCGCATGACCTCCATGTTGGTGACGAGCGCGTCGGCGGCGTGCACGTCGGCCGGCGCCCTCGACCTTCGGGCACGAGGATGCCGGCGAGGCGGTGCGCTCATGCACGGCGTCGAGGTCCTTGAGCGTCTGGCCCGACGGCCGGCGGCTGCACCCGCACGAAGATGCAGCGGCGTCGCGCCGCGTCGTCGGGCAGCGTCCGCCGAGGAAGTCGGCGCACGAGCGCCCGCGCGCTTGCACCCGCTCGGCCTCCGGGAACGGCGTGCGCGGCTCCTCGAGATCGATCACGACCGAGTCGGCGCCGGACGCGACGCGCGCGCTCGATGCCGGCGCGGTCGTGCCCGCCGGCGAAGAGCACCGTGCGCAGCGGGCGGGCCGTGCGCTGCGTCGTGCGGGGCTCGTCACGGCGACGTCGTCGCTGGCGAGCGCCGCGGCCACCGCCGTCTCACAGACCGTGCCCGCGAAGAAGTCCGGGTTGGCCGACCGCGTGCAGGCGGGCCGGGTTGAGGAACGTGAGCTCGCGGAACTCGCGCTCGCCGATGAGCCCGCGCTCGACGAGCTCGAACGCCTCGGCGATCGGATGCGTCATGTCCTGGACGTCCCAGTGGCGCGATGTCGGAGCCGAGGATCGGACGCAGCCGCGCGCCGAGCGGGTTGACGTTCTCGGCGAACGCCCACGTGATCAGCGGGTCGTCGGCCTCGCAGCCGAAGTAGAAGCGGCCGCTCGAACAGCGCGACGAGGTCCTCGGGCTTCTCGGCCTCGAGCGCGGCGAACTCGTCGAGCTGCGTCCGGGCGCGCGCCGGGCCGCGCGAAGTACTCGCGCAGCCGGTCGAGCTCGCGCGCGACGTCGTGCGTCGCCGTACTGGTCGACGAGCGGCCATGAGCGCGTCGACGTCGAGGTTGGCCGGGTCGAGGTCGTCGATCGCACCGGCGTTGCGCTTCTCCCAGTGGCCGAGCGAGGTCGGCGAGGAGGCTGCACGCCCAGGCGACGCCGCCCTCGAGGAAGCCGACGCGCAGCTCCGGGAAGCGGCGGGTGACGCCGCCGAGGAACAGCGACTTGCAGAGCGCCTCGTGGCCGAGCGGCGAGACCGCCGACGTGGTTGTAGACGTAGCTCGAGATCGAGCGCGTCACCCGGTGGTGCTGCACCGCGCTGTGCGACACGGGCGCGACGCCGAGCTCGACGCACGCGGCCCAGAACGGGTCGTAGTCGTAGTCGCTGTCGAGGCCGAACGTGTCGAGGCGGTACGGGAACGGCGCGCCGTCGTCGAGCGGCCGCTTCGCGTGGCCGGAGATCGACCACGCTGCGGAAGCCCGAGCTCGCGCGACCGCGTACTCGAGCTCGCCGATGGCGAGGTCGGGCGTCGTGCATCGGGACGAGCGCGCCGACGAGCATGCGGTCGGCGTACGGCGCGAACACGCCGGCGTGGATGCGGTTCACCGCCCGGCAGAGCACCGCCGGCGAGCTCGGGATCGGGCGCGTCGAGGAACGCGAGGCTCATCGACGGGTACAGGATCGTGACGTCGATCCCGAGCTCGTCGAGGCGCTCGTAGCAGCAGCGCGCGGGAGGTGCGACGTGGCGCGGTCGCGGACGTTGCGGGTCGGCCAGCCCCACCACGACGGCATCGCCTCCACTGCTCGCGCACGGCGCTCGGGCGATCGGTCGGCGAGCACCGACGACGTGTCGGTCGGCACGACGCCGCTGGCGAGGTAGCGGTCGCGCAGCGCGGCGCCGCCGATGTCCTCGACGTAGGTGAGCACCTCGTCGCCGAGCAGCGGCCCGATCTCCACGAAGTGGCCGTCGGCGTCGATGATCGGATGGTCGAGCTGCGCCCGGACCGCCGGGCCTCGGTCACGCCCGGACGCTACCGTCGCGGCCCATGGACGTGCGATCGATCGCCGACGTGGAGCCCGAGGTCGAGCACAACGGCACCGTGCCGGTGTGGTGGATGATCCGGCCCCGCGAGATGAAGGACATCACCGACCGGGGCTACCTCGAGCTCGCCAACGAGTTCGAGGTGGCGCCGGGCGGCGGCCGTGTTCCCGCACACGCACCCGACGCACGAGTTCTACTTCGTGATGCGCGGCGAGGGCACGATGATCATCAGCGACGAGCGGCGCGTCGTCGGCCCCGGCGACCTGATCTACATCCCGCCCGACGCCGTGCACAGCCTCGAGACGATCGGCGACGACCCGATCCACTGCTTCTGCTTCGCGGTCGGCGTCGAAGGCGCCGGCGAGATCGACTACACCACGCACTGACCTTCGGGTTCTCGGCACGCTGAGTCGGACATAGTCCGCGTTCAACGTGCCGAAAACCCGCTCTCAGGCGTCGATGTGCGGCGAGCTGGCGGTCGAGCTCGGCGAGCAGCACTCGGAGACTCGTCCGACGACATCGCGGCGCCGCGAGCCGCGGCCGCCTCGTAGACGTCGTCGCCCAGCTCGCCGCGGGTCGCCGCAGCGCGTCGCGCGGCCCCGTCCTCCGGGGGCGGGACGTTGCGCAAGAACGGCGAGCGGTCCCTCGTACGCCGCCCCACCCATGACCGCCATGGTGTCGAGCGCGCCGAGATCGCGCAGCACCGGGATCGCGTAGCCGAGCACGGTGGCGAGCATCGGCTGGTCGCCCTTGCGGCGGATCTCCAGACCGCGGCCCGCAGCGGGCTGCACGCGCCACGACCAGTCTCCCGTGATCGCGCGCAAGCGTGACTCGGACGGCGAGCATCAGCGGGTACATCGGTGCGCTCGCCGCGCCCGACTCGACCAGCTCGATCGCCTCCTCGACAGCGGCCGCGCCCGCCGGGGATCGTCCCGCCAGAAGGTCACCGCCTCACATGAACAGGCCATCGCTAGCGATGTCGTCGATGCGCCAATCGTCGCGCCAACGCCGACCGCCTTCAGCGCCCATGACCCGCGCACCGTCGACATCGCCGGCGAAGAAGCGCCAGCCGGCCAATGCTGTCGTGAGCACGACGCGGTCCTCCAGGCTGTCGCGACCGGCCGCGGCGAGGACCCGAAGCGCCCTCCTCGGCGGCCGCGATGGCCGCCATCGAGATCGCCCTGGATGAGCCGCAGATAGCCGAGCATCAGTATGGCGCGGCCGAGGCGCTCGTGCGGCGGCTGCAATCCCCTCGGCCAGGGCCTCCTCGGCCGAGCCAGACGCGACGTCGAGGTCGCCGCGGTTCAAGCCGCCGCCCAGCTCGCCGCCGCCAGCACGTCGTTTCGCCGCCGCGGGAGCGAGTCGGCGAGCAGCGTCGATGGCACGCTCGGCCCATGTCGTGACGCCGAGGCGGAGCCGCCGGCGTTCGCCTCCCAGTGAGGCCGGCGACGATCCGCACGGCGAGCCGGCGTCGTCGTCCTCGCGGTCGAGCGCCCAGCTGACCGCGGCGCGGATGTTGTCGAGCTCCTGGTGCAGGCGCGGCTCGCCACGATCGGCTCTTCGGCGGTCACGGAGCCCCATCGCCGATCTCCTCGGCGAAGCGCGGCGTAGCGCTCGGCGAGCCGCCGTCGCCAGGTATCGGCTTCGCCGAGCTCCTCGAGCCGGTCCTCGCCGTACTGTCGCAGCGTCTCCAGCATGCGGTAGCGCGTCGCGCCGGCGTGTCGCAAGTCGTCCGTCGTGATCATCGACTTCGCGACGAGGCTGGCGATCGCGTCGAGACGTCCCACGGCTCGACGCCGTCACCGGTGACGACCGCACTCGCGCCCTCGGCGTCGAACGAGCCGGCGAAGACGGAGAGCCGAGCGAAGATCGTCTGCTCGACCGGCGTCGAGCAGCGAGAACGACCAGTCGATCGTCGCGCGGAGCGTGCGGTGGCGTTCCACCGCCTGGCGCCGACCACCGTCAGCAGGCGGAACCGCTCGTCGAGGTGGCCGCGATCTCGGCCGGGATCATCGAGCGCGGCGCGCGCCGCCGCGAGCTCGAGCGCGAGCGGGATGCCGTCGAGCCGGCGGCACACCTCGGCGACCGACGTCGGCGTCGTCCGCGTCGAGCCGGAAACCGGCCGCACCGCCCGGACGCGATCGACGAAGAGCCGCACCGCGTCGGAGCCCTCCACCGCGTCGAGATCGGACGCCCGGCTCGGGCACACCGAGTGATCGCAACGGCCACACGCGCTCCCCGTCGACGGCGAGCGCTTCACGGCTCGTGGCGAGGAGTCGTCACCGAACGGCACTCACGAGGATCGCGGTCGCGAACCTGCCCGGCCTCGTCGAGGAGGTGCTCGCAGTTGTCGAGCACGATGCAGTGCGTCACGGGTGCGCAAGCAGCTCGAGGATGCTGGCCTCGAGCGAGAGCCCCGGCTGCGCCGAGGTGGCGAGCACGCCCGCGACGACCTCGACGAGCGCGTCGGCATCGCCGGCCGCGTGCCAGCTCGCACCACCACGCGCCGTCGCGGGAACCGGGCATGGAAGTTGCTCGCGACCTCGAGCGCCAGCCGCGTCTTGCCGACGCCGCCGACGCCGGTCAGCGTGACGAGCCGGGCGTCCTCGAGCGCGGCACCGATGCCGGCGATGTCGTCCTCGCGACCGACGAACGAGCTGAGCGCGGGCGGGAGGTTGCCCGGCGCGGCGTCGACGCGTGGCGAGCGGCGGGAACAGACGCGGGAGATCGCCGGCGCAGACCTGGAACAGCCGATCGGGGCGCGCGATGTCGCGGAGTCGGTGCTCACCGAGGTCGAGGAGCTCGACGCCCGGGCAGTGGCTCGTCCTCGACGAGCCCCGCGGTCGCACCCGAGCACGAGGATCTGACCGGCGTTCGCCGACCGCCATGATGCGCGCCGCCCGGTTCACCGCCGGCCCGAAGTAGTCGCCGTCGCGCAGCTCGGCCTCGCCGCTGTGCAGGCCCATGCGGACGCGCAGCGGACCCGTCGCCTCGCTCCAGTCGTGCGCGACGCAGTGCACGTTGCGCGTCCACCGCGGCGAGCACACCGGCGTGCGCCGAGTCGAACGCGGCGTGGATCCCGTCGCCGGTCGACTTGACGAGGTAGCCACCGTTGCCCTCGACGGCGTTGCGCAGGATCGCGTCGTGCTCGGCGAGCGCAGCGCGCATCGCGTCGGGCTGCTGCTCCCAGAGGCGCGTCGAAGTCTCCAGGTCGGTGAAGAGGAACGTGATCGTGCCTCGAGGCGGATCGGGCACGTCAGGCGCGGGCGTGCTCGTGCCGTTGGATGTGCTGGAGCTCGACCATCAGCGGCAGCAGGAAGCCGATGTACGCGTTGGTCAGCGTGTAGTCGTGCGTCGGGCCGTGGGTCGTGCGCGCGTCGATGTCGATGATCCGGACGCGGTCGTCGCGCTCGCGCGCACGCCTTGGCCCGCTCGAGGATCGCGTGCAGCTCGTCGAGGGTCCTGACGTGGAGGCCGAAGTGGTCGAGCGGCGGCGTGCGCATGTGCTCGCCGTGTCGGGGTCGCCGGGGAGCAGGTAGATGAACTCGCACGAACGCGCCCGGTCATCAGGATGAGCGGGTTGCCGCGCTCCCCGGTGTTGTCGCCCTCGGTCCACCCGAACACCTCGCCGTAGAAGGCGAGGATGTCGGCCCGGCCCTGCTCGTCGAGGACCGCCGGGTCCATGCTGCATCGCGACGTGGTTGAGTGACGGCACGGTTGCGCTCATGATTCCCTCCCGCTCATGCACTGACCTCGGGTCGGACCATCACCTTGCCGGCGAGCTCACCGGCGGCGAGCCGCTGCATCGCGCGGGAGGAGCCCGTCGAGCAGCACGTCGTCGGCCTCGATGAGCTCGTCGAGCGGGAGCGCGCCCGACGCGAGCAGGTCGAGCGCGGGCGCGAAGCCGTCGGCCTCGTAGTTGTACGCACCGATCAGCGTGAGCTCGAGCACGATCATCCGATTGTGGTTGATGCGCGGCCACTCGTGCCCGGTGCCGACGAACACGAGCGTGCCGGCGTAGTCGAGCTGGTCGAGCGCCGCTTCGGCCGCCCGTGGCGTTGCCCGAGCACTCGAACGCGATCGTGAACGGATCGTCGACGGTTCGCCGCCATCGGCGCGCGGGGCAGCTCGTCGGGCGCGACGACCGTCGCCGCGCCGACCGCGAGCGGCGCGCTCGCGCCGCGGCGGCGCCGGCTCCGACACGGTGATGTCCGTCGACGCCCTGCGCGCGCAGCACGGCGGTGGTGAGCAGCCCGACGGGGCCGCCACCGGTCACGAGCACCCGGTCGTCGGGCGTCGCACCGGCGAGCTGCGACGGTGTGGATCGCGATCGCGGTCGGCTCGGTGAGCGCGGCGGCCCGGGTCGAGAGCGCGTCGGGGATCGCGCAGCAGCCGCTCGGCGGGCACCGCCTTGTACCGGCAGAACGCGCCGCGGAACCCGAGGTAGTCGGGCGGCTCGCGGCGCAGGCACACCGACGGGCGGCCGCGCACGGCACGCTCGGCACTCGCCGCATCCCGGCGTCGGCGTCGGCGACGACACGCGCGCCGAGCTCCCACCCGTCGACCTCCGTCACCCGAGCGCGGCGACCGTGCCGGCCCACTCGTGCCCGAGCACCGAGCCGGGGCGCGCGTACTGCTCGAGCACGAGGTGCAGGTCGGTGCCGCAGATGCCGCAGTGCGAGACCTCGACGAGCACCTCGTCGGGGCCCGGCCCCGGGAGCGCGAGCTCCTGCACCGCGATCGCGCCGTCACCCGTGTAGACGGCCGCCGGCATCGGATCGGTGAGGTCGTCGCGCGGGAAGCGGTCGGCACACGGCCAGCCGATCACCCCCTCGTCGCGGCCGTCAAGACGGCTGATCCGCGGGCGCTGACACTGCGAAGATCCTCTGATGCGCCGCACCGTGCTGTCCGCCGCGGTCGCGGCGCTCATCATGGTGGTCGCCGTCGGCGCCCCGGCGGGCGGCGGCGCCGACCGGCCCGGAGAGCACCGACGCGGCGCTGCGGCCGGGCTCGCGGCCGACCTCGCCGCCGACCCGTCGGTCCCGGGGGAGGCGCTGGCCGTCCGCGCGCCGGGGCTGCGGGCGACCCTCGCTGACGGCTTCGCCGACACCGCCGCGCGGACCCCGCTCGCGCCCGACACGCCGTTTCGCGTCGCGAGCATGACCAAGACGTTCGTCGCCGCCGCGGTGCTCCGCCTCGTCGAGGAAGGGAAGGTGAAGCTCGACGCACCGATCACCAGGTACGTCTCGCCCGAGTCGTTGGCCGTGCTCCGGACCGACGGAGTACGACCTCGACCACATCACCGTGCGCCAGCTGCTGCAGCACACCTCGGGCTTCTACGACTACGCCACCGACGACGCGTACGACGAGGTGAACGTGTCCGATCCCGCACACCGGTGGACGCGCCTCGAGCAGCTCCAGTTCGCCGTCGACCACGGTGATCCCCTCGCGCCGCCCGGCAAGCGGTTCCACTACGCCGACACGAACTACGTCCTGCTCGGCGAGATCATCGAGCGAGCGACGGGAAGGCGCTCCCCGCCGCCGTGCGCGAGCTGCTGCACCTCGACCGGCTCGGCCTCGACCACACCTACTGGGAGATCCTCGAGCCGACTCCGCCCGGCACGCCCCGCGCGCCCACCAGTACTACGACACCGGTTCGACAACATCGTGCTCGACGCGTCGACCGACCTCTACGGGGGCGGCGGACTCGTGTCGACCGTCGACGACCTCGCACGCTTCTACCGAGGGCTCTTCCACGGCAAGGTGTTCGACAAGGCCGCGACGCTGAAGACGATGACGAAGGTGTCGGCGCCGGGCCGGGCCGACAGGGCCGGCGATGGGGATCTTCGTGGTCGATGCGGCCGGCGAGCGCTGCTACGGCCACGCCGGCTACTGGGGGACCCAGACCATCCACTGCCCGCGGCTCGACCTCACGTTCGCCCGCACCATCAACCAGGCCGACGACTCGAGCTTCGACTACGACGCGCTCGAGAAGGTGATCGTCGAGGCGGCCCAGAGTCCTGGCCCTTGCCCTTGGGCACATTGAGCGCGAGAACGCCAGGTGCGGTGGAGCTCCGACCGGGAAGTGCGCGGCGCAGCCCGGCGGGGCTGACACCGAATCCACGAGCACGACGCGTACCTTCGAGGGGTGCCCGCGAAGCCCCTCGAGTCGTTCGCGAGCCGACTCGTCCTGTCGTTCGTCCTGGTGGTGACGTTGGTCGTCGGCGGCTGATCCTCGTGAACGTGCTCGTCGAGGACAAGCTCGGGTCGGCCAAGCGCGTCGATCTGACCCTGGCCGACGCGCCCAGCGGTGGCGGCGCGAACTACCTCATCATCGGTTCCGACACCCGCGACTTCATCAAGAACGCGGGCGACCAGCAGGCGTTCGGCGACTCGGCCGACGCGGGTGGCCAGCGCTCCGACACGATCATGGTGCTCCACACCGACCCCGACTCCGGTCGCGCGCTCCTCGTCTCGTTCCCCCGCGACCTCTGGGTCGACGTCCCGGGTCGAGGCAAGTCGAAGATCAACGCGGCCTTCAACGACGGCCCGCAGGCCGTCATCGACACGCTCGCCAACAACTTCAACGTGCCGATCCACCACTACGTCGAGGTCAACTTCGACTCGTTCCGCCAGATCGTCGACGCGATCGGCACCGTGCCCGTCTACTTCCCCACCTCGGCGCGCGACGCGCTCTCGAACCTCCACGATCCCCTGGCCCGGGTGCGCGGAGCTCGACGGCCCGACCGCGCTCGCGTTCGTGCGCTCCCGCCACCTCGAGCTCCTCAACCCGAACACCAAGAAGTGGGAGGCCGCCGACCGCGATCCCCGACCTCGGGCGCATCGGCCGCCAGCAGGCGTTCCTGCGCGAGATCGGCGCGCGGGCGATGGGCGAGGCGATCGCCAACCCGTTCAACGGCGAACGACATCGCCGACGCGCGTCGTGAGCAACCTCACCGTCGACCAGGACTTCGGCGCGGACCGACGTGTTCGTGCTCGCCGACGGTCTCGCCGGCGCGGGCGACGGCGACGAGCGGCCCCGAGAGCCAGACCGTGCCGGCGGAGCCGGCGACGCGCGACGGCCAGTCGGTGCTCGAGCCGACGACGCGACAACGAGGACCTCATGGTGCGCCTGCGCGACTTCGACACCGTCGTCCCGAACCCGAGCGACGCCTCACCGGACGAGACGAAGGTCAGGGTGCTCAACGCGTCCGGGGACGACCGGCGCGGCGGCGACCGCTCTCACGCGCGCTCGAGAAGATCGGCTTCCAGGGTGGCGGCGTGGCCGACGCCGACCAGCCGCTCCAGACGAGCGAGATCCACTACGCGCGCGGCTCCGAGGACGAGGCGGCGCTCGTCGCGACGTTCGTCGCCGGCCCGGTGCACGTCGTCGCCGACGACTCGGTCAGCGGCGCCGACGTGGTGCTGCACATCGGCAGCGCGTTCGAAGGCATCGTGTCGGGGATCCCGGCCCCGGGCGCGGTAGCCCGAGTCGCTCGCGCCCGTCCCCGGCGACTGCTGACACCGGCTCCACTTCGTCGGCGGCGACCGCGACGCCGCGTCAGATGAAGTGGGGGCCGCTCGTCTCGTCGTGCGGCGACGCCCGACGGCGCCAGCCCGCCCGATTCCGCGAGATGGATCGCCATCGCCGCGCCGATCACGCCGATGTGGCTGAACGCCTGCGGGTAGTTGCCGAGCATCTCGCCCGTCTCGGCATCGATCTCCTCGGCGAGCAGGCCGAGATCGTTGGCGCACCCGAGCACCATCTCGAAGCGCTCCTTCGCCTTCTCGACCTGCCCGCTCCGCGCGAGCGCGCCACGAGCCAGAGCGTGCAGAACACGAACGTGCCTTCGTCGCCGGCGAGCCCGTCACCCGTACCGCGATAGCGGTAGACGTGGCCGTTCCTGGTCAGGTCGCGGTCGATGGCATCGATCGTGGCGAGGATGCGCGGATCGTCCATCGGGAGGAACCCGCGCAGGCCGACCTGGAGCGCCGACGCGTCGAGCGCCGTCAACCCGAAGCCCTGGGTGAAGGCGTTGGTCTTCGGGTCGACGCCTTCCGCTTCGATGCGCTTGCGCATGTCGTCGCGTGCGGCGCGCCACCGGTCGAGGACCTCGTCGGCGTGGGACGCCCGCGGCCTCGGCGAGCGAGATCCCGCGATCGACGGCGAGCCACGACATCAGCTTCGAGAAGATGAAGTGCTGCCGCCCGCCCCGGACCTCCCAGATCCCCTCGTCGGAGTCCTCGAAGCCGCGCGATCGCGATGTCGACGACCTCGGCGAGAAAGCGCTCGCGCCGCTCGTCGATGAGCAACATGCCCGGGGGGAGGCACTGCCGGACGAACCACGCCGCCGCGATGATCTCGCCGAACGTATCGATCTGGAGCTGATCCCACGCGCCGTTGCCGACGCGCACGGGTGACGAGTCGCGGTAGCCGGTGAGGTGCGTGAGCTGCGCCTCGTGGAGGAGGCGCTCGCCACCGATGCCGTACATGATCTGGAGCTCGTCGGCGCGCCCCGCAGTCGTGCGGAAGAGCCAGTGCCCGAACGCGACGGCCTCGTCGGTGTGGCCGAGCCCGGCGAGCGCGGCGAGGATCGCGGAGGAGTCACGTACCCACGAGTAGCGGTAGTCCCAGTTGCGCTCGCCGCCGATCCACTCCGGGAGCGACGTCGTGGCCGCGGCGGCAACCGCGCCCGGTGCGGGCGTAGGTCAGGCCCTTGAGCACGAGCGCGCTGCGCTTCACCGCGTCGGCGTACGGCCCGTCGTACTGGGTCCGCGCGCTCCACTGCTCCCAGAACTCGACCGTCGCACGGACCGCGGCGAGGAGCTCGTCGCGGTCGTGACGGGTGGCGGTGAGGTGGTGCGCCGTGTCGGCCGTCATCGCGACGACCCGCACGTCACCCGCGCTCACCGATCCGACGCCCCGGGCGGACCCGTCGTCGCAGGTGAGCGGGCCGAGCTCGCTCTGGAGCAGCAACGCATCGGCGCTCCCCGACGCGCGGAGGAGGTCGTCGGCGAGCGGTTCGACGTAGGGCGTGGTGAGCCCGTACTCGAACCGAGGGTGGAAGTCGACCGCCATCTCGACCGTGCCCTCGACCCCGCGCGACGACGCGGACGAGCAGGTGCTTCGCCACGAGGTGCTCGGCGGCCGCGAGGTGCAGCGGGTCAGCCGTCATGGGCAGGCAGTCGGTGACGGTGACGACGCCGGTAGCCGTCGTGAAGGTGGTCTCGAGCACGTTCGTGTCGGGCAGGTACCGCCGGCTCGTCGTGAAGTCGGCGGTGGGGGCGATCCGGAACCAGCCGCCGATGTCGCGGTCGAGGATCCGGGCGAACACCGGCGCCGAGTCGAAACGGTGGAAGCACGCCCACTCGACCGACGCGTCGGAGGTGATCAGCGCGAGCGAGTGGCAGTCGCTGATGAACGCGTAGTCACCGATGTCGGGGAACTCCTGGCCAGGCATGGCCATGATCATCACGCGTCGCGTCAGGGTGCGAACTCGATGACGGCCTTGATGTCGTCGGGCTGGCGGGCGAGCGCGTCGGCGAAGTGGTCGACGGGGACGCGGCGGGTGATCAGGCGACCGAGCCAGTCGAGGTCGGCCGGGCGAGCGCGCCGGCGGCCTTGTAGTAGTGCCGGCGGTTCGCGTTCACCGAGCCCGCGATGACCTTGTTCTGGAGGACGATCTCGTTCGGCGAGTGGGTCGCCGGGCGCGGACTGCGAGCGTGCCCGCACTGCTGCCGATGCCGGTGAGGCACACGACCCCGCCGGAGGCGAGCACGGCGATCGCGTCGACGACGACCTGGGGCACGCCGGTGGCCTCGATCACGATGTCGGGCTCGAAGCCGACGTCGTGGACCGCGCCGGTGTGGTAGGTCGCGCCGAGCGCCTCGACGAGCTCGGGCTTGGGCCCGGTCGTCGGCGCGGTCGAGCACGTGCACGTCGAGCCCGCGTTGCACGCCGAGCAGCGCGGCGAGGAGCCCGATCGGGCCTGCGCCGGTGACCAGCGCGCGTCGGTCGGCTCCCAGAACGCGCGCATGCCGGCCGCCCGACGACCTCCCACGCCTTGGCCACCACCGTCGTCGGCTCCAGGAGCACCCCGAGCGTGCCGAGCGCCGGCGCGACGCGCACGGCGTACTCGGGCTCGATGCGCCACCGCTCCGACATGTAGCCGTCGACGGCCTTGATCCCGCGCTCGGTGTACTGGCCGTTGCGGCACATGTCCCACTCGCCGACCGCGCAGCTCGGGCAGGGCACCGGGTCGGGACGGCGGACGATGCCGACGACGAGATCGCCCTTCGCGAGCCGCTCGCCGGGCCCGGGTCGACGACCCGCCCGAGCGACTCGTGGCCGAGCACGAGGCGGTCTTGCCCGGCGGCGCCCAGCCGTACGCGCCGGTCGTGATCTCGATGTCGGTGCCGCACACGCCGACCGCGACGGCCTCGCAGAGCACGGAGCCCATGCGGGGGTCGGGATCGGCGACGTCCTCGAGCTGCGCCGAGTCGGCGCGGTGCGGTTCGACGGTGATGGCGCGCATGACGCCATGCTTGCAGAGATCCGTCGGGTCGTTAGCGTGCGGGTGGATGCCGCCCGACACCGAGAGCTCGCGCGCCGGACCCGTCGTCGTCATCATGGGCGTGGCCGGCTCGGGCAAGTCGACCGTGGGCGTGCGCCTGGCGGAGCGCCTCGGCGTGCCGTTCCTCGAGGGCGACGACGCGCACAGCGCCGAGGCCAAGGCTCAGATGGCGCAGGGGATCCCGCTCACCGAGGCGCAGCGCGGTCCGTGGCTCGACCGGCTGCACGCCGAGCTCGCCGCGCACGCTGTCGACGGGCGTCGTACTCGCCTGCTCCGCGCTCACCGCCGCATCGCGTCGCCGCCTGGCGGGTGACCTGACGACGGTGACGTTCGTCGCGCTCGTCGCGCCGGAGGACGCCCTTGCCGCGCGCCTCGCCGCCCGCACGGGCCACTTCGCGGGCCCGGACCTGCTCTCGTCGCAGCTCGCGACGCTCGAGCTCGACCCGAGCGTCGAGACCGTCGACGCGATGCAGCCCTCGAGCTGTCGTCGACGCGGCCGCCGCCGCCGTGCGCCGCGGCTCGACCGCTGGCGACGCACCCGGCTACTTGGGCGGGATGTTCTGGTTGTGGCGGAACAGGTTGGTCGGGTCCCACGTCGGTCTTGACCGCCTGCAGACGGGCGAACTTCTCGGGGCCGAACGCGGCCTCGACGCGGTCGAGCCCTCGTCGCCGATGAAGTTGAGGTACACGCGGCCGGTGCTCCACGGCTTCATCGCCGCCGGCGAGCTCGCGGGTGTACTCGATGTTCTCGTCGTCGTCGGCCGGGTCGGCCCACATCGAGAGGAAGTGGATGTTCCACGGCGCGGTGCGCTGGCCGAACGCGGTGGCGTCCTCGGGCACGCGTGCGATGGCGCCGCCGCCCGGCACGAGGATGATCTGGCGTGAGCGGTGACACCGGCTTCGTCGCGTGCTCGACGAGCACGTCGACCGCCTCGTCGGGCAGCTCGTCGTAGAAGTCGGCGGTCCAGTAGTTCCGCGTGCCCTTCTGGGCCGCGGCGTCGAGCAGCTGCTGCACCGCCGACGTACGGCATCGGCCCGACCAGGTCGATCGCGGGCGGGCCGAACTCGCGCAGCGGCCGGAACGCCTCCTCGCCGTCCTCGACCGAGCCCGCGTAGCAGCAGACGACAGCCGATGACGGGCTGGCCGCGTGCCGGCTCGGGCACGAACTCCTCGGGCGGCGCGGTGATGAACGCGAGGCCGCTGCCGACCTCGTCGGGGGCGTTCGCGCATGAAGTCGATGAAGAACGGCACGAAGCTCGCCGGCCGATCGTCGCCGGGTACATGAGCATGCCGCCGAGCACGATCGGGCCGACCGGGTGCAGCTGGAGGTGGAACGCGGTGACGACGCCGAAGTTGCCGCCGCCGCCGCGCAGCGCCCAGAACAGGTCGGGGTTCTCCGTCGGCCGACGCGGTGACCTTGCGGCCGTCGGCCGTCACCACCTCGGCCGCGAGCAGGTTGTCGCACGTGAAGCCGAGCTTGCGCTCGAGCCACCCGCTGCCGCTCCCGAGCGCGAGGCCGGCGATGCCGGTCGTCGGACACGCGCCCGCCGGTGACGGCGAGCCCGTGCTCCTGCGTCGCGGCGTCGAGCTCGCCCCACGTGAGCCCGGCCTCGGCGCGCACCGTCTTCGCCTCCGCGTCGACGTCGGCGCCCTTCATGCCGCGCAGGTCGACGCAGACGCCGGCGTCGCACACCGCCGCGCCGGTCACGCCGTGGCCGCCGCCGTACACCGAGAGGGGCAGCGGCTTCTCGCGCGCGAGGTTCACGGCCGAGACGACGTCGTCGGCGATGGTGCACCGCGCGATCAGCGCCGGCCGAGCGGTCGATCATCCCGTTGAAGACGGCGCGGGCCTCGTCGTAGCCGGCGTCGCCCGGGCGCGAGGCCTCGCCCCTGAATCCGGAGAGCTTGCTCTTCAGGTCGCTTCCAGCCATGACGGCGCCTCCTCGTTCACCCCAGGTGATTCGCTCGGGCCTGCGGATCGGATCATTCCAGCCGCAGGGAGGCGCTGCAGCATCGGCACGCGGCCTGACCGCACTCGGGGCCTGTGGGCCTGCGATCATGGACGTATGAACGCGCCGGACGCCCTGCTTGCCCGGCCGCGCCTTCGCGGTCGGCTTCACCAGGTGGCCGCGATCGCGTCGATCGGTGGGCTGGTGTGGCTGCTCGCCGACGCGCACAGCCCGCAGGCGATCGTCGCCGCGTTCGTCTACGGGCTCGCGATGATCGCCCTCTACTTCACGAGCTCCTCGTACCACCTCTACGCGGCTCCCGCAGTCCCGCCAGGTGATGCAGCGCCTCGACCACTCGATGATCTACGTGCTGATCGCGGGCACCTACACCCCCGTCTGCCTCCTCGCCCTGGAGGGGTCGATGCGCTGGGTGCTGCTCGCGATCGTGTGGACCGGCGCGATCGGCTGGGAATGGCGATCACGCTCTTCGCACTCGACCGGTTCCCCAAGCTCAGCTGGGCGCTGTACCTCGTGCTCGGTTGGGCGGCGCTCCTCGCGATCCCCCAGCTCCTCGACCGACCCGGCCTCCTCGGTCTCGCGATCGCGGGCGGTGTCCTCTACACCGTCGGCGCGATCCTGTTCGCGCTCCACTGGCCGGGGCGGGTCGCGAAGTGGTTCGGATACCACGAGTACTGGCATGCGTTCGGCATCGCGGCCGGCCTCATGTTCTTCGCGATGAACCTGGGGCTCATCGCCTCGGGGTGAGCAGTGCGTCTACGGTATGCGCACCGACGAGCTTGTGCGTCTACGACTTGTCCACCGACAAGGGGGTGACGACATGCGTCGAGCCGGACTGCTGATCGCGTTGGTGGTGCTGGGCGGCGCCGTGCTCGCAGCCTGTGGCGGCGACGACTCCTCGAGCTCGTCGAGCAGCACGTCGTCGACATCGGCGTCCACCTCGACCTCGGCAGCACGGCCGCGACCGCCGCGACGACCACCACCGTGCCCGGGCCGCCGACGTGCCAGACGAGCGCGCTCGCCGCGCGAGATCAGCCCGCCCGACGCCGGTGCCGGCCAGCGCAACTCGGTGCTCGTGTTCACGAACAACGGCGCGGGCCCCTGCACGATGAACGGCTACGTCGGGCTGCAGCTCCAGTCGCAGGACGGCCAGGCGATCCCGACGAACGTCGTGCGGGGCCAGGGCGCGGGCGGCGCTCGTGACGCTCCAGTCCGGCGGTCAGGCGTACACGACGCTGCAGTGGGGCGTCATCCCGAGCGGCAACGAGGCCCAGAACGGTCCGTGCGAGGCCGACCCCGCGGAGATCGCGATCACGTCACCCGAACGCGACGCAGTCGCTGGTGCAGCCGTGGGGCAACGGCCCCGTATGCGGGCAGGGCACGTTCAACACGGTGCCGGTCCAGGCCGGCGGCGGCCCGCCCCAACCCTGAGCTCACGTCCTCAGTTGCGGTCGGCGGGGCGGGGGCTTCGGCCCGGGTGGGTTGCGGCGCAGCATGGCGTCACGCGACGCGAAGAACGTGATCAGGATGAGGTTCGTGATCGCGAGCGCGGCGAGCAGGGCGCCGAAGATCTCCTCGCCGCTCATGAAGGCGACGATCGACGCCCCCACCGCGAACACGACGACGGCGCCGCGCATCACGAGCACTCGACGCAGCACGTTCTCTCCTCTTCACCGCGCCGGCGCCAGCGCCACCGCAGCGGCCGCGGTCCCGGACTCCTATGACGTGCTGCGCAGCCCGAGCACCGGGATGCGCCCGTACACGAACAGCGGCTTGCCGCCGCCGTCGGGCAGCGGCGGGAACGTGAGCTTCACGTTCGGCTGGTAGCCGATCGTCCAGTCACGTACCACATCGGGCAGCAGGTACACCTGCTTCGCCATCGCCCGGTTGAAGGCCTGGTAGTTCTCGTCATCTCGGCGGGGTCGGTGAGCCCGCGGCCGTCGTCGAGCATGCGCCTGCGTGGTCGGGTCGCTGAAGTGCCCGAAGTTCACGATGTCGCCGGTGTCGTAGTTCGGCGAACCAGATGTAGGTCGACTCGTCGGTGTGCTCGGTGCAGCCGCCGTGCAGGTTGCGCCAGTCGAGCATGTCGATGTCGCCGCTGAGCGCCTTGTTGATCTGCGTCGCCTGGTCGAACTGCGCGATGTCGGCGTTGATCCCGACCTTCGTCGAGCTCTCCTCGACGAGCTGCATCTCCAGGCTGCTCTCCTGGTCCTCGGTCGTGCCGAGGATGACGTCGAACGTCCCACCGTGCGCGGCCTTGTACTGCGTCGACGAGCTTGCTTCGCCTGCTTCGGGTTGTACTTCGGGTAGCCGGCGTTCTTCACGTAGCCGGGCGCGTCGCGGTCCATGATGCTGTTCGCGACCTCGAAGATGCCCTTGGTGCGGATCTGGTTGATCTTGTTGCGGTCGAGCGCCATCGCGAACGCCTGCCGGGCGTTCGGGTCGTCGAACGGCGGCTTGTCGCGTCAGCAGGAAGTAGTAGTGGATCTCGCGGAAGCCCGGCTTCTGCGTGAGCAGCTTCACCTGGCCGGTGAGGTCCCGCAGCTGGTCGGTCTGCGACGCCGTTACCGACGTGTGCATGAGGTCGAGCTGGCCGCCCTGGAGCTGGTTCACCCGCTGCGGAACCCTCGGGCACGGGCACGAACGTGATCTGGTGCGCCTTCGGGTAGCCCTTCTGCCAGTAGTCGGGGTTCTTGGTGACGGTGGTGCTCTCGTTCTGCTTGTAGTCGCTGAGCTCGAAGGGTCCGGTGCCGATCATCTTCGTGGAGCAGTCCTCGCCCGCGTTCAGCTGCGCCGGCGCCGCGATCCCGAGCCGGCCCGCTGGAGTAGAGGTACGCGGGGAAGTCGGCGACCGGCGTGTTGAGCACGACGCTTCACCGTGAGCGGGTCGACGACCTGCACGTCGTGGATGAACTGGAAGTAGATCGTGGAACAGCGGGCCGGAGTTGGGCGCGCCGGGCGCGCCGCGGTACGAGTCGAGGTTGAGCTTCAGCGCCTCGGCGTCGAGCGGCGTGCCGTCGTGGAACGTCACGCCCGGCCGCAACGTGATCGTCCACTCCGTGAAGTCGGCGTTCGGCGTGACCGACTTGGCGAGGTACGGCACCATCTCGCCCTTGGCGTTCGGCACCGTGAGGGTGTCGTAGATCGCGGCGACGACCTGGATGCCCGAGATCGCCAGCTGCGCGCGGGGCAGGCAGTAGTCGGTGGTCTCGGCCTCGAGCCCGAACGTGAGGTTCCCCCCACTCTTCTGGCTGCGCGACCCGTGCGCTCGCCGGCGGCGATCGCCCCACCGAGGAGCGCCGCGACAGGCGAGCGCCGATGTGGCCGCGACGGCGACGAGCCGGGCCGAATCTGGAGGCGTGCTGCATGCGGGCCAGGTTACGCAGCCGCACCGGCGAGTACCCTCTCGCGCTCACGGAGACGGGTGGAGGGTGATGGGGCTGTTCGGGCGCAAGAAGAAGGATCTCGTGCTCGAGGGGATCCCCGGGAGCGGCCACGATCCGCTCCGCCGAGCGGGACGAGCGGATCCACAAGGTCGACGAGCCCGACGATCCGATCCTCGCCGACCTCGGGATCGGCACGCTCAAGTACCGGCTCGAGCTCGAGGTGCAGCTCGACGACCATCGGGCGCCCTACGTCGCCGACGGACGCTTCAAGGTGCCGCTCGACATCGGCGAGCTCGCCGTGGGCATGGCGCTGCCGGTGCGCGCCGACCCGGACGATCCGTCGCAGGTCGAGATCATCTGGGACGCCTACCGCGGGTGCCCGGAGATCGCCGAGATCCGTGACGGGTTCGACACCGAGGAGCGCGCGCAGGTGCACGACGGCTTCCCCGCCGAGAGCCGCAAGCAGATGCTCGACGGCTGGATCACCGCGACCAGGAGCGGGGCGATGAGCCGCAAGCAGCTCGACGGAGCGCTCGACGGCATGGTGGAGAGCGGCGTGCTCACGACCGAGGAGGCCGAGGCGGCGCGCGGCAGCAGTCGGCACTGGGGGGTGGGTCATGAAGGGCGACTACCGGGTGCTCGACGCCGACGTGCACGTGATCGAGCCGATGTCGATGTGGGCCGAGCACATCGACCCGAAGTTCCGTGGCCGTGAGCCCCAGCCCGAGGACCTCGCGTTCGGGATGCTCGTCGACGGGATCCCGATCAAACCTGGGACGCGGTGAGCGCGACCTCGACGATGCGGCCCGCGCGATGCGCAAGGAACGGATCCTCGGGATCTTCCAGGAGATGTACCCCGATGCCGTGGCACGCGGCTTCGACGCACCCAGCCAGCTCGACGGGATGGACCAGGAAGGCATCGACGTCGGGGTGCTGTACCCGTCGTTCGGGCTGTTCGCGCTCGCGACCGACGGGCTCGACCCCGCGCTCGCGCTGGCGATCTCCCGTGCCTACAACGACTGGCTGCACGAGTTCTGCACGACCGACCCCGCCCGTCTCAAGGGGGTCGCGATGGTGCCCCGCCAGGACCCCGAAGGTGCCGCCGCCGAGGCGACGCGTGCGTGCGCGAGCTCGGGATGGTGGGCGTGTTCGTGCGGCCCAACGCCGTCGACGGCCGCACGCTCGACGACCGCTGCTACGACCCGCTCTACGACGCGTGCCAGACGCTCGGCGTGCCGCTGGGCCTCCACGAGGGCGGAAAGGCCGGGCACCCGCAGGCCGGGGCGGACCGCTTCACCGACCTCGAGATGCAGCACATCTGCACGCACCCGATCGAGCAGATGTGCGCGGCCGTGAGCCTGATCTACGGCGGCGTGCTCGACCGGTTCCCGACGCTCGAGGTGGCGTTCCTCGAAGCGGCTGCGGGTGGGTGCCGTTCTGGCTCGAGCGCATGGACGAGCACCACGACAACGCGCTCGCCAAGAACTACGGCGGGACGCGCACCGCGCGAGCTGCGCCCGAGCGAGTACTTCCAGCGGCAGTGCTACGTGTCGGCGAACGCCGACGAGACGTTCCTCGCCTCCGTCGCCGACCAGATCGGCGCCGATCGGATCGTGTTCTCGAGCGACTACCCGCACCCCGACGCGCCGTTCCCCCACGCGGTCGACGAGTTCCTCGAGCTCGACGATCTCACCGACGAGCAGAAGCGCATGATCCTGTGGGACAACACCGCGCGCCTGTACCACTTCGACGACGACGTCTGACGTCGTGCGGCCTAAAGGCCGGGCCGCAGGATGCCGCTTGCGTTCACGCCCGTGGATGCCGACTGAACCGGACGCGGGTTCTCCACGCGCCTTGAGTTTTCGCCTCGAGTGCCGATGAATCAGGGCGCCCGAGCAGGGGCATCGACGGCTGGGATTCGGAGGGGATCACGTGCGGGAGGTCTGGGTCTGGCGGCGCTGGACCCGGTGGCAGCTGACCCCCGTGATCGTGGTGCTCGCGGCGGTGGTCATCGCCGTCGACGTGGGCTCGGCATGGCGCGACGTGTCGATCGGCGATCTCGGGCCGGTGGCCATGTCGCCGGCGTTGCCGCTCGGCCTCGTCCTCGCGTGGATGGTCGGCTGGCGCCGCCTCGGCCTCGACCGCGCCAATCTGCTCGCGTGGCGTGAGTTCCTCGTCGTCAGTGGCGCGGTGCTCGTGTTCGGAGCGGTCGAGTGGGTCTCCCACATCGGGTCGGTCGACGAGGTGCTCGGGCTGGTGCTGGGCGCGCTCGACGAGGAGCTCGTGTACCGCCTCGCCGTCCTCATCGTGATCGGCGCCGGCTGCGCCGCGATCCTCGGGCGGAACTGGCGCAACCCGGAGGACTGGGGGCTCGGTCCCGGGCGTCGTCGCCCTGTTCGGGTCGGGGATCGTGTTCGCGCTGCTGCCCGGGCACGTCGCGCAGATGCACGACGCGCTGGGCGCGGTGCCGTTCATGTCGCTCGGGGTCGTGCTCGCCTACGCGGTGCTGCGGACCGGGGCGCTGTTCCCCGCGGTCGTCGTGCACGCGTCGCTCAACCTCGTGACGATCGTCGCGTTCATCGACGGCGTCCCGAACGTGTGGCGGGTGGCGTTCGCGACCAGCGCGCTCGTGGCCCTCGTGGCGGGAACGGTCGTGGCCGGCATCCGCCTCGGCATGCTCCGCCCCGTCCCGATCAACGAGTGGCGCCGGCGCACGGCGTAGCGCGCGGACGTGCTCCGGGTCTACGAAGCGGCGACGCGGGCGCGCTTGGTCTGGCGGCCGTCGGACGGTCTGGTCGAGCACGGCCTTGCGCAGCCGAACCGACTGGGGCGTCGCCTCGACGACCTCGTCGGCGGCGATCGTCTCGAGCGCTGCTCGAGCGACAGCGGCTTGCGGCGGCGCGAGTCGCACCAGCTCGTCGGCCGACGCGGCGCGGTGGTTCGTGAGCTTCTTCTCTTTGGTCGGGTTCACGTCGATGTCGTCGGCGCGGGCGTTCTCGCCGACGATCATCCCCTCGTAGACCTCGACGCCCGGTCCGATGAAGAGCTCGCCGCGCTCCTGAATGCTCATGAGCGAGTACGCCGTCGTCGGGCCGCGCCGGTCGGCGACGAGGCTGCCCGTCGGTGCGCGTGCGCAGCTCGCCGAACCACGGCTCGTAGCCCTCGAACACCTGGTGCAGCAGCCCGGTGCCGCGGGTCTCGGTGAGGAACTCGGTGCGGAACCCGACGAGCGCGCGCGCCGGCACGAGGTACTCCATGCGCACCCAGCCGGTGCCGTGGTTCACCATCTGCTCGAGGCGGCCCTTGCGCACCGCGAGCAGCTGGCGTGACGGCGCCGAGGTGCTCTTCGGGCACGTCGATCGCGACGCGCTCGACCGGCTCGTGCAGCTTGCCGTCGACCTCTCGCGTCACGACCTCGGGCTTGCCGACGGTGAGCTCGAAGCCCTCGCGGCGCATCGTCTCGACGAGCACCGCGAGCTGGAGCTCGCCGCGCCCCTGCACCTCCCACGCGTCGGGTCGCTCGGTCGGCAGCACGCGCAGCGACACGTTGCCGACGAGCTCGGCGTCGAGGCGGTTCTTCACGAGTCGCGCGGTGAGCTTGTCGCCCTCGGTGCCGGCGAGCGGCGACGTGTTGATGCCGATCGTCATCGACAGGCTCGGGTCGTCGATGTGGATGACGGGCAGCGGGCGCGGGTCGTCGGGATCGGCGAGCGTCTCGCCGATCGTCACGTCGGCGAGCCCGGCGATCGCCACGATCTCGCCCGGGCCGGCCTCGTCGGCGTCGACGCGTTCGAGCGCCTCGGTGAGGTACAGCTCGGTGATCTTGACCGTCTCGACCGTGCCGTCGGCGCGGCACCACGCGACCGGCGCGCCGCGTGCGCAGCGTGCCGTGGCGAACGCGGCACAGCGCGAGGCGCCCGACGTACGGCGACGCGTCGAGGTTGGTGACCAGCGCCTGCAGCGGGTGGTCGGGGTCGTACTCGGGCGCCGGGATGTGCTCGAGCGAGCAGCTCGAGCAGCGGCTTGAGCCCACCCTCGCCGGCCGAGCGTCGGGAGCTGGAGATCGGGGTCGTCGGCGTCGAGCGACGCGCGACCCGCTGCGGGCGTTGCGTACACGATCGGGAAGCCGATCTGGTGCTCGTCGGCGTCGAGGTCGAGGAACAGCTCCTCGATCTCGTGCACGACCTCGGTCGACGCGGGCGTCGCTGCGGTCGACCTTGTTGACCACGACGATGACGGGCAGGCGCGCCTCGAGCGCCTTGCGGAGCACGAAGCGGGTCTGGGGCAGCGGGCCCTCGGCCGCGTCGACGAGCAGGAGCACGCCGTCGACCATCGTGAGCCCCCGCTCGACCTCGCCGCCGAAGTCGGCGTGGCCGGGCGTGTCGACGATGTTGATCTTCACGCCGCCGTAGCGGATCGCGGTGTTCTTGGCGAGGATCGTGATGCCCTTCTCACGCTCGAGGTCGGTCGAGTCCATGACCCGGTCGACGAGCTCCTGGTGCGCGCTGGAAGGCCCCGGTCTGGCGCAGCAGGCGTCGACGAGCGTGGTCTTGCCGTGGTCGACGTGGGCGACGATCGCCACATTGCGGATGTCGGATGCGGGCGCGCAAGGAAGAACCTTCCGGGCAGAGCGGGGGGACTCGACGAGTCTACCGGCGGGAGACCGCGCTCCCGGCACGGCCGTGGGCCGTGATGCTCATTCCTGACCGAGGGACGACCGAGCCGAGCGGGTGCGGTGCGTGCGAAGCGAAGGAGAGGTGGCCATCGACGCCTTCGCCGCCGCCTCGATGACCTCGATCGCCGCGCGAGCGTCGGATCCCGACCAGACGTCGGCGCCGAGCCGCTCAGCATGCGCGGCCGTCGGCGATCGCGGCGCCGCCGACGACCAAGGGCGCCGTGATGCCCGCCCCTCTGAGCGCGGCGATGGTGTCGGCCAGGGCGGCATCGTGGCCACTGCTCGTGGCGCCGATGCACACCGCCATCAACCGGTCGGCCGCACGCGCCGCCTCGACGAACGACTCGGCCGGGGTGTTCGCACCGAGGTCGACGGCCGTGAACCGCGCGTCGCGCAAGAGGTCAGCGAGAATGGCCGATGGCAGCGTGTGCTGCTCTCCTGCGGGCCCGCCGAGCACCACCGAGCCACGCGTGCGTCCTCGATGGGCGAAGCGTGGGCCGAGCTGCCCGACGAGTCGTTGCGCGGTGACCGAGGCTCGATGCTCCTCGGCGATCGACAGCTCGCCGCGCGCCCAGCGGGAACCGATCGAGCGCAGCGCCGGTGAGAGCAGCTCCAGGTGGATGTCCCGCGGGCTCGCGCCTGACACGAGGGCACCCTCCACCACCGCCCATGCACCGGCGCCGTCGCCCGCCACCAGCCGGTGCTCGAGGCGTTCGGCGGCCTTGCCGCGGCGAGCCCCTGGGTGCCGGCTTCGTGTTCCCCTTGACGAGCTTGTCGACGTCAGCCGGGTCGACGCGCCATTCGACGCCGTCGCGGGTGGCCGGAAGTCGGCCGGTCCGCACATAGCGGTACGCGGTCATGTAGTGGACGCCGAGCCGTTGGGCGGCGTCGTGAAGGCTGATCGGCGTTCGACGCGCCATGTGGGGCCTTCGCCTTCCGATGTACCTGCCCTCCGCTCGGTCGTCACCGTCCGAACGGCGTGGACGCAAGCGGAGGGCGCGAGATGGTGACGCTACCGCTCATCGGTCGCGAGACGGAGGAAGTCGCGTGCAGCTGCGACCGAACGCGGGAGGGAGCCGGGGGGACAGCCCCCTCCCCGCGATCCGCTCGGCTAGCTGGCTGGGGTGAGGACCCCGTCGATGACGTGCACCACGCCGTTCTTGGCCTTCAGGTCGGTGGCGGTGATGTTCACCACGTTGCCACTGGCGTCGGTGATCGTCGCGGTGCCGTCGTCGGCGACGTCGATCGTGAGCTCGTCGCCCTCGAGGGTCTTGACCGTCTGCGTTGGGTCGAGGTTCTTCGCCAAGATCCGTCCCTTGACGACGTGATAGGTCAGCACCTTGGCGAGGCCCTTCTTGTTGGCGAGCAGCGCCTCGAGGTCGGCTCGCGGGGATCTCGTCGAACGCCGCGTTCGTCGGCGCGAACACCGTGAAGGGACCCTTCGCCGAGAGGGCCTTCACGAGCTTGGCCGCACCGACTGCTGTGACGAGCGTGGAGAAGTCATCGCTGCCCTTGGCGACGGCGATGACCGTCTTCTTCTGCTTGCTCGAGCCTTCCGCGCTCATCGACGCCGCAGGACGTGACGAGTCGGCGACGGCGGTACCGGCGAACGAGGCGACGCCGAGCGTCGCGCTCAGGGCGCCGACGGTGATGGCTCGGAGAGCGCTTCGACGGTGGTGCATGTGGGTTCCTCCTGGTCGGGCATCGGGGGGTTGTGTTCCGTTTATTTAGCACTAAACTGCCGGTTGCGCAAGTGGGCGCCCGAGAGTGAGCGTGGAGGCTCTGGTGACACTGACAACACATACCGAAGGGCGGGCGCGGCAATACCGGCGCTTGCGGATCGCCAACATCGCGGTGGGCGCTGTTCCTCGGGCCGAGGCCGCCGCGATGCTGGCGCTGAGCAACGGCCTGTCGCTCCCGGTCTTCGCGTCGTACCTCCGGGCGGACCCGGTCACCGTGCAGGGCCCGACGCCGGCCGAGGAGCTGTTCACGATCCCGATCGGGCCGGCGGTCGCGGTCTTCCTGTTCCTGGCCGCGGTCGACCACCTCGTCGTCGCCGCGCCGGCGTGCACCGGTGGTACGAGCGCAACCTCGACGCACGCGCGCCAACTACGCCCGCTGGATCGAGTACTCGATCAGCGCGTCGATCATGATCGTGTTGATCGCGATGTTCGTCGGGATCCGTGATCTCGCCGCACTGCTCGCGATCTTCGCCGTCAACACCGCGATGATCCTCTTCGGGCTGCTGATGGAGCGTCAGCAGAAGCCCGGGGCGACCGACTGGAGCGCTTTCTGGTTCGGCTCGCTCGTCGGCGCGGTGCCCTGGATCGCCATCGTGATCTACCTGCTTCGGCGGACCCGCGCGCCCGCCCGGCTTCGTCTACGCGATCACCATCGTCGAGCTCGATCCTGTTCTTCAGCTTCGCGGTGAACATGGTGCTCCAGTACCGCCAGGTCGGCCGCTGGCGCGACTACGTCGCGGGCGAGAGCACCTACATCGTGCTCAGCCTCACCGCGAAGTCGCTGCTGGCCTGGCTGATCTTCGCCAACGTCTTGCGCACGTAGAGGCTTCGTCTCCGCGAGCACACGGCTGCCGGAGCTCTGACGGCATCTCGTGCGGGCCATGGCACAGGCCGACGTCGCGCCGCGAGGGACGCCGAGGTGGCTAATGTTCGCCGGTCGTCTCACCGAGGAGCAGAACCGACATGAGGTGTGCACGCACGTTCGTCGTCGGCACGGTGTGTCTCGTCGTGCTCGGGCTCGGCGCGGGCACGGCCGCGCCAGCGCACGCCGGATCGCCGCCGAAGCCCCAGAAGCCGACGCTCGTCACGGGCGCGGGCGACATCAGTGCCGCCATCGCCAAGTACCAGGCGCTCCTCGGCGCCGACAACGGCGGCGTGCCGCAGACCTTCCCGTCGGGACGGCGGGAGATCAACTGGGACGGGGTGCCCGACGAGTTCTCGGAGCCGAACAGCTACCCGCCCGACTTCTTCAACGCCCCGCAGGAGCCGCGGGCACGCGGCGTGGTGCTGAGCACCCCGGGCGACCATCTCGGCGTGAGCGCCGACTCCGACAACCCGTCGCGGTGCCGCGGTCCGCTTCGGCGACATCAACCCGACGTACACCGACACGTTCACGACGTTCAGCCCGGAGAAGCTCTTCTCGCCGGTGGGCAGCAACGTCGCCAACATCAGGTTCTACCTGCCCGGCACGACCACGCCCGCGCTGACCCGCGGCTTCGGGGCCGTGTACACCGACGTCGACAGCAAGGAAGCCGCGGCGTTCACCTTCTACGACCCGAACGGTCGCAAGCTCGGCACGTACCCCGTGCCGAAGTCGAAGGACGGGCTGTCGTTCCTCGGCGTCGCGTTCAAGAAGCCGATCGTCGTCGCGCGTGAAGATCGTCTACGGCACGAGCAAGCTCGGACCCGACGACAGCAAGAAGTACGACGTCGCGGTGATGGACGACTTCATCTACGGCGAGCCCCAGGCGCCTCTTCTGAGCAAGAAGAGTGGCTAGACGCCGAGCAGGCTGGTGACGTCGGCCTCGTAGGCGGGGTGACGGAGCTTCGACATCGCGCGCGCCTCGATCTGGCGGATGCGCTCGCGGGTGAGGTCGAAGAACGCACCGACCTCTTCGAGCGTGCGCGGCTCACCCCGGTCGAGCCCGAAGCGAAGCGTGATCACCCGTCGCTCGCGCGCGTCGAGCCCGGTGAGCAGCCGCGCCGACCTCGTCCGGGAGCAACGCGACCGACGCCGCCTCGAACGGCGACTGCGCGCTGCGATCCTCGACGAGGTCACCGAGCACGGCATCGCCGTCGTCGCTCAACGGCTGCGAGAGCGAGAGGGGCGCGGCGGCGATCATCGCCGTCTCGCGGACCTTCTCCTCGGTCGTGCCCAGCTCCTCGGCGAGCTCGGCGTGGGTGGCGGGGCGGCCGAACTTGATCTCGAGCATCGAGCGCGCCCGGAGGAGCCGAACGAGGTTGTCGCCCGCGTGGACCGGGAGGCGGATCGTGCGACCGGTGTTGGCGATGCCGCGCGAGATGGCCTGACGGATCCACCACGTCGCGTAGGTGGAGAACTTGAAGCCGCGACGCCAGTCGAACTTGTCGACCGCGTGGATCAGCCCGAGGTTGCCCTCCTGGACCAGGTCGAGGAGCGGGAGCCCCGACGCCTGGTAGCGCTTGGCGATCGAGACGACCAGCCGCAGGTTCGACTGCACGAACGTGAGGTGCGCCTCGTCGCCCTGGCGCACGACGCGCTTGAGCGCCCGACGCTCCGTCGGCGTCAGCTTCGGCGGCGGATCGTCGCCTCGAGCTCGGTCGCGTGCCTCGACGCCGGCCTCGATCTGCTGGGCGAGACGCGCCTCGTCGTCCTTGGTCAGCAGGGGGTACTGCCCGGCCTCGTTGAGATAGAGGCGGACCAGATCCTGGTCGTCGTGTTGTGACCGTCGCTTGGGCGTCGCCATGCGTCCTTCTCTCGGGGCACGAGCCTTCGGGGCCGATGCCCTGGGTAGTCGGATCACCGACACCCGTGGATGGCGGTCGAGCCGCGGCGCCGCCGCGAGCGGTGGGGTCGGGCTAGACGACCCGGACGTTCTGGGCTTCGTCGCCCTTCTTGCCCTTGCCGATGTCGAACTCGACGCGTCTGACCCTCCTGGAGGGTCTTGAAGCCCGTGCCCTGGATCGCGGAGAAGTGGACGAACACGTCGTCGCCCTCTTCGCGGGAGATGAAGCCGAAGCCCTTCTGCTCGTTGAAGAACTTCACGGTGCCTGATGCCAACGTACTCACGTCCCTTGGTTACGCCGGGACGGTCCGATTGACACGGCCTCGGTATTTGACCATTCTATCGGGCTTTTTTGACTTCACTCGAACGGGCGGTTCTCGTACGGGCCGTTCGCACGGATCGACATGGACGCGATCAGCTCGTGAAGCGGTTGCCTTCCACGTGCACCGTCTGGCCGATCAGCTCCTCGCGGGTCGCCTGACGCGCGAGATCGGCGTCCTCCGACGCGGCGACGCAGCGCGTCCCGTCGGGGTGTCGGCGATGACGCGCAGCGCACCGGCTCCTGGCCCTCGTAGCTGACCGTGTACGTCGCGACGCCGTGCCGGACCATGGTGGTCGGCGAACGGCCTCGACCCGCTCGGCCGCGCGCTCGTTCTCGTCGGCGAGGTCCGCGAGGAGCAGCGGATCCGAGGTCCGGGGCGCGTGCGCGTACACGGCGAGGCCCGGCTTGTTGAGCAGCCCGCTCACGGTGGACACGAGGCCCGAGGGCCTCGGGCTCGGCGCGCACACGCTCGATCATCGCGGCGGTCGCCTGGAGCACGAAGTTGTTCCACGGTCCCCCGGCGAACGCCTCGCCGCCGGTGATCGTCGGCACGCCGTCGACCGGCAGCCCGAGCGCCCGTTGCTGGACGCGCACGGCCGCGGGGAAGCAGCTGTAGAGCTCGGCGTGCTCGATCTCGGTGAGCGGCGCGCCGAGGTGGTCGGCGGCGGCCTGGCCGAGCACCTCCATCCCGGTCCACCGGTGGATGTCACGTCGCTCGCGAGATGGGCACCGAGTAGCTCGACTCGAGGGCGACGAGCGGGAACACGACCTGATCGAAGGCGACACCGAGGCGCGCGGCAGCGTCGAGGCAGCGCCCCGGTTTGGTTGGGGCGAGCGGGCCGGATACCAGCGAGCCACAGTCAACGGCGCGCGCGGTACGCCGTACACCCAAGCCTGGAACGTGGCCGGCTTCCCCGCGATGAGCCTGCCCTACGCTCGCGGCCGCCGGCCCGGCGCGGTACAACTGATCGCGGCTCCAGGTAAGGAATCCGCGCTGCTCGCGCTCGCCTCGCAGCTGTCGTCGTCAACGGTCCACGTTGGAGGCTGATCCCCACTGCCGGACCGAGTAGTTCACGGATAGCGCGAAGTCGCGCATCGCCTCGGCGAGCCGGTCCGCGGCGGCCGCGACCTGTCCGGATGCGCCCCGGAGTCCACACTCGAGGGCGAGCGTGGTCACTCCGTCGCTGACGATCATGACGGGTTGGTCGTCGTCGTCCACGGCGCGGTAGGCGGTGCAGTCACGCAGCGAGAGCACCGCGATGGGGTCCGGAAACGGCTGCTGCCCATTGAGGTCGGACGTAGTAGTGTCTCCGTGACCGTTCGCTGCCATCCGGTCACCGTAGCGAGTTCCGTTCGAGACCGCACCCTGAAGGCAGGTCATTCTGGACAGTCACGAGCTTCGATTCGAGTTCGCGGCCTTGCCCGAACGGGTGTGGCCGGCTTTGGTCAAGTCGGTGGACGGGTTTCCGGGCGAGGTCATCGGAGTGGAACCACCCGATCGACTTCGCATACGGCTGTCGCCCGATCACGACGCCGCGCTGACGATCGTGGTCGAGCCGGCGCCCGGCGGTGCGGCCGTACGGGTGAATGTGGCACCGGTCGAGGCGGCGACCAATGAGCTGGTCGGAGCGCTGCGGGATCTGCTCGACGTACGGCTGAGAATCGCGCTGCGGCCCCGCACGCCGGTGCTCGCGGGCCCACCGGCACCGTCGTCGCCCGAGCCTTCGTCGCCGGCGCCGCAGGAGTCGCAGGTCGTCTCCGTTTGGCCGGCTCGCCGTCCCGTCGCTCGCCGCCGGTCTCCTCGGGTCAGCCTGGCCTTGAGGCTGCTCGGGGTGGCCGCGATCGCGGCCGTGCTCGCGGCGATCACGTTGGGTCCACCGTCGATCCCGTGGGCGAAGGCACCCGGAGAATCCACGCTCACCGATGAGCCCATCGCCGCGGGTCGGGCGTCTTCGAATCCCGCCGGTTCCGCCGGCGTCACGCCTTCGGATGCGGCATCCGCGGCCAATCCCACGCGGGTTGTCTTGTCGACTCCGCCCGATCCGTCAACGCCGTTGGTAGTACCCCCGTTGGTGGTACCCCCGCTGGACGTGTCCCTGACGACCCCGGACTGGCTGCTCCGCTACACGGTCAACGTGTCGATCACCAACTCGGCCGGGACCGCGCAGACCTGGCAGAACGTCTCGGTTCACCTTGACGGCCTCAGTCTTGTTGTCACGCTCATCGGGTCTGCAGTGCGGCTCGATCTCCGTAGCAAGGACGTGTGTGCCGCCCCGACCGGCTCAGCGACGATTGCCGCTGGCGCAACGCTGACGTTCAGCTTCACGGTGGCCGGAGTGAACTTGGTTGAGCCCACAGTTGCTCTGCTCAACCAGGCTGCTTGCACCTGATCCCGTTCCCCCTTCGGTACTACCATCGCCAACGATCACACCGGCGGGTAACGTCGGGCGGGACATCCCCGCAGAATCCCCGCCGCGGGCCGACGGAAGGGTCGCAGGTGTACAGCGACGCCCGCGAGAGCGGCAAACCTGCGCTATCAGTGCATGGTCTAGGCAAGCGTTTTGGTGACCGGGTTGCATTCGAAGATGTCTCGTTCGAGGTCGGCGGTGGCGAGGTCTTCGGATTTCTCGGGCCCAACGGCGCGGGGAAGACGACGACGGTACGGACGCTTGGCACTCTCATCGCGCCAACGTCCGGGTCGGCGACGGTAGCCGGTATTCCGCTCACGCCGGAGAACGGCGTTGAGATCCGCCGGCGGATCTCGATCATGCCGGAGTCGCCCGGGCTGTACCTGCGTCTGAGCGTGGCTGAGAATCTCGAGTGTTTCGCTGACCTTTACGAGGTGCCGCGAACCGCGCGAGCGAATCGACTGGGCGTTGCGTGCCGTCAATCTGACCGATCGCGCGCACGACGCCTGCGGCTCCCTATCGAAGGGCCTGCGGCAGCGGGTCGCCTTGGCGAGGGCACTGCTCAGCGACCCGCAGGTGCTCTTCCTCGATGAGCCGACCGCGGGTCTCGATCCGGCCGCCACTCGCGACGTCCATGAGCTGATCGATCAGCTCCGTCATATGGGCGTGACGATCTTCTTGACGACGCATCGTCTTGAGGAGGCTGAGCGGCTCTGCGACCGCGTCGCGATCTTGAATACAAGGATCCGTGCCCGATTGGCCGTCCCGACGAACTGCGCGATCGGCTGTTCGCCAAGACCCTCGTGGTGAGCACGCTCGCGCCGCTGCCCGACCCGGACCGCGTCTTCGCCGGCCTGCCGGCGGTCGGCGGCTGGCGCGAGGACGGTGGCTGCACTTACATCCTGGTGGTGTCCGAACCCACCGTCGCCGCGCCGGCCGCTACTCGGGCACTCGTCGCCGCCGGCGCGGACGTGCTGTCGATCAGCCGGTCGCGCCACTCGCTCGAGGACGTCTACCTCGAGCTCATCGACAGCGATGAGGAGGCGCGCCGCAGATGAGCGTGAGCACCAGCGGGTCCGGGCCGTCTTCCGCAAGGAGTTCGGGAGTATCGCCGCACAGGCGTCCATCATCGTAGCGATGGCGATCATCCCACTTGTCTTCCTCATCCAACCGCTCGTCGTGGTCTTCGGCTTGTCCAGCTCTGCCTCCTACGAGCTCGCCAACGAACATCTGCTGCTTTATCTGTTGGGTGTTCCAGCACTCGTGCCGGTGCTGTCCGCCTCGTACGCGGTGGTCGGCGAGCGCGAGCAAGGCACCCTCGAGCCCGTGCTAACCACGCCGGTGCGCCGCGAGGAGTTCCTGCTGGGCAAGGTCCTCGCGTCGCTCGTCCCGTCGGTAGTGGTGGCGTACCTGGTCTACGCGGTCTTCCTTGCCTGCGTCAGACTCTTTGCGGATCCGGCCGTGGCCGCGGCCCTGCTGCGATGGCCGCAGATCCTTGCCCAGGTTCTCTTCACGCCGCCAATCGCGGCTTGGACGATCTGGCTCGCAATAGGCATCTCGGCGAAATCCAACGACATCAGAGTCGCCCAGCAGCTCGGCATTCTGGCGAGCCTGCCGACAGTGATCGCGATTTCGCTCATTGCGTTCGACGTGATCCACGCAACGCTCGGCCTTGCGCTAGGTCTCGCGGTGGCGCTGGTGCTTCTCGACGGGCTCGGATGGTGGATCGTCTCGTCGGCGTTCAACCGCGAAAAACTCATCACCAGCGCATGACCACCGACGTTCGTGGGTGGAATCGCTGAGTGGGTTCGAGTCGGAGGTCCCGTCAATCCGAGGTCCGGTGCAGTAGCGGAGACCATGGTCCCGAACAAGGCGGGACTTTCGGCCTGCGAGCGCGGACTTGCTGCTCTGTTCTCGACGTGGGCGTGTGAGCGACGGTGTTCTTGTCAAAGACAACGATCCGAGCCGATAGGTAGGCTCCACAGTAGACGGAGTGATCCCATGAAGCGTCGGACGCTGGACCTGGTGGTCAGCGTCGGCGGGCTGCTGCTCGCTGGTCTGCTGCTCATCGCCGGGCTGGTGCTGACCAGCAACGCCAACTTCGCCAACAACTACGTGCACGACCAGCTTCGGCTCAGCAGAAGATCACGTTCAAGACGGCCGACGACCCTCACCGACGAGGAGAAGCAGCAGGCCTGCCTGGTCACCTACGCCGGACAGCCGATGACCACCGGCAAGCAGGCCGAGTGCTACGCCAACAACTTCATCGGGCTGCACCTGCGAGGGCATCGCCGGCGGCAAGACCTACGCCGAGATCGGTGACCTGCAGACCCAGCTGCGGGCCCAGATCGCCGAGGCCCAGAAGACCAACGCGAGCCAACGTGGCCGACCTGCAGAAGCAGCTGACCGACCTCACCGCCGCGCGGGAGACCGTGTTCAAGGGTGAGACGCTGCGCGGGCTGCTGCTGACCTCCTACGGGTTCAGCGAGTTCGGTGCCAAGGCCGCCCAGGCCGCGACCGTGGCCTACGTGGCCTCCGGTGTGATGTTCCTGCTGGCCCTGTTCGGGCTCTGCCACGCGGCCGTGACCCCGAAGACCAAGGCCTTCGCGGCGCCCGAACCCGCAAAGACCGAGCGCACTCCGGTCAACGCCTGACCCAACCGGTTCCACATTGAGGCCCCGCCCACACGGGCGGGGCCTCAATACGCCGCGGCCAAATCCACTGTGGAGCGTGGCAGTTGCCGTCAATCGGGCTCGGCGAGTGTCCACGCGCGTTTGCTCGTACGGCGATCGGCGGCGGTGAGATACGACCGGGTCCACGAACCGTCGTCGCCGACCGCCGCGGACTGCCCGTCGGCCAGGTCGGCCAGGTCACGGATGTGCGGATGTCGCCGTACCACGTCGCCGAGAAAAGCCAGGCACAGATCGTCCGCGGCATGCCCGCGCTCGTCGAGGATGTCGTAGCTGCCCTGGTCGTACCTCACAGCGGCGACCGTACGGCTGCCGTCGAGCAGGCCACGCGTGGTGAGCACGAAGGAGTCGGGTCCGGCCGGGAACGGGAAGTCGGGGCTGAGCTCACCCACGAGGCGCCAGGCTCCGGGCGGGTGCTCGTCGACCGGTAGCCATGCGAATGCCTGCCGAGTGCGACTGCTCACCGTCGCCTTGTCATCCCACGGCCACTCTCCGTTGCGGTCGGGCCAAACGAGCTGGCGGAACGGCACCGCGGTGCCGCGGTAGAAGCCGAGCGCCGGGCCGAACAGGGCAGGGCTCCACGACGGATCAACATCGCGGAGTTGGGTCTCGAAGCCGTCCAGCACACCGTGGAAGGGTTCGTTGGCCGGGGGCCATCCGCGTTCGCGGCCCAGGTCGACGCAGGCGTTGAGCCAGGTCTGCATGCCGTCGCCCTCCAGCCCGAACATCACGATCTCGGGCTGGCCGAAGCTGTGCCACAGTCCAACCGTGTAGGCGAAGTCGAACGACCCGGCGACCCACAGCACGAGCCAGCCATGATCCTGCACCGTCTCAGCGATCGTCGAGCCTGTTCCGGCTGGGTCTGGATGGCAGATCAGGCAGGTGCACGACGGGGGTGTGGGCACCCGCCGACATTACTGGCATCCGCGCCATCCCGCTCGGCGTGGGCACCGAATACCAGATGAGGAATCGATCGCGACACCATGAGAAGGGGTGAACAGCGATGACGACGATGATGCAAACCCGCGCCGAGGCGCTCTTTGCCTCCTCGGTGCAGTCCTCGGAGTGGCCGACGTCCGCGCAGGTGCGGGCGGCGATCGCCGAGACGTTGACCCGCCTCGGCGCGACCGGATGCGCGGCCAGAATGGCCGAGGAGTACGGCGATCACCCGACCGAGGCGGTTCGGCGCATGATCTGGGTGCTGGCGGCGCTACGGGCTGCGTTTCCCGACGACCGACCTTAACGCGGAGATTTAGGAAGCGGCGGGGCGGAGCCAGATGGCGCCGAGCGGAGGCACTCGCAGCAAGGCCGAGGCGGGACGGCCGTGCCACGGCATCTCGTGCGCTTCGACGGCCCCGAGGTTGCCGACACCCGACCCGCCGTACACCTCGGAATCGGTGTTGAGGATCTCGTCCCACCGACCCGACCGGCGCAGGCCAATCCGGTAGTTCTCGTGCGGCAGGGCGGCGAAGTTCGCGACGCAGACGAGCAACTCGCCGTTGGAACCGATGCGCTCGAAGACGAAGACGTTGCGCTGGGCGTCGTCACCGACGATCCAGTCGAAGCCCTCGGGCGTCGTGTCCTGTGACCACAGCGCCGGCTCGCCGCGGTAGATAGCGTTGAGGTCGGTCACGAGCCGGGCCACGCCGGCGTGCTCCGGGTCGTCCAACATGCGACCAGTCCAGACCCCACTGCTCGCTCCACTCGCGACCGTCGGCGAACTCGGAGCCCATGAAGAGCAGCTGCTTGCCGGGGAACGCCCACATGAACGCGAGCAGAGCCCGCACCGTGGCCCGCTGCTGCCACCAGTCGCCCGGGACTTTCGACACCAGGGACCGCTTGCCGTGTACGACCTCGTCGTGGCTGATCGGCAGGATGAAGTTCTCGCTCCAGGCGTACACGGTGGCGAAGGTCATCTGGTGGTGGTGGTACTGGCGGTGGATCGGGTTCCTTGCCGATGTAGACCAGCGTGTCGTGCATCCAGCCCATGTTCCACTTGAAGCCGAAGCCCGAGCCCGTCCTCGCTGGTCGGGCGGGTGACACCCGTCCACGCGGTGGACTCCTCGGCGACCAACATCACGCCCGGGTGGTGCTTGTAGACGGTCGCGTTGAGTTCCTGCAGGAAGCTCACCGCGTCCAGGTTCTCCCGTCCACCGTGGACGTTGGGCAGTCCACTGCGCCGTCCTCGCGCGAATAGTCGAGGTAGAGCATCGAGGCGACCGCGTCGACCCGCAGCCCGTCGACATGGAACTCCTCGCACCAGTAGAGCGCGTTGGCGACGAGGAAGTTGCGTACCTCGGGCCGGCCGAAGTTGAACACGTAGGTGCCCCAGTCGGGATGCTCGCCGCGCCGGGGGTCCGGGTGCTCGTACAGCGGTGTGCCGTCGAAGCGGGCCAGGGCCCACTCGTCCTTGGGGAAGTGGGCGGGCACCCAGTCGAGGATCACCCCGATGCCGGCCTGGTGCAGCCGGTCGACCAGTAGTCGGAAGCCGTCCGGGTCGCCCAGCCGCGCGGTCGGGGCGTAGTAGCCGGTGACCTGGTAGCCCCAGGAGCCGCCGTACGGGTGCTCCATGACGGGCATGAACTCCACATGGGTGAAGCCCAGCCGCGCGACGTACTCGGTTAGCTGCTCGGGCAAGGTCCCATAGGACAGTCCCGGGGCGCCACGAGCCCAGGTGCACCTCGTAGATGCTGACCGGCTCGCGGTAGGGCGCACCGGCGTCGCGTCGGGCGAGCCACTCGGCGTCGCCCCAGGCGTAGTCGGACCGGAAGATGACGCGACGCGGTGCGGTCGGGCACCTCGGCGTAGCGGGCCAGCGGATCGGCCTTCTCCCGCCAGACCCCGTCGCGGCCGAGGAGGCGGTACTTGTACGCTGGCCGGGCCGAGGCGTCCGGGAACGAACAGCTCCCACACGCCGCTGCCGCCCATCGAGCGCATCGGCCAGCCGTCGTGCGGACCCCAGCCGGTGAAGTCGCCGACCACCCGCACACCCTGGGCGTTGGGCGCCCAGACCGCGAAGGCGACGCCATCTTCGCGCGGGTGCGCGCCGAGCACTGTCCACAGTCGCTCGTGCCGGCCCTCGCCGATGAGCTGGAGGTCGAATTCGCCGAGTGTCGGCAGGTGCCGGTAGGGGTCGTCGGTGACCCGCGCCGTCGGCCTCGATGCGGTAGTCGGTGACCGCGCCCGGGAACGGTCACCTCGAAGATGCCCTCCTCGATGACGTCGCTGCATCGGATGACGAACACCGTCCACAATGGCCACGACGTCGTGGTTGCCGCGACGAAGGGTGCGGATGACCGTACCTTCGTCCGAAGGGTGCGCTCCGAGTACGGCATGCGGGTCGTGGGTGCGGCCCGACAATGATCTCAGTCATGCGCCCAGCTCCGTCACCGGTAGGGCGCACGATGAAGATGTGGGCCGGCTCGCCGTACGGGTCCAATCGCACAGCATTGTGTTGCCCCCACTCGTACCGCGCGCCGGTCAAGGCGTCCTCCACGCTCATCCGCTCATGCCAGTCGAAACCGAGGGCCGGCATATCGAGCGTCGTGTTGGTCCAGTGCGCGTTGCTCGGGTCGAGTGAGCAGATCACGAGCACCGTGTTGCCGGTGTCGGCATCGCGTTTGGACCAGCACAGGACGTTGTCGTTGTCGACCTCGTGGAATCGTAGGTTGCGCAGCTCACTGCAACGCCGGGTTGTCCCGCCGGATGGTGTTGAGCTTGGTGAGGAACGGCGCCAGCGAGACGCCAGCCCGCTCCGCCTGCGGCCCACGGCCGCGGCCGCAGCTGGTATTTCTCGTTGTCCAGGTACTCCTCGGCCTCCGGGCGAGCGACATGTTCGTACAGCTCATAACCGGCGTAGATGCCCCACGATGGTGACAGCAGGCTGGCCAACACCGCGCGGATCTTGAACATCGCCGGTCCGCCGTGCTGCAGATGCTCGGGCAGGATGTCGGGTGTGTTGGGCCAGAAGTTCGGCCGCATGTGGTCGGCCGAGGCGACCAGCTCCTCGCAGTACTCGCGAAGCTCCCGGGCACCGGTCCGCCAGGTGAAGTACGTGTAGGACTGGGTGAAGCCGATCGTGCCAAGTCCGTGCATCACCGCCGGACGGGTGAACGCCTCGGCCAGGAACAACACATCGGGGTCGACCTGCTTTCACCGTCCAGATCAGCCAATGCCAGAAGTCGACCGGCTTGGTGTGCGGGTTGTCGACCCGGAAGATCTTCACTCCCTGCGCGACCCAGTGCAGGACCACGCGCAGGATCTCGGCCCGGATCCCTTCCGGGTCGTTGTCGAAGTTAAGCGGGTAGATGTCCTGATACTTCTTGGGCGGGTTCTCGGCGTAGGCGATCGTGCCGTCGGGCAGTGTGGTGAACCACTCCGGATGCTTGGTGACCCAGGGATGGTCGGGGGCGCACTGCAGGGCGAGATCCAAGGCCACCTCGAGGCCCGTCCGCGCGGGCCCGCTTGACGAATGCCCGGAAGTCGTCAACCGTGCCGAGCTTCGGGTGGACGGCGTCGTGGCCGCCCTCGGCGGATCCGATCGCCCACGGCGAACCGACGTCCTCGGGTCTGGCGACGAGGGCGTTGTTGCGACCCTTGCGGTTCACCTTCCCGATCGGGTGGATCGGTGGCAGGTAGACCACGTCGAAGCCCATCGCCGCGACACCGGGCAGGCGTTGGGCCGCGGTCGCGAACGTGCCGTGAACGATGGGCCGTCCCTGACGGTCCACTGTGGCCCCTTCGGAGCGGGGGAAGAACTCGTACCAGGCTGAAAAGAGCGCCCGCTTGCGATCGACCCAGATCCGCGCCGGCTTCGTGGTCGTCACCAGCTCCTGGACGGGATTGGTCCACATCAACTCGGTGAGATCGAGCGCCGGATAGGCCCGACCGGCGATCGGCAGGGTCTTGTCCCGCAGCGCGGCCGCCGCCTCCTTGACCTCCGCGACCCGGTCGGCCGGCACCAGATCCGTTGCCCGATCAAGGATCGCGGCGCCGCTGGCCAGGTCGTTGGCGAGCTCCCGGGGGCCCTGCCCGGCCTCCATCTTCTTCATCATGGAGCTGCGCCAGGTCAGGTACTGGTCGGCGAATGCGGAAACCGTGAATGTCCACATGCCCACCGCGTCGGGCCGGATGGTGGCGGTCCACCCGTCGGTGCCGGGTACCTGCGTCATCCGCACGACCGGATGGGCGGCGCCGTCGGGGCCCCGCCAGTTGACCTGGCAGCCGATCACGTCGTGGCCCTCACGGAACGCCGCCGCGGAGATCGGTGTCAGCTCACCGACGACGGCCTTCGCCGGGTGCTCCCCACCGGCCGGCCGGGGCGTGACGTCGCTGATCCATAGTCGTCCAGTCATCGCGATCCAGTATCGGCACAGCACGGATCGGTAGACCTCGAGGGTCCGCTCGGCGATCGCCGCCCAGCAGAAGTGCTCGATCGCCCGCTGGCGGCCGGCCTTCCCCAGCCCTGCGGCCGGGCCGGGGTCGTCGACCAGCTCGTTGAGCGCGGCGGCGAAGTCGGCCACGAAGTGGTCCGGGTCGAGCGGCGTGCCGGTGCCGTCGCTCGCCTGGTCGATCGGCACCAGTAGGCCCGGTCTCCGCCATCGGGCGACGACCTCGGGGATGCCGCCGGTGGCGGTGGCGACGACCGCGGTCTCGCAGGCCATCGCCTCGAGGTTGACGATGCCCAGGGGCTCGTAGATCGACGGGCAGGCGAACACCGTGGCGTGCGGTGAGCACGGCGACCACGTCCGGCCGGGGGAGCATGCCGCGGATCCACACGACGCCGTCGCGCGACGCGCGCAGCTCGTCGACCAGCCGCTCACCTCGGCCTCGATCTCGGGCGTGTCCGGGGCGCCGGCGAGGACCACGAGCTGGACGCCGGGCGGCAGGATCGGGCGGCCGCGCGCAGGTAGCGGCAGACCCTTCTGCCGGGTGATCCGCCCGACGAAGACGACGCGACGGCCGGTCCGGGTCGACGCCCAGCGCTCGAGCACGCGGTCTCGGAGTCGGGCGCGTACTCGCAGTCGGTGTCGATGCCGTTGTGGACGACATGCACCCGGTCGGGGTCGACCGCGGGATAGGCGGCGAGGACGTCGGCGCGCATCGCGGCGGAAACGGCGATGACGGCGTCGGCCGCCTCGTAGGCGGTGCGCTCGACCCACGAGGAGACGGCGTACCCGCCGCCGAGCTGCTCGGCCTTCCACGGCCGCAGCGGCTCCAGGGAGTGCGCGGTGACCACGTGCGGCACGCCGTGCAGCAGCCCGGCGAGGTGGCCGGCGAGGTTGGCGTACCAGGTGTGCGAGTGCACCAGGTCGGTGCCGGCGCAGCCGTCGGCGATGGCCAGGTCGACGCCGAGGGTCGTGAGCGCCGTTGGCGTCGGCGAGCTCGGCGAGGTCGGCGTACGCCGGTGTGCCCCCTCGTCGCGCCGGGCGCGCCGAAGCCGTGCACCCGCGTCGGCGAGGTCGCGCGGGCGCGGAGCGCAGGACCAGCTCGGCACGTGCACCCCGGCGCCGCCGTAGACCTCGGGTGGGTACTCCTTGCTCAGCACGTCGACCCGCACGCGACGAACGCTAGTCGCTCCAACTGCTCGGGTTCTGCTGGTGTGACGCGCGGTTCGTGTCGCTAGCGTCGACAACCATGGCGGCACCCGAAGGTGCTCGCGATCGTCCTCGCCGGTGGGGAGGGCAAGCGGCTGATGCCGCTGACGGCGGACCGGGCCAAGCCGGCGGTGCCGTTCGGCGGGATCTACCGGCTCATCGACTTCGCCCTGTCCAACCTCGTCAACTCCGGCTACCTCAAGATCGTCGTGCTGACGCAGTACAAGTCGCACAGCCTCGACCGGCACGTCACCCAGACCTGGCGGATGTCGACCCTGCTCGGCAACTACGTCACCCCGGTGCCGGCGCAGCAGCGGGTCGGCAAGCACTGGTACCTCGGCAGCGCCGACGCGATCTTCCAGAGCTCAACCTGATCGCGCGACGAGCAGCCGGACATCGTCGTCGTGTTCGGCGCCGACCACGTCTACCGGATGGACTTCTCGCAGATGGTCGACCAGCACATCGAGATCGGGCGCCGGCGTGCACCGTTGCCGGCGATCCGGCAGCCGATCTCGCTGGCCGACCAGTTCGGCGTCATCGACGTGAGCCGCCGACGCCGACGTCGGATCCGCGAGTCCTTCGGGAGAAGCCCACCGACCCGATCGGGCTGCCGGACAGCCCGGACGAGGTGCTCGCGTCGATGGGCAACTACGTCTTCGACGCCGACGCGCTGGTCGAGGCGGTGACCAAGGACGCGGCGCGACGCATCGAGCAAGCACGACATGGGCGGCGACATCGTGCCGTGCTGGTCGACGCCGGGCGAGGCCGGCGTCTACGACTTCAAGCGACAACGTGGTGCCGGGTCGCACCGACCGCGACCGCGGCTACTGGCGCGACGTCGGGACGCTCGACGTCGTACTTCGCGGCGCACATGGACGTCGTCGTCGCCCCTGCCGGTGTTCAACCTCTACAACTTCGAGTGGCCGATCTACACGTCGATACGGCCCGCAGCCGCCCGCCAAGTTCGTGCAGGGCTGGCAGGAGCGGCTCCGGCGCGGCCACGGCTCGATGGTGTCCCCGGGCGTCGTCATCTCCGGCACGCTGGTGGAAAACAGCGTCGTGTCGCCGAAGGTTCGATCGTGCACCGGGGCCCATGTCGAGGGCGCCGTGCTGATGGACGGCGTCGGCGTCGGACGGCACGCGGTCGTGCGCAACGCGATCCTCGACAAGAACGTGGTCGTCCCCGAGGGGACCGAGATCGGCGTCGACCTCGAGCGCGACCGGGCCCGGTACACCGTTTCCCCCGGTGGCATCGTGGTCATCGGTAAGGGTCAACGAGTCCACCCGCCGGAGGCCTAGTCCGTATGCGTGAGGCCACGTCCCGCGTGGTCGTTGCTCGTTGTGCGCAATGGTCAGACGCCACTTGGCGGCCCGGCAGGGTCCGCGGTGGCGGTCTGCGTGAGCGACGTATACGTTGTCCAAGCCGGGGCGTGGGGAGAGCCAGTGGCGAGTGCCGACGAGCAGCCCCGCGCAGGGACACGCGAAGGGCCAGTGCCGTTGCATTCGGATACGTGGGACTTCGACCCTGATCAGGATCTGCCCAATGATCCGTACCGCGGGGTCCGTCGCGTCGATGGTCCGCGCCGACGGCTGCCGTTTCTCATCGCCATCGCCATCCTCGTCGTCACCGGGCTCGTCGTCGTTTGGATCTCGACAGCCGGGGGAAGCGGTCCCGAGCTGCCGGTGTCCTGGGGAAACCAGACATCGGCCGAGGCCGGCCCATCGGCGATCGCTGATTCGTCGGCGACGGCCGGGCCATCCATCTCGATCCACACGTTGCCCGAGGTCACATCAACCACGGCGCCGTTCGCACCTTTGGCCTACGAGGCCGAGGGCGGTATGCCGCAGGTCAAGCTGCGCGGCGCCCAGGTCGTCACCCAGAGCGGTGCATCCGGCGGCAAGGCCGTGCGGATCACGGGCAGCGGCGGCGAGATCGAACTTCGCGGCGTCTCGATGCCATCTGCGGGCGCGTACCGCTTCACGATCTACTACGCCCAGGGCACATCGGCCCGTACCGGCCAACTCGACGTCGGCAACGCCGCGCACCTGTCATTGTCGTTCAGCGCGGGGTCGGGCTGCTGTTCGAGCATTGCGGTGGACGCGTCCGTACCGGGCGGCAGCTACCAGGCGACGATCACACTCTCCACTGTGGATTCCGCGGCGCCCGCCATCGACCGGGTTGTGATCAGTCGACTCTGATGTGAGCTGCGCAACAGGCGCGCGGCACGACGCCCGAGCTGCGGCATCGTGAGCACACCGGCTCACTGCTCAGGAGGACGTGATGGGCGAGGCCCGCGCGATGTGGACTATGTTCGAACCGATCCACGACGTCACCTATTTCGACCAACATGCGCTGGACCGGTTCGCCGGTGTGGGCCTACGCGGTTTCTGGCGCGGGTACTTTGCCGGCCGCTCGGCGCCCCTGGGCGCGGTGGCGGCGGCGCCCGTGATCGCCGCCTTCTACTCGTTCAGGCCGTCGATGGTGAGCCGGGCCCTACCGGAGGTTTGGAGCATGGCCTCGCCATCCGCCGTGCTCGAGGCCCGCGCGGCGGGGGCGATCGAGGCGCTCACCGGGCTCATCCCCGACGTCCCGGTCGAGCAGGTCGCCGAGGCGGCCGGCCTGCTCGAGTCGGCCGTGGCCGCCCTGGATCCGGCTGGGCGGGTGCTCGGCGCGGCCAACAAGGCGTTGCCGCCGTACGAAAATCCGTACGCCCGGCTCCATCAGGCGGCGACCACGCTGCGCGAGCACCGCGGCGACGGCCACATCGCGGCCCTCGTCACGGTCGGCCTCGGCCCGCTCGAGGTGCTGGCGCTGCGCAGCGCGATGGACATGTCCCGCGAGTGGCTGCAACCCGCCCGCGGGTGGACCGACGACGAATGGGCCGCGGCCGAATCACGACTGGTCGCCCGGGGACTCCTCGAGGACGCCGGTACGACCACCACCGCCGGACGGGACCTGTTCCGGTCCGCGGAGGACGCGACCAACGCGGCCGCCGAGGCGCCGTGGCGGGCGATCGGGCCGGACGCGGTGGCGCGTCTGAAGGAGTTGCTCGCCCCCATGACGGCGGCGTGTTGGGCCGTGCTGCCGGTCGGAAACCCGATCGGGCTGCCGCGCGCGGCCTAATGGTTCGCCGTTGGTGGCACCGTGATCAGGGATGGCGTCACCGACGGGAGCGTTGGCGTCGACGGAACAACGGACGGCTCAGGCGACGGCTCGACGGACGGCGACGGCTCCACGGTCGGTTCGGGCGATGGCGACGGCTCAGGCGATTCCGAGGGCGACGGACTCGGCGTCGCGGTGAGCTCCGGTGCGTTGAACCTTCTCAGACCCTCATCGAACTTCATCGCGTCCGTCGCGTCCCGCATGAACTGCTGCCAGATCGGTCCCGCGTGGGTCGATCCGAACACCTGGGAACTATTGGTCTGGGTGACGAGCGGTCCGCCATCGTTTGTGCCGACCCACACGGCCGCCGCCAGGGCCCGCGTGTAGCCGACCATCCAGACGTGCGCGTTCTGGGTCAGACTCGTCCCGGCCTGCCAGGTGCCGGTCTTGCCAGCGGCGTCCCAGTCGTCGGAGAAATGGGCCGTCGGGACCTGGTTGAGCGTGTAGTCGAGCATGTCAATCTGCTTCTGGTCGAGGCCGATCTCAGTCTGCGTGAGCGCTTCCTTGTAAACCTCGTCCTCGCCCTTCATGACCGACTTCACGAAGTGGGCCTGAGCCCGCTTCCCACCGGCGGCGAACGTCGCCATGCCGTTCGCGTGATCGAGCGGGGTAATGCCGTACTGGCCGATCCCAACCTCGGTGGAGAACATCGGCGCGAGGTCGCGGCCGGACTTGCCGCGCAGGTCCGTGCGCACCGCGCTGGACTGGCCGGGCACATTGGCCCACATCGAGTCGATGCCGGCCTTGGCCGCACTCTCGATGACGTTCGCCGTGCCGAGGTGCTCGGTCAGGTCGAAGAACGGCACGTTTAGTGACGCCACGGTGGCCTCGATCAGCGTGCAGTTGGGCTGGCAGGCCGCGCTGGCCGCGTTGCGCACCGGCCCGGCCGGCGAGCCGTTGACGCGGCCGCTCTTCGGGAACTCCTTGGACGCCGGCGCGTCCCAGACGGACTCGAACGAGATGTTCTGCCGCAACGCCTCGGCCAGGTCATATACCTTGAACGTCGAGCCCGGCGGGTGCTGGCCGAAGCCGACCGCAGTGCCGTCCTCCTCGAAGTACCAGCCGGCGTAGTCGGCGCCGGTGCCGTTCTCGCCGCCGTAATAGGCGAGCACCCGGCCGGTCCCCGGTTCGACCGCGACGAGGGCGGCCCGCCAGTTCGCGGGCTGGCCGCGCAGCGCCGCCGGCGTCCCATCCTGGCGGATGTCGGCGGCCTTCTGGGCGGCGGCCTGAGCCCGCGGGTCGATCGTGGTGATGATCCGGAACCCTCCATTCTGGATGTATTCGTCGGTCTTGTTCTTGAACTGCTCGGTCTGGCGGAGCTCGCTCAGCGCGTGGCTCACCACCAACCCGGTCGGGGCGTCCATGCCGGACGTGTGGGCGGCCGGGTCCCAGGGCACGACCGTGTTCGGGTAGACGAGGGCGGCGGCATCGGCCGGACTGAGCGCGCCGGTGGCGACCAGGCCCTGGCGGACGTACTCCCACCGGCCCCTGGAGTTTTCGAGCGCCAGCTCGCTGCGGGTCGGGTCATATCCGGGCTCGCCGTCGGGGTTGTCCGGGTTGGGGTTCGGCTGTTTCACCATGGATACGAGCACCATCGCCTCGGCCATCGTCACCTGTTGCGCGGCCGGCGCGTTGCGGTTGGCGGTCTTGCCGAGGTACGCCTGCGCGGCCGCCTCGATTCCGTAGGCTCCGCGTCCAAAGGGGACGGTGTTCAGGTAGAACTCGAGGATCTGCTTCTTGTCGTACTTGTCCGAGAGCTTCCAGGCCATCACGGCCTCTTTGAGCTTGCGCGAGTACGTCACGCCGCTCAGGTCCGCGGCCACGCGCGCGTACTGCTGGGTGATGGTCGACGCGCCCTGCAGCTCGCCGCCGGTGAAATTGTTCCAAGCCGCGCGCAACACACCCTTGAAGTCGATGCCCTCGTTGGTCCAAAAAGTCTGGTCCTCGGCCGCCACGATCGCCTCGCGAACCGCGTCGTTCATCTCGTCGTAGGTGAGCAGCGTCCGGTTCTCCGAGCCGAGCTTCGCCATCGGGGTGCTGCCGTCGGCGTAGTACACGGTGGTCGACTGGGGCAGGGACAGCTGATCTGGTGTCGGCACGCTGGAGAACAGGTAGCCGACGTAGACGCCACCCAGTCCAGTCAGGACGAGGACCAGGGCGATCGCGGCCGAGAGGATCTTGTGCCGACCGATCCATGAGCGAAAGCGGTCGTACCACGGGCCCTGCGGCCCACCGGGTCCCGTCGCCGCCGTCAAAGGACGAGTTGGTGGTTCAGCGTCCTTGAGAGGCCTCGTTGGCGGCTCATCGCCGAATTGACCATTTTGAACGGAACGGAGGGGTTCGTCGGGTGCGGGATCGGTGGGACCACCGGTGACGGTCATGCTGCCCATGATTACCGGGCCAGGCAAGAAGCAAACTCTGTGCCAGAACCCCGACAACCCAACCGGTCAGTAACCCGGACTGGACACCCGATGGCCGAATGCGCAGTATGGCTCACTATGCAGAGTCGGTCACGATGAGCGGACGCCATCGCGGCCCCGGACTGGGGAGGGGCGGGCGCGCGGCCATCGTGACCGCGCTGCTCGTCGCCGGCGTGGGTGCGGTCGCGCTTTGGCAGTCCGTGGGGTCGAGTGCGTGTACCGGTGAAATACGGCTATCTGTCGCAGCGGCGCCCGAGATCGCGCCGGCGTTGCGACAGACGGCGGACAGGTGGGCCACCACCGCGCACGCGCCCAGCGGCGAGTGCGTGGCGGTCGACCTCATCGCATCGACTTCTGCCGATGTCGCGCTCGCGGTGGCAAACGGCGGCGGGGTGGCACTCACCGGGTTGACCACGTTGGCGACGGCCGCCCCCACCTCCGGCTCGACTGCCTCATCGGCGGCCAGCCCGACGGCCGCACCGGCGGCTGTGGCGTCGTCGGCCAAGGCACCCGTGGTCATTCCCGACGTGTGGGTGCCGGACTCGTCAACCTGGCTGGTGCGCATCCGTGCGGCCGGACCAAACCTGGTCCCGCCCCAGGCGCCGTCGATTGCCACCAGCCCGGTCGTGGTCGCGATGCCGGAGCCGGTGGCCAAGTCCCTCGGCTGGCCCACGGCGCCGCTGACCTGGTCGGCCCTGCTGCAGCGCTTGACGACCGGACCGGCCCTGAAGATCGGCATCGTGGAGCCCAACCGGGACGCGGTCGGACTGGCCGGCCTCGTCGCCCTTGGCGCGGCCGCGGCGGCCACCGGAGCCACGGCCGAGCAGGTGACGATCGCGGCGATGCGGGCCCTATTCAACGGCCGGACGTCGGCCGGCGCCGAGCTGCTCGCCAAATTCCCGAAATCCGCGGACCCGGCTGCCCTCGCCACCGGCCTTGGTGCGGCACCCCTGTCCGAGCAGGCTCTGATTGAATTCAATGCGACCGCTCCGGCGGTGAAACTAGCCGCCATGTACGTGCAACCGGCCCCGCCGTCGCTGGACTACCCGTACGCGGTCATGCCCGGTATCTCGTCAGACCGGGCGCGGCTCGCCGACGACCTACGCACGGCGCTCGCGAGCGAGTCCTTCCGGACCCTCCTCGGCGCGGCCGGCCTGCGCGACAAGGACGGCGCCGCCACCTTCACGCCACTGCCGGGGGCCCCGGACACGATCGCCGCCGGCCAGCTCGACGGCGCGGCGGTGAGCAAGGCGCTCGGCACCTGGATCTCGGTCACCCGGCCGGCCCACATGCTCGCGGTCTTCGACGTCTCCGGCTCTATGGGCTTGCCGGTACCCACCGCCGGCGGCGCGACCCGCAGCCAGATCGCCGCCGGGGCGGCCAAGGCGGGCATGACGCTCTTCGATGACTCCTGGGCCGTGGGCCTGTGGATCTTCTCAACCAACCTCGACGGCGACAAGGACTACAAGGAACTCCTGCCGATCCGGAAGATGACCGAGAACCGGCCGCTGCTCATCGCCGCTATCAACCAGGTCAACCCCATCCCCAATGGACAGACGGGCCTGTACGACACGGTTCTTGCGGCCTACAAGACGGTGCAGAGCGGCTGGGACGCCGCCTCGGTCAACTCGGTGGTTCTGCTCACCGATGGCCAGAACCAGGACCCCTCCGGGATCACCCTCGACCAGCTCGTCGAGCAGCTCAAGGCAATCATGGATCCGCGCCATCCGGTGCTGGTGATCGCGATCGGCATCGGTGACGAGGTGAGCCAGGCGGAACTGGAACGCATCACGAACACCACCGGCGGCGGGACCTTCATCGCCCGTGACCCGGCCGCGATCGGCCCGATCTTCCTCAAGGCCCTGTCGCTGCGCCCACCGGTGTCGCCCAGCTGACGCCGCGGTGGCTCCTCGGCCGGTTCACGGCATGCCGGCGGAGCGCCAGCCACGGTCCGGAAAGCCGGCCGCCTCGGCGACCCGCGCGGAGGCAATGTTGGCCGGATCGTGCTGGTACGTGGCCACGGCACCCTCATCGTGCACCCGCCGGGCGGCCTGCGCGACAAGGCGCCGCGCGAGTCCCTTGCCGCGCGCGGCGGGTTCGGTCCCGACTGCGATCTCACGGCCGTACCGGTCGTGGTGCTTGAGGCCGACCCCGGCCAGGTACTCGCCGGTATTCGGATCCCGGGCCAGCAGCACCTCGTGGCCGAACGGCCGTAGCCACTCCGGCACTGAGTCATCCGCGGCGTCGACCCACTCGCCGGCGTCGGGTAGTGGCGCCGGCCGCTCGCACCATCGGAAGATGCCGCTGTATACGCGGCGGTCCTCATGGGCGAGGAGCGCGGGCAGGATCGGCAGCAACTCGTCCCAGGTGGTGCCGTTGGCCGCAAGCTGCACGACCCGGGCCCGGACTCCAGGCGCACTCCGCGGTGGCACTGACAGCACCGAGGATTCAGGCGCGTGCATGCCAATGACCGGGAAGATCCGGCCGTCCCAACCGGGCAACTCGCGCCGAACCGACCCGACCACGTCCACCGGGCCAGAACCGGGCCAGCGCCCGAGCCAGGCCCGTAGGTGCAGCTGCAGTCGGTGCGGCGGCGTGTCAGTCGGGCGGAACGCGGGCACGGCTGAGCGTAGCCCGAGGCGCGCGGCGACGATCTGGCCGGCCGCGATCCGTCGCGATGGACGGACGGTAACGGCTTACTGACCACTGGTGATCACGTCATTCACTTGAAAGTGGTCACATTGAGAAATTCGAATCGCGGCTTCGTGGGGTTGCTGCGCCTCCTGACATTCCTTTTGCTGGTGTGACCACGAACCGTGACTGCCTTGATGCGATGCGTGCGAGTGTTATCGGCGCCACATATCTCATCTCGGGAAAAGGGTGTAAAGCCCCTACGGTTGGCCAATGCGGCAATCCCCCTCGCATGAAGTAATTCGGCACCATCGAGCAATTCGGCATAAAGCAAGGCGCTACACTCCGCGACACCGCCGCGTTGCATCGAAACCGGCCCTCGCCTCCATACGAAGCGCCACCAAGAACGGCATCGTCAAGAACAAGGCGGCCCTGGCGGCCGGCGCGCTCACGTGCGTCGCCCTCGCCGCTCTGGCCGCCGGCGGCGGAACCGAGACCGACGCCCGTCACGTCGACACCGCCGCGTACAGCGTCGTGGACCGGGCCGACCGAGCCGGGCGCTCGTACGATCGCCAGGCCGCCGATGTGCAGACCGGGGCGTCGGAGGCGACCAAGGTACTGGACCCGGTCGCGAAGGCGGAGGAGGAGCGCAAGGCGGCTGAGGCGAAGGCCGCCGAGGAGCAGCGGAAAGCGGCCGAGGCGGAGGCCGCGCGGGTGGCCGAGGAGGCCCGGCGGGCGGCCAACCCGACGCCGGTGGCCGGCCTGAGCCAGCAACAGATGAACAATGCCAAGCACATCGTCGACGCCGGCAAGGCGATGGGACTGCCCAAGCGCGCGTTCGTGATCGCGGTCGCGACCTCGATGCAGGAGTGCAACCTCTACAACCTGGCCAGCTCCCGACTACCCGAGTCGTACAACTACTACAACGAGGGCAGCGGTTCTGATCACGACTCGGTGGGCCTGTTCCAACAGCGCCCGAGCTCCGGCTGGGGCACCGTCGCGCAGATCATGGATCCCACCTACGCGGCGACCGCGTTCTACCGGGCGCTGATCCAGGTTCCCGGCTGGGACCAGATGGCGCTGACCTACGCCGCGCAACGGGTGCAGGTCTCGGCCTTCCCGACCGCCTACGCCAAGCATGAGGCGCGGGCACAGGCGGTCGTCGACGCTTTGGCGCCCTGATCCTTCGCCGGCTAGGCCGCCTCGGATTTCACGTCCTCGGGTTTCACGTCATAGACCGGGTTAACGTCGTAGACCAGGCAGAACGGGTGGCTGGCCGGATCGGCGTAGACCCGCCAGTTCCCGCCCTCGCCCGGCAGCCGGGTCGCGCCCAGGGCCAACGCCAGCTTCTCCGCGCTGTCGACGTCCTCGACGTGCACATCGAGGTGGAACTGCTGAGGGTGGGCCGCATCGGGCCACTGCGGAGGCGTATAGCGTGCGATCCGCTGGAACATGACCGAGCCGTCGTCGCCGCCGATGAGCACCCCCGGGTCGCCCTCGTACTGCATCTGCATGCCGAGCAGCTCGCCATAGAACCGGCCCAGAGTCTCCGGATCGTCAGTGTCGATGGTGACCGCGAAGAGCCCCATCGGCTCGGTGACGCCGTCGCCGGCCTCGGCCCGCCGACACAGGTCGAACGGGTGCCCCGCCGGGTCGGCCAGCGTGATCCACGCCGCGTCGTCGTGGTCGGCGCCGCCGACCCGGGTGGCGCCGAGCTCGACGGCCCGTGCGGCGGCCGCCTCGATGTCGGGCGTGAGCAGGTCGAGGTGGAACTGCTGCGGATGGTCGGGGTCGGGCCACTGCGGTGGCACGTGATCGGGCGCGGCCTGGAAGCAGATCCGCCGTTCGTCCGGCGTGGTCAGGATGATCCACTCATCGTCGGCGTAACCGGTCGGCCAGCCCGTGAGCGAGCCATAGAAGGAGGCCAGTCGCTTGATGTCGGGCGCGTCGAGCACCACGTTTCTGAGTCGTCCGATCATGTGAGCCAACCTAATCCACGGGTCCGACAAAGTCGGCCGAAGCAGAGCCGAAGCAGAATGGTCGGGTGCGGATCCGGCCGGTCACACCAGACACGCTCGTCGAGAACCTCGGCGCCCGCATCGCCGACGTCCTGGGCCGGGTGCGGGTGGCCGTCGACGGCGCCGATGCGAGCCGACCCGCCGACCTGGCCGACGCCTTGGTGGCGCCGCTCCAGCTGCGGGGACGCCAGGTCGTACGAGTGCGAAGCAGTGATCATCTACGTCCGGCGTCGCTTCGGTATGAGCGCGGCCGCAGCGACCCGGACAGCTTCTACGACGACTGGCTCGATGCCGAGGGCCTGGCCCGGGAGGTGCTGGAGCCCCTCGGTCCCGCTGGCTCGGGCCGCATCCGAGCGCGGCGTTGGGACGCGAGCCTGGATCGGGCCAGCCGTACGGGTTTCGACGACGTACCCGAGGACGGCGTGGTCATCCTCAGCGGGCCGCTCCTGCTCGGACGCGGGCTGCCATTCGACGTGACGATACATCTCGATCTGTCGACTGGGGCGTTGGCCCGGCGCACACCGCCGGAGCTCGCGTGGACGCTACCCGCGTACACCCGCTACGCGCGGGAGGTGGCCCCAGTGGCGTGGGCCGACATCGTGATCCGGGCCGACGACTCCCGACATCCGGCGATCGTCGAGCGCGAATAAGGGCCCTTCCCGCGCGGGGGAGGACCCTTACTCTCGGGGGTGGGTCAGCCGAGGCCGTTTCCGCCGCCGCCCTCAACTGTGAGGATGATCTGGGTGGTGCCGACGACCGCCGTGCCCTCGGACGGGTTGACACTGACGACCAGCTTGGTCATGTCCGTCGACTGGGCGTCGCCGCCCTCCTTCAGGACCACCTTGACGTTGCCGAAGCCGGCGTCCTTGAGCACCTTGGTGGCCTGCTCGGCCGTCATCCCGATGACGGTCGGTACCTTGATGGTCACCGGCTGGCTCGAGCTGGATGACGTGACCGGGGGCGTGGTCGTCGTGGAGGTTGACGTGACCGGGGTCGACGTGGTCGTCCCGGTGCTCGTCGAGTTATTCGGTGTCGGCGGATTGTCCTCGCCCCGACCGAACAGATAGAAGAGCACACCACCGAGGCACAGCAGCAAGAGCAGGAGAAGCAGCAGCGCGAGCAGGATGTAGCGCCGGCGCCGCTGGGCTTCCTCGTCGTCGGCATCCGTGACGGCCCCGCCAGCGGCGGCACCGGCGGCCGGTGCGGCTGCAGGTGGCGGTGGCGGTGGCGCTGGCTGCGCGGGTGGCGGAGGGGTCGCCGGCGTCGGTGGCGTGGTGGGTGGTTCCGACTGTCCGGCGTTCTGCTGATCCGACACGGGGAGCCCTTTCAAGTCCTAAGTGCACAGAGGTTGGCTAAGGCACAGTTCTTGCTACAGCGACCCTTCATCATGGCGTCTCTCACCGCCGCGGTCACTCGCCCACAGGTCGCGCGGAACGCAACCGTTCGGCCGGGTTGCAAAGCCTACGGTCGGTGCTGCCGTGCCCGTACGGTAGGGGGTTCGATCGGTTTCGGATACTGGCCGTTCGGACATTGCAAGCAAGGACACAACACTCAAATGCACCACTATTGTTGCGGTGCGTGATGAGGCCCGGAAAAGCGTTTGAGGGCCGCGCGCCCTAGCTGCGAAGATCTCTCACCGTGTCGACACGGGATACCAGCGGCAACGTCGCGCTTTCAGCCCAGGGACTGCGCAAGGACTACCGCCGAGGGCGTGCTGTCGACGGCGTGGACCTCACGGTCGGCATCGGCGAACGCGTCGCGTTGCTTGGTCCCAACGGTGCCGGAAAGACGACAACTCTGCTGATGTGCCTCGGGGCGGTGACTCCCGACGCCGGCTCCATCGAGATCTTTGGCAATCGCCTTCCCAAGCAACGGTCCCTGGCCATGACGGAGGTCGGCTTCGCGGCCGGTTACCTGCCGCTGCCTCAGGGTGTTCGGGTCATCGAGTTCCTGCGCTTGTACGGCCGGTTACAGGGCCTGCGCCACCCGGACGCCGCGGCGCACGACGGGTTGGCGCGGTTCGGCATCGGCGACCTGGCCCGGGCCATGGGTACCGAGCTGTCAAGCGGACAGAAGACCCTCGTCGGAATCGTCAAGGCGGCCATGCACCGCCCGCGCCTTCTCGTGCTCGACGAGCCGACCGCGTCGCTCGATCCGGACGTCGCCCTGCGGGTGCGGACGGGACTGCGCGAGCTCTCCGACGAGCACGCCACCGCGCTGCTCGTCACGAGTCACAACATGGTCGAGGTGGAGCGGCTCTGCGAGCGCGTGGTGTTCCTGTCGCAGGGACGGGTGATCGCCAACGGCTCGGCGGCCGAGATCACGCAGCGGTACGGCCGGGCGGATCTCGAGGATCTCTTCCTCCACCTCGCCAAGCGGGACGTGGTGCCGGTATGAGCCTGGACACCACCGAGCGCTACGCCCCGGCGGCGGCAACCGTGTGGCGGGTCTTCGGCATCGCCCGCCGGCACGCGTACGTGTTGTTGCGCAGTCCGCACCGGCTCTTCGACGTCATCGTGTGGCCGGTGGTGGATGTCCTGCTGTTCGGTTCGATCGGAGTCTTCGCCGCCAGCCGAGCGACGAACGGCGCGGCGCAGTTCGCGCTCTACCTGTTGGTGGGCGTGATCCTCTGGCACGTCATTTACCAGGCCCAGATCGCCGTCGCGACGGGCTTTCTGGAGGAGACGTGGAGCCGCAGCGTGCTCAACCTGATCGCCACGCCGATGCGTGAATGGGAGTACGTCCTGGGCGTGGCACTCTTCGGTCTGGTGAAGCTGGTGCTCGCGGTCGGAGGCGTCACCCTTATCGTCTGGGGCGCATTCGCTTTCAACGTCAGCGTCATCGGCTTCGGTATGGTTCCGGTGGCGGCGCTCCTGCTGATCATCGGTTGGACGATCGCGCTGTTCGTGATCGGGCTCGTGCTGCGCTTCGGCAGCGGTGCCGAGGCATTCGCCTGGGGCATCCTCTTCGTGGTGATGCCGCTGTCGGGGGCGTTCTATCCGGTGCAGGCGCTGCCGTCGTTGCTGCAGCCAGTTGCCCACGCGTTGCCGACCACCTACGCCTTTGCGGTCGGCCGCAGTGTGGCCGCCGGGGAACCGTTCCCGTGGGGGCAGTTCGCCATCGGCGCCGCCGGCACGGTGGTCCTGGCCGTCCTGGGGTTGGCCTACGTGACCTGGATGCTGCGCATCTTCCGCCACCGCGGTTTTGTGACCCGGTATAGCTGATCCACGGCCGCCAAGATCCCCGTGATCATGTTTTGGAAGCGGACATTTCGCGTCGATCATGGTGTGCCGGACATGATCGGCGCGAGAGTCGAGCGCTATTCAGCTCGGCGGCGGAGGTCGGGGAGGTCGCGGACGACCACCGACATCCGGCTGGTACGGATCGCGCCGGCGGAGCGGAGCACTCCGAGGGCTTTGCTCACCGCCTCTCGGGAGGCGCCGATCCAACCGGCGAGCTCGTCCTGCGAGAACGGCAAGGCGATCTTGAGGCCGTCCGCGGTTGGCTGACCGAAGCGCTCGGACATCTCGACGAGCCGGGCGGACACTCGGCCGATCGTGTCGTGGGCGCCGAACTCGATCCGCTTGCGGTCGGCGTCGCGCAGACGGCCGATGACCGTACGCATGAGCAGGTACGCCACCCGCCCGTGACCCTGCAGGAACGCCTCGAACTCCGACACTGGCACGAGCAGGGCACTCACGGGCTCCAGTGCGGTGACCGTGGCGGAGCGAGGTTCCCGGTCGAGCGCGGAGAGCTCGCCGAGCAGGGCACCCGGCCCGCGTACCGCGAGCACCACCTCGGTACCGCTGGCTGTGTCCACCGCGACCTTCACCCGGCCGGTACGCAGGATGAGCACCCAGTCCGACCGGTCGGCCTCGCGCATGAGCACCGAGCTGCGCCGGTAGTCGCGTCGCCGGCCTGCTTTCTCCAATGCGGCTGCCTCATCGGGAGTCAGCTGGTCGAAGAACTCACGGGAGGTGCTCACGGGGTGAGTCCGGTCACGACATAAGCCTTCACGGGTTGCTGGCGGCCCTTGACGGTGAGCTCGCCCAGTGGCTCCACTGTCGCGGATGGACCCAGTGCGAGCAGAGTCGCCTCGCCGATAACCACCTGTCCGGGTTCGGCGAGTGTCTGCAGTCGGGCCGCGACGTTGACCGCGTCACCCATCGCGTTGAAGCCGCGCAATGTCTCGCTGCCGATGTTGCCGACCAGAGCCGGGCCGGTGTTCGCGCCGACCCGCAGCCGAGGCCAGCCCGGTTCGCCCGCGGCGATCTGCTCGACGACCCGCTGCATCCCCAATGCCGCGTTGACCGCGCGACGAGCGTGGTCGGGTTGGCGGGCCGGGGCGTTGAACAGCGCCAGCAACGCGTCGCCGACGAACTGCACGATGGTCCCGCCATTGTCCAAAATGCACGGTACGGCGGCGCCGTGGTAGCGGTTGAGCATCCGCACGATCTCGGCCGGCTCGACCCCCTCGGAGAAGGTGGTGAAGCCCCGCAGATCGGCGAAGAGCGCGGTCACCTCGACCACCGACCCGCCCAGGGCGGCCTGATCCGGATCGGCCAGCAGGGCCGCCGCCACGTCGGGCGACATGTACTGGCGGAACAGCGTGCCGAGCTCGCGGTAGAGCCGGGCGTTCTCGAGGGTGATGGACAGTTGCGTGGCAAGCGTCGTCACCAGTGGGTCATCCGCACGGGTGGCCGGCACCCGGAACCCGGACGGACTCGGTACCGACAACACCCCAGCCACGCGACCCTTGACCCACAACGGATACAGGTAACGTCCGTCCATGTCGTGCGGTCCCGGCGCGGCCAGCCGCTGGGGGTCGTAGTCCTGACCGTCCACTGTGAGCCGTCCGTCCGACACCAGACTCACGGTGACGTCGCCGTAGGCCGGGCGGACCCGCCGCAGTACCTCGTCGAGCAGTTCACTGTCGTCGAGCGCGACCAAGCCCTGCTCGCTGGGGCCTCGCTCTCGGCCACGGAGAATCGTGTGGCCTCCAGCTCGGCTTTGCTCACCGGCGTCAACCAGCGCGGCCAGCCGCCGATTTCGCTCGCGCTCGGTGGCGAGGGCGGCGCCCGCACGGTCGAGCACCGCGGTCTGTCCCTCGGTGAGTCCGAACCGTTCGGCGAGCCGGGCCGCGATCCGGGCGTCGGGGGCGACCTCGGTGGCGCTGTGTTCCTGCTCCTGCAGGCTCGTGACGAGTTCCTCGAGCGCGGCGCCGTACTCGGCCCGGATGCGTTCGTTGGTGGCCTTGAGCGCGACGGCGTCGAAGATTCCGGCGCTCGAGCCCTCGCGGCGGTACTGGACGTACGCGCTGTAGGCCACGAAGCCGAACGCGAACGTCAGCAGGACGTGCCATTCCCACCAGGACAGGTGCCACTTCGGAGCGAGCGTTACCGCCACCATCGACTCGGCGAGCAGGACGAACGCCGTGACCAGGCTGAGTAGTACCGCAGCCGGCGATCGGCGGTGCAGCAGATAGAAACGCACCGCCGCGATCAGGTACAGCCCGACGGAAATGACCGCCACGACGACCAGTGGGCCTTCGACGTCCTTGGCGGCCGGGGCATGGTTGAGCGGCGGCAGGTCGGCCAGTGACACTACGGCCCAGGCGACGAGGGCTCCGGCGACGACCGCCCGCACGACCACGAGGGTGCGGAATGTCCCCGGCCGGTCGACCTTGAACGGCAGGCAGGACGCCACCGCAAAAACCGAGGCGACGGCCAGACCGACTGGCTGCGCGACATCGAACCCCGCGTTCGGATGCGACAGCAGCACTCCCGGAGTCGCGAGCGCGTGCAGCGCCAGGAACCCGGCGCTGGACAGGAACGCGAGCGATACCAGGAACAACCGGGCGTCGGTATGCCGACGCGCGGCCACGCTCATGCGCACCCCGAGGGCCACATTGACCGCCGCCACGACGAGCACGAGCCAGAAATGGCTCGGCTGGTGCTGCCACACGGCGTCGATCTGCGGCCGGGCGAGGAGCAGCCATAGCGCGGCCACGGGCAGCGCGAGGTGCAACGACCAGACCAGCACCCTGGCTGGTTGCACCGCCGGCGGGAGGTGCGGTGACTGAAGCGGTCCGGACACGGACGACCTCCGGACAGTGACGGACGTTCACGGTGTGTGGACCGGGATCACCTTACGACTAACCGTACGGCGGACCACAGCCGAAACGTACCGGTGAAAGTCTGTGCAGAAGTACGCAGACCCCGGCCGGGTCGGCGCGGTTCAATGAACCGACCCTGGCTCAACCACGCGCGAGAAGAGCACGAGCGAGGCGCAACCATGAAGATAAAGGGACCCATCGTCACCCTGGTGGCCGGCGCTTTGTTCGCCGCGGTCCTCCTGGTGCTGAACAGCAACGCGACCCGGGCGGCGGAAGAGAGTGCCGCGCCGCCGAACGACACCTCGTACGGCGAGGAGACCTCCGCGGCTGCGGCGCCGTCCACCGCGGCGCCCACCACGCCCGCGCCGACGGCGGTCGCCGAGGCTCCGGTCACGTACGCCGGCAGCGTGGGCGGCGGCGGGGCGAGCCTCGCGATCGCGGTCAAGGACGGGAAGGCGATCGCCTACATCTGTGACGGCCGGAGCGCCGAGGCCTGGCTGCAGGGCACCGGGAGCGGCGGCACGCTCACCTTGACCGGAAGCGACGGGGCAACCCTGTCCGGCACCTACGCCAACGGGCAGGCGACCGGTACGGTCAACGCCACCGGTCGACAGTGGACATTCGCCCTTGGTGCGGTCGCTCCGCCGTCCGGCCTCTACCGGGCCAACGCCTTCGTGGCCGACGCGCAGATCATCGGCGGATGGATCGTCCTCGCCGACGGCCGGCAGGTCGGGACCACACGCAAGGGCACCATCGTGATGCCAGCGCCGCAGCTCAACCTGGCCAACCTGACCGCGGTCATCGACAACACCACCGTCACGGCCGCGGTCGTCGATGGCACGAAGCTCAGCTGAAGGAGCGAGGAATGACCGTGGAAACGGTAGCGCCGAAGACCAGTGGCGCGGCGAAGCTCATCGTTCCGGCGCTGATCGGTGGCGCAGTGGCACTGAGCTTGGGCGTCTACGGACGGTTGCACGCGGGCACCCTGATCACGATCAGCGTTGCCGGCTTCTCCAGCATTGTCGCCGCGAAGACCTGGCTTGCCACGATCGCGTTCGTGCTCGCGCTGGTCCAGCTGGTGTCGGCGCTGGCGATGTACGGCAAGTTGCCAGGCGTCAAGAGCGCTCCATCCTGGGTCGGAGGATTGCACCGCTGGTCGGGTCGAGGTGCGTTTCTGGTCGCCGTACCAGTGGCGGTGCAGTGTCTCTACGCGCTCGGCTTCGAGGTCACCTCACCCCGGGTGATCATCCATTCGCTGCTCGGCTGCTTCTTCTTCGGCGTCTTCACGGTGAAGATGCTCGTTCTGTCCCGGAAGGGAATGCCCGGGTGGGCGCTGCCGCTGTTTGGTGGACTCGTCTTTGCGGCGCTGGTTGGCGTCTGGCTCACGTCATCGCTGTGGTTCTTCGGAACCCACGGCCTCAAGTTCTAGATGCGAAGGATGGGCATGTCTAACGACATCTCTGATGGCGGTGTGACCCGCCGGGCCGTTCTCGCCGGTGCCGGGGCGACCGTCGTAGTGACCGTGGCCGGCTGCGAGGTCTACAACGGCAACCCGACGGCTCGCCCCCAGCCCACCGGGCCGATCACCGTGGCGAAGGTGAGCGAGGTGCCGGTTGGTGGGGGAGTGGTCACAACGCATGGTGTTGTCGTCACCCAACCGACCGCGGGTGACTTCCGCGGCTTCAGCAGCGTCTGCAGCCACCAGGGCTGCACCGTGGCACGGGTGGAGAACCGGGAGATCGTGTGCGAGTGCCACGGCAGCCGGTTCCACATTGAGGACGGCAGTGTCGCCCAGGGCCCGGCCACCTCAAAGCTGCGTGACATCAAGGTGGTCGTCAACGGCGGCGACGTCGTGCGCAACGTCTGACCGTGCCCCGTTTGCTTCGCGCTGCGGGGCTCGCAAGCTCGCTCCTCGCACTCGCGGTCCACACAGGACAAGAACGCTCCCATTCCGCAACGCTTCAAGCCCTGCGGAATGGGAGCGTTCTTATGCGACAACTCTCGACGAGCTGCGGCTCGGTGGAACCTCCGCGCGTCGTCTTTCGATGCAGTTTGAGCTCAGCCCCGCTTCGCCATGGCGGTGACGAGGCCGACGATCCAGCCGACGAACAGTCCGTAGGAGCCACCGGCCTGAAGCGCTGCGAGCGCGGAGCCCTCGCCGCCGATCGGCGAGATGAAGTAGGTGATGAACGCGGCCAGCGCCGCGCCGAGAATCACCGCGACCCAGCCGACGATGAAGCCGACGCCGGCGGAGCCGATGCCCTTGGCGACCATCGCGAGGATCCCGAAAACCAGAATGATGATCAACAGCGCTCGCAGCTCATAGGCCACGTACGCGGTCATGTTCCCGCCCGGGGGCGTGAACAGCCACTTGGGCCAGATCAGCCAATGCAGCACATAGCCGATCGCGGTATCCGAGCTGACGTTCTTCTGGATCCATTCGACGAACGGCGGGTTGCCGAACAGGAGCACGATCACGGCGGTGGCGATGGCACCGGCCACTGGGACTGTTCGCTTCGACATGGCCGTCACCCTATTGATCGGTAACGCCGTCGGGCATCGCCCGAGTGTCCACGTTTGACTGCGGTCTTTGTGGGTACGGCGCGGCAAACCCGCTCATTCGGACATGTGCGTCAATCGCTGAAGAGTCTCATTCGGACACCAGCAGATTCTGTTTGCGGACGACTCCCACCGAGAGGGTCTTATAGCCCACCGAGTCAAAGAGCACCGTCATTCGGTCATCTTCGTAGCCGAGCACCGTGCCGGTGCCCCAGGTGCGATGACGAACCGTGCTGTGCAACGGGAACGGCTCCTCGGTACGGCTGGCGCCGGCTCCGGCCGGCACCGGAACAGACGCGGGCTTGGTCGGCGGCGCCACCCGGTCTGATCGTTTAGGCGGGGCGGCGGGCTTCGGCCGTACCAGTGTGGACTTTGGACGCCGGCCGTTCGGCTCGACCGATGCCGGGGTTGCCGCGGTGCAGTTGTCACAGTGTCCACACGGGTTGTCGAGCCGATCACCGAAGTACGTCAGCAATCCCTGGCTGCGGCACGTCCGGCTCTCCGCGAACTGCCGCATCATGTCCACCCGCGTGCGCTGCACGGTCTGGTGGCGCTCCACTTCGGCCAGTGCCAGCTTGGCCGCCTCGACCGGCAGCGGCGCATCGGTTGGGCTGCTCAGCCGGCCGTCCGGGTCGGGTACCACCGCGCCGACCTCTTCGAGCAGCGTGAGCAACTGGGTCAGCTTCCGCGCGCTGAAGCCACTGCGAGCGCGCAACTCGGCCCGGTCCTGCGGGCGTTGCCGCAGCACCGCCACCAGGTCCCGGATCTCCGACTCCGCTGGAGCGCCGCCGCTGAAGTACCGCTGCAGCGCCACGTCCTCCGCGCGGAACAACAGCAGCGCCCGGGCCGCTGCGCCGTCGCGACCGGCGCGTCCGATCTCCTGTAGATAGCTGTCGGGGGAGTCTGGCAACGCCATGTGGACGACCCAACGGATGTCAGGCTTGTCGATGCCCATCCCGAACGCAGACGTGGCGACCATGACCGGGACGTCGCCGGCGAGGAAGTCCTGGTGCCGGCGGTTGCGAAGCCCGGGAGCCATGCCGCCGTGATAGTGCTCGGCGCGGTAACCCGCCTCCCGGAGCCGGCGCGCGCTCTCCTCGGCCTGCCGGCGCGTGGGGACGTAGACGATGCCGCAGCCGCCATCCGCGGCCAGCAGCGCGACGAGCCGTCGCCACCGGTAATCCTCGGTCGGGCAGTTGCTCGCCTCGAGATAGAGGTTCGGCCGGTCGAGCCCACCGATGACCGTCTCCGGGTCGCGCAGGTGCAACCGGTCGCGGATGTCATCCCGGACCGGAGGGGAGGCGGTCGCCGTCAGGGCCACGATGACCGGGCGTTTGCCCTTCTTCGGCCCGAGCTGAGCCAGCAGGTGGCCCAGGGTCAGGTAGTCGGGCCGGAAGTCGTGACCCCACGACGACAGGCAGTGGGCTTCGTCGACCGCGACCAGCGCCGGGCGCAGCGACCGTACCTGCGCCAATTTCTCGGGTTGGGCAAGCTGTTCCGGAGTGATGAACAGAAAACGGGCGCTACCGGCGCGCACCGCGTCGAGGTTCTCCTGTTGCTGCTTGGCGGACTCGGCCGAGCTCACCCGTACCGCCTGGACCGACGAGTGGCCGCGTCCGGCGAGACCGGCGATCTGGTCGGTCTGCAGCGCCAGCAACGGCGAGATGACCAGCGTTGGCCCGCGGAGCATCGTCGCCGGGACCTGGTACACGGCCGACTTCCCGGCGCCCGTCGGGAGGACGACCATCGCGTCCCGGCCGCGCAGCAGCGCCCGCATGGCGCGGACCTGCTGTGGGCGCAGAGAACGCCAGCCGAACACGGAAGCGGCCCGGCGTCGAAGGCGCCAGGTGAGGAGTAGATCTTTCATCGCGGCCGGACCATACCTCAGTGCAAAGGCCGAGAAACGGTCGAAACGCCGGGCCGAGTCGACCGATCCTGCCGACGCGGACCTCCCTGCGGTATTGCGTGGGCCAGTTCGGCTTCGTTCCTCGTTCCTCGGAGCTCAGCCTCCCGGCCGGGCGGCCGGTAGACTGCGGTCGGTGGATGACCTCCTCGCCGAGTACCGGCGGGCGACGATGCTCTTCGATGCGGGTGACCCGATCCGCGCCGCCCAGATCCTGGAGCCGATCGTCGCGGCCGAACCGGACCACAGCGATGTACGGCTGTTGCTCGCCCGGGCCTACTTCCACTCCGCGCAGTTGGGCCGGGCCGAGGCCCAGCTCAAGGTGCTCGTGGATCGCGATCCGACCGACCATTACGCACGCTTCGTGCTCGGCCGCGCCCTGGAGCGCCAGAACCGCCCGGCTGAGGCGCTGCCCCACCTGCGCATGGCCGCGGCGATGTATCCGAATGATGAGTACGACGAGGCGCTGCGCCGGGTGGCCGGGAAGGTCTAGATCGTTGTGATTCGGACCCGTGTTTGGCCCGCCGCGACGCGGGTATCCGACCGGCCATGGAACTCATCTTGTGGATTCTCGCGGTGATTCTGGTCGTGGCCGGGATCCTGGCGCTGTTCCGCAGCCAGATCCTCTGGGGCATCGTGCTCATCGTCGTCGGCCTGCTCGTCGGACCGGGTGGCGTCAGCGTCTTCACCTAAGCCGTCCGTTGACGCGTGGCTGGACCTCCCCCGAGCCACGTCCGCCGTGGTGGGTCGCCGACGCGTGGCCCACCACGGCTGCGTCAGTCGCACGGGCTCAAACGTTCAGGAGGTGACCACATGGCCAAGATGGCAGGTGCGCTTCGTCCCATCAGCGACGCGTGGGAGTGGCAGATCGTCGGTCGCTGCCGAGACCGCACCGGTGCTCAGTTCTTCCACCCGGACGACGACCTCGGACGGATCAGCCGGCGCCTGCGGGAGGCGGCCGCGAAGCGGCTCTGCCACGGCTGTCCGGTGCGCGCGGAGTGCGCGACGCATGCCCTGACGGTCGGCGAGGAATACGGCGTGTGGGGTGGCTTCAGCGAGACAGAGCGCGCCATGCTGCGGGAACTGGGCTGGCGGGACGCCATCGGGGCGCATCGACTCGTCGATGTCAGTCGGCTGGAACGCAAGATCGAGCGGGCCCGGGCTCGCGCTGCGTTGGCCAAGCAGCGCGCCGCCGACCCGCGGGACAATTACGCCAACGCATCGGGGCGTGATCCGTCGTGATGCGCTGTCTCGCGACGCTCGGCGTCGTGATCTGATTGCCAGCGGTGCCGTGATGTCACGCACGGCCCGTCCACCACGGGCCAGCCGGCCGGAGTGGACCGCATCACGGGAGTGGACAGGAAAACAGGTGAGCGGTGGCTTGACCATCGAGCTCGAGCGGACGCATCCGATCGTTCGGTTGCGTCCGTCCGGCGTGCTCGACTCGATCACTGCCCCTGACCTAGGGGCAGCGTTATTGGAGGCGGTGGCCGAGCAGGCGGCGGGTGTGGTGATCGAGGTCGACGGTCTCGACGTCGCCGACGGCATCGGGCTCGCGGTGGTCGCGACAGTTGCGAAACAGAACCGGACCTGGCCCGGCACCGACCTCGTGTTCGCTGGTCCCAACGATCGCCTGCACGAAGAGGCCCGCCGACTGGGTGTGTTGGATTACGTACCGATGTGTCCGGACCGGAGCGTGGCTCAGGCTCACCTCACCGAGTCTCCCGTGCCGCCATGGCGGCGCGAGCACATCGCGGCCGACCGGAACGCGCCCGGGTTGGCCCGCACGGCGGTTGCGGAGTTCTGCGCCGAGCTCGGGATCGGTGGCGACGCAAAACTGGTGAGCGAGACGGCGCAGCTGGTGGCCTCGGAACTGGTCACCAACGCCGTCGTGCATGCCGGCACTCCGATCGAGCTGACGCTGCGGCTGGTGGCACCGTTGCTGCACATCGCGGTGCGCGACCACGGCGCCGGTCACGCCAAGATCACAGGATTACTGGACGAGTCTGCCGAAAGCGGACGAGGCCTCGTTCTGGTCGAGGCGCTCTCCTCTTCGTGGGGCAATTTTGTCCCACCATTTGGGAAGATCGTGTGGGCAACGGTCCGCGTGCGGCCGGCGCCTGTCTTCTCCTGACAGACCAGTTGACCTGCGAAAAGTCATCCATTTGGGGGAGGCCTGCCGCGCCGTTCGGCGGATCGGCTGCCGGGCCGGGTTTGAAGCCCGGCAGGATTGGTTAGAGGATCACAACACAGACGAGCACAAGTGCGCCCTAACACACGGCAGCAACCCGGAAGGGGCTGACATGCGGATCGACGTACGACGACTCGGAGATGCGGATTCTGATGCTGGTCGAGGGAGTCCTCGACATGGCGACGACATCACGACTGCGGGCAGTTCTCGACGCCCGCCTGGACGAAGGGCGCCTCCAACTCGTCCTCGATCTCTCCCGGGTACGGATGCTCGACGCCGGCGCGACCGGGATGCTGGTCGGCGTCGCGGGCCGGGCCGAGGAGGCCGGGGGAGCGCTACGGACCGTGAGCGCCCGAGGTCTGAATCGAGAAGTGCTGCAGATCGTCAGTCTCGACAAGCGACTGTCCATTTACGACACACCGGACGACATCCTGGCCGAGTTCTCGGAGGAGGACAGCGAACCCGATCCGTATCACGCGGCGGACCCCCGCTGGCCGGGCAGCCGCGATATCACCATTCATGGCCTACTGGCCGCGGTGCGCAGCCTCCCGGCGGAGTCCGCCGACCGGGCCGAGCTGCGACGCCAGGCCATCGAGGACTGCATGCCATTCGCCGAGCGGCTGGCCCGGCGCTTCCGCGACCGCGGCGAGCCCGGCGACGATCTGACCCAGGTGGCGATGGTTGGTCTCGTCAACGCGATCGATGGGTATGACCCCGAGCGGGGCTGCGAGTTCATCGGCTACGCGACGCCCACGATCGTCGGCGAGATCCGGCGCTACTTCCGGGACAAGGGCTGGCGGATCAAGGTTCCTCGCCGCCTGCAGGAGCTACGGCTGCAGGTCAACCGCGCCCGCGTCGAGCTTTGCCAGACCCAGGGCGGCTCGCCGACCAACACCGACATCGCGCGGCACCTCGACGTGACCGAGGACGAGGTGGCCGAGGCGATCGAAATCGGCCGGCTGTACCACCCTCTGTCGCTGTCGGCCCCAGCCGGCCCCGACACCGATCTCGACGTGGCCGACCCGCTCGGCGACGACGATCCCGGCATGGCCGCGGTCGACAACCGTGAGTCGGTCAAGCCGCTGCTCGCGTCGCTGCCGGAGCGGGAGCGCAAGATCCTCACGATGCGCTTCTTCGGTGACATGACGCAGTCGCAGATCGCGGCGGAACTCGGCATCTCGCAGATGCACGTGTCACGCCTGCTCTCGCAGACCCTGGGGAACCTGCGCGCCGCCCTGGTGGAAGCGGCCTGACGCTGTTCTGCTTGTGCGGCGATCTTCTGTTTGTGCGGCGATCTTCTGTCGTGCGGCGATCTTGGAGAAATGCGCGTGCTTCGATCTCTGGGCACGCGCATTCTTCCAAGATCGGCGGGTGACCCCACGGTCAGCGGGGCCTGATGCGGTGTCGCTAGTTGGCGCCGAGGCAGAGCAGCTTGGTCGAGCCGTTGGTCAAGCTGATCTCAACGAAGCTGATCGCGCCCGGCACGTTGCCGCAGAGATCCTGGGCGTCACTTGCCTTCTTGTCGTCGTACACCTTGAGGATCTTCGCCTTCGCCTTGCTGTCGGAGCATTGCACCGGCTGCGGGATCGCCACCTGGGCCGTCGATCCGGTGTTCAGCTGGTCGACGCAGTTTCCTTCGGCGTAGGCCACGTCGACGGCCTTGTTCAGCAGCAGGTAGGCGCCGAAGACGCCCGCGCCGCACAGAACCAGCAGGATTGCGGCCACGATGCCGATTATCTTGCCGGTGTTCTTCTTCTTGGGAGCTTCGGCGGGGGCCGGTGTGATCGGGTCAGCCATGGTCTTCCTTGTCGAGGACGGACGGGGTCCTCGCCACGCTAAATGACCCAACCAATGCTCGCGACCCCGCCCGCGTGGCTGGGCTGACCCCGTCAGCCCGAATCGACGACCTCGAACGCCGCCCGCAGCCCCGTGATGTCGAGCAGTCGCCCCATGAACTCGCCCACGTTGATGAAGATGAACCGACTGCCCACCGCCTTGACGTCGCGGTTAAGTGCGATCAGTGCAGACAGTCCCTGCGAGTCACAGAACGAAACGCCCGCGAAGTCCAGCACGAGGCGTGCCGGGGGCGATGCGATGGTTCGCGCTGCGGCTTCGCGAAGATAGCCCGCCGTCGCTATGTCGATCTCGCCCGTGAGAACGAGCACGGCTTCATCGGCTGTGCGCGTCTCCGCGACGGTCAGGTGGGCCGCTGTCACACGGCCAATCCTACGGGCTGCCGCTGGGCGACGAAACGCCTCCGTTGTGGACGCCCCGGCGCCTCGGCCAGCATCAATGATCCGGCGGCGCCGCGCTGATGTCGGCCAGCGCCGACTCTGGATCCCGTTCGGTCGCGAGGTTGCCCAGCGACAGGACGCCGACCAGGTGTCCGTTCTCGCACACCGGTAGCCGGCGCAGCGCGTGGTCGCGCATCAGTTGGACCGCGTCGGCTGCCGGTTGGTCGGGCTCGATCACGACGGGATCCGCGCTCGCGATCTCGCCGACGGTGGTCTGCGCGGGGTCCCGGTCCGCCGCGATTGCCCGGATCACGATGTCACGGTCGGTAACGATGCCTGTAACGCGGTCTCCGTCGATGACCAGGACGTCGCCGATGTCGAAGACCCGCATGTCGCGCGCCGCCTCGACCAACGTGGCGCTCGCGGCCAGGCCGACGATCGAGGTTGTCATGATGTCGCGGACCAGTTGCGTCGACATTGCGCCTCCTTCGGCGAGTGGGTCTGCTCAGCATCTACCCAGCCAGGGCGCTCGCTACGCCGAAACGGACACCCGGCACCCGAACGGTCGTCACGTGCGACGCGGCCGCCGGATGGTCAGGCCGCGGTCGCTCAGATCCTCGATGGGTGGTAGCGGTCCGGCGGAACGGCCGGCGCCGGCCTTGGCGAGGGCGGCCGCGAGCGGCTGCGCCGGCGGTGTGGTCGCCGGAGCCAGGTCCGCCTCGGCCGCGGCGCGGCGGCTCTCGCTCCGGAACGCGCCGGGCGACGAGCCGACCGTACGGGCGAAGAACCGTCCGAAGTTGGTCGGCTCGGAGAAGCCCAGCCGCGTGCCCACCTCGGCCACCGGAAGATTGCTTTCGGCGAGGAGTCGCTTGGCCTCCAGCGCCACCCTGTCATCGACCAGTTGCTTGGCGGTACGGCCGGTGGCCGCGAGGCTCGCCCGGGTCAGGGTACGCACGGAACAACCGAGTTCATGCGCGTAGTCCTCGACCTGCCGGGTGGCCATGAACTGTTCGTCGATCCGTTGCCGGAACCGCATGAGAATCTCGCTGTCGGCCGCGGCCTGTCCCGGACCGCCCTCGGGTTCCAGGCGACTGAGCCGTAGCAACAGTGCGGCCAGCTGATGGCGGAGCACCGCGATCGGGATGTCGTCGCCCGCGACCATTCGCGTGTAATCGATTTCGAGCTGGCTCACACCGTCGACGATCGCCTCACTGTCGTCGCCACCCGGCTGCCAGTACGTGCCGTGGCTGGCCCGTGCCGGACCGGGACCGATCGCTGGCGCGCCGATCGCCTCGTACGGAAAGTGCGGCTCGAATAGCACCAACGTCGCGTCGATCCCCGGCGGCGGGAAGCCGACGAACTGGCCCGGCCGCACCCAGAGCAGTCCACCCGGACGGCAGGGGTACGTCTCGAAGTCCACGCTGAAACTGGCCCGGCCCGCGGTGACCAGGGCGAGCAGGTGCACGGGAATCCGGTGGCGGGCCGTGGGTTCGGGGCCGCCCCGCTCGTAGAGGTCCTTCAGACGCAGCGTGTGAACGCCCACCACGGGGTGGCGGGGGTTGCGGAAGCTCACGTCCGCGATCGAGGGTTGTCCGAATCCGACCATGCCGAGGTAGGACTCTACCGCCGTCGGGGTGGTCCAGTGCTCCGGCGAAATCGGGCGCTTCCGGACAGGCCGGCACGGGCTGTCAGTGGCCGGACAGGCGCAGGCAGGAGGTCAGCGGCGGCGGTCGTCGGTCCATCTAAAGTGGACAAAGATCCGGCCGAAATTGTCCGAGTCCTTCTCCACCCGGTGATAGAGCGCCTTGATTTCCTTCTGCTCGAGGAAGCGCAGCACCCGTTTCTTGAGCTGGCCCGACCCCTTGCCGGGGATGATCTCGACGAGCGGCGCGCGCTTGGCCACCGCCTGGGCGATGATGTCGTTGAGCGCGCGGTCGATGTCGCTGCCCCGGTTGTAGATGTCGTGTAGGTCGAGCTTGAGCTTCATCGGGCCTCCGCGCCCAGCCTAATCCGAACCGGTCAGAATCGGCGTCGCTGCTCATCAGGTCCTATGTGGATAGTCGGGCGACGCGGAGCACCTCCGCGACCGACCAGGCCTGGAACGGACATCCGGTCGCGGCGTGGGGCGCGTCGCCGTCAGCGGTCTCGCTCACCGAACCCACGCCCCACTCGCCGAGATGGGCGAAGAGGCCATCGAGCACCCCGCTCACCGGCACGCCGGTTGCGATCGCGGCGTCGACATAGGGGCCGATCAACCAGGGCCACACCGTGCCCTGGTGGTACGCGTGGTCGCGCGCGCCTGGATCGCCCTGATGCCGGCCGAGGTACCCGGGTTCGCCCGGGGCCAGGCTGCGTAGGCCGAGCGGGGTGAGCAGGGCCCGCCCGATCGCATTCACCGCCGAGGGATCGGCGTCGCGCAGCGGGGCGTACGGGAGCCCGTACGCCAGCAACTGGTTGGGCCGCAGCGACGCGTCGTCGCCCGACGGACCGTCCACAGTGTCGTACAGCCATCCTCTCGGCGACGGAAAGCGGGACTGGAACGACGCCGTCGCGGTCGCCCGCAGCTTGTCGAGGTCGGCCACGTCGCGTCCGATCGCGGAGCGCAGGCCAACGACTGCCGCCAATCCGTTGACCCACAAGGCATTGAGCTCGACCGCCTTACCCGGCCGGGGCGTCACCGCGACCCCGGCGACCACGGCGTCCATCCACGTCAACGCACGTCCGGGCGCGCCCTGGGTGAGCAGGCCATCGCGGTCGATCCGGATGCCGTACCGCGTCCCGGCGAGGTGGTGGCGTACCACCTCATCCAGGGGCTCAATGAGCTCCGCGGCCAGATCGGTATCGCCGGTCGCGGCGACGTGCCGGTCAACCGCATGCAGGAACCAGAGTGTCGCGTCGGCGGTGTTGTACTCGGTCTGCCCGGTGTCGGCCGTGTTGGCGAGCATCCCCTCCGACAACGTGCCGGCGTAGGCGCGCAGCAGCTCGCGTCCTTCATTGACCCGCCCGGTGGCGAGGAACAGGCCCTCGTAGGCGATCATCGTGTCGCGCGTCCACGCACCGAACCAGGGATAGCCCGCGACGACATCGGGTCCGGACGCCGTGCGAACGATGAACGCGTCCGCCGCCAGGCCCAGGGCTCCACCGGAGCGCAGCAGCGCCGCGTTTCGGGTCGCAGCGTCCGCGACAACGGTGCGCGCGGGTGGCGGCGGCGTCGCGAGGTCACCGGCCCAGGCATTGATCTCAAGGCTTTCGCCCACCGTCAACCGTTGGCGGAACCGGCCGACCCGGAGCAGGTCCTCAGACGCCGCGAGTCCCCGGCGCGCCTCCTCGCGGTGGAAGGCTCCGCCGTACCACTCGGCGTCGGATTCAAAGCCCGTCCCGGCAACCCGGTAGGCGTCCTCGACCACGACGCCGTCGGCCGTAGCAGTGACCCTCAGGCCGTCGCTGGCGTGCCGTTCACCGTGGACGTCGCGCCACGTGCACAGCGGTTCAACCGTCAGCTCGACGGGGCCGCCGGCAAGCAAGGTATGCACTACGGCTACGGAGGGTGATCGGTGCCGCATGGCGATCCGGCGTTCCAGCACGACCTCACCGACCCGCCAGCGCCAGCATGGAAGCCCGTCCGACCACGTGAAGCTCTCGAGCAGTTCGTGGCCGGGCGGATCCACCACGCCGGTGGACCACTCGTGGGTGGTCAGCCGGGCGCGAGCCCCACCGGGCAGAGTGAGCACGGGATCCAGTGACGCGAGCGCCATCGTGCGTCGGGCCGGGACGTCGCCACTCAGGACGAGTAACCCATGGTAACGGCGTGTGCGCAGACCGCTTGCGGTCCCCATCGCATAGCCGCCGCGGCCGTCCGGCACCAGCCATTCCAGCGCGGCACCGACATCGAGGCGACCGCATGCCGCCGTCCCGTACGTGAACACACGAAGAGTCTGGCGGGACCACCCCAAAGCCGGCACAGAGGGGGTGACCGAGGCCACCTGAACAGGTGGTTTCCGGAGCCGTAACACGGTTCGTGAAGAATACGGATCGTGAGTGAGATGCCGACGGGCGCCGAACGGGCCCGACTCGTGGAGGCGAACGCCGGCGATCCGGCCTGGCGGGCGTGGGGACCGTACCTGGCCGAGCGCGCGTGGGGCACGGTCCGCGAGGACTACAGCGACCACGGCACAGCCTGGGATTACTTCCCGCACGACCACGCCCGCTCGCGCGTGTTCCGGTGGAACGAGGACGGCCTGGCCGGCATCTGTGACGAACGGCAGACGTTCTGCTTCGCGATGGCGTTCTGGAACGGGCGCGACAAGATCCTGAAGGAGAGGATCTTCGGGCTCGCGGGGCCCGAGGGCAACCATGGCGAGGACGCCAAGGAGTACTGGTGGTACCTGGACTCCACGCCAACCCACTCATTCATGCGCTGGCGCTACCACTACCCGCAGGGGCGTTTCCCGTACGGCGACATCGTGCGCACCAATGCCGCCCGCGGAAAGGCAGATCCGGAGTTCGAGCTGGTCGACACCGGGCTCTTCGACGATAACCGGTACTGGTCCATCACCGTCGACTACGCCAAGGCCGGCCCGACCGACCTGTGCGCGCTCATCACCATCGCCAACCGGGGGCCCGAGGCGGCGTCGCTGCATGTGCTCCCGACCCTCTGGTTCCGCAACACCTGGGCGTGGGGACTGCCCGGTTGGGACGAGAAGCCCGACCTGCATGGGTACGACGAGGGAACGCTCGTGGCCCAGCACCGCACGCTGGGCCGGCTCGTGCTGGCGGGCGAGGACTCGCCCGAGGCCCTCGTCTGCGATAACGAGTCCAATGCCCGGCGGCTGTGGGGACTGGAGAACCGCTCGTCGTACCCGAAGGATGCCATCAACGACTACATTGTGGACGGTCAGTCTACGGTGAATCCGGAGCGTGTCGGCACCAAGGGAGCATTGCACTACAGAGTCGACGTCCCGGCCGGCGGCACGAAGACGATCCGGCTCCGGCTCGCCCGAGTGGCGACACCGGCTGATGAATGGTCGCCGGAGGCGGCGGCGCTGAGCCACGCCAAGCTGGACCTGCGTAAGGGGTTTGACCGGGTGATGGCCGACCGCAGGCGGGAGGCCGACGAGTTCTTCGCGGAGGTGACCCCGCGCGGCGCGAGCGCCGACGAGGCGATGGTGCTGCGGCAGGCCGTCGCCGGGCTGATGTGGGGCAAGCAGTTCTACCACTGGGACGTCGCCCGGTGGCTGACCGGCGACCCGGCGGGATTCCCCTCACCACCATCACGCCAGCGCAACCGGCACTGGTGGCACATGTCCAGCTTCGACGTGATCTCGATGCCGGACCCCTGGGAGTACCCCTGGTACGCCGCCTGGGACCTCGCGTTCCAATGTGTGGCGATCGCGCGGGTCGACCCCGGCTTCGCCAAGGGGCAGCTGCTACTACTGCTCAAAGAGTGGTACATGCACCCGAACGGGCAGCTGCCGGCGTATGAGTGGGCGCTGGACGACGTGAACCCGCCGGTACACGGGTGGGCCGCGCTTCGAGTGTTCGAAATGGACGGAGCCCGCGACTACGACTTCCTGGAACGCGTGCTGCACAAGCTGTTGATGAACTTCACGTGGTGGGTCAACCGCAAGGACTCGGGGGGCAACAACGTCTTCGAGGGCGGCTTCCTCGGCCTGGACAACGTCGGGCCGTTCGACCGTGGTGCGGCGCTACCGGTCGCCGGCGTGCTGGAGCAGAGCGACGGTACGGCCTGGATGGCGATGTACGCGCTCAACATGCTCGAGATGAGCCTCGTGCTCGCCATGCGCAAACCGTCCTATATGGACCTTGCCACCAAGTTCCTGGAGCATTTCGCGTACATCGCCTCGGCCGCCTACGCGCAGGGGCTCTGGGACAACGAGGACGGATTCTTCTACGACGTGATCCGGCAGGCGGACGGCGAGAAGGTGCCGCTGAAGGTGCGCTCCGTCGTGGGCCTGCTGCCGCTGGCGGCCACGTCGATCCTGTCGTCGGTGACGCTCAACCGGCTGCCCGAGGTGGCCGGGCGGCTGCGGTGGTTCCTGAGCAACAAGCCGGAATATGCCGACCCGCTGAACTCGCGGCGCATCCGCGACGGCCAACAGCAGCGACTGCTCGCGGCGGTCGGCCCGGACCAGCTGATGCGACTCCTGGTACGGATGCTCGACCCGGAGGAGTTTCTTTCCCCGCACGGATTGCGCACGCTCTCGCGCGCCCATCTGGCCGAACCATTCACGGTGACGTTGGCCGGCAATGACTTCGCGGTCGGCTACGAGCCGGCCGAGTCGACGACCGGAATGTTCGGTGGCAACTCCAACTGGCGGGGGCCGGTCTGGTTCCCGGTGAACTACCTCATCATCGAAGGCCTGCGCCGGTTCGGTGAGTTCTACGGCGACGATCTGCTCGTCGAGTATCCGACCGGATCCGGGGAGAAAAAGACATTCGGGGAGATCGCCGAAGACCTGACGCAACGACTGGTGAACCTGTTCCTGCTCGATGGCAATGGGCGGCGCCCGGTACACGGCCAGCTCGAGCTGTTCCAACGCGACCCAAACTGGCGCGACCTGATCCCGTTCTATGAGTACTTCCACGGCGACAACGGGGCCGGGCTGGGCGCATCGCACCAGACTGGATGGACCGCGCTGGTTATCGACATGATCATCACGCTGCGCAAGAACCGTCCGCACGGCCGCGGCGTGACGGCGTCGCGCTCCGGGAAGGCCGCGAAATCGCGCAAGGGTTGGACCCGGCGGCGCAAGTCCTGACAACACGGTCCACCATGGACTCAGCCATCGAGATACCTGAAGTCGGGGATGTGCAGTCGTCCTGGGTCATGCCAACCTGACGGCCATGAACAGAGGTGTTGGATGCGCCTTGGTCGTTGTCGCGATGACCGCCCTGCTTGTCGCAGGCTGCAGTCCTGACAGCAACGGCACCGCATCGCCCCAAGCAGGAAACCTTCTTCGGCCAGGCGCGGAATTCGACGGCATGCGCCTCGCAACCGCCGACGAAACCGACACGACGATCTTCGACATCACCTGCGATCCGATCAGGCTGGAGCCGGGGATCCACGCGAGCGAGTGTCGGGTCCCGCAACTGCCGCGGCTGATGGTGGGCTACGGGCACATCGCCGCCTCGCAGGAGTTGCTCGAGCAGGGGTGGCGGGCTCAGCGGTGGCGGCTATACCTCGACGGCCACGAGGTGGACCTGGCCGCCTTTGGCAGATTGGCCGACCGTCCTTACGTCGCTGGGACGTGGATACGGCTGTGGGCCGTCACCCTCGTCAGCCCAACCCCCGGCCAGCACACGCTGCGCTACCTGCGAGCGAATTCGGCGGCCGGAGACCCGCCCGCCGACACGATCGAGGTCACGTGGACAGTCACTGTCGAAGTCTTGCGCAGGCGCCCGTGATCCGGGCCACAGCCGGTACGGCGGCGTGAGGTCGGCCAGGAGTCCCCGAGGTTGGGCGGTGTCCGCGTGGGGTCGCAGAGCGCGGAAACCTTCAGAAGCCGTCGATGAAGCCGAGTCGGTAGGCGATCGCGACTGCCTCGGTGCGCCTCGCGGCACCAAGCTTGCGAAGGATGTTGGACACGTGAGCGTCGGCCGTCTTTTCAGTGATGAAGAGGTTCGCGGCGATCTGCGCGTTGGTCCGTCCTTCCGCGACATGCCCTAGCACCTCGAGTTCTCGCGGGGTGAGACCCATCGTCCCGACCGACAACGGTCGTGTCGCGGGCCGCCGCATGTCCTGGTCGCCGTCGAGCCACGGACGGTCACGGCGATCGGCGGCGATGGAATAGTCTGCTGCTCGAGGCATTGCCTTCTCTTTCCACAAGATGCACGGTTGGAGATTGCCGTGTATCACTTTTCGATACGGCCACGTTAGATGGATCAGGCGTGGTGAACATGAGGCACGATTCGATCGGGTTCGGTCAATGGACGCGGCCCTCGCGGCAATGATTACTAGATCACGTTGAGCGTCCACGTGACATCTGTAGTACCCCCCGGTTCGTCCCCGACCGGCGACTCCTCCACCACGTAGCGGACCGTGTGCCGGCCGGGGGTCGGGATGATCGTGACGGCGAATTGTCGCACCCACACCTCGCGGTGGAAGTAGAGGTCGTAGTACGTGCCGTCGGGCAGCGTGCCGAACGCGGCGAGGTCCACCTCCTGGCCGTCCAGGTACAGCCGCCACCGTTGGGCCCGCCACCCCTGCTCGAGCTCCTCCTGCGAGTCGGCGAGGTTCCCGTAGCCGATCATCAGCCGCAGTTGAGGGACTGAGCAGTACCTCACATATATCCCGTAGTTGGAGAAGTACGGATCGCAATATATGAACATGCCGGTGTCGAGAGGGGCGGCGGTTGTCAGGAACATGCCGTTCACCTCCGCACCGGGCCGCAAAGGGCTGGGTCGGGGCGAGGCGGGCGCGCCGTCGCCCGCCAGCCTGAACCCCACGAGAATGCCGAGGACGAGCACAGCCACGGCGGCGCCGACCAAGGCCCGCGAGCGCAGCAGTCGACGCCAGTCGCCTTCACGCGCGCCCCCATGACGCCTTGACCGCGACGGCAACGCGGGCACCGGGCGCAGACTCGTCAGCGCGTGCAGGTCCTGGCGCGCTCGCGCGGCCACACCGGCCAGCACGTCGATATCGTGGTTGCGGTTCACGGCGTTGCCACCCCCGTGCGGGCGAATGACTTTGCGCAGCGCATCCCGCCCCTTGTGCAGGTGAGCCTTAACGGTCCCCTCGGCCAATCCAAGGACAGACGCGATATCCGCGACCGGCAAGTCTTCGAAATAGTGCAGGGCGAGTACAGCCGCCTGCCGCCGCGGCAACGACCGTACGGCTTCCCAGAACTCTCGGGAGGAGTCCGGCATGTGCCAATGCTCGGTGCGGCGTCCGGCAAGCCGAGCAAGAGCCCGTACCTCACGAACGGCTCGGCGCAGCCGCGAGGTGGCGAGGTTGATCGTCACGCGGCGGACCCATCCGCCCGGGTCGTCGTAGCCGCGGACCCGTTCCCACTCGCGATGGGCACGAAGGAACGCATCCTGGGCGATCTCCTCGGCCGTCCACACGTTTCCGGTCAGCGCCCATGCGACCGCACGGATCGCGGGAAACTCCCGCTCGTAGAAGAAGCCGAACGAGGGCCAGCCGTCCACGTTGAGTACCGGCGGTTCCTGGCCGGTACGCGACGTCATGCCCATACTCTCTACACGACGAAGGGGGATGCCGGGTTTACCAAGCGACGACGGCTAGTTTTCAACCGTCGCTGATAGGGGATCAGCAGATCTCGCAGCGAGTCGACATGCGCGCTCGGCTGGCCGAGCGGGACAGCCGCCCGACGGAGCTATGTAACATTCCAGCCGCGAACACCCGTCAACGGGCGGAACAGATCAGGTTGAAGCCAACCCAAGGTGGTCGGATAGGTAGGGCAAGCCCGCCTTCGTTCGCTCGAACACGATCCGCCGCACCTTGCCCACGATCCACCTCTCGTGGCTCATCGTGACGACGCTCGCGACGGCGCGGTCGAGCAAGTGATCGGTCAGGCAAACGGTCGACAATGGATCGGGGCCTGACTCTTCACGCCAACGCCGAGAGCGGGTTGCCAAGAGGTCCAACGTGATTCAGGTTGGCCGGGTAGAGCCGGTACGGCGGCGTCAGGTCGGCGAGTAGGCCTGTTGTCGGGTCGATGTCGGCGTGGAGTAGGTGAACGATGAAGTCGTCGTCGACCTGGAGCAGCGGGGTGAGCTGTACTTTCTCGAGATTGAGTGACCCATCCGGAAGCACGCCGACGTTGGCCGCCAGCAGGCCCCGAAAGATGGCATCAGGAAGGCCCGCGGCCGCTCCACCCGAGGCGTGGGCCTTGAGATAGCTGTAGGTGTTGGACGGCGGGCCGGGTCCGCCACCCGGAGGTGGGTTATCACCGCCGAGGGCGGCGAGGCCCAGACGCAGTTCCGTGGTCAGGTCTTCGAGCGTCTCTCCAGACTCTGGAACGGGCGAAGTGGACGTGATGTCGACCGCTTTGTCGAAACCGCCGGCGGCACTGGCCACGATCTCGAAGTCCCCCGGCTTCAGCGCGGACATAAGCTCGATCTGGCCAGCGAGCGGCTCGCCGCCGACGAGAACCAGTGAGACATCCCGCTCGGTCGCATCGATCAGCGCCCGGTACACGGTCGATGGCAGCCCAAGCGCGGGCGTGCGGTCGGGCCTGCGGAGGAGCATCAGGTCAGCGACCTTGCCTTCCTCGATGGAGCCAACCTTGTCGTACCAGCGAAGCGCGAGGGCGGGGTTGCGCGTGACCATGTCGGCGAGCTCGCGGTCGAGGGCCTCCTCGGCGATCTGCCGAGCCAGGCCGGTCTTGCCATCGACCGCAAGCGCTGAAACCTTGTTCCGTTCGCCGCCCAGGAGTCGGGGGTCTCGGAGCGCCGCATCGGCGATCTTCAACTCGTGCAGCAGCGTGTGGGACCCGCTTGGCGTCCAGTCGGTGCCTAGCGAGACCAGGACGCCCTCGGCCATAGCGTCGTACACGTCCGTCGTCTTTCCGTACAGCATCAGATTGGACAGTGGCGACCACACCAGCTTCGCGCCCCGTCCGTCGCCGATAGCGTCGGCTCGGGCGGGCGGTGCCGCCCGCATGGCCGCGAAGTCGTTTCGTTCCAGCGCGGTGCCGTGGATGACCACAGTGATGTCGGCAAGTAGGCCCTTGGCCCGCAGGGTGTTGAACTCGGCGCGGGAAGAGACGGGGTCGCCGGGGCGGCGGTCGGCATCGCGTACCCCTTCGGCGAGGTGGACCATCCACGCGTCGTACCGCCCAGTGCGCGCTCCGTCGAGCAGATTCGCGAGATTCGGGCCACCGAACGAGTCAATCGAAGCAACAGTCGCGGGTGCGATGCGGGTGTCGAAGGCGTCATTGTCGATATTCCGAACGAGGACGCCGTCGCTCTCCGGATTCTGGTCAGCGCCCTGGATCGCAGTCTCGCCGCCGAGCAGGGCGGCAACCTCCGCGTACTTCACGATTTCGCCCTGAAGGCCCAAGCCAAGGTCAGTTCCTAGGACGTCGCGGGGATTGGCGACGAGCCGGCGCAACTCCGGCGGCGCCGTTGGTGACCCGACCGCCCCCCACTGGTATCGGTTCGCGTACGGATCGGTGCCCGCCTTGCCCTGCACAGGAATGGCGTGGGATGAGGGAGGCAACCACGCGGGCAACCCATTGTTGGCGGGGTGGCTATGGAGGTTGATCAGCCCGGGAAAGACCAGATCCCGTGGGCCGGCAATGACCACGGCCGCGCCGTCAACGGATACGCCATCCGGTGGTTGCGGCCCACTCCAGACGGCCTCGATGCGACCGTCGCGAACCAACACCCGACCGTGGGGAATGACCGTGTGCGCGTCATCCATTGTGACAACGGTCGCCCCTTGGATGAGGAGCCCCGACGACCCACTCCATCGACCCGGCGCGGGTCTTGAGCTTTGCGCGGTGATCGCTCCGCCAAGGGTGGTCATTACTAGCAGTAGGGCCGTCACCGGCCGGGCGTGGGCATACATGGTGCAAAGCCTGATCTCGCACCCGGCCGCGTGCTATCCCCGAGTTCCGGTATCTTCACGCCGCCTTGCCGTGCGCCTACGCTGCGCCAGGAATGAGTCGGCTGGCGATTCTGGCCGCGAGCTCGGCCCGAGAGGAGATGCCGAGCTTTGCGAAGATGTGCTTCATGTGCGTCTCGGCAGTGTGTCGAGAGATGTATAGGCGCTTAGCGATCTGTGGATTGGACAGGCCTTCGGCCACCAGGCGAGCGACCGCGAGCTCCGCGCGAGTAAGAGCGCCCGCAGGTTGCCGTCGCCCAAGCCCGATCGACCCCCACGCCTGCGGACGAGCCAGTCTGCCGGCCGCTGCGAGGACGTCGCCTTCCCGTGCTCCCGCGAGTGCGGACAGACGCGGCCCGATTGCGACAGTTCCAGGATCTGCACTCCCGCAAAGGCACCGAGCGACCGTGACGGCGTCACCCCATACGGCGAATCCGGCTGGCTCCCACGACCGGCTGATCACCACCTCGCCGCATTCGATTCCAACGTGGAATGGAAGGGCACCTAAGTCCGCGTCAATGGACGTCAAGGCGGCGCCGGCAGACACCAACTGCGCCGACTCGTCGCCGCACCAGGGGCCAAGGCCAAACACGGACATCGAAGCACCGCCGACGATGTGATGGACGACCCCACCGTGTGCCGCGACCACCGCGATCAGCCGGTCCATCATCGGCGACACCTTCCGGAACGCCGGCTCGGCACCGATCGATTCGACCATGTCAGCCAAGCCAACGAAGTCGGCGAACATGACGGCGACGCACCTTCGTCCGACATCGATGTCCACGCCCGCCAACCAGCGATGCATCAATCCGACTCCTCCGGCGCAAGTGGGGCAACGGCTGACGCCTCAACGGTAGGGCGCTGACTTTCGGCTGGCATCGGGGAAAGTACCAATGCCAATGTCATCAAAGTTCAGTACCTTCACATCGGCAGTGTCCGCGTCGGTTGCCTCGAGATCATCAGGGCAGACCCTGATTCGAGTTGGCAACAGTCCACATCAGACTCGTGGACTCGTCTGAGCACGGGCATTGGTCGCACGTGAATCAGTCCACCAGGGTTCACCCTGAGTCAGCGCCGGGGCTAGCACCGATGGCTGCGTCGGCGGGGCGCCTTACCGTCAGCCAGAAGTGAGCACGCTACGGAGGAGCACACGATGAAACGAACCTATCGGGTACTGGCCTATCTCGTCGCTGCCGGAGTTCCCCTCCAGGCGGCGTTCATCGCGTTCGTCATGTTCGGCATCATCAACGATGTCAACGGCGGCCAGGTCGTGTCTCAGAACTATGAACCCAACGCCGGCGCCCGATTGCACGGGGGCACGGGCATGTTCCTCATCCCGTTGCTCGCCATCATCTTGATGATTGTCTCGTTCTTCGCTCGGATTCCGCGCGGAATCACCTGGGCCGCCATCGTTCTCGGTGTCGTCCTGATGCAGGTAACCTTTGCGTACGTCGCATTCGGCGCGGAGTTCGTGGGGCTGCTGCACGGGTTCAACGCATTGGTCCTGTTCACCGCGGCGCTGTACGCCGGCCTTCGGGTCACCCGCGTGACGCGTACGGCATCCGACCCGGCGATCGCGAGCGCGGAACCGTCCCGTGCGCAGGCAGCCGCGCCATGAGCACAAGATCGCGGTGGTCGCGAGTCGGCATAGCTCTCGTGGCCACCGCAGCGGTCGTCGGCTCACTCGGCTGGTTCTGGTACGACAGCCTCGTCCCCGCCACGTACTCGGTCGACGACATGGGCTACCCGGACTTCGGCGGCGGGCCTGCTCATGTTCATCCCGGCTTCGTGACTGTCGCAGACCTCATTGGCGATACCCGCGGGCAGCCTGACGTCGCGGTCACGCTCGTGGCGCGGCACGAGGCGTTTGAGTTGGCGAGCGGCGAAAAGATGGCCGGATACACCGTGAACCATCGATCTCCGGGCCCACTCATCCGAGCGCGTCAACACGATCTGATTCAGGTGACGCTCATCAATGAATCGGTGCTGGACGCGGTAACCCTGCACTGGCACGGCGTCGACGTTCCCAACGCTGCCGACGGCGTCGCCGGCGTCACGCAGGACGCGGTGCCAGTTGGCGGCCAGTTCGTCTACCGCTTCCGGGCCGACCAAGCCGGGACCTACTGGTATCACTCGCATCAGGTCTCCCACGAGCAGGTCCGCGACGGGCTGTTCGGCGTTCTGGTCGTCGATCCGGTCGTGTCCACATCGGATCTGCCGGATGTGATCGTACCGGTGCACACATTCGACGGGAAGCGCACCATTGCCGGTCAGACTGGCACGGTGCGGGCCGACGCGGCGGCCGGGGCGACGGTGCGGGCCCGGATCATCAACACCGACGACGGTCCCATCATCATTAGCGTCTCGGGCGCGCCGTACCGCGTCGTGGCCCACGACGGCCGCGACATCAACGACCCACCCTCGATCCTTGATGCCTCGGTCGTTCTTGCCGCGGGTGGCCGGGTCGACCTGACACTCACGGTGCCACCTGTGGCGACGGCGGTTCGGCTCGACGTCGGCGGCAGCGCCGTGCTCGCGATCGGACCACCGACCGCCGTTGTGCCACCCATGGTTGCGACCCGCGGCACCGTCGATTTCCTCTCATACGGTTCGTCGGCACCGATCGGCTTCGATCCCAGCCAGGCCAGTCGGCGCTTTGACTACCGGATAGGACGCAGACCCGGCTTCGTCGATGGCGTACCGGGCGTCTGGTGGTCGATCAACGGACACCTGTATCCCGATGTCCCGATGTTCACCGTGATGGAGCATGACGTCGTTGTGTTCACGATCACCAATGAGTCTGGCCAGGTTCATCCGATGCACCTGCACGGCCACCACGTTGTGGTTGTGCAACGCGACGGCGTGAGGGCCACTGGAAGTCCATGGTGGACCGACTCGCTCGATATCGAGAATGGTGCCACATATGTAGTCGCATTCGCCGCCGACAACCCGGGTATCTGGATGGATCACTGCCACAACCTGCCGCACGCCGAACAGGGTCTCGTATCGCACCTTCACTACGTCGGCGTCACGTCGCCGTACATGATCGGCGGCTCGGCCCACAACGCGCCGGAGTAACGCCGGGCTCGACCCGCGCGCCGCGCCTCAGCCATCACGGCCGGCCGACGCCCGCACCAGAATCTCCTCCACGACCGCCGACTTCGCTTGGGTGTAGTGCTGCATGTGGCGCCACGTCCGACGAGCCAGCGCACGCTTCGTGCGTTCGGTAAGATGCCGGTCGGCGTCGTTGTGACGAAGCCGGTCCCGGAAGTGCAGCATCGGCTCGATCTCGGCTGCGCCCTCGCTGAACACGTGCAGATTGATGGCGGTATCAGGGCCCTTGAGGCAGCGATGCTCGAACCAGTCTGGCTCGCGAGCGCGCAGCACGTAGCCGGCAGACTCCAGGGCAGGCACGTACGACGCCTCGTCTGCGGAGTCGCGCACCACCAAACGATGTCGATGATGGGCTTGGCGCCGAGCCCAGGTACGGATGTCGATCCGACGTGTTCCAGACCTAGCGCCGCGTTACCAAGCGCAGCCCGGATGCGTTGCTCCTCCCTTTGGAACAGCCGCGGCCAGTCCGCGTCGTAGTCCACAATGGTGATCCGGGCGTTGTGTGGCTTCAACTCGCCGATGATGACCTTCTGCAGGTCTTCATCGCTGATCTGGTCCGGATCCGTGTCGCTGGGCGTCGATGACATTCTCTCTCTTCCCAACGTTTGCTGGTCACGAGCGGAGGTAGGTGAGGACGGCGAGTACGCGGCGGTGGTTGTCCGAGGCGGGGGCCAGGGCCAGCTTGGCGAAGATGCTGCTCACGTGCGTTTCGACGGTCTTGGCGCTGAGGAACAACCGTTGACAGATCGCCTGATTGGACCGGCCTTCGGCCATCAGCGCCAGGACCTCTCGCTCTCGGCCAGTGAGCTCAGCGAGTGGATCCGGACGCCGACGACGGCCCAGAAGCTGAGCGACCACCTGCGGGTCCACCACGGAGCCCCCGCATCCCACCCGCTGTACCGCGTCAATGAACTCATCCACGTCGGGCACGCGGTCCTTGAGCAGGTAGCCGATGCGGCCGGTTCCGGGACTCAACAGCTGCACCGCATAGGTCGTCTCCACGTACTGCGACAACACGAGGACGCCGACGCCGGGATGCTCGTCTCGGATTTGTAGCGCGGCAACGAGACCCTCGGTCGTGTTGGTCGGTGGCATGCGGATGTCCACAATGGCCACTTCCGGCGCGGTCGACCGGACGAGCTCGAGCAGGGCGTCACCGTCACCGGCCTCGCCCACGATGTCCATGCCCGCGTCGCCAAGAAGCCGGGCCAATCCCTTGCGAAACAGCACGGCATCGTCGGCTAGTACGACTCGCACGGGATCACCGCCCTCACGACCCGGCCACGATCGGCGGAGGCCTCGACGTCGAGCAGCCCGTCCAACGCGGCCACGCGATCGTCCAAGCCGGGCACCTTCCGCGCGAGCTCGGTGGAGTATGGCGCGTCGTCGATGACCTCCAGAATTAGCCGGCCGGCTCCGTGTTCGGCCCTGATACTCGCCAACGACGCACCGGCGCGAGTGGCCGTCGCTAAGGCATGCGAGGCGACCTGATACGCGGTCGACTCGACCGAGCCGGGCAGGCGGGCGGCTGGCACCGCCGCCAGCTTCGTCACGATTGCCGACCGTTCGGCGAGGCTGGCCAGCGCCGGCCCCAGGCCCTCATCAGTGAGAATTGACGGATGGATGCCGCGAGCGAGCTCGCGCATTTCGACCAGGCCATCGCTGAGGTGTCCCGTCGCCTGGTCGAGCGCGGTGGCCAGACCTGGAGTGAGGCCGGGCCGTGCCTGCGCCATCCGCAGCGCCAGCGACAGTGTGACGAGTCGTTGCTGGGCTCCGTCGTGGATGTCGCGCTCCAGACGTCTGCGCTCGGCGTCCTGGGCGGCCACGATCCGCTGCCGTGACGCCATGAGCTCCTCGATCAGCCACACGTTGCGCATGGCGAGAGCGGCCTGGACAGCGAGGTCCGACAGCAGTTTCTCCCCGGTCGGTGTCAGGTCTACATCGGAGGGCATCGTGACGGTCAAGGCTCCGAGCAACTGGCCCTGATGACGAACGGGAACCGTGCCCGGCGGCGGCTCACCATCAATCAGGTGAAGCCGTTGTGGCTCAACCGAATGCGCCGGCCAGACCGCGGCCGGTCTCAGGTCGCTTCCCACGGCCCGCCACACTGTGGCCTGCACAGCGCCGGTACCGTCGGCGACGATCCTGGCCATCTCCGGTAGGAAGGCCTCGGTCGCGAACGGCTCACCCCACTGTCGCGAGAACTCGGCGAGCACCTCGTACGGCGTCGCCCGCCGTCCGTAGACCACTCGATCGGCGATGCGTTGGATGCGGTCCCGCAATGGTTGAAACGCGACCGCCACGAGCGCCGTGGCCACAATCGACAAGACCAGATTTGGCTTGCCCTGAGTCCCAAGCGTGGCGCCGAGTCCGAGCACCACCGCCATGTAGGCTGCCGTTACGAAAACGGCCAGGACGCCATAGACGACCGTCTTCGACATGACGCGGTCGATGTCGAAGAGTCGGTGTCTGAGGATAGCGATGACCGCGGCGACCGGTACGGCGAGGAATGAAGCAAAGTAGAGATTTTCGATCTGCGCACTGACGTGGAACAGCTTCAATAGTTCCATCAGCGTGCTGACGGCCAGGTACACCACACCGGCCAACCCGATCCACAGCAGCTGTCGCCGCCGCACCCCGTCGGCGCGACGAAACCGGACGAAGAGCGACACCATCATCGCCACGAGTATCGGTGGGCCTCCGTACCACACCGCTTCGGCCGGCCCCCGCAACCAGCCGAGTCCTTCTATGCCGAATGGGTTCGCGATCGACGGCGTCTCCAGTAGCGGTCCAGGCGTCAAGGCGCGGCCCGCTACTTGGACTCCGCCGCCGACGGCTGCCGCCCAGACGACGACTCGCCAGCGCGCCCCCGGCAGGCGTCCATCGGGGAAGAGTAGAAAGAACAGGCTGAGCGCTATAAGGGCGACTATCCAGATCCAGTTACGGAGCCATGCGGCAATACCCACGGCCGCCAGGCTCCGAGGAGCGGCGACCGCGGCGTGTCCAATGTAGGCGTCGAGCACACCCATGAGTGTCCACGTGAGTCCGACCACCATCAGCAACCAGCCAAGCGCCATCCGAGGGCGGCGCCACGCAACCAGCCCACCCGCCGTGCTGAAGGCAATCCCGCCTGGCACGAAGGTCACAACTTCGAAGGCTGACGACTCGCCCGGAGTCTGGGCCATGACTCTGAGCGCGATCGCCGGGACGTACAGCGCGAGCGTGATCGCCCACACTCCGGCAACCGCGGTGCGGGACGGGTGCGAGGTCATGGCATCGATTCGACGGTGAGAGCCGGTAACCATCCGGTGACCGTCGTTCCCCGGCCAACCGCCGAGCTGACCAGCACCGTTCCGCCAAGGGCCTCGGCCCGGTCGGCCATATTCTGAAGTCCGCTCCCACGCGTCGTCGGCGCGGGCTGAAAGCCGACCCCGTCATCGTCCACACGAAATTCCAGCCGTGATGGGCGTTTCGACAGGGACACGCGCACTCGCCGAGCCTTTGCGTGCTTGGAAACGTTCTGCATTGCCTCGAGGCAACAGAAGTACACCGCGGCCTCGACATCGTGCTGGAGCCGGCCCACCCCATCGGCCTCGATCGTGACCGGCAGCGGGAGGGCTCCGACATGTGCCCGGAGTGCGGCGGCCAGGCCGTCGCTCGCCAGCAAGGGCGGGTAGACCCCTCTCGCGAGATCGTGAAGCTCGATCAACGCGCTGGCGGTCTCGGCTCGCAGTTCTGTGATGATCTGGCGCTCTTCGTCGGTTCCCACGAGCGGCGGTGGGCAATCGAGCACAGCGGCCACTGCAGAGAGAGGACGCGCCACTCGCTCGCGGATGTCGCGTTCGAGGCGCCGCTGCTCGGCATCCCGAGCCGTAATCAAACGCTCCCGCGACCGACGCAGATCCTCGACGAGCCGGGCGTTGCGAAGAACCAGCCCGGCCTGGCCAGCTAGGTCGGCAAGCAGCTTCTCCTCCGGCGGGCTCAGCTGGAATCCGGGGCGCATCCGCACGGCTAGCGCACCAAGGACTTCGCCGTGGTGTCGTACGAGGACGGTGCATGTGTCTGCACGGGAGTCGGGTAGCTCGGTGTCCGGAGCTCGTTGTCGTTCCGGCCCGGACTCTTCGCGCGGCCAGCGTGCAACCATGTGTTGCTGTTCCCCAAACCGGAGCCACACTTCAGCTCGGGCAGACCCGGTGCCCTCGGCGAGCAGCCGCGCCATCCCGGGCAGTACATCCTCGGTTGGATGAATTGCGGCCATTCGCTCCGAGAACCGGGCCAGGACCTCGTACGGCGTGGAGCGCTTTCCGAAGACCAACCGTCGGGCGAGCCTCTCGACCCGCTCGCGAACCGGCTGGAACACGGCGGCGACGACTGCTGCACCGAGGATCGATAGGGCAAGGCTCCGTGTTCCCTGGACTCCTACCGCGGTTCCAACACCCACGACCAGCGCCACGTACACCGTCGTGATGAACACGGCCAGAGTCCCATAGATGACCGTCTTCGAAATTACGACGTCGATGTCATACAGCCGGTATTTGAGGATCGCGACGCCGAAGGCAATGGCGAGGATCGTGACGACGATCGGACCTTCGACGCTCCCGGGCTGATAGTCGGGCACCGGATGTAATGCGATCGAGACGATTGCCTCGATGCCGACTAGGGTCGCCGCATACGTGACCCATTTGATCTGCTGGCGCTGCTCGCCGCGGGCACGGCGCAAACGAACGTACATTGAGGCGATCGAGCCGAGGACGCAAGCCCACAGCACGTAACCCGCGAGCCCGCCAATTGCCATGAGAAGCGGGGGGTACGCGGATCCGACACCATACGGATTACGAACCGATGGGAACTCCAGGGCTAGCTGGCCTGGCAGGAACGCAATCATGGCCGTTACTAGTGCGATCACACCCGCTGAAAGCGAGGCGAGAGGTCGCCAACGGCGGGACGGAAGGTGACCGTTCGGGAAGAGCAGAAAGCCCAGTGTGAGGACCGGCCACGCCGTCGAAATGGTGCTTACGCAGGCAAGCCAGGCCATCGCCTCGATTCCGGGAATTGAACCAGGCCCGCGAGAGAGTCCGACGTTGGCATACTGCTTGGCGAATTCGCCGATGAGACCGCTCAACGCCGAAAGACAGAGAATCCAACCGATCGGGTTTCGGGGGTGACGGGCGGCGATGAGAAAGCCAACCGTGGACAGTTCCAGAAAACAAATCGGCATGGCGATCCGTGGCCAGCCGGGAGGCTGCACGGGATCCTGCGGGCCGGCCAGCGCGACAAGCATGATCGTGACGACCCCGAGTACGACCGCGCACGCCTCGACCGTCCACGCAACTCGGATCAGACGACGCGACATCACGACCGGCCAGCCGCCGATGGCCGAGGTTGCCTCGCTTCGGCCGCTCACTGGACGCTTCCGCGGTCGGTAGCAAGGACCGCCTCGAGCGTGGCGGCCGACAGCTCGGCTTTCGCGATGAAACCGTGGGCGCCGCTGCTTGCGACTTGAGCGCCGTAGTCGGCGGCATCCCTACTGGACACGAGCACGACCGTCGTCGGATTGCCCTCGCCCGTCAACTGGCGGGTGACCTCGAAGCCATCGATGTCCGGCAGCCGGATGTCGAGCAGCGTCACCTCCGGGCGCAGGGATCGAGCTGCGGCGATCGCCGAACCCCCGTCCTCCGCCTCGCCGACCACCGCGTAGCCCTGCATTTCGAGCAGCGCCCGAGCCCACGACCGGAACCCGGCATGGTCATCGACGATGAGAATGCTGCGCCGCACCATCGGATCATCCTCTCGAATGACGTCTTTCGCATCAGGGCTAGCCCGGAGCTGAGCCCGACGGCCCGCTCTATCCGATGTGGTCCGTGAATGGTCAGTCGGCACCGGCGCGCATTTGGTTGAGCGCACGTTTGGCCAAAGCCGTCATGGCAACGGATGTCTGGCGCCCGGACCTGAGAGCTGATCGACCGCGTCGGGCGCCGGCGGACTGGGCGGTCCGGCCGACACGAGGACCGCGCGGTGGGGAATCGCGCACGCCAACGCCAGCACAGCGACGAAGGAGTAGAGGTAGAGGGCGACCCACAAGCCCCGCGGTGAGTCGAGCGCGAGACGGGGACCACCGACGGTCGTCGCGATCAGCGCCCACACCGGGACGACCGCCATCGCGACGAGGCCGCAAGCAAGACGTGCCCACACTGGTCCACGCCTCGATAGCGCAAATCCGCCGGCCATGCCGAGCAGCGACACGCCCAAGGCGCCCGCACTCACGGCCATGCCGAGCAGCGACACGCCCAAGGCGCCCGCACTCACGGCCAAGGCGAGCGGTGAAAGTGCCAACCAACGCCAGCCCGGCCGGCCTCCCGTCGTGCGAAGATGCTCGGCCCAACCCAGTAACACACCAACAACGACAGCCGGGAACAGGATGAAACCGAACGTGAACCCGCTCACGGTGGATGCGTCTCCGGCGACCGGCCATCAGGCCCCGCAGACCCGTCGCCCAAGCGAGTCCGCCGACTCCTCCAACCGCGAGCTTCGCCTACATGGTGTCCCTATCCTCATGCGTGCCCCGTCGGCGCGCCCTTCGGCATTCTCGTACGATCCCCAGCAGCCGTCATCGGGGCAGACCCGGAGACGTGAACGATCAGTGGTGGCACGGACGACGTCGGTTCGTTCGGGGGAAAGCGTCGGGTAGGCGGACGACCTTTTGTCCACTGTGGAGGAACTCGGTGACCATCAACAGGAACCCAGCGACGCGCGAAAATACCTGAACTCGGGGATACAGATGCGCACGGCCGTCGGTCACTGTGACGACAACGAAGGGCTAACGACATGGCTGACCGGCCGACGAGGGATGTCGACAGCGCTGACCTTCCGTGGGTTGCCGGTGTCACGCACCGGTTTGTTGACGTGCCTGGTGTGGTTGATCCGGTCCGCCTTCATGTCGCGGAGGCGGGTGAGGGCGACGCGGTTCTCATGCTCCACGGGTGGCCGGAACACTGGTATTGCTGGCGACACGTGGTACCTGAGCTCTCTCAGCGATATCGCTTGCTGATGGCCGATCTCCGCGGGTTCGGTTGGAGCGATGCTCCCGGATACGGATACGACCCGTTGACGTTTGTCGAGGACGCGATCGCTCTGCTCGATCGCTTAGGACTGGATCGCGTGCGCCTGGTCGGCCATGACTGGGGCGGCTTCACGGCGTTCCTGCTTGGCGTGACATACCCCGAGCGGGTCGAGCGCATTGTCGTGTTCAACGCGCCACCACTCTGGGCCCGGCTTACACCGAAGGTGATCGGGTCGATGTGGCGGGCTTGGTACGTGTTGACGATCGCGAGCCCCGTTCGGGCCACGGATCCTTACCCATCAAGCGTTCATCCCGTGGTTCGTTCGACTCGGCGGGCGCCGGCAGTTTTCACACCGGAGGAAGGCAACGTGTATGCGCGCCGATTACAGGATCCAGCTCGGGCTCGCGCTTCCTGCCTCCTCTACCGCAATTACGTCCGGACAGCCCGGGACGTCTTCATACATCGTCGCTACGACGGCCGTCAGTTGACCATTCCGACTCTTCTGATCTTCGGAACCGATGACTTCATCGTGCCTCGCTCGTACATCAGCGGGTTCGAGCATCATGCACCGACCCTCGAGGCGGACTTCGTGGCTGGATGCGGACACTTCCTGCCTGAAGAGCGGCCCGACCTCGCCGTTAGCCGGTTACGCGAGTTCCTGGCCTGATAACAAGAGGATCGGGCCTGGTCCCCGCCGTCCACAGTGGAGGAGCCGCTACGTGACGATGTCGAGGAATGCGTGGGCGATGACCTCGTAGCCGGCGTCGTTGGGGTGCAGATTGCCGAAGTGGTCTGGGTGGCAGAACCAGGTCCAAGCCGCTGCGGCCTGAGCACTGGCCGCGAGGCCGGAGACCGCGAACGCGCCGGCGACGTCGGCGACGGCCACGCCGTGTGCTTCATAGACACCGAGCAAGGGTGGCGTTGAGTCCGAGTACTACCTGCTGGAGGAAGCCCGCGCTGCCCGGATCGACCGGCAGCAGGCATGCGGTCGGGTTGTGGTAGGTCATGCCGACGATGCGCACGCTCGGCGCGGCCGCCTGCAGTGTGTCGAGGATTTGGCCCAGGTCCTGCGCCATGCTTTGGAAGACGACTCCATAGCAGGCGAGATCGCGAGTCCCTGAGCAGGGGGCCAGGTCGTTGGCGCCGATGGTGATCGTGACAAGATCGACCTTTTCCTTGTGGGCGTGCAGGAAGTTGACCGCCTCTGCCAGCTGTGTCTTGTGCGGGAAGTGGTTCTGGTAGAACTCCGGCGGTCCGCAGGACGACGCCACCGTCGGGAGCTGGGAACCGTTGATCATGGATTCCGCACTCTCTCCTCCGCAGGAGATGTTGTTCAGATCGAGCTTGGTGTCGGTCGCGGAGAGCGACGCGTGAACCAGTGCCACATACCCGGTCGGGGAGTAGAAGGGCTGTCCGGGCACGAAAAACTGGTCCCCGGCGGCGATCGAGTCCCCCAACGCCAGGTAATAGTGGGTCGCGGTATCGGCGTCGGCGACCGAGGAGACTTATGGCACAGTGACGACGGCCAATGTCATGGCTGCCGCCAACACGACATTGATGACTCGGCGCATTTCGGGGCCTCCGTAGTGTCGAGAGCACGATCGGCGCTGCTGCCCTCACGGGCACTCAGGAGAGTGCGGCGACGCGTAGTCCGGGACTATCCCCGAGTTCCGGTATGTTCACGGCCGGGTCGAGGCCCGTGCGGGCAGCTCTGATGACGACGCAGACTCCCTGCAACCCCGAGGAAGGCGCGTTCGCATAGCACGAACCGACGGCTGCCGATGAGTAGTGTGTGCGCATGTGGTCTGGTCGCTGGCGCCTGCTATTGACGCACGTCGCTGTGGCTTGTGTCATGCTCGCCGTCACGGCCTGCGATCTTGGCGCGCTTGCCCCCGACCATGTGACCGTGACGCGGCTTGAGCCCCAGTCCGTGCGCCTGCCGGGCGAGGGGGGCGATCCGCTCGTCATCCTGATCGGCGTGACGTGGACGAAGGAAGGTTGGTGCTCCGGTCAGTTCACGGTCGAGGCGACAGAAACCCCGACCGAGGTCCGCGTCGGCTACGTGACCAGCCGCGAGCACAGCAAGGGCTGGTGCGCCGGGCTCGGCACGGCCGATAGCACGGCCTGGGCAGACGTACAGCTCGTCTCGCCACTGGGTGACCGGGTTGTCATTCGAGACAGCGATGGTGCTCGTCTACCGATGCGGCCGGATGGCCCGGTCCGGTAGTCGACCCCGGTCCGGTAGTCGACTTGTGGCCGTGCGGGGGTCGCGAGGGCGTGCACGGGCACGCTAAGTTGCCGGGCTGTGACCCCTGAAGAATCCAAGTCGCGCCCCACCGGTCTGTCCACACGGAAGCTTCGATTCAACTTCTTCACCCCGCGCCGGCCGGTGCAGTGGCTGGCCCCGGTGCAGCTGGCGCGAACCGGCCTGCGTGTGGGTCTCGCGGCCGGTATCGGTGCCTACCTCGACAAGCGCGAGCAGCAAAACACCTTCTCTGACGACGCGCTCCGAGAAGACGAGGGTCGCAACGAGCTGTGGCTCGACTACGTCGCCGACACTGGCGACGGGTTCAACGCGACGTACGCGGTCGCCTACTCGCTCGGGAAAGAATCGATCAAGGTCGGCGGGATCGAGCTTCCGCGCGGCCAGGTGCTGGTGATGGGGGGCGACGAGGTCTACCCGACACCGAGTCCCGAGGATTACGACGACCGCCTCCGCGGGCCGTATCATGCCGCGCTGCCCGACGTGCACCCTGGCCAGGCCAAGCCCACCGTCTATGCGTTGCCCGGCAACCATGACTGGTACGACGGATTGACCGCCTTCTTCCGGGTGTTCGCCGGTATGAAGACAACCATCGGCGCGTGGACGACGAAACAGAAGCGCAGTTACTTCGCCATCAAGCTGCCGGAGAAGTGGTGGCTGTTCGCCCTTGACGCCCAACAGGGTGCCCACATCGACGACCCGCAGCTCGAGTACTTCCATAAGATCATTAACGAATCGCTCGAGGACGGCGACCGGATCATCTTGTGCACCCCAGACCCTGCCTGGGTACAGGGCAAGCGCGACGGCGACACGTACCGGGCGATCGACTACTTCCTTCGCAAGGTCATCGATGCGGAGGGACAGGTCACCTGGTTGACCGAGGCATACCAGAACCACCGGGTGCCGGCGCCCAAGTCGATCACGGTGCCGCTGATGATCTCGGGCGACTGGCATCACTACTCGCGGTACGAGCTCGACCGTACCGACGTTGACCGTCGCCATCTCATCACCTGTGGGGGTGGCGGCGCCTACCTGCTCGGCACCCAGTACCTGCCAGACAAGATCATGACACCCCCACCGGACATGCGACCGCCGAAGTGCGCGACGGAGCTGAAATACACGCGGCGTAGGCGGTATCCGTCGCGAGGGCGGTCGTTCTGGCTGGGCCTTGGTGCTCCAGTCCGGCTGCCGTGGCGCAACCCGACCTTCGTAGCGCAGCTCGGCGTGCTGCAGATGCTCTTGCTCTACACCTGGGACCACGCGGGCGGAGAGGTGACCCTGGGCGTCATCGCCATGTTGGCGGTCGTGCTGGGACTCACCGGCTTTCTCGCCTCGGGGCTCGGAGCGAACCGGAAGAACCGGCTCGGCGTCCTCCTCCTGGCGATCATCCACACGTCGGCTCAGTGGTTCGGGGTGCACTACGCGCTGGCACCACTCACCTCGCTATGGCAACCCGGCGCCACCAAGTCGACAACCCCTTTGGACGTAACCAACCTCACGAATGTCTGGGAGCACAGTCGGTTCTATCTGGAGTGGACCGGCTACTACCTGGCGTACGGCGTCGTGGCGGGTCTCGTCTCCGCGGTCGTCGTCGGGCTCTACCTGATCTTCGCGAGCCTGTTCCGGGTGAATATCAATGAACTGTTCTCCAGCCAGCGCATCGAGGGATATAAGTCCTTTTTGCGACTGCACATCGCGCCCGGCGGCGAACTCACGGTCTATGCGGTCGGCCTGCGCCGGGTACGCCGGCTGCTACCTTCGTTCCGTTGGCTGCACTGGAAGGCGAACCCGAAGGGTCAGCCGTACCAGCCGTGGTTCCTGCCTCGCCGCCCGCTGCGGTACAAGCTCATAGAGAAGATCACGATTCCGGGAGCGACGACTCCGCCGACGTTCTAGCCTGACATGGATGGCGTCGTATGAAGTCAACGAGGCGGCGGTGGCGCACGCCACCGAGCTGATCCGCGCGCGCCGGTATGTGCTCAACAGCGACTGGGGTCGGGTCCAGCCCAGCGCCGAGGTACAGAACGCGTTCCTCGACAAGCACGGCTGGGACGACTATGCCGGGTGGCACCTCGGGCTCACCAAGGGCGCGAGCGACCACACGAAGGCCCGGTACGGGTTCGTGTACGGGGACTTCCGGCGGGTGCATCGCACCGGCCTGATCGCCTGCGTCTACCGAGCGTCGGAGTGGCGGCACAAGGCAATCGAACTGGCGGCCCATGACCTGCTCCAACTCCTCGACGAAGCAGCTGGCATCAGGCCATAGTTCCTCATCAAGCCATAGTCCCTTGTGGACGAATCGGCGTGGGCTCGCTCGGCTTCGGGTGGGGCATGACCGCTCGCTGATCCAGCAGCTCGTGAACATCGTCGATGTCGCGGGGCGAGGTTCGAGACGCGAGCCAGTACATGATGCCGGTGGGGATGAAGAAGGCCTGGAAAGCGGCGAGGCCGACGGCGAAGTTCATCGGCGGCGGCAACGCGCGTGACAGCGCGCTGAAGGTCGCCCCGGCCAAGGCGTTGCCGGCCGACCGGCCGATTCCGTTTACCAGGTTGCCGAGGCTGTAGACCGTACCGCGGTGTTCGGGCGGGTTGACCTCGGTGATGAGCGCGAACCAGTTCGGCGAGTTCGCCGACGTGAGGGCGAGGGCCACCAGAGCGGCGAGGAAGCTCGCCGCCATCGTCGGCTCGGTCACGATGCTGGCGAGCACCGCGCCCACGACGTTGTGTGACCCGTCGCTCAGTTCGAGCCGCAACGGCACGAACAGCAGCACGAGATAGAACGGGATGCCGGCAAGGATGCCGATTGAGGCAACCAGTGCGCGGCCGCGCGGCGTGCGCCGCTGCACGCGGTCGCCGACGAGTCCGCCGATGATCGACAGCGCTGCCCCGAGCGAGAAGAGGGTCGCGTACACGCTGCCGATCTCCACGGCCATCGACTGCGAGTAGCCGAGGTCCTCAGCCTTCGCCTGGAAGAGCCTCGGCAGGAACACAAGCGATCCGAAGACGAGTTGGGCGGTGAAGCCCTGCAGCACCAGCCAGACGTTGGTCCGACGGCCGAGGATCACCGGCAGGTCCGCGCGGCTGATCCGGTACTCGTACTCGTCTCCGGCCGCGAAGACGCCGGCCAGCTGGGGCTCGCTCTGGCCACGGCGGATGTCCTGAGTGAAGAAGTAGGCCACCGTCGCGGCGACGCCGACCACCGTGATGACATAGAACGGCCGGCGCCAGTCCGTCGCGCCGAGCAGGCCGCCGACGAGCGTACCGGCGAGTGTCCCCACGCCCTGAGAAAGACCCCAAAACGCCATGACCAGACCGCGCCGTCGAGGGGTGATCAGGTCGCTCACGACCGAGAACCCGACCGAGCCGACAGCTCCGAGGCCGAGCGCGCCGAAGAGCTGGGCGGTGAGAAAGACCAGATAGTTCGGGGCTACCGCCGACCCGAGCGCCCCCGCCGCCCAGATCAGGGTGCCGGCCATCAGCAGTGGTTTGCGGCTGGTCCGATCGCCGGCGTACGCCCACGCCACCGAGGCGAACGCCGTCACGAGGTAGGTTGCCGCCGTCGCCGCCGCGATCGCCCACTCGGAGACGTCGAGTCCGCTCGAAATCGGCGTGTACAACGCCGGCACCAGGCCAATGGCGACGTTGTCCAGCGATGCGAGGACGAGGAACACGACCACCGTGTAATAGCGCGTGATCGCGCGGCTCATGCGGGCATCCGATCACAACCCAGGAGTGCTCGCCACAGTGCTCGCCACACGGCTACTGCAGGTAGCCCTCGACCTCGCCGATCGGACGGGCCTGGACGGCATCCGGACTTTCGCGGTTTGCGTGGGCAGCTCGCCGCCGGCGCAGCAGGTCCCAACACTGGTCGAGCGACTCCTCCAGGACCCGCAGGCGGGCTTGTTCTTCCTCCGACGTGATCTGACCCGACTGAGCCGACGAGCGGAGCCGGTGTTCCTCCTCGACGAGCTCGTTGATGGTGTGCAGGATGGTCGTGTCGTCCATACCGCCAGCCTGGCACGAAATCCTGCAGATGACGGCGATGACCGCGCCCGGGACGAGAGAATGGCCGTCATGCGCACGGGATGGCGGGGGACGGCGGTCGTGGTCGTGGCACTCGGGATCCCGATGGCGGCGCTGGGCGGACTCACCAGCTTCGCGCTGAGCCGCCCGGACGACCGGACGGCCGCCCTCGCCGCTGCGTGCGCCAGTTGGGCAGACCGGTACCGCGATGCCCGGGTGGACCTGGCCGCAGTTGACCGGATGTGGCGCGACTCGAGCCCACCCGGGGGTCGCCGTCCCGTGGAGCGGGCCGAGTTCCGGGAGCGGGTCTCCACTCTCGCCGGGCAGCGTCCCGAGCGGTGCAATCCGACCGGCCGGCTCACGCGGTAGGCGTCGACCCGCCTTAACACCCTCATGACGTTCTTGGCGCGGGGGGCTAGGGTCGGTTTTCGTGGAGACCGAACCGAACGGTGCGCCCTGGCACGGCATCCTCGTGGCCACCGCCATTCCGCTGCGCGACGACCTAGACATCGATCACGCCGCATACGCCGACCATGTTCGCTTCCTCGCCGAGGGCGGTTGCCAGGGCGTGGTGCCCAACGGATCCCTGGGCGAGTACCAGACCCTGACGCCGCAGGAGCGGGCGGCGGTCGTGACGACCGCGGTCGGCGCGGCCCCGAAGGGATTCCGCGTCGTGCCCGGCGTGGCCGCGTACGGGGCGCTCGAAGCGCGGCGGTGGGCCGAGCAGGCCGCCGAGGCCGGCTGCCCCGCGGTGATGCTGCTGCCGCCAAACGCCTACCGCGCCGACGAGGAGTCCGTGGTCGCCCACTACCGCGAGGTCGCGAAGGTCGGCTTGCCGATCGTGGCGTACAACAACCCGATCGACACCAAGGTCGACCTGACACCGGCACTGCTCGCCCGGCTGCACCACGAGGGGCTCATCGTCGCCGTGAAGGAGTTCACCGGCGACGTGCGGCGCGCGTACGAGATCGCCGAACTGGCACCCGGCCTCGACGTCCTCTGCGGATCGGACGACGTCGCACTCGAACTGGCCGTCGCGGGCGCGCCGGGCTGGATCGCGGGCGTACCGAACGCGCTGCCGGCCGAGTGTGCCGCTTTATGGGACGCGGCCGTTCGCGGGGACCTGGCGACCGCGGTGCCGGCCTACCGGCGGCTGCACCCGCTGCTGCGCTGGGACTCGAAGACCGAGTTCGTACAGGCGATCAAGCTCGCGATGGACCTGGCCGGCCGCTACGGCGGCCCGTGCCGGCCGCCTCGCGGGCCACTGTCCGACAGCCAGGACGCGGCGGTGCGGCTCGCGACCGCGTTTGCCATGGAGTCCTCGGAACCAGCGGCGGTGTGAGCGGTGCGTACTACACGGATTCTGCACGCCGTCGACTCGCACACCGAGGGGATGCCGACCCGCGTGATCACCGGGGGGGTCGGGGTGATTCCCGGCGCCACGATGGCGGAGCGGCGGACGTACTTCATGGAGCACATGGACGACCTGCGCACCCTGCTGATGTACGAGCCACGCGGTCACTCGGCCATGTCCGGGGCGATCCTGCAGCCCCCGACCCGACCCGACGCCGACTTCGGCGTGCTCTTCATCGAGGTGTCGGGCTGCCTGCCGATGTGCGGCCACGGGACGATCGGCGTCGCCACGGTCCTCGTCGAGACCGGCATGGTGCCGGTACAGACCCCCGGACCACGGTACGGCTGGACGTACCGGCGGGACTCGTGACCGTCGATGTCGCCGTCCGGGACGATGGTGCCGCGACCGCCGTCACGATCCGCAACGTGCCGTCATTCCCGGTGGCCCTGGACCAGACCGTGACCGTGCCCGGTCTGGGGGAGGTCGGGTACGACCTGGCCTTCGGTGGCAACTTCTACGCCATCGTGTCGCTGTCGAAGCTCGGTCTGCCGTTCGAGCGTTCGGCCTCGGCGCAACTTCTGCAGGCTGGCCTGTCCATCATGGACGCGATCAACGCCACGGATCGGCCCGTGCATCCGGCCGACTCGACCATCAACGGTTGCCATCACGTCTACCTGGAGGCGCCCGGTTCGGACGCCCGGCACTCGCGACACGCGATGGCGATCCACCCGGGCTGGTTCGACCGTTCGCCGTGCGGTACCGGTACGTCGGCCCGGATGGCGCAGCTGTGGGCCCGCGGTGAGCTGCCACTGCACCAGGACTTCATCAACGAGTCCTACATCGGGCGGCACTTCGTCGGCCGGCTGATCGAGGAGACGACGGTTGCGGGCCGCCCGGCCGTGGTGCCGACCATCACCGGGCGAGCCTGGATCACCGGCACCTCTCAGTTCATGCTCGACCCGGAGGATCCGTTCCCCGCCGGATTCCTTCTCTGACGATGGCTGGCCTGGAGCGCAACGCGGACGTCGTTGTGGTCGGGGCCGGAGTGGTCGGCGCCGCCTGCGCGTACTACGCCGCCCGCGCTGGGCTGCACGTCGTCGTCGTCGATCGGGGCACGGTGGCCGGCGGCACCTCCAGTCGGGGCGAAGGCAACCTGCTCGTCTCGGACAAGGCCCCCGGTCCGGAGCTCGACCTGACGCTGTGCTCGCTGCAACTCTGGCATGAACTAGGTACCGTCCTTGGCGATGGCTTCGAACTCGAGCCCAAGGGCGGCCTGGTCGTGGCGGCCTCGGCCGAGGGGCTCGCCTCGCTGACCGAACTGGCCGCCGCCCAGCGTGAGTCTGGCGTCGAGAACGTGTCCGATGTGGACCTGCATGAGTACGAGCCACACCTTCGGGACGGGCTTTCGGGTGGTGTGTACTACCCGCAGGACCTGCAGGTTCAGCCGATGCTCGCGGCCGCCCACCTGCTCCGCGCCGCCCGCCACTGCGCGGCGACAGTGCATACCGGGACGACCGTGACCGCGATCGATCGCGACTCGTCCGGCGGTTTGACGGTTCGGACGACGGCGGGCGTCATTTCGACGCCGGCGGTGGTGAACGCGGCCGGTACCTGGGCCGGGGAGGTCGCGGCGCTGGCCGGCGTCGCGGTACCGGTCCGACCTCGGCGCGGATTCATCCTCGTCACCGAGCCCCTGCCGCTGCTCGTCCGGCACAAGGTCTACGCGGCGGAGTACGTGGCCAACGTCGCCAGCTCGGACAGTGACCTGCAGACATCGGCCGTGGTCGAGGGCACTCGCAGCGGCACCATCCTCATCGGCGCGAGCCGCGAACGCGTCGGCTACGACGCGACGTTCCCGCTGCCCGTGCTCGCCCGGCTGGCCGCTGCGGCGGTCGACCTGTTCCCGATCCTGGGCCAGGCGCAGGCGATCCGCACGTACCGCGGGTTCCGCCCGTACTCGCCGGACCACCTGCCCGTCATCGGGCGCGATCCGCGCCTGCCCGGACTCCTGCACGCCTGCGGCCACGAGGGGGCCGGCGTCGGGCTCGCCCCGGCCACCGGTGAGCTGATCGCGAGCCTCCTCACCGGATCAGTGTCCACGGTGGACCCGACACCGTTCCAGCCCGACCGCTTCGGAGATCGGAATGACTGACAGCCTTTCCTTCGACGGTCGTCCGGTTGCGTTCGAGCGGGGGCAGACCGTCGGGGGAGCGCTGTGGCAGGCCGGCATCCGCTCGTGGCGCACCACCCGCCATTCTGGGCAGCAGCGCGGGATCTTCTGCGGCATCGGTGCCTGCTACGACTGCCTCGCCACCGTCGACGGTGCGACCGGCCAGCGCCTGTGCGTGACTGCAGCCCGCCCGGGCGTGGTGGTGACGTCGACTCCAACGTTAGGAAGGGTCCCTTCTACTACCGAATCGGTTAAGAGGGGTCCCCTCCTTAACCACGAGCTCGTGGTCGTCGGAGCCGGGCCCGCCGGATTGGCAGCGGCGGCGACCGCGGCGCTCGGTGGGATCCGGGTGGCCCTGCTCGACGCGGCGCCGAGAGTCGGGGGCCAGTTCTGGCGGCACCGGGAAGGCGAGACCGGCGCGCACGGGTACCGTGACTGGTCGGTCTTTGAGGGGCTTCGGTCCATTGTGGAGGAGCGGGTCGACCACGTGCCGGACGCGGCGGTGTGGTTCGTGGAGCCGGGCTTCCGGCTGCACACGGCGGTCGGGGTGTACCAGGCGCCGCAGGTGGTGCTGGCCACCGGCGCCTACGACCGCGCGCTTCCCTTCCCGGGGTGGGATCTTCCCGGCGTGGTCACGCCCGGGGCCGCCCAGGCGCTGCTCAAGGGATCCGGGGTTGCGCTCGGACGCGACGTCGTCGTGGCCGGGGCCGGCCCCTTCCTGCTGCCCGTGGCGGTGGGTCTGCTCGAGGCGGGGGTCCGGGTGGCCGGCGTGTTCGAGGCCGGCGACCCACGGGCGTACCTTTCGCGGCCGGGGGCGCTGATCGGTGTGGCCGCGAAGGTCGGGGAGGCGGCCGGATACGCGGCTCGGCTCGCGCGAGCCCGGGTACCCTACCGGACGCGATGTGCGGTCATCGCGGCCAACGGCGGCCCGGGCGGAGTGTCCAGTGTGGACCTCGCTCGGCTCGACGATGAGGGACGCGTGGTGCCAGGCTCGATCAGGAGCCTGGCCTGTGACGCGCTCGCGGTCGGCTATGGCTTCACCGCGAACGTCGAACTGGCGCTCGCGCTGGGGTGCGGAATGCGGGTCGCGCGCGGACGGCGGATTGGCGGTGATCGCCGGCGACGACGGGCAGACCACGGTCGAGGGCGTGTACGCGGCCGGGGAGATCACCGGCGTCGGCGGTTCGGCCCTCGCCGTCGTCGAAGGCGAGCTCGCCGGGTCGGCGGCCGCAGCCCAGACCGGCGGCACCGGTCCGGCGCTGTCGGATCGCGACCGTACCGCCACGATCCGCAAGCGCAACCGGTTGCGCGCCTTCGCCGAAGCCATGCACGCCACCCACGCGGTGCCCGCTGGCTGGCCGTCCTGGCTGGAGGCGGAGACGCTGGTCTGCCGGTGTGAGGAGGTGCCGTACTCGGCTCTGGTGGAGGCGGTCACCGAGCTCGGTGCCACCGACGCCCGGACGGTGAAGCTGCTGGCGCGCCCCGGCATGGGCTGGTGCCAGGGCCGGGTGTGCGGCCCGCCCACCGCGCTGCTGACCGCTCGGGCGTGTGGCCGCGAGGTGACCCAGGATGACCTGACCGCGTTCGCCCACCGTCCATTCGCGAGTCCGGTGCGCCTCGCCGACCTCGCGCAAAGCTCCGGCTCGACCGTGGGCTCGCCGCCGGGGGCAACGGAGGAAGGCGAGCGCACGTGACCGAGAGCGACATCGCCATTGTTGGAGCGGGGTTCGGCGGCCTCGGCGCGGCCATCCAACTCACACGCCATGGCCGGCACGACTTCGTCGTCTTCGACCAGGCGAAGGAAATCGGCGGCACCTGGCGGGACAACTCATACCCCGGCTGTGCCTGCGACGTGCCCTCGCACCTGTACTCCTACTCCTTCGCGCTCAATCCCCATTGGTCGGAGACGTACTCCGGCCAGGCTGAGATCTGGGACTACCTGCGGGTCTGCGTGGAGCGGTTCCGCCTCGGTCCGCAGCTGCGTCTGGGTTGCCGGATCGAGAACGCGGCCTGGGACTCGACGGTGTCCCGGCTGGCGACTCACCACGGCGGACGGAGAGCACCTGGCGCGAGTTTTGGTGGTGGCGACCGGACCGCTGCACGAACCGTCTATTCCAGACATCCCCGGACTGGACACCTTCGCCGGCGCGGTGTTCCACTCGGCGCGGTGGAACCACGAACACGAGCTGCGCGGCCGGAGGGTGGCGGTCGTCGGCACCGGCGCGTCCGCGGCCCAGTTCGTGCCCGAGATCCAGCCGACGGTCGCGCAGCTGACCCTCTTTCAGCGCACGCCAGCCTGGGTGATCCCGCGACGGTCACGGGCCATCACCGGCCTGGAACGGGCGGTCTACCAACGGGTGCCGGGTGCTCAGCGGCTCAACCGCACGCTGATCTACTGGGCTCGCGAGGCGTTCGGGTACGGGTTCCTGCACCCCGGGCTGAACCGGTTCCTGCAGCGGGCGGCCGAGGCGCACCTGCGGCGCCAGGTCCGAGATCCCGCGCTTCGGGCCAAGCTGACCCCTCGCTACGTCATGGGCTGCAAGCGAATCGTCATCTCCAACGAGTACCTGCCCGCGCTCGGTCGACCTAATGTCGACGGTGGTGACCGAGCCCATCACCGAGGTTCGTGCCGGACGCGCGTGGTGACCCGCCGACGACGCGTATCCGGTGGACACGATCATCTTCGGCACGGGCTTCCATGTGACCGACATGCCGGTGATGCGGCAGGTGCACGGCCGCGACGGGCGCAGCCTCGCCGAGGCCTGGTCGCCGACGATGACGGCGTACCTGGGCACGACCATCGCCGGCTTCCCGAACCTGTTCGTCCTGCTCGGACCGAATACCGGACTCGGTCACAACTCGGTCGTGTTCATGATCGAGGCCCAGCTCCGGCACTTGCTGGACGTGCTCGACCATCAACGCCGCCACGGCCTGACCGCCACCGAACCGACCGCGGCGGCCCAGCAACGATGGACCGAGCTGATCGACCGTCGGATGGACGGTACGGTCTGGGTCTCCGGCGGGTGCCGGAGCTGGTACCTCGACGCGACCGGGCGCAACTCGACGATCTGGCCCGGCTACGCCACCGGCTTCCGGCTGCGGCTCGGTCGCTTCCGCCCGGACGACTCACGCCGTACCGACCTCGGCGAATCCACGCCTGGGGGTGCCGACGTGACCGTGCGCGGACAGACCATCTTCATCACCGGCGCGGCCCGCGGCATCGGCGAACACGTGGCCCGGGTGGCCGCGGCCCGGGGCTCGCACGTCTTCCTGGTCGGCCTGGAGGCCGATCGGTTGGCCACACTCGCAGCCGAGCTCGACGGCGGCTGGCACGAGTGCGACGTCACCGACCAGGCGGCGCTCGCGGCCGCGGTCGATGCGGCCGTCGAGGCGCACGGGGCGCATCGACGCCGTGGTCGCCAATGCAGGGGTCGCCAACCTCGGCACCGTGAGCGTCGCCGACGTGGAGGCGCTCGTCCGTACCGTGGAGGTCAACCTCAACGGCGTGATCCGTACGGTCAGCGCGACATTGCCGCAGGTACGAGCGACCCGAGGCCACTACCTGCTGATCTCGTCCGCCGCGGCGTTCACCGCGCTGCCCGGCATGGCCGCCTACTGCGCCGCGAAGGCTGGAGTCGAGCATTTCGGCACCGCGCTGCGGTTGGAACTGGCGCCGTTGGGCGTGACGGTCGGAACCGCCCACCCGGGTCTGGATCGACACCGACCTGGTTCGCGATGTGAAGCACGACCTGCCCTCGTTCCGGGCGGCGCTCGCCCGCCTGCCGTGGCCGATGAACGTCACCGTGCCGGTGCAGCGCTGTGCCGAGGTGCTGGTGCGGGCGATCGAACGGCGCAGCCGGCGCGTCTACGTGCCACGGCCCGTCGCCGCCGTTCAGTCGATCCGCACGCTCATCAACAGCCGTCTCTACGACGCCGCCGTCCGTAGCGCCGGTGGAGATCACGTCACCCGGATGGAGGACGACGTACGGGCGTCGGGCCGGCCGTTCGGCAAACACAGCATGGGGATGGGGCCCCGCCATCCACAGTGGACGCCTAATTCGCAGTGGACTAACGGGCCGCCCGGTCACGGCCCTCAGTGAGGAATGCGACGACGGCATCCACATCGGACAGTTCGCGCATCGGCCGGGCAGCCCCGAAAGGTGCATTCCAGAAGGCACCCTCGCGCCGCCGCCAGGGCCCTACGTAGGCGTAGGGCTCGGCCAGGTAGCCGTCGCCGGGAGAGACGCCGTAGTTCACCTCGTCGACGGTGATCCCGACATCGAAGTGCTCGGGCCACAGCACCGGCGTCTGGTCAGGAGCGAACCGGCGCAGGGCGGCGTCGCCCCGGGCGAAGGCGTCGGCCAGCACGGCGAGCGCCGCCTCGTCAAAACGCAGTGGCTCATCCGGCCCGACCCCGGAACCGTCGTGGTACAGATCAGCCGGAACGCCGGCGGGCGCACCCGTCAGTACGCTGAGCCCCGCGCACGTATGGCCGGGCATCGCGATCCGCTCGTCATCGATGACGAGCGTAGTCCCCTCCACACGTAGTGCCGGCGCACTACTGGTGGCAAACCCACCCGGTGTGATCTGAAGTCGGATCGTTCCGCTCTCGCGATACTGCGGGCCGGCCAGCAGCAGCTCGGCAACTCCGTGCCACGCCCTGCGCGATGCGTCAAGCCAATCGCTCATCGGCTCAGTATCACGGATGGCTCGGCCGGACGAATAGGATGCCGGAGGTGACCGACGTAGATCAGGGATTCAATCCGTACTCCGGCGAGCCGGTTGGGGATCCGGTGCCGCACACCTCGCCGGCCGACCTTGACCGCGTCGCCGGCGCGGCCGCCGACGCCGCTCACGATCTCGCCCGGCTGGACGGTCGCGCCAACCGCTTGCGCGCCGTGGGTGCCGCGCTCGAGGCGGCCCGCGACGAGTTGGTCGCCCTCGGGGACGCGGAGACCGCACTGGGTCCGACCCGCCTCGGTGGCGAGCTGACCCGGGCGCGGGTGCAGTTTGAGATATTCGCCGACGCCGTCGACGACGGTTCGTTCCTCGACGTGGTGATCGACCTCCCGGATCCGGCCGCGGTACCGGCGCCACGACCCGACCTGCGCCGGATGTTGGTGCCGATCGGGCCCGTCGCCGTGTTCGCGGCGAGCAACTTCCCGTTCGCGTTCTCGGTCGCGGGCGGGGACACCGCGAGCGCGCTCGCAGCCGGCTGCCCGGTGGTGGTGAAGGCGCATCCCGGCCATCCACGGCTGTCGGTGCGCTCGGGTGAGGTGATCGCGGCAGCGCTCCGTGGCGGGGGCGCCCCACCGGGCAGCTTCGCCGTGGTGCACGGGGTCGACGCCGGCCGGAACCTGGTACGCATCCCGCCATCGCCGCGGTCGGCTTCACTGGTTCGCTGGCGGGTGGCCGGGCCCTGTTCGATCTGGCCCAGTCGCGGCCCGATCCCATCCCGTTCTACGGCGAGCTGGGTTCGCTGAACCCGACGATCGTCACGCCCGGTGCCCTGGCCGAGCGAGGTGCCGCGATCGCGACCGGGTTCGTCGCGTCGTACACCTTGGGCACCGGACAGTTCTGCACCAAGCCGGGACTGCTGTTCCTGCCGGCCGGGCACGAACTCGACGAGGCACTCGTCGCCGCGGTGGCGGGCGTGTCGGTCGGGCCGATGCTCAACGCGCGCATGCGCGACGGGTTCGCTCGCGGCGTCGCCGAACTGGCCACGGCGCCAGGGGTACGGCCGATCGTACCGGCATCCACTATGGACACCGATGGGTACGCCGTGGCACCGGCGCTGTTCGCCGTCGCGGCTACGGACCTCGCGCAGCGACGGGGCGCCCTGCTCGAGGAGTGCTTCGGACCCGCCGCGCTGGTCGTCGAGTACCGCTCGCTCGACGAACTCTGGGCGGCGCTCGACGGCTTTACCGGGCAGCCTCACGGCGACGGTGCACGCCGACCCCGAGATCGAGCTGGAGTTGGTCCGCAGACTCCTGGATCAGGTGAGCGCGAACGCCGGCCGGGTGATCTGGGACGGTTGGCCGACCGGCGTCGCGGTCACCGCCGCCCAGCACCATAGTGGGCCGTGGCCGGCGAGCACCTCGGTGCTGCACACGTCAGTCGGGACCGCGGCCATTCGCCGATTCCTGCGGCCCGTGGCGTACCAGAACGTGCCCGACGCGCTGCTGCCGGCACCGCTTCAGGACGCCAACCCACTCGGGGTGCCGCAACGCGTCAACGGCCATCTCCACAGTGGTCACACAGGCTCGAGATAACGGGACGCTTTCCTTACTGATTCCGTCCGGACCGCATTGGGCGGTAAGGGGCTGGCCGTCCGGCGACACGCCCGTGCAGCGGCTAGCGAGGGTGGAGAAGTCCCGCTATGCTGATCGCGCCGAGGCTGAACGTCTTCCCCCGTGGACGCTCAGCTTCGGCCTTTTCTTGCCCATTCCCCGCCTACTTTTCTGGGTCCCCGCCTAGTTTGCTGGTTTCCCGCCTGTTTCTGGCTCCCTCGGCCTGACCAGCTGGGCGGTTGAAACGGGCGCATGAGGTATACCCATTACGTGGCGGTGCGGGTACGGGTCCTTGGTGGGCTCGTCGTAGAGGGCGTCGACCTCGCACGCCTGAGTAGTCGCAAGGCGCGTCGGGCGCTCGCCCGGCTGGCGGTTGGCCGGGGAACGCCGGTCACGGCCGAGGCTCTGGCCGATGTGGTCTGGGGAGAAGACCAGCCTTCGCAGCCCGCCGATCAGCTGTCGGTGCTGGTCAGCCGCTTGCGTTCGGTTCTTGGCGCCGAACGGATCACCCGCGGTCCGGCGGGCTACACACTCGTCGCCGACTGGCTCGATGTCGCCGTCCTGGCCGAGCTGGCGATACAGGCTAGGCGCCGTCTCGACGCGGGGGCCACGGCACCGGCGACGGCCGCCGCCCGTGCGGCCATCGAACTCCTTCGAGGGCCTGTTTTGCCGGAGGAACCTGCGGAGTCAGCGTGGCTGGAGGCCGAGCGGGCCGAGGCCGCCCGCCATGCCGCCACCGCCCGACTGGTCGCCGCTGAGGCGGCGCTCGACAGTGGCGATCCGTGGGGTGCCGCCGACGCGGCCCAGCGGGCCCTGGGCGCGGAGCCGTACGACGAGGCCGCGCTGCGAGCATTGATGCGGGCCCATGAGCGGTCGGGCCGGCCGGCGTTGGCGCTCGCGGCCTACGCGTCGCTGGCCCAGCGCCTCGCCGACGAGCTCGGGGTCGATCCGTCCCCGGATACGCAGGCGGTCCACCTGCGGCTGCTGCGGGCGCAACCGGTCGCGGAACCGGTCGTGCCGGCGGCACTGCCGGGCCGTGCGGGCGAACTGGTACGGCTGCGCGACGCGCTCGACCGGGTGAGGGACGCGGCGACGCCCGAGCTTGTATTGATCGAGGGCGATGCCGGCATCGGCAAGACCCGGCTGCTCGCCGCCTTCGCGACGGCCGTCCCGGCGGGCACACTCGTGCTGCCGTGCCGCGGGGATGAACTGGCCGGCGGGTTGCCGCTGCAGCCGCTGCTGGACGCGATCGCCCAGGTGCGCGCGGGATCGACGGGGCTGCTCGCCGGGGAGGCGGCCCCGCTCGCCGGCCTGCTCGGCGAGCCGGCGACGGGCCGCGCACCGGCGGTGACCACACTCGCGTACAACCCCGAGGCCGGCCTCAGCCTCGTTTTCGCTGCCCTCGACACGGTCATGCGCCGGCTCGCCGGTCGATCGGACAGTGCTGATTGTGGTTGACGACGCGCAGTGGTGCGACTCGGCCACCCGGGCCTGGCTGCGCCACGCCACGCGACGACTGGCCGGCACCCCGCTGCTGATCGCCGCCGCCCAGCGGGTCGGCGAGGGCGAGCCGGTACGGGCGCAGACCGTACTCCCGCTGGGTCCGCTCGATCGGGAAGCCGCCGCCGCTGTCGTCGGCCTGCCGGTCGACTCACCCCGAGTCCGGCGCCTGTACGAACGAAGTGGTGGGCACCCGATGTTTCTGTCGGAGCTGTCCCGGGCGGCCGACGACGGCGAGCTGCCACTGTCCATTCGCGACTCTGTGGCGAAGCGTTGCGACCGGGCCGGCCCGAAGGTCGCGGCCACGCTGCGGGCGGCCAGTGTGCTCGGCCCCGACGTCGACCTGGACCTGCTCGCGGCCGTGCTGGACGAACCCGTGGCCGACCTGCTCGACCACCTCGAGGAGGGCGTGCGCCGGCACCTGCTGGTAGAGAGCCGGTCGGGGTTCCAGTTCGCCCATCAGCTCGTGCGGGAGGCGTTGCGAACTGATACCGGCGTCGCCCGCACGGCGCTCCTACACCGGCAGGCCGCCCGCATCCTGACCGCCCGTCCTCACGCTGATCCGCTGGCGGTGGCCTACCACGCCCGGCTCGGCGGAGACCTGGCGGCCGCGGCCACCGCGCTCGCGTCGGCCGGTGAGATCGCCGCTCGGCGCTACGACCTGGTCGAGGCCGACGCGCCTGCTCGACGAGGCCGTAGCGCTGGATGCCAGGACCGATCTGCTGGTACGGCGGGCCCGCATCCGGCTGCGTGTGTCGGACAATGCCGGCGCCACCGCCGACACCGTCGCCGTCCGGTCCCAGGTGGCCCCGGAGCATCCGGACTACGCCGCGGCGCTGGAGGTGGCGGCACTTGTGTCCTATGTGGAGCGTGACTTCGCTCGCGCCGGCGCGCTCGCCGAGCAGGGTGCCGCGCTCGCCAGCGACCCGGAGGTGCGGGCCTCATGCCAAGCGGTGGCGGGTCGGGTCCGCCACGCCGTGGGCGACCTGGCCGGCGCCCGGAAGTTGCTCGACGCACCCCTGGACCCGTCGGCCCCGTCGTTGACCCCGGTCCTGCAGATGTGGCGCGGATTCCTGCTGGTGCACGCCGACGAACCGGCGCGGGCGCTGCGCCTTGTGACACCGGACGAGCCGACCCAGACGAGGGTGGGATACCCCTTCGCCGCGATCAACCGGCACATGGTGGCGGGATACGCGTACGCGTTGCGGGGTTATCCCGCCGCCGCCCTGGCCGAACTGGACCAGATGGCGGGCGCCGCCCGCCGGGAGAGCACCGATCGGTTCGCTGGACGGGACGAGAACTTCCGGGGGTGGATCCTGCGCGGCGTCGGCGCTACGGCTGAAGCCGACGAGGCGAATACGCGGGCGTACGAGCTGTCCCAGCACCACAATCTGAGCGAGCCGCTCGCGCACGCGCTGCTCGACCTGGCCGACGGCCGGCTCCGGGCCGGCGACCCCGCGACGGCACAGTCCTATCTGGACAGACTGGGCGCCGAGGGCGGCGATGGGTACCTGTTCCAATGGCGCACCAATCTGCGCACCGTCCTGATCGAGGGACGCGTGCGGCTCGCGTCCGGCGACGTCGCCGACGCCGCGTCCCGGTTCGAAGAGGTGCTCGGCACGGCCACCGAGTTGGATCTGCGCCGCTACCAGGTGCTCGCCCGCCTCTGGCTCGCGCAGGCCGAGCCGGGTGTCGGCGCCGAGTCCGTGGCCGCCGACGTCGAGGCACTGGATTCAATCGCGCCACTGGAGGCGTGGTGGATGACCGCCGACCTGGCGCGAGTGTTCGATGTGGATGGTTGGCGCCGCCTCGCCCTCAATCGGGCCGGGGCCCTCGCCGACCGCGCCGGGCCCTACGGTGATGTCGTGCGCCGGGCCGCCGCGGAGGCCACCGGCGCGTGATCCTGGAGTTAAGCAGGGTCCCCTTCTTAACCTTTTCTGTGTAGGAAGGGACCCTTGTTAACACCTCACGCGAGGCTGCGGGCGGTGGGAACCGCGCGCTCGGTCCACCAGGCGAGCTCGTCCGGGTTGCCCGCCTTGGACCAGCCCAGTTGCAGGAAGCCACCGAGCAGAGCCAGTTCCAGGTGCCGGTCCCACCAGGGCTCGGTCTCGATCTCCCGGCGCTCGAGGGCGGTCCGGTACGCCACGATGGTGTCCTCTTTGGACTCCGGCAGCCGGTCGCAGTTGACGGCGAGGTACCACGCGAGGTCGACAGCCGGCCCCGCCTCGCCCGGCCAGGCCCAGTCCAGCAGCACCGTCCGGCCGTCCGGCCAGCTACCGAGGTTGCCGAACTTCCAGTCGCCGTGCACGAGCGTGCGCGGGCTGTCGGCCATGGCGTTCGCCAGCGGCGTCGCATCGGCCGCCAGCGCCAGACCGAGCTCCGCGGCGTCCGGTGCCAGTTCGGCCACGGCGCGCCAGCCGGCGGGGAACAGACCCGGGATCACGTCGGAGTGGCCGGCCGCCTGCTCCCGTACCGTATTGTCCGGATGCGCGAACCCGTACCGCTGCTGGGGTGTGGTGAGCCCGTACGTGTCGCGAAAGCCCCAGAACACGGCGTGCATGCGCGGCCATGTGGTCGAGCAGCCGCCGATGCTGCTCAAGCGGCACCGGATCCCCGCCGGCCGGGATCATCGCTGTGCTGGCATCGCGCATGACCAGTGCCAGATGTCCCGTGGCGGCGTCGTAGGCCATGCCCACCGTGACGTCGTCGAACTCGGCGGGCATCGCGGCCAGCAGTCCCTCCTGCCACATGATCAGGGCTCGGGGACGCGTGCCGTCCGCGCCGTCGTCCAGCACCCGCATGATCCAGTCGAGGTCGCGGGCGATGTGCTTGACCCAGAACAGTTCTCCGCCGATGTAGGCGCGCTCGAACGGCGATCCGGACAGCGAGTCGACGTGCTTGTCCATCGGCTCGCGCCGCCATGGGCGTCCGGCCGCGATCTCGTCGAGGAGCTGGTCGAGGGTGGGGTGTACGGCGGTGGTCACGGTTGTCATCGTGCCGCCTCCGCCATCTCGGCCAGCAGCCCGGCCGGCCAACGACCGCCGCAGAAGATGGTCTGGCTCACGATCCGATCGCCGGCGACCCGGATGATGTGCGACTGGTGTGCCGCGTGCGGCACTCCGCGCTCGGACCAGGTCAGCAGGAACCGCACCAGCTCACCGTCGGGCAACGGGGTGCGGGTCAGTTCGGTGAAGGCGCCGGGGTCGGCGTACCAGTGCTGGAAGACCTCCTTGATGCCGGCGCTCCCGGCAACCGTGAAGCGCCAGTTCGGCACGGTGGCGTCGATGACCGCGTCGGCGGACCAGACGTCGGTCTGGGGGATCGCGGCGGTGCGGGCCGCTTCGAGAAAGCTGCTGATGGGGTCGCTCATCGGATGCTCCTGGACTCGTTCGACTGCTGACGAGACCAGATTGGCCGCCGTACCTTGCACCGGGTTTGCAGCGCCTCCGCATGATCGTCAGTCTCCGACGTGGGGTGCAGAAAACGGCAGGATCCGTCGGAACGTTGCGATCACTTCTTGTTGAGCATGTACCGGATCGCGGCCCAGAGGACGACCAGACCGATCACGATGCCGACGAGTGCGACGCCGGGGATCTCGTTCCAAGGCCGGGGGTCGTCGGCGGCGGCAAATAGCACTTGGTCACTGTGTCATCGACGCCGGTGCCCGTCAAACGACGGCGTCGAGCACCGCGTACGCGCGTACCGGGAACGTGCCGAGGCCCGCGACCATCGGCGGCGCGGCGTGGAACCGGAATCCCTCCGAGGGCAGGTCGCCCAGGCCGCGCAGGTGCTCCACGATGATCACTGCATGCCGGAGCAGGATCGTGTGCGCGGGCCGGGTGCCGTCGGTGAGGTCGTCCACGCTCACGGAGTCGATTCCGACGACGGCCGCGCCGCGTTCCGTCAGATCCTGGCAGGCGTCGGCCGTCAGGTACGGGTGCCCGCCGGCACCGTAGGCGTCGGTACCCCAGTGCCGGTCCCAGCCCGTGTGGATCAGGACCGCCTTACCGGCCACCTCGTACGGCGCGACGAGCAGTCGATCGATGGCAGTCGTTTTATCTGGCAGGCGGATGAGCACCCCGGGCAGGTCGACGAGGCGGTCGATCGGTACGCCCGAGAGATCCGGCCCGTCGGCGAACCGGTGCGACGGCACGTCGAGATAGGTGCCGGGTGTTGGCCACCATGGATATCCGTCCAATGTGGAACTCCGTGCCCTCGGCGTAGCGGGATCGCGAGTCCTGCCGGCTCAGGTGATCGCTGATCTCCGGCCCGGGAAGGCCAGGAAAGGTCACCATCCCGTGGTGAATCGGGTGGCTGAGGTCCACGACACGCCGTCCGGACGAAGCCGCAGTACGGCCGCGGGAACCCTTGTGCGCCTCGCGCCGGATCTGCTTGTTGGCCAGGCGTACCTGGTCGACGAGTAGGAGGCCGAGATGCCCCACGAAGTAGGCGGCCAGATCGTCGTCGGAGATGTCCTCGCCGTCGATGTCGAGGCGGAAGCCGTCGGCGCGCAGACCGCCCCCGTTGGCGAAGGTCACCTCGGCATCGAACTGCACCCGGTACTGCGCCGCATCCATCATGGGGGCAGCTTGCCACGCGCGGCTGGCGTGTTAGGCAAGGGTCCCCTCCTATACCAAAAGCGTTAAGAAGGGACCCTTCCTTGCCTCACGCCACCAGCAGGGACGGGCCGCGTCCGGCGTAGCCGTCGAGTACCTGGGCGGGGTCGGCGCCGAGCACGTCGGAGAGCATGGACGCGTAGATGTCGCGGAAGTCCATGCTCGCCTTCAGATCGCCGTCGTCGAGATCGGTCAGGCTTGGCTGGTCGCCGATAAACCGGCCGCCGTCGACCTCCGGCCCGAGCACCAGCACGTTCGAGGCGGTGCCGTGGTCGGTGCCATCCGAGGCGTTCGCCCGTACCCGCCGCCCGAACTCGGAGTACACGATGACGACGACCTTGCGGCCGCGCTCGGTCGTGGCCATCCGGCTGGCGAACGCCGACAGGGCGGTGTCCAGCTCGCCTAGCAACCGCTCCTGGGCCGCCTTCTCGTCGGCGTGGAAGTCGAATCCGCCCAGCGACACGGAGAAGACCCGGGTCGAGACGCCGGCCTCCACGCACTGACCCACCAGATCGAGCTGGGCCGCCAGCGCCGCCCGGTTGCCACCGGTGCCGGTCGCCGCCGGTGTGTCGCCGTCGTCGGAACCGGCGGAAGCGGCGGCGTCCTTGACGTGGGTGATCATCTCGTCCACCTTGATCAGATCGGCGAAGCAACCCGCCGCCCGGGCCTGCATCGCGGGCTCCCCCGTGGACGGTTTCGCCAACGCCGCGACCGTGTCGGCGGAGACGCCCCGCGGCCGTGCTGAGCCCAGTGGTCGGCACCGCGGCCCCGGCGCTGTGGTCGCCGGCGAGCAGGGGCGGGAGCACGGGCTCGAACGAGACCGCCAGGCGCGGGTCGCCGCCGACACCGTCGAGCCACCGGCCGAGCCAGCCGGTATTAGCCGGGGCGGTCCGGATGCCCGGTCTGCCAGATGTCCATGGACCGGAAGTGACTGCGATCGGGCTGCGGGTAACCCACCCCGCGGATGATGGTCAGTCGCCTGTCGGCGTAGAGCTGGTGCAGTCCCTTCAACGCCGGGTTCAGCCCGGTCGCGTCGTCGATGCGCAGCACCTGCTCCGCGGTGTAGGACAGGCCCGGCCGGGCATCGTGGTAGGCCGGGTCGGCGTAGGGGATGACCGTGGCCAGCCCGTCGTTGCCACCGTAGAGCGTGACCACGACGAGGGTACGGTCGCCGGGCCCCCGACCCGGATCGTCGGCGGTGGCAAGGATGTCCCAGAGCGTAAACGCGGTGGCTCCGGCGACCAGGGCGCCGCCACCGGCGACGCCGCTGGCAATGAGAAACTTCCGCCGGGTCAGGGTGTCCACAATGGCCTCCTAGCTGACCGTGTACTCAGGGCTGGCCAGACCGACGGTGAGCAGCCGCCGGGGATCGGACGCGGCGGCCAGGAGGGCCTCCCGGGTCCGGTCGGTCCAGGCGTCGACCACGAGCACGCGGGCAACCGCGGCCAGCCGGTCGTCATTACTGCCGGCCCGCAGTGGGTCCACTGTGGAGGGACTAGCGACCGCCGCCAGAGCGGCGGCGAGGCGGAGTCGCACCTGCAGCGACGATGTGGTGAGCCAGGCGGCGTTGGCGGGCCAGCCACCGACGCTCGGTGGCTCGAGCGGCACCTGGCCGAGCCCGTCCAGCCCGACGAGCACGAGGCGGCGTTGAGCGTCGGTCAAGGCGGTCGGTCGGATGCCGAGCTGGCGCAGCGCCCCGACAACCCACTCCACCGGTTGTTTCACCAGCGCCCCGCGCATGCCCGCAAACTCCGGATCGCGGAGCACGGCGGCCAGCAGGGCGTTGGCGTCGTCCTCCCTCGCCCCCCTGCCCTTCGGGCCCGCCCCCGTTGCCATCGCGATAGGCGGCGACCAGACGGGACTCGGTGGCGGTGGTCATGGTTGGGCCGGCGAAGCGGAACCAGAGGCGGCGGGCCAGTCTGGTGGCGTTGGCCGGTTGCGCGACCAGCAGGTCGGCGTAGGAGTCCGCGTCGAAGTTGGCGGTCCGGCCGAGGATCGTCTTGTTGCCGGAGTCGTGCCGGTTGGCGACGAACCGCGCTTGGAGTGACGCCCGGTCGAGGGTCCACCCGGTCAGTGCCCGGGCACCCTCCTTGACGTCTTCCTCGGAGTAGTTGCCGACGCCAAGGGTGAACAACTCCATGAGCTCGCGGGCCAGGTTCTCGTTTGGCGCCTGGCGTGTGTTGCGCTGTCCGTCCAGCCACACGATCAACGCCGGATCGCGCAGCATCGCCTTCGTGAACTCGGCGAAGTCGCCGCCACCGAGGGTTCGGAAGGTGGTCAGTTGACGCTGCATCAGCGGGGCGGACTTCACCTTCTGCACGCTCGTCGCCCAATGCCCGTGCCAGAAGAAGACCATCTTCTCGGTCAGCTGATGCTCGGCCGCGACCATGCGGGTCAGCCACCAGGCCAGCAACGTCTGGATCTGGGTGCGGGCGGCCTGCTGCGCCTGCTGGCGTTGTTCCCGCGTCGCGCCCTGAGGTAGGGCGGCGGACGGGTCGGCATCGAAGTGTGGTTCCGGGGTAGCCGCCGCGCCTGAATCCGTACCGGTCGGGCTGAGCAACGCGGCGACCGTGGCGTCGAAGCCGGCCCGCTCGGCCGCGTCCACCTCGGCCGCCGTCGGACCGAAGGTCGCTCGGCGCAGGAGGTGGGCCACCACAGGACGGTCAGCCATGCAGCGCACCCTATCGATGCGACGTAAGAGCGAGGTAAGGGCGGTGTCCGGTCCGGGTCAGGGGCCGCACCGAGTCAGCGGCCACGACGTCACAGCACGTTCGGATTCGGCGAATGCGACTCGGCCGGGAAGGGCAACCAGTCCCGCACCAGTACCGGCGTGCCAGCCTGCTCGATCTCGGTACCCAGCCTGCCGTCCTCGGCGCAGGCGCGATCGGTGGGTATCGGATCTGGTGTGGCTCGGATGAGGTTGGCGTTGTCTTGGGCGTTCGGCGCCCGGAGCACCACGTTGACGGCGGCGTCCCCGTCGACCTGCGCCCCGAGCACCAGTGCCCAGTAGGAGACCCCGCCGGTGATCTTGTACGCGGCGGCCAACCATTCGTGCCCTTCGGCGCGCTGCACGGGCATCGGGATTTCCACGGAATCCGGCAGAGGCACTCCGTTGGCGTTGTAGCTCGGCGGCGGCAGGCACATCTCCCAGTGGATCGTCCAGCCGGAGGACCGGAGGATCCTGACGGCATCGGCCACCTCCTGTTCCACCTCCTCAGGCGTCGGCCCCTCGCCACCGGCGGACGCGTAGATCTCCGCATTGACCTCGGTCCGGTCCCAGCCGAGCCCGTCCCCGTGCGCGACACCCGGCGTGATCTGCGGTGCTGCCACGGCGGCGCGGACAATCGGCTCGTCGGCGAGGTAGGCCGCCCGGTCACGGTCCACATCGGACGCTGCGGCGACCGGCGCCGGAGCCTGCGCACAGGCGGCCAGGCCGAGGACAGCCCCCGCGCAGACGCCGCCGAGAAGGCGGCGAATCGAGGCGATCAACGAAGCACACCGATGCGTGCGTAGTCGTGGTCGGGGAATACCTTCTTGACATCCCCCACGTTGAAGCCGCGTTCCAGAACCTCGGCCAGCACGTCGCGGTAATCATTGGCCCCGGCGATATCTCCGTTGTCCAGTGCGGACGGTGCGATTCCCGGCCATTTGCCGTGGACCTGGCCGCCCACGAGCCCGCCGCCCAGCAGCAACATCAGGCTGCCATGGCCATGGTCGGTTCCGGCGTTGCCGTTCTCGGCTACCCGGCGGCCGAACTCGGTCATCGTCACGACGTTGACGTCGTCGAGTTGCGCTCCGAGGTCGGTCGCGAACGCTCCCAACGCGTTGGCCAAGTCGGTGAGGTTGTTGCGCATCTCGCCGCCCGCGACCGAACCAAGGTTTGTGTGCATGTCCCATCCACCAAGGTCGATGGTTGCCAAGCGCAAGCCGACCTTTGCCTTGATCAGGCGGGCCACATCCCTAAGGCGGTTGGCGAATCCGCCACCGGGGTAGGGCGCCACCGGCGTGTACCGGTTGCTGGCGAGCTGCCGCGCCTGGTTGAGGGCCTTGACCGTCCCGATCGCCTGGTCGACCGCCGGATGGTCGAAGCCCGTGTAGAGCGCCTCCAGCGCGGTCATGGTTTTGTCCCGGACGTTGCTTGGCCCGGCGAGCGCGAAGGCCTCGATGCCGTCGAGCACGAGCTTGGGCTCTACGCCGACCATCGAGCGCGGTGTCGCCTCACCCTCGGCGACGGCCCGAAACGTCGTGCCGGGGCCCATCGCGGACAACGTACGGTCGAGCCAGCCGGTGTGTGTCGCGGTGGTCGCCGTGCCTCGCTCGAGACAATCCTGGGCCTGGAAGTGGCTGCGGCTCGCGTCCGGTGAGGCGACGGCGTGCACGGCGGCCATCTGACCGCTGGTCCAGAATGGGTGCAGCGGTGCGAGCGCCGGATGCAACCCGAATCGCGCGTCGCCCGGCAGCAGGGCGGCGGTGTCGACGGCGATGTTCGGCCGCGCCTTCTTCAAGTTCGGGTCGTTGGCGGGCACGAGCACGCTGAGCCCGTCCATGCCACCCCGCATGAAGATCACGACAAGGGTACGGTTCGTGGTGGCCGGATCGGCGAATGCGTACTTCGTCGTGACCAGTTGGCTCCCGAGGGCGGCAACCCCCACCGCGCCGGCACCGGCGATGACCCGACGCCGGGTAAAGCCGCGACGCCACCGGTCCTTTTCCCGGGCCAGGTCGGCCGCCACGGTCTCGGCCTGGACGCGGAACGCTGCCTCGGTGAGGTTGGGCCCGTACCGGCGAAGGTCCTGCGACGTCCGCCGGTGCTTGGGCGTCCAGGTCTCGGGCTTGGCGGAGCTGTCGTCTGTCATTGCCTCACCGCAGCGCGTGGTAGACGGAGTCGAGGACGAGGGGTACCAGGGTGTCGATCTTTCCACCGAGCCGGAGGTCCTTGACGGCGGTTGCCGCCTCGGCGCCGAGGAACGTGAGCAGGGCGGCCTTGTGCGCCGGCTGCATCGGTTGGTGCACAAGGCGAAGCGAGATCGTGTCGAGGTACTCGCCGACCGTCGCCGGCTGCAGCCCGACGAAGGTCTCCGCCTTGGCGTAGGTCAGACCCTTCGCCGAGCCGGCGACCAGCGACCGGTGGGAGTTCCAGGTGCCCAGCGTCGCGTGCGCCGAGCCCCAGGCGTCGGCATAGTCCGGGAACCCGTCCGGCGGACCCCAGGTCAGCGGCGCCTGGCCGAGATTGTCGGTGAGGCGGTAGAGGGAGTTGAGCCCATCCGTTGTGCTCGTGCCGGGGGTGACCCCGACGATGCGGGCCGTGGCGAGCACGTTCTCCAGCGGGGTCCGGACCTTCAGCCCGGTCGACATCCAGAATTCCACGGAGCTGAACATTGTCCGCAGCACCGGGACGATCGCGGTTCCATTGTCCAGATAGGACTGAGCCAGCCGGTCCACCAGGGTGCGCGGAGGGTCGTCGCAGACGAACCGGCGGGCGAGCTTGTGCGCGATCCGCTTGGCCGTGGCCGGATGAGTGGCGAGGTAGGACAGGTACTGGTCGCCGACGGCCATGCCCTCGGCCGCTTTGGCGTTGGCGTGGCTGAAGTCCAGCACCTTCACCGGGCCGGTGTAATGGATGTTCGCGTTGTAGACGAACATGTCGTCGTTGTTGACCGTACGACCCGTCATGATGTACGCGCTCTGTCGAACGTCGACCTCGGTGTATCCCGCGTCGACCCCGACCGTGTGCAGCTCGAGCAGCTCGCGACCGTAGTTCTCGTTGACGTTGCGCTTGTTCGACCGCGCGTTGTCGAGATAGCGCAGCATCGCCGGATGTTGGGCCGACGCGTGCAACAAATCCGTGTACCGGCCCAGAGCGTGGGTGCGGATGAGCTGGTCGTACGGAGTACGGGTGTCCCAGCCGCCATCGAACGGGTTGGTGATGTTGAGGTGGTTGGACCAGAAGTCGACCATCACCTCGTAGAGCTGGCGGGTGCTCCACATCTGGCGGGCGAGGGTGGCCCGGCCGAGCTCGGTCATCGCCTTGCCGTCGTACGGCGGGAGTGCGGCCCGGATCTCGGCCATGTTCATCGCGATGGTCGGGTACCACGTCGCGATCTGGTCGCCGATCGGGTCGGTGATACCGGCCGGATTGAACTGGCGCTCGAGCCAGGCATCGATGCCCATCTGACGCGCTGCGACGACCTCGACGAGCGTCGGGCCGAACGTCGCCCGGCGCAGCAGGTGCAGCTCCGGGTCGCGTTCCAGCGGGGTGGGCCAGGCCGGCGTGGCGCCGGCCGCGATGCGGGCGGCCTCGGCCGGCGAATCGGCCAGCCCGGCGGCGCCGAGCCCGTCGATTGACGTGTTGGGCCGCCCGGAGCCGTTGCTCCCGCTGCTCAGCGCCTTCGTGATCAGCGTGGCCGCGCCGCCCACGCCGGCCACGGCCACCGCGCCCGTGCCGATGCCGACGAGCAGTCGCCGGCGCCGGATCCGCAGATCGGCCAGGAGACCGCGGCGGCCGGTGCGACCCGAGGCGACATGGACGACCTTCGTCCGGCGGCGCAGTAGGTCGGAGAGGCGACGCAGCCGGCTCGTTCGACGGTGGGAGGAGTGCCTCGTGCCCTGATCGTCGCCTGGGTTGTGCGGCGTCGCCTGTGTTGTACGGGTTGACGCCTGTGTTGTACGGGTTATTGCGCCAGGCGTCGAAGCCCGAGCCGGGCGGCGCCGCGGCCGGGCCGCCGTTGCCCGGGTGGTTGGGGAAGATGAGGTCCACGAGCGGCGAATCGGGGCGCGAGATAGCACTGGTGCCCGGGGCCCGGCGATCAGCCATGCGGGCACCCTAGCGTCAAATACCTGACTCACTCAACAATCGACGGCCGTGGCGATACCACGAGTCGCAGCAAGCGCAAACCGCGCGAGCGCGAGGAGCGAGCGAAGCAAGCCCCGCAGTCGCGAGCAAACGCAACACCGGGCGGGCCCAGGAGTTACTGTCGACAGCGTGTCGCAGTCGTCTGATTACTCTGTGCAGTTCGTGGTTATCGGGTGCTACACGCAGGGCGCCGGAGGCGACGGCGTCGGCCTGACAGTCACTCGACGCGACCCCGTTGCGGGCACTCTAAGGCCGATCGACGAAGCGACCCCGACTCCATCACCGTCCTTTGTGGTGAGTCATCCGACGCTCCCGGTGCTCTACGCGGTCAACGAGCTCGATGAGGGCTTGCTGAGCGCCTTCGCAGTCTCCATCGACGGAACCCTCACGGCCCTCGGTACGTGGCCGACGGGCGGGGCGCTACCGTGCCACGTTGCGGTGGATACGGCCGGCCGGCACGTGCTCGTGGCCAACTACGGCAGCGGCAGCGTGGCGCTGTTCGCCCTCGACCGGTACGGACGACCGACCGGCCGGGCGGACCTGGCGGAGCACTTCGGCACCGGCAAGCACCCGGTCCGTCAGGAGGCGCCACACGCGCACCAGGTCGTGGCGATGGGAGATGCTGTTTTCGCGGTCGACCTGGGCGTTGACTCCGTTATCCGGTACCGCGTCGACGACTCCACGGGCCGACTCGTCAACGCCGGGGTGGCCGCAGTCCTGCCGCCTGGAACCGGCCCCAGACACCTCGCCGTGGCACCGAACGGAACCGTGTACCTCGTCGGCGAGCTCGCCGGCACGATCCTCGCGCTCCGGCCTGGGCCCAGTCACTGGCAGGAGCTCGGCTCGGTGCCGGCTACGACGTCGGAGCCAGAGTCGGCCATGCCGTCTGAGATCGCGACATCCGGCGACGGGCGGTGGCTATACGTCGCCAACCGCGCCCCGGCGACCCTGTCTGTCTTCGCCCTCGGGTCCGCCGATGAGTTGCCCCTCATGGTCGGCGAGGTTCCGAGCGGCGGAGCGTGGCCGCGCCATTTCGTGCTCGTCGATGATCACATGTACGTGGCCAACGAGCGCTCGCACACGGTGACCGTCTTCCGGATCGACCCGGCGACGGGCGTGCCGGTCCCGACCGGTGAGGTACTGGCGACGCCTAGCCCCACGTGCGTGCTGCCCACGACTGTGGTCGGTTCAAACGCCAGGCGCGTGTGACGCGGCCACCGGCGTGAACCACTCGGTTAGCCCGCTCACCAGTTGCGAGGCGCCGGAGATGACCACGGTCCCATCGTTGATGGCGTGTGCCCAGTCCCGCCGACCCCGTGACAGCGCCAGCAGTGTGGTGATTGCCGCCCGGACATATACGTAGCGAGTCTCGTCCAGGAGCGGGTCACGCAGGCAGCCGTACGGCTCGGCGTCCCGCTGCAGCACCAGCCACCAGCGGTGCTCGCGTCGGTGGTGCGTCGTGAACTCGATGACGACCGGGCGGTCGGGCAACCGTTCCGGATTGGTCCGCTGACCCAGCCAGGCAAGCACGATGTCGGGGTCGCGCTCGACCAGGTCCGGGTCGTCGGGAAGCCACGACTCTGCCCAGCCGCGCAGTGACAGGATCGTCGGTGCCAGGTCGGTTCCAGCCGCGGTGAGTCGGTACGGCTCCCCGTCGGGACGTGTGACCAGACCCAGGTTCTCCAGCTTGCGTAGCCGGTCGGCGAGCACCGACCGCGAAATCCGTCCGGGCAGGCCGGCGGCGAGATCGTTGAAGCCCTGCGGGCCGAACATCGAAAGTTCGCGCAGGATGAATAGGATCCACCGGTCGCCGAGGTGTTCGATCGCCTTGGTGAACGAGCAGTAACCGGTGAACTCGCTCGAGCTCATGACGCCAAGTCTCTCATCGATGAGCTGTGCGTCCAGTTCGAACTTCGAACTGGACCACTCGTACGCACGTGGCGGACCGTGCTCACATGGCCCTACACGCGAAGACCGTCCGCTCGCCGGAGCACCCGGCCGCCGTGCGCGATGTCTACCAGCGGATGCTAGGTGCGTCCGGGCTTCCCGGGCGCTTCGTAACGCTCGGCACCGGTGGGAGGGTGCACGTCGTCGAGGCCGGCGACGGTGCGCCAGTCGTTCATCTGCACGGCAACAACACCTCGGCGTTGTCGCACCTGATGTTGCTGGAACATGCGACCGCAGTTCGGTCCTACCTCGTTGACCGTCCGGGCATGGGTCTGAGCGACCCGAGTGCCTTCCCGCGCGACAAGTTCCGCGACTTCGCAGTCCGATTCGTCGACGACATCCTCGACGCCCTCGAATTGAAGGACGCGGTACTCGTCGGCGCCTCGGGCGGCGGCATCTATGCCACGTGGTACGCCCTTGAGTGTCCACAGCGGGTGCGGGGACTCGTCATGCTCGGGTCGGCACCCACGCTGCCCGGCGGTAAGCTCCCGCTGCCGATCCGATTGATGGCGATGCCGCTGCTCGGCGACCTCATGAGCCGGGCCATTAAGCCGGGCCGGCGGATGGTGTTGCGCATGATGGCGGCGGTGGGCGAGGCCGACACGATCACTCGGCACCCGGACCTGCTCGACTCCCTCGTCGCCGGGGCGAGGGACCCGATCGCGGTCGCCGCCGACCGTGCGGAGTTTCGGGCGCTGATCTCAGCATTCGGCTACCGTCGCGCCACGCGCATCCGGCCGGAGGACCTCCGCCAACTGTCGGTCCCGACGCTGATGATCTGGGGAGACCATGACCCAGTCGTGCCGATCGAGGCTGCTCGGGCCGCGGCGCAGCTGATCCCAGACGCCCGGCTCGAGGTGTTCCAGGCTGGACACGTTCCACAGCTGGGCCACCCGGAACAGGTAGCCGAACTGCTGATGGCGTTCGTGCGGCGCTATGACTCGCCGGCAAAGCGTTCCGGCGGCAGATGATCGAGGAGCGGAGATGAGTGACTTCAGCCAACGCCGCGGTTCGGATCCGCGCATCCTTGTTGTCGGCGCGGGGATCGGCGGCCTTGGGGTCGCCCGAGCGCTGGCCCAACGCGAGATCAGTGTTGACGTGGTTGAGCGGGAACCGATCTGGGCACAGGCCGGTGCGGGCATCTACCTACCGGGCAATGCGGTGCGGGCACTCCGTGCGCTGGGCCTCGAGTCAGGCGTGTCCGAGAGGGCGGCAACGATCGCACGTCAGTTGATCTGCGACCACCGGGGCCGGCTGCTCTCGGAGATCGAGCTGGCTTCACTGTGGGGGGAAGTCGGTGCCTGTATCGCTGTGCACCGCGCGGATCTGCACCAGGTGATGTTGTCGAGCGGTGATGACGTCACGGTTCGGATGGGCATGCCAGTTCGACGACTGCGCCAGGCCGGAGAGGTCGTCACGGTTGAATTCGGCGACGGCGACGTTCGCGACTATGACCTGGTCATCGGCGCCGACGGCGTCCATTCCACGGTCCGCGATCTGACGTTCGGAACAGGTGCGGTCCGACGGCTCGGGCAGCATGCGTGGCGCTTCGTCATGCCGTGCCCACCCGAGGTGAACACCTGGACGGCTTTGCTCGGTCGTGACCTGACCTTCCTTGCCATGCCGATCGGCCGCGACCGCGCGTACTGCTATTGCGACGCGCCGACCAACGTCAGCATCCAGGCAGGCGATGGAGCCGCCTACGGGTACCTGGCTGAGCTTCTGGCGGACTTCGCCGGCCCGGTGCCGGCCCTTCTCGATTCGCTCGGCCCTGAGGTGGCGATTCAGGAAGGCCCGATCGAGGAGGTCGTGCTCAACGGGTGGAGTCGCGGGTCGGTCGTGGTCATCGGCGACGCGGCGCATGCGACCTCGCCGAACATGGCCGAGGGCGCGGCAATGGCGCTCGAAGACGGCCTGGTTCTGGCCGAGTGCCTGGCGTCTCAACAGCCACTCACTCAAGCGCTGACGAGTTTCGAGGCCCGGCGCGCGCCGCGTAGCCGATGGGTCCGTGCCCAGACCCACCGTAGAGACCGCACTCGCGGTCTCCCACCCGTGGTGCGCAACCTGGTCCTTCGTCGGTGGGGACGGCGGATCTTCAATCACAACTACGGTCTGCTTCGGGAGGCTCCATGACCGTTCGTGGCAGCGGTGTCAGAAGTAGGTGTGCAGCAGGTCGACCACGCGATAACTGTCGTCCACGATCGGGATCACCCGCCACTTGTCGAACGCGGTGCACGGGTGCGATACGCCCAGCCGGACCAGCTCGCCCGGGGCGACATCGGCGCCTCGCAGGTACGCATGCTGGTCGTTGACTCTCTCCACTGTGGATCCGGTGAGGACCCGGGCGACGCCGTCGGCGCCCCGCACCGACAGTGGCACCGGCAGCCCGATGTCGTACGGCACGTCCCGCTTGCCGGCACCGACGATGGCCAGCCCTGGCTCCGGCGTCGACAACACCTGCGCCCACACCTCGAGCGCTGCGGTGAGCGAGCCCTCGGCGGGAATCCGGGTGTACGGCGTCGTCAGCGCGTAGGTGCCGTCATCGTGGGTCACCACGGCTCCGCTACGGAGCAGCACTCGCCCGCCGTGCGCCCGGGCGGCCGGTCCGAGCACGTCCACGACAACGTCGAAGTACGCACTGCCACCGGCGCTGAGGATCACCGGGTAGGGGCACAGTGGCGCGATCCGGGCGGCCGCTTGCGCGATGGTGGCGAGGAACGCTTCGACTGCCGGCACGTCGGGAAGCAGCCCCTCGAACCCGGCCACTCCCGCCAGTTCGACGCCCGGCACGGCGGCGGCCGCCCGCGCGACCTCCACGGCGGCGTCCACCGTACGGCAGCCGGTACGGCCACCGGCGAACCCCATCTCGACCAGCACCCGCAGCCGCCCGCCGCCGCGGTTCGCCTCGGCGAGCACGTCCACTCCGGCCAACGAGTCCACATAGGACACGAGATCCCACTCTCGCGCGGCGAGCCAGCGCAACGGTCGCGGGTCGAGTACCTCGTTGGCGAGCACCACCCGCGGCACGCCGAACCGGAACGCCGCCAGTGCCTGGTTAGGGGTCGCCACCGTGATGCCCCAGGCGCCGGCGGCAAGCTGGGCCGCGAAGAGCGTGGGCGCCATGCTGGTCTTGCCGTGGGGGGCGAAGTCGACGTCGTGCGTGGCGCAGTACCGCGCCATCTGCGCGATGTTCGCCTCGATCGCCCGCCGCCGGGCCACCATGACGGGCCAGCTGAACGGCCCCGAGAACAGGTCGTGCCCGGCCGCGACGAAGTCCGCCCCGGGCACGGCATCGTCGGTCAGCCACAGCCCCTTCGTCGCCCAGTCCACAGTGGTCGGCAGGACAGTGGTGGTCATAGCGATCATCGTGTCATGGGGCGCAGCGCCGCGCCCGCCAACGCTCCGGTCAGTTCACCGCTTCGGAGTACGACGGCGCCGTTGACGATCACGTCGTCGATCCCGTCCGCGAGGACGCGGGGCTGCATGTACGTGGCCCGATCGGCCACCCTCACTGGATCGACGACGGCGATGTCGGCGGCCAGCCCCGGCCGAAGCACGCCCCGATCGGTCAGGCCGAACCGGCGGGCTGGGTGGGCCGCGAGATGCACCGCCGCCTCGGGCCAGGACCAGTCGCCGAGCTCACGAACGTGCCGGCCAAGAAACCGGGCGAAGGTGCCCCAACCGCGTGGATGCGGATGACCGCCGACGTAGATGCCGTCCGAACCACCGACGTGGCACGGGTGCCGCAGCAGCAGCGGCAGCGCCGCCCGGTCGGTGCTGGCCGGCTGCGTTATCACGCCCGACGCGGCCAGTCCGGTGTCGATCAGCAGGTCGAGCAGCACCTCGCCCCCGGCACGGTCGACCCGGGCCGCGACCTCGCGCAGCGCCAGGCCCTCGGCCCAGGCCCAGGTGGGCGACGGCACATGGGCCAGGGCGATTCGGTCGAGCAGATCCGGGTCCAAGCCGTTCGCCACCCGGGTGCGGACCTCTGGGCGGCCGAGCGCCGCGACAACCGCGTCGAGGTCTGTGTTGTCCAGCCACCGCGGCAGCGCGGCCATCGCCAGGATCGTGCAGCCGCGGCGGTACGGGTAGGCGTCGAAGGTCAGGTCCAGCCCGTCCGCCCGATATCTGTCCACAATGGACGACAGTGCCTCGCCGGGCCCGTGATAGTGCGACATGTGCACGGCCACCCCGGCCGCCACCCCGATCGCCCGAGCCTCCGCCACACCGTCGACGGCGCTCAGGCCGTACCCCCGCATGTGTGTGACGTACGGCAGTCCCGCCGCCGCGACCGGACGGCACAGCTCGGCCAGCTCCGCTACGTCGGCATATCGTCCCGGCAGGTACTCCAGCCCGGACGAGAGGCCGACCGCGCCGTCGGCGAGCCCGCCCTCCACCGTGCGCCGCATGGCCGCCAGCTCGTCGGCGTCGGCCGGCCGCGGCGCGCCACCCATGACACTGAACCGGATGGTCCCGTGGGGCAACAGGTACGCCGTGTTGACCGCGGTCCGACGATGCCAGGTCGAACGCAGCTCAGCCACACTCGCGCCGCCCGCATCCAGCCCGGGGTGGGTGCCGTTGATGGCCGCGAAGTAGCGGTTCACGAACGCCAGGGCCGCCGCCGACGAGGGCGCGTAGGAGAGTCCGTCCTGGCCCAACACCAGCGTGGTCACGCCCTGCCGCAGCGCGGCGCGGGCGATGGCGGCATCGAGGATCGCGGCGTCGGCGTGGCTGTGGGCGTCGACGAAGCCGGGCAGCACATATCGTCCGTGGGCGTCGACGACCGTACCGGCCGCTGCGTCCTCGAGCCGCCCGAGCGCGGCGATCCGGTCCCCAGTGACGCCGACGTCGGCCCGCATCGGCGGCGCGCCGGTGCCGTCGTGGACCCACCCGCCGCGCACGACAAGGTCGAACACGCATTCATCTTCGCGGTCGCGGGCGTGGCGACGCCGCGCGGCCGGGGTGAGAGACTGCGGCCATGTGCTATGGCGATGACGCCCGCCCGCCCGCGCCCCCCACGCGCGGCGAGGTCGGCGACCACGGAGATCTGGTTCTGACATCCGCCGACGGTACGCAGTTCGCCGCGTACCACGCCCGCCCGGCCGGCGCTTCTTCCCGCGCGATCGTGATCCTGCCCGACGTGCGCGGGTTGCACCCCTTCTATAAGGAACTCGCGGTCCGCTTTGCCGAGGCCGGTCTGCACACGGTGGCTATCGACTACTTTGGACGGACGGCCGGCATCGGCCACCGAGATGAGGATTTCCCGTTCCGTGAGCACGTCGAGAAGTCCCAGCCGGCCACCGTCGCCGAGGACGTGGGAGCCGCCGTTGCCTGGCTGCGCCAGCAGCCGGGCGTGTCCTCGGTCTTCTCCGTCGGTTTCTGCTGGGGCGGGTCCAACTCGTGGGCCCAGTCCGCGGCGGGGCACGACCTGGCCGGCTGCATCGGGTTCTACGGCATTCCGTCCCGGGTGACCGATCTGGTGCCGATGATGCGGTCGCCACTGCTGATGCTCGCGGCGGGTGCGGACTTCACCCCGGTCGAAGCGGTTGAGGCGTTCGCCGAACAGGTACGTGGTGCGGGTGTCACCGTGGACTTGGTGGTATTCGAGGGAGCCCCCCACAGCTTCTTCGACCGTACGTTTGCCGAACACGCCGACGCCTGCGCGCGGGCGTGGCGGGAGATGCTGACATTCATGGACGGCCACAGCGGGAGCTGACATGACCATCATCACGCGCGGCTTCGCCGGCCGCGGTCGCCGAAACGCGGACCTGCCACCCGGGCAGTACCTCACCGAGGACTTCCCGGTGCTCTCGGCCGGTCCGACGCCACGGGTCAGCGTCGACACCTGGCAGCTTGGCGTGACGACGGAGTCCGGCCAACACCAGACCTGGAGCTGGCCGGAACTGCTCGCCCTGCCGAGCGAGACCATCACCGTCGACCTGCACTGCGTCACCAAGTGGTCCAAACTCGGCACCCCCTGGAAGGGCGTGCGGATCGAGACGTTGCTGGAGAATGTGGACACCGCGGCCGACTATGTGCTCGCGCACTCCTACGGTGGCTACACGACCAATGTGCCGCTCGAGGATCTCCTCGACGGCCAGGCGTGGATCGCCTACGAGTACGACGGCGCGCCGGTGCCCGCCGAGCACGGTGGGCCGGCTCGGTTGCTCGTGCCGCATCTGTACCTGTGGAAGAGCGCCAAATGGGTGCGGGAGCTGCAACTGCTGCTCCAGGACGAGCCGGGCTTCTGGGAGACCGCGGGGTACCACAACTATGGCGACCCATGGCGCGAACAGCGCTATTGGGGCGACTAGTGACAACCGTTGCCACGAGGCGACCGCTGCTCTGGCGGGTCGCCACGATTGCGGCGATCCGCGAGGAGTCCGTGTCGGCCCGTAGTCTCGCGTTGGACGTACCGGACTGGCCCGGCCACCTCGCCGGGCAGCACGTGGACGTCAGGCTGACTGCCGAGGACGGCTACAGCACCGAGCGGTCGTACTCGCTCGCCTCGGATCCGTCCACAGTGGAGATTACGGTCCAGCGGGTATCGCGGGGGGAGGTATCACCGTACCTGTGTGACGTTGCCCAGGTGGGGGACCAGTTCGAGATTCGCGGGCCGGTCGGCGGTTACTTCACGTGGGAGCCGTCCCGATTGGACCCGGTGCTGCTGATCGCGGGCGGGTCGGGTGTGGTGCCGCTGATGGCGATGATCCGTACCCGGTCCGCCGCCGGCAGTCGGGCACTGTTCCGGCTGGTGTACTCGGTGCGGGACCCGTCAAGCCTTATGTACGGTGACGAGCTGATCCGGCGCGTCCGCGACGACCAGGGCCTGGATGTCACCTATGTGTACACCCGTGAGGCGCCGCCATCGTCGGCCCGGCCCGCCGGACGGATCGACGCGCGCGTGCTCGGTGAGGCGGGCTGGCCGGCCGATTTCGAACCGGCGTGTTACGTGTGCGGGCCGACCGGATTCGTCGAGGCCGCCGCCAACCTGTTGGTGGCGGCCGGGCATGCGCCGGTGAAGGTCAAGACGGAACGGTTCGGTCCCACGAGCTGACTGGAGGTCGAATGATGCAGGCGCAGGAATGGGTGGACGGCAACGACGTTGCGGGCGCCGTGGGCGAGCTGTTCTCGATCGACGTGACTGTCGCACGTGGACAGTGCGCCGGTTGCGGTCGGGAGGGCATGATCGCCGAAGCGCACGTGTTCAACCGCGCGCCCGGGCTCGTGGTTCGATGCCCGCAATGCGACTCGATGCTATTCCGGCTCGTTCGCGGGCCCGGACGGGCTTGGCTGGACATGCGCGGCCTGACCTACCTGGAGGTCAGCCTTCCCGAGTAGGTGAAGGGCTACGGCGGCGGTTCGGCTCGTTCGGGTCCTTGGCGAGATGGTGTGGTCCAGGGTCGGGACGCCCCGAGTTCGTGGGGTGTGCCGTCGGGCCTGGTGATGTGGACTTCGCCGGTGGGATGGTCGAGGGTGAGTTTCCACTGTCCTTCGTGGACGAGTCCGTGGTGCCAGCGGCACAGGCTCACCAGGTGGGCGACGTCGGTGGTGCCGCCCAGGTACCAGGGCACCTCGTGATGACAGTCGGTCCAGTCGGCGGGCACATCGCAGCCGGGCCATCGACAGGTGCGATCCCGGGCCCGTATGGCCTTGCGGATCCACGCCGGCACGATGCGGTGTTCGCGGCCGACGTCGCGGGGGAGTCCGGTGGCGGGGTCGAGCACGATCCGCCACACGATCGCGTCGCAGGCCAGCCGCTGGGCCAGCTCGGTCTGCACCGTACCGATCCAGTTCAGCCACGGCTGCTCCGGCAGGGTGGGATCCCGGCCTGGGTCAGCGGATCGCCGGGACCAGACCGGATCGCCGACGCCGCGCGCGTTGAATCCTCCACGTTGTGGTTTCCATTGCCGCGGCAGCGGTCAGCGTCAGCGTTGCCGAGCAGGGTTGGCGGGGTGATGAGGATGCCCAGGTGGGGTCGCACCCCGCCGACCGTAGGCAGCCCACCGCCGGCGATCGCCCCGCGGGCCAACTCGACCAGGGCGTCGGCGCGGCGCTGGGCGGCGGTGCGTTCATCATCCGGCGCCGGCGGGCGCATCAGCGCGTCGATCGCGGTCATCAGCGCGGCGCCTCCCTCGGGGTCGAGCCGGCCGCGCAGGTACAGCATCGACCCCAGCCGGGAGAAGGTGACCTCCCGCCGCTGCAGGTCCTGGTCGGGGTCGGGCGGGGCGCCGTCCGGGTCGAGGTGCGCGGCCACCCGCTCACACGCCGTCTGCATCTCGGGCACACCCAGTGTGCCCGCGGCCCGGGCCAGCACGTCGTCGACATCGCGGACCGCGGCCAGCCCGACCCGCTCGGCCAACCGCCCCACCTTGCCCAGATGCTCAGAGGAGACATCCCCGGCACGAGCCGCCGCAGCCAGCGCGGGCAGCGCGGGCAGCAGCCCGGCCCGATTCAGATGGCCGGTCGCCGCACCCTGCGACATCCGGCCGAGGGCGGTCAGCCAGGTCCTGGAGGTGCGCAGCCCATCAGTGTGGGCCAGATCCCGGGCATCGAAACTGCCGATCCGTATCGCCAGCGCGGCCGAGAGCTGGTTGGCACACGCGAGCAGCGCCCGCACCTCGGCGCGGACCTGGTCATCGGGCAGGTCGACCACCTCGGCGGCATTCAGCGCCGCCAACCCGGCCTGCACCAGCCCGAGCGCCGAACCATCCCCCGTCGAACACATGTGCCTATCCTATGCCATCGATGTGACACTGACGCAAGCACGAGTTCCGCATGTTGCGACGTCCAATGTGGAATGTCGCGGCCTTGATCCACGCATCCGAGGAGCCCGTCTAGGCTCGTCGGGTGCACGAGGTGAGAGACCGTACGGCGGAAGACCTCGAGGCGTGCCTGGCCACTCTGACCGCCGTGCATGCTGCCGACGGATATCCGATGCACTGGCCCGATGACCCCTACCGCTGGCTGACGCCGCGTGGTTTCCGGCGAGCGTGGGTGGCGTTCGGAGACGCCGATATCGCGGGCCATGTGCTGGTTCGGGACGACCACGATGGTGACGAGTCGACGGCTGAACTCGGCCGACTCTTCGTCCATCCCGCGGTTCGCCGGGAAGGCATCGCGTTACGACTACTCGCACAGTGCCGGCACTGGGCCACGAAGGAAGGGCTAGATCTGGTGCTTGAGGTAGCCGCGGCTGGCCGCGTTCCGGCGATGGCGCTCTACGAGGCGACCGGGTGGCGCCACGTCGGCACCGATCTCGCGGATTGGACCGGACCGGCGGGCGAACCCGTACACCTGCATCACTACCGCCTCGACGGGACCGGCTGACGCCCATATCGTGGCCGGGTGGAGGTTGTCGACGTCGACGTGGCCGTTATCGGAGGCGGGATCGCAGGAGTCTCGGTCGCGGGTGAGCTCTCGCGGGAAAAGGGACTGCGCATAGCGCTGCTCGAGCGGGAGAGCCAACTCGGCTATCACGCCAGCGGCCGGTCCGCGGCGGCGTTCCTGGAGTCGTACGGCAGTCCCGAGATCCGCGCCCTGACCCGCGCCTCGCGTTCGGTCCTCGAGGACGGCGGTCTGCTCGCTCCGCGCCCCCTGGTGTGGCTCGCGCCCGAGGATCAGGTCGGCAAGCTCCGGGCACTGCTCGACGCCGAGCCCGCGCTGCGCGAATGCTCCGAGGCGGAGGTGCGCGCGCTCTGCCCGGCGGTGCGCCCGGGATGGTCACTCGTTAGTGCCCTTGAAAGTGACGCTCAGGATCTCGATGTCGCCGGGCTGCTGGACCTGTACCGTCGGCAGGCCGTCACCAACGGCGTGACCATCCACACAGGAGCGTCCATTCTCGACGGTCAGCGCAAGGGCGACACCTGGCACCTGCAAACACCGGTCTCGGAATTCCGTGCCGCCACCGTCGTGAACGCGGCCGGCGCGTGGGCCGACGACGTTGCCCGGCGCTGCGGTCTGCCATCGGTTGGGCTGGTGCCCTACCGCCGTACCGTCGCGATCGTCGCCTCGGCCGACGTGGACCGCGCCTGGCCGCTGGTGGGCGACATCGGCGAGACCTTCTACTTCCGTCCGGAGGGCGACGGGTTGCTCCTGTCGCCCGCCGACGAGCACCCGAGTGACCCGGTGGACGCGCGGGCTGAGACGGAGGACGTGGCGCTCGCCCTCGAGCGGGCCAACGAGGCGACGACGCTCAATCTGCGCCGGGTACGGACGACGTGGGCCGGCCTGAGGACCTTCGCGCCCGATCGGAACCCGGTTGTCGGCGCCGCCGCGGAGGGCTTTCACTGGCTCGCGGGTCAGGGCGGTTACGGCATGCAGACCGCGCCGGCGATGGCCGCGTTTGCCGCTTCGCTCGTGCTGGGTCGGGCGCTGCCGAACGACCTCTCTCGCGAAGGCTTCGATCCGGCCCGACTATCGCCGATCCGGTTCGCATCGACGGACTGACCTACGGAACGCGGAACTTGTCGTACCCCTGCAGCAGTGTGACGTGACACCAGACGAGGGGAGCAAGGACATGATCGGACGGGTGGCGGGCGTCGTGCTGGACACGCCGGACCCGCGCGGCTTGGCGCAGTTCTACGCCAGCATGCTCGGGCTCGACGTCAAGGGCAGCGACGATTGGGTTGGCATTGGACCCGCCGGCAGCGACGAGATGACGTTGTGCTTCCAGCACGCACCCGACCACCAGCCACCGCGATGGCCAGATTCGGCCTACCCCCAGCAGTTCCACCTCGACATCGTCATCGACGGCGACATCGAGGATGCGGAGAAGGCGGTCCTGGCGCTCGGCGCGACAAAGCTCGGCTCCGACAACGAGACCTTCCGGGTCTACGCCGATCCGGCCGGCCACCCGTTCTGCCTATGCTGGGGCTAGCCGACCACGTGTCAGAAGCATCTCGGACGACCCGAGCGAGGGCACGAATGGCGCGGGAATGCTGACGGTGATTGGCGAGGCGGTCGTCGATCTCGTGGAGCATGGCGACGGGCGGTACACGGCCCACCCGGGCGGAAGCCCGCTCAACGTCGCGGTCGGGCTGGCTCGACTCGGCCATCAGACCCGCATCGGGGCCCGCTTCGCCCGCACGAGACTGGGCGGGCTCCTGCGAGATCACGCCGTACGCAACGGTGTCGACGTGAGTTGGGCGGTCGACGCGGATGAACCGGCAAGTCTGGCAGTCGTCACGCTCAATGCCAACGGATCGGCGGAGTACGACTTCTACCTCACCGGCACGGCCGATTGGCAGTGGAATCGCGCCGAACTTGCACCACTGGCGCGCGGAACGTCCATCCTGCACACCGGCTCGCTGGCCAGTTTTCTCGACCCCGGTGCGGCTGAGATAGCGGTCGCGATGCGCAAAGCTCGGCAGGCGGGCGCCCTGGTCAGCTTTGATCCCAACGTCCGGCCCAGGATTCTCGGCCGCGCCGAACTCGCGCGGGAGCGGGTCGAGGCATTGGCCGCGCATGCCCACGTCATCAAAGCGAGCGACGAAGACGTGGCCTGGCTCTATCCGGGCGAGAGCGTCGACGTGGCGGTGCGGCGCTGGTTGTCCCTCGGCCCGCGGCTGGTGTGCGTGACGTTGGGTGCTGAGGGCGCCATAGCCGCGTTCCGGGATACGGTCGTGCGTCGCCGCGCCCCGGTCGTCGCGGTTGTCGACACCGTCGGCGCCGGCGACGCGTTCACGGCCGGCCTGCTCACGGCCTTGGCCGGCATGAGGGAGTCCACTGTGGACAGTCTTAACGAACTCAGCACCGACCGCGTCGCCGCAGTCGTCGATGTCGCCATCAGGGCCGCTGCGATCACCTGTACGCGGGCCGGAGCCGATCCGCCAACCCGCGCCGAACTGGGGCTGGACCGCTAGCGGGAGGCGTCTCGGCCGTACGGAAGAGAACTCAAGCCGCCGTGATCCGAAGGCGCACGTACGGAGTTCCGATGCCGACGCCGAGCCACCCCTCGCGCTCGCCGAGACGCCGCCGCCCGATCCGCCCGAGGCTGCTGCTCTCCTCCAGCGCCAGGCTCGGCGCCACCGACAGGCCGTGCCGGCCAGCCATCAGCCGCACGGCGGACAGCGCCGAACCGGCTCGCAGCCACGCCTCGCGCGTGTCCGGTCCATGCAACACGGCGATCAGGTCCCCGGCGTCCTCTTCGGCGCGCAGCCGTACCCCCTCGGCCCGGGCCGCCGCGGTCAGCTCCCGCACCACCGCGCGACTTGGCCTACGCGGGTCGGCCCGTCCGCCCACGGACTCGGTGGCGTCGAACATCGCCACGGCGTCCGGCGTGACCTCGATGCTGCCGACGGTGACTAGCCGGGCGAGGTGGTCGGGGTCGATGTCAGGCAACAGGAACACCCGTGCCTCAAGCCCTTCCGCGGCCAAGGCCACCCGCGCCCGGTGCAGCGCGCCGCCGGCACCGATGAGGGTTTCGCGCTGGTCGTCGTTCCACTCGCCGCGCCGATCGGCGTACAGGTCGAGCGCGTCGGTGCCCACCACCCATCGCCAGGCGAGCCCGGCCGCCGAGCGCAGACCATCGTCGGGCGTCGGCACCGCCGCGGACGCCGCCGCGGATCCGGCCAGTGCGGCCGCCACCTGACGATTCACGGCTTCAGGAATCCAGCAGGAGAGCGCAACTGATGAGTCCGATATGGCTGTACGCCTGCGGATGGTTGCCCAGCCCGCGTTCGGTCAGTGGGTCGTACTGCTCGGGCAGCAGACCGGTCGGGCCGGCACAGTCGATCATTTGCGCGAAGAGCTCCTCGGCGTCGGCCCGCCGGCCGGTTCGCAGATACGCCTCGACCATCCAAGCGCTGCAGATATGGAATCCGCCTTCGTGGCCCGGCAGTCCGTCGTCCCACCGGTAGCGGTACACGATCGGACCGCTGCGCAGATCCGCCTCGATCGCCAGGACCGTCGACAGGAACCTGGGATCGTCGTCCGCAAGCAAACCCGAGAGCCCGATCCACAGGGACGACGCATCCATCTCGGGATGGTCGTAGGCGACGGTGTACGCCCCGACCTCAGCGTTCCAGCCTCGCTCCAGCACGTCTTCGGCGATCTTGTCACGCAGCGCGGACCACGCCGGGTCGACCGGAATGCCGTGACGTTCGCCAAGGCGAAGCGCCCGATCGACGGTCAGCCACCCCATCACCTTGGAGTAGACGTGGTGCCGCGGCGGGATGCGTGCCTCCCAGATGCCATGGTCGGGTTCGTGCCAGCGTCGGGAGACCGCTTCGACCATGTTGTTCATGAGCTCGACGTGCCACGGGTCGAGGCCGCCACGCAGATCAGCGAGGTGGGCCAACAGGTCGGCCACGGGCCCGAACACGTCCAGCTGGACCTGCCGGTTGGCGGCGTTTCCGACGCGGACCGGGCGGGAGCCGGCGTATCCCGGCAGCTCCTCGATCACGGCCTCGGCGCCGAGCTCACCACCGTCCACTGTGTACAGTGGGTGAAGTCGCTCGGGGTGGCCGGCCGTGCCTTCGATCACTCGCCGGGTCCAGTCGAGCATCGCCTCGGCCTCGTCAGCCGAGCCGAGCTGCACCAGCGCCTGGGCGCTCATGGCGGCGTCACGCAGCCAGCAGTACCGGTAGTCCCAGTTGCGTACGCCGCCGATCTCCTCGGGCAACGAGGACGTGCCGGCCGCAATGATGGCGCCCGTGGGTTGATAGCACAGCGCCCGCAGCGTTAGGGCCGATCGCAGCACGAGGTGACGGGCGCGGTTGGGCAGATTGAGCGTGGCCGTCCACTCCCGCCATTCCCGTTCCGACTCGTTCTGGCGCGCGAGCACCGCGGCCGCGCCGTGGTCGCCGATGTGACCGTTGCCGCCCAGGCGCAGCTCGAGGGTGACCGTCCCGCCGGCCCTGGCGAGATCGACCGTGGCGTGCGCGGTGTGGTGCCCACCGTCCTGCACGATGCGCCAGGTCACACCGGGTGCGATCAACGTCATCGGGTCGTTGGAACCGAACACCCGCAGCTCATCGCCGATCGGTTCCAGCTGCGTGGGCACCTGCCCGAACTCCGCCCGGGGCGCGAAACTCAGGCTTACCGGCACCGACCCGGAAAGCACCCGTACCAGCACGGTTTCGGGCTCGTCGCCCTGCAGCGTGTCGGCGACCGTGAGGCCCGACCAGCGGGTCTCGACCGTCATCGTTCCGTGCTTGTATCGCTGCCCGAGCGGCATCGGTTCGCCGCGGCCGCGCAGGTCCGGGGCGACTGAAAGGTAACCGGCCGAATCATCGCCGAGCAGCGATCCGAATACGGCCGGGGAGTCCGCGCGCGGATGGCACAGCCAGGCCACCTTGCCGTCCGGCGTGAGCAGAGCGATCGTACGGCCGTTGCTCAGCATGCTATGCCGCTCGATCGGGACGGCCCGCTCGCCGAACAGCCAGCGCCGGCGGCACTCGTTGAGCAGGGCGAGCACGGCCACACCCGAGTCGGGGTCGGCCACCGCGAAGTGGGCGCTCGTTTCGTCGTCGCCCTGACCGATCTTTATGCCGATGTCGGGACCTTGCAGCTTGTCGAAGGCCGTCTCGTCGGTCGCGTCATCGCCGAGGAAGATGACCGCACTCGCCGAGTGCTGGGTACGCAGCTCGTCAACGGCGGAGCCCTTGTCGGTTGCGACGACGGAAAGCTCGATCACGTCCTTGCCCGAGGTGACGTGCACCCCTGGCCAGCTCGCCGGGCCAGACCGTACCTGCTCGATCATGTCGAGGGCGATCTCTCGGCTCGCGCCGCGGGTATGGACGGCGACACTCGCCGGCTTCTGCTCCAGCCGGATGCCGGAGCGTTCTCGCGCCATCTCGAATACGGCCTGGCCCAGCCGCGTGCGCAGCTCGGCCACCTCCGGCTGGATGCGGCCGACGAACCCAACGTCGAACTCGGATCCGTGGCTGCCAACGAGGTGCACCTCGCTCGGCATCCGCGACAACGCGGCGAGGTCGCGCAGCGAGCGTCCGGAAATGACCGCCACCGTGGTCTGTGGCAACGAAGCAAGGGTACGGATTGCCGCCGCCGCCTCCGGCAGGGGCGTCGCAAACGCCGGGTCGTCGACCAAGGGCGCGAGCGTGCCGTCGTAGTCACAGGCCACGAGTAGGCGCGGTACGCGGGCGATGCGAGCCACCGCCGCGTGCAGGCTGACATCGAGCTCGGCCGCGAACGACGGGGCATTCATGCGACGCTCCCTTCTGGACGGTCAGTCCGGCTGCCCGGTGCGCACGATAGCGGGGTCGGGGGAATTCAGTGCGGAGAGGAACTCCGCCGCCCATTCGCGCACGCCGTGGTGCTGTAGGTGCCGGCGCATCGCGTGCATCCGCTTGGCCGCCTCGCCGCGGTCGGCCTCGACGCCCCGCATGATGGCGTCCTTGATGCTGTTGATGTCGTGCGGATTGCACATGTACGCCTGTCGGAGTTCCCGGGCGGCGCCCGCGAACTCCGACAGCACCAATGTGCCGCCCAGGTCGGTGCGCGCTGCGACGTACTCTTTTGCCACCAGGTTCATCCCATCACGCAACGGCGTCACTGCCATCACGTCCGCCGCGCGGTACATGGCCGCGAGCTCATCTCGACTGTACGACTGGTGCAGGTAGTGCACCGCCGGAGCACCGACGCGGCCGAACTCGCCATTGATGTGTCCCACCTCCCGCTCGACGTTCTCGCGGAGCCGGCCGTAGTGCTCGACCCTTTCCCGGCTCGGCGTCGCCACTTGCACCAGCACTGTTTCCGGCGTGGTGAGCCGGCCCTCGACGAGCAACTCCCGGTAGGCGCGTAGCCGGTGCTCGATTCCTTTGGTGTAGTCGAGCCGATCGACGCCGAGAATCAACGTCTTCGGCCGACTCAGCTCCCCGCGGATCTCCTCGGCCCGGGCCCGGACCTCAACCGAATCACTGAGCTTTTCCATCTCCTCGACATCGATTGAGACCGGATAGGCGCCCGCGCGCACGGCCCGGCCACCCATGTCGACCGAGAGTCCGCGCCGGCGAAGACCGAGCAGGTGATGGGCGAGGTGGAGGAAGTTCTGCGCTCCGAGTGGGGATTGGAAGCCGACCAGATCGGCGCCGAGAAGACCTCGGATGATCTCTTCGCGCCCGGGTAGCTGCATGAACAGTTCGATCGGTGGAAACGGGATGTGAAGGAAGAAGCCGATGCGCAGGTCCGGCCGGCGTTCCCGCAGCATGGCGGGCACCAGTTGCAGTTGATAGTCCTGCACCCACACGGTCGCCCCAGGCGGACTGACCCGGTCGGTCGCCTCGGCGAACCGGCGGTTCACCTCGCGGTACGCCTCCCGCCAATCGCGGTGGTAGACCGGGGTCTCGACGGCGTCGTGGTAGAGCGGCCAGATCGTGGCGTTCGACTGGCCCTCGTAGTACTCCTCTACCTCGTGGTCTGCGAGGGCCACCGGCTCGAGCTGGATTCCGTCCACCTCGAACGGCCCGGGTGCGGGTCCCGGCGCCCCCGCCCACCCGACCCATGTGCCGTGCTTGCCAGCCAAGATCGGATGTAGGGCGGTCACGAGTCCGCCCGGGCTGCGCCGCCAGGATCGGCCATCGGCGACCTGTACCGCGTCGTCGGCGCCGCCCTCGGTCACCTCGTCGACGGGCAGTCGATTGGCCACCACCACGAACGAGCCCTCGCCGCCGGCCGCCAGACTCACTCCGTCCTCCGTTCGGCTGATGTGCCCTTGGACGGTAAGACTATCGAGATCTGGCCGGACGGCCGGCGGGGTGGGTGACATTCACCGTCGTACGCGTGTTCGACTTAGGTCATGGAGAAGCGCAGACACTACTGGAACGGCCGTTGGGGTCGGCTCGCTCGGGTCGACGTGATCGTCTACGAGGACGGGGGTACGTGGACCGTCGAGGAGCGGGTCGGCGGGGTCGAAGGGCGCAGCACGAGGTACGAGTTCGAGGGCGAGGACGACGCGCTCGACCGGCTGCGTGACCTTCTCGCTGGCGCCGATGACTGGCGCGAGTTGTGAGTTATCCCGCTCGGCGCTTACGGGCTCCGAAGAGGAGCAGAAGAAGTCCGACGACGGCGACGATCGGTCCGACGATGGCCCAGGTCGTATCGCCGTTCATGCCGCCGGTCTGGCCAAGCAGATCGAGCCCTTGCAATGTAAACAGGACGCCGGCGGCAACGGCGAGGATGCCGAGCACGATCCATACGACCCGCATCGGTGCCTCCTTCGAGGGGACGGACCGGCGGCGCCGCCGATCACACCGCCATCGTGCCGCGTCTTCGTCCCGCCTACCAGCGTTCTTTGGGCTGGTCTTTGGGCCTTAGTCCCGGTGACCTCAGTCCCCGGTGACCTCGTGCAGGGCATCGCGTATCTGGATCGCCGCGTCCTCGGCGTCGACCCCGAGGTGCCGGCCGAGCGTGGCGTACGCGTGCGCCGCCTCATCCAAGCGCCGTCGAACCTCGCCGTGGGCGAGAGTCGGTTGGGCGGAGACGGTCGTACCGTGCCTCACCCGGCTCTGCACCAAACCTTCAACCTCAAGCTCACGGTAGGCCCGGGCGACCGTGTTCGCCGCGAGGCCGAGGTCCGCCGCGAGCTGGCGGATGGTCGGCAGTTGAGTGCCGGCCGGCAGCGTCCCCGCTTCGATCATCGTCGCAAGCTGACCGCGAATCTATGCGTACGGCGGAGTCGGGCTGTCCGGATCGACCTCGATGATCACAAGGCGCCGACCGCAGTCGCTCCATCAGCCCGGGTCCGCGGCGCATTCGGTGGCCAGGCGGCGACCGCAACAATCCAGCCCATCGTCGCGATGACAAACATGCCCGGCGTCTGAACCACACCAATCGTGCGCGCCACGACCTCGGCCACCGGATGAACCGACCCGAGCTGGCCCAGAACAACCAGGAGTACGAGTGCGCTGCCTCCACCCGCGAGCACAGCTCGATTTGCTCAACGTGGAGGGACCGTTCCCGCTCCGACTGGCAAGCGGTGACGTGGTCCAGCTGACGCTGACGTATCGGATCACCGATTGTGCCGCCGCGCCCGGCGGCGCGTGGCCGGTGACCGCACAAGTTGAACGTCCGTGGGGGCGCATGGCGGTAAACGTCACCCCCGAGCTGGACTTCGATACCTGGCTGGCTGACGTCGTCGACGCATACTGCCGCCGATAGAGATCGGCCTGAAACCGGCGGCGACGGCGATTCGTGACTAGATTTGTCACCGATGATTCCTGAGGCGCATTTCCCGGTAGAACCGTGGTGTGTCCGCGAGACGCGGCTCGACCTTGACCTGCTCGCCCAGAGCGAGTCCGTGTTCGCACTCGCGAATGGCCACATCGGACTGCGCGGCAACCTCGACGAGGGTGATCCCCACGGCCTGCCCGGGACGTATCTGAACTCGTTCTACGAGCTGCGCCCGTTGCCCTATGCCGAGGCGGGTTACGGATATCCCGAGTCCGGACAGACGATCGTGAATGTTACCAACGGCAAGCCGATCCGGTTGCTCGTCGACGACGAGCCGTTGGACGTCCGCTATGGCGACCTGGTGGCGCACGAGCGGGCCCTCGACATGCGGGCGGGCACACTGTCGCGTCGGCTTGAGTGGTCTTCTCCGGCCGGGCAGAGGGTGCGGATCCGCACGGTCCGGCTGGTCTCGTTCACGCAACGGTCGATCGCGGCGATCCACTACGAGTTGGAGGCGGTCGACGAGGAAGCCCGCGTCATCCTGCAGTCCGAACTCGTCGCGAACGAGGATCTGCCGCCCGCCTCGGCGGATCCCCGCGTCGCTGCCGCGATGGCCTCGCCCCTTGAGCCGGAGGAGAATCATCACAGCGATAACGCGGCGCTGCTGGTCCACATCACCAGACGCAGCGGACTGCGCGTGGCGGCCGGAATGGACCACATCATCGATGCGCCGGGTCGCTTCTCGGTGACCACGGAGTCGCATCGGGACTGGGCCCGCACGACAGTGGCATGCCTAGTACAACCGGGACAGGTGCTGCGGGTGGTGAAGCTGCTCGGGTACGGGTGGTCATCGCAACGCTCCCGACCGGGCCTGCGCGACCAGGTGCATGCGGCTCTCGCGGCGGGCCGGTTCACCGGGTGGGACGGGTTGGTCGAGGCACAACGGGCCTACTTGGACGAGTTCTGGAACAACGCCGACGTGAAGGTGGAGGGCGATCCAGAGGTGCAGCAGGCCGTCCGCTTTGGACTGTTCCAGGTCCTGCAGGGCGGCGCCCGGGCCGAACGGCGACCGATCGCGTCCAAAGGCCTGACCGGCGACGGCTACGACGGGCACGTGTTCTGGGACATGGAGATGTTCGCGCTGCCAGTGCTCACCTATACGTTGCCGGCGGCCGCGGCGGATGTCCTACGGTGGCGGCACTCGACGCTGGACATCGCCCGGGATCGGGCGAAGGTCCTGCGAATTCGAGGCGCGGCATTCCCGTGGCGGACCATCCGCGGCCAGGAGTGTTCGGCCTACTGGCCCGCCGGTACAGCGGCGTTCCACATCAATTCCGCGATCGCGAACGCCACCGTCCGGTACTTCAACGCGACCGGCGATGAGGTGTTCCTGCGCGAGGCCGGGCTCGAAATTCTCGTGGAGACGGCTCGGCTCTGGCGCTCGCTCGGGCACCACGATCGGCACGGTCACTTTCACCTGGACGGAATGACAGGACCGGACGAGTACTCCGCGCTCGGCGACGACAACGTCTACACCAACCTCATGGCGGCCCGGAACCTCGCCGCCGCCGCGGAGCTCATCCCTCGCTTTCCCGACGTGATGCACCGGCTCGAGGTGAACGAGGAGGAGGCCGCCGAGTGGCGCGACGCGGCTACGGCCATGTACGTGCCGTTTGACGAGGAACTCGGCGTGCATCCGCAACACGCGTTGTTCACCCGGTACCGCGAGTGGGACTTCTCGCGCACGAAGCCGGAGGACTATCCGCTGTTGCTCCACGTGCCGTACTTCGACCTCTACCGCATGCAGGTAGTCAAGCAAGCGGACCTGGTGCTCGCCATGCACTGGTGCGGCGACAGCTTCACGCGGGAGCAGAAGTTCAGCAACTTCGCCTACTACGAGGCCCGTACCGTGCGAGACTCCTCGCTCTCGGCAGCGACACAGGCCGTACTGGCCGCGGAGGTCGGCCATCTCGAACTGGCGCACGCTTACATCGCCGAGACGTCCCTTGTGGACCTTCGGGACGTCTTCCAGAACACGAACGACGGGGTTCACATCGCGTCGCTCGCGGGAGCCTGGATCGCGCTGGTGGCCGGCTTGGGCGGGATGCGCGATCACGACGGGCAGCTTTCGTTCGCGCCCCGGCTGCCGTCAAAGATCGACCGCTTGGAGTTCTCCGTCCACTGGCGCGGTTTGCGCCTGCGGGTCACCGTGGACGCTAACGAGGTGACCTACCTCCTACGCGACGGCGATGAGTCCACAGTGGAGCTGATCCACCACGGCGAACCGCTCGTCGTGAGCACCGGCCAACCCGTCACGCGTGCTATCCCGCCGCTGCCACCGATCACGTCCCGGCCGGTGCAACCACCTGGCCGCACGCCATTCCGCGCGTTCTGAGCCTGGGTGCGGCGGGGTCAGCGGCGTCGAACTCGTTCCTCGCAAGCATCGGCCGCGGCGCAGCGGCCGCGAGCGTCGGCGTCGGCATCGCGGGCTTTATCCTCCAGTGCCCGAGCCGAGATGCCCGCGAGGCGGGAGCGTTCGGCGGCGTTCTGCTCGATCCGTTCCGCGTCGATCCGGGCCCGGGCGGCGTCGGCCTCCTCGGTTCGGATTTCCGCGCTGCGCCTGGCGAGCCGGTCATGTTCCGGCGTCCAGCCCTCCGCGCGACGGAAGACCTCGCGCAACTGCTCGCTTGAGATGTCACCCCGGCGAAATGCCGAGAACGCGGCGTGCGAGGTCTCCTGTTGCAGCCTCTCGTCGGTGACCAGTGGTCCCATTCGCTCCAGCGCGGCCGTACCGGCGGCGACCTCGGCCGCCTCGCGGACCAGCGCCTCATGGGTGCGCCGGGCCTCGTCAACGGCCCGGAATGCGACCGCGTGGTCGGCCTGGGCAGCCTCCGCCTCCCGCCGGGCCGCGGCGGCGGCGTTCGCCGCTTCCGTGGCCCGCGCCCGCAGCTGCTCGCACTGGGCTCGCAGCGTTGCGCACTCCTCGGACGTCGACTGATCCGGACCGGCCGTACCGCTGCTGGCGGTGGCCGGAGTCGCGGAGGTCGTCGTGTCGCCGTAGTTCGTCGCGCCCCCATAGAACGGCACATAGCTCGTCGGCTCGCTGGTCGCGGCCGACCCGGCGGACGGCGCCGAGTACGAGCTCGGAGGGGAGGGGCTGGGAGGGGAGTAGGAGGTCGGCGCCGAATAGCCCGGCGGCTCCGAGTAACTCGACGGGGCCGAATAACTCGACGGGGCCGAATAACTCGACGGCGGAGTCGGGTTGGACGGGGCCGGGTCAAGCCTTGGCTCGACGTCGTATCGGTTTTCGGCGTCACGTCGGTGCTCGACGTTGTACCGGTGCTCGACGTCGTACCGGCTGTCATTTTCGGTGCGGGAGCTGGATCCGTACGCCGGCGTGAAGCCGCCGTGGTCCCCGCCGATCCGCTGGTCTGACCCGTAACTCGGCGTTGCCGAGACCGGGGCGCGTTCGGCCGAACCGGGGTCGGCCGAGCCGTACGAGTGTCCCGACGCCGCCTGACCCGGCGTGCCATAGATGGACGTCATCTGCCCGTATCCGCTTCCGGCGATCGGGCCCGCCGGAAGCGGAGTTGGATGCTGCGGCAGGGCCGGCGGCTCCGCGAATCTCGGTCGCGACGGCGCCGACGGCAACGCGGGTGGCTCCGGGAACCTCGGTCGCGGCGGCGCCGCGGGCAAAGCTCCGCCCGGCCGACCGAGGACCGGCATCCCACCCACCATCGGTCCGGACGGCAGCGGCAGCGGCAGCGGCCGGGACGCGGGTGGCGGCGGAAGCGGCCGGGGCAGGTTGCCGGCCGGCCGTCGACGCCGCCGGCGACCGCGCCGCGCTCGGAGAGTGATCACAATGCTGTAGGTGAAGAGACCGCCGCCGATGAGTACAACAATGAGTGACCAGAGGATAAGCACGCCGGAGGCGCCGCCGTTTTCCGCAACGGCGAAGGGACTGGTCACTCCGCGAGGATGTCACGTCGACTCGGCGTTGCCTACTGCGTGACGGGCGCGCGGCGTGTTACGTCTACATATCTTTCGAGCAGACTCCGAGCTTGCTGTGGCGTGGCTCATGCCCGCTCCCCGTCGGTGACTCGTAATCGCCGCGCTGACCTGCGGTGACGCGGTTTTGTCGCTTGATCATGTCAGGCTGGACCCTGGGACAGGAGGGGCCGGTGCGACTGCTGTTGTTCTCCGATCTCCATCTCGAGACGAGATTCGCGTGGGCCGATTCGGACGTGGGTCGGGCCAGGCGGCGGGCGCTTCGCGAGTGTCTGCGCACGATCACCTCACTCGCCGTAACGCTCCGAGTCGATGCCCTCTGCTGCGGGGGTGACCTCTTCGAGCAGGATCGATTCCGGCCCGATACCGGCCACTTCCTGGGCGACTGCTTCGCCGCGGTGGATCCGATCCCGGTCTTCCTGGCCCCCGGCAACCACGACTGGCTTGGTCCCGGCAGCCTCTACCACCAGGTCGCCTGGGGCCCGAATGTGCACGTCTTCGAGCAGGACCGGCTCGCGCCGATCACATTGGCTGACGGGTTCACGTTGTGGGGCGCGGCGCATCATGCCCCCGCCAACACCCGCAACTTTCTGGACGACTTCCGGGTTGACCGCGGCGGCGTAAACCTGGCCTTGTTCCACGGCTCCGAACGGGGTGCGTTCGCGTTCGAGGCGGATGAAACCAAGCAGCCGCACGCTCCGTTTCGGGCGGATCAGATCCGCGCCGCGGGGCTGGACCACGCGCTGCTCGGGCACTTCCACCAACCCCGGGACGAGTCGGATCACACCTACCCGGGTAACCCCGAGCCGCTCACCTTCGGGGAGACCGGTGAGCGGGGCGCTGTCTTGATCACCGTCGATGGATCGGGCGCTGTCACCCGCGAGCGGCACCGGGTCGCGGTGACCGACGTCCGGGACGTGGACGTCGACCTGACGGGCGTGAGCCATGCGGAGCAGATACAGGACTGCGTGGATGCCTGCCTGGCTGGCATTCGGGGAGTGGTCCGGGTCGTGCTGTGCGGTGAGGTCGGTTCGGATGTCGAGGTGGAGCCCGACGCTCTGGTCCGGCCGAGCCAGCTCGATGCCTGGGTGGTCACGGCCGGCAAGGTCAGGTACGGCTACGACCTGGCGGCGCTGGCGGACGAACAGACGGTACGGGGACAGTTTGTCCGCGACGTTTCGGCAGCCGACGACCTCAGCGACGACGACCGCCGCCGAGTGCTGATCACGGGCCTGCGTGCCTTCGACCGTCGCGACGATCTGGAGGTGCGCTGACATGCGCATCGTCCGGGTGACCGCCCACGCCTTCGGACCACTCGTCGGCGAGACCCTTGAGCTGGCCGAGGGGCTGACCGTGATCTATGGGCCCAACGAGTCGGCAAAGTCGACCTGGCACGCGGCGCTCTACGCCGCGATCTGCGGGCGACGGCGGATCTTTAGTGGCGAGGAGAAGGAGTTCGCGGATCGGCATCGGCCGTGGGACCGCTCGGAGTGGGAGGTGAGCGCCGAGGTGGTGCTAGCCGACGGACGGCGGGTCGAGTTGCGACACGACCTGGCCGGCAAGGTCGCCTGCTACGCCAAGGACCTCGACCTGGTGGCCGACTACTCGAAGGAGATCACGGGGATCGACAAGGGCGAGGTGCCTGACGCGTCGCGGTGGCTCGGCCTGGACCGGCGGGCGTTTCTCGCCACCGCCTGCGTGCGCCAGGCCGACCTGCTCTCCGTGACCGAACAGGCCGGCGGGATTCGGGAACACCTTCAGCGCGCGGCGGCCACAGCGGGTGCGGACGCGACGGCCGCGGCCGCGCTCGCCGAGCTGACGAAGTTTCAGTCAGCCCGAGTAGGTACCGCGCAAGCCAAAACGAGGCCACTGCAGACCGCCGAACGGGCTGAAGATGCGGCGCGGAAAGCGCTGACTGCCGCCCGCGAGCACCAGGTGGAGCTCGAGCGGCGCAGCATGCGGGCACGCGAACTGCGGGCGGCCGCGGATGCGCTGCGGGTGCGTGTGCATGGGCAGGAGACGGCTCGGGCGCATGCCGACGCGGCTCGGCTGGAGGGCGACGCCGAGCGTTTGTGTCGCCGAGCCGAAGCGGCGGCCCGCCTCACCGCTGACCTGGCGGCGCCCGTGGCCGAGGACCCGCCGGCCGCACCCATCGCCGCTGCGCTCGCGACGTGGGAGTCGCTGCCGCCGGCGCCACCGCCGATCGCACCGTCCTCAGTGGAGAGTGCAAGAAGGGCACGGCGTCGGTCGATGCTGGTGCTCGTCGGCGGCCTCGCATTGATCCTGGCGGGCGGGTACCTGTTCGTCACTGGGTTGGTCGCACCGGCGGCGGTGGCCACGGCGGCCGGTGTCGCGACGGCCGCGATCGGCCTGTTCCTGTCCGGCCGGGCCTCGGCGCGATCCAGGGCAGTCGCCGTCGCTGAGGTCGGCCGGGACGAGGATCGCGGCCGATGGCACGCGGCCTTTGAGCGGGCGTCGGCGCAGGTGGCCGGGGCGGCGGCAATGATTGGCCTGGGTACGGTCGAACCCGCGGTAGCCGTGGCGCAGCTCAACGCCTGGCTCGGTGACGAACCGACTCGGGCCGCTCGGCGTGAACAGCGGGTGGCCTGGCGGTCACGGTTGGTCGACTTCCTCGATGGCGGCTCGCTGGCTGACCTGCAACGGCGAGCGGACGAGGCACATGCGCAGGCGGCCCGTGCCCGGCAGGCAGTGTCCACCGGCCCGGTTGCCGAGGCCCTCGATGCCCGCGTCGGCGCCGCCGGACTGCGGCAGGAGCATGAGGAGGCGGACCGCCTCGCGCTTCTGGCCGAGAGGGACCTCGGCGAGTTCGCGTCGGCCCTCATTTCCGTCGCCGATGCCGAGGAGCGGGCGCTGGCGGCGGCCGCAGAGCTGACCCGCGTGCGGGAGCTCGACCGCGTCCTGACACTCACGAAGACATACCTGACCCGGGCCCAGGAACGCGTGCACCGCGACATCGCCCCGCGCTTGGCCGGAGCGCTTCGGCGGGACCTTGCCGTGGTGACCGCGAACCGATACACCGACGCGGTGGTCGACCCGGCGAGCCTGGTCGTGCAGGTGCGCGGACCCGGCGGCCGGCTGCGCGACGCGGACCGGCTCTCACTCGGTACGGCGGAGCAGGTGTACCTCCTGTTGCGGGTGGCGCTGGCGGAGCAGTTGGTCAAACCCGGCGAGAGCTGTCCGCTGTTGCTCGACGACGTGACCGTGCACGCCGACCAGGACCGAACCGAGCAGATGCTGCGATTGCTGCTCGGCGTCGCCGTTCGGCATCAGGTCGTGCTCTTCACGCAGCAGGAACAGGTCCGGGAATGGGCCCGGGCGCACCTCGACGGCGACCAGCACGCGCTTCGCGAGCTCACCACGCTTGTCTCTGTGTAACTGTCCTTCTCGGACAGTCCAATGTGGGCACCTTCACTGGAAGAACGGGCCCTTGTTGGAGTACAACGCAAATCCGGCGATGCAGCAGGCGGCCAGGACCACGGCCGCGATCACCAAGGAAACCACGAGGACCGGCCATTCACGCCGCCGCCGCCGCGTCGTTCGTGGCGCGACAAACGGCAGGATCGGGTCTGAGGGATGGTTGGGCGGGCCAGTGTCGATCCGATACCACCCGGTCGCCCGAGGCGGGGGAGGCATCTCATCGTCGTCGAATAACTGCGCTGGACCCGTCTCCGTCGGGACACTCGCGCGGCCGACAGGCCGCGGCGCCCCATCTGGTTCGCCAATCGGGGCTGCGTCGGCGTCCGCGTCCCCGACCGGAGCGGCGTTGGCGTCCGTGTCCCCGACCGGAGCGGCGTTGGCGTCCGCGGCCGGCACCGAGTCGACCTTCCCGACCGGCCCGTCGCCGCCAGCACCCGAAGCCTCCGGAAGCGGTTGCTCGGGCGACCCCTGGGATGTCATGCAGCCCTCCCGTCGCGATCCAGCCTAGGGCGTCGCGGTTACGCTAGTGACCGATGTCGACGGGTTCCGCCGCGGCGGCTACCGCGCTGGTCGCCGCATTCCGGTCCGGTGACGGGTCGGCCGCGCCCGGCGCGTGGGACCTCGATCGTGACGCGATCGCCGACCGCCTCGAGGAACTGGTGGTCGACCCCACTCGGATTCGGCAGGGCCGGCTGAACCTCTGCGGACCGGCGGCGGTGATATCGATCTGGTTCGCCCGCGATCCGGCCGGCGCCGTTCGATACGCGACCGGGCTCTTCGAGCGTGGGCACGCCGCGATCGGCGACCTGACCGTGATGGCATCGGCGGGCCTGCGGCGGCTGCCGTACCGGTTGGTCGAATCGGCCCGCGGGTGCCCGCAGGCCGACTGGATGATGATGGCGGCGCTGCGGGACTCGACCAATCGTGTGCTGCGCTATCAGCGTCCGGGTGGACCACGCGAGGCCGCGGCCGCGATCACCCTTCCATCTGCGATGCGGACATGGCTCGTCGCGACCGGAGTCGTCAGCATGGTCCGGGATGAGACGAATCTCTTGTGGCGCAAGGGATTGGCGCACGCGGCCACCCTTTCGCCAGCGCCGGATCGAGAGTTGTTACTGCTCGTGGCACAGGAGATGTTCCGCCGGCCACCCGCGTGGCACCACCGGGTCCGCGATCGGGTGGTCAGCCTGGTGCCCAACCACTGGGTCGTTCTGCGGACACCGGTGGAGGTGGGCGAGGAGAGGGTGCGGTTCACCTTCTGGAGCTGGGGCACGGTCCGGCAGGCGGAGCTGCCGCGGGTGCTGTTCGACCGCTGCTACTACGGCTGCCTTGCCGCGCACGCGGTATCCAATGGATGAGCAATATCAATCAGATGAAAAGGGCTTGTCGCGCCTCCGCGGTGGCGTTTAGGGTTGCCGTACACGTGAAGGGAGGTGGTCCAAAGTTGTGTAGTACTAGGACTCGTGAGGTGACTGCCCGCTAAGCCGCCGTCCTTCCGGACTCCGACTTGTCGATCCGCTGTGATGGCGGTCGGCGAAAATACGGCAGCCACCGCGGCCCCTGGATATGGTCGGCCTTGTCCAGCCGATTCGTGCGCGAGCACCTTCCAGGGGCCGTTTTCTATCTCCTGCGGTGGCTTTCGGACTGTTGTTGTCGGTGGGGCCTGCGAGGATCGTGAGCATGCCACGTGGGATCTCGGTCGCCGTCGAGGTGACGCCGAAGAAGGCCTTCGCCTTCGCGCTTGACTGGCCTGGGTGGTGCCGGGCTGGCCGAAACCCGGAGGCCGCGTTGGAGGCTCTGGCGGAGTATGCCGAGCGCTTCGCACCGGTGGCCGAGGCGGCTGGCGTCCCCTTTCCTAAACGGATCGAGTTCGACGTCGCGGAGCAGGTGCCGGGCGGGGCCACGACGGCGTTCGGCGCCCCGGAGATGACCGTCGATGCCGACCGCCAGCCCGTCACGGCCGCTGCGGCGAAACGGATGGCCGCGTTGATGACCGCGACGTGGAACGCCTTCGATGCCGTGGCGGCGGTGTCTCCCGCCGAGCTCCGCAAGGGCCCGCGAGGCGGTGGGCGCGACCGCGACAAGATGATCGACCACGTTCTCGAGGCCGAGAACTCGTACGCACGCAAACTCGGAATCCGGCTCAAGCCACCACCACGCGGCGACCTCGAGGCGATCGAGGCCCAGCGGCTCGCGATCGCGGCCGTTCTCGGCGCAGCTTCCGACGGTGGACCCGTTGTGCCGAATGGATGGACGACCCGGTATGCCGCGCGCCGCATTGCCTGGCACGTCCTCGACCACGCATGGGAAATGAGTGACAGAAGCGAATAGGAGAGGGCTCTCCGATTACGTCGCAGTGGGAAGCGTGGCGCATGACCCGGTAAGTGCTCGCATGCGAATGTCGGGCATCACGAGATTGCAACTCAGGAAGGTAGGAACGTGAGAGCTCTCCTCACATCGGCCGGGATCAAGAACAGCAGCATCCACGACGCGCTGATTGACCTGCTGGACAAGCCGATCGCCCAGTCCCACGCCCTGTTTATCCCCACCGGCGTCTATCCCTTCCCCGGCGGGCCCGGCAGGGCGTGGCGGGCGATCTGCGGCAAGGCTTCACCACCGTTGTGTGAATTGGGCGCAGCCCCGGCGATCACCGCCGCCACGACGACCGCCTTCATGGAGAGGTGCACCCGACCGACCATGGCCCGACCATAGACGGGATCAGCGCGTTGCGGACACGCATGGGTAACAGGTTCAGCTCCACCCGGGGCGCACCAGGCCGGCCTCATAGGCGAAGACGACGAGTTGCGCTCGGTCGCGGGCGCCGAGCTTGACCATCGCCCGGCTCACGTGCGTCTTGGCGGTGGCGGGGCTGACGAACAGCTGGGTCGCAATCTCCTCATTGGACAGTCCGGCCCCGACCAGCGCCATGACCTCCCGTTCCCGGTCGGTCAGCTGATCTAGCTTCGGGGGCGAGGCGGGCGTCCTGGTCCGGCCCGCGAACTCGGCGATGAGTCGGCGCGTCACCTTCGGCGACAGCAGCGCGTCACCGGCGGCGACCGCCCGAACACCCCGGATCAGGTCCACCGGTTCGGTGTCCTTGAGGAGGAAGCCGCTGGCCCCCACGCGGAGCGCTTCGAAGACGTACTCGTCGAGGTCGAAGGTCGTCAGTATCACTACTCGGGTGTCGGCGAGGGTGGCGTCGTCGGCGATCTGGCGGGTCGCCTCGAGACCGTCCACATGAGGCATTCGGATGTCCATGAGGATGAGATCGGGGCGTGTTGCCTTGGCGAGGCGCACCGCGGCGGCGCCGTCGCCCGCCTCGCCGACGATCTCGATGTCCTCCTCGGCGTCGAGCAGAGCACGAAAGCCGGCCCGGACCAGTGCCTGGTCGTCCGCAAGCAGGACCCGGATCACCCGTGCTTCCAAACCAGTGCCGGCGCCGGCAGGTACGCCTCGACGCGGAAACCGTCGCCGTCGGCTGAGCCGGCGGTCAGGGTGCCGCCGAGCGCGGCGGCGCGCTCCCTCATGCCTGGGATTCCGTTTCCGTCCGATGTGGACGATGCTGCTCCCACTCCGGTGTCCTCAATTCGTACTGTCAGTCCATCGTGACCGTACCCGAGTGAGACGGTGACCGACGCATCTGGCCCAGCGTGCCGGCGGACGTTGGTAAACGACTCCTGCACAATCCGGTAGGCCGCCCGTTCTACCTCGCCGGGCATGGCTCGTACCTCGCCCGTCCGTACAATGTGGACTGGCGTGCCGGCTTGTACCGCCTCGGCAGCCAGATCGTCGACCGCGGCCAGACCGGGTGCCGGGGTACGCGGCGGCGCCTCGTCCTCCGGCTTCAGCGCGGCGAGCACCGTCCGCACCTCGCGCAGCGCCTCAGCACTGGCGACCTTGATCGCACCGAGTGCGTCCCGGGCCTGCTCCGGCTGGGTGTCGAGCAGGTGCAGCGCCACGCCCGCCCGAACGTTGATCAGGGACAAGTGGTGCCCGAGTACGTCGTGCAGCTCCTGCGCGATGCGAAGGCGCTCGTCGCTGGCTTGGCGGCGGGCCTGTTCTTGTCGCGCGCGGGCCGACTCGGCGCGTGCCCGGGCCAACTCGGCGAACCGTTCGTTCTGCGCGTGCGATGCCTCGGCCACGGCCAGCGCGAGCGCCGTCCAGACACCGGTGACCACATACGTACCGACGCTCGCGTCGACGACCCGGTGGCCGGCAATGCTGAGGTTGGCGATCGTCGCGAGCACGAAGCACACGTAGAGCCCGCCGGTGATCCCCCAGACCGCGACCCGCTTGGCTCGGCGAACCGCCCCAAAGAGCGCGATGAGACCGGCGAGGAAGAAGGGCCCGCGCGGATAACCCAGGGCCAGGTAGCCGAAGGTCGCGGTCAGCGCGATGGTCAGGACGGTGAGTGGGCGCACCCGCCGGAACACGAGCGCCGCCGGGCCCGCCACCAGGAGCCCGAATCCGAGAGCGTCGAGCGGCGTCGCCGTGCTCTGGCCGCGACTGGCCAGGAGCGCACCCGTGACCTGGATCGCGGCCAGCAGGATCGCCAAAAAAGAGACAGGACGCTTCCTCGAGAGGCGCCACGGCATCCGGGCCTCCTGCCACGGCCCGTCCGGCCAGCGGCTGCCGCGCCAAGCGGAGTCCGACCACGGGCCTCGGCGCCCCCCACTCGCGGGCGCCGGCCCAGGCTCGTCGGCGTTCATCTCCACACGGCAACGGTAGGCGAGTCGCGACGCGACGCGCGTCGGCCCGACGGGGCGGGCGGCCTACTCCCGGCGGAGTACGCCGCGGGCGGTGGCTGCCGTTGTCGTCGTACGGCGGAAGCCGCCGCTGGCCGGACGGCAGGTTGCCTCGGTGGGGTCACTATCGAGGTATCAGCGAATACAGGAGGCAAGGGATGAGCACCGAAGGCAATGGCAGCCCGACCGCGGGCCGAGTGCGGGCGTCCGACGCCGAGCGGGAGGAGTTCGCCCGCATGGTTCGCGAAGCCACCGGCGAAGGTCGACTGAGCCTGGACGAGGGCGACGAGCGGCTGGCCCAGGTGTACGCCGCGAAGTACCGCGACGAACTGCGACCGCTCGTCTCCGATCTGCCGGCTGGGGCCACAGTTGAGCCGACCCGCACCGGGTCGGGTCCGCGCCCCGGCGGGTGGCCGGTGCGGGACCAGAATCACATTCGCCCCCATCCCGCCGCCTTCGCGTTCCACTTCGGCATCGTCGCCCTGGTCTCGATGCTGTTGGTCGGCTTGTGGGCGCTTTCGGGTGCGCACTTCTTCTGGCCAGCCATCCCGTTGATCTTCTTCGGCCTGGGCATCGTCCGGCACGCACGGTGGGCGGGTGGACGGCGGTACTACCGCTGGAACCGCTAGTCCCGGGCTACGGCCGTGGACCAAGATCGCGAGTTTCCGACGCCAGACGCAATTTGCTACGCATCGCGTCGGAAACCGCGATCAACTTCGACGACTTGACAGTGTCATCTGACAGTGTCACCTTAGACGCGTGACGTGGACGCTGGAGGAGCTTGCCGAACGGGCCGCCCGGGCGTTGGTCGACGCTGAGGTGCGCGTCGCCAATGGCCGGGTGACAGGGGTGCCCGACGGCCGGCTGATCCGGTGGTATACGACGATCGGGCTCCTGGACCGGCCGGTGATCGGCCCCGGCCGGGTTGCCCGGTACGGCCCCCGGCACTTGCTGCAACTCGTTGCCGTTAAGCGGCTTCAGGCCCAGGGCGCGCCGCTCGCCGAGATTCAGCTCCGCCTGGCCGGGGCAACCGATTCCGTGCTGCGGCGGGTCGCCGCGCTTCCGGCTGGCCTGGACGACCCGGGCGCCGACAGCGCGATGTTCGGGCCGACACGTGGCACCCGCCGTCACGCCGCCCCCGCCCACGCAGGACCCGATAGAGCCGAGGAATCGCCCCGGTTCTGGGCCGCGCGACCGGCCGCGCCCGCGCCCGCCGACAGTCCGGTTGACTTGGATCCTGACAGCACCGGGGAGCTGGAGCTCCGAGGAACGAGGAGCGACAGCGGACCGGCCCACGGCGACACTGTCAAGAGGGTGTATGGGATTCGGCTGGGTGCGTTGACTCTGCTCCTGCCGAACGAGCCGGCGCAGGGCGATCTCGATGACATCGCGGCGGCCGCCCGGCCGCTGCTGGACCTGCTGGCCGGTCGCGGCCTGCTGAACCCGACAGAAGGAGCCTCTTCATGACGCTGCATGTGCTGCCGCTGGACGAGGGCGAGACGAAGGAGAGCGGTGGCGAGGCCGGGCTCGGCACGCTACAGACCGAGCGGGGCAACCTTCCTCTGGAAAGCATCGAGGCCGCGGTCCGGATCACGGGTTTGGTGTCCCGGATCGAGTTGACCCAGGGGTTCCACAACCCGCACGACGTGCCGCTCGAGGCGACGTACATCTTCCCGTTGCCCGATCGAGCCGCCGTGACCGCGATGCGCCTGACCGCTGACGACCGGACCGTCCGAGCCGAGCTGCGGAGCGCGGGGCCGCCCGCGAGGAGTACGACCGCGCGATCCAGGCGGGGCAGCGGGCCGCGATCGCCGAGGAGGAGCGGCCGGACGTGTTCACCATGCGGGTGGGAAACATCCTGCCGGGGGAGCGGGTCAGCGTCGCCCTGACGCTCGTGGGACCTCTGTCCTATGAGGACGGTGAGGCCACCTTCCGGTTGCCCCTTGTGGTCGCACCGCGCTACATCCCCGGGACACCTACGGGTCTGGTGTCGGCGATGGATACGTACCAGACACCGATGCCGTGCCGGACGCGTCCCGGATCACTCCGCCCGTACTCCTGCCAGGTTTCCCCAACCCGGTGCGCCTGTCGATCGGCGTCGACATCGATCCGGCCGGCCTTGTGTTGGCCGACGTACGGTCGAGCCTGCACGCCGTCAACACGGACGGCCGTTCTGACCTTTCGCTCGCGACTGCGGGGCTCGCTGCGCTCAATCCTCGCGCTCGCACCCATCTCGCGATCCAACCCGGCGAGCGGGCCAACCGGGATTTCGTATTGCGACTGTCCTATGGGGAGCCCGACGCATCGACGCAGGCGCTCACGCTGACGCCAGATGCGGACGGCGCCGAGGGCACTTTCCGGCTGACCGTCCTGCCGCCGACCACCGCGGCGCCGCCCCGGCCGCGGGACGTGGTTCTCGTCCTGGACCGGTCGGGCAGCATGATGGGCTGGAAGATGGTCGCGGCGCGGCGGGCGGCCGCCCGCATCGTCGACACGCTCACCGCCACCGACCGGTTCGCGGTGATCGCCTTCGACGACCGCGTCGGACCAGCCGGCCAGCCTGGGCCCGGGCCTGCACCCCGCCACTGACCGCAACCGGTTCCGGGCGGTCGAGTTCCTGGCCACAGTGGACTCTCGCGGCGGGACCGAGCTGCTCGCGCCGCTGTCACCGGCGCGCTGGGCCCCTGCTCCTGAAGCCGGACGCGACCCGGGACCGGGTCGTGGTGCTGGTCACCGACGGCCAGGTCGGAAACGAGGACCAGATCCTCGCCGGCGCGACCCCGGCACTGGCGGGGATACGGGTGCACACCGTCGGCATTGACCAGGCGGTCAACGCCGGCTTCCTCGGCCGCCTGGCCGCGGCCGGGGGTGGCCGGTGCGAGCTGGTTGAGAGCGAGGACCGTCTGGACGCGGCGATGGACCAGATCCATCGGCGCATCGGTGCCCCCGTCGTCTCCGGCCTGAGCCTGACCACCACTGGGCTGGACGTCGTTGAGGACACCGTCGCCCCGTCGCGCCTGCCGGACCTGTTCCCCGGCGCGCCGCTCGTGGTGACTGGCCGCTACCGGGCCTCCGACACGGTTTCCGAGGCCCGCGTCACCGGACGTACCCGGCCTGGAGACGAGTGGTCCGCGCGTGTGCCCGCGGCGACCGTTGCCGACGATGCGATCACCGCGGTGTGGGCTCGCGCGCATCTGCGCGACCTCGAGGACCGTTACGTCAGTCAGCCGTACGGCGGCGATTCCGAACTCGAGCAACGCATCGTGGCAACGTCGGTGCGCTTCGCCGTGCTCTGCCGGTTCACCGCGTGGATCGCGGTCGACGAGCGGGTCGTCACCGACGGCACGGAGACGCATCGTGTGATTCAGCCCGTAGAGCTGCCAGCCGGTTGGGACATGCCGGTGCCGGCACCCGCGATGATGCGGGTGGGCATGGCGCGGACGTTCGCGGCGGCGATGTCCGCACCGATGCGCGCGACAGACCTTTCGGACGCGGCGTTGTACGAAGCGCCGGGCCGCGCACGAGGGTTGTCGCGCAAGGCGAAGCGCTCGCTCAAAGAACGGTTGCGCGGTGGCACGGCGATGCCGGCCCCACCCGAGGAGCTCGAGGCCGAGGCGACTGCGCCACCATCGGTGAGCGTGGGTGAACTCGCGGCGAGTGAGGCACAGCGGCTGCGAGCCGCGGCCGCGGCGCCCGAGTACGAGCGGCGGGAGCTGTTGGCCGACCTCGGTACCCGGCTCGAGGCGCTCGCCCGTGAACTGGGTGGATCAGCCGAGGCCACGTCGGTCCGCGACCTCGCCACCGAACTCACCGAGGAGCGCCTGGCCGGACTCACGGGCGAGGCTCTGACCGAGCTCTGGGACCGGGTGCTCCAGCTCCTGGATCGCCTCTCCGGGCCCACATCGGGCGGAGCCGGCCCGACCTCGGCAGCTTTCTGGAAGCGGAGGTAGCCTGACCTGGTGATCACGGGCATGCACGCGTTGATGTTCTCCGCCGACGCGGCGGCCGACCGCGCGTTCCTGCGCGACGTGCTCGGCTTCGCGTATGTCGACGACGGGGACGGCTGGCTCATTTTCAAGCTGCCACCGTCCGAAGTGGGCGTTCACCCCGCCGACCAGGCGTCGCACCAGCTGTACCTCATGGTCGACGACATCGTCGCGACGTTGGCGGACCTCCGGTCAAAGGAGGTCCCCATCGTCGCCGAGCCGGCCGACCGCGGCTTCGGGATCCTTGCCACGATCGGGTTGCCCAGTGGGGCCACGCTCGATCTCTACGAGCCACGGCACGCGAAGGCAATCGACCTCTAGCCGCTCCGTCAAGATCCCCGTGATCATGGCGGATAGGCGGACATTTTGGCCCGATCATGTTGTGCGGACATGATCGACGGAGATCTACCAGTGCGAGACTCGGCGATGGCCGGGTAAGCGAGCCGGATAGCATCTGAAGGTCCGTCGGCAGCCATCCGCAGCCGCATCGACACCGAGGAGAACCGACCGTGTCCGCAACCCGTACCCCCGCTGTGGCCGACCGCGTCGTCGTCCCGGCCGGGACGACGGCCGCCGACGCGGTGGCCAAGGCCGGGCTGCCCACGAGCGGGCCCGAAGGCGATCGTCGTGGTCCGCGACGCCGCCGGCCGGCTGCGCGACCTGGACTGGGCGCCCGAGCTCGACACCGACGTGAACCCGGTGGCGATCGACTCGCCGGACGGCCTGAACGTGCTGCGCCACTCGACCGCGCACGTGCTCGCCCAGGCCGTGCAGGACGTCTTCCCGCGAGGCCAAGCTCGGCATCGGCCCGCCGATCGAGAACGGCTTCTACTACGACTTCGACGTGCCCAAGCCGTTCCAGCCCGAGGACCTGTCGAAGCTCGAGAAGCGGATGCAGGAGATCGTCAAGGCCGGGCAGGCGTTTCCGCCGCCGGCGATACGAGTCGCTCGACGAGGCGAAGGAGGAGCTGGCGAGCGAGCCGTACAAGCTCGAGCTGGTCGACATCAAGGGGGCGCCGAGCGGTCAGGACGCCGACCGAGGTGATGGAGGTCGGCGGCGGCGAGCTGACCATCTACGACAACGTCGACCGAAGGCCGGCAAGCGGATGCTGGGGCGACCTGTGCCGCGGTCCGCACCTGCCGACGCACCCGGCTGATCGGCGGCGTTCAAGCTGATGCGGATCGGCCGCGGCGTACTGGCGCGGCTCGGAGAAGAACCCGCAGCTTCAGCGGGTCTACGGTACGGCGTGGCCGACCCGGGACGAGCTCAAGGCGTACCTGCAGCTGCTCGAGGAGGCGGAACGCCGCGACCACCGCAAGCTCGGCGCCGAGCTGGACCTGTTCTCGCTTCCCCGACGAGATCGGCTCCGGGTCTGGCCGTCTTCCACCCGAAGGGCGGCATCATCCGGCGCGAGCTGGAGAACTATTCTCGCGCGCCGCGCACGAGGAGGCCGGCTACTCCGTTCGTGGACACGCCGCACATCACCAAGGGGCAGCTGTTCGAGACCTCCGGGCCACCTGCCGTACTACGCGGACACGATGTTCCCGCCCATGCAGCTGGAGGGCGCGGAGTACTACCTCAAGCCGATGAACTGCCCGTTCCACAACCTGATCTTCCAGGCGCGCGGGACGGTCGTACCGGGAGCTGCCGCTGCGCCTGTTCGAGTTCGGCTCGGTGTACCGGTACGAGAAGTCCGGCGTGGTGCACGGCCTCACCCGCGTGCGCGGCCTGACCATGGACGACGCGCACATCTACTGCACCCAGGAGCAGATGCAGGGCGAGATCAGGCACCTGCTCGGGCTTCGTGCTGGATCTGCTGCGCGACTACGGGCTGGACGACTTCTACCTCGAGCTGTCCACCCAAGGACGACTCGCGACAAATTCATCGGTGCCGACGAGGAGTGGGACGAGGCGACGAAGGCGCTGCGGAGGACGCGGCCACGGACTCGGGCCTCGAGCTGGTGCCGGACCCGGGCGGCGCGGCGTTCTACGGGCCGAAGATCTCGGTGCAGGCCCGGGACGCGATCGGCCGCACCTGGCAGATGTCGACCATCCAGCTCGACTTCAACCAGCCGGCCCGGTTCGGCCTGGAGTACCAGGCCGCCGACGGCACCCGCCAGCAGCCGGTGATGATCCACCGGGCGCTGTTCGGCTCGATCGAGCGCTTCTTCGGCGTGCTGATCGAGCACTACGCGGGCGCGTTCCCGGCCTGGCTCGCGCCGGTGCAGGTGGTCGGGCATCCCGATCCGCGACGAGCACTCCGAGTACCTGGTCCGAGTTTGTGCGACGACTGCGGGACGCACGGCATCCGGGCCGAGGTCGACTACTCCGACGACCGGATGCAGAAGAAGATCCGCACCGCGCAGCAGCAGAAGATCCCGTTCATGGCGATCGCCGGCGACGAGGACGTGGCCGCCGGCACGGTGTCGTTCCGCTACCGGGACGGCTCGCAGCGCAACGGGGTGCCGCTCGACGAGGCGGTCGCGCACGTCGTCGAGGTCGTCCGCTCGCGGACGAACGTCGGGCCGAGCGCTGGTTAGGTAGGGTCCGGCGCATGAGGTACGGGTTCGTGTTGCCGGGCGGGGACGCATCGGTCGCCGTCGAACTGGGGGTCGAGGCGGAGCGGGCCGGCTGGGACGGCTTCTTCTGCTACGAGCCCACCTGGGGCGTCGACGCGTGGGTGTCGTTGACCGCGGTCGCCATGCGAACCGATCGGATCCGGCTCGGCACGATGCTCACGCCATTGCCGAAGCGCAAGCCCTGGGAGGTGGCGAGCCAGGCGGTCACCGTCGACCGGCTCAGTCCGGCGGGCGGGTCATCCTCTCGGTCGGGCTGGTGCACCGGCGAGCCACGGTTCTGGATGTTCGAGGACGACCCGGGCCGCAAGGTCCGGGCCGAGATGCTCGACGAGGGGCTGGAGATGTTGGCCCTGATGTACCGCGGGGCAGCCGTTCGAGTACCGGGAAGGCACTACCACGCGCACCGACCCGAGATGATGGTGCCGCCGCCGTCGCGTCCAGCAGCCGCGGATTCCGACCTGGGTGGTCGGGCTGCTGGGCGGCACCGCGGTCGATGCGCCGCTCGGCCCGCTGGGACGGGTGGCTGCCCAACGTACGCGGCGACCACGCGGGGCCGGCCCGGCCCGACGCCACGAGCAGCTGGCCGAGGGCGTCGCCTGGCTGCGCGCGGAGCGGGCGAATCATGGCCTGAGCATGGACGGCTACGACGTGGTCGATGGAGGGCAACACCGAGCCGGGCGACGCTGCGGTCGACGAGGTCAGGCGCTGGGCCGAGGCCGGAGCGACCTGGTGGCTGGAGGCGAACTGGATGCTTCGACGACTCCGAGGTGGTCGAGTCCTGCCGGGCCCGCCTGCACGCCGGACCACCGCGGATCTGACCCAGCCCGCGCGAGCGGAGCGAGCGCACTCAAGCTCAGCTAGCATTGATCGGTTCACGTGCCGGCGTCGGAGGGAGTGGTCGGTGGTCGGCGTGCCGGACGAGCTGGACCGGCTCTGGACGCCGCACCGGATGGCCTACATCAGCGGGGCGCAGAGCCGGACGACGGCTCGACGCCGGCCGGGTGCCCGTTCTGCCTGGCGCCGACCCGATCGGACGAGGACGGGGCTGGTCGTGGCCCGGGGCGACGTGGTGTACGCCGTGCTCAACCTCTACCCGTACAACCCCGGCCACCTCATGGTGTGCCCGTACCGGCACGTCGCCGACTACACCGACCTGACCGACGCGGAGACCGCGGAGCTCGCCCGGTTCAGCCAGACGGCGATGACGGTGATCCGCCGGGTCAGCGGCCCAGCCGGCTTCAACCTCGGCATGAACCAGGGCCACATCGCCGGCGCCGGCATCGCGGCGCACCTCCATCAGCACGTCGTCCCGCGATGGCGCGGCGACACGAACTTCATGCCGGTCATCGGCCGGACCAAGACCCTGCCACAGCTGCTCGGCGATACCCGCACGCTCCTCGCCGACGCGTGGGCCGGCAGTTCCCGGCCGAAGCGCAGCTCAAGGTTCAAAGCCACAAAGGCGACGCCGGCAAAGGCCACGACCCGCAGACGATCGGGGGAGTCCACAGTGGAGCAGCCGACGCCCACCCGATCGACCCGCCGTACCCGTGGCACATGACGGGTTTCACGCCGGCGTGTCGCGGCGGAGCCGGCATGTCTTGTTCAACTCCACACCCCTGGGGGAGTAGTTACTCCCCCAGGGGTGTGGACCCGGTGAGACACATGCCAGCCGGCGCCGAGACTAGGCCGCGGCATCCGGGAGACAGAACACGACGCGGTCCTCGATCGGGCGGTAGCCGAGCCGTTGGTAGACCGCGTTGCTCGTCGGGTTGGCTAGATCCGTGAAGAGCAGTACGTCGGCGGCGAGTTCTAAAGACCGACGGCTGATCTCGGCCGTCAACGCCGCGGCGTACCCGCGCCGTCGAAGTTCCGGCGGCGTGTACACCGGGCCGACGCGCACCATCCCTGCCTGCGGGCGACTGCGGCCGGCCATACACAACGCGATGCCACCGTGCTCCCAGAGGAGCATGCCGCCGTAGCTCAGCCGGTCGTCAATGCTCTCGGCGGCGTTGTCGCGGCTCTCGCCCACCTCGTCGCCGAAGGCCATGTACCACGAAATCAACAGGTCGCGGTCGGATGGGGTGGCGACGCGGGCCCGGCCGGGGGGCGCGGGGTCCGGCGGGGTCAGGTCGTGGAGCCGGTACAGGCGCGTCTGCCGGCCGAGGTCGGGCGAGGTGCCCGTTCGAGCGCGGACCTGCGACGCCAACGCGTCCGCGAGACGACGTTCCGCGTTGAAGCAGCCCATGTCGAGCAGAATGTCCACAAGGGACTCGATCGCCTCGGGCGGAACCGCACTGACGATCAGCGGCCAGGGTGGGGTGCGTACGAGTACGCCGGTGACGGCTGAGTCAGGGGCATCCCACCATCCGAAGATCGGGTCCTCGTCGCCGAATGCGTGTCCACCGCGCAACCGGAGGTGGTCGAGCGCGGTCAGGAGAAGCGTGTTCCGGACTGGATCGGCGCGCAGGAGCCCGCCCGCGACCGCATCGAACTGTGACAGATCCTTCGTAGTGCGCCACGGCATGCCCCATCGTCGCGGCTGGAACCGGCCGGTCGCACGGCATTTACGGCTACCGCGAAACCAACCCGTCGATGACACCGTCGATGACGCGGGTGATGGCGTGCTCGCGGTCCTCCTCCGGGAGCTGGCTGAGCGGCCCGTCGAGCAAGAGCATGGCCAGCCCGTGCGTGGCCGACCAGGCATAGACCTCGGCGAATGGGCGTCGCTCGGGGAGCAGCAGACCAACCGCCAACAGCTCATCCAGTGAGTCGGACAGCATCCGGAACGCGGGTGACGCGACCATGCCGGCGGCCTGCTCCTCGGGACTCTTGTCGGATCGGCAGAACGCCGTCCGGAACAGCCCCGGCTCGGCCAGCGCGAAGCGTAGGTAACCGAAGCCGATCGCGCGGATGCGGCGAAGCGCCTCGCCGGGCCCGTCCGGCCGGGGCTCCGACTTCGCGAGCTCGGCCTCCATGCTCGACGTGAGCCGCTGCTGGGCGTACTCCTTGACCGCGTGGACCAGGTCGCCGTGCCCGGCGAAGTGCCGGTACGCGGCGGTTGCGGAGACGCCGACCTTGCGGGCGGCCTCGCGAAGGACGACCGCCTCCGGCCCGCCGTCGCGGGCAAGCTCGGTGGCGGCGATGGTCAGCGCGTTGGCCAGATCGCCGTGGTGGTAGCTGGGACGTTTCATCGTGAATCCCGACGATAGTTCATTCCGCCGGATGTTGACACCGTTAGCATTACAGCCTAAGTTGACGGCGTCAACATCTGTTTGGGAGGAACGATGCTCCATCGATACGGGGAGTTCGTGGCCCGCCGGGCCAAGCTCCTGCTCACGCTCAGCCTCCTCGTCATGATCGGCGCCGGCATCCTGGGCGCCGGCGCGTTCGGCAAGCTACGCAACGGCGGCTTCAATGACCCGGACGCCCAGTCCACCCAGGCCCAGCACCTCATCGACAGCCGCTTCGGCGGCCAGACGAACCTCGTCCTCATGGTCACGGCCAAGACTGGCACCGTCGACGACGCGACCGTGGCCGCCGCCGGACAGGGCATCACCGACGCCTTGACGAGGGAACCGGACGTCACGGATGTGGTGTCGTACTTCCGAAATGGCGTGCCGAGCCTGCGATCCGAGGGTGCCACCGATGCCCTGATCCTGGGGCACATCACGGGCGATGAGGCGCAGGTGACCGAGCGGGCCAAGGACATCGTGGACCGGTACGCCGGTGAACGCGGGACCGTGACCGTGCTCGCGGGTGGCCCGGCCGGCATCAACCACGACGTGACCAACCAGGTCACGCGCAGCCTCGCCATCGCGGAGGCGATCGCCGTACCGCTCACGCTGTTGCTCCTGGTGTTCGCGTTCGGCAGCCTGGTGTCCGCATTGCTACCGCTGGCCGTCGGCGGCGTCGCTATTCTGGGCACCTTCGCGGAGCTCTATCTGCTCGGCTCGGTCACGGACGTTTCGATCTTCGCCATCAACCTGACCACGGCCCTGGGTCTCGGCCTCGGCATCGACTACGCGCTGTTCATCGTGAGCCGGTTCCGGGAACAGCTCGCGGCGGGCGACACCGTGCCCGATGCGGTCGCGAAGACGGTCGCGACGGCCGGCCGTACGGTCATCTACACCGCGGTCGCCGTGATGGCCGCCCTAGCCGCCTTGCTGGTCTTCCCGCTGTACTTCCTCCGCTCATTCGGTTACGCCGGAATCGGCGTGGTGGCGATCGCGGCGCTCGGCGCCCTGGTGCTCCTGCCCGCGTTGCTCGCGGTGCTCGGCCATCGCGTCAACGCCGGGCGGGTGAGGTGGACCCGCGCCGCCGAGGGTGCCGCGTCTCCGCAGAGCCGGCTGATCGGCTCGCAAGCTTCGCCGATGTGGGGCCGGCTCGCCGGGCGCGTCATGCGCCGGCCCGCGCTGCTGGCGCTCCCGGTGGTTGCCGTGCTGCTGTTCATCGCCAGTCCGCTGGCGGGCGTGAAGTTTGGCACTCCGGATCAGGGAGTACTGCGCACGAGTGCCGACAGCCGTCAGGTGGCCGACGCGCTGGTGACCCGATTCCCGGGCAACGCCGGAGCACCGATCGATGTGGTCACCACCGGCCCAGTCGCGCCCGCGGCGCTCGCGGGCTTCGCGCGACAGCTGTCTCTGTTGCCCGACGTGGCCCAGGTGAGCAGCAGCGTCGGCACTTACCGCGACGGCACGGCGGGGTCGGGGGACGCCACCTTGGGCCGATCCGACGGCCAACGGCTCACCGTCGTGACCACGCTGCCGGCCAAGACCGATAAAGGCCAGGACCTGGTACGGACCATCCGTGCGATGCCAGGACCCGGCGGCACCGGCGTGTTGGTCACCGGCGTCGATGCCCAACTCATCGACACCCGGCACGTCATCGCCGAGCGGCTGCCACTCGCCGTCGGCCTGGTGATCCTGACCACCCTGGTGGTGCTGTTCCTGTTCACCGGCAGTGTCGTGCAACCGGTACGGGCGGTTCTGCTCAACGCGCTGAGCCTCTCCGCCACTCTCGGGATACTGACCTGGATCTTCCAAAATGGACACCTGGCGAACCTGCTCGGCATCACGCCGCGGCCGATGGACATGTCCATGACGGTGCTGCTGTTCTGCATCGCGTTCGGGCTGTCCATGGACTACGAGGTGTTCGTGCTCAGCCGCATCAAGGAACTGCACGACCGCGGCGTGCCGTTGGCGCAGGCAGTGACGGATGGGCTTGCTCGTACCGGCCGCATCGTCTCCACGGCGGCCGGGCTGCTCGCCGTGAGCTTCTTCGCCTTCGGCACCAGTACGGTCAGCTTCCTGCAGATGTTCGGCATCGGCACCGGCCTCGCCATCCTCATCGACGCGACCCTCGTCCGAGGTGTCCTGGTGCCGGCGGCGATGCGGGTGCTCGGCCCGGCGGCGTGGTACTCGCCGGCACCGCTTCGTCGGGTGCACGCCCGGCTGGCGTTGAACGAGGGCTGATCACAGGCACCCCGGCGTCCGGCCACCCGCGATAGCATGCAGCGTCGATCGACGAAGGGATGCGCATGCGACGCTGGGGTCGGACGCTCGGGGTGCTGATATCCGGAGCCCTCATCGGTACGACGCTGGCGGCGTGCATCGGCCCATTCGCCACCTCCGATGTCACAGTGGCACCGCCTGGCATCGATCCCGCCTGCGTCGTCGGCTCGTGGAAGCAGACCGAAGGTTGGCAACGCATCGTTCTCGACGATGAGAGCACGACCGAGGTCCGGCTGCGGTCCGGCGCGGCCGAGCTCACCACCGACGCGGCGGGAACCGGCACGGTCAGCTACGCCGCCGATACCACATGGCAGGGCAGGAACGGTCTGGACGACATCGCCGTCGCCTACACCGGCACCGGGACCCTGACCTACTCGGCGGTGAACGGCGACTGGCGACAGGTCAGCGATCTCACCAAGCGCACCGCCACGATCACCATCGGGACGAACACACAGACCGGGCCCGGCTCGAGCGGCAGCATCTTCGAAGGCACGTACCGTTGCGACCAGTCCGCACTGATCATTTCCAATAAGGACACTCGCAACGTCTACAGCCGCACCTGACAGACAAGCCAGGGCGCCGGCCGGCGCCCTGGCTCAACGTCGTGCTCAGTGGGCCGCGGCGTGTTCCTTGCGGACCGCCTCGGCGAGGTGGGCGGGCATCGGGTCGTATCGGTTGAAGGTTCGGCTGAACGTGCCGGCACCGGACGTCATCTGGCGCAACTCCACCGCGTAGCGCACCAGTTCCGTCGCCGGTACCTCTGCCCGTACCAATGTCCGCTCATTGCGGTTGGGGTCCGGCTCGGTGCCGAGTACCCGGCCCCGACGGGAGGACATGTCGCTCATCACCGCGCCGACAAAGGCATCCGGCACGCGGATGACAACATCGTCGATCGGCTCGAGCAGCTGCACCTGTCCCTTCTCGGCCGCGTCCTTGAGGGCGAGCGACCCGGCGGTCTGGAACGCGGCGTCGGAGGAGTCGACACTGTGCGCCTTGCCGTCGAAGAGCGTGACGCGCAGGTCCACCACCTGATGCCCGGCGATGATGCCCCGCTCCATCTGAGCCCGCACGCCCTTCTCCACCGATGGGATGTAATTGTGCGGCACCGAGCCGCCGACGACCTTGTCCACGAACTCGAAACCGCTGCCTCGCGGTAGTGGCTCCACCTCGATGTCGCAGACGCCGTACTGACCGTGGCCGCCGGACTGCTTGACGTGCCGGCCATGCCCCTTCGACCCGGCCGTGAACGTCTCCCGCAACGCGACCCGGACCGGCTCGGTGTCGAGTTCGACCCCACCCGCGCGAAGCCGTTCCAGAACCACATCGGCGTGCGCCTCGCCCATGCACCACAGCACCAGCTGACGGGTCTCCGGATTGCGTTCCAGCCGCATGGTCGGGTCGCCGGCGACGAGGCGGCCCAGGTTCTTCGCCAGGGCGTCCTCGTCGGAGCGGGTCTTGGCCACGATCGCCACCGGCAGCAGCGGCTCGGGCATGTCCCACGGGCCCATGAGCAGCGCGTTGTCCTTTGTGGATAGTGTGTCGCCGGTCTCGGCCGTGTTCGACTTCGTAATGGCGCAGATGTCACCGGCTATCACGTAGGGCACCTCGCGCAGCTGACCGCCCAGCGGCGAGTAGAGGTGGGCGACGCGCTCGTCGGCGTCGTGATCGGGGTGTCCGCGTTCCTCCATGCCATGTCCGGAGACGTGCACCGTCATTTCCGGCCGCAGCGTGCCGCTGAACACACGCACCAGGGACACTCGGCCGACGTACGGGTCGATGGTGGTCTTGACCACCTCGGCGACGAGCGGCCCAGCCGGGTCACAGACCAGCGGGGCGCGCGGTGAACCGTCCACCCCGGACACTGGCGGGAGGTCATGCTCCAATGGGGACGGGAACGCGCTCGTCAGCAGCTCCAGCAAGGAATCGAGGCCGACCCTCGTCTCTGCACACACGGGGACCACCGGGTAGAAGCTGCCTCGCGCGACCGCCTTCTCCAGGTCCTCGATGACAACCGAGGTCTCGATCTCCTCCCCGCTGAGGTAGCGGTCCATGAGGGTCTCGTCCTCGCTTTCGGCGATGATGTCCTCGAGCAGAAGGTTTCGGGCCTCGGCGATGACCGGCAGGTGCTCGGCGTCAGGCTCGCGCACCGAGGGTGGGTAAGCGTTGGAGTAGTCGAAGACGCGCTGGGTTATCAGGCCCATGAGGCCGACCACGCGCTCGCCATCGTCGCTGAGCATGGGTTGGTAGAGCGGGTGCACGCCGTCGCCGAAGACCTCGCGGCACTGTGCCAATGCCTCATCGAAGTTGGCCCGGGGGTGATCCAGTCGAGAGATGGCCACGGCCCGTGGCATGCCGACGGCGGCGCACTCCTCCCACAGGGCGGCGGTCGCGGCGTCCATGCCATCGACGGCCGAGACAACGAAAAGGGCGGCGTCCGCCGCCCGGAGGCCGGCCCGCAACTCCCCCACGAAGTCGGCATAGCCGGGACTGTCCAGCAAGTTGACCTTGGTGCCGTCGTGGAGGAGCGGCGCGCAAGCCAAGCTGACCGAGCGTTGCTGGCGTACGGCCGCGGGGTCGTAGTCGCTCACCGTGGTGCCGTCGGTCACCGAGCCGGCGCGGCCGATCGTCCCGGTCACCGCGAGCAGCGCCTCCGCGAGCGATGTCTTCCCCGCCCCGGAGTGGCCCACCAGCACCACGTTGCGCACCTGGCCGGGTGCATCCACCACCGGCGCGGGGCCGGTGACTCCCTTCTCTTGCGACTTCTGCGCCATGGCATGACTCCTCGTCAGACGGGCCGTACGCCGCTGATCCCCACGACACGCCCATTGCGCTGGTGAGTCAGCTCACGTTCACCGGCTCTTTGCCCGATCCCACACCCGCAAGTGGCACACGCACAACCCCGACCGCCGAACCGCACCCCTGTGGCGCGCGGGTCGGCGCCGGCGCGGATAGGCTCGTGTCGCGATGGCGAAGATCTTCGGTTCCTTCAAGAGTGGCGTGCGCGGCGCATTCGATCCGATGGGGCGCGCGCTGGTCCGCGCCGGGGTCTCACCCGATGTGGTCACGATCGCCGGCGCGGTTGGTGTGATCGCCGGCTCGGTCGGTCTGCTGGCCCGCGGCAGCCTCATCGCAGCGACGATCGTGATCACGCTGTCCTGTCTGCTCGACGTCCTTGACGGCTCGATGGCGCGGGCCCGTGGGTACACGACCCGGTTCGGGGGCCTGCTCGACTCCGTCATGGACCGCGTCGGCGAAGGTGCCCTCTTCGGCGCTTTGACATGGTGGTTCATGGTGTCCGGGCAGCGGGTGTTGGCGGTCGTCGCGCTGGTCTGCTTGGTTGGCGGGCAGGTCGTCTCGTACGTCAAGGCCCGCGCTGAGGGGCTCGGCTTCACGTGCGACGTGGGATTGGCCGAACGGATGGAGCGCCTGATCCTGATCGGCATTGGTGGTCTGCTCACGGGCTTTGGCGTCGGGTGGGGCCTGCCGGCGGCGACGTGGCTGCTCAGCGTGCTCACCCTGATCACGGTGGTGCAGCGACTTGTGCATGTTCGTAGGCAGGAATTTAGTGCGGCGGTCGGAGAGCGGACGTGAGCAGTCTGGTCGAACTCGGGTATGCCGCCGGGTGGTCGGTCATCAAGGCGCTGCCCCGGTCGGCCGTGTGGCCAGTCTTCCGCGCTGGCGCTGATCGAGCGGCTCGCAAGAACGGACCTGGCACCCAGCGGTTGCGGCGTAATCTGCGTCAGGTGGTCGGGCCGGACATGCCCGAGGCGGAACTGGACACGTTGGTGCGCGCCGGTCTGCGCTCGTACGCGCGGTACTGGATGGAGGCCTTTCAACTGCCCAAGTTCTCCCAGGAACAGCTGCTCGAGGAATTCGACCTCGAGAACGGCGAGTGGATCGGCGACGCCGTCACCGCGGGGACGGGATGCGTCATCGCACTCCCTCACGCCGGCAACTGGGACGTCGCCGGCGCGTGGGTGTGCGCCCGCGGCTGGAAGCTCACGACCGTGGCGGAGCGCCTGAAGCCGGAGGGGCTATACCAGCGGTTCGTGGACTACCGCGCATCGCTCGGCATGGAGATCGTCCCCACCGTTGGTGGGCAACGCCCACCGATGGATGTGCTCGAGGAGAGCCTTCGGAACGCCCATTGTGTGCCGCTCCTCGCCGACCGTGATCTGTCCGCGCGCGGGGTCGACGTGGAGTTCTTCGGAGGGCGGACCCGGATGCCGGCCGGCCCAGCGATGCTCGCCCTGCGGACGGGAGCACCCTTGTACGTCTGCTCGCTCTGGTACGACGGCGAGCACGCGCGCGGGCGGCTGGATGGCCCACTTCGGGTGCCGCCGCCGGATTCGGGTCCGCTAGACGTCCGGGTGAAGGCGCTGACGCAGACGATCGCGGATGAGCTGGCCGCCGGCATCGCCGAACATCCGGCTGACTGGCACATGCTGCAGAAGCTGTGGCTTGCCGATCGGCCGGCGACGGCTCCCGCCGCGTCCGCCGACGGGTCGGGGTAGCCATGCGGATCGGCATCGTGTGCCCGTACTCGTTCGAGGTACCCGGCGGCGTCCAGCGGCACGTGCACGACCTCGCCGAGGCGCTTCTCGCACTCGGCCATGACGTGAGCGCGCTCGCCCCGGCCGACGATGACGTACCCCTACCGTCCTATGTGGTGCCAGGCGGCCGAGCGGTTCCGGTGCGCTACAACGGTTCCGTGGCCCGCCTTTCGTTTGGGCCGCTCTCCGCCGCCCGGGTGCGCCGCTGGCTGACCGCTGGCGACTTCGACGTGGTTCACGTCCACGAGCCGTTCACCCCGAGCCTGTCGCTACTCGCCGTGCTCGCCGCGCGGGACGAGCCGGTCGTCGCCACCTTCCACACCGCCATGACCCGGTCCCGGGCGATGCATGCCGCGTCGGGCGTGCTGCAGCTCGTACTGGAGCGAATCACGGCCCGGATCGCGGTCAGCGCCTCGGCCCGCAAGGTCCAGGTCGAGCACCTGGGCGGCGACGCCTGGGTGATCCCCAACGGCGTATCGGTGTCCCGGTACGCACAAGCCGTTCCGCTGCCGGGGTGGCCGGGCGACGGCGGCGCGGTCGGCTTTCTGGGCCGGTTTACCGAGCCTCGCAAGGGCTTCGGCCTCTTGCTCGAAGCGTTCATCGCGGCGTGCGAGGACCGGCCGGGCCTACGGCTGCTCGTGGCCGGTCCGGGAGATCCCGAGGACGTGCTCGCCGACGTACCGGGCGATGTCGCGGATCGGATCACATTCCTGGGCCTGGTCGGCGAGGAGGAGAAGGCGCGCATGTTGCGCAGCGTCGACCTGTGTGTCGCCCCGAACACTGGAGGCGAGTCGTTCGGCATGATTCTCACGGAGGCGATGGCCGCCGGTACGCCGGTCGTCGCCAGCGACCTCGACGCCTTCCGGCGCGTGCTCGACGGGTCGGGATACCTCTTCCCGGTCGGCGACGTGGCCGGACTCATCACCGCCATCCGAGAACTGCTCGACTCGGCAACCCGGCGGGCGGAGCTGGTGGAGCGAGCCCGAGCCGTGGTGGCCAATTATGACTGGCCCGTGGTCGCCCAGCACGTGCTGGAGGTCTACCACTTCGCTGTAGAGGCCTCGCCCCGCGCTGCCCCGAGTCGCCCATCGCGCAGTTCTTCGAAAGTCCTGTAGCCGCGACACGCCCTCCGTTTCGCCGCCCCAAGATCCGCTTGATCATGACTTGACGGCGGACAAATCGTGCCGATCATGTGGTGCCGGACATGATCGGCGCAGGGAGAGACGGAGGCGGTTAGGCGCGGGTGTCGATGGTCGGGTCGTCGATGTCGAAGAACGAAGGCTCGGGGTGGCGCCGGTTCATCCCCAGCATCCGGACCAGGGGCCGCCGTCGGACAGCCAGCGCGTCCCGGACGAGATCGGAGTGAACCTGGCGGGCGAGGGCCAGGCGCCGGCTCGCCTCCAAAACACCGTTCATCGCGTCCGGTTCGAACTGCGCCGCGGCGAGGCGGAGTGTGCGCGTTAGCCGGTTCTCGGCCACCTGCCGGTCGTCCGCCTTGGCACCCAGCACCGCCCTGGCCGCATCCAGCGCCTCGGACATGTCTTCGCGCTCGCCGAACTCTACCGCGGCCGCGGCCCGACGTACCGATTGGGCGTCCAACGCCGCGGACGCTGCTGCTGCCCGCGCGTGCAGCCGATCGGCGCGGGTGGCGGTCCAGGTCACGTAGGTGGCGATCAACACCACGAGTACAACCACGGACACCACGACCCACATGTCACGGATCGTAGTCGGATGATCTTGTATTCGGACCGAGAGGCGGCGGGTAAACAGCTCACGCGTCGTTCCTGTAAGGACCGCAGGTCCGGGCGCGGGATACCACCCGGGCCCAGGTGGCCTGCCGGGCATGTGCGCGATCCGGCGTACGATGTGCTCGTTACTCAGAACGCCGCGAGCGCAAACGCGAGCCCGTACCAGTGGTGAATACATCCCGAGGAGCATCAGCATGTCCGAGCAGTTCGGTGCCTCGCCCGTCACCGGCACGGCCCGTGTGAAGCGGGGCATGGCCGAGATGCTCAAGGGCGGCGTGATCATGGACGTGGTCACTCCGGAGCATGCGAAGATCGCCGAGGATGCCGGCGCCGTCGCGGTGATGGCGCTTGAGCGCGTGCCGGCCGACATCCGGGCCCAGGGTGGGGTATCCCGGATGTCCGATCCCGACATGATCGATGGGATCATTTCGACGGTCTCGATTCCGGTCATGGCCAAGGCGCGCATCGGTCACTTCGTTGAGGCCCAGGTCCTGCAGGCACTGGGCGTCGACTACATCGACGAGTCCGAAGTGCTCACTCCGGCGGACTATGACAACCACATCGACAAGTGGGCGTTCACGGTGCCGTTCGTCTGCGGTGCCACCAACCTCGGCGAAGCGTTGCGCCGGATCAACGAGGGCGCCGCGATGATCCGGTCCAAGGGCGAGGCCGGTACGGGCGACGTGTCCAACGCGACCGCCCACATGCGCAAGATCCGGGCCGAGATCCGGCGGCTCACATCGATGAGCCCCGACGAGCTTTACGTCGCGGCGAAGGAACTCCAGGCGCCCTATGAGCTGGTTCGCGAGGTGGCAGAGGCGGGCAAACTGCCGGTGGTGCTCTTCACCGCCGGCGGCATCGCGACGCCCGCCGACGCGGCGATGATGATGCAACTCGGCGCCGAGGGCGTCTTCGTCGGCTCGGGCATCTTCAAGTCGGGCAACCCGGCGCAGCGGGCGGCCGCGATCGTCAAGGCGACGACATTCCACGACGATCCGGACGTGCTGGCGAAGGTCTCCCGTGGTCTCGGCGAGGCCATGGTGGGCATCAACGTCGACGACATCCCGGTGCCGCACCGGTTGGCCGACCGCGGCTGGTAGACGCCGTCTTCTGCCGTCGGCCCGGCGGCCTTAGGCGAAGGCGTACACCATCACGCATATCGATACGGCGATCAGTCCCCCCATCATTGCCTCGGCCCGCTATGGATGGCGATCGACAATCGGTCGAGCCACAAGGTCCGACAGAAACGTGACCAGACGCCCGATGCCCGCAGGCGGCCCGAGCCAGCAGGCTACAACGGCGCCCGGACGTGTGGGTCAAACTCGGCATGGGAGATCTGGTGGACGAGTCGGTCATGGGGGATAGCAGGCCACGGACGCGGGTGAGGTCGCGTTTCGGGCTCGCCTTGCTGGGCTCCATCGCGCTGGTTACGGGATACATCGGCTTTCTTCAGTATCGGCCGCCCGAGCCCCGCAATGTGGAGTCACTGGCGAATCTGCTCTATTACGACCTGCAGTTGTTCGCACTGGAGTTCAACCCGGTCGGCGACGAGCCTGTCCCGTGGTCGCTGCAGGCCGCTCGAATACTAGCCCCGCTGACGACGCTGATCCTCGCCGCGTTCGCGCTTGTCGGCGCCAGTTGGTGGTGGCGGCGCACGATGCGGTTGGGTTTCTCCATTGTGGTCGGTGACACGGCCGAGGCCCGGGCCGTCGCGCGGGCCAAGCGGGCCATCAGCCGTAAGGCCGTCTTCGAGATCAGGGATGGCGACATCGCGTCGCTGCGTCGGGCGGGCGTCAAGCGCGCTCGTACGGTCTACGCCTGCGGCGCCGATCGGGTCGACGTGGCCGCGAACGTGTCCACCGCACTCGCCGCGGCGTCGGTCAGCCGTACCCGCGGACCCAAAATCTACGTGCACGTCACGGATCCTTCGCTGGCGCTCGGGCTCAAGGCACGGCGGCTGATGACCGACGAGCGGCAGCGCGTCGAGTTCTTCACCATGGACGAGATGGCGGCACGGGCCTATGTGGAGGGTGAGGCATTCGACCCGACCTCCCGACCCGACATTCTCATCGCCGGCGCGGGTTCCTTCGGCAAGTCCACCGTGGTTTCGTTCGCCCGGCACTGGCGGTTGACGTCCGGGCGGGCGGACGAGCGCATCAAAGTTACACTTGTCGATGAGATTGCCTCCGGGGCCAAGGCGCAGCTGCTTGAGCGCTGGAAGGTCGTCGCGGACACCTGCGATATCGAGGCCTTCGACCACGATCTCGACACGGTGCTGCGCTCGGGTCGGATCGGTCAGCCGTACCGGTCGTACATCTGCTATGAAGACGAACACGTCGCGCTATCCGCGGCCCTGGCCGCCGTGCCGCTGTGGCACGGCGGCCCCGGCTCACTGGTCGTGCGGCTCAGTCAGCTCGCCCGGCACGGTGAGGCCTTCGAAGACAATCGGTTGCTTGACCACCTGGTCGGCCGGCTGAAGGTAGCCAACGTCGCCGAGCTCGCGGCGCCGTTCGTTGCCCGCGATCCGGATCTGTTCGTGGACCTGGCCCAGGCGGTGCACACGCGTTACCTCTCGTACCATTTGCGGCTCGGGAAGCGGATTGGCGATGAGCCGGCTCTGCAACCGTGGCACAAGCTCGCGCGCCATCTCCAGGACTCGAACTACGGTCAGGCGCACGACTTCGCCAACAAACTCCGGCAGATCGGTTGCACGGTGGCGCCGCGTTCGTCGCTGGCGGCCGAATTCGTGCTGTCCGAGTCCGAGGTGGACAAACTCGCGCCGCTCGAGCACGACCGGTGGATGGCGCAGCGAGTCGACGACGGCTGGCGACAGGGCCCGGAGCGCGACGACCGGCGAAGGATTCACCCAGACCTGGTGCCATGGGAACAGCTTCCGGAGAGCTCCCGGGCGAAGGACCGAGAGGCCATTCGGAACCTTCAGACCACGTACGAGACGGCGCTGGCCGACATCGGCCTCCAGATCGTGCGGCTCGGCGGGTGAACCGGGCGCTGGTTCCACCTGGTTAGCCTGAGCCCATGCAGATCGACGACGCGACGATCGACCGGCTGGCGCAACGCATCCACGAGAACTACCTGGCGGCCCACGCTCCCGGCGGCCGGCGTTGGGACGAGCTGACCGAGGACATGCGTGAGGCCAACCGGGCCCAGGCCCGCGACATCCCGGCCAAGCTGGCGACGATCGGCGCCACGGTCGAGCCGGGTTCCGAGTCCGTGCCGGTCGGGTTCAGCCAACGTGAAATCGACCGCCTCGCCGAGGCCGAGCACCGCCGCTGGATGGAACAGCGGGTACGGGCCGGCTGGAGACACAGCCTCGTGCGCAACGACGCGACAAAGCAGCATCCGATGCTCGTCACGTGGGATCTGCTCCCCGAATCCGAACGGGCCAAGGACCGCGACGCCGTGCGCAACATCCCAGCCGTGCTGGCCGGCGTAGGACTTCGAGTCGTGCGCCGCTGAACAGGTCCACTGTGGAGTCGAGGGTTCGAGGCCCGGTGGCCCTGGACTTGACGGCGTGGGGCCGTAGGGTTGACGCGTGAGTGTGATAGGCGTTCTGGCCCTCCAGGGTGACGTCCGCGAGCACCAGCGCGCGCTGGAGGCGGCGGATGCGCAGGCCCGACCGATCCGGCGCGCCGACGAGCTCGAGGGGATCGACGGGCTGGTCATTCCCGGCGGCGAGTCGACCACGATGAGCAAGCTGGCGATTGAGTTCGGCCTCTTCGAGCCGGTGCGCGAGCTGGTGGCCGGGGGCATGCCGGCGTACGGCTCCTGCGCTGGCATGATCATGCTCGCGTCCGAGGTCCTGGACGGTCGGCCCGACCAGCGGGCGTTCGGCGGCATTGACATGACGGTGCGGCGCAACGCGTTCGGTCGACAGGTGGACTCGTTCGAGGCGCCCGTGGAGATCGATGGCATCGACGGCGGTGCATTCCACGCCGTGTTCATCCGAGCGCCCTGGGTCGAGCGGATCGGCGAGGGCGTCGAGGTGTTGGGTCGGGTCGTTGAGGGGCCGGCCGCCGGTAGAATCGTTGCGGTTCGACAGGGAAACCTGCTCGCCACCGCCTTCCATCCCGAGCTGACCGGTGATCTTCGGGTGCACCGGTTCTTCGTCGCGATGACGAGCGGTGTGCGGCACGGGACGTGAGGGGTAGAGCAGATGTCCGGCCATTCCAAGTGGGCGACGACCAAACACAAGAAGGCGGTTGTCGACGCCCGGCGCGGCAAGCTGTTCGCCCGATTGATCAAGAACGTCGAGGTCGCGGCCCGCACCGGTGGGGGTGACCCAGCGGGCAACCCGACGCTCTACGACGCGATCCAGAAGGCAAAGAAAAACTCTGTCCCGAACGACAACATCGACCGCGCCGTGAAGCGGGGCTCCGGTCAGGAGGCGGGTGGCGCCGACTACCAGACCGTCATGTACGAGGGATACGGCCCGAACGGGGTCGCCGTACTGATCGAATGCCTCACCGACAACCGCAACCGGGCCGCAACCGACGTCCGCACCGCGCTCACCCGCAACGGTGGTTCGTTCGCCGACGCGGGCTCGGTGTCGTACATGTTCTCGCGCAAGGGTGTGGTCATCATCCCGAAGGACTCGCTCACCGAAGACGAGGTCCTACTCGCCGTGCTCGACGCCGGAGCCGAGGAGGTCAACGACCTCGGCGAGGCGTACGAGGTGGTCTCCGAGCCCGGCGACTTGATCCCGGTGCGCAACGCGTTGCAGCAGGCCGGGATCGAGTACGAATCCGCGGAGTCGTCGTTCGTGCCGAGCGTTACCGTGCCGTTGGACGAGGACGGCGCCCGCAAGATATTCAAGCTGATCGACGCCATCGAGGACTCGGACGACGTGCAGAACGTCTACGCGAACTTCGACGTCAGCGACGAGATTCTTTCACAAATGGAAGCTGTGTGACTTCTACGTACAAACGGGTGTATACGCCCTATGACTATGCGATCTCTTCGTCGTCGTAGTACCGCGTCGTAGCGCGCATATCAGCATCACGACGTGCCCAGTCTCTGACGTCGGATTCGTTAGCGATCATGATTGCCGGACAGCGGTGATAACCGCCCTTCTCGGCGGCGGCAACGATGCGTGAGGCAAGCCGACCTCGACTGCTCAACGCCGAGGAGACACGCTCCTTCGCGACCGCCCGATCCATCGCGGCCTGGACCCTGGTGTCCTCCTCGCTGCGACGACACGCGTCGAGCCGTTCCCGAAGCATCTTCTCGTGCGACTCCGCACACTTGAGCCGCTTGTCGGGCTGCTCGCCTTGGTGAAAGGCGCACGCCTTGCAGACAGGCGACGGCACGTCGAGATGATCTCGATGGGCCGGTTGGGGCAGACGGCAGCAGACGCATAGCGGGTGAGAATTGTTGGTGGACGTTGGGGACCCCTCCCACATCGACGGGAATCGGACAGCGTGCAGAGTACCACTGGCGAATGACAGCCGTGTAAGATTTTCGATCTTGTTCTCAAGCCACGGAACCGTCGCACCTCGCCGGTATTCTCTCTTGGGAGGAAAAGTCCTTCTTGTTCGGAAAGGTGACGAAGATGCAGGTCCGAACTGTGCTCGATGACAAGCGTCCATGCCTGGCTAAAGGGTGTGGTGAGCCGTGGGAGTGGGTTGAGCAGGCCGTGCCGCTCGGCGCGGAAACCGATGAGGTGCGGTGGCAGCGGGTCAGTGGCAACTGCTCAGCCCGCTGCGTGGAGACCGGCAAGGTCAGCATCGAGCAGGCCAACGCCGCACTCGATGAGCGACGTCGACGAGGATGGTCCAACTGAGCCGCATCGAACTTTTGTGCTAATCTAACCCGGGTGACGAAGCTCCCGGAGTGGTGGCCGAGATGGCTACCAGAAAGATGTCGATGTGGTGCTCCACTCGTCCCCGGTGGAGTCGGCCTGCACTGGGATAACCACGACTGCAAATACTGCGGTGCGAGCCACGGTCACCACATCTGGACGTGTCGAACAAACGGGTGCCGGATGTCGTACGGGCCCCCTGGATGTAACAACGCTTCCCGTCAGGAATAGAAGGAATGGATCACCTCGCTGGTGGGGTTTAACTCTCTCCGGTAGAGAGTTTTCTTAACGATCCACACATCCGATTCAGGTAATCGGTTTAGTAATTCGAAGATCCCCTAATCGGTCTAACTCTGCTTTCCGCCTTATCCCAAGGAGCCGGTACATAGCCATTTAGAGGACGATGTAATTTACGGCGAGCAGCAGTCCCAGGTAGATCAATGGTGAAAGAATCATAATAGAGTTCACCAAGGCCTCCTTCCTTGTGACCGCCTCCATTTCGATGAAAGGGCCAGCCACAAAGGCTAGGGCCATAATTGGCCAAGTTACCAACATCATCGGCATTCTGGCAGGCCAATTGACCGGTTCCCTCAGTCGAGGCCAAATTGAAACGTCGGCCCTGATTCTTTTGAGTTCCCGCGACATCGAAAGTGCGAAAATGGTTCCGACCACTAGATAATCTCGGACGAGTAGCGGCACTTCGACATGCCATCCAAACCAACTCAGCGGAACAGTCACGATGGCGTTAAAGACTGCCTTTGCTACCGGCCGTACGTATTCACCCCAGTAGCCGACTAGTGTCCCGACGAATCCTCGCCAGCCAACGCCAAAGATGTCCCCCACCATCGCTGCTAGCCCAAACGCCCCGAGCACGGCGGCGACTTGTTGGTACATACCCCAACCGAGCCCGACAATGCCTGGCTGCCCGGAACGATTGTCCTGTGTCGTGGCCATCACACCCGCTTTCCCGTGCCGACCCCACGCCTTGTCTCTTGCCACGCGACAACAGTGTGAGTGAATCCACCGATGGCTGACATCGGCCAAACCGTCGGGAAAACGCGAAGGGCCGTGGTTTCCGGGATCGAGAACGCAAGAGCTATCTGTCTGGGGTGGCGGCCGGCGCTCCGCTCAGGTCCTGCCAACCGTCTCCACCTTTCAAGGAGTCGCGTCACCATCGCTTGCGCCTCTGTCTCGTCCTCAAAGGTCCAGGTGTTGCCTTTGCCGCTGTCCGCGTCGCCCTCACGGGTTTCGACCCGTTCGGTACATGATCGGCCTTGTCCATGATCCAAGGCTATGCGAACGCGCGTACGAAGACAAGTATCTTCGTCTAACCTGGCCTTGTGGACATTTGTGCTCAATGTGGGAACTCGACCACTGATCCTGACGAAGCGATTCGGGCGTACACCGCAAGCGGTGAGGTGGCCATGCTTGTCCCGCGTGCGCTGCTCCCGTGGTCCTGGAGTCCGAGCTTGACACATATGCCTGGAAAGGTCCGCCGGCCAGTCGTCGGGGGACCCCAGCCGGCGGACGCTCAGCCGGGCCGGGGCGGGCCAACAGTGCCGAGCAGCGCCGACCATAGTGGACGGCGGACGACGAAACAAGACGGATGGAACTATCGGCACTCGTAGGCGCGTGAAGAGACCTGGCGTCTCAGACCGCACACCGCCATTACATCGAGAACCCCACCAACGTGAGGCCGAAGAGATCGAGGACATTGAGTAATGTCTCCCTGCTTCGCCGCTTGGCCTGTCTACTTCATAGCGGGGCTTGCGGTGACCGGACCTACCGCCGTGTCGTATGGATGTGGAAGGCTCTCGGAGTGGCGAAGGCGAAGATCACCGAGCAGGTCACCGGACAAGAGTGGCTGAACAAGCTCTATTACGGCGACAACCTCGATGTGCTGCGACAGCGGTAGATGTGTCACTCGTTGGACCGCGCCACAGGAGCCTTACGGGTATCGAGTAGCTCGACCAACTCAGCCTCCCCAGGTACCGGGGCACGGCTGCGTTTGACATGCCGAGGGCTGGCCAAGGCGGACGAGTGGGTGTCAACGATGTCCGTCGAAGTGCCGGTTGCCGGGAAGATCTACTGACCGAAACCTCCGTCCAGTGCTCGTGATGGGAACATGAACGTGATTTACCCCATCCGTTCGGTGGAGGCGAAAAGCATGACGCGAGTCCGCTGGTCTGACCTTGACCCGAGTACGTATGAAGACGCAGTGGCGGTGCTCATTAGCCGCCTACATCCGCACGTCCAACGCATTGACGGCTCTGGCGGCGACGGCGGTCGGGACGTTTGGGTGCCCGTTGGAGGCGGTTTCGAAATCTACGAGCTGAAGAGCTTCACGGGCCGATTGACCGATGCGCGACGTGCACAGGTGAAACGATCCCTAGAGAGGGCGACAGCCAATTCGCCAGTGGCATGGCACCTCCTCGTCCCAATCGACCCAACTCCGGGTGAGCTTGCATGGTTCAACAAATTGACGGAAAGCTATAGCTTTCCTTGTGACTGGCTAGGGCTAACTTGGCTCGACGGCAAGATGGCAGAATTCCCGGACATCGCGCGGTACTTTTTTGAAGGAGCGAGTGACGAGGTTATTCGCCTCGTGACCCAGATACGCGAAGAACAAGCAGCGCTGGCGGGAGGCGTTCCAGATGCGGTCGAGCGTATGCGCGCCGTTATGGTGAGACTAAACGAGATCGATCCGTACTATGCGTTTGCGATCTCAATCGACCCGGGTGGCACCAGGATTACGGCGCTGCCTAAGTACGTTGGCGTCGAACAGGATCGGCCAATCACCTTTAGGGGACGGTTCAATTTCCCCGACGATGACGAAGGACGTGCCGCAGCGCGATCCTTCCAGGATTCAATCGACTTTGGAGTTCCCACAACGGTGTCGGCTGATTACCTCCGTGAGTTCGAAATCGACGCACCCGCCGGCTTCGGTGGCAAGTTCGACGGCGGCGTGTTCACCATCGGCGCGGCATCGAACTCGGAACTCCCCGATATCACCGCCTCGCTTCGGGTTCTGGACCGCGGTAGGCCACTGTGTCAGCTTCCCCTATACGTGATCGAACCAGCCCGGCGGGGGCTTCGTGGTGGTGAGCTTGAGTTCAAGGACCCCTCCGGGGCAGCGAAGGTCGTGGTGCGATTCGATCGCACGGATCGCACGGCTCGACTCAACTACTCATTCTCATATGCGACAACAGCCCTACCGGGCATCCTATTGCCGGCCGTCAGATTCGTGGCATCGATTCGCAGTGGGCGGTCGATAGAACTCGTCATCGACGGACACACTGGAACGACCACGGAGGTAGAGAACACGGAACCAGACGCGCACGCCATTCGAGCCGTCGGTTATCTCGAGGCGCTCGACAACATCCAGCGTGTCTCGGGAATCTTCTTTCCTGTGCCGCGCGACCTTTCCGTCGACGAAATGGCCGACATTAGAGAGGCTGATCGCCTACTCAAGGGCGAGGAGGTTTCTAAGAAGTGGTCAACAATCAACCTAACGACGACGGTGTCTGGTCTGGCTGCGTTCCGTGAGGCCGGCCTTGGATCAGAAGTCGGGGCGCGTGTGGAGCAAGAAGGCGAATGGCAAATCTCGGTCACTGGGTACGAGATTCCTATCGGAGTCATTGCGCAGGTTGTCTCGGCCGCCCGGGTGGAGTCCTGGCCTGTGGTCCCGGTCGATGCGGACGACGACGATGAGGTCATCCTTCAACTCGTCCCGGGGATCAGCGATCAGGTGGTTACCAGGCTCTTGCAAGCGGAGGAGCAGAACACTCCGTCTTCATAGCACCTTCCGCGGTTAAAGCCCAGCGGATGTCGGCCCGATGCGGGAGGACATGCGCGCGCGGTGGACGGCGACGTTCGAAGTCGTCGGGGTCTTCGTCTCGGCCGGCAGCGTGAGGTTGCTCGCCACACCAAGCACGATGGTTCGTCATACAGTTCGCGTGGTTCGCGTCGGCCGACATGCCGAGTAAGCGATCTCGCATCGGTCGTCGGCAGTCCTTAGCGCGCCCAACAACCAAGGCGAGACTCTCCTAGCACTGGCGATAAGCTCGTCGAGTGGTTGCAACTCCCAACCCAAGGCGCAAGATCGAATTGGACGCCAATCAGCAGAAATGCGACGCCGGATAGGCGCGCAGACTTCGTATCATCCTGCCGATGATCAGCCCGCATCACGAGTGAAACCAAGAGAAAGGAAACAGAGAAGAATGAGAACTAAGAAATCAGAGAATGCAGAAACCCCAGAACAAGTTGTACTGCAAGGGCATCGCACGGTTCTATTGCTCGAACGAGATAAGCCCTTGCACTTTGAGACCCAGTATTTCGACCCATGGGAGAATCCGCTGGTAGTTGAGGATGCGCGATGCACGATCACAATCGGCCGGGTCGAGGACTTCCAACGTGTCTTCACCACCCGGGACGGGCTAGCCGTATCGGAAAACTCGGTGAAGTTGACCCTGACCGAGCATGAGGTCAACGAGATGATCGTCGAGCTAGCGAGCCTCCGCGGGCACGATGGGTTCTTTGTGTTCGACCTCCCCAGCATCCCGAAGGCAGCGCGGGGCTTTGTGGCCCTCAAGCAGTTCGGCGATGTACAGGTCGACCTGCTACGAGTGGTCTCCCGGGACGTAGACATGTACGCGCGGCCGTTGACGGCCCAGCGGGAACAGGACCAGGCAGACGCAGCCGCCGCGGCCGAACGGACGCGCATCGAGGCTGTCGTCGACGCACGCCTTCGCGAACACGGAGTGATCGATGCCTAGGAATCCATTCGGAAATCCGACACCCCGCAATCCATTCGCGGATGGCCTCACTCTCACCGACGAAGCAAGGGAATTTCTCGATGAGGTCTTCGAGTCGCAGCGGTCGCGGGTGACTCGATATGAGGGAAAGTTGTGGGCCGATGAAGATGACGACGCTCACGAATCCTTTGAGGACTCGTAGGTCCTTGTCGCGAAAAACTATAGGATGACGCCTATGACACCACCATCCCCTGATGACAGCGAAACTAACGCTGACTCTCTCGCCTATCTCCAAAAACTCCGAGAGGATGCCTTAATCCAGTATAAAGCTGACGAACTAGCTGAGGCTCATGACCGTCGTAACCGAGTCGCCCGACAGCATAACATCCCCGAGGATTTCATTCATCATATTCCGTTGGAAGATAACGATTACATGATGGGTCGGAAGGCGAAGAAGCTAACCGAGATATTCGATACGGCCAGGATGGACTTCAGTAAGATGGAAGCATCACAATCTCCATTCGATAAACCGAAGAGTCGTAACAACCCGTTCGTGTAGGCGCACGGTCCGCGCGCGCCCAGGGGCACGCGATCCAAAAAATCATTCCTGAAATTTCTGTCAACTGCTGTGACGGATGTCTGAATTCCTGTGACCTCTGTCAACCTCTGTCCGGATTAGTAGTTCATCCTTCTTAGAGCCGTAAAACGGCGGAATGACGCCGCCGACGGCGTGGTTGGGCAGGTCGCGACCACGGGTCGCTGAGTTGGTCACTCGACCAACGACAACCACCGATAGGAAGGAACGACGAAGTGACCACCTTTGACAAAGTGACTCCGGCTGCACCCCGTTGGCTGCGGCCAGGGATGATCCCGACCGGAGCGTTGAGCCTCGTGGCCGGCGCTAGCGGCACGGGCAAGTCAACCGTGATGTTGGGCATGGCGCTGGACGTCCTGCGCAACGACAACCCCGACGGCAACGTCGGAATCATGATGCCCGAGGATGATCTCGATTCCGTGATCGTCCCCCGGTTGGTCGCGTACGGCGCGACCAAAGCCGAGCTCGCTCGGTTCGTGGACCTCACCCCGCGCCGACTTCCGTGGGGTCAGGTGGAGTTGTCAGCCGAGATCTCCAAGCGGGACGTCAAGTGGGCCATCCTGGACCCCGTGGACATGCTCATCGACAACCCCGGTAACCCGGCGTCAACCAGTAGGGCGCTTGACCCGTTGAACAACCTCTGCCAAGGCTTCGATGTCGCCGTGACCCTCGTCGGTCACCTCAACAAGGCCAGCGGCAGGCCGAAGTCCGTGGAGGCGGCCCTCGGTGGCAGCCGCCGGCTGATGGCGTTGTCGCGGGCATCGTTCGTGTGGGGACCGGAGCCGGTCCAGGGCTGCAAGGCAATGCGGGACGGACTCGGGCTCGATGAGACGACCGGGCCGGCATCCAGCTTGGCTACGAACCGACCGGGCCGACGTTCGTCCTCGCTCAGCACAAGTCCTCGTACGGCCAGGCGCAGTCGCCGATGCTGTACGAGCGGCGGGCAGTGTCGAACCGCTACTCCGATCCCGTCTCCGACATCGCCGTGTTCCAGCCCGTGCCCGTCGACGAAGGCTCGCTCCGGTACTCGCCGCTAGAGGTGCTGGCCGGACAGGTCTGCCTCGGCAGTGGCCGAGACAGTGCGCCGGGTGCCCTTGAGCAGGCGCAGGCCATCATCCTGCGCTACCTGGGCAGCGTGCCGCTGGCACCAGCCGCCGAGCTACAGGAGTTCGTGACCGGGTGCGGCGTCTCGCTGACGACGTTCACCCGCGCCCGGGCCGACCTCACCACCCGGGATCTCATCACGCGATCTCAGGTGAAGGACGACGCCGGCAGAACCACGGAGCACGTGTGGCGGCTCAACGACACCATCGAGATCCCCGACACCATCGGCCCGCTGTAGCGGCCGCAGAGCGACTGCCCCGGCCCAACGGTGGGTCGGGGTAGGTCTGGTGCCGAAACAACAACACAGACGAATTAGACCCCGGCGGAATCTGACCGCCGGTAGCCCGAAACCTAGACTCTTCGGGCAGTCCTCCACCTGGGACGCCCCGGGGCACCGCTGTCCTTACGGGGATACCGCCGGTGCTCCGGGGTCAGGGGCCATCGACAACCGTCACTGCGTCTGATATAGTGGAGTAGGAGAGGAACACCGGGCGGCCCGCGCGGGTCGCCCCTTTTCTGTGTAAGGAGCAAAAGTTGAGAACGATTGAACTTAGTGACGCCGCGTACAACGACTACAAACGGGTCGTTGAACCGTTCTTCGGACTGCACATCAACGAAATGATTAGTCGTAGTTGTGATGGATTTATTAGGCTGATGTCACAGGACGGTGACCCTGAGATTGACCAAATTCTCGCTGAGATTAGGGATATGCGCGCACAATGGAACCAATAAGAACTCTCCGTACCGCACCAGGAGAGTATGTCAGATTTCAGATCTTGGGATTGCCTCCTGACCTCGTTGCCGCAATGAAAGAGACGGGACTCAAACCGATCAAGGATCGCAACGAACGTTTGACCGGGGCGGTGATCTATGAATTCGAACTCGACCACGACGCCCGTCGACTACGCGGCATGCGAATTAACGAAGCGAAGTCCGGTCCCGAGCCAGTTAAAGCGAAGTGGTTTGCTGATCGGTTGGCGACAGCTACTAGACGATGACGACAAATTTCTCGCGGTGGTGTTAGGTTCGGTCAAGAATAAGAACTACCGGCAAGCTCTTATCCGTAGATACCTAGATGGTGTTATCGATAATTGGAATAGTAAAGAGCGTCGGCGGCTTAACCGCGCTATAGAAGTTGTCGGGAGACTCTACGACGACACAGAATTTGACGGCGTCTTTCTCGCTGACGGCCTCGCACCTGAGAGAATGAAGACTTTTCTACAACAGGAAAATAGCGAAAGCTATGACGGCCCAGGGACGCGGGTTGCTTGGAGCAACGCGAGATCTCAGGTGGAAATACATATCGACTTCAGCGGTAAGGACCTAAATTACCAGTGATTCGTGTCACATTTACTGTTGGAAATCTTCGTATTCCTACCCATCGAGGCACATCTCTCCTGCCTAGTTGCAACTCTAGACAGGTAAAGGTGGGAGAGACCTTTTTTCTTAAGGGAGAGAGTAATCGGGGTTTCACCCCGACAATCTCAGGCTACGCCTGACAAATACCCTAATCCCTTCCTTCTTGATGAGGAAGGGTAACTAGGTGGTTCGGCTCCGCCGTGGTTGCTCCGGGGCAGGTGTGGATAGGTGCCCCGTCTAACTCTTGGTTTACCAAGTATAACTCGGGCTTGCCGTAGATCTAAGGAGTTCAAATTGAAGGAGTTTATCTGTGTTGGCGATGACTTTATCGCCGTGTTGGATGTCCTCGGTCAGAATACTGACCTCACACCCTCTAATCGGGTGTGGTGTGATTTCTGTAGTTACGACAACCGTGACAAGGGTCGCTCAGCATCCATAGACCTCGACAGTGGCAAATTCAATTGTTTCCACTGCGATACCAAAGGGAACGCGGTTAAGCTGGTGAAGGAACACTTCCGTCTCGACTGGGGTGACGCCTACCGGCGGTGCCAGAGAAATTATGCGGGGCAGTTATAAGCCAAAGCCAAGTCAGGAATCTACTCCACCTCCGAAGGGGCCGAGCGAAGCGAGGCATAACCCTCCCTATGAATCTCCGTTGCGGTTTGGTCCACCCTACTGAACTTCCCTCTGAGGAACTTCCCGGCGAATTCAACGGGATAACGAAACTAACCTAGAGTTCCGCGACCGTATGGGAAGCGGTATTGGAGAATGAAGGAAACCGATGGCAACTGATATCAAATCTCTGGGCCAATATCAGATTCTGTGGCTGTGGCCGCGCTCCGTTGATGTTGTCAGAAACCGTCGCACGTGCGACGGTTTTCAGTCGCCGCCGGCCGCGTTTTTGGACATGACCCCACGTGACACAACAGAGACGTGATTCAAGAGAGGTTGTAATGATTGGGTAGTATAGATAACACCCGTAGCACAAGCCCAGGTATTTACGGTTACACGAGTAAGTCTAAACTACACCGTCAATATCGTACTCACAAGAAGAGGCGCAAACTGAAGCAGGCTAACACCACGCCGAAGCGCAGCTACCCTCACCACTACTACGCAACGAGATAGAGGTAGTACGTAGTAGTACACATGTATCATCATATAGACGTACATATATGCGTTACACATACACCAACAACACATATAACATCATATATATACAGTAGTCGTAACAGGTAAGCAGCCAACCAAAGAGTCGACAGAAGCCAACAGCCTCTAAGCCTCATTAAGAGGCAGGCTCAAGAGCACCACACAACATATCATTAAACGGCACCAGAGCAATCCTAAGCCACTAACGGCTGTAGGCGTATACCAACGGTAGGACGCGAGCGATAGCGAGCGTTAAGGACCCGTACAGAGTAATCGAAGTATGGGGGGTAACCCCGATAGACAGCTGCCGATCGCACCGTCGTGCTCGGCTGTCCGTTCGAGTACGGGTTTTTAGGCGCAAGGAGGATGAATCCTCCCGGGGCCGTTCTGAAAGAGTCGGAGGTAAATCTATGGGAGCGAGAGGTCCACAGCCGAAGCCAGAATGGCAGCGCGTCAGACGAAACAGAATCAGCAGGAGCGTCATCGACCCCTATCAGAGTTCTGAGTTAGACGTCAATCCCGAAGAGTGGAGTACCGAGAGTAAAGAGTGGTGGTATGTGATGACCCATGCGAACTGGTACAACGACCTCACCGAGGACGGCCAACATGAGCTTCTGGCCATCGGTGCAGTGCTGTTTGGCGAGCACAACGAAGCTCAGCGGCATGAGGCGCGGAAACGACTGCGGGACTTCATCCCGTCGACGTACGAATGGCTTGTCGAATCCACCCGACTACATCAACAGGCTTCGAGCCTCAACCGAGGCGACGATCCATTTGGCTACCGGGCTAGGCTCATGGCGAAGTACGGCAACCACCAGTCGACAGATTAGGGGTAGTACCCGGAATAACGATCCCTGACTGCCTCGACAGTCACACCTGCTACCGTCGCACCAACACGTTCCAGCAGATCCGCAGGCAGTCCCAGGGCAACCCTGCCGCCTGTTTGATCTTCATCGCGTGGCCAACCATCGAACAGTGGCCGGGTCTTGACCGGATCGGCGTAAACGCGGACCCGCAGGCCCGCCTTCAAAATGAACTGTCGTCGCTCTGCGGTAGTGCTGAGATCGCCCCAGACCTCATGGAACCTCTTGCCCGTAGGAACCATTTCAAAACTATCTGGCCGGCTCGGTAGCTTCGACAGTCTTTCTCGTTCGCTTTCGAGGTGTTGGTACATCACACGATACTCGGTGTTCCCTCTCTCACCCGAGTACAGTCCAGCCGTTCGATCATCTCGGAGGTCTTTCATCGTCTGTTCGACGTCGGCAAGCTCCTGAGAGTGATCCTCACCGGGCAGTAGTTTGCGCTCTAGGATTTCTAGGCCACCAACAAAAACTAGAAATGAGTTGATGACATCCTGTTCTAGCTCATCTGCGCGAATCGCTTTCGTGGTACACCCGTTGTCCCGACGAGTTCGACCTGAGCAACGGTAGTATCTGTATTCCTGCTTTCTTTCGGGCTTTACCATCCAGTGGAAGTGCAGCGGGGGAATCGCAGTCACCACAGACCGCAATACCGCTTAGCAGGGCATCCGGCGCACTTCGATACTTCGGTCTTTTGTTACCGGCTATCGCATCCTGTAGCTTAGTCCAGTCGTCGACCGACACCAGCGGCTCACCACGTAGCTTCGCTCGCCCGTCAGAATTCCTGATGACCTTTCCATCAATAACCAGCTTCCCGAGCAGCACGGGGTTTGTAAGCATCCGCCTCAGTGTTTGGTCGGTCCATAGCTGCCGTGGTTTCAATTTACCGTTGCGATCGGTCCTGATTTTGCCATCACGGTTTGCTGAATGATCCCGTGGTGACAACACACCACGGCTGTTGAGATCACGAGCCACCGATGCTATCGAGTTCCCATCGATGACTCTCTGCACGACCTCCCGCAGCACACCTGAGCTAACGGGGTCGTGCTCTAGTTCCAACGCCGCGTGTTGCGCACGCTGGTATCCGTACGGCGTTAGCCCACCTGTTGATCTTCCCTCGGCCCGCATCCTCTTGACCCTGGCGGAAGCTCTGGACTTCGCACGGTTGAGTTCGGCCCGAGCCATGGCTCTGATGACGAAGTTCATCTGAAAGCCCATCACCGTCGTCGGAGTCGAGACGGTCGTCATAGCCGATCAGCCGTACCGGCAGTGGGACAACCTTCCCGCTCTGTGGATCTTTGCCCTCTACGACATCCAGGATCGTCGCAGCGACATTCAGATCGCTCTCTGGTCAACCTATCGACGTGCCACGTCAGGAGGACGTCCGCGCGACCCTCGATCGCGTCAGCTAGCCAGGCACGGAACTCGGGTCGATCGCGAACCGCCGCCGGAGAGTCCGTCGTCAACATTCAATGCCACCTCAGCGAAGCCACGATCTTCACACAACCTGCGGAGATCCGCGATCATGCCGTCCAGTGAGAGGTTTCGATCGTCTGCGGCTCTCGACAGCCGGACGTACAGCGACGCTCTGCTCATCACCCCAGCCTAGCTGAGTTGTGAACACTGAGTCGTCGGATGTCAGCGACGAGGTCATGGCGCTCATCGACGCCTGAGGACCCGAGCCCACGGGTTTCGGGCGAGGGCTGAAGGCGTCTCCAGCATGATCGACGCCTGAGGACCCGAGCCCACGGGTTTCGGGCGAGGGCTGAAGGCGTCTCCAGCATGATCGACGCCTGAGGACCCGAGCCCACGCGAGCCCACGGTTTTCGGGCGAGGGCCCACACGTCCCAAAGTGATCGATCCTGTATATCGGCCCAGCTAGTCGATATCGCAGCGCACGGTTGATATCCTCGACTGCGGAGGTGCAGCCATGGCCAAGACGTTGATCGACATTGACGACGAACTACTAGACGAAGCCACAACGGCGCTCGGGACCTTAACCAAGAAGGACACCGTCAACGAAGCGCTCCGGCAGGCGGTAGAGGCCAGCAGGCAGCGTCGTCAGCGGGCTCGGGAGGATCTCGAGCGCATGGCAGATGAAGGCGCGTTCGATTTCGACAAGATCGCTGCCCTCGACGAATGAAGTACCTTGTCGATACGAGTGCCCTCGTGAGGATTACCCGCCGTCAGACCCACCCGCAGTGGTTCGATGCAGTTGATCGAGGTCTCATCGCCGTCTGCGAGCCGGTCATCGTCGAAACCCTGACTGGCGTGGACGCCAAGGTATTTGATCGAGCCAGGGACAGGCTCCGCGCGGCGTACCCCTGGGTTCCGGTACCAGACGATGTGTGGTCGATCGTCGGCGCGGTCCAGCGCGACCTCGCGGGCGTCAGTCAACACCATGGTCTTTCGGTCGCCGATCACCTCGTGGTTGCTACCGCAATCAGGCTGAAGCTCGTGGTTCTCCACGAGGACGCGGACTTCGAGACCGTGGCCCGAGTGGTGCCGCAACTCCAGCAGGAACGACTCACACCGGCGCCATGATCGCCGTGATCGGCTCCTCGAGCTAGTCATCTTCTGGGAGCATCGCCGCGAGCGGGGTGCCATCTTCATGACGCATTGGACGGGCACCGTGGCGACGACGTGTCCCTCGAGCCCGGCCCCTCACGTTGCGGCCCTGGCGGTGCGACGCCGTCGCTCAGGCCAACCGCGATGCTGGCTTGCGGTGGGTTGCATGCACCGGAGAGGATCGGAGTGTGTCGGCATCCGATGGCTGGTCCTCGTATCCAGCAAGCGGGGGAGGTTCCGCACCGCCGGGTCACCAGCCGAGCGCTGGCAGTGTTCCCTCAGGTGCCCTTTCACCGGCCAAGGCGGCGTTGATCGAGTTCGCGCAGCGCGGACAGGCGGCGACGCCGGCCGACGTCGACCAGGTGATGCGATCGCTGGCCAGCCATAACCAGTGGTTGGTGCCGATCGAGTACGCGCGCCAGACCTGGGGTCAGTCCACGTTCGATCAGACGATTCCGTTTCCGGATCGGGGACCACTGGCGACGCTGAATGTCTTCACCGACCCGGAGGCGGCAGCACTCGGTGAGGCGAGCGTGAGCGGAGACTACGGCGGACCGGTTCCGGGCGTCATCCTGCTGCAGTCGCTCGACCCTGGGCTCAGCTCACTGTTCGTGAACCCCAGCTCGCCCCGGGAGCACCAGTGGTACATCGAGGCCGGCGGCTTTCCCATCGCCTCCGGCTGGGCCACCGCCATCGCCGTGGAGAATGCCCTCGCCCAATGGGGCAACGGACCTGTACCAGCGTCCGATCTGTTGGCCCACCAGTACCACCTCCTGATCGAGAAAGATTCCCGGGCGCCGTCGCAGGTGTTCCTTCCCGAGATCGACGGTGTGGTCGCCGTGTGCTTCACCGCCACCGATCGCTTCGCGGAGTTCCTCGCCAGCCTGCCCATGGGTGCGCGCACGCTCGCCGACACGTCGCATGTTGACGGACCGGGCCTGTTCGAGCTGATCCGCACGATGGGCGCCGCAGGCGTCGTGATCAACGCGGGCTCCGACGACCAGACGGCCCTCACCCGCGACGACATCGCCGAGATCGTCGGCGCACGCCTCTAGCGCCCCATCACACCGCGCCGATCTTGGCGATATGCGCATGAGTTGATCGCTATCTACGCGCGTTCGACCAAGGTCGCCGAAAGCGCCCAAAGGTTGGCGCCAGACCCGTTAGCGTGAGCCGATGGTCCAGCCGACGACAACCAGGTCCGTTCGGGACCACGCCGAGATGGTGTGGATACCGGCGGGCCAGTTCCTGATGGGCTCAAACGATCACTATCCGGAGGAGGCGCCCGCCCACCGGGCCCGCGTAAACGGATTTTGGATCGACCCCGCTGCCGTCACCAACGCGCAGTTCGCCGCATTCGTGGCCGACACCGGGCATGTGACGGTGGCGGAGCAGGCTCCGGATTCGGGGACGTATCCCGATGCGGACCGAGCCCTCATGGTGCCGGCCTCGATCGTGTTCACGCCGCCATCGCGCCCGGTCGGCCTGCATGACCACATGGCGTGGTGGTCGCTCGTGCCAGGTGCGGACTGGAGGCATCCGCGCGGACCCCACTCGGACCTCACGGGACTCGACGACCACCCCGTCGTACACGTGGCGTGGGTGGACGTCCTTGCCTACTCGATGTGGGTCGGAAAGTCACTGCCCACAGAGGCGGAGTGGGAGTACGCCGCCCGCGGCGGCCGTCGCGGCACCGAGTACGCCTGGGGCGACGAACTGACCCCGGGCGGTGTGCACATGGCCAACGTCTGGCAGGGCGAGTTCCCGCTGCGAAACCTGGTCTCCGATGGCTACGAGTGGACGGCTCCGGTCGGATCCTTTCCGCCGAACGGATTCGGGATCTTCGACATGATCGGGAACGTCTGGGAATGGACCTCGGATTGGTTCGGTCGGTTCGAGCCGTCCGTGCCGGCGTGCTGCGGTCCGGGGCGACCCACCGTGGCCGAGGGTAGCGGGATGGCGCGAAAGGTGACCAAGGGCGGCTCTTTTCTGTGCGCGCCCAACTACTGCCGCCGGTACCGGCCGGCGGCGCGGATGCCGCAGGAGATCGACACGTCGACGTGCCATCTCGGGTTCCGCTGCGTGATCCGGCCAGAACCCGCGTAGCCACCGCACGCCCCGACGGCAACCGATACCCCGAACAGCTACCGATCGGCCGAAGCCCGTCGTGATTGCTGGCATGTGCCGGATTATGGACACGATCGAGCGGCTACGGGGGCACCATGGCAACGCGGAAAGCGAACAAGCCGAACATCCTGGTGATCTGGGGGGATGACATCGGCATCACCAACCTGAGCTGCTACAGCGACGGCTTGATGGGCTATCGGACGCCGAATATCGACCGGGTCGCGAACGAGGGCATGCGCTTCACGGACTACTACAGCGAGCAGAGTTGTACCGCCGGCCGCTGCGCGTTTCTCACCGGTCAGAGCGTCTTCCGTACCGGACTGTCCAAAGTAGGCATTCCCGGCGCCTCGTTAGGTCTGTCGGCCGAGGACCCCACGATCGCCGAACTGCTCAAGCCGCTTGGCTACGCCACCGGCCAGTTCGGCAAGAATCACCTCGGCGACAAGGACGAGTTCCTGCCCACGATGCACGGATTCGACGAATTCTTCGGCAACCTGTACCACCTCAACGCCGAGGAGGAGCCCGAGAATATCGACTACCCGCCGGCCGACGAGTTTCCCGACTTCCGCAAGAACTTCGGCCCACGGGGGGTGCTGCATACCTGGGCGCACAACGGTTCACAGAAGATCGAGGACACCGGCGCCCTCACGAAGAAGCGCATGGAGACCGTCGACGACGAGTTCGCCGACGCGGCCATCGACTTCATTCGCCGCCAGCATTCCGCCGGTACGCCGTTCTTCTTATGGTTCAACTCGACCCACATGCACTTCCGCACGCATCCAAAGCCGAAGAGCATCGGCCAGGCTGGTCGGTGGCAGTCGGTGTATCACGACACCATGATCGACCACGACCGTACCGTCGGGCGCCTGCTGGACCTTCTGGATGAGTTGGGCCTAGCCGAGGACACCGTCGTCATCTACGGCACCGACAATGGCCCGCACATGAACTCCTGGCCCGACGCCGGAATGACCCCGTTCCGCAGCGAGAAGAACAGCAACTGGGAGGGTGCGTTCCGGACTCCGGCCATGATCCGGTGGCCCGGCAAGATTCCCGCCGGTACGGTCTCCAACGAGATCGTCAGCCACCTCGACTGGTTGCCGACCTTTCTCGCCGCCGCCGGCGAGCCACGCATCAAGGAGAAGCTCCTCAAAGGACACAAGGCGGGAGCCAAGAACTTCAGCGTTCACCTTGATGGATTCAATCTCCTGCCATACCTCACCGGAGACGAGGACCGCAGCCCGCGACGCGGTTTCTTCTACTTCTCCGATGACGGCGACCTGACCGGCCTGCGGTTCGACAACTGGAAGCTCGTTTTCATGGAGCAGCGGGCGCCCGGCACGCTGCGCATCTGGGCCGAACCCTTCACCCCGCTGCGGGTACCGAAGATATTCAATCTCCGCACCGACCCGTTCGAGCGCGCCGACACGACGTCGAACACGTACTACGACTGGCTGCTCGACCACGCATACATGCTGATCGCAGCGCAGAAGCTGGTCGCGGACTTCCTGGCCACGTTCGTCAAGCATCCGCCACGCCAGAAGGCGGCGAGCTTCACAGTCGACCAGGCGATGGAGAAGCTGGAGGCGGGCCTCGGCAGCCGCTAGGTCCTAGGCGGCCGCCGGAGCGCTGCGAAACGTGGTCCGGTACGAGTGCGGCGTGGCTCCCACGCGGCGGGTGAAGTGGTGGCGCAGCGTGGCCGCGTCGCCAAAGCCGGCGCGGACGGCGACCGCCTCGACCCCGAGCTCGGTCTCCTCGAGCAGCCGGCGCGCCAAGAGCACCCGTTGGGTCGTGATCCAGTCATGCGGCGTGGTCCCGGTCTCGGCCCGGAACCGCCGGGCGAACGTGCGCGGCGCCATGTGCACCCGGGCGGCCAGATCCTCCACTGTGGACTGCGCTTCGAGGTTCTCGATCAGCCACGTGAGCAGCGGCTGCAGCGTGGCGGCGTCAGGTCGACGAGGCAGCGGCGCCTCGATGAACTGGGCCTGCCCGCCCGGCCGCTGCGGCGGCACCACCATCCGCCGGGCGAGCTTGGTCGCGATGGCTGACCCGTGCACCTTTCGCACCAGGTGCAGGCAGAGATCGATACCCGCCGCCGTACCGGCGCTGGTCAGGACCGGGCCGTCCTCGACGTAGAGCGAATTGCACTCGACTTGGGCGGACGGGAACCGCCGCGCGAGCTCCGCGGCGTAGTTCCAGTGAGTCGTGCAGCGTCGGCCGTCGAGCAGGCCCGCCTCGCCGAGTACGAACGCGCCGGAGCAGACGCTCATCACCATGGCTCCGCGCTCGACGGCCCGGCGAAGCGCGTCCGTCAGCTTGAGCGGGACCTCGGCCCCGAAAGGATGCGCCGGTACGGCGACCAGATCCGCCGTCTCAAGCGGACCCAGGTCCGCATGGGGTGTGACCAGGAACCCCGATGACGTCCGCACCGGGCCACCGTCGGGTGAGCAGACGGCGAACTCGTAGCCAGGGAATCCGTCAGCGGTTCGGTCGGATCCGAAGACCTCGCAGAGCACCCCGAGCTCAAAGGGGGCGACCCGATCGAGGACCGCGACGGCGACGCGTCGAAGCATGCCCGGAAGACTACGCCAGAACTGGCAGGAAATCGAGGGGGTATGGCATTACTGCCACTGGGACATCGACGCTCATGGTCCGAAACTAGTAACTGGATCCGGTGCGCGCCGGCCAACCCGCTCAAAAAGACCACTCAAACAGACCACTCAAACAGGAACTCACACGCTCGACCGAGAGGGTTTGGCCATGGAATTCTTCGTTGTTCTCGGCGTCATCGTCCTCATTGGACTCGCGGTTGTGTTCGGCCTCAGTGCCGACACACGCCAACCGGGGCGGCGGTGGTATCCCGCCGGCCCCGATTTGATCGACAAACCCCGCGTGAGCTAGAGGACCTTCATCCCGTACATCTCGCCGAGCGGGTCGGCGAGCAGCTCCAGCCGGACGCCGTCGGGGTCGCGGAAGTAGATCGAGACCTTGCTCTCGACCACGTACTCCACCCCGGCGGCATCGAGCTTTTCCCGAAGGTGCTGCCACTTCTCCGGCGTCACCGAGATGGCGATGTGGTGCAGCCCGCCCAGCACTTCCGCGTACGGACCGAGGTCAAGCCCTGGAAGGTCGAAGAACGCCAGCAGGTTGCCGTGTCCAATGTCGAAGAAGAAATGGTTCGAGCCCCGGTAGTCCCGGTTCTCGAAGATCTCCGTCAACGGGAACTCGAGCAGGTCCTGGTAGAACCGTACGGTCCGCTCGACATCGGAGCAGATCAACGCCACATGGTGGAAGCCGCGTGCGCTGCTCTCAGGGCGCTTCTCGCGCAGATGCTCCGCCCTGATCCGGTCGCGTTCCGCCTCGATGCGCGCGTAGTCGATGGCAGTCATGGTGTTCCCTTCCGGGACTCACACTAGATCTTCCGGGACTCACATTAGATGCGGAAGAACGAGTTCAAGAACCGCTCTCCAGTCGCCGCGTCGCCGCGGACGGTGCCGGAGTTGCTGCGTCCGAACGCCGTGAGCACGAAGCTGCCCGGATCGAACTCGATCACTGCCGGCATGTTTGAGACGTCACCCGCCTCGTAGGTGAAGCCGGCCGGACCCGCGCTGACCCGGAAGGTGCCCGCGTTGTGCCCCGACGTCACGTTGATGCCGATCTCGCATGGCTCGGCGTCGCTGGGCATGTTTCCGGTCGCCGACCACAGGATGAACATGAACGGCGCGAGGAAGTCGGCCGTGTCTGACGAGAGTCCATGGGCGCGGCCGGTGCCCTGCCTGATGTCCCAGGAGTGCACGCCGTAGTCCATCAGCTGGAACGTCGGGTAGAAGAACGCCGGCAGCGGACCCATGTACTTGTGCGGCACGGTCAGCCCGCCCCACTCGTCGGGCCCCAGCGCCGAGACCATCTCCATCAGCTTCTCGAAGTCAGCTCGGAGCCGGTCGACGGCTTCCGTCTGCGACAGCAGGCGCAGACCCTTGGCTCCCTCGTCGAGCATGCCCTGCATCGCCCGAGTGCCGAACGCGTCTGGCACGGTGGAGCCGCTGCGCGCGGCATCGAACCCGACAAAATAGCTCTCAGTGACATCGATGATGTGGCCGACGATGTCGCGGACCTGCCACAGCGGGCAGGCCGTCGGTGCCTCCCAAACACCGGGAGCACTGGCCAAGGTGAGCATGCCCTCGGCCTCGTTGCGGACCACGCGGAGCAGGTTGTCCTTCGCGTCGTAGCTCATCGCGTTCCATCCGGACATGGCGACCTCCCTGTCGTAGCCTCTTCCGAAAATAACCCTTTTGTCCGGTGTGCGGCCGACCGCGCGCGTGGGTGTCGAGGGGTGAGCTGGATGTGACGCGCGCCACGTCATACGGCGACACCAGGCTAGAACGTCAGATCGGTGCAGGTCAAGATATTGCGCGCGCAAATATGGCAGTGTCGTGTGGTTCAGCTCACAGCAAATAATTACGGAACGGTTCCGTTTCGTCGTAGCCCGGGTCTAGTGTGTGGGAGTTACGAGACAGGGCCGTATCGAAACGGCGACACGCACGTCTTGGGGGACATCTTTCATGGCTTCGCAGACTCAGAGCGCCGCGCTACAAGGGAACACGGGCCACCCCCGGCGATGGACCATCCTCGCCGTGCTCGTGCTCTCGCTGCTCGTGGTGGTGCTCGACAACACCGTGCTCAACGTGGCGCTGCGGACGATCGCCGACCCCATCCGCGGCCTGGGCGCGACGCAGGCGGATCTCGAGTGGGCGATCAACTCGTACACCTTGGTCTTCGCCGGATTGCTCTTCACGGCCGGCGTCATCGGGGATCGAATCGGCCGGCGCCGGATGCTGCTCATTGGCTTGGTGCTCTTCGGGCTCGCCTCGTTGGCTTCGGCCTACGCCCAGACGCCCACCCAGCTGATCTGGGCTCGGGCCCTCATGGGCATCGGTGGCGCGGCGGTGATGCCGTCGACGCTGTCGATCATCTCCAATGTCTTTGACCCACGCGAACGTGGGAAGGCGATCGGCGTGTGGGCCGGCGCGGTCGGCTTGGGTGTCGCCATCGGCCCGGTTGTCGGCGGCGCGCTCCTCGAGAACTTCTGGTGGGGCTCGGTCTTCCTGATCAACGTGCCGGTCATCGCCCTGGCCGTCGTGCTTGTCACGATGCTCGTGCCCGAGTCGCGCAACCCAAGCCCCGGCAAGATCGACCTCGTCGGGGTGCTGCTCTCCATCGCCGGGCTGCTGGCACTGGTCTACGGCATTATCGACGGCGGCGAACACGGGTTCGGCCGACTGAGCGTCTGGTCCTGGATCGGCCTTGGCCTGGCAATCCTCGCGCTGTTCGTGTGGCAGGAGCGGCGAACCGACCACCCATCGCTCGAGGTGAAGCTTTTCAAGGACGCGCGGTTCACCGCCGCGGTCGCCACGATCGGGCTGGTCTTCTTCGCGGCGTTCGGGACACTGTTCTTCCTGGCCTTCTACCTCCAGTTGGTGCGCGGCTTCACCCCACTGCAGGCAGGCCTGCTGATGACACCGTTCGCGGCGGCGCAACTGATCTTCGCGCCGCAGAGCGCTGGCATGGTTCGCCGGTTTGGTCCAAAGGCGGTCTGCGCCACCGGACTCGCCCTCGTCACGATCGGGCTGGCCGGCTTCGCGTTCGTCGGTGCCACCACGCCGCTGTGGGTGCTGATCGTGCTCACGTTCATCCAAGGCGCCGGTATGGCGAACGTGGTGCCGCCGTCGACTGAGTCGATCATGTCGTCGCTGCCGCCGCAGAAGGCCGGCGTCGGCTCGGCCGTTAGCAACACCGTCCGGCAGGTCGGAGGCGCGCTCGGCGTAGCCATCCTGGGATCGATCCTCTCCGCGGTCTACCGGATCGAGATCGGCGACTCGATCTCCGCCCTGCCTGAGCCAGCCCGCTCGGCTGCGGGAGAGTCGATCTCCGGCGCGTACGGGGTGGCTGCCCACGCTGGGCCGGCGGGTGCTCCTCTGGTCGACGCGGCCAACAGCGCCTTCGTCACTGCCATGCACTGGGCCGCCGGTGGATCAGCGCTGGTCGCCTTCGCGAGCGTCTTCGTCGCGCTCGCATGGCTGCCACGCCGGGCCAACCCGATTCACGACGGACCAGCGCCGACTGACAACGCCGCGACCGGCCAGCCAAGGGAACTGGCCGAACGCCGGTAGCGGAAGCACAATGTCTCCCATGACGACCGTCGTAGGCACTGTGTCGGTTGACACGGACCGTAAGGGTCCGGGTCGGCCGCGCAGTGCCCGCGTGGACGAGGCGATCATCGAGGCGGTCCTCGACCTGCTGGTCGACGGCGTGACCGCCGAAGCGCTCACGATCGAGGCGGTCGCGGCCAGGGCCGGGGTCGGCAAGGCCACCATCTACCGCCGGTGGGTGAACAAGGACGCGCTGCTGGTCGACGCCGTCGCGGCACTGAAAGGGCCACTGCCGGAGATCGAGGGTGTCTCTGTCCGGGATGATCTCGTCACCTTGCTGCGCCCGGTGGGCCGGCAGTCGATGACGCGGGTCTCGAGTGTTTTGCCGTGCCTCATCTCGGAGCTCAAGCGCAGCCCGATCTTGCACGAGTGCTACCAGAAGGTGATCGAGCCGCGCCGCGAGCTGATGCGGCAGGTGCTGCGGCGGGGTATCGCGTCCGGTGAGCTGCGGGCGGACCTCGACCTTGAGGTTGTGATGGCGATGCTGGTCGGGCCCATGCTGGCCCAGGCCGTCGGAAACCTGAATCCGAACTTGGATCGCGACGGTCTGCCGGAGCGCCTGGTCGACGCCGTCTGGCCCGCGATCGCCACCTGAAATCCTGCGTGTCGCAACGCCTTTCCCACCCCGCCGTGCGATAGAACATCTGTACGCGGGCTGGAGCAGGACCAGGGGCGGAGGGCGTGTGCGTGTTCTCGGTGTGGATCCGGGGCTGACCCGCTGTGGTATTGGCGTGGTTGAGGGGGTGCCGGGGCGGACCTGTCGGTTGGTCGCGGTCGAGGTCGTGCAGACGGATTCCGGCGACGATCTGGCGACCAGGCTGCTCGCGCTGGATCACGCGCTGTCCGCACTCGTCGCCGCCCATGAGCCCGACGAGGTCGCCGTCGAGCGCGTGTTCAGCCAGCACAACGTCCGTACGGTCATGGGCACCGCCCAGGCCGGCGCGGTCGCGGTGCTGGTCGCGGCGCGGGCCGGCCTGCCGGTGCGGACCTACACACCGAGCGAGGTCAAGGCCGCGGTGACCGGCTCTGGACAAGCGAACAAGGCGCAGGTGACGTCGATGGTGACCCGGTTGCTCCGGCTGCCGGCGAGCCCTCGGCCGGCCGATGCGGCGGACGCGCTGGCGCTGGCCATCTGCCACGTGTGGCGTGGCGGGAGCCAGGCGAAGATCCTCGCGGCCAAGCTCGCCGTCGAGGCGGTACGAATGAGGGGAGCGGGGCGATGATCGCGAGCGTCCGCGGTCGCGTGACATCAGTAGCGCCCGATGGCGCGGTGGTCGAGGTCGGCGGCGTCGGCCTGTCCGTGGTCTGCACCCCCAACACGCTCGCCGTTTTGCGCGTCGGCGAAGAGGCGCGGCTCGCCACCAGCCTCGTGGTCCGGGAAGACTCGCTGACCCTGTACGGATTCGCCGACGATGACGCCCGATCCCTGTTCGAGCTGCTTCAGACCGCGAGCGGCGTCGGGCCCCGACTCGCGCAGGCGGTGCTCGCGGTGCACGCGCCCGACGTCGTTCGCAAGGCGATCGCCACCGGTGACCTGAATACACTCACCCGGGTGCCGGGCATCGGCAAGAAGGGTGCGGAGCGGTTGGTGCTCGAGCTGCGGGACCGGATCGGCAGTGTGGTCTCTTCGACCGGGGCTGGGGAGTCGTTCTCGCTCCCCGTCGCCGGCATCTCTTGGGCCGATCAGGTACGGCAGGCCCTGGTTGGGCTCGGCTGGACGGCCGGGCAGGCCGACCAGGCGGTCAGCGTGGTGGCGGCCGAGCTCGACGGTGACCCGGCGCCCGGCGTACCGGTCTTGCTCAAGCGCGCGATCCAGGTGCTCGGGCGGATCCGGTGACGCAGCCCGAGGACGACGTGGTTTCCGCGGTCGCGCTTGAGGAAGAACTCGAGGCCGAGGCGACGCTTCGGCCTCGACGCCTTTCGGAGTTCATCGCCCAGAATCGCGTCCGGGAGCAGCTCGACCTGCTGCTCAAGGGGGCCATGCGGAGAGGCAAGCCGCCGGAGCACATTCTGCTGTCGGGCTCTCCCGGCCTCGGCAAGACCACCTTGTCGATGATCATCGCCGCCGAACTCGGCGCCGGCCTGCGGATCACTTCGGGGCCGGCGATCGAACGCTCCGGCGACCTAGCGGCGGTGCTGACCAGCCTCGCCACCGGTGACGTCCTGTTCATCGACGAGATCCACCGGATCGCCCGGCCGGCCGAAGAACTGCTCTACAGCGCGATGGAGGACTTCCGGGTCGATGTGATCGTGGGCAAAGGGCCGGGAGCGACCGCCATCCCGATCGACATCGAGCCGTTCACCTTGGTTGGTGCGACCACCCGGGCCGGGCTGCTGACCGGACCCATGCGCGACCGCTTTGGCTTTGTGGGCCACCTCGACTTCTACGAGGCCAATGAGTTGGACATCCTCCTGCACCGGTCGGCCCGGATCCTAGGCGTCACGCTCACCGACGACGGCTCGGCGGAGATCGCCGGCCGGTCCCGCGGCACGCCGCGAATCGCCAACCGGCTGTTGCGCCGGGTGCGCGACTTTGCGGAGGTTCGCGCGGACGGCGTCGTCAACACGGAAACGGCCCACGCCGCGTTGCGGGTCTACGACGTGGACGACCTCGGACTGGACCGGCTCGACAAGGCGGTGCTGACCGCCCTCGTGCGCTCGTTCGGCGGGGGACCGGTTGGCTTGTCCACGCTCGCCGTGGCTGTGGGTGAGC
>CAWDLN010000017.1:0-19536 GCA_963803115.1 uncultured Actinomycetota bacterium
GCCTGTAGGGCCTGGCTGAGTCTGTCAAGTAGACGTAGGATGCGTCACATGAAAACCGCCGTCGCGGGTCGGCCCGAAGCGCTGCAGTGGTCGGCCGAGAACTGCACCCTCGGGCGGGCAATGGAGATCCTGGGCGAGAAGCGGACCGTCCTCGTGCTGCGCGAGGTCTTCGTGGGGATCCGGCGCTTCGAGGACCTCCGGGTACGAACGAACATCCCGCGGCAGGTGCTCACCAATCGGCTCGCTTCGCTCGTCGAGCACGGCCTGCTCCGTAGGCAGCCCTATCAGGAGCCCGGCGCCCGGGCCCGGGATGAGTACCGACTCACCGACAAGGGACTCGACCTGTACCCCGTACTGGCCGCGATCCTCGCCTGGGGCGACAAGTACCTCGGCGACCCCGACGGCTCACCGCTCGCGCTGACCCACCGCGACTGTGGCGAGCCCGTACAGGTCGAGCTCCGCTGCGACGACGGTCACCGGGTGCAGCCGCGTGACGTCATACCCCGGCCCGGGCCCGGCATCCGTCCGCTCGCTTCGCTGACCGCTCCTAGCATGGGCGGGTGACCCCACGACACCGGGTGCGGCTCGCGACCGGCATAGAGGTCTCGTACCTCGAGAGCGGGGATCCGGCTAGCTTGCCATTGGTGCTCGTGCACGCGTGGGTCGAGTCGGCGGCGTCCTTCGATCGGCTGGTGCCGTTACTGCCCGAGGCCGTTCGGGTGTGCGCGCTGGACCTGCGTGGTCACGGATCGTCGGATAAGCCAACGGGTGGACACACCCTGGCCCAGATCGCGGACGACGCGGTGGCGTTCCTTGATTCCCTGGGCACCTCCGCAGCCGTGCTGTTGGGCTCGTCCAGCGGCGGTTACGTCGCGCAATAAATTGCGATCGCACACCCCGACCGGGTTAGCGGTCTGATACGTAAAGGATCGGATCGATGATGGCGTACAAGTACCGGCTGAAATCTGGCGCCTGTCGCTAGCCGGGCTCGTCGACGCCGTACCTCCGACCGAACTCGGCACGATCGCCGCGCCGATGTTGGTGATCTGGGGCGCTCGAGCCGGCCGTCAATCGTTGGCATGCAGGGCGGCGTTGAGTTCGATGCCACCGCCGGTGCGGGCGCGGGCCTCTAGGGCGCCGGTCATTGAGTTGCGTAGGAACAGCAACCCCGGTACGCCGGAGAGCTCACGCGCCTTGACGACACGTCCGTCGGGCAGCGTGACCTTCGAGCCGGCCGTGATGTAGCAACCCGCCTCAACGACGGAGTCGTCTCCCAGCGAGATGCCGACGCCTCCGTTGGCACCGATCAGGCAACGCTCGCCGATCCGGATCACGTCCTTGCCGCCGCCGCTGAGGGTGCCCATGATGGACGCGCCGCCTCCGATGTCCGAGCCGTCGCCGACCACGACGCCGGCGACGATACGACCCTCCACCATGGACGTTCCGAGCGTACCTGCGTTGAAGTTGACGAATCCCTCGTGCATCACGGTCGTACCGACCGCGAGGTGGGCGCCCAGCCGTACCCGATCTGCGTCGGCGATCCGCACGCCCGATGGCACTACGTAGTCGGTCATTCGCGGAAACTTGTCCACACCGAAGACGGAGAGCACCCGCCCGGCGCCCCGCTCGAGCACGCGCAGCTCATCGACGCGATCCGGCGGGCACGGACCAGCCGATGTCCAGACCACGTTGGTCAGCAACCCGAACACGCCATCCACGCTCGCGTCGTGCGGCTTGATGTGACGGGCGGAAAGCAGATGCAGCCGCAGCCAGACGTCGAGCGTGTCCTTGGGTGCGTCGGCGAGAGAGCCGATGATCACCAACACACCCGAGGTGGTTAGGCCGGGCAGCGGGCGGGCTCCGACCGTACCGGGTATAAGTCCCAGCAGCGCCTCACTCTCGGTGGGCGACAGCGGCTGGCCCGGCACCGGATTGGGGTCGAGGTCGGGCGCCGTTCCCAGACCCAGTCGCGGAAACCAGACATCGAGCACCTGGTCGCCGGCGATCGTTGCCAAGCCCAGACCCCAGGCGGGCTGCGTCAGCGTCATGGCAGCCCACGCTACCCGGTAGCCTTCGGCGCATGGCGTCACACTCCCCATCGCTCGCCGCCGTACTGGCTGATCCGCTCGCGTTGACCAGGGCCCTGGTGGATATCGAGTCGGTATCCGGCAACGAGAAGGAGATCACCGACGCCGTTGAGCTGGCAATGCGGTCGGCCCCGCACCTGACGGTGGAGCGGGTGGGCAACGTCGTGCGGGCGGCGACCAACCTCGGGCGGTCGCAGCGGGTCATTCTCGCGGGACATCTTGACACCGTGCCGGTACACGACAACCTTCCGTCCACACTGGACGGTGATCGACTGTACGGGTGTGGCACGTCGGATATGAAGAGCGGCTCCGCGCTCGCGTTGCACCTAGCGGCGTCGGTGGCCGAGCCCATCTTCGATGTCACGTATCTCTTCTATGACTGCGAAGAGATCGAGGCCGAGCGCAACGGCCTCAACACAATCAGTGTGACCCACCCGTCCTGGCTCGAGGCAGACTTCGCGATCCTGCTCGAGCCGACGTACGGATTGGTCGAGGCGGGCTGCCAGGGATCAATCCGAGCACTCGTACGGGTAGATGGTCGCCGGGCCCACGCGGCCCGGGCCTGGCTCGGGGTCAATGCCATTCACGGTGCAGCCGAGGTGTTGGGCCGCCTCGCGAACTACGAGCCGCGCCGGGTCAGCATTGACGGATGTGAGTTCCGCGAGGGGCTCAACGCGGTGGGGATCCGGGGCGGAGTCGCGGGCAACGTCATCCCGGATCTGTGTGAGATCGACGTCAATCACCGGTTCGCTCCGGACCGGAGCCCGGTCGAGGCCGAGGAGTTTCTGCGGTCCTTCTTCGCTGGGCATTCGGTCCAGATCGTGGATGCCGTCGCCGGCGCGCTGCCCGGCGTGACTGCCGCGCCGGCGCAGGAGTTCATCGCAGCGGTCGGATCGGCGCCGGTGGGAAAGCTGGGGTGGACCGACGTGGCCCGCTTCGCCAGCCTCGGCGTACCGGCGCTCAACTTCGGTCCTGGCGACCCGAACCTGGCTCATACCAAGGACGAACACGTTGAGCTCGACAAGATCCGTGAGGGTGCCGAGGTGCTCCGCCGCTGGCTCCTCGGCTGACCGCTGGCGCACACCTTCCTTGCGGGGGAGCCGGCGGCGTGCGTTCGTTACGGTGGGCCGGTGAGCCACAGCGAGCAGCACCCTCCCGCCGAGCCCGAGCGTCCGCGAGGCACGACTACCCGGGTTGGCCCGATGGGTGGGATGACCGCCGATGAGGGCCTGCTCGACTCGCGCGGCCGCGCTGACTGGAAGCAGAAGGATGCCTGGCGCAGTCTGCGCATCCTCTCGGAGTTCGTTGAGGGCTTCGACACGCTGTCGGAACTGCCCCCGGCGGTGAGCGTGTTCGGCTCCGCGCGAGCCAAACCCGGAAGTCAGGAGTGCGAGCTCGCGGAGCGTCTCGGCGGCGCGCTCGCCGCCGCTGGGTACGCCGTCATCACCGGTGGCGGGCCAGGGGTCATGGAGGCGGCGAACAAGGGCGCTACAGAGGCCGGAGGGCTGTCTGTGGGTCTCGGAATCGAGCTGCCATTCGAGCAAGGGCTCAACGGCTGGATCGAGATCGGCGTGCACTTCCGCTACTTCTTCGTCCGCAAGACGATGTTCGTGAAGTACGCCCAGGCATTCTGTGTGCTGCCCGGCGGTTTTGGCACGCTCGACGAGCTCTTCGAGGCGCTCACGCTCGTCCAGACCCGGAAGGTCACGCGGTTCCCGGTGGTGCTACTAGGCACTGAGTACTGGCAAGGTCTGGTCGATTGGATGCGCGAGGCGCTGCGAGCGCCGGGGCGCGTCGGGCCGAACGATCTCGACCTGATCTATCTGACCGACGACATCGACGACGCCGTCCGTCACATCCGCGAAGCCGCCGGGTTGCCCGGGGTGGCGGGCTGAGGAGTGGCGGCCATATGCGTCTTCTGTGCCTCGTCCGACACCATCGAACAGCGCTGGCTCGACCTCGCCCGGGACGTCGGTGCGGCTCTGGCCGATCGCGGCCACCAGGTCATCTCGGGTGGCGGCCGGGTCGGCATGATGGGCACGCTCGCCAGCGGTGCCCGGGTCGCCGGCGGTCACACGCTCGGTGTGATCCCGCAGAGCCTGGTCGACCTCGAGGTCGCCGACCACGACGCCGACGAGCTGGTGATCACGGACGGCATGGTGGCCCGTAAGACCGTCATGGTCGACCGGGCCGACGCGTTCCTGATCCTTGCCGGCGGACTGGGCACGCTGGACGAACTGTTCGAGGTCTGGACCACCGGCACGCTCGGGCTGCATTCGAAGCCGATCGTCTTGCTTGACACGGACGGGTTCTTCGCTGGACTACTCGACTGGCTGCGCGGTCTCGTCGCCGCGGGATTCATCCGGGCGCCAGCCATGAGCAGGCTTAATGTCACCCAAACCGTGGACGAAGCCCTCGACGCGGTCGAACGCTTCATATAACGTGCCGATCGTGGCGGAGGCTGACCTAAAGGCGATGTTGGAGCGGCATGTTGAGCTCTTCAACGAGGCCGTGTCATCCGGCGACTACGACCCGTTCCTTGCCACGTTCGCCGACGACGCGGTGATGAGCTTCGATGACATCCCGATGGGTCCCTTCGTCGGCCGTCCGGCGATCGCGGAGGCCTACGCCACCCAGCCGCCGAGCGACACCATGGCCCTGATCGACATGGAAGAACTGGGCACCGACGCGGTCAAGGCGTCGTTCGAGTGGGACGCCGGCGGCACCGGCCAGATGTATCTGCGCTGGAGCAAGGCCAAGCTCGTGGAGCTGTCGATCGCGTTCTCGGCCTGAACCTGGTTCGCGGTCGGTGACCCGGTCATGCCACGATCGGCATCATGGCAACGGTCTTCCTGATCCTGGTGGTGGTACTCGTCGTCGCCGGGCTGGTGTATGGCGTCGTATCGCTGCTCTCGGGAGATGACCCCGGCTTGTCCGCGCCGGAGCCGGACGGACGCGCCCGCCCGTTGCCGAACAATCGGTCCCTGTCCGAGTTCGATCTCAAAGATGTCCGGTTCGACGTTGGCCTGCGCGGATATCGCATGTCGCAGGTGGATCGCGTGCTCCGCCGGACCGCCTATGACCTGGGCTACAAGGACGAGATGATCGCCGTACTCGAGGCTGAGGTGATGGCGCTGCGCGACGGCCGGATGGAGGACGCCGAACTGCTGCGCAAGGCGCGCGAATCGGCGGCGAGCCCAGCTCCGACGGCTCCAGTACAGCCCGACCTCGTCCTGCCGGCCGATGAGGAGGACTTCTCCGGTACGGCCGACGCCGCTGTGGACAGCGAAGAGCCGGTCCTCGTCGACCAGCCCGAGGCCGCCGACGATCACGAGCCCCGTGAGGGATCCCTGCTGCGCCGCCACGCAACTGCGGACGAAGACGCTTCACCGGATGGGCACGCAGGCGTGACGGAGGAGCCTTCGGACTCGCCGCCTCAGGTCGACGCTGACGACGCGCACGACCAGGCAGACCGGTCGGCGCATGCCTGAACCCCGGGTCGACCCGGCTCAGCCCGGCAGTGGCGAGGTCACCGCGACCGTGGTCGTAAACGCACCGGTCGAGAAGGTCTTCGCGGCGTTCCTGGCCTGGGAGCGACAGGGCGACTGGATTCCGATGACTGAGGTACGGATCGTCGAGGGCGACGGCGGCAAGGACAGCGTAATTGAGGCGATCACGACCGTCGGGCCGCTCGTGCTCCGCGATGAAATGCGCGTGGACCGGCTGGACCCGCCCTACGAGGTACGAGTCGTGCACACCGGGAAGCTGCTCCGGGGGCCCGGGGTCATGCGCTGTACCCCGTTGGCCGACGGCACCCGTACCCAGATGGTCTGGCACGAATGGTTCCAGCTGCCCGCAGGGGTGCTTGGTCTGATCGCCTGGCCGCTGCTCTGGCCGGGCTCCAAGGCCAGCCTCAACCTGGCTCTGCGGCGTTTCGCCGCACTGGTCGAATCCGGGGCCCTGCCTTAGCTCGGTCGTCGCCTGGGCTTTGTCGGGGGTGGTGGTTAGCGTGGCCGCGTGGCTGAGCTGGTGATCGGTGCCGATGGATTGGCGCGTTGTGCCTGGGGTGCGTCCGCGCCTGAGTACGTGGACTACCACGACAACGAGTGGGGCCGCCCGGTCCGCGACGACAACGGGCTCTTCGAGAAGATCACCCTGGAGGCGTTCCAATCCGGCCTGTCGTGGCTCACCATCCTGCGCAAGCGGGAGGCGTTCCGGAAGGCGTTTCGGGGCTTCGCCGTCGACAAGGTAGCCCGCTTCGGCGAGAAGGACATCGACCGGCTGCTCGCCGACGCCGGCATCGTCCGTAACCGCGCCAAGATCGAGGCGGCGATCGCCAACGCGCGCGCGGTGCAGCAGTTGCCGGACGGGCTGACGGCCCTGCTCTGGTCGTACGCACCCGAGCCGCGCCCGCACCGGCTGTCGCCGTCGACGCCGGTGCCGGCGACGACGGAGGAGTCGACCGCGATGGCCAAGGACCTTCGACGCCGTGGGTTCCGGTTCGTGGGACCGACCACGGCGTATGCCCTGATGCAGGCCACGGGCATGGTTGACGACCACATGGACGGGTGTCACGTGCCGCCGTGATGAGATACAGCCATGCGGTACTGGGCCGGCGTCGTGAACGCGGAGCAGTTCACGATAGAACGGCTGTACGCGCGGGACGCGGTCACGATCGAACCCGTAACCGGCGATCAGCCCGTCGCCGGTGACCTCGTGGCTTTGATCGCCGCCACCGAGCCACCTGCGTTGTTCGGGCTCGGGCAGGTCGCCGGTACGGCTGAGGGCGGCGGGATCGTCGTGGTGTACCGGCACCGTGCCGTGGACGACGGGCCTTCGTTAAAGGCCGAAGTGCCAGTCGGGATCAGCCCACTGCCGCCCGCCGAGTACAGCCGTCTCGCCCGGTCCCTCACCACAGTCGACGCAGGCGGGCGATCGGAATGGTTCGTGAGCGTCGCCCTACCGATCGAGGCGGCCACTCGGGCCGAGGCGGTGCGCGAGTTCTGGACGTACGTGGAGAGGCTCGGGCCGCGTGAGCTACCCGCGTATGTATGGCCCCGGGGCGACGAACTCGCCATGCAGGCGTTCGTGCTCGGGGCCGTCACCAACCTCGACCCCGAAGAGGACGGGGAGGAATGAAGGTCCCGGTCAGGCGCCGGTGAAGGTCGGCTTCTCCTTGGCCACGAAGGCGAACGTTGCGGCGCGATGGTCGGCCGTCTGGCCGCAGGCCTGCTGAACGACGGCCTCCTCGGCTAGTGCGGCGTCGAGATTGCTCGACGTTGCAAGGTGCAGCTGACGGCGGATCATGCCGTACGCGACAGTCGGTCCGGCGGCGAGCCGGCGGGCTAGTTCGTGTGCCGCCGGCAGGACCGATTCGTCGTCGTCCATCAGCTGGGTGAGCAGGCCGATGCGGTGTGCCTCCTCGGCCGGTACGGGTTCGGCGAGCATGAGCATCTCGGTTGCCTTGGCATAGCCGACGAGCCGAGGCAGGGTCCATGAGGCACCGGTGTCGGCGCCTAGGCCAACATTCGCGAAGGCCATCAGGAACGCGGTACGCGGTCCGCCGATCCGGAAGTCGGCCAGGAACGCGAGCGACGCGCCGGCCCCGGCGGCCATCCCCCGTACGGCGGCGATCACCGGTTTCGGCATGGTGGCCAGCAGCCGTACCACCGGGTTGTAGTGCTCGCCGACGGTGTCCAACGGTGGCCCGCCGGACTCGAGCGTGGCGACATGCTCCTTGAGGTCCTGACCGACGCAGAACGCACGTCCGGCTCCAGTCAGCACGACGGCCCGCACGCCCCGGTCGGCGGCGGCCGCCTCGAGTGCTTCCCGCAACGCGACTTTCAGCGCGACGTCGAGGGAGTTCATCGAGTCTGGTCGGTTCAGGGTGAGTGTGAGGACCCCATCGGTACGGTCGACGAGCAGCACGTCAGACATCGATGTCCTTTCACGGATTCTCGACTAGATGTCAAGGCAGGTTTCGACAAAGCGATCGGCGGCGGGCCGCAGCCGGACCTCGTGCCGGTCGAAGAAGTCGGCCGCCGCCGCACCTGGCCACGGCGCCGGCAGCAGAGCCGGCGGTAGCTGGGGATCGCGGAACAGGAACGAGCGCCAGGCGTGCACCAACCGGAACCTAGCCGCATAGGCGGTCTCGTCCGGTGTGTGGCGCGTTATCGCCGCCATCGCCGGATCTTGGCTGGTCACGAAAACACCGTAGGCCTCGGCCAGCACCCTCAGGTCCCAAGCGCGGCGAACCAGCGCGGCGGCCCCGGAAGTCCCGGCAGCGTGAGTCGCGGTGAACCGCTCGAAGTTGACGCCGGCCTCCTTGAGCAGCGAGTCCACCTCCTCGGCGGCGCGGGGGGCCACCCACGTCGCCGGATCCAGTCGGCCGTACCCGAGGTACGACATGGTGGTCGTGATGCGCGCCCGTTCGGTGCGCTTGTCCGGCAGCGTCATCACGACGAGATCAAATCGGCCGTCCCAGCTCGGCCGTCCCGTGCGGTAGATCCGGGCCGCGGCCTCATCGAGGCGGTGCACGGCCCGCACCGAGAGTTGATAGCCCGGTCCACCGGCCACGCGGACGGGAAGCAACCAGCCTTGTCGCACCATTCGAGAGATCGCGGTACGGACGGCGGGCGCCGCGATGTCCAGCGGTCCCAGCAGCCGCACCAGCGCAGCAACCGGCGCACGGCCACCTCGTGAGCGCAGATGGTCGCCATAGAGATCGAAGAGCGCCGAGCGAGCCTGCATGGAGCGTTCATTGTGACAGTGCGCAGTCACAAATGACAACATCTGTCACAACATGGCCGGCCCCGTTTGGGCCTGCGGGTGTCCATCAGGGAAAATCATCTGCTGACGCAACCGAGCGGCGAGAATGTTTCGCCGCCGGCCGCGCCCGGTTTGATCGTCGCCGGCTGGCGACGCCGTGGCCCCCGGGTCTGGCGCCCGCCAACCGGCAGCACCGGCGGGTTGGTCCGACGGCACAGGCAAGATCTGAGGGGAGACAAAATGGCGGCGATGAAGCCGCGGACCGGTGACGGCCCGCTGGAGGTCACCAAGGAAGGCCGCGGCATCGTCATGCGCGTGCCGCTCGAAGGTGGCGGCCGGCTGGTCGTGGAGATGACTCCGGATGAGGCGACAGCGCTCGGCGAGGCGCTGAAGACCGCCGTCGGCTGACGCTTCGCTGTCCCGGATCGCCGCACTTCCGGATCGCCGCTGCGGGTACCGGTCGCCCCGCGGGCGACGCGGGCCCGAAGCGGCGATCTATTGTCTGCGGAACCATGTGTGGCCGATCCTTCCCGGCCACGTTTCAACGACCAGGGCCGGGAGGGCATGACGTGCTCGAGATCACGGTTTCCCCGACCGGCGCGCGATCCTCGGCCGTAGCACTGCCGATCCGCCCCGACGGCGACGCAAGCGTGCTCGTCGCAACGGGATGGAAGATGCCGGAGCCCGTGGTCGCGGAGATCGCCGAATTTCTGGTCGACGTCGGCCACCGGGGTGCCGCCGGCATCGTCCATCTCCTGCCTCGCCCATCTCGGGACCCGGCTCATCTGCTTCTGGTCGGCATCGGCGACGGGGACGCGGCCGGTTGGCGGGACGCCGGCGCCGCTGTCGCGCGGACCGCGGTCGAACGGGTCACCGCGGTCACGGTTGCGCTGCCGGCCGATCCGACCGGTGCCGCCGCCGGAGAGTTCGCGGTCGGTGCGTGGCTGGCTACGTACCAGTACCGTCTCGGCGCCGAGCCGGCCGACAAGCGGAAGCTTCGGCGTCTGACTCTGATGACGTTCTCGAACAAGGCCGTCGGCGTGGCGCGGACCGCGGTTGCGCAGGCCCGGGCGGTCGCCGACGCGGTGGCGCTCGCCCGGGATCTGACCAATACGCCGAGCGTGCAGAAGTCGCCAAAGTGGTTTGCCGACCGGATCGGCAACGCCGCCGCTCGCCGTACCGGTCTCACGGTCTCCGTCCTCGACGAGGTGGCCCTGGCCGAGGCCGGATTTGGCGGCGTGTTGGCGGTGGGCCAAGGGTCGGATCGACCGCCCCGCTTGGTTGAGCTTTCTTGGCGGCCGCGCGGAGCCCGCATCCATGTCGCGCTGGTCGGCAAGGGAATCTGCTTCGACTCGGGCGGCGTCTCTATCAAGCCGCTCGATGCGATGAAGCTCATGCGCAAGGACATGGGCGGGGCCGCGGCCGTGTGCGCGGCGGTGCTGGCGGCGGCCGATCTGGAGATACCGGTACGGGTGACCGCCCTCGCGCCGTTGGCCGAGAACATGGTCTCGGGGTCGTCAATGCGCCCGGGCGACGTGATCCGCCAGTACGGTGGCACGACCACGGAGATCATGGACACCGACGCCGAGGGCCGGCTGGTGCTCGCCGACGCGCTCGCCTACGGCGCCAAGCGACTGAAGCCGGACTACCTCATCGACCTGGCCACGCTCACCGGTGCTTCCCATGTCGCCCTCGGCAAGCGGACGGCGGCCCTGTTCAGCCCGGACGACAAGCTGGCCGATCTGCTGGCAGCCGCCGGAGATGAGTCGGGTGAACCGATCTGGCGGCTGCCGCTGCCGGATGACTACCTCGGTCTGCTCCGAAGCGACGTGGCCGACCTGTCCAACATCGGCCAGCCACCGCAGGCCGGTGCGGTGGTCGCAGCGCTGTTCCTGCGGGAGTTCGCGGGCGATCGGCGCGATCACTGGGCGCACATCGACATGTCCGCGCCATCGTGGATCGACCGTCACGACGGGCCGTTGGTGAAGGGAGCCACCGGCTGGGGAGTTCGGATCCTGGTGCGCTTCCTTCAGTCTCTCTGACCTGAAGGTATCGCCGCGGTCTTCGTCGCCGCGATCAGGTCCGGCCCGAGTCGGGCGAAAGTCCACTCTGGACCGGAGACTAGCGCCGCGGCGTCGGCCGGTGGCTGGTGCAGCACCAGCAAGCCGTCGGCGCGCAAGAGGCGGTGGGCCGCGACCGTACACAGTGGATTGTCGGCCGGGTCGGCGTCGATGAAGACGAGGTCGTAGGCGCCGTCGGCAAGGCGTGGCAGCATCACGGCCGCGCGTGCCGGTGATCAGGCGGACCCGGCCGGGCGCGAACCCGGCGGCGGCGAACGACTGTCGCGCCATTGCCTGGTGGTCCGGGTCGGCATCGATGCTCGTCAGTACGGCGTCGGGATGCAGGCCCTGCAGGAGCCACAGGCCGCTGACGCCCAGCCCGGTGCCGATCTCGACGACGCTGCGGGCCTGCGTTCCCGCCGCGAGGAGGCGCAGCACCGCGCCCGTCCCCGGCGCCACGGTTGCCACCGCGAACTCGGCCGACCAGCTCATCGCGTGCAGCACCACGGGGTGAACCGCGGCATGCTCGAGCTCGACCGATCGGGTCGGGTCGACGTCGATGGGAGCCTCCTAGGGGTGCGCGGACGAGCTTATGCAAACCATGGCCACCCTCGGCAGGGTCGACACGTGTCATCCTGGTTTGAGGGAATCGGGAGGTGATGCGCGTGGCTGCCGGGCCGGGACAGCACTGGTGGTCAGACGCGCTCAATGACCCCTGGCGCGACCCACGGTCGGACACCGTGATCATGTCGACGGCGCCGGCACCCGAGCCGCCGGCGCCGCCCTTCGAGCCGGTACCGCCAGCCACACTAACGGCCCGGACGCTAGTTGCGGTGGCGGTGGTCGCTGGTCTGCTGGCGGGTGCGCTGGGTGGCGCCATCGGCTTCGTGGCCGCGACGGCGGCCCGGCCGGATCCGGTGACGCTCGGCTCGTCAAGAACCGCCCCGCCGGCCCCTCGCCAACCGGGATCCCTGGCGGCCATGATCCCGTTGGTCATGCCCAGCGTGGTTACCGTCTCAGCCCCGGACGACCGGGGCGGGAGCCTCGGCTCCGGATTCGTGATCGCCGAGGCCGGTTACATCCTGACCAATGAGCACGTGATCAACGGAACCACCGACCAGGCGCTCACGGTGACCCTCTCAGACAACACCACGCTGCCGGCCACCATCGTTGGTCGGGATCCCGAGTCGGACCTGGCCGTGCTCAAGGTCGCCCGGGACAACCTGACGGCGGTGCACTTCGCCGACTCAGACTCGGTCGCGGTGGGCGACGGCGTCTTCGCCGTCGGGGCGCCGCTGGCGCTGCCCGGCACGGTCACGGCCGGCATTGTCAGTGCGCTCGACCGCACCATCGAGACGCGTGACATCGGCGGCGTACAGCGCTACTACGCAGCGATCCAGACCGATGCCGCGGTCAACCGGGGCAACTCGGGTGGGCCGCTCTTCGACTACGCGGGCCGGGTCATCGGCATCAACTCCGTGATCAAGTCTCTCGTCGAGGACGGAGTCGAGACCGGCAACATCGGCATCGCGTTCGCCATCCCGATCAACCAGGCGGTCCGGATCTCTTCGGAGATCATCGATACCGGCAGGGCTCGCCGTACGGTCGTCGGCGCCGAGTTCGGCACGAATGCCGGACCCGGTGGTGGCGTGAAGATTACGACCGTCGCGGCGGGCGGCCCCGCGGCTGAGGCCGGCCTGCGGACCGGCGACGTCGTCGTCAAGGTTGGCACCCACTCGATCGCGGAACCGCACGACATCATCGCCTTGGTCCGGCGATACGACCCGGGCACGACACTGACACTGGTCTATCGCCGCGGGGCCGCGACCCAGTCGGCCAACGTGGTCCTCGCCGCCGACGCGAACTGAGCGTTAGGTCTCCTCGCCGACCCGCGTACGCTTGGTGCCGCGAGGGAGGAGTGGCGGTGTTCGCGAACCTGAACGTGTGGGAGATCATCTGCCTGGCGCTCCTCGGTTTGTTCATCTTCGGACCGGAGCGGCTGCCGAAGGTAATCGGCGACGCGATGCGCATCCTCCGGGGCCTACGTGCGATGGCGCGTAACGCCACCAACGACCTCAGCCGCGAGCTCGGTACCGAAGTGAAGCTCGAGGATCTCCACCCCAAGACCTTCATCCGCAAACACCTCCTCTCCGAAGAAGAGGAAGCGGATCTGCGCCGACCCTTCGACGACATCGCCCGCGACGTGCGCGGGATAGCCTCGGACGTCGACAGCTCCGCGCGGCGCACGGCCGGAGAGCGCCAGCCTGCCGGAGAGCCCTACCACGCCGGAGAGCGCCAGCCCGCCGGAGAGTCAACTGGCGGACGTCATCGCGACCCCAACTCCTACGACCAGGACGCCACCTGACGCCGGCCCTTACCTCCGCGACCTTGGCGAAATACGCGTGAGTCGATCTCTATCCACGCGCATTTGACCAAGGTCGCCGAGTGAGTGGTCGGCTAGCGGCCGGAAGGGGAGAGGCCGAGGGGCTTGCCGGCGAGGGATTCGCGGCGGACCGCGAGGCGATCGGCGATCGCATTCAGGGCGGCCGCCGCAGGTGCGTCGGGGGCCGTGAGCACGATGGGCTCACCGGCATCGCCGGACTCCCGGACCCTGGTGTCGAGCGGTACCTGGCCGAGCAACGGGACCTGCGGCCCCCACCAACTCGGGACAGCGTCGCCGCGACCGCGGCGCCGCCGCCCGTGCCGAAGATCTCCATCCGCTCGCCCGTCGGCAGCTCGAGCCAGGACATGTTCTCGACCACGCCGACCAGGCGCTGGTGGGTCTGCAGCGCGATCGCGCCGGCCCGCTCGGCCACCTCGGCCGCGGCCGCCTGCGGGGTGGTGACGACGAGGATCTCGGCGCTGGGCAGCAGCTGGGCCAGCGAGATCGCGATGTCGCCGGTGCCCGGGGGCAGGTCGAGCAGGAGGACGTCGAGGTCGCCCCAGTAGACGTCGGCCAGGAACTGCTGCAGCGCCCGGTGCAGCATCGGCCCGCGCCAGACGACCGCGGCGTTGCCCGGCGGTGAACATGCCGATCGAGATGACCTTCACGCCGTGCGCCTGCGGCGGCATGATCATGTCCTCGACCTGGGTGGGCGGGCCGTCGGTGCCGAGCATCCGCGGCACCGAGTGGCCGTAGATGTCGGCGTCGACGACGCCGACCGAGAGCCCCTTCGCGCCAGCGCCGCGGCGAGGTTCACGGTGACCGACGACTTGCCCACGCCGCCCTTGCCGCTGGCGACGGCGTAGACCCGGGTCCGCGAGCCGGGCTGAGCGAACGGGATCACCGGCTCGGCGGCGGCCGGCACCGCGCAGGCTGCGCTGCAGCTCCTGGCGCTGCTCGGCCGACATGACCCCGAAGTCGACCCTGACTCGGCGCACGCCGGCGACGGCGCCCGACGGCGGCGGTGATGTCGGTGGTGAGCTTGTCCCGCATCGGGCAGCCGGCGACGGTGAGCAGGATCGCCGATGGTGGCGGTACCGCGTCGTCGACCGCCACCGACTCGACCATGCCGAGCTCGGTGATGGGGCGGCGGATCTCGGGGTCCTGCACCGTGGCCAGGGCGGCCTGGATCGGTCGGACTCGACGCGTCGTTGCGGGCGCAGACATGCGTCCACTGCTAGTCCGCGGCGCAACGCTGATGAGTCGCGGGCAGCACCTGTGGTTGCGCCGGTCGACGTCCGGGCTGGACCTGACCTGGTGGCGAGTGCGAGCATCGATGTACGCCGCGCGCCGTGCCCCTTGAGGCGCGCGGTCAGTCGTTCCGCGGACTGGGTCGTCCGTCGCGTGGTTGCCGCGTCCCGCCGGGCCATCCGGCGCGTGCGCCTTCCGGATCGCCTTGGGCAGCCCTCGGCGTGCGGCGTGTGATCACCGGCTGCCGAGCTCGCCCCACTCCATCTCCTCGCTGAGCCGGTTGAGCTCGGCCCGGAGGAAGTCGCGGGTGGCGACCTCGCCCGAGGGCGATCCGCAGCGCAGCGATCTCCCGCGCGAGGTATTCGGTGTCGGCCTTCTGCACAGCCGCCCGGCGGCGGTCCTCCTCGAGTGCGAGCCGGTCCCGGTCGGCCTGCCGGTTCTGGGCCAGCAGGATCAGGGGTGCGGCGTACGAGGCCTGCAGCGACAGCATCAAGGTCAGGAACGTGAACGTGTACGGGTCGAACCGCCAGTCCCGCGGCGCAAGGGTGTTCCAGCCGATCCAGATCAGGATCACGACGGTCATGTAGACCAGGAACCGGGCCGTGCCCAGGAACCGGGCGATCGCCTCCGACCAGCGGCCGAATGCCTCCGGATCGAAGCGCGGCAGCGCGATTCGCCGGCTCTCGCGGCTGGTCCAGCCGTACCTCACGCCGCGAACGCGCCGCGGCCACCTCGCACCTCTGGCGGCCGGTCGTCGGAGCGGCGCGGCTCAGCCATTGATCTCCAGTACTGGCTCGGCGTGGTCACGATCCCGCCAGTCGCGCGGCAGCAGGTGGTCGAGCAGGTCGTCCACGGTGACCGCGCCGACCAGCCGGTCGGCGTCGTCAACGACGGCGATCGCGACCAGGTTGTAGGTGGCCAGCCGCTTGGTGATCTCCGACAGGGCGTCGCCGGGTCAAGCGGATCGATGCCCTTGTCGACGATCCCGCCGAGCGATCGATGACGGCGGCTCGCGCAGCAGCCGCTGGAAGTGCACGACGCCGAGGTAGCGGCCGGTCGGGGTGGCCGTCGGCGCACGAGTAACGAACACCTGGGCGGCCACGGCCGGGGGAAGCTGCTGCTCCCGCACCCGGGCGAGCGCCTCGGCCACGGTCGCATCCGGCGCCATGACAACCGGTTCCGACGTCATGAGGCCGCCGGCCGTACCGGGCAGGTAGGCGAGTAGCGCCCGTACCGGCGACGCCTCCTCGGGCTCCATGAGGTCGAGCAGCTCGTCCTGGTCCGGCTTGGGCAGCTCGGCCAGCAGGTCGGCGGCGTCGTCGGGATCCATCTCCTCCAGCACGTCGGCCGCCCGATCCCGATCCAGCGCAGAGAGGATCTCCACCTGGTCGTGCTCGGGCAGCTCGCCCAGTACGTCGGCCAGACGTTCGTTGTCCAGCGCGGCGGCCACCTCGTTGCGCCGGGTGTCGGCCATGTCCTGGAGCATGTTGGCGATGTCGGCCGCACGCATGTCCTCGATCATCTCGAGCAGTGATGCGGTGCCTTGGACCTTGGCAGTACCGAGCAACCCCCGCAGCTCCCCCCATTCGAGCTCGCGCAGCTGCCCCCGCCGTCCCAGCCGCCCGGTCACCTCCCGAACGGCCACGCGCGTCAATGCCCACTGCCCAGTACGGTCGGACTCCATCGCCACATCCACCACCGTGGCAGGCGTGCCGCCTTCGACGATGTTGACCTGCCGGTCGAGTAGCTCTTCCAGGGCGAGCAGCTCTCCCGGCCGCTTCTCGAACCGGCGCAGGCTAATCGTCCCGGTACCGAGTACGACCGCCTCCGAGTCGATGGAGATGATCCGGCCGATTGGCAGGAAAATCCGGCGACGGAGCGGCATCTCGGCCACCAGGCCCACGACGTGTGGCGGCCGGCTTTCCCGCATCCGCGCGACGGCATCGCGCACACGTCCGACCTGGTCCCCATTCGGGTCAAACACACTCAGGCCGGTGATCCGCGCGACGTAGATCCTGGTGGACGTCACGTGTCCAGCGTAGTTGCCTGAGCCCCGCGCCTAAGGTGGAGCGCGTGAGCGCGCTTGAGTATGAGGTTGTTGACGTCTTTACCGACCGGCCGTTCGCCGGCAACCCGCTGGCTGTCGTGTTCGGAGCGAAGGATCTGGCCAAGGACCAGATGCAGGCACTGGCGCTGGAGTTCCATCTCTCCGAGACGGCGTTCGTGCTGCCGCCCACAGTGGACGGTGCGACGTACCGGCTGCGCATCTTCACCCCTTCGGCCGAGCTGCCGTTCGCGGGCCACCCGAGCGTGGGCGCCGCGGTTACCCAGGTGCGTCGGGGTCTCATCCCGGCCGGACCGGTGGTCCAGGAGTGTGGGGTTGGACTGCTGCCGGTGCAGGTTCACACCGACGGCCGCGCCACCTTGACCGGTGGTACACCGACGCTCGGTTCCCCCTTGGATCCCGAGCCGTACCTGGCAGCCGCCGGACTGTCCGAAGTGGACCTCGTCGGGCCAGCAGTACGCATGGCCGGGTGCGGGATCGAGTTCCCGTACCTGTCGGTCAGTCCGGACGCCGTTTCTCGGGCGGTCGCCACCAAGGGTTCCGGCGTCGCCGAGGTCAACGTGTTCTCGTGGGACGCATCCCGGCGAGTGGCCCACAGCCGCGTGTTCGCCACGGGACTGGGGGTGCCCGAGGACCCGGCCACGGGCTCGGCCGCGCTCGGCCTTGGTGTCTGGCTCGTCGACTCCGGTCTGCTACCAGGCGACGGCGAATCAACCTACACGGTGCGCCAGGGCATCGAGATTCATCGTCCGTCCACGTTAGAGTGTGCGGTGTCCGCTGTGGACGGCAAGGCGACCTTGGTAACGGTGACCGGCACCGTGGTCCCCGTTGCCCGCGGCCAGATCGCTATCCCGCCGTTTGTTGGCTAACTGCGTCCACGGGATCCAGGCGGCTTAACAGTGCGTGGGCAGCCCACCGTTGTAGCAGCGCGGGCGCGGGCGCGCCGTTGAGCCGCTTTGCCGCCAATTGAGGGGCGACCGTGTCCCACAACTCGCTGCCCGGCCGTACCCGCTGGACCGTGGCCGTCCATTCAACGATGAGGCCGCCGTGGTCGCCGCGTGCCTGGACCGTCACCTTGCCGGCGCTGGACAGTCCCGGAGCCGGCTGTTCACCCGGACCGGACACGACATACAGCGCGCGGTCTATCCACAAGCACCACACCGCATACGCCGGGCGGTTGCCGACCGCGAGCCAGGCGACGGCGGCCTTCTTCATCGCCTCACTCACCAGCGCGTCCATCGTGCCCATGGTAAGGAGAGGGCTTCGAATGGAACTCCGTGACGGCGTACCGATGCACGATGACCCCGAACGGCAGCCGGTCCGGAGCCCAGCCGCCCTTGACGAGCAGGGCGCCGACGAAGTCGATCGGGTCGGGAAGTTTCTCCCATACCGCGGGCAGGAATGTCGCCTGCCGGCGACCGGCCGAGAGGATCAGGCCGTCCACGTATGGGCGTAATTGGCCAGTGAGATCGGCCAGGCGACGCGCGGCCATCGGGGCGGCCCGTCCCAGCACCGACACGGAGACCGACAACTCCGGCCACTCATGCGCGGTGACCGGCGGCAGCCGCGGGTCGACCATCGCCTTTGCCGCGTTACGGGCAACATCGCGGTACAGCGGGCGCATCGGCTCGAGTGAGCCGATGCAGCCACGAAGCGCACCGTCGCTTTCGAGGGTGACGAATGAGCAACCGACCCGCAGCAATGCTGGAGACTTCGGCAACTGCCCGTTTTCCGGCGTTCCGTCGAGGCGGGCGTGAATCGTCGCGGCGGCGAGCCCAACGAGGTACTCGCCGTCAACGGCCGAGAGTTCGATCAGCCCGCTCACGCATTCATTGTGGCCGACCTGGCAGGATCGGCGCGATGCGGTCCAGACGACGCCGTCCGATGCGCCGGTCATAGCCGCGCTCGTCGTCGGCGTGCTCGCGGTTGCCACATCTGGGCCCTTGATCGCCTACGCGGCGGCGCCGGCGTTGGCGATCGCCTTCTGGCGCAACGCGATGGCGCTGCCGGTCCTGGTGCCGGCGGCCGCGGTCCGGCGGCGCCACGAGCTGCGGGCGCTGCTCGGCGAGGCCCGCCGCGAAGGAATGTTCTGCGTTCTCGCCGGGCTGGCGCTCGCGGGTCACTTCGTGACCTGGGTGCCGAGCACAAAGCTCACAACGGTGGCGACCGCGACGGCGCTCGTCGCCACGCAGCCCGTCTGGGCCGGGCTCATCGCGGTATCGCAGGGCAGGCGGGTGCCAATGTGGACCTGGGTGGGCATCGGGGTCGCGGTCGTCGGCGCGGCGTGGGCGACGGGAGCCGATGTCCGGGCGGCGAATGGAGCCATCCTCGGCGATCTGCTGGCAATCGCCGGGGGCCTGCTGGCCGCGATCTATACGTCGCTCGGTGAGCGGGCCCGGGTCACGACCAGCACGACGACGTACACCGCGGTCTGTTACACGGTGTGCGGACTGGCGCTGCTCGTGGTGTGTCTCGTGGGAAGGGTCCCGTTGACCGGATTTCCGGCGACGGCGTGGGCCGCGCTGGTGGCGTTGACGGTCGGTCCGCAACTGCTCGGGCACTCGATGTTCAACTACGCGCTGCGCCGGGTGTCCGCGACGACCGTCTCGGTGGTGATCCTGCTCGAGGTGCCGGGTGCGGCCCTCCTCGCCTGGGCCTGGCTTGGGCAGACACCGCGGGCGGGGGCGGTGCCCGGGCTTGCGTTACTGCTCGCGGGCGTGGCCATCGTGGTGTTGGCTGCCCGACGCCCGCGAGGTGCCGCGGTGCTGGAGGAGCCCGAGGCCGGCGTCATCAGCCCCGGCCCCGGCTAATTCACCACGCGGAGGAAGGTGCCCTTCATGGCCGGAATCCGTACGGAGCCGTGAGCGCGAGGAGCGAGCGCCAGCGAGCACCGCAGTCGCGAACAAACGTGGCAAGGTGCCC
>CAWDLN010000018.1:0-517354 GCA_963803115.1 uncultured Actinomycetota bacterium
CGCGTCGCTCGCCGCCGCCGGTCTCGTCGACTCGACCACGCGACGGTCGGCAGGTTCGGTACCGGCTCACGCCGGGCGCCTTGGGCGATGCCGTTGCGTGGATGACCGATGTCGGAGCAGCCTGGGACGAACGGCTTGCCATTCTCCGCAAGCATCTGAGCTGACCCGACCGAGGACGCACATGACCGAGATCGCCGCGACTCCGATGCGAGCGGCCTTCGGTGAGTCGGGATACGTCGTCCGCGAATCGCTGCTCGATGCGCACGAGTGCGCCGAGCTCCGCGCCGGCTGCGGAAGAAGTCTCGGCCCGCGTCTCCGAGCGTGCCGAGCGGCCCGACGCAGGCCCAGGTCGCCGCGCTCGCCGACGGCCATCGCATCCAGTTCTCGTCGCGCACCACGATCCAATGGGAGTGGAGCAAAGGCAGCCGTCAGATCCGCCTGCTCGAACCCTTCGCGCACCTCGACCCACGGCTCGAAGCGCTGTGCGACGACGAGCGGCTCGTGGTGCCGTGCGCCGCGAGTTCGGCGGAGAGGTCGACCGGTTCACGTCGAAGCTCAACTTCAAGTGCGCGGCCGAGGGCAGCGAGTTCCCATGGCACCAGGACTATCCCTATTGGTACCACGCGGTCGGCACCGCGGCGCAGGACGTCGTCCCGCGATCGTGTTCCTGGACGACACGACGGTCGACAACGGCGCGCTGCGCGTGATCCCCGGCTCGCACCGGAACGGTCCTGTGCGTCGCGACCCGTCCACCCACACGATCTCTCACCGACCCGACCGCGGTCGACACGGCCACCGCGGTCGTGATCGAGGCGCCCGCGGGTACGGCCGTGTGGTTCGGTGCGTTCCTCGTTCATTGTTCGTCGCCGAACCGGACGACGGGACACCGCCCGCGCTGCTGCCGTCGTGGCAGCCGGCCGGGCGGGGTCGCCTCCACGACTTCCCTTACGTTGTGGATCGGGTCGAAGACCTGCCCTGACACCGCCACAACGGGTCAGGCCGCGACCACCACTTCCAGAGCCGTCGTGAAGTCGCGCAACACGTCGGGGTCGGGATCGACGCCGATTCCGGGCTTCGTCGGTACCGCGAGTCGCCCGTCGGTGAGCACGAACGGCGGTGTGAGATCGCGCTCGAAGTAGCGATCCGACGCCGAGAGATCTCCCGGCAACGTGAAACCGGGGAGCGCGGCGAGCGCAAGGTTCACGGCGCGACCGAGGCCGGTCTCGAGCATGCCGCCGCACCACACTGCAACACCACGCTCACGGCAGACGTCGTGCACGCGCACGGCCTCGAGGTAACCGCCGACCCGGCCTGCCTTCACGCAGACCACCGAGCACGCGCCGAGCTCGATCGCGACGCGCGCGACCTCGGCCGACGTGATCGACTCGTCGAGGCAGATCGGCGTCTCGATCAGCCGTGCGAGGCCCACGTCCGCGACAAGATCGTCCTCGGCCAGTGGCTGCTCGATGAGCAGCAGCTCGAACCGGTCGAGGGCGGCGAGCAGCGGTGCATCGGCGAGCCGGTAGGAGCCGTTGGCATCGACCTGGAGCACGATGTCACCGAACTCCTTGCGGAACGCGGCGACGGGTTCGACATCCCATCCCGGTCGGATCTTGAGCTTCACCCTCCGGTAGCCCGCGTCGAGGTACGACGCGACCTCGTCGAGCAGCTCCGGTACCGAGTCGGCGATCCCTACCGCGACGCCGCACTCGACCGCATCGCGGGTCCCGCCGATGTACGACGCGAGCGAGATCCCTTCCGCTCGGAGCTCGGCGTCGAGCACGGCGGTCTCGAGCGCGGCCTTGGCCATCGGATGGGCCTTCACCGGAGCCAAGCGGGCACCGACTCCGAGCGCCGACACCGGTCACGCGAGCAGCAGCGGACCCAGGAACTCGCGGATCACCGCCTGCGCGCCACCAACCCATTCGGACGCGTAGAAGGGCTCACGCGGCGCGACGCACTCGGCCCACCCTTCTTCCGACCCGGTCGCGACCCGCACGACGAGGGCATCGCGCTCGCGGTCGGTGCCCAGTGCGGTCCGGAAGGGACGCACGAGCGGCAGGCGCACCCGTCGCAGCTCGATCTCACGAACCGGGGCGGCCGTGTCGTCGCGATCGTCGGTCACCGGCGCATTGTCGCATCGGAAATCACGCGAGCCGTGTGCGACGCGCTGCACTAGCCTCGTCGGCCCTGTGCCGCACCCCGACGTCGAGAGCGAACGCGCCTACCTGACGTTCGCGGCGAAGTGTCTCACCGAGATGCGGAACCGCACCGAGGGCTACGTGAACCAGGAGGATCTCGCCGCCGGAGAGTTCGACAGCGCCGCGGTGCGCTGGCACCTCATGCAGCGCTTGCGCTCGCTCGAGGACGAGTCGGCCGTGCTGTGCTTCGGGCGGATAGAAGAAGAGCTGGGCGAAGTCTTCTACGTGGGTCGTCCGCGGTCGACGATCCCGACGGCGGACCTGTCATCGTCGACTGGCGGGCGGAGGTCGCGGTCGCGTTCTACCGCGCCACCGCGGCCGACCCGTTCGGCCTGCGCGTGCGCCGGCGCTTCACGTTCGCCGACCGCGAGCTCGCCGACATCTTCGAAGAGGACTTCACCGATCCCGACTCCGTGCTCGCGGCCGCGGCCGGCGGAGTCCCCGACCCGTTGCTCGCCGAGCTGCGCCACGCGCGCACCGGCCAGATGCGCGACATCGTCGCCACGATCCAGGCCGAGCAGGACATCGTGATCCACGCGCCGATCAACGAGTGCCTCGTGGTGCAGGGCGGTCCCGGAACCGGCAAGACGGCAGTCGGTCTGCACCGCGCCGCGTTCCTGCTCTACGAACACCGTGCGCGGCTGGCTCGGCAGGGAGTGCTCGTGGTCGGCCCCAACCGCGTCTTCCTCGAGTACATCTCCCAGGTGCTCCCGTCGCTCGGCGAGACCTCGGTGAGCCAGTCGACGGTCGACGACCTGTTCGGTTTGCGATTCCGCATCCTCTCGAACGACAGCGCTACCGCGGCCCGGCTCAAGGGCGACCGCGCGGATGGTGCGCGTGATCGCCCGTGCGTGCGAGGAAGCCATTCGGATCCCTGATTCCGACTTCGTGCTGCCGTTCCGTTCGCGTGAGCTCCACATCACGCCGGAAGCGGTCGCGGCCGCGGTCGATTCTGCTCGCCAACGGGTTCCGTCGTTCGCGGCCGCGCGCCTCCGGTTCCGCGACCTGCTCCGCGGCACGCGTACGACCTGTTCACGCGGGGCGATCTGCTCGCGCTGTCGGGCGAAGAGTTCTCACAGATGCTCTCCGCCGATCGCGATGCGCGCGCCGCGCTCGACGGGCTCTGGCGGCCGGTGAACCCGGCCGCGCTCGTGCGGCGCCTGCTCACCAGTCGCGCCACGCTCGCGCGCGCCGCCGGCGGCATCTTCGACGCCGACGAGCAGCACGCGATGCTCCGACCGCCGGCACGCAAGGGTGAGTCCGACCCGTGGACCGCGGCCGACCTGCCCCTGCTCGATGAGGCCGAGGCGTTCGTCAAAGGTGAGACACGACGCTACGGCCACGTGGTCGTCGACGAGGCGCAGGATCTCTCGGCGATGGCGCTGCGCATGGTGGCACGTCGCGCGATCGGCGCGTCGCTCACGGTGCTCGGCGACCTCGCGCAGGCGACGGGCGCCGGCGCGTCACAGTCGTGGAACGACACGCTCGCGCACCTCGGTTCACCCGAGCTGGTCCGCATGGCCGAGCTGACGATCGGCTACCGGTTGCCGGCCGCGATCCTCGACTACGCCAACCTCCTGCTGCCCGAAGCCGCGCCGCACGTGACCGCGGCGGTCTCGGCCCGCGAAGAAGGGGAGCCGGCCGAACTGCACCAAGTGACGAGCGAGGACCTCGCACCAACCGTCGTCGGACTCGCCGGCGCGCTCTCGCGCGCGTTCACGACCACCGCAGTGATCGCCCCGGCGGGCATGCTCGACGATCTCCGCGCCGATCTGGCCGCGGTGGGCCTGAACGTGCCGTTGCCCGAAGCCTCGACCATCTCGCATCGGCTCTCGCTCCTGCCCGCGTCGCTCGCGAAGGGTCTCGAGTTCGACGCCGTGCTCGTCGTCGAGCCGGCCGCGATCGTCGCCGAGTCCGAGCACGGAACCCGCCTGCTGTTCGTCGCCCTCACCCGGCCGGTGCAGCGCCTGCTGATCGCGCACGCCGAGCCGCTACCCGTTGCGCTGGCCGTCTGACGGGGCCGGCAGTCCGCTTTGCGCGCGGCGGGCCCGCCTGGGCGATGATCTGGGGGTGGACGATGCGCCGGAGCTACGAACCGAGCGGCTCCTGCTGCGGCGATGGCGCCCCGAGGATCGTGACCCGTTCGCCGCGCTGAACGCCGACCCGGTCGTGATGGAGCACTTCGTCTCGGTGCTGACCACCGAAGAGAGCAACGCGATGGTCGACCGCATCGAAGCCCGCTTCGAAGAGATGGGGTTCGGCCTCTGGGCGGTCGAGGTACCCGGCGTCGCACCGTTCATCGGTTTCATCGGTCTCGCCCCGATTCCCGACGACCTTCCGTTCGCGCCGGCCATGGAGGTCGGTTGGAGACTCGCGCGCCGCCATTGGGGTCAGGGATACGCGACCGAGGGCGCGCGCGCCGCGTTGCGTTGCGGAACCGAGACCTTCGGGATCAACGAGTTCGTGTCGATGACTGCACGTACGAATCTGCGATCGCAGCGCGTGATGCGAAGGCTCGGGATGGTCCGCCACGAGCGCGACGACTTCGAGCATCCGCGCGTCCCCGTCGGGCACCCGGTCCGCCCGCATGTGCTGTACCGGACCGCCGGTCGGCTCGTTCGCGCCGACACGCAACGGGCGATGGTCACCACGAGCGGTACCGACCCGGTCGTCGTGACCGCGGTCGGAGAGTTCGACTTCGAGTCGTCCGACCGTCTCCGCTCGGCGTTGATGACGGTCGCGCAGGACTTCGGCGGAGATGTGATCGTCGACCTGAGCCGAACCGAGTTCCTCGACTCGATCGCGATCGGCGTATTGCTCCAGACCTGGCAGCGGCTTCGTTCACTCGACCGCGAGCTCGTGATCCGTTCACCGCACGAACGGATCAGCCGTGTGCTGCAAATCGCCTCGATCGGCGAGGTCGTGCGCGTCGACCACGACGGTAGCGGCTGACGTCATTCAGGCTTCGAGCTCGACCCAGACGCTCTTGCCGTCGCGGTGCAGGTCGACGCCCCACTGGGTCGCGAGCTGCTCGACGATGAACAAGCCGCGACCGGTCGCGGCGTCCGGAGCGGCGGTGCGGACGACGGGACGAACGGACGAGTGGTCGTGGTCGTGGGGGACAGCCCGAGGTCGTCGAGCAACTGCTTCGCCTCAGCCTCGCGGGCGGTGTCGGGGCTGATCCACACGTTCGTGCCGAGGCTGCCGAATCCGGCCCAGGCCATTCGCGTCCGGAGCCGGTGGCGCAGGTCGCGCTGGCCCTCCGGCACCGCGGTACTGATGACCAACCAGTGTCCGTCCCATGTGGACGCCTGGCCCGCGAACGAGTAGATCCGTTCGGCTCCGTCGGTGAGTAGGTGGCGGCCGGCGTCGGTGAGCCGCCAACGGGCCCGCCGCCCGACGCGCTCGGTCTCGAGGAGCCCGTCGCCCGCGGTTCGTGCCAGCGCCTGGCGGGCGGCCTTCTCCTCCAAGCCCAGACCGCCGAGGACGGTGACCATGGTGGACGTCCAGACAGGATCGTCTGCGGGCAGCACGAACTCGCCCAGTACGGTCAGCAGCCAGGAGCGGGCTGACGCGATGCCGACGCTGTGACGCCTGCTCAGCGTGGGACGGCGCGGGCCGTCAGGGACGGACGTGGTCTGCATGCCCACCTCCCAGCACGCTCAAGACCTGCTACATCTGCTTGACAGGCGTCGAGTGAAGTGTAGAACATTGAGGGGTGGTGCCCGATCACGTCGAGTTTCGGGTCAGCCCTAGCGAATACCGCCATTGGAAGCTCGATGTGCAGGGGCCGACCGCGACGTTGATGATGGACGTCGACGAAACCGCAGGCATACGTGAGGGATACGAGCTGAAGCTCAACTCGTATGACCTCGGCGTCGACATCGAACTCAACGACATCGTGCAACGGCTGCGCTTCGAGCACCCGGAGGTTCGCGCGGTCGTACTGACCAGCGCCAAGGAAAAGGTCTTCTGTGCCGGCGCGAACATCCGCATGCTGGCCGACTCCTCGCATGGCTGGAAGGTCAACTTCTGTAAGTTCACCAACGAGACCCGCAATGCGATGGAGGACGCAAGCGAGCACTCGGGCCAGACCTATCTGGCCGCGGTCAACGGCTCGGCGTCCGGGGGTGGTTACGAGCTCGCGCTGGCCTGCGCGTACATCATGCTGATCGATGACCGCTCGTCGGCCGTGTCGCTGCCCGAGCTCCCGCTGCTCGGCGTCCTCCCTGGTACGGGTGGCCTGACCCGTCTGGTGGACAAGCGTCACGTACGGCGGGATCGAGCCGATTACTTCGCCACCAAGGTCGAGGGTCTCGGCGGCCGCAAGGCGGTCGAATGGGGCCTCGTCGATGAGGCCGTGACTAAGCCCCGGTGGGAACAGACCGTACGCGAGCGGGCAACCCAGCTCGCCGAACGCTCACCCGTCGTCCCAAACGCGGTCGGCGTTTCCCTGACCCCGCTGGAAAAGCAGCGTGGCGACGACGTCATCCGGTATCACCATGTGACCGCGGTGTTGGACCGGTCAGCCGGTACGGCGGAGATCACGGTCGCCGGGCCAGGTGACGCTCCACCGGCCACTGTGGACGCCGCTTGCGAGCAGGGTGCCGTGTTCTGGCCCCTCGCGGTCACGCGCGAGATCGACGACGTCATCCTCGACCTGCGTACAAACGAACCCGAACTCGGTACATGGCTGATACGTACGACTGGCAGTCGTGCGCGAGTCCTTGCCTACGACGAGTTGCTGGCCACCGGTCAGGACGACTGGTTCATCAACGAAGTCGTGTTCTACCTACGGCGCACGCTCAAGCGCCTGGACGTCACCAGTCGGAGCCTTCTCGCGCTCATCGAACCGGGAAGCTGTTTTGCCGGAAGTCTGCTCGAGTTCGCACTGGCCGCCGACCGGACCTATCACCTCTTCGGCGTCCTCGAGGAGACCGACCCGGGCGCCGAGCCAGCCTATATCACGCTCGGTGCGATGAACCTCGGCCCGCTGCCGATGGGCAACGGGCTCACGCGCTTGCAGAGCCGGTTCTACGGTGATGAGAAGGGGCTCGCCGCCGCCGAGGGCCGGACCGGCGAGGCGTTGGTCGCCGATGATGCGCTGGCGCTGGGCCTGGTCACCTTTGCGCCCGACGATATCGACTGGTCGGAAGAGGTGCGCATCGCCGTGGAGGAGCGGGCGAGCTTCAGCCCCGACGCGTTGAGCGGCATGGAGGCGAATTATCGGTTCGTCGGTCCGGAAACGATGGAGACGAAGATCTTCGGCCGGCTCTCCGTCTGGCAGAACTGGATATTCAACCGCCCGAACGCCGCCGGACCCGAGGGCGCGCTGCGCGCCTACGGCACCGGCCACCGCGCCGACTTCGACAGGAAGCGGGTGTGAACCATGACGAGCGCCGCTGACTACAGCGAGAAGATTCCGAACAACGTCGACCTGCGCGAGGATCGCCGGCTGCAACGCGCCCTCGAGTCGTGGCAGCCGAACTTCCTCAGCTGGTGGGAGTCGATGGGTCCGGCTCTGCCCACACGCGACGTCTACCTGCGTACGGCGACCAGCGTTGGTCGAGAGGGATGGGCGCACTTCGACTATGTCATCATGAAGGATTACCGCTGGGGGATCTTCCTGGCCGAGCGCGATCGCGATCGGCGCATCGCGTTCGGCGAGCACAAAGGTGAACCGGCCTGGCAACGCGTACCCGGCGAGTACCGCGCCGAACTGCAGCGGCTCATCGTCATCCAGGGCGACACCGAGCCGGCCTCGGTGGAACAGCAACGCAACCTGGGTGCCACCGCGCCGAGTCTGTACGACCTGCGCAATCTCTTTCAGGTCAACGTGGAGGAAGGCCGGCACCTGTGGGCGATGGTCTACCTGCTGCACGCCCACTTTGGACGCGAGGGCCGCGAGGAGGCGGAAGAGCTGCTGCATCGCAACTCCGGCAGCGAGGACGCACCCCGCATCCTCGGCGCGTTCAACGAAGAGACGCCGGACTGGCTGTCGTTCTTCATGTTCACATACTTCACTGACCGCGATGGCAAGTATCAGCTGGGCACGTTGAAGGAGAGTGGCTTCGACCCGCTGTCGCGCACCTGCGAGTTCATGCTCAAAGAAGAGTCGCACCACATGTTCGTGGGGACGACCGGCGTTGACCGGGTCGTCGAGCGGACAGCCCAGCTGATGACCGAGCACGATACCGACGATGTCGTCGCGCACGGTGGAATCCCGCTCGACATCATCCAGAAGTACATCAACTTCCACTACAGCGTCTCGCTCGACCTCTTCGGCAGCGAGACCTCCACCAACGTGGCCAACTACTACACAGCCGGGTTGAAGGGACGGTGGAACGAGGAACGACGCCGCGATGACCATCGGCTCACCGACGACTCCACAATGGTCGATGCCGTCGACGAGGAGGGGGCGATCGTCCAGAACGAGGTCGCCGCGTTGGTCGGGCTCAACACGGACCTTCGCACGCACTACATCGCGGACTGCCAGAGTGGCATCAACCGGTGGAACCGCATCCTGGAAAGCGCGGGGCTGGCCACTCGGCTGCGACTTCCGCATGTCGCCTTCAACCGGAAGGTAGGCACCTTCAGGGGCATATTCGCGACACCCCAGGGCGAGGTCATCTCGGAAGGCGAATGGGCCCCGCGGAAGCCGACCTGGCTACCGACCGAAGTGGACAAGTCGTACGTCCGCTCACTCATGCGACCTGTCTACGATCTGGGCAAGATCGCCGCCTGGATCGCCCCGCCACGCAACGGCATCAACGGAAAGCCGTTCGACTACGAGTACGTGCATTTGACCTGACCTCGCAACGACGCGTCCAGGGAAGAGAGGGCAGCTTTCGATGGAGCTGTTCAATGTCTGCGAGTACCTGCTCGACCGGCGCGTCGCGGCCGGCGATGCTGACCGGGTCGCCGTGACCGGTGCCGCGGGCGAGCTCACCTACGCTCAGCTGCTCGATGCGGTCTGCCGCATCGCATCGGTGATAGCCGAGCACGGTCTGCTGCCGGAGCAGCGGCTGCTCATGATGGTGGCGGACTCCCCCGAGTTCGTGACGCTGTACCTGGCCGCGATGCGCATCGGTGCGATTCCCGTGCCGGTGTCCACTTTCCTGCCGGGCGACGACGTCGCCGAGTTGCTTCGCGACTCGCGCGCGCCGATGTTCACTTACTCCCCCCAGTACACCGACGCCGCCACGGCCGCGGCGGCCCAGGCCCCCGAGCTGCGGGTCCTGCTGAGCACGGATCAACTGGCTTCGATCCTGCCGGCGGCCACGCCGAGGGAGGCGGTCTACTCCACGATCGCGGATTCGCCGGCGTTCTGGCTGTACACGTCGGGCACTACCGGCATGCCGAAGGCCGCGATGCACCGGCACGGCTCGGTGCGCGTGGTCTGCGAGACGTACGGTGCGCAGGTGTTGGGGATCCGGCCCGAGGACCGTACTTTGTCGGCCGCCAAAGCGTTCTTCGCGTACGGGTTGGGAAACTCGTTGCTCTTTCCGCTCTCGGTGGGGGCGTCGGCGGTCCTCGAGCCACCGCCGGCCAGGCCGGACACGCTCGTCGCGCGGGCCCGGGAGTACGGTGCCACCCTCTTCTTTGCCGGTCCGACCTTCTTCGCCAACATGCTGCGCGCAGATCTGCCCGCTGATGCGCTCGCCGGTGTGCGACTGGCGGTCTCGGCCGGCGAAGCACTCCCGGCCGGGCTCTACCACCGCTGGACCGATCGCTTCGGCATCGACATCCTCGACGGCATCGGGATGACCGAGACGCTGCACATCTTCCTGTCCAACCGGCCCGGTTCGGTGCGGGCTGGTACGACCGGCGAGGCGGTCCCCGGCTACGAGCTGCGGGTCGTCGATGAGGTTGGCAACGACGTGTCCACCGGCGAGCCCGGCTCGCTGCTCGTGCGGGCTGAGTCGGCCGCGACCGGGTACTGGTCGCGGTACGCCGTGTCGCGGCAGGTCTTTCTAGGTGAATGGGTACGGACCGGCGACACCTATGTCCGCGACGCCGACGGGTACTACGCCTGCCTCGGTCGCACCGGCGACATGCTCAAGGCTGGCGGCATCTGGGTGTCACCGTCCGAAGTGGAGGCACGGTTGCTCGCACACGACGCGGTCGGTCAAGCCGTCGTCGTCGCCGGGATCGACCCCGACGGCCTGGAGAAGTCGGTCGCGTTCGTGGTACTGACCCCCGGTGCCAACGCGACGGAGGAGGACCTTGCCGACTTCTGCCGTGACGGCCTGCCATCGTTCAAGCGACCACGGCGGATCGTGTTCGTCGATGCCTACCCCGCCACCGCCACCGGCAAGATCCGTCGAGTGGAGCTGCGCGAATCGGCGTCGGAGGTATTGCAGAAGTAAGGGGGTCTGGTGCTCGACGGGTTGCCACTGGTCGATGTGCACCTGCACGCGGCACGACTGTCCACATTGAAGCCGTCCTGGCATCAATGGGCGCATGACTTCGGCGGGACGTCGATCATGAAGCGGGTTTACGCGGACGATGGCACCGTCGATGCCGCCAAGTTCGACGAGTACCTCGGGGCCGAGGGCGTAGACAAGGCGCTCCTCTTGGCCGAGTACAGTCCGAAGGTAACCGGCATCCAGCCGATTGAGGACATTGTTCCGCTCGCAGCGCAGCATGCGGACCGGATTGGCCTGATCGGCAATCTCAACCCCCACCTGCATTACCCCATCGACGATGAGTGGCGTCGACAGATGGCGCTCGGCGCGGTCGCGCTCAAGGTCCATCCGGTGCATGGTGGCTTCCCGGCCAACGACCGGGCGATGTATCCGGCGTACGAAATCTGCCAGAGCCTCGGCCTGCCGGTAGTTGTCCATTGTGGAACGAGCGTGTTTCCCGGATCGTCCAACAAGTACGCCGACCCAGTCTTGCTCGACGACGTGCTGCGTGACTTCCGCCAGCTTGACATCGTGCTCGCCCATGGTGGGCGCGGCTGGTGGTACGACGCCGCCGCGTTCCTCGCCATGAGCAACGAACACGTGTGGATTGACCTCGCCGGCCTGCCGCCATCGCGCCTGCCGCAGTACTACGCCCGCCACCACTGGACGCGCTTGTCGCGGCGCATGATCTTCGGCACGGACTGGCCCGGGGTTCCGGGCATCGCCGCCAACGCCCGAGCCGTGGCGCAGCTGTGCCCGGACGCCGAGACGGCGGCCCTCGTGCTTGCCGGCAATGCGGTGCGCGTCTACCGACTGAAGCTGACTAATTGAAGTGGGGAGCGACGATGGCTGGTCTTGTGCGCATGAGCCTAGATTCACCCGAGGAGACGGTGCGCTTTGCTGGTGACGCCGGGCAGGTCGACCTGGTCAACCTCGCCGGCAGTGGCGTCGGTCGAGCAACGTATCTGCCCGGCTGGCGGTGGTCGGTAAACATGAAGCCGGTCGCGCAAACCGACAGCTGTCAGGCCAACCACGTGGGTTACATCGTCGCCGGCCGGATGAAGGTTGTGATGAACGACGGGGACGAAGCCGAGTTTGTGCCAGGGGACTTCGCCGTGATCCCGCCCGGACATGATGCCTGGGTCGTAGGCGACGATGCGTGCGTCTTTGTCGACTGGGGCGCCTTTGCCGGTTGGGGTCGCCGTTGAAAGTGGTACCAGCGATTTGCTGGGCTGCTTTTCTTCGCCTTCTGCTTGTCGGCGCGGTTGGTGCGCTGGGAGGAGCCGGAGCTGTTCGCGAGGGAGATCCGCGCCGCGTTCCGTTCGCTTCGTGATTAGCTCATGTCGTGTGGATTCCTGAGGAAACCTTGCAACGGTGGGAAATCACAGCCGCGGACAAGGCAGCGCTGGTGGACCTGCCCGACGCGGTAGAGCCTTTCTTCCATGCCGACCCTCAGAGCGAGGCGCGACCGATGATGCGGGGCGGACTCTACCGTGTCGGCAACGACCTCGGCCGCGACATCGGCGTTGGGATCGGAGGCGTCTTCGCCGTCGACCCGCTGGCGGAGTTGCCGGACCTCTTCGTGAACTCCAGTGTGGCCGACCTCGTCGACTTCCTCCGTGAGACAGGCACGCTGCAAGCCGGTGTCGACGGGATGGACGAGGACGCGGCCGTCGCTTGGGTCGGTGAGATCCGCGAGCGGCTGGAACGCCGTGATCCGGCCGCGTTCGCGGGCAACCGTACCTGGTGGTTGCTGGTCTTCGACCAGCTGGAGAACGGCATGATGTGACCGTGATCCGCCGTGTGGTGGTTCGATTTACGGTCTGACCGTGGCCAGCTGCTTGTACCCGACCAATGCGAGCAGGACTGCCGCGAGCACGCCGAGGGCGGCTGCGGCCGGCAGCGACTGAGCCGCGAGTATCAGAGCAACCAGGCGGCCGATCGCAGCGAACTGAGCGGGGGACGTCATCCGCAGGAACGCGAATCGTCCGACAAGGTAGAGCGCGATACCGCCATAGAGCGCAATCGCCGAGGTCCGGTCCAATGTGGAGACATCCTCGCGCGATACCAGGCTGAGAAGTTGCTCGGCGCCGAGAACGAAGTAGGTGACACCGGCGATGAGGGGAAAATGCGCCAAAGTGTTGGTGTCGGAAAGCAACAGATGGCGTAGCCGGGATCATCGGAGGCATCGGCGAGCGCGACCGGCGGAGGGGCGCCCGGTGACCTCGACAAGTTTGACCAGGCTCAGCCCGATCGTATTGACCCGCTGCGGTCCCCGCATCGCAAAGACTCCGATCGTCTGGCCCTCTGGGCGAAGCAGGAAGGGACCTGCGTCAACGCAGCGGGCTGATCGACGTCGGACAAGTGCAGCCAGGTGAGCAGCCACTCGTAGTCGAACCCACCCTCGGCGCGGTTCAGCATCGACTGGATGGGCGTCGACTCGGCCTCTGCTCGGGCGGTGCGGACTACGCCGATCACCTCAAGTGGGCAGCGCAGGGACGCTGTGGACACGTCAACCTCCACATACGAAGCCACATTCAAACCTTCGTGGCGCCAACTTGGTCGGCCAACGTGACCGCAACGAGACGCGCTTCGAGCGGGGGGACCGCACCGGGTGTGCCACGCAGCATGAACCGACCGTAATAGCTGCCGTCCCGAAACGCGCGCAGCTCGACCTCGTCCTGGGGTAGTCCCAGCCGATCGACATCCCAATGCCGGCGAGACCACGCGATGCTGCCGTCGCGCTCCAGTCGCGGCGGGTCTCCCAAAGCGATCCGTACTCGAACCGGCATTCGGTGAAGTCGAGCAGCTCGGTCAGCTCGCCGCGAACCCGTTCGACCACCACCCGCGGCGACCGCGCGGAACGGGCGAGCTCGACGGTGTCGTGGATTCGTTTCAGATATCCGGCATCCGTGATTGTGATGACCTTCAGGCTGGCGTACTCGGGTGGCCAGCTGGGACACCGCCAGTCCAACAATCAGCAACAGGACCGTCGTCTCGATGTCAGCCCGGTCCGCGATGGTGAAGCGGTTGAACGGTTCGGTGAGGAAGAAGTCGAACCAGACCGCCGCGGAAAGGGCCGCGAGCGCCCCCGCGAGGCGGCTGCCGTTGGCGGCCACCGCCACCACGACGACAACCATGACGAGAGCCGCGTTGACGCTGGACACACTTGTGCGCCACGGCACCAGCGCCACCGCCATGAGCAACGGCCCCACCAGGGCCGCGACGATCGCGAGCGTGTCCCGATTGAAATACCGTGCCATTGCGGTGCCTCCGTCTCTTGTGTACCAGGCCGGCAGCTTCGGAGGTGGCGATCGGAGCGCAGCCGGGCGTCAAGAAGCCGTATGTTTCCCGGGCCGTGACCGGAGCCAACTGTCAGCAGGGCTGGTCTCTTCGGTCTGTCATCGGCGGTCTGTCCGTGAAACGCCGAGCACCCGGGACCGGTATCGTCCGACGCTATGCGTCGATCATCCGGCGCCGAGCCAGCCGCGGAGGGATCGTGACCAAGGTGCATTCAGCGTCCCAGTCGAACGGTCGTCCACCGAGGACTTCCGCCGGGGCGTACGGCCGCGGCGCAAGACGTGGTACGGCTGTCTTCCTCAACCGCGGCAAGGAGACCGCGCCGCTGGCGCTGCGGGCCAACGTCGAGCACAACCACGTCCGGCACCAACATATCGTGATCATGTCGATCGAAACGGAGCCCATGCCCCCAATCCCCGCCACCGAGCGGATGTCCGTCGATGACCTCGGCTACGCCGATGACGGCATTACACATGTCACCGCCCGGTACGGATACATGGAAACGCCGGACGTACCAGCCGCGCTCAGGACCCTCGACCCGGCACAGACCGAGGGCGAGCTCGAGATTTACGAAGCCTCCTACTTCCTGTCGAAGATCGAGCTTCGCAGCGGTGACAAACCCACGATGGCTCGTTGGCGCAAGCGGCTGTTCATAGCCACCTCCCACATCACCGCTGACGCCGCCGAACACTTCAACCTGCCGCGCGACCGTACGGTCATCATGGGCTCCGATGTCGAGGTCTAGGCGAAAGCCGACCCTTCCAGAATACGAGCGTCGAGCGCCTAACATTCGGGGCCGCATGGGTTTGCGGCGGTGGGTAGTCCGGCGACCGCTCGTGCAAGGAGGTTTCGAAGGGACTTCCGCTCGTGGTTGTCGAGCGCGCCGAGCAGGTCGTCCTCGGCTCGACGGATCTTCGCTTCGAGTTCCGCTCGGGTTTGCTCGCCGCGCGGCGTGGCCACGATTCGTCGTTGGCGCCGGTCGAGCGGGTTTTGCTGGCGTTCGACAAGGCCGGCGGCGACCAGATCGTCAAGTAGGTAGGTCATGACCGTACGGTCGATGCCCAGCCAGGTGGCTAGGGCCAGTTGACTGGGATGGTCGCCGCGTATCACGGCGCCGAGCGTGTGGTAGCCGCGTGATCCGTGGGGCAAGTCGCCGACGATTGGGGCGATCACGCCGAGGTAGGCGCGGGTGAGGATGAGCAGCGCCGGACCGACCTCATCGTGCGCAGCACTGGCCCGATGTGTTCGCGGACGGCTCGGCCCCGGTGTTCGCATCCTCACACTCTAGCGGTTGCGTCTATCTGGAAGACGAGTTGTGGACGCGATAGTCTGTTCCACATACGATCAATGGGACAACGCAGACGCGGATCAGAGCGGGCGGCGGGTGCGTACCGGTGCGCTCGTGCCGGCCGCTCCCGTGATCCGTATCCCCCGTCCCACGAAGGAGGTCGATGGTGAGTTTTACTACCCGAAACGGGACTCGCGGCGCTCGCCAGCCCGGCGGCAAGGTGATGCTGTGGCTGAACCGGCAGATGATCAAACGTGTCCGCAGGAGTGGCCGGGCGGCCGGATTCAATGCGCTCGTGCTGACCACGGTAGGTCGCAGAAGTGGAGTCGAACGCTCCACCCCGGTTGGCTGGTTTCCCGGTCCAGACGGCAGCTGGCTGGTCGTGGCGTCCGCCGCGGGAGCGCCCCGGAACCCCGACTGGTACTACAACCTAGCGGCTCACCCCGACCGTGTCCGGATCGAGACGGCCGGGAGGACGGTGACCGTGAACGCTGAGGAGTTGCATGGGGCTGAACGTGAGGATGCGTGGCGGCAGATCACCACGGCAGCACCGAGGTTCGGTCAGTACCAGGTGAAGACCGACCGCGTCATACCGGTCATCCGACTCACTCCGACCGGGTAGCGGTCGCCCCGGCCACGTACGAGGAAGGAGCCGGTGTGGTGTTCACTGAGAACGAAATCGAGTATCTCAATGCTCAGCGGCTCGGGCGCCTGGCGACGGTGACCGCCGGTGGCCGTCCGCACGTGGTGCCGACAGGGTTCCGCCTCAGCGAGGACCACACAGCAATTGAGGTCGGTGGCCAAAAGCTGTCCACCCGGCGACCGCTATACCTGCGCAACATCGAAGCCAACCCGTGGGTGGCGTTCGTGGTTGACGACCTCGCAACCGTCAATCCGTGGACCCCGCGAGGTGTGACCATACGAGGCCGAGCCGAAATCTCCTCCGAGGGCGGCCAACGGCTCGGGCCTGGCTTCGACACGATGCTCATCCGGATCAACCCGACACACATCACTTCGTGGGGCATCGACACTGCCGCTTACGCCCCGGCGAATAGCCGCATCGTGAAACGCTTTCCGAGATCCTGACCCTTCGGTTGACCGCGTCTTGCAGGATGCCGCTTGGCCGTGGTGGGATGCGCCAGACCACTAGGAGGGCTTCGCGTGGGTTCAATCCAAGTACGAGTGCTGCATGGCGATGCTCTATCGGTGCCAGCCGACATGCTCGTTCTGAAGTACGCGCAAGGGCTGCATGGCGTCGACCTTGAGGCCGCGCGTCGACTCAGCCTCAAGGGCCGGATCAAGCCAAAGATCGGCGAGCGTGTTCTTGCGCAAAGCGACGGATCGCTCCGCGCGCAGGCAGTCCTGTTCCTGGGCGTGCGTGCCCCCGCTACGCGACTTCGGTTACGAGGAGATTCGCGGGTTTGGCCGCCGTGCGGTCGCTGAGGCGGCAACGGTGGCGCCGGACGTCGCTGAGATCGCGTTGACCCTGCACGGACCAAACTACGGCCTCGACGAGATCGAGGCATTCAACGTCTTGTGACCCCTTCCGGCTGAGCAGTCGCCGCACCTGCGAGACCAACTGCCGCGCGAGCGGCTCGGCCGATGGAGCACGTGGCAGTCGAGCCACCTGCGGGATGCGAGGCGACGGCGTCGCAGCCGGCAGTAGCGCCGATCGACGGACCAACCATCAGTCCGACAAGGACCGAACGGCGCAACAGATTTCGGGACACTCTATTGATTGTGGCGAGTTAGTGTATCGACGATCTTGCCGGCAGCACAGAGCCGGATGTGAAGACATAGAGTTCATCCCGAGCGCTCGGCCGCTGACTTGATCACGTCACGCAGTTGGCACAGCCTGCCGACCTTGCCTACGTTGACGAGTCGGCCTCGGGTCGTTGAGGTGTTGGGGTCATAGGATCGGCAATCCGGAACCACACGATCGCGTTGCCGTCCTGCGGCACCACCCAGCTGGACCAGGAGCGCAACACCGTTGTTACGTCGGCATCCGCGATGGGTTCTGGGTGCTCCCTCTCTAGCCAATTGGCCCGGAAGAACCGGATGTCGTAGTTGGCGATCAAGTCGTGGACTACCCGTTCGGCAATGGCGAGTCGCTGACTCAACGGCCAATCTGGATATCTTTTGTTGGCGTCCCACCAGACCTCATAGACGCCGTGATCGAAGTGGCTGGCCTCGTGGGCGATAGTCCCCTTGAAGTCTTCATAATCGGCCGGCTCGACGTTCGGCATGGCGCCGATCATCGCAGATGCTTGTTCGAGAGGCGGGAGCAGTCTTGGCCCATCGCGGCGAGAGTGTCGGCTGGCCGGTCGCCGTAGGCGGCAACGTGACGTTTGCCGTCGACCACAACGAGCCGCGGTCCAGGCGTGATGGTCTCGGCGATGCCGTGTAGTAGCTGGTCCCAGCGCCGGGACTGCTCGGCGGTCATCGACGTCCAGGCCGGTAGGGTACCAGGTCGCTCATCTGTCCAATCTTGCAAGTACGGCCTTGTGTGTGCAAAACCTGTCGTATTAGCGGGCTGGCCTGCCCATGACAGCTCGGATCTGCGAAGGTATGGTGGCCCGGTGAGCGCGTTTTGCATCGGCGGGGCGGCGGAGCTGCTCGGCGTCGGCGCCGACACCATGCGTCGCTGGGTTGATGCGGGTCGCCTGCCGGCCCACCGCGACGAGCACGGAAAGCGCACCGTCAACGGACCGGACCTCGCCGCTTTCGCCCAATCACTGGCGAGTGACCCGGACGTGGGCTCTGGGCGGTCGTCGGCGCGTAACCGCTTGCGGGGAATCGTGACGGCGGTGGTCAAGGACTCAGTTATGGCGCAGGTGGACATTCAGGCTGGGCCATTTCGGATCGTGGCGTTGATGAGCCGCGAAGCCGTCGACGAACCTGGTCTGCAGGTGGGATCGCTCGCCGTCGCCGTCATCAAGTCGACCGCTGTAATGGTCGAGCAAGATCCACACAACTTGGTGTTACACGGGAGGACCAACACGTGAGACATAAGTGGATGCGAGTCGCCGCGGCGGCGGTCGCGGCGGTCGTCACTTTGACTGTCGGCGCATGCGGGTCGAACGGGTCGGACACTCCCAGCCCGACGACCACCACCTCGTCCGGTGTGACGGGGGACATCGTCGTCTTCGCCGCGGCGTCCTTGACCGAGTCGTTTACCCAGATCGGCAAGGATTTCGAGGCAGCGAATCCTGGATCCAAGGTGACCTTCAACTTCGCCGGAAGTTCGGCGTTGGCGACTCAGATCAATCAGGGTTCGCCGGCGGATGTCTTTGCCTCGGCGAGCCCAGCGACTATGAAGACTGTGAGCGACGCCGGCGGCGTCGACGGCACGTCGTCAGTGTTTGTGAAAAATCAGCTCGTGATTGCGGTGCCCAAGGGCAATCCGAAAAGCATTACGAATCTCGCGGATCTGGCCAACCCGGCCGTCAAGGTGGCGCTGTGTGCCGAGCAGGTCCCGTGTGGTGCTGCCGCGAAGACGGCGCTAAAGAACGCGAATGTGACGGTAACGCCGGTCACCCTGGAGCAGGATGTGAAGCAGGCGTTGTCGAAGGTAAAGCTTGGCGAGGTTGATGCGGCGTTGGTGTACCGAACTGACGCGAAGGCGGCGTCGGCCGATGTGGACGGCATCGAATTCCCCGAGTCGGCCACTGCGATCAACGATTACCCAATCGCGGTCCTGAAGAACGCACCCAACCAGGCCGGAGCACAGGCGTTCGTCGCGTACATCTCGACCGCGCCGGCCAGGCACGTTCTTTCAAAGGCCGGATTCCAGGCTCCGTAGGTCGATGACGATCGGCGGCAGGATCGAGGAGACCGAGGCGCCAGCCAGGGCGCCGCGGCGAAAGGTCGGTAGGCGCGTTCCGGTGGCACTGTTGGTGCCGGCGGCAATCGCCCTGGCTTTCCTCGTCCTGCCGCTGGTCGGACTGCTCGTGCGGGCGCCGTGGCCCACCCTTCTCGAGCGGCTCACGGAGCCCGGAGTCCTCACCGCGCTGCGGCTGTCCTTGGAGGCGGCCACGGCTTCGACGATCTTCTGCATCGTGGTGGGTGTCCCCCTGGCCTGGCTGCTCGCTCGGGTTGAGTTCCCCGGCCGAAAGATCTTCCGGGCTCTCGTCACGGTCCCGCTCGTCCTTCCGCCGGTCGTTGGCGGAGTCGCGTTGCTCCTAGTGTTCGGCCGTAGAGGCATCGTCGGATCCTGGCTTTACTCGACCTTTGGCATTTCATTCCCCTTCACCATTTGGGGGGTGATCATCGCGGAGTCATTCGTCGCCATGCCGTTCCTGGTCATCGCGGTGGAGGGTGCCCTACGCGGCTCCGACACTCGGTACGAGGAAGCGGCGGCGACGTTAGGTGCCAGACGGTGGACCACGTTTCGTCGGGTCACGCTGCCGCTTGTGGCCCCCGGCATCGCGGCTGGCGCCGTCTTGTGCTGGGCTCGCGCCCTCGGTGAGTTTGGCGCCACCATCACCTTCGCAGGGAACTTTCCGGGCCGAACCCAAACTATGCCGTTGGCGGCTTACCTGGCGTTGGAGGTTGACCTACAGGATGCGATCGTATTGAGTCTCGTCTTGCTGTGTGTCTCGGTCGCGATCCTGGTGACCTTGCGGGACAAATGGCTAACGGCACCGTGACCGCCGCCTTGCGCGACAGTCACATCGTCGTCAATCGGGGGCAGCTTCAGGTTGGACCTGGCGCTTTCCATTGCGGCTGGCGAGGTGGTCGCGCTGCCGCCGCCGCCGACCTTCGCCTCGCGGCCGGCGAACGCGTATGGGCAGCAATCAAAGCAACCGAGATCCGCGCGTACCCAGCCTGATTGGCTGCGGCTTACCGTGTGCGGTCGCGCCGTCCTTCTTGGACACCTGCTCGTCGCGGCCCGAGTGGATGCGTGACATTGAGCGGGCTGGATTAACTAGGCGGCCGGCAGAAGCGCCGGCTCCACGGTGAGCAGTCCATCCTCGAGCTCGTCTGCCCAGTCTGCGATCTGGTAGATGACGCGCATCACGTGTACCGCGACGGTGGGTTGGGCGCGTTCATCAACTGTTTCGCCGATCGAGTCGAGGGTCCAGTCATCGACGTGGCTGACGAAATGTGCTCGGATGTCATCGCGGTAGGAGCGGGACGATCGGCTCCGGACGACGCAGAGCCTCTCGTGCAGCTGAGGTCGTAGCGCTGATTCGACGGCCTCCAAATCAGCAGAACCATATTTGCGGCGTCGACCGCTACGACTACTCTGTTGGCGTCGCCTCAGACCCCGGCGATCGCCCTGGCGGATGCGTGTGAACCGGGAGCAGCAATGACGAGCTGGGGCACAGGTGGCGTGCTGGTCATGGAGCACTTCGGCGTTACTGATTTCAAGCGCCTGCGGTCAGCGTGTTACGCGAACGTCCTCGAGGCGGGCTTGGACAACGGACGTGCGATGGCGTTCGTCTTCGCCATCAACGAGGGGTTGACCAACGCAGTCCTTCACGGCGGCGGCGTGGGCCAGTTCATTCTGTTGCGCAGCGAAACGGGCCGGCTGATAGCGAATGTTGTTGACTCTGGACGTGGTGCGACGGCACCCCTTCCCGAGGACCTTCCGCCGAGAACGTTCTCAGTCGGGCGGGGCATGTGGGTGGCCCGGCGAATGGTGGACGATTTGACGTTGACCACGAGCTTGGAGGGAACAACGTTGAGGCTCGAGGTTGCCATCGCCCCCCCGGCCAACCTCTCGTGGACGGAGACCGGTGCCTATGCGGAATTGGTTCCGCTTCTAGCGTCGATCCTCTTCGGAGACACCTCGCAACCGGCCGGCGGACGGGAGACCGCGACGCACAAGTCGGGGCTTGTCAACGACGACCTTGGCGATCTCGGATCGCGTTGATCAGCCAACAGCCTTCCGAATTGTTCGACGCTGATCGCCCTTGCGGGAGGGCGGGTTCTGGCCGCTCGAAGTGCCTCAACAACAACGACAGTGATCGTCGAGGCTCATGCCCAGCATCGCCGTGTTCCCCACCCACCACGCCGACGACATCGGCGCGACATTCGTGGTGCCGTCGTCATTGAGCGAGCTGATCAGCACAACAGGGGTGCCGAAGTAGAGCATCTTGGGGTTGAGTACACGCTTCACGACCGGCCTCCCAGGGGTGTGCTTCGGTCTCTTACCCCGCCAACGCCCGACCGGCTCGGCGCGTGAGGTCACCCGGGCCGGATCTGAATTCGGTGCGTGATGCCGACCCCCCCGAGAACGACTTGGGGGCGGCCGATGGATAGGGAGGGGCGGGTGGCAGTTGTCGGCCCGCCCCCGATCACGTCCGCGGCTCAAAGCGCAGCATGTGCAGTGCTCTGCCCATCGCCGCGTAGTCGGCGTCGCTGCCGTCGACGGAGAATCCCATGAATCGGGCCAGTCCCCGAGCGGCGCGGCGATGCCGGTGGGCATAGTCGAGCATCGCTGCGGAGCGTTCGGCGTCCGGCACCCGCCGGGCAGTGACCACAAACTTGCGAGGTCCAATTTGGATCGTTGCGTCCGGTTGGGCCAGCAGGTTTCGGTACCAGTCCGAGCCGGGACCGAAGCCTGCCGCGACCGTGACCTCGTCGTTGTGCCGGCGCACGACCTCGACCACGGTCTGGCGGACCGTACCGGTCCTGCGCCCAACGTGCTCGATCAGTACAAACCGGGAGCCGAGAACGCCGCCAAGGCCCGCGCGGTAGAGCAGGATCGGCGCCCGGAACAACAGGCGACGCATGCCGGTGGGCCTGCCTGGAGTGCGACTGAATTCCATGGCCCGATTCTTCACCGCGTGTCGCCGGTCGCCGCGCCGCGTGGCAGCGCGTCCAACCTGCGCCTCCTCGACGACGCTGGGATAGCCGGTCTCGGTTGGACTTCGCGGTCGGTACTCAGGTCGGCTCGCAACCTGTGCCGACCGCAACCCGGACGACCTCGCGGGCACCCCGGACTCGACCACGATCGGCAGGTACCTGGGTTCATCGACGTAGTAACCGCCGGCAAAGGCGACCCACTGGGGCGTGGACGCACCGGCACAGTTGGAAGTCTCGACGCGTACGTGATCGCCAACCGTTCCTGGGTTGCCCCAATCAATGCGGGCATGTCCAACGCTGGCGTCGCTGAGTCGTAGGTCTACCGGCGCCGACTCGTACGACCAGGTCCTGCTTGGCGAACAGCCGGGCGGCCGGATCGCTAACGCTTTCCGCAGTCGGAGAAGTCTGCACCACGCGCTCGGTCGGAAGAGCGAGCACGCCGAGCACAACCGTATAGTCCGTGGGTGGAGCATCCAGTCTGTCGATCGCGTTGTAGCAGCTCAGCGCATCCTCGGAAGGCACATGCACGGTGGTGGATGGTGCCGCCGGTGGCGACACGGATGGTGGGCTGCCCATGCATCCACCCGCCATCCAGGTCAGCACAGCTACCGCCACCAGCCGCAACCGCCCCATGACGACATGATTGCTACCGAGCGACCACCCGCCAACCCTCGAAGGTCACTGCGCGGCCAGCCTGCCCACCGCCTCCGCCCGGGTGCGGCAACCGAGCTTGACGATCGCGTTGCGGACGTGCATTTCGACCGTACGAACGCTCAGGAACAGCTGAGACCCGATGGCACGACTCGTCAGACCCTCGCCGACAAGGCGCATGATCTGGAGTTCACGCTCGGTCAGCAGACTGCCGGCCGCGGCCGGGGAGTCGTCGAGATCGGCACGGATCCGGTCGACCAGCGTCCGCGCCTTGAGTTGGCACGCGGTTCGGTAAGCCTCTCGCAGCGCGGCACGGCCTTCGTCCGACCCGGCGAGCGCCATTCCCAGGCGGTGCCGCACCATGATGTCCGCGATTGGCAGGTGAAGCCCGTCCAGCAACTCGATCGCCCGCCGGAAATGTGGAACTGCGGTGATGTTGCCGGGTCCGTCAACGGCAAAGCGGACTCACCGAGCGCATACGCGAACGCCGCCCCCGCCTCCAGCTGTCCGGACCGGGCGGCCGCGTCGGCCAGCAAGGCCGTGGCCGCGCCCAGGCTTTCGCGCGCGCCGCAGGCGGCGAAACGGGCGGCCGCAAACAGCAGCACCGGCACGCAGTAGTGGCGCTCATCGGTCTCCCGGCAGCGAATGAGCACGTGTCGATAGCTCTCCACGGCCCGATCCAGGCGCCCGCCAGCCTCATCGACGAGCGCCAGCCCCCAGGTCGCCAGGATCTCCATCGCGACCAGGTCGATGCGGCGTGCCGAGGTCCGTGAGTCGAGCAGGGCGGCCCGGGCCGGCTTGGATTGGCCGCGCATGGCGTGCACCAGGCCGAGTACGCCGGATGCCACCGCCCGCGCGTGCACGGTCGCGACGGCGTCACGGAGCACATCGGAGCACCAGGCGGCGGCACGATCCCATCGTCCACTGTGGAACATCACGACCGTGGCGCAGGCGCGGCACAGCTGCCCGGTCGCGCCCAGGCCGTGCGTCTCGCAGAACTCGTACGCGTTGTCGTAGGCGTGGCCGGCCGCGCGGTATTGCCCGGCATGCTCGAGCGAGTCGGCCAGCCGTTGGTAGATCTCCGCGGCCGCAGCCGACAACCCGTGGCGCAGGGCCAACTCAAGCGCGCGCTGGACCATCGGCACGCCGTCATCGGACCGTCCCATCCGGGACAGCACATTGCCGCGGAGCCCGCCGATCCGGCAGATCAGGTCGGTACGCGCCGCCGCCACCGCGTCCGCCTCGGCGCTGTCCAGCATGTCCAACGCGGCCCGGAAACTCGCCGCCGATCGCAGGTGCGCGGCCACCGCGAGCCGCTCGATCGCGGCCTCCTCCGGTCGGCTCACGTCGGCGTACACCGCGGCGGCCGCCTCCCGGGCGGCGAGCGCGGGCGGCCAGTGACCGAGCAGCTCGTACTGGACGGCGAGGCGCCGGTACACGTCGGCTCGGCGTGGCCCGGTGGCCAGCTCGCGCAGACTCGTGACGGCGAGCGCGCTGTCGCCGGACAGCTCGGCGCACCGGGCGAGCCGGTCGACCACCTCGAGGCGCTCCCGCTCGTCGCCCGTCGACGGCCAGGTTTCCAGCGCGTCGGAGAGCAGCCGAGCCGCGTCCCGGTATGCATGCGCGGTCTCGTGCCGCGTGGCGGCCTGCAAAAGGGCTGGCCGGGCCCGGTCGAAGTCACGAGCGGCGAGCAGATGCGCGGCGGAGATGGCCGGATCGGCCGCACGCTCGGCGAGTGCGCGGTGCAGGTCGCGCCGGCGTGACCACGGCACCTCGGAGTAGATCGCCTCCTGGCTGAGGGCATGGCGGAACCGTCGTTCGTCCTCGCCTATGGGGACGATCAGGCCGCTGTCGTCGAGCTCGTCCGGCCAGTCGCCGCCCTCGACCGCGGTCACCATCGACACGTCGAACGCGATGCCGATGACGGCGGCGACGTCGAGCGCGGTCCGCGATCCTTCGCCGAGACTTGCAGCACGCAGCAGAACAGCGTCTCGTACGGTCTCCGGTAGCGGGAGCCCGTCGCCTGGGCCGAGGCTGACCCGATCGCCCTCGAGGGTCAGCTGCCCGGACAGGCTCAGGGCAGCGCTGAGTTCCTCGACGAAGAAGGGAACGCCCTCGGTACGCGCTCCGATCGCCTTCACCATGGCCGGATCGGGTACGCACCCCACAACTGCCGTGATCAGCTCGGCGATGCTCGCCGTCGGCAGCGGGCCTAGCTTCACCTCCAACGAACGTTGCCGGTGCCGCAGTCTGGCGCGAAGCGGCCGCAGGAGGTGTCTGCGCGCAAGCTCGTCCGAGCGGTACGCGCCGATGACGGCTATCGGATCGTCAGCGACGGACTCGATCAAGGGGGCCAGTAGGTCCACTGTGGCGTCATCTGACCAGTGCAGATCGTCGAGCACGACCACGAGTGGGCGTCCGGCGGCGGCGTCGAGCAGCTTCGCGCGTACCCCCTCCGGGTCCGCCGAAGGGTTCGGCACGAGCTGCGCGAGTACGCCGAACGGCGTGGAGCGCCACGGGCTCGCACCAGCCCGGAGTACTACCGCCGTCCCGGTCGCGATGGCCTGCAGCAGTGCGGTCTTGCCGATGCCAGCCTCACCGCTGACCAGTAGTGCGGGCGCTCCGGCGCCCGCCACCCGACCCGCGAGCCACGAGTTGATCCGCGCCAGCTCGGCGTCCCGGCCGACCAGTGTGCCGCCCACCCGTACAGCGTGGGCCACGCAAGGCCAAATCAGAAGCTCAGGGTCCGCGCGCCACCGACCATGGCCTCGACGGCCAGCGCGGCGGTCACGATCCTGGCGCCCTTGATGAGGTCGGCTTCGGTGATGCCGCGCGGTCCGGTGCACGCGCCGCAGGCCCAGATCTCGCCACCGACGGCGACGAACGACGCCAGCACGTCGCGCAGGGGGGGCATGCCCGGTTGCTCGATGTCGTCGGCGTACCCGGTGGTCGCCAGCCAGACCCCATCGCAGGTCAGCAGGACCGCGGTCGCCTGGTCGGCGGTGGCTGAAACGTTGCCGACCACGAAGGAGAGCGTGGCCCGCTCGGGCTCCTCGCGCCCGTGGGTGCAGTTGACCAGGATCGTCGGGTGCCATGGACATCTCCTCACCTCGCAAGTGCGGTGCAGGTCATGAATGGCGCAGGAAGAAGCAGGTGCCGCCGGACTCGGCGCTGGCGCCAACGACCTGGTGGCCCGTCATCCGGCTCCAGGCGGCGATCCCGTCCGGCGCGGCCGGGTCGTCAGCGAGCACGGCGAGGACCTGCCCAGACTCCATGGCTCGCATGGCGGCGGCGATGCGCGGGGTCAGCGTGGCGCAGCCCTCTCCGAGCGCATCGAGCCGCACATCCGCGGCATCCGAGACCGCACCGGCGACCGGACGGAACCCGGAGCACATGACCCGGATCGAGGTGATGAGCCCGTCCCCAATCGTGCAGTACGCGTGCTGCTCGACCACGAGGTCGGCATCCGCCTCGCGGAGCCTGAACCGGTAGGCCGCATGCCAGACGTCGCCAACGATGTCGACGGCGCTGTGCACGCGTGCGATGTCAGTGGCGTCGGCGAACCATCCCACCATCAGTGCCGCCGCATCGGCCCGACCGGTCCGCTCGACGTCGAGCTGGGGCACCGAAGCGCGCAACCGCACATCCTCGGCGAACAAGTTCTCCAACGACACGCGATCGGGAATCTCAAGCGCGTCGATCAGTCGGCTGAGTGTTCGCTCCTCCTTGCTGAGCGTCTCGGCGGTGTCCGTCACACGGTCGACGGTAGGTATGCGGTGACCACCGCGATACCGGAGAACTACCGTACTGGCTCGGTCGTCGCCCGGAGAGCGCGCAACGGCGTGCCCGACCCGTCGTCAATGGACACGACCGGTCGGGATCGTGGGCGGCTCGTACTTGGCGCCCTGCCAGGCCTGGCGTAGGCGCATCCGGCCGGCGGTATGGAGGACGGCTCCCTTGTACAGACGGCCTCCGACGCGGACCAGGGCGGCGATCGCCAACCCCATAAGGACCACGGCGAGGGCCATCTGCCACGCGGGTACGTCAGTGAGGCCGGCGCGAATCGGCATGAACATGGGTGCGGTCGGTGGGAAGAGCGAGCCAAGCGTGGCCCACGAGGCGTCCGGGTTCGCGACCTTACTGAACGCGCCGAAGTAGGCGAGAAGCATGACGACGGTTAACGGCGTGGCGGCCGCCTGGGCGTCCTCGGTGCGCGAAGCGAGGGAGCCGAGTGCGCCATACGACACGCTGTAGAAGCTGTACCCGATCGCGGTCGTGCCCGATGCGGCCGCCCCCGGGTCGCTCGAACGGCGCGAGACCGTTCCACCACTGTGGCCAGAGCCGGTCGCCGACGCGGCGCTCCTGCAGGCACAGGGCAAGCAGTTGCTGGGCGACGATGTGGCGAGGCTCAGGTGGCGGCGAGACCGGCTCGACCCAGCCGCGGGTCCACAGCAGCAGGCCGGCTGCCTCGACCAGGGATCGGCCATCCAGGATGAGGAAGAGCCAGTTCCGGATGGATCCCGGCCGCCGTCCCGGGGAACCGGCCCGAATCCACCTCGCCGATGAGCTGCCGCAGCGCATTGAGCGCCTTATCCCGTACATCGGAGCGCGCCCGTTGCAGCGTCTCGACCTCGTCCAGTACGAGCAGGAGTCCTGGATCGCCGCCATCACGAAGGACGGTCAGGAGTCCTTGCAGGAAACCGAGTGCGCCGAAGTGGTCGAGTTCGCCCTTGACGCCAGCGGACCGGCGCACCGCGCTGGCGACGTGCGGCTGACCGCCGACCCAGGCGGCGAGGCCCTCGGCTTTGGCCGTGTCGCCTGCGGAGGCTGCCGCTCGGGCGAAGAACGTCTTTCCTGATCCGTAGTCGCCCCGTACGGCCTTGAAGACAGCGCCACCGGCGGTCACGGTGTCCAGCTCGGCCTCCACGGCTGACTCGAAGCCCTGTAGCCCGACCGCAAGCACGTCCAATCCGTTGTGCGGCACCGTTCCTCGCCGCAGCGCATCGACAACCTCGCGTCGTCGTCGTGGGCTTAGCGCGGTCATTTCCGTAGCCCGAACTGGTCGCGCAGAGGTCAACGTCGAGCAGTACGGTCTGGCCGTCGGGGTCGCGGTCGAGCACGGGGTACTGCTCCACATTGAGCAGTCGCTGAACCTGGGGCAGCGCACCGCCGAGTTGTACGACTGCCAGCCCCATCGCGGCAGCCACCGACTCCGGGTCGAGCCGGCGGTCGGGCGCGGCCAACAGGGCGGTCAGCAGCCCGCGCACCTGGTCATCCTTTACCAGGAGACGCGTGGCCCGGCGGCGTTGCTCGGCATAAGTATCGGAGGCAAGAATCGCTGCGGCCAGCTCCGCGGGTCCGCCCACGGGCGGTTCTTCGGCCACGACGTCGAAGAGCGTCGGCCCCTCGTCGCGGGCCTTGCGGCGAGGCGCCACGACCGGTGGAACAACAGGGGTCGCGGCGGCGGACGGTATCGGCTCCGGCGCCGATCTACGCCTCCACGGCGGCGACTGCGGGGGAGCCAGCCGCCAGCCCTGGAGAGCCTCGCCGGTGACGAGGACGGAGTCCGGTACAACAACCTCGGCCGGTGCCGCGCCGCCGTGGTAGCCAGCCTTGATCGGCCCGTACCGGAGCCTCTCGTCGACGGCGAGGACCGCGTCACCGTCGTGCAGCAGAAAGCGGCGACCGCGCACCCGAATCTCGCCCTCCACAGCCGGCGTCGGAGCACCGTATGCCCGCGATCTGTTGCTCGACGTGGCCATCACCGACGGGAAGCGACCCTCTCGGCGCTCTGCCACATGCCCGTGGTCGGAGGTCAGCACGACGATGCGCCCGGCGCGGCGGGCCCGGTCGAGCAGTGGACGATGGTGCTTGACCGTATCGGCTGTCCACTGTGTACCGCCGGGATCCGATCGGTTGAGCGCGTCGTTGATGGTGTTCAGGAGGCAGGCTACTAGGCGAACGCTGTCGACGTCGTCGATTGCGCTCGCTACATCCTGAGCGAGTGCGAAACCCGCGTCGCTGCTGTCGAGAGCGAGCTTGTAGAAGACATCGGCAGACACGCCGTGTGCCTTGGCGAGCCGCGCAAGGCCGTCGCGTTCTTCGCTTTGTTCCCCGACGGTGAGCTCGCCGCAGAAGAGGCTGGTTCGGCTCACGGTCGTCAGGGAGGGCAGCGCCGCGAGCGCGGCGATCCGTCGCAAATGATCAACGGCCTTGTTCGTGATGATCCGCGAACAGGCCGTTGACCTGGACTTTCTCTGACTAGCAAGATCGTCTCCAGGATTTCTCCACAAGAGACCAGTCAACTCTGTGCCCGTCTAGCAGTGCGTGAGCGATTACCCGGTGGATAGCTCACAAGATGGTCAAGCAGCCCACAACCCCACGCTGTGGTACATCTCGGTGTGGTTCCGAACGGCCTGCGGCGTGCCCTTGTACCAGCACTTGCCGCACGCCACCCAGTTCCCTCGTCGAACTGCCTCGTCAATTACTGGCTAGGGCCTTTGTCCTCGATCTTTGTTCGCTGGGTCGGGTAGATCATTGGTGTGATTGATCGTCACGATCTGACTGATTCGGAGTGGGCTCTGCTGGAGCCAGCTACGGGAGGAGTCGCACATGCGAGCCATATCAGCCGCTGTTGTTCTTGTCGTCGCAGCGATAGCCACGACAGCATGTCAGGACGGAGGTCACCGTGAAGCCGTCCCCGCATCGAGCTCATCCTCGGTGGCCGGTCGTGACAACGGGGTCTCGTCCCTGCCAGCGAAGGAGATCGCCATACGCGCGGGGCAAGCGATCCACAATGTACCGGTGCACATGCACGGTACTGTCCCCGACCGTTCCTTGGGGGTAACAACGCTCGACCTGATTTCGAACGGTTCCGACGAAGGTCGCTGCACGAATGAGGGGGCTGGCGAGACCATCGACATGGTGCGCGTCGGGGGCAAGGAGTACGTCCGAGCGTCCGCGAGCCTTTGGATGCGCATCGGCCTGCCCGCCCTCAGCAGTTCGGCCGCAGCGACACGGGCCGATGGTAAATATGTTCGCGCGCCAATTGGACGCCTTGAGCTCGTTCGACTCACCCATTTCCTCGACGCCGGCCAGGTCCTGGCCGATGAGCTGCCCGGGACCCAGACCGCCACCAAGGGCGGAACCGCCATAATCAACGGTGTTCCCACCGTCGCGATCACGGCAGTCACGCCGGGCACGTCGCCACTACCGATCGGCACCGTCTACGTCGCCACGGTTGGCGAACCGTACGTCATGCAGTGGGACTCACCGCACAACGCCGGCACGTTCGTCTACTCGTATTACATGAAGCCGTTCGTGATCGAGGCTCCGCCGGCTGATCAGGTCATCGACCTGGACGATCTCCTCACGTAGCGACCGAAAGGCGCTGCTCAAGTAAAGGAACGGGCAAGGCTGCGGTGAGGCGTCAGGTGGGCAATCAGGCGACTCTAGCCTTCCTCTAGCCCGCCTCTAGCTAGCGGCCTAACGACGTGATGGTGCCGATAGCAAATCGGAAGGTCGACGGTTCGATCCCGTCCCTGGCCACCCCGGATGACCTGCCCGCGGTGCAGGTCATCGCTCGTTTGTGGCGATCTTAGATGGCCGCAATCCTTGACCGTGGCAGACCCTGTCGAACCTAGTTTCGCCGTGCCTTGGGGCATGCGGGGGCACGAAAGGATCTTGTTTTCAGGTGAGCTGGCTTGGCGACGAGTCATCGGACGATGAAGCTACGTCGCCGTCGCACCCTGAAGGAGCACGGCATCGGTTAGGCCCTACGATGAATCGACTGCGGCCGATCACGCTAACGAGATCGTGTATGGAGGTACGGTGGGCAACCAGGGGAGCGAGGCCTCGTCGGCTGACCGTGATGCGTTGTGGTCGCGTCTCGACACGTCGGTGGCGCATCCGGCCCGCCGGTACAACTATTGGCTTGGTGGCAAAGACAACTTCGAGGCCGACCGAGCGTCGGGGGACGCGGTCGCCGCCGCGTTCCCGAACATCCGTCTCGCCGCACTGGAAAACCGGGGGTTCTTGCGTCGGGCGGTGACCCTCCTGACCGGGCAGGCCGGGATTCGGCAGTTCCTCGACATCGGTACCGGTTTGCCGTCTGCCGACAACACGCATGAGGTTGCCCAGCGGTCGGCCCCGGAGTCCCGAGTTGTGTACGTCGACAATGATCCATTGGTGATGGTGCATGCCCGTGCCCTGCTCACGAGCGCATCCGCCGGCGTCACCGATTACATCGAGGCCGACCTCCGTGAGCCGGGCAAGATCTTGCAGGAGGCGGCGCGGATACTGGACTTTAGTCAGCCGGTGGCGCTGATGCTGGTAGCGACCCTGCACTTCATCTCCGAAGACGAGGACCCGTACGGCATTGTCGCGGGGCTGGTTGAGACCCTGGCTCCGGGCAGCTACTTGGTCATGTCGCACGCCACGGGCGATTACCTCGACGCCGAGACCCTCGCCGGGTTCCGGGCCGGGCCGTCACCGATCTCGTTTCGCACCCGCGAGCAGTTCGGCAGGTTCTTCGAGGGGTTGGAGTTGCTGCCGCCTGGCATCGTGTCAGCGGCCGAGTGGCGGGCTGAGGACGAACCCGAGCCGCGCCCAACGGCCGCCGACACCGCGACGTACTGCGCCGTCGCGCGGGTCCCGTAACAGCGGCAGTCCCGCGTGCGCCGTCACGGTGTCGAGCTGGTCGCGGCTCAGGAGGTTCGCCTAGTCCAGACCGGGAACACGATCCAGATGGCCGCGTGGCACCGGTGGACCCGGCGACGCCGGCAGCGAGACCAGCCAACTGATCGGTGTGGCACTTCAGTAAGCCCAGCCGGTGTCGGTGGGTGGTCGGCCGCGGACGCAGGCGCACGACGGTGGTCGGGAGGGCGGTCGCACCGGACTACGGCCATCCCTGATCGCCGCCAAAGATTTCAAGCGAGTGGGCTTGTCAAGGGTCTGCCCGAAGGGACGCCCGTCAGGGCGCCCTTGACAAGGTCGGGAGCGGGAATAGATGACATGCATCGGGCCGCGTTCTAGCCCGTGAGCTGTGGGTCCACTGTTGACAGCCGAGACGAGGTGGGGCCTCCTCAGCTCAGACGCATCGTGGGATGCGTTCGACACCAGGGTGGGTCGCGGAGCTTGAGGAGGTCCCGATGTCGATCGTAGGCGGACTGGATATTCACCGGAAGCGGCTGACCTTCGATTACGTCGACACGGTCACTGGCGAGTTGAGTCGGGGGCAGGTGATGCCGGCCGACCGAGAGCACCTGGCCGGTTGGTTGCGTCGCATCGACGGCGAGGGTGAGATGGCGTTCGCAGTGGAGGCGTGTACCGGGTGGCGCTACGTGGTGGAGGAGTTGGCTCGAGCAGGGGTGGCGACATATCCGGCCGAGCCGGCGGAGACCGCGGCGGCCCGCGGTCCCAAGAAGCGGGCCAAGACCGCACGGACGCCGAGCTGTTGCGCGAGCTGCTCGTCGATGGCCGGGTGCCGCAATGCTGGGTTCCGCCGACGTTGGTGTTGGAGTGTCGGGCGCTGCTGGAGCTTTACCACGATCTGCGCCGTGAACACACACCGCGTGGGCACAACGAATCCACGCAGTCCTTTTCCATCAGGGCGTACCGGCCTTGGGCAAAAAGGGGTCGACAATCACCGGCAGCGTCTGCCCGAGATCGCTGCCAAGCACCTTTCCCCGGCTGGGAGGGTCCAGATCGACGTCGCCCTGGCCATGTTGGAGACCCTGGACACGCAGCTGGACGCGTTGCGGCGTCAGCTTGTGACCACGGCTCGACACCTGCGCGGCGCGAAGACCCTCGCTGATGCCGTCTACGGAGTCGGGCCGATCACGGCGTTGGCCTTGTGCTGTTGGCTCGGTGGAGCGAACAGGTCCGGCTCGTCCCGCAAGGCAGTGCGGTTCGTTGGGCTCGACGTGACCGAGTATTCGTCGGCTGGCAAGCGCGGTCCCGGGCACCTGTCTCGTCAGGGACCGTCTCTGCTGCGGTGGTGTCTCTATGAAGCGGCCAAGACCTCGGCGCGGCCTGCTGCTCCCGAACACCGCTACTACGACCAGATCAGAGACCGCATCGACGGCAAACGTGCCGCCCGGCCCCAGGCCCGCCGGATCGTCCGGAAGGCCTGTCACCTTCTCACCAACCTTGGCGATGAGGCGTTCGCCAAGATCTAACCGCCAAAGTCCACAGTGGATATGAAGAACGTCGTGCACCGGAATGGCACGCCACGCGCGATGGGCACAATGGCCAGCTCCAGCAAGGATCCTGTCAGACCGTCGTGATTTGCGGTGCACGTCACGTACGGACGGCCTGAATAGACTGAGCGGCCACCCGCCGGGCCGGCGGGGCCACCCAATCCATCATCATGTCGCCGGGCCACCACTTGGCTCGTGGGCCTAGGTATGGGTGTCGTCAAGTTAGTTGGCCCACTGTCACGAATTTTGGCCCCAGTGGAAGTCAGCTGGCGCGTTTGCGTCGGCTGGTGGTGCTGGTGCGTAGTCGGTATGACTCGGTGCCGGTTTCGAGGATGTGGGCGTTGAAGGTGACCCGGTCGACGATGGCGGCGAGGCGCGGGTCTGGGAAGACGGTTCCCCACTCGCTGAACGGCAGGTTTCTAGTCCATGCCGGCGGCACTGCTTGTATTTCGCCCGAGCCGCACCAGCACGCGCGGTCCGGTCGGGTGGCCAGCGCATCATCGCGGTGGTTATCTCGTCGTCGGCGCCGCCACCGAGCAAACAGGTCCAATGTGGATACCCGGCCCTCGCATCAGCCAGCCCGACGGGGACCGGTCAACCGGAAGGTCGGGTGATCGGCCGGATCGGGTAGCTCGCGAAAGGTCGGCCGGACGGTGGGGAAGCGGCCGAACTGTCCGAGGTATGCGCTGATGAGTGGAGGACGGTCGGCTACCGCGACTTCGACCACGTGGAACTCCTCGGTCTCTCCCTGACGGGTGAGGCGTCCGCCCCCGGCTGCCCGCAGGTTACGCGCCCAGTCGGTCTCGCCCCGTGGCGCGATGAGGTAGCGGTCGCCCTCGTAGTCCAGCACAGCCACCGGCACCGTGCGCCACCGACCGGTCTTGCGTCCACGCACTGCCAGCATGCTGAGCACGTCCCGGGCGAAGATCCGCGCCATCCGGTTGCCGATGACGCGGGCGCCCCACGGCGGCTTCAGGTATCGAGCGCTATCCATCGTTTACTCCTTGTCTGCCATGATCGGGTTGGAGCGCGATCGCCGTGCCGATTCCCGCGGGTCGTCTGTTCATGTGGTGATGTCGCGACGGAGGAACGAGACCGCGCCGATGGCGAACGCGATGACCGCTATGCCGGCCGTGGCGAGTAGTGCCCGTTCGTAGGACACGAGGGGACTGCCGCCCACCGCCAGCGCGTCAACGAGCAGTCCGGGCAGCCACTTCTCGGCGTCGGTCCAGGAGAGCTGGGTGATGTGTTCGATGGGCCCGAGATAGGCGATGCCGAGACCGAGGGCGAGGGCCGTGGAGCGCGTCAGGACCGCGACGCCCGCTCCGAGGATGCCGTAGCAGGCGGCGGCGAGCAGGGCATTGGCGTATGCCTGCCATACGTGTCGCAGACCGGCCGCTGTGAGCCAGGCGGCGGTGGGTACGCCACGGATGTGCGCGAAGGCGATCGCCGTCACGACGCTTGCCGCTTCGGCCGCGAGCAATGCGCCGGCGACGCAGGCGATGAGCGCGACGAGCTTGCCGCCGAGCAACCTGGCGCGGCCTGGCTGGCGCGCCAGCAGGGTGCGGATCGTGCCCTGGCCGTATTCCGCGGTGACGCTGGTCAGGAACAGCACGAAGACCAGGAGGCCGAGAAAACCGGCCGCGATGGCGAACCCACGCGTGAGACCCTCGGCCGCGGCGAGTTGGTCGAGTCCGGTGGCGGGTGCGGTGGCCACGCTGAACCTCGCCGGCTGCGCCTTCGCGGTCACGAAGGTCAGCATCGTGGCCAGGACGCCGAAGAGGACGAACGCCCCGCCACCGCCGAACACGATGATCGGTCGCCATAGCTTGACCAGTTCCGCGCGTATGGAGCGGATCATCGGATGCCCTCCGGATCGGTCGAGATCAGGGCCTGGTACCTGTCCTCGAGAGTCGTTTTCGTCGTAGTCATTTCGACCAACGTGATGCCGGCGGCGTGGGCGGCCCGGTTGATGGCGGCGATCCCGTCATCGACGTGCTCCGCCGGCCGGTCGGCCCGCAGCGCGGAGAGCGGTATCCGCAGTCGGTCGCCCTCGCGGGTGGGGAGCAGTCCGGTGCTGGTGAGCACCTCGCCCAGGCGGGGCAGATCCGCTTGGGCCTCACAGCGAAGCAGCAGCGCGTCCGCGCCGGTGGCCAGCAGCTGCGCGATGGGTCCCTGGAACAGCCGCCGACCCTGCTTGATGACCACCAGCCAGTCGCAGACCTGCTGCACCTCGCTGAGCAGGTGTGACGAGATGAGCAGGGTGCGCCCGTCATCGGCCAGGGAGCGCACCAGGTCCCGCATGTCGTGGATGCCGGCGGGGTCCAGGCCGTTGGCCGGCTCGTCGAGGATGAGCAGGGCCGGATCACCCAGCAGTGCGGCCGCAATGCCCAGACGCTGCTTCATGCCGAGCGAATAGGTGCGGTACGGATCGTCGCCCCTGTCGTCCAGGCCGACCCGCTCCAGGGTCGCGGGGATCTGCCGGGTGTCCAGACCGGCGAGAGTCGTCTGTACGGTCAGGTTCCGCACGCCGGACAGGCCGGGGTAGAAGGCGGGACTGTCGATGAGCGCACCGACGCGGGGCAGATACCCGGCCGGTCGGCTGATCGGCGTCCCCAGCACGTGGCCCTGCCCGGATGTGGGGCGCACCAGGCTGAGCAGCATGCGCAGCGTGGTGGTCTTGCCGGCGCCGTTGGGACCGACGAATCCGGCCACGACACCGGCGGGTACCTCGATGTCCAGGCCGTCCACCACCGTGCGGTGCCCGTACCGCTTGGTCAGCCCGCGCGTCTGAACGGCCAACGGATGACCCGGCCGGCGCGGATCGCGACCGGTCGGGGCCAGCCGCGGCGTCACGCCGGGCGCGGTCCTCAGGTCCGTGGTGCCTACGGGATTCACAACGGGTCGCTCCTTCGTGTTCGGTGCGTCGGGGTCACTCGGGTCGGGGGCCCCGCGTCGTCGGGCGTGGGGCCGCGGTTGCGTTGATCAGAGCGGCGCCCGCCAGTGCGGCGGCGACCAGCAGCCCGGCCGCGCCGGCAGCGGCGATGCGGTAGCCGTGCACGAGGGCGGCGACATGGTTGGCCGTGCCGTCCGGATGGGCGGCCAGGAAGGCCACCGTCGCGCTCGCCGCGGCGGTGTTGAGCGCGGCGACACCGATCGAGGCGCCGACCTGCTGGCTGGTGTTGACGACGGCAGCGGCCACGCCGGCGTCGCGTTGGTCGACCCGTTGCGTGGCGAGGCTGATCGCAGGCACGAAGACGCACCCCATGCCCAGGCCGAGCAGGATCTCGGCCGGTAGTACCCGCGTCAGATAGCCGCCCTCGACCGGTAGGCCGATGAGTGTCGCCATGGCGGCGGCCCCCAGGAGGAGCCCGGGCACGATGAGCAGTCGAGGAGCCACCCGGGGCAGCAACCGCGCGGCGATCGCCTGCGAGCTGAGGAAGACCGCCCCGGACAGCGGCAGGAAGGCAAGCCCTGCCCTGGTCGGCGAGTAGCCAAGGACGACCTGTAGGTAGTACGTCAGGAGCAGGAACAGTGAGCTGAGCCCGGCGACGGCCGAGGCGACCGAGAGGTACGCTCCGGCACGGTTACGTTCACGCAGGATGTCCAGCGGCAGGAGCGGACTGTCCACTCTGGACTCCCGCAGCACGAACAGTGCCAGCAGGAGTGCGGCGGCCGCGAACAAGCCGACCGTCCACGGCGATACCCAGCCGTCGGAGGTGGCCCGGGTGCAGCCGTACACGACGGAGACCATGGCCGATGTGACCAACAGCGCACCGGGAGCGTCGAGGCGCCGGTTACGAGCGCCGCGGGCACCGGTGAGCAGCAGCCAGCCGCCCGTCGCGGCGGCCACGGCGATGGGGACGTTGACGTAGAGGCACCAGCGCCAGCCCAGCTGGTCGGTGAGGACGCCACCCAGCACCAGACCGATCGCCCCGCCACCACCGGCGATCGCACCGAATACCGCGAACGCCTTGGCCCGTTCCCCCACTTCGCTGAACGTGACCGCGAGCGCGGACAGGACCGTGGGCGCCAGCAGCGCGGCGCACGCGCCCTGCGTCGCACGGGCGGCGATCAGCATCGGCAGGCCCGTCGCGGCCCCGCCCACGGCGGATGCGGCGGAGAACCCGAGCAGGCCGACCACGAACGCCCGTCGTCGTCCCACCAGATCGGCGAGGCGGCCACCGAGCAGGAGCAGCCCGCCGAACGCGAGGGTGTACGCCGTGATCACCCACTGCCGGTCCGCGTCGGAGAACCCGAGGTCGGCCTGGGCCGAGGGCAGGGCGATGTTCATGACAGTGGCGTCCAACGCGATGATCAACTGAGCGAGTGACAGGAAGACCAGCGCCAGCCAGCGCCGCGGCTCCGCCACCGCGCCCCCACGCGTCGCGGGAGTCACCTCGATCCCAGTGCTCACTTGACGCCTCCAAGCCTCGTTTTCGGAGGATGATCCTCCGGATGAGCCCAAGGCTACCACCTATCGGAGGATCTTCCTCCGGAAATCTTCGGTTAGCGGAATGGAAACCTCCGATTGCCTGATACGATCATGAGATCGCCACCTCCGCCGGCTACGAGGTCGGTGCCCGGGAGGATGGTGCGCAGGGACAAGGACATGAATGCTCGAGACGGCGCCCACTGGCAGTAGCCGCCGGCTGCGCGCGGACGCGCGCTACAACCGCGGCCGCCTGCTCGCGGCCGCTCTGGACGTGTTCGTGGAGGTGGGACCCACCGCCCCCCTCGACGAGATCTCCCGGCGTGCCGGCACAGGCATTGCCACCCTCTACCGGCATTTCCCCGATCGCCACGCGCTCATGAAGGCGGTCGTCCTCGACGCGATGGAACGCACCACAGAGGAGGCTGGCCGCGCCGCCGACGAAGAGCCAGACGCATTCTGTGCCCTCACGCGCTACCTGCACCGCAGCATGGACATCCGCGCCGCCGCTGTCATCCCGCAGCTGCTCGACGTCCTGCCCCTCGACGACGCCGAGACGCTCCGTGCACGCGAGCGCGGCACCCGACGCCTGCAGAGCATTGTCGACGCCGCGCACCGCGAAGGCAGCCTGCGACCCGATATCACCGCCGGCGACATCGGTATGCTCGCCGTGCGCATGTCCAGGCCGCTACCCGGCCCCTTCCCCCGCGACCTCAACGACCGCCTCGGCCACCGCCACCTCGCCATTCTCATCGACGGCCTGCGCGCCCGCCCGGACGACACCGATCTGGGCGGTCCGGCCATCACCCTCGAGGACCTACGAACCATCACGCCAAGGCTGGGCGATCCCAGCGCGGGCGATGCCGACAGCGGCACCGACGACCGTCGTCGACCGGTCGCCGAGTGACCGTTGACGATAGCCGGTGGCGAACATCAGAGCTGCCACGCAAGCCCGTCAGCCCGGGGCCACGACGCAGGGTGGCCGGCAGATCGCCGTAGCTCACCCCCCGTAGGCGTGTGCCGTTTGGCGTCGGAGCGAGAGTGATCTTGTCCGGACGGCCGAGCGGCCAGGGCGCCGCGCTCCACCGCCGCGTCGATCGGCCGGCGGCTGCCTCGACGTTCATTACGTGCCCGGCTGTGTCACAACTTGCCGTCCCGTGACGGCCCGTCTCGCTTACATTTGGCTTACATAACGATCATGGTCCGCCCGCCGATCTTGGTGGCCGGGCCTTTGACCTGGACTTTCTCTGTCGGGGTCGCGGGATTTGAACCCACGACCTCTTCGTCCCGAACCCACGTCCGGCGATGATCGACCTGCGTTCCCCTGTCGTCGGCTTCGGCGTCTGGTCCGCCGCGGGCCGCGTTATGTCGTCCTCGTCCACCGTCGTCGTCAGGCAGATAGTCAGGCAGCGCGGTCATGGCTAGCTTGTCGGTGTGGGTGTCGATGACGAGGCCGATCGGCAGCTGTCGTGTCCTACCGATCTTTATACGGCGGAGATCGTGGCTCGGCGTCCAACTCCGGTTCCACGTGCGGCTGGGATCTACGCGTGGTACTTCGAGTCGGTGCCGCCTGGAGTTCCGACGAAGGCTGCCACGTTGTCGACGGGCTGCCGTTGTTGTATGTCGGCATCTCGCCAAAGGCACCCCACGCGACGGGGGCCAGGGCAGCCGACAGACGATCCGTTCCCGCATCCGGTACCACTTCCGGGGGAATGCCTACGGCTCGACTCTTCGCCTAACGCTGGGCGCGCTCCTGGCCGACAACTTGGGGCTCGCCCTTCGGCGGGTGGGTTCCGGGAAGCGAATGACGTTCGGCCACGAGGGTGAGCGGACGCTATCGGACTGGATGGCTGCTAACGCACGCGTTGTTTGGGCTGTGGCGCCTTCGCCTTGGGAGGTCGAGCAGCGGCTGATCCAACGCCTGATCCTCCCGCTCAACCTTGACCAGAACAGCCACAGTTCATTTCACAGCGCGCTGTCGGCCGCCCGGTCGAGGCAGCGTGAGATCGCAAGGCAACAGCGGTTCGGGTCGCAATGTGACAGCTCGTCGCCCGAAGCGGCCGAGCGCCAGGGAGAGGGAGCAGTGGCACGCGACTACTACACCGAAACGACAGCCCTAGCCGCCCGGCTCGCCGAGGCTGGGCACGGTTCATGGTCCCAGCGTCTCACCGACATGATCGCCGCAGGCGCCACTGCCACCGAGATTCTGATGGGCCTGCGATGAGTTCTCTCGCAAATGCTTGAGCATGAGGTGACCTTGCCGGAACACATTCGTGCCGAGTCCGTTGGGCTGCATCGCGCCTTGGATCGGGTCTTGCGATAGCCGACCACGAGTTCCGTTGACCCCCCGGCAATGATCACGATCGATCAGCCGCGGCCGTCGCGGTCAGGGACCTGCACGTACGTTCCGTGGACGTCCGTAGTCATACGTCGATGTGCGCCCCGGTAGTCACTCGTTTAGTCACGCAGCGGTTTACCATCAAGATCTCATGCCGAGACGGGTCGGCGAGACCTATCGCGTGGCGTCACTGGCTGAAGCCCGCACGACTCTTGCGAACATCAGGGCCGTGTATTCGTTAGATAGGACGTGCTCGGCGGGTTGTCGTCGAAGATCTCGATCTCCCCTGAGTAGCACGCCACCCACACTCGACTGGTCTTGCGGTCGTAGGTGATGCCGATCGGGTGATACGCCGTCCGGAGTTCCTGTACTTCTTTCATGTCGTCGGTTGTGACTTTCGAGACAGTCGATGACTCGTAGTTGACGACGTACAGCGACTCGCCGTCTGCGGAGATGTCCATGCTGCGTGGGGCAGAGCCGGTGGCGACCTTCGTGATCACCTTGCCGGTGTGGGAGTCGATCTTTGCGATGCGACCTTCGGCATTGAGCGTGACGTAGAGATAGTCGCCGTCGGGACTAGTGAGGATGTGGCGTGGACCCGAACCGACACCCGTGAACGACGTCACCTCGAACGAACCCAGGTTGACGACCTTGATCTGCGTGCTGCCCATGATCGCGACGTAGGCCGTCTTCGAGGCAGGCGAGGTTGCGATGCCGCGCGGGTAGGCACCCATGTCCAGCTCGTTGACGACGTTGTGCGTCGCGACGTCGATGACGCTGAGGTTGTAACTGCACCAGTTGGAGACGAGCACGTACTTGCCGTCCGGGGTGGTGGCGACGTACTTCGGCACCTTGCCCACCGGGATGACTTGGTCGATCGTGTTCGTGGCGACGTCGATGCGATAGACAAAGCTGTTGTCGATGTTGCTCCTCGGGTTGCAGGTGTCGTGGCCTTGGTGGTTGAAGCCCGGTCCGTACATCGAGTAGTTCGACGTGTAGGCCTTTTTCTTGTCGGCGGAGAACGCGAGCTCGACCGGACCGCCCTTCACGGTGCCTTCGGGATAGCCCATGATGCCGAAGTCGGCGAGCTTGACAGTGTCGGGGATGGTGGTGATCCATTCACCGTCGGAGTCGAAGACCGTGACGGTGTGGTTGTAGATCATGTTCTGCGCCATTACGACGCCGTCGCCGGACGCGACGATCGACTTGGGCGAAAGGGTGCCGATCTTGCTGCTGCTCCGGATCGTCTTGAAGGACTGGAGCCGCAGGTCCTTGGTCTCAGGCAGGTCGGGGGCGGGCGGAGTGGTTGGTGTCGTCGGAGCAGTCGTCACTGCCGTCGGCGGTGGGCTCGGCTGAGTGAGGACCGCGGTCGCGGGCGCGCAGGCGGCGAGAACCAATCCGGCGAGCGCGAGAGAGACCGAGGCAGTCAGGTGGCGCACGTCGCGCATCGTTCCACACGCTCGCCAGCCTCCGGCCTGACGTGATTGGGGACGACATGACGGGTCCCGCGTCCTTGCTGAACTGCGTCATCGCCGAGGCGAGGGATTTGAACCCCATACATCGGCAGGCGAGATAGATCTGACTCAATCGGGCGGATTGCTGGCTTGGCCAGCGGAAACCCTCTCGAGATTTGGTATGGACTTGCACCCGTTGTAGCAGTGATCTGTAGTGATCTTGTCGTGGATGATCTGGTACGGCCTGCGCTCCCATCGCGGCGGATGCGGACGTCGCCCCGATGGTTGCGAGCCGTCGCCGGATCACCGGACGAAAATCGTCCGCAATGTGTTCTAGGTTGTCCATATGCCTGCCGATCGCTCGACGGACGAACTCACCATCCGGCCGCTCGCGCCCGACACCTGGCGTGCCTTCGCCGACCTTGTCGAGCGGCACAACGGCGTGTTCGGCGGGTGCTGGTGTACCCATTTCGACTCGCTGTCACGCGACAAGAACCGCACCTACGAGAGCAATCGTGATCTGAAGTGCCAACTGGTCGAGCAAGGGCTCGCACACGCCGCGCTGGTCTTCGACGGCGACGAGGCCGTGGCCTGGGCGGAGTTCGGGCCACCGGGGGAACTGCCGAACATCCAACATCGACAGGAGTACGAGGCGGGCCTCGTTACGGCGCCCGACTACCGGATCACCTGCATCTTCGTGGACCGACGCTACCGGCGCGGCGGCGTCGCGGCGCTGGCACTACGAGGAGCGCTGGACCTGATCGCCCAGGCGGGTGGCGGGGTGGTCGAGGGATACCCGCACGACATGTCGAAGCAGCCCGAAGGCAAGAAAATGTCGTCCTCCTTCCTCTACAACGGCACCCGCAGGATGTACGAGACGGCCGGCTTCACCTACCAGCGGCCGAAAGGACAAAAGAACTGCGTGATGATCCGGACGATCACTCCAGCCGGACCTGGGTCCACAGACAACAACCGGAATTCGGCCGATGAGTGCGTCCACAGGGACTTGAACCCCTAATCCGACGGAGTGGTCAAGGGTCACCAGCCGTGGGCTCTGACCTGCGCGTTGATTTCATCATCTATCGACGCTTTGCGTCCGTTGCCGCTCCCAGTTGTGTCCGATCTGTGCCCGTGGATCATCGGAGGCCGGCGTAAAGCGAACAGATCCGAATGCCTTGGCGGGCGTTCTGCTGTTCGACCTGGGCGTGGGTTGGTAGATCTTCCTGTCGCCGCCGGCTTGTCCCCTACCGGCGCTGCCGCGGCCACCGGTTCGTCTGACTGCGACCCTCGATGTCGACGAAACGGACTTCGGCATTGCGTGGGAGGACGGCTTCGGCTTCATCGAAGTTCATGACCAGGCGTCGTTCCCATCGGCGCTCGCCGCCGCCTGGCAGGACGGGCGTCACCAGCTGTAGCCGTTTGGTTGGCGGAGAGACGACTCCGCCTCTGCGTCGTTGCACCGGGCACTCGAAATTCCAGTCGACTCGCACATCGTCAACCGGCATACGGCCGGGATTGTGGACCCGTATGTCGTACAGCCATACGCCAGTCCCGTCGGCCTCGGCCTCCCGAGGCGCCTCGATGGGTCGCCAGGAAACCACGACACCGTCGCGTGCGACCCGTCGCTCCAACGCGGCGGCTCGGTTCATGACCATTAACTGGCCACCACCGAACAGAAGGCCGACACCAGCGATCAGCGTGGTCGCAATTGCTGCCCACTCACCCATCGTTCCCTCACCGGAGTCGCTAGCCGGACCGCCCGGCAGAGTGCATGAATACAGGACGGGCGACCGGACGGACAAGCCCCCGTTGTTCGGGCCCAGCAGGGCAGCGCTAAGCGGCTGAAGCTTCCTCGATCGCTTGCCGCAGGAGGATCGCTTCCGCATTGTTCTTCTTGGAGAAAGATGTCGAGAGCGGATCATCCATAGGTGGCCTGCCCGCGCTCATGCCAAGACGCGCCGCCTTAGACGGGGTCTCGCCGTGAACGACGACCTGTATGTAGCCGTGGTGCATAGTGGTCGCCTCCTTGAAGTTGATTCCAGCGATCTGGCTGATGTGCACTCTGCGTTCGCCCTTCATGGCAGGACCGGCGCCCCGCTTCACGATCGTCACCCAAACGCTGTTAAAGGACATCGCCCCGAGCAGTCCGTCAAGCGTGACCTCCGCCAACGTCGGAGCGCCGACCGTGGGCAACGAGCCCGGCGCCACCGACGCTACGGCAGGTTCGCCCACCCGAGCTTGATCCGGCATCTGGCCGTCGGCGAGGCTTCGCAACCGCGCGAGGAACGCTGGACCCGGGAGGGCGCCGCCACTGACGTCGTTGTCCTGGATATCGAGCAGTTCAAGGAATCGGTCGCCGGACAGGAGAAGGGGCAAGATGGGTTTCTCCAGGTTCTGGGCAAGCAAGATCTCGCGGCGGACCCAGTCGGATTGGCGTGCATGGGTTGACATGACCGGAACAAAGGCGAGGCAGGATCGTAGTCGTTCCTCGATGGTTTGCGCCCAACGGTCGCCGTGCTGAACACCCAAATCGGTCCAGGGCTCGATGCCAACGCTGCGCAGATACCCACAGAGTCGCGCAACGTACTCGTAGTCTTCGTGGCTGTACGACACGAACACGTACCCGGTCACGCTGGCACGGTAACCGACAGCCGAGCCGGTCGGCATTGACCGTTGGGACTCCGGTCTAGCCGTCTAGATGCGCCTTCGCTTGTAAGGCGCTTCCGGCACCGGTACGACCGTCTGTGAATGTCCGTCCTGCAGGTCCCGCCGGGTTGACCGTCCGGCGATGATCCTGTGCGGGTGGCAACGTTGATGTCGGCTGGTGGTGTCAAGCCATCATGAGGTGTTCGGGTGCGTCGACCTTGACGTTGCTCGTACGCTCGTTCGAAGATGCTGACATGAGGGCTGGTGAGCTGGTCGAGCGTTGGTGGAACGGTCGGTTCGGTCGGCTCGCTCGGCGAGACGTGTAGTTGTACCGAAGCACGACTTGGCGGGTGGAGAGCCGGGAGGGCGACGCGGACAGTGGCCGAGGCAACACCTGGACATTCGACGATGAGGAGCAGGCCCGGGCGATGGTGCGTCGACTCCTTGAGACGGGCGGCGACGGCTGGCGTGATCTCACGGGTTTCTCCAGCGCGACCGAAGAACGCCCAGTCTTCTGAGCCGTAGCCCTTGCTCGTTGCCAAGGATGGCGAGGTCAGCTCGGCGGTGTCGCGTAAGCGGCTGCGGCACGGGTGTCGAACTCGTAAGCGATAAGGGGTTCATCTCCGACGACCCATGCGTCGTGGCCAGGTTCGATCACGTAACACGCGCCAGGGCTGATCTCGGCCTCGCTACCGTCTGCCGCGAGCACGTGCATCCGTCCGGCAACGAGTACACCCAGGTGGTGCGCCTGGCATGTGTCGGTGCCCACGATCGGCTTGACGGATTCGGACCACCGCCAGCCAGGGTCGAGGCTGAAGCGCGCGACCTTGGTGCCGTGTAGGTCGACGATCGCGATGTTCGCCATTGGTGGCGTGCGTAGTTCGTCGGGCTCTTCGAAGCGCTTGCTCATCATCGCCGACATTGGCCTGTCCCTTCCTAGGCTGTTCTCCCGGGCACTCTCCGACTGCCTTGCGGTGCTGGTCGCGCGATTCGGCCGATCCAGTCAGGGTGTCGCGTGTCACCGTACAAAGCGCATAGGTCTTGTGTATCGCCCAGAAGGCCGATGCCGTCCGCGAACCGGGCAATAAGTGGGCTTGGTCTTCCCGTAGCAGGCTTGTCCCGACCAGACCGCCCCTACCCTGTCCAGGTGGAGCGCCACACCTGCCGAACGACCTGGACAGGGTAGGGGCGGTCTGGTGGCCTCTGGTGCGCGACGGGTGGCACACGGCCGTGGCGCTGGTGGCTCGGCCTTCCCGGAGTGTCTGGGTCCACGGGGCGGAGCCCCGGCCGCCGGAGGCGATTGAATCCGGTCCACGGGCCCGAGGTCCTCGCCGCCGGAGGCGATAGAATCCGGGTCCACGGGCCGGAGGTCCTGGCCGCCGGAGGCGAACTTGATCGTGTGAACGGTAGCCGTGCCGGGCTTGACGCCATGCGTTGGCAGCTCGTCGGCCCGGTCGTGGTGGTGGTCGTGGTGGTCCGGGTCCTCGCCGCGGTTGAACCGTGCCCGGCGGTGCCGGCCCGTGAGGGCCGGCTTGAAGACGTAAAGAAACTTCTCAACGATCCAAAGTGGACAGTCGTGTCCGACTCCGGTTGATGCTTGACGTCGTGGCCCCGGCTGATGCTTAACATGATCGGAACGACCGCGCGACTCGCGGCATGAGCGGACGTCCAGGGGGCGGCGATAGACTTGTCCCGCCCGTTCACCGATCATGAACCTCATGGAGGACCAGCAGGCGCCGCGGTCGGCCGAGGGTAAGGCGAAGGTCATCACGCTCTGCGGCTCGACCAAGTTTGAGGCTGAGTTCGCGGAGGTCAACCGGCGGCTCACGATGGAAGGTTGCGTCGTGATCAGCCTCGGAATGTTCAGCCTCCCCGATCTGCCGGACTACGACTGGACAGTCGACAGCTCGGACCTGAAGGGGCGGCTTGGCGGCGTGCACTTCCAAAAGATTCGCATGGCTGACGAGGTGTACATCGTGGATCCGGGCGGCTACTTAGGTGAGTCGACCCGACGGGAGATTGCCTACGCGGAGTCGCTCGGCAAGCCGGTTCGGTATCTGAGTCGCGAGCGCTTGGCGCGAACGGGAGACGGCCCCCAAGATTGAGTCCGACCGGGCGGTCCGCTCATCGGCAGATCCGAGCATCATCGGAATCGAACGGATCGTGGCAGATCCGGACGCTTGCCGTGTAGACCTAAGTTGGCCCCCGGGTGTCACAGAGTTGCCGGTGCGTCAAGGGATCGGGCCTGTTGAAGCGTTACCCTGCTTCTCACGTCGATCATTGCGGTACCCCGCGCACAGGATCAGGAGTCCGCCGTGTCGCTGAACCTTCGAGCCTCCGTCCGCGCGATCATCCTCGACGAGGATGACCACGTCCTGCTATGCCGATTCGTCTTCCCCCACCCGGCGGTCCCGAACGGAGCACAGGCCGTCTGGGCTGCTCCAGGTGGCGGCATAGAACCAGGTGAGGACGGGCTGTCCGCGCTGCGCCGTGAGCTGCGAGAGGAAACCGGCTTGGTCACCGCCATCGATCCGCCGCATGTCTGGCATCAAGTAGTCATCGCCGCAGATCATGCGCCCGGCTTCGACGGCCTCGTCAATGACTACTTCCTCATCCGCGCTACCCACTTCGAGCCTCGAGGCGAGCTCACCGACGACCAACTCGCCGCTGAGCACCTCGCCGCCTTTCGATGGTGGCAGCTGTCTGAGACCACCAATTACACCGGACCTGACTTGTTTTCGCCCCGTGACCTTGCCACACCGCTGACCGACTTGCTCACGTCCGGGATTCGCTCTGACTCAGTCACACTCGGCTTATGAAGATCAGTGGCCGGATGCCAGGTGGTGCGCGCTCGTCGGCATGAGCGGATGGTTTGCCGGCGGCCGTCAACTCGCAGCAATTATGGGGAGTTGGCAGGAGGGCTGCCGGCGCCCCGGCGTTGCCGGCGAGCGACGGTCCGGGCCGCGGCAGGCTGGGGCTGCCGAGGAACGATCCGGGATGAATGGTCAGGCCAGGACGGTCAACGGGGTTATCCAAAGGCCGGCCCCGGGGTGATGCATCACGGCCTCGGTGGGGCGGACGGGGAGTTTGTCGATGACGAAGAGCACGGCCGACGTCCATCGGAGCCCCTCGATGGTGAGGCTCAGCAGGTAGGCCGGGTCGTAGCCGGGCGGCGACGCGAGCTCCTGAATGTGCGTCCGGGTCAGCCGGTGGGCGCCGGCCACGCCGTGGACCAGTACTGCGGTGTGGGTGTCCGGGTCGATGTCCAGGATCTGCTGGCGCACGTGCTCGTCGGTGATCTGCTCGGCCAGGCGTTGCAGGCCCTCGTGATCGGTGACGACCCGGACAGCGCGACTGCGAGAGTCGGGTAGGACGATGCCCTGGGCGGCCACGGTCGCCCCGTCGATGTCGGCGATGATCGGGATGGCGTCGGTCGACCACGACTCGGCCGGTTCGCCGAGCGATGCGAGCGCGTCGCGCTGCTGCTCGAGCGTGACGTGCGTGTGTCTGGTCAGGTCGATCGTGGGGGCGACCGGGTGCCGCGCGAGGTCGACGACGAGACGGCCGTAGCGTGCGACGACGATGGTGTACTCGGCCCATCGTTCGTCGGGGACACGTTCGTAGACCGCTCGTCGGACCAGGTAGCCGAGGTGCGCGTCGACGTCGTCGGCGTACGCGCGCACCTGGACCTGGTGGTAGTTGTGGGTGTTGGTGCTCGACCAGTGGCCGACCTTCCGACTCGGTAGGGCCAGGAAGTCGGGGTCGATGTGCGCGGTTGCGCCCGGCGGGAGGTCATAGTCGACCCCGATGTGCGGTTGCAGTTCGATGCCCTGGCTCACAAGCAGCTCGATGGCGTGGGTGACATCCGCACCGACTGGGACCGTCTCGCCCGCGTCCTCGTCGGGGGCGGCGCGGCGGGCCTGCCACGCCTTGGCTTCCACGTGGCTGCTCGTCCAGCCCCACGGTGCCACGTCGAAACCCGGCAGATAGGCGATCAGGTCGCGCTCCAACGTCGCGCAGAACGCCTCCGGGACCGAGCCGTCCCACTGGCGCGGATCGTCGGCGGTCTGGTGCCGGTAGCAGGCGATCGCCTTCAGCCCTTCGACCGCCGTGATCGGGTGCGGGAACGGTTCGAAGACGTACGTGAGCGGCGCGTCCTCCTCGTCCTCCCATCCGGAGTCGAGGACGGCGTCGGCGTTCGCCCGCCACAGGATCTCACCCAGCGCGTGGGGCGACTCGGGCCACGACGTGTCCCGGTAGCGAACGCTCGGTCGCCACCTCGGTCGAGGGTGGTCCGCCTCGGCCGGGCCGGACACGCTCAACGTCACCAACACATCGATGTCCAACTTGCTCAACAGCCACGTCACCACGCCCGGCAAGGTACACCACCGCCTCCAGAGCCAGAGGCTGGGATCATCTACTGTGGACGGCGTTGCCCCGTTCCGCGACGGGGATCTGGCTCGTCACCTACACCCTGGCTCCCTGCACTGCATCTGGATCGACTGCCCGCGACGGCGTCCGCAGAAGGACGTCGCTTCGTCGTATGTCGTCGCTGAGGTGACCTTGCCGGTGTGGTGGAGAGCGTGCCCGCAACCGAGCCGGTCCTCGCCCGCAACGCGGCAGAAGCGGATGCCTGCCGGCATGACACTCAAGATCTACTTCGGATGCTGCTGGTCGTCGCGATCCTCCTGCGTCAGCCCGTGCGACGGCCGACCACCAGTGACCTCAAGCGCCGTGCGATGTGCGTCCGCACATCGGCATGACCGCGCGGTTCGAGGCATGACAGGTCGGTCTCGGTGAGCCGGCATCGATGGGAACGACTTTGACACACTCCGCTGATGGAACTCACTCACGCCGACAAGGTTTGGAACCGCGCTTGGTCCCGACGCTCGTAACTACACCGTTGCCCACGCCGTAAACGACTGGCTCACCTATGGCTACGCGAGTCCTATGGGGATGGTGGCGCCGATCAGTTCGAAGGCCCGACGTTGGGTGCGGGTCGGCACGGCGAGGGTTGGGATGACTGGGTCGGTGTCGGTGTTGCCGTAGCGCAGGTCGTTGCGGGTCAGGGTGGCCATGTGGCTGAGTAGGCCGCGGAAGCTGTGGTAGGGCTGGTCGTGCTGGTCGCGTTGGCGGCTGGCTTTGCGGGCGGCGGCGGTGGAGCGTTGGGCGGGGGCGACGGGGTTGGGGCGGGGCGGTGGCTGTTCGTCGGTGTAGGTGAGCGGGGCTAGGGCGCGGCGGAGGTGCCAGGTCAGGTATTCGGCGAGCATGCAGATCAGGACGTGGGCTTTGACGCGGTCGGTGAGGCGGTGGTGGATGGGGCGCAGGTCGAGGTCGTCGACTTTGATGTTGCGCCAGTCGCGTTCGAGGTGGGATAGGTTCTTGTAGGCGGTGACGACGTCGGCCGGGTCGAGCTTGTCGGCGCTGACGCTGGTGCGGATGACGTAGATGCCGTCGAGGGCGGCTTCGGCGTGGATGTGGGCCTGGTCGCGCTGGTAGCTGAAGGTTGTCTCTCCGATGTGGAGGGTGAAGTGTTTTCCCACCTTGTACTTGTCGATGACTTTGCCGACGGCCATGCCGATGCGGTCCTTGCCGGCCAGGGTGCCGTTGCCGACCCGGGTGGCGATGTTGTCGAGCAGCTGCCCGGTGCAGGCGAGCAGGTCTTCGCGGTTGCGGGCGCGTTGGTCGGCCAGGGCGGGGTTGCGGCAGGCGACGAGTCGCTCGTCGGGATAGTCGGGGTGGCTGATCTCGGCTAGGTCCTGCTGGTCGAACAGGCTCATCTGCAGTGGCCCGCCGTCGGCGGCGAGGGCGGCGATGGCGGGGGCGCGCAGGCAGGTCAGCCACGCGAACCCGTCATCGGCGGGGAGCTCTTTGAGCTTGTCGATGCGCGCGTTGGTGATCATGCCGCGGTCGCCGACCATGACTATGTTGCGCAGCCTGAACTTGTCGCGCACCACGCTGACGGCTTCGACGAACGCGGTCGGGTCGGCGGTGTTGCCAGGAAAAACCCGTACCGCCACCGGCCGACCGGCCGGGTCGGTGAGTAGCCCGTACTCGATTTGCAGCTTGCCCTTCTTGCCGTCGCGGGAGTAGCCCCGCGCGGCCAGCGCGCAGTGCTGACCCTCCATCCAGGACGATGACAGGTCGAACAGGGCCATCCGGTGCGGGTTGGTGGTCTCATCGAGCAGGTGCCGGGCGGCCAACTTCGACTCGATGGAGTCCTGACGGGAAAGCAGCCAGTCCATCGCCGCGTACACCTCATCGGTGGACGCGTCGGCGATGCCGAGGTCCACGCCGAGGGTGGTGTCGCCCCACCAGGTCACGGTGGCCAGCTTCGGTTTCGGACGGATCACCCGAGACACGATCATCCCTAGCGCCAGGTCACGGTGCCGACCGGCCGGCCCCAGCAAAGCGGGAAAGCCCAGGGCCCGGGCCTGGGCCATCACCAGCGCCACATCTCCGTGCGGCAACGACCGCTCGACCGAGACCCGCAGCGTGCCCACGGGGATGAATTGCTCCCCCTTCAGCGAGCGGCGCAGCAGATCCAGCTGCTCCGCGGGCAGCGCGGTCACGTTCGCCAGCGTCTCGTGCGGCCTAAATGGACGGTCGACGAAAACGATCGAGAAATGCCGGATTCTTTGTGCAACAAATATCATCCCCTACCTGGGCGCCCGCAAGCTTAGGCAACTATCTGCCACGGATGTTGACAAATGGTCGGCAGAACGGGCGAAGACATTGAGTACGCGAACGCTGCGCGACCTGCGCCAGTGTCTGAGTCGAGCCGTTAACAGGGCGATGGCTCGGGACCAGGTCGCTCGGAATGTCGTGGCGCTATGCGAGATCCCGCGAGGACAGGTGGGAAGGCCGTCCAGATCGTTGACCTTCACGGAGGCAGAAGCGGTGTTGGCTGCGGTATCCGTCGGGACGCTGTATGCCTATGTGACGTTGTCGCTGTTGATCGGGGCTCGGACGGAGGAGCTACGGGCTATCACCTGGGACAGGGTTGACCTGGAGGGTGCGCCTGACGCCCGTCCGTCCATCCCTCCGTCGATCGAGGTGTGGCATTCAGTTCGGGAGGGCCGGGACACAAAGACCAAGAAGTCCCGACGGACGCTCGCGCTTCCCGGGCGCTGTCTCGCCGCCCTTCGCGCTCATCGAGCCAGATAAATGGAAGATCGCGACCGTGCTGGTCCGGCCTGGCAGGATCGTGGACTGGTCTTTGCGAGCCGGACCGGAACAGAACTCGACGCGGCGAATGTTCGCCGGGCCTTTCGTCGGGTGATCAGGGTCGCGGGGCTGGACCCAAGGGACTGGACACCTCGGGATCTGCGGCACAGCTTCGTCTCGCTTCCATCGGCCAACGGGGTCTCGCTCGAACAGATCGCGGATCTGTGCGGACACTCCGGGACGATCGTGACCGAGAAGGTCTACCGACACGAGCTGCGCCCCGTACTCCTCGACGGCGCAGTAGTCATGGATCGGATCTTCAAAGCCCGATCCGAAGGCAGTTAGTCAGGCAATTTGTCAGGCAGGGACGACGAGAGGGCACATCCAGGAAACGGACGTGCCCTCTGACCTGCGTCGGGGTGGCGGGATTTGAACCCACGACCTCTTCGTCCCGAATTAGGTACGGGCCCGATTGGCAGCTGGTCCGTTTCCAATTTGCGCAGCTCAAGGCGTTGGTCTTCGTCGGTTCGCGAAGGCGTCGGCGGCACTCGCTTGCAAGATCGTCTCCCAGATTTCTCCCGAAGAGATCAGGTGCCCGCGTGTTGTGGTTTGTCGGGCTATCTAGCTGCCCCGCCGCTGCTGGGCGCGATTGGAGGTGAATCCATCAACGGGTAGGGACGCGGTCAAGTCGTAGGCGGCCCGGACGGGTGTTAGCGCACCCGCTACCCGGGCCTAGATCAGGAACGGGAGTCCTGACCTTTGTCCATTCAACAGGAACCATGGCAGAAGCATCGCTACCAGCCGTTGCCTCAACACGGCCCCATCCCGTCGCAGGTCTGGGAGCAACGGGAAATGCGTTGGGCATTAGCCCATCGCGACATCGCTACGGTCTTCAAGATCCTGCAGAAGTTCGGCGTTCCACAGCGTCGGATCGCTGCCAGCACACAGCAGAGCCAGGGTGAAATTTCGGAGATCATCGCGGGCAGGCGGGCCGTGACGTCGTACGACCTGCTCGTCCGTATCGCAGAGGGCTTTGCGATTCCCCGCGGCTGGATGGGCCTTGCCCACGTTCCGCCGCTCGTGATCGAGGCCGTAAAGAATGAGGAAGCCTTGGATTAAGAGAAGATCCCTGATGCGTGGTCCGAGAGCATCGCCGCTGGTAAGAGTGTCTGCGCGTGGGGCCGGGACCGGTGGTCGTCGGCAGTTTTGGCTGTACGAAAGGCTGTACGACCGGCTTGGGACTGTCAGCTTGGGAAAGGTACCGCCGGCCGTGGTCGCGCTGGTCGCCGGCCTGGCCACAGTGCCCGACGCTGACCCCTGATGACCGCTGGTCCGCCGTGCTAATGGCACGCCAATGGCACGCCGATCTGGACATGCCAATCGGTCGGCTCGGCATGGTTGCTGATGGGCGGACGGCCAGCTGTGAACTCTTTACGGATCGTGAGCGTTAAGACGGTCGCCGGACACGGTGTCGCACGTCGGCCGAGACGGCTCGCCTGGGGCGTGGTTCTTATCACCGCACCTCGGGGATGCCCGTAACGAAGATCTTCAATTCGAAGCTGCCGCAGTGTGGACCAGCATCCGCCTCTCCATGCTCGCTACAGTCGTGCGCGAACCCGACTGCGTCGCCCCACCATGAGCGTTGTATCTTCGCGGAGTCCGCGATGCCATGCGCCTCCCCGAACGTGAAAGATCTGCTGGTTCGCAAGTAGTCGACCAGGCTTGCCCTGATGTCGTATGTGAGGTGCTGACCGAGAACCATGAGCGTGCTCTTGTCGATCTCTCGGAACTCGACCCGTGCTGGCCGCGAGCGAATTTTGAAGATCGGACGCTTCCTATCCCCAGCGCCTCGCGCCTCTAGGGCTTTTGCACAGCCCTCGCCCAGGGGCGTGAGGTAGTACATGTCTCCCTGATCTCGCTGGCCGACAACTCCCAACATTAGGAGCCTTCCCAAGACGGCATCGATGCCTGCGTGCAACCCAGGGTCGGCCTGCAAGATGTAAGCGCGTGGCCATGTCTTGCCGTCATCCAGATCATTGAGAGCACCTGCTCTGGAGCGGGTCGGTACGAACGGGCAAAAGGTACACAGCACCCTAAGCGATCGCACGTGCAAGGGTTCAAGTTGCCGTAGAACGTCTACGATTAGTAGGTGATCGTCGATCTTTGTCGTGTCATGCATTGCGTCAACGAATAGCGAAGCGAGGGCATCGATCACCCATTCGTCCCGCGCAGCGATGGCCGCGGACGAAGCGTGAGCGAAAAAGTGGCGCGAGTTGATCGACTGTGCGGCTATCGAGCAGAGGGCCTCAAAATCTTCTTGGCCTATTTGCTCAGCCGCAGTCACAAACCGCTCTGCTCGCTCCCTTTGGTCGTCGAGCAAGCGGTGCGTCAGCACCCAAGCGCCCGCGCCGGCGACTGCAGGCAATATCAAGGGCCAGACAGCCGGTGCGGCGGCAGTCAGAACTACAGCCACCGAGGTAGATATGCCGGCCGTTATTTGAGAGGCGATCTCGTTCGCCAGGTCCTTATCTTTCGCCATCATGCCATCGTGTCATCACCGACCAAATGGCACCTCTCACTCATGCGGCTCGACTCCTAATGCGTCCTGCCTGTTGGCGGCATTTCCGCGATATCCGATCAAATCGGGCGGGCCACCGCTAACGATTCCAGAGAGCTGTGTAGCTTTGTCTGAATCCGGCGTACAGACCGACTCGTCCGCCGTCTCCCTGGTCGGCCTGTTGATCACGCCCTCGACCTGGCCATATTCGCGGTCATTGCTGGTCGTCGACGGTCCACATTGGTCGACGTCTCTCGGCCCAGAGACGGCCCAGAACACACCGGGACGGCCCACCGACGGCCCAGAGATCTTGGAAATCAGCGGATACCCAGTGGGCTCCGCGTGGGATCATGCCGACGCGCCGTTCGGACTAACAGTGATCTCGCTGCCCTGGCTGGGGTCCAGTCGCAAAAGCGGGACAAATCTGATCGCCTTCTGTGCGCGCCGTGACCCGAAACTCACAGGCCATGGCGGCGGGCAGTCACTGGGCGCCGTCGGACGCTCGATCGCAGACAGCGTTCTCATCGAGAGGCACCCGGTAGACGACAGCCGATCAGCCGAGAGTGACCTCGAAAATCGCGGACACGTCCTTGCCATCGACTGAGCTCCCGATGAGGGGTTCTTGGTTTGGTCACCAGGCAGTGTGTAGACATCGACAAGAGTCGCACCCGCTGCGGTCCAGGTTAGAATTCATGCCGGCAACTATCGGCGGCAGCGTCCGGCCGTTAAGCTTCCAAACGCTGAGTTCGGCGGCGACCTTCATTATTCCGTCAACCCATTCGCCGAAGAAGGCGATGCCTTCTCGCCACCAGGTGTACCGTTTAGATCTGTCTTGTAGTTGACCGTTAGCAGGCCAGATCTAGCCAGTAGCTCACAGAGGCTTTACAGGTGGTTAGCGGGTCCGGCAGGTCTACGGTGAGTCCGACGATAATCTTTACGTATGTTCGGCTTGGATCAAGAGCTCCGTACTTGTCTTTTGCGGCGAATGCCTCCCAGCAGAAATAGGGGCCACTCCGGTAAGAGACACGGTCGCTCAGGCTGTTTATCTGATTCTTGATCTGACTCCAACTGGCCATGACCGTGGTTCGAATACTCTGGATTTGCGTTACGGCCCCAGTGCGGTTCGCGCTGACCAGGACTAGGCCCTTCACACGATTGTCCAGGTTTGGCTTAAGGGTTTTCAAGTCGACGTCGAGTTCGTTGGCTGTCGAGGTGTTACTAATCTGTACGAAGCTCGCCTGCGAACCCCCAGGGGTTGTCGTAGTAGACCGGTCCGACCAGAGACTGGGCGGCCACCTGATCGCCGAACGCGAGGGTGCGGACGGCCTGCCATTCCGGAGGCCTGGCGTAAAGGGTCATGGATGAAAGCGATGCCCCAACTGCCAGATTCTTGAACTCCGTTCGTCGTACGAATGCATAGCGTTGCCCGTCAGGCACGAAGACAAAGTCTGTCGTGCCGGTCTGACCTGGCAGCGGGTAGAGGTTGGCGCAAGCGCCCGCCGACATTTGATCACCTCCGGTCGCGCATCGTTGGATCGGTCGGATCGTTTCTGGCACTCGAACGAGCCGCGAAACAGAGTCTTCGCGCCGGCACTTCCCGCGCGGCCGACGCAAGCCGACTAGGCACGCCAGCGGCTTGGATCGGGTTCGCGAGCCGTTCGGGTCAGAGTCAAGCTACGTTCTCGTGCCGTGGCTGTCGTCGATTTCGGACACGACCGGCGACGGCTGCTCACGCGGTTCAGGGACACGGGTACGATCGACAGGTGCCCTTCTGTGGCGCACGCTGTCAATCAGTTTCCGATTGATTAGGCGGTGAGCCAACGCCCCGCTGCGGGGATCGCGGCCAATAAGCCGCAGTAGTCCAAGCGGTGTCTGCGCATCTGAGAAGGTGGGTGCTCGCCTCGCGAGTTGCTCGGCGAACCTTTCTGCGTCCCAGCCCTCGTTGACCATCTCGCCTAAGAACGCTGACGCCTCTCTATCCTCGACGGACCCAATGGCCCCAACCCGTTCAAGCTCTCGCATGCGCTGCCCAAGTTCATCGGGCGACCCGCTCATACTCGCGGCGCCTCCCCCGCACGGCTCGGCATCCAAGAGCTCCACTAGGTCCAGGGCCGGCTCCGTCCGAGTGTCGATGATCGCGTCCGCCGTCCGTTGCGTTCTTGAGACCTTGGTCGAGCGTCGCATCGGGAGGACGAACGCCAGCCACCCCACGAGGATCGTGGCCAGCGCGCCCGTGATGCCACCTATGATTAGACCCTCCGAGCCAGACATTGATCACCCCAAACGTCGTCGGAATTGGTGGCCTAGCCAGGTGCGCAGTTGCCGTCAGTTGTGGGCACTTATGTGCTCGATTCTGGGCGCGATGAGCGCCTAAGTCATCCACACATCCAAGTTTGCTAACAGCAAGCGTCGCCCTCACAGTTGGCGCCGCAATCCACTGTTAGGGCACATCTCTGACGCATTCGGCCAGGCGAGGTTGGCCGATCATTCGGCCCCGGCTGACTGCGGCTGTGGTCACGCGGTTAGCTCTGAGGCTTGAACCGCTGTCTCCACCTTGCAAAGATCGGGCACTTTGTCGGCAGGCGTTGGTCGATGCCGCTGACCTGCATCGTTCGTCGGCGGCCGGTGGTGCGGGATGGCCGATGTCGACCGACTTGGCTGTACGAATGGCTGTACGGCGCCTTGGTGTCGGCGGTTTCAAGACCACCCCCCAGTGCGAAGGCGCGGTCTCTGGGGCGGGTTGGCTCGGTCGGTGGTCGAGTGAGGACTGTCGAGGCTTGCTGACGGCCTTGAAGCGTGCGGAGTCGAGGGCCGATCATGTTGTGACGCCAATCACAGCCCGACGGCTTGAAGCCGGTACCTAGGTACGGGCTTACGGTCGAGTGGCAAGGGGAAGCTGGCCGAGCGTGACGGAGAGTGCGATGTCTAGCGTGGAATCTGGTTCCGGCTGCGCCTGCTGCGCTACGAGCAGCGCGGCGGAGCGAGCCGAAAGTGGTGTGGCCTCATCGGTGCGGGGTCGGGTTCAGGCCACGGCCGTTGAGTTCGGCATCGAGGATGCTGACCTTGACGGGTTGATGGCGGTGTTCGATCAAGATGTGTGCGACCCGACGCGAGAGCGGATGGCGGCGCTGGTGGGCGTCCGGCTGGCTTCGGCTCAGGAAGCAGTCGTTGGTCTGGTCGAGCGGACGGCAGCAGTGCAGACGTTGCATGGAGGGGATCGGCCTGGCATGCCGCAGCCGGTGGTGGAGCTGCATCACGCCACGGTGGATCGGCTGGGCACGGTTGCTCAGCTGCAGGCTGCCGCGGCTGTCCTCGCTGAGGCCTCGGCTGAGGGGGCGTGTCGCGACGATTGCCCGTGTGCACGAGCCTCGACACCGTCATCGTCGAGCGTGCGGGTGCCGGCGACCCGAATGTCTTTGGCAGTGTCCGCATTGGACGGTTCGGCTGGATCGGACATCGTGTGCACGCTCGATGGCGGTGTGAACGCCATGCGCGGTCGTATCGACGAGTGGCAGGCGGTCATCGGTCGTGCCAATGGTCGCCGGTCGGTTGCCGGTGGCGTCGCGCTCACGTTCGACCACGACGCGAACCTTGCGGTGGAACTCGCCAGGTTGGGGGCGGCAGAATTCGCGTGCTGTTCGTTCTTCGAGTTCTCGTTGACGGTGGGCCCAGCGGGCATGACGTTCGCTGTAACGGCAGCAGACGAGGCCCGCGACGTGATCACCGCGGTGTTCGGCAGTGCCGAGGTTGCCCTGGCGGGTGATCCGTGATGCAGACGGTCAGTCGTGATGAGCTACGGGCTTTGCTCGACGCCGGCTCGTTGGCGCTGGTCGAGGCGCTGCCGGTCCGGGCGTACGATGCGGAACACATTCCTGGCGCGGTCAACGTGCCTGGCGAGTTGACACCCGACCTGGCCAGTGCGGTGGCGCCCGATCGGGAGCGCACAGTGGTGGTGTACTGCTCGGGCGGGTCGTGCACCCGATCGAAGGTCACGGCGGCCGCGTTCGAGCGGCTCGGTTACACCGACGTGAGGGTCTACCCGGGTGGGAAAGCTGATTGGTGGCAGGCAGGGCTGCCGTTGGTCGGTGCTCGGTCTGAGTTGGTGGTGTAAGGCGATGGATGGCGGTCTTCGCACCGGTGAGGTCGCGCAGCGGGCCGGGGTGAACATCCAGACCCTGCGTTACTACGAACGCCGAGGCCTGATCGCCGAGCCTCGCCGAAGCCCTGGCGGGCATCGGACCTACCCCGTCGACACGGTCGCCCTACTTGGGGTTATCAAAGCGGCCCAGCGACTCGGCTTCACCTTGGACGAGGTGGCCGAGCTGCTCGACACGGGCCGGCGCGGCCATCCGACCGCGGACCTACGCGATCGGGCCACGTTGAAGCTCGTCGAGGTTGAACAGAAGCTGCACGACCTGGCGACCATCCGCGACACGCTGCGGCAAGTGATCGCTGCCCGCTGTGACAGCTTGACCGCCTGCACCTGTTCGGACTGTCCACTGCCTTTCGCTGATCTCGTTGAAGGAGATGGTCGATGACGCTGCAACACGACGGCCGCGTGCACGCCAACCCGCCCCAGGGGGTGGACAACGCGCCGCCGACTCGCAGCAAGGTCACCGCAGCCTTCGCCGCCATCGCCTGTGCGGCCTGCTGCGCGTTGCCGTTCCTCATCGCGGCTGGCGTGCTCACCGGCGCGGGTGCGGCCCTAACGCAGAACCTTCTCCTGGCGGTGTCCGGGATCCTGATTGCAGTCGCTGGCGGGATGTGGTGGCTGCACCGCCGCCGCACTGCCTGCAGGGCGGCCGCCGCCGGCGCGAGCGGATGCGCCGACGGCACCTGTTCCTGCTGACAACCGATTTCGACGTGGCCCGGCAATCGCCTCGAGCGCGGCCGGGCCACGCCGATCAACGAGCGATGGAATGACCACCATGACGATCGTCCGCTCGCTGCTGCTGTTCACCGTCGCCGCTGTGGCCGAAATCGGCGGTGCGTGGCTGATCTGGCAGAGCATGCGGGAGCACCGCTCAGCCTGGTTCGCCGCTGCCGGCGTCATCGCGTTGGGCGCCTACGGCTTCGTGGCCGCGTTCCAGCTGGACCCGAACTTCGGACGCGTCCTGGCCGCGTATGGCGGGGTGTTCGTCGCTGGTTCGTTGGGATGGGCGGTCGTTGTAGACCGGTTCCGACCGGACCGGTACGACCTCATCGGCGCGGTGGTGTGTCTAATCGGGGTGGCCATCATTATGTACGCGCCTCGTGTAGGCACGGGCGTGTAGGTGCGGTCCACGTTGGACGCGACTGGACCCAAGCAGGGACGGCGAGCGGGCACGGCGTGTGGTGCTTCGGTGAGCTCGCCTGGTGCCGGTGAGTAGGTTGGCGGCGGTCGGCCGGTGTTCGGGAATCCCCTGATCGCCGCCAATGATTCTCAAGCGAGTCCGTTCGGCACAATGGCATCGCTCCGCCTCCGGAAGGCGGGCGTCGTGATCGTGCGGGCGCGGCTCCGAGCAGGCAATTCACGCGAGCGGCAGCGTCATGATTGCGGATATGGCCTCGTATTGGCCGTGCGATCCATGTCGGCGGTTTTCAAGACCGGCACCAGGTGTGGTGGTGACCTGGGGTTTGTTGGCGGCCTCCACGTTTTTCGCCGCGCATTCCCCGCACCGGTGTTGATCTAGCCCTCAGCGTTGGCATTGACGATGGAGCCACGTAGCCGCTAACGGTCGCGTACGGGTCCGGATGTCGAGGCAGCGGTGATGTCCTTCCAGTCGTCGGCGGCGCCGTCGGCCGTGAGGAGGCGTGTGACCATGGCGTCGGCTTCGCTTTGGTCGGTGAGTTCACGACTTGGTGGGGCTGTCACCGTCTCCTTGGCGGGCTCGTACGCGCCAGACGGTGCCCTGCTCGAGCCAGACGTCGCGTCGTGCGAGGCGCCCGAACCGGCCGTTCCACCAACGCTGTACGAGCTGCATAGACGCCAGTGTCGAAGTTCGTTCGATGACGTCAAGGTCGCTGACCCGTTGGCTGGGGACGGTCCGCCGGCGCGCTCGGCGGACCGAAAGGCTCGTTTTCAGCAGCCGCAGCCGCAGTCGGGTGGGCAGTCCGGATCGTCGCAGCAGCACGACAATTCGATCAGTTCGCTCATGGTGGTCACCTCCCTTCCGTGCCTGGTGGGCACCACGTGCCAGGTGTTGGGGGTGGGCACTTGGCCGAGGGCAGCGCCTCAACCATGGCAACCATTTCGGCGCGCAATGCGGCTAGTCGGGCCATCTCGGCGTCCAGCTCGGCGAGCCGGCGCCGCAGCAGCTGCTCGGCCGGCTCGCAGGGGCACACCCCGGTATCCCGCACGGCTAGGAGGTCGGCAACGTCGCGTAGCCGCAAGCCGAGGCGTTGTGCGCCTTGAATGAACTTGAGCCGGTCGACGGCGTCGTCGTCGTACGCGCGATACCCGGCCGGCGTCCGCCGAGGCGGTGCGAGCAGGCCGGCCTTCTCGTAGTAGCGGACGGTGTCCGATGACAACCCAGCGGTCTCGGCGAGCTCGCTCACCCGTAATCCGCGTGCCCTGTCGGTCGTCGTGGTGCTCATGCCGCAAATCTAAACCTTGGAGCACGGTCCAATGTCAAACGTCAAAGCGAACGGCGGCAGGGGTCGCATCAAGCCGGGTGTTGTTGACTCGTGCCGTGAGCGAGGAACGGCTGGCGCATCAGGGCAGCGATTCTGATTGGTTTGGGCCGGGTGTGGCCGGTATCGGGACGGCCAGCTTGTTGGCGGACGTGGGTCATGAGGTGCCGACCGCGTTGCTGCCGAGCCTGTTGACGTCGACGTTGCTGGCACCTGCGGCCGCGCTCGGGGTGATCGAGGGAGTCTCTGACGGTCTGGCGGGTGTGGCGCGGCTGCCTGGCGGTGCGATCGCGGATGATCCGGGTCGACGGCGGGTGGTGGCGGTCGGCGGTTACACGACGACGGCGGTGTTGTCGGCGGCGATCGGTGCGGCGACGTCGGTGTGGCAGGTCGGGCTGTTGCGCGCTGGTGCCTGGTTCGCGCGCGGGTTGCGGGTGCCCGCTCGGAATGCGCTGCTGGCCGATGTGGTGCCGGCGTCGGCGTACGGCCGGGCGTATGGGTTTGAACGGATGATGGACAACCTGGGCGCCATCCTTGGGCCGCTGCTGGCGTTGGGGTTGGTGGGCGCGGTTGGGGTGCGATGGGCAATTGGCCTGTCGGTGATTCCGGGTCTGCTCGCGGCCGCGGCGATCGTGTACGCGATCCGGCGCACCCGGTTGCCGAAGGTTCGCGAACGGGTGCCGTTCCGGATCCGGGTGCGGCCGGTGTTGGCGGGCCGGCTGGGCTCGCTGTTGGGGGCGGTGGCCGCGTTCGAGGTCGGGAACGTGGCGGCGACCCTGCTGATCCTTCGCGCGACTGAGCTGCTGACCCCGGCGCACGGGGTGCAGGCGGCGACCACGATCGCGATCGGGCTGTATGTGGCGTACAACGCCGCCGCAACGACGGTGTCGGTGCCGGCAGGGCGGATGGTGGATCGGCTGGGCGGCTCGGGTCCGGTGTGGGTGCTGGCGACCGGGGTGGCCGGGTTCGCCGTCGCCTATGCGGTGTTTGCGATGAACGTGACCTCGATCGTCGTGCTGGCAGTGCCGTTCGTGTTGGCGGGTGTCGGGATCGGCTGCGTGGAGACCAGCGAACACGCGGCAGTGGCGGCTTTGGCGGCGCAGGAGATACGGGGGTCCGCGTTCGGACTGTTGGCTTTCGTCCAGGCGGCCGGCAACCTCGCCGCTTCGGCTACGGCAGGAGTCCTGTGGACGGTCGTCTCGCCGGCGGCGGCCTTCGTGTACCTGGTGGCCTGGATGCTCATCGCCCTTGGCTGGTTACTGTCCCGGGGCTTCGTTCGGCTGGCAGGCCGCGGCCCGGGGCACCGGTAGCACGTCCTGGTCCCAGCGATCGGTGAGAGTCAAGTAGCCCTTGTCGGTGGACTCCACTCTGGACACCGTCCGTCGCAGTCACTGGAGAACGACGGCCGAGCGTCACGGGCCTTCGGGTGCTCGGCGGGTTTCTCCCGCCAGTGCGCCAGCGCAACACTCAGTGTGGTGCTTCGGTGAGCCCGGCTGGCGACGGTCGGTGGTCGGCCGAGGCGCTTGCCCACGACGGTGGCCGGGAGGGCGGTCGGCCCGGACTACGCGCATCCCCTGATCGCCGCCAATGATTCTGAGCGAGCTGGCTTGTCAAGTTGCCCGAAGGGTCGAGCGAAGCGAGTCTTGACAAGGCGGGGAGCGTGAATAGGATCTGCGGCCTGAGGGGGTGGCCGGCAGGGTGAGTCGCCGGCGGCGGCTGATTGGCACCGACCCTGTGCGTCTCTATGGGTTGTCTCTTGCGGGTCGTACCGGACCGGACGCGGGAGCGTCAGCGGGAGCGGCCGGTTCGGGACGGCACGCCCACCTTCACACACCTCCTACCCTCGCGCCTAGTCGCCGGCACCAGCTGCCGGGCTGCGTCCACGAGGGAGTCAGTCTGACCAGGGACGGCGTGCGGCGGTCGAGCTGGCATCGGAGGTAGCAGCCCGTCGGACGGTCCTCGGATGTGAAGAACCAATCCGTGGTGGCTGGTGCGCGCGGCTGTCTCGCCAGTCTGGCCAGCTCGGATCCCGCCGTCGGCGCGGCGGGCGCCGACTTGTCGAGCGCCAGGCCGCGGCCGGCGGGCAAGGGCGCCGGTGCATGGATCGTGCTGGCCGGCGAGAACAGACCAATGACGTCCGCCGAGACGCGTGCGGTCGGATCCTCACAACGACGTGGACCTGACGGACGGCCCCGCAACGGACTGAGTTGACAGCCGCAGCCGCGCGCAAGTTCCGGGGCATTCGGGACTCACCATTCGCAGGATGGCAACGATCCCGCCCGCCCCGTGTCGACGTCAGGCACTCTGCGACCCACCACCACGACCACCACCGGCGGCGCGCAGCGCCGCCGCTTGATTTAGATAAGAGCAAATCGGCAGGAAGGCATGCGAGTTCTTGATCCGCCCGCGGACATTGCTAAGCGTGGCGTGAGTCAAAGCTTCCGCCCCGGCGTCAGCGGCCTCTCTGTAGCGTCCCAGGTAGCGCAGACACATCGACCAGGTCTCCAGCTTGATGCTCAGGTTGATGTGGTCACCGGCCGCCTGGCTGCGGCGGATCGTGGCTGGTAAGTACTCGGTAGCCACGGCTAGGTCGCCGGACCAAACGGCGTAGAGTCCAGCGGCGCTGAGGTAGTAATCCATTCGCGGGGACTTGAGGTGGGCTGTGCAGGCGTTCTGGCGGGCTGGGGTAGAGACGAATGCGGTCGCGGCCCGCTGCCCAAGCTGAACCGCGGGTAGTGACCTCCAGACGTCGCCTTTCTTGGTGCGGGTGATGTAGAGGTCATTGGCAGCGGTCCACTGATCGGCGTCGAGGAGCAGCTCGATGGACTCGACGAGGCGTACCGCCTGGTCTATGTCCGTTACCGCTCCAGCCGGGGTGTCCGCGAGGGCCGTATCAACCGCGACTTGCGCGGCGCCGAGTGCAAGAGGGCGGAATACCTGTCGAACGAGCGGATGCGCGGTGATCGTTTGGTCGGGGTGCCAGGTCAAGAGGCCGGTCAGTGGGCCACGGATCGCGGCGTGCACCATCGCCTCGTTCCAGTCGGCCAGAGGCAAGAAAGTATCATGGCGCGTAAGGGTGAGCAGCTGGGTCGCCGTAATGGGACGGGTGAACAGGCCGACCGCTGCCACCAACAACTGCTGTGGCTGGTCAAGACGCTGCGCGTAGTACTCCAGCAGCCGCGTGACCCTTCGCCCGGCTGGCCCGGTCTGCGTTAGGTGTTCGAGGAGGTCTGCTGCGGTAGCGGGGATCTGAGTGTGCTCGGGCAGTGTGGTCAGCAGCGCGCCGAGGGCCGTTAGAGCGAGAGCGTGTCCGTCCACTACTTGCGCGAGCTGCTGAAGCTGCTCCTGACTCAGACCACTGACCCCGGCAGCGCTGAGAAGGTTGGCGCCTTCGGCGAGCGTAAATGGGGGCAGGTCGAGCATTCGAGCACTTCCGCCGTCGAAGCCAGCGAGGTCAGCGAACGGGAAGCGGCTGGTCAACACCACAAGCCCTGGATGAGGGAGACGCGCGGCTGCGGTAAGAACTTGCCTGAGTAGACCGTCGAGGAGGTGGCCGAACCGGCGCCCTGTCGTGCTAGGCCCCTCCTGCACCACCTCAAGTCCGTCCAGAACCAGTACGAGTGGTACCGCTCGAAGGAGCTGAATGATCTGTGTAGCTAGGTCTGGCCCGTCCAAACGTATCTGCAGGGCGGTCTGCGCCCACTCGACCAGCGCGTTGGCCCAGGCGTCGGGGCTTGGGTCGGCGTAGAAGCTCCACCCCCAGAACCACGCTCGGCATAATCCGGTGCTCGGCATAGTTCGTCTTTCCCGAGGTCGGGATAAAACGAAGTATTTGACGAAGTCGGTGGGCGAATGCTACAAGCCCGAAACCCCGGCCGCGGTCGAACACCAACGCCGGCTGTGGGAGCAGTTGCGCATCACCCCCTGCTCGCCCCGATGCCCGAACTGGCTGCGCTACGGCATCCAACCCAAGAACGCACGCGCGAAGCTGCGGGCCGGGCACTGTAAGGGCAAAGTCCACCAACTCGACACGCTGGGCATCGGCGGTCGCCGCGTGCTTGTTTCCCGTGGCTGGTCCGGTAAGACCCTGGCCGATCACCGCTGGGACCAGGCCGCCTGGGTTCGGAAGGTCCTCGCCATCGAACTCGGCCACACCGACCCGCGCTACCAGACCCAGGACGAACAAGTGGCCGCTGCCAGGGCTGGCCAAGCACCGGACCCGATCCGCTGGGAACGCGCCAAACCCAACGACGTCGATGTGCCCGAACTATCGAGCCGACTGCTACGGGCGATCGCCACTCGTATCAAACAGAAGGCAGCACTGCGAGCCGCGATGGCGATGGCACCGCCAGGCGGCAATGTTTCAGCAACTTCGGGTCAGACGGGGGAGGGTCGAGCTGCGTGAGTCGGGCAATTGGTCGATCGGAAGCGGGCGAGAGGCTACACAGTCCAGCCGACGTGGCCAGAGTCCTTCGGTGTTCGGAGTGGTGGGTGAAGGAACAGGCCCGGAAGCGGCGTATCCCCTTCGCGTGGATCGGTGGCAGCTATCGATTTACCGCTGAGCACGTGCGCGAGATCATTCGCGTCTTTGAGGTCCGTCCTGGTCCCGATGGCTCGAAGAGTCCAGACGCCGTCCCGAAAGTGCGAGCAATGGTGTTGACCGCTCCGGGGACCGTCAGGCTTCGTGCACGACGGCCGCGCCGGGCGTCGCAATCGGGTGGCGATACGACGGCCGCCTAAGCGAAGGTCACTATCTACAGTAGACAGTGGAGGGCACACGGCCTTGGGCTACGCGGAGAAACGCGACGGGTACTGGCGGGGTCGGTACAAGATCGAACCAGGCAAGTACGGCACCGTACGGGATTCGTCCGGCCTGACGATTCGCTTCCGAACCAGGCGCGAGGCCGAGAAGGCGGCGAACGAGGCTGAGTCACGACTGCGCCGTGACGGTGTGCAAGACTCGTCGGCCGGTCAGACGAGCTTCGGTGAGTACGTGAGTCTGTGGTATACGGAACAGGACTTGGCGGCCTCAACCATGCAGAACTATAGGCGCCACATTGAGGAGCACCTTCTGCCGGCGTTCGAGCACGTCGCTGTTTCGGCAATCACAGACGCTGCGGTCGCAGCGTGGGAACGTAGTGAATTGGCGGCCGGTTACGCACCATCGAGTGTGAAGACATGGCGCGGAACGCTGCACCTGATCCTGGGCGATGCCGTGGCGGAAGGTCTTCGGGAGTCGAACCCTGCCGCACGTCGGCGGGGTCGTGGTCGGCGTGACCGTCGATCTCGTGGTCGGGGTCCCGAGAAGGCCGTAACAACTGCGCTTGGCATGGTCTTGATCGCGGAGCGGGCGGCGCTGCTGTCTGGCCGTGACGATGAATTCGTGGCGATCGTGCTCAAGGGTTTCACGGGGATCCGCTGGGGTGAGCTCGTCGGATTGGAGCCGGATTTCGTTCGGCAAAACGGGATCCGGGTGGAGTGGCAGTTATACGAGCTGGACACTGGTGAGTTTCACCGCTGCCCGCCGAAGGATGGCTCTTATCGAACCATCGACACGCCGGAGTGGCTGACGTACATGGTTGCGGACCACATCACGCGAACACGGCCGCGGCCGTGTGAATGCCACGGCCGGGTGTATGTGTTTCGTGGCTTCGCTGCGGCTAACGGTGCCGTTCGGCAACCAGGCGCGAAGGTGGCGGACGTGGCTCGACGGGTGGGCGTGTCAACGGGAACGGTGTCGGCCGTGCTCAATCACCCCGAGCGTGTGCCGGAGGCGACGCGGGCGAGGGTGGAGGCTGCCGTCGCTGAGCTGGGTTACGTCCGTGGGAGCACGCACGGAGAGCTGGCTGCGCATTGGCGTCGGAACGGCTTCACGACCTGGCTGTTCCGGCCGGCCGTGTCGGGCTGGTACCCGCGCAAGGCGCCGCAGGAGGCCCGCCCGGTGCCGATCGTCGGTGATCCGTGGCCGGGGATTCCAGTGCGTGGTCGGGGAGCGGTGAGTCGGGCTAACGCCTGCTGGCGACCGATCAGTGCCGGGCTAACGCCGCACGGCCTGAGGCATTCGCACAAGACGTTGATGGACGAGCTGGGCGTCCCGCCGAAGCTCATGGATGAGCGGATGGGCCACGACGACGGTTCGGTCCAGGCCCGCTACTCGCATGTCACGGCCGAGATGCGCCGCCGGCTGATGGACGACCTAACCGGCGTTTGGCAGTCCGTTCTGGAGGCCCGGCGGCGGCTGCATCCGGGCTCGCCGGTCGGCGTCCTGGACCGGTTGCTGCGACAGGTGACGCCAGCGTTCTTGCAAGATCGTCTCCCAGAATTCTCCCAAGGAGATCCACGAAAGAACGCACGGCCGGACTCCGCTGCTGGAGACCGGCCGTTGACCTGGACTTTCTTTGTCGGGGTGGCGGGATTTGAACCCACGACCTCTTCGTCCCGAACGAAGCGCGCTGCCAAGCTGCGCTACACCCCGAGGCGTGCCGAGCAATCGTAGCCCACGCCGTACCGCCGGATCATCTCGGTATCCGCGGGATTCTCAGCGAGGCACCAAGGTCAACAGGGTCGCCTCGGGCGGGCATGCGAAGCGAATCGGCGCGGTCGGGTGCGTGCCGAGACCGGCGGAAACGTGCAGCCACGCGCGGGTCGACGGCCACCGGTGCAGCCCTTTCGCCATGCGGCGGTCAAGGCCGCAGTTAGTGACGAGCGCCCCCACTCCGGGCACGCATACCTGCCCACCGTGCGTGTGTCCGGCGAGCAGCAGTGTGAAGCCGTCGGCCGCCATCGCGTCAAGCACCGATGGCTCCGGGGTGTGGGTGACGCCAATGTGGAGGTCGGCGGAGTGTGAGGCGGGGCCGGCGACCGACGGGTACAGGTCCCGGTGCACGTGCGGGTCGTCCACGCCGACCAGTTCTACGGTTCGACCGCCGGCCTTGATCGTGGTCCGGGCGTTGTTCAGATCGACCCAGCCTGACCCGACAAACAGCGATCGGAGTTCTTCGTACGGGAGGTCAACACCCTGAACGTACTCGCGATCTTTGTCGAAGTAGCTCAGCGGGTTCCGGAAGACCGGGCCTTTGTAGTCGTTCGAGCCGAATACGAAGGCGCCCGGGTAGCGGAGCAGTGAACCGTACGCATTCTCAACGCCCGGCAGCGCCCTCGGATGAGCGATGTTGTCGCCGGTGACCACGACAAGGTCCGGGTCGAGCCCCGCGAGATCGGCCACCCACTGCTGTTTGCGGCGCTGGTTGGGGGTCAGGTGGAGGTCGGACATGTGCAGGATCCGCAGCGGTTCCTCGTCGGGACCGAGGATCGGCACGTCGAAGCGGCGCAGCGTAAACATGTTCCGCTCGATCAGTGCGGCGTAGGCGAAGGTGGCTCCGCCCACCACCGTCAGCCCGGCCGCGGCTCGGAATAGAGTGCGCGCGCGCATCAACAAAGGGTACGGTGCCGGCTCATGAGCAACCTAAAGGCCCGGTTGGAGTCTGATCTCCGCGAAGCGATGAAGGCCCGCGACGAGCTGGTCACGTCAACGCTGCGCATGGCGATCGCCGCCGTCCGTACCGCGGAAGTCGCGGGCAAGCAGGCGCGCGTGCTCACCGATGACGAGGTGCTCGGGGTGCTCACCAAGGAGGCGAAGAAGCGTCGCGAGGCGGCGACCGCGTTCAGCGACGCCGGGCGTGCCGAGTCGGCCGAGAAGGAACTCGCCGAGGAGCAGATCATCATCCGCTACCTGCCGGCGCAGCTGTCCGACGAGGAGATCGGTGCAATCGTTTCGGATGCCCTCGGTCAGGGCGACTTCACGACTATGGCGCAGATGGGCCCGGCGATGAAGGCGGCTCAAGCCGCAGTGGCTGGTCGAGCCGAGGGCGGCCGCGTTGCGGCGGAGGTACGGCGTCAGCTCTCACGTTGAGGCGAACGCACGCTGCACTTGAAGCAGGGATGTTAAGAGGGGCCTCTTCCTACGCAGAAGGCGTTAACAAGGGACCCCGCCTTAACATGCCTAGCCGCCGGGACCGGGAGGGCTGGGGGGAGCGGCGCCGGTGCCGTCACTGAGCAGTACCGAGACGGAGCTGTTCTTGCTCGTGGATCCGGTCGGATCCGTCGTTGCGACCGAATTAGCCGGGCACGGCGACGGGACTTTCCGGCTGTTGTCCACGAAGACCTCGAAACCCTTTGCTTTCAGCGCCGCGGTGGCCTCGCCCACCGACTTGCACGCCACGTTCGGGATGGGCACCTTGACCCCGAAGGCCAAGTTGTTGGGCGGAAGCGCGAACTGGATCGATGGCTTGCCGGCCATCGCGTCGCGCATGGTGAAGGTGGCCGCTCGGATGGCAAGCGTGGCGGAGCGCGAGTATTCGTGTGCTTGCTCGGCCTTGTCTGGATCGGCAAAAGTAGCGGCGACCGTGAGCTGCTTCGTAGACAGGATGAGGTTACCGGTCCAGTTCTTGTCCGAGGTGCCGGTCTTCCCGATGAGTGGGTGACCGATGGTGCGAGCCGTGTCGGGGGGCGCCGTGCCGCTGTCGCACTTGTGCAGACCACCGGTGTCGAAGACCGGGCACCGCATTGCGTCCGATGCCGCGCGGGCGACCTCAGGTGCGACCACCTGTTTGCAACGGGGGTCGGCCACGTCTGGGACCTTCTGGCCGAAGAAGTCGAGCATTGTGACGACCGGCATCGGCTCGCAATAGAGCCCCTCAGCGGCCACGGTCGCGTACGCATTCGCGAGCTCCAACGGGACGGTGTCGGTCACGCCAATCGTGAACGGCCCGAACAGGTGCCCGCCGTTGTTGTTAATGACTTCCTGATCCTTGCCGCTGCGGAAGTGGATACCCAAGCGCTTGGCCATGGCGATGACGTTCTCCGCGCCGACCTTCTCCTGCAGCGGTATGAAGTATGTGTTGACCGACCGCCCGAAGCCGGTCCACATGTTCCGCGGGCCGTTCATGAATCCGGGATTCGCATTCACCGGACACCAGTGCCGGCGGTCCGGACAGGCGCCGGCATCGCCGATGCCCGCCGGGTAGATCGGTGACTGATACGGCGACCGGGCCACGATCGTGAAGTCGAGCGGGTACCCCTTCTCCAGCGCCGTCAGCATAGTGAAGATCTTGAACGTCGAGCCCGCCTTGTAGCCGACGATGTCGCCACCGCCGGACAGGAGCGGGTTGGTGGTGTTGGGGAACGTGCCCTTGATGCCGAGCGCCCGCTTGCGTTCGTCGGAGGAGGGCTGGTTCTGCGAGGTGTCGAGGCTGTAGGTGCGGTTGGCCGCCATCGCTCGGACATAGCCGGTCCCGGGCTCGATCGAGGTGAGCATGAGCGCATCGCGGTTGCCGGTCGGCAGCTGCTGTTCCACGTTGCGGTGCGCGGAGTCCTGAATAGCGACGTCGAGCGTCGTGGTGATCCGGTAGCCGCCCGACTTCAGCTTGCCGATGCGCTCGCCCGCGTCGCGGCCGAACTCCGGTTGGTCGGCCCACCAGCGGTAGAAGAAGTCGCAGAAGAAGCCCCAGTGGTTGACCGCGGTGGCGACGCAGTCGCGCGGCGTCCGGGCGCCGGTGACCTTGAGTTCGGTCTGGTCGGCCAGCTCGCCCTGCTCCTTGGAGATCATTCCGAGCCCGACCATCTGGCTCAGGACGTACGACCGGCGTGCGAGGGCCTCTGTCCGTCCCGTCTCGGTGGTCGGGTCGTTCGTACTCGGCGCCTTGGGCAGGCCAGCCAGTAGCGCCGCCTCCGGCAGTGTCAGATCCTTGGGCTCCTTGCCGAAGTAGACCTGGCTGGCCGCGTAGATGCCGTACGCCCCGTGGCCGAACGCGGCGATGTTCAGATAGTTCTGCAGGATCTGGTCCTTGGTGAGCTGCTTCTCCAGGCCGAGCGCGAGCCGCATCTCCCTGATCTTGCGGCCGGGGGTCTGTTCGGTCGCGCTGAGCACATCCTTGGGACTGGTCGCCGAGTAGGTGATGGCCTGACGCACGTACTGCATGGTCAGGGTCGACGCGCCCTGGGTGTCGTCGCTCTGCTGGTTCGCGACGAATGCGCGCAGGACGCCCTGCACGTCGACACCGTTGTGTTCGTAAAAGCGCTGATCTTCGGCGGCGATGATCGCATCGCGCATGACCTGCGGAATCTCACTCAGCGGGATGTCATGGCGGTTCTCGTCGTAGAAGGTGGCGACCAATGTCTTGCCGTCAGAGGCATAGATATAGGTGATCTGCGGCGGGGTCGGAACGTTCAGTGACGTTGGTAGCTCCGCGAACTCGTCGGCGCCGCCCTTGGCCGCGAGGCCGGCCATGGCGATCGCCGGAAAGGCCGCGGCGGCAACGACAATCCCTGCCAGCACGCCGCAGATCAGTAGCGACGTCGCGTTGGCGAGAATGTTGTGATCGCGTTTGCGCATCCATGTCACGGGGCACAGGGTAATGGACGACGGGGACGCCCGCGGCCTCACGCAACGGTCCTTCGATCATGATTTGCTGTGAGTCCGGGCAACAGTCCACATTCGACACAGGGGGACCCGCGAAGAAGGACTGCCGCCGTCATCCGTGCCCGTCCGCCCCCCGCCTCGACGGTACGCGCGGGGACTCGGCATGATCGATCAACGTCGCGACCGATCACATATGCCATGTCCGGTTTTGCCGAATTTCTGGACGACGTTGCGTAATCGTGTGACTACGGAGCATGATGGTCCAGCGAGGCAGGCTGCTCGCACCAAGACATCGCCACGAGTACGCGCACGGGGGGACGGCACGCGACGTGGCACGCGTGACACAAAGTGTCGGGTTACGGCACGGCGTGGCAGTGGACCAAACACGGGGCTATCGAGGGGGACGTCGACACATGGGGATGATCGCCGACTGGCCCAGCCAAGCGGCCTGCCGGACAGGAGATCCGGACGCGCTGTTTGTACAAGGGGCCGAGCAGAACGTAGCCAAGCGGGTCTGCCGGGCGTGCCCGGTCCGGTACGAGTGCCTCGCTGACGCACTCGACAACCGGATTGAATTCGGAGTCTGGGGTGGCATGACCGAGCGCGAAAGGCGCGCACTGCTGCGCCGGCACCCGAAAGTAGAGAGCTGGCGGCGGATGTTCGAAACCGCGATCAAGCAGAAAGAACTCATCGGTAACTAATCAGGCGGCCAACACTGCGCCAATCTCCCGTAGCCCGTCGATGTCGTGAACATCGACGGGCTGCGCCGCGATGGTCGCCAACGGTACGGTCGGGTGCGCCTGAGTAAACCGGTGGGTAATCTCCCGTTCCCGGTCCGCCCGGGCAACCATCGCCGCGTGCACGAGCAGAACATCCGCGGCAACCGGATTCGACTCGCGAACGAGTTCGCTGGCGCGGGCGGCGTCCGTACCGTCGATCGCGGTTGTGGCGGCCATGTGGACCCGGTTCACGATCAACCCGGCCAGTGGCATCTGCTCGTCCGCGAGGCGGCCGGCGAAGAAGTCCGCCTCTCGGATGGCGTCCGGCTCGGGTACCGCGACGACAAGAAACGCGGTCTCCGGGGCTTGGAGCACTCGAAACGTCTGCTCGGCCCGATCCCGGAAGCCGCCGAACATCGAGTCCAGCGCGCCAACGAAGCCTGACAAATCAGTGATCAACTGAGCGCCGAGGATCTTGTCCATGAGCTTCGAGAAAAGCCCGAAGGACGCTGTGACGAGGCTGAACACGCTTCGCCCGCCGGACCGAGCGGGGGCGACCAGAAGGCGGAGCATCCGGCCATCGAGGAATCGACCGAGCCGGGCCGGAGCGTCGAGGAAGTCAAGCGCCGACCGCGATGGCGGGGTATCGACAACGATGAGATCCCATTCGTCCTTGGCCCGGAGCTGGCTCAGTTTCTCCATTGCCATGTATTCCTGCGTGCCGGAAAACGTCGAGCTCATGGCCTGGTAGAAGGGATTGACGTAGATCTCTTCGGCCCGTCGGGGCTCGGTATGCGCGGCCACGACCTCGTCGAAGGTCCGCTTCATGTCGAGCATCATGGCGTAGAGCTCGCCCGATCTGATGTCGCGCACCTGGCGGGGAGTATTCTCCAACTCGGTCAAGCCAAGGGACTGGGCCAGCCGCTTGGCCGGATCGATGGTCAGCACTACCGTCCGCCGGCCATGCACCTCCGCGGCCCGCAGACCCAGCGCTGCCGCCGTCGTGGTCTTTCCGACGCCACCGGACCCGCAGCAGACGATCACCCGGATGCCGGGGTCGGCGAGCAGGGAATCGACCTCCAACCGGGGACCCGGCGGCGCCTCGACCAGCGTCGTCACAATGGCGAGCCTAGCCGCGCCGGGTCGAGCAGGACTCCGGCCAGCTCGTAGAGGCCAGCGAGATGAACCCCGTCAGCCAGGAACGGCAACTCGATGACCGGGCGGCCGAGCGACGTCAACTCGTCACGCAATCGCGATTCGATCGCGCGCCGCGCCAAATGCTGCTTGGCCTCGGTGACCAGCGCCGACACGACCTCCTTCTCGGCGGGCAGCCCGGCGCTGACCAGCCCGCGCTTGACGTCGGCCTGCGACACCTTGCCGCGAGCGAGCAACGGTGGCTGGGTCGCGTTCACGATCACGGTGCCAATGGGCAGATCGAGGCGTTGCAGGTCAAGCACCGCGTCCGCCGTCTCCTGCACCGGCATCTCTTCCAGCAGCGTCACCACATGTACCGCGGTCACGGGAGACCGCAGTACGGCGGCGACCCCCTCGCTCTGGGTCTTGATCGGGCCGATCCTGGTGAGTCGGGCAGTCTCCGCGGTGACGTTGAGAAACCGTCCGATCCGGCCCGTAGGCGGCGCATCGAGCACGACGGCGTCGTATGCGCGTCGTCCGTCCACGGTCCGCGTCACCGCCTCCTTGACCTTGCCCGTGAGCAGGACGTCGCGGACTCCGGGGGCGATGGTGGTGGCGAAGTCGATCGCCCCGAGCTTCTTCAGCGCCCGGCCGGCCCGGCCGAGTTTGTAGAACATGTCAAGATACTCGAGCAGGGCCTCCTCGGCGTCGACCGCGAGCGCGAAGACCTCACCGCCGCCCCCCGACGCCATGCCGGGGTAGCCGGTCGCGATCGCGCGCTCCTGGTACGGCAACGGAGCCCGGTCGAAGACCTGAGCGATACCTTGTCTCTGCTCGACTTCGACGAGCAGCGCCCGTCGCCCGTCGGCCGCGAGAGCCAGGGCGAGCGCGGCCGCGACGGTGGTCTTTCCGGTGCCGCCCTTGCCCGTGACCACGTGCAGGCGCGCCGGCCATCGCGTGGGCGGGTGATCGGTCGGCGACACAGGTCGAGGCTAACTGAGCGCGAATCGCGCCGGTTCCGCACACAGACGCCTCACACAGACGCCTCCACGTCGCAGACCCACCAGCCGCGGTCGTCGACCAGCAGCAGCGTGATCTGCTTCTGCGCCACCTGCTCGTTCGCCGTCGTCATGGAGAGCGTCACGCTGGCCTTGGCCTGCCCGCCGGTCGGTTTGATCTCCGGGTAGGACCAGGTCGTACGGGCGGAGGTGAACTCCTGCTCGAAGGTCTTCACACCGAAGACGATCTGGTCGAGTTCCTGATCGTTGCGTGCCCGCTCGCACACGAATCGGCCCGCGTCCTTCGCGCTGTGCTTGGCGTAAATGCCGTCCAGGAAGCCGTCAACCGCCTCGGCCGGCGTGCCCGACCCCCGCGAGCTGGCCGGTCCGATCAGCACGAACGCCGCTGTCGCGCCGCCCGCGAGCACCACGATCAGTGCGATGACCAGCCCCAGCACGACCGAGGGCCGGCGTCGGCGCGGCACGGGCGGCTCGCCGCGGATCAGCGGCCACGGCGAATCGTCGTCCGGTTGAGGCGGGTAGACCTCGGCGGGATGGTCGCGACCGTACGTCTGGGTGGGACCGTATGTCTGGGTGGGACCGTATGTCTGGGTGGGACCGTCGGTCTGGGTGGGATACGTCTGGCTCAGGCTCGGCATCGGATACGCCTGGACCTCGTACGGGACGGCGACCGTACCGCTAGCCGGGGATGCCGAGCCGACCTCGGGCTTGGGCGGCGGTTCCAACCAATGGAAAGAGTCCGCCTGTGCAGCGGCAGGGTCGACCGGCGGCTCGCTCATCGGGGGCACCGTACCGTGGCCCGGCGCGGCGTCACAGCCCCCGGCCGGCCGGCGTCGGCTCACCGGTAGGGTCAGCCCATGCAGGCGACTCAGCGCTGGGAATACGCGACCGTGCCGCTGCTCGTTCACGCCACCAAACAGATTCTCGACAACTGGGGTGAGGACGGCTGGGAACTGGTCGCGGTGGTGCCCGGTCCCAATTCCGAACAGCTCGTCGCGTATCTCAAGCGTCCCAAGGCCTCAGGGAGTGCCGGATGACTGACGATCCCCGTGCCCGGCTGGCCGAGCTGGGACTGACGTTGCCGACCGTGACTCCGCCGTTGGCGGCGTACATCCCGGCCGTCCAGACCGGTAACCACGTCTATGTCTCTGGCCAGGTACCGATGGTCGACGGCGAGCTGGTCGCCACGGGGAAGGTCGGCGCCGAGGTCACGCCGGAGCAGGGCAAGGAACTCGCCGCCCGGTGCGCGCTCAACGGCCTGGCCGCGGTCGACTGGTTGGTGGGCCTCGAACGCATCGTGAGGGTGGTCAAAGTTGTCGGCTTCGTGGCTTCGGCCGAGGGCTTTACCGGCCAGCCGGGTGTGATCAACGGAGCGAGCGAGCTGCTCGGGTCGGTTCTGGGCGAAGCCGGCCGGCACGCCCGCAGCGCGATCGGCGTTGCGGAGCTCCCGTTGGGCGCGCCCGTCGAGGTCGAGATGATCGTCGAGGTCTCCCCGGCGTAGGCAGTCCTGTCTTCCGCAACTCTTCAGACCCTTGCGTTTCTTCATTCCCTTGCGCTGGGAGCGCTCCCAAGCCGCAAGTCTTCAAGAGTTGCGGGGAAGGACGGCTGAGCGTGGGGAGACGCCCGTCGGTCCGAATACCATCACTGGCATGGTGGGCCATGTCACGGACTCGTCGGCCGGATTGCTCGCCGAGCTGCCGGCCTGGGTGACGCTCGTCCGGGCGCCCAACCCGGGTCCGATGACGCTCGACGGCACCAATACGTGGGTGCTGCGGGCGCCCAGGGGCGACGGCATCGTCGTCGACCCCGGTCCGCTGCACGAGGGCCACCTGACCGCGGTCGCCGCGAACGGCGACATCGTCGCAGTGATCACGACGCATGCCCACCCGGATCACATCGACGGCCTGAGCCGGTTGCTTGAGCTCTGTCCACATGCCCGCGTATGGCGGCCATCGTTGGAAGAGGGCGCCCGCGACTGGAATGGGCTCGAACTGCGATCGATCGCCACTCCCGGGCATACCTCGGACTCGATCACATTGATCGGTGGCGTCGGCGACGACCGGGTGGTGCTCACCGGGGACACGATCCTGGGTCGGGGCACCACTGTCGTCGCGTATCCCGACGGCGACCTCGGCGACTACCTCAACAGCCTCGGTCTGCTCGAGCTGCTCGGCCCGCTGCCCGTCCTTCCTGGTCACGGACCGCCGCTCACCGACTGCGCCGCGGCCGCCGCGTTCTACCTGCGCCACCGGCTTGCCCGGCTAGACCAGGTGCGGGCTGCGGTCGAGGCGGGCACGGTCGCCCCGGCGGAGGTGGTGGCCGCCGTCTATACCGATGTGGACCGCGCTTTGTGGCCGGCGGCGGAGTTGTCCGTGCGGGCGCAACTCGCGTATTTGGATCGGGAATCGAAGAACCGCGGGCCGCGGTTGGAACCGCCGTGAGCGGGCGATGACCTGTTCGGTGTGTGGCACGGTGACGGTCCCGGGCGCGCGGTTCTGCCACGCATGTGGGGCCGCCCTCCCGGCCGCGGCGACGCTGCCGGCGGCCGAGCGGCGCGTTGTTACGGTCCTCTTCGGCGACCTGTCCGACTTCACCGCCTGGGCCGAAGGTGTCGATCCCGAGCGCGTGGGAGCCGTCACCGACCGGGTGTTGGCGGCGCTCGCCGGCGCGGTCAAGACCTTCGGCGGGCACGTTGACAAGCTGACTGGGGACGGCATCATGGCCGTCTTCGGTGCGCCGGTCGCGCATGAGGATGATCCGGAACGGTCGGTCCGCGCGGCCCTGGCGATGCAGCGGGCCGTTCGCCGGGTCCTCGACGACGAGCGTGGTGGCGGTGCCCCGGCCGGCCTCCGCATCGGCATCAATACCGGTGATGTCGTCGCGGGGGTTCAGGCATCGCTGGAATACACGGTCATCGGTGACACCGTGAACACGGCCGCCCGGCTGGCCGACTCGGCCGGGGTCGGTGCCGTCTTCGCGGGCGCCGCGACGGCGACAGCGACTCGGCACGTGGCCTCGTGGCGGAGGCTACTTCCGTTGCGGCTCAAGGGAAAGCGGCACGCGGTCGAGGCGTACGAGCTGCTCGGTCTCCTCGATGCGCCAGGCACGCGCTCGGGCCTGGGCGACGAGGGTCCGTTCGTGGGCCGGGAGGCCGACATGGCCCTGGTCACCAACCGGCTCGTGGAGGTCAGCGATCAGAGCGAACCGCGGGTGCTGGTCTTCACCGCCGACGCCGGGCTCGGCAAGACCCGGCTCGCCGCCGAGGTGGCTCGCGTCGCGTACGGCTCCGCCGCGGCCGGGTTCGACGGCGTTGCGACGAGCGGGGCTCGCGTGCTCTCGGTGCGGTGCGCCGCGTACGGCGAACGGTGGCGGCTGGGACCGCTGTCCGATCTGGTCCGAACCGCAGTTGGCCTGCCCGACCAGCCGAGCGTCGCGGTCACCCGCGCCGTCGCGGAGGAGCGGCTGCGCCGGGTCGCGCAGATCGTGCAGCGGCGCACCGGAGTCGCGCCGCGCCTGCACCACGACCAACTGCTGAGCTTGCTGGGCTACACCGACGTCATCGTGGCGCGCGACGGCGATCTGCCCGGGGGGGACGCCCGGGGTGCGCTCGATCGCGACGACCCGGCCGCCGCGCCGGCCGCGGTGGCCCTGCTGGTCTCCGCTCTGGCCCAGGACGCCCCGGTGGTCGTGATCGTGGACGACCTCCAGGACGCCAGCCCGGCGACAGTCGACGCCCTCGGTGCCATGTTGAACCGACTTGTCGGACCGGTGCTCGTGGTTCTCCTGGGACGGCCCGAACTCGTCCGGTCCGCCGGCGCCTTGACCCGCCTCGCCGACGCTGAGGTGCACCCGATCGCGCCCCTGCGCGGCGCCGAGATGGTTCGGTTGCTGGCCGCTTACCTTAGTGGGGGCCGCCTGCCGGGTCCGGACACCGATCGCCTGCTCGCCACGGCGCAAGGCAACCCCTTCTACCTGTCCGAGCTGGTCACTTTGCTGATCGAGCGCGGTGCGCTCACGAGAGAAGGTTCCGTCTGGCATCTGGCCGCCGGCTCGCTGTCCGGTCGGCTGCTCAGCCGTGACCTAGCCGCGGTGCTCGCCGCCCGCATCGACGCCTTGCCAACGGATGCGCGCGCGGTGCTCCGGGACGCGGCCGTGGTCGGCGACATGGTTCCTTTGGCCGCACTCGTGGCGGTCCGGGATCACCGGGTCGGCATCGACACCCGGCCGACCGCGGTGGCGACCGTCGCGCTCGATCGGGCGCTGGATGAGTTGCAGCACCGTCGCATGCTGCTGACCACGCGGGGCGGTTTCTTGTTCGCGACTCCGCTGATGCGCGAGGCGGCGTACGCGGGGGTCGGCAAGGCGGATCTCGCCGATCGACATGCGCACCTGGCTCGATGGGCGGCCGGGCTCGGGCTGCCGGTGCCGAGCCTCGGCTGGACTGCGGAAACATTGGACGCCTTCACCGCCGACCAGGCAGAGAAGGCGGCCAGCCTCGCGGATGCCGTGAGCCTCCGTCCCGAGGCCGCGGCGAGGACGGTAGCCCCACTCGGTGTCGCGGCGCTGGGACGCCTCGCGCGGCGGGCGATCCAGGCCGCCGAGCCGGCTCAGGCTGCGCACTTCGCGACCCGAGGTGTGGCCCTCGCCAAGGGTGCCCCGCCGGCCGCGGATCGGCTGGTGCTCGCCAGCGCCCTTATGCAGCTGGGTCGGGTCCGCGAGGCGTTGGCCGACATCGATGTGATCATGGCTGCCTCCGACAACGATCCGGTCAGCCGGGCTCGGGCACTCCTGCTGGCCGGTCGGGCGTACCGGATGATCGGCGATGCCGAGAAGTGCGACCGTACGTTGGCCGAGGCCCTGAACGTTGCGACCGGCGCCGACCTTCCCGGGGAGCGGGCTGAGGCATTGCGCCGGATCGGGATGGAGGACTACCGCTGCGGCCGGCTGCGGGATGCCCAGTCGCGGTTCCGCCAGGCGTTGACAATCGCCGAAGTCGCCGGGGACCGCCGAGGCGAGGCGTGGGCGCTGCAGAACCTGGCCTGGGTGGCCACCACACTCGGTGATTTCGCCGCGGCCGATGCGACATTGGCCCGGGCCGCGCGACTGTTCGCCGAACTCCGTAACACCACGGGGCGGGCCTGGTTGCGCGGCACCACCGCGTTCACCCGGCTGCTGGCCGGGCGATTGCACGAAGCCCGTGGCCTGGCGCACGCCTTCCTCCCCTTTGGCGAGCGGGTTGGCGAGCAGTGGGCGGTGGGCACCCTGCGGGCCGTGGCCGCGTTTGCCGCGGCTGAACTCGGAGACTTGGCCGAGGCGGATCGCGAGGCTCGTCGGGCGTTTCACGACTTCGACGAGAGCGACGACGACTGGGGCCGAGCATTCGCTCTCGTGGTCCGAGCCGTGGTGGCGCGAGGGCTCGGGGAGTATGCGCACGCGATCGACCTTCTCAATGACGCGTGCGGCTACAGCGAGCGCACCGGTCATCCGCTGCTGCTCGGCATCGCCCACACGATCCGCGGGTTCGCCTACCTCGAGCTTGGGGACCCAGTGGCTGCGGAGTCGGACGCCCATGCCGTGCTGGCGGTCGTGAAGCCGGACGGTGTCGCCGAGGCGGCCCGAGTCGGCCCGAAGGTCCTGCTCGGGTGTGCGCGGCTGGCTCAGGGTGATGTTGACGCCGCGCTCACGGCGCTCCGAGAGGTCGCCGACAATGAAGCCTGGCCATCAGTGCTGCTCTCGCGACGGCAGGCGGTCGCCGAATACGCGGCGGCACTGCTTGCCGCGGATCGAGTCGACGAGGCGCTGGTAGCCGCGCGGCGGGCGGTGGAATTGCCGGCGGAAGACGTACGGGGTCGGGTTGTGGGCGATCGGATCCTCGCTCGAGCGCTCGCTGCGGCGGGCGAGTGCGGTGAGGCCCGGGCGGCGGCCTCGGCCGCGGTGCGGGCCGCGTACGCCAGCCAGCACACCAGCGAGCGTCCGGCCGCCGACGCCGCGCTGGCCGCGATTCCCGCCTGACCACGATGGCGGTGGCGTGACTCCGTGGCGTGACTCTTTTGACGCCTGTGGGCGACCCGAACGAACCTTCCCGTGGCGTAACGTACGGCCGTGAGTCACGCACCGTCCGGCGACCGTCCGCTCGGTCTGCCCGCCGTTTCGGGACTGACCGATCTGACCGTGCTGGCGCATGGCGGATACGCGACCGTGTACCGGGCCACCCAGATTTCGGCGTTCCGCGAGGTCGCGGTCAAGGTGGAGAACCGCACCTTGGAGAGCGACAAGGATCAGCGGCGGTTCGTGCGCGAGGCCCGGGCAGCCGGCCGGATGTCCAGCCATCCCCACGTCGTGGACCTGTTCGACGTCGGCGTGACCGAAGACGGGCACCCATATATGATCATGGAACTGTGCGAGGGTACCTACGCCGACCGCATGAAGACCAACCCGCTGAGCGCGGTTGAGGCCCGCGACGTCGGCGCCAAGATCGCCGATGCGCTGGCCGATGCCCACGCGCTCGGCGTGCTCCACCGCGATGTCAAGCCGGCGAATATTCTCATCACTCGATTTGGTGAGCCGGCGCTGGCTGACTTTGGCTTGGCGGTGCTCGCAGAAACCCGCGAGTCATCGATCACCTTGGAACTCACGCCGGCATACGCCGCGCCGGAGATGTTCCAGCACGGGCGGCCCGCGCCAGCGTCCGATGTGTACGGTCTGTGTGCCACGCTCTACGCGCTCATGCGCGGGCGCCCGGCGCGCTGGCGGGACAACTACAGTCCGACCCTGGCATCACTGGTGGACATGTTCGCCGAGCGCGTACCGGAATTGGCCAACGTCCCGCCGGAACTGACCGCGCTCCTGCGTCGCGGAATGAGCAACGAACCGTTGCAGCGTCCGACGGCGGCCACACTGCGCGACGAGCTCTCCGGTGTGCACCGCGATCCCGACCCGACGATGATCATGCGCCAGGTCCAGCCGGAGGCGCCGACCCAGGGGCAACGTCTCCCGACCGACGACGATCCCACGCAGCGCTCGCTCGCCTGACCTCTTCCCGCCTGAGACTTCCCGGCGATCTTGGGCAAATGCGCATGAATCGATCTCTGTGAACGCGTATTTGCCCAAGATCGGCGTACTTGGGGACTCCATACCCGCGTGTCGGAGGAGTTGCCCGCTGGACGAGACATGACAGCATGGGGCCGCACAGGGGCCGACCGAAGGAGACGCAGTGGGCAAGCGGGTCTATATCAGCCACAGCGCCGTCGACCAGGCGTATGTCGACCGTCTGGCGGCCCACTTGGCCGAAGCGGGAATCGAGACCTGGCACGACGCCGAAACGCTCAGAAGTCAGGGACTGCACACCCAGGCTCAGCAACACATTGACGACAGCGCCGCGTTCATCGTCATCATGTCGCCGGAGGCGCTGGCCTCCGAGTGGGTTAACAACGACCTCTACTTCGCCAACTCGCGAAGCAAGACGGTCGTGCCGATCCTGCTCCGGGGCGAGGTTTTCGGTACCCTGCGCAACGCCTGGCCACTCGACGCGACCGGCGGCAGGATGCCCGACGACGCGCTCGTCAACCGGCTACGTGCGGCCATCGATGTACCAATGCCGGCGGCCACCGCCGCGATGAGCGCGCCCATCGCACAGTCCGAGGTTCCGGCGCCGCCGACGGTGACCATGCAGAGCCTGCCGCGGGAGCCGGCGTCGGTAGCGGCGCAATCAACGGGCGTACCCCAGCAACCACCGTCGTACGAGCCTCCGCAGCCGCCGACGTACCAGCCCCCCTACCTTGCCCCGCCCGTCCCGTCGCCGGCCCCGCCGGCCGCAACGTATCCACCGCCGCCGGGCGGCTATCCAGGGCAGCCGATGCCGCCGGGCGCTTATCCTCCGCCCACCCCGCCCGCCACCTACCCGCCACCACAGCAGCCTCCGGCGTATCCGCCTCCGCCGTACCCAACGGCGCCGCCCGGGTACCCGGGCGGCGCGCCGCCGACGTACCCGCCGCCCGGCCAATATCCGGTCCCGGCACCGCCACCGCGCCGGAACCCGGCTCTCATCATCGGCATCATCGTCGCCGTTGTGGTTCTCCTCGGGGCGGGTGCCGGCGTCCTCCTGTACCTGCGTGCCTCGGCCGATACACCGCGGACCGCGGTCAACGCCTGGTTCAACGCCCTCAAGGACCGCAACGTCGATGCGGCCCGGAACCTCACCTGCGCCCGCTACGCGAACGACTTCAACGAGGTCGATCTGAACGACGAGGAGATCAGAACTGTTTCGTGGAACATCACCGGAATGACCGAGAGTGGTGACTCCGCGGTTGCCACGATCGACCTGTCGTACAGCGACAACGGCACGAACCGAAACGAGACAGTCAAATTCTCGGTGGTCAAAGAAGGCGGTGACTGGAAGGTCTGCGGCCCGGCCGACGAGTCCTAGTAGGACTTCTGCTGCCCGAGTACGTGCTGGGCGACGAAGTTGAGGATCATCTCGCGGCTCACCGGTGCGATCCGGCCGGCCCGGACCGCGCCCAGCAGGGTGGCCACGCCGTACTCGGTGGTCATGCCGTTGCCGCCGTGCACCTGGATGGCGGTGTCGACGGCGAGCCGCGGCGGCCTCGGAGGAGGCGTACTTGGCCATGTTGGCGGCGACTCCGGCCTCGATGTCGCGGCCCGCGTCGTAGAGCGTGGCCGCCTTGTCGATCATCAGGCGGGCCAGCTCGACCTGCATCTGGGCGTGCGCCAGCGGGTGCGCGACGCCCTGGTGGGTGCCGATCGGCCGGCCCCAGACGGTTGCGAGTGGACACATAGGACGATGCCCGCTCGAGGGCGTACCGGGCGGTGCCGGCGCCCATCGCGGCGACTGTGATCCGCTCCGGGTTCAGCCCGGAGAACAGCGCCGGCAGCCCGGCCTCGGGTCGATCGCCGATCAGGGCGTCGCCGGGCAGCCGTACGTCGTCTAGGTAGAGCAGCCACTGGTTCTCCGGGGAGACGATCTCCATGTCCAGCTGGGACTGGTCAGCCCGGGCGCGTCGGTCGGCACGACGAACAGGGCCGGCGACCAGCCGGCCGGTCGCGGAGTCCTCGGTCCTGGCCACGACCAGCACGTACTCGGCCTCGTCGACGCCGGAGATGAAGCACTTGCGGCCGTTGAGCACCCAGTCGTCGCCGTCGCGGCGGGCGACGGTGCCGAGCCGGTGGAAGTTCGAGCCCGGCCTCCGGCTCGGTGATCGCGAAGACGATCTTGTGCGATGCCGTCGGCGATGCCGGGCAGGTGGCGCTGCCGCTGCTCCTCGGTGCCGTGCTTGGCTGATAATGGTGGCGGCGATCGCGGGCGAGACGACGAGCAGCAGCAGCGGGCAGCCGGCCGCGGCCAGCTCCTCGCAGACGATGGCCAGCTCGGTGATGCCCGCCGCCCCCGCCGCCGTACTCGGTGGGGATGTTGACGCCCAGGTAGCCGAGCTTGCCCGCCTCTGCCCACAGCTCGTCGGTGTGCTCGCCGGTCTTGGCCTTGGCCACGAAGTACGCGTGCCCGTACCGGCGCGCCATCGCCCGCACGGCGTCGCGGAGCTGGTCCTGTTCCGGGGTCTCGAACATGGTCATCCTTTCGGAGCTGAATCTTCGCTTGGTGTGACGACGGCGAGCACGGTGCCTGGCTCGACCTGGGCGCCGGCTCGACGGGCAGCTCCGTGACCACACCCGTTGCCGGCGCGAGAACGGCGTGCTCCATCTTCATCGCCTCGAGCGTGAGCAGCAGGTCGCCGGCGGCGACCGACTGGCCGACCTCGACGCTGACCCGGCTGACCGCCCCGGGCATCGGCGCGAGCAGCGACCCGGCGTGCGAGCGGCGGTCACGGGCAGGGCGAAGCGCGGCAGCTCGGCCAGCGTCGCCGAGCCGTCCGGGCCGTCCACATAGGACACTCCGGCCACCGCGGTGTACGCGGAACCGCCGGCGCAGCGCCGGTCGTCTCGAGCACGACCTCGTCCGGGCTCCGCCGTACGCACTGTGATGCCGGACCCGTGTCGCCGTCGACCGACCAGTCGCGAGCGCGCCGGACCGGTCCAGCCGGTAGCCGACCTCGACCTCGACCCCCCGGTGCGTCGAACGTGACCAGCTGCGGGCCGGAGACGACGTTGCGCCAGCCCGACCGGCAGAGCGCGCCACGGCGCTCGGTCGTCGACGGCAGCCGGCCAGGGCGGCGGCGAGCGCGGCCAGCCGTAGCTCGTCCGCAGTGGCCAGCAGCGGGGCGAACACCTCCGGGTGCCGGTCGAGGTAAGCGGTGTCGGTGCCGCCGGCCGGCGAACTCGGGCTCCCGCAGCACCCGGACCAGCAGGTCCCGGTTGGTGGCCACGCCGTGCAGCTGCGGCCGGGCCAGCGCGCCGGCCAGCGCGCGGGCGGCCTCGGCCCGGGTCGGCGCCCAGGCGATCACCTTGGCGAGCATCGGGTCGTAGAATGCGGCTCACCGTCGAGCCGTCGCACCGCGCTGTCGAGCCGGACCCGGCCCTGCGTCGTACCTCGGACGCCGCGGTGTGTGGCACGCGAACCGGTGCAGCGTGCCGGTGGACGGGCGCCAGTCGTGGGCCGGGTCCTCGGCGTACAGCCGCACCTCGATGGCGTGGCCGCGGCCGGCGGCGGTCCGGTGAACGGCAGCGGCTCGCCCTCCGCGACCAGGAGCTGCAGCCGGACCAGGTCCAGCCCGGTGACGCCTCGGTGACCGGATGCTCCACCTGCAGCCGGGTGTTCATCTCCAGGAAGTAGAAGTGCGCCGTCCGGCGCGAGCAGGAACTCCACCGTGCCGGCGCCCACGTAGTCGACCGCCCGGGCCGGCGGCCACCGCCGCCTCGTGAGCGCCGCTCGCAGCATCGCCGGGTCGACCGCGGGCGACGGCGCCTCCTCGACGATCTTCTGGTGCCGGCGCTGGATGGAGCACTCGCGCTCGCCGAGGGCCACCACCGTGCCGTGGCTGTCGCCGAAAATCTGCACCTCGACGTGCCGGCCGCGTCGGAGGTACCGCTCGCAGAAGACCGTGCCGTCGCCGAAGGCGGCCGGCCGCCTCGCGGCGCGCGCCGCGCGATCGCCGCCGGCGAGATCGGCGGCGTCGCGGGACGACCCGCATGCCCCGGCCGCCGCCACCAGCGGAGGCCTTGACCAGCACCGGGAAGTCGGTGACCTGGCTCGGCCTCGGTCCAGGACGGCAACATCGGCACGCCGGCCTCGGCCAGCAGCGCCTTGGCCTCCACTTTGGACCCCATCGCGGCGATCGCCTTGGGCGGCGGACCGACCCAGGTGAGCCCGGCGTCGATCACAGCCGCGGCGAAGTCGGCGTTCTCGGCCAGGAAGCCATAGCCGGGATGCACCGCGTCGGCGCCGGCGCGCACGGCCGCGGCGATGATGCAGTCACTCTTGCAGGTACGTCTCGGCCGGCGCGTCCCGGGCAGCCGGACGGCGAGGTCGGCCTCGGCCACGTGACGGGGCGTCGGCGTCTGCGTCGGAGTAGACGGCGACCGTCTCGATACCCATCGCGCGGCAGGTGCGCGAAGACGCGGCGGGCGATCTCGCCGCGGTTGGCGACCAGCAGTGCTTCGGATCATCGGCCGCACTCACATCCGGAAGACGCCGAAGGCGCCGAGGTCGCTCGGTTCGCGGGGCCGCCGAGAAACCAGCCACAGGCAGAGGCCGAGCACGGTGCGGGTGTCGCGCGGGTCGATCACCCCGTCGTCGTAGATCCGGCCGGACATGGCCAGTGCACCGACTGTGCTCGATCTCGCTTCTCCACCATCGTCCGCATGGCGGCGTCGGCGTCCTCGTCTAACGGCTGGCCCTTCGACTGCGCGCGCCTGACGGGACACAATGGACATCACTCCGGCGAGCTGCTGCGGGCCCATGACGGCGGACTTCGCGTTCGGCCAGGCGAAGAGGAACCGGGGGTCGTACGCCCGGCCGCACATGCCGTAGTTGCCAGCGCCGTAGGACGCGCCGATGTTCAGGGTCAGGTGCGGGACGTGCGAGTTGGAGACCGCATTGATCATGAGCGCGCCGTGCTTGATGATGCCGCGCCTGCTCGTACTGTGCCCCGACCATGTAACCGGTCGTGTTCTGGAGGAACAGCAATGGGATGCCGGCGCGCGTTGGCCAGCTGGATGAACTGGGCCGCCTTCTGCGCCTCCGCCGAGAAGAGGACGCCGCGTGCGTTGGCCAGCACGCCGATCGGATAGCCGTGGATCTCGGCCCAGCCCGTCACCAGAGCCGTGCCGTAGCGGGGTTTGAACTCGTCGAACTCGGAACCGTCGACGATCCGGGCCAGCACCTCTCTCGGGTCGTAGGGAACGCGCAGGTCGGCACTCGCGACGCCAAGAAGATCCTCCGGGTCGTACCGCGGCGCTTCAGCGTCGGGATCGGGGGGCCCGCCGCTCACCGCAGCTGCGCCGCCAACCCGCTTCAGGATGTCTCGAGCCAGCCGCAGTCCATCGCGTTCGTCAATGGCGACGAAATCGGCCAGGCCGGACTTCGTCCCATGCATCACGGCACCGCCAAGGGTTTCGTCGTCGGACTCCTCCCCGGTGGCCATCTTCACCAGCGGTGGTCCGGCCAGGAATACTTTGGCCTGACCGTCGATGAAGATGGTGTAGTCGGACATCCCCGGGACGTAGGCACCGCCCGCGGTCGCGTTACCGAACACCACGGCGACGGTGGGGATGCGGGCCGCGGAGAGGCGCGTGAGATTCCGGAACGACCGTCCACCCGGGATGAATATCTCCGCCTGCGTCGGTAGGTCGGCGCCACCCGATTCGACAAGGTTGACCATGGGCAGGCGGTTCGCCAAAGCAATGTCGCCCGCGCGCTGAGTTTTCTTCAGGGTGTACGGGTTGACGGCCCCGCCTCGAACCGTCGGGTCGTTAGCGACAATGACGCACGGATGGCCTGAAACGAAGCCAATTCCGGTGACCACGCCCGCGCCGATCGGGAAGTTGCTGCCGTACGCCGCCACCGGCATGAGCTCCAGGAATGGAGAGTCCCTATCGACGAGCAGCTCGATCCGTTCCCTGGCCAACAGCTTGCCGCGGGCGTGGTGTCGGCTGGTGTAGCGCTCTCCGCCACCGGCGCGGGCCTGGTCGAGCGCCGACTCCAGCTCCGCCAGGCGATCCAGCATCGCCGCCCGGTTCTCGGCGAAGACAGGTGAGCGTGGGTCCAGCAAACTCGTCGCAGGGCCTCGAGCGAAACGCTCTTCTTCGCGAGAGGGCCTGCGAGCATCTGGTTCACGCAGCATCGAGCAGCCCCTTCGCGATGATCTCGTTCATGATCTCCGTGGTGCCACCGCCGATGCCCATGATCCGGGCATCGCGGTAGTGACGCTCCACTTCGGAGTCGCGCAGGTAGCCAGCACCGCCGTGCAACTGGACGGCGGCGTCGACGACCTGGTCGCAGGCGGCCACCGCGGTGTTCTTCGCCATCGCCACCTCGACCGGGCTCACCTTCTCACCGTTCGTGACGCGTTCGGCCAGAGACCACACGTACGAGCGCGCGACCGCCGACACGCGGGCCGTCTCCGCGATGCGGTGCCGTACCACCTGCCGGTCGGTCAAGGCTGTGCCGAATGTCTTTCGACGGCGGCACCAATCGATGGTCAAGGCGACGCATCGCTGCGCCATGGCACACGCCTGCACGGCCATGGAGATCCGCTCGCTCGCGAAGTGCCGCATGATCTGCCGGAAGCCGGTGCCCTCGGCGCCAACCAGGTTCGTCGTCGGCACCCGTATGTCAACAAAGGACAGCTCGGCTGTGTCGGAACAATGCCAGCCCATCTTCTCCAGGCGTCGGGTGACGCCGAATCCTTGCGCGGTTGTGTCGATGACGAGCAGGCTCACGCCACCGTGACCCGACCCCGGCTCGCCGGTCCGTACCGCCGTGGTAACGAAATCGGCCCGGGCACCACTGGTGATGAAGGTCTTGCTTCCATTGACGACATAGTGCTCGCCGTCTGGTTTCGCAGTCGTCCGCAGGCTGGCCACGTCGGAGCCACCGTCGGGCTCGGTCACGGCCAGGGCACCGATCAACTCACCCGCCAGCGTCGGCCGCACGTACCGGTCGATCAGCACGGGATCGCCGGCCGCGATGATGTGCGGCAGCGCGATGCCATGCGTGAACAGGGCGGCGATGAGCCCGGAAGAGCCGCCGGCGAGGATCAGCTCCTCGGTGACCGTGGCCGACTCGAGCAGAGTGCCGCCGCCCCCGCCCACCTCCTCCGGGTAGCCGACGCCGAGCAGGCCGAGCTTGGCCGCCTTCGCGTGCAGCTCCCGAGGCACCTCGCCGGCCCGCTCCCAGTCGGGGAGATTGGGTACGATCTCTCGCTCAGTGAAGCGCCGAACCAATTCGCGAAGGTCGTTCACAGGACCGCCTCCGGGATATCGACGACACGGGACCGCAGCCACTCGCCGAGCGCCTTCGCCTGTGGGTCGAACCGGGTGGAGGCGGCGACACCCTCACCCAACAGCCCATGGATGACGAAGTTCAACGCCCGCAGGTTCGGCAACTCGAACCGCTCGACGTCGAGTCGCGCGCACTCGGGCAGCAGTCCCTTGAGGCGCGGCGTGCTGAGGAAACCCCGCAGCCAGGCATGAGCTTGATCGGTCCGGGCCCAGACGCCGAGGTTCGCGTCGCCGCCCTTGTCGCCCGACCGCGCTCCGATCACCGTCCCGAGTGGAGCCCGCTGGGTCGGACCAGTCCACGCCGTGACCGGAATGTGGGCGGGTTCGCCGGTCGGCCGGTGGCCGGTCGCGCCTGTGCTCGGCGGGGGCGGGATGGCGACCCGGGTTCCGTCAGGCAGGACGGCGATCTGCTCGATCTGGGACTGGGGCAGGTATTCGGCGGTGAAGATGCCGAACGGGCTGGCGTCGCCGGGCGCCGAGGTGAGGGTGCAGCCGGGATACGAGGCGAGCGCGAGTTCGACCGCGGCCTGTGAGAAGGCCCGACCTGCCCGCTTGGTGTCGGAGTCCTTGATATGCGCGGTGAGCGTGGCGCACGCGGCCTCCTCGGTATCCGCGTCCGGATGGTCGGTGCGCGCCAGGCGCCAGGTGATTCCCTCTCTTCCAACCGATGCGGTGAGCTGGTCCCTGACGAGCGCCGCCTTCTCCGCGATGTTCAGTCCACAGAGGACGAAGCTCATTGAGTTTCGGTATCCGCCCAGGTTGTTGATGCCGACCTTCACGGTCTCCGGCGGCGGAAGTCCACGAACACCGTGGATGCGCACTCGGTCCACGCCGTCCGACGCAAGCTCGACTGTGTCGAACCGGCTCGTGACGTCCGGTCCGAGATACGCCGGACCAGCGATCTCGTACAGCAACTGCGCGGTGAGAGTCTCGACCGTGACCGCACCTCCCGTGTCGGGGTGTTTGGTTATCACGGCCGAGCCGTCGGCGTGGATTTCGGCGAGCGGGAACCCGGGCCTTCGGGCACCGTCGGGCAGCTCGGTAAAGAACGAGTAGTTGCCGCCGGTCGCCTGCGCGCCGCACTCGAGGATGTGGCCGACCACGGTCGCACCCGCCAGGTGGTCGAAGTCTTCTTGGTCCCAGCCGTACCGGGCGATGGCCGGGCCGACAACCAGTGATGCGTCAGTGACCCGTCCCGTGACGACCACGTCGGCCCCGGCACGCAGGCATTCGGCGATGCCGAAGCCGCCCAGGTAGGCGTTCGCCGTCAGCGCGCCCGGCACGTCCACCGCGTCGCCCTCCACATAGGACACCCTGACGCGTAGGCCGAGCCGTTCGGCCAACCCGCGCAGTGCGTCGGCCAGGCCGGCGGGATTGAGCCCGCCGGCGTTGGTGACGATCCGCACGCCGCGGTCCATGGCGAGGACAAGCGCCTGCTCCATCTGACGCAGGAAACTCTTGGCGTATCCCTTGGTCGGATCGGACATGCGGTCGCGGCCGAGGATGAGCATCGTGAGCTCGGCCAGGTAGTCGCCGGTGAGCACGTCCAGCGGCCCGCCGGTCAGCATCTCCATCCAGGCGCTCGACCGGTCGCCGTAGAAGCCCGAGGCGTTGCCGACTCGGAGCGGCTCGTCGGTCACGCCAGGCCCGCCTTCGCGCTCTCGGGAACTCCAGATGGCTCACGGCCACTACCGGGTGGGCCGGCGAAGGCCTGCGCGATGTCGAGCCATTCGTGGGCCACGGCGCCCTCGGCCCGGAGAGCGAGGTCCGACCGGTGTCGCCGTTGGGTGACGAGGAGGCAGAAGTCGAGCGCGGGGCCGGTGACCCGGTTGGCGGCGTCCTCGGGACCGAATGTCCACTGTGCTCCGCCCGGGGCGGTCAGCTCGAGCCGTACCGGCGCGTCCGGGATCTGGCGTCCACGAGCGAGGTACGAGTAGCCGATCGTCCGGTGACCCAGGTGAGCGATGTGCCGCAACCGAGCCGTGGGTGCGCGTTGCACGCCGAGCGTGTCCGCGATGTCGAGTCCGTGCGCCCAGGTCTCCATCAGCCGAGCGGTAGCCATGGAGGTCGGTGACATGGGCGGGCCGTACCAGAGCACCTTGCTCCCGGCCGGCAGTCCGAGAAGGGCGTCTGCGAGCTGTCGCCGACCGTCACGCCAGCGGGCCAACAATGACGCCGGCTCGTCAAGGAACTCCTCGGCGCCCTGCTCGGTCAGCGACTCGGCCGAAGCTGACGCCTTCTGCAGATGCGCCTGAAACGCCTCGGGATCCCGGATCGCGAGCAATGCCGCCTGATCGGTCCAGGCGAGGTGGGCGATCTGATGACCGATCGTCCAGCCGACCGCCGGCGTCTCGCGGGTCCAGTCCGCGGCGGGCAGGTCAGCGACGAGTCCGTCCACCTCCGCGGACTCGGCGACCAGGTCGGATACGACGTCGGCAACGTCCATAGTGGACTCCTATCCAGCCAGCTCGTGCACGAGTTGGCGCTTCCAAACGGAAAGCAGCGCCTGCCGGCGCTGGGTGTCATCGGTGAGCAGGTTCGCCACCCCAAGTCCGCGGAGCAGGTCAAGAGTCGCCTGTACGGTCTGCCGTACTCCCGGTCGCGACTCGTCCGCGCCGAGCAACTGGACCGCGAGGCGATGCACGTCGCGACCGAAGTGCGCCTCAACGGGCACCAGTGCCTCGCGCAGCGCCGGATCCGTTCGGGCGGCCACCCACAGTTCCAGCGCGGCGACGAACAGCGGTCCGGTGAACAGCGCGGCGAGGAGATCCACCACCCGGTCGACCCGCTCGCGAAGCGGCAGTGTGGGGAAGGTGGCGGCCTCGGCCTTGAGTTCCTCGCCGCGCCGGTCGATGAGGTGCGCTACGGCGGCCAGAACGAGAGCTGCCTTGGTGGGGTAGTGGTGTAGTTGGGCGCCCCGTGAGACACCGGCTCGTTCCGCGACCAGAGTGGTCGTGGTGCCGGCCCAACCCACTTCGACCAGGCAGTCGACGGTCGCGTCGAGCAAACGGCGCTGAGTGGCTCGGCTGCGGTCCTGCTGCCGAACGGCAGTGCTCACCCGCACAGCCTCGTCTCCTCAAAACAAACAGTCAAGCCTGCTTGTTTTTCGTAGGCTCCGCGGGATCCCGGCAGTTCGCTGTGGGCGTGGACCTTGGAGCAATGCGCACGAGTCGATCTCCGATCACGCGCATTCGGCCAAGATCGACGCGGGATCCAGTGGCGGTCAGACGCGACCGAGCGCGATCAGACGCGGGCCCGGCGGGCGAGGCGCTCCGGATCGAGGATGATGACGGACTTGCCGTCGAGGCGCAACCAGCCTCGGGATGCGAAATCGGCCAGGGCCTTGTTCACTGTCTCCCGCGAGGCGCCGACGAGCTGGGCCAGCTCCTCCTGGGTGAGGTCGTGCGTGACCCGCAGCACGCCGCCATCCCGGGTGCCGAACCGGCCGGCCATCTGCAGCAGGTTCTTCGCCACTCGGCCGGGCACGTCGGTGAAGATCAGGTCGGCCAGGGCGTCGTTGGTACGCCGCAACCGGCGGGCGAGCACCCGTAGCAGTTGCTCGGCGATCTCCGGTCGGTTGGTCAGCCACGGCCGCAGCGCTTGCTTGCGCAGGCGGGCCAGGCGGGTGTCGACGACGGCGGTGGCGGTCGCCGTACGGGGGCCGGGGTCGAAGAGGGAGAGCTCACCGACCATATCGGAGGGACCCATCACGGCGATGAGGTTCTGCCGTCCGTCGCCAGCCCTCCGGCCGACCTTGAGCTTGCCGCTGAGCACGATGTACAGACTGTCGCCGGGTTCGCCCTCGCTGAAGAGGACCTCGCCCTTGCGCGTCTCGATCGTCTCCATCTCCTTGGCGAGCGCCTCGGCGGCGTCCGGGTCGACACCCTGGAAGATCCCGCTCCGGGCCAGTGTCTCGTCCATCGCCCACCTCTGTCTCGGCAACCCGATCGGTCACGGCACCCGGACTGGACGGGCGTTCCCGGACTTCACCGCCAGTCTAGGCACAGGCAGGATCAAATTGACGCGGGGTTGCCCCGTAGGCTGCCTGGCGTGCGCATGGTCGAACCGGAACTGATGCACCGATCCGAGGAAGGCCGGGAGTTCCCGCTGCATGTGTGGCGCTTCGATCACCCGCTGCGCGCGGTCGCCAGCGGACCGCTCGGCGGCGGCCTCGGTGACCGGCACTGGGTGATCAACGCATCGGTCCATAAGGGATACAGCCGGCGCGACCCGCACACCCATCTCGCCGGGCTGGCCGCGGATCTGCGGCTGTCCGGTCCAGGCGTCGGGCTGCTCACCGCCGTCAATGTCAGCGACGCCGTGGCGACCGAGGACGTCGGCGTGCGAGTGGTGGCGACCGTTGGTCTGGGCTACCCGAAATGGGCCGCCGCAGCGCCGGAGGCGGACGCTCACGAGGAACGAGTCGGCACGATCAATATCGTTGCGATCGTGCCGGCGCTGCTCACCGACGCTGCCCTCGTCAATGCCGTGGCAACCGTGACCGAGGCGAAGGTTCAAGCATTATGTGAGCGTGGGGTCGAAGCGACCGGAACGGCCTCGGACGCGCTGTTTGTCGGTTGTGTCCCGACCGGCATCGCCGAACCGTTCGGCGGTCCGCGGTCGACCTGGGGCTCACGGTTGGCTCGAGCCGTCTACGACGCGGTCAATGTCGGGATCGTCCGTTGGTCGGGACGCTCCGGCCCTTGACGCGGTTTCCGGCATCCCGACGCATCCGCTAGCCTCGGCTCGACCCATGGCACCCCCCGAGGCCGGCCCGGCGCTGGCCACCCCCGAACGATGGACCTCTTCTTGTGAGCTTGTACGGCTATCCCCGCGAGCCGGAGACTGACGCCGAGCCGCTTGACTCCGTCGCGCCGCTCCCCCGTGTCTCGTCCGAGCCGGTTGCCGTCCCTTCGCTCGCATCACCCCCGGTCGTGCCCGCGCCGGCGCTGCCGCCGGAACCGGCCTCGGTGGCCGAGTCGTCCTGGGCCGCTTTCGAACTGTCAACGGCGAAGTCGGTCGCAGAACAGCTCGGGGTGTCGGAACCGGATCTCGAGCAGCCCGCGAGTTTCGGCTCGCCGATGAGCTTCGCCCCCCTTCCCGAGACAGGTTCGTTCGACCACGGCGCTAATGGACATGAATCCCCGGCCGCCGTGCTCGACCCCCCGGCGCTGCAACTGTTGACGGAATTGCCGGTCATCCCGGCCATCGAACCCGAAGACGCCGTCGACCCCGATGAGATAGAAGCACCGGAGATCCCACCGTGGGATCGCAAGCCCCTCATGGTGGTGATCGCCGCCGCCGCGGTACTCGTGATCATCTCGATCATCTCGGGGATCACGAGCGCTGCGATGTTTACGAACACGCCTGTGGCGTCGTGGCGGGACGCCGGTTCGGAAACGCCCAGGCCGGGCCCCTCGCCGAGCGTGGCCCCGGCGCAGCCGGCGGCCGCGAACGACACCATCACTCTCTCCGGCGTTGGCGACGTGATCATGGGTAGCGTCGGGCTCGGCCTGCCGCCCAACAACGGCGCGGGATTCTTCAACCCGGTCAAGGCGGCGCTCGCGTCCGATCTGGTGATGGGCAACCTCGATATCACGCTCAGCGACCCGACCGGCGTCGACAAGTGCGGGCCCCCACCGCACGAGAACTGCTTCCAGCTCTCCCTGCCGCCCTCGTACGCCAACCATTTGCGCGACGGCGGCTTTCAGTTACTCAACCTCGCCAACAACCACACCAACGACATGGGTGCGCAAGGACTGGCCAATACTCGGGCCGCGCTAACCGAAGCGGGTCTGGCGTACACCGGCGGGGTGGGCCAGATCACCAACGTCACGGTCAAGGACGTGAAGGTGGCGGTCCTCGGGTTCTCGGTGTACAGCTGGGGTGCCAACCTCAACAACATCCCCGCCGCCGTACAACTGGTACAGCAGGCGGCCGCCCAGGCGGACCTGGTCGTCATCCAGATGCAGGGTGGCGCGGAGGGCTCGGACAAGACTCACGTCACGCCCGGACACGAGACGTTCGCCGGCGAGGACCGCGGCGACCTGATGGCGTTCAGCCACGCGGTTGTCGACGCTGGCGCCGACGTGATTCTCGGGCATGGCCCACACGTCATGCGGGGCATGGAGTTCTACAAGGGACGGTTGATCGCGTACAGCCTCGGGAACTTCTGCGGCTACCGGGTGCTCAGTACGGCCGGCTGGTCTGGCGTCGGCGGGGTGCTGAAGGTCACGCTACATAAGGACGGCAGCTGGGCCGGGGGCACGCTCATCGCCACCGAGATGGTCAATGGCGGATTGCCCGCCGTCAATACCGATCTCCGCGCGCTGCCGTTCGTCGACGGCCTGTCCAAAGCCGACTTCGGCGCGAACGCGGCCCGGATATCCGCTACCGACGGGAAGATCAGCCCACCGGTCTGAACGGCCCGTCGGACGGGCGCGGTAGGTTGATTCGCGTGCAGGAGACGGAACTCGGCCGCAAGCGTCGGGCGCGACGGATGGCTAGGACGCTCGCCTTGACGCATCCCGACGCCCACTGCGAGCTCAACCATTCGAGTCCGCTGGAGCTGGCGGTGGCGACGATCCTCTCCGCCCAATGCACCGATGAGCGGGTCAACGAGGTCACGCCCGCCTTGTTCGCGAAGTATCCGGCGGCCGCCGACTACGCCGGCGCCGACCGCGCCGAGCTGGAGGAAATGATCAAGCCGACGGGCTTCTTCCGCAACAAGACTGACTCGCTGATCAAGCTGGGCCAGGTCCTGGTCGAGCGGTACGACGGCCAGGTGCCGGGTCGGATGGTGGACCTCGTCGGGCTCCCGGGAATCGGCCGTAAGACGGCCAACGTCATCCTGGGCAACGCGTTCGACGTCCCGGGCATCACTGTGGACACTCACTTCGCCCGCCTGGTCGGGCGCTGGCAGTGGACCACCGAGGTCGACCCGGTGAAGATCGAGCACGCCGTCGGCGCCCTCATCGAGCGTCGCGAGTGGACAATGCTGTCCCACCGGGTGATCTTTCACGGTCGCCGGGTCTGCCACGCCCGCAAGCCGGCCTGCGGGGCCTGCACGCTGGCCCGGGACTGTCCGTCGTACGGGACGGGTCCGACCGATCCGGTCGCGGCCGCCGCGCTTGTGAAGGGTCCGCGCGCGGCCGAGCTGATCGAGCAGGCGCGGGCGCGATGATGCGGTCGGTACGGTTTGTCGCAGCGTTGGCGCTGCTCGCCGCCGTCCTCGCCGGGTGTGACGGGGCCAGCGAGCCGACCGCCGAGCCGTCGCCGCCCTCTCCCTTCGCCCCCTGCCCGGCCACCGCGAGCACGGACGCTGGTCGACCCGCCAACGACCCGTTGCCGGATCTGACGTTGCCCTGCTTTACCGGCGCTGAGCCGGTGGCCGTGGCCAGGTTGGGGAAGCCGGCGGTCATCAACCTGTGGGCGTCATGGTGCGAACCGTGTCGCAAGGAACTGCCAGCGTTGCAGGCTTTCGCGGACGAGGCCGGCGACCACGTCCAGGTGCTCGGCGTGGACAGCTTTGACAACTGGAGCCGGGCGGCACACGCCGGCGCGGACTTCGGAGTGCAGTATCCTTCGGTGTTCGATCCCGACCAGCAACTCCAGAAAGCGTTGGGCCGCAACGTTTTGCCCGTAACCCTCTTCGTCGCGGAGGACGGCTCGATTCGAGCGATCGACAGCACTGGCGCGCTGAACCTGGACAAGCTCCGGACGCTGGCTCGGGATCACCTCGGAATCGGCACATGACCGACCTGCCGGACTGGTGGCAGCCACTGGCGAGCCGGGCCATCGCCGCTCGCCGCTCCGATTTCACCCGGTGGCCCACGCCGCCAACGGGCGGACGCCGGTCTGCAGTGTTGATCCTTCTCGGCGAGCAGCCCGAAACTGGCCCGGATGTGCTCGTCCTGCAGCGGGCCGCGTCGCTGCGTAACCATGCGGGCCAGCCGGCGTTTCCCGGCGGCGGGGCCGACCCCGATGACGCCGACGCGGAGGCAACGGCGATGCGCGAGGCGTCCGAGGAGGTCGGTCTCGACCCGCGAACCACCATGACGGTGGCGACGCTGCCTCGACTGTGGATTCCGGTCAGCGGCTACGTGGTCACCCCCGTACTGGCCTGGTGGCATGCGCCACATCCCGTGCACCCGGCCTCGCCGGAAGAGGTGGCCGGCGTTCATCGGGTGCCGATTGGCGAGTTGGTAGACAGTGCGAACCGGTTCAAAGTGCGCCATCCCAGCGGCTATACGGGCCCGGCCTTCGCCGCTCGGGGCATGCTGATCTGGGGTTTCACCGCAGGAATACTCAGCACGCTGCTCGACCTCGGCGGATGGACGCAACCCTGGGACGAGACCCGGGTCCGCGACCTACCAGCCATAACCAGGTAGGTTCGGTCTGCGCCACTGGCGCGACCGCCATACCCTTGCGAGGTGCCCGGCAGCGTGGTTGATCTTGTCCTGATCGCACTGATCATCATGTTTGCTATCAACGGTTATCGCCAGGGCTTCCTCGTTGGCGGACTCTCGTTTTGCGGTTTCTTCGGTGGGGCCCTCGTGGGGCTGCAGATCGCGCCGTGGCTGGTCGATGCAATGTCGACCGCGTTCGCCCGCGTCGTGGTTTCGCTGGCGCTCGTCTTCGGCCTTGCTCTGCTAGGGCAGACCGCGGCCGCCTGGGCGGGTGGTCGCTTACGCCGAGCCATCCCCAACCCAAAGGGGCGCAAGGCCGACGACATCGGCGGCATCGTCGTTTCGGTCCTGGCCCTGCTCATGGTCGCGTGGATGGTGGCGGGCCCGCTCGCGTCGTCCTCGCTGCCGTCGCTGTCTCGATCGGTGCGCAACAGCCTGATCCTGCACGGCGTCGACGCCGTGATGCCGGACCAGGCGCGGGTGCTCTACAACCGCCTCCGGGACACCATCGCCGGCGGGGAGTTCCCGAACGTTTTCGGTGACCTCACGCCGACCCGGGCCCGTGAAGTGCCGGCACCCGATCCGGCACTGGTGGGATCGCCGGTCGTTGCGGCGGCGCACAACTCTGTCGTGAAAGTGACAGGAACCGCTCCTTCCTGTGGGCGGCGCATCGAGGGTTCAGGCTTCGTTTATTCGCCCCAGCATGTGATGACCAACGCACACGTGGTCGCGGGCACACAGGGTGCACTAACGGTCGAGGTGAACGGCCAAGCACGATCGGGCCGAGTCGTGTATTACGACCCCAATCGCGACCTCGCCGTCTTGTACGCGCCCAACCTGACCGCCCCAGCGATGGGGTGGTCGGACACACTTGCCGAGACCGGCGCCGACGCGATCGTCGTCGGCTATCCGCTCGACGGCCCGTACACACCGGTGTCCGCGCGCGTTCGGGACGTGAGCAAGGTGAAGGGGCCCAACATCTACGAGGACCAGACCGTGACCCGGGAGGTCTATACGCTGCGGGCCCAGGTGGTCAGCGGCAACTCGGGCGGTCCGTTGCTGGACACGAGTGGTCATCTCCTCGGCGTCATCTTCGCGGCCGCCCTCGACGACCCCGAAACCGGATTCGCCCTTACTCAAACGGAAGCGCGCCCGGTCGGTGACGCCGCGGCCGGCCTCCGCACCGCCGTCGGCACCGGCCCCTGTACCTGAGTGTTAGGGAGGGTCCCCTTCTTATCGCTTTCGGTATAAGAAGGGGACCCTGCTTAGCTAAGGCTCCAGGTAGGCAAGCTGGATGAGGCGGGCGCCGTGGCGACGGCTGACCATCCAGCCCCGACCCGGGGGCTGGGCCGAGGGTCGGACGTTGCCAACCAGAGCGCCTTCGTCGCGGTCGCCGGACATCACGATTCCGGGTGAAGAAAGCTCCTTGAGCCGCTGCAGTACCGGCTCGAACTGGGATCGACCGGCGCCACCGGCCCGGCGGGTCAGGATCAGGTGCAGGCCGACGTCACGGGCCTGCGCCAGGTGCTCGACAAGAGGGGTGATGGGGTTCGAACCACCGGTCGCGACGAGGTCGTAGTCGTCGACGAGCACAAAACACTCCGGTCCATCCCACCACGACCTGGTGCGCAACTGCTCCGGCGTCACGTCTGGCCCGGGTCGCCGTTTGTCCATATAGGACGCCACCGAGTCGACCAGGGCGGCGGCGTTGTCAGCGGCCGTGCCGTAGCCGATGAGGTGCTCGGTCGTGATTGTTCCAAGTAGGCTGCGACGGTAATCGATGAGTACGATCCGGGCCTGTTCTGGCGTGAATCGACGCGTGATCGACTCGGCAACGCTACGCAGCAATGAGGACTTGCCGCACTCGCTGTCCCCGTATGCGACAAGGTGGGGTTCGGTGCCGAAGTCGACGGTGACGGGCCGCAGGTCCGCCTCCGCGATGCCTAACGGCAGCTCCAGCCCCGTGCCAACGGGCGTTGTATCGCCTGACTCGGTCTTGACGAGAATCGATGAGTACGGCAGCACCGACGGAAGCATGCGCACGGGCGGCGCCGGCGGGCCGCTCCACGCGTGCGCGACCGCCTTCGCCACATCCGCCGCCGAATGGCCGGTCACCTGTGGCAATGCCACGAGGACGTGTAGTGCCTCGTCGTTGAGACCGCGGCCCGGTTTCCCAACCGGTACGTTGGCCGCGGTCTTCCGGTTGACCGCTGAATCGGACGGGTCGCCGAGCCTGAGCTCGAGTCGTGACCCAAACAGGTCTTTGATGTTGTGGCGGAAGTCCAACCAGCGGGTCGCCGTAGCCACAAGGTGTACGCCGTAGCTCAGGCCACGAGTCGCGATATCGCTCAGTACTGGGTCGAGTTCCTCGAACTCGTTGCGAAGCGTGCTCCATCCGTCAACGACCAGAAACACGTCGCCGAATCCGTCCTCCGGCACGGCCAGGGTTGCGTCCATATCGGACGGTCGCCGGAGTCGGCGGAAGGTGGCCACCGAGTCGATGCCGCGCGCGGCGAAGCGGCGTTCCCGATCGGAGAGCAAAGTGGCGACCTCGCCGACCGTGCGGCGTACCTGCGCCGTATCGAGCCGGCCGGCCACTCCGCCGACGTGCGGCAGATCGCGCAGGGATCCGAGCGAGCCGCCGCCGAAGTCCAGGCAATAGACCTGGACCTCTTGAGGCGTGTGGGTCAGCGCGAGCGCGGTGACCAGTGACCGTACGGCCGTCGACTTCCCGCTCTGCGGGTTGCCGACGAACGCCACGTGGCCGGACGCGCCCGACAGGTCGAACCACGCGACGTCGCGACGCTGCTCGAAGGGCTTGTCCACCAAGGCGACCGGCACGGTGAGCGTCCCGCGCAGGCTGGCGTTGGCCGTCGTCACGCCTCTGTTCGAGTCGGTGATCAGGCCGCCCAGCAGCTCGTCGAGGTTCGGTGCAACGTCCAGCGGCGGCAGCCAGACCCGGTGTGCCGGCACGCCCATGCCGTGCAGCCGGTCGACGATCGCCTCCATCAGACTTGGCCCATCGGGGCCGACCGGCGCCGCGACCACCTCGGTTGGTGGAGCTTGCACGTGGGCCGTGCTGTATTCGTGCATCCGTTGGGCCGGGCGGGCTACCGCCATCGGGGAGCTGCGCCGGTACGGCCCGGAGACGTAGGCCGCCTTGAACCGTTGGAGCGGCTCGGTGGCAACCGAGAGGAAACCGTGGCCGGGGCTGGAGGGTAGGTCGGCTGCGTCCGGCGCACCATTGAGCACCAGCCTCGACTCGAGCTGGCTGAACGTACGCAGGGCGATCTTGTATGAAAGGTTCGTCTCCAGGCCGCGCAGCCGTCCCTCCTCCAACCGCTGCGTCGCGAGCAGCAGATGCACCCCGATCGAGCGACCAATGCGTCCAATTTGGACGAACAGGTCGATGAAGTCGGGTTTCGCAACCAGCATCTCGGTGAACTCGTCGCAGACCATCAGCAGGGAAGGCAGGGGGGGCAGGTTCGCACCGGACGCGCGCGCCCGGTCGTACTCGCGCAGCGACGCGAAGTTGCCGGCCCGCCGCAACACCTCCTGGCGCCTTGTCAACTCGCCGCTGACCGCGTCCTTCATGCGGTCGACGAGCGGCAGCGCGTCTTCCAGATTTGTGATCACAGCACTGGTATGCGGCAGCTTTTCCAGGCTCGCGAACGTCGCGCCGCCCTTGAAGTCGACCAGCACGAAGTTGAGCACCTCCGAGGAGTGGGTCGCGGCGAGGCCGAGTACGAGGGTGCGCAGGAGCTCGGACTTTCCGGATCCGGTGGCCCCGACCACGAGCCCGTGCGGACCCATGCCGTCCTGGGCGGCCTCCTTGATGTCCAGGTACACCAGACCGCCGGCGGCGCCGGTCCCGATCGGGATGCGCAGCAACTCGCGCGCCGGTCGCGGCGCCCAGAGTGTCGCCAGGTCCGCGTGTGTGACGTCGGGGATCCCCATCATCTCGGAGAGGTCGTGGTCGACGGCCAGGGGCGCCTGCTCCCGGATCGCCTCGGCCAGGCGCAGCGGGGCCAGCCGGCGAGCCAGACTCTCCACTTCGGACACAGCTAGCGAGTCGGCTCGACCGACTTCATTTTCGTCATCGAGAGTGGTGCTGCGCATCGCGGCGTCGTCGGCGACACTCAAGACGATCGTGGTCCGGTCCACCGTGCGCGGTGGCACGCCGCCGATATGGAGAAGGGTCACTCCGGCCAGTCCGCCGTCGATGCCGAAGTGGGCCGATCCGGCCGTGTCCCCACCATCGACCACGATGAGGATATGCGGTGCGATCACCGGTTCTCCGGCGCGGCCGCTGGTGGCGGCATGGAAGCGGGGGCGCTTGCCCACCATGTCGGCGAGGAGATCGTCCAATTCGGTCAGTACCGATACCACCAGCCGTCGCGGTCCCAAGGCGTCGTCGGCCGTCGGATGCAGCGCGTGCGGCAGCCACTTCAGCCATTCCCAGTCGCGCCGCCGATCAACGGGAACGCACGCGGCCACGATCAGGTCGTCGGGTGCGTGGAACGTCGCTAGTTGGCCGATGATCGCGCGGGCAAGACCGCGGGCGCCGGCGTCGCCGCCGGCACGGTCGGTCAACACCACGCGGGCAAACGCCCGGATTGCGATTGATATGGGCAGCTCCGCAACCACTGAATAGGTGCCGATGAAGCGGCGCAGCGCACCCGCGGTCACGGGTTCCAAGTCGGCGGTGGGGTCGATCACCGGCGCAATAAGCGGGGTGGCCAATGACTGCGGGCCGAGGCCGACCCGAACCACGCCGAAGTCGCCGTCGGTGGCGCGTCGCTCCCAGACCCTGCGGCTCATCGCCTCGCTCCACAGGACCTGCGGGTCGGGGTGGCGGTAGTTGAGTGCCTTGCGCTGGTCGCTGATGGTGGTGCGGACGTTGCGCCGCACCCCGGACAGATATCGCAGGTAGTCCCGACGGGCGGTCATGAGCTCGGACTTGCGCGGGCCGTTGGCGCCGCCCCAGTTGGTGATGAGCATGCCCAGTGTGGACAGACCGAAGATGCCGCCGACGACATAGGTGTAGGCGCTGCCGCCGTCGCGCCCACCGAACATCATCGCGGTCGCAACTGTGCCGGCGAGCATCGGGAGGATCGACAGGTATTGCTGCCACCTCGCGCCGGTCGGCTGAGGAATGGCCGGCGGCGGCTCCAGTGCCAGCTCGCCAGTTGGCAGCGGTGGCGCGGCCCGCCGAACCGGACGCTTGATGACTTCCGTACTCACGCCGACCGATGTTAGGTGCTGGATACCGGTACCGCCGCCCCGCCCAACCGGATCCTGCCTGGTGAACTGGAGGTCACTGGTTGGAGATGTTCTGTCTACTGGCCGGTAATGGCAGACTCGCGGAATGGACGCCGCCACGTCATCGTCTGACCCACCCGGCCTCGACCTATCCCGACTGCGTGACTATCTCGACGCACACTGCCCCGGCGTGCTGGACGGACCCCTGACTGGCGAGGTGATTGCCGGTGGCAAGTCGAATCTGACCTACCGGGTATCCGGGGAATCCGGCTCGGTGGTGCTACGGCGGCCGCCCTTGGCGCACGTGCTCCCGACCGCCCACGACATGTCCCGTGAATACACCGTGATCGCGGCCCTGCACCCGATCGGCTTTCCGGTGCCCGCGCCGCTGCACCTGTGCGCTGACCCGGACGTGATCGGCGCCCCGTTCTACGTGATGTCCTATGTCGACGGCATCGTCCTGCGCGACGCTGCCGATGTGGCGTCGTTGTCACGGGCGCAGGCGACCCGTACCAGTGAACTGCTGGTGGACACTCTCGCCGCCTTGCACGCGACCGACCCCGCGGAGATCGGTCTGGGCGCGTTCGGCCGACCCGAGGGTTACCTTGAACGCCAGGTACGGCGTTGGCACCAACAGTGGGAGGCCTCCAAGACTCGCGAGTTGGCAACGTTGGAGGAGGTCGCCACCACGCTGCGCGAAACGATCCCGGTCGGCGGGCGGACCGGCATCGTGCACGGCGACTTCCGCCTCGACAACTGCATGTTTGCCAAGGATCTGAGCCGGATTCTGGCCGTGCTGGATTGGGAGATGGCGACGCTGGGCGACCCGCTCGCCGATCTGGGACTCATGGTGGTCTATACGGAGCTCGCCGACGATGGCCTGTCGCCCACACCTGTGCGCATCGGGCCCGAACAGGGCTTCCTCTCCAGCTCCGAGCTGATTGACCGGTACGCGGACCTGGCCCGCGCGGGCGCGGCAATTGAACACATTGGATGGTACGTGGCACTGGGCTTCTACAAGCTCGCCATTATCAGTGAGGGCATCCACGCGCGCTACTTGCTCGGGATGACGGTCGGGCCGGGCTTCGACGAGATGGGCTCGCGCGTGCCCGCCCTCATCGACCGCGCCCTCGTCAGCCTGGGGAAACCGTAGGCGAAGCGAGCGCCAGAATTACAGCGAGGTATGTGAAAGTGTGGTAGGCATCTGTCGTGCCCGCACCGACCAGCGGCCTGGCCCGCCTCACGATCCGTGCCCCGCGCCGGCGACTCGACCTCGCGATACCGCATCAGGTGCCGCTCGCCGAGCTTCTGCCGGAAGTGCTGCGCCGCGCCGGCGAGGCTGGTCCTGACGTGCAAGGCTCCGCGGCGCCCGCGGGCGGTTGGGTGCTGCGCCGGGGCGACGGGGGATCACTGCAGACAGATGTGGCGTTGTCACATCAGGGCGTCCGCGACGGCGACGTGCTCTATCTAGTGCCCCGGAACCTGACCTGGCCCGAACCGGAGTACGACGACGTGATCGAGGAGATCGCGGCGGATGCCAAGCGACACGGCCGCGCCTGGGATGCGTCCGCAACACGGACCTTCGCGTTGGTCGCCGCCGGCCTGGTGCTGCTGACCGGGCTCGGTGTGCTGGTCGCGGTCGGGCCGCCGCGCATCGTCCCGGCCCTGGCCGCGGCCGGAGTCGCCGCCGTGCTCCTCGTTGGCGGCGCACTCCTGTCCCGCGCGCTCGGCGACGGCGTCGCTGGTGCGGCCGCGGGTGGAATGGCGCTTCCCTATGCCGCCGCGGCCGGCATGCTCTTCGCGGCGCCGGAACAAGCGTCGCTGCAGCTCGGCGCCGATCAGTTGTTGGTGGGCGCGTCCGCGTTACTACTCGCTTCGATAGTCGGCGCAGTCGCGGTCGGCCACGGGCTGCGCGTGTTCACCGGAGGGGTTACGGCGGGCGTGTTCGCGATCGTCGGGGCCAGCCTCGGCTTCGCCGTGACCACCCCTGGCGCCGCCGCCATCCTCGTCGTGATTCTGGTTGCTGGAATTGGATTGGCGCCGCTTCTCGCCGTCCGGCTGGGCAAGCTGCCGCTGCCGGTGGTGACATCGTCGGCCGAGATCATCGCCAACGAACGCCGCCCGGCCCGGCCCGTCGTTCTGGCCGCGGTCGTGCGGGCCGATGAGGTTTTGTCCGGGATACTTCTGGGCGTCTCGATCGCTGCCGTGGGTTGTGTGGTCGTGCTCACCGGCACCCTTGGTGTCGCCGGCCCACTGTTGGGTGGGCTGGCCTCCGGCGCGCTGTTGCTTCGGGCCCGCCTGTTCCCGAGCGTGGCCGCCCGTCTGCCGGTGCTGACCAGCGGTCTGATCGGCATGGCGTTGACCGCCGCCGCGGTGTCGGCGTCGTCCGGCTCGGCCACTCGACTGATCGGGGTCGCGCTGGCCTTCTTCGCCGTGGTCGCCCTGCTGGGAACCGCGGCGACGGCACATCGGCGGCGAAGCGGCGGATCGCCCTATCTCGGGCGCATGGCCGACATCCTCGACATCACGACGGTGGTCGCGTTGGCCCCGGTTGCCTGCGGCGTCCTCGACCTTTATTCATGGGTTCGCGGATTGGCCGGTTAGCGTTTCCCGCGCCGCGAGGTGGTCGTGGTCCTCACCACTCGCCGGCCTCGACGGCGCGGGCGTAGCGCTGGCGAGACAGCGTGATCTCGGCTTCGGCCTCCTTGCGGCCGACCCAGGTCGCACCCTCGACGCTCTTGCCCGGCTCCAGCTCCTTGTAGACCTCAAAGAAGTGCTGGATTTCGGCCAGGTCGAACTGCGCAAGGTTGTGGATGTCTTGCAAGTGGGACTGGCGCGGGTCGTCGGCCGGGACGCAGAGCACCTTGTCGTCGCCGCCCTTCTCGTCGGTCATCCGGAACATGCCGATCGCTCGGCAGTGGATCAGGCAGCCCGGGAACGTCGGCTCCTGCACCAGGACCAGCGCGTCGAGTGGGTCACCGTCGTCGCCGAGGGTTTCCTCGACGAAGCCGTAGTCGGCCGGATACTGCGTGGCGGTAAAAAGCGTCCGGTCCAGCCGGATCCGTCCGGTCTTGTGATCGACTTCGTACTTGTTGCGCTGGCCCTTCGGGATCTCGACAGTCACGTCGAAGGACAACATCGCATGCGCTCCCTGGGGCAGTCCGAAGACGGGGCTGGCTCAGGAGCTAGTGTCACCTACGCTCTACGCAGCAGGAAGAGGAGGGGTCGGTGGCACGACCGGATACGCACCCGGGCGTCGGGGGCGGCGGCGCGGAGGACGGCGCTGAGGGCGCCGGCGTGGCGCCTGCCGGCGGTGTGGTGCCGCCCGGTACGGGTGTCGTCCGGCCCGGCACCGGTGTTGTCCGGCCCGGCACCGGCGTTGTGCGCCCAGGCGTCGCTTCACCGACCGACGCCGGATCCGCGAAGGCGAGCGCCGCCGTTCCCGAAGCCCCCGAGAAGCCGCTCGAGCCGATTCACGTCGTCCTCCCGGTGATCCCCGTCAAGCCGGCGAAGCAGGGCTTCCTGGACCGCCTCGTGGCCCCGAAGCCGAAGAAGACCGAGGCTGAACTGGCCGAGGAGGAGGCGCGGCGCGAGGCGGACGAGGCTCGCAAGGCAGAAGAGGCAGAGCGCAAGACGGAAGAGAAGGCCCGCAAGGCGGCCCAGGATGCCCGCCGGGCCGCGGCCGAAGCGGAAGCCAAGGCCGACGCCAAGACCGAGGAGAAGGCCCGCAAGGAAGAGGAAAAGGCCCGCCGGGCTGATGAGGCCCAGCGCAAGGCGGCGGAGAAGGCTCGCCGCGCCGAGGCCAAGGCGCGGGAGAAGACAGACGAGGATCAGGACGACGACACCGAAAGCGACGACGAGCCGATCAGCCCGCCGCGGAGCGTCGCCGGTCCGTCTGCCCCTCCCATCAGCCCGCCGGCCCGTCCGGCACCGCCGCCCAGCGGGCCGACCGCCCCTCCGCGACCTGGTCCCACCGCCCCGCCCCGTCCGGGAGCTCGTCCGGGCGCAGCCCCGGCCCGACCCTTTCCCGGGGGGCCGCCCATCGGACGGCCGCGGCGCCGGCCGAGTCGGCGGGCCGACGCTGGATACGACCGGCGTGCTGACCCTGAGGCCGGTCGCCGCCGACGCCCGCTCTGGCACTGGATCGTCGCCGCCGCCGCGCTGATCGCGCTCGGCTCGGGGTCGGCCGCGATCTCCGGTGCCGCCACGCCTCCGCCCACCGCCCAATACGCCGCGGGCATCGATACCGGCCAAGCGGCGCCGATCCTGCGCGGACTGGCCAACAACGCGCCGCGGCCGACCACGTCCGGCATCGCCGCCGTGGTTGGACCACTGATGACCGACTCCGCGTTGGGCCCGAGCGCGGCAGGATCCATTGTGGACGGTTTGACCGGAGACACCCTGTACGAGCTCAACGGCAGAAGCGCCATCACGCCGGCCTCATCGGCGAAGTTGCTCACCGCGGCCGCGGTGCTGCAGGCGCGTGGGCCGAACTATCGCATCGCCACCCGGGTGGTGGCCGGATCGAATCCGGGTGATGTGGTGCTGGTCGGCGGCGGGGACCCAACGCTCGCCGCGGGCTCCGCATCGGCGTACCACGGGGCGGCCCGCCTGGACCTGTTGGCCCAGCAGGTGCGAAAGACGCTCAACGGCGCCACTCCTTCCCGCGTACTCATCGACACTTCTCTGTATTCGGGTTCGACCGTCGGTCCTGGCTGGGCCGATGCCGACGTACGGGACGGCGTCATCGCCAACATCACGGCGCTCATGACGGACGGCGCCAGGGTGAATCCGCGCGACACCCGATCGAACCCGGACCGCTTCGCGCAGCCGGACGTCGCGGCCGGCCAGATCTTCGCCCAGGCCCTGGGCCTGCCGGCGACCGCCGTGGTCTCAGGGATCGCGCCGCAGGGCGCGAAGGTGCTCGGTGAGGTCCAGTCGCCGACGATCGCCCGCCTGGTCGAGATCATGTTGGTCGACAGCGACAACGTGGTGGCCGAGGCGATGGCGCGCCAGGCGGCGCTCGCGAAGAGCCTACCCGCCAGCTTCAGTGGTGGCGCCCAGGCGACGGCGGCGTCCCTCAACGAGCTCGGTGTCCCGGCCAACGGCGTCGGGTTGGTCGACGGAAGCGGGCTCTCCGACGACAACCGGGTCACCGCGAACCAGTTGACGGCAGTGTTGTACCGGGCCGCGTCGTCGAAGTACCCGCAGCTGCGGGCGATCCTTTCCGGCCTGCCGGTGGCCGGCTACTCCGGCACTTTGTCCAATCGCGACCAGGGCGCCGGTACCGGACCGATCCGAGCCAAGACCGGAACGTTGAACCACGTCAATGCACTCGCTGGGTTCGTCGTGGATGCGGACGGACGTCTGCTCGCCTTCGCCGCGCTCGCCGATGCGACCACAAGCAGGACCCTGGCCGAGCGTGCCCTCGATCGCGTCGCCGCCGGAGTTGCCGCCTGCGGTTGTCGGTAATTCTGGCGCTCGCTCCGCTCGCTCCGCTCGCGCGGAGCCTGGGCCCACTGGAGGCGACGTCTTCCCTCGGCGCTCCGCTCCTTCGTCGCTGCGCTTCTCGGTCCAGACGCCGCCGGCCCGGGCTCGTCTCGGCTGGACAAGACTCAAACACGGGTAACGTTGGCGCATGGCGCAGTTCGTGGATTGGGATCTGGCCGCGTCGACCGCGGGGGCGCTTGGGAAGGCCGGCCCCCGGGTCACGGTGGGCGAGGCGGCGGATGTGGTCGCCGACTTGCGCCGCCTCGCGGTCGAGGCCGCCCAACACGTGCAGGCGTACACGGGAATGACGCCGAGGGGCACGCCGGCGGCCGTCCGCGTGGTGGACCGCCGTGATTGGGCCGCGGCGAACATCGCCGGCCTGCGCGAAGTGGTTGCACCACTACTCGCCCGGGTCACCGGTGGTCGGCAGCCCGGTGCCCTCACCGACGCCGTCGGCTCGCGGGTGACCGGCATTCAGGCCGGGACCGTACTGGCGTACCTATCAGGAAAGGTGCTTGGCCAGTACGAGGTGTTCACGGGCGAACCCGGGCAACTGCTGCTCGTCGCGCCGAACATTGTCGACGTGGAGCGCCGACTCGACGCGGTGCCGCACGACTTCCGGTTGTGGGTCTGCCTCCACGAGGTCACCCACAGCACGCAGTTCACGGCCGTGCCCTGGTTGCGAGCGCACTTCCTGGCGGAGGTAGCGGCGTTCGTCGATGCCGGCGGTGCCGTGGATCAAATGGCCGAGCGGCTGCGGCGGGCGCTGGGCGACATGGTCGAGGTAGTGCGCAATCCGGATAGCCGACGCTCCATTTTGGACCTGGTGCAGACACCAGCCCAACGCACGGTGCTCAACCGAATCACCGCGTTGATGACGCTGCTTGAGGGCCACGCCGAGTTCGTCATGGATGGAGTCGGTCCAGAAGTGGTACCGACGGTCGCCGAGATCCGAGCTCGGTTCAACGTCCGTCGCGAAAACGCCAACCCGATTGAGAAGCTCATCCGCCGCCTGCTCGGCGTGGACGCGAAACTGCGCCAGTACGCCGAGGGCCGCCGGTTCGTCCACGAGGTCGTGTCGCGGGTGGGAATGACCGGGTTCAACAAGGTGTGGCAGTCACCGCTGACGCTGCCACTGACGGCCGAGCTCGCCGACGCGCAGGCCTGGATCGCCCGCGTGGGCGCCACGCCACTTCCTGCGGCGGACTGAGCCAACGTGGCCGCGCTCGATCCCGCGGTCGCGGCGGTCCGAAGCGCGCTGCGGCGCTGTCCACTACCCGAGCGCGACGCACTCGTGCTTGTCGCGTGCTCCGGTGGTCCAGACTCGATGGCTCTGGCCGTGTCGGCTCGGTTCGTGCTACCGCGGGCGGGAATCCGCGTTGGCCTGATCACCGTCGACCATCAGCTGCAAGTTGGCTCCGCGCAACGGGCCCAGCAGCTCGCTGGCTGGGCGGCCGATCGCGGCTTCGCGCCGGTGGCGGTCGCGACGGTGGAGGTTGCGGGCCGTACCGGCGGACCTGAGGCAGCCGCGCGCGACGCCCGCTACGAGGCGCTGGCGGCCGCCGCCCGCGACCATGGTGCGGGCGCTGTCCTGCTCGGCCATACGCTCGACGACCAGGCCGAGACGGTGCTGCTCGCGGTGGTGCGCGGGGCGGGCGCGCGCGGGCTGGCGGGCATGCCCATACGGCGGCGCCGGTACGGCGTGAGCTTTCTACGGCCGCTGCTGGATGTCACGCGGGCCCAGACGCGTGCCGCCTGCCTGGCCGAGGACCTGCAGACCTGGGAGGACCCGCACAACAGCGACCCGACGTACCGGCGGACCCAGGCCCGAACGCTGCTGGCGGCGTTATCAGATCAGCTCGGGCCGACCGTCGTCGGGAATCTTGCCCGCACTGCCAGTCTGGCTGCGGCCGACACGGCCGTGCTGGACCGGCTGGCGAAGCGAGCGTTCGAACGGGCCACAACCGGCGAAGGCGGACTCTCGGTTGCCACGCTGGCCACGATGCCCGACGCGATCCGCACCCGCGTGCTGCATCGATGGGCGGGCATGCTGGGCGCGCCGGGCTCGGCACTTTCGCACCGGCACGTCGATGCACTCGACGCCCTCGTGACCGCCTGGCGGGGGCAGGGTCCGGTCAGCCTTCCCGGTGGCGCAACGGTGGTTCGCCGGCAGGGGCAGCTGGTCCTTGGCGAAACCGCGCACCTGACGGGAGCACCGCAACCCGCGCAACGCGATGAGGCAGGCTTATCCCATGGCTGAGCCGGAGGCGACCTGGTACGACGCCGACATCGACCGGGTGGTCGTCACCGAGGAGCAGCTGCGCGAGAAGATCGACGATCTCGCGAAACAGGTCGCGGCCGACTACGCCGACCACGACCGCGTGCTGCTCGTCGGGGTGCTGAAGGGCGCGTTCATGTTCATGGCGGACTTCGCCCGCGCGCTCGGTCGCCAGTCCCGCCACGTGGAGGTCGAGTTCATGGCGATCTCCTCGTACGGCCAACGGGCTACGTCGTCGGGAGTGGTGCGGATCCTGAAGGACCTTGACCGCGACATCGCCGGCCAGCACGTGATCGTGGTCGAGGACATCGTCGACTCGGGCCTGACCCTGTCGTGGCTGATGAAGTACCTGGCCAGCCGCTCCGCCGCGTCAGTGGAAGTGGTCACACTTCTCCGCAAACCGGACGCCGTGAAGGTCGATGTGCCGGTCCGATACGTCGGATTTGACATACCCAACGACTTCGTCGTGGGGTACGGCCTGGACTACGCCGAGCGCTACCGCGAAGTCCCCTTCATCGGCGTCCTGAAGCCCTCCGTCTACACCCGCGCCTGAGTTACCCCTCACGTTCCCACCCGCGTCGGGCCCGGCGTCATCTGGACTGACGAGCGAAGCGACGAAGGAGCGAAGCGAGGAGGGAAGAGGATGCCTCCAATAGGGCCCGGCGCCGCGCGAGCGGAGCGAGCGCCAGGAGCAGAGGGCAGTTCATCCACTCACGGTGTACCTTCGAATGACCGGGTGCCACGGCGGTTTCCCGGTCCGAGCCGGCCGTCGGCCCGGTGCCGCCTCGGATGCGGCTCAACGCTCTGATTGATCGGGAGGCTGGGCGCGCAGCGCTCTACATCGCATGGAACGTACCCGTGGTATCTTCCGCCGGCCATTCGTGTGGATCATTTTGGTGATCGTCGGCGCTATCGCGTTGTCCAGCTTCTTCACCGGCGGCACTGAATACACGAAGGTCGATACGTCGGTCGCGCTCACGCAGCTCGAACGACAACGCCAAGAAGGCGCTGCTCGAGGACCGGGAACAGAACCTCCAGATCGACCTGAAGCAGAAGATCACGGTCAACAACACCCAGACCGATCACATCCAGGCGAACGTTCCGGCCAACTCGACCAACGAGATCTTCACGGACATGCAGAACCTGAAGAACTCGGGCAAGCTCGACAGCTTTGACGTCAGCTACACCAAGGACAGCGTCCTCCTCAGCTTCCTCATCAACTTGCTCCCGATCGCGGTGCTGGTGATCCTGCTGCTGCTGTTCATGTCGCAGATGCAGGGTGGCGGCAGCCGGGTGCTCAACTTCGGCAAGTCGAAGGCCAAGCTCGTCGCCAAGGACACGCCCAAGACGACCTTCGCCGACGTGGCCGGCGCCGACGAGGCGGTCCAGGAGCTGCACGAAATCAAGGACTTTCTGCAGAACCCAGCCAAGTACCAGGCCCTCGGCGCGAAGATCCCCAAGGGCGTTCTCCTATACGGTCCACCCGGCACGGGCAAGACCCTGCTTGCCCGCGCGGTGGCCGGCGAGGCGAACGTGCCGTTCTACTCGATCTCCGGCTCGGACTTCGTCGAGATGTTCGTCGGCGTCGGCGCAAGCCGCGTGCGCGACCTGTTCGAGCAGGCCAAGGCGAACGCTCCGGCGATCGTCTTCGTCGACGAGATCGACGCCGTCGGGCGCCACCGGGGCGCTGGTCTCGGCGGTGGCCACGACGAGCGCGAGCAGACCCTCAACCAGCTGCTGGTTGAGATGGACGGCTTCGACACCAAGGGCGGTGTGATCCTGATCGCCGCCACGAACCGGCCGGACATCCTTGACCCCGCGCTGCTGCGCCCCGGCCGGTTCGACCGTCAGATCGCCGTCGACGCACCTGACCTGGTCGGTCGCAAGGCCATCCTGCGCGTGCACGCCAAGGGCAAGCCGTTCGCACCCGACGTCGACCTGGACGCGGTCGCTCGACGGACCCCAGGCTTCTCCGGGGCCGACCTTGCCAACATCATCAACGAGTCCGCCCTGCTGACCGCCCGCAATGACAAGCGGGCCATCACCAACGAGTTCCTCGAGGAGTCGATCGACCGCGTGATCGCCGGCCCCGAGCGCCGCACGCGGGCGATGAGCGAGAGCGAGAAGAAGATCACCGCCTACCACGAGGCCGGGCATGCCCTGGTCGCCTGGGCGATGCCGCAGCTCGCGCCCGTACATAAGGTGACGATCCTGCCGCGCGGCCGCTCCCTCGGGCACACGCTCGTGCTGCCGACTGAGGACAAGTACACCCAGACCCGCGGCGAGATGATCGACACCCTGGCCTACGCGCTGGGCGGGCGGGCCGCCGAGGAACTGGTCTTCCACGAGCCGACGACCGGTGCCGGGAATGACATTGAAAAGGCGTCTGCGGTCGCCCGGGCCATGGTCACCCAGTACGGCATGAGCGCCAAGTTGGGCGCCGTCAAGTACGGCACCAGCCAGGACGAGCCGTTCCTCGGCCGGACCATGGGCCACACCAAGGACTACTCCGATGCCATCGCGGCGGAGATCGACGCCGAGGTGCGGGACCTGATCGAGCTGGCTCACGACGAGGCCTGGGAGATCCTGGTCGAGTACCGCGACGTGCTCGACAACATCGTGCTCGAGCTGATCGAGAAGGAGACCGTGTCTCAGGCGGATATGGCTCGGCTCTGCGTCCGGGTGCAGAAGCGCCGGCCGATGGCGCCCTTCAACGGTTTCGGCAAGCGGCAGCCGTCGGATCGCCCGCCGGTGCTCACGCCTGCGGAGAAGGACGGCCTCAAGGTGTCGGCCGAGGCCGATGGTTTGCAGGCAGCCCACAACAACGGCGCGTCGACCGAGGGTCATGCCGGGATCGGCACGTCCGGCGAGTCGGGCTCCGGAGAGGGCTCGCGCTGAACAGCCTCGATGGCGCCGATAGCGAGGCGGACGACGACCTCGTACTGATGGACGTTCCTGAGCTCGACGAGGAAGTTGCGTTGGATCATCACGCGGCGCGCCTTGTCAACGGCCGGCTCCGCGGACAACCCGTTGAGACCATGGTCGATCTCGACCGGATCGAGAAGGCCGTCCGCGAGATCCTGGTCGCCATCGGCGAGGATCCTGACCGCGAAGGGCTCAGGTTGACGCCGGCTCGGGTCGCTCGCGCCTATGCGGAACTATTCGCCGGGCTGCGTGTCGATGCGGAGAAGGTGCTCACGACCACCTTCGAAGCCGGCCATCAGGAGCTGGTCCTGGTTCGGGACATCGAAGTGATGTCAAGCTGCGAGCACCACCTGCTGCCCTTCCACGGCGTCGCGCACGTCGGCTACATTCCGGGTGTCAATGGGCGGATCACCGGACTGTCCAAATTGGCCAGACTCGTCGAGGTCTACGCCCGACGGCCGCAGGTACAGGAGCGGCTGACCACGCAGATCGCCGATACGCTGATGGCCACTTTGGAGCCGCGCGGTGTCATCGTGGTGATCGACTGTGAGCACATGTGCATGGCGGTCCGCGGAATTCGGAAGCCGGGTGCCCGGACCGTGACGTCGGCCGTGCGCGGCATACTCCAGCGGGACGCCCGAACCCGGTCAGAGGCGATGAGCCTCATCCTTGCCCGGACCTAGGCCGCCCGGCTATCGGCTCACAACGTCGGCGGCGAACAAGACGCCGATCGCGGCGCACATGAGCATGTCGGGGATGAGGCACACCACCACACCCAGGCGCGGGGTCCGGTTCAGTTTGCCACGGTCTGGCGGTCGGAATACGGCGCCGATGGTGAGGAATCCGGCGGCCCAGGCGAAGGCCGGAAGCACCAGCAAACACAGTGGGGCAGCGGTCGGCAGGGTACGTGTCTCATCGAGGACCATGAACAGAATGACCTGCACGGCGAAGACCGTTGCGGCGTAGGCTCCGTAGACTGCGGCGTTTCGCAGTCCGACGCTCACTCGGGCCGCGTCCCGGATCTTCGGACCCGGACCGGTCGGCCGCAGAGTCCAAGCATTAGTCCCCGGCGTCGTCGGCGTTGCGCTGGGTATGGCGCTCGGTTGGGCTCGTATTGGGTCCGCCGTGGCGGCTCCTGCGGGCGAACCGGTCGCCGCGACGGGCGCCGCCGAGCCGAGCGTCGCGTCGACAGCCTCCAATGTGGACAGCATCGTCCGAACGGTCCGGACAATGGCCGCCTCCGAGAGGTCGCCCAGCGCCGGCCCCACGGCGGCGATCTCCGATGGGCTCGGGACCAGCCGCGGCAATGGGGCACCGGTGCGCGCGGCCTCTTCCGTGAGCCGGCTCTGCTGCATGAGCAGCCGCGTCCGTACGCCCGGCAGGTCCGCCGTAGCTACGCCGGCGCGGTCCGCCGCGGCGACAATCGCCGCGACCTGACGGTGCCATTCGATCGCTTGCGATAGATCCGCCACGATGCGACACGGTACCGGTACGGCTGACGAGCCGATGGAGCCATCGGGGCCACCCCATTGGGCTCCCGAGCCCAGCTGGGCCGCCCCGCTGGCGCTCGGGACCGGCCCGGCCACACCTATGGAAGGCGACCACACCGGGAATCGAACATTCGTTATGCACCGGTCTAAATCGTCACGAGCTCGCCACGCGCACAGGGATGGGCGCGGGACGTCAGCGGTTGTCGCTACGGTGAGCGGGTAATGACAGACGCGCTCGTGCCCCGAACGCTGCTGCGCTTGCGCCGGACAGATCCGGCGGCCGCGCGGCGGGCCGAGCGTGCGCTCGATGAGTTGTTGGGCGACGGCGGATTGGCCGACCTCACCCAGCACGGTCTCCAGACGTACCTCTGGTACACGCTGGCCGACGGCCACGAGCCGCAACTGACGGCCGCCGCGCTGCAGAGCTTCTTCGAACTAGCCGAACTGCACCGGTATGCCGGCATCGCGCAGTCCGCCCAAACCAAGGAGATCTTGCGCACGTACGAGGAGCAAGGGGCCGCCGCCGGGGGGAAAGCCGCGGCCAAGGCGATGGATGCCTCGGGCGTCGTTCCGCCCGACCTGGCGGAGCTCGAATGGGGCGAGATCATGGGTACGGCCGAGCTGGCAGCGTACGACCGGATCGCGGCCACTCTGGAGCTCGCCCTGGCCGCGGGTGAGCTCAGGCCCGGGGGCCGCGGATGGCGGCTGACGCAGCAGCGCCTGACTCGGCACCAGCTCACCATGTCGCGTCTCGATGGGCCGCCATTGCTGGACCGTGTCCGGGGCGAACGACTTGACCTTTGGACCGACGTCGGGGGTCATGAGCGCCGCGGGTTGGCGTCAGCCGTACTGCCGGATCTGCTCGTCGAGCCGGTTCCGCCGCGCGACGTGGCCGACCGCACATCGCCGGTGCAGTGGCTGCTTGAGCTCGCCGTGGGCCGGGCCGGCGATCCGCCCGGTGTGCCGCTCACGGTCACCGGCAATCTTGCTCGGCGTGTGGTCCAGGAGGCGGCTGAGCGGTTCGCCTGGTGGGAGTTGCCCGATCGGCCACCCCGTTCGGAGTCCGACATCTGGCGCCTCGGTGAGCTGCGGCTGATCCTGCAGCGGATGGGTGCGTTGCGCCGCTCCAGCCGGCGCCTCGTGCTCGGCACCCGAGGTCGCGCGCTACTCGACGACGCGCTGGCCCAATGGACCGCCGCGATGGCTCTCCTCATCGATGAATCTGAATTTGAAGTCGCGGCTCAGGAGGCCGCGTTGATGCTTCTCTTGCAGGCTCACGGAATGGTGGAGGCTCGTGACCTCATCAAGGAAGTGGCCGAGGTGCTCGGCGGCTCGGGCTGGCGGGACACCGGCAACGGCGCCCCGCCGGACGAGCGTGATGTCAGCCGGGCCGTGTGGAGCCTGCTGCGACGCTGCGAACTATGGTCCATGGTGGACGAAGGCCGCGGCCCAGGATTTACCACACGACTGAGGCTGTCCGACGCGGGCATCCGAGGTGCGCACACAGCCTTGCGTCTGCTGGCGCTGCGACCGCGCTTGGAGCCTGACTAAGCCGCCATGGGCTGCGCGTCGCGATCGGTTAGGGCGCGCTGGCGTTCTAGGCTCGTCGAGTGGTGGTCTTTGCGCGTTCCAGGCCCGGGACACGCCGGCGGCGTGGGGTCTCGGCCGCGGCCGTTCAGGAGCCACTCTTCGAAATCCAGCTACGGCCGGAACGCCGGTACTACCGCCAGATCCTTCAAGCATTGACCGGAGCGTTGCTCGGGGCCGACCCGTTGCGCGCGGAGATCGCCGTCAGCCGACTGCTGGGAGTCGTCTGGGCCAGCGACCCTAGTCGAGACGGTGCGGCCGAGGAGGCGTTCGGGCGAGGACTCGTCGACTATGCCCGGCAGATCCATCAGCCTGGGGCATTCGCGTTGCTTCGAGTGCTCGCGGCGGTGGGCACGCTTCGTGAGGTGCGTGATGCCGCGCACGAAGCTCTGGCGGCCCAGAGCGCGTTGATCCCCGACTGCGACCCATGCGTGGGAGCGGTGACCGTGGGCCGGTGCTGGCTCACCGAGGACGCCTTCGGGGATGCCGCGACGTTGCTGTGTGAGTTCGGGTACGGGCCGAGCCTCCGGGTCGGGCCCCGCCACGGGATTGCGATCCAGGTCGATGAGGCGATGTTCAGCGCCGCCATCGACCTCACTCTCGTCGACGACGTGGATGCGGCAGTGCATGACTTGCGCTACGGAGCGGAGCACGCGAATGACGAATTCCGCCTCGTTGAGCCTGGGTGGGCCGGCGCGGTGCTGGAGCGGGCTTTCGCCCGAACCGACCTCATTCCGTCCACTGTGGTCGGATCTGGCTTCGCCGAAACCCGCGCGCTTGCTCTGGCGCGGGTAAGGGCCCTACCGTCCTCGCCATTCGCGCTGGCGAGCGAGCAGGAAGCGACGCCGGAACGCCGCGAAGCCGTGATCGGGGAGTTCAGTCGCAGTACCGAGGCGAGTGGAACAGGCGCACCGGAGCGCGTGGCCCGGTTGATCGTGGACTTCACCGCCGTCCGGGATCCCGGCGATTTGATCAAAGTGAGCCCGGCGCGGTGGGAGGCATTCCTCTTCGACTGGCTTCCGGCCTCGGGTCTCGACGCCACCCACCACGCCGACCTCGCCGATGTCGTGCGGGCCTGGTCGGCGTGGGCATCCCGGCAGTCCGGACTGCCCTTGCTGGCCCGCGACGAGCTGGCCCGGACCGTCGACGACCTGCTCCAGGACTTCACGGCGGCCCGCTGACGGCCTTCCGAAGGGCTCGCTCACGGGCTCGCTCACGGGTTCGCTGGCCCCGCGCCGACCTTGGCCAATGCGCGTGAGTTGATCTCCGGCAACACGCTTAGCCCAACGTCGAGTCCGCATGGGAACCGGCTGGACAGCTAGTCGGCTGATGATCGGTGAGCGTGCGGCGGCTACTCTTCGGGCGTGACTGAGACCGCCCCCGCCCAGCCCCAGACCCGGCAAAAGGGGCGCGCCCCGCTGATCTTTGCGCTGCTGGGCGTTATCGTCGCCCTCGTCGCGGGCGGGCTCTACGTCACCCGTCAGATCGACGGACCACAGAGGCGGACGCCGGAGGAGACCGTGAACGAGTTCCTCTCGGCGGTCTTCCTGGGCACCGATCCGGAGCGCACCGGGGCCGTCGTATGCAAGAGCTGGGAACCCAATGAGGCGATCGTCCGGACTCGGGAGGCCGTGCCAGACGGAGCGCACGTGTCCTGGGATGAGGTCAAGGTCGCGTCAACAAGTGATGGCCGGACGACCGTGCGAGCCCGACTGGGGCTCCGACTGAGCGACGACAGCCGTCCGAGCAGCTTCGAACAGTGGCGGTTCACTCTGGTGGACGAGGGCGGCTGGCGAGTGTGCGAGGCGCGGCCGCTGATCAGCTGATCTGCCGTCCGGTGCGTTGAATCCCCGGAATCCCGCGCTGGAGCAGGCGTCGATGCATCGCCGCCCGTCGAACTTCGTCGTCGGCCCGGCGCGCGGTCGGCGTGGTCGCGGCGACGGCGTCGATCAGAGCCCGTTCGACCATCCGCTCCAGGCTGGTCGCTGCGGTGAGCGGCCCCTCGTCTCCTGAGTCGCGTTCGTGGTCGCCGTTCCCGTCGGGGGTACCCGATTTCTCACCCACGCCCGTGCCTCCCCGTCTACGCACAGTTGAGTCGATCGGAGGGTATCGAAGTGCGCCCTGCCCGGCCAGACCGTATTCGAGGCTGTGGATAACCACGCGGGTACGCGTACCGATGGGTGGAACGGTCTATTGTCGAGCATCGACGGTCGCTAGGCTCGCGTGGTGACTGACGGGCAGCCGGCGAGAGCGTCAACGCCGCCTAGGTCGCACCGGCTGCGCAATCTTCTGCTGATCGTGGTCGCTTTCGCGGTAGTCCTCGGGGCCGTCGGCGCGGGCACGCTGTTCTACCTCTACGACAGGGCCACGGCGATCGACCGTAGCACTCCCGAATTGGTTGCCGGCCAGTTTCTCCGGGCGGCGCTCGTCGAGAGGGACTCGAGTCGGGTTTCGCTGTTTGTATGTTCACAATGGACCGCAGCAGAGGCGACCAACGACGTATCCGCGCCCACAAACCCGAAGATTTCGGTGTCGTGGGGCGATTACGTGACCGAGCCAATCTGGACCCGCGGCCGATGTCTCGGGTAAGGGTTTACTTCAGCATCGCCGTCACCAATGGTTATCAGCAGGAATCGTCCAGTCCTGGACTCTTCATCTGGAGGATCAGGACGGCTGGCGTGTCTGCGACGTGACTAAGAATGGGCCAATCAGCTCTTAGCACTAAGGCAGTCGTTGGAGTTAGACCCCCATTGTGGATAGTGATCGACACGCATGGCTTCTTCAGGCGGTGCCGACGAGGGACGCGCCCACTTGGTTCATGAAGAAGACCGGATCGACTGCGCCCGCCGGGCTGGCGTCGGCGTTGAGATGAACCTCAAAGTGCAGGTGGGGACCCGACGAGTTGCCGGACGACCCAGACAGCCCAATGACCTGACCCGCGCCAATGCTCTGTCCGACGTAGACAGTTGGTCGCGCCATCAGGTGGCAGTATCGCGTGATGACGCGGCCGGCATGAAGGACGTCGACGTACCACCCGCAGCCCAGCACTTCTGGGCTTCCATCCTGATCACAGCTGTACGGCCCGCCGTAGAGGCTGGCGTTGCACCGCGCCACAACAACAAATCCGGCGGCAGCCGCGCGGACGGGCGTGCCGCGCGGTACGCCGATGTCGACTCCGTTGTGGGCCGGACGGTCCGCGGTGCGAAATCCCGACACGATCGGTCCCAACGCCGGAAGCGTCCAGCCGGAGGCTGTGATGTCGAAGCCGGCCGCGCAGCGAATCGCGAGCTCGGCGCCGGCGGCACGACTCGCTCCCCCGGTGAGCGCGTCGACGGCCTTGGCCGCGAGCGGCTCGTGTTTGGCGTAGGCGTTGGGAAAGGCGCTCACTTGAACACGTTGCGCCGCAACGGTGAGCGCCATTGTCTGCCAGCCGGGCACGGCCAACAGCTTCTCGAAGAATCTTCGGGCCTGGTAGGCGGGGTCGGCGAGTTGTTCGAGCGTTCCCCACCCCTGACTGGGTCGCTGTTGGAATACGCCGATCGAATCGTGATCGTTGTTAGGTCCCAGGTTGGGAAGATTCTGTAGGTGGGACTCCTGCAAGGCCGTCGCGACCGCGATCACCCATCCCCGGGGCGGCACCTTCAGGTCTTGACCGACCTTCACGATGACGGCAGCGATGCGCACCTGCCCCTCGCTCAGCTCGGGCATGGTTGGCATCGGGCCAGCTGGATCCATTGGCCTTCCGTTGCCGCAGCCAAGCGCAGACGTGGATGTGTCCGGGCCGAGAAATCCTTCGATCAACGCGAATGCCGCGCCGAAGATACACAGCACCAGAACCGAGATCGCCGTCGCGATGGCGACGACGATGCGTCGCAACGCTCGGCGACCGGCTTGACCGGTGACTACGTCGGTGACGGTATCGATCACTCGTCGCGGTCCACTGTGTCCACCAACCAATGATCGTCCTGCTTGAGCATTCCGAGCACGAGCGCGTCGGATCCGATCGGAACGCGAACCTCGGCATAGAGCTCCGAGCGCAGCCGGACCGTCGGCTCGCCCGGCGCCGTCACATCGGGGGCATCGAGCGGATCGACTCCAGTCAGGTTCGCGATGAGGTTCGAGGTACCAAAGGGTCGGAGCCCGGCGAGCCACTCGTCGGCCGGAAGCGTGCGGCGAAGCCACGCGACCGTGAAGGACGACGCTGCGGCGCGTACGGCAGCATCGTCGGAATAGGCCTCCGTTGTCGGCGCCACCGGGCCGTCGTCGCCGACGGTCGAGGCGACCGACGGGGTCACGTCGGCTCCGTCGGGGTAGTACAGCCGTCGGTCGCGGTCGCCGTCGGCGACGCGCGCGACAACGACGATCGCGGCGATAACGAGCACCAAGCCTAGGGATACTCCCCAACGGAGACCGATGCGCCGCATAAGGTTTCGCATGCTACGGCTCTGCCCGGGCTTCGACGCGGTTTCGCACCTCACCACTGTCCGATGTGGTCAGAGCGCTGCGGCCCGGACGGTACAGTGCATGGCTCCTATCGCCCTCGCCGGCCTCGCTCCAGCGGTCTGCATGCGGCGCCGGCACCGGCATCGGCCGTCGCGGCGTCGGCGTCGACCGTGGCGGCATTCGAGGCGGTGGAGGGTTCAGGCCGGGCTGTGTGCCGGTGATCTCCAACGGCGGCTCCCCCCGCAGTTCCACCCGCACTGCGGGGGCGTCGGGTCGTACTGGCGGCACCACGCCAGCATCGTGACGAGCCGCGGCGGCGACCGCGGCCACCGACTGTTCGAGCTGGGCCTGGCGGCGGCTGAAGATACCGCCCGCGGCAATCGCCGCCAGCGGGTCCTTGCCGCCGAGCTGGGTGATACGTCGGTACGGCCGCAGCAGCATCCAACCAACCACGCCGCACAAAAGGACCAGGACAACCTGAAGCCAGCCTGGGATCGCGGTCGTGTTCATGATCAGATCAACGGCGTACAGATAGATGGCCGCGCCCGTGCCAAAGATCACGATGTTGAACAGCGCGGCCACGACCGCGTTCACGAGCCGTCGTAAGCCGCCGCTCGCCGGCCTCAGCAGCGCCACAGTGCCCAGAATCGGTGCCGCGATCACGGCCCACCGGAAGATGAGAAACCCCAGTAGAACCAGTAGTGACGCCGTCAGATCAAAGAGCGCGAAGGTCAATGCAGAGACCATTGCGATGAAACCGGCGCCGATCCGTTCCATCCCCTTGGTGCCTTGCAGGTACTCGTAAGCCTCAGGATCCTCGGTACGGATCTGCTCGGCGACCTTCATCCAGTCATCGGACTTCGCTTGAAGGTACTGGTCCCGCGTCTGGGGCTTGTGCGGATCGCGTCAGCCTCGGCCCAGGTGAACGTCCGTGCGCGATAGAGCGCGTCACCGTACTTCTGAGCGGTCGCGTTGTCTGCTGACCCAAGCATTCCGCGTAGCCAGTTTCGATACAGCATGGTTTCCGACGGCCGTGTCGCTGGCCCGCAGCGCGGGAGGGCGATGATCGACGCACGCTTCCGGTTCTCAAATGGACACTCGTCCGGCGGTGTGTCATGAGCTGGCGGCCCGACGGCGTCATGAACAACCGCGAGAGACGATGATCAGGGTTGATCCGCGAGATGTGCACTGCGAACGGGCCACGTGGCGAGGGCGGTCACGGCCACCATGACCAGGAGCGCCCAGCCGGCCGTCGTCATAGCGGCACTCATCTCAGCCTGACGCGCCCGCCACAGCAGGTAAATGCCCACGATGGCCAAGCGTGACCGCGCCAAAGACAGTGAAGACCCGCGTGTAGACGGATCGGGTCGCCTTCTCGACAAGTGGATCGGCCCAGCCCCACATCGAGCCGGGATCCCAGGCCCGCTCCCGAACCGCATTCGACGCGCCGATCACGGCGGTGGCGAGCATGAATTCGCCGTTGGCGACGGTGTTTTCGAACTTGTAGTCCGGATGCATGAGGGTCGGCGCGCAGCCGATGTCGTACGTCGTGTACGAGTAGCCGGCGTAGCCGAAATTGCGTAGCGGCCAGTGAAGCCCGGACGGCTTGATGACGTCGGGCCGGTCGGCGAACCAGCCGCCCAGGCCGGAGTCCGGCGCGTCCGGCGGCGGCGCCTTTAGGCACTGGGCCGTTGCGCTGGCCACATCGGGTAAGTCGTCCAACGCAGCGCGTGGATGTGGCCTGCCACTCCTCGATGGAGCAGAGGTCGGCCGCGCAGCACTCGGGCCGGTGCCGACGCCGCCGCCGGTCGTTGCGGAAACACGATGACTGCGAGCGCGAGGAAGAACGACGCCAGCAGAAGGGCGCGGCCGCGAAACGCCGAGAAGTAACGGCCACCGCGACGGGAAGCAGCCGTTGGCCGCCCTACCCACTCGCCGGTGCACTGGTCAGTCCTCCGAGGTCGCGGCGAGTCGACGGCGTCCCCGGTAGGGGTGGTGTCGAGGTAGTCGAGCAGGCCTGGTACCCACGACACGTCGACCCGCAGCTTCTGCACCCGACCGTCAACATCGCGCATGACGAACTCCCGGAAGCCCGAGGCGAGACGTGGACGATGCGTCCACTTGAGACAGTGATGCGAGAACGGCTTCGTAGCCGTCGTCGACCGGGACCCGGAGCAGTCGCAGCGCCTCCGCGGCGATCTCCTGGTCCTCGGCGATGCGTCCGACGAAGACCGTCGAGACGAGGTTCTGTACGTCCAGGCCGAGGATGTCCTTGGGGTTCTGCGAGGCCACGAGAGCCGCGAGATTCCACTTGCGAGAGTCTCGCGCGAGCCGGACCAGGAAGGACCGACCGGAGCGCCAGCCCTCCATGAAGTGAGCCTCGTCGAGGCCGACCATCTTGCGCGACTCCATGGATCCGCCGTAGCAGCGGCGGACGGCAAGCCGGTGGGCCGTGTGCAGCATCGGCAGCGCGAGCTGTTCCTCGGCCGACCAGTACTCCCGCTCGATCTTGAGGTCGGGCAGGCGTAGGCCGGCCATGGTGATGACAGTGAGTACGGCCTCGTCGTTGAGTGTTCCCGGCGGGGGTGACCCGAAGAAGAGCATCGCGAGCGGCATCTCGGCCGTGTCGAGCAGCAGATTGCCGAGTTCGGCCGCATCGGAGTCACCGGAATTCTGCAGGCACGTCACGATGTCGTCCAGTGTGGACGTCTCCTCGGCCGTCACCGTGCGGACCGCGTGCCGCAGCGCGGTGGCGGTCGATGCCTCGCGCGCGACCTGGGGCGGCACGAGCATGGAGCAGATGTCCTGCACCAGCATCCGCCGCTCGGCCCGAGCATTGGAGACGGCGATCCCGTGCTCCTGGTCGCCGGCCGGCCCGGCCGGGTAGTGCTGGCGGTGCGGCGTCGGGATAAGCGCGTATGGCGCGAGCGTGCCCTGCTCCGATCCGGTGAGATTCAACACCCGCGAGAACGGTCGCAGCTCCGGCATCTGGCATAGCCGGGCCAGTGGCCCGGACGGGTCGAGCAGCGTGACCTGTACGCCGCGGCGCGCGGCGAGGTAACCGAGCGCGCCGAGCAGTGTGGACTTGCCACCACCGGGCTCGGCGACGAACACGGCCAAGCCAGAGCGCTCCCGGACCTCCATCGGGAAGTGCAGGTCGAGGAAGACCGGCCGCCGCGAGGTACCTGCGGTCCGACCGATGAGGTCGCCGCGTCGATCGCCCACTGTGGACGCCGCCTGGGGCACCGCGGCGGCGAGCAGCTTCACCGGCATCCGGCGCAGGTAACCGGTGCTGGCCAGCGGCTCACCCGGGATGAACTCCCGCGCCAGCGCCTCCTGGCCCTTCGGGTGTTGCAGTGAGATCCGCAGCTCGCGCTGGTAGAGCTGGATCACCCGGCGGGCCCGTTCGAGGCATTCCTCGCGGGTCGCGCCCGACACGGCCAGCCGATGCCAGCCGTGCACCCGGGACGAATCAACCGGCAGGCCGGTGGTCATCTCGTCGCCGAGCACGAGCGCCCGCTGAGCCAGGCGCTCCAGCTCGGGCGGCGCGTCCATGCCGTGCTCGGCGTAGTCCAGCTGCTGCGACCGGATCATCCGAAGCCGGTGCTCCAGGTTGCGGAACGAGTCGCCCGGTCCGAGCACGTCCACCCGGGACGAGATCTCCATCGGCCACGGCAGCCGCTCGTGGAAATGCAGCCACGGCTCGTGCCGCTCCGGGATCTCCAGGGGCTCCATCCGTCCGACGGTGAGAACCGCGACGTGCCGTTCCTCGCCGGTGAGCCGGTTGACCAGGCGGGTAGTCGAGCCGTACGGAGATCGGAACCTCTCAATCTGCTCGGTGAGCGCGAGCAGGTCGCCCTTGCTCCACTCGCCCCGCCGACCAGATAGGCGGCGAGGTGGCGACATGCCTAGCGCCACCGATCGGTACAGCAGCCACTCGAGTTCGGCCGCGGTGACTCGCCGGCCGCGCATACCGAAGGCGCCGAGGACCTCGTCAAACTGCTCCACCATCCTGGCCCAGCGCTTGCGCTCCGCCTCGCCGGATCCCTTGCGGAACAAGCCACCGAACCGCTCGGCGAACGTGTCGCCCAACGTCCGCCGGGCAAAGGAGATGCCCAGGTACGTCTGGCCCTCGGCGTGATTGAGCGAGAGCAGGTGCCGCTGCGCGCCGACGAGGTGGTCTCCCCACGACGGCGCTCCCGGCGACGTCGGGTAAGCGGCCGGGGCGTGATGTGGTCCAGCGCCCGCGCCCATTCGTCGGCGGCGAAGGGCCGTGATGTCCGCCGCAGGTGTAGCCGGAATCCCGCGAGGCCGGCGTACTGCTCGGAGATCGCGATGATCAGGGCTTCCCGGTCGAGATCGGGCCGGAAGGCCCAGCGCACCTCGGGAAGCCAGTACCAGGCGGTGACCATCGTTCTGGTGAAGGTGAGATGGCCGGCGATTTCGGTGAGGGCCAGTTCGCTGGCCGGGTCACGATCTTTGTACGCCGGTCGGTCCGCTGCGCGAACGGGCCCGCCTCGCCGTCGCTTCGGCGACGTGGCCCCACGGACCGGCGTGACCGGAAATGGCGGCGATGACCGAGGCGTCGGATACGGCGGTGCCGACGACGGCCGGACGGGATTGGGCGGTGCCGACGAGGGCCGGACGGGATAAGGCGGTGCCGACGAGGGCGTCGGTGGCGTTCCAGCGACTAAGCCAAGGAACGGAGAGTCCACATCGACCGTTCGCGGTGGCGACGCGGCTGGCGGCTGGCGCGCTGAAGGCAGGCCGGCGATCGGCGTCGGCGCGCGCAGCACCGCGGGCGGGGACGGAGGCGCCTCATCGTAGTAGTCGGCGAAGTCGTCGTCGAAGCCGAGCGCGTCGCCGCCCCTGCTGGTTTGAGTCACGGCGTCACGCCTTTTCCCGCACGTGAGCGGCGGTTGCTCGCGATTGCGGAGCTCGCTCGTTACGTTCGCGACTGGTGCTCGCTGGCGTGCTCACGCGATCTTCTCCCTAATCGTGACCCGTCGCACCACGAGCCGAGGCGCGCGTTCCTCGTGCGGCGAGATCGCGCGGTTAGCGCCACGCCAGTCGGTCAAGGCGGTTCGGATGACCGTACGGGCGGGTCGGTCAGGATCGACATACCGCCAGATGAACGACGTGGTCACCATCGCCAGCGCGATCTCCCAGGCCGGCACCGGATCGAACTCGAAGGTGATGAGGTAATGGATCCCCATGAACAACGGCACGAGCAGGACGAAGAGTCCGTACTGCGCGTACGGCAGCTGAACGGGAAGCGTGTATCCCGGCGGTCCTAAATAGACCAGCCTCGCCCGGTAGATGTCGTCGTCGGTACGCAGCCGCATCGTGTCCCACCCCGCGTGATTGGGCTAACCGAAGATCAGCTTGATCAGACCTTCGCCGAAGAAGAACAGGGCACCGGCGCCCGCGATAAAGGCGAGTCCGACAATGGCGATCGCGGAGCTGGTCAGTACCTTTGACATCTCTCCCTTGCCCGCCCGGCTGATGAAGATGACTCCCAGGACGGCGAGGAGAATCGGGGCCACCTTGGTGGCGATGAATTGGACGATTCCGTCGGTGTTTATCGGCACCGGGGACGGATCGGGGGTGGGCTCTGCCGCCAGGGCACCGTGTGCGATGTCGCGACCGTGCGCAAGGAGCGAATCTCCCGCCAACTGGACGAGGGTATACACGATCATCGGTTGACCTCCCGGAGCACCTGACGCCTCACCTCATCGAAATGTGCCCGACGGGCAGACGCCGACGGACAAGAATATTGCAATTCATCTCCCCGGTCATATGTGGGTACCAGTCAATGGACGCCTCAGGCCGGCCCTGTCCAGCAACCGACAGTGGCCAGGTGAGTAACGTCAGGGGGTGATCTGGCAAGCCCCGGTGGTGATGGGGGTGCTGAACGTGACCCCCGACAGCTTCTCCGACGGCGGGCGCTACACCACCATCGACGACGCCGTGCGCCATGCGATCGCGATGCACGCCGACGGCGCCGACCTCGTTGACGTGGGCGGCGAGTCGACGCGGCCGGGTTCCGACCGGGTGGACGCGGAAACCGAGGCCAAACGGGTTCTGCCGGTACTACGCGAGCTCACCGCCGCTGGCGTACCAACGAGTATCGATACGACCCGAGCCGAGGTGGCCGAGGCCGCGCTGGCGATGGGCGCGGCGGCGATCAACGACGTCTCGGGCGGGCTTGTCGACGCGAGGATGGCCGCAGTCGTGGCCGACGCCGGTGTGCCGTGGGTGCTCATGCATTGGCGCGGTCATTCCCGCCGGATGCAGGACCTGGCACGCTACGACGATGTCGTCGCCGAGGTCCGGGACGAGTTGAGTCAACGGGCCGACGCCGCAATCGCGGCGGGCGTGGATCGGACAAAGATAATCGTGGATCCAGGCCTCGGCTTCGCCAAGCGGCCGGAGCATAACTGGCTCTTGTCCGCCCATCTCGACGAGCTGGTCTCGCTGGGCTTTCCGGTGCTCGTGGGGGCCAGCCGCAAGTCATACCTTGGCGTGCTTCTGGCCAGCGCCGACGGCTCGCCCCGCCCGGTCGGGCAGCGCGAGGCGGCGACCGTGGCGACGAGCGTTCTCGCCGTCGAGGCGGGAGCCTGGGGCGTACGGGTGCACGATGTCCGGTCCACGGTCGACGCGCTACGGGTCCTCGAGGCGACGCGGGCCCACCGATGACCGACACGATCACGCTGACCGGGCTTCGGGTTCGCGGCCGGCACGGTGTCTACCAGTTCGAGCGCGAACAAGGCCAGGACTTTGTCATCGATGTAGTGCTCGAACTCGATCTGGCGCCGGCCGCGACCTCGGACGACGTGGCCGACACGGTGCACTACGGCGAACTCGCCGACCGGCTGGTCGCCATCGTCGCGGGCGAACCGTACAACCTCATCGAAACGCTGGCCGACCGGCTCGTCGCGGCCTGCCTCGCCGATGTCCGCGTTGGCGCGGCGACCGTGACCGTCCACAAGCCATTCGCGCCGATCCCGCACGCATTTACTGACGTCGCTGTCACGATCAGGCGAGAGCGGCGATGACCAAGGCGATCCTCGCGCTCGGCAGCAACCTGGGCGATCGCTTCGAACATCTGCGGGCGGCCACCGAGGCCCTGGCGGACGCAGTCGCGGCCGTGTCCGATGTGTACGAATCGCCGCCGTGGGGTGATCCCGGTCAGCCGGCGTATCTCAACGCCGTACTGCTGGTCGCCGCGGATGTGCCGGCAGCGACCTGGCTGCGACGGGCCCAGGACCTGGAACGGGCGGCGGGTCGGGTCCGGGAGCCGGCCCGCCGGTTCGGTCCGCGCTCACTGGACGTGGACGTGATCGCGGTCTGGGAGGACGATGGCCGGCCGGTGCTCAGCGAGAATGCCGAGCTGACCCTGCCGCACCCCCGGGCTCACCTGCGCGCGTTCGTCTTGCGCCCGTGGCTGGACATCGCACCCTATGCGGAACTTCCCGGCCACGGCCGCGTCGTCGATCTGATCCGGCGGGAGCCGGTCGCGAGCGATCTGGCGGGTGTCGTCCGGCAACCAGCGCTCGATCTCGATGCGAGGCCATAGGTACGGCCGAAACTGCCGGGGCCCGACCGGGTTGCGGTAGCCTGTTGATCCAATGAGAGCCAGGGCGGTCCCATGAACGACGAGGGTCCCCGCGATCGGCCGGGGGGTCCGGCCCGAGGCGGGCTTCGCCCCACTCGTCCGGCAACGCTCATCCTTGCCGCCGTCGTCACCGCTGGGCTCGCGTGGCTGGGAATCCGCCGGTACTTCGGTGACCTCCCGGACGTCACGTGGCTCGCGGGGCTAACCCTGGCGGGGCTGGCCGTTGTGGAGGGAATCGCCGCCCGCAACACCCGGGCCAGGATCGAACAACGCCCCCGCGCGGGGGCTCTCAATCCGCTCCTGGTGGCTCGCCTCGCCGTTCTCGCCAAGGCATCGTCGCTGGCCGGGGCGATCTTCGCCGGCGCGTACGGCGGTGTGGCCGCGTGGGCGATCTCCGAACGTGACCGGCTCACCGCCGCCGCAAAAAATCTCGCCCCCTCCGTCGCCGGGCTGGTCGGCGCGCTTGCGCTGGTCGCCGCCGCGCTTTTGCTCGAGCGCGCCTGCCGAGTGCCGGAGCCGCCTGACGACAACCGTGATGGATCGGGTGGGAGTCCGGGCTCCGGTCGCTGACGCCACAGAGATCGCCCTCGATATTGCGCCGAGCGATCATATGACAGCACTGAGCGATAGGGCTTTTGCTCCTCGCGCTCAGCCGGGTACGGTGCGACGCGAAACGATTGGGGCACACCATGGCGTTCGAGGACAGTTCGCAAGCACGCGGGGGCTCACGCGCCGTCGGCACGGGTTTGTCGACCGGCGATTACCTGCTGACCCGCAGGGCCACGCCCACCTATGAGGTCATGCACGCGTCGACATTGACAGCGACCGGAGATGGCGAGCCGACCACGAACGTCGACCGCCTGCCCGTGCCCGACCTGCATTACGTGTTCGACGATCCGTCCGTCGGCGAGCCGGGTCGCGACCGCATGATTGTTCACGGTGTGTGGGAGCTGGTTCTCGCGGTCGCCCTCGCCATCGCCGGATATTTCCTGGCCCAGGCGCAGCCGGGCGCGCTCGGCGGGGATGGGCTGCGCCGGCTCGCCATCGCGGCGACGGTGTTCGGTCTGGTCGCCGCGGCAAGCTCGCTCGCGCTGCGGGCCGGGGTGCCGAACCTGGCGGTCGGTGGGGTCGCCGTTACCGGGACGCTGTACTTCGCCCACCACGCGGACGGGAGTTGGACCCCGGCCGTCGCCGCCGTAGGGATCTGCGCGCTGATCGGCCTCGTGCAGGGTCTGGTGGTGGCCGGCCTGCACGTACCGGCCTGGGCGGCGAGCCTCGCCGTGGCCTTAGCGCTGTTCGTCTGGTCGGGGGACAGTCGTCGGTCGTCGTCGTCGGCGGCTACGAACCAGTACGCCACGCGTACCTCTGGTTCGCCACCTTCTGCATCGTCAGCGTTGGGGCGAGTCTGCTCGGCCTCATGCCGACGATCCGCCGAGGCTTCGGCCAGTTCCGGCCCGTGATCGACCCGGCCCGGCGCCGCGGGATGACGGCCGCGATGATCGTGGTCGGCGCAACGGTCGGCTCCTCTGTGCTGGCCGGGCTCAGCGGCGTATTCACCGTCCTGATATCGCATCAGGTCGCGCCGTCGAACGGGCTGGAACTCACGGGTCTCGCTCTCGGCGCGGCCCTGCTCGGCGGCACAAGTGCCTTCGGACGCCGGGGCGGCATATTCGGCACGATCTTCGCGGTCGCCCTCATCTCGGTCGGCCTCGCCTACGCCGAGGCGACCGACCGGCACTGGTCGGCCGGCGGGCTCGCCGTCATAGCCATCGCGGTCGGGCTTGGGATCACCCGCCTCGTCGAACGGTTCGGACGTCCCGTGCTCCCACCCTCGTCAACCGATGCCGACGACGCCTGGTCGCCGCGAGTGCACTCCCTGGCCCCGAGCGGGCGAGCCTGGCAGCCGGCGCCGACGCCGACCGGTGGGCTGTGGTCCGCCGACGACGTCTGGGGGACAACGACCCCCCGCTAGGCTCACGGCTATGGACGACGCGCCGGATCTGGACCAGCTCAGCACCGAGGAGCTGCGCCACCGCGCATTCACCCTCGCGGCGCAGCGTCACGACATCGGGTTCTTCTGGTCGGTCTTCAAGCATCTGCCGCATGCCGATGATGTGGAATCCCTCGATGCCTCGCTCGGTGCGGTCGGTGCCTCGATCAGCGACGTGGTCGCCCTGTGGCGCGAGTTCACCGGACACGGTGGCTACGGCGACGCCGAACCGTTGCTGCGGGCGGCTTTCCTGGAGTACCTCCGCCGGGATACGAATCCCGCGCGGGCGAGCGAGGCGCCCTGACAGCGATTGTTTTACGGCGCTGTATGTGGGGTATATCCGCGACATGTCCCCGGTCATCACACGCGCCCGGACCTACACCGGCGCCGGCGTCATCGCGATTCTGATACTGGTCCTCGCGTTCGGAAACCAGGCCTACGCCGAGTGGGCGGACAAGCACGCGCAGGGCGCCACGGCATGGGATCTGCTGTTGCGGACGCTCGCCTGGCCGCGCTGGCACTTCACGTCGGGGGGCAACCCCACGCAGGACGTGGTCGCCAACGACATCCGCGCGCTGCTGCTGGTGGTGCTGGTGGCGGCCCTGCTGGGGATGGCCGGTGCCAACTTCCTCGGTGGCGGCGGCGCGTTCGTCCTCGGCTGGTTCTCAGTCATCATCGGTGCGGCGTTGGCGGCGCTGCTCACCGCATTCCTGACCTCCACCGCATCGCTCTACAACGCGCTCCTGGGCGCTGGACAAGCGTCGATGTACGGCCTGTTCGTTGGTTGGATCGTCGGCCTGCTCACCGCTGCCACGCAGACGTACGACGGTCGCGGCGGCCTGAATCCATTGACGGCCAGGGTGCCCACCCGGGTGGGCACCCTGGCGTGTGGCCCGGACGAACCGGACGAACCACGTCTGGAGTGCAACTTTCGTTCCCAAGCGATCCCGGCTAACCTCGCAGCATGCCGGCCAACCACCCCCCGGACGTTCGGCGTGGGAAGGTGCCGCATGGGCTGTTCTGGGGCGGCATGGGACTCGCGCCGCTCGCGGTCCTCATTCTGTTGTTCGGTCAGAGCACCGGTGCGCTGCGCGTCGCGGTGACCCTCGCCGTGCTGACGATCGTGCTCTTGGCGCTGTCGATCGCGTTGCGCCCCAGCGTCGAGCTGGTGCGGGTCGAAATCGAGCACCGCGTGCTCGACGAGGTGGAGCGGGTACGAGTGAAGGCGCGGGAGGACACGACGACCGCCGCCCGCAACACTCACCGGGCGCTCAGCGACAAGATCCACGGGCTCTCGGAGACGATCGAGGAACTTCGGGCCCAGATCGATGAGGTCCAAGCCAACGGCTTCGTGCTCGAATCTGGACACCCCGCCCCGGCCATTGGCCCCGGCGGCGGCGCGGGCGGGCAGGGTACGGTCCGGCGTACCGAGACGGTGCACGTGACCCGACGGACGACCACGGTCAACGCCGGCGAGGAAACCGGGAACCGTTTATGGCAGCCGGGCCGCTGCGGACGGCGACCGGCGAGAGCGCCGCGACGACCGCGATGATCGTCGGTGGGACGACCGCTGGGATGGGATGGCGCAGGGTAATCGCTGGGCCGAGGTCCGCGCCGATGACGGTGGACGCGAACTGCAGATGGGCGAGCGTCGTTCGTCGATGCGCAGCGACGACCGTGGCTCGGAGTACCGCGTCGAGGACCGATGGGCGGCGCTGCGCCGCGACGAACCCGGCGATGGTTCGTGGTTCGGCCGCCCCGAGCCGCGGGCATTGCCGCCCTCGCGAGGCGAGTCGCCCGACCGGTACATCGATGATCGACACCAGGATCGGCATCGCGGGTCGGAGCGCGAGCGCGAATACGACCGCGATCGCGAATACGACCGCGATCGCGGGCGTGCGTACGACCGGGACCGTGGCTACGACCATGACCGCGGCCGGGATTACGAACGAGACCGTGGCTACGATCGGGACCGCGACCGCGAACGGGATGACCGGGATCGCGGCTACGACCGTGAGCGGGACCGTGGCTACGAGCGGGACCGTGCCCGCGACCGTGGCCGAGCGGGACCGTGGCTATGACCGCGAGAGGGGCCACGACCGCGAGCGGGACTACGACCGCGACCTCTACGGTCCCCGCCCGCGCCGTTCACCTGACCACGACCGATAGCTAGCCACTGCCGGTGACCTTGGTGAAATGCGCGTGCTTCGATCTCTGCGAGCACGTATTACGTCGCCGACCAGAGTCGACCGCGACGTTCCTCGGAGCTCGCGCTACTTGTCGATTCTCCCGCGACAATCCGCGCTCGCTCCTCGTTCCTCGGAGCTCGCGCTACTTGTCGATGTCCCCCACGACGAAGAACATCGATCCCAGGATGGGTACAAGGTCCGCCACCGAACAGCCGGGCAGCAGCGTGGTCAGCGCCTGCACGTTCGCGTAGGAGGCGGTGCGCAGCTTCATCCGCCACGGTGTCTTGTCGCCGCGGGAGACCAGGTAGTAGCCGTTGATGCCCTAGCGGGCTCTCGGTCCAGGCGTAGGTGTGGCCCTCGGGTGCTTTGACCACCTTCGGCAGCCGTACGTTGACCGGCCCGGCCGATCTGGTCGACGCGGTGCAGGCACTGCTCGGCCAGGTCGAGCGACACCTACACCTGGTCCAGCAGCACCTCGAACCGGGCGTGGCAGTCGCCGGCGGTCCGGGTGACCACCGGAACTGTCAGCTCGCCGTAGGCCAGGTACGGCTCGTCGCGGCGCAGGTCGAGGTCGAGGCCACTGGCGCGGGCAACCGGGCCGGAGACGCCGTACGCCGCGGCGCTCGCGGCTGGGAGCACGCCGACGCCGACCGTGCGGGCGAGGAACGTCTCGTTGTCGCGGATGAGCCGGTCGAGCTCGGGCAGGCGCCGCCGGACCTCGCCGATCGCCTCCCGGGCCCGGGCGGTCCAGCCGCCGAGGAACCTCCTCCTTCAGCCCGCCGACCCGGTTGAACATGTAGTGCATCCGGCCGCCGGACGACCTCCTCCATGACCGCCTGGATGGTCTCCCGCTCCCGGAACGCGTAGACCGATCGGCGTGATCGCGCCGATCTCGAGCGGGTACGAGCCGAGGAACATCAGGTGGTTGAGGACCCGGTTCAGCTCGGCCAGCGCCGTGCGTAGCCAGACCGCCCGCTCCGGCACCTCCATGCCCATCAGCCGCTCCACGGCCAGCACGACGCCCAGTTCGTTGGCGAAGGCCGAGAGCCAGTCATGCCGGTTCGCCAGCACGATGATCTGGCGGTAGTCGCGCACCTCGAACAGCTTCTCGGCGCCCCGGTGCATGTATCCGACGATCGGCTCGCGCCGCTGACGATCCGATCTCCGTCAAGGACCAGCCGCAGCCGCAGCATGCCGTGGGTCGACGGGTGCTGGGGGCCGATGTTGAGCACGACGTCGGCGGGTCGAGTCCGGATCCGGTCCCGACCGTCATCTCCCGCATGCCGCTCATCCTGACATGTGACCAGCGGGCACCTCGCCCGACGGCAGACCGTGCTTGACGCCTACGGGCTGAACCAGCCACAGGTGGTCGCCGAGGCCACCGACGGCCGTCAGCTCGCTCACAAGCGTCGCCTCAGCCAGTGCCCGCAGGTACCCGGCCGGATCTTCGGTCGCGTTCGCGAGCGGCGGCCGTACGGCCCGCATTCCCAATGCCGTCAAGGCTTTCCGCTGCGTCGTGAGAACGGCGGGCATCCCCGCCGTCTCCTCGCCCGCCATTCGAACGGAGTCGATCGCTACGTGGGCAGTGAGGTCCCGAGAGCCGTCGGGCACCGGCGGCACCTCGCGACCGGCGCGGAACCCGGTCAGCGTCCCCATCGGGGGCCGGCGGTCCCGAGTGTGTCCATAGTCGACGGTTACCGCGACACCACGGGTGAGGGCCGCGACGGCACCGGCCCACGCGGAGTCTCGTGGGCGGCCGATCTCGAACCGGCTCCCGCCGCCGTACCAGCGTGAAATCCACTCGGCGTCAGTCGCTGACACCGGTTCGCCGGGGTATTCGGTACCTGTCGACGGATCGACCGTGACGTAGCGCCGAACACCATCGGCGTCCGCCGACGCGACGTCCAGCGGTACGTTGTCCAGCCATTCGGTCGCAACGACCACACCCACGAGGCTCCGGGGCAAAGGCAGGCGGCGGGTCCACGCGATCTCTTCGGGCAGCGCGACTGGGCGCGGCGCGAGTTCCACGGCCGCCAGTCGCAGTCGCCGTCGCAGGTCGCCAGTGGCCAGCGCGGCCAGGTGGGTGAGCAGTTCTCCTCGCCCGGCACCGATGTCGACGACGTCGAGGCGAGCGGGTCGGCCGAGCGCACTGTCGGCCTCGTCGAGGAGCCGGAGGATGGCGGCGGCGAACGCCGGTGATGCCAGGGCGCTCGTGCGGAAATGATCTGCCGGGGCGGCTCGGGTGTAGAAGCCGTCCCGTCCGTAGAGCGCCGACTCCATAGCCTGGCGCCACCGTACCGGTCGCCCCTCGGTGAACTCGTCCATCAGCAGTGTTTTCTTCGCTCGCGACTGCTCCACGTTTGCTCGCGACTGCGGGCTCGCTTCGCTCGCTCCTCGCGCTCGCGGCTGAGACATCGCTGGCCGCTCGCTCCTCGCGCTTCGCGCTCGCAACCCGGTGGTGAAACATGCCACACGCTGCATACTCCAGCGTGCGGTGGGGCACATACTTGCAGACGACCGGTACCCCACTGAAGAGGACTGGATCGACGTATGAGCGCTAGCAGTACGCGCCGCAAGGTCCCTTCCGGCCGCACCCGCCGGACCGGACGCGCCGGTCGGCAGCTACGGGTTGGTGTCATCGGCGCTGGGCGCGTGGGCGCGGTAATCGGAGCCGCCCTGGCCGCCGCTGGACATCGCATAGTCGCCGCCTCGGGCGTCTCCGCGGCCAGCATCTCGCGTATCGAACGCCTGCTGCCCGCGGCTCGGCTGAGCCCCGCGGATGAGGTTGCGGCCAACGCCGACCTCGTGCTGATCGCAGTTCCCGATGACGCACTCGGCCCGCTCGTGCGCGGCCTGGCCGAGGGCGGGTCGTTCGGCCCGGACCAGGTGGTCGCCCACACCTCTGGTGCCCATGGGATCGACGTACTGGCGCCCGCGGTCGCGGCCGGCGCGGAAGGCTTGGCGCTGCATCCCGCGATGACATTCTCGGGCCACCCGAGGGACCTCGACCGGCTCGCCGAAGGTGTTTCGTTCGGCGTGACCGCGCCGGCGTCCCTGCGACCTTTCGCCACTCGCCTGGTTGCGGATCTCGGGGGGAGCATCGAGTGGGTTGAGGAGACGGCCCGGCCGCTGTACCACGCGGCCCTCGCTCACGGTGCGAACCACCTCGTGACCTTGACCAACGAGGCGATGGACCGGTTGCGCGACGCGGGTGTGATCCACCCGGAGCGCGTACTGGGGCCGCTGTTGCTCGCCGCCTTGGAGAACACTCTCAACCTGGGTGACGCGGCGCTGACCGGGCCGGTCGCGCGCGGTGACGCGGGCACCATCGCCCGCCACCTCGACGTGCTGGGCCGGGTCGCGCCGGACTCCGTACCGGCGTACCTGGCCCTGGCTCGCCGGACCGCGGACCGAGCGATCGCGTCCGGTCGGCTGAAACCAATGGACGCCGAGCCGCTACTCGGTGTACTGGCGCCGGCACCGCCCATTGTGGAGCTGAGTGCGTGATGTCCACCGTGGACCTCACGGTCTGTACGACCCGCGCCGAACTTGCTCAGGCGCGCCGCGACATGGCCGGTCGCGTCGGCGTCGTGATGACGATGGGCGCCCTCCACGAAGGCCACGCCGCGTTGCTGAGGGCAGCTCGAGCGCAGAGTGACCACGTCGTCGCGACGATCTTCGTGAATCCGCTCCAATTTGGACCGACCGAGGACTTCCAGCGCTATCCGCGTCCGCTCGAGGCCGACCTGGCGATCCTACGAGGAACCGGTGTCGATGCGGTCTTCGTGCCGCCGGTTGCCGAGGTCTACCCACACGGTGACGCAACGGTCAGGGTCTTGCCTGGTGCACTCGCGACGATCCTCGAAGGTGCGCACCGGCCGGGCCACTTCGACGGTGTGCTGACCGTAGTATTGAAGCTGCTCAACCTGACCCAGGCAACGGTCGCCTTCTTCGGCGAGAAGGACTACCAGCAGCTGACCCTGATCCGGTCCATGGTGGACGAGCTGAACGTACCGACCGAGATCGTCGCGGTGCCTACCGTGCGCGAAGCCGACGGCTTGGCGCTGTCCAGCCGCAACCGCTATCTGTCCGATGTGGACCGCGTGACGGCGCTCGCACTGTCCCGAGCGCTACAAGCGGGTGCGGCGGAGGCTGCGCACGGGGCGGACGCCGTGCTGACGGCCGCGAGCAAGGAACTCGTGGGTCTCACGGTCGACTACCTAGAACTCACCGACCTAGCGCTCGGTCCGACGCCGGAGCGGGGACCCGCCCGTCTGCTGGTCGCCGCTAGGATCGGCAGCACCCGGCTGATCGACAACATTGGCCTGCTTCTGGAGACCGGTTGATGTTCACCCGCACGATGTTGAAGTCGAAGATTCACAGGGCTACGGTCACGCAGGCCGATCTGCATTATGTCGGCTCGGTGACCGTCGACAGCGACCTGCTCGATGCGGCCGATCTGCTCCCGGGCGAGCGCGTGGCGATCGTGGACGTGACGAACGGAGCCCGGCTGGAGACCTATGTCATCCCGGGTGAGCGTGGCTCCGGCGTCGTCGGAATCAACGGGGCCGCGGCCCACCTGGTGAACCCGGGCGACCTTGTCATCTTGATCTCGTACGCCCAGATGGACGACGAGCTGGCCCGGCGCTACCAGCCGCGGGTGGTGCACGTGGACGCCAAGAACAGCGTGTTGGCTCTGCGGGCGGATCCGGCGGACGTGGCGGGTGGCATGGCCGATGACCTGGTCCGTGGTGATTTGGTCGAACCTGGATAGGTGGTTTCGGCAAGCTGCCGACAGACAGCCACCGCGGCGGTGACATATGCTCGCGCTCCCTGAGGGTGGGAGAGGACGGGCATGGGGCGCCGACATGGCTGGGTAAGGGCGGTTTCGGCCGCGATCGTCCTGGCTGTGGCGCTCGCCGGTTGTTCGGCCCCGCCCGCCGTCGGTGACGGCTCGCTCGGTGTCGACTGGGCCGTACTGCCGACCCCCAGCGTGCCGACTCCCGAGGTCGGGACGTGCACCGGCCGCGACGGCACGAGGGCAACGCCGAAGGTCGGCTGGGACATGTCGTATCTACTCCGTGTCACCGCAGCCCACTGTGGAGTGCAGCGCCGAACACCTGGCTGAGACATACTTCGTCGGCACTTTCCCGGCCGACGCCGAGACCGACGCGGCCGGCCGGCCGAAGCTGGGCACGGCGCTGTTCCGGTCGGCGTACGAGTCCTGCACCCAGAAGGCCATCGAATTCCTCGGCGCTGATTTCCACGCGGGACGGGTATCGATGCTTCCCGTCATGCCGTCGGAGCGCCAATGGGCGGGCAAGGCGCGGTGGTACCGGTGCGAGCTGCTCGAGATCGTCGACAGTAACGGCACCGTCAACCCTCGAACCGGCAGCCTCAAGGACGGGCTTCGAGAGGCGCCGGCCGCTTGCTCTCACCTGCGGTAACGAGAAGCTCAGCGCGGATCAGAAGTACATTGAGAACATCACGTTCGCCAGCTGCACACACGTCCCATGACATCGAGATGACCGGCATCTATGTCGCATCCGACGGCGAGTACCCGGGCGATACAAGGAGCAAGACATCGTGCCGAACGCCTGCTACGGAATTGGTGCGACGTACCTCGGTATGACCCGAGCGATGTTGGACAGCACCGGCGGCATCCGATGGCTGTTCTGGGGCGGCACCCCGACCTCTGGTCGGCGGGTGACCGGTCGATGCGGTGTTTCATGGGAGAATACCCGCGGGCCAAGCTCACCGGTTCCATCAAAGGACGTACGCCCGGTACGTTCCCGCACTGACCGCCCGGCCGGGCGCGTGGCCCGGAATGGTTGACTGGCAGGATGCGTCTGCCATGCGTTCCGCGGCGACTCGCCGGGCCTGACCCCGGCTGGGCCGAGACCACCGACGTGGTCATCGTTGGTTCGGGGATCGCCGGCCTGACGTGCGCGCTGCATCTGCGCGAGGCGGGCCTCCACGTCACGGTCGTCACCAAGGTGAACATCGACGACGGCTCGACCAGGTGGGCGCAGGGCGGCATCGCCGCGGTCCTGGATCCGTTGGATACTCCGGCCGCCCACGCGAGGGACACGCTCGTCGCCGGCGTCGGACTGTGCGATCCAGCCGCAGTCGACGTTCTCGTGACCGAAGGGCCGGCGCGGGTGCGAGAGTTGATCCGGTGGGGCGCCCAGTTCGACCGGCATCCCGACGGATCGCTGATGCTGACTCGCGAGGGCGGGCACCACGCCAACCGGATCGTGCACGCGGGCGGAGACGCCACGGGCGCCGAAGTGCAGCGTGCGCTCCATGAGGCGGTACGGCGAGACCCGTGGATTCGACTGATCGAGCACGCCCTTGTGCTGGATCTCTTGCGGGACAAGGAAGGCAACGCCTGCGGGGTCAGTCTGCACGTGCTCGACGAGGGTACTGAGGACGGAGTGGGCGCGGTCCTCGCGCGGGCAGTGGTCATCGCCACCGGCGGCCTGGGCCAGGTCTTCGCCTCCACCACAAACCCGGCGGTGTCTACTGGCGACGGCGTCGCGCTCGCGCTGCGCGCGGGCGCGGCGGTCACGGACATCGAGTTCGTCCAATTCCACCCGACCGCGTTCGCTCTTGGCAATGACGGCAACGGTACGGCGCAGCTGCCCCTGATCAGCGAGGCGCTTCGCGGCGAAGGAGCTTATCTCGTCGACGACGATGGCAAGCGATTCATGGTGGGTCAGCACGAGCTCGCCGAGCTCGCGCCGCGCGACATCGTGGCCAAGGCAATCCATCGAGTGCTGCTCGCCTCCGGGGCGGACCATGTTTTCCTCGATGCACGACATGTGGCCGACCTCGCCGTGCGGTTCCCGACCATCACCGCCGTCTGCCGGGCGGCCGGCGTCGATCCCGTGACCCAGCTCATCCCCGTGGCACCCGCCGCGCACTACGCGAGCGGTGGAATCCGGACCGACCTTCACGGCCGAAGTTCGATCACGCGGCTCTACGCCTGTGGTGAGGCCGCGTGCACGGGTGTTCACGGCGCCAACCGGCTCGCCTCCAACTCCTTGCTCGAGGGACTTGTCTTCGCGCGACGGATCGCGGCAGACATCGCGGCCGTGACACTGGATTACCGGGAACCCGTGTGGGACCAGACCGCGGGCTGGGTCGTCGATTCCGCAGCACGGCTGCCACTCCAGCAGGAGATGACGCGCGGCGCCGGCGTGCTGCGCAGTGCCGAGTCGCTGGCCGCGACCACCGCCCGCCTCGACGAACTGGCGATGACACGTTCACAGCCGGCGACCGATGCCTGGGAGGTCACCAACCTCGTCACCGTCGCGAGCGCCCTGGTGGCAGCCGCGTCTCGACGACAGGAGACGCGCGGCTGTCACTGGCGGGAGGACTTTCCGGAACCTCGCCCAGAATGGCTGGGCCACTTGGTGGCCGGCATCGAACCCGATGGACGCATGACCGAAGAGTGGGAACCGCGGTGAGCGCGTTTTCGCAGTCCATAGTGGATGAACTTCACGCGGACGGACTGCCGCCCGACGAGGTGCTGCGGATCGTGACCACGGCGCTCGACGAGGACCTCGGCCCTCATCGCCTCGATGTGACCTCTATCGCGACCATCCCGACCGACCAGCAGGACACCGGCGATTTGGTCGCCCGTGGGGACGGAGTCGTCGCCGGCCTCATCGTCGCCGCCGCGGTCTTCGACGTCGCGGGCGCCGGCTCCGTCGCGTTCCGCCGCCACGTTGACGACGGAGCGCGGGTCGTTCGCGGCGATGTGCTCGCAACCGTTGCTGGCCCGACGCGCGCGCTGCTCGCCGCCGAGCGCACCGCGCTCAACCTGATCTCCCGGATGTCCGGAGTCGCGACCCACACCCGGGCCTGGGCCGACATCCTCGCCGGTAGCGGAACCCAGGTACTCGACACGCGCAAGACGACACCGGGACTTCGAGTGCTGGAAAAGTACGCTGTGCGGGTCGGCGGTGGGGTCAACAAACGGATGGGCCTCTACGACGTGGCAATGGTCAAGGACAATCACGCGCTGGCTGCCGGAGGCGTGGTCGCGGCCTACCGTCGCGTGCGAACGGCGTTTCCGAACGTGCGCATCCAAGTCGAGGTGAGCACCGAGGAAGAAGCTCTCGCCGCCGTCGATGCTGGAGCAACTTTCCTTCTTTGCGACAACATGACGCCGGCCTTGCTGCGGCGCGTCGTGCGTGCGGTGGGTGGACGCTCCGAACTCGAGGCCACCGGTGGTTTGACGCTCGATTCGGCAGCGGAGTACGCCGCGACTGGCGTGAACTACGTGTCGGTGGGCGGTCTCACCCATTCATCGCCGACCCTGGACATCGCGCTCGACCTCCGACCGCGGGAGTAGCCTCCGATTGCAGGAGTAGAAGGTAGCGATCCGCCACCGGGCCCGTCCCTCGCAGCTTCGTCACCGCAGGCAGCAGTAGGCTTTGCTCCGTGCTCCTCTGCATCGACATCGGGAACACCAACACCGTGCTCGCCACCTTCGAGGGCGAGAAGTTGGTGCACAGCTGGCGTATCAAGACCGACGCGCGATCGACCGCCGACGAGCTGGGTTTGATGTTTCGTGGCCTGCTCTCAACCGACTCGATCGGAGTGACCGGCGTGGCCGCGTGCTCGACGGTGCCCGCCGCGCTCCGGTCACTTCGCTCCATGTTGGAGCGTTACTACCCGGGCGTGTCGAGCGTCATCGTGGAGCCAGGAGTACGGACGGGCGTGCAGCTGGCCATCGACAACCCGAAGGAGGTCGGCTCGGACCGCGTCGTGAACACACTCGCCGCTTTCACCCTCTACGGTGGACCGTCCATTGTGGTGGATTTTGGTACTACTACCAACTTCGACGTGATCAGCGGGCGGGGGGAGTTCCTGGGAGGCGCGTTCGCGCCGGGCATCGAGATCTCCTTCGACGCCCTCGCGTCACGAGCGGCTCAACTGCGCAAGGTCGAGGCGACGAGGCCACGATCGGTGATCGGCAAGAACACCGTCGAGTGCTTACAGTCCGGTATGTACTTTGGTTTCGCGGGTCAAGTGGACCGGATCGTCGAGCGGATGACCGAGGAGCTCGGCGACGTGCGCGCCGTCATCGCTACCGGTGGACTTGCGCCCGTCGTCATCGCCGAATGTCGCACGATCACCCATCACGAGCCGATGATCACGTTGATCGGGCTTCGCATGGTGTTCGAAAGGAACACCTGACTTGTCCACAGCCACGCTGACGTGGACCGCCATGCACTTATCCACAGGTTCGAAAGTGTGGGTTATCCGTGACCGTGGGCGCGATTAGGGTTTCGTGCCATGCGGACAGACATGCAGGCGCAGATCGGGGCGATGCTGGACGACTATCGAGCGACGCGGGCCCAGATTGACGGGCTTCAGGCGGCGGCCGCCGCGATGACCGTGAGTGTCCGGTCGCCGGATCGCAGTGTGACGGTCACGGTCGATGGCCAGGGTGGTTTGCGCGAGCTTCGGATCGATTCCGCCATGGCGGCCAGGCTCGACGGCGGTGCACTGTCGGCGCGTATCGTGGGCGCGGCTCGGCTGGCCGCGGCACAGGCCCGCGAGCAGATCCGCGTGAAGATGCGAGAGGCCCTGCCGGAACGTCTTCGCGACCTCGTGGGTGCCGATGGCTCCGTCGATCTCGCGACGATGCTATGGGCTGATCTGGCCGAGTTGACCTGAGGCTGGGCCCGGCTGTGACCGACGCGGCCCCTCATCGCTACAGTGCCGCGCGACGTCGATCGTGGCATCCAATATGGACTGAGCAGGACTGTTCTCGTCCGGATCGGTTCGCGTCGGCGCGACGGCGCCGTCCCGAGTCACTAACCTTCGTCGACGCCTTGTCGGCGCCGCCGAGCCTACCGGGACGGGTGGACCCGGTAGCGGTCCGCCCGGTACGACCGCGGCCCGCCGTGCCGGGCGGGTCCGCCGTGCCGGGCGGACCACCATCGCCGGCCACCGAACGTCGGTGATGTTGCCAGCCACCGACGCCAAGAGGTGTCGCCGCTATTCGATTGCCCGGACAGCCCGAAACACCACCGTGACGTAGGGCAACTCGAAGTGCTCTCGGCCGGCGAGGTCGGGATGGGATTGGGCGAGATCGAGTACCTCGCGCTCCAATTCGGACTGCCGCGCCGCGGTGGCGCACAAGTAGTACGACCGGCTCTGAAGCAGCTTTACCAGACTGTGCGGAGTGTGTCGGGTGGCGTGCGAAAAGATTGCCCGGTCGACTGGGCCGAACGCATTGCCGTACGACATCGCTGATGTCCGCCCGGAGTCGGCTCCTGAGCCGTCGGTGGCGCGGTCGCCGGAGACGATCCGCGAACACTCGCGCACCCACGGTTCGGTGTCATCGCGGTCATTCCAGATGGCGGCGAACACGCCGCCACCCCGGATGACCCGTGCGAGCTCGGCGTGCGACTGGTCTCGGTCGAACCAGTGATACGCCTGGGCGGCGATCGCGCCATCAAGGCTGCCGCTACGCAACGGCATCGATTCGGCCGAGCCCTCGATGGTGGTCGCCTCCGGGGTCGTCGCGGCGAGTTGTCCTCGCATCTGGGCGTCCGGCTCCACCGCGACGACGTGATGGCCGGCGGCGATAATCAAGCGGGTCATGATCCCCGTGCCCGCTCCGATGTCCCCGACGCGCCAAGCACCCGGTCCTAGTGGTTGCAGCGCCCAGGAGATTGCCTCGATCGGGTAGGACGGTCGCACGTGGTCGTAAAGTTCGGCCGCCGGACCAAATGACGAGGCCCGCTGTCGCCGCAGTGGCGTGTCCATCCGATCCGGCCCCCTAGAAAGCAATCCGTACGTCCGTCTTGTTATTGTCATCAAAGACAGAGGATAAGCGCGCGAAGCACCAGGCGGCCTTCAGTAGGCTCCCTGCAGGTTTCGTGACGGCGACGCCTCTGTGGTGACGGTGGCGCTGCGACGCCGAGGATGCCACACAGGGTTGAGCGACGATGGCGGAGCCAACCAGACCGTGTGCGGTCGCGGCGCCCTCCGCGCTGCGGGTGACCGCGCCCATCGCGATGAAGGGGATCCGATCGTGTCCGAACAGCCGCGGACCGCTCCCGACGACGACCTGCCCGAGCAAATGCGGATCCGCCGGGATAAGCGCGAGCGGCTGCTCGCCGACGGCGGCGAGGCTTACCCCGTAGCGGTCCCGCGGACTCACACCCTGGCCGAGGTCCGAGCAGAGTTCGGCGACCTCCCGACTGACAATGCGACTGGCGTCCGGGTCGGTGTGACCGGTCGGGTCATGTTCGTGCGCAACACCGGCAAGCTGTGCTTCGCGACGCTTCGAGACGGCGACGGCACCGAACTGCAAGCGATGCTGTCATTGGACAGGGTTGGCCCGGCGTCGCTCGAGGCCTGGAAGCGTCTGGTCGATCTGGGCGACATCGTTGCTGTCAACGGCGAGGTAATCACGAGCAAGCGGGGCGAACTTTCTGTTCTCGCGGACTCGTGGTCGATGGCAGCAAAGGCGTTGCGGCCACTACCGGTGGCGCACAAGCCGATGTCGGAGGAGGCCCGAGTCCGCCAGCGTTACGTCGACCTCATCGTGCGCCCGCAGGCGCGGGAAATAGTTCGAACGAGAGCGACAGTCGTTCGCGCGCTGAGGGAGTCGTTTCAGCGCCGCGGCTTCATTGAGGTCGAAACGCCGATGCTGCAGTTGTTGCACGGCGGCGCGACCGCCCGTCCCTTTGTGACGCATAGCCGCGCGCTGAGCCTGGACCTGTATTTGCGTATCGCACCCGAGCTTTACCTCAAGCGCTGTGTCGTCGGCGGCATCGAGCGCGTCTTCGAGATCAATCGCAACTTCCGGAACGAGGGCATCGACTCCTCGCATTCTCCGGAGTTCGCGATGCTCGAGGCTTATGAAGCGTACGGCGACTACAACTCGATCGGGACGCTGACCCGAGAGTTGGTCCAAGACGCCGCATTGGCCGTGGCCGGTTCAACGGTCGTGCGTCACTACGACGGATCCGAGTTCGACCTCGGCGGGGATTGGGAGCAGATTACGCTGTTCGGCGCGCTCTCAGCCGCCCTCGGAGAAGAAGTCACGATCGCCACACCGCTGTCGAAGCTGCAGAGTTTCGCCGAGAAGTTCGGCATCGCGGACGCAAACCTCGGGGCTGGGAAGCTAGCCGAGGAACTATTCGAGGAACTCGTGGTTCCGAACCTTCAGCAGCCCACGTTTGTTCGCGACTATCCCGAGGAGACGAGTCCGCTGGTGCGAGGCCATCGGACCGAGCCCGGGCTCGCCGAGAAGTGGGACCTGTACGTCCGCGGTTTTGAGCTGGGCACGGGATACTCCGAGCTCGTCGATCCGGTGATCCAGCGCGAGCGATTTCACGCACAGGCTTTGCTCGCGGCGAAGGGTGACCCCGAGGCGATGCGGCTCGACGAGGATTTCCTGCGGGCCATGGAGCATGGTCTGCCGCCGATGGGGGGCATGGGCGTGGGGATCGACCGCCTTATGATGGCGCTTACCGGGCTCGGCATCCGAGAGACGATCCTATTCCCGTTGCTACGGCCCGAGTAGTGGGTCGTATATTGCGTGTGGGCAATGCGTAGAGTCCACAGATCGAATCATGTGCTCGGGCAAACAAAGACGTACTCATCTGCAAACGGATGCCGTCGGCTTGGCTATCGCGCCAATGGTCTTGTCTATGCGTGTCAGGCCGCCGAAATGGCGTAACAAACACCAGCTCAGAGGGTCGAAGCACTTCTATCGGGGATCACGTCTCTGGAGCTATTGATGGGGTCGGGGAAGCGCCAATGTTTCTTGGCGACCTGGATGGTCTTCTCCGCCGAGTCTGCGCTATCTTTTTCCTAATCACAATCCGCGCACTTCGGTGAAGGGAGCCGCATGGCAAAGGAAACATACACCAAGCTCATAGATGATCTTGACGGTGGTGAGGCGCACGAGACGGTGAAGTTTGGTCTCGATGGGTATGCCTATGAGATCGACCTGTCGACGAAGAACGCTAACAAGCTGCGCAACGCACTCTCGGTGTATCTGGATAATGGCACCCGTCTCTCTGGCCGGGCGAGCTCCGGATTGTCTCGTGGTGTCGGGCGCGCCCGCGGGGGTGCCGTGGCCGAGCGCGAGCAGAACAAGGCAATTCGGACCTGGGCCACGCGGAAAGGCTATGACGTGGCGCCGCGTGGACGAATCAAGCAGGAGATCGTCGACCATTACCACCGCGAGGCTGGTCGCTGAATTCGCGGGCGCGGAAACCAATTTGCAAATTGCAGTATGCACGATGCCATCACCGCGGAGTCCGTATTGGCTCCGCGGTGATCTGCTATCGCCAATGTTGTGATCCTGCAACCGAGTCGGGACCTTGTCGGCGGGCTTTTGAGGCCCAACGTCGCCTCGCCCGCCGGGCCGCGGCCCGCCGCCCGCCGCCGCGCCCGGATCCGGTGGCCCGGGCCTGCGGCCACTGCCGCGTCGCAGCGGAGTGCGTGGGCCGGATTACGCTGTGCGCGTACTTGATGATCGTTTCGCATCCTCCCGGCGCCAGATGCGACACAGTGACGCCCGTTTTGCCCGCCCGTGATGGTATTTTTGGAGCCCAACGGGGGCTGGACTGGACGCTGGCGCAGCTCGACTCAAGGGTGCACGCCACGACGCGTCGCGTCGGTCGTCGGCGATAGAGTTGGGGATCCAAGGCCAAGCCTCAAAGGCTCAGCGAGCCGAGAGGTCCGGCGGTGCGACGCGGCGGCACACCGCGCTGCAGTGAGGAGCAACGAGGGAATGTTCGAGAGGTTTACCGACCGAGCCCGACGGGTGGTGGTCCTGGCCCAAGAGGAAGCCAGGATGCTCAATCACAACTACATCGGGACGGAGCACATCCTGCTTGGCCTCATCCACGAGGGCGAGGGTGTGGCGGCGAAGGCCCTGGAGAGCCTCGGGATCTCCCTCGAAGGCGTGCGGCAGCAGGTCGAGGAGATCATCGGCCAGGGTCAGCAAGCGCCGAGCGGGCACATCCCATTTACGCCCCGGGCCAAGAAGGTGCTGGAGCTGTCGCTACGTGAGGCGTTGCAGCTCGGGCACAACTACATCGGTACCGAGCACATCCTGCTCGGCCTCATCCGCGAGGGCGAGGGCGTGGCGGCGCAGGTGCTCGTCAAGCTCGGCGCGGACCTCAACCGGGTGCGCCAGCAGGTCATCCAGCTACTCTCCGGCTACCAAGGGAAAGAACCCGCCGCGGCGGGAACCGGCGGCACGGGCGAGGCGGCTCCGTCGACGAGCCTGGTCCTCGACCAGTTCGGTCGGAACCTGACTCAGGCCGCTCGCGAAGGCAAGCTCGACCCCGTCATCGGCCGGGAGAAGGAAATCGAGCGGGTCATGCAGGTGCTCTCCCGCCGTACCAAGAACAACCCGGTGTTGATCGGCGAGCCTGGCGTCGGAAAGACGGCCGTCGTCGAGGGGCTCTCCCAGAAGATCATCAAGGGCGAGGTTCCGGAGACACTCAAGGACAAGCAGCTCTACACGCTCGACCTTGGGGCGCTCGTGGCCGGTTCGCGATACCGCGGTGACTTTGAGGAGCGCCTGAAGAAGGTGCTCAAGGAAATCCGCACCCGCGGCGACATCATCCTGTTCATCGACGAGATCCACACGTTGGTGGGCGCCGGTGCCGCCGAGGGCGCGATCGACGCGGCGAGCATCCTCAAGCCGATGCTGGCGCGGGGCGAGCTGCAGACGATCGGCGCGACCACCCTCGACGAGTATCGCAAGCACCTGGAGAAGGACGCCGCGCTCGAGCGCCGGTTCCAGCCCATCCAGGTGGGCGAGCCGTCCCTGGCTCACACGATCGAGATCCTCAAGGGCCTTCGCGACCGGTACGAGGCGCACCACCGCGTGTCCATTACCGATGCCGCGCTGGTGGCGGCAGCGACGCTGGCCGACCGGTACATTTCCGACCGGTTCCTGCCCGACAAGGCCATCGACCTCATTGATGAGGCCGGTGCCCGGATGCGTATCCGCCGGATGACTGCGCCGCCCGACCTCCGCGAATTCGACGAGAAGATCGCCCAGGTGCGCCGGGACAAGGAGTCCGCTATCGACGCGCAGGACTTCGAGCGGGCCGCGCAGCTACGCGATACCGAGAAGACCCTGCTGACCCAGAAGGCGCAGCGCGAGAAGGAGTGGAAGGCCGGCGACCTGGATGTCGTCAGCGAAGTGGACGACGAGCAGATCGCCGAGGTGCTCGCCAACTGGACCGGCATCCCGGTCTACAAGCTGACCGAGGAGGAGACGTCACGCCTGCTCCGTATGGAGGACGAGCTCCACAAGCGGATCATCGGCCAAGAGGACGCGGTGAAGGCCGTCTCCATGGCGATCCGTCGCACCCGGGCTGGCCTGAAGGACCCCAAGCGTCCATCCGGCTCGTTCATCTTCGCCGGCCCGTCCGGCGTGGGTAAGAGCGAGCTGTCCAAGGCGCTAGCGGAGTTCCTCTTCGGCAGCGAGGACTCGTTGATCCAGCTCGACATGAGCGAGTTCCACGACCGTTACACGGTGTCGCGTCTGGTCGGGGCGCCGCCCGGGTACGTCGGTTACGACGAGGGTGGGCAGCTGACCGAGAAGGTGCGCCGCCGGCCGTTCTCCGTGGTTCTCTTCGACGAGATCGAGAAGGCGCACGCCGACGTGTTCAACACGCTGCTGCAGATCCTCGAAGATGGGCGTCTCACCGACGGCCAGGGCCGCATCGTGGACTTCAAGAACACGGTGATCATCTTGACTACCAACCTCGGCACCCGGGATGTGGCCAAGGCGGTGTCGCTGGGCTTCCAGGGCGCCAATGACACCGACTCGAACTACGAGCGGATGAAGAACAAGGTCAACGACGAGCTCAAGCAGCATTTCCGGCCGGAGTTCCTCAACCGGATCGACGACACGATCGTCTTCCACCAGCTCAACCCGGACCAGATCCTGAAGATCGTGGATCTTATGGTTGCCCGGATCGAAGTCCAGCTCCGCAACAAGGACATGGGTCTGGAGCTCACCACCAACGCCAAGAAGTGGCTGGCGAACAAGGGATGGGACCCGGTCATGGGCGCCCGTCCGTTGCGCCGGACCATCCAGCGTGAGATCGAGGACTCGCTGTCCGAGCGGATTCTCTTCAACGAGCTGCGGCCGGGCCAGATCGTGGTCGTAGACACCGACGGCGACCCGGAGCAGTACGAGACCACGAAGCTGGTATTCAGCGGCGCGGAAAGCCCGGGCAAGGTGCCCGATGCTGTCCCGGCCGACCTTGGCACCACGGAGGCCGGCTCCGAGACTGGCGCCGCCTGAGCGTTGTCGCCGAAGGCCCCGCCCCGACGAACGTCGCGCGGGGCCTTCAGCATCGCCAGACGCCATCGGGCGGCCTTCGGGGGTGCAGGCATCGTGACCTTGGCCAAAAGAGCGTGATTAGAGATCGAACCATGCGCATTTCTCCAGGATCGGCGGGGTTTATGCCGCGGGCGGTGGTGTCGTCGTAGGCGGTGGCGTCCCGCTATCGACTGTCACGTAATCCTCGAGCAGCGCTGGCGTGAGTCCCGAGTTCTTGATGGCGGTCAATGCCGCGATGAAGTCATCCGGGAACGCGGGCCGAAAATGCATCAGGATGATGTCGCCTTGATGGATCTTGTGGTCGGGGCGCTGGTAGTAGACATTGCCGGCGTCCACGGTCTCTCGCCAGTAGAAGCCAGCCTTCAACCCGCAATCCCACGCGGCGGCGAGCGTCGCATCGTTGCGCTCGCCGTACGGGGGCCGGAAAAGGATCGGCCGGCGACCGTACCATTGCGCCAATTGATCGCTGGCGCCGCACAGCTCATGTTTCTGGTCGCCGTAGCTGAGCGTTGTGAGTTTCGTGTGTGTGATCGTGTGGTCCTCGATCGTCGCGTATCCGGTGTCACGAAGTGCCCCGAAGAACCCCTGGTTGCCGGAGACGTAGCGGGTGGTCAGGAAGAGCGTCACGGGAATCTTGGCGGCCCGGATGAGGTCGAGCGCCATCGGGTGGCGGACTACGCCGTCGTCGATGGTGAGGAACGCCACCGGCCGTGTGGTCGGAATCTCATACGCGAACGCGGCCCGACCGGCCGCGTGCGGAAGCGAGACCGGCGCCGGTGCCGGTGCCGGCCCGAACTTAGGGATGCGGGCCAGGTAATCCGCAAGAGTCGGCGGCGAGGGAGGCGCCGGAGTCGCCGCCGCGGAGGGCGAGGGCGTGGGTGACGGCGTGGGCGAGTTGGTCGCCGACGGTTCGGGGCCCTCCTGCCAGGCGGCCGAGCTCGGTGCGGCAGCCGGCGGCGGGACCACTGCCGTGGACGCGCACGCCACAAGCGTGGGTGAGGCGGCGACCGCGAGAAGTGCCAGAAGGAGGCGTACGCGCCCGTGCGCCAACCGGGGGGCCGGAGGGGTCACCCGCGGATCCTAGCTGGTCCGGGGGAATCCCGGGAGTCCGTAGTGATAAGCGTCGATGTTAACGATGAGTCCGTCGTCGAGTAAGCCTGCGAGTGCTCGGGAGCGCTGCGCGGCGTCGGGCCAGGCAGCCGAGATTTCCTCGACACTCACGCCGGCGGGCGTCTGCCGGCACAGCGCCAGCAGCACCCCGCGAGCCTGCCGATCGGTGCCTTCGTACCGCTGAGCCCGACCACGGACCGTAGACGCGGGACAACCGGCCAGACGCCAGGCGCAGTCGCGTCGAAGCGGACACGAAGCGCATGACGGCTCGCGGGCGGTACAGATCAATGCACCTAGTTCCATGAATGCGGCGCTAGCCCGCGCTGCCCGCGCCGCGACCGTGGGTAACAGCCCGGTGACCAAGTCGAGCGAAGCTGTCGTGGTCGACCGACCGCCGTCGGCGCGCCCAAGACACGCCCGCGACACCAGCCGGCGGACATTGGTATCGACGACCGGCTGGCGCGCGCCGTAGGCGAACGCCGCCACCGCCCGCGCCGTATAGGCACCCACGCCCGGCAACAAGAGCAGCTCGTCGAGCTGTCTCGGCACCGATCCGCCGTGCCGCGAGGTGATGGCCACGGCGCATTCGTGCAGCCGCAGGGCTCGGCGCGGGTAGCCGAGCCGACCCCAGGCCTGGATCGCAACACCTGGCGGCTCCACCGCCAGCGCCGCCGGAGCCGGCCACCGATCGAGCCACTCCAGGTAGATCGGGAGTACCCGGGCCACCGGCGTCTGCTGCAGCATGATCTCGCTGACGAGGATGCCCCAGGGCGTGGCGTCGGAGCGGCGCCAAGGTAGGTCACGGGCCGCGGTGGCGTACCACCGGATCGCCCGCTCGGCCAGCGTGGTCGGCACGTGATCGATCCTGTCATCTCCGGTTCTGCCGATGGCGCGAGGACGGGTCAATGCACCGCTTGGGCATCGTGCCGCGGCGACCCGAGTGCCCGCCTCGGCCCGCGGCAACATCACCGACGTCGCCACCCGCCTGTCTGGAAACCTATATCGGCACGTGGTCGAAGTCGATCCACCATCCACAGTGGACATCGACGCCTCGACGGCGCGCGTCGCCCTGGCCCGGTCTGATCGCGTAGTGCACAGTGGTGGGTCGTTGTTCCCGGGTCGAGTGGCCGGAGCTCACGCATTCCACCGGTGGCAGGTGTATCCATCGCAGCGGTGCGGCGCGGCTCACAAGTACGAACCGCGGCCGACGCTACCGTGTGGAGCCATGCGGCTGACCGTCGGTCCCCTCCCGGCCGCCGTCTACTGGCGGCGTCGCGCGGTGGTACTGGTCGGGCTGGCCATGGTCGTTCTGATCGTCTTCTACGCTTGCAGCGGACCGGACAGCAGCGCTGGCGCTGGCGCCGGTGCGGCGCCGGCACCGACCCAGACCACGTCGACGAAGCCGGTGGTGACGTCGACCGCGCCGGTCACTGCGACAACGGCCAGCAGCTCGCCCACTCCGACTCCGTTCACGCTGCCGGTGGCCGGGGCGACCGGATCGTGTACTGATCTGGAGATGGAGGTCAGCGCAACCGCCGCGGCCGCGGAGGTGAAGCGAGGACAGCCAATCGACTTCACCATCAAGATCAAGAACATCTCCACCAGGACCTGCGTACGCGATATCGGCGCGGACATGCAGGAGCTGCAACTACGGGATGGCACGACGATCATCTGGTCGTCCGATGACTGCGACGCCAATCACGGACACGAGGACCGGCAGTTCACCCCCGGCATGGAGGTCTCGTACACCCGCACCTGGCCGGGTTTACGCAGCCGTGGCGGCAACAACACGGTGGACTGCACGATCACGATCTCGCCCGATCCGGCGCGTTATCAAGTGGTGGCTCGGCTCGATCAGAAGTTCAGTACCCCGTTCGAACTGCACATCACGGCGAGCTGAGCGACGATCAGAGCGGTCACACGTATCGCTCCAAAATGGACGCCTCGGCCAGCCGGGACAGTCCTTCCCGTACGCTCTTCGCCCGTGCGTCACCGACGCCATCCACCGCCTGCAGGTCCTCGACCGTCGCCCCGAGCAGGTGCTGCAGGCTTCCGAAGTGCTCGACCAGACGGTCCACCACCGGGGCGGGCAGGCGGGGCACCTTGGCCAGCAGCCGGAAGCCGCGCGGTGACAGGGGTGCGTCCAGAGCATCGACCAGGTTCGGGTATCCGATCGCCTTGGCCACCGCGTCGAGATCGATGAGTTCGTTCGCGGAGAGCCGGTCCAATTCGGACACAGCCTCCTCGTAGCCGCGGGCCTTGCGGCTCGACGGCAGGTAGTCGCGGATCACCAGGGTACGGTCGCTCTCCACGCCGGCCATCAGCTCATCGAGCTGCAACGCGAGCAACCTGCCGTCGGTGCCGAGTTCGATGACGTAGCCTTCGATCTCGTCGGCGATCCGGCGGACCATCTCCAGCCGTTGCACCACGGCGACCGCGTCCCGTCCGGTCACGAGGTCCTCGATCTCGAGCGCCGACAGCGTCCCGCTCACCTCGTCGAGGCGGAGCTTGTACCGTTCCAACGTGGCCAGCGCCTGGTTGGCCCGGGACAGAATCGCGGCCGAGTCGTCGATGACGTGTCGCGTGCCGTTCACATAGAGACCAATGATGTGCATCGATTGGCTCACCGAGATGACCGGATAGCCCGTCTGCCGGGCGACTCGCTCGGCCGTGCGATGACGGGTGCCGGATTCCTCGGTCGGGATCGTCGAGTCGGGCATCAGATGCACGGCGGCCCGGACGATGCGCGTGCCGTCGCTCGAGAGCACCACGGCACCGTCCATTTTGCACAATTCTCGCAGCCGAGTCGACGAGAACTCCACATCCAACGGGAACCCGCCGGTGCAGAGGCTGTCGACGGTCCTGTCGTGGCCGAGCACGATGAGCGCGCCGGTGCGACCGCGCAGAATCCGCTCGAGCCCGTCGCGGAGCGCGGTACCGGGAGCGACGAGCGCGAGTGTGGCCCGCAGGCCTTCCCGGTCGATCGGCACGCGCACAGTTTACGGACGGCGCCGTTAGTCCTCGTCCGGCGGCTGGGCCGAGTGCTGCACCGCCCAGTTCAGCGCCGCCCGTACGGTCTGCACTTCCACCACCCGCATACCACCCGGGATATCCGCCGAGCCGGCCGGACCGCAGCCCGGCGGCACGAGTGCGTGCCGGAAGCCAAGTCGGGCCGCCTCGGCCAAGCGGCGTGAGACGGCGCCCACGCGGCGGATCTCACCGGTGAGCCCTACCTCGCCGATGGCCACCAGATCCGGGGCCAGCCCAAGTTCGTTGGCGGCGGATGCGACGGCGAGGGCCAGACCGAGATCGGCGGCCGGCTCGACCACGCGGATGCCGCCGACCGTCGCGGCGAAGATCTCCCGTTCGTGCAGACGTAATCCGGATCGGCTCTGCAGCACGGCAAGCACCATGTTGAGCCGGGCCGAGTCCAGTCCACTCACGGTACGGCGGGGCGAGCCGGCGACGGTCGCCCCGACCAGCGCCTGTACCTCGGTGACCAGTGCTCGCCGCCCCTCCATTGCTACGGTGGCACACGTGCCCGGCACCCGTTCGAGATAGCGCGTGAGGAACAGCCCGGACGGGTCGGGCAGGCTGCTCAGACCGCGCTCGTGCATCTCGAAGCAGCCCACCTCGTCCGCCGCCCCGAACCGGTTCTTCAACCCACGTACGAGCCGCAGCGAGGAGAACTTGTCGCCCTCGAACGCAAGCACCACATCGACCAGATGCTCCAGCACTCGCGGGCCCGCGACCTGGCCGTCCTTCGTCACGTGTCCAACGAGGACGGTCGCGATGCCCCGTTCCTTGGCCACCGCGACGATCGCGGCCGCGACCGCACGCACCTGGTTCACCCCGCCCGGTACACCATCCGCCCCCGGCACCGAGAAGGTCTGAACCGAGTCGAGCACGAGCAATCCGGGCTTCACAGCGTCAAGATGTCCAAGTACCGCGGCCAAGTCGGTCTCGGCCGCCAGGTACAGCCGATCGTGCAGAGCTCCGACCCGCTCGGCCCGCAACCGAACCTGCGCGGCGGACTCCTCCCCACTGACCACCAATGCCGGCCCGGCATCAGCGGCGGCACCGATGGCCCATTGCTGCGCCACGTCGAGCAGGAGAGTTGACTTGCCCACCCCGGGTTCGCCGGCCAGCAGAACCACGCCGCCGGGCACGAGTCCGCCGCCGAGCACGCGGTCCAGCTCGGGTACACCGGTCGGGCGTGCCCGGGCGGGCTCGACACTCACCATCGCGATTGGCCGCGCCGCCTCGGCGGGCCGGCGGGCGGCGACCGTCCGGAGTGCTACGGGCGTGGCCGCCGCCTCGATGATCGATCCCCAGGCATCGCACGCTGGGCACCGCCCGACCCATTTCGGCATGGTGTGCCCGCAGACGTCACATTCGTACGTCGCGCGCGTGGCGGCTCTCGTGCTCGGCTTGCCCGTCGTTGCCTTGCCGGTCGCGGTCACGCCGGGAGGTTAACCCGACCGTGTGACGCCCCCGACTCAGCGCGCCGAGCGAGGTTCGGGCGAAACAATTCCGCTCGCGCCCCCCGCGGCTGTCCGGCCACCGCCCTCCGACCCGAGCCCCCGACGAGCCCTCGGAAGGCGAGCCCGCGGAAGGCGAGCCCGGAAGGCGAGCCCGCGAAAGGCGAGCCCGCGAAAGGCGAGCCCGCGAAAGGCGAGCAAAGAACCGTAGTTCCACCGATGCGCGGGTCTGGCCCGCCCCATAGCGTCGGACGCTGTGACGGCAAGCGGGCATCGCCAACATAGTCCCCCTACGCAGCCAGGGGCGCGTCCTACTGCACCAGTTTGACCAAGATCTTGACCGAGCGAGGGCTTCGGTCGGGCAGGGCCTCGAGGACGCCATCACGACGGTCAACGTTCGTGGCGATCAGGTGCGGATCCACCCTCGGATCCAAGGACGCGAGTCACGAACCAACCATTGAACAACGACAAGGAGGCTTTTCGTGCGTATCCGCCATCTCGCGGTCGCGGCGCTCGCTCTGACGCTGGCGCTGGCAGGCTGCTCCAAGAGCGGCGCCCAGATCACCGGGAGCTCCAACCAAGGCGGCTCGGCCGGCGGTGGCGCGGAAGGATTCGAGGGTAGCCTGAACACCTCGGGCAAGTACGCGGCCACCTGGACCGCGAATCCGGACGCCGAGGCCGACGTCTTCAACAGCCTCAGCCAGGTCGGCCTCACATCGGACCATCAGACGTTCGGCTTTGTCGGTGTACAACCCGATGGCAGCGTTGTGTTCGGCAGCGGCGCCGCCGAGCTCTCATCGAACGGGTCGTACAAGGGCTCCGGCGCCCAGGTGACGATGGACCACACCAATCGGTTCGTGTGTGCGTTCACAGTGGACACCGACCTCACCGGCGGTACGGACGGAGCCATACTCCACCTCAAGGGCAGCATGAAGGTGAACTGGCACCCGGAAGGAATCGGCGACGCGAGCTGCCCGTGACGTGAGCGGGACGGCAGGTCCACGATTGAGCGACCAGTTGTGGCGCCTATTCGTGGTTCTCCTCGCCCGGCGGGACGACCGGCGTTGCCCTGGGCACGACGACCCCGGGCGGCGCAACGAGCGGGATCTGCACCGGGACGGCGGCCCCATTGTCGAAGGTGAAGGTCACAGTCACCCAGTCACCCGGAACGACGGCCTCCTTCAGACCGGTGAGCCGCAGGTGGCTGCCCTCATCCGGCACCAGGGCCACGAAGGACTGGGGTGGGATCACAATCGAGATCGCTGACGCTACTGGGCGGCGCCGGCGCCTTGGTTGGCGATGCGGAAGGGACGGCCGAGGCGGTTGCCGATGGCGTCGCGGAGGCTGCCGGTTCGCCCGACGGCGAAGGCGATGGTGCCGCCGACTCGGACGGGCTCGCCGCGGGCGACGGGCTCACCGGTGCCGGGCTCCCCTGCGGCGTCGGCACACCGACGAGGGTGACCACGGTCGCCTCGTCGGCGCGAACCCCGACCAGCTTCACGGGCGTCGCACCGTCGTTGAAGATCCGAACAACCAGCGGTGCGTCACCGCCGGCCGGATAACCCCCGATGCCGTTGTACTGCACCAGGAGGTTGCGCAAGGCGATGGCGCCGGCGGTGACGTTGGCGCCGGGCACCGCGGACACCTGACCCGACGTCTGGGTGATCTGACCGGCGCTGCACCCGGCCAGCGCCAGAGCCGCGCAACCGCCTGCCACCAAGGCGGCTGTGACGATGCGCGCAGGGTGGCGGCTGGTGCTCACGTTTCCCTACCTTCGTTCGCGGCTGCGGGGCTCGCAAGCTCGCTCCTCGCGCTCACGCCACCCTCCTCGATCAACGTCGGACGGGCTACAGCGTAGATGGTCGGCTCCGGGGCGGGGTACCGGACCCGGAACGTGGCCGCCTACACGAGATCGGCGCCTCCGAGCAGGAACATCACCACGTCGATTCCGGCGATCCCGAGCGCGCAGAGAAACGGCGTGCGGCCCTTCGCGCGTACGGCAATCGCCGCCAGAGCGATCGACCCGCCCAGCCCGACCAGTACCGGCCAGCGGTACGTCACCCCGGGCGCGAGCGCGATCAGGACTGACGCGACGAGCAGCAAGACCAGCGCGATGAGCCGCACTCCCCGTTCCCCGGTTACCTGGGCGACCTGCTGCGGCAGCCCGCGGACACCGGCTGCCCGGTCGGTGCTCAGGTCGGGAAGCACGTTGGCGAAGTGCGCACCGAGGCCGAGTAGGGACGCGGCGGCGAGCGACCAGGGTCGGGCCGACGGGTGCCCGGGCAGGATGCTGGCAGCCAGCCCCGGAATCGGTCCGAACCCCAGGACGTACATCAGCCCGGACCACGGGGTCGCCTTGAGGCCGGCGTTGTAGGCCCAGCCCGCACCGACCACCGGGATCATGAACAGCCCGGTGGGAACGCTGATCGCGAACGCCATCACGAACGAGGCTGCGAGCGCGACATACGCGGCGATGAGCACCGCCGAACGGGAGATGTCGCCGGCCACGAGCGGCTTGGCTGTACGGCCCGCGGCGGCATCGAGGTCGGCGTCGAACGCGTCGTTGGACCACCCGATGGAGAGCTGTCCGGCGAGTACCGCGACCGTGAATACGCTCACGACGCCCGCACCGGCGAGGCTCAGCGCACTCGCGCCGATCGCGAGCAGCACGGTCATGGCGGTGATGGCGAGGCAAGGCCCGGGATGGCTCGACCGGATCAGTGCCCGCGACCACCGCGCGCGACGGGTCCCGGACGAGTTCGTCATGGCTGCTCGGGTCCGATCGTGGCCTGACCGCTCGACGCCGTCAACGACGCCACGCCCGGTGCAGAATGATCGTCAGGAGGTGGCGAGGTGCGCTTGTCGTTGCGGGCCGACACCGTCCTGGAGTGGCTGGCGCTGCGGACGCGACTGGTGCCCGGCCCGGCGGCGGAGGCCTGGGGCGGCATGGCGCTCGCCGGAGTGGTGGTCGCGGCGGTGCGGGTTGGGCTCACCGAACGTCTGGCCGCCGGACCGGCCACGGTGGACGGTTTGTGCGCCGAGTTGGGTCTCGAGCCCGCTGCCACCGAACTCCTGTTGAATTGCCTGCACTCCGGCGGGTACGTCACGGTGGGCCGGGACGGATACGCGCTCAGCCGCAGCGCCCGGCGGTGGCTTGACCCGTCCTCACCGGTCTCTGTCGCCGGTTACGTCGCCGCCGCCAGCGACTACTGGCAGTGGTGGCGGGAGCTGCCCGAGGTGGTCCACGGTGAGCAGCCGGCCCAGCAGCACACCGCGGGTCCGGACGACTCGTACTGGCGGCGTTACATCTACGGCCAACGGGATCTGGCCCGGCTCAGCGCCGACGAGGTGGCGCGCAAGGTACGCGTACGCGCGCCGCGGACCATGCTCGACATCGGCGGTGGTCACGGCTGGTACGCCGCCCGTCTGTGCGCGCGGCATCCGGGCCTGTCGGCGACTGTGCTCGATTTGCCCGGCAGCGCCGCGATCGGCCGCGAGATCATCGCGGCGGCCGGGCTCTCGGGCCGGGTGCGCCATCGTGACGGTGACGTCCGTACGGCCGATCTCGGCACCGACTACGACCTCGTGTGCTGCTTCAACCTGGTGCATCATCTCGCCGAGGACGAGATCGTGGACCTGTTCCGGCGCGTTCGGGAGGCGCTCGTTCCGGGCGGGATATTCGCCGTACTGGATGCCTTTGTCCCAACTGGACGGCGGGCCGCGGCCATCGACGTGCTGGCGATGTTCGTCTATCTGAGTTCGGGGGCCCGGCTCTACTCAGCGGCCCGGCTCAATAACTGGCTCCGTGACGCTGGGTTCCAGACGCCGCCACGCGCGACCCCGATCCGTCGCATCCCCGGCCTTGCCCTCTACCAGGCCGCGCCCGTGTGAGCAGGGCTCCGAAGGCCCGGTCCGTTTCTCGCTCCTCGTCCCTCGGAGCTCGAAACTCCCCGGCCATGCAGTGTGGGGCCGGTCCGTTCTCGCTCCTCGTCCCTCGGAGCTCGAAACTCCCCGGCCATGCAGTGTGGGGCCGGTCCGTTCTCGCTCCTCGTCCCTCGGAGCTCGAAACTCCCCGGCCATGTAACACTCTTTTTATGCCGCTGGCCCTGCCGCGCAACGACGTTCGACAGTACGAGGTGCTCGGTGCCGAGTGGTGGCGACCAGACGGCGTCTTCGCCATGTTGCACTGGATCGCCGCCGCTCGCGCGAAGCTCATTCCATCGGCACCGCGGCCGGGGGCGGTGCTCGCCGACCTCGGTTGCGGCGCGGGTCTGCTCGCGCCGCACGTGCGCGATCTCGGTTACCGCCACGTCGGCATCGATATCGTCTCCGCCTCCCTTGACCTGGCAAGCGAACACGAGGTCACGCCGGTACGGGCGGATGTTCACGCCGTCCCGCTCGCCGACGAGTCGGTGGACGCGGTCAGCGCCGGTGAGATCCTCGAGCATGTCGCCGATCCGTCCACAGTGGTCAGTGAAGCGTGTCGAATTCTGCGTCCGGGTGGCGTGCTCGTGATCGACACCGTCAACGCGACGTGGTTGGCCCGATTCACCGCGGTCACCCTCGGCGAAAGGATTCCGGGGCTCGCCCCAAAGGGAATCCACGATCCAAAGCTCTTCGTGCCACCCGGGCTGATCGTCGACGAATGCGCCCGCCACCGCGTTAACCTGACCGTGCGGGGTATTAGACCCGCGGCCGGGCAGCTGGTGCGCTGGCTTTGGAGGCGGGGCGGCACCGTGGAGATAGTGCCGACCCGCTCGACCGCTGCGCTCTACCAGGCGTGGGGCGTCAAGGAGGCGTCATGACCGAGCCGTGGGAGACCGTCGCGCGAATGCGGCCGCGGTTCGTCGAGCGTGCGGCCGAGTCTGATCGCACTGGCGCCTTCCCCGCCGACGACTTCGACGATCTTCGCGCGGCCGGATTGTTAGGACTGTTCGTGCCGCCGGAGCTCGGTGGTCTCGGACGTGACTACGCTGAGTACGCGCGCGTCGCTTTCGAACTCGCCCGGGGAAATGGTTCGACCGCCCTTGTCTTCAACATGCACGCCTCGATCACTGGTGCCCTCGCCGGCATCCCCGACGAGTTGGCCCGGGCGATGGGAGCGTCCGATGACTTCTTCGCATCGCGGGACCGGATACTCGCAGCCGCCGCTGAAGGTGCGCTCTACGCCGTTGCGATGAGCGAACGTGGCGTCGGCTCCCGGCTGTCCCAGCTCACCACGAGGTACGAGGCGGTAAACGGAGGCTTCTCGATCAAGGGCGCCAAGTCCTTTGTGTCCGGTGCCGGCCACGCCGATGCGTACCTGGTGGCGGCCCGGTCCGCGGCCGATGACACGATGGTTTCGCAATTCCTCGTCCCCGCCGCGACGCCAGGCCTGGTCGTCGAGCCGACGTGGGACTCCCTCGGCATGAGGGCGACCAGCTCACACGACCTGCACGTCGACGTGATGGTGCCGGCGGAGACGTTACTCGGTGGGGTCGAAGGGCTTGCGCTTCTCGTCGCGCAGGTCATGCCGCACTGGATGGTGGCGAGCTACGCCGCCGTCTATGTCGGCGTGGCACAGTCCTGTGTGGACGAATGTGTCGCCCACTGTCAGGCTCGGGGGATCGCCCATCTGGCGAACGTCCGCGCCCGCGTCGGTCGGGCCGATGCGGCGGTGTCCGCGGCTCGTCTCGTCGTGGATGAGGCGGCGCGCCGGGTAGCGATCGCGCCGGGTGAAGCAGACACGAACCGGTGGGTGTGGCGGGCCAAGCTCCTCGCCGGCACGACGGCGATGGACGTGGCCGAGTCCATGGTGGAGGCGGCCGGCACGTCGGCCACGCGCCGCGGCCATCCGTTGGAGCGGCTGTTCCGCGATGCCCGGTGCGGATCGCTTCAACCGGCGACCTCCGACGTCTGTGCGGACTGGCTGGGCATTGCCGCGCTCGGCGGCGATCCGGACGCGGACGGACCGGCGCCGCGATGGTGACCCGCGCCGGCACTGCCAGCCGTACCGTCGAGCCGGTCCGGATCGGGGCCGCATCGGTCGCCGGCATCGGGATCGCGCACCCACCGCCGACCGATCAGGACGAGATGTGGCGCGACTTCTTCTCCGACCACTACGCCGGGGTGGCGCGGGGCCTCGCGAAGCGCGTGTTCGAGAACTCCGGCGTGCGTACCCGCCATGGCGTGGTCAACCCGATCGTCGAGAATCCGTCGCGGTGGAGTACGGGCGCCCGGATGGAGCGCTACCTGGTCGAGGCGCTGCCGTTGGGGAAGGACGCGGCCTCGTCGGCGCTTGACCGGGCGGGCGTACCGGCGAGCGAGGTCGGCATGCTCGTCGTCTGTTCCTGCACCGGGTACGTCACGCCCGGGCTGGATATCCTGCTGGCGCGGGACCTTGGTCTGCCGCCCGATGCGCAGCGGGTTTTCGTCGGGCACATGGGCTGCTACGCGGCCATGCCGGGCCTCGGGGTCGCGGCCGATTACGTCGCGCTTAATGCCCGCCCAGCGATGCTGCTCTGCGTCGAGCTGCCGAGCCTACATGTACAACCACCCACTGTGGACGCGCAACAGGTGGTGGCGCACGCCCTCTTCTCGGACGCGGCCGCCGCCGTCGTACTGGTGCCGGTCGAGACCGGACATCGGGTCGCTGAGGTGGCCGCGCGGACCGACACGACCACCGCCGACCACATGACCTGGCACATCACCGATCTCGGCTTCCGCATGGGGTTGTCCCCGCAGGTGCCCGATGTACTGGCTCGACATGTCGGTCCAATGATCGGGGACCTGGTGGGACGCCACGGTCTGACCACCCGGAACGTGACCAGCTGGGCGGTGCACCCGGGCGGCCCCCGCATCCTGGATGTGGTCGAGGAGCAGCTCGGGCTCGACGCCGCCGACATGGTCGCCTCTCGCCAGACCTTGGCCGAGCATGGCAACTGTTCGTCGCCGACCGTATTGCTGATTCTCGATCTGCTGACTCGACGACCGGGCGGGCTCGGTGGACCAACGGTAGCGATGGCGTTCGGCCCTGGGCTCACGATCTACGCCGCGCTGCTCATCCCGTAAGTCGTCAGCCGCCGGCGGCGAGCTTGGTCATGGCCGCGGTCAAGGCGTCCGCCGAATCGACGGTCGCCGGTTCGGAGGCGCCACCGTTGGCATCTACCAGCACAGCCCTGGTGGTGGGCGAGCCGCCCGAGGGGCCGCCGGATCCGGACGCCGGTGGATAGCGAGAGGTCAATGTGCCGTCCGGATCGGCCAGGCAGCGCACGTTGGCGGCGGTTCCAACCGCGCACGGAGCAGCCTTCGCCACCGGAAGGATGGTGATCGGCGGTGGGGCCGCCGCGGCGATCGCCTTGATGAGATCAGCGCAGTCGCAGCCGCTGACGAGCAGCAACACCGCTGGAAGGACGTTACCCAGCTGAACCCGGGCCCCAGCCGCGTCCGCCAACGTGACGTTGACCAGCGGGATGTTGGTGGCTGGCGCGCTGGCTCCGTCCGGCGCCACTGGCGCGGTGGCCGACGGGCGGTGATCCCACGTCACCACGAACAGGCTGAGCAGCGTCGTGATCACGGCGACCGCCATGATCACCACAGGGACGCCTAGCGACGGCGCATCCGCGCCGGCTGGCGCAAGCCCGAAGGCCTGGCGGAGCCGGGTGCGTCGTGTTTCGCGGCGCAGTTCTCGGCGGAGCGCAGCGGCCTCGTCGTCGAGTTCGGCCGCGTCGTCCGGGATGACGATGGTGCCCCACTCGGGGGGAAAGTCGGGCAGATCGCCGCGGTGCGCGCCGCTCCCATCCTCGGGCGGCATACCGCCGCCGTTGTTGGGTCGGAGATCGCCCATGACGTCCGCGCCTCCCTTTGCCTGCCTAGGCCGCGCGTTATCCGGGGCCGCCCCACCGGCATCTCTACAGCGCGGCGAACCCCCACCACATGCTGACTCGCGCCCGCGCACGACGCCAGCCGCCGCTGTTCAATTCGGTGCGGTCGACTCGGAAGCCTCCCTCCACTCTCGCGCATCGCTCTGGCCAGCGCCATAGTGATGCCCAGATGACTCCGAGTGGAACGCACCGGACAGTTCCGGATTGTCCGTAATATACGAAAAAGTTGGTCGCAGTGCGCTGACCTGGGTGTTCCCCCGACCTGCGGCCTGATTCACTCATGTCATCTTGCGGGCGATTCCCCCCACACCCCATCTGACCTGCGCATACGGCACCGGGCCTGGTGAGACGGGGATAGTGCGCCGTGTTACCCTAGACACAGCGAAAGGGGTTTCGAACCTATGGTTTTCAGTGTCGGCGAAACCGTTGTCTACCCCCACCACGGGGCCGCACTCATCGAGGCAATCGAGACTCGGGTCATCAAGGGCGAGGAGAAGCAGTACCTTGTGCTTCGCGTTGCCCAGGGTGACTTGACGGTGCGCGTGCCCGCTGAGAATGCCGAGATCGTCGGCGTCCGGGAAGTCGTAGGCGAGGAGGGCCTGACCAAGGTCTTCGACGTCCTCCGCGCCCCGCACACCGAGGAACCGACCAACTGGTCGCGGCGCTACAAGGCGAACCTCGAGAAGCTTGCTTCCGGAAACCCACTCAAGGTGGCGGAGGTCGTTCGTGACCTCTGGCGCCGGGAGCGGGAGCGAGGTCTCTCCGCCGGCGAGAAGCGAATGCTCGCCAAGGCCCGCGACATTCTCGTCGGCGAGGTAGCCCTCGCTGAGAAGAGCACTAAGGACGAGGCCGAGAGCCTGCTCGACAAGGTGCTCACCGAGGCGTAGTCGCTGGCTTGCCGAGCCATCGCGTTAGCCGAAGGACCGCGACGTGACCGCGCAACATCCGATGCGTGGTGACGTCGCGGTCCTGGTTGCGGCGGCCGGACTCGGTACTCGTCTGGGTTCCGGCGCGCCTAAGGCACTCCGAGAACTCGGCGGGACGTCTCTGCTCGCGCACACGATCCGCCGCATCGGCGGTGCGGCGTGCGTGGGCTGCGTCGTCGTGGCTGCCCCAGTTGGAATGGCGGCGGCGGTACGGGAGACCCTGGCCGCCGAATTGCCGCCGACCGTGAGTCTCATGGTCGTCGAGGGCGGCGAAACCCGCCAGGACTCGGTATCGGCGGCCCTTCGCGTCGTGCCGCCGGAGTACCCGATCATCCTCGTCCACGACGCCGCCCGGGCGTTGGCGCCAACTCGGCTCGTGGAACGGGTGGCAGACGCCGTCCGTACGGGACACGACGCGGTCGTTCCGGTGCTTCCCGTGGTCGACACGGTCAAGCAGATCGACGAGGACGGGTACGTCGTGGCCACCCCGGACCGGGCTGGGCTTCGGCTCGTGCAGACTCCGCAAGGCTTCCGGCGGGCGGTGCTAGTGCGCGCGCACGAGGCGGCCATCGATCACCTGACCGACGATGCCGGGTTGGTGGAGCAGATCGGTATCCGTGTCTTCTGCGTCCCTGGATCGGACGCCGCCATGAAGATCACCCGTCCGGCCGATCTGGCCGCCGCCGAACTTCTCTTCCAGGCCGATACCCTCGGCTCGTGACCAATGCCCGGGTCGGCGTCGGCACCGACGTGCACGCGTTCGCGGACGACCGCCCGTGCTGGGTCGCTGGCCTGTTCTGGCCGGGCGAGCCCGGCCTGGCCGGACATTCCGATGGCGACGTCGCGGCCCACGCCGCCTGTGACGCGTTGCTTTCGGCGGCCGGCCTGGGCGACCTCGGCTCGAACTACGGCACCGCCCGTCCGGAATGGGCGGGTGCCGCGGGCGTGGCGTTGCTCGGCGAGACGGCGATCCGGGTCCGGACGGCCGGCTTCGAGATCGGCAACGTCTCGATCCAGGTGATCGGAGTCGCCCCAAAGATCGGCACTCGACGTGACGAGGCGCAGGCGGCGCTGTCGGGCGCGATCGGTGCTCCGGTGACGGTGACCGCGACCACGACCGACGGCATCGGCCTTACTGGGCGTGGAGAAGGGCTGGCTGCGATCGCGGTTGCGCTGATCCACCCACCGGCCTAGACGACGGAGGCCAAACGCCTCACCGCTTCGGCCAGCACGGTCGGCGAGGTGGCGAAGTTGAGCCGCGCGAAGCCGCGCCCGGGTGGGCCGAAGGTGGGTCCGCTCGACAGCGCCACTCGGCCCCGCTCCCGAAGGGCCTCGGCGGGATCGTCGCCCAGCCCTAGCGCTCTCATGTCCAACCAAGCCAGGTACGTCGATTGCGGCGGCACGTAGCCGACCTCGGGCAGGTGGCGCGCGAGGAGCTCGGCGAGAAGTGCACGGTTGTGGGCGAGACCCCGTAGCAGCCCGGAGAGCCATTCGTCGCCGTCGGTTAAAGCCGCCTCGCCTGCGATCACGCCGAGCAGCCCGGTCCCGAAGGTCACCTCGACGGGCAGTTCGGAGAGCCTGGCCCAGCCGGGATCACCGCCAGCGATCGCCAGGGATGCCTTGAGCCCGGGCAGGTTGAAGGCCTTGGACGCGGACACGAAGATGATCGCCTCGGCGGCAGCTTCGGCGGCCACCGTGCCGAACGCGGTATGCGGATGACCCGGGTACGTCAGCGGTGCGTGGATCTCGTCGACGAGCAGCCGCACCCGACGGCGCTCCGCGATCGCGGCGATGTCCTTGAGCTCATCGGGTCGCAGCACCACACCGGTTGGATTGTGTGGGTTGCACAACAGCAACACCTCGACCCCCTCGGCGGCCAGGTCGCGGTCGAGCGCCTCGAGATCGAGGTGGTAACTGCCGTCGTCCTCGCGCCGCAACGGGGACTCCACGACGCAGCGGCCGGCGGCCGGGATCATCGCGAAGAAGGGCGCGTAGACCGGCGTGTTGACGACGACCCCGGCCCCGGGCGCGCTTACCACCTTCAGTACTTCGCTTATGCCCCGAAGCACGTCGGGCACCATGACCATCTGAGCGGGGTCGGGCGCCCATCCGTAGTGACGCTGGGCGAAGCCGGCGAAGGCCTCCGGCAAACGGCCCGGATGGGCGTAACCAACATCTCCGCGGGTGACCGCCGCCGCGAGCGCCTGCTCGATCGCCGGCGCGAGCGGGGTGTCCATCTCGGCCACGAACAGCGGAATGACATCCGGGTCGTACATGCGCCATTTCACGCTCCGCCGAGCCCGCATGGCCTCGATCGGCAGTTGCGTCAGGGGGTTGTCCACGCCTCGATACTGCTCCCTCGTTGGCGTCTGCGCTCGCCCGCGCGTCCCCCAATCGGCCAAGGGTCCACTGTGGTCGATCACTCGCCGGGCCGGTGCCGGAGCGCGAGCCTGGCTGTCGGTTATCTTCAATGACCGTGGCCACCACTCCGGCGCTCTTCGGGGGCCTCGTTGACGACGCCGCGAGCCTCCCGTCCGTGAGCGTGCGTGACGCCTCTGCCGTGGCCGAATACCGACGTCATCGAGGTGCCTGGTACGGCGCGGTGGTCGGCGTGCTGGTCGTGCGGGCATCCGCCGTAGCCGATCTGCTCCGGGCCGGCCCTTTGGATGATGTGGATGTCGCGGTCGTGGCCGACACCGGCATGTACCACCTCCCGGATGCGGTGACGTTGCTGACCGACGCGCGCGCCACGGTACGGCGGGTGGAGGCGGCGGTGGGCAAGCGCGGTGAGGATCCGTTGCCTGGCCTGCGGCGGCTCATCGCACTCGGCGAAAGCCTTCCCGGCGTTGCCGTGTCCGCGGAGATTCCCCTCACTTGGGGTCTGATGGAGGCACTCGACGTGGTGGCGGACACGTCGGACGGGGCACAAGGGGTCGACGCGAAGTTTCGCATCGGCGGCCTTGCGGCGGAGTTGTTCCCCGCCCCCGCCGCTCTTGCCGCCGTCATCTGCGCCTGCCGTGATCGTGGCGTCCGGTTCAGCCTGAGCGCGGGTCTGCATCGGGCGATCCGCCACAACGATCCGGAGACCGGCTTTACCCATCACGGTGTCTTGAACATCCTGGCCGGCTGCCTCGCCGCGGCGACCGGGGCAGCGGTGGCGGTCGTTGGCGATCGGATCGCCGCTACGGATGCGGTGCCACTGGTGGAAATGGTCCGGGCCAGCCGCGATCGTTTCAGACCACTGTGGACAGGATTCAGCACATGGCGAATCGGCGAAGTGGTTGCCGACCTGCAGGCGTTTGGATTGCTCGGACCCGACAGTGCGGCTTCCGATATTCGGCAGAGCTCGGCACACCCCTGAGCTACCGTCGAGGTACGAACAGAGCCGCGCGCTGGGGGGAGCGGATCAATGGTCGTGACACGTGTGATAGCGGCGCCGAAGGGTGTTGTCGGGCGAGTCTTCATCGACCTTGCGGGTCGCCCCCGCTGGCTGTCCGAAGTGGACAGTGTTCAGGTGCTGTCGACGGCAGGCAAGCAGACGCGATGGCGCGAGACCCGGCGAGCCCGGTCCGGCCGTCCTGCGCGGCCTGTCGTCGAAGAGTTGGTGTTGACGGTGCGTGAGCGGGGTCGGCACTGTGTCGTGTCACTGGCGCACGATGCCGGCTCGAACGAACTAAGTTTCGTCTTCACCCCAGTGGAGATCGGTCCTCATCGTGGTGCGACCACGGTGACCGCAACCGTGACCGGGGTCCGTCCGCTGAGCCTCGCCGACCACCTGCTCAGCTTCGTCGTCGGGGGCTTCGCTGCCCGTACCGCCGAGGGCGCCGTGCGGGACGAACTCGACGCGCTCGCGGCGGCGTGTCTCACGAGAACCAGTTTGGCGGCCTGACGCCGGGGGTCGGCGGGTACTCTGCCTGCCGGGAGGTGTGGATGGCGCGCGTCCGCTGGCGACGATGGCTCATCGTAGGGCTGGGTGTTCTCGCGCTGCTGGTGGGCAGCGGGGTCATCGCCTACCGGGTCTTCGCCCCGCACGAAGTGCTTACTCTTCCGACGGGACCGTATCCCGACGTACAGGTGATCACCGACGACCGTCCCTTCAGCGAGCTGCGCGCAGCCCCGTTGGTCGTCGAGGGACGCCTGCGGGTCTACGCCGAAAAGTGGCGAGTCTGGTCCGACGCCCCGGTTGGTGAGCGGTACGAGTCGACGCCGTACTGGGCGTTTCGTCGGTGGCCGGCCCAGGTGATCGGAGTGACGACGGCGCCGTCCGCGACCGGGCCGATGGTGGTGACCCAGTGGTCCGATGGTGAGGTCATTGCGCTCGATGCCCGACGTGGCGTGGTGGCGTGGCGGGATGTTGGTCCGGTCGCTGAGTCACGCCAGTACGACGGGCGCCGGACCGGTGCATCGGTGGTGTACGACCCGCGCTCGCTGCTCACGGTCCGCGGTGCCGACCGAAGCGTCATTGTCGTCACGGGCCCTAAAGAAATGATCGGCCTCGACGCGGGTACGGGGCGGGGCCTGTGGCGGCACGATGTGCCGACCGGATGCGAGCCCGCCTCATGGACCGGGGCCGGGATGGTGGTCGTGCCTGACTGCGGCGCGGCGACCATCCGGTTTTATGACGCCATCACCGGCGCGGAGCGGGGAGCCTGGACCTCGCCACTGCCGACCATCAATCCCGCGCCCGGGCTGTGCGAGCTGAGCCGCAATGAGTGCCGTTTGGTCACCGTCCGCTACCAGACCTGGCTTCTGGGCGCCGACGCCAGCCTCGCCGCCGTACCGGAACTGGAGCGCAACGCCCAGCTCGCCGGCGAACGGGTGATCTACCAGACGGGTATCGGTGTGGCCGCCCGCCGGTTGACCGATGTGACCCCGCTGTGGAGTTGGCAGGGCCAGGGACGGCTTATCGCCGCCGACTCGGCCGGCGTCTACCTGATTACGAACGACCGGACCGTACTGGAGCTGAGCCCGGCGACGGGACACCTCGTTGCCATCGGGTGCGCCTCCGCGGCGCCGAACGAGGACTGGCAGATCGGCCACACCTATCCGACCGGTGGCACGTACCTGGCACTGGAACGGGTGACGAAGGCGCCGGCGCAGTCGAAGGACACCGAGTACTACTACGGCCCGCGTCCGGTTGCCTTGGTCGAGCTCTACACCCCCACCAAGCTCCCGGTTTGGCCAGGCAAGTTCGCCAACTGCGCTCCTGCCGGGTCGGGGGGTTAGCCGGCGAAGTACTTCTCCGCCGCCACGAGGAAGGTGTCGTTCTCCTCGGTGGTCCCGATGGTGACCCGGACGCCGTCGCCCGCGAACGCGCGCACGATCACACCCGCCGCCTCACAGGCCGCCGCGAAATCAGTCGCCCGGTCGCGCAGGGGCAGCCAGATGAAGTTCGACTGGGTGGCCGGGACGTCGGGCAGCCACGCCCGTACGGCCGACTCCACCCGGTCCCGCTCGGCGACCACCAGCCCCGCCCGCCGGCTCATCTCCTGGTCCGCCCGCAGCGCGGCCAGGGCCGCCGCCTGGGCCACGCCGGAGGTTGAGAACGGTGTGACCACCTTGCGTACGGCGGCCGCCACCGAGGGCTGGGCGACGAGGTAGCCCACCCGCAGACCGGCGAGTCCCCAGGCCTTGGACATCGTTCGCAGCACCACGACGTTCGGCCGATCACCGAAGGCGGTCAGGCCGTCGGGCACCTCTGGGTCGGTCACGAACTCTCGGTACGCCTCGTCGATGACCACGAGGACGTCCCCGGGCACCGCGTCGAGGAACGCCGTCAGCTCCGCCGCGCGGATGGCTGTCCCGGTCGGGTTGTTGGGGTTGCACACCAGAATGAGTCGCGTGCGGTCGGTCACCGCGGCGGCCATAGCGGTCAGGTCATGGCCGTGCTCGGCGGTGTTCGGCACGCGAATAGCGACTGCGCCCGCCGTCGCCGCGATGATCGGGTACGCCTCGAAGGACCGCCACGCGAACACGATCTCGTCACCGTCGCGGCAGGCCACTGTGACGAGGTGCTCGCAGAGTCCAACCGAGCCGACGCCAGTGGCGATCCGGTCGGCCGAGACGCTGAGCCGGTTCGCCAGGCTGTCCCGCAGTGCCACAACCGCCATGTCGGGGTAGCGATGCGAGTTCGCCGCCGCCTCGGCGATCGCCTCGACTACGCCGGGCAGCGGGCCGTACGGGACCTCGTTGGAGGCGAGCTTGATCGCCCCAGGCACGGTCCGGCCGGGCACGTACTCAGGCAGCGTGTTGAGGTCAGCGCGGGTCAGCATGGCGGCCTCCGGAGGTGGATTCGTGCGGCGTGACAGGCGTGCGGGCGGTCTCAGGCCGGCTGGCTCTGGGGATCTGGACGACGACGGTGTTTGCGCCCTTGTCGTGCAGGGCCTGGCCAAGCGGGCGGTCGAGGACCACGAACAGACAGTCGAAGAGCTGCAGCAGCAGCGGCAGGCCGTAGCAGAACGGCCAGAACAGGGTTGGGAATCCGAGTCGGAACCAGCGTCGCAACGACCGGCCGAAGCCGAGCCGCTCGTCCGCCTCCACCTTGACGACTTTGATCCCGAAAATGCGCTTGCCGAGTGTCTGTCCGGAGTTCGCGGTCGCCGGCACCTCGTAGGCGAACCAGACGGCCGTAAGCACGATTGTCATGAGGATCAACAGTTCGAATACCTGCTCGACCGACGCCGGCGCACCATCCAGGTTCGATGGCCCGGAACTGGCCCACACCAAGACGGGTTCGAAGGCGCGCCAGAACTCGATCGCGAACCAGGCGTTGGCGACCAGGGCGAGCACCAGGACGGTCAGGATGTCCACCAGCCGAGCCATGAACCGGGACCCGGCGCTGGCGAGCATCAGGCCGTGCGGCCGCGGCACGGGAATCGGGTAAGGCACCCCGGCTGGCCATCCGATCGGATGCGGCCGCGCACCGGTGCGGCGGGGGCCCGGTGCCCAGGCCATCGGTTCGGGTTTGGGCGGTCCGGGTCGGCTAGCGGGCGCTCCGCCGGGTGGTGGGGACCATGCCCCGCCGGGTCCGCTTGGCTCTGGCGCGGCGGGCGGCGCCGGCACCGGCACCGTCGGAGTCGCCGCGGCGGCCTCGCTGTGTTCGGCCGCCGATGGCGGTCCCGCAGGCGGGGTGGCGTCGGCCGGGATCGGGTCGCCGAGCCAGCCTTCGCCGTCCCACCACCGCTGGGTTGTGGGGTCGGCTGGGTCCTTGTACCAGCCCGGCTGGATCGCGCTCACGCCCCGAGCTTAATGACGAGGGTCTTGGCGAACTTGTCGTGGAGGGCCTGCTGGTACGGCTTGTCCCAGAGGGGGAAGAGCACATTCACCAGACCCAGCCCCGGCACCAGGCCCAGCCCGAACTGCGCGAGCATCCGCCGCACCGCGTGACCGCGGGTAAGCGTCTCGGCCGGATCGACCGGGATCACTCTGATTTTCATGATCCGCTTACCGACTCGTCTGGCCGCCCCCGCGCACCAAGAGCTCCACTTCGTAGAGGTATTGGGCGAGGAACGAAAACAGGAACGCGAACGCGATGACGCCAAGCATCGGCCCGATGATCGCGAACGGGTTGATGTCCGCTACCGGCTCGCCGTTGACGGTCGTGATCGGCGGGATCACGCTGAGGGCGACGTAGATATAGACGGGTATCAGGACCACTGAGCTGATCCCGCCTACGATCAGGCCGTCGATGAGGCGAGCCACGGCGCGCTGGATCCACTCCGCCAACGGGTAACCGGCCGGGCTGACCGCCAGTGGCCGATATACGTATCCCGGCGGCAGCGGATAGCCGGGTCGGGACCTGGTATCCGGGTGGGACCTGGTATCCGGGTGGGACCTGGTAACCCGGCGGCACCTGGTGTCCGGGTGGGACCTCGTAGCCGGGCGGCACCGGGCCGGCGGGGCGCAGCGGGTAGGCGGACGGTGGATACCCCGGCGATGACTGGTATGCCGGCGGGCCGGACTGGACGGGCGGCTCGGGCCTCGCCTCGGCCGGCGGCGCCGAAGGCTGTGCGGGCACTCCGAGAACGGTCGGCGGCTCGGAATAGGGCTCGGTGCCGGGGGAGGTTGGCGTCGTCACGCCAGTAATAGTGCCGCATGGGCGGCCGAAGGGTGGCCGTCGAACTGATCGAGTGCGCGAGGCCGGTGAGAACGTCCTCGGCCCGCTCGGCGATCGTTCGGTCTGTCCACAGTAGACCTACTCCGGCGGCCGCGATGAGGATGGCCGCGCGCCTCCCTTGGCTTGATCGCCGGGAGCAGGTGAGGCGTGTCGGTGCTGCTGTTTGCGTCGGCGTTCGCCACGGTGATCAGTGAGGAAGATCAGCTGGTACGGCGGGAACGGATCGTGGCCGCTCACCGCCTCGCCATCGCGCCCGGCGATCACGTGGCATTCGCAAGGTGATCGCCCGGCGATCACGTGGCTTTCGCCAGGTGGGCCGTCGCATGCACCGCCCACGCAAAGGCCCCGAAAGCCATTGACACGGGCAGATCGGGCGTTGGCCGGCATGTGCTGGTGATCGCACTACGGTGAGCGCGTGGCGGGGCGCCCGAAGAAATGCCGGTACTGCCGCCCGTTGCTGGCCCTGATGACGGCGGCCTTGACCATCACGCTGCTCATCACTACCCACGTGTGGGACCCCCGCCCGGCGATCAATACCTTTCTGGCGAAGCTGACCGAGCTCTCCGATCCCGAACCCAAATGGACCGCGCGCCTCGGTGGCGCCCCCGACGTCGCGGCGGTGATGGACCCGAACCTGGTGGTCGTGGCCAGCCGAGGGTTCGTCGAGGCGCACCGCGGAGCGGACGGCTCGCGGGTCTGGCTCAAGCAGGCGTACTGGGCGTATCCCGCCCGCGACGTGATCGTGGCGCGACCCCGACCGGAGAATCCTGACGCTAACCCGGAGCCGGACCTGGGTTATTCCGTGCTCGACCCGGATACCGGCGGCACCAAGTGGAGCGACCGTGACTCGATCGCAGTTTGGGTCTACGCCGCGGACATCGTGGACCTGGTCTGCCCGGATGCCAACCAGTGTGTGATTCGCGGGCGTCGACATCAGGACGGCGGGTTCAACTGGCAGGTCCCGCTGCCCGGCTCGGCGAAGACGATCCGCGGCCCCAATCCGCACCTGGCGGGAGTCAGGGACCCGGCCGAGTGGTTCGCCGATGCCGTGGTCGGCACGCCGCCGGACATGCCGACGATCATGGCACTCACGATCGACGGGCATATCCACATTATCGACACATTCAAAGGTTCCTACGTCCGTGAGATCCCGGCACCAGGCCGCGACACCCGCGTCGCGTTCATCGGCGACCGGTTGCTCTTCGTGCGCGCCGAGCGTGCCGACGCGGGTTGCCGGTTCACGGTGGAGGCGTTTGACGTCGCCTCCGGCGTCTCCCAGTGGACTGAGAGCGGCTTCGACCTCGACACCGCGCGAGGAGCCGGGTGCGAGCAGCGTCTCGACCCGATGGGCGCGGGTGGTCGGCTCGTTGTCAACGGCAGCGACGGCCGCCCGATGCTGGTCGAGGCCGATCGTGCGGTGAAGACGTGGACCGGGATGCCGGGCGCGAAGGTGCTCGCCACGGACGGGCTGCTCGCGGTGGTCGTTGCCGCCGATCGTCAGCGGGTGGAGGTCATCGACGCGTTGGCACCGGGCGGCCGCACCCTCTGGACCGGTGAGCTCGGGCTCGACCCGGAGGCCGCTATCACCGAGTCCTTTGTGCTCGTCCGGGATTCCGACGCCGGCAAGCTGATCGTCCTGCGGCGCGATTCGATGACCATCAAGCTCGATATCAAGACCAAGTCGGATGTCGTCGGCTTTGGACGTAACGCGATCCTGCTCGGCAGCGCTCGCAGTGTGGGCTATCACTCCGTCGCGGCCTAACCTGATCGGCGGGCCTAGGCTTGCCCCCATGAGTGCGCCTGCGTTTTCGTTCTCTCCGCTGTTGCCGATCGCACCGGATTCCACTGACTACCGGTTGTTGACCACGGACGGCATCGCAACCGTAGCCGGACCAGGTGGGCACACGTTTCTCACGGTCGAAGCGGAGGTGTTGCGGCTACTCACCGATGAGGCGATGCACGACATCGCCCACTTCCTGCGCCCGGCCCATCTCGCCCAGCTGCGTACCATCATCGACGACCCGCAGGCGTCACCCAACGACCGGTTCGTCGCGCTGGATCTTTTGCGCAACGCGAACATCGCCGCCGGCGGCGTGCTCCCCATGTGTCAGGACACGGGCACTGCGATCGTGGTGGGCAAGCGGGGCCGGCACGTGCTCACCGACGGCGGCGACGAGGCCGCGATCTCGCGCGGGGTCTTCGATGCGTACACGCGACTCAATCTCCGTTACTCGCAGCTCGCACCACTGTCCATGTGGGACGAACGCAATACGGGCTCGAATCTGCCGGCCCAGGTTGAGATCTACGCCGAGGACCCGGACGGCCATCCGGACACCTACAAGTTCCTGATGATGGCCAAGGGCGGCGGCTCGGCCAACAAGTCGTACCTCTACCAGGAGACGAAGGCGCTGCTGAACCCCACGCGGATGATGCAGTTCCTGGAGGAGAAGCTGCGCCTCATCGGCACCGCGGCGTGCCCGCCGTACCACCTGGCGATCGTTATCGGCGGCACCTCCGCCGAGTATGCGCTCAAGACGGCGAAGTATGCCTCGGCCAAGTACCTTGACGGACTGCCGACGGCTGGATCGATGCTGGCGCACGGCTTTCGGGATCTCGAGCTGGAGGCCGAGGTGCTCGAGCTGACCCGGCAGTTCGGCATCGGAGCCCAGTTCGGTGGTCGGTACTTCTGCCATGACGTTCGTGTGGTTCGGCTGCCGCGCCACGGTGCCTCCTGCCCCGTGGCCATCGCCGTCTCCTGCTCCGCCGACCGCCAGGCCCTCGCGAAGATCACGCCGAAGGGTGTCTTCCTGGAGCGGCTGGAGACCGATCCGGCCGGGTTCCTTCCGGAGATCAGCGAGGATCAACTGGCCGACGACGTGGTCCGGGTCGACCTGGCCCGGCCGATGGACGAGATCCGGGCCGAGTTGTCGCGGTATCCGGTGAAGACGCGCCTGGCACTCACCGGACCGATGGTGGTGGCCCGCGACATTGCCCACGCGAAGATCGCGGAGCAGCTCGACGCCGGTGCCCCGATGCCCGCCTATCTGCGTGACCACGCGGTGTACTACGCCGGCCCGGCGAAAACGCCGGCGGGCTACGCATCCGGGGCGTTCGGTCCCACCACGGCCGGTCGCATGGATTCCTATGTGGACAAATTTCAGGCGGCGGGCGGATCGCTCGTCATGCTGGCGAAGGGCAATCGGTCCAAGCAGGTCACCGAGGCATGCCGGCAGTACGGCGGGTTCTACCTCGGCTCCATCGGCGGTCCCGCCGCCCGGCTCGCGCAGGACTGCATCCGCCGGGTGGACGTATTGGAGTACCCGGAGCTCGGCATGGAGGCGGTGTGGCGGATCGAGGTCGAGAACTTTCCCGCGTTCATCGTCGTGGACGACAAGGGAAACGACTTCTTTGCGGAGTCGAGCAAGCCGGTGCTCACGGTCGGTCGTCGTTGACGACCGGCGACACAGAAAGTGATGTGCAACACAGGGTTGCTAACGGTTTGGCCACGTCTGACGGACGTTCGTGGGTAACAGCCTGCGCCGAGTTGCGCAGTCGGGTCACACTGACGTTTCCCTACTCTCGGGTCACTCTGGAGTTTTAATCATGCGTGTAAGGATGTTGCTCGTTCCGCTTCTGGCTGCCACTGCCCTGCTCGCGGGTTGCACGACGGCCAATCCGTCGACAAACCCGACCCCGACACCGACCAGCAATGGCTTGGAGTCGAAAACGGCGGACGAAATCCTCGCCGCGGCCACGGCCGCGCTCAAGGACGCCAAGTCGTTCCGCGCCAAGGGCAAGGGCGAGTCGGATGGCCAAGCGATCGAGGTCGATCTTCTGTTTGCGGGTTCGGACGTGAAGGGCACGATTACGTTGCAGGGTGCGTCCGTCGAGGTAATCCAGTCCGGCGGCGCCTCCTACCTGAAGGCCGACGCGGAGTTCTGGAAGATGTTCCTGCCCGCCGAGGTGCAGGCGCTGGCGCTGCCGCTGGTTACGGGCAAGTACGTCAAGGTTCCGGCGACGCAGAGCGTCATTCCCTCCATCGATGTGTTGCTCAAGCCGGAGGGCACGGTTACCAAGGGTGAGCAGACCACGGTCGACGGCAAGAAGGTGATCACCGTCGAGACGAAGGACGGCAAGCTGCACGTCTCGCTGGAAGGTAAGCCCTACCCGGTCGACCTTGTCAGCGACGATGGCACGATCGAGTTCAGCGACATCGACGCCGACGCGACGGTGACGGCACCGCCGGCATCCGAGGTCTTCGACCTCAGCGCGTTCACCGGCTGAGCAAGCCCCGACCACGAACCAGGCGGTACCGCAGCCCCGCGGCTGCGGTACCGCGTGTTTTTGTGCGCAAGAGGGTCGGCGGGGGATGGTGCGATTGCGCCGGCAGCCTTACCGTGACGCCAACAAACGGCGTGACCGGGATTCGTGGAGCGGCGATATGCGAGCAAGAGTGCTGGTAGTTCTGTTTGTCGCAGCAGCGACATTCCTGGCGGGCTGCGGAAGCTCGACGCCATCAGGTTCAGGACGTCCCCGCAATGGGCTGGAGGATCTTTCCGCCGACGAGATCGCCGCCAAGGTGTCGGAGACGATGGAAGGCGTCAACTCGTTCCGATTCAAGGGAGCCGCCGGCAAGGGCTCAACGACCTTCCAGTACGACCTGCAGTACGCGGGCACCGACGTCAAGGGCCTCATCACCGCGAACGGCGTCACGGTCGAAGTGATCGTCATCGATGACGTGCAGTACCTGAGCGCATCTGACGAGTACTGGAAGTCGCTCCTGCCCGATGCCTCAGAGGCGGCCGTGCTGCCGCAACTGAGTGGGAAGTACGTTCGGCGGGGCGACAAGACGTACGACATCATTCCGAAGGCCAAGGATGTCATCACGATCACGGGAAATCTCACGAAGGGCGAGGAGAGCACGATCAAGGGGACGCCCGTCATCTCGATCTCCGACGGAGAGCGCACGCTGCGCGCCGCGTTGGTCGGTGAGCCATATCTGATGGAAAGCGTCACCGAGCGGGGCACCGTCGAGTTCCTCGATGTGAATGGCGGCAAGACGATCAGCCCGCCGCCCGCCGACTCGACGGTCGACCTCTGCGTGCTGGATGCGTCGGTCTGCACCGCCAGTTGATGACGCCGTCCTGCTGACCGGCGACCGGAAGGGCAGGATGGAGGCGTGACCGACTTTCGTGTGGAGCACGACAGCATGGGCGAGGTGCGCGTCCCGGCGGATGCGCTGTGGCGGGCCCAGACCCAACGCGCCGTGGACAACTTCCCGATCTCCGGGCGGGGCTTGGAGCCGGCTCAGGTCCGGGCCCTAGCCACCATCAAGGCGGCCGCCGCCGCGGTGAACGCCGAGCTCGGCGTCATCAGCACCGAGATGGCCGCGGCGATCGTGGCCGCGGCCCAGGAGGTCATCGACGGTCGCCACGACGCGCAATTCCCCATCGACACCTTCCAGACCGGATCCGGAACGTCGTCGAACATGAACCTCAACGAGGTCATCGCGACCCTTGCCAGTCGTGAGCTCGGTATCGCGGTCCATCCCAACGACCACGTCAACGCATCGCAGTCCTCCAACGATGTCTTTCCGTCGTCGATCCATCTCGCCGCCACCGAGGCGGTGAGTCGGGACCTCATTCCCGCGCTCGCCCACGTAATGTCCACATTGGACGCAAAGGGCACCGAGTTCGACGGGATCGTGAAGGCTGGCCGCACCCACCTGATGGACGCCACGCCGGTAACGCTGGGCCAGGAGTTCCACGGCTATGGCGCGCAGGTGCGGCTGGGCATCGAACGCCTCCAGTCGGCTCTGCCGCGGCTAGCGGAGCTGCCACTGGGCGGCACAGCGGTCGGGACCGGCATCAACACACCGCCACAGTTCGCGGCGAAGGTGATCGACCGGCTGCGCCATCTCACGGGACTTCCACTCAGCGAGGCGCGAAACCACTTCGAGGCACAGGGTGCCCGGGACGCCCTGGTCGAGATGAGCGGCCAGCTCCGTGTCGTTGCGGTATCGCTTTACAAGATCGCCAACGACATCCGGTGGATGGGATCGGGTCCCCGTGCGGGCCTTCGGGAGCTACACATTCCCGACCTGCAGCCCGGGTCGAGCATCATGCCCGGGAAGGTGAACCCCGTGGTCTGCGAAGCGGTGCGCCAGGTCAGTGCCCAGGTCGTCGGTAACGACGCGGCGATCGCGTTCGCGGGATCGCAGGGCGACTTCGAGCTCAACGTGATGTTGCCGGTGATGGCCCGCAACCTGCTCGAGACGATCCGTTTGCTCGCCGCGGTGAGCCTGCTCTTCGCCGATCGGTGCGTCGCCGGCCTGGTTGCCGACGCGGACATCTGCCGGGCGTACGCGGAAGGCTCGCCGTCGATCGTCACTCCTTTGAACCGGTACCTGGGCTACGACGAGGCGGCGAGCATCGCCAAGCAGGCGTTGGCGGAGGGTCGGACTATCCGCGAGGTTGTGGTCGCCCGCGGCCACGTGGCGGACGGTCGTCTCACCGAGTCACAGCTCGACGAGGCCCTCGATGTGCTGCGCATGACCCGCCCCTAGCTGGCCAACGTGGCTCAGGGCTGGGTCAGAATCACCGGGCCGTCGTTGGTGACGGCGATGGTGTGCTCAGCGTGCGCGGCCCGACTGCCATCGGTGGTGACGATGGTCCATCCGTCTTCAAGGGTGCGTCCGGCGTCGCGGCCTCCCTCGATGAGCATTGGTTCGATCGCCAGCACCATGCCCTCGCGGAGCGGGAGTCCTCGCCCGGCTCGCCCGGTGTTGGGAACGTGCGGCTCCTCGTGCATCGCGGTGCCGATCCCGTGCCCGCCCAGCCCCGGCGGCAGGCCGTACCGTCCGGCCCGGGCGACGGACTCCACCGCGTGCGAGATGTCGCCCAGCTTTCCGCCGGGCCGAGCCGCCTCGATTCCGGCCGCCAGCGCCTGCGTCGTTGTCTGTATCAGCCGGGTGCCATCGGCATCGACGGTCCCGATGCCGATGGTGAGTGCCGCGTCGGCGTGATATCCATCGATGTATGCCCCGCAGTCGATGGAGAGCAGATCTCCGTCGGCGAGCGTGCGGCGATCCGGGATGCCGTGGACGACGGCGTGGTTGATCGACAGGCACAGCACACCCGGGTACGGCGTCGGCGCCCATGACGGGTGATAACCCAGGAACGAGGGGCGGGCGCCGGCCTCCGCGATCAGATCGGCCGCCATCGTGTCCAGGTCGACCAACCGAACCCCGGCTCTCGCGGCGCCGGCGACCGCCGCCAGCGTGGCCGCGACAATCCGCCCGGCCTCGCGCATCGTGGCGATCTCGGCGGCGGACCTCAACACAACCATGGTGAAGATTCTAATACCAGGATTACTATCCGACCATGGTAAGGACGCCACTCACCGCCCGGGAACGCGCGCGTGGACGTAACCTCGGTCGGGTGCTGCAGGAGGCGCGCGGTCCCCGTAGCGCGGCCGAGGTCGCACTGCGCGCCGGAGTCTGCCTGGACACTCTTCGCAAGATAGAACGCGGGACCATCGCCACGCCAGCGTTCTTCACCGTCGCCGCGCTCGCGCAGGTGCTCGACCTCGACTTGGCCTCGTTGGGCAAGCTCGCGGCCGACGATCGTCCCGCCCACCGGTGACCCGCTACGCGGCCACGCCATCGGTGGGCGCGGGCATGGTCGCCAGCGACGGTCCACGCTCTTTCTGGGCCGAGCGGGCGGCCGCCTCGGTGTCACGCATCACGCGCAGCGCGTTAAGCCAGGTGAGCTTGGCAAGCTCGGCGTCCGACCAGCCCCGATCGGCGAGCTCCTCGAGCAGCGTTGGATAGGCGTCGACGCCCGAAAGCCCGTCCGGAGTCGCCACCACTCCGTCGAAGTCGCCGCCCAGTCCAATGTGGTCGACTCCGGCCATCTCCCGCACGTACTCGACGTGATCGGCCACATTGGACACACTGCAGGGCGGGCGCGGGTTGGCCTTGAGCCACGCCTGCTCCGCGTCGCGCTGGGCGCCCGTGGGCTTACCGTGTTCGGCTTCGATCCGGCGGTTCTCCTTGATCAGCTCATCTATCCACTTGCGACACTCCTCGGTAAGGAACCCCGGTACGAACGTCACCATGACGATGCCGTTGCTGTCGCGAACTCGGAGTAACACGTCGTCGGGCACATTGCGGAGGTGGCCACACAATGCCCGCGCGGAGGAGTGGGAGAAGAACGCGGGCGCCGTCGAGACGTCGAGCGTAGCGTGCATCGTGGCGTCGGCCGTGTGCGAGAGGTCGGCAATCACACCGAGCCGGTTGCATTCGCGGACCACTTCGCGGCCGAAGTCGGAGAGGCCGCCCACGCTTGGGGTGTCGGTGGCACTGTCCGCCCACGGCGTGTTGGCGAAGTGGGTCAGCGTCAGGTATCGGGCGCCGAGCGTGTGCATCATCCGCAGCGCTCCGAGGGAGCAATCGATGCTGTGGCCGCCCTCCATCCCGATAAGGCTGGCGATCCGGCCCGACGCGCGGGCCGCCTCCACGTCCTCGGCGTTGTAGGCGAGGACCAGGTCGTCGCTGTAGCGGGCCACGATCGCCCGTACCGCGTCGATCTGTTCCAAGGTTTGCGTGACCGCGTTGGCGGCCGTACTCGGGACGTACACCGACCAGAACTGGGCGCCCACCCCGCCGGTGCGCATCCGCGGAATGTCCGTATGCAGGCCGATTGCCGACTGGTCCGCGCCGATGTCGATGACGTCGAGGTCGTAACCACAGCGCTGGCGCAGGGCCCATGGGAGGTCATTGTGTCCATCTACCACGGGTGCTTCGTTAAGAACGCCGCGGATACGGTCGCTGATCGGCGAGGGGGCGGTCATGGGCGGCAAGGCTACCCTCCAGCGAACAAAAGGGCGGGTCGCGACCGCGACCCGCCCATCCTTGCGTTCCTTTGGGGACCTAGAAGTCCATGTCCCCGCCGCCACCGGGCATCGCCGGGGCCTTCTCCTTCTCTGGCTTGTCCGCCACCACGACCTCCGTGGTGAGGAACAGGGCCGCGATCGAGGCCGCGTTCTGCAGCGCCGACCGTGTTACCTTCGCCGGGTCGATAATGCCGGCCTTCATCAGGTCGACGTACTCGCCGGTGTTCGCGTCGAGGCCGTGGCCCGGCTTGAGGCCGCGCACCTTCTCCACCACGACACCGCCCTCGAGGCCGGCGTTGACGGCGATCTGGCGCAGCGGAGCGTCGAGCGCCACCTTGACGATGTTCACGCCGGTCTGCTCGTCACCGGGCAGATCGAGCTTGTCGAACGCCGTCTTGCCAGCCTGCACGAGAGCAACGCCACCGCCGGGCACGATGCCCTCCTCGACGGCCGCCTTCGCGTTACGTACGGCGTCCTCGATGCGGTGCTTGCGCTCCTTGAGCTCGACCTCGGTGGCCGCACCGACCTTGATGACCGCGACGCCACCGGCGAGCTTGGCTAGCCGCTCCTGCAGCTTCTCCCGGTCGTAGTCGGAGTCGCTCTTCTCGATCTCGGCGCGGATCTGGTTGACCCGACCCTGGATCTGGTCAGCGTCACCACCACCGTCCACAATGGTCGTTTCATCTTTGGTGGTGGTCAGCTTGCGGGCGTGGCCGAGCATGTCGACTCCGACGCTGTCGAGCTTGAGGCCGACCTCCTCGCTGACGACCTGGCCACCGGTGAGGATGGCGATGTCCTGCAGCATGGCCTTGCGGCGGTCACCGAAGCCAGGCGCCTTGATGGCGACCGACTTGAAGGTGCCGCGGATCTTGTTCACGATCAGCGTGGCCAGAGCCTCGCCCTCCACGTCCTCGGCGATGATCGCGAGCGGCTTGCCTCCCTGCATCACCTTTTCGAGGATCGGCAGGAGGTCCTTCACCGACGAGATCTTGCTGTTGACGATCAGGATGTACGGGTCCTCCAGCACCGTCTCCATCCGCTCGGAGTCGGTGATGAAGTAGGCCGAGATGTGGCCCTTGTCGAAGCGCATGCCCTCGGTGAGCTCAAGCTCCAGGCCGAAGGTGTTGCTCTCCTCGACGGTGATGACGCCTTCCTTGCCGACCTTGTCCATCGCCTCGGCGATGATCTCTCCAACCGTGGTGTCACCGGCTGAGATCGACGCGGTGGATGCGATCTGCTCCTTGGTCTCGACGTCCTTGGCGATCTTGGCGAGCTCCTCCGCGACGGCGGCGACGGCGGCCTCGATGCCCCGCTTGAGGGCCATCGGGTTCGCGCCGGCGGCGACGTTGCGCAGGCCCTCGCGGACCAGCGCCTGGGCCAGGACGGTCGCCGTCGTCGTGCCGTCGCCGGCCACGTCGTCGGTCTTCTTGGCGACCTCCTTGACCAGCTCAGCGCCGATCTTCTCGTACGGGTCCTCGAGCTCGATCTCCTTGGCGATGCTCACACCGTCGTTGGTGATCGTGGGGGCGCCCCACTTCTTCTCGAGGACGACGTTGCGGCCCCGCGGGCCCAGCGTCACCTTGACGGCGTCGGCGAGAGTGTTCATGCCCCGCTCGAGTCCGCGGCGGGCTTCCTCGTCGAACGCGATAATCTTGGCCATTCGGCGTTGTCCTCCTGGACATTGTCTGTACGCACCTTCGAGCGCGATCCCGGCGTCCCTGAATCAGCTCAGCCGCGTCACGCTCGTCGGTCGGACCGGATAGCCCGCGACGACCGGCTCCGCCACCGCCAGCGTTTCGCCGACGGCCGGCGGCGCCCCACCGCCCCGACCAAACCGCACCGGCGTGGACCGGACGGCTGGCACTCAGCCCTTGCGAGTGCCAAGGTCTTGTTTAGCACTCTGCCTAGGCGAGTGCAAGCTAGTCGCCAGTCTGTTCACCTGCCCGCAACTCATATCGGCCGCCCGCTCCGGCCGCTCACCTTGGCCACGACGCGGCGAGCCTCTCGTGCCCGCGGCACCACCTGGGCGGGGCGGTCCCTCCAAGATCCTGGTGATCATGGGTTGAGAGCGGACATTTCGGCGTGATCATGGTGTCGAGGACATGGTCGGCGCGAGATGGGGTCCAGGACATGGTCAGCGCGAGGTGAGAGAGCGAGTGGGGCGCAGTTCATGGAGAGTCGAAGGCGCCGCCCCGAGTCTGGGGGCGGCGCCTTTGACGATGTAGAAGAAGGAGAATGAATTAATGCACGCAGGATCGTGCGTCACGAATTAGATCAAACGGACCTTTTCGGCCTGCGGACCCTTCTGGCCCTGTGCGATCTCAAACTCAACGCGGGCCCCGTCGTCCAGCGTCTTGTAACCCTCCATGTCAATGGCCGTGAAGTGGACGAATACGTCCTGCCCGCCATCGACGGCGATGAAGCCGTAGCCCTTCTCGCTGTTGAACCACTTGACAGTGCCCTGTGCCACTGCGCACTTCCTCACTCTGCCGTACCTGTGTCGCGGGGCGCGACCTTCCGGGTCGCCGGAATTGCTCGTGGGGACCGGAAAAGTACCTGGCGAGCGCGAAGGGCGACCGATAACGCACGCTACAGCAAGCCTTCGCCTACCGCATCAGCCCAAATCGGACAGTGGGCCGCACGGTCATCTCGATTTGATGAAGCCGGAATGCCCTTCTGGCGGCGCCTTCTGGGCCACTGCCGGCCGCCCGGGATAGCTTGGTCCACTATGGACGGCGCCTAGGTCCAAAGGTCAGACATCATGTTGCCAGTCGACCCAGGCATCGACGGCACGAAAACCGATCGCCTCATTGATCGCGATCATGTGCGTGTTTTCGGTCGCGTTCCAGGTGTTGACATAACGCAGCTCAGACTCGTGCGCGAGGGTGTTATGCAAGTTCTCCACCTTCACCAGAAGGCCGAGCCGATGCCCGCGGTGATTCGGGTCGACGATCGTCGTCATCTGCCACGCCTGGGCGGTGACGTCGGCATCCAAGGACATCATTGTCCAGGCGGCCAGCCGGCCGGTCGTCTCGTGCCGAGCCGCGGCGTGGTAGATCCGGTGCCCGCGCAACTCATGCACCCGTTCATTGCCGCGCATCCGGGCGCCGTCGTACTGCTCCGGTTCATAGCGCAGGTCCCCCAACGGAGCGTCGGTCCCCATGCGCCCCTCAAGGCGGGCCAAATCCGCGAGGAGATCGTCCGGTGTCGCGCCGACCCAGGAGAGGATGGAATAGCCCGCCGCTTTGGTCCAGGCGTCGGCGACGAGCGCCGCCCATGAGTCTTTGTCCACTGTGTCCAGATCGAGCCGGCGCCGGGTCTCCGGCAGCGCCGGGGAGACTCCCATCGCCGAGGCGAACGCCGCAGGCGCGGGATCGCGAACCGGACCACCAGGCAAGGTGGTGACGTAGTCGCCCATGAGGAGGGTACGGCCATGGTCGCGGGCGAAGTCGGTCGCGAACTGGAACAGGGCCCGGCCGATGCCGCGGCGACGCAGGTGTGGCGCGACGTAGAGGTCCGTGTGGATCAGGTGCGTGTTGTCGGTCAGGGGGAGGCCGAGAACCAGGGCTCCCGCGGGCTCGCCATCGAGGCGCGCGAGCAGGTGATGCCGTTCCCGGGCCGGCCACGTGTGGCGTATCCCGCCGGTCGACTCGCGCAGCGACAACGCGGGAAGGTCCGGCAAGTCCGCCGCGCGGGCGGCGGCGTGGACCGTGTGGTACCCCCGTACGTCCTGATCGTGCTCCGACGTCACGAGCGCGATCGTCAGCCCTGCAATGTCTACCGGCATGACCACCAGCGTGCCGGCTGGCCGCCCGAGGCCGCGACTCAATTACGGCGCGATCAGCAAAGGCCTGCCATCTAAGGACTTCGGCCATGCCGAGCTTGCCCGGTCAGCACTTCGGCCGCCCCTAGAGGCGGCCGAAGGAGGTTGGTCGGGAGGGCAATCGCGTCGACCCCATTCCTGACATCGAAACTTCGCACCGCCCTGCCGGCGCCGCGGCGATTCCCTCCCGCACGCAGCATCTTGCGCCGTCCGGATGGAGCCGTCAAGGGTTTGAAACCGCCGACTTCAACTGGCAGCTTTCCGACCGCTACTCTCCGTTAATGATTGATGGAATGCCCTTCATCTATTCCTCGATGTGGTGCTCCGTATAGGTAATAGGCCGACTCCAAGCTAGCTAGCCGATGAGGCCGGCTTCCCGCGCGGCCCGCAAAGACGGACGAATCCGATACGTCGGACCGATCTGAGCCTCGACTGCATCGAGTGTCTTGAGTCCCTCACCGGTGCTGTAGAGCACCGTCTCAGCATTTGGATCCAGCCGACCCGACGCGATGAGCTTACGCAGCGCAGCGACGGTGACCCCGCCAGCGGTCTCGGTGAAGATGCCGGTGGTCGCGGCAAGCAGGCGAATGCCGTCGCGGATCTCGTCATCGTCGGCGTCGTCCATCCAGCCGCCGGTACGCTTGACCGACTCCAGCGCGTAACGGCCCGCGGCCGGGTCGCCGATGTTAAGTGACTTGGCGATCCCCGTTGGCTTCACCGGAACAACGTCGTCGCTGTCCGACCACAACGCCGTGGCGATCGGATTGCAGCCACGGGACTGGGCTCCGAAGACCCGCCACGGCGACGCCTCGACGAGACCGATCTCGACCAGCTCGGCGAAGGCCTTGTCTACCTTGGTGAGCAGTTCGCCACTGGCCATCGGGATCACGATCTGCGCCGGCAACCGCCAGCCCAACTGCTCGGCGACCTCGTACCCGAGCGTCTTGGAGCCCTCGGCGTAGAAGGGACGCAGATTCACGTTGACGAACGCGGTCTTCTCGAACTCGTCGGTCTCCGTCAGCTCGGAGCAGAGCCGGTTGACGTCGTCGTACGAGCCCTCGATCGCGACCACGTCGCCGCCGTAGACCGCGGTCGTCAGGATCTTGCTGGGCTCGAGGTCGTACGGGATGAAGACCATCGACGCAACTCCGGCCCGCGCGGCGTGCGCCGCCACGGAGTTCGCGAGGTTGCCGGTCGACGCGCAGGCGAAGCGGGTGAAGCCGAAGCCGCTGGCGGCGGTCAGCGCGGTCGACACCACGCGGTCCTTGAACGAGTGGGTCGGATTGGCGGAGTCGTCCTTGACCCACAGCGCCGCGCGCATGCCGACGGCGGCGCCGAGCGCGTCCGCCCGCACCAACGGTGTCGCGCCGGGGTCGAGACTCACGCGTCCCACGGGGTCCTGGCCGACCGGCAGCAGCGCGGCGTATCGCCATATGTTGTCTGGCCCAGCCTCGATGTCTGCGCGGGTGACCTGTGCGAGAACGGAGGTGTCGTAGCGGACCTCGAGCGGTCCGAAACAGTCGTAACAGGCGTGCTGCGGTCGCAGCGGCACCTCGGTGCCACAGTTGCGGCAGATCAGGGTACGGGCCGCGGAAGCCAAGATGGGTATCCCTTCTCATCTTCCCCACGACGGTATCGACGACCGTGGGACGGACTTGGCACCTGCCAGCGCATGCGGCGTCATTGCTCCGTACGTGGTGGTTGCCGGGGCTTCATCGGGCCGGTCCCTCTGCCCCTCTGGATGAGGTATTCAGTTGTGTCAGCGAAGTCTACAAGAGCATCAAAGACTCGAACGCGAATTCGTGGTCCGGGTCACCCAGACTCCGAAGGCAGCGGCGGGAGTGGACTCGGGAAGGTGCCGCTCACGGTCGGCTGGACGCACGCGCTGCGCGCGGTGGCGGTCAGCCAGGGGGTGTCGCCGACGACGGGCGAGGTCAGTTCCTCCTCCTGCTGTTCGTCGCCAACCCGTACCGTGACGAAGATCTGCTCGCCGGTCGGGGCGTCGGTGGCCGGCAGATGGTCGCACTCAACCCGGAACCGGGCCGCGACGATCGCGTTGCGGTCGACGCCGTTGGTGCCCAGTTCCACCGGCGTGGCCGGGGGGAGGTCGCCGCCGAGCGCAAGGTTCTTGTTCTGTTCGCCCGGGGGCAGCAGCGACAGCGCCATCTGGGTGAGGCCGGTCGGCGCGGTGATGCGGGCCCGCGTGACGGTGACCGACACGTCGGTGGTGTTTCGGATCTCCAACGCAACCGTGATCGTGTGGTCGGTTCCAACCTTCGCCTGAAACGCGCCCGCGGCGACGATCGCCGGCCCCGGTAGGGCGGCGAGGCCCGTTGGCCGCTTAAGCCAGAAGTATGTGCCGACACCCGCCGCGATCAGCAACGCCACCACCACCGCCGCAGCCAGCGGCCGGATTCTGCCCTGGCGGCGCCGGCGTACGCGCATCAGGCGGTCGCCTACAACGATGGTCTCGGTGTCGTCCGGGCTCCAGCCATCTACCACGCACGGAGGCTAGCCGCCGGCGGACCGGATCTCCACCCCGGGTCCGATGTCCGCGCGGCGCGGGCCTGGCACCCTGCTCGGATAGGCCACCGTCGTCGCAGATCCGAGACCGGCTCGTCGAAGGCATAACCTGGCCAGGCACGAGGAAATCGACCAGGACCTCGAGAACGGCCAATAATGACCGCATGCTCGTTCGAGGAGCGACAGTTCTGGTGACAGGCGCATCCTCCGGCCTGGGGCGGGCTGCCGCTGAATTGCTGGCCGCCAAGGGCGCGAACGTGGTCCTGCATGGTCGCGACGAGAGCGCGCTGCGGACGTTGGCCGACCGGATCGGCGGAGCCGCGATCGCTGTCGACCTCGCCGAACCTGATGCAGCGCGGCGCCTAGCGGCAAAGGCCGTCGAGTACGCCGGTCGGGTGGATGTGCTTGTCGCGAACGCGGGCGCGGGCTGGGCCGGCCGCTTCTCCACAATGGATCGATCTCGTGGACGCGAGCTCATCGCAGTCAACCTGACGGCACCCATCGAACTGACCCGCGAACTGCTTCCGGCGATGCTCGAACGCCGCAGCGGTCATCTGATCTACGTCACCTCGATCGCAGGGCGCATGGGTGTGGCGGACGAGGCCGTCTACTCTGCCACCAAGGCCGGCTTGGACACCTTCGCGGAGAGTCTGCGACTGGAGCTGCGGCACAGCGAGGTTGGCGTCGGTACGTTCGTCCCCGGCGTCATCGCCACCGATTTCTTTGTTCGGCGCGGGCGACCGTACGTCCGGAAGCGCCCTCGGCCGCTCCCGGCCGAGTTGGCCGCTGCTGCTCTCGTGAGACTCGTCGAGACCGGTGCCGCCGAGGCGTACCTGCCCACGTGGCTCCGCCTTCCGGTACTGATCCGGCACACGACGCCCGACGTGTACCGGCGGTTGGCGACCCGCTTCGGTCGTAGTTAGTGCGCGAAGCCATGACGCGAAAGTCTCGACGAGACGCGGCCGCGCAGGGCGTTTTTCTCCCGCCCCCCGCCCTTCGGGCCCACCCCCCTGTGATCGCCGCTCCGCTGCGGGCCGAGTGGCTCGCTCTTCGACCGGTCCACACCACGCTCGTACACACCGGCATTGGGCCGCGCCGATCGATCCGGGCAGCGCGCCGCCTGGACCCGCGGGCCCGCATTGTTGCCGGAGTCGGTGGTGGCCTAGCCGAAGGGGTCGAACCTGGAGACATTGTGGTGGCGACCGAGGTACGCGGGCCCGAGGGCCTATCGTTCAGTTGCCCGTCGGCGCCGCTGATCGCCGGTGCACTGCGCCGGCAAGGCTTGCGCGTCCACTGTGGACTGATCGTGTCGGTGAAGCGGGTCATCGGCGGCGCCAGTCGCCGCACGCTGGCCCGCTCGGGTGCGCTGGCCGTGGACACCGAGTCCGCCTGGCTGGCCCCGCCAGCGGGCACTCCGTTCGCGGTGGTCCGGGCGATCTCCGACACAGAACGTGCGTCGCTGTTCAGTCCGGGCATCGTGGCCACCGGCTTCGCCGCGCTGCGCACGCTGCGGCGGGCTGTGCCCGTGTTGGATCAATGGGCGGCGGCGGTCCGTCCACGCCGGCTGCTGCTGGCCGGTCCTCGCTCGATCGCCGACGGCCGCGTCGTGGACCTGCTCGATCGCACTCTTGCTAAGAGGTGGCACCGCGACGACAGCTCGACCAGCAACCGGCAACTCTCCCCCGAGAGCTTGCTGCTACTCGTCACCGGCTCGGCCGCATCGTCGACCGCGACGACGCTTCTTGATCACGCCGAGCGGGAAGCGGTGGCGGCTCTGCTCATCGACGACATCGGAATGCTCGAACTAGGTGATCTCGCGGGTGTAACAGACGTTGCGATTGCGTCCGTAGAGGCCGAACCGGCAGGCCTCGTCGATGACGTGATCACGGGCATCGCGGGGCTAGGCCAGGTCACGGTCCGCGCGGCCGATGCCGGATAGGGAGGATCGCCTCACATCTGTCACGAAACGATGTCCTTGCGGAGGAACCGCCAGAACGCCAGACTGCCGAAGATCGCGGCGTAGACGAGGCTGGCGATCGCGCCCCGAACCATCGCGCTTGTTTGTAACGGTGTGGACAGTAGCCCGACCCAGGCGTCGTTGAAGTGAGTCGGCAGGAACGATCTGATGGCACCGAGCGCGGCGATCTGATCCAGGATGCTCGACAGGATGTGCAGCAGTACGGCTCCACCCACCGCGCCGAGTGGGTGATCCGTGCTCACCGACAGCAGGAACGCGAGCATCCCCACCACGAGCAGGGTTAGTCCGATGTAGCCGGTGGCCCAGATGATGCGGCCCATCGCGTCGCCGGCGCTGAGTTGGTCGGCGATGGTGGACCGCAGCGGGTTCCAGCCGTAGCGTGCGGTGCCGGCGAAAAGCGCGGTACCGACGAGCAACACGAGGGCCAGCGCCGAGTAGAGAAGCGAGACCACCAGCTTCACGCCGAGCAGCCGCGCCCGTGGCACGGGGATCGCGAGCAGATAGCGCAGGCTGCCCCAGCTCGCCTCGCTTGCCACCGTGTCACCGAAGAACAGGGCGACGACCACGACTAGCAGGAACGACGAACTGACGAGCAGCGTGAAAAGCGCGAAGTTCGCGCCGCCGGCGGTGGCCAAATCCACCAGACTGGAGAACGCGCCGCTGCCGTTGTTGTTGTCGTCACCACCACCGCCGCCGAACTCGAACGCGATGAGGATGATCAGCGGCAGCACGACCATGAAGCCAAGCGCGATCCGGGTGCGCGGGCGGCTCGCCTGGCGGCGGATCTCAGTCGCCAGCGAGAACGGGGCGCGTGCGGCGACCGGTCGGTCCACTGTGGATGTCGTCATCGCTCTCCGCCTGCCTTAGAATCGCCGCCGACAAGGGTCAGGAATGCGTCCTCGAGCCGGCGCCTCGGCACCACCCGGTCAACGCCGACACCGGCCCGCACGAGGGCAGCCACGACTTCCGTCCGGGGCGTGCCGTCCATGTCGACGACAAGGCCAGTGCGACCGTCGGCGGCCACCGACCGTACGCCGAGCTCTCCGAGAACTCTCCTCGCTTCATCCACATCGGATACTTCGAACTGCGCGATGGGCGAGTCGCCTACGACGTCGTCGACCGGGCCGTCGGCGACGACGATTCCCTTGTGCATGACCACGACGTGTGTGCAGGTCTGTTCGACCTCGGCCAGCAGGTGAGAGGAGACGAGCACCGCGCGGCCGTTGGTGGCGTAGGCCCGCAGCACCCGGCGCATCTCCGCGATCTGCGGCGGGTCCAGTCCGTCCGTCGGTTCGTCGAGCACCAGGAGCTCCGGCATGCCGAGCATTGCCTGCGCGATGGCGAGGCGCTGCTTCATGCCGTGGCTGTACTTGCGGACCTTGCGGTGGATCGCGTCGCCCAGGCCGGCGATGTCCAGCGCCTCGGCCAGGCGGGCGTCCTCGGGCGGCCGTCCGGTGCTGCGCCAGTACAGGCGCAGGTTGTCCAGCCCCGACAGGTGGGGCAGGAATCCAGGCCCCTCAACGAGCGCACCGACCCGCCGAAGGACGTCCGCGCCGGGCCGCAGGTGGTGGCCGAAGACGAGAATCTCGCCCTGGGTCGGACGGGTCATGCCCATCAATACGCGAAGCGAGGTCGTCTTGCCGGCACCGTTCGGCCCGAGCAGGCCGACCACCTGTCCACGATGGACGGTGAAGTCGACGGTATCCACCGCGACGAAGCCGTCCGCGTACTCCTTGCGGAGACCGCGCACCAGGAGCGGTGTGTTGGCGTGCTCTTCGACCACCTCGACCATGTTGCGCCGCCTGCGTATACGGGCGACCACCAGCGCGGTGGTGACCCCGGCGGCGAGGACGACGACCAGTCCGATCAACAGGTATGTCCAGATGACGTCCGGGTCGGCGATCGGTTCGCCGGTCAGCGTCGGAAGATGCACCATGCCGGTCGGTCCAACCAGGCCGACGGTGTAGACGGTCGGCTGGACCGGAGTGGTGAAAGCCTGGTCCGAGCTGGCGATCGTGAGCCTCAACCGGTGCCCCGCCTCGAACCGGTACACGATGCCGGGCAGCGACACGGTGACCGGTGTGGCCTGGCCGATGTCCGCCGGCAGGCCGGTTAGCCGGACCGGGGCGGTGAGTCCGAACGGCAGGCTGGCCCCGCTATCCGGGTCCACGTCGTAGAGCTTGACGAAGAGCACCGCTTCGCCGGTGGGCGACGCGGCGCGGATCTGCACGGTTGGTATGCCCACGACATCGGTGTTGGTGGGCAAAGGCTGCGAGTAGAAGTCAGCGTGCTGTCCCGGAATCTCCAACGCCACTCCGCGCAGGACGCTCGAGAACGAACCCGTGCCGGTGCCAGGCAGCGTGCTGATCGCGGCCGGGTTGCCGTCGGGTGGGTTGGCGATCGGCCGCGGTGGTCCGGCCAGCGCGACGCTCGTGGCGGGATCATTATCGACGGTGTCTGGGACAGATTGCGACTTGAAGCCGGTGGTGGTGATGCGACGGGTGTCGGGGTCGAAGCCGGAGACCCGCGAGAACGTGAAGCCACTGCCGGGGTCGCTGCCCTCGTGCTTGAGGTAGAAGTCGAGCCAGGTGATGGTCAAGTAACGCAAGCGATCCTGGTCGGCCCCCGGTCCTTGACCGCCGTCGTGGCCGCCGGAGAACCAGTCGACCCGTACCGGGGTACCCGTCGCGGCGATGCCGCGGTAGTTGGCCTCGCCCTCGCTGAGCGGGAACAGGGAGTCGGCCTGTCCCTGGATCAGCAAGGTCGGTGCGGTGATGTGGCTGAGCGTGGGCGCTGGGCTCGACCGGCGCAGGAGATCGATGGTCGACTGGCTGGCCTGTCCGTCGGTGGCCACGTCGAGGTAGGCCGCGCAGACATCCTTGGCGAAGCGGCCGCACGCCGGGTCGAGGCCGGTCCTCAACTCCGGCAGCGATGTGCCGACGTCGTCGGCAACGGCGTCACCCGTCGCGGCACTGATCGCGTCGGCGATGCTCGTGCTGCCGGCCCGGCCGAAGAACAACCCGGCCCACTGCTTCTTGAAAACGCCCTGCGCCGGTCCGGCGCCGGTCGACTCGGGCAGGAACGCGTTGGCCAGGTCGTTCCACGTGATCATCGGTACGATCGCGTCCACCCGACGGTCCACGCCGGCCAGCATCAGTGCGAGTGCCCCGCCGTAGGAACCGCCCACGACCGCGACGCGCGGATCTCCGGTGCCGTCAAGCTGGATGTCGGGACGCGCGGCCAGCCAGTCCAGCAGCCGTTGCGCATCGCGGACCTCGTAGTCGGGGCTGTTGAGATGGATTTGCCCGCCGCTTCGCCCCATGCCCTGCGCGGTCCACGTCAATACCGCGTAACCACGGTCGGCGAAGTCTTGAGCGTCCTGGGCCACGCTCTGTTTGGTGCCACCGAACCCATGCCCGAGGAGGATCGCCGGCACGGGGTGGTCGGCGCTGGCGGAGCGGGGGAGATACAACGTCGTGTCGAGCAGGACGGTCTCGTCACTGGATGGTCCTGTCGCGACCGGCACCATCGCATCGCTGGCGGTGTACGGGCGCGGCTTGGGCACGACGGCCCAACCGACGAGCCCGAGGACCAGCGCCAGCACCGCGCCGCCGATGATCAGGCGGCGCCGGGTGATCCGCGGACGGGGCAGGCGTATCGGCATGCCGACCAGGCTACGGCGCTTACCTGGGCGTCGGTGGCGCGACCATTGCGCGCTCAGCCTCGGCTCAGGTCTCAGGCGAGTCGGCGCCCGCGAGTGGCCGCACTCCGTACGCGCTGCAGCCGACGCACCAGCGGTGCGTCGAACGTGACGGCCGCGGGCAAGTCGAGCAACGCGTTCAGGCTCTGGTAGTAGCGGGTCGGCGTGATTCCGAACGCGTCACGGATCGCCTGCTCCTTCGCGCCGGGCTGACGCCACCACTGGCGCTCGAACTCGAGCATGGCACGCTGAGGCTCGGTCAGCGCAGCGTCCACAATGGCGGCGGCATCCCGCTGGATATCTTCGGGACCCGCGAAGGGCGAGGAGCGGGCGTCAACGAGCCCCGCAGTCGCGAGCTCAGGAGATTCAGCTAACGCGTGCTCGTCCACAGATGACGCCGGGCGCCGCTCGAACTCCGCGACTGTCGTGGGGGCGTCCACAAACGGCAGACTAGGTTAGTTCAGCCGGTCAAGCGAGCGTCCGCGCCGTAAGAAGGTCGCACCGATAGGACCAGTTCGACCATTACGACACGGGCACTCCGGCCCGGAGTACAGACATAACGTTCAGGTCCTCGTCGAGCAACACCAGGTCGGCCCGAAGGCCGGCCTTGATCGCCCCGACCTCCTGGTCGAGACCCAGCACCCGTGGTCGGGGTCGTCGATGCCATCGTGACCGCGTCCGATATGGACACTCCACTTTGGACCACATGGCGGACTGCCGCGTCCATCGTCAATGTACTTCCCGCGATGGTCCCGGATATCGCGAGCCGGGCGACGCCAGCGGAGACACTGACCGCCTGTCCGCCAAGGTCGTACTCGCCGTCCGGCATGCCGGCGGCCGCGATCGCGTCGGTGATGAGCGCGACCCGGGACGGCCCCGCGGCCTGGACCACGTGGCGCAGCATTGCGTCGTGCAGGTGAACACCGTCCGCGACCTGTTCGCAGACGACGTCCTCCGCCTCGAGCAAGGCCACGATCGGTCCGGGGTCACGATGGTGCACCGGTCGCATGGCATTGCACAGGTGGGTCGCCACGCGGGCGCCGGCGTCCACAGCGGCCCGGGTCTGCTCGTACGTCGCGTCCGTATGGCCCACGGCGACCACCACGCCGTTGGCCCGCAACGCTCGGATCGCCGCGATTGCGTCAGGGAGTTCCGGTGCGATGGTGACCGTACGAACTACCGCCAGCCGGAGGAGTTCCCTCAGCTCGGCCATGTCCGGGTCGCGCAAGTAGGCCGGATTCTGCGCGCCGCACCGCGCCGGCGACAGGTATGGGCCCTCGAGATGCACGCCGGCCAACTCTCCACTGTGGACGAGTGGAGCGAGAGCGGCGGTCGCGTCGTAGGTCGGCTGGCGGGCCGCGGTAACCAGGCTCGCGAGCATCGTCGTGGTGCCGTGGCGGCGGTGAAAGTCGACGACGTCACGGGCCTGTTCCGGATCGCCCGACGAAAATGTGTAGCCGCCGCCGCCATGGACGTGGATGTCGACGAACCCGGGCACGATCCAGGCCGCCGATCGGGCCATCCGGCTGCGTCCGATCGGGGACACGTCAGCAATGCGGCCATCCTCCAGCCGTACTAACGCGTCGCTTCGCACTCCCTCGGGTGTCACGATCCGGCCCCGGAGTCTCATCGCATTGCCCGCCTCTTCCAATGCCCGCCTCATCGCATTGCCCGCCTCATCCCAATGCCCCCAGGCCCGTCGGCACGTCCAACGCGAGCAAGGCGGCGCCGTAGCATCCAGCCTCATCGCCGAGTTCGGCCGGGCCGAGTTCGGGCAGCCGGTGGAACGTCCGCCGTTCCGCGAGCGCCTTGGCCAGCGGCTCGAACAGGAACGCGCCGGCCTCCGCGAGCCCGCCGCCGAGAACGATGAGCTTCGGGTCGTGCAGGGCGATGCCGATGAGCAGACCGTCGGCGAGGGCGTCGATGGCGTTGCGCCAGACCTCGCGCGCCCGCGGATCGCCGGCCTGAGCGCGACGGACAACCTCGGCGGCGTCGACACCGTTCTCGCCGTACGCCTTGGCGACGGCCGCGGCGGAAGCGTACATCTCGAGGCATCCGCGACCGCCACACCGGCACCGCAGCGCATCCGGGTCAGTCCGCACTGCGATGTGGCCGATCTCGCCACTCGCGCCGTGCGCGCCAGGGTCGATCCGACCGTCGACGGCGAAGCCACCCGCGATTCCGGTGCCGATCGCGACAAAGAGCATGCGCCGGGTCGTCCGGCCGGCGCCGAGTCGGGCTTCGGCCAGCGCGCCGGCGCGCACGTCGTGACCGAGCACGGTCGGCAGCCCGATCCGATCGCGCACCGCGTCGCGCAGGCTTACGTCAATGAGGCCGAGGTTGGCCGACCACCGCAGAATGCCGGCGGCTTCGTCGATGACTCCGGGCACCACGACCCCGCACGCCACCGGGACCAGGTCCTTGGTACGGGCGGTGGCCGCCAGCGCTTGCGCAGTATCGACGATGGTTGCGAACACCGATTCGGGGCCATGTTCCCGTCCGGTCGGCCGCCGCTCGCTGTGCCTGATCTCACCGGCCCGGTCGACCAGGGCGCACTTGATCGTGGTACCGCCGACATCAACAGCGATCGCTACCTGTGTCATTTGCGCACCTGGCTCGACGTTCCGGTGGGGTTTCGCGCATCATTGTGCACGAGCGCACAGGTCGGGCGCAGCGGCGTGCTCGGAATCGTGCGCTAAGGAGGACCCGGTGGATCGGTACGCGCGGTGGAACGCGCTTCTGGAGCTGCTGACCGAGACCGGCCGGATCAGCGTCGAGGATGCGGCGGACCGGCTCGTGGTCTCGCAGGCGACCATCCGGCGGGATTTCGACCAGCTCGCACAGCAGCAGATGATCACGCGGACGCGGGGCGGCGCGGTCGTCAACGGCGTCTCCTACGACCTGCCGTTGCGATACAAGTCGGCCAAGCACGCGCCCGAGAAACAGCGCATCGGCGCCGCGGCGGCCGCCCTCGTCGAGCCGGCGATGGTCGTCGGCCTCACCGGAGGCACGACAACCACCGAGGTCGCCCGGGGGCTCGCGGCCCGGCCCGATCTTTCCGGCACGGGCGCCGACGGACCCCAGCTCACCGTGGTGACGAACGCGCTCAACATCGCCAACGAGCTCGTCGTCCGGTCGCGCATGAAGATCGTCGTCACGGGCGGGGTGATCCGGCCCCAGTCGTACGAACTCGTCGGGCCGCTGGCCACCGGCATTCTCCGGGAACTCACCCTCGACCTGGCTTTCCTGGGGGTGGACGCGTTCGACGCCACATTGGGTGCAGCCGCGCACCACGAGGGGGAGGCGGCGATGAACAGCCTGCTCGCCTCGCGCGCCCGCCAGATCGTCGTGATCGCCGACTCCTCCAAGCTCGGACGGCACGCCTTTGCCCGCGTCTGCCCGGTGGAAAAGGTGGCGACCCTCGTCACCGATTCCGACGCCGCCGACGACGTCATCGCACCCTTTATCGCTCTGGGCATCGACGTACGCCGCGTCTAATTCGCCGATCTTGGGCCGCTCGCCCCGCCGATCTTGGGAAAATGCGCGTTAGTCGATCTCTGACAACGCGCATCCGCCCAAGATCGCGAGCGGCCTGCCGGTTACGGGTGCGCTAGAGGCGGGCACCAGTGGTGGCGTGGAAGACGTGCTGCGAGCCGGGCCGCGGCCGAAGGTACACGGTCTCGCCGAGCCGCGGGACGACCCGGCCGTCGGTGCGCACCACGAGGGTGTCCCCGTCGGCGCCGCCGTTGAGCGCGGCGTGGCCGTGGACATAGGCGTCCGAGCCCAGCTCCTCGACGAGCTCAACGATGATCGGGACGCCACCCTCGCCAGCGCCGACGAGCTCGGTGTGCTCGGGACGGAAGCCGATGGTGACCTTGCTGCCGCCACCATCCTGGCGCGCGGCGGCCACCTGCTCGCGTGTGAGCGGGACAAGCAGCCCACCGAAGTCGGCGCCGTTGTCGCTCATCGAGACGGTGCGGATGTTCATGGCAGGCGAGCCGATGAAGCCGGCAACAAACACGTTCGCCGGATGGTCGTAGAGCGCCCGCGGCGAATCGACCTGCTGCAGCACGCCATCGAGCAGCACGGCGACGCGGTCGCCCATGGTCATGGCCTCGACCTGGTCGTGGGTGACGTATACCGTCGTGACCGCGAGCCGCTTCTGCAGCGCCGCGATCTGGGCGCGCGTCTGCACCCGGAGCTTGGCGTCCAGATTGGACAGTGGCTCGTCCATGAGGAACACCTGGGGCTCACGTACGATGGCGCGGCCCATGGCGACCCGCTGGCGCTGGCCACCCGAGAGTGCCTTCGGCTTGCGGCCGAGCAGGGACTCGTCCATGTCGAGCAGGCGCGCCGCATCCTTGACCCGACGGTCGATCTCCGGTTTTGGAGTGCGCCGCAGCTTCAACGCGAACGCCATGTTCTCATACACGGTCATGTGGGGGTAGAGGGCGTAGTTCTGGAACACCATCGCGATGTCGCGCGCCTTGGGCGGCACGTTCGTGACGTCGGTTTCATCGATGAAGATCGCGCCCTCGTCGATCTCCTCGAGTCCAGCGAGCATCCGCAGGCTGGTGGACTTTCCGCAACCGGAGGGGCCCACGAGGACGAGGAACTCCCCGTCCGCAATTTGCAGGTCGAGCTTGTCAACGGCGGGCCGTGTAGAGCCGGGATAAACCCGGGTTGCCTTCGCGTACGTGACGGTAGCCATGCTGAAGGAACCACCTTTCACCGGCAGGAACGTGCCGGACGATCCGAGTGAAAGGTCCGCGGCTTCTGCACCGGCACCCTCGCCGGCCCGTCGGTCACGGACAACCACCGCCGGGGAGGCCGGTGGTAGTTGTCACCGTAAACGCACCTGTCACGTTGTGCCAAGTCCTGACGGTCAAGATCGCTTCGCCTCGTATCTCCGGAGGAGCCTGGCCGGCGCTCGCGTACCATCGTCACAGCACGCCGGTGTAGCTCAGTGGTAGAGCAACCGCCTTGTAAGCGGTAGGTCGTCAGTTCAATCCTGACCACCGGCTCCACCCTGGACGCATCCACAGACAAGACACAGCCGGGCCACATGGGTGCATCAGCTGGACGTACCAGGCTGGCCCACATGTCGAAGTCGGTGAGCCGCGAAGTCGGTCTACGTCGCACCACTACGGTGACCGTCGGCGTCGCCGCCGCGTCAGTCGTCGCCGTTGTGGCTTTCGCCGGGTTGGCCCGGGCGTCGACCCAGCCGACGGGTCAGGACTCGACGACCGACCAGAATTCGACGGACGCTAACAATGGCGGCTCTACCGACCAGGGAACCGCACCCTCGTTCGGCAACGGCGGCGTTCACAATCGGGCACCGCATGCCAGTTCGGGCGGGTCGTGAAATGCCCCTGCAGGAGCTGCTTCCCGTCGATGACCACACGGCGCAGTGGAGCGTCTGGGGCACGACCGCTCGAGCTGTGGTCACCGACCGGGCTGCCCGGGATGACGCAACTGAGCTCCTTCGACGGGAACTCGCCGCCGTCGATGCGACGGCCAGCCGGTTCCGGTTTGACTCGGAGTTGATGACCCTGCCGACCGGCCGCCCCGTCGGCATCAGCCCGCTGCTGGCCGAGCTCGTGGCATGTGCACTCGTCGCCGCCGAGCGCACGAATGGCGATGTCGATCCGACCGTAGGGAACGCCTTGGTACGGCTGGGATACGACCGCGACTTCGAGCTGATCGGCGACTCAGTCCGGCTAGGCCCGGTGAACCTTGTACGGCGGCGCGACTGGCGGGAGGTCACATTGGATGGACGGTGGCTGACGCTGCCGGAGGGAGCCCGGCTCGACCTCGGTGCCACCGCCAAGGCGTACGCGGCCGACCGCGCTGCCGACGTCATCGCCCGCACGCTGGGGGTTGGCGCGCTGGTCAGCCTGGGTGGCGATGTGGCGACGGCAGGCCCGGCTCCGTTCGGGGGATGGCATGTCCTCGTGTCTGACGGGCCCGCTGAGCCGACGCAAGTGATCGCCGTCCCGGCTGGCGCCGCCGTCGCGACGTCGAGCACGATCGCCCGGACCTGGGCGGCCGACGGCCGCACGATGCACCACATCGTCGATCCGCGGACCGGGTGGCCCGTCCCGCCGGTGTGGCGGACGGTCTCGGTCGGGGCCTGGCGGTGCGTCGACGCCAATACGTACGCCACCGCGGCGATCGTGCGTGGGCTGTCCGCCCTGAGCTGGCTCCGGCTCCCGGCCCGCTTGGTGGGTGCGGACAAACAGGTCCACACGGTCAATGGGTGGCCGGCGCGGGAGGAGGCGGGATGACCGAGTACCTGTGGTACCTGGCCCGCGGCAGCGGACTGGTGACGCTGCTGCTGCTGACCGCGGTCGTGCTACTCGGCATCGTGCATCGGTCGGGCCGTCCGCTGCCCGGGCTGCCGCGGTTCGCTGTAGGCACCGTGCACCGCAATCTCGCGCTTCTCGCGGTTACCTTCCTCGGTCTGCATGTCCTCACCCTGCTTGCCGACCCCTACGCGCAGTTGCACTTGATCAATCTGGTGGTGCCGTTCACCGCGACCTACCGTCCACTGTGGTCTGGCCTGGGCGCGGTCGCGCTCGACGTGGTGCTGGCCCTGATCGTCACCGGGCTGTTGCGCCACCGGTTGGGGCAGCGGACGTTCCGCCTGGTGCACTGGCTCGCATACCTCGCCTGGCCCGCGGCCGTGGCGCACGGACTGGGCACCGGCACCGATGTGGGTCAGGTCTGGCTAACGGGGACGGCCATCGTCTGCATCGCCGCGGTCGGCGGTGCCGTGATGTGGCGACTGGCCGCATCCTTCTCCGAAGTCGCGACCGCCCGTGTGCCCGCGCCTTCGGTCACACCACCGCCGACCATCACGACGCAGGGACCACGATGACGCAGACCATGAGCGGGACAGGCTTGCTGACTGGCGATCTGCGGGACTACCCGGCACACCTCGCGGTCCATGGCCCCCTGCCACGGTGGTACGGCGACGCCCTGATCGAGGAGGTCGCCGCAGCGGGGCTTACGGGTCGGGGCGGCGCGGGCTTTCCCACCGCGCGGAAGCTGGCCGCGGTGGCGGCCGGCGGAGGCGGTGCGGTCGTCATCGCCAACGGCGCCGAGGGTGAGCCCGCGAGCGGCAAGGATCAGACGCTGCTGGCCTACTCGCCGCACCTGGTACTCGACGGTCTCCGCCTCGTCGCCTCAGCGGTGCGGGCCAGTCGAGTGATTGTCTACATCAGACAGTTCTCTTTGGACACGGTGCTAGCGGCAATCGCCGAGCGGTCCGACGCGACTGGGGTGGAGATCGTTGTGGCGCCCGACTCGTTCATCGCTGGCGAGGAGTCGGCGGTGGTGGCCGCCGTCGAAGGCAAGCCGGCAATGCCTCGTGACAAGGCTCGCCTCGTCGTCCAGAACGGCGTCCATGGTTTGCCAACGTGTGTGCAGAACGTCGAGACCTTGGCCCACCTGGCCCTGATCGCCCGGCGGGGGTCGGCCTGGTTTGGATCGTCCGGCACATTTCTGGCGACCGTGAGCGGTGCCGTCGCTCGTCCCGGGGTGGTGGAACTGCCGCCTGGCGTTTCGCTGGGCTCGGTTCTCAACGTGGCCGGCGGCCCGTCCGAGCCGCTGCGCGCCATCCTCGTCGGGGGCTTCCACGGCGCCTGGGTACCGGCGACCGAGGTAGACACCTCAATGACCCGAGAGGGACTAGCGCCGTACGGGGCCGCTCCGGGCGCCGGAGTCGTGGTAGCACTGCCCGCTCGCGTCTGCCCATTGGTGTACAGCGCTAACATCGCCGGCTACCTCGCCGGACAGAGCGCGGCCCAATGTGGACCATGCCGAAACGGCCTGCCTCGGCTCGCCGACACGCTCCGCCGGCTGGCCCACCGGGACCGGAGCCACCACCTGCCGCAGCAGGTGGAGCAGCTGACGAGGTTGGTCATCGGCCGCGGGGCCTGCCACCATCCCGACGGCAGCGCCCGTCTCGTCGCGAGCACCATGCGCACGTTCGCCGATGACGTTCGGGCTCATCTTCGCGGTGGCTGCGTCGCGCTGGAGCAGGCCCGATGACGCAGCATCTGCACATCGATTGGACCGCGTGTGACGGCCGTGGAATCTGCATTGAGCTGCTTCCCGAGTTGCTCGACCGGGATCCCTGGGGCTACCCCCGGGTCCTCGAAGGCACGCGGGACGCAGAGGTCCCGGAACCAGTCGCGGGTCACGCCCGGCGCGCGGTCAGCACCTGCCCCAAGCTCGCGCTGCGCCTCACCCAAACCCTGTGAGCGCAGCGTTTCACGGGGAACCGGGCTCTTATGCCATGTACTGCTTATATAAGCAAAGCCTGGTACGATGAGCGACATGCACGCGTTCGACGTGTTGGGAGATCCGGTCCGGCGGCGCATCCTCGAGCTTCTGGCGGCGGGCGAGCAGACGTCCGGATCGGTCACGAGGGTGATCCAGGAGGAGTTCCGCATTTCGCAGCCCGCCGTCTCTCAACACCTGCGGGTGCTGCGGGACAACGGTTTTGCGACCGTACGGCCGGACGGTGCGCGGCGCCTCTATGCGGTCGCGCCCGCACCCCTGGAGGAAGTCGACCAGTGGCTTGACCAGTTCCGCGGGTTCTGGAACCAACGCCTGGACGCACTCGCCACAGAGCTGGCCCGAGGTCGCCGGAGGGCCCGGCCGGGCACCGGAATAGAGAAGGAGACAGCGTGATGGATATCGCACGGGAGCTGGCGGCAATCCATCGGGAGACCGGCCCGGGCAAGACTCCGGTTGCCGACGGCAAGACCGTCCTATTGCGACGGACGTACACCGCCGACATCGAGGACGTGTGGGATGCGCTGACCACGGCCGAGCGGATCAACCGCTGGTTGCTGCCCATCATTGGCGACCTGAAGCTCGGTGGGCACTATCAGCTCGAGGGCAACGCCAGCGGCCAGATCCTCGCCTGCGAGCCGCCCCGGCTGTTACGGGTGAGTTGGGTGATGGGCGAGCCGAGCCCGGACAGCTTCAGCGAGGTCGAAGTACGGCTGACCCCGGCCGACGCCGGTACGGTCTTCGAGCTCGAGCACACGGCCACCGTTCCGTCGGAGATGTGGGATCAGTTCGGTCCCGGCGCCGTTGGCGTCGGTTGGGATCTCACCGTACTCGGGCTCGGCCGGCACCTGGCCTCGCGCGAGGGCGCATCGGCCGATGACAAGCAGGCCTGGGCCATGAGCGACGAGGCGCGCCGCTTCATGACCGGGAGCAGCGAGGCGTGGGGTGCCGCGTACCAGGCCTCGGGGGCCAGCCCGGACGTGGTGCGCACCGCGGTCGCCGCCACGAACGGGTTCTACATTCCCGTGGAAAGCTGAGTCAGCTGCCTCGTTCTTCGATCGGCTCCAACACGGCCACTGGAATCGTGCGGCCAGCGCGTTGCGCGTACTTCGCGACCTCGGGTGCCTGAGCCAGTACGACGTCATTCCACATCGAGTCTCGTTCCGCTCCTTTCAGTTCGCGGGGGCGCACGTTCGGGTGTCGCGCGCCGACCTGCACGTCGGCCGTTGTCGTCGCGCGAAGCTTGCGGAACCAGTCCGGGTCGATAGGTGAGCCCGCCCCGGTGCCCCAGACGATCAGCCCACCACCCGCCTTGAGGTAGCGGACACAGGTCGACCGGGGGACTCCGGTTCGGCGCTCGGGGGTCGTGACCATCAATACGTGTACATTCTTCCGACCGCTGGCGAGCCGCCCGTTGAGGACTCGGTACATCCACACGCCGATGCGGTTACCGATCCGGGTAAACCGGCGCTTCTTGGCGCTCATGAGACTTCACCTGCCCGAACGGAGCGACTGAGCAATCGTACGGCCCGGCTCATCGGCCAGGGCGAACGTGCCACGCAGGTGCATGCGAGGATGGATGACCGTGAACTGGCTGACTCTATTGTCGACAGTCGTTGGCGGCGCGGCGGCACTGCTCGGATCCGTTGTGGCGCACACGCTGCGGAGCCGCGATGAGCGGCGTCGTGTGATCAGCGCCGACCGCCGCCAGAGTTACGTCGAGTACCTCGTGGCCCTGGACGCGGCCCAGGCCCGGCTGCGCCAGTTGGCCGAACCGAACTACCGACCCGACGATCTGCCGGCCCAGGCCCGACGGGTGTTCGGTGACGCTGGCGTCTACGAGGGACGCGAGAAGCTGCTTATCGCCGGCAGTCCGAAGGTGGTCGCTCCGGCCGAGCAGGCGCTGCGACTCCTGGGCGAGCTACGGGACGCGGTGCGCGACGGCGTGAAGCTGTACACCGTGCCCTACCACGACGCATACCACCCGTACGCCGACGCGCTGTGGCGGCTGCGGAGCAGCATCCGCGTAGATCTCGGCTCCTCGGCTCTCACGGCGGCAGACCTCGAAAAGACGAGCTGGGTTGACCGGGCCAACTGCGAGTTCTGCGCGGCCAACAAGGTGCCGGCTCAGGTCTCCGCCTCGATGTAAGGAAGGCGTCCCTCGTTGTCGGAAGCGATAGTGAGGGCGTCCTTCGTTACGGAGCAAGGGAGCGGCGCCGAGCCACCTCGGCCAGAGTGACCGCCGCGGCCACGGAGGCGTTCAACGAGTCTACTGTGGACTGAATGGGGATGCTCACCCGGAGGTCGCAGGTCGCCCCGACGAGGCGGGACAGCCCGCGGCCCTCGGAACCGACGACGACCACGAGCGGACCGACCGCGGCTTCGAGGTCGTAGATCCGGGTGCTTCCATCGGCATCGAGCCCCGCCACCGTGAAGCCCGCGTCCTTGCAGGCGACCAGCGCCCGGGTGAGGTTGGTCACCTGCGACACCGGTAGCCGGGCCGCGGCGCCGGCCGAGGTGCGCCAGGCCGTTGCGGTCATGCCGGCCGTGCGGCGCTCGGGGAGGAAGACCCCCTGCGCCCCGAACGCCGCGGCCGAACGGACCACCGCGCCCAGATTGCGTGGGTCGGTGACGCCGTCCAGCGCCACGAGCAAGGGCATCGGGGCCTCACCGGCCGCGGCCAGCAAGTCCTCGAACGGTTCATAGGCGAAGGGCGGCACTTGCAGCCCGACACCCTGATGGAGCACGCCGCCGGTCATCCGGTCGAGCTCAGCTCGGCTGATCTCCAGCAGCGGTACGCCCCGGTCGGTCGCCGTGCGGACGATCTCGGTCATTCGCTCGTCGATCTCGATCCCGATGGCCACGAACAGAGCGATGCATGGGGTGTGCGTGCGCAGTGCCTCGAGCACGGGATTGCGCCCCACGACGAGTTCGGCCGCCTCGCGGGGCGCCCTCGCCTTTCGGCCTGGGGCCACGCGGGGCCGGGCCGAGGCTCCTCGCATGGCGGCACCCGTGCGAGCCGCGCCGCCGCGTGAGGTGGTCGACTTCGAGCCCGGGATTCCGACCTTTGGAGCTCGACCCTGGGCCGCCGCGGCCCGGCGCTCGCGCTCCTGCTTGCGAGCGGTCTTGCCCGGTAGCTCCTCGTCGCCCGAGTACCCCTTGTGCCACGGTCGTTCGTCGGCGGGCAGGGTCCGACCGCGCCCCTGCAACCCGGCCCGGTTCTTGCCGCCGGAGCCGGTGGTGGCGCCCTTCTTGCTGGTGCCGCGACGCCCGCGCCGCTCGGAGTTTCCGGGCATCAGGTACCCACAGTCCATCGTGGACCGCTGGGCGTGTCTTCGACGACGATGCCGGCCGCCTTGAGCTGATCGCGTACCGCGTCGGCCGCGGCCCAGTCCTTGCGGGCACGGGCGGCCGCCCGTTGGTCCAGCGCGAGCGCCACCAGCGAGTCGACCACACCACGAAGTTCGGCGGAGCCCGTATCAATCCACTGTGGAGACAGCGGGTCCAGGCCGAGAATGTCGAGCATCACCCGTACCACCGGAAGGATTTTTCCGACCGTTGCCGAATCACCCTCGGCCAGCGCGGCGTTGCCCTCTCGGACCAGGTCGTGCACGACGGCCAGCGCCTTAGACGTGTTGAGGTCGTCGTCCATGGCCTTGACGAATGCCGCACGCGGTTGAGGTGCCTTGCCCCGCCGAGGGACGGCCCCGACCATCTCGGTGGCCCGTTGCACGAAGCCCTCGAGCCGGCGGTAGGCGGCCGCCGCCTCCCGCAGCGACTCGTCGGTGTAGTCGATCACAGACCGGTAGTGCGGTGCCGAGAGGTAGTAGCGCAGCTCGACCGGGCGGATGCCCAGGGCCTCGATGGCCGGCAGATCGATGACGTTGCCCTCGGACTTAGCCATCTTCGAACCATTGAGGTTCAGCAGACCGTGGTGTACCCAGAACCGGGCGAACGGCAGTCCCGCGGCGTGCGATTGCGTCAGCTCGTTTTCGTGGTGCGGGAAGACGAGGTCCAGACCGCCCCCGTGAATGTCGAACTCGGGGCCGAGATAGCGCCAGCACATGGCGGAGCACTCGATGTGCCAACCCGGCCGTCCGCGACCCCACGGCGATGGCCACTGGGCCTCCACCGGCTCATCGGCCTTGGCGCCCTTCCAGAGTGCGAAGTCGCGCGGGTCGCGCTTGGCCCGGTCGGGCCCGTCGGCGGCCGCCTGCATGTTCTCCGGCCTCTGCCCGGAGAGCTGGCCGTACGCCGGGAAGGTGCCGACGTCGAAGTAGACATCACCGGAGCCGTCGCTCGCCGGATAGGCGTGCCCGTCGGCGATCAGCTGCTCGATCAGCTCCTGCATCTCGGGCACGTGACCGGTCGCGCGCGGCTCATACGTCGGCGGGAGCACTCCGAGCCGTGCGTAGTGATCGGCCAGAATCCGCTCGTTCGCGTAGGCCAGCGACCAGAACGGCACGCCAGCCTCGCTCGACTTGATCAGGATCTTGTCGTCGATGTCGGTGATGTTGCGGATAAACGACACCCGATACCCGCCCTGCCGCAGCCATCGCGACAGTACGTCGTAGTTCACCACCGAGCGCAGGTGACCGATGTGGGGTGGCGACTGGACCGTGAGCCCACACAGATAGATCCCGACCTCACCAGGCACACGCGGGACGAAGTCCCGCACCGAGCGGGTCGCGGTGTCGTACAGGCGCAGGGTCACTCTGAAAGGGTATCGGTCGGCCAAACGAGTTATGGAACGCGGCTGAGTTATGGAACGCGGCCGAGTTCGCGGCTGAGTTATGGAATGCGGCGAAGGGTGCCGTCCTTGGCCAGGTCGGTCAGTGCCGACACGAGGTGTTCCACCTGTTCGTCCGTGTGCGCGGCGGTGACCTGGATCCGGAACCCCACCTGGTCCTTGGGCACTCCGGGGTAGGGCGCCAGCGTCACGAAGAGTCGGCGCCGCCACAGCTCGTGCGAGACGTCGACGAGGTCGTGATCTGTCGAGATCGGCAGCTCGATGATCGGTGTGTCATCGGTGTTGAGGGTGACCACACCCAACGCCCGGATGTGGTCCAGTAGCCGTTTCGACATCCGATAGAGGTCGGCTCGCATCTGCTCCCCCCGAATCGCGTTGACGTCCATGCCGGCCAGGACGCTCGCGAGCGAGGCCACCGGTGACGGGCCGGAGTACAGGTACGGCGCGGCGGTCACCTTCAGGTAGTTCTTCAGACGCGTCGGCACGGCCAGGAAGGCCAACAGCGACGAGTACGCCTTGGAGAACCCGCCGACGAGGATCACGTCGTCGTAGGACTCGCCTTGATGTCGCACGATCGCGTTGCCGCGCGCGCCGTACGGGGATGCCTCGTCCGGCCGTCGCTCGCCGATCACGCCGAAGCCATGGGCGTCGTCGACGTAGAGGATCGCGCCGTACTCCCGGCACAGCCGGCTGTAGGCCGAAAGATCGGGCAGGTTGCCGGTCATGCTGTTGACCCCGTCGAGGCAGACCAGCCGAGGCCCGACGGTCGATTCCTTCAGCAGATCCTCGAGCCGGTTGAGGTCACCGGAGCGGAAGCGATGCACGGTCGCACCGACCGCTCGCGCGTGCACGCAGCCGTCGTAGATCGTCTTGTGGGCCAGATTCTCGACTATGACCGTGCCGCGGCCGGCGAGGACGGGGATGACCGAGAGGTGGATCTGACTGATCGTCGGCAGGACCAACGTATCGGGTGCCCCGAGCAGCTCGGTCAGTCGCTCTTCGATGTCGGGATACAGCCTCGGGCTGCCGAGCATCCGGGACCACCCGGGATGCGTGCCCCACTTCGCCACCTGCTCCGTAACAGCGGCGATTACGTCGGGGTCAAGATCGAGTCCGAGGTAGTTGCACGACGCCCAGTCGACGAGCCAGTGGTCCCCGATCCGGATCTCGCGGCCGCGAACCTCCTCGATGACCGCGTCCCACATGTTGGTTAGAGTGCGTAGCTCCTCGAGCTGAGCGAACCGCGGGTCCAGATAACTGGTGATGTCGGCGAGCACCGCGCCTCCCTTGTGCTGGCCGGATGCCGCGGTGTTACTACCGGCTGCTCCGGCCCTCCCCCACTGGCATGGCGACCTCGTCGCGAAGCCAGTTGACGGCGCCAACGTAGCTCATCGGACGCGACAACAGGTAACCCTGCCCGAAACCGCACCCCACGGCCGACAGAACATCGAGTTCTTCCTCTGTCTCGATGCCTTCGGCCACCACCTCGAGATTGAGCGTACGGGCTATCTGAGTGACCGCGCTGATGATCGCGTGCTGCTCCCTCGACGAGGTGATCGTATCGACGAACGATTTGTCGAGCTTGAGCACGTCGACCGGGAGTTGACGCAGATAGCTCAACGAGGAGAAGCCGGTTCCGAAATCGTCGATGGCCACCCGGACGCCATCGGCGCGCAGTTCCGCGAGTTCAAGGTCGACCCCGCCGCCGCGCGCGAGCAGGCTTTCGGTGATCTCGAGGGTCAACCGACCGGGGGGCAGGTCCGAGTCCGCGAGTTCATCGCGCACCCGGTCGACGAAGCCGGGCGTGCGCAGCTGGCGCGCCGAGACATTGACGCTCACGTATGGCCGATCGTCCGGACGCGCGTGCTGCCAGCCGGCGGCGGCGCGGATCGCGTGGTGCAGAACCCAATTGCCCAGCGGGACGATCAGACCACTCTCCTCGGCCAGGTCAATGAATTCCGCCGGCGACAGGCGTCCGCGTACCGGGTGGTCCCAGCGCACGAGCGCCTCGAAGCCCGCGGTGCGGCCGGTCGGCAATGCCACGATCGGCTGGAATTCGAGCACGAAATCGCCTGAAGCCACCGCTCGCTCCAGGTCGTTGCGTAGTCGAAGCCGGTCAACCACCGTCGTGTGCAGGGACGCCTCGTACTGCAGCGACCGCCCCTTGCCCGCCGCCTTCGCCACGGATACGGCGAGGTCGGCCTGGCGCAGCAGCTCCTGCGAATCGGTCGTCTGGGCGGTCATCGCCACACCGACGCTGGCAGCGACCGTCACGGCGCCCTGGCTGAGCACGAACGGCTCGTTGAAGCACGCCATCACGGTGCCGACCGCCCGCTGCACCTCCGCGTCCGACGTGACTCCACTGATGCATGCGGCGAACTCGTCGCCCCCGAGCCGGGACACAGTCCACTCGCCGCCATTGGCCGGCACGATCGTCCCCAGCTCGCGCAGCGCAACAGTCAGCCGCAGACCCACCATGGCGAGCAGTTCGTCGCCGGCCGTGTGGCCCATGGTGTTGTTGACCATCTTGAAGTCGTCCAGCTCGGTCACGATCACGCCAGCGCGGCAGCCGTTGCGCACGGCCCCGTCGATGGCGCGTTTGGCGGCGAGCATGAAGACTTCCCGGTTGGGCAGCCCGGTCAGCGCGTCGTAGGTTGCCCGACGGTAGAGCTCGTCCTGCATTCGCCGGCTCTCGGTCACATCCCGCAACGTGACGACGAGACCGTCCACAGTGGGCTCTCCGCGTAGGTCGCGACAGGAGGCCTCGACGAGGGCCTCGCCGGCGCTGGGCCGGCGCACGTGCCAGTCATCAGCACGGCGGTCCGGCTCGCCGGCGCGGACCCGGTCCAGCCGACGGCGGACTTCGCCAATGCTGATCGTCTCGACGAGGTGCGGCAGCGCGGCCCCGGTCAGGTCGGTGGTTTCGAACAGGCTAGCCGCGGAGGGACTGGCGTAGCGGACCCGGTCGGCAAGGTCGAGGATCAGGATAACGTCGGTGGTGTTGAGCACGAGGGTGCGGAAGTACGCTTCGCTGTTGCGCCGGTCCACCTCGGCGTTCAGCGCGATCCGGTTCAGGGTCTGTCCTACCTGCCCGGCGAGGACCTGGGCCGACTCCTGGAGTGCGACCAGCGCGGTCTCCTCCGCATTGATGTACAGGGTGCCGGCGCGTCCCCGCTCGGTCGGCAGTGGCGCTCGCAGCGTTACCTCGAACTCACCCAATCGATGTTGCACCTCGGGCGGCAAGGTCGTGGTGTAGACCATCGCGGTGGCAGGCTCGACCGGTTCCGTCCCCCGGGAGGCGATCGAGCCGGACCGGCCGTCGCCGGCCGGTTCGGCGATGTCCAGCTCCACGCGGTGCGCGCGGCCCGGTGGAAGGAGCCGGGACACCGCCTCAGTGACCACTGTGGACACCCCAGCCGTGTCGGTTGTCGATAGCAGCGCCGCACCGGCCCCGCGTAGCGCGCGCTCCCGTTCGGCTGACGCGCGCTGGATCCGCACCGCCCGGCCCAAACGGACCAGCACCAGCACCGAGAGCACGGCCGAGAGCACGGCGATGATGAGGCCGTCGTGGACGTCGCCGGTCAGCACCTCGATCAGCAGGACGGCCGGGGCGATGAGACAGGACAGACCCAGCAGGATCAGCCGGCGCACCCGCTCGTCTCGGCGAGGGAGCACCTTGGGCTCGGTGAGCTCTCTCATGGACGGATGCAGTGCGGCCGCGCCCCAGCAGACGTAGAAGGCGATCCAACCGAGATCGACCGGAGTGCCCACCCGCCAGGTCCCGTTGAGCTGGATGACCCCGTACGCAATGTCGGCGACGAGCAGCCCAACGCCGCCGACGGCGAGCAGCCGCAGCGCCGGCGTGGCGCGCATCGAGGCCACCAGGCTGGCCCCAACCGCGAGACCAAGGATGTCGCCGAGTGGATAAGCGATGGAGATCGCCTTCTCCAGTCCGGTCAGATCAGGGTTCTCGACATACGGCCCGATCAGGTAGACCCACGACAAGAGCAGGACACCGGTGGTCAGAGTCAGCGCGTCAAGCACGCCGGCCGCGTCCCGGCGCACCACGCCGAGCCGGTAGAGCCACGCCATGCCCGATGCCACCAGCAGGTACATGGTCAGGTAGAACAGGTCGGCCAGCGAGGGGAACGGATCCGGCTGGTGAAAGGCGCGCACGAGAAGATCGGCAGTGAGGTCACCCGCGACCAGGCAGGTCACCGCACCGGCGAGCAGGAACCACGGCCCGGCGCGCCGCGGCTTATTGCGCCAGACGCCAACCAAGATGACCACCGCACTGGTGACTCCGATGGCGGTCCAGATGAAGACGTGCTGGTTAGGCAGCGAGAAGTTCGCCACCGCCAGGAAGGCCATCCAGGCGAGGTATCCGGAGATCAGTGTGCGAGTTGACACGACTCCCCCTATTGATCCTGCCCCAGACGTGCGTCCACGTATGCCAAACGGTGTTCCCGCTGCCGCAGGGCTGGGTCGGCACTGGCGAAGGTCACGATGTCGGCTGACGACATCGGCCGCGCGAGCAGAAATCCCTGGCCGATCTCGCAGCCAACCTCGAGCAGCGCCGCCACCTGATCCTCGGTCTCCACGCCCTCGGCCACGGGCGTCATCGACAGCGCATGCGAGAGGCGGACGATCGCCTCGACGAACTCCCGTCCCTGCCACGGCGGCGCGATACTCTCCACAAAGGACGTATCGACCTTGAGGAACTCGATCGGAAACATGCGCAGGTACGACAGGGCCGAGTAACCGGTCCCGAAGTCGTCGATGGCCAGGCGTACCCCGATCTCCCGCAGCCGCAGCATCACATCGAGCACGCCGTCGAGGTCGCCCGCCATCGTGCATTCGGTGACCTCGAGAATCAGGCGGTCGGCATCGAGCCGCGCGTCGGCGAGCACGCCCCGCACGTCGGTGAGGAACCCGGGGTCGTGCAGCTGTTGGGCCGAGATGTTGACCGTGACGCTCGGGCCGGGACGATCGTCGACAACCTCCGACCAGGCCGCGGCATGGGCGCACGCCGTCGCCAGAACTTTGAGCCCGAGGGGAACGATCAGACCGGTCTCCTCTGCCAGCGGAATGAAGTCAGCCGGCGGCACCGGGCCTCGAGTCGGGTGATCCCAACGGGCCAGGGCCTCGACGGCGTGCAGCGTCCCGTCGCGCAGGCCGACGATCGGCTGGAACGCCACCCGCACCGCCTCGGTGTCCATGGCATCGCGCAGCTCGGCCTCCGCGCCGCGATGGCGCAGCACAGTGTGCGGCTGCGGGTCGAACATGACGAGGCGGCCGCCGCCAGCGTGCTTGGCGCGGTACATGGCCGTATCGGCATTGCGCAACACATCCGCCGCCGACGAGCCGTCGCCGGCCGGCGCGACGCCGATGCTCGAGCCGATCGTGATCTGCTCCGAGCCGATCTGGTATGGCCGGCCCATGGCCGCGAGCAGTCGCTCGGCGCACCGGCGCACGCCGTCGTCGGTCTGGCTCTGGAGCAGCACCGCGAACTCGTCACCGCCGAAGCGGGCGAGCCGTTCGTCGCTTCGCAAGGATTCCCGCAACCGCCGACCGACGCGGCGCAACATCTCGTCGCCGACCGCGTGCCCGAGCGTGTCGTTGACGTGCTTGAAACCGTCCAGATCGAGGAAGAGCACGTGTACCCGACTTCCGGCGGCGAGTGCGCTCTCCAGCTGATCGAGAAAGAGCACCCGGTTGGGCAGTCCGGTCACGACGTCGCGTACGGCGTGCTGAGCGGCGAGGTGGGTGCGGGCGTCCGACAGCGCCACACTCACCTGGTCCGCGAACGTGATCAGGGCCTGCTCCTGGCTCTCGGCGAACCTGTCGCCGTATGCCGGAGAAATGACGACGAGGGCGCCGACCACTGCACCGTTCTCGCGCACCGGAGCCCCCAGCGCGGACCGCCGGCAGCGGACGACAGCGCCGTCGCACGAGTCCGGACTGCGCACGGGCTCATCGCGGCGCCATACCTCTTCGCCGACCGCGCCGCTGAACTGCAGCAGCCACGGCTCGGGGCGGCCCGGCTCGGAAACTCCGCTGACCGACAAGGCGCTCGGGCCCACCTTGTCGAACAGGTGCAGCACCGCGTACTCCGATCCGACCAGGCTGAGCGCGCTCTGGGTCACCGCGTCGAACACCTCCGGCAGCGGCACCCGGGCGGCGATGTCGCGCTGGACCCGGGAAAGCTGCTCAAGTACCCGCTGCCGCTCGTTGAGTTCGGTGAGCACCGCGAACTGTCGCCGGGTCAGATCGAGCACCCAGGCCATTCCGCGCAGTAGCAGGAGTTCCTTCGGCATGAAGTCCTCGACGCCGAGCCGCGCGACGAGCAGCCGGTACGAGTGCTCGCCAGCCGCGAGTGCGGCGCACGCCGTGCGGCACTCGCCGAATCCGTCGAGGTACGCACCCGTTCCCTCGTCGAGCCCGGCGGCGATCAGTTGGAACAGTCGCTTGTCCTCGGCGTGGAGGCCGACGACGACGGTTGGCGCACCGTCGCCGTCGAGCAAGATCCCGATCTCGGCGTCGAGAGATTCGAGCACTCTCTCCACTGCGGCGCGCATGGCCACGCGTTCGTCTAACTGTCCAGAAAGGACAGCCAGGAACTCGACGAGCTGGGACGTGCCCCACGTCTGGTCGGTGCGGGCGTCGGCCATGGGACTCAGCCGATCGCGCACGCAACGACGGTTTGATTGTGGAAGCCGTTCGCGCCCCGAACTCGAGCGATCTCCCCGTTGCCGTAGCAGCCCACGAACGCGCCGTCGCCGCAGTGGCGCCGCATCGCGGCCAGCTCGGCCCGCATGCCCTCGGACTGCAGCACGGCCCGCCGGGCGGCGCAGTCGAAGACGAGCAGCGCCTGCGCGGGAGTCTCCCCGAGCGCGGCCACCGCTTCGGCACAGGCGATGTCGGTCGCACTGACCGTGGCGTCCACGTCGGTCGTACCGAGCCAAACCTCGGCTCCCTTTGGCACCACCGCGGCGCAGATGAGCGCCCGGGTCCGCGGGTCGGCCTGCACCACCTGCCGGATCGCGAGTTCGCCGCGCCGGGATATGGCCAGTGGTCGGGCGAGCGCGAATGCAGCGAATGCCGCTGCGTCGTCCTCGAGGCTGGCTGGGGCACCGTGCCGGGCCAGGAAGACATCGAGAGCCGGCCGGTCATCGAGCGTGTACAGCTCGTTGCCCGTGCTCGCCGTGGCCAGCATCGGCGCGCCCTGTCCCCGCCAGCCGTGGCGTACCGAGATGCCGATCGGCGCGTCGCTGCTCAACCGGGCCGCCACCACGGCGTCGCGCATGACCGTGCCGCCGTACATTTGCCAGGCTCGACCGGGCACGACACCACTGCCGGCAACCGCGCCCACCATCGGCACCGTCGCGCCGAGCTCGCCGTAGGCACCGCGGATCAACTCCTGGTGGTCTCCGGCCAGAACATCCGTGAGGACGATCGCTACGTGGTTGGCACGGTCGGGCAACGGTTGCAGCGCGGCCGCCACCTCCGCGCCCACCTCGCGTGGACGCTGGCTCAGGTCGCGGGCGCACGCCGTGCTGACGTCCAGGTCGCCGCCGACTCCCAGGATCACGACGCCGGCATCCGGCCGCAGATGCGGCGCCGGCCCGATAAGGCCGGTGGTGCTGCAGCCGACCACGGGGATGTCGGGCACGCCGGCCGCGGTCGCCGCCGTTCCGACGGCTTCGGCGATCTCGTCGGCCGCGGACGCGCACGGCGCGAAGACGAGCAGCAGCTTGGGGCTTCGTCCACGCAGCGCAGTCTCGGCCGCCTCGATCGCGGCCTCGCGCGGTGCGGTCGAGACGGAGTGCCCAACGCGAAACGAGCGCGCCCGGGCGTCGGTGGTCTGAACGCCCGCCACCAGGGCATCGATCGTCATCACCGTCACCGTCCCAGGGTCCGGTTGGAGCACTGGCGATCTCTCGCCGCCGCGGCAATGGTGGGCGCGGCATGCTGTATCTACCCGTATAGCGCGATCGACTCTTAAGCGTCAACTCAGTCAAAACGCACATAGCCCCCAGTGATCGTAGGGGCGTGTCGGGGATCGCGTGACCGACAATGCGGCAGGAAGGTGACAACGATCACGCACCCAACGAGATCGCCCCAGCTTGTACCGTTGATCCGTGCGCGACCCGTCGGTCTCACGCGTTGCGGCCTCCCGCCTGTCGCCAGAACGCCGGCAGGCCGATGTGGCGCGCCTGCGGCGCGAGCAGTTCGACGTCCTGATCGTCGGCGGCGGGGTGACCGGCGTCGGAGCCGCGGTGGACGCGGCCTCGCGTGGCCTCTCGGTCGCCCTGATCGAGGCCCGGGACCTCGCCTCCGGGACCTCGTCGCGCTCCAGCAAGCTCGTGCACGGCGGTCTTCGCTACCTCGAGCAGCTCGATCTGAGCCTGGTGCATGAGGCGCTCCAGGAGCGCGGCCTGCTCGCGACCCGACTGGCGCCCCATCTCGTTCGGCCAATGCCCTTCCTCTTGCCGCTGCCCCGGCAGGCGTGGCGGGGTGGCCTGCTGCGCGGGTACTACGGCGCCGGGGTGGCGGCGTACGACGCGTTCGCCGGACTTCTCGGTGGCGGGCGCGGAATGCCGCTGCACCGTCATCTGAGCGCTACCGCGGCCCGTCGGGTCTTTCCTTCGCTGCGGACGGACACGGTAGGCGGTGCGATCCGCTACTACGACGCGCAGGTGGACGACGCCCGCCTGGTGACCACCTTGGCCCGGACCGCGGCGAGTCTCGGCGCGGCCGTCGTTACCTCGGTCCGCGCCACCGCGATCCAGCGAGCGGCCCGTGAGGTCACCGGCGTCAGCGCATTGGATATCGAGTCGGGCGAACGCTTCGATATCGCGGCGCGCACCGTGGTCGCGGCGACCGGAGTGTGGAGCGACGATGTCGCCGACATGATCGCCGCCGGTGGCGGGCCCTTCCGGCCCGGGCTTCGGGTGCGCGCCTCCAAGGGCGTGCACCTGGTCGTCCCGAGGGCGGCGATCTCCGGTGACGCCGGCCTGATCGTGCGCACCGATACCTCGGTGCTCTTCGTGATCCCGTGGGGTGGGCATTGGATTGTCGGCACCACCGACACGGACTGGCGCCTGGATCGGGCCCATCCTGCTGCCTCGGCGAAGGACATCGAATACCTGCTGGGTCAGGTGAACACCGTCCTCGAGCGACCACTGTCCATATCGGACATTGAGGGCGTCTTCGCTGGGTTGCGCCCATTGCTCGCCGGCGAAGACGAATCGACGTCGGCGCTGTCCCGTCAGCACGCTGTGGTGGAGCCCATGCTCGGCCTCATGCTGGTTGCCGGGGGGAAGCTCACGACGTACCGGGTCATGGCCGCCGACGTAGTCGACCGCGCGGTACGCCGACTCGGCGGTGCTGCCCCACGCTCCCGCACCGACGAACTGCCATTGCTCGGCGCGGACGGTTACGCGCACCTTCGCCGCGACCCGGCCGGGTTGGCGTTCCGGCATCGGGTCTCGGCTGACGTCGCCGAGCATCTCCTGGACCGTTATGGGTCGCTCGCGATCGACGTGCTTCGTCTGACCCAGGACGAGCCCCACCTTGCCCGTCCTCTTGCCGGCGCCCCGTCATACCTAGCGGCCGAGGTCGCCTATGCGGCTGAGGCCGAGGGCGCACTGCACCTCGAGGATGTACTGGCGCGCCGAACGCGTATCTCGATCGAGACCGCCCATCGCGGTGTGGAGAGCGCGTTCGAGACCGCCCGGCTCATGGGAGCCGTGTTCGGCTGGGACGCGGCCCGTCAGACTCGCGAGATCGACAACTATGTCGCGCGGGTCGAGGCGGAACGGGAGTCGCAGACGATGCCCGACGATCTCAGCGCCGAAGCCGCCCGGTTGGGGGCACCGGACGTCCGAGCCGTCCCGGCCGGTTAGCTGTGATTCTCGTCGACCGGCCACGGTGGCCGGGGCGCGGTCGCTTGTGGTCACACCTGGTTAGTGACGTCTCGTTTGCCGAGCTGCACGCGTTCGCCGAGGCTCTCGGCGCGCCTCGGCGCGGATTCGACCGCGATCACTACGACATCCCCGAAGCCTTGTACGCCAGGGCCATCTGGCTTGGTGCCCACCCCGTCGCCAGTCGCGAGATTGTCGCCCGCCTCGTCGGCGCCGGACTCCGCCGACCGAAGCCGCGACCTCTTTAGGTGGACGGCAGATTAGATGGACGCCAATGGCTTGTCCCGAAGACCCGACAATTCGCGGGTGACGTTCGCCCGAGCGGCGTCTTCCCACCGCTCCCTAAGTACCGGCGTGTGAAACAGCCGCGGCAGGCTCAGCAGGTTCTGCAAAACAGCCGCGCGGCCGACGTTGAACGCGTCGTCGGGTACGTGCGCGTATTCGCGTCGGACCGCGGCGACGTACGCCTGGTAGACCTGGGGCGGGCTAGCCAGGACGCACAGGTCGGCATCGGTAAGCAGGCCGCCGTTGCGGTCGCCCGGGATCGGGTCGTGGCTGGCGGTAAGCCGGATCAGGCGGGCCACCTCGGCGACACGTTCCGGCGGGACGCCGAGGTCGGGCAGCGCCGCCTCGGCGAGCAAGGCGCTCGCCTCCTCGTTGTCGACCCGATGCGGGTCGTAGATCGCGTCGTGGTACCAGGCGGCCAGCCGTACCGCCGCGGGGTCCTCGGCCCGGCTCGAGTGCTCCTCCACCACCGCCAGAACCACACCGAGGTGGTTCAGTGTGTGGTAGTGGCGATGCGGCTCGCTCCAGCGTGCGAGCAGATCCTCACCGACCCGTGCCGCCAGCCCCGCGGGGGCCGACGCCGGCAGAGTGGCATGCCACGCGGTCAGAAGGTCGCCCACGGGTACAGCATGCGACATGTCCGCCGCCAGGCGCCGGCTAATCGCCGCGATGCGAGATCAAGTGTTTCAGTCCACGGTGGGCAGAGGCGGTCCTAGCACGTCGTCAGCATCGACGATCGTGTATGCATATCCCTGCTCCGCGAGAAAGCGTTGCCGGTGGGCCGCGTACTCGGTGTCGATCGTGTCGCGCGAAACCACGGTATAGAAGTGGGCCTGCCGGCCGTCGACCTTGGGCCGGAGCACGCGGCCGAGGCGCTGCGCCTCTTCCTGCCGCGACCCGAACGTGCCGGAGACTTGGATGGCCACGGCCGCCTCGGGCAGGTCGATCGAAAAGTTGCCCACCTTGGAGATGACCAAAGTGGACAGTTCTCCCCGGCGGAACTCGTCGAAGAGCCGCTCCCGCTCCCTGATTGGTCGTGCCGCCCTGGATGATCGGGGCATCCAGGTACTCGCCCAGAGCGTGGAGCTGGTCGAGGTAGGCGCCGATCACCAGCACCTGGTCGCCCCGATGACGCTCGACGAGCTTGCGGACTACGGGCAGCTTCGTCCGTGCGGTCGCGGCGAAGCGGTACCGCTCCTCCGCCTCGGCGGTGGCGTACGCCATCCGTTCGGCGTCGGTCAACGTGACCCGGACCTCGACGCAGTCGGCTGGCGCGATCCAGCCCTGGGACTCGATGTCCTTCCATGGCGCGTCGTAGCGCTTCGGTCCGATCAGCGAGAAGACGTCCCCCTCGCGGCCATCCTCGCGGACCAGCGTGGCGGTGAGGCCGAGCCGTCGGCGCGCCTGCAGGTCGGCCGTGAATCGGAAGATCGGAGCCGGCAACAGGTGGACCTCGTCGTAGATGACCAGCCCCCAGTCCCGGGCACCGAACAGGTCGAGGTGGGTGAAGTTGCCGCCGCGACGCGTGGTGAGGATCTGGTACGTGGCGATGGTGACCGGCCGGATCTCCTTGCGCTCGCCGGAGTATTCGCCGATCTCCAAGTCGGTCAGGGAGGTACGGGCCATCAGCTCGCGCTTCCACTGCCGGCCGGCGACCGTGCTGGTGACCAGGATCAATGTGGTCGAGGCCGCCTCGGCCATCGCGGCCGCGCCCACGAGCGTCTTGCCGGCGCCACAGGGCAGGACCACGACGCCGGAGCCGCCGGCCCAGAAATGCTCCACGGCCTGCCGCTGGTACGGCCGTAGGTTCCAGCCGTTCTCCCGCAACGAGATCGGGTGCGACTCGCCATCGACGTAGCCCGCGAGATCCTCGGCCGGCCAGCCCAGTTTTAGCAGGGCCTGCTTGAGGCGGCCGCGCTCGGATGCGTGTACGGCGATCGTGTCGGCGTCGATGCGGGCGCCGAGCATGTCGACGACCTTCTTGGACTTGGCCACCTCAACCAATACCGCCCGGTCGGTGGCCCTCAGCACCAGGCCGTGCGCCGGGTCGTTGACCAGTTGCAGCCGGCCGTACCGGTCCATGGTCTCGGCCACGTCGACCAGCAACGCGTGGGGCACCGGGTATCGCGAGTATCGCAGTAGCGCGTCCACCACCGACTCGGCGTCGTGTCCCGCCGCCCGAGCGTTCCACAGCCCGAGCGGCGTGAGCCGGTAGGTATGCACATGCTCGGGCGATCGCTCGAGTTCGGCGAACGGTGCGATCGCCATCCGGCACTCCAGCGCGAGTGGGTGGTCGACCTCGAGCAGCAGGGTCTTGTCCGACTGAACGATCAGGGGGCCATCAGTCACGAACCGGTTTCCTTTCCGGGGCGCGGCCCGTAGCTGAGCCGACCCTCCAGTTTGCCTCGGTGCACCAGGTTTGCCTCGGTGCGCCACGTGCGGGAAACGACGTTCGCGCCGTGGCAACCTTATGGCTCCTGTGAGACGTCTGTGTGTATGGCGGGGAGTCTCCCCGCGTGCATATTGGCAGTCGAGCCGGGCGGGATGGGCGCGTTCCGGGCCTCGGACCTGCGCCGCCAGTGGTCGGACCGGTCGGCGGCGCCGGATCCCGGGGGGCCCCAACGGGGGAGAACGCTCCCGTCCCGCCGGAGCGTTCAACCACCCCGCCGGAACGTTCAAGGCCCTTTCACCGGGCCGGGTCGGGTCTCAGACTGGAACTCGGACTGGCGGAGGGAGCGTCATGAGTGCGGACCAGGCCGGCGATGGCACGCGGACGTTGCTGCTCGGCGGATCGGTGGTGCTACTGCTGGGCGTGGGGTGGTTCGCGCTTTCTCATCTCGTCATGGGTACGGCGACCGGAGACGCCGTGGGCGAGTCCCTGGGCGTCATCCTCGCGCTGTTGATCGTGGCCTCCATTTTTGGCGCAGTTCGGGCAAATCGGCGTAACAGCCAATAACCCCCCATGTCGTGGTGTCGCTGACGAGCGTGCCCGTGTCACGCTCGTCGGTAGAAACCGAGCACGTCTGGGGAGGCGACACACTCGATGAACCACGAGGACGATGCGGCAACGTCTGGACTGACACCGGCAATCAAGGTCTGGTTAGGCCTCGGCGCCATCGGTCTGATCGTCTGGTTCTTGTACTCCTGGCTCATCCTCGACACGCACATCTTCGATGCCGCCGGGGAGTCAGTCGGCACTGCGCTGGCGATCGGCGTGGTCGTGTCCTTGATCGGGGCGCTGCGCGGCTCCCGCTAGTACTCAGGGCTCGAGCGCGGCTGCCGTGATCCGGTGCAGGGCGAAGGTGTGTCTGGTCTGGTTACGGTCGTCCTCGGCGTGTAGGAAGCCGCCGCCCATCGACACCGGGCGCACCAGCCGAGATCCGGTGCTTCCGTGGGCGTCCACAAAGCCGACCCAGACCAACTTCTTCTCCGTGATCCCTTGACGCAGTACGGCCAGCGCCTGGGCGTGCGCCTGCGAGGCGTTGATCGGCTGCCCGTCCGCGTCGAGCTGCGGTCTGGACAGCGGAGATCGGCGGGCCGCGCGGGCGAGCCGGTCGCCGCGCCGGATCTGCTCGATGGCGGCGGCCAGGCGCGGCCCGGTGAGCCGCTGTCGATCGATGTCATCGATGTGCGTGCCGCGCGCGTGTGGTCGCACCGGTGCTCGGGCCACAGCCGGACGGGACAGGACAGTGGCGCCAGTCGCGTCCTCGGCCACGGGTGCGTATCCGGCGTCCCGGAGAAGATCGAGCAGACGTCCGGCCGGATGGGGCGTCGCCAGCACCGTCGATGCCAGCCGCCGTAGGGTCAGGCCCAACAGCCGCCGGTCCGCCAGTACCTCGGCGATCAGGCCCTCGTCATCGCTGCGCAGGTACGATCCCGCGCCCCCGACCCGCAGGCCGCCATGTCGGCGCGCCGCATCGTCGATCAGGTATTCGAGCGCCTGCGGTAACGCGGTGCGGGAACGGCGCCGGAAGAGATCGTGAATGTCGGCTTGGGTGTACCCCGCGTCCAGAGCCCGGCGCACACTCACGGGCGTCACCCGGTAGACGGTCGCGCCACCGCGGGACTCGGCGTCGGCCAGCGCCGCGAGTTCCGCGGCCAGAGCCGGTTCGGGCGGCCCGGGAATGATCACCGTGAGGTCGGCCTGGACGAGCACGTGATCGACCGGAGCCGGCAGCAACTGGTCGAGCGCGGCCTCGAGCGTGTCCGGCTGGGAGCGAATGCCGAGCGGGTCGTCGTCCTCGTGGTTCGGGCGCTCGGCGAGCAGCTCCCGGCCGTACCCCGTCATGGCCTCCAGGCTGGTGACACCCAGTTCGGCCGCCTCGGCGAGCGCTGATCGGGCGAGCACTTCGGCCCCGGCCGGCCCGGGCCGCAGGTACCGCCGCGGCGACTGCCAGGCGAGGCGTGCCAGCACCGCGTCGGCGCCAACCGCCGAGCCCGGCGCCTGGTCGGCCACGACCGCCAATGCCGCCCGCCGGATCGCCGGAGCACCACCGCGGGCAACCTCGACCGAGAGCGCGCTGATGGGCTTGTCCCGCTCGTCGCGACGCCCGACCATGACGGGCGCCCGGTTCATGGTCAGCCAGGTCCGGGCAAGCGCCGTCCACTGACGAGCGAGCGGAGCCGTCCGCCAGCTGTCGTACTCGGGCGCTGGAAGCCAGCGTGATTCTCCGCCGGCCAGGCCAGCCTCAACGAACGTGAGCAGTCCCGCCGCGTACGCGATCTCCAACAGGAGGGCGGCGATCGACTCGGTCATACCGCAGTCGCGGGCCAGCCGGCGCAGATCGCGCACGCCGAGTCCAAACGAACGCAGCAGCGGCACCGGGGTCTCGGCGATCGCGTGCAGGAGGGTGTCCAGATGGCGTACCGCCTCCATCGCCTGGCCAGCGCCGGCCGAGTCCACACCGGACCGGCTGACCGCGTCGAGAGGTGGCGGCGCCGGGTGCATCGGCCCCAGCGGACCCGTGTCTCGGCGGAGCACGATGCCGATCTCGCGCGGCAGCTCCACCATGTCGTCCGCGATGGCCACCAGCAGGCCGTGCTCGATCAGCCACCGGACCGGCGAGTCCTCCACATTGGACCGTAGGGCGACGGCTCCGATCGGCGGCCCCTCAGCGAGCCGGTCCAGAACGGCTCTGGCCTCCGGCGGTGCGCTGAGCACCACGCGGCGCAGTCCGGCGGCGTCGTCGACGAGTTCGGCCACGTTCGGCACCGGCTGCGATTCTGGCGACGGTGTGCCTCTGATCCGAGCGGCCCCGTTGACGCGGACGATGGTGGCGTGGTCGACCAGCTCGGCGGCGGGGCGGCCGAGGCCAGCCGGGTACGGCGAGGTCAGCTCATCGATGGCTCCGAGCAGGTGCAGCATGGCGTCGCTTCCGTAGACCAGGCAACGAGCCCGCAGCGCGTCCAGGCAGGCCCGGACCTGGGCCGGCTCGGCTCCGGCCTCGGCCGCGAGCGCCAGCAGCGAGTCAACCGACGCCAGCCCGCCCTCCCCGCGGACAAATCGCAGTCCGTCAAGCACCTCAAGCGTGAACCGGTCCAGCCCGTCCAGGGCCCGGGCCACCGACACCCGGCTCTGGGCCCGGGCGGCTAGCTGCGACACGTCCGCGGGAATGGGCACGACCAGATCCGGGCGCAACTGGAGCAACGCCCCCAATCCCTCATCGGGCAGGGCGCGCAGGTGGTCAACGAGTGTGCTGGTCATCGTCTATCAACGCTATCCGGCGCTTGGGAGGAGCCGGAACCTGCGGTGGCTGTGGGAGACTGTCGCGATACCTGGCGGTACCGGTAGGAGTCGAGGAGGAGTACATGACGGCGGAGCCCAACCCGGACTCGCAGCGGCCGCCAAAGACCCGGTCCAGGGCCGTGAAGCCCGGCCGGCTGCCGGTGAGCGAGTTCGCGGCCGATCGAGCCGGAGCCTCGTCGCCCTTCGGGGACGACATCACCTTTCCGGTCGCCACCGACCGGCTCACCTACGAGCACCCCGAGAGCGTCTAGCGCGCCGCCGTACTCTTGCTTCCGTGGCGCCGCTGGTGGTCGGTTTCGATCTTGATCTCACGCTCATCGACAGCCGACCCGGGATCGCCGCGACGCTTCGTGCACTGTCCGACCGTACCGGGGTGTTTATCGACGCCGATGCGGCCGTGACGAGGCTGGGACCGCCGCTGGATGTCGAACTGGCGCTCTGGTATCCGACCGCCGAGGTCGCGGCCATGGGCGATCTGTTCCGCGAGCTATACGCGACCGCGGCGATCACGTGCTCGCCCGCCCTTCCGGGCGCGGGCGAGGCCTTCGCCGCGGTGCGAGCCCGCGGTGGCCGCGTCGTCGTGATCACCGGCAAATACGAGCGGAACGCCCGGCTGCACCTCACGTATCTCGGTCTGGAGGCCGACGCGGTCGTGGGATGGGCCTGGGCAGAGGGCAAGGTCAATGCCATGACCGAGCACGGTGTGACGGCCTACCTGGGCGATCATCCGGCGGACATGGCCGCGGCCCGGGCCGTTCCGGCAATCGCGCTCGGGGTGCTCACGGGTGAGCACCGGGCCGAGGAACTGCGGGTCGCCGGGGCCGAGACGGTCATGACGGACCTCACCGAGTTCCCCCAGTGGCTGGAAGACGGTCACGATCTCGGTTGGGTTGGCACCCGGGGGTCGCTAGCCTGATGAGGTTGTGGTTCTCGTTCGAAGGATGAGGTCAGCGGTGCCCACGGGTCGCGTGAAGTGGTACGAGAAGGACAAGGGCTTCGGGTTCCTCACCAGTGACGATGGCGGGGATGTCTTCATACACAAGGCCGCCCTGCCGACTGGTGTCGAGGAACTGCGCGCCGGGCAACGGGTCGAGTTCGGGGTGGTCGACAGTCGCAAGGGCGCCCAGGCGCTCTCGCTGAAACTGATCGAGGCGCCCCCGTCGGTCACGGAGCTTCGCCGCCGTCCAGCGGAAGAGCTGCATGGCCTCATCGAGGACATGATCAAGGTACTAGAAGCGAAGGTCATGCCCGATCTGCGACGCAACCGGTTCCCGGACAAGAAGACGGCCCAGACCGTCGCGCAGGTCGTGCATGCGGTTGCGCGGGAGCTCGAGATCTAGCGGCTACGCCGCTCGGTTGAGGACGGGTACGGCCGGCGTGAGCCCGAATGCTGCGGCGCGCCCGAGCAGGGCATCGACCGCGGCGTATCCGTCCACGCCGAGATCCTCGGTGAATTCGTTGACGTAGAGGGCGATGTGTTGCTCGACCACGTCTGGTTCCATCTCCTGCGCGTGGGCGAGAACGTAGTCGTGGCAGGCGCCCGGATCCGCCCATGCCTGGCGGACCGAATCCCGGATCCATCCGGCGGCGGAGGCGGGGTCGACCGTCCCCTTGCGAGCGAGGATCGCCCCGAGCGGGATCGGCAGCCCAGTGTCGGTCTCCCACCATTCGCCGAGGTCGGCGATTGCCCGCAGGCCGTACCGGTGGTAGGTGAACCGCGCCTCGTGGATGACGAGTCCGGCGTCGAATCGGCCCGCGGCGACGCCGGGCATGATCTCGGCGAAGGGCACGACACTGACCCGCGCCGGCGGGTGGTCGGCCGCCCACAACCGCATGAGGAGGTAGGCGGTGGTGCGTTCACCCGGCACCGCCACGTGTCGACCCTCGACTGAAGTCACAGCGTCGCGCGCCAGCACGAGTGGACCGCAGCCGCGGCCAAGGGCCCCGCCACAGGGCAGCAGGTCGTACAAGTCGAGCAGCCATGGCAGCGCCGCGTAGCTGACCTTCACCAGGTCGAACTCGCCCCGCTCGGCGGCGGAGTTGGTCACGTCGACATCGGCGTAGGTGACGTCGAACTCCGGCGCGTCCGCGACCAGACCGTGAACGAGCGCGTGGAACACGAAGGTGTCGTTCGGGCACGGCGAGAACGCGATGCTTCGTTTGTTCGCGCCCGAGCCACGTTTGCTCGCGACTGCGGGGCTCGCTTCGCTCGCTCCTCGCGCTCGCGACCGGTGCATCGCTGGCGCTCGCTCCTCACGCTCACGGCTTCTCACGAGACCAGGCTAGCCAGCACCGCGGCGCTGCGCTCGAGTGCGGCGAGGGCATCCGCGATCCGCCAGCTGTCACGGTCGCGGGGACCGACCGGATTGGACACCGTTCGTAGCTCGGCGAACCCAACGCGGGCCTGGACAGCCGCCGTACCAACGCCGTAGCCCTCCATCGCCTCGGCCATCGCGTCCGGGTGCCGCTCGGCCAGGGCCGCCGCGCGCTCCGCGGTGCCGGTGACGGTCGACACCGTCAGGACAGCGCCAACCACCGCCGAGGGCAGGCCCCTGCGCAACGTATCCAGCAGATGGCGATCGCACTCCACAGTGGACTGTCCAAATCCGAGGTCGGCGAGGCTGAGAAAGCCATCGGCCGTCTCGGCCCCGATGTCGGCGGCGATGGCGGCCGTTGCGAGCACCGTGGTGCCGATCGGCGCCCGGTCGGCGAAGCCGCCCGCGATCCCGGCCGAGACGACCCACGAGTACGGCGCCCCGCGCGCGGCCGCCCGCGCCAGCTCCGCCGCGGTGGCGGCCGCCGCGGCCGGGGCCCCGACCCCGACGGCCAGCGTGGTGAGCCCGTCCACCGAACCGACTCCCCGACCGACTGCCTCTGCCTCAGCGGGTACGGCGGTAATGACGAGCAGCCGGCGGGCAGGCATGAACGCATCCTCGCGCATAGGTTTGAATTGCATTGCCCCCGGCGCAACGTCGCGTTGGCGTGCGGCAAGATGATGCCCGTGACGGGGTCCATCACCCAAGCCAAGACGCCAAGTCCCAAGCTCGATCAGGCGTGCGCTGCCGCGGTCGACCAGGCGCGAGCGGCGGTGCTGGACGAACACGTCGGGGCACACCTGGGCGTCGACGCCGAGGGCGAGCGAATCGCCACGCACTATTTCGACTGCACCTTGCCCGGGTATCGAGGCTGGCGGTGGGCCGTGACCGTGGCCCGCGCACCACGGGCCCGGAACGTGACGGTGTGTGAGACCGTACTGCTGCCTGGCCCTGAGGCCCTGTTGGCGCCCGGCTGGGTCCCCTGGCACGAGCGGCTCCAACCCGGCGACCTCGGCGTCGGCGATCTGCTGCCGACGACGGCCGATGACGACCGGCTGACCCCCGGATACGTACTCTCCGACGACCCGGCGGTCGAGGAGGTGAGCTGGGAGCTGGGCCTCGGGCGCAGCCGGGTGATGTCGCGCGAAGGAAGGGCCGAGACGGCCCAGCGCTGGTACGACGGCGATCACGGTCCGGAGGCGGCCATCTCGGTGGGCGCACCGGCCGCCGCCCGATGTGGGATGTGCGGCTTCTATCTGCCTCTCGCCGGTTCGCTGCGCCAATTGTTCGGCGTCTGCGGCAACCTCTTCGCCCCCGACGACGGCCGGGTCGTGACCGCCGACCACGGTTGCGGCGCGCACTCCGAGGTGCTGGTCGAGTCATCCACCGTGGTCGAGGAGTTGCCGACCGTCTATGACGACAACGAAGTGGAGACGGTCGCGGTCAGTCGCTCGGCGGGGTCGGTCACCGATGATGAGCCGGCGGAATCGTACGGACACGGCTGAGACTCAACCGTACGGCTCAGTCCGCTCGCGTCGCCCGCCGGCGCTTGCGGTTGCGGTCATGGATGATCATCAACCCGAGCCCTGGTAGTCCGAGCAGGGCACCGGCGAAGCAGATGGCGATCCACGGTTCGTTGCCGCCGTCGGCCAAGGTTGGTCGTTTCGCCAGGAAGATCAGCCCAAGCACGAGCCACAGCGCGATCCCACCCGCCGCGAACGGCACCATCGGTGGGTCCGATGGTGTGAGCTGCTTGCGCGGTCGTGCAGGCGCCGGCTGAGTCACGACACACAGGCTACGACCCGGTGGGCTGGTCGTGGTGTTCGCCGTGCACGTGGTGCATCACCGCGTGACCTCGCCCGCGTCCGATCAGGAACTTGTTCACCGGCAGTGCGACGACAAATGCGATCGCGAGCGATGCAACGAGGCTGCCCCAGAAGAGCCAGCTCGCCAGACCCGCGTCCATGGCACCCGGCACCGCGACGACGAAGGCGTTGTCGACCAGCTCCATCACCGCGATCGAGACCGTGTCCGCGGCGAGCGCGACCCGGACCGCGGCCGCCAGTTCCAATCCCGACCGCAGCGCGACCCGGACCGTCAGGGCATAGCCGAAGACGAACGCCAGCGCGATCGAGAGCACGACAGTGACCACATTGGACAGTCCGAAGGATGTCCCGACGGCCATGCCGAGTATCTCGCCGATGGCGCAGCCCGTGAGGCAGTGCCGCGTGGCGGCAATCGCCGTCCGCCAGGTGCTCTCCATGCCCGCACTATACCCCCCAGGGGTATTCGCGGTAGGGCGGACACGGCGCGCGCACCCGCGTGATCGTCGCCCCGTCCGACTGGCCTCGCGGCTACCGGTGGTGCGACCCGTCGCCGGCTCCGGCCGGCCTCGCGGCTACCGGCGGGTGATCGTCGCCGGCTCCGGCCGGCCTCCTCGATTCCGGCGGTGATCACCGGGCGCGGGTCGGTGGTGTCTTTCCTGCCCCGGCCGTAGGAGCTGTACCCGGTGACGTTGTTCGTTGATCACCGGGTTCGATCGGGTGCTGTTTTCCCTGGCCCCGCGCGCGGATCCGTACCGGGTGATCTTGTGGTGCCGCGGTGGGGAACGCTGGAACGGTCGTGGGTGGGCCTTCTAACCGATAGGGTGATCGGCCAGCCGACGATGTGATCACCGGGCGCGAGTCGGTGGTGTCTTTGCTGCCCCGGCCGTTGGAGCCGTACCCGGTGACATTGTTCGTTGATCACCGGGTTCGATCGGGTGCTGTTTTCCCTGGCCCCGCGCGCGGATCCGTACCAGGTGATCTTGTCGTGCCGCCGCTGTTATGGCCCGCCGGCATCGCACTTGGCATCAACGCCCCTGGCATCAACGCCCCTGGCATCAACGCCCCGGGCATCAACGCCCCGGGCATCGTCTCGGCCATAGCCGGCGCTGCGGATCAACCCGAATCCGCGTGTCGGCGCGCGGATGTGGTGCGGATCACTAGGCCGTTAGCAGTGCTTATTAGCTAGGCTAAGGAACGTGGATACCGGCACGCCGCTCGAGCGCCGCAGCCCCGCAGAGGTGGCGCTGCGGATCCGGGAGGCGATCACGAAGGTCAACCGTCGACTCCGGCAGACCCGCCCGCTCGGTGACATCACCATCGCGCAGATCTCGGCGATGCAGAGCCTGCAGGCAGCCGGTGCGCTCACCCCTCGGGAGCTGGCCGAGGCCGAGCGGGTGCAACCACCGACCATGACCCGGATCATTGCCCGGCTCGAGGAGCGCGGACTCATCCAGCGCACGCCCCACCCCACCGACGGCCGGCAGGTCATCCTCGCGCCGTCACCGCAGGGGCGTCAGATGCTCGGTGAGTACCAGCGCGTGCGGGACGAATGGTTGGCCCAACGTGTGGCGCGCCTTTCGACCGACGAACGCGACACCCTGCAACGGGCAACCGAGATCCTCGCTCGGATCGCCAAGGACTAAAGACATCAGGGAGGCGCATCGCCCGTGCGGGCGCGGATCGGCACCACGTTCCAATCACTGACTATTCGCAACTACCGGCTCTTTGCAACCGGACAACTGATCAAGCTGCTCGGCGTGTGGATGCAGTTCATCGCCCAGGACTGGCTTGTCCTGGAACTCTCGAACAACTCGGCTACCGCCCTCGGCCTCGTGACTGGTTTGCAGTTCACGCCGGTGTTGCTCCTGACCCTGTACGGCGGCAAGCTCGCCGACCGTTATAACAAGCGCCGCCTTCTGATCGCGGCGAACGCCGCCTTCTTCGGTCTCGGCCTGGGCATGGGTCTGGTGGTATCGACCGATCTGATCACGCTTCCCCTCGTCTTCGCCTTCGCCGCACTCATGGGCACGGTCAACGCGGTCGAGACTCCGGTGCGGCAATCATTCGTCTCCGAGCTGGTCGAGCCGGCGCTGCTACCCAACGCGTTGTCGCTTTCGGCCGCGACCTTCAACACCGCCCGCATCGTCGGGCCCGCGGTCGCCGGCGTGGCCATCTGGTTGATCGGACTCGGCCCGGTGTTCCTCATCAACGGCGTTAGTTACTTGGCACCGTTGATCTTCTTGCTGCGAATGGATGCGGCAAAGCTCTTCCGAGTCGTAAAGCCGGCGACTCGAGCGAGGATTCGCGACGGGGTCACCTACGTGTGGCGGCGCGAGGATCTGCTGCTGCCGATCGTGCTGCTCTTCGTGGTCGGGATGGCTGGATTCAACTTCCAGCTCACCCTCGCCGTGCTGGCGAAGACGGTCTTCCTGACCGGACCGCAGCAGTTCGGCCTGCTGACGACCGCTTTGGCAACGGGCTCACTCGCCGGCGCGCTGGCCAGCGGCGGGCGGCGGACTCGGCCGACCGTCTACGCCGTACTCGGCTCCGGAATCGCGTTTTCTCTGCTGGAGACCGTCGTCGGACTGATGCCGACCTTCCTGGCGACCGCCGTCGTGCTCGTACCAACGGGATTCTTCATGATCTTCTTTGCCCAGGCCACGAACCAGCGCCTGCAGCTCGGGGTCGATGACGCCTATCGGGGCCGGGTCATGGCCATGTTTGTCCTTGTGTTCCTCGGCACGACTCCGGTCGGTGGTCCAACGATCGGTTTCCTCAGCCAGCACTTCGGGCCGCGGGTCGGGATCTGGGGAGGCGGGCTCGTGTGTTTGATCGCGACGGTCGCCGCATTGGCCTGGCACCTGCACCACGCCGGGGAGAAGATCCGGATCCGAATGCGACCGCGGCCGCGGGTCGAGATCGTCGGATCGACGGTCACTGCCGAGGCCCCGGCCCTGGTGACCGCCGGCGGATGAGGTCCTCGGGCGGTCATGGCAGGCTGTCTGGATGGAGACCGCACGACTGCAGGAGTGCCTGGGAACCGACTTCGGTCGGCTTCGCGAAATCGCGGCGATCACTGATCTGGCCAGTCCGGTGCCGAGCTGTCCCGACTGGACCCTGTCCGACCTGATCGTCCACGTAGGAACCGTGTACCTGCACAAGGTGGAGTGCATGCGGCTGGGTAGCCATCCGGAGCCTTGGCCGCCCGCCGGCATCGCTGACGAGGAGCCGATTGCACTGCTCGACCGTGCGTACGCGGCGCTCACGGCCGAGTTCGCCAGCCGCGCGCCGGATTCGCCAGCGTTCACCTGGTATGCGCCCGACCAGACCGTCGGGTTCTGGATCCGCCGCATGGCTCAAGAGACTGTGATTCACCGCCTCGACGCCGAACTGGCGGCCGGCGTCGACGAAGCGCCGATCCCAGACGATCTGGCCCTCGACGGGATCGACGAGTTTCTCATCGCCTTCGTAGAGTTCGGCTCGCGCACCTGGCCCGGCGAGTACGGCGAGGTGCTTGCAAGATCCGATGGCCGCAGTGTTCGGCTGGAGACGCCCGGCGCCGGGTGGCTGGTGCGCCCGACGCCGGAGGCGGTCGAGGTGAGGTTGAGCGATCTCGACGGCGCCGACGCGGTCGTCGCCGGCAAGCCGGCCGATCTGCTTCGCTGGGTGTGGAACCGGACCGACGACGCAGCCGTGGCGATCAGCGGCGATGCGGCGATGGTCGCCGATCTGCGTCGAGTGTTCGCCGCCGGTGCCCAGTAGCCGGCCGGCTTCGCAGCGACTCTTCGTCGCCATCGATCCATCGCCGGAGGCCGTGGCCGACTTGGGCGCGGTGGTCGACACCCTTGAGGTGAGCCGGGCCAACGCTCCCGGCCACTCGACCCGGCTCACCCGACGGGACGGCTGGCACGTCACCGTGGCGTTCCTCGGTGACGTGCCGATGGATCAGGTGTCGGCCGCGGCGAACGTGCTGCACATCGTCGGGTCGGACGCCGAGCCGTTGCGGCTCTGGTTCGCGGGCGGAGGTACCTTCGGCCGCGGCGGGCACGCGATCCTCTGGGCCGGCCTGGAGGGCGATGTGCCCGCGCTCCGGGCGCTGGGTAGTGCCTTGCGACGCGGGCTTCGTAAGGCCCGACTTCCGGTCGACGAGAAGCCGCTGCGGCCTCATCTGACGATCTCCCGACCAGGCACTAGAGTCTCCCCGGCGCAGGTCGGCGCTGACGTCCAAACATTGTCAACGTACGTCGGTCCACAATGGACAACTGAAATGCTCCACCTCATGGTGAGCGAGACAGAGCGCACCGAAACCGGCCCGGTGCCGAAATACACATCGATCGCGGTCGCGCCGTTCGGCATACGACCCGGGTAGCCGACGTCAGGCGTCTTTGGCGGCCGGGGCCGACCCGAACAGGATGTCCTCCCAGTTCGGGCCACGCTTGGCTGGCCGATCACCGGGTGGGGCGTCCGGCGCCGTCCGGCGGGGACGGAGCACGGCGAGTGAGGGAACGGCCGGGGTCTCCATCGCCGAGTCGTGCTCATCCTCGTAGAACGCGCGGGCGCTGCGCCGCCGAGGCACCTCGCCAGTCGCCGCGGCCGACGCGACCGACGGAACGGGCATGGGGTTCGGGTCCAGGCTGCGCGTCGCCGCCGGTGTCCCCAGTGGACGCTCCAGCGAGGCGATCAGTGCCTCGCGCCCGGAACGGATCGGATCCCGGCCCGGTCGGGCGGCCTCCCGCCCGCCGAAGATCGGCTCGTGCCCTACGTGATCGGGCCGGGGTGGCGCGACCTCGTGCCCGCGCTGGGCGTCGGGCGACGGCGTGCCGCAGATGTAGCGCGCCATGTCGTCCTGGGGCGAGATGAGCTGCCGCGCCTTGTCCATCTCCCAGACCGCGGTCGCGTTGGCCTTGCCCGACGGCCAGGTGGCCACGATGCGCCAGGTTCCGTCGTCACGGCGGTAGGCGTCCCAGGAGATCTTCTCGAGCTCGACCCCGTGTTGGCTCAGGCGGGCATCGACCACCTCGGCGAGGGTCGCGCCCTTGTCGGAGGTCTTCAACCGGGTACGGCGGGCCTGTTGGGCCAGCATGGCGCGCTCCTGGAGCACCGGGCCGGCGTAGCGCAAGACCCGGTCGACTGGGACTCCGGCGATGCGAGCGACGTCCTCGGCGGACTCGCCGGACCGGATGCGCGCCTGGATGTCCCGAGGAGCGAGGTTGGCAAACTCGTCGGACGTGAACCCGTCGCCACGGGGCGCCGGACGGTCGGGCCGGAGCATGGACGAGACGCGCTCGTCGATCGGGAGGGTGAGCAACCGTCCCACTTCGTCGGCGAGCACCATCGCCTGGCCGTCCTCGGAGAGGGCGACGAAGCGTACCGGCCGCATCCTGCCGTGCCCTCCATCCACGCCACATTCGCTAGACGTCTCGCGACACGGTACGCCGAACTCTCATCGGATGGGAGATCGGCACGCCGAAGACGGACGATTCACCCACGTCGGCGCTGTCTCGCCCCACTGGCTAGGGTGTTGGCCGGACGGCGCGACGAGGGGATGGCGAGCGTGAGTGTCACGGTGCGGGCGATGGAGTCCAGCGACGCGATGAGGGTGCTCGCCGTCTATGCCGAGGCGCTGAAGGGCAACGATGCCACGTTCGAGACGAACGTGCCCACATGGAGCGAGTGGCAGAAGGCCCATCTGCCCGCGCACCGGTTCGTCGCCGTGGGCGAGCCGAAGACGATCCGGGGCTGGTCGGCGCTTTCTCGCTTCTCAGAGCGACGGGAGTACGCCGGCGTCGTGGAGTGCTACACCTACGTGCGCCTCGACGCCCAACGATCGGGCGTCGGCACCGCACTCCTCGAGGCGCTGATCGGTGCGACCGAGGGCCAGGGTCTGTGGACCCTGCAGGCGCACATTTTCCCCGAGAACAAACCGGCGCTGGGCCTCTACCAGAAGTTGGGCTTCCGGATCGTCGGCACGAGGGAACGCATCGGCCGCCACCGTGGCACCTGGCGCGACATACTTCTGCTCGAGCGCCGCAGCCCCGCGGTCGGTTAAGGCTTTCTGCGAGGAAGGGCACCTTCCATACGGAAGTTGGCCATAAAGGTGCCCTTCCTCGCGCGGAGCACAACGCTTAGGAAGTGTGCTCGAGCACGTAGTCGATGCTGGCCGTCAGAGCCTCCACATCGGACGGTTCGATGGCGGGGAACAGCGCGATCCGCAGCTGATTGCGACCGAGCTTGCGGTACGGCTCGGTGTCCACAATCCCGTTGGCGCGCAGCGTCTTCGCCAAGGCAGCGGCGTCGACCGACGGGTCGAAGTCGATCGTCGCCACGGTCGTCGAGCGCAGCGCCGGGTCGACCACGAACGGCGTGGCCACCGGTGACCGCTCGGCCCACCCGTAAAGCACGCCGGCGCTCTCGGCGCTGCGCTTCGCGGCCCAGGACAGTCCGCCGTGATGCAGCGTCCAGTCCACCTGCTCCGCCGCCAGGAAGATCGTCGCCAATGCGGGTGTGTTGTACGTCTGCTCGAGCCGGCTCTGTTCGACCGCGGTGGCGAGATCGAGGAAGACCGGAATCCATCGGCCGCTCGCCGTGATCTCCTGGATCCGGGCGATCGCGGCCGGAGACATGACCGCGAGCCAGAGCCCGCCGTCGGAACTGAGCGCCTTCTGCGGTGCGAAGTAGTACACGTCGGTCTGCGAAAGGTCGACCTCGACCGCGCCGGCCGCGGACGTGGCGTCGACGAGCATCAATGCGTCCGGGTCCGCGTCGGCGACCCGCTGGACCGGGACCATTACCCCGGTTGATGTCTCGTTCTGGGGAATTCCGTACGCATCGACGCCCGCCTCGGCGACCAAGGTCGCCGCGGTGCCCGGCTCGGCCGTGCGGATGGTCGGCGTCCCCAGGAACGGAGCCTGCACCGCCGCGGTGGCGAACTTGGCGCCGAATTCACCGAAGCTAGCGAACTGAGCCTGGTCGCGGATCAGCCCGAAGACCGCACTGTCCCAGAATGCCGTAGTGCCGCCATTGGACAGGATCACCTCGTAGCCGTCCGGTATGGACAGCAAGTCGGCCAACCCCCGGCGGAGCCGGGCCACCTGGTCGCGGACGGTCTTCTGGCGGTGGGACGTGCCGAGGTACGTCGTTGCGACGCCAGCGAGAGCCGCGACGGCCTCCGGGCGCACCTTGCTGGGACCGGCGCCGAAGCGACCGTCGGCGGGCTTGATCTCGTCCGGAATCCGGACTGGGTCAGTCACGGTGGATCGGTCCTTCCGAAGGACGGGCGTGAGTGCGGCGCCACTGCCGTCGGTGGAATCCTTGCACGCGCCTGGGCCCCGGCCGGCACCGGCGCGCGCCGATTGTCACGCAGGTCACGTCCGCCTTGATTGAACCCCTTGACCGAACCCCTTGACTGAACCCCGTGACCGAACCAGAGATCAGGCGCCGTGTGGGATCTGGTCCCAGCCCTCGACCTCGTCGGGCTTACGCGTCCTTGGCCCCACGTAGATCGCCGACGGGCGGACGAGCCGTTGCAACTTCTTCTGCTCCAGGATGTGGGCGCTCCATCCCGCAACTCGGGCGCAGGTAAACATCGACGTGAACATGTGCGCCGGTACCTCCGCGAAGTCGAGCACGACGGCCGACCAGAACTCGACGTTCGTGGCGAGCACCCGGTCCGGCCGGCGAGCGTGCAGTTCTTCCAGCGCCGCCTTCTCCAGGGCTTCGGCGATCTCGTAGCGCGGTGCGCCGAGTTCGCGCGCCGTGCGCCGAAGTACCCGGGCGCGCGGGTCCTCGGCCCGGTAGACGCGGTGGCCGAAACCCATCAGGCGCTCGCCGCGGTCGAGCACCCCGCGGACGTAGGCACTGGCGTCGCCGGAGCGTTCGACGCCTTCGATCATGTGCAGCACCCGCGACGGCGCCCCACCGTGCAACGGGCCCGAGAGCGCGCCGATGCCGGAGGAGATGCAGGCGGCCGCATCGGCGCCGGTGGAGGCGACGATGCGCGCGGTGAAGGTCGAGGCGTTCAACCCGTGCTCGGCGCCCGAGATGAAGTAGGCGTCGACCGCCTTGACGTGGCGGGGGTCCGGCTCGCCGCGCCAGCGCTTCATAAATCGTTCGACAATGGTCGATGCCTTGTCGATCTCCTTCTGCGGTACGGCCGGCAGGCCGAGACCCCGGGCGGCTTGAGCCACAAACGACAGTGCCGTCACCGATACCCGGGCCAAGTCCTCTCGCGCCTGGTCGTCGCTGATGTCCAGGAGCTGACCCAGACCCCAGTACGGCGCCAGCATGGCGACAGCCGACTGCACGTCGACCCTGATGTCACCGGAATGCACCGGCACCGGGAACGGCTCGGCTGGCGGCAGGCCTGGTCCGAATTTTCCGTCAACGAGGAGCGCCCAGACGTTTCCGAATGAAACGCGACCGATCAGATCCTCGATGTCCACCCCGCGGTATCGGAGGGCACCACCGTCGCGATCAGGCTCGGCGATTTCGGTTTCGAAGGCGACGACGCCCTCCAGGCCTGGTTTGAATGGCTGGCTCGCTTCGGACATCTCGCACTCCTGAGGGTCATCAACGTCGCGGTGGTCGCCGCTGATTGGTCCCGGTGGGTCGCGCCGGGGGGCGATTCGCACCATCTTGCCGATCGGACAAATCTCGTAGCGAGGTGGTCTCACGGCGAGGTGGTGTCGATGTACTACACACGACATCTTTGCGCGTCGCGGGGAGCCACGCCACGAACGGCCGCCGGGCGGGCGACCCGGGCTGGCTGGGCAGCTGGCCTGGGGGTTTAGATGATCCGGTGAGTGAACAGCCCCCCGATCTCGCCGGAATGCGTCGCGACTACGTGGTCCGCCTTGCCGGTCCCGTCTTCACCGAGGAGGACCTGGCGCCAACGTGGTTGGCGCAGTTCCAGCAATGGTTCGCCGACGCGCTCGCGGCCCCCGAACTGTCCGAGCCGAATGCGATGGTCGTCGCCACCGCCGCCGCGTCTGGGCAACCGAGCGCGCGGACCGTTCTGCTGAAGGGCGTCGACGAGCGTGGATTCCTGTTCTTCACCAACCACGGCTCGCGCAAGGCCATGGAGTCGGCGGAGAACCCGGGCGCCAGCATCGTGTTCCCATGGCACCCGATCAGCCGCCAGGTCATCGTCTGCGGGCGGGTTGAGTTGGTGGAACGAGCCGAGACCGAGAACTACTTCGCTACCCGACCGCGGGCCTCCCAGGTCGCCGCCTGGGCCAGCCCGCAGTCCCGGGTAGTCACGCGGGCCGATCTCGCGAAGGCGGTCGCGGACGTCCAGCTGCGCTTCCCCGAGGGCGCCCCGGTGCCGGCCCCGCCCAACTGGGGCGGGCTGCGGGTGCGTCCGGTGACGGTCGAGTTCTGGCAGGGAGGCCCGAACCGACTGCATGACCGGCTGCAGTACCGGCTCACAGATGAGGGTTGGATCACCGAGCGGCTCGGCCCGTGAGCGTGGCTGGCGAGCGTGCGAGCCTGCGCGCGAACGAGGCTCGAACGGCACAACGCCCGTGACCACACTGGACTTTCTGCGGCGCCATGCCATCGACACCCGCCCCTTGCGCCACGTGCCGTTCCGGCGGCTGTTCATTGGTCACGCGATCTCCTCGTTCGGCCTCACGTTCACGGCCGTCGCCGTCCCGGTGCAGATGTACGCGATCACACATTCGTCCGCGTGGGTCGGTCTGCTCGGGGTCGCCGCCCTCGTGCCGATCATCGTCTTCGGCGTTTGGGGTGGGGCGATCGCCGATGCGGTCGACCGGCGCAAGCTCCTGCTCGTGGCGTCGTTCACGATGTGGGCGGCCACTCTGGGCCTGCTGCTGTTCACGACCGTGGGCTGGGTGACGCCCGCACTGCTGCTCGCGCTCACGGCGTTGCAAGCCACCGGATTCGCGGTCGGTTCTCCTACCCGCAACGCGATCATTCCGCGACTGGTCGAGGCGGACGAGATCCCGGCCTCGAACGCTCTGGTCACGACAGCGCGCAACCTTGCCATGGCGGGCGGACCGCTCGTGGCCGGGCTGCTGGTCAAGGACGGCCGCTTCGGCGCCGCGTACCTGGTCGACGCGCTGGCGTACACGGTCGTGCTGTGGGCGACGGCCCGGTTGCCTTCGCTACAGCCGAGGCCGGTCGGCGAGGCGCAGGCCACGATGTCGCAGGCCGTGGCCGGTGACGGGGCGATGGCGATTGTCACTGAATCCCGCGGCGCGGGTTGGCGCGAAGTCCGCGAAGGCTTGGCCTACATCGCCAGCGCCCCGGTGTTGTGGCTGTCGTTCGTCATCGATATCGCGGCGATGGTGCTCGCCATGCCGGTGGCGCTCTTCCCTCAGGTGGCGGACGAGCGATTTGGCCCCGGTTCGATCGGCTGGCTATACGCCGCAATCGCAATCGGCTCCGTCGCGGCTGGGTTGACCTCCGGTTGGACGTCTCGGGTGCGCCGCCAGGGCGTCGCCCTGGTCGTCTCGGTGGTGATCTGGGGTCTGGCGGTGGCGGCGGCTGGGATCGCCCCCGCGTTGTGGCTCGCGGTGCTGATGCTCGGGGTCGGCGGCGCGGCCGATCTGGTCAGTGCCGTCTATCGGCAGAGCATCGTGCAGACCTACGCACCGGATGGGTTCCAGGGCCGGCTGCAGGGCGTTTTCATCGCTGTGGTTGCCGGCGGTCCGCGTCTGGGCGACCTGCGCGCGGGCGTGAGCGCGGCCCTGGTCGGGTCCACCGTGGCCTGGGTCGGCGGTGGCATCGCGGCCGCGGCCGTGGCCGCGGTACTCGCGTTCATGTTTCCCGCGTTGCTTCGGTACGCACCGCCAGCCCGTAACCGTTAGGGTCGCTGGATGGGCGGGCGGGTGGCACCCTCTGGGGAGCAGTGGACCATCACAGCGGCGGGTCACGAGGCCGTGGTGGTTGAGGTCGGGGGCGGACTGCGCGGGTACACGGTGAACGGCGTCGCGGTGATCGATGGCTACGCCGAGGACCAGATGTGTCCGGGCTCCGCCGGCCAGGTGCTCGCACCCTGGCCGAACCGGATCCGCGACGGCCGATATACCTTCGGCGGTACGGCCTTTCAGCTCGCGCTGACCGAACCGGAGCGGCACAACGCCATCCATGGCCTGGTGCAGTGGGCCCGTTGGCGGGCGACGGAGTCGGCGAGCGCGGATGCCCTGACGGTCGAATGCGACCTGCCTCCGCAGCCGGGCTACCCGTGGGCGCTCGCGCTGCGGACGACCTGGCGGATCGGACCGGACGGACTTCAGGCCGCGCACACCGCCACCAATCTCGATGCGACGCCGTGCCCGTTCGGTTTCTCGGTGCACCCGTACCTACTGCTGGCCGACGTCGCCGTGTCCGACCTGATGCTGCGGGTGCCTGGTCGCAACCGGTTGCTGCTGGACGGCCGGCTCCTGCCCATCGGAGCGGCCCGCGTGCACGGCTCCGAATTCGACTTCACGGACCCCCGACGCATCGGAGCATTCGAGCTGGACAACACGTTCGGCGACCTGATCCGCGGCGCGGACGGTCGGAGCGCGGTCGCGTTGTCCACAGAGGAAGGACGCGGGGTCGAAGTATGGGCGGATGACGCCTTCGGCTGGTGGCAGGTGTACACAGGGGACACCCTTCCCGGCGAGCGCCACCGGCGGTCGGTCGCAGTCGAGCCGATGACCTGCCCGCCCGACGCGTTCCGGTCGGGCCGGGATCTGGTTGTGCTCGAGCCGGGCGAGACGTGGCAAGGCGCATGGGGGATCCGTCCAGTGCGCGAAGGGTGACGCATGGAGTTCCGTGACGTGGTGCGCCGCCGCCGCATGGTGCGTAATTACGATCCCGACCGGCCGGTACCGCCCGAGGTGCGCGACCGCATCCTCGAGCACGCGATCCACGCACCCTCGGCCGGCTTCTCCCAGGGTTGGGCGTTTCTCGTGCTCGAGGAGCCGGCGGACCGGGAGCGGTTCTGGGCCGCGGCCACCCCTCGTACCGATGTCTGGCAGGAGTGGCTGACTAACATGCGCCACGCTCCGTTGATCATCGTGGCGCACTCGAATCGGAACGTGTACCTCGACCGGTACGCCGAGCGGGACAAGGGGTGGACGGATCGGGACGAGGCACGGTGGCCCGTGCCGTACTGGCACATCGATGCCGGCTTCGCGAGCCTGCTGATGCTGCTCACCGCGGTTGATGAGGGACTTGGCGCGTGCTTTTTCGGCATCCCGGGGGAACAGGACCCGGCCTACCGGGCCGAGTTCAGCGTGCCGCCGGACTACACCGCAATCGGGGCCATCAGCGTCGGCTACCGGGCCCAGGATCACCGCTCCGGCTCGCTCAAACGCGGCCGCAAGCCCCTGGACGAAGTGGTGCATCACGGCCATTGGGGCAGCTAGCGGCCGGCTCCCCACCGAACGGTCGCTACGCTAGTCGGTCGTACGGGGAGGTGGCCAGTCGTGATCTTCAAGCAGGTACGGGAGGGTAAGCCGTACCCGGATCACGGCATGTCCACCAAGCAGTGGACCGATATCCCGCCAAGACCGGTGCGGCTCGACCAGATGATCACTACAAAGCGGGAACTTGGCCTGGATCGTCTGCTTGCCGACGACTCGACGTTCTACGGAGACCTCTTTCCGCATGTGGTGCAGTGGAAGGGCGAGCTCTACCTCGAGGACGGCGTGCACCGGGCGCTCCGAGCGGCGCTGCAGCAGCGGACCACGATCCACGCCCGCGTCCTCGTGCTCTGATCCCCGGTTACTGTGCCTACATGGCCGTATCGCCGTTCGATCTGCTTGCGCTCGACTCGCTGCTCAGCGAGGAGGAGCGCGCGATGCGCGATGTCGTGCGCCGCGCGGTCGACGAGCACGTCCGTCCCCACGTCGCGCAGTGGTTCGAGGACGGACGCGCCCCGACCCGAGATCTCGCCAAACGCTTCGGCGCTCTCGGTCTGCTCGGGATGCACCTCACCGGGTACGGCTGCGCCGGCACGTCAGCGGTGTCGTACGGGTTGGCCTGTATGGAATTGGAGGCCGGCGACTCGGGCGCGCGCAGCCTGGTGAGCGTGCAGGGTTCGCTGGCGATGTTCGCGATCTGGAAGTACGGGTCCGAGGCGCAGAAACAGGCCTGGCTGCCGTCGATGGCGGCCGGCGAGGCGATCGGATGCTTCGGGCTGACCGAGCACGACCACGGCTCGGATCCGGGCTCGATGAAGACCCGCGCCACCCGCGATGGCGAGGACTGGATCCTGCACGGCGGGAAAATGTGGATCACCAACGCTCCGGTGGCCGACGTCGCCGTGATCTGGGCGCGCGCCGATGCCGGCAGTGACACTGTCGACTCCGCGGAGAAGAGCACGTCGTCGATTCGTGGCTTCCTGGTACCCATGGACGCACCCGGGGTCACCGCCAACGAGGTACACCACAAGCTGTCCCTGCGCGCTTCCTCGACGGGGGAGATCGTTCTGGACCAGGTTCGGTTGCCGGGCTCGGCTCAGCTGCCGGATGCGAGTGGGCTCAAGGCGCCGCTGTCGTGCCTCACCGAGGCCCGGTTCGGCATCGTCTGGGGTGCGCTGGGTGCGGCCCGGGACTGTCTGGACACCGCGATCTCCTATGCCACGAACCGGGAACAGTTCGGTCGCCCGCTGGCCGGCTTCCAGCTCACTCAGGCCAAGCTCGCCGACATGACGCTCGAGCTGCAGAAGGGATTCCTGCTAGCGCTGCACCTGGGCCGGCTCGCCGATGCCCACCAGCTACGACCGGAACAGGTCAGCGTCGGCAAGCTGAACAACGTGCGCGAGGCACTGAGCATTGCCCGGACCTGTCGCACGATCCTTGGCGCGAATGGCATCAGCCTCGAGTACCCCGTGTTGCGTCACGCCAACAACCTCGAGAGTGTGCTCACTTACGAGGGCACCTCGGAGATCCATCAGCTCGTGGTCGGTCAGTCGTTGACCGGAATTAGCGCGTTCGCGTAGTCCACTAAGGACGGTCCACTAGGGACGACTACGAAACCGTCATCAGATCGGCCACGGATACCCGTACCTCCGCGGTGAAGGTGGCGACGAGATTGAGTGCGCCGCCGGCTGGCGTCCAGCCGAGGAGCAAGGTACGGCCGTTGGCCCGTGCGGAGACCACGAGCTGATGGGCGCGTAGGAACCCCACCACCTCCAGTTGGGCGTTGTCCACGGCCGCCAACGTACCGGCGTACAGCCCGCTGGGCATCACCGCTCCGATTGCTGCGCGCGCGACGCCGACGTCTTCGGGCAGGAGCAGGGTCGCCGGGTCGCAGGCACGGACGTAGAGCAGCGACGAGGACCAGCCAGGCCCGAACCACGAGCCGATCCAGGACGGGCCGGCGATGCGCCGCTCGTCAAGATCCGGTGCCGACGCGGTTGGCGATGCTGAGGCCGACGCCGACGTTGCCTCCGGCGGTGAAGCCGAGGCGCTGGGCGAACCATCCGCGACCGGAACCACCACCGGGCCGGAGCGCCAGAGCCGGATCAGCGACCGCTGCGTGGATGTGGCCCCGGTTGGCACCAGCTCGGTGAACGGGGACGACGGGTTGCCCTCGACCGTCACGACATCGGCACCCGCGACTCCGCTCAAAGTCGTGACCTGATCTGTGTTCAGGTCTACTTCCCGGGCACCGTCCAGACCGGCCACCAGGACCGTGTGCGGGCCTCGCCACACCACGAGCGGAGACTCGGGTGGGCTCACTCCCACCGCCACTGGCCGAATCTTGCCGGTCGTGACCTCGATGACGAGCAGGTCGCCGCCTCGCGCCAAGGCGATCAGGTCTCCTGCCGGCGATAGCGACGTGTTAAGAAGGCGCGCGTTGACCAGGATCGGATCGTCAATCCGCCGCTTGTTTCCGTTGGGTCCGATGACGATCAATCGCCCGCGGTTCGGTTCCGCCACGGCCAACGCGCTGGGCAGCGCATTGTCAGCGGAGAACGGAGGGATCGCCGCGATGGCGGTCGGGTCGAGCGCCGTCTGATTGGGCAACTGCGACCGCGTCGTGGGTAGCCCGAGCAGATCAAGGAACGGGGGCAGCACGGTCACACCGGCCGGTATCTGCGTCGGGCGCGGATCCGGAGTAACCGTCCGCTGCGAGGCGCGCGGTCCTACCACCGCCAAGGCGACCAGAACGACGACGGCGGTCGCCACGCCGAGTCGCCACTGCCGTCGCAGCAGTGCCGCCCGCCGCCAGGCGGCGGCGGCCACCGCGTCGAGCGGCTCATCGTCGGACTCCTCGGCGGGCGGCGGCGAGTCCGGGTCGCTCATGCGGACCGTGCGCGGTGCGAGATCGGGCACGAGACGGTAGCTTCGCACCTCACGGCGGAGCAGGTGGTCCAACCGCACGAGTGACCGCCGGACCCGCCATCGGGTCGGCCAGCGTCGCCACTGCAACGCCACGACGCCCAGTAGGTCGATTCGCATGGCCTCCGCGACTCGATCATTGCCGGCGATCTCCAGGCACGCGGTTGCGAGCCGACGACCGTACGTCGCCACGAACGAGGTGAAATCCTCGGGGACCACGCGCCGGCTCACCACGCCAACCTCCCATTGCGGATCAACTCATCGTGAACCCCGGAGCCGGACGTTGGAAGGGATCAAGCCGTACGTCGGAAGCAGACGTCCGTCGACCAGCGAGCGAAGCCGAGCCGTCCGTACAGCGCGATGGCGCGCGGGTTGGACTCGTCGACATAGAGCATGACCTGATCGAGACCCCGACCGCGCAGATATCGCAGCCCGGCCAGGGTCAACGCGGCGCCCAGCCCCAGTCCATGGGCGTCGGGGTCGACCCCGAGCACGTAGACCTCTCCGATCGGGTCGTGGTCGTGCTCGCCGCCCTCCGTCGGCATTGCCACGCTCTCCCGTCGGGCCGCGTTCGAGCCTCGTTCGCGCGCAGGCTCGCTTCGCTCGCCCGACGCGCTCTCCGGCCGCGCCACGTTCGAGCCTCGTTCGCGCGCAGGCTCGCTTCGCTCGCCCGACGCGCTCTCCGGCCGGCCGCCGTGGACCTTGGTCCAGTGGAACCCCAGCAACGCGCCGTCCCCGACCCGCTCAGCGAGAAGAAACCCGGCCGGGTCGAACCACGACTCGCCGAGCCGGATGTGTAGGTCCTCGATCGTCCACTTGCCCTGGTCGGGAAGTACGGCAAACGCTCGGGCATTCAGCGCGAGCCACGCTTCGTCGTCGCTACCCGGCTGGAATTTGCGCAACACCACCCCATCCGGCAGGGCGGGCGCGTCCACGGGGGCGTAGAGCGACCGCCTCATCTGCCACAAGACACGGGTACGGGCGAAGCCCAGGGAGAGGGCCAGCGCGTTCGCTGACGGATGGTCGCCGTGCGCCCACAGGCGCAGCCGTCCGGTGGCGTCGTGCGCCTCGGCCGCAGCTATCGCTGCCATGGCCAGCGCTCGGCCCAGACCCCGGCGCCGGTACAAGGGATGCACGCAGAGTTCGGCCGAGGGTCCTTCGACTGCGTCGGTTGGGTCGACGTGGGCGTAGCCGACCAGGCGGTCGTCGACGTGCGCCAGAAGGTGGGTGGCCGGGGTGTCGCCGCCATGACGCAGGTGCAGCACCACGTGTTCCGACAACGGATACGCGCCGTCCGCGTCGCCGGCGGCGTGGGTCAGCGCAATGATGTCGGCGACCTCGGTGGCGTCGAGCCGGTTAACCTGTCGCACCAAACCGTTCGCGTCTGGCCCGATTCTCCCCACGCCCGTCACCGTAATTGGTGCGGCGGGCTTTAGGGCGCTGGTACGGCGGTGCGTTCCCGATCCGGCACGACGGTTTCGGTCTCCGGTAGCGCGCGGTTCGGCGGCGTGACGAACTTGTACCCGACCTGCCTCACAGTGCCGATCATCGATTCGTACTCCGAACCGAGCTTCGCCCGCAGCCGCCGCACGTGGACGTCGACGGTGCGCGTGCCCCCGAAGTAGTCGTAGCCCCAGACTTCGCGCAGCAGCTGATCACGCGTGAAGACCCGCCCAGGGTGCTGAGCGAGGAACTTGAGCAGCTCGAACTCCTTGTACGTGAGGTCGAGCGGACGGCCTTTGAGCTTGGCCGCGTAGGTGTCGGGGTCGATCGTGAGCTCGCCGGCGCGGATCAGTCCCGTGCCTACCGCGGCGGCGTGGGAGAGCCGGCCGATGGCCAGCCGCAGCCGTGCCTCGGTCTCGGAGGGACCGGCGCTGGCGAGGATGACGTCGTCGACACCCCAGTCCGCGTTGAGTGCGACCAGCCCGGATTCGGTCACCACCGCGAGGAGGGGAACGCCGAGTCCAGTCGCGTGCAACATCCGGCACGTGGCGCGGGCCTCCGCCAGCTCAGACCGGGCATCGATGATCACCACGTCGGGGCTGGTGCCCGCGAGCAAAGCGCGAACGTCACGGGGTGCGATCCGCACGGTGTGCGGCAGCAGGTCGAGCGATGGTAGGACGCCGGCCGAACCGCTGGTACTCGTGGCCGCGGTCAGTAGCAGGATCTCCACAGTCACCTCCGTCGTGCGGCCTTGCGAGCCGCTCCGGGCTGAGGACCCGGCCTCGCTGACGGGTGGATGTCGACACCCTAGCGTGCGAACAACATCGACGTCTGCAACGGCTCAGGTCATGAGACACGGATTACGTTGTTGACCCTGTGGAATTGCGCACGTTCGAAGATCGATGCACGCGCATCTGCCCAAGATCGCCGGCTGGCCTGTTGGGGCCGGGGCATGGCACGATCGGTGCGTGGTTGCAGGTGGACCGGACGATCGTGCACGAGGGAGCGCCCCCGATGACCGTTTTCGCGGTGCCGGCGATCCTCGCTTCGGCCGTCCACCGACGCCTGGCCCCGGCATGGCGCCGCCCGGCCCAGGCAAGGCGCCGCCCGGCCCAGCTCGCGGTAAAGGCCCGAAAGGCGGCGCACGTCCGGTTCGACCGCCACGACCCGGTGCCCGCAAGAAGTCCGGGCGCAGAGAGGAGATCGGACCGGTTGTACCCGTCCGGCGGACGCTCTCGATCGCGATCGCCGGCTTCTCGCTCCTGCTCGCGTTCGGACTGGTGATCGGTTCGCAGGCAACTCAGGCCGGCTTCACCGTGGTCATCTTCGGCGCTCAAGTGCTGTTGGTGCTGGCCTGGACGGTGGCCAGCCGGCCGCCGAGCCCGTGGGTGGTGGCGATCGTCGGGCTGCTCACCGCCGCCGGCTCCTGCGTCGCCGTCAACCTCCCGGTGCAGGCGTCGCTCGCGCCGATCGGTTTCGTCATCGCCGGCGGCTTTGGTGCCGCGGTCGTCGGACAGCTCGCTTTGCGGGGCGGCCGGGCCGGCGTCACCGAGTCACTAGGCGCGGCGATGGCCGTTGTGGTCGGCGTGTCCGCCTTCGCCGCGCTGGCGGTGCTGTCCCGGCGGCCGCTCGGAGACCAGGTGCTGCTGGCGGCCCTGGTCGCGGTCGGCATCGGTCTCGCAACGGCTCGCATTTGCGATGTGATCGCGCCGTCACCACGGATTACGCCACAGGTTCCCCGGGGCTCAACCGGGGTCATCGCCGGAGCGATGGCCGGTACCGCTGCCGCTGCCATCGCCGGCGGGCTCGTCGACGGTATGGGCACGCTCGAAGGTGCGCTTGCCGGCATGGTCGCCGTTCTCATCGCGGTTGTGGTCGATCTGGGCGTCGGTTATGCGGAGGCGGGGCGCAAGCTGGAGGGCGACGCTCCGTTCATGTGGCTGGCCCGACATATGCAAGGCCCGCTCGGCGCGTTCGCGTTCGCCGCGCCCGCGTCGTTCGTCGTAGGTGTGATTCTGCGATGAAACGGCAATAGAGAGGTCATGCGAGTCTTCACGCACAGCGCTATTCAGGCATATGACGCCACGCACAAAGGAAGCGCGGCGTCATGAGCATGACGAGCAGGCAGACCGACGACCTGACCGAGCCCGTCAGCCATCGGCGCCCCCGGGGGCGGCGCGGCCTGTGGGTGCCGTTGCTCTCCATCCTTCTGGTGATCGCTGCCATCGCGGTCGTCGCGGACCGCATCGCCGCCAAGGCCGCCAGCGACCAACTCAGGTCGCGGATCGCGGCGGAGTTGGTGTCGCATCAGGTCTCCTATTCGTCGCTCGACGTGACGGTAGGCGGCACGCCGTTCCTGACTCAGGTGGCCGAGGGTCGATATAAATCGATCATAATAAATATCACCGATGTACGGCTCCCCGCCGGAAGCGGTCGGGAAGCGAGCCTGCCCGTTCTGCACGTCGCTGCCACCGGAGTCAACGCGGACGCCGGCGAACTGATCCAGGGCACGGCGTCGGTCGTCGCCGACCAGGTCACCGGCGCAGGCGTCGTCGCTTACGACACTCTGAGCGGTCTCGTTGACCTGTCCGGCTACCACCTGTCGAACGTCGTGTTCACCGAAAACGACGGAGCGGTCAAGGCGAACGCGACCGCTAGCGTGGCCGGACTGGAACTGCCCATCGAGGCGGTCGCGGCGGTCTCGGCCGCCGACGGCCAGATTCAGGTGCAGCTGCGGGAAGCGCGCGCGATTGGTGTTGACGTGCCCCAGGCGGCGAAGAGCTTCCTCGACGACCTCGTGAAGCACACGTTGGTCGCGAAGATGCCGGCGCTGCCGTTCGAGCTCACGCTGGACCGACTCGTGGTGGCCCCCGATGGGCTCGCGATCATGGCCACCGGTTTCGACGTGCCGCTCGTCAATGGTCGCGCCGGGGACTGAGCTACGGCATCATGAGCGTGGATGGCTTGTCCAGCCGTCCGTCCAGGAGGTGCCCCCATGAACCGCAGGACCCTCGACATTCTGGTGCCGCTCGTGTACGTGCTCCTCATCATCATCGCCATCTTCATTGGTGACGCGGGCGGCGTCGGTGGCGTGGCAACGATCGGTGCCATCTGCGTGGCCGCCTACTACGCCGCTCTGCGCGAGAACATCAAGACGAATCGCTCCTAGCCCAGCTTCCCAGGATCCGGTCAGCTGACGGGATCGTCCGGCGCACCTGGTAACCTCAGGCCCCATGGGCACCCTGCTCACCAAACGGCGCGCGGTCGACCTGTGCCGCGTGGCCACGTGCCTGTGTCCCCGCCCCTAGTACTGGCGGCGTAGGAAGCCTGCAGTTCGCGAGATCGCGAGCTGCCTTCACTTTTCTTGGCGGATGTCGCCCTATGACAGACCGAAGCAGCCAATCCTTTCCTCTCGCGGGTGTCCGTTGCGCACGGTGCCTGCTAAGTGACAATCAGCTAGGGAGCTACTCATGAGTCGCGATAGCGTACTCGTCAGCGCCGACTTTGCCGAGAAGAACCTCGGCGCACCCGGCGTCGTCTTCGTGGAGGTGGACGAGGACACCAGCGCCTACGACACGGGCCACATACCCGGCGCAGTCAAGCTCGACTGGAAGGCGGACCTTCAGGACCCGGTACGCCGGGACTTCGTCAACAAGCAGCAGTTCGAGGCGCTACTTTCCAAGCGCGGTATCAGCAACGACGACCAGGTCGTGCTGTACGGCGGCAACAACAACTGGTTCGCCGCGTACGCGTACTGGTACTTCAAGTTGTACGGCCACCGCGACGTGAAGCTGCTCGATGGCGGCCGCAAGAAGTGGGAGCTGGAAAACCGCCCGCTGGTGGCGGATCCGGTATCCCGGCCGACAACGACATACGTCGCCGGCAACCAGGACAAGTCGATCCGCGCGTACCGCGACGAGGTTGTTGCGGCGATCGGCACGAAGAATCTGGTCGACGTCCGGTCGCCGGACGAGTACGCCGGACGCCTTCTCGCGCCGGCACATCTGCCGCAGGAGCAGGCGCAGCGGGCCGGTCACATCCCGACCGCGCTATCGGTGCCGTGGTCCAAGGCCGCTAACGAGGACGGCACGTTCAAGTCCGACGACGAGCTGCGCCGGCTCTACGGAGACGCCGGCCTCGACGGCTCGAAGCCGACTATCGCGTACTGCCGGATTGGTGAGCGCTCGTCCCATACGTGGTTCGTGCTTCGTGAGCTGCTCGGCCACCAGGACGTCAAGAACTACGACGGTTCGTGGACGGAGTACGGGTCGTTGGTCGGGGTACCAGTGGTGCTCGGCGACGAGCCCGGATCGGCCTGAGTGCCGGAGAGACGAGAGGACACGATGACCAGCAGTCTGGGATGCGGCGCGCCGGAACAGGGATCGAACCTGCCGGCGAGCGTGGACCTGGAGAAGGAAACCGTGATCACCGGCGTGGTGACCGCAGACAGCGGGGACCCGGTGCCGGGGGCGTACGTGCGCCTGCTGGATGCCACCGGCGAGTTCACCGCCGAGGTTGTCACATCGCCCGCGGGCCAGTTCCGCTTTTTCGCCGCGCCGGGCACGTGGACACTTCGTGCCCTGTCCCGTGCCGGCAACGGTGACGCCGAGGTCACCGCCGATCGCGGAGTCAACGAGGTGGCGTTGTCGGTGAGCGCCGCCTGAGCGCGAGCCAGTTGACAAGAAGAATCCCCCGTACGCACGCTGTCGCCGTCGTCCCTTCGGAGGCGACGGCGGCAGTCTGTGTCTCGCCGACGTTTGTCAGGATGGGCCGGTGACAGAACCCACCGCCCCGAGCGGCCGGCCAGCCAAGCGATCCCGCCGTTGGTTGGTGGTCGTTACGTTGGTGTGGGTCGCTGTGCTTGCCGCGAGCGCGGTCTACGCGTGGCGAAAGCCCGCCCCCACCGACCGGGAACAGACGACGGTCGCGCAGGCCCGGCCGGTGGTTGACGAGGCGGTGGCCCGGCTGGCGACGGCCGCATCCGTGGACGGCCAAGCGGTGGTCGCCGTCTCTGACTTCGAGCATGTCGGCAGCTGCGATGTGTCGGTGTTTCGCCGTGGGGAGCGCTACCGGCGGGCACTCACGGCGATGGTGCAACCGGGTACGGAGTCTGGGCTCCTGACCCGCGTCGCGGCTCGGCTTCCTGCGGCCTACGGTGCGTTGGTCCGGACCGGCGAGGCGCCGCGGTTGACCGCCGACGCCGGGTTCTGGGTTCTGGTCACGGCCACCGTGACCGCCCCCGGCGAGGTGACCTTCTTTGCCGACACCGGCGATTGCCGGCCGGCCGGTGACGGACTCGCCGCCGACCCGCTCGCGCCGGTGCCGGCCGACGCCGTACCGGACGTGCTCGATCGCTTGCACCTAGGTGGAGGCGACCGCCGTACGGCTGCAGTGTCCTGTCAGGACGGTGGCATCGCCGGCACCGTGCGGGTGCGTGCGGGCGCCTACTCCGCGCCGCTTGACGCCGCACTGGCCAACGTCAACGGGGCCACCGTCGTTGTCGCGACTCCGCGCCTGTACGCCTACCGCCTCGGGACCACGCAGGTGGCGGTGCGAATTCACGGCCAGGACACGATCGTGACCGCCACGGCACCGTGCCAGTCCCAGTGACCAGCGCCAGTCTCAGTAGACCAGCGCCTGGGCTCCGTCGGCCGTGACCTCTTCGACGAAGACGGCGGCACCAGCGATCCGGATGCCGTCGATGACATCCGTCGCCGTGATCTCCCGACGGGCCGCACACTGTGTGCACAGCGTCACGGTGCCGGTCGCGAGCACTCCGGCGAGTAGGTCGGCCAACGGTGCGGAATGTGGCAGTTCGAACGTTGCCGCTCGGCCCGGCAACGCGAACCACGAGGACTCACCGGTGAGCCAGAGCGATACCGGGATCCCGGAGGCGGCGGCCGTCGCCGCCACCGTGAATGCTTGCGCGCACCGTTCCGGCGCGTCCGCGCCGGCCGTTGCCTTGACCACAAGGGACCGTGTCGCCATGGTCTCAGCCTACTTCCCCATAGACTGAGCCCCATGGTGACCGAGATCGGATTCGTGAGCCTGCTCGTCGCCGGGTTCGGTGCCCTCGCGGGTGCACTGGTTTACCTCGGGGTCCGGGTGGGTCGGGGGCGATCGTGACCGCCGCCGAAGGTCGTCCGTCCTATTTGGACGCACCCGACCCTGGCGCGTATCCATACCCGGACACGCACGACCTGCGGGTCGGCCCGCCACTGCACAAGGCGGTGCAGTCGCTGTTGCCGTTCATAGGGATCTGGCGCGGCCGGGGCGGCGGTGAGTACCCGACGATCGAGACGTTCGAGTACGCACAGGAGATCCGGATCAGCCACGACGGCCGGCCGTTCCTCGCCTACGAGGCGCGGGCCTGGTTGGTCACGCCCGATGGCGAGCCGATCCGGCCCGGCCACCGGGAGGTGGGCTGGTGGCGGCCCGTGGTCCGCGAGGACGGCTCGCCGACCGACGAGATCGAGGCGCTGTTCTGCTCGCAGACCGGCACCATGGAGCTCCACTATGGTCAGATCTCGGGCACGAAACTCGAGATGGCAACGGATGCCGTGATCCGGACCGCCACCGCCAAGGAGGTCACGGCCGGACAGCGTCTGTACGGCATCGTCGACCGGGATCTGCTTTACGCGCAAGGGATGGCCGCGGTTGGTCAGCCCATGACCAACCACCTCGCCGCCCGACTCGCCCGCGTCGCCGGCTAGCCGCCGATCCCCGCGCTCACCTCCGGCCGATCCCCGCGCTCACCTCCGGCCGATCCTCGCGCTGCCGGCTCCCGATCACCGCCACCAGCGCGGTGACCTTGGCCGAATGCGCGTCATCAGAGATCGACTCACGCGCATATCTCCAAGATCAGCGCGTCAAGTGGGCTCGGCCGTGGGTGGGGCGCCGAGGGGTTTGACGTCGGTGGCGGTGGCGGTCGCGGTCGCGGTCGCGGTGCCATAGGCCGGCTGCTCGAAGCCGCTCGGCACGTTCGCGTCGCGCCCCATCGTGGGTGCCCGGGCGGCGCGGTGCGCCCTCACCTTCTCGGCCGCGAGGGATGTCTCCGTCTCGGCCCGGTTGAGCACCCGTTCCCAGCGGTGCTGCATCGGCTTGACGAGGCCGCCGCCAACGCCGACCACGATCACGCCGACGATCGTGGCCAGCACCGCCACGAGTACCGGCACGGTCACCGTAGTAGCAACGCCGACCTGGTTGAGCGCGGCGATGATGCCGAGCACCAGAATCAGCACCTGGGCTGCGGTCGCGATGGCCTTCCCGTAGCTCAACCCACCCAGGGCCTCGGCGATGATCTCCCGGACCCAGCCCGCGATGGCCGCCGCCACGACGACGATGATCACGGCGACAAATAGCCTGGGCAGCCACGCGATCACCCTCGAGATCAGGTCACTGACGGGGTTGGGCCCGAAGATCCCGAACGCGAGCTGAAGCACGAAAAGCATGACGGCGAAGAACACGAGCTGCGCGATCACATCGCTGGCCCGGTACCTGCCCAGCATCCGGTCGAGGCCGCCGCGGTGGACGGCCCGGTCGAATCCGACCCGCTGGAGCAGTCGTGACAGCGCCTTACGGATCCACCGCGCGACGAGCCAGCCCAGTGCCGTGATCGCGAGGAAGATCAACACCTTGACAGCGACGCCGACCACGTTGCCGAGCAGGTCGGTGAACTCGTCGCCGATGCTCACCGCGTAGAGCATCAGGGCCGCCCCCCAATCCGGTGCGTCGTTGCCCTCAGCGTAGGCAATCTCAGCCCGGAAAAGTGGACTTTGCCGCTTTTACGGTGGTCTCGGCCGTACCGGTGCCTATAGGGGATAACCAAGCAGAACGCGGATGCGGTCGGTGAGCTCCACCGAGTACGGCATCGGGATGCCGTCGAGCGTCCGGATGGCGGCCACCCCGCGCACCGACGAGGTGAACCATGCACCGTCCGAGCCGACGAGCCCAGCCGGGGTGATCATGCGTTCGGCGGTGGTCCAGTCCAGCTCGTCGGCGTGGTCGAGCAGCCACCGTCCGGTGGTGCCGGCGAGGATCCCGGTGCGCTCCACCGGCACGGTGCACAGCGTCATGCCGTCCAGCCAGACCAGTGTTGAGGTCGGTGCTTCCAGCGCATATCCGTCCGACGAGACCCAGAGCACGTCGTCCGCGCCAACCGACTGCGCCCACCGAAGCGATGCCATGTTGATCGCGTACGAGAGCGTCTTCGCGCCGCCCAGCAGCCACGGTGTGCCTGGGCGAAGCTCCGCGGGGAATCCCAGCGTGGCCGTCATCGTGTCCACGCCGTTGCGGCGCCCGCGGAGGTTCCCGCCCGGGACCTCGAAGACAGTCGCGAAGACGGTGACCGGACCGCCGTCCTCGGCACCCCGGGTACAGACAAGTCGCAACCCGCCCTCGAGGTCCGACGGCCAGGACGCAAGCGACTGCGAGACGAGCTCCTTAAGTACAGCCGCCGACGGGAGCTCGAGGTCCATCCGGGCGGCGGATCGCAGCATCCGGGCGAGGTGTTCGTCGAGGAGCCAGGCCTGGCCGTCGCGGACATGCATCGTCTCGAAGATGCCGTCACCGCGAAGGACGCCGAGATCGTCGGCGCGCAGAATCGCCGTGTCGGCCGGCACGACCCCCGTGCCGAGGACAGCCACCACACGTTGGTCGGACACGCGGGGCAGCCTATGTCGTGTTGCCGCCCGCCGCTCGCGTGGGCCCGCTCCACCCTCCCGTGTTGAGGCCGGCCTTGCGCCGGGCTCGCTGGCGCTCGCCGACGAGCGACCTACCATTGATCCGTGCCTCCGTCGTCCGCGTCCAGCCAGGTCACCAGCGATGGCGGCCGCCCGCAGCTCGCCGACGAGCTCCGTGCTCGGGGGCTGCGACTGACCGCGCAGCGGCAGTTGGTGCTCGAGGCGGTGTACAAGCTCGGCCACGCGACGCCGGACCAGGTGCACGCCGAAGTGGCGAGGACCGCGGCCGGGGTCAACATCACTACCGTCTACCGGACTCTCGAGCTGCTCGAGGAGCTCGGCCTGGTGACCCACGCGCACCTGTCGCACGGCGCGCCGACCTACCACGGGGTCACCGAGCAACAGCACGTGCACCTCGTCTGCCGTAGTTGCGGCGCGGTGGACGACGTCTCGTCGGACCTGCTGCGGTCGCTCGCGGAGACGCTGGAGAAGGAGAAGTCCTTCTTGGTCGATATGGGACACGTGGCACTGTTCGGAGTGTGTGGCCGGTGTGGAGGGGAAGCATGATGCTCACCGCGGCTGGCGCGGTCGCCGTCGAGGCGCTCGATCCGTCCGATGTGGACGCTGGTGTCGCCGCGCACTACGGCGACCCCCTACGGGAGCAGCGCCAACTGGCGACGGAGGTGGGCTTGGTCGATCGCGGCAACCGGGGCGTGTTAGCGATCCCCGGCGCGGACCGGCTCAGCTGGCTGCACAGCCTGACCACCCAGCATCTGTCGGAGCAGCCGGAGCTGACCGGCACTGAGATGCTGGTGCTCTCGCCGCACGGGCACGTCGAGCACCACGCGGTCACAGTCGACGACGGCGCCACCACCTGGCTCGACGTTGAGCCCGGCACAGCCAACTCCCTGCTGACCTTTCTGGACCGGATGCGGTTTCTGCTCCGGGTCGAGCCGGCCGACGTCACGGCCGCGTGGGCGGTGCTCTCGCTGGTCGGACCGTCCAGTGTGGACGCCCTCGAGAGCCTTGCCGTACGGCCGCTCGCGCCGCCCCATTTTGCCCCCGTCCCGGAGGCCAAGTTCGCGGCCGGCACGGTCGTCCCCGGCTCGACGTCACGCTATGACGCCGCTGAGTTGCCCGGTGGTGGCTATGCCCGCCGGATGCCGTACGGCGTTGACCTGCTCATCCCCCGGGCCGCGGTCGCCGACGTCGTGACCGCGCTCGCGGTGCCGCCGGCCGGATTGTGGGCCTACGAGGCGCTGCGGGTGGCTAGCCGCCGGCCGCGGCTGGGCAAGGAGACCGACCACCGGACTCTGCCGGCCGAGGTGGGTTGGCTCGCCGACGCCGTGCACCTGGACAAGGGTTGCTACCGGGGTCAGGAGACCGTCGCCCGGGTGCACAATCTCGGCCGGCCGCCACGCCGGCTCGTCCTGCTGCACCTCGACGGCGTCTCCACCGACGTCCTGCCCACCACCGGCACTCCGGTGACCACGGGTGAGGAACGCGAGGTGGGCTTCATCGGCACTGCCGTCCGCCACTACGAACTCGGACCCATCGCCCTTGCCCTTGTCAAGCGGTCGGTCGCCGACGACGCCCCGCTCAGAGTCGGTCCGTCCACCGCGGCCATCGACCCCTCCTGAGCCCTCCCGTTGATCTAGGGCAAATCAGGGCTCTTCGATCTCCATCGATCAACACACCCGGGTTCGGCCTAGATCAACGGGGAGGGAGCGGGTTGTGGCAGGCTGAGCGGCATGACAGCCGCGACGTTGATCACTGTGGCGCCGACCGGCGCCGAGGTCGAAAAGTCCGCCGTTCCGGCGCTCCCGGTCACTTTGGACGAACTCGTCGCCACCGCCAAGGAGTGCGAGGCGGTCGGAGCGAGCGTGATACACGTGCACATCCGCGGTGCCGACGCTCGGCCGACGCTTGATCTGGGCCGGCTTCGTGACACGGTCGCGGCACTACGTGACTCGACCGACCTGATCGTGCAGCTGTCCAGCGGCGGTGCGGTGACCGACCCTGAAGAAGATCGGCTACGGGTTCTCGAGGCCGGGCCCGAGATGGCCTCCTGCACGATGGGCACGGTCAACTTCGGAGACGACGTGTTCCTCAACCGGTGGGAATTCATCGTCGACCTCCACGCGCGCATGCAGGAGCGCGGCGTGGTGCCCGAGTACGAGATCTTCGACCTTGGTCAACTGACCACATTGGAGCGTCTTCTGGACAAGCACGGCCTGCCGTTCGGCGGGCACGTCCATGTGGACCTCGTCATGGGCGTTCCCGGCGGCATGCCGGGCACGGCCGAAGCTCTCGTGGCCTGCGTCGCGGCGATGAGGAATCTTCCCGAGGGCACGACCTTTTCCGCCACCGGCATCGGTCGCGCCACTCTGCCGGTACTGCTCGCCTCACTCGCCGCCGGCGGTCACCTCCGGGTCGGCATGGAGGACACCGTCACCTACGCCAAGGGCCAGCCGGTGGAGAGCAATGCACAGCTGGTTGCTCGGGCGGCAGGGTTCGCCCGGTTGGCACAACGGCCGCCGTTGACGCCGGGGGAGGCCCGGACCATGCTCGGCGTTCCAGGCCGTCCATGAAGTCCTATGACGGGGGCGTCCCGCTAGCCGAGGTCGTCCGAAGTGGATTTGTGGAGGGCCGCCACCACGGCTCGGTCGCCGTACTCGACGCGAGCGGACGGCTCATCGCGAGCGCGGGCGACCCGTACGGCCCGGTCTTCCCGCGTTCTTCCAACAAGCCCATGCAGGCCGTCGGGATGCTTCGCTCCGGGCTGGAGCCTGCCTGACCCCGCTGATCTCGCGCTGGTCGCGGCGAGCCACGATGCGGAACCGTCGCATGTGGACAGGGTGCGGGCGATGCTCCAGGCGGGCGGCCTGACCGAGGCCGATCTGCGGTGCCCGCCCGACCTCCCGCTGTCGGAAACCGCTCGGGACGCGGTGCTGCGGGCCGGAGGCGGGCCGGCGCGGGTCCTGATGAACTGCTCCGGCAAACACACCGGAATGCTTCGCACATGCGTGGCCGCAGGATGGTCCACTGAGGACTATCTTGATCTGGGCCACCCGTTGCAGCAGGCGTGTCGGGCCGCAATTGAGGAACTGTCGGGGGAAAAGGCCGCCGCGTCCGGAGTGGACGGTTGCGGTGCACCTGTGCTGGCACTGTCTCTCTCGGGTCTGGCGCGAGCGTTCCTCGCCTGCGTCTCGGCGCCGCCGGGCATCGAGCAGCGGCGCGTCGCCGACGCGATGCGGGCACATCCTGAGCTGGTCTCGGGTACCGGCCGTGACGACGCCAGGCTGATGCGGGGGATCGACGGACTGCTCTCCAAGGGCGGCGCTGAAGGCGTGGTGGCCGTGGCCGTACCGGATATTGGTGCCGTTGCGCTGAAGATCGACGACGGCGCCATGCGGGCGCGGATGCCCGCGCTCGTACCGGCGTTGCGGCACCTGGGTCTGGCCGCGACCGTCCTGGATGAGCTCGCCGAAACGATCGTTCTCGGTGGAGGCCGGCCGGTAGGCTCGGTCAGATCCGTCGACGCGCTGCACACGTAGGCCCACGGAGGGTGAGGCAGATCACGCTAGCGAAAGCAAGCATTTCGCTTGCTACAGTTAGCAGAGCTCGATAGCTTTAACAGCGTGCCAAGTGCTGCCGACCTTCCCCGCGACATCGGGGAGTTCATCCGAGACCTGCGCCGCAACGCGCGGATATCGCTGCGTGAACTGGCGGACCGGGCCGGGGTCTCCAATCCGTACCTGAGCCAGATCGAGCGTGGACTTCGTAAGCCGTCGGCTGAGGTGCTGTCGCAGATCGCGCACGCGCTGCGGGTGTCGACCCCGTTGATGTATTTGCGGGCCGGCCTGCTCAGCGAGAAGGACGGGCAGGGGGTTCTCGCCGCCATCGCGGCCGACCCCGACCTCACCCTCGCCGCAGAAGCAGTCGCTGACCCAGATCTACGAGACGTTCCGCCGGGAGAACGCCCGCGCGGAAACCCACGAGCAGGAGGTTCATCCCACATGAGCACCACCACGACCAACACCCGGATCCCAGGCCCGGTCTATGCGGCTGCCGGCGTCGGCGATCTCGTCTACCGCCAGCTGCTGAAGCTCTCCGCAGACCTGCGCAAAGCGGACGCCGCAAGCGCTGCGGACCGAACTCCCCGCCAGCTGGAGAAGTTCCGGGCGGAGCTGCCGGGTCGGGTTGAGGCGCTGCGCGCCGAGCTGCCCGGCCGCGTCGAGGAGTTCCGGGCCAAGCTGCCCGGCCGCGTCGAGGCGCTGCGCACCGAGGTGCCCGCGGCGGTCGACTACGTTCGTCGCCGAGGCGGCCCAGGTCTACAGCGGCCTCGTGGCCCACGGCGAGAAGGTGGTCGAGGCCGCCCGTACCGGCCGTACCTCGTCCAGCAAAGGCCACGGCCACGACCAGGTCGACCAAGACCGCGAAGAAGGCCGTGAAGAAGGCCGGTCCGGCGAAGGCAGTCTCGGCCGCCAAGCCGGCGACCAAGACCACCCGGCCTGCCAAGAAGGCTTAGGGCCCGTCCGCCGGAAAGGCCCGGCCTGCAACCGGCCGGCGCTACCCGAATTGCGCGGCGAGGGCTGTGGATAAGCTGGTGCCATGGCTCTCGCCGTGATCTTTCTACGACGTGGTGGCGTATTACCTGACCACCATTATCATGATCAGCCTCGTCGTCATTGAGATCGTGGCGCTCATCAACTGCCTGACCCAGCGCGCGGACGCGTTCCCAATCGTGGGCTCGCTCTCCAAGAACGCGTGGATCGGCATTCTCGCCGCGTCGGCGTTGGTCACCTTGGCCTGCTACGTGGTCGGTCAGGGTATTTCGATCTTCGCGTTCGCCGCTATCACGGCGGCCGCGATCTACATGTTGGACGTGCGGCCGGCGCTGCGCGACGCGACGAGACGGATCCGGCGGCTGGTGAGAAGCTTCCGTTGGCCACCGCCACCGGACGGCAAGTCGAAGCGATGGCCGGCTCCGCGAGGGCGGGACGAACCGGGTCGGCCCTGCTCAGCCTGACGCCCACCGAGCTGCGCGCTATGCCGCACGGCGCGACGCTGGAGTACCTCGTCGCCGGTGACGGCGAGCCTACGACCGCGTTCGCCCACGGCCTGGCCGGTGGCATCCCGGACACGCGACCGCTGGGCAGCGGCGTGGCTGGCCGCAAGGTGTTCTTCCAGTTCCGTGGTCATGGCAGATCGGACCCACCCGCCGACGGGATCAACTACGCCGACCTCGCGGCCGATCTACGGGCGGTCGCGGACGAGTTCGGTGCTGCCCGGGCGCTCGGGGTAAGCCTCGGCGCTGGCGCGCTGTGCCGGCTCCTTGCTCAGACTCCGGATCGGTTTGAGCGGGTCGTCTTCTACCTGCCGGCGGTGCTCGACGAGGCTCGGCCGGCGGCCGCCATGGCGCGCGCAAAGGCACTCCTCGACGCGGTGGACGCCGACGACGCGCCGACTACGGCCTCGCTGCTCTCCGCTGATATCCCGGCGCCGATGCGGGACCGCCCGGCCGCCTGGCGTTACGTCCGCGAGCGGCTGGATGGGCTCCTGCGCGATGGCCTGGCGCCCGAGCTCGCCGATCTGCCCACGCAGACCGCGATGCCAGACAGATCGGTGCTCGCCTCGGTGACCGCGCCTGCGCTCATCATCGGCTGCCGCGGCGACGCCACCCATCCGCCCGTCGTGGCGGAGCAGCTCGCCGAGGTGCTGCCCAATGTGTCGTTGCACATCTACGACCAGCCGGCCGTGCTGTGGACCAACCGGTCCGATCTGCGCACCCGCATCACCGAGTTCCTCAACCCGTGACCGTAGGCTTCCGGCATGGGCGTGACACATCATGGCCGGACCCAGCGTCTCGACCTCGCCGACCCTACGCTGCGCGAGTGGGAATGCACCGTGCTGTGGTCCGACCCGGAACAGGGCATCGTGCTGGACCGGTCGGCTTTCTACCCGGGTGGCGGCGGGCAGCCGCCCGACCACGGAGTCCTGCTGTGGCAGGGCGTCGAGACTCGAATCGTTGACACGCGCAAGGGCGACGACCTTTACCTGATCCCGGCCCCTGGTGACCCGGTGCCGCCGGCCGCTACGCAGGTTCAGGGGGCGATCGCCGACGAGCGGCGCTCGCTGCTCATGCGCACCCACTCTGGCCTACACGTGTTGTGCGGTGTGGTCTTCCGAGACTTCGGCGCGCTCGTCACGGGCGGCAATATGGAGCCGGCCGAGGCTCGGATGGATTTCAACCTCCCCGAGGTGCCGCCCGACTTCAAGACCCGGCTGGAAGAACTGGTCAACGCCGAAATCGCCGCGGACCGCCGAATAAACGTGCGGGTCTTGCCGCGCGAGGAGGCGCTCGCGTTGCCGGACATCATCCGTACGCAGTCCAACCTGATTCCGGCCGATGAGCAGGAGATTCGGATCGTCGACATCGTTGGTCTCGATGTGCAGGCCGATGGTGGCACGCATGTCGGGTCCACCCGTCAGGTCGGCCGAGTCTCCGTGCTGAAGGTGGAGAGCAAGGGCAAGGCGAATCGTCGGGTACGGGTTCGCGTGTCCGAGTGAGACACACTTCGACCTGCACGAGTAGCCGCATCGGATTACTGTCTCGATCGTGGACCAGCCACGTGTGGTGACCCGGCAGGAACCGCCGGCCGTCTCCGGTGCCAGCCCGTCGAAGGGCGGCTTCTTCACCGGAATCGGGTTCCTGGTGCGCGGAGTCGGCATGTACGCGCGCAGTCCCCGGCTGATGTTGCTCGGGCTGATCCCCGCGCTCATCTCGTTCCTCGCCTTGGTGGCCGCCTTCGTCGCAATGCTGATGTTCGTCGACGACGTGGTCGCGTGGATGACGCCGTACGCCAACGACTGGCCCAACGCCGTGCGTGACACCTTGCGGTTGGTGGCGATGCTCGGCATCGCCGTGGTCTGGGTGGTACTGAGTGTCTTAGCGTACGTGGCCGTTACCCTCCTTATTGGACAGCCGTTTTACGAGGCCATATCCAAGCGGGTCGAGGACCAGCTCGGCGGCGTTCCCGGCGAGATCAACGTATCGTTCTGGAAGACTTTGCCCCGTACGGTCTTCGACTCGATTCGCTTGGGCCTCGTCACGGCGTTCTTCGGCGTCGGGCTGTTCCTGATCGGGCTGATTCCGATCCTTGGCGAGGTCACGACGCCGATCCTCGGGGCGCTGTTGGGCGGTACCGTGCTGGCGCTCGAGCTCACGAGTGTGCCGTTCGAGCGCAGGGGTCTGCGCTACCGCGACCGCAAGCACGCCCTCCGCCAGCACCGGATGATGGCGCTCGGCTTCGGAGTCGCGACTTTCATCTCGTTCCTGATCCCGCTCGGCGCGGTGATCCTCATGCCGGCGGCGGTCGCTGGCGCGACCCTGCTGTCCCGACGGATCCTGCACCCGGGACCTTGACTCGCGCACCGATCACAGCAACGGCAGGCTCTGTTGGAGGAAGATGTCTGCATGGAGACCTGGGATGCCCTTCGGGCTCGCCGCAACGTCCGATCCTTCACGCCGCAGAGCGTTCCGCAACCTGCCCTCGATCAGATCCTTGAAGCCGGACGTCGTGCCCCCTCGGCCAGCAACTGGCAGCCGTGGGACTTCGTCGTCGTCACCGACCGGGCTCAGCTGCAGCGGTTATCCGGTGTGTGGCGCGGAGCCGGGCACGTTGCGGGTGCCGCAGCCGCAATTGCGATCGTCGCTCCCGAGCAGAAGGATGCGCGCAGCACCAGCCTGCTCCAGTACGACCTCGGGCAGGCGACCATGGCGATGACGGTCGCGGCGGCCGACCTAGGCGTGGGCACGGGCCACGCCGCCGCCGAGGACCAGAACCTCGCTCGAGAGTTGTTGGGTTTTCCGGAGGATAGGTTCCTCGCGTACCTGCTCTCGGTAGGCTATCCGGCCGACCGCCCGCTCCGCGTGATCCAGCGTCCGGACCGGCGGCCGTTCGAGGAGGTCGTCCACCGCGAGCGCTGGTAGCCCGGAATTGGTGCTGCCCACATTGGACCGGCGCCCGCGGACCGCGGCGTGTCGTGTCCGGGTCGGCATGTCATCGACGAAGTCCACAACGGCACGGGTGTAGCTACACCCTCAGAGGCGTTGACTCGATGACACACATGCCAACCGAGTCCGATCCCATTAGCGGCGCTTGAGGAACTCCTCGGCCAGCTGCGGCGGTGCGCACGCCAACCAGCCGTCGGTGATGGCGTCCCGGAGTGCCTTCTTCGACACGCCCTTCAGCTGGATCAGGACGGCCGCGTATCCGTTGAAATGCGGAATCGTGAAGAAACCCTTGCGCGCGGCGGAGAGCACGGCCTCCTTCTCGCCGAGATCCTCGACCCGTACGGCCAGGATCGGCCCGTCGGGCGGTGTCTCGTCGCCGAAGCGTTTGATGTCGGCCTTGCTGAACGGTCGCTCCCACGCGAAGGTCTTGCCGGCGACCGACCAGTTGCGATGGTCGTGATGTTCGCCCTCGGACACCTCGGGCAGATCCATGGCCATCGCGGCCGCGTCATCGAGGCTCGCCACACTCGTACCGTAGCTGACCGGGCTTCAGGTGGTGGCGGGCAGCGTGATGTGCTCCGGGCGGATCGGCACCCTTCGCAAGGGCAGGCCGGTGGCAGCCCGGACAGCGGCCGCGATCGCCGGCGTTGAAGACAGCGTCGGCGGCTCACCGGCACCGCGAAGCCCGTACGGGGCATGCGGATCGGCGTTTTCCAGGATCTCCATGCGCATCGGGGGCATGTCGAGGATGGTCGGGATCAGATAGTCGGTGAAGGACGGGTTTCGCACGATTCCGTCGGTCACCTGGATCTCCTCCATCAGCGCGAGCCCGAGACCCTGCGCCGTGCCGCCATGGATCTGACCCTCCAGCGCGACCCGATTCATGATCCGGCCGACGTCCTGTACCGCGGCCAACTCGATCACTTTGATCAAGCCGAGCTCGACATCAACGTCCACAGTGGCCCGATGGACGCACAGTGCCAGCTGCACATGCGAATTGCCCTGGCCCGTCGTCGGATCCAGCGGCACCGTGGGCCGGTGCCGGAAGACCGCGGTCTCCTCGACCGCGTCGTCTCCCAGAACGTCGGCCAGGTCGGTGACGACTCCATCGGCGATGACCTTGCCACCGGTGAGCTGCACATCGACCCGGCCCAGACGTGCCGCGACCACAGCCCGTACGGCTTCGCAGGCCATCTTCACCGCGCCGCCGGACATGTACGACTGACGTGACGCCGACGACGAACCGGCCGACCCGACCGAGGTGTCGGCGGGCCGGATCGTTACGGTTTCCACGCCCAGTTCCGTGCGGACGATCTGCTGCTGCAGCGTGATGAGCCCTTGACCGACCTCGGCGGCGGCAGTGTGCACGGTCGCGACCGCGGCACCCGCCACGACCTCGAGTCGGACCCTCGCCGTGGAGTAGTCGTCGAAGCCTTCGGAGAAGCAGATGTTCTTGATGCCCACGCCGTAACCGACCCCGCGACGCACGCCCTCCCCCCGCGTGGTGTTGCCGTAACCACCGGGAAGGTCACCCGCGGAGTCCACAATAGACGGGGCCGGCGGGAACGCCTCGACCTGCCGAAGCATGTCCGCCAACGGTGCCGGAAAGTCGATGACCTGACCTGTTGGCAGCGATGAGCCCTGCGACACTGCGTTCCGTACCCGGATCTCGATCGGATCGAGGCCGAGCTTCTCGGCCAGAGCGTCCATTTGGGATTCGTAACCGAAGCAGGCCTGAACCGCACCGAAGCCGCGCATGGCACCGCAGGGCGGATTGTTGGTGCGGGCACCGTAGGCGTCGATCGCCACGTGGGGAACCACGTACGGCCCTGCCCCCAGCGAGGCGGCGTTGCCCACCACCGCCTGGGTGGTCGAGGCGTACGCCCCGCCGTCGAGCACGATCGTCGCCTTGACGTATACCAGCGTGCCGTCGGACTTCGCGCCATGCTCGTACCGCATCCATGCCGGGTGGCGGTGCACGTGGCCGAAGAAGGACTCCTCCCGGCTGTAGCACATGCGCACCGGTTTCCCGGTGTGCAGCGCGAGCAGGCAGGCGTGGACCTGCATCGACAGGTCCTCGCGCGCGCCGAACGCGCCGCCGACCCCGGCGAGCGTGAGCCGCACCTTGTCTTCCCGGAGGCCGAGGCACGGGGCGATCTGGCCCTGGTCGACGTGCAGCCACTGGGTGGCGATATAGAGATCCACCCCGCCATCGGCGGCGGGCACCGCAAGCCCAGACTCCGGGCCGAGGAATGCCTGGTCCTGCATGCCGACCTCGTACTCGCCGACCACGACGACGTCAGCGGTGGCGGTGTCGGGCGAACCGTGGCGGATCGGCTGGTGGCGCACCAGGTTCCCGGCCGGGTGAATAAGGTCCACAGTGGAGTCGAAGACCGCGGCGCGGGCGTCGGTGAGCGGCTCGAGTACCTCGTAGGAGACCGCGATGCGTGATACCGCTCGCCGGGCCGTATGCGGATCGCTCGCGGCGAGGATGGCGACCGGCTCGCCCTGGTAGCGCACCTCGTCGACCGCCAGCACCGGTTGATCGGCGTGGTCGAGGCCGTAGTACTTGCTGCCGGGCACATCCTCGTGGGTCAGGACGGCGTACACGCCCGGTACCGCGAGGGCGGCCGAGATATCGATGCCGGTGATACGCGCCCGCGGGTGCGGCGAGCGGAGCGTCACTCCGAACAGCGACTCGTCGAGCCACAGGTCGGACGAGTAGGCGAACTCACCCTTCACCTTGAGCGTGCCGTCGGGTCGGGTCGGGCTCTCCCCGACCCCGTCGGGGACCTTTGTCCGGGTCGTCTCGGTGGCGGTGGCCGTCATCGCCGTACCTCCTCGCACACTCGCCGCAGGTCGACTGTGATCGTCTCCTCGTCCGCGGTCATGAGCACGTCCCGCTCGACGACTACCCGGCCACCAACGGTCAGCAAGTCCAACGGCGGAGCCGATCCGATCACGAGCGCGGCGACTGGATCCTCGATACCGGTATGGCCAAGACCATCCAGGCGCCACAGCGCGAGGTCGGCGAGCTTCCCAACCTCGAGCGACCCGAGCTCGTCAACCCGGCCGAGGCAGCGGGCTCCGCCGATCGTGGCCATGTGCAGCGCCTGCCGGGCGCTCAGCGCCCCGGGTCCCGCAGGGCGACCATGCTCCACTTTGGACCGTGCTGCGTAAATCGCCTGCCGCAACTCCTCTACGAGCCGCCCCGCCTCCTGCGAGGCCGCGCCATCCACGCCGAGTCCCACCGGTACGGCCGCATCGAGCAGGGCTCGACTCGGCGCCGTGCCCGCGCCCAGCCGTGCGTTGGAGGACGGACAGTGGGCGACTCCGGTGCCGGTCGCGGCGAGCCGGACGATCGCGCCGGGGTCGAGGTGCACGCCGTGCGCCAGCCACACGTCATCGCCCAACCAGTCGAGGCGGTCCAGGTACTCCACCGGGCTGCAGCCGTGCCGATCCTGGCAGTACTCCTCCTCGTCCAGAGTCTCCGCGAGGTGGGTGTGCAATCGGACACCCAGCGACCGCGCCAAGGTGGCCGACTCCTTGAGCAGATCGGCCGTGACCGAGAAGGGCGAGCAGGGCGCCAGCGCGACCCGGACCATGGCACCCGGCGACGGATCATGGAAACGCTGCACGGCGTCCTGGCTGGCGCGCAGGATCTCATCGAGGGGCTCGACGACCGAGTCCGGCGGCAGCCCGCCCTGCGACTGGCCGAGGTCCATCGAGCCCCGGGTCGGGTGGAAGCGCAGGCCAATTCGGGCGGCTGCGTCCACAGTGGAGCCTAAAAGGTCACCCGTTCCGCGAGGAAACACGTAATGGTGGTCCATGGTCGTTGTGCAGCCGGACCGGGCGAGCCAGGCCAGCCCCGCCGCGGCGGCCGCGCCGACGACGTCGGCGTTGATACGGGCCCAGATCGGGTACAGCGACGTGAGCCACTGGAACAGGGTGGAGTCGACCGCGTACCCGCGGGTCGCCCATTGGTACAGGTGATGGTGCGTGTTGATCAGACCTGGCGTGAGCAGGCAGCCCCGGCCGTCAACGGCACGCGCACCATCGATCGATGGTGCAGGGCCCGGACCAACTGCGGTGATCCGGCCGTCCACGGCCACGAGGTGGCCGTCGGCGATTTCCTCTCCGGCCCCATTGACCGTAGCGATCGCCGACCCCTCGATGACGAGGGTGCTCATGAGGCGACCCGGGCGGCCGCCAGTCGTACCGCGTCGAGGATCTTCTCGTAGCCCGTACAGCGGCAGAGGTTTCCGGCCAATGCCTCCCGGACCTCCGCGTCGGTGGCCTGGGGGGAGCGGCGCACGAGGTCGGCAACGGCGACAATCAGTCCGGGTGTACAGAATCCACATTGGACAGCACCGGTCTCGACAAACGCCTGCTGAACCGGGTGCAGATCATCCGTGTCGGCCAGCCCTTCGACCGTGACCACATCGCGGCCCTGGGCCTGCGGCGCGGCGACCAGGCAGGAGCAGATCGGCAGGCCGTCCATCAACACCGTGCACGAGCCACATTCGCCTTGCTCGCACGCGTTCTTCGTGCCGGGCAGTCCCAGCCGCTCGCGAAGGGTGAAGAGCAGGCTCTCCCCGGGCCAGACGTCGTCGGCTTCACGCGTCTCGCCGTTGACCGTCATCGTGACTCTCATCGCTCTCCTCCGGCCAGCTCGGCCCAGGCCCACGACAGCGCGCGGCGGGCCAGCACCGCCAATGCCTGGTTGCGGTAGGCCGCGGTGCCTCGTACGTCGTCGATCGGAGCGGCGGCGGACGCCACCGCCTCGCCGAAGCGCCAGGCGAACTCCGGATCCAGGGGTCCGCCGTCCCAGGGCAGATCGGTCGCGAGCTCCTCGGCGGCGGTGGACCGGCGAGGCGTCGGCGCGGCCGATCCGACGCCGGTGCCAACCGTCCTATGTGAAGGGTCGAGCGCGACCGCGACCGAGCACACCGCGATAACCATGGCATTGCGGGTGCCCACCTTCGCGAACTGCTGTGGCCCCCTCCGGGCCGGGATGCGGACGGCCCGGATCATTTCGTCCGGCGCCAGAGCGTTGCGCTTCACGCCCAGAAAGAATTCATTGATGTCGATGTCGCGTTCGCCGCGGACGGAGGCCACTTCGATCACCGCACCGGTGGCCAGGAGGGCTGGATGGGCATCGCCGGCGGGCGAAGCCGTACCGAGGTTGCCGGTGACGGTGGCGCGATTTCGGATCTGGGGTGAACCGACCGTACGGGAGGCGATCGCCAGGCCCGGGCAGTCCTCGCCGAGCTCGTCGATGATGCGGCTGTAGGACACGGCCGCGCCGAGCCGTATGGTCCCGTTGTCGCGTTGCCACTCCGCGAGCTCCGGGATGGCCGTGAGATCCAGCAATGCCACCGGCGGGGTCTCGCCGAAGTTCAGACCCACCATGAGATCGGTGCCACCGAGGATGGGCACAGCACCGGGGTGCTCCGCCTTCGCTTCGAGGGCGTCAGTCCACCGCGTGGGTCGGATGAAGTCCATGGTGCTGTCAGTAGAGCCGGTCGGCGTTACGTGCGCATACGGGCAGAATCTACCAAGGCCGCGGGCGTTGAACGGCAGGTTCCTCCAAGCCTACGCGGCTGGTCAGGAGACGCGCAGAGCCTCGAGCAGCTCCACATCGCCGGCGCTCTCGACCACCTCGAACGTGACCCGGCCCCACAGGGCCAATGCCAGGTCGCTCGCGGTGCCGGACGCGGCGGCGCGGGCCGGATGGGCGTCGTCATCGAGGAGAGTGCCTGTGTCGAGCAGCGAGACCCCGGAGCCCCGGAGCCGGACGTACCACTCCTGGTCGAGATCCGTCGCGGTCAAGTGCGCGAGCCCGGTCACGTCCACGGGCGAACGGCGGCGACCAGCGGGCAAGAACGTGTCCAGTGCCTCGGCGACCGTGTCGCCAGCGAGCTTGGTCTCCAACGGCTCCGGCAGTCGGGTCGCGACCTGGGCATCCCATCGATGCACCGCGGTCTCGTGGGCGCTGCGGCGATGCCAGAACGCGGCGACCCGGGCCTGCGGCGCCCAGTTCCACGTGGGCAGGTCGGGATCGAGTGTCTCCAGGAAGGCCTCAATCTGGGACAGCTCCGCGGCGAACCATGCCACGACCTGCTCGTCATCGGCCGCTGGCGCCTCGTCGGGGATCACAATCGGGCCCCATGCGTCGTTCACGCCGGCCGAACCGGCGTTCACCCGGATCCGGTGATAGAACCCACCAAGGTGGCGGACCAGGTCGCCGATAGTCCAATCGGGGCAGGACGGGACCCGGGCGGCCACGACTCCCGGATCACTGACCGCGGCCACGAACGCCGCGCCCTCGGCCCGCAACGCCGTGAGCCAGAAGTCTTTGGTGCCGTGGATCCTGCTCACACGCCCTCCGACCTGCCAGGTTTCGTCAGCGCCTATGGTGAGTGCCGTGCCCGACGTTACCCGTGCGGATCTCTCCCGGCACACGACGCTCCGCCTGGGCGGTTGCGCCTCTCGGCTCGTCACCGCTACTCATCAGAATGAACTAGTCGAAATCATCCGCGCCACCCCAGGCGACCTGTTCGTTCTCGCGGGCGGCAGCAATGTCGTAATTGGAGACTCCGGTGTCGGTTCGACCGTGGTCCTCGTCCGGTCGACCGGAGTCGCAATTTCGGGCGCCGGGCCTGAGGTTCTGCTGACGGTCGAGGCGGGCCAGCCCTGGGACGATGTCGTCGCCCTGTGCGTCACGGAGGGATTGTCAGGGATCGAGTGCCTGTCGGGCATCCCCGGGTCGGCCGGCGCGACCCCCATCCAGAACGTCGGTGCGTACGGCCAGGACGTTTCCGAGACCATCCACTCGGTGCGGGTGCTCGACCGGGCGCGCGACGAGGTGCTCGAGTTGGCGCCGTCCGAGTGCGGATTCGCCTACCGCACGAGCCGGTTCAAGCACCAGGAGCGGTTCGTGGTGCTGGCGGCCACGTTCGAACTCCGCCGAGATCCGCTCTCGGCACCCATCCAGTACGCCGAACTGGCCCGGTCGCTGGACTGCGAGCCGGGTGCGCGGCTGCCGCTCGCACAGGTCCGCGCGGCCGTCCTGGCGTTGCGCGCGAGCAAAGGCATGGTCCTCGATCCGACCGATCCGGACACGTACTCGGTCGGTTCCTTCTTCACCAATCCGGTCCTGCCGGCCGCTGACTTCGCGGTGCTCTGTCACCGGGCGGGCATCACTCCACCGTCCTGGCCCGGGGCCGATGGCTCCATCAAGGTGAGCGCGGCCTGGCTGATCGAGCACGCTGGATTCGGCAAGGGGTACGGCGGCGGCCACACTGGAGTGGCGGTGTCGAACAAGCACACGTTGGCGCTGACGAACCGCGGCACCGGCACCACATCCGCATTGCTCGCACTCGCACGGGAGATCCGCGACGGTGTGGTCAAGGCCTTCGATGTCGAGCTCCACCCCGAACCCGTGCTGGTGGGTTGCACCCTCTAGGGCACCCGGTGCACCTTGTGCTGGGCCGCCTGCGCCAGCGGTCGTACCACAAGGCGATCGATGTTCACGTGGTGCGGCCGGGTGACGACCCAGGACACGCAGTCCGCGATGTCTTCCGCCACCAGAGGTTCGGCCACGCCCGCGTAGACCGCCGCCGCGCGCTCGGCATCGCCGTCGAAGCGGACCAGCCCGAACTCGTCCGTGCGCACCATGCCGGGATCGAGTTCGACGACCCGGATCGGCCGGCCGCACAGCTCAAGTCGCAGCGTCTCGGCCAGTGCGGTCTGGGCGTGTTTGGCCGCGGCGTAACCGGCACCGCCCTCGTAGACGACGAGGCCGGCGGTCGAACTCATCATCACGACGGTGCCCGCGCCCCGTTCGAGGTCTGGCAGGAGCGCCTTGGTGACCCGGAGCGTGCCCAGCACGTTCACGTCGTACATCCATTGCCATTCATCGACCTCAGCGGTCTCGATGGGGTCGAGCCCGCGGGCGCCGCCGGCGTTGTTCACCAGTACGGTCACCGGCGCTCCGATCGCCCGGACCGCCGTGGCCAATCGCTCGACGTCGGCGTCGTCGGTGACGTCGCAGGTCACCGGGGTGAGGTGAGACTCAGCGGCGGCGAGTTCGGCGAGGCGGTCGCTGCGGCGGGCGGCCGCCACGACGTGGAAGCCATCCGCGGCGAGCCGGCGAGCCGTGGCCGCGCCGATGCCGCTGGAGGCGCCGGTCACCACCGCGACCGGTCGTGCTGTCGGTGCCGTCACGCGGTGATCCTTGCACGGCCGAGCTCGACGGATCTCGTCACATCGAGCTGACCCGCGACGGCGCCCGTTGCATGTATGGGGAAGATGTCAGGCGTTTGCGAGGTTGACCCGAACGGCTGAGCTCAGCAGCCGCGTGGTTGACCTGCGCTGGGCGAAATGCGGGGAAGGAGCGGGTGTGGCTCGTTGGAACCGAACCCGAAGCGGCACTACGCACGTCCAGTCACGCCGCCGGCCGGTTCGGCGCGCGGCCGTTCTCTCCGTTCATACCTCCCCCCTCGATCAGCCCGGCACCGGCGACGCCGGCGGCATGAACGTCTACATCGTCGAGGTCTCCCGCCGCTTGGCGCAGGCCGGCATCGAGGTGGAGATCTTTACCCGAGCCACCGCGGGCGCCCTGGCGCCGTGCGTGGAGATGTTCCCCGGCGTCACCGTCCGGCATGTGATCTCCGGCCCGCTGGAGGGATTGCCGAAGGAAGACCTGCCGGCCCAGTTGTGTGCGTTCACCCACGGTGTGATGCGCGCCGAGGCGGCCCGACCGCCGGGCGCCTACGACGTCATCCACTCTCACTACTGGCTCTCCGGTCAGGTGGGCTGGCTGGCCAAGCAGCGATGGGGCGTCCCGCTGGTACATACCGCCCATACCCTGGCCAAGGTCAAGAACGCGCTGCTCGCCGATGGCGACCGCCCCGAACCGCGCGCCCGCATCATCGGCGAGGAGCAGGTCACGGCCGAGGCCGATCGGCTCATCGCGAATACGCCGAGCGAGGCGCGCGAATTGGTCAACCTCTATGGCGCCGACCCGCACCGGGTGGCGGTTGTGGAGCCCGGCGTGGATCTAGACCTCTTCACCCCGGCCGGGCCTGGGGAGCGGGCCGCCGCTCGGATCCGGCTCGGGCTGCCGACCGACGGGTTCGTGGTCGCTTTCGTCGGCCGCATCCAACCACTCAAGGCGCCGGACGTCCTGCTGAGCGCCACGGCCGACCTCCGCCGTAGGGCGCCCGATGTAGCCGCGCGGGTCACCACGGTCATCGCCGGCGGACCCAGCGGGTCGGGTCTCGATCGTCCGAGCGCGCTGATGGACCTGGCGGCATCGTTGGATGTCACCGACGAGGTACGGTTCCTGCCCCCGCTGGCGCGGGACCGACTGGTCGACCTGTACCGCGCGGCGGACCTGATCGCCGTGCCGAGCCACAACGAGTCGTTCGGGTTGGTGGCCCTCGAGGCGCAGGCCTGCGGGACGCCCGTTGTGGCCGCGGCCGTCGGCGGGCTCGTTACCGCCGTTCGTGACGGCGTGTCCGGGGCGCTTGTGGACAGTCACGATCCGGCGGACTGGGCCCGGGTGCTCGGACGGCTCCTCAGCGAACCAGCGCGGCTGGCCGAGTTGTCGAGCGGCGCGGTGGCGCACGCGCGGGACTTCTCCTGGGACCGCACGGCGTCTGGGTTGCTTGCGGTATACCGTGACGCGGTGGCGACTCATCACGAGGAGCGGCTGGCCGGTTTGTCGATGGTACGGCCGCGAGGCGCCCTGGACGAGGCGCTGCGATGATCCCGTCCGAAGTGGACGCCGTAATTGAATCCACATTGGACGACCATGAAATGACGTGGGAGCGATCGGGAGATTCGTCCTTTGTGGTCACACTCCCGGGCACGCACAAGCTCAAGACCCTATGCAACCTCGTTGTCGGAGACCACGCGCTGCGAGTCGAGGCGTTCGTCATGCGCCAGCCTGATGAGAATCGACTCGAGCTGTGGACCTACCTGTTGCAGCGCAACGCACGCATGTACGGTGTGGCGTTCTCGGTCGACGCCGTTGGAGATGTCTACCTGGTCGGGCGTATGCCGCTGCACGCAGTGACCGCCAACGAAATCGACCGCCTGTTAGGCGCGGTGCTCACCTACGCCGACGAGTCGTTCGACACCATGCTCGAGATCGGTTTCGGCTCCGCAATCCGCCGCGAGTGGGCGTGGCGCGTCTCGCGGGGCGAATCGTTAGAGAATCTCAAGGCATTCGCCCACTTCGCTGCGCCGTCCCCACCGCTGTCGCACCCCTGAGTCCCCACTGTCGCTCGTCGGCGGCCGAGCACTCGCAAGAAGTATGGGTCTTCTTGAAAGATCGCCCTGAGAAAACCATACTTTTCGCAGTGCCGCTCAGAGTGCGCGGGATTCGTGCGGGTGCGGATGGTCGTGGTCGTCCTCGAGGCCGTGGCTGATGCGAAACACGTGGCCGTCGGGATGGCGGACGTGCATCTCGCGCACGCCCCAGGGCTCGTCAGTGGGCGGCCACGTCACCTCGAGGCCATGCTCGAGGCAGGTTCGGTGCACCTCATCCACGTCATCGACCCAGATCGACATCCAGACGCCGTTGTCACCGCCGCGGCCGCCTTGGCCGTCGAGGCAGAGGAAGATCTCACAGATGCCACTGCCGACGGCGCCGAATGTCGGCGGATCGCCGTAGTCCCAGAGCTTTCGCCAGCCAAGCTTCTTGAACCAGGCGACGCTGGCGTCGAAGTCGCCTACGTTCAGGATCGGCGTCAGTCCATGGGCAATCAATCGACCCTCCTCAGATTGCGCGGCAGGACGCGCGCTCGACCAGATTCGTCGGCAGTCGGATGTGCGTGTCGCGTTCGACGCCCTCGATGAGGTCGACCAGGAGGCGCAGCGCTTCCGCACCCATGCGTTGCAACGGCTGGCTAATCGTCGTCAGCGGCGGCGAGGCGAGTGCGGACTCAGGCACATTGTCGAACCCGATGACAGATAGATCATCGGGCACGGTGAGTCCGAGTCCGCGCGCGACGTCGACCGTGGCGATCGCGGACAGGTCGTTCGCCGCGAACACGGCGGTTGGCCGCTCGGTGCGTTTGAGCAATTCGCGGGCGGGACCCTCGGCGGTTTCGGGCCGGTATCCACCAACGCGTATGAGTGCCTCGTCGACGGCGAGGCCGGCGTCGGCCATGGCCCGGCGAAAGCCGGCCTCGCGCAGCCGCGCCGACTCGAGATCCTGGCGGCCGCCGAGGAAGCCGATGCGCCGATGGCCCAACCTGAGGAGGTAGTTGGTTGCCAACACGGCGCCCGCGAAGTTGTCGGAGTCGACGGTCGGCAGGCCGGACGGGCCCGTGTGCGGGTCCACCGCGACGACGTGGATACCCGGCTTGGTCTCCACGACGGTCGGCGTGACAATCACCGCGCCATCGATCAGCGTGCCGGACAGGCGCGACAGCGACCGCCGCTCCCAACCGACGTCTGCCCCGCGAGCCCCGCCGGAGTAGGCCAGCAACTCGTAGTCGGTGTCCGCGACAGCTCGGGAGGCTCCCTTGAGCAGTTCAGTCGAGAACGGCTCGAACTCGGAGACCAGGATGCCCAGCACATTCGTGCGATGACTGCGCAAGCTCTGCGCGCCGAGGCTCGCTTCGTAGCCGAGCTGATCGATCACCTGCTGTACCCGGTCCACGGTCGCCTGCGATACGCCCCATCGCCCGTTGACAACCTTCGACACGGTGGCCACCGAGACACCGGCTGCACGCGCGACGTCAGCCATCTTCACGCGCTGCACGAACTCCACGCAAGGGATCATAGAGCGCGCCCGGTAACGATGCCGAAAACGTTATCGAGAACGATTGACACGCCGTAACGGCACTGTAAAACTCCGGTCGTCCGGTACCTCACCGACGACTGAGGAGACGACCGATGGCGAAATCGCGCCGTATTCGCGCCGTTCTGGCGCTGCTCGCGGCGACGTCCCTGCTGGCTACAAGTGCATGCAGCAAGAGCGAGACTCCGTCTGGGGGCGACCTCTACAAGAACCCAGTGACCTTAACGTGGTGGCACAATTTCAATACCGACGGTCCTGGGAAGGATCTGTGGCAGAAGATCGCCAACGACTTCCACGCCCTGCACCCGACCGTGACGATCGAGGTCGTGCCGATCGAGACGAACGACCTGCAGCGCAACCGCCTGCCCGCTGCCCTGCTGACCAACGACCCGCCGGACATCTTCCAGGCGTGGGGCGGCGGCGAGATGCGCGAGCAGGTCGACGCCGGCTATCTGATGGACCTCACCAACCTGGTCCAGCCCGAGGTCGCCAACATCGGCGCCGCAGCCAAGATCTGGTCGGTGGACGGCAAGCAGTATGGCCTGCCGTACAACTTCGGCGTTGAGGGCTTCTGGTACAACAAGGACGTCTTCACCCAGGCCGGCATCACCGCTCCGCCGACCACGTTCGACGACCTCAAGTCCGCCATCACCAAACTCAAGACCGTGTCGGGCGTCGCCCCGATCGCGGTCGGTGCCGGTGACAGCTGGCCCGCCGCGCACTGGTGGTACAACTTCGCGTTGCACGACTGCTCGGCCGACGCCGTCCAGGCGGCCTCGACCCAGCAGAAGTTCGACGACCCGTGCTTCATCAAGGCTGGCGACGACCTCAAGTCCTTCCTCGACTTGAAGCCGTTCCAGGACGGATTCCTGGGCACCCCGGGCCAGACCGGCGCCGGCAGCTCCGCGGGCATGGTCGCAAACGGCAAGGCCGCCATGGAGCTCATGGGCCACTGGAACAGTGGCGTCATCCAGGGTCTCACCGCCGACAAGAAGGTCCCGAGCTTCCTCGGTTGGTTCCCCTTCCCGAACACGCCCGGCACGGCGACCCCCAGCACCGTGATGGGTGGCGGCGACGGCTACGCGATCTCCAAGAACGCGCCGCCGGAGGCCGTTGAGTTCCTCAAGTACCTCGTCAACCTGGACAACCAGAAGGCCTTCGCCGCCACCGGCGCCGGCATACCGGTCGTCAAGGGCGCCGAGGCCGGCCTCACCGACCCGAACCTGCAGGCCATTTCGAAGGCCACGCAGAACGCGCCAGCCGTCAACCTCTGGCTCGACACACTGCTTGGGGCTAAGGCCGGCACACCGATGAACACTGCGATCGTGGCGATCTTCGCCGGCACCGGCACGCAGCAGGGCGTCGTCGACGCTCTGAAGAAGGCCACCCAGCAGTGACCAGTGTGACCCAAGTCGTCGGCCCGGCCGACCGCGCAGCTGCGCGGCCGGCGGGGCCGCGGCCCGTCCGGGTCACCAAAGCCGCCCGCCAACGGCGCAAGTGGTTGGAAATCATCGGGCTCACGGCGCCGGCATTCATCGTCTTCTCGACGTTCGTGCTCTTGCCGATCGGGTTCGCGGCCTACTACAGCTTGTACCGGTGGAATGGGGTCGGCTGGCCGCACGAGTTCCGCGGGCTGTACTACTACTTCGGCGAATACGGTGCACTGCGCGACCCTGTGTTCCAGGCCTCGCTGCGCAACACCGGGATCCTGCTCGTCGGGTCGTTGCTCGTCCAGGGGCCGCTCGCACTCGCCATGGCGCTCTTGCTGAACCGCAAGTTCCGTGGCCGGGCGGTGTTCCGCCTGCTCGTGTTCGTGCCGTATGTGCTGGCCGAAGTCACCGTGGGCGTCGTCTTCTCGCAGATGCTTCAGTACGGCGGGCCGGTCAACAGCATCCTGAATTCGCTGCGGTTCGGCACGATCGACTGGCTCGGCGACACGCATGTCGTCATCTGGACGTTGCTGATCGTCCTGACCTGGAAGTACACCGGATTCGCCCTGATCCTGTTCCTGGCGGGGCTGTCGAACGTCCCGGAGGAACTCGCCGAGGCGGCCGAGATCGACGGCGCAAGCTGGTGGCAGATCCAGCGATACATCACTCTGCCCCTACTCGCACCCACGATCCGGATCTGGGCATTCCTGTCGATGATCGGCTGCCTGCAGGTCTTCGACGTCGTGTGGGTCGTCGCCTCGCGGGCGGTCCGGGGCCTGGGCGCCGGAAGCGTGATCGCCACCTACATGGTCGACAACGGCTATACCTCCCACCTGTGGGGTCTCGGTAACGCGGTCGCGGTGATCCTGTTCATGATCTCGTTCATCGTCGCGCTGTTGTGCCAGCGTTTCCTGCTCCGTCGCGACATCGACGGCGCGCTGACCGGGAGCTGATCATGGCCACGAACGTGCCCATCACGGCGGTCCCGAAGCCGCGCAGCTTCCTGTGGGCGACCCCGGTGACCTACGGAGTCGCGTTGGCGGTCGCCGGGGTTTCGATCGGTCCGGTGCTCTACGCGATCCTGGGCGGGTTCCGCAGCAATGCCCAGATCAACGCGCACCCGGCCGGGCTACCAAACCCCTGGGTCTGGCAGACGTACGTCAACGTGCTGACCAAGCCGACGTTCTGGAACGCGGCGACCAACAGCCTGGTGATCGCCGTGTCCTCGACAATCGGCGTGACAGCGTTGGGAGTCTGCGCGGCGTTCGTGCTCTCCCGCTATCGCTTCCGCGGACGCGAGGGGCTCTACACGTTCTTCGTGCTCGGCCTGCTGTTCCCGGCGACTGCGGGCATCCTGCCTCTGTTCCTGCTGCTGAGCAACCTCGGACTCACGAACAACTACCTGGGTGTCATCCTGCCGCAGATCGCGTTCGGACTGCCGATCACGATCGTGATCCTGCGGCCCTTCCTCGCCGCCATCCCTGGCGAGCTGGAAGATGCGTCTGCCATCGACGGGGCGAGCAAGCTCGGGTTCTTCTGGCGCGTCCTGTTGCCGCTGTCGAAGCCCGCGTTGGTCACGGTCGCGGTGATCGCGTTCGTGGGGAGTTGGAACAGCTATGCGTTGCCGCTGCTCATCCTCCAGGACGGGTCGCTGCACACCCTGCCGGTCACCGTGCAGGAGGCGACCAGGAGCCAGTTCACCCAGGACACGGCGGCCCTCCTCGCGTTCACTTCGCTGTCCATGCTGCCGGCCCTGCTGTTCTTCATGTTCGCAGAGCGGCAGATCGTCGGCGGCCTGCAGGGCGCGGTCAAGGGATAACAAGAGGACACGGGTTGAGGAGAAGCACAGCATGACCGAGGTCCGCGAGACGGCCCGTCCGACTCCGCCGCACCAGATCAGTCCACATCAGACGGACGGTGATCGGGTGGTCGAGCTGCTCGGTCGCATGACCCTCGAGGAGAAGCTCGCACAGATCGTCGGCTTCTGGGAGAAGGAAGACGGCGAGGCCGTCGCACCCTTGCAGGGCGACTTCGGCGGCGTGACCAAACTCGAGGAGTTCGTCAGGCATGGACTCGGCCACCTGACCCGGCCGTACGGGACGCGGCCCGTCGACCCGGTCGAGCGCGCGACTTGGCTGTGGGCATTCCAGCGTGGCCTGGTGACGGGAACCAGGCTCGGCATACCGGCGATCGTCCACGAAGAGTGCCTCACGGGTCTATCGGCGTGGAAGGCGGCGACGTTCCCGACGCCGCTTGCCTGGGGCGCGGCGTTCGACCCGGACCTGGTTGCCGAGCTGGGCGCGGCGATCGGCGGTTCGATGCGGGCGCTCGGGATCCATCAAGGGCTTGCCCCCGTTCTCGATGTCGTGCGGGATCCACGCTGGGGCCGCGTCGACGAGTGCATCGCTGAGGATCCGTACCTTGTTGGCACAATCGGAACCTCATACGTGCGGGGACTGCAATCAAGGGGCGTGCACGCGACGCTCAAGCACTTTGTCGGTTACTCGGCGTCGTTGGCGGGGCGAAATTTCGGTCCGGTCCATGCCGGCCCGCGTGAGCTTGCTGACGTTCTCCTGATTCCCTTCGAGATGGCGATCCTCGACGGTAACGCCTACTCAGTGATGCATTCCTATACCGAAATTGATGGAGTCCCGGTCGCGGCCGATCCCCGCCTGCTCACTGAGCTTCTTCGCCACGTTTGGGGATTCGAGGGAACCGTCGTCGCGGACTACTTCGGTATCGCGTTCCTCCATCTTCTCCACCAGGTGGCGGACGACCTGGGTGACGCGGCGGCGCAGGCGTTGGCGGCGGGCGTCGATGTCGAGCTGCCGACCGGTGACGCGTACGCGGCGCCACTTCTTGATCTCGTGCGGGCGGGCAGGGTCGACGAGGCGCTCATCGACCGCGCAGTGCTTCGGGTGCTACGGCAGAAGCTCGAGCTGGGTCTGCTCGATGCAACGTTCGACGACGAGCCGCCGCACAGCGTTGACCTCGATTCGCCCGAACACCGCCGGCTCGCGCGGCAGTTGGCCGAGGAGTCGCTCGTGCTGCTCTCCAACGACGGCACGCTGCCGCTGCGGCGGGGTGTCCGGATCGCAGTTTCCGGGCCGAATGCCGACCGTCCCGGCGCCCTCTTCGGCTGCTACTCGTTCCTCAACCACGTCCTCGCCCACCACCCTGGAGTGGAGATCGGCATCGACGTGCCGACAGTGCTCGACGCGATCCGCGACCGAGTTCGGCGCGGCGTCCGTCGTCGCGACGCCCGGCTGCGGTGTGGATGACGACGACCGATCTGGCTTCGGCGCCGCCGTCGAAGCCGCCCGCGACGCGGACGTTGCGGTTCTGGTCATGGGCGATCGGGCCGGGATGTTCGGGCGCGGGACCGTCGGCGAGGGTTGCGATCGTGACGACCTCGATTTGCCGGGTGTTCAGCGCGACCTGATCGAGGCTGTGCTGACGACCGGAACGCCGGTGGTTCTGGTGCTCGTGACCGGGCGGCCGTACGCGGTCGACTGGGCGATGGCGCGGTGTGCTGCCGTGCTGCAGGCCTTCTTCCCTGGTGAGGAGGGCTCGCGGGCAATCGCTGGTGTGCTTTCGGGACGGGTCAACCCATCCGGCAGGCTGCCCGTCAGCCTGCCCCGCTCGGCCGGCGCGCAGCCGTACTCCTACCTGCACCCCAAGCTCGGCGAGGGCGACGAGGTGACGAACCTCTCGAGCACGCCCGCGGCCCCATTTGGCCATGGCCTGTCGTACACGACCTTCGCGCACACCGACCTGGTCGTGCCGAGCGCCGTGGCAACCGACGCAAAGCTGACCGCCGCGGTGCGGGTGATGAACACGGGGGCCGTCGCCGGCGATGACGTGGTGCAGCTCTATGGTCGTGACCTGGTCGGGTCGGTAACGCGCCCCGTTGCCCAGCTGCTCGGCTACCGGAGGGTGCGCCTCGGGCCTGGCGAGTCGGTGGTCGTTGAGTTCGTTGTCCCGACCACCCGGTTGGCGTTCTCCGACCGGACGCTCACCCGGGTGGTGGAACCGGGCGAGGTCGAGGTCTGGGTCGGCACAAGCGCGCGCCGGGACTGTCAGGCACTGACCACATTGGTCGGTGACGTTGCCGCCGTGACCAACTCCTCGGCTCGGTGGACGACCAGCACTGAGCACAGATGATCGTTCCTCGCATTGCCCGGGTCGAGACGGCGGCCGTGCGAATCGTCGGGCCGAGCCTGATCGTGCGGCTGTGGGCCGGCGACACCTACGGTCTTGGTGAGTGCTATCCCTCCGGTCCGGTCGCGGCCGTCAACGCCGTGGTCATGGGCCTCATGGAGCAGCTCGTCGGCGAGGACCCTCGCAACATCCATCGCCTGTACGAGAAGATGCGGCGCTGGCACGTGTTCAACGGCGGCCAGGCCGGCACGGTCATCACCGCGATCTCCGGACTCGAGCTGGCGCTTTGGGATCTGGCCGGAAAACTGCTGGGCGCACCCGTGTACCAATTGCTCGGTGGCGCGTTTCGCACCAGGGTCCGGCTCTACGCCGATTGCAATGCCGGCACGGTCGACGCGGCCGGGCATCATCTGACGACACTTCCGGATCCTGCGACGCCCGGAGGCCGGGCACACCTCGCCACGGTCGCCGCATCGGCCCTCGACCGCGGGTTCACCGCGGTCAAATTCGATGTGGACGATGTGTACGGCTCGCTACGGTCAGACGATTGGAACCGCACCCTCGACCGCCGCCAGATCGACCGCATGGTCGGCCAGGTCGCCGCGATCCGGGAGGCGGTCGGCCCCGAGGTTGATTTCGCCATCGACATGCATGCCCGTTTCGATGTGCCGTCCGCCATCCGGGCCGCCCGCGCACTTGAGCCGTTCGATCTCATGTGGCTGGAGGAGCCGGTTCCGCCGGAGAACCTGGCCGCGCTGGCGCAGGTGCGGCGAGCGACGACGGTGCCGATCTGCGCCGGGGAGAACCTTTACACCCGCTTCCCATTCCTTGACCTGCTCCGGGCCGAGGCGGTTGACTGCGTCATGCCGGATGTGGCGAAGTTCGGCGGCCTCGCCGAGGGCCGTCGAGTCGCGGAGTTGGCCGAACTGCACTACCTGCCGTTCGCGCCACACAACGTGTCCGGTCCCATCGGTACGGTTGCGGCCGCCCACCTCTGCGCGACACTGTCGAACTTCACCGTGCTGGAGTACCACGCGCTCGATCTCACCTACTTCGAGGACCTCGTCACCTACGCCGGCGGAATGGTCGTGGACAACGGTTTCGTCGAGCTCATCGAGGCACCCGGCTTCGGCATCGAGGTCAACGAGGACGAGCTGCGCCGAGTCGAGCACGTCCGCAGTGGCGTCGGGGTGTTCGCGCGATGATGCTCGTTCGCTATCGGGCCGGCAACGGCGCTGTCCACATCGGAGTGAGTGAATCCGGCGTGGTATGGCGCTTGCCGGTGCCCACCTTGGCGGAGCTGCTTGCTGGCGACCGGCATCGGCTTGAAGCCGTGGTGACCGCGGGTGGCCCGATCGACGACGACGTGGTCGGCCTGCTTCCACCCGTCGATGGTTTGACCGAGGTGTGGGCGGCCGGTGTCACGTACCGGCGATCCCGGGACGCCCGGATCGAGGAGAGCTCCGAGCCCGATCCGTACGAGCGCGTCTACGCCGCGGACCGGCCCGAGCTGTTCTTCAAGTCGACGGCCTGGCGGGTCAGCGGACCGGGCGACCCAGTCGGGATCCGATCAGATTCCACAGTGGACGTTCCGGAGCCGGAGCTCGCGGTCGTGGTGACGGCGAGCGGCGAGACAGTGGGATACACGCTCTGCAACGACATGAGCTCGCGCAGCATCGAGGGCGAGAACCCGCTCTACCTACCGCAGGCCAAGATCTACGCGGGTGCCTGCGCGCTAGGACCCGGCGTCGTGCTCGCCGGTAACATGCCCGATCCCGGTCGTGTGGTCATCTCGATGCGAGTACGCCGCCACGACGAGGTGGTTTTCGCCGGGCGCACCGACACCGGCCAGCTCGTGCGGTCGGTGCGGGACCTGGTCCGGTGGCTGTATGCGGAACAACACTTCCCGGAGGGTGCCGTGCTCTCCACCGGGACCGGCATCGTGCCCGGCCTCGGCTTCACGCTTGAGCCCGGCGACGTGGTGACTGTCAGCGCGGACGAGATCGGGGAACTGACCAATACGGTCGTGCGCGGCAAGCGGGCGATGACCTGGCAGCTTCCTTGACCGCTGGTGCCCGATACGGGCGCGGCGTAGCCGGTACAAAGGAGAGCCCCTGTGCTGTTCGACATGCCCCTGGCCGAGTTGCAACGCTACCGCCCGGACGTTGCCGAGCCGGTCGACTTCGCCGAGTTCTGGCGCAGTGAGGTCGATGAAGCCCGAACCCGCCCGATCGACGCCGCATTCGTTCCGGCATCGACGCGTCTTCGCCACGCCGAGGTCTTCGACGTCGAGTTCTCCGGCCACGGCGGTGACCGGATCCGGGGATGGTTGTTCATCCCAAGGGACGTCGCGCCTCGGCCGGTGATGGTTGTCGAGTACGTCGGCTACGGCGGCGGACGGGGACTTCCGCTCGACTGGCTGACCTTCAGCTGCGCGGGCCACCCGCATCTCGTGATGGACACTCGCGGCCAAGGTGGAGGCTGGCGTGGCTCGGATACCCCTGATCCGCACGACCCAGGTGTCCCTGGGGCCACGGGCTTCCTCACCCGCGGAATCCTCGACCCGCGCCGGCACTACTACACCCGCCTGTTCGTCGACGCCGTCCGCGCCGTCGACGCCGCGCGGGCGCATCCGGTCGGTTCGCGGCTGAAGATCGTGACGACCGGGATGAGCCAGGGCGGTGCGCTCGCGCTCGTTGCGACGCACCTGGCCGACGGTGTCGCGGCGACTATGCCGGATGTGCCGTTCCTGTCGAACTTTGAGCGTGCGGTCCGGATCACGGAAGCCGCCCCCTTTGCCGAGATCATCAAGTTCTGCGCCATCTATCCGCAGCACGTTGCGCAGGTGTTCGAGAGTCTGTCCTATCTGGACATTGTCAATCACGCCAAGCACATCGATCGACCAGCGATGTTCTCGGTCGGGCTGGTCGACGAGATCGCACCCGCATCGACGGTGTACGCCGCGTACAACCATTACGCCGGACGCAAGGCCATTGAGGTATACCCGTACAACGGCCACGAGAGCGGTGGCGCGCGTCAACTCGACGCCAAGCTCGCGTTCGTAGCGGCGCTGGAGTCGAGCTGACCGTCAGTCCGCGTCGGCGGCGAGATCATCGGGCTCGCCTCCCGTCGCCACCTCGAGCGGATCGGCGAGAAGGCGTTCGAAGGCCAGTTCGGCCGCGCCAAGCAGCTCCGCGTCCTCGCCCAGGGCGGCTGTGCGCAGCCGTACGTGTTCGCGAACCGCTTGTACGCACATCTTGTTGAGCCGTCCCCGGACCTGGGCCGCGGAGGCAAGATAGACCTCGCGCAGCGACCCGCCGAAGATGATCATTTCCGGATTGAAGATGTTCACGAGGTTCGCGACCCCGAATCCGAGCCAGTCGCCGACATGGCGTAGCGACGCCTGGGCCATGACGTCGCCCCGCGCGGCCGCGTCCACGACCGCGGCCACCGCCGCTCGGCCGGTGCCATCACGTCCGGAGCCGCGGACCAACGCGTGCTCCCCGATCTCGGTCTCCCAACAGCCGCGTGAGCCGCAGGCGCATGGTCGCCCCTGCGGGTTGACGGCCATGTGACCGACTTCGCCCCCGTAGCCGCCGTGGCCGGTCACGGCTCGGCCACCTGCGATGATTCCGCCGCCGATGCCGGCATCGCCGTGAAGGTAGATGACATTGTCGATGCCAACCGCGACCCCGCGGGTGTGCTCGGCCAGGACGGCGAGGTCGGCGCCGTTGCGGACAACAGGGCGCAGATGCGGCCCTTGAGCGCCTCCCAGCGCCTCAGCAAGAGCGGCGCCCAGCGGCTCGTCGACCCAGCCGATGTGGCCGCCGAGCCGGACCAGACCATCCTCCTGGCGGACGATGGCGCTGACGGCCGCGGCGCTCCCGATGCAGACGGCGCCGGGCGGCACGACTTTCTCCGTATCGCGCACGAACTCGGCCAACGGGGCGATCACCTTCTCGGCCGGCCGATCGCCGCGGGGCCGGGCGATCTCGCGACGGTCCAGCATGGCCCCGCCGAGCCCGACCCGGGCGGCGGTGACCCGGTCCACCTCCACGGTGAACGCGTACACATAGAACCGGTCGGATTCCGGGCGCACCACGAGCGAGGGTCGTCCGGCCCGTCCGTGGTCGCGTGGCACCTCCTCGCGGACCAATCCCACCGACGTCAGGTCGGCAGTGAGCGCGCCGATGGTGCTCCGGTTGAGGCCGAGGCTAGTGGTGAGCTCGGCCCGCGACATCGGTCCCTTGACATGGACATATCGCAGTAGCGTCCCCAGGTTGTGCCTGCGGATCTCCTCCTGAGTCGGTCCTGCGCGCATCGGGTCAGCTCACTGGTTCAACGGCATCAACGACGGACATCGGCACAAACGGTCATAGTCCCGGGCTAGCGTAGGCCAGCCGCGGCGGCGCGCCTACGGGACAGGGCGTCAACGCCGGCGGCCAGGAGCAGCACCATTCCGGTGACGATGAACTTCACACCGGACGTGTATCCCATCAGGCCCATCCCGTTGTCGATCACGGCGACAACCGCTCCGCCGAGAACGGCATCGAGGACGCGACCCTTTCCCCCGAAGAGGCTGGTGCCGCCGATGACCGCGGCGCCGACGGCGTACAGAAGGACGTTGCTACCGCCCGTGTTCGCGTCGACCGAGTTCGCCCGCGAGGCGGCGATGATGCCACCGACCGCCGCCATCGTGGAACAGATGACGAACGCGCTGATGCGAATCGCGTCGATGTTGATGCCGGCCCGTCGGGCGGCCTCGCGATTGCCGCCGACCGCGTAGATGTGCAGCCCGTAGCCGGTTCGCTTGAGCACGAACGTCAGCAGTACGAGCAACACGACCAGGATGGGCACGACAATAGGGACGCCCTTGAGCGATGCGATGGCGATATTGCGGCTGCGTTCCTGGTTGAGCACGTAGACCGCGGCACCGATGAACGCGGCGAGCGCCACCACCCGGACGACGACGAGGCTCAATGGGTCGCTTGGCAGGCCGCGGGCCTGGCGCCGGTTTCGCCGGACCAACTGGACGGCGGCGTACGCGGCGACACTAACCCCATAGCAGAGCCATCCGGCCGCCGGCGAGAGGAACTTGTTGCCGATCGCGAGGATGACCGGATCGGTGATGGAGATGATGGTGCCGCCCTTGATGAGCAGCAGTACCACCCCTTGGAAGGCCAGGAACGCGGCCAGAGTGACCACAAAGGACGGAATGCCGATCTTCGCGACCAGGGTGCCAAGGATGAGCCCGACGATGCTTCCGATCGCGATGGCGGCGAGCACCGCGACGTACCACGACACGCCGTACTCCGTGAGCGCGATGGCGAGCACGGATGCGCATACCCCGCTGGTGAATCCGGCCGAGAGGTCGATCTCGCCGAGCAGGAGCACGAAGACGAGGCCCATCGCGATCGCGGTCACGGCGGCGCCCTGCGGAAGCAGGTTGGCCAGGTTGCCGGCCGTGAGGAACGCCGGACGCAGGATCGAGAACACAGTGCAGAGTGCGAGCAGGCCGAAGATGGCCGGCAGTGCTCCCATCTCGCCGCCGCGGACTCGACGCGCGTAGGCGCTCACGTGCGCGCCGAACGGCTGCTGCTCGACCGGCGCCGTATCGGCGTACGTGCGCAGCGTCGTCATCGGTCGACTCCGTTCGCGTCGAGTTCGGACAGGTTCGAGTAGCCATTGCCGTCGTATGCCACTGCCGTCGTAGCCACTGCCGTCGTAGCTGGAGCCGTCCGACGCCTGGATGCCGAGACCGCCACTGCGGCCCGCCGTGATGAGCTGAACCACCTCGGAGTGCGAGACGTCCGTCGTGCGGACCTGCGCCACCATCCGTCCTAGGTAGAGCGCGGCTATGGAGTCGGAGACCGCAAAGACCTCGTTCATGTTGTGTGAGATCAGAAGTACGGCAAGACCGTTGTCGGCCAGCCGTCGGACGAGCTCGAGCACCTGCGCCGTCTGCGCGACGCCGAGCGCGGCGGTGGGTTCGTCCAGAATGACGATCCGGCTGTTCCAGAGGACGGCCTTGGCGATCGCCACGGTCTGCCGCTGGCCCCCCGACAGGCTCGCCACCTGTTGCCGTACGGACGTGACGGTCCGTACGGCGAGTGCCGTCAGGGTCTTCGATGCCATCTGCTCCATCGTGGGTTCGTCGAGCACGACGCCGCTGCGGCGCTCGCGGCCGAGGAACATGTTCTGGACGATGTCGAGGTTGTCGCAGAGGGCGAGGTCCTGATACACGACCTCGATGCCGAGGTGGCCCGCGTCGCGTGGGTTGTGGATGGTGACGGGGCGGCCGTCGAAACGGATCTCGCCGCTGTCGGCGGCGTAGATGCCGCTGACGCATTTGACCAATGTGGACTTTCCGGCGCCGTTGTCGCCCACCAAGGCGGTGACCTCTCCGACGCGCAGGGACAGGTCGACGTCATGCAACACCTGCACCGCGCCAAAGCTCTTGTAGAGCCCGCGTAGCTCGAGCAGTGGTCGGGCCTCTGTGCCGGTCACGGTGCTGCCTCCAACTGGACTGCGGTCGACCGGCGCCGCGCGGGCGAGCGCGACGCCGGCCATTGGCGTGAGGAAACGGAAACTAGCTGATTCCCGCCGAAGCGCAAGCTGCGGCGTAGGCCGCGGTGCAGAGCTCGGCCTTGGTCACGTAGTTGTCGGCGATGACAAGGTTGATGTTCTCCTTCGTGATGGCGACCGGTGTCAGCAGCTTCGCTGGTACATCCTTGCCAGACTCCGGGTCCGTCACCTTATCGCCGGTGTTCACCGTCTCGCCCTTGGCGAGTGCGATGGCGAGCTTCGCCGCCTCATCCGCCTCCTGCTTGATCGCCTTGTAGACCGTCATGCATTGGTCGCCGGCCAAAATGTTCTGTAGTCCCTGGACGGTCGCGTCCTGACCCGTCACCGGTACCTTGCCGTTGAGGCCGTTGCGCTTGAGGACCGCGATCGCGGCATTGCCGAGGCCATCGTTGGCCGCGAGCACACCGTCGATCTTGTTGCCGGTCTGCGTCATCATCTGCTCGAAGATGGTGCCGGCGGTGGTGTTGTTCCACTCGGGCACGGACTGGTCCGGGCCCTTGACGAACTCCTTCGAGTCGTACCTCGGCTTGAGGACCGAGTCGTACCCGTTCTTGAACAGGGTGGCGTTGTTATCGGTCGGGGAACCGTTCAACTCGGCCACGACGGGGTTCTTGACGCCGGCGGCGGTCAGGCACTTGACCAGGCCTTCGCCTTGAAGCTTGCCGACCGCCTCGTTGTTGAAGCTCACGTAGTACGACGCGCCCCCGTTGAGCGTGAGCCGGTCGTAGTCGATCACCCCAACGCCCTGGGTCCGGGCCTTGTCGATGACCGCTTTGCCCGTACCGGAATCGAGGTTGACGATCAGCAGGACCGTGGCGCCACCCGTGATCATCTGGTCGGCGATGGTCTGGAACTGCGTCTTGCTGTTCTGCGCATTCTGGATGTCATACTGGACCCCCGCGGCCTTAAATGCCGCTTCGAGGTATTTACGGTCAGCGGTCTCCCATCGGGCGGAGGACGCGCTGTCGGGCAGGATTACTCCGATCTTTGGAGTTTTCGTGCCGGTGCTTGGTGTTTGGCCGCTGGAGCACGCCGTCAGCGCACCAAGGGCGAGCAGGCTGGTGGCAGCCAGCAAGCTCATGCTCTTGCGCATCGTTCGAGGTCCTTTCTTGGACTGCCCGCTGCAGCCACAGGGTGCGGCAGCGGGCTGGGGGAAGGAACGGCAAGGCAGCTGTGCAACCGGTTGCACGAATTGTTGTGTCCGGCAACGTATTTGCTCAGCGCGCTATTGCACAAGACCTCGAGGTCAGCAAGTTTGTTGTCTGACATAACAATATGGCAACGCCCGGCCGCCGGCCCTGCTGCGGGCTCCGACCCATGTGGACAGTCGGAGGGCTTGGGCAGTCGAAGGGCTATGGCCTGAGGACCGCGAGGTCGAGCCATGCCGCCGGGGCGTCGCGGATGGCCCTGACGACGGAGCCGCCCGCCCCGACGACGGTCGCGGTTGTGCCGAGCGCCGCGGCACGCACGCTGACCGGCGCCCAGGCCGAGGTGACCGTACGGGCGGCGACCTCCCGGGCCACCGGCTCCGTGAGCCACCGGGTGAGCGGTGCATAGATGCCGCCCAGTACGACCGTGTCGATGTCGAGCAGGTTTATCGCGCCGGCCGCCGCGATTCCGAGCGCCGTGCCGACCTGTTCGAGCGCCCTGAGCGAAGGGCCGGCGCCCGCGGCCGCCCGTTGCCGCAGCCGCAGGAGAGCCTCGTCGGAACCGTCGGCCTGGGACATGGATCGCCGTGGCCGCACTCCGGCCGCGCGCAGCAGGACCTCCTGGTTCGCGTAGGCCTCCAGGCAGCCCCGAGCGCCGCACCGGCAGGCCACGCCGTCCGGGTGGATCGTCACGTGGCCGAGCTCGCCGCCGTACCCACGGGATCCGCGCAACAGCCGGCCCTCGAGCACGATTCCCGCGCCCACACCAATCTCACCCGAGATGTAGACGAAGCTCGGTCGAGGGTCGGGGTGCGCGTGCAGTTCGGCCAGCGCGGCGAGGTTCGCTTCGTTGTCCACAATCAGGGCGGCGCCGTCGAGCTGGACGCCGATGGTCTCGGCCCGGGCTCGCATGGCGCCGGCGACGTCGACCTCGCGCCAAGCGAGGTTGGGCGCGAGGCGGACGACTCCATCGCCGGCGACCAGACCGGGGACTCCGACGACCGCGCCGACAACACGAAGCCCATCCGCGGCAGCCGCGGCGACCGCGTCCGCGGCCAGGTCGGCGAGATCGCTGAGAACCCGGCCGGGGCCGCGCCCGCGAAGGTCTCGACGCCGGACCTCGAGGTGCCGTTGGGCGCCGGTCAGATCAAGCACGCACGCGGCCAGATAGTCCACATTGACCTCGAGACCCAGCCCGGCCGGGCCCTGCGTGGCGACGGTGAGCCCGGTCGCCGGGCGGCCCGCACCGGTGGGCGGAGGCGGGGCGACCTCGGTCACCAGTCCGCCGCCGAGCAACTCGTCGACCAGGGCCGAGACGGTTGCCTTGGTGAGCCCGGTCCGGGCGGCGAGATCCGCGCGAGATACTGGTCGCGGGTCGGCCGCGACCTGGCGCATGACCAGTCCGAGGTTGTGATCGCGGAGGCTTCGCTGACGGACTGGCTCGTCACGTCCGGCATGCGCGGCGATCGGCATGCTCTTGACAATGCCACACCGCGCCAATAAGTTCATCGGCAATACTAATTCCTCACAAGGGGGCCGTCGTGACCGAAGTGCCGGCGCCTACAGCCGACGACAAGTTCTCATTCGGCCTGTGGACCGTGGGCTGGCAGGCCCGTGACCCGTTCGGCGACGCGACCCGGCCGGCGCTCGATCCGGCCGAGATCGTGCATCAACTCGCCAAACGGGGCGCGTACGGGGTGACCTTCCACGACGACGATGTGATTCCCTTTGGCTCCGACGACGCCGCGCGCGCCGACCACATTGGACGGTTCCGGAAGGCGCTCGACGAGACCGGGCTCGTCGTGCCGATGGTGACGACCAACCTGTTCACTCATCCCGTGTTCAAGGACGGCGCGTTCACCAGCAACGACCGCCAGGTGCGCCGGTTCGCGCTGCGCAAGGTGGTGCGCAACCTCGACCTCGCGGCGGAGCTCGGCGCACACACCTATGTGCTCTGGGGTGGCCGTGAGGGTGCCGAGTACGACTCGGCCAAGGATGTCCGGGCGGCGCTCGACCGGTACCGGGAGGCGCTGGACACGCTGGCCGAGTACGTGATCGACCAGGGTTACGGCCTGCGTTTCGCGATCGAGCCGAAGCCGAACGAGCCGCGGGGCGACATCCTCCTGCCCACGATCGGCCATGCGCTGGCGTTCATCGCATCCCTCGACCACCACGAGATGGTGGGCCTCAACCCCGAGGTGGGCCACGAGCAGATGGCCGGACTCAACTTCGTGCACGGCATCGCGCAGGCGCTCTGGCACGGCAAGCTCTTCCATATCGACCTCAATGGCCAGCGCAGCATCAAGTACGACCAGGATCTCGTGTTCGGGCACGGCGACCTGCTCAACGCGTTCGCGCTCGTGGACCTCCTCGAGTTCGGCGCCGTCGATGGCGGCCGCGCGTACGAGGGGCCCCGGCACTTCGACTACAAGCCGTCCCGCACCGAGGACGTCGCTGGTGTGTGGGCGTCGGCCGAGGCCAACATGCGCACCTACCTCTTACTCAAGCAGCGAGCAGCCGCGTTCCGGGCCGACCCGCGAGTCACCGAGGCGTTCGCGACGAGCCGGGTCGGCGAGCTCCGACAGTCCACATTGGGCGATGGCGAGTCATTGGCCGACCTGCTCGCGGACCGGTCGGCGTATGAGGATTTCGATGCCGACGCCGTCGCGTCGCGCGGCTTCGGATTCGTGGCGCTCAACCAGCTGGCCGTCGAGCACCTGCTCGGTGCCCGGTAGCGACCATGCCGCTGGTCGCCGGAGTCGACTCCTCCACCCAGTCGTGCAAGGTGGTGGTGCGCGAAGCGGAATCCGGCGCGTTGGTCCGGTCGGGACGCGCGCCGCACCCGGACGGCACGGAGGTCGACCCCGAGGCGTGGTGGGTCGCGCTCAAAGCGGCAGGTGTTCAGGCGGGCGGCCTCGACGACGTGACCGCCATCGCGGTCGCCGGCCAGCAGCACGGCATGGTCTGCCTCGACGAGACAGGTGCGGTCGTGCGCCCAGCACTGCTGTGGAACGACACGCGCTCCGCCGGCGCCGCATCCGAGTTGGTCGAAGAACTGGGCCCGACGACGTGGGCGCAGGCGGTCGGCAGTGTGCCCGTCGCCTCGTTCACCGCGACCAAGCTCCGCTGGCTCGCCCACCACGAACCCGGCCATGCCGAGCGCACCGCCGCGGTGTGCCTGCCGCACGACTGGCTTTCGTGGCGGCTGGCCGGAGCCGGCGATCTCGACGGGTTGATCACCGACCGCAGCGACGCCAGCGGCACGGGCTACTGGTCGCCGGCGACGGGCGAGTACCGCCTCGACCTGCTCCAGCGCGCGTTCGGCCGTCTGGCGCAGTTGCCAACGGTGCTTGGCCCACGGGGGGCGGCGGGAGTCACCGGCACCGGCGTCCACATTGGACCCGGCGCCGGTGACAACGCCGCCGCGGCCCTGGGCCTCGGCGCGGTCGAGGGCGATGTGGTGGTCTCGATCGGCACTTCTGGCACAGTGTTTGGCGTCGCGCCCACACCAACGGCCGACGCAACCGGAGCGGTGGCGGGGTTCGCCGACGCGACCGGTCGGTTCCTGCCACTGGTCTGCACGCTCAACGCCGCACGGGTGCTCGACGCCGCCGCGACGATGCTGGGCGTCGATCTCGACGAGCTGGCGGCGCTCGCGCTGTCCGTGCCGGCAGGGGCGGACGGACTCGTGCTCGTCCCCTACCTGGAGGGCGAGCGGACGCCGAACCGACCGCACGCCACCGGCGCCCTGCATGGTCTGCGGCTGTCGACCTCGACCCCGGCCCACGTGGCCCGGGCAGCGGTCGAGGGCATGCTGTGCGCACTCGCCGACGGGCTCGATGCGCTCATGGCTCAGGGTCTGGCGGTGCGGCGCGTGGTGCTCATCGGCGGTGGCGCGCGCTCGGCCGCGGTACGGTCGATCGCCCCGGCCATCTTCGGAACTCCGGTTCTGGTACCGGCGCCGGGGGAGTACGTCGCCGACGGGGCGGCCCGTCAGGCCGCCTGGGTCGCGCTGGGTTCAACGGAGCCTCCAGAGTGGACAGTCGACGGGCAAGCGACCTTCGAGGCCGACCCGACGCCGGCCGTGCGGGAGGCGTATGCGCGGGCGCGAGAACATGTCACCGAACGCGCTGAGCCGGGTCTTGTTACCGGCGCGTAAAGCAAGCACACTGCGCTAGTGGACGCGCTCATCTACGACGCCATCCGGACCCCACGTGGTCGCGGGAAACCCGGCAAAGACGACAAGCCCGGCGGTTCCCTGTACGAGGTGAAGCCGATCTCGCTGGTGGTCGGTCTGATCGACGAACTCCGCCACCGCTATCCGGGCCTCGACCCCGCCGGCATCGACGACATCATTCTCGGCTGCGTGACGGCGGTTGGCGACCAGGGCATGGTGATCGCCCGGTCGGCGGCACTGGTGGCGGGTCTGCCCTACACCGTGGCCGGCGTGACCCTTAACCGGTTCTGCGCCTCCGGGCTCGAGGCAGTCAATCAGGCGGCGCAGAAGGTCCGCGCGGGCTGGGACGACCTGATCCTCGCCGGTGGCGTCGAGTCGATGTCCCGCGTGCCCATGGGCTCCGACGGTGGCGCGTGGGCCATGGACCCGGAGACCAACTACGCGACCGGATTCGTCCCCCAGGGCGTCTCCGCCGACTTACTGGCCACGGTGGAGGGTCTGGGGCGCGACCAGGTCGACGCGTACGCGGCGCAGTCGCACCAGCGCGCCGCGAAGGCCTGGGCGGATGGGGCGTTCGACCGCGCGGTGGTCCCGGTCCGGGACCGGATCGGACAGGCGATCCTCGACCGTGACGAGACGATCCGTCCGGAGGCATCGGTCGAATCGCTGGCCGTGCTCGAGCCGTCCTTCGCCGGAGTCGGCGACGTGGGCGGCTTCGACGCGGTGGCGCTTCAGCGCTACCACTGGCTCGAGCGGATCGCGCATGTCCATACGGCAGGCAATTCATCCGGCATCGTCGATGGTGCCGCGCTGGTGGTGGTGGGCACCGAGGCGGCCGGTACGGCCGCGGGTCTGACGCCGCGGGCGCGGGTAGTCTCCGCGGTCGTCACGGGGGCCGAGCCAACGATCATGCTGACCGGCCCGGAGGTCGCCGCCCGCAAGGCCTTGACGAAGGCGGGACTCGACGTGCGGGATATCTCGCTGTTCGAGGTGAACGAGGCGTTCGCGGCCGTACCGCTGCGGTTCATGCGCGAACTCGACGTGAATCCGGAGATCGTGAACGTCAATGGGGGTGCCATCGCGATGGGGCATCCGCTCGGCGCCACCGGAGCGATGTTGCTCGGCACCCTCCTCGACGAGCTCGAGCGCCGCGGGCAGCGCTATGGGATGGCCACGCTATGCGTCGGCGGCGGCATGGGCATCGCGACCATCATCGAAAGGCTCTGAGTTGATCCGCTGGGACCGCACCGACGACGGGATCGTCACCCTCACCCTCGACGACCCGGAGCAGAACACCAACACGATGAACGCCCGCTACGTCGAGGCGATCACGTCTACTGTGGACCGCCTCGAGGCCGAGCGGGACTCGATCACCGGCGTTGTGGTGACGTCAGCCAAGGATGGCTTTCTGGCGGGCGCCGACCTCAAAAGCCTGACCGCCGCCATGGCGGCGCCGGCCGACTCTGCAGGTGGCGTTCAAGCAGCGGCCTTCGCGATCACCGAGCAGATGAAGAGCTACTTCCGCCGGATCGAACGGCTCGGGCGGCCGGTGGTCGCCGCGCTCAACGGAACCGCGCTCGGCGGTGGATTCGAACTTGGCCTGGCCTGCCACTATCGCATCGCGGTGGACCGTCGGGACGCACAGTTCGGGCTTCCTGAGGTGACGCTCGGTCTGCTGCCCGGGGCCGGCGGCACCGTGCGGGTGACCCGCATGCTCGGCGTCACCGACGCCCTGCTCAAGGTGCTGCTGCAGGGTCAGCGACTGCGACCCGCCCAGGCGCTTGAGGCGAAGCTAATCGACCAGCTTGTGTCCACACAGGACGAACTCGTACCGGCCGCGTTGGCGTGGATTCGCACCAACCCCTCCGCCGCCACCCAGCCGTGGGACCGGCCGGGCTACCGCATGCCCGGCGGGCGCCCCTCCGACGCCAGCCTCGCGTCCTTACTGCCAGCGGTACCGGCGAACCTTCGCAAGCAGACCAAGGGGGCGCACTACCCCGCGGCGCACGCGATCATGTGCGCGGTCGTCGAGGGCGCGCAGGTCGACCTCGACACCGCGATGCGCATTGAGAGCCGCTGGTTCGCGTCTCTGGTCGGCACCGCGATGCAGCGCAACATGACCCAGGCGTTTTTCTTCGACCTGGGCCACTTGAACCGGGGCGGTTCCCGCCCGATGGACGTCCCGGCCACGTCGGTCGCGTGCGTCGGTGTCGTCGGCGCGGGGATGATGGGTGCCGGCATCGCCTACGCGTGCGCCCGCGCGGGGTTGGACGTCGTACTGGTGGACACGTCGCTGGAACTGGCTGAGAAGGGCAAGGCGTACTCGCGCCAACTCCTCGACAAGGCGGTCGCGCGCGGACGCTCCACAGTGGAGAAACGTGATGCTCACCTCGCCCGGATCACGGCCTCCGCCGAGCTGGAATCGCTCGCCGGTTGCGACGTTGTCATCGAGGCCGTGTTCGAGGACCTGAGCCTGAAGAAGAACACGTTCGCGAAGATCGCCGCAATCGTGGGACCGGGGGCGCTACTCGCGTCGAACACCTCTTCACTGCCAATCACCTCCATCGCGAAGGCGCTGGTCGACCCGGGCGATTTCGTCGGCCTGCACTTCTTCTCGCCGGTGGACAAGATGCCGCTGGTCGAGATCGTGCGCGGCAGGCAGACCTCCGACGAGGCGCTGGCGCGCGGCTACGATCTCGTCCGAGCCATCGACAAGACACCGATCGTGGTGAATGACTCGCGCGGATTCTTCACCTCCCGGGTCTTCGGCACCTACGTCATGGAGGGCCTCGCGCTTCTCGGCGAGGGCGTGCCGGCGGCAAGCGTGGAGCAAGCGGCACTGCAGGCCGGGTACCCGGTCGGACCACTCGCGGTCACCGACGAGGTGACCCTGACCCTCGGCCGCCGAATCCGGGACGAGGCCCGACGCGCGGGCGCCGAGATCCCGACCCATCCGGCCGAGGTCGTGGTGGATCGGATGATCGACGAGTTCGACCGAACCGGCAAGTCGTCCGGCAAGGGTTTCTACGACTACCCGAGCGATGGCTCACCGAAGCACCTGTGGCCCGGACTCGCCGACGCGTTCGGCGCGGTCGTGCCGCCCCGCCTTGAGCTCGTTCAGATGGAGGAGCGGATGCTCTTCGCCGAGGTGCTCGAGTCGTTCCGCTGCCTCGAGCAGGGCGTCGTTACGGGCACCGCCGATGGGAACATCGGTTCGATCTTCGGCATCGGGTTCCCGGCGTGGACGGGTGGTGTGTTCCAGTACGTCGAGACCTACCCGGGCGGGGTCGAGGGTTTCGTGGCTCGGGCTCGTGAACTCGCCGTCGAGTACGGACCCCGGTTCACCCCACCGGAGTCTCTCGCCGCACGCTTACGACCCGCCATGGTCCGTGCGTGATCTAGGGCCTATCAGGCTGAGTCGATTACCAGTACCCGATGCAAGTAACCGCATGATCCAGCCACCGTGAGCGCGGCCTGTCGACTGCCGTTGACGCTACCTGGTAGCACGGTCGCCTGCCGTGCCGTTCCGGCTAGCTCGGCGCTGTCGCCAAGGCCGGGCCGACGCCGTGCGGAGTGTGGGTCAAGCGGGGCGGTCCGTGCAGGACCGGGTAACGGCGCGTGGTTTAAGGCATCGCAGTCAACTCCGCCATGAGCGCGCATTGCGGCTACTTGTTTAACCGTTCGATGGAAGCGGGGTGGGCGCCGGCTGGTTGGGCGGGTGAAGCTAGGCCAGACTGTGGTCGTGACCGTGGAGACGCCGGAGCAGCGCAGGACGCGGGAGCAGCGGCGCGTCCTTTTCGATAGCGTGGCTGGGCTGTATGACGCCACCCGCCAGGATTATCCCGCAGAGATTCCCGACGCCGTTATCGCGAATGCCGCCATCGGCCCCGGCGCCGCCGTGCTGGAGATCGGCTGCGGTACCGGCCAGTTCACCCGGCAATTGGCAGGGCGGGCACTCAACTTGACCGCCATCGACATCGGCGCGGCGATGGTGCAGGCCGCCCGGCGCAATGTCGCGGATGCGACCGCCCGGTTCCAGGTGTGCTCCTTCGAGGATTTCGCGGACAGCGGGCCGTTCGACCTCATCGTGTCCGCCACGGCCTTCCACTGGGTCGATCCCTGCGTGGGCCTGGCCAAAGCCGCCCGGCTGCTGCGGCCCGGCGGCTGGCTGGCGCTGCTGACCACTGGGGAGCGCTATCCCGAGCCGATCCAGAGCAGGCTGCGCGATCTGTGGGTCAGGTATAGCCGCCCGACCGGGAAATGGGCCGACCAGCCGACCTGGCTGACAGCATTGCGGGAGACCAGGCTTTTCGGCGAGACGGTCGAGGCGAGCCACACCCGGGCCCTCCGCCTGCCTGCGGAGACCGTCATCGGCGTCGAACGCACCCGCGCCACGTTCCTCAGCTACGCCGAGCAGGACCAGGCGGACTTCACTGCGGATCTCAAGGCACTCTTGGAGCCGGGCTCGCACATTGACTTGATCCAGGAAAGCTTCCTCGCCATGGCACCAATAGCCTCCTGACCTCAGCGCCCGATCTGCCGACAACTCCAGTGCGGGCCGCCAGCACGCCGGAACGCAGCGGACGGTAGGTGGCAGCAAACGCCCGGCGGCCGAAGCCATACCGGGCGCGATGCGCGCGGGTGCGGGACTACTGGAACCGTCGTCGCTTGAACGCGCGAACGTCGTCCGACGTTAGGTCGAACCGCTCGGCGTCAGGGCGAAGACGTCTGTCCGCGAAGCGCATGTGCCAGTATCTCTCGATGCCTGCCGGGTCATCGGTACTGATCGTGTGGACCAGTTCCCCGGCCTCCGGCATGCCGGTGTTGAGTTGCAGCATCCGGCGCTGTTCGTCGGTCGACATACCCACCTTGTAGTAGCGCCCGGACTTGATGAGGTATACGTACCCGGCGACACGTTCGTCATCGTCGCGTGGCTGGACTTCGGAGTCGTCCGATGGCAGCGCGATCGCGGCTGCTGCCCGTGGCTCGACCAATGGGATCACGTCGCGCCTCCCGAGGTAATGCCCGCTCGTGACGGAACGCCTTACAAACTAGGGCGGGGCAGGATGTTCGATCCAGCCATTTCTCACGTGTCGGCCATCACCTCGGGCCGGTCCGTGCCGCGGCCGGCCGTACGGAAGGATGGATCCATGAGCCTCGGCACCCTGATCCTGCTCCGTCACGGCGAGAGCGATTGGAACGCAAAGGACCTCTTCACCGGCTGGGTCGACGTGGACCTCAACGAGAAGGGCGAGCTGGAGGCCCGTCGCGGCGGCGAGCTGCTCCGGGAGCACGGACTGCTACCGGACCTGGTGCACACGTCCGTGCTGCGGCGCAGCATCCGTACCTGTGAAATCGCCCTCGACGTCGCCGAGCGCCACTGGATCCCGGTGCGGCGTTCGTGGCGGCTCAACGAGCGGCATTACGGCGCGCTTCAGGGCAAGAACAAGAAGCAGACCCTCGACACCTACGGCGAGGAGCAGTTCATGCTCTGGCGTCGCTCGTACGACGTGCCGCCCCCGCCGATCGCCGACGACGACGAGTTCTCGCAGGTGGGAGACCCCCGGTACGCCGATCTGGCGCCCGAGCTCATGCCGCGGACCGAATGCCTCAAGGACGTGCTCGCACGGGTCCTTCCGTACTGGTACGACGCGATCCTGCCCGACCTGCACACCGGTGCCACGGTGCTGGTGGCGGCGCACGGCAACTCACTGCGCGCCCTGGTCAAACACCTCGATCAGATCTCCGACGAGGCGATCGCGGCGTTGAACATCCCGACCGGCATGCCGCTGGGGTACGACCTCGACCCCACGACCCTGCGACCGCTCACGGCCGGTGGCGTCTATCTGGACCCGGAGGCGGCGGCCGAGGCGGCGGCGGCGGTGGCCAACCAGGGCCGGTGAACGTGATGGCTACCGGTCGGTAATATTCGCGCGTAGCCTAGGTACCCAGTGAGGCGTTCCGTCCCGCCCGCAGGGGGTGTGTCCGAGAATGACGACAACCGAGAGCCCGTCAAGCTCTACCGTCACCGAGCGCGAGGCGCGTCAGGTCGCCGAGGCCGCCCGAGAGACCGAATGGCGCAAACCTAGCTTCGGCAAGGAGCTCTTCCTCGGCCGGCTGCGCCTGGGCCTGATTGACCCGTGGCCGCAGCCCAGCGAGGAGTCCGCCGCCAAGGGCACGGGTTTCCTCGAGAAGCTGGCCGAGTTCAGCCGCCGCGTCGACGGCGCGCAGATCGAGCGGGACGCCTTCATCCCCGACGAGGTGCTGCTCGAACTGGGACAGCTCGGCGCCTTCGGCATGAAGATCGACGAGAAGTACGGCGGGCTAGGTCTGTCCAATTTGGACTATTGTCGGGCGCTGATGCTGGTCGGCTCGGCCAATCCGTCGCTCGGCGCACTGCTCTCCGCGCACCAGTCCATCGGCGTGCCACAACCGCTCAAGCTTTTCGGTACGGCGGAACAGAAGCAGCGATACCTCCCGCGCCTGGCCGCCGGCGAGGTCTCGGCCTTCTTGCTCACCGAGAGCGACGTAGGCTCCGACCCGGCGCGGCTGTCGACCACGGCCACGCCGACGCCCGACGGCGACTACATCCTCGACGGCGTCAAGCTGTGGGCGACCAACGGTACGCTCGCCACGATCCTCGTCGTGATGGCACAGGTGCCGAAGTCGGAGGGGCACCGAGGCGGGATCACCGCGTTCGTGGTCGAGAGCGAGAGCGAGGGCGTCACCGTCGAGCGGCGCAATGCCTTCCTCGGACTGCGCGGGTTGGAGAACAGCGTCACCCGCTTCCATCAGGTACGGGTGCCGAAGGAGAACGTCATCGGCAAGGAGGGCCAGGGTCTCAAGATCGCCCTCACGACGTTGAACACCGGTCGCCTGTCATTGCCCGCGAGCTGCGTAGGTGCGTCCAAGTGGTGCCTCGCGGTAGCCCGCGAATGGTCGTCGGCCAGGGTCCAATGGGGACGGCCGGTCGGCGGGCACGAGGCGGTGGCCCGCAAGATCGCCTTCATCGCCGGCACCACGTACGGCATGGAGTCCATGTTGGACCTGTGCTGCATGCTGGCCGACGACGACCGCAACGACATCCGGATCGAAGCGGCCCTGGTGAAGCTATTCGCGAGCGAGAAGGCGTGGCAGATCGCCGACGAACTCATCCAGATCCGCGGCGGTCGGGGCTACGAGACGGAGGCCTCACAGGCGGCCCGGGGCGAGCGCGCCATCCCCGTCGAGCAAATACTCCGGGATCTGCGGATCAACCGGATCTTCGAAGGATCGACCGAGATCATGCACCTGCTGATCGCCCGCGAAGCGGTCGACCAGCATCTCTCGGTGGCGGGCGACATCATCGATCCCGAGGCCCGGTTCGGGCGCAAGGCCAAGGCTGGGTTGCGGGCCGGTGGGTTCTACGCCCGCTGGCTGCCCGCCCTCGCCGTCGGCGGCGGGCAGATGCCCGGTGGCTATGCCGGGTACGGTCCGCTGGCCAAACACGTGCGGTACGTGGAACGGGCAACCCGCAAGCTCGCCCGCTCGACGTTCTACGGCATGAGTCGCTGGCAGGGCAAGCTCGAGTACAAGCAGGGCTTCCTGGCCCGGATCGTCGACATCGGGGCGGAGCTGTTCGCCATGTCCGCGTCGTGCGTGCGGGCCCGAGCCGAGCGTGCCTCTTACCCCGAGGGCGTGGAACTGGCGGACCTCTTCTGCCGGCAGGCAAAGGTACGGGTGGAGGAGCTCTTCACCGCACTGTGGCGCAACACGGACGGGGCTGACGTGGTGGCCGCGAGGAAGGTGCTCGCAGGGCGGTACACCAAGCTGGAGGAAGGAATCATGGCGCCGCCGGCCGAGGGCGAATGGGTCGCGAAGTGGGAACCTGGCCCGGCCACGGGTCCCGACGTACGCCGCCGACTCCCCCGCTGAAAGTGCGCCAATCTTGGAGAAATGCGCGCTGTTAGAGATCGAACTACGCGTATATGCCCAAGATCGGCGGGTACCACGGTGGGTGCGGACCAAGGTCAGCGCAGTGGCACCGGCGATCGGATGCGGCCGCCGTTAGCGGGCGAGAGGCCCAACGCGCGCAATTCGATGGCGGCCAGCGCCTCGACGGTGCGGTCGTCACCGTCCCGCCAGGCGCTCGCCGGATCGCCGTGGATTCGGACCAGGCGTCGCAGCGGCTGGTTGGCCAGCGCCCGCAGCGCAAGCAGGTCACGGCCCGCCGGGATGCCGCGAAGGGCCGTGGCGTAGCTGGCCCGTCGGATCCATCTGATCCGCAGCGGCAGCCACACGAACAGGACCAGTGACAGCGGCACGATCAGCAGCAGCACGACGAGCATCACCGCCAGGTTGTGCACTGCCGCCTGTTGTTCGCGGCCCGCGTCGGCCAGAGCCTCGGCCGCCCCGGCCGCCTTGTCCAGCGGCGTCGCCAACGCGCCGCCCACGGCCGGAACATTGTTCACCTTGTCGCCAGCATCGTGAAGCCCGCCGGCGATGCCCTCGCCCGCACCTTCGAGCTTCTGGCCTGGGACCGCGAGCTTGAGCGCTGTGTCGTACACCTTGGACGCCACCCACACCCAGAACGCGATCCAGGCGACGACGAGCAGATCGGTCGTCACCTGGCGCAGACCGGTGCGCGGCCTGTCCGCGTAAAACCTCACCACTCCAACCTGATGCCCCGCCGGCGAGCCCGTGAAACAAGCCGGCGTCAAGCGGGGTCCCCTTCCTATACAAGAATCGATAAGAAGGGGACCCTGCTTAACAGGCTCAGCGGGGTTCGCGGGCATGCGTGATCGCGTCGGTCACGATGTGCCCGATGTGCTCGTCCGTCAATGAGTACGCGATCTCCCGCCCGCGTCGGACGCCGCGCACGACGCCGGCACCCCGCAACACGCGCAGGTGCTGGGACACCAGCGGCTGGGCGGCACCGGTCGCCTCCACGAGTTCGTGCACGCACTTCGAACCGGTACCGAGCTCAACCACGATCGCGATCCGCACGGGGGCCGCCAGGGCGCGGAGCAACTCTCCGGCCGCGTCGTAGGCGGAACTCGGATGCCTCACGTGCTGGGTCGTACTCATCGATGTCACCGTAGAGGTCAGGGCTGGAGCACGACGTCCGGTGGTTCCACATCGGCGTCGGCCTGAGCAGACGCGGGCGACCTCCGCGCCTGGCGGCGAAGGGTGCGCACCGTCGCGAGCCCGGCGGCGAGGGCGGCGAAGATCCCGATCGCCACGAGCACGATCGTCGCGCCGGGAGCGGTGTCGTAGATGCCGGCGAGCCCGATGCCGAGCCCGGCGGCGACCACACCGATCAGCATGGCCAAGTACATCGTGGCCCGAAATCCTCGTGTCACGAGTTGGGCCGCCGCGACGGGAACCACCATCAAGGCGCTCACGAGGAGTAGACCGACCGCACGCATCGCGACGGTCACCGTGACCGCCGTGGTGACGGCGATGAGGAGGTTCAGCGCCCGAACCGGTAGTCCCGCCACCCGCGAATACTCCTCGTCCTGACAGATCGCGAAAAGCCACGGTCGAAGCAACACCGTGACCGCGAGTACGGCGACACCGAGGACAACCATCACGACTAGGTCTTCGCGTGTCGTTGTCAACGGCGAGCCGAACAGGTACGAGATCAGGTTCGCGTTGGTGCGGCCGGATGAGAGAGCCACGAGGAACACACCCCCGGATATCCCCCCGTAGAACAGCAACGCCAGCGCGATGTCACCGGACGCCTTGCCCCGTTCGCGGATGAGCTCCACCGTGACAGCGCCCAACGCCGAGACGACCACGGCCGTGAGGACCGGCCCCCGACCGGTGAGCAGGCCGAGGCCGACCCCGGTGAGGGCGATGTGTCCGATGCCGTCGCCGATCAATGCCATCCGTCGCTGCACAAGGTAGATGCCGAGCGCCGGTGCCGACAGCCCGGTGATCAGGACACCGATCAAAGCCCGCTGCATGAAGTCGTACGCAAAGATGCTCATGATTGGCCACCCCAGAACCCCCGGGCCTCGACCGGCGCATGTGGATGGACGTGGTCATGCTCTGGATGGGCATGATGTCCGGCCGGCTCGGGCACCGGGCCATCGTGCTTGATCCGTCCATCGTGGACGACCACGGCTCTCGTGACGAGAGTCTGGAGCGGTCCCAGCTCGTGCGCCACGAGCACGACCGTGCCACCACGAGTGACGAAGGTGCGTAGTGCGTCTGCGAACGCGGCCTGGCTGGCGGCGTCGACGCCGGCGGTCGGTTCGTCGAGGATCAGGATCTCGGGCTCGGCGGCGAGGGCACGGGCGATCAGCGCGCGCTGTTGCTGTCCACCGGAGAGAACCCCGACGGGAAGGCGCCTCAGATCGTCCAACCCCACCGCCGCCAACGCCGCGTCGACGGCCCTCCGGTCACCCGCCCGGACGGGGCGCAGCAACCCGCGGCGAGCCAGCCGCCCACTTGCGACCACCTCGTCGACGGTTGCGGGCACGCCGCTGCCGGCGCCGAGCCGCTGCGGAACGTACCCGATCCGCCGCCACTGGCGCCGCAGGCCGCGACCGCTCGCGCCGAAGAGCGAGACCGTGCCGGCGGCGAGTGGGACGAGGCCCAGGATCGCCCGAATGAGCGTTGACTTGCCCGAGCCGTTGGCGCCGAGGATCGCGACGACCTCGCCTGCGCGGACGGTCAGGTTCACCCCGTGTAGGACGGGTCGGTCGTCGTACCCGGCGATTACGTCGTGAACGTCAACAACGATCACGTACAGCCCAGGGCCGTGCGAAGGGTGGTGAGGTTGTCGCGCATGACAGAAACGTAGTCCCCCGGGTTACCCGGTTCGAGGCCCTCGATCGGATCGAGTACGGCCGTCTTCGCACCGACCGCGCTCGCGACCGCCTCGGACACCCGTGGGCTGACCAAGGTCTCGAAGAAAATGGTGGTGGCACCGACCCGGCGGGCCTCGTCGGCGGCGGCGGCCATATGCTGCGGCGTGGGCTCCGACTCGGGGGAGAGCCCGGTGATCGGAATTTGCCGCAGGCCGTACCGGTCGGCCAGGTAACCGAATGCCGCATGGCTGACAACAATCTCGTGCCGCTGGCATTGCTTAAGCCCCGTTGCGTAGTCCGTGTCCAGCTGTCCCAGCTCACCGGCGAGTTGGCGGGCCCGGTCCCGGTAGCCGGCCGCCCCGTCAGGATCGACCTGGGCCAGCCGCTCGGCGACCGCCGTGCCGATGGTGGCGAGTCGAGTCGGATCGAGCCAGACGTGCGGGTCCTGGCCTCCGGCCGACTCCGCCTCGGCGGTCGAGTCGGGTGGTCCCACTGGCTCTGGAGCGTTGAGAAGCTTCACCAGGGTCGCCACATCGATCGATGACTCGGAGTTCTGGGCGACGCTCTCGTCGACGGCCGGCTGGAACCCGTGCAGGTAGAGCACGAGGTCGGCGCTGGCGATGCTCGCGACCTGCTGTGGCTTGAGCTCGAGGTCGTGCGGCTCAGCCCCGGGCTGGACCAGATTGGTCACCTGCACCCGATCACCGCCCACCTTCTCGGCGACGAACTGCAGCGGATAGAACCCAGCCACGACGTCGACCTTTCCACTGCCGGGTCCACCGCCGGGCGACGTCGATGAGCACCCGGAGATCACGAGGAACATCGCCGCGAGGATGGCTGAAGCCACACGTCTCATGCCCTGCACTCTCCACGGAAATGACAATCATTGTCAACAACGCATAGGTTGCCGCTCGTCATCGGCGCGCCGATCTTGGAGAAATGCGCGTGCTTCGATCTCTCATCGCGTGCAATTCCCCAAGGTCGCCGCGACCCGGGTCGTTGGCCCGCGGGGGTCGCCGCACCCGGGTCGTTGGCCCGCGGGGGTCGGCGCACCCGGGTCGTTGGCCCGCGGGGTCGCCGAGATGTGGTCGGGCGGGACGGGGTCCGGCAGCGGCTGGCTAGTCTTTCCAGATGGTTGCATCGACGCCGACGCTGATGCCCCCACAGACGCGACCCGGCGGGCAGCGGCGGCGCGTGGTCTGGCTGGGCCTGCTCATCGCCGTGTGCGCGCTCGCCACGATCGGCATCGTCACGTTTGTTGGCTGGAACATTGGCCCGTTGGCGCTCGCGGTCGGTATTGCCGGTGCCATCCTTCCCGTGCCGGTGCTGATCGGCTCCTTCCTCTGGCTCGATCGGTACCAGCCGTCGCCGCTGTGGATCATGGTGGTCAGCTTCCTGTGGGGTGCCGGCGTCGCGACCAGTGGCGCCTATGCACTCAACTCAGTCGGCAGCACGTTGTTCGAGCGGTGGGGTCTCCCGGACGCGATGGTGGCGGTGTTGGTCGCGCCCGTTGTGGAGGAGACGCTCAAGGCCGCGTTCCCGTTGCTGTTGTTCGTCTTCTACCGCAAGGCCTTCACCGGGATCATCGACGGCATCGTCTACTGCGGACTGTCAGCGACCGGCTTCGCGATGGTGGAGAACATTCTCTACCTCGGCGGCCACGGGTTCGCCGATCAGGCCGGCAAGAGCGGATACGCCGCGGGAGCCCTCGCCGCGACCGCGATCTTCATCCTCCGGGTGCCGTTGACCGGGTTCGCGCATCCACTGTTCACGTCGATGACCGGGATGGGGCTGGGCTTCGCCGCGCGGTCGCCTCGCCGCGCGGTACGGGTACTCGCGCCGTTGACGGGACTCGTCGGGGCGATGACCCTGCACGCCACGTGGAATCTCATGGCCGCCTTCTCGGTCAACGAGCCGTTCATCATCCTCTATGGGTACTTCGCCGTCTTCGTGCCGTTCTTCTTCGTGATTGTTGGCCTCGTGCTCTGGGTCCGGTCCTGGGAAGGGCGGCTGGCCGAACGAGTGCTGCCCATCTACACGGCGGCCGGCTGGTTCTCGCCGCCAGAAGTCGCGGCGCTCGGGACGCTCGGACGGCGGCTTTCGGCGCGCAACTGGGCGCGCCGGGTGGCGGGCGACGCGGGCCATACCGCGATGCGGGGCTACCAGTTCGCCGCTACCCGGCTCGCGCTCCTGCGCGACGGTCTGAACCGGGGTCTGTACCGCGATCCGCCCGACCTCGCCGCCGCGGTGGCCGAAGAGCGTCGTTTGCTCGAGGAGATCGACGGGTACCGGAAGGTGTTCACCGGCCGGGATCCGTTCACACCGCGCGCGTGGTGGAGCGCCGGGACGTACCAGATCCAGTTCCCGGACGGGGTCGTCCGGCCAATTCCTGAGCCGGCCGCTCCGGTGGTACCGGTGCCATTGCCGATATCGAACGTCGCCGCCGGATAGCTGGAAGGATCGGGCTACGGTGGTCCCAGGAGGTCAGGATTGGGGCCGTTAGAGAGCGCTCGAGACAACCTGAGGCGCGCCTATGTGTCAGGCCGTGAGTCGGTGCGGCAGGCGCGCGCCGAGGCACGTACGTCCAATGTGGATGGCGGGGCCCGCCGAGCCGAGACTGAGCCAATCACTCAGGTCGACAGCGTCGAGCCCGAAGGCGTACGGCGACCAATCGTGGTGGCCTCGACCTCGGTGACCCATCGCGACGATCTGGATGTGCCGCGCGGACTGCGTGTTTCCGCCGCCTGGGCCTGGCGGATCCTGCTGCTCGTGCTGGCCGCCGGCGCGGTGTTGTGGGTCATCGCCCAGCTTCAGCTCGTCGTGGTTCCGTTGATCATCGCACTGTTGCTCACCGCGCTGCTGTCTCCGCTGGTGAGAGTGTTGTTACGGGCCAAGCTGCCACGCTCGCTCGCGACCACGATAGTCATGATCACGGGGATTGCGGCGGTCGCCGGCACGCTGACGCTCGTCATCACCCAATTCGTTAACGGCGCGCCCGACCTGGCCGCGCGGGCATCGACCGGTGTGAAGCAGATCCAGGAGGGCCTGCACCTATCCGACCAGCAGTGGCAGAGAATGACCACGAGCGTGCAGAAGTGGTTCACGAATAACCAGGACTCGCTCACCAGCGGCGCGCTCTCCACCTTCACCACGGTCGGCCACGTGCTGACCGGGCTCTTTCTGGTGATCTTTACAACCTTCTTCTTCCTGCGCGACGGCCGCAGGATCGCCGACTTCCTGATCGGACTGCTGCCGCAGAGGGCGCGCGTCTCGATCCACAGCGCCTCGGAGGCGTCCTGGGAAACGCTGGTCTCCTACGTACGGGCCACGGTGTTGGTGGCGTTCATCGACGCGGTCGGCATCGGGCTGGCGATCCTCATCCTTGGCGTACCTTTCCCGTTCGCGCTTGCCGCGTTGGTGTTCCTCGCGTCGTTCGTGCCGATCGTCGGGGCGACCGTGTCCGGCGCGGTCGCGGTGCTCGTCGCCCTCGTCTCCAGGGCTGGCTGGTCGCGCTGATCCTGCTCGCCGCCGTGATCGGGGTGCAGCAGCTGGAGGGCCACGTACTCCAGCCTCTGATCATGGGGCGCGCCGTAGCGATCCACCCGCTCGCCGTGATCCTGGCGATCGCCGCCGGTGCCGTGCTCGCGGGCATCATCGGTGCCCTGGTCGCGGTGCCGACCGTGGCCGTTCTCAACACCGGCATCCGGCACCTCGCGCGGCTGCGGCGCGAGCGAGAGTCCGGCTCGGACGAGCCCGTGCCCATAGAGCCGACCGGCCCGCCGATGCCCGGCGGCGAGGATGCCGCCCTGTCGCCGCTACCCCCTGGGATCTGACTCGGCTAACCGGCGCAGCGCCGCCTCGACCACCTCGGGCTTGGTCGTGTACCAGAACGGCGGGAGGGACCGGCGCAGGAACGCGCCGTAGCCGCGGGCCGTCTCGAGCCGGGAGTCGAGCACGGCCACCACACCCCGGTCGCCGGCCGACCTGATGAGCCGACCAACGCCTTGGGCCAGCCGTACCGCCGCGATCGGCACGCTCACGGCCGCGAAGCCAGAGCCACCGGCAGCGTCGACCGCCGCGGCCCGGGCCGATGCCAACGGCTCGTCCGGACGCGGGAACGGCAGCCGGTCGATCACCACGAGCTGGCACGCGTCGCCAGGCACGTCGACTCCCTGCCACAGAGACATGACGCCAGCAGGCAAGTCGAGGGTTCCGCCCGGAACTTCTTCACCAGCAGCGGAAGGGACTCCTCGCCCTGGACCAGGATCTCCAGGTCGGTCTCGGCTCGCAGGACCTCCGCGGCCCGTTCGGCCGCGCGGCGCGAAGAGAACAAGCCGAGGGTACGGCCGCCGAGCGCCCGGACCAGCCGTACGAGTTCCTGCGCGGCCGGTTCGGTCAACCCCGACGCCGTCGGCCGAGGCAGGTGGGCGGCGACGTACAAGATTCCCTGGCGCCGGTAGTCGAACGGCGAGCCGACGTCGAGGCTGTGCCACGCGGGTGGGTCATCGTCGCTCGCCTCGGTGTCGGCCACGGCGCCGGTCAGGCCAAGCGAGCGGGCGATGGTGTCGAAGTTGCCGCCCAGCGCGAGGGTCGCCGACGTGGCGACGACGGTCCGGTCGTCATACAGGAACTCGCGCAGCGTCGGCGCGACCGACAGCGGCGCCACGACGATGGCCCGGCGGCGATCGTCGCGCTCGACCCAGATCACGTCGAAGTCCGATCCAGCCAGCATGCGCTGCGCGGTTTTGTCCACATCGGACAGTAGGGCGCGGGCCTGCTGCTTGCGTACGGGATCCGGGTCGTCCGGCCTTACCTCGCCCATCTTGTCCATCGCGTGGCGGGCGGCGCCGTCCAGCATGGTCAGCGCCTCGGTCAACGGCGCCGGCAAGCCGGTGGTCAGCCGACCCGGCAGCGCCTGCGCCAGTCCGGCGGCGAGAGCGTCACCCGCCTCGACCATCCGGTCGTACGCCTCACCGTCCACAAGGGAGCGAGACCGCCGAGCCGCCCGATCGATCAGCTCGGGCATCAGCTCAGCCTGGGTCGCCGAGCTCACGCGGTCGGCCAATTCGTGGGCCTCGTCGACGACCAGTAGCCGGTGCGGCGGGATGATGTGCCGGCCGGCGAGCATATCGAAGGCGAGCAGGCTGTGGTTGGTGACCACCACATCGACCTCGCGAGCCCGGGCCCGCGACGCCTCGGCGAAACACTGCGTCGCCGAATGGGCACTTCATGGCGCCGACACATTCGCGCGCCGGCATCGAGACCAGGCGCCAGGCGCTGTCGTCGACGCCCGGATCGAGCTCGTCCCGGTCGCCGACGTCGGTCGTGGCCGCCCACTCCCGCAGCCGTTGCATCTGTCGGCCGAGACGACCGGCGTCGCCGAGCCATCGCACCCCACCACCGTCGGCCTCGAACAGGCCGTCGGACTCGTCGGCCTGCCCGCCCTCCAATTTGGCCAGACACAGGTAGTGGTGGCGCCCTTTGAGGACCGCGAACGTCGGCTGGCGCCCGAGGTGGGGCTCAACCGCCTCGGCGAGGCGCGGCAGGTCGTGGTCGACGAGCTGGTGCTGGAGCGCGAGGGTCGCGGTCGATACCACCACGGGCGGAGCGACCAGCAATGCTGGCACCAGGTACGCCAGCGACTTTCCGGTGCCGGTGCCGGCCTGCACGAGCAGGTGCTCGCGGTCGGCCACGGCGCTGGCGATCGCCGCCGCCATGGCCCGCTGACCCGACCGGCTGACCCCGCCGGGGACCGCGTTCACCGCGGCATCGAGGAGTTCCTCCACCGTCGGAGGGGTCTGCTGCTCGGCCACGGTCAGTGAGGCTACCCGCCCGCCCGGACGAATCCCCGTTATCCACACCCGCGTCGGTTGTCCACAGCGCGTACTTGGAGAAGCGGTTGTGAAGCGTCAGGGTGCAACCGCGCCGAGGTCGTCGCCCGCCTGCCGCGCGGCCTGCGCAAAGGCAGCGGCGGAGGGCCAGCGGTCGGCCGGATCCTTGGCCAACGCGCGCTCGACGATGGCGCAGACGTTCGCGGGAACCCCGGGTTGCCGGGGCGGCGGGGCGTCGCGGACGTGGCGCATCGCGGCCTCGAGGTGGTTGTCGCTGTCGAACGGACGCCGCCCAGACAGGCACACGTAGGCGACCACACCGAGCGCGTAGATGTCCGTCTGGCTGGTGACTGCCTCGCCCAACGCCTCTTCGGGCGTGATGTAGGTCCCCGAGCCGATGACCGATCCGGCCGCGGTGAGTTTGTCCGCCCCGGCTTGGCGAGCGATGTCGCAGCCCGTAAGCACCACCATGTCGTCGAGCCATATCCGTACGTTGTGCGGCGTGACGTTGCGGTGGACGAGTCCCGCCTCGTGGACGGCCTGTAGCGCGTCGGCCGCTTGCGCCAGGATGGCCAGTGTTCGATCCGGGGGCAGCTGGCCGACGCGGGCAAGGATGTGCGCCAGCGAATCGCCGCCGACGTACTTCATGACCATGTAGGCCCCGATCGACTCGTCGCGGCCATAGTCGATGGGGCTGGCGACGCCGTGGTGGGTGATGCTACCCAGAGCGCGCAATGCGACCCGGAACCGGTCCGCGAACCCGGGCTGCTCCAGATACGACGTCGGCAGGAACTTCACCGCCACCGGCCGGCCGATAACCACGTCGACACCGCGCCAGACGTCACCCGTGCCGCCCGCGTCGATGCGCTCCTCAAGTCGGTAGCGTCCGACCACCGTTCCCGGACCAAGCATCACGACCTCATTCACTAACAGCGTTGGCAATGGAGTGCGGAGCGGCCCGCGGCACGGCGGCCCTCACGTGAGCGAAGCCGATGGTGACCAGCAACGCCATCGCCATCCAGAAGCCGTACCTCAGCGACACGAAGTCCACCAGTGGTTCATTAGACGGAAAGCCGAGTAGCGGTACCAGCAAATGGGCTACCTCGCGACGCTGGGCGACCTCCACCGCGAGTATCGCGAGCGAGCCCAGCAGCGCCACCGCGGCTGACATCGCATTGCGAGTACGACCCGCGGGAATCAGGCTGGCGACAATGCCTACGCAGATCAGCGCCACGGCGATGAGGCCGTAGACGCTGCGCGGCAGCCTTGGCTGTGGGTGGCCATACATCTGCTCGTCGGAAACCTGAGTCGACTCATAGGACTCGGTGTCTTGTCGGTATAGCGGGATGAGCACATCGGCGGTGCCGCCGACGACCAGGTCGTAGCCCGTGTAGGTGATCGATGGTGCGGTCGTCGCAAGCGGATTCGACGGCGCTGGGCGGGGGCTGCCCATCAGGAACGGCAGCCAGAGACACGCGAGTGCGAGGGCTAGGCCAATCGGACTCAACCAACGCCCCACGGTTGCCTCCCTCGGCGCAGTTATCCACAGCTTCGAAGTTCAGCGTTGCGGCAACAGCCGTCACTTGGCAATCCTGGCGTGGTGTCCACGGGGGAGGGAGAATCGCGGTCATGGCAATGGCGACAGCGGCGGGAGCGCTCGGGCCCTACACGCGGGCGGACCTCGAGCACACACCGGATGACGGGCGCCGGTACGAACTCATCGACGGATATCTCTACGTGAGCGCCGCGCCAGGCTTGGTTCATCAGGACGCGGTCATGAAGTTGCTGGTTCTGTTGGATAGAGCGTGTCCGCCTGACTTTAGGGTGTTGCCAGGACCATTCGCAGTGGCGTTGGCAGATGACACCGAAATCCAACCCGACGTCGTCGTCGGTCCGCGGAAGGACTTCACCGAGCGTGAGATCGTGACCCCGACGCTCGTGATCGAGGTGCTCTCCCCAAGCACTCGGCGCATCGACCTGAACACGAAGCGGTGGCGACTCGAGCGGGCGGGCATGCCGTCGTACTGGATCGTCGATCCGGTCGCGCGGCCGGCCGAGGCCTCGCTGGTCGTCTGGGATCTCGCCGACGATGGCGTATATCGCCAGGTTGCCAAGGCTGTGGGTGACGAGGCGTTCGTGGCCGAGCGGCCGTTCCCGGTGACGGTGGTACCGGCCGACCTGGTGCGCTGAGGCGCTCATGGGCGTGGTCCAGGTGGTGTTCCTCAAGTACGACGGACGGGCGCATCGCAGCTATCCCGCGCAGTGGTTGGGTGAGGACCACCACGGCGCCTGGCTCGGCGTGGCCGCCGGCACGCCCGCCCGGGTCGACGGCGACCGGGAGACCGTGCGTGAGGAGCCGTACGTCCTGCTCGTGCCCAGTCACGCCTGGTGGACCGCGATGTTCAACGCCCCGCCCCGCCGAAGCGAGGTGTACTGCGACGTCACCACGCCGGCGACCTGGTCCGGCCACCGGGAGGTCACCGTCATCGACCTTGACCTGGACGTGCGCCGTCGCCGCTGGGGTGAGATCGAGCGCTTGGACGTCGAGGAGTTCGAGGAGCATCGCGACATCTTCGGCTATCCGGACGAGGTGGTGTCGGCGGCGACCTCGGCGAGCCTCTGGCTGCTGGAGGCGCTTGGAGATGGCACCGAGCCGTTCGCCAGCCAGTTCCGGCCGTGGCTGGCCCACGTCTTCAGCGACCTGTCGTAACGGCCAGTTCGCTCGCCGCCATGCTTCGTGCGTACGTACGATCTCCGTGTGACTGACGAACCGGACGATGCGCGCGAACTTCTCACACGGGCTCGGCGTGTTCGCAAGCTCCTGCGGGCCAGCTCGTCCGATCTGAGCCGGCTCGACCCCCGCGCGACCCCGGGATTGCCGACACAGCAGCCAGACGCCGCCAATGCCAGGTCGTGGTCGCGCTCCGAGGTCACGCGGCTCGGACTGCTGCTCGGGGCCAGGCAGGAGCGCATGTTTGCCCGGGCCAAGGCGGGAGTCGATCGGCGCCGTCTCCTCCTCGTCCTCCAAGCGGTCGACTGTGGCGGCAAGGACGGGACCGTTCGCAGTGTCGTCGGCGTCATGAACCCGCTTGGCATGCATATCAAGGCGTTCGGCCCGCCGTCGGTCGAGGAGCAACGGCAACATTTCCTGTGGCGGATCAGCCAGGCGCTACCGCCGGCCGGTTATGTCGGCGTCTTCAACCGGTCGCATTACGAGGACGTCCTTGCCGTTCGGGTACGCCGGCTGGCCCCCGATTCGGTCTGGCGGCACCGGTACGACGAGATCAACTCCTTTGAGGACAACCTCGTCAAGGACGGCCTCACCCTCGTCAAGGTGATGCTGCACATCTCGTACGAGGAGCAGGCCGACCGGCTCGTGGCCCGGCTCGACGACCCCACGAAGCGGTGGAAGTTCAACCCGGCCGACCTCAACGACCGCGATCATTGGGCCGAATACCAGAAGGCGTACGGCGACGTGCTCGACCGATGCTCGGCGGCGGCGCCGTGGTATGTCGTGCCGGCCGATCGCAAGTGGTACCGGAACTGGGCAGTCGCGAACATCCTCCTCGCGCACCTCGACGAATTGCACCTGGCCTATCCGGACGTCGATCTGGACCTTGACGAGCTTCGAGCTCGCCTCACGAAGGAAGGCGCCGTCAACACGCGAACCAACGGTAAGTGAACAGCAGGTGAACGACACGGCCAGTCATTGGCCCGATACTCGGTCCGCGTTCACCGGCGCCTAGCATTCCGCGGGAAGGCGCGATCCGAGCCCGCGACAATGGAGCCGTCATGCGAATCAAGTTCCGCCCGAGCGACGACTCGTTCTACGAGTTCTTCAACTCGGCCGCGAACAACCTCGTGCGGGGCGCGGAGTTGCTCTCTGAGCTTGCCCTTCCCGACGCCGACGTCGCGCGCATCGCCGAGGACCTCACCGACATCGAGCATGACAGCGATCGGATCACGCACGACGTCTATAACAAGATCAACTCAACCTTCGTCACGCCGTTCGACCGGGAGGACATCTACCGGTTGGCGTCCAATTTGGACGACGTCATGGATCACATCGAGGCGGCCGGCAGCCTGGTGTATCTATACGGGCTGACGAAGATGCCCGCCCTGCCGCGAGAGATGCACGAGCTGGTCGACGTCGTCGACCGGCAGGCTCGACTGACAGCCGCGTCCATGCCGCGGCTCAAGGCGATGAAGGACCTCAAGGAGTACTGGGTCGAGTGCAACCGGCTCGAGAACGAGGGCGACCAGGCGTATCGGATGCTGCTGGTCCGACTCTTCTCGGGCGAGTACGACCCGCTGAACGTGTTGAAGATGAAGGAGGTCGCCGACGAACTGGAGGCCGCCTGCGACGCTCTCGAGCACGTCGCCAACACGGTGGAGCAGATCGCCGTGAAGGAGTCATAGGCGAGCGCGAGGAGCGAGCGAGCAGCGATGCACCAGTCGCGAGCGTGAGGAGCGAGCGAAGCGAGCACCGCAATCGCGAGCAAACGTAAACACAGTCGCGAGCGAAAGGAGTTGCAGTCTGTGTCCGCCGAGCTGGTCGCGGTCATCGCCGTGATCGCGGTGGCGATGGCCTTCGACTACACCAACGGCTTCCACGACGCCGCGAACGCCATCGCAACGTCGATATCGACCCGCGCGCTGACGCCCGGTGTGGCGCTTGTCGTCGCGGCGATCGGCAACTTCGTCGGTGCTCACTTCGGTACCAAGGTTGCCAAGACGGTCGGTGAGGGTCTGGTGAGCCTGCCGCCGGGGCTGGCGAGTCTCGGGGTGGTCTTCGCCGGAGTGATCGGTGCGATCCTGTGGAATCTGCTCACGTGGTACCTCGGTCTACCGTCATCGTCGTCGCATGCCCTCTTCGGCGGTCTGGTCGGGGCGACCCTGTTCGCGGCGGACGGCCAGGTGAAGTGGGGCAACATCGCCAACAAAGTCGTGCTCCCGATGGTGCTCTCCCCGGTCGTGGGCTTCGTTCTCGGCGCATTCGTGATGTTCGTTCTCTTGTGGGCGGTCAAGGGTCTTTCGGTGTACGGCCGACCTGCCGGACCGCAGCTGCGCTCGGTGCCGCAGCGGGAGTTGGTGGGTGCCGCGGCCGCGACGGCGAGTGCCAGCGGGCCGACTGGTGAATTGGCGCCCTCCGGCGAGGCGGTTACTGTGCCGGAGGCGCCCGCCGAACCGACGAGCCGGCTGCGCCGAAGGGTGCACGCCGCGGTCGAGCCTGGGCCGCTGAACCGCTTCTTCCGGCGGGCGCAGACGGTGTCAGCCGCGGCCATGGCGGTCGGCCATGGCATGCAGGATGCCGCGAAGACAATGGGCATCGTTGTGCTCGCGCTCTACGTCGGTGGCTTCCAGAGCAGCCCGACCGAGATTCCGCAGTGGGTCTACTACACCTCGGCGACGGTGCTCGCATTGGGCACGTACTCCGGTGGTTGGCGGATCATCCGCACCCTCGGCCGGCGCATCATCCACCTTGGACCGCCGGAGGGCTTCGCCGCTGAGACCGTGGCAAGCTCGGTGCTCTACTACAACGCTTTGGTGCTCGGTGCCCCCATCTCGACCACCCACACGATCACCGCGGCGATCATGGGCGTCGGCACCACCAAGCGACTCTCCGCGGTTCGCTGGGGAGTCGCGGGCAACATCGTGGTGGCGTGGGTCCTCACGTTTCCCGGGGCGGCGGCCATTGCCTGCGTTACCTACATCCTGGTCCGACCGATCTTCTAAGCGCCCGTCTATCGTGGCGGCGTGGACGCGTACCTCCTTGACGCCGTAAGGACTCCCTTCGGCCGGCACCGCGGCGGGCTTTCCGGCGTCCGGACCGACGACCTCGCCGGGCTCCCGTTGGTGGAGCTGTTGCGGCGACACCCGGCACTGGCCGACGACGGGCGCGTCGACGATGTGATCCTGGGCGACACCAACGGCGCCGGCGAGGACAACCGCAACGTCGCCCGGATGGCCGCGCTGCTCGCTGGGCTACCCGCAACTGTGCCCGGGTTGACTGTCAACCGGCTCTGTGGGTCCGGCGGCGAGGCGATCATCCAGGCGGCCCGGGCCGTGGCGGTCGGCGACGCGGACCTCATCGTCGGCGGCGGCGTGGAGAGCATGAGCCGCGCTCCGTTCGTATTGCCGAAGCCCGATGTGCCGTTCCCAACCGAGGCGAGACTGTGGCACACGCAGGTGGGCTGGCGCATGACGAACCCGAAGTTCCCCGACGTCTGGACGCAGAGCCTTGGTGCCTGCGCCGAAGCGGTGGCGGCGGAGTTGGGCATCGGACGGCTCGAGCAGGACGAATGGGCGGCGCGATCGCACGAGCGGGCGACCGCAGCCTGGGACAAGGGGCTCCACGACGACTATGTCCTCAGGATGGACGGCGTGACCCGGGACGAGTCGATCCGGCCCGACACGTCGCTGTCGAAGCTGGCCGATCTGAAGCCCGCCTTCACCAAAGAGGGCACGGTGACAGCGGGCAACTCCTCTCCCATCAACGATGGTGCGATCGGCGTTCTGGTCGGCTCGTCGCGGGCGGCCGCCGAGATCGGGACGCCAGTGCTCGGCCGGGTGGTGGCCAGCGCCACCGTCGCGGTTGAGCCGCACCGGTTCTCGGTTGCACCGGTTCCGGCGATCCGCAAGCTGCTTGCGCGCGCCGGACTCACCACGGCGGACATCGCCGTATGGGAGATCAATGAAGCGTTCGCGGCCATGGTCCTCTCCTGCCTGGACGCCTTCCCCGAGATCGACCGGGAACGGGTCAACCCACACGGCGGCGCTATCGCGATCGGACACCCCCTCGGCGCCTCGGCGCCCCGGGTCGTCGTTGACGCCTGCCGGGAACTGCGCCGACGCGGCGGCGGCTACGGCGTCGCCGCGGCCTGCATCGGAGTCGGTCAGGGCACGGCGATGGTGGTGCACGTTGAGTGACCGTGTGCGTGCGCCGATGTGGCTTGCCGAAAACGCGGCCCAGTTCCAGGCGTCGGGCAACGAACCGGCGGTGCCCCGCCTCGCCGCTACCGTCATTCTTATGCGCCCGACCGGGGCGGGCTTCGAGATCTACGCGCAACGGCGGGCGGCGACAATGGCGTTCGCTCCGGGGATGTACGCGTTCCCCGGTGGCAGCGTGGACCCGTCCGACTCCGACGCGATCATCGACTGGGTTGGTCCGCCGCCGGAGCATTGGGCTGCGCGAATGGCGCTGCCGGTCGGGACCGCCCAAGCCGTGGTCTGCGCCGCGGTACGCGAGCTCTATGAGGAGGCCGGCGTGCTGCTGGCCGGCGACGCGCCGGACCTGGGTGGGGCGGCGGGGTCACGAGTCGGCAATGTCGTGACCGATCTAAGCGCTGACCGCTGGGAAAGAGCGCGCGCCGACCTGGTGACCCGCAAGCACAGCCTGACCGAATGGTTTGGGGGAGCGGGGTTGGCGCTACGCGCCGATCTTCTTGTCCCTTGGGCGCGGTGGCTGACGCCGGAGTTTGAGCCGCGCCGCTTCGATACCTTCTTCTTTCTAGCCCGGATGCCGGCCGAGCAGCGGGCCCGCGACGTCGGCGGCGAGGCCGACGACACGGTGTGGCTTCCACCGGGCCAGGCGGCCACTTTGCCGATGCTGCCGCCGACCCTGTACACGCTGGGCGAGCTGGCCAGATATGCCGACATCGATGCCGTCATCGCCGCGGCGGATCAGCGTGACGTCTCGGCACCGGTCCGACCTGTGGTCGAGGTAGACCCGGACGGTGCCTGGTTGCGACTAGCCTGAACGACCTCTCGTGGCCAACCGCCCGTACGTGCGGATGTTTGCGACCGGCCCGTACGGTTATCCCCAAGCGAGAGACGGAAGGTGACGCCATGACGACGGATTCCACACAGGGGACCTCGACCCAGGTCGCCCGCGGCGACGAACCCGTGGTCGTCTACGTGCGCGAGCCGAAACATTGGGGCCGGAACATACTCATCTTCATTGGGGTGGTCGGCCTTCTGATCGCCGGCGGGTTCGCGCTCGCGGCGGTGAACCTCTTTCCGCACATTCGCAATCCGTTCGCCACGCAAGTGACCGACCGCACTGGGCCAGTGCTGCTGCAGTCCATCGAGGACTTGAACCAGTTCGTCGCCGCCCGAGGCAATTTCCAGGTCGTGGTGGACTACAAAGAGGATCGACCGTACGTTCCGGACTTCATTTCCAGCTATCACGTTCTCTTCGTCGGGCAGGGCTCGGTCGATGCGTACGTCGACTTCACGAGCCTGTCGGAGGGCGCGATCCAGATATCGGGCGATGGCGCCGAGGTCACGGTCACGCTCCCCGACCCACAGCTCTCCGAGGTCCACATGGATGTCAACCAGAGCCGCATCTACTCACTGGATGAGGGGATCTTCGACAAGGTCAAGGGCCTGGTAGCCGACGACTACAACCGCCAGGGACAGCTGTACCAGCTGGCCAGCGAGAAGATCAAGACGGCGGCCATCGAGAGCGAGCTGATCGACCGGGCGCGGGACAACACCCGGATCAAGCTCGAGGGCATTCTGCGCAGCATGGGTTACGAGCGCGTCACCATCAACTTCACGCCGACCCCGCAATAATTCTGACCTATGAGACGAATCGGGCTGCGGTCTGCCAAGAGCCGCAGCTCGATGTTTATCTGATGGTCTTGAATGTGGACGTCTGCCGCACTGTCACCGCATAGTGCACATCAGTCGTTTACCCGATGGCCCTTGTCCGTACCGACGGTCAAAGTGGGTCGACTGTCGCTGTGGAATCGGCCACAGCGAATCAGTCTGCACTGCAGGAGGCGCCGAGTGGCCACCGTCGCACTCACGAACGTGTCGAAAGTCTTTGGCGACGCCACGGTTGCTGTCGACGATGTCAGCCTCGAGGTCGCCGACGGCGAGTTCATGGTCCTGCTCGGTCCGTCCGGCTGCGGCAAGTCAACGATCTTGCGGATGGTCGCCGGCTTAGAGACCGCGACCTCGGGGAAGATCCTGCTCAATGGTCGGGTCGCCGACGACCTGGCGCCGCGCGACCGGGGCGTCGCCATGATCTTCCAAGACTTCGGTCTCTATCCGCATATGTCGGTTAAGGACAACATCGGCTTCCCGCTGCGCATCGCGGGATTGGAGTCAGGCGAGCGGCAGGAGCGCGTGAGTGACATCGCCGGTGCCCTCGGCATCGACGACGTGCTCGCCCGGAGGCCGGGGCAGCTCTCCGGTGGCCAGCGGCAGCGAGTGGCGATGGGCCGGGCGATCATCCGGCGGCCGTCCCTGTTCCTCATGGACGAGCCATTGTCCAATTTGGACAGTGGCCTGCGGGCTCAGCTGCGCGCGGAGATCTCCTCGCTGGTCCGGGAGCTCGGCGTAACCACGATCTACGTGACCCACGACCAGGCCGAGGCGTTGACCATGGCGGACCGCGTGGCGATCCTTCGCCGCGGCGTCCTCCAGGATGTCGGTACGCCGACCGAGGTTTACCGCCGTCCGGGCACCTTGTTCGTGGCGACGTTCCTCGGCAGCCCGCGGATGAACCTCCTCGAGGCATCAGTCTATGTGCACCTCGACCGCTACATCGCGCTGCATCTGGGCGAGCAGGCGCTCTACATGCCCTGGCACGACATGCGCGCCCGCCAGATCGCCCACTATCACGGCGAGCGGATCGTGGTCGGGGTCAGGTCCGAGGCGTTGTCGCCGGTGGCCCCGGACGCCGCGGGCGACGTGCTCCACGGCCGGGTCCAGTACATCGAGCACCACGGGCACGAGTCGCTCGCCTTCCTCGATGTGGGTGCGATGGCGGTGGTGCTCGACGAACTCAACGCGCCCGCACCCGACTCGAACGGTGGCAGCCGGCTCGGAAAGATGACCGGGCTCTTCCGCCGCACACCAAAGGTCGAGCGCGACGGCGGATACCCGAGCGAAGATGACACGCCGGCCCGAACGACCACCAGCGTGCTCGAGCAACCGGGTCGGCACTCGCAGGCCCGCCAACGGGCGGAATTGGCGGTGCGGCTTCAGCCGTACCCGACGCTGCGTGTGGGCGAGGCGATGAGCGTGTCGGTCCGGCTCGACCAGCTGCACTTCTTCGACCCGCGCGGCCAGCGAATCGACGTCGGCTGGCGGTAACGAATGTCCACTGACTAGCGAATGTCCACTGGGGACGCCTACTGGCCGTTCTCGAGCGTGCCCGGATAGACGTTTAATAGATCGGGTCATCGGGTAGCTCGGTGCCATGACAGAGTCGCCCCAACCAGCCGACGTCATCGACGACGGTACGAGCGACGTGATGGCCGAGGACGAGGTCGTCCACGTCCCGGAGGCGGTCGCGGAACTCGCGGAGAGCACCGAGCACCACGGCGAGACCTTCGTCGCAGACGTCCCTAATTGGGACGAGCCCGACTCCCTGCCGTAACCGGCCCTGCCCGGCTGCGGCAGGCAGTCGTAGGCTCGCCCTCATGGGCGCACGCATCTCGCACTGGATTGACGGCACCACCCGGCCTGGAACCTCCAGTCGGGTCGGCCCGGTCTATAACCCGGCGACGGGCGAACTCACCGCGGAGGTCGACCTCGCTGACGCGGCCGAGGTCGATACGGTGGTCGCGAGTGCGACCGAGGCCGCGAAGGCCTGGCGCGAGTCATCCCTGTCGCGCCGCTCTGCCATCCTGTTCGCGTTTCGTGAGCTGCTGCATGAGCGGGCGGATGAACTCGCCGAGATCGTCACCAGCGAGCACGGGAAGGTGGCCGCGGACGCACGGGGTGAGGTGGCTCGCGGGCTGGAGAACGCGGAGTTCGCCACCGGAATCCCGCATCTGCTCAAGGGGTCCTACTCGGAACAGGCGGCCGCCGGCGTCGACGTGTACTCGATCCGGCAGCCGCTGGGTGTGGTCGCCGGGATCACGCCATTCAACTTCCCGGCCATGGTGCCGTTGTGGATGTGCACGACCGGGATCGCCTGCGGCAACGCCTTCATCCTCAAGCCGAGCGAGAAGGACCCCTCGGCATCGATGTTCCTCGCCCGGCTCTGGCACGACGCGGGGCTGCCCGACGGAGTCTTCTCCGTGGTGCACGGCGACCATGAGGCTGTGAACGCGCTACTCGCCCACCCCGGGATCGCTGCGGTGAGCTTCGTGGGATCCACGCCCGTGGCCCGGCACATCTACGAGACCGGCACCAAGCATGGCAAGCGGGTGCAGGCTCTGGGCGGCGCGAAGAACCACATGGTGGTGCTGCCCGACGCTGACGTCGACATGGCCGCCGACGCGGCGGTCTCGGCTGCGTACGGTTCGGCCGGCGAACGGTGCATGGCGATCTCCGTCGTCGTCGCGGTCGGCGGGGTGGCCGATCCGCTGGTCGACGCGATCGCGAGCCGCCTACCCAAGCTGCGGATCGGGGCGGGCACCGATCCGGACGCGGAGATGGGGCCGTTGATCACGCGCGAGCATCGAGACCGAGTGGCGTCCTATGTGGAGACTGGTCGGACCGAGGGGGCGACGGTGGTCACCGATGGTCGTACCGCGGACGTACCGGCGGATGGTTTCTTTCTCGGCGTGAGTCTTCTCGACGACGTGCGGCCGACCATGAGCGTCTACACCGACGAGATATTCGGGCCGGTGTTGTGCGTGGTCCGAGCCCAGACGTACGGCGAGGCGGTCGAGCTCGTGAACGCGAACCCGTACGGCAATGGCGTGGCGCTGTTCACCCGCGACGGCGGGGCGGCCCGCCAGTTCCAGTTTGACGTGAACGCGGGCATGGTCGGGGTCAACGTACCGATCCCGGTTCCGGTGGCGTACTACTCGTTCGGCGGCTGGAAGGCTTCCCTCTTCGGCGACACCCACATGTACGGTCCGGACGGCGTGCACTTCTACAGCCGTACCAAAGTCGTCACCTCGCGCTGGCCCGACCCAGCAACGTCCACAGTAGATCTCGGTTTCCCCCGTACCAGATAAGGATCTAAGGCCGTGACCGATGAAGCATCTGTCCGTTCCGACGACCGCTCGTACGTTTTCCACTCCTGGTCCGCTCAGGGCCTGATCGACCCGATGCCGATCGCCGGGGCGGAGGGCAGCCACTTCTGGGATTACTCGGGGAAGCGCTACGTGGATTTCTCCTCCCAGCTGGTGAATGTGAACATCGGACACCAGCACCCCAGGCTGGTCGCGGCTATCCAGGAGCAGGCGGCCCGGCTGTGCACCGTGGCCCCCAGCTTCGCCAACGACAAGCGCGGCGAGGCGGCCCGGCTCATCGCCGAGTTGGCTCCGGGCGACCTGAATCGCGTGTTCTTCACCAACGGCGGCGCCGAGGCGAACGAGAACGCGATCCGGATGGCGCGTGTCCACACTGGACGGCACAAGGTGCTGACGATGTACCGCAGCTACCACGGCTCCACGGCCGCCGCCATCACCGCGACGGGCGACCCGCGGCGCTGGGCCAACGAACCGACCGCCGTCGGCGTGGTGCACTTCTGGGGTCCGTACCCGTACCGGTCGGCCTTCCATTCGAGCGACGAGGCACAGGAGTCGCAGCGCGCGCTGCAGCACCTGCGCGACACGATCGTCTTCGAGGGGGCGTCGACGATCGCGGCCGTGCTGCTGGAGACGGTGGTCGGGACCAACGGCGTGCTCGTGCCGCCACCGGGATACCTGGAGGGCGTCCGGGAGATCTGCGATGAGTACGGCATCGTGCTCATCGCCGACGAGGTCATGGCCGGGTTCGGCCGGTGTGGAGAGTGGTTCGCGGTCGACCGTTGGCGGGTGACGCCGGACCTCATCACGTTCGCCAAGGGTGTCAACTCCGGCTATCTCCCGCTGGGCGGCGTCATCATTTCCGACCCGATCGCGGAGACGTTCCGGGAGCGCGTCTTCCCCGGCGGGCTCACGTACTCCGGCCATCCGCTCGCCTGCGCCTCGGCGGTGGCGTCCATCCAGATCTTCAAGGAGGAGGGGATCGTCGAGTACGCCCGGCAGCTCGGCGAGGAGGTCATCGGCCCGGCCCTGCACGACCTGGCCGCCCGGCACCCGAGCGTGGGCGAGGTGCGCGGCCTCGGTGTGTTCTGGGCGCTGGAGCTGGTGCGCGACCGTGACTCGCGCGAGCCGTTGGTGCCCTATAACGCGTCCGGATCGGCGGCGACCCCGATGGCCGAGGTGGCCGCGGCGTGCAAGGAGCGCGGCCTGTGGCCGTTCACCCACTTCAATCGGGTGCACGTAGTGCCGCCCTGCACGATCACCTCAGCCGAGGTGCGTGACGGCATCGCGATCCTGGACGAGGCGCTCGGCGTGGCGGACGGCTACTACACCGGCTCCTGATCTCGTCACCCGCCTTGGCCCAAAGCGGCCGTCCATAGTGGACTGCTCCACCTGAGTGGTGCCCGGTCAGGGCACCCTCGGGCCGGGAAACCGATCTTCGTCGCCCGCGCCCGCCAGCCTCCTTGCGATCACCCACGAGTGACTGTGTGTAGTTACTGCATCACTTTGGGTAGACACTCGGTAAAGGTCACCGACTTCGTCCAGTTCGCCGTGGCACATTGAATTGGCATAGAAGGTGTAAACCAACACTACTGCGGTAATTCCGACCAAGCGGGTACACCGCGGTGACAACGCTGGAGGGCTTGATGCGGATCAGAGTGCGTCATGGCTTGGCCGCCGTGGGCGCCTCGGCACTGCTGCTGGGCGGGCTGGTCGCCTGCAGCAGCGACACGGGGACGTCGTCGAACCAGGCCAACAAACCGACGGTTGACCAAGGCTTCAAGATCGGGCTGCTGCTGCCCGAGTCAAAGACGACCCGGTACGAAACGTTCGACCGGCCGCTCATCGAGGCCAAGCTCAAAGAGCTGTGCTCCAAGTGCGAGGTCCTGTATCAGAACGCGGCCCAGGACAGCGCCAAACAGCAGTCCCAGGCCGAGTCGATGCTGACGCAGGGCGTGAAGGTCCTGATCCTGGACCCGGTCGACGCCACCGCGGCCGGTGGAGTGGTGGCCAACGCCAAGGCGCAGGGCGTACCGGTGGTTGCCTATGACCGTCTGGCGGCGGGCCCGATCGACTACTACGTCTCGTATGAAAACAAGAAGGTCGGTCAGACACAGGGCCAGGCGCTGGTGGACGCCGTCAGCGCCGGCGGCGACGCCAAACGGGGCCAGATCGTCATGATCAACGGAGACCCGACCGACCCGAACGCCGGTGACTTCAAGGCGGGCGCTCACTCGGTGCTCGACGGCAAGGTCACCGTGGGCAAGGAGTACGACACGCAGGAATGGTCGCCGGACAACGCTCAGAAGGAGATGGAGCAGGCGATCACCGCGCTCGGCAAGGACCAGATCATTGGGGTCTACGCCGCCAATGACGGCACAGCGGGTGGCGCCATCGCGGCCATGAAGGGCGCGGGCTTCACGGCGCTGCCGCCGGTCACCGGCCAGGACGCGGAGATCGCGGCGATCCAACGGATCCTGACCGGCGAGCAGGCGATGACCGTCTACAAGGCGATCAAGCCCGAGGCGGACGCGGCGGGCCAGATGGCCATCGCGGCCGCGACAGGTGGCTCGCTGAGCGGTCTGCAGACCGTACAGGTCAACAACAAGACGGTGGACGTGCCAGCGGTGCTGCTGACACCAGTCGCGGTGACCAAGGCCAACATCAAGGACACCGTGATCAAGGACGGCTTCTATACGCCTGCCCAGATCTGCACCGGGCAGTACGCGGCGGCCTGCACCGCGGCGGGCATTTCCTAACCTCCTGGCCGGTAGCGCCGCGCGTCGGGTTCGCCCGCGACGCGCGGCGCGCCGCCACCACGAAACGAGGACGAGGTGACGCAAGAGGGACCGGCCTCTGCGACCGCGACCGCCGATGGGCCGGTGTTGTCGCTGCGGGGCGTCCGCAAGCGTTTCGGCGCGGTCGAAGCGCTCTCCGATGCCTCGCTCGAAGTGCACGCCGGCGAGGTGGTGGCGCTCGTCGGCGATAACGGTGCCGGCAAGTCCACGATGATCAAGGTCATTGCCGGGGTCAACCCGGCCGACGACGGCGATGTGCGCTGGGACGGCCGACCCGTTCACATCAGCAAGCCCAGCGACGCCTCCGGGCTCGGGATCGCCACGGTGTATCAGGATCTGGCGCTTTGCGACAACCTCGACGTGGTCGCCAATCTCTACCTCGGACACGAGATTGCTCCGCGACGTGTGCTGGACGAGATCGAAATGGAACGCTCGGCCACCAACTTGCTCGACACCCTCTCGGTACGGATTCCGAGCGTGCGCATTCCGGTGGCATCGCTTTCCGGAGGTCAGCGACAGTCGGTTGCAATCGCCCGATCGCTGCTGGGTCAGCCGCGGGTGGTCCTTCTCGACGAGCCGACGGCGGCCCTGGGTGTCGCTCAAACCGCCCAGGTGCTGGACCTCATCGAGCGGCTACGCGAACGCGGCCTGGGTGTCGTGCTGATCAGTCACAACCTGGCCGACGTCAGGGCCGTTGCCGACCGCGCCACCGTGCTTCGGCTCGGCCGGGTTGTCGCTGACTTCCGCATGCAGGACACCACCCAGGAGGAGATCGTGCAGGCGATCACCGGAGCCTCCGACAACGTGGTCGCCCGACGGCAAGCGAGAACCCAAGCAACAGCCTCGGACACGCAGGAGCGTCAATGAGTACGACGACCACCCAGCCGGCGCCGACGGCCCCGGGTGAGACCCCCGGTCCGGCCCGCAAGGCAGCCACGTCCCTCGCTTCGCGCCTACGCGGAGGTGAACTGGGATCCTGGCCGGTCATCATCGGGCTGATCGTGATCTGGGCCGTGTTTCAGTCGCTCAACAAGAACTTCCTCAGCTCGCAGAACATCTCGAACATGACGCTGCAGATCGTCGCGTACGGCGTCATCAGCCTCGGCGTCACGTTGGTTCTCCTGCTGGGTGAGATCGACCTGTCGATCGGCTCGGTGGCGGGTGTCGGCGCGGCTACTCTCGTCGTGCTCTCCATCCGGCACGGCTGGCCGGATTGGCTCGCGCTGATCGCTGTCCTGGCACTGGGTCTGCTCATCGGGCTGCTGCAAGGGTTCTTCTTCGCGGAGGTGGGCGTCCCCTCCTTCGTCGTCACGCTCGCCGGCAACCTCGGTTGGCTCGGACTACAGCTGTGGATCCTCTTTCCGCAGGGCACGATCCAGATCCCATACACCGGTTTCATCGCCACCCTCACGCACCAGTACCTGTCCCGGCCGCTCGGCTGGATTCTCGGGGCCGTGGTCGTGGCGATCTACGCCGCGGCCGAACTGGTCACCCGCGCACGCCGAGCCCGCGCTGGCCTACCGACCCGATCCCTGACGGGATCGATCGTGCGCATCGTGGGTCTGGCGATCGTCGTATTCGCCGTGGTGTGGGTGCTCAACGACTGGCTGGGCGTGCCGGTCGGTCTGCTCATCCTGGTCGGGCTTGTCGTCGTCGCCGATCTGGTCTTGCGTCGCACCCGGTACGGTCGGTCGGTCTATGCCGTCGGCGGCAATGTCGAGGCGGCCCGCCGGGCGGGCATCAACGTCGCCATGATCCGGATGTCCATCTTCGCGATGTGTTCGATGCTGGCCGCATTCGGTGGCGTTCTGTTCGTGTCGCGTGGCTTCGCGGCGAGCCAGTCCACCGGTGCCAGCGATGTGCTGCTGATCGCCATCGCCGGTGCCGTCATCGGTGGCGTGAGCCTGTTCGGCGGGCGGGGCAGTCCGTACGGTGCGCTACTCGGTGCGCTGGTGCTGGGTTCGATCACGTCGGGCATGCTGCTGCTGAGCCTGGATACATCGGTGCGTTACATGATTACCGCGGCGGTACTACTGGCCGCGGTCGTGCTCGACTCGCTGTCCCGACGCGGTCGTCGGTCCACCGGCCGTCAGTGAGCGGCGGCTTGCTCGGCGTTAGGAAGGGACCCTTCCTATGCCCGAAACGTTAAGAGGGGTCCCCTGCTTAACTAGGTCCGGCCCGCCTCGGCGTCGAGGTAGGCGGCCGCCTGAAGGGTGAAGAGTTCGGCGTACAAACCGTCCGCCGCCATGAGTTCCGCGTGCGACCCGGTCTCCGCGATGCGACCCTCCTCGAGCACGTAGATGCGGTCGGCGGATCGGACACTCGAGAACCGGTGGGAGATGAACAGCACGGTCCGGCCTTCGAGCAGCGTTCGGATGGTGTCGAAGAGTTCCTGTTCGGCGCGTGGGTCGAGGGCGGCCGTCGGTTCGTCGAGGATCACGAACGGAGCGCCGCGGTAGAAGGCACGGGCCAGTGCCACCCGCTGCCACTGGCCTACGGACAGGTCCGTTCCGCGGACCTGTCCGGGCTCGTCGGGGTTGTCTGACCCGGCGAACTCCGGTCCCAGCATGGTCTCGTATCCGTCGACGAGCCGTTCGGCGAACCGGTCGGCGCCGGCGTGGGCGGCGGCGACGCGGATCCCGTTGAGGTCGGTGACCGCCTCGACGCGCCCAAGGCCGATGTTCTCCCGCAGCGTCAGGTGGAACCGCTCGAAGTCCTGGAAGATCACCGCGATCTGGCGGCGCAGCTCATCCGGATCCACAGTGGACACATCGACACCGTCCCAGAGGATTGCGCCCGAATCCGGCCGGTAGAGGCCGGCGAGGAGCTTGGCCAGGGTGGTCTTGCCGGATCCGTTCTCGCCCACCAGCGCGATGACCTCACCGGCTCGCACGTCGAGCGAGACGCCACGAAGCGCCGGCTCGTCACTGGTCGGGTAGGTGAACACGACATCGCGGACGCTCACCTGGTGGAATGCCGTGGGCGGTGGCGCAACCGGTCGCCCTTGCTCGAGCTCGGGTAGCACGCTGGTAAAGGCCAGGTAGTCCTCGAGATAGCGCGCCGACTCGGTGAGTGCGCCGATCGAATACGCCGCGCCGGCCAGCTGGCCACCGACGATCGCGATACCGGCGACGGCAACCCCCGCGGACGCGATGCCGACCGTACCGCTGAGGGTGAGCCAGGCCATGAGCACGAGCGTGGCGGCGAGCACGGCACCAATGAGAAGATTCGCGGCTAACGCGACTCGGATCTGCCGGCCGGAGATCCGGCGTAGCTCGGTGATACGGCCGTCGTAGAGCGCGTCGTACCGTCCACGTAGGAATCGGCCAAGACCGAACGCCCGGACCTCCTTGGCCGGGTTGCGTTCACGCAGCACTCCGGCGAGGTAGTTTCGCTGCCGATCGCGCGGCGTCATCTTCCAGAAGAAATCCCAGAACGCCTCGCCCCGCCGCGACGCCGCGAACCAGGCCGGTACGAGGACGAGCACCAGCAGTGGCAGGAGTACTGGGGCCACCGCGACCACCCCGATGAGGGCTCCGGTGAGGCTGAACGCGGATCCGGCCAGACCAGACAAGCCGAAAATCATGTGCAGCGCCTGGCCGTTGCCCATGCCGACCCGCTCGACCCGATTGTGGAACTCGGGCTCGTCGAAGGTCGCGAGCTCGACCCGGGCGGTGACATCGAGGACCTTGCCCTGCACGTGACGGGTGACCAGCTCGCCGAGCACGTGCTGCCGCTCGCGTTGGACGGTGGTGGCGAACGCTTGCCCGCCGGCGGTTATCGCCATCGCCGCGATCCACGGCAGCACATCGGACAGTGATCCGCCCGAATGTGCGGCATCGAGTAGCGCGTTGAGCGCGCCGCGGGCGAGCAGGAGCATCAATACCAGGCCGACGCCGCCGACGGCCTGCAGCACGGTCGATAACAGCAGGTCTCGGCGTCCGGCCTGCCAGGTGATGCCCAACGCCGCCCGGATGAGCGCAGGGAGCTGGCGCACATTCACCCGTGTGCGGTTGCTCGGCATGGGCCCAGTCTGGCGTGGATTGACGCCATCCGCCAAGATCCTTTGGGCTGGCCGGTGTGTGTCGGCGCTACTAAACCGGGTACAGCACCGTTGACCGGATCGTAGGCTGGGGAATCCCGCCGACTGCTCCAGCTTGGGTTGGGTGAATCTTGGGTCTTCTGGATCGAATTGGATTCGAGTCTTCGCACCGGGCGACCCCGGCCGATCCGTGGCCCGGGCTCACCGCGCTGGGTCTGCCGAGTCCGACCGGCCGGTCACTGCCGCCGGAGCTCGGTCCGGGTGCCGTCTCGGTACTCGAGGGTGTGTCGTTCATGTACTCCGATGGGACCGGAGACGTTCCTTCGGGCTCGATCGGTGGCCTGGTCCATGCGGATACCCGGCTGCTCTCGACCTGGATCCTGACGCTCAACGGGGCCCGCCTGTTGCCGCTTCGTTCGGGCAGCGCCGAGCATTTCTCGGCCGTCTTCTTCCTCACCAACACCGATACGCAAGGACTGCCGGCGAATCAGGTCGGCGTGCGCCGGTTGCGCTCGGTCGGTACGCGGCTTAGGGAACGCATCGAGCTGTGGAGTTTCGCGCGTGAGCCGCAACGGATGCAGCTGCGACTGGCCGCCGGCGCGGACTTCGCCGACTTGTTCGAGATCAAAGATGCGGTCCGGGACCGCTCGACCCAGATCACGCGGTCACACGCGAACGACGGTACGGCACTGGAGTTCCAGTACCGCAACGGCGGATACACCGCCCGGACTCGGGTCGAGGTCTCGCCGCCGGCGGACCGGATCGAGGGCGACGATTTCGTGTGGGAACTGAAGCTCGCCGACGCCGCCAACTGGGCGGTCGAGGTGACGGTGCCGCTCGACCTCGCCCCGAACGAAGTGGTGCCGCCGCACACGCGTTTCGGCGAGGTTGAAGGCGAAGGCGAGGCCGCCGACGACGCCACGGCCCGGTGGTTCGCTCAGGTTCCCGTGTTGCAGTCGGATTCGGATTTGCTCTGCCGCATAGGAGATCAGACCGCGCGGGACCTGCTGGCGCTGCGAGTGGAGATGAGCCTGGACGGACACGCGGTGATCCTGCCCGCCGCCGGCCTGCCGTGGTTCCTCACCATCTTCGGTCGGGACACGCTCATCACGGCGTACCAGTCCGTCTCCTTTGGACCGTTGCTTGCCCGCGGCGCCTTGCTTGAGTTGGCGTCGCTCCAGGGGAAGCAGTACGACGACTTCCGGGACGAGGAGCCTGGCAAGATCATGCACGAGTTCCGCCAAGGCGAGCTGACGCGACTCGGCCTCAAGCCGCACAGCCCCTACTACGGAACCGCGGACGCGACGATGCTCTGGCTGATATTGCTCTCCGAGTATTGGCGGTGGACCGGCGATACCGCACTGGTACGGCGGCTCGCACCGAATGTGCAGGCGGCACTCGAATGGATCGACCAGTACGGGGACTTCGACGGTGATGGATATGTCGAGTACCGCACCCGGTCCCGCCAAGGGTTGGGCAACCAATGCTGGCGCGACTCCTCGGACGGCGTGCAGTTCGCCGACGGCCGACTGCCCTACCTGCCGATCGCGACATCGGAGCTGCAGGGGTACGTGTACGACGCGAAGCGACGGGTGGCCGAACTCGCCGACGGACCGTTCGGCGACAGCACGATGGCGGTCCGGCTCCGCGCCGAGGCGTCGGCGCTGCGGGAGCGCTTCAACCGCGACTTCTGGGTGGAGGCGCGTGGTGGTTACTACGTGCTTGGGCTCGACGGCGACAAGAACCAGATTGACTCGCTGACCTCGAACCTCGGGCATCTACTGTGGAGCGGCATTGTGCCCGAGGATCGGGCCGGCTTCCTGGTGGGCCACCTGATGTCGGAGGCCATGTTTTCCGGCTGGGGTGTGCGCACTCTGTCCACACAGGAGAGAGGATTCAACCCGATCGGGTACCACCTCGGCACGATCTGGCCGCACGACAACTCGCTAGTCGCGATGGGCCTGGCCCAGTACGGCTACCGCGAGGAGGCCAACCGCATCGCGGTCGCGCAGATCGAGGCGGCCGCGCACTTCGGATACCGCCTGCCGGAGGCGTTCGCGGGGTATCCGCGCGCGGTATCGCGCTTTCCCGTTCCATATCCGACAGCCTGCAGTCCGCAGGCCTGGTCAACGGCGGCACCCTTGTTGCTGTTGCGGGCCATGCTCGGGTTGCAGGCACGGCACGGCGAGCTGATCCTCGATCCGGTCCTCCCCGAGCAGTTCGGTCGCGTGGCGGTACACGGCATCCCGGCCTTCGGATCGCTCTGGGATGTGGACGCGACCGCAGGCAACGGCACCGTCCGTCCCTCGTCCCGACTCGGCTCTGTATAGCTGACTGGTGTCCTGAGGTTCCCCAGTGCACGATGACGGGATGCGCCCGGCAGTCGAGGCACGACGCCTCATCAACGGATTCAGGATTACCCAGGCGATCCACGTCGCAGTGGTGCTGGGCCTGCCGGATCGGCTTGGCGACGGCCCACGTACCGCGGCCGATCTCGCCACCGAGGCAGGCTGCCACCCGCGTGCCCTGTATCGGTTGCTCCGGGCGCTGGCCACGGTCGGCGTGTTCGAAGAGCTGGACGGTGAACGATTCGGACCAACCGAGCTCAGCAACGCGTTGCGCACCGACGCTCACGAGCCGATCGCTGGCTGGGCCGCGTGGGTGGGCCGGCCGCCGTTCTGGGGAGCCTGGTCGTCGCTGCTCCACAGTGTACGGACGGGAGAGAACGCGTTCGCCTCGTTGCACGGCCAAGGCGTGTGGGAGTTCCGGGCCGAGCGCCCGGACGAGCAAGCCGCGTTCGATGCCGCGATGACGGCACTATCGACGTCCGTGGTGACCTCGGTCCTGGCGACCTACGATTTCGGACGGTTCACGGAGGTGGTTGACGTCGGCGGCGGTCGAGGTACGTTCGTCGCCGCCATCCTGAACCGATGGCCCCACCTGCGGGGTGTTGTCTTCGACCAGCCGCAGGTGGTCGCGGGCGCGCCGGAACTGCTCGCCGCGGCCGGCGTGGCGGACCGCTGCCGGGTGGAGGCCGGCAGCTTCTTCGATTCGGTGCCGGCCGGCGCCGACGCCTACGTGCTCAAGAGCGTCGTGCACGACTGGCCCGACGACGAGTCGATCGCGATCCTGCGCCGCTGCCGGCTCGGCATGGCGCTGCATGCCACCGTCCTGCTGGTCGAGCGGGTCATCCCGGGCCCGAATGAGGGCGCCGACGCGGCCTTCTCAGACCTCAACATGCTCGTGTCGCCGGGCGGGCAGGAGCGCACCGCGGATGAGTTCGCGGCCCTCCTGTCGGCGGCCGGATTCCGCCTCACGCGAATCGTGCCATGCCGCAGCGATTTCTCGGTGGTCGAGGCGGTGACGGACGGTGAATGAGGACTCGCCCGTGAGAAAGCCCGCTGGGACGAGGCCCTCGGCCGGTTGGATCCTTGGTTAAGCGCCGCATTTTGGTTCCATGAGCGTCCCCCGCATGTCAGCGTAGTGCGGTGCGCGTCGATCGGTCTTCTGTGCAGGGCCGCACGAGGGCGGTGAGCGTCCTCGTACTGGCGTATCTGGTGGGTTCGGTTCCGTTCGCGCAGATCGTCGCGCGGCGGTTGGGCCGGGTGGATCTGCGTCGGGTCGGCAATGGAACGGTCTCGGCGAGCGGGCTGAAGCCGGTTGGCGTCGCACCGGTGGTTGTCGCCGGGGTACTGGATCTGGCCAAGGGCATGGTCGGTCCGATGCTGGCCGGCGGGCGTCGCCATCCAGCCCTTGCCGCATGGGCGACGGCCGCCACGGTCACTGGTCACAACTGGTCGCCGTTTCTCCAGCTGGCCGGCGGCCGTGGTGTTTCGCCGACGATGGGGGCGCTGCTGGTCCTGGCGCCGGAAGGCGCCAGTGTCGTGCTGGCCGGGGTGGCGCTCGGCCGGGCCGCGGCAGACAATGCCGGGGTCGGGGCACTTGTGGCGGACGCAGCCCTGCTGCCGGTCCTGATCCGCACTCGAGGGCGCGCCGGCGCCGCATTGGCGGCGGCCGTGCTGGCGCCGATGCTGGTCAAGCGTCTATTGGGCAACCGGCCCGCCGCAGGTGCTAGCACTTACCTCTGGCGCTTGTTGTTCGACCGCGACGAGCGGCACGAACCGTGACCGTACTGGTTCTCACGGATACGGCAGCCTCCATCTCGCCCACCGACGCGGCCGCTTGTGGCGTGGCGCTGGTGCCGCTGACCGTCATCGTCGACGGTCGCGCCTACCGGGACACCGACGTGAACGAGGCGATTCTCGGCGGCGGCCGGCCTACCACCTCCGGTCCACCGCCGGCCGAGTTCGTGGAAGCCTTGCGGGCGACCCCGGACGGCGCCGTCATCGTGACGGTCGCCGACGCCTTGAGTAGCACGAACGCGTCGGCGCGCGCCGCGGCGGCGTTGTCCGATGTACCCGTGGAGGTCGTCGACAGCGCAAGTGCGTCGGGCGGTCAGACCCTCGTTGCACTGGCCGCCGCGGAACAGGCCAGGCGCGGCGGCGGCGTGGATCAGGTCGCCGCGGCCGCACGTGCCGCCGCCGGCGAGGTACGCCTCGTCGGCGCACTCAGCTCCCTGGACGGCCTTGCTCGTACTGGCCGTGTCCCCGGCCTCGTAGCGGGCGCCGCGCGACGCACCGGAATTCAGTTCATCTTCACGCTCCGCAATGGCGTGATCAGGCCAGTCAGACCGGCGGCCACCCGGGCCGCCGCGGTCGACCGGATGATCGAGCTGTGCGTGGCGGCGGGTTCACCGGACTTCGTTGTTGACATCGCGCTGCTCGGTGAGTCGGCCGAGTTGCAGGAGCGCTTCAGCGCGGCAGTGCACGCGCGTGGACTCTCCATCGGCACGGCCATCACCGCGGACTTCGGCACCGCCATCGCGGTCTACACCGGGCCGCACCTGACCGGCCTCGCCTGGCGGTGGCGCCCTCCCGTCTCCACAATGGACAGCTAGTCCGTACGGTCGGCCAGTTCGTCTACCGGGCCGGCACAAGGCAGAAGACATGCCCAACCGGATCGGCCATCACCCGTGCGTTGTCGGGCAGCGGTTGATCGGGAAAGCGAGTGGCGCCCAGGGCGATGACCGCCGCCTCGGCCTCGTTCAGATCGGAGACCCGCACGTGTAGGTGGTACTGCATGGAAGAGTGCGGGTCGGGCCAGGTGGGCGGCCGGTAGTCTTCGGAGCGCTGAAAGGACAGGTGAAAGCCGGCGTCCTCCCCGATCGAGCACCACTCCGGCGATGTGTAGACCACAGGCCAGCCGGTCAGCTCCGAGTAGAACGTGGCGAGCGCCTCCGGGTTGGGACATTCGAGGGCGAATCCGCTCAGCTGGCCGATCACAACACCTCCCAGGGATACGCGGTCGCCGACCCGGCGGCGACGTCCGTACACTCATGTTCGCTGGCCTCGTAGCTCAGGGGATAGAGCACCGCTCTCCTAAAGCGGGTGTCGCGCGTTCGATTCGCGCCGGGGCCACCACCATCAAACCGCGACTGGCCAGGCAAGACGAGGACGCTGACCTGCGAATTCGCGGGCACCAGGTACAGACCCAATGTCCGATTGCGTCCGACCTGAGTCGGCGACTCCCGGCTATCCACGCCACATGCGCGCCAAGGTTGGGCGGCACCGTGGTCATTTCGGCATCGTTGTGGCCGAGCGCGTGCTGGACGCGGCGTCGAAGCAACGACGTGCCGCCGTCGATCCATTTGGCGTAGATCTTGAGCAGCAGCACCTCCACCGAGTGACCTGATGGGAGAGACCTCCGGCCAGCACGTCCTACTCGTCTGGGCCTGCCACGCACCGGACGAAGATGCCGATATGGCGGCCTCCTACCTTCTCCAGTACCTCCACGCCAAGCAACATCAGACGGGCGCCTACGTGGGCGACATGCATGCTCTTCGATCCAATCGGGATGCATCTGCCGAAACTCCTTTACGACAACCGACACCCTGGACCAGACCCGGAGCTTGACGAAGCGGCCGTACGGCTCGTGCCTCCAAGAAGGATGAGGCGAGCAACCCCGCGCCCGATCCGTTGAGTCATCGGCCATGACAAGTCACCCGGTGCCCATTCCGTCCACTTCGGTGTATGGGTCCACTTGGACTTTCACCGGCGGTCCACTTAGGTCCACTTAGGTGTCGGGCTCCGCACGATGTGTTACACATCTGTGTAACTCGATGTGTGAGACCGCGTTGGCCAACCAACCGCTACGCCGTAGCAGTGCGTCATCAGTGGAACTGAAGCGCAAGCGCTGAACCAAACGGCTCCCGCGCGGAAAGCGCGCGCTACGCAGCAAATCCGGTCACCTCTCGTGGAGGGTTTCACCAGCTGCGATGGCTCGCGGGATGCGGTCGATGTTGGACGTGCGAGGCGAGTCGGCTGGGCCCGCTCGTTGGGTCGGGCGAGCGCCACCAGTTCCACGTCAGGTCAACGTCCGCCGACCAACGCCAGTGCATTGGCGAGCGCTTCGATGTCGGATGAGTCGTTGTAGACGTGCAGGGAGACCCGGATGGCGCCGAGTCGAGCGCTGGTGATGACGCCGTGTTCGTCGTGGAGCCGCCGCCGCACTGTGGCCGCGTCCAGCGTCGGGTGGCGGAGCGCTAGGACGTGGGCGCTGGCGGATGGGTCATCCAAAGGCCGGTGCGGGCGCCAGCCCAACGGCTCGACTGTGTCGATGAGTTCGTCGGCGAGGCTCCGCGCGTGAGCCTTGATCACGTCATACCCGAGCGCGTCGAGGCAGGTGATGGATTTGGTGAGCCCGAGCGCGGACGCGTAGGCGATCGTGGACTGCTCGAACCGGCGCGCCCCGCGAGCGGGGCGCAAGTGCTGAGCATCGAAGGAGAACGGTCCCTCGGTGCCCATCCAGCCCGGCTGGGGCGGCAACATATCGAGCAGGTCGGGTGTGACCGCCAGCAGCGCCGCGCCGCCGTGTCCCGATAGCCATTTGTATCCGCTCGTGACCACGACATCGGCTTCCCAGGCGGTCATGTCGACCGGGCCTGCGCCGGCGAGCTGGGTGGCATCGACGATGAGTCGGGCGCCGACCGCGTGCGCGTGCCTGGCGAGCCGGGCGCCCTCGATCTGCGAACCGGTTGCGTACATGACCGCGCTGACACATACGGCAGCGGTGCCGGGGCGGATGGCCTCCACCAGGGCGTCCGTGAGGTCGCGATCCGGCGTGTCCTCGACCCACGTCACCGTCCGATCCGGCCAGTCACGCGCGGCCGGGACGAGCCAGGGATAGGTCACGCTGGGGAAGTCGGTCGACACCAGCACGACGCCGTCGCCCTGGATGAGGCAAGATGCGGTGGCTAGACCGGCGCTGGCGCCGCCGATGACGGCGACACACTCGAGTGGTGCTCCGAGCAAGGTCGCGCCGGCCCGCCTCAGGTCATCGAGGATGCGCATCTCCTGTTCGTCGGTGAGATGGAGGTTGCCGTGCTGCGCCGTCTCGGTCAGGTGTCGCACCATGACCTCGACGGTGTCGGCGGGGATCAGACCCAGCGAGGCCTGGTTGAGATAGACCGCCTCGGCAAGCGCGGCGTAGTCGTGGCGGGGGAGCAGGGGATCCACGTCGTTACTCCGATGAGCAGCAGTCACGTCAGTGCCCGGCCATGGCCGGAGGTCGAAACTAGTGTCGCGCGAGCTCGTGCACCGACGCGATTCTTGTTGTGCGGCAGCAGCGCGCCCCGGGTCCCATCGCTAAATCTCGATCCAGAAACGGCAGGCACCGACCGTGCCGCGATCGTCGACCGCACTACCGGCGGCTACTTGTGCGCACGTGATCATGGTCTAGTGTCATGCCAGTCCAGCGGCCTTGGCGTGTCAAAGGCGAGGGCCAGGATACCGTGCCTGCGGTGCCTCGAACCGCGTTACCGGAGGAGTCGATGCTGCGATGACGGCAGGGCGACCGATGCCCACACAGGACGAGGTGCTCGGATACTTCAACACGCTGTCGAACTGGGGACGGTGGGGCGACGACGACGAACTCGGCACTCTGAACCACATCACCGACGACGTCCGCGTGGCGGCGGCGCGGGCCGTGCGCTACGGCAGGAGCATGTCGTGCGCATGGGAGGTTGCCGTACCGGAAGACATGGAGCGGTCGACGACGACGTGCCCCTGCGCCGCCGACATGCCGGGGTACCGAGGACATGCCGGCGCCCGGATTCCGCAACGACCGGCGCTGGGGCTTTTCGTCCGAGCGGCTCGGCATCACGTTCCACGGCAACACCCTCACTCACGTCGACTCGCCGTGCCACATCTTCTGGGACGGCACGATGTACAACGGGCGGTCGCACTCGTTGGTGGACGCCGCAACGGGATCAGCGTGGGCGGCTGTCACAGCGGCGGCGAACGGGATCATCACGCGTGGAGTTCTGCTGGACATTGCGAGGGTCCGCGATGTGCCGTGGTTGGAACCGGGGCAGGGTGTGTTCCCCGACGATCTCGAGGAGGCCGAGCGTCGCCAGGGTGTGCGGGTGCGATCCGGCGATGCGGTACTCCTGCGGACCGGCTATGGCCGCGTCCGGCACGAGGCCGGTGAGGCCAGCGGTTTCACGCAGGCCGGCTGGCACGCGTCCTGCCTGCCGTTGCTGCATGAAAGGCAGGTCGCGCTGATCGGCGCTGACACCCCCCAGGACGTTCAGCCGTCGGGGTACGAAGACGTGTTGATGCCGGTTCACGCCGTGAGCCTCGTCGCGATGGGTCTGTGGCTGCTCGACAACTGCGACTTGGAGGTGTGCGCGACGACGGCTGCCGAGCTCGGCCAGTGGGACTTCCACCTCGCCGTCGCGCCGGTCCGCTTGGCCGGTACGTCCGGCAGCCCGGTGAACCCGATCGCTACATTCTGACCGCGGTCCACGAGGGGGTGCGATGCCATGAAGGACCCGGCCCCGCACCTGGAACGGCACAGCTGTCCTGAGGATCATGGAAAAGCAGCGCACTGCCGGCAGACTCGCCTTATGCGAACTGATGGACCTCGAAGCCGCAGTGGCGGAGATCGCAGTGGTTGCGGCGCTTGCCGACCGAGCTCATCGATCCGCAATCGTTGTCGAGGTGGCGCGAACACTCCTGAACAGACTGCCGGCCTCGTCTGCCGTACGAGAATAGCGGGGGTCGCCGTGCGCGCTCATCGCCAGATGAGTGCTTGCTCTGCTGCCGCAACGTTTTCTGCCGGGCCGAGCCACTTAGGCCACCCGGTGAAATCGGGCCGGCACGGGATCGGCGCTGAGCAGGTTGGTGTGCCTCACACATGGCATGCATCGCCGGTCACCGCGGCGCGGAGTGGCTCAAGAGAGGCTGCGGGCCAGCTGCGTGCGGGCTCATTGGACGAGTCAGGGGTCTGCCCAGCTCGAAGTAGCGTTGCCCACCTCGCTATGTCCACTGTGGTACGAGCGAGGAGCGACATCGTGGGACGAGTCATCGTCGGTATGGATCCGCATAACAATTTGACACCGCGCTCGGTCGTCGGCCAGCGGTCAACGCCGCGGTCGCCCGCCCGGCCTAACCCGCATGAACCCGCCCACCCGGTTCGTGTATCGTTGCGGAAGGCGGTTGGCACGTCTTGGTGCCCGGACCGCGCCTCTGGAGTCGACCATCCGCACGTCGACAAGCCGTACGTCGAGCACCGATGCGGAATCCACGCCTGGCCGACGATCCCTCTAACCTCGGAGATTTCATGGCGGCATCCCGCCCCAGTACGACAACGACCACCGTTGCCTCCCGACCTTCGACCGCGTTCGTCCAGCTCGGCCTGCCGCCGAAGCTCGTGGCGGCCCTGGCCGGGGCTGGCATCACCGAGCCTTTCCCGATCCAGGCCGCGACGCTGCCCGACACTCTGGCCGGGCGCGACGTGCTCGGCCGCGGTCGCACGGGCTCTGGCAAGACCTACGCATTCGTGCTGCCACTGCTCGCGCGTCTCGCGGCGCGACCGGCGCAGCGCCGGCCTGGACGCCCACGGGCCCTCATCCTCGCGCCCACCCGGGAACTGGCCACGCAGATCCACGCCACGATGGCGCCCCTGACGGCCGTGCTGTCCTTGCGAGCGATGACGATCTTTGGCGGCGTCGCAGCGAACCCTCAGATTCGAGGGCTGCAGGCCGGCGTCGACATTCTGGTCGCCTGCCCGGGCCGGCTGCAGGATCACGTCCGGGAGGGCCACGCCAGCCTGGACAGCGTGGAGATCACGGTCCTCGACGAGGCCGACCACATGGCCGACCTGGGCTTCCTGCCGACCGTGCGGTGGCTGATGGAACGGACCCCGCCCGAGGGCCAGCGGCTGCTGTTCTCGGCCACCCTGGACGCGGCGGTCGACGTGCTGGTGCGCCGTTTTCTGGTCGACCCGGTGACCCACCGCGTGGATCCGGCGGCCGCCCCGGTAGCCACGATGACCCACCACGTGCTGCACGTCCGGGAAGATGAGCGGCTGCCCGTCCTGATCGACCTGGCCGCCGCCCCCGGGCGGACGCTCGTGTTCACCCGCACCAAGCACGGCGCGAAGCGGCTGACCAGGCAACTCAACGCGGCCGGCGTGCGCGCGGTCGAGCTGCACGGCAATCTCGCTCAGAACGCCCGCGACCGCAACCTGCGCGCGTTCACCGACGGAACCGCGCGGACCCTGGTCGCCACGGACATCGCGGCCCGCGGCATTCACGTGGATGACGTGGCCCTCGTGGTGCACGCCGATCCGCCGATGGAGCACAAGGCCTACCTGCACCGCTCGGGGCGCACCGCCCGGGCCGGGGCACACGGCACGGTCATCACGCTGATGTCCGACGACCAGGTCGCCGACGTCGACCTGCTGACCCGCCGGGCCGGCATCAGGCCGACCACGACCCGGATGCGCCCGGGGGACCCGCTGGTGCGCCGGCTTGCGCCGGGCGAACGTACCTATGAGGTCATCACCCTCGATAAGTCCACTGTGGATTCACCGCTCCGGGTCGTGCCCGAGACAGGGCCGACCCGGCCGCTCACGGCGCGCAACGGTCACGGCCACATCCGCTCCAACCGGGGCGGCGCGTACCAGTACCGGCCGTCCGGCCCAGGGCCAAACGGCCGGCCTTGGTGTGGCCGGTGGCCGTTCCAACAAGTCCCGTCGCACCAGCGTGACCACCACGCGGGCCACGGCCTCGGCCCGCGCCGCGGTGGCGCCGGCGAAGTCCGGCGGAGCGGCCGCGTTCTCGGCCGGCGCCCGGATCGGGCGCCGCGGGCGCTGACCGTCCTCAGCGGACAGACGACATTCACGACCGATCCGGAGGCGGCCAGACCCACCGCCGGCCCGGCGGACCGTGGGTCTCGTCGACGAACCGCGCGAGCGCGTACGCCAGCGCCGCCTGGCGCGGCTGACCCCCGCATTCTCCAACCGTGCCGCGCCAACAACCCACGCTAGCGGGGCAGATGAGGGCGCCCAAAGCGGTAGGTTCCAGCAGGCCAAAGACTGAAGCAAGGTCAGCGGTGGCGAGGTTTGGAGACGGCGGCGTCGATCTCATCGCGCCGTCGTGCCACGAGCGTGTCGAACGCCTTGTCGGGCAGGTGACGCTTGTCGGTGAACTTGATGCCACCCTTGGTGGATTCAAACCCATCGAACTCCGCGATCACTCTCTCGACGACCGCTGGGCTGAACGGGAACACAGAGTAGCCCTGCTTCGTCGGGACCACGCTGATGAGCGGCCGGCCACGGTAGCGCAGCGCCGCCATGCCGTAGCTCGTGCCTTCCACGGCCTCCGGCGCAACGGCCAGCGCGCGTGCCCGATACCGCTCGAGCACCGAGCGCGCGGGCTCGTCGAGGCCGGCGATGTAGTCGGTCACCTCACCCATGCCGACAGTCGTCACATCCCTGGAATGTCGCGCTCGACTCGCGGCTACGAGTGCTTAGCTTAGGGCTCAGGGCCGCCCGAACAGGATGCTGTGATAGTCGCCGGTGGTCACATCCCAGTAGAACGTGTCCCAGTAGCCATCGCCGTACCAAGCCGGCGGATCGATCGGCACGAGATCCGCTCGTAGGTCGTCGGCGATGACATCGAAGTCTGCGTCTTCTTGGCCGTCGTCGTAGGGGAAGCGAGCGGTCGCCCGATCCACCGTGACGACGTATTGCCGCAGGCTGGAGTTGACCAGTTGTGGACCGCGCACAACATCGCCCGCACGGTCGGCGACGATGTCGACTATGCGTCCGTCGAAAGGGTCGAGGCACAACGCGCCATAGGGCAGCTCGCCGAGCTGGATGAGGTTCTGACCGTCCGGCGTGGTGACGAGCCTCAGCGCCCCGGGGCGGCAGCCGCCGATCGACAGCTCCCCGGGCACATCGAGCGTCGGATACCGCTCCGCCCAGGGACTCGGTAGGTACTCGCCGGAGACGGACACGAGCTCGAATCGTGGCCACGGGAGGGGAAAACGATCAGACACGGCCGCAGTTTGGCAGTTACTCCTGACGTCCTCAATTCGGCAGATCCGAGCATCATCGGAATCGAACGGATCGTGGCAGATCCGGACGCTGGCCGTGTAGACCTAAGTTGGCCCCCGGGTGCCACAGAGTTGCCGGTGCGTCAAGGGATCGGGCCTGTTGAAGCGTTACCCTGCGTCTCACGTCGATCATTGCGGTACCCCGCGCACAGGATCAGGAGTCCGCCATGTCGCTGAACCTTCGAGCCTCCGTCCGCGCGATCATCCTCGACGAGGATGACCACGTCCTGCTATGCCGATTCGTCTTCCCCCACCCGGCGGTCCCGAACGGAGCACAGGCCGTCTGGGCTGCTCCAGGTGGCGGCATAGAACCAGGTGAGGACGGGCTGTCCGCGCTGCGCCGTGAGCTGCGAGAGGAAACCGGCTTGGTCACCGCCATCGATCCGCCGCATGTCTGGCATCAAGTAGTCATCGCCGCAGATCATGCGCCCGGCTTCGACGGCCTCGTCAATGACTACTTCCTCATCCGCGCTACCCGCTTCGAGCCTCGAGGCGAGCTCACCGACGACCAACTCGCCGCTGAGCACCTCGCCGCCTTTCGATGGTGGCAGCTGTCTGAGATCACCAATTACACCGGACCTGACTTGTTTTCGCCCCGTGACCTTGCCACACCGCTGACCGACTTGCTCACGTCCGGGATTCGCTCTGACTCAGTCACACTCGGCTTATGAAGATCAGTGGCCGGACGCCAGGGGTGCGCGCTCGTCGGCATGACAGCGCCCATCGCACGACAGGATGGTTACCTTGCCGTCAAGCCGCGATGTCTGCGGGATGAGCGAATGCTGCGAGAATGCTGGAACGCGCCGGCGGCAGTCGTCCGCATCAGCTCGACCGGTTGCCCTTGCTCAGATCCAGCAGACAGACACTGTTGCCGAACGGATCCTCCAGGACAGCGCACTTGCCGATGGCGACGTCAAATGGGGCCACCCGGACGGCGCACCCGGCCTCCTGGGAGGTCGCCACCGCCGCCGGGACGTCGTCAACGAGGTAATGCACGCTTTGATCGTCGGGAAGGTCCATGGTGTGGAGCACGACCTCTGCGTCGGTCTCTGGCATGCCCAGCCCAGCCGACGACTCATCGCGCCACAGCAGGCGTAGGCCGAATACGCGCACGTAAAACTCGACAGCCGTTGGCAGGTTGGCCACCCGCACCATCACGCAGTCGATCTTTCGCAGCATCTGCCCATTGTGGTCGAGGGTGGCGACACCAAACAGCGAGAAGCCCAACTGAGTGGTGACGTCGCCGAGCATCGACTAGGCAACAAAGGTCGATACGGTCATGCAGCGCGGTCGGAACTACGCGGAGCGCAAAGCACGATAGGTCGAAGCGACGCGAGAGCGAAGCGACCGGAACGCGGCAGATCCGGTTGTTCATCGCGCTGGTGCTGCGAACTGATTCAGGGATAGGGTCCCCGTCCATGGACATGCTGAAGGGCGAACAGATCGCCGAGGCCAACCTGACCGACTGGCGCAAGCTGGCCCAGGGACTGCATGCCCGCTACCTGGTCGACGACTTCGGCACCGGCGCACGGTTCGTCGCCGCGGTGGGCGAGGCGGGCGACGCGCTCGGCCACCACCCGCGCGTGTCGATCGGCACCGGGTACGTCGACTTCAAGCTGATCAGCGACGACGCCATCTACCGCGACGGCGAGGGCACCGAACACGTCATCGAATGGGTGACCCAGCAGGACGTCGACCTCGCGCGACGGATCACCGAGATCGCCGCCGACCACGAGGTCGACGCCGACCCGGCCTCGGTCAGCCAGATCGAGCTCGGCCTCGACACGGCGCGCTCCGCGACGATCGCCCCGGTGTGGGCCGCCCTGCTGACCGGGAGCACCGAGGCCCAGGGCCGCGGGAGCCCCGGCGACGAGTCCGGGACGCCACGGGACGGGTACCGAACCTGTGGTTCGGGGACGCCGACGAGCACGAGACCCCGCGTCAGCGGTTCCACATCGAGGTCTATGTGGCGCCCGAGGTGGCCGCGCAACGGATCGCCGCCGCCGTCGCCGCGGGTGGGATCGTCGTCGATGACAGCAACGCGCCCTCGCTCACCGTGATCGCCGACCAGGACGGCAACAAGGGAATCGTCTGCGTCGACGCGTCCGCTGCGAAGAAGGATTGAACCGGCAAGTCGGTTGACCCGTGGCCTGGCCGCGGGTCACTTCGGCCCGCGGGATCGCTCAATCGGCAGATCCGGTACGCGAATGCCAGGCTCAGCTCGCTTGGCGCTCGGAGCACGCCGACGCGACAGCGCTGCGCCTTCCCATCCCCGTCGTAGTCCCGGTCTTGGTAGCGCCGGCCGATGCCTCGCGTTTCTTTGGCTGATCTGCTCTCTGAACCGGCGGTTTACGCGGAGAGCGTAGATCGCTTCCGTTGGCGACCGGTCGCGGGCACAGTCGGCGGCATGAGGCTTCTTGTCCTGGGCGGAACCAACTTCGTCGGTCGGGCTGTCGTCGCCGACGCGCTCTCCCGCGACGCACAGGTAACGGTCTTCAACCGGGGTCACACCGTGCCTCCGCCGGGTGTCACGTCCCTGCGCGGCGATCGAAACCAGCCAGGCGGCTTGGCTAGCTTGGCCACCGGCGATTGGGACATCGCGGTCGACACCTGGGAGCGCTGCGCCGGTCGCGGTGCGCAACGCGGCCCAGCTACTCAAGGGCCGGGTTGATCGGTATGCGTACATTTCCAGCCGGTCGGTGTACACCGGCGCGAAACTCCCCGGTACTAACGGGTACGGTCTATGCCCATGGAATGGGTGGATTCGACCTCGCGCTTACCTTGGGTAGCAATGAATCCGGGCTGGGCGCACCAGTCATTCTCGTCTGCTGCCTGTTATTCGCGGCCATCGGTCTCTGGGGTCTGGTTCGAAACGTACACCGGCTCCTGACCTGGCCCACCACTACCGGCACCGTCGTTGGCCACAACCCCGCCAGCGGAGACCAACGGCTGCTCACTCCCGTCATCGCGTTCCAGACGCAGGACGGCCGTCCCGTGCGGGGCGGCGACCAGATCGGCAGTCGCAGGGGGCGCTACTCCGTCGGCAAGCAGGTACGGCTGCGCTACGACGCTCAGAACCCCAGCAGGGTAATGGTCGGTTACCTCGGAACGCTCGTGTACGGGTTTTTGTTTGTATGGATGCTGGGCTCCCTCATCGTGCTGTTGATTTTCTTCTGACTAGCCGAGCCGCGGGCAGGACTGTTGCGGCGTTCGCGATAATGTCCGCGTACCGCCGGCTGCCGACGGATCAGTAGACCGAGCGCGCCGCGCTGGGCGACCTTCAAGCCCAAGCCCAAGTGACGTGCCTTGCCCACATCCTGGGCACACGAGGCCGAGGGGCAGCTCAAAATGCCGAGAAGTGGTGGGAGAACTGCTCGCAGGTCACAGCCTCGTTGGACCGTTTCGGCAGGTTCACAGACTGAGCTAGATCATTTCAACGCCAAGTGATCGAGGAACTGCGGCACCGCCGATTCATATACCTTCGACTGTATGACCCGGGAGCGGCGGGACGATCCTCGAGAGTCAATGTCTGATGGGGGCTGGGATCCGGCATGGGATCCGGCCGACAAGAATGTCCGAACCGGTGCCGCGGTCTGGCGCGGGCAGAATCACTATGCTCATCATCGCCGCCGCACTGGTGACGGCGTTGCTCGCTCTGCTTTGCGTGGTTGGTGCGCAGATGGCGCGGCAATGGGTGTCCGATGTTCCTGGGCTCTCCTCCACGACGACGTAGCGGGCGACGACGTTTGGACATTGAGAGTCGGCGGGGCTCCGCGTTCCGGACTCGGGCGGCCCGCTAGGGACAGGTCTACGGGAAGACCCACAGCCCCCAAGGCGGCCACGCCCTATCCCCGCCCACGGCAGCACTTCAACCCACGACAACGCGACGTTTGCGCAGGTGGCACCTATCGAGCCGGGTAGCAGGCGGCCTGTTCTCCCAAAGCGGGTGTCGCGCGTTCGATTCGCGCCGGGGCCACCACCATCAAACTGCAGCTGACCAGCCAAGACGAGGCCACTGACCTGCGAATTCGCGCCCTCGCCGCGCGGACCCAATGTCCGAATTATGTCCGGCTCGACCGGCGCACGACGGCCACCCACCGCATCGTGGTCGTCAACCCATCGAGCGCATCGGCCCGTCCGTGGTCAACTGGCGCGAATGCTGATTGCGCCTCTTGGCGTTTCGCCGGACACCGAGCGGCGTTGTCGTCGGTGGCGGTCGGTCCGACGGATCGTCACCGGCCCCTGATCCGAGCCACGGCGCGACGGTGAATCCGTTGGCCAACCAGGTGCCACGCCCAACGGATCGGCGCGGGCATCTGGCGGAGGAAGGCAAGGCTTTCGGCCTCGCTGGCTTCCTCGAGGATCAACCCGACGAACACGAAGTCCTTGCTGTTCTTGGGGATGACCCGACGTCCGTACTCGGTGAGCGCATTCCACTCCGCGAGCGTCACGTGACGCGACACGAGTGGCAGGATCTCGCGCTCTTCGTCGTCCATGTGTTCGGTCAGCGCGGCCGACAGTTGCCGGAGCACGCCGGAGAGTTCGTGCCCGATGGTCGCATCCGCAGTGTCTCGCCATTTCCGGTTCAACGTCTCAATGCGCTCGAGCAGGCCGGCCAGCCGCTCATGTTGGTCCTGCATGCGAGCGATCAGCGGGTTCGCTCCGATCCGCGACAGCAGCACAGGCCAGAGCAACGTGTCCTCCGCCGTGTGGTGGTGGTGCAGGGCTCCGGTGACGTCGGCGAGGTGGTTCGCGAGGACGGCGGCGCGGACGCCGTCACCGACAGGCGCGGCGAGGATCAGCTCCGACAGCAGACGCAGTTCACGCCGGAAGACCCGGTGTACAACGACCATCTCGTGGGCGTCGACGAGCTCGGTGTCACGACTCATGTCCCTTTCCCTCCCGTGAACTAAGGGTTGAGCCCGGTCCGCCAGACCGAGACGCCGATCGATACCAGCGCCACGGCCAGCAGGACACCGAAGCAAGCGGACCCCACCTGAGCTATGCGGGGGTCAAGGAATTCCGCGATGAAGAACAGGAAGAAGAATCCAGCCGCGGCGACGAGAACAGTGATTCCCGACCATCGCGGAAACACTCCAGCCTGGACAGTGGCGATCCCGGTCAAGACCAACCCGACCGTGAGCGCGATGCCAAGCAGGAAGACCGCGGCATTCTCGCCGGCCGGTGTCGTGATCGACGGGTACAGCAGCGGCGTCGAGGCGAGTAGCACGAACAGCACGACGCCCGTCTGCAGTAGCGCGAAGCCAGTCAGGCCCAGCCAGCCCGCTGAGTTCTACTGCGCCGCATACATCGCAGGCAACGACAGGAGCAGGAGTACCGCTGAGATCAGCATGAGAACGCTGACACCGCGTGAGAACGGCTGATTCATAACCGGTCGTAGGGAGAGTTTGACGATAGCGGCGCCTAGCACCGACGCGCCGCCGATCAGCAACCATCCACCCAACCGAACGGCGGTCTCTGACATGGTTCCTCCGATGGTGTGGCGTCGTCGCGTACCGATGCGGCGAACTTACGGACCGGTGGCTCGCCAGGGAACGTGGCCCGGGTACGCATTCGCATGGAGGACAGCCTCAGGGTCAGGCGCTCAGGCGGTGTCGGCGCCTCGAGCGTCTCTGAGGAATGTCAAGACCGCGGCAACCCGACGATGTACCGATGACTCCGCCAAGCCGAGCTTTCCGAAGATCGAGTTGATGTGTTTCTCCACAGTGGATGCCGACAGGTGCAGCGAACGTTCGATCCCAGTGTTGGTCTTGCCCTGGGCCATCTCCCGTAGCACATCCAGTTCCCGCGGAGTCAACGCGGACAGGGGGGGGGGTCGGCTGCTGCGGGTCCGTCGAGCCACGAGCGCATCAACAACGACCGGGTCGATCACGGACCCGCCGGCGGCCACCTCGTGCGGCGCCCGTATCAGCTCATCCAGATCGCCGAGCCGGTCCTTGAGTAGGTATGCAAACCCGGCCGTTCCCTCATGCAGCAGCGCGAACGCGTAGCTCTCGTCGATGTGCTGCGATAGCACGGCCACCCCGATCGCCGGATGCTCGGAGCGGATGGCATGCGCCGCGGCGATCCCCTCCATGTGATGGCTCGGCGGCATGCGGATATCGGTGACCACGACATCGGGCAGCAGTAGCCGCACCGCGTCGAGCAGCTGCTCAGCGTCGCTCACACGCCACGACGTCTACCTGGCCGGAGTCCTCCAACAAGCGACGGGTGCCTTCCCGCACGAGGAAGTTGTCTTCGGCGAGGATGACCCGAAGCCGCCGGATCACGTGGTCCTCCCGATGGGCAGCTCGGCGCGAAGCAGCGTCCCCTTGCCCCCCGGACTGTCGACGGAAAGCGACCCATCCAGGGCCTCGACCCGATCGCGCAGGTTGGTGAGTCCCGTTGGCCAAAGCGGACCGTGCGCAGGTGCTCATCGGCAACAACGGCTACGTCGAGCGCAAGCCGACCAGCTCGCTCCTCGATGGCGGCGACCAGGCCGTTGTCGCCAAGTACCGGTGGGTGAATGCCCAACGCCAGCTCGCGTATGTCAGTGAGAAGCTCGTGGGCATCGCGCTGGAGGTTGGCCAGATCCTCGTCGCCAAGCTGTCCGCGACCGAGGACGTTGCCTGCCAACCGCAGGTTTGTGATCAGCGCAACGACCTGTTGCTGCACACCGTCGTGAATGTTCCGCTCGATGCGGCGTCTTTCGGCGTCCTGCGCCGCGACGATTCGGGCCCGGGACCGGGACAGTACCTCAAGGCGTTCGGTCAGCTGACCGGTGAGTCGGGCGTTGGCGATGGCGGTGGCCGACTGGGCGGCTAACGTGGCCAGCAGCACGAGGTCCGCGTCTTCGTACCCGTCCGGTTTTGGTCCACATTGGATACGACCGAGCAACTCCTCCCCCCGTCGCAGATCCTGTTCCACCACTGCCTGGCCCACCGGGCCACCCGCAACCCCGTGCGGCGTGTCCAGCCATACATCGTCGCGCTCGCCGCGTAGCGAGACCCGCACCCATCGGGCGTTCATCCCGACCTTCACGGTCGCCGCCAGGCACGGCAGCAGCTCGTAGCCAGCAGCGCCAGCGGCGGCACGACCAGTTGGCACCAAACGGCCCCCAGCAGCAAGCGCTGCCAGCCTCGCTCAACGACACCATCGGGGTAGGACGCGACCAGCATGGTGGCCGCCACCACGCTCAGCAGCGTCGCGTAACTAACGGCGAGATCTACCAGCAGTAACCAGGGCCCCGGCCCGATGTGGCGGTACGCGACCCAGGTTGGGCCTTCGATGCCCACGCTGACCGACCACGCCGACGCCATCAGCAGCAGTCGGCACGCCTGGGGATGATCGGGCCGCCGGCGTACCAACCAGATCGCCACCACGAACGCAGGCAACACGCCGAGCCCGACCCACGAGAGCGCGACGGCCAAGCTGTGCTCGGACCGCACTAGCACGGCCGACGAAACGGCACTCGCCGCGCCGACGCCGCCAACTCCGGCAAGCAGGTAGATCCTCAGCCTCGCCGCCGACATATCGAAATGCTGCGCGCGGACCGCGGGCTTGTCCACGAGGCCAGCCTCCATCGCCAATCGGCCGCGGCACCCGGAGCCCAGGCCAGGGGTGCGCAATCAACTCATCGGGAGAACTACAGCAGCCGGACCAGTGCACGCACCTGTTTGGAGCATGTTCGGCGGATGGGCGAGCGGCAGCGGTAGTGTGGTCGCCTTGGAGCCGTCAGTCTGGGTGTGGACAGCATCCAGGACGACCTGGGCGCACTGAAGCTGCGGAGCTGCAGTGACCGGCAGGAGATTAGGCCATGACTGGGGAACCGGTATCGAACGGCGTTCCACTCACACACCTTGACGAGGAGATCGAGCCGCAACTGCGCGACCCTGCCGTATTCGAATGGACGGGCGAGCACCTGACGGAGCTGCGTCGGGCCGCTTATGGGCAGCGGTTTCTGTACCAGAGCCTCGCGGTCGTTTTCGTGGTTGGCCTGGCCGCCCATGTCGGCGGCTACCTGCTCAGACCGTCTCCACCGACCGAGCCACTTGGCTTGGTGTCCGACCTGTTGTATGCGCTCGGTTTTGCACTGTGGACCGGTGTCGTCGTGGCCGTGTTCATCGAAGTCGTTCCGGAGGTCAAACGGCGCCAATTCAAGGCGTGGCTGGATGCCTACGAGGCGGCACGCGAAAAGGCCCGAGCTGGAAGCGATCAGGCTTCGGGGGATGACGAAGCGCCGACGGCGAAGAAGCCGCCAGGGTGATCGGGCTCTCGGTGTCGGGTAGAGCGGTCGTCGCGGCCGATCGTGCCGGCCTCGATCATGACCTCGAACGGCGTCCTGCGGTCAGTCGGACGTCTGGAGCTCCCACGCCGCGCGTAACGCCGCTTCCACCACCACCGGATCCGCATCCGGCAGTCGGGCCACCACCATCATGTGCGCGTCGAACCTCGGCGGAACGAAGAACGTGGTCGGGTGCTTTGCCAGGAGAACCTCGCGCTCGGCGAAGCCCGTCCGGATGACAATTGAACTCATATCGAGCTGGCGGGCCACGAGCCTGCCGCCCAGCGACCACCTCAGCTTGCCCTTGATTGACGACTCGCGGACCCGCTCGAGCGCTAATGCGGTCCTCGACACCTCTTCGATGTTCACCCCGCGCAGGCTACCGGGCAGCCGCACCATGTGGCTGTGCGTCCACCTGCGGGAGCGTCTCAACCAATCAGCTGACATCCGATCGCAGCGCGACGGCGGTCAGGAAGAACGCAAATGCAAGGATCGCCGCCCAGGTACGAGTCGCATTCAAGCGTTCCCATCTAACGACGAGTGCTCTCCAGTCGGGCGGCGGTGCTTGAGGTTGCCATTCGAGGGCGGTGGCGTTGATGGGGACGGTACCGAAGAGCGTGACGAGGAACCAGATGAGCAGGGCGAGCACGCCGGCCCATCGGAAAACCGCGCCCGCATCAGCTCCATCCCGGATTGTCGTGGCGACCCAGCGATGAATGCCGGAACCGCAATGACTGGCACAAGAACTCGCAGGGTTTGTATCAGGCCATGACGGAGTTGGATATGCGCTCGATCGTCGAGAGGCGCCAGCGGCCTGCGTATTCCGTAGCGGACGACAAACTCTTCGCCGGCCAACAGCCCGGCCAGGAAAACACCGGCGAATTCCGATGATGACGTGCCAATGGTCATCCACGCCGGGAGCCTAGCGGGTGCCGCACTGCACTCGGCATTCGTCGGGGCATGACGCATTTGAATCGCCGCATGCATGGTACGGAGATGCGCCCTCTAACGGCCCACCGGTTTGGAAAGCCACGGCCACGCCTATCTCTTGACCGGCTACCCGAGCACCAAGGCCAGCGTGATCGCGGCTAGGACGATGCTCTGTGTCGAGTGGACGATGATGCCCATCCAGGCACTACGCCAGCGCTTCGTGGGGTAGGCCATCAGCAGCCCGGCGACGATGCTGGACGGTATCGACCACGGCTGGTGCAGGTGGTACGCGCCCATCAGGAAGCCGTTGGCTACCCAGTCGGCCCGGCCAAAGGCAGCCCGCATCCGAGGCAACAGGAGCCCTCGGAAGAGCAACTCCTCCCCGAGCACCGTATCGAAGATCATCATGACCAGGAGGAGACCGTATAGTCCCCAGTTGCCGTGCAGGAGGCCGCGCCCGTCTTCGCTGGCTAGGAAGGCACCGAAGTCGTGGCTGGCCACGGTTGGCAGGTCGAACGGCACGAACTGCAGGGCGCCAAAACCGAGTGCGAACGGCAGTGCCCACCACCACAGCCGCCCACCACGGCGGCCGTCCGATGTGGATGGTCGCTGCAGCCACAGGTTGCGGAGCGAGAAGCGGTTCAACAAGAGGATCAACACGAACTGCCAGATGAGGCCGGCGGTGAGGCAGGCGATGAGGGCGGGAACGAGATTCCCGCGCTCGCCCGCGATGGCTGGCGCCACGATCCACGCGAGGGCACCCATGGGAAGGGCAGCGGCCGCCCAGATCCAGAGGACGCGCGCCTTGGAGTACTGAGGGATGTCGGTCTCGACCGGCATGGAGGAACGAGTTGTCGTCGAAGTCACGCGGTCGATCGTCGGCTCGGGACTGACGGCGGTCGAACCGGCCAGCCGGCGAGTCTGGGGTAGAGCCATCCCTACCCCGTTTTGCCGGCCATCGCCGTAACTAGGTGGAGGGCGTAACTCGCGGCAGGCCCCATAGCATCTGATAGAGAACCGACGGGTGGCCGCGGCCATCGAAGCTACCGAATGTAATCGTTGGGTTGTCCGGAGCGTCGGCGTCAACAAGAAATGCGGTCTCGTCGATGGGCAACGCTCGGACGGTGCCGGATGGACCATTCAGACTCAGTGCCTCATCCTCGACCTCGACGTTCCAGCGCTGGTCTGGCCAGGCGAAAACACCGGTGTAGCGGGACAGGTCGCCGGCGGCGCCGGGTGTGGGTGTAAGCCGGAGCGGTGGCATCTCGATTTCGAAATACGCCCGCACCAGTTCCGGAAACATCGACCGGTACAGCGCTCGTCCGCGGTCGCTGTTGGTCAGTAGCACCACGGCTGCGTGCTCCTCCGGCATGAGGCGCAGCACCGCACGTTGTCCGCGGAGGAGGCCGTCCCAGCCCCAGACGGGTCCGGCCGGCCAGTCGAACCGAGCCCAGCCCAGGCACCACGCGTCCAGCCAACTGTGAATGTGAATCTCGGCGTGGGCCTCACGCAAGCCCGCCATGGCAGGCTCATTCAGATGGTAGTCGGCCAGGCGTAGAAGGTCTTCCACTGTGGACAGTACGGTGCTGCCGGCTGGGCCGAGATTACGAGGAGTCCACGCCGCGACCGGTACGAGTCCATCGGGAGTGACCTCGTGGCCCTTGGCACAAGACTCGCCATCGGTGCCGGTGGCGAATGTTGTGTGGACGAAGCCAAGTGGGTCGATCAGGCTAGCTCGCATCGCGTCCTCCCAGACAAGCCCGGTGATCGTCTCCATCGCCCGGCCAAGCAGGCACCATCCGGTGTTCGAGTATGACCACACGGCAGCCGGCATTGGCGTCGCGTCGGCCGCTCTCTCCGCTACAAGCGAGAGCACGTCGTCTCCGGCGTGACTCCAGGAGGCGAACTCGAGTTCCTCGCTCAGCGGGACGCCCGAACGGTTGGCGAGCAAGTCGCGTATCGTGGCCGACTCAGCCCAGCCGGCACCACGTATTTCAGGCACCCACGAGGCCGCCGGATCGTCAAGGGTGAGCCTGCCGTCTGCGGCCAACCGTGCGAGTGCCGTCGCCACCATCGACTTGCAGAGGGAACCGACCGCAAACCGCGTCTCGGCTGTCACCGGCCGACCAGTACTCGTGTCTTCGAGCCCGTAGTACGCCGTGTTCATCTCACCGCCGCGCAGGACACCGAGCGCTGCGCCCGGCACGGGAGTCCGGGCCGCGAACTCGCGAAGCAGGTCTTCCAGGTCACGGTTGCTCATCGCGTAACAGTACGGCTAGATAGCTTCACTGCCGTCAATGGCGGCACCGGTCATGACAGCGCCAGCACCCAATGCATTTCGATGCCACGGCGGTCGTCGACCTGGGTAATTCCAGACCGGGCTTGCGAAGCGCGGCGGGGTGGGTATATTACGTGGCACGATACATCGCGCCGCGTTCTACCTGGGATCGTGTGGCATCCACCGGATGGGAGGTGCTTCCGGAGTGGAACTATCCGGCCTGGGCCGCTTCGGAGACCCCGCCGTACTGATTCTGAGCAGCCTCGCCGGCGGCGAGAAGCACGGCTACGCCCTGGTCAAGGACATCGAGGAGTTCGCCGAGGTTCGACTCGGGCCCGGCACGCTGTACGGCGCGTTGAGCCGGTTGGAACAGCGTGGCCTCGTCGAGCCGCTCGCTGCGGATGACCGCCGCCGCCCGTACCGGCTGACGCCGCGCGGTGCGCAGGCGCTGCGGGCGTATCTCGAGCAAGCTCGGTCCGTGGCCAAGGTCGGCCTGATACGCCTTGGAGCGCCCGCATGACCGCCGGGCCACCCGCAAAACTGTTCCGCGCACTCATCTGTCTCTATCCCCGTCCGTGGCGGGAGCGGTACGAGGACGAATACGTCGCACTCATCGACGACCTGGCCGTCGAGCGGATCCGGTTGGTTCGGTTGCGGCTCGCCGCCGACATCGCCCGCGGCGCGCTCGACGCCCATCTTGAACGGAGGTACGGCATGCGCGTGTGGTCTGACTCCTCGTACCGCCGCGGCATCTGGGCCGGGCTGGTGCTGGCGGCCGTCCTAGCGGTCGACGTGATCCTGACCGTCGTTATCTTCCCGGCCGGTCCGGACGAGAGCGACAATGACCCCGAGTACGTCGTGCAGATCCTCGCCGCGTACGCGATTTTCGCCCTGGTCCTGATTGCCATCGGAGCCTGGGCGCGACGCCGGTCCGACGCGCGGTGGTCCGGCGTGAAGGCCGGCGCAGCGGCCGGGCTGGTGTTCGGAGTCTCGCTAGTGGTCATCTACAGCATCGTCAATAACGTGTTCTTCGACATCGTCAGCCAGCAGCATGACAAGCGGGTCGCGTTTGCCCGGAGCGGCTGGACCTCTATGCGTGCGTTCATCAACATGCAAATGCTGACCGGCATCCCCGTCGTGCTCCCGATGCTGACGGTCCTCGGTGGACTGCTCGGTGGGCTCGGCGGGCTCGTGCTCAGCCGGCGTCCCGATGCCGGAGCTCGAAGTCGCATAGCCCCGCAATAACTCAGCTGCATCGCGGATGGGAATTCGGTACGGCGGAGCGGTCGTCGATGTGGATGATGTGTCGGTGGCCGTCAGACCGGAGCCTCAATCACCTCCCGAACGCGCTGTCGGTTCAACAGCGGGCGGGTTCTACTGGGACCGGTGTGTGAACCGACAGCTCGTGGAAGGCTTGGTACATGGAATTCCTGAACAAGCAGCCGACGGTGAAAGCGCCGGCCGAGACGTTCACTGGCGATGCCTGGTTCGACGTCATCGTCCGGGGTGAGGACCCGTCCCGAATCCGGGTGAGCGTGGTTCGCTTCGCCCCCGGCGCCCGCAACGCCTGGCACCGCCACGCCGTCGGCCAGACCCTGCACGTGACCGAGGGACACGGCCGCATCCAGGCGCGCGGCGGCGATGTGCTCGCGGTCGGGCCGGGCGACACCGTTTACACGCCACCCGACGAATGGCATTGGCACGGCGCCGCCCCGGATCGCTTCATGACCCACCTAGCGATGTGGGAAGCCCCGGCCGACGGGCCCGAGTCCGAATGGGGCGCACTCGTCACGGACGCCGAGTACCTGGCGACGCCCGGCTCCCGCGGCTAGCGAACCCAACAAGGAAGGCGCGCGACAGCGGGACACCAGCCGAGGACACGTTACTCCACTTTGGATGGCTCGCGCTCACGTCGTTGATCTTGTTTGCGATCAGCGAACGCCACGTCGACGGGTTGGGAATCCCCGAATCGGCCGGTAACCCGCGAAAGTCGACTCCAGCACACCCTCGCCGCCCGTTGCCCCTGGCAGCAGGCGGTGTAGCTTCTGTGCGTCCGCCGCCGTCAGCACTGCCACGACGGCCATCTCGTCGCCGCGTGACATCTGATTCTCCACAGTGGACTGTAGTCGACTGAGCAGGCCCAGCACTGGACCGAGCGCGATAGCCGGTAGGTCGAGGGTCACCCGAACCAGTGGCTCGCACACGTTCGTGCGCGCTTGCGCGAGCGCGCGAGCGACAACGACAGGTGTGAGCTTGCGGAAGTCCGCGGATGTAGTGGTCGGACCGCGCAGCGACGGCGGCCCGTCCGCGACACTGTACCCGGAGTCGATCATGGTGACGACGCAGTCGGTGACCGGCCAGCCATGCAAGCCTGCGCTCAAGGCATCCCGGACGTACTCGCCCATACTCTCTTTGAAGAGATCGAGTGTGCGGTAGACGTACAGCGGTGCGAGGCGGTAGTCGACCGGCACCCGTACCGCGACACCCGATCCCGGCGCTGCGGGCTCGATGCGTAACCCGACCGTGGCGTGAAATGGGTTCGACGGTGTGTTGAGCCGCTCGACAGCCTCACCGACGCCCGTCGGCCGCTCGACGCAGAGCGTCTTCGCCTCGCGAAAGTCGACCTCGATCCCGAATTCCGCGGCAAGCGTCGCTTCGATGACCTCCTTTTGAACCTCGCCGTAGAGCGAGACCGCGGTCTCCTGGCTCGCATCGGCGCGCACGTTGATGAGCGGATCCTGATCGGCGAGCTGAATGAGGGCGGCACGAAGCCGCGCGCCGTCGCCCGGATTCCTCGGCATCGCGACGGCTTCAAGCATCGGCGGGGCGAACTGATGGCTGTCTTTGGCACGATCGGTCCCGATGGCATCGCCGACGCGGACTGTCGTGAGGCCCCGCAGTGCGGCGATCTCGCCTGCCGCGACCCGATCGCTGCGCACCCACGTCCCGTCGAGCAGCCGACGGATCCCTATGACCCGGTCCCGCCGACCGGTCGGACGATCCCGCACATGCAACGCTCCGTCGAACATCCGCACGTAGGCCACTCGCTCGCCGGCGGGACTGCGTTCGATCTTGAAGATCCGGCCGCTCGCGCGCGCCGCTGGATCTCCACCGGCCGCTGGTAGCAGGTCGACCAGACCAGTCATCAGCGCGTCGATCCCGGCCCCGGTGATGGCCGAGCCGGCGAAGACAGGGTGCACCACGCATACGGCCGTGTGGGCCGCGAGTTCGACTCGGAGACGATCGGCCGTCATGCGGGACTCGTCCGCGACAAACGCGGCCAACAGGTTCTCGCTGACATCGGTCAGCACATCCGTGAGGTGCGCGGTGTCCGGCGTCGCAACGGCATCGCGCTCACCCGCTCGATCGACCCGGGTCATCGGCGCGCCAATGACGCCGAGGCGGCGCGATAGTTCGGCTACCGTCCGGTCGACGTTCGCGCCGCGCCGATCGATCTTGTTGACGAAGATCAGCGTTGGTAGGCGCAACCGTCGCAGCGCGCGCATCAGCAGCCGGGTCTGTGGCTGGACCCCTTCGACGGCTGAGACGACGAGGATGGCGCCATCGAGTACGCCGAGAACGCGGTCGACCTCCGCGATGAAATCGGGGTGGCCTGGCGTGTCAATGATGTTGACGGCGAGATCTCCGATTCGCAGCGACGCGACCGCTGATCGGATCGTGACGCCCCGCTCACGTTCCAGCGCGAGCGAGTCTGTCTGGGTCGTACCGGCGTCAACACTGCCGATCTGATCGATGACCCCGGCGGCATAAAGCAGCCGCTCGGTCAGGGTCGTTTTACCGGCATCGACATGCGCCAAGATCCCCAAGTTGAGCGTACGGAGCGACAAACGTCACAACCTTCGAACGAGCGGACGGGAGACATTCGAAAGAGATGAACGTCGCTCGCATGTCAGCTCCCACGTCGAAGGATTGGCCCAACGCCGACCAGCCAACCACCTGTGAAGCTTGTGCGCGAGGCAATATCCGCCGCGCGATACGGTGTCCGGGTGACCCTCCGGATCGGCGTGCTCGGCGCGGCCCGCATCGCCCCCTCGGCTCTCATCGCACCGGCCCGGCGCATCGATGGTGTGGTCGTGGCGGCCATTGCGGCCCGTGACCCAGACCGGGCCCGCGCGTTCGCCGCAAAGCACGGCATTGCACGAGTAATGGATTCATACCAAGCACTGGTAGCGGATCCCGAACTCGACGCCATCTACAACCCACTACCCAACGGGTTGCACCCGCGTTGGACAGAACAGGCCCTCGCCGCGGGCAAGCACGTGCTGTGCGAGAAACCCTTCGCCGCCAACGCAAGCCAGGCGCGCCAGGTGCAACAGGCGTGGCGCCGGGCAGAAACACAGGCCGGGCGGGGGCTCGCGGTGATGGAGGCGTTTCACTACCGATACCACCCACTCATGGCGCGGGTGCTCTCGCTCGCCGCGGAATTGGGTCCACTTGTACGAGTGGAGGCGAACATGTGCTTTCCCCTCCCCCGGTTTGGTGACATCCGCTACCAGTTCGACCTCGCCGGCGGGGCTTTGATGGACGCCGGCTGTTATGCGCTGCACTTCCTCCGCCAGTTCGGCCAGCCACCGTTCGGCGCCGCCGAACCGGTGGTGACCGGTGCGCGAGCGAAGACCCTGGGCCGGGATCCTCGGGTGGATCGGGCGATGACGGTCGACCTGCGGTACGGGGGCGGCGCCACCGGCCGGGCGACCGCCTCGATGTGGTCCGGGTCGGTGCTCAACATCTCGGCCCGCGTGGTCGGACAGCGGGGCGAGGTTCGGGTGCTCAACTTCGTCGCTCCGCAGTTCCCGCATCTCCTCACGTCCAGAGTGGACGGACAACGGCGGCGGGAGCGGGTCGCTGGGCAGGCGTCGTACACGTACCAGTTGAAGGCGTTCTTCGACGCGGTCAACGGCGACCCGACCAACCTCACTCCGATCGAGGACTCCATCGCCACCATGGCGCTCATCGATGCCGCCTATGCCACGGCCGGCCTCGCGCCTAGGGTTTAGGGCCGAGAGCGGAGAGGGCGGCGATCGCGGAACCGCGGGCGCCGGCCATGTCCAGGTCCGCCACGATGGAGAATTGTGCGATGTGACGCTGTTCCTCACGCAGCTGCGTGGCCTCCTGGACGGTCCTCAAGTACCAGGAGCGGAACTCAGGCGCGGCCTCGACCACGCCGCCCCCGACGAAGTAGGCATGGGGATCAGTGAAGTTAGATGCAATGTTGAACAGCCGACCCAACGCGCGGGCCTGCTGCTCGAATATCTTGATGGCCATCTGGTCGAACTGCTCGCCGTACCCACGCACCTGCCGGGCCGCCTTGGCCGGGTCGACGGCGGCCAGCTCGTGGTCGGGGAACCGGGTCAACCAGTACGGCAGGAGGTTGCGCTGGATTCCCGTGAGCGAGGCGAAGCTCTCCACGTCGCCGGCCTGGCCGCAGTTGCAGATCGGTACGGGCTGGTCCTCGGCCAGCAGCCCCTCGGTGGGCAGCAGCACGTGGCCCAGCTCGCCCGCCATGCCCGCGCCCCCCTTCACCACGTTCCCGGCCTCGACAAGGCCACCGCCGAGCCCGGTGCCGACGATCGCCGAGACCGACGACCGGAGCGGAGCCTCGAGTCCGTAGTGCCGGAAGTGGGCGTAGAGCGCGGCCGCGTTGCCATCGTTGTTGTAGACGACTGGCAGGCCCAGTCGCTCCTCGAGCGCGGTGCGAACATCGAAGTCGCGCCAGCCGGGATGGCCGAAGTTCGTGGACCCACGGGACGAGATGACGCCGTCGGCACTGGCCGGCCCGGGCGTGTCAAGCCCCACCGCCCGTACCTCCGAGCGGTTGAGCCCGAGCAGGTCGAGCACCGCGTCGAGGGCCTCGACCAGGGAAACGACCGCAACGTCCGGACCCTCGGTGACCCGGCTCGGCACCTCGACCAGGCGGTCGACGAGGAACTCCCCGGACGGCGTCATCACCGTGGCGTTGTTAGCGGTACCGCCGTTGTCGAGTCCGACGACAACGCCTGGCTCTGGCGACTCAGCGAATGCCACGCCGTAGACCCTAACTGTTCGCCAGGACGATGACCCGGTCGATGACGGGCATGGGCTGTTCCTTGTCCGGGTTCAGCACGACGCCGTGGCCCTCGGGTGGATCGGCGATGCGATATCCGATCGCGACCTCACCCCGACGTCGGGCGCAGTCGACCACGGTGGCGAACGTGTGGCCCGGCGCCTCGCGCACGTAATAGCTCGATGGCCGGACGTAGATCTCGGCACCGTCGGGATCGAAGAGATCGGTAAAGACGGACTCGAGGTGGCGGTTCTCCGAGATCTGGGTCATCAGGAGGCTCACCATCTGCTCGCTCACCACGAAGTCGTCGGCTCGGGTGAGCTGGGCCAGTGCCCGGTCCCGGTCATCGCGCATCTCGCTGACGATCGGCACGGAGCGGCCTCGCTTGCTGAGCATGTCGCGAAGGTGCAGGAGGGTCACCAGGACCCGAGAGTCGGCGGTCAGCGGGTCGAGCTGATCGTCGCTGAGCACGATCACGTTGCCGTAACCCGTGACGTCGAGCGATTCCAACACGTTGCGGTCGCGGATGTCGGCGTCCTTGATGCGTAGGGAGAGTCGGCGCAACTGCTGGCCGAGTTGGGCCACCACCATGTCTGCGTCGCCGCGGTCGGTGACGATGTCCACGGCCGAACCCACCGTCACGTAGATGTCGAGCTGCTCGATGATCTTCACCGCCCGACCGTTCCACCCGAGCATGAGCGTGCGCTCTGGCGCCTGCGGTCCGCGGACCGAATGCACCATCGCCGAAGTGTCCACAGTGAACGATCGTGACGAGAGCTTGACCGAGGAGTCGTCCTCGGCCAGCACGACAAGCTTGTCGTTGGGACCGATCATCGTCTCCATGGGCGGATTGAGCTTGGTCGTGCCGTTGGCGTGGAAGATCCCGACCGGACAGCACTTGCGGTACGCCATCAACGCCGCCCCGAAGCTCTGCCCGGTCAGGCGTGGTTCGGACACGATGTAGAACTCGTCACCGCCGAAGTCGAGCAGGTCGTGGTAGACCACGGACAGCCGCGACTGCCGGGCGGTCTGCACGATCAGTCGGGCGCTGATGTCATCGCCGTCGATCACGACGGCGTCGCCGCCAGCCAGCCTGGCCACCGCCCGGTTCGTACTGTCGCGCACGGCCGCGACGACGTGGTGGGGGCGGCCTCGGAAGGCGGGGCCCCGGTTGATGGCGAGCAGTGTTTTGAGCACGTACGCGTCTGCGTCCTCGGCGCCGACGCCTTCGGGCGCGAGCACGATGATGGACTTCGCGCCGTTGAGATTGACCATCTCGAGATCGCCGAGATCCAGCGGGCTACCTGTGCGGCAGACCAAGCGGGTGCTGTGGGTGTTACCGAGCCGGTGCCGTAGCCGATCCTCCATCGCGACCTTGTCCTGCTCGGCGAGGATCGTCACGGTCGCCCGGCGCTTGCTTCGGTTGGCCTCGATGAGCTCCGATACGACCGTGTAGACCTGGTCCGACCACCCGAGGACGACGGTGTGCCCGGTCTCAATAACCCGCGAGCGCCCCTTGCGCATCTGTTCCAGCCGCCGATTGAGCCCGCTCGTCAGAAGACCGACAAGTGCGCTGACGATGAAGATGCCACCCAGCGCGAGGAGGAACCAGAGTGCCAGCTCGCGCCGGCTGCCGCTTTGCGGGATCGCGAGGCTGAAGGTGCTGACGAAGGTGGTCCACAGGAGTTGGAAGAGCGACGGCGACGGCGTGCCGTCGTTAGTGGTCTTCGGTTCCACGACCACCAGCGCCACGGTGATGGTCACGATGAGCGCGGCCGTTGCGATCGCCAGCCAGAAGATGAGGCTGATCGTCCCCTTCGACATCGTGTTGTCGAACCAGTACCGTGCGCGGTCGCGCAGCCGGACTCGCGTGTCCATGTACCCCCCCAGGGCGTCTTCCAGCCCTTGAGGCGACCAGACATCCATCAGGGGCACTATCAGCCGAGTGGCTAAATTTGGGTCAGTCAGGATCGAGCAGATGCCGCAAGTACCGTTGCGGCGCGGCCAGGAAGTCTCGCCAGGTGTGGATCAGCTCGAGTTCCTCCCACGGAACCGGTCGGATGCCCCAGTCGCCGAGCTCGAGCGTGGTCGCGCCGGGTAACGCGGCGAGCAGCGGCGAGTGCGTGGCCATGATGACCTGCGACCCCTCCGCCCGGAGGAAGAAGCCGCCGGGCGCCGCCAGCCGATGCGTGCGGGCCTTGAGGTGCCAGCGCAGTGGCGAGTCCTCGGCGCTCGGGTCGGGCCCGAGCACCGAGATCCTGTTCGTCGTTCGCGCACCCCGGCGTGGGTACACCGCGGCGAACGCCTCGACGAGGATCGACTTGCCGGAGCCGTTCTCTCCAATGAGGACAGTCACGCCCGGTGGCACGTCGAAGCCGCCGTCGGCGATGAGCTGGCTTACCGCCGGGATCTGGAACGGCCAGCCCGTCCACGTCCACGCTGTCCCGAGGCGCCCACTCGATGCGTTCGAGGTGTCGCGGAAGCTCAGGCCGCACCGCGAAAGCTTCGCACGCGTGGTTTCGCGGCGACCCGAGCGCTGGGCACCGTGAAGATGTGCCGGTGCAGGCAGTACGTCCGAACGTGTTCGATGGGTCCGTCGGTGGACGAGAACGTGAAGCGGTCGACGACCTCGGCCGGCAGCCCACACAGCGGGTCCGGACAGGCGATGATGTGCAGTTCCACGGGTGCCTCCCCTGGGCGTGTCGGCGCGAAGTTGCGCCGACCACCCCATGAAACGGGGGTACGGCGAGGACCTCCGTGAACTCTTACGCACATGGGATTCTGGCGATGTGATCCTCGCCTCAGAGCCGGGCCAGCGCGCCGGCGACATCGGTGCGAGAGCTTACTCCGAGCTTGCGCAGGATGTTGGACACATGCACGGCCGCGGTGCGGGGAGAGATGTAGAGCCGTTGAGCCAGTTCCGCATTGGTCAGGCCTTCGGCCACGAGCTGTGCGACCTCCCGCTCGCGGGGCGTGAGCACCGGACCTGTGTCGATGTTGTCGCCGTCGTGGAGACCGAGGCGGCTACGCACGGCCGCTAGCTGCTGTACCCGCCAGCCGGACCACCGCTCGAAGAGTTCGGTCGCCTGCACCGCGTGAGTACGGGCCTCGTCCTGGCGGTGGAGGGCGATGAGAGCTCGCGCGGCGCCGACGTGGGCCGTGCCGCGGGCGGCGGGCGGGAGGTCGCCGCAGTCCGCCGCGGTGACGTACTGCGTCAACGCGGCTGCGGGGTCGCCGCTAGCCTCAGCCAGCTGTGCCATCACCAGACGTCGATAGGCGTCGTCGACCGTGGGGCCGTCGAGGCCGTCGATGAGCTTGGCTACCTCGTCGACGGTAAGCGGCGCCACCAGTGCGGCGGAAACCAGATCGTGCAGGAACTCGCCATCGCGTCCGCCGGTGGACTGCACGACGGCGACGACATCGGGCAGCAGCGCTCGCGCGCGCACGACATCGCCCCGCCGGCTGGCGATGTGGAACCACAAGCCAGGCAGGCCGATCTCCATGCCGGGCACTTCGGCGAGGTCTTCGGTGATTTGGGCCGCGCCGTCCAGATCACCAGCCTCGAGCCGCAGGCCGGCCAGGAACACGCCGTGGAAGTCGGCGCGGGTCATGCTGCGTTGGTAGCCCAGGTCGTGGGCCCTTCCCCGCTCGATGGCGTCGGTCGCGGCGGCCAGGTTGCCCTTCTGCATGAACAGGCGGGCCCGACCCTGGTAGTAGGCGGCCACGGCGAACTTCTCCGAGCCGGCGCGCTCGGCCGCCGCCCGCATCCGTTCCAGCACCTCGGCGACGTCGCGGACAGACGTCGCCGGCGGCAGGTGCACGACCTTGTTGAGGGCGAACGCCGCGACCAGCCATTCCTTGGCGGCCTCGGCCCGATCGGCGACCTCGATCAGCAGCGCCCGTCCCTGTTCCATCGTCGCGGCCTTGGCCACCAGCAGGGCGCCCTTCTCGACGAGAGCGGCCAGCCGGACACCCTCGACGCCGGGCCGGTCGCCCAGGGCGTCGGCGAGCTCGACCGTACGGTCGGACCATCGCACCGACTCGTCGTCGAGGTCGCGCAGCCGAGTGGAAAGAGCCAGCATCGCCATGCCGCGGGCCCGGGCCAGGTCGGGCTCAAGGCGGTCGACCAGCGCCGTCAGCTCGGCGCTCAACGCACCCACGGCCGCCGAGTCGCCCCTGTCCCAGGCAAGCCGGATGCGCAGGTTCAGCGCCGCGACGGCGTCATCGGGGGTCGTCTGCCGGGCCTTCCACCGGCGGGCGTAAGCGTCGGCGTCGTCGAGAAGGCCGGCGAGCCAACCGGCGTGGGCGGCGTTGCGAAGCAGGTCGACATCGTCGGCGTCCTCCTCGAGCCCGGTCTCGGCCAGCTGCAGTGCCTGGAACGCTGAGCCCATGGCGAGGTACGCGGTGCTGCCGTTGCGGGCCGCGGTGAGCATGTCGTCGTACCGGCCGGCGCCTCGTGCGTGCTTGGTAAGCAGGGCCCAGTCGGCGTCGCCGGCGGCGAGCAGCGCGTCGAGCGCCGCCTCGTGCAGCCGTCGACGCTCCCGGCCCAGCAGCCGTTCGCCGACCGCCTCGCGGACCAGCGCATGCCGGAACGCGAACTCGTCCTCGCCGGTTTCGGTGAGGATCCCCTGCCGGACCAGCTCCCGCAGGGACCAGATCAAATCGACCTTCGGCCATCCCGGAGACCGCGGCCAGCAGGTCGAACGGCACTCGGTTGCCGAGCACCGCGGCCGCCTCGACGAGTCGCTGATGGGCTGGATCCAGGTGCTCGACCTGCCGGCGCAGGGTCTCTGCCAGGCTCCACGGCAACGGCCGTTCGCATAGCTCCTCGAGGTCCTCGTTGGACATGTCCCGCAGCAACTCCTCCAGAAAGAAGGGGTTGCCGCCGGTTCGGTTGTGTAGCGAGACGGCCGCGCGATAGGGCGGCGGCCGTCCAGTGGCGGCGGTGAGAAATGCCGACGTCTCGCCCAGACTCCACCGCTCCAACTGGACGTGGTAGACCTCGTGCCGCCGCTCCAACCGGTCCAGCAGACCGGCGATGGGGTTGCGCCGGATCACCTCGGCCGGCCGGTAGGTGCCCAGAAGGAGGCGTTGTCCCTCGAGATCGGCGATGCGCTCGAACAGCGCGATGCTCTCGGAGTCGGCCCAATGCAGGTCCTCGAAGACGACCACTGCGGGGCCGTCGGCGGTCAGTCGCAAGAGCATCCGCAAACCGGTCCTCAGGCGCTCGACCTGAGTGCGACTCGAGTCGGTGAGAGTGTCCAGCTCAGCCTGATCGACGCCGTCACGACCGTCCACTGCGGACAGAAGCAGTTCGAACGGGCGGCCGAGCGAACCAGGCTCGGCCTGGCCAACCAGCGCTGTGGTCTCCGCTGGCAGCCGATTCAGCAGCTCGCGCACCAACCGGGTCTTGCCGATGCCGGGCTCCCCGGCGAGCACCGCGATGTTGGTATCAGGCGCACCTACGAGCTGCACCAACCGGTGCAGCTCCTCCTGCCGTCCGATCATTGTCGAACTGGCTCCCGCCGGACCTCGTCGCGCTCCTGTCCGCACCTCACCAGCCTAACCAGGGGGTGGGACGGAATTTCGGGATCAAGATCGAGGCGCCCTCCTGGCCGCGGTGGCGGCGGGGAAGGCGCCTCGGTCCTGCGTGGGAGCATCAGTCTCTTACCGGGCGTCGCGACGCCGGCTGTCCGGCGCCCGACCACGGTTGCGTTGACGGACGGACTTGGCGAGCCGCTCGTGGTTGGCTTCCTCGATCAGCTCGCGCTCACGCTGACGGGCGACGAAGCGGTAAAGGTCGGGATCGGTGAACATTGCCTTCTCCTTGATCCTGGGGCTTTTTCTGCTGTCTCCAGAATCGGCTTCCGGGAAGGCCAGGACATCGTCAGCGACTGCGTATCTTGGCCGCTTCGGCACGCGTTACCGGCCGTACGTATGCGTAGGCGGTCAGTCCCCGCCGAGCAGGTCGATGAGGTCGGCCGCGTTGGTCTGGGCGTAGTCGGAGTAGCAGTTGTTCATGAGCACGTGGGTTTCGGATGCCTCCGTGGCAAGGTGTTTCAGTTTCGGCGCCCACTCTGTCAGCTCCGCCTTGCTGTACCGGTAACCGAACTTCTCGTAGATGTCCTTGCTCGTCCACTTGTCGCTGTGCCCGTGGAAGCGAACCATCGCCAGGTCCGCTGTCGCGGCGAGCACCGGCGGGATGGATGAGTTGTGGCCCTGGGGCATGTCGACGCAGACGAAGGGGAGCTCATGTTCACGCAGGAAGTCGAGCGTCTCGGTCTGGTTGTCGCCGGCAAACCATGACTTATGCCGAAGCTCGATCGCCACGCGCAACGGGCTGCACCGGCGAGCCACCTCGAGCAGGTACTGCTTGTTGGAGTACCGGATCGTGAACCAGGGCGGAAACTGGAACAGCACGACGCCGAGCTTGCGGGAGTTGGACAGCGGTCCGAGCGCGGAGAGGAATCGCTCCCACACCTGCTCGTACGCCTCCGTCGGCAGGTCGTCGGGGTAGAGGTTCTTCTTGTCTGTATCCGGCCGCAGGTCCTTGTAGATCGCCGAGATCTTCGTTGGATGTCCGGTGAGCAGGCTGAAGGCCTTGATGTTGAACAGGAAGTCGTCCGGCGTGCGCTGGGCCCACAGGGTTGCGGTGCTCTCCGCGGGTGGTGAGTAGTAGGTCGAGTCGACCTCCACCATGGGGAACCGTTTCGCGTAATAGGCCAGGCGCTTCTCGGGGGTGTCCGCGTCGTCGGGATACCAGCCGGACGCCAGGAGCGTCTTGTCGGTCCACGACGCGGTGCCGATGCGGATTCGATTTCTGCGACCGCCCATCGCCCCAGTCTGCGACCCGAGGGTCAGCCCGGCCAGTCGACGCAGCGCCAGGCGGCGCCATCTGTGTCGACCCGGAAGGGCACGGCGTGCGGCAACGGTCGTTGCCAGATTTCGGCGCCCAGCCCGCAAAGAACCGAGAGGCCCGCGGTGAGGCTGGCCAGGTGGCCGACCAGGGCGACCACCCCGCCCCGGTTGTCGATCGCGATCGTCGTCAAGGCCGACGCGACTCGGGTCACCACCTCATGCCCGGACTCTCCATCGGCGACCCGGGCATCCAACCCGTGGCCGACCACCCAGCTATGCAGAACCTGGGCCGTCTCGGCGTGAGTTGGCTCATCCGTTGCTCCCTCCCGCCGGCCCAGGCCAACCTCGACCAGGCCGTTGAGCGGAATCAGGGGTTCGCGCAGCGCGAGCCCGCTCACGAGAAGGTCGGCCGTCTGCATCGCCCGCACGGCGGTGCTGGCGTAGACGCGGGTTGGCCGGCGGTTGAGCGCGGCGAGCGTGGCCGCGGCCGCGGCGGCCTGCAGGCGACCGGTTCTCGTGAGCGCCGCACCGGCTAACGCGCCCGCTTGTCCAGTGACCACATTGGATGACTCCCCATGGCGCAGGCACCAGATCTCCGCCACACAGCCCATTCGCGGATCATCGCACGGCGAGCGAAGCGCCGGCCATCCATTGTGGACAACCGCAATCAACAAGATACACGCAGAAGTGCTTCGATGGGTAGGATGCGTGGCGGCAACGTAACCGAGCGTGAGAGTTCGCCGCGCGCGTAACCCGTACGCGGTGGCCCTCGTTAGCGGTTGACAGGAGGCCTCTACCCAGCCTCCCGACCCCTCTCCGAAGGACCGCTGCCCGTGTACGCCCCACACGCCAGCGAGGCCCGCCATCGTGGGCATGCTTATGCCCGAATGGTGGCCCTCGCGCTCCCGGTGCTCGTAGGCACCGGCGGCACCGTATGGCTCACGTTGGCGCTCGCCGACGGCAACACCCGCTTCATCGGCGACGCTCCCGTCGCGGGTGCTGCCGTCGCCATGGTCGTCGGATTTGCCGCGTACCACATGGTCCGCATCGCGTGGCAGCGTCACGCGGCCGCCGATGGCACGCCCTGTCGAAGCGGTGGGTGGCTCGGCGTCGGCGCCGCGACAATTGCGCTGACCGGCGTCGCGATCCCCGTCGCCTGGCTGCTGAAGACACCGGCGTGCGATGTCGGGGACGTCGTTGCCGTCGGTCTGACGCTCTCGTCGGCCGCCTTCCTGCCCGGTTTGCTACTCATGCCCGGTGCCGCGACGAGCGTCGTGACCCGGGTTCGTCGGGCGCTCGACGGGGCCAGTGTCGGCATGTCGGTGATGTTCACCTGTTGGGTGCTGCTCATTGCGCCCAAGGGTCGCGTCGACAGCACGGCGTTCTGGGCGGCCATCGTGACCTGCTGCATGCTCGCCATCGCGGTCATCGTCGGACTGCGCCCGGCCGCCGATCGCCGGGCGGCGTCGCTGTGTGCGGGCGGCGTCTGCGGGGCCGTGCTGGGACTGAGCGGTCTTGGATTCTCGATTCAAAGCCACCTCCTGGTCGGGTTTCCTTCGGCCTTCGGTGCCTTGTTGATCGGATCCACGGCGCTGATGTGGTCGGGCGCAAAGAGAACCCCGGTCGTGGAGGAAACGCAATCGCCGGACGCCTCGATGCTGGCCATCCACCCGGTCCTGAACGCGCCGGCCGCGATCGCCGTCGTGGTGGCACTGCATCGCCTGCTGACTGGCGGGGAGTTCGATCGGGCCTCGATTGTGCTCGGCGTTCTCACCGGCGCGGTGGTCGCCCTGCGAGAGACCCTCGCCGCCCGCGACGTCGCGCACTCTGCCCGTCACGTGGCCGAGCGCGAGGCGCAGTATCGAACGCTGATCGCGGGCTCGGCAGATGTGATCATGGTGCTCGGAAGCGACCTGACGGTCCGCTGGCAGTCGGCGGCGGCCGCCCGCCAGTTCGGGCTCTCCGATCAGGAGGTCGTGGGCCGCCATTTCCAGTCGATGGTGCATCCGGAGGACGCGGTGTTCGTGGCCGAGCGGTTGGCCGACGTACGGGTCGGCTACGGCGGGGCGACCGGTGACGCACCGGTTCTGGTCGAGGCGCGGTTGCGGGATGGTTTCGGCCGCTGGCGGGAGACGGAGACCGCGATCACCGACCAGCGCGCCGCGCCGGAGGTGTCCGGACTGGTGGTGCATATCCGCGATATCGGCGAACGCAAGGAAATGGAGCGCACCCTGCACCGGATGGCATACGCCGACGCGCTGACGGGTTTGGCGAACCGCCGCCAGATGCTGACGTCGATCGTGGCCAAGCGCTGCGCGCCACGGGTGTCGGGCTCGCTGCTGTTGGTGGAGCTCGATGGCTTCAACGCGGTCAACGATGTGCGTGGATACGACATCGGCGACGCCGTATTGATCGAGGTTGCCCGCCGGCTGCGCGCCGGCGCCGCACCGGGGGATCTGCCGGCCCGACTCTCCGGCGACGAGTTCGCGGTCGTCACGGAGTCGGCGGCGGTGCAGGCGTACGCGCTCGCGACCCGACTGCTGACCATGCTGGCCGAGCCGATTCAGCTTCCCGGGGTCACGGTGCATCTGTCCGCGAGCATCGGCATGACCGACATCGCTGGCGCAGTCAACGGTGATGACGTGCTGCGCCGGGCGGACCTGGCACTGCGCCGCGCCAAACTCATGGGGCGCGGCCGAGTCGAGTGGTACGACGCCGCGGTCGAGGAGGCGATCGCCCGCCGGATGAACCTCGAACAAGACCTGCCCGAAGCCTTGAGCCGTGGCGAGTTCGACCTCATCTACCAACCGATCCTCGATCTCGTGCACGGGCGGCCGTTCGCCGTCGAGGCCTTACTTCGGTGGCGCCACCCGGTGCTGGGCACACTCCTGCCGGCCGACGTGATTCCGGTCGCCGAGGACCTCGGCCTTATCAGTGACATCGGTCAATGGGTATTGCGACAGGCATCGCGCCAGCTTGCGACGTGGCTGCGCGAAGGGCGGGATCTCTCGATGGCTGTGAATGTGTCTCCGCACCAGCTCGCGGGGACTGAGCTCGCCGCCGAGGTCGGTTCGGTCATCGGGCTACACGAGCTGCCGGCCGAGCGGCTGGTGCTCGAGCTCGCCGAGGCGGGGCTGCACGGGGCGGAACTCGATGGCGGCACCGAGCTCGAGGACCGGGTGGGCGAACTGCGGGCGCTCGGTGTGCGCACCGCGCTGGACGAGTTCGGTTCCGGTGCGGATTCGTTGACTCACCTGCGCAACCTGCCGATCGACATCGTCAAGATCGGCCGCTCGTATTTCGAGGAGGCTCAGCCCGGACGCTCATCCGTCGGCCGGTCAGTGCCGCTCATCGACGTCATGGTGGGGCTCGGTCGGCGGCTGGGCATCGACGTCGTGGCCCAGGGCCTGGAAGCGCCGGCCGACCTGGACATCGTTCGCGCCGCGGGCTGCCGAATGGGACAGGGACACCTCTTCGCGCGCCCGCAGCCGGCCGAGCGCACCGAGGCCTACCTCGACGCATTCCCCGTACGGCGATAGCAAGCCCCGTACGGCGATAGCAAGCGCGGACGACATAGCGAGGACTAGGGCCCGCGGGGTGCGCAGAGCTAGGGTGTGCCCTGAAGGGGGCGCACATGCGGTTCGAGGTCACTCAGGTGCTCGATGCCATCGAGCGTCATCTCACGACCGAGTCCGCGCTCGCGCAGGCCGTCGTGGACCTCGGACATGTCGCCTGGTACGACGCCCTCGACGGTGGGCGACCCGTAAGCCTGCTCCGGGCCGGTCAGCTCGTCGATGCACTTTCCCGGCACTTGGGCGAGGACGCGGTGATGGTGTACGCCGTAGCGGGCCGGGACCTGCTCACCGACGCCGATCTCACGTCCAAGGAGCGTATGGTGCTCGGCCGTTGGGCCGGCGACGGCATCATCGAGGTCGTTCCTGTGATGGCCGATCGGGTGCCTGAGGTCGCCGACATCACCGGGTTGCCGGTGGTCACGATGGACGGCTTTCCCGGGCTCGAGAATCGCTATCCGTGGCTGCGTGGCATGCCGGAGCGGGTCCTCCAGCTCATCGCGGCCGAGGGCGGCGCGCGGATCATCGGCGGACACCCGGCGCCGGGCGGAGCCGATGCGCGGGGTGCCTCGCTGCTCGGCCGGATCTGGCGCTGTCCGCGGCGGGACTGCCCGACCTTCGGCGACCGACGAGGCAACACTCAGGCCGTTCCTCGGATGAGGGCCGCGGTCCCGGTCTGCCCGCGCCACGAGGAGCCGCTCATCAACGCGGGTGCCCGGCCGCCGTCGCTCACCCTCGTGCTCATGGTCGACGGGACGGTGTGCCAGCGGTTCGTAGTCCGCGCCGGCTGGCCGCTCGTGGTGGGACGGTCGCCGGAGGAGCCGGACGGTCTCATGATCGGTTCCTACCTCAGCGGTACCGCGGCGCAGATGATCAGCCGCAATCACGTCCGGCTCGAGCTCCGCGACGAGGGACTCTCCGTGACCGATCTGTCGACTAACGGCACCGTTGTGCGGGCCCGATCCGGTCCCTACAGCTCGCCGGACGAGGTGCACCTCAATGGCGGCGCGCCCTATCTGCTCAAGCCATGGGACAACATCGAGCTGCACACCGGGGTGGTCCTGGCCCGGGCCGACAGCATGCCCACGGCACCGGCCGGCGGTTACGGTTCGGTGATGGGTGATGCACCCACAATCACCATGCGCCCACAGATTTGACCCGAACGCTTGCGTGCGCGTGCCATTCGAGGTCCGTCTTGTAGGCTGTGCCCGGACCGCCGCCCCCACCGACGCCGTTCCTGTGCGTCGACGGCGGTCGCCGCTGAGTCAGCGGCCGCATGCCAGCGGTCGGTGAATCGGGGAACCGTTGCGGCGCCACGAGATCTCGGGCCCGCCGGGGTGAATCCGCGCACGCGGTAGGGCCGGTTCGGTGTCACATCCGGAGCCGAACCGTTCGGTCCGAACCCGTCAGCTAACCCGGTAAGCGGTGGACGGAGAGGTTTGCCACTACATGGCAGTCAGCGCGTACACACGCCGGCACCAAACGTTTGTCGTTGTTGCCGTCGTCGCGACGTTCCTGGTTGTCTTCGGCTTGCCCGGCCTCGCCGAGGCCGATCCGGGCACCGATCCTGACGGCACATCGACCCAGTCGCTGCGGGAGAAGCTCGAGGCGGCGGCGCGCGGCTACTACGACGCGCAGGCCGTGCTCAACGCGTCCAAGCAGCGACAGGCCGAGATCACCCAGAAGCTCCAGGTGGCCCAGGCCGGTCTCGCTCACCTGACTCAGGAGGTGGGCAAGGTCGCGGCGGCGCGGTACAAAGGCACGTCGATCGGATTGCTCAGCGGCCTCATCACCGGACGGGCGGACCCTCAGGAGCTGCTTGCCGGCGCGGCCGTGGGGGAGTACCTCGTCTGGCGGGATGACACGTACATCCGGCAGTACCGCGAGATCAAAGAGGAGGCCGACCGCCAGCAGGGACTGCTGACGGCTGAGCTCGACATTCAATCGAAGCAGGCCGCCGCCCTCGACGCCCAGAAGCGCGACGCCGAGAAGGCTCTCGCCTCGGTCGGCGGGCTGGTGACGACCGGGTACGGCGGACCGGCGGTGCCCGCGCAACCGGCGCCCCGCAACGCCGACGGCAGCTTCCCCCGTGAAGGCTGCACGATCAACGACCCGACGACCGGCGGCTGTCTGACCCCCCGGATGTACCACACGCTGACCGAGGCCCGCCTGGCCGGATTCACCCGCTATGTCGCCTGCTACCGAGATGGCACCTGGGGCGAACACCCGCTGGGCCGGGCCTGTGACTTCGCGGCCAATCCCAGCGGCTTCGTCGAAGCGCCCGCGGCCGGCGGTGACCGCGACTACGGCAACCGCCTGGCCGCGTGGGCGATAGCGAACGCCAACGCTCTCGGGGTGCTCTATGTCATTTGGTATAGACAAATATGGATGCCAGGTTGGGGCTGGCGAAGTTACTCGGGCTATGGCGATGCCGCCTCCGAACACACCAACCACGTCCACATATCCATACTTTGACGACGTGAGCGGGCCTTGCGAAGCGCGGGCGGCCCAGCCAAGATCGGGCGCATGACGGTGCCCTTGCGGGAGCGGAAGTACGACCTCGTCTTCCTCGTGTTCTTTGTGATCAACGCCGGCTTCATCACGTACATTGTCGATCTCGAACAGCTCGTGATCCCCGACCCGGCGCACTTCACATACCCGTTCTGGCCACCGCCGCCGCTGGTCGACCTGATCCACTCGTACGGCCGAACCTACGACCCGCTACTGATTGCCCGACCACCGTTCTGGCGGATGACCATCTGGATCGACGTGATCTTCTTCGGGCCGTTCTACCTGGCCGCGATCTACGCCTTCATCCGCGGGCGCAACTGGATCCGCGTGCCGGCGCTGGTGTGGTCGGGCATGATGCTCGCGAACGTTCTGATCATCCTCATGGACGAGCGGTTCGGCGTGACCCCGGCGCCGAACTTCGGGTTCGTCTTCCTGCTGAACCTGCCGTGGCTGACGTTTCCGCTGCTGATGATCGCGCGAATGTGGCGCGACCTTCCCTTCTCGCGGCGTGCCATACCAACATGACCGACTTCACCGCGCGCTACGGTCCCTGGGCCTTGGTCGCGGGGGCGTCGAAAGGCCTCGGCGCCGCCTTCGCGAACGCGCTGGCTGCGCGCGGGATGAAGCAGATTCTCATCGCGCGCCGGCGTGAGCCGCTCGTCGCTCTGGCCGAACGGTTGCCCACCGAGACGGTGCCGGTGTGCGCCGATCTCGCGACGGACGAAGGTCTGGCGACAGCGCTGGCGGCCACCGCAAACCGGGAGGTCGGTCTCGTTGTCGCCAACGCCGCATACTCACCGATCGGCTCATTTGTCCGCATGGACCTGGACGAGTCGCTGCGGGCGCTCGACCTCAACTGCCGCGCCCTGCTCCATCTGGCGCACCACTTCCTCCCGACGATGGCGCAGCGCCGGCGCGGTGGGTTGATCATCATGTCCTCGCTCGCCGGGCTGCAGGGGTCGCCACCGATCAGCGTCTACGCGGCGACCAAGGCATTCGGCGCCGTCCTGGCCGAGGGGCTCTGGGCCGAGCTGCGCGGAACCGGCGTCGACGTGGTGGCGTGCGTCGCCGGTGCCGTCGAGACGCCCGGGCTGGCCGAGACCAAGGCGAGGCGGGCGCCGGGCACGCTCTCGCCCGACCAGGTGGCGACGGCCGCGCTGCGCGGCCTCGGCCATGGCCCGCGGATCGTGCCCGGGCTCGCCATGCGGCTGTCGTCGGCGGTGATGGCGCGTCTGCCGCGGCGGACCGCCATCGCGATCATCAGCCGGGCCTCCCGGGACCTGGCCCCACCAGGCCGGTGAGGCGGTCAGCGCCGGGCGTTGCGACGCGGCAACGGAGCGATGTACTGCCGCCCGACGTCGGGCTCCAGATCGGACGGTAATGCGGCCGCCGCCGGGACCGGGGCCGGCGACACCGGAGCGGCCGACGGCGTAGGCAGGTCGACATGCCGTGTGTTCGTCGGCCGGTCCCCGAAGCTCCCGCGTTCCGTGCGCTGGGCGGACATCGCGTTGCCAAGCTCGGGCCGACTCCAGACCGGCAGAACTCGCCATACGGGTGTGATTCCTGGCACGGGGCGTGGCCCGGGCGCTGGCCGGCCGGGCCACGGTCCGGCAAACGCTTGGGCGATCGTCGAACTGCCGGGCCTTTCGGCCATGGCGGTCAGGGCGATCCGAGCGGTGACCTCTTCGATCATCCATGGCTCGATCTGGCCCACATCGTCGAGCGGATCGAAGATGGCCCGCAGGTCGCGGAGCGTGGCAGTACCAACCGTAAAGAACCACATCATCACGATCAGTACGCCGCCCAGCACCATCGTCGGCAAAGCGATGACCATGGGGCTCGGACCGGTGACTCCGCCCTCGACGTCCGTGCCTCCCACGTGCACCGCAATCGCGGCCTCGCTCACGTAATGAACGGCGCAGACGGCCACACCCATGCCCGCGGCCGCCAGCAGAGCCGACCGGAGGCTTCGGGTTCCGACGAGGAAACGCAGCAGCATGCTCGCCACGCCCATCGCCAAGGCCACCGCCAGGGGCATCAAGGCCATCGGGTACGTGATCTGCCCACCGACGCGCAGCGAGCGGAGCAGCAGGTAGTTCGTGCCCGCCACACCGCCGCCGAGCATGGCCCCGGCGAGCGCAAGACGCAGGAATCCGATCCGCCCATAACTCGCGACGAACAGGCCGGCCATCGCGGCGGCGAGCGCCACGCCCAGGCTGAGGAGAACCCACCGCGGGTCGTATCGAACAACCGTCGCTGGCACATCGAGGCCGAGCATCGCCAGCAGGTTGGCTTGCCACACGCCGGTGACCCCGATCGCCACCGACCCGTACAGGAGCAGCCGAACCCTGCGCCGGCCGGTGTACTTGTGCGCCTTGATCGTAAGGACGATGCCCAGCAGGCATCCGAGAAATGCTGAGAGCACGGCGATGACAGGGGTGACGGGTCCGAAAGCGAAGTGATGCACATCCACGGCCATGCCGTCATTCAGACATGCTCGCCCGCCAACCGATCGCACAGCGTGTGCGTTCGCGCACAATTAGTATCTACGGTCGTCCATATCCGTAGATCGGCGCGAGGTCGATTCCTTGTGCCCGTACGGTTTCCGTCGAGTTCGGCGCGTGGATAACGATCCCGTTGCCGACGTAGATCGCGACGTGGTGAATGTCGGAGTAGTAGAACACCAGGTCGCCCGGAACGAGGTCGGACCGCGCGACGTGCGGGATCGAGCTGTACTGGCGGGCCGCGTTGTGCGGCAGCGACACACCGGCGGCACGCCAGGCGGCCATGGTCAGTCCGGAGCAGTCGAACGTGTTCGGACCCGCGGTACCGAAAACGTACGGCTTGCCCAGCTGGGCGTACGCGTAGGCGACCGCGGTGCCGGCGGCTCCGGGCACGGACAGCCGCGGTGGCGCCGACGCGACGGCGGTAGCGGCGACCGTACGGCTGCGAAGTTGGCGAAGGCCCGCGAGGTCCCGCCTCACCTGCTCGGTCAGGTCGGCCAGGGTGTGGGCCTGCTGTTCTTGGGTCGCGCGCAGCTGAGCCAGGCTGTCCTGATCCCGCTTCAGGCCATCGAGCAGGTCGCCGAGCCCGGTGATCCGGATGCGCGCGTTGTATCCGAGTGCCTCGAGCGCGGTGAGCTGGTCGAGCATGGCCCGGGGCGAACCGGCCGAGAGCAGGGCGCTGATCTCGCCGGCGAGACCGGTCCGGTAGGCCCAGGCGGACACGTGTCCGGCGTCGGCGCGCATCTGCTCGAGCCGGGACGAGTCCGCTGCGAGCCTTGCTGCGGTGTCAGCCGCCCGGGCCTGGGTAGCCGCGAGGTCGGCCCGAATCGCGTTGTGCTGCTCGACCAGCACCTCGAGCCGCTCGGCGGCCGCAGTGATCTGGCGGTCCAGGTCGCCGAGATCCGGATCGGCGAGCGCGGACGATGTTGGTCCGGCGGTGACCAGGACGGCCATCGCAAGGGTCACGACAGCAGTCCGACCCGCGAGCACACCGTGAGAAACGACCCATGTTGTGGCCGAGGCGGTCGCTCGATTGGGTACTCATACCCTAGGTGGGTATGTTGGCGGCATGACCGAGGACCACGCGACCTACTGGTACGGCGCCGAGAAGCAGGCGCTGCTCGGGCGCCTGCGCCGGATCGAGGGGCAGGTGCGCGGCGTGCACCGCATGGTCGAAGAAGACACCTACTGCATCGATGTGCTCACCCAGATCTCGGCCGCCACCAAGGCCTTGCAGGCGGTGGCGCTGGGTCTGCTCGAGGGGCACCTGGCCCATTGCGTGGTCGAGGCCGGCCGCGCCGGCGACCCCACCGAGAAGGTCAAGGAGGCGACCGACGCCATCGCCCGGCTGGTGCGGTCCTGACGCCGGTACGGACGACCTTTCAGGTGAGCGGGATGACCTGCGGCCACTGTGTCCAGTCGGTCACGACCGAGCTCTCCCGACTGTCCCGCGTGTCGGAGGTCGCGGTTGACGTTGCCACCGGCGAGGTGACGGTCACCAGCGACGGCGCATCGAAGTCCGGGACGCGGTCAAGCCCACGTCAGCCGCGGCGGTGGCCCGACTGCGGTCCCTCGGACTGCGCCCGGTGTTGCTGACGGGAGACAACCGGGCCAACGCGGCGCGGATCGCTCGCGAGGTCGGGATCGACGACGCCTGGGCGGAGGTCCTGCCGGCGGCGAAGGTCGAATCCATCCGGGCTTTGCAGCGCGAGGGCCTGATCACGCCGATGTTCGCCGCCGCGGCCATGGCGCTCTCGAGCGTGAGCGTGGTCGGCAACAGCCTTCGCTTGTTCCACTTTGGACGGTAGGTCGGCTACCACACGATCCCATCCGGGTCGAGACCGTGGACCAGCTCGCGCATGGTGTCGTGGACGAGCGTGTCAGGCCCTAGCGGCGAGCCCGCGATCGCGCTGAAAAGTGAGGGCAGTCCGGGCAGCGGGAAGCCGTCCTCGACGAGCGCGGCCTCACCCAGACCGCCGCGCTTGGCGATCCCGTGCCGGCTGCGGTCCCACGCCTCGGCGACCTCGTCGCGGGATGGCACGCCGAACCCGTGCCCGACGGGCGCTCGATGCCGCAGCCGAACCAACGCACAGCTCTGGTACGCCAACGCAATCCGGCACGCTTCGCGCAACCGCTCCCGGTCGGCGTGGCCGAACTGCGTGATCACGGTGCACGGCAGCGGGCAATCCGTCGCGCAGCCGGCGAGCGCGTGGGAGACGACCGAGTCCTGACGGCCGAGGTAGGCCCGCCAGCCGGAGGCCGACTCGGCCGCGACACGCAGCGACCGCGCCGCCGCGGCCTTCTCTGGCTTGGGACGCGGGCAGGCCCGGTCGTCGATATGGCCCCAACGACTGCCCGGTCCGGCGAAGGCAGGGTCGCGTCGCAGCCGGAACGGATCTCCGGCATGACCGAGGTACGGCTGCCAGGCCAACAGCGGCGAATACTCACCCGCGATGTGTGCCCCGGAGATCAGCCAGAGCGTGTCGTGGCGGTCCCAGCGGATCTGTACGACCTCGAGGAGCAGGCGGAACGTCGGATGCAGCGAGAAGAGCGCGTCGGTGGAGCTCTCCTCAGGCTGCTGGCGGATGTTGCACAACGCCCCCCGGGCCACGAGGCTCAGCGGAACCATTTCGGTTTCGACCAGGATCGCGAATGTGGTGTCCGTGGAGGCGCCCTTGGCGGCATCGGGGTTGGCCAGATCCTCGCCGTCGAGTTCTAGGAGCCGCTGCCCGTACGCACAGAGTTGTTGTAGTCGGGCCAGTTCACGCTGACTGAGGGCGAGTCCGGTCGCGCCGCCGCCGATGAGGAAGGCCAACTCCCGGAATGCGTAGCGGCGCGCGAGCGCGACGAGCATCTCGCGGATCTCGAGCGTGGTGTCCACAAATCCCATTGAACCCCACATAACGGACTGCGGTTCCCGCCCGCTGTAGGGTGGTCACTCGTGGACGACGGCGACCGACTGGTTGAACTCTCCGACGACGAGGCGTGGCTGGATGACGATCCCGTGTTGCCGGAGACCACCCGCGACGACACGGATGCCGGCTGGGGTGAGCGAGCCCGCGACAACGACGATCGCCTCGAGACCGAACGCCCGCCGCACTGGGACTGACGCCGGCGCTCTGCTAGCCGCTGCTAGGAGACCGCGGCGGTCGACTTCGCGCTGGAGCCAGAGCTGCTCGCGCTGGAGCCAGAGCTGCTCGCGCTGGAGTCGGAGCGCTCGCGCTGGAGCCAGAGCTGCTCGCGCTGGAGTCGGAGCTCGAACCCGTACCGGAACCCGAATCCGTACCAGTGCTTGCGGCGGCGGCATCAGATTTCGCACCCGCGCCCACGGTCTCCTTGGTCCCGCCGCTCTCGCCCTCGGTCGAGGACCCCGAGCGCGAGTCGGTCCGGTAGAACCCGGAGCCCTTGAAGACGATCCCCACGGCGGAGAACAGTTTTCGCAACCGGCCGTCGCACTCCGGGCACTGCGTGAGCGCGGCGTCCGAGAAGGACTGCACCACCTCGAGCTGGTGGCCGCAGGCGGTGCAGGAGTACTGGTACGTGGGCACGTGGGCCTCCGTGATCTTGCCGGCGCGTCTGGCACTCCGACACTACGAGTGCCAATGGTGACGTACTGCGCACGGGTTCGTCCACTCCCTGCCCCGGAACGGGTGACCCAGCTAACGCGGGCCGACCGGGACCAGGCCGGCCGGCGTAAGAACGGCGGTGACGGGACGATCATGAGGTTCCGCTGGTAGTACCGGTACGAGCTCGTCGGCATAGAGCAGCGCGATCACCGGCACCTCCAGCTGAACCCGAGCCAGCGCCCGGTCGTAAGAGCCGCCACCACGCCCCAGGCGCGTGCCCGCCGAATCGACCGCCAACGCGGGCACGAGGACGATCTCGGCAGTCGCGATGGCGTCGGGCCCCAGCCGTGGGCCGACCGGCTCGCGCACGCGAGGCAGCGTCGCACCCGCCGCCAGAGTTCCGTCGTACGCCGCCCAGTCCAGGTCCCGGTCCGGTGTCAGGGCGGGCAGCATGAGTGCGCCCCCCGGTGGCAGCACGGTAGCGAGTGCCGCGGGCAGGCCCGGTCCGCCGGGCTCGTCCGCGAGCGGCACGTGCCCGGCCACCCGCGCTGCGCCTTGGATCAGCCGGCAGGCGGCCGCTACCAGGGCGGCATCGGCCTCGGCGCGCGCCCGGGGTGTCAGCGCCGCACGATCGGCGAGCACAGCCTCACGGAGCACCCTTTTTCCTGACATATGTCACACACCTCCGGCGACCCCACGTCCTCGGGACGTACCGGACGGTTGGTCAGGACAGCATCACAGCACTGCCGGCACGGGTACTGGGGAGGGTAGGTGACGCTACGGGCACGCCTGGCATTCGCCTTCGCCGGCATTCTCCTCGTGCCGATGCTCGTGGGCGTTGGTGTCCTGGCCGGCGTCATCCCGGACGCCTCGGCGGTCGCGGTCGGCCGGACCAACCTCATTGACCGCGCTGGTACGGCCGTGCGGGCCGTCGTCGCGGCCCGGTGCCAGCATCTCGCGGTGACGGCGGAGGGCCTGGCGAGCGCGGCCGCGGCGGCGGGCAAGTCGTTCGCGGTCACTCCGGCGGACGCGACGGGACCGTGGGCGATCTGCGGAACCACTCCCAGCGCCTCGGCAGCCGTCCCCACCGGGCTCGCCGCCCGGGCCGAGATCCCCGGATCCGCGGGCTACGTGTACGCCGTCCAGCCCCTCGACGAGGCCTTCCTTTCCGATCTGTCGGCGGCCGCCGGCACGCCACTGCGTCTGTCACCCGACCGAAGCCTTTCACCCGACGGAAGTCTGCCGACCTACCCGGATCAGCCGCTTCGGCTCGACCTCGCGTCGTCGTCCACGCCGCAGCCATCCGGAAGCCCCATTCCACTGTTACTGGTCACGGCCGGGGTGGCCGTACTGGCGGCGGTCCTCTTGGGATGGTGGCTGGCCGCCCTCGCGACCCGGCCGCTTCGGCAGCTTGTGTCCACAGTGGATCGAGCCGCCGACGGTGACCTGTTGGTGCGGTCGATGCTCACCGGTCGGGACGAGGCCGGCCGCCTGGGCCGCGGCGTCGATCGGCTGATCTCAGACCTGCAGGAGACGCAACGTTTGTCGATCACCGATCCGCTGACCGGGTTGGGCAATGTCCGGCACCTGGCCGACGTACTTCGCCTGGAGATCGAAAGGGCGAGCCGATTCCGTCGCGCGCTGGGGGTGCTCGCGCTCGACGTCGATCGCTTCAAGTCGATCAACGACCGGTACGGTCACCGCGCCGGCGACGCGGTGTTGGTCGAGTTCGCCCGCCGGCTTCGCCGCGCCGTCCGGGAGGTCGACTCTGCGTTCCGTCCCGGGGGCGAGGAGTTCGTGGTCCTCCTCCCAGAAACCGATATTCCGGGTAGTTTGACCGCCGCACGTCGCATTGGCGCAGCGGTTCGTGACGCTCCGTTCCCACTTGATGGACCGTCGAGCGCTGACGTGGTCGCCATCACCGTGTCAGTCGGAGTCGCGGTATATCCGCGACACGCCCGCACCGGCGTCGACCTCCTCGAGGCCGCCGACCAGGCTCTCTACGCGGCGAAGGCGGCGGGCCGCGACACGTTCGTGCTGGCCGAGACTCCGTACCCAGCCCGAGGCGAACCGGATCTCACCCCCTCGGTCGTGGCGCCCTGCGCACACCGGCCCCCTGGCTGACGCCCGCCCGATAGCCTGAAGTCCATGCCGGACGATGTCGTTACCCGCACCCGGGCAGTCAAGGCTGTGATCCCGGCGGCGGGTCTGGCCACGCGATTCCTTCCGGCCACGAAGGCCGTGCCCAAGGAACTTCTACCAGTGGTCGACCGCCCCGTGCTGCAGTACATCGTCGAGGAAGCGGCGGCGGCCGGAATCGGCGACATCCTGCTGGTCACCGGACGGGGCAAGACCAGCATGGTGGACCACTTCGACCGCCAGCCGTACCTGGAGTCGCGCCTGGAGGCCAAGGGCGACATGGAGCGCCTGGCGGCGATCGTGCGACCGAGTGAATTGGCCGAGATCTATACCTGCCGACAGGCCGAGCCGCTGGGGCTGGGGCACGCCGTGTCCTACGGCGAGTCCCACATCGGCAACGAGCCGTTCGTGGTCATGCTCGGCGACGAGTTTCTCAGCGAGGATCAACCGTTGCTGCCGGCGATGCTCGACCTGCAGGCGCGAGCCGGCGGCATTGTCCTGGCCTTCATCGAGGTGGAGTGGTCGGAGACCAGCCGGTACGGCGTAGCGTCTGTGGCACCGGCCGCGGAGGAGATGCGCGCCGCCGGCGCCGGGCACCCGGGTGTCGGCGAGGTATACCGCGTCACCGGACTAGTGGAGAAGCCACCCGCGGACAAGGCCCCGAGCAACCTGGCGGTCGTCGGCCGGTACGTCCTACCGCCGGAGATCTTCGATGCGATCCGGCGAATCAAGCCAGGCGCTGGCGGTGAGATCCAGTTGACCGACGCCATGGCGCTGCTGCTCGCGGAGGGTATTCCGGTGCACGGGATCGTCTACCGGGGCGTGCGGTACGACACCGGTCTTCCCTTGGGTTACCTGCAGGCTGTGGTTCAGATCGCGGCGCGGCGGCCCGATCTAGGCCCGGCCTTCACGAGCTGGCTCACCGACTACGTGAACAAGGACCTCAACGGCGAGTCGAGGGACTGACTCAGCCGGCGGTAAGCTCCGTCCTTCAGCTCAGTGAGGAGAAGAGGGCGGTAGGTGGCACATGGTTGCACCTGGCTGGCCGGTGATCCTGACCGACCCGCACGGCGACGTCATGCTCCGGCCGTACAAGCGCTCCGACGCGCGGCCCTGGTCGCGTTGCCGTATCGCCAATGAGAGCTGGCTGTCCGTCTGGGAACCGACCCCGACCGCCGGGACCTGGGCCGATCTGAACTCGCCGGCCGCGTTCCGTCTCATCTGCAAGGAACTGAAGCGGGTCGCCAACGCGGGCGGCGCGATGCCCTGGGCGGTGTGCCTGACCACGCCCGGCTTCCGGCGGGAGCAGTTCGTCGGACAGATCACCCTCGGCAACATCGTGCGGCGGGCGTTCTGCTCCGCCTACGCGGGCTACTGGGTCGACTCCCGGGTCGCCGGACGAGGCGTGATCCCCACCGCCCTCGCCCTCGCCGTCGACCACGCCTTCGTCGCGGGCGGCCTGCACCGGATCGAGGTCAACATCCGTCCAGAGAACAAGTCTTCGCGCCGGGTGGTCGAGAAGCTCGGCTTCCGGGAGGAGGCGTACCACGCGAAGTACCTGCACATCGATGGCGCCTGGCGCGACCACGTCGGCTATGCACTGACCACCGAGGACGTCAGCGCCGAGGGTGGCCTGCTGGCGCGCTGGCACCGCATACGCGGCCTTGCCCCGGCCCGCTAGCGCTCTCGCCTTCTACCGATGATCTCGCCGTGCTCCGATGATCTCGCCGTGCTCCGATGATCTGGGTAAAGCGGGTTTGTCGCCATCTCTACGCGCCCGGTTTTGCCCTAGATCATGTCTTGCGTCAGCCTGGCGTGCGCCTTTTGCCCACTGATGGGCCGTACCCTGCAATAACCATCATGGTGGGAGGTGCGGGGTGCCAACTTCGGTGCTCCTCGCTGTCCTCGCCGCGGCCGGACTCTTGGCCCTCGCACCCGCGCTGACCCGCCGGTACGACGACCCGGAACCGGTCGCTGTGAAGCGAGCGATGTCCACGGCGCGGGTGCTTTCCCGTCGTCGCCGTCGCCGCACCGTTCCCGGCGCCCGCCCGGTGAACCCGCCACGGTATCGGCACCCCGCTGGCATGGCGTCCCGCCCCCGCCGCGCTCCCGCGCCTTCCTCGTCGGTCCCGTCCTCGCCTGCCCGCACTCCGCCTGCCCGCACTCCGCTCGCCCGCAAGCGCGCGCGCTATGCGCCGCCGCGCCGTCGCCGCCGTGTTTCGACGGCCATGCACCGCCGCCGACGGGTCCTGGTAGCCCTCGTGCTGCTGAACCTCGTCGAGCTCGCGGGAGTGGTCCTGGTCGGGCCAGGCTTCTGGATCGGGTTCTCCGTCTCGTTCTCGGTTCTGCTCGCCGACTTGGTGTACCTGCGCGGCCGGGCCGTTGTCGCCGCCCGACGCCGTCGAGTGTTGCGCCGCCGGCAGGCGTGGATCGCCGCCCAGCAGGCTGCCGTCCGCCGTGAGCACGACCGCCGGGCCGCAGACCGCGTCGCCGCCCGCCGCTCCGGTGCCGGCCGCTCCCAGCTCACGAGCGACGGCGCCAAGCGCGGGGCCGACAGCGCTAAACGGCGCGGAGACCTTGGTGAAATGCGTGTACTTTGATCTCCGATCGCGCGCATATTGCCAAGGTCGGCGCGTTCTTCCGTTGGCTGCGACCCTCGGGATCTGGTTCGCGGCGGCGCTGGGCGGCCTGTTAGCCTTGTCGACGGTCCAGGGGCTGTAGCGCAGCCTGGTAGCGCACCTCGTTCGCATCGAGGGGGTCAGGGGTTCGAGTCCCCTCAGCTCCACCGAGAAATCCCAGGTCAACGGCTAGATCGTCGCAGTTGATGATCTAGCCGTTGATCATTTGTCATCGAGATGTCATCGCGGACAAGCCCCGCGTCAGCACTACGAGGGATCACAAGACCGCATCGGACGGGACGATCGACGCGTCGCGATGGTTGGGCGGCCGAGGTATAGCGGGCACTGGCGCGGCGGTCTGGTCCATCTCGGCGCGGCCCCGTGCGTAAGGCTCGGTCCCGGCTGACCATCAGTGTCGACTTCACTGGTTACGGCATCGGCAGGATTCTGGTTTGCTCATCGTCCGCCGCGAAACCGCCACGGAGATGTCCACTATCCTGTCGACGCGCAAGGAGCGACTCGAACGCCCCTAGTCGCGCGATCCGACGGTTCATCTCGGCGGACATGCCCGGACAATGCCTCCGGCATCAGGCGGCGCGTCCTTCGAGCAGGGACTTGAGGCGGGTCAGGTCCTTGCGGTTGGCGCGTCGCATGGCGGCGGCCATGGCGGGGGCGCCGATGCGGGCGAAGCCGGCCGGTTCGCCGCGGTTGCGTAGCGTCATCGTGGTACCGCCGGACGGGTGTGGTTGCCAGGTGTAGGTCGTCTCCATCGGGAACGGGCCTTCGGCGGTGCGCATCACCAGCCGGTGGCCTGGGTCGAGTTCGACGATCTCGTAGGTGTATTCCAGCCGCCGCCCGAGGAATCGGGCGACGAACGCTACCCGGCTTCCGATCCGCAGTGGAGGTTCCGTGTGCCACTCGACCGAGTCGATGTTGACGTACCAGTCCGGGGCGTGGGACGGGTCGGCTGCGTACGCCGGCCACTTGGTCGCACGGGCGGTCGATGAGCACCTCGCTCAGCACGTCAACAGCCACGTGGCTCCTTCCGGTCAACGACCCCTGCGTTGACGCTACGCCTCCGTCACCTCGGTCAGAATGTCCAGTTAGCCGCCCATGCGCGTCGACCAGGTACTCCGGCTAGGGCGTGGTCGGTGGTGGCAGCAGTTCGCGGAGAGACGCGGCGCGCAGGGTGAGGTAGCGCTGTTCGGGTCGGCTGGCGGTGGCTCGGGCGGCCCGCTCGTAGGCGTCGCGGGCTGCGGCCGGGTCGCCGGCTTGCTCCAGCAGGTGCGCTCGGACCGCTTCGAGTCGGTGGTTGTGCACGAGCCGGGCGTCGTCGTCGAGGGTGCCGACCAGCGCGAGGGCCGCGGTGGGGCCGTGGACGTGGGCGAGCGCGACGGCGCGGCTCAGCGTGACCAGCGGTCCCGGGGCGATGGTCTCCAGGACTTCGTACAGGGCGAGGATCTGGGGCCAGTCCGTCTGCTCGGCGGTGGACGCCTCGTCATGCAACGCGGCGATCGCCGCTTGGACCTGGTACGGACCGACGCTGGTGGTGCCGAGGGTCCGGTGCAGCAGCGCGAGGCCCTCGGCGATCACACCGGAGTCCCACCGGTCACGACGTTGTTCGTCGAGCGGGACCAGCGATCCGTCGCTGTCGGTGCGGGCCGCGCGGCGGGCGTCGGTGAGCAGCATCAGCGCGAGCAGGCCGGCGGCCTCGCCGTGGTCGGGCAGGATGGCGCGCAGCGAGCCGGGTGAGGCGGATGGCCTCGGCGGTCAGGTCGGTGCGGTGCAGCGAGGGTCCGGCGCTGGTGGTGTAGCCCTCGTTGAAGATCAGGTACAGCACATGCAGGACGAGTTGGATGCGCTCGGCGCGTTGGTGGGCGGGTGGCGGTTCGAATCGCCCACCGGCGGCACGGATGGCTTGTTTCGCGCGGCTGATGCGTTTGGCCATTGTGGATTCCGGTACCAGGAAGGCGGCCGCTATCTCCGCCGTGGTGAGGCCGCCAACGGCCCGCAGGGTGAGCGCGACCTGTGAGTCCGGGGACAGAGCGGGATGGCAGCAAAACACCAACAGGGTCAACGTGTCGTCGTGGTGCGGTACTGAGTCGGCGGGATCGATGGGCTCCAGCAGCGCGACGGTTTCCTCGCGGCGCCGGCGGGCGCTGTCACTGCGCCAGTAGTCGACCAGCCATCGGGTAGCCACGGTCAGCAGCCAGGCTCGAGGCTGTTCGGGGATTCCCTGCAGCGACCACTGTACGACGGCGGCGGTAAGCGCCTCCTGCACGGCGTCCTCGCACGTGTCGAACTGTCCGTGGCGGCGGGCGAGCACGCCGAGGACCTGCGGTGCGTACTCGCGCAGCAGGTCCTCGACGCGGTCGGACGCCATGGTCAGGCGGGGACGGATTCGTGCATGGCTTGCCGGATCTCCATGGGATGTTCGGTGTAGGCGACGACCCGGGAAACGATCTCCAGGGCGCGCTGCTCGGTCGCGTCGATGATCCAGTAGCCGGCCAGTGACTCCTTGATCTCCGCGTACGGGCCGTCGGTTGCCACCGGCGCACCAGCCTCGAACCGGACCGTCTTGGCCTGCGTGGGGTCAACGAGCCCATATCCGGACACCAGCTCGCCGGCCTCGGCAAGTTCGCCCTGGATCGTCATCATGAGCTCGCCCATACCCTTGATCCACTCCGGCGTCCGGGTGGACAAGCTCTCGCCCATACCGCCGAACATCATGATCATGTACTTCATCTCGAATTCCCTTCGGGCGGCGCCCGGCGGGCGCTTCCCCCATGGTCGGAGCCGGCGGCCAATTCTGGACGTCGGCGACCGACATACTGATCGTGCCGGCACGGACCGATAACCGATCGGTGGACCCGGCCGTGGGCCTTACGATTTCGGCATGGCCTTCGACGAGGTGCTGGCCGACCGGGTCCGCGAGAAACTGACCGCGGCCCCCGGAGTCGCCGAGAAGCGGATGTTCGGTGGGATCGCCTTCCTCACCCACGGGAACATGACGGTCGGCGTGCACGGTGACGAGCTGATCGCCCGGATCAACCCCGACGACACCGACGCGCACTGGCCGAGCCGGGCGTACGGGTCTTTGACATCACTGGCCGGCCGATGCGCGGTTGGATCCTGGTCGCCGGCGAGCACCTGGACGACGGGGATCTTGATCGGTGGCTGACGCAGGCGAAGGCCATTGTGGCCACCCTGCCGCCGAAGTAGCCACGCGAACGTGATGATCTCAATCCCGTCAGGCCAGGTAACCCTGTCGGACCGGCGTACGCAGCGTCGCTGGCCGGTCGAACTCGCGCCATACCAACTCAGCGCGTTCCCGGTCACCCAGGCGCAGTACGCAGAGATCACCGGCCAGCGGCCGAGCAGCGCCCAAGGGGATCAGTTGCCCGTCGAGGGCGTTTCCTGGTGGGACGCGGTCCGGTTCTGCAATGCCCTGTCCCAACGCGACGGCTTCGCCCCGCCTACCACGTCCACACCACGGCGAGGGCGTCACGTGGGACGCCCTCGCCGGTGGGTACCGACTGCCGACCGAAGCCGAGTGGGAGCACGCGTGCCGTGCGGGCACCACCGGCCCGCACTACGGGTCACTCGACGAGATCGCCTGGTACCGCGGCAACTCGCTGGAGCGAATCCACGACGTCGGCGGCAAGCGACCCAACCCGTGGGGCCTGTACGACATGCTCGGCAACGTCTGGGACTGGTGCTGGGACATCTACGACGCCGAGGTCTACGGCCCCTACCGGGTGCTGCGTGGCGGTGGCTGGTTCGACGAGCCTTGGAGCTGCCGGGCCTCCGTGCGGCGCCGCAGCCACCCGAGCCTTCAGATCGACGACGTCGGGTTCCGCATCGCTCGCTCCATCGTGCCCTGATCGTGTTGTCGGCGTGGGGCGGGCTGCGCATCACCCTCGCCGCAGTTGCCGTTGTTTGCGCGGGGACGGGCGGCCGTTTTCGACGAAGTGCCGAAGGTCGTCGCCGAAATGCTGGCTGGTTCGGCCGAGTTGGGCGAGCATGACCCACCGGGCCAGGGTTCCCAGGACGCCCCGGGTGTCGAACTGGGCGTCCAGGGTCACGACGCAGCTGGCGTTGTCGAGCGGCGTGACGGTCCAGGTGTTGCGGGCGGTGGTGACGAACGAGGGCATGGCTGTGGCCTCATAGGTCAGGCTGCGACTGGTGTCGTCGTACGCGACGAGGGGTTCCCGTTCGGTGACCGGCTGCGCCAGTGGCGCCAGCGCCGGGGGTTGAGCCAGCTCGTCCTGGCCGGCCTGGCTGGCTCGACCACGCGCCACATCTCCTTTCTGGAGACCGGACGCTCCCGGCCCAGCCACCACATGACGATCCGTCTGGCCACCGCTCTCGATGTCGGCCTGCGCGAGTGCAACCAGCTCCTGCGGGCCGCCGGTTTGAAGGCCGAGTACCGGGAAGCGGCGATCGACAGCGCCGACCTCGCGCCGTACCGGCGGGCGCTGGACGGGCTGCTCAATGCCCACGACCCATACCCGGCGATGGCGCTCGACCGGCACTGGACCGTCGTCCTGGCCAACCGGTCCGCGAGATCGCTGTTCGGTGATGGTCTGGAGGGGATCAACTTCGTCCGGGATGTGTTGACGAATCCGGCGTCCGCGGCCATGGTCGTCAATTGGTCCGAGGTGGCCTGGGCCGGACTGGACCGACTCCGCCAGCAGGCCGAGCGCGACCCGTTCGACGGCGAACTGCAGGACCTCGTCCGAGCAGCGGAGATCGCGCTCGATGCGGTCGAACGGCCGTCGCCGGCGAGTGAGGTGACCGTGTGCCCAGAGCTTCTGATCAACGGTACGGTCGTCCGCACGATCTCCATGGTGGCCCGGTTTGACCTCGCGGCCGACATCACCCTCGCGGAATTGCGGGTGGAGCTGATGTACCCGCGAGACGCCGACGCGGAGCGGTTCTTCCGTGGCGACCATCCGGCAGGCTGAGGTCCGGTGAGCCTCTCATCGTGGACGACCGTCGTCGCCACGATGAGAGGCCGTGATTCCGAATCAGCGGTTGCGCTTCGGGAGTGTCGAGACCCCCAGTGCGTAGTAGATGCTGCAGGCGCCGGTGAACGCTGTGGGCAGGAGCATGAGAGCCAACACCCCCAAAGGGATCGCGACGGCGGTGCTCACCGCCCCGGCGATCCACAGGGCACCGATGAACAAAGGAAGCAGTACCCGCATCCCTCGGACCCATACCGCGAGGTTGCGGGTCGTGTTGGCCCGGATGAGCCAGCCGAGAATGCCGCGGGTGGGTTGCTGCTGTGATGGAAGGGTGGACATTGGGGCTCCTCGCCTCGAGTTCTGTACCGCACGTATCAGAACGCACTTGACGCTAACACGTTCTGATACGCTCGTAACAATTCTCGCGAGGGGCAGGTGTCCGCTCATGGCGAACAGCACGTCACCCACCGGGGGGCGACCGCTGGGCTTCGAACCGGCTCAGGCGCTGGACCGTGTGGTCGAAACGTTCTGGGTCAACGGCTACGAAGCGACAACCACAGTGCTGCTCGAGGAGGCCACGGGCCTGTCCCGCTCTAGCCTGCTCAACACCTTTGGACCGAAGGAGCGGTTGCTACTCGCGGCGGTCGACCGCTATCAGTCGATGACGGACAACGGACTCCTCGACCCGATGCTCAACGGATCACGCGGCCTCGCCGATCTCGACAGGTTCTTCGTCGACCTCGGCACCATGAAGGCGAGCGCGCCGGGGTCGAGCGGCTGTCTCATTGTCAACCTGGGCGCTCTCGGCGACCTGACGCCCGGGCTTCGGGAACGCGTCGACCGGTACCACGAGCGCCTCGAGGCGGCCATGTCGGCCGCACTAACACGAGCCGTGGACCGCGGCGAAGTGGACCGGAGGCAACACCCGACGCGGTTGAGAGTCATGGTGGGCATGGCGATAGCCGTCAACTGGATGGCCCGTGCGCAGGGCGCCGAAGCGGCCCGGACGTTGGTGACCGCAGCACGTCGCCAGATCTCCCAGTGGACCGCGGGCCGGCCGTGACTGGCTTCGCGGCCGTCGTCACACGGTCCGTGCATCGACCTCGCCGGCGGTGAGGAAGGCGTCAGCACGGCGGAGCCGGAACTCGGCGGAGAGGCTCCTGAGGTTCTTGATGCGGTCGATGCGAAAGAACCGGACGTCGTCGCGAAGGCGGTCCCAGGTCAACGCATACCAGACGGGCACGTTGTAGTAGAGGTACTGCACTTCGACGTCGCGTTCGGTGGAGACGCCAAGCTGATCCTCGTAGGTGATTCGGATGAGCTGCTGGCGGATGAAGGCGTCCAGGAGCGGTCGGGTGATGTGGGGCAGTGGCGGATCGTAGGAGGCGAGTACCCGCTCCGACGCCGGTTCGCCGACAAGGACGCGGCGGCGCAGCGCCATGATTCGGCGGGCCTGAGCCGGGGCGAAGGCCGCGCTGACCTTGCGGGTGATTGACCGTAGGTCGTACAGGAGGAGCGGGGAGCCGATCTTTTCCGCGATCGTCAGACTCAGCAGGAGGCCCATGGCCTCTGACTCGTTGAGGTGGACCCGGCCCAGCGACCACCCGCGTTCCAGGCGGAGCCCGCCTCCTCGGCCGCGGTCACCGTCGATCGGGGTGCCGAGGTCACGCAGGGTGGCGAGGTCCCGGTGCAGCGTTCGTACGCTCACACCCAGCTCGGCAGCGAGCTCCCCTGCGGTGGTGACGTCACGTTCGGCCAGCAGACCCTTGAGAGCATCGAGCCGCGTGACCCGGCTCTGTCCGGTCTGCGCTCCCGCCATCAATCAAATATGCCAGATGATGGCACATTCGGCCGTAGCGTGGGATGTGACCGAAGGAGGAGCGAGATGCACATCGCGATTGCGCCCATACGTTTGAAGGCCACCGTCACCGAGGAGATGCTGCTGGCCGCGTCCGACGAGTTCGAGGCGCGCTTCGTCAAGACGCAGGACGGGATCGTCAAGCGGATCCTCGTCAAGGACGCCAACTCCGGCGACTACGCCGACATCGTGTTCTTCCGCGACCTGGAGGCGATGGACCGGGTCATCGAGGCCGAGCAGACCAGCGACGTCTGCGCGGCGTACTTCTCGATCATGCATGGCGACGACGACTACCGAAGCTAGGAAGTCGTGAAGACCTACGAATGACCCGGCCGACGAGGCTTCCGCTGAAGGACCAGCTCTTCAACCGGGCCAAGGTCGCCGCGCTCGCCGCCGAGCTGGCATCCGTGCAGGCGGAGTTTCGCGCGGACGACTTTGTCCACGCGGTGGTGGCACGGTTTCCTGACCTGGCGCTCAAGGAACGTATCGCTTGGATCGCCGAGTGTCTGGCCAGGCACCTGCCCGGCGACTACCGGCCGGCGGTGGGCGTCATCCTTCGCTCGTTGCCCGCGCCAAGCGATCCGGCACGGTCGGACGGCGACTTCGGCGACTTCATCTACGCACCGTATGCCGAGTACGTCGCGCAACGGGGCTGCACGTCCGATGACCTGAACTTTTCGCTGGCAGCGTTGCGCGGACTCACCATGCGCTTCTCCGCCGAGGACGCCATCCGAACATTCATCAACAACTTCCCAAGGAAACACTGCGCACCCTCCTCGTCTGGGCCGACGACGAGCACTACCACGTCCGGAGGTTGTGCAGTGAGGGAACCCGACCGAGGCTGCCCTGGTCGCGCAGGCTCAACGTACCGACGACCGCAGCGATCCCGATCCTCGACAAGCTGTTCGTCGATCCCACCCGCTTCGTCACCCGGTCGGTGGCCAATCACATCAACGACATCTCAAAGGCGGACCCAGACCTTGCGATCGACACATTGGCGCGATGGCGAGACTCGGCGCGACAGAGCCCAAGCGAGATGGCATTCATCGTGCGGCACGCAACACGGAGTCTGATCAGGAACGGGCACCCGGGTGCCATGGAACTCCTCGGGGTTACCGCCCAGCCCAGACTCGACGTGCTGAACGTGAAGCTGCCGGGTCAGGTCTCGCTCGACACGGCATTCGAGTTCGCCTTCGACGTTCGCGTACACGAGGACGGCGACGCCATCGTCGACTACGTCATTCACTTCTCGAACAAGGAGGGCAAGCTGAGCGGCCGGAAGATCTTCAAGCTCAAGCGGCTGTCGCTCGCCCGAGGCGAGCAGGTCACGCTCACCAAGCGACACCTCATGCGGAGTGATATGACAACTCGACAGATCTACCCAGGCAAACACGAACTGGAGATCCAGATCAACGGGAACTCGCACGGCAAGTGGCCATTCTCGATCATCTCACCCCAAATGATTCGAATACGCCGGCAGAAACGAAGCCGGTGATGGCGCTGATGTGCGCACCGTCCACAGTGAACACCTTGACCGCGAACGGGACACGGCCCGGTGCGTACACGGCCAGGGCCGGTTGCCGGTTCGCAGCGGTGGGCACCAGTTCGAGCCCCCGTCCCCATGGCGTTGAGAACAGCTGCCGTAGGTAGGCGCCGATGTTGTCGCGGCCCTGATACCAGGACGGTGTGGGCGGCATGGCCATGTGCGCGTCGGCGCGTAGCAGGGCCACCAGGGCCTGGACCTCGCCGGCCTGCCAGGCCCGCATATACCGCTGGAGCAGCTCGGCCGGGTCACCCGTGGGCCGGTGCAGCGCTTCGTGGGGCAGCCCGGCGTCGAGCAGGGCACGGGCGCGCTGCAGAGCGCTGTTCACCGCCGCCGGGGACGTGTCGAGCAGGCTCGCGGTCTCGGCGGCGCTGTAGCCGATGACTTCGCGCAGGATGAGCACGGCGCGTTGGCGGGCCGGCAGGTGCTGGATGGCGGCGACGAACGCGAGCTCGACGTGCTCGCGCGCAATGACCACTGTGGACGGATCCGCCGCGTCCTCGGCCAGGTCCAGGAGCGTATCGGGGATCGGTTGAAGCCATGGTGTGTCGAGGTCGTCCGGCGCGGGCGCAGTGGTCGGATCGGCCGGTCCGGTCAAGGCGGTGGGCAGGATCCGCCGGGCCCGTCGGTCCAGCGCGTCCAGGCACACATTGGTGGCGATCCGGTACAGCCACGCCCGCATCGACGAGCGACCTTCGAACGTGTCGAGGCGCCGCCAGGCCTTCAGCAGCGTGTCCTGTACGGCGTCCTCAGCATCCTCGAGACCGCCGAGCATCCGGTAGCAGTGCACGAGCAGTTCACGGCGGTGCGACTGGACGACCTGCTCGATGGCGGCGTCGCCGTGAGCGTCACCGGCGGATCGGTCGGTGGTGGTCGTCACCGCTCCAGGCTAGATCCCTCGGCCGCCGCGATGAATCGGCACCCGTCGTGCCGTCACAACGGGTAAGAGGCACTTCACCGAAGGGACCCACCGATGCCCACCATCCGTCACACTGTGACCGTCAACGCCGCGCCGGACGAGGTATGGGCCGTACTGTCCGACATGCCCGCCACCCGGCAATGGCTACCGGGGGTCGTCGCGGCGCGCGTGGACGGCGACCTGCGGGTGTGCACGATGGCCGATGGCCAGGAGGTGCACGAACGCATCAGCGACGTGTCGGACGACGCACGCAGTTTCCGGTTCGACCACATCCGGGTACCGCTGCCGGTCCGCGAATCGGGCGGCACGTTCACGGTCACCGGCGGCACCGCAGCCGGAACCAGCGACGTGGTCCTGGAAACCATCTTCGAACCGCTCGACCCGAGCAGCGCCGAGCAGCTCACGGCTGGCGTGCAGGGCGCTTTCCAACAGTCGCTGGACTCGCTCCGTGTGTACGTCGAGGAGAAGGTCGCCTGGGACGCGCGCTGACCCCAACCCGAGCTTTACGTCGCGTTCTCTACCAGCCACCCGTGGACCGCGCCGAACGGAGCCAGCCGGTCGGCGCACCAGGTGACGAGTTTGGCCGAGGTGACCGCCGACGGTCGCGGGAAGCGGCGTACGACCTGAATCCCATCCCGTACCGCGAAACGCGCCGCCGGGCTGGCGGGATCGAAGCCGGCCGGGACACGGAAGCGGCTGGGCTCGCTGAGTTCGGCGCCCGCCCGCAGCAGACCCGTGACCTGAGCGTCCAAAGCCGCGAGCGAGGTCGGGTCGCGCAGCGCGCGGCGGTAACGGTCCAACGCGGCTCCGGCAACTCCGAAGATGCCGCAGCCAAGATGGATCTCGGCCGGCGTGATGCGAAGCAGCAGCGACGGGTCCGTGCGGGGACCGTGCGGCCCCTGCCAGAACGAGAAGTCGAGGTGCGCCTTGTACGGCGGCTTGTCCTTGGCGAAGCGCAGATCGTTGGCGATCCGGAACAGGCTTCCACCGACCCGCGGCTCGGCCTTGAGTTCGCCGGATATCCGCTTGCGCAGCGTCTCGCCGAGGGCGACAACCAGGGCCTTGGACGGATCGAGGAGGTCACGTCGGTAGACCTCGCGGTGGGCGTCGAAGAACCGCTTGGAGTTGTCCCGTTCCAGCCCGGCGAGAAACTCGAGTCCGTCCTGGCCGAAGCCGGTAAAGCCGGCGGTGCTGGACTGTCCACTGTGGTCGGCCATACCGGTACCGCGGGCGTGGGTCTGGGCCTCGGCGAGCAGAGCACGCCAGCGTCGTCGGTCCGGCCGTGGCAGGGCGACCCATTCGCGGAAGACCCGCCCGGCGGGTGCGAACGGTTCACCGTCCCCGTCGGCGACGACCCGCTGGACGCGGTCCGGTGGGAGCTTCACCAGCAGGGCACCGGTACGGCGGTCGAGGGAGGCGAAGAACCGGCCATCGAGGCGCACGCAGGGCAGGCCCATCATCGTCGACCGCTGCACGGCCGGATCGGCGAACAACGGCTCGACCAGGTCCCAGAACAGCTCCTCGCCGTTCACCGTCGGCGCTGCCCGGCTCATACGGCCGCCGGAGCGAACAATGCCACCACCGCACCGCAGGGATCAGCCACGAACACCGATGTGCCGGCCGGACCGGAGGTCTTGTCCCGTACGACGGTGCCGCCCAGCGCCTTCGCCTGCTTGGTCGCCGAGTCCAGATCGTCCACGACGACGTAGGGCACCCAGCGGCCGGCGTCGCCGGACGCGATTCCCGCCCACGGCTGTTCGGCGTCGGTCATCCAGCCCACGTAGTCGCCCATTCCGGGGCCGATGGACCACCCGAACAGGTCGGCATAGAAGGTCCGCACGTCCTCCCCATGGGCGGTGGTGAGGTCAAACCAGACAAACGGCGCAGGCACGAGCGTCTCCTTCGGTTCGTGGACGGGCTCCTACCTGTGTCTGATCCCGTCGCGCACCCCTGCTGCGCCCGTCGGACACCGAGACCCACTGCCCGTACAAGGGCACCGCCACGTACTGGAGCGTCGTGGCCGGCGACACTGAGCACCCGGACCTGGTTTGGTGTTATCGCACCCCGCTGCCGGAGAGCCAAAAGATCGCCGGCATGGCCTGCTTCTACAACGAACGGGTCGACTTGAACCTCGACGGGGACAAGCAAGACCGACCACGCACGCCGTTCAGCTAGAGGCGGCTCGCCGCGGCTCCACGCGCGGTTTCGGTCAACCCGCCGACCGACCAGCCGCCACCTGCGCGGCCTGCTGGCCCACGGCGAGCAGCGCGTTGAGGTGGTGATCGCGACGGGCTCCGACGGTCGGCGTTGCTCGGCCATGGCGCTAACGAGCGAGCGAGTCGCGTCCGGGCCCCATTCGGGAGAGGATCAGCGCATGGCCGAACAACCTGTGCAGGTGGTGGCGTTTGACGTCAACGAGACCCTGTTCTCTCTTGACGGCCTCTGCCCGGCGTTTGCGTCTGTTGGCCTGGACCCGGCGTCGGTGCCGTTGTGGTTCGCCCGGCTGCTGCGCGACGGTTTCGCTTTGACCGCGATGGGTGATTACCGGCCGTTCGGGACCGTAGCTGGGCAAACGCTGCGTGCGCTTGACCCGGTCGCCATCGATGATGCGGCGATCGACACTGTCCTTGGCGCTTTCCGGCAGCTGGATCCGCACCCCGACGTGGAGCCAGCCCTGCGCATGCTGCACGACACACGTACGCCCGCGGTGACGTTGACCAATGGCAGCGCTGATCTGGTCGGCGTGCTACTGTCCCGCGCCGGGCTCGACCGCTACATTCAGCGCAACCTATCCGTGGACCATGTGCGCCGGTGGAAGCCCGCACCCGAGCCATACCTGTGGGCGGTCACGGAGTTAAGCGCCGAGCCGGGCCAGGTCGCCCTCGTGGCCTCGCACCCGTGGGATTGCGCCGGCGCCAAGGCCGCGGGCCTGACCTCCGGCTGGGTCGACCGCGCCGGCACCGCCTGGCCCACGATGTTTGCCCTGCCCGATGTGACCGGCCGCGACCTGTCCGCCGTCGTTGCCGGTCTGCTACACGCCGATTCACCACAGTGACGGCGGTATACACCCGTGTCGGTCCCGGCGCACACCGCGGCGACCGGCCTCCGCACCGCGCAACTAAACCGGCGGCCCGGGGTCTCGGAGCACCGGCAGTCTTAACGAGATCCCGGACCTGTCGGGCGGGGATTCGCGGAACCGTGCCCACCCCTGACCACTGGGAACCATCGCGGTCCGAAGGGCCGCCGCAACGGGCGCTAGCCGGACTGGCGGAAGAACCGATCGCTGGCATCATCGAGCGGTTAGCTCAACCCGATGCGCAGCTCGTCGAGGGTTTACCTCAGCGGTGGCGTCGAATCGTGCCGCAACGCCGATGGTTTTGACCACGCGCGCGCCGACCCGAAATCATGCGCACAGCACCAGGTCAGGAGATGGAGCGGTCGGGGCGGGTGACACCGGCCAGCGCTGCCTCGGCCAAACGCGACCAGCTCGCCCAGATGTTCGTCGAACGGCGCCAGATCCCGCTGGCGGCGTAAACGTGGTTGCGTTCGCGCAGCGGAACCTGCAACGCCTCGCCCAGCCGTAACACCATCTGCCGGCTGGGCCGCGATCGCCCGGTCTCCAAAAAGGACAGATGTCGGGGCGTGGAACCCACTCTCGCCTCCAACGCCAGCTGGCTCACACCTCTGGCGTTTCGCCACTGCCGCAGCCGTGCCCCGAACGGCTGTTTTGGCGATGAACGACGTGCACGATCGGCAGTATGGCAGTCGGCATCCGCGGCCCCATTCCCTATCGGGGAATCGACCCGCGACCCATCGGCAGACACGCTGGCAGCATGAGCGCACTGACATCCGCCATCGTCATCGATGCCCCAGACGACCGGGTGTGGCAGGTGATCGCGCACCAGTTCGACCGCATCGGCGACTGGGCAACCGCCATCCCCGCCTCGGCGGCGGTTGCCGTCGTGCCGTCGCCGGTAGAGGCGCCGGTAGCGGGCCGGGTCTGCCACACCGGCGTGCGCATGGTGCCCACCGTCACCGAAACTGTCGTCGCGTACGGCGTGATCGGACGAGATCCGGTGTGGGCCGCTGTCCGACCGTGTACGACCCATGTGGAAACGCCGCGTTAGACGCAGCGAGTGCCGATCAGGTGTGGGCGAGGTTGAGCCGATCATTCCTTGCGGTAGAGAGGGGCGCCGGTGCCGGTCTCTACGAATGACTTGAGGCTGCCCATCAATTGGCCCCAGGTCATTGCCGACATGGGTAGCGGCCCTTCGTCGGTTGCCCAGCCGTCATGGTTGAAATGCACCGTGGTGCCGGTGCCGTCAGGCTTGGGGGTCAGGGTCCAGATGATCTGGGTGCCGACCCAGTGCGGCGGGAACTCCCCGACGGACGACCACCGCACGCTCTGCTCGTCGACTTGGTCGACCCGGAGTTCAAACGGCATAGGTGCCCGTCCGGGGAACCCGACGGTCATCTGCGATCCTGTGCCGCCGGGTGCGGTGACCTCCTCGGTCCACCAACCTGCGATGCCGCGCTGCGTGTTCAGCGCCTCGACGATCTCCTTCGGGCTCGCGTCGATGTCGAGCTCAAAGACGATCCGGGCCATTGCATTCTCCGTTCTCCGTGGTCGCGTCGGGGAGCACGACGCGGGAATGTCGTTAGTTGATTCTTACGTTAGCAGACACTAACGTAATCTGCGTGGACGCGCAAATCAAGGCACTCGCCGAGCCCCGCCGGCGTCAGATCCTCGAGCTGGTCCGGGATCAGGAGCTGGCGGCGGGGGCGATTGCCGCACACTTCGAGGTGACCCGGCCGGCGATATCGCAACACCTGACCGTGCTCAAGGAAGCGTCGCTGATCACCGAGCGTCGTGACGGGGCACGCCGGCTCTACCGTGTCGACCCGACCGGGCTGCTCGCCCTAAAACAATTCGTCGACGCCTTCTGGGGTAGCGGCCTCAAAAGGCTCAAGGCCGAAGCGGAGACGGAAGCAAGCGCGGGCAAGCGCCGACCGGGGAAGGGACGTTGACTGTGGCGATCATCGAGGACCGCATCGAGCAGCAAATCCACATCGCAGCGCCACCCGAGGTCGTTTTCAGCTACTTCACCGATCCCGCCAAGCACCCACGCTGGATGGGCCAGCGGGCCACGCTCGACGCCCGACCCGGCGGCCTCTACCGCTGCGAGGTCAACGACGCCCACACAGTCATCGGCGAGTACGTGCTCGTCGAGCCGCACAGCAGGCTCGTGTTCACGTGGGGTTTCGTAGGAAACGACACGGTCCCGCCGGGCAGTAGCACAGTCAGCGTCACCCTGACGCGAACTCCGGACGGGACCCACCTGCACCTCGTCCACACGGGGTTGCCGCATCCGGCTCTCGGCGGCCACGAGGAGGGCTGGCGGGGATACTTGGCCCAGCTCGCCGTCGCAGTACAGCCACCTTCGCGATCTTGAGTTGCAGCCGATCGACAGCGCGTTCCGCCTCCCAACGGCGACCCGCCCCGGCCCCCGTCTGCTGCCCAACCAGCCCGGCGAATCCGGCCCAGTCGACGATTGGATCGCCCACACGGATGCTGCGTCGCACACCGACGATCAATCCGGGTGGCGGTCCTCGACCAGATCCACGTCGTGCGGTAGCCACGGCTGGCCGGCGAAATCGGACATCGGAAATGGAGTCCCTTCCGGCCGACGGCTGAGTATCGCGCCGAGCTGGCCAAAAGCACCCGCAACGTCGCTCGTAGCATCCTGGAAACCGCGGCAAGCCGGCCTGGTGGCGATGGGGTCGATTGTCCCGCCAGGGCCAAAGGCGTTTCTTCGCGCGTGTCGCCTGGCAAGGCGCCTGCCCTGTATTGCGGCTACACAGCGCAATTAGGTTCCCTCAGCCACTCCGACGGCGGATCTTGGTAAACGCGTCGACTGCAGCGTCGTCTGCTTCCGGGAGGCTGTGTAGGTATTTCTGGGTCGTCACGATGCTGCCGTGCCCGAGACGATCCTTCACCGCCTGAAGGTCGGCCCCGCCGGCGAGAAGCCACGACGCGTGGGCATGCCGGAGGTCGTACACGCGAACACCGCCATCCAGTTCCGCTGCCGCGAGCGCCGGCAGCCAGATGTTCTCCCGGAACCATGACCGAGGAATGTGTCCGTCCGTAGTGACGGTCCGCGGCTGGCGAGGCTCATCCTTGCCGTTCGCTCGGCGCTGTGCACGGTAGATCGCGAAGGCGTCCCGGCAATGCTGGCACCGGCATCGCCCAGCGACGTAGGCCGTCGTCGTGCCATGCGCGTGCCGGCGCCCCGTGTCGTTGGGCGCGGTCAACCCGAGGTCCACGGGTTCCGGCACGATGCACAAGCGCGGCCTCCTCCGGTCGGCGGAGTTGCTCATGGCGAAGAGGAGGTCGTCGGGACCGAGACTGTTGGCCTTGACGTGGGCGTCGATCTTGTCGATGATCTCCTGGCCAAGGCGCAACTGTCGGTGCTCCTCGTCCTTGGGGTACTCCTTGACCACGAAGCGCTGCCCGTTGACCTGGAATCGCCTTGTCAGCTCAACGACGACCCGCGAGACGGTGAGTGTCCTGGTCCTGCGGTTCAGATCCCTGAGGCGAAGCTCGGTGAGTTCACCCCAGCGTAGCCCGCTCTCGATGTCCGTCTCCACCAGCAGGCGCATGGCGTCGTCGGGCAGGGCTGCGTACAGGTTGTCGAACTGTTCGGGTGTGATGATCTGCCGGACCTTCTTCGCAACTGCGGGTGTCTTGACGCCCTTGCAGGGGTGGAGATAGACGACCTGGTCGTTGAGAGCAGTCGTGAAGATGGCACTCAGGATGACCATGCAGTACTCGATCACCGCCGCGCTGTTCTTGATCGCGGCACGCTGGCCATTGCGGCGCGGAGCCAACTCCACCGTGCCCTTCTGAAACCTCACCACCCACTCGCGCACGTGGTACGGGAGGATCTCGATCATCCTCATCGGCCCGAAGGTCGGCAGGATGACTCGCTCGAGGTAGAGCACGTAGTTCTCCCGCGTGCGAAGTTCCATGACGTGGTTGGGGAGCCATTCGTCGCGCACGTACCGCTCGAGCGTCTGGCGGCCACGTCGCGGATCACCGACCCGCCCTTCTGCAAGCTTGACTTCGGCGTGCTGCCACGCGCGGTCGGCGTGCTTCTTGTTCGAGAAGGACCCGGCCGAGCGTTGCCTGCCCCGGAGGTCTCGGTAGAGGGCGACGTAGCGGTTTCTGCCCTTGCTATCTACGCGCCGCCTGCTGAAGCCCATGGATCCGCCTCCAAGATCATGTCATCAAGATGTCATCGGCGAGGCCGCAGCAGGTATCAGCAGCAATCACTCAGCAACACGAATTCAGGCCTCTGACCTGCATCTTAGCCGACGTGATACGTTCCGGTCGATGTCATCAACGGACGGCCAACCTCGTTCGCATCGAGGGGGTCAGGGGTTCAAATCCCCTGAGCTCCACTGAAGAAATCCAAGGTAGATGCCGCGATCATCCAGTTCGATGATCGCGGCACTGATCATTTGACCGTGTTGACCGTGGGACTCGCCACAGATCGCGTGGTATCCACGACCATACGTTGACAGCACGAAGTGCGCGGCGCCCAATGTCCTGTCTCAAATGATCTTAGGCAGTCTCAATCTTGTTGAGGCATCGCGGCGGTTCGTCTCATCTATCTGAGGTGCCGGGCATTAACGTTATGCCCTGCTAATTACATCTATGTAATTCCGGCGTGGGTTTGAGATGACTGCTGCCCTTGCCGTTGCGCCGCCATGTAGCGACGCGTTGGAGTTGGGTTTCGTCGATGACGACGGTAAGGCTTGCCGCGAGCCGTTGGCGACCTGTTGGGGCAGGTCGTTCGAGTCCGCTGCGGCGGTGCGCCGGTTCTCATCGTACAAGGGTCAGAGCAACTTTCCTGGGCTGTGGTGGTCGGCGACTACGGGCGATCACGTCGGGTTCGAGTCGTGGCTGGAACGCGATCACGCGATGATGCTCGACTTCGACGCCGAGGTGGTCGGTTTCGCGTCGCAGCCGTTCTGGCTGCACTGGCGGTCTGGTATGGACTGTCGGCGGCATGCGCCGGACTTCCTCGCCCGCTTGGCGGATGGCACGGGCGTGGTGGTGGATGTGCGGGCTGATGACAATGTGGACCCTGACGCAGCAGCAGCTTTCTCTGCCACAGCCGAGGCGTGCAAGTCCGTGGGTTGGCGCTACGGCGGGTTGGCGCCCTGGACCCAGTGTTCGCGGCTAATGTGCGGTGGCTGTCGGGCTACCGGCATCCTCGTTGCCTTAATACGGGTTGGACCGCGCGACTGCACGAGGTGTTCGCGACGCCTGGGCCGTTGCTGGCGGGCGCGACCAGGGTGGGTGACCCGGTCGGGGTGCTTCCGGTGCTGTTTCACCTGTTGTGGCGTGGCGGGCTGGTCGCGGACCTGACCGCGACTGTCCTGAGTGGATCGTCGATGGTGGTGTCGGCGAGGGACACCGGGTGAGCGTGTCCCGTCCGGGCGGGTTCGGAGTCGGCGATGAGATCCGTCTTGCCGGCGCCACATACGTGGTGACCGCCGTGTCGGCTTAGGGTGTCTTGCTGCAGGACGTGACCGGGCGAATTTCGCTGGTTCCAGTGGGTCGGCTGCTGGCCGATGCGAGCTTCTCACTGGTCAGTACGAGGAAACGCGTGCCGCTGCCGCCGGCGGGCATGCTTGACGGTCTGCCGGATGAGGTGGTCGAGCGGGCGACGTGGTGGGAGCGGCACATCGTGGAGCTACTCACCGGGCTTCCGCCGCAGGCCGCATCTGGATCGGTCGGTGACCCGGTCTACGACCCGGGTAGCCGGTCGCTGCGCCAGCGGGAGATGGCTAAGGTCGCCGAGTTGGAGCGCGCCGGTTGCCCGGTCGCGTTCAGCACGGTGCAGCGGCTGCGCCGTGCCTACGAGGCCGAAGGGCTATGGGTTTGGTGGATCGCCGTTACACCGCTGCGGTCTCGCCGACCGGGCGGGTCGACGCCGGCGTCGTGGATGCGGTGCGCCAAGCCGTGGCGGAGGAGACGAACCAGTCCACGGGAACGGTTGGCCGGCTACGTCGCCGGGTGGAGCAGATTTTGACCACGCGGCACGGGGCGCAGGCGCCGCCGATGCCGTCGCGGGCGACGTTCTACCGGCTGGTTGAGCGCTTGTCTGCGGGCCGGCACACGTTCGGTTCGGCTCGTACTCGCCGATCGTTGGCCAACAGCCAGACGGGCCATTCGGCACCGTCACAGTGGCCCGGCCCGGCGAGTGGGTACAGATCGACTCCACGCCGCTGGACGTGCGGGTCGTGTTGGACAACGGGATCGTGGACCGGGTCGAGCTGACTGGGATGGTTGATGCGGCGACCCGCACGATCCCGGCCGTGGTGCTGCGCCCGACCACCAAAGCGGTGGACGCGGCGCTGTTGCTGGCCCGGGCGTTGACGCCGGAGCCGATGCGGCCCGGATGGTCCGATGCGCTGCGCATGTCCCGTTCGGTGCTTCCGCACCGGCGGCTGCTCGACCTGGACGAGCGGTTGGAGCACGCCGCAGCCAAGCCTGTACTGGTCCCGGAAACGATCGTTTGCGATCACGGCAAGGCGTACCTGTCGCAGGCGTTCCGGTCGGCCTGCCGGGCCATCGGCATCACGGTGCAGCCCACTCACCCTGATGCCCCGTTCGAGAAGGGAGCGGTGGAGCGCACCCTGGGGTCGGTTGGCACCCTGTTCGCCCAGTACGTTGCCGGCTATGTCGGCTCCAGTGTGGAACGACGCGGCCGCAACGCTGAGGCCGACGCGGTGTGGTCCATGGTGGAGTTGCAGGCCCTGCTGGACGAGTGGATCGTCGCGGTCTGGCAGAACCGTCCCCACGATGGGCTTCGCCACGCCTTAACCCCGGGCAAGGCGTTGACCCCGAACGAGCAGTACGCCGCGCTGGTCGAGGCCACCGGGTACGTGCCGGTGGCGTTGTCCGCCAACGACTATGTCGAGCTGTTGCCAGCGACCTGGCGAGTTATCAACTCCTACGGCATAAAGATCAACAATAGGGTCTATGACGATAAGGCGCTCAACCCCTACCGGCGCCAGCACTCCGGTGTCGCTGTCCGCAAAGGACTGTGGGAGGTGCATTACGACCCGTACGACGTATCCCGAGTCTGGGTGCGCAACCACCACGACGGTGGCTGGCTCAGCGTGGCGTGGACTCATCTGCGCAGCGCGCCGGTGCCGTTCGGGGAGATGGCTTGGGACCATGCCCGCAAGCTGCTGGCCGACCGGGGCGGCGACCCGGCCACCGAGGCCGAGATCGCCCAGGCTGCGGCGAAGCTGTTGGACAGAGCTGAACGAGGTCCCGCCGGAGGCGACCGACAGTCCATAAAGGATCGCAAGGTCGCTGGTCGCACCCGCGCCACCGCCGGGCCGGCCGGCCCGCGCCCGGCACCACCGCCGAGCGAGCCAGGCGACGAGCCCGACTACGACGGCGACGGCGGCGAGCAGCAGCTTGCCGAGGTCATCCCTCTGGGTGTGTTTGACGCACGTGAGGAGGCGCGGACGTGGTGGTAGATGCCGGCGGGCAAGGCGGACCAGCGGCGGGATCCGACCACGACGTTGACCGGCTGGCGGCGGTTCGTGGAGGCGGACCCGGCCACGTTCGAGCTGCTCGACGCCCCTGCCTGGGCCGGGCTGGCCGACGATGAGCGGGCCGGATACGACGAGGCCCGGTGCCGCTACCACTCCGAGCTGGTCGTGGTGTCGACCTCGATCGTGCGGCAGGTATGCCACCAGGGCCGGCTGTTGACACTGCTCAACCAGCGCGAGATCAGCGCCCGGCGTGGCCTGATCGTGTCCGGCGAATGGACTACCGGAAAGTCCACTGCGATCAAACAGCTGGGCCGCACCCACGAGCTACGTGTGCGCGCCCGCTACCCGGGCGCCGACCGGATCCCGGTCGTCTATGTGACCACACCGCCCAAAGGGTCGCCGCGCAAGCTGGCGATGGAGTTCGCCCGATTCCTCGGCCTGCCCGTGGTCACCCGCCGGGACAACACCACCGACATCGCCGAGTCCGTGTGCCACGTCATGATCGACGCCCAGGTCGACCTGGTCCTCGTGGACGAGATCCACAACCTGAATCTGGCCACCCTCGCCGGGGAAGACCTGTCCGACCACCTGAAGTACTTCACCGAGCACCTGCCCGCCACATTCGTCTACGCCGGCATCAACGTCGAACGATCCGGCCTGTTCACCGGCGTGCGTGGCAAGCAGATGGCCGGCCGGTGCACCCTGATCCGCACCGCCGCGTTTCCCTACAACGCCGAGTGGCAGGCGCTGGTGGCCACCCTGGAGGACACGCTGCGGCTGCACGCCACCAGGCCGGCACCCTGGTGCGGTTGGCCAAGTACCTGCACCAGCGCACCGGCGGGATGATCGGTAGCCTTTCGCATCTGGTCCGGGCGGCGGCGATCAGCGCGATCCTCGATGGTGGCGAGGCCATCACCCGCAGCCTGCTCGACACCGTCATGCTGGACTGGGCCGCCGAGTCGGCCACCACCGGCCGCCGCGCCGCCGGATGAACGGCCCACGGTGGCCTGCCTGCCGCGACCGCTGCCGCGACCGCTGCCGCGCACCGTCGCCCCGCTCCAGCATGAGACCCACGCCTCGTACGTGGGCCGGCTCGCGGCCGCCAACCGGGCCAGCGTGGACGACCTCGACGAACTGGCCGGGCTCGAGGACGAAGATCCCGATTGCCTTGACCGGCTTGCTGCCCTCAGCCGGCAACCCGCCTTCACGCTGTTGTGCGCGTTGCCCGAACTGCGCCACCATCCCGACATCGACACCAGCGCGCTTCGCGCGGCACCGTGCCCCACCCCGCAGATCTTCATCAACGACATTCGTCCCGCCTGCCGACGTTGCGCCGCAGCAGCCCGCATCTCACCAGGCGCGGTCCAGGTCTGGGCCAGCCACGACACCAACGTTTGCCTTCGGCATCGGATCTGGATCGGCGAAGGCAACGACCACCCGCAGCAGCAGGTCGACCTGCGCCCGCATCCTGACATCGTCCGCGCTCAAGTACGCCATCGTCGCCTGATCCGCCGCTACGGCCGAGCCGGAATACGTGCCGCCTACACAGCCGCGTGCAGCACCTGGTTCGATCTGACCCAAACAGGCGGCTACACCCGTCAACGCGACCGCGGGATCAACCGCCATCTGTCCACACAGGACGATTTGACGATCGACGCGCGGCAGGCCATCAACCACGCCGCCACCTACCCAGAAGCCGTCGCGCTCACCGCTATCCTGGCCAGTCCGTACTGGAGATCCGTCCTGACCAGCCGCCGGCCAGCCGACGACAACCGCTTTCACGACGAACTACGCCGCCGCGTCACCCCCCGATCACCACGGCAACGGCCCACCCCGATTCCTGTTCTGGCTGCGCCGATCACTCGACCGGGCAGACCTGCAGGACGACTGCCAGCCACCGCCATGGATGGCGAGATAGCCTTTGGCGCCAAGCCCGACCCACGCATCTTCCAGGCCGCGGTCCGTCGCTGCGGCATGTCCACCGGCCAACGCGGATGGTCGATATCGCCACGGACACGGCCCAGACTTCTTCACGGGATCACCGCCGCACCAGATCGCCGGTGAGCAATTGTCAATCGGAGGATGGTGCTTGTCGCGTGCGGTGGCTGATCTTGGTGGTGTTCGCGGCGAGTTGCTGGGCAGGCCTGCGTCGGGGGTGGTGCAGACTGGGCCGGTGAGTCCTGCCAGCCGTGCCTCCCTGAGCAAGCAGAACACGAAATCCGGTCGCCGCACCGACCTCGTTTTGGTCGGCAAAGCGGAGGAGATCTGCGACTGTCCGGCGTGTTCGAGCGGGGAGTTGGATCCCGAGCAGACGCTCGCCGAGTTGGTGGACAGTGCCGCCGACCTGGCCGGATGCGAGGATCCGCTGGAGGCGGAGTTGGCCGGCGCCTTGATCGTGGCGATGGCCGGTGGTGATGACGCAGTACCTGCTTTCGCGCAGGCGTTCATCCCGGCGATCGAGGCACGTGGTAGCGACGCGGCGCTGATGATGCTGACCGCGATCGGTGCCGCGGCCGGCGGCGGTCCCGAGCAGGTGGCGAAGGCCGCCGCGGCGGCCGCCGGCCGGCTGGCCGCCGGCGGTGTTCCCGTGCCGGCCTGGGCCCGGGAGTTGGAGCAGCCGGTGCGTGCCGGTTCATTTACGCGGCTGTACGACACCGAGGGGACCATGTCGGTCTTGGTCGGGGTGTTCCAACGGGCCGGACGCGAGCACGTGGTCATGGTGGCGGTGGATCACCACGACTGTGGCGCCGCCGATGACATCTTTATCCTGGACGCGGCCGACCTGCCGGCGGCGCTGAAGGACATCCGCGACGGTGGCCGGCGCGATGGCCTGACCATCAAGACCCAGCCGCTGGGCGCGCCCGAGTTCCGCTGGTACGTCGAGCAGGCACTGCAGGCACGTGCCGTGCACGACGCCGACAACGGCGACGATGGCGGGAAGGACGCGCCGGAGCTCATCGACGAGGACGAGGGGCCCGGGTACCCGGTACTGGCCGTGCTGGCCCGGAGCCGGTTGGCCGCTCTCCCGCAGCCCCGCAAGCCCAAGGGCGCGGTCGTGTCTGGGCACGGCGACGGTGGCCAGGATGCGATGCAGTTACTGCAGCAGCTTGCCCACCTGGTCGCCGGTTCGGGTGGCCCATCCGCTCTCGGTATGGACTTCGTGGCGGCCGGGCGGGCGCAGCCGGCGAAGCTTCCGGCGAAGCGGAAGAAGGCCGCCGGCCCGGCACCGGTGTATCAGCTCAAGGTGAGTCTGCGTGGCGCGAAACCACCCATCTGGCGGCGGCTGCTGGTGCCTGCGGATATCAGCCTGGCCCGGCTGCACGTCACCATCGGGGCGGCGTTCGATTGGCACGGCGGGCACATGCACGTGTTCGAGACGGTGTATGGCGACTTCGGGCGCGCCGACCGCGAGTTGGGCCACCGGGCGGACGGGTCGGTGACGTTGGAGCAGGTCGCGCCCGAGGTGAGAGCCAAGTTCCGGTACACGTACGACTTCGGGGACGACTGGGTACACGACATCGTGGTCGAGAAGGTGCTCGACCCGGACCCGTCGACGGCCTATCCCCGGTGTACTGGAGGGAAACGGGCCGCCCCGCCCGACGACTGCGGCGGGATCTGGGGCTACGAAGAGCTGGTGGAAGTGCTGGCCGACCCGGCGCACCCGGAGCACGAAAAGCGGCTGGAGTGGCTGGGGCTGACCGCTGCGAGCCGGTTCGCGCCGGACGCCTTCGACATGGAGGCGGTCAACCGTCGGCTGGGCGCCCTCCGCTAACGGCCAGCCCTCCGCCGGCCCGAGGCCGGGGGAGCCGCAGTAGGTCTGGCGGCCGGCTCCAACGCTGCGGCCAGCATCCGCCGCGCTGCCTCCCGCACGACTCATCAATCAACGACCCGCCCGCCACAGCGGGCGCCGTCGGATCCGAGGCCGCTGGCATGGACTCGCTCTCGGTGACCACGGTAAGCATGGGCGTACCTTCCCGATCCGCGTTGGTGCGCGGGCCTGCTTGATTCCTGATTCGGCTTCCTCGGGAGGGTACGCCGCTTAAGGTCATCCACAGGTCTCAATCATTGCTCTTTCCCAGTGGGTGCCCGAAGCTTGGACACTCTGCTCGAAACGGCAAGACGGTGTTGATCATCGAAACCTGGCGGCGTGAGCGATTGCCTCATGAGCTCTGAGACACTCGGCTGTGCTCGCGTCTCAACGATCATGACGTACCCGCAGGTCAGGCCATCATCCGTACTTAAGATCGTTTGAGAACGTACATCGAGCCCTCTGGGTGAACACGGCGGCTCGTGCTCGCCGATCTTTGGCCAAACGGCTAGACCGTCGAAGGTGACCTCCCCGTTGGTAGGGCGATCGATCCCGGTCAACAGGTTGAGCAGCGTCGACTTACCGCTGGCCGGACGGCCCGTTGACGGCGAACAGGCTCAGCCGAGGAGTCCCGAAGCTGACATCGTCGAGAATCCGCACCCCTCTCGTTGTCGCTCCGACCACCGGGACAACCCACGGGCAACGACGAGATCGACTGAGTCGGAATCCGGTCGACGATCGGAAGGCTGCTGCATCATCACGAGGTGCAGGTGCGTCCGGCCAATGCGATGCGTCTCCTCCTACAAATAGAACTTTGCGACGGGGCCCAACCCCGCTGGACCTGGTCGTGGCGCGTACGAACCAGATCATGAACGTCGATGCCGCAAGCGTCCTTGACAGCGAGCCATGAAAGACTCGCACGCGCGAGGCCGCCATCGTCAGTGCTCGAGACTGTTGTCAGGGTGCAGGCTCTTCCAGCGCTTGTTTCATCTCGGCGGCGCCGCGCTCCATGCGGGCACGGATGTCGACCGCGGCGCTGGTTGGCAGGAAGTCGGTGACCCAGACGAGTCGGCAACGGCCGTCGTCGTGTGAAACGACCTGCATTGACGCGGCGTGGAACTGCAGAGCTGGACGAGCTCCAGCAACCACGCAGTAGGCGAGCCTGCAGGCGTCGTCGTCGACGTCGACGATGAGCTCCTGGATCCGGTGTCCGTCGGGCATCACCAATGTGCGGAGATCGCCATCGACGATCGTGTCACGGACGCGACCGGGCAACAGACGCCGATGCACCGCGCCGACATCACGCACGGCCGCCCACACCTCCTGCGGCTGCAAGTTCACAACGATCTCGTGACGGATCGAACCCATCCCGTTCTCCCGGTTGCGCTTCCGCGTCGACGAGGTAACTGGCATTCGCGGACACTGGTCGATGAAACCACGGGGCCTGGAACGTTCCGCCGACCGGTTGATCATCGCACGTTGCGCGGACGAACAATCGCTGGGCAGCTGCCATGGTGTCGGACTCCGGTAGTGGCATCAACGAGGGCCGAGTTTGATGCCGGCGGCCAGGACCAGCGCACGAGATGGCGACCAGCACGCCGAGGGTGCGGCGGGATAGGCACGCGACCTCGGCAGGACTTCGTTGGCTTCGGCTGATCAGCAGGGATCGGCTGGCCCGGCTAGTCGGTGAGGAGGGCTGCAACGTCGATGTGGTTGAGGTAGACAAGCACGCGCCATCCCTCGGACTCGCGCCGCACCAGGAACGTCGATGACAGTCGCAGCGGCGACCCAGTTGTGCGGTCTGCATTCCAGTCAGCGCTGATCAGCATGTGCCGATCGTCCAAGCGCAGCTGGCTCGCCGCGAACCGGCGGACGGTCCCGACACCGGCCTGCTCGAACATGCGACGACGGGCGGGGAGCGCACTCGCGAGAGCCGATGGCGTCATCGTCAGCGCGTGAGCCGGGTCAAGGACCAGGAACGTCGGCCCGAACAACGCGGTCGCGTCGCCCCCTGGGGTGGCACTGTGCTCGTCGAACTCGTCGAGGAATGCTGCGATCTCGGCATCGGGCGCCGTCCACACATCAGTGATCATAGTTTGTTAGCCTCGATTCCCTGTCAGGTAGTTGAGTTGAAGTTCGGCGCGGCGCGGGCTTCATCGGAGTGGAAACCGGAAGCGTAGTCGGCGGTTGTCCCACCAGGGCACGGGCAGGTCGAGGTCGGCGTTCCACGGTGGCCGGCCCGGCCGCGACCGCCACCGCGCACCGTCGCCCCGTTCCAGTACGAGACCCACGCCTCGTACTTGCGCCGTCTCGCCGCCGCAAACCGGGCCAGCATTGGACGACCTCGACGACCTCGCCGAGCTCGACGACGATCCCGATTGTCTTTACCGGCTTGCCGGCCTCGGCGGGCAACCGCGCACATATTGCTCCACGAGTTGCCCGAACTGCGCCACCACCCCGACACCGACACCAGCAGGCTGAGCGCGGCACCGTGCCCCACCCCTCAGACGTTCATCAACGACATCCGCCCCACCTGCCGACGCTGCGCCGCAGCAGACGGCGCGGTAACAGGCACCCGTCGAAGTGTGGGCCAGCCACGACACTAACGTCTGCCTTCGGCATCGGATCTGGATCGGCAACGGCAACGACTGCCCGCAGCAGCAGGTTGACCTGCGCCGACATCCAGACGTTGTCCATGCGCAGGTCGCCTTGTGGAACCGAAGCTGCTGGACCGCATGGACATCACCGTTTACGTGGTCGACACATCGAGGGCCGTCCTCGACGCCCAGCACTTCGACCAGGCGCATACCCTCGCCTGCACCCAACCAGACCGTGGCCAGGTAGCGGTCTGGCACGACATCGATAAGTGACAGCACATCCTCTGCCGCAGGTCACGGCGGCGGCCTGCCCGATCAATGTCGATCCAAACTTGGGCAGGGCATATGGGGGTTCAAGTCCCCGCGGCTCCACTCCAGACCCGCGCTGACAAGGGCGAACGCTCCGCTGATGATCGTCGGGTATACGCAGGGTACAAACTGGGATGGATCATTCGCCCAGCCGGAGGCGGTCTCTGGGTGGTCCACGGGCGGGGACCGCCACGCTCACGTTCTACTAAGGCCGGGACATCTTCGCGCCCGCCTGGTCTGGGGTCTTGCCCCTCCCGGCTCGCGCCCTCTCGCCTATCGCCGCCTGATAGGCATCGAGGGCCTCCTTGAACTGACGTTTCTTGATGTCCGGCCAGACATCGACGAACATCGCGACAACGACGCCGGTCCATAGTGCAAAGCCGAGCGCGTAAAGCAAGTCGGCGAGCAGCAACAGGGGTTCCGTCGTCGCGCTCCTGAGCAGAAATCCGCCGACATGAGTGGCCAGACCCAGTACGAAGCCCACCGCGAAGATCCAGTACTGCGGCCGCTGGCCGGACGCCGACTGACGCACCAGCGTTAGGTGCTCACCCACCCAGTCAAGCAGTTCGTCACGGCCCGGTTCCCCTAGACCAAGGACGTCTTGGCCTTGAGCACCCTCGTCAGCATGCGGGTGTGGAGCCCCCTTCGCTTCCGATTCTTCGGTCATGGTTGAACCTCCTGGTTGCCAGTTGCGCACCACAGCGCCTACGCAAGCCCCTCGGGAACACACTGAATAACCGCCAACAAGGCCGACGCCCAAGCACCACGCCGCTCAAGTCGCGGTCCGCCCAGACCCATCCAGGGTGGTCGGCTGTCATACCAGCGGGGAAGCGCCATCCGTCTCGCCCCAGGATCGCCGTGGCCCGATGGGGTGCACTTGACGATCCTGCCCCAAAGGCGCAGCGCATGCAGGCGTTGGAAAACGTACCCCGGATAGCGCAACAACTTGTCCGATCGATGTCGCTCAAGCTGGCGGCGACCAGCTTTCTGGAGTATCGGCCGCTGGGCCCAGACCGTCCGCGGTGGTACGGCGCATACCTCCTAGCGCCTTGGCCAGCCGGGCTACCTCGGGCTGCAAACGGCTGTCCATGCTTCTTCTGCTCCTGACCGCCGCGACCGCGTGGGCTATCGGAAGCCCTCGATGCCTCCGCCGTCCTCGCGGTCCCAGCCGTGGGCGGCTAGATAACCCCAACAATCGGGTCGGCTGCCGTCGGTGTCGGTGACGCCGTAGGCGTCGGCGAGCCGGCGGGCGGAGACGATCGTGCCCGCCCATCGGTCGGCATCGTCCGCTCGGGCGAGCGCGGCGACACCTCTGCCCACGTACGTGGGCGACTCGGAGATACCGAAACCCGGCCGGTCGGCGCAGGCCTCGCGCCAGTTGGCCTCGGTCACGCCGAAGTTTTCCAGCATCCGCTCCGAGCGCAGCCAGCCCGGTGTCACGCCGACCGCCGTAACAGGCAGATTCTCAAGCTCGGCCGTGAGGCCAACGACGATCCGCTCGACGTTGGCCTTCACCAGGTCGTAGTAGAAGCCGACGTTGCGGCGGAACTCGGCGTTTGCCTGCGACGTGCCGTCGGTCATCTCCACTACCAGGCCACGCGTCCCTTGCTCGGCTGCGGTGCGCAGCATCAGCGGGATCGCCGCCTGGCAAGTGATCAGATGGGTGTGCACCCCCATTTGAAGCATCCGCAGTCCACCCAGCCAGTCGTGCTCCCACAGCGGCAGGTCCCACTGCATGTACCGATCACCGCCGAAGATGTCGTTGACCAGCACGTCCAAACGGCCCTGCTCCCGCTCGACTGCGGCAACCAGCTCGGCGACGGCATCCGTATCCTCGTGGTCAACGACGTGCACGGCGCCTAATCCACCCGCTGCCTGGATCAGCTCGCCGGTTTCCTCGATGGTCTCGGGCCTGTCCAGTTCCGACCGACCGAAGGTCCGGCTGCTGCGGCCGGTCGCATACACGAACAGTCCAGCCCGGGCCAGTTCGACGGCGATCGCCCGGCCCGCACCCCGGGTGGCGCCCGCCACCAGGGCAACGCGCATGCTGTCGGCCTCGTCACCCACCAGATCATTAGACACCCAACGGCGCCGGCCTGCATCGATGCGACAGCGGCGCCAGACCGCACGAACGCCCTGCTCAACCGAGGCCCGCCACGCCCGAAATGGCGAACGCACTCGACGCCCCGACCATGAGTACACGCAAAGGTTCGGCCGGCCCGTCCGGTCGCGGCAAGGATTCGCTCCTTGTCGCCGCGGCGTCGGCATCCGCGACGGCGTCACACCGGCACAAGTTGAGGAGTCTGCGCATTTGTACGCGGTGGGTCAGCGTTGGCGGCGCGACGCTGCCGGCATCCGCCTGCGTCAAGGGCAGGCCCAATCAAGGAGCTCACCATGCGTATGATCCGGCTCGACTGGCGACTTGCGACCGCCGCGCTTGCGGCGTTGGTCGTGGTTCTCGCGTCAACGACGTTGTATACCCGCCCGGCACTCGCGGCCGCCTCCGGCGTGGAGGCCATCCACGTGCACACGGCCTTGCCGGAAGCCGACGCTACCCATTCCGTGATCGTGAAGCTAATTGGTGACGGAGAAATGCAGGTCACCTCGCCCGATGACGACAGCAGAAATCCACGTCTCCCATGCGTCTGTCACATTTTCCAACCTTCCGACGATCGCCACCGCACCGTGCGTCGCGCAGGCGACCTTTCCGTATACGGTCGTCTGCCCCGTTGATCAAGTGAAATCGGTCCTGGTCCTCACCTCCGCGGGCGACGACGTGGTCAGAACGTTGTTGGGGGAGGTGCCGGTAACCGTGATCACCGGTGACGGGAACGACATTGTCATCGACAACTCGTTGAACTTCAACACCGTGCTTCATGACCTCTTCCTGCTCGGCGACGGCGACGACAGAGCGGGGTTCGGGAATTCAATAGGGGTGGCGAACGACGTCTTCGGCGGACCAGGTCGCGACGAGGTGGAATACGGCAATGTCTTAAGCGTGTCGATCTCGCTCGATGACGTCGCCAACGACGGCCCGTTGAAGGACGACAGCCCGGTGCCGACAACCAGGGACGACAACATCCGCTCCGACGTCGAGGACATCACTGGTGGAGCTGCTGCCGACATCCTGATCGGATCAGACAGCAACAACCTGATCATCGGCGGGGGCGACACCGACACGATCCGTGGGCTCGGCGGCGATGACACGATGAACGGCGACGGCGACTTCAGCTTTCTTTTCGCCAACACCGACCTCATCGATGGTGGCGACGGAACCGACACCGTCAGCTACGACGAACGCAGCGCCCCGGTGAATGTCAGCCTTGACGGCGTGGCCAACGATGGCGCTCCGGGCGAGGCAGATAATGTCCATCAATACCGAAAACATCATCGGTGGCGGCGGCAACGACACTTTGACCGGCAATGCGGCGGACAACATCATTCATGGCCTGGGCGGTGCCGACGTGATCGATGGCGCCGCCGGGACGGACACCGTCAGCTACGACGAACGCAGCGCCCCGGTGAACGTCAGCCTTGACGGCGTGGCCAACGACGGCGCTCCGGGCGAGGCAGATAATGTCATCAACACCGAAAACATCATCGGTGGCAACGGCGACGACACCCTGACCGGTAATGCGGCAGGCAACATCATTCGTGGCGTCGGCGGCAACGACACAATCGCCGGCGGCGCGGGCCGCGACATCATCGACGGCGGCGGCGGAACCGACACCGCCACCTACGCCGACCACCCCACCGCCGTGGCCGTCAGCCTTGACGGCCTGGCCAACGACGGCACTACGGGCGAGCTGGACAATGTCATCAACACCGAAAACCTGATCGGTGGCGCCGGCAACGACACGTTGACCGGAAACGCGGGGCCCAACTTCATTCGCGGCCTCGGCGGCAACGACCAGCTGCGGGGACTCGCCGGAAACGACCTGCTCATCGGAGACACCGGCACCGACGTCGCCGACGGCGGCGCCGGAGGCGACCTCTGCCAGGCCGAACGCGTGCTCAGCTGCCCCTGAAGAGACGGCCGTGAGTAGTTGCCTGAGCAGGGCCCACGGGACGCCGCCGGCGTGATCACCCGACGTCGATTCGGTGCGCACCGGCCGGGAGCCGGTGAGTGACGAAGTGAGTAACAGCAACGGCCGACCACTGTTCAACCCATCCAGCCCACGACACGCTTGAGCGTCAGACACTCGCCCTGACCCTGATCACGGACTTCGTGAGGATCGTTCGGGACGAAGAACGCGTCGTGCCTCAACCGCTGCGGTTCGTAGGCGCAGATTGGGGTGGTCAAAGGTCGAACTCCGTCGTCATGTGGCCAAGCGCCGCGCGGATTTGCCCGCCGAGGGCGGCTGCCTGTTCGGCGTCCCAGGGATGACGCCGTTCTCGGCCATGAGGGCGTATTACTGCTGTTCGCCGTACGGTTTTCCTGGTGGCAAAGGTGCCACATGCCAATGGATGTGACTATTCGCTTGCTGACTCCCAAGACTGAGCACATATACGCGTTCACAGGGCACGACGGCGTCGAGCGCCTGCGCGACCTGGTAAACAACATCCTGAAGCCGCAGGTAGGCCGCGCGGTCGAGATCTCGATGAATGCGCTCAACATGACGTTTCGGAGCAACGAGCGTGTTGCCGTACATCGTCGGGTACCGACTAAGAAAGGCCAGGTGCTCTCGGTCGTCGTACACAATCTCATGCTCACTGCCCGGCTCGCCGGCCACCAGCGAGCAGACGAAACACCTGCCGCTTCTAGTGGTTCGTTCGTATGCCGCGAGATCCATCGGGATCCGTAACCTCATACTCGCGGATCCTACGATCGGCACGTCTGCCGACGGCCCGTCAGCGTCTGATTGCCCGTGACATCAGGACCGTTGGTCGCAAGCCGCTGCGTGACTAACTGATTCGACTACCGAAACGGACATCGACGGATGGCTACGCACGTCCACGGAACGCACGTGCAGGTCACTGATCGCGACGGTCGAGGCTGATCGATTGTGATCGTTGCCTGGGGGTCAAGTGCGAAGTGGCCCAGTCCACCGCGCCAGTCGACCATCCTCGGTCGAGCCTCGGCGGCGCCCCGCGGCTGGGCTAACGATTTGGTTGCCCACCGCGCCAATCCTCGAGGTGGTGGGAATGGACCCTGACCTGATGCTCCCCGTTGACCCATCCCACAGCCACCGTGAGGTTCTCGGTACCTCCACAGGTGAGGCAGGCCAGCCCTGCTCGCTGGGCTTCGGTTAGCCCTGTACGCCGCGCCGCTCCAGCGTCGCTACCTCGCACCATCTGAATCAGGGTCACTACATCTTCGCTCATGTGTTCGACCATACACTCGTACGAAGGCAGGGTTAGCCGCAAGGACCAGCTTTGAAAGGCCAACGCGCCTCGACGAGAGGTCCCGAATTATCGAGGGCCGGGGCCTCGCGGCCAGTTGCCATCGTGCGGAGCGTGGCGTTCGTCGCGGGTGGCCGGGTGCGAGGCTGACCCAGCGGCTCGGACTCCCGAAGGATCGACCGTTACCGCGACCTCGGGCCAGTGCGCTAGGCCGGCGTCGGGACCGGTCGATTCGGGGTCAGTCCTTATTCCCGGACCGGTCAACGGAGTACCCGCCTCGGAGGCAGTCGGCGAAGAGTTGACGTTCACGGCGACCGTGCTGGAGTCAGGCTGCCGTCCGGCGGCGGGCGCCGACGTTCGGGTCTGGCACACCGACGCGACGGGCCTTTATGCCCCGTCGGGCGGCGCGACCGAGTGCTGCTACTACGGCGGCACCGTGACGACCGACGCGAATGGACGGTTCCGGCTCGACACCATCCGGCCGGCGCAGTACCCGGAGCCGGGCGCCCCGCCCGCCCACATCCACTTCGAGATCCGCCACGCCACCGGTCAGCTCGACACCGAGGTCGTCTTCGACGTGGGAGCTCCGCCTACTGGAACCGTCGGCGCCTCACACGTCGTACCGGCCATCCTGACCAGGCCGGGCGATAGCTGGCAGGGCGAGGCCGCGTTCGTCCTCCAGCCGTAAGTCGTGCGCGGTGCGGAGTCCACAGTGGTCAGCCGGTCAAGGAGGGTCCCCTTGCTAGCGGACCCCCCTTAACCAGTGAGACCTACTCCTCCCGCCGGCGCCGTAGCCATCCGAGCAGGGCGGCACCGCCCAGGAGGAAGGCCGCTCCAGCGACCACGAAGGTCGTCGTGGAAGAGCCCGTGACGGGCAGGGTGGGGGTCGTCGTCGTGGTGACCGGCGTGGTGTGAGTGGTCGTTGTCGTAGTCGTCTTCGTCGTGGTGGTCGTTGTCGACGGCTTGGTCGATGTGGTGTGAGGGGGCGTGGTGGATGTCGTGGTCTTGGTCGAGTGCGAAGAGCTCGTGGGTGGCGTGGTCTTGGTTTTAGTCGACGACGGGTAGCTATTTGTCGTGGTCGAGACCGCCGCAGCGGCCAGCTCGGTGGGATTCGCGGCGCTGGCACCCGATGCGAGCACCAAAGCCGACAGACCCAGGACTCCCGTCGCGATCACGGCGAGCGCGACTGGCGCAAGCCGCCTCCTTGTCATAGTGCCTCCTACCTCGTCATTCAGGCGGTTTGTCCGCACGAAGCAGTAGACACTGATAAGTACCGTTTGTTCCAACTTTTCCGAAAATTCGGCGTCCCCGAAGGGCTGACGTCAGCCGACCGTGTTACAGCGGGAGTGTCGACACATGACAGTGCTGACCCGTATCCATCTCGCCTCCGGATCGTTGGAGGCCCGCGCGCAGGAGGCCGGTGACGGCGGTCGGACATCGCCAGCTAGCGATGTCCGCGCCGTTGGAACATCCACAGTAGACAAAAAGTCAGACGTCGAACAGTACGGATACGTCGGTGCAATGCGGTGGTAACGTGCGCCGGGCAGGCTCCGGGGCGACTGGTCGATCCGGCAGGAGGGTGGGTTACCGTGGCTCAGGAGATGGAAACTGTGTCCGCCCGACTCTCGCATCGCGTGGAGCACTTCGGCGGGCTCGGAGATCCTCAGGTCGTGGTGGCGGGAGCGCAACCAGCCACCCGGCGGCCGGCGCTGGCCCTCGCAGCAGAGGGCCGCGCCGTGCCGACCTCACTGCCGCAACACCATGCGCGAGGTGATGCGCTCAGGCGGGCGTTGCGCTGGTCACCTGGAGCAGCGGTCCGGTCTCGCCGGCGCATGGCGGCGACCCGCGGGTCACGTATCCGGCGACGGTGAATCGGCTGCCGGCACCCAACGAGCCCGCCAGGTCGCCCGTGAGTACCCACCGGACTTGTCCCGCCACGAGAACGGTGCATCCGCCGCCACGCGCCACGATCCCGGTGATTGTCCGAGGTACGGGGTCGTAGGCCAACTCGTCCGAGGGGAACGCCGTCAGTTGCGTCGACGGGACGCCTGCGTCGGTGGCCTGCGGTGTCGTCGTGGCGGAGGAAGGGGCGGCCGAGCTCGTGCCGGTCGAAGCCGACGGAGACGAGGTCGGCGTTGAACCGACGCCGCTGCTACAGCCGGCGAGCAGGACCAGGGTGACAAGTACAGCGGGCGATGCCCGCAACCGCCGACCGATCGGGCCCATGCCATCACCCTACTCCGGCTCAACGCTGATAAAACCCTCGATATCGGCGGATAAGGCACCACTGCCAGGCCACCGCGAGCAAGGTCAGGACCAACATCACGATCGTCGCGGCCGCGTACCCGTATCGCAAATACTCGAATGCGTTGCGGTAGACGAATATTGGAAGGTATGTCGTCCGCGTACGGCGGCGGTCCGTCGTCGGTCACGACGAGCGCGGGCACGAAGGAGAACTGCAGGCTCAGAATGATGTCGCGCAGCACCAGCAGGGCCCAGCACGGGAGCGATGCGTCACCCGTCGAAAGACGTCCCACGCGGTCGCGTCCTCGATGGCGGCGAGCTCGTACACGTCACGCGGCAGGGCGCGGCGCGTTGCCAGCAGAATGACGAACATCTCGCCGACCGTGAAGGTGCTCATCAGAATGATCGCCGCCCGGGCGTCGGTGGGGTCGGTCAACCACTGGGGTGGCGTTCGCCCGAAGACGGTCAGACGGTTCTGCCCGCCCAGCCGGAGCATGTGGTTAATTGGCCCGTAGAGCGGGTTGAGCAACCAAAGCCAGAGCAGGCCGTAGGCGATCTCCGGCACGGCCGTGGGCAACGCCGCCGATGTGTGGGCCGCGCCGACCGCGGGCGCGCGGCGGTGCAGCAGGAGAGCCAGGCCCAACGCGAGCAGTATCCGGGCCGGAACCGCGATGGCGGCGAAGACCAACGAGTTGAGCAACGCGATACGGAAGACCGGATCCCGCGTCAGCTCAACGAGGTTGTCCAGGCCCACCCATCGAGGTGGCTGAATCAGATCGTAGTCCGTGAATGCCATCGCCAGAGTCACTGCCAGCGGCAGCAAGACCAAAACGACAAGCCCCATGAGGTACGGGGTCAACATCAGCGCGAGCCGGCGGCGCTCGGCCGCGTCGGGGAGTCGCAATCGGGACCGCTCATGCTGCTGTCCATCGATGCCCGCTGGGCTCGAAGACATGGGTGTCCCACCACCAGATCGAAACACTTACTTCGTCGCCGGTAGATGGGCGCACCACGGCCCGCATTCGCGCGACGATTGGCAACCCAGCGACGCGAACGTAGGCGTAGGCGTCCTCCCCAATCACGTCTACCCGCTCGACGACGCCCGGCTCGCCGCCCCGCTCTCGCTGAGCACGACGGCCCCAGGCCGGAAGTCTATCTGTCGGCCCGCGCAGAGGTCCACATCGGACGGTATCCCGACTGGCCGGAGGGGGGCGTCGGCAGGCAACAGGTTCATGGCCGGCGAGCCACAAACCGTGCCACAAAGGTTGTCGCTGGGCGCTGCCAGATCTCGTCTGGTGGGGCCACCTGCTCCAAATGCCCGGCCCGCATCACCGCGATGCGGTCACCGAGCACGAGCGCCGCGGTCTGATCATGAGTGACGTGAATCATGGTCCCGCCCGCGCGCTCATGCAGCGCCCTGAGCTCAGATTGCGTCTCTACCCGCGTCTCTAAGTCCAGATTGGACAGTGGTTCGTCGAGCAGGAAGACGTTAGGCTCCCGCACGATGGCGCGGGCCAACGCAACCCGTTGTCGCTCTCCGCCGGAGAGCTGCCCGGGTCGCCTCCGCAGGAGGTGGACGCAGCCCACCGTTTCGGCGGCCCAATGCGCGCGGCGCATCGCCTCCGCACGTGCGGTATTTCGGACGATCAAGCTGAAGGCGATGTTGTCGAGGACGCTGCGTTGCGGGAACAGCGCGTACGACTGGAACACCATCGACGCATTGCGTTGACCCGACCGCATGCGGGTTACGTCCCGGCCGGCGATCGCGACAGTTCCGTCGGTCGCTGGCTCCAGCCCGGCGATCACCCGCAGCAGGGTGGACTTGCCCGCACCCGATGGACCGAGCACGACGAGGAGCTCCCCCCGCGGCACGCGAAGGTCGATGCCGTGAAGGACCTCGACACCACCGGGCGCGGCCCGAAGTCGTTCCAGCACAAGCCCGTCGGCATGGTCCATGTCGGTGAGGCCTAGGGCGCCGCAGCGCGGGCGAAGAGCGGCCGGGTCTTCTCGTCCAGTTCCCGAATCACGTCGTCAAGAGCGTCGCCGTGGTGCAGCGCGTTCTCGAGAATGCCGTTGGTCATTTCTTCGATCTCTGGCCAGGTCGACACCGTCGGCACCCGTTGCACGGTGGGAATGGCGTCCAGGAACACTTTCGCGTTCATTGGTGGTTTGGTTGGGTCCAAGTACGCGTCCGAGAGGGAGACCTGGATGTTGGACGGGACTGTCCGGCCGGTCCCGGCGATGATGCGCTGTCCCTCTCTTCCCATCGCGAACTCGACGAACCGCCAGGCACCGTCCTTATTGGTCGAAGCTTTTGTGATGCAGTACGCGTCGGAGTGCAGGATGCTCACCGGTGCGTGGTGCCTGGTGCCTGGTGCCTGGTGCCTGGTGCCTGGTACCTGGGCAGGGGCGCGACGTCCCAGTCGAAGGCCGTGATCGTACGGAACGTGGTGGTGACCCGCCTGGACTGAAGCAGCATCGCGAGCCGGCCGTTTGGTGACGCGCGACGTAGCGTTCTCCGCATCACCGTGTGATCAGATCACCGGCATCGCTCGTCTCAATCAGCTGAATGTCGGCACCAGGGACGGCCCGCTCGTACGCGTCCGCAAGCGTCCGGAACGCCGCTAGCTCCTCAGGATCGCCGGAGATGAGGACCTTCACCGTCCCCGGCGTCTGGGCACTGCTCGAACACTCCGTTGCCATCAGCAGCGTCGCCATCACGGCGACGAATCGGCTGGGCTGTTGAGGTGACCTCATCGTGGGGACCGTTCCATGTGATCGTCGTAGTCGAAGAATCTGCGCTGCGCCAGTCCGAAGACCACAAGTGCGGGAATCGTAGCGAGGACCGCCCCGGCCAGGAAGATCGGGAAGTCGGTTGGATCGAGCGTCGCGAGTGAGCGCAAAGCCAGCGGGGCGGTGAAGCGATCTCGGTCGTACAAGTACACGAGCGGGTCGAGGAAGTTCGACCAGGTCAGCACGAACGCGAGCACCGCGACGGCGGCGGTGATCGGCCGGACGAGTGGCATCCCCACTCGCCACCAGGTTTGTACGAGTGTCAGGTCCTCGACCCGGCAGGCGTCGTAGAGGTCGCGGGGCAGCGCGCGGAACGCCAGGTAATAGACGAGGACGTAGAGCGGCGAGGTGGCGAGCAACGCCGGTGCCATAAGCGGAACGAGGGCGTTCGTCAGCCCGAGCCACCGGAACAGGGCGAACCGGGGTACTAATAGGACGGTCGCCGGCACCATGAGGGCGAGCAGCGTCGCGCCGACGACCAGGCCGGTGGCTCGGCGGGTCAGGTGCACCAACGCGAATCCGGCCAACGAGGCGACGATCACGCTGGCCGGCACCGCGACCGCGGCGACCACCAGCGAATTGGCGGTGGCCCGGATCAGGCCGCCAATCTCAATGGCGTTCCGGTAGCCGTCGAGCGAAGTGGGATCTGGGACCAGGTCGGGTGTCGGTGGCGGCGGCCGCCCTGGCTGGTGCAGGGAGCCCGACACGAGCAACAGCAGCGGTGGCACGAACGCGACCAATACGAAGGCCGCGCCGAGCGCGCGCCACATTCGTTGCCGCCGCGTGGGAATGGGTGAGGGGCCGCGGCTGCGACCCCTCACCGTCTGGGTGTTGTCGGTCATCTAGTTGAGGTTGAGCCGCCAGGCACTCAGACCATGGGTGGCGGCGTAGAGGATCCGGTCGCCAGGCACAATCGTGAGGCCGGCCACCTCGACGTTCGGCATGCCCGGGGCAGCCAACGTCCAGGTGGTCGTGCCGGAAGCCAGTCGCAGCACGCCATAGTCGGTGGCCGCGTACAGATCGCCGGTGACGGAGTCGAGTACGAGGTCGGTGATGGGCTGATCACTGAGGTCGTACGAACGATCCATCCAGGTGGACGTCCCAGCGACCGGGTCGTACGTGACATCGAAGACGTGTCCTTCGAAACCTGGTGTGTTCACGCCGTATCCGCTGTACGAGATCCAAGCGTGGTTGCTGTTGGCCGGGTCGACGAAGATGCTGCTGACGTACCGGTTCGGGTCGATCAGCGAGTCGTCGTCCAGCCTCGTCCACGAGACCGCCGCGGCTGGATTGGCATCCGCGTTCTTCGATATGAAGATCCTACCCGTGACGGTAGCTGCCCACGCGGTCGACGTGTCGGCGGCCGTCCGCTCGATCGCGGTCATGGAACCGCCGGCCCGGTCACCGAGGGCCGCGGAGTTCAAGGGCGTGGGGCCGAGCCGCTCCCAGTCACCACAGACATCCGTGGGCCCAGCCGTGCCGGTCCACTCGTTGCAGAGTGCGTTGGCTTCGGCGAGCGTGCGGCTGCCTAGCCCGAAGGTCTTCGTGCGGTAGACGGTCACGCCGGTCCCCGCGAACAGTGTGCCGCTCACCTTGGGATCGCTGATGACGGGCGAATAGAACTCCCCGCCATCCTGGGCCATCGGGTCGCCGGTCCAGATCCAGTCGGCGATGTTGCCCTTGTTGAAGTTGACGTCGACGCTCGGCCCGGTGAACGTGTGGAACCGCATGTTCGGGTTGCCGACGTCGAAGCCGGACTGGCCGCCGTCACCGATCATCATGTTCTCCCACTTGACCGGGTTGCCGTCAGACTCCCATGTTCCGTTGTCCTGGGTGCCGCCCTGCAGGATCTTGCTGTTGTGCGGGCTCACGGACAGGCTCATGAACTGCAGCGTCGACAGGCCCTTGTTGATCCCCTCGAGCTTTGACGGGATGCGCGAGAGCATCTGCTGGCATCGAGCCAACCTGGCGCCGGACAGATTGCGGCGGGGATCGCTGCACCAGGACGACCGGTCGACAAAGGAGCCGCTCGACCGGATCACACCGCCGTCGCCCGTCTCGATGAACTGGAAGGGGTTGTTTGGGTTGGTCACGATGTCGTGCTGATCGGGGTGCATACCGTTCGGGTGCAGTTGATCCGTACCATCGAAGGTCATGTCGGTGCCGGACACGCCGGCGTCGGTTGACAGGATGACGGCCCGCTTGTTCGCGATGTTCTCGCCGTAGGCGTAGTCGCCGCCGACGTAGACGACGTCCGGCTGTCCGGCCGGGGTGTAGACGAACGAGTCGTACCAGCACTGCGGGTCGCAGATACCAAAGAACGCCCACCCGGAGTTGGCGACATTGTTGCTGGTCATGTCGGTAAATGCGGGTGCGCCCGCGGCGACGTCGTCGCTGCGGAACAGTCGGGCGGGGTTCTGGCCAGCGTTACCCTCGAAGACATACATGCGGGTCTTGCCGTTGGGCAGTGTGGTCACGGACAGATTCGGGCGAGACTGAATCACTGCCTGGTTGATCGATGCCTTGATCTGGATCCACGTCGCGCCGGCGTCGTTCGAGCGCCAGACCCCGCGGGCGTACGAAGACGCATAGACGATGTTCGAGTCGCTCGGGTCGAGGGCGACATTGCGCACGCCCCGCGGCGAGCAGATCCCAGCATTTGCGAACTCGGTTGAGTCGCCGGTGCAGTCGGCGGCGTTGGCCGAGCCATTGTGGATGAACGTCCAGCTGGCCCCACCATCGGTCGACTTGTATAGGCCCCACTTGGCGGCGCCCGGGGTCGGCCGCGTGACGCCGGTGCAGCACACGCTCGACATGCCGGTCAACGCGCTGGTCGTGCCCACATAGATGGTGTTGGGGTCGCCCGGCTTGACGACTATCTCGCCGATCCCCTTGCCGCCGAGCTCCGGCTGGCCAAGCGGTCCGGTCCAAGAGTCGCCGCCGTTGGTGGACTTGTACAGGCCGACGCCGGCCACGCAGCCGGAGCCGCAGATGTTCGCCTCACCGGTGCCCACGTAGACGGTATTTCCGGCGGCGTCGTTCTTGTCAATGGTCACCGCGCCCGCGGCGTTGATCCCGAACGGACCGCCGAGGTAGGTCCATTCTGGATTTCCCGCGAAGGCGTCGTTCGTCCGCCAGACACCGCCGCCGGCCGGGGTTATGAATGCCCGGCAGTTCTCAGGAACACAGCTGCTCGCGATGGCGATCGATGTTGTCCGTCCGCCAGCGGTGTACGTGTTCGGAACGTAGAGGAACGAGGTCAGGAACGGCGATGTGGGGTAGAGCGCGTTACTGGGACCGACGCTGACCCACGTTCCCTTTTGTCCCTTGCCGCTCGGGAAAGGCCGGCCGCTGGATGCTTGGAACGCTGCCTTCGCGGCTTGTACCTGGGCAACGCTGATAGAGTCTGACGGATAAGCGCGGGCGAAGTATTCGGCATCCGCGGCCCCCCCGGGGCCCTCGAGATCAAGGCCCTGCTTGCCGGGTAGAGCCATGAGTCTTTCGAGGTTCCTAGCGTACAGAAGCGGCAATTCGCCTTCTTCAGCCTCAACCTCGTCGGTTTCGGTTGCGCCCATGTAATGGATAGCCACGGCCCCGGATGCGATGGCGAGCACAACAGCCGAGATCGCGATGAGAATGTGACGACTTCGACGGGTCACGGGGTTACCTCCCGATGGGTCGTCGCAGCGCGACAGCACCGGTCGGTGCCGTCGTTGGCAGCGTCCAAGGGGAGAATCCCAGATCGTTGAGCCGACAGCTAGATATGGGCCCAGATCTTTTTAGATTGCGACCGATGTCTCGATCATCGGTACGTCTAGATCCAGCGGTTGCCGAGCAGCATCCGGCGGAACCACTCCTGGTACGGGATCGAGTCACCCACGTAAATGGGGTAGTAGATCCAGAAGCACACGGCGACCAGGAGCACGAACGCCCCGGCGAAGATCGTGCCGTAGAGGCGGCGGTCGTCGGCCGGCAATGAGAGGCTCAGCCGCACCTTGCCTGATCCGAACCGGCCCACGCCAGGCCCATTGATGAGGCAGCCGAGGACGTACGTTACGGCAAGAACCAGGAAAGGTTCCGCCGGCAGCGCGTAGAAGTAGAACATGGTTCGGTTGTCGGCGATCTCGTAGTAGAACCACGGCAGGATTCCGGCCGCGACGCCGGCACCAATGGCGGCCGCACGCCAGTCCCGGCGGCTGATCCCGAACCAGGTCATGGCGACCAGCGCCGGGATGAACGACCACCACAGCACGGGCGTGCCGAGCAATAGGATCTCCGCGGCACAGCTGGACGCGCCGCAGCCCGGTGCGCTGCTCCAGTAGAACGCCACTGGTCGGCCTAGCAGCAGCCACTGCCAGGGCCAGGACTGGTACTGGTGCGGCGATGTGAGGCCAGTGTGGAAGTTGAAGGCCTCCTCGTGGTACTTCCACAGGTTGTACAGCGCGCCGAATATCGGCGGTTCCGACTCGTGCAGCTCGTCGCGCAGATAGTGCCGCTTCCAACCATCGTCGGTGAGGAACCAGCCGGTCCAGGTGGTCAGATACACCACGGGCACGATCGCGACCATGGCCAGGATCCACCCGGCCTCGTCGAGCAAGGCGTCCCGCCACGGGTGCGCCGCGCCCACGGTCTTGCGGACGCCGACCTCCCAGAAGTAGATCAGCAGCACGAGCACCGGCAGGAAGAAGATCGCGCTCCATTTGACGCCGCAGCCCAACCCGAGCATCGCCCCGGCGGCCAGCCGCCACCACGGCACCGCCGCCCAACCTCCACGCGGTCGGCCCGCGCGGCCGTTCACGGACGGGTCGAGACCGTTCTCCAGCTCGCCAAGCCAACGTTTGCGGCGTTGATCCCGATCGAGCACGACGCACGCGAACGCGGCGAGCACGAAGAACATCACGAAGATGTCCAGGATGGCGGTGCGCGACAGCACGAAGTGCATGCCGTCGAGCGCCATGAGCAGGCCTGCGGTGCAACCGAGCACTGTGGACCGGAACATCCGGCGCGCGGTGCGAGTGAGAATCAGGACCGAGATCACGCCGACGATCGCGGGCATGATGCGCCAGCCGAACGACGGTGAGGCCTGCATGTTGATGGTTATCGGTAGGCCGAAAATCCGGTCCGGGTGGCCGTCGAACAGCTTGATGCCGAGAGCGATGATCCACTTTCCGAGTGGGGGGTGGACCACGAAGTCGGCGTGCGAGCCCAGGATGTTGCCCGCGGAATCGGTGTCGGTTCGCCACTCCACCCCGTGGTCGAGCAGTTCCTGCCCCTCGTTGGCGTAGTAGACCTCGTCGAAGACCAGGCTCGGTGGGTAGGCCAGATTGACAAAGCGCAGGGTGCCGGCGATCAGGACGACCCACCCCGCGCCAGCCCACGACCACCAGTCCCGCGACTTCACCGGCTCCAGTCGCCGGCGCACGCTGGTCGGGACGAGGTCGATCGGGCCGTCCCGTCCCGGACTGCTCTCCTGGCCCGGCGCGGCGCCCGGCGGTCCGGTCGTTAGGCCCACACTCACCCCGCGATCGTAGGCTGCGGGTTTAGCCGCCGCCGTCCGGCCGGCGCACCACCTTGATCGGGAGTTGCTGTGGCCTCGAGTGGCGTGGTGGTTCTGCTCGGGGCGCCGTTGGGCAACGTCGGCGACGCCTCGACCCGGCTGCGGGACGAACTCGCCCGCGCCGACGTTGTGGCGGCGGAGGACACGCGTCGACTGCTCCGCCTCGCGCACGATCTCGGAGTGCGCGTGTCGGGGCGAATCGTGTCCTACTTCGAGGGCAACGAGGACCGGCGTACGCCCGAACTCATCCAGGCGGCGCGTGACGGTGCCCGCGTCGCTCTCGTCACCGACGGCGGGATGCCGTCCGTGTCCGATCCCGGCTTCCGCCTGGTGCGGGCGGCCCTCGACGCGGGGCTTCCGGTCAGCGCCGCACCAGGCCCGTCCGCGGTCACCACCGCGCTCGCCCTGTCGGGGCTGCCGTGCGACCGGTTCTGTTTCGAGGGCTTCCTTCCCCGCCGCTCGGGTGAGCGCCGCTCGCGGCTCGCGGCCCTGGCCAGGGAGGAGCGCACGCTGGTGCTCTTCGAGGCGCCGCACCGTCTCGCCGCGACGCTGGGCGATGCGGTCGCGGCCTTCGGCGCATCCAGGCCGGCGGCCGTGTGCCGGGAGCTGACCAAGACCCATGAGGAGGTACGGCGAGACACGCTCGGCGTGCTTGCGGCCTGGGCTGCGGATTCACCGGTACGGGGTGAGATCACCCTCGTCGTCGCCGGTGCCGTTTCGACGGCGGTCGATCTCTCCGACGCCGACCTGGCCGCCCTCGTCGAAGCCGCCGAGGCCGATGGCATGCCCCGCAAGGAAGCCATCACCGCCGTGGCGAAGGCGCATGGCCGCCCCCGCCGCGAGGTCTACGAGGCTGTGCTCCGCCACCGCCCGTGACTCCCCCTCCCGCGCCCGTGACTCCCCCTCCCGCGCCCTTGGCACTCCCCCTCCCGCGATCTTGGCAGAAATGCGCGTGGATCGATCTCTGATCACGCGCATTCGGCCAAGGGTCGGCGGGAGTGGGAGCAAGGTCAGCGGGAGTGGGAGTCGGAGAGTATCCAGTCGCCGGTCGGGGGCGCCGCTCACTACGCTGGTCGCCATGACTTCGTACCTCGCCGCGGTGGCCTGGCCGTACGCCAACGGCCCCCGCCATATCGGCCATGTGTCCGGCTTCGGCATCCCATCCGATGTCTTCGCCCGGTACATGCGCATGGCGGGGCACGAGGTGCTGATGGTCTCTGGCACCGACGAACACGGCACGCCGATCCTGGTCGAGGCCGAGAAGGAAGGCGTGAGCGCTCGGGCGCTCGCCGACCGCTACAACCGCGTGATCGCCGAGGACCTGGTCGCGCTGGGGCTGTCGTACGACTTATTCACCCGTACCACGACCCGAAACCACTATGAGGTCGCCCAGGAGTTGTTCCGGACACTACATCGGAACGGGTACATGATCGAGCAGACCACCCGGGGCGCGATCTCGCCATCGACCGGGCGCACCCTGCCCGACCGCTACATCGAAGGCACCTGTCCGATCTGTGGTTACGACGGCGCCCGGGGCGACCAGTGCGACAACTGCGGCAACCAGCTCGATCCCTGGGAGTTGATCAATCCCCGGAGCAAGATCAACGGCGAAACTCCGGAGTTCGTCGAGACGGAGCATTTCTTTCTGGACCTACCGGCGCTGGCCAACACCCTCGGAGACTGGCTGAAGTCGCGGTCGGACTGGCGTCCGAATGTGCTCAAGTTCTCGCTGAACCTGCTCGAGGAGATCCGTCCTCGGGCGATGACCCGGGACATCGACTGGGGAATCCCGGTGCCCCTGGAGGGCTGGGAGGACAACCCGAACAAGCGGCTCTACGTCTGGTTCGACGCCGTCATCGGATACCTATCTGCGTCGATCGAATGGGCACGACGTTACGGAGACACGCCCGACGCGTGGCGAAGGTGGTGGCAGGAGGACGCCGACTACAAGGCGTACTACTTCATGGGCAAGGACAACATCGCCTTCCACTCGCAGATCTGGCCGGCTGAGCTCATCGGCTACAACGGCGAGGGGGACAAGGGTGGCGAGCCCGGCCCGTTCGGCAAGCTCGGGCTGCCGACCGAGGTGGTCTCCAGTGAGTACCTGACCATGGAGGGCCGAAAATTCTCGTCGTCGCGCCGGGTCGTCATCTACGTGCGTGACTTCCTGTCGCGCTACGACGCCGACGCCCTGCGCTACTTCGTAGCGGTCGCCGGGCCGGAGACGACGGACACCGACTTCACCTGGTCGGAGTTCCTGCGCCGCAACAACGACGAGCTCGTCGCGGGCTGGGGCAACCTGGTTAACCGGTCGATCGCCATGGCGGCCAAGAACTTCGGCTCGATTCCGCCGGCCGGGGAGCTGACCGACGCCGACCGCACCCTGCTCGACACGGCGCGGGCCGCCTTTGCCAAGGTCGGCGACCTGATCGAGCGGCACCGGCTGAAGTCAGCTATCGGTGAGGCGATGCGCGTCGTCGCCGACGCGAACAAGTACCTGTCCGACGAGGCGCCTTGGAAGATCAAGGACGACCCGACGCGGTTGGGCACGATCCTGCACGTCGCGTTGCAAGTGGTCAGCGACTGCAACGTGTTGTTGACGCCCTTCTTGCCGCACTCGGCGCAAAAGATCCACGAGCTCCTCGGCGGCACCGGAACACACGCCCCGATGCCCGAGCTGCGCGACGTCGAGGATCTCGACGGAGGCCCCGGCTATCCCGTGATCACGGGCGACTACACGGTCGGGGCGCGCTGGCAGTCGATGCCGATCGAGGTCGGCCGCGCGCTGCAGCCGCCGAAGCCGGTCTACCGCAAGCTCGATCCATCCATTGTGGAGGAGGAGCTGGCGCGGCTCAGCTCGGAAGGTTCGGGAGGCTCGTGACCGGGTAGGGCTGATCCACGTCCCGGACCGACATCATATCGGCCGACGGTGCCCATACCTCGTACACGCCGTGCTCGACGCTGTGCACCGGCATGATGGTCGACATGACATGGATCGCCCCGCAGATCGACCGTACCGATGCGCCGTTCGTCGGCGACGAGCGCACCATCCTCGAGGGCTACCTCGACTGGCACCGGGAGACCTTGCTCAACAAGTGTTCTGGGCTCACGGAAGCGGAGTTGAAGAAGGCGTCCGCGGAACCGTCCAACTTGACGCTTCTCGGGCTCGTTCGGCACATGACCGAGGTCGAGCACTGGTGGTTCAGCGTTCGCTCCGCGGGGCGGCCGGAGTCTCCGATCTACTGCACGGACGAAAGTCCGGACGGGGACTTCGACGACGTGGCCGACGCCGACCCCGAGGCGAACCTCGCCGCCTTCCTGGCCGAATGCCAGACCTCGCGGGAGGCGGTGGCCGACCTGCCCCTGGATCACACATTCATCCACGCGAGGCGACAGGTGGAGATGTCGCTTCGGTGGGTCTACGTTCACATGATCGAGGAGTACGCGCGGCACAACGGGCACGCCGACCTCATCCGCGAACGCATCGACGGCGCGACCGGCGCGTGACCGTATCCTTACGCGGTGGCCAGATCCAGTCGCGGCGCGGGACGTGAGGGCGAGCCGCCGCCGGCGCCCGAACCCCTGCTCGTGCCGGTCCTCGACAGCCATACCCATCTCGATATCGTCGGCACCGCGCCGGCCGCGCAGATCGAGGCGGCCGCGGCCGTCGGTGTCGACCGGCTGATCCAGGTCGGGGTCGACGTCGAGTCCTCCAAGTGGAGTGTGCGCCTCGCCGAGGAGCACGTTGGAGTGCTCGCCACGGTGGCCCTGCACCCGAACGACGCGCCCCGTGTGCCGGATCTCGATGAGGCGTTGCGGGCGATCGAGGCGCTCGCCACCCATCCGCGGGTACGGGCGATCGGTGAGACGGGTCTGGACCACTTCCGTACGGCCGAGGACGGTCGTGCGGTGCAGGAGCGAAGCTTCCGGGAGCACATCGCGATCGCCAAGCGTTTCGACCGTACTCTCATGATCCACGATCGTGACGCCCACACGGACGTGTTGCGGGTGCTCGACGAGGAGGGCGCGCCGGAGCGGGTCGTGATGCACTGCTTCTCCGGCGATGCCGACTTCGCCGTCGAATGCCTCAAGCGTGGGTTCCTGTTGAGCTTCGCTGGTACGGTGACGTTCGCCAACGCCCGCGACCTTCGCGAAGCCGCCACGGTCACGCCGATCGACGCGATGCTGGTCGAGACCGATGCCCCGTTCCTGACCCCGATGCCCTACCGGGGCCGGCCCAATGGCTCGTACCTGATCCCAATGACGGTCCGCGCGCTGGTCGAGGTCACCGGAAGCAACCTGGATGAGCTGTGCACGGCCATCTCCGCCAACGGCGAGCGGGTGTTCGGGCCATGGCGGTGAGGCCACCCGGTCCGCGTGGCCATTGGTTGCTCGGCAGCCTGCCCGACATCCAACGCGACATGCCGCAGACGCTCATCGATGTAACGCGCGAGTACGGTGGAGTCACCCGGATGCGTGTCGGCCCCGCGTCGATGTACCTCGTCGCCGACGGCGAGCTCATCACCGAGATGATCACGAGACGGGCCGGGGAGCTGCGCAAGTCCAACCGCACCCAGCAGTCGTTGGGTGGGCACCTCGGCCGCGGGTTGGTGACCCTGGAGGGGGCGGAGCACCGCCGCCACCGCCGCCTTGTCCAGCCGGTCATGCACACGCAGAGCATCGCGGCCCAGGCCCGGACCATGGTTGACCTCGCCGCCGCGCGGGCCGACTCCTGGGCTGATGGCTCCACTGTGGACGTTCTGCGCGAGATGCAAGACCTGACGCTCCGCATCGTCAGCACGGCCCTGTTTCATGTCGACGAAGCGCGTGAGACCGAACGGCTGGTCGCGGCGGTGCACGTCTTCGCCGCCTCACTCAACGTCGTACTGCGCCGCGCCTTCCCGATCCCGGCCTGGATCCCAACGAAGGGCAACCGGTTGCGCAGCCGGACCGTGGCGGCCGTGGACTCCCTCGCCTACGGCCTGATCCGCCGGCGCCGGCGCGACCCGGGCGACGATCTGCTGTCCCTGCTCGTGCGCGCCGCTGACACCGATGGCGGCCCGGCACTGTCCGATGTGGAGATACGCGACGAGCTGCTCACCATGTTCTTCGCGGGCCACGAAACCAGTGCCGCGGCGTTGACCTGGGCGCTCTACCTGCTCGCGTCGCACCCGCCGGTCGCCGATGCGGCGCGGGCGGAGATCGCCGGCATCGACGCCGCGGTGGGCATAGCCGACCTGCCCCGCCTTCCGCTGCTGGCTCAGGTGGTGGCTGAGACGCTGCGGCTCTACCCACCGGCGTGGGTCTTCGACCGGTCGCCGCTGCGCGACATCACAGTCGGTGGCTACGCGATCCCGCGTGGGGCCAACATCCTGCTCAGTCCCTGGGTGGCGCACCGGGATCCGCGACACTGGGACGCACCGGACGAGTTCCGCCCTTCGCGGTTCGCCAACGGCTGGACCCCGCCGCGCGGCACCTATCTCCCGTTCGGTGACGGGCCACGGATGTGCGTCGGCAACCGTTTCGCGGAGGCCGAGATTCAACTCGTGCTGGCGACCCTCTTGCCGCGAGTCGAACTGTCTCTTGTGGACAATTCACCCGTACGGCCGGAGGGTGACGCCACACTTCGGCCCCGAGGTGGCCTGCCGATGAGGGTCCACCGGCGGGCGGAGCGTTTGCCACATAGTCCCCACTGACACCATCGACCTCGTGGACTGCGGCGGGCCCAGGTAACGCACTGGCAAGCCGAGGGCTGGCCTTATCCGCTTCGGAGTCCCGGCGCCACCGGTGGCGGTAGCGTTCCTGGGGTCAACAACATCCGAAGACGGGGGATTCGATGAAACAGCAGCGAAGCGCGACCCTCGAGGACGCGCGTCGAGTGATCGCGGCCGGCGAGGACGCAGCACGTGATCTGGGACAGCCGATGAACATCGCCGTCGTCGACGCGGGCGGCAACCTGATCGCTCATGAACGCATGGACGGCGCCTGGCTCGGGAGCATCGACATCTCAATCAACAAGGCTTTCACCGCACGGGCCTTCGATCTCGCGACGGAAGCGCTTGCACCTAACGCCCAACCGGGGAGCCAGTTCTACGGGATTCACGGATCCAACGGTGGTCGCATCATGATCTTCGCTGGCGGCGTACCGCTGGTCAGCAACGGCGAAGTGGTCGGCGCAGTCGGCGTCAGCGGCGGCGACGGCAAACAGGACCAGATCGTGGCGGAGACCGCCGCGCGAGCGCTCTGACGGGGGTTGATCGGTCATGCCAGGCAACAGGGCAGTCATCTACCAGGGACCGGGCCGGGTCAGCGTTGAGTCGGTCGACTACCCCGGGCTTGTGCTCAAGCCGGGGCCGGGCGTGCCGAAGGCGAACGAGAACCGGCAATGCCCGCACGGCGTCATCCTCAAGGTGGTGGCGAGCAACATTTGCGGCAGCGACCAACACATGGTGCGCGGCCGGACGACGGCCCCGCCGGGGTTGATCCTTGGTCATGAGATCACCGGCGAGGTGATCGAGAAGGGTCGCGACGTCGAGTACCTCGATGTCGGTGACCTCGTATCCGTACCGTTCAACGTCGCATGTGGACGGTGCCGCAACTGCAAGGAGCGGAAGACCGGCATCTGCCTGAACGTCAACCCCGATCGTCCAGGCGGCGCGTACGGATACGTCGACATGGGCGGTTGGCCAGGCGGACAGGCCGAGTACGTCATGGTGCCGTACGCCGACTGGAACACACTGCGGTTCCCAGACAAGGACGAGGCATTGGCGAGGATCCGTGATCTGACCATGCTGTCGGACATCCTCCCGACGGGCTACCACGGCTGCGTCACCGCTGGTGTCACGACGGGGTCCACTGTGTACATCGCCGGCGCCGGACCGGTCGGGCTTGCCGCGGCGACGTCGGCGTTCCTGCTGGGCGCTGCGGTCGTCGTCGTCGGGGACAGTAACAAGGACCGTCTGGAGCAGGCCCGCAGCTTCGGCTGCGAAACCATCGACGTCACCAACGGGGAACCGAAGGACCAGCTCGCTCATATCCTCGACGGGGTGCCCGAGGTCGACTGTGGTGTCGACTGCGTCGGCTTCGAGGCGCACGGCCATGGCGCTGACGCTGGCACCGAGGCCCCGGCGACCGTGCTCAACTCGCTGATGGAAACAACCAATGCGGGCGGGGCGATCGGAGTGCCCGGACTGTACGTCACCGGAGATCCGGGTGCGAAGACGAGGGCCGCGAAGCAGGGCTCGCTCTCGATCCGGCTCGGTCTCGGGTGGGCCAAGTCGCACTCGTTCACGACGGGGCAATGCCCGGTGATGCGGTACCACCGCGGGCTCATGTCGGCGATTCTGAGCGGGCGAGTACCGGTCGCGCGCAACGTCAATGCCACCGTGATCCCGCTCGACCAGGCGCCACAGGGCTACACCGATTTCGACCACGGTATGGCCAAGAAGTTTGTCCTCGATCCGCACGGCATTGTCGGGTCCGGGGACTAGCCATCCGCGCTGGCGAACCCTGACCCTTACCCTTGGCTTCGTGACCGCTCTGCTCGGCCCCGCTGAGATCCGCCGGCTCGCCGAGCGTCTCGGTGTCCGCCCGACCAAGACCCTCGGTCAGAACTTCGTCCACGACGCGAATACGGTCCGCCGGATCGTGCGCGCGGCGGAGCTAGACCCCAGCGACGTGGTGGTGGAGGTCGGCCCGGGGCTTGGCTCGCTGACACTGGGACTGCTGCCAACGGTGGAACACGTTCACGCCGTGGAGATCGACCCGGTACTCGCGGGGGAGCTGCCGGCGACGGTTGCGGCGCACGCGCCGGAGGCATCGACGCGATTGACTGTCCACACGCGGGACGCGTTGACGCTGGCCCGCTCCGAACTCGATCCGGTCCCGACCGCGCTCGTCGCCAATCTGCCCTACAACGTAGCGGTTCCGGTGTTGTTGCACGTCCTTGCCGAGCTGCCGTCGGTGCAACACGGGCTCGTCATGGTGCAGCAGGAGGTAGCGGACCGGCTGACGGCTGCTTCGGGGTCCAAAGTGTACGGTTCACCAAGCGTGAAGCTGGCCTGGTACGCCTCCGCTCGGCTGGCTGGGCGGGTCCCGACGAGCGTCTTCTGGCCAGTGCCTCGGGTCGAGTCCGGGCTTGTATCTTTCAGTTGCCGCCCGGCCCCGTCCACGGAGGTCAGTCGGGCCGAGGTGTTCAACGTGATTGACGCGGCCTTCGCCCAGCGTCGCAAGATGCTCCGGTCGGCGTTGGGGGGATGGGCCGGCAGTCCCGCTGCGGCCATCGCGATCCTGGAACGAGCGGGCGTGGCGCCGACGGCTCGGGGCGAGGAGCTCGACATCGGCGCCTTCGCCGCCATCGCGCTGGCCGGCGCCCGGCTCGGCGTCCCCGGTATGGTGGGGGCATGACAGCGCCGGACACCTCGGATCTACCCGTGGTCGCGGCGCGGTGACTGAACCTCTGTGGGAGCACGGTGACCGACCTCGGCTGGGGGCCATGGGGCCGGTCAAGGTTCGGGTGCCGGCGAAGATCAATCTTCATCTCGGCGTCGGTCCGAGCCGGTCCGACGGCTATCACGAGGTGACCACCGTTTATCACGCGATCGCGGTGTTCGACGAAATCACCGCCAAGCCAGCGGACACGCTCGCGCTGACCATGGACGGTGAGGGCGCGGGCGAACTCGCGCTCGGCGAGAGCAACCTTGTGATCCGCGCGGTGCATGCCCTGGCCGCCGCCACGGGTCATTCGCCCCACGCCCGCCTGCACCTTCGCAAGCAGATTCCATTGGCGGCTGGACTCGCCGGCGGTAGCGCCGATGCCGCGGCGTCGCTGGTGGCGTGCGACGCACTATGGGGTGCCGGTTTCAGCCGCGAGGACCTGGCCGCAATTGCCGCCAGCATCGGGTCGGACGTACCGTTCCTGGTCCTCGGTGGTACCGCGCTCGGTACCGGTCGCGGCGAGCAGGTCAGCCCGGTGCTCGCGCCCGGGCACGCGTGGCACTGGGTGGTGGCGTACGCCGAGGGCGGCCTGTCGACGCCGGATGTGTACCGGGAGCTGGACCGGCTGCGCGCGGCGGGGGCTGCACCGAAGGCGGCCGGGTCGACCGATGAGATTCTCGCGGCGCTGCGACAGCGGGACGCGACGGTGCTCGCTGCGTCGCTCGTCAATGACCTCGAACCCGCGGCGCTCTCACTTCGACCGGACATCCGGGAGACGCTCGACGCGGGGATCGCCGCCGGGAGCCTTGCCGGCATCGTCTGCGGGTCGGGACCGACGTGTGTCTTCCTCTGCCGTGACGCCGCGAGCGCGGAATCCGTTGCGACGAAACTCAACGCGAGCGGTACCTGCCGCGCCGTGCGCACCGCGAACGGACCCGTACCCGGCGCGCGCCTCATCTGACGGCTAACGGCGAGGACTCAATCGCCGCGTTGTCAGAACGGTGGGGGATCGTCCTCGGGTGGTATCTGCGGTGGTGGCGGTGGGTCTGGTGGTGGTTGGGGTGGTTCGGGTTCCATGCAGGTGTCGTTTTGCCAGTCCTCTGTGGACGGACGGGCGTACTCGACGTCCGGTTCGTTTGCGCTTGGGGGTGTGAGCATCGGGTCGGGCAGGTCGTCCAGGTCGGGTGGCCGCAGCCGGTGGTAGGTGCGGCCGAGCCGGCTGGTCCAGGTGAACTGGCCGGGCGTGGGTTGGGTGAGGGTCCAGCCGCCCTCGTGACGGATGCGATGATCGTGGCGGCATCCGGGGCCGAGGTTGGTGTCGGTGGTCTGTCCGCCCTGGGCGTGTTCGATGCTGTGGTCGGCGTCGGAGCGGTGCGCGGGCACGCGGCAGCCGGGAAAGACGCAGGTCTTGTCCCGCACGGCGATCCAGCGGCGCAGCGCCGCTCCGGGTAGTCGTTTGCGCCGGTCGCCTTTGGGTGGGCCGGGGTCGGTTTCGGCCTTGCCCCTGATTTCGGCGAGGATCTCGGTCCAGCCCGGTGGCAGGTCCTGTTCGGCGAGGGCGTTGAGGCCCTCCCGGGTGACCTGCAGCCAGACCTCGGGTCCCCGGTCGCCGCACCGGCGCCGGAGCACACCGGCGGGTCGGGCTCGGACCTGGCCGATGGCCAGGGGGGTGGCGCCGTCGGTGAGCACATACCACCAGGACGCGCCCGGGGTGGCGGCGATGGTGCGGGCGAGTTCGGCGTGCACCGGGCCCCAGCCGATCAGCTCCCCCGGCCGCTGGTCGGCGCCGGCGATCGTGGCCAGCCGCACCAGCAGCCGCAGCCCCGCGGTCTGCCCCCCACCGACACCACCGGCGGCGGCGTTCTCACCATCGCCATCGCCATCGCCATTGCCAGGATCGGTCTCGCTCGAGGACGGCCCGTGCGGGCGCGGGCCGTCGCCCGATCCGTCCTCTGTGGACGAATCATCGGCGGGCGGGGCATCGCCGGCCGTGTGCTCAGGGTCGGTGGGGTGGGTTGGTGGGGTGAGGTTGGCGTCGGTGAGCAGGCGGGCCAGGATTTGCCGGTCGGTGAGGCCCTCGTAGGTGCCGTCGGTCATGGCGAGGAACAGGCCGGCGCGGAGGTGGTCGATCGGGTCAGAGTGGCCGGCCTGTTTGGCGGCCTTGGCCAGGCGGTCGAGCCGGTCGCAGGCGGCGGCGACCTGATCGGCGGGCAGGTTATAGCCCGACAGGTTAGCCGTGCCGTCTTTGTTGCGGCTACCGACCACCTTCCGGCCGGAAAGCGCCGCCTCGTAACGGCGGCGGGCCCAATCCGGATCGAGCGCGATGGCGTGGCGTTGGATCTCGCCGATGAGCTGGGCGGTGGTCAACTGCGGGGCGCGGGGCAGCAGCACGGCCACGATCGCCTGGGTGTGCTCATCGGGCAGGCCGCCCGTCCAATGGCTGAACACCCACACCCGCGGCTGGTCGATCAGGCCGGCGGCGAACGCCGCCTGCACGGCCGGCAGCCGTCGCACCACGTCCACGGCGAAGGAACACAGGCTCTCCGCAGCCCGGCGAGTCAGCACCAACGCGGCCCGAACCTCGTCGGCCGCGAACTCACCCGGATACTCCTCCAACACCGACGTGTCGGCCTCGCCCCGGTGCATCACCTCGGAGACAACCGCGAACAGCGCGGCCCGCTGATGATTGTCCTGGCGCTGATGGGCCTGCAGCACGTCCATACACTGCGACCCGGTCAACAACGACAGGTCCAACGACGCCACCGCGGCCGCCAGCGCCGGCCCGACCGGAATATCCGCCAGCGCCGCCACCGACTCGGCGATCGGATCACACTGGCTTCCCCCGGACACGACGACAGTCTATCCAAGGGATCCGACAAATGTTCGAGCCAAAGTTTCCGCGTGTCTGGGTAAGAGCAAACAATTATGGCACTCTGCCGTAGATCCAGAGTGGACTTACAGTCGGTCAAAGCGAGGCTGGGCGCAGTCGGTGGTAGGTGCGGCCGAGGCGGCTGGTCCGGGCGAAGACCTGCTCGCCACGACGGGGCTTTCCTTAGCGACCGTCGCGCGCCGGGTCGGTTACGACTCGGAGGAAGCGTTCAGTCGGGCATTCAAACAAGTCCATGCACTGTCCCCCGGCGCCTGGCGGCAACGCCGGTGGGTCGGGGCCGCGTAGGCTCGACCGTCGTGGCCAACGTGATCAGCGTCGACCGGGCGAACAAGGGGTACGGCTCGGCCGGGCCGCTGCTGACCGACGTGTCGCTCGGCCTCGGCGACAGTGACCGCGTCGGCGTGGTGGGTCTCAACGGCACTGGCAAGTCGACGCTGTTGCGGCTGCTCACCAAGTCGGAGGACCCCGACACAGGTCGCGTGACTCAGCGACGCGACCTACGGGTGCTGAGCCTGCCGCAGATCCTCGAACTGGAGTCGAGCGCCACCGTACGCGAGGTGGTCGTCGGGCAGGCGTGGTTACCGGGCGCCTTCGCGGCCGACCACGAGTGGGCCGGTGACGCCGGTGTCCGAACCGTCCTAACTGGACTGGGCTTGCCCGGGCTCGGGCTTGATACGCCGGTCGGGCCGATGTCCGGCGGAGAGCGGCGCCGGGTCGCCCTGGCCGCGCTGCTCGTGCGGGCGAGCGACGTACTGGTGCTGGACGAGCCGACCAACCATCTCGATCTCGCCGGCATCGACTGGCTTGCCGCGCACCTGGCCACCCGAGGCGGCGCGCTGGTCGTCGTCACCCACGACCGATGGTTCTCGACGCGGTCTGCGACCGGACCTGGGAGGTGGCCGACCATACGGTGCGTGTGTACGACGGCGGGTACGCGGCGTGGGTCCTCGCCCGGGCCGAACGGGCCCGGGTCGCCGCGGCGGTCGAGGCCCGGCGCCAGAACCTGCTGCGCAAGGAGATCGCGTGGCTGCGCCGGGGCCCGCCCGCCCGTACCTCGAAGCCGAAGTTTCGCATCGAGGCGGCCAACGCGTTGATCGCCGACGTGCCTGAGCCGCGCGACTCGGTATCCCTGCGACGCCTGGCGACGGTGCGGCTCGGCAAGCAGGTCTATTCACTCGCCGGTGCCACGGTCCGGCTGGGCTCCGGACACTATTGTCCAATGTGGACTGGGTTGTCGGGCCGGGCGACCGGATCGGGATCGTCGGCGGCAACGGCGCCGGCAAGTCAACGTTGCTGCGGGTCCTCGCCGGCGCCCAGCCACTCGACGGTGGTGAGTTCCGCGTCGGTTCGACCGTGCGAACGGCGTTTCTCACCCAGGAGCTGACCGAGCTACCCAGCTCCACTCGGGTGCTCGAGGCGGTCGAGGAGGTGGCCCGGCGGGTCAACCTCGGCGGCCGGGACCTGTCCGCGGCCCAGCTGGCCGAGGTATTCGGGTTCACCGAGAGTCGATTGTGGACACCCGTCGCCGACCTGTCCGGCGGCGAGCGGCGTCGGCTGCAGCTGCTGCGCCTGCTGGCCGGCGAGCCGAACGTCCTGCTGCTGGATGAGCCCACCAACGACCTGGACACCGACACGCTCGCGTCATTGGAGGATCTGCTCGACACCTGGCCCGGCACGATGGTGATCGCATCGCATGACCGGTACCTCGTCGAGCGGGTCTGCGACACGGTCTACGCCCTGTACGGCGACGGACGGCTCACCCATCTGCCCGGCGGGGTCGAGGAGTACCTAGCGAGCGCATCCCTCAGCGCCGCGGTGGCCCGAGCGGTACCAGCGCCAACCCCGAAACCGGGGGCGGACTCCGTACCGCCAGGAAGGAGCTGGCCCGCCTGGAGCGCCGGATCGGAAGGTTGGAGCAGCGCGAGGCCGTGCTGCACGAGCAGTTGGCCAGCAACGCAGCGGACTACGAGAAGGTCTCGGTGCTGGACATCGAGCTGCGGGCAGTCCAGGCCGAGCGGAAGCGCACCGAGACCCAGTGGCTGGAGCTGGCCGACCAGATCGGTTGATCACACATGCCGCGGGTGCTCTGGTGTCGCCCCGGGCGGTAGGTGACAATGTGGCGCCATACCACCTCTCGAGAAGGGGCACCATGTCGCACCTGCCGGTCAACCACCCACTGCGGCCGTTCTATCGGGTGCTGGCCGCCGCGGCCGGACTGTACGTCCTGGCCTTCGGCGCCATCGGCGCCGTGCAGACGAGCAGCGCACCCATGTTCGATCGAGGCGACATGGTGGTGCTCGGACTGCGCACCAACCTGGCCTTCGCCCTGGCGTCCGTCGCCGCCGGCGTGGTGATCCTGCTGGCGCTGTTCGTCGGGCGCAATGTCGACTTTGTCGTCAACCTCTGGGGCGGCGTGGGCTTCATGGCCGTCGGCCTCGCGATGATGGCACTGCTGCGTACTGAATTGAACGTGCTGAATTTTTCCATGACCACCGTGGTCGTGTCCTTCGTGATTGGGCTCGTGCTCTACATCGGCGGCCTGTACGGGCGGTCCGGTTCAGAGAGTGTGGCGGCGGCCGAGGAGCTCGCTCGGCACGGCGGCCACTAAGAACGGGCGAATCGGGCGGTACCGGCGCACAAGGCACGATCGAGGGCCGAGAATGAGGCCATGGCCCACCTCCCGATCAACCACCACCTCCAGCCGCTTTACCGCACCATCGCCGGCCTGATTGGCATCTACATTCTCGCCTTCGGGATCACGGCCGTGATCCAGACCGGCGATCTGCCCTTGTTCGGGCAGCACGACCTGCCCTGGGTGCTCGGCCTGCACGCCAACCGCGCGTTCGCGATCCTGTCGATCGCGATGGGCGCGGTCCTGCTCATCGGCGCCTTCATCGGAGGAAACATCGATCAGCGGGTCAACATGGTCGCGGCGATCGTGTTCCTCGTCGCCGGGATAACGATGCTCACGGTGCTGAGAACCGACCTCAACTTCCTGGGCTTCAGCGTCACCACGTGCGTTGTCTCGTTCATCTTCGGCCTGACGCTGCTACTGGCCGGGCTCTATGGGAAGGTCGGCACGGCTGAAGACATCCGCCGCGAGGAGGCGTTCCGCCACGGCGGCCACTCGGAGAGCGACGCGGGACAACCCCACAAGACGGTGGCCTGAGCCGCCAACCAAGGGGTCAGCGCTGTTTGCGGGTGGTGAGGTTGGGCTTGGGCTCCAGATGCGACAGTCCATTCCAGGCGATGTTCACCAAGTGCGCCGCGACTGTTTCGCGGCGGGGCTTGCGCACCTCGAGCCACCATCGGCCGGTCAACGCCACCATGCCCACCAGTGCCTGGGAGTAGAGCTCGGCCAGCTTGCCGTCGTACCCGCGGGTCTTGAACTCCTTGGCCAGGATGTGTTCGACCTGGTGAGCCACGTCATTGAGTACGGATGAGAAGTTCCCCGTCGACGAGCCAACCGGCGACTCCCGGACCAGAACCCGGAATCCGTCGGTCTCCTCCTCGATGTAATCCAGCAGGGCCAACGCCGCCTGCTCGAGGAGCTCCCTCGGATGACCACCGGTGAGCGCTGTGGTGATCCGGTCGAGCAGCGACCGGACCTCGCGGTCGACCACTACCGCGTACAGGCCCTCCTTGCCGCCGAAATGCTCGTAGACGACGGGCTTGGAGACCTTGGCGCGGGCGGCGACCTCTTCGACCGAGGTGGCGTCGAGACCCCTCTCCGCGAAGATCCGCCGGCCGACGGAGATCAGCTGTTCGCGGCGCTGGGCCGAAGACATCCGGACCTTGCCGGCCGTCGGCGGTACCGCCAGCGGACGCGCGGGCGCGGCGACGGAAGGTTCCACAGTGGAGTCCCGAGTGAGGTCGTCTGAATGAGGGTCGTCCGGTCGGTCGGTCTCCATCACCCGTGCCACCGTCCGTTCCCATCCGCGCGACCCAGGTGCCTCAGCGGGTCGCGCTACCCATGGTTGTCTTTTCCGGTTCGACCATCTTGCCCTGCAGGCGGTCCAATTTGGGCCAGCGGACGTTCGACACCCAGCCGAGTCTTTCAAAAATCCAAATCATGCGTGCGTTCATATCGATCTGTCCGCGCAGGACGCCGTGGCGCGCGCAGGTCGGGTCGGCGTGGTGCAGATTGTGCCAGTTCTCGCCGAACGAGAGCAGCGCCAGCGGCCAGAAGTTGGTCGCCTTGTCCCGGCTGTCGAAGGGACGCTCGCCATAGACGTGGCAGATCGAGTTGATCGACCAGGTCACGTGGTGGAGCAGGCCGATGCGGACGATGCTCGCCCAGAACAGCGCCGACAGCGCGCCCGCCCACGACCAGGTCACCAGCCCGCCGATGACCGCGGGCAGCAGAACCGATGTGACCACGATCAGTCCGAACAGCTTGTCGACGCGCTGGATGTCCTTGTCGGCCATCAGGTCCGGCGCGAACCGCGGCTTGTTCGACATCTCCCGGTAGAAGAGCCAGCCAACGTGCGAGTACCACAGGCCCTTGGTCAGACCCCAGAACGTCGCGCCGTAGCGCCAGGGCGAATGCGGGTCGCCCTCCATGTCGCTGAACTGGTGGTGCCTTCGGTGATCGGCGACCCATTGTGTGGGGGCGCCCTCGATCGCGAGGCATCCGGCCACCGCGAGCGTGATGTGCAACGGCCGCTTCGCCTTGAACGATCCGTGGGTCAGGTGGCGATGGAAGCCCACGCCGATCCCGAACCCGCCGATCAGGTAGAAGATGACGAACAGCACGACGTCGATCCAGTTGAGGCCCCAGCCCCACATCACCGGCACCGCCGCGATGAGCGCCACGAACGGGATCGTGACGAACAGCCAGAGCGCGATCAGGATCCCAATGGGCTGCTTCCCCATGGTGAGGGGCTTTGGTGCGGGCCCGGCCGGGTCGGTGGCGGCCGGTTCGACGACGGCTGTGGACATGTGCACCTCTGCAGAGCCGGAGTGGTTACGCCTACGTTACCGTAGCCTACGGCGAACCGGGTGACCGTTTGCTGACCCACGGTGCGCGACCGGTGCCCGAGACTCGGGCGCTCAATCTCGGTCGTCGCACCCGTTAGGCTGAGTACGGCGACACAGTGGGACGTGGGGTAATTGGCAGCCCGCCGGACTTTGGATCCGGAAGGTCCTGGTTCGAACCCAGGCGTCCCAGCAGGGAAAACTCAAGAGCGCCGAGCGTTTCGTGGAGCTACTCGTGGAGCCATTGTGCTACGGTCTCGCTCCATGCCACCCCGTCAACGCCAGCGCGGCGAGGTCGAGACCCTATCCAGCGGGTCACTGCGCGTGAGGGTGTACGCGGGCATGGACCCCGTGACCCGGAAGCGCCATTACCTCACCGAGACCATCCCGGCGGGCCCCCAGGCCGCCATGACGGCGGAGAAGGTGCGCACTCGGTTCCTCGCCCAAGTCGATGAGCGGCGCAACCCGAAGACCCGGGCCACCCTGAACCAGCTGCTCGATGCACACCTCGAAACCCTCAACCTGGACGTGAGCACGCTGCGCGGGTACCAGGAGAAGCTTCGGCTGCACGTGCGTCCCTTCCTGGGCCCGACGCAGGCCGGGAAGATCGGGGTGCGGGAGCTGGAGTCGCTGTACGCCGACTGTGCTAAGTGTCGAGATCACTGCCGTGGGAAGAAGCCCGTGGTTCATCACAAGCCGGCCCTGACGGGCCGGTACCGCCGGGCTTCGGCTCGGCGCCTTTGTCTTCGCCGGCGGCGCCGGCCGGCCCGGCGGCAGGCTGAAGCAGTCGGCTGCCGTGTACGCGTCACGGCCGCGAGCCGGTCACGGTTTCAACCACGACCCCGACCACGAGCACCACGGCCAGGCCGCCGAGCTGCCACTGCACGCGAACCACGCCAGGAGCTGCCACCGGCCACACGAACCAAGTTCGCCTCCGGCGGCCAGGGGCTCCGCCCCGTGGACCGGGAACGATGCCTCCGGCGGCCAGGGGCTCCGCCCCGTGGACCCAGACACTCCGGGAAGCCCGGCCAACCAAACCTGACGGCCAGTGCCACCCGCCGCGCACCACAGGCAACCAGACCGCCCCTGCCCTGTCCAGGTCGTTCGGCAGAGTGTGGCGCTCCACCTGGACAGGGCAGGGGCGGCCCGGACGGGGCAAGCCTGCACGATCCGGTCATTCCACCCCGAGGCAGTTCCCCGAATGCGTTCTCTCACCGGTCACCGCGAACAAAGCAGCGACCAGCGGAAGAGATCCGATCATTCCACCGCGGAAACCTCAGGTCAACGTTGTGGAAATATTCATTCGGCATAACCTTGATGTAATCCCCTGGCGGCCGGAGCTGTCAAAAAAGCAGTAAGGATTAGACCAATCTTTAACCCACACTCCGGTAGCGGTGTTATCGAAACCGAAATGAGCGAGATTGTCGATGGGGCCGAAGAAGTTGAGAACCTGCCGCCGCGTCAGTATTGAAGTAATGATGCTCATAGAGGCAAGCCTCGGCAGCTCGGCGCAGAAGCTGGTGACCTAGGCCTGCGCAGGCGCCTGAACCGCGACGACGCTGGCGGCCACGACGGCGGCCACAACGAGTCCGGACTTGAGTTTCCGCATGTGTTGATCTGCCTTTCGGCGCGTAGGGGATTGCGGATGACATATTCGAGCCGATGTTGAGACTGCACCACAAGGTCCCGGTTTCGATGACCCATGCCCACAACGCCACGCCGGCCAGCAGTAACAACGATCCTGGCCAACTGGGTCTTGAGCGCCTGCAGCTTCGCCCCGCATCCGCTCGACGATCGTGATGCGCTTGACCCACAGCATCCGCTGCCGTTTCGGCCTCGACGGTGGCCGCTCCACCTCTACGTTTCCCAAGCTGGCTCGCACCGTAGGCGATCTCGGCATCCGCGGGTTCGGCGTGGGCCACGAGACGAGCGGCACCCAGCCTGCGATTTCGGTTGCCTGACTAACTGCCTGACAACAACCGTGGACGGTTAGGGCCTCGTACGACCCGAAACGGACTTGATGCCGAGGGTTGGAGCGCCGAGCCGCAGGTCGGTCCCGACCCGGCGTGGGTTCGGGACGAAGAAGTCCGAGCGCGTCGCCGGAGCCCGGGCGTGAGTACGAGTTGTGTGGACCACTTGTGGACCACACGCGACTCACGCACCGAACTGCCAAGCGTGGTACGGAACGAGCACCACGTCGCGCATAGCGCCTTGACCTGCGTCGATGGCAAACGCCACGTCCTGGGGGTCAAGTGCGCCGCCGATCGTTACGGATCAGACGGCGACGCCGGTCCGGCAAGGTCGCGCCAGCCGTCGCCGCCAGTATCGAGTAAGCGCCGCACCATCTCCCGAGCCTGGTCTTCGTCGTCGTACGTCCAGGTGTTTCCGCGGCCGCTATCCGCGTCGCCCTCACGGCTCTCGACGCGCCAAGTCGTGCTCCGGTACAGCCATACGTCGCGTCGGGCTAGTCGCCCGAATCGTCCATTCCACCAACGCTCGATCAGTTCGCCGGCCATCATCGACTCATGTTCGAACGAGCGTACGAGCGATGTCAAGGTCACCACGCTGGATCGACCATGATGCTATTACGTCTGCAAGGTGCGGGTGGGCCGAGTGCCTGGATTCCAAAACCGGTACCAAAACCGGTACTTGACCGACTGGCTGGAGTGCGGCGGGAACGTTTGCCCTGATCAGAGGCTTGGATGGCTCCCCCGAGAAGGACTCGAACCTTCAACCCTTCGGGTTGATCGCGTCCAGTACGAAGGGTGCCGTGCCAAATGCGTGCCCATGCGACTGTGCCCGGAGCCCGAGTGGCACCAGTCTTCCCAGCTCAGGTGGCCTAGCAAGTTCGCAAGATCCGCCGGCCTCCGGAGGCGCTAACCGGTCATCGCGACCGAGACCGGCGGCCATTTCGTCCTGGCTCTTGACACCGACAGGGATCGGATGTCCTGCCCGCCCTGGTGCGGCCCGGTCGGGGAGACCTGCGTGACGGGAAGGGCCACGCGGCCCAGGGCTGTGCTGCGCCGTCCCGCGCGAGCAAGTGCTCCGCTTGGGCTGCGGCATGGTCCGGTAGATGGATGGCATGTGCCGGTCCTGTGGCAAGCGGACCGAAATTCGTGGACCTAGAGCGTCCACTCGGGCACGAATGCGCCTTCTCTTTGACAGCCTCTTCATTTGGCGCTCTGGACGGCGCGGGTTGTGATCGATAGACCGATGGCGCTACCCCCATCTCGGCCATAGCGTGCACGCGTGCGTGTTGCGACCTGGCTAGCGGATGAAGGACCCGCTGATCGCGCTGGGGAACTCGGCGCCTTCGGTCTGGCACTGGTCGTGCTTCTGCTGCTCGGCGTGGCCGACGGCCTCGCCGTTGTCGTGCTTGCGCTTGTGGGGGTCGGCGAGATCGGCGAGCGGCTAAGGCGGAAGAAAGGCCTAACTGGCTCGATCATCTTGATTGCATCGGCAAGCTCTTGCGCAAGTGCTTACATATACCAACAATGGTGGCCATTCTTTGTGGCCATTGGATTCCTCGTAGTGCTTTGGGCCTTCTGGGGCGTTTGGGACTAACGACCTGCATCGGCACACTTTCGGTGGACCGTGCCGACGCATAGGGCCTCCTACAACCAGCACGGCTGTAGCCGCATCGCGGACGTCATGAATTCGACGTTGCCTGCGAGGTCTCGCCAGCCGTCGCCACCGGTCTCGAGGAGGCGCCGCAGCATCGTCCGCGCGAGCAGTCCGCTGGTACGCCGACCCCCGATGATCCACGGGCACAGATCGGGCACAACCGAGAACGGCAACGAGTGAAAAACGTCGGTAGGTGCTGACACAAAGGCGCAGGTCAGAGCCGCTGACTGGTGACCCTCGCCGACTCCGGCGGGTTTGGGGTTCAAGTCCCTCAGCTTCCGCGCCGTTGCGTTTTACGCGTTATACACTGGCCCAGTGGCAGACCGAGAGTACAGCTGGACCGATGACGGCAAGATCAGCGCGTCTCGGCACGGCGTAACCGAACGCGAGGTCGTGGAGGCCCTCTACTCGCCTCAGCGAATCGAGAATCGCGTCGGCGGACTCCTCCTTGCCGTTGCGGGATTAGCTGACACCGCACGCGTGATCGTCGTCCTGTGCGAACGTACGGGCAAGATCGATAGTTACGCGATCCTCGCAGCACGGCCTGCCACCCCTGAGGAAATCAAGCAGTGGATGGAGGGAACTCGACTGACTGGGAACCGAGACCCCAGGTCGATGAGTCGAGATGAGTTGGTGGCCTACTTCGACAGCGGTGGCGACATCTCCGAGCTGCTCCGTGGCGCTGTCCACGGACCGGATCTTGGCCCAGCCCCCAGCACGACGGAAATACCTATGATCGTGACCGGGGTTCGCCTCCCGTCGGCCACAGTCGAGCAAGTCGATGCACTGGCTGGTACTGACAAGGGCGGACGCTCTGGTCTGATTCGTCGAGCGATCGACGAATTCCTGGAGCGGCACGCGGGCGAAGCGGCCTGACTCAGTTCGGTAGCGGGGACCAGCGTCAGTACGATTACCACCTAGTGACAACGGCCAGTGACGATCGCAGCTGGGGCAGCTCTGACCGACCTTTGATCGCCACCGGTCGCACTCACGGTAACTCAGCGTTGCTTGCGCGACTCGCCGCGACACGTGCAATGCATAGGACTCTTTCGATTCCGCATGGAGCCATTCGTGGAGCCAACCACGGCACGCCACAGAAACCAGAGATGTTTGAGGCTTTCTGTGCGATGCTATAGTGCCTGGTAGAAGGTCCAGTATCGTCCACGTAGGACTTTGGATCCGGAAGGTCCTGGTTCGAACCCAGGCGTCCCAGCTTGTCCGGCCGATCGTGCCCATCGATAGCAGCGGGCGTTTCGTTGCGTTGATCGCCGGGTGCAGTCGCACGGGCGGTAACGCTCGCCGGTGGCGTCGGCCGTACCAGCGGATCTTTGTCATCGATTCCCGGGCGCGTTTCGTGCGGCGTGTCGGCGCGAGTCGACCCACGGTGATCGAGAGGGCTGCCGGGCGGTAACGGTCAGGTGCCTTGCGGCGTCAGTGCCTCTCCGATCAGCTTGAGCTGGGCCGGCGCAACCGCGCGAAAGAACGAGCCGTCGTGGCAGCCCTTGCCGAAAACGACGGCGCTTGGATCGGTCAGATGCTTCTGCAAGGTGCGCACGTTGGGCTCGAACGGGTCGGATTCGCCGCAGTCGATCCGCACGGCGTGCCCGGTGAGCTGCCGGGAACGGGAGCGCAGGTCGCCCCAGGCGTGCCAGTCGTCGTCCGAGTCGAACGCGCCCGGGTTCGCGTGACGGGCCTCGTCGAAGGAGAACCAGATCGCCGGCGCGCTGCCCGCGACCGCCACAAATCGGGCGGGCGCCTCGGTGACGGCGAGCAGCGCGCCGTATCCACCCATTGACAGGCCGAGAGCCGCCAACCGGTCGGTTCGGAGTCCGTGCTGCTCGAGGACGACCGGAAAATGATCCAGAACCATGTGGAGCGGGTCATCTCCGTCGGCTCGTGGATGCCAGTACCGGTCACCACCGTCGACGGCGGCCATAACGAACGGCGGTACGCCCGCGGCCACCACGGCGGCGAGCATCCGATGGAACCCGTACTTCTCGAGATCTCCGGCGTCGCCGGCAGTCCCGTGCAGGAACACACACACCGGAAGCACGGCCGAGGTCGCCACGTTCGGCGGGTAGGCGAGCCGATAGTGCACGGTGCGCTTGCGGTGGCTGGAGAAAAAGGAGGCGCTCAAGATCGGGCCGGGGTCCGCCTCGGGCGGATCGGAGACGATGTCGCACCGCCCGAACATCGAATCGACCACGCTCCGACCAGGCACCAGCCGCGCATCGGCGAGTAGCCCCCACAGTCCCAACCCGCCACCCGCACCGAGCACCGCCCCCGCGATCAAGGTCCGCCTGGAGATGCCCACTGGCCGAGGGTATTGCCCGACTGAGATCAGCGCCGCCCCGCGGTCATGGCTAGCATGATGCCTTCGGAGAAGCGGGTCCGGCCGATGCGGGCAGCGGTAGGAGGCCGAAGTGGGTAGTGGCAGGAGGGAGGTGTGGATCGGTGACTGAAGATCGTACGGTGATCATCCTCGCCGCCGGCGAAGGCAAGCGGATGAAGTCGGGCCGGCCGAAGATGCTGCATCCGTTGCTGGGACGCACGCTCCTCGGGCACGTGCTCGCGGCCACCACCTCGCTGCACCCGAGCCGCCGGATCGTCGTCGTCGGCCACGGCGCGGACCAACTCACCGCCCACCTGTCTGAGGTTGCGCCGGATGCGGTCACGGTGCTGCAGGAGACCCAGCGCGGCACGGGCCACGCCGCCCGGCTCGCGCTTGAGGCGTATGGCCCGGCGGAGGGCACGGTCGTCGTGGTCAACGGGGACGTTCCGCTGCTGCGGCCGGGCACCCTCAGCTCGCTGGTCGATGCGCACGAGATCGCGGGCGCCGCCGCCACCATCCTTACGGCAGATCTTGAGCAGCCGTACGGCCTGGGCCGCGTGATCCGCAACCCGCTCACCGGGGCGGTGGATGCGATCGTCGAGGAGCGCGACGCGACCCCGGACCAGCGTGCGGTGACAGAGATCAACGCCGGGGTGTACGCCTTCGAGGCGTCGCTGCTCACGCAGGCGCTCAGCAAGCTCACCACGCAGAACGACCAGGGCGAGGAGTACCTGACCGACGTCATCAGCTTGCTCGTCGACTCCGACCACGGCGTGGTCGCGTACGCCACCGGCGACCCGACCGAGGTGATGGGCTGCAACGACCGGGTGGAGCTGGCGGCGCTACGGGCGATCCTGCGCGACCGGATCAACGAGGCATGGATGCGAGAGGGCGTCACCATCATCGATCCAGAAACGACGTGGATCGACGTTGACGTGACCCTGGGCCGGGACACGGTCATCGAGCCGAACACTCAGCTGCGGGGGAGCACCACGGTCGGTGAGCGGGCAGTGCTCGGACCCGACACGACGCTGATCGACGTCCGCGTCGGCGACGGTGCCAACGTGATCCGCGCGCACGCAGTCCAGGCGGAAATCGGCTCCCGTGCGTCGGTAGGCCCGTACGCCTACCTACGTCCCGGCACGACGCTGCACGAACGTTCCAAGGTCGGCACGTTCGTGGAGGTGAAGAACTCCGAGGTCGGGGCCGGCACCAAGATCCCCCATCTCTCGTATGTGGGAGACGCCACGATCGGCGAGGAGACCAACATCGGCGCGGCCAACGTCGTGGTCAACTACGACGGGATTGAGAAGCACCGTACGAACGTGGGCTCGCATGTCCGGACCGGATCAGACACGATGCTGGTGGCACCGGTCACACTCGGCGATGGCGCCTACACGGCCGCCGGTAGCGTGATCACAAAGGATGTACCGCCGGGCGCGCTGGGCGTCGGGCGGGCCCAGCAGCGCAACATTGAGGGGTGGGTGCAACGCCGCCGACCCGGCACCAAGGCCGCCGATGCGGCCGCGGCCGCCGAGGCCGCGCGGGGAGCAGTCGCGGGTGGCAGTGGACCCACCGCCGCGCAAGCGGCGGCGAACGGAGCGACGAGGAATGCGCATGAGCAGCATCAAGGGGGAGAACCGTAAGACCCTCATGCTCTTCTCCGGCCGCGGGTATCCGGCGTTGGCCGATGAGATCGGCAAGGAGCTCGGGGTCGAGACCACCCCGACCGAGATCTACGAGTTCGCATCGGGTGAGGTCTTCGTCCGCTACGAGGAGTCCGTTCGCGGTAGCGACGCCTTCGTGATCCAGTCGATGACAACCCCGATCAATACGTGGGTCGTCGAGACGCTCATCATGATCGATGCGCTGAAGCGAGGCTCCGCGAAGCGGATTACGGTAGTCATGCCGTTCTATCCGTATGCCCGCCAGGACAAGAAGCACCGCGGCCGGGAGCCGATCTCGGCCCGGCTCATGGCCGACCTGTTCCGGGCCGCCGGCGCCAACCGTATCCTGACCGTTGACCTGCATACGGCCCAGATCCAGGGCTTCTTCGATGGACCGGTGGACCACCTTTTTGCGATGGACATCCTCGCCTCGTACGTCGAGAGCCGGTACGCCCGTCGTTCGATGGCCGTGGTCGCGCCGGACTCGGGCCGGGTCCGGGTGGCGGAGCGGTGGACGGACCGCCTCGGTGGCTGCCCGCTGGCGTTCATTCACAAGACCCGTGATCCATTCACCCCGAACGAAGTCGTCGCCAATCGTGTCGTCGGCGATGTCGAGGGTCGGGTGTGCCTGGTCGTCGATGACCTGATCGACACCGGTGGCACCATCTGTAGCGCGTCCGAGGTGCTGCATCAGGCCGGAGCCGCCGATGTGATCGTGGCGGCCACTCATCCAGTTCTATCCGACCCCGCTGCCGAGCGGCTCAGCGCCAGCAAGATCAGCGAGGTCGTGGTCACCAACACACTCCCGATCCAGCCGCACGCGAAACTCGACAAGATCACCGTGCTCTCGATCGCGCCGCTGCTCGCCCGGGCCATTCGCGAGGTCTTCGAGGACGGTTCGGTCACCACCCTGTTTGGCGGCCTCAGCTGATCCACCCAAATCGCAACCCTTGAAGACTTGCGGCGGGGAACGGTTCCAAAATCCCAAGTCTTGAAGACGTGCGAACGGGGTACGGCGCTTATGAGCGCTTCCGAGCGCTCGGGTAGGCTGTGCGCGTTGCCACGGCGAGGGCAGCGCCTGCTCGCAGATCGAACGGGGTCCGCTGCCGTGATCGGCGCGGTGCTCCGGACCCGATCCGTCGCACCCTCGTCCGAGCACCGCACACCACGAAGCCACGACCAGAAAGTCCAGGAGTACTCCCGTGTCCGAGGTAAAGATCACCGCCGAGCCGCGCACAGAGTTCGGCAAGGGCGGCGCCCGCCGTACCCGTCGGGCGGGAAAGGTGCCGGCCGTGCTGTACGGGCACGGTGAGGCGCCCCGGCACATCGCGCTGCCGGCGCGGGAGTTCGCAGCCGCGATCCGCCACGGTGGCATCAACCAGATCTTCAACATCACTCTCGGGGACGGGTTGGAGACCTTGGCCCTGCCGAAGGCGATCCAGCGCGACCCGCTCAAGGACACCTTCGAGCATGTGGACCTGCTGATCGTCCGCCGCGGCGAGCGGGTCACCGTCGACGTTCCCGTGCAGCTGATCGGCGAGGCCGCCAGGGGCACCCTCGTAGTAGTGGAGCACAACCGGATATCGGTCAGCGCCGACGCACTCAACCTGCCCGAGCGGCTCGAGGCGTCGCTCGACGGACTGGACGCGGGCGCAAAGGTAATCGCGGCCGACGTCAAGCTTCCCGCCGGCGTGGAGCTGGTCGCCGACTCCGAGCAGATCATCGCGGTCGTCTCGGTCGCCCCGACGGCCGAGCAGCTCGAGGGCGAGATCCCCGAGGAGGAGGCCGAGGCCGCCGAAGCCGAGGGCGCCGAGCCAGCTGCCGAGACTCCGGCCGAAACCAACGCCTGAGCGATAGGTCATGTGGCTCGTTGCCGGCCTGGGCAACCCGGGGCGGGAGTATGAGCGCAACCGTCACAACATCGGGTTCCTCGTCGCCGATCTGCTCGCCGGCCGAACCAGTACCAGGTTCGGTCGGCATCGCCGTGCCGTCGCGGACGTGGCCGAGGCCCGCCTTGGACACGGCATCGACGCACCCGCGATGGTGCTCGTCAAGCCGATGACGTACATGAACCTCTCCGGCGGACCGGTGCTCGCGCTGGCCAACTTCTACAAGGTCCCGGTCGAGCAGATCATCGCGGTCCACGATGAGCTGGACCTGCCCTTCGGGGTCGTGCGAGCCAAGTTCGGCGGTGGTGAGAGCGGGCACAACGGGCTGCGCTCATTGTCCCAGTCACTGTCCACTAAGGACTACCATCGGGTGCGCGTCGGCATCGGCCGGCCACCGGGGCGCCAGGACCCAGCCGACTACGTGCTCAACGACTTCACGGCCACGGAGCGCAAGGAACTCGACTACCTCGTCGACCGCAGCGCTGACATCGTCGAGTCGATCATCAAGTACGGGCTGGCACACACCCAGAACGTGTTCCACCCAACGAGCGCGGATTGATCGCAACTTTCCGACCCGCCGCGCAGTTTTCTGCGCTTGACGTCGGATAGTCGCGATCACCCCGAGCGGCAGTCCAGCATTCGGGAACCCGCAGGTACGGGTTGTGGCGCGCGCCACGAAGCGCTTCACCATGGACGGGTTCTACGTTTGACTTCGTAAACCCCTGCCCGCTCGCGAAGGACGACCCATTGTGACCGCCGACGTGCTTGTCTCCGCGGAGGCGGCATTGTGACCGCCGACGTGCTTGTCTCCGCGGAGGCGGCATTGTGACCGCCGTGGCCGCTTACCGCTTCTCGCACCTGCAGGCGCTCGAGGCGGAGAGCATCTTCGTCATCCGTGAGGTGATGGCGGAGTTCGAGCGGCCGGTGCTGCTCTTCTCCGGCGGCAAGGACTCGATCGTCATGTTGCGCCTGGCCGAGAAGGCGTTCTGGCCGGCACCGATTCCGTTCCCGGTCATGCACGTCGACACCGGTCACAACTTCGACGAGGTGCTGGCGTTTCGGGACGAGCGGGTCGCGCAGCTCGGCCTCAACCTCATCGTGGCGAGTGTGCCCGAGGCGCTGGCCAGCGGTCTGGTCCGCGAGCCGGCCGACGGCATGCGCAACCGGATCCAGACGCCGGTGCTGCTCGACGCCGTGGAGAAGCACCGATTCGACGCCCTCTTCGGTGGCGCCCGGCGCGACGAGGAGAAGGCCCGGGCCAAGGAGCGCGTGTTCAGCTTCCGCGACGAGTTCGGCCAGTGGGATCCCCGCAACCAAAGGCCGGAGCTGTGGTCGCTCTACAACGCGCGGATCCACAATGGTGAGTCGATTCGGGTGTTTCCTCTCTCCAACTGGACCGAGCTCGACGTATGGCACTACATCGCGCGCGAGCAGATCGCACTCCCGTCGATCTACTTCGCCCACGAACGTGAGGTCGTCAGCCGCGACGGCATGCTCTACGCGGTCCACCGGCACCTGCCCGACCGGGCGGGCGAGGACCCGTTCATGGCCAAGGTGCGCTACCGCACGGTGGGCGACGCCAGCTGCACCGCCGCGGTCAGGTCCGACGCCGACACGGTCGAGAACGTGATCGAGGAGGTCGCCGCCACCCGGATCACCGAGCGCGGCGCGACTCGGGGCGACGACCGCGTCAGTGAAGCCGCCATGGAAGACCGCAAGAAAGAGGGGTACTTCTAGTGGCTAGTGCGAGCGCGAGGAGCGAGCGTCAGCGAGCCCCGCAGTCGGGAGCGAAAAGTGGCTGACGACATTCGCCGTAGCGCGCTTGCGGCGCGGTCGAGGCCGATGGACCTCCTGCGGTTCGCCACCGCCGGCTCGGTCGACGACGGTAAGTCCACTTTGATCGGTCGACTGCTGTACGACACGAAATCCATCTTCGAAGACCAACTCGCCTCGGTGGAGGCGGTCAGCGCCGCCCGCGGCGACGAGTACACGAACCTCGCCCTGCTCACCGACGGCCTGCGGGCCGAGCGCGAGCAGGGGATCACGATCGACGTGGCGTACCGCTACTTCGCCACCCCGCGTCGGAAGTTCATCATCGCCGACACTCCCGGGCACATCCAGTACACCCGCAACATGGTCACGGGGGCCTCGACGGCCGACTTGGCACTGATTCTCGTCGATGCCCGCAAGGGCTTGGTCGAGCAGTCCCGGCGGCACGCCTTCCTCTGCTCGCTCCTGCGGGTGCCGCATCTGGTGCTGTGCGTCAACAAGATGGACCTCGTCGACTACTCCGAGGAGGTCTTCGAGTCCATTGCGGACGAGTTCACCGACTTCGCCGCGAAGCTCGAGGCGCCGGATCTCACCGTCGTCCCGGTTTCCGCCCTGCACGGCGACAACATCGTGACCCGGTCGGCCAATATGCCCTGGTACGACGGCCCTGCACTCCTGCACCACCTGGAGCACGTGCACATCGCATCGGACCGGAATCTGGTCGACGTACGGTTCCCGGTGCAATACGTCATCCGTCCACAGTCGACAAAGTACTCCGACTATCGCGGTTATGCGGGTCAGGTGGCCTCCGGCGTGATGAAGCTCGGCGACGAGGTGATGGCGCTCCCGTCCGGATTCACCACCCGGATCGCTTCGATCGAGACGGCGGACGGCCCAGTCGCGGAGGCCTACCCGCCGATGTCGGTCACGGTGCGCCTCACGGACGAGATCGACATCGCCCGGGGCGACCTGATCTGCCGCCCGCACAACGCGCCGAAGCCCGCCCAGGACATCGACGCGCTTGTGTGCTGGATGGACGCATCCGCGTCGCTGCAGCCGGGGCGCAAATACGCCGTGAAGCACACCACTCGCAACGTGCGGGCGGTAGTGAAGGAGCTGCAGTACCGGCTGGACGTGAACACGTTGCACCGGGACGAATCCGCTACCTCGTTGGCTCTCAACGAGATTGGCCGGGTGCGGCTGCGCACCACGGCGCCCCTGCTGGCAGACGAGTACCGGCGAAACCGCACCACCGGCGGATTCATCGTCATCGACGAGACGACGAACCGTACCGTCGGCGCGGCAATGATCCTCGAAGCGGCCTGAACCAGAGCCTTTCGGTCGGTTCCGCGCCGGCCGCGCGCAAGGCATCATCCGTTCTGAATGGAAACCGTACCGGTGAAGTCCAGGTCGGGGCTGTGGGTCGCGCTCACGGTCGGCTTTGTGGTGCTCGTCCTGGTCGGGGGCTGGATCGGTGTGGTCCGACTGCTCCGCGAGCGCACGCCCGGGCCGACGTCCGAACCGACCACCCGGCCACCGGTGACGACGACCGTGGAGATCGGTGTCGATCTCCCGTTCTGGGCGGTTCGACGAGGAGTCCGAGGACACCTACAACGCGCTCGCGCTCTACCTCGAGCAACGGGGCGGGCGCGCAGGGCCGTACCGCGTCACGCTCACCGGTACGACAACGCGCCCGACCCGCGCAGCACGTGGGACGAGACCGAATGCAAACGCAACGCCGAAGAGCACGTCGCCCGTTCGGCCGAGGTCGCGGTGATCGGCGCGTTCAACTCCAGTTGCACCAAAATAGAGCTGCCGATTCTCAACGGACAGGCCACGACGCGATGCTGATGGTGTCGCATTCCAACACGAATCCCGGGCTGACCAAGGTCTGGGACGCGGTGAGCACGATCGGTACTACCCGTCCGGGGTGCGCAATTACGCGCGCGTGGTCACGACCGAGGACGACCAGGGCGCCGCAATGGCCATGTTCGCGAAGGAAGTGCTTCGCCTCACCAAGTGCTTCGTGCTCAATGACACCGAGGCCTCCTACGGGCAGGCATGGCAAAGTCCTTTGTGGATGCCGCGCAGGCAGCCAGGGTCTTGTGATCGTTGGAGAGGCGGCCTGGCTCTACGCCGGCCGGGGCCTACGTCAACGTGTTCGGTCAGCTGAAGGCGACCGGCGCGGACTGCGTCGTGTTGGCCGGAATCTTCGATCGCCACGGCGCGCAGCTGATCCGTGACAAGGTCGCAGTGCTCGGCCCGAATTCGGGCGTGACGGTGCTCGCGGGCGATGGCTTCATCGGTTATCCGGAGTTCGACGCCATGCCCGCGAAGCCGACGGGGTCTATCTGACATTCGCGGGCCTGAGTGCGACCACGGTGCGCGGAGCGCAGCGCGGTGGCGAGGACGTTCAATGCCGAATTCAAGCGGCCGGTACGGCCGTGAGATCCACGCGAGCACGTGTTCTACGGCGTGCCGGCGCTGCAAGTGATTCTGGCCGCGCTCGAGCGATCGGACGGGACCCGCGCCGGACTCCGGACGCAGGTGCTCGGCGGCTCGGGCGTCACCGTCCCGGCCGATACGGCGATTCTCGGCCGGGCCATCGGCATCGATCCGTCCACAGGGGACTGCACCCTGCGCGAGCTCACGATCGAACGGCTCAGCGGTGGCGCCGAAAGGTTCGTGGCGACCGTGACTCTGACTGACTAATGGGTCAGCGCGACCGGGCGAAGGCCCAGGCGTCGGCGATGATTTCCTGCAAGCCAGGCTGACGCGGTTCCCAGCCGAGTTCGGCTCGGGCCTTGTCGGCCGAGGCGACCAGCACCGCCGGGTCGCCCGGCCGGCGCGGCGCCATTTCTATCGGGATCGGATGCCCGGTGACCTCGCGCACCGCCCGCACCACCTCCTGGTTGGAGAATCCCGTGCCGTTGCCGAGGTTGTAGAGCCGGTGCTCACCGGGTCGTACCGCCTGCAACGCCGCCAGGTGAGCCGTGGCGAGATCGGCGACGTGGATGTAGTCGCGCACGCAGGTGCCGTCCGGCGTTGGGTAGTCGTCGCCGTACAGGGGCAACTTGTCCCGACGGCCGGCCGCGACCAGCAGCGCGTTGGGGATGAGGTGGGTCTCGGGGTCGTGGCGCTCCCCGCATGAGCCGGTCGGCCGGATGAGCGCGCCCGCCGCGTTGAAGTATCGCAGCGATACCGCGGCCAGACCGTGGGCCGTCGCGTCACCGGTCAGCGCATACTCGACCGCCAACTTGCTCGTCGCGTACGGGTTCGGTGGCGCGGCCACGGCGGTCTCGGTGATCGGCAGTTCCACCGGGTTGCCGTAGATGTTGGCGGTGGAGGACAGGACAAACCGTGGCACGCCGGCAGCGCGCACGGCGTCGAGCAGCCGCAGCGAGCCAACAACATTGTTCTCCCAGTACTTCTCGGGAGCCCCGACGCTTTCACCGGCCGCGATGAAAGCGGCGAAGTGGAGCACCGCGTCCAGGTCGGGCCGAACCACCGTGGCGGCGACGTCATGTATCCGGCCCTGGACAAAGGAAGCGCCGGCCGGCACGGCATCGCGGTGTCCGGTCGAAAGGTCGTCGACAACGGTCACGTCGTGCCCTTCGGCCAACAGCAGCGTGGTCACCACGCTGCCGATGTAGCCGGCCCCGCCGGTCACCAGGACCTTCACCCGCACCTCCCGCTCGTCGCGGAAGCCAAGCCTAGTGGGATGGGGCGCCGCGCCTGCGGCCTGGCCTACGCTGCGCTCATGGGGATCGATCGGCGCTGGGTGCCGCTGGCCGCGGTCGCGGGAGTGGCCGTCGCGCTGGCCGCCGTGATAGTCCCGCTCGCGCTAGCCCGCACCGACGGTGATGGAACCGGCCCGGTTCCGGGTGGCTCGAGCAAGCCCACCGAGCCCGCGGCACTGCCGTCCGACCCGGGTGCGGGCATCCCGGTCGAGGGCCAGGGCACTCTGTATCGAGATCGCACCGGACCGATCCAGCTCTGTGCGTCGGTGGTATCGACGTTGGACCTGCCGCCGTCAGGCGCCGGCTGCGACCGCGTCGCGGTGCCAACCACCGGCGTCGACGAGAGCTGGTTGGTCAACACCACCACCGGCGGACAGGCGTACAGCGTTCCGGTGCGGGTCGAGGGCACCTTCCAGCTCGGCACGCTGGCTGTGACTCGGGTCGTCCCGGCGACGCCCGACCCACCAGCGCCGTTCTCGGAGCCGCCCGTGCCGTGCGGCCCGCCGGCGGGTGGCTGGGCCGAAGGTCGGGGGGAGACCGGGCTGGATGACTGGATGAAACTCAACACCCTCATGGAGTACGTGCGCGCCCGGCCGGACCGGTTCGCCGACGTCTGGGAGGCCCACCCCGACGGTCCACCGACCGGGCCGCGCTACGCCCCGTCGCGCATGGTCTACGCGATCGGCACGACCGGCGACGTCGCCCAGGCGTTCGCCGAACTGCGGGCCGTGTGGCCCGGCAACCTCTGCGTGTACCAGGTCCAGCGCAGCGCCACCGACCTGGAACGGCTGGCCCAACGGCTGCAGGCATCGACTCCGCCGATGAGCGGCGAGATCGACGTGATCCAGAACAAGGTACGAGTCAAGGTCGTCGCCCTCGACCCAGCCACGGTCGCCGCACTCGACGCGGCCGGCCGGGACGCGATCATCCTCGAGGAACCACTGCTCCAGTGGCTCGAGTGAGGCTCGCCGATCCGAAAGGCTGACCCTACAATCATCCGCATGGGTGACGGGCCCGACAGTCCTAGTACCAAGCCCGGTGGCGGCCTCGGCCGTGACACCGGGCGCCTCGAACGCAGGCCGCTCGAACGCAAGCCGATTGGCCTGCGCATCCGTCGATCGCTGGCGCGGCTGCTCGTGTACGTGGCCACCGCGGCCACACGGTGGGTGACTCGCCTGCTCGGGCGCAACGCTTGGGCCCATCTCTCCGAAGCCGAGCTTCGTGAGCTCCTCGCCCACACCACATTGCTCGACCGCATGGAACGTCAACTCATCGACGACGTCCTCGCCGCCGGCGACCGGCACGTGCGGGAGCTGATGGTTCCACGCACGGAGGTGGTCTTCCTCGACGCGGCGCTCAGCGTCGGCGACGCGGCCAAGCTCGCGGCGACCACCCGGCACTCCCGCTTTCCGGTGATGGACGCCACCCGCGACGACGTGGTCGGCTTCGTCCACCTGCGCGACCTGCTGATCCGGCCGGATGGGGCCGACGTCAGGACGATCGGGGAGCTCGCCCGGGACCTGCATCGGCTTCCGGCGAGCAAGCGGCTGTTGACGGCGCTCTCCGACATGCGCCGGGCCGGCGACCACGTGGCGCTGGTCGTTGACGAGTACGGCGGTACGGCCGGAATTGTGACCCTCGAGGATCTGATCGAAGAGCTCGTCGGCGAGATTCACGACGAGTACGACGCTGCGCCGGAGGCGTCCGAGGGCACCGCTTCCGCCGAGGTCGAAGGGCTGCTGAACCTCAACGACTTCGCCCACCGCACTGGCTTGGTACTGCCGCCGGGCCCGTACGACACCGTCGGTGGATTCGTGATGTCGGCGCTGGGCCGGCTGCCGGTCGCCGGTGACCAGGTGACCGTACCGGCCGCGGGCGCGGCGCTGTGGCTGCTCACGGTGTCGGCGATGGACGGGCGCCGGGTCGCCCGGGTTGCCATCAGCCCGCCCGGTGCCGCCGCCGCGGACCAACCCGCCGTGGAACTCGTCCCCGGCCTCGCGACCGCCTGAAACCCTTCGCGCCGCGAGCGACCGCCTCAACCTTCGCACCGGCGAGCGGGGGTCGCCCGGCGCTGTCGGCGGCTTTGCGAGAATGGCGCGCATGTCCGATCGCCCACGCGTGCTCTCCGGGATCCAGCCCACGGCCGACTCATTCCACCTCGGCAACTACCTGGGCGCACTGCGCAACTGGGTGGCGCTGCAGGAGACCCACGACGCCTTCTACTGCGTGGTCGACCTGCACGCGATTACGGCTGCGCACGATCCGGCACTGCTGCGCCACCGCACCCGGGTGAGCGCGGCCCAGCTGCTCGCGCTGGGCCTCGACCCCGAGCGGTGCACGCTGTTCGTGCAGTCGCAAGTGCCCGAACACGCGCAGCTCGCCTGGGTTCTCGGCTGCATCACCGGGTTCGGCGAGGCGAGCCGGATGACCCAGTTCAAGGACAAGTCGTCGAAGCAGGGCGCGGACCGGGCGTCGGTCGGGCTGTTCACGTACCCGATCCTTCAGGCCGCCGACATCCTGCTCTACCAGGCCGACGCCGTACCGGTCGGCGAAGATCAGCGCCAGCATCTGGAGTTGACCCGCGATCTCGCGCAACGGTTCAACACGAGCTTCGGCGAGGCGTTTACGATTCCGGAGCCGTACATCATCAAGGGCACGGCCAAGGTCACCGACCTGCAGGACCCGATGGCGAAGATGTCGAAGTCCGCGTCGTCCCCGAACGGCATCGTGGAGCTGCTCGACGACCCGACCAAGTCGGCCAAGAAGATCCGGTCGGCCGTGACCGACACCGGGCGCGAGGTCACCTTCGACCCGGAGGCCAAGCCGGGAGTGTCGAACCTGCTCACTATCTACTCGGGACTGTCGGGCCGAAGCATCGACGATCTGGTTGTCGCGTACGAGGGCAAGGGGTACGGCGACCTCAAGAAAGACCTCGCCACCGTGGTCGCCGACTTCGTGCGCCCGATCCAGGAGCGCACAAAGGGGTACCTGGAGGATCCCGCGCAATTGGACAAGCTGCTCGGGATCGGTGCCGAGAAGGCCCGTTCCGTCGCCGCCATCACCCTGCGTAATGTCTATGACCGGATTGGGTTTCTGGCGCCGGCCAAGGATCGCTGATTCCGGGATAGAGGTGGGTGGCTTGGTTCGTACGATCGGCGTTGCCGTCGGCATCCCTGAGCCGTGGGGGTCGCAACTGGACGGACACCGCGCCGCATCCGGCGATCCGCTGGCGTCGCTCATTCCCGCGCATCTGACCTTGCTCGGTCCGACCGAGGTCGACGCGTCCGCCGATGCTACCTCAAAGATCGAGAACCATCTATCAGCGACGGCGGCCGAACACCACCCGTTCCAGCTGCACCTGCGGGGCACCGGTACGTTTCGACCAGTCACGCAGGTGGTCTTTGTGGCCGTAGCGGCGGGGATCTCGGACTGCGAACAGCTCGCCAGCGACATCCGCTCCGGCCCGCTGTCCCGGGACCTCACCTACCCGTACCACCCACACGTGACCGTGGCTCAGGACGTTCCGGCGGAGTCGTTGAACGCCGCCTTCGACGGACTGGCGACGTTCGAGGCGCGGTTCGCGGTCGACGCGTTCACCCTCTACGAACACATCGATGGCGGTCATTGGCAACCACAACGCCGTTTCGTGCTTACCGGCTGATCACCCTCACTGGTCACAGTGGACGGTTCGCGCTCAGACGCTGAACCAGCGCCGACCCTTGCTCCTTACGACGGTGGCGAGCCAGTATTCGCGGTGATCGTCGAGGTGCAGCTTGGCCGTGACATCGCCAAGCGCTGGAGCTGGCCCGTCTACATGGCGACGCTGCGAGCCCGAAAGCGTTGTCCGGTCGCGCTCATGGTGGTCTGCGTGGACAAGGCGACGGCGGCCTGGTCCGCCGCGCCGATCGAACTGGGACACCCAAGGCTGGTGCTGTGGCCGCTTGTGCTCGGACCAGACCGCGTGCCCGTCGTGACTGACCCATACATCGCCGCGCGTTCACCAGAACTCGCGGTGCTTTCGGCACTGGCGCACCCTGACCGTACGGAAGTGCTGGACGCACTTCCCCGGGCGTTCGCCACCGTCAATTCCGAGCACGCTGGACTGTATTCTGATGTCGTCATTGCCGCGCTGCCCGCGGCCGCGCGGAAGTATCTGGAGGCCTTGATGAGCACTGGCACCTACGAGTACCAGAGCGAATTCGTCCGGAAGTACATCTCGCACGGCGAGGCAAAGGTCCTTCTCAAGGTTCTGGAGACACGCGGCATTCCGGTGTCTGCCGAGGTGCGTGATCGGATCATGGAGTGCACGGATCCGAAGCAGATTGTGGCGTGGGCGGAGCGGGCAGTGACGGTTCTCGCTGCGGAAGACATCTTCGACTAGCGGGCGACGTTTCCGAGCCGAAAGGTAGGGCGTCTCTGACCACGTGAGTGGCCGAAGTGCGAGAAGATCTGTGAGGTGAACCTCGCTGACCGGATCGAGGCCGGTTTCGACCGGATCATCGATCGTGCCCGCAAGCGCTCGGGCCTGTTCGACCATGTCTGGCAGGCCCTGGTGCGGTTCAGCGACGTGCTCGGTGGCCGGCTCGCGGCGGCGATCTCGTACTACGCCTTCTTCGCGGCGTTCTCGCTGGCCGCACTCGCGTACTCGATCATCGGTCGGCTCGTCGGCTCGTCCGACTCGGGCGTGCTCTCGGCGATCAACGCCTATCTCCAGGCCAATCTGCCGTGGGTCGCCGACACCGCGCAGGACGTCGGTCGAGGCCAGGTCACGGCGATCGCCGGTGTGGCGCTGTTGATCTCCGGCATTGGGTGGGTCGAGGCGCTTCGCTCGTCGCTTCGGGCCGTCTGGCTGCTCGACCAGCATCCGGGCAACTGGATTCTGCGCCGCCTGGTCGACCTCGGCATGCTGGTCGGACTCGGCCTGCTGCTCGGGCTGTCGCTGGCGATGACCGCCGCTCTCGACCGCGTGGCAGATTGGCTGGCACCCAACACGGACCTGGGCGAGGTCCTGTTACGGCCGATCGGACCGGTGCTGGAGTTCCTGGTCAACCTGGTCCTCGCCTCCGCCATGCTGACCGCGGTCTCCCGGTTGCGGCTGAGCCCGCGCCGGCTGATACCCCCGGCGCTCGTGATCGCGCTGGGAATCCAACTACTCAACTCGGTCGGCCGGTCCTTCATCGCCCGCAGCGAGGACCGGCCGGCGTACTACCTCGTCGCCAACGCGGTCGGCCTGCTCATCTATCTGTACCTGCTCAACCAGTTGATCCTCATTGGTGCCTGTTTGGCGGCGACGGCGACCGCGGGCACCGCAATGGATATCGGTGGCGGCGCCGCCGGCCTCGGTTCCGGCGCGATCGTTGTCCCACAACTTGACGGCGGTACGGTCGATGGCGCCGACGTGGGCGACCCTGTGGACAACGTCGGCGAGCCGCGCGGTACCGGGCCGGAAAAGCCGCGATGATGAGCGCCGACGCGAACGCATCCGAACGAAAGGTACGCACGTGGGAGCCCTTGTAACCCTGGATCTGCCCGAAGACTCACCAGTGTTGGCGATGCCTTGGATCATCACGTTCGGTCCCCTCGACGACGGCGACGACTGGGAGCCCGTGGTCTGCGGACCGTACGAGCGGGCGCACGCTCTGTCGCTCGCCGAGACCGTCGTCGCGGACGAGGAGCTGATGGCGGTCGTGGAGCCGGTCCTGCCGCATGCCTCGGTCGAGGAGATTCGTGCCGAGATCGAAAAGGCACAGACTGCGGCGGCGGAGGAGGACGACGAGGATTACGACTTCGACGACGACGATGACGACGATGACGGCGACGTCGAGGTCTCGCTCGACGCAGACGACGACGACGACATGGAGCTACTGCCCGAAGTGGAGCCGACTCCGCCACCGACGCCGGCCGAGGTTCGGGCCGGGTTCGCTCGCATCGCGTCACGCCTTTCCGCCGGCGTCTGATCCCGATCGGTGGCACCGTCCGATGAGGACGGTGCCACCTCATCGCGCGACGAGGGCCTCGCGGCAGATGGCGGTGGAGCCGCGGACCACGAGTTCCGGGCTGAACATGTACTCCGAGTGCGGTGCGGCGTGGCCGTTGATCTCGTCAATGAGTGCCCTCGCGCCGGCAACCGCCATGGCCGCTACGGGCTGGCGGACCGTGGTGAGTGGCGGGTCGGTGAACGCGATCAGAGGCGAGTCGTCGTAGCCGACGACGGAGACGTCACCCGGTACGGTCAGCCCACGGGCCCGTGCTTCCCGGATCGCACCCAGCGCCATCAGGTCCGAACCGCACACGATTCCCGTGACATCCCGATCGAGTAGGCGCCGCGCCGCCGCCGCGCCGCCCTCCACTCCAAACAGTGACAAGGCAATCAACGAGTCGAACTCGGCCGGGGGCGTACCCAGCAGTCTGGTCATGGTCGCCCGAAAGCCGCTGACCTTGCGCTGCACGGGAATGAAGCGCTCCGGCCCCGATATGAGCCCGATCCGGCGGTGCCCAAGCGCGACCAGGTGCGACACCGCCAGCTCGGCCGCGGCCCGGTCGTCGCACGATACGAACGGCGCTTCGACGCCGGCCACGTAACCGGTGATGAGTACGATCGGCAGCTTGCGCGCGACGAGCCTGTGGTACCGCTCATGATCGGCGGTCGTGTCCGAGTGCAGTCCGGAGACGAAGACAATGCCGTTGACCTGCCGGTCGAGCAGCATCTCCACGTACTCGTCCTCGGTGACGCCACCCGGGGTCTGGGTGCATAGCACCGGCGTGTACCCGGCCTGGGCGAGCACCGACTCAATCACCTGGGCGAATGCCGGGAAGATCGGGTTGTCCAGCTCGGGGACCACGAGTCCGACCAGGCCGGCGCTGCGTTTGCGCAAGCGGGCCGGACGCTCGTAGCCGAGCACGTCAAGGGCGGTGAGCACCGCCTGCCGGGTCTCTGCGGCGACACCTGGCTTGTCGTTGAGCACGCGCGACACGGTGGCCTCACTGACCTGGGCCTGGGCGGCGATGTCAAAGAGGCGAGCGGTCATGCCGAGACTGTAACGCATCGGCAAAGTTTTGCAACGAAAGCTGCAAGCTCTTCCATTTGCTGCAAGGTCTTGCTAGCGTGCCCGTCAACCGTATGTCAAACAGGTTGCTTGACTGTAACGCGGGGCGTCGATATGCAAAACGGTGCACACCCGTCGAGCAGGCTGAGCAGCAACAACGTACCCTTCCCCCTGCTTTGCTGCGGCGTGAAAACGATGTCGTGGCCTTTCATCGACAGGAGAGACAATGCGCATCCGTACCGCGGGTGTGGTCGCCACCCTTGCCCTCGCGCTTGCCGCGACGGGCTGTAGCGGTAGCGACAACAACAACAATCAGACCACCGATCCGGCGAGCCTAAGGGCCGAGCTGACCTGGTGGGACACGTCGGACCCGAAGAACGAGGGCCCGGCGTTCCAGGAACTCATCACCAAGTTCAACCAGACGTATCCAAATGTAAAGATCACGTACCAGTCGGTGCCTTTCGGGGAGGCGCAGAACAAGTTCAAGACGGCTGCCGCGGCTAACACGGGGGCGCCGGACATCATGCGCGCCGAGGTCCGGCAATGCGGCGCGGCGGACTGCGGTGGGCGCACGTCGCGGACGACGCGCTGTGCTTCCTCCGGGAGATCTCCAACGAACGCATGCTCGTGCTGGCCCGTAGGGCCGCGGGCGCGCCGCTGCGGGTCGCTGGCGTCGACGCGGCCGGAGCCGAGAATGTGTATGGCGGGGCGACGGCTCTCTGCGCTCCGGATGGATCAGTCGTGTTGCCGGGCGACGGGCCGAGCGTCCACGTCTGGCAACTGCGCTGACCGCTGCGAGAAAGGTGCGACACTCCACTATGGCCGATGGAGCCCGGGCCTCCTGGTCCCGCGATGCCGTGATCTACGAGGTGTACGTGCGCAGCTTCGCCGACGGTGACGGCGATGGCCTGGGCGATCTCGCCGGCGTGGCCAGCCGGCTCGACTACCTTGCCGACCTTGGCGTGGACGCCGTCTGGCTAACCCCGTTCTACCGCTCGCCTATGACTGACGGCGGCTATGACGTCGCCGACTACCGCGATGTCGACCCGAGTCTGGGCACGCTGGCCGACTTCGACAAGCTACTGGTCGAGGCGCATGCTCGCGGTCTGAAGCTGATCATCGACCTGGTGCCCAACCACTGTTCAGACCAGCACCCGTGGTTCCAGGCGGCGCTGCGGGCCGGGACGGGCTCGCCCGAGCGGGAGAGGTTCCACTTCCGCAGTGGTGGCGATGCTCCGCCGAACAACTGGCAGTCCATCTTCCACGGTCCAGCGTGGACAAAACTCCCGGACGGGGACTGGTATCTGCACCTGTTCGCCCCGGAGCAGCCCGATTTCAACTGGGACCATCCGGCCGTACGGGCGGAGTTCGCCGACGTGCTCCGGTTCTGGCTCGACCGCGGTGTCGACGGAATCCGGATCGATGTGGCACACGGACTTGTGAAGGCACCTGGCCTGCCCGACGCGGTCGGCGACGGGCCGATGATCCTGGGCGGCGCTCGTACCCCCTTCTTCGACCAGGACGGCGTGCACGAGATCTACCGGGACTGGCGGTCCATTTTGGACAGTTATACTCCCGAGCGGATCGCGGTCGCCGAGGCGTGGCTGGACAACTTGGGGCGGATGGCGCGCTATGTCCGCCCGGGTGAGCTGCACCAGTCGTTCAACTTCGAGTTCCTCGGCGCGCCATGGTCGGGAGCGGACTACCGGCGCGTCATCGACGAGTCGCTGTCGGCGATGGACTCCGTCGGTGCGCCGACGACGTGGGTGCTGTCCAACCATGACGTGGTGCGGCATGCCTCGCGCCTCGCCGCCGGGGTCGGTGGCACCGCGGGCGGCGCAGGCGCGGACGGCGGGCCTGCGGCCGCAGGCGACCCGGCGCTCGGCTTGCGCCGGGCGCGGGCGGCGACGCTGTTGATCCTCGCCCTGCCTGGCTCGGCGTACCTGTACCAGGGCGAGGAACTCGGTCTGCCGGAGGTCTTTGACCTGCCCGCATCGGCGCGACAGGATCCGATATTCGCTCGAACGGGCGGAGCGCAGCTCGGGCGCGACGGCTGCCGCGTGCCGCTGCCGTGGTCCGGGCGGGGGGAGCCGTACGGCTTCGGTCCGGATGGCTCGCGCCCGTGGCTGCCGCAGCCGGCGGCCTGGGCGGACCTGACCGTAGCGGCCCAGTCGGGCGATCCCGACTCGACGCTCTCGCTCTACCGCGCCGCGCTACGGCTGCGACGGGAGCTGTTCCGTGGCGAGACCCTTCGATGGCGAAGCGAGTCCGGAGCGGATGTGCTGTTCTTCGAGCGTGGAGCCGTACGGTGTGCGGTCAACCTCGGCGCTGACGCTGTCCCGATCGACCTGGGCGACGTGCTTCTCGCCAGTGGTCCACTTCGGACAGACGAGCTGCCGCCCGACACCGCGGTCTGGTTCAGGGAGTCCACCAGAGCGTGACCAGCGTGTCCTCCGGCGGCGCGAGGTCACGCGGATGCTCGGGATCGACGCCGAGCCGGCGCAGCTCACCCGCCACGTCGCCGTCGCGCTCTGGCGTGAGGCAGAGGCGCCGGCGGGTCAACGCCACCATGTCGGCGAAGCTCGAATACTCGGCCCGGGGCGGTCGCGGGCTGGTCTCGCGCTGAGCCGCGATACCGACCTCGCCGAGCACGTCAACGGCGTCATTCGCGGTCGGCCCGGTCGGTCGTTCGATGCCGTAGAGCGCCGTCCACAGTGGATTCAGCGGTGTCATCGGGTGGAGTGGAGTCAGTTCCAATACGACCCGGCGGCGGGCGTGGTCGGTGAGTGCGGTCACGAACGCGCCGAGGTCCGGCACGTTGTACGCCACGTGGTGGCAGACGACGACATCGGCTGCCGGCGTCTGCTCCGCGACGTCGGGCCAGCGACCCTCGATCGTGCGCGCCTCGAGCCTAAGTCGCTCCGCGCGGGTGGCGAGCGCGGCGAGCATGTCCGCGCTGACGTCGACTCCCGTGATCGGAGCACCCAGCGGCAGGCTCGCGGCGCCCGCGCCGCACCCGACGTCGAGCACGATGCCGCCGTCGCCGAGTGCCTCCCGGGCGCGAAGGTAGGAGGCGCCGGTCGGCGCGGCGACCGAGGTATCGGCGCGACGGGCGAAGACCTCCGTCGGCACTGTCCACGGCGAGTCGGGCACGGCGGCCAGAATCTCCGGCGGGATCGCCCATGCCTCGAGCTGCTGCCGCCAGTGTTCCGCGGCGTTCATCGCGGACCGGGCAGTAGCGCGGCCAGGCCGGTCTTGAAGGTCTCCGGCGGTGGTCCGCCGGTCAGGATGCGCTGCAACGCGTAGCCGGGCATGAGCGAGAAGAGCACAACGCCGACCGCCTCCGGATCGGTGCCGGCCGGCAGGTCTCCATGGTCAACCGCCCGTTGAGCGAGCCGAATAAGGATCGCGCGGATGCGGCCGTACACCTGCTCCACAAAGGACGCCAGGGCCGGGTCGTACATCGCTTCGCTCCAGATCTGCAGCGCCATGCGTAGGGCGCCATCCGGTCCGGTCTGCGCGGTGACCAGATCGGTGGCGCGCTGCATGGCGGTGGCGAATGACGGCGGCGGGTCCTCGTGCGCGAACTCGGCGAAGACCTCGGTGATCTGATCGATCACCTGCTCCGCCAGCGCCGTGATGAGATCGTTCTTGCTGGGGAAGTAGCGGTACACCGCGCCGACGGACAGACCCGCTTCCTTGATCACGTCTTGCATCGAGGTCTGGTGGAAGCCGTTGCGCAGAAAACACACCCGCGCCGCGTCGAGGATCTGCTGCCGCCGGGCGGTCAGGTGTTCGGCAGAGACTCTGGGCACCGGTCGATTATAAAACGAACATTCGCTTGACAACCCGGATTGGCCCGGGCATCGTGAAAGCGAATGACCATTCGTTTTAGAACTTGGAGGAGTGGTGAAGCAGACGCCGTCTCTCGCCGTTCGCGCGGTGGGCATCGCCATCGGGGTCTCCGTCGTGCTCGGTCTGCTCGTGAGCTGGTTCGCCTGGCCCGCCAAGGAGCTCGAACCGCGCAACCTGCCCGTCGTTGTCGCCGGCCCGCCGCCCGCCGCGGCTGCCGTGTCCCAACAGCTCGCGGCCGCGCGTCCCGGCGCATTCGAGGTCACGACCGTGGCCGACTCCGCCGCCGCCGATCAAGCGCTCCGGGATCGCGAGGCCTACGCCGCGTTCGTTGTCGCGGCCGACGGGATGAGCCTGCACACCGCCTCGGCCGCCAGCCCGACGGTGGCCGCCCTGCTCACCCAGGCCGCACAACAGCTCGGCGGTGGCCGTCCCGTCACCGTGGTCGACGTGGTGCCGAATGCGCCCGACGACCCGCGCGGGGTCGGATTCGCCTCAGGCTTCCTGCCGCTGGTCCTCGCCGGCATGGTCGCCGGGATCCTGCTCGCCGTGGTGATACCGCGTTGGCGTGATCGCCTCGTCGGCCTGGCCGCGTTCGCGGTCGTGGGCGGACTGGTCGGCGCCGGCGTGCTGTACTGGCTGGGAGTCATTGCGGGCAGCTACTGGGCGGCCGCCGCGGTCATCGCGCTCATGGCCCTCGCCGTCAGCAGTACGGTCTGCGGACTCAGCGCGGTACTCGGCGCGCCCGGGATCGGGCTGGGCGTGCTGGTTGTCTTCCTCTTCGGCAACCCCATCTCAGGAGTGGTGGCCGCACCCGAACTGCTACCCACGCCGTGGGGCGCCATTGGGCAACTGTTGCCGGTCGGCGCCGGGGCCACATTGCTGCGGTCGGCGGCGTTCTTCGATTTCGCTGGCGCCACTGTTCCACTGTGGACACTGGTCGCGTGGGCGGTGCTCGGTCTGGTCCTGGTGACCGTCGGCCGTACCCCCGTCGGCGCCCACCGTCTCATCAACCGCGAAAAAGAGGCCGTCCCGGCGTAGTGGTTGTCCACAACACAAAAGTGGCCGTGGCGGCGCCGTAGGAACCCGCCCGAACAGGTGGCCGCTGCGTTGGGGGAAGCCCTGCGTCGCCACAGTACGATCCGAGGCCATGAGTGCCCTTCGGCTGGTGTTCCTGTACCTGCATCTCGTCGGCTTTGCTCTCTTGCTCGGCGGCGGTGTCGCGCAGTACCTCTCGGGGAAGATCCGGATGAACGCGGCCATGCTCTGGGGTTCGGTGACGCAACTGGTCACCGGAGCGGTGCTGGCGTCGCCGCTGGGTCGTGAGGAGGAGCCGAACCCCGCGAAGCTCGCCGTGAAGGGCATCGTCGCAATCGTGATCTTCGTTATGGTGTTCTTCTCGCGCAAGCGCGAGCGGGTTAACTCGGGTCATTTCCTCGCGGTCATCGGCCTCACACTCGCGAATGCCGCGGTCGCCGTGTTTTGGCGTTGAGCCCGTCATTCTGGTGACATATCAGGCGTATCCTGTCATCGTGATCCTCGTCCCCCGTCCGGGACACGGAAGGGTCACGGGCGGATAACGCCGCGGCACAGCAAATCGCGGTGCGCGCCGCGCGAAAACCACCGGGCGTACGCTCCCGACGTGGCATCGCTGCTGATGTTGCGGCGATTATGGGGAAGGAGATCATCTTGCGCCCAGCGCGAGGGATTAAGGTTGTCGCGGCCGCTATGGCCGGCGGACTTACATTGGGCGCCGCTGCCTGCAGCTCAGCGCCCTCGACACCGAGCACGAACACGTCGGCCGGCACCTATACGACCTGCATGGTGACCGACATTGGTGGTATCGACGACCGGTCGTTCAACACGTCGGCCTTCAAGGGCCTGACCAGACGCGAAGGCCGCCAGCGCGACCCTGGCCGAGCCGAAGAACGTCTCGTCGAAGGCCGAGGCCGACTACGTGCCGAATCTGACCCAGTACGTGCAGCAGGGATGCAAGTTCATCCTCGCCGTCGGTGGTCTGATGGGCGACGCAACGTCCGAGGTGCGCGAAGGCGAACCCGAACCAGCAGTTCGCGATCGTCGACTACAAGGCACCCGAGTCCAACGTGTACTCGATGCAGTTCGACACCGCGCAGGCCGCGTTCCTCGCCGGTTACCTGGCGGCGGGCTACTCGAAGAGCGGGAAGGTCGGCGACGTACGGCGGCCTGAAGATCCCGCCGGTGACCATCTTCATGGATGGCTTCGCCGACGGCGTCGCTTACTACAACCAGAAGAAGGGCAAGACCGTCCAGGTCCTCGGCTGGGACAAGGCCGCGCAGACCGGTACGTTCGCGGAGAGCTTCATCGACCAGGCCAAGGGCAAGGCGCTCTCGGACGCGTTCGTCGCCCAGGGCGCGGACGTCATCATGCCGGTCGCCGGCGGCACCGGCCTCGGTTCCGCCGCGGCGGCCAAGGCCGCTAACAACGCCTACGTCGTGATCTGGGTCGACGTCGACGGCTGCGAGAGCGCGGCCCAGTACTGCGCGGCGTTCCTCACCACCGTCGTCAAGAACATCCCGGACGCGGTGAAGGACGCAGCGCTGAAGTCCTCGACCAGCAGCGGGCTCGTCACCGGTGGCACCATCGGCACGCTGGCCAACAACGGCGTCTCGATCGCCCCGTACCACGAGTTCGACAGTAAGATCGACGCCGGCCTCAAGGCCGAGGTCGACCAGCTGAAGCAGGACATCATCTCCGGCACGGTGAAGGTTACGTCGCCGGCTCAGCCGAAGTAGGAGACGATCCAGCCCGCGACCCAGGTCGCGACTGGACGGAGGAGTAGTGACACCGGGCCGGCCCCCGTGGTGAGATCATCGCCGAGGGGGCCGGCCGCCTGTTACCCCGAGGTATGCCCGCCCGCCCACTGTTACATCGGGAGGTTGCGCTGAAACTCGAACTGCGCGGCATCACCAAGCGCTTTGGGAGCCTGGTCGCGAACGACCACATTGACCTGACCGTCGAGCCCGGCGAGATCCATGCGCTGCTAGGTGAGAATGGTGCGGGCAAGTCCACCCTGATGAACATCCTGTACGGTCTCCTCCAGCCGGACGAGGGATCGAGATTCTGGTCGATGACAAACCGATCCGGATCCGGGGACCGCGGGACGCGATCGCGGCGGGCATTGGCATGGTGCACCAGCACTTCATGCTCGTACCGGTCTTCACCGTGACCGAGAACGTGATGCTCGGCCACGAACAGACATCGCAGGCAACGGTCGGGGTACTCGACCGGCGCACGGCTCGTCGCGAGGTCGTCGAGGTGTCGCAGCGGTACGGCCTCGCCGTTGACCCGGACGCAGTCATCGAGGATCTGCCGGTCGGAGTGCAGCAGCGCGTCGAGATCGTCAAGGCGCTGACTCGCGAGGTCGACCTGCTGATTCTCGACGAGCCGACCGCCGTGCTGACCCCGCAGGAAACCGACGAGCTGCTCGAGGTCATGCGGGCACTGCGCGACTCTGGCAAATCGATCGTCTTCATCACGCATAAGCTGAGAGAGGTCAGGGCGGTCGCCGACCGGATTACGGTGCTGCGCCGTGGTCGCGCAGTCGGTACTGCCGCGCCGACTGCCAGCGAGGGGCAGCTCGCTTCGATGATGGTCGGCCGTACCGTTCTCCTCGAGGTCGCGAAGGAAGCGGCCCGTCCGGGCGCACCGGTGCTCGAGGTCGCCGGACTCGCGGTTAACGACGATCGGGACCACCGCGCGGTCGACGGAGTGGACCTGGTCGTCCACCACGGCGAGGTGCTCGGCATCGCTGGGGTTCAGGGAAACGGGCAGACCGAACTCGTCGAGGCCATCATGGGCCTGCGCCCGATCGTCGTCGGCTCTGTGGCGCTCGAGGGCAGGCCGCTGCACGGCCGGAGCACCAAGCAGATCCTCCAAGCCGGCGTCGGCTACGTGCCCGAGGATCGCAGCGTCGACGGTTTGATCAAGGAATTCTCCGTGGCCGAGAACCTCGTTCTTGACCTCTACCACCGGCCGCCGTACGGATCGCGCTTCTCCCTTAATCTGGACAAGATCGCCGAGTCCGCGCATGGCCGAATTGAGGCGTTCGACATCCGGACCTCATCGGACGAGGCGGCCGCCGCCACGCTCTCGGGCGGGAACCAGCAGAAGGTCATCGTGGCGCGGGAGTTCTCCCGGCCCTTGAAGCTGTTCGTTGCCTCGCAGCCGACTCGCGGTCTAGACGTCGGCTCGATCGAGTTTATTCATCGCCAGATCATCCACGAGCGGGACGTCGGAACCGCAGTGCTCCTAGTCACGAGTGAACTGGACGAAGTGCTGGCCCTGGCCGACCGGATCGCTGTCATGTACCGGGGCCGGATTCTAGCTGTGGTGCCGCCAACGACACCACGTGGGGAGATCGGCCTGCTCATGGCCGGGGTGACGAGTGGAGCCGCCGCATGAGTGAGACCACACCCGAGCCGCCGTCGTTCGCGGCGTCGCCCGAGAAGGGTCCCGCCGGTCCGGCCGACGCCACCGCGGCGGTGCCGACTACGGGCCAGTCAACCCCCGAGGGACCAGAGCCGTCGACATTCGCCGTGCGGTTCCTGCGCAACCTGTGGACAAGCAACACAGTGACCGTCACGATCCTCGCGATCGCGCTGGCGACGGTGATCGGCGCGATCCTGATCATCGTCTCTGATCCGAGCGTACGGTCCGCGTACACGTACTTCTTCGCCCGCCCGAGCGACGCGTTGACGGCGAGCTGGAACAAGGTGGTCGACGCCTACTCGAACCTTTTGGAGGGTTCGATCGTCGACCCTGAGGCGATACAGCGGGCGATCAACGGGCAGGTCCCCTGGGAGCGGGTGTTCTTCCCCATCTCGGAGACGCTCGCCTACGCCGCACCGCTTGCCTTCACCGGGCTCGCCTTCGCGATTGCCTTCCGCGGCGGCCTTTTCAACATCGGCGTGCAGGGCCAGGCCATCATGGGCGCCATCGGCACTGGGCTCGCCGGCTTCCTGCTTCCCCTGCCGATCGGCATCCACGTCGTGGTCGCACTGATCGCTGGCGCGCTCGGCGGAGCGCTGTGGGGTTTCATACCCGGCATCCTCAAGGCCCGGACCGGAGCGCACGAGGTCATTACGACCATCATGCTCAATTACGTCGCGCTCTACTTCCTGAGTTGGCTCATCATCCAGAACGGCATCCAGTACCCGGGGCGGTCCGACGCAATCAGCAAGCCAGTCGATGACTCGGCCAAGCTACCTCGGCTCCTCGAGCCGCTGGGACCGAGCCTGCGGCTGCACCTCGGCATCGTGCTCGCGGTGCTCGCCGCGTGGGCAATGGCCTGGCTGCTCAAACGCTCGACCTTCGGCTTCGAACTGCGGGCGGTCGGGCTCAACCCGGCAGCATCGCGCACCGCCGGCATGAGCGTCGCGTCAACGTACGTGATGGTGATGGTGGTTTCTGGGGCGCTCGCGGGTCTCGGCGGTTCGATGATCGTAATGGGTACCGCCTACACGCTCACGAACGCCGTCATCGGCAGCGCTGGTTTTGACGGGCTTCTCGTTGGCCTGCTCGGCCGAGCCAAGCCGTGGGGTGTCCTCGCGGCCGCGCTCCTGTTCGGTGCGTTACAGGCGGGTGGCAACCGGATGCAGTCCTTCTCCGGCATCTCGCTGGAACTGGTGGGTGTGCTACAGGCGCTGATCGTGGTCTTCGTCGCCGCTCCGGCACTGATCAGTGCGGTCTTCCGGCTACGACCCGCGAGAACGGGTGGGCTGGAGACCGGCATGGCGAAGGGGTGGTGATCCGATGACCTCGATGACTGTGGACGAGGTGGCGGTCGCCGAACCGGTGAGGTTCTGGACCCGGCAACGCAAGGTCGGCCTAGGAATCGCCGTCGCCGGCGTCCTCGCGGCGGTGGTGTTCGGTGCACTCGCCACCAGCCAATCCGTGAAGTTCACCTTGGCCGAAACGACTTCTGGCTCGTCCGCCGGCCTTCCGGGTGCGGTCGGGGCGATCCTCTTTGGACTGATAGGCGGTGCCGCCGGCGTCGGACTGCTCGCGGGCCTCGCGGGTCGGTGGTTCGCCTGGTTGGTGGGCGTGGGAATCGTCGGCGTCGTGCTGTCCTTCCTGTTCTGGCAGGTATCGGAGGCGCCGGTCGGGCTGAATGTCATGCCGCTCGGCGACGTCGCCCGCAGCTCGCTGCTGCTGGCGTTGCCGTTGATCCTCGGATCGCTCGCGGGCGTGCTTTGCGAACGCACCGCCGTCATCAACGTCGCGATCGAAGGTCAGTTCCTGATGGGCGCGTTCGCCGCCGCGCTCGTGGCCACGGTCGTCGGCAGCGTGTGGGCCGGCATCGTCGCGGCGTCGATTGGTGGCCTGATCATCGCCGCGATACTCGCCGTACTGTCGATCCGCTACCTGGTCGACCAGGTCGTGCTCGGCATCGTGCTCAACGTCTTCGCCCTGGGTCTGACTGGCTTCCTCTACGAGCAGATCATGACCAAGGACCAAACCCATTACAACCAGCCCGAGCGGGTGCCTACGTGGGAAATCCCGGTTCTGAAGGACATTCCGCTGCTCGGTCCGTTGCTGTTCAAGGCCAACGTCTTCGTGTACGGCGCCCTGCTCCTCGTGGCTATAGTCCACTTCGGACTGACCCGGACCCGGTGGGGGCTGCGGACCCGGGCCGTCGGCGAACACCCCATCGCCGCCGATACGGTCGGCGTGAAGGTTCTTGGGCTGCGCTACCGGAACGTGCTGGTGGGCGGGCTGATCGCCGGCTTCGGCGGCGCGTACTTCACACTGCTGTCGACGACCAACTTCAACAAGGGCATGACCAACGGTGCCGGGTTCATCGCGCTGGCCGCGCTCATCTTCGGTCGGTGGACTCCGATCGGGGCGATGCTCGCGTCGCTGTTCTTCGGCTTCACCAACGCGCTGGCGTTCTATCTGGGCGCGATCGCGAGCCCGATCCCGAACCAGTTCCTGAACATGTTGCCGTATCTGGCGACTATCGTCGCCGTGGCTGGGCTGGTTGGTCGCGTGCGGGCGCCGGCGGCCGACGGCAAGCCGTACATCAAGGGGTGAGCAAGCCACGGTAGCCACGGTGGACTGGGCCGCACTGCGCAAGGCGGCAACTGCGGCTATGGAGCACGCCTACGCGCCGTACTCCCGGTTTCCGGTCGGCGCGGCCGGCCTGGTCGACGACGGCCGGGTCGTGGTCGGGTGCAACGTGGAGAACGCCTCCTACGGGGTGACCCTGTGCGCCGAATGTGGGATGGTCTCCGCGCTACACACCACGGGCGGCGGCCGGCTCGTCGCAATGTCCTGTGTGGACGGTGCCGGCGCCCCATTGATGCCGTGCGGGCGGTGCCGGCAGCTGCTGTGGGAACAGGGTGGACCAGAGTGCCTCGTGGACCATCCGGACGGGCCACTACGAATGGCGGAGCTGCTGCCGTACGCGTTCGGTCCGGAGAACCTCGACGAGCGGCCTGGCCCGGCGGCCCTGTCCTCGCGCACGAAGCAGTGGCAAGGCAAGGGCACCGTCTTCGTCCACCCCGACTCGGCTGGCGGGGAACGCGTCTGGACGGCGTACTGGGAGCGCTCGTCGGGGTTCACGGACGATGAGACCGAAGAGCGAGGAATCCTCGAAGAGGGTCCTCTGTGGACTGACGTGGCCGAGGCCGTGGCGTGGGGGCGGGCCCGGACTCCTCGGGTCGTGGTGGTCGAAGCGAACGGCGAGCTCTACTGGGCCGGCATCGACGATCCGCCGGCCGAGGTGAGCCGGCCCTGGACAGGAGGTGGCCCATGAGTGAGCCCTTCGCCGCGGTCGACGTGATCGCGACCAAACGCGACGGGGGGACGCTCAGTGGCGCACAGATCGACTGGGTCATGGACGCCTACACCCGTGGCGTGGTGGCCGACGAGCAGATGTCGGCGCTGGCCATGGCGATCCTGTTGCGGGGCATGACCGATGCCGAGGTCGCCCGGTGGACTGCGGCGATGATCGCCTCGGGCGAGCGACTCGATCTGTCCACTGTGTCCAGACCAACGGTCGACAAACATTCGACCGGGGGCGTGGGCGACAAGATTACGCTGCCGCTGACACCGTTGGTGGCCGCGTGCGGCGCCGCCGTGCCCCAGCTGTCCGGCCGGGGTCTGGGCCACACGGGCGGCACGCTCGACAAGCTGGAGACGATTCCCGGATTCCGGGTGGCTCTCAGCAACAAGCAGTTCCTGAAGCAGCTTCGCACAGTCGGCGCGGCGGTCTGTGCCGCCGGTGCCGGGCTGGCGCCGGCCGACCGCAAGCTGTACGCCTTGCGCGACGTCACCGGTACGGTCGAAGCGATCCCGCTGATCGCGAGCTCCATCATGAGCAAGAAGATCGCCGAGGGCACCAGCGCGCTCGTGCTCGACGTGAAGGTCGGTTCCGGCGCGTTCATGAAGTCGCTCGAGTCCGCGCGAGAGCTCGCGCGGACGATGGTGGAGCTCGGCCGCGCGCACAAGGTGACCACGGTGGCTGTGCTCACCGACATGTCCACGCCGCTCGGCCTCGCCATCGGCAACGCGGTCGAGGTCGAAGAGTCGGTCGAGGTCCTCGCCGGTGGCGGGCCCGCGGATGTGGTGGAGCTCACCCTCGCGCTGGCCCGGGAGATGCTCGCGTGCGCCGGACTGTCGCATGTGGACCCGGGTGACGCGCTCGCCTCCGGCAAGGCCATGGACTCGTGGCGGGCCATGGTGCGGGCGCAGGGAGGCGACCCGGATGCATCGCTGGCGAAGGCCAAGGAGACTGCGGAGGTACGGGCGACCAAGTCCGGCTACGTGACCGCGATCGACGCGTATGCCATGGGGGTCGCCGCGTGGCGGCTCGGCGCCGGCCGGGCCCGCAAGGAGGATCCCGTTAGTGCCGCGGCGGGGGTGGTGCTGCACCGCCGGCCCGGCGACAGGGTCAAGGCCGGCGACATCCTGTACGAGCTGCGGGCCGACGACGATGGTCGCTTCCCGGCGGCGCTCGAGTCGGCTCAGAGCGCGGTGAAGATAGGCCGCGCCGCGCCGACCCCCGTACCGCTGGTCATCGATCGGGTCGCCGCGGCACCCGGCCGGAAGAAGGTAGGGAGGCCGCGTGGCTGAGCTGATCGAGGCACCGACCCGGATCCCGGTGCCGGGCGGGTCCGCCGAGGAGACCGAGCCGCGAGGCACGAGCGGCGAGGGAGTATCGGCCGCGCGCGGGAAGGTCATTGACGAGTACATCGGCCGGGTCAACTCGGGAGAGGCCGCTGTCTCGGTCGCCCGCATGGATGCGCCCGGCGGCTGGGTCGAGCCCGCCCAGCGGCCGGAATTCGACGAGGTAACGCTGGTGCTGCGGGGTTGTGTGCGGGTGGAGCACGATGGCGGCGTGTTCGACGTCCGGGCCGGGCAGGCGGTCGTGACGCGAGCCGGGGAGCGGGTGCGGTACACGACCCCAGAAGAGGGTGGGGCGGAGTACGTCGCGATTTGTCTTCCCGCGTTCAGTCCCGAGACGGCGCACCGGGATCCTGGGTGAGCGCCGCGCCGTCGCTGTGGTTGGTGCCGTCGGGCTAGAGTTCTGGCCGTGTCCGTTCCCGCGCCCGATCCGCATCGGGTCCGCGCCGCGAGCCTCGAGCAGCTGCGACGCCTCGACCTGCCGACCCCACCGGCCCAGTTTCCGCTGATCTGGGAGCCGGGCGACGAGGTCGAGCTGCGACCGCCGAGCGAGCTCGAGGGCCGTGCCGCGATCTTGAACGTGGTGTACGCCAAGTGCTACGGGATGTCGAGCGAGGCGGCGATGGCGTGGCTGCTCGACGCGCATCTGCTCGACCAGCTCTCCAAGCCGGAGTGGAGCTTCCTCACGGCCGCAGAGGATGTCACCCATCCGTCGTTTACGTTGCACCTGGAGGCGATCTACGCATTAGCGTGGCTGCTTGGGTTGGTACCGGAGCTCATCCAGACCGAACCGGCGCCCGGGAGTCTGATGGAGAAGCTTCCCCATCTGCCGTCGAGGGAATCGTTCATGTCGTGGCGGGACCGCGCCAACCCAATGGTGGCGCCGGCACCGGAGGCGGCGGCGGGACTTGATTTGATCTACTGCCTCGACTGGGCCTACGTCGAAGCGGAGCGGCGCCGAATTCGCCTGCCTGGGCTCATCGACTCGAGGACCATCGCGCAGCGCCGCTGGGCGCTGGAGTGGGCGGTGTTGTTCCACGGGCCGTACCAGGAGCCACCCGTCGACTGGGAAGACATCAATCTCGAGATGTGACCGCCACCGGCGCATGGCGGACGCCGATGTGCTGATGCAGGCGGGCCAACCAGGCTGGCGCCCACCAGTTCCACCGGCCGAGCAGGGTCATCGTGGCCGGAACGAGGAGGCATCGAACGACCGTCGCGTCGATGAGCACCGCGACCGTGAGGCCGAGGCCGATCTGTTCGACGTTGCCGATCCGGGCGGCTGCGAAGCAGCTGAACACGATGATCATTAACAGCGCCGCAGACGTGATGACCCGTCCCGTGTGCTGAAGTCCCCGCCGTACCGCCGTATCCGTAGGCACATCCGCGTCCACATACTCCTTGATGCGGCCGAGCAGGAACACCTCGTAATCCATCGAGAGCCCGAACGCGAACGCGAAGATCACCACGACCACGAACGGGTTGAGCGATCCGACCGTTAGCGTGTCCAGCAGGTCGGCGCCGAAGCCAAACCGGAACACCGCGGTCAGCACGCCGAAGGTGGCACCGAGCGAGACCAGGTTGGCCAGCATCGCCTTGATCGGGACGACGAGGGAACCCGTCATCGCGAACAGCAGCACCAGCATCGCCAACACGGTGACGCCGACCGCGGCCGGCAGTCCAGCGACGATGAGGTCCAGCAAGTCGCCGAGCACCGCGCCATCGCCAGTGACCCAGGACCGCCCACCCGGCGGGCGGTCGGCGCGCATCCCGTCCACTACCGCTCGTACCGCGGGACCCTGGGGGTCGTCGGCGTCAAAGGCCACTGTGGACAGACTGGTGTCGTTGCGCAGCGCCTGCGCCGGACGCACCCGGGTGAGCGCGGGATCCTCGGCCCACCGGGCTGCCCACGCGTTCAGCGTCGCCACATCCGTTCGCGCCACGACCGTGATCGCCGGTGCGGGCGGTCTGGCGAACCGGGCGGCAAGGGTGTCCGCCACCCGGGCCGACTCGATGCTGCGGGGGATTCCTTCGAGCCCCGGCAGGCGCAATTCGGTCGCGAACAGGGGCGCACCCGCGATGAGAAGCAGAGTCATCGTGCCGAGCGCCACCGCGAGCGGCCGGCGCTGCACCGCCCGGGAGATCCGGGCGAACGCACCGTGTTCCGCCTCGTCGACGTCGGCGCGTACCGACCGGCGCGACGGTTTGATCCTCCGGCGCAGCAGGCCGATGAGAGCGGCCGTGAGGGTCAGCGAGGTGAGCATGCAGACGACGGCGATCGAGACCCCCGCCGCACCGAGTGCGGTCAGCGCCGGGAGCCGGAACACGAGCAGACCGCTCAGCGCCGCCGCCACGGTCATCGCGCTGAACAACACGGTCCGTCCGGCGGTGGCCCAGGCGCGGCCGATGGCGGATTCCGGGTCGTGGCCGGCTCGCAGCTCCTCGCGGTAGCGCGCGACCAGCAATAGTCCATAGTCGACAGTCAGGCCGAGCCCGAGCAGGGTCACCACGGTCACGCCGTCCTGGTCCACGTCCGTGAACGTGGAGAAGCCCAGGAGCAGTCCCATCGCCGCCGCCGCGGACACCGCCGCGGTCACCACCGGCAGGCCGGCCGCCACCACGCCACCGAAGACGAAGACCAGCACGATCAGGCTCACCGGTAGCGACGTGTACTCCGCCCGGCTCAGGTCCGCCTGCACCGCCGCCCGGGTCTGCATGTTCACCACCGGGCTGCCGCCAATCTCAACGGTCGCGCCGGCCGGCAGTTGCGTCTCCAGCGCGCGTAGTTCGGCCGAGATGGCGGTGATGGTGACATTGCGGGCGTCGCGGTCGAGGCCGGCCAGCGTCACCGAGACCAGTACAGCGTGAGCATCGGTGGACACCAACAGTCCACTGCGGTCAAAGCCGCCGAATGGCTGCTCGACGGAGCGGACGCCGTCGATATTGGCGATTCGCCGAGCGACCTCGCGTCACGTTGTTGCGGACGGCCGTCGACGATGGGTCGACGTGATCGATCACGCCGACGACGGTGCCGGCCGAGTCGTTTCCGGCATTGATGACTGTGTATGCCGAGACGGACTCGACATCTCGCGGCAGGCCGCTGTCGGCGAGGCGGTCAAACAGTGGTCCGGTCGCGAAGACACCGGCCGCCACCGCGACCGCCCAGGCGGCGAGCACCCACCAACCGTGGCGCAGGCACCATTGGCCTGACCCGAGCGATCACGGGCGACATCTTTCCCCACCGACCCACCAGGCGGTGTCCCGGGTCAGTAGCGAGGACGGTACGTCCGAAGCATCACCGAGACCGTGACCGTCAGCGGCTCGTCCCACTCGGCCAGGCGAGCGGCCACCGTCGTCGGCTCGGTGTGCCAGGCACTGGGTCCCATCGCGACCACGCGGCGCGCCTCGTCGCGCGTCATTGCCAGTTGGTACGTGCGCCGCTGCTCGTGCGTGGGTTCGAACCATCGGCCGAGGCTCTGGTCGAGCCGCTCGCTCTTGTCCGGGTCGACGCGCAGCAATCCGAGCGGACCGATCAGCTCGGTCAGGTGATCCGGCGCCGGCGTCACCACGAGCAGCGTCCCATCCGGCCGCAGCGCGCGATGGAACTCGGCCCCGTTGCGGGGAGCGAACAGGTTGAGCAGCACGTCGACACAACCAGCGGCGAGCGGGAGGCCGCGCCACACGTCGGCGACAACGGAGGCGGCTCGCGGATGCGCCCGGGCGGCCCAGCGCGCCGCCGCCTTGGAGACGTCCAGGGCCACGCCGTGATGGGTTGGCCGCGCGTCGAGCACGGCGGCGAGGTAGTGCCCGGTGCCGGCCCCGACATCGAGAACGAGTCCCTCGCGTTCGCAGGCCGGAACAGCGTCGACCACGGCGCGCGCGACCGGAGCGAGATGTCCCGCGGCGAGCAGCTCGGCCCGGGCGGCGACCATGTCCGACGTCTCCGCACCGGCCGGCGTCCGCCCGGTGAGCAGGTTGACGTATCCCTGGCGCGCGACGTCGAACGCATGCCCGGCCTCGCAACGCACCGCGCCCGGAACGGATCGCAGGGTCGCGCCGCACATCGGGCAGCGCAGCGCCCGTAGCACTTTGTCGGTCACCATCCGGACTAGTGTCTGTGCATGGTGACACCGAACGCGGTCGCATCCCCCACCTACGAGGAGATCAGGCGGGCGCCGAAGGCGCTGCTCCATGATCATCTCGATGGCGGGCTGCGCCCGGCGACGATCGTCGAGCTCGCTGATGCCGTCGGTCTCACCCTGCCCGCGCCGGAAGCCGTCTCCCTGAGCACGTGGTTTGCCACGGCCGCCAGCTCTGGGTCCCTCGAGCGCTATCTCGAGACGTTCGTGTACACGGTCGGCGTGATGCAGACCGCGGATGCGCTGTATCGAGTCGCGAAGGAGTGCGCGATCGACCTCGGCGCCGACGGTGTGGTCTACGCCGAGGTCCGGTTCGCACCCGAACAACATCTTGAGCGAGGCCTGCAGTTGCCGGAGGTGGTCGAGGCCGTGCTGGCCGGCTTCGAGGCCGGTTCGGCGCAGGCCCGGGCCGCGGGCACGCCGATCCGGGTCGGCACCTTACTCACTGCGATGCGTCACGCGGCCCGATCCACCGAGATCGCTGAGCTCGCCGTGCGCTTTCGCGACGTGGGCGTGGTCGGCTTTGACATCGCTGGGGCAGAGGCTGGGTACCCGCCGACCCGGCACCTCGACGCGTTCGAGTACCTGCAGCGGGAGAACTTCCACTTCACCATCCACGCGGGCGAGGCGTTCGGGCTGCCCTCGATCTGGCAGGCGATCCAGTGGTGCGGTGCCGACCGTCTCGGGCACGGCGTGCGCATCGTCGATGACATTGACACGACAGGCCCCGATGGGCCGCGGCTCGGGCGGCTGTCGGCCTACGTGCGGGACAAGCGCATCCCTCTCGAGCTCTGCCCGTCCAGCAACGTGCAGACCGGAGCCGCCGCATCGATCGCGGCGCATCCGATCGGCCTGCTGCGGGACCTGCGACTGCGGGTAACCGTCAACACGGACAACCGGCTGATGAGTGGCACGTCGATGTCACGGGAGATGGCCCTTCTGACCGAGGCGTTCGGGTACGGATGGCCCGACCTGCAATGGTTCACCATCAATGCGATGAAGAGTTCGTTCATCCCGTTCGACGAACGACTGGTCTTGATCAATGACGTGATCAAGCCGGCGTACGCCAAGCTGATCAGCGGCTGACGAGGGCTAAGCGGCATTTGTCGGATTCGCTGAGGCCTCGTCGCCCGTGCCCGGATCTGCCGTCGAGTGGTCACCGTCTCATCACGGAATGCTCCACTTCGGGCCTGGGCTTTCTTCTTGCCACGCGGCGTGATGGAATCTGGCGAGGCCGGACCCATCCCCCACGGGTGCGGCAGGTGACTGGTGCCCCGGCGGCACGCGCGGAACGTCGGTCGTACCGGTACGGAGGGTGGTGAGGTGAGCAAACAGCCAAGCGGGCCGGGCCATATCTCGTCGCGGTTCGCCAGGCCGATCGGGTTCATCCGGGATCTGCCGATCTGGACCAAGCTCGGTCTCATCATGATCGTGCCTACGATCGCGACGATCGTCGTCGGAACGGCCGGACTTCTCGACCAGGTCGATCAGGCCAGTGGCGCCGAGCGGGCACGGTCGTTGACTGTCCTCTCCGGTGACGCCGGTGCCCTCGTGCACAGCCTGCAGGAGGAGCGCACACAGGCGATCAAGCTTCTCTATATACAGCCGGGGTCAGACGCGGCGGTGCTCGAGACGCAGAAATCGGCCTATGCGAATCAGCAGAAGGTGACCGAAACCGCCGAAGCGAAGTACGTGCTGAGTCGATCCACTATCGCCGAGGTCCCGCCGAACCTGCGCACGCTGCTCGACGGCATCCAGGCCGAGTTGGGCCAGCTCGGCGCGCTGCGGGCTCAGGTCACCGCACTTACTCAGATACCGCTGTCGATCGCCGAGAAGCGCTACCGGGTACTCATCACGGACCTCCTGGAGATCCGTGACCTCTCCGCTCAGCTGACTGGTGACACGACGCTCACCGACCGGATGCGCGCGGCCGCCTCGGTCGCTACGGCCAAGGAGTTCATGTCGCAGGAGCGCGCGATCATTCTCGAGGCGTTGGCCGCGGATGACCTGCCGCCCGCCGCGCGCAGCAACTACCTCGCCGCCCGGCAGGGCGAAGAGCTCGCGCTGACCAATTTCCGGGCCGTGGCCACGCCAGACCAGGTTGAGCTCTACGAACGCACGGTCACCGGGCCGCAGCTGCGCGATGTGCTCGCGTTCGAGGGTGCGCTGGAGAGTCTGCGGCAGGGCCAGCGCCCGACCGCGGTCCTCAACGCGGGCGCCTGGGACAAGGCGATGATCGGGCGCGGCGAGTTGGTCAACCAGGTCGAGGTGCTGCTCAACCAGCAGGCCCAGGCAGCCGCCGTGGATGTCGGCTCGCAGGTACAGCGCCGGGTGCTCGTCGAGACCGGTCTTTTGTTGATCACGCTACTTCTCGGTGTGCTCTTCGCGTGGTTGGTCGCGCGGTCGATGGCTCGGTCGCTGCGGGACCTGCGCCAGGGTGCCCTCGCCGTTGCGCAGTACGGCCTGCCGCAGGCGGTGGCCCGACTGCGCGACCCGGCTCTGGCCTCGAACCTCTCCCCGGCCGGGGTCGCGTTGCAAATCGCCGAGCCGCTACCCGTGCGCAGCAATGACGAGTTCGGTCAGGTGACCGAGGCATTCAACGCGGTCCACCTCGAGGCCGTCCGGACCGCGGCCGAACAGGCCGCGCTACGCGCCTCCGTCGCGACGATGTTCGTGAACCTGGCGCGGCGCAGTCAGATCCTGGTCGACCGGCTCATCGGTCACCTCGACCGACTCGAGCGCGGCGAGCAGGACCCGGATCGGCTCTCGGAGCTGTTCCAGCTCGACCACCTCGCTACCCGGATGCGCCGCAACGACGAAAACCTGCTGGTGCTCGCCGGCGCTGACTCGACGCGCATCCAACGCGAACCGGCCGCCCTCATGGACGTGCTGCGCGCTGCACAGTCCGAAGTGGAGCATTACACCCGGGTCGAGTTCCTCATCATCGACCAGGACATCGAGATCGCTTCCCACGCGGTGAACGATCTCGTGCACCTCGTCGCGGAGCTGTTCGACAACGCGACCGCATTCTCACCACCCGATACTTCGATCCGCATTGAGGCTCGGCGCATTGGCGAACGGGCCGTGTTGCGGGTCGAAGACCGGGGCATCGGCATGTCACTGGACCAGTACGCCGAGCTCAACGAGCGGCTCTCGACGCCACCGATGGTGGACGTCGCGGTCTCGCGAATGATGGGCCTGGTCGTGGTGGCCCGCCTCGCCGCTCGGCACGGCGTCAAGGTGGAGCTGCAGCCCTCGCCCGACCGCGGGACGGTCGCCGACGTGCTCCTGCCCAGCGGTGTCCTGGTGCCGCGGGCCCTGGCTGGCCACACGCACGCGCCATCCGGTTTCCCAGCGGTGCGGCCCGGTGAGGGCCCCGCCCCGGTGGGAGCCGGCCCTGGCCCCCGCTCACCGTTCGGCCCGCCGCTGGCGTTGGAGAGCGGTTCCTCCGGCGGCGCCGGTAGTTGGGACGACGGCCGGGGTCGCTCCGGATCTGGCCCGTTGACCGGCCTCCCGCCGGGCTTCGGGTCTCCGAGCCCGACGTACGGGCCGCCGCCCGGTGCACCGAGCCCCGCGCCGGCCTATGGGGCGGCCGGAGCCGCCGGGGCCGGATTCGGCGGCGGACTCGGCGCCGCGCTCACCGGTGCCGGCGCGTTATCGCCGCATGGCGGCGCGGGCTATGGGAACGGCAACGGTGGTCGCGGAACGCCGGCCTGGGCCGACCTGACTGGTGCCACGGGTCCCACCCATGGCCCGGCGACCTCACCGACGGGCAACGAGCCGCTGCCGCAGCGCCGCCCAGGGGCGTGGGACGGCGAGGACGACGTTCCGCCCATTCCTCGGCAAGGAGGAGGTGGTTGGCCCGAGCCGCCGGCGGGATATACCGGAGCGTATGGTGCGGGCGCACCGACTCCCGGCTACGGCAGTTCCGGGATGCCCCCGTCGGCCGCCGCGCCGCCCGCCTGGCCACCAGTGGCAGGGGCAGGAGCGCCACCCGTGCCGCCCGCCTCTTATTCGAATGATCTAACTATGGAGCTGCCCATCTTCCGCGAGCTCGAATCCGCCTGGTTCGCGTCCGGCGCTACGTCGTCGCAGGACGCCAGCACGGGGTCCGGCGGCTGGTCGTCGGAGGGAACTGGAGCGACGGCAATGGCGGGATCGAGAACTTCGTCCGGCTGGCAGGACCATACCGGCGGATCTGACGGTGTGCGACGGTCCGCGGACGAGGTATCGTGGCGGACCATTGCCGATGACGGTTGGCGCGCTGCGCAGGCGGCGACGGATCCGCAGGACGGAGGCATCACCGACAACGGTCTTCCGCGCCGGGTTCCCATGGCCCAACTTGTGCCCGGTGGCGTGGAAACGGCGACCGGGGGTTCAGATCGTCGTACGCCAGACGCGGTGCGTGGTCTGCTCTCGGCGTATCACCGGGGCGTTCAGCGTGCCCGTGGCGCTCACGAACGTGCTGACGACGACCCGTATTCCAGTGGCAAGGAGCAGGAGGCATGACAAGTACGCAGGATCTGGGTTGGCTGCTGGCCAACTTCGCCGATCGCGTCCCGGGCGTCGCCCACGCCGTAGCGGTATCGGCCGACGGGTTGCTGCTCGCGTCTTCTCGCGACCTGCCACGCGACCGGGCCGACCAACTCGCCGCGATCGCCTCTGGCCTGGTGAGTCTCACTCAGGGCGCGGCGCGCTGCTTCGAGGGTGGGGCGGTGCTCCAGACCGTCGTTGAGATGGACAACGGGTTCCTTTTCCTGATGTCTATTTCGGACGGTTCGTCGTTCGCCGTCCTGGCGTCGCGCAGTTGCGACGTCGGCCAAGTGGGATACGAGATGGCCCTGCTTGTCGACCGGGTCGGTGAGGCGCTGACGCCGCAGCCCCGGTCGACGGCGCCGGCGTTCGGCTGATGCCGAGCGTCGGTTACGGTGCGTAGTTGGACCGACGCGATTTCCGGTCAGGCGAGTGGGGGAGGAGGTGAACGGCGATGGATTCCCACGACGACGAGCCCACGGGCGCGCTCGTCCGGCCATACGCCGTCACCGGTGGCCGCACTCGGCCTCGAGTGGAGATCGCAATCGAAGCACTGATAGAAACGACCGCTCGCGGTCGGGCACGGAACAATGATGTATTTTCGCAGGGCCGCGAGCAGCAGTACATTGTGACCCTGTGTGACGGGCGACTTCAGTCGCTGGCCGAGATCTCGGCCAAGATGTCGTTGCCTTTGGGAGTTGCCCGGGTGCTCGTCGCGGACATGGCCGCCGAGGGCATGGTCGCCGTATACGAGCCGACCGCGCTGGACGGGAATGACGCGGTGGGGACAGAACTGCTTGAGAGGGTGCTGAGTGGACTACGGAAGCTCTGACATGACGCACCGCGGGTCGTCCGGGCGCGTGACGTCGGCGAAGATCGTCATCGCGGGCGGCTTCGGCGTCGGCAAGACGACGTTGGTGGGCTCGGTCTCGGAGATCACTCCGCTGACCACCGAGGCGATCATGACGTCGGCCGGCGTCGGCGTCGATGACACCCGCCAGGTACCCGGCAAGACCACGACGACGGTCGCGATGGACTTCGGCCGGATATCGATCGACCACGACCTGATCCTCTATCTGTTCGGCACCCCCGGGCAGACCCGGTTCTGGTTCATGTGGGACGAACTGGTGCGCGGCGCCATCGGCGCCGTGGTCATGGTCGATACCCGACGACTGGCCGACTGCTTCGCGGCGATCGATTTCTTCGAGCACCGCCGCCTGCCATACCTGGTCGCGATCAACTGCTTCGACGGGGTGCAATACCACGACGCGAACGACGTCCGGGATGCCCTGGCGATCCCGCCGGACGTGCCGGTGCTTAGCTGCGACGCCCGCAGCCGCGAGTCAACGAAGCAGGTCCTCATCGCCCTCGTCGAACACGTGCTTTCACTGCGCCGTCCGCGCGCCACCTCCCCGGCCTGATCCCGGTCACCCACAACGGACCCGGGTCAAGAGCCCGGGTCCACGCCCGAGCGGAGCGAGGGCCAACACTATTTGATGTGGGCGACGTGCGGCGTGACGAGCCCGGTGAACTGCGCGAGCTCGAAGCCGAGCTTCTCCCGGTCGGCGTCGTATGTCGCGAGAAGGCTCAGCACTACACGGGGCGCCACCGGCGCGGCGAGCAGCAGGCCGCCGTACATCTCCACGATCACGTGGCGCGGTGCACCGGTGTTCATCATGAGCCCGGCGCCGTCGGCGATGCTGAGCAGGCCCGCGCCGATGGTGGCCAACTGGGCCGCCCGCTCGGTCGGCAGCCCGGGCGAGACGGCGACCTGAACACCGTCGACCGTCGCCAGCACCGCGTGTGCGGCTCCTGGGGTCCGGGCGAGCATTCCGGCCAGGAGCGAATTCAGGTTGCTCGAGTACGTCGCGACGCCGGCCATCAGGACAGCCGGGCCGCGCCCTGTTTGGCGCGCTGCTCGCGGTTGAACTCCCACGCGGCCCGATCCCGCTGGCCGACCGCGAACCCGCCGATCTCCTGACCCCGACGCCAGCCGCGGAAGTATCCCTCGGTGTGGGCCGCGATGCTCTTCGGGTCACGAACGATGCGCAGCTGGCGCGCGGAGGCGGTGGCTGATCCAGGCACCAGATTGGCCTGCGGCACCCGCCGTGGCAGCCCGGCCGTGGTTTCCGGCCCGACGCTCGGATGGCTGAGCTGCTCAGCCGCGCGCCACCCGTCGTCAGACGATAGGCCCACCCAGTTCGTCTGGGTGTCGTCGTCGGCGTTGGTGAACCACACGGAGCTGGTCTGCGCGAAGATCAGGAGGTCGTCATCGCTCCGTGCGCCGTCAGCCGCCGGAGCCGTCGGAGCCGTCGGAGCGTAAGCGGGACTAGGCGCCGGATGCGACGGCTGGTCTAGCGGCGCTGTCAGCGGGTCCACGCTGAACGACAGGTTGTCCGGGCCGTAGGACGGCGGCCTGCCGTACTGGCGCTCCCAGTCCGAGCCATTGGCCCCGGACGTCGAGCCGGCGGACGTCGAGTCGCCGTTGGAGGAGCCGCCGTGGTAGGGCCCATTGCCGTATGACAATGCGCCGTTGGAGCCGTCGCGGTACGCCGAGTAGTCCGACGAGGAATAGCCGCCGGCGGCTGGATAGCCACCGGCGAGGTCATCGACGCGGAGCCAGTCCGGTTGACCGGAAGAGTCGTATTCGGTCTCCGGGCGCGCCAACGGGGCGCCGTAGGTGACGGCCGCAGCCGCGGCGTAGCCAGCGGCGCCGCCGACACCGGCGGCCGCTGCGCTGGCTGCGCTGACCCGGGGAGCGATCCGGCTGTGCGGCACCTCGGCGGCGGGACCGGTCGCGGCCCGACGCGGCACGGCCGGAGACACCGGGGCCGCCATCGGATGCATCTGTCGGGCGGGCATACCAGCGGCGAGGGCGTTGACGCGTTCCACCAGGCTGCCGACGAGGGCGGCGTTTGCCGCGTCACACGCGCGGACCGCGGCCACGGCTTGGCGCACCGTCTCGGCCACGGCGGGGGCGAGGAACCGGTTGCCGTTCCAACCGCGCGACTCCTCGACCGCGACCCGCAGGGCGGTGATCGCATTGACCGCGGTGGTTGCGTCGGCGACGCCGCTCGCGGTCAGCTCCGCCACGACCGTGGACTCCCGGCTGCGGGTCGACGGCGAGGACGTCACGAGACCCGGCTCCGGGAACGCTTCGAGGATCTTCAGTGGGATGAATTCGGCGGGGTCGAGATAGGCGCGCAGCGCTGCCGGATAGAGCTCGCGGAGCACCTCGCGCAACGCGACGGCAGCCGCCTGTCGTCCGGCGACGAGCGCGCCGTGGGCGGAGAGCACCGGCTTGACCTGGTCCAGATCCCAGGACGGGCTCTGCGCGCTGGCATACAGGGCGCCCGCTTGCAATGCCCGGGCGAGGCCGACGGCGCAACGCTGCGACTGGGGCGCCTGCATTTCGTCGTACGACGTGTCGTCGGCGAACCGGACCGCGAAGTCGTGCAGGCTCATCTCGTCGGCGATGGCGAGTGGCCGGTTCGTTGCCGCGAGCAGCTGGGCGACGAGGTGGTCGTGGCGGTCCATCGCGACAGAGCACGAGCCGCCGGAGCGCTCGGCAAGGAGGGCGACGAGGTACGCGTACCCGGCGGGGTCGTCGCTGATGTGACGCATGTCGAGGAGCCGTCCGGCGTCGTCGACGACTGCCACGGTCAGCCATGGCGTCATCTCAGCGGTCGCCACCCCGCAGTACACCCGCACCAACGCCACCGCGGTGTCCTCCTCCCGTCCCGCCACGTCGGCGGGCCGCCTCGTGCTAAGGACCGATCGTCCCTGGTCTGGCCACACAACGCCAGTCTTTCTTACGGGTAGTTGCGCCTTTTGAGGTCACTAGGTCCGTCTGTTGTGCCTGTCCAGCCCGCCCGTCAGTCCCGCCAGTCCGTCGCTCCGGAGATTTTGCCGATGATCGTCCTCCATGCCAGTGATGTCTGTTGTGCCGGGATTTTCTTAAGTCTGCGTTTAGCGAAGATTGCACCAAGTCCGCCACTCTCCGAGGATCGCAAGGCCTCGTCGAGGTCGTCCAATGGGGACCCGGCCGCTAGCGCGATCACCACGGGATCGATGCGAAGCGCGAAGCTGAGATCACGCGCGATCTCGCCCGCCTTGAGGATCAGCGGAGCGTCCCATGCCTCGGGTCCACCGCGGAGATTCTCCACCACGAGATCCAATTCGTACGTGTCGTCTTCGAGCGGCACGATGTCCTTGGTGCTCACCCGCTTGACGAGAGTGCTCCATGTATCGATCTGGCTCAGGTCGTGCTCGGCTCCGGACTTGACAAACTCGACCAATTTGTCAGGGCTCTGGAAGAGGAATACCTTCCCGTCGCGACCGAGAAAGACCGGAATCTCTTGCTCAACCTCTTCGTCGTCCTCGTCCTCGTCTTCGTCCTCGTCCGCTTCGTCGTCCGCTTCGTCGTCCTCGTCCTCGTCGTCGAGCTTGTCGACTTCCTCGATCTCCTCGGCGTCGTCCTGCTCCTCGTCGGCGGCCGAACTGGCCCGGCGACGTCGGGCAACCGCCGCCGACGCGGCCTCGAAGTCGTCCAGATCCTCCTCGCCGCGGGTCGAGGCTGGCCGGGCTACTTCGGTGGAGGAGCGGTAGGCGCGAAGGGTGTAGCCCACGCCGCCCGGCAGGGCGATCTCTACGGGCTCGACCCTCACGTCCGCCCAGAGCTTTTCGGTACGCGACGAGCGACTGACCGGCGCATCCTCGTCCGGCTCGGCTGCGGCCACCTCGTCCTCCGTCCGGCGCGCCTTTCCGGCCCGCCTCTGATCATCATGTCGTTGTTGAGATCCGGCCAGCCAGGCGACATCGGCAACGCGGTTGGTTGCGGAACTCAGCGGATGCGGAACTCAGCGCAAACCCTAACGTGTCGAGGTGCGGCAATGGCGTTCGGCCTCAGTCCACACGTCCGCCAGTCTGTTCGAGAGTCGCATTGGCGGCGGTGGCGGCGCGGATTACGGCCTCTCGCGATGGCGGCCGAGAACGGCGCGTGCTGACCCACGCGAGCGCGAGGGTCGGCCCAGCGAGCAGCCCGATGAGGCCGGCGAATGCGGTTCGTTGGCGGTCGCAGTACGCCTCGATGCGATCGACTGGTCCGTCGGTCCCCGCCGCGGCGGCAGACGGCGATACGAACAAGTACGCCGCGACGGGTGCGCACACCTGGTCAAACCCTGGATGTTCACTGCTCTCGCGAAATGTGATCGTCGAGCTGGACGTAAAGAGCACCACCATCCACACCAGCAGCACCGCTGCCATCAGGCCGGCACCGACGCGCACCCATCGCCAGATTCGATGTCCCCACACGCCGGGAACGATATCCATGTCCGTCAGCCTCTGCTGACCCCGCCCAGGTCTCGCGAGCCATTCTCGCGCGAGCCCCGAAGCTAGATGCCCTTCGGATGCCAGACGGTCTTGGGCTCGAGGAAGGCGAGCATCCGGGACAGGCCGGGATCGGCGCTCCAGTCGACGGTCGCCGGCGGACGCACCACCCGCTTGAGGTTCTCCGCGGCCGCGACTTCGAGCGACACTGCGAGCGCCTCGTCGGTGACGCCGATGAGATCGATCGCGTTCACGTCCATGTGACCGGCGAGCCAGGGCGCCGTCTCGGAAACCCGGCCCGTGAGCACGTTCACCACTCCACCGGGCAGGTCGGAGGTGGCCAGCACTTCCGCCAGCGTGATCGCCGGCAGCGGGCGCTCCTCGCTGGCGAGCACGACGCAGGCGTTACCGGTGACGACCGCCGGGGCAACGACGCTGACCAGGCCGAGCAGGGACGAGTCGGGCGGCGCGACGATGCCGACCACCCCCGTCGGCTCTGGGGTGGTCAGGTTGAAGTACGGACCCGCAACCGGGTTGGCGTTGCCGTAGACCTGGGCCACCTTATCCGACCACCCGGCGTACCAGACCCAGCGGTCGATAGCGGCGTCCACGACCTCCTCGGCCGGCCCACGCTTGAGGCCCTCGCCAGCGCGAATCTCGTCGACGAACTGGGCCCTGCGGCCCTCCAGCATCTCCGCGATGCGGTACAGGATCTGACCGCGGTTGTACGCGGTCGCCCCCGCCCATCCGGCCACCGCAGCGCGGGCGGCGCGGACCGCGTCCCGCACATCCTTGCGCGACGCCTGAGCCGCGTTGGCGAGAAACTCACCACCAGCCGACGACACCGCATACGAGCGCCCTGACTCGCTGCGGGGGAACGATCCTCCAATGTAGAGCTTGTAAGTCTTGCGGACGTCGACGCGGGGTGAGACTCCAGCGCGCGGGGAACTGTCTGAAGTGGACTTAGTGGGCAAGGTAGGCCTCCAGGCCGTGGCGACCGCCCTCGCGACCGTACCCGGATTCCTTGTAGCCACCGAACGGGCTGGCCGGGTCGAACTTGTTGAAGGTGTTTGCCCAGACCACACCGGCGCGCAGCTGGTCGGCGATGGACAGGATCCGGGAGCCCTTCTCGGTCCACACGCCGGCCGAGAGGCCGTACGGCGTGTTGTTCGCCTTGTCGACCGCTTCCGCCGGCGTACGGAAGGTCAGCACCGACAGCACCGGCCCGAAGATCTCCTCCCGGGCGATGCGGTGTGCCTGGGAGACGCCGGTGAACAGCGTCGGCGCGAACCAGAAGCCGCGGGCCGGCAGCTCGCACGGCGGAGACCAGCGATCGGCGCCCTCGGACTCGCCCGCGGCGGAGAGCTCACGGATGCGCTCGAGCTGCGCGGCCGAGTTGATCGCGCCGATGTCGGTGTTCTTGTCCAACGGGTCGCCGACGCGGAGCGTGGCCATGCGGCGCTTGAGCCGGGCCAGTACGTCCTCGGCGACTGACTCCTGGACCAGCAGCCGCGAACCGGCGCAGCAGACGTGGCCCTGGTTGAAGAAGATGCCGTTGACGATGCCCTCGACCGCCTGGTCGATCGGGGCATCATCGAAGATGATGTTCGCCGCCTTGCCGCCGAGCTCGAGGGTGACCCGCTTGTGCGAGCCGGCGACGGACTTCGCGATCTGCCGGCCGACCTCGGTCGAGCCGGTGAACGCCACCTTGTCGACATCGGGATGCTCCACAAGGGACCGTCCCGCCTCGCCGCCGCCGGTGATGATGTTGACGACGCCCGCTGGAAGGTCGGCCTGCTGGCAGATGTCGGCGAAGGCGAGCGCGGTCAGCGGCGTGGTCTCGGCCGGCTTGAGTACGACGGTGTTGCCCGCGGCCAGCGCCGGCGCGATCTTCCAGGCGAGCATCAGCATCGGGAAGTTCCACGGGATCACCTGCCCGGCCACCCCGATCGACCTCGGGTGAGGCCCGAACCCCGCGTGCTCCAGCTTGTCGGCCCAGCCGGCGTAGTAGAAGAAGTGTGCCGCCACAAGGGGGATGTCGACGTCCCGCGATTCTCGGATCGGCTTGCCATTGTCGATCGATTCCAGCACCGCAAGCTCGCGTGAGCGCTCCTGGATGATGCGGGCGATCCGGAAGAGGTACTTGGCACGATCCCTTCCTGGCATTGGACCCCAGAGGGTCTCGTACGCGTGCCGCGCCGCCCGCACCGCCGCGTCCACATCGGCCTCGCCGGCCTCGGCCACCTCCGCGAGGACCTCCTCGGTGGCCGGGTTGACGGTCTTGCGCGAGTTGCTGGACAGTGGGTCCACAAAGGATCCATTGATGAACAGGCCGTACGACGACTGGATATCCACAATGGAGCGTGATTCCGGCGCCGGGGCGTAGTCAAAGGCGGGCATGATCAGTCCAGGGTCACGTAGTCGGGGCCGGAGTAGCGGCCCGTGGCAAGCTTCATCCGCTGCAGCAGCAGGTCGTTGAGAAGGGTCGAGGCGCCGAACCGGAACCAGTCTGGGTCGAGCCAGTCGTCGCCCGCGGTCTCGTTGACCACGACGAGGTACTTGATGGCGTCCTTGCTGGTCCGGATGCCACCCGCCGGTTTGACGCCGACCTGGCGACCGGTCAGATCCCGGTAGTCCCGCACTGCCTCCAGCATGATCAGCGTCACCGGCAAAGTCGCCGCGGGCTGCACCTTTCCGGTGGAGGTCTTGATGAAGTCCCCGCCGCCGAGCATGCCGAGCCAACTAGCCCGCCGTACGTTGTCGTAGGTCGCGAGCTCGCCGGTCTCGAGGATCACTTTGAGATGGGCGTCGCCGCAAGCCTGCTTCACGGCGACGATCTCGTCGTAGACCTCCAGGTACCGCCCAGAGAGGAACGCGCCCCGGTTGATGACCATGTCGATCTCATCCGCACCATCGGCCACCGCGGCGCGGGTGTCCTCGAGCTTTACCGCCAGCGGCGCCTGCCCGGACGGGAAGGCGGTCGCCACGCTCGCGACGTGGATGCCCGTGCCCTTCAGCTCCTCCGCGGCGGTGGCCACCATGGACGGATATACACAGACCGCTGCCACCGACGGACAACTGGGGTCGGTCGGATCTGGCTGGCGGGCCTTGGCGCACAGCGCCCGGATCTTGCCAGGCGTGTCGGCGCCCTCCAATGTGGTCAGATCCACCATCCGGATGGCCAGGTCGATTGCCCAGGCCTTCGCCGAGGTCTTGATCGAACGCGTGCCGAGGGTCGCCGCGCGGGCGTCCGCGCCCACCTGGTCCACGCCGGGCAGGCCATGCAGGAACGCTCGCAGGGCCGAGTCGGAGCGCACGACCTCCGCAAACGCCTCGGGTCGCACTGTCACCGTCATGCTCGCGAGTCTACTCGCGTCAACGCTCGTTGATCTTGCCAAGCCTCCCGACCCCGAACTGGCAACCAGACTTCACCGGGCGGTCGCGGCCCGGAAACCTGGGGTTGGCTGTCGGCCTGGGACCGTGCCTGCTGTGCGGGTCGTCCACTTCACCGACACCTACCTGCCGCGCCGCGACGGGGTGATCACCTCGATCCGTACCCTCGTCCAGGCGTTCGGCGCCGCCGGACACGAGGCGCTGACAGTGGTCCCGCGCCACCCCGACCAGCCGTCGGACCAACCGCTGTTGCGACTGCGGGCGGTGCCATTGGGCGTGGCGGGACTTCGGGTCTCGCCCTGGCCGCTGCGGGCCGCCGCCTGCCTCGGCACGCTGGCCGAAGTCGCTCGCGCCGAGCCCGACGTCATTCACGTCCACACGCCAGGTCCCGTCGGCCTCCTCGGAGTCGTGGCCGCGCGCCGGCTAGGGCTGCCGTTGGTGCAGACGTACCACACGGATCTGCACGCCTACGTCGAGGCTTATCGCTTTCCTGTGCCCGCGTTGCGCGCGGGGGTGCGACTGTATGCCCGTCGGCTTGACCTGCCCCGGCCGCCGGTGCGGCGGGGCCGCTCCAACCGCGGCTGGCGGCCGTCCTCGCGGCCGGGGCGACGCCGCGACGCGCTCGACGCCTGCAACGCCTTGCTGCTGAGCGACTGCGATGCGGTTGTCGTGCCGACCCGGGCGGTCCTGAACCGGATCGCGCTCCCGGTGCCGGGTGACCGGATTTTCGTGGTGCCCTCCGGGGTGGCCCCACGGCTGACCACGCCGGAGCAGGTAGACACCTTTCGCCGTCGGTACGGCGTAGCCGACGACCGGGTAATCCTGTTCGTCGGCCGGATCAATCGCGAAAAGGGGATCGAGCTCTTGATCGACGCGTTCGCACGGATAGCTGAGCGGCATCTCACGGCGAAGCTGATCTTGGTGGGCGCGATGTATGAGCCGAGGTGGTACACCGGTCTGCTTCGCCGGGTGGGACCGTCGGTCGCGAGCCGCGTGGTCTGGGTCGGAGAGCAACCAGCCGAGGTGGTGGCCGCCGCCTACGAAGCCGCCGATGTGTTCGCATTCCCATCCCGTACGGACACGCAAGCGCTTGTGCTTCAGGAAGCGGCCCTGGCCGCAGTTCCTGTTGTGCTCGCCGATCCCGGCCTGCACGAACTGGGAGCCATGGCCGGTGCCGGAGTGTGCGCCAGCGAGGGCCCGGCCGAGTTCGCCGAGGCGTTGCTCGGGTTGCTCGAGGACCCAGAGGCGGCCCGCGAGCGTGGTGCCCACGCGGCAACACTGGCCGCCGAACGCACACCGGCCCGGTACTGCGCGGCGATGGTGGACGTCTATGACCACGCCATCGCGGGCTACGCCGCTCGTACCGGCCAGGGGTCAATTCCGGCGGTGGCGGGTGTCCTACCGGTAGTTTGACGCTCGTGGACGTACTCGTCGTTGATCACCCACTCGCAAGGACCCGGCTGACCGCGCTGCGCGATGAACGCACCGACGCCGGGGCGTTCCGCGCCGCGCTGCACGAGCTCACCACGATGCTGGTCTACGAGGCCGCCCGCAGCATCGCGGTGGACACCTTCCCCATCACGACCCCCGTCGGACCCACCATCGGAAACCGGGTCGCTCACCCCCCACTACTCGTCCCCGTGCTGCGGGCCGGTCTCGGCATGTCGGACGCGGCCCTGGCCCTTCTACCCGAGTCCACGATGGGTTTCGTGGGACTGGCCCGCGACGAGGAGACGTTTGCCCCGCGCGCCTACCTCGAGTCATTGCCGACCGACCTGGCCGGGATCCCGGTGATGGTGCTCGATCCCATGCTCGCCACCGGCGGCTCGTTGGAGCACTGTGTACGCCTGATCGCGTCCCGTGGCTGTGACGACGTCACAGTCATCTGCGTGCTCGCCGCCCCCGAAGGAATAGCCCGGCTGGACGCCGCCGGGCTGCCCATGCGCCTGGTGACGGCCGCGATCGACGAGAAGCTCAACGACCGCGCGTTCATCGTCCCGGGTCTCGGCGACGCCGGTGACCGCCAATTCGGTGGCATGCCCCGCTTCTGATGCAAGTCAGGGCACCTTTCATACGGAAATTGGCCATGAAGGTGCCCTTCCTAATAAGATCACAAGGAACCCGCGAAGATCACAAAACCGCGAAGATCACAGCCCCAGCGCCTCCGCCGTCTCGACCCGGAGGGCGGCCAGGGCGGCAGCCGCTCGCTCCCGCGCCGCCGGGACGTCGGCGTCGGGGACCGGTTCGCGTACCTCGAGATAGGCCTTGAGTTTCGGCTCGGTGCCGGACGGCCGCACGACAACGCGGCAGGACGCGGTCCAGACCGTGACGACGTCGGTCTCGGGCGCCCGGTCCTCCCAGCCGGTCACCGGTTCGTCGAGAAGCGACGCCGGCGGCTTGGCGCGTAACACAGACATGGCGTCGTCGATCGCGGAGAGGTCGTCCACCCGCACCGAGATCTGGTCCGTCGCGTAGACGCCGAACTCACGGGCGAGCTCATCGAGGCGGTCGCCAAGCGTACGGAGCTCCGCCTTGAGCCCGGCCGCCAGTTCCGCCACCAATAGGGCCGCGGTGATGCCGTCCTTGTCGCGGACATGGTCCGGAGCCACGCAGTAGCCCAGCGCCTCCTCGTATCCGTACACGAGCCGGTCCGGATCGGCCCGGACAATCCACTTGAAACCGGTCAGAGTCTCCCCGTAGTCGACGCCGCGGGCCGTGCACACGGCTCGAAGCATCGACGACGAAACGATCGTCGTTGCGTAGCACCCTTGGACGCCGCGCCGCATCAAGTGGTCGGCGAGCAGGACTCCTACCTCGTCGCCGCGAAGCATGCGCCAACCGCTGCCAGTCGGAATCGCGACCGCGCACCGATCCGCGTCCGGGTCGTTGGCGATCGCGATATCGGCGTTCGCCGCTGCGGCCGTCCGCAACACAAGGTCCATCGCGCCCGGTTCCTCCGGGTTGGGAAAGGCCACCGTCGGAAAGGCGGGATCCGGCTCGGCCTGTTCCGGCACACTCACCGGCGGAGCGAAGCCAGCCTGCGCGAAGGCGGCCGCCAAAACGTATTCGCCCACGCCATGCATCGCGGTGTACGCAACTACCAGCTCGGACCGGTACTCATCGTCCACAACGGATGGATCCAGCACACCCACGGCACCGTCGACATAGGACTTGATGACGCTCTCGTCCAATGTGGAGAAGTCTTCGCCCAGCGGTACGTGCGAAAGCTGGCCAACGGCACGGATGGCCGCCTCGATTTCGGAGTCGGCCGGAGGGACGATCTGGGCACCGTCGCCGCCCGGACCTCCCAGGCCGGCGCCCAGGTAGACCTTGTAGCCGTTGTCCTGCGGGGGATTGTGACTCGCGGTCACCATGACGCCCGCACAGGCGTCGAGCGTCCGAACCGCGTGTGCCAGTACCGGCGTGGGCAGTACCCGCGGCATGATCAGCGCCCGTCGGCCGACGCCGGCGGCGACGCGGGCGGTCTCCTCGGCGTAGGCGCGGGAGTGGCGCCGGGCGTCGTATCCGATCACTAGCGGTCGGCCGGTGTCGCGGTCGGCGAGCCACGCGACGAGGCCGGCCGCCGCCTGCCGGACGACCGCGAGATTCATGCCGTTGGGACCAGCCCGCATCGGGCCGCGCAGCCCGGCCGTGCCGAAGGTCAGCGGTCCGGCGAACCGATCGGCGAGCTCGGCGGCGGTATCCGGCAGTCCCTCGATGACGGCTCGCAATTCGGCCTGGCTCGTTGGGTCAGGATCGTCGGCGAGCCACCGTTCGGCCCGGGTGCGCAGCGCGTCCACGGTCGTATTGTCGCCCGTGATCGCTGGTTTTGCGTGGCGAAAGTGGCGGGGCTAGACGAACCGGAAAGACCGCACCATCTCGTCAAAGATGATCTTGCTTTCGGCGAACCGGGCGTCGGGCACGGTCAGATAGAAGGAATAGGCGTTGCCGTCACGAACAATCGCGCGCCAGATGCCGTGCCGCTTCGCGTCGCTCTCACCGCAGGTGTACTCGAGCTCGGCCGCGGGCAGGTCGGCGAGGGTAGCCTCCCGCAGGCCGACCTCGGTGAACGGGGTCGGGCACCGACTCGGGCTGCGCAGCCCGTTCTCCGCGTTCTGCAGGAACTTCATGGCAGTCGCGTTCGCCGGCTCGACGTTGATTCGGACCCACCGAGCGCTCTGCGGGTCGGTGTAGTCCACATAGGAGCTGCCCGCGGTGCGGTTCCAGGCCTGCGGCACGTTGACGGCGATGCCCCGGTCGCGATACTCCTGCACGTCTATGAGTGGGGTCTCGGCTTCGGACGAAGGCCCGTTGCTGGCCGCCGGCGGTGACTGAGTGCCCTCGTTACTGAACCAGCCCGACCAGGCCGCGATGGCGACGAGCAGGAGCACACCGAGCAGGCCGGCCACGACCACCAACCGTGAGCGGTTGCGTGGTGCGGCGGCGTCCCGGCCGAGTGCCCGAACTCGGCCGGCTACCTGCTCCGCCAACAACGACGTCTGAGACGGGGCCCGCCGTCGGCCAACGTGTTCTCGGCGGGGTTCGGCATTCGGGGACCAGCGTCCTCGACCGGCCGTGGTGGCGTCCGCGGCCCATCGCTCGCCCGGGTCCCCGCCTCCGGCGCCAGCGCGGGTGGCGTCGGCGACCCGTCCGCCACTGCCGGTGTGCCCGGCGCCCGGTTGAGAAGCGGTGCCCCCTTGAGAACCGGTGCCGGATTGGGAGGACGACGCTTCGCGCAGCCGCGCCAGCTGGCCCGTCAAGGGCTCGTCGGGATCGAGCATCGCCCGACCACCGACCGCGCTGGAGCGGATCGCCGGTGGGTGAGCGACGGGTGGGCGGATCACCGCGACCGGGTCGGTGTCGGTTGGGTCGACTTCGCGTCCGGAATCCGGGCGAGGCTTCGGTCTACCGGGGCCGAGGGTGCCGGTGAGCAGCTCCCGCAACTCGGTCCGAGCCTGCTCCACGTTCCATCGCCGTGACGGCTCCTTCTCCAACAGACCCCACAGCACCGGCTTCAGCGGTCCTGCGAGCCGAGCCGGCCGCGGCGCCTCCTCGACGACCGCGCGCATAGTCTCGAATGGGTCGCCCCGATCGAAGGGTGGCCCACCCTCGACCGCGGTATAGAGCGTGACCCCTAGCGAGAAAAGATCGCTGGGCGGGCCGAACGCACCGCCGACGGCCCGTTCCGGGGAAATGAAGTGCGGCGAACCGAGCACCATGCCAGGAGTCGTGAGATTGCTCTCCGTCGGCAGTCGGGCCACGCCGAAATCCGTGAGCACGCACCGGCCATCGGTGCAAATGAGCACATTGGCCGGTTTCACATCCCGGTGCAGCACGCCCGCCGCGTGCGCGACCTCAAGCGCGCCAAGCATCGCGATGCCGATCTTGGCGACCGAACGAGGCGGGAGCGGGCCGTCGTCTATCACCATGTCGGCGAGGCTGCGTGCCTCGAGCAGTTCCATCACGATCCACGGTCGGTTGGCGTCCGTGACGACGTCGTAGACCTGTACCACGCTCGGATGCGACAGAGCAGCGGCCGCCCGGGCCTCACGAAGCGTGCGCTCGCACAACGCGTCCTTCTCGGTCTGCGGCATCGTCGGCGGCAGGAGGACCTCCTTGACCGCGACGTCACGGCGCAACAAAGTGTCCGACGCGCGCCAGACCGTACCCATGCCGCCGTTTCCGATGGCGGCTTGGAGCTCGTACCGGCCTCCGACGACGGTGCCCGCCGATGCCCGGTCGTCGGTTGGGGAACTGCCTGACGACGACTGCTCGCGCCACGGGCTCTGCGTCGTCACAGCATTGCTCCAGGTTCTTCGGTGCCGGGTTTGTTCAGCGCAGGCGCGCGGCAGGTGCCAGACCTATCTTGCGTGAGGATGCGCCACAGGAAAAGTCGCTCGCAAGCCGAACCGCCGTTGGGTCGCCTATCTGTCGTCCTCCAGTCGCAGTCGGTAAGGATCAAGCACGGGTCGGTACGGAGGTGAGTGTGCGTAATCACTGCGGGTACATGGTCCTTAACTGGCGTTCAGGCTCCTAACATCCCCAGGTATGAGTGAGCGGCACTCCGAATCCGGTTTTGCGATCGAGCCGGTCTACCGGCGAGCTCCGGACGATCTCGCCGAGCGGGTAGGCGACCCGGGACAGTACCCCTACACCCGCGGCGTCTACCCCACGATGTATACGACCAAGCCGTGGACGATGCGGCAATACGCCGGTTTCGGTACGGCGACGGAGTCCAACGCCCGATACCACCAACTGCTCGCCGCCGGCACCACCGGACTCTCCGTGGCGTTCGACCTACCGACGCAGATGGGTTACGACTCGGACTCACCGATGGCCCACGGTGAAGTCGGCAACGTCGGCGTCGCCATCGACTCCATCGACGACATGCGGACCCTGTTCGACGACATCCCGCTCGACAAGGTGTCCACGTCAATGACTATCAACTCTCCGGCGGCCGTGTTACTGCTGCTCTACCAACTTGTGGCCGAAGAACACGGCGTGCCCGGTACGGCTTTGAACGGCACGATCCAGAACGACATCCTCAAGGAATACATCGCGCGAGGCACGTACATCTATCCGCCGAAGCCGTCGCTGCGCCTCGTCGCGGACACGTTCGCGTACTGCCGTGCCGAGATTCCAAAGTGGAACACTATATCTATCTCCGGCTATCACATGGCCGAGGCCGGGGCCACTCCGGCGCAGGAGATCGCGTTCACGCTCGCGAACGGGCTCGCGTACGTCCAGGCGGCGCTCGATGCCGGCCTGGCGATCGACGACTTCGCCCCGCGGCTGTCCTTCTTTTTCGTGGCCCGCACCACGCTGTTGGAAGAGGTGGCCAAGTTCCGCGCGGCCCGGCGGATCTGGGCACGCCTGATGCAAGGTCTGGGGGCAACCGATCCCCGCTCGATGATGCTTCGGTTCCACACCCAGACCGCCGGGGTGCAGCTCACCGCCCAGCAGCCCGAGGTCAACCTGGTCCGGGTCTCCGCGCAGGCGATCGGGGCGATCCTCGGCGGGACCCAGTCACTGCACACAAACTCCTACGACGAGGCGATCGCCCTGCCGACCGAAAAGGCCGCCCGGCTGGCGCTACGCACCCAACAGGTGCTCGCCTACGAGACCGACCTCACGTCCACTGTGGACCCATTTGCCGGCTCGTACGCGGTAGAGGCCATGACCGACGAGGTCGAGGCGCTCGCAGTCGAGTTGATGGAGCGGGTCGCGGGGTTTGGCTCGGCGGTCGAGGCGATCGAGGCAGGCTTCCAGAAACGCGAGATCGAGGCGTCCGCTTATACGGTGGCGCAGGAGATCGACGCCGGTACCCGGGTCGTGGTCGGTGTCAATCGGTTCTCCTTGGCTGAGGAGGACCCGTACCAGCCGCTGCGCGTGGACCCGGCGATCGAAGCAGCGCAGACGGCTCGCTTACAGACGCTTCGCAAGGAGCGCGACGCCGGTGCCGTCGAGTCGGGGCTCGCCGGGGTCCGGACGGCGGCCGAGGGCGCCCAGAATGTCCTTCCGCCGATGCGCGAAGCACTTCGAGCTCGGGCAACCGTCGGTGAAGTCTGTGACACCCTCAGGGCGGTGTGGGGGCTTTATCGACCTGCCGACGGGATCTAGCTGTCCAACAGACGACAGCGGCGGTGTCGGTTCCGCGATTCCGACAAACTGGACGCGACGATCGGTGCATACTGCTTCCTGAGTTGGCGTCACGTATCGGAAAGCTGGGCTCGACGTTAACCAGTCGTTGATTGAATGAGCCAAATTTCGCCACGGTACGTAACTGGTTACAAGGGCCGTCGCGGACGAGTGCCATTACCGTCCGTCGTCGACGGCCCGCCCAGCCACCAATCGCGCGCATGACGGCGCCATGACCGTTTGAAGGAGGCGCGGTGGGGCGAGTGTCCGGAGTTGGAGGACGTCGGGCCGCTCCACAGCGCTTGGCAAGCCTGGACCTGGTCGGCCCCGGTACAGCAAAGGGAGCCGCGGGCAAGGCAAGCACCACGGGCGACTCAGGCACCAAGGCGACCACGGATACAAGAAGTGGTGTCGAAGGTCACGGTCCGCAGCGAGACAAGAACTTAAATGATATTGCGCTCCGTCACCATGGCGTTAGGCTTCGTCCGTCCCGCGTTAATGATGTCTATGGAGAACGAGATACGACTGTGACCGGTGCGCTGGCGCTCGCCGCTGGAGCGGGGGGCGGAGAAGAAGCAGAGTCCGATTCCGCGCCACCGGCAGTGGCGGTAGCTGTGGCTCCCGTCGGGATGATGCCGATGGAGACCACGTTGCCGGGTCGACTTGACAGCTGGCTCGCCGCGCACGAGACGGAGCTGGTCGCTCTTCGCCGTCGCATTCACGCCCATCCCGAGCTCTCGGGGCAAGAGTTCGACACCGCCGCCATGGTCGCGTCCAAGCTTCGCGCGGCCGGCCTCAAGCCGCGCCTGCTGTCCACCCGCAACGGGGTGATCTGTGACATCGGTTCCGGTGAGCGGATCGTCGCCCTACGGGCCGATCTGGACGCCCTTCCGCTGGCGGATGTCAAGAACGTGCCGTACAGGTCCACTGTGGACAACGTCTGCCATGCATGTGGTCACGACGTCCATACCTCGATTTTGGTCGGAGTGGGTCGAATACTCGCCGAGCTGAACCGCAAGGGCGAGTTGCCCGGCCGGGTGCGTCTGATCTTCCAACCGAGCGAGGAACAGTTCCCCTCTGGCGCTCCCGAGGTGATCGCCGAAGGTGGATTGAAGGACGTCGAGTCGATCTTCGCCTTGCATTGCTACCCGCAGCTGCCGGCTGGCTCTGTTGCGGTCCGGTCGGGTCCGATCACCGCCGCCGCGGACAAGCTGGACGTACGGCTGACCGGCCCCGGCGGGCATACCGCTCGACCGCACCTGACCGTGGACTTGGCGTACGCACTTGGTCGCGTCGTCACCGAGGTACCGGCGCTGCTCTCGCGCCGGCTGGACCCGCGTGCTGCGGCCAGCCTGGTATTCGGCGCCGTCCGGGCGGGCGAGGCACACAACGCGATTCCCAATGAGGGCTTCGCTCGCGGCACCGTCCGCGTGCTCAACCCGGAGGCCTGGCGGCGTCTGCCTGAGCTCGTGCCTGCGCTGGTCCGCGACGTTGTCGCCGGAACCGGCGCCGAGGCGCACATCGAGTACGTGACCGGAGTCCCGCCGGTGGTCAACGACCGGGTCGCTACGGCGATCGTCGCTGGCGCGGCGGCGGCCGCGCTCGGCGCGGATCGGGTGGCCGAGGCCGAGGTCAGCATGGGTGGCGAGGACTTCTCGTTCTACCTGGAGCAGGTGCCCGGCACGATGTTCCGGCTGGGCGTAGGAAAGCCGGGCACGCAGTCATCGATGGACATTCACCAGTCCACATTCGACATCGACGAATCGGCGATCGGCTACGGCATCCGCGTCTTCGTGCACACCGCCCTGGCCGCGCTCTCCTCGGGCACCATCTAGGCTCGTCCGCCGATTTCTTTGCGCTGACCTTGGGCGAATGCGCGTGCTCGGAGATCGAATCACGCGCATATGCCCAAGGTCGTCGCGGTGTTAGGGCGTCGGGGCCGGTGTCGGAGGTGGTGGCTGTGGCGGCGCGGGTGGGGTGGCCGGGGCGAGCAGTGGCGCCGGGGGTCCTGCCGTCGGGCGCGTCCGACTCCGGCGACGGCCCATGAGCCACAGCACGAGCCACAACGGCACGCCGATCGCGATGGCCCACGGAAGCAGCCATCCGGCCACCGTCAGTACGATCTTGACCGACGCGAGAAAGCCCTTCCAGCCGCTCTTCAGCCCGGCCATGAAGCCGGTTTCCGGCTCGTCGGGCCCGACCGCCGGCGCCGCGGGGCCGTGCAGCACCACGGTGATTGTCGCCAGCGCCACCAGCCCGGCGAACTTGGCCCGCCGTTGCTTGAGCGAGTCGAGGTCGGCCTGGCGGCGAGTCAGCTCGCTCTCGATCGAGACGATCTCAGCGATCGTCTGGGCCCGGGCAAGAAGGTCCCGTACGCGTTGCACGCTCGCCTCTTGTGTGGCGATGCGGGCGTCCAGGTCGACCAGGCTGTCCGTGACGTCCTGCGCCTGGACCTGCCGGTTCTCCTCGGTGCCGAGCTTAGCCATGGCGTCCAATGTGGAGTTGAACTTGTCCGCCGGCACGCGGAGGATCAGGACCGCCTGAGATCGGTCAGCGTCGATGGTTCGGTTGTCGCCGCCGACGAGGCCACCCAGGCCGACAGCCATCGCGATCGCCCGGTCTGCCGAGCTGGCGACGGCGTCCACCTTGACCGTGATGGTGCCGGTGTAGATGAGTGATCGTTCGTCGGCCGGCGCCTCGGCCGGCCCTGCCGAGGGCGCTGGCAAGGGCTCTTTGGCGTCCGGTGCGGCTGGTGCCTCGGCGACCCCGCCGGCGCCTCGGTCGCCGGCCTGGTCGGCGTTGGCGCCGCCCAGCGGTGCGGAGGAGGGAGAGGCGGAGTTGGTGCTGCTGCAGCCGGCGAATGCGAGTGCGCCGGCGAGGATGGCAACGATCGCCACCGCGATCGGGCCCCGTGAGCGGTGCGGTGCTGCCATGGACGTCCTCCGGGCGGAGTGGGTGGAGTTGGGAGCGTGGCTTAGATGCCCCCGAGGAGTGGTGCGTTCCGTCAGGGTGCAACCGCAAGGTCACGATCCGGTCTAGGGTTCGTAGAGTCCGCAACTCTTCGAGACGCGCCGAGACCGGCAAGGAGCGACAGATGCGCTTGATCAAGTTCGGGCACAGCTGCGTGCGCATGGAGTCCGACGGTGGGGTTCTCGTCATCGACCCAGGGGTCTTCAGCGATCCCTCGGCGCTGGACGGCGCCGATGCGGTCCTCATCACTCACGAGCACGCCGACCACGTGAACGTCGACGAGGTGGTCAAGCGACCGGGGCTGACCGTATTCACGAACGCGGCCGTGGCGTCCAAGCTGGACGCGATCGCCGATTCCGTGACCACCGTGTCGCCGGGCGAGCGGTTTGATGCGGCCGGATTCCGGGTGCAGGCATTCGGCGGGAAGCACGCCGTGATCCATCCCGACATTCCGCAGGTGGCGAACCTCGCGTTCCTCGTCAACGGTACGGTCTACCACCCGGGCGACTCACTGTTCGTTCCGGAAGACGCCACTGTGGACACGTTGCTCTTACCGGTTGCCGCGCCGTGGCTCAAGACATCGGAGGCTATCGATTTTGCGCGAGCGGTCGCGCCACGCCGCGGCATCGCCATTCACGAAGCAGTACTTAGCGATGTCGGGCTCGGAATCGTCGACAACCTCATCGGTAACCTGAGCCAGACGCAGTTCCAGCGGCTGCCCGTGGGTGGCGAGATCAACGTCGGGTAGGCGACTATCCTCTCCTGCTCGAACAGGAGCAGAATCGACAACTGTGACACCCGAGCTCGCCGCCTCCGCCGCCGCGGGGCCGGTCAGTGAGCTCGACACTGCTTGGAGCACCGATCCACGGACGCTCCGCCGGGCGCGCCTGCTCGAACTGTCGGGCTGGGCGTTCTACGTCGCCGGGCGTGGCGGTGTGCTCGGCGATGACGTCCGCCCAGAGACCGTGGCCTCGGCCCTCGGCGTGATCGCTCCCGACGCGGTCCGGGCCGGCTGGGATTCCGCACGGAAGGTGGGCCCGGCTACCGTAGCTGCCTCGCGGCTTGCCGAGTGCGCCCGCTGGGGGGATGAACGACTCAGCGATGTCGCCGACGAACGGCTCGTGGAGCTGGCCGAGCGCGTCGTGATGAGCGCCGACGCCGTGGCGATGCCGTTGTTCGCCGCCACCCGAGCGATGCCCGCCCCCGACGGCGGTGTCGGCGCGCGGGCCGCCGTGCTCATTCATTTGCTGCGGGAGCATCGAGCCGGGGCGATGCTGGTCGCCGTGCGGGCGTGCGGCCTACGACCCGTCGAAGCGATCATCGCCGGGCCCGAGGGCGAGCAAGAGGCGATCACGTTCGGCTGGACGCCGCCGTTCCCGCTCCGGGTAAGCGTGTTGCGCCGCTATTGCTACGCGGAGGCGATCGCCGACCGCATCGCGGGTGGTGCGTATGCGGCGCTCGGTCCGGCCGAGCGGGTGGAGCTGGTGCAGCTCCTGGTGGCCGCCGCGGCCACGTTGACCGAGCCCTGACCCGGCGAATTCGGTCGCATCCCGGCGTGAGCACCGGCAGGATGCGGACCATGACCCTCGACCTACCGCCCGGGTGGACCATTCGGACGCCGACCCTGGACGACGTACCGGAGATCCTGGCCGTTGTCCACGCGAGCGATGTAGCCGCCGTCGGCGAGCCCGACTTCACCACCGACGAGGTGGTCGAGATCCTCGCCGCCCCAAACCATGACCCAAAGAAGGATTCCTGGGTCGTGCTGGACGAAACCCAACGAATCGTCGGATGGGCATACATTGATAATCCTTCGCGCAGTCGGCGGGACAACTTCGACGCTTACGTCCATCCCGAGCGCGGCCGGCCCGCCCATCAGCGTCTGCTCGATCTGGTCGTGGCCCGGATCGCCGAGCGGGCCACGGAGTTCGGATTCCCGTCGCTCACGGCCCGGGGCGGCGCGGTCGCGAGCGAGGAGTCATACGTTGCGCTGCTCCGGTCGGCCGGGTTCGAGTTCATCAAGCGGTACGCCCGGATGCGCCGGGACCTAACCTCGTCCGAGCCCGCACCGGACGTGCCGCCCGGGGTCGCGATCCGCCTCGTCCGCCACGACGACGACGCCGAGATGCGCACCTTCCACCGGGTACTGGACACGGCCTTCCGAGACACACCCGACTATCAGGAACACAGTTACGAGGTGTACCGCGAGCGTCTGGCCGCCCTTCCCGGCATTGACTGGGACGAATGGTTTGTGGCCGAAGTGGACGGTGACGTTGTCGCGATCCTGCAGTCCGCCGGTCAGGTGGCCGAGCAGGACGAGGGCTGGGTCAAGAACCTCGCGGTCAGCAAGGAGTACCGCGGCCGCGGCCTCGGCCGCGTGCTTTTGCAGACGGCGTTTCACACCTATGCGGCCAAGGGTCGACGGGCCGCCGGGCTGGGGGTCGACATGACTAACCCGACCGGTGCGTACCGTCTCTACGAGAGCGTGGGCATGCGGCCCGTCTACGAGGCCGACGTCTACGAACGCCTCATCGGGGCCGCTTGACGTTTGTCGAAACGCCGCATGAAGTCGGGGCCACGCCCGAGCGGAGCGAGGGCCGGGTTAATCGATGGCGTCCGTTCGGGTCGGGCGGGACCGTAGGTTCTCGATGTAGTCGTCGGGCGCGCCAGCCTTACGGGCCGCGTTGGCGATCTCGGTCACGTACCACGTGGTCGGCAGGCCGCCCTCGTACCCGGCGAAGACATAGACCCACGACGTGACGTCGCCATCCAGGGTGACCACCCGCAGATGCAGCTTCTGGTAGGTGCCCGCCACGGCACCCTCAACCTCGTCGAGTAACAGCTCGTCCTGGGTGTCGACGTCATACAGTGCGACGAAGACTCGGTCACCGTCCGTTTCCGACTCGACGATTGTGCAGACCGCTCCCTCGTATCCGAGAAGGTCCTCGCCGCCGAACGTCAACCGCCAGCCTTCGATCCACCCGGTGCCAACCAGGGGCGAATGAGGGCAGTATGCCCGCATCCGTCCGGGGTCCAGGTTTGAGCCGTACGCGGCGTAGAGGCGCACGGCAGTGACGATAGTCCTTTCGGCCGTGAGGGAGAATGCAACGGACCGTAATCGAGGACCGTGTTGATGGGAGTTCCGCCTAATGGCCCGTATCGTGATCATCGGTGGCGGACCGGCGGGCTACGAGGCCGCCCTCGTCGCCGCTCAGCTGCAGGCCGAGGTAACCGTGGTCGAGGCCGACGGCGCCGGCGGAGCGTGCGTGCTCTACGACTGTGTCCCATCCAAGACGTTCATTGCCTCGACCGACGTCGTGACCGCGTTCCGGCACGGCGAGAGTCTGGGAGTACGGATGCCGGACCCGGAGTCGGTCACGCTGGACGCCGCCGCCGTGCACGCCCGGGTGAAGCGGCTGGCCCTGGCCCAGTCGGCCGATGTCGCCACCAAGTTGACGAAGGCCGGGGTCGAGCTGGTGGCCGGCCGCGCCCGGCTCGGGTCCGACTCGCTCGGGCACATGCATCCGGTGCTCGTCGAGCCCAGGGATGGTCAGGCGTACGAGATTCAAGCCACACATGTCCTGATCGCCACCGGCGCGAACCCGCGGGTTGTGCCCGGTTGTGAGCCCGATGGAACCCGGATCCTGACCTGGCGCGACGTTTACGACCTGCCCGACCTGCCCGAGCGGTTGGTCATCATCGGGTCCGGCGTGACCGGAGCCGAGTTCGCCAGCGCCTACCTGGCCGCCGGGGTTGACGTGACCCTGGTTTCGAGCCGGGACCGGGTCATGCCGCATGAGGACTCCGATGCCGCCGGAGTGATCGAGCGTGTCTTCCGTGCCCGCGGGATGACCGTGCTCAACAAGGCCCGCGCCGAGTCCGTGGTCTCGGCACCGGATGGAGTCGTGGTCAAGCTGACCGACGGCCGTACGGTCGACGGCACCCACGCGCTGATGGCCGTCGGATCGGTGGCGAACACGCGCGAGCTCGGCCTGGCTGAGTACGGAGTCCAGACCACCGAGTCCGGCCACGTCACCGTTGACCGGGTGTCCCGTACGAACATCCCCGGCATCTACGCGGCCGGCGACTGCACGGGTGTGCTGGCGCTGGCCAGCGTAGCCGCGATGCAGGGCCGGATCGCCATGTGGCACGCGCTGGGCGAGGCGGTCAGCCCGCTGTGGCTGCAGACCGTGTCGGCCAACGTCTTCACCGACCCGGAGCTGGCCACAGTCGGCGTCTCACAGTCCGATGTGGACTCTGGCCGAGTGCCGGGCCGGGTCGTGATGCTGCCGCTGTCTGGAAACGCCCGGGCCAAGATGGCTGACATCCAGGATGGCTTCGTGAAGTTGTTCTGCCGCAGCGGTTCCGGCACCGTTATCGGCGGCGTCGTCGTCGCGCCGAAGGCGAGCGAGTTGATCCTGCCGATCGCAATGGCGGTCGAGAACCACCTGTCGGTGAGCCAGCTCGCTCTCACGATCACGATCTATCCCTCCCTGTCGGGCTCGGTCGCCGAGGCGGCCCGCCAGCTTATGCACCATGAATACGAGTAGCGTCACGAATACGAGTAGCGTCACGAATACGAGTAGCGTCACGAATACGCGTAGCGTCGGCCAGCGGCAGCGGGTGGAACTGGTCCCTGGTGTGGTCGACAACGGCCGCCGAGACCAAAGTGGCCGACAGGGGCAGGACGTCGCAGCACAATGGCACTGCCCGCGCCACCGCATCGCGTCGAGCCGTCATCGACAGGGTGGTGTGCGGTACCCAGGTGCCGGGGCGGTAGAGCGGCCAGACCGGGATGCCAGCGACATCCAGGCGGCCGAGCGCCTCGGTGTGCAGGGCGAGCAGGGAAGCGGTCGGGGCCGGACCGAGCCAGAGCACGCCGCCCGGGAATTGGCCGACGTGTTGGAAGCTCACCGCAACGGGCAGCGGCAGCACGCCCAACGCCTCGGCCACCGGCGTGGGCGGGAACTCGTCGGCCACTGCGATGGAGAGGTGCGGACGGTGCTTGCCGTGCGTGTGGTTACCGAGTGTGGGAACGTCGGCCGCCTCGAGTGCGGTCCACAGAGTCCGCAGGCGTCGCTCCGCGAGCGGGTCGAAATACATCTCGATCGCGGCCACCATGCGCCGAAGCGTAGCCCGCACACAAAACCCGATGCGGCCTCTCCTCGCAGTGGTTACCTTTTCTCCATGCCAGCGCTACTGACGACGACGCCGGGACTTCCCGGCGTGCTGACGCGCTGACTCAGTCACCGCACGGCCCCGGGCGACCGCTCCCGGGGCCGTTTCGTGTTCGCGCTCCGGGTCCATCCTCGATTCCAAGGAGCGCATCATGATTGACCACCGCAGGCTCGGCCGCGAACTCGAGCTCTTTCATTCCGCCCCGCTGGTCGGCGCCGGTCTGCCGATCTGGCTACCCGCTGGCGCGGCGGCCCGGCACGCCGTCGAGGAGTTCGTCCGTGAGGAGGAGCGCCGGGCCGGCTACCAGCATGTGTACTCGCCGCCGTTGGCCAAACGTGAGATGTACCAACGATCCGGGCACTTGGCCAAGTTCGGCGAGGACATGTTTCCGGGCATGGCCGACGGCGATGAGGAACTGATGCTGCGGCCTAGCATCTGCCCGCACCACGCCATGGTGTTCGCGTCCCGGGGACGGTCCTATCGGGATCTGCCGTTGCGAGTGGCCGAAATCGGCCCCATGTACCGCGCCGAACGGTCTGGGGTCCTCAGTGGACTGTCGAGGGTGCGAGCCATCTCGCTCAACGATTCGCACAACTTCTGCGCGCTGGACCAGGTCGGAGCCGAGGTAGGGTTGGTGCTCGACCTGATGGCTCGGGTGCACGCCGCGCTCGGCTTCGCCCCGTCCGGATTCCGGCTGTCGCTTCGGGGCGATGGGTCGTACCTGGGCGAGGCCGGTGACTGGGACCTGGCCGAGCAGATGCTGCGGGACGCGCTCGTCGACGCTGGCGTGTCCTTCGTGGACGCGCCCGGCGAGGCCGCGTTCTACGGACCCAAGATCGACGTGCAGATCATCGACGTGGCCGACCGTGAATGGAGCCTCGCCACCATCCAGGTCGACTTCCATCAGCCGGTGGCGTTCGATTTGTCCTATGTGGATCGTAACGCGAAACGGCATCGGCCGGTCATGGTCCATCGCAGCCTGGTCGGCAGCATGGAGCGACTGTTCGCGCACCTGATCGAGGTTCATCAGGGTGCGTTTCCGGCCTGGTATGCCCCGGTGCAGGTAGTGGCGCTGCCCGTCGCGGACCCGCAGTCCGACGCCGCGCACAGCTTCGCTCGCGCCTGTCTGGCGGCCGGCCTGCGAGCGGAAGCCTCGGTCGAAGGCTCGCTCGGCGCCCGGATCCGCGAGGGCCGGCTCGTGCCTTTCCTCGCGGTAATCGGAGCACGCGAGGACGCAGCCGGAGCGGTGTCGTTGCGACTGCGCGACGGGCAGGAACTGCCGGCGCGCCCCGTCGCCGACGCCGTCGCCTACCTCACCCGCCTTTGCCAACCGTCGCCTTTACCCGTGTGACGCGGCACCCGTGTGACGCCGGCACCCGTGTGACGCCGGCACCTGTCTGACGTCCGGCACCCTCTGGCGCCGGCACCCTCGTGGACCTTGGAGGAATGCGCGTGAACAGAGATCGAAGCACGCGTATTTCTCCAAGATCGCGGGAGGGTGTCCTAGACGATCTCGCAGATCACGGCGCCGGCCGTGATGGGGGCGCCGGCCTCGGCGGTGAGTCCGGTGATGACGCCGGCGCGGTGGGCGTTGAGGGGTTGCTCCATCTTCATCGCCTCGAGCACCACCACGAGGTCGCCCTCGGCCACCGTGTCCCCTTCGGACACCGCGAGCTTGACGATCGTGCCCTGCATCGGGCTCGTCAGGGCATTGCCGGAGGCGGCGGTGGCATGGCTGGAACGAGACGAGCGCCGGCCGGTCTTCGCGGCCGTGGCGGGGCCCGTAGCGGCGACCGTACCCATGGAAGCCGGAAGCGACACCTCAAGCCGCTTGCCGCCCACCTCGACCACGACGGTCGTCCGCTCCTCGGTCGAGACGTCGACGGCGGCCGCGCCGGCGAACGGCGGCACGGTGTTGTCCCACTCGGTCTCGATCCACCGGGTGTGCACCCGGAACGGTTCCTCCACAAAGGACGGATTGCGGGTGATGAGGCGATGGAACGGCAGCACGGTCGCCATGCCGTCCACGACCATCTCGTCCAGCGCTCGGCGGGATCGCTCTAGCGCCTCGGTGCGGGTCTCACCGGTGATGATGACCTTCGCCAGCAGGGAGTCGAAGTTGCCGCCGATCACGGCGCGTGACTCGATCCCGGTGTCGACCCGAACGCCCGGGCCTTCGGGCAGTTTGAGCCTGGTGACGATCCCGGGCGCGGGCAGGAAGCCGCGGCCGGCATCCTCCCCATTGATGCGGAACTCGATCGCATGGCCGCGCGGCTCGGGGTCGGCTGTGAACCGAAGCTTCTCTCCGTCGGCGATTCGGAACTGCTCGCGAACCAAGTCGATACCCGACGTCTCCTCGGTCACCGGGTGCTCGACCTGCAGCCGAGTGTTCACCTCGAGGAAGGAAACGGTGCCGTCGTTTCCTACGAGGTATTCGACCGTACCGGCGCCGTGGTATCCAGCTTCGCGGCAGATCGCCTTGGCCGAGGAGTGGATGGCCTCGCGCTGCTCCGGTGTCAGGAACGGCGCCGGCGCCTCCTCGACCAGCTTTTGGTGCCGGCGCTGTAGGGAGCAGTCGCGCGTGCCCACGACGATGACGTTGCCGTGCTGGTCGGCGAGTACCTGGGCCTCGACGTGCCGCGGCTGGTCGAGGTATCGCTCCACAAAGCACTCTCCGCGGCCGAAAGCGGCCACTGCCTCGCGGGTCGCGGACTCCAGGAGATCCGGGATCTCGGCCAGGGTGCGCGCGACCTTCAGGCCGCGGCCGCCGCCCCCGAACGCCGCCTTGATGGCCACGGGCAGGCCGTGCTGCTTGGCAAACGCGACTACTTCCTTGGCGTTCTTGACCGGCTCGGCCGTACCGGGGACCAAGGGTGCTCCCGCCCGCTGCGCGATGTGCCGGGCGGTCACCTTGTCACCGAGGTCGCGGATCGCCTGGGGTGTCGGGCCGACCCAGGTCAGACCGGCGTCGATGACCGCCTGCGCGAAATCTGCGTTCTCAGCCAGGAAGCCGTAGCCGGGATGGACACCGTCCGCACCGGAGCGGGCCCCGATGTCGAGAAGCTTGTCGATGCGTAAGTACGTCTCGGCACTCGTGTCACCGCCGAGGGCGTAGGCCTCGTCCGCCATGCGGGCGTGCATCGCGTCTCGGTCCGAATCGGCGTAGACGGCGACACTCGCCAGCCCGGCATCGCGGCAGGCCCGGATCACCCGAACCGCGATCTCGCCTCGGTTGGCGATCAGCACCTTACGCACGTCGATCGCTCCTCCCTGCGCCGGACCTTGCCGTGAGTCTAGCCATCGTTCGGCCTTGCCCGGCCGGGGGCGAGCGTGGCGAAGACGGTGATTAGTCAAACTTGGCTATTACGCTTGACCCCGTGTCAACGACTCGCATGATGATTCTCGGCCTGGTGAAATGGATGCAGCCGGTGCACGGCTACGACGTCCGGCGGGAACTGCTGAGCTGGCAGGCAGAGGACTGGGCCAACGTCGCTCCGGGTTCGATCTATCACGCCTTGCGCAAGCTGACCGAAGAGGGACTGCTCGAGGAGGTTTCTACGGAGCAGGTCGGCTCCCGGCCGGCTCGAACGACGTACCGCATCACGGCCAAGGGTGATGCCGGGTTCGATGAGCTCCTGCGCCGCTATTGGTGGGAGTACCGGCAGCCGATCGACCCGTTCCTGGCGGGATTCGGCTTCCTGCCGGCGCTGCCCCGGGCGGAGGCGATTGCCGCGCTCCGCAACCGGGTGCGACTCCTACGAGCGGCAGTCGAGTCGCACCGGTTCGCGCTTGCCACCGAATGGATGCGCCAGACCAAGCCGGCCCACGTGGGCTGGATGTTCGAGTTGAGCGTGGCCCGCCTGGAGGCCGAGATCGCCTGGTGTGAGCGCGTCGCGGGAAGGATCGAGAGCGGCGAGGCGCTGTTCCCGGACGGGTTCGTCGAATCGTGGGGTGGCGCACCCGCACAATGGTCCCCGGGTGGGGACGCGGAATAATCAAACTTGACTAGGCGAGTTATATCGCGATAGCGTGGCGCCGCGAGGAAAGCTGCTGGAGCCTGATCTGGGGGAGACCGTGATCATCGAAACCAAGGGGATCATCGAAACCAAGGGGATCATCGAAACCAAGGGACTGACGAAGTCGTTCCGTTCCCGCGCCGGCCGCGAGAGGAAGACGGTCGAAGCGGTCCGGGGCGTCGACCTGACCGTCGCCGAGGGCGAGATCTTTGGCTTCCTCGGCCCGAACGGTGCCGGTAAGACCACAACCTTGCGGATGCTCGCGACGCTGATCGAGCCCGATGGCGGTCAGGCCAAGGTGGCGGGGGTCGACCTTCGTAAGGACCCGGCTGAGGTCCGCAAACGCATCGGCTACGTCGCACAGGGCGGAAGCACGTGGGACGAGTCGACCGCCCGTGAGGAGCTCGTCCTGCACGCCCGGATGTACGGGATCGCCAAACCCGAGGCGCAACGCCGAGCGGCAGCCGCGCTGGACGCGTTCCAGCTCACCGAGTACGCCGACCGCCGTTGTAAGACCTACTCGGGCGGACAGCGTCGCCGAGTCGACATCGCGCTCGGCATCATCCATGAGCCGAGACTCGTCTTCCTCGACGAACCGACCACTGGGCTTGACCCGCAGAGCCGGGCACACATGTGGGAGGAGATCCGTCGGCTGCGCTCGGAAGGCATGACGGTGTTCATCACGACGCACTACCTGGAAGAGGCGGACGCACTCTGCGATCGGGTGGCGATCATCGACCACGGAACGATCGAGGCGGAGGGCACGCCGGACGAGCTCAAACGTGAGGTCTCGGGCGACGTGGTCACAGTAGGCCTGAACGGGGCAACACCGAAGGCCGCCGACCTACTCGACACGCAGGAGTTCGTCCACAAGCTCGAGACCAACGATTCGGGGGTGCGCTTGTACGTCGACGAGGGCGCGACCGCCATTCCATTGATCATGCGCGCGCTCGACGGAGCGGGCATCAGCCTGAGATCAATCGAGCTGCACCGGCCCAGCCTCGACGATGTGTTCCTGGCCAAGACCGGCCGTTCCTTGAGGGAGAGCTGACATGAAGATGGCCCGTGACACCTGGCTTGTCTTTCAACGCCAGATACAGCTCGTCATACGCAATCCGGTCTGGGTGATCATCGGGGTTGTGCAGCCGCTGTACTTCCTGTTCCTCTTTGGACCGTTGCTCAAGCCGGCGCTGGGCGTGACGTCCAATGCCGAGGCGTACCGCATCTTCATTCCCGGCCTGCTCGTCATGCTGGCGATGTTTGGTTCGATGTTCGTCGGGTTCGGGCTCATCGCCGAGCTTCGGGCCGGCGTGATCGAACGGAGCAGAGTAACGCCGGTCAGCCGTCTCGCCCTGATGCTCGGACGGTCTTTGCGAGATGTGGTGACGCTCTTCTTCCAGGCGGTGCTGATCACGCTCCTGGCGATCCCGTTCGGACTCACCGTGGCTCTGGGTGACCTACTGCTGGCCTACCTCTTGCTGGCGCTCATCGGACTCATGCTGTCCGCGCTGTCCAACGCGATCGCACTGAAGCTGCGCAGCGAGGACGCTCTGGCCCCCCTGATGAACGGCGTCGCGCAGCCACTGCTGCTGCTCTCGGGGATCCTTCTGCCGCTGGCTCTCGCGCCCGTGTGGCTGCAGCGGGTCGCGGACTGGAACCCGTTTTCATGGGCGGTGGACGCCAGCCGTGCACTCTTCGCCGGAGATCCGAGCAACACCACGGTCTGGAAGGCGCTGGTCATCCTGGTCGTTCTGACCGCGCTGTCACTCGCCTGGGCCGCGCGCTCGTTCGCCCGCAGCGTCCGCTAGCCCGCGTCGTTACACACGCCGAGCGAGAGTGAGGCCGTCCGCGACCGGGATCATCACCGCGTCCACTCGCTTGTCGGCCAGCACCATGTCGTTGAACGCCACGATGGCAGCGCTGTCGGCATTATCCGGTGCCAGTACCCGTCCGTGCTGGAGCACGTTGTCGACCACGATCACTCCGCCGGGACGCATACGGGGCACCAAGGTGTCCCAGTACAGCTGATAGCCGGTCTTGTCGGCGTCGATGAACGCGATGTCGAGGTGAGGCTCATCGGGGAGTGTGGCCAGCGTCTCGCCGGCCGGCCCCAAACGCAGCTCGATCCGGTCCGCCACCCCGGCCCGCTCCCAGTAACGGCGGGCGATTGACGTGTACTCATCAGAGATGTCGAAGCAGACCAGCCGGCCGTCTGGCGGCAGCCCGCGGGCGATCGCGAGCGAGGACAGGCCAGTGAAGGTTCCGATCTCCACGGCCTGCCGTGACCCGAGCAGACGGGTCAGGAAGGTCAGCAACGGCGCCTGCTCCGGCGCGATCTGCATGTTGGCTTGAGCGGGTAGCGCGGCGCGGGTCTCGGCCAGCAGCTCGGTCACGAGCGGGTCGGCCGGCGGGTTGTGCGCAACCAGGTACGCGTGAAGGTCGTCGCTGAGGCCAATGGATTTGAAGCTCACGTAGTCGAACGTAGTCCAGCCGCCCACAGGTCCATCACGCCGACTCCCACCTCGCCGAGCAGGCGGCGAACTACCGGCAACGACACGCCGATGACTGTGCCCGCATCGCCCTCGATCCGTTCCACGAACCAGCCGCCCAGCCCGTCGATCGTGAACGCGCCGGCGACGTGGGCGGGCTCGCCCGTACTGACATAGGCCTGGATCTCGTCGTCACCTATGTCGGCGAAGTGGACGGTCGTGCTGGCGACCCCATCGGCGGTCACGCCACTGTCCAGCTCGATGACGCAGTGTCCTGTGTGGAGGATTCCGGCACGGCCCCGCATGTCCTGCCAGCGTCGGGTCGCGTCCGCGTCGTCGACGGGCCTTCCGAGAATCTCGCCGTCGAACTCCAGCATCGAGTCGCAGCCGAGGATGACGGTGGGGCCGGGCGACTGCTCGTGTTGACGTACCCGGGTAGCGACGGCCTCGGCCTTCATCCGAGCCAGGGTCGCGCAGAGCGTGCGGGCGTTCGTGGACTCCACCGTGGACTCATCAACGCCGCTGACTATCACATCCGGATCCAAGCCAGCCGCGCGCAAGGTCCGGAGGCGGGCCGGACTGCTGGAGGCGAGGACGAACCGCGGCCGTACCGGCACCTGCGACGGAGGCGTTGTGGGCACGGAGATCACCCTAGGGCACCGCGCTACTTCGCCCGCCCCCCGCCCTTCGGGCCCGCCCCCCTACGTGTCGAGGAAGCGGAGCACAGCCAGCACCCGCCGGTGGTCGGTGTCGGTTGGCGGCAGATCAAGCTTGGCGAAGATGTTGCTCACGTACTTCTCGACCGCACTGCTGCTGACCCGCAGTGCCGCCATGATGCCGTTGTTGGAGCGGCCCTCGGCCATCAACCGCAGCACCTCCTGCTCTCGCGGAGTGAGCCGGTCGATCGGGTCGTCGCGGCGCCGGACCAGCAGCTGAGCCACGACCTCCGGGTCGAGCGCCGTACCGCCGGCGGCCACTCGCCGCAGCGCGTCGAGGAAGTCGGAGACGTGGGCCACCCGGTCCTTCAGCAGGTACCCGACGCCTGCGGCCTGGCCCGAGAGCAGGTCGGTCGCGTAGCGCTCCTCGACGTACTGCGACAGGACGAGCACGGCGACGCCAGGTTGCTGCCGCCGGATCACGAGGGCCGCCTGGATGCCCTCGTCGGTGTGGGTCGGCGGCATGCGCACATCGATGACGGCCAGCTCCGGCCGGTGTTCGTCCACGGCCCGGAGCAGGTCCGTGGGATTCCCGACGGCCGCCGCGACCTCGAACCCGCCGTCGGTGAGCAGGCGGGTCAGGCCCTCCCGGAGCAGTACCGAGTCTTCGGCGATCACGACTCGCATGGCAGCTCCGCCTTGATGACGGTTCCTCCGCCGAGTGGACTGTGGACGGTCAGTGCGCCGTCGACCGCTTCGACTCGTTGACGTAGGCCGCGCAGCCCACTGCCGGCGCCGTCCGGGCTCGCTCCGCCGCGGCCGTCGTCGGTCACGACGATGCGCAATGTGTCGCCGTCGCGGTCAACGATGACCTCGGCCTGCCGGGCGACGGCGTGCTTAGCCACGTTCGTGAGTGCCTCGGCCACGGTGAAGTAGGCGATCGCCTCGATCGTCGGTGAGCAACGCGGTTCCACTTGAACCCGCAGCCGGACGGGGACCGCCGCCGTGGCGACGATGCCCGACAGCGCCGCGTCGAGGCCACGATCGTTCATGACCGCGGGGTGGAGGCCACGGATGAAGTCCCGGAGCTCAGCCAACGCCACGGTGACCTCGCGATGCGCCTGCTCGATCACCTTTCTTGCCGGCTCAGGCAGGTCGGCCAATGATTCCAACGCCATGCCAAGGTTCATGCCGAGATGAACCAGGCGTTGCTGCGCCCCGTCGTGCAGATCACGTTCGATCCGGCGCCGCTCCGCGTCGGTGGCCGCGACGACCTCCGCGCGGCTACGCGTCAAGGACTCGATCCGGTCGCTCAGTTCCTGCGCTTGCCGGGCCAGTTCCTCGGCCTTGCTGGGACCGAGCAGCCTCCGCGCAAAGACGTAGTCGATACGGGCCGCGGTACCGGCTCCGCGCGGTCCAGCCAGAAGCAGGAGCAGTCCGGCCGGCGTTAGCGCCAGAGCGAACGCGTGGTAGCCGAGCTGGCGCCAGGTGTCGCCCCGGCGCCACGGCCGCAGCAGGACCGGACCCCAGTCCGGAGGCGACGGCTCTTCGACCCGGCTCGCCAACAGCCGCGAGAACCGGGCCCGATGTACGCTCGCCAACTCCCACACGCACCACAGCACCGCGATCGGACCAGCGGGCACCGCCAACACGTAGAGCACGTCGAGATACCACGCCCCGGTCGGACCCGTGGCCAGGCTCCACACCGCGGCACCCCACACCACGAACAGCAATCCGAGCACCGCCGTTGACACCAGCGCCAGCGCCGCGCCCGCGAGCACGTGCAGCGCCGGACGCCCACTGTCCACTGTCGCCCGGTTCGAGGTCACGTGGCCACCGTAGCCAGCGCTGGCCCGTGGTGGCATCCGGTGAACCCACCCTGGGGGTAGGGAAATCCACACCCGCAACGGCTTGGCGGCCCCAACGATGACGAGCCGCCGCGCTGGCAGCGTCTGCCTCAGGAACAACGTATGGCAGAGGAGCTCACCATGATCGAGGCGCGAGGTCTTACCAAGCGGTATCGCGACAAGCTCGCGGTCGACGACCTGACCTTCACCGTGCGACCCGGCATTGTGACCGGCTTCCTTGGCCCGAACGGGGCCGGCAAGTCCACCACGATGCGCATGATCCTTGGCCTGGACCAGCCGACGCATGGGTCCGTGACCGTGAACGGACGGCCGTACCGGGAGCACCGGGCGCCGCTGCGGGAGGTCGGGGCGCTGCTCGAGGCGAGGTCTGTCCACCCTGGACGGAGTGCGTTCCACCACCTGCTCGCGGTTGCCCAGACCAACGGAATCCCACGGTCGCGTGTGGACGATGTCGTCGAGGCCGTTGGTCTGCGCGAGGTCGCCCGCCGCCGAGCCGGGCGCTTCTCGCTCGGCATGGGGCAACGTTTGGGCATCGCCACGGCTCTGCTGGGCGACCCGCGCACCGTGATCCTCGATGAGCCGCTCAACGGGCTCGACACGGAGGGCATCCGGTGGGTTCGCGCGTTGTTGCGCGACCTGGCGGCCGAGGGGCGGACGGTGTTCGTCTCCTCGCACCTGATGAACGAGATGGCACTCACCGCCGACCACGTCGTGGTGATCGGTCGCGGACGCCTGATCGCCGACACCGGGATGGCGGAGTTCATCGCTCGCGCCGCCAAGGACACGGTCCGGGTACGTACGACCGACCCGGCGGCGCTCGACCGCGTCCTGCGTCGACCGGACGTGTCGGTGTCGCATGCCGAGGACGGCGCCTTCATCGTCGCGGGGATGACCTCCGACCAGATCGGCCTCGCGGCCGCAGACGCGGGACTCACCGTGCTGGAGCTGGCGCCGCAACGGGCCTCCCTGGAAGAGGCCTTCATGGATCTGACTAGGGATGCGGTCGAGTACCGCGCGCCCCAGACAACGACAGGAGTCGGTCGATGATGACAACACTCAAGCACGAAACGGGCACCCAGCGCGTGACGGTCCAGGGCGTTCTCCGCTCGGAGTGGACCAAGCTGCGTTCGCTCCCGGCCGCGGCCTGGTCCCTGGCGGCGACCATTGCGCTCGTGGTCGGCTTCGGCGCGCTCTACGCCGGCGTACGCGTGAGCCGCCCCCCCGCTGATCCGTCCACATTCGACGCGACCGGGGTCAGCCTGAGTGGGGTGGCGCTGGCGCAGATCGCCGCTGGCGTGCTTGGGGTACTGGTGATCACGAGCGAGTACGCCAGCGGACTCGTCCGGACCAGTTTCGCCGCCGTGCCGAGCCGGACTCCGGTGCTGTGGAGCAAGGTTGCTGTACTCGGCGGCGTCACGGCCGTTGTCTGCCTTCCGGCCACGCTCGCGGCATTTCTGATCGGGCAGTCAGTGCTCGCCTCGGGGCACCTGAACACCACGCTGGCCGCGGACGGGGTGCTGCGCGCAGTCGTGGGCGGTGCGCTGTACCTGACCGCGGTCGCGGTGCTCGGGATCGGGTTGGGCACCGTGATCCGTCACACCGCGGGCGCGATCGCCGCGCTGTTCGGCGTTCTGTACGGGCTGCAGATCGCGGTCGGCTTCCTGCCCACCTCCGTTGTCGACCACGTCTACAAATACCTGCCCGCGCCGGCCGGAGTGGCGATCACCATGATTGGTCAGGACCCGGACGCGCTGGCCCCATGGACCGGGTACGGGCTGTTCTGTGGCTACGTCGCGGTGGTGCTGCTCGTCGGCGCGTGGAGTATGCGCCGGCGTGACGCCTGAGCGTCGACATCCATGGTTGGCGGGCTCCGGGATCAGCGGGGTAATCCGGAGGCCCGCCAGCCGTCACGGCTCCGCCGGGCTGGGCGGCCGCCGGCCTGCGTGAAGCCGGGCCGCGCGGAGGCCGCCCACCTGCTCGGCGCCGGTTTATCGTCTTCGGTGCTTTTCGTGGCGCGCCGGGCGTACAGCACGCCGACGATCGCGGCCAGCTCCTCGTCGGTCGGGACGCCTCGTTCGACACTAAAATCCACAATGGACTCCACGGCTAGAGGGGAATGTTGCCGTGCTTCTTAGGCGGCAACGTCTCCCGCTTCGTGCGCAGGGCACGCAACGCGCGGACCAGTTGCACCCGCGTTGCGGACGGCTTGATGACGGCGTCGACGTAGCCTCGTTCGGCGGCGATGTAGGGATTGGCCAGCGTGTCCTCGTACTCGGTGACGAGGCGGGCGCGCTCGGCGGCTGGGTCATCGGCGTCCTTGAACTCCTGGCGGTACAGGATGTTCACCGCACCCTGGGCGCCCATGACCGCGATCTGCGCAGTCGGCCAGGCGAAGTTCATGTCGGCCCCGAGGTGCTTGGACCCCATGACGTCGTACGCGCCGCCGTACGCCTTTCGAGTGATGACCGTGACCTTGGGCACCGTTGCCTCGGCGTAGGCGAAGAGGAGCTTCGCCCCGCGGCGGATGATCCCCTCCCACTCCTGACCCGTACCGGGCAGGAACCCGGGAACGTCCACAAAGGTCAGAATCGGGACGTTGAACGCGTCGCAGGTTCGCACAAAGCGGGCCGCCTTCTCCGACGCGGCGATGTCGAGGCAGCCAGCGAAATGCATCGGCTGGTTCGCCACGACACCGACCGGGTGCCCCTCGATGCGACCAAGCCCGACCACGATGTTCTGTGCGTACAACTGGTGCACCTCAAGGAATTCACCGTCATCGAGCACGTGCTCGATGACGCTGTGCATGTCGTACGGCTGGTTGGCTGAGTCTGGAATCAGCGCGTCCAATTCGAGATCGCCGTCGGACAGCTCCAGGTCGGCCGTGATCGGGTCGGCCGGCGGGTCGTCGAGGTTGTTCGATGGCAGATAGGAGAGCAGGGCGCGCACGTAGTCGACCGCGTCCTCCTCGTCGGTCGCGAGGTAGTGCGCATTGCCGCTCTTCGTGTTGTGGGTGCGGGCCCCGCCCAGCTCCTCCATTCCGACGTCCTCACCGGTGACCGTCTTGATGACGTCCGGTCCGGTGATGAACATGTGGCTCGTCTGGTCGACCATCACCGTGAAGTCCGTGACTGCCGGGGAGTAGACCGCACCGCCGGCACACGGGCCCATGATGAGGGAGATCTGCGGGACCACGCCGCTCGCCCGTACATTGCGGAAGAAGATCTCGCCGTAGAGGCCGAGCGAAACCACACCCTCCTGGATCCGCGCGCCGCCCGAGTCATTGATGCCGACAACCGGGCAACCGAGCTTCATGGCCAGATCCATCATCTTGACGATCTTTTCGCCGAAGACCTCGCCGAGCGACCCGCCGAAGACCGTGAAATCCTGAGCGAACACGCAGACCTGCCGGCCGTCGACCGTGCCGTACCCGGTCACGACACCGTCGCCGTACGGGCGGCTCTCCTCCTGGCCGAAGTTGGTCGAGCGATGCCGGGCGAGCTCGTCGAGCTCGACGAATGATCCGGGATCAAGAAGCATGTCGATCCGTTCACGCGCGGTCTTCTTGCCACGCGCGTGTTGCTTCTCCACGGCCCGGGCCGATCCGGCGTGCACCGCCTCGTCTGTGCGTCGCTCCAGGTCAGCGATCTTTCCGGCGGTGCTGTGGATGTCGATGTCGGGCTGGAGCTTGGCTGTGGTCACGCGGCGATCGTAAACGCCAGTGCGAGCCCCATCGACGATGGCCGGCGTATCGGCCCGCCGACGCCGCTCGTTGGCCACGGTATGAATTCGGTGGCGCTCTTCGGCGCCGGCATGGTCGGCGTCGGTGTGGCCATCCTCGCCGGGGTGGTGGTGGCAGTGGTTCGCCGGTACGGCCAGCGCCATAAGCGGATGCGGAAAGGCGCAGGTCGCGGCCGTGTCGACGGCACGTCGTCGCGAACCCGCTCGGACCGGCGCGCCGGTGCGCCGAGGCGATCGGCCGCAACGCTCGCCCCGCCGCACCGGGACCGAGCCCGTCCGGCTCCACTTGACCGGCATCGTGGCGGAGGCCACTGGTCGAATCCCGGTTGGCGGGACAGCGGGGACAGGTACGTGGACCCGATCCGGCACACGGAGGTGAACCGGCGACGGACCGACCCCCTGCTCGCGGATACCGTTGCGCTGCAACAGATCCCGGCCTGGAGCGTCCCCGTTCCCCCGCGCAACTCCGGTGCGAGCGGGTGGCCGCCACCGCCTCGTTGGAACGAGGCAACCGTGCCCAACGCTGGCTCTCACCCCCAGACCATGAGGGCGCAGCCCAGGTCGCGGTGGGTCAACGGCCGCCGGTACGCAGGCCGGTAGCCGCGGTCGTACCGGCGCCGGGCAGCATGGTTTCATGCCCCAAATCCGACCGCCGCTGCGCGAGGAAGAGTTGACCCGTTCGCTCGTCGTGCCAGGCAGCGTGTGGTCGCGGATCGAGGTCGTCGCGGAGACCGGTTCGACCAACGCTGATGTCTTGGCCGAGGCCCGGGCCGGGCACCGCGCGGGGCTTGTGCTCGTCGCCGAGAGCCAGCACGCAGGCCGGGGACGATTGGACCGGACGTGGCAATCGCCGCCGCGGGCGGGGCTCACCCTGAGCGTCCTGCTGCGCCCGCCGGTTCCACCGGCCCGCCTGGGTTGGCTGCCGCTACTCACCGGAGTTGCCGTGGCACAGGCATGCGATCGGTATTCCGGTGTCGATGCGGCGCTGAAGTGGCCGAACGACCTGCTTGTGAGGCCAACCGCCCGTGGCGGTTCTTGGGGCAAGTGCGGCGGCATCCTGGCCGAGACCCTGGCGCCACCCGAACCGCCGCCGACCGTCGTGGTAGGCATCGGAATCAACGTCTCGCAACAGGCCGGCGAGCTGCCCGAGCCGACCGACCCCTTGGGC
>CAWDLN010000019.1:0-402824 GCA_963803115.1 uncultured Actinomycetota bacterium
TTAGCAATACGTGGAGGAGGTGGCCGGGGCACCGGCTAGACTACGTATTGCTTCGCCGATTCTCGGCGTATGATCGTGGAAACCTGGCTGGCACGGGTGCGGCAACCCCGTATGGCCCCGTGGAGGCACGTCGACATGAGAACCGAACTGCGGCAGGTGCTGGAGCAGGTCGCGTGGCGATTCCGGCACGTCCGGCTCTGGAGCGGTCTGGCGCTCTGCTGGCTGACGTGGGTCGCTGCTCGGCCTGGGCTTCTTCGCGGTCGCGCAAGGTCAGGGGACCTTGCGGTGCCGGGCGCGTGGCTGGCGGCGGGGCCTGGCGGTCGCCGCCTCGGCGCTGGCCTGCGGGTTCCTGGGCGCTCGGATTCGGCGCCGACCCGCGCTGGGTGGCCCGGCGGATCGAGACGAAACACCCGGACTGCGGCACCGGCTCCTCGGCCGCCGTCGAGCAGGGCGCGACCGCGCAGCGCGGGTCGACTCGGGTACCTGCAGACCGCCGTCATCGTGAAGCCCTGGAGCATCGCCGGTCGCACAGACTGGGAGAAACCGTCCCGACCCGGACACTGCGCGCCGCGAAGCTGGCGCACCGATGGCGCTGCGCCGGCCTATCGCCGTGGCCGTCGGTGCTCGTCCTCCAGACCGTCGCGGGCCCAGTCGCCGAGGCACCGGCCACTCGCGGCCAGACGTTCGACGTCGACGGTCGAGCCGGGCAACACCGAGCTCGGACGCGGGACCTCGCTTCTGGTCGTCGCCCGGTTCGCGGGCGCCGTGCCGGCCGACGCGAGCCTCGTCGTCGAGAACGCGGCCCAGCGCCGCGTCCGGCGTCGGCATGACGCGAAGCCTGCAAGACCCGATGTTCGCCGGCCGCGTCGAGTCGGTCGACGACCGACCTCGACGTATCGCGTCGAGTTCGACGGCCAGAGCACCGAGACGCTATCACGTCCAGGTGTTCGAGTACCCCGAGCTCGAGCGCACCGACGCGAAGCTCGTCTTCCCCCACTACACGTCGCTCGAGCCGAAGACCGTCGAGGATATCCGCCACGTCACGGCCGTCGAGGGCACCGAGCTGACCCTGCTCTGTCGCCTCAACAAGGAGGTCGCCACGGCCCGACTGGTCGATGAGGAGGGCCAAGAGCATCGTGCTGACGCCCCACCAGGAAGGCGAGCCACGTCTATCGCGCGACCATGACGCTCGACCGACCCCAGGCGGTTCAAGGTTCAGCTGGTCGACCACGAGGGGCGACAACAAGCTGGCCGCCGAGATCGTCGTCAACGTGACGCGGAACCGCCCGCCGGTCGTCAAGATGACGCAGCCGGCACACGATGTCCGGGTCTCGCCGGTCGAGGAGCTCAAGCTCAAGGCCGAGCTCGAGGACGACTTCGGCCTGGTGCGCAGGGCCTCAGCTACACCATGGCGGGCCGAGGAGCCGCCGCGAGATCGTCCTGCAACGGGCCCGACGCGGCCACGACCCGCCAGGCTGCAGCGCCGAGCACCTGCTCGACTTCGAGGCGCTTCGAGGCCGAGCCCGACCAGCTCGTGACCTACTTCTTCTGGGCCGAGGACATCGGACCCGACGGCCAGCCGCGGCGCACCTCGGGCGACATGTTCTTCGCCGAGGTCCGCCACTTCGAGGAGATCTTCCGCCAGGGAGAACAACCCCAGCGGATCGGCCGAGAACGAAGAGCAGCAGGGGGCAACGCCCAGCAGCCGACCAGCTGGCCGAGCTCCAGAAGGAGATCATCAACGGCACCTGGAAGCTGATCCGCCGCGAGACCGGCGCCAAGCCGTCCGAGAAGTTCGCCGAGGACGGCAAGGTCCTCGCGGAGTCGCAGCATCGGCGATCGAGCAGGCCGGCCAGCTTGGCCGAGCGGCTGCGCGACGCGGCATCGAAGGCCAGCCTGGAGCAGGCGACTCGGTTCATGAAGGATGCGGAGAAGCAACTGGCCGAGGCGGTCGCCGAAAACACGTCGATCGCCGCCCTCCGCCCGCCCTGGCCGCCGAGCAAGCCGCTTACCAGGCTCTGCTCAAGCTCCGCGCCCGCGAATTCGAGGTCATCCGCGGCAACTCGCGGCAGCGGCAGGGCGGCCGGGGCTCGGCCGGCAGCCCGTCGCAACGGCAGCTCCAGCAGCTCGAGCTCTCCAACGACGAAAACCGCTACGAGGAGCAGCGCTCGGCCCGGGCTCAGCAGGAGAGACTACGCAGCGCGAGCGAGAACAGGCGCGAGACGCGCCAGGTGCTCAACCGGCTCCGCGAGCTCGCCCAGCGGCAGAGCGACCTGAACGAGCGGCTCAAGGAGCTGCAATCGGCCCTCGAAGCCGCCAAGACCCGCAGGCCCGCGCAGGAGATCCAGCGACAGCTCAAGCGGCTGCGGGACCAGGAGCAGCAGATCCTCCGCGACGCCGACGAGCTCCGCGAGCGGATGGAGCGCGAGGAGAACCGCGACCGCATGGCCGAGGCCCGCCAGCAGATCGAGCAGAGCCGCGAGCACGTCCGCCAGGCCTCCGAGGCCCTGGAGGAAGGCCGGCTCTCCCAGGCCCTCACCGAAGGCACCCGCGCCGGCCGGCAGCTCGAACGAGCTCCGCGAGGAGCTCCGCAAGAGCAGCGTCGAACCGGTTCGCCGAGGAAATGACCGAGATGCGCGACGCAGGCGCGGCAGCTCGACGAGAACCAGGACAAGCTCACCGAGCAGCTCGACGCCGGGAACCGACGCGCCCAGCAGATCGCTCCGCGACACACGGCGAGCGCCAGCAGATCCGCGAGGGGCTGGAGCAGCAGCGGAAGCAGCTCGACCAGCTCCTGGACCGAATGCGCAACACGGTCCAAGAAGCCGAGGAAACCGAGCCGCTGCTGGCCAAGGAGCTCTACGACACCGTCCGCAAGGCGAACGAGCAAAAGATCCCCGATGCGCTCAAGGTCGCCGAGCAGCTCGTCGACCTGGGCGTCACCGAGGAGGCCGCCAAGGCGTCCCGCCACGCCGGCCAGGGCATCGACCAGTTGCGCGAAGGCGTCGAGCGCGCCGCCAAGAGCGTCCTCGGCGACGAAACCGCCGCCCTCCGCCGCGCCGAGGGCGAGCTCGAAGACCTCGCCGATCAGATCGACCGCGAGATCGCCCAGGCGACCGGCCGTGAGCCGGGGCTCGACCCAGCCGGAACGGGAAGGGCAAAACAACCCGCAACCGCCGCACCACGAAGGGCAGAACCCGCAGCAAAGGGACAACCGGGGCGGGCAGGGAGCAACAGGAAGAACAGGAAGGGCACCCACAAGGACAACAGGAGGCGGAGAGGGGGGAACAGCAAGGACAGCGGGACAACCAAGGACAGCCGAAAGGGGCAGCGGGAACCAGCAGGGACAGCAAAAGGGACAGCAGGGCAAGAAGGGACAGGCAGAAGGACAGCAGAGGGCAACAGCAAGGTCAGCAAGGGACCAAGAAGGTCAGAAGGAGGCGAGGGCAACCCAGCAGGGGGACAGCGGGGTCAGCAGCAAGGGCAGGGGCCTCCGCGGGGTCGAACGCCGGCTGGGTAACCAGCCGAGGCAACCCGGGCCAGAGGGCCGGTGGGGGGAGGGTGGCCGCCGGGCGGGCATCACACGCGGGGGGCGAGGTCGGTCACTCGACCGGATGCTCGAAGGCACCGCGCGGCGGGGGCCCGGCGGCCCGATCACCGGCGAGGGATTCCGGGAATGGTCCGACCGGATGCGCAGCGTCGAGGAGCTGCTCGATAACCCCGAGCTCCGTGCCGAGGCGCCGCGCAGGATGCGCGATCGGGTGCAGGGAGCCCGCGCGGAGTTCGAGCGCCACTCCAAGGTGCCCGATTGGAACCAGTTGCAGGACCTCGTCTTCGAGCCCATGAACGAGCTCCGTGACCGAATCGCCGAGGAGGTCCCCGCCGCGAATCGCCCGATGCCCTGGTCCCCATCGAGCGCGACCCTGTGCCGCGCAATTCGCCGAGGGCATGCGGCAGGTATTATGAGCGATTGGGGGAGTGGGCAATGACGATCAACGAGGTAACTGATGGAAGTCGACCACTTCCGCAGCGCACTCAAGGTGAGCCCGTTCCGGCCGTTCGTCATCAACACGGCGAGCAGCGAAAAGTACACGGTCGCACCATCCCGAGGCCGTCTGGCAGTCGCCGAGCGGCAAGACGGTGCTCATGCACGTCAAGGGCGAGGAGGTCGCGCTGATGGGACATCGCGCTGATCTCGGACATCGTGCTGATGGTCGGCAAAGCCAGGCGGAAGAGGCGATCGAGCTGGCCCAGGACGGAGGTGAATGATGGCCACTGCGAACGTCGCTGTAGAGCGAATGGGCATCGAGCTCAACGACCTGCATCAGCAATACGTCGCGGCCATGGTGGCCGGCGCCGGCGATGGTTCTGTACTCGTCGACCCTGTCGTGTACTTCGTCGACGTATTGCTGATCCGCGCGCCGTCGGCGCGGCCCTGATTGACCGTGCGGGCGGTGGCGGCCGAGACGGCGAAGGGTTCCGGGTACGGGCGCTCGTGGGCCTCCGGCGAGGCCACCCCGGTGTGCAACAGCACCGGCACCACCGGTACGCCCGAAGTCACCACGTCGGTCACGAGCTCGTCGAGTGAAGGGCCGGCCCGCGCTGGGCATCTCGGCGCTGCCGGGATGGCGGGCGAACACGGTCTGGTAGTACTCCGACGCGCCACGACGCGTGCACGTACCCGTATCGGATGGGTCGCCCGTACCGGCCGAGGTATTCGACCATCCCGCCTTCGACAAAGACGTCCACCTCCCACAGACGACCCATGGAGTACGGTTCCTCCAGCCGGATCGAGGCGCCACCCGGTAGCCGGTACGACTCGCCCGCGACGGCGGCGGAATACGGCACCGTGGCATCGCCCAGCGGCCGGCGAAGCTCGACCAGCCAACGCCCATCCGACCAGGCGCTCGAGAAGTGGACGGTGAGGTCCCGTCCGCGCACCGGAACCGCGGCCGGCAGCGTCGCCGACGTGTTCACGACGAGGACGTCGCCCTCGCGCAACAGCCCGGGTAGGTCGCGGAACCGATGATGACTGATCTCGCCGGTCGCCCGGCGCCCAACCAGCAGTCGTACGTCGTCTCGGGTCAAGCCGCGCGCCTCGGGCGGCTCGGAGGCCTCCAGACCCGGCGGCACCGTGGCGTAGTGAGGAGCCTCGATCATCGCTCGCTCCACACCATGATGCGACCCGCGGGCGATGGAGCGTCGAACCCGTAGTGCCCGCGCGGGAATCTCCGCGGAGGGCTGGCCGCGAGCTCCCGATGAAGAGCATCGACCGCGGCTCGGTCGACCAGCTCGAACGCCACGGGCGCGGGCGCTCCCGCCCCCGGCGAGGCGAGTTCCAGATACGCCGCGCCGCCCACCCTGAGCACGATGCCGCTCTCGCCGTCGTGGTACCAACCGTCCACAATGGACAGTCCCAAGTGGTCGGTGTAGAAGGCGGTGGCCGCCCCGACGTCGGCGACCTCGTAGGGAAGCCAGAGTGCCCGCACCATCACGTGCTTGCCGCGACGAGCAGGTCGGCCAGTCGCACCCGGCCGGAGTCGGGCCGCACCTCCAGCAGGCGGAGGAAGGCCGGTACCACGGTCTCCGGAAGCGGTCGGTCGCTGATGTCCTCGCCCGGGTAGGCCTCCTGGTGCATCCGGGTGCGCAGGTCGCCCGGATCGACGGACCAGACCCGTAAAACCGGTTCTTCCACCGCCATTACTCGCATGGCCTGGTCAAGCGCGGCCTTCGCGGCACCGTACCCGCCCCAACCCGGATAGGCCTCGACCGCAGCATCCGAGCTGATCGTGACGAGCGCACCCTCGGCGTCGCGAAGGAGCGGTAGCGCGAGCTGGGTCAATGCGAGTGGTGCGATCAGGGTGGCCTCGATGAGCTCCCGAAGCGCGGGCAGCGGGAACTGGCTCATCGCGGGCAATGGACTCGGCCCGAGCACGCCCGCGTTGTGCACGAGCAGCCCCAGCGGACCGAGCTCGCGGCCACGGTCATCAGCTCAGCGCGGTGGGCGGGATCGGTGATGTCGCCCGCGACGGCTGCCACCTCCCCGGCAATTCGCCGCGAGCCTGTGCGAGCGCGGTCGGGTCCCGACCGTTGATGACCAGTCGCCAGCCCGTTCGGGCCAGGCCATCGGCGAGGGCACGGCCGAGACCGCGCGAGGCTCCGGTGACGATCGCTACCTGTGATGTCATGCCTGGAACGCTAGAAGCGCGAACGGTGTCCGCCATCGGGCCGCGGACGGGAACGTGCCTACGTCCTTTGACCTAGGACCAGCGCCGGATCCTGGCCCGGGCTGGACTGGGTACCGTTGGGCCGTGGCCTCCGACGACGACCGGGCCGAGCTGCGGGTGGTGAGTGCCGCCGTGCTCGCGGTGGCGTCGCGTCGTTCGGTGCGCGAGGTCCTCACCACGATCGTCGCCTCGGCCCGGCGGCTGCTCGACGCCGCGTACGCCGCGCTCGGAGTGCCTGATGATGATGGCGGGTTCGCCGAGTTCGTCGCCGATGGCATCACCGACGAGCAGTGGGCCGCCATCGGGCCGCTGCCCCGGCAGCACGGTGTGCTCGGGCTGATGCTGCAAGGACCCACGGCCGGTACGGTTGGCCGACATCCGCCGGCACCCGAACTTCGGCTGGTGGCCGGCGGCGCATCCGGTGATGACCGATTTCATCGGCATGCCGATCATGGAAGGGGACGAGATCCTCGGCGAGCTCTTCCTGGCCAACAAACACCAGGCGGGCGGTTTCACCGCCGAGGACGAGGAACTGTTGACGGTGCTCGCCGCGCACGCCGCGATCGCCCTTGTCAACGCCCGCCTCTACGAGCGCAGCCGGGAACTGTCCATCATGGAGGAACGCAACCGGATCGCCCGGGAGCTGCACGACTCGATGACCCAGAAGCTGTTCAGCCTCCGGTTGACCGCCGAAGCGGCGGCGACGCTGGCCGGCAGCGAGGCGGGACCGGTCGGCGAGCACCTGGACACGGTTCGCCGGCTGGCCGCGGAGGCGACCGACGAGCTGCGAGCCATCATGGTCGGGCTCCGGCCCGCCGACCTCGCTGGCGATGGACTGGGGCCGGCACTTCGCAAGCAGGCCGAGCTGCTGGATCGGGCGCACGGCCCACAGGTCAGCTTTCACGGTTGCCCGGTGCCGCGGTTGAGCCCGGTCCGGGAGGAGGCGGTCTACCGGATCGCGCAGGAGGCCGTTCACAACGCGCTTCGGCACGCCGGTCCGAGCCAGGTACGAATTCAGCTGTCCACAAGTGACAGTTCGCTTGTCCTTGTAGTGGCGGATGATGGCCGCGGCTTCGACGCCGTCGCGGCCCAGACAAACGCCCGGCGGCGGCTGGGTCTGGCCTCGATGCGGGAGCGGGCTCAGGCGGCCGGCGGCTGGGTCACGGTCTCCTCGCGGCTCGGCGCTGGTACCACGGTACGGCTGGAGGTGCCCGTCGGTGGGTGAACCGATCCGCGTACTCGTGGTGGACGACCATCCCGTCGTCCGCCAAGGGCTAAGGACGTTTCTGGACGTCCAGACCGACATCACAGTTGTCGGCGAGGCCGGCGATGGTCAGGCCTGCGTCGCCGAGGCCGAGAAGCTTCGACCGGACGTGATCGTGCTGGACCTCAGGATGCCCGAGTCCGACGGCCTGATGGCGTTGCGCGGTCTGCGCGAGTCCGGCAATCCGGCCCGGGTCCTGGTCATCACCAGCTTCACCGACCCGTCGGCGGTGCTGCCGGCGGTGCGCGCGGGTGCGGCCGGATACGTCTACAAGGACGTGGACCCGCCGGCACTGGCTGCGGCGGTGCGGGCCGTCCACGCTGGACATATTCTCCTGCACCCGGACGTGGCCAGCTTGCTCGCGTCCGGCGAGGCCGCTCCCGCCGCAGACATGGCGGCAAGGCTGACCGCCCGTGAGCGCGAAGTGCTCGCCGAGATCGGGCGCGGGCGCTCCAATCGGGAGATCGCCCGCACGCTCACGCTGTCGGAGAAGACCGTCAAGACGCATGTGAGCGCCGTGCTGGCGAAGCTTGGCGTCCCCGACCGTACCCAGGCCGCCCTTTACGCGGTGCGCACCGGCCTCCTCGACTCTTAGCCGTCAGTATCAGCGAGCCGGCACCGGCCCGCGGTCACCGGCCCGAGCGGAACCGGCAGCGCGCGCCAGTACCCAGAGGCGCCGCGACCACCGCCAAGGCACGGCGGCGGCGTGCGGTCGCCCCGTGGATGGTGGTCCCATCGACCCGACGTTCTGGGCGACTGTGCACTGTGGCCCGCCGACTGTCCACTGTGGCCAGCGGCTACGACTCCTAGCGCATAGACATCGCTGCACGGCGTGGCTGGGTTGCCGAGCACCTGCTCCGGGGCGAGGTACGACGGCGCCCCGAGCATCTCGCCCGTCGTCGTGAGGCTCGACGCGCCCTAGCAAGCTGGCGAGGGACTCCCCATCGATCAACTCCATGACCAGGTACGCGCATTCGGCCACGCTGCCGTAGTCGTGGACCGCGCTGGAAAAGCGCTCAGTGCCGACGTCGCTACTGCACGTCGATATCGTTGGGGACGACGCCGGTCGTCCGCTAGGGTCGCGTGCCATGAGCGGCCTCATGACGCGATGGAGCATCGGCCTTGACCGGCAGGTCGGTCCCAACGACCTCGACCCGGACGGATTCGTCACGGCGGAGACACTCGGCAGCTGGCTCGCCGAGGCCGTCGATGCCTACCTGGCACAGTGTTCGGCCCTGCACGCCCGGGCGGCCCGGCCGGGCCTCAACCTGGTGCGGAGACCGGGCCGGCAGCCGCGGGCCTCACTGCTCGGTCGGCCCACGGAAGCTTTGGTGACCGCGAGTGCCACCGAGGTCCGACCAACCGAGTTCTTCGTATCGGTGCGGGTCCGGCCCTACGGGACCGACATCGACCTTCCGTTGAACGTAACCTGCCGGGTGTCCATTGAGGACGCTAGGACGGGCCAACCGGTCGAACTCGGCACCGCGGTACGCGACGAGCTGATCGCCCTCGAACACGCCGCCGAGTACATGAGCTGACCTCGATGAAAGGAAGGACGCCCTTTACCGCAGAAAGCGTACGGAGGGCGTCCTTCCATACCGCGCTACGACCGCGTCACCGCGTTGGCCATGACGGCGTCATGTACGTACTGCGCCAAACCGGGCCGCTGGTCGTCGTAGAACCTCGTGAATCTGGGGTCCGCGACGTACATCTCGGCCAGACCAACGTGGATCTCGAACGTGCACTCATAGAAGTGCTTCGTGATCTGCTGGCGGTGCTCCTCGGCCAGGTCCATCGCCTGCTGGCTCTCCGCCGGCACGTCGGCGTCGAAGGCGACCAGCCAGCGCGTCATCAGGTCGCCGGACTCCTGCTGGATGCGCAGCCAGTCGTCCTTTGAATACCGAGCGGTACGGCGCGACGACTCCGCATAGGCGTCGGTGCCGCCCCACCGCTCTTCGACTTCTTCCGCGTAGGCGTCAGGGTCGAAGGCCCCGAACACCTCGAACCTCTCCTCGGGCGTCAGGTTGATGCCCACCTTGTGTGCCTCCAACATGTATTCCACGGCCGCCACCATCTCCTGCAACCGGGCGATCCGGTCCCGTAGGAGTCCGTGCTGGCGGCGCAGGTGCGCACGCGCCTCCACGTCCGGGTCGTCGAGGATGGCGGCGATCTCGTCGAGGGTGAAGCCCAGTTCGCGGTAGAGCAGGATCTGCTGCAGCCGCTCCAGATCCGCGTCGTCGTAACGGCGATATCCCGCACTCGAGCGATCGCCGGGCGTGAGCAGACCGATCTCGTCGTAATGGTGCAGCGTCCGCACGGTCACACCCGCGATCTCGGCCACGCGGCCCACGGTGTAGTCCACGAGTCTCCCCTCCTTTCGCGGACAAGCGTGCAGCCTTCCGCTACGTGAGGTGCAAGTCATTCCGGGTAACCCGATCGAGCCAGTCGTCGACCAGGGTCGTCAGCAGCGCCGGCTGCTCGAACGTCAGCGCATGGCCGGCCCGGTCCAGCACCGCGAACGTCGACCGCGGCCACTGTCCCATCGCCCGCCACTGGTCATTGAATCCCAGCACGTTGTCCTGCCGCCCGAGCACCACCAACGCGGGCCGCTCGTAGCCTCGCCCGACAAGCGGAAACGTGCCGCCGTAGCTCGCCGATATCCGTTCCACCGCCGCCTGGTCGGCGTCCGCGACAGCCGCCTCGATCTCCTCGTCGTGGTGCCGAAGTGTCTCTGCCGTCACCACGACGGCGAGATCTTCGAACATCTCTGGACCGCGGACCCCCTCCTCCCGCACGAGCACGCGATGCTCTGCGACGTCCCGCTCGGCATGAGTCGGCACGATCATCGGCACGACCAGCGCGAGTCCGGTCACCCGATCGGGCGCGGCGGCGGCGAGTCCCATGGCGATGTAACCGCCGTAGGACACACCCGCCAGCGCGTAGCGGCCCGGGACCAGGACATCCACGGCGGCCTGCGTGACCTTGAAAACGTCATTCGTCGAGGCGACCCATTCTTGCGCGCGGGTCAACCCCATCCCTGGGAAATCGGGGTAGATCCGCCGCCAGCCCGGCCGCTTCCGGAAGGACGGCTCGAACGAGGCCATGCACATCCGGTGATCGATCGGAAATCCATGCAGGATGACGGCGGTGCGGTCCGCGTCGGCCGGCCCCTGCTCGACGTAATGGATCTCGACGCCGGCGGCGCGTACGAACGGCATGGTCGGAAAGTACGCCAATCTTCGACTAGGCGTTTCCCGGCGTGTCGCGCAGTACGAACGGCGTGTCGCGCCGGCACCGGGATGTCACGTTCGAAGTCAACACCTCCACAGTTGTAGCTACGCCTGTGGAGGTGTTGACTTCGAAACAAACATGCCCGCCGGCGCGCCGTCGCGGAGACCTTCAGTGCTCGATGATCCGGGTCACGAGATCTATCACGGCTCCGATGACGCTGGGTCCATCCACGAGGGCGGGGTCGTTGTGGTCCGCCCGGTTGACGACGACGACACGGACGGGCCCGGCACAACGCTGGGCCACGGCCTGACTCTGCTCGGGCGGTACGGTCGCGTCGGCGCTTCCGTAGATCACAGTCGTGGGAGCGAACACGTGGGAGACGTTGTCGGCCACGGGAAAGCGATCGCGTAGCAGCTTGCGCACCGGCAGAAACGGATAGTGATGCGCACCCACCGAGGCCAGGTCGACAAACGGCGAACGCAGGACCAGCCCGGCGGGAACGATCTCGGTTGCGAGCTCGGCCACGACGGCGGCCCCGAGGCTCTCTCCGAAGTAGACGGTTCGGTCTGGCCCGAACCCGTTGCCGGCCAGGTAGGCCACGGCTGCCCGTGCGTCGCGAGCCAGTCCATCCTCGCTCGGTCTGCCCGGGTTGCCCCCGTAGCCCCGGTAGTCGAGCAACAGTACGGTCAAGCCCGCGTTAGCCAAATTCCGAGCGAGCCCGATCCGGCCGGCCCGGTTCCCGGCGTTGCCGGGAGCCACGAGCACGGCAACGCCCCGATCGGTTTGACGAGCCGGCATAAGCCACGCCGTCAGCCGCAGACCGTCGGATGTCGCCAGCGACACCTCGTGGACGTCCCCGGGCGGTCGCGGCGAGGTCGAGTCAGGAAAATAGATCAGTCGCCGCTGACCGAACCAGAGGGCAATGAGCACCACGACGATCACGAGTACGACCACCAGCACGACCACCAGTGCCGGCCGCAACCGTAGGCCGATACCCGGGCCGCCCATTCCGGCATCGTAGGCAGTGCGTGTCCGCTACCCACAGGCGTGTCGCGGTCCGGTCCGTCGGACTGACGCGGCATGATGACCGGGTGCCGCGCACGGGATTTGAACCAGCACCTGAATCGCGCCTGCCGCTGGCCCCCGAGGCCAATGCCGGTCGGCGACCGGTGTGCGTGATTCCCGAAGGCTGCCAGTACTGCGGTCGACCGTTCGACGTGATCCGGTTCCGCTGGCTGTGCCCGCACTGCAAGATGAAGAACACCTGCTGCGAGTAGCCGGGCTTGAGCCTCACGCGACGTGAGTGCCTACCGTCGCCGTCATGAGAGTTACCGCCTACGCCCCGGCTGGACCGGTCGAGTCGCACCACCTCGGCAACGGTTTCCGCGTCGACGTCGACAAGGGCGAGCTGTACCGGCACGCCTTGGACCGGCTCGAACGCGCGGATGCCTGGGGCCAGGTCGATCGGTGCCTGACCGAGGCGTACCACCATCAGCTGGCCGCGACGCCGGACATGCGCACGCCCGACGAACTGCACGTCGTGTTGCTTCTCGGGGATCCGACAGATCCGTTCTTCGTCAACGTGACCGGTGGCTACTTCGGCATCGGCGGATTCTCCGGCTATCTCACGCTCACGGTCTGGCCCACCGACGCCAACAAGCGCAAGGTCGGCTACTGCGCGGTGCATGCGCTGAACCACAACCTCCGGTTCAGCAACGTGGTGTGGAACGTGGGCACGGTCACCGTGGGCGACCAGATGGTCAGCGAGGGACTCGCTGAGGCGTTCGTGCGCGAGCTGTACGGCCGGGATGCGATGGGGCCGTGGGGCGATCCGGCCAAGGACGACGAGGACGCCTACCGGATCGTCATCGACCATCTGGACGTGGCCGGAATGGCGAACCTGTCGGCGTACGTGCATGGCGACGAAACCACGCGGCGCATGGGTGGCACGACCGTCGGTCTGCCCACGGGAGTCACCTACGTCGCCGGACTACGGCTCGTGGACGCGCACGCCGCCGCCACCGGGCTCAGTGCGTCGCAGAGCACACTGTTACCCGCGGCCGACATCATCCGCAACGCGCTCGGCCGGTAGCCGCCAGGCGTCCTCGACCGCCGGGCCTGGTATGTTGGTCATGTTGAGATCGTCCATACATCACCAACATGGAGCGGACAGTCGTGTCGGTAACCCAGATCGACCTCGACGACGAGGCGCTAGCTGAAGCCATGCAGTTGTCGGGGGCCAAGAGCAAGAAGGACACAGTCAACCTCGCGCTGCGCGAGTACGCGGCCCGTCATCGCCGGATCGCGGCGCTGGACCGCTACGCCGTCGCCGCGCAATCTTGGGACTACGAGGCGTGGCAAGCGATGCGTGCCGCCGAGAAGTCACCAACCGCGTGATCCACTATCTGGTCGACTCGTCGGCGCTGTGGCGCATCCTCCGCGAGCCCGCCATCCGCGCAGGTTGGTCAGACGTCGTCACCGACCATGGCGTCGGGTCCTGCCAGCCACAGCGTGCTGAGTTTCGCCGATCCGCTCGGAATCCGGCCGAGTTCGAGCAGATGTCAGCCATGCTCACAGAGCTCTACCCCGACGTGCCCCTGCCCAAGAACACGTGGCGGTGGGTCGAGTTCGCTCAGTACGGCCTCGTCCGCGCCGGGGCGCATCGGGCGCTGTCCTGTGTGGACCTTCTCATCTGCGCCGTGGCTGCCCAGCGAGGGCTCGTCATTTTGCATGACGACAACGACCTCGCCGCCGCAGCCCAGCACCTAACCGACGTGCGCGAACGACGGGTCCAGCAGCTTCCTTAACAACCGAACGGAGCGGAAGCTCACCCGGCCCGGGCCGGCGGTTGTGAGTCCGCCGACGCGAGCGGGAAACGATCGCGACGCGCGCACGAAACCGGACCGAGGGATCCTCGACGCCATGCCGGTCGAGGTGGCCACTCACTGCCCGTACTGCGCATTGCAGTGCGGCATGGTGTTGCGCGCCGACGACGATCGGGGCACGGTCGAGGTCCTCCCCCGGGACTTCCCCACGAACCGCGGCGGCCTGTGCCAGAAGGGATGGACCTCGGCTGAGCTGCTCGACCATCCGGCCCGGCTCACCACACCGCTGGTACGGGCGCACAAAGCGGCTCCGCTCACGCCCACCTCCTGGGAGCACGCGCTGGACCGCGTCGCGGCGGACATCAAGGAACTGCAGGCGCGGCGCGGACCGGACGCGGTGGCCGTCTTCGGCGGGGGTGGGCTAACCAACGAGAAGGCGTACGCGTTGGGTCGCTTCGCCCGGGCCACGCTTCGCACCCGCTTCATTGACTACAATGGACGGTTCTGCATGTCCTCGGCCGCGGCCGGTGGCATCCGGGCCTTCGGTGTGGACCGCGGCCTGCCGTTTCCACTCAGCGACCTCGGCGAGGCCGACGCGCTTGTGCTCGTCGGCGCCAACCCGGCCGAGACCATGCCGCCGCTGGCACGGTACCTGACCGAACAGCGTGACCGCGGCGGCGACCTCATCGTGGTCGATCCACGCCGAACCGCCACGGCGAAGTGGGCGACGCTGCACCTTCAGCCCACGCCGGGAACCGATCTCGCGCTCGCCAATGCGCTGTTGCACCTGGTGATCGCCGAAGGCCACGTCGACCGCGACTATGTCGAGCATCGAACCAGCGGCTTCGACGACGTGTCCAAAGTGGTCGCTGGCTACTGGCCGGAGCCCGTCGAGCGGCTCACCGGCGTGTCAGTGCCCGACCTGCGCGCCGCGGCCGAGATGCTCGCCCGCGCCCGGCGCGCCGTCATCGTCACCGCCCGCGGCGCCGAGCAACACAGCAAAGGCACCGACACGGTGTCGGCCTGGATCAACCTCGCGTTGGCGCTGGGTCTGCCCGGGCGACCCGGCTCCGGGTACGGCTGTCTCACCGGCCAGGGCAACGGACAGGGTGGGCGTGAGCACGGGCAGAAGGCGGACCAGCTGCCGGGCTACCGCCGCATCGACGACCCCGCCGCCCGGGCCCACGTCGCGTCGGTATGGGGCGTGGAGGCCGACGACCTCCCCGGCGCCGGAGTCTCCGCAACCGAGCTGTTCGCGTGTCTCGGCGAGCCCGACGGGCCGAAGGCGTTGCTGGTCTTTGGTTCGAACCCTGTGGTCTCCGCACCCCGCGCGCGAACGGTCGAGCGCCGGCTGGCCGGGCTGGATCTGCTCGTGGTCTCCGACTTCGTCCTGTCCGAAACGGCGGAAATCGCGGACGTGGTGCTGCCGACCGCCCAATGGGCCGAGGAGGACGGGACGATGACGAACCTCGAGGGGCGGGTGCTGCGGCGGCGAGCCCTGCGCTCTCCGCCCGATGGGGTTCGCACCGATCTCGAGATCCTGGCCGAGCTCTCGGCGCGCCTTGGTGGGCCCGCGTTCCCCGTCGGTCCACAGGAGACATTCGCCGAACTGCGTCGGGCAACCGCCGGCGGCGTGGCCGACTACGCTGGCATCGGCTGGGAGCGGATCGACGCCGAGGACGGCGTGTTCTGGCCGTGCCCCGGCGAGGAGCACCCTGGCACGCCCCGGATGTTCACCCAGACCTTCGCCACCCCGGACGGCCGGGCCCGGTTCGTTCCAGTGGAGCACCGCCCGTCGGCCGAGAGCGCCGATGACGCCTACCCGTTCCTGCTCACCACCGGCCGGGTGCTCGCCCAGTACCAGTCCGGCGCCCAGACCCGGCTGCTCGAGCCACTGAACAAGGCCGCGCCGGAGGCGTTCGTCGAGGTACACCCGGATCCGGCGTCGGCACTGTCCATCGTGGATGGTCAGCCGGTACGGGTGATCACCCGCCGGGGCATGATCGAGGCGCCGGCCCGGGTCGTGGACACGATCCGCCCGGACACGCTCTTCGTGCCGTTCCATTGGCCGGGCGCAGCTCGCGCCAACTCGGCCACAGTGGACGCACTCGACCCGATCTCGCGCATGCCGGAGTTCAAGGTGTGCGGCGCCCGACTGGAGCCGGCGCCGTGAGAGTCGTGGTGGTCGGTTACGGCATGGCCGGTTCCCGACTCGTGGCGGAGCTGCACGCGCGCGACCCCGACATCGACGTCACCGTTGTCGGATCGGAGCCCCACCCGGCGTACAACCGGATCCTGCTGTCGAACCTGGTTGCCGGCAAGGCCGGCGAGGCCGAGGTGCGCCTCACCGAGTCGGCCGGACGGGGCGTACGTCTGATGCTCGGCGTCACCGCGACCGGCATCGACCGCGCGGGCCGCATGGTCATTACGAGCACCGGGGAGCGTCTGCCGTACGACCGGTTAGTGCTCGCCACCGGGGCCCAGGCCGTACTCCCGCCCATCAAGGGTCTGGTGCGCGATGACGGAAGCCTGCCCGATCGGGTGGCGTCGTTTCGGACCCTGGATGACTGCCGGCGCATCCTCGGCCTCGCCGACCGAGCGACTCGCGCTGACCGAGCCGCGAACGCGCTCGTGCTCGGTGGCGGGCTGCTCGGGCTCGAGGCCGCCCGCGGTCTGGCCACGCGGGGGTTGGCCGTCACCGTGCTGCACCCGCTCGGACACCTGATGGAACGCCAGCTGGACCCGAGCGCCGGGGCAATGCTCGCGAGCACCCTTGTCAGGCTTGGCGTCCGGGCCGAGCTCGATGCTGGAACCGTCGCCGTGGAATCCACGGTGGACGATGTCACGGCGGTGCTGGCCGACGCGCGACGGATCTCCGCTGACCTCCTCGTGGTCGCCTGCGGGGTCCGGGCCGACACCGGGCTCGCCGAGGCCGCCGGGCTCGACGTGGACCGCGGCATCCTCGTCGGCGACCGGTTGCGCACGACGGATCCGCGCATCTTCGCCATCGGCGACTGCGCGCAGCACGGCAGTACGGTCGCGGGCCTGGTGGCGCCGGCGTGGGATCAGGCCCGAGTCGTGGCCGATGTCATCACGGCCTGCCGGCCGCTGGCCCGGTACATCCCACGCCTTCCGGTGACCCGGCTGAAGGCGAACGGAATCGACCTCGCCGCGATGGGAGACTCCACCACCACCGCGGGTGATGTGATCACCTTCTCGGACCCGGCTCGAGGCACGTACGCCAAGTTGGTCGTCCGCGACGACCGGCTTGCGGGCGCCATCATGCTCGGCGACAACGTCGCGGTCGGGACCGTCATCCAGCTCTTTGACCAAGGCGCCCGGATCCCGGCCGATCCGAGAGCGCTTCTTCTCGGCCGAGCCACGGCCGGCAGTGCATCCGCGGCCGAGGCCTCGCCCGCGCTCATGCCCGACGGGGCCGTGATCTGCCAATGCAACGCGGTGACCAAGGGGGCGCTGGTGCGCTGCTGGTCCGAGGGTGCCCAGTCGGTGGCGGATGTGGTAGCCGGTACCCGCGCCGGTACCGGATGCGGCAGCTGCCGGGACGCGGTCGAGGGTATCGCCGGTTGGCTGCATAGGGAGGGAGTTCCATGAGGCTCGTCGTGGTCGGGCACGGCATGGTCGGCCACCGGCTGGTCGAAACGGTACGGTCGCGCGATCGCCAGCAGCGGTACGAGATCACCGTCCTGAGCGAGGAAAACCGGCCCGCCTACGATCGGGTCCGCCTGTCGGCCTGGTTTGACGGGGAAGCGCTGGAACTGTCCCCTGTGGACGGAGTGAGGCTGGGCGAACCGGCGACCGGCCTTGATCGGCAGGCGCGGACGGTGTTCACGGCGGCGGGGAGCCACCACTACGACCGACTTGTGCTAGCCACCGGCTCCTCCGCCTTCGTGCCGCCGGTGCCGGGGCGGGACCTCGCCGGTTGCTTCGTCTACCGAACGATCGACGATCTACACGCGCTGTCGGACTACGCGGATGGCCGCGCGACGGGGGTGGTCGTCGGCGGCGGTCTGCTAGGACTCGAGGCGGCCAACGCGCTGCGCCGGCTGGGTTTGACGACGCATGTCGTGGAGCTGGCGTCGCGATTGATGCCGCTGCAGGTCGACGAGGCCGGCGGGGCCATGCTGCGCCGGCACATCGAGGACCTCGGCTTGTCCGTCCACACGGGACGGATGCTGCAACGCGTCGAGGGTCGCCACGGCGGGGTCAGCCGGATCGTCCTCGAAGACGGCGGCGTGCTCGCCACCGATATGGTGGTCTTCGCGGCCGGGGTACGGCCGCGCGACGAGCTGGCGAAGGCGGCCGGCCTGACCGTGGGCTCGCGGGGCGGGATCGTCGTCGACCACGCGTGCCAGAGCTCCGATCCGGACATCTTCGCGATCGGCGAGTGCTCCGAGATCGGTGGTCGCGTCTACGGGTTGGTCGCCCCCGGCTACGCCATGGCCGATGTGGTGGCCGACCGGCTCCTCGGTGGGGAGGCGACGTTTCCAGGCGCGGATACCGCCACCAAGCTGAAGCTGCTCGGAGTTGACGTCGCGTCGTTCGGAGCCGTCGACGGTCCACTAGACGTGACGTTCACCGACCCGGCCACCCGGGTCTACGCGAAGTTGGTGCTCTCCGATGACGCGAAGACACTCCTGGGCGGCATCCTGGTCGGCGACGCGAACGCGTACACGACGCTACGAGCCCACCTCGGCCAGCCGCTGCCGGCGCCACCGCTGGCCATCCTGGCGCCACGCGGCGAGGGAATGAACGCGCAGCTTCCCGACGCGGCCCAGGTCTGTTCCTGCAACGCGGTGACAAAGGCGACCATCGTGGACGCCATCACCAATCAGGGCTGCGCCGACATCGCGGCCGTGAAGTCGTGTACCCGGGCCGGAACGACGTGTGGTTCGTGCGTTCCGCTGCTCAAGCAGCTGCTCACCCAGTCGGGCGTGCCGATGTCGAAGGCCCTCTGCGAGCACTTCGCGTACAGCCGGCAGGAGCTGTTCGACCTCATGCGCGTGCGTGGCATCACCACGTTCTCGCGCCTGGTCACGGGGCACGGTCGCGGCCGCGGCTGCGACATCTGCAAGCCGGTGGTCGCGTCGATCCTCGCCAGCACCCATGGTGGCTACATCCTCGACGGGGAACAGGCCGCGCTCCAGGACACCAACGACCACTTTCTGGCCAACCTGCAACGCAACGGCTCCTACTCGGTGGTGCCGCGCATCCCGGGCGGAGAGATCACGCCCGAGAAGCTCATCGTCATCGGCGAGGTGGCCCGCGACTTCCACCTCTACACGAAAATCACCGGCGGGCAACGCATCGACATGTTCGGCGCCCGGGTGGAACAACTCCCGGCGATCTGGCGCCGGCTCGTCGACGCGGGCTTCGAATCCGGACACGCCTACGGCAAGGCCCTACGCACCGTCAAGTCCTGTGTGGGCACCACCTGGTGCCGGTACGGCGTACAGGACTCGGTCGGACTCGCGGTGGCGCTGGAGCTTCGCTACCGCGGCTTGCGAGCACCGCACAAGGTGAAGGCGGCCGTGTCGGGATGCGCTCGCGAATGTGCCGAGGCTCGCGGCAAGGACTTCGGAGTGATCGCCACGGATAGCGGCTGGAATTTGTACGTCGGCGGCAACGGCGGATTTCGGCCCCGACACGCCGACCTGCTCGCGGCGGATCTGGCCACGCCTGACCTGATCGCGGTCATCGACCGGTTCCTGATGTTCTACATCCGCACCGCGGATCGATTGGCGCGGACGTCCTCGTGGATCGAGGCGATGGACGGCGGACTCGAGCACCTCCGTTCCGTGGTCGTGGACGACTCGCTTGGCTTGGCCGACGAGCTCGAGGCGGCGATGGCTCGCCACATCGAGGGCTACGCGGACGAGTGGAAGTCCACACTGGACGATCCGGACCGGCTGCAGCGGTTCGTCTCCTTCGTCAACGCGCCCGACACACCCGACCCGTCGATCACGTTTGAGATCGAGCGCCATCAGCCCGTACCGGCCGATCCTGCTCGATCTGGACGGCAGCCGGTGCTCATCGGGATGCCGAGATGAGTACCGAATGGACGGCCGTATGCCCGTACGACCGGCTGCCGCCCGAGAGGGGCGTGGCCGCGCTCGTCGGTCAGAGGCAGGTGGCGGTCTTCCGTACCCACGACGGAACGCTGCATGCGATCGGCAACCTCGACCCGTCCTGCGGCGCGTATGTGCTCTCGCGGGGGATTGTGGGCAGCCGGGGCGAGGTTCCGACCGTGGCCTCCCCGATGCACAAGCACGTCTTCGACCTGCGCACCGGCCAGTGTCTGGATCTGTCCGACGTGGTCGTGCCGACGTACCCGGTGCGCTGTCGGGACGGAATGGTGGAGGTGCGATGTCCGAGCTGACGTGCGTCGATCCCCCACTCGCCGGATTCACCGTGGCGATCACCGCCGACCGGCGCCGGGACGAGCTCGCCGCCCTTCTGGAGCGCCGAGGCGCCCGCGTCTTCATCGCACCGGCGCTGCGGATCGTGCCGATCGCCGACGACGTGGACCTCTTCGCGCAGACGGCCGCGTTGGTCCAGCGACCGCCGACCATCGCCTTCATCTCGACCGGAATCGGCCTGCGCGGTTGGCTGGAGGCGGCCGAAGGCTGGGGCATGGCCGCCGAGCTGACCGCGGCGCTCGACGCCGGGTACCTCATCGCCCGCGGCGCCAAGGCGCGAGGAGCATTGCGGGCGGCCGGCCTCGCCGACGACTGGTCGCCGCAGTCCGAGTCGTGCGACGAGGTGCTCGCTCACCTCCTGAACAGGGGCGTCGGCGGGGAGCGGATGGCGGTGCAACTGCACGGTGACGATCAGCCGAAGTTCGTCGAGGCGCTGCGCGGCGCGGGCGCGGACGTGGTCGAGTTGTCCATCTACCGCTGGTTGCCGCCGGCCGATCCCGCGCCACTGCGGCGCCTGATCGAGCTGATCCGAGGCCGTCAGGTCGATGCGGTGACGTTCACGTCGGCCCCCGCGGTCGAGGCCGTACTCGCCGAAGCCGGCCCCGATCGGGACGGGGTCGTGGCCGCACTGCGCGGTGATGTCCTCGCCGCCTGTGTCGGTCCGGTCACCGCGGCGCCGCTGCGCGACCTCGGGATCGACGTGCTCGAGCCCGGCCGGGCGCGACTCGGCGCGCTGGCCCGGGCGCTACTGGACGTGTTGCCCCAGCGGGCGCCGCAGCTGCGCGTTGCTGGGTCGACCGTGTGTCTTCGTGGTCATGCCGCGGTCGTGGACGGGACGATCCGGCCACTCGCCCAGGCGCCCATGGCCGTGCTGCGGGCGCTGGCCGCGGCGCAGGGCCGGGTCCTCAGCCGGGCGGAGCTGCTGGCCGCGCTCCCCCGCGGCAGCGACGAGCATGCGGTCGAGATGACGATCGCCCGCCTGCGGACCGCGCTTGGCGGCGCCGAGTTCGTGCAGACGATCGTCAAGCGCGGCTACCGTTTGCGCGTAGACAGTCCACAGTAGACCATTCGCGACCGACCCCCGTTCTGCGCACAATCCGCGGTTCAGCCTGGGTCTGCGCGGGGCGTCGTAGGAACGCCGGTCGATGGCATGGCGAGGTAATTGTGGACGGCGCGAATCGCGACGGAACCGTCGCCGACCGCGGACGCGACCCGCTTGACCGAGCCATGGCGAACGTCACCGACCGCGAAGACTCCCGGAACACTCGTTTCGAACTCGAGTGGTGCTCGCGCCACCAGCCATGAAGCGCTCTCGCGGTTGAGGTCACCCGCGGTGAGGATGTAGCCCCACTGGTCGCGCGCCACGCTGCCACGAAGCCATTCGGTGTTGGGCTCGGCCCCGATCAGAACGAAGACCGCCGCCGCACGTGCGGTGTCCACATCGCCCGTTCGCCGATCCCTGAGCTGGAGCCATTCCAACTGGCCGTCACCGCCACCGCCGATGACCTCGGTTGAGCGCCTCACGTCTATGTTTGCCACGGCGTCGATCTCGCGGATCAGGTAGTCCGACATCGACTGAGCCAGCGACTCCGACCGGATGAGGACTGTCACTTGGTCCGCATAGCGAGCGAGGTGCCGCGCTGCCTGCCCGGCGGAGTTACCACCTCCGATCACGAACACTCGCTGCCCCGTAAAGGCCGCAGCCTCGGCCACCGGGGCACCGTAGAAGACCCCAGCGCCAACCAACGACTCCAGAGCGGAGACACCAAGTCGCCGATACGACACACCGCAAGCGATAACAACAGCCCGGGCAGTGATCTTGCCACCGTCGGCCAACGTGATCACACGGGCGCCGGAGTAGTCCGTGGTGAGTCCGACTGCGGGATTGCCATAGACGAGTTCGGTTCCGAAGAGCCAGGCCTGATCGAATGCCCGAAACGCCAACTCCGCACCGCTGATGCCGCGCGGAAAACCCAGGTAGTTACGAATCAGAGAAGACGTTCCGGCCTGGCCACCGAGTGCCTCATGTTCGACGACGGCTACCCGCAGGCCCTCCGACGCGGCGTAGACGCCCGCCGCGAGCCCCGACGGACCGGCGCCGACGATCGCCACGTCGTAGGTCCCAGTACCGGGTCGGACTCTCACTCCGATCGCCTCGGCAACCTCACTGTTGGTCGGATTTGCCAAGATCCTTCCGTTGTAAAGGATCACCACGGGCAGTGATGCCCCCACGGCACCGAACTCTCTGAGGATGGCGAGACCCTCGGGCGACTCCGCGGTGTAGAAACCGACCGGCAGGGCATTGCGGTGCAGCACGTCGCGGATCTCGTGCGAGCGCGCCGAACGTTCCTCGCCCACGACCCGGACCACTTCGAACCACCGGCCCCGCGTTCGCCACCACTCGTCGAGAAACTCGGTGACCGTCCGATGGAAACGCTCGTCCGGCAGGTACACCGGCTTCGGCAGGTAGTAATCGATGTGTCCGAGTGCCGATGCCCGCAGAATCGGATCCGACGTCGAACGGTCACCCCATTGGATAAGCAAACCGCGACGCGCGTTTCGATCGATGCGGTGCACGTCAGCGAGTAGTTGCACGCCGGACATCTCCGGCATCCACTGGTCGGCCAGTACCAGCGCGATCTCGTCACGCGCCTTCGCGAGGTCCCGCAGGCGTTCCAGCGCTCGGGTCGGCGATGACTCTGACAGAACGCGGTAGTCACGCCCGTATCGCGTGCGCAGTTCGTCGGTGATTACCGCAAGGGTGTCGGTGTCGTCGTCAACTACGACAATCACCGGCAACACCTCGCCGCCGGCAAGCGCCGAGGCCATCTCTTCCTCCCATGTGGACGATTCCCCGCCGACGTTGAAGCGATCGTGCGGCGCAGACCTAGCCGAGCTGGAAGATGGCGAACCAGATCTCGGCCTCCAGGTCCGACCACTGAGCCTGGAAGACATCGATCGTCGCCTGGCCGACGGTGAAGGGCGCCCGCAGCACCTCCTCCGCGAACGCGAACAGCGGATCCGCGCCGTACTTGAAGTGAAGGTAGCGGATCGCCAGGAAGGACGCGGTGTCGAAGGCATCGGAGCCGGCGCGATCGGTCGGACGGCCGGCATCGAGGAACGTTTCGATCGTCTCTACCGTGCGCAGATAGCCCTGTAGCGCGGTCAGCGCGGAATCCACAGTGGACCGTGGCTCGACGGCGTACCGCACGGTCTCGGCCATGCCCTCGTGGACCCATTGCGAGCCGACCGCACTGCCCGCGAACCGCCGGTTGACACCGATCGTGGTCACGACATGGCCCATCTGGTGACGCAGCAACGATCCCAGGGCGTCATCGGAGACCTCCGCGGCCTCCAGGATGATGTCCACGCTTCGCGAGCCGGTCGTGATCGCCTGCCCCACCTCGTTGCCGCGGGGCGCATCGGCATACCAGGAGGACCACTGCTCGGGCCCCGCCAGGTAGATGTAGTACCGCGGCGGCGTGACCCACTGCGCGAAACCGTCGGCCACCTCGGCCGAGGCCTCGGCGGCGGCGAGGGTGGCCGGCAGCCGGCCGGCCAGGTCCGGGGTCGTGGCGACCATCGTCCGGGCGCCCGTTGCAACCACGAGCGGGGAAAGCTGCCAGGGCATCGGTCCGATTCGCGCGATGCTGGTCGGCAGCACCTCGCCGGCCGCCGGCATCGACGCCGCCACCAGATTCGTGATGACGATCCGGTCGGCGACGATCGCGAAGCCCACGCGCATCGTGATCCGGCTGTTGCCGGCGGCACCCGGAAGAGTCCGCGGGCAGTCCGGGACGCCGAGGCAGTACCCGACAGTCACTTCGACCGGATCGGGCGGTACCCGCATCGGCGCCTGTCTGTCCACACCGGACGCGGTCTGCTGCCACCCCGTGACCTCCAGGGCCCGGAGGTTGGCGAACAGCTGCCGGTACCTGGCAACCACGTCGGTACGCGTCGCATCGACGTCGGCCAGGAACCCAGCCTCGTCGCCGGTCAGCAGTGCCGCCGATTGAGCGTCGAGCACATCCTGGATCGTCCGGTGCGCGCTGGGGCCGGCCAGCGAGGTCGGAGTCGATGGCGCGTCGGTACCGCATCCCGCGAGCAATCCGACGACCGCGACGACGGCCATGCTCGCTCGCCCCGACCATCTGCGGCGGGTGCCCGCGTTGGCGGCACGGTCTACTGTGTCCAGCTCCATGGGCCCCCGTGTCCTGCGCGTATTGGGGTGGCCTCGATCGTAAGCCGCCTTGGCGCCGATCATGTCCTGCGGCTCATGATCGGCGAGATTTGTCCGCGTTCGGGCCATGATCGTCCGGATCTTGGGGCTAGTCGTCAGCGACCGTCGTCTCCCCCACACCCGCCTACAGTGGCTCTATGAACCACATCCAGCGCTATCTCGTCGACGAAGTCGTCGTCGACTACGGAGACGGGATCATCGACCGGCGCGAGGCATTGCGCCAGCTGGGGCTGCTCGGGGTGGTGGCGACGACAGCGCTCGGCCTGATCGCGGCATGCGATGCCGAGCCTCCGCCAAGCAACGAGCCTCCGCCAAGCAACACGCCGGCGTCCCCGTCGACTCCCGCAGCGACCGGCCCGGCCGGCCCCACCGCGACGGCCACCGGGCCGATCACGTTCGCTGCTCCCGACGGCCGGACCGTGCAGGGCGCCTACGCGGCACCCGCCGCACCGCGTGCGAGCGTGCTCGTCATCCACGAGAACCGCGGCTTGACCGACCACATCCGTTCGGTGGCTGGGCGCCTGGCGACAACCGGTTACGCCGCCCTGGCCGTGGATCTCCTCTCGGCGGAGGGCGGCACCGCCAGCTTCAGCGACCCGGCGCAGGCCACCGCCGCCCTCAGCGCGGCACCGCTGGAGCGTTTCGTGACCGACATGAAGGCCGCCGTGTCCGAGCTGCTGCGCCGGAACCCGAGTGACAAGGTGGGCGCGGTCGGCTTCTGCTTCGGCGGCGGGATGGTGTGGAGCCTGCTCGCCGCCGGAGAGCCGCGGCTTGGGGCGGCGGCGCCCTTCTATGGGCCGCTGCCTGACGGCGCCACCTTCAACGGGTCGCCGAACGCCGCCGTGCTCGGGGTCTATGCCGAGCTCGACAGCCGCGTCAACGCCAGCCGCGATCGCGCCGAGGCGGCGCTGAAGGCCGCGAACCTGACGTACGAGATCGTGACCTACCCCGGTGTCGACCACGCGTTCTTCAACGACACGGGTACCCGCTTCAATGCGACCGCCGCCGCTGCGGCCTACGCGAAACTCACCGCCTGGTTCGACCAGCACCTCACCTGACGCCGCAGCGAAGTATGTATCAGTCCGCCGGTGGTGGGGCCGCCGGGCTCTGGTACGGCGGCGGCAGTACGCCGGTCGGCGGCTCAGGCGGCGAGGCTGGGCTGGGAATCGATGGTGGCGCCAGATGCCGCGGATAGCCCGGCGAAGACGACGGAGGTACGGGTGGTGCGGCCGGTCCGTAACCCGCCGAAGGATAGGTCGCCGACGGATAGCTCGGTGGCGGATAGTTCGGTGGCGGGTAGCCGGGTCCCATCGGTGGGTAGCCCGCGTACGCCATGGGTGGTCGGCGCGGCACCAACACCGTGCCGAGCATGCCGGCCCCCAGCCCGAAGACACCGCCGAGCAGGATCACGAAGAGCAGGTCAAAGCCGACCGACGCGTCCCGGCCCCCGAACGAGGAACTGATCGACGCGCTCAACGCGAGCACGAACAGCGCCACTGGCAGGACCGCTCCGAGCCACCAGCCGATCGGCCGTCCATTGTGGGCGATCGGCGACTGGCGCGCCGAGTAGATGCCGGTAACGACGAGCAGCGCGATCACCGCGACCGGCCACAGCCAGAATCGAGCATCCTGGTCGATCGCGTCCAATATGGACGCTGACTGGGTGGCACCGGTGGCCGTCAACGGTACACCGATGCCGAACAGCACGGCCCAGCCGGCAACCGTGGGCAGGAACATGAGGATCAGGCTGATCAGCGGTCGCCACAGGTCGCCGAGGTCGCCACCGTTGTTCAGGCCCCGCAGCACGGCGCTGAACGGACCGAGTTCGCCCACCGAGTCGGTCAACACGAGCAGGAGCACCAACCCGATGGTGGCCGCGCAACTCGTGACGATGAGGAACAGGACCGCCTTCATCGGTCCCGCGATGAGGCCGCGATAGTACTCGACCCGGCCGGGAAGCAGGTTGGGCAGTGAGATGACCCAGGCCACCAACAGCGCGATCGCAAGCGTGATGGTCCCGAAGAACACGGTCGAGATGATGTCGGCGCTGCCGGTTTCATCGCTGGAGATGTGGCTGAGCAGTGCCACGAGCAGCATCGCGCCGAGGTGCACCGTGCCGAGGCGACCTGCCTGCAGGCCGACACCGACGGCCGTGATCGGCCGGCTCTGCCGCAGACGCCGCAGAAAATAGATCGCGATCAGCGTGTACCCAATCAGCGTCAGGCCGAGCGGACGGAACGTGAGCTCGATTCCGCCCTCCGCCTTCAGGGTGCCGCCCGCGGCCAGGGCCACGGCCCGGAACACCCCACCGATGAGCTGTGACGCTTTCGTGCTCGAGCTGGCCTCGGAGCTGCCGACGAGTCCGGCGATCAGGGCGACGGCGGCCATGGCCGCGATGCCGATGCCGGTGACGATCCCGGCCCCGGCCCAATCACCGGTGAAGAAGACCGGAGTCTGGCGCATACCGTAAGCCGGCTGAGGCTGGTAGTAGTAGCCCGGTGGCGGACCGTAGGCGGGTGGGGCGCTGTATGCCGGCGGCCCGCTCCCCGGTGGGGAAGCCGCGTCGGTCAAGGCTGTGCCGCAGGCGCCGCAGAACCGTGCGCCCTCAGGCACCCGGTTGCCACAGTTAGGGCAGTAGGTCATGTGCGCGGATCCTTCCCGTCCCTCGATTTCCTGGTCCATGCGCCGGTTGCGGCAGCGACCGGCCAACTGACGCACTCAGGCCAGCCGGATGCGGAGCAGTGACCCAAACCGCTTCGTACTTTGGCCCGCTGCCGACCATAACGACACTCGGCCGACCAGCCAAGGGCCGCTCGAATTGTCGGTCCATCCAGGCAGACCGCTTTTGACCCGAGACTCGTCCATGCACGTGCTCCGGCATCGAAAGTCTGCCTAATGTGGACAATCACCCGCAGTTGAGGTCGTGAGGGTGTCAAACTCGTGATCGCGGAACGATAGCGACGTAGGACTTCGGCGAACGTGGCAGGCGCGCGGCGTCCCTTGAGAGGAGTCGAAACCGTGAACGAGGAGACGAGACACGTTGGCATTGCGGATGTCCTGGCTTGGATCGAGCGAGACATCGCCGGCCCGATGCGGGACTTCCAAAACCGCGACAAGGAGTGGCGGCGACTGTTTTCCGAACTCTTCGGGACGTTCCTCTTGGTGGTCGTTGCCGCTGGCGGCGCGATGATGAGTCACGCGTTCCCGAATGTGGTCGGCCCGGCCGCCGCTGTGGTCGCTCCGGGCCTGATGGTCATGGCGATCATCATGTTCATGGGCAAGGTTTCCGGCGCCCACCTCAATCCCGCAGTAAGTATTGCCTTCTGGCTGCGCGGCGATTTTCCCGCTCGTCGTGTCCCCGGCTACATCGTCGTTCAACTCATCGGCGCGACGCTTGCTGCGCTCTTTCTGCAGGGGGTGACCAAGGTGTCGGCGAGGTTCGGGGCGGACTATGTCGCCCACGGCTACTCGGGATGGCAGGCCTCGCTCATGGAAGCCCTGCTCACGCTGGGCCTGGTCAGCGTGATTCTCGGTACGGCCTCGGGGGCTCAGAACATTGGCGTCGTCGCCGCAATCGCCGTCGGGGGCTACATCGCGCTGGCGGGTCTGTGGGCCAGCCCGATCTCGGGGAGTTCGATGAATCCCGCCCGGACCTTTGGACCCGACCTCGTTGGCCTCGACTTCCACGACTACTGGGTGTACGTGGTCGGCCCGCTCGTCGGCGCAGTCGTCGCCGTAGGCATCGCCTACGCCCTGCGTGGGCCCGGTGGCGGAAGAGCCGGATCCGCGGCCGCGCAGGGCAGTCTCGTCACCGAGCAGCAGCCATCGGACCGGGCGTGACAAAGTCCGGCCTTCCGCGGTCCCGACCATCCACACTAGACAGTCGTAGGCCGGGGCGGTGAGCAGTACGGCTACGCCCATCCGTAGTGACGGCGCAGCTCGGCGGCGACGGCGTCGAACCGGCCCCGGTCCAACACCGCACCCTCTCGGCGGATGCCGTCCTCGTCAACGACGAGCACCCGATCCAGCCGGACCCAACTCGGCCGATGCTGCCGGTCCCACCCACCCGGACCGAGGGCGAACCAGTGTTGCTGTCCCTCGCGCTCGCTGTTGCTGGACAGCATCAGCCCCTCGAGCGTCGATCCTTCCCGACCAACCACCAGCACGGGCCGATCCTTGCCATGGTGTGGATCCTCCTCGAACGGCACCCACGTCCACACGACCTCCCCCGGGTCGGCGCGAGCGTCAAGCTTCGGCGCGTACACCAGCCTTCGCCGCGACGGCTGCGTCAAGACCGGCGTCGGTACGGCCGACGCTACGGAGGTCGCCGCCGCCCTCGGCCCAGTGGACGGTCCGACCGTACGGCGTCGGGTGAACTGGCCGAGTCGGTTCGCCATTCGACGCATCAGCGTTCGCACGGCGTGACCCTACCGCCCGGCACTCGTTACCCTGCCGCCGCTGGGGAAGCGGCCCGTCATCGACCTGCGGGTAGGGTCGATCGGGCCGCGATCCATCGAGGGAGGGCAGATGTCACGCCGGGGTTGGTTCCTGTTCCTCGCCATGGGTGTGATCTGGGGCGTTCCGTACCTGTTCATCAAGGTGGCTGTGGAGCATCTCACCCCGGCGTCGCTGGTGTTCCTACGCACGACGGTCGCGGCGCTCCTGCTCACCCCGATCGCGATCGCGCGTGGAGAGCTGCGCCCGCTCGTCAAGAAGTGGCGGCCGCTGGTGGCCTATACGGCGGCCGAGCTCGCGATCCCGTGGCTATTCCTCGCCAACGCCGAGCGCCGGCTCTCCAGCTCACTGGCGGGGTTGCTGCTCGCGGCCGTGCCGCTGGTGGGCGCGGTGCTCGGCTGGGTCACCCGGTCCGATCGGCTTGACTGGCGCCGGGCCCTGGGACTGTTCATCGGGCTCTCCGGTGTGGCCGCGCTGGTCGGCCTCGACCTCGGTTCCGGCGACACCGCGGCGGTGCTCCAGATGGGCGTCGTCGCCGTCGGTTACGCCGTCGGCCCCTTCATTCTGGCTCGTCATCTGTCAAGCGCCCCCGAGCTGGGCGTGGTCGCAGCTTCGCTTGTGCTGACTGGTGCCGTCTACGCGCCGGTGGCGGTGTTCCAGCTACCGCGCCAGTGGCCGCCGGCGGAGGCGATCGTATCGGTGCTCGTGCTCGCCGTCCTGTGTACCGCGATCGCGTTCCTGCTCTTCTTCGCCCTCGTCAACGAGGTCGGACCGACGCGGGCGACGGTGATCACTTACATCAATCCCGCCGTGGCCGTCGCACTCGGCGCCATCTTCCTCCACGAACCCATCACCAAAGGAATCCTCGTCGGGTTCGTTCTGGTCCTCTTAGGATCGGCAATGGCCACTCGCCGTTCCCGTCAACGCACCGTGGCCCTCACGGAACCCTGACTCCGTCGTCCCGACCATCCAGTCGCCGAAGAAATTGACATACTCTCCCACATCAGTTGATGCATTCGGACAACAGTGTCTCTGCACAGTCGCCAGACTCACGTCAAGGAACTGTTGTCCATGGGTCATCCGGATGGAGGAAGATGCGAAGCGCTTCCTTCATGACCCCTTTTCGGTCGTCTGGCTCGAGGCGATACCAACCGGCATGAGAGACATTTGGGACATCGATATCGGCGTACTCTGGCGGCTCGATTCCGCTTTGGAATGAAACATCGCAGTCGTCGCACACGGGACAGCACGGACTCGCTCCAGCCACGAACTGGTTCCCGGTCGCGTCCGGATCGCACGTCGCACCAAACAGAGCTTGCATCGCCCGTCCTCGTTCAATCTCCGGTAGGCGCTCGAACTCGGGCAATGCGGAAAGCAGCCGTTCAATCTCCTTGAATACAGGGTCGGTGATCAGGTCTGCCTTCACGAGCGCGCCTGTCCTGGGACTACGTAGCAGCAGGGACCCGTAACCGTCGAACGACGTGGGCGCCCTAAACGCATGACCATTGGGGGCACAACGGTACAACGCGAGTGGCAGTCTCATATGGGAGCCCTCCCGAGCGGCGTCAACAGATCATTGAAGTCGGCGATGACGGCCCAGTTGTCGCCAGCTCCCCGTAGCGAAGGAAATCTGATCGCGTTATAGCCAAGCGATCTTGCTACATCACCAATGTTGCGGGTTGCGGGGGTTATGGCGCCGCTCCAACGATATCCGAGACTGTCGACCATATCTGGATTCGTCAGGTCGAGAACCCGGGCCCGCCGCTGGTCGAACGAAAGGCGGACGATGTGTGTTGGAGTGTGACCATGATGAACGAGCTCAGCAGCAGCCGTTTCTGGGTACTGTGAGATGTGGAATGCCGGGCCAAATCTGCTATCGCCTCCTAGGACATTCGGATTGATTCCGCGCATCACGCTATCGGCGGCCGCTTCGCTCGACGTCGCGTGATACACGTCGATATTGCAGTTATGCACGAGGACTGGCGTGTCCCCTGCCAACACGTAGTACGTATGGACGGCCGCGACCGTGAGGTCGTGCATGTTCTGGGTGCCCGCATGGTTCCGGACAGCTGACACCTCGAGTGTCTGACCGCCGGGCGTGACGAGTGTGGATCTCCCGGCGACCAACTGGGCAGCGTCGGTCCACGTTTCCGAGGTGGCGTTCCAGAATGCGTGGTGTTCGGTTGTGTTGATTGTCGCCGTGGTGGTGGGCCCGCGGGTGCTGCGACCGCCGTTGCCCTCCGTGGCCCGCTCCGCATCGGCTCCGTCGGCTTCCGCCGGAACGGCAACCGTGACATCGGTGAGGTCGGTGTCGCGGTTGAGGTGCAGTGCCGTGACGGGCTGCGCAGTCGTCTTGCCGGTATTGGGATCGGTCGCCGTGACCTGGTCGCCGACCTTGATGTCTTCGATAGCCTTGGTCGTGCCGTCGGCCATGAGGACGAGGGTGCCGGCTAGGAAGCTGTGGCAACTTCCGGAGAGTCTGGAGAGCTTGTTGAACGCTAGGCCGCCGGCGGCACCGAAGCCGACGCCCAGTGCGAGATTGGCGAGGTTGACGTCACCGGTGGTTGCGAGGTCGTAGAGGGCTGAGGAGGCGCCACCAGCGATGGCACCGCCAGCAGTTGTCACGAGCTTTGCACCGGCCCGGGTGGCGGCCTCTTTGACGACGAGCCCGGCCAGTTTTCCGCCGACGCCCCCGGTGGTGGCATCCAGCAGACCAGATCCGCCGCCCTTTGCCGCGGAGTAGATAACATCATCGATGGAGTGGATGTTGCCCTGCGCTGCGTCCTTGGCGACACTGGTCACCGCGCCGACGGTGACAAAGCAGGCGGCAGCAGCCGCACCTGCGGTGACCACACCGCAGCCGACCGCGAGCGCGAAACCTATTACGGTGATCCATTCCGCGTTGCGGCACACGAAGGACTTCTGGCATTCGGCCGCCTTCTGGGCTCCGGCTCGCGCCTCACTCTTGCCGTAGGCGGCTTGGAGCGCATCGCCGAAGACGAGAGCGGTGATGGCGTCGCGGTCCTCGCCGTCCGGGCCGTAACCACCGTAGTGGCCGGCACGTGTGTCGATAGATTCGGCGAGGTCGTACGGCGTCGTCGTATAGGTGATCATCGCCCAGGTGGTTGGATCCCTGACTTGGGTGGAGAACGAGCTCCGCCCATACAACTTGCCGTTGATGTAGGCGTTGCCGTCCATGGCGACGACGAGCGTGGTGCAATTTGCCAGCGTCGTCATCTGCTCGATGTCACCGATGATGAGCTTCTGGACCTTGCGATCCGGTAGCGCGGAGGCACAACCGGTCTCATCCACCGTGGGCGCGGCCGCACATTCGCCTCGGCCCCACGCGGCGTTGTTGGCACAGAGGCGAAATGATGATTCGAGTTGCTCCTTGACCGCCTTGGCTTTCTTGTTCAGCTCGATCGTCTCGAGAGCCTGGTAGTAGCTCTGCCTGGTCCAGGTCCTGGTGTTGGTGACCTGGCCGTCCTGGTAGTCCGCGTTTTCCACCTCGTTGCCTTCGACGAACCAATGGCCGCTGGGGTCGGTGTTCGACAGCGGATTGGCGTTGCCGTAGGCGTAGCGGTTGGCGTTGACCGAGGCAGGAATCGGAGACAGGCCGACGGTGTCACGGTTGTCGAATTGGCCGGTGTCGGAGTTGTACCAGCGGGCATGCATATTCACGCGGCCGGTGAGTCCGTCGGTGAATTCGGATTGGTACCCGAGGGATCCGATCAGGCCGGCGGCGGTTACGACACCGCCGAGGGGGTTGTAGGTGGCCGATCCGGTGAGTGCGGTGGACGTGGGCGTGAACTGGCCGACGACGTCGGTGTGCTGGTCTGTCCACACGAGACGTTTCGTCGCGCCCTGGACGGCACCGACAAGTGCACCCGACGGCCCACGCAGGTAGCTGGTCGTCCCGTCGGTGGCGAGATCATTGCCCGTACCGGTGTAGGAGTAACCCGGTACGACGACTCGGCCAAGGCCGTCGTAGGTGTAGTCGGCGTGTTGGGTCGGGCTGGCGTCCTGGCGCAGGACCTGACCGAACGCGTCGGTCAGTGTCTGTAGGGTCTGTTGGGTCGGGGTCTGCTGTGCGGCTCGTGTGCCGCGGGCCGTGTAGGTGTAGCTGTTGCCGAGGCTGTCGTTCACGAGTCGGTTGCGCTCGTCATACGTGAACGTGCGGCTGCCCGCCTGCGTGCGGTTACCGGCGCCGTCGTATCCGTAGTTGGTCGTGGTCGTGCCGGCCGTCCACGACGTCAACCGGTCCGCCCAGTCGTAGGCATAAGTGTTGTTGCCGGCGCCGGCGAAGCCGACCGTGTTCTTGCTGGTGATGTTGTCGTTGTTGTCGTAGCCGTACGTGATGGATCCAAGCTGGGTGTTGTTTGGGGGCGCGACCGCGACGACGTCGGTTTTGAGCCGGTGGAGCTTGTCGTAGCCGAGGGTGCGAATGTTGTTGCCGTTGTCGTAGGTGATGGTCTGGACTTGAGACAGCGTGTTGTAAGCAAGGGTGGTGTCAACTCCGGCGGCGGCATTGGTGATCCCGTCGAGACGTCCGGCCGTGTCGTAGTGATAGTCAGTCACTCCGGCGGCATCCGTCCGTTTCGCCACGAGCCCGTCTGCCGTGTACTCGAACGACGAGTTTCCGGACGGGCCTGTTACAGATAGGAGGAGTCCGCGGTCGTCCCAGGTGAGCGTGTTGGTCCCGCCGGGCGCGGAGATGTGCGCGGGCCGGCCAGCGTCGTCGTAGTCGTAGCTGCGGTTGGCCGTGACGACCTCGGCGCCCGTGCCGCTCGCGAGCGTGAGCCGGCCCATGTCGTTGTAGGTGTTGGTGATGGAGACGCCGCCGGGCTGGATCTGTTTGGTCGCCTGCCCGTTACGGTCATAGGCGGTCGTGAACGTACGTTCCGGCAGGGTCGGGTGGGCAGCGGTGTACGGCTCGATGGTCGACTCGACCAGACCCCAGGTGTTGTAGGTCGTGAGGAAGGGTTGCCCGCGTGCGTTCGTGAATCGGGTAGGAGCACCGGCGATGTCGTACGCGTAGGAGCTCACAAGCGACGCCGTGGCCGAGACCGGTTCGGTTGTTTGCCGGAGTTGGCCCAGGGGGTCGTAGACAAATAGCGTGTTGTGCGCGCGCCCATCGGTTGCTTTGACGACGTTTCCAGATCGGTCGTAGGCAACCGAGCTCGTGCTGAGGACGGTGCTGCCGTTGGTGTCAAGCCTTTGAGAGGTGACCGGTCGGCCGGCGCCGTCGTACGTGGTGCGTCCACCGCTGCCGTCGGGCAGGGTCGTCTGGCGCAGCCGGCCCGCGAAGTCATACGCGTAGTCGGTGTTGTTGCCGGCGGCATCGGTGATCCGGGTGGTCTCACCGACCGCGTTGTAGACGTTCGTGGATGGACTGCGCCCAGGTGGCGTGACCTTTTTCAGCAGCCCGGACGGCCAGTACTCGAAGTTGGTGGTGTACTGCGCAGAACTGGGCTGGCGCACGACCTGCGTGGCAGTGACCTGGTGGCCGAGATAGTCAAACGTCGCCTCGACCCGGGCACCATTGGGGTCGATGACGGCGGTGACCTGTCCGCCGAGGCTGTACTCGTAGTGCGTTTCCTTGCCGTCGGGCGTGCGAACCCACTCGAGCCGGTTGAGTGCGTCAGAGTGATGCTCGGTCTCGTGGCCCAACGGGTCAGTGGTGATCGATACCCGCCCGAGCGAGTCGTACTCGACACCGCTGTGGGCATTGGAGATCGTGGCACCGCCGTCGGGCGGCGTGTAGTTCGGCAGTGTCTGGCTGACTGGCTGGCCGTTGGCGTTGTAGGCGGTCGTGATCGTGCGACCCTTCGGGTCGCGGGTCTCGGTGACCATCCCGAATGTGTCGTAGCCGACCATCGATACCGCCGGCGCGTAGACCGGCGCACCACCATTTTCCTCGGACCACACCGACGGCGAGGTGGTGACCACCTGACGACCGGCTTCGTCATAGTCCACATAGGACGTCGCGCCGTTGGGGTCGGTGGTGGTGATGGGCAGGCCGCGCTGGTCGTAGCTGAAGCTACTGCGGATCACCGACGCTCCGGCGGCTGGCGCGGTGCCGTTATAGATCGCTGAGATCTGCGTCGAAGTGAGGGCCTCCTGGTAGACCTGAACGTCGTCGATGGAGCCTTTCCAATTGTCGCCGATCCAACCGTCCCATTGGCCACCGCCAATGCGCAGCGGGCCGGCAGCTCCCTGCCATGCGTCCGGCATCGAGCCATCGGCCTGCAGTGACCCATTGACGTACAGCTTCAGTCGCCCCGCCGCTTGGTCGTAGACACCGGTCAGATGGGTCCAGGTGCCGGTTGAGGGCACGGAGGTCGAAACCACTCCGTGGCAGTTGCCATCGGTGTTGGGTTCGCACATTCCCATTTGCCAGCGGTTGTACTCCTCAAAGTCATAGCCGAGACTAAAGCCGCTGCGGAAGGTGCCGTCCTGCGAAACTGCTCCCTTGTTGCCCGAGACAGCCGATCCGAGCTTGACCCAGGCCGAGACAGTGAATGAGCGTGTGGTGTCGATGACCGGGCCGGTGGTGGCCATCGAGCCGGTCTCGTTGAAGACGGCCGACCCGCCATGGTTCGTCGACCACGTCACGCCCGTCGGGGCAGTGGCTGGGCTGTTGCCAGACGCATCGGCCGCGGTCAGGCCCGTCGTTTCATTCAGCTTCCACCAACCGACGGGAGCGGAATCCCCATCCGGGTCGGCGGTCTGGGCCATCAGACGCCCGACTCGGTCGTAGAGGCGACGCGTGGTCTGCGACGCACCGGACGCGTCACTGATCACTGTGGACACCACGTTGTCGTCGCGGTCGTACGTGTAGCTGGTCGTGCGGTTGACACCGGTTGGGTCAGCGGTCTGCGACACGGTGCGGCCGAGCGCATCAACGGTGTAGGTCGTGGTGAGCGTGTTGTTGGCGGTTTGCGACGCGGTGACCAGACCGGCGCCGTCGTAGGTCTTCGACTCAACCACCGTGCTGGGACCGGTCTCCCCGTCCCGGCGGGTGATTTCGGCGAGCAGGTTGTTGTCCCAGTAGGTGTAGAGCAGCTGCCATTGCATGACGTCGACAACCCTGGCGAGTCGACCGCCCGGGTCGTAGTCGCGTGACTCCAGCTGCAGGTCAGGGTTCGGCGTGTTCGGGTAGTAGTCCTTGACGGCGGCGGTGAGCAGGTGCCGCTCGCCGTCGTAGGCCATGGTGATCGTCGCTCCGACCGGAGCACCGTTGCCGTCGACCGGCGTTTGGGTGATCCGGTTGCCTCGCAGGTCATAGGTATACGCAGTGCGGTTGCCGCCGGCGTCCTGTATCCAGTCGATCTGACCGAGACCGTTGTAGTGGCGTTCAGTCTCACGCGCCGCGTCGCCGCCAGTGAGGTCCTCCACGGTGGACTTCCATGGCTGGCCGTCGGCGTTGTACCAGAGCGTGGTGCGAGCGGTGTGCGTCGCGCCGGTCACGCGGTTGATGATCGCCGGTGCGGTGGTGGTCTTGAGCTGGCTGTTGTTGTCGTAGCTGTAGCCAGTCACCACACCGGCTGGATAGGTGTTGGAGATCTCCTTCGCCTGGATCAAGCGGCCGAGGCCATCGTAGGTGTACTCGGTGCGCTTCCCGGCGGCATCGACAGTGGCCGCCGCGTCACCGTTGGAGTAGTACTCGACCCGGTGCTGGGCGCCGCCAGGGCTGGTCACGAGGATTGGCAAGCCCGCCGGGACAAAGCCGCCCCCGACTGCGGGTTGACTGCCGTCGCTATATGCGGTGGTGGTGGCTCGACCTAACGCGTCGGTGACGCTGGTTCGGTTGCCGACTCCGTCGTAGGCGAATGTCGTCTTGTACGTGTTGTCGTCATTCTTGGACGAACGGCCGTCCCGAATAGTGAGGACGGCATCATTGGTGGCGATGGGCGGCAGGTTCTTGTCCTGGTTGTTCGGGAAGTGGGTGTAGTAGACCGTCGAGCACGCGTTCTGCGACTGGTCCTGGCAGGTCGACCGGGACACTTCGTTGCCGCGCACGTCGTGACCGGTGATCGTGATGTTGCCGTTGGGGTCGGTCACCGAGCGAAGGAACCCGCTGGTGTCGTAGCCGTACACGGTGTCAAACAGGCGCGTGTCCTGGGATCGGATCAGCCGTCCACCATTGAGGAGGTCGTATGTCGTGATCCTGGTGCCGCCCATTGGATCGGTGATCTTGACGATCTTCACCGGTGCACCTGCGCTGTCCTGACCTGCACGGTACTGCGCAGCCACCTCGTCGGCTGTCAGCGCCCGGCGGAAGGTGGCGAACTCGGCCAGCGTTGCGTTCAGGTGTTCCGTGCCGTAGTACTCGCCGATGTCCAGCTGCTCCGCCTCGTTGTTGAACGGCAGTGTTTGAACCCGCTCCGCCGCTTCGCTGCCATTCACATAGAGGATTATCTTGCTGGTGTCCGGGTCGGCTGTGACCGTCAGGTGCGTCCAGACGCCTGCGCTCGGCTGGCCCTGCGGCCCGTAGACGGGCTGAAAGGATGTCGTGCCGTCCGGCGCCCGCAAGCCCATGGACGTGTCCCATCGGTCGGCGGTCCCGTCGTACCAGAGTCCGAACGCCGTGCCGTAGACGCCGGGCATGATCGCGATGGCCTGGTATCCCGATGTCTCCGTGTTGAGCTTCACCCACGTCGAGACACTGAACGCGGCGGTGGTTTTCACCGGCGCGCCTTCGATATAGATGGCGGACGCCACGCCGTCGAATCCAGCCGCTGTCGGCGGGTTATCGGCGGTGGTCAACGGTCCCGGGACACCCAGGGTCACAGTGCTGTATTCGGCGATGAGGCCGTTGACCGCGTTGACCGCTACGTCGCCGCTCGACTCCTGCAGACGCCAGTAGTTGGATGGTCCGGACGCCAGGACGGCCGAGGCGTAGGTGAGGTCGGAACCCTTGCGCTGCGGGTCATCCAGGACCCAAGTGCCGCCGTTGGCATCGACGAGAGCGTCGACGACCCCCTTGGACTGGTCGTAGTCAATGCTGGCTACCGCGGCGCCGGACGGACGGTTGGCGCTCGTCAGCGGGCGTGACGGCGTGCTGCCGGTGGTGTACAAAGTGGACACTGCTGCCGGTGTCAACGGCCGGTCGAATAACGCAACCTCGGCCATGAAGCCGTTGAAGAAGCCGTGGTCACCTGTTGTCGCTGGATAGCCCGTCCACTGGCCAGCCCCGAGGAAGGCGTAGTTCAAGTGAGCATGCGGGGCCTGGGACTCGTTGGTGGTGGCTGCCACGCCATCGACGTAGAGCACCTGGCTGGACGGGGTCGAGGTCAGCACGGCGTGGTGCCAGCTGCCGTTGTTGACATTGGCGCTCGAGACGAGAGGGTTGGTGGTGCCGGTCCAGAACTCGCCGTAGAGCTTGCCGTTTGTCCCTACGTAAAGGATGGGGATGGAGCCCGTCCCTGACTGGCCCGCGGTGGTGTTTTGCGTCGCCAGGAGCACTCCACCGCTCGTCGAGCCGGCTGGGGTCTTGAACCACAGCGATATCGACTGGTACTGCGCCTCGAGAGCGACGTCCTCACCGGTCAGCTCGACTCGTGATGTGGTGCCATTGAAGGACGCTGATCTCGCGCCCGGGAACGGACCGTCGGCGCTTGGCGCGACGTTCACGTAACTGCCGATTGCCACGTGCAGGCTATCAATCGCGGAGTTCTCCGCGGTGCCGGTCGTGGTCGAATCATTCAACCGCAAGTACGTGCGAGGTGCCGCGTCCAGCACGGCGGTCGGATGGAGGGAGACCGTCTCGTTGGCGGAATAGCTGTAGGTGTAACACTGCGCCGGTGTCTCCGGCGGACACACCGACGCCAACCGACTGCCGTCGTAGCCGTATGTCCATGTCGATACGGAAGCCGGGTCCGCCGGCACGGCTCGGCCGGTGCTCACCGTTTGCACCCGGGCCGTGCTGCTCCCCGGCGGAGTGCTCCACGTCAGGTTCAAGACGCGGGTGGACGCGGACGTGACGGTCTCCACGCGCCCGTTGGCATAGCCGAGGCTCAAAGTCCGGCCAGCTGCGTCGGTAATGGTGCTCAGCCCGTAGCGGCCACTGCCGAGGCTTTGCGCGAACTTGAAGGTCGTGGCGTTCTTGTCGACCAGCTGATATCCGACGGCGGGCTCAGAGAGCGTGCTGAATCGGCCCGATCCGGCCTCCCAGGATCCGGTTGCGTTGCGACCAAAGGTCACTTCCTGGCCCGTCGGATAGCGCACCGTCACCAGGCCGGGCGGGTTCTGCGCGTCCGCTGGTCTCACTTCGGCGTCCAGTAGCGACGACCAACCCGCCCCGAAGGCGCCAGTGATCCGGGGATCGCGGCTGTTGTAGGAACGCCGGATTGCCAGCTCGGGCCCCACCGTGGCGACCTGCGCGTCGACTGCGGAGGTGGTGTAGTTACCTATCGATGCAAAGATGCCCAACCCGTTTGGGTCCTGCGACAGTCCGCCCGTGATCAGCGGCTGAGGAACCTGCGCCGAGAGCGAGAAGTACGGCCCATACGAGACCGCCTGCCCGTCAAACACGGCGGACCGCCATAGATACGACTTGCCCCACGCCAGCGTGCCCGACGGCACCCGCCATGCGGGCGACGTGGACCAGGTGCCAGAATTGGCCAGCTCGTTGTTGTTTTCGGCGTCATAGACGAAGAACTCGTACTTCACGGGGCTCGGAAAACCGTCCGAGTCGAAGCCCTCCGCGACGAGTTCGGGCGTCAGCGTCCCGGCCGAATAACCTGGCGACGGGTACATTGCCATGATCTGCGGCGCTGCGTTGTCCTCCCACGTGATGTTGAGTTGAGGGCTCTTGTAGTAGTCGTAGTTGCTCGATGTGAAACGTTTCCAGCCGTTACTGTCGGTCTCCGACGCGGTCAGTGCTAGGCCATAGTTGGGTGCCGTGCCCGCCGACCACGCATTGAAGAGGGCCGCATTCAGGTCCGTGGAGCGCCAGTGGCCGATCGACCGGTCGCCAGCGCCGTTGGTACAGGCCGGAGTGTTGTCGTCGATCTGGAGCGTGCCGACCACCGACGAGAGCGACGGTCCGGGATAGGCCGATGGCGGAGCCGCGGCGATGCCCGAGACAGACCAGGAACTCCCGACCGCCGACACCGTCACGGGGAGGTGGTGGTTACAGTCAAACGACCAAGTGTGCCAAAGCCATAGGCTCACGCCCGTGATGTGCTTGCCGACCAGGCCTTGACTTGCGAAGTTGCCGAATGACAGGAACGAGCGGGCCTTCGTGGCGCCGCCGTCGAACGTGCCGACCGGGACGTTGTCGCCGTCGTGCGGCGGTCCCGCGATGTTGTCGATAAAGACGTCGCCGTCCGTGTACAACCAAAGGCCAGGGTCCACGAACACCGGGAACTTACGGACAGGATCACGCAGCCATGCCCCATCCGCGATTACCCGCAGCGCCTGTCCCTGGTCGGTCTCAAGCAGCTCATATCGCAACGAGGTCTGAGCCGGCGCCCCCGAGCGCGGATCGACATTGGAGTCTTCCATGAAACCCGCCGGCACTCGGGCGGCGATGCTGCCCTTGCGGTCCAGCAGGGATATCGATCCATCCGGCTCCAGACGAGGCGTCAGTCCTTCAAGCCGCAACGGAAATACCCACTCGGACCCCGCGTCCGGCGACTGCAGCACGAGCGTGTCCTTGACGCCGGCGCTCAACGCTTCAACCTTGATGTCTGTACGCGGCAGGACCCCCGGGTACGTTGCGGCGGAGCCGCGCACCGTGGGCAGCACCGGGGCCGCGCCCTGGAGCCCGTATCCAAACACCTCGCCGGTGGGCAGCGTCACCGAAGCCAATTCCTGCCACGAACCCAGCTGTGCCTGCTGGCGATCCCCAGCCTCTTGTCGACCCCCTGCCCGTTCGCTGCGACCCGGCCCAGCCAGCGAAACGACAAGATCGTTCGCGGTGGATGTCAATCGCACATCCCCGACCTGACCGCCTGGCCTGGCCGGTGCCGCGGTATCGGCGCGTTCGACCAGCCGCGTATCGACCGGCTGCCAATCCCCGCGCGCAGACTCGTAGTTCTTCCGGGCCGAGGAGACGATCTGCGTCACCGAGCCATCTGCGTTGTCGTAAAAGTCCACCGTCGCCGACGAGCGAGCCGCATTGCGCCGTGATGTCGCCTCGTCAAATTTGCCGGCGGCCCGCGTTTGCCGAGCCGCCGGCCGTGGAACCGAGACTGGCTGGTACGCGTTCAGCTCGCCGGCGCCCTTGCCCCGGGGGCGACCCGACCCTCCGTTGGCCCGCGTCTCGCCAGTGGTGGCGAGATGGCCGTGGTCGACCGCGTCACCGCGATCCTGCTTCGGCGTGTCCGGATCGGCCGCCGCCCACGCAGTTCGCATGGACAACAGGTCCCATATGGCATCAAGCGGGAACCGGCCGCCGGCCGGCGGCATGCCCGGCGGGAGACCAACCGTCACTCCGAGAACAATCGCGACAATGCCAGCCAACCGAATCGAAATTGACCGCACGATGCGACCTCCGCCCGAAGGACAGCCAACGAACGTCGCCACACTGCCATAGATCAATGAGTGGGTACAAGGCCCAGCCTAAGAATTCCTGCTGTGCAAGCCGATGCCGAGTGGGTCAGCCCGCAGGAACTAAGCGGAGCAATAGCTCCACTGTGGACGAGGTGACACGATCATTTGACGATTCGTCGATATCGTCGCCGACTGCGACTATTGCCGTATGTGGAAACTTTGACTTATTCGCGGCCGCCGCGGCGACGGGTGCCTCACCGACCGCGACGATCACCTCGCACTCCTGCTGCACCAGACTCCCAAGGAACTCCGCCGCACGCTCCGGCGTCTGGTCACCGGCGACTGGCACGTAGAGCAGCCGTACCTTGCGAAGCAGGGAAACCTGCTGAGCACCCTTCCAGACGGCGGATGCCTGTGCATCGGCGAGACCACGACTGCCGGTCAGGACACAGACGTCGTAGTCCCGGTACACCCGCGCCCGCTGCGGTTCCTCCTTGTCTGGCCAAAGGAGAATCGTCGTCACAATCGCGCCGACGATCAGGAGCAGCCCAGCCAACACATGCCACCGGTACCGGCTGATCCACTGCATGCCGACTCCTCCGCGACTAACCGAGTCGCGAGCGTACCGAATCAGCGCCGCGCCCGCGCGCGACCGGATGTCGCGCCAGGCACGATCCGTCCTCCCTCTGGTCGGCGACCTCGGCTATGGTGACCATCCGTGTCCGGGTTCTTTGCGTCGCTGGTGACGTTGGAGTTCATCCTCGCCGCGGCAACTGTGGTCGGGCTTGCATTCATCACCGCACCGTATGGCCGACATGGCCGATCCGGGTGGGGGCCGACCGTACCTGCGCGCGTCGGTTGGATCGCCATGGAGGCAGTCTCGGCGATCGTATTCGCCGTGGTGTTTCTTGGCGGCTCACATCGGGCCGAGCTGGTACCACTGCTGTTCCTGGCAATGTGGCAACTGCACTACCTGCAGCGCTCGTTCATCTATCCACTCCTGATGCGTGGGAGCGGTCGGATCCCCGTGCTGATCACGTTGCTGGCATCGGGTTTTAACCTTCTGAATGCGTACATCAATGGACGTTGGGTATCGGACCTCGGCAGCTACCCGACCTCCTGGATTTGGGATCCACGGTTCCTCACGGGCGCCGCTTTGTTCCTGGCCGGCTATGCGATGAACCTCAGTGCCGACCGGACGCTGCGCCGACTGCGGGATTCCGGTGAGAGTGCCTACCGGATTCCGTACGGCGGCATGTATCGATGGGTCTCCTGCCCGAACTATCTCGGCGAGATCGTGGAGTGGTGCGGGTGGGCCTTAGCGACGTGGTCGCTTCCAGGTCTGGCGTTCGCGTCGTACACGGCCGCGAATCTGGTGCCGCGAGCGATCGCCAATCATCGATGGTATCGGGCGACGTTCCCGGAGTATCCACCGCAGCGTCGTGCCCTCGTCCCCGGCCTGTTCTGACGCGTTTTGACGCTTGGACCAGCCCCTGGCGTCACGCCCCGGCGTAGACGCGAACATAGTCCACGAGCATCGTGGCTGGGAAGATCGTCGACGCCGTCGGCGGCCCCGGCCAACCACCGCCGACCGCAAGGTTGAGCAGGATGAAGAAGGGGTGGTCGAACACCCAGGCCGTGCCGGCGGCGAGCTGACCCTTGGCGTAGCTGAAGTAGAGCTGGCCGTCGAGGCGCCAGATGACCTGGTCGGGCGACCACTCGATCGCGAACACGTGGGATGCGTCAGCGATTCGGGCGCCGCCGGGCAGGGTGCCAGGGAGCGATTCCTTCCGCGCCGTGATGGCAAGGTTGCCGAGCCTGTCGGTGGCGACGTTCTGGGCCCGATCGGTGTAGTACTCCCATTCCTGGTTTCCCCACCGCGGCACACCGCCCACGTCGTAACCCCACCGAACCGAGCTTGCCCGGGTTCCCGCCGGATCGTTGAACTCGTCCTGCCAGGTGATCGTCCAACCAGCGGTCGTTGGCGTCGTCGGGGCCGGTGTGGAAGCCGCCGCATGCGGAAGCGTCGATGTGGGGAATGGCAAAGTCGTCGACATCGAACGAGGCGGAGGTTTCGCCAGCTCATTCATCGCCGGTGACGATGACGGAGCTGGCAACAGGACGGGGTCGGACGTGGCCGCGGCGGCTGAGGGCGGGTCCTGGGTCTCCGGGTGCCGGGTCGCCGGGTCGCGTTCGCACGAGTGCCTAGAGCAACGCCCGTCATCGTCGCGATGGTCGCCACGATTGCCACCGATGCCGGGACCGCGACCCAAATCCGCTTCATCAGGCCTCAACGGATGATCATGGGCCGGGGTTCGCCTCGCCGAAGGTCGTCTATACGTAAATGCGACCGTGCGTTTACGAGGCGAGCAGCACCAGGATCAGGCCGACCGCCGCCGGCGCGGCTTGAACGAGCGCGATGCGACGGTTGACCGTCACCGCGCCGTAGACGCCGGCGACGATCACACAGATCAGGAAAAACACCTTCGCCGCGAACCCGACCGACCCGCCCGCGACCAGGCCCCAGACGAGACCGGCCGCCAGGAACCCGTTGTAGAGCCCCTGGTTCGCGGCCAGTGCCCGCGACCGTTGCGCGAAGTCGGCGTCCAGTCCGAACGCGCGCCGTCCGGTCGGCGTCGTCCACAGGAACATCTCCAGGACCAGGAAATAGACATGTAGCAGTGCCACGACTGCCACGACCACGTTCGCAGCGATTTCCACGAGGAGCACTGTAGCGGCGAGTGGAGCTAGGGTCGCAAGTATGAAGATCGGGATCGGACTACCCAATACGCTCTATATCCCCGGCCCGGCGATCGCCGAGTGGGCGCGTCGGGCCGAGGTCCGCGGATTCGCTGCGCTGAGCACCCTCGACCGGATCGTCTACCCGACGTATGACTCGCTCACGGCACTCGCCGTCGCGGCCGGGGCGACGTCACGGATCAGTCTGTTCACCGACATCCTGCTTGCTCCGCTCTACCCACCCGTATGGCTGGCCAAGGCGTCGGCGAGCCTGGATGCGATGTCTGGCGGGCGTTTCACGCTCGGCGTCAGTGTCGGCGGGCGCGCCGACGACTACGACGCGATGGCCCGGCCAATGCATCGGCGCGGTCGGCTGATGGACGACACGCTGGACTTGTTGCACCGCGCGTGGAGAGGCGAACCGGTCGCGGGCGGTGAGTTTCCGGTCGGACCGCCGCCGGCCAACGGGACCCGGGTGTCCATGCTCATCGGTGGCGGCTCGCCAGCCGCGATCCGGCGGGTGGTGGCCTATGGCGACGGCTGGACCGCCGGCGGCAGCGGTGCGAAGGGACTGACGGGCATGGCGGAGCAGGTCCGCTCGGCTTGGCGGGATGGCGGCCGCGACGGTGAACCCCGCATCGCCGCGCTGGTCTACTTTGGTATGTCCAATCCGGACGCATCGGGTGCGGCGCTTCGCCGCTATTACGGCTTTCTCGGTGAGTGGGCCGACGGGATCGCCGAAGGGGCGCTACGGTCGGCGGCCGCCGCCAAGAGCACAGCCGAGGAGTTCGCGGCGGCTGGCGCGACCGAGCTGATGTTCGTGCCGACCGTCGCCGACGTCGACGAGGTACATCGTCTGGCGGATGCGGTGCTGTGACCCGGGGTAGGTTGGGGAGGTGCAGTTCGGGATCTTCACCGTCGGGGACGTGACGCCGGACCCCACGAACGGCCGAGCGCCCTCGGAGCACGAGCGGATCAAGGCCATGGTGACCCTCGCGCTGAAGGCCGAGGAGATAGGGCTGGACGTCTTCGCCACCGGCGAGCACCACAATCCTCCGTTCGTGCCGTCGTCCCCGACGACGATGCTCGGCTACATCGCCGCTGCGACCGAACGCCTGCTGCTCTCGACGGCGACGACGCTCATCACCACCAACGACCCGGTGAAGATCGCCGAGGACTACGCCATGCTGCAGCACCTTGCCGACGGCCGGGTCGACCTCATGCTGGGCCGGGGCAATACCGGTCCGGTCTACCCGTGGTTCGGCCAGGACATCCGCAACGGCATCGCCCTCGCCATCGAGAACTACGCCCTGCTGCGACGCCTCTGGACCGAGGACGTGGTCGACTGGAAGGGCCGCTTTCGCACTCCGCTGCAGTCGTTCACCTCCACGCCGCGTCCGCTCGATGGCATCCCGCCATTCGTCTGGCACGGGTCGATCCGCAGCCCCGAGATCGCCGAGCAGGCCGCGTACTACGGCGATGGTTTCTTCGCCAACCACATCTTCTGGCCCAAGGAACACACCAAACGAATGGTCGGCCTGTACCGGGAGCGCTTCTCGCACTACGGCCACGGTGACGCGGAGCAGGCGATCGTCGGGCTCGGCGGTCAGATCTTCATGCGCCCCAACTCCCAGGATGCGATACGGGAATTCCGGCCGTACTTCGACAATGCGCCGGTGTACGGGCATGGCCCGTCGCTGGAAGAGTTCATGGCGGAGACGCCGCTCACCGTCGGCAGCCCGCAGCGGGTCATCGACCGGACTCTCGGCTTCCGTGATTATGTCGGCGACTACCAGCGTCAGCTGTTCCTCATGGATCACGCCGGTCTGCCGCTGCCGGTTGTGCTTGAACAGATGGACATGCTCGCCGAGGAGGTGCTGCCGGTGCTGCGCAAGGAGTTCGAGGCGCGGCGTTCGGCCCACGTACCGGACGCGCCGACTCACGCATCCCTCAAGGCCGCAGCCCAGTTGGAGTCCATAGTAGACGAGGCTGCGAGTGTCTGATCGACGGCTGGTCGTGGTCTCCGGTGGCCTGCGCCATCCGTCCTCGACCCGGCTGCTGGCCGACCGGCTCGCCGCCGCGTCCGTGGCCGAGCTGGACCGACGCGGTACCACTGCGACCCTCGACGTTGTGGAGCTTCGCGACCACGCCCACGACATCACCAACCACCTCCTCACCGGGTTCGCCTCGGCCGCGCTGGCCCGGGTGCTCGACGCAATCGCCGTAGCCGACGGCGTGATCGCCGTGACGCCGATCTTCAAGGCCTCCTACAGTGGCGTGTTCAAGTCGTTCTTCGACGCGTTGCCAGATGAGTCCCTTGTGGACAAACCCGTGCTCATTGGCGCGTCCGGAGGGACGGCGCGCCATAGCCTCGCGCTCGAGCACGCCGTACGGCCGCTGTTCGCCTACATGCGCGCGGCGGTGGCACCGACGTCGGTCTTCGCGGCACCCGAGGACTGGGCCGCCTCTGACGGCCGGGACTCCGACGAGGAGGCCGTGGCCGACGAGGCTCCGCGGATGTCGGAGCCCCCATTGCGGACTCGGATCGACCGCGGCGCGCGGGAACTGGCCGATCTGATCGAGACGTACCAGCCGGCCGCTCCACTGGATCCCTTTGCGCTGGGCGCTTCCTTTGAGGATCTGCTGGGCGGTGCGCCGGCCTGAGCCCGGTTGTGCGAAGGAGGCCAGATGTCGTACCCACCAGACCGCTACCACGGCGACAGCGGCGAGGCGAGCGCCCGGGTCCGCCGCTTCGACGCCAAACCGGAGCTGTTCAACAGCACTGGCAGCGCCAGCTACCTCGCCACCGGCGCGTCCACGAACGGGCAGTTCGGCCTCTATCGGTGGGACATGGACGGCCCGCCGTCCGGTCCCGGACCACACTTCCATCGCAGCCTGTCGGAGTCGTTCTTCGTGCTGTCCGGCGCCGTGCGGCTCTTCGACGGGCGGGCTTGGACCGACGCCGGGCCTGGCGACTTCCTGTTCGTGCCCGAGGGCGGTGTGCATGGATTCCGCAATGAGTCGGGCGAGCCGGCATCGATGCTGATCCTCTTCGCCCCGGGCGCTCCGCGCGAGGGTTACTTCGAGGGACTCGCCGGGTTGGCCGGCAAGTCCGAAGAGGAACGAGCCGCGTTCATGACCTTCCACGACACGTTCTGGGTATGACGGTTACGCAGGGACCAATGTCGATGGCGCGGTCGCGGCGTGGTCGAAGCGAGCGAGCTGCCGGTCGTGCCAGCGACTGAGCAACAGCAACGAGATCACCGAACCGATCAGCGCGAGGAACATGTCCCATTGGGTGTCCCACACGTCGCCCTGGGTGGCCAGGAAGTCGTCGGCCGCGGAGCCGCCGATGACCGCCGACCACCACTCGATCATCTCGAAGAACGCGCTGAAGGCGAGGCAGGCGCAAACGACCAACGGCGCTAGCCACCGGCTGCCCCGAAGCGGGGATCGGCGCACGAGGATCTCGCGGACGAGGATCGCCGGTACGAACCCTTGGACGAAGTGGCCGATCCGGTCGTAGGGATTACGCGAGAGCGAGAACAGGTCCTGGATCCAGTGGCCCAGTGGCGTGCGGGCGTACGTGTAGAGCCCGCCCATGATGAGCACGAGTGCGTGCATGGCCAGCAGGCAACACAGCAATGTGGTCAGTGGGAACCGACGCCACGTGAGCACCACCAGCGGGATGCCGATCATCACCCACACGGTCTCGAGAAACCAGGTCAACCGGTCGTACGGTCGGATGCCCGTGAGGATGAGGGCGACCACGACCACCGCGAGCAGGATCGGGGGCGTCATCCGGCGAGTCATCGAGCACCACCTCACTGGGCCGGCCCGTGCCGACCTTGAAGGCCCGACCGTACGTGGTGGACCACACCGCCGTAAAGGCAACCATTCGGCCTGGCTAGGATCGTCCGCATGACACTCAGCAAGCCGGTCGTGGAGAAGCCGACAGGGGCTGCGCCAACCGATCTCGAGATCGTGGACATCACCGTCGGCGACGGCGACGAGGCGCGGCCCGGCCAGACGGTCGTCGTGCACTACGTCGGTGTCTCGCACTCGTCCGGCAAAGAGTTCGACTCGTCGTGGAACCGCAACTCGCCGTTCGACTTCCGGCTCGGCGCGCGTGAGGTGATCGCCGGCTGGGACCGCGGCGTCGCCGGTATGCGAGTCGGTGGCCGGCGCCAGCTGACGATCCCGGCCCACCTCGCCTACGGCGATCGGGGCGCGGGCGGGGCCATCAAGCCGGGCGAGACGCTCGTCTTCGTGGTCGACCTGCTTGGCGTGCGCTAACCGGTCACCGCGCCAGCACGAGTTCCGAGCCGGCCGGGAAACCGCGGCGCTTGCCGTCGCTGAGCAGCCAGGCCGACTGTCTACCTTGGACGGTGAACTTCTCCGGCCCGCCGACGATGGCCGTGTCCTCGTCGATGCCGACGACGTGCACCCCGTTCGCGCCGCGGAAGAAGGGCCGCGTGACCACGTCCGGGATCCAGCCGGCCATCCGGTCGAAGTGCGGCAGGACCCGGATATGTGGCAACAGATCGAGCCCCGGCTCGCCACCCCGGGCGGGGTGACGCAGGTCGGGCACGTGGTCGGACATCGCCATCGCGCCGGCGCTGCACCCGGCGAGGGCGGCGCCGCCCTCCCACGCGGCCACGATCGCCCGCCAGAGCGCGGTGTCGCGTAGCGTCGCGGCCAGAAGCGACGGGCTGCCACCGGAAAGGTAGATCAGTCCCGCCCCGGCCACCTCGGCGACGATCGCGGGATCGTCGGCCTCGGCCCGGTTCGTCACCCGCAGCGGCACGGCCTCCACGCCCAGCCGGGCCGCCTGCGCCTTGCCGAGCTCGATCCAGTACGACAGTCGCTTCTCGCCTTCGGCGCTGGCGGCCGTGGGGATCTGCACGTACCGGCCGGGCCTACCCTCGATCAACCCGGCCTCGACCTCGAGCATCGCCGGCGTGTACTCGCCGGACCCGACCAGCGCCAACGGACCCACGCCGCGAAGATTACCTCCCCCGGGGCCGGCAACTTCTGCGCGAACCTGACACTGTGTCCATGGAGAACGAGTACTGCCAGGTCCTGACGACCGTGGGGAGCCGGGCCGACGGCGACGAGCTGGCCCGAGAGGTTGTCGAGGCCCGCCTCGCCGCATGCGCGCAGGTCCTCGGACCGCTCACCAGCACGTACTGGTGGCACGACGCCATCGAGACGGTCGAGGAATGGCAGGTGGTGTTCAAGACGACGACGGCTCGGTTTCCCGCGCTGCGGGACTTCATCCGCATCCACCACGACTACGAGGTGCCGGAGATCCTGAGCGTGCCGGTGCTCGACGGCAACCGGGCGTACCTACGCTGGATCGACGCGGAAACCGCCACGTGATTGTCCTCTGTGGACCGGTGCAACGGATCACAGCCCAGGGCACTTGATTCCGGAACATCGTTCTGATTCAGTACGGTCTTATGGACACAGTGGTCAGCTACGAGCTGACGGACGGCGTCGCGACGATCACCCTCGACGACGGCAAAGTGAACGTGCTGTCGCTGCCAATGCAGGCCGCGATCAATGCCGCATTGGACCGCGCCGAAGCGGACGGCTCGATCGTCGTCCTGGCCGGCCGTACCGGCGTCTTCTCCGCCGGCTTCGACCTGAACACGCTGGGCGCCGGCGGTGCCGACGGGATCGCCATGGCCCGCGGTGGATTCGCGCTCGCCGCTCGGCTGCTCGACTTCCCGAACCCGGTGGTCGCGGCCTGCACCGGGCACGCTGTCGCGATGGGCCTGTTCCTGGTCCTCTCCTGCGACTACCGCGTCGGCGCGGCCGGCCCGTTCAAACTGACCGCGAATGAGGTGGCGATCGGACTGAGCCTGCCCGAGTCGGCGATCGCAATCCTGCGTCATCGTGTGGCGCCGGCGGTGCTGAACCGGGCGGCGACCCTCGCGGAGGTCTTCGGAACCGATAACGCCGTCGAGGCAGGAATCCTCGACCGGGTCGTGGCACCCGACGATGCGATCGCCGAGGCCCGCGGGCACGCCCGATCATTGCTCGCGCTGGATCGCCATGCACACGCGACGACCAAGCGGCGGCTGAGGAAGTCCACTGTGGACGCAATCAACGACGAGCTCGCCGCGGGCGACCTCGTCCTCCGGCCCACGACCGCGCGCGCATAGCGCGTTGCCCAGGCCGAAACAGCGAACGCCCGAACTTCGCGACCGCGTCGTTCGCACGGCGGTCGAGCTGCTCGCCGCCGATGGTGTCGTCGCGTTCACGACCCGACGCGTCGCCCAGATTGCCGGCACGTCGATTCCGGCGATCTACGAGCTGTTCGGAGACCGGGCCGGCCTGATCCGTGAGGTCTACCTCGACGGGTTCCGGCACCTGCGCGCGGGACTGGAATCGCTGGCCTACACCGACGACGCCGAAGCCGACCTGTCGACGGTCATCGCCGCACTGCGACGGTACATCCGGGACAACCCCGCGCTGGCGGAGGTGATGTTCACCCGCCCGTTCCCGGACTACTCCCCCGGCGCGGACGAGATGCGCGCCACCACACCGGTCCGCGAGCTCTTCGTCGCGCGTGTGCGCCGTTGCATCGACGTGGGTGTCATTGCGGGCGACGCGACCGACATTGCGCATGTCTTGCTGGCGCTCGCACTCGGCCTAGCCGCGCAAGAGACCGCCGGCTGGCTCGGCTCCTCACGAGCGAGTCGAGATCGCCGCTGGGCGCTTGGCATTGGGGCGACACTGGCCGGACTCGTGCCGGGCCGACCGGTGAGAGCCACGGGCCGAACGGACTAGGCCGACGCCGTCTCGGGCGACGGCCGCGGGAACCGGGTGCGGCGCCGGTGCCTTTCGATACGCCGGTACGGCCGCGAGCACCGACAACGCACCGACCGCCCCGCACGCGGCGAAGGCCCACGCCGGCGAGGCGTGGTCGATGACGAAGCCGGCAAACGGAGCCCCGATCGTCGTGCCGGCCGTGAACGCGGAAGCGAGCAGGCCCGTCGCCTCACCCCGGGACTCGGCCGGCACGGTCCGGGCGAGGTTGTCGTTGGCCGCGGTCATAGTCGGCGCGCAGAGAACGCCCGCCGGGATCAGTGCGAGCACCAGCCACTGCCACGTCGGCGCCAGGCCCACCGGGATCGTCAGCAAACCCATCGCGGCGATGAGCGTGAGCGCGGACACCGGCCAATGCATCGCACCGAAGACAAGACCGCCGACGAGCGAGTACAGGCACCACACGGCGATCGCGAGCCCCGTCCATTGCACCGCTCCGGCCTCGCGCAGGGTGGCCACGATGCTCAGGTCGGTGGCGCTCAGGATGAATGTCGCCGCCATTCCCGCGATCATCAGGGAGAGCAGGCGCCGCCCGAACCACGTGCGGCGGCTCGGCGCGACCACCGGAATATCCTGCCCCTCCGGGCGCGTCGGCGGATTCAACCGGTACATCAGGGCGCCGGTGGCGAGCATGCCGGCCGCGAGCGCGTACAGGCCGTACCCGGGCGGCAGCGTCGTCGCGAGCACCACCGCGACCGCCGGACCGACCATAAAGGACAGTTCTACGATCATGGAGTCGAGCGCGAACGCGGGTCGCCGCTGTTCGACCGGTACCATCGCGGCGAGTCCGAGCCGGATGGCGGCGAAGATCGGGATGAAGAACAGGCCGCCGATAAAGGCAACGACCAGCAACGCTGAGTACGACAGGTGCGGCGCGAGCGCCCAGACAGTCGCGGACACCCCCGCGGTGAGCACCATCACCACGCGCATCCCCCGCCGGTCGATCAGCCGGCCCATCAGCGGACTGCCGGCCGCCGCGCCGACCGTGAAGGCCGCGGTGACCAGCCCGGCCTGGACCCAGGAGCGCCCCATGGCGTTCACGACATGCAGCGTGAGCGTGATACCGACCGCCGTCGCGGGTACGCGAGCCAGCACCCCGACCAGCAGCAAGGCCCGGACGCCGGGGATGGCGAGGACGTGACGGTAAGGTGCGAGGCTCATAGCGCACCTATCATGCCCGGCGGGTAGGACAAATAACGAGTGGGTTACCGTCCAGACCGGCGGATGAGCACGTTGAGGCAGGTCACGCACCCCTCGAGGCGCTCAAACTCGGAGATGTCCACGACGACCGGGTGATAGCCGAGCTCGACGAGAACCGAAGCGGTCGCCGGCGCCGAGGCGGCGATCAAGACATCGTCACCGCCAAGCGGCACGACGTGGGCGCCGGCCTCCTCGGGCACGTCCAGCGTCAGCGAGAACGCGTCCATGGAGAGCAGACCTCCCCAGGTGAGCACGGTGCCGTCGGGCAGGGCGGTCACCGCCGCCTTCAGGTTCAGCACCGTGCCGTCGGGCAGGGCCGTCACCGCGGACTTCAGGTGCAGTACGTTCTCCAGCTCGACCTGGACGACCGAGCGGCCCATTGGGGTCAGCTGGGCGGCGAGCTGCTTGATGCCCTCGGAATTCGTACGGCCGCCGTGTCCAACGTAGACGGTCGGACCGATCTGCAGGACATCACCGCCGTCCAGCGTGCCGGGTGCCTCGATGGTCGCCACGCGTAAACCCAGCTCGTGAACGGCCGAGGCCACGGCCGGGATCTCGGGCCGGCGCGACGGTGCCCCCGGCCGCGTCAGCACCGCGAGGTCATCGCAGACGACGACCGTGTCCTCCACGAAGACCGAGTCGGGGCAGTCGTCGGCTGGTGCGACCGGGTGCACCCGCCAGCCGTGGTTCGCCAAGGCCTCGACGTAGGCCGCGTGCTGGCGGCCAGCCAGTTCGACGTCAACCGGCGTGCGCTCGATGTGTGTCACGATCCCTTCGGCCAGCCGTGGACTCGGCCGCCGTACCAATGCGATCCCGCGTTCGCCTGTCACGCCCCGAATCTACCCGCACGATGCGCCAGAACCACACCGTCTCACACGCATACACGCACAACTATGCGAATGCTACTCTGCCGCCGTGATTCCCTACCCCTCGCACGTGACCTTCGCCGAAGGGACGCTCGATCACGGTTCGCAGACGTTTCTCGGGCCACCGGCCATCGCCGAACTACTCACGGAGCTCGGCTTACCGATCATCGGCGAATGGACGGAGGATCCGTCCTTTGAGGACGAAGCCTATCGGCTGCGGATCGACGAAGACGGGCTCACGGTGCGAGGCCGGCTCGCCGGTCTGCGGTGGGCCGTGCATACCCTCCGCCACCTTGGGGTCCCGCTTCCATTCATCGAGGTCCGCGACGCTCCGCGGTACGCGTGGCGGGGCAGCCTGCTCGATGTGGCCCGCTGGTGCCACCCGATCGAGCTCGTGTACCGCTACGTCGACCTGATGGCTCTGTACAAGCTGAACCGGTTACACCCGCACTTGACCGACGATCAGGGCTGGCGCTTCGAGGTCGAGCGCTATCCGCTCTTGACGAGCGTCGGCGGGTATCGCCGCGAGTCGATGAAGGGCCACTACTTCGACTTTCAGTTCGACGGGGTACCGCATGGCGGCTTCTACACACAACAGGAGCTGAGAGGTCTTGTCGCGTATGCGCGCCGCCGGGGTGTCGAGATCATGCCCGAGATCGATCTGCCCGGACACACACAAGCCGCCATAGCCGCGTATCCACATCTGGGAAACGTCCCGGATCGGGAGGTAGAGGTCTCCACGCGCTGGTATCTGCACGAGACGGTCCTGAATACGTCAGACGGGACGGTCGACTTCTTCAAGCACGTACTCGACGAGGTCGCTGACGTCTTTCCGTACGAGTATGTCCACATCGGAGGCGACGAAGTGGACCTGACAGAGTGGAGCGAGTCGGAGGCGGCCCGCGAGGGCCTGCTCTTCTTCGGGTGGCGCAACGTGACGAGGGCCGCGATGGCGCGGGCCGCCGGGTTCGAGGCCGTCTCGTGCCCGATGAGGTTCACGTACTTCGATTGGGCGGAGTCATTCCGGCCCAGCGAACCCACGGCAGTCAACGGCTTCGTTCCGCTGCAGAAGGTCTACTCGTTCGAGCCGGGCGACGTGACCGGAGTCCAAGGCCAACTCTGGTCGGAGTACCTTCCGACGCCCGCGCTTGTCGAGTACCGCGCGTTCCCACGGCTGGCCGCGCTCGCCGAGGTCGCCTGGTCCTGCACCCGCGACTATCCCGGCTTCCACTCCCGGTTGCTCAGGCACCTCCCGTATCTCGACGGTCTGAACGTCAACTACCGGCCGCTCGACTAGAGCGCCCGAACTACCGGTGGGAGAAAGGGCGCGGCCGGACGAGAAGCCCGAGGGCCTCGGCCCGCGCGACCGCCTCCCGGCGCGTCCGGGCATCCAGCTTGCCGAGGATGGCCGCGACGTGGGTGTCGACGGTGCGCACCGAGAGCACAAGGCGCGCCGCGATCTCGCTGTTGGTCAAGGCGTCGGCCAGCAGCCGGACCACCTCGACCTGCCGATCGGTCAACCCGGCCGGGTTGTCGCGTGTGGACGGTGTCGGGCCGCGAGGGATCCGGGCCACCCCGAGGTCGCGCAGCCGCGTCCGCACGATGCGCGCCAGCGCCTCGGCGCCGAGTCCGTCCACGATGGACAGTGCCTCCAACAGATCCGCGGCCTCGGGACTCGCGGCCAGCGCGAGCGCCTGTTCGTAGGGACAGCCGGCCGCCAGCCACGCCTCGGCGGCCTCCCGCCACCGACCCTCAGCTAGCAGCGCGTACGGGTGGTCGACGGAGGGCATCTCGACCCGATGCCCGGCCTGCCCGAGCCAGAACCCGAGTTGCGCGGCCACGGTCGGATAGCCGTAATGCAGCACCTCGTCGTACCAGGGCGCCACCGTCGCGACCGCGGCTGCCGCGTCGCCCCGCAGCCAGCCCGCCTCGACCAGCGCGGAGCCGGCCGGGCCGAGTCGCTGCGCCTCGCCAAGTGAAACCGCGATCTCGAATGCCTCTGCCAGGAGGGCATCGCCGCTGCCGTCCCCGCGCCGGACCCTCGCCCGACCGGTCACGGCGAGCGCCGGACAACGCATGATGGGTTGCGCGTCGAGGCCCCACTCCGCCGAGCGTTCCGCCTCATCCCAGGAGCCTCGGGCCAGGCTGAGCATGCCCTGCATGATGCGCATGTACCGCAGGAAGCCGAGGAACTCCGCGCCGTCGGCGAGTTCGACGGCATGCTCGAGAACATCCGCGGCCTCGTCGAGTCGCAAGTCGTCGTAGAGGTGCCAGGCGAGGTTGACATGGGCCCGGCACGCGTGCTCGACCTCGTGGGCATCGAGCGCCACCCGGAGGCTTTCGTCGAGCAACGCCCGTCCGTCCGGACGGCCGGCGTCCCAGGCCGCCGTGCCGACATTGTTCAACGCGTGCGACAGCAGGCCGGCATCGTCGAGGCCGCGGCCCATGGCCACCGCCCGGTCCCCCACCCCGATCGCCTCCTCGCATCGGCCCGCTAACACCAGTAGCTGCGACTGGTTGCTCAGCGCCATCGCCAGGGGAAGGTCGTCGTCGACTCCGGTCAACACGTCAATGGCCTCGACACCGCTCACCTCCGCCTGTGGCCGGGCGCCGGCCCACCAGTAGATCCGGGACAGCCAGCGCAATGCGAGGCTGAGGCGGCGCGGATCGTCGAGCGTCCGGAGTAGCGCGACGGCGTCCTCTTGCGCGGCTACGGCCTCGTCGGCTAGCGCGAGTGTGTAGCACTCGACCGCGTGCCGCTCCAGGATCGGCACTAACTCGGCCGGGGCGAAGGCGGCCCGGTACTGCAGCACCAGCCGACCGTGCGCGACCGCCTCGCGGTGTGATTCAGCGGCTACGGCCTCGGCGGCCGCGGCCGGGCCGAAGCGGACGATGACGTCGTCGTCGCCCACCTCGACCGCGTGGTGCAGGATCCTGGACAGGTCCACGCCGTCGGGGCGCTCGGCCCGCCGGACCAGGAGGGCGCCGAGCACAGCCTGGTTGTAGGAGACCCGACGCACCGCGGACAGTGAGTCGGCCACGGCCCGCCGGGTCAACTCGTGGCGGAACGTCACCCGCCTTGGGGAGATCGTCAGGACACCGCGCTGCTCGGCCGCGGCGAGTGCGGCGAGCCCTCCGGGCACCACCGCCTCGACCAGCCAACGCTCCACATGGGACGGAATGACAGCGAGTTGTTCCACCGCGTCGCGGGTCGCCGGATCCAGGTTCCCGAGCCGGGCGACGACGGCCTCGGCGATGCTCGGTGGCACCCGACCGACCTCGCCGGACGCGAATACCTCCGCGACCAGGAACGGATTGCCCGACGTCATCGCGTGCACGCGCTCGGGGTCGAGCGGAGTGGACGAGCCCAGGCGCCGCACTGCATCAACGGACAGCCGCGCGAGCCGGAGCCGGCGGACCCGCGGCGCCTGCGAGGCCAGACCGAGCAGCTGCCGCAGCGGGTGGTCGCGGATCAGTTCGTCATCCCGGTAGGTCAGCACCAGGACGGCTGGCAGCGGACCGATCCGGCGAACCAGAAACCGCAAGACGTCCAGCGTGGCCTCGTCGGCCCAGTGCACGTCCTCGATCACCAGCACCGTCGGGTGTTCTGCCCAGTCCAGCTCGGCGCGGAGCGCATCATGGACCCGGCTCCGGTCACCGGAGTCGAGGGCGGCGGTCAACGCCGTACCCACGCTGTCGCGCAGATCTCGCAATGGCCCCAGCACTCGGGGTGTGGCGAGGTCATCGCAGTAGCCCAGCAAGAGCCGCCCCTCGGCCGGCAGCACCGACCGGATCGCATCCACCAGACTGGATTTCCCGATTCCGGCCTCGCCCTCAATGAGGACGATCGATCCGTTACCGGCCTTGGCCTCTCGTGCGGCCACGCCGAGCTCGGCGAGCTCCTGCTCGCGCTCGAGGATCGATCGGCCCATGCCCGAAATTCTCGCACCGCCGACGGCAACCGACGACGGTCGACGGTGTCCGGAACCAATATCGGTAGCGGCCAGGACCGGCCTACGTAGTGTCAGCCGATTCGCCCACCGGGGCGCGAACCGTAGAACCGAAGGGTCGCGTTCGAACCCCCGGAGGAAGCCATGACCGACCTGCGGAGCCTGGATCAGGACCGGCTGATGGCGTTCATACACCGGGTCATCAGCGATCTCGGGGCCACCATCGCCGCCGGCAGCATCGTGCTCGGCGATCGGCTCGGCCTCTACCGGGAGCTCGCCGCCGGACCGCTGTGCCCACATGAGCTGGCCAGCCGGACCGGTACCGCGCCCCGTTACGTCGAGGAGTGGCTGCGCGGGCAGGCCGCGGGTGGCTACGTCGAGTACGACGCGGCGACGGGCGCGTACCGCCTCAGTCCCGAGCAGGCGTTCGCGTTGACCGACCCCGACGGGCCGATCTTCGCGCCCGGCGCGTTCCAGTTCGCCCTCGGCGCGCTCAAGGCCGAGCCGCGCGTGGCGCAGGCCTTCCGCACCGGCGAGGGAATCGGCTGGCATGAACACGACAGCGATGTGTTCGACGGCCACGAACGCTTCTTCCGGCCCGGGTTCGGCAGTGAACTGGTGGCCACGTGGGTGCCCGCGCTCGACGGGGTCGAGGAGCTCCTGCACCAGGGCATCCGGGTCGCCGATGTGGGGTGTCGACACGGCGCCGCGACCACGCTGATGGCAGAGGCCTATCCGGCCTCGACCTTCGTCGGTTCGGACAGCTTCCCGTCGTCGATCGCCTCCGCCCGCGAGCGGGCCGGTCGCGCCGGGCTCGGCGACCGGGTGAGCTTCGAGGTGGCCAGCGCCCAGACCTTCGAGGGCGGCCCGTACGAGCTGGTGACATGCTTCGATGTCCTTCACGACTTCGGCGATCCCCTCGGCGCGGCTCGCCACATCCGGGAACAGTTGGCCGCCGACGGAACGTGGATGATCGTCGAGCCAGCGGCCGGGTCATCGGTCGTCGACAACTTGAATCCGGTCGGTCGGGTCTACTACGGCTTCTCGACCTTCTTGTGCGTCCCGAACGCTCTCTCTGAGGAGGGCGGGTACTCCCTCGGTGCCCAGGCCGGCGAGGAGCCGATCGGGCGCCTCGCGAGCGCGGCGGGCTTCAGCCGGTTCCGTCGGGTGACGCAGACCCGGTTCCACGCGGTCTACGAGGCCCGACCGTGAGGGCGAACCCGAGCACACGACCCGTCACACGGTCTCCAGGAAATCTCCATCGCAGCGTCAAGGACGCCGGCGCCATCCGGCGCAAAGTGGGCGACGGCGGTGGCGAGAACCGCCACCCGGACAAAGGAAAGATCATGATGAGCACAACAGGCCGGGATCTCATCGGCGGGGCACGGGCGATGTTGCCGTGGCTGCTCGGTGTGGGTCCGTTCGGGCTGCTGATCGGGGTCAGCGCCGCGCAGGCCGACATCCCCGTGGGCGCGGGCTGGCTGACCGGCCCGACGATTTACGGCGGCAGCGCGCAGATCGCCGCCATCCAGATGCTCGACGCGGGAGCCGCGCCGGTCGCCGTGATCATCACGGTCCTCGTCATCAGTCTCCGGTTCGTCCTGTATTCGGCCGCGATGGCACCATACTGGCGCAACACCCCACTGTGGTGGCGCCTCCTCGGCGGGTACCTCCTGGTCGACCCGTCCTTCGTGGTTGGGATCGAGCGCTACCAAGCGATGCCCGACCGGCGGCGGGCGCACGCGCATTACCTCGGCGGCGCCGTCCTGTTGTGGGTGAGCTGGCTGTTGGTCATCGGGCTGGGCGCCACTGTGGGGGCGCGTGTACCACAGAGCCTGCACCTGGAACTGCTGGTGCCGCTGTTCCTCATCGGCGAGATCGTGCCGAAGCTGCGCCAGACCGCGACCCGCCGGGCCGCGCTGGTGAGCGCCTTCGTGGCGCTGGTCTGCCTGGCCGTGCCGATGCACCTGGGCATCGCCATCGGCATCGTCGCGGGCATGGTCGCCGGCTACTCGGCCCTGCAGACACCGGCAACTCCGCCCGCCCCCGCGACGCCGCCCGTCCCCGAACCCGAACCTGAACCCGCACTGTTCACAAGGCGGGCACTGTCCATAAGGGAGTCTCACCGATGAACGCCTACCTGGTCGTCCTGGCCGCCGGTTTGGGTTGCTACGCCTTGCGGATGAGCATGATCGGCAGCAACCGGTTGCGGCTGTCGCCCCGCCTGGACAGTTCTGTCGCCCTGGTCGCGCCGGCCGCGTTCACCGCCCTGGCGGCAACCACCCTCGCCGGAATCGTGCTCGACGCCGGCCTGTCGGCCGGGCTGACCGGGCACGCCGTCATGGCCGCACTGCCGGCCCTGCTCGCGGTCGCCGTCGGCGCTGCTGTCGTGGCGTGGACCGGCCGCCCGTTCTTAGCGGTGCTGGCCGGCATGCCCGCGTTCTGGCTCGCGACCGCGTTGATCCCCGCCTGAACGACCCATCCGAACACGAGGAGCGATCCATGCCTGCCACCGCAACCGAGCGCCACGACGTCGTTGTCGTCGGCGCCCGGGCGGCCGGTGCAGCCACCGCCATGCTGCTGGCCCGGATGGGTCACGACATCGTCGTCGTGGACCGGGCCGACCTGCCGAGTGACACCATCTCCACGCATCAGATCGCCCGCACCGGCGTCGTCGCGCTGCATCGTTGGGGCCTGCTGGGCGAGGTGTTGGCCAGCGGTGCACCCGCGATCCGCCAGGTCACGTTCCAGGCCGAGGGTGAGTGCACGGCGCGCACGGTCAAGGACAAGTCCGGTGTGGACTGTCTCGTGGCTCCTCGTCGGTACATTTTGGACACTCTGCTGGCCGACGCCGCGCGGCGTTCCGGCGCCGACGTCCGCACCGGCGTCACCGTGGCCGGAGTGCTGCGCGATGCCCGCGGGCGAGCCACCGGGGTCTACGGGTACGGCCGTGACGGCGAGCCGGTCGAGATCGGCGCCCGTTTCGTCGTCGGCGCGGACGGACTCTCGTCACGGGTGGCCCGGGCGGTCGGCGCGGAGATCATCGAGGACCGCGGCGCGGCCGGAGCCACGCATTACGCCTACTTCGATGGGCTGCCCTGGCCCGCCATCGAGTTCCACACCGCGTACGGCTTCTTCGCGGGGGTCTTTCCCACCCATCACGGCGAGGCCTGCATCTGGATATGCACCCGAGCCGACGACATGAAGGCCGCGCGCCGTGGCATGGCATCGGCCGAGGCCACGTTCGCAAGCCAGCTCGGCCGGGCCGCGCCGGAGCTCGCACAGCGGCTGCGTCACGCCCGACGGACCTCACCGGTACGGGGGATGCTCCGGGCGCCTAACCACATCCGGCGCGCCCACGGACCCGGGTGGGCACTGGTCGGCGACGCCGGCTACCACCGCGACGCGGTGACCGGACACGGCATCAGCGACGCCTTTCGCGACGCCGAGCTGCTCGCGGTCGCCCTCGACCGGGCCCTGCGGACCGATGACGCGGACCAGGCCCGCGTCGATTACGCCCCCGTCGATTACTTCCCCGTCGACCAAGCCCTCGTCGACTATGAACGGCAGCGCAACGAGGCACTTGCCCCCGTGTTCGACATCACGACCGCGCTCGTCGCCTACCCGCCCGTACCGGAGTTCGTCGAGCTGGCCAAGCAGCTCGGCGTCGCGATCGACATCGAGGCGGCCACGCTCGCCGCCAACCCGGTCCCCGGAGAGCTCATCCCGGCGTGACCGCCCCGAAGCCACCGCGAAGTGCGCGGCACAACAAAGAACAACGAAGGAGAAGGACATGACCACGATGGTCAACGACCCCGTGCGCAACGGAGTCGACACGGCAACACTGTTCGCCACCCTCGACGCCGTGAAGGCGGCTCCCGAGGCGGCGAAGTTCCAGTTCCGCGCCAGCAACGAGTGGATCAGCGGGACGCACAACCGCAGCACCATCGACGGCTACTTCGGTGTCGGCGAGGAGCGCGCGCACGAGCGCACGTTCCACTTCGACGCCGACCACCCGGCGGTTCTCGTGGGCCGGGACAACGGCCCGACGCCGGTCGAGTACGTGCTGCACGCGCTGGCTGCCTGCCTGACCGCCGGCCTGGCCAACATCGCCGCGGCCCGTGGCGTTCGGCTGACCGAGGTTCGGTCCACAGTGTCCGGTGACATCGATCTGAACGGCATCCTCGGTCTGAACCCCTCGGTGCGCAACGGTTACGAGAACATCACCGTCCGCTTCACCGTCAAGGGCGACGCCCCGGCCGAGGTGCTCAAGGGCATCGTCGAGCAGTCACGCAGCCGCTCAGCCGTCTTCGACGTCATCACCAACGGCGTGCCCGTCACGATCGAGGTCGAGACCGCCTAGGAATCCGCCGATCTTGGAGAAATGCGCGTGAGTCGATCTCTCGGCACGCGCATTTCTCCAAGGTCACCGAGGGGGACAAGGTTAGTGGGGAGGTTACGCTCGTGGGCGTGGCAAGTGATCTGATGCCGACGGTTGGTGCGACAACGCGGCGGACGCGGGTCGTGGAGGCGCGGGACATTGAGCGATTCACTGAGATGACGGGTGATCGCAATCCGCTGCACTATGACGAGGAGCTGGCGAAGGCGAGCCGGTTCGGCGGCATCATCGTACAGGGCGGGGTCACGTCCGGGTTGCTCAACGCGGTCGTGGCCGAGGAACTGCCCGGCCCGGGATCGGTGTTCCTGCGGGTCGGCTGGGACTTCAAGGCACCGGTTCGTCCGGGTGACGTACTCACCGCCGAGGTGGAGGTGCTCGAGGTCCACACGACGAAGCCGGTCGCCAAGCTGCGGACCACCATCACCAACCAGGACGGCACCGTCGTACTGGATGGCGATGCCCACGTCTATCGCGAGCGACTCGGCAACTCCTCATAGCGGTAGTCGCGCAACGACGCCACACTAGTCGCGTCGTGCTCGGGATCGTACGAGCAGGCAAGCCCGATGCTCGGTGGGACGCGGTCTGTCTATATTGGACTCAGTCCGGAACACGTTCGAACCGATCGCGCGCACGAACTGCGGATCAATGCCAACAGCACGACACCGCGACCAATGCGACAACGACTATCGAACGAAGGCGGTTGACCATCACCCGATCCCATCGACGCAGCGTGCTGACCCAGGACGGATACGCTGGCGGGCGTCGACAGGAGGCCGGCGATGAAGGTCAAGTGCGGGGTGGGTCTGGGTGTGCGCACGTCGCTGCCGGAGGCGCCGTTGTTCGCCCGCATCGTCGACCTGCTTGAGGAGCTCCGCTTCGACTCGCTCTGGCTCTCCGACCGGGCCACCGGCAGCTCGCTGGATCCGTTGTCTGCCCTGGCCTTCGCGGCCGGCCGCACAACCCGGCTCAAGCTCGGCACGAGCGCGCTGGTCGTGCCAGGACGCAACCCGGTGCTCTTGGCGCGTGAGATGGCCAACGTGGATTACCTGAGCGGGGGTCGCTTCCTGCCAGTGCTCGGTCTGGGCCGAACCGACGCGCGCGAGCATGAGGCGTTCGGCGTGCGCCGCGGCGAACGGGGTGGGTGGTTCGAGGAAGCGGTTCCGCTCATGAGACGACTGTGGCGGGAGGACTCCGTGACCCACCCCGGGCCACGCTTTCCTGTCACCGACCTGACGATCCGGCCCAAGCCGGTGGGTCGGATGGAGGTGTGGATCGGTGGCCGGTCTCTGCGCGAGTACGACCGCGCCGGTCGCCTCGCCCAGGGCTGGCTCGGCAGCTTCCAGACTCCCGACGAGGCGGGCTTCGCCCGGGAACAGATCGTGACAGCGTGCCAACTGCACAACAGATCCATTGACGAAGACCACTACGGCATGGTGCTCCCCTACGCGCGAACGCATGTCGCCCAACCGGTCCTCGAGTTCACCGCCCGGGTGCGGCCGGACGTACCCGCGTCCGAACTCGTGCCCGTGGGGGAGGACGCGCTCAAGGCGACCGTGGAGCGCTTTGTCGGCCGGGGGATCACCAAGTTCGTACTGATGCCGGCCGGCGCTCCGCCTTCCTGGGAAGACGAGCTGCACTGGCTCTCCCCTATCGTCCGGGCGATCGAGGCCTGACCTACCAGTCGAAATCATCGTCGGGTCCAGGCCGGTATTCGATCCAGCCGAGCACCACCACGAAGGGCCACGCGCCCGCGCCCAGCGTCGCCAGGATCGCATCGCGACTCGTATGCCCGGTCGACAGCGCCACCGTCAGCGGCCCGCAACAGGCAAGCGTCAACAACACGAATCCCCCGACGGCCAGCCGCTTCTCGCGGCGGCCGTGGCGGGTTCGCCTGGATGGCATCGCTGGAGGCTCCCGATGGGGCCTCACTGTCCGAGATGGACGGTTGCGGACATCGTCCCTCCTATGTGGTGGGTACCTTGGCGGCTCCGCGGGCGCACCCTGATCGACTCCGGGAGCTCCGGCGCGGCCGGGCCGGCCGTGCCGGAACAGGGCGACAGCACCTCGCCGGCGGAGAGCAGGCGGGCCTCATCGACGGAGCCCTTGAGGGTGACGAACAGGCGTACCCGTGCTCGCCGCACGCGGCGGCACCCAGTGTGACCAGCAACACCGCCGCCATCATCGTTGCCCTTCGCGTTACCCCGTACGCTCCGATCATTGGCCGAGGCGACCTCTGACCCAGTGGTAGCAGACACAGACCACTGTGGACAGTCGCTGACGTTGGGGTAAACGATCGGTTACGCGCGCGCGACGACGAACGAACGGCGACTGCGCAGAACGGCTCCGCCACCGGATCGACGTGCTACCCTTTGAGTCTCTTGTACCAATTGCGCAGGCTCCTCCCGCCTGCGTTCCCGCCGGTAGGGGGTGGCGCCGTGGTCTCCGCCACAGGGACTCCCCCGATCGGCACGGAGCAGCGACCACCACCGCGGTCGCCCGGCCCGAAGCGACCCCACGGCTTCCTGCGCGAGATCCGCTCGGTGCCCAGCCTGGTGGTGGTGATCGTGTGCCTTCTGCTCGGTGTGCCGGCGGCGATCCTGCTCACCCCCGACCAGCACACCACCGTGGCGGGTCAGGACATCGCCGTCGGCGCGCGGCTGCCGTCGCTGTCCTGGTCTGGACCGGCGCAGCTACGGCAGATCGGAAACACCGAGCTCGACATCGTGCCGCTGCAGATCCACGGACCGCTGCGTCCACGGATCACCCTCGGTCCGGTGCAGCGCAACGCCGCCGCCGTAGCGGCCCTCAATCCGGCCAACGGCGATCCTCGCGCCAACGCCACGAACGCCATCAGAACCGCATTCATCCGGTGGTACGCGTGGGCGGCGGTGATCCTCCTCGCGATCACCATCGCGCTCGTCACGACCGCGGGCTATCTTCGGATCCTGTTTACCCTGCGACGCCACAGCCGCGCGACCGACGAGACGCTGACCATCGTCCAGCTGTGGCATCGCGGCCGAACCCAGATCCGTGGCATGGGCATCGCCGCCGTTGCAACGACGCTTATCGCCTGGGCCGGGTGTGGCGCGCTCGCCTACTCGGGCACCGTCGACGGCCTCAGGGGAGTGCGGTCGCTCGCCGATCTCGTCGGCACCTACTACGCGGCGCCGGCACCGGTCGGGCCGAAGGTCGACGGCTTCGTCGGGGCGGTCATCGGCGACTCCCGGGCCGCCCGCGCCGGTGGCACGATCGCGGCCGACGCGACCGAGGATGACAAGGCTTGTAGCCGCAGCACGGATTCGCTCGCCGCCGAGATCACGGGGCTTGGCTTGGTGCCGGTCAAGAACCTGGCCTGTTCGGGTGCAACGATCTCCAACGGCCTTCGCGGTCCCCAGAGCGCCGGCGGGCGCGCTCTCTCACCGCAGGTTGGGTTGCTGGAACAGATGCAGGGGCTGAAGTTCGTCGTCGTCGTGATCGGCCCCAACGACCTGGGCTGGAGCGACCAGCTGCGGTACTGCTACGGCGTGACCGATTGCCATGACCGCCTGACCGAGGGCGAGTTCACGTATCGGCTCGCCGCGTTCGACACCAACTATGGCGACCTGCTGCACGACCTCAACGATGTGCCCGGCGCGCCGAAGGTGATCGTGATGAGTTCCTATGACATCTTCGCGCCGGAGGCCTCCTGCCCCGACGCTCACGGACCGGTCGGCGCGGTCGGTCTGAGTGCGCAGAACATCCAGCTACTCATCAACCGCAACCAGCAATTCAACGACGTACTCGCGGCGGGTGCCGAGAAGTACGGGTTCCAGATCGCCCGGCCGGTGTTGACACCGCTGTGCGGCCAGCCGGCCGACAACCTCGGCCCCGACATCCAAGGCCTCGGTGACCCGGCCCCCTTCCATCCGACCGGGATCGGCATGCTACGCCTCGCCTCCTCGGTGGTCCGGCTGCTCGGCGCCGCGACCAGCGTGCCGAACTAGGACAGGGCCAAATTAGGACAGGGCCAAATTAGGACAGGGCCAAATTACGACAGAATCCAGACATTCGATCGACGACGAATACCCTTGTGACAACGCTGGCGACAAAGCCAGGAGGTGTCATATGGCTAATCCGATCATCGACGCGCCTCAGCACGCCGCGGACGTGCTCGACCGGGTGCGCGCTGGCCTCATCGGCGATACGGAGGTGATGGTCGGGCCGTACGGCCCGCGGCGCATTGTGTACGCCGACCACACCGCCTCGGGCCGGGCGGTGGACTTCGTCGAGGATGCGATCCGCACACGGGTGCTGCCGTGGTACGGGAACACGCACAGCGAGAGCTCCGCGACCGCTCGCCAGACGACAAGGTTCCGGGAGGAGGCTCGAGCGCTGATCCACCGGTCGGTTGGCGGCACCGACGACCATGTGGTGATCTTCACGGGCTCGGGCTGCACCGGAGCTGTTGCCAAGATGGTGGCAGTGCTCGGCCTGGCCCCCGGCCGGCCATGGCCCGCTCCTCGACCGGTCGTGTTCGTGGGACCGTACGAACACCACTCCAACGAGCTGCAGTGGCGGGAGTCGGCCGCCGACGTGGTCGCCGTACCGGCCGACGCCGTCGGCCAGATCGACCTGGTGGCGCTCGAAACCACCCTTCTCGCGCACGCTGACCGCCCGCTCAAGATTGGGAGCTTCTCGGCCGCGTCCAACGTGACCGGCGTGACCTCCGATACGGACGCTGTCGCCTCCATGCTGCACCGGCATGGGGCACTGTCCTTTTGGGACTACGCGGCCGCCGGGCCGTACCTTCCGATCCGAGTCGGCGAGAGCGCCCCCGCTCGTGGCGACCACAAGGACGCGGTCTTTCTGTCACCGCACAAGTTCGTTGGCGGTCCTCAGAGCCCGGGCGTGCTGGTCGCGCGGCGGGATTTGTTCCACAACCAGGTACCGACCGTGCCCGCCGGCGGCGTCATCACCTATGTCAGCCCCGCCGGCCAGTGGTACGCAGACGACCCCGTTGTCCGCGAGGAGGGCGGCACGCCGGCGATCGTGGAGTCGATCCGCGCTGGCCTCGCCTTCGGGCTCAAGGAGGCGATCGGCTGCCAGCTCATCAATGAACTCGACGATCGGTACGTCCGGCGCGCCCTCGACCGTTGGTCGGCGAACCCGTGCATCGAGTTGCTCGGCAGCGCGACCGCCGCTCGCCTGCCGATCGTTTCGTTCCGGGTCCGGCACGAGAACCGGTTCCTGCATCACCACTTCGTGGTCGCCGTCCTCAATGACCTGTTCGGCATCCAGGCCCGCGGCGGTTGCTCCTGTGCCGGGCCATACGGCCACTACCTGCTCGGCATCGACGCCGATCGGGCGCACGCCATCCAACGTCAGGTCAGCGATGGGTACCTCGGCAGCAAGCCGGGCTGGAGCCGGATAACGTTCAACTACGTCATGACGGAGTCCACTGTGGACTACATCATCGAGGCAGTCGACCTGATCGGCCGGTACGGTCACCGACTGCTGGGCGACTACCGCTTCGACCCCGGCTCGGGACACTGGCAGCACCACCGCGTGACCCAGCCGGCACCGGCGGCCTTCGCGGACGTACTCGAGGCAGCCCTGTCCGGTCCGCGCCCAGCTCCGTCCCCGAGCACGCCAGAGATCCCGGCCGCGCTCGTCGCCGACGCGCTCGCCGCCGGATACCTCCAGCACGCCCGGACATTGCTCGCCGCGGCGGCGTCCGGCGTCGACCCCCGCGTGCCCGAACTCCCACCTGGATTCGAGGCGCTGCGCGAGTTTCACCTTCCGCCGGTGTGCCTCACGCCGAACTGAGGTCCTTCTCGAACCAGTGATGGGCGTACGGCTCGTTGTTGAAGGGGGCCACCTCCCCGTAGCCACGCGCCCGGTAGAGCGCGATCGCCTCGGTCAGCGCCTCATTGGTTTCCAGCCGTACGGTCGAGAGTCCCGATTCGGTGGCGTGACGTTCGAGCTCGGCGAGCAACCGCCCGCCGAGACCAAGCCCCCGCATGGTGGGTGCCACCCACATCCGTTTGATCTCGGCGGGCTCGTGGCCGTGGAATTTCAGGGCGCCACATCCGACCGGCTCGCCGTGCAGGGTCGCCACGAGAAGCAGGCCGGCCGGCGCCGTCAACTCGGCCTCGGTGGCAGAGATGCTCCGGTCTGGGTCGAATCCGCGGTCGAAGCGCTGCGATAACTCGGCGTAGTACGCACCGATGCTCGCTCGAGCGTGCGGGTGCCGCGGGTCGCACGCCACGATCCGCACCGACGAGGCGGTGAGCAGGCACTCCACTTCTGTCATCGCGGCGACCAGGCGGGTGCGCTGGCGCTCGTCGAGCGGGTTCAGGATGTCGGCCGCGAGGTCATCGGACCGGGCGTCGAGCACGGCGCGCTCGGCCCGCCCGGCCGCGGTGAGCCGTACCGTCCGGACTCTCGCGTCCGCGTCGTTCGCCGCGACCACCACCAGCCCATCGGATTCGAGCGCCCGCAGAATCCGGCTCAGGTAGCCCGAATCGAGACCGAGCCGTGATCGCAGGGATCGCGCGTCGGAACCCTGCGGACTGATCTCCCACAGCACTCTGGACTGGCCCAACGGGCGCTGCCGCGACAAGTAGCTGTCGTTGAGCGCCCCGACGCGCTGGGTCACCGCGCGGTTGAACCGACGTACCTGTTCCACCATCTCGACGTCCATTCTCTGACTGTAGTCAGAGAATGCGAGACGCGTAGGGTCGGCCTGGTGATCCTGGTCCTCAACAGTGGATCGTCGTCGCTCAAGTACCGGTTGCTGGACCCAGTCGATCCGCCTGGACACGGCGGCACGGTCGAGCGCATCGGTGACGCCGCGCTGGATCACGTCTTGGCTGAACTGGACAGCCGCGACGTTCACGCTGTCGGCCATCGGGTGGTGCACGGTGGCGCCCGGTTCACCCAGCCGACCCTGATCGATGGCGACGTGTTGCGGGCGATCCGGGACCTGGTCCCGCTGGCCCCGCTGCACAATCCCGGTGCCATCGCCGGGATCGAAGCCGCGCTCCAAGCCTTCCCGGGCGTGCCGCAGGTTGCTGTCTTCGATACCGCGTTCCACGCCGACCTGCCCGAGACCGCGTCCACGTACGCCATCGACGCCGCGGTCGCTCGCAAGCATGGCCTGCGACGGTACGGCTTCCACGGCATCTCCCACCGGTTCGTCGCCGAGCGCACCGCGCGGTTGCTGGTCCGGCCTCTTCACGAGCTCAATCTGATCGTGCTGCATCTCGGCAACGGGGCCAGCGCCGCGGCAATCCGCAGTGGACGAAGTGTGGAGACGTCGATGGGCTTCACTCCGCTTGAGGGTCTGGTGATGGGCACCCGCTCCGGCGACGTGGACCCGGCGATTCTGATCTATCTGCAGCGCGAGGCGGGGATGTCCGCCGATGAGGTGGCTGACCTGCTCGAGCAGCGCAGCGGATTGCTCGGTCTCTGCGGGCGCGGCGACGTCCGGTCGGTGCTCGTCGCGCGCGAGTCCGGCGACGAAGCCGCGGCCCTGGCCGTGGCCGTGTATTGCCACCGCATCCGCAAGTACGTCGGCGCCTACCATGCGGTGCTCGGGAACCTGGACGCGATCGTGTTCACGGCCGGCGTCGGCGAGCACGCCGCCGCCATCCGCGCGGAGGCGCTGGCCGGTCTGGAGAACCTTGGCATCGCGGTCGACCCGGTCCGCAACGAGACCGGCGACGCCGCCCGCGTGATCTCGCCTCCGCACAATGCCGTGGCGGTCTGCGTCGTGCCGACCGACGAGGAGTTGGCCATCGCGGAGGAGGTGGCCACCTTGCTTGCGAATGGATCCAGCCAATCGGCTCCGATCCGGTAGGCATGCTCGCGACACTGGTGGGTACGTGCCTCGAGTGCCAACCCGTGGAGAGACCATGGACGTCGTCGACGCTAGCCCGCTCATGCCGGCGGAACTGAAGCAGATCGATGCCTATTGGCGGGCCTCCAACTACCTGTCCGTGGGGCAGATCTACCTCATGGACAACCCGCTCTTGCGGGAGCCGCTCGCGCCGGAGCACGTTAAGCCACGCCTGCTCGGACACTGGGGTACGACGCCGGGGCTGAATCTCATCTACGCCCATCTGAACCGCATCATCGCGCACCGCCAGCAGGAGGTGCTCTACGTGACCGGCCCCGGCCACGGCGGCCCAGGGCTCGTCGCGAATGTCTGGCTCGAGGGCACGTACGGCGAGGTCTATCCATCGGTCGGGCACGACCTGGCCGGCATGCGCCGGCTCTTCAAGCAGTTCTCGTTCCCGGGTGGGATACCTAGCCACGTGGCGCCTGAGACGCCCGGCTCCATCAACGAGGGTGGCGAGCTGGGCTACTCGCTCGCGCACGCGTACGGCGCGGCGTTCGACAATCCCGAGCTGGTGGTCGCCTGCGTCATCGGCGACGGTGAGGCCGAAACCGGAGCGCTCGCGACAGCGTGGCACTCGAACAAGTTCCTCGATCCGGCCGGCGACGGCGCGGTGTTACCCGTCCTCCACCTCAACGGCTACAAGATTGCCAATCCGACGATACTGGCCCGGATCACTGAGCGGGAACTGACGGATCTGCTGACCGGATATGGTTATCGGCCCTACCTCGTCGCCGGCGACGACCCGACCACGGTGCACCAGCAGCTCGCGGCGACGCTCGACATCGTCTTCGACCAGATCGCCGCCATCCAGCAGGCCGCCCGGACCGGCGACGGCGACGACCGTCCACAGTGGCCAATGATCGTGCTCCGAACGCCGAAGGGTTGGACCGGCCCGGCGACGGTCGATGGACTTCCGGTCGAAGGTACGTGGCGAGCGCACCAGGTGCCGCTGCCGGCCGTACGGGACGACGCCGACCATCTCGCCCAGTTGGAGACGTGGTTGCGCTCCTACCGCCCCGGGGAGCTCTTCGACGACGGCGGGGCGCCCCGACCGGAGGTGGTCAATTGGCTGCCCACGGGTGATCTGCGCATGGGAGCTAACCCGCATGCCAACGGCGGCCGGTACACCCGCGATCTCGTCCTGCCCGACTTCCGCGAGTACGGCGTGAAGGTACCCGAGCCGGGAACGACCACCGCCGAGCCGACGCGGGTGCTCGGCGGATGGCTGCGTGAGGTCGTCGTCGTCAACGAGCCGTACCACAACTTCCGGATCGTGGGCCCGGACGAGACGCAGTCCAACCGCCTTGGAGCCGTGCTCGAGGTGACCGACAAGGTGTGGCGGGCCGAAATCTCCGATGTGGACGAACATCTCGGTCGCCGCGGTCGGGTCATGGAAATTCTCTCCGAGCACACGTGCCAGGGCTGGCTCGAGGGCTACCTCCTCACCGGCCGGCACGGCCTGTTCCCGTGCTACGAGGCGTTCATCCACATCGTGGACTCCATGGTGAACCAGCACGCGAAGTGGCTCAAGGTGAGCCGCGGGCTGGCCTGGCGCAAGCCGATCCCGTCGTTGAACTACCTACTGACATCGCACGTGTGGCGGCAGGACCACAACGGCTTCTCCCATCAGGATCCAGGTTTCATCGACCACGTCATGAACAAGAAGCCCAGCATCATCCGCGTCTACCTGCCGCCCGACGCGAACACTCTGCTGTCGGTCGCCGACCACTGCTTACGTTCTCGTGACTACATCAATGTCATCGTCTCGGGCAAGCAGCCCGCTCCGTCCTGGTTGGACATCGAGACCGCGTCGCGGCACTGCGAGCGTGGCGTGGGAATCTGGGACTGGGCCTGCGCCGACGCGGGCGATCCCGATGTGGTCCTCGCCTGCGCCGGCGACGTGCCGACGATGGAAACCCTGGCCGCGACCGACCTCCTGCGGCAGTACCTGCCCGAGCTGCGGGTGCGCGTGGTTAATGTGGTCGACCTGATGCGCCTGCTGCCGGCCGGGGACCATCCGCATGGGCTGCCTGATGCGGAGTTCGACGCGATCTTTACCACCGACCGGCCGATCATCTTCGCCTACCACGGCTATCCCCCACTGATTCACCGGCTCACCTACCGGCGCCACGGCCATGACAACTTCCATGTACGCGGCTACCAGGAGGAGGGTACGACGACGACGCCGTTCGACATGTTGGTGCTCAACAACCTGGACCGGTACCACCTCGTGATGGACGTCATCGACCGAGTGCCCGGGCTCGCTCGCCGGGCGGCCGTGTTGCGGCAGGAGATGGTTGACCGGCGGGCCCGGCATCACGAATACGTCCGTATCACCGGTGAGGATCTGCCCGAGATCCGCGACTGGGTCTGGCCCGGCCGCCTCCCGTCTTCCACTTGACCGCCGGGCTCTATCCACTCTGGACGTACCGACGGGTACTTCTTTTTCTCGACTTTCTTGGCGTCTTCGGTCGCGGCGGTCGCGTCCCGGCAGGACCCAGACGCCACTGCCACCGCCACGGCGTCCTCGGACGGCGCCTCCTCCGACGGGGTCCGCGTTCGGGTCGGGGACTGCGGCTAATGGTGGGGCTGGGCACGATCGCCGGTTGCGACCGGCGCTGTGGCGACCTCCTCGGCTACGGCCCGATACACGCCGAACTCGCCCGCCGCATCAGCGCCGCCCCGAGCGCGTCCTGGTTCTACGTGCTCACCGACCCCGACGGCACACCGTTGGATGTTGGGCCGACCCCGCGCCGACCCACCCAGCCCTGGGCCGACGGGGCGCCGCCGGGCTACCCACGGGTGGAGATCTGGCTCCACCTCACCCGTGACCAACTCACCCAACTCGCCGATCAGCCGCCACCGGGCTGGCACGACTTGATCGCCGACCTTACGCATCGCATCGCCAACAGCCCCGGCGGGCCACCCAACGGCGACCCCCGCGACCGGCTGCCCAACGCTGCCCTGCGCCGCTGGATATGCATCCGCGATCGCCAATGCGTGTTTCCGGGCTGCCGCGTGGCCCCGCACCGGTGCGAACCGGATCACACCATCGAACACGCCCACGGCGGCCCCACCAGCGATGCCAACCTGGCCAACGCCTGCACCCCCGACCACACGCTGCGGCACAAGCACGGCTGGACCGTGCACCAGCCCCGACCCGGACACATCGTCTGGACCAGCCCGTTGGGTCACCGCTACGAGCGAACCCCACCACCCGCCGCCGGCCACACGTACAAGCCCATGCCGCAGCCCACCCACCCCGACGAAGACAGCCTCCGCTTCTGGGTCAACCCCGACGACACCGGCTGGGAACGCAACACCTGCCTGCGCCAGGCACCACCACCCCCACCACCGAAACCCGAGCCCGAATCGCCGCCGCCACCACCGCAGCCCCGACCCTCCACAGTCGACCCCGACGACGACATCCCACCCTCTTGATGTGTGGCCCCAGACGCATGAACCCAGCGCGAGGACGTAATGCGAGGACGGCAGGTCTCCGGTCACGTCCGTAAGTCGATGCGAAGCAGGTCGTGGAGTGCGACTGAACCCTCCGCGGTCACCCGGACCGCACGCCCGGTGCCGATCCGCTCGACCCATCGCTGATCCATGAGTCGAGAGCAGAGCTGCGCGCCGGCCAAGCCGCCGAGATGGGTTCGCCTCTCCGTCCAATCCAGACACGGCCGTACCAGAGGCCGCCGTCCTTGGTTGAGTGCCGCCGGGTCGACGCCGACGCGATCGATGAGCCACGCCATCCCGGAATCCGTGAGACCGAAGCCCGCTCGCTGTTCCAGCAGGCCGGTATCGGTCATCGCATCGGTGATGGCGACCCCGAGCCGACCGGCGAGGTGGTCGTAGCAGGTTCGGCCGCGAGCCAATGCGTCTCGTGCCACGGCGGCTCGCAGCGAACTCGGCGGCCGCTCGATTGGCGCCGCTCGGGCGCTGAGGTCTTCGATCAGATGGGCGATGTCGGGCCCGGCGAGCTCGACGTACCGGTGGCGGCCTTGCCGCCGCTGGAGCACAAGCCCGGCCGCCAGCAACCGGTCGAGATGCTCGGTGGCGGTGGACGGAGCGACCTGGGACCGGGCGGCGAGCTCGCTCGCGGTCCAGGCGCGCCCGTCGAGCAGACAGAGAAGCATCGTTGCGCGGGTCGTGTCGGCGAGCACGGCGGCGAGGGCGGCCACGCCGACCGCCTCACCGTGCACCGTGGTTGCGCTCATCGTCCCATTGTGCGCCCGTCATACTTCGGCGCAGACCGAAGCGTTGCGCCCGTACAGTCACATCATGAATGACGCGACAGCGACGCTGACCCGGCACGCCGATGTGACGGCCGCACTCTCCGACCCGCGTTGCGTCGTGGTGCCGGTGCCCGAATCGAGCGGGACCGGCGTCGCGTGGCTCCGAGCCCACGTATTCCGGTTCAGCGAAGGCCCGGCGCACGAGCGGCGGCGCGCACTGGCGCAGGTCCGGCTGTCCGCCGCCGACCCAACAGCGCTGCGCCGTCGAGCGTTCGAGCTGTCCACGGCCTCCCGATTGTCCACAGTGGATTCCGCTCGCGCGACCGTCACCGTTCTCGGCGAGGCCATCGGCGTCGCGCCCGCCGCGGCACCGTTGATAGCCATGATTGCCCCGTCCTACTTCCCCGGCTCCGACATCCCCGGTTCGGCCGACGAGGCGGTGAAGGCGCTTGTGACGAGCCTCGGCGGACGGTTTGACGAGGAGACCGCCACGATCATCGGCCTTCTCGTGCAGGCGCACGACGCGACGGCCGACCTGGTCGCCAATACGCTTGCCGCTTACGACCGCCACGGTGCGGCACCGGTCGAAGCGATGGTGGTCGAGACGCTCCGCCATGATCCGCCCATTCAGTACCTGCGTCGGGTGTGTGCCGCACCGTACGACGGGCATACGGCAGAAACACGCCTGGAGCTCGACATCGCCGCCGCGAACCGTGATCCGGCGGTGTTCACCGACCCTGAGCGGTTCGATTCATACCGGCCGGACGCGCGTCGCCACCTCACCTTCGGCGCGGGCCTGCGGCCGTGCCCCGGCGCCGTCCATGCTCTGGCCATCGCGGCCGGCCTTGTCGAGGCCATCCGGGCAGGAAATAGCATCGCGGAATGAAGTGGGACCGTGCGGTTCATCATGTCGAGTCGTTGGCGCACTCGTGCGCGGAGATGGCGGACAAGCCATTCTTCTCCCTGACGGTGACGCAGCTGTGGGGCGTGGGTGACATTCTTGGTCCGAAACAGGATCTCGAATGCGTGACTGTGGCTCTCGTCGTTGACCTGCCACCAGATGACGTCGCCTGGTGGACCGAGCCGAGGGGCGCGGAGCATTGGGCCAACGCGACACGGCTGAGCAAGAACCCCGTGCTGGCCTGGTGGCGGTCCGCGAGGGCGCCGGTGTGGAACCACCGGATCCTTCGGCCAGCTCTGGTCTGGGACGTAGCCGGGGGTCCGCGCGAGGGCGTGCTGAACGCGCTGCGTGAGGGACGCGGCGAGTCGGTACGAACGGTGCCGCCTAGCGACATGGAGTACGCGGCTCGACTTCACGATGAGCTCGCGGTGAGCCGGAAGACGCTCGCCGCGGCCACGGCGGCGTACGAGCAGAGGCGGTGGAGCCCCGGCAAACTGGAACCCATCGCCGATGATCTATGGCGTGCCAGCGACGGTTACCTCGATGTGCTGGCTTGCGTCTGACCCTTGCCGCGGGGGGTTGGGAAGGGCAGGTTGTACTTCAGCCGCACCGTTGCCCGGCAGGAGGACGCCATGGGATTCATCAAGCCGACAATGCCCACGGTTGACGCCGAGTCCTGGGCGGGCAAGACGAGGCTGGAACGGATCCGCGAACTGGCTCCGTTCTGGGTGGAGAACGGGTTCGGGACGCAGCGCGTCGTGCATCTGTTCTACGTCGTCAAGTGCCTCGTCTACGCCGGCGGCGCGATCCTCGTTGCGAGCGTTACCACGCCCGGCCTCGGCGGGGTGACCCAAGTCGGGAGTTGGTGGACCGAGCCGATTTTCTTCCAGAAAGCGGTGGTCTTCTCGATCCTGTTCGAACTGCTCGGGCTTGGCTGCGGCTCAGGTCCGTTGACGCTGCGCATCCTCCCGCCAATCGGTGGGCCGCTGTATTGGCTGCGCCCTGGAACCGTACGGCTTCCGGCGTGGCCGGGTCGGGTTCCATTCACGAGTGGCACGACCCGGTCTGGTATTGATGTGGCGCTCTACGCGGCGGTACTTCTCTCCTGTGGCTGGTTCCTCGCCGCGCCCGGTACGGGGCCTATCGTGACCTCGTTCGTGACCACCCACGTCGGGGTCGTAGACCCGACTCGGGTGGTGCCGCTTCTGGTCGTGCTGCCGCTGTTGGGTCTCCGCGACAAGACGATCTTCCTTGCCGCGCGGTCCGAGCACTACGTGCTCACCGCGACCCTATTCCTGTTCCCAATCGTCCCGATGCTGGCCGGGGCCCAGCTCGTCATGCTGCTGCTGTGGTGGGGAGCCGCCACCTCCAAGCTCAACCGGCACTTCCCGTTCGTCGTGTCGATCATGATCAGCAATGCGCCGCTACACCGGTCAACCCGGTTGCGGCGCAAGCTGTACCGCCGCTTTCCCGACGACCTCCGCCCGTCGTGGCTCGCCGCCGCGCTCGCCCATGGTGGCACCACCATCGAGTACACAGTTCCGCTGGTCCTCATCCTCTCTCCAAATAGGACACTCACCTTGGTGGCGGTCGCCGTCATGGTCGTGTTCCACCTGCACATCCTGTCGACGTTCCCGATGGGCGTGCCCATGGAGTGGAACGTCTTCATGATCTTCTCGACGCTTTTCCTCTTCGGCGCGCATGGCGATGTCGGACCCGTACAGGTGCAGTCACCATGGATGGCCGCGATCCTGGCCGCCGCGGCCGCCGTCGTCGTGTTGGGCAACCTCTTCCCGTCCAAGATCTCCTTCCTGCTCGCGATGCGGTACTACGCGGGCAACTGGGCGACCAGCCTGTGGTGCTTCCGTAAACCGGCCGAGTCCAGAGTGGACACGAACATACGCAAGGTGGCGCCGTCGGTGCGAACGCAGCTCGCGGCCATGTACAGCCCCGAAGAGACCGAACTCGTCATCAATCTCGGCAACGCGTGGCGAGCCATGCACCATCATGGCCGGGCCCTCAACGGGCTGCTGCCACGCGCCCTGGAGTCGCTCGAACCGTACGAGATCGTCGAGGGGGAAACGGTGGCCGGTGTCATCCTCGGCTGGAACTTCGGCGACGGGCACCTGCACGACGAACAACTGCTCGCCGCGGTGCAGGAGCGGTGCGGCTATGCCGAGGGCGACCTGCGCGTCATCATGCTCGAATCGCAACCGATCCACCGACCATGGCAGGAGTATCGCATCGTCGACGCGGCGACCGGCACCGTCGAGAAGGGACGGATCAACGTCACGGACATGGTTTGTCGCCAGCCCTGGCTCGACGCTGACCCGTCGATCGCGGTGACGGTCACCGGCGCCGGAACATCGGCGCTGCCAACCCTGGAGACGACGTGACCGACGCCGTCGTGGTCGGTTCCGGGCCGAACGGCCTGGCCGCCGCCGTCACCCTCGCCCAGGCGGGCGTGAGCGTCACTGTCCTGGAGGCCAGCGATCGCATCGGCGGCGGCACGCGCAGCGGGGAGCTCACCGTGCCCGGACTGCTTCACGACGAGTGCTCGGCGTTCCACCCGACCGGCGTCGCCTCACCGTTCCTGCGATCGCTTGATTTGCAACGGTACGGCGTGGAGTGGGCGTGGCCACCCATCGACCTCGCTCATCCCCTCGACACCGGCAGTGCCGGCGTGCTGAGCCGCGCGATGGCGACCACGACGGAACTGCTAGGCCCCGACGGCGAGAGGTGGCGCCGACTCTTCGAGCCCCTGGCGGCCGGATTCGACACGCTGGCCGCGGAGATCATGCAGCCAGTGCTGCACCTGCCTCGGCATCCCGCGGCGCTGGCGACCTTTGGCCTTCGGTCCGCGCTCCCGGCGACCACCATCGCCCGCCGGTGGCGCACCGAGGAGGCGATGGGGCTCTTCGCGGGCGTGGCCGCGCACCAGATGCATCCCCTCCGAGTGCCGTTCTCGGCATCGGTCGGCCTGGTGTTGACCGCGGCGGGACACGCGTACGGCTGGCCGGTCGCGAAGGGTGGTTCCGGCGCCATCGCGGCCGCACTCGAGGCATTGCTGCGCTCGCTCGGAGGCACCATCGAGACCGGCATTCGGGTGTCCACTCTGGACCAGGTACCGCGAACGGACATCGTCATGCTCGACGTCGCGCCGGCCGCCGCCGACCGGATCCTCGGCGATCGGCTACCGTCGCGGGTCGCCCGCGCTTACCGGCGGTACCGGCACGGGCCGGCCGCGTTCAAGCTCGACCTCGCCGTCGAGGGTGGCATCCCGTGGCGCAATGAGCATTGTCGCCGCGCCGGGACCGTCCACCTTGGAGGAACACTCGGCGAGATCGTGCAGGCCGAGGACGATATCGCCGCGGCCCGCATGCCGAAGCGACCATTCGTCCTCATTGGACAGCAATACCTCGCCGACCCTGGCCGCTCCGCCGGGGACCTGCACCCGGTCTGGGCGTACGCGCACGTGCCAGCCGGCTACACCGGCGATGCGAGCGACGCCATCCTCGCCCAGATCGAACGCTTTGCACCCGGCTTCAAGGGCCGGATCCAGGCCCAAGCCGCGCGGTCGCCCGCCGCCCTGGCCGAATACAACGCTAACTATGTCCACGGCGACATCGCAACCGGGGCGAACGACATCCGCCAGCTGCTGTTACGTCCCCGGCTCACACTTCATCCGTACCGGACTGGCGTTTCCAGGGTTTACCTGTGCTCGGCGGCCACTCCCCCGGGCGCCGGCGTGCACGGCATGTGCGGCCACAACGCCGCCCGCGCGGCCTTGGCCGATCTGCGGTAAGGCGTGCGAGACCTGGACACAGTGGACTACTGGTCGAAGACGAACCCGCAGACGGACATTCCGTAGTCATTGACGGTCTTGTTCGCGGCCGCGAAGCCGGCCGGTGGGGCTGCGGTGCCGTCGAAGTTGCTGTCCTTGATCATCTGAAAGTACTGCATCTCCACCAAGAAGGCGGCTCTGACGTTCGCCGGCAGGCTGGTCGCCAGCTGGTCCTTGGCGGCCAGCGATAGGTTCACCACTGCCTTGAGCATGTCAAGGGTTTCGTCGAGTGGTCGCACGAAGTGTTTGTTGGTCATGATTCCGGACTCGGTGCCGATTTGCTCGGCCAGGGCGCAGTATTCGGTCGGGTTTCCCGCCGCCGCGGCGGGAGGCGGAGTGGTCGTGGTTGCCGTCGCGGCCTGGACTGAGCCGTCCGGCCCGTTCGTCGTCGTGGGTGTGTCCTTGCTACAGCCGGTCGCGACCAGGCCGGTCAGCACAGCCACGATGAGCAGCGGCCATCGGGATACACGGGGAACTGCCATGGCTTAGTCCTTTCTTGCTGCGCTTGAGGTCGATGGTCCGGGGAACCATTCGGCTTCGACGATGCGGTCGGCCGGCAGTCCGGCCGCCTCGGTCGCGGCCGCCACCGACTGGGCGTCGACCGCCTCGAACACGGACAGGCAGGTCTCCTCGGCGGCGATGACGACCGTGCCAATGTGCCGTGGGCCATCGGCCGATCCGGTCGGTCGCTGCGCGGCCGCGATGACCGATCTGGCATCGGCCTCCGGGAGGTACCGCTCGACGAGGAAATACCGGCGGCTACTCGCGGTCACAGTCAACGAGGCTAGCCAGCCGTCGTACGGCCGGGCATCCGTGAAAACACGGTTCTTTAGTCGCCGTCAGCGGGCAGCGCCCGAAGCGCCGCCGCGAGATGGCCGCGCGATCGCACAGCCAACTTGCGGTAGACCGCCGAAAGCTGGCTCTCCACAGTCCTCGCGGAGATCATGAGCGCAGCCGAGATATCCCGGTTCGACTGGCCTGCCGCCGCGCGCTCGGCCACGCGACGCTCCGATGTGGTCAGTGCGGAGCCGATCGGGGTGCGCCCACCGATCCGGCCGAGCTCCAAAGTGGTCAGGTTGAGCCAGGCCCGAGCACCCAGGTCGGTGAAGATCGCGGACGCGTCCTCGAGGTCCGTACGGGCGGCTCGCCGGTGGCCGGCCCGGCGGTGTGCCTGTCCGCGCGCGTGCAACGTGCGCCCACGCTCGAAGGGCATCACGAGGGACGTATCGAAGACCGCCAGAGCTCGATCGAGCTCGCTGAGGCCGTGGGCGAGGTCGCCCCGGGCGGTTGCCAGCAGCCCGCGGCCGCGACGGGCCATTGCGATCGTCCACGGCAACGGCTGGCGGGTACTGGCCGCCTCGAGGCGGTCGACCAGTATCCGTTCGGCCAGGTCAAGCTCACCGGCGAGGACGGCGGCCTCGACGAGATCGCCCAAGAACCGGAACTGAGTGGGCAACCGCACCTCGATTGCGTCGGCGTGGTCCAATGCCCGGACCAGGTATCCCAGGGCCGTGGGCGGATCCGGAACCGAGAGCTCGACGAAGCCCATCAACGCGCTGAAGATGACCGCCTCCCACCGGTCGCCGGCGGCCTCCTGCAGCGCCAGGGCCGGTACGGCGACCGCCCGCGCGGCGTCGAGGTCGCCGTCCAGCGCGTGGATGCGGCCCATGGCGAGCATCCCCCGTTCCCGCCAGTTCTCCGCCCCCTGGGCGACGAGATCCATGCATTCGTTGGCGTAGCGCCGGGCGGCCGGCCAGTCGCCGGCCAGCTGGGTGAGTACGGACAGCGTCTGGGCCATCGGCGGTAGGAGGCCGAACTCGCCGCGGTCGATCAGCCGGCGGTACTCGGCCTCGTCCAGCTCCCGAGCCTCGGCCAACCGTCCATAGTGGAACAAGCAGCGCTCGGCGACCTCCTGGGACCGCCGCGCGACGAACGTGGTTCCGGTGCCGGTGCGCAGCCGAAGGCCGCGGTCGAGGTCGTCGTCTGCAGCGGGCTTGCCCCGCAACAGGCAGTGGAAGGCCCGCTCCAACAGGGCGCAGGCCAGGTGTTCCGGATCCGGGTGCACGTCCGGTTGTTCCAGGATCTGGGCCGCGAGCTCGGCGCTGCGGTTACCCTGGGCCGGATCCATATCGGCCATGCCCGCGATGTAGGAGTGGACCGTGGCCTCCACAATGGGATCGCCGTCGGTGTGGTCAAGCGCGGAGACCAGCAGGGGTAGCGCCTCGGTCGGCCGCTGCACGTAGACGATGTCGCCGAGGGCCAGCAGCGCCTTGGCCCGCACCGTACCTTCGGGCATGAGTTCCAGGGCGGCCCGCAGGTCCGCGGCCCCCGCGTCCGGATCGCCGGCCGCCGTGGCCGCCTCACCGGCCTCGACCAGCAGCGCGGCTTGTCGCTGAACCCCTTCGGCGGACCGGGCGGCCCGCTGGATCAGCTGCGCGGCCACAGCCGGTGCCCCCCGAGCGAACGCCAGCCGACCGGCGTCGGCCAGAGCCGTGGCGACCGTGTCATCGCGCCCTTCGAGCGTGGCGGCCAAGTGAACCGCCCGCTCGACTGGGTCGTCGACCAGCCGCGCCAACGTCCGCCGCAGTGCGCGTCGTTCACTCGGCGGGGCGTCCCCGTAGGCGGTCGAGGCGAACAGCGGATGGGCCGCGCGAAGCCGGCCGCCCTCGGCGACCAGAATCCCGTTTCGGCAGGCGTCCTCGACGGCCCGCTGTCCACGTTGGCCGAGAGCCCGCGCGATCAGGTCGATCCGTGGATCCGGCGACATCGCGACCGCGAGGACGGCCCGACGGGCCGCGGCGGTGAGTACCGCCAGATGGTCCCGGACCAGCGGACCGGCCTCGGGCGGTACGGGAAACGGTTCACCCGGACCCGGTTGCGCGGTCCGGGCCAGAAGTGACCGGCTGACCTCGAGGGCCAGGAAGGGGTTGCCATCGCAGGCCCCGTGGACGCGCATCAGGAGCGGCCGAGGAAAGGCGACGGCCAGCCGCTCGCGCAGGAGCCGGCCGAGCGCGCCGACCGTCAACCCGCCGACGTCGATGTGGACCTGGCTCGGCAGAGCAGAAGCCAACGACGACCCGGAGTCCTCACTGTCCACAACAGAGCGATGCGGCTCCGTCGCCAGTGGCGTGCGGCGGGCCAGCACCAGGCCGGCCGGCTCCGCAGTCAGCCGCCGGACGGCGAAAGCCAGTGCGTGCTCGCTGGCCCGATCCATCCACTGGATATCGTCGATGGCGACCAACACCGGGCCCTGCTCGGCCAGGAACCGCAGCACGTCGGCGACCGCCAGCCCGACGAGGCCGGGTTCGGGTGACCACGGCCCCGGGTCGGCCCGGCCGAGGGCGACCTCGAGGGCGCGCCGTCGCGGATCCGGCAGGCCGGCGATCACGGCGATCACGTCGGGCAGGTCGAACAGGGCGGTCAGGACCGCGAATGCGATGTCCCGCTCGGCCGTGCTGGCGCGCCACGCCATCAACCGGTCGCCCCGGGCCCGCCCGAGGTCCACCGCACAGGACCACAAGGTGGTTTTGCCGATCCCCGCGGCGCCCTCGATGCGAAGGATGCTCGGCCGATCCGCGGCGAGCCACGTCCCGATCGCGGCGCGCTCGGCCTCCCGGCCCACCACCGCCGTCGCCGCCATCGCGCTCCCTCCTGCGCAGGATGCTAGCGGCAGGAGTCCACGGCAGGGTCGGACGTTACGGTGCCTTGACAGGTCCGCGATGCGATGGTGTAGTTAGCCGACTCGTTAATTAACGGAGCGGGCAATCACATGATCGGCGACTCGTTGAGCGTGACGTTCGCGGCGTTGGCGGACCCGACGCGGCGGTCGATTCTGGCCCAACTGGCACGGGGCGAAGCGACCGTGAACGAACTGGCGGCACCGCATGCGATGAGCCTGCCGGCGATTTCGAGGCACCTGAAGGTGCTGGAGAACGCGGGTCTCATCGTCAAGGGCCGCGAGGCTCAGTGGCGGCCCTGCCGGCTCGAGGTCGCCCCGCTGCGCGACGTCGATTCCTGGATCGGAACCTACCGCGTGTTCTTTGAGGCCCGCTTCGATCGCCTAGCAGAACACCTGAAGACCATGGTCCGCGACCAGCCGCCAGCGAAGAAGCGGACTGCCAGACACGCCAAGGAGGAAACATGACCACGGCCACCACCACGGACCGCGGGTTCACCATCGTGCGACGTCTCGACGCCCCGCGAGAGCTGGTCTTCCAAGCCTGGACCGACCCCGACCATCTGGTGTGGTTCTTGAACCCGACGACAACACCGCGCCACCCGACGACCGTCGACCTTCGGGTCGGCGGCGCCTGGCGACTGCATATGGTCGAGAACGAGAACAAGTCCTACATGACCGGTGGCGTCTATCGCAAGATTGTGCCGCCCGAGGAGCTGGTCTTCGCCTGGGGTGCCGTTGACGGCTGGCCCGAGATCGACCCCGCCAAGCCCGACGACGCTCCGATCGTCACGGTGACCCTCAGGGATCTCGGCGACGCCACCGAGATGACGTTTCAGGTCGGGTTCGCGGATCACATCACCGAAGCCCGCATCCACGAGTGGTTCTCCATGGGCATCGTCGGCGGGTGGACCGACACCATCGATCGCCTCAACCCGCACCTGTCCAAGACGTAACAGTTGCGATCTTCCATTCCGCCTGAACTCTTCACATCACGCCAGCGCAGCGGCTGGGTTAGCGTGGATGGGACAACGTTGAAGTGGAGGCTCTGATGTTCCAGAAGAGCAAGGCATTCGCTGGCTTCTCGGTGGACGATCTCGCCGCGGCCAAGGCCTTCTACGCCGACACGCTCGGGGTCGACCTAGAGGAGATCAACGGCATGCTGAATTTGCACCTTGGTGGCGGCGGGGTCGTCCTCATCTACCCGAAACCCAACCACGCGCCGGCCACATTCACCGTGCTCAACTTTCCCGTCGACGACGTCGAGCGGGCGGTCGACGAGCTGACCGCGAAAGGCGTCGAGTTCGAGCATTACAAGGGCGAGATGTCCACCGACGAGAAGGGCATCATGCGCGGCCAGGGTCCGCTGATCGCCTGGTTCAAGGATCCCGCCGGGAACGTCGTGTCGGTAATTCAGCAGTAGCGTCGCTGGCTCCGTCAGCCTGTGAAAAGGGTGCGTTGATCGACCATGCACAGACGGTTACCGTACGGATCCCGAAGATAGAAGGAACGCTCTCCCCACGGCTGTACGGCGACGGGGTCGTCTATCCGTGCGTCCATCTCAATCGCTCGCTGGTTGACCGCCTCAAGGTCGTCGACGGCGAAGTAGATCGGCTCCGGATTGGGTTGGGCATCCCATGGATCGGTGTCTTCACGGGGACTGAACAGGGCCAGGATTGTGCCCTCACAATCGATGTAGTGCCGTCCACTCGACACGCGCGTTCCCGGCAACCCCAACAGTTCCTCGTAGAACCGGGCCGCGGCATCGATGTCCGACACAGGAACGATCACTCTGAACAAACGCATCAACGACCTCCCAACGACCGCACGGTAGCGAGCTGTGTGGAGTTGTCGCTACCCGGGTAGCAACACTCCACACGGCTAATCCACTTGCCGTCGTCTCGCTGCTCTGGTGTCCTGGCCCGACACAAACGGGGAGGAGGCGGCAAGGATGTCGGTTTTTGACGATCCTGGACTCTTCGGCCGGCTATGGGCGGCCGACTACGATGCCGGCACCAATCCGGATCCGGAGCCGGCGGCGGATTTCCTCGCCGAGATCGGCGATGGAGGTCCCGCGCTGGAGCTCGCCATCGGCACCGGACGAGTGGCGTTGCCGCTGGCTGCTCGCGGACTCAGCGTCGACGGCGTCGAGGCCTCACCGGAGATGGTGGCGCAGCTGCGCGCCAAACCCGGCGGCGCCGACATCCCGGTCGTCATTGGTGACATGGCCGACGTGCCGGTAGCGGGCCAGTTCCGTCTCGTGTACCTGGTGTTCAACACGCTGTTCAACCTCGTCGACGCAAAGCGGCAAGCGGACTGTTTCCGTAATGTCGCTCGGGTTCTCACTCCTCGCGGGGCATTCGTCGTCGAAGCATTCGTCCCCGACCCCGCCGATTTCGACCGCGACGAACAGTTACAGGTGCGTACCGTCACCGAGGACTCGGTCACGATGCGCGTTCATCGCTACAACCGGGACGCGCAGACGTTTGTCCGTCAGACCATCACTTTCAGCAATGACGGGATTCGCCTCAAGCCGTTCGCGATGAGGTACCTCTGGCCCGATCAGATCGACCACCTGGCAAGCCTGGCGGGCCTGCGCCTCACCGACCGCTACGCGGACTGGCACCGGAATCCATACAACGATGGCAGCAAGACCCACATCTCGGTATACCGCCGTGTGTAGCGTCCGATGTGGACATCACCAACTGTTAGGCGTGACGTCCGCTCAACTCCTCCGCACGCTTACGGAAGCCGGAGTTTTCGGTCTCGAGCGCCTTGCGAATGTTACGACCGAAGATCCGGCCGAACAGCCCTGCGCCGCGTCCGTCCACATCGAGTGTCAACGTATTGCGGCTCCGATCGCCGAGCCGCTCCACGAGATGTGAGCCGGTCATGGTCAGGCCCATCCGCCTTGTTCGCCAGACAAACTCGCGTCCCTCCTCGAGGCGGGTCACGGTCCACACAGCCTCGGGTTGGCCGGGCTGTTTGATTCGTGCCTGGCTGCCGACCCGCATCGGGCCCGGATCGAGGCGAACCACGCGGGTCATGGTCGGCGTCAAGGCCGGCAGGTTGGTGACGTCAACGGTGAGCCGCCACACCACGTCGGCGGGCGCCTCGATCGTGACGGTGCTGTCATATCGCATGCGGTCGAGTGTACCATCTGGTACATGGCGGCGACCGACCTCCTCCTCGACCGGGTGATCGCCTACGCGGCGGCCGAGGGCATCACCGACAAGAGCCTGCGGGAGATCGCGATCGGTGTCGGTACCAGCCACCGGATGTTGCTGTACCACTTCGGCTCCCGCGAGGGCCTGCTCGCGGCCATCGTCGGCGCGGTCGAAGCGCAGCAACGAGAGGTACTGGCGTCACTGGTCCGTGACCCCGGTGGCGTTACCCCGGCCGAGGTCATGCTGCGGCTGTGGCGGCAGGTCTCCGACCCGGAGCTACGGCCGTTCGTCCGGCTCTTCTTCGCGGCTGTCGGCATGGCCGTACAGGGCACCCCGGGCACCGGGGCGCTTGTTGGACGGTCTCACCAACCCATGGCTCGACGAGGGGGCCGACGCGGCACAGCGGATCGGGGTGCGCGCCGACCCGGTGGCGCTGCGACTGGGCGTGGCCGTCTCCCGGGGCCTGCTCCTGGAACTGCTGGCCGGCGCCGACGCCGACGCGGTGGATGCGTCGTACCAGCTCTTCGTCGACATGTGGCAGCACTGGGCCGACACGAGATCGCCGCCCGCCGAACATCTCTAAAGCGCCACTGCGGTTGAGTTCGGCCAGCCCCGATCACCGGGAAGGGCAGCTTAATCCACTGTGGACGGATCAGCGCTGGCCGCGCCGGACCACCGCGGCTCGGAGGTCGCGAAGCAGGGTTGCGCTCGCGTCCATCGTCCAGGCGCCGTAGTAGATGCCGAGCCCGATGCTCCCATGGTCGATCCAGGCACAGATGATCACCGCCTGGTCGTCGTCATCCTTGGTGTTGGCGCACTTGAGCGTCACGCCGAGGCGGCCGTAGTCGGTCAGGTCACGGATCGGCCGGTCGGCGACGTCGCGGATCGCCTTGTCCAGCTCCCCCTTGGGGTCGAGGATGAGCTTGGTCGCGGCGATGAGAATGACCCGCCGTTCGGCCACGGCCGGGTCCGCCAGCAAGGCGGCGTCCCCATCGTCCACGTTGTACTTGCGAAACATCTGAGCCACCAGCTCCGCGCTGGCTCGGTCGACCTCCGGGTCGGAGACCCGGTTCAGACCCGCGGGCTTGTCACCCAGCTCGACGTACGCCGGGTACTCCTTCCCGATCGGGGTCCACACGGCGATCGCCCCGACGCAGCAGACCAGGGCGAGCGCGGCGAGGCCACCGACGACCCACGGCCAGCGCCTTTTCCGCGGCCGCTCCACGACGATCACGTAGGGCTCGGCCGAGGTCAGCTCGCCGGGAGGCACGACGGGAGCCGACCCCGCCCACGGGTCCACGGGTACTCGCCGGGTGGGGTCGTCGGTCACCGCGGCAGCGTAGCGGGTGGGCGACCGTCGTCACAGCGAGGAACGGCGGATCCCCGCGGTGACGGGCGTGAGACCGTGTCGGCCTGGTCGGATACAGTCGCCGGGATGCCGGAAATGCCACGGTGGAGTGCGGCGCAGGTGCTCGCCCTCGCGCCCGACCCATCCGTGCGTCAGGCCGGGCAGGGTCTGGGCACGCCCGCACGGTGGCGCGAGAGCGGCTACGCCCCCGAGCCCGGCAGCGTCTGGGGCCACTACCTAGGCAGCGGAAAGGGCCCGTACCAGACGTGCGTCGATCTGACCGGACCAGCCTATCGATGCACCTGCCCGAGCCGTAAGTCTCCTTGCAAGCACGCACTCGGGCTGCTCCTGCTCTGGTCCTCGGGCGCCGTCAGGCCGGCCGAGCCGCCGGAATGGGTCACCGATTGGCAGGCAACGCGGCCTCAACGCGAGGCCGAGGCACGCCCGCGACGGCCCACCGACCCGGCCACGACCGCCGCCAGCCGGGCGCGTCGCGGCCAGCGCGTCGACGCCGGGATCGCCGAGCTCGAACGCTGGCTCACCGACCAGGTACGGCAGGGACTGGCCAGCGCGAGCCAAGCCGGGTACGGGCACTGGGACACGATGGCCGCCCGTCTCGTCGACGCCCAGGCACCCGCCGTGGCCGGTGCGGTGCGGCGCCTGGCCGGTGTGGCGAGCCAACCAGAACGGCTCCTCGCGGAGCTCGGCCTGTTGTGGCTGCTGGTCCGTTCATATCAGCGCATCGATGCGCTGCCGACGGACCTCGCCGCCACCGTCCGTAGCCGGATCGGCTTTCCGGTGCCAACCGAGGAGGTGCTGGCCGGACCACGCGTGCGCGACGAATGGGCGGTGGTAGGCGTCCGCGAGGAGGCCGACGAACGCCTCACCGTACGGCGGGTGTGGCTGCGCGGCGTCGAGACGGGCCGCCCGGCCTTGGTGCTGACATTCGCGCCGGCCGGTACGTCGCTGCCCTCCGATCTGATCCTCGGCACCGTCGTCGAGGCCGATCTCTGCTTCTACCCCGGGGCACAGCCGTTGCGGGCGATTGTCGCCGAACGCCACGGCGACGCGCGGCCCCTCGACCAGCTCGAGGGTCCGTCCACTGTGGCCGAGGCACTGGGCGAATACGCCGCAGCGTTGGCGGCCGAGCCGTGGCTGGAGCGGTGGCCATTGGTGTTGCGGGACGTGGTTCCCGCACCGGCCAACGGCGGGTGGCGGCTGCGCGACCACACCGGCGCCGCGGTACGGCTCGACACCTCCTGGCCATGGCCGTTGGTCGCCGCCGCCGGCGGCGCGCAATGCACGGTCAGCGGCGAGTGGTCCACCGCCGGGCTACGGCCGCTTGCCGCCTGGTCGGATGAGGCGTTGGTAGCGCTGTGACCGCCTGGAGCGAGCTCGTCGCCACCGCGCTGATCGGCACCGACCGCCGCCCTACCGGTGTGGACAACGCCGCCGTGCAGGTGCTGGACCTCGCCGCGAACTGGACTCCGTACCGCCGGGCCGGAATCACTGCGACCACAGTGGACTTACCCGAGCCCGCACCCCACGAGACCACGCCGTCCGTCTCGGCGGCGGCGGCCAGTCGGCTGGCGGCGCTGCTCGACGGCAGTGCACTGATGGACACCACGGTACGGCAGGCCGTACTGGTGGAATGGCTCGAGCTGGCCGTCGCCCACGGCTGTCGGGCGCCGGCCCACCTATTGCCACTGCTCCTGGACTACGCCAAGGTACGGGCCGACCTGCGTCGGCTCATCGTTCGCGCCGGGGGCGCCCGGGTGCACTGGTTGGCGGACCAGAACCCGGACTGGCGCACTTCTCGTCAGTCTACAGTGGACAGCTGGGGGAGGGGCACGCAAGCGCAGCGCGTGCGGCACCTCCGGTGCCTGCGGCACACGGATCCGGCGGCCGCCCGGGCGCTTCTCGACGGGGAGTGGGCCACGCTCACCTCGGACGAACGCCCCGACCTCGTGGCGGCGCTCGGCGAGCATCTGACCCCGGCCGACGAGCCGCTCCTCGAGCGAGCGCTCGACGACCGGCGCAAGGAAGTCCGGGACGCGGCCGTCGACCTTCTCGTTCGGCTGCCCGGCTCGGACTACCAGGCGCGGATGGCCGCCCGGGCCAGAGCCTTTGTCGGCCTCGGACCAGCCGGGCACCTTCACGTCAGCCCTCCCGCGGAGTGTGACCCGTCGATGCGGCGGGACGGGATCACGGCCCGGCCACCCGCCGGCACGGGCGCTCGAGCGTGGTGGCTCGAGGAGGTGCTCGCTCACGCACCGCTCGTCATCTGGCTGGAGCCGGCGGCGACCTTCTTCGCCCGACCGGTCCCGGACGGCTGGTCGTCAACCGTCCACCGTGGACTGGCGCGGGCCGCTGCGGTCCAACGCGATCCACTGTGGGCCTCGGCGGCGCTTGATACCGTCGGGGCGGACGCGCGCGACCGGAGTGTGGCCGCGAGCCTCTATCCGGTGCTGGAGCCGGACAATCTGGTCCGGCGCACCGTCTCCGCCCTCACGGAGGAGGCCGCACCGCACTGGGGACCGATGCTCGGGGCCTGCCCAGTACCCTGGCCGGCCGAGCTCGGACAGGCGGTACTGGTGGGAATTGGCACGCTCGCCCGCAACCCCGCCCTCGCCGGCGACCTCCATCAGCTCAGCCGGCTCGCCGCCGTACGGATGCCACCGCACCTCGCGCCGGCCGTCCGCGAGCTCTCCGAACGGATCCGCTTCGAACTCCCCGATCGAGTGCAGCCTGCGCTCGGACTGAGCATGCTGGAAGACGTGCTGTCGTTCCGCGATGAGATGACCCAGGAGTTGCAGTGACCGAGGCAGTGCTCCGTCCACACGCCGAGTCTCTGTACGAGGCCGAACTGGCCAAGCTCGCGGCCGACGACGACCGTCCGCGCCCACCGGGCTGGCGTCTTTCGCCACAGGCCGTCGTGACGTATGTGTTGGGTGACGGTGGCGACATCACGCCGAAGTACGTCGGGCCGCGCCGGCTCATAGAGGTTGCCGTCGCCACGCTCGCCACCGACCGGGCCTTGTTGCTCCTCGGCGTTCCCGGCACCGCGAAGACCTGGGTCTCGGAACATCTGAGCGCGGCCATCTCCGGCGACTCGACCCTTCTCGTGCAGGGAACCGCCGGCACGCCGGAGGAGGCGATCCGGTACGGCTGGAACTACGCCCGTCTTCTCGCCGAAGGCCCGTCGCGGGACGCGCTGGTGCCGAGCCCGGTCTTCCGAGCCATGGCCGAAGGCCGCATCGCCCGGGTCGAGGAACTGACGCGCATGCCCGCCGACGTTCAGGACGCGCTCATTACGATCCTGTCCGAGAAGACATTGCCGGTGCCGGAGCTCGACGAAGAGATCCAGGCCCGCAAGGGCTTCAATCTCATCGCGACCGCCAACGACCGCGACCGTGGCGTGAACGAGCTCTCCTCCGCGCTCAGGCGGCGGTTCAACACAGTGGTCCTTCCGGTGCCGGCGGACGCCGAGCAGGAGGTCGACATCGTCACCCGCCGAGTGGCGGAGCTCGGCCGTTCCCTCGAGCTGCCCGAGATTCCGGCCGCCGCCGAAGAGATCCGGCGGGTGGTCACGGTCTTCCGCGAGTTGCGTTCCGGTCTGACCGAGGACGGCCGGACCAAACTCAAGTCCCCGTCTGGAACGCTCTCCACCGCGGAGGCGATCTCGGTGGTGACGAATGGCCTGGCGCTCGCGGCGCATTTCGGCGACGGTGTGTTGCGCCCATCCGACATCGCCGCCGGCATCCTAGGCGCCGTCATCAAGGACCCGGTCGCCGACACCGTGGTGTGGCAGGAGTACCTGGAGACCGTTGTCCGGGAACGGGAAGGCTGGCGCGACTTCTATCGAGCGGCCCGCCATGAGCGTGGATAGCCCACTGCTGTTGGGAATCCGGCACCACGGACCGGGCTCCGCCCGAGCGGTCCTTGGGGCCCTGAACGCCTACCACCCCGACCTCGTGCTCATCGAAGGCCCGCCCGAGGCGGATTCGCTGGTCGCGCTGGCCGCCTCCGACGAGATGAAGCCGCCGGTGGCGCTGCTCGCTTACCGACCGCCGGGTCCGTCCGCTGCGCCGCCGGGAAGGCTTAGCCGTACCGTGTCGTTCTGGCCGTTTGCCGAGTTCTCCCCGGAGTGGCAGGCCATGCGCTGGGCGGTGGCCCACGGCGTACCGGTGCGGTTCATGGATCTTCCGGTCTCCTACCGGTACGGCCGCGCGCCCGAGGCCCCGGATGAGGACACGCGCGAGCCGGAGTTGCCGGCCGAGCGTGTCGACCCGATCGGCGTGCTCGCCGACGCCGCGGGATACGACGACCCCGAGCGCTGGTGGGAGGACACGGTCGAGCACCAGCGCGAAGGGGACGCGTTTGCGCCATTCGAGGCGATCGCAATGGCGATGACCGAGGTACGGTCGACCGCCCACCCGCTCTCCGGCGCCGAGGCGGTGCAGGAGCGGCGGCGGGAGGCGTACATGCGCAACGCGTTGCGCAGCGCGATGAAGACGCACGCAAAGGTGGCCGTGGTGTGCGGCGCCTGGCATGTGCCGGCGTTGTCCGCTCCGCTCCCGCCGGCCAGCGCGGACACGACCGTCCTGAAGGGACTGTCGAAGACGAAGGTGGCGATGACCTGGGTTCCGTGGACGCACGGACGCCTTGCCTCGTGGACTGGTTACGGCGCCGGCGTTACCTCGCCAGGCTGGTATCACCACCTCTTCACGAGCCCGGACCGACCGATCGCCCGGTGGCTGGTCGGCGTCGCCGAGCTGCTGCGCGAGGAAGGGTTGCCCGTCTCGAGCGCTCATATCATCGAAGCCACCCGGCTGGCGGAGGCCCTGGCCGTCCTACGTGGACGGCCACTGCCAGGACTCACGGAGGTGTCCGACGCGACGAAGGCGGTGCTCTGCGACGGCGACGACCTTCGGATGCATCTCGTTGACCGCCGGCTGGTGGTCGGCGAACGCCTCGGGATGGTGCCGGTGCAGACGCCGTCGGTGCCGCTGGTGGCCGATGTGACGGCCACCCAGCGCCGGCTGCGCCTTACGCCATCGGCATTGAAGAGTGCCCTCAATCTGGATCTGCGGCAGCCGATGGCGATGCAGCGCAGCCGGCTGCTGCACCGGTTGCGCCTCATCGGCGTCGACTGGGGCACGCCGGCCGAGGAGTTCCGGCGCGGCATGGGCACGTTCTGGGAAGACTGGCGCATCGCCTGGCGGCCCGAGTTCGCGGTCGATCTCATCGAGGCCAGCACATACGGCACCACGCTGGATGAGGCCGCCACCGCCATGGTCTGCGAACGGGCACGTTCGCAGACGTCCGCACTGCCCGAGCTGACCGGCCTGGTTCAGCGCTGCCTGCTGGCCGACCTGCCCGGTGCGTTGCCAGTTGTGCTCGGGGCGCTCGCCGACCGAATGGCTTTGGATTCACAGGTGGCCCACCTGATGGATGCGCTGCCGGCGCTGGCTCGGACGCTGCGTTACGGGGACGTGCGCGGGACCGACATGAGCGCGGTCCGGTCGGTCGCCCACGGGATCGTCATCCGGATCTGCGTCAACCTGCCCGGCGCCGTCGCCGGACTTGACGACGATGCGGCGCGGGCCATGCGGGACCGGATCGACGCCGTTGACGGTGCACTGGCCCTGCTCGACGAAAGGAGCCTCACTGACGAGTGGCGCAACACGCTGCGGCGTCTCGTTGGCCGCGACAACCTGCACGGCTTGCTCGCCGGTCGGCTCACGCGGCTGCTGTTGGACGCGGGGCTGCTCGACACCGAAGCCGTGGCCATCGCGATGGGTCGGGTCCTGACGATCGGCGTCGCGCCGGCGCGGACGGCGTCGTGGGCCGAAGGCTTTCTCGCCGGCGGCGGTCTTCTCCTGGTACATGACGACCGGCTGCTGTCTCTTGTGGACGGATGGCTCGCCGGAATCTCGCCGGATACCTTCGTCGAAGTTCTGCCGTTGCTGCGCCGGACCTTCTCCGAGTTCGCCTCGCCCGAACGACGGGCCATCGGCGAGCGGATTCGTCGCCTCGCCTCGGGCCGCGGTGAGCCCCACAGCGACGAGGACGACATCGACCGGGAGCGCGCCGAGCGCGTGCTGCCCACCGTGGCGCTGCTGCTCGGTCGCGACATCCCCATCGGGGAACGCACGTGACCGCGCCCGAGGAACGGCTGCGCCGTTGGCGACTCGTACTGGGCGGCGCGGACGACGGCACCGACGTAACGCTCGACCGATTCGACGCCGGCGTCGACGCCACCCTGGCCGCCCTGTATGACATCGGCTCGCGAGATGACAATGGACCGCGCGCCGGTGAGCCCGGCGAACGGCAGGCGAATCTCGGCGCCTCCGCGCCCAGCGTCGCGCGCTGGCTTGGCGACATCCGCCGGTACTTTCCGTCCACAGTGGTGCAGGTGATGCAGGCGGATGCGATCGAACGGCTGAACCTGACCAGGCTCCTGCTGGAGCCGGAGATGCTCGATGCGGTCGAACCCGACGTGCACCTGGTCGCGACGCTGCTCTCGCTCAACCGGGTAATGCCCGCCGACACCCGGGAGGCGGCCCGGAAGGTGATCGGCACGGTCGTTGATCAGATCGAGCGCCGCATCGCGCAGCGGATGGTGACGGCGGTCGCCGGGGCGATCAACCGGGCGACTCGGGTCAGCCGGCCGCGGCACGGTGACGTCGACTGGAACCGCACCATCCGGGCGAACCTCCGGCACTATCAGCCGCACTATCGCTCGATCGTTGCGGAGCGACTCATCGGGTACGGGCGGCGCACGACTGCGGTGCAACGCGACGTCGTGCTCTGCGTCGACCAGTCCGGCTCGATGTCGGCCTCAGTTGTCTACAGTGGAGTACTGTCGTCGGTGCTCGCGTCGATACGGTCGTTGAAGACGTCACTTGTCGTATTCGACACGGCGGTCGTCGACCTTACCGAGTATCTGCACGACCCGGTCGAGGTGCTCTTCGGTACCCAACTCGGGGGCGGAACCGACATCAACCGCGCCCTCGCCTACGCGCAGGGTCTCATCACCCGGCCGCGCGACACGATCCTTGTGCTGATCAGCGACCTGTACGAGGGCGGCGCCAAGGACGAGATGCTGCGCCGGGTCGCCGCGATGCTGGCCGCGGGAGTGCAGGTGATCGTGCTCCTCGCGCTCTCCGACGACGGTGCGCCCGCGTACGACCAGGACAACGCAGGCGCACTCGCGGCGATGGGAGTGCCGGCGTTCGCCTGTACCCCGGACGGCTTTGCCGAACTGATGGCCGCCGCGATCCAGCGCCAGGACCTGCGCGGCGTTGTGGACCGCCTGACCCGTGACGTTAGGCCCTGACCGTACTGTCGCGGCACGCCCGCCACACCGTGGGCGCCCACCGCGGCCGCGATCGACCCCGTCCATGATCGGCGGGCGCACTCTTGGCCGCCGCCGAGCGCGACCGTCAGCAATTCTTGCGCCCGCGGACCTTCGACGAAGATCACCGTGGCCGACGCAACGGCGCCCTGCCGGCGCGTCGGGGGACGGCGATCACGTTGGGCAGCCGGCGCGTCGGGGGCCGGCGATCACGTTGGCTGCCGCCACGACCCGCCCCCGATTTCCGAGAGTGATCAGAGATCATGGATATCATCCGTAGCTCAGGGCTCGGGATCGGGTGTGGCGCAGCACGTGAAGCAGCGCGTCGCGAACCGAATACCTTTCGCGGGCATCGAAGGTGATCAACGGGACGTCATCGGCGATGGCGAGTGCCCACCGCACCTTGGCCAGGTCGACCGCCAGCTGACCGTAGAACAGGTTCACCGCAACCACGTAGGGCATGCCCACGTGCTCGAAGTAGTCCACGGCCGGGTACGAGTCGTCCATCCGGCGAGTGTCCACAATGACCAGTGCGCCCAAGGCACCGGTCACTATGTCGTCCCACATGAAGCCGAACCGGTCCTGACCCGGAGTCCCGAACAGGTACAGCCGGATCGTCTCGTCCAGCGTGATGCAGCCGAAGTCGAGGGCGACCGTCGTCGTGGTCTTGTCGGGCACCTGCGTCCCGCCGTCCACATCGATGGCCAGCGTCGTCATCGCCGCTTCTGTCCGAAGTGGAACAATCTCGGAGATGGCGCCCACGGTCGTCGTCTTGCCGACGCCAAAGCCGCCCGCAATGATGATCTTTACCGGCGTGGGCGGCGTCGGGACGGCGCCCTGGCTAGGGGATGGCTTCCAGTGCACGGATCACCCTTTCGATCATCACGAGATCGCGCATCGGCTCGATACTCGGCCGCCGGACGAGCAGATGGCCGGACGCGTTCAGGTCGGCGATGAGCACGCGAGCGACACCGATCTGGTACTCCAGGCGCGCGGCCACCTCGGCGACGGACATAGTGGTATGGCAGAGGGCGACGATGTCTCGGCGTTCGAAGGCCAGGTGCTGATACAACGTCCGACCCCGTTCGGTCGCGACGACCTGCGCCTCGAGCTCCAGCGTGCGGTCGGCCGGCTCGACTCGCCCCGACGTCTGCAGAAACGGACGCAGGATCGGCACGTCCGGGTGACGCGAGGGCGCCGGACCCTGCGCGGACCAGCCGGCGACGTACGGCCGGATCAGATGTTCACCATCCCCCGCCGGCGGCCCGGTCACGGCGGGTAGCCCACGATGAACCGCAGTTCGTCGATGAGCTGCGGCGAGAGCACCTCGCTCGTCCGGTTCGCAAAGACCGCCGTCTCGTAGGCGATCGTGCCCAGACTCGCCTGGCTCGTTGCGAGAACGCCGAGCGCGCAGCCGGCGCTGATCGTGCAGACGAGCATGAAGCCCTCCGTCATTTCGATCACCACCTTGTCCGGCCGACCAAGCGGATAGCTTTCCGAGACGCCGTGGGCGAGGCTCAGCACGGCCGACGTGATGGCGGCGAGCCGGTCGGCGTTGGCCCGGTTCAAATCCGACGACATGCCGATGAGCAGTCCGTCCGACGAGACCGCGATCACGGCGCCGACATCCGCGGTCTCCTGGCTGAATCGGCTGATCAGCCAGTTGAAGTTATGCGCCGCGGCGCTGATGCCCGCGGTGGGTGTCATCATGGTGTGCCCTCCCTCGTGTGTGCCGTGCCTGGTGCCGCACCGGCGCGTTGCCAGGCCGCGGTGTAGGAGTCGAAGTTGGCTCGGACATCGTTGGGGTCGCGGGTCCGCCACGGGTCAGCCGGCTGCCGCGGCTTGGCCGGCGGCCGGTCGCGCAAACCCGGTGCGAGGTGCGCACCCGGCACTCGGCGGCTGAGTTCCGGTGTCGCCTGGCCACCACCCACAGTGGACGGAGCGGGGGTAAACGAGGGCGGCGCCGGGGCGGCCGGCGGTATACCCCGGGGCGCGCCATACCCGGCATCGCCAGACACGGCCGGAGGTACGGACCTAGCGATGGCGGCCGGCGCGGCCGCCGAAACAGCCGCGGGTATTGCCACGGGTGCGCCGTTCGCCGGCGTACGGGAGAACCACCGGAAGCCGTCGTCGGATGTGGCCGGTGCGCTCACGGCGGGGGGCACTGGCCGGCGGGCGATGATCGCCGCGTGGCGGCCGGAAACGTCATGCGACGCGGCTGGCGTCGGCCGGTTGTGGAACAACGCGGACGGGATGACTACCTCGGCGGTCGTGCCACCGCCGCTGGTCGGCCGCAGCCGTACCCCGAGGCCGTGGCGGCGAGCGAGCCGACCGACGACGAACAGTCCGAGCACATTGGTCGGTGCGACGTCGAGGCGCTCCCGCTCCACCAACCGCTGGTTCTCCTCCGACAATCGTTGCGGCTTCATCCCGATGCCACGATCGACGATGCTGACGCGGCAATGTGCGCCGGCCGGCGTCATCTCTGCGAAAACCTCGACCGCGGACTCCGGCGGTGAGAAGCTCGTGGCGTTCTCGAGCAGCTCAGCGAAGACCAGGGTGAGATCGGATGCGGGTCCGGAACCGATGACCACATCGGTAGCGGCCTGCACCTGCACCTGCACCCGCTGATAATCCTCGATCTCGGTCATCGCGGCCCGCAGCAATGTCACCAGAGAGGTCGGTCGCTTGATCCGCTGCTCCTCCTGCGCCCCGGCGAGCACCAACAGGTTCTCGGCGTTGCGCCGCAGTCGAGTCGCCAGGTGGTCGAGTCGATAGAGACTCGCCAGCAACTTGGCGTTCTGTTCGTCGCGCTCGAGCTCGTCAACCACGGCGAGTTGGCGGCTGACCAGGTTGCGCGTGCGCTGCGCGACGTTGGTGAACATGAGATTGACGTTCTGCCGGCTCACGACTTGTCGTTCGACCAGCTGCGCCGCCGTGGCCTGCAACCGGTTGAAGGCTCGCGCGAGCTCCCCCACCTCGTCGCCGGAACTGACCTCGATATCGGGCAGGTTGGGCAGTATGTGCCGGTCGCGTTCCTCATCGTCCATTCGGGACAGTTCCGTCCCGGCGACCTCGACGATGTCGGTGGCCGCGGTGGTGAGACGACGCAACGGCCGGGCGATCGACCGGCTCAGCGTCACGGTAAGAACCGCGACCAGTACCAGCAGGATCGCGGTGCCGACACCCAGCGTGACCGCGGTCCAGCGGGCGGCGTCGGCTCGTCGGCCGGCGGCATCGGCGATCTCGCCCGTCACCCGGTCCTGCACCGGCCGGCGCTGCTTGGCGAGAGCGTCCACTGCGTCGAGCGCCTCCGCCGCGAACGCGGCGACCGCGGCGCTGCCGTGGACGCTCGGCACCGTCCTGGCGTCCGCGTCGACTCGCCGTGCGAGGTCGCCCAGTTCGACCTCGACCACCTCCGACGCATGGCCAACGTCGGCCTGCTCGACGAAGCGTTCGATGAACTGCTCCGCGCGCGACGACGCGTCGGCCAACAGGACCAGGCCGGTCTGCGGGTTGACGGCGGCCGCGATGAGGGCCATGCCCCGAAGCGCGCTCTGCTCATTCGCGTTCAGCAGCGCGTCCAACGCAGTGAGCTGGCGCGTGCCCTCGGCGTCACTCGTCCGCTGTGGGACCAGCCGCAGCGCGTCGATAAGGGCCTGGATGACCGCGTGGTACGCGCGGGCAACGCTGTCGATCGACGTGCCCCGTTGCAGGGCGGCCTCCCGCAGCTCCCGCACCGATCCGAGCCGAATCATCGCCCCCGCCAGCTCATCGGAGATTGTCGATCCGAGCTGCGCCTGTACCACGCGCGCGGCCGCGTCCACCACCGCGTGCTGCTGCCGCAGGTCGGATCCGGCATCCGCCGACACCAGGTAGGCGGCGGTCAGCAGGCGCTCGCGCTGCAGATGCCAGATCAGGTTGCCCAGCAACTCCGCGTTGTGCGCCGCCTCAGCGGTCGAGGCGGCGGACTCGGCGCTGCCCGCCTCGCTGACGACGAACGGCGTGGCGACGAATAGCAGCGCGGACAGCGGCAGCAGGATCAGGAGATTCAACTTCCCCCGTACGTGCAGCCGGTTAAAGAACATGAGGCATCATTCCTGCGGTACGGCGGCGACGAACCGGCCATCCAAGAGGCCGTCGAGCGACGGCCGCTGTGTGACCATTCCGGTTCCGACGATGAAGTCGGCGATCTGGCCGGCCTGGTAGTTGAGGTGCGCGGCGGTCGTGCCGGGCGTGAAGGCGTCGAGGTTCTGCCGGAGCGTGAACAGTGTCGTGCCAGCGTCATAGCTCTGGTAATCGGCGGCCGACACCCCAGCCCGCTTCGACATGATGGCGATCGCGGCATCACGGTTCGACCGGATCCAGGCAAGCGAGTCGAACCATGTGTTCACCAGCGCTTGCACGTCGGCCGGTCGGCTGTCGACGATGCCGCGATTGATCACGAGATGATCGGGGATCGACCCGGGGAACTCGGCCGATGTCGCGATGGCTCGACTGCCCGACCGCTGCAGGGCGGTCGTCGTGAACGGTGCGAACGCGCCGACCGCGTCGACCGTACCGTTGGCGAACGCCGTTGCCGCAGCATCGGTTGGCATCGGCACCAACTCGATGTCCCGGGCGCTCAGTCCGCTCTGCTGCAGAGCCAGCAACAACAGGTAATGGTCGACCGTCCCTTGTTCGACGGCCACCCGCTTGCCATGCAGATCCGAGATGCTGGTGATCCCGGCACGAGCAATGATCTTGTCGTTGCCCGTGGAATTGTCATTGACGAGCACGACTGTCTGCCGGGATCCCCCGCTCACCGACGCCAGCGTGTCGTTGAGCGTCTGACTGTTAGCGTCGATCTCGCCAGCGGCGAGCGCGTTCAGGCTGTCGGTGTAGCTGTCGTAGTACCGCAATTCAACGTTGAGGCCACGATCGGCGAATAGGCCCCGCTCCTGGGCGACCTGCCAGGGGAACCACCCGGGCCAGGCGCTGAAGCCGATAGTGATCTTCTGCGAGGAGACGGCGGCGTCCGCGCCACACGCACTTGCGCTGGTAACCACGGCCAGCAGCAGCGTGCTGACGAGCAGGAACCGTACGTGGCGCCAGCGGGCGGAATGGGGCGCTCGGGACACAGCGGCACACGCTAGACCCGCCAGGTTTCAGGATGTCGCGCAGTGCGTTACGTAAATGCTTCGACGCGCCGTCCGATCGATCCGACCTAGAGCTCGCGAAGTATGTCCTCGACGCGGGCCTTGGCGTCGCCGAAGAGCATCTGGGTGTTCTCCCGGTAGAACAGCGGATTGGGCACGCCCGCGTAGCCGGCCGCCATCGACCGCTTGAAGACCACGACATGTTCGGCCTCCCAGACCCGCAGGACCGGCATGCCGGCGATCGGGCTGGTCGGGTCGTCCTCGGCGGCCGGGTTGACCGTGTCGTTCGCACCGATGACGAGCACGACCGAGGTATGGGGGAAGTCCTCGTTGATCTCGTCCATCTCGAGCACGATGTCGTAGGGCACCTTCGCCTCGGCGAGCAGCACATTCATGTGGCCCGGCAGTCGGCCGGCGACCGGGTGGATGCCAAAGCGCACCTCGACACCGCGCTCTCGAAGGCGGCGGGTCAGTTCGGCCACCGGATACTGCGCCTGGGCAACCGCCATCCCGTACCCGGGCGTAATGATCACCGAAGTCGCGTCGAGCAGGAGCTTCGTGGTCTCGGCGGCGGTGATCTCGCGGTACTCCCCCAGGTCGGTATCGCTGGTGGTGGCCACGGTGGCCCCGAATCCACCGGCGATCACCGAGAGAAATCGCCGGTTCATCGCCTTGCACATGATGTTCGACAGGTAGGCACCGGATGAACCGACGAGCGCTCCCGTGATGATCAGGAGATTGTTGTTGAGCAGGAAACCCGACGCGGCGGCCGCCCAGCCCGAGTAGCTGTTGAGCATGGACACCACGACCGGCATGTCGCCGCCGCCGATCGACGCCACGAGGTTGATGCCGAGCAGCAGCGCGATGACCGTGACCGCGACCAGCAGCCCAAGATTCGGACTGGCGACGAACCAGGCGGTCAACCCGACGAACGCGACCAGCGAGCCGAGGTTGAACACGTGCCGGCCCGGCAGCATCAGGGGACTTGAGCTGATCTTCCCGGAGAGCTTGAGGTACGCCACGATCGACCCGGTGAAGGTCACCGCGCCGATGAAGACACCGATGAACACCTCGGCGTCATGGATATTGAGCAGCGTGCCGGTGAGGTCGGTCGGCGCCGAGGCGCTCGCCGTGACGTCGAGATAGCTGTTCCAGCCGACCAGGACCGCCGCGAGACCGACGAAGCTGTGCAGCATCGCGATGAGTTCCGGCATCGCCGTCATTTCGACGCTCCGGGCCCGGTACAGCCCGATACCCGCGCCGGCCACGAGCGCCGTCGCGATCAGAACGGCGCCGGCGGTATTGATCGACTCCGTCACCAGCGCGACCGTCGCAGCCAGTGCGATCGCCATGCCCGCGATGCCGTACACGATGCCCGGGCGCGCCGTCTCGTGTCGGGAGAGCCCGGCCAGGCTCATGATGAAAAGCAGTCCGGCGGCGATGTAGGCGGCCTGCGCCGCAGTGGTGGCAGTCATCCGTCAGTGACCCTTCCCGGTCGCGACTCGGCCCGCGTCCCGGGTGAACATGCCGAGCATGCGCCGAGTGACCGCGAATCCGCCGAAGATGTTGATCGCAACCAGGAGGGCCGCCACGAAGGCAAGGATCGTGACCAGCAGGTTGCCCTGTCCGACCTGGAGCAACGCGCCGACGATGATGATGCCGGAGATCGCGTTCGTGACGGACATCAACGGCGTGTGCAGCGCGTGATGCACCTTGCCGATGACGTAGTAGCCAATGACCACCGCGAGAACAAAGACCGAGAAGTTGGTCGTGAGCTGATTCGGCGAAAACGCCGTGAGCAGGAACAACGCCGCGATGCCGATCCCGACGAGGGTGTACATCCGGCCGGTCCGCAGTGGCTTGCGCTCTGGTACGGCGGCCCTCGCCGGGGTCGCCGCCACCGCGGGCGTCGTGGCCGACACCGGTACGGGTGGTGGTGGCCACGTCTTCTCACCGCGCCGTACGACCGTCATCGAGCGCTGGACCACGTCCTCGAAGTCCAGCACCAACTGGCCGTCCTTGGCCGGGGTCAACAGCTTCATCAGGTTGACCAGGTTCGTGCCGTACAGCTGGGACGCCTGCGCGGGCAACCGGCCGGCGAGGTCGGTGTAGCCGATGATCGTCACCCCATTCGGGGTGATGACCACCTCGCCCGCACGCGAGCCGGCGACGTTGCCGCCCTGCTGTGCGGCCATGTCGACGATCACGCTGCCCGGCCGCATGGTCGCGACATCTTCGGCGGTGAGGAGACGCGGCGCCGGCCGACCTGGGATCAGCGCCGTCGTGATCACGATGTCGACATCGGCAGCCTGCTCCGCGTAGATCTCAGCGGCCCTCCGGTCGTACGCCTCCGAGGTCGCCTTGGCGTAACCGTCCGTGCTCACCTGCTGGTCGTCCACGTCGACCCGCAGGTACTCGCCGCCGAGTGATTTCACCTGGTCGGCGACCTCGGGCCGAGGGTCGGTGGCCCGCACGATCGCGCCGAGACTGTTGGCCGCGCCGATCGCCGCGAGCCCGGCGACGCCGGCTCCCGCGACCAGCACCTTCGCGGGCGGCACCTTTCCGGCGGCGGTCACCTGACCGGTGAAGAACCGGCCGAAGGCGTGAGCGGCCTCGATCACCGCCCGGTAGCCGGCGATGTTCGCCATCGAGCTGAGCACGTCCATCGACTGCGCCCGCGAGATCCGGGGCACGGCGTCCATCGCCAGCGCCGTGACCTTGCGGCCGGCCAGCGTGTCGACCAGCTCCGGGTTGAGGCCCGGGCTGAGTAGGCCAATGAGGGTCGAACCCTCCCGGAGCAGGCCGATCTCGTGCTCGCTCGGTGGGTTGACCTTGAAGATGATGTCGGCGGACCAGGCATCTCCGATACTCGCGCCGGCCTCGACGTAGGCGTCGTCCGGAAAACTCGAGCGCGCGCCGGCTCCGGACTCGACAACCACCTCGTAGCCGAGACCCACCAGCTGCCGCACGGTGGCGGGCGTGGCCGATACGCGGGTCTCGCCGTCGTTGGTCTCGCGGGTGACTCCAATGCGCAAGGCGCACTCCCTCGTTGCCTGCGACCTCAAGAACCCGGCGCCGCGCAGGGTGAAAGAGGAACGGAATTAGGGCGATCAGCAGGATAACGCTCACGTTCGGCTCGCCCCCGCGCCTGTGGCCCTAATCTCAGGACTGCCGCACGCTCGACGTGTCGGCCTGCTGGCCGAAGCCTCAGAGCGCTCATACGGGCACATTAGCGCGGCGCCGTGCTCCGGGACGGGCGCCGTCCGGCCTGAGTACGGGGGGCGAAAGTCACCCTAACGAATGGCCGACACGGGTTCACGGACCAGGGAAGCGGCACCGGGCGGTTGGCCGTGCGGCTGGGCGCCGCCGCGGTCAAGCTCTTCCCCGCGTCGCGGAGGTCCTCGTCAAGGCGGAGGTCCTCGTCAAGAAGGATGCCGCCGGGCGGAAACCCTCGGCGCCTTCGCCGTGACCACCCGGAGCGACACGGATGGCATACCAACCCGTATGGAACTGTCCCTTCTGGACGATCACGCGCCGGGGGCGACGCTTCGCTGCCCGGGCTAGCTCCGCCCATGCCGCACGGCTCAGTCCGCGGTCTCTCAGGCGACGCCGAGCGCCTCCTTTACCTTGCTGATCTCGGCCGTCTCCTTCGGGCTGACGTCGCCGGCGGCCGAGGCGACCTGGTCCATCGCGGTGGTCACCGCTCGTCGGAAGCCGTCGAGCTCTGGGCCGCCCTTCGTCTGGAGGATGGAGGTCGACTCGGACAAGGCGCTGAGGATGCTTGACTCGATCTCGCCGGGGGAGCCCTTGGGAATTTGGGGCACGCCGCCCGCCTTGAGCAGGTCCCGCAACTCCGGCGACGAGCTCGCCAACGCCTTTGATCCGGCGAGGCTCTCCTTGACCATGTCAATGAATCCCGGTTCGGCGCTGGAGACCAGATAGATCGCGCCGAATGCGGCCGTGCGCAGCATCTGCCGTTCCTGATCGGTGTACTCGGTCATGCCTCGATTCTTCGGCCAAACGGTATGTGACCGGGCCGGAGATCAGGCAATGCCCGATCAGGCAATGCCCGATCAGGCAATGGCCATCGGCCCGGTGGTACCGGTGACCGACCAGCCGCGCGCATCGTGTTCCACGACGTAGGTCAGCCAGGTCGCGCCGAGGCAGGCGACGAAGCCGAAGATCCCCACCTCGACCCGGTCACCACTACCGTCCGGTGTGCCGAGCTGAATCAGGATGCCGCCGTCTCGCACCTGCGCGCATTCCCGGGTGTTGACGAGCACCTGCGAGCGGTCGGACACGAAACGAAGGTCTCCCACGCCGGCGAGTGCGTCAGTGATCGATCGCTGATCTTCGGCGGCGATGGCCGTTCCCGCCGCGGTCCCTCCATTACTCATCGGGTCGGCCGCTTCCGGGTCGGTCCGGTCAACCACGGACACCACGCGGAACCTCGTGCCCGGAAACGAGTTCTCGCCGGGGCTCGAGAGATAACGCCGGAGGACGGCCGCGAGGATCTGCGCATCGCGGGTCCCCTCCGGGACAGCCGTGGCGCTGGGCGACCCCGAGGTCCCGGTCGTGGCGGAGGGAGTGTTGGGCACGCCCGGTTCCGACCGGGCGCATCCGGAGGCCAGCAACAAACTGCAGACGGCGAGCAGGGCTATCCGGCGCATCGCAACCTCCTGTGTGGAGGGTTCGACGGCCTTGCCTCGACCCGGGTTTTCCAGCCCGCCGGGTCACTTCATCGAGCCGGCCAGCACGCTCTGGAGGAAATACCGCTGGAACGCGAAGAACATGATCAGCGGCAGAACCATCGACAGTATCGACCCCGGCGCGATGACGTCGATGTTGGACGAGAACGCCCGCATCTGCTCCTTGAGCGCGTAGGTGATCGGGGGATCGTTGAAGCCGAACACCAACGCGACGAGAAGGTCGTTCCAGACCCACAGGAACTGGAATATCGCGAGCGAGGCGATGGCCGGCCACGCCATCGGCAGGACCACGCGACGGAACACGGTGAACTCCCGGGCACCGTCCACCCGGGCGGACTCGATCAGATCGCGCGGGATGCCGATGAAGAAGTTCCGCAACAGGAAGACCGCGAACGGGAGGCCGAAGGCGGTGTGGAAGATGACCACCGCCGGAATGTCGCCGAAGATGCCGAGGTACCGGAAGATCGTGGCATCGGGGATCACCGCGACCTGCACCGGCACGATGATGAGTGCCACGACGACCACGAAGATCAGGTCACGACCCGGGAACCGGATCCATGCCAGTGCGTACGCTCCCAGCGCGCCCAACGTGACCACGAGGACCGTCGACGGCACCGTGATGAGCACCGTGTTCCACAGTGAACCGACGACGCGGTCGTTCTGCAGCAGCGCGGTGTAGTTGTGCAGGGTCAGTTGGCTGGGCGCGGACAGGACGTTCCACCATCCAGTCGCGCTGTTGTCGGCCGTGCTGCGCATGCTCGCCACGGCCAGGCCCAGCATCGGGAAGAGCCAGAAGACGCCGATCACGATGACCAGCACCCGTAAAGCCACCGGACCGAACCGGCTGGCGAGCCGTCGCAGCGCGCTGGGTCGGGGCGGGACCGTGATCGCGGTGCCGGCCGGCTCGAGTTCCGGAACGCGGGTGGGTGTCAGGAGGCTCAATCCCGGTCCCTCCGCAATCGCCGGACGTTGAACAACATGGCCGGCAACACGACCACGAACAGCAGTACCGCGAGCGCACTGCCGAGCCCGTAGTCGAGCCCGCCGCCGAAGGAGACACGGTACATCTCCAATGCCACGACGTTCGCCTCGTCCTGGGCCGAGTCGGGCGGCAGGACATAGATAAGATCGAATATCTTAAATACGTTTATTGTCAGCGTTACCAGCACGACGACCAGAATCGGCCGGACTAACGGAATCGTGACCCGGCGCAGCACCTGCCATTCCGATGCGCCGTCGACTCGGGCCGCCTCGATCGTGTCCCGCGGCAGGGTGGACAGGCCGGCGGAGATGAGGACCATCGCGAAGCCGGCCCAGATCCAGATGTACGCGCCGATGATGGCCGGCGTGACCAGATTAGGACCGAGCCACGTGAGCCCTCGGAACGGCTCGGTGAAGTTCGAACCGACGAGCCGGACCGTGTAGCCGGCGCCCGTAAGACCCGGGAAGCTGAACCGGCCGGCCGCGTCGGTGGTCGCGGTCGCGACGACAGAGCCGTCCCGTACGGCCTCGACCGCCATGCCGGGCAGGCCGACCTCCGTCGGGTCGATCGCTCCCGGGATCCCGCCGCCGCCGCGGGTGAAGTCGAACCAGATCACGCCGCGAAGGTCTGGACTCGCCCCCGGCGGCGCCGCCGGCACCGCGTTATCGGGTATGCGATCACGGGGCAGCCCGACGAGCGGCACGGCGACCGGCTGGCTTGCCGTGACGGGATTGACGGTCTGAAATCCGCCGTCGGCCGGGGTAAGGGTTGTCCCGTCCCGAGGCTGCACGCCGTAGTACTTCGACGGCGGGACGAACGCGTCGTGAATCGCGACGATGGCCGCGTTGAGCGCGCCCCGGTCGGGGTTCTCGTCGTAGACCAGGCGGAAGGTCACACCGGCGGCGAGGAACGAGAATCGCCATCGGCATGAAGAGAATCGCCTTCAACGCGGTGCTGCGGCGGACGCGCTCGGTGAGCACGGCGAAGATGAGGCCGAGCGTCGTGACGATCGCCGGCGCCACCACGACCCAGACCAGATTGTTGAGGATGGCACGCCGCGTCTCAGGTGCCGTGAACATCCGGGCGTAGTTGTCGAGGCCGACAAATCCGCCCCCGTCGGAGGCGTGCAGGCTGAGCCAGATCGTGTAGACGATCGGGTACCCCACGAGGGCGAGCACCGTGAGCGCGGCCGGAGCGATGAAGGCGAGCGCGATCAACCGGCGCTCGTCCAGGCTTCGGGCCGGCCGCCGACGACTCGGTTCAGAGCTCACGGGCGCGTCCGGGCGGCCCGCCCTGCCTGTGTAGGTCAGGGCGTTGCCCACCGGTTCTGACGCGCTCGCCATCAGGTCCCCCCGAAATCTCTCGTCGCCGCTTCCTCCAGCCGCTGGGCCATGTCGGCCGCTGGAATCGGTTTGCTCAAGAACTCCTGCAACAGCACCCACATATGTGCGTTCGTGGCACCGCCAAATGCCTGCGGCGTCAGATCGGACAGGTCGAAGCGGAGTACGTCCGCGTTGAGCAGTGCGGCGCCCAACGACCGCATGGTGTCGTCAGGGTAGGCCGCGGCGTCGAGATTCCGGTTGGCCGACAGGAAACCGCCCCGCTGTGCCATGATCGCGGCCGCGTCGGTCGAGGCGAGGAAGGCCATCAGGGCATTGGCCTCTGGCGTATCCGTGAACGCGACGGCTTGGTCGCCCGCGGTGATCACGGATGGGCGGGAACCGTTGATGGACGGAAAGTTGAAGAACTTCGCGCCCGCCCCGACCTGTACCTTTTTGAGCCTGTTGATCTCAGCGACGACGAAGTCACCCTCGTACAGCATGGCCGAGCGCGGCCGTTCGCCGAACACGTCGGCGATGGCCTGGGTAAAGGTCACCTGGACCGCGCCCGACGGTCCACCTTGGACATACTTTGGGGTCCGCCAGTAGTCCGCGAGCAGTTGCAGCGCCGCGACGACGGACGGGTCGGTCCACGGCAGCTCGTGACGGGCCAACTTGTCGTAGTTCTCCGGCCCACCGACGCGCAGGTAGACGTTCTCGAACCAGTCCGTCAGTACCCATCCGTCACCGCCCGCCGCGACCATCGGCGTGATACCGGCCTCGGACAGCGTCCGTGAGGCCACCGTCAGCTCGTTCCACGTGCTGGGCGGGGCGACGCCGGCCTCGTCGAACTTGTCGGTCCGGTACCAGATGACCGACTTGTTGGCGACCTTGAAGTAGATGCCGTACAGCGTGCCGTCGATCGTGCCGAGCTTTTGCCAGGCATCGGAGTAGTTTCGCCGTACGGCTTGCGCCGCCTCGTTGCTGATCGGCTTCAGCACACCCCGCCGGGCGAGTTCGGCCACCACGCCTGGCTGCGGGATGAAGGCGACGTCCGGTGGCTTTCCACCGGCGAGGCGACTGTTGAGCATGACGGCGAGATCGGTGCCGCCGGATGTGTACTTCACCGTCGCGTGCGTCCGCCGGGAGAACTCGTCCAGTACCGGCTTGAAGTTCGCTTGCTCGGTCCCCGACCAGGTGGCCGCGACGTCGACCGTACGGCCGGTGAGGTCGACGAGGTAGGACCCCGACGGCGCCGGATCGCCGCTGCACCCGCCCACGCCAACAAGCGCCGCGACCGCCGCGGCGGCGGCGAGTTGTGCGCTTCGGGGCATCAATGCCCTCCTCAGGCTCTCCAATCCGCTGCCTGGCCACGGACGGTCGGGTGTGGGCAGTCTGCCGCGCTGCGGCCGGTCACACCAGCTCCGTGAAGATTGCGTAACGGAACCGACGAAGTTCTCACAAGATCTGCCGGTACGGCCGCCTAAACCTGCAGCGTGCGCAAGTCTCCCACCTGCCCCGACGCGCCCGTAGGCTGGTCGCGCCCCGATTGAACGGGCGTGCGGTGCAAAACGAATTGGTGAGCAGAAGTTGATCGAACCGTGACGGCTGGCGAGAATGCCGTTACGGCGTGTAGAGGCGAGACTGTTTCCGCCGCCGCCTCGGACTCGTCGCGTGGTGGCTCGCCGTGCGACGGTAAGGCCGGTCGTGGGGAGGGAGGACGCCGTGGCACCGGGCTACGGCTCAACCCGTGGATCGACGTCCACACATGGGGCGATGTCGCACGGGCTTATCGCCGCGCCGCCGAGCGAGGCTCGCTCGAGCGTGCCCGCGTCCACAAACGACCCGCCGCCGTTGGCCGGGTTCACCGTCGCCGTCGCCACCGACAAGCGAACCCACGATATGGCCGCGTGGCTCGAGGCCGAAGGCGCGCGCACAATCGGCGTCCGAGCCGTGCGGACCATCCCACAGCCCGATGCCGACACGATCGCTGAGGCAGTTCGGATGTGCGTGGCCGAGCCGGTCCACGAGGTGGTCGTCTCGTCCGCGTTCGGGCTGCGGGCTTGGCTCGCGGCCGCTCGACGGACCGGACACCTCGACGACCTGCTCGGCTGTTTCAACGAGGCGAGACTGCTGGCCCGCGACGCCGGAACCGCCGACGGTCTGCGCGAGCTCGGACTGACGCAGATCTGGTCGACCGCGGCCGCCACGACGGAGGATCTGTTCCGCTATCTGCTCGCACAGCCGATGACCGGGCGCCGGGTCGTAGCGCAGATCGAGACCGATGCGCAGCAGGAGCTGTGTCATGCGCTGCGCGCCGTCGGCGCGGTCGTGGTCGAGGTGGCCACGAGCCAATTCGCCGCACCGACGCACGTGGATGTCGTTCGCCGGCTCAACGACCTCGTGATGCGCCGGCACGTCGACGCGGTCGTGCTCGCCGGTGCCGCCGTGGCGGCGAACCTCGTCGATCAGGCCGTCGCCGATGCCTCGCTCGATGAGATGCTCAACGCCCTGGTGGACGACGTCATGGCCGTGTGCATGGGACCGCTTGACGGCCGCGCCGCTGACGTCGCGCGGCGTTCCGGTGGTACGCGCGACGCGAGCCCGTGGCGCGCTCGTTGGCCGCGGCCGTCCTGTCCGAACTACCGAAGCGGGCCATCATCGTCGAGGTTGGCGGCTGCCGGATCGAGGTGCGCGGGCAGGCGGTCGTTGTGGCGGGTCAGCTCGTGCCGGTCCAGGCCGGACCTCTCGCCGTGCTTCGGGCGCTGGCGAGCCGTCCCGGTCCGGCGTCCTGTCGGCGGCCGAAATCCGGGCCATCATTCCACATTCGTCCCCAGTGGACGATCACGCGATCGAGATGGCGGTGTCACGCCTGCGCGGCTCGCTCGATGGCAACCTCGCCGGGCTCGAGATCGTGCAGACCGTCATGAAGCGCGGTTACCGGCTGGCTGTCTGAAGGGCGAACGCGGCCCGGATCCGGCGGAATCCGGGCCGCGTTCTGGCGGGGTGAGCAAAGCCTCCCTGGCTTGGTTATGGTCTGACTGCTAGCCCTTGACGGCGCCGCCGACGATGCCGCGGACGAAGTACCGCTGCAGTCCGAAGAAGAGGGCCAAGGGCAGGATCATCGACAGGAACGCCGCGGCGCCGAGCAGGTACCAGCCGCCGCCGAGCGAGTTGACCAGGTTCGCCATGGCCGCGGTCAGCGGCAGGTTGTCCGAGTTGGCGAGTCCAATGTAGATCAGCGCGACCAGCAGGTCGTTCCAGACGAACAGGAACTGGAAGATGGCCAGTGCGGCGAACGCCGGCACGCTCATCGGGACGGCGAGGCGGAAGAACGCCGTCACGTGGTTGGCGCCGTCGATCTGCGGCCGACTCGAACACCGCCTTGGGCAGCGAGCCCATGAAGTTGCGCAACAGATAGACCGCGAACGGTAGCCCGTAGCCGGTGTGGGCCAGCCAGACCGCGAGGAACTGCCCGGTGAGCCCCCACTCGGCGAACGAGCTTGAGGATCGGGATCAGCGTGGTCTGCAGCGGTACGACCAGCAGCCCGACCACGACGACGAAGAGGATGTCGCGGCCGGGGAACTCCATCCAGCTGAACGCGTACGCGGCGAACGCGGCGACGACAGATCGGGATGATCGTGGCCGGGATCGCGATGAACAGGCTGTTGACGAACGCCTGCCCGATTCCGCTCTGGTTCAGCACGTCCTGGTAGTTCTGCATGGTGAAGTGGTACGGCGGCGCGAGGGCGGTCCACCAGCCCGAGGTGGACAGCTCCTCCTGGGGCCGGAACGAGCTGACCAGCAGCCCAACCGTGGGCACCGCCCAGAGACAGCATGAGCGCGCCGACGACTGAGGTTCAGGACGAGCCGGCGGCGCCGGCGGGGCGGCTGGCGTTGACCCGCGGCGTCGAGCCGGCTCGGGCGTCCGCGACTTGGTGCTGGAGGAAGCGTCATGGTCATCGCACGGACTCCTGGGCGCGGAACTGGCGGATGTTGAAGGCCATGACCGGCATGATCGCGAGCAGCAGGATGACCGCGACCGCGCTGGCCCGGCCGAAGTCGCCGAACGTGAACATCTCCTTGACCATGAGGTTGGCGATGACGTCGGTGTCGTAGTTGCCGTTCGTCAGCGTGTAGACGATGTCGAATGTCTTCAGCGACGTAATGATCATCGTGGTCGACACCACCGCCAGGGTCGGGCCCGAGCAGCGGGAACGTCACTCGCTGGAAGACCTGCCACTCACTGGCCCCGTCGAGGCGGGCCGCCTCGAGCAGCTCGGGGTCGATGCCCTTGAGCGCGGCCGAGATGATGACCATCGCGAAGCCGGTCCACATCCACACCATGATCGCGATCAGCGCGAAGGTGCTGAGGTGGAAGCGACGGCGACTGAAGCCAGCCGACGGGACCGAGGCCAACGATGCCCGCCGACCGCGTTGAGGGTGCCCGTCTGCTGCTCGCCCGGCGGCTTGTAGTCGTACATGAACTTCCAGATCACGCCGGCCGCGACCATGCTGATCGCCAGCGGCAGGAAGATGATGCTCTTGGCCCAGGCCTCGTAGCGCACGCGGTCGACCAGGACGGCGATGAGCAGGCCCGAGGCCGACCGTGAGAACCGTCAGTAGCACCAGCCACAGGACATTGTTGACCAGCGCGCCCAGGGCGTCGCTGTTGGTGAAGAACCACTTGTAGTTGCTTCAGCCCGACGAACTTCGGCGTTGAGATCGCTCTTGCCCTGAAAGCTGCGGAGATCGTCCGAACGGTCGGGTAGATCAGGAAGAAGCCGAGGAAGCCGAGCGCGGGCGCCAGCCACAGCCACGGCCGGAGCCGGCGCTGCGCGCCCGGCGGGCGCCAAGGCGACCAGCCGTCTCGGTGCCCCAGATGTAGACGATCAGGATGGCCGGAACGCCCACCACAACCTCGAGCGGTGATCAGGATCGCGAGTCCACTCGCACACCTCCCGGATGACGGTGCGCCGCGGGGTGGGGGCGGGCGGCCCCACCCCACCGGTCGCATGAAGGGACTAGGACGTGTAGGCGTCCTTCTGCGCGGCGTCCAGATCGGACAGAACCTGGTCGACCGACTTGCTACCGCTGGTCAGCGCGACCATGCGCCTTCCAGAACGCGTCGTTCATCGCCGGTCGGCATGCTGTCCGACGCGTCGAAAACGAAGCTCTTGGCGTCGGCGAGGACTGGCGCGGACCGCTTGCTGATGTCATCGGGGTAGTCGGTCGCGTTCTTGTTGGCCGAGAGCGCCCCGCCCTTCTTCACCCAGATGTCCTGCGCCTGCGCGGTCACCAGGTACTTCATCAGCGACCGCGCGGCCGGGGTGTCGTGGAACATGCCGAACAGGTCGCCGGCGCCCTCGACCGCACCCGCGTACTTCGGGTCGATGTCGGGGAACGGGAAGAAGTTGTAGTCCGTGCCAGCCTGGTGTGACTTGAACTGGCTGAACCCGGTGATGAAGCTCGCCTGGTGCAGGAACTCGCAGCCGGGCGGGCTGGCGAACAGCGGGTCGCCGGCGTTGCCGAAGTTGGTGGCCGACCGCGGTCTGCGCGCCGCCGTACGTCTTGCCGACTACGTCCGTGCGCGTACATCTGGAACGCGTTCTTGATGGCCGGGTCGCTCCACTTGACCTTGCCCTGGTACCACTGCGTGTAGACGTCCGGGCCGGCCGTTCGCAGGACGAGGTCCTCGATCCAGTCGGTTCCCGGCCAGCCGGATGCCGCGCCGGACTCGATGCCGAGGCACCACACGGCCTTTGCCGAGCCCTGGTTGGCCGTGGCCTGGCTCATCAGGTCGGTCCACGTCTTGGGCGGGTTCGCGCTGTAGTCGTGGAGCTTGGGGTTGTACCAGATCAGGCCCTTGATGGCGGCCTTGATGAACACGCCGTACACCTTGCCGTCGGTCTTGCCCAGCTCGACCAGCGCCGGCGCCGTGTCGGCTCTGGTAGGTCGAGAGTCGAGCACGTCGTCCAGCGGCATCAGCGCGCCCGCCTTGGCGTACTCGGCCATCTGACCCGGGCCGGGCAGTCCGGCGAGATCGGGCAGCACACCCGAGGCCACGCCGGTCGTCAGCACCGTGTTGATGTCGCGGGTGCCGGTGTACTTCACCTTCGCGCCGGTCTGGTCCTCCCAGGGCTTGACCATCGTCAGGAACGCGGCCTGCTCGTCGCCGCCCCAGGTGCCGATCACATTGACGGTCTTGCCGTTCAGGTTGCTGTCGTCGCCGTCGCTGGACGGGCTGCTGCATCCGGCCGCCGCGATCACGACGACGGCCACCGGAGCCAGCCTCCGAAGCCATGGATTCATCAGATACTCCCTTTGTTGACCCGGGTCCTCGCGGCACGCTCGCGCGCCTGAGGTGTTGCAATCGGGAGTCTCGTCGCGTCGGGTCGAGGTCACACCAGAGCCAGCGGGATTACGTAACGCAACCGCAGAGGTGTTCACACAATTCGCGACGGCAACTGCGGCAGGGCGCCGGGTGCCGGCTCCCCCACGATCGACACTGGACTTCTCCAAGGCGTACAAGATGGTGCCTGACCAGCGAAAACGCCGGCTGTGACCACGTCGTGACGGTTCGCCCCGCCCAGTAACCGATCGGTGAGCGGAAGTTCATCAAATCGCGACCATTGCGTTGCGTGGCGGACTTGCACGGGGACGGACGCACGCCGACGACATCCGCCGGCGAGCCGGTTGTGACGCCGGGTTGTCCACTGTGGAGCGGCCCGACCGCGCAATCTTGAAGACCTGCGGGACGGGAGCGCGCTCTATCTTGACACGTCTTGAAGAGTTGCGAGATGGGGTCGGGCGGGCCTTGCGGTTTGGGGAACCGAGCGTACTCTCTGTTGAGAGCGTTCAGTACGTAGTGAACGGATCGTACGAAGGGGTCGCGGTGCCCAGGCTGGTCGACGTCGAGCGTGAGTTCGCGGGCCGGATGGCGCTCTTTTTCGAGCAACTGGGCGGCACCAGAATCATGGGACTGATCTACGGCTGGCTCATCGTGTGCGATCCGCCGTACCAGTCGATCACCGAGATGGCGGACGCACTTCGCATCAGCAAGGCATCGGTGAGCACGGTCGTCCGTCAACTCGAGCAGGCGCAGATGGTCGAGCGCGTACCGGTCCCCGGATCGCGCCAGCATCACTACGAGTTCCGCTCGGGGGGCTGGGCTCAAATCATGAGAGCCCGAGTGGCCCGGCTCGGACCGGGCGCCGTCGCCGCCGACTTCGCGTTGGCCCACATCGGTCCCGACCGCGTCGAGCAGCGCGCGCGGCTGAAGGACATGCGGGACTTCTTCGTCTTCGTCCAGACGGAGTACGGCGATGGCCTCGCGCAGCGTTGGGAAGAGTACCGGCAACGGACTCGGGACGAGCACCGTGTGTGAGCTGCGAGGCGAGCGGCTGGCCCGGACGACCGTGCGTCGCATGCCGTCGGCCGACGCCGCGGCCCGCAAGACAGACTCAGACCCGCCGCGTTGACGGCACCTTCTGACGATCCTGCCCACCCTCCACTCTTCTTAAATTGAGGAATCGCGATGAGTTCAGAGATTGACAATGCCATCTCCGTGCACAACCTGGTCAAGACGTTCGGCAAGACCCAGGCTCTCGACGGACTCGATCTCACCGTGAACACCGGTGAGGTCCACGGCTTTCTCGGGCCGAACGGTTCGGGCAAGACGACAACGATCCGCGTGCTGCTCGGTCTACTGCGAGCCGACTCGGGTGAGGCGCGCCTGCTCGGCGGAGACCCGTGGCGCCAAGCGACCGAGCTGCACAAGCGTCTGGCCTACGTGCCCGGCGACGTCACGCTTTGGCCAAACCTTAGCGGCGGCGAGGTGATCGACATGCTTGGCCGCATGCGGGGCGGACTCAACCGCCAGCGGCGTAACGAGCTGCTCGAGCGGTTCGACCTGGACCCGAAGAAGAAGGGTCGCGCCTACTCAAAGGGCAACAAGCAGAAAGTCGGCCTCGTGGCCGGCCTCGCGTCCGATGTGGAGCTACTGATTCTCGACGAGCCAACGTCGGGCCTCGACCCACTGATGGAAGAGGTGTTCCAGCAATGCATCAATGAGGAGCGGCGGCGGGGGCGCACGGTCCTTCTTTCGAGCCATGTCCTGGCCGAGGTGGAGGCACTGTGTGACCGGGTCACCATCATCCGGCTCGGGAAGGCGGTCGAGACCGGCACCCTCTCGGAGATGCGCCACCTCACCCGTACCTCCATCGCGGCCGACCTGGCCGCCGAGCCCAACGGGCTTGGCACCCTCGCCGGCGTCTACAACCTGCAGGTCGAGGGCACCCGTGTCCACTTCGAGGCGGACACGAGCCAGCTCGACGCCGTGCTGCGTCAGCTCACCGCGATCGGCGTCCGCAGCCTGATCAGCCAGCCACCAACACTGGAGGAGCTGTTCTTGCGCCACTATCAGGACGACCTCGGTAATGGGCAGCGGCGCGCGGAAACGGCGGTGTCGTCGTGAGGGCCCTGGCCGGTACCGGCTCCTTGATACGGCTCGCTCTGCGACGCGACCGGCTGATGGTCACGGCATGGATAGCGATCTTCGTCATCACGGCCGCCGGCTCGGCCGGTGCGACCGTCGGTCTGTACAGCACTGTTGAGGAGAGGATCCAGGCCTCGGCAGCCATCAACAACACGCCCTCGCTGGTGGCGCTCTACGGCCTTATTTATGACCCGTCCTCGCTCGGCGCGCTCGCCATGATCAAGCTCGGCGGGTTTGGCGGAGCGCTCGTCGGTGTGCTCTCGGTGCTTCTCATGATCCGGCACACCCGGGCCGAGGAGGAGGCCGGTCGGTTGGAGCTCGTCGGGTCGACGGTCATGGGGCGACACGCGCCCCTCGCGGCCGCGCTCATCGTGACCGTGGCGACGGACGTCGTTCTTGGCCTGCTGACGGGCGTCGGCCTGATCGGGTCCGGGTTACCGGCGTCCGGGTCGATCGCGTTCGGTCTCGCCTGGGCCAGCATCGGCGTCGCCTTCGCGGCCGCCGCCGCGGTCGCGGCTCAAATCACGTCGAGCGGGCGGGCCGCGATCGCCATATCGATGGCGTTCTTGGGCGTGACCTATGTCTTACGCGCCATCGGCGACACCGACGACGGCGGACGCCTCGCTTGGCTTCGGTGGCTGTCCCCCATTGGCTGGGGTCAACAGGTTCGCGCATACCAGGGCGACCGCTGGTGGGCCGTGGTGGTGCCGCTCTTGTTCTTCGCCGCGGTCGTGGCGGTTGCGTTCGTCCTGGTCGCGCAACGGGACCACGGTGCCGGCTTGGTTGCGGAGCGGCTGGGCCGAGCGGAGGCCGGCCGAAGCCTTGGCAGCGCGATCGGGTTGGCCTGGCGCCTACAGCGCGGCCTGCTCGTCGGCTGGTTGATCGCGTTCGTGATCCTCGGCTTCGTGTTCGGAAACATCGCCACGAACATCGGCAGCTTCCTGGACAATCCCGCGGCGCGCGATCTGATGCAGAAGCTGGGTGGAGTCCAGGGGCTCACCGACGCGTTCATGTCGACTGAGCTCGGCATGATGGGCATCATCTTGTCGGTCTACGGCATCCAGGTCGTGCTGCGGCTGCGAGCGGAGGAGAGCGAGATGCGAGCCGAACCGGTGCTCGGCACCGCCGTCGGACGGATCTCGTGGGCATGGAGCCACATCGTGATCGCGCTGGTCGGCACGACCGCGATCATTGTCGCGGGCGGCCTCGCCGCCGGTCTGAGCTACGCCGCGCAGTCCGGCCAAGCGAGCGACTTCGGGAGGGTCTTCGTGGCAGCGCTGGTCCGCCTGCCAGCCGTGTGGGTTCTGGTGGGCATCGCGGCCGCCGCCTTCGGCTTCGCCCCCCGGGCGTCGGTCGTGGCCTGGGTGGCGCTGGTGGCGTTCCTGCTGATCGGTGAGTTCGGTCCGCTCTTCGAGTTGCCCCAGTGGGCGATGAACCTCTCGCCGTACGGCCACGTGCCGAGGCTGCCGGGCAGCGACCTCACCGCCGCACCATTGGTGTGGCTGGCATTGCTCGGGGCGGCACTCGTCGCCGTCGGTCTGGTCGGCTTCCGCCGGCGTGACGTACCCGTCACCTGAGGGGCGGCCGACCGCTAGCCTTGATGGGTGTCCATCACCCTGTCCAGTACGGCGTTCAGTGACGGCGGCGACATCCCTCGTCGGTACACATGCGACGGTGAGGACGTGTCGCCGCCTCTGAGCTTCGGCGGCGTACCGTCGAACGCGAATGAACTGGTGTTGCTGGTCGAGGATCCTGACGCCCCGGGTGGAACGTTTGTGCACTGGGTCGCCTGGGGAATCGACCCCACCAAGGCCGGCCTCGGCGAGGGTGAGGCGCCGCCCGCCAGCGGCACGAACGGGTTCCGCCAACGGGGATACGGTGGGCCTTGCCCGCCCAAGGGACGGGCACACCGGTACGTGTTCACGATCCTTGCTCTGTCGGGGGCGCTCGAGCTGCCGGCGGGCGCGTCATCCGACGACCTGCGCCGCGCGGTTGAGAATTCGGTGATCGCGCAGGGCGCCATCACCGGCCGGTACGCACGCGCATGACGGAGACAACGCTCGAGGTCGGTGGCATTCAACTCCCGGCACTCCTGGCCGGTGCTCCGACGGCCATCGACGGTGGAGTGCTGTTGCCACCCGGCGCGGTCCGCATCGGCCATCCGTTCGGAGCCACCCTGTTCTACCGCAACGGTTGGACCTCCTGGAGCCCCGCGGCGTGGTGGCCGCTCGCCGGGCCACCGTTGCGCGGGATCGAGGTCGAGGACGCCCTTCGACGCCCCGACGAACCGATCCACTGTGGACACGGCGTCGGTGCCTTGGACGAGCGCAACGGCAACGTGCTCCTGCTCGGCGGGCTGGGCATGGCGGCCCCGCGCATCGCGGCGGACGACCGCACGCTCATCGGCCACGCCGAAGACGACACCGCGCCGTGGTTTCTTGCCTACGGCACAGAGGAGGTCGTCTTCGGCCGGTACGCCGCGCTCCTCACCGAACGTCTCGGCTCCCGCGACCGGCGCGCCGGCAACGTCTGGTGTAGCTGGTACTCGTACTACAACGAGATCACGCAACCACTGATGCACCAAACGATCGACGGCTTGCAGGGTCTGCCCTTCGACGTCGTACAGATCGACGACGGGTGGCAACCCCGCGTCGGCGACTGGGAGGCCGGCCCCGACTTCCCCGCGGGCATGGCCGCGCTCGCCGAACACATCGGCGACCGCGGATTCCGGGCCGGACTGTGGCTAGCTCCGTTTATTGCATCGGCCGACTCGCGTACCTTCCGCGAGCGCCGGCACTTGTTTCTCCGCGACGACGACGGCGAGCCAATGGTGGCCGGCCACAACTGGGGCGGGCCGTACTACGCACTCGACACGACCGCGGCGGAGACCATCGAGCACCTTGTCGATGTCTTCGGCCGGGTCAAGTCCTGGGGCTATGACTACCTCAAGCTCGACTTCATGTTCGCCGGCGCCCTTCCGGCGTCGCGCGCCCGCGATGTGCCGCGGGAGCAGGCGTACCGGGACGCGGTCACGCTCATCCGCGAGCTCGTCGGTGACGAGACGTACCTGCTGGGGTGCGGGGTTCCCGTCATCGCTTCGATCGGTGTCTTCGACGGCGTCCGCGTGGGCCCCGACACCGCGCCGTACTGGTACATCCGGGAACGGGCCGACGACTACTCGTCGCCCGCCGCCCGCAACGCAGTGGTCACGTCGTTGCATCGGCTGTGGCTGCGGGGTGCCTTCGAGCTCGATCCGGACGTCGTGTATTTCCGGACCCGGTACAACCTGCTCGACGAGGAGCACCGCCAGTTCCTTGTCGATCTAGCGCAGGTGTGCGACTTCCGGGGCACGTCGGACCCGGTCGGATGGCTGGACGCCAACGAACGCATGGCGCTCGAGGACTTCCTCATGCACCGGCCCCGGGTCTCACGAACCGGCCGCTACCGGTTCACCATCGATGAACGCGTGGTCGACTTCGGGCCCGTGATCAGCCCCGAGCACCGGATCTCCGATCGCGTCCTCGCGGAGTAACGCCACCCGCCCCAGACTTCTCGGGTGCCAGATTTCTCGGCTGGGCGGTGTCGAAATCGACCCAGCGCCGGTGTCATACCAGGTGCGGGGTCGGAGTGGGACCCTCGAATCAGGGAGATGGCCATGGAGTTCTTGCTGATCTTGTCCGAGGACACAGATCTGGTGGCGACGGACGACGACCGGGCGAAGCTGGTCCAACGTACCGGCGAATATGCCATGAGGCTCGTCGGTGAAGGACGGCTGAAGGGCGGCGGCCAGCTACGGCCGGCCACCGAGGGTCGCTCGATCCGGCGTCGCGGGGGCGACACGAGGATTCTCGAAGGCCCGTTCGCCGAAGCGAAGGAGGTCATCGCCGGGTGGATGCTGCTGGACGCGGCGTCATTGGACGAAGCCGTCGCCATCGCATCCGAGTGCCCCAATGCCGACCTGGGATCGGTCGTCGTCCGGCAATGCGTTCCCCAGGGATGAGGTCATCCACATTCCTGTTCGTGCTGTCGCGTCAGGCCACGAGCCAGGAGTTCTCGGCCGCGGCACTCGGGGAGCTGACCGGACGGATGATGGCCTGGGTGGGCGCGCTCCGCAGCTGGCAGCTGCTCGACGCGATCGCCATCGGACCGCCGTCTGACGCAGGGCCCTTCCGCGGTTTCCTGCTCGTCTCGGCCAGCGATCTGACGGCTGCGCAGCGACTCGCCGCGACCCGGCCGGTCGGCACCGGCAGCGCTATCACGGTGGTGCCGCTGCACGAGGTGGTGCGCGAGCCGTGACCGGTGGGAACGGCGTTGCGGACATCCTCGCCGAGACCTTCCGGACCGAATGGGCCCGGCTTGTGGCATTCACGATGCGGTTGGTCGGCGATCTTCAAGCCGCCGAGGACGTCGTTTCGGACGTTCTCGTGTCGGCCATGGACCGGTGGCCGCTCGTCGGGGTGCCCGACGAACCGGCGGCGTGGTTGATGACCGCCTGCCGAAACCGAGCGCTCAATGTGCTTCGCGACGCCGGTCGGGCCCGAGACCGTACCAAAGCACTTGCCCTGACGCTCGCCGTCGCCGAAGACGACGACCCGCCAATGTGGACGATCGGCGACGACCGGCTGCGACTCGTGTTCATGTGTTGCCATCCAGTCCTGTCCGTCGACACCCAGGTCGCCCTCACGCTCCGCATGCTCGGCGGCCTCTCCACCGACGAGATCGCGAGGGCGTGGCACGTGTCCACGACCACCATCGCCCAGCGCATCGTGCGGGCCAAGCGGACTCTTGCCGAGAAGAAGGTCCCATTCGTCGAGCCGGCCGGTCCGCAGCTCGCCGAGCGCTTGCCGGCCGTCCTCGATGTCGTCTACCTCATCTTCAATGAGGGCTACCTCGCCAGCTCCGGCAGCGAACTCATGCGCCCGCCCTTGGCGGTCGAGGCCCACCGACTGTCCCGGCTATTGACCCACCTGCTACCGGATCAGCCCAAGCCGTGGGCCTTGCGCGCGCTCATCGCGTTCCAGCGCAGCCGCGACGAGACCCGCCGCGACGAGGCGGGACGCCTGCTGACATTGGAACAGCAGGACCGCTCGCGATGGGATCACGCCTTGATCGCGGAAGGCCGCGACGCCGTGGGCCGCGCTGATGTCCTCACCGCGGACACGCCCAAGGCCGCCTTGCTGCTCCAGGCCCGGATCGCCGCGTGCCACGCGGTGGCGCCGTCATACGACAGCACGGACTGGGGCGCCATTCTGGATTGCTACGACCACCTGCTTGCCGGCTCCGACAGCCCGGTGGTGGCGCTCAACCGCGCCGTGGCGGTCGCGATGGTCGATGGGCCCGAGTCCGCCTTGCGGCTTCTTGACGCCCTGGTGGACGACCCCGCGTTGGCCAACGCCCACCGCGTCTGGGCCGTGCGGGCGGACATCCTGCGTCGCCTCGGCGAGCGCGGCCGGGCGGTGCGGGATTACGAGGCAGCGCTCGAGCGGGTCGACAACGATATAGAGCGTCATCATTTGGCCGACATGCGCGCCCGGTGCCTGATCGAGCCGAACTAGCTCCACCGTACCGACCAACACACGTCGTACCGACTAGCAAAGGAGTACAGATGGCACACGCGGCCCACACCGTGACCGTCGACCGGCCGATCACCGACGTCTTCGCATACCTCGCCGACGGCACCAACAACCCGCGCTGGCGGGCCGGCGTCCTGGAGATCGAGCGCACGAGCCCAGGTGATGGTGAAGGTGCCAACTATCGACAGGTGCTCGCCGGACCCGGCGGGCGTCGCATCCGCGGCGACTACCGCGTGACCAGATATGAGCAACCGACGCTGCTCGAGTTCGCAGTCACCGCAGGACCGGCTCGACCCACCGGACGCTTCGAATTGGCCGCGCTCGGGCCGCAGCAAACCTCGGTGTCGTTCACCCTTGACGTGCAGCCGACGGGACTGATGCGGGTCATGAGCGGCATGATTTCCCGGCAGATGCACACCGAGGTACGCCAACTCGCGGCGCTCAAGCGCGATCTGGAACGGCAGTGAAGCCGTTCGGAACTGTCCACTTCGTACGGACCGCGTCGGAGCACGTGGTCAGATCGAGTTATCGCGAAATGAATGGGACTTCGCCGCATGGACGTGAATGAGCTACTGCTCGACATGTTTGACCGCCTGCCCTCGCTCGTCGGACCCGTCGTGCACGGATTGACGCCGGCGCAACTCCGTTGGGTGCCCGCGGAGGGCGTCAACTCCATTGGCTGGCTCATCTGGCATTTGACGCGGGTTCAGGATCACCACGTTGCCGAGCTGCTGGGTGAGGATCAGTTGTGGGTCTCCGGTCCATGGGCCGCTCGGATCGGGATCGATCCGGACGCGCAGAACACCGGGTACGGACACTCCCCCGACGAGGTCGCCACGATCCGTCCGGACAGCCCCGAGGTCCTCATCGAATACCTCGACACGGTCGCCGCCCGGACCCGCAACTTCGTCGAGTCGCTGACCCGCGACGATCTGGACAGGGTCGTGGACAGGCGGTGGAATCCTCCGGTCACACTCGGTGTAAGGCTCATCAGCATTGCCAACGATGACGCCCAACACATCGGCCAGGCGGCTTACCTTCGTGGGTGGCAGGCCGCGACGCACCACTAGCGCTTTGGCTTCTTGCGCGAGGTGCCACTGCGCACGCCGCCGAAGTGGACTTATCGAACGGTAGTAACGCCTCCGGACTGTCCACTTCGTACTCGCCGGTCGCCCGAAGGTGTGGCGACCGGGCTTTGTCAAAAACTAGATCGTCCGCCGAAGATACGGTCGTATCAGAATGACATCGCAATCGCGACCCGCGACCTGCGTCCTGGCCGGTGGGGTTCAGAATGCAAGCGCGCCCGTCGCGATCAACTCGTGGGCGCGACGATCAGAACACGCGGACATGGCGAGGAGTCAGAATGGGTCGGCCATCGCGGCTAACGGTGGGCCGTGTGGCCAGCCATCAATCCCGGCGCGCCGGGGGGCTGTTCACTATCGGACTCGTCCTCACGTTGACGGCGGCCTGCACCGGTGTGACGCCGCATCTGGAGTCGCGGGGCCAGAGCGAAACCGCGGCGTCGCGGCCGGCGGCCCTCTCTTACACGCAGCAGAACAACGACGTGATCTCCCCGTCCAACCTGGTCGCAGTGGCAATCAGTAACGGTCGTCTAGACAGCGTGTCGTTGGTTGAGACGGGTGGCGTCGAGGTGCCGGGCGCCTTCGACCCGGACATGCGCCGATGGAAGAACGCCCGACAGCTAACCTACGGCCGTGGGTACCTGCTCACCGTCACCGGCACCGGCGACAACGGCCAACCGGTCCAGGACACGCGCGCGTTTTCGACGCTGAAGCCCGGTAACTATGCGGTCGCCCGGATACGCGCCTTCCGGGGGTACGGTCCCGACCTCGACGGCGGTACCTTCGGCGTCGGTCAGCCGATCGTGGTCGAGTTCGACCGAAACATCACCGACCGGGCCGCGGCCCAGCGGGCTTTGCTCGTCACCACCGATCCACCCACGATCGGCGCGTGGCGGTGGATCAACGATGACGAGGTGCACTGGCGTCCACCGGAGTACTGGAAATCCGGTACGAAGGTGACGGTCACCGCCAACCTGTTCGGTGCCGACCTGGGCAACGGCGTCTTCGGACGCGAGAACCGGTCGGCTTCGTTCACCATCGGCCCGTCGAAGATCGCCATCGCGGATCACGACACAAAGCGGATGCACATCTACATCGACGGTGTCGACAGCACGAGCACGCTGGCCCAGACGTGGAGCCCGAGCATCTACGGTCCGGCCTACGATCACTCGGGCGGCGCCAAGATCAGCATGGGTCGAGAGGGCGCGTACTCAACGCGCGGCTGGTTCGACATGCGCACATCGAGCGGGCCCCACGTGGTGATGGAGAAGGCGAAGCTCGTACGGATGCGGTCGTCACTGCCGAAGACCGACCCGCTGTACTACGAGCAGAATGTCCCCTACGCGGTCCGGATCACGGCCAGCGGCGAGTACGTACACTGGGCCGACTGGAGCGTCTACGACCAGGGCGTGCGCAACGTCTCGCACGGCTGCATCAACATGTCGCCCAACGACGCGGTCTGGTTCTACAACAACTTCAGCTACGGCGACATCGTCGACGTCCGAAACACGGGCAAGCCCATGGGGCTCACGGACGGACTGGGTGACTGGAACCTGCCGTGGGAGCAGTGGGTACAGGGATAGCCTCAGGCGCTCGCGGCATTTCCGCGGGCGCGGTTGTCTATTGGCGGCGTCGCCGTTCGTCGTAATGACGTGGAGGAGTGTCGGATACCTCCGCATGCGAATGTCCAGCAGCGGCGTAAGGATGGGTGGCATGAGCGGCGTACGGGTACTCGTAGGCACACGAAAAGGCGCGTTCACGCTGACGTCGGACGGTAAGCGTGACGACTGGACGGTCGACGGTCCCCACTTCGGCGGCTGGGAGGTCTACCACGTCAACGGGTCGCCGGCCGATCCGAACCGGCTCTACGCCTCGCCCTCGGGCGGCTGGTTCGGACAGGTGATCCAGCGCTCCGACGACGGCGGCAAGACATGGGCGACCGTCGGCAACGACTTCACCTACCAGGGCGATGTGGGCCAACACCTCTGGTACGACGGGACGCCCCGTCCGTGGGAGTTCAAGCGCATCTGGCACCTCGAGCCGTCGCGGGACGACCCCGACACCGTGTACGCGGGCGCCGAGGACGCCGCGCTCTACCTGTCCGAGGACGGCGGCCAGAAGTGGACGGAGCTGACCGCGCTGCGCACGCACGAAACCGGCCCGACGTGGCAGCCCGGCGCGGGCGGCCTGTGCCTGCACACGATCATCCTGGACCCGGTGCAGAAGGACCGGATCTACGTCGCCATCTCGGCGGCCGGCGCGTTCCGCAGCGACGACGCCGGGGCCAGCTGGCTGCCCATCAACAAGGGCCTCCGCTCGGGTGAGATCCCCGACCAGGACTCCGAGGTGGGCCACTGCGTGCACCACATCACCCAGCATCCGTCCCGGCCGGACACCCTGTTCATGCAGAAGCACTGGGACGTCATGCGCACCGACGACGCCGGGGCGAACTGGCGTGAGATCAGCGGCGAGCTGCCGTCGGACTTCGGGTTCCCGATCGCCGTGCACGCGCACGAGCCGGAGACCATCTACGTCGTGCCGATCAAGAGCGACTCCGAGCACTTCCCGCCGGAGGGCAAGCTGCGCGTCTACCGCAGCCGCACCGGCGGCGACGAGTGGGAGCCGCTGACGAACGGGCTGCCCCAGTCCGACTGCTACGTCAACATCTACCGCGACGCGATGGCGGTCGACTCGCTCGACCCGTGCGGCATCTACTTCGGTACCACCGGTGGGCAGGTCTACCACTCGGCCGACGGCGGCGACAGCTGGGCGCCGATCGTGCGTGACCTGCCGGCCGTGCTCTCGGTGGAAGTCCAGGCGTTGCCGTGATCCGGGTCGTGCTCCCGGCGCACCTGAAGAACCTGGCCCACGTCACGGGCGAGGTCCGGCTCGAGGTCGGCCCGGTCGAGGTGACGCAGCGGCGCGGTGCTGGACGCGCTCGAGGCCCGGTATCCGATGCTGCTCGGCACGATCCGCGACCGCCACAGCGGGCAGCGGCGGGCGTTCGTCCGCTTCTACGCCTGCGAGGAGGACCTGTCCAACGAGCTCGCCGGACGACGCCGCTGTCCGAGCGGGTCGTCGCCGGGGAGGAGCCGTTCATCATCATCGGCGCCATGGCCGGCGGCTGACCTCACCGCCACTGTCCGAGGGTCCGACTTGCCGGAATGTAACCGTCGCGCCGGATCGTCCATATAGGATCGACGGGCATGAGCACCATGCGGGCGTGGGAGATCGTGCGTCCGGGGCCGGTCGCGACTCGACCGCTGCGTCTGGCGCAACGCCCGGTTCCGGAGCCCGGCTCGGATGAACTGCTCGTTCGCGTGATTACGTCCGGGGTGTGCCGGACCGACCTGCACCTCGCCGAGGGCGATCTGGCACCGAAGCATCCGAACATGGTTCCCGGCCACGAGGTCGTCGGCGAGGTCATCGCGGTCGGCTCGACTGTGATCGGATGGCGACCGGGAGACCGGGCCGGCATCGCCTGGCTTCGTCACACCGATGGTGTCTGTGCCTACTGCCGGCGCGGGAAGGAGAACCTCTGCCCGCAGTCCCGGTACACGGGTTGGGACGCCGCCGGCGGGTATGCCGAGCAGACCACCGTCCCGGCCGAATTCGCCTACCGACTCCCTGATGGCTATTCCGACCTAGAACTCGCACCGCTGCTCTGCGCGGGCATCATCGGGTGGCGCGCGTTGCAGCGAGCGGAACTTCCGCCCGCTGGGCGGCTCGGTATCTATGGCTTCGGTGGTTCGGCCCACCTCACCGCGCAGGTCGCGATCGCGATGGGGGCCACAGTCCACGCCGTGACCCGAACCGCCGAGGCGCGCCAGATGGCCCTCGACCTCGGGGCGGCCTCGGCCCACGACGCTGCCCCACCCGAGCCGCTCGACGCCGCGATCCTCTTCGCGCCGGTGGGCACCCTCGTTCCGGTCGCTCTCGAGGCACTCGACCGCGGAGGCACCCTGGCGATCGCCGGGATACACCTCACGGACATCCCGGCCCTGAATTACGAGCGGCACCTGTTCCAGGAAAGAACGCTGCGCAGCGTCACATCCAACACTCGGCAGGACGGGCGCGACTTCCTGGCCTTCGCGGCGCAGCACCACCTGCGGGTCAGCGCCGTGCCATACCCATTCGACGAGGCGGACGGGGCGCTCGCCGACCTCGCCGCCGATCGGGTGCGGGGTGCCGCTGTGCTCACCGTCGGCTAGAGCTCCCGCCTCGGGGCGAGCTTCACCGCAGCGAACAGCGCACCAGCCGCGACGACAACGCAGACCCCGGCCGCGGGCAGGAAGTAGGACGCGGATGTGCCGCGCGCCAGGCTCGGCAGCGCGCCCAACAACGTCGTTGGCGACCATCGGCCGACCCGGGGCAGGTTGCCGACGAGGGCCAGCGCGAGCAGAAACACAATGGTGATCCCCGCGGTCGCGAGCACACCCCGGGCCAGGTACGCCGCCGCCGCGGTGCAGGCGACCGCGAAGGCGAGGAACAATGCACCCAGCACCGTGCCGAGAAGCACCTGTCCGGCTGGCGGGGCCCCCAGCAGAACCGTCGTCTCGTACCAGGCCGCGAGCGATCCGGCGAGGAGACCCGCGACCGCGGCCGCGGTCGTCATGGCGTACGTCGGGAGGATCAGGTCGCGCATTCGCGGTACGCGGGTGCGCAGGAACGTCGCCATCTCGGTACGGGCGTCGAGTGCCAGCCCGGCCGCGGCTACGAGTACGACCACGAGCAGGCAGATCTGCGAGGCGCTGCTGGTGAACTGAGCGAGCCCGTCAGCGGGCGTGGGTGGCGGGAGCTCGACACGGACACCGCCGCCGATCCGATCGAGAATCTCGCCCAGGTATCGAGCCGATAGCGGACCGGTCAGGCCGAAGAACACGTACACCGCGAGGATGACGATCAGCCGGCGGGTCCGGACCAGCCGCAGCCATTCCAGTCGCCACAGTGTCATGCTCGCCCGTGTCATGAGGTCAGCTCCAGGAAGACATCCTCCAGGTCGGGCGCCTCCGGCAGGAGGCTGACTACCCGCGCACCGCAGGCGGCGAGAACCTCGACGAGGCTGCGTTCCGCGTCGGCCAACGATGTCACCAACACCCGTAGCTCGTTGGCCGGCCCGGGCTCGACCTCGCGGACCCAGCTCGCCGCTCGTAGGGCGGCCGCGACGGGCGAGAGGTCTGAGCGAAGCCGAAGCCGGTAGGCCGGTACGGCCCGCCCGACCAGTAGTGACTCGATCGGTCCCTGGTACAGCAGCCGACCGTGGCGAAGGATGCCGATGGTGTCGCAGACCTCCTGCACGTCACCGAGCAGGTGGCTGGAGAGGACGACCGTGGCCCGCCCACGGAGGCGACTGATGAGGTCGAGCACCTCGCGGCGACCGGCGGGGTCCAGCGCCGACGCGGGCTCGTCGAGCAGGAGCAGGTCCGGACCCCCGACCAGCGTGGCCGCGAGGCCCAGCCGTTGGAGCATGCCGCGCGAGTACCCGCCGGTGCGATCGTCGGCACGGTCCGCGAGGCCGGCGTCCGCCAATGCCCGGTTCACCGCCTCCTCCTCGTCGTCAACGGCGGCCAACCGAGCCGCGAGCGACGCCACCTCCCGGCCGGTAAGCCACGGCTCGAAACGCGGCGTATCGGGCAGGACCGCGATCTTGCCTGCGCGGCGCGTCCAGCATTACGTCGCCGGACGTGGCGATGCGGAGTCCGGCGAGGATCGACAGCAGCGTTGTCTTGCCGGCACCGTTGGGGCCGACCAGACCGTACACGCTTCCGGCGGCGACGTCGAGGTCCACATCGGACAGTGCCGCGTGTTGCCCGTACACCTTCTTCAGGGCGACCGTGCGCACCATCATCGCCGGCGCCCGATCAGTAGGTAGACGATTCCTCCGACCGGGACCGAGACGAGGCAGATGAGCGCCCACGCCCACTTGGGGAGGTACTGCACGTCGGCCCGGGACAGGTCGAACAGGCAGTAGCCGACGAACGCAACAAGCAACGCGATCAACGGGAGCAGCGCGGCCCATGGGACATTGATCGACTCCATCCGGGACCTCCAGAACCGCCTCGAGCGACACGTCGACACACGGCTGCGTCAGTCGACTCTGGCACCTGTCGCTTCAAAGCGGAACACCCGCCCCGTGCGGCGCCTCGGCTGGGCCACGTCTATCACCAGCCGTGCGAGGCCTCGTCTGCGTAGGACTCGATGTCGCCGGCGGCCGCGAGGCGCAGCTTCTCGGCGAGATTGGCCAGGGCTCGCGCCGCGGCGAGCTCATCGCCGATCTCGGGCACGTCGATGTCGCGCGGATTGCGCGACGACGTGCCGACGCCGCGAATGTCCGTGCGGTCGCCCGCGTGCAGGCGCGCCTCGGCGCGAGTCCGGCGCGTCTCTGGCTGTTCATCGAGGTAGATGTCGACGGTCCACTTTTTCGTCATTGTCATGATCGTTCGTTCCTTTCCGAAATCCCCCACTGTTCGTCGTACCACCCAATTGCGCCGGCCATGGTGCCTTCGCCGTGGTTCGCCACGGCGCGCGCCCGCGGCGATTCGAGAGATGCTTCTATGTTCAGAAGCGTCGATCGCACGTAGTCTCCTATCACCGACGTCGCGCCTGACGTCACCAAGATCAGTCCGATCGCGACAGTGGCGACCCTCCCCCGGGTCGCCACTGTCGTTCGTTGATAGCGTCGCCGGGTGCGAACGGATGACGATCGGCTCTCGTTCGACCGTCGCCATCTATGGCATCCGTACTCGTCGGCGACCTCGCCCTCGCCGACCTACCTGGTCGAGTCCGCGGGCGGCACGCGGCTGTGCCTTCGCGTCGACGGCCCGCCGGTTGAGGTCATTGACGCGATGTCGTCATGGTGGTGCGCGATCCACGGATACGCGGTGCCCCAGCTTGACCAGGCCGCCCGTGACCAGCTCGCGACCATGAGTCACGTGATGTTCGGGGGCCTTACCCATGCCCCGGCCGTCGAACTCGGGCGCCGGCTCCTCGTTATGGCGCCGCCCGGGCTGGAGCATGTGTTCTTCGCCGACTCGGGATCGGTCTCGATCGAAGTGGCGATGAAAATGGCGTGGCAGGCTCACGCTGCGACGGGCCTGACCCGGACGACGATGTTCACGATCCGGGGCGGCTATTACGGCGACACCTTCTCACCGATGAGCGTGTGCGATCCCGACGGTGGCATGCACTCGATGTACGGCGGGCTGGTACCGCGCCATGTCTTTGCGCCGCGGCCTCCGCCCGGAGTCGACCGCGCGGAGGACGATCCGAGCCTGGCGGCATGGCGCCGGGAGACCAGGCTGCTCTTCGAGCGCCATGCCGATCGGGTGGCCGCGGTGATCCTCGAGCCGGTGCTTCAAGGCGCCGGTGGCATGCACGTTTACCCGCCACACGCGGTGCGATTCCTGGCCGAGCTCGCCCGCGAACGCGAGGCGTTGGTGATTTTCGATGAGATCGCCACCGGTTTCTGGCGCACGGGTACGGCCTGGGCCGCCGACCGTTGCGGAGTCACGCCGGACATCCTCTGCGTCGGGAAGGCGTTGACGGGCGGCTACCTCTCCCTTGCCGCGGTGCTCGCCACGGCCGACGTCGCGCGTCGGGTCGACGCCAGTCCCGCGGGTGCGATGATGCACGGCCCGACCTTCATGGCCAACCCGCTTGCCTGCTCGGTGGCGTGCGCCAGCCTCGACCTGCTGGCCGCCTACGACAACTCGACCCGGATCGCGCGCATCGAGTCGTCGTTGGAGTCTGGTCTTTCGGCGGCCCGGGGGGTGGCCGCGGTTCGCGACGTTCGGGTGCTCGGCGCGGTCGGAGTCGTCGAGCTCGACCGGCCGGTCGATGTGCCGGCGGTTACCGGTGTCGCACTCGAGCACGGCGTGTGGCTACGGCCGTTTCGCAACCTGGTCTATACGATGCCGCCCTACATCTGTTCCGACGACGACGTCGGCACGATCACATCGGCGATCGTCGCTGCGGTGAAGAAGGTGCACGGGTGACAGCGTTTACCGCGTGGCTGCACGAACAAGCGGTACGGCGGGAAGAATCAGGCCTGACCCGGCACCTTGTTGAATCGGACAACGTTGAGTCGGACAACGGTGAATCGGACCACGGTGCGCGGCTCGTCGACCTGGCCGGCAATGACTACCTGGGACTCGCCAAGGATCCGCGCGTGATCGCCGCCGGAGTCGCCGCCATGCAACGGCACGGTGCCGGGGCCACAGCATCGCGGTTGGTCTCCGGGACACTGTCGATCCATTCCGCCCTGGAGCGGGCAATCGCCGCTTTCTGCGGCTTTCCAACCGCGCTCGTCTTCTCCACCGGGTACCACGCGAACCTGTCGGTGGTGTCCGCCCTCGCCGACGCGGACACGCTCGTCGTCTCCGATGCCCACGTGCACGCGTCGCTGATTGACGGGTGTCGGCTTTCTCGGGCCCGGGTTAGCGTCGCGGCGCACGGCGATCTGAGCGCGGTCGAGGCGGCCTTGTCCGGACGCGCCGAGACCCGAGCGCTCGTCCTCGTCGAGACGATCTATTCCGTTTTTGGCGACGCCGCGCCGATCGAAGCGCTGGCCGACATGTGCCACCGCTACGGTGCTGTCCTCGTCGCCGATGAGGCGCACGCGATCGGCGTGGCGGGACCCGATGGCCGAGGCCTGCTCCACGAGACCGGCCTCGGTGGGCGCATTGACGTGATCGCCACCGCCACCCTGTCCAAGTCCCTGGCGGCGCAGGGCGGGGCGGTGCTCTGTAGCCCCGCTGTCCGGGACCATCTCATCAACCGCGCTCGTCCGTTTATCTACGACACCGGGCTCGCCCCAGCGGCGGCGGGCGCCGCGTTCGGGGCCCTGAGCGTGGTCGAATCGCACCCGGACCTGGTGGTCCGGGTGCGACAGAACGCGGCCGTCCTGGCCGCCGCCTGCGGCGCCCCGCCGCCGGCCGGAGCGGTACTGTCCATTCCGATGCCGAGCCCGGCTGCCGCCGTCGAAGCGGCCGCGGCCGCAAAGCGCCTGGGCGTACGCATCGGGAGCTTCCGACCACCGTCCACACCGGACGGCTCCGCGAGACTCCGGATCACCGCGCACGCCCATCACACCGACGACGAACTGGAGCTGGCGGTGAAGGTGCTGCGAGAGGTCGTACCGTGATCGTCTCGTTCGTCACGGGCACCGACACGAACATCGGCAAGACCGTGGCGACGGCGGCGCTCGCTGCCATCATCGGCTCGAACGGCACGTCCGTGGCAGTCGTGAAGCCCGCCCAGACCGGTGTGAGTACCGGCGACCCGGGCGATGTCGACGAGATACGTCGACTTGCCGGTGCATTGACAACCGTCGAGGGAGCGCGACTTCCCGATCCCGTTGCGCCCGACCGCGCCGCGGTCATCGCCGGCGTCGCCCTGCCATCATTGTGCGACCAGCGTGACCTGATCCTCGGTGCCGGCGCAACGCATGCCGTAGTGCTGGTCGAGGGCTCTGGAGGCGTGGCGGTCCGACTGGGTGACTCGTTTACGCTGCTCGATATTGCGCATGCCGTGGCGTCGGCCGGTGCCGAGGTTGACTGGTTTGTGGTCTGCGGCGCCCGGCTCGGTACCCTCAACCACACCAGCCTCACGGTTGACGCGATCGGGCGGCGCGGCTTCTACGTCCGTGGCTTGGTCATCGGTCGGTGGCCGCGCGATGCCGGAGCCACCGAGGAATACAACCGCGACGACTTGTCCCGCTACACCGGAGTGCCCGTGCTGGGCGCGCTGCCCGATGGGGCCGGTGCGCTCGCGCCGGGCGAGTTCCAGGTCCAGGCACCGACGTGGCTGCCCTATCTCGAGCCGGCCTCAGTTCGCCCACACCCGGCATGAACCGCGGCTCCAGCCGGCAGTCACGGTGAGCCGCCCATAGGATGCGGGCATGGCGGAGCACAATCCCACTCCCATTGACCTCGATGTCAGCCTCGCTCCGGACGGGCCGACGGTGACGGTGGCGGGCGAGCTCGATATCGCATCGGTGGGCACGCTCGTCGACGTCGCCGGTGGGCACATCCAAGGCCCATTGGGTCGACTCACCATCGACCTGTCCGGCGTGCTGTTTTGCGATTCGTCCGGCATCAACGGGCTGGTACAGCTACGCAATCAGTGCGCCGAACGAGGCTGGGACTTTCGGCTCGTCCACCTGCCACGTGAGCTCGACCGGATCATCTCCGACCTCACCGGACTTCGTGAGTTTCTTGGGGTCGTGCGCGACTGATGCATGTCGACGCCGGGAGCCACGTTGGTCACGGATCCACGTAATCGTTCAAGGATCCATGAAAAACGTCAGGATCAGCCGCAGGCCGCGAGAGCCAGGCTCCATGCGTATGCCATGGCACGCCCGCGCCGCCAACCACAGTCCACGGCCGCCGATGGCGTCTGGCGGCGGCAGTTCGGCCGGCATCTCGAATGGCTCAGTGGGCCGCAGGTCTTCGACGATCGCGACGAGACGTTCATCCTGACGGGTCAGGGTGAACTCACCGCTGCCGCCACCGTGCATGATGGCGTTGATCAGCCCTTCGTTGATCGCGAACAGAAATGTCGCGGCGCGACTCGGGCCGAGTCCGGCCGCGACAAGCTTCGCCTCAATCAGGCGTCGGGTACGCGACAGGGATTCGATGTCAAAGTGCCGCTGGAGCAACACGGCCGTGCCATGATCGGCTGCGCTGCCACCGTCCATGCCGTCCATCGTAGGGACAGCCCCAATTGCCCGTGGGCGGCCCACCGATCCCGTGGCGGGCTGGCTCTCGCGCAGCCTTCGATACGTCTGCGGCGCCCGAAACCCTCGGCTCAGTTCACGGCCGCGTCGCGGCGTCCCTTGATGGGCTCTTCGTCTGCCCACAGTGGAGAGTTGTTTGTGGGACCGCGGCCCTCGACGATTCTGTTCCGCCGGCGGCGATCGTTGTGAATACGCAGGCGTCGCCGTTTCGCCCTTGATGCGAAGGCCGACGCCACCAGCGCCAGCGCCCACGACATGCGCATCGCGGCTTCGAATGGGTGGTCGCCATACTCCTGCGCGAGGTGGCTCGCGCACTCGCGCGGACCGTACTGGTCCAGGCTCGCGGCGACCGCCGCGCGCACCTCCCCCAGCGTTGGTTGGTCCGAACGTTGCAGCGGGGAAGCGAAAAGCGCCTCGGCGCGCAGGTATCCGATTTCAGATGACGATTCGCGAGCAAGTCCTGCGGTATCCATCTGCATCCTGCCATCGTGTGTTTCTGCAATTCGTATTTACGTGGCCGGCAGTGTCCGGGTTCAGGAAGCCTTTGGGAAGGGTGCGCGGCCGAGGGGACCGCCGCGCACCCCGTATGCACCCGGCACCGCAGTCTCGATCGGCGGTACGGCACCGGGGTTCGTATACCGGCACATCCGGTTCAACCCAACTCTGGCGCACCCGGGGAGCAGAAACATCCGTCAGCTCGCCTAGTTTTTGCGGCGTAGGGGAATGCCATCAGGACGATCGCCAGCCGGTCGGTAATGCATCCGCCACCGACTTACCAATCAGGTGGTGTTCGCTTGTCCTCCGATCGTGTGTCCCCGGATCGCGGAGGCTACTGATCACTGTGCTGCCAAAGAAACGCGACGGCAGGAGCAGGTCCACGCCGACGAACGCGGCGACCGAAGAGTGCGCGATGGGTACGTCGGCCAGCGCGGCAAGCGTCTCGGTGACATCGAGCGCGGCGCCACGCACCACCGAGACCTCCAGGATCCGATATCCGGACGCCGGATTCACGCGCTGCCGCAGCAGCGGCAGCCATCCGGGGAAGGCCCGGAGGCGGGCTCGGATCCAGTCCGGATCATCGGGCAACGTCAGAAACGCCGTGGCGTGTTTGCGTCGCCGCGGCCATCGAACCGCATCATTGGGCAAGCCGATCACTCCGTGATCGGAGCCGCGGAAGGTGACGAGCAGTCGCGACCATTCGGGTTGACGCTCTGGTCCGAGCGCGCCGGTCGAGTCGACGCCATGCCACGCCGAGAGTCTCACTCGTGGCAGCCACGCCGCGGGGATGACGTATGCGTTCGGGTGCTCCGGTGCTCGGTGCTGCATTGACGCGGGCAACCGCTCGACGTATTCCGAGGCGACGACCGCGCTCCCGCGGGGCGCGTCGAGTCGCAGCACGAAGCCAGAGCGTCGTCGTCGCGCCAATCCCGCCGGATCGGAGTGGGCGATCAGGTAGGGATCGGTCAGACAAACACCCTCGACGCGTACCCGTTCCGGCGACGTCGACAGCCAGTGGTAGAGCGTGATTGGGGCGGCGTTCGCGATCGGCGACCTGGGCAACCACGGCAGCCGGTGCGGCGGATGCGGATACGGCGTGCGCTCCATCGTGGGCCGGTCGGCACCGGTGATCATCGGGACTTCATCGAGCTCGACGGCCGCGGAACTGAGTACGTCCCCCAATTGCTGCCGCAGGTCAACGAGGTCAGGCAGGTCCGAAACGTCACCCGGCGCGGTGGCGGCAGTGGTCTCGTACTCCGCCAGATAGTCGGCCCACGCGTCCACGACCCGCTTCAGCGTTGTCGCCTCGTCGGGGACGGCGAAGTTGAGGGCTCGGAATGCCGCATCGGCCCGCCGCATGAGCTCCCGGTGGTCCGGGTTCACTCCCGCCATATCCACCCGGTTCGCCGTTGTTGATTGCGTCGGTTGGGGTGATTGCGTCGGTCGGCTCAGGCCCGAAGCAACGAGCACTCCCCGCCGGTCGGTGTCGTAGTCGACGATCGGCACACGCGCCTGGGCCGGGTGGTACGCAACCCACCGCGCGGGCTGCCCAGATGGGTCGACCGCGGCGAGTTGGCCCTCGCTGGCCAGACCGGCGGCCCGGCAGGTGCGTTCCGGTACCCACACGGTGCGGTCCAGTGCATCCGCCAGTTGCTGGAGCTCTCGGTCGACTCGGTCTTGTTCGTTCTCGTCGGACGGCCAAGGAAGGGCGATCTGCACGTTCGGTTCGATGACCTCGAGACTCGCCACCAGGAACCGGGCGAGATCGGCCCCGCTGAGCACCGCCTCGATGCCTGAGTACCAGGCAATGCAGAATTGTCCACTATGGATGGAAACGACCACAGGTGTGATGCCGTTCGCCGAGACTGTCGTCGTGCCGGTGAACTCGGCCATGTCGAAGAACGTGCGGCGGTTGGCGAACGCGAGCCCACCGACAAGCGGAAGCGTGACTACTCCGGAGCGGACTCGAAGCCGGCCATCCTTGCGCTCGAACCATGTGGGAGACTCCGCACGCACATCCTGGGGACGGATCAGCGACCACTCTCGGGTCTGGCCCGTGTTCCGGTCGAAAGCAACGATGTCGCTGCCCACATCCTCCAGCTCGTTGTCCGCGCCCGCCAGGTATATATCGCAGCGAAGGTGATCCGCCAGCTCCTGCAGCTCCGCCGTAACCGCGCGCGCACCCTCCGCTAACACGCGTATGTCGCAGTCCGGAGACGCCCCGCGCCGGACGAGGTCGATGAGAGCGGTTGCCCCCAGGGTCGCGCCCTGACTGTCGACGATTGTCGTCAGATCAAACAGCATCGGCAGCTCGCTGCGCCGCGCGAACCGCACCGCGGCGTCGCGGCCAACGGCGCCCTCGACCGATGAGCTCATACCCAGGGCCTGCACAGCCGCTCCCTTCGGCGCGCGTTCGAGGCCGCGTCGCGCGGACTCGCAACGCTTGCCCGGCGCGCTTCTGTTCCGGGCCGCCGGCCACGGCTGACCTGCGGCCCGCGCGCCTGCAACCTGCAATACGGTCGTGATCCGTCGCACGTTCAGGCGCGCGGTCTTCCTGCGCCCGGACGCAGCCGCGGGCAGATCCGGCTCGAGACCCGACAAGACCAATTAACTAGCTGATTCGCGAACCGCCACGCGCTGGCATCCGTAAGAGACACAGTTGTGGCCGCATTGTCGAGGTGGAGGGGGTTGTCGTAGTGGATCAGGGAGGGCTGGACGCCGGCGCGACCGCGTGGCTGCTCGCCAGCGCCGCGCTCGTTCTCATCATGACCCCCGGAGTCGCGTTCTTCTACGGCGGGATGGTGCGGGCGTCCAATGTGCTCGGCACGATCATGAAGAGCTTTGTCGTGATCGGGATCGTGTCCGTTGTCTGGATCGGGGTCGGCTTTTCGTTGGCTTTTGGCGGAGCGAACAAGTATATCGGTGGCTTTGGATTCGCCGGGCTTCCGGACCTGAACGCCGCGGTACCGGGGCTGCACCTCACCGTGCCGCTGTTGGCGTTTGTCGTCTTCCAGATGATGTTCGCGATCATCACCCCGGCGCTGATCACCGGGGCCGGCGCCGAGCGTTGGCGCTTCGGCGCGTTCGTCTTCTTTGTGACAGTCTGGTCCGTAGTCGTGTACGCGCCGGTGGCCCATTGGCTCTTCTCACCGGTCGGCTGGGCGAGCGAGCTCGGGGCGTTCGACTTCGCCGGCGGTGCGGTGGTGCACGCCAACGCCGGCATCGCCGCGCTCGTGATCGCGGCCCGCCTCGGCCGCCGCACCGGCTGGCCGGACCCCCAGATGCGGCCGCACAACCTGCCGCTCGTCATGGTCGGCACCGCGCTGCTCTGGTTTGGCTGGTTCGGTTTCAACGGCGGGTCGGCTCTCACCGCGGGCAACGTCGCGGCGTTGGCGTTCACCAACACGCAGGTCGCCGCCGCGGCGGCGCTGCTGGCGTGGTCGTTCGCCGAGCGCGTCCGATTCGGCAAACCGACGACGCTGGGCGCGGCTTCGGGCGCGGTCGCCGGCCTGGTCGCCATTACGCCGGCGGCGGGCTATGTGTCGCCGGTGGGTGCCATCGCCATCGGCGCCGTGGCCGGAGTCCTCTGTCATCTCATGGTCGGCCTCAAGGCTGTGTTCCGGCTCGACGACGCGCTCGACGTCGCGGCGGTGCACCTCGGTGGCGGGGTCATCGGCGCCCTGTCGATTGGACTGTTCGCGACAAAGTCGGTCAATCCAGCGGTCACCGATGGGCTGTTCTATGGCGGCGGCTACCGTCTCCTCGGCGTCCAGGCCATAGCGGTCGGCGCGGTTGTGGGGTATTCGCTGGTGATGACCTTGATCATCACCGGTCTGACGAACCGCCTGCTCGGGAACCGGGTCACCAACCGCGACGAGGCGGTCGGCCTCGACTTGTCGCAGCATGGCGAGTCCGCCTATGCCTTCACAGTCACCCAGGTCGCGACCGCGCGAGCCTCCGTGCCAATGCCGGCCGACGCCGCGAGGCATGAACGCGAACGGGCCCGTTCCCGTACCTAGACGCTCGAACGAGGGGGCAAGCCGATGACCGCACCAACTCAGACCCGCTTTCGCCGGGCCCCGCGCATACTTGTGGCGGTCGTGCTGCTCTGCGCCATCAGCGCCTTGTACGGTGCCCTGGCCATCCAGCTGCGCGACGCCATCGACGCCGACGCCGCCTTCGTGACCGCCGAGCGGCAGGGCGTCGAGTACATGCGGCCGCTGAGCCGTCTCGTCGTCGAACTCAGCAAGGCCCAGTCCGCGGCGGTACGAAAGACCACAGTGGACTCCGTGGCACTCGAAGCTGGCATGGCCGGAGTCGCCGACGCCGACCGGCTCTATGGAGCCGACCTACGCACGGAGCAACGGTGGACCGACCTGCGCGCGCAGATCGAGAAAGTTGGGGCCGAACGCCCGACTGGCGCGGCGGCGATGGAGCGCTACGGTGACCTGATCGCGCTCGCCGCGGATCTGGCCCGGCGGGTGGCGGACACGTCCAACCTCATCCTCGATCCGGAACTTGACTCGTACTACCTCATGGACACGGCGCTGCTCCAATTGCCGGCCGCGGTTGCGGCTGCCGGGCGAGCCGCAGACCGGGCCTACCTGACGCCGGCAGCCTCGTCGACCCGCCAGACCCCGACGGTGAGCGTCGACGTCGCGGTCGACCGGCAGCTTGTCGCGGCCGCGGCACAGTCCATGGCAACGAGCGTGCGCAAGGCGATGGAGGAGACGAACCGGTCGGTGATGGGCACGAACCTCACTGAGCCGCTGGACGTGTTCCGAGCCGCGGTGGACCAGCTCGCGCCGCCGGCCGTGCTCAAACAAACCGACGACCTGCCGGACGCGCACGTCATGGCCGACGCCGCGGCGCGAGTCCGGGACGCGGCGCTTCCATTGGCCACGGCCGTGCTCGGCGAGCTCGACGCGCTGCTTGGCCAGCGTCAGACGCAACTAGGCACGCAGCGGTTGTACGCGCTGGCCAGCGTCGTTGGCGGAGTCGTCCTCGCCGTGGTCCTGCTCTGGTGGTCGGTGCCGCCGCGTGGTCGCGGTCGTGGCGCGGAACTCGAAGCCGTTACCGGAACGGGCGACCCGGCCCAGCTGCGGGACGTGGCCTCCGTGTCCGTGCAGCTGCCCGCCGTCGACGCCCGAGATCTTCTCGCGATCGAGGAGCTCGTCCACGTCGGACGCGGCGTGCGGGCACGGCCGAGGGACGAGTCGACCGATGCTCGATAGGTTGCGGATCACCCAGCGGCTGAGCCTGTTGCTCCTGTTGCCGCTGGCGGCGGTCGTGTTGATCAGTGTCCCGTTCGCGGTTCAACGCGTTGACGCCGCCCGATCGGCGGCCGCGATCGTCGACAGCGCCGACAACGCACGGACGATCGGTTCGGTGATCCAGGAGATCGAGCAGGAGCGGTTGCTGGCCCTGGGCTACCTCGCGTCTGACCGGTTGCAACGGTCGTCCCTGGTCGTGCAAATGAACTCCAGTGTGGACGCGGCGGCTCAGGCGCGCGCTTCCGTGGTCGGCGCGGGCGCGGGCCGGCTCCGGGAGAGCCTTGACCGGGTGCCCAGCCTCGATGCACTGCGACAGCAGGTGCTTGCGCGGGCGACGAGCGCGAGTGACGTGTACCGCGCCTATCACGACGTTGTGGTCGCGCTGCTCGACTCGCTGCGCTTGGCCGACCAACCTGGCGCGGATGCCGTCGGCCTACGTCAGATGAGCTCGTTCGACGCCCTGCTGCGCCTCAACGAGGAGGCCAACCAGATCGGTGCCGCGCTGGTAGTCGCCGCAACCGACCCCGACGCGGCGAAGGCATTCATCATCGCGAGTAGGCCGCTGGAACAGATCTTCGTGGGACGCTTCCAGCAGGAGGAGACACCCGCCACGTTGACCTCGTCGCATTGGTCGCGAAGGTACCCTCGGCTCAACGCGCGGATTCGCTCGCCGCGACCATCACCGCCGCCGGCCCGACGACGGAGCCGAATTTCGATCGACGACGGCTTGTCCACCGCCCAGACCGGCGTCGACATCCGGCGTGGGTTGCAGAACCGCATCGCCGACGACATCGCCACCGATGCGACCCGCCGGGCCGCCGAAGCGCGCAACGCGGCCACTCTCGTGGCCGGGCTCGCCTTCACATTGCTGATCTCCGTGATCTGGCTGGGCGTGTCCGTCAGCAGATCCGTCGCCCGGCCGTTGCGGCGGATCACGCTGGCTGCGACAGCAGTCGCCGATCTGGCGTCACGCGAGCTGATCCGGGTCAACGATGTCGAGTCGGACGACATTGGCCCGCCGCGGCTGGCCGCATTGACCCTTCGTTCGGCCGACGAGATCGGCGAGTTGGCGTCGGCGTTCAACCGGGTGCAGGCGACCGCCGCGCTGCTCATGGAACAGCAGGTGACGACTCGTCGCAACGTCTCCGTCATGTTCGCCAACATCGCCCACCGAACCCAGAGCCTGGTCGCGCGCCAGTTGGCGCACATCGACGCACTCGAACGCAATGAGCCCGACGAGCAGCGGCTAGCGAAGCTCTACCCGCTCGACCATCTCACCACCCGGCTACGACGCAGCGCAGACAGCCTGCTGGTCATCGCCGGAACCCGAGACGAGGGACGGATCGCGTCACCGACGTCGCTGGCCGACGTGGTCCGCTCCGCCGCGGCGGAGGTTGAGGGTTATCAGAACATTGAGCTCGGAGCGATCTCCAATGTCACGGTCACCGCAGCCGGAGTGCCTGACCTGACACTGCTCGTGGCGGAACTTCTAGAGAACGCCACCGCCTTCTCCCCACCCAACGTGCCCGTCGAGGTGAGCGCCACATATCATGCCGGATGCCTGGTGCGCATTGTGGACAGAGGGATCGGCATGAGCCCCGATCGACTCGCCGAGGAGAACGCCCGGTTGATCTCCCGCGAACGGCTCGATGTCGCCCCGACGACCATGCTCGGGCTCTTCGTCGTCAGCCGCTTGGCCCGCCGGCACTCCATTTCCGTGCGACTGTTGCCCACGCCGGTCACCGGTATCACGGCCGAGATTGCGATTCCAGCCGAGATGCTGATGATGGCGAGCGGGCCACAGCGTCCGGAGTCGCTGCCGGCCCCAAGAGCCAGTTCTCCGGTGCCGGGAGAGGCACGACGGTCATTCGGCTCGCCGATGCTGCCCGACCGTGATTTCGGCTGGTTTCAGGGCCCGTTGGCCCCCAACGGCGTCGCCGTGCCGGCCATCAACGGCAGCGCCCCGGGGCCAATCGAAGCCGGCCGCGGCGGTCTTCGGCGGCGACAACGTGGGGCGACGCTCGCCGATACCGAGTCGACCTCGGTACCCGCGCAAGTGGGGTTCCCGATGCGCGACCCGGAGACTGAGCGAGCAGACCTCGACGGCTTCGCTCGGGCCGCGGCGCGGGCGGCCGAGGCGACGCCGCCAACGTACGGTCCTCAACCGTCCCTTCTGGACAGCCGTCTCAGCCAGGCAGCGAGCCTCATGGGCCAGCCACCGGTGCCGCGACCGGCCGCGCCCCAACCGGACCGCGGCGCGGGCCCCCTGCATCGACGCCGTCCGGGTGAGCATCTGCCCGAGGCTCTTCGTGCCGAAACGAGCGAACGCCGGGCGCGGCCCGGACAGCACCGAGTCCCCGAAACAGCACGCCCACCCCGGGACGCGGCGGCCGAGCGGGCCGCTCTCAACGGCTACCTCGACGGCCTTGCCCGCGCCGTCGATGACTCCCCCCACCGACCCGATCACTGGAGCTGACGATGACCGTTCCCGCGTACCAGATCAGCACGGAGGCACAGCAGTTCAACTGGCTGGTTGCCCGGTTTGCCACCGAGACAGCCGGCGTCCGGGAAGCCATCGCCGTGTCGTCCGACGGCCTGTTGATCGCGATGTCCTCCTCGTTGACGCGAGCCGATGCGGATCGGCTCGCGGCCATTACCTCCGCGATCACGAGCCTGGCCAACGGTGCGTCGCGGGTCTACGACCTCGGGACGACCAACAAGGTCATCATCGACCTCGACCGCGGTTATCTCCTCGTCTGCTCGATCAGTACGGGCTCCGCGCTGGGCGTGCTCGCCAGCCGCGATGCCAACCTGGGCAACCTTGCCTACGACATGGCGATTTTCGCCAACCGCGCGGCCGGCGTGCTGACCCCGCAGCTTATCGACGAGCTCAAGACCACCCTGAGGGCCTGATGCCATGGCCGCCGACCCATCCGACCCGCGGACGCCCCGGCATCGATCATCCGGTGGCGCCTCCCGTGACGATCCGGAGGTGTCCGGGGTCCGCCCATACTTCATTACGGGCGGCCGGGCCCGCCCGGTCGACTCGACGTTACACGTCGAGGCCCAGGTGCTGACCACAGTGGACGGACGGTCCAGCATGGATCGGCTCACCTATGAACACCGCGACATTGTCGAGTTCTGTCTGCGCTCGACCTCGGTGGCCGAGATCGCGGTGCACCTACAAATGCATCTCGGGGTTGCTCGCGTCGTGGTCGCCGACCTGGTCGCGCTGGGCTATCTCGTCGTCCGCCAATCGGAGCTGGCCCCTAACCAACAGGGTCACATCATCGAGAGGGTTATCCGTGGACTCACAGCCATTCGCTGACGTGCCGATGGCCACGCGGCCCCCACTTCCCGTCAAGATCGTCATCGCCGGTGGGTTCGGCGTTGGCAAGACGACCGCCGTATCCCAAGTCTCCGAGATCCCGGTGCTGACCACGGAGGCGCCGATCACCGAGGTTGCCGCGGAGGTCGACCGCACCGGGCACGTGCCCGACAAGACGACGACCACTGTCGCCCTCGACTTCGGCTGCATCACGATCGACGACGAGATCAAGCTCTATCTGTTCGGCACGCCGGGCCAGGACCGGTTCGGATTCATGTGGCGCGATCTGACCGAGGGAGCGCTCGGGGCACTGGTCATTGTGGACAGTCGCCGCCTCGATGACTGCTATCCGGCCGTCGACTACTTCGAACGCGCCGATCTCCCCTTCGTCGTCGCGGTTAACCTGTTCGACGGTCTGCTGAGCCATCACCTGGAGGACGTCCGCTGGGCGCTCGCGGTGGAACAAGAGATCCCCATCATCACCTTCGACGCCCGTGACCGCGGATCCGTGCTCGACGCCCTCCTGACCGTCCTGCACCGCAGCCTCGCCCGAGTCGGCAGCTAGATCTTGTCTGTCGGGTGGCGCCTTGCGTCGCCACCCGCGTTGAAGCCATGCGCCCGCACGCACGCCCCCCCAACCGTTGATCGGGCGCGATCAATAATCTGTGTCGAGTGGCGCAAGCGACAACCGCCATTAATGGCATCGACGTCGATGAACGATTGCGCGCGCATTGGCGAGAGACCAAGCCACGAGGGTGAACCTCAGAGGTGGCCGGGCGGCGCCGGGGGTTGCGCCGCCCGAACCGGGCCGCTTTGGCGGATAGGATGGGCGTGGGCCTCGAGCGGCGGCCTCGCAGCGAGACTTACTGGTTATACGCTTGCGTGCTCGCGTCGGTTCAGGCAAGCGCCGCCGCCTGCCGACGAGCTCGTCGGTTTGCGCGGTGAGCCTTCGCACGACAGTCACTGCAGCTGGCGGGCCCCCGCGACAGCGTTCTCGACACCGGCCGCATGGCACACACGCTGCAGATAGGTGAGCTCACCACGTACCCGTCCCGAGTCTTGCCGAGCCAAAGGCCGCCCCGGATGACGCCAACATCACGTTGGTCGATGGCCTCCGTAAGGCAGGGCTTGCGCACCGGACAGCGCAGGCAAGTCCGGACCGCCTCGGCGTGGCCCGTGACGTCATCGCCCCACCACTCGGGATTGGACCCGACACAGGCCGCCAAGTTCAACCAGTCGTCGCGCACACTCCGTATACGGAATGGATCACACGAAGGATCACCGAGTATGGTATGTGTCGCCCACCCGGCGACCGCCGGTGCCCTTGTCGACCGCAACGGTTGCGGACGACATCATTGCGTCTCGCGACGCAACCTGTTCATCCACCCCTGGGCTGTGTGGCGCGGCACGTCGTAGTGCTGTGCGACTTGGGTGACACTCTGCAGCGCGTCGTAGACCTCAGCGAGGTCATCGGGCATGCGCCGGTAGGCCCGACCGCCCAACGTCGATGCCTCGGCCTTGGCGCCGGCGCGGCCGCCGCGGCGTCGGGGCCTGGCTGCCGGCTGTTGGCGCTCGGCCCGCCGCCCCCGACCACCGGCGCGCTTTCGCGGACGCGACGGCGTTGTCTCGGCCGGCGCCACGGCGGCCCGAGCCGAGGCCAGACCGATCGCCCGGAGCAGCAGTTCCAGATCGATGGACGGCAGTTCCTGCGGACGCAGTCCCACGCCGTTGGCCGCCCTGACTGTCAGCTCGGTGATTCGTGTTCCCTCGTCGTCGATTGAGACGCTCATCGTCGTCACGACGCCGGTCCCGTCGTCTGGGCTCACTGAGATTGTGTACGTTCCCACCACGCCTCGCCGTCCCGTCGCTTGTTTCGCTCCTCATCGTAGCCACGCAGCCACGTATGAATGTCGCCTTTCGCGAGATCCTACAGTCAACTCATACGCCGCCGGCAACCCACACCTTCAATGGCCAACAACTCCCGCCAATGCCTCACGGGAACGGGGAAGAATCGTGATTCATGTTGATTCCCGCCGACGCCCTTCACGCGCGCAGGCGCAGCCCGTCGAAGACAATCGCGTCAAACGTGCGCGCAAGCTCCGCGGCGTCGAGTGTGCTGTTCGGCTTCATCCATTCGGTCAACGAATTCACCATGCCGAATATCAAACGGCATACGACGGCCGGGTCGAGGTCGGGGCGCAGGTCACCCTCGGCGACCGCCTCGTTGACGAGCCCGGCCATGAAGCCGTCGATGCGCCGTCGCCGGTCCATGGCTTGACGTTCCACTTCACTATTGCCGCGCAGACGCACCAGGAGTGTGACGCAAGGCAGCCGGGTCACCAGCACGTCGACGCTGCGGCGGAGCAAGCACTTCAGGCGGTCAACCGCCGCGCCAGGTAGCGTCCGTACGTCGGCGGCCGCCTCCTCGAGGCCGACGAGCGCGTGATCGAGCGCGATCGCGAGGATCTCCTCTTTGTTGGTCACGTGGTGATAGACCGCCGACTTGGTGATGCCGAGCCGGCCCGCCACGTGCTCCATCGTCGACGCGTCGTAGCCCTGCTCGTTGAAGACCGCGATCGCAGCGGCCACCACGCTGGAGAGGTCGTTGCCCGGTCTGCCGCGCCGGCCCTGCCTCGCGATCGCCATGGCCCTCCCTACGCTGCCGCGGACCGTACTACATTACTGAACATACGGTCGGTATTGCGGTCGCACCTCGGTCGAGGTCGATCCGGACGGAGGGACGCTATGGCAGCGTTGGCGAGTTACGTGCATGGCGCTTGGGTAACCCCATCCGAGGATGGCTCACCCGTCCACGACGCGGTTACCGGGGAACACATCGCCAGCCTGTCCACGTCGGGCATCGATATGGCGCGCGCCGCGACATATGCCCGCGACGTTGGTGGCCCGGCGCTGCGGGGCCTGACGTTTCATGAACGCGGAGCGATGCTGAAGACCCTCGCCGCGCATCTCGGCAATCAGCGCGACGAGCTTTACGAACTGTCGCTGCGCACGGGCGCCACCCGGGCCGACTCGATGATCGACATCGACGGTGGCATCGGCGTGCTCTACAGCTATGCGAGCAAGGCGCGTCGCGAGCTTCCGGCCGACACGATCCTCCTCGACGGCGACACCGAACCGCTCGGCCGAGGCGGTACCTTCGCCGGCCTTCACAGCTACACCTCGCGCCTCGGCGTCGCTGTTCAGATCAACGCATTCAACTTCCCCGTGTGGGGTCCCTTGGAGAAGTTCGCGCCCGCGTTTATCGCGGGCATGCCGAGCCTCATCAAGCCGGCCAGCCCCACGGCGTACCTGACCCACCGCCTCGTTGAGCTCATCGCGGAGTCCGGCATAGTGCCCGAGGGTGCGCTGCAGCTGATCGCGGGAGGCGTCGGCGACCTTCTCAGCCACCTACGTGAACAGGACTCGATCGGGTTTACCGGCTCCGCCTCCACGGCCCAGCGACTGAGACAGGACCCGGCAATCGTCGCCCGCGGCACCCGATTCACGGCGGAGGCGGATTCACTCAATTGCTCGATCCTCGGTCCGGACGCGCAACCAGGCACACCGGAGTTCGACCTTTTCGTCAAGGCCCTCGTCGCCGAGATGACCGTGAAGGCGGGCCAGAAATGCACGGCGATCCGGCGAGCGCTGGTGCCGATGGACGTGCTCGACGCCGTCGAGGAGGCCGCGACGAAGCGACTCGCCGCCGTCACCGTCGGCAATCCGGCCGATCCCGAGGTGCGGATGGGCTCACTGGTCGGACTCCCGCAGCGTGATGAGGTGCGCCGCTCGCTCAAGGCTCTCATGGATGCGGGGCGGGTCGCGTTCGGTGATCCGGAACGGGTCGACGTGATCGGCGCGGACTCCGAACGCGGCGCGTTCATGTCGCCGGTGCTGATTCGGGCCGAGGGCGATCGCGCGGAGCCCCATACGGTGGAGGCGTTCGGCCCGGTCAGTACCCTGATCGGATACGAATCCGTGGCGCACGCCATCGACCTCGCGGCGCGCGGCGCGGGCAGCCTGGTCGCTTCGGTGGTTACGCACGACCCCGACGTGGCCGCGACCATCACTCGCGGCATCGCCGCGTGGCACGGCCGCCTGTTGATCCTTGACCGCGACGACGCGAAGGAATCGACGGGGCACGGTTCGCCGCTTCCTACGCTGGTGCATGGCGGACCGGGCCGAGCCGGTGGCGGAGAGGAGCTGGGTGGCATCCGGGCCGTGCAGCATCACATGCAGCGCACGGCCGTACAGGCCTCGCCGCGCATGCTGACCTCGATAACGAGGCGTTGGACCATCGGTGCGCAGCGCACCGACGACGGGGTGCACCCGTTCCGCAAGTCCTTGCGAGAGCTACGAATCGGCGACAGCATCGTCGCCGGACCGCGCACGGTGACCGCCGACGACATCGCCCGGTTCGCCGAGCACACCGGCGACACGTTCTATGCCCATACCGATCCGGTCGCCGCCGCGGCCAACCCGTTCTTCGACGGCATCGTGGCCCACGGCTATCTCATCGTGGCTTTGGCCGCTGGCCTGTTCGTGGATCCCGATCCGGGTCCGGTGCTGGCCAACTATGGCATCGACAACCTTCGCTTCCTGACCCCGGTCTATCCGGGTGACGAGCTGACGGTCACGTTGACCTGTAAGGCGATTACCCCACGTGGGGAGAGCCAGCACGGCGAAGTGCGGTGGGACGCCGAGGTCGTGAAGCAGGGCAACGACGTGGTCGCGCGGTACGACGTGCTGACCATGGTGGCCAATGACTGGCAAGGTAACTAGAGCATGCAGACTCCACCCAGCCTCACTCGAGTGGAGGCCGAGGAGCGCTCCGCGCTGATAGAGGTCGAACGTTACGACATCGCTATCGACCTGACAGACATGGTCGAGGGACCGGAGTTCCGGGCCGTGAGCACAGTGCGGTTCTCGTGCCGGACTCCGGGCGCCTCGACATTCATCGACGCAGCCCTTGACGTCATCTCGGCGACGCTCAACGGCCTCCCCGCCGGCGACGACCAGATTTCTCGCGGCCGGATCGAGCTGACGGACCTGGCCGGACACAACGAGCTGATCGTGGAATCAGTGCAGTCGCAGACCTCGGCCGAGTGGGTCCACCGGTCGGTGGATCCGGCGGACAAGGAGGTCTACGTATGGACCTCGTTCGAGCCCGACGACGCCCGCCGCGCCTGGGCCTGCTTCGACCAGCCGGATCTGAAGGCTCCACACGCATTCACGGTCGTGGCGCCGGCGGCGTGGACGGTGGTGAGCAACAGCGCAGATCCCGTCCTGACCCGACTCAATACCGACGCACGGCAGTGGCGGTTCCCTGATACTCCACGTCTGTCGACGTATGTTCCGGTCGTCGCCGCCGGGGCGTTGCACGAAATCCGGTCGGAACGCCATGGGTTCGACCTGGGTCTGCTGTGCCGCCGGTCGCTAGCACCATTCCTCGAACGCGATGCCGAGGAGCTGTTCGAGATCACGGCGCAGGGGCTCGCGTTCTTCGGCGAGCGGTTCGGGCTGCCGTTCCCGCAGCGCAAATACGACCAGGTCTTCCTGCCCGACATGGGTGGCGCGATGGAGAACTACGGCTGCGTCGCGTGGTCGGACGCGTTCGTCTATCGGAGCGCCCCGAGCTACAGCGAGCGGGAGGTCCGGGCAACCATCCTGCTGCACGAGATGGCCCACATGTGGTTTGGCGACATCGTGACGATGAAGTGGTGGGAGGATCTCTGGCTCAATGAGGCATTCGCCGAGTGGGCGTGTTACTGGGCCGCGGCGAACGTGACCGAGTTCCGCGATGCCTGGTCCAGCTTTCTCGCTGGCCGGAAGCTGGGCGGCTACTCGGCCGACATGGCGCCGACGACCCACCCGATCCGTCAGCCCGTCGAGGACGTCGCCGCCGCCGTGGCCAGCTTCGACGGCATCACCTACCCCAAGGGCGCGAGCGTTCTGAAGCAGCTCTTCGCCCTCGTCGGCGAGGATGCCTGCGTTGCCGGTCTGCGGGGGTACTTCGCCAAACACGCGTGGGAAAACACGCGGCTCGTGGACCTGATCAGCGAGCTCGAATTGGCCAGTGGGCGTGATCTCGCCGAATGGACGACCGGCTGGCTCGATACCGCCGGTACGGATCGCCTCACCCTTCACACGAACGGTGCCGGCGCGGCCACCCTTCGCGCGGTTGGTCCGGACGGCGGAGCGCCGCGCACGCATCGCCTGAATGTCGGCGTCTACGACCGCGGCGTAGACGCAACGTCGCTCGTTCGGCGCCGAGTGGCGGCAGTGGAGACGACGGGTGTGACGACCGACGTCGCCGATGTGATGAACGCCGCCCTGCTCATCGTCAACGACGACGACCTGACCTTCGCATCGGTACGACCCGACGCTGCCTCGCTCGAGGCGATGCTGCGATCGGCCGCGCAACTGCCGTCGGCGGTGTCGCGCGCCCTGGTGGTCACGACGGCCTGGGACATGCTCGTGTGCAGCGAGCTCTCCGCCGCCGACTTCGTGGGCTGCGTGACCGCCGTCGTGGCAAACGAGTCAGCCGAGAACCTGGTGGAACCGTACCTGTCGCTCGCGGTCGAAGCCGCCGAGCATTGGTCGCCCGATGCCGCGCATGCCGGCCTCCTCGAGCAGGTCGCCGACGTCTGCCAGACGTTGTCAACCAACCCGGCACGCCGGCAGGTGGCACTTCGAGCGTTGGCTCAGTGCGCCGTCACCGCTGACCAACTTTCGGCGCTGCGGTCCTCCGTCGCCGACGACGTCGACCTCGGATGGCGCGCGCTGACGCGACTGGCCGAAGTGGACTCCGTGGATCCCGATGAGGTTGAGCAACTTATGCGCTCGGATCCTGACCCTGATTCCTGGGTACGGGCCCTCGCCGTCGACTCCGCCCGGGCCGACCCAACCGCCAAGGAGACGACATGGCGAGCGATCATTGAGGAGCACCGGGTTCCGATGGGATCGTTGGGCCAGGTTCGTCGTGCGTTCTGGCGCCGGTCTCAACGGGAGCTCCTGGCGCCGTACGCCGAGCGTTATTTTCAGGCGCTGCCCACCCTGCACCTGGCCGGCATGATACAGGGTGTGATCATGTCGACCGCGCTCTTCCCGCACGCGGGTGCCGGGGCGGAATTCGCGGCGAAGGCGGTCACGGCCGCGCGGGCCGACGGCGTCAGCCCGGCCGTTGCCAAGAACGTCATCGAGTTGACCGACCGTCTCAATCGGATGCTCAAGACCCGCGCAATGACGTGACGCGCCGGGAGGAGTTCCACATTGCACAACCGTCACCGCGAGACTGCCCAGCGCCTCGATCGGGCCATGGCCGAGTACATCCGACCGGCCATCTATCCGCACCGCCGGCCGTTGACGGTGACCGCTTGGCCGGTTCTCGGCGAGCCCGTGCCGGTCGAGGCCGCCTTGGTGGCGCCGTACCAGCCGTTCGCGGTGGGACAACGGTGGGGGCCACCGTGGTCGACGTTGTGGCTTCGGCTGACCGGTGACGTGCCGATCGGCTGGGCGGGCCGGCGGGTGGAGCTTATGGTCGATCTCGGGTTTGCCGACTCGTGGCCGGGGTTTCAGGCCGAGGGATTGGCCTACGACCGTGAGGGCGTTCCACTCAAAGGGATCGCGCCGCGCAACCGGCACATCCCCGTGGCCGCCCCGGCCGTCGGCGGTGAACCGATCGACGTATTCGTAGAAGCGGCCGCCAACCCCACCGTCATGGGCGACTTCCGCACCTGGGCACCCAGCCCGCTGGGTGATCCCGGCACTGCGGGCTCCCAACCGCTGTACCGGCTGGAGGCCGCGGACGTGGCGGTGCGAGACGACGCCGTCTGGCACCTGAGCCACGATCTCGACGTGCTCCGCCAGTTGGCCGACCAACTCGGTGGTGGCAGCCAACGTGGAGCCGAGCTGTGGCATGCCATCGGGCATGCCCTCGACACAATCGATCTCCACGACGTACCGGGCACGGCCGAACGAGCCCGACTCCTACTGGCGCCCGTGTTGGCCCGACCGGCGGCGCAGTCGGCCCATCGGGTCAGCGCCGTCGGACATGCTCACATCGACACCGCCTGGCTGTGGCCGCTTCGAGAGACCGTTCGCAAGGCGGCCCGTACCTTCGCCAACGTCGTGGCTCTGGCGCAGGAGTATCCACAGCTGGTCTTCGCCGCGTCGCAAGCCCAGCAGTACCAATGGATTCGCGAACAGCAGCCGCACCTGTGGCAGCGCGTGCTCAAGGCGGTCGCCGACGGGACGTTCGTCCCTACCGGAGGCATGTGGGTGGAGTCCGACACGAACCTGCCCGGCGGCGAGGCGCTCGCCCGCCAGCTCGTCTACGGCAAACGGTTCTTCCTCGATGCCTTCGGGATCGAGACGCGTGACGTGTGGCTGCCCGACTCGTTCGGCTATACACCGGCACTGCCGCAGCTGGCCCGCCTCGCGGGCAACGAATGGTTCTTGACTCAGAAGCTGTCCTGGAACTCGGCGAACCGCATCCCACACTCCACATTCTGGTGGGAAGGGATCGACGGTAGCCGCATCTTCACCCACATGCCGCCGGTCGACACGTACAACGCCGAGCTGACCGGGGCCGAGCTGGCCCGCGCCGAGCGGCAGTTCAGCGACTCCGGCCCAGCTTCTCGATCACTGGTGCCCTTCGGGTACGGCGACGGCGGCGGCGGACCGACGCGGGAGATGTTGGAGCGAGCGACGCGCCTGTACGACCTCGACGGCTCGCCGGTGGTACGGCTTGAGTCACCGAGCACCTTCTTCGCGGCCGCGCAGGCCGAGTATGCCGACGCACCGACGTGGGTCGGGGAGCTGTACCTCGAACTGCACCGCGGGACGTATACGACTCAAGCCAAGAACAAGGCCGGCAACCGGCACTGCGAACACCTCCTGCGCGAGGCCGAGTTGTGGGCAACGACCGCCTCTGTCCATAGTGGAGCACCGTATCCGTATGCCGCACTCGAGCGGATCTGGCAGCGGGTGTTGACGTTGCAGTTCCACGACATCCTGCCGGGGAGCGCCATCGCGTGGGTCAATCGCGAGGCCCGCGAGGCCTACCAGCAGATCGTGGCCGAGCTGGAGCGGCTGATCGAGGAGTCGGCGCAAGCCCTGCCGGGCACGGGTCGAACCTGGCTCAACGCGGGCCCGTTTTCCCGGGCCGAAGTCGTCGTGGTCGACGATGCCGACGGGACGGGGCAGCGGTTGGCTGACGGCCGCGTGGCGGTGTGGGCCGAGGCCCCCGCGCTCGGCGCCGGCCGCGCGAGTACGCCTCCGCCGACCGCGGTCACCGTGCGAACGGACGGCCCACTGACCATTATGGACAATGGAGTTCTCCGGGTGACTATCGACGGCGACGGTCTGCTCGGCTCCGTCGTCGACCTAGCCATCGGCCGCGAGGTTGTCCCGACCGGACTGCGGGCCAACCTACTGCAGCTGCACCCCGACCACCCCGCCAAATGGGACGCCTGGGACATCGATCGCCACTATCGCAACAGCCACACCGACCTGGTCGCAGTTGACTCGATCGTGGTCGTCGACCGTGGACCACTGATCGCCCGAGTGACGGTCGCCCGCCGCCATGGCGCGACCGCGATCAGCCAGACCTACGAGCTCGCCGCCGGATCAGCCCGATTGGACATCGACACCGAAATCGACTGGCGTGAGTCAGAGAAGCTCCTCAAGGCGGCCTTTCCGCTTGACGTCCATACCGAACGCTCGACCGCGGAAATCCAGTTTGGACACCTGCACAGACCCATCCACGCCAACACGAGCTGGGATGACGCGCGGTTCGAGATCTGGGCGCACCGGTGGCTGCACGTCGGCGAACCCGACTACGGCATCGCGGTCTGCAACGACGCCACCTACGGCCATGACGTGACGCGAGCCCACGCAGACGACGGCGGCACCGTCACGACGGTCCGGCTGACCCTGCTTCGCGCGCCACATACTCCAGATCCCGGCGCCGATCGTGACGTCCATCGGTTCACCTACGCCCTGGCCCCCGGCGCGGGTATTCCCGCGGCCATCCGCGAGGGCTACCGGCTCAACCTGCCGCTGCGGGCCAGCGACCGCGGCGGCGAGCTGCCCACCATCGTCGCGGTGGACCACCCCGGCGTCGTCATCGAGGCCGTCAAGCTCGCCGACGACCGAAGCGGTGACATCGTCGTCCGTCTCTACGAGGCCCACGGCAACCGCGCTACGGCCAGCGTGACGACCAGTTTCGGTGTGGCCACCGCGAGCGTCACCGACCTTCTCGAACGGCCGCAAACGCCCGCCGACCTGACGCCGGCGGGAGTTGTGGTGACCCTTCGACCGTTCCAGATCCTTACCCTCCGGCTTGCCCGCGCCTGAACTCGGCTTGCCGCGCCTGAACCTGTGGGCGCGCTGAGGTAGCCCCGTGCCGTCCAGATAGATCCGCTATGGTGTCGCCGACCGAAGGGAGACCTATGTCAGGCGGACAGATCGTCGTTGCCGGCCTCACCAAGGTGTACAAGAACGTCCGCGCCGTCGACGACCTGTCGTTCACGGTGGAGCCGGGACGGGTCACCGGATTCCTGGGCCCGAACGGCGCGGGCAAAACCACGACCCTTCGTATGGTGCTCAATCTGGTTCGACCCACGGCGGGCACGGCCACGATCGGCGGACAGCGGTACGCCGATCTCCACGACCCGGTGCGCCAGGTGGGTGCGATCCTCGAGGCCTCGGGCGCCCACCGTGGTCGGACTGGCCGCAACCACCTGCGCATGCTGTGCGACGCGGCTCGCATCCCCGCCCAGCGCGCCGACGATGTCCTCGACATGGTGCAGCTCAGCGCGGCCGCTGGCCGCAAGTTCAAGGGCTACTCCCTCGGCATGCGCCAGCGCCTCGGCATCGCCGTCGCCCTGTTGGGCGACCCAGAGGTGCTCATCCTCGATGAGCCCGCGAACGGACTTGACCCGGAGGGCATCCGCTGGATGCGGGATCTGCTCAAGTCGCTCGCCGATCAGGGCCGCACAATCCTCGTCTCGAGCCACCTGCTGTCGGAGATGCAGGTTCTGGCCGACGATGTCGTCATCATCGCGGCCGGCAAGCTGGTCCGAGAGGGACCGGTCGGTTCCATCATCGATTCGATGGGCATCAGCCACATGCGCGTGCGCACGCCGAAACCCGAGGAGCTGCTCGCCGCACTCGGCCCATCCGTGACGTCGACCCGCATGCCCGACGGCGCCCTCCTCGTCGCGGGCGCGGACGGACCCACAATCGGCGCCGCGGCGATGACGGCCGGGGCTCAGATCCATGAGCTGACCACGGAACGCCCCGATCTCGAGAATGTCTTCCTCCAACTGACCGCCGGAAAGGCCGAGATCCGATGATACTGACGGCCTCTGCCCCGGCCGCGCCCGGGCGCGTCGACATCCCGTACGTCGGAGTGCCCGGCCTGAGCCTGATCCGCAGCGAGTTCCGCAAGATTTTCACGACCAACGCCTGGTGGTTGTTCGGCCTCGGGTCCATCGTCATCACCGGCTTGGCCATGTGGGGCAACATGGCCCAGGCGGCTTCCGACATCGCCTTCGCCCGCAACCCCAACATCGACATCAAGCTCGGGCCCGGCGCCTCGCCGGAGCAAGCCGCCGAGGCGCAGCAACGACTCGCCGAGGCCCACGACCTCCCCGCACAACTGGTGAAGGCGGCCGCCTCAATCTTCACCTCCGGTCAGTTCTTCGGCCTGGTCCTGGTCATGCTGGTCGGAGTCCTGGTGATGACCAACGAGTTCCAGTACCAGACGGCGAGCGCCACGTTCCTCACTACGCCACAGCGCAGCCGGGTAGTGGTCGGAAAGCTGGTCGCCGCGATCGGCCTCGCGCTCGGCTTCTGGCTGGTCTCGCAGGTGATCTCCCTCGCCGCCGGTCTCACGTTCTTCCATAACATCGACGCCAGCAACTCGCTCGGCGAATGGCCCGTGCAGCGAGCGATGCTGTTCAATGCAGCCGCGTACGTTCTGTGGGCTGTGTTCGGCTTCGGAATCGGGACCCTCATCCGCAGTCAGATCGGGTCCGTCGTCACCGGTATGGCGGTCTACCTCGTCGGGTACGCCGGCGGAATCGGCGTATTCGTGCTGATCCGCACATACCTCATCCACGGCGACTGGGTGCTCACGGCGGCTGTGTCGATGCCGCCGATCGCGTCCCAGATCATGATCTCGCCCGACAAGCTCTATCCGGAGTCCGCCGCGTGGTGGGTGGGCGCACTGGTCATGATTGGCTGGTCCGTACTCGCGGGCGCCATTGGGGTCCTGCTCACCCGACGGCGCGACGTCTCGTGACCGGTGGCGACGTGTCGTGACCGGTGGCGACGTGTCGTGACCGTTGGCGACGTGTCGTGACCGATGGCGACGTGTCGTGAAAGGTGGCGGCGTCGCGCCCAGGAAGGCGGTGCGCGCGTCAGGCCGACTGTGGTTGGGACTTTCGGGCCTGTTCGCGCTCGGCCTGGTGACGTTGCTGGCGGTCGCGATCGCCGGCAACACCGGTCCGCTCCAGCTCTGGGATCAACACTGGCACGACAATCTGCGGCAGGCCGCGATCGACCATCCGGCCTTGCTGTCGACGATGCGTGTCGTGACAGCCGTAGGCGCCACGACCACGGTGGCGATCGTCGACGTCGGCCTGTTCGCCATCACGCTCTGGCAGCGGCTTTTTCGGACCGCGGCGTTTGTGGCCGTCATCGGTGTCGGCGGCTGGGCTCTGCGCCTCGGCTTCCACACTACGGTCCGGCGGCCCAGGCCAGAGCACGGACTCTGGGACGCGAGCGGCTACTCATTCCCGAGTGGACACACGACCAATGCGACGCTGATGCTCATCCTCATCGGCGTCGTGGTCTGGCCGGCGCTGCGGTCCGGGGCCAGATACGGGTGGGTCGTAGGCGCGACGATCCTTTCGCTCGCCGTGGCGCTGTCCCGGGTCGTCGGCGGGGTGCACTGGCCGACCGATGTCCTGGGCGGACTTCTCCTCGCGATCGGGTGCGCGTGCGTCGTGGGCGCACTCTTCAGCGACGCCGAAGGCGCACGGCCGAATTGAGGTCTCAGGATCAGGCGCGGCTCGCGTCGTACTGGGGGTCGTCGTCGCTCGCCACCGACACGGGTGATGCCGCGTCGACGCGGGTCGGATCGGATTCCCCCGTGGCGGGCGCCGTGGCCCGCCAACGTCGCGCCACCGCCCAGGTGAGCCAGGCAACCCCACCCGTGGGTATCTCCAGGATGTGGGTGAAGAACCCGAACAGGATGATGGCCGCACCCGCGGACGCTCCGGGGGCCCCTAAGGCGACCAGCAGGGCCGCGGTACCGCTCTCGGTCACACCGATCCCGCCCGGCGTGACCGATGTCGTGGCGAGCACCCGGCTCAACCCAAACGCGGCGATCATCGCACTGACATTGACATTCGTCCCGGTCGCCTCGAGGCAGGCCCAGAACAGGAGATATTGCATGCCGAGGTAGCCGACCATCCCGAGCGTCAGTCGAAGCCAGCCGCCGCGAACCACTTCGATCGTGCTGAGGCGCAGGTCCCGCAACGCACCGACGACGCGCCGGAGCCAGGCCAGCCGCGGCCGCCGCAGCACCGACTCGAGTCGACGCCCGCACGCGGCGAGCCAGGGATTTGTCCCTTTCACGGTCAGGATGGCGACGATTGTCGCTAACGCACCGATGAGCATGACGGTGGTGACGGTCGCGGCGGTCCAGAGCCTGCGATCCGGGATCTGGCCGGATGCGATGAGCATCCCCAGTCCGAGCGCGGGCAGGGCCAGCCGGAACAGTACATTCCACGCACCACTCACGAGCGTGGACACGGTTATCGCCTTGCGGGAATGGCCCCAGCTGCCCGCCATGACGAACGTGGCGGCGACCCCGACGGCGCCTCCGAAAGGCAGCACATTGCTGATCGCGCTGCCCGCACCGTTGAGTACGAAGGCCTGGGAGTGGCGAAGTCCCGGCAATGAGCCGGTGAGAACGAACGTGTACGTCCACAGACCGGCGAACCAGATGACGGCCAACCACAGCAGCGTGGACCAGCCGAGATCGCTCAGGTGACCCGCGATCTGGGACCAGCCCACGCCGGTGACGGCGGGCAGCGCGATCCACAGGAGGACTGCCGCGATACCGACAGACCCAGCCCCGGCCAGGATCCGTACCCACCTTTGCCGCATCGCCTCAGCTTTGCACCAAGGTGGCCAGCGGGTCACGCAGTGGGCGCCCGGGCGTCACGTCGGGTTGGACATACCACTCGGTGCCGAGCGCCAGCCGAAAGGCAAACCTCGGCAGCCGGAGTAAGGCAGCGAGAGTGCGCACGGATTCTCCGCCCGTGGTCTGGGTAACATGAGCCAACATGCTTCGACGCTTGGCCGAAACATAGCGACGTACGTCGATACGATGCGTGATGGCGTTTCGCGGTGTATAGGCACGAGCGAACCCCGCGGGGTCGATCGGAAGAGGGTACACCAACCGCAGCAGCCGCAGTGCCCGTAAGAGCAGGTCGCGGTCCACCGTCGCCTGGAGAACCAATGGAGTTCCCGCGAGTTCCGCCGCGCGGGCGCCGACCCGGTGAACCTGGACATGGTCCGGGTGGCCGTACCCGCCGGCTGGGTCGTACGTCGTGAGCAACGACGCGTCCTCCTCGCGCAGGAGGTCGGCCAGCGCCCGGGCAGCCTCATCCAGGTCCGCGCTCGCGAACGGTACCCGTCCGCTGTCCCCCACGGCTTGCCCATCTAGCCCAGAATCGACGTACCCGAGAAACTCCACCCGGGCGCACCCGAGCGCCCGGGCGGAGGCCCGGGTCTCCTCAACCCGGACATCGCCGAGGCGCTTTCCGCCGGTTGCGGTCGCCGCGGCGAGTCCTTGCTCGCCCGAGGTGGCCACGACCAGCACCACCCGGTGGCCCTCGGCAGCCAACCGGGCCATGGTGCCCGCGGTCAGGAGGGCTTCATCATCGGGATGGGCATGAAAGAAGACGCAACTCAGTCCCACGTGCGAAGACTGCCATGGGCCTGGCGACGCTCGACAGGGGAGATCGAGTGATCATTCACGTCACCGACTGCTTTCACCCGCGCCTGGGGGGAATCGAGATCCAGGTAGGCGAACTCGCCAAGGCGCAACAGGAGTACGGCGAGAAGGTTCAGATCATCACCGCGACGCCGCCGAACGGCGCGGCGAGGGAGCAGGACTACGGGTTCCCCGTGCACCGGGTCGCCGCCCCGTTGCCATGGGAGCTCCCAGTGCATCCGCGCGCCGGCACCCACCTGGATCGGCTCTTCCGCGAGCTGCGGCCCGAGGCGGTCCATGTCCATCTCGGGTCGGTGTCGCCGTTCGCCTGGTCGGCGGTACGCCAGGCGCTGCATTGCGGCCTGCCCACCGTCGCCACCGTCCACAGCATGTGGGGACCGGCGAGCCGCCAGATGTACCGCTGGATCGACCGGGTGACGGGCTGGAGCCGGGCACCACTCGTCGTGACCGCGGTCAGTGCCGCCAGCGCCGATCTGATCATGAAGGCGGTGCCGCACCGCGAGGTCACCGTAGTGACCAACGGCATCTCCCCCGCAACGTGGCGCCGGCCGCCGCGTCGCGGCCGCACCGACGATGCCGTGCACATCGTGGCCGTTGGCCGGCTCGCCGCCCGCAAGCAACCCCTCGTCCTGATGAAGGCGCTACGCGCGGCCCGGCTCCGGATCGACCCGCACCAGACGATCCGGGTCACCGTCGCCGGCGATGGTCCCGCGATGCCACTATTGGGGGCATACCTGCGCAGCCACTCGATGGACTGGGTGCACCTGTCGGGTCGGTTGGACCGAGACGGTGTATCCGGGCTGCTCGCCACCGCGGACTTGTTCGTCAACCCGGCAGTTCGCGAGTCGTTCGGGATCGCCACCCTGGAGGCGCGCACGGCGGGCGTACCCGTTATCGCCCGGGCCAACAACGGTGTCTCCGAGTTCATCCGGCATGGCCAGGAGGGTCTGCTCTGCGACAGCGCCGAGGGATTGGTCGACGCCATCGTCCACCTCGTCCACCATGCCGAGGCGCGGGAACGCATCCGCGATCACAACCAGGCGACGGAGCCCGCGAGCTGCACCTGGCGGGAGGTGATCACCGCGTTCGTGAGTTGTTACGACCGGGCCGCCACCCTGCTCACGGAATCGAACGAGCCATCATCACGAGGCGCCACTCGCGGTTAGCCCGACGTCGGGGGGAACCCGTACACCCGCATCGCGTTTCCGGCGCCGATGGCGTGCGCCACCCGTTGCGCGTCAGGCTCGTTCATGCCGCCCTCGCTCACCACCTCGGTGAGCAGTGCCCGCCATCGCGTCCCGGAACTGGGCCGCGCCGACGAGGTACAGCTCGGGCAGCCCATATGCGTCAGAGGAGTAGAGGACCTTCCCGAACGGAGCCAACTCGAGGAACTCGCCGAGCACCGCCTGGGCCCGGGCTCCGACGTAGTTCAGCGTCAGTCCAATGTCGACATACACGTGCGGGTAGAGGTGAGCGAGCCATCCGGCCGGCCGATGGTACGGGTAACAGTGCAGAAGTACGAGCGAGGTTCGCGCCCCTTGGGTGGCGGCGCAGAACGGTTGCAGCAGCGCCGGATCGCCGGTGACGATCGAGGCGTCGGCGTCGCCGAACCCGGTGTGGATCTGAATGGGCCGACCGGTCTGGACGGCTGACCAGAGCAAGAAATGCAGCACGATCGGCTCGGTGAGTCGCCGGTTGCCACGCTCGACCTCGCGCAGCCATCGGCCGGATGCGACGGTGACCTCATCCGGGCGCGGCGGCTGTGCGGGCACTCCGAGCCCGGCGCGATAGGCCACGATGGACTTCCACGCCACGGCGCCGTCGTCGAGTGAGGTTTGCAGCGCCGCCGAGAACGCATCCGCGAATCCCTCGGCGGTGGTGCCCAAGGCGACCTGCTCGGCCAGGCTCTCCAGCCGTACCACCTCGGCCGCCGGCGCCCCGGATGCGCTGGCGAGGGCGTGCACTGGTGTCATCGCCTGATCGGACAGACCGGTGTCGACCAGCAGACCGCCGAGGTTGGCGGCGCGCAGCAGTCGCCGTGCGACCTCGTCCGCGCCGAGTTCGAGGCGGGCGCTCAGGTACTCCGATATCGCAACGTGTGGCGGCAGTCCCATGACCGGTCCACACCAGCGGCGGATGGCATGGCCGAGTTGACTGTCCAGATGGGACTCTCCTGGCCGGGGCGCAACCGTCGCCTCGGTGCACCAGAGCTCGAAGGTGGCCTCGTCCACCGGAGCCGTCGTCACCGGATGGCAATGCCCGTCGATTAGCGCAATGTCGGTCAGTATCGCCAACGGACTGCCTCTGCGATCTCGGCGGGATCGCGCTGGCCGCACCGGTCGAACTCGGACTGGTGGACCGCGACGAACGCTCCGAGCAACATGGGTCCCAGGGCATCCGAGAGCCCAACGTCGGCGGCCAACGCGGCGAGGCCGTCCGGTACCGATTCGGGCAGGCGCGGTGGTTGGCGGTCGGGTTCGATCGTGGCCGGGTCGATGTCGACCTCGGGGGGCAACCGCAGGCCGGCGTCGACGCTGTCGACCAGGACGCTGCAGACGGCTCCGACAACCAGGTACGGGTTGGCGGACCCGTCGACGCATTTGATCTCGGCGTTGGCCGCACCCGCCTCGGACCCGGCGACGCCCCGGATCAACCGAAGCGAGGCCTCCCGGTTCTCCAGACCCCAACACTGGTACGGCCCGGCCCACCGCTGCGGCACCAACCGCAGATGGCTGGAGACGCTGGGCGCACCGATCCCCGACAGCGCCGGCATGCGGGCCAGGACTCCGGCCACAGTGGACTCTCCCCGGTCGGTGAGACCGTACGGACCGCAACCGCCGGTCATCAGGTTGACTCCGTCGCTGGCCACCGAGAAGTGCAGATGCATGCCGTTGCCGACCGCGCCCGGGACCGGCGCCGGCGCGAACGACGCGCGCAGCCCGTGTCTCAGCGATATGGCCCGTACGGTTTCGCGGACGAGGACCGCGGTGTCGGCGGCACCCACGGGATCGGTGGGAGCCATCGACAGCTCCAGCTGGCCGGTGGCGTACTCCGGGTGCCACTGCAGCACCGCGACGCCCTGGGTCGACAGCGCCGCCAGGAGGTCGCGACCGTACTCGCTCAACTCGACCACCGGGGTCATCCCGTAGGCCGGCCCGGTGGTGGCCGGCGTGCCGCCCGCACCGGCCAGGTACCACTCGATCTCGAACCCCATGCGCAGGTCCAGTCCGGCCGCCGCGGCCTGTCGCACCATTCGGCGGGCGAACCCGCGCTGGTCGCCCGGGTGCGCCGTGCCGTCCTGGCGCCACCGGTCGACCGGCGCCCAGGCCCAGCCGGGCTGCCCCGCGAGGATCGTCAGCGCCGCAAGGTCAGGGTGCAGTCGGAGGTCACCGACCGGACCGCCGGCGAGCGGACTCGTGGTGATCACATCGTCCACGCAGAACACGTCATGCACCGGGGCCGAGCCCACACCCCAGGCCGCGGCCTGGGCGAGGCGCTCCACCGGGATCGTCTTGACCCGGGTCACGCCAGCGTTGTCGACGAATGTGAGTGCCACCGCCCGCACATTCGCCTGAAGGAGCCGCTCCGCCGCGGCCTGGCCCGCCTTCTCGAGGCTCGCCCGGTCGAGCGTGATATCGGACATGGATGGATTGTGTCTGAACGCGATGGCCGCCGCAGCCGTACCCGTGCGGCTAGGTGCGGGCCCGACGGCGCGACGCCGCCGCCGTCACCCGGTTCTGGCCGGTCGTCGAGCAGAAGGCGCGACTCCCGGCGCAACGGCTGGGATGACGGGGGCGCGTTCGACTACCAAGCCCACGCGGGTCAGGCAACCATCACGGTTAGCGCGCGACGCTACGAAAAGCGCCTCGCCGCCGTGGGGTATTGAATCGGGCGAGGCCGCCGCGCGTGGGAGGGAGTGGCACAGTGACGGGAGGCTCCGCATCCGTACCGGATCTTCCGATGTTGGTTGTCGTGGACGCCGATGCCTCCGCCCGCGACACGACCGCAGCGGCGCTCGCGCGCCGCTTCGGGCCCGACTACGGCGTCATCGCGGCCGAGTCACCGGGTGAGGGTCTCACCGTGCTGGCTGGACTGGCCAGCCGTGGCGCTGACGTCGCTCTGGTCGCGGCGGACCTGCACCTGCCGGGCATGAGCGGGGTTGACTTCCTGGAGCACGCCCACCGGCTCCACCGCGACACCAGCCGGGTGCTGCTGGTGAGTATGGACCAGAACCATACCCGGATTCCGCTCAGTGAACTAACAACCCTGCAACAGGCGACCGCTTTCGGTCGAGTGGACATCTGGGTGCTCAAGGGTTGGGTCACTCCGGAGGAGTGGCTCTTTCCGCAGATCCAGGAGGTGCTCAGCGCATGGACGATCGCGCATCGGCCGCACCATGTGGTCTACCGCGTCGTCGGTGAGCACTGGTCGCCGCGTAGCCATGAGCTGCGAGACCTGCTGACCCGCAACAGTGTGCCGTTCGCGTTCTACCCGTCCGACTCGGAGTACGGGCAAGGGCTTATGCGCGAATTCGCGGTCGACACCAATCGATTGCCCGCACTCATCCGCCACGACGGATCAGTGCTGCACGATCCTAGCTTCACCGACGTCGCGAGCGCGCATGGCATCCGGACCGCGCCCGCGCTCGAGAGCTACGACCTTGCGATTGTCGGTGCCGGACCGGCCGGACTCGCGGCCGCCGTCTACGGGGCGTCTGAAGGACTGCGCACGCTGGTGATCGAGCCAGCGGCGATCGGTGGGCAGGCGGGAACCAGCTCGATGATCCGCAACTACCTCGGTTTTCCGGGGGGCGTGAGCGGCAGCGAACTCGCCCACCGGGCGTGGCAGCAGTCTGTCCTCTTTGGAGCGGAGTTTGTCTTCACCCACCACGTGGTCGGAGTGCACACCCAGGCAACGGAACGAATCGTTTCGCTCAGCGGCGGGGCCGAGGCGACCGCCCGTGCAGTGATCATCAGTACCGGCGTCACCTACCGGCGCCTCGGCATCCCCGCCATGGACCGTCTCATCGGCATGGGCGTGTTCTACGGCGCCGCGGGTGCCGAAGCACCGGCGATGGCCGGACAGGAGGTCTACGTCGTCGGCGGCGCGAACTCGGCCGGGCAGGCCGCCGTACACCTCGCGAAGTTCGCCTCGCGCGTCACGCTCCTCGTGCGAGGTCCCTCGCTCGCCGCGAGCATGTCGGACTACCTCATCCAACAGATTGAGGGCACGTCAAACATCGCGGTTCGACTGGCCACCCGCGTGGTTGACGGATGGGGCGACGCCCGGCTCGAGGGACTGACGCTGGAAGACATAGACACGGGCCGTCGATCCGACGTCGCCACCGCAGTGGTGTTCGTCCTGATCGGGGCGGAGCCCCGTACCGAGTGGCTGCGCGGTGTCGTGGACCTCGACGAGAACGGGTTCATCCGTACCGACCGCGACGTGTCAGGCCAGGCGTGGTCGCTCCGGCGGCCGCTCCTGCCGTTCGAGACATCCATGCCGGGTGTCTTCGCCGCCGGCGATGCTCGATTCGGCTCGGTCAAGCGCGTCGCGAGCGCGGTTGGCGAGGGATCCGTCGCCGTGGGATCGGTGCACCAGTACCTCGCTATCGAACACCCCGCAACGAAGAGGTGAATGCCGGATCCGGAGAATCGCCGTCGCCTGACGGCATAGCGGCGGACCATACGGCTGAGAGCTGGGAACGGAGAAGCCGCGCACCGGACAGGAGAAGATCATGGTAACGACCACGCTGCCGATGTTGGAGACCTACCCGAAGCCGATCAACTTCGATCGCTCGGTGCTCGCCGAGGCGATCGACACGCTCATCGCCTGCAGCGAGGCGTGCACCGCGTGCGCGGATGCTTGCCTGGCCGAAGACATGGTCGCCGACCTCACGAAGTGCATTCGCACGAACCTCGACTGTGCCGACATCTGCAGCACAACATCCCGCGTGCTATCGCGTCACACAGGTTATGACGCCAACATCGGCACAACTCTGCTCGACGCATGCATCTCGGCGTGCCAGTCCTGTGCCGAGGAATGCGCCATGCACGCCGACATGCACGAGCATTGTCGGATCTGCGCGGAAGCCTGCCGCGACTGCGAAGAGACGTGCCGCGCTATTCTCGAGGCGATGCGCTGAGCCCGCCCGGGACTACACATTCATGGGGGAACTGATCCGGCCCTCGTTCCACGACCGGTCCAGTCCGCTCACGCAGTACACAGCACCATCCTTTGTGGACGATGAGCGGTCCGTCCAGGTTTGCTCCCGAGCACCCTGGGCACGGACAGTCCCCACCAGGACGGCCTTGTCCTTGCCGGCATCGACCCGGTAGACCGCGTACATCGCCGTCCCGGCCGAGCCCGGACGCCAGGTCAGGGTCACTGCTGCGTCCGCGTCACGCCGGATGCCGTCCATCGATGGCGCGGGCGGCGCCGACGACGGCAACTGCGCCATCGGCGGTACCAGCGCCGGGCCCGAGTAGAACCGCTGGCTGTACCGCGTCACCGCACCCAGGGTGTCGTCACGGATGTTCTTGGCGCTGAAGTGGATGTTGCCGGCGACCGGATACTGGGTGTTGAGCTCGAGGTGTCGCTCCAACTCAGCCGGATCCTGCCAGACACCGGCCTCGCCGACGCGATAGTCAGGCTGACCGATGTAAAGCTGGACATTGGTGCCAGCGACCACAGTGGACCACCAGGGCAGGAGCTTGGCGTAGTCGGCGCGGTCGAATCCGATGTTCCAGTACAGCTGCGGCACGATGTAGTCCAACCAACCCTCGCGCACCCACAGCCGTGTATCGGCATAGATCTGGTCGTAGCTCTGCAGGCCGTGCGTCGGAGATCCTGACGGGTCGGTCGAACTGTTGCGCCAGATGCCAAACGGGCTGATGCCGAACTTAACCCACGGTTTGATCGCCTGGATGCGCTCCTTCATCTCTCGAACGAGGGCGTTGACGTTGGCCCGCCGCCAATCCGCCTTGCTGGCAGATCCCTGACTGTACGTGGCGAAGCTGGCCGCGTCGTTGAAGTCCTGCCCGGCCTCCGGGTAGGGGTAGAAGAAATCGTCGAAGTGGACACCGTCGATGTCATACTTCTGGACCGCCTCCAGCATCGCGTCCTCGACGAAGCGGCGGACCTCAGGAATGCCGGGGTCGAAGTAGAGCCGACTCGCCCTCGTACCGACCGGATACACCACCGCCCAATCGGGGTGGGCCCGCAACGGGTGGTTGGGGGCGAGTTGGTTGATGTCGCCGCCCGGCCCACCCACCGTGGCCGGCTGGCCGCCGCGGTAGGGGTTCATCCATGCGTGGAACTCGAGGTTGCGGGCATGCGCCTCGGCGATCATGTACGCCATCGGATCCCATCCGGGATCAGCTCCGTCACGCCGCCCGGTCAGCCACTCCGACCACGGCGCGTACTGCGAGGGCCAGAAGGCGTCGCCGCTCGGCCGGACGTGCACGAAGATCGCGTTGTGGTGCTGGCGCTGGGCGAGATCGAGCCAGCCCTGGTACTCGGCCTTCACCGTCGCCTCATCGAGACCGGGCTTGCTCGGCCAGTCGATGTTGTTGACCGTCGTCAGCCACATGCCGCGGAGTTCGCGCGGCGCCTCGACGGGCCGTCCGCCGCAGGCGCCCGTCTCGCCGAGGGCGGCGCTCAGATCGGACAGACCATCCGATCCCCGGCCGCGATCCCAGAGCCGTTCAATCACCGTCGCACCAGCCACCATTAGCACGGCGACCGCGCCGACGGTCACGAGGATCTTGGACGACCGCGACCTTGGAACCCATACAGCCACGCGGACAGTCTGCCGGGCGTTGACCACAGACGCGAACGCGAAGTCGACCACGAACGCATACTGGGTCAGTGAAACGATCTTCGAAGGCGGGGGCCGGACCGGATCCGGCGCCCGCCTCGTCGCGCGCCGTTGACCGCCTGATCAGCTTCAGCGATGCGGTCGTCGCCATCGCGGCGACGCTGCTCGTCCTGCCCCTGGTGGACATCGTGCCGCACGTGGACATCACGGACGTGGGCGCGTTGCTGGCCGGCAACACCAGCAGTTTCGTGGCGTTCGTGTTGAGCTTTGTTGTCGTCTACCGATTCTGGCTCGTCCATCACCACACCTTCGACAAGGTCGTGCATCTGACGAGCGCCCTGATCTGGGTGAACTGCCTGTGGCTGCTGAGCATCGTGTTCCTCCCCTTCCCGACTCAACTCGTCGGCTCTCAGGACAGGGCGGACAGACTCACGTACGGCCTGTACATCGGCACTCTGCTCGTGACCACGGCGTGCGGGGCCGTGAGCCATTGGCTGATCCTCCGAAGTGGACTTTCCGATGAGGGCGTGACCCTGGCGCCGGCGCTCGTGATGACCGGGGCGATGGCCCTGGCCTTCCTGCTCGCCGTCGCCATACCGGGTGTAGGCGCATGGGCCCTGCTGCTCCTCATACCCGCCGGGTTCGCCCAGGGCCGCATCCTGCGAGGGCGTCGGGCCGCAGCGTCGACCGATGTACCCGGGTGAGGTGCGGCATCGAAATTCGCTCGCGGCCGGCGAGCTCCGGCTCGTTGGTCAGATCCCGGATGGCATCGAGAATGGCGCGGCGTTGCGTCGGCGTGCCGACCAGGTACGGCGACCGGGTCGTCGCGAGCCCCATCAGATCGTCGGGCGTCAGGTACAGCTCGTGGCCAAACTCGGTCTGTTCGACCGGCAGGAAGCAGGTTCCGAAGTCGGACATTGGCCGGTCGGCGGCCGCCGCCTCGGGGCCGTCGATGATCTCAGCCAAGCGCAGTGTCCAGGGCGCACGCGGATCGGCGTCGTTCCAGAAGGCCGCGAACACCCCGCCTGGCCGGAGTACGCGGGCAATCTCCCGATGCGCGCGCACCGGGTCGAACCAGTGGTATGCCTGACCCGCCACGACCGCATCGACGGACTGATCGGGCAGCGGGATGTGTTCGGCCGTGCCGGCGAGCACGGTGATGCCGCGGCTGACGCGCGTCAGGCGTGCGCGCATCAGGTCATCGGGCTCCACGGCGACCACCTCGTGGCCGAGACGCTGCAGCAGTCGACTGAGAATCCCGGTCCCCGCCCCGACGTCCGCCACTCGCAGCGGTTGCTCGCCCAGGGCCCACACGACCGCGTCGGTCGCATAGCCAGGTCGATACGTGTCGTACCGGTCGGCGACGGTACCGAACGAGCGCGCGTGCCGGTCGGTCGAGTCGTTCATGGCGCCAGCGTAGGCAACGAACCGCGCTAGCGTGGCACCGTGCTGTTCGAGCGACGGCTCCGCGAGGGTCTGCACGACGGAACGATCACGGTGGCCTTCCGCCGCTGGCGTCGCCCTCAGGTGATCGCGGGCGGCCACTACCGCACCGGCCTCGGCATTGTTGTGGTCGAGTCGATCGACATCGTGGCCGATGCCGACATCGGGACCGATGCCGCGACCGCCGCTGGCTACGCGTCACCCGAACAGCTGCGGGCCAATCTGCGGGGTCCGGTGGACGTCCGGATCTATCGGATCCGCTTTCGCCGTACGGACGACCTCGACCCGCGGGATACGCTCGCCGCCGACGCCGAACTTGATCGCCACCAGCTCGCCGAGCTTGACCGACTTCTGTCCACAATGGATACAGCTAGCGACCGCGGCCCGTGGACGATGGCGACGTTGACGGCGATCGCCCGTAATCCCGGGGTCGCCGCGTCGACGCTGGCCGGCGCCGCAGGTGTCGACCGGGCGACGTTCAAGCGCGACGTCCGACGGCTGAAGGAACTGGGCCTGACATTAAGCCTCCCGACCGGCTACCGCCTGTCGGCCCGGGGCGAGTCGTACCTGCGCCGTCGGCCGTGAGCTGCCGCTCCGCCGTAGTCGGGTATTGACCAGCGAAGGTTGGGCTTGAGTTGCGGGGCAACGGCCAATCTGTGGCCGTTCTGGGGCGCAAGATCGCGACGAAGCTTCTCGTCGGTCAAGCGTCGACGATGTCAGGGCATCGACGAAGCTGGGACCCACAACTGACGACCAAGCCGATCTGAAATCGGATCACGTACTAGAAGGGCGGGGTGTCGTCGTCGGGGTCGACTGTGCAGGGTCGGGGCTGGGGTGGTGGTGGTGGCGGCGGTTCGGGTTCGGGCTTTCGTGGTGGGGGTGGTGGTGCTTCGCGCAGGCAGGTGTTGCGTTCCCAGCCGGTGTCGTCGGGGTTGACCCAGAAGCGGAGGCTGTCTTCGTTGGGGTGGGTGGGTTGGGGCATGGGCTCGGTGGTGTGGCTGGGGGCGGGTGGTGGGGTGCGTTGGTAGCGGTGGCCAACGGGCTGGTCCAGATGATGTGGCCGGGTCGGGGCTGGTGCACGGTCCAGCCGCGCTCGTGCCGCAGGGTGTGGTCGGGGGTGCAGGCGTTGGCCAGGTTGACGTCGGCGGTGGGCCGCCGTGGGTCGCATACCGCTCTGACGTGCCACAGTCCGGGCAGCGCCGTGCGTCCTCCGTGGACACTGGTACCTCCGAGGGAGCACGCCATTGTATGGGCGTACAGGCACGTTCGCGCTATGCCTACCGATGCATCGTTGCAGGGGACCGGGGAGACCCCGCCACCCCTCACGGGCGTTCGCGCGGCATGCTTCGAGACAGTAACGTGGCAGCGACCACACAATGGTGGAAAACGCTGTTTGGATTACTGTCCACATTGGTCAGTTGAGCAATTGTCAAGACCTGTATGAATATCCTGACTACGCTGCTGCGGCTTGGTGCCCCGACCCGGCCCCTTGGCGTGATCCAGTTGATCCGTTACGGATCGGGCTCAGATGATCCGTGACATCTCTGGCGAGATAATCATTCGGTTGTTTGTGGTCCTCCCAACCTTGCGGCACGGACCAGTAGGTCTGAGATGTCGAATGGTGACCACCGCCAATGCCTCGCGGGCTCGCCGAGCCATCGCCTGATTGAACGTCTCGGTCAGCCCGTCGGGCCGTTGGCGGCTGAGAGAGTGTGTAACCAGTCGTCACCCCAAGGTGGGCGATCTCGTTGTCCGCTGAGCTGAGCACCGGATCCGGTAGGTTCACAGCAGCACTCGCTGCCAGTACGAGGCTCAGGACGGACGAACGTGAGCGATCTACACGATGAGGTCTTCGCGATCTCGCCGACCATCCGCTACGTTGCCGTAGCCCATGGTCAGGAGGTGCAGATGCGGTCGCGGGCCGACCTGCACAACGCCTCCAGCAGTGATAGCGACCGGTACGAGGAACTACTGGTCAATCCCACCATGCTCACTCTGGCCACCCAGCGCGGCAACATCGACTGTGGCGGACTTCGGTACCTCATTATCGGCTACGGCCACTTCCACGCGCTCGTCATTCCCAGCGCCATCGGACACGTTGCTGTGGCCTTCGATCTGGACAGCAACCCGGCTGAGCACCTCCAGGCCGTTTCCGACGTTGTGGCACGCCACGGCCTGGCTGCGATCTGAAGAATTTCATGGCCCGGGGGTCAGCGTACGACCCGGCGCTTCGACGAGCGCCCGATCCGAGCTGGGTTGACAGCAACGCTGACAGCAACTGCCGCTCACCTTGCCGACCGGCGCCTGCTATCGACAGTCGATCGACCTGGATTGACAATCCCTGACCGCGGTGGCGACCGACTCTCTAAGTCCGCTGGTCACACAAGCGGGCGCAGATCGGGGAACGCCAGACCAGGAAGGCGGGTGATGTCTTACCGTCTAGTTCTGACCTGTCCGCAGGGAGGTGGCGATGGGCTCGACTGGGACCCCTGCGAGCGGCGCGAGCGGGACGCCAGAACAGCCGGGGCAAGGGCACTGGGTCAACGGACTACGTGAGGGCTACGCCGATATCGGCGACGTCCAATTGCATTACGTCGAAGCCGGTGACGGGCCGCTAATCATCCTGCTGCACGGCTTTCCCGAGTTCTGGTACGGCTGGCGGCAACAGATCGAGCCTTTGGCGGCGGCGGGATTCCGCGTCGTCGCACCCGACATGCGCGGCTACAACCTGTCATCACGGCCCGACGCCGTCGACGCCTACGACACCGACAAGCTCGCCGCCGACATCCACGATCTCGTCCACGAACGCGGTGCCCAATCCGCGTTGCTGGTTGGTCACGATTGGGGCGGCACCGCCGCATGGGCCACCGCGATGAATCACCCCGAGGTCGTCGACAGGCTCGCCATCCTCAACGCCGCCCACCCGCGCAAGCTGTCGCAGGGACTTCATCACCCAGGCCAACTCAGGAAATCCTGGTATTTCTTTTTCTTCGATCTTCCCGATGTTCCCGAAACCGTCGTGCACGCCAACCATTGGCACTTCTTCCGGAATTTCCTACGCGACGCTCACCCGGCGTACACGCCCGAGGAGATGGACCACTACATCGAGGCGTGGTCGCAGCCGGGCGCCAGCACCGGGATGATCAACTACTATCGGTCCTCGGTGCGAACCCCACTCAAGCGCGCGGAAGCGGCGCTCAAGCCCATCAACGCTCCCACCTTGGTCATCTGGGGCCAACAAGATCACTACCTCGGCCAAGAACTCGCCGAGCCCGACCGCGATGACGTACCCAACCTCGACCGCGTCGAGCGCCTACCTGACGCGTCGCACTGGGTCCATCACGACGAGGCAGAGCGCGTCACACAACTGCTCACCGAGTTCTTCGCCCCCGCCCTGCCTGCCCAGGACCGATGACTGTCCAGAAACCGTCCACACTTGCCTGCAGAACTCGACGACGGACTAACGCGCAGGAGCCACGCTGCGATCATCGACCCGTGCCGTTTATCGGATGTCGATGAGATCGCCGGGCAGGTCTAGCAGCATTTAAGGGCTGCCTTTCGCCGTCTGAGGCCGGCGGCCTCCGCCCGGCAACCGCCGAACGACCGTCAGCGATGGAGGCCCCTGTGACATCGCCGCCGATCGAGCCGCACCGAGCCAACCCAGCCCACCGAGCCCACCGGGTCGTCGACGTCCGCCGCGTCCATGCCGCCGCGTGTGCCGCCCGGTCCGTCTGCCCGACGGATGGTGCCGGTGCGAGCCTGGTTGCAGCCGGTGATCGTCGGACTAGTCATCGTCTCGGCGTTCGTCGGGTTATATGTGGGCCTTCAGCGCAGCCCCCAGCCACACGACGTGCCGCTGGCAGTAACCGGGCAGCAGCTGGCCACCGAGGTCCGGCAGGCGCTCGGCGATCGAGTCGACGTGCACGAGGCAGCCGACGCCGCCTCAGCCCGCAGCGCAGTGCTCCACCGCGACGCGGTCGCAGCCCTCGGCCCCGACGGTAACGGCGGACTGCAGCTGGATGTGGCCGGAGCCAACGGCCTGTCCACCACGAACGCCGTTACCGGGCTCGTCGCCACCTATGCGAACCAGGCGGGGCAGCACCTGCAGACTGCGGATATCGTCCCCCTGGCCAAGTTCGACAGTCGTGGATTGTGCGGCTTCTATCTGGCCTTTGGTGTGACCCTCGCCGGGTTCGTGATCGCGCAAAACACCCTTGGCCTCGGCCAGGTATTGACCCTGCGCCAGCGGTTACTGCTGATCAGGGGCTTCTCGGCAGTCTGCGGCGCGGTCGCGGCCGCCATCGCCGGGCCCGTCCTGGGTGCCCTACCGGCACCACTCGTACCCCTGGCAGGCACGCTCGCGCTGCTGACAGCCGCGGCCGCGTTCGCCACCATGCTGCTCGGCACCTGGTTGGGCGTGCTCGGCGTCCCGGTGGCCACGCTACTGCTGCTCACCGTCGGCAATTCGACCAGCGGCGCCACCACCGGCGTCGTGCTGCTGCCCGGTCTGGCCCGCGTTGTCTCGGGGTTGCTCCCGCCCGGCGCCGCCGTACGGGCCGTCGCCGACCTCAGCTATTTCGGCGGTGCTCACGTCGTCGGCCCGCTCATCACACTCGCGCTGTGGGCCGTGCTCGCGGCGCTACTGGTGGTTCTGCGCTCCCGACAGGTCGCCACCCGGACCCGTCCGGTCGCCACCCTCCGCTGACGGCCGACCGCCCGGGAACGCCCGGACAGGCCCGCATGCCGTCCTACTCTCGATGCATGTCGACGGTACATATCGCGGCGCCAACGCCTGCCCGAAAGCTCCGCGTGAACTTCCGCATGCACCCGGCTCAGATATCCCATTACTACGAAGGAATTCACTGATGGGTGCCAACAACCTTGTTCTGATCCCCGGTGCCGGCGGCGTGGGCCGTGCGGTCTTTGAGCAACTGCGTACTCAGGATGTGCCAGTGCGCTTCATGGTCCGTCGCGAGGACGAGCGTGCAGCCGAGGTGAGAGCGCTCGGCGCGGAGGTCGTCATCGGGGATTTGACCCGGCCCGAGACGGTAGCGGCCGCGCTGCAGGGCGTATCGCGGATGTTCTTCGCGATGGCCGTGTCCCCGGACCACCTGCTGGCGGCGACCGTAGTGGCCTCCGTCGCGAAGGAGTACGGGAAACTGGATGCGCTGGTCGACCTGTCGCAGCTGACGGTGTCGCAGATGACCGCCACGAGTACCGAGGAGTCGCACCAGCAGCGGCTGCACTGGCTGGCGGAGCAGGTACTGAATTGGTCCGGCCTGCCCGTGGTGCACATCCGGCCGACGGTGTTCCTGGACACTCCGCTGTTCACCACGATGGCGGCGCAGTCAATTCGGGAGAACGGCACGATCGCGCTGCCGTTCGGCAACGGACGCACCTCGCCGGTCGCCGTGGACGACGTGGCCCGGGTCGTCGCCACGGTGCTCCGTGACCCGGCTCCGCACATCGGGCACGTGTACGAGCTGACCGGCCCGCAGTCGGTCAACATGGCGGAGGTGGCCGCAGCCTTCTCTCGCGCGCTGGGCCGGCCAGTGTCCTATGTAGACGTACCGCTGGACCGGTGGCAGGCCGGGCTGTCCAGGATGGCCCTTCCGCAGCACGTCGAGCAGCACGTCGCCACCATGGCCCAACTGCACCGGGACAACCGTTACGACCGCCAGACGGACGGCGTCGAGCGCGTGACGGGCGTTCCCCCCGAGTCGATTGAGGCGTTCGTGGCCGCCCACAGGGACCTCTACCTAGGCTGAGCCGCCGCGGCAAAGGGCGCGAGTTCCGTGCTCGGCGCGGTCGAGGCACACTTATGGGTCACGAACCTCTCGATCGGTGAACCGCGTCAACGTTCATGATGTGTCTACATAGTACGAATCGGATTCGATTGCCCAAGGCAGGAATGCGTTGGGGCTCTCGGTACGGGATGACGTTGGGGGGTCTCCAGGGCCGGCGACGCGCATCACCCACTGCGGACAGTTCGGGCGCCGCAGGGGTGTGGCGGAGCGGGGCGCCCGGAGAACCGAGTGCACGCGAGATCCATGCCATCCCAAAAGAAGTGCACCGGGCAGGCCTCGTCATGGAAGCCGGGCCGAAACTCACCCAGCGCCAGGTTGGCGACGAGAAGTTGGTGCCAGAACATTGCGGGGCGCTGCCGTACCTGGTCTTGACCATGTTGGGGGTCGGTACCGCAGCCATCAGTTCACTTCACAACATGACAATGTCGATTGATGGCGACGTGAGCAAGGCTCGTTGAGTTTCTGCTGCGGCACAGGCAGAAAGTTGGGTGGTCCACGGACGAAAGTTGGGGGTCGCTACCGATGCCCGGCGCCGACAGACGCCTGACCGTGAAGAAGCCGGCACGACCGCCGGCTCGACTCGGAAGGGCTACGACAATGGGCGGGGCGCGATTACCTCAACAGATCAGGGCTGGCTCGGCGGCGTTGTCGGCATTCGTGGCTGTCGTGCTACTTGCAGCGTGTCAACCGGTCGATGGATCGGCCGCTTCGTCGGTGCCGCTGCCGACGAAGTCGGTGCCGGTGCCTCCGGTAGAGACGGCGCCGTACCCGTACGCGGTGATCGTCGATGGCGGCCCGGCCCGCTGCGTCGGCACGATCATCTCCGACTCGTGGGTGCTCACGGCCGCACACTGCGCGGACTCCGATTCGATCAGCTCCGATCGATTGCAGGTCGACGGCAAGCAGGTGCTCGGCGAACAGGTGGCGGCGTTCCGGTCGGGCGCGCAAGACGTCGCGGTGCTGCGGGTCGCGGCCGGGACTTTCGCCGACGTACCGAGCGTCGCGTTGGCCGCGCCGGATTTCCGCCGGCCCGTCGAGGGCACGCCCGCTACCATCCTGTGGACCGGCGCTCAAGTGGCAGGTGGCGGGCGAGCGTTGGGGATCATGGCGGAGTCGACTGTGGTGGACACGGGCGGAGACCTGGCGGCGGGATCGCCGGGTCACACGGTGTGTTCGGGCAGCGGCGGCGGCCCGCTTCTGGTCACGATCGGCGGGATTCCCACGCAGATCGGGGTGAACACCAAGATCGCTTCCAGTTGCGACGGCGTGGCCCAGTTCGCCGAGCTGAGCAACGTTACGCTGACTTGGCTCATGTACGCGGTTCCCGGGATCAATCGGCACTGGGACCCTTGCCCGGTGACCGGCGGCGGAAGCGGCGAGTGGTTTGGCACATACCACTTGGAGCGTCAATCTAAGGACGGGCCGCCACAGACCCCGCCCGGCGGTGGGTCCGGGCAGGCGGGCACAGGTGAGGATCAGCTGCCCTCTATAGGCCCCCTCGTCGATGTGTTCGACCGGAGCTGCAAGCCGCCGTTCACGGTCAACTCGATGGCAGCCGTCGCAGCGGGAGCCAATGTGGACGGACGGCTCGCCCTGTTCAGCACCGCCGATGGCATCGCGTACCGCGCCTGGACGCCAGCCGCCGGTCGCGCATGGTCGGGCTGGTACCCGGTCGTTGGCCAAGTCGACGCGATTGCCGTGGCCGGCAACGCCGACGGCCGGCTGCAGCTGTTCGGAGCTAACGAGGACGACCTCGTGTTCCAGTGCTGGCAGCTGACTCCGGGCGGCAGTGTGTGGTCGAACTGGGTCCAGCTCGACGGCCAGGTGCACGAGCTCGCCGCCGCGACCAACGCCGACGGCCGGGTGGAGCTGTTCGGCACCAACGGTAACGGTCGAGTCTTCCACCGCTGGCAGTTGAGTCGCAACGGGACCGACTGGTCGAGTTGGGTCGGGCTGGACGGCTCGGTCCGTTCGATCGCGGCCACCCGCGACTCGACCGGCCGGCTCAACCTGTTCGGGGTCAATGACGGGGGCCGCGTGTTCGTCCGATCCCAAATTGATCCCAACTCTCAGCAGTGGTCGTCGTGGATCGGGTTCGACGGATCGCTGAAGTCGATCGCAGCTGTGACCAATGTGGACGGTCGCATGGAACTCTTCGGCAGCAACAGCGACGGTCGGGTCTTCCACCAACGGCAGCTACAGCCCGGCGGCTCGGCCTGGAGTGGCTGGATGTCCTTCGACGGAGCAGTCAAGGCCATCGCAGCCACCGTGGACAACGACGGCCGGGTCCATCTGTACGGGGTGAATGACGACGGTCATGCCTTCGAACGCGCACAGACGAGCCCAAACGGCACCACCTGGTCGGCGTTCACCGAAGTGCCCACGAACTGGCGGCTGGACGGTCACGACACCATGCCTGGTTAGCGGCGCCGCGCCGGGCTACTATTTGAAGATCGCGATTGGGTCTATGACGAGATGCCCAGTGATGCGGTCCCAGCCCTGTACGGTGCCAAGGCACCGGGCCCAGAACCTGCCCTCGGGCACTTCGCTTCGGAGGCCACTGTTGGCGCACCGGAGGCTGATCATGGGAGGCGGTCCGGCGTGATGGGGTTCGCCGTACGGCGCGAGGAACGTTGTGCTGCTGCCGTGGCCGCGCGCGCCGTTGACCTCAACGCCCGCCACGGGCAAGCACATATGTGCTCGCGCCAAGTTCGCTCAGTCGGATCCTTCGCTGCCTGATGTCGAGGTTCTTGCCAGTCACCAGTGATGCGCGTTGCAGATCGACGTGAACCAGGTCGTCCTCGAGGACATCCATCAGGATGCCAATGACGGTAATGGGCTCTGACCGCTCCAGGTACTTGCGAAACTCCTCGCGGTTGCGTTCGAGGCTGCCGGTGAAGTTCACCATCGGCGTGCCTGCGCCGGCGCGAATTTGGCTGCGTCCGCCAAATCTGGCTTCCACCCCCTGCTCCAAGGCGCCCCGATACCGGTATTGGTAGAGGTCCATCACCGATTGGTCATGCAGGTAGAAGCTGACGTACGGCGGCTGCTTTGCCCGCTTGTGCTGCCCGCGCCAATGGACGATGAGGAGAGCGACAGCGACCAGCACCGATACGACAGTCGGGATCCAGATGGCGAGCCAGCGCCACCAAACGCTCCACCCGTGGGCGCTCGCGACGGGCTCTCGGTCGGCGAAGGAGCTGACGAATTTGAGGTGAATGCCGACCAGCCCTGCCGGCGCCTGACGCGCCATGGCGTACCCCGATGCCTTTCCGACCTCGTCGGTACGACTTCTCCGGGCACCACCGCGAAGCTGCTGTACGAGGCCTGATTCTGTTTGTACTGCGCCCATCCGTCCGCCGAGTAGCGAAAGACCGAGATCGTGGTCGTGCTCACGGTCGCCTTGTCGGGAACGAATGTGCACAGTCGGCCCTGCCCAAAGGCGTAGTGGTTCGGGCCACCGGGCTGCTCGACGCCGTCGGCGACCGTTCCGCCGGCGGCCGTCTCCACCTCTGCCTTGGTCACCAGCGAGCACGGGTCCGGCAGCGCTGAGGAACTGCCCCCGCCGCCATTACCTCCGCTGCGAGAACCCGGCGGCGACCCGCCGTCCGAGCAGGCGACGAGGATCGTCGAGACAGCAATGATCGTCAGTACGCGCACTAGCCGCATCCGACCCGTCCTCTCGTCCACGCAGGTGCCGTCACGATAGACAGCGCGGTGTAAGCAAGTCGTAATTGCTCGGGTTCGCTAGGAAACGACCCGCAGGTCGCGGCACGATTGATAGATGACACGTACGGTCGGCGCCTGGCCGCGGCTGCGGGCGGCGGACTGGACCGACACTCGCGAGACGGTCCACATGTGGTGCCAGATCGTCGGCAAGATCCGCATGACCCTCGCGCCGACGGTCAACCACTGGTGGCACGCGACCCTGTATGTGAGCCCACGGGGACTGACCACTTCCGCGATCCCGTACCAGGAGCGAGCGTTCGACATGGAGCTCGACTTCATCGATCACGAGATGAACATTCGCGCCAGTGATGGGCACACGCGCACAGTGCCGTTGGGTCCGAAGTCAGTGGCGCAGTTCTATGCCGAGACCATGGCGGCGCTGGACGAGCTGGGCCTGCCGACCCGGATCCATGCCACGCCCAACGAAGTTGAGCCGGCTATCCCGTTCGCTGAGGACTACGAGCATGCCTCCTACGACGCGACAGCGGTCCAGCTGTTCTGGCGCCAGCTTCTGCAGGCGTCCCGAGTTTTCGGCAGATTTCGATCTGGTTTTCTGGGCAAGGCGAGTCCGGTGCACTTGTTCTGGGGTGGACTGGATCTGGCCTGTACCCGGTTCTCCGGGCGCGCGGCTCCGCCACACCCCGGTGGCGCGCCCAACTGCCCGGCGTGGGTGATGCGCGAGGGCTACTCGCACGAACTGGCCAGCAGCGGCTTCTGGCCCGGCGGAGGCGAGCAGGGCGCGTTCTACGCCTACGCCTACCCCGAACCAGCCGGCTACACCAAAACCCGAGTCCGACCGGACGCCGCGTACTACGACCCGAGCGGCGAATTCCTGCTCCCGTACGAGGTCGTCGCCACCGCGGCGAATCCCGACCAGATGCTTATGGATTTCCTGGAGACCACATACACCGCGGCGGCCGACCTCGGCGGCTGGGATCGCGCGGCGCTTGAGGCCGATCCGCGCCGCCCGGGCTCCCGACCTCGCTAGCCGGCGCCGAGGCGAACGCCCAGCCAACGCGCGAGCGCGATCGCGGGCGTCACCATCATTCCGCCGCAGAACGAATTGCCGCAGGTCGCATGCGCGCCGATGACTTCGCCGACGGCGAAGAGTCCCGGTATCACCGATCCGTCGGACCGGCGCACGGCAAGGTCGGAGTCCACATCGACCCCAGCGAAACTGATCAACGTGATTCCGTGATTCTCCAACGCGAAGTACGGCGGCTCGGCGATGGGCGCCGGCCGGTGCCGCCGCCCCAACCGGTCCGGTCGATCGGCGACGAGATCGTCGTTGTAGGTCGCAATCGTGGCCAGTAGGCCAGCCGCGTCGATGCCGGCGATGCGGGCGAGGGACTCCACATCGTCGGCTCGGTGTACCCCGGCGCGTCGGCCGGCGTGTGCCGCCAGGTCCTCCGGACTCCAACCGATGACCATGGGCACCGACTCGCGCCGGGCCTGGTCGTCGAAGACCGTCCAGAACGACATGCCGGCAACGGTGGCCAACGCCCGTTCCTTGTGATCGATGCTCGGCTCGTCCTCGGCGATGAAGCGCTGGCCCTGACGGTCGACGTATATCTCCCATGGCGGTCGCTCGGCCGCGACGAGTAGGGGCCGATCGCTCCACTGGGCCCGCGTCGGCGACGTGGGGTGGGGCAACCCGCCGAAGGTCGGCAGGTAGGTTCCCTGGCCGGCCACGGCGGCCCCGACCGATTGGGCCAGCAGCAGGCCATCTCCGGTGGACGTCGGATGCGCGGCGCTGACCAGGGGCACCCGCTCGATCTCGGTGAAGACATCCGGGTCGGCGGCGAAGCCGCCGGTGGCGAGCACGACGGACCCGGCCTCAATATGCTGATCGCCCTCGGGACCCCACACGGTGACCCCCGCGACCCGTCCGACACTGTCGGCGATGAGGCCGGTGACTGGGGTCGCGGTCCGTAGCTCAACCGCGCCTCGCGCTGTCGCATCCCGCAGCAGCGGCTCGAGCACTTTGAGGATCGACATTCCCGCGTCGCGGCCGTAGTAGGTTCGCGGCACCGAGTACGGCTCGTGCCCGAACACCAACCGCGGAGTCTCGGGCGCGAACTCGAATCCGAGGTCGTCCAACCAGTCCACAGTGGATGGCGCCAGCGCGACCGCGCGTTGGACGAGGTCGTCACGGGCGGAGCCGCGGCTGATCCGTCGCACGTCGGCCAGGTGACGGTCAGGATCGTCCTCTATGGACATCTTGGCCTGCCGGCGGGTCCCGGCCGCGGACAGGTGCCCTCCCGTCGTGTGCAGGGTGCCGCCTACCCGGGTGTCCTTCTCGATCAGGAGCACGCTCGCCCCGGCGTCGGCCGCGGCCAGGGCGCAGGGAATGCCGGCTGTGCCCGCGCCCACGACGACAACTTCGTACCGCGATCGGTCAGTCATCGCGGTCCCCGCGACGAGGACGGACGTCGACGACGACCTTGCCGATGCTGGCGCCGGAGACGAGGTGGTCGACGGCGTCCAGAATGGACTCCACGCCGCAGAAGGGGGTCGGGTCGAGCGCGACCTTCAGCTGTCCGCCGGCGTACAGGCGCAGCAGCCGGTCGAACGCGGGGCGGTGATCGGCGGCGAAGAAGGCGTTCTGGAATCCGCGCACGCTCGCGGCCTTCCAGTACAGGTCGGCGTAGACCCGCGGGCGGTGCACCGGCTCCGGGCCATCCATGGCGAGATCGGACGCGTAGCCGACGACGACCAACCGCCCGCCATTGCCCAGATGGGCCAGTACGGTGTCGAAGAGCCGACCGCCAACCCCATCGACCGCGAGATCGACCCCCCGTGGATATTCGCGCGCGAGCACCTCCCCGAGATCCTCGGCGCTGCGGTCGATGGGTCGGTCGCACCCGAGCGTCCGGAGCAGCGCGGCCTTCTCCGGGCTCGAACACACCCCAACGACATGGTTGCCGGCGAGTCTCGCGAGCTGTACGAGAAACTGGCCGAGACCGCCCGCCGCCGCGGTTATCAACACGACCTCATCGCTCTTGAGTTCTCCGGCACGTTCCAGCGCGAGCAACGCCGACACCGCGGAGGTGCGCAACGCGACGTATTCAGGCGCGGCGGCCGGCACCAAGACCGCCTCAGCAGCGTCGATCACCAACCATTCTCGGTAGCCGCCGCCAAATCGCGACGTCGCGACGGGATCGCCACGCTGTAATGTGGTGACGCCCTCACCCACCTCGACGACCGTGCCGACCGCCTCGACCCCGAGGTCGCACGGTGGCACGAGGTTACGGTAGGCCAGCTGTCCGCGCGCTACGACCTCGTCGAAGAGCCCATTGACTCCGACGTATGCGTGCCGTATGAGTACCTGATCCGGTCCGGGCGAGGGAACGCGCTCCTGCACGACGCGAGCGCACCTTCGCAGCGACTCGCCGAACCGATCCAGCCGAAGTACCTGGTTCACGGCGAACCGTCCCGGGACGCCACCTCGACAACGACCTTGCCGACGTTCGCGCCGCGCATCAGCCGGCAGAACGCGGCTGGCGCCTGCGCGATCCCGACATGACGTTCTTCCAGCAAGCGCATGCGACCGTCGCGAAGCAGCGCCCCGACCCGTGCGGTGAAGGTGGGCCACAGGTCTTCGTGGTCGTAGACGACGAGCCCGCGGACGGTCGCCCGCCGGCCGATGAGCGGTCCGGCCGGCAAGGTCGAGGCAGGACCGTCGTTGTACTGGTCCATAAGACCGCACAACACCACCCGCGCACCGCGAGCGAGCTGAGCCACGACGCCACGCAACACGTCACCGCCGGCGTTGTCGAGGTACGCGTCGACGCCGTCGGGACACGCCTCGCGCAGGCGATGGGCCCAATCCAGCGCCAGTCGGTCCACCGCCTCCACATAGCCGAAGTGGTCGAGCGCAACCCGTACCTTGTCCGGTCCGCCGACGAGGGCCACCGTCCGACACCCGGATATGCGGGCGAGTTGTCCCGCGGTCGAGCCGACCGCACCGGTGGCGGCCGAGACGACAACCGTGTCTCCCGGCGTAAGAGCCATCAGCCGGGTGACCGCGGCGTAGGCCGTCAGGCCAGGCATTCCGAGTACGCCCAGTGCCGCGCTCGGTGGGATGCCCTCGGGCGGGCTGACCGGTCGGGCATCCTCGGCATCGATGACCGCCCATTCCTGCCATCCGGTCTCCGCGCTGACCAGGCTGCCTGCGCGGTGATCGGCGGCCGGCACAACCACCTCGGCGATCGACCGGCCGGGCACCAGAGCACCGACGGGGACGGCGGGCGTACCCATATGGCGGCCGACGAGCGCGCCGCGCAGGTACGGGTCGATCGACAGATCCAACACCCGTACCAGCAGTTGTCCATCGCCGACGTTGTCCGCCGTTGGTGCCTTTGCCGTCTCCAGACGGAGGTCGTCCTCCACCACCACGCCGTGCGGCGCGCGTTCCAGAACCACCCGCAGCTGTTGCACTTCCGTTAGCCCACCTTGGTTTCGTTGATGAGCGTTCGCTTGACGCACACGCCGTGCTCGAGCCATTGCCAGACCCGCGAGCGGTGTCGTCCGTCGTCGGAGAGCACGATGAGTTCGAAGAGCCGTTGATCGACACTGGGGTCGGAGGACTTGTAGACCCAGGTCAGGTAGATGGTGTTCTCGTCCAGCGCCCAGGTCGTGCCCCTTATCCGGTCCGTGTCAAAGGTCATCCGGCCGTAGCCGTCGTACCGTCCCGGAAACTCGTGCACCTCGGTGCGCCCGTCCGGCCACGTGTACCGGTTGATCTGTAGATAGTCGCCGGTCGCCGGGAAGCAGCAGGTCAGATGCGACCGGTGTCGGTCCACGATGGTCCCAGAAGCATCGACATGCGTATATTCACCCTCCCACTCCCCCTCGTGCCGTGCTAGCAGTGGCATTCCCTCCCGGATCCCCATGCCTGTCCTCACTTTCAGCGGGGTACCACCACGGATCGGCGTTCGTTCCGTGGTTGATGAGAAAGGCCTGCCGACGCAGAAACCGCCGTAGCGATGCCGGTCCCATCCGGGAACCACCGAGACCGCTGGCCTTGAAGGAGTGCTTCTCGCCATCCCGCACGATCGCGGTCAGCGCCGCGTCGTTGATGCTGACGGCGCCGGCGTCCAGGCGTTGGGCCACGGCGAGTGCCTCCTCGACGCTGCCCGCGAAGACGGCCGCGGACAGCCCGTAGCACGTGTCGTTGGCCAGGCGCACCGCCTCGTCGAGATCGATGAAGGGCATGACCGGCAGCACCGGCCCGAAGGTCTCCTCGGTCATCACGGCCATCGAATGATCGACGCCGGTCAACACCGTCGGTCGACACCACCAACCATGGCCGTGACGCACCACCTGACCGCCGCAGCGAACGGTGGCTCCCTTCGCGACGGCATCGTCGAGGTGCCCCTGGATGACGAGGGCCTGGTCCGGGTCGATGAGTGGTCCGATCTGCCCGTCCACGAGCCGTGGCCACGCGAACCGCAACCGCAAAGCCTTCGCGACCAGGCGGTCGACGAACGCGTCGAAGACCGTCGCGTCGACGTACACTCGCTCGATCGACTGACACGCCTGGCCGGCGTTGGCGGTGCCGCCCCACAAGACGGCGGAACTCGCTCGATCCAGGTCCGCGTCGCCGAGCACGACCGCGGCGTCCTTGCCGCCAAGCTCGAGGAAGGCCGGAATGAAGGCGCGGGCGGCGGCCTCGCCGACGAGCCGTCCGGTGGGCACGCTGCCGGTGAAGCAGATCGCGTCGACGAGGCCGATCAACGCCTCACCGGTCGGGCCCGCGCCCTCGACAACGGCGAGTACGTCGGCGAGATCGGGGACGGCCCGGACCGTGCGCATCAGGGGATCGATGAACCTCGGTGTAACCTCGCTCGGCTTGACCAGGACCGCGCAACCCGCGGCGAGCGCCGGAATCGCGTCGATGAGGCCGAGCAGAAGCGGGAAGTTCCACGGACTGATGACGCCGACGAGCGGATAGGGCCGGTTCGACTGGCGCACCCGGATCCCCGGCACCGCCGAGTCGAGTTCGGACTCGGCGAGCATCGGCGGCGCCTCGCCGGCCCAGCGCCGCGCCATCGTGGCGACCTGCTGCTGCTCGAGAACCGATTCGTTGCGCCGTCCGGTGTCGCGAACCAGCGCCGCTAACAGATCATCGGCCGCGGCCAGTTCATCGGCCCAGAGGCGCAGGACCGCCGCCCGGCCATCGGCACCGAGTCGCTCCCACCGAGATTGACCCGCCCGGAGCCGACCGGCGAACGTGGTGAGTTCCTCGATCGAGGGCGGTTCGAGACGGCGCTCGATCTGGCCGGTACGGGGGTCGCGCACCGCGGGTACGTTCACGGAAGCACCCCCGCCTTGCGCAGCCGGTCGATCGCCTCACGCTGCCGCCGGACGAAGAACTCCCGGTCGAGTGGGCCCTCCCCCGCCTGCAGCGAGCCAGGTCGCTCAACATCGAAGCGCGCATACTCCTGCGCCCACAGGGCCGTCTTCGCGCGCGAGAGCAGGTTGCCCATTCCCGGGCGCGATCGCTCGCGGCGCAGAGCGGCGAGGTCGAGCTCCGCACAGGCGACGACGCTCTCGCCCGGCCCCGCCTTGGCCAGCACCCGGCCGCCGTAGTCGATGACCTCCGAGCCACCGTTGGTCGAGTCCGCGCCGATCGCGATCCCGCTGATGCCGCCGGAGTTCGCGCTGACCACATAGGCCGCGTTCTCGATGGCCCGCGCCCGGCGCGCGATGGCCTTGGGCGTCAGCTCCGGGCTGGTCGCTTCGGAGGTCGGCTGGACCAAGACCTCGGCGCCCCGCAACGCGAGCGAGCGGCACAGTTCGGGATACAGGATCTCCTCACTCGCGACCGCAGCGATCGTGCCGAGTTCGGTGCGGGCCACCGGAAGCACAGCATCGGCACCGTACCGGTCAAGGTAGGCGTCCCACACGTCGTAGGGTGACGGCGAGTACATGGAGTGCAGGCGGTGGTAGCGCAGGACGACCTCGCCGGATGGGGCGATCAGCCAGCAGGCCTGGAAGTACAGCCCCGGAAAGGCGCGATCCCTTTCGTACGCATTGCCAGCAAGGTAGATCCCCAACCGATGCGCGATCGCGCCGAGGGCCTCGTACTCGGCACCGTCCTGATCGATGCCGGCCAGCGCAGCCCAGGCCGAAATCGGTTCGCCCATCGGGAAACCGGTGAACGCGTACTCCGAGAGAACGACGAGTCGGGTGTCTGGTCCATGCCACGCGACGGCGGCTGCGATCTGCCGCCCGATGCGGTCGATCGCCGTGCCGATCGCCGTTCGGGCGTCGTCGGTCCCCATCCCGTTGATCGCCATGGTCCGCGTCTGCAGCGCCAGCGCCCGATACGCCGGACCGACCACAGTGGACTCATCGGTCATGGTGTGGCCTCCGGCCGCAGCCAGTCGCCGATCCCGTATGGGTCGGTGCCGGGCTGTGACGCGTGCTCGTGCACGATGCGCCAGCGATCCGGCTCGCGCACCATCACCCACGTCATGCGCATGGGTGTCTGGGTCGATCCACCCGCAGGTCCGAGCACATCGAGCTCGACGATCCCGCTCAGGCAGGCCAGGGCCGCGGCGGCGTCGTCGCCGTGCAGGTGCGGGCCGTCGGTGAACTCCACCCGGCGCAGGATCAGGCCGGACTCGCAGAAGTCCCGCCAGCCCTTCGCAACGGCCTCATGGCCTCTGGTCTGCCACCGCGGTCCCTCAACGAAGACGAGGAGGTCCTCCCGGTCGGCGTAGGTATCAACGATCTCATCGACATCGCGGGCGACGACGGCGGTGAGAAATCGATGCAACGCCCCGATCGGGTCGGTGACGCCGTGCTGTTCATCGTGTCGTGCAACCATCGGCCAGAACCTCCGTTGGATCCGGCATCGGGCTTCGGTTTTAGTCTGACTTTTGAGATACTGTGGCACGCCGGAACGGGGTTTCGCTAGTTGGAACAACACTCGACAAGTAGCGCGAGCTCCGAGGAACGAGGAGCGAGCGCGGATTGTCACAGAAGACTGGAAAAGCGGTATCGACGTGAGCACGGTCGAGGAGGCACATTGACCCGACGGGAAGCTGCGCGGCCTGCGTACGAGGCGCTGGCCGCGGCGCTGCGGGCCCAGATCATGTCCGGTGAGCTCAAGCCGGGCGATCGACTCCCGATCGAACCTGACCTGTCGGCGCAGCACAGCGTCAGCCGAAGCACCGTCCGCGAGGCGCTGCGCGTGCTCTCCAGCCAGCATCTGATCACCACGACGCGCGGTGTGGTCGGCGGCAGCTTCATCGCCCATCCCCAGCCCGACCAGATCTCCGGATATCTCGAGACCGGGATCTCCTTGATGACCCTCTTCCAGACGATCACGGTCGATCGCCTGCTCGAAGTGCGGGACATGCTGGAGGTGCCCGCCGCTGGCCTGGCCGCCGTCCGGCACGAGCCCGCCCAACTCGACGAGCTTCGGGCCACGCTGTTCGACCCGGGCGGTATTCCGACCGACGGTCTGTTCACGCGCAACCGGAGCTTTCACGAGGCACTCCTGCGGATGGCCGGCAACCCGCTGCTGGAGGTCGTGACGCAGCCCGTCTTCCGGGTCCTGGGCGAACGATTCCTCCGGGAGGCCGCGCCGAAACGGTTCTGGTCCCAGGTCGATGCCGACCACCGGGCGATCCTCGCCGCGGTTGCCGCCGGCGACCAGGCCGCGGCAAGCGCGGCCATGCATGATCACCTCGGGCGGCTGCGGACGGTGTACACCCGCATCGACCGGGAACGAACCAGCAAGCGCGGTCCACGGAGTGGAACGCCGTTTCTTGACCGGCAAAAATCAGACGTTTAGTGTGAGGCGCATCGAGCGGAGGTGCGCGATGACGATCAAGCCGGGGTGGGAAGGGCGGTTCTTCGAAGACTTCCAAGTCGGCGACGTCTACCCGCACCCGCTCGGTCGCACGATCAGCGAGGCCGACAACACGTGGTTCACCCTGCTCACGATGAACACGAGCCAGATGCACTTCAACGAGGTGTACGCGGCCAAGTCCGAGTTCGGTCGCCCGCTCGTCGTGTCCACGCTGACCCTGGCCATCGCGGTCGGCCAGAGCGTCACCGACCTCACCCAGAACGCCTTCGCCAACCTCGGCTGGAACGACATCCGCCTCCCGGCTCCGGTCTTCGCCGGCGACACTCTGTGGTCGGAGTCGGCCGTACTGTCCACAAGGGAGTCTGCCAGCCGGCCGCACGCCGGCATCGTGACGGTCGCTACCCGGACCATCAACCAGGACGGCGTCGTGGTGTGCTCCTTTGAGCGGACCTTCTACGTCTACAAGCGCGGTGCGTCTGCTCTCGATGGGGTGCGACCACAGGCCACCGACGAATGGCCATCACCATGAGCATTCGGATCACCTACGGGCCCTGGGGCGAGACGTTGGCAGAGTTGTGCGACGCCGCCCGGCGCGCCGAGGAGGCCGGCGCCCAGGTCGTGTGGTGCCCGGAACTGCACCGCAGCGCCACCGTGACCGCGGCGGCGCTCGCCCAGTCGACCCGACGGGCGCAGGTGGGAACGGCGATCGCGCTCGCGTTCACCCGGACTCCGATGACGCTCGCGCTGGAGGCGCTCGACCTGGACGAGCTTGCAGGCGGCCGGTTCGTCCTCGGCATCGGTAGCGGGGTCCGGGCGCTGAACGAACGCTGGCACAACGCCCGGTTCGGACGGCCCGCCGCGCATCTGCGCGAGACCGTACGCAACCTGCGGGAGTTCTGGGCCAAGGCGGGTGTGGGCGCGCCGATCGACCTCGACGGCGAGCACGAACCGATGCACCTGCGCGGATACCGGCGCCCGTTTCCCCAGGTCCGCACATCCATTCCAATCTACCTCGCGGGCATGGGTCCGCTCATGACCCGCCTGGCTGGCGACATTGGCGACGGTTGGATCTCGCATGAGCTGTGCAGCCCGGGCTACCTCAAGGAGCACAGCGTGCGCTGGCTCGCGGCCGGCCTGGACGCGGCCGGACGCACCTGGGACAGCATCGACGTGGTCGTCTCCGCCTTGTGCGCGGTTGACGGCGACGCCGGCCGCGCGCGTCGCTGGGCGGCCGGCACGGTCGGGTTCTATGCCTCTGTCGCGACGTACCAGGAGTTCTTCGCCTACCACGGGTACGGCCCTGAACAGGAGCGGGTCGTGAACGAGTTCCGCGCCGGCGCCGGCGCCGACGACCTCGGCGACTTCGTGAGCGACTCCATGGTGGACGCACTGACCCTGTCGGGCACCGCCGAGGATGTACGCACCCGGCTGGCCGCCTACGAGGGTCTCGCGGACACCGTCAAGCTGACGCCACCCACGCACGGCGTCAGCGCCGCGGAGAGCCGAGCCTGCCAGGATCACATCATCGACATGATCAGGGACATCACCGGGAGGGCAACGTGAGGCCGCTCGAGGATGTCCGGATCGTCAGCCTGGAACAGTATGGCGCCGGGCCGTTTGGAACCCTGCACCTGGCCGACCTCGGCGCCGAAGTGATCAAGGTGGAAGACCCACGGGTGGGCGGCGACGTCGGGCGGTACGTGCCGCCGTACCACGACGGTGAGGACTCGCTGTTCTTCGAGACCTTCAATCGGAACAAGAAGAGCATCTCGCTGGATCTAGGCGTGCCCGAGGGTCGCGAGGTCTTCGAGGACCTGGTCCGCGTCAGCGATGCGGTCTTCTCCAACCTGCGCGGTGACGTGCCGGCCAAGATGCGGATCCGGTACGAGGACCTCAAGCACGTCAACCCCCGGATCGTGTGCTGCTCGCTCACGGGATTCGGCATGACCGGACCCCGGTCCGACCAGCCCGGCTACGACTACGTCCTGCAAGGACTCGCCGGTTGGATGGACCTCACCGGCGAACCGGATGGGCCACCGACCAAGTCGGGACTGTCTCTTGTGGACTATTCCGGCGGCTTCGTCGCGGCGATCGCCCTGCTCGCCGGACTGCACGCCGCCCGCCGGGACGGCGTCGGCATGGACTGCGACGTCAGCCTGTACGACACCGCGATCGGGCTACTCAGCTATCCAGCCACGTGGCACCTGAGCGCAGGCTATGTCCCGGCCCGGACCCGGCACTCGGCACACCCGTCTCTGGTCCCCTTCCAGGCCTTCCGTGCCGCCGACGGATGGCTCGTCGTCGGTTGCCCCAAGGAGAAGTTCTGGCAGCGCCTCACGGTCGTCATCGACCGCGCGGATCTGGCCACGGACCCTCGGTTCGTTGACTTCGCCAGTCGAGGTACGCACCGCGACGAGCTGCTCCCGATTCTCGAGGAGATCTTCGCGACGAGGACCGTCGCCGAGTGGCTCGAGCCATTGACGGCGGCCTCTATCCCGTGCGCGCCCATCCACGACGTGGCCGAGGCGCTGACCGATCCCCACACAGTGGCCCGGGGACTGGTCATGGAGACGTCGCACCCGGTCTTCGGCCGGGTCCGCGGCGTCGCTTCACCGGTCCGGGTAGGAGATCAGCCACCGTCGTACCGGCGCGCCCCGCGACGCGGCGAGCATGGCCACGCCGTGCTGCGAGATCTGCTCGGCTACGACGACGGACGCATCGAGGCGCTCGACCGGGCCGCCGCCTTCGGCGATGCCCCTGTCCCCATAGAAGCCCAGCGAAGTGGTCGGATCGAACCGGAGGCGGCAGCGCGATGAGCACTCCGGCCACGGTCGCGGCGAGACTGGCCAGTTGGGCCGTCGGACTCAGGCTGCGCGACGTACCGGAGGACGCTCTCGCCGCGGCTTGCCGGCATCTGCTCGACGGACTGGGCACCGCGCTCGCCGCCCTACGCCTCGGCGACGCGGCGCCGGCGATCACCGTCGCGCGGGGATTGGGCGGACCCGCCGAGGCTACCCTCTTCGGAACTCGGGACCGCATCGGCGCGCCCGCCGCCGCGCTCGCGACCGGCGTATTGGTGCACGCGCTCGACTTTGACGACACTCACGCCGAGGGTCTCGTTCATGCCACCGCGGTCACTCTTCCGGCGGCGCTTGCCGTGGGCGAGCAGGTCGGTGCGAGCGGGGCGGGTGTGCTCGAGGCCGCGCTCGTCGGGTATGAGGTCACCTGCCGGGTGGCGTCGGCAACGCCACATGGCTTTCACGAGCGCGGAATCCACGCCACCCACGCGGCGGGCGTCATCGGCGCCGCCACCGTGGCCGCCCGGCTCATGGGCCTCGACGAGGCCACGACGCTGGGCGCCATGGGCATCGCCGGAAGCAGCGCGGGCGGATTGCTGGAGTTTCTCAGTACGGGCGCGTCGACCAAGCGGCTGCACCCCGGCCTGGCCTCGCACGCTGGTATAGTCGCCGCCCGGCTGGCCGCCGCCGGCGCGACCGGACCGTCCACTGTGCTCGAAGGGCCGGCGGGACTGTGGGCGGCACTATCGAGCCGTCCTGCCGACCCCGACCGCGTCCTGCGCGGACTCGCCGAGACGTGGGAGGTCACCCGGATCACCATCAAGCCATACCCGGCCTGCCAGCTCTCACATTCCACTTTGGACGCGGCCGCCGCCGTGCGGCCCGACCTGGTCGCGGCGGGCGGCGTTGCCGAGGTGAAAGAGGTCGTGGCGATGGTGCATCCCGACAGCGCGGCCATCGTGAGCGAGCCGGCGGCGGTCAAGATCGCGCCCCGCACGCCCTATGACGCGAAGTTCAGCCTGCCCTGGAGTGTCGCGGCACTGCTCATCGACGGCGGCGTCTCCATCGACACCTACGCTGCGTCATCCATCGCCCGGGCCGAGGTCACTGACCTCGCCGCCCGCGTCCGGACAGTGTTGGTGCCGTCGGACACCGTCGCCGCCGACGCGTCCGGCCGCGTGGTGGTGCATCTGCGGGATGGACGCGAACTCACGGGCGCGGTGGGCCGCAGTCGGGGCGGACCCGACGCGCCGCTCGGCGACGCCGCCATCGCCGCCAAGATGCTCCTGCTGGCTGGCGACTCGGCGATCGTACAGAAGCTCGCCGACACGGCGCGCGGCCTGGCCGAGCTGCCCGATCTGGCCCCGCTGATCGACCTGATCTATCGCGCCTCCAGCGCCCAGTCCCGCGGACCCGAGGCATAATGGCCGCCATCACCGACATCCGGCCGGAACGGTTTCCGTGGTTCCGCTACGACGGATACACCTTCAGCCTCGGCCTGACCGACGGCACGAACGCCTGGCTGTCTGGACACTCGGCGAGCGAATATGACGACTCCGTACGACGGATCGTCGTGCGCGGTGGCATGACCGAGCAGACCCGCACCGCCTACTCGAAGATCGAGGCGATACTCGACGCGGCCGACCTGACCCTCGCCGATGTCATCGCCGTCGTCGAGTACGTGACCGTGGCCGGCCTGGCCACGTACGCCGACGCCGCGGCCGCACGGCGGGAGGTGTTCGCGGGCCACGAGCCGGCCGTCGCCACCGTTGTCGTGCAACGTCTGCTGCGCCCGGACGCGCTGATCGAGATCCAGGTGCACGCGAGCCTCGGCGGGGGGACCGGGACGCGGGTCGGTCAGGCTGCCGGAGGCGAGTGGCGCCGCAGTGCAGTGCGGGAAAACCGCGACGGCGAGGTCGTGCTGCCGACGGTCGTGCCGGTCGATGGAGACGGTGACGTTGTCTATCCGGGTGACTTCCCCGGCCAGTACGCCTAGTGCCTGGACCGCGCGGACGACCTGCTTCGCGGGGTGGGGCTTTCGTTGGACGCCGCCGTCACCACCTGCGACTACTCGACACCGGATACCCGTGCCGATGTACCCGAAGGCATCGCGCGTCCGCCGGGAAAGGCTCGGCGGAGCGGGCGTCTTCCCGGGCGCCGGCGGCATTCTGATGAGCCGACTGCACGCGCCGGGAGTTCTCGTCGCCCTCGACGTCACCGCGTCTCGCCATCCGCTCACGGCCGTCAACCCGGGCTGGTCCCGCTACGACGCGACTGACCTACTCGCCCGGAGTCAGAGCCGGCAACACGCTCTACATGTCGGGCTTCGCCGCGCTCGACATGCAGACCCAGCAGGCGCTTCACCCGGGTGACGTCGTCGCGCAGGCGGAGGTCACCTATGAATCGGTGCTGCAGGTGCTCGCGGCCGCGGGCGCGAGGCCCGACCACCTGATCGAAACCGTGGAGTACGTGTGCCCCGATGGCCTGCGCCGCCTATCGCGGCGTCGCCGCGGTGCGCGAGCGAATGCTGCGCGCGCCCTGGCCGGCATCCACCGGAGCCGTGTGCTCGGGGCTGCTGCGTCCCGAGTTCCTGCTGGAGGTGTTCCCGACCGCCGTTGTTCCGGAGGCCGCAACATGACCCTGCTGACCGATGAGCTGCGGGCCCGCATCGGCGACGAGCGGATCTACACGGCGCCGGAGGAGCTCGGCCGGGCCGTCGATCCGCTACTTCGCCCTGGCGGTCGGCGACGACAACCCGCTCTACACAGACGACGACTACGCGCGAGCGTGCGGCTACGACGGAGTCATCGCACCGCCGACGCTGGTCTGCGAGACGAACCAGTACGTCGACGCCGAACGCGACGAGGACGGGTACGCCGGCCATCGCTGGGATCTACGACGTGCCCGGCACCCGGCAGGTCCGCGGCGGCAACAGCTACGAGTTCCACCGCCGGTGCGGCCGAGCGACGTCATCACGCGTCGGTGGGTGTTGGCCGACATGACCGAACGTACCGGCCGTGACGGTCGGGCGATGCTCGTGGTGACCTCGCGGGCCGACGTACACCAACCAGTTCGGCGACCTGCTGGCCCGCAACGAGGAACAGCTGATCTACCTCGCGATTGAGGCGAGCCAGACATGACCGGCACCGAGCTCTCGGTCGGCCTGGCGATCCCGCCCCTGACCCGGACGATCACATTGACCGACATGGTCGCCTACGCCGGGCGCCACCTGGGACTGGCACCGGCTGCACTACGACCCGTGACTGGCTCGCGGCCCGCGGCCTGGCCGCCCCGGTGGTGGACGGGCAGCTCTTCGGGGCCTTTCTCGCCGAGCTGCTGCTGGACTGGTTGGGCCCGCGGGCGGTGCTGCGCCGCCTGCACTTCCGGTTCCGGAACCTGGTATTCGCGGGTGAGACCGTCCGCTGCGAGCGGCCAGGTCACCGCGATCGACGGCCCGCTGAGGTCACGGTCGAGCAACAGGTCGAGGTAATCGGCGACGGCGTGCCCCGGATCGTCGTCGCGCCGGCCGGCGCGATGGTGGAGCTTGGCGCCATGACGCGGGCCCGCGGCAGTGGCGATCGTCGGCGCGGCCGAGTGCGACCTCGGCGTGACCGGGCGCAGCGATCCTCGGGCTGCAGACCCAGGCGGTCACCCGGGCGCTCGCCGACGCCGGGCTGACGCTGCGCGACGTCGACGGCCTGGCCACCACGGCCGTGTCCCGCTTCTCCACCACGCAGCTCGCCGAGTACCTCGGGCATCCGGCCGTCCTGGTCGGACTCGACGTTCGCCGGTGGGTCGGCGTTCGAGATGTTCGTCGCCCGCGCGGCGCAGGCGATCGCGGCCGGGCAGGCCAAGCGTGGTCGTCATCTCGTTCGCATCCAACCAGCGTTCGGCGCGCGTCCCGCTCCCTGGCCGGCGTGGTCGAGGACGCACACTCCGGAGGCGCAGTTCGAGACGCCGTACGGTCCGCTGTATCCGCATCGCCACTACGCGATGGCCGCGACCGCGTACCTGCACCGCTTCGGCGCGACCCGCGAGCAGCTCGCCGAGGTCGCCGTCGCCGCGCGGGAGTGGGCGCTGCTCAACCCGGTCGCCTACCGATATGGCGCGGGACCGCTGACGGTCGAGGACGTGCTCACGGCGCCGATGCCGTCAGTACGCCACTGACCGTTGCGACTGCTGCCTGGTCACCGACGGCGGCGGCGCGGTGGTCTGACCTCGCTGGAGCGGGCCCGCGACCTGGCCGAAGCCAGCCGGTCGCGGTGCTCGGCTACGGCGAGGCGACTACCAACACCTCGATGACCGGGCGCCGACGATCTCACCACGAGCGGGGCGGCGCCGGCCGCCCGCGGGCGTTCGACCTGGCCGGGCTCGGCCCCGCCGACGTGGACGTCGTCGAGGTCTACGACTCGTTCACGATCACGGTGCTGTTGACCCTGGAGGCGCTGGGGTTCTGCGGACCGGGTGAGGCCGCCTCGATTCATCCAGAACGGACGGATCCGTCCGGGTGGCGACCTGCCGCTCAACACGTCGCGGCGGCGGGCTGTCCTACTGCCATCCCGGCCAGTTCGGCGTGCTGCTGCTGGTCGAGGCGGTACGCCAGCTGCGCGGCGAGTGCTGGTGACCGGCAGGTCGCAGGTGCCGAGGTCGCCCTGGCGCACGGCACCGGCGGCATCTTGTCGACCCACGCGACCGTGCTGCTGGGGGTATCGCGGTGAATCCGACTCTGCGGTGAATCCCGATGACGAGGTTCCGCCGCCCGACGAGATCACCGAGCCGTGGTGGGACGCCACCCGGCGAGCGCCGCCTCGTACTGCAGCACTGCGAGTACTGCGGCACGGTCCAGCACCCGCCGCGTGCGCTGTGCACCGGCTGCGGTGCCACCGAGCGGTTGGGGTGGCAGCGACGCCTCCGGCACCGGCGCGATCGACTCGTGCACGGTAGTCAGCTGGCGCCGCGCCCGGACTTCGTGCCGCCCGTACGTGGTGGCCCGGGTCCGCCTGGCCGAGGGTCCCGTGGTCCTGACCCGTGGTGGACCGGACCCGTACGACGTGCACATCGGCGACGCGGTATCGCTGCGCTGGCGCGACCTGGCCGACGGCCGAGCCCTGCCGGTGTTCCGGCCGGCATCCGCAGAGTCCAAGCCAAGGGAGTGACATGGACTTCGAGCTCAACGAGGAACAGCGCGAGTTCCGCGCGGTGCTTCGCGACTTCGTGGACAAGGAGATCATCCCGGTCGCCCGGGAGTGGGAGCACGCCGGCCGCTACCCGACCGAGATCGTCGAGGGCATGAGCCGACATGGGCCTGTTCGGCATCACCGTGCCCGACGGAGTACGGCGGGCTGGATCTCGACCCGGTCTCGTTCGCCCTGGTCTTCGAGGAGATCGCCCGGGGCTGGATGGGCATCGCCGGCATCCTCGGCAGCCACTCGCTGTCGTGCCGGATGATCGCCACGCACGGCACGGCCGACCAGAAGAAGCGCGTACCTGCCCGAGCTGGCCACCGGCACCCGGCGGACCGGCGATCGGCACTGACCGAGCCCGACGCCGGGCACCGACCTGCAGGGCATCCGGACCACCGCCCGCCGCGACGGGCGACCACTACGTCGTCAACGGCACGAAGATGTGGATCACCAACGCCCGGTACGCGGACCCGCTGCCGGTGCCTGGTGAAGACCGATCCACAGCGCGACGCCGGCGCACGAGGCATGAGCGTACTGCTCGTCGACGCGGGCACGCCCGGCTTCACAGTGACCAGAGGACATCCCGAAGCTCGGCTACAAGGGCACCGAGTCCTGCGAGGTCGTGCTGGACAACGTGCGGGTGCCGGTCGAGAACCGTCTGCTCGGCGGCGTCGAAGGGCAGCGGCCTGCAGCAGGTGCTGTCGGCCCTGGAGTGGGGCCGGGTCAACATCGCCGCCCGCTCGGTCGGCATCGCCCAGCGCGCCTACGACGAGGCGCTGGCGTACGCCCGGCAGCGCAAGGCGTTCGGCCGGCCGATCGCCGAGTTCCAGGCCGATCCAGCTGCAAGCTCGCCACGATGGCGACGCAGCTCCAGGCCGCGCGGCTGATGGCGTACTGGGCCGCCGACGCGGTCGCGCGGGGCCGGGCCGACGCGCAGACCGGCATGGCGAAGATCTTCTGCTCGGAGGTGGCGCTCGAGGCGGCGATCGACTCGATGAAGGTGCACGGCGGCTACGGCTACTCCACCGAGTTCGAGGTGGAGCGGCTCTACCGCGACGCCATCCTGATGAGCATCGGCGAGGGCACCAACGACATCCTGCGCACGGTGGTGGCGAAATCCCTGGTGCGAGGGGAGGTGCGCATCGGATGATGGCGCTCCCCCGCTCCTATCTCTACGTGCCGGGTGACCAGCCACGGATGCTGGCTCGCGCGCTCGATCGCGGTGCCGACGCCGTGATCGTCGACCTCGAGGACGCGGTCGCACATGCCGCGAAGGCGAAGGCCCGCGCCGCCGTCGCCGAATGGCTACGGTCACTCGATTCTGGCGAAGAAATCGAGATATGGGTGCGCATCAACTCCGGTCCGATCGGTCACGATGACGCCATCGCCGTGGTCGGCCCTCGCCTGACCGGAGTCGTCGTCGCCAAGACGGAGTCGCCCGACGAACTCGTCTCGCTCGATAAGGTGCTGCGGCCGGCCGAGGCCGTTGAGGGACTGGTCACCGGTACGGTCGCCGTGGTGCCGTTGCTCGAATCGGCCGCCGCCGTCCTCGCGGCATCGTCGATCGCGCGGGCACCCCGGGTGCGGCGGCTGCAGCTCGGCGAGGCCGACCTCCGAGCCGACCTCGGACTTCCGCCCAGGGATGGTGACACAGAACTGTTGTACGCGCGCAGCCACGTCGTCCTCGTCAGCGCGGCCGGTGGCTTGACGCCGCCGGTGGCCGCGGTTTCGACCGACTTCCAGGATCTCGACCGGCTGCGCGCCTCCACCAAGGATCTCGCGCGACTCGGCTTTGTCGGTCGGGCCTGCATCCATCCGGCTCAGGTCGGCGTGGTCAACGAGGTGTTCACCCCGACCCCGGACGAGGTGGACCGGGCCCGCGCCCTGGTGGCGCGATTCGAGCAGGCGGGCGAGTCCCACGACGGCGTGGTGCTCGATGACGACGGTCGGATGGTCGACGAGGCGGTCGTGCGGCAAGCTCGCCGGCTACTTGCGCGGGCTCGATGAACGCTCCTCTTCGGTGCGCCTACGTTCCGGCCGAGGACGGAGCACAGATCCACGTGCGCCTCGGCGGCGCCGGACCCGCCGTGCTGTTGATTCCGGAGTCTCCCGGCAGCGGGGCGGCCGTTACGCGGCTCGCTCGCGAGCTCATCGACGCCGGCCATGCCGTCGCCGTGCCCGACCTGATCGGGGCCGGCGCGACGACCTACCCGGACGACCTCGCCGCGGACCTCGACGCCCAGGCGCGACTGGCCGCGACGGTGCTCGATGGCCTGGGTTGGCCGGGCTCCGTGCTGGTGGGCGATGGCGCCGGAACGGCGGTCGCACTGCGCCTGGCCGCAGCGCGTCCCGATCTGGTGCGCGGGCTCGCGATCCTGGCCGCACCATATGGGGGCCCGGCAGCGACGCCGGCCTGGGACAGCTCGCCAGCGCCGCACGGCGAGCATCTGGTGCGCTTGTGGCACGCGCTGCGCGACCAGCACATCTTCACGCCGTACTGGCTGCCGGCCGCCGCGCATCGTCGCCACCGGCCCATGCCCGATCCGATCGTCCTTCACGAGGTGTTCGCCGACACGCTTGCGCACGCTGCCGTGTTTGGCCGGCTCGCCGAGGCGGTGCGCCGGGCCTGGCCCGCGCTGGTCGACGCCGCAAAGGTGTCCATTGTGGAGGTCGAGGCACCGGGCGACGCCGGCGCGGTTTTGGCGGCGCTGTCGAAACTTCCGCCGCCGAGGACCCACGACCCGGGCGACCGGCCGGCGGCCGGCGGCCCCCGGGCGTACGTCGATATCCACAATGGACAGTTGCACGTCCGGCTCGGCGCGAGCGCCAGTGCAAGGAAGGGCACCTTCCATACGGATTCTGACCATAAAGGTGCCCTTCCTCGCGCGGAGCGAGGCCTGCCGGTGCTGCTCCTGCACGCCAATCCAGGGTCGGGCGAGGGCTTAGAGCCGTTGCTGCGCAGCATCGCGCGGGACCGCCCGGCCATTGCCATCGACCTGCCGGGCCATGGGCGGTCGGACCCGTTGCCCACCGCCGCTGCATTGGGCGCGACGCTCGCCGGTACCTACGCGCCCGTACTGCTGGAGGCGATGGACGCGCTGGATCTGGATCGGGTCGACGTGTATGGCACGCATACCGGCGCCGGGCTCGCGGTCGAGCTCGCCATCGCGGCACCCGGACGGGTGCGATCGCTCGTACTCGACGGCGTACCGCTCTTCGACGACGATCCGGCTCTGGTCACCGCGGTGTTGGCGCAGTACTTTCCCGACCTGACCCCGGATCGACACGGCAGCCATCTGGTCCGGGCCTGGAACATGACCCGGGACATGGCGCTGTGGTGGCCGTGGTTCCAGCAGGACGTCGACGGCATCCGCGATGGCGAGCCGTACCCGGAGGCGACGGTGGAGCGGGTAAATGCTGACATGCTTCATTCGCTGCCGGCCTACGACACCTCCTACCGGGCGGCGTGGACCTGGCAAGGCACGCAGCGCCTGCCTCTGGTGACGCAGCCGGTGCTCGTCGGCAGCAGCCCGGCCGATCCATTGCGGGCCATGACGTCGCGAGCCTTGGCACTGCTCAACGACGGGCACGAGACGACGTTTCCGCCGTCCGGACCGCAGCGTCCGGATACGCTGGCTCGGAGCATCGCCGCGTTCGAGGCTGGGCTCGGCCATGACGACTGAGGCAACGGTCATCGACCTCGTCGGCGACGACCTGCCCTGGCGTTCGATGACCATTCCCGATTCGACGCCCGATGTCGATATCAGCCGGCTGCACGTCGACCGACGGAGCAAGGCGAACGTGGCCGTGGTTCGGTTTCCGGCTTCGTGGGCCCGCCCGGGCGTCGGGCATTACGACTGTGCCGAACAGTTCGTGGTGCTCGCCGGTGCGCTCGACGTGAGCGGGATCCGTTACCTTGAGGGCGATTTCGGGTATCTGCCGGCCAACGCGGACCGGTCCGAGAGCCATGCTCCCGGCGGTTGCGTCGCCATCGCCTGGTTTTCCGGCCCACCGGCGTGGTCGGCCGGGCCGGCCTCGCCGGCGGCGGCGGAGCCAGCGCTGCACGGACGGTTGGACAACCCGCCTGGTGACGCCGGCGGCGGGGCCTACGGTCGCGACCGGGCACCGCTCATGCCGGTCGAGACCACGACGGAGCTGCTCTGGCCGGCGTCGCGACAGTGGTGCCTGTTGCCGCCGGGCGGGCTACCGCCACAGCTACCGGGACCCGTCCTCATCCGCCCCTGGTACTGAAGACACGAAGGGTATGGCCGATGAATCGTCCACTGGTCGACTTCGTCCACACCGACGACCTGGCGGCCGTCGATCGCATGGTCGCGGGGTCATCGGCACCCGTGCACTGCCGGACGCTCTCGGTCGAGCCGCACACCGGTGCCGCGTCGGCGGTGGTCGACATACCAGAAGGTTGGACTGCACCGCCGGCCCGGTGGCGCGGCGGCCTCGACGTGATGGTGCTCGCGGGCGCGCTGCACGTCGGCGATCACCGACTTGTGCGGCTGGGTTATCTCTACGTCCCATCGGGAGCGGAGCTTCCGAGGCTCGGTGCCGACGAGGGCACCCGCGTCGTGGTCTTCAGCTCCGCGGCCGTCGAAGCCGTACCGGTGAATGCCGAAGCCGTACCGGTGGATGTCGAAACCGTACCGGTGGATCAGGTCGGCGCGGACTTCCCTGGTCGGTGCATCGGTCCGGTGCATCTGTCCGATATGGACTGGGAGCAACCGCGCACGCCCGGGTTCCCGACCGGCTCGGGACGCAAGACGCTGCGGATCGATGACGATTCGGGCGAGGGCTTCTGGGTACTCGGCCTGCTCCCCCACTGGGACTCCGCGCTCCGCGAGTGGCATGAGTTCGCGGAGGAGAACTATGTCCTGGCCGGCGATATTGAAACAGCGGTCGGCGTGATGACGTCCGGCGCGTACCTGTCCCACCCGGCCGGGCCTGAGCACATCCACGGACCGATGCGCTCGCGGAGTGGTGCGCTCGTCATCACGCGGTCGTCGGGACCGTTCGCCACGACCTACGAGCCGGCGCCGGAAGGCCTCGCTCTGTCAGGCCCCTGGCCCTGAGACTGGTTCGTAGAGCGTAATCGGAATGCCGCCGGGCGTATCCATGGACGCCGCCCGGCCCTCGCCCAGGAGCGGATCGTCCGTGGGCGCCGGGCCGGCGACCCGGCTGGCGCCGAGAGCATCCGAACGGAGCAGCGCCGCGTCGAGGTCCCGGGTGCGCACGATCCAGCCCGAATGTCCAAGCGATCGGCCCGGACGTTGCGACGGTCGACGATCGGTCCCGACCGCCGCACCGAGAACAGACGTGACCTCGATCCGGGCGGTCGTGGCACCGACGACGAAGGCAAGCCGCAGCCGGGTTCCGGGCGGAAGGCCCGCCATGCGGTCGAGGCCGGGTGCCGAGAAGGTGACGTCGTACCAGATGCCGAGGCCAAGGCCCGATGGTCCCCAGAACTCGGTCTCGCGGTCCACATCGGACACATGACAAACGACGGACGTCAGCTCCGTGAAGGTCCGGCCGGAATCGGCCGCCCAGGCTGCGGTGCCGCGCGGGTTCGTGGGCTGGACGAACACAAGGTCGGTGCCGTCCGGGGCCAGGCAGATCCCCTCGGTAACGGTCACCCGACGTTCACCGAGCGGAACGTCGTACGTGGCCGGCGGCGCCAGCCAGTAATAGCCGCCGGCCGTGAGATCTCGATGCGTCGCCCCGATGTCACGGGTGTAGATGTCGATCCCCGCCAGGCCGATGTCGGCGATGTGCGGATGCACCGCGGGCGCCACATCGGACACGCCGATGGTGAGCAGCGCGATCCGGCCGGTGGGTGCAGCCGCCGCCGCCAGGACGGTGACCGGGATGTCCGCGAGACCGGCGCCCCACAGTGCTCGGGTAGTCGCCCCGTCGATGACGCCGTCGGCGACCACCTCGAAGCCGAGCCGGCCGCAGTACAGGTCGAGGTGTGCCTGCCGGTCGGACACGCCGACCATCGCGGCGGTCACGCCGTCGATGAGCGGCTCGTCCGTCATCGCCACACCGCCGGCGTGTCGCCCGGCCGCCGGTATTCCTCCACAATGGTTATCCGGTCGAGGGTCATCCGATCGAGCTGGCCCGCCTTGAACCTCTGCCACAGCCGCGTGCGGTAGTCGGCCGTCGCGAGGGTCACCAGCTCGACCACTTCGACGTCCGGCTCGTTCGTCCAGCGGTAAGGAAACAACAGGTACTTGTCGCCGACGAGCCGGGATCGACCCTGGAACGTGGGATCGGCGATGACGAGGTCGCCTTCGTCGGTGAACCGACCTCGGAAGTCGAGCACGAGGGTGCCGGGCCCCGCCGGTCGGTAGATCACTCGCTCGAACCAGAGGTCGTTCTCGATGCGAGTCTCTTGTCGACTGGGAAATCGGTCGAGGACGCCACCAGTCGGACTGAGATGCGTGTACGTGCCGACCCAGACACCCGCGACGGATCGCAGGACATCACGCAGCGGTGGTCCGGAGGTCGGGTCCGTGCTCACATCCCGTCGCCGTCCCACCGCCCTCGGGAGCGGCTGCGCACCGGAATTGAGGACAGTATCGGCCCGGGTATCGGGTCGCCTTCCTTCCATGGCCGGCCGCGGCCCCAGTTGTGAGCGTGCGTGTCGGTGCGCTCGTCATGGTGCTCAAGGCTGGTCGGGTCGGCGCCCCAATCCAGGTGAACATGGTCGTCGCCCTCGTGGCCGCCCTGGAGCCGAGCGATGTCGAGCGCCTTGGCGATCGCCGTCACGCTCTTGTCGTGGCCCTGCCCGTGCGGCACGTAGTCATCGTCGGCCGCACCCGCCTCGCGCTGGTGTCGCAACGCCTTTTGCAGTAGCTCCAGATCCTCCTCGGAGCGGCGGATATTCTTCTCGGCGAGGTCGTGCGACGACTGGGACCATCGCATCCCGTGGCTCTCGCCGTAGTTGATGGCCTCACCGCCCCATCGAACCCACTCGTTCTGTGTGTACCAGTTGCGCAGCTCGCCATCGGAGCGCAGCAACCAGGTGGCCCCGCCGGGTAGCGACGTGAAGTGACCGTGTTTGACTCTGGCCGGCCGGAAGAAGTAGGTGCCAAGGTCCAGGGTTCCGAAGTTGTACTCCATGTGGCCCTGGGTCGTATAGGCCTCCTCGTAGCACGGATGGTGGGCGAGGCGGTGGTCGGCCCAGCCCTCCTGCGAGTGCACGAGGCGGGTGTAGAAACCGGTGATGGGGTCGACGTGCAGGTACTTGATGAACAGACCCGGCATCGGTCCCGCGTTCGGCACCGCGTCCCAGTTCATCGCCTCGCTGTCGATGACGATGACGTCTTCGCGTGCGTCCGCCCAGCGCGCCGCCGCGGTCGAGTCGACCGCGTCGAATCCGGCGTCGCCGTACTCCCGGTAGTGCAGGATGCGCGACCCCTCGCCAATCGTGATCGCGGCGGTGGGCACTCCCCGTGGGGCGTAGACGTACGCACCTTTGCCCATCTCCCGACCGTCGTAGGTCATCGACCCCTTGAGCACGTAGTACTCGGTGTTGGCGTGATGGATGCCCGGCCCGCGACCCCAGTCGGTATGGAAGTCCACGCGCAAGGAGGAGGAGCCGTCCTCCTCGTCGACGGACAGGCGCCGTTCGCTCGCTCGCCCGTCGCCGCCAATGAGTTCCGCCGGGTGCCAGATGTAGTCATCTTCGTGAATCAACTCGACGTGGGGTCGCACAGGCCACCTCGTTTCCACGGTGCCAAATCCACGGTGCTCGTTCCACTGAGCGAAACGGCGTTCCTACCGTACGACCCATCATAATCATCAGACTGTTTGCGTCAAGCGATCGGCCGGTCTCTACCGGTATCACTGAAACGGCGTTACTGTACGCGGAACGTGGACGGAATTCAGGAGCATCACAGTGATCTATCTCGTCTATCGAATGCGGCTGAGCTCGCGCGCTCGGCAGGACATGAAGGCCTTCTGGCACTGGTTGGAGGGACGGGAGAAGTGGTTCTACCGCGACCTACCGTCGGTCAAGGACGTGCGCTGGTACTACAGCGTCATCGGTGACGTCTACACGTTGGAGAGCTGGGCCGCGTTCGAGGACGAGGCTGGGTGGGGTTCCTACCGGGCCGGGTTGGCGACGCTCAAGGCCGACGACGACTGGGAACGGGAACGGGTGACCCAGGACGATTGGTGGGAGTTCCTGGACACCCGCATCGTCTGCGATCCTCCGGTTCCGGTAGGACTGCATCGAGACTGACGCCCCGTCGCCCGATGGGCGGCCCGTTCGCGCGACGAGGCGGCAATCAGGAGGCGGCAATCAGGAGGAGGCATGCCACCGAAGAAAGCGGCTACGGTCAATCGCCGGTACGACGGCGCGACCGCCGCGTTCGATCCGGACGACCACGATCAGGTCGGCCAGACCATCGCGACCGTGGAACGCGCGGCGGACGTCCTCGTGTACTTCAGCGAGGCGGATCAACCGACCTTCGGCGTGACCGAGGTCGCCGACGCTTTGGGCCTGTCGAAGGCGGCAGTTCACCGCATCCTCGCGTCGCTGCGTACCCGTGGACTGATCGAGCTGGACGAACTCACTCGGCGGTACTTCCTCGGCGTCGGGGCGATGAAACTCGGGCTGGCCTATCTCGACCGCATCGATCTGCGCCGAATCGCCCATCCCGAACTGGTGGCGCTTTCCGAGCGGACCGCGGAGACCGCGACGCTGTCGGTGCGGTCGGGTTGGACCCGGTTCTACGTCGACCAGGTGACGCCGCGCCGCGAGGTCATAATGTCGGTCCGGCTCGGCACTCCCTATCCCCTGCACGCCGGTGGCTCGTCCAAGGCCTTTCTGGCTTTCCTCAGCGACGACGAAGTCGACGCCTACCTGGCCCAGCCGGAACTGGAGCGGCTCACGCCGGACACGGTGACCGATCGGAACAAGTTGCGACGGGAGATCACGCAGATTCGCCGCCGCAAGTACGCGCAGTCATACGCCGAGCGGCAGCCGGGCGCCGCCTCGGTCGCGGCACCCGTTCTGGACCATCGCGGGCGGCCGCAAGGCGTCGTCAGCGTCTGCGGTCCCATCGAACGGTTCCGTGGTGAGGCCGAGGCGTCGGTTGAGGCCCTGCTTGATGTCACCCAGCGGCTGTCGACCCGGCTGGGACACGAAGCAATCTAGCTGCAATCCTCAGACTATTGACCCCACCCGGGCGGCGCCATACGCTCACCCCATTCCCAGGAGTGGAACGCAGTTCCAGATTTGAAACGCGGTCGGACACCCGGGCAGGAGGCACAGTGCTAAAGACATCCCTCAGGTTGGCGGCCGTGACGACGGCACTGGTGGTCGCCGCGGCTGGTTGCTCCAGCAAGGAGGATCGCGGCGGGCCGAACCCCCAGGCCAGTTGGAGCGCCGGCACGAACGAAATTCAGATCGGGCTCGTGGCCCCGATGACCGGCGCCTTCGCGGTTCTCGGTGTGTCACAACAGAACTCGATGCAAGTAGTGGTCGACCAGATCAACGCCGCCGGCGGCATCGGCGGCGCCAAGCTGACCATCGTTACCCGAGACGTTGGCCTCGACCCGGCCAAGGCCGTGGCGGCCGCCACCGAACTCGCCGGCGATCAGCGGATCAAACTCATCATTGGACCGTCGATCACGTCGTTCTACAACGCGACGAAGGCGATCTACGAGCAGAACAAGATGGTGAACTGTCAGCCGGCGGTCGCCGCTGGCACGTTCAACGACCTGACCTACGGCTTCCGGTCGCAGGACCGGCTGACCGACGACGTCGAGAAGGTCCTGCAGTACCTGAAGTCCCAGAACATCACAACCATTGGCGAGATCTACGAGGGCGATGACACCGGCAAGGCGGTCAACTCCCTGCTGACCAGCGTGGGCCCGAAGTACGGCATCTCGTTTGCCAGCTACGAGCAGACGCGCACGGATGACCAGACCCACCTGCCGTACGTGCAGCACCTGGCCAGCGCCGGCGCGATCTGGATCTCGAGCAACGTCAGTGGGGCCAAGACGATGGCCGCCGCGGCCGAGGCGAAATACAAGGGCGTCCTCGTCGGCGGCTCCGGAATTCAGAACATCTCGTTCCTCGAGGCGGCCGGAGACGCCGCGGCGGGAACCGTGTTCGCGGCCCCGAACTACCAGTACCCGATCCGCGACCGATCGACCTGGAAGGCGGGTTACAAGGCCCACATCGAGGCGATCGAGAGCAAGTTCGGCGTCAACACGGGTCCCAACACCGGTGCCAAGTCGCCCAAGGGCACGGCGATCGCGGCCGACTGCATCTACGCGTACGCGAAGGCGGCGGACGCGGTCCAGTCGCTCGACTCCAGTAAGGTCGCGCAGGCGATCGCGAACCTGGATCTGGCGGACAAGGACACGCCGTCCGGGTGCGCGATCAAGCCCGGCACTGCGCACGAGTTCTACTCCCTTACCTGCATCCGTGTCTACAAGTGGCAAAAGGACGGCCAGGGCTGGTACACAACCGATGTGACCTCCAGCAGCTGAGTCGCGAAGGTGCCGGCGCGTGCACCGCAGGCGCGCCGGCACCCGTACCTTCTCGGCGGAGCGGGAACGAGTAGGAAGCGACCGTGAGCATCGACGTCGTCCTGGACGGACTGTTCTCCGGAACCGCGTACGCGCTCGTCGCGCTCGGCCTGGCGGTCGTCTTCCAGCCCACGCGCATCATGAACTTCGCCCAGGGCGAGGCACTCGTCCTGGGCGCGGCCGTCTCGTACCAGGTTGTCGCCCTCTGGAAGCTCGGTTGGGCGGTCGCGCTGCTCACTGTCATCGGGACCGCGATCGTTCTGGGCCTGGTCATGGAGCGCCTGATCATCCTGCCGGTGCGGCTGTCGGGCTCGCGCTACGCCTGGATTATCGCGACGCTGGCCGTGGCGCTCGTGTTCCAGTCCCTGTTCACCCTGGCCTACATCGACGTCCCCGCGCTAAGGCCCCGGCCAATGGTCGAGGGACAGGTGGCGTTGCTGGGCAATCACATCGACTGGCAGGAACTGCTGACGATCGTCGCGGCGGTCGGCGTGACAATCGGCTACGACCTGTTCCTGCGGCGCAATGTGTACGGCCAGGCAATCCGGGCGGCCTCACACAGCAGCGACACCGCAGTGCTGATGGGAATCCCGGTCCAGCGCCTGGTGACGTTGAGCTTCGTCATCGGCGCGGTCATCACCGCGTTGGCCGGGTTCTTCGTCGCGCCGGTCATCTTCATCGGCCCCGCGTCCGGCTTGCTCTTCACGATCAAGGGCTTCACCGCCGCGGTGATCGGAGGCGTCGGCTCGCCCCGGGGTGCCCTGCTCGGTGGGTTCCTGGTCGGCATCCTCGACACCGTGGTCCGGTCGCAGATCAGCGGTACGATCGGCAACCTCGCGGTCTTCGCGGCGCTCGCGGTGATCCTGGTGGCGTTTCCGTCCGGACTGTTCGGGAAGCCGTTGGAGGCTCACTGATGCGCAGGCTCGACGCTGTGGTCTCCAGGTTCGGCGGGGTCCGGTCGACCGTGCTCGCCGGGCTGGCCGCTGCGGTGATCGTGGTGCTGCTGTTCTGGCCGCGGATCACCGACTACTACAGCTACAACGCGAACTACTACAACGGCATTGTCGCCTCCGCGGCGATCGCGGCGATCCTGACCATCTCTCTGAACATCTCAATGGGGTACGGCGGGATGCTGTCGATGATGCAGACGGCGCTGCAGCTTGTAGGCGGGTATGCGGTCGCCATCACCGTCGTGAAGCACGACTGGTCGTGGCTGATCGGGATGGCCCTGGCCGTCGTTGTCGGTGCGCTGCTCTCGCTGGCCGTGCTGCTGGTCAGCCTCCGAGCGACGTATCTCTACTTTGGAATGATCACCTTAGCCGCCGACCTGATCGTGGTCGAGATCGGGCGCTCCGCGGATCCGCTCACCGGCGGCGTCGTTGGTATCGCCGGCGTCGCCCCGACCGTCGGCGATGAAATCATGCCCAAGGCCCAGTTCTACTACGTCGTTCTCGCCCTTCTCGCCGTCGCGTACATCGTCCAACGCAACTTCGTGCGCAGCGGGGCGGGCCGCGCAGCGATGGCGGTCCGGGAATCCACGGACACCGCCAGCGCAATGGGGATCCGGCCGGCCACGACAAAGCTTCTGGCCTTCGGCGTCGCGGGGGGCATCGGCGGTCTCGCCGGCGGCCTGTACGCGCTCCAGTTGGGTTTCATCAACCCCGACGTCGGGTTGCTCGACAATGGACTGATCTTCTTCGTTGGCCTCTTCCTGGGCGGCATCGGCACGCTCGCCGGGCCGCTGATCGGAGTCGCGATCATCGCCCTCGTGGTCGAGCTCATTAAGGGTTACGCGCGCTACACGACACTCATCCTCGGGCTCGTGCTGCTGGCGGCCATCATGCTCATTCCGGCCGGCATCGTCGGGTCCTGGCGATCGAGCCGCTTGGGTCGGGAGCGGACCGACCCGGGCGATGAGGACGAGGCGCCGGGCGAAGTCCCGGCGACCGTCCCCCGCGTCGAGGCTCGCGATGGCGCGCCGGCGCTGGAAGGCGCTGGCCTAATGAAGTACTTCGGTGGCGTACGCGCGGTCGACGGCATCGACCTACAGGTCATGCCGAGCACCGTGCACGGCATCATCGGCCCCAACGGCTCCGGCAAATCCACGCTCGTCGCCTGCATGACCCGCTTCCTCAAGCCGGATCGCGGCGAGGTGCGCATCTTCGGCGAGCCAGCCCCGTCGACACCGCACCGGATCGCTGCAGTCGGCGTGACGCGGGTGTTCCAGGCACCGCATCTCTTCGAGCGGGTCAGCGTCCTGGACAACGTTCTCACGGGAATGCGGCTGCGCGAGCGGTACACGTGGATCGGTGCGGTCGTGCGGTCGCCGGCCTACCGACGGCAGGACCGCGAAGAGCGCGCGGAGGCGATGGAACTGCTGCGTTTCGCCGGACTCAGCTCCCGGGCGACCTGGACGGCCAGCAGCCTCTCCCACGGCCAGAAGCGACTGCTCGAGGTCGTGCGGGCGGTGGCGACGCGGCCGCGGGTCCTCATCCTCGACGAGCCGGCGACGGGCCTGACGGCGACCGAGCTCGTGGCACTGGCCCGACTATGCCGCGCCCTGCGCGATCGTGGACTGGCGGTCGTGCTGATCGAGCACAACGTCGATTTCGTGATGGGACTCTGCGACGAGATCACGGTCCTCGAGAGTGGCAAGGTGATCGAGCAGGGCGACCCGGAGCGCGTCCGCGGGTCACAGGCGGTCCGCGACGCGTATCTCGGCCGGCCCGACCTGGTACCGGAGACATCATGACCGGTCCCGTCCTCGAACTTCGGGGGGTCAGTGCACGCTACGGCGGCGTACAGGCGTTGCGCGGCGTCGACATTGTGGTGGGCGACGGCGAGTTCGTGGTTCTCCTCGGTCCCAACGGCGCCGGCAAGACGACGACGCTTCGTACGGTGTCGGGTCTGGTGCCGCCGACCGCCGGCACTGTCCACTTGCGAGGGCGGAACATCACCCGCGTCGCCGGCTGGCGACGCCCCGGACTCGGTATCGGCCACGTCCCGGAAGGGCGCCACATCTTCCCCGACCACACGGTCGAGGAGAACCTCCGGCTCGGCGCCTTCGCTCGCCGGCGGGACCGGGGTCGTACCGACCGCACGCTCACCGAGCTGCTCGACCTGTTCCCCGTCCTGCGCGAGCGCCGCGCGCAGCCGGCGGGGACCCTGTCCGGTGGCGAGGCGCAGATGCTGGCGGTCGCTCGCGCCCTGATGTGCGAGCCCCGGCTGCTCATGCTCGACGAGCCGTCATTGGGACTGGCGCCCATCAAGACGGCCGAGCTGTTCGGTTACCTGCGTCGCCTGCACAGCGAGCGGGGACTGGCCGTGCTGTTGGTCGAGCAGGAGGCGCTGACGGCGTTACGCCTGGCCGACCGCGGTTACGTTCTCGAACGCGGCCAGGTCGTGATCGAGGGCAGCGCGGAGCAGCTGCGCGAGGACCCACGGGTACAGGCGGCCTACCTTGGCGCCGCTCCGACGGCTTGATCCCCGAACTGGGTATTTGTCTGGCGGTCCCGCCACTGCCGTGGGCCGAACACCGCCGGCTTGCGGCGGCGGCGGAGGACGCCGGGGCCGCGATGGTCGCGGTCGGCGAGGCCCGATACGACAGCCTCGCCGCGGCCGCCCTCCTGGTCGGGGCGACGACCCGGGTTCCCTTCATGACCGCCGTGACAACCTGGGCCCGCTCGCCGGTGTCCACGGCGGTCGGCGCGTTGACGCTGGCCGAGATGTCCGGCGGCCGGTTCACTCTGGGCCTCGGAACGATGCCCGCGGCGTGGAATCGGGACTTCCATGGCATCGACCCGACTCGCCCGCTGGCCCGCCTGCGCGAGTACGTGGCCGTCGTGCGGTCGGCCGCGCGCGCCTGGGCGGGTGCGCCGGCGAATGTCGAGGGTGAGTTCTTTCGCGTGTCCCATTACGGAACCGACCGCGCCGAGCCGCCCGCGCACGAGATCCCGGTTCATCTCGCCGCGACCCGGCCCGCCCTGGCCCGGGTGGCCGCCGAGGTAGGCGATGGCGTCATCGTCAACGTCGTGCACACCCAGCGTTGGCTACGGGAAACCCTGGTGCCAGCGCTCGCGACGGGCGACGCGTTGGCCGGGCGACGCGCGCACCGGACCCTCATGCTGCGCATCGCCGTGCACGACGGCACGACCCGCGGCCGACACGAGTCGCTCACCGAGGCCAGCGCGTCGCTACATCGATACCGGTCGGTGCCCTACTTCCGTGAAATCGCCATCGCCGAGGGCTTAGACCCCGACCGGCTCGACGACGAGGAATTGGTGAACCGCTTCGTCGCGGTCGGTACCGTCGAGGACCTCCGCGGCCGCCTCGCCGGCTACGGAGACGAGGTCGACGCCATCCTACTCACCCCGGCATCCGGCCTGACACCCGAGCGGGAAGCCCAGACGTACGAGGCGATCCTCACCATGGTGGCCCCACCGGGGCAAGGCCCTCGTGATGGTGCACCACCCGCCAACCGTCGCCGCGTCGAACCAGGACGTCCGTGACCCTTACCGTTCCGCTCGTCTCGCCCGGCGGCTCGTAGCGGAACGTCACCAGATAGCGTGCCCACGCGACGTCACCCCGAACGTCCACAATGGCCGGACCAACGTCCAGGTGCAGTGGTCCTCGGGCTTGCATCTGGGCCCGGTCCCGCGCGTGGAACTCGTCGCGGGCGGCGCTGCCGACGATCAGATCGGGCGTGAACACGTCCCAGATCGTCGCACTCTCATCCAGACAGTCGTCGATCCCGCCCACATCGCCGGCGGCGAATGACGCGAAGATGCTGGCGATCAGATGCCTGATCTCGTCAGCCGGATCCTGGCTCATGACAGGGTCTGACTCATGACACAGTGGACCCGGGTTTGACAACGCCGAGCACGGCGGCGACGACGACGAGCGCCCAGATGGCGTATACGAACGGCAATGTTCCGCGCACCGAACGCTCCAGCCGTCGCTCCACATCGGGCGTGCTTCGACCCGCGACGACCTCGGCCCACGCCGGCCCGAACGGTGCCAGCCTCAACCGGATGGCGACGCCGCACGCGATGCACAACGCGTACGCCGCGACCTTGCCCGCCAACCAGTTGGGATTCGTGGTAACGCCGAACGGGCGCTCCGCCACGACCGTGTAGCCCGCGACCGCGAGCAGTCCAACGACGAGCGTGACCCGGACGACGAGGTCGGCACGGTGGACGAGCGTGCCGAGCCGATCCGGCCGGCGGCGGTGGTCGGCGATCACCAGGGCCAACCAGCCCAACCCCGCGACCCAGATCGCCACCAGAGGCCAGCCGCCGAAAATGTCGCGGCCGTAGTCGCTCGCGGCCATGAGCGTGACACCGCTGGGAAGGAAGAGCACCAGGCAGATGCGCGGTGCCATGTCCACGACATCCATGATTTTGACCGCGACGCCGCGCGCCTGGATCGAGAGGTCTGGTCGCGTCACGAACCGGCTGGTGTAGAACACGCCGATGTCGGAGCCCAGCCAGTAGACGAACAGGAGCAGATGCAACACGATCGCCAGGTTCTGCAGGGTCCAGCCACTGCTCACTGGGCACCGGACCGGATCGCGTCGGTCGGCCGCAGTTGCCGCTTGAGGATCTTGCCGGCGGCGTTGCGGGGCAAGGCATCTACGACGTGCCAACGCCGCGGAATCTTGAATCCGGCCAGTACCTGCCGGCAGTGTGCGTCCAAAGTGGCCGGATCGATCCGCTCGCCGGGTCGGGGCACGACCCACGCGCCGATCTCCTCGCCCCAGTGCTCCGACTCGACACCGGCGACCGCCACGTCGCCGATCGAGGGGTGGCTCAGCAGAACATCCTCGATCTCGCGCGGATAGACGTTTACGCCGCCGGTGACGATCACGTCCTTCTTCCGATCGACGATCAATACGTAGCCCTCCTCGTCCGCCGTCACGATGTCGCCGCACGTCAGGAATCCATCATCGGTCGTGCAGGCCGCCGTGGCCTCGGGGTTGTCGTGGTAGCCGTTCATGAGGAACGGCGACCGGCTGTACAGTTCGCCGGGCTCCCCGGGTCCGACCGGTGCGCCATCCGTCCCCACGATGCGCAGTTCCGTCATGTACCACGCGTGCCCGACGGAGCCGGGCTTGCGACGCATGTCCCGCGGCCGCAGGTCCGTGACGATGCCGGCCTCGGTCGAGCCGTACAGCTCGTGTACGCCGGCGCGCGGGAAGGCGTCCATGACCCACTGCTTGAGCGGCCACGGCAGGGCCGCGGCGTTGAAAAACAACGTGTCGAGGCTCCGCAGATCGCGGACGGCGAGAGCACTCTCACCAAGTGAGCGCAGGGCCTGCGCGTGGGTCGGAACCAGGAAGACCGACTGCGCCCGGTGGCGCTCCGCAAGATCGACCAACTCCTCGGGATCCCACCTCCTCAGCATCACCACGGTGCCGCCGGTGTACACCGGCGCGTAGCCGAATGCGAACCCAGCTCCGTGGTACATGGGCGCCACGGCAATGGATATCCGCCCGTTGGCCAGGCCCCATTCGAGGGCGGAGCAGTAGAACGTGAGCGATCGGGAGCGGTGGCTGATGACCACGCCCTTGGGATCGCCCGTGGTTCCGGACGTGTACGCGATGCAGAAGGGCGTTGTCTCGTCGACCGCGATCGCCGGGTCACTCGCCGCCGCATTCTCGAGCGCGGTCTCGTAGCGATGGCCCAGGCCATCGCCGTCAATGCCCAACACGAGGTCGATGCCGAACTCCTGCACCGGACCCGCCGCCGCGTTGGCGAGGGCGTTGTCCAGAACCAGGGCGCGGCAACCGGAGTGCCCCATGACGAACCCGACCTCGGCCGCCGTCAACCGCGGGTTCAATGGGACCATGACCAGGCCCGCCTTCGCGATGCCACAGGCGACCTCGGGATATTCCAGCCGGTTGCCGAGTAGCACGCCCACCCGCGCGCCCAGGCGCAAACCCGCACCGCGAAGGACATTCGCGAGCCGGCTGGCCCGTTCGTTCAACGCCGCGAAGCTCAGTTTCTTGTCGCCATCAATGACCGCGACCGCGCCGGGGGTCGCCTTCGCGTAACCGCGGATGCCGTCGGCGATGGTGACCGGCGCGCCGCCAGGAGCCAGTGCCATGCTTCACTTCCTCGCTCGTCAGCAGCGTCGCTTGAACGTTACTGGAACGGCGTTCCAAGCGTAAGGTCTGCTGAACGCTCGTTCCTCTCCGCGGAACACGAAGAAGCCATATCGTTGACCAGTGACAGTGAACGGGCAATTGTTGGGACGGCGCAGGTAGCAATCCGATCCGCTTGGAGGAACAATGGCCGAGGCACCCGGGGCGGGCGTCGTGGGTACCGAAGCGGCCAGCCGCGTCGCCGACGTGCTGTTGATGTTCGCCAGAGGTCCGACTGCCATGGGCGTCACGGAGATCGCCCGCCAGTTGGGACTGAGCAAGGCGGTGGTCCACCGGATCCTGCAGTCGCTCGCCGCGCGGTCGTTGGTGCGGACGGACCCGAGCACGCGGGAGTACCGGCTCGGGCCTGGCGCGATCGCGCTGGGCGCCCGGGCGATGCGGGACTTCGACCTGCGCCAGGCGGCTCAGCCGACGCTGCGGCGGATGCGTGACATCACCAACGAGACCACGACACTCTCGGCACGCCTGCAGGATTCCCGGATCTACCTGGATCAGTTCGAGAGTCCCCAGGAAATCAAGATGACGGTCGAGCTCGGGCGGCCGTACCCGCTGTACGCCGGAGCGTCCAGCCGGGCGATCCTCGCCTACCTTCCCGACGAGACCATCGAACGGGTCATTCAGGCGGGGCTTGACCGGCTCACGCCGGAGACCATTCGCAACCCGAGGGAACTGCGCCGCCGACTCGCCGAGACGCGAGCCTCCGGCTACGCGATTTCGAGGGGTGAGCGTCAAGTCGCGGCCGGCTCGGTCGCGGCCCCGGTCTTCGACATCGACGGTGGCGTGGTCGGATCGATCAGCGTCTGTGGGCCCGTCGATCGGTTCGACGACGCCGCGGTCGCCCGGTACCTCCCGGTCGTCCGTTCGGCCGCGACGGAGATCTCCCGAGCATTGGGTTGGGACGCATCCCGATGACGGTGTTCCTCTTAGCGGAACGGATGCGCGCGATGAGCCCGGGTTCTTGGCTCGAAGAAACGCCAGGGCCTACGATGCCTTGTCGATACGTTTCACCACGCGGAACAATTCGGGGGTGAGTCGCCCGTGATGCCTCTGGACGGAGTTCGCGTCGTCGACGCCTCCACGATCCTGGCCGGGACCGCTGTGCTGCCAGATCCTCGGGGACTTCGGAGCCGACGTCATCAAGGTCGAACATCCGCGGACCGGGGACAGCATGCGCGGACACGGCCGCGAGCAAGGACGGCATCCCGCTGTGGTGGAAGGAGATCGCCCGCAACAAGCGCACCATCGGGCTCGATCTCGCGACGCCGGAGGGCGCCGAGCCTCTTCGTCCGGCTGGCCGGCACCGCCGACGTGGTCGTGGAGAACTTCCGGCCCGGCACGCTCGAGCGGTGGGGGATCGGGCCGGATCGAGTTACACGAGGTCAATCCTGGCCTGGTCATCGTGCGGATCACCGGCTTCGGCCAGAACGGGCCGTACGCGCAGCGGCCCGGCTTCGGCACCCTGGCCGAGGCGATGAGCGGGTTCGCCGCGATGACCGGCGCGGCCGACGGGCCGCCGACCCTGCCGCCGTTCGGCCTCGCCGACGGCATCTGCGGCGATCGCCGCGTCGTCGGCCACGATGATGGCGCTGTCGCCCCGCGACCGGGCCGGCGGCAGGGCCAGGTCGTCGACCTCAGCCATCCTCGAGCCGATCATGACAGCGGTCGGCCCGGCGCCCACCGTCTACGACCAGCTCGGCGTGGTCGCAGCAGCGGCACGGCAACCGGTCGACCAACAACGCCCCGCGCAACACCTACCGCACCAGGGACGGCGACGTGGGTCGCGGTCTCCACCAGCGCGCAGACGCATCGCCGAGCGGGTCATGCGCCTCGTCGGCCACCCCGAGGTCATCGACGAGCCGTGGTTCGCCAGTCCGGGCGGCGGCCGGGCCGCGCACGCCGACCTGCTCGACGAGTACGTCGGCGGATGGATCGCCGCAGCGAACCGGGACGAGGTCATCGACGCCTTCGCCGAGGCGGGCGCCGCCGATCGCGCCGGTGCTACGACGCGCCGCGACCTCGTCGCGGACCAGCACATCCGGCCGACGCAGATGCTCGTCGAGGTACCCGACCCGGACCTCGGCGCGATCCTCATGCACAACGTGCATGTGGCGGATGTCCGACACCCCCGGCCGCATCCGATTCACCGGCCGGGCGCTCGGTGCCGACACCGACGAGGTCCTCGCAGCGAACTCGGCTGTCGACGCCGCACGGAGCTGCGCCGCGCGTCCTGCGGCGACACGGGCGTGGATCGCGTGACCGACGCTCTGCTCGACGCCGGTACGGCCGCCGGCGCGTACGCGGGTCGTACGACCTCGGCCGGCCGATGTTCGTCGGCATGCCGCAGTCGCCGAACCACCCGCCGTTCTGGCACGCCCTGCCCCGCCGGCACGGCGACATGGTGCGCGCCGACGGCGGCTCGGCGGCCAACGACATCATCGTCACCGGTACCCACGTCGGCACCCACATCGACGCGCTGGCCCACGTGTCGCACGACGGTCGGCTGCACGGCGGCGTCGACGCCGCCGAGGCCGGCGCCGGCGGCCGGTTCGCCGGCTCACGGCGCGCACACCATCGCGCCGATCGTGCGCCGCGGCGTGCTGCTCGACGTCGCCGGCCGCGCTCGGCTGTCCGATCGTGCGCTCCCGGGATACGAGATCAACCCCGACGACCTGTCGACGGCCGCCGAAGCCGGCAGGGCGTTTCGGTCGAGGCCGGCGACGTGGTGCTGGTCCGCAGCGGCTGGGGCCGGCTCTTGGACACACGACGCCGAGGCCTACGTCGGTCGGCGACCGGCGTACCCGGCGTCGGCGAGGCCGGGGCGCAGTGGCTCGCGCAACGGCAGGTCCACGCCGCTCGGTGCCGACACGATCGCCTTTGAACGGCTCGCGCCGGAGACCGGGCATGGCCTTCTACCCGCGCATCGGATGCTGCTCGTCGACAGTGGCATCTACATCATCGAGACGCTGGCCCTGGACGAGCTGGCTGCAGGCTCAGGCATCACGAGTTCACGCTTCGTCCTGATCCCCGCTGCAATCTCGTCGGCGCCACCGGCTCGCCCGTGCGTCCGCAGGCGCTGATCGCCCGTGACTGAACAGACTCTGGCCAGCCGGCTCGGCCGCGTTCGCCATCGACAGCCGTTTCGAGACGCTGCCCGAGCGACGTCATCGACAGCGTGCGCAAGCGCGTCCTCGACATCGTCGGCATCATGGCCGCGGCGTCACCGCTGTCCACCGCGGGGGTCGCGAGGAACTGGGTGCTGGACCAGGGCGGGCGGGAACAGGCGAGCGCCATCGGGATATCTGATCGGCTGCCGGCCGCGTCAGCCGCGTTCGTCAACGGGGTGCTGGCGCACTCACTGGACTACGACGACACCCACCTGCCCTCGGTGCTGCATCCCAGCGCGTCGTGTGATCCCGGCCGCGCTCGCCGCGGCCGAGCACGACGGTGCCGACGGCCGGCACACGATCGCGGCCATCGCCGCCGGGCTCGAGATCTGCGTCCGGCTCGGGAATGGCCGGCTACGACGACAACAGTCGAACTCGCTGTTCTTCGAGCACGGACAACACGCCACGTCGATCTGCGGCACGCTGGGTGGCGCCGCCGCCGCGGCCGTCCTGTACGACCTCGGCGCCGATGGCGTCGCCAACGCGATGGGCGCTCGCCGCGTCGATGGCGTCCGGGCATCATCGAGGCCAATCGCACCGGCGGCACCGTGAAGCGCATGCACTGCGGCTGGGCCGCGCACGCTGCGGTGTCGGCGGCGCAACTCGCCAGAGGTGGATTCACCGGACCGCCGACCGTGCTCGAGGGTCGGTTCGGGTTCTTCATGGCGTGGCTGCACCGGAGTTCGACCTCCATTCAGTCGATTGTGGACGGTCTCGGCGGCGAGTGGTCGATACCCGGAATCTTCTTCAAGCCGTACCCGGCTAACCACTTCACCCATGCCGGCATCGACGCCGCCCGCGCGCTGCGGGAACGCGGACTCGATATCGGCGCCGATCGCGTCGATCGAGCTCGGCGTCCCGGCGGCGACTCTGCGCACCATCGGCGAGCCGATCGAAGTCAAACGCACTCCCGAGACCGGGTACAAGGCTCAGTTCAGCGGCCCGTACACCGTCGTCGCGGGCCTGCTCGGCGGCGGCGGGCTGGCGGTCGGACTCGACGACTTCACCGACGAACTCGCCCGCGACCCCATGCGGCGCGAGCTCATGGCTCTCGTCGACGTCGTCGCGGACGAGCGCTGCTCGGCCATCTTCCCGCGGCAGTTCCCGGCCGTTGTTGCGGGTGCGGACCCACGATGGCCGCGAGCTGGTGGAGAGCGTGCTCACCACTCGCGGCGGTCCGGATCGTCCACTCTCGTTCGACGAGTTGGCTCGCAAGTTCGCCGACAATGCCGGCCGGGTACTTCCGTCCACTGTGGTCGGACAGCTGCGCGAGCGCTGCGCCCGGCTGGAGACGGTATCGGACATGGGCGAGTTGCTCGACCCATTGCGAGACATCGATGTGAACTGGGGAAGGAGGAATCGTGGCCACTGTGGACCTGCTGATAAGGAACACCCGGGTGGTACGGCCGGATCATCCTGAGGTCGCGGAGCTCGATCTCGCCATCGCCGACGGCACGTGTCGTCCGGATCGACCGCGACATCCAGCGATGACGCAGCCGCCGTGGTCGACGCCGGTGGCAAGCTCGTCCTTCCCGGGGTCGTGGACGCCCACCAGCACTGGGGCATCTACAACCCGCTCGACGTCGACACCGCAGACCGAGAGCCGGGCCGCGCGCGCAGGGCGGGGTCACCACCGGCGCTGACCTACATGCGCACCGGCCAGTACTACCTGAACCGCGGCGGCGCCGTACGCCGAGTTCTTCCCCGAGGTGCTGCGCGCCGCGCGAGGGCCGGGCGCTACGTCGACTACGCCTTCCACGTCGCGCCGATGCAGGCGAGCACATCGACGAGATCCCCGATGCTCATCGACGAGTTCGGCGTGACGTCGTTCAAGATCTTCATGTTCTACGGCAGCCACGGTCTGCACGGCCGCTCGTACCGATCAGTCGTCGTTCCTGATGACTCGCCGAGGACGAGCGGTACGACTACGCGCACTTCGAGTTCGTGATGCGCGGCGATCCAGCGGCGCGGGAGCGAGCGGCCCGGAGATCGCCGACAGCATCTCGCTGTCGCTGCACTGCGAGACCGCCGAGATCATGACGGCGTACACCAAGATGGTCGAGGCCGAAGGCACGCTCACGGGCCTCGAGGCGTACAGCGCGTCCCGCCCGCCGCACTCCGAGGGACTGGCGGTCACCATCGCGTCCTACCTCGCGCACGAGACCGCCCTGCCCAACATCAACCTGCTGCACCTCTCGTCGCGCAAGGCGATCGAGGCGGCGATGATGATGGCGAAGACGTTCCCGCACATCGACTTCCGTCGCGAGGTGACGATCGGCCACCTGCTCGCCGACATCGACACCGCGAGCGGGCATCGGCGGCAAGGTCAACCCGCCGATGCGTCCACGCGAGGACGTGGAGGCGCTGTGGGAGCACCTGCTCGCCGGCGACGATCGACTGGGTTGTCAGCGACCACGCGTGCTGCCGCGACGAGACGAAGTTCGGCGAACCGCGCGACGACGTGTTCCTGGCGAAGTCCGGGCTTCGGCGGCACCGAGTATCTGCTGCCCGGCCTGGTCAGCGAAGGGCCGCAAGCGCGGCCTGCCGCTACAGCCGGGTCGCGCAGCTGACGTCGCTGGAACCCGGCCCAGCGGTTCGGCCTGCACACCAAGGGCACGATCGCCGAGGGCTACGACGCCGACATCGCCTCGTCGACGCCGACGCGTCATGGATGGTGCGCGCCGCCGACTCCGAGTCGACCCAGGAGTACACGCCATTCGAGGGCTTCGAACTCACCGCGCGGGTCACGGACACCTTCCTGCGGGGCCAGGCCGTACTGAGTAACGGGCACATCGTGGGCGAGCCTCATGGGCAGTATCTGCGCCGGCCCACATCGAGGAAGGCGAATGGCCGAGGTTAGTTGCCCGTGGCCACGGCCAAGCCACCCGTGTGCCGGGCCCACCGTTGGACGTTGATGCCTTTTACGATCATCCACAGTGGTAGGGACAGTTCCGCCGGCCCGCTTCGGCGTGGCGGTTCGGGGTCATGGGACGATCGGGTGGTGTCGGTCGACAAGCTCATTAGCCCGGCCCGCACCGCGATCAGGGCCGGTGACGCGGCCACTGCCCGGCGCCTGCTCGAAGGCGCGGACCGCGGGGAACCCTCGGTGACGGAGGCCTTGGCCCAGGTGTCCTATCTGGAGCTCGACTTCCCTGGCGCGATCGAGTCTTGGGAGGCGGCGTATGCCGGCTATCGGCGGGCCGGAGATCGGATCGGGGCGGTGCGGGTCGCCCGTACATTGGCGGGGATGTACTACCAGGTGATCGGTGACGGCGCGGTGGGCGGCGGGTGGATGGCCCGGGCGCGGACCCTGGCGACGGACACGATGACGCCGGAGGCTGGCTGGGTCGCACTCAATTCCGGCATGTTCGAAGGCGACCGAGAGCGGAAGGAAGAGCAGTTCCGGACGGCGTTGGCGATCGCTCGACAGTACGACGATCGTGATCTGGAATTGTCGACTCTGAGCTATCTCGGCGCGAGCCTCGTGCACGGCGACCGCGTCGAGGAGGGAATGGTCATGCTCGACGAGGCGCTCGCCGCAGTCGCGGGCGGCGAGGTGGACGACTTCGTCGTCTTGGAAGAGATCTTCTGCCAGCTCTTCTCGGCCTGCGAACACGCGCACGACGTCGGTCCGGGCCGACCAATGGATCCGCATTGGTGAGCGATCGCGGTGCGCCGTGGCCTTCCGGCCGTGTCGGCGTTCTGCCACACGCACTACGGCGGCATGCTGACCGCGGCCGGACGGTGGCCCGAGGCCGACGCGGCGCTGAGCGAGGCGGTCCGGCTGTGGGGGCTCGGGCGAACGTTCGCGGTTGCGGGCCGGCGCGCGTCGTCCGGCTGGCCGACCTGCGGGTCCGGCAGGGACGTTTCGACGAGGCCGAGCAGTTGCTCGCCGGCCCGTATGTGCGATCCGAACGACGCCGCCCGCCCACTGGCCGCGGTGCACCTCGACCGGGGCGAGACGACGCTCGCGGTCGATCGGCTGGAGCGGGCGCTGGCCAATCGAACCGGACAGCACCGCAACGGCGCCGCTGCTGGCGCTGCTCGTCGACGTGCACCTCGCCGCCGACCGCCTCGCCGATGCCGCCGAGGCGGCCGACAGTTGGCGCGCTGCGCCGCGCGCCACAACAGCGTCTACCTCAGCGCCGCCGCCGCGCTGGCCCGAGGCCGCGTATGCCTGGCGGGCCGACCGCACGGACGACGCCCAAGCCTGCCTGCGCGAGGCGTTGGATGGCTTCGCCCGCGCCCAGACGCCGATGGAACTCGCCCACTCGCGCCTGGCGCTGGCCCGGGCCATGCAAGCGAGTCGTCCCGAGGTCGCCATCGCCGAGGCCCGGGCGGCGTTGGACGCGTTCGAACGGCTCGATGCGGCCCGGCAGGTCGACGCGGCGGCGGCCCTGCTGCGCTCGCTCGGCGTTCGGCCGGCCTCGCCCCGACCGTCCAAGAGCGCGCTGACGCAACGAGAGGCCGAGGTGCTGCGACTGCTCGGTCAGGGCATGTCAAACCCGGACGATTGCCGAACGGCTCTTCATCAGCCGCAAGACCGTCGAGCACCACGTCGGCAATATTCTGGCCAAGCTCGGTCTGCGCAGCCGCGCCGAGGCCGCTGCCTACGCCGCGCGGCTGAAACCGGGGACCGAATAGGGGAGCTCCCCGATCCGCGGTAGCCGGGTGCACGTCAGGCTGAGGCACATCCAACAAGCTCCAGGAGGACGGACGGATGGCCACCAACTACGACGTGATCATCGTCGGCGCGCGATGCGCCGGCTCGCCTGACCGCAATGCTGCTGGCGCGGCAAGGGCTACCGGGTGCTGCTGGTCGACCGGGCCACGTTCCCGAGTGACACCGTATCCACACTCGTGATCCACGCACCCGGCGTCGCGGCGCTGCAGCGATGGGGCCTGCTCGACGCGGCGATCGCCAAGCAGGCTGCCCGCCGATCGGCGTCCTACAGCTTCGACTTCGGCCCGTTCACCATCAGCGGCACCACACGAACGCCGCGACGGCAGTTCGATCGGCCTGGCGCCACGGCGAACGCTGCTCGACAAGATCCTGGTCGACGCGGCCGCCGCCGCCGGCGCCGAGGTTCGCGAACGATTCACCGTCTATGAGCTCGTCATCGAGGACGGGACGGTCGTCGGCATCCGCGGCCACGACGCGAACCGAAAGTCCACAGTAGAGCGTGCCCGCGTCGTCATCGGTGCGGACGGGCGCAACTCCCGCGTCGCCCAGGTCGTCGGGGCGCCAAGCGTACAACGAGAAGCCGCCGCTGCAGGTGGGCTACTACACCTACTGGCGGGACCTTCCGGTCGACGGTTTTGAGACCTACATCCGACCGGAGCGGGGATGGGCCGCGATCCCCACGAACGATGAGTCTGACCTTGCTCGTCGTTGGTTGGCCCATCGCCGAGCGGGAGGCGAACAAGACCGATGTCGAGGGCAACTATCTGAAGACGCTCGAACTCGCGCCGGACTTCGCCGACCGGGTGCGAGCCGCCACCGAGTGGAGCGGTTCTATCGGCGCTGCCACTCCGAACTTCTTCCGCAAGCCGTACGGGCCGGGGTGGGCACTCATCGGCGACGCCGGGTACTGCAAGGACCCGATCACCGCTCAGGGCATCAGGGACGCCTTCCGTGACGCGGAAGCGTGCGCGACCGCGCTGGGCATGGTTTTTCGCGGCGAAGGCAGCTTCGACGACGTCATGGGTGAGTACCAGCTGACCCGCGACGAAGCGGCCCTGCCCATCTACGGTTTCACGACCGAGTTCGCCACCCTCGAGCCGCCGCCGGCCGAGATGCAACAACTCTTCGCCGCGCTCCAGGGCAACCAGCGGGCGATGGATCGGTTCATCGGGGTGATCGCGGGAACCGTACCGCCGGCTGAGTTCTTCCACCCCGACCACATCGGCGAGATCTTTGCCAATGCCAAGGTCGTTCGGTCCTAGTCGCAGGCCCGACCGTTGATCCGGCACGCGAGCGGCCGACCACTCGAGCCGTTGTGCTGGACGAGATGCAGATCTAGTTCCACTCGGACGGCTCCGATGTGGTCGTGCGCTTGCCGACCCCGAGGGTAGCGATCGCGAGCACCAGATGAGTGTGCCGCGAGCAGTCACTGCTGGCGATTGCCACGACCGAGGGACGCACAATGGACGGCAATCAGTGGTGGGAACTGGCGGCGTGCTCCGGTTGCGATCCGGAGTGGTCGGCGGATGACCGTGCGATGCGAGCGACCGCGGTCGAGATCTGCCTCGAGTGCCCGGTACGAGAGCCCTGCGGTCGCGATGCGCTCAACACCGGCGGGTGGGGCGTCGTCCGCGCCGGGCTACTGCTGATCCGCGACCGCGGCCGGACGGAGTCAATCTCTCTAGTGTGCGCCCATTGCCGTCGCAAGCCGGTGCGGATGACCGCCCGGACTCAGGAACTCTACTGTGGACAAGTCTGCGCGGCGTTGGCCGTCCCGTGGCCGGCCGACGATGTCTCCCGTGAAGCGCCCGTCATAGGAACGCGTCGCCGCCGGGCTCGCCGCTCGCGGTCGCGCGGGCAACCGACCCGCACGACGACGCCGGTCGGATCATGACCGAATCGAACCGTTGCCAGATCGAGCTGCGGCTGTCCCCGGCGGACCTGCACCGCGCGCTGGGACCGGCCGGTTCACCCGTCACGCTCGCGTTCAGCCACGACGCACTCACGCTGACGACCCCGTCGAGGCTGACTCTCGTTCTCCCGGACCGCGCGGTCACGATCGGACGGTGGTGACTCGACGACAGCCGTACGAATTCGTCCTCACGTGACCCGCGGCGCGCCGCGTGCAGCGCCCACGTTGGCTTGCAGATAACATACTCGCAGGCGCTCCGCTTGGCGGTGCGTCACGCGGTCAGGTGTCGTCGTTGTTGGTGGTAAGGGTGATGGGTGTGCAGGTCGGTCGGATCATTCGGTACAGCACTGTCAAGGGCTTCGGCTTCATCGCACCGGACAGCGGAGGCGAGGACGTCTTCCTCCACGCGTCCGCGTTGCAGGGGGACCCGCACATGCTCCGGGAGGGCATGATCGTGGAGTTCGAGGCCATCAGCACGGATCAGGGCCTCAAAGCGCTCACGGCGAGGGTCATCCGGGAGTCGAACCGAGCGTCCGCTTATCCGCAGGACTCCGACCTGTGTGAGGTCGTCTCCGCGGCCGACTTCGCCCGCGAGGTGACCGACATCCTGCTCGCGTCGGCCCCAACGCTCACCGGAGTTCAGATCGTTGACATCCGGCAACGGCTCGGCGAGTACGCCAAACAACGACGGTGGTTGGACGACTGACCGACTTCGGCTGCAGTCCCGCAGACCCGGCGCCGGCACAGAGTCCACGCATGCGCGACGGGGCTTCGGTGTTGGCATAGGTCCACAGTGGAGACATGTGACAGTCCCCTTCGCACCGTCTGCCCGCCGCACGGGCCGAGCCTGAGGTGAGCGAATCGAACCGCCAGGATCACGCGACGGCTTGGTGGCGCGTGGCCTCGACCGCGCGCGGGCAACGGCCGTCAGTGTAGTAGGTGCCCGCCTTGAGCCCGTCCATCTGGAGTCCATGGTGGCGCCCAGGGGTGAACCGGAGACGGTGACGGTAGCCCGCACCCCGTCGGCGATCTCCGACGCGTTGGTCACGACGCCGGGCCGTCCGTCGGCGTCACGGGTCCAGTGGCGATCGGCGTCGCGCTCGCGTGCGATCCATGCTTGCCGTTGCTGCCGGTTCGCCGCTCGTCGCGAGCAGGTGCGCGATGTCCTCCGGACTCACCCGGGCCAGCGCGCGCGGGATGTCCCGGATGAAGTCATATGTCTTAGTACATGACGGACACCCGTGCAAATGCTTCTCCACCAGCGCCGTCTCCTCACGGCTGAGGGCCCCTAGCGCGTACAGCCCCAGCTCAATGTGGACATGCCCGACCGCGTCGGGCATGCGACTCATCCCGTCGTGCCTCCCTGCCGATGACGCAATCCTGCTTTTGTTTTGTACGTTCCCGCAGGCCAACAAGGTTCGGCGGTGGCGAGAATCGAGCCGTATGAACTGAACCGTCCGGTCGCTTCGTACGAGCGAGCTCACGCTGATTGTGACCCGATCGACGTACTCGGCGCAGCCTGCCCGCTTCGATGACTGAGGCGGCACTGTTCGTCGACCGGACTCCGGTACTCAGATCATTCCCGGGTTGTGGGAGCTCTGCTCCGGCTCCTCCCCGATTTACGTAAGTTGGCCGATGTACCGATCGCGGTGCCAGCGAACGCTGAACGGCGCTAGGTCGTCGTCAGGACAACTGACGAGCGCGGGCACACCGTTCCAAGGCCGCGACAAGTGTGTGCTCGAGTGGCCGGACCACATTGCTGCGTTGGGAGTGTGGAAAGCGTGTTGGAGGTCGGCAAAACCGCGAATGCGCCCGCCCGGGCGCCCGCGCGGGACCAGCCCACCGACATGGACCGGGATGAGTTCGTGCGCGGGCTCGTCGAGCAGTACAAGGCAGAGCTTCTCGCGTACGTGACAGGTCTGGTTGGTGGGGACCGCCAGCTGGCCGAGGACATCGTCCAGGAGACCATGCTGCGTGCCTGGCGACACGCGAGTCACATCGATCCGGCTATCGGCTCTGTACGTGGGTGGCTACTGCGCGTCGCCCGTAACCTCGCCATCGACGGATACCGTTCGGCCCGAGCGCGGCCCGCCGAGATCTCGTCAGAGGCGGCAACATCGGAGCAGTTCGCCGTCTCCGATCGCACGGACGGGACGCTTACCTCTATCGTCGTCCGCGCGGCGCTGGATGCCCTTCGTCCACAACAACGCGATGCGATCGTCGAGGTCTACTACCGAGGACGCACCGTGGTCGAAGCGGCGGCCACGCTGGGGATTCCGGTCGGTACGGTGAAGAGCCGCGTGTTCTATGGGCTGCTGACGCTGCGCGGCCTGCTCGAAGGCGAGAAGTGGCGCGGCTGACCTCACGACACGATCCCAAGCCATTCAGGCTTCGCACCGCGGCGAACGTGCACCACTCCCGCATGTGTGCGGCGACTGCGCGTACGGAGACTCCGAGAGCTCGTGCGGTCATCCAAACCGATACGGGTTATCGCGATCGCCGGCGGAAGCAGGCCCGGGTGGACAGGCGTGGACGACTAACCACAATGCCCCGAGCTTCGGAGGGGCCGCGTGGCCTGGCCGGTCTGGCGCTGGAAGTGTCGGTAGTAGTCGCGCAGCTTGACGAACCAGAGCAGCATTGTGATCGCGGACGCGGCGCCGAATACCAGGCCGGACCGTCCGCCGTTTGCACGACGTTGGTGTAGACGGCGAATGCGCCGACTACGGCGGCGAGTAACCACAATGCGCTCGGCGAGTCTCCGCAGCGGGCCGCGCGATATCCGATGAGCAGGAACCGCTGAGCACTTCTGGGCGAACTTGTAGGTCTACTGTGGACTGACGTTCGGCCACCCTCGGCGGATCGTCGCCTTATGGCACTATCCTGTGGCGATGGACATGGAGTTCAGCGGCGAGATCTGGTTCTGGAAGGGGCCCTCGCCGTGGCACTTCGTCACGGTCCCAGAGCCGGAGTCCCGGGATCTGGAGACGACTGCCGCACCATTGAGTTATGGCTGGGGCATGATCCCGGTTACGGCTCAGATAAACGAAACCCAGTGGCGAACCTCGCTGTACCCGAAGAACGGGCGCTACATCGTGCCAGTGAAGGCGCATGTGCGGAAGGCGGAAGGGCTCGACGAGGGCGACGTGGTGATCATTCGTCTCACGGTCGACGTCTGAGTTCTTTCACTGCAGGCTCAATGAACCAATGAGGGTATCGGTGTCGGTCGGCATGTGTGTTGCCGAGTCGACACCTGCAGAGGAGTAGCTACAACTGTGAGGATGTGGAGTTGGAAGACGACATGCCAGCCCCGGCGCGACACGCCGGTGCCGTCCCGACGTGTCCAATGTAGATTCGGGCCTAGGCATCGTCACGAGGCACAGACCGCGTAGACCGTGGCGGCCCAGTTTCCGACGTAGCCGGTCGCGTCTTCCCGAGCGTTGAGGAGGACGTCGGTCATCGTCGCGAACGGAACCCACGCGTCGAGGTACGCCTGGCCGCCGGCACCGGTGAGCGAGGCGAGGGCACCGTGTACCTTCGTACCCGCCGGACAGGAGACGCTGACGGACGTGTCGTTGGACGCGGAGCCGGAGGTCGCGCTGACCAGCTGCAGGCCCGGAATGGGGTTGACGCATATCGCGAACGCATTGACGGCCACGTGAAAGTCCCCCGGGTCGGCCTCGTTACGGAACGCCTCGACCGTGACCGAACTCAGCGACAAGCCCGTAAAGATCGTGTCAAGCACAGCGCGACTCTTATAGGTCGAACCGCCCGCCCCGATGCGGCGGTTGGTACTGCGACTTCGGATCGAGCATGTATATCCAGACGCTGTGCCCGCCGCCAATCACGTCCGCGCCTCCGCCGAGGAGCTTCGTACCGGCTGGGCACGTGACCACGGCGGCCTGATACTCCGGGGACCCGGCCGGACTGGTTGCGCTGACCCGTACGACGGTCGTCGCCGCCGACGCTGGGCCCACCCCGACGAACAACGGCGCCACCAGCCCGGCCAGGACCGCCGCGGCGGTGCCGAGGATTCGCGATCGGCGGCGCTGGTACATGGCGTGCCTCCAGTGTGGCGATCGGGCAGACATCCACATGGCTTGATTGGAGGCCCGACCGTAGCCAGCCCAGCGCGGGTCGGCAACGGGCAGGCCCGTTTCCGACAGTTGCACGGTCGCCTGCGCGACTCACCGCCCCGTGGGCGACGGCCGACGTGGCTGGGCTGGCGCTTCTGTCCACAAGGGATGTACCTGGCGCCGGTCAGCTACCGAGACCGGCCCGGTTGGACTTTGGCTGCCATCCGGCCGGAGGGTCTTCGCCCACCCGGCCATCGACGGCCTCACGGAGCAGGTCGGCGTGCCCGGTGTGCCGCCCGTACTCCTCGACAAGGTCGCAGACGAGCCGACGCAGGCTGGCGTGCCGACCATCGGGCCACGAGACGTACACAAGTTGGTCAAGCCCGCCGTCGGCCAGGGCCGCGTCGAGCCGCGCGCGGGATCGCTCGATGGTGCTGTCCCAGATCGCATAGAGTTCATCGGGCGTGTCGCTGGCGGCCGAGTTGAAGTCCCAGTCGGGGTCGGTGTCCCACGGTGCGCTGTCCCACGGCGCGCTCATGGGCGTGCCCTCGAGTTTCGTGCGGAACATCTGGTCCTCCGCCCGGGCGAGGTGTTTGAGCAGACCGCCCAGCGTCAGCGACGAAGCACCGATTCGGGCCTGCAGTCCGGCTGCGTCGAGGTCGTCGGCCTTCCAGCGGAACGTTGTGCGGAGGCGGTCGAGTGCACCAACGAGATGCTCGGCCTCGGTCCCGGCGATGGGGGGTTCCCACCAGTAGTCGCTGTTGGTCATGGCGCCACGGTAGGCGTCATTGCGGACGTTCTGCGTCCGGAACCATCAGCTCGGTACGGTCTCACCAACCGACGGCGCGCAACCGGCGATTGTGCAGCTGCAACCGGGCCTTGGTATCGACGACGCGTCCGCCCGCCAGTTCGATCCGGCCGTACATCTCGACCGACGAAGCAAGATCGAACAACGTCATCGCCGTGGCGTGAGCCATGACTCGAACCGCATCAGCGTCGACCGCCCAGACCTGCGACTCCCCGACCTGCAGCTGAAAGGGCAGGGGCTGGCCGATTGAGTCCGTATTCGGCGTCAGCGTGTTGCCTATCTGGTCGACCAGGCTCCAGTGCATGACGGTGACCGGCGCCCGTCCGACGTTGCGGATCTTCAGGGCGACGACCGGTCGCGTAAACCCAAGCTGCGCCAGTCGCGCCATCGACGCCGCCGTCACCGACCGTAACGGCCCAGATATCAACGTCGTGCCGTCCTCCGGAAAGGCACCGACCCGCAGCTCAACCTTGACCCGGCTGCGCAGTTGCCCGCGACTGGCCATCTGCCAGCCCAGCGACAGTGCTCCGAGGAACACCCCGAACACGGCAACCAGGAGTGTCGATAGTTCCATGGTTTACCGTAACGTAGGCGCGGCCTCGAGAGATCAGTCATCTTACGCAACTTGCCAGCTGACCACCCCCATAAGACCGCGCCGTCGATACGGGGCGTCTGCCTGCCGTCGCTATCCGTTGCTGCTGGAACAGGTTCCGTTATTGCCCACGCCGTTTCCGCTTCCGTTTCCGACGTTGCCGTTGCCGTTGCCGTTGCCGTTACCACTGCCACAGCCTTATTGGTTGACAACCCCGCCCGCGGGCGGAACGGTCGAGCGTGGAGCGTCGGGAGTCTGGGTGTCACGGCAGCCGGTCATGAACAGCAGCGTCAGCAAACACACCGCGAGCATCTTCACCAAGCTGGACCTGCCACCGTCCGATGACGACAACCGCCGGGTGCTGGCGGTGCTGGAATATCTGCGCCGCACTAGGACCTGATCGGCAACTGCCCACGCACGAAGTCGACAATGGCGTGCGGGCCGCCGAGCTTCGTCGTAACGACATCGAAACGGGATGTGATTCCCGAGTACTGGACCTTGACCTGCAACGAGTAACCGCCGCAACAGACCGGAGCCGGGTACGTCGGCATGACCGGCGGAGCCTTCAGCTTGGCCGCGACGGTAGGTGAGCTGAGCCGCAGCATCCGGGCCGTGTTTCCGAACTGCCACGCGGCCACGAACTCTTTGACATAGGCGATGCCGTCTCTGGGATGTTCGGTACGGTCGAGGTCCACCTCGATCGCCGCATGCGCCTTGCCGAGCAGTGAGTGCGTGATGCGCAGCGTGAGCAGGTCGCCGAAGGCATTTGTGAACGAGCAGTAGGACGAGCCGGCCGTGCCGTCACATCGCAGGTACGTCCACTGGTCATTGACCGTTGGCAGCAGATCCAGAATGTCGTCGTTCACGTCGGGGGTGGTCAATGAGCCCAGCGTGCTCGGCTGATCGTGAACCCAGGCCATCACGACGGCCTTTGAGTACGCCTCAGCGGTGGTCGGGTAGGTCGGCGAGAGGTCGGTCGGGCCCGGTACGGGCGCATTCGCAACGGCCTGCGCCGCGCCGAGCGATGCGGCGCCGACAGCAGCTGGCGCTGAGGCGGTCGGGCCAGGTGCCGCGTTGGCGTCGACCGCCGGGCTCGTGTCAACCGCCGAGTTCGTGTCAACCGCCGAGTTCGTGTCAACCGCCGAGTTCGTGTCAGCCGCCGGCCCGCACGCCGCCGTCAGCATCCCGAGCGCGATGGCGGCGAGCACGGCGAGAGCATTGCGTCGTGTCGTCGGTGCGATTCTCATCTCAGGCCCTCTCGGAAAGTCCGCAGGCAGCGGCCCTATGCAGCTGCCGCAGGTAGGAGGACCGAGATCGCGTTGGCCAACAGTTACCGATTGTCGGGAACCATACTCAGCCGGTCACCACAGATGTGTTGGCGTGCGGGCCCGCGCTCCATCTCCCCTAGGCGAACGGCGGACCTCGCCGCGGATAGAGGGAGGGACCATGTACAACACACGACCGGGTTCGCGGGCGATATCCCACGGCGTTCCCGTGCTCATCGCGTCAATGGCGCTCAGCTTGACGGCCTGTGGCGTCCCCGCTAAGCCCGTACCGCCGGCGTCCGCGACGAGTCAGGTAGACGCCGGGATCGCCAGTCAAGGCGCGGAGCCGACGCTCGGCGAGGAGCCGGCCGGGACCGACGAGGTCGCCGAGGCGCAGCCGCAACCGGAACCCCAGCCACAGCCCCAGCCCCAACCGTCCTCCGCGCCGGACCCCGCCGCGGAGGACTGCGTCTCCTACAATCCAGCGAACCTCACCGTTGCCGCATCGGGCGACGCCTGGCTGCTTCGGGACGGCAACCACGCCATGAAACTGTTCGATACACAGGCCGACGCCGAAGACGGCCGCCGCGTGGCCCACAACTGGACGAAGATGTGCTTCATCGGCCGCGGCAACCAGAAGGCCGACCGGTACCGCTACATCATCACGTACTGGAAGGACCCATCGGGCCTTCCCGTGGGGTTGGCGCCGAAGTTCGAGTGCATCACGTACGACCCGGCCACGCTGACGATCTACAGTGGACCGGCCCACCCGGCGGACCCGCAACAGGACGATTGGGCGCTCTACTCGGGTGGGACTCCGCTTCTCTTCCTCGCGACGGAGCCGGATGCGCTGCGGGCGAAGCTGATTGCGGCCGCGAACACCCGGCTGTGCGTGATCGGGCACGGCAACGACCGGCCAGACCCAGCCCGCTATGTCATGGAGTACTGGCGGGCGTAAGAACCTTCATTCGTCGAAATGTCGGAATATGGCGGAGCGCGTGCGCCCAGGCCAGGAGGCGGCGACTCTGGGTGCCATGGATCGGATGGCCTCGGACGACGTTATGGTCGTCGCCGCGATGACCGCGGGCGATCCGGCCGGCCTCGACTCCGCCTACCGGCAGTACGCCGATCGCCTTTACGCCTATTCCCGCTCCATCGTGGGCGACCATGACACCGCCTCCGACGTTGTGCAGGAGACGTTTCTGGTCGCCCAGGAGCGGGTACGCCAGCTCCGCGACGCTAGCCGGCTGGGATCGTGGCTCTACACGATCGCGCGAAACGAGTGCCTGCAGCGCATTCGCCAGCGTAGGCGCGCCGTAACCTTGGCCGATTCGCATGAGGCGGTGCTGGACACCGATCCTGGGCGTTCGATCCACGCGGAACAGGTCCGTGAGATCGTGCACGCCGCCGCGGCCGGACTCAACGAGGGCGAGCGGGAGATCTTTGAACTCACTGTCCGACATGGACTGTCGGCGGCCGAGGTAGCCGGAGTGCTTGGCGTGTCCGTCAATCACGCGCACGCGCGGATCTCCCGCGCGCGCACGCAGTTCGAGGGTGCCCTTGGCGCCCTCGTACTCGCCCGGGATGCTGGCGATCAGTGTCCGACGCTCGCCGGCTTGCTGGAAGGCTGGGACGGGCGGCTGACCGTACTTCTGCGAAAGCGGGTCGAGCGTCACGTCCGCGATTGCGCGGTTTGCGCCGACCGGCGCCGCGATCGGATGAACCCGTCCGCCCTGCTCGCTGCCTACGGGGCACTGCCGTTCCTCGCCGTGACCCAGGAGTGGACACCCCCGTCGTCGCTCGGGCGACCCTCGCGGGCCGGGTCATCGACCGCTCGCCGCAACACCGTCCTCACGGCAGGCGTGGTCGCCCTCATCGTGGGTGTGTTTGTGGGCGTACAGATGGCTCGGTCCAATGTGGACTCGCTGGCGACTGCCCTACCCTCGCCTCTGCCCTCGCCTCCACCCACCGTCGCTATCTCGGCCGATCCCCCCGAGAATCTTGCCCCACCCGGAGGGCGCGAAAGCACCACGCCGCAGGCCACTGCGGGCTCCGCCAGTACGACCATCACCATTGTGACCGCGTTCGTGGTCCCGTTCACGGCTCAGGCGAGCGCCCGGACCACGTGCTCGACCGGGGCATCCTTCGCGCTCGTGGTCGGCGTCGAGACGCGCGGCGCGGCGCTGGCGAATGCCCGGTTGTACTGGCGCATCGCGGCGACGGCCTCGGCCGCGATGACCGTCTCTGGGTCGACCGCGCGCCGCACCGTCCATCTCAGCGCGCCCAAGGTGACGTGGTGGATCGTAGCGACGGCGGCAGATGGGCGCTCCGTCACCACACCACAGGTGACTACCTCAAATCCGTGCCCCTGAACCACGTCGCGTCCGCAGTCGCGCGTGCACGCATCGGCTAGTGCAGGCGCGACCCGGCGACGCTGATGTTGGATGGCAAGTCAAGGTCGCTCCAATTGGGTGGTAAGACTCCATGATCGAGCGCCCGCTTAAGCATGTGCCAATTCTGCTGTCGCCGGCGATGCCCTGGCTCATGCACCACGCCGGACACATGCTCGAGGGGATCTACGACCTCGCCACTGTCCCGCCGCATGCGCAGCCTGGCCGCCGCAGCGTCTATGTAGGCAAGGAACTCGGCCTCGTTGTCGAACGCGCCGACGACGACGTGGCGACGTTCGTGCCGATCCGGATCGTACCGGTAGTGCTGAACAACGTACCGCCGGACGGTGTCGTCATCCGGGTCTACCGCGGCCACGTCTCAAGTCTATGAGACGCCACTGATGAGTCACATTCGGCGGCCGATGAACACATCTCGGGGTGTTCGGTCCTCTGTGGTCTCCTCGGTGACCCGTTCGGCCGCGAAGCCCACCTCGGTCATGAGCCGCAACCACACCTCGCGTGCGAACAGTCCCAGGCGGTGTGTCTCGTGCGTGACGCGGACGGAGCCGTCGGTCTCCCGGAGCACGAATACGTGCGAATATCTCGGTCGTCTCGTCGGGCATGAAGACGGCGATGCCGCCGGGCCGACAATGCACGAATGCGGTCTCGATGGCCAGGCGCAGGTCGGTTTCGGTAACCATGTAGCTCACGGCGTCGTGCACGAACACGGCGTCGAAGTCACGTCCCAGCCGGATAGTGCGCATGTCCCCGCGGTAGTGCTCGCACTCCGGGTTCAGTCGCCGGGAAATGTCGAGCATCTCTTCGGAGAGGTCGACCAGCGTCATCGCGAAACGGGTCTTGAGATGGCTGGCGTTGTTGCCGCCACCGCTGCCGAGCTCGAGCACCCCACGGACATCCCGCCGCGCCGTCGCCAGCACGGTCGCCGCGTACGCCGCCTCCTCGGCGTAGTCGTCTGGACTTGAGATCAGCGGCCACCAGCGGGCGAGTTCGCCGTAGAAGCGGTAGCCGGTCGGCTCCAATGTCATATCCCCATCATCGCCGTAGATGAACCGTCAGTTCTTTGTGACTGCGCCCGCGCTTTCGGTGACGATGGACATCTGGTAATACGCGAGGGACTGCTTGACGTCGGCGTAAAGCATCGTGCTGCCGCATTTGGTGGCCGGCACGCCGGATGGACAGGCGACCTCGTTCTGTCCGAATGAGATCGTGCCGATCGCGTCGGTGGCATGAAAGTTCCCGGCGATGATGTACCACAGCCCGAAGTGCACCGGCCCGCCGCTGTCGGAAGAGCCCGTGGCGACGCCACCGCTGATGTGGTCGGCTTGGACGAACGGCCCGTACGGAGCGCCGCCGGTGGCAGACGCGAACCAAAGGTTCACCGCGACGACCTTCATCGAGCAATGCTCGCCGGTGCCGGATGCAGACGCGCATACGAAGTTGCCCACCGAGCTGCCAACCGCGGCCCTGACGCGCCGATGATAGCCGGACATGGCGTTGGTGGTCCCGCTGTAGATCACACCCTGGAACTCCGTCCCCAGCGTGTGCCGGACGAGGAGTGTGTCCCGATTCTTGTTGATGGACTCGACAAAGCCAATGACCGAGCCGTTGGGCGTACTGACCGCTTCGTTCACGCTGGCGGCGCAGTGTGCGGCACTGAGCATGAACCGCGTCCCATTCTTCTGCACGACAAAGCCAAAGTTGCAGATGCTCGAGGAGGACCAGTACGTCGCGCCGCCCCACCACGGAGGGCAGTCATTTTGGCGCGAGCACGTGGTCGGGAATGGCCGCCCACCCCGTTTGAGGGTGACCGGCACGTCGATCCCCCAACTCGCGACGTCGACCGCACCGTCGATGGTAGCGGTCACTCCGCTTCCATCGACGTTGCCGGCGACCGTGGCGACGCCCGGCTTGCTGGCCACCACGCGACTCACGTCATCGAGCTCGGTGGCGGAATACCGCGCCGCCCTGACATCGGCTGGAAGCTCTGACCGAATGCTGTCAATGAGGCGAGTCATGTCCGGTGACGGCTCACCCTTCCAGTAGACCGTCAGACGTCTCGCCTCCGGCGCCGCGACGATACCGGCGAGCCCGCTGCCCACACCCGCCGCGTCTCGGATGCGATCCGCCGCCAGGTCCATCCGCTCTTGCACGTCGAAGACCTCGGTCCACGAGCCAAACCCAGCCGGCACTGGTCCCAATTCGCGTTCCGTGAGCGGCTCCTGCGCGGGGACTTCCGTTGTGGCCGAGCCAGCTGGACCAGCGCTGGAAGCCGGGGCACTCGGGCTTGGCGGGCCGCTAGTCGCGCAGCCAGCAAGCCCACACAGGCCCGCCAGCAATATCACGGGCAGCCGGCGAATAACGCGTCGAGAAAGACCATCATGATTGCCAGACATCGGAGACCTCCTGGCGCGAGCGTCTCACCGTGGCAAAAGATCGACGTACACCGAGTCGGCGATCCGTCACCCTCGGTCAGGACGCGGCGAGCGCTCCCCGTCCCGCCGGAGGCATTCTCACAAGTGGCAGCCAGCCACCAAGTGTGTGTACGTCGGCGGATTGCAGTTCTCCGCCGAGGGCGGCGAGTCGGTCGGCGGCAATCGTCGGAACAGGGATGGGGTCCGCGCCGGCATGGCTGACCTCGAAAGCCAGGCGTCCATCGGGCCGCCACAGTCGCAGGGACACAGCCCCAGTGGATCCGGCAATGGCTTCGGAGCAGACCATGTACAACGTCGTTTCGATGGGGCCTGGTAGGCGGACGTGCACAAGGGACTCATCCACATCAAGCGTGGCGTGTGCTTCAAGGCGCCGCAGGCGGGCTCGGAGGGCGGCCACCAGGCCGTGGTCGGTGAGGACAGCCGGCCGGATGCCACGCGAGAGGGCACGCACCTCGTCGGCCAGGTGGGCGGCCCGCTCGCCCAAGGACTCGAAATCGGCCGGGGAAGGTCGCGGCCCGGCGCGCGCGAGCGCGACTCGAAGCGCCTCGATGTCCGGCCCGATGCGTGCTGCCACAACCTGCGCGAGGCGCAGGCGTTCAGTCCGCTCGGCGTCTTCTAGCCGGCGCCGCGACGCGACCACCTCGACACTGCGCCGGTCGATGTCGTTGCGCAACGACGTCAGCTCCGCATCGAGGCGCAGGTTGCGCAGCGCGCTCGTCGCGACGGCGGCTACATCGCGCAGTAGCGCGGAGTCGGCCGGGAGCATTCCGCTCGCCTTCACATGGATCTCGCCGAGAACCTGATCTCCGTCCCCCATCGGCACGGTGAGGTCGAAGGTCGAGGACGGGATCGGCCAGCTCGCCGTGAGCGTATCGCCGTCGGCCAGGGACGCCGTCACCATGGCCGCCCGGCCTCGCGCCGCCCGGGCCGCCGCCTCGGCGATCACCGCCAGCACCTCCGATGGCGCGACCGCCGTTGATAGCCGAGCCCCGAATCGAGAGAGGAGTTCATACGGCACCGCCCGCGCGCCGAACACAAGCCGGTCGGCCATCGCCTGCAGGCGTTGCCGGACCAGGTCGAAGGTGAGCGCCGCGGTCCCGGTGACCGCCAGCGCAAGCAGTGTGGACGAGTCCGCGCTGAGCCATGTCGTCCGACTGACCAACTCGCCGAAGTGCCCGGCCATCTGTCCACCGAGGACAACAGCGACGAGGTACGCGGTCACCAGCACCATTGCCATACCGCCAAACGCGAGCGTACGGCTGATGATGGTGTCGATGTCGTAGAGGCGGTACCGCACGATGGCCAGACCCATGGCGACCGGCACCGAGGCGATCACGAGTCCGAACACGGCGACGCCGACGAGGTCGCTCATGGCGTCGGTGGACTCATTGCCGAGCAAGGACTGGGTCAGTCCGAACGTCAGTTCCAGGGCCATTACCAGGACCGTCAGCGTCAGCCACTTGAGCTGCTGCCGTTGCTCGCCTCTGGAACGGCGCCAGCGCGGGATGAGCGAGGCGGCCGCGAGGAGCACCAGCACCACACCAACCGGAGAGATGCCCTGCGCCAGATCGGCCAGCCACGGCGGACCGCTCCAGCCGAGGGGTTGCGTGCTCGGCCAACCCCGCCACTCCATGACAAAGAGCACGCTGAACCCGTCCCGCCGCGGCCACGGCGCGAACGCGCTCACGAGGGTCGAGGCGATCACGTAGACGACAAGTGCCCGCCCTAGCCAGCGCCACCGCGGGCCAGGTAGCGTGCCGGTCGGGAACAGCAGGAGAGCGGCCGCAAACGCTGCGAACAAGCTATCGAGAAGCGTCCACCCCCATAACAGCCAGTCCAGGCCGGCGAGCTCCCACGCGGCGTAGCCCTCGGTGAAGGTCCCCACCGCGGTGGCGGCGCCGAGCAACCCCAACGACCAGCCGACCGGGTGGCCGGGGCTGCGCCTCAGAATCGCCAAACCAACCGCCGAGAAGGTGAGTGCGATCGGAACGTTGTACAGGACCACCACGACGACGGACCGTGGCAGGCCTCCCGGAGGCCACGCCAAGGCAGCACCAAGCAAGGCGACGCCGGCCGCGATCAGGCACAGGGTGACAGTGGCGAGCGCGGCGCGTTTCACGGCCGCTCCAGCGGGATACGCACCTCGAGGAGGGTGCCGTCCGCCGACGGCCGGATCACCAGCGTGCCGCGCCACGGCTCGAGGCGCTCGCGCATGTTGCGCAGGCCCGTGCCGGCCGTCGGGCGACTCAGGTCAAACCCCGACCCGTTGTCGCGGGCGGTGAGGACGACGTCACCGTCGGCCTGGCTGAGTCCAATCTCGACGGTCGAGGCGCCCGAGTGTTGGGCCGCGTTCTGCAACGCCTCCGTGGCGCAGAGGAACAGCACTGATTCGACCTCGGGCTCACATCGACCGTCCAGCAGATCGTGGACCGTCACGCTGAACGGCAGGCCGATGGCCTGCGCTCTCAGTGCGGCGCCAAGCCCGTCGCCCAGCAGATCCGCGACCGGGTTCCCGCTCGCCAAGCGTTGAACGGAGGCGGCGAGACTCTCCACATCGGACGCAGCTCGGGCCAGAGCGTCCCGTGCCGCGTCGGGATTGGTGCCGACCAACGCGCCGGCGAGACCGATGTGGCCGGCGATAAGCGTCGCCCGCTGCTGGCAGGTGTCGTGGATGTCGCGTTCCAGCCGCCGTCGTTCGGCGTCCTGCACGGCCACCAATTCTTTTCGGGCCACAACAACTTCGCGATGCCGTAGCTGGGCGGTCGCAAGGCCACGACGCAGGCCCTCGCGCAACTGCAGTGTCCGGGTGACCACGCCGGCTTGGGTCGCGACGTCGCTCACGACGCGCTGCGCCCCCGGCGGCAACGGATCGCCGCCAATGAGTACGAGCGCGCCGACCTCGTCGTCGGCATGGTGGATTGGTATGACTAGACCGTTCTCGTCGTGCGCGGTCTCGGTCGACGGCGCGCTGGCGACGGTGGACCAGGTGTCGTCGAGGTGCAGCCGAACGGCCACTCGGTTGGCGCCGGTCGCGGCCCGCACCAGCGTTGCCGCCTCGGCGAGCATCTCCTCCGGCTCGCGTCCCATGCGGGCGGCCAGGCCGGGCACGACCTCCTCCGGGGATACCCACTGCCGGTACACAATCGCGTTGGCAAGCCGACGCAGGCCGCGCCGGACCACCGGCGAGACGATGCCCACCAGCGCGGCCGCCACGAGCGTCAGGACGGGATGCACCGGCCCGAGCCGGGTGAGCGCACCGAGGCCGAGCACGACCGTGACGAAGACGGCGACGACCAGCGCCGCCTGTCCTATCACCACGATGGCGTCGGACAACACCGCCACCGGTCGTCTCTCGTTCAACCGTGCCGTCCCTTCCGGGCCACATCATGCGCCATCGTGGCTCACCCGCGCGAGGGTGCGGCCCGGCCGGTGCCGGTGGTGCTGGCACGAAGGCAACGCGGCCCGGCACCCGGTGGGTCAGCACGATTCCGCCACCAACGACTCGCACCTACCGTGAGCGCCATGACTTCCATCGACCCGCCCGGACGCGCTCGGCTGATCGCCTTCCGCGTTGTCGCAACCGTCTATCGCCCTCCTCATACTCGTGGCACTCAACGTTCAACTGCTGCTGCCGTTCATGTCCTGGTTGCCGGACTCCACGCTGACCGACATCGGTTACCCTCCGGACGACCTCTCCTGGCTGGTGCAGGGGACCGCAATCATATTCGGCGACATTATTCTGCTCGTCTGTCTCTCGCTGCAGATATTCCGGCCGGGCCGCAACGTCGCTCCACTGTGGGTGGTCGCGTTTTTCATGGGCGTCCAGATGGTCTACGACGCAACGCAGGGGACCGTCGGCGATCCGATATGGTGGGTCGTCTATTCGCTCACGGTGGCGTTGGTCGTGCTGCACCCACGCCGGCTCGCGCCGCTACCACCCTGGAACTGGTCCGCCGTCGTGGTCGCCGCCTTGGGCGCCGGGCCGCTGCTCGCCTACGCCTGGAGCGAACTGAGGCAGCAGCACCCAACCAACGGCGACAACTTTCACTTCGGCATGGCTCTTATCGCGGCGCTTACGGTCGTCGCCGCCGTCGCCGGCAGCTCCTCGGCGCCGGGCCACCGCGTCGTGGCCTCCTCGCCGGCATGAACGTCGCCCTCCTCGGCATCGCATCCATAGCCAAGCCCACGCTACCGTCGGCATTCCCGGGCGGTTGGGCCTGGGCGGCGCTGGCCTGGGGCGTCGTCTTCGTCGTCCTCGCAGTCCGGCCCTTGGCGATCGGTCGACGGACCGCCAGCACGTTTGAACCGACGCAGGTGTCATAACGAATGCTCCACGTCAAGGGCGGGTTCGACGTGCACCGTCGAACCCGCCTCCACTTTGTCTGTAGGCAAACTGGCGCGCGCCAGTGCCGCTAGCGAATGACGTACCCTCGATGAAGTGCGTCAGACCCGGCTTTGCGCATGAGGCACCTCGATACATCACGGAGCACGCTGAACTATTCGGATTACGGGGTGCGGCCGGCCGTTCGAAGGTGAATTCGTCGGATTTCGATGACCCGGCCCGGCGTAGGAATGAGAGATACTCGTCGCTATGACGGCGTCTGAGGAAGTGTTAGCCGGACAGGCGATCTACAACCGTTTCGTGCTGGCGACGTATGACATGCTGGTCCTGGGCCTGTCCTGCCGGCTCGCATGGCGCTGCCCCAAGGCGGAGATGCTTTCCCAGTACGACCGCAACGTAGGACAACGCCATCTTGAGATCGGCGTAGGCACGGGCTATTTCCTGGATCGGTATCAACTCCGCGAACCGCGACCACAGCTCACGCTACTCGACCTCAACCCGACGGTGCTCCGCGTCAGCACGGCGCGCCTGTCCCGGTATGGGCCGACCTCGGTGCAGGCCAGCGCGCTGGAGCCATTGCCAGTACCGGCCGGGCATTTCGACTCCGTCGGCATGAACTTCCTGCTGCACTGCCTACCGGGCGATTGGCCGGCCAAGGGCAGCGCCTTCGCGCACGCCGCATCGGCTTTGCGGCCGGGCGGCCGAGCTTTCGGCAGCACGATTCTTGGCCGTGGGGTTGCCGCCAACCCCATGGCCAGGATGCTGATGCGCACATACAACCGCAAGGGCATCTTCCACAATCGCGAGGACGACGTGGTTGGGTTGAAGCAACAGTTGGCGACCCACTTCGCGAAGCACCGTCTGACAGTGCGCGGGATGGTCGCGCTTTTCGAAGCCAGTACCGCTGCGACGTCCTGAGCCCGGCTCACCCACTCAGGTGCGGGCTCGATTCGTCAGCGACGTCCCGCGGGGTGATCTTTCGCCTGGTCGACGCGACCCGCGGTGGCCAGCAAGACGTCCTAACCTCAGCGCGCTCATACTCCAAAGTGCACATCCTGGTGCCGACGGTCATCCCCGCGAAAGGGATGTACACACGCACGCCTTGTTACCGTCCCGATCGGCGATGACGGTGAACGAGGGCGCCTGGCTGTCGTCCACGATCGTCCCGCCCGCGGCGACGGCGGCGGCGATCCGTTCGCCGGCGACCTCGGGCGCGACCCACACATCCAAGTGGAACCGCTGGCGTGGCGTCTCGTGTTCGTCGGTGTCCTGAAACCACAGGATGGGCACCTGGCCGGTGGCATCGCGAACGTCGTCGCCGATGGTGCCGCGGCCGTGTGCGTCAGTGCTACCCGTCAGGAGTGCCGCCCACGTCGGCGCGATCCTGGCCGCGTGGGCCGTGTCAAGGGCGAGCTCAATGGTGGTCATCGACGCTGGATCCGCCCGCAACGCCTGCTCGGTGGCGATCTCGCTGATCCTCCGGGCCAGGTCGACATCGCGCTGCGTCACCCACTCCACTATGTGCTCGGTGCCCTCGTCGTCGCGGTAGACCGCGTCGTCGCTCACGAGCTTTAGGTCGAGGTAGCCACTGTTGAGAGTTACCCGTGGATGGTGACCCAATGCGTTGCTGGCTTCGGCGATGGCGCTGACAAAGCGCGCCCCGGTGGCGAAGTCGTCGACGAGGAACCGGGCGTGTAGTCCCTGACCCAGATTGCGCCAGTCGTTGAGGTCGGCGTCACTAATCTGGTCTCTGCTGAGCATCTCCATACCGGGACCGTAGCAACGTTTCCGGACGTTTGACGTCCGGATTGGAGCGACCAGCCACCTCAGCCCGGTTAGGCTTCCATTTGTCCCTTGTAGACAGTTGGAGCGCTCCGTTTACGAGGCCGCCCGCGTCATCAGATCATGCATGCGGCGGCGGGCGAGTTCCATGCGGATGCTCTGGTCGCTGCGCGGATCATTCATCGTCGGGACGATGGGCTCGCCGATGACGAGGACCATCGTGGGCTTACGACGGAACAGCCGCCCAAGTCCGGTCGGCGGCCGGAAACGGATCGATAGCGGCACGACGGGCACCCGTGCCTGGGCGGCCAGGTGGAACGCGCCACGCTTGAAGTCCCGCAGGCTCGTGTCGTACGGCTTCAGGTCGCCTTCGGGGAAGAAGTGCACGATCCTTCCCTTGGCGAGAAGGAGCTCCATCTCAGAGAAAAAACCTGGCAACCCAGCGGCGGTGGACGGCACCGCGACGGCGCCGAGGAATCTCACCAGCCAGCCGTACAAAGGATTCTCGAGGTTGATCGGTGCCGACGTGAAGACGAGTCGGCGCGGGAAGAACGCGGTGGCGATGAGTGGGCTGTCGAGGGGATGCACGTGGTTGCACACGGTGAGTGCGCCACCGGCCCGGGGGAGTCGGTTCTTGCCTTCGACTCGGCCGCCAATGATCACGCGCGTCAAGAGGAAGAGAAGCCAAATCGCTATGCCGTACCAGAAGGCGCTTGACAACAGCCGATACACCCGGCCGGCGTACCCGGTCGGGACTTCCGATGCGTCGCCGGCCCTCGCATAAACCCTCTCGATAGCCTTGACGCTCCGGTCCACCGCGAAGAGCTCTGCGAACCGAGCGTACGTGTCCGACGCCGCATCGAGGGCGTCCGGATCGTCGATCCAGCCATCAATTCGTTCGGCGAGCGATGACGGATCACCGGCGCGGAAAAGGTTTCTGGGCTCGAGGGCGAACTGGCCGGTCGCGCTCCGCCGGCTGTCGGAGATGACCGGTACGAGTCCGCAGGCAAAAGCCTCCATGCAGGACACCCCTTCGATCTCGACATCGGAGGCGTGCACGTAGAGATCGCAGCTATGGATGACGTCGACGAGTTCTTCTTGCGAGTAGTAGCCGAACTGGGCCGGGTTCGGGAGCTTCGAGGCCATCCGGCGCAGGCGCTTCTCCCGAGGGCCGTGCCCCGCGAAGTGCAACTGAATACGCGCGGCGTGGCGCGATCGCCGCACCGCCCGGATCAGAACATCCTGCCGCTTCTCGGGTGAGTAACGGCCCACCATGAGGATCCGGAACGGCGCGTCGGCGCCTCGGACCCGGGCCGGTCCTGGGCGAAAGCTGCTGCCCACACCGTTGGAGATCACGTGGAGCCGGGCCCGGTAACCGTGGTGGCGCAGCTGCGCCGCGATGAAAGTCGACGGACAGTGGATGTCGGCGAAGCGCCGGTAGAAGAAGAGGCGCAGCAGGACGTACACGAGACGCGCGGCCGGGGCAAACCAGCCCAGGCCGATGTTGTACGTGATGTGTTCGGGCTGAATGTGGAATGCCGCGATCGCCGGCACGCCGAGCTTGCGTGCGATTCGCTCCGCGGCACGGCCCAGCCACCAGGGTTGGTAGATGTGGACGACATCGGCGCCCTTGATTGCCGCGATCAGCACCTCTCGGTCGGGCTTGCCGAAGACGGTGTCCTGGCGATGCGCGAGGCGGCTGCCGATCGGCACCACAAACTCCGGCACCCAAAACATCTCGGCGCCGTGACACTCAGGCCCGGCCGGGTCACCCGGTTCGCCGCACGCGACGACCCGCACCGTGTGCCCTCGGGAGATGAGGGTGGCGGCGAACCGCATCGCCGATACTGTGGTGCCGTTGTTGTGGACGTTGAACGTGTCGCTGACGAGCGTGATGATCATTGCCGTCCCGCCACTCCCCGGGTCGTTCCGCGCCGGCTCACCCTGTACGGACCCGACTGATGGATCTTGCCGGGAGGCCGCGGATCGCCTTCAAGGGTCCGGCACTTGCTGCGCTCGGTGCTCCGTGCTCGACGAACATGCGAACATCCCTCGACCCACCGAATGATCAACACGCTATCCAACACGTTTCGGCGGGTCAATCCTTCCATGCTTCGCGGAGCAAACCGGGCAAACGGAGCCTGCGCGCACTCTCCGCGAGGTGGCTACCGGCTGCCCAGCGTGACCTCGGCCTGGTGCTTGGCCCCCTGGCGAACGTAGGTGAGCTGCACGATGGCGCCCGGCCGGTTCTGCAGTGTCGCCGTGAGCAGTTGCTCGGCGCTGGTCGCGGGGGCACCAGCGATCTCGGTGATCAGGTCCCCGGCGCGGATGCCGGCGGCCTGCGCTGGGCCACCCGGGGTAACCGAGGTGACGTACAGGCCGGCGGGCTCCGAACCGGGCTGCGTGCCGGTCGCCGTGACCACGGTCAGGCCGAAGAAGCCGTGGTTGACTGTGCCGTTCGCGATGATCTCGCCGGCGATTGTCTTGGCGAAGTCGGACGGGATCGCGAAGCCGATGCCGATGTTGCCGGCGCTCGAGCCGCCGTCACTGGTCGGCACCGTGGCACCGGCCGAAGGAACGCCGACCAGCTCGCCGGCGCAGTTGACCAGGGCGCCGCCGCTGTTGCCGGGGTTGATGGCGGCATCGGTCTGGATCGCCGCGACCAGAATCGCGGTCGTGCCGTTGTCCGCCGGTACGATCACGCTTCGATCGAGAGCGCTGACGATGCCGGCGGTGACCGTGCCCGCCAGCCCGAGCGGCGCGCCGAGGGCGACCACCGGCTGGCCCACCTGGAGGTTCGCCGAGGAGCCGAACGTGATCGGCACCAGCCCTGTCGGGTCAGCCACCCGGAGCACTGCCACGTCCGTCTGCGGGTCGCGGCCGACAATCGTCGCCGGCGCGGTCCGGCCGTCCGAGAAGATCACCGTGACCGCGCCGCCGGCCGCGGCGGCAGCGATCACATGGTTATTGGTCAGGATGTGGCCCTGGCTGTCGATCACTTCGCCGGATCCAGTGCCGCCGGCCTCGCCAGCCTGCACGCGGATTGTCACCACTGACGGCAGCTCCTGCCTGGCAACGTCGGCCGCCGAGCATGCGGGCACGCCGGCCTCCGCTGAGGTGCCGTTCCGCGCTGCAGACCGATTGTTCAGCGCGACCACCAGCGCGGCAATGCTCAGCCCGATCGCGGCCACCACAACGGCCCCGCCAAGCAACCAGCCGGTACGCGGCGAAAACGACCTCCGGGTGGGACCGACCGCTGGGTGCTCAGGACCGGCTGGAGCTGGCTCGGGCTCACCGTGCTGCTGCTCGGACATCGCTACACCCCGCCGTGCGCCGCGTTAAGAGCGCTCTTCTGCGACGATCCCCCGGACGTTGTCCCTGTCTGCTCCTCACAGGTTAACCGTCGGATCACCGGCGAGCGCCGCATTCGCCGTCAACCGCCCCGCCGTGAGCTGGGGCATCGCGTACGCGCGCCTCGCCGCACCTCTACAGCCGGCCGGATGAACTCGACCACAAGGTCCGTCCACAAGGGACAATCGGAGCGGGAAGGGCGCGCCGAAGTATGTGATTGCCGATCGGTTCTTCCAGAGTGCGTTCGGTGGCTCCTACCTCAACCACCAGTACCTCATCGCCGCGGCCGCGCCGCTGTTCCCCGGCGGCGTGCACTCCGTCCTCGACTCAGCCGGCTACCCGGCCAACGTCCCGCTCTATGCCACCGCTCCTGTTGTTGCGAAGGTCAACGGCACCGTGACGCAGGCCTGCGGCCTGCCGACCACCGTGCCCGGACTGGCGTGCGGAGATTACGCGGTGAACACCGTGCTGCCCTGGTACCAACCAACCGGAAGCTTCGCGGCCAAGATTCCGCCGATCGATGACACGAGCACCCCTCTGACCATCGGGGACCTCCTGTCCGACGCCGGTGTGAGCTGGGCCTACTACGGAGGCGGCTGGGACAACGCGGCCGGAAACGTCAGTGGTCGCGGCTATACGAATGGACCTGGCCCCACGTGCGGAGATCCAGACTCAGCCCCGGCTTCGGCGGATGGCGCCGGCAACCCGGGCGGGTATCCGTACTGCCCGCACAAGTCGTACCAACAGCACCACTATCCGTTCGCCTACTTCACCCGCTACGCACCTGGCCAGCCGGGTCGCGCCCACCTGCAGGACGAAGAGGACTTCCTCGCCGCCGCACGCAACGGTGGCCTACCAGCGGTCAGCTTCATCAAGCCACTCGGGATCGAGAACGAGCACCCCGGCTACGCGAGCGAGCCGAGCGGCAGCGACCACCTCGTGGACCTTATCCAGGCGATCGAAAGCGGCCCCGAGGCCGGCAACACGCTCATCGTTGTCACTTATGACGAGTTCGGCGGCGAGTGGGACCACGTGTCGCCACCCGGCATGGGCACGCCCGGAGCGCATGACGCGTTCGGTCCCGGAACCCGGATTCCGGCGATTCTCATCGCTCGGAGTCTGACGAAGTCCGGCGTGGACCACACCGTCTATGACACCACGTCGATTCTGCGAACGATCGAGGCCCAGTGGCTTCCGCCGGGGGTCTCCTTGGGCCACCGTGATGCGGTGGTCAACGACCTCGGCCCCGCCGTCTCGACGGGCCGACCTCACTGATCTATCGGGACTCTGTCGCAGCGCGCAGAAGGGCCGTCGGCGCCAGCCGGCGGCCCGTTCCGTTTCACGCCCAGGGTCCTTGACCGTAGATCCGGTCGATCGACATGTGATGAACGACGCCCGCCGGTGCGTCCCGCAGCGGGTACCGTTCACCCGGTCCAATGTAGAACTCGGCGAGCCGGTCCATTACCTCAAGTGCCCCACCGTCGGTGATCCGGTCGACTCGGCCCTGCACGACCGCGTACGGCCACAGCCCTTGACCCTCGTAGTGCTTGGCCTGAATCGAGAGCACGACTCGGGGGTCGCGGCGGACGTTGCGCAGCTTGCGCTGCTCGAGATTGAAGAATGTTGCCATGACGATCTCGTCGCCGACGACGCCCGCCCACGCCAACGTGACGTGCGGCGTGCCGTCCGGATCGATCGTGGCCACGTGCGCGAGCGGGCCGGTCTCCAGCAGCTCACGTAACGACGTAGGTACACCAGCCATTGGCCTAGCTTACGAAGACGAACCGGATAGCGGAACAGGGCCCGGATCCGTTGTGCAATCAGCGGATCCGGGCGCACGAACCGTGGCGTGTCAGTGGGTGAACTGGAACCAGTTCAAGTTGACTAAGTCACCCCCTGAGCTGGTAAACGTGATGTACAGCGTATGCACACCCGTCGCTGAGCCCGAGAGTGTCGTGGTGACGCTGCCCCAACTTTGCCAGCCACCGGTATTGCTCACGCTCACACTGGCGATGATGGGCCCAGTGGTCGAGTCCAACCGGTACTGGATCGTCCCGGTCGCGGTCGAGCCCGACGCCCGGCGCGTCGTCACCGACGTGGCCGACGGCGTGCCGAAGTCCACATTGGAGTAAGCGAGCCAGTCCCCCGGCGCGATCCAGCCCACGTTCTGCCCACCGCCGGTGTCCGAGGTGTTCTCCAGCTGAGTGCCCGACTGCGAGCTGTAGCTCTCGGCCTGGGTGACGACATATGGGTTGCGGGTCGTCGTACGGGCGAACTGGAACCAGTTGACGTTGACGAAGTCGCCGCCGGAGCCGGTGAATGTGATGTAGACGTTGTGGACGCCGGTGGCCGAGCCGGAGAGCGCCGTGGTGACGCTGCCCCAACTCTGCCAGCCACCGGTATTGCTCACGGGCACACTGGCGATGATCGGACCGGTCGTTGAATCCAGCCGATACTGGATGGTTCCCGTCGCGGTCGATCCCGAGGCCCGCCGGGTGGTCACCGACGTGGCGGTCGGTGAGCCGAAGTCCACATTGGAGTACGAAAGCCAGTCCCCCGGCGCGATATAGCCGACGTTCTGCCCGCCACCGGTGTCCGACGTGGTCTCCACCTGCGTGCCGGACTGTGAGCTATAGCTCTCGGCCTGGGTGACGGCGTACGCGTCCCGATTCGACGGCGCGCCGTAGGCGAGGCCGAAGCCGTACGGGAATAGCGGCGTCTGCCCGTCGCCCGTGTTGATCGGCTGTTGGCTCACGCTGTTCATCCACGTCATCGGCAGCTTGCCGGTTGGTTGGGCGACGCCGAAGAGGACGTCGGCCACGCCCTGGCCCTCCGTGCCAGGTAGCCAGGCTGCGACCAGCGCGTTCCAGTTCGCCAGCTGCGACGCGATGTCCAACGGTCGACCGGACACCAGCACGACGACGACCGGGATTCCGGCACCGCGGAGCGTGTTGATGGCGTTGATGTCCGCCGTATCCAGGCTCATGGAGCCGGGGCGATCGCCGGCCCCCTCGGCGTACGGCGTCTCACCGACGACGGCGATGCCGACGTTGTAGGTGTTGTTGACGCCCGATCCAGTCTGGTTATAGGTGACCACTGTGGACGGCGCCACTGTGTTCTGGATGCCTTGGAGGATGGTGGTGCCGGGAGTGGTGGCGCCACTGCCACCCTGCCAGGAAATCGTCCAGCCACCGCTCTGGTAGCCGATGTTGCTCGCGCTCTTGCCGGCCACGAAGATCCGGTTGTTCGCAGTCGCCAGCGGCAGGACGTTGCCGGCGTTCTTGAGCAGCACCTGCGACTCCCGCACCGCCTGCCGGGCCAACGTACGGTGGGCCGCGTTGCCGACGGTTGGCGTGAAGCTCCGGTCGGTCAGCGGCCGCTCGAAGAGCCCCAGCTCGAACTTCTTCGTGAGGATGCGACGGTTGGCGTCGTCGATACGCGCCATCGTGACGCGGCCCGCCTGCACCTCCGTACGCAGCAAGGAGATGAACGACTGCCACGCGTCCGGGACCATCACCATGTCGATACCCGCGTTGATCGCGGTGCGTACCTCGGTCGCGGTGAATCCGCCGGCGCCGTCGATCTGGTCGATCCCGTTCCAGTCCGAGACGACGAACCCCGAGAAGCCCAGCTCGCCCTTGAGCACCGTGGTGATCAGGTACTGGTTGCCGTGCATCTTGACGCCGTTCCACGAGCTGTACGAGATCATGATGGCTCCGACGCCCCGCTGCACCGCCGCCTGGAACGGCGGCAGGTGGATCGCGCGCAGCTCCGCCTCGGTCAACTGCGTATTGCCTTGGTCCACTCCGCCCGTCGTCCCGCCGTCGCCGACGTAGTGCTTCGCGGTCGCGAGCACCGACCCGGGCGCGCTCAGGCTTGCGCCCTGCAGCCCGTTGACGATGGTCGTCATGGAGGAGACCAGGTCGGGCGTTTCGCCGAACGACTCGTACGTACGACCCCATCGGTCGTTGCGAGCGACGCAGAGGCAGGGGGCGAAGTCCCAGTCGATGCCCGTGCCGGAGACCTCCTCCGCGGTGGCTTGGCCGATGCTCTGGACAAGCGCGGGGTCGCGGGTCGCGCCAAGGCCGATGTTGTGCGGGAAGATCGTGGCGCCGACAACGTTGTTGTGCCCGTGCACCGCGTCGACGCCGTAGATCAGCGGGATGCCGAGCGGAGTGGCCAAGGCCGCGTTCTGGAAGTTGTCGTACATGTTGGCCCAGCTGGTCGCGTTGTTCGGCGACGGAGCGGAGCCGCCACCGGAGAGCAACGAGCCGAGGCGGAACTGGGTGATCTGGCCCGTGGACACCGAGTTGCGTTCGGCCTGCGTCATCTGGCCAAGCTTCTCGTCCAGGCTCATCCGCCCGAGCAGATCGTTGACCCGGGTGGGGATCGGCAGGCTGGGGTCCTGGTACGGCAGGAGGGCCGCTCGGGCGGCGGTCGGCGCGAAGGGCGCGATCGCGGCCACGGCGGCCAGCACGACCGCAACGGCAAGTAGCCTGCCCCGGAGTCGAAGGAACGCGGAACCGATGCTGCGCATGAGAGACCTCCACCCGCCGGCCCCCGTATTTGCATGGCTGAATCGTTCTGTAAATCGAGTTAACTACTGGACCGCGGCGGTGTCCAGCCTCGGCCCGCATCGGTCGCTCCATTACGTCGGCCGGCGACAGACGGTTCGCTGGCCGTGGTGAGACGTGGCCGCGAGATACATCGCGGCTTCCACATCGAGATCGTCAAGGCCTCATTCGGGCCATCGAGCGTCTACATCGGACTGTTCGGCGCCCTAGTCTGCAAGCCGTACCAGCGTCCCGTCCTCCGACGCGGCCAACGTACCGGTACGGCGTGACCAGCCACGGACGGTGCCGTAACCGCCGGCTACGACCAGGCTCGCGAGCAGCCCGAGCAGGATCCACGCGGAGGGGCGTTCCCATTGCACTGCGCTCGCGTAGCGGGTCACCACGATCAGTTCGAGCGCGCCGATGCCGAGGAGGGCGGGCATACCGACCCTGATCCGCAGCCAGTCGTTGGCCGCGGCCGCGTGCAAATTTCCCACACCGACGCCGATGCCCCAGGCTCCGATCGCCTGGGCGGTGAGGTTGGTTAGTGCCCAGGGCCAGTCGCCGCGCGCTGCGCTTGGAGCGACGAGCAGCATGAGACCCGCGGTGAGCATGAGGATGCCTTGCGCGGTGATCAGCAGCCGAAACCAGGCGGGCAGCGGGTGCCCTCGAGGAGGGTCCGCGCCCGCCTGCCGAGCCTGGCGGACCAAAACGATCACCGACACCGTCGGGAAGGCAAGGTACACCGCCATCCAGGCCCACGCGATCGATTGACCGCTGACCGTGAACGACCCGCCGAAGTGGAACATGTCGAGGTGGGCGAAGGTCACCACGGTGGTCAACCCGGCGAACACGGCGACCGAGGGCACGGCGATCCGCGCGTACGCCCAGATCCGTGTTCGCGCGGCGAGCACTTCCCCGAAGCCGCTGCCTAGGTACATCGCGCCGAGGAAGGCGGCCGTCGCCGGTACCTTGATGGTCCAGGCGAAATACCTGTCGGTGTGCTCACTGAGTCCAAACTGGAGCGTCCCGATTACCGCGACCAGGCCAACAGCGGTGGCCAGCAAGCCCCGGGTGAGCCGCTGCGTCGGTCGTATCGAGCGAACTGGTTCAGCCATCTCCTCACTCCTGTCCGCTACCACGGTCGTCGCTTCGGACCCTGGTCCTGCTGGGCATGGCTGCTTCCCTTTGTCCGCCAGCATCGGCCGCGCTGGTCCGCCCGTCCGCGCAGAAATACTCAGAGCGCAGCACGTAACCGACCCTCGGCCGGCCCACGTCAGGTGGTCTGCGCGATCTGGATCAGGTTGCCGCAGGTGTCGTCGAAGACCGCCGTGGTGACCGTACCCATGTCCAGAGGCTCCTGGGTGAACCGCACGCCCAAGCCGCGCAGTCGTTCAAATTCCGCGTGGACGTCCTCGACTGCGAAAGACGTGTACGGGATGCCGTCGTTGACCAGCGCCTCCTTGAAGGGTTTGGCCGCGGGGTGTCCGTCCGGTTCGAGCAGCAACTCGCAGCCGTCCGGATCGTCCGGCGAGACGACCGTGAGCCAGCGTGCCTCGCCGAGCGGAATCTCCTTGTTCTTCACGAAGCCCAGTACCTCGGTATAGAACCGCAGTGCCTCGTCCTGGTTGTGAACCAGAACGCTGGTGAGGTTGATGCGCATCAGTTCTCCTTCGTTTCGCGGTTGCGCCATCGATCGGTGAGGCGCTCCAGAGGTCCGGTGTCGATGTAGTGAAACTTGTAGCGACCCTCGCGGTGGCAGCTGACCAAGCCCGCCCCGATCAGCACCTCCAGGTGCTGCGAGATCGCCTGCCGGGACGAACCGAGCTGGTACTTCATGGTCAATCGGGAACAGATCTCGAAGAGCGTCTGACCATCGCGCTCCGCCAGCTCGTCGAGGATCTTCCGACGGGTGGGGTCGGCCAGAGCCTTGAACACGTCACCCTCGTTCGCAGCGTCGCGTCCGGGCTTGGCGGCGTCACCCACCCCCCGATGATAGGCAAGTCCTGACTTGCCTATCAAGCCCTTTGGCGTTGCGATTCTCCGTTGACTCGTACGAGCTCGGTCGGCTGCCACCCCTCGGCGGCCGCCGTGTTCGGCCTCAGAGACCACAGTGGACAGACATGTCTGGGTCTCAAGTGAGACCGATCAGCCAAGTTGACTAATCCTGCGCAAGCGTCGGAGCGGCCGGCCTCCCGTGTCTGACCCGGACCGAGAGGGGCACGCCCAGTGGGCCACCGACGCAACTTGTCAGGAAGACGGTCTAACATGCGGCAGGTTCAAGCTTCCGGTACTCATGAGGAGGGACGGACTAGCCCATGGCAAGATACACAGTTGCGCATCTCGACGATATTGAGGAATTCAGCGACGTAGGGTGTCACTATCGGCCGATCCGGCACCACCTGGGCATCACGGCGTTTGGAGTGACTGCTTGGACGGCCCATGCCGCGGGCGATCTCGTCATCAACGAGCACGACGAGGGTGATCCCACCGCGGACCAGGAGCTGTTTCTTGTGCTGCGTGGCCACGCCGTGTTCGAGCTTGACGGTGACCGGGTTGACGCGCCGGCCGGAACTCTCGTATTCGTCCCTCCCCGCACCAAGCGAACGGCCTCCGCGATTCAGGACGGGACGACCATCATCGCGGTGGAAGGCACGCCTGGAAAGGCGTACGAGGCCCGTGGCTGGGAACTGTGGGCTCCGCTTGCCCCGCTGTACTTTGCAGGGGAGCACGCCGAGGTCGCCGACCGTCTGGGCGCCGTCGTTGCAGTTTCTCCGCAGTACCCCATGTTGTTCTTCAACCTGGCCTGCTGCGAGAGCCGCTGCGGTCGGACCAGTGATGCGCTCGATCACCTCCGGCACGCCATCGAGATGTCAGAGGAGTTTCGCGCTTCCGCGAAGACCGACTCTGACCTGGATCCAATCCGCGACGAACCAGCGTTCAAGCAACTGGTCAACGACTAAGCCTGAAAACGATCGAAGTCGTCAACGGCTTTTCGGACAGCTGACCGACGTCGTCGTACCGGATGGCGCCACCGTCCGGTCCATCCGCGCTGCTCGCCATGAGCGCGCCACCGAAGGAACACGTGTAGGTCAGAATCCGTGTACGCACGAGGAAGGCTGCCAGGTCGACGGGGCGCGCTAGCATCGCCAGGGTGTCCCGGGGCCGCAAGCTACTTCTCCTGACCGTGATCCTCGCAATGATCCCGGCCAGCGTCCCCATCACAACACTGCCGTACCTCGACCCGTACCAGCGTCGCGTGGCCAACGCGCTGAGCTGGCTGGTCTCCGCCGACCCCGAGATCTGGGAGAGCACCTGTGACATCCAGGACCGGGTCGAGCAGATCGGGGTAGTGGCGTTTCGGGCCATGACCCTGGCCGCCCTCGGCGGTGGCGAGGGCGCCATCTTTGCGTGCTCCCACTACGAGCACGAGGAAGGCCGGGCCTGGGACTGGATGAACGACGCGGCGAACCCCGAGCAAGCCGCCCGAGTCGAGGCCATGCTCCACTGGGTGCTGGCCCCGGATCAATTCGGCCGCCCCCACGAGATGGCCCGTCGGCTAGGTCTCGCCTACATCATCTGGAACAACCGCATCATCACTTTCTGGGGGTCGAACCGGACCTGGCGGCCCTACGACTGCGCCGACGACCCGACGCCGGGCAACTGCCACACCAACCATGTGCACTTTGCGTTCTCGTGGGCCGGGGCCCGGGCGCAGACCAGCTGGTTCACCACGAAACCCACGCCGTTAGCGTGGGTACCGAAGCTACTGTCCACAGAGGATAGTTCGGGATTGGAGGCACCTCATTAGCCCCGTGCCTGGGACAGAGGCTCATCGCTGAGGCTGCTGCGAGGCCCGGGCAGCGCGCCGCCGAGCGCGGGCCTGTCCTCCACCGCGTCGCCGAGCAGTCCGGCGTGTTCATGGACCGTGAAGACCGCGTCCGCGGCACACGTAACCATCGTGCTGGCTTCGTTAGCGTCGGCGTCGGGGTGAAGCTCGCGGTACGGTGTCTCGCCGTTGCGAGGAAGCGGGTCGCGTTGGTGACCGTGAAGTCTCGCCGCATTCGCACCGAGATGCTCATGCCATCGACCCTGGGACATCGCCAACGATCGTTATCTCGGCCACGCCGACGTCGTCCGGGAGGAAGGTCGGCGGTTCCGATAGCGATCTTGAGGTGTACGCCCTCATCTCGGCTATGAGCGTACGATCCACGAAGCCAATGTCAATTGATGAGCCTCACATCAAACGCGAACAGTGATATCGACTGCGACGGCCTGGCCAAGCCTCGCGATAGCCGGGCGCGGAATGGCCCTCCGCAGACTCCCGAGGTTCCGGATGCAGATCGTCCGCAAAGCCGGCTACGGTGCGGGCATGACCAAGATTGCGACCGCCACTGGCGACCTCGCGATCCGGGGCCTCACCGCCGAGACCTGGAATGCATTCGCGGCTCTGGCTGAGAAGCACAACGGGGTGTGGGGCGGATGCTGGTGCATCTACTTCCACCCGGATGGCCCGGAAAGGGGCCACGGCGCGGAAGCCAACCGTGCCCTGAAGCGTCGAGTGGTCGAGGAGGGCAGGGCGCACGCCGCGCTGGTCTTCGACGGGGACGCGGCGGTCGGGTGGTGCGAGTACGGCACTCCGGAGGAGCTGCCGAGCATCTACCACCGGGCGCAGTACGAGCAGGAGCGGGACCTGGTGCCCGACTACCGCCTGACGTGCTTCTTCATCGACCGCGACTACCGCCGCCGTGGCGTGTCCTCGGCCGCGCTCCGCGGGGCGCTCGACCTGATCGATCAGGAGGGCGGCGGCGTTGTCGAGGCGTGCCCGCGGGACACGCAGGGCAAGAAGCTGTCCGCTTCCCACCTGTACAACGGCACCCGCAGTCAGTTCGAGAAGGCGGGGTTCGAGTTCGTGCGCAGCAAGGGCGAATTCAACTGCGTCATGCGGATCACGCTCGAGCCCGCCTGACCAGCGAGGTCATGTCCGCTCATCATCTCACGGCGAAATGACACGCTCTGGGTTGCACAGAAGGAAGGACTACGCACAAGCGGATGAGCAGAATCTTCACGACCATTCGAGGACTTCTTCGCCGACGCGTGCCTCAACCCGCATGCGCCGTTGATCACGGGTGTGGTGTGCGGGGTGCGCGTCGAAAACGTCGACGATCCGTTGATGCAGAAGATTCGCTACATGGACAAGTTGGTTGACGAACTTGCAAAGGGGAGGTCGATGGACAGGATCTTGAGGGGGTAAAACGGTCGATCCGCCACGGCGCAGGCGTTACATGAGGCGATCGTCCCATCCATGACTCACCGGCAAATGTACGGATAGCCCGACGCGACGATACGACGCTCGCGCCTAGCCTCCGCCCATGTCCACACTCGACATACCGACGCTCGCCGGGCTCGCCTCAACAGTGATCTTCGGGATCAGTACCGTGCCGATGTTGGCGAAGGCGTATCGCTCGCGGGACCTGTCGTCCTACAGCCTCGGCAACATCGCGCTCGCGAATGTCGGCAACGCGGTGCACTCGGTGTACGTGGTGAGCCTGCCACCTGGCCCGATCTGGGCGTTGCACGCGTTCTATCTGATGAGCTCGGGACTCATGCTGGGCTGGTACGTGCGGTACGGCCTGCGGCGACATCCCCATCGCCCCCCGGAAGAGATGGGTAGATCACCCGACGCACCACCGTCCGCCGGACTTCTAGCGTTTGGGCAGTCCAAGCTAGGAGGCCACCCATGAACTCCCAACACGTCGAGACGTTGATCATCGGCGCTGGCCAGGCCGGGCTCACCACCGGCTACCACCTACGACGCCGCGGCCGCCGGTTCCTCATCGTGGACGGCAATCAGCGGATCGGCGACAACTGGCGGCAGCACTGGGACACGCTGCGCCTGTACACGCCCGCGAAGTATGACGGCCTGCCAGGATTGCCGTTCCCAGCGGCGCGCTGGCACTTCCCGGATAAGGATGAGGTCGGCGCGTACCTGGAACGCTACGCGCTGCACTTCGATCTGCCCGTGCGCACCAATACCCGCGTCGAGCGTCTGGAGGCGCGGTCGGATGGCGGGTACGTGGCATTCGTTGGCGACGAGGCGATTACCTGCGACAACGTAGTTGTAGCGACTGGCAGCTTCGGACGTACGCCGAACGTGCCTGAGATCGCCGGCGAGCTCGACCCGGCGATACGGCAGCTGCACTCGAGCCAGTACCGGCGCCCCGACCAGCTGGACCCGGGTCCGGTGCTCGTGGTCGGCGCCTCGCATTCTGGGCAGGACATCGCCTATGAGCTTGCCGAGACGCACCGGACGATCCTATGTGGACCCAGCCGGGGCAACATCCCGATGCGTCCGGAGTCGCGGCGGGCGCATGTGTTCATGCCTGTCGTGATCTTTGCCTTCAAGCATGTGCTGAGTCGAAGTACACCCATGGGCCGGAAGAAGGTACAGGCGGTGCGCCTGCATGGCGGTCCGCATTTCCGGGTGAAGCCGCGGGACCTGAAACGTCGGGGTGTGCTGCGCTACGAGGCCCGGCTGAGCAGCGTGGCCGACGGCCGGCCGGTGCTAGCCGACGGCACCGTGGTGGACGTTCGCAACGTCGTCTGGTGCACCGGGTTCCGCCAGGTCTTCGACTGGATCCGAGCTGCCGATCCTGGACGAGCACAAGTGGCCGGTGGAGTACCGCGGTGTCGTGGCGGCGGCGCCGGGGTTGTTCTTCTGTGGCCTGTCGTTCCAGTACGCATACGCCTCGATGGTGTTTCCAGGGATCGGGCGGGACGCCGATTACGTGGCGCGCCAGATCATGGCCCGGGCGGTCGCTGAGCGGCCAGCCCCAGCCGCCATTGCGTAAGCCGTACGCTGAGGCGTGGAGGATGCGATGGGCGTCGTCGACGATCTACTAGGGGCGCGTGCCGCCTACGACCGCCGGGACTGGCTCGCCGCGTACGGTGGGCTGTCCGAGGCCGGGGCGGACGAGCTCACGGCTGATGACTTCGTCCGACTGGCCACTGCCGCCTATCTGGTCGGCCGGCGCAACGACTGCGTGCAGGCGTTACAGCGGGCCCACCAGCTTCACCTCGAGACCGGCGATGTGTTGGCCGCCGTGCGGGCCGCGTTCTGGCTGGGCTTCGTGCTCTTGATGAATGGGGAGACCGCGGTCGGCGGCGGGTGGGTCGGTCGCGCGCAGCGCTTGGTCGATGACGTCGACAGTGACATCGTCGAACGTGGATACGTATGTATCGACGTGATGCTCGGCGCCTCTTCGCCGGTGACTTCGCCGCGGCGTTGGAGCTGTCCGAGCAGGTCACCGATTTCGGGCGCCGCTTCGTCGATCCTGACCTGGTCGCGATGGGGCTGAGCAGCAACGGCCGGTTCCTGCTCTACGGTGGTCGGGTGCCAGAGGGTCTCGCTCTGCTGGACGAGGCCATGGTGGGTGTCGCCGCCGGCGAGGTCTCCACGATCTTCGCCGGCACCGTGTACTGCTCGATGATCGAGGCCTGCCAGGAAGTCGCGGACTTCGACCGCGCGGCCCGATGGACCTCCGCGCTCACCGGCTGGTGCGACCAGCAGCCGGGTCTCGTGCCGTTCACGGGGCAATGCGCGCTACACCGCGGGCAGATCATGAAGGCCCACGGAGCCTACGACGAGGCGCTCACCGAATTCGACCTCGCGGTGAGCCGCTACATGGACGCCGACGCGCGGCACGCCGCCGGACTAGTCATGGCCGAACGCGGTGACGTACTCCGCCTTCGTGGCGACTTTGCCGCCGCGGCGGCGGCGTACGACTCGGCCGGCGCATTCGGGCACGAACCCCAGCCGGGGCTGGCACTCTTGTGGCTGGCGCAGGGTCGCACCGCCGCGGCGGTAGCCGCCGTGCAGCGGCTGCTTAGCGAGACCGGTAACCCGGTGCATCGATCGCGGCTCCTGCCGGCCGCGATCGAGGTCCTTCTCGTCGGCGACCAAGCCGATGCCGCCGCGGGCCTTGGCGCCGAACTCGGGTCGATCGCCGCGTCGTTCGGGTGCCCATCGGTGCAGGCGCGGGCCGATCACGCGGACGCCGCGATAGCGCTCGCCGCAGGCGAACCCGCCGCGGCGCTCCCACTACTACGCCGCGAACGGGGCGTGTGGGAGCGGATGGGTGCGCGGTACGACACCGCACGCTGCCGCATGCTGCTCGGGAGAGCCCTTCGGGCGCTCGGCGACGACGAGTCCGCAGTCACCGAGTTGTCCGCCGCTCGGCGCGTCCTCGCGGAACTCGGCGCGAAACCCGCCGAACATGAAGCCGCCGCGCTCATCCGGCCCATCCTGCCGGGCGGGTTGACCGAGCGAGAGGTCGAGGTCCTGCGACTGGTCGCCGCCGGAAAGACCAACCCGGAAATCGCGGCGCACCTCGTGCTCAGCGAGAAGACCGTCGGTCGGCACCTCAGCAACATCTTCAACAAGATCGATGTTACGACGCGGACCGCCGCCGCCGCATTCGCCTACCAACACCAACTCGTCTGAGGTAGGCGTCCACAACGTCGTCGTGGACGACGCTTGGTGATTGGACAGAGCTAAGGAGTTGTGATGGCTGCCGGGAGTTATCGCTACGTCATCGTCGGCGCCGGGTCGGCGGGCTGTGTGCTGGCCAACCGGCTGTCGGCCGACCCCGCGTGCCGGGTTGCACTGTTGGAAGCGGGCGGGCCGGACCGCAAGCGGGAATTCCGCATACCGCTCGGGCTCATCAAGCTGTTCCAGAGCGCGCTATGACTGGAACTACCGCACCAGCAAGCAGCCGCAGCTGTCGGACCGGGAGCTGTACTGGCCGCGTGGCAAGACCCTTGGCGGCTCGTCATCGATCAATGGCATGGCATGGGTGCGCGGGCATCGCGCCGACTACGACGGCTGGGCGCAACAGCTGTCCCGGCTGGTCCTACGACGAGGTGCTGCCGTACTTCCAGCGCGCCGAACACCGTGTGGGCAGCAACGCCGGCGGGGTGTACGGCACCTCGGGCGCGCAGTTCATCTCCGAGCTGCGCGACCCCAACCCGACCACATCGGCGTTCCTGGCTGCGTGCGCGGAGCTGGGCATGCGCCGTCTCGACGAACTCAACGAGCCGGACAACACCGGATATGCACCGACCCCGGTGACCCAGCGCCGCGGGTTGCGGCACAGTGCCGCGGACGCCTACCTGCGGCCTGCCAGACGGCGACGCAACCTGACCGTCCTCACCGGGACACACGTCCAGCGGATTCTGCTTGACGGACACCGTGCTATCGGCGTGGAGTACCGGGATGCGGCCGGCGTGACCCAGCGAGTGACCGCCTCCCACGAGGTGATCCTCAGCGCCGGCGCCATCAACTCACCGCAGCTGCTCATGCTCTCCGGCATCGGCGATCCCGACCAGCTGCGCGCCGCGGGCGTCGAGCCGCGCCATGAGCTGGTGGGTGTCGGTGCGAACCTGCAGGACCACCTGGCCGGCGGTGTCGTGTTCACTGCCCGAAGCCGGTCACGCTGTTCGCGGCCGAGTCCCCGGCCCAGCTGGCCCGGTTCCTGCTCGCGCGTAAGGGGATGCTCACCTCCAGCATCAACGAGGCCATCGCCTTCGTCCGCAGCGACCCAGAACTGACCGCCCCCGACCTTGAACTCATTTGGCTTCCGGTGCCGTTCCTGGGTGAGGGCCTGACACCTCCACCAGACCACGGGCTGACCGTCGCGGTTCTCTTCCTAACACCAGAAAGTCGCGGTCAGATCCGTCTTGCCAGTGCCGACCCGGCTGAGCCGCCGATCATCGACCCCGGTTACCTCACCGCAAAGTCGGACCTGCCGCCGATGCTTGCCGGCATACGCATTGCGGAACGACTGCTCGAGGCGGATGCGCTGCGTCCCTACGTCGGCCGCCCCATGGCGCCGTGGCCAGGCAAGGTCGATGACGTGAGTCTGGCACAGATCGTCCGGGACCACGCCCAGACGGCATACCACCCGGTAGGCACCTGCCGCATGGGCACCGACGATGGCGCGGTAGTCGACTGTGAGCTGCGAGTCCACGGTCTCGATGGGTTGCGGGTGGTGGACGCCTCGGTGATGCCGCGGATCACACGCGGCCATCCCCACGCACCGACCGTCATGATCGCCGAACGCGCCGCCGAACTCATCCGAGCGACCAACTGCGAGCCCGAACCAAGCCCGGCAGACATCGCCTGACCAATCCACGGTGATCCGGTACCGGACCGTCACGGCCGGCTTGAAGTACTCCACACTCCAAGGTGGACAGTCTCTCCAACTCGGATTGATACGCGACGTCGTGGCCTCTGATGCTGGCAGACCGCCGGAGTGACCTGCGGCAGGTCTTCGGGCACTTCTCGTCGTCTTCCGGCGCTCCCGGCCCTCGGCTGTACCGGATTCGTACCGGATGATCTTGTGGTCGGCCCCGCGAACCATGACTGTCGGTACCCTCTCGTAGGATGTCGAGATGTGAACAACGCCGAGGGCAAGCACGTCTTTGTGTCCTTTGTCCACGAGGACTCGACCGAGGTTGACGGGCACTGTGCGGTCCACGAGCCGGAACCGGGACGGCAGACTCCCCGTATGACTTCCGCGGTGAGCATTAGCGAAACCGTCCCAGCCGATGGCAAGTTCGAGTCCTTGGTCGCCCTCTTCGATCGATATCGAGTCCATTATGGACAAGTGACCGACCTCGACCGCAGTCGCCAGTGGCTGGCCGCTGCGACGACCGACGGTCCGATGCGCGCATTCCTCGCTTCGATCGAGCAGGCGCCGGTCGGCATCTGTCTGGTCGCGGCCTGCCCGACGTCACTTACGCTGGGCGAGTTCTGGATGGTTCGCGACCTGTTCGTGCACCCGCGGTGGCGACGGACCGGTGTGGCTTCGAGACTCCTCGACGCCGTCCACATCGCCGCTCAACAGCGCGGCGTGCAGCGGCTGTCGGTGCAGACCGAGCCGGACAACGCCGGGGCGTTGAGGCTGTATGAACGGTACGGATTCACTCCGGTCACCGGCCTATGCCACCTCATGCTGGACTTGAACGCGGGTAAAGGCTAGCAAGTGGGCGGTGTTGGTCTTCCCGTGGCAGGCTCGTCCCCTATCGGGCCGCCTTGGCCGGTCAAGGTGGAGCTCCCCGCGGCAGAACGACCTTGACCTGGCACGGACGGTCCAGTGGCCTAATAAGAGCGACGGTGGTACGCCGCCCACGTAGTCGGTGGCTGGGGCTTCCCGGAGTGTCGGGGTCTACGGGGCCGAGCCCCTGGCCGCCGAAAGCGGTTGGGTCCGGGTCCATGGGCCGGAGGCCCTGGCCGCCAGAGGCGAACTTGGTTCGTGTGAACGGTCAGCCGCGCGAGGCGTCATGGCGTGCGGTGGCAGCTCGTCGGCCTGGACGTGATGTTCCAGGTCGTCGGCGTGGTAGAACCGTGCCCGGCGGTTCTGACCCGTCAGGGCCGGCTCGAAGACGTAAGAAAGTTCTAAACCATCCGTGGCGGACGTCGCTGTCGTGCTCCGCTTGATGTGTTACACCACGACTCCACTTGACGGGTTACATGTGCACAGACTGACCGGCTAACGGCCGCTATCACGCTGCGAATCTTGGAGATGGCAAGGAACGGCCCGACTCTGCAAAGATCGACCAATGGCCGACGTGTCCGTGCGAGCGATGACAGAGGTGGAGTTCGACGAGTGGCGGCATGCGATTGCTAGGGCCTTCGCGACTGAGCAGATCGCCGCTGGCAAATGGTCCCCTGACGAGGCCCTCGAGCTAGCCCTCCAGGGCAACGCCGCTCTGCTGCCTCATGGTCTCGCGACCCCGGACATGTTGCTGCTGAAGGGCGTTCGCGCCGACGGGACTCCCGTCGGGGTGCTGTGGATCGGTCTGACTCACCCTCGCGGTATCCCAGATTGCGCCTTCCTCTACGACATTGAGGTGGAGGAGGCATACCGCGGAGTCGGCTACGGACGGGCCCTGCTCGCCGCGGGTGAAGACAGCGTGCGGTCGCGCGGGGTGGGCGGCCTTGAGCTCAACGTTTTCGGCGACAACACGCGCGCGATCCGGCTTTACGAGACCGCCGGCTACAGGGTGTTGGCGCAGCAGATGAGGAAGAATCTGCTCATTTGACCGCCACGAGGCGAGATGAAATGTGTGACTGGAGTCTGCCGCCGACCCTTCTAGATGAACCGCAATCACATGCCGGCAACGCGCGCCTCCCCCGCGCGAGCCTTTGGTTCAGCCCTTGCGCTTCAGTTCTCCTGATGACGCACTGCCACGAGGTGACGGTCGGTTGGCCAACGCAGCGTCACGCATCAAGTGGCACTGATGTGTAACGGATCAAGCGGAGCTCGGCACGTCGCGGACGTGTCGTCGCGGACGTTTGTCGCGGACGTGTTGTCGCGGACGTGTCGTCGCGGACGTGTCGTCCGACTCCGGCTGATGCTTGACGTGGCGGGTGATGCTTTACATGATCGCCACAACTGCACGCTTTGCGGCATATCAAGCATGACCGGATGGCCGCCAGTCAGTCCGTCGACGCAATGGCGTCTTTGATCGCTTGCGCGTCGCTGTCGAGGAGCGACCTCTTGCGTTCCGCCGACTCGGGAATGATGGTCCAGCCGTCTCCTGCGTAGCGAGGGATGACGTGAAGGTGGAAGTGGAAGTGGAAGACCGTCTGGAAGGCGACCTCGCCGTCACAGAGAAAGACGTTGATCCCCTCGCAGCGCATGTCGGAGCGTCGCAATGCTCGCGACATGTCGTGACCGACCGACCAAACGTGAGCGCTAGTGGCTCGATCGAGGTCTTCGAGGCCCGCCGCGTGCTTGCGTGGCACGACGAGAAGATGGCCGGGTGTGACGGGGTTCAGGTCCATGAAGGCCACAACGGTCTCGTCCTCGTACACCACACTGGCCTCGGCCTGTCGGGCCACAATGGCGCAGAAGATGCACCCCTGCCGGAGGAGGTTGATACGTTTCTATGCGGGCCTTGTTGCCGTCCGGGTCAGCGATGACGGTTTTCGACGGCGCCCCGCTGTCGTCGACGACCACGGCCCCAGCGGCCACTGCGGCGGGCCATGCGTTGCTCGGCAACGTCGTACGGGACCTGCACATCGATGTGGAACCTCTGCCGCGGTGTCGGGTGGAGATCGGTTTCTTGGAACCACAGGATCGGCACCCGGCTTGTGGCGTCGCGCACGTCGTCGCCGATGGTGCCACGACCCTGCGCCTCGGCGCCGCCGGTCAGCAGAGCCGCCCACACCGGTGCCGTGGTAGCGGCGTTCGCGGTGTCGAGCCCCAGCTCGATGGTTGCAATTGAACGGGGATCTGCGGAGAGCGAATGCTCGGCGGCGATTCCACTGATTCGGCGGGCCAGGTCGACGTCCTGTTGGGTCACCCACGCGACCCGATGCTCGGTCCCCGCGTCGTCACGGTAAATCGCGTCGTCGCTGACCAGCTTCAGATCTACATGAGCCGTGCCCATACGAACCTCTGGATAATGCCCGGCGGCCTTCCCGGCCTCGCCGATGGCGGAGAGGAAACGGACACCAGCGCCAAAGTCGCGGATGACGAATCGGGCGTGCAGACCCTGGCCGAGCTTACGCCAATCCGTAAGGGCGGCCGCGGTGATCTGCTCGCCGCTGAGCATATCCATGATGTTCATCCTCCAGTCTGTGGGTGGTAAGGCGACGGTAGTGGACGCACCCGCATATCAAGCAAATGAGTGCGGTCAGCAACGCAACGGACGGCCACGGGACTGGGTACCCAGGACACTAGTTGATCTTCAGGCGCGGGTACCTGACCGCTACGGCTGTTGCAGGTCGCCGAGCTTCCGCAGCCGGCGCACCTCGTCGATGATCTCGCCATCGGTGGGGACGATTAGCACGGTACGACCGGCTGCGCTTTCATCTGCGACCATTCCCAGCGCGAGCGCTAACGCGGCACGAAAGTCGCCGAGTTGTTGGGCTGGACCCGCGACAAGGTCATAGGCTGGGTCCCCGACCTCGAGTGCGATGTTTCGTTGTGCGATCTCGTTGACCTCACGGAGCGCACCGACAACGCTTTCGGGCACCGCGTCGTTCACGTCGCGGCGGTCGATGAAGGCTGGACTTAGGTACACCAGCGCTCTTGCTCGGCCGAGGTTGACGTCTAGCAGTTCATGTACGGCGTTGATGCACTGGACCTCGCTCAACCCGTCGGCTCGCATGGCCGCCAGGACAGAGTCGAGGTCACTCCCCGCACCGAGGCGGGCTTTCGCTTCATCAACCGAGGCTCGGTACCGCTCTTCCGCCACCGGTCAATGCTGACACGCGGCACCTCTACGTTCCGATTGGCACGCGCAAGGTTGTGGAGGATCTTCAGTTGCGGACACCTCACGGCATCGGCGAGACACACGGAGAGATCGACGGGAAACTAATCCACGATGCGGCCGCCCGCAGCGTTCAACTGTGGCCGGAGGACTGACCGGGGCGAAATCGGTGCCGCGCGAATCGCGGCATGTCCGTACGTTCGGCCCACGTTAGTGCGCTGCTTGGCAACTCCGGCTCGACAGACCCGCTCGGTCGCCGGTATTCCTTTGCATGAATACGCACGCACGTCGAGTCCGGCACAAACGCGTCCCGGGCGGCAGGCATAGCGCGGTCGGAACTTGGGTATGTACTTGCAGGTATGCGTGTCGAGGAGGAACGTCCGTGAGCGAGGATGCGAAGAACGTGGTCCATCAGGTACCCACGGTTCCCGAGGTCGAGCGGTTGCAGCGACCCGGGCCGATCAGCTCCCGCGAGGGCCATGAGCTCTGTGCGGATATCCACATCAGCCTATCCGTCGCAGAGGCGGTCGTCCGGTCGCGCCGCCAGCGTGTGTCCGAGGCGACCAGCGCTGAGTCGGCTGAGAGTCTGCTCCGGGAACTCCGGGCGCTGGGCATCGGCGATGCGGCCCCGCAGTTGGTGGCCATGGTCGCCATCATCGACACGGCAGTCGATCGGCTCGCTGACGCCGGTGCAATGAGCGAGTCGGACGCGTGGGAGCAGCTCCGCAAGGATGTCGTTCGCACGCACTGCCAGTCGCCAGACACTTGGCCCGTTTGAGGCGGGTCGTTTCGCGGGTAGCCGACGGCTGAACTCATGTTCATCGGCGAGACGCCAACAGCAAGGGCTCCAGTATCCGGGCGAAGATTCTGCGACATGCGCTTCTGTCACACCTCTTCGGTGCTGTGATTGCCGCCAGCGCCATCAATGGTGGGCCGAACGGAGCAGATAGGTATGCAAGCGCCGCGGCTACTACTCGACCGGCGCCACGGTCTTTGCCGGGCTCGGGACCGACCCGATCAACCGGATCCACAAGCTACTGCTGGAACTGCTGCAAGGCGGGGGCCGGGACGTTTCTCTCCGTGCCGCAGGCCCGCGCACGCGCTCGGCATCGCCGCGCTCGATTCGAGGCATGTCGGTGCGTTTGACCTTGGTCAACAACCCTCGTGTCAAACCGCATCGGATGTCGACGCCGCGCCGATGTCACCGGGCAGCGTTTCATCGCGGACCGGCATCCTCAGCGGACCGCACCGTCTACAAGGGACGCGGGGCCAGCCCGGTGCTCAGCCCAACCTGAGCGCCGTCGCGAGCCAGACAGGCCACCTTGACTGGTCATCGTCGACAGGCTGTTCGGTATCCCGGCTGCACGGAGCCGGGCTAAAGTGACCGTGTGATGTTGGGCACGATCGAGGCCGACTACCTGGTCGTGGGTGCGGGTGCGGCGGGCATGGCGTTCGCCGACTCTATCGTCTCGGACTCCGACGCGAAGACCGTGATCGTCGATAGGCGCCATGCGCCAGGCGGACACTGGAACGACGCCTACCCGTTCGTGCGTCTGCACCAGCCAGCGATGTATTACGGCGTGAACTCGATGCCCCTGGGCGCAGACACCATCGATCAACGTGGTTTGAACAGTGGCCTCTTCGTCCAGGCGAGCGCACCCGAGATCTGCGCCTACTACGACCGCGTTATGCGCGAGCGCCTGATCGCGTCGGGCCGGGTCCGCTACCTGCCGATGTGCGAGCACACGGGAGGAGGGCGCGTCGTCTCGCGGCTGACGGGCGACACGTGGGAGATAAAGGTGCGCAGGGCCGTGGTGAACGCGCACTACCTTGAGCCGTCCATCCCGCAGAATTCGCCGGCGCCGTTTGAGGTCGAGTCGGGCGTGCGCTGCGTTACCGTAGGCGAGCTGCCGAGGTTAGCGGAGCAGGCCGACCGCTACGTCATCGTTGGCGCGGGCAAGACGGCAATCGACGCATGCCTGTGGCTCCTAGAGAACGGCGTTGCGTCCGAGGCAATCACATGGGTCAAGCCGCGCGAGGCTTGGGTGCTCAATCGCTACTTCACGCAATGCGGGTCGCTCGTCGGCCAGCTCATTGAAGGCATCTCGCTTCAAATCGAGGCTGCGGCGCAGGCTGCCTCGTACGACGACCTGTTCGGACAGCTCGCCGACAGACAACAGCTCCTTCGAGTCGACGAGCGGGTGACGCCGACAATGTTCAAGGCGCCAACCATGAGCATCGCTGAGCTGTCGCTGCTCCGCCAAGTGACCGATGTCGTTCGGCTCGGACGGGTCCGACGCATCGAGCGGGGCCAGATCGTGCTGGAGCACGGCACGGTCCCGACGAGTTTGGGAGCACTCCATGTCCACTGTGCCTCGCCGGGTTTGAACCTCGCGCCCGCCGTGCCGATCTTCGAGCCCGGGCGCATCACACTTCAGTCCATTCGAACTGGCCTCACGCCGTTCAACGCCGCACTCGTCGCCTACATCGACGTGACCCGCGACGATCTCGACGAGAAAAACCGGCTCTGCCCGCCGAATCGCCAGCCGGATACCGCGATGGACTGGATTCGCGGCACGCTGATCACATTGGCCGCCGACCGCGAATGGTCGAAGGAGTCCGACATCGCGGCCTGGCTGGACCGCTCGCGCCTCAACGCGATGCGCGGACTTTCGATGTACGGCGGTGAACCGGGCGTCCAAGAGGCGCTGGCCCGTTTCGTATCGAACGTGGGAAAGGCGATCGCCAACCTGCGGCGGTGGTCTTGACTCAAGCTCAAAGACCCACCACTCGGTGTAACTCGTCGCGGGTGGACCGCTCGCGCTGTCAGGCGATTGCCGGCCCGAGTGGTGCCGGTGTCTGCCGTAGATGGAGCCCGGCGAGGAAGTACCAGACGGGCCAGGCCAGCCATCCAGCGAGTCCGAGCAGGATGCCAAGTCCGGTGACTGTCCAACCAAGCCACTGCGGCCCGGGCACGAGGTAACCGACTCCGGCGAGTTCGCCGGTGCCATGCGGGGCCATTGACTCGCGCGACGACGGCGGCTCGGGTTGTTAGGGATCCGGGCCGACGACCTCCAAATACGTTTGCGAGCCAAGGGCAAGCCGCTTGTTGTGAGTGCCGTGGCCGATGTGCTGTCCCCCGCCGCACCGCGGACACCGAAGCGCTTTTCGATATTGCTACACGGTCGACCACAGTGGACTCTTACCCACGTCGATGTGCGGACTTCCACCGTCATCGTCAGGCGACCGTTGGACCAATTCACTGGGGTTGCGCTGGAACTGTCTGTTGACTCGGCAAGGCGCGCTCGGCACCGACCAGACCACAGCCCAGGGTCCCGATCCACAACAGGTCGACCGTCACGAACAGCCGCTGCGCGATGCCGAAGCTGTCCATCGGCGCGACCAGCACAAGCACGAACGTCGCGACGGTGGTGACGGCGAACATCAGAGCATGGGGTGCGAACCGGCGCCATTGTGCATCCCTGGCGAAGACCCCACGCAGGAAGAACGTGGCCACGGTCAAGCACGCGATGCCGATGAACCCGAGCAATTGGTGCACCGTCCCGTGCCAGGAGGTCCGGCCGGCGTCGGTGTCGGCGAGTGCGTCGCTGTTGAGGAATGCGGTGAGGACGGTGGTGATGCCGCCGACGTACAGCAGGCGCACCGAGGCTGTGACGCGTCGTCCGGGTGACAACCCGCGGCGCAGGCCGTGAGCAACGGCCACGATCGCGCCTCCCAACGCAAAGAAGGCGAGATTCATCAACCAGCCCCAGTCTCCGAGCACATACTCGCTGATGAACCTGCTGCTGGGATCGAACTCGTTCTCCACGACGTGCAGGATCACGATGATCACTGCGGCGATCCCGGCGCCGGCCAGTGCCAGCCGGCCGTCCGAACGTGGCGACCGACCGGTGGACACGTCCGACCTCGGACGCGAGACATCTGTGCGTGACATGTGAGCTCCACTGCTGGACCCGAGAGCTCCAGCCTCGCCGTACCTTGCTTCGCACAGAAGCGTGTCCACCCGCGACCGCCCGGTGGTGCCAGCACTAGGGCGGCCGGTCACCCGACCTCGCTGAGGAAGGTCACGACCCCGCCCTCAGTCCGGGGTGGTTGCTCAATCAACGTGCGGTTACCATCCGCCAGCGGCTATACGTGTCTCGACATGTCCGCCACTGTTGCTACTTGGTTCGGCACGCACTCTCCCATTCGCGTCCCGCGCTGACCGGATCTGGACCACGGCATGCCCTCCGACCAGGTGGGTCTTGCGGGTGGCATCCCGGCGAGCTAAGATAAGTGAATGTTCACTAATAACCCGTGGCTCCTGTACGGCGCGACCGGACGGACTGGAACGCTGATTGCCGAGGAGGCGGTCGCCCGGGGGCACCGCCCGGTATTGGCCGGCCGTGACCCGGATCGGCTGCGCGGCTTGGCCGAACGGCTCGGCCTGACTTGGACTGCCGGACCGGTGACCGAGTTGTCCCGGCTCATCGGTGACAGCCGGTTGGTGCTGTTGGCCGCCGGCCCGTTCGGCACCACCGCCCCCGCAGCGCTGCGGGCCTGCTTGGACGCTGGCGTTCACTACCTCGACATCGCCAATGAGATCCCCGTCGCCGCCGGCGCACTGGCCGCCGATCACGAGGCCCGCCGCCGTGGCGTCACTGTTCTGCCGGCGGTCGGCTTCGGGACGGTGGCCAGCGACGGCGTCGGCCGGTACGTCGCCGACCAGGTGCCCGGGGCTGTCCGGCTCGATCTGGCCATCCTGCTCGGCACCGATGGGTCGAGCGCGGGAGCGAAGGCAAGCACCATGCAGGGCCTGGCCGGCGGCGGACGGATGCGCCGCGACGGCCGGCTTGTGCGCAGGCGGCTCGGCGCGGGAGCGCGTCGACAGCAGACGCCGATCGGCGACCGTACCCTCGTACCGGTGCCAACAGGCGACCTCGTCGTGACCGGGCACACGACCGGCATCCCGAATATCACGGTGTCCTTCCCGGTCCCGATGCCACCGGCGGTCGCGCGGCTCGTGATGCCGGTATTGCCGTTGGTGGCTTGGGCTGCCGGCAAACTTCCCCGGCGAGCCACGCCGCCCGGTTCTGCGCCCGCGACAGCGACCGTCGACAGCTACGTGTGGGCGCGGGCGATTGCTGCCGACGGACGGACCGCGCAGGCGTGGGTACGCACCGGCGAAGGCTACGCGTATACGGCCCGCTCGGCGGTCCTCGCTGTCGAGGCCACGCTAGGGAGCGAACCGCTTGGTGCGACGACGGTGGCACGGGCATTTGGCGCTGACTTGTCCTTTGAAGCCGGCGGTGAGCTCATTGCCACGGCCTAGCCAGAAGGACAAGATCCTCCAGGCGGCCTTGGAGTGCTTCGCCGAACTCGGCTACGACGCCACGCGGGTCCGCCACGTCGCCGACCGGGCCGGGGTGTCCGAAGCCGCGCTGTACCGGCATTACCCGTCGATGCAGGCGCTGGCCCAGGAGCTGTTCACTCACCACTTTGCCGGCTACGCGGCCCAGCTCGGCGAAGCCACCTCGGTCGGTACCACCGAGGAGCGGCTGCGCCGGGCCGTCCGTACGACACTCGCTTCATATCGCGCCGAGCCGGCGGCGTTCACCTTCGCTTTGCTGGGCACTCCTAAGCTTCTGCCCAACCTGCCCGCCGGTACTAAGTATCCGATCGAAATCGTGGAACGGGTCATCGCGGCCGGCCAGCGCAAGCGAGAGTTGCGAGCCGGACAACCCAACCTGCTGGCCGCCATCTTCCTCGGGTGCGTCCTACGGCCGATCATCGTGGCCAGCCTCGCGGCGCCCGGCGCCTTGGACCTGTTCGGCGAGACACGGCACGACCAGGTAATCGAGGACGCAGCGGTCGCTGCTCTCAGACTCCCAAGTGCACGAACCTGAAGCACCTGACCCCAACTGACCATGCTCAGTAGGAGCAGAGATGGAAATCGACACGCTTGAGCCGATCCAGGTCGGCGGTATCACACAGTGGATCCGAATTCGTGGGACGACCGCGTCCAATCCGGTGCTGCTACTGATTCAGCAGGGCCCCGGATTGCCGATCATCAATGAGGCGCGACGCCTCGCACGGCTTTTGGACCTGGAGAAGGACTTCACGGTGGTCTACTGGGACCAACGGGGCACCGGCCTGTCATCGGCTTCGCTGCGAGAGAAAGCGAGCCAAGTCGGCATCAGCGCCGCGCGAATGGTGGACGACACGGTGACATTGCTGGAGCTGCTCCACGACCGCTTCGGTCGCAGGACCTTGGTCGCCGGGTTCTCCTTCGGGGCGACGTTCGCCGTACAGGCCGCCGTTCGCCGCCCAGACCTCGTGGCAGCCCTGGTAGCGACCGGCATTGACATCGACATGCCATTTGCCGAAACCCACGCATATACCTTCGTGCTCCGCACCGCCCGCGAGCGAGGAAACCGGCGCGCGATCCGGCAGCTGGAACAGATCGGGCCGCCGCCGCACGTGGACGTCAAGCGGTTCTCCACGCGGGCCCGCTGGGCGGCCAACTTCGGCGGCGTCACCGCCGGGACCACCTTCAACGGCCTGCTTCGCACGCTGCTCGCGAGCCTGCTGCGCTCGCCGGATTACTCTGTCACCGACATCGTCCGCTCTTTTCGAGGCATGACCGCCTCGCAGGACGCATTACTGCCGCAACTTGCCACCACGGACCTCGTTCGAACAGTGCCCCGCCTCGGCGTGCCAATCGTCCTGGCCCAGGGCCGCCTCGACCAGGTCGCACCCGGCGACGCCGCACAGCGGTTCTACGACTCCATCACCGCACCCAGCAAGCAGCTGGTGTGGTTCGAGAAATCAGCCCACACACCCCAATACGACGAGCCCGCCAAGTTCCGTGAGCTACTCATCGCCGTACGGGCCAGCCAGCGTGCGAACACCTGACGTGCGGGATCCGGACAGGCGCGCGACGCCCCGCGAGTGCCCGCCGCCGCTATTCATCCACAGTGGACGGTTGGCGGCAAAAGGTCCGTTGCTAAACGCCGAATGTGGCCGATCACGGACGGCTAACGGCGCTCGCCGGTCGGGTGGCCCACCCAGCCGCCCGCTCGTAGGCACGAGCGGTCCTCAGCACGAGAGCGTCGGAATGGCGCGGGCCGACGATCTGAAGACCGATCGGCAGGCCGCGTGAGGTGAATCCACATGGGACACTTGCGGCCGGTTGCTGGGTCATGTTGAACGGGTACGTGTAGGGCGTCCACGTTGTCCAGTCGCCCGACGGAGAGCCGGGCGGGACGTCCGCTCCCTTGGGGAACGCGGCGATCGGCAACGTCGGCGTCAGCAGAAGGTCGTAGGACTGGTGGAAGCGACCCATCCGCATGCCGAGATCGACCCGCACCGCGGTCGCGTCTAGATAGTCGGAGACGCTGATGTCCGCGCCGCGTTGCGCGGCAATGAGCAGGCCGGGGTCGACACGCTGCATCATCTCGCCGTCGTACGGTGCGTGGGCACGCAGGACCTTGGCGGCGCCGGCGAACCACAGCATTTGGAAGGCGTCCAACGGATCGCCGAATCCCGGATCGGTCGCTTCGACTTCCGCGCCGGCGTCGACCAGCACCGACGCGGCCGCCTGGACCGCCGAGGCGACATCCGGATCGTTGCGAACGTAGCCGAGATCGGCTGAGAACGCGATGCGCAGGCCACGTACGCCGTTCTCCAGCGTGGCCAGGAACGACGTGTTCGGAGTGGGCAGCGCCGACCAGTCCCGCGGGTCGAATCCGGTGAGGATGTCGAGCAACAGCGCCGCGTCGCGGACGGTACGGGCGATCGGGCCGGCGTGCGAGAGCGTGCCGAAGGGGCTCGCCGGCCACAGCGGCACCAAACCGTACGTCGGCTTGATCGTGACCGTGCCCGTGAACGCCGCCGGAATCCGCAACGAGCCCCGCCGTCGGTACCGACCGACCACGCGCTCATGCCGAGTGCGACCGCGGCCGCGCTTCCGCCGCTCGATCCACCCGCGGTCAGCGCGGGATCCCACGGATTGCCGGTGGCACCGTGCCGCGACGAGTCGGTCACGCCTTTCCAGCCGAACTCCGGCGTCGCGGTCTTTCCCAGCAGAACGGCTCCCGTTTCCCGTAGGCGGGCTACCGTGGGCGCGTCGTCGGCCCAGGGACCTCGTTCGTCGACGAGCGTGCTGCCGCGCAATGTCGGCCATCCGCGGGTCAGCAGGAGGTCCTTGATCGAGGTGGGCACGCCATCGCCTGGCCCGGCCGGCTTGCCCGACCGCCACCGGGCCTCGGATCGCGCCGCCGCCGCGATGGCGGCTTCCGGGTCGACGAGGACGAAGGCGTTGACGGCGTCGTTGCCGGCCTCGATCGCCGCCAATGCCGCCTGGGCGGCTTCAACCGGAGACACGCTGCCGTCGGTGTACGCCTCGACCAGATCGGAGGCGGTCAGATATGCCAAGTCAGTCATCACTCAACCCGATCGGTCATCGCTGAGCCCACACAGGCCGGCGTGGTCCTGACCATCGACGCCTGAGTGAAACACGCGGTCAGGATAGTCGTTGGGACGGCGGGATTTGAGCCCACGACGTGCGAATCTGTGCCGACGTGTGGGAACTGATGCGGCTTGCTACATCGGTTGCCCCACGTCCAAACACAGTGGACGGTTGCTCGCGTCGATGTATCCGATATTCCCTGGCGCGGCGGGCTGTGGCCGCACCGAGGTGCTCAAGTTTGACGTGACCGTCCTGAACTCCAGGTCCGCCCTCTACCTTGGGACATTCCTCACGCCAGCGGACGGACGGCACTGAGCTCGGCCGACTCATCGTGACCTATCTTGTCGCCGACGGGCCGACCTGCCGCCGAATTCCGCACTGCTCGTTCACAGCGCCTGATTCCTCACCTGGGCTCTGAGCTCGCCCAGCGGAGGGTCGCTGCCCGCCAGTGTCGGTCTGCGCGACTCGCCTGCGCCGGGTCACCGCAATGTCGCGCCGGACGCGTACCCGACCAGGATCGTCCCCGGCATCCACACCAGCACCGCCGGCACCTCGTACGCGAGGAACATCGCGTACCCGACCCCGGGCGCAGCCTGCGACCGGCGGTACCAGCGTGCGAACGTATGCGGTCCAACGGCCGAGTGCGATGCCGGGAAGCCCTCGGCGGATTATCCCTGCGGCCCGCCGCCATCGCCGTACCCCGATGCGTCGGCCGAGCCGACCCGCCCGCAGCCGCGGACCGACAAGCCGGCCCTCCCAGTACGCGATGGAGTCGCCGAGTAGGGCGGCGATCACGGCGACCGTTATCGCTGTCGTCAGCCGTCAATGACCATCGCTGGCCAGCGCTCCCAGGCCGAGCATGATCGACGCTGCCGGCACGGCGAGCCGCGCCAGAAGGCCCACCTCTGCAGCGAGAAGGAGGCCCGCGACGACGTATGTCTGCGCGCTTCGTCGTTCCGCCAGGCCGGCCCACGGCCCCTGGTTCGACCCGCACCGGCCGATAGAACGAGGGGTGCGGGTTCTGCGGCACGCTCCCGTCGCCGGTCCTACTGAATGGCCCGGGGTAGCTGGCCGCAGGCTTGAGCCGGGCGAACGGGCGAACACGTCGGCGGCTGGTGGCGCCATATTCGACTGCCCGACACCTCACCTGGTCGGCGTGGCGGTGTCGAGCAGTTCTGCGCGCCACTGGGCGAACCGGTCACGCAGACCGTCGAGGTCCTCGCCGACCAGGCCGTACGGTGCGAACTCGTCGGTCCCGAGCAGCTGGGCCCGCGCGAGCGCGTCGGCGAACACGCTTCTATCGAAGGTGATGTCCGAGCGTGATGCGAGCTGCAATAGCGTCGATCGGTCATAGCGACCCGACCGCAGCACCGCGTCGATGTCGATGAAATCACACGCGTGGGCACGCTCGTAGAGCGCGCGCATCTTGTTGGCGACCGCGTCATCGGGGTGCAGCACAGCGCCGATCGAGATTCGGACTGGTTCGTTGGCCCGCGAGTCCACGCCGAGGTCGACCGTCGCGGTCTGCACGCCGTCGGAGACGGTTAGCCGGGTGAAGGTGTCGTGGCGGCGTTCGGCCTCCACCCTCAAACCCGCGGCGCGGTATGCATCGACGATGGCACCGGCCGCGGTTTCGAAGTCGCCCCGCCGTTCCCAGACCGTGAACAGATCGATGTCCTCAATGGGTCGTTTCAGGAAGCCAGCCGCCTGAACCGCGTAGCCACCGGCCAGTGCAAACCCGTACCGCTCCCCGGCATCGAGGCCGATCCGGGCGAGACTCTGGTGGAAGCCGCTCACGCTAGCCCGACTGCGCGTGCGGCGACGCCAGCGCCGGAGGCTCCTCAACGCACCCATAAGCAGCGCGATCAGCCCACCCACTGCGAGCACGATGAGCGCGTGGCGCAGCCGGGCCGAGTCGGAAAGTTGGACCAGCGTCGGCGATTCGGTGCGGAAGCCGTGAACCAGCTCGGCCACCGCGGAGCCGCCGGCGCGGGTGAGCCGCTCCGCGCCCAGCAGCACCAGGCCAGGCAGCGCGCCGCCGACCAGGTACCACAGCACCCGGTTACCCTCCACTCGCAGGAACCGCAGCGCGCAGAATGCGGCGGCCAAGCCGGTCAGCACCGACTGACCCACGACGAACCGGGTGTTCGCGGCCTCACCGCTGCCGAGGAGCTTCACCAGATTGGGCTGCAACACGCCGAAGATTACGCCGACGAAAAACACCCACGTGGTGGCCCATAGTCCCGCCCTCAGCACATCGCCGGGCAGTATGGCCAGGGCACCGCCGACGACGCTCCCCGCGCCGACGGTGATCGCGAGCGCCATGATGGGCGCGCCGTCGCCGTACGCGAACCGAATGCCGGCCGCGGCGGCCACGCCCAGGAGCGCACCGAGGGCCAGGCCGCCGAGCAGCCGCCCGCCCGCGCTCCGCCAGCGCGGTCCGGCCGCCGCGCCGACGGACGCGCCGGTGACCAACGTCGCGGCGACCACGCCGGGCAGGGCCGCGGCCGCGGCGCCGAGCGCCCCAGACACGTTCTCGCCGCCGCCGGTGATCGTGGCGTGGGCGGTGAACATGGTGGTGCCCAGCCATACCAGCCCGACGAACAGCTGGATGCTCGTGCCCGTTGCGACCGATTCGGTATGGGTTCCGGTGGTGTCCTTGGCCATGCATTCAACCTTGTCGCCGCAGCGGATAGATCAAGGATCGTAACGCCGCGGTCGGGTCGGCGCAGAGGCAAGCTCCTCGACGCATTTCTTGAGCGACCCAAGCGGGACCTGGCCTCACCTACGCTGGCCGGCGAGTATCTCGGAGCGAGCGATAACTCGTGGCGCACCTAGGCCTGCCGGTGCTTGGAGTAGCGTCGGTATCGGGCTGACGGAAATGGGCTGAGCAGGCGAGGGAGTGGACGCTATGACAGCGAGCACGGAGACGGCGATCTTAGCCGGTGGATGCTTCTGGGGCATGCAAGAGCTCATCCGCAAGCGGCCCGGCGTGATTAGCACCCGCGTCGGATATTCCGGCGGCGATGTGGCGAATGCCACCTACCGGAACCACGGCAACCACGCCGAGGCACTCGAGGTCGTCTTTGACCCAACCGTGATGTCGTTTCGAGAGCTACTGGAGTTCTTCTTCCAAGTGCACGACCCGACAACGCTCAACCGTCAGGGTAATGACATGGGCACCAGCTACCGCTCGGCCATCTTCTACACCAGCGAGGAGCAGAAGCGCGTCGCCGAGGACACGATCGAAGATGTCGAGGCGTCGGGGCTGTGGCCGGGCAAGGTAGTCACCGAAGTGACGGCGGCCGGGCCGTTCTGGGAGGCCGAGCCCGAGCACCAGGACTACCTTCAGAAGATCCCCGACGGCTACACCTGCCACTACCCGCGGCCCAACTGGAAGCTACCCAAGCGCTCCGAATCGATTCATTGACTTCGACCCATCTGCGCACTCCCGCCGCGAGCTCTCCAACCGAAGTACGCCATCACTTGTGCCAATGCGCGAACCTGTTTGCGTGGCGGACATCTTCATCAGCTACGCGCGCGAGGACGCCGAGCCGGCCCAGCAACTCTCGGCCGAGCAGCTTCGCTGCTCAATGCAACTTCCGTGGCCGCAGGGCCACCATTGACCGGGTCTTCCCGCCGGCAGCCGGAGGATGACGCAGACTTGAATACCGGCCGGCGGCGCCGCAGGGCCGGGGCCCCGGGCCGTCCCGACCTCGCGCTTGAGTGCGCTACACCCTTGAGCGGTATGGATTTCACGTCAGGTTCATATAGTATTCACGCGGGCCGATGGATCGATTATCCGCATTCTATTGGTCGACACGTTCGACAACAGCACCGCAGTATGGTCCACACTGGACTACGCCTAAGGGCTCGCGGCCGCGTTTGTCCGAGACGATCCCCACCAGCGGGTGTCAATCGTCCTCATGACCGATGGCGAGAGCAACACGGGCATGACGCTGGACGAGTACCTGGCCCGAGCGCCGAGCCGATCGGCCGGCGTGGCGACATTCACCATCAGCTATGGCGAGGCAAATCGGCCAGAGCTCGAACGGGCCGCCCACGCGACCGGTGGATTCATGGTCGATGCCAACGCCCGGTCCCTACTGAGCGCGTTAAGGAGATCCGTGGCTTGCTGGCCAACAGCGGACTCCGAAGCGAAGTGCCCGAGGGCAGATTCTGGCGCGTCGCCTTGGCACCGTGCAGAGCTGGGACCGTGTCACGGGGCACCTCGTCATGGAGCCAATCGCGATCTTCAAGTAGTAGCCCGGAGGTCGGCCGGAGTAGTCGCGCCGAACGACTCACTCGTGCCGTTCGACTGATCGGTTACGTGCCGCAGCGCCACGAGCATGCTGGGCTGCACGTACCATCTGAAAGCTCGCAGGCCATGCCAATCGTCGCTGCGACGGCATTACCTCAGACCCACCGGATCCGATAAGTCCGTCATGCTAGTTTCGCCTAGTCGGCCCGTCCGTGATCCATCATCGTTTCTCTCCAGCCGCATGCGTCCACGGACGTCCATCGATGGGAGTAGCTATGAGTACCGGAATGGTGACCCGGAAAGACGGCACACAGATCTTCTACAAAGACTGGGGCACTGGGCAGCCTGTCGTGTTCAGCCATGGCTGGCCGCTCAATGCTGACGCGTGGGACGACCAACTGTGGTACGTCGTCTCCAACGGGTTCCGGGCAGTAGCCCACGACCGGCGCGGCCACGGCCGATCCAGCCAACCCTGGGACGGCAACGACATGAACACCTACGCTGACGACCTGGCGGCAGTCATCGAGGAACTCGACCTGCGCGACATCGTCCTGGTCGGCCACTCCACCGGCGGCGGTGAGATCACTCGCTATATGGGCCGCCACGGCACTGACCGGGTCGCCAAGGCCGTGCTGGTCGGTGCGATTCCGCCGCTGATGCTAAGGACCGACACCAACCCCGAGGGCTTGCCGCGCTCGGTCTTCGACGGGCTCCGGGCCGGCGTCGAACGCGACCGCTCGCAGTTCTATAAGGATCTCAGCGCCCCGTTCTACGGAGCGAACCGCGAGGGCAGCACGGTCTCTCAAGGGTTGCGGGATGCCTTCTGGCTCATGAGCATGCAGGTCGGTTTCAAGGGGGCGTACGACTGCATCAGGGTTTTCTCTGAGACCGACCTAACCGAGGACTGCAAGAAGATCGACGTTCCAACTCTGATCATCCAGGGCGACGACGATCAGATCGTTCCGATCGTCGCCTCGGGACTGAAGTCGTCCAAGCTGATCCCTAACAACACGTTCAACGTCTACAAGGGGGCACCGCACGGCCTCTTCGCGACGCATCAGGACCAGTTCAACGCAGACCTACTCGCGTTCCTCAAGGGCTGACCCGAACCGACAGAAATGGCCGGCACGGTGGTTTGTTGGCGTCGGCGAGGAAACGGTCTTCTGTCCACATCGGACACCAAAGTGATCGTGACGCTGCCCAACTCCACGAGCCGTACCGAAGGGTTGGTAAAGCACCACGGCACCTTGCCGTGCCAGATCAAAGTCAACTTACGCGTCGACGGCCATACCAACGGCCACCAGCAGGCGACCCAGCCTCAGGCCGTCTGTTCGCGCAAGGCTTCTCCGTCTCCGCTCGTCGGCGAGGCCGAAGGTCATCAACGGTGTGGTCGTCAGCGCGCTTAAGATCATGCGGAACTCCGCGCGCAGCAGCCAATCGCGCCCGGCTCGAAAGAGCCGGTTCATCGAACGGGCGACAGCCGAAGCAACCATACTCAAGGGGTGAGCAGCGCTCATCCGGTCCCAGCCGACGATGCTCCGAGGTCTGACAGCAATGGGTTGCCCAGGCCAGGCGAGCGGGCACCGAGCTTCTCCCTCAAGGCATCACCGGAGCGTTGGCTGGCCTTGTCGGACCTCCACGACGCTCCGGTGATCATCGCGTTCTACCCAGCGGACTGGAGCCCGGTCTGCAGCGACCAGATGGCGCTGTATCAGGCCCTGCTTCCGGAGTTCGCCCGGTTCGGCGCCGCCCTGCTCGGCATCTCCGTCGACGGTGTCTGGTGTCACCGCGCGTTCGCGGAGAGCCGGCGGCTCGAGTTCCCGCTGCTGGCCGACTTCCAGCCCAAGGGCGCTGTCGCCCGTTCCTACGGCTCCTACGACTCGATCGAGGGCGAGGCCAAGCGCTCGCTGTTCGTCGTGGACGGCGATGGCGTAGTCGCCTGGAGCTACCTCTCGCCGCCTGAGGTGAATCCGGGCGCGGACGGGATCCTGACCGCGCTCGAATCACTCACGAGCACGCGAGGGGTGGCCCGGTGACCACGACTCCGTTCCGCGTAAGCAGCCCAAGGCTCACCATTCCGGTCAACGAGACTGACCACGTCCGCGGGCCGGAGCGCGCGCCGGTGACCATGGTGGAGTACGGCGACTTCCAATGCCCCTACTGCGGCGCCGCCTATCCGGTCGTTGAAGCGCTGTTGGCACAGCGGCCCGAGACAGTCCGCTTTGCATACCGCCATTTCCCACTGACTAACGTCCACCCGTACGCCGAGTTGGCGTCCGAGGCGGCCGAGGCGGCCGAGGCCCGCGGGCGATTCTGGTCGATGCACCACTGGTTATTCGAGCACCAGGCCGAACTCGATCCAGCGGGATTACTGGTCGGTGCAGAGCATGTGGGTCTACCCGCCCACGCTGTCGAGCGCGAGATCATGGACCATGTGTACCTCGACAGAATCCAGCGCGACTTTGCCAGCGGAGTCCGCAGCGGCGTCAACGGAACTCCGACGTTCTTCATCAACGGGAACCGGCACGATGGCGGGCACTCGCTCGCGGACCTGCTCCAGGCGGTCGACTCGTCAGCCGTCCGCTGACCTCGCCGACGGGCAACTCACGCCGTTTCGAGCCACGTTCCGGCCCAGCCGCTTGGCCGACCACATTCGTCTGTCCTATGAGGACACTAAGAGGTGGTTGGTGTGATACCGGCCGCGGTGGGTCTCCGGTCGGTCACGCGGACGACGGCTGGCCTGCGGTCTCGCTGCACAGGATCTGTTTTGAGAGAGACGTCGCGTCGGTCTCCCACTTGGCATAGGCGTTGGGGAATGAGGAGCGCTGGACGCGCTGCGCGGCAACCGTGACCTGCATAGACTCCCAGCCTGAAACCCGCTGCAGGGCCAGATAGAAGGCCGTGGCGGAATACACCGGATCGGTGAGCTGCGCCTGCGATCCCCACCCCATCGAGGGACGCTGTTGGAAAAGCCCGAGGGAATCGTGATCGTTATTGGCGCCGAGGTGGCCGAGGTTGTGGAGCTGACTCTCCTGCATCGCGGCCGCCAGAGCAACGACCAGGCCACGTTCCGAGATGCCCAGCGCCAGACCGACCTGGACGATCGTCGTGGCGTTGTCGCGTTGGGTGCTGTTCCACGTGTGGGGAGGGCTCGGCGCAGTACAGACGGCCGGTGCCGCCGTCGCCGATGGTTTCGGCGTGGCCTTGGCGTTGGCAATTCGTGCTCTGACGATCGCCGCGACCAGCTGCGTCTGATGGGCATCGGGGATCATCTGAGCAAGGTCATCGAGTGTGAACGGCTCGACCGGCGGGTGGTGGGGCATGGTCCGCACAACGGTGACGACGATCGCGATGAGGGACGCGACGACCAAGACGACCAACATACGGATGCGGCGACGGGAAGGCCTCCGCCACGGGATGGGGACCGGCTCATACATGCCCGACGCTCCGTCGACGCGGGTGGATGCTGCGCCGCGCGGACATAACAGAACCGTCTCCGTCGGTCACGCGACCACGATAAATGAGCATTCCTTTGCATCGCACGCACAGCGACGGCCACCCTTGGCCTCGCAACGCATTTGTGTCCCTACTGAATATGACGATGTAGTCACTCGCTGTGAGGACGAGCGTGGTTCACCGAAACCGGTTCCTGCGGAAGTACACGGATGGCGACATTGGGTTGAACCAGTGACCTCGTGCGGGTCAAGGATCTTTCGGTATCTCTCGAACTCGCCCGACCTGGTGTGGCACAACGGTTTGGTGGCCGTTGGACACCGACGAGCGTCGGCGGGTTCGCTAGTGTTGTCACCCAGTTTGTGACTCACACCACGCTGCCTGGGTCTTGCCACGACGGACGTCATTGAGTCCGACGTCGCGCAAGTTCAGTTCGGTCGACCCCGACGCACTTGACCCCGAGGACGTGGCGGTTGGCATCGACCCAGGTCAAGAGGTGACCGAAGTCGTGATGATCGTGCCGCTTCACGCTCAGCAGAGCGGCGCGTGAATGTCGTGTGGTCCCACCGTGGTCGCCGCCGCGGTGATCAGGGCAGCAGGGTTGTGACGGCCTCGGCGAATGCTTCGGGAGCCTCTTGTGGAACGTTGTGGCCTACTCCTGGCAAGAGCCGATGTTCGTAGGGGCCGGTGAAGTGTTCGCGGTCGTCTGATGCGACTGGACCGCCCACACCGTCGGCGCCACTTTCAAGCACAACGGACGGGACTGAGATGGGCGGCTGGGACGTGAGGAGGTCCTCTACAGATTGGTACCGAGGATCGCCATCGACAAGTCCGTAGCGGTGCCGGTAGGAGTGGATCACGACATCGACGAAGTCGGGGTTATGCAAGCTCGGGGCGCTTGCCGCAAACGCGGTAGACGCACGAGACCATGTCGGCGACCATGTGCGCCAAAGGAGTTCGCACAGTTCGTCGCGGTGGCGATAGAGTCCGCGGCGTCCCCGCTCGGAGTGGAAGTAGTACTGGTACCAGTACGTGCGCTCCAGCTCTGGGGCGATGGGTTCGAGCGCGCTGGAGATGTTCTGGATGTTATAGCCGCTGACAGTGACCAGACCGTGCACGCGCTCGGGATGTAGTGCTGCGACGATGCAGGCCGCCCTCCCTCCCCAGTCGTAGCCGGCAAGGACCGCCCTGTTGATCTTCATCTCGTTCATGAACTCGATCAAGTCCTGTCCGAGAGCGGCCTGCTGGCCGGAGCGCGTTGTGGTGCCATCCCGAAACAACGTCGGACCGAAGCCGCGCAAGTACGGTGCCAGCACGAAGGCACCCTTCGCGGCCAGGATCGGTACCACATCATCGAAGGCACGAACGTCGTAGGGAAACCCGTGCAGGAGGACGACCGGGGCTGCGTCAGGCTCACCCGCGAATTCGTACCCGACGTGCAACACAGGTGTCGTGACTCGCTCCGACGAAGAAGAATCCACGGGCTGAATATGTCAGACCGCGTGATCGCGCTCGTGCCAGGCGACGCCGCCGGCGCAACGGCGAGATCGAACCCACGACCCCTTAACCCGCAGGCAACGATCACGATCGATCAGCCTCGGCCGTCGCGGTCGGGCATCTGCGCGTACGTTCCCCGGTCGTCGTATTCATCCGCCGATGTGCGTCCCGGTAGTCAATCATCCCTGTCACGCAGCGGTTAGGGCCAAGATTCTCACGTCGGGCGGACCGTTTCGGTCTGAGCGAATCTAGGTCCCGAATCGTGGCCCGGGGTCATGTCACCACGCGTGGCCTGACGTACTGAGGTAGACGACTTGACATTAGACGACATCTCGCGCCAAGATCCAAACTCATCGCTAACTCACGATCTTGGCCTAGACGTGGTCAGGCATCGCGAACCTCGATGTCGCTGCGCCGGAATTGACCAGGGTCGACCTCAGACACTGCCATTGGCTGCACGTCCAGGAAGGCAAGGCCGTGCAGATCGGCGTATTGGTTGGCGGAGGCTCGCCGGAAGTCCCCGGCTGGGAATCGGTGCCAACAGCCGCCGCAGTCGGGACAACGCCAGAACAGAAACCCATCATAGATTCGCGGGATCTCGACCCCGACTACGCGACTGTAGGTTTGGCCGTCCACTTCGGAGTCGAGCGGCACTGTGCAATATGGGCACGTCTCGCTCATCGCTGTCCTTTCCTCGTCCAAAGGAAGACCCCCACTCGCCCCATCCTCGCCTTCTCATCGCTTGCCTTGCCCGTTCATGACTGCTCGTCGTGCCGGGCGGCCGCAACGTCGAGTACTCTACGGCCTGGCGTGCGGCGATCTGGCTAACCACAGTTCCGCCATGAAGGTGGTACTGATCGTTTCGGGGTTGGGTGATCACGGTAGCCGCGGCGATCGTCGTGGGCGACTGGAAGCCGCCCGCTGCCCTCTTGGCGGCCGCGCTGGTCGGACTCGTGTACGTGATTGACAGCCTCGATTAATGCCGCCCGCTGCTTGGCGATACCGATGAATCCGTGCGCATTCTTGCCTCTGGGTTAGACGGCTACGACGAGGTCGTGGGGAAGCCGAAGAACTCCAAATCCTCGCCCCACGACGCCATGGTTTCCATCAGGATTGGCAGGTCGGCCGGGGTCACGGCTTGCAGATTCACGACTCCCATGCTGAGCAGGTTAACGGTTCGAGCCTGTAGTGGTCCTCCCGTCGTGCAGGTTGCCTGTACCGGGCATCTCGTGTGCCACGGGGGCACACGGTCGCGGCTGGACTGGCTGGCGCTTCCCGGAGCGTCGGGGTCGACAGGGCGGAGCCCCGCCGGAGGCGGTTGGATCCGGGTCCATGGACCGGAGGTCCTGAGTGCCGGAGGCGAACATCGTTCGTGTGGTCGCTTGCGATGCGGGGCGTGGCGACGTGCGGTGGCAGCTCGTCGCCCCGGCCGTGGTGGTCTCGGTCCTCGCCTTGTTTGAACCGTAGTCGCCGGCTGGGTGAGGTGCGTGCGGCCGCCGCTTGCTTCAGCCCGCCGTTTCCACAATCCTAAGTGGACAGTTTGTAGGACTCCGGTTGATGCTGACGTCGTGGCCTCGGCTGATGCTTAACATGATCGGAACAACCGACGCGACTCGCGCAGATGAGGGCATGGACTCGACGCGGTGGACTCAACACACACGGTGGCGGTTGGCCACGTTGCGGACTCCCGACATATCAGTCGGCCACTCTTTGGGTTGATCGTCTTCTCTGTCCGCAACTGGAGGTCGGCGAACTCGAATCGAGCGGGTTTGTCGAGTGTTGGGATCCGGAACGTCCCGGTGCACGCGGTGAGCCGGTTCGGTGTCTCATACTTCGTGGCGTGAATGTGTCCAACCGGCCGGGGTACCTCACCGATCTGTCTGGGGAGTTTGCCCTCTATGGGGTAGGCATCGCAGGCGCGCTCACCATCTATGGTGCCGTGCCGGGGGTCTGGGGTCGGCCCGCGTCGGCGGCCCTCGCCGTCGCGGCCGGGTTCGCCGCCGTCCGGTGGCTGGGCCGGCCGCCTACACGCAGCCGGCCGGTGCAGTACGCGGCGGTCGGCCTGGTCGGGCTGGCCGCGGCCGCGGCCGTCTTCGGGTTCGTGACCGACGACCCCGGCGCCGTCGGCTGGGCCATGACTGGCGTCTGCCTGGTCGCGCTGTCCGTGCTCATTTCGGTACCACGGGCGGCCGTCGGCAGCGTCCTGATGGCACCCATCTTCGTCGCGACCGGAGTTGTACTCGTCGCGCTGGCGATCGCGCCGCTGCCCGACGTCAACCCGATGCCGAAGGCGTATGCCATCTTCGGCGCGGCGGTAGCGATCGCCGCTCGCACCATGGTCCGCGAGGGCTTGGGAGGGCTGCCGACGATGATGCTGATCGTCGGCGCGGCCTTCCTCGTCGCCGGCGTGATCCTGTTGCCCGAACGCGCGCTCGGCCTTGCCCCGCTCACCTGCGTGGTGGCGGGAGCCGCGCTCGCGGGCTTTGGCGCCCTGATGCTGCACGCGTCCGGGACGTGGCGTCGACTATGGGCGCGCTGGCGGCTCTTGTTCCACCGTTCCCAGGACAGCTGAGGTCCGTTGTCGGACCGGTGATCGACTTGCCGATGCCGGACCACCCTCCCAGCACCGCAGCTTCACTGCCGCCACCTTGCGGCAGATTCGTGCGTTGCAGCACGGTACGCGGCCGGGCACGCTGTGGGCATGCCTATCTGGGCTTCCCCTTGGCGGCCTTCGCATCGTTGAGGTCGGCAGCGTGAGCCGGCGTACGCGTGACCGCGCTTCTCAAGCGGTACCGAGCCCTGAAGCGGTAAGGCGCCTGAGGCTTGCCAGGACTGAGCCCGTAATCAACGCGCGCATCGCGGCCATGAGCGGATGTTCAGTAATGATGAGGTGTTCGGTCGGAAGCGGGTGATGATGAGGCAACCAACACTGTTCCTGACTGTGGGACTCCCATGCACCGGGAAGACCACTGCTGCTCGGCGCATCGAGATCGAGCAGAAAGCACTTCGTCTCACGAAGGACGAATGGGTGAAGGCTCTCTACGGGGACGAGAATCCGCCATCAGCCCAGGACGTGATCGAAGGACGGCTCATCCAGATCGGGCTGCGCGCCCTCGAACTCGGCAACAACGTCGTGATCGACTACGGCCTCTGGGGTCGAGACGAGCGCTCCGCTCTACGGCAGGCAGCAACAGACCTAGGCGCGATGGTGGAGATGCGCTACTTCGAACTCACCCCAGCCGAGCAGCTGAGACGACTTGATCAGCGCCAAGCCAAAGCGCCACACACGACTTGGCCTATGTCCGACGAGGAACTCGCCGAGTGGGCTGCCAACATCGACATCCCAACGCCAGGCGAACTCGACGGCAGCGAACCCATTGATGACCCACCGGCTGGATTCGCGACATGGGACCAGTGGCGCAGACACCGCTGGCCGCCGTCGGTCTCCTGACGCCTGCTCCTCGCAGCGCTGCCACGACCGCTCATCGGCATAGAGCGGATGCGTCCTACGCGGTCCATCATGGCGCGGGCCGGGCTCACATGATCATGTTAAGCATCCTGCGAGGCCATTTCGTAACGCATCAACGTTAAACAAGGCACCTAAGTGGACAGTTGTCGAACTCCGCTTGATGCGTCACACCGTGACTCCACTTGACGGGGTTACACGTGCACAGGCTGACCGGCTGCGGGCCTCAGGACGCGATTGGACGAGGAGGCGCGAGCATCCGTTTCTAGCCGAAGAGCGGATGACGATTTACGGCTCAGATGTGGTGGCCCAGCTGCTGCAGCACGCTCATCCGGTCCGGGACACCCCAGTGCTCGACCATTTGCCCGTCGGCGAACCGGCCCACGTCGATGACGTCGATGCTGATCGGCTTGCCGGTGGGCGGGTGGCCAAATTGGCCGGTGCCGATGTCGGTCCCGCGGGCCCGGACCCGTAGCCATACCTTGTCCCCGACCTGGGCCGCGTCCTCGACGGTGTACTGCAGGTCCGGGATGCCGGCCCGCAGCGCTTGCACGAACCCCTTGAACTGTTCTCGGGTCATTGTTCGACCGGGGCTGCCATCCGGGGCGAATTGGTGATCGATGATCTCTGGCGCGACGAGCTGGTCGGCCGCGTCCAGGTTGCCCTTGGTGAATACGTCGTCGAAGAGCCGGGTGAAAGCCTCGATGCTCATGATCGCTCCTTTGTGCAGGTGTTGTGTGGATGACGCCGTAGCGGCTGGGCCGGCGGTTGATCCGTTGTGACGACGCTGCCGCTGCCGGCCCTGCTGGATGGGTAGGACCCATGCCGTTGCCGCGCCAACGTTGCCGAACGAAGGTCTCAGCTCGCCCTCGACCGCTTCCGGGTCTCTGTTCGATCTCGGCGAGGTCTCGGCTAGAGCCACCGGCGCACCCGGGTTTGGTAGTCGGTGTAGGTCTGGCCGAATCGATGGGTGAGGTACTGCTCCTCGCGGCGGATAACCAGGTGGTGCACAGCGAGGATCACGAACGGCCAAAGTGCCACGGGCCACCAGGAATCGAACAGCAGCGCCAGGCCGAGGTAGGCGATGGCCAGGCCGGCGTACATGGGGTTGCGAGAAAGTCGGTAGGCGCCGTTGGTGAGCAATGTGGCGACGGGGTGGTGGGGCACGATCGTGGTGCGGTGCCTGATCACTGCGGCGACGCCGGTGAAGGCCAACCCCAGCCCGACGGCAGTGACCAACGCCCCGGCCGCCACGGTGACCGGACGCCCGCCGATCTGAAGCCCCACAAGGCTGTTCGCTGCCATGCCACCGCCCAAACCGGCGGCATAATACAGCGGTGGCGGAATGCGGATCACTCGCGCGCCGCGCTGTGCCTGTGCCTGGCTCGTCATCTGCCCTCCTACGGGTAGAGTCATACTCTAACTAATAGAGGACTACACTAACGCGGTGGCTGTCAAGAGGCGGTACCAATCGGCGCACCGACAGGAACAGGCTCAGCAGACGCGCCGGGCGATCCTGGACGCGGCCGCGGCTCTGTTCGTCGAGCCCGGCTATGCGGCCACCCCACTCACCGCCGTCGCGGCCAGGTCAGGCGTCGCGATTCAGACGGTGTACAAGGTCTTCGGTAGCAAGCAGGCACTGCTGTCGGCGCTGGTTGATGTCACCGTTGCCGGCGATGACGAGCCGGTCGCACTCCCTGAGCGCCAGTTTGTTGCCGAGATCCGGGCGCTGACCGACGCCCGGGCAAAGTTGAGCCGCTACGCCCAACACCTGGTCGAGATCCATGCCCGGCAGGCACAGGTGATGCTCGCCCTGGCCGCCGCCGCAACCGCCGATCCCGAAGCGGCATCGATCTGGCAGAAGAACCTCGACGATCGTCGCAACGGCATGATCATGTTCGCCGCCGAACTGGCCTCGACCGGTGAACTCCGGCCGGACCACACCGTCGACACCGCCACCGACGTACTCTGGCTGGCCATGGACGTACGCAACTACGACTGGCTCGTGCGCCGCCGCGGTTGGTCGGCCGAACGTTTCCAACGCTGGTACGTCGATACCGTCGCATCCACACTGCTCACACCAGAATCGCCGGCAATCCGAAATGCAACACCGAAATGATCTAATCTCGTCCCTTCCCCGCAACGCAGTCATCTAGCCGCGTAGCGCGCACTACCCGCGGGAGCCGTTGGTTCAGGCCCTGCGCCTCAGTTCTCCCGATGACGCACTGCGATGGCGCAGCGGTTCGTTGGCCAACCCGGTGTCGGGCTCGGGCAGCCTCACAGCCGGGATCTGAGCACGTCGACCTCGCATCCTGGCGAGAACGGGTCGAAGCCGTGCTCGACCAGCCAGCGGATGACCACCAGGCTCCGCCAGGACCACCACGCGCGGATCACGTCGAGGTCGACGTCGGTGCCGTAGCCGGCGACGACGTGGCCGAGCTGCTCCTCGTGTCCGAGCGTCATGATGGCGAGGTCGTACAGGGCATCGCCCTGGCTCGCCTCGGACCAGTCGATCACGCCGGTGATCTCGTCACCGTCGACGAATACGTGGGTGATCTGCAGGTCGCCGTGCGTGAACACCGGTGTCCACGGCCGGAGCGCAGCCTCGGCAACCCGGCGGTTGCGCGTGACCAAGTCGGTGGGAAGGACGCCGTTCGTGACGAGCCACTCGCATTCGCCGTCGAGGCGCAGAGCGATGTCGTCGAGGCTTCGACCGGGCCATGGCGGCAACCGCGCGTCGTGCAGCATCCGTGCGGCGGCACCCGCCGCGGCCCACGCCGCCGACGACGCGGTCGACGGCTCGCCGAGGCGGCCGAGTGCCGTGCCCGGGAGGGCGGCGAGCGCGAGCACGGGCGGCTTCCGCCACAGGACCTCCGGAGTCGGGATCGGCGCCATGGCCATCGCCTCGACCTCGACGTCGGTGCGCGTCTGATCAGCGTCGATCTTCAGGAACACGTCACCGACGCGCAGGGTCGCGCGCTCGTTATGGGCGACGACGACCTCGACCTCCTCCACGTCGGCCATTATTGCGGGGATGACCACCGACGTCAGCGGATTTATCGCGTGCCACTGCAGAGTTGACCGCGTCCGCTGCCCGGCGGCCTCGTGCATGCCACCGACCGCTGACGGCTCGAGTACTGCCCCGGTCCGCCGGTCCTCGGCACGTGGATCGTGAGGTCCAAGCGGAATGTCGTCGCGGTCAGTCCCTCGGCCGTGCCCGCACGCCGCATCCGACGGACCTCGACGCGACCGAGACCGTCGGTCCGAGGGACGTCGAGCGAGCCCTCTCGCGCATGACCCAGCCGTGCTCAAGTCGTCTGGGTGCATTGGGGTCGCCGCCGCGCGGACCAGGCCAGCCAGGCGCAGCTTCGCGAGGTGCTGGCTGACCGCGGTCGGGGATGCGCCGAACAAATCGGGCAGGCAGGCCACCGATGGCTCGCTCGCAATAGCGCCCAGAGGATCTTGGTGCGGGTCGGGTCGCCGAGCAGGCGCAGGCTTTCGGCCGCCAGGTGGACCAGCCGCCTAGCGCCGCCCGCCGCCCCAGCACCGCTACCGGTCAATTGACAAAAATAGTTTGTGCGTACAGGATGATTTTTGTGATGAGAGACCTCCTGTACTTGGAGCGCGTCGAGGAGGCCGAGACGCTGCTCAAACCGCAGCGCATCGAGGTACTCCGGCAGTTGGCCGAGCCGCGCTCGTGCACCGAGGTCGCCGCCCGCCTGGACCAGACCCAGCAGCGCGTCTACTACCACGTCAAGCGGCTCGTCGGGCACGGCCTCGTCACCCAGGTCGCCGAGCGCCGGGTGCGCGGCATCAACGAGGGCGTCTACCAGGCCACCGCGCGCGCCTACTGGCTCTCCCCCGGCCTCGTCGGCCGGATCGGCCAACGCCAGCAACGCGACGAGGCCAGCCTCGGCTACCTCCTCGACCTCATGGAGGAGGTCCAGTCCGACGTCGCCGCCCTCCACAGCCAGGCGGCCCACCGAGCGGCCCAACACGCCGAAGCGCCCCACAAACAATCGCCTCGCCAAGCTGCCAGGCGCCACGCCGGCGCGCCGGACGCGGACGAGCCGGACCTGCCGTCGCTCGGCGTCTCCGGCGAGATCCGGGTGCGACCGAACCGGCGCCCCGAGTTCATGGCCGACCTGAAGGCCGCACTGCAGGACCTCTTCACCAGATACGGCGGCGCCGAAGGTGACGCGTTCAAGCTCGCCGTCGCCTGCTACCCCGACCGCCCTCACGACGTAGAAGACAGAAGTCGGCAAGGAGAAGACCGATGACCACGATGAAGAAGCGCATCCGGATCGCCGCCCAGCCGCGCGCGGTACACCGTGCTCTCACCGACCCGGCGGCGTTGCAGGTCTGGCTCGCCGAACACGCCGAGGTGGACCTGCCCGACCGGTACCAGTTCTGGGGTCGTTTCACCCCGAACGGCGAAGCGCCGCACCAGCGCCTGCGGCACGTTGACGACAGCGCCCTGCGGTTCGACTGGGAGCTCGACGGCGTCGCCACCACCGTCGACATTGGACTGGCTGCCGACTCAGGGCCGGGCGGGGACAGCGGATCGACCCTGCTGACGCTGACCCAGACCGAGGTGCCCGGCTGGCCCGAGGTACTGACGGCCGCCGGCGACCGCAGTCTGATGCACACCTACTGGGCGCTGGCCCTGGCCAACCTGGCCGACTATGCGGAAGGGCGGGAACCGGTCGCGCGGTGCGATTTCACCAGCGCGGTGTTGCGCGGCGAGGTGCTGATCGACGCCGATCGGCTCGCGGTCTACGCGTCGCTGACCGAGCCGGAGCAGTTCTCCCGGTGGTCCGGCGTGAAGGTCGACGCCGAGCTGCAGCCGGGCGGCCGCTGGGCAATGGGCGGTTTCGAGGCGAACAGCGAACCCGCGCACATCGTCGACATCCAACCGGGGCGTTCGATGTCGATCGACTGGGGCGAGATGGTCCAATCCTGGGAGCTGGCCGACTCTGCGGGACGCACCCGGCTCACGATTGTCCACAGTGGATTCGACGAAGCCCGCCCGCCGTACGACGGCTGGCTGGGTGCGCTCGCCGGCCTGGCGGAACTGCGCCGCTACCACGAAATTAAGAACTGGCGCACCATGTGGGTCGAGGTACAGCTCGAAGGCATCCCCGACGGACTCCTGACAATCGACTAGCCGGCGGTGCGCAGGCCGCAACCGTGAGAGCTGGAAAGTAGCGGTTCAGAGGGCTTCGGTCGGTGGTCGTTGGTGTAGCGAACGAAACGTCTGGCCATGACCGTGGCCAATTGGACAATCGCGGCGTGGCGTTCCGGCCGGCGTTGTTAGTCGCGGACGGTGCGGGCGGCATCGATTGATCCAGTCGAAGGTGCGTTCCACGGCCCGCCGGCGGTGCCGGACCACGAAGCGGCGTCATCTGTCAACTATTGCAACAAGACCAATCGGAGGCGTAGGGCGTGCGAAAGATCGTGGTATGCGAATTATTGTCCCTCGATGGGGTTGCCGAGGCCCCAGATACTTTCTTCGGCTGGGACGACGCGGTAGACGCCAAACTTGCCGCTGTGATCCCGACACAGGACGCGGTAATTCTTGGCCGCCGTACCTACACCGAATGGGCGCAATTCTGGCCGATCAGCGAGATCGAGCCATTCGCGACATTCATCAACGGAGTCACGAAGTATGTCGCGACATCGACGCCCCTTGACCGAGATTGGGCCAATACGACGGTGATCGACGGCGGGCTGGTCGAATTCGTTCGGGATCTCAAGCAGCAAACCGGAGGCGATGTCGGCGTCCACGGAAGTATCTCGGTCGCGCAGGCGCTGCTCGCCGCCGACCTTGTCGACGAACTGAAGCTCGTGATAGGGCCTATGATCGCCGGTCGCGGACGACGACTCCTCGACGGCTTACCATCGATTCAGCTCGAATCGATCCAAAGCGAGATCTCACCGACGGGTTATCTGATCGTCGACTATCGCGTTATTCGTTAGAGCCTGGAAATAACGGTTTGAGGTCCGTAGGCGAGATGTCGTGACATGAGGAATGCCTTCGGTACGAGCGCTGGTGACGAAACCTTTGCTGGTCGCCCCGAAGGCCCAGCAGTGTTCTGCTACCCCAGCCTGTCGCCAGGCACGGCACGTCCACCGCCGCGCCCGTACCCGGCGGCCATCTACCGACCGCCCGGCGCCGGGCCTGCCCGTCGGACACTGGCGACACCGAACGGAACCTGATCGCGGTCCCGGTCGGCCGGGATCGAGCCGGACACTCACGCCTGGGATTGACCTGTCTCAGCCCGTTGACAACGTTCACTGATGCTGCTGCGTGGTGATGAGTGTGAGCATGTACAGCGAGCGATCTGCCGTGGGCCCCGTACCCGTGGCGTCCACGGTGGTTGGCGGGCTTAGGGATGCCCCCATCCGCGGGAGGCCAGTGGGCCCGCGTGACCAGGAGTTCCTCGATTTCGTGCGCGCGTCCGGTCGCTACCTGCTACGCACCGCTGTGCTTCTGTGTGGTGACCCTGTCCGTGCGGAGGAGCTGGTCCAGGCCACCTATGAGCGCACGTATCGTTCCTGGCGCGTGGCGCGCGACGGCGACCCGCAGGCGTACGCGCGTCGCGTGCTGGTCAATCTGCGGGTGGATGGGTGGCGGCGCCTTCGGCGCGAGGTCGTCGTCGACCCGGGCGCGCTCCCCGAACAGGCAGAGCCTGACAACACGGGTGCCGTTGTCGGCCGTAACGCCGTGGTCCTGGCGCTGGCCCGGCTGCGCGAGATCTTCGCGGAAGGGGACCTGCGATGAGCATCCAGCTTCACGATGGCGACGTTGTCGCCCGGCTGCGGGCGGGCGCCCCGGGCTACCCGGATGGCGGTCCCGACGCCGACCGTACCCTCGCCGCCGCCCGACGAGCACTGCGCCGCAGCTGGGGCCGGCGAGCGTTAGGCGGCGTCGCCGCGGTGGTAGCCGCGGTCATCGGACTCACAGCGGCGGGCCCGATCGAGTTGCCCGGCATCGGCACGTTCGTCACGCCTGGCGGATACGACGTCAATTCGCTCATCCACCACAATGAACCGCCGGTACCTGCGCGCCAAAGGCTGCTTGACGACGTCGCTGACCTGGAGCGGCAGGTCCTGCCCATGGCCAAGGAATTGGGGCTCAGCCGGTACATCGACCACAAAGCGGCCTGGGGTCGACCGGCCTGCCGCGTTTTCACCTGGTCGCACGGCGCGTTCCAGGACCGCGACCCGAGTTGCGCAAGTCCCGACGATCCGGTGCCGCCGTTCGACACCCAGAGCGAGGCCGCGTTCAGGCGGGTGTCCGACGCTATCGAGCTCTCAGGCGTCGACGTTTATCGGATTGAGAAGGGCGGCTGGGGTCCCGGCACGTCGTTTCACCTCAACGACAGCTCCTGGACGTGGAACTGGTACTACTCCTACGTTCCCGGCACCCCAACCGACGCCCCAGAAGAGGTACGGGAAGTGACACGACTCGGCGTTAGGCTGCAGGTCCTTGTCACCGGTAATTGGTGGTTCACCGTGGAGCCCGACGACTGACATGCCGACGTCGGATGCGCACTCGTTGCACGGTCGCAGGGTCAGTTCTGGGTGGGGAGACCCGTATGCCCAATAAGAGGGTCGACAGAGCTCGAGACGCCGGTGATTCGACCGGCCAGTGCAGGGCAACGGAGCACGACCTCGGAGGCATCGCGATGATCGAGCAGTACGTGTTAGATCTTCAAGAGGTTGACGAGATGCAGGTCGCGGTCGTTGGTGGCAAGGGCGCGCACCTGGGCGGGCTGTCGCGGATCGACAGCATCCGCGTGCCGGCTGGCTTTTGCGTGACGACGGACGCCTTCCGACGGATCATGGCGGAAGCGTCGTCGATCGACGGTCGGCTCGATCAGCTGTCGCGACTGGACCCGGACGACCGGGAGGCGGCCCGCACGCTCAGCGCGGAGATCCGCCGGACCATCGAAGGGATCGCCATCCCCGGTGATCTCGCGGCGGCGATCACCGGCGCGCTCGCCCAGCTCGGCGCGCAAGCCGCCTACGCCGTCCGATCAAGCGCGACGGCAGAGGACCTGCCGACAGCCTCCTTCGCCGGCCAGCAGGACACGTACCTCAACGTCGTAGGCCCGGCCGCGATCCTCCAGCACGTCAGCCGGTGCTGGGCCTCGCTCTTCACCGAGCGGTCCGTGACCTACCGCCAGCGGAACGGCATCGACCACCGTACGGTCCACATGGCCGTGGTCGTGCAGCAGATGGTCTTCCCGCAGGCGGCCGGCATCCTGTTCACGGCCGACCCCGTCACGTCCAACCGGAAGGTCGCCACGGTAGAGGCCGGCTTCGGCCTCGGCGAGGCCCTGGTCTCCGGCCTCGTGAACCCGGACGTCTACGAGGTGCGCGACGGCGAAATCGTCGCCAAGGCGATCGGCGCCAAGCAGTTCGCCATTCAAGCCTCGCCGGCGGGCGGGACGCAGGAAATGGCGATCGACCCGGACCGGCAGGACCAGCCGGTGCTGACGGATGCGCAGGTCGTACGGCTGGAGCAGCTAGGTCGGCGGATCGAAGCGCACTTCGGCCGCCCCCAGGACATCGAATGGTGCCTGGTCGACGACGGCTTCCAGATCGTCCAGAGTCGGCCGATCACCACGCTGTTCCCCATCCCCGAGACCGGCGACCGGGAGAACCACGTCTACGTCTCCGTCGGTCACCAACAGATGATGACCGATCCCATGAAGCCCCTCGGGCTGTCCTTCTGGCAGATGACAACCCCCGCGCCCATGGCCCAGGCCGGCGGTCGCCTGTTCGTCGACGTCACCCAAAGGCTGGCGTCGCCGGCGAGCCGCGCGGGCCTTCTGGAGGCCCTGGGGCGATCCGATCCACTGATAGGGGACGCGCTGCAGACCATCCTCGAGCGCGACGGCTTCATCCGGCCGCTCCCTGACGAGGGTCCCCCCGGGCCACTGTTCGGCGGCGCCCCAGCTCCGATCGAGACCGATCCGGCCATCGTCACCGAGCTGATCGGGCGCAGTGAGGCATCCATCACCGCCGCGGCACGCGACATCGCGACGAAGTCCGGAGAGGCGCTGCTCGACTTCATCCGGGAAGACATCCAGGAGCTGAGGCGGCTCTTGTTCGATCCGCGGAGCCATCAGGTGTTCATGTCGGCGATGGAGGCCGCGTGGTGGCTCAACGATCACTTGGAAGCGTGGCTGGGCGAGAAAAACGCGGCGGACACGCTTACCCAGTCGGTGCCCCACAACGTCACGTCAGAGATGGGGCTGGCGCTGCTTGACGTCGCTGACGTGATCCGCCCGCATCCGGACGTGGTGGCGTTTCTGCAGCACGTCGAGGACGACGGTTTCCTGGCCGAGCTGCCCAAGCTGGCGGGCGGGCGCGCGGCGCGAGACGCGATCGAGGGCTGGCTCGACAAGTACGGCATGCGCTGCGTCGGCGAGATCGACATCACGCGGCCGCGTTGGAGTGAACGCCCCTCCACGCTCGTGCCCATGATTCTCGGCAACATCAGGAACTTCAAGCCGGGAGCCGGCGAGCGGCGCTTCGAGCAAGGGCGGCAGGAGGCCCGCAAGAAGGAGCAGGAGCTGCTGGAGCGCTTGCGGCCCCTGCCGGACGGAGAGCGCAAGGCCGAAGAGACGAAGCGGATGATCGACCGGATCCGGACCTTCATCGGGTACCGGGAGTATCCGAAGTACGGCATGGTCAGCCGCTACTTCGTGTACAAGCAGGCCCTGCTGGCAGAGGCCGAGCGCCTCGTGCAGGCTCACGTACTTCGTGAGAAGGAAGACATCTTCTACCTCACGATCCAGGAGCTCCACGACGTCGTCCGTACGAACCGCGCGGATGACCAGCTCATACGGCGGCGCAAGGACGCGTTCAGGACGTATCAAGCGCTCACGCCGCCCCGGGTACTCACGTCCGATGGCGAGGTGATCGCCGGAGCCTACCGACGCGACGATTTGCCGGCCGGCGCGCTGATCGGCCTACCGGTCTCCGCCGGGACCGTCGAAGGGCGGGCCCGCGTAATCCTGGACATAGCGGAGGCCGATCTTGAGGTGGGCGACATCCTCGTCACGCCACACACGGACCCCAGCTGGACGCCCCTGTTTGTCGCCATCTCAGGCTTGGTGACAGAGGTCGGAGGATTGATGACGCACGGCGCAGTGATCGCCCGGGAGTACGGCTTGCCGGCCGTCGTCAGTGTGGTGGATGCCACCCGACTGATCCCCGATGGGCAGCGGATCCGCGTGCACGGAACCGACGGGTACGTGGAAATCCTGCCCTGACCGACCACACGAAGAAGTCGTCCAGGAAGATGATTCGACCACCGCGTATCAGGCGGCCGAGGTAGATGCTCTGATCTTCACGAACTTCGGTTTGCAAAGAATTACAGCGGCGCGGCTATCAGCCATTAATGGTGATCGTGAATTGGCTCGTCGAGGCGATCCGGAAAAATGCGAACCGGCTAAGTCGCCAACCAGGGGTTTCGTCGAGGCCGGCTCATGAATCGTCTGAAGGACCCGCCACGCGGTGGCGTCCGAGGCGTTCCTGCTCAGCGGCGTAGGCGGCGTTTAGACGCTCGAGGGGCCCGGGCCGTGGTGCGGCTTCGGCGGGGCGCCGAGGTGGCGGACGCGAAGTTCGTCCATGAGCTCCTCGATGAACGCCGGACCTTCCTCGCGCATGAGCTGCTGCCGGCTCCGGAGCTCGTCGCTGCCGGGGCGCCAGTCGAGGCCCCAGTTGCCGAGGGCGTAGATGATCGGAAGAGTCTGGATGCCGGCTTCCGTGAGGCTGTAGCGAGCGCGCTGCCCCCGCGCTGCGGTGCCGCGGGTGAGGATCCCCGCGTCGACGAGCCGCACGAGGCGGTCGGCGAGGATGTTCGAAGCGATGCCCTCGATCGACCCGGTGAGCAGCGCCCGGAAGTAGCGGCGGTCGCCGAAGATGACGTCGCGAAGCACGAGCAACGACCAGCGATCTCCGAGCACCTCGACGGCGGCGTTGATCGGACACCCGGACCGTGGTTCCACGATTCCTCCTTGACAGGTATTTCGCCCTCACTATAGTAGTTGCAGAACGCAATCACTATGGGATGGGAGGAGAGGATGGGCCGCTTCGTCTATTCGATGAACGTGTCCCTCGACCTGCGGATCGAGCAAGTTCCTGGGGACAACGGCGCGGGCGAGTGGCTGCGCATCAACGAGGAACTGCACCGCGAGTTCAACGCGCAGACGCGGGCGCTCGCGCTCATGGTCCAGGGCCGGGTCATCTACGAGACGATGGAGGAGTACTGGCCACGGGCGCGCGAGGACGCGTCGCTGCCGGACTACATGCGTGAGTACGGCGAGATCTGGACCGCCAAGCCCAAGGTGCTCGTCTCCCGCACCCGCCACAGCGCCGATCACAACACCCGGATCATCGGCGGAGACGACGCGATCGAGCAACTCGCCGCCCTCCGGGCCGAGACCGACGGCACCATCAGTGTGGGCGGCGCGGCGCTCGCCACACAGCTGCTCCGCGCCGGGCTGCTCGACGAGCTGCTGCTCTGGACCCACCCGGCGATCCTCGGCTTCGGCAGGCCGCTGTTCGACGACTACGACGTGCCGATCGAACTCGACCTGCTCGAGCAGCGATCGTTCGAGCAGGGCGTCACGATGCACCGCTACGCCATCCACGATGTAAGCGAGGCGAGCTCGTGCTGAGGCAGGTCGCGGAGGGTGTGCTGGTCCACGAGAGCGAGTGCTCCAGAGCAACGCCGTTGTCGTGCAAGGCGACGCCGGCGTGTTGCTCATCGACGCCGGGATAACGGGCGACGAAATGGTCGCCTCGCGGACGACCTTCGTAGTTCGGGCCAGCCCGTTGTGGCAGGGTTTCTCTACGCATCCACATTGGGATCACCTGCTCTGGCACGCCGAGCTCGGCGAAGCGCCCCGTTACGGCACGGCCCGCTGCGCGGCTGATGTCCGAGATTTCCTGTCGAACCGCGTTGGAAGGACGACGTCGCCGAGGAGTTACCGCCGGAATCGCCGGACAGGTACCGCTGGACCTGCTCGGCCTCATCACCGGCCTGCCCGCGCGAGACGGCGCAGATTCCTTGGGATGGCCCTAAGGTCCGGATCATCGAGCATCAGGCGCATGCCCCGGGCCATGCGGCGCTGTTGATTGAGGAGCGCGGGGTTCTCGTCGCCGGCGACATGCTTTCTGATGTCTTGATCCCGATGCTCGACTTGAACGCCGCTGACCCGATCGAGGACTACCTCGCCGCGCTGCGGCTGCTCGAGAGCGTGGCGGACGACGTCGATGTCGTCGTCCCCGGCCACGGGTCCGTCGGCGGAGCTGATCAGCTACGCGCACGGATCGAACAGGATCGGGCGTACGTGCATCGCCTTGCGTGACGGCCGTGTTCCCAGCGACCCGCGGATCGGCCCATCGGCCAAGCACGGCTGGGAGTGGGTGAGCGATGTGCACAACGGGCAAGCCCAGCGCCTCGCCGAAAGAAACGAACGCGGCGGCACTCGTGCCTGACAATCGGTGCGCGGCACGACGCCAGGCGAGCGGCCGTCGCACCAGTCGCGCATGTCGCTCTCGGCGTACGGGGTTCCGATGCAGAGCCAGGTACGCCAGACGTACAAAAGATCAGGATGCTTAGCTAGTCCGGCTGGCTGTCTAGGAACCGGTGGCCGGGTGTGGCCCGTTCTCGGCGAACTCAGATGCGTCAACGCGGAGCATTGCGAGGAGGCCGGCGTTCGCAACGGTGTCAACATCGTCGGGCAACACCCTGTCGACCCACTCCGCTCGAGAGTCCTGGCCCCGCCGGCGAAGGATCTCGACTATTCGACTCTTCTTGACGATCATGGTAGCCGCCGGGTTCTCACGTCTGCTCCTTCGACGGTGGCCTCTGTCCGGCCTCAGACCTTGTAGCAGCACGAGGGAGGTTGGGCGAGTCAGGTGCCTCGCGCCGAACGTTCGATGTGGCTTTCGCCGACGGCTCAGATGGGTCGAACGTTCTGGGCCTGGGGGCCCTTCTGGCCCTGCGTCACCTCGAACTCGACCTTCTGGCCGTCCTTGAGTTCGCGGTACCCGCTAGTCTCAATGGCGGAGTGGTGGACGAAGACGTCGGGACCGCCCTCGTCTTGTTGGATGAATCCGAATCCTTTGTCGGCGTTGAACCATTTAACGGTACCGGTGGGCATGGGTTAACTCCTTCGCGGTCGCCGGTCGTGACTCACGTTGCCGGCCTGCGACAGCTTGATCGCAGTGGATAGGGCAGACACTACGCGCACGAGGATGTTTCTGTGCGGAGGCCAGCGGATCGTCAAGATGCTGCAGGTCATAGGGGAGGATCGTCTGGTGACCGAGTGGCGCGAGCGCAGGCGTGTCGCCGCTGGTGAGACAGCGGCGATCAGCGGGTACGCAGGCTTGGACGGTCTCCGATTGGTCCGTGTGCCGCTCGTCCCCGAGATTCGCTTGCATTTGGCCGAGGACGCCATCCTTTTGTGGGCCAGGATGGAAGCCGAGGCTGGTACCACGCTGGCGGCCCCGTATTGGGCGTCCGCGTGGCTCGGCGGTCAGGCGCTGGCTCGTTATGTACTCGATCATCCGGCTGTGGTGGCGGGCCGCCGTGTACTGGATCTGGCTGCCGGCTCGGGTGTGGTCGGCATCGCTGCGCGCTTAGCCGGAGCCGCCGCGGTGACCGCAAACGACATCGACCCGTACGCAATCGCCGCGATCGAGGTGAACGCGAGAGCCAACGCCGCAGACATCTCGGTGAGCGACGAGAATCTGCTGGCCGGCGCCGGTGACATCGACGCTGACGTTGTTCTTGCCGGTGACGTCTTCTACAGCAGCTCGATGGTCGAGGCCGTGATGCACGTCCTGGACCGCGCGTCGGCGGGCGGCGCCCAAGTGCTCATCGGAGATCCCGGGCGGACCGACCTGCCGCGTGGCCGGCTGAGGATCGTCGCCACCTACGGGGCGGCCGGCGCGGCAGCATTCGCTGACGCCGACATTGAGCAGGTCCACGTGCTGCAGCTGCGTTGAGCAGTTCATCAGCCCTCGTAATCGTGTCTGGTGCGGCGAAGGCAGCCGTTCGGCTGTTCCGCGTGGGCGTGCCGAGCGACAGAGTTCAGGTGACAGCAAAGGGAGGGAATTCGTGGATGACTCCGCCGCGGTCGTCGTTCGAGGGCTCACCAAGTCGTACGGCTCAGTGGTCGCCGTGGACGGCATCGACCTACGCATCGAGTACGGCCAGGTACTTGCGCTCCTCGGACCGAACGGAGCCGGAAAGACCACCACGGTGGAGATTCTGGAAGGCTACCGCCGCCGTGACGGTGGCGACGTCGCAGTTCTGGGTTTCGATCCGGGCCGCCAGCGCGCCAAGCTGAAGCCACGCATCGGGATCGTGCTGCAGTCGACTGGGGTGGATCGGTACCTGACCGTCCGGGAGACCATCGCCATGTACTCCAGCTACTATCCTCACCCGCGGCCGGTTGACGAGATCATTGAGGTGGTGGGCCTAACGACCAAGCGCAAAAGTCGAGTCGTGCGGCTCTCGGGCGGACAGCAGCGGCGCCTCGATGTCGCGATCGCCCTCGCCGGCGATCCCGACCTGCTCTTCCTCGACGAGCCCACGACGGGGTTCGATCCGTCGGCCAGGCATGAGGCATGGCAGGTCGTGGAGAATCTGTCCACGTTGGGCAAGACGGTGTTGCTGACCACGCACTACATGGATGAGGCGCAGCATTTGGCGGATCGTGTCGCGGTCATCGCCGCCGGCCGAATCGTGGCCGAGGGCACGCCGGCAACGCTGGCCGGGCGGGACACCGCACGGGCTCGCGTGCGGTTCCGGCTACCGGAGGGGGTGTCTCCGCCGCCCGACGCGACCGCCGAACCGACCGCGGGCGGATTGGTGGAGATCGTCCCGGAGAACCTCACCCTCACCCTGCACCGGGTGACTGGATGGGCCATCGAGCGCGGGTTGGCCCTCGACGACCTTCAGGTCATTCGGCCCTCCCTGGAGGACGTGTACCTCGAGCTGACTGGCGGCCAGCCCGACACTGTGTCCACTGTGGAGTTAGGTCGATGAATTCATTCACCTTGACCCTGTCGCAGTTTCGATACGTGAACAAGGCCTTCTGGCGCAACCCCGCATCGGCGTTCTTTACGTTTGTATTCCCGCTCATGTTCCTGGCGATCTTCACGGCGCTGCTCGGCAACGGCGACATCGTGCTTGGCGGGCGCAAGATCGCACTCTCCACGTACTACGTCGCAGGCATGACGGCGTTCGCGGTGATCACCGCCTGTTACAACAACATAGCCATCGGCCTGACCTTCCAACGTGACCTTGGTGTGCTCAAGCGAACCAACGGCACGCCGCTGCCGGCGACGGTGTACCTGGCCGCTCGGGTGCTTCACGCGTTGTTCGTCTCCCTACTTCTGGTGGTAATCACGGTGTCGTTCGGCAGCCTGCTCTACGACGCCGAGCCGCCCCGTGGTGCCGATCTGGCTCGGCTCCTGGCTGTCCTTGCCGTGGGCGCGGTGAGCTTCTGCGCGCTCGGATTCGCCATCACCGCAGTCATCCCGAACGGTGACGCGGCCGCTCCCATTGTCAATGCGACCATCTTGCCTCTGCTCTTCCTGTCCGGGATCTTCATTCCGGTCGGCGATGACGCGCCATCTTGGCTCACCTGGACAGCCCGCATCTTCCCGGTCAAACACTTCTCCGACGGCATCCAGGCGGGCTTCGTCGGTACGGCCTTCCATTGGAACGACGTGCTCATCGTCGCCGCGTGGGGGCTTGCCGGCGTGCTGCTGGCGGTGCGGTTCTTCAGTTGGGAGCCCCGCACGTGAGCCGTCGGTCAGCGCCGGGTGAATCCTGACCAGTTCAACGCCTGGTCGATACATCCTGGCGGCGCAGGTGCAGCCCGAACTCCACGTTCTCCAGCGCGGTCAGGTGCGGGAAGAGGCTGTGGGCCTGGAACACCATGCCCATGTCCCGCTTGCTCGACGGCAGGTTCGTGATGTCCTTGCCGTCGACCAGAACCCAGCCGTCGTCGGCGTCCTCGAGCCCGGCCAGGATGCGCAGCACGGTGGTCTTGCCGCAGCCCGACGGGCCCAGCAGTGCCACGAGCTCGCCCGGTGCCAGCGCCAGGTCGAGCCCGTCGAGCGCCTGCACGGCGCCGAAGCGACGGCGCAGCCCGCCCAGCTGCACCGCGACACTGCGGGAGGTGGTCGCGCCCGGCACGGTTGCAGTGGTCGTGAGGACTTCCTTTCCCGAAGCCGCCGGCGCCCGGCGAAGGAGAGCAGGAATAGCAGTACGAATGCGAGGACCAGTGAGGCCAGCGACACCGCGATCGACATGGTCGCGCTGCTCTTGCCGAGTAGGTTGATCGAGACCTGCAGGTTGTCCCGGTTCAGCAGCGAGGCGATGGTGAACTCACCGAGCACCAGCGCCACCGTGAGGAACGAAGCCGAGAGGACGGCCGAGCGGTAATTCGGCAGCACCACCCGCCACATCACCGTCCGCCAACTCGCGCCGAGGCACCGGGCCGCCTCCGACAGGGTACGTACGTCGATCGCCGACAGACCGGCGTCGAGGGCGCGGTAGGCATAGGCAGCACCAGGATTGTGTACGCAAAAGTCAGTGTGAGGGCGGAACCGCCGATGAAATAAACAACCCAGGCGTAGACCGGAGCCAGGCCGACCACAAGCACGATGTAGTCGTTGACCCAGGTGCCGTCGGCTTCCTTGAGGGCGGCCGGGATGTCGTTCCAGGTCGCCACCCTGTACTTGGCGAACATCGCCGTATTCGCCAGCGCCACCGCGGTGCCGAGGTCGAATACGTCAGGCGCACCACCCTGGCCCTTGAGCTGTATGGCCGCGTTGATCTCGTCCTGGCTCGACGCGTCGGGCTGGGCCGAGTTCACCTTGATCCCGTACTTGGCGGAGAAGCCCATGATGATCTCGCCATAGTTGGCCCTCGCCGTGCGCTGCGCGGAAACGTCCACTGTGGAGCCCGGCACACCGCCGAGCGAGCCGATGATCTCCTCCCTCATATCGGGACCGGACATGAACGCCTCACCGGCGGCGCGCGCTAATGTCCCCGCGCGTCGCCGCCGGCGGTTGCCGCGACCCGATCGGGTGCGGCACTGCCGTCGTACGCTCCGCGGTACTCCGTCGCCGCGGCGGGCGGGCCGCCGCGACGCTTGAGCACGAAACCCTCGAGGGCGGCCTGGAACTCCGGGCGGGCGAAGTCCCGGTCGATCGTGCGCAGCTCTCGGTCCTGCGTCGCGGCGAGGTCCTCCTTGGACGGCAGCGGCCGCCAATGCCGCAGCTCGTCCTGTGCGGAAAGCTGGCGGCGGTGCGCGGCGAACTCAAGGATCCAGCCGCTGAGATCGCGTCCGACGATTCCCTCGGGCGACAGATAGTCCACGAGTCCCTGCCGCTGCGCCTGGTACGCGCTGAGCGGCAGACAGTCGTTCAGGAGTCGGGTGCGCGTCGACTCGTCCATGACCCGAAAGGGCAGGGTGAGAGTGTGGAACTCCGAGCCGGTGAGCCCGCCCATGCCCCGGTAGTGGTAGTTGAACGTCCGACCAGGTACGGCCACGACGACGTCGGCACAAAGGGATAAGAATGCGCCTCCGGCACCCGCGTCCCCGTCGAGCAGGACGATCACGGAGCGACCGTTGCGGCGCGCCCGGAACATTGCCAGCGCCACCTCGTTGATAGCCCGGATGTTCGCTTCGGCCTCACGACGCAGAGCCGTGGCGCCACCGCGGCGGGAGGCTCCGTAGATGTGGTTCAGATGGATTCCGTTCCCAAATGGACCGACGCCGCCGCCACGCAGAACGATTTGATCGATCTCGGGTCGGCGAGCGGCGGCGTCGACCGCGATCGCCACCGAGTGGCAGAACCTGGTGGACCACGCGCCGTTGTAGGCCGACGCCGTGATCACCGCCACTGACCCGTATCGCCGTGTCGTGATCGGTCGATATCCCAGGCACGGCTCGGGGTCGGCCGCCTGGGGCGGCAGATAGTCGACCGTGTCGCGCAGCCACCACGCAGCCGGCTGCTTGAACGTCGGCTGCCCATCCGCGCTGGGCACCGGCTTGACGTACCCGATCCAGACACTTTCCCGGAGGCCATCGCCGGCGCGCGGGCCGGCTGCCACCCGAATCGCCGCGTTAGCGATCCAGCCCACGACCCTGCCCTCATCCGCCCTGGTCGGGCCGCCAAGGTGAACGTCGAAGAGGTGGACCGACCGCCCCAGCAGGTCCGTGAGCACACCGGGCGCGCCGTCGCGGGCAGCCGCACGCCACACGATCTCCTCGGCCGGCATCGACCAGTCGACACCGCAGTCGCTCTGGCGCATCGGGTCGTTCCATGTCCCCAGGACGTCGCAGTGCTGGTAGTCGAGCGGACGGGCGACCGCCGGCCCGGTCACCTGCTCCAGACCACGGAGCATCGCGGCACGGTTGAGGTTTGAGTAGATCCAGCTCTTCGTCGCTGGCTCGTCCGGGTACGGGTACGTGGCCGTGTAGGCCACGTCCCCCGTGTCCCAGCCGTCCGCTGCGAGCAACAGCGTGGTGCCGCCGAAGGGCTCCCGGCGGTAGCGGCCCCAGTCGATAGACGACGCGCCCCGGTCGCCGATCCGGCCGGGATGGTTGATGACCACGCGGCCCAGCAGCTCGGCCGGCACCTTGGCCGTCAACGTAGGCGCGAACAGCAGATCCGGGCTGTACCGCAGGTCGGCGGCGATCATCGCCGCCGCTGAGCCGGCCGGCTGGAACGCGGTTTGGATCCCACGGTCCCGCAGCCAGCAGTAGGCCGCCATCGTGGCGCCGCCGAACGCGTTGGAAAGCAGCAGAACCCGTTGGATGCTAGATGATGTCATGGCGGAGCTCCTGGCGCTGGTCGGATCGATGCACCCATTGAGACCGACGGACGCTCGGCGTTCCGCGTACTACGCCACAGAGACGCGACGCGACCGGCGGCTCATCCCGATCGCCGCGGACCGCCGCTTGCGGCTCGGGCGTGAGATCAGAAGCTGAAGGTCATAGCGCCGTCATCACCAGTCAATTGCCGTGGCATTGTCGCCGCTGTCGTGCTGGCCACGCTCCCCCAAACCAATCGTCGTCGCGTTGCACTCAGGGGCGGTCTGCTGGTCTGGCCCGGCTGCTTGAGTCGACGATGAGGGCGATGCTGAACGCCGCGGCCATGAGCACGGCGGTGCTGACGACGACCAAAGTCGGGGGCACGCCTATGTGGAGCAGGATCCCGCCGACGGTCAGGCTGACAACGACTCCGGCGGCGACTTTCCAATCGTCGCCGATGATGAGGTCGTACAGAAATCTGAACACAAACCTGAGCGCGTTCACGGAAGGTTCTCCCACTGTGGACGGTTCGTGGTGCGGATCTTCGGCAGTGCGACGACGAGGGTCCGGGATAGCACCAGCCATGCGCCGAGAAGCACCGGCAGCGCCAAGTCGCCGCCCGGCCACACCAGGCTGGTTCCGCCCTGCACAGCACCGAGGCCCTCGATGGCCCAGAACGTGCCATAGGTTGCCAGCAGCAGTCCGACTGCGTACTTGAGCGCGTTCTCCGGCACCGCGGACAATGGCCTGGACGCGACCGCCCCGATAACCACCACCACGATCCCGGCGGCGACGGCCGCGCCGACGGCAACGGGCATGTTGGCGGCGTTGAGCCCGAAGGTGATGACAATAAAAACAACTTCAACGCCTTCGAGGAAGACACCCTTGAACGACACGACGAATCCGAACCAGTCCAGCCCGAAATGGTGTTGGCGCTGCGCGACCCGGGCGGCGTCAGTCTGGCCGCGGAACTCGTCGTCCTCGTCGTGGAGTGCTTTGAGACCGGCGCTACGCAGGATGGCTTTACGGAGCCATTGAAGGCCGAAGATGAGCAGCAGAACTCCGACGACGAGTTGGAGCGCGGCGCGGGGCAACCAGGTGGCCAAGGCGTAACCGACCACAGCGGTGAACCCCGTCAGCGCCACGACCGCGGCCGCCGTGCCGGCGAGTGCGGAGCGCCAGCCGCGGGTCAGACCCATTGCCAGCACGATGGTGAGGGCCTCGACGAATTCCACGAACGCTGCGATGAAAGTTGCGGCGCCGAGGCCCCATACCGTGTGTTGGCTCATTTCCGCTGCTCCTACCGCAGGGTTAGCCAGGCCAGGCTACCCAAACCGGCGGGCAGGCAGTACACGGCGAACGGTGTCAGGGTGCGGGTCTGGAAGTGGCGGAGGAGGAAACGCCCGGACGCATGCGCCGCGACCCGAGGCGAGACTGCCGGCGAGGACCTGACCGCCGATGCCCTCGCCGGGCGGCGTCCTCATGCGACAGACCTTGAGCCTGCCCGGCGGCCATAGTCAGGCCGGGCAAGGTCGAGGACCGAGCGCGCATCCTCGACAACGACTGGATCATTATCGAGAACACCCCCAGAACGTACGTCCTTGACCGTTGCTGACTCGGTGGTCACGCTCGGAGCTCTCCCGAATGGTGCGAAGCGGTCAGTCGGTCGTACATGGCAGCGATCACGTCGTTGCTTTGATGGACCTCGATCGGGTGCGGAAAGAGCCGACCGCCCTCGTGCCACGCGACAGCGATCGGCTCGGACCGCGCGGTGTTGATCAGCCGACAGCCCAGCGACACGAGGCGGGCGCTCTCTGCAGCCAGGTCGTCAACGACCCAGGAGACGTGGCTGACAGTGTCGACCGCGTATCCGTACGCCGTGGCGAGCCGTTTGTCGATTGCGTGCACCTCGCCGAGCTCGACGACGAGAGGCCCCCAGGCCGCGAAGGCGGCCGAGTGGTCGAACACGACATCGTGGTGGAGCTGCCCGTTGACGGCCAGCTCGAACGACTCGAACGCGACGTGCTCGACCACCTCAAACGGCCCGACACCGAGGTCGACCATCCATTGTGTACAGGCAGACTCGAGGTCGGCGACCCAGTATCCGATGTGGTGCAGGCTGCGCATGTCCGGGTCATCCCGCGGGAGCGTCGGAGTGTTCCCGGCTCTGCAGCGCGCCCCACCGAACTGGCGGTCGTGGTCCATCGTCATGCGCATGAACGGGTAGACGTAGTCGCGCATCTCCTGCTCGTAGGCGCCAATGGCGGTGACGAGGTCCACATCGAGGCGGCGCGCGGCCGAGAGCTGGTCGAGCAGTTGGGCGGCGTCCCGCAAAGCCAGGTTCGCACCGAGGCCCAGGGTTGGCAGCATGGCGTGCGCGGCGTCGCCGACCAGTGTGACCCGGGATGGTTCCCACGGTGGCGCCGGTTCCAGGAACCCGAACGGGATGACGAAGATGGATCCGAGTTCAACGTTTGCCACCAGGGCGTGCGCGGCCGGGTGCCAGCCCTCGATGGCGGCGAGCATCGCGTCGCGCAGCATGGCCGGTGTATCGGCGGTCCACTCGGCGTTGGGCGGGATCACGGTTCCGGGCGCGACACTACAGCTGATCATCACGTAGTCGTCGACGGGCTCGAGCGCGACATCGGGCGCGATCGCGCGGGCGGCAACGTCCGCCCCCTGCCGTGGGCGAAAGACCGCGACGAGAAGCCGGGAGCCCTTGCGATCGGCGGCGATGATCACACCGTCGTACATGTGCGGTGGTAGCTGCGCAAGCAGGTCCGCCGTCAACGGAGTACGGCCGTAGACGCCGAGACCTCGGACGCCGGTATCGATGACGGGCGTGCCGGGCAGCCGCTGGCCTCGGACGGCCGACCGGATACCGTCGGCACCGACGAGAACGTCGCCCTCGGCCGTACTGCCGTCCGAGAGATGTACGGTCACTCCGCTCTCGGTCTCCGTGTATCCCACGACCTGCTTGCCGGGATGCAGCCGATCCCCGAGCCGGGCCCGCAGAATCGAGCGCAATGTGCGGCGGTGCACGCCTGTGTGCGGGCGTTCGCCGTCGTTCGGCGGGCCGAGATGAGGTTGGGCGCTCAGCTCCCGGAACTGGTCGTCAAGGACGATCGACTCGCGCCGGTCGTAGGTGCGCCGCGACGTCTCGGCATACAGCTCGAACAGATCGGCCGGAAGGCACCGCCGCAACGCTTCGCCACCATCGGCGTTCATATGGAGGTAGTAGCCGACCTTGCGACTGTCATCGGCGTCGCGCTCGAAGACGTCGCAGGTGTGGCCGTCCTTGATCAGGCCTTGGGCGAGCGCGAGCCCGCTCAGTCCACCGCCGGCAATGAGGACGTGTAGTGGCTTGGGTGTGGTCACGAGGGACTACCTTTCTCTTGGTCCGGTCAGCGGAACCGTTGCCGGATCTCGCCGACGTGCTCCATGCGGCTGACCAGCGTCTGGCCCGCGGCCAGAAAGCGCGGTGGCTGCATGCGGTTGCCGACGCCGGCGGGCGTACCGGTGAAGATCAGATCTCCGGGCAGCAGGGGGCACACCGCGGAGATGTGGGCGCCAAGGTCACCCACCGAGAAGATCATCTCACTTGTCCGTCCATATTGGAGCCGCTCACCATCCAGAAAGGACTCGAACCCCACGTCGTTGCGGTCGGGCAGCTCGTCCGGCGCGACCACCACCGGACCGGTCGGCCCTGGTTCGCCGCACAGGCCGGGTGGCTCGACCCGGGGGCGCCAGCGCTACTCGCCCGCTACGTGGACCGTGTCAACAGTTCGGCGACCGCATCGCCTACGGGGTGACGTTCAACGAGCCGAATCTGCCCCGACTGCTGGAGTGGTTAGGCCTGCTTGAGGTCGTGCGCTCGTTGGAGCGAGCGACCCTGGCCGCGGCGGGCGAGCAGGCGAGGGTTCCGCGGTACCGGGCCGCTAACGTGGTTCTGCCCGAGGACATCGACGCCATCGCCGACGGCATGACCCGCGGCCACCTCGCCGCCAGGGCCGCCATCCGGGCCCACCGCGATGCCCTGCCGGTCGGCATCTCCATCGCGGTCGTCGACGACCGGGTGGTCGGCGATGACCCATCGGTCCGGGATCGTAAGCGGGCCGAAGTGTACGGCCGGTGGCTGGAGCTGGCCCGCGACGACGACTTCGTGGGCGTACAGAACTACGAGCGGATCTGGTACGACGCGAACGGACCGGTCGCGCCCCCGGATGACGCACCCCTCAACCAGATGGGATCCGCGGTGGAACCGCGCTCGCTCGAGGGCGCTGTGCGCTACGTGTACGGCCAGACGCGTACCCCAGTACTCGTCACTGAGCACGGCCTCGGCACGGATGACGACTCGCTGCGGGCGCGCTTCATCGAGCCCGCGCTCGCCGGTCTGCTCGACGCGATCTCTGACGGTGTGCCCGTGTTCGGCTACTGCCATTGGACCCTCCTCGATGACTTCGAATGGGTCTTCGGGTATGACTTCCACTTTGGACTGCATACAGTGGACAAGCAGAGTTTTGCGCGCACGTCAAAGGCCAGCGCTGCCATATACGCCTCGATCGCCACCGCCCACGCTGTGGGTTGACGACTCCATTGACGGCCCGATTGAACTGGGTCCTCGGGGCGTGATGGCACCTTCGGGACGCGGCCGGGGCCGACTACTCGCCCCAGTTGCCGGTCGTGGCGAGCCTAGCCAAGGCATCCTGCTCCGAGACCTTTTCTACACCGCTGGCGAGAACATCCAGATTTCACGGGGGGGCTTCACCTGGGAGCAGGACGCCCCCTGTACTTCAAGCGGGCCCAGCCCGGCCGGGTCTTCTTGGGCGATGCGGCGTCGCACGGGAAAACCTGCTGGAGCGCGTCGGCGTTGACTGACCGCTAGGATCCGGCGATGGCTGACACCACGACCAAGTCCAGGCTGGCCCTCGGCTCCGGCACCATGCAGGAGATCTACCTCGGTCTGCTCTGGCTCGGCACCTCGATGTACACCGAGCACATGACTCTCAAGGGCAATGGGGACAACCTGTCGGGGGCGCTCGGGGCGGCCGCCGCGGCCCTGCCGGGTGTGGTCGCGGCGACGCTGGTTACCAGCGCCGGCATCGCCAACGCGGCCAGCTCCAACCGGCGCTCCGCCGGCGGGCGGCTGGTGGTCGGCCTCCTCATCGGCCTGTTGTTCGGCGCCGTCTCCGCCGCCGCGCTTCGGTACGCATACGGCAGCGACAAGACGATCACGTCCCTGGCGCTGGCGGTGGGGGCGGCGGCCGTGGCTGGCGGCCTGCTGGCGATCCTGCCCAGCCCGGTGCTCGATTCCGCCTTGTGGGCCACCAGCTGGGTGTTCTTCGCCGGCGTCATGTTCGGCGTCTTGACGCTCGCGGTCCCCGGTCACGGGCCGACGGTCGACGACCCGGCCCCGTTCGACCCCAAGATCGTGCTCGGGGTGTCCGTGCTGACCGGTCTGTGGGGCGCGATGCACGCGCATCGTTGGCTGCGCAACGAAAAGCCGGCGGTGGGTTGGTTCTTCGTCGCCGGCGCGGTGCCGGGCGTGCTGCTGCTGGCGTCTGAGGGGCTCACCCGCCTCGGCGGCGCGGCGCTGGTGAGGCTGGTGACCAACGCCGACGCCGCCGTGGTGGCGCCGATCGAAACAACCGACGCCGTCCGGCTGCAGCACGGGCTCATCGTGCTCGCGGTCGGCGGCGTCGGGGCGCTGATCGCGGGCGCCCGGTCACTGCGGACCCAGCGCCTGGAGGAGGACCAGGAGCGGGCCGAGGAGGCTCGGGAAGCCGCAGAGGCCGCTCTGGCCGACGACTGACTGGTCTTTTGACCCGGACCGACGCTTGCTGGTCCTGCGCTCAGTCCGGATCAGGGTGTCGGCGCCGCCCCGGCCGGGCCCTTGATCCACCGGCCCGCCGTGGCCCCGCAGACAGCGGCGTGCTAGCCAGGACATCCATGTCGAGCTATGAAAAGGGGATTCCGCAAGCTTCTGACCTGTCGAAACCCTCATGGCTCAACAACGCGCCAGGCCCGCGAACATAGCGTCGATGTCCCGAGTGAAGCGGTTCGCGTCATAAGCCAGGGCCATCGCGGCCCCACCGAACACGAAGAGTCCGCGACTACACCCGACGAGCAAGACGGTCATCAAGAACCGGGATACTTCCCGGACGTGTTGGTTCAGCGCCCAGCCGTGAGCGGCGGCGTCGACAGTTCGTACCGCGGCCGAGGAAAGATAGGCAGCTCACGAGAGCTGTCGCCTCGCCAGCCGTCAGGCCGGATACGCGTCGTGGTAGCTCCACCAGTTGTACGGCGGAGTCTGCGGGTAGCCCTGAGGAGAGTTCTCCCACTCCTCCTGACGCCCGAGCGCGGTGACGTCGAGGTAACTCCAGGTGCTGCCCATGTGCTCATCGCCGCGGCTGTTAACGAAGTATGTGCGGAAGATCCGGTCGCCCTCGCGGATGAAGGCATTTGTCCCGTGCCATTCGCGGACGTCGTGATCCGCGTCGAAATCGTCGGTGATCGAGTACCACGGGATGTCCCATCCCATGCGCTGCTTCAGGCCCTGGATCTCAGCCTGTGGCGCGTGCGAGACGAAGGCAAGTGTCGTGTCTCGCGCGTTCAGGTGGGAGGGATGTGCCACCTGGTCGGCGAGAAAGGAACAGCCGACGCAGCCTCGCACCGGGTACGCGCCGGTCCCCTCCGGGATTGTGGTGATATCCGGCTCGTAGAAGAAGCGGTAGACGATCAGCTGGCGGCGGCCGTCGAAGAGATCAGCAAAGTTCGCTGTCCCGTTCTGGCCCTCGAAGCGGTAGTCCTTCTCGACCACCATCCACGGCATCCGGCGGCGCTCGGCCGCTATCGCGTCGCGGGCCCTGGTGAGCTCCTTCTCTCTAACCAGCAGCTCTAGACGCGCTTCCTCCCACTCCTGTGGCGATACGATCGGCGGGGTGTTCATCGGGCGTCCCTCCTTCGCATAATCGTCGACACCCTAAGTTTCGCTCAGCGTGCGATCGGCGCACGATGGCACTCCGGATACCAAGCGATGGTTGGCCGAGCTTCCAGAACGCGACGAACGGCCGTCGGCGAACTCGAGGACGGTAGCCGGATGGTGACGGTGGCGAGGTGGCGTGAGGGCGCCGTCGCTGAGGTATACGTCTGGATATAGCCGCAGAACATTGAGCACAGACCCGAGTTTGCCTACGAGCCGGGGAAGCCACCTTCGCTGCGGACCTGCAAAAACATTGTCGGGACGGCGGGATTTGAACCCACGACACCTTGACCCCCAGGCAACGATCACGATGGATTGGCCTGGGCCGACGCAGTCGATGGCCTGCGCAGACCTTCCGTCGACGTCCGCCTCGATCCGTTGGCGTGCGTCCCGGTAGTCACGCGGTTAATCACTCAGCGGCCCCGACCGCAAGGAGACAGCTGCGGTCCGGACTCATCTGAGGTCTTTGGCGTCGCCGGCTAGGAGCGGGAAGAAGTGACCGGCGATCTGCCTGAGGACGGCGACAACGAGTCCGGGTGGAAGGTCGGTTCCCGCGTCGTTGACTTCGGCGGGGAGCTGCACCCCTAACTCTTTGGCCTTGGCGATGAGGGCGGGTCCGACTCCCTTGCCCAGAGTGCTTAGTCCCTTGCCGACGACCTCGGGGTCCATCGTCCATGCAGGCACGGGACGGGCATTGGGAGTGGCCCAGGTTTGCGGGTCGCGAGGTGTGGCGAGGGTGAAAACATATTCAAAGGTACGCGCCGTGGCGTCCCGCTGGGTGAACGCCTCACCCAATCCCCAGGTCTTGCGAAGCGTGGCGATCAGGGAGGCGTGGCGGTATTCCTCGTTGTAGACCGATCCCGGTTCGACCCACGGGGAGACGATGATGGCTGGTACCCGGTACCCAGAGCGGTCGAAGGTGAAGCCGAACTCGCCGGGTGGCGCGGACGGGTCCGGCGGTGGGACTGGTCCTGGAGGGACGTGATCGTAGGTGCCTCCGGGCTCGTCCCACCCGATCAGAAGGGCGGTGTTCCAGACGTTTGTGCCTGTCTGGGAAGTGGCGGACCGGTAGGCGCTGTAGATCTGGTCGAGGAAGGCCTCACCCGACAGCATCGAGGACGGGCTGTCGAGCTTGATGTCCACCGTGTCTGAGAACGAGCGGCCGAACGCCGGGTGGTAGTCACCGTGGCCCGACAACATGTTCGGCTCAATGAGCGAGAAGTCCGGAAGGGTGCCGGCGGCGGCGTCCTTTTCGAACTCGGTGAAAGGCACGAAATGGGTGGCCAGCCGGTCCTTGAGCCGGGGAAAGTGGAGCAGCCCTGTGAATGAGAGCGGCATCGGCTCCATGACGTAGACCTTCCAGGTCTTGCCGTGCGCCTCCAGCCGCTCGAAGATCGTCTCGACGTCGTTCTTGGTGAACCACTTCGAAATCGGACTGTTCACGACGAGACCCGACGAGGTGGCCGCCGTCCAGAACGACCGATTCATGAATGTCTGCGACGGGACCTCGCACAACCAGTCGTCGAACACACCGAAGTCTCGCGCGATGCCGCTGAGCACCGGCAGCTGTTCGGGTGTGTAGCCGGTCATGATGTGGGCGTACTCGTCATAGGTTGGCTGGCGGCCGACTTCTCCGGTGAGGGTGGAGATGTAGTCGGTCACGAAACCATCCATCGTCGGAACGGCCCCCGGCGGTGGCGCGTTCCACGGGGCCGTCACGGCATCACCGATCTTGAAACGGTTCTGGTCGTCGAAGGTGTTGAACAGCTGGGTGTTGGTAGGGAAGTACTCCTCGCCCGAGTCGGGGTTGGGCGAATCCATGTCGGTAGCGACTGTGTACGGAACCCGCTTGCGCTCAGCGCCGTGATCGGCCCACCCGGGAATGGGGTTGCTCAGGTTCTTGCCGATGACCCCTTCAAAGGTCTTGCCGTCGCCTGGTCCGTACAGGTGCCCCAACGCATTGTCTAGGGAACGGTTCTCAAACAGCACCACCACGATGTGGTCCAGGGCGTGGGAGCTATCTGGTTCCGGCATAACCGTCTCTCCGTATCCCCCTGAGACGTCGGTCTGGTCCCGACGGCGGTGTGCATAACCTCGTGATCCATCGGTGGCCCTAATTGGGTTGGGCGCCCCGATCCGTGCTCTGATTCAGGGTCGCGGCCGAGGCCCGGGTGCCAGTCAACGCCGAGCGTGCCCACTGCAGCCGCGACTCCACTACGACCTCCGCCGCGGCCGCGGAGCACATGAGCGAAGCCCACTGCTAAGGCCGCGCCCACCGCCGGTCCGACCAGATATGCCCACCACGAGCTCCAGTCGCCTTTGACCAGCGCCGGGCCGAGCGACCTGGTTGGGTTCATCGACGCACCACTGACTGGCGAACCCCACGGCCCAGCCAGCGCGATATACGCGCCCACGCCGAGCGCCGCCAGCGGCCCGATCTGCTGAGCACCCGAAGCGGTACCGAGGATCACGCTAACCAGGCCGGCGGTCAAGACGAGTTCCCACAGCATCGCCGTGGTCGTCGAGATGCCGCTGCCGGGCAGAGTAAGGCCCGCCTGCCCTGCTTGCCGATTAACGCCCACAGCAGCAACGTGGCGAGAACGGCGCCGACAAACTGGGCCACGATGTACGCCGGGACACGTCTCCATGGGAAGTCGCCTCGGAGCGCGAACGCCATGCTCACAGCGGGGTTGAGGTGTGCGCCGGAGACCGTCCCCATGAACAAGATGATGGCCATCACCATCAGCGCCGGCGCGACCACCTTGGCGCCGTAGGGGACCGCGTCGCCGCCGAACCGGTCGCTGACCATCCCGCCGCCGACGGCGACCAGAAGCAGGAAGAACGTGCCCAGCAGCTCCGAGAACAAGCGCCGTGCTTCGTATCGGTCGTTCCAGAAGTCGAACTGACTGGCAATGGAATTCGGCTGCCCGATCGATCGCAAGGCGACGTCGGTGGCGAGAGCGGCACCAGGTCCGTCGGCCAGTGATGGTGTGCGCGTTCTGTCTGACTGGCTTGTCATCAGATCATCGACCCGTCGACAACGGCATTGATAGGCCAGACCAGCGGCTACGAAGTCGCTGCACACCAGTAAAGCCCGTGGTTTCGTGTCCGTCTCGCGAACTCCTATACCCACGCCGGCTGAAGAAGGTCAGCCTGGTGGCGCTTAAGGCCAGACGCAACGGACGGGCGGCGTTCGGCGGCAGGAGCTGGCCGCGGCCCTGCTCTTCCCGTGCAGGGCTTGCCCCTGCCGGGCCGTCCCTGGCCCCGCAAGGTGGAGCGCCCTACTGGACGTACGACCTTGCGGGGCCAGGGACGGTCTGGTGGCCTGTCGTGCGCGACGGGAGGGCACACGGCCGCCATGGGTGGCTGGGCTTCCCGGAGTGTTGGGGTCCAAGGGGCGGAGCCCTCGCCGCCGGCGGCGGTTGGATCCGGGTCCATGGGCCGGAGGCCCTGGCCGCCGGAGGCGACTTGGTCTGGGTGGCCGCGGACGCGGCGGGCGTGGTTCGCCTGGGTACAGTTTCGTGGCCTGGTCGTGGTCCAGGTCCGCGTGGCTTAAGCGTCCGCGGTGCCTGGGGTGAGGTCGTGTAGGGCGGCCGAGTGCTTCAGCCCGCCGTCGGGCCGGCCGGCGCCGGGCCGAAGGTATAGGCGCCGCGCCGACGCCCGGCGGTACCGGCCCGTCAGGGCCGGCTTGAAGACGTGTAGAAGGTTTCCAACAGTCCTAAGTGGACGTAAGTGGACACCTAAGTGGACAGCGAATCTGACTCCGGCTGATGCTTTACACCGTGGCCTCCTTGCCACCAATAGCCGCTCCACCTCAGCGCCCGACCTGCCGACACTCCAGCGCACCGACCAGCACAACCCGCGATGCAAACGCGGTAATCCCGGTCGTTTGGTCTTGATGCCCCCGCGCCAGGACGACCTCGGATCGGCGACCTCTGTCAAGGCTGGGATCGCCTCGCTTTCGTAGTGCCCGAGATCTTCCCCGCCTCGATGCAGCGCGATTGCGCTGCGATCGCTGCGTGTTCGCAAGGCCGTCTGGATGCTCGGCCACCAGCAGGTCCACACCGATGGAATTGCCGGCCGGCCGCTCGTCACCTACCGGGCTTCAAGAATGCGCGCGATCTCCACGTGGCCGAAGTCGATGGCGACCTGCGCCATACTTCGGGTCTCGTTCGGCGACAGTGTCATCGGCGCGCCGGCGTTGAGTAGGAGACTGACCGACTCCGCGGACCCAAGTTGCACCGCCCGGTAAAGCGCGGTGATGGTCGGAGTCGCACCCGCCTCGAGCAGGAGGCGCACGTAACCTTCCCGGTCCTCAACGCTCACGGCAAACTCGAGCACGGTGCCCACGCCGATGTCCTCGGCAGCTAACGGGTTGGCGTCGTGAACCATTCCGGCATCGATGTCCGACACGTGCGGCAACATGAGCCGCACGACGCTTGCCCTGCCGACGCCCACAGCTTCATGCAATGGAGTCAGCAGTCCGTAACCACCGAGCCGGGAGGGATCAGCGCCGCCGGCGAGGAGCATCGTGACCACATCGATATCGCCTACGTTCGCCGCGAACGTTAGCGGCGCCTCGCCGCCCTGGGCCATGAGGTTCGGATCGGCGCCGGCGTCCAGCAGCAACCGGACCGCAGCCGCACAGGTCGAAATCGCTGCTATCGACAGCGGTGTGGAGGAGAGACTGGCGTCGATGGTGTCCGGGTTGGCGCCACGGCTGAGAAGGCCCGACAGGCGCTCGATGTCGCCAGCGATGACTGCGTCCACCACGGGCGGCGTCGTAACAGTTGGAGTTCCCGCACCGACCCAGCCACAACCGCGCTGCGGCACCGGCGGTTCGGCCGGCCCAACGACCGGTTCCGACACAGTGGACGGTGCCGGCATAGCGCCGGGTGAGGCCGGGGCACACCCCGCCTGGGCCAGCAGGCAGCCGAGCAGCACGACCAGGACTATTGATCGCCATGCCATGCCGACCTCCCTGGCCGGAACGGTGTCACAAGGGCGGTGCCCGCTCAACACACTGTCATCTGCACATGTGCCCGATCAGTAACGCACGGACGCGCAAAGGGTAAGGTACCCAGGCAACCAGTTGATCTTCAGACGCGGTACCTTACCCGGCACTCGCTGAGTCCCTACCATGCAGGGTCATGATGTCTGGCTTTGGGATCTCGCTGGTGTCCCTCCTTTTTCCGTTGGTCGGTCTTGCGATTCTTTATTGGGTGATCCGTCTGGCTGTCCGACACGCAATCCAGGACGCTGACACACGTCGACACCAATAGCGGTCGCCGCGGACGGTGGGGCACTGCCGCCCCTGTTGATCTTCAATTGCGGCACACCTGCCGCACAACGCGGCAGATAACGATGTTGGCGCACTGTGAGACGGTGATGTAGTGCCGAACTTGTCGTGCGCGATCGCGACGTTGACCTGGTGCTGATCTATACCAATCGCGTCTGTCGAAGCGGGATTAACCTGATTTGGTGTCGACAGAGGTCGTCTTCGATACCCATTCGTGGAGCGAGGATAACGAACGAGGCATTGCGACCGGCTGGCTGCCCGGCCGCCTGTCCGAGCGTGGCCGTGAGCTCGCGGTGCAGCTGGGCCAGCGCCGAGACAAGGACGGCATCTCTACCGTGTTCACGTCCGATCTGCGCCGCGCAATCCAGACGGCGGACCTGGCGTTCGAGACCACGGATCTCCCGCTACTGCATGATTGGCGACTTCGGGAGTGCGACTATGGTTCCCTCAACGGCACGCCCGCGGCAGAACTTCATGGCAATCGCGTGAGTCACCTTGGACCGTTCCGGGCGGCGAGAGTTGGCGGCAAGCTGTCCAGCGAATCGGGCGCTTCCTTGCCGATCTGCCGACACGTTGGGAGGCGCAGCGGGTGCTCGTCATCGGGCACGTGGCTACGAAATGGGCTTGGATCACCTCATCGCGGGCGTTCCCCTCGAAACGCTGGTAGCTGCTGACTTCGCTTGGCAGGAAGGCTGGGAGTATCGGACGTAGCGCTTGCCCGTCGGACCAGCGTCGAACCAGGCCACGGGGCCGCAAAGTCTCGTCGGCCATGAGCGGATGTGTGCTACGCGGGCCGTGATGGCGCGGCCGGACAAGTCGTGATCATATCAAGCATCCTGCGAGGCCGTTTCGTCAAGCATCATGTGCGGCCAGGCACCTACGTGGACGCTCGGGCAACCTACGCAGCCCTGGCCCGTGACGTGCGTTGCACGCCAAGTGTCCCGACTAGGCAGTCGGTCGGTTCCGAGGGATCCATTGGGCTCAACATTGTCGGTATGACCCCCGTAGGTTGTATGGGTCAGGACCGTTCTGCTTACGGTGGTGTGGCATGGCTCCGACCAGCTCGGTAGGTGAGGGAATCTCGGCGTATCGACGCCGTCGCGGGCTGAGCCAGCCGGTCCTGGGCCGGGCTCGTTGGACGATCGGAGTCGTGGCTGTCCCAAGTGGAGCGCGGCGTTCGTTCCGTCGATCGGTTGTCGGTTCTGCTCGACCTGGCGCGAGTCCTCCAGGTCGAGGTTGAGGCCCTGACGGGACCCCGTGGCAGTACGCGCTTGATGGCGGCACGGTGCCAGACGATCTGGCCGCCGTCCGGCGCGTGTTGGTGCGCTACGACCATCTTCTGGATGTCGAGCCGGCCGCCGCGACGTCGACGCTGGCACAGTTGCGCGCCCAGATTGCCACAGCCCATCAGACCTATCAGGCCGCCCGCCACGAGGCCGTCATTGGGCTCCTGCCTTCTTTGCTAACGGCTGCGGAAAGCCTGCGTCACGCAGCTCGTCCTGGTGACCGCCGCGAACTGCTGCTGAGCTATGTGTCCGCCTACGTCGTTGCGGCAAAGTTGCTCACGAAGCTTGGTTCCGCCGATCTATCGATGTTGGCCGCTGACCGATCCTCGACAGTTGCTGTCGATGCTGACTCCACAGCTGCTCGCGGTATGGCTGCGTACCAGGTCGTTTGCGGGCTCCTACGGGCGGACCGGTCTGAGGATGCCGAGCATTTGGCTGTCGGCATGGCGGAACGGCTTCGTCGTGACGCCCGTTCCGATGACCCGAGCGTGGTCTCACTAGCTGGAGCCATGTGGCTCATCTAGGCGCCCGTTTTCCGCACCAAGTTTACGTAGGCAATAGATCATCTTGGGAGGGCCGAGCGCGCTCGGCCCTCCCGTTGTGTTTGGTGGCAACGGATTGGGCCCGTCGGGCGTGTCTGCGCCGCGGGTTGGCCTTGCGACGGAAGGTCTGATCTGTAGGACCAAATCAAGTCCCAGAATGTGGAGGCTTACATGCTTGTAGTTCGCTTCTGCCTGTCGTACCGTAGGACCAACTAGTGGAGGTCCTCACGGTGTACGTCAAACGGCACAAGGTTCGTAGAGAAGGCAAGGACTACACGTATCTGCGGCTGGTGGAGGCGTTCCGCACCGAGGACGGGAAGGTCCGGCACCGGCTGCTGCATACGCTCGGCCGCGAGGACATGCTGAAGGCGTCGGGCCAACTGGACCAACTGGCGGCGTCGTTCGCCCGGCTCGACCCGCCGCCCGTGGGGACCCGCCGGCAGGTCGGTGCCCTGCTGCTCGTGCGGCATTACCTGCAGCGGCTGGACCTGGTCAAGGTGATCGATCGGGTGGCGCCGATGAAGGGTCGGGCCCAGTTGACCCACGGCGAGGTGATCTCGGCGCTGGTGGCCAACCGGCTCTCCGCGCCGTCACCGCTGTACGACGTGGCCGGCTGGGCTTCGTCGGCGGCGCTGGCCGAGCTGTTCGACATTCCGGCGATGCTGCTCAACGACGATCGCCTCGGCCGCGCCCTGGAGGCGCTGGCCCCTCTTGCCGAACAGGTCCGTGGCGAGTTGGCGCTGACCGCGGCCCGCACCGGCGGGGCGGACCTGTCCCGGCTGCACCTGGACCTGACCGCAGTGCGCTTCGCCGGCGGCTACGATCACTCGGCCATGGTCGAGAAGGGCTGGGCCGCCGACCGCAGCATCGGCCGGCAGGTCAAGACCTTGCAGGCATCCACTGTGGACGGCATACCGGTCTACTACCGGCCGCACAAGGGAGCCACGTCCGAGGTGGTCGGCTTCGCCGAAGCGATGCAACGGCTACAGGAGCTCGCCCCACCCGGGCTGGTCGTGGTCGCCGACTCCGGCCTGGGCTACCTGCGCCACCTGTGTGCTGCCGACCGGGCCGCGCTCCGGTTCGTGGTCCCGTTGCGCGCCGACACCGGCTGGGCCGACCGATTCACCGCCGACGTCGGCGATCTGGACAAGCTCGTCGACCTACCCCACGTCTCCCAACGCGAGCAACGGCTGCCGGCCGAGCAGCGCACCCGCTGGAAGGGCCTACTGCGCCCCTACCCGGTCACCGACCCGGACGAGAAGTTCAAGACCGACCACGACCTGCGGGTTGCCTACATCTGGTCATCCGAGGAAGCCAGCTCCGTCGCCGGGGCCCGCACCCGCGCGCTGGATGCCGCAGAAGCCGCACTCACCCGGGTCCGCAACGGGCTAGGCGGGCGCTACTACAAGACCCAGAAGGACGTCGACAACAAAGTCGCCCAGATCATCGGCAAGAACATAACCGGACTGCTGCAGGTGACCACCGGCACCGACCCGGACACCAGCAAGCCCACCCTGACCTGGCAGCGCGACCACGCGGCGATCACCGCCGCCAGCCGACTCGACGGACTCTACGCCCTGGCCACCAACCTGCCCGACCCCAAACGTGGCAAGCCCGTCGTCGCCATGGACATCCTCAAAATCTACAAAGATCAATGGGTCGTCGAACAGCGACACCGCGACCTCAAACAAACCCTGCGCGTGCGGCCGGTGTTCCTGCACAACGACGACCGCATCACCGCCCTCGTCGCCGTCGTCGGCATCGCCCTGCTCATCTTCGGCCTCATCGAAGCCGACCTACGACGCGCCCTAGGCCCAAACACCCCACTACCCGGACTACTCGGCGAAGGCCGTGCCGCCAAACCCACCGGCCGCAGCATCCTCACCGCCTTCGCCGACCTACACCTCACCTACACCCCCACCGGCCCCGTCCTCGACCGGCTCACCCACACCCAACGCACTATCCTCGCCCACCTCGATATCCCCTTGCCCTGGCCCGAGATGATCACTAGGGCGGAGGAGTAGCCCCGCACCCGTGCGGAAAACGGGTCTAGGCGGTCATCGCAGGTAGATCTGTGTGGTGTCGACCTTCTCGTGACCGAGCCAGAGAGCGATGACGCTGGTGTCGATGCCGGCGTGAAGCAGTTGCATCGCCGCGCTGTGCCTCAATGTGTGTGCCGTGATCTTCTTGGACGCCAGTGTCGGGCAGGACCGTTCGGCCGTGTGAGCATAGAGCGCGACCCGGTGTTCGATGGCGTCGCGACTGAGCGGATGACCGGAGCGTGTCACGAACAGCGGGTCGGTCGGTTCAGCGGTGTGTTCGGTCATCCAGGCTCGCAGGACGGCGACGGTGCGACGAGTGAGCGGGGTGATCCGCTGCTTACGGCCCTTGCCGTGGCAGCTCACGTGAGGGGCGGACCCAAGATGAACGTCCTGTCTGGTGAGCGAGATCAGCTCGGAGACGCGTAACCCGGTTTGGATGGCGAGCACGAGCAGGGTGTAGTCCCGCCGCCCGGTCCAGGTGGCGCGATCAGGTGCGGAGAGCATCGCGTCGATCTCCGGCTCAGTGAGGAACGTGACGATGGTGCGTCCACAGCGTTTGGGCGGGATGGCAAGGATCTGTTGGATCGTCGCGGCGTGGTCTGGATGATGCAGTGCCGCGTAGCGGAACAGCGAGTGAATGGCCGCCAGTCGCGCGTTGCGGGTAGTCACGCTGTTGCCCCGCTCGACCTCGAGGTGGTCCAAGAACGTTGCGATCACAGTTTGGCCGAGGTCGTCGATGCGCAGCTGACTGGCAGACCGGCCGAGGTCATGGCTGGCGAAGGTGAGCAGCAACCGGAAGGTGTCCCGGTAGGCGGCAACCGTATGCGCACTGGCGTTGCGCTGGCCGATTAGTCGCTCGGTGAAGAAACCCTGCAGCACGGGGGCAATGAGCGTCATCGTTGCGCCTCTGCGTCTTCGAGGCGAGCGCAGGCCAGGGCCATCAGCTCCGGCGCTGCGGACAAGTACCAGTAGGTCGCGCTTGGATCGACGTGCCCGAGGTAGGTGGACAGCAGCGGCATCCTGGCTTGCACGTCTCCGCCGTCGCGATACCAGTCCAGCACGGTGTTCACCGCGAAGCTGTGTCTCAGGTCGTGAAGCCGAGGACGGCACCTGGCCGATCGCGGCTGCAGTCCCGTGGCCCGGACGAGACTACGGAACGTCGATTCCACCCGACAGTCGGACAGTCGGGTGCCAGCGGTGGACAGGAAGAACGTCGTCGCCCTGGGTGTCAGCACCAGCTCGTCACGCCGGCCGGCGTAGAACCGCAACCGCTCGATCGTGGTCGGGTGCAGCGGGACTTGGCGGCTCTTGCCGAACTTCCCGTTGACAACGGTGAGCATCCCGGCGGTGAGGTCGATGTCGGCGCGATCGAGGTTGAGAGACTCACCGATTCGCAGGCCGGTCACGGCCAGCAGACCGATGAGCGTTTCGTAGGTCGCTGCCACCAACGGGGTGTGCAGTCGCCGCGCCGCGGTCATCAGCGCTGCGATGTCCTCGCCCGAATACAGATATGGCGTGGCGCGCTTGGTGCGCAGTGGAAACAGATCCGCGGGCGGAACCTGGATGCCGGGCAGCCGCGGATGCAGGTAGGCGGCGAAGCCGCGCACCGCGGACAGTCGGTAAGCCCACCAACTCGGGTCCGCGTGTGTCGGCTGTCGCGCCCATGCCAGCGCCGTGTCGATCGTCAGCTGCCGGGTGCCGAGCCGGTCGAGGTGATCGGCAAACTGCAGCACCAGCCGGCCCGGCTTGTCGAGCTTGAACCCCATCGCCCGGCGCAGCGCAACATAGTCTTCGGCGGCCTGCCGCATCGCGCTCATCACGCACCCACCGGCCAGGGACGCGCCAGCGAACCCAGCGCACGTCGGTCAACCTTCGCATAGATAGCCGTCGTTGCCGGCCGGCGATGCCGTAGCAGCTCTGAGATCTCGGACATTGGCGCGCCTGCGCGCAGCAGCTCGACCGCGACCGTGTGCCGAAGTTGATGCGCGCCCGTCACGGCAACACCAGCGCGGCGACCTGCGGTCTGCACCATCGCCATGACCGCGCCAGAGGACAGACCGGTGCGGGGCGCGTCGAGACGTACGAACAAGCGGCGGTCGCTGGTCTCGGGTCGGCCCCGACGCAGGTAGGCGACCAGCGCTTGCCCGACATCGTCGGGCAGCGGCATCCGTTCCCTTCGTCCGCCCTTGCCGGGGATGTCGATCTCCGCAGCACGCCAGTCCACATCGTCCAGGCGCAGGGCGGCCAGTTCGCCGGCCCGCAGTCCGAGCCGGGCGAGCATCAGCAGCATCGCATAGTCACGGCGTCCCCGGCGGGTGCGACGATCACAGCTGGCCAGCAGCCGCGTGACATCCCGCAGTGCCAACGATCGCGGCAGACCGGCGCCGCGTCTGTTTGCTCCCCTTGGTACGGCCATCGCCAGGCCTGCGCTCGTGAGCCCGCGCAGTTGTCCGAACCGCAGCAGTGCACGAAGCGGCGTGACCGCATGCCGCGCTGACCCGCTGGGACGGCGGGCACGCTCGCTCATCACAAAGCCACTGAGCTGATCGGCCTTCACCCCAGCCAGATCCGTAACGCCCTGCTGCGCGCAGAAGTCGAGGAACCGGCGCGCAAGCTGCACGTAGTTGTCGACGCTGCCGGCGACCAGCCGTCGCTCGACCGTCAGGTGGCGGCGATAGCTCTGCAACAGATCAGCCGGCGCTGCGGCGAAAACCGGCTCCGGCGCCGCCCCGACCTCCCGCAGATACCCCAGCAGCGGCGGTAGCGCGCGCAGCGAACGCAGGTGGCGGTAGCCGGCTGCGCGTCGTGCACCGATGAAGTCGAGCACGAGATCCTCAGTAAGGGCAGCACAATCGAGATCCCGCGAGACTAGCCACCGACTCATATGCGCCATCAGGCGAAGGTGGCCCACTGCCGTCAACGTCGAGTAGAAGCGGCGGTCAACCAACCACGAGTAGAACCCATCGGCATGCGACGCCAGCGGTCCCCAGACCCGGACGCCTTGATACGTGTCCTTCATCATCGGCTCCTCTCCGAACGAACGTCCCGAGAAGATCCGACCACTAGTGCCGGATTATGCCGACCTTGCGAGCCCGGTCACCTTGCCCCGCAAGGAGTTCAGCAGTCAGGTCGGCATAACACGAACATCGGCATAATGGCTCTTGCCGGTGCCCGACGGGCCGCAGATACTCAAATTCTCCTTGCGGTGCACCCATTCCAGCGTCCGCAGCGCTTGCTGGGTCGGGCGTGGGATGGTGCTGGTGTTCTCGTCCCAGGCGTCGAACGTCTTCCCGGACGGGAACGACGCTCGCTTGCGGCGGCTGCGCAGAGTCGCGGCGTCGCGGCCGGCGGCCTCCTCGGCGAGGAGGATCCGCACGACCTCGGCCGGGTCCCACCGTTGGGCCTTCGCGGTGGGCACGACGTCGGCCATGGCCTTACGCAGGTAGGGCAGACGTAGTCGCTTGGTGAGCTCGATCGCCTCGCTCATCGGATCATTCATCGGGGCGGTCACGGTTGCCGGTCGGGTCCGGGCTGGCCGAGTGGTCGTGGTGGTCACTGGTCACCGCCAACCTCGACCGGGCCCAGCGGGTGGCCGAGTCGGGCCCAGCTCGAGGTGCCGGGCTGCAGGCTGTGGTCCTCGCTGCGCTGGTGCGGCAGGGCGGTGCCGTTGTGACGTTGGTGGTCGAGGATCGAGCGCAGGTCGCCCTCTCCGAACCGGCCCGCGAGGGCGGCGGTGCCCAGCGCCTGGTCGAGGGCGGCGCGGCCGTGCAGCTTGGCCAGCTCGACGGCTTCGGCCATCTTGGGTCGGATCCGGCGGGCGCCGGCCGCGGCGGCCTCGACGAGCCAGTCCGTCGCGCCGGGGCCCAGGCTCAGGAACAGCGCCTCTTCGGCGCTGGTGGCCTCGGGCCGTCGCTCGCCGGCGTCGACGGGGTGCGGGTAGTGCTCGTCGTTGATCTGCGGGCTGCCCGGGGTGCCCTGGGCGTGGCGGGCCACCTCGGCTGGCCCTTCGGGGGTTTCCACGGTCACAATGACCTCCTCGCCTTGATTACGCACCCAGACACGGGCGTCGATCAGCTGGTGGGGAACCGAGTAACGGACGCCGCCGAATGCCACGGTGGCGTCCCAGTGGACCCGTCGGGTCTGGCCGAACACGGCGGTGAACGGCGCGAGCGGCAGCGGGTGCAACCGCTGCAGCTCCTCGCTCAACGCCTCGGCCGGGACCCGGCGGGTTTCGCGATGCTCACGGGTGTTGACCTCGTCGCAGAACGCCCGGCAGGCCGTCTCCAACGCCCCGAACGTGCGGTACTGGTCGAGCAGGTTCGCATCCGTCGGCACGAGGTCGGCCTTCGCGATCCGCACGGTGCTCTCCGACCCGCCCTTGGTCTGCGGGTCGGCCGGCACACACGTGCGGATGGTCAGGCCGTAGTGGCGGCCCACGTCCACGATCAGCGGGTTGCGCACCGCGATCCGAGCCACGTGGTCGGTGGTGACGGTCTTCTCGTTGTCAGTCAACGCATACACCGGCACACCACCCACCCGGCGCAGCGTCGCGTCCAGGCAGGCGATCACCGTGGGCATCGTCTTGTCCATTGTGGGCAGTACAACCCGGAAGCGGGACCACGCCAGCCAGGCGCACCACAGGAACGTCCGCTTGTCCTTGATCCGCGGCCCCTCGCCCCAATCCCACTGCAGCCACAGGCCCGGCTCCGTGATCCACGGACGGAACACCCGCCGGTGCCCGGCCCGCCACGCCTGCTTCGCCGCCGCCACGGCCCGCCGGGTCGTGCGCTCACCACCCTTGAACCCCAACCCGCGCAGCCGGTCGTGCACCTTGTCCGCACGGACCCGACCCCGCGAGTTCTCCACCATCTCCTCGATCTTCGCCAAGTGCTCATCAATCGCTCGTGGCCGCGGCGCCTGCCGCCCCGAACCCGGCGTGCCCGCCGCCCGCAGCTGCACATAGCGGCGCACCGTGTGGTGGTCACACCCAGCCAACTCGGCCGCTGCCCGGTAACTGCCTGTGAGGTCGTACGCCTCCAGGATCTCCATGATCTGATCGCTCCTCTTCACAAGTGGATCTTCAACGCGGAAGACCCGCCGGGGAGCCAACACGGCCGCGAGTGGGGAAATCTGGTGGCCGCCAGTGGGGAGTTATCTGGCCGCCACTGGGGATTTTCTACTGACCGCTGTCAAAACACAGCGCCTCACGGCGCACTCATGATCTGCGGCACTCGTACGCGACCTGGCTGGAAAGGCGCGGAGTTGCATCTGATGCAACACTTCGTTGATGGTGTGGGGACGCTGTTGCCGGGATTGGTGTGTGGCCGGTGCCGCGGCGGTTCGCGGGGTGGGGGTCGGACACGCCATGGTTGTTGGGTTGTGGGCTGCGGGTTGCGTTGGATGACAGGATGTGGCGTCCGAATCGGTTGGGCTGGGTGACTGGTTGATGCACCTGGCGAGTGCTTGGCGGAGGCCGGGATGGTGGCGCGGCGGGGGGCGGATGCACCAAGCCGGAGGCGACTGGTCCCGCTACGCCGCCCAACTCGCGGGCGATCATCCTCACCAACCCTGACGAATACCCTCTTCGCACCCCGCCCCGATCACAGGCATTCAGCATGGTTCGTAAACCGCTCCCTACCAGGTTGTCGGACGGAGTGCCGATCAATGAGGTGGCGAACGTGATGGGGCATGAGCAGACATCGACGACGCTGGACCGGTATACGCACCCCACGCGCGACCGCGATCGACCGGTGCTGAGAGCGTTTGATGCCTTCTCGCTGCCTGACGAGGAAGATCCGAAGCCGGAAACGGACGAGTACCCCTCCGGAGAGGGGGTCCTGACGTGCACAAACTCGTGGTCGGGGTGGCGGGATTTGAACCCACGACCTCTTCGTCCCGAACTCTCGGCATTGCGGCCAAGCCTGGTTGATACGGCCAGGTCGCCGGCGGTGGTCGCCAGGTCAGGACGCTGGTCGGCGGCTGCGTTGCTGTACTTCGCTGCTGTACAGCTTGCGGGAGAACGCCAGCACGGCGGTCCCGTTGCTTCCTGGTCGATCTACGTGTGAAAACTGACCCCCTCCACCTATCTGCGCTGGCTCGAGCGCGTCTGGTTGTTTCGCTTGTTGCCTGTTCGCGAGCGTTTTGCTGCTGCTCGCTGCGCGCGGCCAAAGGCATGTCTCTCGGGTCGGAGTCGTCAGCTCGGCTGTTGTGTGCAGTAGTACGCGGTGGGCATAGGCCAAGGGCGCACACGCTGCGGCCATCGCCAGCATCGGCGAGGACCGATCAAAGGAGCGCGTCATGAGAGTCAGCTCACTGAGCCGCCGACGATTGACAACCATCACGCTGCTGACGTCGATCGCCGTTTTGGCGGGAACCGAATGGTACGCCAACCCGGCAGACGCAGCGGTGCCGGCGCTGCGCGGATTCGAGGTCAACGGGGACGCCGCCGCGGCACCGTCCGACGCGGCTGCGGCCAGTGCCGCGGCGGCGGCTCAGGCATGGGTGACGACGCGGCCGGCCTTGTTGCGGGCCGGCCTGGCCGACGAGTTTGTACAACATGCGCCGATCACGTCAGCCGGATGGACGTACGTGCCCTACGACCGCACACACCGGGGACTGCCCGTCGTCGGCGGGGACTTCGTGGTGGTGATCGACCCGGCGGGGCGGGTGCAGACGGCATCGGTGGCCCAGCAGCAGCCAATTACCGCGCTCGCGATCCCGGCCTCGGTGACCGCGCAGCCGACCGGGCGGGCCGCGGCGGAGGACGGCAGGAGGCTGGTCGTCTACGCGCGTTCCGGCCCTGCGCGCTTGGCGTGGGAGTCCACCAATGCCGCGGATGCGGCTACCAGCTACGTAGACGTGGCTACCGGCGCGGTGCTGGAACGGCGCGACGGAATCGAGTACGGCTCTTTGCACAGCGGGCGCAACGGACCAAACTCACTGTTTATCGCCACGAAGCGTGTGAGCTTTTCCATCTATAACAGGTACTACCTGATCGACCCGTCCAACAACGGAGTCTCCTGTGGCGACAAGGCGGTGGGCCAGCCGCTGATGCAGACCGTCGACACCTGGGGCAACGGCGATTCGTCCAACAAGGTCACCAGCTGCGGCGACGCGATGTTCGCGCAGCAGAACGAGATAAGGATGTTGTCGACGTGGCTGGGCCGCAACGGTATCGACGGGGCCGGGCACGGGTTCCCGATGTGGGTGGCGCCCAACGTATCCGGCACTGCTCAGTGGCATCCCGACGGCTTTGCAGACTTCACCATCGGCTCCACCAGCCTCGACGTCGTCGGCCACGAACTCGGGCACGCCATCGACCAGTACACCCCGGGCGGGATGTCAGCCTGGAGTACGAGGGAGTTCATCGGGGACGTGTTCGGTACCGCCACTGAATGGTTCGCCAACGAACCTGCCGGGTACGACTTACCCGACTGGACGGTCCTAGACCGCGACTTCTGGCATTCCTATGCCCTCGGCCCGCGCTGCTACTACGACCCAGGCCTGGACGACCGGAGTAATGATCCCCACGCCGCGGGGAATATCGGCGACCACTGGTTCTACCTGCTCGCCGAGGGGACCAACCCGACCGACGGACAACCGATCAGCTCAACGTGCAACAACACAACGCTGACCGGCATCGGCTTCCGGCCGGCGCTGCGCATCCTGTACAACGCCATGCTGATGAAGACCTCCGACGCCAAGTATCCGAACTACCGGCAGTGGACGCTGCGGGCGGCGTACAACCTGTACGGCTGCACCAACGACTTTGTCAACACGGTCAAGGCGGCCTGGTCCGCACTGCTCGTGCCACCGCAGCCGGCCGAGCCGCTGTGCGGAATACTGCCCGGCTAGCTGTTGCGCGACAACGAATGCCCGCGGTGCTTGCGCGCCGGCTGACACGCCGCCGGGTTCCTCCACCTCGCCCGGGGGCGGATCCGGAGTCCAGGACCGCCCCCGGTCGGCCGACCTGCGCCTTCCCGCTCAGGTGGCGATCCAGCCATCGAGCGCAAGATCGTCTCCCAGATTTCTCTCAGGGGATGATCGTCCGGCGCCTTTGATCCATAGGTTTGGCGAGGTCGTCGTGAGCGGTCTATATCGGTCCGTGAGCCCTGCTGATGCGGTACGCACGTCCGAGTGGATGCCAAGCTGTGCACTGCCGTTGCTGTCAGGTGCTGCGGTCAGGCTCGGAGCGAGTCAGACTCGCACTCGGGCTCCTGGCCAGGGCGCAAGGTTGTCGAGTTCGCCTTGCTCAGCTTGAGGTTCCCCCAGCCGGTGTTGTCGAGGTGTTGTGTGAGCCAGGCGGCCAGACTGGGTGAGTCGATGAACCAGCAGTCGTCGGGCTCGTATACGAGAACTTGGGCGTCTTCATGGCGGCAGTCGACGCATGCGTTCATGGCGCAGCCCCAGTCGAGAATGGGTAGGACTCCTTCGGGCCAGTGCCACTGGGCAGTGTTTGCGCGCCGGAATAGGTAGGTGCTCACGACTGTCTGCGTCAGGTCATCGGCGACGAGTTTGAACACCTGGCAGTCGGGCCCAAATCCGCCGCTGCATACGTGCTGGTAGAGGGCTGTGAGTAGAGGTGGGAGCTTGAAGCCAAGTTGTGTCTCGGCGGCTTGGATCGTGTTGGCGTCAAGTGGCGGCGGTAGGTCGAGGCCGTCGGCATGAGCGCGCTCGGCAACTCGGTTCACAAGGTCAAGGTGATGGTTCGGCATCGATTAGATGATGCCACGTGGAGCCGGCAGCTCGTTGGCTTCGATCTGGGGTTGGGATCGAGCGTCAGGGACTCGAACCCTGGATCACGGAGTAACTGCGAGCGGGTCTGGACGATCCTTCTGCGCTGTCCGGCCCCCGGTGCGGGCGGTCATGGACGCCTTCGGCTACCTCCGTTGCTGTATCGTCTCGCACCGCGTCGACGAGTTCAGCGCGACGATCATGCCGAGATCTGGGAAGCCTCGCCCGACGGTTGTTACGGTCTGATCGTGGCTGACCTCGTTGACATGGCGCCCGACCGTTACGCATCGTTCGTTGCGCCCGTGATCGAACGGCTGACGCTCGCTGTGGTGAACCTGGCGATTGCCCGTGCTGCAACCACGCCCGTACCACCTGCGGCGCCAGCCGATGCGATTCGCATGTTCGGCCAGCTCCGCACCGCACTGCTAGCACGTCCGGTCACAGGGGAAGGGCTGACCGCGGTCTATCGCTACCGCGATCCCGCGGACGTCGAACGCGACGTCGATGCACTGCTTGCGGGCGGCCTGGTCGAGCGAATTGGCGATGGCGCCGTCCAGGCCAGCGAACGTGGCCGGATGATGCTTACTCAGATGTACAACGTCACCGCGACGGTGGCCGAGCAGCTGTGGGCAGAACGGGAGGGCAGTCTTGCCGAGCTTGGCGACCTGGCAGGACGCCTGGTACAGAGCGGGATTGCGACCGGGGGAAGGGCATACGCGACCATGGCGCCGCCATACGAGCCCCCTGACGCGTCTTCGGGGCTTCTCCTGCACTCCCGGCTGTCCGTCCTGCGCTACCACCGGCAGGACGCGCACGCCGCGGCGTGGCAGGCAGCGGGACTCACCAGTACGACCATCAGGCAGCTGCCCGCCGGTGCCGAGCGTGAGGCCATCGAAGCGGATACGAACCGTCGCGACGCGGCGCCGTACGCATCGCTACGCCCGGATGATCGCCTTGCGTTCCTCGTCGGCCTGGCCGCGCTTCCCGGCTGACGTGTTGAAGGCGGCTTCTCGTTTCGCTATTGGGCCTGACCCTCGCTTTGCAAAGTTCGGGCACTTCGTCGGTCGCCGTCGCTGGAAGTCGTTGACCTGCATGTTTGTGGGCCGTTTCTGCTGACTGATGCTGGTTGACTACGGGCTTGGCTGTACCAATGGCTGTACGACGCCCAGGAACCATCAGCTTGGGAAATCGCTACCGATCTTGGGCTCATGCTTTTGGCCTGGTGTAACCAGGATGTCCGGCCTCCGGCCGTGTCCGCCCAACACCGGGGTTCCCCGCTCGTGACGGCGACTCCGGGCACGGAAGGGGCACGCCCAGGGCGCGAGAGACCTGCTGATCGGACACCGCCTGCCGAGGCCGCTCGATCAATTGAGCGCTTGCCTTGTGGCCGCGTTGGCGTGCTAATATAGAAGGTGATGAATGTTCACCCGATAGCAGTCCGCGAGCAGTTGCCGTGCAGTGCAACGTACACAGTCTCAAGAAATAGTCGACCTGCCCGGGTGCCCTTGGCACCGGGTGGGCACATGTGACAAAAGGAACCGCTGGCCCGCGCTGGGCGGAGCTGGGAGGGCTCGATGGACGGTCTGCTTGTCGAAAGACCTATTGTTGGGGCAACTACGGCTACACTTCGGCGTACGATTTTCCGCCGAAATTCTGTCTCGCCTACTCTACAATCACGGCCGCTGGCTGGGGCAGTGGAAACGGCAGTTGCGCTATCAAGCAATATCGCGAACGCCGGACGCAGTGACAGGACGACCAAATTCTCCGGCCATTACTGGAACAGTCCACAAAGTATCGCGGTTGCCCACTGCACTCATGTGGAGTTCTACACGTATATCAACAATGGCGGATGCTCGCGGTCTTCGTCTCTCAGCTCAATGATTGCCCGTTTTGTTCAGGCGTCCACTCTGGTATCGCCGACCGGCGTGATCTCGGCATATCCGATCCACTCGGCCAGTGGCGACAGGACGCGGTCGAAGCGCATGGCCGCGACGTTCGGGCTGCTGGAGAAGCTCACAATGACGCCCGACGCGGTGGGGCCCGAGGACATCGGGCGGGTGCGCGACGCGGGCGTGTCAGACTCCGCCATCCTGGACGCCCTTTACGTGTGCTACTTCTTCAACGCCATCAACCGGATCGCCAACGCATTCGACTTCGGCTGGGACACCGACGCTGACCGCCGGAAGCTCGCCGAGGGACTCGACCGAATCGGCTACCACGTGCCGGAGTTCTTCCTCCGTTAGGCGCTAACGGGTGTATCGGGCTGACAGGAAGAGACACAATCTTGGCGCTCACATGAGTTGCGGTCAGGCGACCGCTTACCGACCGCGCCTGTCACGGATGATCAGGCCATACGTCGGGGCGGACAAGCCTACTCAACTTGTGATCATCCGATGGCCCGGTCTTCAAGAGGAATGCCTCGATTGAGCGGCACGCTCAGCGGAGGCGGCCGCCTCGTATAACGCCGTTGTCGTCACCGCCAGCGGCGGGTGGGGTCGCCGTTGGGACGGAGGAGGAGGCGGCCGAGTCGCCACGCGCCGATCGAGCCCATACGGGCCGGCTCGTACAGCAAGGTATGGCGGGCCGCTCGTCGGCTAGCGCTCACTCCCGCCTAGCGTTCCTCGGTTGTGACGGTTTTGACGGTTGAGCCAAGTTTTCACGCGGCTGCGGGCAGGCGCGCACGGGCGAGGTAGTCGTCGATGTGCTTGTCGATGGTGCGCAGCGCTTGGCGCAGGGGCGGCGGTGCGGGCGGATGGTCGGCGGCGATGAGCGGCGCGAGGACCCGGTTGTGGACCTTGGTGTAGAAGATCGGCGAAGCGTAGCCCGTCGGGGGTGAGTTGGTAGGTGTTCTGGTCGGGGCAGGCGGCTGATGAGTCCTTTGAGGCGTAGCCGGCGAGGTCGTAGCTGGCCTGCCCATCGAGTACGGCGCGTCCGAGCAGGCCGGTCATCAAGGCGCGCAGGCTCTTGTTGGTGATGCCGGTGACGGCGTGCAGCAGGTGGCGCAGAGGGCGCCGGCCAGGGCCATGACCCGAGGGTCGCCGAACCGTAGGGCCGGGGCCCTCCTGCCCTCCTCGACGGTGGGGTGCGCGACCCGCGCAAAGGCTGGGCTCGCGAGGACACAGCCCTGGCCGACCCGCTCAGTATCGAGCAGGCGACGGTTGATCGCACGGGCCCTGCCCTGGAGTTCGTCGAGGTTGTGCAGGCGGCGCTGGCACCCAGGTCGGTGGGCGTAGTTGATGACGGTCTCGATCCGCAGCGCGCGGCCGTCTTTGAGGTACTGCTTGATCCGGGAGTGCTTGTAGAAGGCGTTGACGGTGACGTCGACGCCGCGCGTGACGACCTTGGTCTTGAACACGCCCGGCGTGGGCGTTGGGGCCGCTGCGGATCCGTCGGCCGAAGATGAGTTCGACCTGGTCGGGGCGGCCCATGTCGAGGTTGTCGGCCACCAGCGCCTCGAAGAAGCTGCGGGCGTGGCGGGGTGCGTCGAACACGATGGTGCGGGAGACCTCGATCTGGCGCATGGAGAACTCCCACCAGTAGCCGGCCGACCTCGTCCGCGCCGTCCAGCGGCACCGGCAGCCGGGCAGCCACCGGTCGCAGAAGCCTGGATCTGGCGTGGGCCCAGCGCGGTCGCAGATGGCCTGCAACCCGGCCGGGTCGGTCGGTGGTGGCGAACCCGTTGGACAGCGCGGTGAACCCGATGCCGGCCTTGGTGGCCTGGCGCTTGGCGTACTCGTGGCCGTTGACCCACATCTTGACCGGATACGGGAAGTAGGAGCAGATCTTCACGAACCCGGCGCCGAACTCGTCGTCCACGACGTAGAAGTAGTAGCAGGTCACCCGCCGCTGGGCCTTGGCGAAGGTGAACTGCGGGCACCGGGCTGCGGACTCGCGTTGGTAGCCGGTCCACACCGGGGCGAACTCCTGCGCCACCCCGATCGCGGCCACCCGTGAACCACCCGTGCTGGCCGCGGCCGTCGAGGTAGGGCTCCATCACCTCGATCTTGCGGTCGTCCTTGGCGAACCGGACCACCGCGATGTTATTGGCATCGACGTAGCGACTTGACCGCCCGGCGGAAGCGCTGCCCGATCTGGTCGAAGATGGCCGGGGACGGCACCGGGTTACCCAAATGTCGGGTCAGGAAAGTGACCACCTGCCCGCTGACCTGCAGGTTGGGCACGTAGCCGTTGAGGTAGATGCGATCCAGGCATTCGATATCCAACCCGACATGCCCATCGAGCACGTCGTTCACCGTCCACATGCGAGTCGCCATCGCGCACCTCCGGGATGCTTGTCGATGGCGTTTAGCGTGACGACTAACCCGGCGCGGCGGTACCCCACGGCGACCCCCCACCTCGACGGTCCGAGGCGAAGCCTCACTGGGTAGGTGCTGATTTAGCGCGGCGTGCCGTATCGCGGTATCTAACTGTTTGTTCCTGATAATGGGGGTATGGCGGTGGGGCGGGCTGAGGCCCAGATCCGGTTCGACGACGCGGCGGGGCTGCTGGGTGACCGACTTCCCGAGGGCAGTGTCTACCACCTGCTGGCGAGTGAGGGACAGCGGCTATTCCCGGACGATTACTTCGCGGACTTGTTCCTGGATTCGGCGAAGGGCCGTCCGACGGTTCCGGCTCGGGTGGTGGCCACGACCATGCTGTTGCAGGCGCATGAGGGGCTTTCTGATCGGGAGGCGGTGGAGCATCTCGCGTTCGATCTTCGGTGGAAGGCGGCGGCCGGGCTGGCGGTGGACGCGGTGTCGTTTCATGCCACGGTGTTGGTCGGGGTGCGCAGTCGGCTGCGCAAGTCGAATCGGCCACGTCGGATGTTCGAAGACGTCAAGGCGGTGGCGAAGGCGGCGGGGTTGCTGCGCGGGCGCAACCGGGTTCTCGACTCGACTCCGATCTACGACGCGGTGTCTACCCAGGACACGGTGACTCAGCTGCGTGCGGTGATCCGTAAGGTGCTGATGATCGCCGACCGGGAAGGCGCCACCGGCTTGGCGATAGCGGTGCGGGCGGTGCTGACCCGCGACGATGACTACGCCACGGCGGGTAAGCCACCCTGTGACTGGGACGACAAGGCTGCGCGGGAGGAGCTGGTCGACGCTTTGGTGAGGGACTGTCTGGCCGTGCTGGGTGTGCTGGACGGTCGCGAGCTGTCCCTCGGGCTGAGCGAGGCCGCCGAGTTGTTGGCCCTGGTCGCCGGTCAGGACGTGGCCGAGGGCGACGACGGGGTGTTCCGCATCGTCCGCCGGGTCAAACCGGACCGTGTCATTTCCACTGTGGACACTGAAGCGCGGCATGGCCACAAGTCACGCAACCGGTCCTTCGATGGCTACAAGGCCCACCTTTCGGTGGATCCTGACGATGAACTCATCGATGAGGTCAGCGTCACCCCGGCCAACACTGCCGACCGTGACGCCGTCGCCGACCTGCTCGGCGAGCACACCACCGTCGCGCCGAGCGGGTGCACCGACACCGAGACGGCCGGCAACGTGGACGACGCCCGCGGCGACGCCGACGATGACGACGAGGCCGCTGCAACCGTCGCCGACACTCTCACGGGCGAAGAAGCCGCTGGAGGTGACAGCACCGTCGAGGACGACCCGACCGGTGCGCCGTGCGTGGACGCTGCCGTCAATGCAGACAAGCCGCATGGACAGGATGAGCCAGACGAGGACGAGGACGGGCTGAACGTGTTCGGCGACAGTGCCTACGCCGACGCTGACACGCTGGACGACCTGGAGCAACAGGGCCACATCCCCTGGGCCAAGGTCCCACCTGCCCGCAACCGCGACGGTTTGTTCAACAAAGACCAGTTCTCGACATCGACCTGGACCCGCAGCAAGTGACCTGCCCCGCCGGTCACAGTGCGCCGATCGTCGCCCACCCCACCGGCGGCCGAAACCGCGACCGCCGCACCAAAGAAACGGTCCTCGGATCGCACTCACCTCGGCGACTGCACGCCGCGCTCGCCGCCCGCTTACCCCGCTTTGACCATCTGACCCCGCCAAGGGGCCTACAACAGCGCCCACCTAGGTGCCTCCCCGCTCGCTCACCGGCCCTACGACCTACGGCACGCGGCAGTATCGACCTGGCTCAACGCGGGCGTCCCCGCAACCCAGGTGGCAGCGTGGGCCGGCCAGAGCGTCCAGATCCTGCGCCGGATCTACGCCAGATGCATTGACGGACAGGACGACGCCGTCCGGCGCCGCATCGAGGACGCGCTTTGTACCTCGGAGCGGACGGCGGTGCCGGCTGAGGAGGACGATCAAGACGAGGGACCCCGGACCGACCGTCCGGCGCCGCGATGCGTCGGGTTTCGGTCGAGCCGTGATCGTTGCCGTGTATTTGCCGCAGTCACTGGGGCCCGATTGGGTCTCGCCGGGTCACGCTGGGACGGCTACCGGCAAGCGCTGGACAATGTGTTTCCTGGTCAGCGGCTGGTTCGGCCGGTGCGCCAGCGTGGTCGGCCAGCGCCGGGGGAGCACAAGTGAGGGGCCGGACGCACCCCTCACACGCCCGGCCCCTCTATCGCACGATGCCCTGCCGCCACCCCTCGACCGACAGGGCATCGGCCGTCTTGTGTTTCGCCGGTCCACTGCCGTGGCGCCGACACCTCAGTCAACGACGCCGGACACAGGCGGTTACGCCACGCTCGTGTGGAGTTACGCCCGTGTGGAGTCAGGCTCATGTGGAGTTAGGCACAGGGCGCGCCCGCTCGCGGACACATCGGGTCGGTCTCGTTAGGCTGCGGGCTTAGCCCGGAACGGCCGGGTGTGTCGATGCGCGAGCGCGCCCCGGCGCGAAGCCTGCGCGAGCAAAGAGGTAATGGTGGACCTGTACGAATACCAAGGGCGTGAGTTGTTCGCCCGGCACGGGTTGCCGGTGCTCGGTGGCGGCGTCGCGGAGACCCCGGAACAAGCGCGTGCGATCGCTGCCCGTGTCGGTCGTCCGGTCGTCGTCAAGGCTCAGGTTAAGGTCGGTGGCCGCGGAAAGGCGGGCGGCGTGAAGCTGGCCGACACCGTCGACGAGGCCACCGCCCGGGCCACCGACATTCTCGGCATGGACATCAAAGGTCACACTGTCCACAAGGTCATGATCACCGAGGCGGCCGACATCGCCGAGGAGTATTACTTCTCGTACCTGCTCGACCGGGCGAACCGAACCTTTCTCTGCATCGCCAGCGTTGCCGGCGGTATGGAGATCGAGCAGGTCGCGCACGAGTCGCCGGAGAAGGTGGTCAGGCAGTCCATCGATGCGTCGAAGGGCGTCGATGAGTCTCTGGCCCGTTCGATCGTGTCGCGGGCTGGTTTCCCAGCCGCCGTCGCCGACCAGGTGGTCGACATCGCGGTCAAGCTCTGGCAGGCATTAGTGGCGGAGGATGCCACGCTGGTTGAGGTCAACCCACTGGCCAAGACGCCCGACGGACGTGTGCTCTGCCTCGACGCCAAGGTGACCCTCGACGGCAACGGAACCTTCCGGCATCCCGAGCACGAGGTGTGGGATGACAAGTCGGCCGTGGACCCGCTCGAGCAGGCGGCCAAGGCGAAGGACCTCAACTACGTCAAGCTCGACGGGGAGGTCGGCGTAATCGGCAACGGCGCCGGCCTCGTGATGTCCACATTGGACGTCGTTGCTTACGCAGGCGAGTCATACGGCGGCGTCAAGCCGGCCAACTTCCTCGACATCGGAGGCGGCGCCTCGGCTGAGGTCATGGCCAATGGCCTCGAGATTGTGTTGTCCGATCCGTCGGTGAAGAGCGTGTTCGTCAACGTGTTCGGCGGCATCACCGCCTGCGACGCAGTGGCCAAAGGCATCCTCTCCGCCTTTGATCTGCTCGCGCAACGCGGCGAAGCGGTCACCAAGCCCCTGGTCGTCCGGCTGGACGGCAACAACGCCGAAGAGGGTCGACGCATCCTCGACTCGGCGGCGAACCCGCTCGTCGAGCGGGTGGACACAATGGACGGTGCCGCGCAGCGCGCGGCCGAGCTCGCGGCTGCGGGGGTCTGACCATGGCGATCTGGCTGACCAAGGACTCCAAGGTCATCGTGCAGGGCATGACCGGTTCCGAAGGCTCCAAGCACACCCGGCGAATGCTGCGCGCGGGGACCAATGTGGTCGGTGGTGTCACGCCCGGCAAGGGTGGGCAGAAGGTCGACTTCGAAGGTGTGGGCCTACCTGTCTTCAACTCCGTGGGTGAGGCGATGGCCGAGACCGGCGCCGACGTCACCGTGATCTTCGTACCGCCCAAGTTCGCTAAGGCAGCGATGATCGAGGCGATCGACGCATCAATTCCCCTCGCGATCACCATTACCGAAGGCATCCCGGTCCACGACACGGCGGCGGCCTGGGCACACAATCTCGACGGCGGAGCGAGGACCCGCATCGTCGGGCCGAACTGTCCCGGCGTCGCGAGCCCAGGTCAGTCGAACGCCGGCATCATCCCGGCCGACATCGCGGGGGCCGGACGCGTCGGCCTGGTGTCGAAGTCCGGGACGCTGACCTACCAGATGATGTACGAACTGCGCGACATCGGCTTCTCGACCGCGGTCGGCATCGGCGGCGACCCCATCATCGGCACCACCCACATCGACGCCCTAGCGGCTTTCCAGGCCGACCCGAACACCGACGCGATCGTGATGATCGGCGAGATCGGCGGCGACGCCGAGGAGCGGGCGGCCGACTTCATCAAGGCCAACGTGACCAAGCCGGTGGTTGGCTATATTGCCGGCTTCACCGCTCCGCCCGGCAAGACAATGGGTCACGCGGGCGCCATCATCTCTGGCTCGTCGGGCACCGCCGAGGCGAAGAAGGTCGCGCTCGAGGCGGCGGGCGTACAGGTCGGCAAGACTCCGAGTGAGACGGCACGCCTCATGCGCCAGATCATGGTGGGCTCCTGAGCTAGTGGCGCTGCTCGCTCGCGCGGACGCCGGGCCCCGGAGTCGGCACGACACGTGGCCCGTGGGTGGCCGGTCCTCACGACCGGTCGCCCATTTGTTTGACACAGTTGGTCCGATGGCCATCCCCCCGGAGGACCCGTACCCGGCCGAGCCGCCGCTCGCGACCTGGACCGGCGAGGCGCCTGGTGCTGCGCCGGACCAGTCTGACATTCGGCCGCAGGCAGGACGCGTCCGTCGTGGCGCACCACTGCCAGTCGCCGCGGCCGTCGCCGCGCTCTGGGCCGGAGCCGTCGGATTCGCTCCGCTGCTGGCGATCGCCGTAATCGTGGCAATCAGAACGGAAGCTGAGCCGCTCAACGTCACCCGGATCGCCGTTTGGGGTTGGTTGCTCGGACACGGCGTTCCCGTGGTCACGCCGACCGACCGTATCACCCTCGTGCCGCTCGGCGTCACCGCCTGGATCTGCTGGCGGCTCAGCCGGGCCGGCGTGCACGTGGCCCGGGCTACCGGTGCGCTCCGCGGCCAATCGATGTGGCTCGTCGCGCGCGCGGGTCTCGCCGTCGCAGTGATGTACGGCCTGCTGGGCGTCGTCGTGGCGACAGTGGCAGGAACGGCTCAGGTATCAACGTCGGCGTGGCGGGCGGGAGCGATGTTCGCCCTGATCGCCGGTCTCTGCGCCACCCTGGGCGCGGCGGCGCACGCTCGGGCCGGCCGCCGGTTGGCGGCTCGCCTGCCGCGGGTGCTCACCGATGCCGTCCGGGCCGGGCTCGCCGCGGTCGCGTTTCTACTCGCCGCCGGCGCGGCCGCGGCCGGCCTCTCGTTGGCTCTGGCCGGGCGGGCCGCCTCCGAGGTTCTCGGCTCGTTCCATGCCGGTGTGGCCGGCCAGATCGGCATTACCGCGCTTTGCCTCGCGTTCCTGCCCAATCTCGCGGTCTGGGGTGCGGCCTACCTTCTGGGACCCGGATTCGCCGTCGGGACGGGAACGGTCGTGAGCCCGGGCGATGTCCTGTTGGGGCCGGTGCCGGCGTTGCCGGTGTTGGCGGGACTGCCCTCCGGTCCCCTCTCCGGGGTCGGGCCGGCGTTGCTCGGGGTGCCCCTCGTCGCCGGGCTCGCGGCTGGCATCCTGCTGGCCCGTCGCCGGCGGCGCGTGGGAGGTTGGGGCGGCCTTCTGGCGGCGGCAATACTCGCGGGTCCGGTCTCCGGGATCGTGTTGCAGCTTGCCATGACAGCGTCTCGCGGAGGGCTGGGCTCGGGCCGGCTGTCCGAACTGGGCCCGGTCGACTGGCGGGTGAGCCTCTTCGCCACCTGCGTCATCGCCGCCGGCACGCTGTTCGGCACGGCGACGGCCCGCACTCTATCCCAGCCGCCATCGTCCCGTTCGACGTCGCTCGTACAGTGATGGGTGCGTCCTCATTGGACGCACCCATCACTGGCTATGCCGCCCTACATGTTGCTGAATGGGATCGCGGTGATGTTCAGCGCGAACACACCGACGACCCAGAACAGGCTGAGCGCGACGCCGATAATCGCGCAGATGAAGCCCGCGTTCGCCTGTCCTCCGTTGGTTGCCAAGCCTTGGGCCGCCTTCTGCTTGCCCATGTAGCTGAGCACCGCGCCGACGACGCCGAACAGGAGGCCCGAGCCGAAACAGCACGCGAGCGGGATTGAGGCGATGCCGAGAATCAGCCCGATAAGGCCCAGGGTGTTCTCTGGGGCCTTGGCGGGAGCCGGCTGTTGTGGGTAGGCCACGTTAGGTTCTCCTCAATGGACGGCCGTCACCGGCCGGTTCGGTTACGGACGCGCGATAGCGTTCGACCACCGCGCGGAGCACGTTCACATCAGGTGTTGGCCGTAGCTCCCAGGCCGAGCACACTCAGACCGCCCACCGCGCAGCACAGGACGACCGCGGCGTACCACACGATGCCGATGATGATGGCGAGCTTGGACCACTTCTTCGATTCGGCGGCGGCGGCCTGGGCGCCGGCCACGTCGCCCTGGGAGAGCAGGGTGTTCACCTTGGACGCATTGATGATGGCCGGGATCGCCAGCGGCCAGAACAGGAAGATGGAGACGATCGACATCGTCATGTTGTTGTCGACAGCAGGACCGGTGCCGGGCTGAGCCATCGGATCTCCTTGTGCGAGGGGTCGAGACAGGTGTCGGCGCCCGCCACGTGGCGGAACGATCGGCACACTAGCGTGTATGCGCCATCTCGCGTAGCAGATGATCAGTTGGTTTACCCTGCGTGTCGCGTCCACCACGGAGACAAATCTGGATCAACCAGTCTCCTGATGCGGTGCGCAGCGGTGGTTCCCGGGTTGGCGCGCCCCATCCGGTGCGCCGGATCTTCCGCACTACTGTGTCCTGGTGGGGCGGTCGTCGGCGCGCTTGGTGGTGTTGGTGTCGGGCTCCGGCACCAATCTGCAAGCTCTCCTCGATGCCTGCGCCGATCCCGCCTATGGCGCCGATGTCGTCGCCGTTGGAACAGACCGGGCCTCGATCGCGGGCCTGGACCGAGCCGCCGCCGCGGGTGTGCCGACGTTCGTGTGCCGGCTCGCCGACTTCGCCTCCCGCGCCGAATGGGACGCTGAGCTGACCCGCGGCTGTGCCGCGTACGCACCGGACCTCGTCATCTCGGCCGGCTTCCTGAAGCTGGTCGGTCCGCAGTTCTTGGCCGAGCACGGCGGACGGTACGTGAACACGCACAACGCACTACTACCGGCGTTTCCGGGCATCCACGGTCCTCGCGACGCGCTGGAGTACGGCGTAAAGGTCGCCGGCGCCACGCTGTTCTTTGTCGACGACGGCGTCGACAGCGGCCCGATCATCGCCCAGGTCGCCGTGCCGGTCCTGGCCGACGACACCGAGGAAAGTCTGACCGAGCGCATCAAACAGGCCGAACGGCGTCAGTTGGTGCATTACGTCGGCCGGCTCGTTCGTGAGGGCTGGACCACAAAGGGAAGAAAGGTCACCATCCCATGAGCGCCGAGGAACGAGCTGAAGCGACGTCCCAGTCGCGAGCGCGAGGAGCGAGCGAAGCGAGCCCCGCAGTCGCGAGCAAACGCGGCGCAGGCGCGACCAACGCAGGCATGAGCGCCGAGGAAACCACGAACAACGGTCGACGGCCGATTCGGCGCGCGCTGATCAGCGTCTACGACAAAACGGGACTGGACGGACTCGTCCGCGCGCTCGGCGCAGCGGGGGTCGAGATCGTATCGACTGGTAAGACCGCCGAGCTCGTTGCCTCCATCGCCCCGCGGGTCGTCCGAGTGGAGGAACTGACGGGGTTCCCGGAGTGCCTCGACGGACGGGTCAAAACGCTACATCCCGCCATCCACGCCGGACTCCTCGCTGATCTGCGGCTGGAGCCCCATCGGGCCCAGCTGGCCGAGCTCGGTATCGAACCGTTCGACCTCCTGGTCAGCAATCTGTATCCATTTCAGGAGACCGTCGCCTCCGGCGCCGACCAGGACGCGTGCGTCGAGCAGATCGACATCGGCGGTCCGGCGATGGTACGGGCGGCGGCGAAAAACCATGACACGGTCGCAGTGGTGACCTCGCCCGCGGCGTACCCCGATGTCATCGCGGCTCTGGCCGAGGGCGGGCTCACGTTGGCGCAGCGGCGTCGGTTGGCCGCCCGCGCCTTCGCCGACGTGGCCGCCTACGACGTCGCCGTGGCCGCATGGTCGGCTCAGGAGCTGGCTGCGGATGAGCAATGGTGGCCGCAGTTCGCCGGCCTTGCCCTGAGCCGGTCGACGGTGCTGCGCTATGGCGAGAACCCGCATCAGCGGGCGGCGCTCTACACCGATCCGGCGGCGCCGCCCGGGCTCGCCCAGGCGCAACAGCTGGGCGGCAAGGAGATGTCGTACAACAACTACGTCGACGCGGACGCCGCCTGGCGCACGGTCCACGACTACGCCGAGCCGGCCGTCGCCATCATCAAGCACGCCAACCCATGTGGCATCGCGATCGGCCCGGACATCGCCGCGGCGCACCGGCTCGCGCACGCCTGCGATCCGGTCTCGGCGTTTGGTGGCGTGATCGCGTCCAACCGGCCCGTCAGCGTCGATCTGGCCCGGCAGGTGGCCGAGATCTTCACCGAGGTCATCGTTGCACCGTCCTATGTGGATGAAGCAGTGGAGATCCTCGCGACCCGGAAGAACTTGCGGATCCTCCAAGCTCCACAGTGGACGCCGGCGACGGTGGAGTACCGTCAGCTCACCGGCGGCACCTTGGTGCAGACGGCGGACCGGATCGATGCCCCGGGCGACGATCCGACGACTTGGCGCCTGGCGGCTGGCGAGCCCGTACCGCCGGATCTCCTCGCCGACCTGGCGTTCGCCTGGCGGGCCGTACGGTCCGTCAAGTCGAACGCCATCCTCCTGGCTCGCGGTGGTGCGACGGTGGGTGTCGGCATGGGCCAGGTCAACCGAGTGGATTCGGCCCGGCTCGCCATAGCCCGGGCGGGCGACCGTGCGGCCGGCTCCGTGGCGGCGTCCGATGCGTACTTCCCGTTCTCCGATGGACTGCAGGTGCTCATCGATGCCGGCGTGCAGGCGGTCGTGCAGCCCGGCGGTTCCGTCCGCGACGAAGAGGTCATCGCAGCGGCGAGCGCGTCCGGAGTCCCGCTGTACCTCACCGGTACCCGCCACTTCTTCCACTGATCGGACCCATCCATGGACATGAACCAGCTGCGCGCGTGGTGGTGGCACCGGCAAGGTCTCGACGGCAGCCTGACCGGCGCGAGTCCCGCGACCGTCCTGGCGCGGACCGGATGGGCCCGCTCGGTCGGCGGCGCCAACCCGTACCTATCGCTGTTCGCTCGGGCCGGGACGCGCCGGCCCCAGGCCGATGACGCGGTCGCCGCGCTCGACATCTACGAGCTGCCCTCGGCCCGTGGGTGCACGTACGTCCTGCCGGCGGAACACTTCGGTCTCGGTCTGCAGGTGGGCCGCACCGCACCGGAGGGCGAACTTCGGACGCTGGAGAAGCTGGGCGTGCCCCGACGCGAGGTCGAGGCCGTCGGCGCGGCAGTCCTGCGTGCACTCGACGGAGGGGGAGCCCGGGATCCGGCCCAGCTCAAAGACGATCTCGGCGACCAGGTGCGCAGCCTGGGCGATGAAGGCCGCAAGCGCGGTCAGACCACGACATTGCCGGCGGCGCTGGGACTGTTGCAGGCGGCCGGGGAGATCCGGCGGGTTCCGGTCAACGGTCGGCTCGATCAGCAGCGGTACGCCTACGTCCGGTGGCAGCCGCCCGGCTCGACGCGCGCCGACGATGAGGCTCGCGCCGAGCTCGCCCGGCTCTACTTCGGCTGGACCGGACCCGCGACGCTCGGCCATTTCCGTTGGTTTTCGGCATTCACCGTGGCACAGGCGAAGGCCGCCGTGGCCGACCTCGACCTGGTTGACCTGGGCGAGGGTTGGTTGGTGCCGCCGGCCCTTGCGGACGAGGTCACGGCCTTCGTCGCGCCACGCAAGCCCCAGTACGCCCTGCTCGCCGGGATCGACGCGCTGATACTGCTGCGCCGCGATGTCGCTTCGCTGATCGACCGAGCCGACGCCGATCTGCCCGTGCCGGGGGAGAAGCTTCAGATGGGCGGCGTCACTGACCTCGCTGATCACGCCATTGTGGACCGTGGCCGACTCGTCGGATTGTGGCAGTACGACGTGGACAGTGGTGATGTGGTGACGTGGCTGTTCGGTGGGGCCAGGCCGGACAAGGCATTGCGGGAGGCGATCGACCGTACTCAGGCCTTCGTTCGTGACGACCTCGGCGACGCCCGCAGCTTCAGCCTCGACTCGCCGAAGTCGCGGGCGCCGCGCATCGAGGCCCTTCGCGGCGGCTGATCCGTACGGGCGTGGGAGTATCGATCGGCAACCGGAGGCAGGGGGGCGGATGACGGCGACGATCCTGGACGGCAAGGCGACCCTGGCGGCGATCAAGGACGAGCTGCGGGTACGAGTGAAGGCGCTGGCGGACACCGGCCACGCTCCGGGCTTAGGGACGATCCTCGTCGGCGACGATCCCGGCTCCCGCGCCTACGTCAACGGCAAACACCGCGACTGCGCCGACGTGGGCATCGTGTCGATCCGGCGCGACCTGGCCGCCGACGCCACCCAGGCTGACGTCGAGGCGGCCGTTGACGAGTTGAATGCTGACCCGGCCTGCACCGGCTACCTCGTCCAGTTGCCATTGCCGAAGGGCCTCAACGAGCAACGGGTGCTGGAGCGGGTCGACCCCGCCAAAGATGCTGACGGTCTGCATCCGGTGAGCCTCGGCCGACTCGTGCTGAACGCGCCGGCGCCGTTGCCGTGCACGCCCCGCGGCATCGTGGAACTGCTACACCGGTACGGCGTCGCGCTGCGCGGCGCGGAGGTGGTGGTGATCGGCCGGGGCACCACGGTGGGCCGGCCGCTCGGGCTTCTGCTGACGCGGCGCACCGAGAACGCCACCGTGACCACGTGTCATACCGGCACCCGCGACATCGCGGCCCATACGCGCCGGGCCGACATCGTCGTCGCCGCGGCCGGCGTTGCGGGAATTATCACAGCGGACATGATCCGTCCCGGCGCCGCGGTACTGGACGTCGGCATCACTCGGGTGACCGAGCCGGACGGCACGTCCCGGCTGGTCGGGGACGTCCATCCCGATGTCGTCGAGGTGGCGGGGTTTCTGGCACCGATGCCCGGCGGCGTCGGGCCGATGACCCGAGCGATGCTCCTCACGAACGTGGTTGAGCTAGCCGAGCAACGAAGCGCCGACCGTGCGGGTTAGGGTGCGAAGGTCCGATAACTCCATTCCTCGCGGGAAGTCTTCAGATGGGTAAGAAGGTCACCGTCGTCGGCGCCGGGTTCTACGGTTCGACGACCGCGCAACGCCTCGCCGAGTACGACGTCTTCGATACCGTCGTTCTGACCGACATCATCGAGGGCAAGCCCGAGGGCCTCGCCCTGGATCTCAACCAGTCCCGGCCCATCGAGGGCTTCGAGACGAAGGTCGTCGGTGTCACCACGGGTGCCGACGGCTCGGGATACGAGGCGGCTGCCGGCTCGGACATCGTGGTCGTCACCGCCGGCCTGCCGCGCAAGCCGGGCATGAGCCGGATGGATCTACTCGAGGTCAACGCCAAGATCGTTCGCGGCGTGGCCGAGAACATCGCCAAGCACGCGCCCAACGCTGTTGTCATCGTGGTCTCCAACCCGCTCGACGAGATGACCGCGCTGGCTCAGCTCGCCACCGGGTTCCCGCGTAACCGGGTGCTGGGCCAAGCCGGCGTGCTCGATACGGCCCGGTTCACCCACTTCGTCGCCGAGGAGCTCGGCGTCCCCGTGCGCTCGGTGAAGACGCTTACGCTGGGCTCGCACGGCGACACCATGGTGCCGGTGCCCTCACTGTGCACAGTGGACGGTAAGCCGTTGGCCGAGGTCATGCCGGCCGAGAAGATCGAGGAGCTCGTGGTCCGTACCCGCAACGGCGGCGCCGAAGTGGTGGCGCTACTTAAGACGGGTTCCGCCTACTACGCTCCGTCGGCGGCCGCGGCCCGGATGGCCAAGGCCGTGGCCGAGGACAGCGGTGAGGTGTGGCCGGTCTGCGCCTGGGTTGACGGCGAGTACGACATCTCCGGCGTCTACCTCGGCGTACAGGCCGAGCTCGGTGCCACCGGCGTCCGCAAGGTCGTACAGACTCCGCTCACCGAGCCGGAGCTGGCGTCGCTGCGGGCGGCCGCCGAAGCCGTGCGGGCCAAGCAGGCGGACGTCGCCGGGCTCTGACCCGCGGGTTCAGCCGGCCTGGACCCCACAGGCGGTGACGCCGCCGTGGAACCCTTCGACGAAGGCTTCCTCGCGCTCGTTCGCGGTGCCGTGGTCGCGATCGGCTCCCTCGGCCGATCCGATGATCGGGAACAGCGACTCGATGTCTTCGATGTCGTCCGGGTACTCGAGCCACTTATGTTCGTCGGTGTACTTGGTCCACGCTCCGGCGAGGCAATCGGCCTGGTTCTCGTAGTCGATGCTCTCCTGGGCGGTCCGTGGTCCCGGCAGCCCCAGCTCCGACTGGATGTGATGGCCGAACTCGTGCGCGAGACCGACCGCGGGCCCCGCGTCGCCCGTCTCGGAGTAGAACTCCCAGAGCGTGTTCTGTCCAACGTAGACAGTCTGGTCGGGAGGGCAGTACTCGTACGAGCGCGAGTTGTACGTTGCGTGGTTTCCGTTGATGTCGAGGCATCCTTCGCGTCCGGAGGTACCCGCCTGCACATAGACCACCTCGGGCATCGGCACCTGCGGCCAGGTGTCGTGCACCCAGTCCTCGATCATCGGAAGCACCGCGTCCACGTAGTCGTCCATCGTGTTGTAGTCGAACTGGCCCTCGAGCGAGGTCCGCGACGGATCCGGCGACGGCTCGGACGTCGAGGTCGACTGTGACGGCGCCGCGCCGACGTCGCCGTCGTTGGCGGGCATGAGGCATCCGGCGAGGAGCAGGCCGAAGACGCTGAGAGCAACCGTGGTGGCGGCGGATCGCTTGGTCATGGGTTCTCCCACCTGGAGAGGGACACCGGAGTCCTCAGTGTGAAGGTCGTCGGCAACCTCGGGGCCGGCCGCGCGGGCTGGAAGCCTTTGCAGTACGCTCGTACTGTTTATCCGCCGACAGAACACCGAGCCATACCGAGAGGAGCGCCGGGAGATGGCGAAGATCAAGGTCAACAACCCGGTCGTCGAACTCGATGGCGACGAGATGACCCGAATTATCTGGAAGCAGATCCGCGACCAGCTGATCGTGCCCTATCTCGACGTCGAGTTGGACTACTACGACCTCGGCATTGAGCACCGCGATGCCACCGACGACCAGGTGACCATCGACGCCGCAAACGCGATCAAGCAGCACGGTGTCGGGGTCAAGTGCGCCACGATCACGCCGGATGAGGCCCGGGTGCAGGAGTTCGGGCTGAAGAAGATGTGGAAGTCGCCGAACGGGACAATCCGCAACATCCTCGGCGGCGTTGTCTTCCGTGAGCCGATCATCATGGCGAATGTGCCGCGGCTCGTCCCCAGCTGGACCAAGCCGATCGTCATCGGCCGTCACGCCCATGGCGACCAGTACAAGGCAACCGACTTCGTCGTCCCCGGTCCCGGTACGGTCACCATCACGTACACCCCGGCCGACGGTGGCGCGCCGATGGAGATGGAGGTGGCGAAGTTCAACGGTGGCGGCGTCGCCATGGGCATGTACAACTTTGACGACTCGATCCGTGACTTCGCCCGGGCGTCACTTCGGTACGGGCTCGACCGCGGTTATCCGGTGTATCTGTCCACAAAGAACACGATCCTCAAGGCGTACGACGGCCGGTTCAAGGACCTGTTCGCGGAGGTCTTCGAGAGCGAGTTCGCCCGGGACTTCAAGGCCGCCGGCCTCACCTACGAGCACCGCCTCATCGACGACATGGTTGCCGCCGCCCTGAAGTGGGAGGGCGGCTTCGTGTGGGCTTGCAAGAACTACGACGGCGACGTGCAGTCCGACACCGTGGCCCAGGGCTTCGGTTCGCTCGGTCTGATGACGTCGGTACTGATGACCCCGGACGGCCACACGGTCGAGGCGGAAGCAGCCCACGGCACCGTGACCCGGCACTACCGGCAGTGGCAGAAGGGCGAGAAGACGTCAACGAACCCGATCGCCTCCATCTTCGCGTGGACCCGGGGCCTGGCCCACCGCGGCAAGCTCGACGGCACTGCAGCCGTGACGGACTTCGCCCACAAGCTGGAGCAGGTCTGCATCGCTACTGTCGAAAGTGGACAGATGACAAAGGACCTTGCCCTGCTGATCGCGCCCGACGCGCCGTGGCTCACCACCGAAGAGTTCATGAACACCCTCGACGCCAACCTGTCAAAGGCACTGAGCGCCTAATGGTTCCGGTGATCTTGGGCGAATGCGTGCGATCGGAGATCGACTCACGCGCATACTCCCACGGTCGCCGAGGAGAAATGTGTGACTTTTCCGTGATCGCGCAACCAAGCCACCGCCGCATTCGTTAAGCGGGGCGTGACCGTGGCTCCTCAACCGGCGGTCATGGGCGCCACCCGCGGCGGTCCCAGCCTTCCGCGGTGGTGTTGGTACCGGCTGTCACAGCCTACCGTCCCTTCCCGGTGTGGCCGGATCGCGCAGCAGCGGTCCGGCCACACGCTTTGTGAGGAGCGGCCATGGTTGCGACGTTCCACAGTGGTCACGTCGGTGGAGCGAGCGGTTGAGGCTACCCGCGCTCGAGCAGCTGCCATTCGACGCCGTCCGGGGTGTCACGGACTTCGATGCCCGCGCCGGTCAGGCGATCGCGAATCTCGTCGGATGCGGCGAAGTCCTTGGTCGCCCGGGCCCGGGAGCGTAGCGCGAGCAGCCCATCGACCAGAGGAGCGACCGCCTCGCGTGGATCCTGCGCCCCGACCGTGGCCAGCTCTCCCAGTCGTACCACCATCGTCCGCAGTGCGCCCCGGGCGTAGTCGCCCTCGTCGGAGGTCAGCGTGTCCGCGGCCCAATCGAGCAATGTCTGCTCCAACTCGAGAATCGTCTCGACGCACTCGTCAACGTCGCGCGCGCTCAGCGCCGTGTCGAACCGGGCGAGGAGCTCGTCCGTGGCCCCGCGCAGTGACGTCGATGGTGCGGGTTCGGCAACGATTTCGGCCACGAATGGCTCCACAGTGGACACGTGTGCGGTGTCGGAGCTGAGAAGCTCATCAAACGCGAGCACGGTGCCCGAGGGATGAACCGCACTCTCTCCCCGCTGGCGGATGGTCATGGTTCCGTTGCCCACGACGGAGACCGTGCCCACGGTCGGGTCGAGCAGGACGGCGGTGTGCTCATCGACCCCCAGTACGAACGCCTCCGCGGGTAGTTCCCGCTCCATCGCGGCGAGCCGCTGCTCGCCGAGGTAGCAGTAGCGGGTGTCATGGTGGCCACCCTCGGCGTTGTTGTAGTGCGGAATCACCACGGCCGGCAATCCACACACCCGGTCGACGAGGTTCAGACCTGGCTCCCAGCACGGGTCGAGGCCGGCCTTGTAGATCTCGTAGACCGGCACGGTATGCGAGCCGAGGGTCAGCGCCGCCGCGCTCGCGAGCAGCACGACGCCGTCGCGCGCCAGCACGTCGGCCAGCACCGCGGGAATCGGTGTGTCCCGCCAGTGTCGCAACGCATAGGTGGGTGAGCCTGGGCCGGCGAAGACCCAACCGGCGCTGGAGAGAGCCGCGAGCGCTCGTTCCCGGGCCAGCCCCGGCGCCGGGGCCGTACGCCATTCGGCCACCGAAACGGAGCGCCCGATGCTGGCCGCGAAGTAACCGACCGCCCGGGCGGAGATATCGTCCGCATTGGACTGAAACCCGTATGGCGTATCGAGCAGCACTGCTGGCCGATCGCCGACGCGTTCGAAGATGGACCGGTGTGGCTTGACCATCGTCGGGGCCGTCTCGCCCGAGCCCATGATCACCAGTAGGCCGGGCATCTAGGCCTCCGCCGCGAGAGTGATCAGGTCAGCCGCGACATCGGCCGGGTGTTGCGCGTGCAGATCGTGGTCGCCCCCGACGTACTCCCGAATCCTGGGGCGGGCGAGCGTGCTCGCTGCCTTCACGACGACAGCCCGCTTGGCATCACTGTCCTGTGTGGGCAGTGCCGGCATCAGGAGCACCGGTGCGGTGATCTCGGCGAGGTCCCGCCACGGCGGGTCGTCCCACATGCTCCGCAGGATGCGCATGTGGTTCGGGATCGACAAGCGGCGCCGCATGGTGCCGTCCGGACCCTCGCGCAGGTTCGCCACGGTGGCCTCAATGGCGGCCGGCGACCAGTCCGGATGATGGCGGGTGAGGTAGCTGCGCATCTCGTTCGCTCGCAGACCGTCCACATCTGGCGGACGCAACGCGGCCGCACACTCCTCCCAGCTGTCGAAGGTCGTGCTGAGGTCAAGCCAGCCGCCGTCGATCAACGCGACCGCGGCCATCCATTCGGGATTGCGGGCGGCGAAGCGAGCCGCGACGTTGCCACCCCACGACTGCCCGGCGACGAGGAGGCGCTTGTTCGACTCGAGTTCGGCGCAGACGGCCCGTAGGTCGTTGGCCGCCGTACTCGTGTCATAACCGTCAACCGGTGCGTCAGACTCGCCGTGGGACCGGAGGTCGACCGCGGCCACCGAGTGCCCTGCCGCGGACAGGATTTCGGCCACCTCGTCCCAAAGCCGGGCGTTTGATGACAGCCCGTGGACGAGCAGGAACGGCAGACCGCTTTCACCTGGCCAGTGCCGCACCCGCAGCCTGACGTGCGGCGCGACCTCGACATCGACCGACAGCATGGTCCGAATCTATCCCGCGGCTCCGACATCGTGGCGGGCGTCGAACCTCGACCGCGGCGACGGGACGACTTACCCCGGGATCAGATGGTCGTGGCGAAGTCGGGCTCGTAACCAACGTCCACGGGTCAGGCCCGCGGCAGCGGCCAGCGCCAGCAGCGCCAGCGGTTCGGGGCGCGTCAGCAGTGCAGCCCGAGCCTCGGCAAGACCCGAAGCGCGGTTGCCCGAGGCGACCTCCCAGCAGGCGATTTCGGCCAGCTGGCGGGCCGCCGGTCGACCCGGTCGGCGCAGCTCTGGATGGCGGTCGGTCATCCACCGCAGCGCTCGAAGATGTCCGGCCGGATTGATTGTCTGGGGTCGCCACAGGACCCGGACGTACGGCTCGTCAACATGTACGAGCGGTGCGCACCGAGCGGCCCGCATGAGCAGATCCCAATCGGCGACCTCCGCGGGACCGTCCTCAGCAAGCAGGCCGATGCCACCTCGGTGCGGCATCCGGATGAGTAGGTCGTGCCGTGCCAGGAAACCGGAGCCGCTCAGCATCCGCGCACGCCCGCGGCTCACCGCATTCAAACTGATCGGACCCGGGCCGAGAAGGCGAGCTCGGCGCCGGCCGTCGTACTCCACCTCGGCCGCGCATGTCCCGAACGGCCGACCAGGTTCCCAGAGCACCGCGCTGACCTGCGCCGCCAGCTTGCCTGGCGCCCACAAGTCGTCGTCGTCACAGAACGCGACCCATTCGCAATCGCCGACGGCGAGTATCCCCGCATTGCGGGCACCGATCAGTCCCGGTCGGCGCCAGTTCTCCAGAACCAGAACCGGCCGGTCGCCGCTCGACGACAGGCTCCAGTCGGGTGCCGTGTGGTCGACAACGACCACGACGCGCATCGGGCCGAGGTAGTGCTGGCTCACGACCGACGCGAGTGCTCGGCGGACCAGGTTGGGTCGGGCCCGGGTTGCGATCACCACTCCGACACTTGGCCACTGCGCCGCCGCGGCCGCCGGGCGGTGGCCCGTCTCAACTGACAACCGAGGCACGTGTATCACAAACACCCCTAGCGCCGTCTCTTAGGACATAACGACCGGCCAGCGCGGTCGGAGACGGATCGCGGGTTAAAACTATAAATCCGAATATTGGACTCTATGCGCCGCTTGACGAGGGAGCCGAATTGTCAGCGTCCCCTCGTGGCTGGTCACCAGCGCCCGGTTGGTTGGGCGCGGCGTTTGGTCGGGGAGTCAGCGTTTCGAGTTTGGCGGTCGGCATGTCGAACGCGTCCGGCGGGCTGCCGACCCAGCCCTCGGTGTCGACGCCGGCCTGAGGTTCGCCGTCCGGGCCACGGTGATTGTTCCGCCCGATCGGCAGGTTCTCGGGCCCGATCCGTGGCACGACGACGGCACCGAGCAAGCGGGTGCCGACGCGGTTGAGCTGTGTCGCGGCGTCGGCGACCTGGGTGTGGTGGGCGCGGCCGGCCTCGACCACGAGCAACGCAACATCGGCGACGCTTGCCAAGCTCTGCGCGTCCGCACCCGATGCGGTCGACGGCGCCTCCACGATCACGTAGCGGGTCTTGCTCGCGAGTTGGCCGAGAACGCCGCGAACGCCTTCCGACTGCAGCAGACCGGTCGCGCTGGCGGTTCCGCCCGGCGTCACTACCCGGAGCCTGGGGAGCGGGCCGCCCGCTGTACCGCCCGGCTCAGGCTCGTCCGGCCGGTGAGTACGTCGGTCAGCCCTGGAATGTCCGCGAGGTCGAAGATGGCGGCGAGTGTGGTCACCTGCTCGGCGGAGTCGAGTTCCGGAACGCTTGCGCCAACGAGGACGACCTCGGTATCGGCCCGGGCGAAGGCTGCGGCCAGGTTCGCCGCGACCAGCATGGATGCCAGACCCGGCGCGGCTCCGGTGACGATGATCGTGTGGTCTTCTGGCGCGAGGGCGGCGACCACCTCGTTGCGGAGCCGGTTGAACGTGCGACCACTCGGATGCTGGGGAGCGGTCCCCGTGGCCATCGCCTCGAGGTCGAGATCGGCCAGCAGCGGGATGCCGTCATGCCGGCCCAGGTCCGCGCCCTGCTGGATGCGTGACGACCACCGGCTACGGACCAAACTGGAGCCCACGCCGAGGAGCACGCCGGCCACGGCCGCGATGCCGAGGTACAAGAGTCGGTTGGGGCGCGCGGGCGCCGACGGCAGCGCAGCCTCGCTGACGATGCGGCCTGGGTTGATCGTCGTGGTCTGGAGGTCATCCATGCGGGTGCTCAGGCTCGCCGCCTGGGCGGTGAGCGTCGTCTGCCCCGCGCGGAGCGTAGCCATTTCGGGGGAGTTGGTCGGCGTTCGGGTGATCAGCGCGTTGATCTCTCCGAGTTCGTTGTCGACGTCGTCGAGGCGACTTCGTAGCGAGGCGATCTGCTCGTTGAGGGCGGTTCGGGCGGCCCCGGCGCGGGCGGCGAGGTAGGCGTCCGCGAAGGCCATGGCGCCCGCCTGGGCCGCTGCGGCCGTGCTCGCCTCGAACCGGATGACCAGCACCGATGTGCCCGGGAGGGCCTCAACGCCGACCAGGCCACGGACGACGTCGGGATCGCCGGGGCCCCCGGACAGTCGGGCGTTGGCGTCCGCCGCGGTCTGGGTCGACCGTACGAGTTGAGCCTCGGTCTGCATATTCACGTCGGAGCCGACCGACTCGACGAGCACCGATGCGGCGGCCGAATAGACCGGCCTCGTCGCGGCGAGCATGGCGAATCCGACACCGGCGCCGAGGACGGCGCCGATTCCGACATGCAGCCAAAACTTCGATCGCATCGGTACGGTGGTCCCTCCCGTACAGTCGAGCAGCCGTGCCCTCCCGCTATCGGATCAACGGCCTCACATCACCGCACGTAACGGACGGCAGCGCACACACACAGTCCGTTGCCATACCTTTACCGCCGTGCTGCGAGGGGGGAACGACCTCGGCTAGGTCAGTGGGCGGTCGAGCCAGCCTTCAACGACGAGATGGTTCAGCACGCTGGAGACCGCCTCGTCAACCGTCATCGCCGACGTGTCCACCACGAGGTCGGCGTCGGTCGGAATCTCGTAGGGGTCATCCACACCCGTCATGTTGGTGATCCGGCCGTCGCGAGCCTTGGCGTAAAGCCCCTTCGGATCGCGGTCCTCACACACGTTCAGCGGCGTCGCGACGTAGACGAGGATGAATCCCGCGCCGGCGGCCCGTGCGAGTTGCCGAGCGGCGCTGCGAGCTTGGACATACGGGGCGATGGGGCAGCACAAGGCCAGGCCACCGTGACGGGCCGCTTCGGCTGCGACAAAGCCGATGCGGCGCACGTTCTCGTCCCGGTCGGCCCTGCTGAAGCCCAGTCCGGCGGTGAGGAAGCGCCGGGCGACGTCGCCATCGATGAGAGTGACCGTCCGCTCTCCGGTCTCGGCAAGTTCGTCGGCAACTCCACGGGCGAGGGTCGACTTGCCCGATCCTGACAACCCGGTGAAGAAGACCACCACTCCCCGGACGCGCCGCGGTGGTCGCGCCCGGGCCAACTCCTTCGCGACGGCCGGCGGGGTGTGCCACTCGGGTAGGTCGACCCCTCGATCAAGCAGGCTGTCGATCTCCTCGGTGGTCAACGCGACGCGGCGGTGCCGAGGCGGGATGTCGTCCGCGCCGCGCCACTGACCGTCCCGGCCGTCGTAGGCCAACTCGCGTGGCAGCAATGCCCGCAGGCCGCCACCGGACATCTCGTTTCCGGTGGCTAACAGGTGCGTCGCGCCATAGTTCTCGGCGACCCGGGCGCGTAGCAGCGCGTCGGTGATGTCGTCTCCGCGGCGGGTCAGCGGCACCGCCACGATGGTCGCCGGGGGCATCCGGTCGCGGGCGGCGAAGACCGTACGGATGAGCGCCTCGGGAGCCAGACCATCCGGGCCGGAGTCGGCGACCGGCACGATGATCAGCGCGTGTCCCGCGATCGTGCGGGCCGCGTAGGCGATCTGGGCCAGCTGTGGCCGGTGCAGTGGTCGGTCCACGATCACCCCGAGCACGCGACCGGGCGGCAGCACCGGTTTGATCTCATCGGGTGACAGCCTCAGTCGACGGAACGATCCGTGCGTGCTCGAACCGACACGGCGGACCTCGCCGCCGACGCCGGACCAACCCTCGGAGATCGGCCAGATGTCGATCGTGTCGAGGGCGGCGAGTGGCGCGCCCTCTGGATCCGTGAGCACGAGCACGCGTTTGAGCGGATTGGCGAGGTCCAATGACGTCACCAGGCGGGCCGGCACCCCCAGCCGCAGTCGAACTGGCCACGGCGTGCCATCGGCGAGCCGACCGGATTGACCGATCGACTCAAGGTCCGCCCGCGTTGGAAAGCCAGTCAACGGAGCCAGCGCGCCCGAGAGTATGAGCTCCAGATCTGCGAGCTCACGTGGCCGGGGCGCGTACGCGGGTGCGTCGCGCAGTACCTCATCAGGCAGCGCCCAGCCGCTCATGCTGTCCAGCCGTTCATCCTGTCCCTTCGCCGGCCCTCGGCCAGCCCACAGTCTCGCAGCCGGCCGGGCGACGGTCGAGGCGACACATTTGATCACTTACAGTACGGCTGCACCTACTCGGGGTTGAGAGCGGCGGCTCCGAACGACACGGCGAAACGCTTGCACCAAATGCTCACGCTCACCAGGCCACTCAGGTCCGTGCCCGTCGGCACGTCATATACCTGGTTTCCTCGGTTGCCCTTCAGCGGACCCAACTCGACGTACCGGCCGTCGTCGAAGACGAACCAGCCGGCGTTGCCTTCGATGACGGGCCGGTCGGTGAGCCACACGTGCAGATCCGGGCCATCGGAGGTGACCAGGTTCTCGAAGGTGAGTTGGACGCCTCCAGTGGCGAGCCGGATGAGTTTCGCGGTGCCGCTCGACTCGTGTTCGTGGGAGATGATCGTGCCGGTCGAGAGCACGACGTTCTCCCGTACGGGTTCCCGCGCCGCGGTCGGCGACCGGGTCTGCTCCGTTGCGACGCTGGGCAGGGTCTCGTTCACGGTCGTGTTCGTGAACAGCCGCCACGGCTGGAACCAGTACAACGCCGCTGCCGCCCCGACGGCGGCCACCACGATGCCGACCCAGATCACGCGGGCGCGTCTACTCATGAAGGTTAGTGTTGGCATTGCCGGGGTTCTGGTCACTACCCTGGCGCTTACGGTGTGCTTACCGGCACCACCACGACCTCGGGAGGGACGATGCCGCGCTACGAATACCGCTGCCGCTCGTGCGGCGACACCTTCGAGGTGAGCCGTCCGATGTCGGCCGCGAGTGCGGCGGCCGCCTGTCCGCAGGGTCACGACGACACGGTCAAGTTGCTGTCCACCGTGGCGGTCACCGGCACCCGCTCGAGCGCACCCGCGCCCCGCATGTCCGGCGGAGGCGGCGGCTGTTGCGGCGGCGCCTGCGGCTGTTGAGACATTTGTACGGCTGACTCAGCCGGTATTGCGGAGGCCCGCGGCGATCCCGTTGACCGTAACCAGGAGTGCCCGTTCCAGCTTTTCGTCGGCGGTAGGATGACCGCGGTATTGGGAGAGCAGCTCGACCTGAAGATGGTGGAGTGGTTCGAGGTATGTATTGCGGACAGCGAGAGTGCGAGCCAGCCCCGGCTGCGACTCCAGCACCCGCGATCCCCCGGCGACCCGAAGCACCTCGGCCAGGGTCAGTTCATACTCCTGCTTGATTGTGTCGAAGATCCGTCGCAGTTCGTCCGGCACCAGCGCCTGCACGTACCGTTCGGCGATGATGAGATCCGTCTTGGCCAGCGTCATCTCCACATTGGAGATAAATGTGCGGAAGAAGTACCAGGCGTTGAACATCGCGGCCAGTTCGTCGCCGTTCCCGGCCTCCCGGGCCGCCGCGAGTCCGCTGCCGACGCCGAACCAGCCCGGAACGATCTGACGCGTCTGGGTCCACCCGAAGACCCACGGAATCGCTCGCAGCCCCGATAGTCCTGCTCCAGCGTCGGGACGCCGAGACGGTCGGGAGCCGATGTTGAGCGCGGAGAGCAGCTCCGTCGGTGTCGAGGCCCAGTAGTAGGACGGCAGGTCTGGATCGTCCAGAAGGGACCGATAGGCCGTGTGAGCGGCGGCGGAGACCTGGTCCATGACCGAGTCCCAGCGGGCCATGTCGGCCGCCTCAAGCCGCGGTTCGGTGTGCAGGACCGCGCTCTGCAGCACGGCTGCCACGGTGAGTTCGAGGTTTTCTCGGGCCAGCGTCGGCAGCAGGTACTTGTCGGAGATGACCTCGCCCTGCTCGGTTACCTTGATGGCGCCGTCTAGCGTTCCGCTCGGCTGAGCGAGGATCGCGTCGTGGGTTGGACCGCCGCCCCGGCCGATGGTGCCGCCGCGGCCATGGAACAGGCGCAGCCGTACGCAGTGTTTCGCCGCGACATCGCGCAGCGCCCGTTGGGCCCGGTGGATCGACCATTGCGAGGTGGTGATTCCGGCCTCCTTGTTCGAGTCCGAGTAGCCGAGCATGACCTCCTGTACGTCGCCGCGCGCCGCGACCAGACGCCGGTAGGTGTCCACATTGAGCAGAGCATCGAGGATGTCGCCCCCGGCGGCGAGCTCCGCTCCAGACTCGAGCAGGGGGACAAAGCCGATGCGTGCCGTGCCGTCGACGGTGTCGACGAGACCGGCCTCTCGAGCCAGCACCACCGCCGCGAGCACGTCGTCGACGCCTCTCGTCATCGAGATGATGTAGGTACCGATCGTGTCCGGCCCGAACCGGTCCTGGAGCGCACCGATCGTCGTGAACACCTCGAAGGTCTTCTGGTTGGTGCTACTCAGCTTCCCGCCGATGCCCCGCAGCGGACGGCGCCTGTTGAGCTCCCGCACGAGGAGGTCGGTGCGTGGGCCGCGGGCGAGGTCGCTGTAGTCGTCCTCGCCGACCCGGGTGTAGAGCTCGGCCAGTACGGCGTGGTGCGCGTCGGCGTGCTCGCGAACGTCCATTGTGGCCAGACTGAGCCCGAAGGCCGATACGGTACGGATGGCGTCGGCGAGCCGACCCGTGGCTGGCAATTCCCCTGCGTTGCGAAGCAGCGACGAGCGGAGCAACTCCAGTTCGGCCACGAGTTCGGTGCCACCGTGGTAGTCGTGGCCGACTCGGTGCGGAGTGTCGGCGGCGAGGCGGGCTCGCGTGTTGGACAGCTTGGCCAGGATGCAGCGCAGCTTGAGGCGATACACCTCTTCGGTGTTGACCCGACGGAACCGTTCCGGCACATCGGCACCGAGGGTGTCGAGATCCTTGGCGAGGCTGACGGCGAGATCGAGCGAGACCGGCCTCAGTCGTCGCGATGCGGCGAGCTCACCGATGAGCTCATGCACCACATCTTCGGCCGCCCGGATGCCGTGCTCGTGCTGAATCAGCAGGACGTCCCGGGTAACGACCGGAGTGACGAATGGATTGCCGTCACGGTCGCCTCCGATCCAGGTGCCGAACGAGAGCGGGCGCGCGGTCGTGGGCACAGCAACGCCCAGCTCGCCCAGGATCGTGGCCAGGTCGGCCAGCACCCGCGGGGCCGACTCGGCCGCGAGGTCGGCCAGGTAGTAGACGGCGTTGCGGGCCTCGTCCCGCGGATCGGGGCGGGTCAGCCGCAGCTCGTCGGTCTGCCACAGACTGTCGATGAGTTCGGCCAGGCGATGTTCGGAACGGGCCGCCTCGCGCGCGTCCCGTCCGTAGGTCACGCGGCTCGTCGCCTCTGCATCAAGCTCATCGGCGACCGCCCGAAGCTTCGCCAGGATCGAGCGCCGAGCGGCCTCCGTCGGGTGCGCGGTAAAGACCGGCCGCACGCTGAGGTGGTCGGCGGCCGCGGCGATCTCGGCGACTGGAACATCCCGCTCGCGAATCAGCTGGGCGGCGCGATCCAGCCAGCCGCCCTCCGCTGCCCGGCGCCGGCGAAGCTCCCGTCCGCGGTGGGCCTGCTCAGTGATATTCGCGAGATGGAAGTAGAGCGAGAACGCGCGGGCGAGCTGGGTCGCGGTCGTCAGGTCGACGCTCGCGAGCCGACGGGCCGCTTGGGCGCCGTCGCTACGGACGAGCCCCCGCACCTCTTCGACGAGATCGAGTAGTCCTTGCCCCTCCTGACGAGCGAGGGTCTGACCGAGCAGCACGCCCAGCCGGCGGATGTCGGCCCGGAGGTCGGCGTCGATTCCACTGGAGCCGTTGTCGATGATGTCCGTCGTCACGCGATGTCCTTTCCCGGGTGAGCGGGACAGCGTTGTCCGGACAATGCGCATGCTAGTCGCCAAGCTGTGGGCGCGCCCGTTGAGGTGCTCACCATCACCCGGGGGCATTGGGGGACGACGATGAGCGCGCCGGCTCATGGTTGCACGCCGCCGGCTAGCCCTCGCCGCGTTGTCAGAACGGTGGTGGGTCGTCCTCGGGTGGTATCGGCGGTGGTGGCGGTGGGTCTGGTGGTGGTTGGGGTGGTTCGGGTTCCATGCAGGTGTCGTTTTGCCAGTCCTGTGTGGACGGATAGCTGCAGTGGTCGAATTCGACCTCGTGGTCGGCGCGTTCGGATGCCGGCATCGGGTCGGGCAGGTCGTCCAGGTCGGGTGGGCGCAGACGGTGGTAGGTGCGGCCGAGGCGGCTGGTCCAGGTGAACTGGCCGGGTTTGGGTTGGGTGAGGGTCCAGCCGCCCTCGTGACGGATGCGATGATCGTGGCGGCATCCGGGACCGAGGTTGGTGTCGGTGGTCTGTCCACCCTGGGCGTGTTCGATGCTGTGGTCGGCGTCGGAGCGGTGCGCGGGCACGCGGCAGCCGGGAAAGACGCAGGTCTTGTCCCGCACGGCGATCCAACGGCGCAGCGCCGCCCCGGGTAGTCGCTTGCGCCGATCGCCTTTGGGCGGGCCGGGGTCGGTTTCGGCCTTGCCCCTGATTTCGGCGAGGATCTCGGTCCAGCCCGGTGGCAGGTCCTGTTCGGCGAGGGCGTTGAGGCCCTCCCGGGTGACCTGCAGCCAGACCTCGGGTCCCCGGTCGCCGCACCGGCGCCGGAGCACACCGGCGGGTCGGGCTCGGACCTGGCCGATGGCCAGGGGGGTGGCGCCGTCGGTGAGCACATACCACCAGGACGCGCCCGGGGTGGCGGCGATGGTGCGGGCGAGTTCGGCGTGCACCGGGCCCCAGCCGATCAGCTCCCCCGGCCGCTGGTCGGCGCCGGCGATCGTGGCCAGCCGCACCAGCAGCCGCAGCCCCGCGGTCTGCCCCCCACCGGCACCACCGGCGGCGGCGTTCTCACCATCGCCATCGCCATCGCCACTGCCAGGATCGGTCTCGCTCGAGGACGGCCCGTGCGGGCGCGGGCCGTCGCCCGATCCGTCCTCTGTGGACGAATCATCGGCGGGCGGGGCATCGCCGGCCGTGTGCTCAGGGTCGGTGGGGTGGGTTGGTGGGGTGAGGTTGGCGTCGGTGAGCAGGCGGGCCAGGATTTGCCGGTCGGTGAGGCCCTCGTAGGTGCCGTCGGTCATGGCGAGGAACAGGCCGGCGCGGAGGTAGTCGATCGGGTCAGAGTGGCCGGCCTGTTTGGCGGCCTTGGCCAGGCGGTCGAGCCGGTCGCAGGCGGCGGCGACCTGATCGGCGGGCAGGTTATAGCCCGACAGGTTAGCCGTGCCGTCTTTGTTGCGGCTACCGACCACCTTCCGGCCGGAAAGCGCCGCCTCGTAACGGCGGCGGGCCCAATCCGGGTCCAGCGCGATGGCGTGGCGTTGGATCTCGCCGATGAGCTGGGCGGTGGTCAGCTGCGGGGCGCGGGGCAGCAACACGGCCACGATCGCCTGGGTGTGCTCATCGGGCAGGCCGCCCGTCCAATGGCTGAACACCCACACCCGCGGCTGGTCGATCAGGCCGGCGGCGAACGCCGCCTGCACGGCCGGCAGCCGTCGCACCACGTCCACGGCGAAGGAACACAGGCTCTCCGCAGCCCGGCGAGTCAGCACCAACGCGGCCCGAACCTCGTCGGCCGCGAACTCACCCGGATACTCCTCCAACACCGACGTGTCGGCCTCGCCGCGGTGCATCACCTCGGAGACAACCGCGAACAGCGCGGCCCGCTGATGATTGTCCTGGCGCTGATGGGCCTGCAGCACGTCCATACACTGCGACCCGGTCAACAACGGAAGGTCCAACGACGCCAACGAGGCCGCCAGCGCCGGCCCGACCGGAATATCCGCCAGCGCCGCCACCGACTCGGCGATCGGATCACACTGGCTTCCCCCGGACACGACGACAGTCTATCCAATGGGTGCGACAAATGTTCGAGCGAATTGGCGGCGCCTCCCGACAAATACAAAAACCAACGACTTCCACATTGATCCACAGTGGAGCCATCGATACAGCTGTGTCCGCGCCCTGGTTCCGGCACGAACTGGAACCTGTCCTCGGTGTCCCTTACGCGACCGGCGCTGGTGCCGGCGAGATGGGTGCCGAGCACCAAGGCGTTCGCGGCCGCCGACTCGGCGAGCAGTTTTCTGACGCGTCGCGCGAGCGGTGTCCGGGTCGAGATCACCGCGGGCGGTCCACTCCCGATGGCGGACCTGGATCGGGTGATGCATAACGTCACCGGTGATGACGCATTGATCGCCTACCCAGGCGCTCAGCTGACCGGGTGCGTGTCCGGGCGACGGGAGGAGACCACCGTGTCGATGCTGTCCGCAGTGAAGCCCGCCGCAGGCGGACGATCGCTCGTTACGCCGGGTGGCGCGGCGGCCGGCGCGGCGAGATAGGCTGGGCGGGCGATACGACACCCCCTGCCGACGCCGGTAGGGGGCAATCCTGCGTGCTCAGGAGTTGGCATGAGACTGCACGGCCTGCTAACGGCGGCACTGGCTGACCCCGCTCTGGTGCGAGCCCGGGACTTGGCCGAGCCCGGCGCGGTCGACGCCGATCAGGTCGACATCACGTCGCCGGCCTCCACGCGTGCTGTGGTCGCCGCGGTGCTGGCGGCGGCGACCGATCATGGCGGCGCGGGCCGCCCGGTGCTGGCGGTCACCGCGACCACCCGCGAGGCGGAGGAACTGGCTGCCGGCGTGGGCGAGCTGATACCGGACGACGCCGTCGCGGTCTATCCGGCGTGGGAGACGTTGCCGCATGAGCGGCTCTCTCCTCGTAGCGACACGGTCGGCCGGCGGCTGGCGGTGCTGCGCCGCCTCGCCCATCCCCAAGGCACGCCGCTGCGGATTGTCGTGGCTCCCGTGCGATCGGTGCTGCAGCCGCAGCTGAAGGGTCTGGGCGACCTGGAGCCGCTCGAGCTGACCACCGGTGCCTCGGCGGACCTCGAGACCGTCGTCCGGCGACTGACTGATATCGCCTACGCCCGCACGGATCTGGTGACGAGGCGAGGGGAGTTCGCCGTACGGGGCGGCATCCTCGACGTCTTTCCACCCACCGAGGAGCACCCACTGCGGGTGGAGTTCTGGGGCGACGAGATTGAGGAGATCCGCAGCTTCGCTGTCGCGGATCAGCGGACTCTATCCACAGTGGAGCGAGTGTGGGCGCCGCCCTGCCGCGAGCTTCTGCTCACCGATGACGTCCGCGAGCGCGCGGGCCAATTGGCGCAGCGGCATCCCGAGCTCGCAGAGATGCTGGACAAGCTGGCCGCCGGGATCCCAGTCGAGGGCATGGAGTCGCTCGCCCCGGCCCTGCTCGACGGTGAGCACTCGCTCGAGCTCATGCTGCACTGCATGCCAGCGCAGACGATGCTCCTGCTCTGCGATCCGGAGCGAATCCGCGCGCGGGCGCACGACCTGGTCCGCACCAGCGAGGAGTTCCTGCGCGCGAGCTGGGCTGCGGCCGCGAGCGGCGGCAAGGCGCCGGTCGACCTGGGCGCGGCCGCGTTCCGGTCGCTGGCCCAGGTCCGGGCCACGGCCGCCGAGCTGGGCCAGCCGTGGTGGTCGGTGAGCCCGTTCGGCTTGGCCGCGGCCCCGCAGCGGAGGTCGTACGAGGACGAGCCGTGGCGCGAGCCGGATGAAGATGTGCTGCCGGACGTAGGTCCCGATGTCGGCCGGACGCTCGCCCTATCCGCGCAGGCGGTACCGCTCTATCACGGCGAGACGGGCCAGGTGGTCGACGACCTCAAGCGGTGGTCGGGTGACGGATGGCGCTCGGTGCTCGTCTTCACCGGCCACGGCCCGGCCAAGCGCGCGGCCGAGGTGCTGCGCGACGCCGGGCTCGGTGTGCGCGAAGCGTCTACACTGGACAGTCCACCGAGCGATGGCGAAATCGTCGTCACGACCGGAGCGTTCGAGCACGGCTTCACCGACGACGTCGGACGGCTGGCCCTGCTCACCGGCAACGATGTCTCTGGAGGCCGGGGCACTTCGACCCGCGACATGACGAAGATGCCAAGCCGGCGGCGCAACACGATCGACCCACTCGAGCTTCGCGCCGGCGACTTCGTGGTGCACGAGCAGCACGGCATCGGCAAGTACGTCGAACTCGTGCAGCGCACCGTCAACGGCGCCGACCGGGAGTACCTGGTTATCGAATACGCCGCGAGCAAGCGCGGCCAGCCCGGGGATCGTCTGTTCGTACCGACGGACTCGCTCGACCAGCTGTCCCGCTACGTTGGCGGAGAAAACCCGACGCTCCACAAGATGGGTGGCGCGGACTGGAAGAACGCGAAGGCCAGGGCGCGCAAGGCCGTACGGGAGATCGCAGCCCAGCTCATCCAGCTCTACGCGGCACGCCAGCACGCGAAGGGCCACACCTTCGGGCCGGATACACCATGGCAGCGCGAGCTCGAGGACGCCTTCCCCTACACCGAGACACCGGACCAACTGTCGGCGGTCGAAGAGGTCAAGGCCGACATGGAAAGGCCGATACCGATGGATCGGTTGATCTGTGGCGACGTCGGCTACGGCAAGACGGAGATCGCGGTGCGGGCGGCGTTCAAGGCGGTGCAGGACGGCAAGCAGGTCGCCGTGCTCGTGCCGACCACACTGCTCACCCAGCAGCACTACAACACGTTCTCGGACCGGATGAACCAGTTCCCAATCGACATCCGGCAGCTGTCGCGGTTCCAGACCCCGAAGGAGGCCGAGGACACCCTCACCCGGATCAGCGAGGGGACGGCGGACATCGTCATTGGCACCCACCGGCTGTTGCAGTCGACCACCAGATTCCGTGAGCTCGGACTGATCATTGTGGACGAAGAACAGCGCTTCGGCGTGGAGCACAAGGAATACCTGAAAACCATGCGCGCTTCGGTCGATGTACTGTCGATGTCCGCGACGCCGATCCCCCGTACGTTGGAAATGGCCATCACCGGCATCCGCGAGATGTCCACGATTGCCACGCCGCCGGAAGAGCGGCACCCGGTGCTCACTTTCGTTGGTGCACAAGACGATCGGCAGGTGACCGCCGCCATCCATCGGGAGCTGCTCCGTGACGGGCAGGTGTTCTATCTGCACAACCGGGTGGAGTCGATCGAACGGGCGGCCCGCCGGCTGCGAGAGCTGGTGCCGGAGGCGCGCATCGGAGTCGCCCACGGTCAGCTCGGCGAGGACACGCTCGAGAAGGTCATGGTCGCATTCTGGGAGAAGCAGTACGACGTCTTGGTCTGTACCACCATTGTGGAGTCCGGTATCGACATCCCGAACGCGAACACCCTCATCGTCGAGCGGGCCGACCTGCTCGGACTGGCGCAGCTGCACCAGATCCGGGGCCGGGTCGGCCGCGGGCGCGAGCGGGCGTACGCCTACTTCCTGTTCCCGCCGGAGCGACCGCTCACCGAGCAGGCCCACGAACGGCTGGCCACTATCGCCCAGCACACTGAGCTGGGCGCCGGCATGTACGTGGCCATGAAGGATCTCGAGATCCGAGGCGCGGGCAACCTGCTCGGAGGCGAACAGTCCGGCCACATCGAGGGCGTCGGATTCGACCTCTACGTGCGGATGGTGGGCGAAGCCGTAGCGCAGTTCAAGGGTGAAGAGCCGGAGGAGGTCGTCGACGTCAAGGTGGATCTGCCGGTCGACGCACACCTGCCGCACGAGTATGTGAATGTGGAGCGGCTGCGGCTGGAGATGTACCGGAAGGTCGCGGAGTCGAAGACCACCGAACGGCTGGCCGAGGTCGAGGCTGAGATGCGCGACCGGTACGGGTCTCCGCCGGAGCAGGTCGCTAACCTGTTCGAGGTCGCCCGGTTCCGGTTGCTGGCGCGCCAGTACGGGCTCAACGATGTCTCGCTGCAGGGCCGCCACATCCGGTTCGGGCCAATGCCACTGCCTGATTCCAAGCAGCTCCGGCTGAAGCGCTACTACCCGGATGCGGTGTACAAGACCGTGGCCGAGCAGGTCTCGGTGCCGCGCCCGATGACGAAGAACGTAGGCGGCGAGCCACTTCGCGACGTGGCGTTGTTGACGTGGTGTGAGGGGTTGCTTACCCAAATACTGAGCTAGCCGTCGGCCCAGCGAGATGAACGAATGATTTGGAGAGTCGTTCCCTTGTGGTTCGTGGGACGACACGTTCTGTCTGCCCGCCTTCGTTAGACCGACCTATCGAGGCTTGGCACCGGTTGGTGCGGTCGCCGCCCTGGTGTGTTGGCCGTAACACGTACCTCGTGCGTGGGACGGCCGGGGACGGTGCCAGCGAGCCAAGACAACGAAAGGTTGGAGGATGCGGATGTCCCGCAGGCTGAGAGATTCACGTTATCGAGCGCTGATCGCGGCACTCACCGCTGTCGTGGCGGTGACCATCGTGGCGGCTACGACGCTGTCCGCCAGTGCCTGGTCCCGAGATGACCGTTCAGGCGAGGACGATGCCAAGAAGTACTTCGGTGTGATTCACGGGATCGACGAGTCGTCGGCTGAGGACGTAGACGCCGCGACCGCCGCCGGCGACCCGCTGCGGCTCGCGAGGCTGGCCAACGGTTTGAAGGCACGGCTGGTCACGAGCGGCAATGCGGCGCCCAACCTGGACATGATGGCGCTGTGGCCCCCGGATAACCCCACCCACCTGCTGGCCTGCAACGAGCAGGGAACCGCAAATCCGGGCGTGCAGCGCATCGACCTCGCCACTGGCGCCGCTACGACGATTGTCACCGGGACCACCTCGTGCGACCCGTTGCACGTCACCCCGTGGGGAACGGTGATCTTCGGCGAGGAGGCGTCCAACGGGCACGTCTATGAGATGATCGACCCGCTCGGCGTCACCGGCGCAACTCTCGACCGGATCACAGGTGTGACAAGCACGCCGAAGATCGTGCAGCGACCGGCACTGGGTTCGGTTGCGTTCGAAGGCATCGGCATCCTTCCCTCTGGCGCCACCTACTACGGCGACGAGCTTGCGCCGAGCAACGGTGCGGCCGGCGGCTCGTATTTCCGGTTCATCCCGACCCACCCATGGGCAGGCGGGGCGGCGATCACGTCGCTGTCCGACTCGCCGCTCGCGGCGGGTACCGTCTCGGTTCTCAAGATTGGGCAGGGCTCGAACACCGGGCCGGGCATGTCGCAAGGTGACGGCACGTGGGTTCCGATCCTCCCGGACTCCACCACGGGCTCGTTGCGTCCAGGCGCGGCCGCGGTCAGGGCAACGGGCTTCTACCGGCCTGAGGACATCGCCCTGGACCAAGCGGCGTTGGCGACCGGAGCGGTGCGCTTCTGCGGCAACAACACCGGCCGGGAGCAGGCCCACTACTACGGCGAGGCTATGTGCATCCTGGACGGGACGGTGGCGACCGCGACCGCGGCGACCTCGGTGCCGCAGGCGCGGACGTTCGTGGTCGGTTCGCCTGAGCTGAATATGCCCGACAACATCGCCTACCAGCCGGGGCGCGGAAACTGGATCATTCACGAGGACGGCGAGACCGACTTCGAGCGGCCCCATAACAACGACCTGTGGTCGTGCCTCGACGATGGCGACGACGACGATCTGCTCGGCGACGGATGCCTGCGGATCGCGACGCTCAACGACCTGACGGCGGAGTGGACGGGCGGCTTCTTCGACCCTTCCGGCAAGCATTTCTATGTGAGCATCCAGCACAACAAGACCGGTTTCGGTGTCGTGCTCGACATCACGGGCTGGCGCTGACGGTCTGATTGAGCGGATGGGCGCCGTCGTCACCGGACATGGCGGACGACGGCGCCCATCGGTAGGTACAGGACTCCCGCCCAGCCAAGGAACAGTACGCCGGCGGCCGCGAAGGCCGACCAGTACGAGACGGGCGGCGCGACGAGCAGCGAAGACTGGACGAAGATCGCAAGGTAGGTGGCCGTGCTGACCGTAACTGCGCCGAGCGCCGCCTGGGGCACGATCGACAGCTCCAGCCTGCAGACGAGGTCCACCGCGACCCCGGCGGCCAGCAGGAGGAAGGGAACCGCCGAGGTCGGGAACTTCGCCACCACGAACAGTGGGAAGAGCACACACCGCCAGGCGACGTAGGCCGCCGCAAGTGTGGTCGCGGTCCACCGCAAGCCGATGGTGCGACGGGCCACGAGCAACGTGAGCGCGACCGCGGTCACGATCCAGATCGGATAGACCCACGGTGGTACCGGCAACGCGAATGCCACGACCGCGGTCCGATCGACCGGCCGGCCGATTTGGTTGGCCGCGAACTCCAGCAGGGACGGCTCCGCGTACGGCTTCCCGCGGTCCCAGGCGGCGATCGCCTCGACGCCGTACTCCTGGTGCTGGGCCGGGAACCAGACGTTCTCGAGGAAGAAGAACCACAGTGCACCCAGTACGAGCGACCGGTCTGACCGGCCGGAGCCGTGTAGGTACCAGCCGCGTAGCGCACCGGCGATCATGATTGCGGTCCCGGTGTAGAGCCCGAAATGGGTGACGCTCCAGGACGTGATGTCCAGTCCGTTGATCCTGTGATTGATCACGTCGACCGGCGCCGAGAAAACGAACAGGGCGGCGCCGCCCATCATCAGCCGCAGCGCCAGCCGGTCCACGCCAAGGCGGGTGTACCAGTGGAACAGCACGAGTGCGATCGCGATGCCGTCGCCGATCAGATTGACATCGTGTGGCGGAGCGAAATCATCACGATTGAACCTGAAATGCCAAGCAACGTCCCAACTTGACCCGAGCGCCTTGAGCAATAGGGCGACGATCCACGTCCGGTAGACGAGGACCAATGTCGCCGTGCGCTGAGCCGGATCGAGCCCGCCCGCGCGCACTCGTTCGATCCATGCCCAGACTTCCCGTGGTTGCAGGCTGCTTAGGCCGGTCGCTGGAAGTCCGAGTCGCGCGGCCACCCGGTTGGGGCGCGACGCTTCGGCGGGGCGGGTCATGGGCGGGGTCCCCAATCGGTGGCGCGGATCGAGTCATGGTGACTGCTCGGAGGTGTTCCGTCCAGTACCCCGACACTGACCGTTCCGGGACGAATGAGAGGCTTTCGGAATGCAGCGTGCGAGGTTGGGGTCAGTCGTCGTGTTGGCCCTGGTCGGGTTGCTGGGCCTGTCCGGATGCCAGAACAACCCGAATCAAGGCATCCGGATCGGCGACGTCACCGTGAGCGACGCCCAGATCGAGGCCACCGCCCAGCGGTTCGCGACCGACCTGGCCGCCAAAAACAGCGACTTCAAGGACCCGGTCGGTCAGGTCCGGCAGTCCGTCGCCGAGCTCACGGTCTTCGGCGAGGCGGCCCGCCGCTACGCACGGGAGAAGGGCATTGAGTTGCCCGCGCCCGACTACGAGGGCACGGCGGCGAGCTACGGCGCGCCCGCCGATGATCCATTCGTACGGCTGAACGCGGAGACCTCGACCTATCTGACGGCGCTGCGTGAGCATGCCACGCCTCAACCGCCGACCGAGGCCGAGATGCAGGACGTGTACCGCAGGTATTCGGAGCTCGCACAAAGCGCGGGCCAAGACGTCCAGCCCTACGACGCGATAAAGCAGGCGCTGCAGGAGCTGCCCGAGTATTCCCAGGCGCTCGGCTTGCGGACCGAACTACTCGCTGCGCTGGACCGGTACGGGCTCACGGTCACCCCGCGCTACCAACCCTTGAACGTCCCACTGCTGGCGGTCTCCCAGGGCCAGCTCGTGTTGGTCGACCTGCCCATGGGCGACCAGGGCACCGGTGCGGTCCGCGACGTGAGCTGAGCGTGGCTCGGCTTGTACTTCTCGTGACATCGCCCCGGCTACCGGCCGGGCTGCTCACGGCCGAAGCGTGGGACCTCGTCCGTACGCATCGGGTCTTCGCCGCGGGCCCGACGGAGCTATCGGCGGCGATTGAGGCCGCCGGTGGCGCGATGACGTACTGCGCTGCCGCGGCGGGGACCTTGCTCGACGCGGTGGCCGAGCACGGCACCGTGGTGTGGCTCGCCGGGCCGCACGGCGACGAGGTGCTCGCTCGCGATCTCGGCCTACGGCTGGCACGGGCGCCCGGCACGGCCGACCTGCAGCTCTGGTACGGCTCGTGGGATCCGCATGGCGCGAGGCTGCTGGACGTGGTGACGGTCATGGATCGCCTCGTCTCGCCGGGCGGCGATCCCTGGAAGCGGGAGCAGACCCACCAGACGCTGGCGCGGTATCTCCTCGAGGAGGCGTACGAGGCCCACGACGCGATCGACGCGCACGATCTCGAGGCGTTGCGGGAGGAGCTCGGCGACGTGTTGCTCCAGGTGGTTCTGCACGCCCGGATGGCGCAGGAGGCGCCGGTGCCGTGGTCGATCGACGACCTGGCTGGCGGCCTGGTCGAAAAGTTGGTACGGCGCAACCCCCACGTCTTCGGCGATGTCCAGGTAGCCGACGTGGACGAGATCATCGCCAACTGGGAGCAGATCAAGAAGGCCGAGAAGGAACGCGACTCGGTCCTCGATGGAATCGCCTGGGGTCAGCCGGCTCTGGCACTCGCGGGCACGATTGTCGCCCGCACCAGACGCGCAGGGATGCCGGTGCCGGGCGACGAAGACAGCGTTCCCAGCTTTACCGATGATGACCAGCTCGGGGCGCTGTTGTTCGCCATCGTGGATCGCGCGGTCGCCGCCGGGCTGGATCCCGAGGCCTCGCTGCGGCGGATCGCTCTCGCCAGGTCCGAGCTGGTACGGGCGGTTGAGCAGGGGTCGAATCCCACGATCGGATAGTTTGGGCCGCATGTCCGCAACCATCGGGTCGTTCGTGCCGTTGGCTGAGCGCATCGTCGACGAGCTGCTCGCCGCCGACCCGGCACTCGCCTCGAGCGCCGGGGACCATCGCCACGACCATCGCTTGCCGGACCTGTCGGCCGACGGCGTGGCCGCTCGAGTGGCGATGCTCCGTGACGCGTCGGGCGCACTGTCCGGTGTGGACACCGATGGCCTGAACGCCGCTGAACGAGTCGACCACGAACAGCTGTTGTCGCTTGTTGAGCGCAACCTGTTCCAGCTCACCGAGGTGCGCGACCACGAGTGGAATCCGTTGGCGCACAATCCGGGCGCGCTGCTGCATGCTTTGATCGCTCGGCCGTTCGCTCCGGTCGCAGAGCGGCTGGAGGCTCTTGCCTCCAGGCTCGCCGCGATCCCGGACATGCTCGATGCCGCCCGAGGCGTTCTGAGGGAGTGTCCGCAGATCCACCTGGAAACGGCGGCCGGGCAGTTCCGCGGGACGGCCGGGCTCGTCAAGGATCGGGTCCCCGCGCTGTGCGCCGACGTGCCGGCGATGTGGTCCACTGTGGAGCTTGTCGCAGTGGACGCTGTGGCCGCACTGGAGTCCTTCGCAGACTGGCTTGACCAGCGGGCCGCCGCGGAGCCGGAGCGCGACCCGCGCCTGGGCCGCCGGTTGTGGGAGGCCAAGCTGTGGCACACGCTCGACACCGAGCTCACCGCCGCGGACGTGTACCGGTTGGCTCGGGAGAATCTGGATCGGGTAGCCGCCGAAATCCGCGAGGTGGCGGCGGAACTGGTCGGCGGACGGGCCGACGACGACACGGTACGGACGGCGCTCGGACGTCTCGGCGACGAGCACCCTGACGACACATCGATCGTGGCGTTGGCGCAGCTCACCTTCGACGAGTGCACCGAGTTCGTCCGCTCGGCTGATCTGGTGTCGCTCGTGGACGATCCGTGCGTCATTCAGGAGATGCCGGAGTTCGCCCGGGGCGTGGCGATTGCCTACTGCGACTCACCGGGGCCGTTGGAGCGAGCCTCGGTCCCGACGTTCTACTGCATCGCGCCGACACCGGCCGGCTGGTCACCGGAACGGGTGGAGTCGTTCTACCGCGAGTACAACAACCACATGATGCGCAACCTGACCGTGCACGAGGCGATGCCCGGCCACTTCCTCCAGATCGCCCACTCGCGCCGATATGTGGGGTCGACCAGGGTTCGGGCGCTCGCCCGCTCGGGGCCATTCATCGAGGGGTGGGCGGTCTACGTCGAGGAGGTCATGGCCGACCACGGATTCGGCGGTCCGGCGTTGCGCCTGCATCAACTGAAGATGCAGCTGCGAATGTCGATTAACGCGATCCTCGATCAGGCGGTGCACTGCGACGGTATGACCGAGGGGGAAGCCATGGCGCTCATGACCGAGCGCGGTTTTCAGGAGGACGGCGAGGCGGCCGGAAAGTGGCGCCGCGCACTGCTCACCTCGACTCAGCTGTCGACATACTTCGTCGGTTACAACGAGGTCGCCGCGATCGGGAGGGCCCGACCGCACGGGGTCGCCCCCCGCATCTGGCATGACCGGATGTTGTCCCACGGTTCTCCCTCACCGCGCCACCTGCGGTCAATGCTGTTCGGCTGAGGGCAGGGCGTTAGGCTCAGGCCGTACTCCCGCAGCGCCGCGGACCGCACGGTCTTGGGAACACACCAGCAGCCAGCACAAGGAGCGAGATCACGTGGCAACCATCGAGGGAATCGTTGCTCGGGAGATTCTCGACTCGCGGGGGAACCCGACGGTCGAGGTGGAGATCGGCCTGGACGACGGAACCATTGCCCGCGCGGCCGTGCCGTCCGGGGCATCCACCGGCGCCTTCGAGGCGGTCGAGTTGCGCGACGGCGACCCGAAGCGGTACTTGGGCAAGGGCGTGGAGAACGCCGTTACGAACATCGCCGATCGCATCGTCGAGGAGTTGGTCGGGTACGAGGCCAGTGATCAGCGCGCGATCGATCAGCGGATGCTCGACATCGACGGCACGCCGGGCAAGTCGAGCCTCGGCGCGAACGCGATCCTCGGGGTGTCGCTCGCCGTGGCCAAGGCGGCCGCCGCCTCGGCCGAACTCAGCCTGTTCCGCTATCTCGGCGGCCCAAACGCCCATCTGTTGCCGGTACCGATGATGAACATCCTCAACGGCGGGGTCCACGCAGACTCCAATGTGGACATTCAGGAGTTCATGATCGCGCCGATTGGTGCCCCGACGTTCCGCGAGGCGCTGCGTAGCGGGGCCGAGGTCTACCATGCACTGAAGTCGGTGCTGAAAAAGAAGGGGCTCTCGACTGGCCTCGGTGACGAGGGCGGCTTCGCGCCCAACCTGCCGGCCAACCGGGCGGCGCTCGACCTGATCGCGGAGGCCGTTCAGGCCGCCGGATACACCCTGGGCACCGACATCGTGCTCGCGCTTGACGTGGCGGCCACCGAGTTCTTCAAGGAGGGTGAGGGCTACACGTTCGAGGGGGCCACGAAGTCCTCCGACGAAATGATCGCCTACTACCGCGGGCTGGCCGACGGGTACCCCATCGTGTCCATTGAGGACCCTTTGGCGGAGGATGACTGGGCGGGGTGGAAGGCGCTGACGCTCTCGCTCGGCGACCGGATTCAGATCGTCGGCGACGACCTCTTTGTGACCAACCCGGAGCGGATCGCTCGCGGTATCGAGGAGAACGCGGCGAACGCCGTTCTCGTGAAGGTGAACCAGATCGGTTCGCTGACGGAGACCTTCGACGCGGTGGAGTTGGCCCATCGGGCCGGCTACCGGTGCATGATGAGCCATCGCTCGGGAGAGACCGAGGATACGACGATCGCCGATCTCGCGGTGGCCACCGGCTGCGGCCAGATCAAGACGGGTGCTCCCGCGCGGTCGGAGCGGGTGGCGAAGTACAACCAGCTGCTGCGCATCGAAGAAGAGCTCGATGACGCGGCGCGTTACGCCGGCGCAGGCGCGTTCCCTCGGTACCGTAAGGCCTGACTCGTCGCGTGATCTAGGGCGAATCCGGGGCAGTGGATCTTTATGGGCCCGGATCTGCCCTAGATCATCGACAGGTTTGGCCGGTACGGAGGCGGTGTGATTCAGCGGCGGATGCCGAGCGGGCAGGGTCCGGCCCGAGGTGGTGCGCGTCCGGCACCGAACGCCGGTGCCCGCCCTGCCGGCCGTGGTATTGCGCGGCGCGCCGCCGAACGCAGCCCTTTGCCCGATGTCACGGGCCGAAAGAGCGGCCGGTACGCCGTGACGGAGCCGGAGAAGTACGGGCACCACCGCGCTGGTCCGCGTATGGGTGGTCGTCGCGGAGCCGCCCCCGCGCGCCGTACCGGGGCGCCGATCCGGATCTCGGGTCGCGCGGCCGCGCTTGGGTTGCTGCTGTTGGCGCTGATCCTCGCGTACGCCTATCCACTCCGGGTCTATCTGGCGCAACAAGCTGAGATCAGAAAGCTGGAGTCAGACCAACGAGCGCAGCGAGAACAGATCCAACAGTTGGTCGAGCAGGTGGACCGCTGGAACGACGAGGACTACGTCATTGCCCAGGCCCGGGCCCGGCTGCAACTCGTGCGGGTCGGCGAGCGCGTCTACGTGGTGGGTGTCGACCCCACGACCGTCGGCGAGTCGGGCGAGGCGGCAAAACCGGCGTGGTACCAACAGGTCTGGTCGAGCGTGCAGACCGCGGATGATCCACCCGTACGCTGAGGTATGTCTTCGTCGCGGGAGCCGTTGGAGCCTCACGATCGCGCTGTGGTTGCCGCACAGCTCGGCCGGCCGCCCCGGGGCGCACGTGCGGTCGCGCACCGCTGCCCATGCGGGTTGCCCGATGTCGTGGAGACAGCGCCTCGGCTGGCCGATGGCACACCGTTTCCAACGTTGTACTACCTGACCTGTCCGCGGGCGACCGGCGCCGTGAGCGGGCTCGAGTCAGCCGGTCTCATGCGCGAGATGTCAGCCCGGCTCGCGGAGGATCGGGATCTCGCCGCGCGCTACCGGGCCGCCCACGAGCGCTACCTCGCCCGTCGCGAGTCGATCGAGAACGTCCCCGAGATCGCGGGAGTGTCGGCGGGCGGCATGCCGACCCGGGTGAAGTGCCTGCACGTCCACCTTGCCCAGTCGCTTGCCGAGGGAACGGGCGGTAATCCGTTCGGCGACGAGGTTCTCGCCCGAATCGCTCCATGGTGGACAGACGGTCCGTGTGTGGCGCCCTGAACCCTAGGAAGGCCTACGCCGGCTGGATCTGCGTCACATCGACGATCTTCGCCCCAGCCGGCGGAGCGAAGAGGGCAACGTCGGCAGTATCGCTGTACTTCGTCAGCTCGATTCCGATCTGCTCGCCCGCGATCGATGTCGCGGTGAACGAACCGAGGATTCCAGCATCGGTGACGCAGACGGTGAACTCCTTGGGTGAGTCCGTATCACCTTGCTCCGCGGCGGCCTCGAGACCGGTGGCCGACGCGCACTTCGAGCCCTGGCCGGCGATCGTCTTCGACGACTGCTCGACCTTTGCTCCGGGCACGAGCGATGCGGCGAGGATGAGGCCGAGAGCCACCTCGGGCGTGACGAAGCCGGGCCCGCCCAGGCCGCCCATCAGCTCTGAATCGGATGAGTCCATAGTGGACTGGTTGTTGGCTGACTTCTGGCACGTGAGGATGGCCTTCTCAGTGCTGCACAGGATGATCGCGTCCTTGGTAAAGATGAAGAGGCTGTCCTTGGCGATGAAGGCAGTGTTCGGCGGCTGTTGCGCCAGGGTCACCGTCGATCCGTCCGGGGTCACGTAGTCGGCGGTGTAGGTCAGCGTCTGCGCCTTGCCGAGTCGATCGGCGAAGTCGCTGAGCACCTGGGCGTTGTTGACCAGGTCCTGTGCCTGATTCAGCACGCCGCAGCCGATAGTGCCCGCGGCCAACGTGGTCGCGAGCGCGACCACCAGTACACGAGGGATCCGGGGGGTCATGCACACGAATATGGTAGGCGGTGTCAAGGGCGGCGACGCTGTATCGGCCGTCCTTGAGCAAGCCGATACGCTTCCCCCGTGGAGATCACGGTCCGTCGGGCCCGCACCCCCGACGTGCGCGCTATCCGGCGCCTGATCGATATGTACACAGCTGACCGGCGACTGTTGTCCAAGGCGACCGTGGCGATCTACGAGGACGTGCAGGAGTTCTGGGTTGCCGATGTCGACGGCGGGGTCGTGGGCTGCGGCGCCGTCCACGTGCTCTGGGAGGATCTTGCCGAGATCCGTACGGTCGCGGTCGACGAGAACTGGCGTGGGCACAAGATCGGCCACAAGATCGTAAGCGCGCTCCTGGACACGGCGCGAGAGCTCGGTGTGCGGCGGGTGTTCGTTCTGACCTTCGAGACGGGATTCTTCGGCTCGTTCGGCTTCACCCCGATCAACGGTACTCCGGTGCCGCACGACGTCTACGAACAGCTGCTGCGCTCCTACGACGAGGGTGTGGCCGAGTTCCTCGACCTGGAGCGGGTGAAGCCGAATACGCTCGGCAACACCCGCATGCTCATGCATCTGTGAGGATGAACCCGTGACGAGGGTGGCGGCGGTCGACTGCGGGACGAATTCGGTGCGACTTCTCGTAGCTGATCTCCCGACGGAGAAGACATCTCCTCTGATCGATGTCGTGCGCCGCATGGAGATCGTGCGACTCGGTGAGGGCGTCGACCGTACCGGTCGGCTCTCGTCGGCGGCCATCGAGCGCACCCGGGTCGCGCTGGCCGCTTATGCCGCTCAGATTGACGATGCTCGGGTCGACCAGGTCCGGATGGTCGCGACCAGCGCGACCCGCGACGCGGAGAACTCGTCGGAGTTCCACAACATGGTCATCGCGACTCTTGGCGTGGAACCGGAGGTGGTGACGGGCGACGAAGAGGCCCGCCTCTCGTTCCTGGGCGCCGTGCGGGGCCTGCCCGCGTCGTCGCCGCCGCCGTACCTCGTTGTCGACATTGGTGGCGGCTCCACCGAGTTCGTGCTGGGTGGCGCCGCGGGGGACGAGGCTGTGGCGGTCGCGAATGCCGTGAGCGTCGACATCGGATGCGTCCGGATAACCGAGCGGCACCTGCGCGACGATCCGTCGACGCCGGATCAGGTCGCCGCGGCGGAGGTGGACATCCGCGGCGCCGTGGATCGGGCGCTCGAGGTCGTACCGGCGCGCCGTGCCCGTACTTTCATCGGCCTCGCCGGATCCGTCACTACGGTGGCCGCGCTGGCCCTGCGCCTCGATCGTTACGATCCCTCGCGGATTCATCACGCCCGGATTCCGTACGCCGACGTCGCCGCGGTAACCGCGGACCTGCTCGGGCTCACCCACGCCGAGCGGCTGGCTCTGCCGCCCATGCATCCGGGCCGCGCCGACGTGATCGGCGCGGGGGCGCTGATCCTGCGCGTCGTGATGGAATGCGTCGATGCGGAGACGGTCGTCGCAAGTGAACACGACATCCTCGACGGCATCTGCTTCAGCATTCAACAGCCGACCTGACGTTCGCTCCGCTGCGGGGATCGCATATATCGCCGCACTCCGGCATTCCCATGTTCGAATCGTGCGTCGATGTCCGAATCACATCGAAGTGCTTCCAAGTTTGGCTTTGATGCACTTCCATCTTGACCTAAATGGCTTTCACGCCAACGCACATCTCCTGGGAAAACACGGGAAAGCCCGCCTAGACAGCGAAGGTCTTCATCATCAGGATATTCGCCGAATGCCCTGCCCCGGGGCGTAGCTCCATCATGTATGAGGAGAGCTAGATGATCTTCCGATCGAAGAAGGGGTTACGGCGAGCGAGTCTCATCGCGATCCCTATCGTTGCCGTGGCCGCGGGAACCATCGCGGCCGCGACCATCTCCAACGCCGCCGTCAACAACGGCAGCGCGGCGAACTTCAAGGACGGACGTTACATCGTCACCTTCATCGATGACCCGGTTGCGTCCTACGAGGGCTACCAGCAAGGCTTCAGGGCGACCAAGCCGGCCGCCGGCGAGAAGATCGACAAGAACTCGGCGGACGTGAAGGGCTGGCAGCAGCACCTGACCGGCATCCACGACGCCGCGATGGCCAAGGTCGGCGCGCACAAGATGTACGACTACACCGTCACCAACAACGGCCTGGCCGCCCAGCTCACCGGTGTGCAAGCTGACGCCCTCTCCCGGACTGAGGGCGTCGTCTCGGTGGTCGAGGACCAGCTAGCCAAGCCCGACACCACATTCTCGCCCGAGTTCCTCGGCCTCAATGCGCCCGGTGGCATCTGGGCCCAACTCGGTGGTCAGGGCGACGCCGGTCGAGGCGTCGTGGTTGGCGTCATTGACAGTGGCATCTGGCCGGAGAGCGCGTCGTTCGCCACCACCGGCGCGATCGGCGCGCCGAAGAAGTGGAACGGCGTGTGCGTGCCGGGCGAGGACAACTCCTTCGCGGTGAACCTGTGCGGCCGCAAGCTGATCGGTGCGCGCTACTACGTTGCCGGCTTCGGTGCGGAGGATGTCGCGGATGAGGAATTCCTCTCCCCGCGGGACGGCTCCGGACACGGCTCGCACACGTCGTCCACCGCCGCCGGCAATCCGGGCGTCCCGGTGAGCATCGATGGCAACCCGATCGGGACCGCTTCCGGCATGGCGCCCATGGCCCACGTCGCCATGTACAAGGTGTGCTGGGAGGGCAAGCCCGGCATCCCCGCCGGCTGCTTCAACTCCGACAGCGTGGCGGCGATTAACGATGCGATTCTCGACGGCGTCGACGTACTCAACTACTCGATCGGCGGTTCGTCCGAGTCCAACATCCTCGACCCGGTCGCACAGGCATTCCGGGCCGCCTCCAACGCTGGTGTCTTCGTGGCTAACTCGGCCGGCAACAGCGGCCCGAACCCGAGCACCCTCGACCACCCGGCGCCGTGGGTCACCACGGTGGCCGCCGCGACATTCCGCAAGGCCTACGGCGTTGTGGAGCTCGGTGATCACCGGAGGTTCCTTGGTGCCTCGACCACCCTGACCCTGCCCACCCAGACGCCGCTGATCACGTCGATCGCCGGCAAGCTTGCCTCGGCCGCTGATGGTGACGCGGATCTGTGCTTCGACAACACACTCGACCCGGCGTTGGTCACCGGCAAGATCGTGATCTGCACTCGCGGTGTGAACGCGCGCATCGACAAGAGCTTCGAGGTCAAGCGCGCGGGCGGCGTCGGCATGGTTCTGGTCAACCCGAGCCCGAACTCGCTCAACGGCGACTACCACGCCGTACCGTCGGTGCACCTGAGCGACACTGACGGCGCGCAGGTCGTCGCGTACGCCGGTACGGCCGGTGCGACCGCCGCGATCGTGGCTCCGACGGCGGCCGAGGTGGCCGCGGCGCCGGACGTTCCGGAGATCACGACGTTCTCCTCCCGGGGTCCATCGACGACCACCGGTGGCGACATCCTGAAGCCGGACATTGCGGCGCCGGGTAACGACGTCGTCGCCGCGGTGGCACCGCCGACCAATCATGGGCGCAACTTCGACTTCATGTCGGGCACGTCGATGTCCTCGCCGCACATCGCGGGTATTGGCGCGCTGCTGAAGGCCCTGCACCCGGACTGGATGCCGTCAGAGATCAAGTCAGCAATGATGACCTCGGCGATCGACACGAAGACGACAACCAGCCCGTTCGCCCAGGGCGCCGGCTTCGTCAACCCGAACGGGGCGGCCGACCCAGGCCTCGTCTACCCGACCACGCCGAACGACTACCGCGGGTACATGATCAGCCAGGGCGTCCAGTTTGCTCCGCCGTTCGACACGCTGCCCGCGATCGCGGGCCCGCAGCTGAACCAGGCCTCCATCGCGGCCGGGCAGGTGCCGGGTGCCATCACGGTCACGCGGCGGGTGAAGAACGTAGGGAAGCACAACGCCACGTACACGCCCACCGTGACCGGTCTACCGGGCTTCTCCACGCAGATCCTCAACGCGAACGATCAGCCGATCTCGAGCCTGTTCGTGAAGACGGGCAAGGAGGAGACCTTCAAAGTTCGGTTCACCCGGACGACCGCAACGCTGAACGTGTTCGTTACCGGGAACCTGACCTGGAGCGACGGCACACACGCCGTGCGCAGCCCGATCGCTCTGCGTCCGGTTCCGTTGGCGGCACCGGCGGAGGTCTCGGCCGCCAGTAGCGCGAGCGGGTCGCTCAACTACTCGGTCACCCCGGGCTTCACCGGCATTCTCCACACCGTCGGGCTCGGCCTGGCCGAAGGCGCATCGACAACCGACAGCGTGGTCACTGGCGACTTCGATATCAACAACCCGACCGCGGACGCGGACACCAAGCACTACACGGTGACGCTGCCCAGCGGGTCGAGGGCGTACCGGTTCAGCGTCGACTCGGCCGACAACACGGCCGACCTGGACCTGTTCGTCTACGCCCAGCTAGACGCGGATCCGCAGCTCGAGCTCGTCGGAATCTCGGCCACGGGCGCGGCGGACGAGCAGGTAACGCTCGTCGCCTCGCTCCCACTCGGGTTCCAGTTCGAGGTCTTCGTCAACGGGTTCGCCACGCCGGGCGGCTCCACCACGTTCACCATCACCAATTACGTGGTGCCGGCCGCAGCGACGGGCAACCTGACCGTGAGCACGAACATCCCGGTCACGGGCGGCACGCCCACGTCGGTTTCGGTCAACTGGACGGGCCTTAGCGCGACCAAGAAGTATTTCGGCATGATCACCTACACCGAAGCCCCGGGCATCCGCACCTTTGTCCAGCTCGGCTGACGGTTCGCACTGACGGCGGGCCCGGTGGCAATGCACCACCGGGCCCGTCCTCGTACTCCCTGACTCCGCCTACCGCCGGTACCACGCCGGATCTGACGACCCGCTACCGTAGGGCCGTCCACAGACCCCGAAAGGATCATCCGTGTCGGAAGACAAGCCCTCGCCCGACGCCGACGCGACCTTCGCTTCGCCTGCGATCGACTCGCCGGCGACGTTGGCGGAGGCGACGTCGGTCCCACCACCATCGTGGGGACTTGCGCCCAACACCGGCGAAACGGACGCTGGCGAGGCTCCGGCGGAGACACCGTCCACAGAGCCTGAGCCGGTCAACACCTTCGCGCCGTTTGCCCAGACCATGTCGATGGATTCGCCGGAACCGCCGCTACCGGTCGCCCAATCCGCGCCGCCCGCCGCCCCCGCCTTCGTCGAGCGGCCGCCCGCACCTGCCGCCGAACCGCCGACCATCGGTGGGCCAACGCCCGCGTCCCCGGCGGAGCTTACGGCGCCGGCTGCCGCGGCTCCGGCACCTCGGACCGAGGTTCCTGCCGCGGCCGACAAGTCCACCAAGAAGAAGCGGGGAGTGCTCGCGGGAACGGTATTCGCCATCGTGGTCGTGGTGCTGCTGGGGGCGATCGGCTACGTCATCTACCAGAAGTTCTTTTCGGACCCGACTCGCAATGCCGCCGCCGGCAACTGTCTCGCTGACCTGCCGGTCGTGGCGGTCGGTGAGGATCGGGAGGTCCCCAAGGCTCGGATCGTCCCGTGCAACGACACCGCCGCCCAGTACGTTGTCGAAGCGCGGCTGGATAAGCAGTCCGAGGCGCAGGCGAAGAGCACCGACATCTGCAAGGCGTACCCGAACTCCACGTTTATCTACCGGGCCGTACCGCCCGGCGGCACCGGGTACGTGCTCTGCCTCAAGAAGCTCTCCGAATAGGACAGATCCGTAGTGGCGGCTGCGGTGCCAGCCCAAGCGCGAGAGAGCGCGAGCGACCCGGCGCAGGTGGCGCAGGTGGCGGCGACGGCGCGGGACCTGGCGACGCTGGACACCGCAGTCGCGGCCTGTCGGGCTTGTCCCCGACTCGTGGCCTGGCGGGAGGAGGTCGCGGCCGTACGCCGTGCGGCCTTCCGCAACCAGACGTACTGGGGACGTCCCGTGCCAGGCTTTGGACCGGGCGACGCCCGCATCGGCATCCTCGGCCTGGCCCCCGCCGCCCACGGCGGCAACCGCACCGGGCGCATTTTCACCGGTGATCGGTCGGGCGACGTGCTCTTCGGTGCGCTGTACCGCACCGGGCTCGCCAACCAGCCGACGAGCGTGTCCCGCACGGACGGCCTCACGCTGATGGACACACGCATCTTCGCGGCGGTCCGCTGTGCGCCCCCCGCCAACAAACCCACGCCGATCGAGCGCGATACGTGTGCACCGTGGCTGCAGCGCGAGTTGGCATTGCTGCGCCCGACGCTGCGGGTCGTGGTCGCCCTCGGCCAGTTTGCCTGGGACGCGTTCTGGCCGGCGATTGCGGCGGCATACGGCGTGCGGGCACCGACGCCTCGACCCTCCTTCGGCCATGGGGTACGGGTCGAAGTGCCCGATGCGCCAACACTGCTCGGTTGTTACCACGTGAGTCAGCAGAACACCTTTACCGGCCGGCTCACCCCGGCAATGCTGGACGCGGTTCTCGCAACCGCCCGGGAGTTGGCCGATGTTGAATGAGCACTCGCCGCGCGAAGCCAGGCAGGCACTCGTCGGCCGGCCGTTGCTGCCGTTGGTGGTCGTCGTGACGCTCCTTGGAATCGCGATACTCGCCGCCGCGTTCGGCAACCCGTCGATCGAGGCACTTCCGGGCCCGCCGGTCCCGACCACCGGGGCGCCCACGCCCGAGCGAGCCCTACCCCATGAGACCGCGGAGGCGGCCGCGTCCGGCTCGATCTCGGATTCCGTCTCAACCGCGCCGAGCCGGGTACCGGCCGGGGCGGCCCTGGTCCTCGCCGGTCTCGTGATTCTCGCGGGTGTGGCGACTCTCGGCTCCTGGCTCCATCGTGGACGGTCGACGGTCAGATACGAGGCGGCACCGCTACCGGAGGAGGTGCGGCGGCTGATGTGGCGCGCGGTCGACCATGGGCTGCACGCGTTGGCCGAGACCGACACGGATGCTCGGCGGGCGGTCATCGCCTGCTGGACGAGGCTTGAGTCGGCCGCGGCTGAGGCCGGCACCCGGCGCGGACCGGGGGATACGTCGACCGATCTCGTGCTGCGGTTGCTGAGCGACCACGAGGTGAGCGCCGACGTGCTCGCCGGCTTCGCCGAGATCTATCGTGAAGCCCGGTTCGCTACGCACATGGTTGACGCGGCCGTGCGCCAACAGGCACTAGCCGCGCTGGGGCAGCTGCGCGACGAGCTGAGCTCCGGAATTCGCGGCTGATGGCGCGCCGAAAGGAGTCCGTGCCGCTGGCCGACGCCGGGCTCGACGATCTGTTCGACTCCGGTGAGGAGCCGGTCGGCTCCGCCCGGACCCGCCGGCCGTGGCTTCTCGCGGCGGCGGTCGTCATCCTTGCCCTCTCGGCCGTGTTGAGCGTGCTGGCCCGTGCCTTAGGCCTCGCTCCGCCGTACCTGCTCATCGTCGGCGTCATCGCCGGGCTCGTACTGATCCGGGCGGCGAGCGTTTCGGTACGCGAACCGACCTGGCGCCGCACCGACGACCTGGTGCGGGTACGCGACGTTTCATCGCCCGCGGCCGGCGCCGCCGGGGACGGGATGCTCGAGGCAGTCGGCGTCTGGAACCGACGAATCGAGTCCCCGCAGTCGCGGGCGACGCTCGCGCAAGAGCTCGCCGCGCTCGCCGACGAGCGGCTGCGCCAGCGGCACAACCTGACCCGTACGAAGGACCCCGTTCGGGCCAGGGCCTTGCTCGGCGATGACGTGTGGTCTGTGCTGCGGCAGACCGGCAACATCCCTCCGGCCGACGTGACCACGGTGGTCCGGCGACTTGAGGCACTTTAGTTGCGCCCATGTTCGGACCGACCAGAAAGGACTGATCCGTGAAACACCGCGAAGCTATGCCGGTCACTGACGTGGAACGGGTCGCGACCGCGGTGCTCGAGGCGGTCGGCTCCGTCGTCGTGGGCAAGCGCGACGCGCTTCGGCTCGTGCTCGCCGGCATCTTCGCCGGCGGACATGTACTTCTGGAAGACCTGCCCGGACTCGGCAAGACCCTGACTGCCCGGAGCTTTGCCCAGGCCCTCGGTCTGGGCTTCCGCCGGCTGCAGTTCACTCCGGACTTGCTCCCGGCTGACGTCACCGGATCGTTCCTTTACGACCAGCGCAGCCACGACTTCAGCTTTCGGGCCGGGCCCATTTTCACCAACGTGCTGCTCGCGGACGAGATCAACCGGACTCCGCCGAAGACCCAGGCGGCCCTGCTGGAGGCGATGCAAGAACGGCAGGTGACCGTGGAAGGTACGACGTACGAGCTCCCGCCACCCTTTCACGTGCTGGCCACCGCAAACCCGATCGAATACGAGGGAACGTATCCGTTGCCTGAGGCCCAGTTGGACCGGTTCCTGCTGCGCGTGTCGTTTGGCTATCCGGACTCGGACGAGGAGTGGGACGTGCTCCAGCGGCGCATGGCCCGCCGGCGGGAGGAGGCCGTGCTCGCGCCAGTGGTGGACGTCGATACTCTGCTGGCGGTCCAAGGCGCACTCGAGGACGTGATCGTGGAGGACTCGATCGGGAAGTACATGGTAGAGCTGACGGTCGCCACGCGCAGCCACCCGCAGGTGCTCGTGGGCGCGTCACCCCGCGGGTCCCTCGCACTTCTGCTGGTGTCTCGGGCGACGGCCGCCATGGCGGGACGGGACTACGTCATTCCCGAGGACGTGAAGCATGTCGCGGTCGCGGCACTGGCACACCGGATGACCCTGCGCCCCGAGATGTGGCTGCGCCGGGTTGCGGCGGCGGACGTCGTCGCGGCCTTGCTCGAGGAGGTCCCCGCTCCCGCCAGCGGCACGTTGCCGGCCTTCGGACACGCTCCATTGCCGGCGCAGCGGAGCTGACGGTGGAACCCGGATCCGAGACACGACCCGTCGATCCACAGTGGACGCCGACCCGAGCCTTGGGACGAGCCGTGCAGCTGGTCGGCGTACTGGTGCTTCTCGGCGGATTGCTCGGACGCCCCGACCTGGTGGCCATCGCGGCGCCGATCGCGCTCGGCGTCGCGCTGTCGCTGCGCCGCCGGCCTGCGGGCGAGCCTCAGGTAGAGCTCGACCTTCCGGCCGAGCCGCCGGTCGAGGGAGACATCGTCACCGCCTCGGTGCGGGTGGTCAACCCGTCGTTACGATCCTTGGATCTCGTGGTGGCCCGAATCGCTGTTTCACACTGGCTCCCGCTCGAGCGTGCCGACCGTCCATATGCGACAGACCTGGCCGCGGGGCAGGTCGCCGGCATTGATCTGGAGGGTCCGGCGCTGCGATGGGGACGGCATGTCGTGGGGCCAGCCCAGGCGTACGCCGTGGCTGGCGACGGACTTCTGGTGGCGGAGCCGGTTCTGACGCCAGCGGCCGATCTGCGGGTGTACCCAATCCCATCTTCGTTCCGAGCTGACCAGCGCATCCCACGCTCGTCGGCGCTCGTCGGCATGCATCGGTCCCGGCGGGCCGGCGAAGGTGGCGAGCTGGCTGGAGTACGCCGGTACGCACCCGGTGACCGGCTGCGCCGCATCGACTGGCGAGTGACCCTGCGCACCCGCGAACCGCACGTCGCGGCGACATGGTCCGACCGGGATGCGACGGTCGTTCTCCTACTCGACGTGGTCCGCGACGCCGGAATCTCGGGCGGCATCCGCGGCGAAGCCTCCATGGTGGACACTGCGGTCCGGGCGGCGGCGGCCGTCGCCGAGCACTACCTCCGGCAAGGCGACCGCGTGGGGCTGGTGGAGCACGCCGGCGGGTACCGATTCCTACGCGCTCAACACGGTCGGCGTCAGCTGCAGAGCGCGCTGGACTGGCTGTTGTTGGTCGGCGCCGACGCCGGTCGGGTTCCCGCGCAGCGATTGCCGCCCGACGACGACGTTAGTGATGGCGCCAGCTTCGTACTCGACCCGCATCGGTTTCCGGCCTCGGCGCTCGTCATCGTGCTGACGCCGCTGCTCGGCCCGGACATCAGCCGCGTGTTGGCAACACTGGCGCGGGCCGGGCGTCTGGTGCTCGCCGTCGACACACTTGGCGATCTTGCCAACCGTGCCGTCGTCGGTTCACAGTGGACGCCTCTGGCCCAGCGGCTGTGGCGGATGGAGCGGGACAACCTGATCGGGCAGCTGCGCGAGGCCGGAGTGCCGGTGACGGGGTGGGCGGGTGCCGGCAGTCTCGACCAGGTGCTGCGGGACCTGACTCGGCTCGCCGCCGCACCTCGGGTGGACATGCGATGATCAACCGGTTTTGGCAATGGGCCGCCGACGCGGTGGCCCGACTACGGCGGACCGCCGCTGGACCCGCCATCATCAGGATCCTTGCGGGAGTGGCCGCCGTCGCGGCCGAGCTGGTGTCCCTGCCCGCCGATGTGAGCCTAGGTCCGGATTCCGTCATCGTGGTGGCGGTGGCAGTTCTGCTCGCGGCCGCGGTCGGCCTGTATCCGCGCGATCGGTGGACCGGGGCCGTGGCGCTAATATGCGTCGCTGCCTGGGTGGTCGCGTCGGTTGCGTACGGCGACGCCCCGAGCCTGGCCCGCGTGGCGGCCCTGGCTGCGGCGCTCTATGTGATGCACGCCGCATCCGCCCTGGCCGCCGTGCTGCCGTACGACTGCGTGCTCCCACCCGGTGTGCTGTTGCGGTGGGCGGTACGGCAGGGAGGTCTGCTCGCCGCCGGACTCGTGGCCGGGATGAGCGGTCTCGTTCTGGTGCGACTGATGAACCCGGCGCCCTCCGTCGCAGGTGCGATCGTCGGTGCGCTCATCGCGGCGGCGCTCGCCGGCGCACTCGCCTGGCAGGCGCGCTGGCCCGCGGCGTGAGCTGCGCGACAGTGACCGTTGTCAAACCGGTTGGATGACGCGGCCCGGAGTAGCGTTGCTGCCGTGAAACCGCAGCGGATCCTCGTCGTGGGCGCCGGTCATGTCGGTCTCTACGCCGCTCTTCGCCTTTCCCGCAAGTTGCATTCGACCGAGGCCGATATCACGGTCGTCGACCCCCAGCCGCACATGACGTACCAGCCGTTTCTCCCGGAGGCGGCCGCCGGCAGCATCTCGCCCCGGCACAGCGTGGTCCCACTGCGTCGTGAGCTGCGTCGATGCCGGATCCTCTCGGGTGAGGTCACGCATATCTCACACGCGGAACGGGTCGCCACAGTCCAGCCGATCGTGGGCCCGGCCGTCCAGGTTGCCTACGACCAAATCGTCGTCGCGCCGGGCTCGGTCTCGCGCACGCTGCCGATTCCGGGTCTGCGCGAGAACGCGGTCGGCTTCAAGACCATTGGCGAGGCGATCTGGTTGCGAAACCATGTGCTCGACCGCCTCGACGTCGCCGCGACCACTGTGGACAAAGACACGCGACGCCGCGCGCTCACATTCGTCTTCGTGGGCGGCGGGTACGCCGGCATCGAGGCGCTGGCCGAGATGGAGGACATGGCGCGGTCGGCGCTGCGGTACTACGACGAACTCGACGACTCGGAGATGCGCTGGGTCCTGGTCGAGGCCACCCAGCGGGTGCTGCCGGAGGTCGACCGGGACATGGGCGCGTACACAGTGGAACAACTGCGCAGCCGCGGCATGGACATCCGCCTGGACACCAGGCTGGAGTCCTGTGTGGACGGTGTCGTTACCTTGTCCGATGGCGACACCTTTGAAGCGGACACGATCGTGTGGACGGCGGGCGTGAAGCCGTCTCCGATGCTCGACAACACCGACTTCCCCCGGGACAGCAAGGGCCGCCTCACCTGCCTGGCCACGCTGCAAGTGGTCGGTCCCGATGGTGCGGTACTGCCCGGCGCCTGGAGCGCGGGCGACTGCGCCGCCGTACCCGACCTGTCCTCGCCCACGCCCGGCGCGCTGTGCTCGCCCAGTGCCCAGCACGCGGTCCGGCAGGCCCGCCGGCTCGCCGACAATATCCGCGCCACGATCCGCGGCACGAGCGTGAAGCAGTACCAGCACAAGCACGTCGGTTCGGTGGCCAGCCTTGGACTGCACAAGGGCGTTGCCCAGGTCTACGGCGTCAAGGTGCGGGGCTGGCTGGCCTGGTTCATGCACCGCACGTACCACCTGAGTCGCGTGCCCAGCCTCAACCGGAAGATCCGGGTGGTCGTGGACTGGACACTGGCCCTCATCCTGCGCCGTGAGGTGGTCTCGATGGGCGGGTTGCACGCGCCTCGGGAGGCGTTCACAGAGGTCACGCCCCACCAGGACGCGAGACCCCGCGCTAGCGGCTGATCTTCCAGGTCCAGGTGTCAGCGATCGCCGTGCCCGGTCCGAGAAGACGTTCCAATGTGGTGCGCAGCGCTCCCTCATTCGGCCCGTGGGCCAACGCCACGCAATCGGCTCGCCAGAACGCCAGATCCGCCCTCGCCTGGGTACGCGTGGCATCGCTGATGTCGGGGATCGCGCCGGTGCTCGCCACGTCGGCCAGCAGCTTGGAGGTCGGCCGCTTGTATGTGCCGACGGAGGCTCGCCCGCCCGGGCCGTAGTTTCCGATGAAGAATCCTTCCGGCAAGCCGAACGCGGTGTCGGCGGCGGCCGCCCACCGCATCGAATCGGGCGCGGTCGGCGTCGGCAACGGGACCGGCACGATAACGCCATCCTCGGGCGCGCACTGCCGCCACGCACCCGTGGTGATGAACTCGGGCACCGGCGCCCGGTAGGTCGTCTGCAGGGGCATCGGCGCCAGCGGCAGCAGCGCGGCCACGATCGCCGCTGGTACTGCCACGCGGCTCACGCCGCGTGTGCGAATCGCGGCGTCGATGGTGTTCGCCAGCACCACGGCGATCAATGTGATCACCGCGAGCGAGTAGCGGGTGGGCAAGGCGCCGTTGACCACGGGGATGTCGGCGATGGTTTTGTAGAGGCTGGGCCAGCCGGTCTTTTCGCCGTCGAGCGTGACGTTCACGCCGAGGGACAGGTACATGATGACGACGCTGGTCACGGTCGCCGCGACCACGGTCGGCGAGCGCCATCGCCACAGCGCGCATCCGAGCAGCACCACAAGCAGCGGCAGGCCGAAGAACGCGTTGAGCTCCGTGTCGCTGGACGCGAGCCGACTGGCATCGTCGCTGCCCGCGAGCGACAACGGTGAGAATACGAAATAGCTCGCGAGGTCAGCGAAGTAGTACTGCGGGGGGAAGGGCGCATTGGGAGTGTGCCGCGGGCCGGCGAACTGGTACCACAGTGGATAGACGAGAACGATCGTGCTGACACCCGCCGCGATTGCCATGCCGGCGAGGAACGTCGGCGCCACCCGCAGTGCCCACCGGAGCCGGAGCACGGCGTACACCACCGCGAACAAGACAAGCGTCATGACCGCCAGGAAGAGAACCTCTTCCCCGAGCAGCAATTGGGCGCAGACGAGCGCGCTGAGGCCGAGCGCCGTCTTCACGGCGTCGCGTTGGCCGCGTACCCGGGTTAGGCGGATCACACACCAGACGATCGGCGGGATCAGCCATTGCGCGGTCATGTGCAGATGGCTGTTGGACTGCGAGATCATGCCCGGCGCGAATCCGGCGGAGAGCCCGCCGACGATCGCGGCACCTCGATGCAGCCGCAGACCTCTGGCGAACAACAGATACCAGCCGGCCGCGGTCGCGGCGAGGTTGAAGGCGACGAGCAGCGCGAAGGAAGCGGCCGGGCCAAACAACACCGTCACCGGTGCCATGAGCACGCCGTGCAGGATGTGCGACGCGTTGCTCATCAGGTTCACGCCATCGGGGGAGTTCAGCCGATCCGTGAGGAGCGAGAAGTCGCCCTTCCACACCCGTACGGCGTGGGCCAGGAACCACTCGATGAGCGCCTGGTCGTTGACGTTGTCGGCGAGGGCTCGAGTGGCCGGGTCCGGCCACAGGTTGTGGCTCAACCACGCCGCGAATCCGAGGAAGGCCACGCAGACTGCGGTGTCGAAGGCACCCGCCGTCGTCCGCCACCGGTTCAACCCATCGAGCGCGGCGCGCGGCCATGACCGCCAATCCCGGGTCCACCTTCCGCCCTCGCGGTCCCGTCGGTCCTCCAGCGCCGAGCCTGAGGTGCTGACGACGCCGACCGTTTCCGCCCGGGCTTCCCCGAGGGCAACCAGGTCCGCGTCGTCTGTGATCCGGCCCGCCTGGTCCTTGACGCGGTCCGCTTCGTCCGTCGCGCGATCCACCGATGCTGCACCGGCGAGCGGTCGGCGGGCGGGGCTGCTCACGGCCGCAACGGTAGCGCCCGTCGACTGGCCGTGCTGCATGGAACGCCCGGTTCCGTCGTGCCTCGCGGCGGTTCGCCCTGCTCACTACCGCTGGCCCGACGGGACGCCGCGCTTGGCAGAGGACAAGCCGGGCGGTACCGACTACCCTGGGCCCTGCTCGCCCGGGTGGTGGAATGGCAGACACGGCTGCCTTAAAAGCGGCTGCTACGGCGTGCGGGTTCGAGTCCCGCTCCGGGCACCCAAGCGCGAACGCGTGAGACACGCCTCGCATGTGGGTTGGCGCTACGCTTGTGGCGGTTGTGACCCGCTTACCCGCAGGAGGCGCACGTGCGTAGTTCGAACCCGGTGCTCACTAGGCTGACGCCGGAGACCTACTCCGGGCAGACGTCCGGTTACGGGTCGCCGTACCAGCCCGCGCCCCCGCCCGTCAGTGTCGTAGCCGAGGCCGATCGGATGACGATCGACGACGTCGTCGTCAAGACGGTGGCGCTGCTCGGGCTGACCGCGATTTCGGGGCTGGCGACCGCGCTCCTGCCTCTGTCGGCGGGTGCGCTTTGGGGCGCCATTGCGATTGGCGCGATTGTCGGGCTGGTGCTGGGCCTGATCGTCAGCTTTAAGCGAGTCATGAGCCCGCCGCTGATCGTGGCCTACGCGGTCGCCGAGGGTGTCTTCGTCGGTGGCATCTCCAAGATCTACAACGCCATATGGGACGGCATCGTCGTCCAAGCCGCATTGGCGACATTCGGGATCTTCTTCCTGATGGCGGCGCTGTACAAGACGCGGATCATCCGAAACTCGCCGCGATTCACTCGCATCGTCATGGGGGCCCTACTCGGCGTCCTCGGCCTGATCGTGGCCAACCTGATCTTCGCGCTGTTCGGGGTCAATCTGCACCTGCGCGACGGAAGCACCCTCGCGATCGTCTTCAGCCTGGTCGTGATCGGGGTCGCGGCACTGACGTTCGTGCTCGACTTCGACATGATCGAGCAGGCGGCCGCGCAAGGCGCGCCCAAGCAGACCGCATGGCTGTGTGCCTTTGGTCTTCTGGTCGGCCTGATCTGGGTCTACCTGGAGGTACTGCGCCTGCTCAGCTACTTGCGCGGCCGGAACTGAGCCTGTCCACGAGTCCTAACGAATTGGCGGTCGCGCAGCTCGGCGCGGCCGCCAGTCGTTTGTTGGCGCGGGTCGACCATTGGACCGGATCGCGCTGGTCCCAACCCGCCCGTTCGGTTCCGTTCAGCGCTCCACCGCCTCGTCCGTCGGCCAAGATCTCGGGTCTTGGAAGGTTATGGCCCCCGGAGGGGCCACAGGTCTCCAAGATTCCAGACCACGATCGGGCCCAATCGCGGGCCGATGTCGTGTATGCGCTGATCCAGCGGTTGGCCGACCAGTGCGCCGAGGTCGAAGGCCGGCCGAGGCAGCCCGTACCGAGGTTGGACAACGACCTCGCCCTACCGGATCAGCTGCGGGTAGTGGTTGCCGACCTCCGCCTCGCGAGCCCACCGGAGGCGGTCGTGCGGCGAGCGGTAGCCAACATCGACGCCGCCGTCGCCCGTCTCTGACACACGAACCTCGCCTCCCGCCCCACCCGCACCGATCTTGGAGAAATACGCGCGATCGGAGATCGACTAGCGCGCATTTCCCCAAGATCGCGGCACGAGGACGTCAGGTGAGGCGCTCGATCACCATTGCCATGCCCTGGCCGCCACCGACGCACATCGTCTCCAGTCCGATGCTCTTGTCGTGGAACGAGAGGCTGTTGATCAGAGTGCCCGTGATCCGGGCACCGGTCATGCCGAACGGGTGCCCCACCGCGATCGCCCCGCCGTTGACGTTGAGCTTCTCGATCGGGATGCCCAGCTGCTGGTAGGACGGGATCACCTGGGCCGCGAAGGCCTCATTGATCTCCACGAGGTCCACGTTGTCGATCGTCATTCCGGCGCGCTGCAGGGCCTGCTTCGAGGCCTCCACCGGACCGAGCCCCATGATCTCGGGTGAGAGCGCGGTGACACCGGTCGAAATGATCTTCGCGAGCGGCGTGACGCCAAGGGCCGAGGCCTTCGCGGCGCTCATGATGATGACCGCCGCGGCACCATCATTGAGCGGGCAGCAGTTGCCGGCGGTGATCCGGCCGTCCGGACGAAAGACCGGCTTGAGTCCGGCCACGCCCTCAATCGTGACGCCGGGGCGGGGACCGTCGTCTGTGGACACAACCGTACCGTCGGGAAGCGTGACGGGCGTGATCTCGCGCGCCCAGAAGCCGTCGGCGATCGCCTTCTCCGCAAGGTTCTGCGACCGTACGCCGAATTCGTCCATCTCCTCGCGGGTCACGTTGTAGACCTGGGCGAGGTTCTCGGCGGTCTGACCCATGGCGACATAGACGTCGGGCAGGTCACCACTGTCCCGCGGGTCGGTCCACAGTGGAGTCTCGGCGCCCTCACGTTCCTTGGACCGCTCCTGGGCCTTGCCAAAGACGGGGTTCTGCCAACCCCCACCGACGAGCGCCTGCGCCTCGGTGGGCAGGCCGTCGGAGTTGCCCCGTGCGTACCGGGAGACCATCTCCACGCCGGCCGAAATGAACACGTCACCCTCGCCGGACTTGATGGCATGGAACGCCATCCGCGTCGTCTGCAGCGACGACGAGCAGTAGCGGGTGAGCGTCGCGCCGGGCAGATGGTCGTAGCCGAGCAGGATCGCGACCACTCGTGCCATATTGAAGCCCTGCTCACCGCCGGGCAGTCCGCAGCCCAGGTACAGGTCTGCGATATCCCGAGGGTCGAGCTGGGGCACCTTGTCGAGCGCGGTGCGGACGATGGTGGCGGTCAGATCGTCGGCGCGAAGCGCGCCCAGGGATCCCTTAAAGGCACGGCCGATCGGCGACCGGGCGGTGGCGACGATGACGGCGTCGTTCGGGTTGAGTGCGGGCATACGAAGCACGTTACCGCTGGGTAGCAGTGCCGGGTAGACGGTGTGGCAGTGACATCAATCCTTGATCGAGGAGAGATTCGCCGCGGCGGCCAGGCCGGGGTAGAGCGCATATGCCAGCACTCGGTACCCGTCCGCAGACGGATGGAAGCCGTCGTGGCAGAGCATGCCCGGCGTCCGCCCGGAAGACCGGCCCGGCCTGGCCCGCGAGGTCGACGACCGTAGCCCCGGCGGCGCGCGCGGCGCTGGCCTGCGCCCGGGCGACCCGCCGCCCGTACCACCCGATGATCTGGCGCAGTGGCGGCGCGATCGCCCGTACCGCGCCCAGATCCGGGCACGTGCCGACGACCACCGCGGTTCCCGCGTCGCGCAGCCGGCGTACCGCCGTCGCCAGCGCCGCGGCCGCCTCTCCCGGTCGGACCAGATGCGTCGCGTCGTTGGCGCCGATGAGGATGACCGCCAGGTCCGGCCGATGCCCCAGCTGTGCCCGGGCCACCTGGGTGGCAAGGTCGGCGCTGCGGGCCCCCGCGACGGCCACAGTGGACAGCGCCACCGAGCCGCCTGCGTCGGCGAGCATCTGGGCGAGTTGCCCGGCTACGGTCTCCTCGACGGTCTCGACTCCGACGCCGAGCGCGCTCGCGTCGCCGAGCAGCATCAGCCGCAGCGGCGGCTTGCCACTCGAACCGAGAGAGGCCCGCACGGCCAGACCCAGGTCGGGCTTGGCGTACGGCCGCGAGCGCGCCGCGACAACCTCCGCGGCGAGAAGCGCTGCGCCACCGAGCGTGCCGGCGATGAAGGCGATCCCGGCGCCCTTGGCGAGGCGGCGCACCGTCCGGCGAGCGTTCACGGTGGCGTCACCTCCCAGGTCATCAGGGTCGCTCAACAGGCTTCCGACAGCGGGGAGGGTACGGCGGCAGGGCAGAACCCACCGGTTGCGCAGCCGCCGAACCGGTGGTGCTTGGCTCGTCCAGGGTTGTGAGTCTCAAGGTGGCGAAGACGGTCGGCAGCACCACGTCGAGCGCCGAGACACCGCCCGGTAGCCCACGGCGGACGGGTGGTAACGGTCGGCTCCGAACATCGTTTCGGGAGCGGCGTCGAACGCGGGACCGAGCAGATCGCCGAGAGAAACGGTCCGCCCGCCCGCGTGCTCGACTGCCACCCGCTGAGCCAGTGCGAGCTGCCGGCTCCATCGCCGCGCCAGCCATCGCAGCGGCGGCTGGATCGGACGGATCGTGCCGAGGTCGGGGCAGGTTGCCACGACGACCTCGGCGCCGGCCTCGCGTAGTGATCGGACCGCGTCGGCAAGATATCCGACGGCGCTAGCCTCGTTCGCTCTGGTCGTCACGTCGTTGGCGCCGATGAAGATGACGGCCACGTCGACTCCGGCGGCTACTGCAGTCTCCGCTTGTGCCGGCAGCCACGCTGACGGCGATCCGACGATCGCCCGGCAGGTCAGTCGCACCGGCCGATGCGCCGCGGCAGCGATCGAGTTGGCGAGCAGGGCGCCGGGCGTCTCGGCTCGGTTGTGTACGCCGTAGCCAGCGGCCGTGGAGTCGCCCAACACCGCGAGCCGGATCGGAGGCTCGTCGCCATACTCGGAGCCATAACGCCCGCCGCAGCGCGGCGGCGGGGCCTCGGCACCGGGAATGGTCAGACGGGCGATGATCAGCTGACCGCCGAGTACTCCGACGGCAACCGTTCCCGCGGCCGTAACAGCACCGCCGACATACGCCGCGATCGTGCCGAGCCGATGTTGCCACCGCACGACGGCGCCGTCGCTCATGATCCCTCCTACCTTTGATCTTCAAGACTACCCGCGACAAGCACACGTATGCGTGCACTGTGCGCCAACGTCGGGTTTAGATCTCGCGTGTCGCGGCTATCGTTGGCGCATGCCTACCCGCTTACGTCGTCGCAACGCGATGATGGCCTTTATCCGGGCGTTCAACCCGGGTACGCCCGACTTCGGGCGTCGACTCGCCGCGTTTCCTCGTCTGGTGAAGGCGACGGCGCGCGGCGAATACGACGGCGGCTTCCGGCTCTTCCTCATGGCCGCCGCATCGCTGTACATCCTGTCCCCGCTGGACGCGATCCCCGAATTGATCTTCCTCTTCGTGGGCCTCATCGATGACGCGTTCGTGATCGCGTGGCTGATCGGCGCCCTGATGTCGGAGACGGAGCGGTTCCTAGAGTGGGAGAAGACCAAGGGTCGCGGCCCTTCGGTCATCGCGGCGACGGTGGCTGAACCCTGACCCACTCGTAGCAAAGATGCGGTCTAGGGTACGTGCATGCGTTACTTCGACAACGTCGTCGAGATGATCGGCAACACGCCCCTGGTCCGGCTCAACAGGGTGACCGAGGGGATCGCCGCCACCGTGCTGGCCAAGGTCGAGTACGTCAACCCCGGGGGCAGCGTGAAGGACCGTATCGCGCTGCGCATGGTGGAAGAGGCCGAGAAGGCCGGCATATTGCAGCCCGGCGGCACGATCGTCGAGCCGACCAGCGGCAACACGGGGGTGGGTCTGGCCCTGGTAGCGCAACTCAAGGGATACCGCTGCGTGTTCGTGTGCCCGGACAAGGTCAGCGAAGACAAGCGCAACGTACTGCGTGCCTACGGCGCCGAAGTAGTGGTGTGTCCGACCGCCGTCGCGCCTGAGGACCCGCGTTCCTATTACCTCGTCTCGGACCGCCTCGCCACGGAGATCCCCGGCGCCTGGAAGCCCAACCAGTACCGCAACCCGGCCAATCCGCAGTCGCACTACGAGACCACGGGTCCGGAACTCTGGGACCAGACCGACGGCCGGATCACGCACTTCGTCGCCGGGGTCGGCACGGGCGGCACGATCTCCGGTACCGGGCGCTACCTCAAGGACGTATCCGGCGGTCGAGTGCGTGTGGTCGGCGCGGATCCTGAGGGCTCTGTCTACTCTGGAGGGACGGGTCGACCGTACCTTGTGGAGGGTGTCGGCGAGGACTTCTGGCCGGACACGTACGACCGTACGGTTTGCGATGAGATCGTCGAGGTGTCCGATAAGGACTCGTTCACCATCACCCGGCGACTCGCCCGAGAGGAAGGGCTGCTCGTCGGCGGCTCGTGCGGAATGGCGGTGGTGGCCGCGTTGGACGTCGCCCGCCGCGCCTCGGCCGACGACATCGTCGTGGTCCTCCTGCCCGACGGCGGCCGCGGATACCTGTCGAAGATCTTCAATGACGAATGGATGGCCCGGTACGGCTTCCTCCGCCCGACCTCGGCAGAGTCCACAGTGGCCGATGTGCTGGCCGGCAAGGGCATCAGCATGCCCGAGATGGTGCATGTGCACCCGACGGAGACGGTGCGCGAGGCGATCGATATCATGCGCGAGTTCGGCGTTTCGCAGCTGCCGGTGCTCAAGGCCGAGCCGCCGGTGGTCACCGGAGAAATCGCCGGTTCCATCGCGGAGCGGGACCTGCTGGACGCTCTCTTCACCGGGCAGGCTCACCTGCACGACATGGTCGAACGGCACATGGGTCCGGTGCTGCCGATGGTCGGTGGCGGGCAGCCGGTGAGCGAGGCCGTGGCGCTGCTGGAGAAGGCAGACGCGGCGATCGTGCTCGTTGATGGCAAGCCGGCCGGCGTGCTCACTCGCCAGGACCTGCTCGCCCATCTTGGCGGCGCTTGAGAACTCCGCTGTAGTGCATTGGCGCCGTCAGTTCAATGGCGCCGGGATCGCGATCACGTCGACGAAGGCGCCCCGCCGGAGCACCGTCAACGGCAGACGCGCGCCAATCGCGGATCCGAGCATAAGCCGCTGCACGTCCTGCACTCCCTGTACCGGTTTGCCGCCAGCGCTGACGATGACGTCGCCCAGGAAGAGGCCAGCCTTCGCCGCCGGACTGCCGGGTACCACCTCGAGCAGGCGTAGCCCTCGGCGCTGCTTGAGCTTCTGGGCCACCGGCGGGGGCAGTGGCGCGGGCGCGCCAGCGACGCCGAGCCAGGCCCGCCGTACCCGGCCGGTCGACATCAGCTCCGAGATGATGGACCGCGTGGTGGAGTTGATCGGCACCGCCAGACCGACCCCAATGCCGGCCACGGCGGTGTTGATGCCGATCACGCGCCCGGCGGAGTCGGCCAGGGCGCCGCCGGAGTTGCCGGGGTTGAGGGCGGCGTCAGTCTGGATCACGTCGTCGATGAGGCGGGGCCGCCGACCATCGCTGACCGGTATTGACCGTCCCAGCGCGCTCACAACCCCTGCGGTTACCGATCCGGCCAGCCCCAGGGGGTTGCCGACCGCGACCACGAGCTGCCCGATGCGCAGGGTGTCTGCGTCGCCCAGCGTTGCGGGCGGCGCGCCGCCGTCACGGACCCGCAGCACGGCCAGGTCGGCGAGTGGGTCGACCCCGACCACGTCGAACCGGCTCTCCGTACCGTCGGAGAACTCGGCTATCCCATCCTGGGCGCCGGCGACCACGTGAGCACTGGTGAGGAGGAAACCATCGTCGGTGAACGAGACGCCGGATCCGGCGCCCTCGCCCCGGTGAGTCCGTACGACTAGGGCAGCGACGCTGGGAAGGAGCTTGGCGGCGACCATGGTGACGACGCTCGAGTACGCGTCGAGGGCTTCTGCGTCGGTTGGCATCTGGGCGTCCAAGAATCGGGAGGTGTCCGAGGGCAGGTCTCGTTGCGAGGGCATACGCGTCACAACGCCGGCGGTCGGCGATTGATTACCGTCCGGCGTTCGCCTACGGCGAAGGGGGTTCCACGCCATGCCTCAGCCAACCACGCCAGCGCAAACTCGACCACTGTTGTGACGCGAGGCGCCTCAGGTCAGGCAGACGTCCGGTAGGTCGAACCAGCGCAGCTCCTCAAAGCCTGCGGAGACGCGCCGGGTGCTGCCAGTTCCCGACCCGGCCGGCGGCTGTTCGGCCAGCTTGGTGAAGAGTTCCCGGGCTTCGTCGAGGTAGTCCACCAAGGCGGACTCGGGGGCCCGTTCGTGCCGCGACGGCCAGCGCAGCTTGCCCTGCGCGTCGAATCGCAGCTGGGACAGGCGAAGCGGCGGCTCCACCACGCCGCCCTTATGCCGCCACAGCCCGGTGGTCGGGTTGAACCGATAGTCGGGCAGCAGCAGCCAGCCGTGCCGGGCGACGAGGTCGACCGAATGCACGATGTACTGGAATGTGGCCTCAGAGATGAAGTAGTTGAAGCTCACCCGGATCCACCCGGGCTTGATGCCCTCGCAGCCGTTGACGATCTCCTGCTCGAACCTGTGCGACCGTTCGAGGTCGATGCCGAGCAGCCGGTGGCCGTACGGTCCGGCGCACGAACATCCGCCGCGCGACTGGATGCCGAACAGGTCATTCAGCACCGCTACCACGAAATTGTGGTGCAGATAATTTCCTCCGGGCCGACGCACCACAAAGGACAGGATCGATAGCCGATCCGCTTCCACGTTGCCAAGGATCTGCAGGTGCGGGTTCTCGCGCCAGGCTTGCACCGCACGGCGGAGGAACGCCTCTTCGTGGGCCCGGATCACGTCGGTGCCGACGGCCTGCTTGAGCGCGAATGCAAGCCCGGCTCGGATCGACTCCACAATGGCCGGTGTGCCGCCCTCCTCACGGTGAACCGGGTCGGTGATGTAGTGGTGCTCCGAGGGGTTCACGTAGTCGACGGTGCCGCCACCGGGCACCGTCGGCACCCGATTGCGCAGGAGTTCACGCCGTACCACGAGCACTCCTGGCGTGCCTGGACCACCAACGAACTTGTGGGGAGACAGGAAGACCGCGTCCTTGTACGCCTTGGGATGGCGGGTGCACCGGCCGTACATCTCAATCTCGACGTACGGCGCAGCGGCGGCGAAGTCCCAGAAGGACAGTGCACCGTGCCGGTGCAACAGGTCCGATATCGCGTGCGCATCGCTGATGATGCCCGTCACGTTGGAGGCGGCGGAGAACGATCCGATCTTCAGAGGCCGATCCCGATACCGGACCAGTTCCGCCTCGAGCCGGGCAACGTCGATGTGGCCGTCGCGATCCTCGGGGATGACGACAACCTCGGCGATCGACTCGCGCCACGGAAGTTCGTTGGAGTGATGCTCGAACGGCCCGATGAAGACCACCGGTCGTTGTTCTGGCGGGATCTGGTTCGTGAATCCGTACCGGTCGTCGAGCTCGGCGGGCACCCGGATGCCGAGGATGCGGACCATCTTGTCGATTGCGCCCGTCGTGCCCGAACCGGTGAATATCACTACGGTCTGCTCGTCGCCGCCGACGGCGTCGCGGATGATGTGGCGCGCGTCCTCGCGCAGTCGTGTGGTCTGCAGGCCGGTGCCGGACGACTCAGTGTGCGTGTTGGCGTACCGGGGAAGCACCTCCTCCCGGATGAAGTCTTCGAGGAAACTGAGTCCCCGACCAGAGGCGGTGTAGTCGGCGTAGGTGACCCGACGGGGTCCAAATGGTCCCCACATCACCTGGTCGTCACCGATGACGCAATCGCGAATCCGGGTGAGCAGCGGACTGTCAACGGGCGTCTCGACCATGGTTCATTATGCGGGACGGCGCCCATGATCACTGAGTCGGCGCAGGTCAGATCGCGTTTGCAATCCCGCGGATCATCGCACACGGTGTCCGTCCGCCACGCCGGACCCGCTCGTACGTTTTCTACGGAGCTACCGGAGAGTCGGGCTCCGACCTGGGGGAGGGGCTTTGAGCGAAGTCGACCTGGTCGAGACCGATTGTCCAGCCGATGTCGTGGATCGGTTGCTCTGGCGCAATGCGCAACGGATCCTGCACCGGCACGTGGTGCGGCTCGACGGAATGTGTCACTGGTGCGGCTTGCTCGCACCGTGCGGCCCGAGAGAACTCGCCGTTCGTGCTGACGCGGTTTCCCGAATGCCATGGCACGAGTCATGGCTGGCACGGAATGAGATCACCCGAATGATGCCCGTGGCGCCCGCGGAGCGCAGTCAGCGCGGCGCTTGGATCCCGGGTCAGAACCAGCGGAGCATCCGATCACACCGGTCCCGACGATAAGTCAACATGCGCTCCGCGGCCTGAGTGCGAACGATTTCGCCAGCACCCTTGGCCGCACGACCCGCCCGCCACGGGCCGGCAGGCCTCCGCCGGTCGAGCGCCTCCGGCCAGGCGCGATCCCGTGGACTCGGGGCGGGACGGAGGGTGAGGGTACGCGATTCCCGGTTCCCCCGCATTGATCGCGGTCGCGTACCCTCGCCCCACCGGTTGGGTACGGTTGAGGGATGGCTGAGCTGCTCTCGACATCCGACATCGCCTCCCACCTTGCCGAGTTGGACGGGTGGTCGGGCGATTCCGGCGGCATCACCCGTAGCGCGAAGCTGCCCAGCTTCATGGGCGCCATCGGTGTTGTCGATCGAGTCGCCGCCGTCGCGGAGGAAATGGACCATCACCCCGACATCGACATCCGTTGGCGCACGCTGACGTTCGTCTGTTCCACTCACTCCGCCGGTGGTGTGACCACAAAGGACATCGAGCTGGCTAGGCGCATCAACGAGATCGTCGCCGCCGCCTCCGCCTGACATCGGCGCATAGCTGCAAGGTCAAACAGCTACCGAATGACTCGGTCAACGGTGGCCAATAACGTTGCTGAACCGCGAACTGGCAACGGCACGTTTCATACGCACGGACTCAACCACCCGCGCGGCGTCCGCGGCGCAGCGCGGTGACGACCATGCCTTTCGCTGGTATAGGGGCACGGCAACTCACCTGCTGCGCTGCGCGCTGAATCACGGACGGTCACCATATGATCCGCACAACCATCGGCAAGACACTTACCGTCAAGGTGGCCATTGCGGCGGCCGCGGTAGCCGCGATGGGAGGCGTTGTGCTCGCCGCAAGCGCGGTGGGTGCCTCAACGTCCCATAACCGGGACGCGATCACGGAACTCCAGCCATCCAAAGTACGAGCTTCCAGCGGCCCGACCACACCAAGGCCCACGCACGAGGGACCCTCTTCTCTTCCGTCGACCGGCGACTTCTCGGCGATGTGTCACGACATCGTCAGCCGAATTCAGCAGCAGCGAGCAAATCAGCTCGATGAGTCGCACCTCCGGGAACTCCTCGGCCAAGATTCAAAGCTGTGGGAGTCCCTATCCAAGACCCTCGACGGCGCTGGCGATCTCAGCGACCTGAACACGCTCTGCGACCGAATCACTGGCGCCATGGCCTCGAGAGGACCCTCAGGCGGCGGCTCGACCAGCGCCGGCTCGAACGGCGCGGGATTCCGACGTGCCGACGCGGCAGTGACGGAGTCCGCTCACCCGGGTCGCGCCGTCCGGCTGGCTCTAGGTCTCGTTGGACGACAATCGGTCGCGCCGACGTGCGATGACGCGGCGAAGCTTGCCCGTTTGTCCCCGATCGAACGGCAGCGCCTCGAGGTCACCCAACCAAAGCTCGGTCCGCTCGGTGAGCTCGGACAGCACCCTGCGTGCTGCGCGCACAGGAACGCCGAGTTGGATGCCGAGCGCTACGAAATCTTTGGCCGCGAACTCGCTGCCGTGACGGCCGCCGATCGGCAGGGCCATCGTCTTGTCGCCATACAGGTACGTGCACGGTAGGTCGTACGCGGGGGAGACCCGCCATTCCCCATCAAGCCCCTGAGCCACGGAGAAGTTCTTGGCATGTGCGTCGCCGTTTCCGATGAGATAGGCAAACGCCAGCTGACGGAGCAGATCGCGCGCCGCGACGAGGGGTGCGTCACAGACAGCAGACAGTGCGGTAAAGATCTCTTCACTACCGAGGCGATACTTGTCAGCCGGGGGCAGTCCGCAGACCTGGCACCCGTCCTCGACAGCGAGGAGTCGTTGTGCACCGTCCACAGTGACGCGATCGAATCGCCGCACCAACAGCCCGGGTTCACCGTCGGCGTCGGTAACCAGCTCACTCGGCGGCACTCGGAGTCCACACGTTTCTGCAGCACGGAGAAAGAAGGCTTCGTTCTCGACAAGGTGGGGGATTTCGCCTATCGGATTGAGTTTGAGGACGTATCGCTCGCCGGCTCTGGCCACCGGAAGGTTAATCATGGCCGCGCTGGTCTTGTCCTGGACACCCGGAAGCGCCGCACGTTGTGCCTGGATTCCTAGCTCGTCGAGCAGACGCCTGAAACTCGTGCTGCCGATGTGCTCGATCGCCACGCGCGGCGCCACCTCAGCCGGCGCGAGGCCGGATGGCACCACTTGCACATCACCGACGGCGTCAGCACCGACGGCCAGTAGAAGCGACAGCTCATCGTCGGCTGAAGTCTTCACCGCGCGCCGAAGCGCGCCGAGACGGCGACCTTCCGGCAGTAGGCCCGTAAAGAACGCGGGTAGAGCTCCTCCGGGCCGAATCACCGGCTCGCGCGACACCGGCAACGAGAATGAGACGGCCACCCCGCCGTTCGCGATCCAATCAGCGCGGTACGCGAACTCGATGCTGCCCCGGACACGGGCCAACGTGGCCGCAGGCTCGCCAGCCTTGAACACGTCGGCTTGCTCGACTGCCCGTAGCTGTTCGAGGCTGTCGTTACTGGCTTGCGTCACGAGCCCCTCCGTCGACATTGGACCGAATGTCCGTCGCGGATCCTCGGTGGAGTTCGAGATGAAGGCCAAGCGCGGCAAGCACAGCGAGCACCTTGTCGAGTTGAACAGATCGCTTCCCGTTCTCTAGCGAATAGACGAAGCGCTCAGAGACGCCGGCAAGGTCAGCCAACTCTTCCTGGAGCAGGCCAAGATGTCGTCGCCGGGATCGCAGCGTGCCGGCGAATGCGTTCAATTCGGCGTGTTTGGGCATGTTTGCGTACTCCAGTTCGCCCGCACGTCCGTGCGGTTTTCCTCGATTCTAGCGGCGGGCGGACCGCTGTAGACGGCCTGGCCGCACGAACATGCGGCGGAGTCTCACAAAGGCGCTCATGGCTGCGATCGGGAGTGCCATTTCCGCACGTTCGTGCGGCTACCTGGGAGCCGACTCAAAGAGTTGGCCATCGAGTCGGCGGGGCATGACATTGACGGTTGCCAACGCGATGGAGAGCATTCCTGGTCTCGTCATGACGGCCGGAGTGAAGTTTTCGAAGGCCCGATCCCCGTGGCGGCGCAACTGGTGCAATCGTCGCATGGGCGGCGGAGCGGCGGCGGGCAGATTGCGTCTGCGCTCGACGCGAGCGGTTGAGGTGGTTTTGGCGGCCACGGGTCTGGGATTTACGGTCCTTGGCGGCGATGACCAACGATCAGAGGCAGTGTTTCTCGGCCTCTGGAGCACCGTCGCGACCTGCTACCTCGTCGTGGGCGGAATACGCGTGCGTCGGCAGCGTGGCCTCGATGTGCCCACGCCGGTAGCCGGGGCCCGGTGGCTGCCCGGACTAGCGAGTCAGCGGTTCAGTTTCTTCTTCACGGTGGCCGCGAGCATCACTGGGCTTGGGACTGCGCTCAATGTGCTCGCCCATCGCGACGAGTCCGAGATCAGCGCTCTGGTCACCGGGCTCGGTGTGATCGTGATGATCTGTGCCTGGATGTTGCTTCATGTCGGATACGCCTACTACTACGCCCGGTTGGGCGACCTCCGTTTCCCCGACACGCCAACGCCGCAGCTGATCGACTTCTTGTACTTCGCGTTCACCATCGGCGTGTCGTTCGCCGTCTCGGACGTCGAGGTCTGTAGCCGCCCGCTGCGCTGGCACGTGACGGTCCACAGTGTCGTGAGCTTCTTGTACAACGCCGTGGTGCTGGCGATCGCGATCAGCATCATCACCGGCCGGTAAGACCACGATCGGGCGGTCGTCCGATGGCGCGGCCGCCGCGCGGTGCGTACGGTACGCGTGTCCTCACTCCCGCAGGAAGGTGCAGCGATGGCGGCTGCTGTCGACATCTGGGCGGACCCAACCTGTCCGTGGGCGTTCATGACGTCGCAATGGCTGCTCGAGGTCGAGCGGGTCCGCGAGGTCGCGGTCGTTTTTCATGTCATGAGCCTGTCGGTGCTCAACGAGGGCAACGCCGTGACGGATGGTGAACGCGAGGCTTTGGCCCGGGCGTGGGGCCCGGTTCGGGTGCTGACGGCGGCGTCACTCACATTGGGCCAGCCGGCATTGCGCGACCTCTACTTCGCGCTGGCCAATCGCATCCACCGCGAACGGCGCCAGCAGTTCGACCGGGACTTCTACGCCGTGGCGTTGAACCGGGCGGGCCTGCCGCACAGCCTCGCCTACGCGGCGGAATCTCCCCACTACGACGACGCGGTGCGCGCGAGCCACCTCAGCCGGGCCGAACCGGGCGAGGAGGCGCTCGGCTCGCCGACCGTGAAGGTCCGTCGAGCCTCTGGAGAATCAGTCACGTTCTACGGACCGGTCCTAGGGGCCTACCCGCGCGGGGAAGCGGCTGGTCGACTGTGGGACAGCGTGTCGTTGGCGGCGGATACCGAGTCCTTCTTCGAGCTGAGGCGGATCCGACGGCGGGCACCGATATTCGACTGACCACACCACGGTGCCCAAATGTCCACAGTGGTCAATAGATACAGTGGTCAATAGCTGCAGGTGATCAGTAGCTGAATGTCGTCGCCGGATCGTCGCCAATCCACTGCCACATCGGCACGGTCCCGCCGAGCTCCGCGTTTGGCAGCAGGTCGCCCTTGTCGAGCTGCCTCGCGTCGAAGCAGATCGGGCAGACGAGGTATCGCCCGCCGGCTGCCTGATACCGAGCTAGTAGGTCGGGAAGTGGCGGGCATCCGGTGCAAGCGACGCCGACCGCTACACCCTCGGTCGCGAGGCGGACGGCTTCTTTCGTCATGAACATGAGGGTTTGCCGACCCTGCTCGGCTGCGCCGACGGCCACGAGGAACGCGATCATTACCTTTTCCGGGTCCTCCATGCCGGTGACCAGGCTGACAACTGCCTTTTGTGCCATGGACGTGCCTCTCTACGAGCGATCCTCTTTGCCCCTAGTACGGCACAGGAGGAGGACTGTGCGGATCCGTGTTGGCACGCATGTGTGGCGTCGGCCGCCGCGTCGCGGTGGCGGCGTGCACGCAGTGCTATCGCGGCGACTGTTCGCTGAACAGATGCGCGACGGCCGCCGCGCGTGCGCTCTTCCCCGAGACACCGAGCTTCAGGTAGGCGTTGGAGAGATGCCGCTCGACGGTACGCACACTGAGCACGAGCTGCTCTGCGATTCCTACGTTGTCCAGTCCACGGGCTGCAAGTCGCAGCACCTCACGCTCACGTTCGCTCAACGGGTGAGTCGCCGACGCGCGACTGGAGTCGGGCCGCGCTTGGTCCGCAGCCAGGAATGCCGCGACTTCCGCCGTGAACACCGGCCACGCGGGCTCATCGGAGAGGACGACGTGGTTCTGACTCTCGAGGGCCACGAGACGCGCAGCGGATATAGATGAAGCGATTATCCGGGCCTCGGAGAAGTCAATCATGTGATCGCCGCGTGAGTGGAGCACCAGGGTCGGGACGTCGAGCTGACCAAGCAGATCGGTCACATCTGCCTTCAGTCGCTCGGCTCGGGCCGCGACCAGAACGTCGGCGGCTGTCGATGTGCGCTGTAGTTCGTCAATCCAGCGCATCTGCGCTTCGGTCGCACCAGGGATCATCAAGTTGGTGAAGACTCGCCGGAACACTGGATCCGGCCGCGCCCAGCCCACCCTGACCATTTGCGTGAAGGTCTCCTGGAGTTCCGCGCTCTCCGCGGAACGGACACCAACCGCGTAGGTGCCGTACAGAATCAGGCGGCTCACTCGGTGCGGATGGCGGTGCGCGTACGAGATCGCGACCGGTCCGCCCTGGGCCATCCCCAGTAGCGCGAACCGGTCCAGCCCGGCGGCGGCAACCACCGCCTCGAGATCGGCGATCCTGGCCTCGAGCGTGAAGTCGTCGACGTACCAGTCGGAGAGGCCGAAGCCGCGCTCGTCGTAGCGCGTCATCGTGGCCAGCCCACCGATGTCCGTCAGAAAGTGGCGCCACACCGGGCTCTGCCAGTCGAACTGGAGGTGGCTCAACCAGCACGTGTTGACGACCAGCGGTGGGCCGGAGCCGTGAGTCGCGTACGCGATGCGTGCTCCGTCAGACGAACGGCAGAACTTGACGTGGTCCCGTGGACTCGAAAGTGCTGACGCCGCGTGCCTTCCCGGCATGGCGGCAGCGTACACCGGCAAGCGGAGCACGGCGGATATCGCAACCAACGACGATGCCCATGATCTGTATCGCGGCCAGTTGGCTAAGCTACCGTTGCGCCACACGGGAGGCCGACGGTCCGCGTGCAGGGTTGAACCCACCCGTACCACCAAACTGATTGACACCCTTCTTCCGCCTGATGACGCGGACGCCGGGCTACCGGAGAACGGTGCGATCGATGGTTCATCAGCCGGCCGACCTGCCAGCCCGCCCTAGCATGGCGTGGCTGCGAAAGACCGCAAACTAACAGTTCGCCGAGTTGCGGGTTACTGATCCGGCCGCGCGTCTGGCCGACACCCAACTCGTTATTGCCCACAGCTACGGCTTCGCCAGCTGGCGACGGCTCAAGGCACACGTCGATGCCGTGAATACCGATGCCGCGCGGCTGGCCGGCGCCGTGATCAGCGGCGAACTCGAGGTCGTGACGGAGATTCTGCATCGCCGGCCAAGCCTCGTCGATGCGGCGGACGACCTCGATGAGGCCGTTCGTCCCAGCGACAGCCGGGGCATGCGACCGCTCCACCTTGCCGTCGCGAACGACCGGCTGGATATGGTCCGGCGGCGGCCGCCGAGGCCCAGGCCGGTCGCGATGCTGAAACGTACTCTCCCGCCCGATCGTTGGGACGGAAGCGGCTCGGCGGCGCGATCGAGCTACTCCGAGCCGCCGCAGGCCCAGACAAACGTTCGGCACCAGCGGGCTTGCGGCACCTGCCGGGTCCTTCACGTCGACAGGTGCCGCGTCCGCGGGTTCGCGTGCCTTGGCGTCTTCGCTGTGTGCCGCCATTCACGCGCTGTCGGCGGCCGCGCGGAGGTCGGCGACATCGATCTTCGTCATCTTCAGCATTGCCTGCATGGCCCGGCTAGCGCGTGCCGGGTCGGGGTCCGACAGCAGCTCATTAAGCGCCGCCGGCACGATTTGCCACGACAAACCGTACTTGTCCTTCAGCCAACCACAAGGGCCCGGTTGGCCGCCACCGGCCGTGAGCGCGTCCCAGTAGTGGTCCACCTCGGCCTGGTCCTTGCAGTCCACCACGAACGACACCGACTCGTTGAACGTGAAGTTCTCCGGTCCCCCGTTGAGCGCGGTGAACTCGTGCCCGCCAAGCTGGAACTGCACGGTCATGACCGAGCCCTCGGGCCCCGGGCCGGCCGGGCCGTACCGCTGTACATCGGTGATCTTCGACTTCGGGAAGACGCGGGTATAAAGCTCGGCGGCTTCCTCGGCCTGGTTGTCAAACCACAGGAACGGGCTGATCTTCGGCATGGCAATCTCCTTCTGAGTGCGTACGTGCCAACCTTCTACCCGGTAGACACACCTGGCCACGCTTTCTCGACATCCGCTGGTGGTCTTTTCACCTGCGGGTCGACTCGATGCCTGGCGCGAGTGCTCGACCCGGCGCCGGCCACCGGCACTCGCCGGACGGTCATCAGCGGGGCCAACGTCCACCCCGCGTGGACAGACCTACCCGCGTTCGTTCCGCCAAACACGTGGGCATCGGGCTGCCGTCCGCGAACCTCGAGATGGTCGGTCGCGACGTGGTGCTTCGCGACACCATCGACGATCCACAGTGGACCAGCGGGTGCCGCACGATTTCAGCGCCATGGCGCGCGAGCTCTTCCGATGTGCCGCGCGATCCGCCATTGCGAAACAATGAGCCCTGAGGGGCGCCCGGTTGCTAGGCGTTAGTGGCCTGGGTCGGTCGCACGACCAGCCGTCCGAACGGGTTAGGACTAACAGTGAGCGATGTCGACGAGCGGACAACGGTGCACCGGTCACACGGAATCCACGACTGGGACCGGCGTCGGGTGACCTGGCTGGAGCTATTCTTTGATCTCGTCTTCGTTGTCGCGGTGGCGCGACTCGGGGCGCTGCTGCATGATGACCACTCGGCCCATGGCGTGGTCGCGTTCGCGGGTCTGCTGGTGACGGTGTGGTGGCTGTGGAACAGCTTCTCGTACTTCGCCGACCTGTTCGACGACGACGGCGTGATCCATCGCATCGTTCACACGAGGTCAACCACGGTCTTGACCCGTACTCGAATGCGGACACGGACCACGACGGGCTGTCGGATGCGGACGAGGTATCGATCGGCACGAACCCGACGAGCGCAGACTCCGACGGCGACGGGCTCGGCGACCAGCTCGAACTGCAGAGCGGAAGCGGGTCCCGCAACTGCCGGGGCCGGGCACCTCACGGTCGACCTGGCGCAGCCGCCCGAACTCGATGCGCCGCAAGCCGACGCGGCCCTCGGCGGCCCCGACACACTGCCGGGCGCACAGAGCCCGCCCGATCCCGGCAACGCGCCTTGCGTTGAGGCCGCACTCGGTGGACCTGACACAGCGCCCAGTCAGCACGCGCCGTCCGATCCCGAAGCTCCCGCGATCGACATCGCGCTCGGCGGGCCCGATACCTCGCCCGGCGCGGACAACGACCCGGACACCCACGTGCGGGTCGTCGATCCTCCACCGATCGTGCGACCAAGCCGCTAGGCGCGCCGGTCACCCCATATGTCGCCTCGGCACCCATTACGATCCGGCTGGTTGGAAAAGCTCGATCGGGTTTCCGGACGGGTCGTCGACCAGGATCTGCCGGCCGCCAGGCCCGGTGATGATGTCGTTGCGGAAATGGACGCCTGACTTACGCAGGCGGTTTACCTCTGCGGTGATGTCGTCGACTATGAAGTGGATGCGGTTCCAGCCGCCCGGCACTGGTTGGCGACCGTCGGGCATCGGCCGCCCGGCCGAGCTTTGCGGCCCAGCCAGAAGCAATCGCAAGTGGCCGCGCGTGACGTCGGCGAAGGCAGGCAACCTCGCTGTATTGACTGTGAAGCCGAAATGCGTGGTGTAGAAGTCAACCGCGGCCTGCACATCGTTGACCATGTATCGAACGTTGACCATGTCGTCGGGTGCGTTGCTCATGATTCCTCCGCGTCGTTTGCCGCCGGAACCTTCTCTGGGTTTCAAACCGCGGGTCTGCCTCGGCGGGAGAGGCTCGCGCCGATCGGCTACCCGATCCCGCCACGGTATAGCCGCGCGGTACGCATGCGCACTTAGCCGCGACGGCGGCGGACCATGGCTAGTGTCACCATGGGTTGGTGAATCGTTGGCGCTGCCCCGCCTGCGACCGAGAGTTCGCCCGCACGGCGCAGTCCCATGTCTGCCTCCCCGGCAACTCGGTCGACCAGACGTTCGCCGGCCATCCCCCTGTCCAGCGCGAGATCTATGACGCGATCGTCGGCCACCTACGGACCCTTGGGCCTGTGTACGTCGACGCGGTTCGGGTCGGCATATTCCTGTCGCACGTGAGCAAGATGGCCGAGGTCCGGCCGATGACACGTTGGGTGCGGCTACACCTGTTCACGCCCCGCTATCTCGATGACGAACGGATCCGGCGGCGTGAGCGGATCTCGGCCAGCCGGTTCTGGTACGTCCTCAACCTCACCGTGGTGTCCGATGTGGACGACCAGCTCCGAAACTGGCTGAGCGAGGCGTACGACAGCGCCGGCTAGCTCGCCGGGGGGGCCGTGTCCGTACCGGCGGTTCACATGCGGGGCAGTATCGCCTTGATGAGCTCACCCACGCGCGTGGCCGCCTCGGCGCCTCGTCGGATGACTTCTTGGTGGTCCAGCGTGGCGCCGGCAAGCCCCGCGGCGACGTTGGTCACCAACGAGATTCCGAGGACCTCCATTCCGTGGGCGCGTGCCTGAATGCA
>CAWDLN010000020.1:0-94545 GCA_963803115.1 uncultured Actinomycetota bacterium
CTGGCTGCGGCATAGCACCACGCCGTCATCGGCGTAGCGCACCAACTCGCCCACGCCCCGCGTGGACAGTTCGGTGTCCAGGACGTGCAGGTAGATGTTGGACAGCAACGGGGAGATCACCCCACCCTGCGGCGTGCCAGCGACCGTCCGCTCGACACTCCCGTCCACCATCACACCCGCCTGCAACCACAACCGAACCAGCTTGAGCACCCGCCGATCCGAGACCCGCCGCGCCACCAACTCCACCAACCTGGTGTGGTCGATCTCGTTGAAGAAGTTACGGATATCGAACTCGACCACGAACGTGTTGCCCTCGATGAAGCCCTTACGGACCCGCTCCATCGCCTGCGTGGCGGACCGCCTCGGCCGAAACCCATACGACACCGGCGCAAAGTCGGCCTCGAAGATCGGTTCCAACACCAGCTTGGCCGCCTGCTGGGCCACCCGGTCGCGGACGGTGGGAATGCCCAACGGCCGCTTACCGCCATCTGGTTTCGGGATCTCCACCCGACGCACCGGCGCCGGACGGTAGGACCCTGCTCGGAGGTCACGGGAAAGCTCATCGAGCATCCGCTCAACCCCGTACTCCTCCACCTGCGCCAGGGTGATCCGATCCACCCCGGCCGCACCCCGGTTGGTGAGCACCCGCCGCCACGCCTCCCACAGGACGTCACCCCTGTGGACACGGTCATACAGGGCGTGGAAGCGCCGCTCCGAGGACTGCTTGGCCGCAGCCCATAGCTTGCGTTGAAGTTCTCGCACCTTCCCGAAGCCCGGCAACACCAGCCGCCGGTCGGGATCGACGGGCGAAGACCCGTCGAGGTTGTTGGACCGGGCGGTCCCGGTCATGCCCTGACGCTTACCCTCTTCCCAAGCGTGATCAAAGTGAGGGCCCTTTCCTCCCGGCGCGTTATGTTGCACGCCGATCGCCAGTACTATGGCCCCCTCGGACTCCCGCTGCCCTCCAAACGATTTCACCATCGGCTTATACGTCCGGTCTTTGCCCGACGCAGGCCAGGCAGACGGGTCTCTCCTGTTCCAGCCCAGACTGTGCACACGTGCCATCTCCCGTACCCCGAGGAGACCCGCCAGGCTGACCCCGGAGCAGGGCCTGGCAGACATGGCCTTCGCCGTGACATGAGCGGCTCGGCTCTCCCGTTGTGACTCTGACGAGGCTGCAGAGTTCGCTTGACGCTACGGCCCGCGTGCTTGCTCCCTCCAAAGAGGCTCTTGACACCCCGCTCAGCCCGCCACCTCTCGACGACGAACCGGGGTCTGCTACCGGGCGCTCCGATGCTTACCCGGACGGGACTTTCACCCGTAAGCCTGGACCAGCTTCCAGGACGCAACATGCCCGCAGCCTACACAGCAAGCCTTCGTCAACGGCCAAGTCGTGCCCCCGTTTCGACAGAGGCCCGGGATAGGGTCGCGCCGTGGACCCTGGATGGCTCAGACAGTTTGGCGCCGAGGGCCTGGCCGGGGTTCTTGCTCGGCGGCCTGAGGTGACGACTCCGGCACCGGCGTCGCTGGCGGAGCTTGCGTCGCGCCTCACCGATTCGACGAGCGTCCGGGCCGCCTTGCGGCGGCTGGTCCTGCCGAGCCTTCAGGTCGCCGAGGCGATTGCGGCCTTGGACAGCGCGACCGACCGGGCCGACCTCGACCGGCTCCTGGGCGCGATTGACCCGGAGGCAATTGCGGCGGTTGACCGGGCACTGCTCGACCTCATGGAGCATGGGCTACTGACCACCGACGGCGACACACTGAAGCTGGTACCCGGCGGCCGGCTCGCTTGGCGGCGACCGCTCGGCCTCGGCGATCATGCGGACGTCTTTCTGAGTCAGCTCCCAGCACGCGAGTTGCGAATGATATGCGACGCACTCGGTGTGCCGGCCCCCGCCCGCAAGGCCGAGGTCGTAGCCGCGATCGCGGCCGCAATCCGAGACGGCGACCATATTCGGTCGATGGTGGCGGCCGCGCCCCCTAAGGTCCAACAAGTCTTGGCCCAGATCGCACGGCGAGGCGGCGTCATCCTGCTCGAGCATGCGTACGGCGTGGAGCGTTCACCGCTGCGATGGGCGACGGACCGCGGCCTGCTGTTCTCGACCGGCCCGTGGAGCGACGAGTTGGTCATGCCCGCCGAGGCAGCCCTGTCGTTGCGGGGGCCCGACTACACCGCCCCATTTCAGCCGCGGAGGCCCTCAAGTCCGCGCGCGCCGGTCGACCCGGTCACGGTCGCGCGGGACGCCGCGGCCGCCGCCGGCAACTTCCTGCGACTGGCCGCTCGCGTCCTCGACGACGCGGGCCGGACTCGAATCGCCATGATCCGCAGCGGCGGTGTCGGGATCCGGGAGATCCGCCGGCTGGCAAAGGCGTGCGATGCGGACGTCAATGGAGTGCGGCTGGTGCTCGGCGTCTTGCACGGCGCCGGACTGTTGAGCACATTCGCCGACGGCGTCACGCCGACCGAGCGGTACGACGCCTGGTTGGCACGGGAACCAGCCGACCAACACGCCACGCTCGTGCGGGCGTGGTGGTCGCTGCCGTATTCCCCGTTGGCCACCGATGGCGGTTGGGTACCGTCCGAAGTGGACAACGGTACGCCGGACCTGCGGGCCGCGGCGCTCGGCTTGCTCGCAACCGAGCCGGGTGCTCCGGCCGATGATCTGTCCTTTGTGGAATTGGTGCATTGGCGGCACCCGTTCCTGCTACGGGCCGGGCTCGATACGTATACCGCCGCTGTCGTGGCGTGGCGGCTGGAGGCGACGACTCTAGGTGTGCTGGGCGCGGGCGCGATGAGCGACGCCGGCCGCGCGCTGTTGGCGGGCGACGACGACGCCCTCGCCGCCGCACTCGAGAGCCTCGGCCGATCGGCGACCACGGCACATCTGCAGGCCGACCTGACGGCGGTAGTGGCGGGCAATCCCTGCGCCGGCCTCGCGGATCTACTCTGCGCAGTGGCCGACCGGGAATCGGCCGGCGCCGCGACCACCTGGCGGTTCAGCCCCGACTCCATCCGGCGAGCCATGGACTCGGGCTGGACCGGGGATCGATTGCTCGCATCGCTGGCGGAGATCGCGGCGGGCGGCGTGCCCCAGCCGCTGACATACCTGGTCCGCGACGCCGAGCGACGGCACGGCGTGATCCGCGCTAGCGCCGTCGTGTGCTGCCTGCGCAGTGACGACACTGCACTGCTCGCTGAGGTGGCCGTCGACCGTCGGCTACGAGCGCTGGACCTCCGCTTGTTGGCGCCGACCGTACTGGCAGGATCGAAACCCCTCGCTGAGACGCTCGCCGCCCTGCGCAAGGCCGGCTACGCGCCCGTCGAGGAGTTGCCCGACGGGTCGGCGGTCCTCGAAACGGCCCCGCGCCGCCGAACGGCCACGGCCCGCCTACCGCGGTCGCTGCGGGAAGCCGACGCGCTCGCCCCAGCGCGCCGACGGGCCGCGATCGAGGCGACGTCCGGTGCTGACGCACTCGCCCTCGCGCAGGCATTGCTCGCTCGCCCCGACGGCGAGTTCCGCGCGCCAGCAACGCCGGCCCCCCGGGAAGACATAGACAGTTTTATCATCGATGGCAATCACGACCGACCCGTGCGGAGGCGGGACTATCCGCCGTACCATCCGGCCTTTCGCCGCCAATATCGGCGCTACTACTGACGATTTGCCCTCGCTCGCGGCTTCGCCCTACTAGGGGCTCGCCCTCGTCCGCCCTCCCAGCGGCTCGCCTTCCTTCGCCCTCCCAGCGACTCGCCCCGTCGCCGGTTAGCCGCTCGACCCCTGTTCTCGGGCGAGCCGCTTTGCGATCCATTCGAGGGCGATCGGGTACCGGTAATCGATACTGCCGTGACCGGCCTCGAACAGTTCAAAGTGGACTTTGTCATCCTCGACACCGATCCGCTTAAGGCCGGCGCGAAACGCCTCCGCACCGAGATCGAGGTAGTACTCGTCGCGGGTGCCGGCGTCGATCCAGATCGCATTGAGGGACCGCAGCGCGTCGGCGTAGCGATCGACCATCCGCACCGGGTCCCAGTCGAGCCATCGCTGCCAAAGGTCATCGCGTAGGGCACCGGTGTTTGGATCGAAGGGAAGTTCTGGCGTGCCGTCGGGTGTCGCCGAGAAGCACGCCGCGACGCCGAGGAGACCGAGAAGAACCTGGTCGGCGTCCTTTGTGAAGGACGGACGGGAACGGAAATCGTCCCACCATTTCTGTATGTCGTGGTCGAACGCACGAAGGGCACGGGCCGCCTTTCCGAACTCGGGGACGTAACAGAGTTCGTAGAGCGTGTCACCGGCATGCGTCGCCAATGCGCCGAACAGATCCGGCCGCAACATCGGTGTGATCATCGCCCCGAAGCCACCGGATGACTTGCCAGAGATCGCTCGTGACGCCCGGTGCGGGATCGTCCGATACCGCGCATCCACCCACGGCACTACCTCGTCGCAGAGGTACGAGTGGTACCGACCGGTGCCTGGTGAGTCCACGAACTGTGATCCACCGTAGGCAGTCCACGCGTCGACATAGACGAGTATGCATCCGGGAGCACGTCCACTGGCAAACACGGCGTCGGCCGTTTCGATAAAGGGCTGTCGATACGGTGCCCGGTTGGCCCACATCGCCAGGTGACCCGTGTAGCCCTGGATGACGTAGTCGGTCGGGAAACGAACCGACTCGTCATTGTCGTAGCCAGGCGGGGTGTAGATCCAGATCGGGCGCTGGTACGGGTCGCCAAGAATGTTGTCGCGCAGCAATTCCGACTCGATGACGTCGCGGTCGAGCCGTCCGGCGAGTGTTCCTTCCCACGGAAGCATGGCGAGAGTCTCGCACGCGACGCCGACATTCCGCGGCCGGGCGCGATAACCCACACGCCGGCCTCTGGATCGTGGTACGGGACGGCCGCGATAACAGCCGTCCCGTACCACGATCCGTTGGACGCCGGGGAGGACCTGTCAGCCGGTTTGAACGTCGAAGTGCACGACATAGAAGAAGCCGCCCGAGCCGTCCGGCCGCTTGAGCTCGCCCGCCCGGATCTTCAACACCTGGTCGCTGCCCGGCGCCGCCTGGATGCCGAGGCCATAGGTGACGTAGCCCTCGAAGTCGCCGGCGCGCGCGTAGCTCTTGAGATTCGTGAAGCCGATCGGATTAGGTGGAGTCGCCAACACGGTCGAGGCGCCGTTGTTGTCGTGGGCCTGCGCGTCGACGAACACGACCGACAGGAACGCATTGCCCTGCAGGGTCACTGGCGTGCCTGACCCGTCGTTGACGATGCCGGGCACGTAGCCGAAGCGGTAGGAGGGGAACGTACCGCGGAAGTAGAACGAGATCCGCTGGTACTGCGGGCTGCCCTCCGGGTGGTTGCCGACATAGACGCCGACCAGGTACGGCAGCGGCGGCGCGGGCGGGGCCGCGATGGGAGGCGAGATCGTGTGGGTGATGGTGACCGTTGGCGAGGGCACCGCGAACGCATAGCTCACCCGGTACTCGACGCCGTCGTCCGCGGGCTCTGAGGCGGGTGGCGGCGCGAGGGTGGTCGGCGCGGGGGCCGCGCTCGTGGCACCGGGTGAGGAAGCAGTCGTGGTGGGACCGCCCGTGCCGGTCGTTGGCGCGCAGCCAGCGAGAACAAACAGGGCGGTCAACAGGGTCGCTACAGTGCGCAGTCTCATGGGGGACCTCCGTCGACGGCCGGCGTCCGGGTGATGCCGGTACGAGGATGACGCGCAACGAAGCTCGAGGGTTTACCAGGCGGGGTCAAACCGCGACTGTCGGGTACGGGACCAGACGAAAGTACAGCCGGGTGACCGTACCGGTCAGCACGGTGTGCGTCCTGATGAGATCGCACAGGCGGTTGGCGACCAGCAGGCCGCGCCCGTGCGGAACGTGCGGCGGTGGTACGACCCGTCCCGCCAGCGGATCAGTGATCGTGCCGGCGCCCCGAATCTCGTACACGACACAATCCGCGTCCGACCACGCGCGCAGCGTGGCGATGCCAGGTCCGCCGTGGCTCACGGCATTGGTGGCGATCTCGGTCACCGCCACCTGGGCGTCGGCCACCCGCTCATCGGGCAGCCCCGCGGCCTCGGCATGCTCGGCAATCATCCGCCGTAGCTGTGCCAATCGCGGCACATCGAAGACGAATGCATTGTCCACAGTGGCCGGTTCCGCAAAGGGGCGGTTGTGCATCTCGAAGACCGTGGCCGGGTCGTGATAGTCGCCGGGCCGGCGCGTCCCATCCGCTTCCACGATGACTGGATGAGTGCGTTCCGCGTCGGACACGATGTCCGGCAGGCCAGCCACGTCGTACGGGCAGAGGATCATCGCATCAACGCCCGCGAAGGCCACGTTGATGAGTGCTTCGTGTTGGACGCACGGTCCGATTTCATCGGAGGTACGGCCGACGAAGATCGGCTCGCCAATGATCCTTGCCTTGCGGGGCCGGTGCTCCTCGATGAACGCACTGAGCACCCACGGGATGATGCGGTTGGGATTGCGTCCGACGCCGGCCATGTCTCGGAAGTGAACCCGTTCAGCGTCGGCTCCCAATGCGGCGCGCAACGGACCATGTCGATCAGAGGGCACGGCCACCAGGACCGGATCCCCGTCGGCTACGCCGTCGCGGATGAACGAAACGGTGCCGGCCAGGTACTCCTCGAGGTTCGTGTAGTACAGAGCCTCGTGGACGAACACCGTCGAACTCACCGTTTCCCCAGTCACTGCTTAGTCGGTACTGCCATCAAGGATAACGACTATCGGCATCTCTTGACTGCATCGATCAAACGGGCGACTTCGTCCCGGGTCGTGTAGTGGTAGATGCTCGCCCGCACGGCGCCGCCGCTGTCACGGATGCCCATGGTCTGGAAGTACTCGTACGCGTAGTAGTCGCCGGCGAAGACACAGACGCCCTCATCACCGAGGATCTCGGCCGTGCGACTCGGGTGTTGGTCACCGACGCGGAACGCGATCGTTGGACAGCCGCCATCCGGTGCCGGGCAGGCCCACACCCCTGGGATCTCCGCCAACCCCTCCTTCAGGGCTGCGAAAAGCTCGTGCTCGTAGGACTTGACCGCCCGCATCGACTCGAGCAGCCGCGTCCGCCTGTCCGCCTCGGCAGCGTCGTCGATGAGCAGAGTCGCGAGATGGTCGACCGCACCCGAGACGCCGGCCAGGAGCTCGAAGCTCTGCGTGCCGTGTTCGAACCGCTCCGGCACCACCTCGGGCGACGGTATGAGCTTGTCCGGCCGCATGCTGTCCCAGAGCGCCGGATCCGCGATGCACGCGGCAATGTGTGGGCCCGACCACTTGTACGCGCTCGTCACGTAGAAGTCCGCGCCCAGCTCTGCGACGTCAACCGGTTCGTGCGGAGTACGGTGCACACCATCCACATAGGTCAAAGCACCGACGGCGTGGGCGATCTCAGCGATCGCGGCGACGTCGGGCATCGTGCCGATCGCGTTGCTGGCGCCGGTCACCGCGACCAACCGGGTCCGCGGCCCGACCAGGTCGTGGTACTGCTCCGACGGCAGCGCACCGGTCCCGGGGTCGAATTCGGCGAAGCGTACGGTCGCACCCACTCGCGCGGCTGCCTGCACCCACGGCCGGACGTTGGCGTCGTGGTCGAGGCGCGACACTACAACCTCCTCGCCCGGCTCCCAGCCGTCGGCGAGGGTACGCGCCACCAGATAGGTGAGCGCGGTGGCGCTTTGTCCAAACACGACGCCCGCCGGTTGACCGCCGACGAGATCGGCGACGGCGGAGCGAGCCTCTGCCACGATCGCCAACGCGCGCCGGCCGGCGGCGAACGCGGTGCTCTTGTTTGCCACCGCACCGCCGGTGACATCGGCGATGGCGGCCGCGCATCGGGCGGCGACGAGCGTGCCAGCCGCGCCGTCGAAGTGGGCGTAGCCCTCACGTAGGGCGGGGTATCGCGCCCGGACGCGGTCGATGTCGAACGTCATGGTCATCAGGCTACGCTCGCCGGCCGTCCGATGCCGTCCTAGGCCGCGCGGGGCGGGGCGCCCGTCAGGGGGACTTGGAGCGCCCCGCCATGGAGTAAAGCCAGTAACTGAGTCAGCGCTCAGTACGTGGAATGATAGCGCGGTCGGCGCCAGTCGGCCGGCTCGCGAACCGCACACTGGGCTCACCCAGAAAGCCAGGGTGCAATCACGGGACCAGAAGATGCCTCATGATCTTGCCCAGAGCGTTGCGCGGAATGGACTCGACGACGTGCCACTCACGAGGGCGCTTGTACGACACCAGGCGCTCCTCGCACCATGTGTCCAGTTCGGACGAAAGTGTGCCGGCGGCAGCCGCCGACGACGGGACCACGAACGCCACGACCGTCTCGCCCCACCGCGCCGAGGGCGCGCCCACGACCGCCGCGTCGGCCACCAATTCATGGGTGCGCAGGAGCTCCTCCACCTCGCGCGGATAGACGTTGTATCCGCCGGAAATGATGAGTTCCTTGGCGCGGCCGCTGATCGTGAGGTACCCGTCATCCGACATGGTCCCCAAGTCACCGGTACGAAACCAACCGTCCGATGTGTACGCAGACGCCGTGGCCGCGGGATTGTCGAGGTACCCGGAAATGACGTTGGGACCGTGCACCACGATCTCCGCCGTGCCACCCTCGCGCGGCTCGAGTCGTAGCTCAACGCGGGGCAGGGGGAAGCCCACCGTGCCCGGTCGCCGCTCGCCGTCGTACGGGTTCGAAACGAGCATCACGGTCTCCGTCATGCCGTACCGCTCCAGGACCACCTGGCCGCTGCCAAGCCAGATCGCCTCATGCAGTTCGGCTGGTAGCGGCGCGGACCCGCTCACCGCGAGCCGGAGTCTCGACAGCGACCCGAGTCGCGGAGATTCGGCCAGACGGTGGTACATCGTCGGCACTCCGAACAAGAGCGAGGCTCCGTTCTCAATGGCATCGCCGACAAAGGATGGGGAAAACGGCCCAAGAACGGCTCCGCCGCCAGCAACGAGAGTGCCGTGCAGGCCGACGCCGAGACCGTGCACATGGAACAACGGCAGGCACAGCGCGAGGGTGTCGTCGGGCGTCCACCGCCACGCCAGCCGCACGGCGTGCGCGCTCGCGAGCAGATTTCCGTGCGAGAGCGGCACGCCCTTCGGCTGGCCCGTCGTGCCTGAGGTGTAGATGATCAGTGCCGTGTCCTCGGTTGCCGCCGCGTCGAGCACGAGACCGGAGCCGCGAGCCGGCAATGCCTCAAGGGCGGTCGTTGTCACGAGACACCCGGCCGCGGACAGCCGCGACGGATCGTCAAGCACCGCGAGCGCCGGCTCGGCGGCGGCCGCCAGGCCGGCCATCTCAGTCGCGGAGTAGCCCGTGTTCGCCGGTACGACGGTCAGACCCGCGCGCAGCGCGCCGACGTAGGCCACGACCATCTCGACAGTCGTCCCGGCCGAGAGCAACACCCGGTCGCCCGGCACCAGGCCGGCGGCGGCGTATCGCTGGGCGGCGGTTCCCGAGCGTTCCTCCAGCCCCTCGGCCGAAACGCGCTCCCCGTCCAATGTAGACAGGGCCACTCGCGTCGGGTCCGCGGCCCAGGACCGGATGAAGGCGCCGGGCAACGATCCGCCGTCGGCAAGGTCCACCGATGCCGGAGCCATCCCCGGCGGCAGGTGGATGGCCCAGGCGGGATCAGACGGCACTGTCAGCCGCCCAGGTCGACGATCGCGGCTACCGGCCCGCCGCCGTCGGGGCCCTGGTGCGCCGCCGATACCGACACGAAGACGGCAGGATCTCCGGTGACTGCGGCCGCGACGCCGCCGACGCACGCCTTGATCTGACGGTGCCAATGGACGTCCGAATCGTCCAGCATCGCGTTTCGACGTCCGCGCACCATGCCGTCGCGGGACGCCTCACACTTGAGGAACACATTGACCAACCGTCCGTCCAGATCGGACGGATGGGGTCGCTCGGGCAGATCCAGACCAGCGTCCCGGATGGCCGCCCAGATCCCGTCAGCATCAAGGGCATCCTTCATGATCGAGTGGCCGACGCGGTAGCGGCCGCCGATGCCCCTCGCGTTGCCGACGACCACCACCTGCGCCTGGTCGAGCTCCACTCCGGACGAGCACGACGAGACGGACGAGTACAGGTCGAGGCGGTGCATGACGTCCTGGTCGGCGGGCAGGTCGATCTCACCAAGGGCAACGCCAATGCCCAGCGCGGTCGTTCCGTTGGAGAGGTCCATCGACTCGTGGGTGTGCTCCGTCCACACCGTCTGTCCGCGGGTCTTGGCGTCGCGGATCGTATGGATAGTCAGCAGCGGTGTCTTCGTCTGTACATAGTGGACATCGGAAGGATCGGTGATGCCGGCGCGTGACATCGCCTCCTTGACCGCGGCGGCGACCTTCTCGATCATCGGCCGGCGGCCGATCTCCTCGGGTAGGAGTTGCTCGCTCATGGCGAAGCCGACCGTCAGCCGAGGCTCATCAGTGGCGGGTGCCCGGTCCGCCGGCACCGTGGCAAATATCGTCGCGTGCGGCGACAACACGCCGTCGGTACCGCCGGACCATACGATCGGGATCTGCTTCACCTCGTCGGCGCTGCGGGTGCCACGGTCCGCCAGCACCTCCCGGAACGCCCGGTCGGCGATGATCCGCGTGTAATCGTTGACCCCGCCGTTTCCCTCGGTCTTGCCAATAACGGCGATGACGCGGTCCGCGTCGACCGCACCGGAATCAATGAGATCGGTGAGTCCGGACGCGTCCGAGACGTGCCCGATCAGCACCTTACGAACCTCGATAGCCTCAGGCACGGTCAGCCCTCTCCCTTCATCGTGACCACGGTTCCGGCTCGGCCGGCGGCGCCATCGGCGATGTTATCGAGCGATGTAATCACTGCCCGATCGCCTCCCGCTTCGACGAACCGGCACACCGCCTCGACCTTCGGCCCCATCGAACCACTCGCAAAGTGGCCGTCGGCCTGCAGCTCCCGCAACCGGGCCACGGTCACCGCGCCGATGCGGCGTTCGTCGGCTGTACCGAAACCAACCGAAACCGCGGGCACGTCGGTCGCGATGACGAGCACGTCGGCCGCGACAGCCCGGCCCAGAAGGGCAGCCGAGAGATCCTTGTCGATGACCGCCTCGACCCCATGCACGGTGCCGTCCGGATCGCGTACCACCGGAATCCCCCCGCCGCCGGCCGCCACCACGACGAATCCCAGGGCGAGCAGTGCCGCGACCGGCGTCGAGTCGAGAATCTCCACGGGCTCGGGCGACGCCACCACTCGTCGCCATCCCTTCTCACCCCGGTCCTGCCACACTTGCCCGTGATCGATCATCACCCGCGCCTCGGCCTCGGGCAGGAACCGGCCGATCGGCTTGCTCGGTTCCCGGAAATGCGGATCGTCGGGATCGACTCGGGTACGGGTAACCAGGGCCGCCATGGGCTTGTCCACCCCGCGGGCGGCGAGCGCCATAGGTACCGCGTTGAGCAGCATCGCCCCGATGGTGCCCTGCGTCTGCGCGCCGCACCAGTCCAGCGGTACGGGCGGCACCACCGATGCGGCGAGTTCGTTCTTCACCAACAAGTTCCCGACCTGGGGCCCATTTCCGTGGGTGAGCACCACCTCCGCACCGCCGGCCACGACGTCCGCGATGGGACCGGCCGCTCGGGTTATCGCGGCGATCTGGTCGTCCGGACGGGCCCCACCGTCCGGTGCCGTTATGGCGTTGCCCCCGAGGGCGATCAGCACGCGCGTGCTCATATCCAGTCGACCTCGGCGTGGGTCGCGCCGCCGGCCAGCGCTGGGTAGCCCGGACCGCGGTCGAAGAACGGTTCGGTCGCCGGTCGAGCCAGGCGCCGCCGTACCCGCTCCTCATCGGAGGGGGTCACGTCCACGGCTCCGTCGACCACTCGTACGGCGTAGTCTTGCCACGCACCCTCGACGGAGACCTTGCCCCAGGCCACATCCGTGAGCACGTCGTCGTACGGCCGCTCCAACGGATCGCCCCACCCGCCGCCGCCCGTGGTCCGGATCCGGATCACCTCGCCCGCCCGCACCGGCTCCGCGTCGGCCAGCGCGTCGACGGCCCGCTCGTTCGGACCGCCGGGATCGACCACGACACTAAACGGCCGCCCGGCCCGGCCCCCACGCACGCCCCAGCAAGCGAGCACCGATCTGTCCGCAATGGACATGAAGCTACAGTCACGCAGCATCCGGATGTGCTTGTCGTATCCGAGGCCGCCTCGATGACGGCCCGGGCCGCCCGAGTCGGTCGCCAAACCGAGCCGCTCCACCACGAACGGCCACCGCGCCTCGGCGAACTCGACCGGGATGTTGCGCGAGTCCGGCACGACGTGGATGGTGTCCTCGCCGTCGGCGTACCAGCGCCCGCCCGAGCCGCCACCAAGCACCTCCCGCATGAGGTACGGCATGCCGTCAGCATCCTCGCCATAGACGCCGGTGTATCGAATGGTCTCCTGGTCGGCGGGCATTCGACCATCCACGGCCTTGGCGAGCACGCCGGCGAGTACGCCCAAGAGGCGAAGGATGACAAAGGTACGGGCGTTGGTGGGCGCGGGGAACACCGGCGTGAGCAGTGTCCCTTTTGGAGGGAATCGCATCTCGATCAGCGGTACCACCCCCTCGTTGACGTCGAGCTGAGCCATGCGTTCGGGGGTGTCCGCCAGGTTTCGCAGGATGGGCGCCAGCCACTTCGCGAGGAAGACCCCGTCGGCGTAGTCGGCGCAGTGGTTGATGGGCCCCTTCGCCTGCGGACCGGTGCCGGCGAAATCGAGCACAAGCTTCTCCGGCGTCTTCGTGAGCGTGATGCGCTGCGCGTGCAGCCTCGGCGGGTCCACCCCGTCGTGCTCGGCGTAGTCCTCCCACACGTAGGTGCCGTCCGGGATTTTTGCCAGCACCTCCCGCCGGAAGGTCTGCGTGGTGGCGTCGATGATGGCGTCGAAGCACCCCTCGACGGCGTCTCGACCATACCGAGCAAACATCTCGCCCAGTCGGCGCGCGCCCATGAGGCAGGCCGAGCACTCCGCGTCGAGATCGGCCGCGAGCGAGTCCGGCATCCGGGAGTTTCGCGTCATGATCTTGAGTGCCGCCTCATTCGGCACCCCGGCGTCCCAGAGTCGGATCGGCGGCACCATCAGCCCCTCTTCGAACACGCTGGTCGCGTGTGAGGGCATCGAGCCGGGCACCGCGCCGCCGATGTCGTCGTGATGGCCGAAGGCCTGCACGAACGCCACTACCTCGCCGTCGTGGAAGACCGGGACGGTAACACAAAGGTCGGGTAGGTGGCCGATGCCACCCTCGGAGAGATACACGTCGTTATGGAAGAACACGTCGCCCGGGCGCATCGTCTCCAGTGGATAGTCGCGCACCACGGGATGGACCAGGGCCGAGTACGACCGGCCGGTCAGCTTACGCAGCTTGCGGTCGTGGATGCCGGCCCGGAAGTCGTGGGCATCCCGGATCATCGGTGATCGGGCGGTCCGCCCGATAGCGGTCTCGACCTCCTTCTCGATCGAGGCGAGGCTGCCCTTCACGATCTCCAACAGCACCGGATCGACGCCCAGTGTCATAATGCCTCCCCCGCGCGAGAAAGGGCACCTTCATGGCCATTTTCCGTATGGAAGGTGCCCTTCCTTTCCACGACGAGATTGCCGTAGCCGTCCACGGTGGCGGTGAACCCGGGGTGCAGCGGCAAGGTGGCGCCGTACTCCTCGATGACGGCGGGGCCACTGACCACCGCCCCGGCGGGTAGGTCGGGTCGCCAATAGATCGGTGTCGGCGCGTACCCGGCGCCGGCGTCGAAACAGACGGGACGCTCCCCTGTGGACACAACCGCGCCGCCGACCGATGCTCGGCGTAGGCCCGGCCGGCGGATCGGACCGATCCCAGTGACGCGCAGGTTCACCCACTCCACCTGCTGCTCCGGCCGATCCCGGAAGCAGTAGCCGTACAACTGCTCGTGTGCGTCGTGGAACGCGGCGACGGCGGCATCGGCCACCGCCGGTGAGAAGGGGCCATCGATGATGGGTACCCGTACCTCAAAGGCCTGGCCGAAGTAACGCAGATCGGCGGTGGGAACGAACCGTTGCGCGTCCGGCTCGAAACCCTCGGCCTGAAGCGCGACCGCCGCCCGCGAGCGCAGGACATCGAGTTCGGCCGCGACCGACGAGTGGTCGAGTTGCCGGTGCCGCGCCACGTGAGTCTGCACGTGATCTACCTTGACGTCGACGGTGAGCAGCCCGAAGGCGGACAGGTTGCCCGGATCACGCGGCACCACGCCGACCGGCACGCCCACGATGTCGATCAACCGGCACAACAGCAGCGAACCGGAGCCACCGAACGTGGTAAGCGCGAAGTCCCGTACGTCCAGTCCACGTTGGACAGTGATCTGGCGCAGCGCGTTGGCCTGGTTCCACGCCGAGATCTCGAGGATCCCGGCCGCGGTCGCCGTCGGGTCGAGGCCCAGCTTCGCGCCGAGGTCGGTCAGGCCCTCGAGTGCGGCCGCCGGATCGAGCGGCAACTCGCCCGCGAGCAGATGCGGCGGAATGCGCCCCAGTACCAGGTGCGCGTCGGTGACGGTGGGCTCCACACCACCCCGCCCGTAGCAGAGGGGGCCCGGATCCGCGCCGGCCGACCGCGGACCGACCTTGAGCGATCCCTCCGGAGCGAGCCAGGCCACCGAGCCACCGCCCGCGCCGACGGTCACGATGTCGATCATGGGAATCTTGCACGGAAACGCGCCGACGGTGCCCTCGGTGGTCAGCGCCGGCTCGCCGTGACGTACCACACTGACGTCGGTCGACGTGCCACCACCGTCCAATGTGAGCACTCGATCGTACCCAGCCGCCTGGGTCACCAGCGCCGCCCCGAGAGCACCGGCCGCAGGTCCAGACAGGACGGTGGTCACGGGCTGGTGTACGACCTCATCGGCGGACAACACGCCGCCGTTGGACTTCATGATGTGAAATGGCACCTCAGAGCCGGCGAACGCGGTGAGCTCTCGCCTCAAACGGGACACATAGGCGGCCACCCGAACCTTGACCGCGGCGTCCACCAGCGTGGTCATGGCCCGTTCGTACTCCCGGTACTCCCGCAACACCTCGTGCGACACGGAAACCACGGCATCGGGGAATTCCTCCGCGAGGGTGCTGCGCATCCGCTCCTCGTGCGAGGGGTTCGCGTACGCGTGCAGGAAACAGACGCCTATCGTGGTGACCCCGCGTTCTCGCAGCGATCTCGTGGCCCGGCGCGCTCCGTCGACGTCGAAGGGCCGTAGCTCCGTCCCGCGGTGGTCGAGGCGACCGCCGACCGTTCGGACCAGATCCGCCGGCACGATGCGCGGCGGCTTCACCCAGAAGTAACTGTTGCCGTATCCGTCGGGGACGCTCTGCCGGGCGATCTCGAGCAGGTGCTCGAAGCCCTCGGTTGTGATGAAGCCGATGCCCGTGACCTCGCCGGTCAGTAGCTGGTTCGTGGCGACGGTCGTGCCATGGCTGACCGATGCGAGGTCGGCCGGGCCGGCGCCCAAGGCAGAAAGCGCCTTACGGATGCCGGTGAGGAAGCCCTCGGCCGGATCGGCCGGCGTCGAGGGCGTCTTCACCGCGAGTAGCTCACCGGAATCCTCGTCCAGGGCGACCACGTCCGTGAACGTCCCGCCGGTGTCGATACCGACGCGGATCCGCCTGCCGCCAGTCACTCCGTCAGTCTCTCCTCAGCCACGGCGGCTTGGGACGGCAAACCCTGACGATCGCGCCTCCGGACACCGGCAAGATCACCCGAACCGTGTGCTGACGCCGGCCGAGGTCACGGGATGCGAACGTAGGCGACCTGACCGGATGCGGTTCCACACAGGACGTACGACGGCAGGGCTGGGTTCACGGCCAACGCGGTTACCCGGCTTCGCGTCACGAGCCGCGCGACCGGGGAGGGCTGAGAGACCGCCGGTACGACGTACACCCACAGCGACGAATGGTCACCGACGAGGAGCCGCCTCCCGCAGGGAGTAAATGCGAGTGCGCACACAACCCCGGGACAAGTGAGCCGATGCACGGGCAGACCAGTCGCCACGTCCCATAGCACGATGTCGCCCGTGATCGACCCAGTGGCGGCCGTCCATCCATCCACCGTGATGTCAACCGCGGTCAGCAGGCCCGCGCGACACGTCAGGCGATTGATCGGTTCACCGACCTGGAGGTCCCAAATGGTGGCGTTGCCGTCGGCATCACCACTGATGCCCCGGACGCCGTCCCGATCGACGGCAAAGGCGGACATCAGGGCGGTCTGCTCAGGCTCCAGCGGAATCCTTTCGCCGGAGTCCATTTTCACCGCGTCCGAAACGCCATCCGGCCACGCCGCGAGCGCGTCCGTCGGGTCGGCCAGGGCGGTCAATCGGTTCGCGCCATTAGCGGTGTCGACCTCGTGAGAGAGCTGGCCCGAGGCAAGCTGCCATACCCGGACAATGCCGTCGCGAGAGGTGGTCACACCGCGTTCGCCGTCGAGCATGACCGTGGCGTCATCGACCTGGATTCGGTGCCCCGGACGGGCATCGGGCGCAAACCGAGTTGGACTGTTCACCGTCGCCCACAGCGTCAGAATGCTCGTCGACGGCATCCGGCCGACCAGCGCCCGAGCGATGCCGGTCGCCCCGATCGTGGCGGCCTCGTAGATCAACTGTTGGACGGCGAAGCGGTCATCGCGCTCCGTCCGGGCCTTCCGCAGGGTGGGTGCCTGAGCCCGCAGCAACTCGGCGACGCGACCCACGTCAGGCGAGACTGTGGGCGCTCGGTCGAGTACGTACTCAAGCCCACTCAGAAGGTCGTCCACACCGACGTTGGACAGGGCAGCCGAGAGAAACTCGGGCTCGTTGATCGTGGCACCGATCGCGCGTCCGGCCGCGGCTCGGCGGTCCGCTTGCGCGGCGGCCGCGCCGACATCGGCGAGATGGACAAGAACATGCCGTAGCCCGTACCCGTCGCTGGTGTGCCAGTTGTTGGCGCCGTCGCGCAGCAGTCGCTCGGCGATCAGCCAATCGAGCTCAACACTGGCCTGACCGCCAGCGGTAGCCGCGATGTATTCACCGAAGTAGCGATGGTGCAGCCGGGTGCGCCGGCGTCCGGATATCACGGCGCGGCAGCCGTCGAGGACGTCGTTGACGCCGGGCCCGCTTGCTTCGAGCAGGTTCGTCAGCTGCCGAGGTGTCAGACCGTCACCACGGGATCGGGCAAGTAGATCGACCACTCGGCGCGCGAACGGATTCAACGAGTCGAGAATGCCCGCATAGAGACCATCGATACCCGACGGCATCTCGGCCGCTCGTCGCCCGCCGACCCGTACCAGACGAGCCGCGAGATCCGCGTAGAGCAAGCAGCCATCGGAAGCCGCGGCGAGCGCCGAAGCGTCGCACGGGGAGAGATCAGGCGACCTGGCGAGGAAATCCGCCACGTCGCGGCCAATGTCGGGCGAGTCCGATGTGAGGTCGAACGACCTCCCCCCGATGCCCCGGCCGTCGGTGGCTGTCCGGGTTCGGGTGGTGGCTATCACACGCAGGTAGGGCACCGCCACGCCTGGACTTCCGGCCAGCAATCTCCTCAGCAGATCGGACCGCGACGGAGTGCATTCATCGAGGCCATCCACGATCAGGACCACATCCTGCTGCAGACGCCCGATCGACGCGAGGACCTCAAACGGGTTCTGCAGTGCCCGCTGATAGGCGGCCTCAGGCGACACGCTGTCGAGCACCGCGGAATGAACGGCTGCCGCGTCGTCGCCGTGGTCGCCGTGCCCTAGATCTCGGGCGACGGCCCCGTACCCCGGTACCCGGCGCGCGAGCTGGGCGGCGAGACTCGCGAATACGCGAATTGGGTCGGTCGAGGACGGATCGCGTGTCCGGCAGTGGTGCGCCGCCTGAATCGTCAACCCCGGCGCCCTGCCTTGCCGGACGAGTTCGGCCATGAGTCTGGTCTTTCCGGATCCTGGTGCTCCGGAGATCAGCAACATCCGCTCCGACGTGCCGAGCCAGTCCCCGATCCGGTCCCATGCCCATCCGCGCTCAGGTGTCGCGGTACGGCGGTATTCGCCCAATGTCGTCCTCTCTACGCGGCCACGGTGGGTAGTACGATCGACACACGTCGTTTGGTTCACGCTTCGGGGGAATGTGTGACCCACGCAATTCGGGTGTCTGTAGCGGTTCAAAAGAGCGTGCAGTCATCTGATCCACACCGGCCCGAGAGTGATCACTCGGAGGTGCGGTTGAAGGGTGGTCTTGACGCGACAGGGCGTCAGTCAGGCATGCGGGAACGGAGTCTTCGCGGGCGAGGCGAGTTCGTCGAGGTGGCCGCGGATGAAGTCGAGGTTCCGATCGGCCAGGTGGTCGAAGCGTTGCGCCACGCTCGAGCCGGGGGTGAGCGAGCTGAGCGCCGTGGCCGGATCGAGGCGGGCGCTGACCCAACCCTCGTGCGAGGCAGCCCGGGCCACCACCTCCGCGATCGGCGTCACGATCATCGAGTTGCCGAAATAGTGCACTCCGGCCGGGTCGGTTCCCGTCGCGTTCGCGCCGATCACGTAGACATGGTTGTCGTAGGCGCGGGCGCGGTTGGTCAGCTCCCAAATGTCGGCCGAGCGAAGCAGTGCCGACGGCCGGCAGATCACCTCTGCCCCTCGGATCGCGTTCACCCGTGCCAGTTCCGGGTAGTCGCCGTCGAAACAGATGATGAGCCCGATCGACCCCAGCTCGGTCCGCACGACCACGACGCCGTCACCCGGCGTTACCCAGCCGCCGTCGGCTCGATTCTCACCGCAGAACAGATGCGTCTTGTGGTAGGCACCGATGACGTCGCCGTGCCTTCCGATGAGGACGGCGGTGTTGTAGACCGTGGCCGGAGTCGGTCCCCGCTCGTAGGTTCCGAACACCACATGCACGCCGAGCTGCGCCGCTACATCCTGAATCGGCGCCGTGACGGCGCCCGGAACGGTGTCGACGAGTTCCCACAGCTGCTCGGCCGGCACGCCGGGCGTGAAGCCGGTCGAGGCGGACTCCGGAAGGACGATGAGCTCGGCTCCCGTGGCCTCGACACACTTCTCCACCATCGCCGCACAATTGTCCACATTGGACTTGATGGCGGCCGCGTTCAGCGACCCTGTCACCGGGGCCACCTGGACCGCGGCGGCGGTGAAAGCGCGCATGGCGACCTCCTCTGTGTTAAGCAGGGTCCCCTTCTTAACGCTTTCTGACTCGGAAGGGTCCCTTGCTAACGCGGGATGCGTCTACCAGCCTGCCACGACGGCGCCGATCAGCACACCCAGTAGGGCGATGACGGCGCCGAACGCGGCCCCGAGCATCAGGTCCCGGATCCGTTGCTGTACCGGGTCACGCACCGGCGCGGGTCGGGTCCACACCCCAGCGGCGGGGGCCACGGCAGCGGGCGCGGCGCCAGTAGGAACAGCGGCCAGAGGCGCAGGCGCGGCCGCGACCGGGACGAGACCACTGAGCTCCCGGTCGACGGCGCTGAAAAACTCCCCCGCCGTCCGCTTCGCCACGCCGGCGAGCATGCGCTGTCCCACGCCGCCGATGACCCCGCCGATGGTGGCGTCGGCGTCGTAGCGCAGGAGTGTCCCGCCGTCCTCCTCGGCCAGGCTCACCCGGGCGACCGCGCTGACCGTGCCCGGCGCGCCGGCGCCCGAGGCATGGAGCGTGAACGACCCCGGCGGCACCTGGTCAGCCAGCCGTACGTTGCCGTCGAAGAGGCCCTTGATCGAGGCGACGCCCGCGGCGACCGTGGCCTGATAGGTATCCGTCCCGGTCTGTTCCAGCCGCTGGCAGCCCGGGATCGTACGCACCAGGATCGCGGGGTCAGTCAGTGCGGCGTAGACATCGGCGACCGGGTGGTGCAGCGTCGCCTCTCCGGATACCTTCATGCGTTCCCTTCCGCTCTTGTGGCGAGGTCAGCCGCTCTTGTGGCGAGGTCAGCCGGCATTGCGGTGCAGGCCCGGGACTTCGCCGGCGGCGTGGCGGCGCCGGAGGTCCCACAGCTCCGACGGTGAGATCGGCATCCGATCGATCCTGATCCCCTCCGCATCCTCCAGCGCCGAGGCGATCACGGCGTGGCCCGGGATCACCCCGGCCTCGCCAACTCCCTTGACCCCCAACGGATTCAGCGGCGATGCGGAGGTCAAATGATCCGTTTCGACCTTGGGGACCTCCGACGCGTACGGCATGAGAAAGTCCATAAAGGACGCGTTCACGAGCTGCCCGGATTCGTCGTAGACGATGCGTTCGTAGAGCGCCCCGCCAACGCCTTGGGCGACCCCGCCGTGCACCTGACCCTCCACGATCATCGGGTTGATGACCGTACCGCAGTCGTGCACGACGCAGTACCGCAGCACCGTGATCTCCGCCGTCGAGGGATCGGTCTCCACTACCGCCGCGTGCACGCCGTTGGCGAAGGTGGACCGGATCGGCGAGTACCAGCCGGTCGCCTCGAGGCCGGGCTCCTCCCCCTCCGGAACCGGCGGACCGTCGCCGGCGGCGCGGCGAACTGGGTGGCCCGCTGCGCCTCCTCGTCGAAGGCGTATCGCAGCGGGTTCGCGAGCACCGCGACCGTGGCGAGTGAGATCTGTGGCCCGTCGGGCGGGAAGCCGCGCACGGAGATCACACCGTCCTCAATGGACAGTTCCGTTTCGGACGCGGCGAGGGCGGAGGCCGCGATGCGCAACGCCTTCGCCCGTACCTTACGCGCCGCCGCGGCGACCGCGTTGCCGCTCATCACCGCGGCCCGGGAGGCGAACGTGCCCACACCGTACTTGAACCGCCGCGTGTCGCCCGTGGTCACGCTGACGCGGGCGACCGGCACTCCCAACTCCTGCGCGGCGATCTGGGCGAACACCGTCTGGTGCCCCTGGCCCTGCGTGGTCAGGCCGGTCGAAACAACTACGTCCCCCGTGGTCTCAACTCGCACGTGCGCACCCTCGTACGGCCCGACACCCGTACCCTCCACATAGGCCGCGAGGCCGATGCCAACCTGCCGTCCTTCGGCCCGGGCGGCCGCCCGGACTTCCTCGAACGACGACCAGTCCACCAGGTCGAGCGCCTTGCGTAACGACAACGGGAAATCGCCGGTGTCGTAGATGAGCGGCCGCCCGTCCTGGAAGATGAGTCCCTGGTCGTACGGCATCTCCGAGGGCAGGATCATGTTGGTCAGCCGTACCACCGCCCGGTCGAGTCCACAGTGGTCAGCCACCGCGTCCATGACCCGTTCCATCACGAAGCACCCGTGTACCCGCCCCGCGCCCCGGTACGGCGTGACGATCACCGTGTTCGTGTAGAGCGAATGGAACTCGACGCGGTAGCTGCCCAACTTGTACGGCCCGAGCAGCTGGGTCGACGAGATGATCGGGACGATGATCCCGTACGGCGTGTAGGCGCCGTTGTCATGCAGGAACCGGACGTCGAGACCGAGGATCCGACCGTCGTCGTCGAAGCCCACCCGGACCGTGTGCTGCTGCGCCCGTTCGTGGGCCGACGAGATGAAGTGCTCCCGCCGATCCTCGACCCATTTCACCTCGCGCCGAAGCCGAATCGCGGCCCACGGCACGAGCACCTCCTCCGGCCAGGGATGCATGATCTTGACGCCGAAGCCGCCTCCGACATCGGGCGTGACGACCTCGACCCGGTCCACCGGAAGGTTCAGCTTGGCGGCCAAGGCGAACCGTACGGAGGTCGATGTCTGAGTCGAGCTGTACACCCGCAGCGACCGGTCGTCGACGTCCCAGCGCGCGTAGACGCCCTTGCCTTCCAGCGGAGTCGAGGCGGAACGCTCCACATGCAACGCAAGCGTGAGCTGCCGCGGCGCCCCGTCGATCGCGGCCGGGGCATCGCCGACCTCCTGCACCATGTGCGCCGCGACATTGTCGGCGATGTCCGGGTGCACGGCGTGGTCCGCGGCGAAGGCGGCGTCGAGCCCGACAACGGCCGGCAGAACCTCCCACTCAGCCCGGATCCGGTCCACCGCGTCCTCGGCGATGTACCGGTCAGTGGCGACCACCATCGCGACCGCCTCGCCCACGTGGTTGACCACGTCCTTGGCCAGTACATTGCCAGTCTTCGGCGCGTGCAGCGCCGGGTGCGGGATGAGCAACGGCAGCGGTTCGGCGACCCGGCCGTCCAGGTCGTCGTAGGTGTAGACGGCGACTAGGCCCTCGACCGAAAGCGCGTCGGTGATGTCGATGTCGACGATGCGAGCATGCGCGTGCGGGCTGCGAAGGAACGCCGCGGCCAGGGCATGGTGGCCGAGGTCGTCCAGGTACCGGCCATCACCGGCGGCGAGGCGGAGGTCCTCCTTGCGCGGAATCGCCGCACCAAAAGGACCGGATGTCTCGGCCTGTTCGACCGCTGGCGGAGCGACCTCGGCCGGACGAGTCGGAGCGATCGTCACGTGGCACCGTCCGCAGTTGTCGAACGCCGAAGGTCCGCCGCCCGCAGCACCGACTTGACGATGTTCTGGTACCCGGTACAGCGACACAGGTTGCCGCCGATGCCCTCCCGCGCCTCCTCCGCAGTGGGGTCGGGATTGCGGGCCAGAAAGGCGGTGACCGTCGTGATGAAGCCGGGCGTGCAGAAGCCGCACTGCAGGCCGTGGCAATCCATGAACGCCTGCTGGACCGGGCCAAGTCCACCGTCGTCGGAACGGCAACCCTCCATTGTGGTCACCGATTGACCGTCCACCGTGACCGCGAACAGCAGGCACGAGCGCACCGGCTCGCCGTCTAAGAGCACCGTGCACGCGCCGCAGACGCCATGCTCGCAGCCGACGTGAGTACCGGTGAGGCCGATGTCATGGCGCAGGCAGTCTGCGAGCAGCCGGCGGGCTGGCACCGACACCTCGCGCGGCACCCCATTGACCCGGAGCGTTATCTCGTGGAGAGCGTCAGACACGCGCGACCTCCTGAGCGTGAGCGACGGCAGCGCGGCCGGCGCGTTCGGTCAGCACCCCAACCAGGTGCCGGCGGTACTCGGCAGTGGCGTGGATGTCGTCCTCGGGATCGACCGCGGCCACAGCCTTGGCACCGGCCGCGGCCCAATCGGTCGGCGACCCCCCGGCGGCATCGGTCAAATCCACCAGCACCGGGGTCGGGCCCACCGAGATGTAAGCAGCCCGGGCCGCCGAGACAAGGCCATCGCCGTCGAGCGTCACCTGCATGCCGACGCCGCACAACGCGTAGTCACCGGCTCGGCGCGAGACCTCGACCCAGGCGCTACCGGTACCCGGCGGGGGCACGCCGAACGTCGCGGCAACGGCCAGCTCGCCCGGCCGCAGCGCTGACTCCAGCGGGCCGATGAAGAACTCCGCCGCCGGTACGGTCCGGGTTCCGGCCGCCGACGCCAGCTCCATGACGCCGTCGCACAGCAGCAGCACCGCCGGCATCTCGCCGGCCGGGTCGGCGTGCACGAGACTGCCCACGGTCGTGCCCCGGTTGCGGATGGTCGCGTGCGCGACGTACGCGGTCGCCTGACCGAGCAGCGGCAGCGCGGTCGCGTGCCCGCCGCCCCGGGTGAGCCGGGCGTGACGCACGAGAGCTCCCACCCGTACCGCTCGATCCGTCGTCTCAATGGCACCGAGCTCGTCCTCGAGGCGGTTGATGTCGACTAACGCCTTCGGCGCGGCCAGGCGCATGTTCAGCAGTGGCACCAAACTTTGGCCACCGGCGAGCACCTTGGCGTCCTCGCCGAGGTCGGCGAGCGCCGCCAGTGCCTCGGCCACGGTGGCCGGCCGGTGGTAGCTAAAGCTCGGCGGCTTCACAGACGACTCCTCTTCTCCAGAGGCAGGTTCACATCATGCACCAGAGCGCAAGATGCACCAATACGAAAGGGCACCGTCAGGCTCCGGCCATGTGCCGCACCCGCAGTGCGAGCGACAGGTCCAGTCGCAGCGCCGCGTTGGAGGTGAACGGGCCGACGAGGCGCTCAAGCTTCTCGATGCGGTACCGCAAGGTGTTGTAGTGGAAATGCAGCCGCCGCGCGGACTCCGCCACGTTTCCGTTGGTGTCGAGCAGCATCTCGAGCGTGTGCCGTAGGTCCGCCGCCTCGGCCGTGTCCTCGGCGAGCTCGCCGAGGACGTCGGCGACGAAGCCACGAAGCTCCGCACTGTCGGGGATCAGCGCGAGCAGCCGGTACGCCCCCAGCTGATCGAACGTCGACCGCGCGCCCGGACCCTGTAGTCGCCGGCCGATCCGCACCGCCGTGCGCGCCTGCTCGTAGGCGCGTGGCAATTCCGACGGTCCCGTGGCGGCCCGGGAGATCCCAAGCGAGAACGACAGTCGACCGCCGCCACGATCGCCGGCCACCTGGCGGTCGAGCTCGGCGACGAGTCGCTCCAGATCACCGTCGGGCGCCGCGAACAGCACCACGACCTCGGTATGGAAACTCGCAACCGGGGCCTTCGGGTCGCGCGCGCGAAGCACGGTCTGCCAGGCGGTCGCGAAGCGCTCCTGCACCGGTCGAAGCTCCAAACCGGACAGTGACAACGGCACCTGACCCGGGTCGAGCTCGGCCACGGCGACCACCATCGCCCGGTCCACGTCCCAGCCGAGGCTGGCGGCGTGCGGCACCGCCTCCGCCAGGTTCTCGACCCGACCGGTGACGAGATCGCGTAGAAAGTCGGCGCGGTACTTGTCCTCCACCGCGGCCACGGCCAACCGCTTGGTCACCGCCAGCGCCGCCACGGTCGCGGCGCGCTCGAGGCAGTACGTGTCCGCGGCGGTGACCAGGTCGGCCGAGAACATCACGATCCGACCATGGTCGACCCGACCGGCCACAATGGGCACCACGACGCAGTGGTCACCGTTGTCGAGCACCCCGTCGTGAAGCTCGACCCGGAACCGTCCGGACCAGTCAAATGCCGACGAGGACTTCGCGCGCCGGACCGCCGCCTCCTCGCCCGCCTCGGCGACCACCCGTCCGTCGGGCGTGGTCACCAGAACCGGACCGCCGAGGATGGCGGCGAGCTCCGCCGCGAGGTCGTCCAAGTCTCCACCGTCAAGCACGACCGAGACCAACGCCCGGTGCACCTCTTCGCTGCGCGCCGCGAGTGCCGCCTGTTGGTTGAGTAGGGTGCCGATCACCTCGTTGAGGACGTCGTCGAAGCCGACGTCCTGGGGGAACTCGATGATCGGTAAGCCGCGACGATCCGCCTCCGCGAGCAGGTCCGCCGGCACCTCATCGAAGTACCGGTGCAGCTTGATTGCGAGCGCGGCGAGTCCCCGGTCGTCGAGCTCGCCGATGAGCCGTACGAGGGCATCCGGATCGTCTCGCAACGGGTAGCCAGTGGTGAGCAGGAGCTCGTGCGGCTTCACCCACGGCAGGATGTCGGGCACCTCCATCACGTTGAGCCTGGACACCACTCGATCCAGACCGCTTGCCCCGGCGAGCACGCGAGCCTCGGCGAGACACGGCGCGGCGAGGACCTCTCGTACGGCCAGTCCGACCGCGGATCCGCTCGGTGCCGACCCCCGCGGCCGGACCGCGGGGGTCGGCTGCCGGGCCGCCGGATCGGGACGAGGCGCCACAGACGTCGCCGAAACCGGTGCGGAAATCGCCGAAGAAGTGGCCGGGTTGTCGGCAACTCTCTCCATGCCGACACACTAGGCCCGCTGCGTACCGTGAGTCCATCGCGAGGGAGGTGGCGCGTGGTCCGGCCGTACTCCGTGGCGGCGTCATCCGCAGTGGAGCTGGCCCTCGTCGGGCCGGCTCGGAGCGCGACAGTGGTCGCATCGACACCGCACGCCACATACCTCCAGGTCGCCGATCCCGATCGCACCCTGCTCTGTCTCGCCTCGGCCGAGGCGGTCCGGGTTCCGTGCGCCGTTGTTTTGGAGTCGAAAGCCCAACCCCCGCAGCTAGCAGAAGGCACGATCACAACCGTGGGCGGGGGAACGGTATTGGTGGGTGGCACCGGGGGCAGCAACGCCGTGTACCGGGCGAGTCGGTGGTGGCGTCCGCCCCGGCCGCGCGGCCTCGGTGCGGTCCCGCCCGCGCGGCTGGCTGGCGCGGTGCGGTGGCTCACGGGGCGGGTGGCCGACCCGCTCGACGCGCCGGGCCGCGCGGCCGTCGCTGATCTGGTCGAGTCACTTTCGTCCGGTGACCACCCCGATTTGGCTGTCGCCCGTCTGCTAGGCCGGGGGCCCGGTCTGACCCCGACCGGCGATGACGTCCTAGCCGGTGCGCTGGTGACGCTGTCGGCGTTGGGCTCGCCGATGACGACCCTGCTAGGTCGTGCGGTGTTGGCGGCGGCGCCGGATGCGACGACCACCGTCTCGGCCGGACTCTTGCGCCATGCGGTCGCGGGTGAATGCATCCCACAACTGGCCGACGTGCTCGCCGCCGTCGGCGGCACCACCGAACCGGCGGCTGGAGCGTTGCCCCGCGCGGCGGGAGCGTTACTCGCCGTGGGGCACTGCTCCGGCGCCGGACTATTGCATGGCGTCCTGGTCGCAGTGGCGATCGCCCATGCCCGGTTGGCCCACGGCGTGTTGCGGCTGGCTCCGTCGCCGGCCGCCACGTCAGCAGCGGCGTGAGGCATCTCGAGATCCGGCCCGGGCTCTACCGAGACTCGGTCCGGCTGATGCAGATCAGTGCCACTCTTGCGTCGACGCCCGGCATCGAGAAGGCGCTGGTCGCGATGGCCACACCGGTCAACCTGGAACTACTGTCCGATATGGACATACAGCCACCGACGTCGGCCGGGCTCAACGACCTCATGGTGGCGCTGGTGGCCAAGGACGACTCGGCGCTCGCCGACGTGTTGGAGCTCCTGGATCGAGAGCTTGCCGGTGGCAGCATTGCCGCGCCCGCCGCGGCTGATGCCGTGGTGGCACCCCGCATCACCGCCACCGCGGCCCGCTCGGTCGGGCATGGCCTGGTCCTGGTCTCTACTCCCGGCCGTTACGCGTTCGTGGAGGCGATGGACGCTATCGACGCCGGGCTGTCTGTGCTGGTCTTCTCGGACAATGTGCCGCTGGACCAAGAGGTACGGCTCAAGCGTCACGCGTCCGACCGGGGCCTGCTGGTGATGGGGCCGGACTGCGGCACGGCGGTCGTCGGGGGGGTCGGCCTCGGCTTCGCCAATGTGGTCCGGCCCGGTCCGGTCGGCCTCGTCGCCGCCTCCGGCACCGGCGCCCAGCAGGTGATGGCCCTCCTCGCCGCGGCCGGCGTCGGGATTTCGCACTGCCTCGGTGTCGGTGGCCGCGATCTGTCCGAAGAGGTCGGTGCCTCCTCGACCCATGCCGCGCTCGACGCGCTCGACGCCGACCCTGCTACTGAGCTCATCGTGGTACTGAGTAAGCCGCCCGCACCGAAGGTCGCGGCGGAGGTGCGCGCCCACGCCTCCAGACTCGCCACGCCGGTGGTGGTCGCACCGTTGGGCGCGCAGGCACCCGACCTGACCGCCGCTGCGCAGGAGGTGTTGGCCCGCCTGTCCGTTCCACTTCCGATGTGGCCCTGGTGGGCGCCGGCATCGCAGACGCCGGGCTCAGGCGGCTGGCTGCGCGGGCTCTACAGCGGTGGCACTCTCTGCATCGAGGCGTCGGTGATCGCGGCAGCCGAACTCGGTCTGGTACGGTCCAACGTCCCGCTCCGTCCAGAGTGGAGTGTAGCGACCGGCACCGACGGCCATGTGGTCCTCGACCTCGGCGCGGACGAGTACACCCTCGGTCGCCCCCACCCGATGCTCGATCTCGGCCCGCGGCTCGCGATGCTCCAGCGGGAGGCGGCCGACCCGCGCTCCGCCGTGGTGTTGCTGGACGTGGTCCTCGGCCACGGCGCCCATCCCGATCCGGCGGCCGACTTGGCACCCGCGATCCGCGCCGCGAGGCGGCGGCCGGAACCGCTGTCCATCGTCGTGGCCCTGGTCGGGACCCCGGACGATCCGCAGGGTCTGGCCCGGCAGGCCACACTGCTCCGGGACGCGGGCGCATGCGTGTATCTGTCGAACGCCGCCGCGGCCCGCCACGCCACCGCCATAGCCCGCGGAGACGGTTCATGACCGCACCACTGCACGGCCTGCTCAGCGGCGAGCCGCTGGTGGTCGCCGTCGGCGCGGCGGCGCTCGCCGACGCGCTTAGTGCCCAAGCAGCGCCGCATGTGCGGGTCGACTGGCGGCCGCCACCGGCCGGCACCGAAGACGACCTGGCCCGGGTTGCCGCCGATCCGCGACGAGAGCAGGCCAATGCCGAGGCCACGTCACGGATGCTCGCCGCCGGAGCGTCGCTTGTGGACGTCCGACCGGCGGCCGACCTCATTGGGCTGGGGCCGGGCCAGTTCTGCCACGCGGGGCCGCCGCTGGACTGGGCAGTGGCGAGCGGTCCGATGCGCGGTGCGCTGATCGGCGCGATGCTACTCGAAGGGCTCGCCTCGGATCCGGACGATGCGACCCGACAGCTCGCCGCGGGGCTCCTCGACGATGGCACCGCGATCGAACTGGTCCCCTGCCACGACCGTGGCGGAGTTGGGCCGATGGCGGGCGTCGTCTCGCCGTCGATGTGGGCGTGGGTACTTCGCGACGAGGTACATGGGAATACCAGCTGGTGCACCCTCAACGAGGGCCTGGGCAAGGTTCTTCGCTACGGCGCATACGGCCCAGAGGTCATCAAGCGCCTGGAGTGGATGAGCTCCGTGGTGGGGCCGGCTCTCGCCACGGCGCTGCGCAGCACCGGGCCCGTTGACGCCAAGGCCATCGTCGGCCAGATGGTGCAGATGGGCGACGAGGGTCACAACCGCAACCGCGGCGGCACTCTCATGCTCCTACGCGACCTTCTGCCGTCCATTGTGGATTCAGGGCTCGCGCCCGCCGATGCGGCTCGGGTGGCGAGGTTCATCGGCGGCAACGACCACTTCTTCCTCAACGTCGTTATGGGCGTGGCGAAGCTTCAAAGCCTTGCCGCGTCGGATGTTCCGGGGTCCACAGTGGTCACCGTGATGGCCCGCAACGGCACCGACTTCGGTATCCAGACGGCTGGCACCGGGCCGGCCTGGTTCACCGGGCCGGCTGGCGTCGTTGACGGCCTGTACCTCGGGGCGTACGGTCCCGCGGACGCGAACCCGGACATCGGCGACTCCGCGATCACCGAGACCATCGGATTGGGCGGGTTCGCCATGGCCGCGGCACCCGCGATCGTCCGGTTCGTCGGTGGCACCGTGCACGACGCCACGTTGACGACGCACCGGATGTACGAGATCACCCTCGCCGAGAACCCCGCCTACGCGCTGCCCGTCCTCGACTTCCGCGGCGCGGCGACCGGCATTGACGTGACCCGCGTCGTCCGGAGTGGAATCCTGCCGCAGATCAACACCGGTATTGCCGGGCGCGTCGCCGGCACCGGGCAGGTGGGCGCTGGTCTGGTCACGCCGCCAATGGAATGCTTCCTCGGCGCCCTCCGGAGCCTGGCTGCGGCCGCGCCGCCGCTGAGCGGGTCAGTCCGTCTACAGTCGACAACACGACCGTGACATAGCCTGCGACGGCTTCTACCCTCGCCGTTATGAGAGCCAGATTGACAACCATTACACCGGTCATCGTGGGCGCAGGCCTCGTTGCTGGCGTGCTTGCCGGCTGCGGAAACGCGTCGACACCGGCGACGACCGGCACCAACGATGGCAACTCGACACCGGCCTCGGCCGTCAACGCAAGCTGTGACCTGGCGCCGGCGTCGCTCGTCAACTCGGTACTCGGCACGCACGTCGGTGACCCGCAGGCCCAAAATCTGACCAACATCGTGGTCTGCCGCTACTCACCCACGACCGGGACCGGATCGGTCATTGTCCGGATCCAGACCGACATGAGTCGGTCAGTGTTCGATCAAGGGCGCCGCACGTCTGACGCGAACAACCTTCCGACGACCGACCTGCCCGGGTTCGAGGACGCCGCGTATACGAGCGTCTTGCAGGCCGGCTCGATCACCACGAACACCGTGGTCGCACTCAAGGGCAAGGTACAGATTCTCGTGAGTTCCGCCGCCTCACTCGAGGCGGAGAAGGAACTCGAGACGCAGATCTTCGCGAAGCTCACCTGAGCCGTGGTGGTGTGGGTACGCGCAGCACGCCATCATGCACCGTAAAGTTCGATGTCATGACGGGCACGGAATCGTACGTGAACGCCTGCGTCACGCAGCAAGGGCGCCCAGCGTTCGTCGTGAACGTCGAGGTCTTCTTGCACCGGGGCGACCGGTGGTTGCTCATCCGGCGCGCCGAGCAAGAGGCGCACGCGCGCGGAACGTTGTGCGGCGTCGGTGGAAAGGTCGGTGCCCCCGCGATCACGAACGGGCTGAGCACCCGTGTGCTCGAGGCGACCGGCCGCCGGGAGGTCGCCGAGGAGATCGGCGTCGACTTGGCCGGCGTCCCACTCACCTATGTGGACAGTGCTTCGTTCGTCACCGACGACGGCGACCCGGTGATCAACGTCGTCTTCTCCGGCCCGATGCCGGCCACTGCTGAGCCCTTCGCTGCCTCGCCCGATGAGGTCGCCGGGATCACCTGGCTCACTCTCGCCGAGGCCGAGGCGGATCCGCACTGCCCACCGTGGACACTACGGAGCCTCACCCAGGCGATACTCCGAGTTGCGCCATGAGCGCGCCGGTGTCGGCCAGACCCCAGTGGTCACTGAACTTGCCGTTTCGGACCCGCCCCATGTCCATGAAATGCACGGAAACCTTACGGCCCGTGGCCGGTATGCCCGCGAACTCGCCTTGATGCGTGCCGGTCATCACCATCTGCGAGGCGATCATATCGCCTTCGGCGATCTCGGCCTCGACCTCAAATTCAAGATCGGGAAACGCATCCAGCATCTGGCCGATGAACTCCTTTGTGCCCTGCTTACCCTCGGCCTGTCCGGGAAACAAGATGTGCTCCACGAAGTCGTCGGCCAACAGCTCGTCGATTGCGTCCACGTTGCGGTTACGGAAGACCTCATCGAGGAACCGCTCGTTGAGCGTCTTCAGATCCTGAGGTTTCATGGCCCGCCCCTTTCAGCGTCACGTCCCCCACTCGCGATGAGAGCGTTCGCTTGCCAGTATCGGCCTCGGGGCACGCATACCGCCGGGGAACGCCGAAGGCCGCGTCGCCCCGGTAGCTCTGCCGGCCCCGTTCAGACCTGACGCGGAACCTTCCCGGTCAGGGTGAACACCGCCCGCATCACTTTGTGGCCGGCATCGGCCGTCGGGTCGAACATCAGCGGGCAGCCGCCGTCGATCACGGTGATGCCGTGCTGGCGGCCGTATTCGGCGGCCTCCGGTGAGACGCTGCCCGGCCCGGGTCCGCGATGCATCCAGACCCGCTTGATGCCGAGATCGACGCATTCGCGCACGGTCTGCATGGCGTTCTCTGGCCGCGTGCCGACGACCACTCCGTCGACGCCATCGGGAATCGACCGGAGATCGGGATAACTCCGGTCACCTTCCACCGTGTCGGCGTTCGGGTTGACCGCGAATACTTCGTAGCCGCGCTGGCGCAGTCGCTGGTACACGACATTGCTGCCGTGGTTGCCCGGGCTGCGGGACACACCGGTCACCGCGATCCTCCGTTGCTCCAGGAACTCGGCCGCGGCGTTCTTGATGCTCTGCATGGTTGGTCACCTCCCCTGACGCCACCCTCGTCCGGCCAGCGCCGGCACGCCAGGGAAGTTCGACCCGCAACCCAGGACCTAAGACCCGTTCAAGGGTTCACGGGGCCAGCCGGAACGGCGGGTACGTGTCGGTGACCAGAGTGAATGCGTAGCCAATGACCCGGTTCTGCCAGCGCAGTACGCCCTCGACGAAGTCGAAGAGCCCCCGTGGGTAGGAGCCGGTGAACAGGATCGCGAACCAGGCGATGACGACGGAGACGAAGGCGCCGATCCCGAGGAAGAAGAGCACGACGTAGTGCGGTATGGCGAGAAACCACTTGACCAGTGGCAGCCAACGGTTGATGTCGCGCGTTGCGTCGGGGTACACGTAGTCCAAGCGCACGGATTGATGCTCGTCGGTCGAGGGGTACCGGTCGTCCATCAGCGCCACGTAAATGCCGACCCGGTTGCTGAACCGCTGCAGCTCGAGATTCCAGTCGAACCACCACCGCGGATACTTTTGTCTAAAGAGGATCATCAGCAACGGGGCGAAGAACAGGAGCCCACCCGCTCCCGCGGCCACCACCACGGTGGAGGTGTGGTCGTACGACCATTGCCACGTGCCGCCATCGACCAGCCCGAACACAATGAAGATCGGAATCCCGAGGATGAGGCGAAAGAACGTCGTCAGTCGATTGAGCGGGCGAGCAGGGTACTCCACCGAGAACTGCACCGGATACGCATTTGGTTGCATCGTCTACTCCCTCCCGGAGCGCTGTGCTCACAACGCTACGGCTGTGGACTCGAAAGAGGCGCATGCCGCGCCGACGCGACGAGCGCGGAACGTCCGACGCCGATTCTCTCAAATGAGACCAGCGCTCGCCCCTGAATGCGCACAGGCGGGCAGGAGGACACGGTGAAGCGATGTCAGGCCGGCTCGCCCATCAGACGAAGCCGCGCCATGCCGCCATCGGGGTAGACGTCCATCCGAACGTGAGTGACGCGCTGCACTCCGGGCACCAGGAACCGGTGCCGGGTGTCTGGCTGCAGCCGCGCGCGGGGCAGTAGCTCCGCCCATGAATCCACAGTGGATGGATCATCACCGCCCGTGAGCCGGGCCCAGCCCGGCGCGTTGCCCTTGAAATGACTCGTATCGAGCTCGGCTACCTTCACGACGCCCGGCAGCCCAAGCCGTACCAGAACCCAGTCATTGGCGTCGTCACGCCGCCGCGCGGTCTCCCAGCCCTCGCCCATGGTCCGGGCGAGCCCGGGCAGCAGGAGGTTGTTCGGGTTGCCGTAGAACATGTTGCTGCAGTCCACGACGCGGCCTGCGTGCTCCGTCGCGGCCAGGTCCACCAGAGCGCCGAGGCCGAGGAAGCGCGTGTCCGGTACGGGAGTGCCGTGCACCCGCAGCCGCGCCACTCCACCGTCGGGATAGATATTGAGCCGCACGTGCGTCACCGGGTCGGAGGCAACGACCTCGAACGGGTTGGCGGAGTCACCACGTAACGGCGAGCGGTGAAGTAGTTCGTGCCAGGTGGCGTCGAGCAGCTCCGATGGCGACGGATAGCCCTCCACGGCGGTACCGTCCACTGAGGCGTACGGCGGGAAGTTTCCAGTGAACCAAGCGGTATCAATGACGATCCCATTGACGATACCGGGCGCACCCAGCCGGACGATCGCCCAGTCGTGCCCCGGCTCCCGTCGCCGCCGGGTCTCCCACCCGTCGTACACCTGGCCCTTGGCCCCAAACGTCTTCGGCGAGAAGACCGCCGCGGCCGGCTCAACGAGACTGTCCGCTGGCGCGAAGAATTCGTCGTTACAGGCCACGACGCCGCCACCCAGAAGCCGTGAGGCGAGATCAGGGAAGTCCAGAAAGGAAATCAGCCTACCCTTTCCAGAAGGGCGCCGCGGGGCGTCGTTCCATCTACGAGTTGACCCCGTAGCCATGTCCGGTGGACCACACCCATCACGGTACGACCGGCGTACGGGGTGATTGGGTTGCGGTGATGCAACGCGGCGGGGTCGATCACCCAGGTTGCGTCCGGATCGAAGGCAACCAGGTCCGCGTCCGCCCCGACCTCGATCCGTCCCTTGTGGACAAGGCCGACGAGGTCCGACGGCCGCTGGGACATCCACGTGACTATGTCGCACAGGGAGAAACCTCGGGTACGGGCGGCCGTCCACACCACCGGCAGGCCCAGTTGCAGCGAGGCAATCCCACCCCAGGCCGCGGCGAAGTCGCCGGTGTCGCCCCGCTTCAGCTCTGGCGTGCACGGTGAATGGTCTGACACGACGCAGTCGATGGTGCCGGCGGCGAGCCCGGCCCAGAGCGCGTCCTGGTTCGCGGCGTCGCGGATCGGCGGGCAACACTTGAACTCCGTGGCGCCGTCGGGCACCTCCTCCGCGGTGAGCGTGAGGTAGTGCGGGCACGTCTCGGCGGTCACCCGGATGCCCTCGGCCCGCGCCTGGTCCAGCTGCGGGATCACTTCCGCGGCAGCCAGGTGCAGGATGTGAACCCGAGCCGCCACGTCCCGCGCGGCACCGATCGCCTCGGCCACCGCCGTCTGCTCGGCCCACGGCGGCCGGGAGGTGAGGAAATCGGCGTAGCGACGCGATGGCGGCGCCGGCCGGACGAGCTCCGGATCCTCGGCGTGAACGACGAACAGGGCGTCCACCGCTGCGAGCGCGGCGTCGAGGCCGGCCCGGTCCAGGGGCTGGAACTCGGGCACACCCGAGTCGATCAGGAAGCACTTGAACCCGAACACCCCGGCGTGATGCAGAGACCGAAGCGACTCCTGGTTGCCGGGGACGGCCCCGCCCCAAAACCCGACATCGATATGGCACTGGCCCGCCGCGGCGGATCGCTTGGCGGCGAGCGCGGTCACGTCCACTGTGGGCGGAATCGAGTTGAGCGGCATGTCCAGCAGCGTGGTCACGCCTCCTGCCGCCGCGGCCCGAGTCGCGGAGGCGAAGCCCTCCCACTCGGTCCGGCCCGGCTCGTTCACGTGGACGTGGGTGTCCACGAGCCCGGGCAGCAACGCGACGCCGCCAAGGTCCTCCCCGGAACCGTCATATGGACCGATGTCCGTGATCCGGCCGTCAGCCACATGGACCGAGGCCGGACGCTCACCGTCTGCAAACACCACCCGCCGCGAGGAGAGAATCACAGAGACTCCAATGTGGACCGGTCGAACTCGACCTCGTCGGGGTCGAGCGCGCCGCAGTCCAGCCCGCGCAACAGGAAACCGGCCATCGCCCGAGCGGTCGCCGGCTCGTCCAGAGTGCCGGCGCTGCGTCGCGACAGATAACGCCCGAGCCGCTCCACCGTCGTCGGCGCCGCCTCGCGGAAGAACGCATAGGTCGCACCGAACCGGGTCGGCAACTGCGCCGGGCTCAGATCCCAACCCTGGTAGTAGCCGCGCTCGAGCGACCGGCGGACCAGCCGTGCGTGCAGGTCCCACGCCGCCCGGACCGAGGCTGTGTCGCCCACGGGCAGTACGTTCGTTGAGCCGTCGGACAGCCGCACGCCGGTCCCGGCCGCGGCGACCTGCATCACGGCCTTAGCGTGGTCCGCCGCGGGGTGCTCGAGGCTCTGGTGTTCGGCGGCGATGCCGACCGATGCGCTGTAGTCGTACGTCCCGTAGTGCAGTCCGCTGCACCGCCCCTGGGCAGCGGTGATCAACTGCGCGACGGTGGCGACTCCGTCCGCGCCGAGGATCGCCTGGGGTGTCTCGATCTGGACCTCGAACCGCAGCGTGCCATCGGGCAGTCCGTGTGCCTTCTCCAGCCGTCCACAGAGGACGACCATCGCCTCGACCTGGGCCGACGCGCTCACCTTCGGCAGCGTGATGATGAAGCCGGGGGGTGGTGGTCCCAGGGTCTCCAGAAACACGTCCAGGGTGCGCGCCGCGCGGCGGCGGGTCGGCGCTTCGAGCGACTTGCACCGCAGACCGACGAAGGCGGGGCGCTCACCGCCAGCGACTGCGGTCGCCGCGGCCCGGGCCGAGGCGTCCTCATCCGCGTCGTCCCGTACGCCGTAGCCGTCCTCGAAGTCGATCCGCAGATCCTCGACCGGCTCCCGCGCGAGTTTGGCGAGCACCCGATCGGTCACATCCGGATCAAACGGCAGCGGGCCGTGCTCCTTCACCATGCTCAGCACGATCCGGCTGTACTCGCGCAGCACCCCGCGCCCGAAGAGGTCGGCCGGCACGTAGAGCGTGTGCACCGGCTGGCGCGTATGCGGGTCACCCGGGTAACGCCGGCGCAGCTGCGCGTCGACCGGTTCGAGCCGAGCATCCAGCTCGGCGTAGGCATCCTCGTCCAGCATCAGCCACGGCCCGTCATCCGAGGATCTCGGTCACGGGGCACTCCTTCCCTTCCGCTGGAGCCTACTTCGCCGCCTCGAGGCGCTGACGATCTTCCAGTCGCTCGGTGACGAGCTGTTCGTGGCGTACGCCCAGCAGTCGTCGCGAAGACTCTGGTACGCCTCGGCAGGGGCGAGGAAGCGCTCGACATGCTCAACGAGGTCCAGGAAACCTGCTACCGGCTGGGTGACCGCTGGGGTGAGGCGTGCCATGGCGACATTCCGGACCTACGGTGCGCGGGAGTACCGCGAGCGTTATTAGGCGTACGTCACTGGCCGGCCGGCTGCCCGGTACGGTCCCGCCGAGTACCGCGCTCATGGCGGCGACATGGACCACGCGAGGCCCGACGGTGGGGCGTCCTCGCGAAGGACTGAGCCCTCGATCAGCCCGTACGGCCGGTCCGCCGGGTAGTAGACCTCACCCGGATTCTCCTGACCAAATGGCGCGAGGTCGACGAGGAAGTGGTGGCGGTTGGGCAGCGACAGCCGTACCTCCGCGACCTCCGGCACCCGGTCGAGCACCTCCTGCCCCATCGCGTACAGCGTCTGTTGAAGGGAGAGGCTGTACGTGGTCACGAATGCCTGTACCAGGGCGTCCCGGGCGTCGTCGAACCGTTGGTTCCAGCTTCCGTCCGTATTGCTGTGGCGCCAGCTGGCGTTGACGGCGGTGGCCAAGATCCGGTCCTGCGTCGGGGCGAGCGTCGTATACCGGTCAACCAGGAAGCCATGAAACTCGGACTCGGTCGAGTTGAGCAGCACCAGTTCGGAGATGCCCGAGACGACCCACGCCGTGGTGCCGTCGTAAGTGGCGACGGCGGTACGGACGCTATCGCCGGCGCGGGCAAACGAGTGTGGACCGAGGCGCCGCCAGCCATACACCTCAATGGACACTCGCGCGACGCTGATCGTCGGTTGGCGGTCGACGAAGTGCCGGGCCAGCCGCAGGCCGAACTCCTCGGCGGATTCGATGCCGTCCCGGGCGAAGGCGTACACCGTGTTCTTCTGAGTGTCGGTCGGCAGCACGTGGGCGTTGTCGCCGGTGAGATGGGTGTCGGTGAGGTCCCCGGCGAGGGCCACGCTCACGTTGAGATCGATGAGGTCGTGCCGGCTGTCGGTACGGTTCAGCCGTACCAGGCGCACCTCGGCCTTTCCGTAGTTGTTCGGACCGAGCACGTCAGCTCCCTCGATACGTCGAGTACCCGTACGGGCTCAGCAGCAATGGCACGTGATGGTGCCGTGAGGGCTGGGCCACGAAGAACACCACCGAGACCTCGGGAAAGAACACCGACCGCGCCGCGGTCTCGAATGTCAGACGGTACGTGCCGGCGTGCCATTCGTCATCCGGCACCCAGTCGCGCAGCCGGCCATCGTCATCGGTAAGGCCGGCGGCGATCTCCAGCCATCCGCCGTCGTGCGAGCGTTCCAGCCGGACCGGAATGCCGGACGCCGGCTCCCCGACTCCGGTATCGAGCACGTGCGTGGACAGAGTCATGAGTCAGTATCCAGGAGCTTGGCCAGGCGAAGCGACACGATCTTCTGTAGTTCCTCCCGTACGACCTTCTGTTCACTCGCCTCGTCATTGTTCACCCGCTGCCGGGCCGCGGCGAGCATCTCGGTGTCCGTCTTCCCGGTGGCGAAGATCAGAAACACGTGGCCGAACCTTTGCTCGTAAGCCAGATTGGCCTGGACGAGCGCCGTCTTGACCTCGGCCGTGGCACTGTCCATTCCGGACTGTTCCGTCGCCGACCAGGCGGCCTCCCGCCCGGACTGCGCGGCCCGCTCGCCGATGCGGGGATGCGCGTCGAGTGCCTGCCGGACGTCGGCCCAGTCGAGGCCGTCGAGCACCCGCGCCGAACGCTCGAGCAGGGCTGTCCGGTCCGGGTAGGGCCGGCCGGCAATGACCGCCTCGACCCACGTAGTCGAGGCGCAGCAGGCGTGCAGCGCCTCTCTCGCCGCCTCTTTCGGCAGCTCGTTGAGCCGCACCAACCCGGGGTCCGTCATTCCTGGATCTTAGGTCCAGGCCACCTAGGTCCAGGCCCCGTCAACTCCACCTGTGCGGCGAGGCACCTCCAGGCATGATTGCACGGCCCGCTTGTCCACTATGGATCTACTTCTGCGTATTACTTTCATTGATTTTCTTGGCGCGCTGGGCGTGGCGGTCGAACATTTGTCGGACCCCTCGATTATGGTTTGGGTATGGCGGTCAAGACCAAGCGCAGACGACCGGTGCCCAGCGCCCCGATCGCCGCGCTGGCCACCATCCCGGCCGGGCCGCAGCTATCCGCCGCGCTGGCCGAGCTTGACCTGCCCTCGCTGACCGGGTTCGACGCGGTGCTCGTCGTCAAGGCCCGCAACCGCCAGAACAACCACGAACGCGGCCAGCTGCTGGTCACGGTGGCCGAGGTCATGCGCCGCAAGGACCCCGACTACGGCGCGCACGACATGGACAGCTGGGATGAGGTCGGCTCCATCGAGATCCGGGCCGCGTTGATGTTGACCCGCCGGGCCGCCAACAGCCTGTGCGGCCTGGCCCGCGACCTCGCGGTCCGGCTGCCCACCGTGCTGGCCGCGATGACCGCCGGGCACCTCGATCAGCCCCGGGCCCGGGTGTTCAGCTCCTGGACCGAGGGACTGGCCGACCGGCACGCCCACGCCCTCGTCTCCCGGCTGCTACCGATCGCGCCGAAGCTGACCACCGCCCAACTCATCGACGCCCTCCAACGCGGCGCCATCGACCTCGACCCCGACTGGGCCCGGCGCCGCTACGAAAACGCCATCACCGCCCGCCGAGTCATCGGCGTACTCAGCCACGACGGCACCGCCAACCTCACCGGGGAAAACCTGCCCGCCGACCAGGTCGCCGCCGCCTGCGACCGACTCGACGCCATGGCCCGCTACCTCAAACGCCACGGCCACCCCGACCGCATCGACCACATCCGCACCGACATCTACCTCGGCCTGCTCGACGGCAGCTATTCCGGCCTGACCGAAACCCAACTCCTCGACCACCTCGTCGCCACCATGCCACCCCCACCCACCCCCACCGATGCCACCGACTCGAACCCGCATCCCGACGGCCAAGCTACCGAACCAGGCGACGCTGAGCCAAGCGCGGCCGAGGCAGACGCCGGCGGAGGAGACCGCGGCGAGACCTGTGCGGCAGAAGCAGACGCGGGCACGGGCGGCAATGGACGGAGTAACCCGGAGCCCGACGCCACCATCGAGTCCACTGTGGATGATCCGGCCGGCGCGGTTCGTCACGCTGCTGAGTCCCGGGAGGGCTCAGACGCCACCAGCACCGACCCGGCGCTCTCCGACGGTTCGTCCTCCGACAGCCCCTCCTCGGACGATGCCTCGTCCGGCGGCGTGTCTTCGGACGGCGTGCGGGTTCGGGGCCGGGGACTGCGCCTGCTGGTGGGGCTGGGCACGATCGCCGGTTGCGACCGCGGCTGTGGCGACCTGCTCGGCTACGGCCCGATACACGCCGAACTCGCCCGCCGCATCAGCGCCGCCCCGAGCGCGTCCTGGTTCTACGTACTCACCGACCCCGACGGCACACCACTCGACGTTGGGCCGATCCGCCGCCGACCCACCCAACCCTGGACCGACGGGGCGCCGCCGGGCTACCCACGCGTGGAGATCTGGCTCCACCTCACCCGCGACCAACTCACCCAACTCGTCAACCGGCCACCACCGGGCTGGCACGACTTGATCGCCGACCTTACGCATCGCATCGCCAACAGCCCCGGCGGACCGCCCAACGGCGACCCCCGCGACCGGCTCCCCAACGCCGCCCTCCGCCGCTGGATATGCATCCGTGATCGTCAATGCGTGTTTCCGGGGTGCCGCGTGGCCCCACACCGATGCGAACCTGACCACACCATCGAACACGCCCACGGCGGCCCCACCACCGACGCCAACCTGGCCAACGCCTGCACCCCCGATCACACCCTGCGGCACAAGCACGGCTGGACCGTGCACCAACCCCGACCCGGCCACATCGTCTGGACCAGCCCGCTAGGTCACCGCTACCAACGCACCCCACCACCCGCCGCCGGCCACACCACCGAGCCCATGCCCCAACCCACCCACCCCGACGAAGACAGCCTCCGCTTCTGGGTCAACCCCGACGACACCGGCTGGGAACGCAACACCTGCCTGCGCGAAGCACCACCACCCCCACCACGAAAGCCCGAACCCGAACCGCCGCCACCACCACCCCAGCCCCGACCCTCCACAGTCGACCCTGACGACGATATTCCGCCCTTCTAATCCGCACGCCGGCGCGATCTGCGCGGCGACGCCGGCCTCGTTGGCGGCTGGAGTCCAATCCCTGCTGGCCGTCCCCGCCGTCGTTCGTCGGAAGGCAACCCGCGCCGTGGCCGAGAGGTTTCCGTGGGCGCAGACCGTGGATCGGCTACTCGAGTTGCACGCCGGGCTGATTAGCACCGCGGCCGTAGCCTCTCTTCGCGGCTCGCCGTGACGCGCACGCTCGCAACCGCCAGCTCTTGAAGGCGTGCCGGAACGTCGTGCAGCGTGGCCGAGTTGGCCAGCAGCACCACCCCGGTGGCGATCAAGACACCGGACGCCGGTAAGCCGAGGTACAGCTCAGGCCCGGCCGGCGGGCTGGCGTCAAAGAGGGCGGCGCCGACGATCGAGCTGAGCAAAGGATCAGAAATCGTCATCGCAGTGAGTGCCGTCGGCAGCGAGCCACTGGCGAAGGAGTCCTGCACGAGCAGCGAACCAGTGATCGCCGAACCAATGAGGCACAGCAATGGCCAGTTCAGCGCCGGGCATGGGGCCGCCGGTCGCAATGTCGTCCGCGACGACGACCACGAACGCCGCTGTCACGCAGAACGATGCCCCCGCGCCAACGGCGACCAGGGCCGTCCGGCTTTGACCGCGGTGGCCGATGCGCCGGGCCACGACCAGAACCGACACGATGAGGCCGATCGCCAGCACCAGGAATACGGCGACGGCCGGCCGCGAGGCCGTATGTTAGGCGGCCTGAGCACGCAGGAGCACAAGGGTGGCGACCCCCGCGCACACGATGGCGGTAGCGAACCAGTCCCGCGGGCTCGGCCGTAGGCTCCGCCGAGCCGCAGTGATCATTAGCGCGAGGATCAGCTGCACCACGAGGATCGCCTGTACCACGGCGATCGAACCCAGGTGCAGGGCCACGGCGTGCGCCACGAATCCCAGCACGTTCAGCAGCCACCCGACGAGCCAGGCTGGGTCGCGCACCAGCCGGCCAAGCACACCAAGCACCGGCAGCCACGCCCGGTGGCGGGCGGCAGGCCGGGCCATGGCGGTTGACCGTGCCGAGTTCTGCTGGAGGACAGTGGAGACGGCGAAGAGGATTGCGGCGACGACCGCCAGAATCACGCTCGCGATCGGCATGAGGGCACGATGATCCACGCGGCCACCGCCGCCGTGACCACGCGGCGACGCAGAGGCGAACGACGAATGTCGACAGTGCGCTTGACACAACCCACTCGTTGTACAACTATCAGGTTGTGCGCCAAGCGCGTCTCTTCACGAGTTGTGCATGGAGTGGAGTGGACGAGAAAGTCTTGAAGGGTTGCGGAGTAGGGGATGCCCATCGACGAGCTGAGTCTCACGTTCGCGGCGCTGGCCGACCCGACTCGGCGCTCCATTGTGGAGCGTCTGGCCCTGGGAGCTTTGACCGTCAACGAGCTGGCCGAGCCCTTCGCCCTGACCCAGCAGGCGATCTCCAAGCACGTCAAGGTACTCGAACAGGCCGGACTCGTGGCGCGCAGCCGGTCCGGTCAAACCCGCCCGTGCGCCCTGGACCCCAACCGGCTCGACGCAGCGGTCGACTGGATCACGCGGCATCGCCGGATCTGGGCAGACCGCTATGATCGGCTCGACGAGCACCTGGCTGCGCTCCGCGCCTCGGCGAAGGGGCACCGAACGTGAGCATGCTCGGCGAGTTCACCTACCGACGGGTCCACAAAGCACCACGCGAGCTCGTGTTCGACTGCCTGACCACGCCGGAGCACCTGGCCCACTTCTGGGGACCGGCCGGTACCACCACACCCGTGCAGAACATCACGGTGGAACTGCGCCCGGGTGGGCGGTTTGAGACGGTGATGGTCAACGACGGCGACGGTCGCACGTACGCCATGCGGGCGGTCTACGTCGAGGTACGACGGCCCGATCGTCTCGTGTGGACAGAGCCGGACGTCGAAGGCGGCATGACGACCACGATCACGTTCACGGAACTGGATGACGGCCGAACCGAGGTCATCACCCACCAGACCAACGTGCCACCGGCACTGCAGGCGCCCGAGGCACGAGCCGGCTTCCAGACCAGCCTGGACCGCTTCGACGTCTACCTAGCCGGGCTAGCCGGTCGGACGTAGAAACGCCGATCGGACGTAAGAACGAAAGGAAGCACAATGCCAACCATCGTTTCAGCCGACGGCACGACCCTGGGCTTCGAACAGAGCGGCACCGGGCCGGCTCTGATTCTCATCGACGGCGCGATGTGCTACCGCGCGGCTGGCCCCATGCGCCCACTAGCGCAGGGCCTCGCCGACCACTTCACCGTCTACACGTACGATCGGCGCGGTCGGGGCGAGAGTGGGGACACGCCGCCGTACGCGGTCGACCGGGAGGTCGAGGATCTCGCCGCACTCGTGGCGCAGGCGGGAGGCTCGGCCAACGGCTACGGCATCTCCTCCGGCGGCGCGCTCCTCCTCGCGGCGGCCGCCGCCGGCGTCGAGTTGACCCGTGTCGCCCTATACGAAGTGCCGTTCACTGCGGAGACCGCGATCAAGGCCGCGTACACCCGCGACCTGCACGACCTGCTGGCGACGGGCCGCCGCGGTGATGCGGTCGCCCGTTTCATGACGCTGGTCGGCATGCCGTCGCCGGCGATCGACGGGATGCGGGCATCGCAGGCATGGCCGGCGCTGGAGGCGATCGCGCCGACGCTGGCCTACGACGACGCCGTGCTCGGCGACGGCACGGTTCCTCGCGATCGCGCCGGGGCGGTCAAGGTACCCGCGCTCGTGCTTGATGGCGGCGCCAGCCCGGAGACGTTGCGCACCGCTGCCCGGAGTCTCGCCGGCGCAATGCCCGACGCCCGGTACGAGACGCTCGCCGGTCAAACGCACGATGTCGACCCGGACGCGCTCGCTCCGGCGCTGATCGCCTTCTTCAGCGGCGCTTAGCCGCCGCCCGCTGTTCATCCACTATGGACGGCCAGTCGCGCAGTGCGACCTCGAAGCCGGCCACGAGCTGGTGGAAGGACCGGTCGATGTCCACGGGCAACCCGAACCCGCCAGCCTGCTCGAGCAGCACGAAGCCATGCATGGCCGACCGGAACGCGCGGGTGGCGTCCACCGCGTCGTCACCGGTCAGGCCGTACCCGCGCAGCACTGCGTAGACGGTGCCAACCACCCGCTCGCCAGCCGCGACGTGCTCCGGGTCGTCCGGATCAGGCACCCGTTGGGTGGCCTGGTAGCGGCCCGGGTGCCGGCGGGCGTATGACCGGTATGCCTCGGCCGTCGCGTATACCGCGTCGGCGCAGGACCGGCCGGCCGCCGCCTGCGCGATGTCGGCGGCGATATCGGCGGTCGCGAGGGCCGAGAGCTTCTGCAGCAAGGCATCGAGCCCTCGTATGTGCTTGTACAGGCTTGGCAGCGCCACGCCGAGCCGCTGCGCGATCGTCGCCAGCGTGAGGCGGTTGAGTCCGACCTCGTCCGCCAGCCGAGCCGCTTCCGCGACAACAAGCGCCGGAGTGAGCCCGGCTCTAGGCACCGCCCAGCGCCCGTCGGGCGAAGGCAACCAGGGCCGGGTTGACCACCTCCGGGTACTCGGCCATCGGGTAGTGCCCGGCATCCTGGACGAGCATCAGTTCGCCGTTCAGTGATTCCGCGACGAACCGCGCTTCAGCGCTCGGGTCCGGCCAGTCCAGATCCTTGGTGCCCATGACGACCAGGACCGGAGTCTTCACGCGGCCGAGCCGGTCGCGGGCCGGGGTGTGGTCGGTGTGCGTGGTACGGACAAAGGAATGCCAGTGCCGTCCACGCCCCATGCTCGTCCGGATGCGGTCGATGTGCTCCGCTAGATCGGCGGGTCGCCGTCCGGGGTAGTAGCGAGGGTAGTAGGTCCGCCACGCCGCCGGTCCCCATGGCTTGACGAACGCAAGGCGGACCATCAGCGTTTGCAAAGGGTTGCCGTCCGGGTTGCGCACGAACGGGCCCATGAGAGCAAGGCCTGCGACAAGGTCCGGGCGCTCTGCGGCGACCCATACGGCCGCGCCCGCGCCCATCGAGTTGCCCACGAGCAGCGCCCGTCCTCCGAGGTGTTCTATGAGGGCGATGGCGTCCGTACCGGCCGCCACGTCGTCGAAGGCGCCGAAGGTGTCGTCGCTGTCGCCGTGGCCACGCAGATCCATCGTGGCCACGCGGTAACCGGCTTCGACGAGCGCCGGGACGGTGAACCGGTAGACGGAGCGCAGGTCGCCCATTCCGTGCAGACACACCACGAGCGGTCCCGTGCCCTGCACCTCGTAAGCGACGCGACCCTCGGCCCGATCCAGGTAGCTAGTAGTCATAGCCAGAAAGCTAATAAGCTTAGCTTTTGTTGTCAAGCCTCGTGAACAGAATCTCAACGATCGGTGCCCGGCGGGCGCGAGTTGCGGTCTTGGGGATACCGTCAATGAAAGCGATCTCACGAGGATCGGCGCGGCTGGAGGAATGAGAATGCCCATCAAGCTCGACCATCCAAACGGTCAGATCTCGTTGCCGGTCCACGACGCGGTCGAAGGGCCCTCCGGTATTGACGTGGAGAAGCTTCTCGCCGAGACCGGGTTCGTGACGTACGACCCGGGCTACATGAACACGGCGAACTGTGCTTCAGCCATCACGTTCATCGATGGCGACGCCGGCATCCTCCGCTATCGCGGCTACCCCATCGATCAGCTCGCCCAGAACGCGTCCTTCCTGGAGGTTTCGTACCTCCTCATCTACGGCGAGCTCCCGACCGAGGCACGCCTGCGCGAATTCACCGACCAGATCCGCATCCACACTCTGCTGCACGAGGATCTGAAGCGCTTCTTCGATGGCTTTCCGCGCGACGCGCACCCGATGCCGGTCCTCTCCTCCGCCGTGAGCGCGCTGTCGACCTTCTATCAGGACAGCCTCGACCCGTTCGACCCGGCCCAGGTGGACATCTCCACCATCCGCCTGCTGGCGAAGCTTCCGACGATCGCGTCGTACGCCTATAAGAAGTCCATCGGACAGCCGTTCCTCTACCCCGATAACTCGCTGGGCTACGTGGAGAACTTCCTGAGGATGACGTTCGGGGTGCCGTCGACCGCCTACGACGTGGATCCGGTCACGGCGCGGGTGTTGGACACACTCTTTGTGTTGCACGCCGACCACGAGCAGAACTGCTCCACGTCAACCGTACGGCTGGTGGGCTCCGCGCACGCGAACCTGTTCGCCTCCGTATCCGCGGGCGTCAATGCCCTGTTCGGCCCGCTGCACGGTGGCGCCGCCCAGGCGGTGCCGGAGATGCTGGAGCGGATCCAAGCCGATGGTGGTGACATCAACGCGTTCGTCACGCGGGTCAAGAACCGCGACCAAGGGGTACGGCTGATGGGCTTCGGCCACCGGGTCTACAAGCATTACGACCCGCGGGCGACCATCGTGAAGCAGGCGGCGCAGGATGTGATGTCCCGGCTCGCGAAGCCGGACCCGTTGCTCGACCTCGCCATGCAACTCGAGGAGATCGCGCTCGCCGACGACTTCTTCGTGTCCCGCAAGCTCTACCCCAATGTGGACTTCTACACCGGACTGATCTACAAGGCGATGGGATTCCCAACCCGGATGTACCCGGTGCTGTTCGCGCTCGGCCGGCTGCCCGGGTGGATCGCGCAGTGGCGCGAGATGATGGCCGACCCGGTGACCAAGCTGGGCCGTCCGCGACAGGTCTATACCGGCCCGGCCGAGCGGGCCTACGTACCGATGGCCGAGCGCACCGCCACCTGACCGCAGGGATTCGATCTCAGGCGTCCGACCGCTTCCGGCGCTTTCGGCTCTTCTGCGCTGCGTCGCCGGCAGCCGTCGGCGCGCTCAGACCCCCGGCCGCGAACGTGACCAGGCGCCGTACCTGCTCGTCGACGTCGTCCGTGCCGAGCGGGCCGGGCTGCCCGGGATCCGGGGCGGTGGCGTAGAGCATCGCGACGGCATCAAGCAGAAGCCGCAGCCGATGACGCAGGTCCGTCGGCTCCACCGCCGGGACCATCGGAGCAAGCATCGGCAGTACTCGATCGGAGAGCACTAGGAACTGCCGATCCAGATAGTCTGCAACGACCGCGGATCGGTGAGTGAATGCCCGCCCCAGAAATCTGGCCACCTGCACCCGATGCTTGCGTAGCTTGCCGAGCAGCTCGAGGTCGGGGCGCACGACCGCGGTGAGCAGAACCGGCACCGGCACGCGGTCCCCGTACTGCTCAGCCGCCCGGTCGAGCAGCCGCAGCCGGCGCTCGTGTCGGATTCCTAGGTGCTTGTCGACGACCGCGCGCAACAGCGCGTCCCTGCCCCCAAAGTGGTAGTGGACCGCGGCCGCGTTCGAGATGGCGGCGCGGGTGATCGCCCGCAGGGAGGTCGCCTCCTCGCCGGACTCGGTGAACAGGCGCTCCGCGGCGGCCACGAGGCGACTCGGAGTGTCATCGAGGTCGGCCATCCGAAAATGTTACAACAGCTCAAACATTGATTGAACCAGCGCTTACCGCTCGGCAGAGCCGCGTTCCCGGACTGTCCACAGTGAGTACACAGTGGACTTTCAACCGTGGCAGGCGACATTGTCCACCGGAATCGTTTCGCCGCCTTGCCGTTGCGGCTAGTGTCGACGCGTCCCCGGTGTCGTTGGGCGCCAACGCAGTGGGTTGAGCGCGAAGGGAGGCGGGCATGTCGAAGAAGAGCAAGAAGGCGAAGAAGGGCAAGAAGGGCAAGAAGAAGTGACGTGACGGGGGCCGGCGGGTTGCTTTGCCCTGCCGGCCTCACTCCGTGAGACGGACCGTCGTGCGATCCGCGTGGTTTCGTTGGGCGTGAGACAGTACGGGCCATGCGCTTCGTGTTCGCGCCACCCGCCGAGAGCACCACGGGCCTGTTGACCCTGCCGTGGCGGGAGCCGATCGAGGAATGGGTGGACGACCGGCTGGTTGAGATTCGCCAGCGTGGCATCTCCCGGCACGTGGTCCGGTTCGTGTCCGAGGCGGGCCAGGTCTACGCGTTGAAGGAACTCGACGAACGCCTGGCGCGGCGGGAGTACCGCCTTCTGCGGCATCTGCACGAACTCGTGATTCCCTCGGTCGAGGTGCTCGGCGTGGTGGTCGACCGGCCCGGGGACCTGGACGCCGTGCTGGTGACCCGCTTCCTTGACCACTCGATCTCCTACCGCGCACTCTTCGCGAATCCGCGGGGAGGCCCGCCGACCGACCGGCTGCTCGACGCGATGGTGGAGTTGCTGGCTCGTCTGCACCTGGCCGGTTTCGTGTGGGGCGACTGTTCGCTGTCGAACACCTTGTTCCGTCTCGACGCCGGAGCCCTCGCCGCGCACCTGGTCGACGCCGAGACGTCCGAGTTGCACGACAAGCTCAGCGACGGCAAGCGGAGTTACGACGTCGAACTGGCTTTCGAGCGGGTAGGCGGGGAACTGTTCGACCTTCAGGCGGGCGGACTGTTACCGGGCGATGTAGACCCGGTGGCGGTGGCGGAGGAGATCCCGCGCCGGTACGCGATGCTCTGGTGGGAGCTGACCCGCGAGGACACCGTGCACCCGTCGGAGCAGCGCTACCGCATCGCCGAACGGTTGCACCGCCTCAACGAGCTCGGCTTCGACGTAGATGAAGTCGAACTCGTCGATGCCGGCGATGGCAGCAACAAGCTCCGTCTGCGCACCCGCGTCGCCGAGCCGGGCCACCACCGCCGACTGCTGTTCACGCGCACGGGCCTGGAGGCCCAGGAGAACCAGGCGCGTCGGCTGCTCAACGACGTCGCGAGCTATCGGTCGCATCTGGAGCGGGCCGCCGGCCGGTCCATTCCCGAGGCGGTGGCGGCCAACCGTTGGCTCAGCGAGGTCTACGACCCGGCCGTGAACGCGATTCCGGCGTCCCTGCGCGATCGGCTCGACCCGGTCGAGGTGTTCCACGAGATCCTGGAGCACCGGTGGTTCCTATCGGAACAGGCAGGCCGTGACATCGGTGGCACCGCCGCCCGGGATGACTACTTCGCCAAGGTGCTGCCACGGGTGCCCGACGACCTCACCATGACCGCCCCCCACATCCCGACCCAGCCCACCGGGGAGGACCAACCCTCCGCGGAGGACCAACCCTCCGCGGAGGACGAACCAGAGCCCGTCTCGGCCTGACTGGGTCGCGGGCGGTCACTTGGCGCGGGCCAGACCGGTGAGCGCTTCACCGAGCTGTTCCTTGATGCGTGGCAGGTCCATGGCCGCCAACACGTTGAGCAGCATGCCGCTGGCGACGAACTGCGTCACCCGGGCCTCGTCCGCGCCAGAGATCCGCTCGGCCCGCTGCCACAGCCGGGCCATCCGGCGCCGAGCGAGGTCGCGCACCTCCTCGTCGTGGCAGGCGGTGGCCCACATGTGCAGTTGGATCCGCAGGATCGCCCGGTCGTCGAGCAGCGCGTTGTAGGCCCGGCCCATGGCGACGAGGGCCTCCTCACCGGTTAGTCCCTCAGTGACGCGGTCGAAGAGCGCCTCGAGTTGGTCGAAGCAACCCTCCAGTGTGGCGATGAAGATCGCCCGCTTCGACGGGAAGAGGCGGAAGAGGTACGGCTGCGAGACCCCGACTCGGCGGGCGATCGCCTCGGTGGTGGTGCTCTCGTAGCCCCGGGCGGCGAACTCGGCCCGCGCCGCGTCGAGCACCAACTCGCGTCGACGTTCGGCGCTCATGCGCAGGCTCGGGCTCACTCCGCCAAAGTTAGTGGCTGATAACTACCTCGTCAAACGGAGCTGGGGTCCGGGCATCGGCCCTCTGGGCGGCCTCCAGTTGGTCACCAACTGGGCACACTTGTGCGGCACGAATGCCCAGTTGGTGACCAAATGGCGGAGCCGGGGGGTGACCAGCCGGGGGCTCAACGTGTGGGACTCCAGTCCCGGACAGTGGACGCGCGGCCTAGGCTCAGGCGGGACGGCCAAGGGAGGCACGCGGTGGCGGTGTACACCCACGGACATCACGAAGCAGTACTCCGCTCACATCAGTGGCGGACCGCCGAGAACTCGGCCGCGTACCTCCTGCCGTACCTCCACGTAGGACAGAGCCTGCTCGACATCGGCTGCGGACCGGGCACCATAACCGCCGATCTCGCCGAGCGGGTCGCCCCGGGTCGCGTGGTCGGGCTCGACCAGGCCGCGGCCGTGCTCGACCAGGCTCGCGCCGCGGCAACGGCGCGCGGACTGGACACTGTGGATTTCACGGTCGGCGACGTGCATGCACTCGAGTTCCCCGACGCGAGCTTCGACGTGGTCCACGCGCATCAGGTCTTGCAACATGTGGGCGATCCGGTGGCGGCACTGAGCGAGATGCGGCGCGTGTGTCGATCGGGCGGGATCGTCGCCGCGCGTGACAGCGACTACGCCGCTTTCGCGTGGTACCCACGCATTCCGGCGCTCGACGAATGGCTCGCGCTGTACCGATCCGTGGCCCGCCACAACGGCGGTGAGCCAGACGCCGCCCGCCACCTGCTCTCCTGGGCCAGGCGGGCCGGGTTCGACGATATCCGGGCCACGGCCTCGACCTGGTGCTTCGCCACCCCGACCGAGCGGACCTGGTGGGGAGCCATGTGGAGCGAACGCATCGTCTCGTCGGGCATCGCGGAGCAGGCTGTCCAGAGTGGACTCGCGACGGGCGATGACCTCGCCAGAATGTCGAGGGCGTGGCGGGCGTGGAGCGAAGCCGACGACGGATGGTTCGCGGTAGTACACGGCGAGATCATCTGCCGCCCATAGCGCCGCCACAGCGTCAGCTCGTCCTGTAGCGTCAGCTCGTCGCTATAGCGTCAGCTCGGTTGGGCCACCGGTGCCGTGGTGGACTCGGTCAACGAGAACGATCCGTTCGACCACGTGAACACCCGGCGGATCTCGAGGTCGGGGCAGCACAGCGGCGCCGACGCGCTCAATCCCTGGCCGACCACGACGACCCGCCCGCCCGAGTCGACCGTGACCCGGACGTCCCGCGGATAGTTCGGATCACCCTTCAGGAGTTTCGCCAGGCGCGTCGGATGGGCCGGGTCGGAGGCACCATCGAAGACCTCGATCTGCTGCGGCCACGACGATGTGCTGGCGTTGCACCGGTCCACCACGAGGGTGTCGACCCGACCGTCAGCCGTCACGTCACCCTTAACGACATCGTCGATCACCGTGCCGAGACCGGATCCCCCCTCGTCGATCGAGCAGTCGCGGACGAAGTTCGGCCACTGCACCCCGGCCAGCGCATCGGTGGCGGTCGGCGTGGTGGTCCTCGACCCGGCGCCCGAGCCGCAGCCCGCCGTCAGGACCAACCCGAGCGCAGCCGCGGCTGTAAGCACCGATCGGGGCAACCTCATTGCCCCGATCGTCTCAGACCGGCCGAGCTACTTGAAGTCCTCTGGCGTGTACGCCTTCGGCTCTACGAGCACGAGCCAGTTGCCGGAGTTGTCGCGCATCACGGCCTCAACGCCGTACGGCCGATCGGACGGTTCCTGGAGGAAGGTCACACCTTTGGCGCTGAGCTCCTCGAAGGTCTTGCGGCAATCGTCGACGGCGAGGCCGAGGCCGCCCATCGACCCCTTCTCGAGGTGCCGCCGCACGAACTCGGCCGCGTCGGCGTCGAGCGGCGGCCCCGGTGTCATGAACGTGACCTCGAGCTCGGGTTGCGAGGGGTGCGCCGCGGTGACCCATCGATAGCCCTCACTCATGGTGATGTCCGTGCGGGCCTCGAAGCCGAGCACATCGACGTAGAAGTCCCGGGCCTTGGCCTGGTCAAGGCACCAGACCGTCACTAGCGAAATGTTCGTGATCATACGACCAACCCTAAGGACCCGATGGCGCGATGAGCTTCTTCGAGATTGCGCCATCCGCCGTACCGGTGGACGTCGCGCGCGGATCCATGACGCCGCGCATGAACAGGTAGCAGCCCGGAATATGTGGGCCGCCGCGAGCCGCCCACCGGTCCCGGTAGGCGGTCGGCGTCTCCCCCACCAACGCCGTGAACCGGGTCGAGAACGAGCCCAGGCTGCTGAAGCCGACAAGCATGCAGATCTCGGTGACCGTGAGGTTGGCCGCGCGCAAGAGATCCTGAGCGCGCTCGATCCGGCGTCGGGTCAGGTAGCGGATCGGGGTCTCGGCGTACGTCGCCTCGAAGGCGCGGACCAGATGGAACTTCGAAACACCGGCGACCCGGGCGATCTGGTCGAGGTCGAGCGCCGCCGAGTAGTGGCGGTCGATGTGATCCCGAGCCCGGCGCAGGTGCGGCAGCAGACCGACCGGTACGGGCGACACCGTCTGGTCACGCAACAACCGTACGGGTGCCCGAGGCGGTCAGATCACATCGGGCTCCAGCAACTCCCCCAGCCAGCCGGGCACAGCATCGCCCCACTCGCGTAGCGCCTCGTCGTCGGCGTCGAGCAGTGCCCGCTGCCAGGAGAGGGCACGGGCAACCTTCGCCACGTGCAGCGCCAGGCTCACCTCCCGGATCAGCTGCTCGCGCGGCGCGAAGCGGGTCCACGGCTCCAGATACGCGTCGCGCAGGCGCAGCAGCTCCGGCCCGCCATGCGGCAACGTGAACCGGTGCGCCGCGGACCGAAGACTGACCAAGAGCAGCGCGAAGGGATGGCCAACATATGCGTCGCCCCAATCAAAGAAGCGATAATGCATTGGCTCGCGACTGTTTCCCTTTTGCTCGCGACTGCGGGGCTCGCTTCGCTCGCTCCTCGCGCTCGCGGCTGGGACATCGCTGGTGCTCGCTCCTCGCGCTTCGCGGTAACCGCCGGTCACGAAGACATTGCCATCGTGGATGTCGTCGTGTTGCAGGCTCACCGGTACGGCGGTCGCGGCGAGTTCGTCACACGCATCGCGATAGGCCGGCGCGTGCGCGGCGAGCGCCTCTCGCTGTCCGGGCTCCGCCGCCGCCCAGACGGCTGCGTCGTCGAGTAACGCATCAAAACGGGCGGGGAGTGCGTCCGTTGGTAGGTGCGGCACGCCGAGGTCGATCATCTCGTCGACGTGGTCGATCAGGTCGACCTGGAGCGCAGCGTGCACCGCGAGAAACTGTTCCCACTGGTGTGGCTGATCATCAGCCGTCTCGCGCAGGGTCGGACCGCAATGGGGCAACAAGGACCATCCGTGCTCGGCGTCGACCGCGATCGGCGCAACCGAGCGGTCTGGCGCCCATTTGGCGAGGGCGGCCAGTAATCCCGCCTCGTACCGGGAACCGCGCCCGTTGGCCTTGAACCAGACGGCCGAATCGCCGACCGGCAACTGCGCGACCATCGACCACGGCCGCACCCGGGATGGTGGCGGGTCCCCGACCACGGCCATGTTGTGGGCGGCGAGATTCTCCTCGACCCAGGCCCTGGCTTGTGGCCAGGCATCGAGCGGGCGGGGTGTGGTGCGCAGCATGGGACGCGACGCTACCGTGCGGGCGGAGCGCCGTCCTGGGAGTTTTCCGACGATCCGGCGGCCCTCGAAGTCGCTTCGAGGGCGCCTTCACGGTCCGGCGGCCCTGAGAGTCGGTTTTTGGCACCGGTGCATTGTGGACAGGCCCGGTTGCACGGGCCCGCTAGCGTGTGCGCGGACCTTGACCGACTTCATCAGAACCGTGAGGTGACCATGACTACGTGGAACGACCTGAAGGCGTACGTACACAACCACTACAAGATCGCCGAAGAGCGCGACGACATGATCAAGCTGGTTTTCGAGACGGGCGGGATGCGGTCCCAGGTGGTCATCCTGTGGCACATGACGCTCGCCGGGAACGGCGAGCACTGGGTGCAGATCGAGTCACCATTCGGCGAGCTCGGCTCGCTCGACCTCACCGCCGCGCTGCAGGCGGTCGGCAACACGGTCTGTGGCGGCATGGCGCTGTTTGGGAACCTGGTCACGTTCCGGCACTCGCTGCCGCTCGATGACCTCAACATCGCCGAGTTCGAAGGGCCGCTCGCACTCGTCACGACGACTGCGGACAACCTCGAGAAGGCACTCGTCGGCGGCGACAAGTTCTAGCCCCGCTGCCGACGACCTTGGCCGAATGCGCACTATCGGAGATCGACTAACGCGCATTCGGCCAAGATCGCGGGATAGGATCACGCGCGTGGAGCTGGAGATCATCCGGGCGGCGCCGGCCGACCGCGACGAGGTCGTGACGACGGTTGTGGCGGCCTTCATCGCCGACCCGGCGTATCGGTACTTCTTCCCGGACGACGATACGTACAAGCGGTACGCGACCACCTTCACGAGGTACTTGTTCGACAAGCGGGTCGGGCTGGGCTCGGTGTGGATCGCCGCTGGCGGTGCGGTCGTGGCACTCTGGGATCCACCGGACAAACCAGCGACCGGCGGGCGGCCCGATTTGCCGCTGGACGTACTCGCACGCATCGACCGGTACGACGCGACGGTCCACCCCATGCTGCCCAGCGGGCCACATTGGTACCTCGGCGTGCTGGCCACGCACCCGGACCGGGCCGGGCGTCGCTGGGGCCGGCGGGTGATGGCGGCCGGTGTGACGACCGCCCACGCGGACGGCCTACCCGCCTACCTCGAGACAACCAACCCGTCCAATGTGGACCTATACGAGCGGGAGGGGTGGCGAGTCGTCGGGGAGGCGAAAGACGAAATGCCGGCGACGTGGGTTCTGGTCAACCATCCATATCGGACTACTGGGGCGGAAGCGTGACCACGGTGACGAAGAAGTGGTCGATCTGGCGCACGACTTCAACGAACCGGTTGAAGTCAACCGGCTTCGTGACATAGGCGTTGGCGTGCAGCTTGTAGCTGCGCAGGATGTCCTCGTCCGATGAGGACGTGGTGAGCACAACGATCGGGATGTCGCACAGGTCGGGGTCGGCCTTGATATCGGCCAGAACTTCGCGGCCGTCCTTGCGCGGAAGGTTCAGGTCCAGAAGCACGAGTCCCGGCCGGGGAGCGTTCTGGTAACCTTCCTCTCGCCGCAGGAACTTCGTCGCCTCGATGCCGTCATTGACCACGTGCAGGTTGTTGACGACCTTGTGCTGCGCGAACGCCTCGCGGGTCATCAGGACATCGCCGGGATCGTCCTCCACGAGGAGGACATCGATGACATTGACAACCGCCTCAGCCATGGTCCGGTCCTTCTGTGGATGGGTTCTTCGGCAATGTGAACTGGAACCTGCTTCCGTGTCCGCCCGAGCCGGCATCCAGCCAGATCTGGCCGCCGTGGTACTCGATGATCTTACGCACCATCGCAAGGCCGATTCCCGTGCCCGGGTACGCCTCTCGCGAATGCAGCCGCTGGAAGATCGTGAAGATCCGTTCGGCGTACTCCGGTTCGACGCCGATACCGTTGTCCTCGCAAGCGAAGACCCATTTGTCGCCACCATCGACGGCCGTGATCCCCACCTGCGGCGTCACGTCGGGTCGGCGGAATTTGATCGCGTTGCCGATGAGGTTCCGCAGCGCGGTCGCGAGCAGCATCGGGTCGCCGAAGACGGTGGGCAGCGGCCCGTGCGTGACCCTCGCCCCGCTCTCGGCGATGGCTTCGGCCAGGTCCGTTGTCGCCGTCTCCAGGATCCCAGCGGCAGGCACGAACTGGCTCTCGTTGCGTATCCGGCCCACCCGCGAGAATGCGAGCAGATCGTTGATGAGTGCCTGCATCCGCTTGGCGCCGTCCACGCTGAAGTCGATGTACTGCTTCGCCCGGTCGTCGAGGCTGTCCCGGTAGCGGTCGGCGAGCAGCTGGCTGAAGCTGGCCACCTTCCGCAGCGGCTCCTGAAGGTCGTGCGAGGCGACATAGGCGAACTGCTCCAACTCGGCATTGGACCGCAACAACTCCCGCGCCTGTTCGTCGAGCTGAAGGTGAGCCTGCTGTAAGGCGGCGAGTTCCTCGAGGATTCGGTGGCGCATGAGGTCCACGTCCCCGCCGAGAGCAACCAGTTCGGCCGGCCCGCTGCCCCGCACCTTCCGGCGGAAGTCTCCCGCCGCCACCAAGCGAACCTGGCTGGCGAGCGCCGCTATTGGCTCGGTGACACCACGGTTCAGCCCGACCACAAGCGCCGCCAACCCGACCAGCAGTGCGATGCCGATGCCCATCCCGATCCGCTCGAGCGACCGGGCCGAGTCGGCCAATTGTTGGCGGGACTCGGCCCGCAGGGCGCTCAGGTACGCGTCCTGGGCGTCCAGTCGCGCCCGGACGGTGTCGAACAGGTCCCGGCCCATGTCGTCCGACGGCCGGGCGCTATCGGGCAGTCCGGCGCGAACTCCGTCGATGGTCGGCTGCGCGTAGTCGGTGCGCCAGCGTCCGATCGCCTGCTCGACCGCGTCGAGGTTGGCGGTCGCGATGGGGTACCGATTCGCGAGCAGCGAGCGAAGCGTGGCGACGTTGCTCTTCTGGGCCGCCACGCCGTCCGTGTACGGCTCGAGATACACGGGGTCGCGGGCGAGGACGTAGCCTCGAACGCCGGTCTCCTGATTGACCAGTGCGGCCGACAGCTCCTGCGCCGCGTTAGCCGCCGGGTCCAGTTCATCGGCGAGTCGCTCCCGAGCATCGGTCAGACGGACGATGCCCACGGCGCCGCTGATGATGCCGAGCACGGCGATGGCGGCGGCCGCGACGGTGGCGAAGGCCGCCCAGCGACGCAGCGTCCAACGGTCACCGCCGGCTTCGGAGGATTCGGTCACGGTTCCCCGGTCAGGAGTGCGACGGACTCCCGTAGGGTATGGCACCTCGCCCCCGAGCGCCGGTTGAGTGAGCGTGGCCGGTTGATCTCTGTCCGTGTCATGCTGCACTTACCGACCCAAGGAGCAGACGTGGCCACGATCGAGACACCCGCCGAGGCGGCAGAGGCGCGACCGCGACGCCGACGGAGCCCGGCCCGATTCGTCGCAACGCTCGTCGTGGTACTGGGACCGCTGTTCGGGGTTCCGTGGTGGACCCTGGTCCTCGCCCCGGGGTGGCCCCCAGCGGTCATGGCCGTGGGCACGTTCGCATTCGCCGCCGTCCTGGTCGCGTTTCCGTTCCTGATGTTCCGAGGACACGGGCGTGGCCTTGACTGGGCCGCCCGCACCGGCGACCTGATCCTGGGCGTGGTCTGGATCCTCTTTGCGTGGTCCGTCATTGGCAATGTGGCCGGCCTGGTCCTGTGGGCGGCCGGCGCCGCGAACTCCGCCGGCATCGTGGCGCTCTGCGTGGCGGCAGTGGCGATCGTGTTGAGTGTCTGGGGCTACGTTGAGGCGATGCGGGTGCCCCGCGTCCGCCGCGCGGAGGTCCGCATTCCCCGGCTCGGCACCGGGCTGGACGGCGCGCGCGTCGTGCTGCTCACCGACACTCATTATGGTCCCATCGACCGGACCCGCTGGTCGGCTCGCGTCGTGGCGGCCGTGAACGCTCTCGACGCGGACGTCGTCTGCCACACCGGAGACATCGCCGACGGCACGGTCGCCCGGCGGCGCTCCCAATCCGCCCACTTGGGCGACGTGCGGGCCCGACTCGCTCGCGCATACGTGACCGGCAACCACGAGTACTTCGGCGAAGCGGAGGGCTGGCTCGAGCACATGCGAGAGCTCGGTTGGGAACCGCTGCACAACCGGCACCTGGTGCTCGAACGCGACGACGCCCGACTCATCCTGGCGGGTGTCGACGACCGTACCGCGAAGTCCTCCGGGCGCCCCGGACATGGCGCCGACCACGGTGCCGCGCTGGCCGGCGCCGATCCGGACGTACCCGTGCTCCTCCTGGCACACCAGCCGAAGCAGATCGACGCCGCAGTGGCGCACGGGGTGGACCTCCAACTCTCCGGGCATACCCACGGCGGTCAGATCTGGCCATTTCATTTCCTGGTACGGCTGGACCAGCCCGTGCTGCACGGACTCACCCGGCATGGTGACCGTACCCAGCTCTACACCAGCCGAGGCGCCGGGTTCTGGGGTCCACCCCTGCGGGTATTCGCACCCAGCGAGATCAGCCTGCTGACGCTACGAGCGGGGTAATCTGTCCACAGAGGAGTGTCGACATCACAGGGTGGTCGCGATGCCTCCGTCGACCGGGATGACCGCGCCCGTGACATAGGCGCCCGCGCGACTGGCCAGGAAGATCGCCACGCCCGCCATGTCGTCGGGCCGGCCAATGCGACCCAATGGCGACATCGATGCTATGGCGTCACCGAAGTCGCGAAGGGTGGCCGCCATCATCTTGGACTCGAACGGCCCGGGCGCGATCGCGTTCACCGTGATGTACCGGGGACCCAGCTCACGGGCCAGGACCCGGGTGAGCTGGTGCAGCGCCGCCTTGCTCGAGGAGTACGAATAGGTCGCCATCCCCGGCACGCGCAGGCCGTCGATCGAGCCGATGTTGATGATTCGGGCCGGGTCGTCCTGCGTCGCCGTCTGCGCCAAGGCCGGCAGTAGTGCCCGGGCGAGGAAGAACGGCGACTTTAGGTTGAGGTTGAGCACCTTGTCCCAGGCCGATTCGGGAAAGGTCTCCAGAGGCTCGCCCCACGTCGCCCCGGCGTTGTTGACCAGGATCTGCAGCATGCCGAACTCGGCGATGACCTGAGTCGCCAGTTCCTGGCAACCGTCCTCGGTGGACACGTCAACCGGCAGCGCGATGACCTCGCCGTGCGCGGCAAGTTCGGCCCGCGCCCGCTCACACGCGTCGGCCTTGCGCGAGCTGATCGCGACCTTGGCACCCGCGTCGAGGAGGCCTCGCGCAATCATCAGCCCGATCCCGCGACTACCGCCCGTGACCAACGCGGCCTTACCGGTGAGGTCGAACAAGTTCATCGGCTGATTGAACCAGACCAGTCGCGGGTCTACCCGGCGGCCTGGATCACACCGGTGACTTCGCCGAAGCCGATCCGGACCCTGTCCGCGCCGGGTGCGCTCGCTCGGATCGTCACGGTGTCGCCGTCCTCGAGGAAACGCCGGGTCGATCCATCGCCGAGCGTCACTGGCTCGGTGCCGTTCCAGGTGAGCTCAAGCAGCGACCCGCGCTGTTGTGGCTCAGGACCGGATACGGTGCCCGACGCGAACAGATCCCCGCTGCGCAACGAGGCGCCGTTGACCGTCATGTGCGCCAGTTGTTGGGCGGCGGTCCAGTACATCTGCCGGAATGGCGGCCGGGACACGACGGTGCGGTTCCACTCCACCTCGAGGTCGAGGTCGAGCCCCCACCGCTCGTCCCCGCACAGGTAGGGCAGCGGCGGAGGATCCTGCGCCGGCGGGGCGACCCGCGCGTGCTCCAGCGCCGCGAGCGGGACGACCCACGGCGAGATGGAGGTGGCGAACGACTTGCCGAGGAACGGTCCCAGCGGAACGTACTCCCAGGACTGGATGTCGCGGGCACTCCAGTCATTGAGCAGCACCACGCCGAAGACGTGCTCGGCGAAGTCAGAGATCGGCACGGGCGTGCCCAATCGCGAGGGCACCCCGACAACGAAACCGACCTCCGCCTCGATGTCCAGCCGCTGGCATGGGCCGAAGGTCGGGTGAGCGTCGGTCGAGTCCTTGCGCTGCCCGCTCGGCCGGACGACCGGGGTGCCGGAGACGACCACGGTGCCGGATCGGCCGTGGTATCCGATCGGCAGGTGCTTCCAGTTCGGCGTCAGCGGTTCGGCATTCGGCCGGAACATCTTGCCCACATTGGACGCATGGTGCTCACTCGCGTAGAAATCGACGTAGTCGGCGACTTCGAACGGCAGGTGCATGAGTGCCGGGGTCAGCAGGTGAGGTGTGACCGACGGAAGGTGAACCGGGTCGGTGAGAAGCTCGGTCAGCCGGGCCCGTACCTCATCCCACGCCTCGCGACCGCGCGACATGAAGCCGTTGAGGGTGCTCTGGGCAAGGTCGACGGCGTACGGCACGTCGAGCTTGGACACATCGAGCACCTTATTGCCGATCGCCACGCCCACGCGCCGATCGCCGTCCACAGTGGAGAACACGCCGTACGGAAGGTTCTGGATCGGAAAGTCGCTGCCGGCCGGTACGTCCACCCAGGTCATCGCAGTGTCCCATCGTTCACTCGCTCGTGCGGCGCCAAAGGCGACGTCTTCCCTCCGCTTCGCTCCGGTCCAGACGCCGCCGCGCCAACTCGCTCGCTCACTGCCCCATTGTTCGCTCCGAGCAGCCCGAGTGCCTCCAGATCCGTGGTCGGCTCGCTGGTGCTGCATGACCCGTAGCAGACCAGCGCCGCGCGGGTCGCACGCGCATGCTCTGGGGAGATGTGCGCCGCCTCGTCGGCGAGTGCGGCCGCGTCATCGGAGAGCAGGACCTCGACGACGCTGGCGAGGTCCGCCCCTCCCACTGCCCGGCCCACGCCGAGCAGGAGATTCAGGAAGCCATGATGGGTGAAGCCGGTGGCCGCGTCTCGGTGGCGCACGGCGTGATGCAGGCCCGCGGTCGCCTTCATCGGCACCCCCCGCCGTACGCACTCGACGAGGAAGGCCGCGAGATGCTCGGCCGTCGGAAAGAGCTCCGCGCGCAGCCCGCCGCACCGCACCTTTGCGCCGACACCGGCCGCGGCAAGCGCGTCGAGTGCGTCCGCCGAGGGTGGCGTGGGCAGTTCCACATACCGCGGGACGGTCATCGCCGCCAGGGTCGCCACGGCGTCCTCCACTGTGGACGCCGGGACGCCTTCGACGCTGGCCAGGGTCAACCGCGGCTCGGCCTCGACGGTCGCGACCGCCTCGGCGACGATCTGCGGGCCCAGTCCGACGATGAGCCCCACCAGGATGTGGTCGTCGTCGGCGAGGCTGGCGATGAGGGTCGGCAGCGCCGCCGCTGGGCAGAGGAACCGCCCGGTAAGGACCGTCGGGGCGGAGGCTCGATCGCGTCGGTACCGGGCCAGCGCATCGGGCATGGACAGCTCTTCGGGTGGAAAGAGCCCGGCGTCATCGACCAGCGCCGCGAAGAGCGCGGTCACCGGGAGCGGCCCGCCCAGGTCCAGGCGTACCGCGGGTCTTCGCAGGCCAGACCCGCCTCTCCCAGCTCCAGCGGCCGGAAGGTGTCCACCATTACCGCCAGCTCGTCGAAGAACTCGGCGCCGATGCTACCCTCGGCCGCGCCGGGTTGCGGGCCGTGCGCGTAGCCGCCCGGGTGCAGCGAGATCGAGCCGAGGCCGATGCCCGAGCCCTTGCGCGCCTCGTAGTCCCCGGCCACGTAGAACATGACCTCATCGCTGTCCACATTGGAGTGGTAGTACGGCACCGGGATGGCGAGCGGGTGGTAGTCCACCTTGCGCGGAACGAAGTTGCAGACGACGAAGTTGCTACCCTCGAAGACCTGGTGCACCGGCGGTGGTTGATGCACCCGCCCCGTGATCGGCTCGTAGTCGCGGACGTTGAACACGTACGGGTAGAGGCACCCGTCCCAACCGACCACGTCGAAGGGATGCGTCGCGTAGGTGAGGACGCTGCCGACGATGCCGCCGGGACCGGGCCCCCGGTGCTTGACGTAGACGTCGACATCGGCCCCCTCGGCGAGCAGCGGCTGATCCGGCGAACGTAGGTCGCGCTCGCAGTAGGGCGAGTGCTCGAGGAACTGGCCGAACCGGGACAGGTACCGCTTCGGCGGTGCGATGTGGCTGTTCGCCTCGATCGCGTACGCCGCCAGCGGATCGTCGCCCGTGGGCAGCCAACGGTGGTTGGTGGCCCGCGGCAGCACCACGTAGTCGCCCTCGCCCACCTCGAGCGTGCCGAACATGGTCTCGACCGTGGCCGAGCCGCTTTCGACATACACGACCTCGTCACCGAGGCCGTTGCGGTAGATCGGGGAGGCGTCTCGAGCGACCACATAGGACAGTCGTACGTCGGTGTTTCCGAGCACGAGCCGGCGACCGGTGACGGGGTCGGTGCCCTTGCCCTGGTCGCGGAAGAGGTCGTGCAGTTTGAGGTGGCGTGGTCGCAACGGATGGTTGGCGACCGTCGCCTGGTCGGGCAGGTCCCAGCTCTGCGATGCGACGATCGCGGAGGGAACGCCGCGGTGGTAGAGGAGCGAGGAGTCGGACGAGAAGCCCTCCTCCCCCATCAGCTCCTCGGCATAAAGGGTTCCGTCGGGTTGGCGGAACTGGGTGTGCCGCTTGGGCGGCACGTCACCCACTCTGCGGTAGTACGCCATGTCAGAGGTTCCCTCGCTTGGCCTGTTCCCGTTCGATGGCCTCGAACAAGGCCTTGAAGTTGCCCTTGCCGAAGCCGAGCGACCCGTGCCGTTCAATGATCTCGAAGAAGACCGTGGGCCGATCCTGCACCGGCTTGCTGAAGATCTGCAGCAGGTAGCCGTCCTCGTCACGGTCGGCCAGGATCTTCAGCTCGCGCAGCATGTCGATGGGCACCCGGGTGTCACCGACCCAATCGCCGAGCGTGTCGTAGTAGCTGTCCGGTGTAGCGAGGAACTCGACACCCATCTGCCGCATCGCCCGCACAGTCCCGACGATGTCGCCCGTCGCCAGCGCGATGTGCTGCACCCCCGGACCGCCGTAGAACTCCAGGTACTCATCGATCTGGGACTTCTTTCGCGACACCGCGGGCTCGTTGAGCGGAAACTTAACCCGGTGGTTGCCGCTCGCGACCACTTTGGACATGAGCGCCGAGTACTCTGTGGCGATGTCCTCGCCGACGAATTCGGCGAGGTTGGTGAAGCCCATCACCTTGTTGTAGAAGCCCACCCAGGTGTCCATCGCGCCCAGCTCGACGTTTCCGACACAGTGGTCGACGGCCTGGAAGTAACGCCGCGGGTGATCGGCGGGCTTGCCGTGGAACAACGGCTCCCGAGCGACGAAGCCGGGCAGGAAGGGTCCCTGATATCGAGACCGGTCGACCAGGGTGTGCCGGGTCTGGCCGTACGTGGCGATCGCCGCCACCCGGACGGTGCCGTGGTCATCGGACAGGTCGTGTGGCTCGTCGAGCCCGGTGGCACCCTGTTTGACCGCGTACGCGTAGCCGGCGTCCACGTCGGGCACCTCGAGGGCCAGATCCGTCACGCCGTCGCCGTGCGCCGCCACACTCGTCCCGATCGGCGTACCCGCGCGCACTTCGCCGGTGAAGACGAAGCGGGCCTTGCCGGAGGTGAGGACGTACTCGGCCAGGTCGCGCTGGCCCTGTTCCGGGCCGCGGTAGGCGACGCATGTCATCCCGAACGCGACGGAGTAGTAGTGGGCCGCCTGCCGGGCGTTGCCGACGGCGAACCGGATGTGGTCCATGCCGATGACCGGGAAGGGATCCGCGCTGATGTCGTGGACGACCGCGCCGACGAGAGCGTCGTCCACTGCCATTACATCGCTCATGCGCGCCAGTAGAGATCGCCTCCGTCGAACGGACAAGTTCCCCCCGAATAGCTAGACAATCTGCAAAGCTGCGGGCGAGGAGGTAGCCGCGACATGGCAGATCTGACAACTCCCGAAGGTCAGTCGACCGAGACCCAGCGTAGTCACGTTCATCCCGACGCGCCGTTGGACTCGCTCGATGTGACTCTGCTGTCGTTGATCCACGAACACCCCCGCGTCGGTGTTCTGGAACTGTCCCGGCTCGCCTCGGTGGCCCGGCCCACGGTGCAGTCCCGGCTCCAGCGGATGGAGGTCGAGGGCATCATCACCGGGTACGGCCCGGACGTCGACCTGACCGCAGCCGGCTACCCGGTTCACGCGTTCGTGTGGCTGGAGATCGCGCAGGGCGCGCTCGAGCACGTCGCCGCCGAACTCTCCGCGATCCCCGGAGTCATCGAGGCGTACGCCACCACGGGCACGAGCGATGTGCTGTGCCGGGTCGCGGCGACCTCCCATCAGGACCTGCAGGAGACGTTGCTCGCCCTTAACCGATCGGCGACCGTGGTTCGCTCTACGAGCACGATCGTGCTGTCGGTCGTCGTGGCACCGAGGGTGCTACCACTCCTGTCCGCCGGCCGGCGACGCGCGCCGAGCCGGGCGCCGGCCTACCGCCGCCCCGATCAGTAGGGCCGACGCGTCACTGGCGCACCTGAGCCAGCAAGTCGGGTGCGACGTTGCCACCGGAGATGACGAGCGCGACCCGGCCGCCGGCGGGTGCTTCGATGACGCCGGAAAGCAGCGCGGCCAGTCCGGCGGCGGCGGCCGGTTCGGCCGGTACGTCTTCCTCGCGCACCAGCACGCCCAGCGCCTGCACGATCGCGGCATCGGGCACCCGCACAACACTGTCCACAAAGGACTTGATGTGGGCGAACGGCACGGCGCCGGTGATCGGCGCGGTGAGGCCGTCAGCGATCGACGCCGGACCAGCCTGTACGACGGGCTCCCCCGCGGCCAGGCTGCGGGAGACGACATCGGCGGTTTCCGGTTCGACACCGACCACCCGAGCCCAGGGCACCAGCTGCTTGACCGCGCAGGACACGCCGCTGATCAGGCCACCGCCACCAACCGGGACGACAACGAGATCGACCTCCGGCAGGTCTTCGACGAGCTCCAGCCCGACACCCGCGTGTCCGGCGACCACAGCCGGATCGTCGAACGGGTGCAGAAGGGTGAGCCCGCGCTCGGCGAAGATGCGCTGAGCCGTGCCGACGAGATCCTGTTCCACGAGAATCACCTCGGCACCCAGTGCGCGAGTTGCCTCGATCTTTCGCGGCACAGCGTGGGCGGGCATACACACGACCACTGGCACTCCGAGCGTCGCGCCCACATGGGCCACCGCAGCGGCATGGTTGCCCGCGGAGAACGCTCCGAGCCCGCGGCGCAGCGCCGCATCCGTCATGGAGAGTGCCGCGTTGAAGACGCCACGCACCTTGAAGCTTCCGGTCGGCTGGTCCAGCTCCCGCTTCACGAAGACCTCGGCACCGAGGCGGCGGCTCAGCGCCGGCGCGCGCGTGAACTGGGTACGGATGACGCGGTCACCGACCCTCGCTTTCGCCGTGCGGGCGTCGTCCACTGTGGTCAATGCGACGTCCATGTCGCCTCCTGGCCGACTAGCCGACGTGTGTCTCATCGAGTCCACACCCTAGGGGGCGTAGCTACACCTCCAGAGATGTGGACTTCGGAGCAGACACCCGCTCGGCTGCGACACGCCCGGCAGCTTGCCGGAACGGCCTTGATTCTGGCCACTATTCGGACTGGTTGTTATTCTGCTCTCTATGGAGACCATTCCGATCACCGAGGCAAAGGCCAGGATCGCTGAGCTCGCCGATCGGGTGGCTCGGGAACACGACCATTTCACGATTACCCGCAACGGTCGCGCCGACGTCATGCTGATCTCGGTGGCGGAGTACGAGTCGATGCAGGAGACGCTCGACCTCCTCTCGGATGACGAAGCACTCGCCGACCTTCGGCAATCGCGCGAGGACTTCACCGCCGGCGACACGTTCACCGTCGATGAAGTCCGCGCCGAGCTTGAGCGACGGCGCACTGGGGCGGCCTGATGACCGAAGGCGGCGAGCCGACCGAGCAAGGCGCCGCTCAAAGTCCATATTTTGTGCAGCTTTCCCGGCAAGCTCGTCGCAACCTTTGCGAGAACCTTCCGCTGGAGGTAGCGATCGCGGCGACCGAGACGATCCAGCACGCGATCGCCGTCAACCCCTCCCGTGTCGGCAAGCCGCTTGATGAGCCGTTTGACGGGTACTACTCAGCCCGCCGCGGGACGTATCGGATCATCTACCGCGTCGATGAGGCGAAGCGCGTTGCCGAGATCCACTCGGTCCGGCATCGCCGCGACGTCTACCGCTCGTAGGCGTGGACCGTCAACGTAACGTCGCCTCGATCAGCCGCCGCGCCTCGGGCCAGCTCTGAACGGGGGTCGTGTAGTCGGGCGCCGGCCGCGCCTGACGGCCGAACAGGTACTGGTGCTCGACCACGCCGCGCAGTGCCTCGTGCACCTCGGATCGGTCGTCGACGAAATGAGTGAGCTCGAGCTCGGCGGCGTGCAGTCGTTTGTCCACCCGGGCCTGGCAGAATCGCACATGCCCGGGATCGACGCCCGTACGCCGGTAGAAGTCGTGACCGTCAAGCCAGCGCAACGTCCGTCGCTGGGTCTGTGGGCCGCACTTGGACACCAGCCAGACCCGGCCGCCAAACCGAATAGTCAACGCGCCGATGGCCTCGAACGCACCCGGCATCTCGGGAGTCGCGAGCATCATGGCATCGTCGCCCTCAAAGAACGCGGTATCGCCCCCGTCCGGGTGCGCGTCGCCGCGGATGATGACGCGGCCGATGTCGATGCCTAGCCTGGGCTCTCGTTCCATACGTCCATGGTCTACGGTCTCGCCTCTGCAGAGGGGATGGGAATGGCGTACCAGGTGGCGGTGTGCGGGCCGCACGACTGCACTGAAGTCGACGCCGCCCATGCGCGCGAGGTTGGTGCGCTGCTCGCGAACGCGGGCGCGGTGGTCCTGTGCGGCGGAGGCGGCGGAGTCATGGCGGCCGTCGCCGCAGGGGCTCGGGGCCGCGGCGGGCTGGTGGTGGGAATCCGGCCTGACGATGGCCGCAGTGGAGCCTCGGCGGACCTGTCCGTGACCATCAAGACGAACCTTGGTCAGGCCCGCAACGTCGTCATAGTCAACAGTGCCGACGCCGTCATCGCCGTTGGGGGTTCATGGGGCACACTCAGCGAGGTCGCGCTCGCCATGCGTCGCGGCGACATTCCTGTGGTGTCACTGGGCGGGTGGCAGATTCGCGATGCCAGGGATGTACCAGTGGCGGGTCCGACCATAGTGGACACACCGGAAGCGGCGGTCCGACTGGCGTTGGCAGGAGCTAACCGGCGAAGATCGCGTTGACCAGGCCGATCTCCTGCTCCAGAGTGGCCTGGGCAGAAAGGATGATGAGGAGATCGCCACGACGCGCGATGAGGTGGGTGACGATCAGACCGGGAGCCGGGGAGGAGACCGTGAACGCCTCGTCGCCAACGCCCGGCACGTCTGTTTGTCCCTGACCCGCATATGACCCGCGCACACCCGCGAACCGCGTGGCATCGACGCCCTTGCCGAGGCTCAGTGAGACGCCTGTCATCGCACCAGCGGCGGTGCGCATGCCGTCGTACTCGCACATCACCGCGGATTCCGGCAGTGGGGTCGACCGCACGTCGCCCAGGGCCATGCCGAGCGCACCCCCGACCACGCCGCTGCCCGGGCAACGCGGGGTATCGGCCGCGACGGTCGGGGATGGCGTGGGTGCCCGGGTGATGGGAGAGATCGGCTCCGGGGCATTCTGGGACGCCGATCGTGCTGGCGTTGAGCTGCACGCGGCCAACACGAGCAAGCACAACAGCGCCCAGGCACGGCCGGCACGCATCGCGAACATGTCCTCCAGTCGATCGTGCGCGTGTCCGTACGCTACCGCTTGTTCGCCGTTTGGACCATGTCTGACTACCGGAACAGTGGAGGCGCCCCTGGTCAACGGGGGCGCCTCCGTGACACCGAAGGTCTAGTCGAGCATTGAGGTGACTGAACCAACCGCGACCGTACGCCTGCCCTCACGGACAGTGAACCCGAGCCCGGCGTCCATCGCGATCGCGGCGCCCAGCACTACCTCACCTGTACCGTGTCACCCGGTCGAACCTCGGCCACGTCGCGTAGGCCGATCGAACCGGGCACGTCGGTCGTGCGGAAGTAGAACTGCGGCCGGTAGTTCGCGTGAAACGGCGTACTGCGTCCACCTTCGTCCGCGGTCAGCGCGTGCACGGTTGCCTCGAATCGCCGGTGGGCCGACACGCTGCCCGCCAGCGCGAGCACCTGTCCGCGCCGGACCTGGTTGCGCCGCACGCCGCGCAGGAGCACGGCCGCGTTGTCACCAGCCTCGGCCTGGGTCAGGGTCCGGCCGAACATCTCCAGCCCGGTGACCACGGTCGGCAGCGACGGTGCGAGGCCCACGACCTCGACCTGGTCTCCCACCGTGAGCGTTCCGCGCTCGACCGCGCCAGTGACCACCGTACCCCGACCCGAGATCGTCATCACGTTCTCGATGGGCATGAGGAATGGCCGCTCCAGCTCGCGTGGTGGCACCGGTACGTACGAGTCCACCGCATCGAGTAGGTCCACAATGGACTGCACCCATCGCGGATCGCCCTCGAACGCCCGCAGCGCGGACAGCCGTACCACCGGTACCTCGTCGCCGGGATAACCGTAACGCCGTAACAACTCCCGCAGCTCGAGCTCGACGAGGTCGAGAAGCTCGGCGTCGTCGACCGCGTCGGCCTTGTTCATCGCGACCACGAGGTGCGCCACACCGACCCGCCGCGCGAGCAGCACGTGCTCGCGCGTCTGGGGCATGACCCCGTCGTGCCGCGCACGATCTCCTCGGGCGCACGGTCGATGCCGTCGAAGGACACGTACCGGTTGACGGCCGGGTCGCGCTCGGCGAGCACCTTCGTGATCGCCGCGGTGAGCGTGGTCTTGCCGGTCAGCTATCCGGGCCGTTGAGCCGAGCCCACACGGCGGCGGCCCGCGGGACACCCGCGAGCGACAGCGACACCGTGCCGAACATGCCCGCGAGGGTACGGGCGGTGGCGCCGACCCGCAACGGGGTTACGCCGTCGCGGGCTCGGGCTGCTCTTCGCGGATGCCCGCCATCGTCATGAGGAGTAGCGCGGCTGCGCTGACGCCGATGGCGACCACGGCGAGCACCGGAGTCAGGCCCCACCTGTCCAGACCTGGCCCGGTGAGGCTGTAACCGACGGGACCCACCAGGAGGTTCGCCGTCATCACGAAGGTGACGACCTTGGCCCGCACCTCGGCCGGTGACCGCAACATGATCATCGTGATCAGCGGTGCGTTGAGCATCGGTGTGAACAGTCCCGAGATGAGCAACACCAAGCCGAACTGCCAGGCTGGCAGCGGGAAAATGAGTATCCACAATGGAATGGCGAGACCGACAGAGGCGAGGGCGCCCATCCGCATCGGCGGCAGCCGGGAGGCGATTCGCAGGATCACAACCGTGCCAACGAGCGAGCCCGTCCCCCAGGCGGCGAAGAGGAGCCCAGCCACTCGCGGATCACCGTCGTAGCGCCTTTCCGTCAACACCGGGAGGCAGGCCACCAGCGGCGGGAAGAACACGCCGAAGAGCAGGGCAGCGGCGGTGACCCGGCGCAGCAACGGGTGCGATAGGACGTACCGAGCGCCTGCGAAGACACCTCGGCCTTCGCCCGATGCACCGCTCGCCGCGGAGGCGGTCGGCTGGGGAAGCCCGCGGAACAGGATAAGGAAGGCGCCCACGTAGCTCACGGCATCGATATAGAGGATGTTCACCGCGCCCAACGCGCTGATGGCCAACCCCGCGACCGCCGGACCAAGCAGGGTGGCGAGGCGGATGGCGCCCTCGAGTAGGGCGTTGCCTGCCACGACCAGAGACTCGTTGTCCGCAAACGTCTCCGGTATCACCAGGCGTTGCGCGGCGAAGTACGGCGCACTGAACGCGCCGATCGCGAAGACGATGCCCAGCAGGAGCCCGAAGGACAGCCGGCCCGTGGCCTGTAGCAGCGGCACGGCCGCCACAAGCGGAGCCCGCGCCAGATCTGAGACGAGCATCGTCCGGCGCACGCCGAGCCGTTCGACCACGAGGGCGGACGGGATGCCCAGCAATGCGATTGGCAACAGCTCGATGGCGAAGACGAGGCCCATGCGGGTGGCCGAGCCCGTCGTGGTCAGCACAAACCAGGGCAGGGCGATGAACGTCATCTGGGTACCGAGTGCCGAAACCGTCTCGGCGGCGAGGATCGCCCGGATCACAGGGTTGCGCAACGCGCCCTTACTCGCAGCCGGGGTCGCGTCGGCGATGTCGGGTCCGGCCATGTCGTTCGCTCCGGCTGGCGAGGGGTTCGACAGATCGAAACAGCTTATGGACCCGCTCCGCCGACCCGCTACCCCGCCACGCCCGGGCAGCCGGGCCGCTTCCGTCGTCAACCGAGCTTCGCCATGATGAGGCCGTGCGTGCGATGTTCTCGGTGATCGCGGCGTTATGGCGATCGCGTCGGGCCCCGGCCGTGCTTGCGGTCGGGCTCGTGGTGCTCGGCGCGATCGGCACGGCGGCGAGGCTCGACAGCGCCTCCGACGGGAGCGTGCTGCGACTGGGTGGGTCGACATGGCACGCCAACGGGGTCGTCGTCGATGTCGTAGGCACGTTGCCCAGTGCCGAGTTGTCCCATGCCGGGTTGCAAGCCGGCGACCTCGTCACCGGGATCGTGTCTGATGGTAACGCTCAGGTCAACGCGCTCGTTCGCTGCTGACGGCGTCACGTTGGTACATCGGCCTCGAGATCCTCACCAAGCATCGCGTCCACATCCGGGTGAGGCGGTCGGCGGCGTAGGCCAGTACCGAGCGTTGGCTCGACCCGGCGCGGCCCGTATTGTCATCTTCTCGGCACGATGGCTCATTACTTCCCTAGGGAGCAGGCGCCGTGTCACTTGAGTCGATGCTGTCACGCGGTGGTGGTGCGCGCAGGCTGCTAACGGAGTTGCGCGACGCGCGCGACGCGCGCGGCGAACTGGGCGCGGAGGAAGCGCGCAGGGCGGCGGATCGGACGGCCGTGCCAGTTGCCGCGGTTCATGGCACTGCGACTTACTATGCTGATCTTCGGGCGCGCGAGGGCAAACGGCATGTGCGCGTGTGCGAAGGCACGGCGTGCTTTGTGGCCAGCGCCGGCGGTCAGCATCTACCCGACGTAGAGCGGGCGCTCGGCGTGAAGGTCGGCGACTGTTCGCCCGACGGCGAGGTGTCGTTGCAGGCGGTGTACTGCCTCGGCTACTGCTACGCGGGTCCGGCGGCTCTCGACGGCGAGACCGTGTGCGCCGGACCGGATCTGGCCGACCAACTCGCCGGAACGGTCGACCGAGCCAGGCCGGAGATCCCCGCTGCCGCGATGAGGCCGGTTCTGCTGGAGTCGGGTCCGGATTGGGACGTGTGGCCGCGGGTTCTGCGGACGGGTGGTGGATCTCGGGTGGCGCGTGAGGTGGCCGCCTCCGGCCTGCGTGGGCGTGGTGGCGCTGGGTTCCCGGCCGCCGACAAGTGGGAGGCCGTTGCGTCGGCATCACGGGGCCCGAAGTTTGTTGTCGCGAACGGCGATGAAGGCGACCCAGGGTCGTTTTCGGATCGGCTTCTGATGGAGCGTTACCCGTCCAAGGTGCTGGAGGGACTGGCCATGGCCGGGCTGGCCTGCGGCGCTCAGCATGGGTTTGTCTATGTGCGCTCGGAGTATCCGGCCGCGTTTGACGCGATGCAGGCGGCCGCGGCCCGCGCCCGCGCCCTCGGGCACCTGGGCCCTGGAGCGTTCGATGTTGAGGTGGTACGTGGGGCAGGGTCCTATGTGGCCGGTGAGGAGACGTCGACTTCTGCGTTCGCTGGCGGGGCTGCGGGCGACGGTCCGCGCGAAGCCGCCATACCCGAGCACGCATGGCTACCTGGGCTGGCCTACTGCTGTCAACAACGTGGAGACCTTGGCGTCGGTCCCCGCCATCGTCGCCACGGGGTGGTGCGAGCTACGCCCGGACTGGGTCGCGCCCCAGAGACGGGAACCGTGCTCGTGTGTCTCAACGAACGCTTCGTCCGGCCGGGTGCGTACGAGGTCGAGCTGGGTACTTCGATCCGGGACATCGTGCAGGATCTTGGCGGTGGCTTGCGGGATGGTGGGAGGCTGATTGCACTTCAAATCGGTGGGCCGCTCGGCGGATTTCTGTCGCCCCATGAATTGGATCTGCCACTGCTCGATTCGGCCCTGGCGCGCCGGTCCGTCGCTTTGGGACACGGCGGCATCGTCGCCATCGATGATCGGATCCCGGGGACTCAGTTGGTGAAGCATCTGTGGAACTTCGCGGCGAAAGAGAGCTGTGGTACGTGCACGCCGTGCCGCGAGATCACCCGCATCGGCGCCGTGATCAAATGGCGCGGTGGCCTATTTGGACCTGATGGAGCGGCCAGCCTGTGCGCGTTCGGCCGCAGCGTGCCCCGCGCCGTACGCAGCCTGCACCGGGTCCTGGGGGCACGTGAGGCTCAGTGTCGATGGTGACAAGTTGCAGGTGACGGTCGGCGCCTCCATTCTGGATGCCATCCGTGCGGCCGGGGCCGACGTACCGACGCTGTGCCATGACGACCGGCTCGCTCCGACTGGCGCCTGCCGGTGTGCCTGGTGCACGTGGAGCCAGGTGGTGTGGTCGCCGCGTGCGTAACCCGGTCGCTGACGGCATGCGAGTGGATACCACCCCCGGAGACCACGGCCCGGCCCGGCAAGTGGTAGAGCTGATGGTGGACGGTTCCCGCGTCCGCGCTGGACATGCCGACGGAATTGCGCGAGGTCTGCCATCGACTGGGCGTTACGGAAGCCGGGAGACGGTGGACGCGGCTGGGCGTGACCATCGCATCCTTACGTTCAGCTCGACCCGGATCTCTGCGTCGCATGTGGACGGTGCGTGCGGATGTGCGACGAGGTGCAGGGCACGTTCGCACTCACCTTGCCGGGACGGGGCGCCGATACGTCGTGGCGCCCGGTCCTGGCACGTGGGCCGAGTCGGCCTGCGTTGCATGCGGTGGCTGCGTGGACAGTTGCCCAAGCGGCGCCATCGCCGGGCCCGTACCATTGCGGGCGCCGTCAGACCCTGTACGGACGACGTGTGGCTACTGCGGCGTCGGCTGCAGCCTCGACGTTCATACCGAGCGCGGGCACATCGATCGATGACGCCGGACCTTTCAGGCCCGGTCAACCGGGGGCACGCCTGCGTCAAGGGCCGGTTCGCCTTCGGGTTCGCGACGTCGGCCGACCGGCTCACCACTCCGTTGGTTCGCCGCGACGGCAGCGCTGCAACCGGCGTCGTGGGATGAGGCGTTGCATCTCATCGCCGACGGTTGGGCCGGATCATCGCCGAGCACGGCCCCGACAGCGTGGCGACGATCTCATCGGCCCGAGCCACGAACGAAGAGAACTACCTGATGCAGAAGCTGATGCGCACCGTCATCGGCACCAACAACGTCGACAACTGTTCGCGCATCTGTCATGCCCCGTCCGCGGCCGGACTGACCGCCGCGTTCGGGATGGCCGGGGGCACCAACCCCGCCGACGACATCGAAATGAGTGACTGTTTCTTGATCGCGGGCGCGAACCCCACCGACGCGCACCCGGTCATCGGCGCGCGAATCAAACAGCGCGTGCTCCGTGGAGCAAAGTTGATCGTGGCCGATCCGCGCGCCACTGACCTCGCTCGGCTCGCCGACATCCACCTGCACTGCCGGCCGGGGTCCAATGTGGCCGTCTTCAACGGGCTGGCCCGGCTGCTGCTCGAGCACCAATGGATCGACGAGGAGTTTCTGCGTGCCCGCGCAGACGGCGTCGATGAACTCCGCAACGTCGTCGCCGAGTACGACCCGCAACGCGTCGCCTTGCTCAGTGGCGTGCCGCCGCCGGCGACTCGCCGAGGCGGCTCGACTGTTCGGCGCCGCGGCACTTTCCCACCATCATCTACGGGTTGGGCGTCACCGAGCACGCACACGGCACGGACGGTGTACGGGCACTGTCGAACCTCGCCATTCTCAAGGGTGCGGTAGGGACCGCCCACGGCGGCGGCGTCAATCCATTACGGGGGCAGAACAACGTCCAGGGGGCATCAGACATGGGTGCGCTGCCAGACCTGCTTCCCGGCTACCAGCCGAGTCACCGATGCTCGCGGCGCGCCGACGGTGCGCGCAGGCGTGGGGCGTCGAGTTCCGGCCACGCCCGGGCTCCGCATCCCGCAGATGTTCGACGCCGCCCTCGACGGTCGGGTCAAGGCGTTGTACGTCTCGGCGAGAACATCGTGCAGACCGACCCGGACGCCACCCAGGTCCGGGCGGCCATGCGGCGTGCGAATTGGTGGTCAGCCAGGAGATCTTCCTGTCCGAGACGGCCGACCTGGCTGACGTGGTTCTGCCGGCTGCGTCGTTCCTGGAGAAGGACGGCACGTTCGTCAACTTCGATCGCCGCTTCCAACGGGTACGACCCGCACTTTCCCCGCCCGGTCAAGCCCGAACCGACTTCGACATCATCCACTCAATCGCCGCCGCACTGGGCGCGGACCTGGGCTGTCGCACACCCGCCGCGGCCATGGCCGAATGCGGCCAGGTCGCGCCCTTGTTCGCCGGCATCAGCACACGAACGCCTCGACCAGAGGGCGGGTTGCACTGGCCATGCCGGTCACCCGAGCGATCCCGGCGAGGCACGGCTATACCAGGCATCGGTTCGCCACCCCAACGGCCGCGCCCAACTGGCCGCGACTCCATGGTTGCCTCCCGGTGAGCAGACCGAGCGCCGATTATCCCTATGCTGTTGATCACCGGCCGTCGGTTCGTGCATTACAACGCCGGAACCATGACTCGGCGTACCGGCAATCTCGCGCTTCTGTCCGCGGAGACACTGGACATCCACCCGACCGACGCCGCCCGACTGGATGTCATCAGCGGACGACGGTGCAGAGTGATCAGCCGCCGCGGAAGCCTCACCGCACGCGCCCGCCTCACCGACGACGTCGCACCCGGCGAGCTATTTATGGCATTCCATTTCCCGGACACCCCCGACGAACCTGCTCACCTCCCCGTATGGCGACGAGGTCACCTCCTGCCCGGAGTACAAAGTCACCGCAGTACGCCTACGGCGCACCCTGTAATTGTCCGGCCGTCCCGCTGGACATCGTCACCGCCAAGGAGAATGTGGTCTTCCTCTGCCCACCCGGCACCGCACGGCGTGACGTCAGACGCACACGACCTGCAGGCGAGGCGTTCGCCGACGAATAGTGATAAAGCATCTCGGCGTGTTGCACTGATCAGGGGCGTTCGGGGGATGACATCGCACGGGTCGGTCGTAGAGGATGCACGGATGCACCTTTCTCTACAGCGGCGTGCCGTCACAGGCGCGCGAACCGGATCTCGTTCAAGGTTGGCACGGTATCTCGGTGTGGCGGCATTGATCGCGGCCGTCAGCCTCGGCCTCGTGGCTGGGACGAGGCCGGCCTACGCCATCGCCCACGGCCAACCTGTTCCCGAAGGCGTATACCGGTTCTCGACGAAGCTCACGATGACCAACATCCCGAATCCCGACGGCACGTTCCGGAACAGCGCCTGTTCAGCGTCCCTTGTCGCTCCACAGTGGATAATCACGGCGGGCCACTGCTTCCACGATGTCAACGGAAACCGCGTGAGTGGACCAGTCCCCTATCCGACGACCGCAACAGTGGGTCGTGCCATCTTGTCGGGAACTAACGGCTATGTCGTCAATGTTGTCGAGGTCCGGCAGGCTCCGCGCACCGATGTCGCGCTGGCGAGGTTGGAGAGCCCCATCTCCGACATCGCGCCGCTTACTCTGAGCTCGGCCGCGCCAAAGGCCGGCGCGATTCTGAGGGTTACCGGCTTTGGTGCGACGAGCTCGGTCAACCCGGTGCCGGTCACGCAACTGCAGACAGGACAAGTGAAGATCAAACGCGTCACCGGCTCGGACGTCTTGGTCGTGGGCTACGCCCCTGCGCCAGACACCAGCGCCTGCATCTGGGACTCAGGTGCTCCCTACTTCAGCGAAGCCCAGAACGGCACCGTCGCTTTGGTCTCGGTCGAATTGGATGGGCCTGCCTGTCCGCACTCCCAAGAGGAGACAACAGCGCGGGTTGACCGCATCGCCGATTGGATCCGATCGACCACCGCGTAGTTTCAGGATGGGGCCTCGCGGCGGCGGCTTGGCCGTCGCCGCGAGTCGTCGACCCTCGGGCGCGTGACTCAACCGGACGCGTTGGCGCCGTCGCGGAAAGCGCGCCGGTAAGCCGTCGGCGATGTCCGCATGGCGCGGGCGAAGTGATGCCGGTAGGTGACGGCGGTCTCGAACCCGGTCGCCGCTGCGATCTCGTCGATCGAGGCGTTCGTGGCTTCCAGCATGAACAGGCTCGCTTGGATCCGCTGGGCGATCAGCCACCGGATGGGGCTCGTGCCGCTGCTTACCTTGAAATGGCGCAGGTAGGACCGCGGCGACATGTGCGCCCGACGGGCCATGTCGTCGACGGTGATGGGAGTGTCCAGATTGGACATAGCCCACTCCATCGTGCGGACGATCCGGTCGTCGTCGACCGTGCCGGCGACCGGCGCCTCAATGAACTGGGCCTGACCGCCGGGCCGGTGCGGGGCCGTCACCAGGCGCCGCGCCACTGCGTTGGCGACGCTCGGACCGAAGTCCGTGCGAACCAGGTGCAGGCACAGGTCCAGACCGGCGGCGCTCCCGGCACTCGTGAGTATGTCGCCATCGTCCACATAGAGCACGCCGGCATCCACCGTCACCGTCGGGAAGCGAGCGGCCAGGATGTCTGCGTAACGCCAATGGGTGGCCGCGCGCCGGCCATGGAGCAGTCCGGCCGCGGCGAGCGCGAAAGCACCCGAGCAAATCGAGACCACCCGCGCGCCGCGTCGGTGAGCTCGCCGCAACGCGGCCACGAGGAGCGGTGACGGGTCCGCATGGACATCGCTCACGCCGGGCACGATGACCGTCTGGCCCGAGGCGAAAACGTCCAGTCCGTACGGCGTCTGCATGGTGGCCCGACCCACCGTCGACACCGGATCGGTGGACTCGGCACAGATCGTGAGGTCGTACCAGTCGAGATCGAACTCCGGCCGCGGCAGCCCGAAGACCTCGGTGACGATGCCGAGCTCGAACGCGGACATGCCGTCGTACAGGAGGACCGTCACCCGTGATCCGGACCGACGTCCCACCCGCACGGTGGTCATGGCGGAATCTTAGCGGATAAAGGCGATAGCGCCATCGCGTCCGCCGGCTGGCCTGGCCACACTGGCGGCATGACACAGACGCTTGTAGATGAGGCCGTCGCCCACTTTTCGGCCCGCTTGACGTTCGAGACCGACGTGAGCGACGTGCACGAGGCCATGCATGACGCCACGCCGGCGTTCGTCTTGGTCGACACGCGGGGGCGAGCCGCATGGGACCAGGGCCACATACCGGGCGCGCTGCACGTGCCGAGAGTTGACATCGCCGAGCGCGTGCAGGCGCTTATCCCGCTCGACACCCCGGTCGTCACGTACTGCTGGGGTCCCGGGTGCAATGGCGCGACCAAGGCGGCGCTCGCCTTCGCCCGACTCGGCTACCAGGTAAAAGAGATGCTCGGTGGGTACGAGTACTGGGTCCGGGAGGGCTTCGCGGTGCAGACCGCGGCAGGAACCGCCGCCCGGGCCGTCGATCCGTTGACGGCGCCGCCAAACAGCATCACCTGCGCCTGCTGACGGCGATCACGGCCGGGCCGCGACCAGGTTGCATTCGAACGCGAAACGCAACGATCCGTCCTCGGTGAGCCACGGCGCGATCGCATCCCGGCAGTCGGCGATGATGCGCTCGCGAGTGTCTTGATCAAGGCGCTCGGCCAGCGGCGTACTGTCGATTTCGACGTTCACGAGTTCGTCGATGGATCCAAACCGTGACTCACCGACGACGCTGGTCGCGGCCGTCACGTGGAGGCCGGCATCGCCGAACAGCCGGACGAGGCGGTCCCGATCGCCCAGAGCGAAGTAGGTCGTCACCAGGCTCCTGGCCGGCGCACCCGCGTGCCGGGTCACGATGTCGACGAAAAGCTCGTACGGACGGTTCGCGCCGAGGGAACCCGGAATCAGCACGCCGACCGTACCGGTCGGGCGTACGACTCGTCGCATCTCGCGAAGCGCGGTCGTCGGATCGGGAAAGAACATCAACGCCATCTGAGATACGGCGACGTCGAACTCCGCATCGCCGAATGGCAACGCTGCCGCATCACCGCGCCGCCAGTCAATGTCGGGACGAATCCGTCGGGCCACGGTGAGCATGGCGTCGCTGAGATCGGCTCCCGCAACCGCGCCAGCACGACCGACTCGCTCCGCCGCCATCCGAGCGACGATGCCGGTACCGCACGCCACGTCAAGGACACGCTGGCCGTCGGCGACCCCGACCGCATCGAGCAGCCGCGGCGGCCACTGAGCAAAGAACGCGGGCACGAACATCGCCTCGTACGCCTCGGCGGCCTCCGCCGTGAGCTGGAACGTCTCCTGCTGGGTATCGGTCATCGTCCAAGCCTGTGCCCAGGCTTCCGCGCGGGCATCGGGCAACTGACCCATTCGGGTCCGGCCACTACCGCGCGGGCGGGCGATAATGCCGGCGTGGAGGTCGAGAAGCTCATCTCGGCGGGTGCATCGGCTCTTAACGAAGGCCGGTGGCGCGATGCCCAGTCCGCGTTTGAGACTGCGCTGACCGCCGGCTCTCACCCGGTGGCGCTCGACGGTCTCGGCGAGGCGTTCTGGTGGCTCGGTGACCCGCGCCGCAGCAACGAGCTCCGCGAACAGGCATACGCCCGCTTCCGGCGGCAGGGTGACTCGACTCGTGCCATACTCGCGGCTCTCGGGGTCGCTGTCACCTACGAGGCGAACTTCGGCAACAACCAGGCCGCGATGGGGTGGGTGGCCCGAGCCGGTCGACTGCTGAACGGCGAGGAGGATCCCCTCGCCGCCTGGGTATGGGGGACGCGCGCCTACCTGACAACCGAGCTCGCCACCGCGATCCACTTGTACGAACGCGCCCTCGCGGCCGCCCGCGCGACGAAGGACATCGACCTGGAACTATGGTCAATGTCTGGTCTGGGCGAACGGCTCGTCCTGTCCGGCGAGGTCGCCACCGGCATGTCGCTCATCGACGAGGCGATGGCGGGCACGCTCGGCGGCGAGTACACGAGGCTCGACACCGTCGTGTTCACGAGCTGCGACATGCTCGTCGCGTGCGACGCCGCGCATGACCTCGAACGAGCGTCCCGTTGGTGCGAGATCGCAGATCGATTTATCGCCACATATGGCTGTCCTTTTCTCTACGCCCGGTGCCGGACCATTTACGGTGGACTACTCGTCACCACTGGCCGGTGGCCGGAGGCGGAGCGCGAGCTCGCGATGGCCATCGACATGAGCGCCGGAGCCGGACCTCCCGTGTCCGCCGACGCCCACGCGCGGATGGCCGACCTTCGACTGCGCCAGGGGCGGATCGAGGAAGCTGTGTCTCTGTTGTCCGGTCATGAAGACCAGACCCGCGCGCAGCTTGCCGCCGCCGCGGTGCGCCTCGCGCGCGGCGACCCGGCGGGAGCGGTGGCACTGCTCAGGCGACGGCTTGCCAAGGCGATCCAGGGGCAGATCGGGTCGGCCCCGGCTTTGGCCCTTCTCGTTCGGGCCAGTCTGGAGCTTGGGGAAATCGAGGCCGCCCGGGAGGCGGCGCAACGGTTGGCCGTGCTGGCGACTGGCCAGGGATCAGCCCACATCGAGGCGTTGGCGGCCCTATCCGAGGGGTATGTATCCATAGCAATGGATGAATGTGAGAACGGGGTCGCGAGGCTTGAGACGGCGCTGGGTCTGTTCGTCAGCCTCGGCATGCCGCACGAGGCCGCTCGGGCGCGGCTCGAGCTGGCTCGGGCGTTGGCGAACACACAGCCGGACGCCGCGATTTCGGAGGCCGAGTCCGCGCTGGCCACGTTCGACCGGATCGGAGCCAGGTCCGACGCGGACGCCACAGCGGCGTTGCTGCGCACGCTCGGCGTGACCCCGCCATCGTCTCGGCACGGAGACGGTGAGCTGACCGGTCGCGAACGTCAGGTGCTGGTACTTCTCGCCGTGGGCCTGAGCAACCCAGAGATCGCGGCCCGACTGCATATCAGCCGCAAGACTGTCGCGCACCACGTGAGCAGCGTCCTGACCAAGCTCGGCGTCCGTAACCGTACCGAAGCGGTGGCTCGAGCCGGTACCGCTACGGCCAGTCGAGCGCAGCGATGACGGTATGCAGTTCGTCCAGGGATCCGCTCAGTCCCTCGCGGGGCTGGAGCATCATCGTGTAGGTCACGTCGCGGACCTGCCATCGCACACCATACCGGTCGCCTGAGGTCACGACGGTTCCTTGCCGTGAGCCCAGCGCCACCTTCTCGCCCGGGCCACTCCCGCTATCCGAAGAAGTGCCCGCGACGATTCTGAATTCGAGATCCGGTCCGCCCGGTCGGGTGTAGTCGTCCGCGAAGAAGCTGCCATCCAGCTCCGTGAACTCGACGGTGACTTTCATCCACGGAGAGGGAATCTGTGGTAGGTCGGCGTCGAAGAAAACCCGAACGACGGCCCCGTCACTCCACAGTGTCCGGTCGCCCAAGGGCTGGGCGAGGGTCACGTGGATCGGCGCGGCCATGGTGCGTTCACATTCGGTCGGCGCGCCATCGCCAGTGATGCTGATGACCACGTCGTTAGCTCGCTCGTCAACGGTTGGCGTGGCGTTAGCGAAGGTCCGGCACTGCGCCCGGGATGGATTCAGGAAGAGGGTCAACCCGGTACCGGCGCGGTCCACCTGGGCCACGCGGAGCGACCTCGGCGTGACCGCGTCGGGAGCGTCCTGCGTGACACTGACGGCCGGCTCGGAGCTGGGCGGGACACCCACCACTGTGGACGGACTGCGAGCCGGGCCAACCGCCGCAACCACACCTACGGTTGCCGCGACGACGGCGAGAGCGGCGGCGCCGGCGATCCGGAGCGTCTGGTTGCGCCGCGCGCGCCGACGGATGCGCTCGTACGGCGGCCTGAGCAGGTGCGCCGGGACCGGTGGCACGGCCGCGTCGAGCAACCGGGGAATCTGATCCTGGGTCACGGGTGGGCCTCCTCGACGAAGAGGGAGCGCAGGCGGGCGTCGGCTCGCAGTGTGGCAAGCGCCCGCGCCGTGTACGACTTCACTGTCCCGACGCTGAGTCCCAACGCATCGGCGGTGGCCACCTCGGTGAGATCCCCGTGGAAGCGGAGCATGAGTACGGCCCTTTGCCGGCCGGGCAACCGGGCCAGCGCCTGGCCGACCGCATGGCGCAGCTCCACCTGACCGTGCGCATCGGCCTCAGGGTGGTCCGGGAGGTGGGCGCGGTCCGGGAAGTGGGCGACTGGGATCTCCCCACGCCAACGACGGCGCCACCAGCTGAGGTACGTCGTGGCGAGCATGGCCCGCAGGTACGCCTCCGGTGCCCCGTCGCGTAGCTGGGACCACCGCCCGTACGCGCGAGCCAGCACCGTCTGCACCAGGTCCTCGGCGCGGTACCAGTCACCCGTGAGCAACCAGGCCGAGCGCAGCAGGCGAGGCCAGGCCTGAGCCACGAATGCGTCGAAGTCCTCCGCCATGACACCTCCGCCACCTCAACAACGTGGGCCACCCCGATGGTTGCCACTGTTCCTGCCACCCGCCGCGGGTGCCGACGGACCACGGTCCGCTGACCGTGAACACACGGACCGTGCCGACGCTGCCCGGGCAGTCAGCGCCGATGGTGCCGTTGAGGAGAGCTGCCGACGTCGGTATCGGGTGCGCGGTCGACCCGGCGGCCGCTTCCCAACGAGCCCGCCACTCATCAGCATCGCCGCCACACGCGGCCACGTAGGCGAGCACCACCGGCAGGCTCGGCAGGCTGCGTCCACTCGCGGCGACCGAGAGTGTCGTCGCGGAGTAATGAGCGGTGGCGGCCATGGCCCGGTAGCTCGGAGACCCGGCCGCGCGGCGAAGCTCTCGCAGGTCTTGCGCGAGCTGCTCCGCTGATCCGCCGTGCGGCTCGATCGCCGCCTCTCGCCTGCCCATCGCCGCCCCGATTTGATGACCGTTTGATTGGTGCCGCTGCGCGGCGGTGCGGCGGAGGGCCGTCCGGCCACACTCGCATCCTAGTCGCCACCGAATCTTCAAGATCCAATCTGGAAGGAGCCCCGTGCGCCGGGTGCTTGTCGCCGTCCTGATTCTGGGCACCACCGCTTGCCAGCAATCGCAGCCGCCGGCCGCGACAAACCCACGCGAGATCTGCATCGGCACCCCGGCCGTGGTCGCCGGAAGCGTGGCCGGTCCGTTGGTCTACTCGTCCCATCGCGCGGCCGTCACCGATGTCGCCTTCTCGCCCGACGGGAGCCGCGTCCTGTCTGCCGGCGACGACGGGTACGCCCAGATCTGGTCGAGCCCGGACGGCCGAACGACGAAGCACCGGACCGGTCGTTACCCGACCGCGGCGGCCTGGTCGCCCAACGGCCAATGCGCGGCGAGCGCCGACTCGAGTGGTGTGGTTTCGATCTGGTCCACTCAGGACGGTGGCGAGCTGGCTCATCTCACGCGGCATCGCGACCGCGTCTACGGCCTAGCGTGGTCGCCCGACGGAACCGCGTTGGCGTCGGGGAGTTGGGACGGGAACGCCATCGTCTGGGATGTCGCCACCGCGGCCCCTCAACACACGTACTCGAGTCCCGGCGGGGTCGGCGAGGTGGCGTGGTCCGGCGACCGACTGGCCCTGGCCACCGCCAAGGGCGATCTGGTCATCCTCCGGGCGGAAACGGTCGCATTGACCGTCCACGTCACGTCGGCGCCACTGTGGTCGGTCGCGTGGATGCCCACCGGTGCCGCGATCGCGGTCGGCGTGGGGGACTTCGGAGCGCAGTTCGGTGGGCCGTACGGCGTGTACCTGGTCGACGCCGCAACCGGACACACGACCAGCGCCGCGCACCCGCTGACCGGACCCGTGTGGGCGCTCGCCTTCTCGCCCGACGGCGGGCGCCTCGCGGCCGCGGGTGGCACCTTCGGCGGCCTGCGCCCGCCCACAGAATTCGCCGACTACCGGATCGCCGTATCCAATATCGGGGACGAACCCGTTTGGTACGACTCATCCCACACGGATTCGGTGTGGGCGCTGTCCTGGTCCCCCGACGGAAGGCTGCTCGCCTCGGCTAGTCAGGACGGGACGGTGGGCGTGGTCGCACCGCCGCTGCACTGAGCGTGGCACAGTGGGCCGATGGGCGATCCACTGCACGAACAGGCCGAGACGCTCGCGGCGCTGGACCAGGTGATGAAGGCCGCCGGTCCCTACCTGGACACACTGCCGACCCGGCTGGTCTACGACCGCGCGGCCGAGCCGCTCCTGGCGCAGCTGGCCGGACCGCTGCCCGAGCGCGGCACCGGAACCCAGGCCGCCGTCGAAACCTTGATCAACGTCGGTACGGCGACCGCCACCGCCTCGGCCGGGCCGCGGTTCTATCACTTCGTGATCGGCGGGTCGACGCCCGCCTCGCTCGCCGCCGACTGGATCGTGTCGCTGCTCGACCAGAACGCGTTCGTGCGGGCGTCTTCGCGCTTCGCCGATGCCGTGGAGACGGTCGCGCTTGGACTGGTTGCGCGACCTGGTCGGGCTGCCCGTCGGCTGGGGCGGCGCGCTGACCTCGAGTGCCACGTTCGGCAACGTGGCCGGTCTTGCCCTGGCCACCCACTGGTGGGGTGAGCGGCACGGCGTCGACGTCACGTCGTCCGGACTGGCCGGCCTGCCCGGATGCCAGTGCTGGGCGGCGGCTACGTACACCCGAGCGCGCGCAAGGCCCTGCAGATGCTCGGTCACGGCAAGGACACCGTCGAGGTGTTCACCCGCGACGACGCCGGTCGTATGGACGTGGCCGCGATCAAGCGCCGTCTCGGCGAGCTGAACGGCGCCCCGGCGGTGCTGATCGCGACCGCCGGAGAGCCGAACGCGGGAGAATTCGACCCGCTCGACGACGTCGCGGCGCTGGCCGAGGAGTTCAACGCGTGGCTGCACATCGACGGAGCATTCGGGCTCTTCGCGGCCGTCTCTCCCCGTACCGCTCACCTCACCGCGGGCATCGAGCGGGCGGACTCGATCGCCGCCGATGCGCACAAGTGGCTCAACGTGCCCTACGAGAGCGGATTCACCCTGGTTCGCGACCCGAGCCGGTTGGCAACGGCGTTTGGCATGCCGGGAGCGGCCTACCTACCCGGTCCGGACGACCCACGCGGCGGCTATGGCCTACTCGGACCCGAGTCGTCCCGGCGCGCGCGGGCGTTGCCGATCTGGGCCACCCTCGCGGCATACGGCCGGGATGGGTACCGGGAGCTGGTCGAGCGCCACTGCGATCTCGCCCAGCACCTTGCGAGGGCGGTCGATGCGGCCCCGGACCTCGAACGGCTGGCCGACGTACCGCTGAACGTGGTCTGCTTCCGCTACCACCCGGACGGACTGTCCGAATCGGACCTCAACGAGGTCAACCGACGTCTCGGCGACGCGCTTCTCGATGACGGTAGGGTCTTCGCGGGCACCACTGTCTACTGTGGACACGTCGCGCTCCGCCCGGCGATCAGCAACTGGCGCACCACAGCGTCCGATCTCGACCTGCTCGTCGAGGTCGTGCGTGAGCTGGGGGCGGCGGCGCGGTAGTACGACCGACCGCCCACTTGGTTTGCGGCCAACCCAGCGGACAGTCGGACCGACCCGAACGCCTGTCCCCTCATCGGCAACGCCGCCGTAGCCTCGGAGGTCGCTACCCGTTCATGCCCTTACCTTTGGAGCGTCGCCATGCGCGCAGTCGTCACTGCCGACCTCGGTTCACCCGCCGCGCTGGCGGAGGTCGACCGACCAACACCCGGCCCGGGCGAGATGCGGATCAAGGTCCGCGCATCGTCGCTCAACGGTTTCGACAACGCCATGGTCAACGGCTGGATCGCCCAGTTCATGGAGCACCGGTACCCGGCCACCCTCGGCCGCGACTTCGCCGGCACGGTTGACGAGGTGGGCGAGGGCGTCACCGCGTATTCACCCGGGGATCACGTCTTTGGCGTGGTTCTCACCCAACCGCTGCATGCGGGCGGCTTCGCCGAATATCTGGTGATACCGGAGGACCACAACGTCGCCCCGATCCCGGATGGACTCGACCACGCCACGGCAGGCGCGCTTGGCCTCGCCGGATCAGCAGGCATCGCCTGCATCGAGGCCATCCAACCCGCGAGCGGCGAAACCGTACTGGTATCGGGCGCCACCGGGGGCGTCGGCGCCGTCTTCAGCCAGCTCGCCGCGGCGCGGGGCGCGACGATCATCGCGACGGCGAAACCCGGTGACGAGGAGGCGTACGTCCGTGAGCACGGGGCGACGTACGCCGTGGACTACACCGGCGATCTCGCCGCCAGCGTGCGGGCGATCGCGCCCGACGGTGTCGATGCCGTGGTCCACCTCGCCGGCGACCCGGTGGCGCTGGCGAACCTGCTCAAGTCCGGTGGTCGGTTCACGACCCTGCTCAACGCCGACCCCGGTCAGGCCGCCGACCGCGCCATCGCGTCCAGCCCGACGATGGCCACCCCGCACCGGGCCGTGCTCGAACAGTTGGCTGGACATGTCGTTGCGGGTCGCATCAGGGTCCCGGTGCAGCGCACCTACTCGCTCGCCGAGGTACCCCAGGCGTTCGCCGACTTCGCCGGCGGGACCATGGGAAAGCTCGCCGTCACCATCGACTGACGTCCACTCGCAACTCTTCAACACTTGTGGGTCGGGAGCGCTCCCATCCCGCAGGTCCTGAAGACTTGCGCGAAGGGGTAGCGCGAGATGATGTATGTCTGTATACGATATACACACGTACATCATCTTGGAGGTAGTCGTGGCTCGGCCTCAGTCTGGTCCGCCCCTCATCGCGCCGGCCCTCGCCGTCGTGGCGCTCACCGCGGCCGCCGTCGCCATCGGCGCGGCGGCTCCCCGCCCGGATGCCGCCGCCGCCGACGTGCTTGCGTACACGCGTGACCATGCGACGGCAATGCGGTGGGGCGCATTGCTCGCCTTCGGTGCCTCGGTGCCGCTGGCCATCTGGTCCGCCACGGTCTACCGGCGGCTTCGGGCGCTCGGTGTGACCGCGCCCGGCTCGGCGATCGCGCTCGCCGGTGGCGTATTGGCCTCCGCGATGGCGGCGATATCGGGGCTCGTCACCTGGGTCGCCTCCCGAGCCGACGGCGGGGCGGAGGTCGCCGCCGCGTTGCGCGATCTCACGTTCGTCACCGGCGGACCTGGATTCGTAGCATTCTTCGGGCTGCTCATCGCCGGCGTGTCGGTGCCCATGCTGCTCTTGCGCATCCAGCGGCCCGTGGCGGTCTTTGGCCTCGTCATCGCGGGTGTAGCGCAGGTGGCGACCCTCGTGTTGGTGACAATGAGCCTCGCGTTGACCCTGCCGATCGGACGCTTCGGCGGCCTGATCTGGCTTGTTCTCTCGAGCCTCACGCTGCCCGCGTCGAGGCCGCGCGCGGCGATGCCGGCCGCGGCCCCAGCAGTGCCATGAAAGCGCTCGTCACCGGCGCGACCGCGGGCATCCGGGCATGGCCTGGACTCCGGGCACCCAGTCGCTGACTCCGGCGGCCGTACCGGCATGGCGTCTCGTCTGGCCGCTCGTCCGGTACATGCAACGCCGAGCCGACCCGGCCAAGGCGGCCAGGGCACCGGCGGCGTGGGCACTTCAACCACCCGAGTCCGGTTCCTATGTGGAGTCCGACGGCAGACCACGGGCCGTGCCGGAGCGACTGAAGGACTCGGCGTGGCAAGAACGCGCGTGGCATTGGCCGCTCTCGCTGGCCGCAGGGAAGGGAGTGGCCGGTGGCCCGTGACGCCCCGAATGAACCGCACCGGCGGCCCGACGGCGTCGGCTTCCTGCTTGCACAGGTGGGTGGGCACGCCGCCCGACGGTTCGCCGCGCGAGTGTCCACTCTGGACCTTACGCCGCCCCAGGCCGGCCTGCTCCGTGCGATCGCCCGGAGGCCGGGGCAGACCCAGCAGAGTTACGCCGCGCACCTCGGTGTACCGCCGAGCCGGTTCGTGACCTTGGTGGATTCGCTCGAGCGGCGAGGAGTAATCGAGCGGCGGCGCAGCCTCGATGATCGCCGGGCGTACGGTCTGCACCTGACCTCGGACGGCGATGCGCTGATGCGGGACATCGGGCGGGTCGCCCGCGCCCATGAGGACGACCTGTGCGAAGGGCTGAGCTCGAGCGAGCGGGACACCCTGCGCGAGCTGCTGGCCCGCATCGCCGGGGCACAGGGCCTCACACCGGGCGTGCACCCCGGCTACCGCGATCTGACGTAGACCGTAGATTGGCCACATGCGCGCGGTACTGATCACAGAGTTCGGTGGACCCGAGGTACTCAACGTCGTCGACCTGCCGGAGCCGACCCCAGCACCGGGCGAGCTGCTCGTGCACGTCGACCGGGCCGGGGTCAATTACGCCGACACGCACCATGCCGAGAACTCCTATCTGGCCCGGACAACACTGCCCCTGGTACCGGGGGGAGAGGTCGTCGGGCGCACGCCCGATGGCCGTCGGGTGGTAGCGATCGTCGGATCCGGCGGCTACGCGGAGCAGGCCGTCGCCAACGCGCGCGCGGTGTTCGATGTGCCGGACGGCGTCGACGACGTCACGGCGCTCGCGATGTCGGTGCAGGGCGCGACCGCGTGGTTGTTGCTGCGCAAGAGCGTCCATATGGAACCGGGCGAGTCGGTGGTTGTCCATGCGGCCGCCGGTGGGGTCGGCAGCCTGTCCGTGCAGCTCGCCAAGGCGTGGGGTGCTGGACGGGTCATCGCGACCGCGAGCAGCCCCGACAAGCGGCAGCTCGCGCTCGACCTCGGCGCCGATGTCGCGGTCGACGCAAACGCGGAGAACATGACCGAGGCGTTACGCGAGGCCAACGACGGCCGGCCGGTCGACATCGTGCTGGACATGACCGGCGGCCGGATCACCGATGAGAGTGTCGCGGCTCTGGCGCCGTTTGGCCGGCTGGCCTTCTACGGCATGGCGAATCGGACTCCGCCGACCGCCGTCGCGCCCGCCAGCCTGCTGGCTCACTCTCGCACGATCGCCGGCATGTGGCTGGTGCACGCCATGCGGGTGCCGGGCCTGATGGCGGGCGCCCTGTCCGGGCTCTTCGACCTGGTCCGCTCGGGCGGCCTTCGCGCCGTGGCGGGTGGCGACTACCCGCTCTCCCAGGTCCGCCAGGCTCACGAGGATCTCCGAGCGCGCCGGACGGTCGGCAAGCTCGTGCTCGACCCGGCCCTCTAGCGACTCCCCCGTACGGACTATGACGGACGCGCGCCGTGGGCACGGGTTCCGAGACGGCGGCAGCCGAGATTCCCCACAACCGTCCCGCCACCGACTGACCCACTTCCTCGTTGATCTAGGTCATATCAGGGTTGTTTGATCTCTATTGACCCGGATCTTCCCTAGATCAACAGGGCCATCGGGCTGCTGACGACAGTGTCCACTGTAGAGTGGCCGAATGATGTACGTGCTCATCCCGGGCGCTGGTGGCGACGCCTGGTACTGGCATCTCGTCGAGCGTGAGCTCATCCGGCGCGGCCACGATGCGGTGAGCGTCGAGTTGCCCAGTGACGACGAAACGGCCGGCCTGGCCGAGTATGCCGACACGGTGATCGACGCGATCGGCGACCGCGTGGAACCCATTCTCGTGGCGCAGTCGATGGGGGCGTTCGTCGCCCCGCTCGTGCATCAGCGCCGCGCGGCATCATCGATCATCCTCGTCAACGCGATGATTCCGCTCCCCGGCGAGACGCCGGGTGCATGGTGGGACAACACAGGACAACCACAGGCGCAACACGACAACGACCTCCGAGAGGGACGCGATCCCACCACCGGGTTCGACCTGGCGACCTACTTCTTCCACGACGTTCCCGCGGATCTGACCGAGTTCGGCATGGGCAACGGCAAGCAGCAGGCGGGGCGCCCCTTCGGCGATCCGTGCATGTTCACGCAATGGCCGCCGCTGCGGGTCATCACGGCCCGGGAGGACCGCTTCTTCCCGATGGAATTCCAGCAACGGATCGCGCGGGAGCGGCTGGGTCTCGAGCCAGACCTGGTACCGGGCGGCCACCTGGTCGCTTTGAGCCACCCGGCAGAGCTCGTCGAGGCGCTGGAGTCCACACGCTAGTCCCGTATCGTGCGGACAATGACCGTGCAGTTCCAGCCGCGAGCCGGAATCCTCGACCTCGGCTGGGGCCACCCGCCGGAGGAGGCCCTGCCCGGACACGCCTGGACCGAGGCCACGGCCGAGACGATGCGGACGTACGGCTGGCAGGCGCTCACGTATGGGCACGGGGCCGGCCCAGGCCCACTGATCGAATGGCTGGGCGAGCCGGCCGCGAATACGTTCATCACCGCTGGGGCGTCGCACGCCCTCGAGCTCATCGCGCAGCTGCTTACCACGGACGGCGACGTGACCATTGTGGACTGTCCGACGTACCACTTGGCCATGCGGATCCTCGCCGGACAGGGCGTAGACCTGGCCGCGGCGCCGACCGACGAGGACGGTATCGATCCGGTCGCGCTGAAAAGGCTGGTGGCCGAGCTGCGCGCCGCGGGTCGGCGCGTGCACCTGCTCTATCTGGTGCCGACGTTTGGTAATCCGACCGGGCTCAGCCTGCCCTCGACCCGGCGTTCGGAGCTGCTGCGCGCCGCTCGGGAGGTTGGCCTCACGGTCATCGAGGACGACACGTACCGGGAGTTGTGGTTCGACCAGGCGCCACCACCGTCGCTCTGGAGCCTCGCCGAGTCGGGCGAGGTCATCCGGGTCGGATCGTTCTCGAAGACGGTGGCGCCCGGACTCCGGCTGGGGTGGATCAATGCCGAACCCGCATTCGTGCGTCGGTTGGCGGCACTGGCCTATGTGGACAGTGGCGGCGGTGTCAACCACACGACCGCGATGACCATGTCGACCTTTGCCCGCAGTGGAGCGTATGAGCGGCACCTCGTCATGATCCGCGAACTGTACGCGGCTCGCCGGGACACGCTCGTCAGGACGCTGCGGTCCGACCTCGCAGTGCCTTCTCCCGGGGGTGGGTGGTTCGCCTGGCTGCGGCTGCCGGCCGGAGTCTCCGCACGAGCGCTGCTGCCCGTCGCCGAGGAGCACGGCACGTCCTTTGTGGACGGATCACGGTTCTTTGCCGACCATCGGGGCGACGACCATGTCCGGCTCTCGTTCTCGATGCTGCCCCACCACGAGCTCGAGGCGGCCGCCGTGAGGTTAATCGAGGCGCTGCGAACCCTCACCTGACCATGCCGGGCGTCATATCGTGGCCAGGTGCGTTTGGTGATCATGGCAGACACGCACGTTCCGACGCGGGCCCGCGACCTCCCGGCGCAGTTGTGGGCCGCGGTCGACGCCGCCGACGTCGTCATCCACGCCGGCGACTGGGTCAGCCTCTCATTGCTGGACACGCTCGAGCAGCAATCGGCATCGCTGATCGGGGTCGTCGGCAACAACGACGGCGCAGAGCTTCGCGCCCGCCTGCCCGAGGTGGCCACACGTGAGCTCGACGGCCTGCGCATCGCGGTCGTGCACGAGACCGGACCGGCGCAGGGCCGGGACCGCCGGTGCTCGGCCCGGTTCCCGGACCGCGACGTGCTCGTATTCGGGCACTCCCACATCCCGTGGGACAGCACGACCACGACCGGACTGCGCTTGCTCAATCCTGGGTCGCCAACCGACCGGCGGCGTCAGCCGTACGCCACCTACCTCACCGCCGAGATACTCAGCGGCCGGTTCGTCGACATCCGGCTACACCCGCTGTCACCCCGACCGTGACGGCAGCGTCGGCGCGTCCCGACCGGTGCTTGCACCCTCGTGGTACTCCTGCTCGACGTTGACCGACCAGAGGTCGTGGCCGGCGCCGTTCAGGTTTTCGACGGCCAGCATGGCGGTGAGCATGGAGTGGTCCTGGTTGTTGTACTTGTGCATGCCGTTGCGGCCCGACCGGCTGCACATTCGTGGCGTGCTCGGCCAGCCACCGGCCCAGCACGCGCGACGCTGTCGCGCGTAGCCCTCGTCGTAGACCGGGTAGGCCTTGGGCATCCGCACCACGTACCCGGCCTCGATCGTGTCGGGCTCGGACCAGGCCCAGCTGCCGCAACTCGTCGCGGGCCAAGCGCGACAAGGTCGGCGTCGGGCATCGTCCCACAGGTCGTCGCCCTCGTTGACAAAGTACTCGAGCCCCAGGCACGTCTGGCCATCCTTGACCAGGTACGGCGACCACGAGCCGAAGTTCTGCACCCGGCCGACCCGCACCCCCGGGGTGTGCACGTAGATCCAGTTGTCGGGAAAGGCGCACTCGTTCGCGGCACCACCAGCGCGACGGTGAGGAAGTCCCGGTAGCGCAGATGCCGCGGCCGCAGCCGCGACCTCCGTCGGGCGGATGCATGCGAGCACGAGTTCGGAGATCGGCATCGACGAGATCACGTGCGTCGCATGGCGAACGCACGCGGCTCGCCGTCGACCTCGGCGGTCACGCAGTCGACCCGGCTCGCCGTCGCGGTGCACCTCGACGACCGGCGTGTTGCAGCACGACCTCGGCCGCCGGCCTGTTCGACGAGCTGCTCGGTGCACGCTCCCACATCATCCCGGGCCCGAACTTCGGGTACTTGAACTCTCGATGAGTGTGGTGATGTCGTGCGGTGGCGCCGGGGCAGGAACGCGTTGCGCGATGGCCGCGCCGAGGGACAGGTTCTTGATCCGCTGCGCGGCCCAGTCCGCCTGGATCTCGGTCGGCGGGGACCCCCCAGACCTTCTCCGTGTAGGTCTTGAAGAAGATGCGGTAGAGCCGCCAGCCGAACCGGGCCGCGACCCATCCCTCGAAGTCGTCTGTCCTTCGGCGGGTCGGAGCCGGGCCCGCATGTACGAGCCCACGCAGCGCGATCGCCTCGACCACGCCCAGGCCGCGCAGCGCGTTCAGCGGCTTGAGCGGATAGTCGAAGAGCCTGCCGCGGTAGAGGATCCGGCTCATCCGGGGTCGCAGCAGGAAGTCCTCGTCGGGCAGGATCTCGTGCCAGAGCTCCTCGACCGCGGCGCACCTTCGTGAAGAACCGGTGGCCGCCGAGGTCGAACCGCCAGCCGTCGCGCTCGACGGTCCGGCTGATCCCACCCACCGATCAGTCGGCCTCGAGCACGGTCACCGCGCGCCCCGCTGTCGCGCAGCTCGTACGCCGCGGTGAGACCCGCCGGACCCGGCACCGATCACGACGACGTGTTCCCCGTGTCCTGATCGCGGCAACGACGCGGTCCTATCGCGCTTGACCGTGGTCACAGCATTACCTCCACTGTGGACACCTATGGCACCGGACCGGACGTCAGGTTCAGGTACGACACCCAGGTGAAGCCGTACACGCACAGGCCGAGGAACGCGTACCAGACCCACCGATTTCGGCAGGCGATCGCCGCCGCCATCGCCAGCGGGAACACGGCGGCCAGGTACCTCGGCAGTGAGTGCAGGCCATAGGCCGTGACGGCCGCCGCGACGGAGACCAACGCCCAGGCGGTGTACGGGGCCGGCAAGGTACGGGCACACACCACCAGCAGCACGGCCGTGGCCGCGAGGAGCACCAGCACCAGCTTCCACGGATAACCGCCGTCGGAGGTCCGCGTGAGGAACTCCCACGGCAGATTCACCACCGCACCGCGAAGGTCAGTGGTGGCCTGCACCCGGTAGGGCGTCAACGGATCGCCGAACGCATGCCAGGCCCAGGCAAGGTACAGGCCGGTGCCGAGCACGGGCGCGGCGGCCAGGAGAACGGCCTTCCAGCCACGGTTGCGGATGAGCTCTGTCGCGCCCGCGATGCTCAGCAGCATGCCGGTCGGGCGGGCCAGGCCGCTGAGCAGCCCAGCGATCGTGCCGACGCCGACATCGCGGCGGGTCCGGATGACGAGGAAGTACGTGACTCCCAGCAGACCGGCGAAGGCCTCCGTGTAGCCCAGCGCCAACACGTTGGCGCCCGGGACGAGCTGTATCAACCAGGCTGCGCGTCGGGCCGTACCCTCGTCGCCCACTTCAATCAGCATGAGTCGATGCAAAGTGGCGGCGAAGAAAAGCGCCGCGAACCAGCACACCACCGTGAGCCAGAGGTTCGATGGCAGCCCGAAGGTATGGCCGACACCGATCGCGAGTGGCAACAACGGGAAGAATCGCGACTCCATCGGACCGTAGGCGCCGTAGCCGTTCTCACCGAGGTTGCGGTACCAGGCCACGTCCCACACCTGCAGGTGTCTGACGTCGCTCAGTGGCCCGGCGGTCGCGGTGCCGTGGGACTGGTACAGGACGAGGAATACGGCTCCGAGCACGATTACCCGCGCCAGGACCCAGGCCGGCAACGCCACCCGCACGCTGGTCCAGAAAGATGGCGCGACGGTTAACGAGGGCCGAACAGCACGGGCCTGCGTCCACACCGCCCCCACGGCACCCCCTGGCTACGCTGATCGGTCAGCCTCGGCACCCATCTTGCCTAATCCCAGGCGCAGGCGTGTATCTATCGATTGTCATGCATGGCTCGGCCGCGTTTGAGCCGGTCAGAACGCTGCCGGACGGAGGTACCCAACTTCGGGTCCGGCAAACGCGCCGCGCACTTTCAGACCGAACGGCCGAGATGCGACTGTTCGCGGCCGACTGGCTTACAGGGTGGACTGATCCACAATGGATATCTGAACGCGCCCTTGCGGCGCGGTTAACCATTCGCACATTCGAGTGTCGAGTGGCGAAGTCCTTGTTGATCAGCGACGATGTGCGCGTGACCGGAGAACTGCGGGTCCTGTCCGTGTACGAGGGGTTCTTCACCGGCGGCGCCCGGATACTGCACAGCGGCGTGATCGCCGCGTTGCATGGCCGGGCCAGCCAGACGCACTCGGTCCTGAGCATTCACTCGGAAATGCGCCGGGAATCCTTGCGGCAGCGCATGCGCGACGACGCGAGCTTCCGACTCCTCCGAGCTGCCGGTCTCGAGGTCTGCACGTTGGGCCGCACGCCCGACCGTACCGAAGGCTTCACGCCGAGTGAACTTGCGCTCGCTACGCGGCATCTGGCCGAAGCTGACATCGTCGTCTCACTCAAAGAGCAGCCGTTGCGGCTCATCACTGCGCCCGGTCTTCCACGACGCCCCATCGTGGTCTGCCTGCACCGATCTGATCCAGAGAATCAAGGGCAGGCACTCGCCGACCTCAAGGCCGCCGTGGCCGCCGGACGAATCGCGGCCTGCATCTGCTGCGCCGAGGCCACCCGGGCCGCCTACGCGGCCGCCGGCATCCCGATGGAGCTGCTTCACGTCGTTGCGAACGGAGCCGACGTAAGGCGGTTCCGATCCGCCGGTACGTGGGCACGCGCGTGCTTGCGGCGGATGCTCGGCCTTCCCGGGTCGGCTGCCGTCGTGGCGTTCGCGGCCCGCCACGACGGGATGAAGAATGTGCCGCTATTTCTTCTCTCGGCGCGCGAGTTTCTCCGCCGACATCCAACCGCCCACGTGGTCATGTGTGGACCTGGCATGAGCCGCGCCAACCCGTTGCTGCGAGTGCAGATCCGAGATGCATTTGGATCCGACCGCGCGTCGTTGACCCGACTGCATCAGCTCGGGGTGCGCCACGATGTAGAGAACATCTACCGGGCGGCTGATGTCATCACCCTCACCTCTTCGGTCGGCGAGGCGGCTCCGCTGTGTCTCATCGAGGGCATGCTGTGCGGCGCCGTGCCGGTCGCCACCGACGTCGGTGACTGCGCCACGATCGTTGAGGGCCGCGGTCTTGTCGTCGCACCGGACCCGACCGCGATCAGCGCGGCCTGGACCGAGGCGGTGATTCGGCGCGATGAGCTCACACCAGCGCTGGCCGCCAGCGCGGATCGCTTCAGCCACCGAAGGATGGTCCAATCCTACGGCGAGATCATCGAGCGGGTCGGGCTCGCACGACCCTTGCGCCAGCGGTCGCTGCTGCCGATGTGACCGAACGTTGGTGATCTTGGTCAGATGCGCGTGGTTGGAAGATCGACAAGCGCGCATTTATCCAGATCGAGGCTCGTGGACCTACCCTTTCGGTATGGCCTATGACGAAGCCCTCGCCGAGCGGTTGCGGATGCGATTGCAGGCAACAGCCGGGTCACCGAAAGGAAGATGTTCGGCGGCTTGGCCTTCATGACCCACGGAAACATGACCGTAGGCGTCCGGGGAGACGAGCTGATCGCCAGGATCGATCCCAAGGACAACGCGGCCGCCCTGACCGAGCCGGGCGTACGTCCCTTCGACACCGGCGGCCGGGCCACTCCGGCCGGCTCGATCATGATCGGCGGAGAGATGCTCGACGATCCGGTCCTCGACCGCTGGATCGGGCAGGCCGCTGCCTACGTAGCGACGCTGCCACGCAAGTAGGCGCCTCCCGCGCACATAGCGTCGACGCTATCGCCGCACTTGGCCTTGTCGTTCACCCATTCGTGTATTGGGATCCCACGGACAAGTACACCGTCGCCGTGGCGCAGTATCGGAGTACCCATACTGCATTCCCGGCAACCACGATGGGCAACCACGATGGGCAACCACGATGGGCAACCACGATGCGACTGTCCACATAGGAGCTGTGGACCATGAATTGTGACCGACGATGAATACTCCGTTCCGCGCTGGGTACGCGCGTCGCATGAGCAGCGAAAACAGCGCCTGCCTTCTCGACGGGCGGTACCGCCTGGTTGAACCATTGGCGCGGGGCGGCACGGCCATCGTGTGGCGCGCCCGTGATGAGCGACTCGGGCGTCTCGTCGCGGTGAAGATGCTCGCCGACGGTGCGGACACTGCCTACGTACGGAGTGAGGCTCAGGCGCTGGCGC
>CAWDLN010000021.1:0-69361 GCA_963803115.1 uncultured Actinomycetota bacterium
CGCGGGCCGGGAGATCGTGGGCGTGAGCAGGACGTCGTACGGCTCCAGAAACTCGGTGGCGACGGCGCGCCACGCGGCCATGGCCGCCCGTACCGGATCGAGGTTGGACCCGTACCTATTCATCCGAGCATGCCCGTACCGGACCATCCGTTGCGTCCGCGGCTCGAGCCGCTCCACGGGCAGGCCGAGCCGAGCAACCTCCTCGGCGATGCCGGCGTGCCAGCAACTGATCCACGTGCTGGCCAGCGACCGCGGGTACGGGATCCGCGCCGGGTGCACGGAGTGCCCGAGCGCGGGGAGGGACTTCACGGTGCGGTGGAGAGCCGACTGCGCCGTGGTGTCCGGCCGGCCGAGCGGCGTGGGCCGGTTCGTGGCGACCGCGACCCGCAGCGGTCCCACATGGGAAGGTTGCCATGAACGCCCAGTTAAGACATCCATCGCCACGATGATGTCGGCCACGGTCGTCGCGATCGGTCCGAAGGCGCTGCAGCCGAACCAGTGCTCCTCGATCCCACCCGCCACCGTGACGGTGCCGAGTCCCGGCTTGAAGCCGATGACCCCGCAGTTGGCGGACGGGATCCGCAGCGAACCGCCGCCGTCGGAACCAAGGGCGAGGGGCACGATGCCGGCGGCGACTGCCGCCGCCCCGCCACCGGTCGATCCGCCCGCGTTGCGCCGAGGGTCCTGCGGATTGCGGGTCCCCCCGAGCGCGATCGACTCGGTGAAGCCCCAGATCGCCAACTCGGGCAGCCGCGTCTTGCCGACCACGACCGCACCGGCCTTGCGCAGCCGGACGACCAACTCATCGTCGGAGGATTCGGGTGTGGTTGATGTCGCCCCGGACCCATGCCGGGTGGGCAGCCCAGCCACGGCGATGTTGTCCTTGATGGCGACCGGCACCCCGGCGAGCGGCAGGCCGCCCTTGTCGGCGCGCTGGTCGAGCGCCGCCGCGTCCCGGCGGGCGCCGTCGGGATCGACCTGTTGAAAGGCGCCGATCCCGGCGTCGACGGCCTTGATACGAGCCAGCGTCTCCTCCACCACGTCGGCCGCGGTTAACGAGCCGGCCCGGACCTGGGCGGCGATCTCCGATGCGGTCAGAGAGGTCATGCCAGCGACCGTACGGCGATCAAGCGGTGCGGTCCAGCATGGCCAGCGCCGAACGGACCGTACGGCGACCGACCACGGTAGCGAGGTCGGTTTCGCCCCGACAGATGTTGGAGAAGACCCGCCAGCCTGGCGGCGTCGCCAGCGCGGCGTGGCAGTAGCCGGGATGCGCCTCGAATAGGCGCAGCAGCCGGCGGCCGGCATCCATGACAGGCGCCAGCTGTGTCTCCACAGTGGACTCATAACCGGAAAGGTCGCCCGAGGCCGCCGCCGCCCCGGCCAGAGCACCCGAGCGAAGCGCGAAGCTGATTCCCTCCCGGGTCCACGGCTCGAGCAGCCCCGCCGCGTCTCCGGCGACGAGGACCCGCCCGCGCCGAAGGGGCGAGCCGTTCGCCCGGCACCGGGTGAGATGACCGGAGTCGTGCACCGCCGGGACACCGGCGAGGCCCAGGCGGGTTAGGAAACGGCCGAGGTAGGACCGAGTCTGCTCGCCCCGCCCACGCGCCGCGATGACGCCGACCGTGAGCAGATCCCCCTTGGGGAAGACCCAGCCGTACGATCCGGGTAAGGGACCCCAGTCGATGAGCAGCCGGCCGAGCCAACTGTCAGCCTGGTCGATCGGCGTCGGCACATCGACCTCCAGGCCCAGGTCGACCTGGTCATATCCGACGCCGACGTGGCGCCCGGTGAGGCCGGCCGAGCCGTCCGCGCCAACCACGACCCGCGCCCGAACCTCGTCGCCGCCGGCCAGGCTGAGCCGTACCGAGTCCTGGGTCTGGTCGATCGCCCGGACCGTGGCTCGCGACCGCACGCTGGCCCCGGCCGCCTGCGCGGCGACGCACAACGCCGCGTCGAACTCGTCCCGTTGCACCATGTCGAGGAACGCACCTCGCGCACGACGGGTGAACGCGCGCCGCCCGTCGAGGGTGAACGTGGCCCGGTCGATCCGGTCGCGGGTCGGCACGTCGAGGCCATCTGGGAACGCAGCGCAGCGAGATTCCGATGAGGCCCCCGCCGCAGGTCTTGTACCGCGGATGCTCCGCCCGCTCCAGCACCAGCGTGCGCGCTCCCCGGCTCGCGGCCGCGTGCGCCGCGGCGAGTCCGGCTGGCCCACCGCCGACGACCGCGACGTCCCACTCCACGCCTGGCAGCCTAGCCGGGGTGCGTCAGCGACGACTCTGGTGAGAGAGTGCACGCGTGCATCGTGACCATCACTGGGATGCGGAATCCGACGAGGCCACTGATTGGGAGCACCGCCGGCGGCCGGGACCCAGCGGAGTTAATGGACCCAGCGGGGATCACGGACCCAGCGGGGGTCACGCACCGAGCGCGGGTCACGGACATGGCCACAGCCACGACACCGAGATTCCGGTATCGAGACAGACCACCCGGATCGTTGGGTACATCCTCATCCCGTGCGCGGTGATCACCGCGATCGCCATGATCTTCCTGTGGCCGGGAAAGCCGGAGCAGTCCACGAAGCACCAAGCCACCACGACGCAACGGGCGTACGGGTCGATCCTCAGGATTGACCACCAGCCCTGCCCGGCGGACCTGCCGACCTACGGCGAGCCGCTGCCGTGCGGCCAGGCCCTCGTCCACGTCACCGACGGACCGGGCAAGGACCAGAACGTGACAATGGACCTGCCTCAGGGTCCGGGCGCGCCGCGCGTCTCGGCCGGCGACCAGGTCGTGCTCGGGGTGTCGCCCGATCCGACGGCCAGCGGAGCACCCGACCGGTACGAGATCATCGACGAGCAGCGCGGCAAGCCGATGTGGTTGATGCTGGGCCTCTGTGCCGCGGCGATCGTCGCATTCGGACGGTGGCGAGGGTTGACCGCCCTCGTCGGTCTCGTGGTCAGCTTCGCCGCCCTTCTGTTTTTCATCATCCCGGCGATCCTCGGTGGCGAGCCGCCGCTACTGGTGGCGATCGTCGGCTCGTCGGCGATCATGTTCGCGGTGCTGTACCTGACCCACGGCGTCAATGTGCACACGTCGGTTGCGGTCCTCGGTACGTTGGCCAGCCTGGTGGTGACCGGCCTGCTCGGGGCCGCGATTCATCGCGTCCACGGCACTGACCGGCTTCGGTAGCGAGGAGACGCTCTACCTGTCGATCCTCAACGGCCGCGTCGACATGCGAGGCCTGCTCCTGGCCGGCATCATCATCGGTGCGCTCGGCGTCCTTGACGATGTGACCGTCACCCAGGCGACCACGGTGGCCGAACTGGCCCAGGGCGCCCGATCGCGCTTGGAGCTCTACCGCTCCGCGACCCGCATCGGCCGGGCTCACGTCGCGTCGGCGGTGAACACGATCATCCTCGCGTACGCCGGCGCCTCCCTGCCGCTGCTCCTGCTCGTGGCCGCCGGCGGTCAGGACGTCAGTGACCTGCTGACGAGCGAGTTCCTGGCCCAGGAGATCGTCCGCTGCGCCGTCGGCACGATCGGGCTCGTCGCCGCGGTACCCATCACCACCGGGCTCGCCGCCCTCGTCGCCGACGTCCGCCACGCCCCGGCGCCCCGCCCCAGGCCAAGCGGAATACCCGCGCAGGATGGGCCGCCTGGTCGCCACCAGCGATCGCCCGCACCGCCGCTGCACCCGTGATCTCGCGCACGCCGTGATCACCCCGCGCCGCTTGATCACCGGGCACCAATAGCCCCGCCCCGCGTCGGCCGTGATCACCCACTTCCGGCGTGAACACCGAGGTCCGGCGTGATCGCCGGGCACCAAGTACCTCACCACCGCGCCATCGCCTGCGCCAGGTGTTCACCCGCGTCGATCCCTGGGCACCGACAAGCCGCGCCGCGCCGTACAACCTGCACCAGGTGATCTTGGCCGGGTGAACGGGGCGGAACAGGGCGAGACGGGGCGAGACGGGGCGAGACGGGGCGAGACGGGGCGGAACAGGGCGAGACGGGGCGGAACGGCGCGGGTCGCAGGCACAGGCGGGCGTCAGGTGACGGCGATGGTACGCAGGGCGTCCTCGATGCCGCGGTGGAACGTCGGGTACGCGTAGATCATGTGGCGCAGGGCTCGACCGGCACCTCGGCGTGCACCGCCACCGCCAGCGCGGAGAGCACCTCGCCGCCGACCGGGCCGGCCGAGGTGGCGCCGACCAGCACGCCCCGGTCGGCGTCGGCGACCAGCTTGATGAAGCCCTCGTTGCCCGCCTTGTGGATCCAGCCCCGCGCCGAGCTGGCGAGACCTGAGCGAGCCGACGTCGACACGGTCAGGCCCTGCTCGCGGGCCTGCTGCTCGGTCAGCCCGACCGCGCCGATCTCGGGGTCGGTGAACGTGACCCGGGGCAGCGCCCGGTAGTCGGCCGGCGGCCCGGTCCTGGCCGAGGATGTCGCGCACCGCGATGCCGGCCTGGTACATGGCGACGTGGGTGAACGCGCCCGTGCCCGGTGACGTCGCCGACCGCCCAGATGCCGTCGGCCGGCCCGCATCCGGTCGTCGACCGTCGATGGAGTCGCGCCGCGGGTCGAGGCCGACGGTGTCCAGACCGAGACCGTCGAGGTGGGCCCGGCGGCCGGTGGCCACGAGCAGCCGTCGCCGGTGACTGTCGGCGCCGTCGGCCAGCGTGACGGTGAAGCCGGTCCCGTCGTGGCGCACCTGGTCGCCGCGACGCCGGTGCGGATCGTCGACGCCGTCGCGGTCGAGCGCCGTCTGCGGCCAGCTGCCGACGACTCCGGCTCCTCCATCGGCAGCAGGCGGTCCAGCGCCTCGACCACGCGTGACCCGTACGCCGAACCGGGCGAACACCTGGGCCAGCTCCAGCCCGATCGCGCCGCCGCCGAGCACGATCAGCGACGCCGGCAGGCTCGTCCGCCTCGATCGCCTCGCGGTTCGTCCAGTAGCGGCGTGCCGGCCAGCCCGTCGATCGGCGGGATCGCCGGCGCGGTGCCGGTGCCGAGACGACGCCCGCGCTCGGCGACGAAGGTCGCGCTCGCCCACCGCGACCTGGCGCGGGCCGACGAGGCGGCCGAGCCGCGGACGAACGGGCCGCCCTTGCCGGTGAAGCGGTCCACCGCGACCTTGTCGTCCCAGTTGTCGGTGGCCTCCTCGCGGATCCGCCTGGCCACCGGCGCCCAGTCCGGCGTCACCTCGGCCGAGCCGGCCATGCCCGTCGACCCGGCGCGCCTCGGCCAGCAGGTTGGCCGCCCGGATCATCATCTTGCTCGGCACGCAGCCCCAGTACGGGCACTCGCCGCCGACCAGGCCGCGCTCGATGCCGACGACCGAGAGGCCCGCCTCGGCGAGCTTGCCGGCCACCTCCTCGCCGCCGACGCCCAGACCGACCACGACGACATCCACCTGTCTCCGCCATGCCGCTCAGCATTCCCCATCGTGCTGGACCGCTCCCGCGACGCCGGCAGAATCGTTGGGTGCCTCATGACCGCGCCGCGTTCGTCCGCGACTCATCTCCGGGTGGAGCCGGTGGCGTTCGTGCCGGAGCTGTCGCTCTACCAGGCCGAGGAGCCGTCGGGCTGTGGGAGCTGACCGAGGGCGAGTACCGCAGCGACCAACCGCCCCCGTTCTGGGCCTTCGGGTGGGCCGGCGGTCAGGGGCTTTCCCGGTACGTGCTCGACCACCCGGATGTGGTCGCCGGCCGGGCCGTGCTCGACCTCGCCTCGGGCAGCGGGCTGGCCGCGATCGCCGCCGCCCGGGCCGGCGCGGCCGCGGTTCGGGCGGTCGAGATCGAGCCGATGGCGGCGGCCGCGGTCGCGCTCAACGCGTCCGTGAACGGCGTCACTGTGGACGTGACCATCGACGATGTCCTCGACCACGGCGAGGCCGACGCCGGTGTCGTGCTCGCGGGTGACGTCTTCTACAGCAAGGAAATGGCCGCCCGGGTGCTGACTTTTCTGCGCCGGGCGGCGCGACACGGAGCCGACGTGCTCGTCGGTGACCCCGGCCGGGCCTACTTCCCGGGCGAATACTTCACCGCGGTCCGTTCCTATGAGGTGCCTGTGCGCTACGAGTTGGAGTCGGCTCACGTACGCACCGTCACGGTGTGGCGCATCAACCCCGGCGGCGCCGCCGCGGGGTTTTCAAAGAAGTGACCATCGATTACTGTTTCGCGGCAACAAGCTCCGTCCTTGATATCGACCATCGGAGATGCGTCGTTGGCCGGAAAAGTCCATGCGCTCCTGGTAGGCCTCGGCGTCTTTCTGATGATCGTCGCAGGTGTCCTCTCCGTGCGCCTCTTCACCGCCGGCGCCCGAGCCCACCGATGAGACCAGGGCGAACCCGACCAGTCATACGCCAACCGGCACCCGTACCGTCGGAATCACTACGCCGTCCCCAAGCCCGACGCCGACGCCAACGCCGACAGCCACCATCCGCTTGACCCCGTACGGGGCATTCGAGGTGAGGGCGAAATCCCCCAACGTCGACAACACCTACGTCGTACTGTGGCCCGGGTTCTGGCTCTCCGCCAGCGACGGCAGTGGGTTCGACGTGGTGGAGCTCTTCGGAGGCGCGAGCTACGCCAGCGCGTCCCAGGCCATCTACACACCCAGCAGCCAATCGAGCAGCTACGCCGTTCCGGGCACGCCCGCCGGCGGCTTCCACGGCTACCGGGTGGAGTGGGAAACCGGGGCGATGCGCTGGTACGTCGACGGTGCGCTGGTCTGGACCCGGGACGCCTCGACCACCCCCGGGTATGCCACGACGTTCAACAAGCCGTACCAGTTGCACCTGAACGTCGAGGTCGGCGGGGCTCCGGGCACGCCGGACGTTGGCACGCCCCTGCCGGCCGACTTCCAGGTCGACTACGTACGGGTCTACCAGCGTTAGCGGGCCAGCCACTCATCGGCGAGCACCGACCAGACCTCGCTGTCCTGCCGTTCGCCCATGACCACAAAGGACGACCGCAGCGTGCCCTCGTAGGTCATGCCGAGCCGGGCGGCGGTCGCCTTGCTCCGCTCGTTCTTGGTTGAGCAGTACCACTCCGCGCGTTGCATGCCGCGCACCCGGAACGCGTAGTCGAGCATGTAGCTGACCGCACCCTGGACCAGTCCGCGCCCCTCGGCCGACGGGTCGAGCCACACACCGATCTCGCAGACGCTGAAGCTCGAGTCCCAGCTGCGGAACAGCGTGCCGCCACTGAGCACCCCGTCAACCCAGATGCCGAACATGGCGCCGGTGTCTCGGCCCGCCGCTGCGCGAACCGCTACAAGAAGCTCCCGGGCCGACTCGATGTCGACCACCCGCGAGGCGAACGGTATCCACGGCCTAAGGTGCTCGCGGGCCCGATCGACGGCGGCCGGGAACTCCTCGGCCCGCCAGGGCTCGAGCGGACCAAACGTTACGCCGTCGGCCAACTGATGAAAGAACATCCTCAGCTCCTGATCCGAGCGTTCGTGGGGTCGTAGAGCGGCTTCAACGATGCTCGCGCGGGGTACTGCGTGCCGGCGACATCGACAGTCCACTCGCCACTGTCCAGCCAGGACTGGTCGATCGGGTCCGGAGCCTCGACCATCGCGAGGCCGACCGCGCCGCCCAAGGTGTGTCCATACGACGCGGCCCGGATGTAGCCGACCGGCACGCCGTCGCGGTGCACCACTTCGGCATGGAACATCAGCGGCTCGGGGTCGGACAGCAGGACCTGCACAGCCGGCGTCGCGGCGGCCCCTGCGCCTTCAGCGCCGCCACGGCATCGCGGCCGAGGAACGGCTTGTCCATCGCCACCGCGAAGCCGAGACCCGCCTCGAGCACCTAATCCGTGTTGTCGATGTCGTGGCCGTAGTCGCGGTAGCCCTTCTCCATCCGCAGGCTCGCGAGGGCCTTGAGCCCGGCGTGGCGCAACCCGACCTCCGCGCCGGCAGCGACGAGACGGTCGTAGACGTGAACCGCCTGCTCGGCCGGGATGTAGAGCTCGTACCCCAGCTCCCCGAGGTACGTGATCCGGATGCACAGCGCCCGGGCGAACCCGATGTCGACCTCCTTCGCTGCCCGGAACGGAAAGGCCTCATTGGACATGTCCACTGTGGTCACCGCGCCGAGCAGTTCTCGCGAGCGCGGACCCTGGACGTTGATCTGGCCGTAGCCGGAGGTCACGTCGGTCACGAAGGCATGCCGGTCGCCGATGTGACGGCGCAGCCAGGTCAGCGCGTGCCGGTGTGCGGTGTCGGAGGCGACCACCCAGAACCGGTCGTCGTCGAGCTTGGACACGGTGAGGTCGGCCTCGAGCAGACCCCGTTCGTTGAGCCACTGCGTGTAGGTAATGAAACCGGCTTCGCCGTTGACGCGATTCGCCGAGATCCACTCCAATACGTCGCCCGCGTCTCGGCCCTGCACCAGGAACTTCGACATGAACGACATGTCCATGGCGATGACACCCTCGCGCGCGGACCGGTGCTCGTCGGCCCAGTACTCGAACCAGTTCTGCCGCCCCCACGACAGCCGATCCGACGGTCGGCTCCACGCCGGGCGGGGCGTACCAGTCGGCGCCCTCCCACCCGCTCACGTCCCGGAAGTGGGCCCGCTGCGCCACCAGCCGCTCGTGCAGCGGCGACAGCTTCGCCCCGCGGGCCGTGCGCATGGACCGGCCGGGGAAGTGCGTCTCGTACACGAGGCCCAGCGACTCCACGGTGCGGGTCGCCCGGTACTCCGGGTTGCTCTGGTACGGCTGGAGCCGGTCGATGTGGATACCGGTGACGTCGATCTCGGGCCGACCGTCCACAATCCACTCTGCGACGGCCGCGCCGATGCCGCCACCGGTGATGATCCCGATCGAGTTCAGCCCGGCGGCGACGAAGTAGTTGCGCAGTTCCGGCGCCTCGCCCACGATCGGCGCCAGATCCGGGGTGAAGCTCTCGGGGCCGCAGAAGAAAATCTTCACGCCGGCCGTGAGGGAGACCGGGATCCGCTCCATCGCCTTCTGCAGATAGGGCGCCATGCGATCCCAGTCCGGCGGCAGGGTGCCGAACGAGAAATCGGCCGGGATGGCGTCGAGGTGCCAGGGCGCGCAGACCGACTCGAAGAGGCCGAGCATGAGCCCGCCGCCCTCCTCGCGGAAGTACCCATACGACGAGGGGTCCTCGATCACCGGGAGATCACCGGTGACGCCGTCGATCGGCTCGGTGATCAGGTAGTAGTGCTCGGCCGCCTGCAGCGGGATGCTCACCCCGGCCGCCTCGCCAATTTGACGGCCCCACATGCCGGCGCAGTTGACCACGTACTCGGCTTCGATGTCGCCGTACGCCGTTCGCACCCCGGTCACGACGCCGTCGCGCGTGATGACGCCGGTCGCGGCGACGCCCTCGACCATGCGGACGCCGAGCTGCTTCGCCCCGCGCGCCAGAGACATCGTGGCGTCGACCGGGTTCACCCGGCCGTCGTCGGGAACGTAGAAGCCGGCAAGGATGTCGTCGGTGCGCGCTAGCGGGAAGAGCTCCTTGACCTCCCCGGGCGAGATCTCATGCACGTCCACACCGCACAGGCGGTTGAACGCGGCCACGCGCCGGTACTCCTCCAGCCGTCCCGGATCGGCGGCGAGCTCGATGAACCCGACCGGCTTGAACCCGGTCGACAGCCCCGTCTCTGCCTCCAGCCGCGAGTAAAGATCCCGCGTGTAGCGGCGCATCCGCGTCGACGTTTCGGACGTGGAGCCGAAGGTGACCATGAGCCCGGCCGCGTGCCAGGTGGTACCCGAGGTGAGCCGGTCCCGCTCGAGAAGGACGACGTCGGTCCAGCCCCGATGGGCCAGGTGGTACGCGACGGAGGTGCCGATGATGCCACCGCCGACAATGACGACACGCGCCCGGGACGGGATGTTCATGCGCCGACCCTAGCCGTACGGCCGTTCAGGCCAACAAACGAAGCAGGGCACCCGGGATGGCGCGCGCCCGATATGGTGCCTCAGGGATCGGCTCGCCATCTCCCCATTGGCGACCGTCAGCTCACAGACTGAGGAGTTGCATTGCCGACGTACGCCACCCTCGCGGACATTCTCCAGGCAGACGGGGCCGCGCAGCAGATCAACGCGGACTGCCAGGCACTAGTTGAGCAGGAACTTTCGGTGAAGTCGGGCGTCTCCGCCACGGTGCTCAAGGCGAGCTACAAGGTCGCCACGACGTTGGCTCCCGGCTGGTACGAGTCGATGATCGGGCGCATGGTCCCGAAGATGATGCAGCAGCTTCAGCCGTACTGGACCGGCTTCAACTCCGCCAGCGGCGGACAGTTCGGCGACTACCTCGTGGAGCGCGGTCCGGAGGTGGCCGAGGCCCTGCTCGGAGTTACGGACGCCATGGCCGAGCGGTCCGGGCGCAAGACGATCAGGAGGGCGTACGGCGCGGTCCGTGGCGGCGCCGCAGAGCACATCCGGAGTGCGCTGCCTTCCGTCGGTGCCCTCGTGGAGAAGTACGCCGCCTGAGGGGCGTCGAAAGCGGATGCGCACCTTGTCGCCGCAAAGGACAACGCCGCGGCAAAGACACGCCGCGGCAAATGACAACGTCGCGGCAAATGACAACGTCGCCGCAAATGACAACGTAGCCGCACGCGACGACAAGGTGCGGATCGGAGCCCGTTACTGGCGAACGGCCTCGACCTCGATCTCGACCTTGAGCTTCCGGCCGACCAGGACGCCGCCCGTCTCGAGAGCCGCGTTCCACGTCATGCCGAACTCGTCGCGATCAAGCTCGGTAGTCGCACTGAAGCCAATCACCTGCTTGCCCCATGGGTTGTTGATCGCTCCGGTGTACTCGACCTCGAGCTCAACCTCTCGTGTGATGCCGCGGATCGTCAGATCGCCAGCGAGGACGAAGTCCGACCCGTTGTGCTTGAGCACTCGGGTGCTGCGGAATGTCAGCTCCGGGTAGTTCTCCACGTCCAGGAAGTCGGGGCTGCGGAGGTGGTTGTCCCGATCGACGACGCCGGTGTCGATGCTCGCCGACTTGATCGTGACTTCGACGGTCGTCTCGAGCGGATTCTCCGCTACCTCGATCACCCCGTTGGCTTCGCTGAACTTGCCCCGAACCTTGGAAACCATGAGGTGTCGAGCAACCGCGCCGATCACGGTGTGCGCCGGGTCGAAGACGAAGGTGCCGGGTGTGGGGATCTCTACCTCGTCGAAGGTACGAGTGGTCGTGGTCTGGGTCATGCCTGCTCTCCTCAGATTGGATGAAGCTTCAACTGCTGACGTAACAACCATACTCGCGTCAGTATTTCGCATGTCAACAATTGATAGAATGTGAGGCGTGACGCTTCGCGACGATTCCCGGATCACGGCGGTCGGCATGCTCGCGGAGACGTTTCTGGGTCTGGGCGAAAAACTGGAAAGCCAGCTGGCCGACTTCGACCTCAAGCCGCTCGAGTTCGAGGTGATCCTCCGGCTGGGCCGCTCACCCAACTCGTCGCTGCGGATGACCGACCTCGCGGCGCAGGCACACATCACCACCAGCGGCGTGACCCGGATCATCGACCGGTTGGAGCACGACGGTCTGGTCCGCCGCGTGCCCTGTGAGAGCGACCGCCGCGGCTCCTTCGCTCAGCTGACGGCGGCCGGAGAAAAGCGCCTCGACGCGATCCTCCCGGGCCACCTCGACCTCATCGAGCACTGGTTCACCAGCCGCCTCAGTGACCGCGACCTGACCTCCTTGTTGGCTAGCCTGCGCAAGGTTCGCGACGCCGTGAATCCACACGCGACGGCCGGGATCGAAACCTCCGGCCGTTAGATCGGTGCAGTTCACCCTCCGCAACGGTCGCTTGAACGCAGTTGCCTGCGGTCGGTAAGTTTCTGCGGGTGAACGTGCCCCCCGTGGTTTGGCCAACGACCGCCGATGAGCTGGACCGTTGGGTCGGCACGGTTGCCCAGCATCCGCTCTGGCAGCGTGTGGCCGATCCGGTCGAGCGCGAGCTCACCCGCCGAGCCGTGACCGAACTGTTGGTGCACGTGACCTGGGTTCGCCGCGAGGGACTGTTCCTGCTGGCCGACGACCCATGGCAGGACCTCGCGTTCGCCCGCCGAATGACCGAGCGACTCACCTGGCTCGTCAACGGCCTGCCAGCGGATCTCACACTTCGGGCCGCCGAGGTCGGCCTGCTCCTTGCGGTGCCATTCCTCTACGACGCGCTGTGGTCCACCCTCGCTGGCCGGGAACGGGCGGTCGGACCGCATGACCTCACCCCCTCCCAAGACGCGACAAGCGACCGCGCCGCCTTCGAGCGATTCGCGCAGAGCTACTCCCAGCCGTACCGGCGCGCCGTCGCGGCCGTCGCCCGCGGCAACCGGGATGCCGCCGAGGAGATCGGTTGGTGGCTGTTGCGCCGATGGATCGGCCGGCAGCCCGCCGCGTACCGGCCCGAGTCCCTCGCCGAACTCCTGGTACCCATGCCGGCACCGGGTCCGATTCCGGCGCAGCGCACTCCGGCCGAACACGGGCCGTTCGCACCACAACGGGTGGCCGGGCTGCTTTGGGCGATGCGGGCCGACCCCGGCTTCCTCGCCCGTACCGATCGTGCGGACGCGCTGCAATCGGTCGCCGCGGACGGGGTACGGGAGCGGCTACTCGGCTATCTGTTGGTGACCGCACGCGGGTTGGCGATGGAGGCGGCCGCACTGCCGGAGGTCATCGGCGAGCACCTCGGCATCGTGGATCCGGTCACCGCGGCCGGACTGCGCACGACGATCGCCGACGCGCGATGGGAGCCACGGGGCAGCACGCTGGTGCTGGTCGCGGTCTGCGACCATCCCGCGGTCGAGGTGGCGCTCCGGTCGCACATCGAAGTCCTCAACCAGGCGCTCACGGAGGTCCAGCGGGCCGCGGTCTCGGACCAGTCGCTGACCGTGTTGCGGGCGATCCCGACCCACGTCACCACCGACGGCCTGCAACCGGCCGAAGTGGACGGTGCGCGGGCGTACCAGTCGGCGGGGGTCCGGTTCCGACTCGCCGAGGACCGCGTGCAGGAGCTGCTCATGGGCGAGCAGCTCTACGGTGACCCGGCGCTGGCCATCCGTGAGCTGTACCAGAACGCGCTCGACGCTTGCCGCTACCGCGAGGCCCGGACCGAGTACCTGCGCCGTACTCGCGACTTCACCGATGGTTGGGCCGGCCAGATCCGGTTCGAGCAGGGCGTCGATGACAGCGGCCGTCCGTACCTGGACTGTGTCGACAATGGAGTCGGCATGGGAATGCGAGAGCTGAGCGAGGTCTTCGCCCAGGCCGGCGTGCGGCTCGGCGATCTGCCCGAGTTTCTCGAGGAGCAGGCGGAGTGGGCGCGCCTCGATCCGCCGGTTCAGCTGTTTCCCAACAGCCGCTTCGGCATCGGCGTGCTGAGTTACTTCATGCTCGCAGACGAGATCACCGTCGACACGTGCCGGATGGGTCGCGACGGGCAGCCGGGCCCGCGACTGCGCGTGTCCATAGCAGGACCGGGCAGCCTGTTCCGCATCCGGACGTTGGGTCCCGGTCACGACAGCGGCACAACGGTTCGCCTGCACCTGCGGGCCGGCACTTCAGCGTCCTGTGTGGACACTCTGCGCAACGTGTTGTGGGTAGCCGACTTCGCCACCGAAGCCGCCGACGGCACCGACCGGCACCTCTGGCAACCGGGTGAGCTGTCCGACGCCACGCCACCGAAACAGGCCGCGGGCAAGGCACCTGGTACGGCCGGTACGGCCGTGGTATCCGACACGGCGGCCGGGGTCTGGTGGTGCACCGGCGAGGGGGCGATCCTCGCCGACGGCCTGTGGGCCGGGCACGAGCTGTCGGGCGCCGTCGTGAACCTCACCCGCGAGCTCGCGCCGCGGCTGTCAGTCGACCGTACAAAGATCCTGGCTTACCGCGAGGAGGACCTGGAACGCCTGCTGTGGCAGGCGGTCGACGCGCTCACACAGGCCGGACCAGCAGTGCTGACGTACGACTGGCTCTATGCCTTCGCGCAGGCCCGCCCGCTCATCGCCGACGTCATCTTCGATCGGGCGCTCGCCTCCGGCTATCGACAGTGGACACTCGGCGGCGACCCTGTTGACGCCGCCATCGCCGGCTGCTTCCTGCCCGACGGAGGCTCGCCGACCGGGCCGGATCAGCTCGTCGAGTGGCGACTGACCGCTCTCGCCGCCGCCGGCCGTTTTGGCAAGATCATCTCGGCCGGGGCCGACTGGAGCAACGTGATCCAGGCCCGGCCGTCCGACGCGCTGATCATGAGCGTGGACATCGATGGCTCGGGCCCCTGGCTGGATCCGGTGGAGATCGTTCCGTTGGCGTATCTGGTTCGGGCCGCCCGCCGGATCGGCCGCCACCCGAGCGAGATCGCGAGCCGGCTCGAGCAGCTCTCCTACTCCACGGCGGTCGGGCACGAGACGGTCGGCGGCGACCCCGACGACATGCTCTTCATGAGCCGCGACCTCGACAGTTCCCGGCCGTGGCTGGATCCGGCCAACCCGGTGCTGCTCCCACATCTGCTGAAGGCAGCGCATCGCAGTGGACGCACGGTGCGCGACGTCGCCGCCCGGATGACCCGGCTGGGCTTTTCGTTCGACGCGGACCCCGACACCATGCCGGTCGACAAGTTCGATCCGGCCGACCTGGTGCTCGCCAGTCGCGACCTTGACGGCAGCTTCCCGTGGCTGGACCCGGCGGAGCCGGTGAAGTTGCTCCACCTGATCCGCGTCGCCAACAAGGTCGGCCGAGAGGTGAGCGACGTGGGCGCCCGGCTCGCCGTACTCGGTTACACGTTGCCGCCTGGGTGCGAGGGCCTGTCGACGACGCCGGACGACCTGATCCTGCTCAGCCGCGACCTCGACCGCGCGTCACCGTGGCTCGACCCGGCCGAGTCGGTGACACCGATTCATCTCCTTCGCTGCGCTCAGCAGACCGCTCGCCCCGTGGTCGAGGTCGGCGCCCGCCTGGCCCTGCTCGGCTTCACGCTCGGCGTCGACCCTGAGGGCATCAAGGACGTCGAGATCACTCCGGACGACATCGCACTCACGAGCCGCGACCTTGCCGGATCACCACCGTTCCTGGACGCGGCCAAACCCGTGTCGACGCTGCACCTGCTCCGCGCGGCGGAGAACAAGGGCGTGCCCGTCTCCGCGATCGGCGCCCGGTTGAAGGAACTGGGCTACCGCCTCGCCACCGAACCTGACGAGATCATCGTCGACCACCTCGACGGTGACGACACCGTGATCACCAGCGTGGACCTTGACGGCGCACACCCGTGGCTGGACCCGACCGAACCGGTGCCGGCCGTACACCTGCTCCGCGCGGCCCGGGTGACCGGGCGGGACGTCCACGACATCACCGCGCGCCTGACCGTCTTCGGCTACACGGTTCGGACGGAACTCGGTGAGCTCACCGTCGACCAGCTGACCCGGGACGACCTCGTCATCACGAGCCAGGATCTGGACGGCTCCGACCCGTGGTTGAAGCAGGACGAGCCGGTTGGCCTTCCGCACGTGCTCCAGGCGTCGCGCCGGATCCGCAAGGCCGCCACCGAGGTGGCGACCCGGTTGCGTCAGCTTGGGTACGCGGTCGACGTCGACCTCTCCGCGATCGCGGTCGACAAGATCAGGTCGAACGACCTCACGTACGCCAGCAATGATCTGGACGGCAACCGCCCGTGGCTCGATCGGGACCGGCCGGTGTCGGTGTCGCACCTGCTCGCCGCGGCGAACAAGGCGCACCAACCGGTCCGGGAGGTGGCCGAGCGTCTCACCCTGATGGGCTACTCCACCCCGGATCTCGACGTCCGCCTCCCCCGTTCTCTCCCCGGCGGCGTCTGAACCCGCACACATGATCGCGACCTTCCGACACAGCGACCTTCCGACACATTGGGTAGAAAACTGCGCAGGGTGTCGGAAGGTCGCGATCTTGGACGTCCGCCCAGGGCGAAAGGTGGCGCCGCTCACGTCGGAGCGGGAACACCGGGACGCCTCAGGGACTTGAGTGGGTAAGGCTCAGCTTTAACTCTCAAGTACCGAGGAGAACCATGTCGACACTTCCCGTGTTGCCGCTGGCCGAGACCGTGCTGCTCCCCGGCATGGTGGTCCCGGTGACGCTCGACTCCTCCACCCAGGCCGCCATCGACGCCGCCCACACCACTGGCGACAAGACTGTCCTCGCGGTGCCCCGGCTGGACGGTAGCTACGGCCCGATCGGCACCGTGGCCGTCATCGAGCGGGTGGGCCGGCTCCCCAGCGGCGAACCGGCCGCGGTCGTGCGCGGCCTGCACCGGGCGAAGATCGGTTCCGGGGTACCGGGGCCAGGCGCCGCCCTATGGGTCGAGTCGACCCCGTTCGAGGAGGCGGAGCCGACCGGCCGTACCCGCGAACTGGCCCGCGAATACAAGAACCTCATCACCGCCGACCTCCAGCGCCGCGGCGCTTGGCAGGTCATCGACGCCGTCGAGCGGATGACCGACCCGGCCGAGCTCGCCGATTCGTCGGGCTACGCGCCGTGGCTGTCGGTGAGCCAGAAGTCCGAACTGCTAAATGCGTCCGATGTGGACACTCGTCTGGAGCTGCTCGTGGGTTGGGCCCGCGAGCACATCGCCGAGCTCGAGGTCGCCGAGAAGATCGGCGACGACGTCCGCGACGGGCTGGAGAAGAGCCAGCGGGAGTTCCTGCTGCGCCAGCAGCTCAACGCGATTCGCAAGGAACTGGGCGAGGACGAGCCCGACGGCGCGGCCGACTACCGCACTCGGGTCGAGCAGGCTGACCTACCCGACAAGATCCGTGAGGCCGCGCTGCGTGAGGTGGGCCGGCTCGAGCGGGCCAGCGACGCCTCACCGGAGGCGGGCTGGATCCGCACGTGGCTCGACACGGTGCTCGAGCTGCCCTGGAACGTCCGGACCGAGGACAACACCGACCTCGACGCGGCACGGTCCATTTTGGACGCTGACCACGCCGGCCTGGCCGATGTGAAGGACCGGATCCTCGAGTACCTGGCGGTCCGCAACCGCCGGGCCGCCCGCAACCTCCAGGTTGTCGGCGGCCGGGGATCGGGCGCCGTACTGGCGCTCGTCGGGCCGCCCGGCGTCGGCAAGACGAGCCTAGGCGAGTCGGTCGCCCGGGCGCTCGGCCGCAAGTTCGTCCGAGTATCGCTGGGCGGTATCCGTGACGAGGCGGAGATCCGGGGCCACCGGCGCACCTACGTCGGCGCGCTTCCGGGCCGCATCGTGCGGGCGATCCGTGAGGCCGGCTCGATGAACCCGGTCGTGCTGCTCGACGAGGTGGACAAGCTGGCCGTCGGCTTCTCCGGCGACCCGGCCGCCGCCCTGCTCGAGGTGCTCGACCCCGCGCAGAACCACACGTTCCGCGACCATTACCTCGAGGTGGACCTCGACCTGTCCGACGTGCTGTTCCTGGCCACCGCGAACGTCGCCGACACCATCCCCGGGCCGCTGCTGGACCGGATGGAGGCGGTCACGCTCGACGGTTACACCGAGAGCGAGAAGGTCGCGATCGGTCGTGACCATCTGTGGCCGCGGCAGCTCGACCGCGCCGGCATGACCGCCGACGAGGTGGGCATCGACGACGAGGCGCTCGGCGTAATCGCGACGTCGCACACCCGCGAGGCGGGCGTACGACAGCTGGAGCGGGCGCTGGCCAAGATCCTGCGCAAGGTGGCGGTCGAAATGCCATCGGGCGGTACGCGGGTACGGATCGCCGCCCCGGATCTCAAGCGCTACCTGGGTCGACCGCGGTTTGAGCCGGAGTCGGCCGAGCGGACGGCGGTACCGGGCGTGGCCACCGGCCTAGCGGTGACCGGTACCGGTGGCGACGTGCTCTTCATCGAGGCAACCGCCATGCCGGGCGAGGCCGGTCTCACCCTGACCGGACAACTCGGCGACGTGATGAAGGAGTCGGCGCAGATCGCGCTGTCCTACCTCCGTTCCCACGCGGACGCGTTGGGGATCGATGTGTCGACGCTGGCGAGCCGTCGCGTCCACCTGCACGTCCCGGCGGGCGCAGTGCCGAAGGATGGCCCGAGCGCCGGGATCACGATGGTGACAGCCTTGGCGTCGCTCGCTTCCGGGCGACCGGTCAACCCCGCGGTCGGCATGACTGGTGAGGTCACCCTCGCCGGACGGGTATTGCCGATCGGTGGCGTAAAGCAGAAGTTGCTGGCCGCCCACCGCGCCGGTCTGACCGAGGTCATCATCCCGGCTCGTAATGAGCCCGACCTCGACGACCTGCCGGAGGAGGTCCGGTCCGGATTGACGATCCACGCGCTCAACGACGTGGCGGACGTGTTGGCACTGGCGCTTCGTCCGGCCGACACCCCGGCCGAACTCACCGAGCCACCACTCACACTGGCGGCCTGACCCGCGCTGACCGGTCAGATTTCCGAGTTTCACGGAAATCTGACCGGTACGCGAGCGCGACCGTCACGAGCGTTACCCGATCGCTGAGGGTGCTGTGTGGCTGGCTCGGTGGTTCGGCCGTTACGGGATCAGGAGAAGCTTGCCGGTGGTTCGACGGCTCTCCAGATCCTCGTGGGCCCGGCGCGCATCGGCCAACGGATACCGGTCGTGAATGCGGATGGTGAGTCCGTCCTCGATCCAGTTGAACAGATCCCGGGACCGGCGGGCGAGCTCGCTCGGCTCGACGATGTGATGGCCCAACGTGGGCCGGGTCAGGAACACCGACCCGGACCACTGCAACCGCTGCGGGTCGAACGGTGGCACCGGTCCGCTGGAGGCTCCAAAGAGGACCAGCGTCCCCCGCCGCCGCAGGCTGGCCAGGCTCGCGTCGAATGTGGACTGCCCGACTCCGTCGTACACCGCAGCGACACCGGCGCCGTCAGTGAGCGTGCGGATATCTCCGGCCACATCCGCGCCCGAGCCGTAGTTGATGATCTCCGCTGCGCCCGCCTCGCGGGCCAGGCGCGCCTTGTCTTCGGTGGAGACCGTACCGATGACCGTGGCGCCGAGTCGGGTCGCGAGCTGAGTCAGCAGTAGGCCCATTCCCCCGGCGGCGGCGTGCACCAACACCACGTCGCCCGGGCGGATCGGATACGAGTCGTGCAGCAGGTAGTGGGCTGTGAGCCCCTGCAGTATCGCCGCGGCCGCGGTCTCCTCGGACACGTTGGCCGGGAGTGGCACGACGCGGTCGGCCGCCACCACGGCCTGTGTGGCATAGGACCCCGTGAGGTCGACCGAGGCGACCCGGTCGCCGACACTGACGGATTCGACCTCGGGTCCGATCGCGTCGACCGTGCCTGCGCCCTCCGAGCCGAGGATCCGCGGCAACGACCCCGGGTAGTAGCCGGTGCGGTGGTAGACGTCGACGAAATTGACGCCGGTCGCGGCCAACCTCACCCTGACCTGCCCTCGCTCCGGCTCCGGGACGGGCACATCGGTGAGCACAAGCTGGTCTGGGCCACCGTGGGCCTTCACAACGATTGCATCCATGTCCGCGCAACCTCCAAATGCCGGCGATATTCCCGTTCGTCCGGACCGAGACGTGACACCGGCCACTAAGGCCACCGCCGCCCGGACGGACCTGGAGAGAATGTCGCATGGCCACGTTCAACGACGCGACCCGAGTCGAGGGCGGCGACGGCACATACGCGGCCGACCTGGATCCAGAGTGGACGGTGGGCGGTCGCCCGCACGGTGGCTACCTTCTTGCCGTGATGGCCCGGGCGGCCGTGACGGCAGCACCGGATCACCCCCATCCGCTCTCCGCTAGCGCCGTGTACGTCGCCTCGCCCGAAGTCGGACCGGCGACCGTCACCGTGGAGATGCTGCGGCAGGGGCGGACGGCGAGTCAGGTCCGCACCCGGCTGGTGCAGAAGGAACGCGTCTGCGTCGAGACGCTCTTCGTCACCGGCCGGCTTGATCCGACTACCGACGAGCGCTGGACCGACGTTCCCCCGCCCGACGTGGCCCCACCGGACGAGTGCCGGGTCAACGGGATCGAACTGCCGGGAAGCGGCATCCGGGTGGCGATGCTGGACATGGTTGAGCAGCGCATCGACCCGGTCTCGTTCCACCGGCGGGGACGGCAAGACGGCAGCGGCGACCTGCGGGGCTGGCTCGCCTTCGCCGACGGCTCCGAGTTCGACGCCCTGAGCCTGCTCTACGTCTCCGACGCGTTCCCGCCAGCCACGTTCACGATGGGCAGCATCGGATGGGTGCCGACGCTGGAGCTGACCGTCTACCTTCGCGCGCTACCGGCGCCCGGGCCACTCCGAGTACGCCAGCGCGCCCGCGTGCTCTCGGGTGGATTCGTCGACCAAGTCTGCGAGGCCTGGGACAGTCGCGACCGCGTGGTGGTGCAGGCGACCCAACTGGCCGCGGTCCGCATGCCCGGGGACTGACGGCCCTAGCCAGGAGCAATCAAGGCGCGCAGCCGCTTGCGGTCGAGCTTGCCGACCGACGTCAAGGGGATCGCCTCGACGATGCGGACCTCCCGCGGGTACTTGTTCGCGGCCAGGTGTTCCTTCGCGAAGGCGACCAACTCCTCGGGGGTCACGGTGCTTCCCGCGACGAGCGAGACGAACGCGACGACCTCCTCACCCAGTCGGTAGTCCGGTCGGCCCACCACGGCCGCCATCGCGACCTGCGGGTGCTGCAGCAGCGCGTCCTCGACGTCGCGCGGGTAGACGTTGAAGCCACCACGGATGATCAGGTCCTTGATGCGGTCCACAATGGTCAGATAGCCATCCGAATCGATGCGGCCGACGTCACCAGTGTGGAACCAGGCGGCCTGCGGCTCGTCCGAGCCCCAGTACCGGGCCATGACGTTGGGGCCGCGGACCACGATCTCGCCATCCTCGCCGACCGGCACTTCATTGCCGTCGGGATCCTCGATCCGTACGTCCACATTGGATACTGGCTTGCCGACGGTGCCGAACTTCGGTGCCATCGGCGGAGTGCTGCTGATGATGCCGCCGGTCTCCGTGCAGCCGTATCCCTCAACCACGGTGCAGCTCGGAACCCGGCGGTGGAACTCCTCCCGGATGGCCGGCGACAGCGGCGCTGCGCCCGAGAAGATGAACCGCAGGTCGCTGAGGTCGTACTCCTCGACCGGGCAGGCGAGCAGCATCGCGAGAGTCGACGGGACCATGGCCGCGACCTGCGACCGCTGCTCGGCGGCCAGGCGAAGCCACGTGCCCGCGTCGAACCAGCGCAGCAGTACGGCCGAGCCCGGCTCCTCGTTGTGTAGCGCGCCGACCGTGACCAGCAGTCCGAACGAGTGCGACAGCGGCAGACCATGGATGCCACGGGTGATCCCAGGGATGTGGCTGTTCTTCCGGGAGGACGCGCCGGCGTTGCTCAGGTTCGCGTGGGTGAGGCAGACGCCCTTGCTACGGCCGGTCGTCCCGCCGGTGTAGAGGAGCGCGGCGAGGTCGTCGGGACTACGATCCACAATGGACGAAGGCTCGCTGTTCTCGAGTTCGGCGAAGTCCTCGCCCACGACGACGACTGGCACCGGCCGGCCCTCGAGCGCTTCGATGACCGACCCGACCAACTCCGGCGACGTGATGACGGCGACCGCACCGGAGTCGACCAGAATATGGCGCAGCTCGGGCACGGAGATCAGGAAGATGACCGGCGTCACGACCGCGCCCGCTCGCCAGATCGCCGAGTAGACGATGCCGACCTCGGGACAGTTGGCCATGAACACGACGACGCGGTCGCCCGGCCCCACACCCAGCCGGCGCAAGCCGGTGGCCACGCGCTTTGAGCGGGCGTGCAGCTGTCCGGACGTGTGCCAGGTGCCCTCGTAGAAAAGGCTCGGGTGGTCCCCGAGGCGGTCGAGCGCGGTCTCGGCCAGCCGCGCGAGGTTCGTCTCCATTGACGGCCTCCTATGAGAGGTTTCTACACTGCGCCTGCTGAAAGTTGCCCCGCCGAAAGATTACTGGCGGCGCCGGGATGCGCGCCAGGCCTCCGCGTCGGGACTGTCCCGCCACTCAGCAAACGGGTCGTAGTCCACCTCGAGCGGTTCCTGGGCCGGCCGGTCCTCCTCCGGCACGTGCCGCAGGTTCAACCGGATCCGGTACCAGAGGCTGCTCCGGCCGCGCATCGAGTCGACGAGCACATCGTCGGCGGCGAAGTGGGGCCACACCGTCGGATGGCGGGCCTTCCAGCGCTCGAGACCCGCGAGGGCCTCCTCCTTGGACGCCGCGCGGGCCACCTCGATCATCGGCATGGTGCTCCGCCGACGGCCGCTAGCCCCGCTCGCCTTGCCCGGCGCCGCCTTCGCCACGGCGCCCCGCGATGCCGACGGCGGCGGTGCATCCGGCAGACCGGCGGCTCGGTGCTGCTCGGCCAGGTCCAGCAGTACGGCCAGAGATCCCACGGCCTCGTCGATGCCCTCGCCCGGATCGCCGATCGTGGCGAGCCGGCCCGGGACAGTGCCGAGCGTGTAGGCGGACGGATCGCAATCGGGCACCTCGTCCCACCACAAGGGCGCCGAGACCCGGGCGTCCGGCGTCGGGCGTACCGAATACGCGGATGCGGTCGTACGGTCCTTCGAGTTCTGGTTGTAGTCCACGAAGACGCCGTGCCGCTCCTCCTTCCACCACCGGCTGGTGGCGAGCTCGGGCACTCGCTCCTCGACCGCACGGGCGAGGGCGAGGCCGGCCCGGCGCAGTTCCGTGAATGTCCACTGTGGCTGGACCCGGACGAAGATGTGCAAGCCTCGAGAGCCCGACGTCTTGGGCCAGCCGACGAGTCCATAGTCGACCAGTACGTCGCGTACCACCATCGCCACGTCGCGCACCTGCGACCACGGCACGCCCGGGTTGGGGTCGAGATCGACCCGCAGCTCGTCCGGATGCTCCAGATCCGTGGCCCGGACGGGATGGGGGTGCAGGTCGACGCAGCCCAGGTTCACCAGCCAGGCGAGATCGGCGGCATGGTGCGCGACCACCTCGTGCGCCGAACGCCCCGACGGATAGCGAAGTTCTACCGTGTCGATCCACTCCGGCCGGTTCTCGGGTGCTCGCTTCTGGTAGAAGGCCTCGCCCTCGATGCCGTTGACGTAGCGCTTGAGCCCCATCGGCCGGCCGCGCACGCCGCGCAATGTGGGCTCGGCGAGGGCCTGGTAGTAGCGCACGAGGTCCAGCTTGGTTACCCCGAGATCGGCGAAGAAGACCTTGTCCGGGTTGGTGATCGTCACCTCCCGGTCGCCGATCTCCAGGATCTCCTTTCGCGCCGCCATGCTGCAATTCTGGCTCTCGCTTCGCCCGCGCGCGCCCCGGGCCCATTGAGGCGCCATCTTCTCTGGATTCTGTCGCTCGCGACTGCGGGGCTCGCTGGCGCTCGCTCCTCGCGCTCGCTGGCCTCTCGCTACGCTCCTTCGTCGCTGCGCTCGTCAGTCCAGACGACGCCGGCCCGAGGCGGTGTTGGCTTGCGCCTAACCCTGTGGGAACATGCGTTCTATGCGCGTTCAGGCGTCGGGTGAGGCGACGATTCTGCACGCCGATCTGGACTCGTTCTACGCATCCGTCGAGCAGCGCGACGATCCCCGGCTGCGCGGACGGCCGGTCATCGTCGGCATGGGGGTGGTGCTGGCCGCGAGCTACGAGGCCAAGGCGTACGGCGTGCGCACACCCATGGGTGGGCGGCAGGCACTCGAGCTGTGCCCGCAGGCCATCGTCGTACCACCCCGGATGTCGGCCTACTCCGAGGCGAGCAGGGCGGTCTTCGCCGTCTTCGACGACACCACCCCAGTCGTCGAGGGCATCTCGATCGACGAGGCGTTCCTCGATGTCGCCGGCCTCCGCAAGATCGCCGGCACCCCGAGGAGATCGCCGTGCGCCTACGCCAGCACGTGCGGGAACGGGTCGGGCTGCCGATCACCGTGGGCGTGGCTCGGACGAAGTTTCTGGCCAAAGTGGCCAGCCGCGTGGCCAAGCCGGATGGGCTGTTGGTCGTCTCGCCCGAGCGTGAGCTCGCGTTCCTGCACCCGCTGCCCGTGGAACTGCTGTGGGGTGTGGGCGCCGTGACCGCCGCCAAGCTCCGCACGTGGGGCATCCGGACCGTCGCCGACGTCGCCGATATGCGCGAGGGGGCCCTCGTGTCGCTGCTCGGGCCGGCGGCCGGGCGGCACCTGCACGCCCTCGCCCGCAACCGCGACCCCCGACCGGTCCAGGTCGGAAAGCGACGTGGGTCGATCGGTTCGCAGCGGGCGCTCGGCACCAAGCCCCGATCGGATGAGGAGGTCGAGGCGATCCTGGCCGGCCTGGTGGACCGGATCACCCGGCGGATGCGGGCCGCCGACCGTCCTGGTCGGACGGTCGTGCTGCGCCTGCGCTTCGGCGACTTCACCCGGGCTACGCGATCGCACACGCTCGCCCGGGCCACGTCGCACACCCAGCCGATCCTGCGGGCCGCCCAGACCTTGCTCGCTCAGGCCCGGTCGCTCATCAACGAGCGGGGGCTGACCCTGGTCGGCATCTCCGTGGCGAACCTCGACCGAGGCGACGCCATCCAGCTCGAGCTGCCGCTCGACCAGCACAGTGACGGTGGGCTCGACACCGCGCTGGACGCGGTGCGGGAACGGTACGGCTCCGCAGCCGTCATCCGGGGCGCCCTGCTCAACAAGGGTGAGGGCCTGTCGGTACCGATGCTGCCCGACTGACTCACTCCGACTGACCCTCCGGCTGGCGCTCAGAAGCCATCCCACGGCTTCGGGGGCGTTCCCCACAGCATGACGCCCATTCCGACCAGCGCCCGAGTCGCCAGCGAGCACGGAGTGTCGTACGAGCGCATGACCCGGCCATCGTCCGCGACAACATATGCGTCGCAACGCCGATCGGCCGTGGAGTTCTTTTTCTCTTCGCTGATATGCGTCAGCGAACCCTCTTGGAACCGCCACGCCGGCAGCGGCGTCGCCCTCGCCGAGTGGTGACCGTGCCACCAGTTGCCGGTAGTCACCCAACCTTCCAACAGGGCGTTGGGCGGTTTGGCCGTCGGCCCGACCTTACCGAGGAACCAGGCGGCGACGTCGAGCGAGTTCCACGGTGGCAACAAAAGGTCCACTGTGGACACACCGCCCGGCCAGAAGTCGGGACAGACCCGCGCGAGGTCACCAAAGAAGTCGGCCAGAATCGGTTCGAAACGCAGCGATCCGGTGCGAACGGTACGGCCGAAGCTGACGCCGGCGAGATAGTGCACGGATCGCACCAGTCGCTCGATCCCGGGTGGGTGTCCGGCGAGTCCGTCGAGGTGCCGAGTGTGAGCGGCCTGGGAACGTGGCGAGCGCAGCAGGCGATCGTCGGCTCGCGCCTGTTCGCATTGGACACACCGGTCCACCACGGGCCCCTTCTGCCCCACGGCGCGGTGCGACGTACACATGGCCCGACTGCAGGAGGCGCACCGCCCGACGGCGAGTACGCCGCACGAGGCGACCTCGCACAGGGCGGCCATGGCCCCAGCGTCGCCGATGGATCATGGACGGTCAAGCAACGCACAATGAGGACATGTCTGTCGTGACCGTCGCTCACACCGCCGACCTCGGCCCGGCGACCCTTGCGGCCGCCCGCGACCTGCTCTACCAGGTCTTCGACGACCTGGACGAATCCGATTGGGAACACTCACTCGGCGGGATGCACGCCGTGGCCTGGGACGGCCCCGATCTCGTCGGTCACGCGGCGCTCATCCAACGGCGACTGCTGCATCAGGGGCGGGCGCTACGGGCCGGCTACGTCGAGGGGGTCGCGGTACGGGTCGACCGCCGCCGCCGGGGGCTGGGCGCAGCGATGATGGCGGAACTGGAGCGGGTGGCCCGAGGTGCCTACGAGGTGGCCGCCCTCGGTGCCACCGACGACGCGGTGCCCTTCTACACCGGCCGCGGCTGGCTGCCGTGGCGTGGGCCGACTTCGGCCCTCACCCCATTCGGCGTCGTGCGCACGCCCGGGGACGACGGCGCCGTGTTCGCGCTACCGCTCAGCGCCGACCTCGACCTGGACAGCGAGATCACCTGCGACTGGCGGGATGGCGACGTCTGGTAGCGTCTACTGTGGACGGAGCGCGGATTCGTCCGCCGCGCGCGGTCGGGGCACCAGCGGCGGTTCGCTGGACCACGGGAAGTCGATCCAGCGCTCGGTACGTCGCCATACATACTCGCACTTGACGACGGATCGCGGCTTCTCGTAGAGGACCGCGCACCGGGCCTCCGCCACATGCTCAGTACAGAAGTCGCGAACCACCTTGAGCGTCGCGCCGGTGTCCGCCACGTCGTCGACGATGAGCACCCGGGCACCGGACAGATCCACAGTGCTCGGAGCGGGCGGGAGCATCACGGGCATCTCGAGCCGCTCGTCCACACCGGTGTAGAACTCGACGTTCATCACGTGCACATTCTTGACATTCAGGGCGTAACTGAGCGCACCGGCCGGAAGCAACCCGCCCCGGGCGATCGAGACGACGATCTCGGGCAGGTATCCGTCCGCAGCGACGAGCGAGGCCAGCTCCCGACTGGCGGGACCGAAGTCGGCCCAGGTCAGCACCTCGAGGTCAGACATGTACACCGTCCTGTGAGTCCGGCGCGCGCCACGCCATCGTCGCACGGCGTCACGTGTTCCGGAGCCACCCGTCGTACAGTCACCGCAAGCCCAGGCTCATCGACCAGAAGGAGCGCCCATGAGGCCCGAGCACGTCGCCACCGACCTGGCGCGCGTTCTGTGGTCGGAGGAGGAGATCGTGGCCCGGCTGGGCGAACTGGCCGTGGAGATCGAACGCGACTATGCCGACCGCGACCTGCTCCTGGTTGGGGTGCTCGGCGGCGCGGCGGTCATGACAGCCGACCTGGCGCGGGCGTTTGACCGGCATATCGAAATCAGTTGGATGGGTTTGTCCTCATACCGTGCCGGTCCCGGCACGATCGGGACGTCCGGCGCGGTACGCCTGCGCAAGGATCTGGACGTTGACATCGAAGGGCGCCACGTGCTCATCGTCGACGGCGTCATCAACACGGGCCTGACTGCCTTGTGGCTGCTCAAGAACCTGCGCTCACGTGGTCCGGCATCGGTCAGCTTCTGTGCCCTGTTCCGCAAGCCGACAACGCACGAGCTGCCCGAAGGCGTGCGCTACATCGGCTTCGACGCCCCCGAGGGTGTGCTCGTCGGCTACGGCCTCGACTACGGCGGTCGCTACCGCAACCTGCGGTGCGCGGCACTGCTCGCCCCGCACATCTACGCCGGCCGCCAGGCGCGCATGGACGGCCGCCCGGCCCCGGCACCGCAACCGGCCTGAGCTTTGCGCGGGTCCGCGAACGGGCCTGCGGCTACCGGCCACGACACCCGAGGCTGATCGCATGGCGGCCTACGACGCGATCGCGGACTGGTACGAGACGAAGTTCCTCCCGACGACCAACTCCGACGCGGATCCAATCGGGATTGGCGGCGCATTGCGCGAGCTTCTGCGGACCGGCGACGGCGTCTGCGTCGAGCTCGGCTACTGGACGAAGGACTCGTGGACCGACCGCGGCATCCGGGACAAGGTGGGTGCGATGCACCGCCCTTTGCCGGACCTGTTGCACGCGTGTGGAGACGCCGGCCTGACGCTGGAGCGATTTCACGAGGGTGGCGCCCCCACGCCCACGACCCTCTCGGTAAGGGCCCGCCGGATCTAGCGTCGCCGTTGCGGACATTCCGACCGTTCGGCGATGATACCCGGCCGGTCAGCGCCTTCGAGTGGTGGCGCAGACTGAGGAAGCGTTAAATCGGGCTATCCCCCATCTCAGGAGTCCCGATGAACGAGCAGTTACCTGAACTGAGCATCTTTAGTTCCGGCCGCACTCGTCGCGATGTGCTCAGAGCAGCCGGAGCGGTCGCGCTAGGGGCGATGGTCGCCGGGCCACTCGCCGCCTGTGCGAGTGAGGAAGACGCGGGCCCAGGCGGGCCGGCCGCGCCACCGACGGGTGCGCCGACGGAGACCTTCACCGAGCCGACGCGCAAGCTCTCGGGCGAGCTGACGATCCTCTTGTGGAGTCACTTCGTCCCGAGCCATGACACCTGGTTCGACAAGTTCGTCTCCGACTGGGGCCAGAAGGTCGGCGTCACGATCAAGGTGGATCACATCGACCAGGCCCAGATCACGACCCGAATCGCCGCCGAAGTCTCAGCCAAGCAAGGCCACGACGTGATCCAGTTCATCGCGCCGCTGTCGCAGTTCGAGCCGAGCGTGCTCGACATGAAGGACGTCACCACCGAAGCCAACACCCGGTTCGGTAACCAGCTGGAGCTGTGCCAGAAGTCCAGCTTCAACCCGGTCACGGGTAAGTACTTCGCCTACTCGCCGGGGTGGGTGCCCGACCCCGGCAACTACCGCAAGTCACTGTGGGAACCGGTCGGCTTCCCCAACGGCCCGAGCACGTGGGACGACCTGCTCAAGGGCGGCGCCGAGATCAAGAAATCGAAGGGCATCCAGATGGGCCTGGGCATGTCCCAGGAGATCGACTCAAACATGATCCTGCGCGCGTTGATGTGGTCGTATGGTGCCTCCATCCAGGACCAGAACTCCAAAGTGGTGCTCAACTCGCCGGAGACCATCGCCGCCGTCGAGTTCATGGCCCAGCTCTTCAAGGAGACCATGACCAACGAGGTGTTCTCGTGGAACGCCGCGAGCAACAACCAGGGCCTGGTCGCCGGCAAGCTCTCCTACATCGTCAACTCCATCTCCGCCTACCGCACGGCGCAGGGCACCAACCCGGACGTGGCCAGCGACGTCTACTTCGTGCCGCCGCTGAAGGGTCCCAAGGCGTCGATCGCCGCCCAGCACGTGCTCTACAACTGGATCATCCCCAGCCACGCGAAGAACCCGGACGCGGCGAAGGAGTTCCTGCTGCACTACACCGAGAACTTCGCCTCAGCCACCTACGCGAGCAAGCTGTACGACTTCTGCGCCTACTCGAGCCGGACTCCGGCGCTGGAGTACTGGCTCGGCACCGACCCGTTCGGCTCCCAGCCCGCGACCAAGCTGGCCTTCCTCAAGGACGCCACGAAGTTCAGTACGAACATCGGCTATCCCGGGCCCGGCCAACACGGCCGAGGGGGAGATCTTCAACACCTTCGTCATCCCCAACATGTTCGCCCGAGTGGCCCGGGGCGAGCAGAGTGCCCGGGACTCGGTCGCGGTCGCTGAGCAGGCGGTCAACGCAATCTTCGACAAGTGGCGTGCACAGGGACTGGTCGGCTGAGGATGGCGGTCGTTGAGGTCAAGGACCTCGTCAAGGAGTACGACAGCGGGGCCGCGCTCGGCCGCCGCCGCAGCCGTAAGGCAGTCAGAGCGATCGATGGCATCGATCTGTCGACTGAGGAGGGCGAATACCTCGTCCTCCTCGGCCCGTCCGGTTGCGGAAAGACCACTCTGTTGCGCACCATCGCGGGACTGGAGCAGCCGACGTCCGGTGAGGTTTTCATCGACGGCCAATCCGTGACCGGGCTCCCACCCCGGGCCCGCCAGGTCTCCATGGTGTTCCAGAGCTACGCCCTCTATCCACATAAGACGGTCTACGCGAACATCGTGTTTCCACTCCGCGCGGCGCGGATGCCCCCCGACGAGCGTGACCGCAAGGTTCGCTGGGCGGCCGATCTCCTCAGCATCGGTAGCCTGCTGGATCGCAAGCCACGCCAACTCTCCGGCGGCGAACGTCAGCGGGTCGCCCTGGCCCGCGCGCTCGTTCGCGAGCCGCACGTGTTCCTGCTGGACGAACCACTGTCCAATCTGGACGCGAAGCTGCGCGCCAGCGCCAGGGATGAGCTGAAGCGATTCCAGCAGGAGGTAGGGACGACCACGATCTACGTTACGCACGATCAGGTCGAAGCCATGGGCCTCGGCGACCGGATCGCCGTGCTCTCCGAGGGCCGGGTACGTCAGATCGGTCCACCGATCGAGGTCTATGACCACCCCGCGGACACATTCGTTGGTACGTTCATCGGATCACCGCCGATGAACCTCGTCCCCCGCGACGGTGTGCTGGTCGGCTTTCGCCCGGAGCACCTGATGCCGGTCGAGGCGGTCGCGGCCGCCGACAAGGCCACCATGCGCATGTCGGTGGACCGGGTCGAGTACCTCTCCGGCGACCGGCACCTCTACGGCACCGTGACTGGCGTCGGAGAGCGGACGCGGGTCGTGGCGAGGCTGCCCGCCACTGTGCACACACCCATCGCCGCCGGCGAGGAGCACGACTTCGCGGTCCCGGCCGACCGGCTGCGCTTCTTCGACGCCCACACCGGTCGGCGCTCGGACGCGGTGCGGCTATGACCGATCTCGCCGAGCCGGTGACAGTCCGGGCCCGGTCGACAACCACCCGGACCCGGAAGCGGTTCGCAGACCGTGACGGTGCACTGGCCTGGGTCTTTTTGATGCCTAGTGTCATCTACATCGTGGTACTCGTGGCCGTGCCGTTCGTGCTCGCGATCGGATTCGCCATGTCGGATGTCACCGTCGGCGACCCGTCTTTCGATTGGGTAGGTTTGCGCAACTTCAGGCTGGTCTTCGAGGACCCGGTCTTCTGGCGGTCCCTGTGGAACACGCTCATCTTCACTGGCGTCTCCATGGTGCTGATCGTCGTTCTTGGCAAGGTGCTCGCGAACATCCTGGTCGCGGATTTCCGCGGCAAGTGGGTGGTGCGGTTCCTGGTGCTCCTGCCGTGGACCACGCCGGTGGCACTGTCATCGGTCGCCTGGCTGTGGCTGCTTGATTCGATCTACTCGCCGATCGACTGGGTGCTGCGGCAGCTGGGGTTGCTCGGCGAACCGGGTGCACTGCTAGGTTCGGAGTCCAACCTGTACTACCTCGGCCAGCCGGCGCTCTCCATGGCCTCCGTCATCGCGGTTCACGTCTGGCGGCTGACGCCACTGGCCGCGGTGATCATGACCGCTGGACTCGTGGCGATCCCGCGCGACCTCGAAGAAGCCGCCAAAGTGGACGGTGCGGGTTACTGGCGGCGGATGTTCGAAATCACCATTCCCATGGTGCTTCCGGTGGCGGCGGTGGCCGCGCTCTTCGGCGCGATCTTCACGTTCACCGACATGGCGGTGGTGGACGTGCTCACCAACGGCGGCCCCAACAACGCCACCCAGGTGCTGACGAGCTGGGCGTTCTTCCGGGGCATCGACGGTGGCGACGTCGGCCAGGGGGCCGCGATTGCGCTGTTCCTGTTTCCCATCCTGCTCGCCGCCGCGATCGCGATCCTGCGGGCCGTGCGCCGGATGGAAGTGCGCTGATGGCCGCGGTCGTGGCCCGCCAGACGCCGGATGCCGCCATCGCGGGTCTGCGTCGCCGGTACGCGGTACGACACGTACTGAGTCGTCTCGGCGTCTACACCGCGGCGATTCTCGCCGCGCTGATCTGCGCGGCGCCGTTCCTGTGGAGCCTCATCACCACGTTCAAACAGAACCGCGACCTCTACAACCCCAACAACAATCCATTCATCTTCAACCGACCGGCGACCTCGGACCACATGCTGTATTTGTTCGACCGGACGGCCTTCCTCACGTTCGCCTGGAACACCGTCTGGGTGGGTGTGCTCGTCGTGTTCATCACCCTCCTATTCGGACTCCCCGCGGCGTACGCGCTGGCCCGCCTGGATCGTCCGTGGGCCGGTTGGTTCGGCGTGGCGATCTTCCTGGTGTACCTGGTTCCTCCCACTCTGCTCTTCCTATCCTTGTCCCGCATCGTCGTCAGACTCGGACTGCAGGACTCCAGCTGGTCCCTAGTGGTGATCTATCCCACGATCACCATCCCGGTCTCGATCTGGCTCTTGATCGGGTTCCTCAAGGCCGTACCACGCGACATCGAGGAACAGGCCATGGTGGATGGTTACAGCCGGCTCGGCGCCTTCTGGCGCGCCGTCGTACCGTTGGCCTTTCCGGGCATCGTCGCAGTGATCGTTTTTGCGTTCACGCTGACCGCGAGCGAGTACATCTACGCCCTCGCCTTCGTCTCGCCCACCAGCCAGAAGGTCATCTCCACCGGCGTGCCAACAGAACTGATCCGCGGCGATGTCTTCTTCTGGCAGTCGCTGCAAGCGGCGACCGTGATCGTCGCGGTGCCCATCGCCCTTGTGTTCAATCTCTTTCTGGACCGGTTCGTCACTGGCTTCACCCAGGGCGCTGTGAAGGGCTGACGTCGCCCGCTCCGCATAGGTGTGCCCATGGTGGGTAGGAGCAGGGTCGCGACGCCGTACGTCGGATCATCACCATTGGCGTACTCGTCGCCGCCAACCCGGAACAGGCCGCGGTCAAGGAGTCGGGCGGCGAGCGCGAGAACCCGGCCCCCGGCGGGATCACCAGCTCCTGGCACCGGCGCAGTTCGTCAGCATCGGCCAGGGGTCGGCCGGCCGGATCCAGGTACGTGGCACCGCGAACCCGGCGCCTCCGCCCGTACCCAGGCTCGCTGGGATCGCTCCGCCGCAATCGCATGCCTGCTTATACCCCGCTGAGAACGTAGTCAGCCGGGACCGGCGAACCGATCCCGGCTGGGCCCTGCGGCGACGGCGCCCCTCCGGAACCGCAGGAATGCCGGCACCAAAGGTTTCCGACCCCCCAATACCGGGCTGAGGCTCGTTCTACCCGGGCGCCTAAGGCACAAACCTCCCACATTTTGTGACGTGCGTCATATCGATCTCACCCGACGAAAGGCTGACCCTCGCGGTCCTCCACGTCGCCGGGCTGCTCCCCCCGCCCCGGTACCCCAGCCCGATCGGGTTATTCGGCTCCTTGCGGGGGTACGGCACGGCAATGACCGACGACTACGTGCACCGCGAGCTCGACGACGAGATCGCTGAGTTCTGAGCTAGCTCTCGAACCGCCGAGCCCCCCCCCCGGGAGCCGGTGGAGTTCGAGGACGCCGCTGGCGAGACGCTCGAAAGCAAGCTCGAGCGTGAAGAGCCGGATGACGATGACGACGGGTCACCGACGGCGGAGGAGGAACCCGGGAACGGCAACGGTCGTGGGAGGTCGTCCGCATCCTGACCGATGCCGGCATCACGGTGGTCGAGGGAAGCGGTTCCACTGTGGACTGTCCGGGCAGCGGCTGGGGATCGCCGGCGTCAAAGCTGTTGGCGGCGGCTACATGGGACGGTGCGCGACCGCCTTCGGCGAGCCCGACATGAAGTCGTTCGTATGGACCACGGAGGCGAAGCTCGGCCATCAGGGCCCGGCGCTGAGTCTCGTCGCGGGTAAGCCGTTCCCGCGAGCCGAAGAGCTGCTCCAGCCGCGTATGTGTAGTTCGGTGGCGGCTGGGTACGGCTGTCATCGAAGACGCGCCGACGGCGGCCGTGAAAGGGGGCACCGATGTCCCCATTGATCACATCGATCCGCCATGATCTGGCCGCGGATGTCACTGTCATGCAGGTATCGGGACGGCTCAACCGGCAGAATGCCGTCCACATGCGCTCCGCGCTCCACAAGTGCGTGTCCGAATGCCCGACCGCGGTCGTGGTCGATGTCAGTGAGTGCTCGGCGGAAACGCCGTCCGTACTGTCGCTCTTCCCGACCGTGGCCAGGACCCGCGGTACCCAGCCGCAGGTGGAGATCATCCTCTGCGGTGCCGGTCGGAGGTTCGCGCAGGACGGCACCGCCGCGTTGGGCTCAGTCCCCACGTACAAGGATTGTGACGACGCGATGGCGGCGGCAGCGGCGGTCCGGCTACGCCAGCAACGCTTCGATCTTCACCTGAACCACTCGGTTTCGGCCCCCGCTCGAGCCCGTGACCTCGTTGACACTGCCTGCGAGACCTGGGATCTCGGCGACCTGAAGACCTCGGCCGTGTTGATCATTTCCGAGTTGGTCACGAACGCGGTACGTCACGCGGAAGGCGACATCGAGGTAGAGGCGATGCTCCGGGAGGACTTCCTGCACATGCGGGTCCACGACGCGAGCGTCGCGCCGCCGGTCATGGTCACCAATCCGGATCAGAAGCTTCGCGAGAATGGCCGCGGTCTGGAGATCATCGAGCGTTACTGCACCGGATGGGGGTTCATCGTGAATCCGACCCGAACCGAAAAGGTGGTCTGGGCGACGCTTCGGGCCCGCGGGGCGAGACCACATCGCTAAAGCCGGTCAGGTGAGCAGCTCGCCGCCGCGACCGGCCATTGCGGACAGAACCGCATCGACCCGCGACGGGGACTCGGAGGCTACGGAAACCAGAAGATTGCGCACCCGGACCGTGCCGACAGTTCCGAACAGATCACGCAACGACTGTCCGTGCGTGTACCACGGCCAGCCCCGCAGACGCGGGTCGCCCCCGTCGATCAGCGACTGGTACAACTGCATCCCGACCATGGACGTTGCGGCGACCAAAAGACCATCGTCGCCAAGGGCCGTGCGGATCTCCCGGCCCCGACGGGCCAGCAGACTCGGCTGCTGGGCGAAGGGGACGCTCAACGAGAGCAGAGTGATTGGTATGTCGTACGGGAGATCACGGCAGTCTCCGGTCACTACGGACAGGCTGGCGCCCTGGTCGGCCGCCATCGGGCCGAGATAGGCCCGGAGATGCTCGCCCGCGACCTCGCTGTCATCGACGACGAGCACACGCTTTGGCTGGGCTCGCCGCAGCACCAGGCTCGCCACCGAACCCGTGCCGGCGCCAAGGTCGACAAAGGACGCCAGGTCCGGTAAGACGTCGGTGGCCGACCGCACCGCCAGGAGCAGTCCTTCGGCCAGGTCGAACAGCCGCCCGCTCGCGCCGCGGATGCCGTAGTCCAAGTCGTACTCGCGCCGCATCCTGTCCAGATAGGACGATCGAGGCAGCGTTTCGAGCGGTACCACCGATATCGATGGCGGACTGGCAGCCCGGAACGGCAGCGGCGCCCCGATCAGCGCATCGTCGGCCGCCAGCGGAAACAGGTAGGGCCGCAGCGGCAGCAAGGATTCTTCGTGCCGGCTCGCCAGGGACTCCCACCATTGATGGCGCAACCCGCGGTAACGGGGATACACCTCGTCGTAGATGTCTGCACCGCCGTCTCCGAAGAGTCCGGCGTTGTCGAACACGACGGTTACGGTTGCCCCGAGTTCCGGGTTGACCGAGTCGCGCTCCGGCTCGAGCGGCTCGATCCCGACATCAAGGACCGATCCGCCGAGCGGTTCGAAGAACTCGGCCGAGGCCTCGTGCAGCGGAAACGGCATCCGTGATCACCCATATCTGGCCGGCACAATGTCGGGACGGAGGTCAGCAACTCCCTCGGACTTTACGTGTTAGCCGGAACGTCCTTGGCCGGCGAAGACGGAACGGACTCCTTCAAATGTCGTGGTCAGGTCGGGGCGTCGCCCGTCGACTGTAACCGGACGGGACTGGGTGCACAATCGATAGCCGTCTCTTGTGGAGCGTTCTGGCCGCTCGACCCCGTGCCGACACCCGCGTCGCCCAGGGCAGACTGACGGGATGCCCGTCGAGCTCCGCGCGGACTGCTCCCGGTGCGCGGGTCTGTGCTGCGTCGCCCCGGCCTTCGCCGCATCGTCGGAGTTCGCGATCGACAAACCCGCGGGACATGCCTGCCCGCACCTGGATGCTCACTTCCGCTGCCGCATTCACGACGAGCTCCGTCCTCGTGGGTTCGGCGGTTGCATGGCATTCGACTGCCTCGGCGCCGGGCAGACGGTCACCCAGATCACCTTCGGAGGTCGCAGCTGGCGCACACATCCGGAACTGGCCGGTCAGATGTTCGACGCGTTCGCCGTCATGCGGCAGCTGCACGAGGTGCTCTGGTACGTCGAGGAGGCGATCGACCGTACCGGTGATCTCGATCCGTCCCTGACCGGCGAGCTCGAACGTGCGATGCAACGTACCGAGGCACTCACTGTCCGTGACGCCTCGGAACTCCACGCGCTCGACATCGCCGCCATCCGTCGGAAGACCGGTGAGCTCCTGCGTCGCACGAGCAGCCTCATCCGTTCTGGCCTCCCGGCAAGCTCGCCTGGCCGCCGCGACCTCATCGGTACGAACTTGCGCGGCGCGAACCTGTCCGGCGCCGATCTGCGCGGAGCGTCGATGATCGGAGCCGACCTGCGGGGCGCAAACCTGCGCACGGCCGATCTCCTCGGGACGGATCTTCGCGGGGCGGACCTCGGCGGCGCCGACCTCACCGGCTGCCTGTTCCTCCTCCAGTCCCAAGTGGACAGTGCGCGGGGTGACGCCGCCACTCGCCTTCCGGTGGACCGACAACGCCCGGCGCATTGGACGACGTAGGCGCCGTACGCTCGCGGCGTGGCCAAACAGGACTGGGCACGCTGGCATGACTCATACGACGACCCGAGCTCCACTCTGTCCCGACGACTGGTTGTGGTGCAGGCACGGATCCGTGACGCGGTTGACGCTACGGCGCCGGGACCGATCCGAGTCGTGAGCATGTGTGCCGGCGACGGCCGGGATCTCATCGGCGCCTTGGCCGACCATCGCCGGCGGGCGGATGTCCGCGCCCTTCTGGTGGAGCTGAACCCGGATCTGGCCGAGCGCGGCCGAGCGAGGGCGAGGGGCTGGGATGGAGTTGAATTCGTCGTCGGAGACGCGGCGGTCGCTGACCACTACGCCGCTGCCGTACCGGCCGACCTGGTCCTGGTGTGCGGCGTGTTCGGAAACATCTCCGATGAGGACATCGTCCGGACCGTGCGGACACTGCCGGAGTTCACCGCAGTCGGCGGCATCGTGATCTGGACGCGGCATCGTGGCGCGCCCGACCTGTTCCCCACCATCAGCTCCTGGTTCGAAGACGCGGGTTTCCAGACTGTGTGGCTCTCCGGGCCGGAGCTCAGGTCCGGCGTCGGAGTTCACCGGTTCGTGGGCGAACCGCGACCGTTGCGAAGGGGTCAGCGCATCTTCGAGTTCTGGCGCTGACGTCTCCCAGCTAGCCGAAGAGTCGTTGCGCTCGCGCCACGGTCTCCCGGACGTTCGGCTCGTCCGTCGTGTCCATCGCCTGGGACACCGTGAGCCAGCGCAGCGGGGCATCCGGCGACTCCGCCCTCGCGGCGTCCGGATCACTAGTGGCGAGCACAAACCGTACGTCGGCATGCTCATGAGCGGGTTCGACCGCATTGGCGGGGACCCGCACGATCGCCACGTGAACCACCGCTGGCTTGGGCCACGGCACAAGGTCAGCGAGGCCGGTCTCCTCGCGTGCCTCACGGATCGCGATCGCCACGGGATCGGTCTCGCCCGGGTCGGCATGGCCGCCGGTCATGAGCCAGGCCTGCTGGCGGTTGTGCCAACGCAGCAGAACCCGACCGGAGGCCGGGTGCACGACCAGGGCGGAGGCGGTCACGTGCAGCCGGATGCCGCGGTGCCAGGGATCCGGTGCGATCGTGGCCAACTCCACGATGCGGGTGAGGTCCTGGGCTTCGGCCGGATGCTGAGGTTGGTAGCCGGAGAGCAGGTCCAGAACGGATCGGGTCACACGGGTCCTCACACGATCGCGGCGAAGTCTCCACCCTATCGAGCGCTAGGAGGCGCTCGAAACGAGGAGGATCTTCATGGGTACGACCACGATCGACTTTGAGACGATCAAGAAGAACCAGCGCGCCGGCTGGGAGACCGGCGACTACACGAGGGTGGGCAACACCCTGCAGATCATCGCGGAGCTGCTCGCGGAGTCCGCCGACGTACGGGCGGGGCAGCAGGCGCTCGACGTGGCCTGCGGCCAAGGCAACGCGGCGATAGCCGCGGCGCGCCGCTTCGCCGACGCGACAGGTGTGGATTATGCCGCGAACCTGCTGGCTCAGGGGCGCCAGCGGGCGGAGGCGGAGCAGCTCCCGGTGACCTTCGCCGAGGGCGACGCCGAGCAGCTGCCGGCCCCCGACGACTCCTACGACCTGGTGCTCAGCACGGTGGGCGTGATGTTCGCCCCGGACCATCAGCGCACCGCTGACGAGCTGGTACGGGTGACGAAGCCGGGCGGAAAGATCGCACTGGCCAGCTGGACTCCGACCGGCATGGTCGGCCACCTGTTCAAGGCCGTCGCGAGCTGGGCACCGCCGCCCGCCGGCGTGCGTCCCGCGACCCTGTGGGGCACGCCCGAGCACCTCACCGACCTGTTCGGGGACCGGGTCGATTGGATCAGCCTCGAGAAGAAGCACTACGTCTTCCGGTACTACTCGGCCGAGCACTTCTCGCAATGGTTCCGCGAGTACTACGGACCGATCACTCGCCTCGCGGGCACACTGTCCACTGAGGACGAAGCGCGGTTCGCGGCCGATCTCGCCCAGGTTGCCCGGCAGTTCAACGAGGCCGACGACGGTACGGTCGTCGCACCCTCGGAGTACCTCGAGGCCGTGGGCATCGTCCGCGAATGACGCCGATGTTAAGCAGGGTCCCCTTCTTGTCGCTTTTTGCATAGGAAGGGGACCCTCCTTGACATTCATGCATCTCGGCCGGAGCCACATCAGGCGTGGCGCAGAAGGTCCGCCAGCGCGGGGTTGTCGATGTCGGCGGCAAGAAGCCGAGCCGAGGAAAGGGCCGAGCCGTCGCCGAGGTGGTGCCGATGCAGTTGCGCCCGTACGACCAGCTCCCGCATCTCGGCCCGGGCCGCGAGGGAGGCAAGGTTCCCGACCATCGGCGTTGCCCGTTGCGTCTCGCCGTGATTGAGCGCGTTCGTGATGGCCGTGTCCAGCACATGAGCGTGCACCCACTGATACCGGTCGGGGACGCGGTTGCTTCTCGTCGTGGCCTCCCCCAACCACTCCGTGGCGACCTGGTGGTCACCGCGGTTCGCGTGTAACAAGCCGAGACCGCGCGCGGCCATGCCCTCCCAGCACGGATCGCCGACCTGGCAGGCGAGCGCCCACGCCTGCTCGAACCGGTCGGCGGCCCCGTCAAGGTCGCCGTCGACGAGGTCGAGCTCGCCGCGGATCGCTTGCGGCCAAGGCAGGAACGCGAGCCACCGTTGCTGCTGCGCCAACCTGAGCGACGCCGCGATGGCGGCCGTCGCCTGGCTGCGCTCGCCCCGAAGCAGATGGGCCCGAGCCAGGAGGGAAAGCGAGAACGCCTGCTGCCGCTCGTCGGCGCCGCGCTGCGCAAGCTCCACTGACTCTCCTAAGTGGAGGAGTGCAGACGGGTAGTCGCCCATGTCGGACGAGTTCTGTCCGCGCACCCCGAGGATCGACGCGAGCTCCTGGTCGGATTCGGCCAGCGCCTGCGCCTTGCCCAGCCACAGGTCCGCGGTGTCGCGGCGTCCGGCCTGGACCTCGATCCAGCCAAGTTCGCGATGGGCCGTCACGGCCGTCGCCCGGTCGCCCGCCCGGTTCGCCAAAACGATCGCCTCCTGGAGCACGACCGCGCCTTCCTCGTCGCGGCCGCGAACGGCGTGCACCAGCGCGCCTCCCAGGGCGGTCATGGCCCGACCCTGCAGGGCATCGTCACCGCAGCGGGCAGCCTCGGAGACGGCCCGGCGTAGGCACTGGATCCCGGCGTCGGCCGCTCCGGCGAGGATGGCGGCCCGGCCGGCCTCGAGCTGGCTCAGCGCGGCGGCGCGGCCGCTTCGCGGCAGCACCATGCCTGACGCCGGCCCGGCGGTCGCGGCGTCGCGGAGGGCGTCCGAAATCTCGATGCCCAGCTCGCGGCGCATCAGGTCCTCACATACCGCGACCTGGCGCTCGGCCGCTGCGCGGTCGCCGGCCATCGCCAGGCTGCGGACCAACAACTCGTGGTTGCCTTCCTCGAGTGGATTGCGGGCGACGGCTCGGGACGCGTACCCGACGGCGTCCGCCGGTCGGCCCCCCGCGAGCAGGCTCACGGCCACGTGGCGCAATCGCCCCTCGATCGCGGCTGAGATCCGATGACGCTCGACCAGGAGCCACGACTCGAACTCCGGATTGGCCGACAGGTTCACGCCTTCGAGCAGTTCCCCACCGACGGCGAGCAACGGCGCCGGGTCCGCCAATGGCGCGGCGACCAGATGGATGTCGACCATCACGTCGTCACCGAATTCGGCCCGGACGGGATCGCCCGTCAAGACAGCCTGCAAGTCGAGGGAACGACGCAGCTCCGCCAGCGTCCAGCGCAGGGCGCCCAGCGGGTCGTCCGCGTCGCCGAAGAGAAGCTGCGCCAGGTGCGACCGGCTACGGGGTCGGTCGGCGAGCAGGACGTAGGCGAGCAGGGCCCACGCCTTGCGGCCGCGCGGCGAACGGGCCGTCGCGCCGTCCCGTTCGATGGCCGGCGGCCCCAGCAGCCGGATCGTTACCATTGGGCACCCCCTCAAAGCCATCCTCGCAGCCCGCCGGACGGCGCAGCGATCATCCCCGGTCGCCGTGTGAGCATCCGTGTGACTCGAGTACAGAATGATTCCGTTTGGGGAGGCCTGGAGGCTGGGATGGAACGGGAAGCGATCATCCGGAATGCGGACACGTACGACACGTGGCACTTCGCCGAGGCGACGTGCGTGGGGCGCACGATCTGGGTCTCCGGTCAGCGTGGCTTCGACGAACGGGACCAGATCTCGGCGGATCCCGCGATTCAGGCGCGGGTCGCCTTTCGACAGCTCGAACGGACGCTACGCGACGCCGGCGCCACCATGGACGACATCGTGTGCCTGACGACCTACCACACGAACATGGCCGACCTCGACACCTTCCGGGCGGTCAAGGACGAGTTTATCCGGGCGCCGTATCCATCGTGGACAATTCTGGGCGTCACCGCCCTCGCGTCGCCCGACATGGTGGTCGAGATCGCGGCGATAGCGGTGGCGGGTTCGGGCGTCCGGCCGACCGAACGCCGGCTTATGCCGTAGTCCTGATGCGCCAATCAGGCTCCTCGTCCACTGATCCGCTAACTCGGCCGCCGCGCAGTCGGCGTCAATGGCATTCATCGAAGTGGCTGGCGAGCGGCAGGTCAAGGAGGTGGGCGCTCGGCGGTGCTGCGCGATATGAATCCAAAGTAGACAGTTAGCCCTCGCGACTCGGACACCTTCAACGGCACCATCCCGTCGACGCGAAAGTTGTCGTACCTGCGTTCTACTGTGATCGTTATGGATGAGCGACGGGGGTTGCCGGACGGGTTGGCCACGATGGCGCCGGGGCCGGAGTTGGCGGCGCTGTTGGCCACGGTGGACCGGTCGGCGGTCGGAGCGGAGGATCTGCATGATCTGCTCGCGGCCCGGTTCCGTTTGTTGGCCCATGTGCAGGGGCAGTTGTTGGCCGATGTGTGGGAGACCGCCCGCACGATCGGGCAGCCGGCCGGTTCGCTGACCCGCACCGATGAGGTCACCGAACACTCCGGCACCGAGATCGGCTGGACCCTGGCCTGGACGGAAAGCTACGCGTTCGGGCAGGTGCTGCTCGGCCAGGCGCTGACCGTCCGGTTGCCGGCGGTGGGGGCGGCGATGCTGGCCGGGCGCATCGACGCGGCCAAGGCCAACGCCTTCGTCGACGCGCTCAGCGACCTGGACGAGGAGACCGCGCAGGCGGTGGCGGATCGGCTGCTGGAACGCGCCGCCAAGTGGACGCTGACGCAGTTGCGGGAGCGGCTGCGCTACCACGTCGACCGGGCCCATCCGGCCGACGCCAAGGGCCGCTACCAACGCCGGGTGGTCGACCGGGACGTGTCGGTGCGCCCCGGCATGGACGGGCACCGCCTGCCTGTCCGGCTACAACCTGCCCACCGACAAAGCGCTGGCCGCCTACGACCGGCTCAACCGGCTGGCCCGGGCCGCCAAATCGGCCGGCGACGCCCGCACCCTGGCCCAGTTGCGCGCCGACGCCCAACTCGACCTGCTCGCCGGCATCCCGTTCCAGCTCAGCCCGACCATCGACCCGGTCACCGCCGACGCCGACGCCGACGCCCTGCACCCCACCGACGCTGACGACGCGGCCGATTCCCGATCGGAAACCAGGAACCCCGACCGCGCCAGCAACGAGCCGGCGGGTGAAGAACCGATCGGATGGGGAGTCTTCGGCGACGACCTGGCCGGCGCGGATTCCCGGTTTGAAACCGGGAACCGTAACGCGGCCGACACGGGGCGTGGCGCCGAGGCGGATTCCCGGTCTGAGACCGGGAAGCCGAGACCCAACCCCGGGCCAACACGGTGGCGCGGTCCAGGCGGGCGACCGGTGTGCCTGCGGCGGCCTCCAACCCAAGCCCCGCCGCGGCGTGGTCGACATCCAGATCAAACTGTCCACACTGGCCGGACTCGACAACGACCCCGCCCTCATTCCCGGCTGGGCACCGGTACTGGCCGACATCGCCCGCCAGATCAGCTTCGACCGCAAGGCCAACCCAGCCTGGAAATGGTCCGCCACCGACGAGCACGGCAACCTGCTCCACCACGGGCACACCCACCGCCGCCCCACCGCCACCGAAGCCGCCTTCGTCCGCGCCCGCGATCGCACCTGCCGAAGCCCCGGCTGCCGCCGCAACGCACGACGCTGCGACCTGGACCACCGCCACGACTACGCCAAAGGCGGCTGCTCCCACCGCGGAAACATCGAGGCCCGCTGCCCCCACCACCACTGCTTCAAAACCCGACCCGGCCACAAACTCACCCGCATCCGCCGCCGCACCATCTGGACCACCCCCAACGGACGCAACTACGACATCGGCCCCGACAAAGACATCATCCTTACGGTCGATTGAAGCTCACCGCCGACCGGAGCCACCTGTGGAGCGCGGTCTCCGCCGAACAGCCGGCCACGATAATGGATCTGTGAGCACGATTCTTCGCGGTCGATCGGTGGAGCTACGGCCGGTCGGGGGTCGCGACGTCGTCGACCTGGCTCGGATCAGGGCCATGCCCGAAGTGTTCCAGCGCTGGGGCGGCGGTTCGGACCTGGCTGCCGAAGTCACCGCTGAGATGTCCGATGTGGACGTTCATCAGCTCGCGGTGGTATACGAAGGGCGGGTGGTCGGGATGATCCAATGGGCCGAGGAGGACGACCCCCAGTATCGGCACGCAAACATCGACATCTATCTTGACCCGGCCATCCATGGAATGGGGCTCGGGACGGATGCGGTGCGCACGCTCGCGCGTCACCTGCTGACCGAGAAGGGCCACCACCGGTTGGTCATCGATCCCGCCGCCGACAACGCAGCCGCAATCCGTACCTATGAGAAGGTCGGCTTCCGGCCGGTGGGAGTCATGCGCCGCTACGAACGCGGTCCCGACGGCACATGGCACGACGGGCTGATGATGGATCTCCTTCCGGAGGACCTCACCAGCGACTAGGAAAGCCGCGACAACAGTTCATGCCCGGCGGCGCTGACGTCCTCGGTCGTCCAGTCGAGGGCGGGCTCCGCCACGGTGATCTCAGTCGCCGCAAGTCCGGTCGGCGGTCGGTCGGACCAACCGTAGGCGAACCAGATCTTCTCCTCCTCGGCGAGCGCCAATGCCGCCCGGTTCAGCCGCTCGGCGTCGTGGGGGAGCCAGAGCTGGAACTGATGCGTGTGCGGCGGCCGAGGGTGCACCCGCGCGCCGGGCAGCTCGCTGAGTGCCTCGGCCACCACGGCCGCATGCTCCACATAGGACTTAAGGCGCGGCAGTACGGTCTGCAGGCCCGCCAGTGCGGTGGCCGCCGCCGGCCATTGTTGGAACACGTTGCCGCCGTACCGTTGCCGCCACGCCCGAGCCTCGGCCGCGAAGTCCGCGTCCCCCGCCACAGCGGCACCCGCGAGCCCGCCCAGCGACTTGTAGAACGAGACATACACAGAATCGGCGAGCCCCGCGATCGTCGCCAGATCCTGCCCAAGAAACACCGTCGACTCCCACAAGCGCGCGCCGTCGAAGTGCACCCGTGCGCCGCGGTCGCGTCCGGCCGCGGTCATGGCCACGAGCTCGTCCCACGTCGGCAGCAGATAGCCAGGCTCGCGCAGAGGAAGTTCGAGCATCAAGGTGCTGAACGGCTCGTCGAGTTGGCGGATCTCGTCGGCCGTCGGCTGCCGTGACGCCCGGGTCGGCCAGACTGCCCGGAGGCCCGACAGGGTGGAGTAGGCGTGACGCTCGTGCACCTCAGGATGGGATTCCGGGTGAAGCGCCACCGTCGGGTTACCGGACCGAGCGGCCCAGATGCGTAGTGCCACCTGCTGGGCCATTATGCCGGTCGGGAAGTAGACCGCCGCGGGCTTTCCGAGTAGGTCCGCCACCCGCCCCTCCAGAACGGAGACCGGGCCGTCACCGTAATGGTCGCCGATGGCCTCCAGATCGATCGGGGCATCGCGGAGCGCGGCCAGCTGCTCGGTCATGTTCATCGGCCGTACGCCGGAGAGCTGACGCTCGCACCCGCGCCACACCCGCAACCGTTCCGCCCGCTCATCTGCGCTGTCAGGCACCCGATCCTCCTCAGTCGATGGCCAAGACTCTACGACGCTCGGCGTCTAGGCTGGCTGCGTGACCGAGGCTGTTCTGTTGCCGGTACCCCGCAGCCGTCCGGTCGAGGATGGCACCGAGCTCGAAACGATGACGGGTCTCCTCGACTTCCTTCGTGCCACCGTGATCAACAAGGTGGCCGGTCTCACCGACGAGCAGGCATTCAGCCGTCCAGTGCCCGCATCCGCGCTCACCCCCGCCGGCGTCGTCAAGCACCTCGCGGGAGTCGAACGGTTCTGGTTCAGCATCGACTTCGCCAACTATGACCTGGCCTGGCCGTGGACTGACGACGATCCGCACGGCAACTTTCCCATCGTGGAGGGCGACACGCTTGCGGGCATCGTCGCGGAGTACCAGGCCGAGTGCGACCGTTCTCGGGAGGCCATCCGCGGCGCCGATCCGGCGGAGGGTGCGCGCGGCGAGGGCATGACCTTCACCTTGCGGTACGCCCTGGCCCACATGGTCGAGGAGACATCGCGGCATTGTGGTCATCTCGACCTGCTGCGAGAGAGCATCGACGGCCAGACAGGTGAGTGATGCTCCACATAGGAACGTCTGGCTGGCAGTACGCCGACTGGCGCGGCAGGTTCTACCCGTCCTCCCTGCCCCAGCGGCGTTGGTTGGAGCACTACGCGACAACCTTCGACACCGTCGAGGTCAACAACACGTTCTACCGCTTGCCGGAGCGGGATACGTTCGTGCGCTGGGCCGAGCAGACGCCGGGAGGATTCCTGTTCGCGGTCAAGATGAGTCGCTACCTGACTCACATCCGGCGCTTGGCCGATCCGGCCGAGCCCGTGGCCCGGTTCATGCAGCGAGCTGGAGGGCTGGGCACCCGACTGGGACCCGTACTCCTTCAGCTTCCGCCCAACCTTACTGCCAACGCGGAGCTGCTTGACGCGTCGCTGCGCGAGTTTCCCGACTCGACCCGGGTGGTCGTGGAGGTCCGCCATTCGTCGTGGTGGAGCGACGAGATCAGAGAGGTGCTGACCCGCCACAACGCCGCGATGTGCTGGGCCGACCGCAATGGCCGCGCCGTCACGCCACTCTGGCTGACCGCCGACTTCGGCTACCTCCGCATGCACCACGGCCGGGCCAGACCGGTGTCGAGCTACGGAGACCAAGCCATCAGATCGTGGGTGGACCGCCTCTGTCGAGAGTACGGAGACAAGCACGACGTGTATGTGTACTTCAACAACGACCATGGCGCCGCCGCCGTGCGCAACGCCATGACGATGCAACGACGGGAACACTGCTAGCGGCTACGGTGCCGGTTCCGGAACGTCATCCGCCGTACCTGGTCCACAATGGGCCGTCCGAGATAGATGCCCAGGCTTGCTCCGGCGCCGATGCCGACCGCGACACCAAGTGCGTGCAGGAGAGCCGCCGAACCGGCGGCCGGGTCGGCGGTGCCGGGTGCTGTGCCGACCAATTGGAGCAGGCCGTGGTAGAGAGCGAGGCCGGGAGTCAGCGGCAGGAGCGCGGCGGTGATGAGACCGAATCCGGGAACCGAGGTGCGCCGGACCATGAGGGTCGTCAGGGTCGCCGCGAGCAGCGCCGCCAGCGTGTCAGCAGTGATGTCGCCGACACCGACCCGGACCAGTGAGGCATATGTGAGCCATCCGACGAGTGCGACGCCGGCGGCGAGCACGATCGTGACCGCATCGGCATAGGCCGAGATCGAGAAGAGGATGGCGATGAGCCCGACGGCGAGGAACTGAGCGCCGAGTGAGCCGAACGCGGCCGCCTTGGCCGAGATCGCCAGCGGCGCCCCCACCTGTTGGGCCAGCCGCAACGCGATGACGATGCCGGCGACGACGCCCGCGGTACGCATGAAGACTTCGAACACCCGCGCCGATGCGGTCACGTAGAACTGGTCGATCGCGTCCTGAAACGCACCGACGATCATCATGCCGGCGACGAGCATGACTATGCCTCCGACGACGACGAGCGTCGGGTCGAGGCCGACGAAAAAGGTGACGTGTTGTGTCGCGGCGTACTTGATGGCCGCGGCGACGAGCGTGATGACGGCGGCGGCCGCGAGCTGGCGGAAGAACGCTGGCACGCGAAGGCGGTCCATCCAGCCCAGCAGCACATCCACGACACAGCCCGTGAGGAACGTCAGTAGGAGAATCTTCCAGTTCGTCGTGAACAGGAGAGAGGCGGCCGGGGCGACGCCGGCGTTGCCGACCATCGCGACGAGTCGAGGGTACGGGTGCCTGGCCGAACGGATGGACTCCAACGCGGCCGCGGCCTCGTCGAGGGGTAAGCCTCGCTCGACGTCGGACCTCAGCTTCTCCAGCCGGCGCACCTTCGTGTAGTCGACGACGGTCGGTCGCACGATTCGGATCGCGGTAACCGGCGGCTCACCGGGTGCGGGGTAACACGTCGCCGATATCGACGTGTACGTGACGTCGACGTGGACTCCGGTCAACCCATACGCGTCCGTTATTCGAAGCACCGCCACCACCACGTCGTTGGCCGACATGCCCGACGACAGCAGTGCGTCCCCGATTCGCATGGCGAGCTGAAGTGCGGCGTGCGGCGACGTCGCGGGTCTGGCCGGAGCGTCGATCGCGGATTCGGTGGCCGTCATGGGCGACAGGCTAGCCAACCTGACCCAATGCCGCGCACTCCCGCTCAGGCGTCGGCTGGGCGCCGCGCGCGGGCGTAGACGTCGCCGGAGCGCCCGAACGGACGGAAGCGCTCGAGAAGCCGTACCAGTTCGGATGCGTCGAGCCAATGTTTGCTGGCGAACCGCATGGTCTCGATCGGCGAGTAGTTGTAGCGATAGCCGCTGGCCGCGTCGCCCAGCCGCTCGACGCGTTCGAGCACCGCGAGGGCGGCTTCGTGCGCCGGCGGCAGGTACTCGAACGACAGCGCGCGAACGGGTTGGCTCAGCCCCTCGAGCACCTCGAGTTCGAAGCCTTCCACGTCGATCTTGCAGAACGCGGGCACACCGTAGCGCGCGATGAGCTCGTCAAGGGTTGTGACGTCAACGTCGACCGCACGGTCCCAGTGCACGCGGGCGAAGCGGCGGTCCGCCGTCACCGATTCGATCCAGTCCGGCGACATGGAGGAGACCGTCGGCGTGGCGGTCGACAGAGCCAGCCTGGCCTTCCCGGCGTGGGCTCCGACCGCCACCGGCAGGATGGTGACGCCGGGACTGCGGCCGAAGAGGAGTCGCAGAATGCGCAGGCAGTCCGGTTGCGGCTCGACCGCGATCACGCGGGCGCCGAGCCGATGCCACGCGCGGACCCGGCTGCCGACGTGGGCACCGATGTCGAAGGCCAGGTCCCCGGGTTGGAGAAACGTGCCGTACAGCCGCAACATCCGACGATGCTTGGCGGGCTGACCGTGGTACATCACGAGCGATCGCCCGATTCCCCAGGCGCGACGGAGCATGCCCTGACACTACCCACGTCGGCCCCGTCAACCGCGTAAAAATACGGTCATGGGCTTCATCGATACGAATGACCTACCGGTGCGGGAGCCCCGACCCGGCTTCCAGGGTCGTTTCTTCCACTCCGAGCACATGACGTTCTCGTACTACTCCATCACCGCCGGGGCCGACGTAGCGCGGCATCGCCATCACAACGACGAGGTGTGGCACGTGCTCGACGGAGAACTCGAGGTAACCGTCGCCGGCGAGGTCCGGGTGCTGCGCGCCGGGGAAGCCGCCGTCGTACCGCCCAATGTGGAGCATGCGGCGCGGGCCATCACGGATTGCCGGGCCATCGTCGCGGACCATCCGGTACGGCACACGGTCGGCGGCATCGACATCAGCTAGTGTCCAGAGTGGACGCTACCGGAGGGCGACGCGTACGCAGCAGCACGACGGTCGCGGATCGAGCCGCACCTGCGGTGGACTTTCCTGCGTGTCGGCAATCCCTTGGAGCAGCCGCAGATTGACGCCGCAGACCAGGTCCGTGTGTTCGCGCGCGATCCGGTGGAACGGGCAGTTGGCCAACTCGAGGCTCTGACCGTCGTCCGTCTCCCGAGGCTCGTAGCCCAGCTCCTCGAGCATGGCGCGCATATTGGACCCGTCCTGACCAAGCGCCGCACCGGCCTCGTAGGCCCGACGGCTCAACACCTCCCGGAGGTCGGCGCCGCTCTCGAGTGATTCGGCAGCCGCGCCGACGAACAGATCGCCGACCAACTCGTACTGGCGAGCCGGCACCGACACGTCCACCTCGTCAGTCGCGCGGCGGTACAGCTTCGATGGCCGGCCCGCGCCCGGCCCGCTGCGGTCGTGCAACCGGCGGAACTCCACGGACAGCAGCCCCACCTCGGCGAGCCGATCCAGATGGATGGCCGCGACCCGGCGAGTCAACCCCAGTTCCTCGGCAGCGGCATCCCGGCTGACGGCCGTCGAGCTCCGGGCAACAAAGTCATAGACCGCCCGCCGCACGGGGTCGTCCAGAGCCGCGACGGTGGCGATCCGCTTCGAGCGTGAGCGCAGCAACATGGTCAAAATCTAAAATACCAACCGGTTGACATTAGAACTGAGGCTGCCGTAGGTTCTATATGACAACTATACGTCTCTTAGAAGGGCATGGTCATGGCCAACCAAACCGAGGTGCGGGAACCGACGGATCTGGCGGCCGATCCCGCCCACCAGGCCTTTCTGCTCCTTCGCACTCTGTTCACCGTCGCACCGATCGCTTTTGGACTCGACAAGTTCTTCAACGTGCTCGTCGACTGGCCCACCTACCTTGCACCCTGGATCGATCGAATCGTCCCTGGCTCGGCCCAGCAGGCGATGTACGTCGTCGGCACCATCGAGATCGTTGCCGGAATTCTCGTGGCGATCATGCCTCGATGGAGCTCACTCGTCGTCGCGCTCTGGCTCGGCGGCATCATCGTCAACCTGCTGACGCTGGGGAACTACTACGACGTTGCCGTGCGCGATTTCGGCCTCCTCGTCGCCGCGCTGGCGCTCTCGCGCCTGGCGCTGCTCCCGCGGCATACCGGTGGCCGCGCATCGTCGTAGCGGGATCGGGTAGGAGTCAGCCTGGTCGCCAGACCTACTCGTTCTCGGTGCCGGTGGCATCGATGCTGCCGGCACCGAGCCCGAGGCGGCTGAACGCCTCCACCCGCTGGCTAAGAGCAGCGGTCTCCCGCGCCAGCAGTTCGTCGTACTCGAGCATGTCGGCCGGCTCGATGACCACCGAAAGCCGCTCGGCGAACTCAACCAGCTGCGCCGCCGCCCGCTCGCACTCCTTCGCCGCTTCCCGAGCGCGATGCAGGTCGACCCGCTCCTCCCGCTCAGCCATGAGTCGATCCGCCCTTCTCAGCCGGCGCCTGTCTCTCATCAGGTCTACACCCGAAGCATTCGCCGCGCGGCGCGATGGGCTACCGTGTGCCCCTGCCGTGCGCGGGTCCGGGAGAGAGGTCGCTCAGGTGGAGATAGTGGTCGACGACCTTTCCGGCCCGGCGATCGCCGAGTTCCTCGAGGAGCACATCCAGGAGATGCGCTCCATTACTCCCCTGGAAAGCAAGCACGCCCTGGATCTCGACGGGCTCCGCCAGCCCGACGTCACATTCTGGTCCGTCACGGACGCCGACGCCCTCGTTGGCTGCGGTGCGATCAAGAAGCTGGATCCAAGACACGCCGAGCTGAAGTCCATGCGTACCAAGCCGGCCCGCAAACGCAGCGGGGTCGCATCCCTCCTGCTCGAGCACATCATCGCCGAGGCCAGGCGCATGGGCTTCACCCGTGTCAGTCTCGAGACCGGCTCCGCCGCCTTCTTCGAGCCGGCGCGGAGCCTGTACCTGAAGTTCGGTTTTGACTACTGCGAGCCGTTCGCGGACTACAAGCCCGACCCGAACAGCGTCTTCATGACGCGGTCGCTCTGATCTATCCAAAGTGGAGCGCGCGTCGTGACCCGGCGTTACGAGTCCCTGTACGCTAGCTCCCGCCCACGCGCTCGCGTTCGGCTTGGGCTCGTTCATCCGCAGTGAGGCGCGTGGAGTGGTCGTAGGGCGGAGCGATTTCGCCGAGGTCCATTCCGACGAGGCCTTCGCGCGCCACCATCCGTACGGCCTGCAGCGCCTCTCTCGGCAGTCATACCGCCGGGCTCGGGTGTGCCTGTGCCCGGCGCGTAGCCGGCCGCTCACGGGGCGTCGGATTCGACGAACGGCCGCAGCGGCGGCGTGCTATAACCGGCGCTGTTGTGTCCTGAGTAGACAGACGCGCGTCGAACATGGCGCCCGGTTGGCCCGGATCTCGGTTCTGAGTTGTGCGCGGAGGTTTCTGGGTATGTTGCGGAGGAGGCCAGAAGGGCGGTTGATCATGAGGTTGAGCATTCGCAACAGGTTCGATGCGAACGTGGAGTCCGTGAGTGCCGGTCCGGCGATGACCGTGGTTCGTGCTCAGGTGGCCGACGGGCTGGACTTCAGTGCGGTCATCACCAGTGACGCCGCGGCAGATCTGAAGCTAGAACCCGGTTCGCGCGTGCAATTGCTCATCAAGTCAACCGAGGTGAGCTTGGCTCTTGATCTTATGGGCCGGCTCAGCATTCGGAACGTGATCCCAGCCACGGTGTCATCGATCGATGTGGGCACGGCCATGACGGTCGTCAAGCTCGGGCTCGCCAACGGTGGTGTCATGATGTCGGCGATCACGAGAGATTCCGCTGAGGATCTGGGTCTTGAGGTTGGCATGCCCGTCGTTGCGTTGGTGAAATCGACAGACGTCGCTATTGCCGCTATTTGACGGCCATTGGTCTTGGGTCTCGTCAGCGGGATGGAGATGTTGAAGGTGCGCCTTGGCCGGCCGGACGGTCCGGCTTCGCCGCGGTGCGCTGCGAGATCACCGGAGACGCCGGTTCTGTCGCCGCGCGGCCCAAGCTACCAGTCGCCGATGACGACCCGTCGGGTTTCGTTGCGAATCGACCTCGACCGGCATCCGCCCAACCGAGAGCCGGGCAAACCTCAATCGCTCAACGTGGCCACATCGCTCAGCGGTTGGACAAGAACGAGAAATCGGCATACAGAACAATGTCACTAGGGAGGACTTCGTGCGGACCGCAGCTCGTCCACACGTGTCTCCCGGCCCGACGTGGGGGCGGATTTTGGTTCGGCACGGCGACCGAACTCATGCGTCGCAACAGTGGACTCGCGATTACCGGGGGCCTACGCTCGGCCCCACGTAACCCGTCGCGACAGGGAGGCCCGCCTTGGCCCGACCACGTCTCATCCTGGGCGGCGGCCTGGTCGCCGCGATAGCGGCGGCGCTACTCGCCTCGTGGGCCGGTCCGGCGGCGGCGGATGTCTCCGATCCACCTGGAGCCTGCGTGGCTACCACGACGTGGGGCCCCGGCGGCGTCACCGTGGACACCGCCTCGGTCGACCCGGCCGACGTCATCGAGGTTCCAAGGGCCGACGCCGTGACCTGGTCGGCGCGGGTGAAGGGACCGGCGCAGGGCACGGTGCGGCCGGTCGCGGGCTCGGTCGCCTTGGCTCTGCCGGCTCCGCTGGGCCGCGTGACGATCGGCGAGTGGTCCGGCTCCACGGGGAAGGTCGAGACCTCTGGCACCGAGACCTTACCGGACCTGCTGCCCGCCGGGGTTGTCTTCGACTTGCGCATGGAGCACCACGAAAACGGCGCTCTGTTCTGTACCGCCACCATGCGGTTGCGGGTCGCGGGTGGGCCAGATCCAATCGCCTGGGCCAGCCTGGCGCTCACGCTCCTGTTCGGTACCTTCCTCGCGCTGGTCGGTTTGAAGGGCGGCTGCTCGTTCGCGATGCGGCTGCTTGGCGCCGCGCTCGGCCTACTCGGCGGGGCGCTTGCCGGTAGCGACCTGGTCCTTTTTGGCCTGGTTCCGTTGAACAGCATCGCGACCGTGCTGCTCGCCGCGGTCGGCCTCATCACTGGATCCTTCCTGTGCAAGCTCCGCCGGATACGGTTGCGACGCAAAAGGAAGGATGACGAGGACAGGAAGGACGACGAGTCGCGCGTTCAATCGGTCGACGTACGCAGGGGGACGGCGGCGACATCCGCAGACTGAATCCTGCCCAGCTCGACCGTGCGTGCGTCGTCCCATACGCGGACAATGTCAGTTCTCATCAATCGCACGGACGTGGGTCCGGACGGCTTCGGTGATCCTGGGGACGTCGCCGGTTGCGAGTAGATCGAAAATTCCGCCCCGCAGCACTGCGAGGGCGAGTGTGCGTTGCGCTTCTCCCGCTCTGGTACGCCGGAGCCTTCCCGGTTGGGCGGATGCCAGCACGGCGAGCCAGTCGTCGACCGTCGCCTTGGCAAAACCGGACCACGCGCCGGCGGGTTCCACAAGCGAGCGGGCGTAGCCCTCAATCCACAGGGTGAGCAGCGGCCGGTACCGCGGCTGGACCAGCCAGTCCCAGACCCGCTCGACCACGGCTCCGATGCCTCCGTGCGTCGGTCCGAGGTCGGCCAGCATGGCAAGCTCGTCCGCCCGTGCCCGGGCCAACAACGCCCGGACCAGGCCGTCCTTGCTGCCGAACAGGAAGAGCAGCACCCGCGGGCTCGAACCGATCGCCGCCGCCAGCGGTCGCAGTGACAGTTCGGCGATGCCGTTGTCAAGGGCGTACGTGTACGCCTTCTCGAGCAGTTCTAACTGCCGAGCCGACGGGGCTGGTCCGGTGAGAGTCACCGGGTTATTGTGGCACTGAAACAGTCGTTTCAGTTGGAGGCCTTCTGATGACTGTCCTCATCAGGCCGCTCGGCAAGCCCGGAGACCTGGGCTGGGTCGTGATGGCCAACAGTGAGGTGTACGTCGACGAGTTCGGCTGGGACACGAGTTACGAGGGTCTGGCGGCCCGGATCGTGGCCGACTACGCCCAGTCCACTGCCGACCGTCGCGCCGCGTGGATCGCCGAGCTGGACGGCGAACGGGTCGGTTGCGTGTTCTGCGTCCCGGCCGACGAGACAACAGCGCAACTGCGGCTACTGCTCGTCCACCCGCGTGGTCGGGGCCTCGGCCTCGGCGGGCAACTGGTCGACACGTGCGTGGAATTTGCCCGCGACGCTGGCTACGAGCGGATGCGACTGTGGACCAACTCCGTGCTTGCGGCGGCGCGGAAGATCTACCTCGACCACGACTTCACACTCGTCCACGAGCAGGAACACCACAGCTTCGGCGTGGACCTCGTCGGCCAGACCTACGAACGCCCCCTCCAGGCCAGCTGACTCCCACGCCGCAGCACGAATCTCGGGCGCGGAATGTGACCACGGTTGCAGTTGTAACCGTGGTTGCAGTATAACTCGCCACATGCGACGGTCCTCACTATGGCGGCACGCAGACTTCCTCCGCTTCTGGGCGGCCGCATCGGTCAGCTGGTCGGCGACGCGGTCACGCGGCTGGCCCTGCCGTTGATCGCCATCACAGTTCTCGATGCGACACCCTTCGAAGTCGGCATCCTTGGCGCCGCACAGCTCGGGCCGTTCCTGCTCGTCGGCCTGCCCGCGGGCGCGATCATCGACCGGATCGGACGCGTACTGCAACTCATGGTCTTTGCCGATCTGGCCCGAGCGGCCGTCCTTGTCTCGGTGCCCTTGGCCTACGCGACCGGCGCGCTCTCGCTCATCCAGCTCTACGCCGTCGCGTTTGTGACGGGGGTGCTCACGGTCTTCTTCGACAACGCATCGAGCTCGTACCTGCCGAGCCTGATCGACCGTCGGCTCCTCATCGATGGCAACAGCAAGCTCGAGATCAGCCGGTCGAGCGCGCAGATCGCCGGTCCCGCCCTGGCCGGCGCATTGATCCAGCTGACGTCAGCTCCGGCGGCCTTGATTGCCGACGCTGTCAGCTTCCTCGCCTCCGGAGCCTTGATAGCTCGAATCAGGCGGTTGGCACGCGTCCCTCGTGTGCCGCCGACGAATCGACGCATCGGCGCCCTCGGCCGCGAAGTGGTCGAGGGCACGCGTTACCTGCTACATCACCCGTACCTACGCGCGATCGCGCTGACGACAACGACGGCAAACTTCTTCCGCAGTGCACTCTTAGCGGCCTTGCTCGTCTACCTCGTTCGCGACGCGGGCGCCTCTCCTGGCATCATCGGACTCGCGTTCGCGTTGGGAAACCTCGGCTTTCTTGCGGCCGTGCTCGTCGTGCCCGCAGTAACGCGACGATTCGGCCTTGGTCGCACGATGCGCGTGGCCGTTTCGGCGTTCGGCCCGGCTGCCCTGCTCGTCGCCGTTGCTCCTACTCGCTGGGCGGTCGTCGCGACAGCCGTCATGGTGCTCGTCGATAGCTTCGGCATCGGCCTGCACGGCGTCAACCAGGTCAGCCTCCGGCAATCCGTCACGCCGGATCACCTGCGCGGACGAGTGGCGGCCACGCTCCGCATGGGCCTCATGGGCGCAATGCCACTCGGCACGCTGCTGGGCGGCGCGGTCGGCACGGTCGCTGGACTCCGGTCCGCTCTATGGATCGCCGCGGCCGGAATGTTCCTGGCGGCCGTACCATACGCCGTCTCATCGACCGGCCGCCTCATCGTGCTGCCCGAGCCAGCGCCAGGCTAAACCAAACCTTCTGAGCTTGCCTCAATCGCCACGGGCGAGTACCGCGAGTTGTTCTAGTCAGCATGGAACGGCCGGCTCACATCCGCTGCACCCGTAGGTGATCTCTCGTGGGTCATCCACCCTGGAGCGGAAGGAGCCACACCGGAAGGAGCCGGCCGTTATGAAGTCCAGTGTCTCTCTGTCTGCTGGTCCGATCCACCTGGGGTTGGACGTGAGTAAGGACAAGTTCGCGGTGGGGATTCTGCGGTGGGGCGAGCAGATTCCCGACGTGGAGACGATCATCAATGATGAGGCGTCGGTGCGGCGTCTGATCGACCGTTTCCCCGATCGCAGCCAGCTGCGGGTCTGCTACGAGGCGGGTCCGACCGGGTTCGGCCTGCACCGGCTGCTCACCTCGATGGGGGTGGCCTGTGACGTGGTCGCTCCGGGGTTGATCCCGAAGGCGCCGGCGGATCGGGTCAAGACCGATCGACGTGACTGTCAACGCCTGGCTCGGCTACACCGGGCTGGGGAGCTGGTTGCGATCCACGTGCCGACCGAGGCTGAGGAAGCGGTCCGCGATCTGTGTCGAGCACGGGCCGCCCTGGTGCAGGACCGCACCCGCAGCCGGCACCGGCTAAGTAAGTTCCTGTTGCGCCACGACCGGATCTGGTACCAGGACGCCTGGACCGGCAAGCACGAACAGTGGCTCGCCGCGCAACGCTTCGACAACCCGGCGCTGCACGCGACCTACGGCCACTACCGGGCCGTGCTGGCCGCCCGCGACGCCGAGCTCGCCGCGATTGAGGCCGACCTGGGGCACTGGTACACCCACGGACCGTTCACCAACGCGGTGGCCAGATTGGCCGCCTACCGCGGGATCGCCCGCCTGGGCGCGTTGACGATTGCCAGCGAGGTCGGGGACTGGCGCCGGTTCCCGGCCGCGCGCACGTTCATGGGCTTTACCGGTCTGGTCCCGTCCGAGTACTCCTCCGGCGAGTCGGTCCATCGTGGACGGATAACCAAAGCCGGCAACACTCACCTGCGCACCCAGCTGATCGAGTCCGCCTGGGCCTACCAACACCAGGCCAGCCTGGGTGCTGTGTTGCGCCGCCGCCAGGACGGCGTCGATCCGGCCACCGCGGCCCGGTCCTGGACCGCTCAACAGCGCCTGTGCGCCCGGTTCCGGCGGCTCAGCTCCCGTAAGACCAGCCGCAACGTCGTCGCTGTGGCCATCGCCCGCGAACTCGCCGGGTTCTGCTGGGCCGAAATGACCGCGCCCACAAGCTGAAGGACACCCCATGTACCCGCGCGCGGAGCACACACCGGTCGGCATCGTGACCGCGCGCGCCACAAACCCCACGACGCGTCGGGGCACGCCGTGGCAGGAACGATCCCCGAACGACCTATGGCCCACCGCCACGGCGGTGATGGCCGCACCTAGTCAGGGGCACCATCCTGCGCATCCCCGACATGCGAACTCGATACGCGAACATCAGAAGGGCGGCGCACCGACCCGCTCCGCCCCGACGCGTCGTGGCCACCCCGCCCGATCACCACCCACGACACACCGATTCAATCCCTTCCCTGCCCCGCTGCTCAATCGTCCGCTCCCGGGCAAGCGCGTCAAGGGCGCTTCGCGTCGCTCGCGATCAGCCTTCGGCTGACCCCTGACCCGCCCACCCGTCCGCGGTTCAGGCAGCGATCGAGGCAGGGAGGAGACTGCGGCGCGCCCCGAACCCGCCGCCAATCGATCGGCAAACCAGACACACCACCGCAATGCCGTACTCACACTTGACAGGGCCGTTCCACATCAGGTTGATGCCATGGACAAGCGCGTCGGCATGCCGGTGCACCTGTCGCCACCCGGATTCGCCGCGCCGAAAAACGAGAGTCACTCGCAGCGACCAGTCCTGGTTTGGCAGCCCACCGACCTCGCCGTGCTGTCGTTCGATCGCAGCCAACACAACCATGTCGCCCGACGTCTAGGTCTGCACCACTTCCAGCTCCGCCTCGCCGTTGCGAAAGTAGCGCTCTCGCGCTTCGAGGCTCTCCGGCGAGGTGTCCACGCCGCGTTGCGGTTCTCCGCCGAACGGTGACATGAGCACGAAATCGTCACCGTGCTGGAACGCCCATGCGGCCGAGGAGTGCGCCAGCACCGACAGAGGTTGATGGATCGCGGACCGAGACGTGCCAGAGTCTGCCCCACGAGTCCCTCGGCAACCGAACTCGCTGGGCTCGGCCTAGCTGTCAGCTGCAAGAATCCTTTTGATCAACGGCCGCGCGGCCGCGATGACCACATCCCGATCATGCGTCACGACGAAGTCGAATACGCCGCGTCCCGCCTCGCCATCGCGTTCCTTGGCGAGCAGACCAGCGGCGAAGTGTGTTCCCAGGACTATGACCGTCCACTCTCGAGCGATGGGGTCGGCTTGATCGAGGCGGGCACCCCGGATGCCGGGTCCCGGTTTGCTAGGCATGTTCCGACCCAGAACCGCGGTGAACACCCCGCGGTCAGCCAATTGCGCATAGCGCCGCCGAGTCGGCTCACCGAACCGGTCCACATCCTGGAAGCAAGCGAGCAGCACAGTGGGATCCGTCGCGTCAAGACCCCTGTACTCAAGATGCAAGCTCAACGGACGCAGTAGCGGCTCGGTCCCTTGGCTGAGCCGCCGGCCGCGGACCGCGCCGAACGGCGTGAACGGTTGGGTGGTGTCGACGGCAGGCAGGAGATCAATCGGGTGCCTGGCCGCCGGCGGTGGTGCGGGCGAGGGCTCTGGTACCCCGAAGTACCAACCCTGGCCGAGCGTTGCGCCCATCGCTTGTGCCACGCGCAGCTGGCGGTCCGACTCGATGCCTTCGGCCAGTATCGCGGCCCCGGTCCGTTCGGCTTCCGCCATGACGGCATTGACGATCCTCGCTACTGCGCGGTTGGTTCTTCCCTGGATGACGGTCAGGTCAAGCTTGATCACATCAGGTCGAATGAGTGGCATCATCGCCAGACTGGACGGTTCGATGCCGACGTCGTCGAGGGCCACGCCTATGGCGTCGCGGCGCGCCTCTTCGACCACGCCGAGCATTCCTGCCGGATCCCTGGCCACGGAGCGCTCGGTTATCTCTAGGACCACGCGCCGGTGACGGGTGAGCGCGGCGGCTAGCGGCTGGGCGAGGTCGGGCGGGCAAGATGATCCGAACGATGCCGGTTCGACGTTGACGAACAACGAGACCGACTCCGGCATGCCGGCGGCTGCGAATACACGCGTGGCTGCAACTCGGCAGACCCAATCGAGCTCGCTTGCCTTGCCGGCGCGGTACGCCTCCGCGAATAGTGCCGCTGGCGCAGCCCAAGGCGAGCCAGCTGGGCCTCGGGCCAGCGCCTCGAACCCAACTATTTCACCATCATCGATGCACACGATCGGCTGGAACACCGGATGGATAGCGCGTCCCCGTAGCACCTGGTCGAACGTCATCGAGGCCGTGTCGACAGGAGCCTGACTCATGGGCACCACCCCAACCGCACTCGATCGACCAAGCGCAAGGTTACCGGTCGCGCCACACTCACTTACACGACTTACGCTCACGCTCCGACCGCGGTCCTCTCGTAATGCCTACGGCGTTGTCGGGGTGATTCCCCACCCTCGCCCATCCATCCAACCATCCATCCGACCATCCGCCACGATCCGACCTCCGAGTCACAGGCAAGCGCTGGTGCAGCGGAGCTGGTCTTCACGACCCGTTACGGCACCCCGATCGAGCCACGCAACTTCAACCGCTCCTACGAACGCCGGATTGCCGAAGCCGGCGTTCGGAAGATGACCGTTCACGATGCCCGCCGCACGCGCGGCACCGTTCTCGCGGACCTCGACGTCCACCCTCGTGTGACCATGCAGATCCTCCGCCGCGCGCAGTGCTCGATCACCATGGAGATCTACACGCGGGTCTCCTCGAACGCCACCAGCGAAGCGCTCCGACGCCTGGGAGAGACTCTCGATGGCCAGCCGTAGCTGTACCGACATGGAAAGAGCCATGTCCATCGATGGGACATGGCCTCCGATCTGGGCGGGCGATACTGGGATCGAACCAGTGGCCTCTTCGGTGTGAACGCGGGCGAGCGCGATCTCGGCCGTGGTTGTCGTGCCGAAGTCCGAGGTCAGACGGCTCAATCTGCGGTCCATTGGGGTCTGGTGCGCGCCGCTTGCGGATTGTTCGCTGCCTCTGTGCTGCTCGGCTCCGAATCACCGAGCCTCGTCACGCGGGAGGTGAATCCCGCCACGGGTAGGCGGGCGGTCTTGCCGTAGGCGGCCCGGACGGGTGTTGCGAGCACCCGCTACCCGGGCCTTGATCAGGAACTGGAGTCCTGACCCATGTCCATTGAACCTGGCCCCTCGGTGCGCCCCGGACGCTGGGCGTACCTCTACCCCGACTCCCTGCCTCTCGAAGTGTGGAACACCCGCGCGATGCGGCTGGCGCTTGCCAACCGAAACATCGCTGCCGTCTACAAGCTCCTCCAGAAGCACGGTGTCTCGCAGCGGCAGATCGCCGCTTTCACCCAACAATCACAAGGCGAGATCTCGGAGATCGTCGCCGGCCGGCGGGTGGTGACCTCGTACGACCTGCTCGTCCGGATCGCGGAAGGATTCACGATCCCTCGCGGCTGGATGGGCCTTGTATACGATCCTGCGCCGGACCTCGTTGCGCGGGACCGCCTGAACTCTGAGGAGATCAACGAATGAGGAATTGGCCAAACGACCAGCGGCTTGCGTACGACCACCGTCCGGGGGGTGACGGCGCGTGGCCCCCGGGTTTCATCGACGGCTGGCGTTTATGTCGCCTGACCTCGGCATATATGCGGTGTCCGATGTCTTCAGTTGTCGTCCATTGCCAACATCTCTGTTGCGCCGTTGCTGCCTGGCCCGTGCTCGTCTGGGGGTGGCGTGATGGTGTCTCGCCGGCGGTCGAAAGCGCTGCGGCGGATACAGCCGGAGCGCGTCGTTGACCCACCCGAGCCGATCTAGCCCAAGCCGACCGTACCGGCGCAGCCCAATCCCTCGACGACGCCGTCGCCGCCCTCAACCCGACCGAGCGGATCAAGGGGAAGACGATCATCCGCGTTCGTCCGCGAGCGACACGCACCCATCGACGCACGCGGCCGGCCGGCGTTGTCCAGATCGGCCGGATGCGTCCTTTCCATCCCCGTAACATTTCCCCCAAAGAGACAAATGGCCGAGGAGACAATTCCCATGAAAGCGATCGTGGTGACGGACCAGGCTGCGGGAACGGCCGGGATGACGCTGGCGGAGCGGCCTGAGCCGCACGCAGCGATAAACGACGTCGTTGTTCAGGTTCATGCGTCGGGATTCGTGCCGACTGAGCTGACGTGGCCTTCGACCTGGACCGATCGCCTCGACCGTGACCGAACACCGTCGATCCCTGGGCACGAGCTGGCCGGAGTGGTCACCGCTCTCGGCTATGGCACGACGGGGCTGTCGGTGGGACAGCGGGTGTTCGGCCTCACCGACTGGACTCGCGACGGCACCTTGGCAGAGTACGCGGCCGTCGAGGCGCGCAACCTCGCGCCGCTGCCGGGCGACGTCGACTTCACGGTAGGCGCGAGCCTGCCGATCTCGGGACTGACCGCGTGGCAGGGACTGTTTGAGCACGGTCGCCTTCAGGTGGGGCAGAGCGTCCTCGTGCACGGCGCGGCAGGCGCAGTCGGGTCGATGGTGACGCAGCTCGCATGTGAGTTCGGCGCATACGTCATCGGCACCGGACGCGCCGCCGACCGTCAGAGGGTGCTCGAATTCGGCGCGCAAGAGTTCGTCGACCTCGACAACGACGCCCTCGAAGACGTCGGCGAAGTCCATCTGGTGTTCGATGTCATCGGCGGCGACATCGGGAAGCGGTCCGCAGGCCCGATTCGCGCCGGAGGAACGCTGGTGTCCGTCGTCGGGCCGCCCGAGGCGCGGCCCGCGGACGGCCTGGCGGTCGACTTCGTTGTCGAGTCCGATCGTGCCCAACTCAGTGAGATCGTCCAGCGGGTGCGGGACGGACGACTGCGGACGAACATCGGCAAAGTCGCGACCCTCGACGACGCCGTCGCCGCCTTCAACCCGACCGAGCGGATCAAGGGGAAGACAATCATCCACGTTCGTCCGTGAGGACTCCGAGACAGCGGCAGGTTCTGCCTTCCTCGTGGATCAGCGTCAGTCACGTGGCGAGGCCTGGCCTGCTCGACGCCACCGGCATCGTCGGTTGCAGGGCCAGTGGAGAAAACCGCTTGCAGACGGGCAGATCCGCACGTCGCGGCCCCACCCCGGTGCGCAGCCGGGGCCGGAGTGTGCAGCGCATGCGGCTCCAGCACCCGCCACTGCGCAGCGGTCAGATCCGACGGATATCGCGGCACCCGGTCACGACACAGACAACCAGGAGATCGGCGTCGGTGGGCGTAGGGACTCCGGCACATCGGCCGACGCGACGGTCAGTGTGGTGCTTCGGTAAACACGGCTGGAGGCGGTGGGTGGTTGGCCACGGTGCGTGCCCACGACGGTGGTGGGGAGGCTGGTCCGGCCTGCGGGCGTCCCCTGATCGCCGCCAATGATTCTTACCGAGTGGCCGGGTCATCCCTGAAGGAGCGGGGCCGGTCAAGCCGCTGGGCCAGAACGGTTTGTGACTAGTTTGGGCCGATCCCGGCATGGGTGCGGACATACGCCGGTGAGGGGTCGGTGTCCAGGCTCGACCGGAGGTCGACCCGCGCAGCGGGCTTGGCCTTGACTCCGATCCCGATCGGCGCAGGATCGTCGCTCCAACGGTAGGGCTGACGCGGTCACCGGAGGGTGCGGACGGCCTCTCGGAACTCCTCGATGCGGTCCTCAGCCGGCCACCGCCGGGTTAGTTCGGCGTCCAGCTCTCCGGCGACCATGAGCAGCGACGGCAATGATTTTTCGCGGTCCATTTAGCGCAGCCAGGCCGATGGAGAGAGCCTCGTCCATCCGGCCCTTCCGCGTCGCCACGACTGCGGCCGTCAGCCGAGCTTCAGCCATTCGACGGCGGAGGGTCGTCGCGCTCCTGCACCTACGCGGAGAGTTCCTGTTCGAGAAGAAGATTGCGGTCCGCGAGGGCGCGTGGGACCAGGTCGCCGACCTCGACGGCGGCGTCGCCGAACTGGACGAGTACTTGGCCGGCCAACGGATCCGCGGCACCCTGCCCAAGCCTGGTGCGCGGAGCACGGCCCGGACTGTCCGCTCCACCAAGCGGCGGCAAGACGCCCCGACGCTGCCCCGGCGCAAGGTGGAGAACCGGTCAATCGGGCGCACCTACAGAGGAAAGGACGGCAAGGAGCACCGGCCCTCCATGCTCCTCACCGCCACTCTGCCCAGCTTCGGCGCCGTCCACAGCGGCAAGCGGATGCGTCGTGGGCAGCTCGAGCCGTGCGCCTGCGGGCACTCGCACGGCGAGCAAGACGAACGGCTCGGCACACCGATCGACCCCGACGCCTATGACTACCGGGCCCACGCGCTCTCACTGATCTTCTTCCCGCACCTGCTCGATCGTTTCTGGCAAAACTATCGCCGAGCCGTTGGTTGGAAGATCGCATACGCCGGCGCTGTCGAGATGCAACGACGCCTGGCCACCCACGCTCATTCGCCGTACGCGGCTGGACGAGGCCGCACAGTCCTATGTAGACCCTAGGGTCCAGACACCGCTGAAGACGTGGCAGCAAGCCATTGACGCGCTTTCCGCTCCTGACACGCAGCCCGCATATGTCGCCAGACTCGCACCGTCGACGTGCGCGGCATCGAGGGCGGGACCGAGCACGCAGAACGGGCGATCAAGTACGCAACGAAGTACATCACCAAAGATCTGGTCGACCACACCTTCGTCAGAGGCGAAGGGCAACGAGCACACTTCGATCGACTGCACGCCGAGCGTCGGTGCTGCCTTGCTCGCCTCGCTGCGCCAACTGGCTCCTCTACGGCGTGCAACCCGACGGTGCCAAAAAGAATCTGATCCCTGGCGCTTGTCGAGGCAAGGTCCATCAACGGGCCAGTCTCGGCTACACCGGTCGACGGTGCCTGGTCTCACGGAACTGGTCCAACAAGACATTGACAGACCACCGGCTCGACGGCCGGGACTGGTTCCGTGCCATCACCGCCGGTCTGCTCGACGACCAGGTCCCGGAAGAGAACGACCAGCACCGCTACGTCTACGAACTGGCCCGGCCCGGCGACCACGACGTAGGCAGCCTGCAAGAACGCATCTTCCGCTCCATCGCCGCCCGAACCCGGGCCCGCACTGCGCTCGAAGCGGCAGGCGATCGCGAGCGACCCCCCGATGTTCCGGCAACGACGCCGAACCTGCTTCAGCCCGCGGCTGCCGCAGCCTGACCAAAGGAGCCACACCAACTTGTCCAGCAGCACGCTCGACCGGTTCCGTCCTAAACGGACACACGACCGAGTCGTCTACACCGTTCAGGAGGTCGCCGAGATGCTCGGCCTCGCCCTGAGCGGCACGTACACGCTCATTCGCGAGGGCACCATTCCTGCCCTCAAGATGGGCGGCCGGTGGGTTGCACCCAAGACCCGCTTTCACAACTGGCTAGACGGGCTCGACCCGGATGACGCCGAGCCTGATAATCCGGCAACTCAGCACCGCGACGGCGGAGGTGGACGCTAGTGGGGTACGTCCGCAAGACGCCGGCCGGCGGACACCGGGCCTGCTGGCGAGAGGCATCGGGCCGGCAGCGGTCGAAGACTTTCAGGACGAAGCGTGAGGCGGACGCTTTCCTTGCCGAGGTCGAATCCGCTCTCAATCGCGGTGTCTACATTGCACCCGATGCGGGTCGCGTGAGATTCGGCGACTATGCCGAGCGATGGCTCGCTAGCCGGAACAACGAGCGGACGACGGCGGCTCGCGATACATCGATCATGAGAAACCATGTACTCGCCCGCTGGGGACGCACACCGCTGGCCGGCCTCGGTCACTCGGCTGTACAGGCGTGGGTCACCTCGCTTGGACAGCGTCTGTCACCGGCATCGGTGTCGGAGTGCTTCCGCTTGGACTCGAGCGTCATGCGATCCGCGGTGAGGGATCGGCTCATCGGGCACAACCCGTGCGACGGCGTCAAGGTGGCGCGGCGGCGGCGCCGTGATACCGACGACCAGACGATTAGCCGACTCGAGCTGGTCCGGCGACTTCTTCCGGCAGTGCCCGATCGGTATCGACCGCTCGTGGGCATAGCCGCCGGAATGGGCCTGCGGTGGGGAGAGGTAGTCGGTCTCCGGTGGGACGCGATCGACCTAGGGGCCGCAGTCGTGACCGTCGTCCGAGTCGCCGAGGAGGTGTGTCCGGACACGTGCGCCTCAAGCCGTACCCGAAGTCGAAAGCAGGACGGCGTACCGCCCCGATCCCGCCGTTCGCACTCGACCTTCTCATGAAGCACGAGCGTCACTATCAGCCCGGTGACGACGGCCTGGTCTTCGTCGCCAGCACGGGCGCGCCACTCAAGCGAGGCACATTCAGAGCGCGGATCTGGAAGCCGTCGCTTCAGCGGGCCGGCTTGTCAGCGACCCTGAGGTTCTACGACTTGAGGCATTCGTACGCCACGTGGTTGGTCTCTGATGGCGTTCCCATCAACGACGGTGCGAAGGTCATGGGGCACGAGCGGACATCGACGGCTCTCGACCGCTACACCCACTCTACTAAGGACCGCGACAAGCGGGTCCGCGACGCGTTTGCTGCCTTTTCGCTGCCTCCGGAGCCGGAGGACGAGTCCGAAGATGACGAAGGCCCTTCGTTGGAAGGGCCGCGAGCTGTGTCTATTGATGGTGGGCGATACTGGGATCGAACCAGTGGCCTCTTCGGTGTGAACGAGTGAGCGCGACCAGGTGACCAGTCTCGGCGCACCGCCTGTGCTGGGGCTTCAGTGTTCAGACGACCGCCGTTGACGCTGATCGTGCGTCGCGGTAGTAACTCAGTTGGTAACTCAGCGGCGCGACGGAGTAATGGCGATGGGACGCCGACCGATCCCCGCTTGTAAGGCGCTCCCGGCATCCGTGCGGCCGTCCGCGACAGTCCATCAGCGCAGGTCCGGCGGCCTGGTCCGTTCGGTGAGAGTCGGGTGCGGTCAGCGCGGTTGATGTCAGTTGGTGATGTCAAACGATCATGGGCCGTGCTTGGTGTTGACCTTGCCTTTCTTCGCACCTGCGAGCACGCAGACTCGGCCGTTTCGCGGCTAAGGACGTTGTACCCGTGCCGTGCGAATGGCGCAGCCGGTGAACGAGACAACCACAAGCGTCCACATCCCGCCGAACACAACCGGTCCCAACTCGATGAACGAGCCAGCAACGCCGACCAGCCCAGCGATGACAAGGGCTGCGCCGGCCCAACGCGGCGCACTGTCCGACCTGATGATTCCAATCCCGAGCACAACGCCGCCAAGGGCGAACGCGACGGCGAACGCGTAGAAGCCGACTGGCCCGAACGCTGGCAGCGCCGCGAGTTCGTCCAGCATGCTGCGCGTCGTGTCGACCTGCACCCCGGCGCCGTTGGCGGCGTAGATGAGGTCTTCGGGGTTGCCGTCCGGGTTGAGCAGTCCCGGCACGGTCAGGATCAGCCCGGCCAGCGCCCATCCCGGCCGGGTTCGCCACACCGCCAGGCCCACGCCGATTGCCGCCGGCGCGAGCGTCAGCGCGCCGACCAGGCCGAGCCACGCATAATCGGGATACGTGTTGGCGTTGGCCCGCACCGCTGACACATAGTCATCGCTGCCGATCCATGGCAGAACCAGAATCGCGCCCACCTGGGTCAGCGGTCCGATGACCATGACAGCGGCAAGGAGGCGCCGGCCAGCGACGCGGCCGGCCTTGTCACGGCCGGTACCGGAGCGGGTGACTAATGCGACCCTGTCGGCCTGACGATGATCCACGGAAGCCTTCCTTGATGAATGAATACCTCTGATCATGGCCGAGATCAACCACGCCTACATCGGGGCTAGTTCGGGATCGCCCGGAAGCAACAGCAGCTAGGTGCACGGTGGAGTCACTGTCGCGCAATCAACCCGTGTGAGGGCCTTGGCGGCGAGGTAGGCGTGGTCGAAGGCGAGGGTCGGCAGGCCCTTGAGCGTGGCAGGCGTTGCTGTGAGCGGTGTCAGCTCCAGCTGGTCGCCGGTGATCGCGAAGCGCAGGGTTTCGGTGGTTCCCTCCTTTGGGTCCTTGAGCTCGATTTGGCTACCCTGCACCGCAATGGTGCCGCTCCAGCCGACGTACCACTCGCCCTTCTCGTCCAAGCCATTGTTGAAGACACCGGAGAATCGTCCGTCCTCGATCTTGAGAAGGAAGCGAACACCATCCGCTGGGATCTCCTCCACGCGGAAGAACCGATCGCCCAGGTCGGGAAAGCCTCCCGCAGCCAGCGCGGCTGTCATCTCGCCACGGGTGAGCGATACCAACCAGGCCCCTTCAAGCGAAGCGTTGTCGGGCCCAGGCGCGGTCGTGGTGCTCAACACGGTGGTGAGGTCGGTGACGAACTGTGCGCTCTGATCGTCCATACAGGCCAGGTCGGCCGGTGCGAGGAAAAGCGCGTCGAGCCATTTGTTGCGGGCGGCTGCGAGGCAGTCGGTGCTGACCATGACGTTGTGTCCGTTACCCGGGTCGATGGCGAACGTGACGTTAGTCAGTCCACTAAGCGTTTCACGGAGCACGTCTTCGGGTGCATACGGTGCGAACGCTCCGGTCGCGACCAGGGTTGGCACGTCACCCGTGGGCGGCTTGGCAACCTCGGCGGGCGCCTTTCCATCGACCTGCCACTTGTCGCAGACATCGAGGAGTGGGCTCGCTCCATACGCTGGCGATATCCCGGGTGCCCGCGTTGCAGTCCAGATTGGGACGTCGGTGTCGTGGAACGGCGCGATGTCATGGCAGAGCACCGAGTACAGAACGCCGACGCTCATCCTCAACTGCGGAAGGCACTTGGGTTGGTACCCGATGCAGTACGGCTGTGAGCCGACCACGATCGGGGCGAGGGTCGGACCCACCTCAGCCAGCCGCCCGGCGTTGACGTGGGCGAGGAACGCCGGGATCGCCTGGGGCACCATGATCGGGCCGCTGCTGCCGCCGTCGGACAGCATGGCCCGCAGGGTGCGCACCAGCATCGCGTCGTCGTACAGCACAGTGATCTTTCCTGACCCGGTCGGCTCTCCCATTGCGACGGTAACCGGGCGGGCGGCGAGCGTGGCCAGAGCGGTGTCCAACGACGCCCGTGCGTTCGGGAAGGCCGTCGAGCAAGCCTGATCGGCCGTGCATGAGGCGAGTACGGCGTCGACCTGGACTCGGGTGGCCGTCGCAGCGATGGCGCGTGGGTCGGTGCCGGGGACCTCGGGTGAGTCGAGCAGAAGCGATCGCAGGTGGCCGGCGCTGGACCGTAGCATCTGTAGGGCGATCCGCGATGCTGTGCCGTATGTGACCACGTTCCATTTCTCCACGTTGAGCGCAATCCGTAGGTCCTCCGCGTCCGCAGCCATCTCCGTCAGGTTGTAGGCGGAGACGTCTACGCCATCGCCGGTAAGCCGGTCGTGGCAGGCGGTGATCGCGTCGAGGTATGCCTTGCGGGTTGCCGGGTCATCGGTGGCCGTCGCCAGGACCTTCGTGCGCAGCTGGTCGACCTCGGGGCAGGCCAGGCTCGGTTGCGAGTGGCCGACGCCGCGAGTGTCCATGATGATCACCTCGCGGCCGACGCGCTGCGCGAGCGGGGCGACCCCGCCGTAGTTTGGCAGGCCGGCAAGGTCGGCGCCCACGACGAGCATGGGATCGTCATGCACGCGTTCGGATGGCACGATCCGGGCGACGAAGATACGGACTGTTCGCGCGGGGTCGGACCGATCCTCGGGCACGGTGAGGAAACCGCAGGTCAATTCGCCGACGACCACAGAAGATACGTTGTCCGGGCATTCCGCCTCGGCGAAAGTCGTGTCTTTGCCCGCGGGGTTGCCGGTGCAGCCCGCCACGGCCAGGGCGAAAGCCAGCCCCGCGATGAGTCCCGTCTGGCGGGTCATGTCGCCTCCCAATCCTGACCAGTGAATAGAGCAATCCGTGCGGGGCACGCGTCGGAGATTAGGACGAAGCGCAGAATCGTGTCGTTGCGCGCCCAACGGTAGATACCGACGAACGCTCCGGTCGCTTGGCAGCCCACGCTCTCCACGAGCACGTCGGTGCGCAGCTCGTTGCCCTCGATGCGGTAGGTCGGGCCAGTGCGCGGGCCCGGATAGGTCGACGGGGGGATGATCTCGATGAGACCGTTGGGCCCCAGAGTCACCACCCAGCGGCCCACGACGCCCGCCGTGCGGTTCGCCGGGTTGTCGATGACATCGACGACATACGTACCCTCGAGCTCGCTGCCCGGTTGCACCGCTGGATCGGTGGGCTGACGAACATGGTCGAAAGCTGGGGGAACCACCATGACGCCGAGGGCGACAGCGGCGGCAACGGCGAAGACCTGGACAATCCGAATCATCCGGACCTGTCGGCGTGCGCGGCTTTGCACGATCTTCAACGCGGACGACGGGTCGACCGTCACCTCAGACGCGATGCGAGCCACACCATTCCGTAGGCGCTGGTCAACGGACATCGTCGCTCACCTCCTGGGCGAGCAACGCGCCCAGCCGCTTTCTCGCTCGGTGCAGATGAACCCAACCAGTCGACGGTGAGCAGCCGATGATCTGTGCAATCTCGTCCATCGGCCGGTCCTCGTAGTAGAACAGCACAACGACCGCGCGCTGCTGTGCTGGCAGGCGGCCGATCGCCTCGCGCAGCTCGGCATCCGAGGCTGGTTCCGCCTCAGCAGACGGAGTCCGCGCCGCCGCCGCTCGCCGTGTTAACAAACTCCCGAGCCGCTCTCGCCGAGCGTCCTTCGCCGCGAGCCGCATGGCGACACGTCGCACCCACGCCGGCGGCGAGTCGTAGTCACGAACTTTCCTCCAGTTCCGCAGCAGCTGCACGAACGCGTCTTGGGCGATCTCCTCGGCCCGCGCGCGGTCGCGCAGAACGACGTAAATGGCGCGCACCACGGACTGGTACTCCGTGGCGAACAGCCACCTAAACTCCTCTTCCCGATCCAACCCGCCAGCCTCCGCCCGTCCATTACGAGCAACGAAGACGCATTTCACGTACAGACAGGAACCGAACCCCGAGCACCTTTACCGGCACGGGCAGATCTTCCGTGGTCCGGGACCCGCCTGTCGCTGTCAGATCGAGCCCACGCCGGCCGCTCGGCGCGGACCGTTCCTTGAACAATGCCATTCAGGTCGCGCTCCAGTGCGCCGGGCACGACCATTGGCCTCACCGCGTGCTGCACCTCGGTGACCGGTCGCTGGCTGAGGGATCGGTCAACTGCTACAGCGAGGACGAGGGCATGGGCACAGAGGTGACCTACGAGTTCAACCTGTGCTTTCGCTTTAGGAGAGCGGCGGAGTCCGAGTCCTGCTCATGTGGCTTGACCTGCGATCTTATGCCCGGAGCTGCGGGTGGTGACATCGACGTGGGCAGGCATTTGGCACAGCGACTCTGTGCGGTACCTGGTCTTCCCG
>CAWDLN010000022.1:0-254551 GCA_963803115.1 uncultured Actinomycetota bacterium
AACCTGACACCGTTGAGGAGGTCTGTGAGCCGTTTCTCGTGCGCGCCGGCCTGCTCGCGCGGACTCCCCGGGGACGGGTCGCAACGGCGGGCGCCTGGCGCCACCTGGGACTTGCCCCGCCGGATCGGTTGACTTTCCTGGACCGCGCTATGGATCGGCTGCCGGGAGGGACGGTCGGGCGACCGGATACGATGGGTAACGGTGTCGCACCGATGCCGGACCTCTTCACGCAGGAGCACTAACGGCGAGCGGGAAACCGTGGCCGGACCGGCACCTGGGCTCCGGGGTTTGGCCGAGGAGTGACGTAACTCTCCTCAGCGGCACCCACTAGACTCCCGGCGGTCTGGATTGACACCCATCTTGTCGCGTCGCCGTCAAGCTCCGATCCGTGGATCGGCGTGATGTCGGCCGGCGCGCCACACGGAAGGCGTATACGTGTTGCTCGCCCAAGACGGCGCTTCGAGCGGTCTTTTGAACTTCCTGCCGATCATCCTGATCATCGCGGCGATGTACTTCCTCCTCATCCGCCCGCAAAGCAAGCGGCGCCGGGAGGCCTCGGAGATGCAGTCGCGGCTCGGCCCCGGCGACGAGGTACAGACCGTCGGCGGCCTGTTCGGAACCGTCGTGGCGGTTGATGACGAGGCCGTGACGGTCGAGGCCGCCGAGGGCGTCCACCTCCGCTTCGCCCGTAGCGCCATCGGTCGTGTGACCAAGGAGCAGCCCAAGGACCCATTCGACGAAGACGATGACGATAACGACGCCAAGACGATCGAAAACGGATGACCTACCCGGTCTGCCGATAACCCCCGGAACCGTCCATACTCGTAAACCGCGTCGGCCGCCATCCCCGGGGCTGCCGACGGCCGGCCCCCGGCGTCGGTGCCGCGTGGCACCGGCGGTGACTCGCACAGGGAGATAGACCACCGTGGCACCACCACCCTCGGGCCAGATGCGCCCGTCGCGGTACCTGTTCACGCTCGCCGCGATATTTATCGTGCTCTATGCTGTGGTGCTGGGATTCGGCAGTGGGTCGCTCCGGCAGCGGCTCGAGCCGAAGCTCGGTCTTGACCTGGTCGGCGGGACGACCATGACGTTGGTCGCCCGCACGCTCGACGGCAGCCCGCCGGACGCGGCCCGCCTAGAGCAGGCGCGGGAGATTATCGAAAAGCGGGTCAACGCGTACGGGGTGGCCGAGGCCGAGGTGGTCACCGAGGGCTCCGACCACATCGTGGTCTCGGTTCCGGGGCAGAACAACGACTCCATCCGGGAGGTCGGCGTCCCCGCTGAGCTGCGCTTCCGGAAGGTCATCGGGACGGCCCAGGACACCGGGCTCGCAGCGACTCCGAGCGCCAGCCCAAGCCCGGGCGCGTCGCCGAGCCCGGGCGCGACCGCCAGCCCAACTCCGTCCGCGGCACCGTCGCCGTCGACCTCCACCACGCCCGCGCCGACCTCGCCGGCGGCGAGCCCGTCGGCGAGCCAGACGCCGCCACCCGCGCTCGCCGAGGTTCAGGCCAAGGTCGGCCCGGATGCCTACAGCGCGGTCGCCAACCTCGACCCGACGTCCTACGCGGACGGCCAGACCTCGCTCTCGTCCGACGCCGCGACGATGGCGAAACTCGAGCCCTTCGGGAAGCTGACTCCGACCGAGGTCAAGGTCCTGCCGTACAACATCCAGTTCCTGGTCCCCCAGATCACCTGCAAGACTCTCAACGAGCGGCCCCCTGGCTCGATCCAGGACGCGTCGCAGCCCGCGGTCGCCTGCCAGGACAGTGGGAGCACCAAGTACCTGCTGGACGTGGCCAAGGTCCTCGGTACGGACCTCTCGGATGCCCAGGCGAACCTGAGCACCGGAGCGACCGGCGGGTGGAAGGTCGACCTGACCTTCAACGGCCCTGGGGCCGACAAGTGGACCAACCTCACCCGCGAGGCGTACCAGAACCCGGATAGCGCCTGCCTAGTCACCCAGCCGCTGAACTCCGGCAGTGGTGCGACCTGCATGGTTGCCGTGGTACTCGACAACACCGTGGTGTCTGCGCCGGCGATCCAAGGCGTGCTGGGCTCGACCTCCGAGATCACCGGGAACTTCAACAAGACCTCCGCCCAGCTGCTCGCCAACCAGCTCAAGTACGGTGCCCTGCCGCTGACGTTCGACGGCGGAGGCAACTTGCAGTCGATCTCGGCCACCCTGGGCTCGGACTACCTGCGGGCTGGTCTGCTCGCGGCCGGCATCGGCCTGGTGCTGGTGATCGTGTACGCGTTCTTCTACTACCGGCTGCTCGGCTCGGTGATCACTCTCAGCCTGCTGCTGTCCGGGTTGTTGACGTTCGGCATGCTGGTGCTCCTTGGACGCCAGATCGGATTCACCCTGTCGCTGGCCGGCATCGCCGGATTCATCGTCTCGCTCGGTGTCGCGGCGGACTCGTTCGTCATCTACTTCGAGCGGCTCAAGGACGAGATACGCGAGGGCCGAAGTCCGCGCAGCGCGGTCTCGCGGGCCTGGGTCCGGGCCCGACGGACGATCATCACCGCGAACGCGGTGACGATCCTCGCCGCGGTCGTGCTTTACCTGGTCGGCATCGGCGCCGTGCGGGGATTCGCCTTCGCGCTCGGCCTGGCGACCACGCTCGACCTGCTGATCGTGTTCCTGTTCCGGCATCCGATGATGACGATGCTGGCCCGTACCCCGGCCTTCCTCTCGCCGCGCGTCAGCGGGCTCGGCCGGGTACTGCACCACGCGCGTGAGGACGGTACGTCCGCCCGCACGCGTACGAAGGAGGCCTGACATGACCGAGTCGGCGATCGTGGAGCGGGGCACCAGGGCCGAAAAGCACCACCGCATCCGAGACCTCGCCAGCCGCCTCTACCGTGGTGAGGCCGGCATCGATGTCGTCGGGAAGCGCAAGATCTTCTACGGCATCGCCGCGGGCATCCTGCTGGTCGGGATCATCACGATCCTGGTCCGCCCGTTCAACATCGGCATCGAGTTCAGGGGCGGCAACGCGTTCACGCTTCCCGCGAGCGTCGGCACCTTGGAGGACGTCCGCGGCGCCGTCGCCGACACCGGAGCGGATGTGGCGTCGGCCCAGAAGGTCGGCGGTTCCAGCGGCGACTCGTACCTTATTAAGACCACCGAACTCGACTCCGACCAGGGCGTTGCCGACAAGAAGGCCGCCGACATCAAGAAGGCGCTGGCCGACAAGTTCCACATCTCGACCGATGCCATCAGCGAGAACGCGGTGAGCGGGGCGTGGGGCGCCTCGATCACCCGACAGGCAATCATCGGCACGGTCATCTTCCTGGTCCTCGTGGTGATCTACCTGAGCCTTGTGTTCCGGGAATGGAAGATGGCCATCGCGGCCCTCGCCGCCCTGTTCCAGAACCTCATCCTCACCGCGACGGTGTATCTGCTGGTCGGATTCGAGGTCACGCCATCGACGGTGATCGGTTTTCTCACGATCTTCGGTTTCGCGCTCTACGACGTTGTGGTGGTCTTCGACAAGGTGCGAGAGAACACCCGGGGGATCACCGGCAATCCGAACCGGACCTACGGCGAGGCCGCGAACCTGGCCGTGAACCAGACGCTGATGCGGTCGATCAACACCGCGATCGTGGCTCTGCTCCCGGTCGGTGGCCTGCTCTTCATCGGTGCCGGTCTGTTGGGCGCGGGCACGCTGAAGGACCTGGGCCTCGTGCTCTTTATCGGTATGCTCGCCGCGGTCTATTCGTCGATCTTCTTCGCGACGCCGGTACTGGTTGACCTCAAGGAGGCCGAGCCTCGGTTCAAGCAGCACAAGATCCGCGTGTTGCAGCGGAGGGCGGCCGGAGTCAACGCCGAACGCAAGGGCGCGAAGGCGGTCCGGCAACCGGCCAAGGCGTCGTCGTCAACGAAGGCGTCCACCAAGTCCTCGGCCGGTACGGCCGAGGCAGCCGAGGACGGGCAGGTCGCCGAAAGCACGCTGGCCGGGCCGGCCCCTCGGCCGGGGGCGCGGCCGCGCCCCGCGCAAGCGACCGGGCGCCGGGGCCAAGCCGGGGCGGTGGCGGCAAACCCGGCGGCAGCCGCAGCGGCGGCCGTAAGCGGTAGCCGGGAATGGCGCACGGCGACAGCGGTCCGCACATCGCGGAGGTGGTGGCGAGCCACGTCATCGACGTACCTGGATTCCCCAAGGACGGCATCGTCTTCAAGGACATGAGCCCGCTCTTCGCCGACGGCACGGCCTTCCGGGAGATCACCGACGCGATCGTGACGCGGTACCCGGCCGGGTTCGACATCGTTGCCGGAATCGAGGCCCGTGGATTCCTTGTGGCGGCGGCGGTGGCCTATGCGACCGGAGTCGGAGTGGTCCCGATCCGCAAGGCCGGGAAGTTGCCCCGGGAAACCCACTCCGCCTCGTACGACCTCGAGTACGGCTCGGCGACGTTGGAGGTCCAGGTCGACGCGTTCGTGGCCGGCCAGCGAGTGCTGGTCGTGGACGACGTGCTCGCCACCGGCGGCACCCTCGCGGCGACGGCGGAGCTGATCGAACGCGCGGGCGGCACCGTCGCCGGTCTGACCGTCCTGCTGGAGCTCGGGTTTCTGAGCGGCCGCGACCGCCTGCCCGGCCGCCCGGTGCATGCCCTACTGACTGTCTAGTCCTGCGAGCGGGGCATTACGGCGAGCAACCGGTAGCATTGCTGTTTCCGGGCGTGGGCGCCCCGTTCCGAGGTGCCGTCGAAGCTTTGACAGGCTGGGAGCGCCCTGATGGTGAGGAGCGGCCGGTGCCCAACGATGTCGCCCCTCTGCGTGAGGGGACCGAGACGAGTTCCGCGCGTGTCGATACCCCGGAACCGACCATCGCTCCCAGCGACAACGCGCCCGCGGTGGCGGAGGGTGCGGGGATCGGGTTCATGGTCGGCGCGCCGACCGGTCGGCGGGTGCGCGCGCGGTTGGCCCGGTTCAACGCGCCGTGGCAGTCGCCCCAGGTCGCGGAGGTGCTGGAGCCGCTGATCGCCAACCACCGGGCGACCCACCCAAAGGCCGATACCCGGCTGCTGCAGCGCTCCTATGACGTCGCCAACCATTGGCACACCGGACAGTTCCGCAAATCCGGCGACCCGTACATCACCCACCCACTGGCGGTCGCCGCGATCCTCGCCGACCTCGGCATGGACACCACGACGCTCGCCGCGGCCCTCCTGCACGACACGATCGAGGACACCGACTACTCACTGGAGCAGATGCGCGAAGACTTCGGTGCCGAGATCGCGCTGCTTGTCGACGGCGTCACGAAGCTCGACCGGGTCAAGCTCGGCGACGCGGCCAAGGCGGAGACCATCCGCAAGATGGTCGTGGCGATGGCCAAGGATCCACGCGTGTTGGTCATCAAGCTGGCCGACCGCCTGCACAACATGCGCACGCTCGCCTTCCTGCCGCAGGCCAAACGGGAACAGAAGGCCCGCGAGACGTTGGAGATCCTGGCGCCGTTGGCGCACCGGCTCGGTATGAACACCATCAAGTGGGAGCTCGAGGATCTCGCTTTCGCGGCGCTGTACCCCAAGCGGCACGACGAGATCAGCCGACTGGTGAGCGAGCACGCGCCCCAACGCGACCAGCTGTTGGGTCAGGTCACGCTGCGCGTCGGTGGGGACCTCAAGTCCGCCAAGATCAAGGCGGAGGTGAGCGGGCGGCCCAAGCACCTGTACTCGATCTACCAGAAGATGATTGCGAGAGGTCGGGACTTCGGCGAGATCTACGACCTGGTGGGAGTGCGGGTCCTGGTGGACACCGTGCGGGACTGTTACGCCGCGCTGGGCATCATTCATGCGAACTGGCAACCGGTTCCCGGCCGGTTCAAGGACTACATCGCGATGCCGAAGTTCAACATGTACCAGTCTCTGCACACGACCGTGATCGGTCCGAACGGCAAACCCGTCGAGATGCAGATCCGCTCGTACGCGATGCACCGCACCGCGGAGTACGGCATCGCCGCGCACTGGCGCTACAAGGAGACCAAGAACGCCACGATTGTCGGGCCACCGGCACACATCGACGAGATGACATGGCTGCGGCAGCTGCTCGATTGGCAGCGCGAGGCGGCCGACCCGGCCGAGTTCCTCGACGCACTGCGATTCGACCTGTCGACGCAAGAGGTGTACGTCTTTACTCCCAAGGGCGACGTCATCGCGCTGCCGAAGGACTCCACCCCGGTGGACTTCGCCTACGCGGTGCACACCGAGGTTGGCCACAAGTGCATCGGCGCCAAGGTCAACGGCAAGCTGGTCCCGCTGGAGTCGCGACTGTCCAATGGCGACGTCATCGAGATCTTCACCTCGAAGTCGGAGACCGCCAGCCCGTCGCAGGACTGGCTCGGGTTCGTCCAGTCGCCGCGCGCCCGAACCAAGATCCGTCAGCACTTCAACAAGGAGCGGCGGGACACAGCGATCGAGCAGGGCAAGGATGCCATCGCCAAGGCCATGCGCAAGCAGGGCCTGCCGCTGCAACGGATGATGACGTCCGACTCGCTCATGATCATCGCACGGGAGCTACACCTGGCCGATGTGTCGGCGCTGTTCGCGGCCGTGGGGGAGAGTCAGGTCTCGGCCCAGTCCGTGGTGACCCGGCTGGTGAACAGCCTCGGCGGCGTCGAGGGCTCCACCGAAGACATCGCCGAGACCGAGGTTCCGACCCGGCGGGCGCTACGCTCCACGACCGCCCACGACCCGGGCGTGGTCGTGCTCGGGGAGAGCGATATCTGGATCAAACTGGCGCGCTGCTGCACGCCGGTGCCCGGCGACTCGATCTTCGGCTTCACGACCCGCACGGGCGGCGTGAGCGTGCACCGGGCCGACTGCACCAACGCCGGCGACCTGCGGCAGCAGTCGGATCGCATGGTCATCGTGGAGTGGAAGCCGACCGCGGCGTCGATGTTCCTGGTCGCCATCCAGGTCGAGGCACTCGATCGGCACAAGTTGTTGGCCGACGTGACCCGGGTGCTCTCGGACGAGCGGGTCAACATCCTGTCCGCCACGGTGACCACGACCCGGGACCGGGTTGCGGTATCCAGGTTCACGTTCGAGATGGCCGACCCGAAACACCTCGGGCACCTGCTGAGTGCGGTGCGCAAGGTCGACGGCGTCTACGACGCCTACCGCGTGACGTCCAGCTCCTAGGAGGCGGCGGGCGAGGCGGTGGCGCTCGAGGTGGCCGACGTCGACGCGGATGGGGTCGGGGCCGGCATCTGCGTGATGGGCCCCGCGGTCACCTTGGTGAAGGTGAGGGGCGTGTTCGGGCGACCACCACCGGCCTGGGCGGCGTACTCGCCGTTGTCTCCGCCCGCGGCAACCTGCTTGATGATGTCGAGTCCGGCGATGACGTGCCCCCACAGGCTGTAGTTGCCCTGCAGCTGGCTCGCGCCGTACACGAAGAAGAACTGGCTGCCGTTGGAACCCGGCTGACCGGTGTTGGCCATGGCCACGTCGCCCTCGTGGTAGGCGGGCAGCTTGTTTGCCGGCAGGTTCTCGTCGTCGAAGCTGTAGTTGGCGCCGCCCGAGCCGGTGCCGCTGGGGTCACCGCATTGCAGTGCGTAGATGTCGGCGACCAGACGATGGCAGGAGCTGCCGTCGTAGAATCCCTTGCTCGCCAGGAACGCCACACTGTTGGCCGTGCAGCGGGTCTTCGACAGGTCCATCTCGACTTCGACCTTGCCGAGGTTCGTCTCGAACGTGATCACCTGGAAACCGGACGACGGCGGCTCGGTGTCGGGTGTACCGACGTCCTTCACGCCGCTCGGCAGTGGCGTGGGGCTGCCCGAGGGGTCCACGGATGGGTAGTCCGTGACGTAGGCGCACGGCTTCGCCGGCGCGGCCGTCTGGGTCGTCTGGCCGCCGCCCGAGGCGGCGACGATGATCCACACGACGGCACCGAGGACCACCACCGCGGCGAGCGCGCCACCGATTCGCGCTTGCAACACCCGCCTGCGGTGGGCCGCCTCACGCCGGGCGGCCATCTCCCGCTCCAAGCGTGCGCGGGCCGCGGCGCGCTGCCGGCTGTCCCGTACCGAACTCACTGGTTGAGCCTTTCGTCCTTGTCGATGCAGGTATGGTCGCTCACGATGAGGCACCGGTCGATGGCGAGGCGGTCTCGGACGGAGACGGAGACGTCGACTCGGGCGAGAGCCCTTCCTGGACGGTCAGCTTGGTGAACGTCAGGTCCTTCGTCGGGTTCCCGGTCGCCGCCGCGGCCCCGTTCGCGTCCTTGGCCCCGCCCGCCGCGATCTGCGCCACGAGGTCGAGGCCAGTCGTGATCGTTCCCACCTGGGTGTACTCGGGCTTCAGGTTGGTTCCGTCGCCGTAGACGATGAAGAACTGCGAGCCAACGGCGTTCACATCCATGTTCGCCATGACAATGCTGCCCTTGGCGTAGTAGCTCGACGCGGGCCCCGCGCTATCGCTCGGGACGGGCGAGGCCCCGGCCGACGTTGGCGCGACGCTACCGACCGGCTCCGGCGGCACACCCTCGGTCGGGAACTGGTAGCTCGGGCCGCTGGTGCCGTCCGCGGACTTGCTGCCGCAGGTGAGTGTGAACGCTTGCGTGTCAAGGTGATGGCACCGGGTGCCGTCGTAGAAGGCCTTTCCGGCAAGGTACTTCAGGCTAGCCGCCGCGCACGGAGCCCGGCTGATGTCGAGCACCCCGCGGATCTCGCCCAGGTTGGTCTGGATGACGACCTGGTTCACGCCGGTGTTGGGAACCTCCGTCGGGGGCAGGCCGGTGTCCTCGACGCCCGGGCCAACCGACTTCGACGTCCAGGTGCAACTGGGAAGCGTGACGTTGTCGGTCTTCGAGCTGAAGCCGCCGAGCAGCCACGTGGTTCCGAGCCCGAGGAGGATGAGCGCCACCACGCCAGCGATTCCGGCCTGCATCTGGCGCTTACGACGCGCCTGCTCGGCGCGCTTGGCCATGCGGCGTTCCGTCCTCGCCCGCTCCAGCTTTCGCTGGCGGTTGGTCCTGGAAGCCACGCGTGCTCCCCTCCACGTTGCTCAGATCTCGTGTGCGTCATGTCCGGGTCCAACCCAAGGCGAACCCGGGTTCCGCAGCGCTCACGGCCGGCTACCGGGGGCAGTGCGGCACGCCACAGACTCGGCAGAGTGTACGGCTATGGGCGTACCGTCTCGCCAGTGAGGTTCACCAACCGTGACAGAGCCGAGTAGTCCGAGCTGTGAGGAACGAGCAGCGAGGACGGATCGGCCCATCAACACTGCGCCCAGCTAGGCTTCGGACATCGCCGAGGCCCGGGTGTGTAGGCCGGGCACGGCGATCACACCGACCGGGAGGGGATCCGCAAACGTGCTGGTCAGGAGCTTTCCGGCGGCCGCCTTCGACACCAACTGCTACGTCCTGGCGGTAGGTCCAGGGCAGGAGTGCGTGGTGGTCGACCCGGGGATCGGGGTGCTGACGGAACTCGATGCGGTGCTGGTCGCCGACGACCTGCGGCCGGCCGCGGTGCTGCTCACGCACGGTCATCTGGATCACTGCTTCTCGGTGGCGCCGGTGTGCGGGGCCCGGGGAATCACGGCCTACGTCCACCCGGGCGACCGGGAGATGCTGGCCGATCCGGCAAAGGGGCTCTCGATGAGCCTGACCGAGTTGTTCGGCGGTCGGTTGACCTACAGCGAGCCCGAGAACGTGGCGCCGTTGCCCGATGGCGGCGCGATCACCGTCGCCGGCCTGGAGATCACCGTCGACCATGCACCGGGACATACCCAGGGCTCGGTGCTCTTCCGGATGCCGGGTGCGGGCTCTCAGTTCGACGCCGAGGAGCTGTGCCTGTCGGGCGACGTGCTATTCGCCGGCTCGATCGGGCGCACCGACCTACCGGGCGGCTCACTCGAGGCCATGCTGGCGAGCTTGCGCGAGAAGATCCTGCCGCTGGACGACGCGACGGTGGTCCTGCCTGGGCACGGGCCCGCGACGACCATTGGGCGAGAACGGCGGAGTAACCCGTACCTGCTCGAATTGGTCGAAGGCGTTGCCGGCGCGCCGTGGGAAATGCGTGGCTGGTAGCCGTACCAGCGTAGTTAGGTTGACATCGTGAGCCGGATCGCCCCCTTGAGCGGGTTCCCCGAGTGGCTGCCGCCGCAGCGAATGATCGAGTTGCGAGTTATCGACCGGCTGCGCACGACATTCGAGCTGTACGGCTTCGCGCCCCTGGAGACCCGCGCGGTCGAGCCGCTGGACCAGCTGCTGCGCAAGGGCGAGACATCGAAAGAGGTCTACGTCCTGCGGCGCCTGCACGCGGCCGACGACGATGCCGAATTCGACGACGCGCTCGGGTTGCACTTCGACCTGACCGTACCGTTCGCGCGGTTTGTCCTTGAAAACGCCGGCAAGCTGGCGTTCCCGTTCCGGCGCTACCAAATTCAGAAGGCGTGGCGCGGGGAGCGTCCGCAGGAGGGCCGCTACCGCGAGTTCATCCAGGCTGACATCGACGTGGTCGACCGGGACACCCTGCCGTTCCACTACGAAGCAGAGATCCCGCTCGTCGTCGGCGACGCCCTGAGCGGCTTGCCGATCCCATCGATTCGGATCCAAGCCAACAACCGCAAGCTGTGTCAGGGCTTCTACCGTGGCCTCGGTATTGAGGACACGGAGGCGGCGCTGCGCGCGGTCGACAAGCTCGACCGGGTCGGGCCGCGCGGTGTCGCGGAGTTGCTCGGCAGTACGGCCGGCGCGTCGCCGGGCCAAGCCAAGGCCTGCCTGGCTCTGGCCGAGATATCCGCCGAGGACACCTCGTTTGTCGACGCGGTGCGCGCGCTCGGCGTCGACGATGCCTTGCTCGATGAGGGCCTGGACGAGTTGGTACGGGTCGTGGAGGCCGCGCGGGAGCACAGTCCCGGGCTCCTCGTCGCCGATCTGAAGATCGCGCGTGGCCTGGACTACTACACGGGCACCGTGTACGAGACGACGATGCGGGGGTACGAGAGGGCCGGTTCGATCTGCTCCGGCGGTCGGTACGACAACCTCGCTCAGTCGGGGACGGACCGTTATCCCGGGGTTGGTATCTCCATCGGCGTCAGCCGCATGCTGGGCCTCCTGTTTGGAGCGTCGGCCCTGACCGTGTCCCGCTCGGTGCCGACGTGTGTCCTGGTCGCCCTCCCGGCCGAGGACCAGCGGCCGGCCTGCAATCGGGTCGCGGCCGCGCTGCGGCGACGGGGAATCCCCACGGAGGTTTCGCCCTCGGCGGCCAAGTTCGGTAAGCAAATCCGTTATGCCGAGCGGCGCGCGATCCCGTACGTCTGGTTCACCAGCGCCGACGGCACCCACGAGGTCAAGGACATCCGGTCCGGCGAGCAGGTCCCGGCCGATCCGACCGCGTGGTCACCGCCCGATTCGGACGTTCACCCCACGGTCACCGGTGTCGCCGGAAACTAGGCGAAGTCTGGCTCGTCCTCGACCGGGGTGCGCTGCGATGGCACATAAGGGTGGGCTAGTTGCATGAATTCGAGGATCGGCACAGACGGCCGTGCCGTGACTGTGACCGGCCCGCCGCAATTCCAGCATTCGACGCTCGCGTCCGCGAGGCTGCGGCCCTGGACGTCGCAGGCATCGCAGTGCCAGGCGGCAACCACCACGTGTGTGACCTCGGGGCCCGACACCGGGCTCATGTAGATCTCCTCACGGTGGTGTGGTGCCGAAACGTTGAGAGTAATTCACAATTGGGTTCAAGCGTAGCCATGAAACTGTCAGCGTGGCGACCGACACAATCGTCCCCGCGACTGGGCCGTCCCCTCCACTGCGCTTGGCCCCCAAACTGCAGCGCAGTGCCCGGCCGGCATTGCGCCGACCGGGCACTGTGTTTTTGTGTGCGACCTCGCGTCAGGAGGTCACCGCGCATTGACCGCGGTTCATCTTCTTCGGCCCTTCGGCGGTGGGCCGGACGTCGAAATCAAAGATCTCGGTCGGGATGTACAGCGAGCAGCACGCGTTGGGAATGTCGACGATGCCGGAGATCCGGCCTTCGATCGGCGCCGAACCGATGAGCAGGTAGGCCTGCTCCCCGGTGTAGCCCCACTTCTTGAGGTACTCGACCGCGTTGAGACACGCCCTGCGGTACGCCACGGTCGCGTCGAGGTAGTAGTTCTCGTCGGTCTCGCGGTCGACGGAGACCCCAATGAACGTCAGGAATTCCGAGTACCGCGGCTCCACGTTGCCGGGCATGAACACCGGGTTGCTGGTGATCCCGTACGTCTCCATGCCGCCCTTGATGAGCTCAACGTGGAAGTCGATGAAGCCTCCCATCTCGATGGCGCCACAGAATGTGATCTCTCCGTCGCCCTGGCTGAAGTGCAGGTCGCCGCCTGAGAACTTCGCGTCCTTCACGTGGACCGGATAGAAGACCCGAGAGCCCCGCGTGAAGTTCTTGATGTCGTGGTTGCCCCCGTTCTCTCGGGCCGGAACCGTGCGCGCGCCCTCCTGGGCGATGCGCTGGGCGACACCGCCGTTGGCCTGACCGGCCAGCGTGTTCGCCGCCAGCGGCGGCAAGGCAAGAGGCGGCACCCGGTTCGGGTTGGTGTCGAGCAGCGCCTGCTCGCGGCGGTTCCACCGGGCAAGCAGATCCGCTGACGGAGCGGTCCCGAACAGACCCGGGTGGGTGATGCCGGTGTAGCGGATACCCGGGAGATGACGAGAGGTCGCGACCTGCCCGTGGAAGTCCCAGATCGCCTTGTACGCGTCCGGGAAATAGTCGGTCAGGAAGCCGCCACCGTTCGCCTTCGCGAAGATTCCGGTGTAGCCCCAGCCCTGACCCGGCGCCGGACCAACCTCCTGCGGGACGGCTCCCAGGTCGAGGATGTCCACGACCAGGAGGTCGCCTGGCTCGGCGCCTTGGACGCCGATCGGGCCGCTGAGCATGTGCGCGTGGGTCAAGTCCACGTCACGCACGTCGTTGGCCGAGTCGTTGTTTCCGAGCTGCGCGTCTGTCCACTCGCGACACTCGACGCGAAACTCGTCGCCCGGGCGTACCATCGCGGCCACGGGAATGTCCGGATGCCACCTGTTGTGGCCGGGCACCGCCTGCTCCCGCATTGACTTGCCCTGGTCGACGCTGAACACCACGTCTGGCATGATGATCCTCCTCCTAGCAGTAGTCCGTTTGTGGGCGACTCATCTGCGACCCGGCGTGCCTCATGGGCGCCCGGGTGCTGGCTGAGCTGGTGCTTCCAGGTGCCGGTGTGGATGGGTGAGCGGCAGCAGAACGAGTGCCATCGCCACGCCGAAGACCCCCAGCGTGATGGCGATCGCGTTCTGGTTCCACTGCGTCCAGTAGCCGGCAAGGATGAGAAATGCGGGAACGGCCGCGGTCACGATGCCTTCGATCGCGGTCACCCAACCTGTGTAGGTGGAGAGACCATCGAGCTTCAGCCCGAGCGTGAGGAAAAACAGGAACCACAGGAACGCCCAGTAGAGCCAGATGACTCCGAATGGCCTGTCGTGCAGGATTCGGAAGTTGGCGAACGAGTATCCCACCGCCGCAGCGGCCACAAAGAGCGAGAACCAGCCGACTCCTGTGCTGTCGAGTCCCGCGAGCAGGGTGATACCGACGTACAGGTAGGTGAACCCGAAGAGGTAGATCCCCGAGGCGTTGAGAATCACGTCACTATTGCCGCCGGCGGTGAAAATGAGAAACGTCGGAGTAATGACCTGCAGCGTGCCGACGAACAGGTTGAAGACGGCGGCCGCCTTCGGGTCGATCCTCCCGAGGATCATCACACCGTTCAGGAAGAGTACGGCGCCGACATAAAACAGCCCGACGGGTCCCATGGCGACACACCTCCGGTTTCTAGCGCCTTATGGCCTCACGGTTTGGGCAAGCGGGCGAGCGCAGGGTTGTACGGCTGGGCATTGCTGACCTTCGCGGGCACCTGGGTCACGATCTCCGGAGCGTCCTGGCTCCGCTCCTCAACGTTCCTGAGCCTTCGCACGGCCGACGGCGCACCAACGCCGAGGTGTGGCGGACTGAAGGCTCGGCGAGCGACGCCCGCACAGTTAGGACATTGCGCCTGTTCCGGTGCCGTTCCCATCGCCAGACGGACGTCGAACCGGCCGCACGTGCCACAGAGATACTCGTAGGTTGCCACCCGCGCGCCTCCGGCGGCTTCATATGTGGTAGCTCTCCGACTCCGAGTGTGCACCTCTGCAGTCGGCCGCGTCGGCGAATGCAGGAATCGTTGGCTGGCAACGAATATTCAGCCGAAAGCGGATCCCGTCCCCAGGCAAGACTCGGTGAGCGCGGCTACCCGACTCGACCGTCATGACGTTGGATTGGCCCGCCTCAGCCGCTGACCTCATGGGCCGTGATGAGTCCCTTCGCAAACGCACTCGCGATGTCTGCGGTCGCGGACGCATCAACAACACCACTGGTCGTATTCCGTACCGACGACCAGGTGATCTGACCGTCCAGCCCGAGTGGAGCGGTCGCAGTTCCTAGTCTGAAGACAATCCCACTGTGAAATCTGAAGACAACCCCAGTGAGAAGACAATCCCAATGAAAGGAGAAGCGATGAGCAAGGTCGTCTGCGTCCTGTATGACGATCCCGTGGCCGGCTACCCGCCCGAGTACGCACGGGAGAGCGTCCCGCGCATCGAATGTCTATCCCAATGGGCAGTCGACGCCGACTCCGCACAACATCGACTTCACGCCGGGCGAGCTGTTGGGGAGTGTCTCGGGAGAGCTCGGCCTCCGGCGGTTCCTCGAGTCGGCCGGACACACCTACGTCGTGACCTCCGACAAGGACGGCCCCGAGTCCGAGTTCGCGCGCGAGCTGGTCGACGCGGATGTCGTTATCAGTCAACCGTTCTGGCCCGCGTACATGACTGAGGAGCGGTTCGAACAGGCGAAGAACCTGAAGTTGGTGATCACGGCGGGCATCGGCTCCGATCACACCAACCTGCAGGCGGCGATCGACCGTGGGGTTACCGTCGCCGAGGTCACGTACTCGAACAGCATCAGCGTCTCCGAGCACGTGGTGATGATGATTCTGGCCTTGGTCCGCAACTACATCCCCTCCTACCACTGGGTCGTCAACGGCGGCTGGAACATCGCCGATTGCGTCGAGCGGTCCTACGACCTCGAACGGATGGTCGTAGGTACGGTCGGGGCGGGTCGCATCGGCACGGCTGTCCTGCGGCGCCTGAAGCCGTTTGATGTCGAGCTTCATTACACCGACCGGCACCGGCTGCCAAAGGAGGTGGAGCGGGAGCTCGGGCTGACCTTCCATGAGAGTGCGGCGGCGATGGTTCCGGTGTGCGACGTCGTGACGATCAACACCCCGCTGTATCCCGAGACCGAGCACATGTTCAACGACGCTCTGATCTCGACGATGAAGCGCGGCGCTTACATCGTGAATACGGCGCGCGGGAAGATCTGTGATCGCGATGCGATCGTCCGGGCGCTCCAAAGTGGACAGTTGGCCGGCTACGCCGGCGATGTCTGGTTCCCGCAGCCGCCCGCGAAGGACCACCCATGGCGGCACATGCCACACCACGGCATGACGCCGCACATCTCGGGCTCATCGCTGTCGGCGCAAGCCCGCTACGCCGCCGGCACCCGCGAGATCCTCGAGTGCTGGTTCGAGAACCGGCCGATCCGCGAGGAGTACCTGATTGTCGAGAACGGCCATCTGGCCGGTGCCGGTGCGCACGCCTACGGCGCCGGTGACGCGACCAAAGGAGCTGATTCCGCGGCCTAGTTCAGTCCGACACATCTTTGCGCCGGGCCACAGGTCGCCGGGCCACAGGTCATCGGAGCCAGATGGCCTGGGCGACCGCGGCTCCGGTGAAGGCGGCGCCGAGGGCGGCCGTGACGCTGATGACGACGTTCGCGACGGCGTAAAAGGCTACTCCGTCCTCAATCAGACGTAGTGTCTCGTAACTGAAGGTTGAGTACGTCGTCAGAGCGCCGCAGAATCCGACGCCGACGAGAAGTTGTAATGGGCTGGTGGCGGCGCCGGCGACCACAGCGCCGGTGACCAGGCCGAGGATGAGGCTGCCGACCACATTGACAGCGAACGTTCCCCACGGGAAGACGGTGTCATGCCGCGTCTGCACGGCCCGGTCGGTCAGGTAGCGCAGCGGAGCGCCCACGGCGGCGCCGAGGATCACCAGAATGAGGTCGGTCATCGTGCGGGATCCAGGTCGGTATTCGTCTCCCGGCCGACGTACCGGATCACCTCGACGTGATCAACGGTGACTAACCCCTCGGTGACGACCTCCTCGAGTTGAGGCAGGAACGCGGCGATGCGTTCGGGTGTGTCGACGATCACAACCGCGACAGGCAGGTTCTCATTGAGACTGAGCAGGCGGGTCGTGTGCACCAGGGACGATGCGCCATATCCCTCCACCCCGTGAAAGACACTCGCACCGGCCAACCCTGCGGCGTGGGCCCGGTGCACGATCTCGGTGTAGAGCGGCTTGTGGTGCCAGGTGTCGTTGTCGCCGACGAAGACGCTCAGCCGCATTGCGCTCCTGGTCAGTCTCATGACGCGGCCGTCCTCTCATGGCTGCGCGGGCCCTTCATGGTTGCGCGGGTCGCCACCACGGCAACCCACACGGCGGCCACCGCGGCCACCGGTGTCGCGACCATGTAGATCAAGGCGGTCCGGGCCGCGTCGGCGACCAGGTTGTCCACGCCGACCGCATAAGTGGAGAAGGTCGTGAACCCGCCGAGTACGCCGGTGCCGAGCAACGGTCGGATCAGTCGATGGACGGCCCAGACTTCGGTGATCAGCACCATGAGCACGCCGATGAGGGCGCAGCCGACCGTATTGATGGCGAAGATGTCCCACGGGAAGCCACCTGGTGGCGGGGGCCAGGCGAGGCCGATGCCATAGCGAGCGACCGCGCCGAACGAGCCGCCGGCGGCGACGACACCGATCACATCCCACGGTTGGCGTCGGATCAGCTGCTGGTAACGCGGCACCGCGCGAAGATCTGTGTCGACGGCGTTGCGAGACGCGGTTCGCTGTGTGTTCCCGGGCACGTGACCCCCCGCTCACGGCACACGGTACGTACCGGTGAGCGGAGCGTGTTGCCGGCCGCACGATCGGTCCGTCACCGGACGCATCTAGACCGTTTCCAGACTAATAGCTCGACCGGTCACGGTCAGCCAAGAGCCCCGTTTCCGCCGCCGGGGCCTCGACCAGTCCACATTGGAGCTTGCGGGCAGCTCCCGCATGACGGAGTCATTCATGGCAACACCCCTACCAGCACGTGCCAACATCGTCTGGTAGGGACCGTTGGCGGCATCCGCCGCGTTTACCCGGTTGCTGTACCCGGCGCGGCGGGCCCCACCGCCGCAGCCTGAAGGCTAGACGTAAGAGTAGCCGACGCATCGACATCGCGGCGGCCTGATCCCACCGACCGAGAGCACGCCGACGTTGTCGGGAAACCTCCCGACACTTGCACGCGAGCGCCGTCACCTCCACGCTGATCCTCACAGGACACCCGGTCCTGCCTCGAGATCCCCGGGGAGGGGTCATGGCCGGCATCGACGACGTGCTCGAGCGGCTGCTTACCGACACGAGCTTTGCCCACCTGCTCGCGCGGGATCCGGCTTCGGCGCTGGACGGTTACTCGTTGAGCCAGGACGACCTGAAGCTGCTCTCCACGCAGGTCTCCTTTGATCCGGGTGCTTTGTCCCTTGTGGAGGAGCGAATCAGCAAGGCTGGCGTGTTCGGTCTGCTGACGTCGTTCACCGCCGGCCTCGGTGGCCTCAGTGACCTTGGCGGCGGTCAGTCGGGCGACCCGCACATGTTGCCCGACCAGCACCTGGAGGGAGTCGTAGCGCCGGTGGATTCGCCGGGCGTGATCGGTCCGACCGACTCGCAGGGCGTCATCGGTCCCTCGGACCTCGGCGAGACGCACGGAATCATCGGGCCGGTGGATTCGCCGGGCGTGATCGGTCCGACCGACTCGCAGGGCGTCATCGGTCCCTCGGACCTGGGCGAGACGCACGGAATCATCATCAATGGGGCCGGGGAGGACGTGGCCCACGGCACGGGCGGCGGCGCCGGCAGCGAGGTCTCCATCAAGGAGGTCGACCCGGCACCACAGCCCGGCGCGGAGGGTGGCGGTGGCGCCGGTCAGGTCAATCCAGGCGTCTTGCGCGGCTTCGACCCACAACCCGATCCGCCGGGTGTGACGACGGGTCTGCACCCTGGCGAGGCCGTCGGGTTCAACCCGCAGCCCGATCCGCCGGGCATCGGTGACAAGGCGGGCATCGGTGACAAGCTAGGCGCCGGCGAAATCATCATCAACGACTAGTCCTGCCCAGGTGTCACTCACAAAGTCCACATCTCCACGCGAGTAACTACTCACGTGGAGATGTGGACTTCGTAGAGCACACATCCGCCGTGACGTGTAACGGAAGGGTCTCAGGCGGCGGCCGAGACCCGTTGGTGATGTGCCCGAACGATGTCCTCAATGGACGATCGTAGGGCCAGGAACTCAGGCAGCCGCTTGGTGGCGAGCTCGCGTTCGTCGCCAAGTGGTACGTCGATGACGGCCGCGACGTGTCCCGGGTTGCAGCCGAGCACGACCACTCGCTGGCCGAGGAACACCGCCTCCTCGACATCGTGGGTCACGATCAGGACCGTCGTGCCGGTGTCGGTCCAGATCCGGCGGATGAGCAGCTGCATGTCCTCCTTGGTCTGCACGTCGAGCGCACCGAACGGCTCGTCGAGGAGGAGTACTTCCGGCTCGCAGACCAACGCCCGCGCGATGGCCACCCGCTGTCGCTGTCCGCCGGAGAGCTGTTTGGGCAGCGCGTGGCGAAAGGCCGTGAGTCCGGTCTCTTCGAGGTACCACGCAATCCGTTCGCGCCGCTCCACTCGCGACAGTCGAGGCAGCAGCTCCAGCCCGAAGGCGACGTTGCGCTCAACCGTTCGCCAGGGGTACACGGCCCCGTGTTGGAAGACCAGGCCACGGTCGGGTCCCGGTCCCGTGACCGGGGTGTCGTCGAGCAGCACCTCGCCACTGGTCGGTTTGCTCAGTCCCGCGATGAGAGAGAGCAATGTGGACTTTCCGGAGCCGCTGGCGCCCACCACGGACACGAACTCACCGCGTGACACGGTGAGTTTGATGTCCTCCAGCGCCCGTACTGGACCGTTCCGGCCGGGAAAGCCCTTGCTCACCCCGCGCAACTCGAGGCGCGGCCGACCCATCATTTTGTTCGCCTTTCGTTCGCGCTGCGGGGCTCGCTGCGCTCGCTCCTCGCGCTCACTGTGTTCGCCTTTCGTTCGCGCTGCGGGGCTCGCTGCGCTCGCTCCTCGCGCTCACTGTGTTCGCCTTTCGTTCGCGCTGCGGGGCTCGCTGCGCTCGCTCCTCGCGCTCACTGTGTTCGCCTTTCGTTCGCGCTGCGGGGCTCGCTGCGCTCGCTCCTCGCGCTCACTGGGCCCATCGCCCAACCCGGTCTCGCAGGATCCGCAGCAGGACGTCCATGGTCAGGCCGATCAGTCCGATCACGACCAGCAACGCGAAGATCTTGTCAACCTGGGTCAGCCGGCTGCATCCGGTTGATCCGATAGCCGAGGCCGGATCGAGGCCGCGATCAGCTCGGCCACGACGACGAAGCTCCACGCGGCGGCCGCGTTCACCCGTACCGCGTCGATCATTCCGGGCAGCGAGTGCGGGATGATCACCTTGCGGATCACGTCACGGTGCGCGCGCCGAGCGTGTACGACACGTCGATGAGTGCCATGGCACGCCCCGCACGACATCGGCAGTCATCAGGGTGTTGAAGAAGAACGTGCCGAGGAAGATGAGCGCGACCTTCGGCTCCTCGCCCAGCCCGAGCCAGATGATGAGCAGCGGGATGAACGCCGCCGCCGGCAGGTAGCGCAGCAGCCCGATGACCGGCTCGAACAGCGCCCAGCCGGCCGCGGAAGCTGCCCATGACGATGCCCAGCGGCACCGACACGGCGACGGCCAGCCCGAAGCCCGATCAGCACCCGCGGTCATGGGCCAGCGTGTCGTGCAACAGTTGACCCGACTCGGGCCATGTCGCAGCCCGGCCGAGAGTGTCGCCGCCGGGGTGGGCAGGTAGTGCGCCGGCTGCACGATGCCGCTGATGCTCAGCAGCCACCAGCCGGCCACTGCGGCACCACAATGGACAGCAACTATGAGGGACCAGCCGGTACCGGCGACCGATGGGCCGGCGCAGCGTGAAGACCGCCGGGCGCTGCCGGGGTGGCCGGCGGCGTGGCAGCGCCGACCACCCTGACGTCCTGGTGCGGGTCACCTCGGCGGTGTCCAGGCTCATGACGAGCGCCTGGACGAACTTGGGCTCGAACAGGCCGTCCAGAGCCGGCTTGGCTGGGGCGCCAGGCCGGTGGCCACCAGGAACTGCGAGATCTGCTTCGCCTGGTAGTCGAGGTTGGCCGCCGTGGTGCCCGGCGTGAACGCGGCGAGGTTCTGTGCCCGGCTGAAGATGGTCGTGCCGGCGTCGTAGGACTTGTAGTCGTCGACGGAGACCCCGGCCTTCTCGGCCATGATGGCGATCGCCTCGTCCTTGTTCGCGGCGATCCAGGCCAGCGTGTCGAACCAGGTCTTCACCACCGCCTGCACCGCGTCCGGGTGCTCGGCCACGAAGCTGGCCTGCGAAGACCAGGTGGTCGGGGATCGCGCCGGGGAAGTCCTTCGAGGTGGCCATCGCCTTGCTGCCGGGCCGCTCCAGCGCGGTCGTGGTGAACGGCGCGAACGCGCCGACCGCGTCCACCTGCCCGGCCTTGAACGCGGCCGCGGCGTCGGCGGTCGGGCAGCGCCTTGATGGTGACGTCCTCGACCCGTCAGCCCGGCCTTCAGGAGCGCGAGCAGCAGCAGGAAGTGGTCGACCGTGCCCTGCTCGACCGCGATCGTCTTGCCCTTGAGATCGGCGATGGCCGTGATGCCGGGCCGGGCGATGATCTGGTCGTTGCCGGTGGAGTTGTCGTTGACCAGCACGATGGTCTGCTTGGAGGCCCCGGCCGCACTGATCGAGATGAGCGTGTCGTTGAGGGTCTGGCTGTTGGCGGTCACGTTGCCGGTGGATAGCGCGGTGAGGCTGTCCAGGTAGTTGTCGAAGTACTTGAGCTCGACATCGACTCCGTTGGCCGCGAACAGTCCCTTCTTGGCCGCGACCTCCCAGGGGAACCAGCCCGGCCAGGCGCTGAAGGCGAGCGTCACCTTGGGCGCCGGACGTGCCCGGCGGCGGAGTCGTCCTTGGCGCCGCAGGCCGCGGCCACCACCAGTAGGCACAGCGCTGTACCGAGCGCGATTGCTTTTCTCATCAGGGCTTCTCCTCTATCGATGACGCCTTGCGGGCCGGCAGATGTCCGGCCCGGACCAGGCAACCGAGGGTGTCGCAGATGACGCGGGTGGCGATGAGCGACGTGATTTCCGCGTTGTCGTACGGCGGCGAGCACTCGACGACCTCGATGCCGGCGAGCGGGCGCTCCGCGACGAGCTGGATGAACTTGAGCACCTCCCGGGGGAGGAACCCGCCCGGCTCGGGCCAGCCGGTGCCGGGCACGAACGCGGCGTCGAGGCAGTCCACGTCGAACGAGAGCCAGACCGCGTCGGCGCCGTCCCAGGCCACCTCGAGGGCGCGCTCGGCGGCGGCCTCGATGCCCATCTCGACGCAGTCGGTGACGGTCATGATGGTGGTGCCCCGCTCGCGGCCCACCTTGACCCCGGGCCGGGGTGCCTGCCAGCCGCCGATGCCGATCTGGACCAGGTTCTTCGGCGGCACGTTGGGCATGTCGGTGGCGTGGAACCACGGCGTGGTGTGCATCCGCTCGTCGAGGTCGGTCTCCTGGGTGTCGACGTGGCGGTCGAAATGGATGATGCCGAGGTTCCCCTGCAGGTGCTGGGCGACGCCGCGCACCGTGGGGTAGCCGATCGAGTGGTCGCCGCCCAGCACGACCGGGAACGCGCCCGACGCGTAGACGTGCGCGACCGCCTTGCGAGATCTGGTCGAACGTCTTCTCGATGTTGGCCGGGATCGTGAACACGTCGCCGAGGTCGGCAATCGTGATCGACTCGCGCAGGTCGACGCCGAGCTCGAAGGAGTACGGTCCGTACAGCGCGGAGATCTTCCGGATGCCCTGCGGACCGAACCGGGTGCCGGAGCGGTAGGTGGTGCCGCCGTCGAACGGCGCGCCGAGCACCGCCACGTCGTACTCGCCGCAGCGGCGGACGTCCTCCAGGTACGGCGCCTTGAGGAACGTGTTGATGCCCGGCGAAGTGCGGCAGCTCGCCGCGGGAGAACGTGGGGATGCGTTTGTCCACAATGGAGTCGGCGCCGGGCAGGCCAAGCTCGAGGCCGCGGGCGATCTCCTCGTCCCACTTCGTGGTGGGCAGCTCCGCCTCGCGCTCGACGGCGTAGCGGGCTTCGGGCCCGTAGTTGTCGTGCAGTCGGTGGTGGCCGCCCATGGGTATCTCCGCAACGATGGCCCGACCGCGAGCGGCCGGGCAACGGCGCTCTCCCGGGTTTTTATCCCGCCGTGGAGCGGTTCCACCTCTGCCGCGAGTCGCTCGTCGGCAACGCGGTAGATGCCGGACCACCTGCGCCTCTCGGACCAGGCCCGCCGCCCACGCCAACCCGTGTGTCGGTCGATGGACGGTGGCGGAACCCTAGGCGCGCCCCACCGGAGGGTGGGTCGCGAAACATTACAACGTGCATTAGTTTCGATCGCGTTACTCGGCCATTGCTTTACGATGACCACCGCGAATGATGACCACCGCGCATGCTGAATCAGCGTTTGAGTTTGCGCCACCCGCCGGCGCGGTTGTCGGCGATGATCTGCTTGAACATCGCCGTCAACGCGCGCTTATTGATCGCTTCTCCCTGGCGGATCGCCACGGTGCGCGCGGTGGTGTTGTCGTGCCCGCCGGTGATGATCCCTTCCGGATCCGGGACGATCGCCCCGTCGTAGAGGAATACGTTGACGTGGTCCTTGGCCGCGAGCAGGGCGCAGATGTTGCCCTCGAGGACGAAGTACGGGCGATTGGTGAACTTGATCGTTTCCACGACCTCGGCGTCGGCGGCGTGGATCAAGTCCCGGACCTGGCCACAGATCACCTGCTGCCACTCCGGCAGGGCGTCAATATAAGCGTCGACCCGCAGATCCTTCACGTACTGCACATCTGTGACGGTAACCGCAACCTCCCCGACCACCTCGCCCTCCCTGGCGATCTTGGGGAATGCGCGTTAGTCGATCTCCGATCACGCGCCTTCGACCAAGGTCGCGGGCCATTAGAGTGGGGCGATGCAACAGCCGAGACTGGTGACCGCGGCGTGGCTGGCGCTGCTGTGGTTGGTCAACCTCGGCCTGCTCGTGCTGCTCGTGCACGCATCGATCGAGACCATCAGCGGGCAGATGCTCGACACGGTGGCCTTGGCCGGCAACAGCCTGGGCCGCCGTACCGTCGACGGCCCGTTGGATGTCGCACTGAACGCGGTCTCGGTGGTCTCCATCGTTCTGGTGCTGATCGCCATCGCCATGGTGGCGCTGGTGCGCCGGCGCTACTCATTGGCGATCATGTCCGCGTTGGTCGTGATCGGCTCCGTGGCCACGACCATGCTGTTGAAGGAGCACTGGCTGAGCCGACCAGAGTTCGGCGTCGATCCCGACCGGTCCGGCGCCGGCAACAGCCTGCCGAGTGGTCACGCCGCGGCGGCGGCGGCTTTCGCGATCGGGCTTACGCTGGTGCTCCCACCGGCGGCGCGTGGGCTCGCCAGCGTGATCGGCGGGACATACGCGGCGATCGTCGGCATCGCCACCCTCTCGTCGGGCTGGCACCGGCCGAGCGATGTCATCGCCTCGTACCTGATCGCGGGCGGCTGGGCCGCTTTCGCCGGACTCGTGCTCGTCCTGGTGCAACGGCCGAGCGCGGTCGTGACCAGCCGCGATCGGGCTGGCTGGTCGCTGGCCGCCGCGCTCGCCGTCGGATCGGTGCTGAGCGTGGCCGGAGTCTCGGTATTGCTGTTCGTGTTCTACCGGATGACGACACCGGTCGAGGCGATGGGCCCGCAGCTGCTGCGCATCGGCTACCTCGGCAGCGGGATACTGATCGCCGGCGCGGCGTACTTGATGATGGCGGTAGTGCTGGTGAGCGTGCACCGGGTCGTACCGCACAGCAAGACCGGTGCCGCGGGCACCGGGACCGCGACGCTCGTCGGCAGCGTGAGCTAAACCCAGCCGGGCGGCGCGAGAGACGACAGCGCTCGCCGCAGCGCCGGTACGTCGACCGCCACCCCTGAGCACAGGGCGGCCGGTCCGGTGAGCGGCATCAAAGCGACACCCGGTGCCGAGGCGGCCGCCGGCGCCGCGGTACCAGGCGAGACGACGACAAGGTTGCCCGTGACGCGGGCGCCACCGAGCACAGCTGGGCTGGTCCACTCGGTGCCGGGGCCCACCGCGAGTTCCTGGTACAGGATCGTCGCGCCGTTGTACCGGATCCTGGTCGCCTGCCGCAACCGGCCCGGCTCCTCGGCGTGCCGGCCGGCCACCAGCTCCTCGCGCCACACGAGCTCGGCGCCGCCGGCAAGGTCCACATTGGACTCAGTCAGATGGTCGCAGCCGGCCGCCGCGACGATCGGCTCGGGCAGCCAGGCGAACCGTCCACCGGCCGCCACCCCGACCTCGAGCGTGCTGGTGGAGTGCTCCCCAGTCGGCCCGGGAAGCGTCACGGTGGCGGCGACGGTCCGCAGAATCAGTGCCGCACCGGGGCCGACGTTCACCTCGATGCGCAGCCGGTCGCCGCCCAGTGGCCCCGCCGCTCCACCGACGAGGTGCACCTCGGCGATCGACCCGTCTCGGGCCCCGGTGCGCCGTGGCAGCAGTGGCGCCTCGCCGCGCAGCACCGTCAGCGCCGTCCGGCCGGACCCGTCGGCGCACGCCACGATCCGCGCGAGGGCCTCCATCAGCGCTCGGCGACCGCCGCCCGGACCCAACCGGCGACCGGCTCGGCGCCGCGATCCTCCACAAGGGACAGAAACACCGTCGGACGGTCGCCGCGCCGGGCCGCCGCGTCTCGACGCATCACCTCCAGATCGGCCCCGACGAGCGGCGCGAGGTCGGTCTTGTTGACGACGAGCAGGTCGGCGCCGGTCACGCCAGGGCCGCCCTTGCGCGGTACCTTGTCGCCCCCGGCCACGTCCACCACGAAAATCTGCAGATCGACCAGCCCTCGGCTGAATGTGGCGGTGAGGTTGTCGCCTCCACTTTCGACGAGCACGAGATCCAGCGGTGCGAGCGAGCGCTCGAGATCCTCGACCGCGTCGAGATTCGCGGCAATGTCGTCGCGGATCGCCGTGTGCGGGCAGCAGCCGGTCTCCACGGCCCGGATGCGCTCCGGCGGCATCACCGCGTTGCGCAGGAGGAAGTCGGCGTCCTCGGTGGTGTAAATGTCATTGGTCACGACGGCCATGTTCAGTTCCGCGGCAAGGGCATGGCATAGGGCCGCGACGAGCGCGGTCTTGCCCGAGCCGACCGGCCCGCCGATGCCGACGCGCAGTGGCCGGGGTGTCGCCGGGAGCGGCTGATGTGGATCCATCGTCGGATGTGGATGCGTATGAGTGTCAGGATGCGCATGAGTTTCAGGATGCGCATGAGTTTCAGGTTGCGCATGAGTTTCAGGAAGCAAAGTGCCGCACCTCCCAGTTGGCGTGAGCTTCGGCGGAGATGTCCAGCAACGGCGCGCTCGCCGCGGGTAGCTCGTCGACGTCGTGCCCGACGTAGGTTGCGGCGACTTCAGCGGTACGGTCGCAGCCGGATGCCAGACGCGCCAGCACACCCTGCACCCCATAGGGGTCAAGGGCGAGCAGCCGTACGGCCGCCGCCGCCGGTCCGGTGACGCTTCCGTAGGCCGCGGCCAGAGCGGCCTGCTCCGGCGAGACACCCGCGGCCGCCGCGACGATGCCGAGCGCCACCGGATGGTGGACGGTGTCCGGGACGGCGGGCACGGTCCACATCGCCCGACCCGCCCGTAGCAGCGCCCGGCCCTGTGTCCGCGAAGCGCGGCGCAGCGCGGGCGAGGGAGTGCGGGCATCGAGTCCAGCGTCCAGTTCGGACAGATCCCGGCCGGGCACGTCGGCGGCCGGGCCCGCGGCGGCGCAGGCGACAGCGGCGAAGGCGGCGCCAACAAGTCCAACGGTTGCCAGGCGGCCGCGAAGGAAATCCTCCAGCGTGGACAGGTCACACACCCTTCCGGCGCCGACCGCGGCCTCCACGCCGCCGGAGTGCGCGTGGCCGCCCGAGGGCAGTCGCCCGTCCGCGAGCAGTAGAAGTGCGGCCAGGGCACTCATCAGAACAGGAAATAGCGCTGGGCCATCGGCAGCTCGGTCGGCGGTTCTGCGGCGAACACCTCGCCGTCGACTCGGACCGTGAACGTGTCCGGCTCCACTTCGATGCGCGGCAGCGTGTCGTTGAGGGGCAGGTCGGCCTTGCCCCTGCTGCTGGTGTCGGCCACCGCCACCAGTCGACGATCGGCCGCGAGCCGGTCGGCCAGCCCGTCTTCTAGCGCCACCGGGGCGACGAACGCGACGCTCGTTGCGGCCGGCACGCGGCCGAACGCCCCGAACATCGGCCGGGGGAGAACGGGTTGCGGCGTCGGAATGGACGCGTTGGCATCGCCCATCGCGCCCCACGCAATAGCGCCACCTTTGATGACCAGGTGGGGCCGTACGCCGAAGAAGGCCGGTTCCCACAGCACCAGGTCGGCCAGCTTTCCGACCTCGACCGAGCCGACCTCGGAGTCGATACCCTGAGCCACCGCGGGACAGATCGTGTACTTGGCCACGTACCGGCGCGCTCGGAAGTTGTCCGCCGCGCCGTCGGTCTCAAGTGGACCGCGTCGCGCCTTCATCACGTGAGCCGTCTGCCAGGTGCGCAGAACGACCTCGCCGATGCGACCCATCGCCTGTGAGTCCGAGCCGATGATGGAGATCGCACCGAGGTCGTGCAGGAGGTCCTCGGCGGCCATTGTGGACGGTCGGATCCGGCTCTCCGCGAAGGCAAGGTCCTCCGGCACGGATGAGTTCAGATGGTGACAGACCATCAGCATGTCGAGATGCTCGGCCAGCGTGTTGCGGGTGTATGGACGGGTGGGGTTGGTCGAGGAGGCAAGCACGTTCGGGTGCGCCGCCACCGTGATGATGTCCGGCGCGTGGCCGCCGCCCGCGCCCTCGGTGTGATAGGCGTGGATCGGCCGGCCGCCGATCGCACGCAGCGTCTGCTCGACGAAGCCGGCCTCGTTGAGCGTGTCGGTGTGGATGTTCACCATGACGCCGCTGCGCTGGGCCACTCGAAGGGAGGCGTCGATGACGGCGGGCGTCGTGCCCCAGTCCTCGTGCAGTTTGAAGCCCCCGGCGCCGGCTCGCAGCTGTTCCCACATCGCCTCCTCGGAGACCGTGTTGCCCTTGCCCAATAGCAACACGTTGACCGGGAAGGGATCCATCGCCTCAAGCATTCGAGCCAGGTGCCAAGCGCCTGGGGTCACGGTCGTCGCTTTGGTGCCCTCGGCCGGTCCGGTCCCGCCGCCGACCAATGTCGTCACGCCGCCAGCGAGCGCCTCCGGCACGATCTGCGGACAGATGAAGTGCACGTGGCAGTCGATGGCGCCCGCCGTCAGAATGCGGCCGTTACCGGAGATGATCTCGGTGTTGGGACCGATCACGAGGTCCGCATGGACGCCGTCCATCGTCTCGGGGTTGCCGGCCTTGCCCAGCGCCACAATCCGGCCGTCACGGATGCCGACGTCGGCCTTCACGATGCCCCAATGGTCGAGCACCACGGTGCCGGTGATGACGGTGTCGGGGGTGCCCTCGGCCCGGGTAGCGGCGGACTGGCCCATCGACTCGCGGATCACCTTGCCGCCGCCGAAGACCGCCTCGTCGCCGCGCCCGCACAGGTCCTGCTCGATCTCGATGAGCAGGTTGGTATCGGCGAGCCGGATCCGGTCACCGGTGGTTGGACCGTACAACGCGGCGTAGCGGCGTCTGTCCACTGTGTACCCTTTCGCTCGCTCGCCTATGGCGTTTCTCTGGTACGGTCGAGCGCGCCGGCGGCCTCACCGCGCAGGCCCAGCACGACGCGCCGGCCACCCAGTGGCACCAGATCGACCTCCCGGGTAATACCGGGCTCGAACCGTACCGACGTCCCAGCGGGGACCGCGAGCCGGTGACCCCACGCGGCCTCCCGGTCGAAGGACAGCCCCTGGTTAGCCTCGGCGAAGTGATAATGCGACCCGACCTGGATCGGTCGGTCGGCGGTGTTGGTGACGGTGAGGGTCAGCACCGGTCGGCCCTCATTGATGTTGACCGGTCCGTCACCGAACAGGATTTCGCCGGGAATCACGGGATCGGTCCGTGCACGGTGACGAGCTTGGTGCCGTCCGGGAAGGTCGCCTCCACCTGCACCTCCACGAGCATCTCGGGCACGCCGTCGAGGACGTCCTCGCGCGCGAGCACGTGACGGCCCGCCTCCATGAGCTCGACCACCGTCCGTCCGTCGCGAGCGCCCTCGAGCAGGAACGCGGTGATGATGGCGACCGCCTCGGGATAGTTCAGCCGCAATCCTCGGGCGCGACGCTGCCGGGCGACATCGGCCGCGACGTGAATCAGCAGTCGTTCCTGCTCATGCTGGGTGAGGAACACCGGACCTCCCGACGATGTGCGAGGGATGCTGGCACGGCAACGTTTCCGGCAGATTACTCAGGTTGGGCCACGCCGGCGTCCGCCTGGTGGGGTCGGCGCCACATCGTCCGCCTCCGGCAGTGTCGGGTGGTCGGTGGGGTAGAGCCCAGCAGCGAAGCCGAACACCGTGTCGCCGGAGCGCGGCAGTTCGGTGAACTCCCGGATCAGCGCGTCGACGCGCCGCCAGAACTGGGCCGCGACGTTGGCGGGAATCCGTGCGTGTCGGATCGTCGAGTAGAGCGTGTCGGCCTCGTGGGCAGGTACCGATTCGGTGGCGGCCACGGCGAGGCCATTGACGCACACGGGTGTCGTGGTCTCGCCCGGGCGCCGGACCACGCTCACGTACATGGTGCGGCCTGTGCGTCCGTAGTACCGCTCGTCGATTGCCCGGACTCGCCGGGTGCGCACCACGCGGAGCATTCCCGCTTGGAGCAGGACGTCGACGTGGTGAGCGACCGTGCTCTTTGGCCGGTCGACCGCGGCTGCCAGCTCAGCGACGGTCGCGGCCCGCTCCAGAACGAGATCGAGGATCGTCGAGCGCAGCGGATCGGCGATCGCGCGAAGCTGGGTCGGCGTCGACACCTCGACCGTGTCGGCGAGTTCGTAGTCAGGGGTCTGCCTATTGCTCGACATTTGCCGATCAATCTAAAGTGTTGGAGTATTCGTGGCAAGATCTCAGGAGCTGGGAGCCCGCAATGGCCGAAGTCATCTTGTTCCATCACGCGCAGGGGCAGACGTCCGGGTTTCGCGGCTTCGCTGACGAACTGCGAAGAGCCGGGCATATCGTGCACACGCCGGACCTCTTCGACGGCCGAACCTTTACGACGCTGGACGACGGGCTGGCCTACGCCCGCAAGGTCGGCTTCGGGACGCTGGTCGACCGTGGTGTTCGGGCCGCCGATGACCTTCCTAGCGAGCTCGTGTACGCAGGGTTCTCGATGGGCGTGATGCCGGCTCAGCAACTCGCCCAGACACGGCCCGGTGCTCGAGGTGCGCTGCTGTTCGAGTCCTGCCTGCCCGTCTCGGAGTTCGGATCCTCCTGGCCCGACGGCGTACCGGCACAGATCCACGGCATGGATGCGGATCCCTTCTTCGCGGGCGAGGGGGACATCGATGCCGCGCGGGCACTCGTCGAGTCGGCCGAGCAGGCGGAGCTGTTCGTCTACCCCGGTGATCGGCACCTGTTCGCCGACTCCAGCCTGCCGTCGTACGACGCGGACGCCGCAGCGTTACTCACCCGACGCGTGCTGGAGTTCCTAGAGGCTCGGTGACGGGGTGGGTCTCAGGGCGTTGGCTCAGGGCGTTGGCGACGTCGTAGCGATGGTCTCAGATTGTTGAATGGTTGCTCGGCGTTGGGCGATGGCCGGTCCGAGCGCCATGACCGCTGCCGCCGAGAGCGCACCAGTGACGAGGCACATGAGCCAGAGAAGATTCTCGTTAATCCCAAACAGCCACGTTCCCGCCAGCGGGCCAAGGAGTGAGGCGGCGCCGAACGCCATTCCGATCAGCCCGTTGTAGCGTCCTCGCAGCTCCGGCGGAGCGACTTCGGCGATGAGCGCGGGACCGACCGCGTTGAATCCGATCTCGCCGATCGTCCAGATGAGAACCGTGAGGGCGAAGATCGAGATCGAGTCCGCGAACGCGGTGAGCCCGAAGCCGACACCAATAATCAGCGACGAGGCCGCCATCGTCGGCACCACCCGAAGCCGATCGATGAGCCGGAGAACGAGCGGCTGGGTCACGATCACGGCAACCGGGTTCACCGCGTAGATGACCCCGTACGCGCCGGGACTGAGCCCGCTCGCGCGAACCGCGAGTGGCAGGGTCACCAACTGTTGCGTGTAGACAAGCGTCCCGAGCAGGATGGATACGAACAGACCGATGGCGATGTTGTCTTTGAGCACATCGGCGTAGCGACCGGGCTTCCCGGACCTTGTCGCAGGTTTCGTCTCCGGTACCGCGCTTGCGATGATCACCGCGAACAGCAGGCACGTGAGCGCGTCCACCATGAAGAGGAGCCAGTACGACCGATCCGCCAGGAGGCCACCGAGAATGCCGGCGACGGCGACGCCGAGGTTGATCGCCCAGTAGATCAGCGCGTACGCCCGGGGCCGGGCCGGGGCCGGGACCAGATCCGCGACGGCCGCGGACATGGCCGGGCGGTAGGCATCCAGGAGCAGGCCCGTCAGTGCCGCCGCCGCCGCGATGAAGAGGAGGTCGCGAACGGAGGCCAGGACCATGAAGCACGCCGCGGTGCCGACCATTCCGATGACCAGCGTGGCGCGCCGGCCAACCCGGTCCGCGAGGTAACCGCCGACGATCTGGGACACGAACGATCCCGCACCGAAGCAGGCAAGGACGACGCCGACCACGGCGGGCGTCAGGCTGCGAGGTCCGGACAGATACAACGCGAGGAACGGCTCGACGACATAACCGATCCGGTTCACGAACGTGCCCGCCATGAGATACCAGAACGGGCGCGGCAGATCCGCCGACGAGCGCGACCACCAGCTGCTCAAGCTCACGGGCGGCACCCTACGTTCATGCTGTGACACAAGTAGATACAGTCACGAGCCGGCGATGCAATTAGGCCCTTATCCCTCCTGTCCGGGCATCACGTGCATAGCGGGTATAGTCGCGGCGTGGCTGAGCACGACGAAGCGTTTGAGCCGCTCGACAAGCACGTCGCCGCCGAACGGGCCGGTAAGACACTGCTCAACCTGGCCGGCGCCATCAATAAGGCAGTAGGAGCCGAGGACGAACCCATAGTCGTCAACCGGAAGGGGCGCCACGTCTCGATCAAGGAGCTCGAGGACCTGATCGATCGAGCGCTCGAAGGCTAACCGGCTTGCTGCAGGTGACTGTCCAATGTGGATGGACATCGCCGATCTCGAAAGCTGAAGGCGGAGGTCCCCTCCGTCGACATCCACCACGGTCGCCGAATGTCCACTATGGGCTGTCCCCTAGAACCATCTACCTGGCATGAGCCCAACTTGCCCGACAAAAATCATTCGACGGTCAGGATGATGTCTTTGTCGGGGCCGATGTCGTAGTTGCGTCCGTTGGGGGTGGTCCAGATGGTGCGGCGGCGGATGCGGGTGAGTTTGTGGCCGGGTCGGGTTTTGAAGCGGTGGTGGTGGGGGCAGCGGGCCTCGATGTTTCCGCGGTGGGAGCAGCCGCCTTTGGCGTAGTCGTGGCGGTGGTCCAGGTCGCAGCGTCGTGCGTTGCGGCGGCAGCCGGGGCTTCGGCAGGTGCGATCGCGGGCGCGGACGAAGGCGGCTTCGGTGGCGGTGGGGCGGCGGTGGGTGTGCCCGTGGTGGAGCAGGTTGCCGTGCTCGTCGGTGGCGGACCATTTCCAGGCTGGGTTGGCCTTGCGGTCGAAGCTGATCTGGCGGGCGATGTCGGCCAGTACCGGTGCCCAGCCGGGAATGAGGGCGGGGTCGTTGTCGAGTCCGGCCAGTGTGGACAGTTTGATCTGGATGTCGACCACGCCGCGGCGGGGCTTGGGTTGGAGGCCGCCGCAGACACACCGGTCGCCCGCCTGGACCGCGCCACCGTGTTGGCCCGGGGTTTGGTCTGGTTTCCCGGGTTCAGACCGGGAATCCGCCTCGGCGCCACGCCCCGTGTCGGCCGCGTTACGGTTCCCGGTTTCAAACCGGGAGTCCGCGCCGGCCGGGTCGTCGCCGAAGACGCCGTGTCCGATCGGTTCCTCACGCGTCGTGCCGATCCAGTCACTGTTCCCGGTCTCAAACGGGGAATCCGCCTCCAGCGGCTCGCCGTCGCCGAAGACTCCCCATCCGATCGGTTCCTCACCCGCCGGCTCGTTGCTGGCGCGGTTGGGGTTCCCGGTTTCCGATCGGGAATCGGCCGCATCGTCAGCGTCGGTGGGGTGCAGGGCGTCGGCGTCGGCGGTGACCGGGTCGATGGTCGGGCTGAGCTGGAACGGGATGCCGGCGAGCAGGTCGAGTTGGGCGTCGGCGCGCAACTGGGCCAGGGTGCGGGCGTCGCCGGCCGATTTGGCGGCCCGGGCCAACCGGTTGAGCCGGTCGTAGGCGGCCAGCGCTTTGTCGGTGGGCAGGTTGTAGCCGGACAGGCAGGCGGTGCCGTCCATGCCCGGGCGCACCGACACGTCCCGGTCGACCACCCGGCGTTGGTAGCGGCCCTTGGCGTCGGCCGGATGGGCCCGGTCGACGTGATAGCGCAGCCGCTCCCGCAACTGCGTCAGCGTCCACTTGGCGGCGCGTTCCAGCAGCCGATCCGCCACCGCCTGCGCGGTCTCCTCGTCCAGGTCGCTGAGCGCGTCGACGAAGGCGTTGGCCTTGGCCGCGTCGATGCGCCCGGCCAGCATCGCCGCCCCCACCGCCGGCAACCGGACGGTCAGCGCCTGGCCGAGCAGCACCTGCCCGAACGCGTAGCTTTCCGTCCAGGCCAGGGTCCAGCCGATCTCGGTGCCGGAGTGTTCGGTGACCTCATCGGTGCGGGTCAGCGAACCGGCCGGCTGCCCGATCGTGCGGGCGGTCTCCCACACATCGGCCAACAACTGCCCCTGCACATGGGCCAACAAACGGAACCGGGCCGCGAGCAGATCGTGCAGATCCTCCGCTCCGACCGCCGACCGGTCCACCGTGGCCAACAGCACCGCCAACTCCGGCCCCGGCGCCATCGTGTCCAACCCGTCCGGCAACCCCCGTCGCTCATCCATAACGATCACAATAGAACGACCGTACGACACTCCTGTGACCCGCTAGATCCGCAGATACGATGCTGTGCAACCAAGACGAGCAGCCAGCGCTTCTGCTGGTCTAACGAAAAGTCCACACTGGATGGAGTAGTGAGAACTCGGGAATCGTCAGACGGGCCGGGTGGGGCGGCTACGCATGCAACGATGGCAGTCATGGATCTGATGCGATCCGTCATCCAGCAACTAGCCCTCATCCCGCGGCTGCCCACTTCGGACGGCGAACGGGAAGCGGCCTATCTGATCCGGGACCGGTTAGTGGGCTACGGGTGTCGCGCGGAGGTCGAGGAGGTCAGGGCCTACCGTTCCTACGCCTGGCCGATAGGAGTGCTGAGCGCTCTCGGATTGGTATTGGCGGTCACGAGCCTCCGGGGACACCGCGTTCTGGGCGCAATCGGCGGGGCGGTGGCGGCGGCCGGCATCATCGACGACATCACCGGCGGCGCGATGGCGGGCCGTCGCGTCGTGATGCGGCCGCGCACGGCGTACAACGTCGTTGCCGAGACGGGCGACCTGGCTTCTGAGCGGACGCTGGTGGTGCTGGCACACCATGACGCGGCGCCGTCGGGATTGGTATTCGACCAGACCGTCACGCAATGGTTGGCGGAACGCCGGCCGGACATCGTCGAGGCGATGAAGAGCAACCCACCTTTGTGGTGGCCGGTGATCGCTGGGCCGGCGCTTGTCTCACTCGGTAGCGTGATCGGCAGTCGACGATTGCGCTGGCTCGGTCTGATCAGCAGTCTCGGCTCACTGGCGGCCATGGTCGATATCGGCCGGCGGCCGGCCGTACCGGGCGCGAACGACAACCTCAGCGGCGTCGCCGCGCTGATCGCCCTCGCCGAGAGACTCGCCCGGGATCCGGTGTCGAATCTTCGAGTGCTGCTCGTGTCGGCCGGCGCCGAAGAGGCGTTGCAAGAGGGCATTCGCGGATTCGCACGCAACCATTTCCCTCGGCTTCCGACCCGGGCCACCTGGTTTCTCAACCTCGACACCGTCGGCTCCGGCCGCTTGGTGCTGCTGGAGGGCGAAGGGCCAGTGCGCATGCACGACTACGACAGCGTGTTCAAGGATTTCGTCGCCCGATGCGCGGTCGAGCACGACATCCCGTTGCTCCGCGGGCTCCGGTCACGCAACAGTACCGACGGGTCAGTCCCGCAACGGTACGACTATCCGACGGCGACCGTGGTATCGGTCGACGACCGTAAGCTCCTGCCGCACTACCACCTCGATTCGGACCGGCCAGAGCACCTTGACTACGAATGCGTCGCCCGCGCGGCCCGGCTCGCCGAGGCCGTTACCCGTAGCCTGGCAGCGGGCTAGGCCAACCGACTGTCCTGAGTGGTCAGTTACGCGTTCACCGCGGCGGCGCGTTGCCGGAGGAGCCGGCGCTCGTGCGGGGTGGGGGCGAGCCCGGCGGCCCGTTCGAGCTCGTCGGCTGCCTCGGCGTACCGGCCCAAGCGCCGCAGCACATCGCCGCGCACCGCGCCATAGAGGTGATAGCGGGCCATCCGTGGGTCGCCGCGGATCGCGTCTAGCGCTCCGAGGGCGGCCTCGGCCCCGTCCGCGTGCAGCACGGCGACGGCACGGTTGAGCTCCAGCACCGGCGAGGGCGCCAATTGGGCGAGCGCGTCATAGAGCGCAACCACAGCTTCCCAGTCCGTGTCGGCGAACGTTGCAGCCCGCGCGTGGCAGCCGGCAATCGCCGCCTGGACCGTGTACGGGCCGAGCGGCTTGCCGAGATCCACCGCGCGCCCCAGCTCCGCCAGCCCATGGCTTATCAGCGTGCGATCCCAGCGGGAGCGGTCCTGCTCCTCCAGCAACACCGGCTCACCGTCGCATGTGGTCCGAGCGCGGAAGCGGGATGCCTGAAGCTCCATGAGCGCGACGAGGTCGTGCACCTCCGGTTCCTTGGGCAGCCGCCCCGCCAGCATCCGGCCCAGTCGCATCGCGTCGTCGGCGACGTCTTGGCGCACCCAGCGAACCGTCAAGGTCGAACAGTTGCCCGGAGTCGACGAGGATTCGATCCCCCACAGTCTGAATGTCGCCGTTGCTCGGCGGTATCTGCGCTCGCCACAACTCCCGCCGGCTCGCTTCGTCCATCGCGACCACGTATCGCCCGTTGGCCGTCTGGTCATTGACCACCAGACAGATCCGTTTCGGGCCACACGGTGTGACCGACTGGACGTATGTGTCGGGTGGGCTTTCGTAGAGCACGGTCGGCGGGTCCGTCCGATCCAGGGAGTAACTCACAACGCGGCTGAACCGGATGATCGAATACAAGGTTTCGCCGTGCGGGATGAAGGCGGTCTGATCCGAGGCGGCATCCTCCACATCGGATCGTGCGAACCGGTCCAGGCCCGTGTCCGCGTTGACGACGTGCAGGGTGCCGTCCGGGTCGATCTGCAGCAGGCGGTGATGGGACGGATCGACCCGGCCGACGTCCGCGTTCACCGACTTCGTCAACGGCGCCGCGAGCTCCTGTGTGATGACCGGGGCCTGAATGTTGCCGTACGGTCGCCGCCACCGCTGGGCGCCCGACTGCCAGTCCAATGCCCGAACCGAGTGATCTGCGCTCGACACGACGACGAGGCCGAAGTCGTACCAGAGCAATACCCGACTGTTGACGGGCTGTTCCCATCGAACCGCGCCCGTGTTTGGCTCGAGCACGAGCAGGACGGCGTTCGATGAGCCCTCCCGATGGCCGGCTATCAGGAGGCCCTCCGGTCCGGCTCGGAACATCGGCCCGGGCACCCACCGCCCGAGGTCGACCGGGGCAAAGACCGGCGCCCCCGTGGCGAGGTCCATGCCGGCCACCCTGAGCTGGTGGTCCGGGCTGTAGCCGGCCAGGTAAGCGCGGCCACCGACGATCTCCACGGCCCCGAATGACTCGCTCCCAAACCGCACATCGAGCGACATCTGGACACTCCCGACCGGAGTCAGGCTAGTGAACGAGACCGTCGGCTTCGGTGTCGGTTCCGCGGGCGGGATATCGTGCCGCCCCAGCCGGACCGCTCCGGCGAGCGCGGCGCCTCCCAACAGGAGGAGCACGAGTGCCGCGGCCGCCAGCTGATGGCGCCGGCGCGGCTCGCCCCGCCGGCGGACTACCTTGGGCGTGCTCGTTGGGAGGCTCTCCGCGTACGAGCCCATCGCCGCGAACATCTCGTCGACGTCAGCGCGCATCGGAACCCCCCACGTTCGCCTCGGTGCTCGAATCGAGTGCCGCGGCGAGCGCCACCCGGCCGCGAGAGAGCCATGACTTGACCGTGCCGATGCTCGCCCCCGTCTCATTCGCGATCTCCGCGAGTGAGAGGTCGAGTAGGTAGTGCAGTGTCAGGGCTCGGCGCTGCGCTGGCGAGAGTTTGCGCAGCGCGTTCACCAGGAGGATGACGTCCTCGCCCGGTGGCTCGGCCGGCGGAGGTGGTCGGCGCGCCGCCGCGGCCGCTCGCCGGACCGACATGCGACGCCACGAGTCGGTCGCGAGACGGGTCACGACAAGCCGAAGCCAAGCCTCGGCGTCCTCGTACTGGCTCAGGCGCCCCCACCGCTGCCACGCCCGCGCGTACGCCTCCTGGACCAGATCCTGGGCCTCGACGGCATTCGTGGTAAGCCCGAACGCGTAGCGGAGCAGCCGCGGCGCGGTTCCGCGATAGAAAGCGTCGAACTCGTCACTGTCCGCCATGAGCCTCACCCGGGTCGCGTCGGTGCGTTCGAAGGGTAGACACGAGGCCGTTAGCCCGAAGGTTGCAGGGCACCCTACTAGGGCGTACGACTACCGAGCAGTAACATCTCGCGCATGAAGCTGGGGTTCGCGCTGGGGTACTGGGGCCGCCGACCGCCGGAGCATGTGCCGGAACTCGTCTCGGAGGCGGTGGACCTCGGCTACGAGTCGATGTGGACCGCCGAGGCGTACGGCTCGGACGCGATCACTCCGCTGGCTTGGTGGGGGGCCAGGTTCCCGACGTTGCGGCTGGGCACCGCGATCGCCCAGCTCTCGGCCCGGACCCCGACCGGCACCGCGATGGCGGCGCTGACCCTGGACCACCTCTCGCAGGGGCGGTTTGTGCTCGGGCTCGGTGTCTCCGGGCCGCAGGTGGTCGAGGGCTGGTACGGGGATGAGTACGCCAAGCCGCTGGCTCGCACCCGCGAGTACGTGTCGATCATCCGCAAGGTGTTGGCCCGCGACGTGCCGGTGGTCCACCAAGGGGAGCGCTACCAGCTACCCCGGCCGGGCGGCACCGGGCTGGGCAAGCCACTTCGCTCCATTGTGGAGCCACTGCGGGCCGACCTCCCGATACTGCTCGCCGCCGAAGGCCCGAAGAACGTGGCGCTGGCCGCCGAGATCGCTGATGGCTGGCTCGCCTTCCTCTACTCGCCGCATCACCACGACCTCTATGCGCCGTCTCTCGCCGAGGGCCGGGCTCGGCGTGCCCCCGACCGTGCGGACAAGCCGTTCGAGATCGTCGCGAGCGTACCGGTCGTCGTCGGAGACAGCGCCGAGGCGGCTGCGGACAGGGTGCGTCCGATGCTCGCCCTCTACATTGGAGGGATGGGCGCCAAGGCGGCGAACTTCCACCACGAAGTCGCGGTACGGATGGGGTATGACGCGGAGGCCAAGGAGGTCCAGCGGCTCTACCTGAGCGGGGCCAAGGAGGAGGCGGAGGCCGCCCTTCCACTGTCGTTGATCGAGAAGCTGGCCCTCGTCGGACCGGCCGCGAAGATCGCCGACGACATGGCGGCCTGGAAAGAGTCCCCTGTGGACACTCTGATGGTCCAGGGTGACCCCACCGCGCTCCGGGCCGCGGCCGCGGCGCTCTGAACCACGCTAGATCTCGCCGGCCTCGGCGAGTCGGCGGATGTTGTCCAGCGTCTCGATGAGGTCGTCGTCGGCGTCGCTGTCGTGGTCCTGCGCCAGGTGGATGGTGACGACGCTGCCCGTGCCGGCGTCGTCGGGCTCTACTTGCAGCCACCCGTTGTACCCTTCCCGCGTGCCCCACTCCATCCGGCGTTCGAGCCCGTCGATGTGCAGCCAGCCCTCGGTGTGCTGCTCGTCGCCATGGATGTCGGTTGTCACGACGGCCAGATCCGGCCCGGCCGCTTCCGCCTCGGTCAGGATCGGTAGGTACTCCGGCAGGTTCCTCACCTCGGCCAGGTAGTCGAAGAGCGCATCCGGCTCAGCCATGATCGTGCCGGTCTGTTCGTACTCGGGCATCTCGACCCTCCTCGGAGACTGCCGCCTAACGCGTTCGTACCCCGTTTCCTCGGCCCGCGTCCGCGGACTGCGAGAATGCGGCTGTGATTCGTACCCATGAGGCCGGCACGTTGCGGGCCAAGGACGCCGGCAGCACCGTGACCCTGGCCGGCTGGGTCGCCCGGCGTCGCGACCACGGTGGCGTCACCTTCATCGACCTCCGCGACGCGTCCGGGATCGTGCAGATCGTGCTCCGAGGAGCGACAGCGACCGAGGACGGGCTTAACAGCCGAGACGAGGAACAGGCACACGCCCTGCGCAACGAGTACTGCGTGAAGGTCACCGGCGAGGTTGGGCGGCGGCCATCGGGGAACGAGAACCCGGAGCTGCCCACCGGCGAGGTCGAGGTGGTGGTCTCCGTTCTCGAGGTGCTCTCCGAGGCCGCGCCGTTGCCGCTGCCGGTGGACGACCACGTCGACGCCGGCGATGACATCCGGCTCCGGTACCGCTATCTCGATCTGCGCCGCAGCGGCCCGGCCAAGGCGCTTCGCCTGCGCTCGCGCGCGAACCAGATCGCCCGCGAGGTGCTTCACGCGCAGGACTTCAACGAGATAGAGACGCCGACGCTGACGCGCTCGACCCCCGAGGGCGCCCGCGACTTCCTCGTGCCGGTTCGTCTTCAGCCCGGCACGTGGTACGCCCTACCGCAGTCACCTCAGCTGTTCAAGCAGCTGCTCATGGTGGCCGGAATGGAGCGGTACTACCAGATCGCCCGCTGTTATCGGGACGAGGACTTCCGCGCCGACCGGCAGCCTGAGTTCACCCAGCTCGATATTGAGATGTCCTTCGTCACCCAGGACGATGTCATCGCGCTCGCTGAGAACATCGTGTCCCGGCTCTGGGCGGAGCTTGCCGGATACGAGATCCCGCGCCCGATCCCACACCTGACCTGGCACGAGGCGATGTCGCGGTACGGCTCGGACAAGCCCGATCTGCGGTACGGTCTGGAGCTCACCGACCTCACCGAGTACCTGGCCGGGACCGAGTTCCGGGTCTTCGCCAGCGCGGTCGCCTCCGGCGGCTACGTCGGCGCGGTGGTCATGCCGGGTGGCGCGGCGCAGACCCGCCGGGAGCTCGACGCCTGGCAGGACTGGGCCAAGGCCCGCGGGGCCAAGGGGCTGGCGTACGTGGTCCTCGACACCGATACCGGTGAGGCCCGCGGGCCGGTGGCGAAGAACCTCTCGGCCGAGCATCTCGCCGGCCTCGGCGACGCCGTCGGGGCCAAGCCCGGCGACGCGGTGTTCTTCGCCGCCGCCGCTGACCGCCGGGAGGCCCAGGAGCTGCTTGGCGCGGCCCGGATCGAGATCGCCAAGCGCACCGGGCTCGTGGATCCGTCGTCGTGGGCGTTCTGCTGGGTGGTCGACGCCCCGATGTTCGAGCCAGCCACCGACGCGGCCGGCAAGCCGATCGCCGGCATCTGGACCTCGCTGCACCACCCGTTCACCTCGCCCAACGACGAGTGGCTCGACAGGTTCGACTCGGCTCCCGGCGACGCGTTGGCGTACGCCTATGACATCGTCTGCAACGGCAACGAGATCGGTGGCGGGTCGATCCGTATCCACCGCGCCGACGTACAACGCCGGGTCTTCGACCTGCTCGGCATCTCGCCCGACGAAGCGCAGGACAAGTTCGGCTTCTTGCTCGAGGCGTTCAAGTACGGGCCGCCGCCGCACGGCGGGATCGCGCTCGGATGGGACCGCGTGTGCATGCTGCTGGCGGGAGTCGACTCGATCCGTGAGGTGATCGCGTTCCCGAAGACCCGCGGCGGGTTCGACCCGCTCACCAGTGCCCCGACCCCCATCACCCCGGCCCAACGCGCCGAGGCCGGCATCGACGCAAAGCCCAAGCCGTCGACCTAGCCACGGTCAGGCCGGGCGGATCGACGTGATCCGATGTACACCGGTGAACCCGAGCCGGTGGTAGAGGCGGGACGCCCCGTGGTTTGCCGCCTCGACCCCGAGCCCAACCTGGACGTACCGCTCGGCGAGTGCGGATGCGACCGCCGCCGTCACCGCGGCGCCCCAGCCTTGACCTCGGTGCTCGGGGTGGACCGCGACGGCGCCCACCATTCCAGTTGGTACCGCGTCGGGATCGGGTGAACGGACGCTCCGGTCGGCGGCGCAAGCGACGAGTTTGCCGTCGACGTACGCGCCGTACCACTGGTTCACCATCGGGTGTCCGGGGCGCAGCATCGAATCGGGAAAGGCGACGTCGAGCAGCGCTCCGATCGCCTCGGCGTCCGAGACTGCCCGCACGGCGTCCCGGTTCGGGGCGGCCACGGCGGTAGCCCGACCCGGGAGCCAGAGGTAGTCCCAATCCTCCCGATGGGTCCATCCGGCGGGGACCTGGACCTGGGCACGGCGCGGGAGGTTGACCCAGCCCACGCCGTCGAGCATGCCGTCGGCGCGGGCATGTCGCAGCGCGAAGTCAAGCACGGACGGATCACCCAGGCCGTGGCCTAGTCGCCCCAAGGGCCCGCCGGACCACCACAGCACGCCGATCCCGGTACCCGTGAGCTCCACCCGGATGCCACGCGGATCGGTACCCGACCCCAGCGCGAAGAGCGCGTACGGATCATCGCCGACGACGTCGCGCACCCAAGCCCGGCTGTGAAGCTTGGCAATGAACACCGGCTCACGGTAAAGGCGCGGTTGATCGCGGTTGGGGCGGGTATCCCGGGCGCAGATCTTTCCCCCACCTCGGAGGCAGCCATGTTCGCGATCATCGCCGCGGTGCTATTCGCGGTCGTACTCGTCCTCGACCTGGCCGACAAGGACCTCGGCCCTATCCTCACCGCCGGGTTCCTCATCAACGCCGGCCTGCTCTGCATCGCGTTGCACCTGGCTGGCGCGGCAAGCCGGTTGCGGAGCTACCGGGGTCGCCGGCCCGGCGTCCGCTAGCCCAGCGAGCCACGTCTGCCTGCTCACGCAGCGTCGCGGTCGGCGTCGGCCGCGGCCGGTACTGTCGCAGGCGATGGATGCGGACGCCCTGTTCACCTTGAGCGACGACAGCCCCGAGGCCGAGCGTGGTCGGGTTTCGCCTGGCGCCGCGCGGAGCAAGACGGGTGGCTTCCCGGCGACACCGCCGGGGGCGCCACTCGCGGTTCGGATGCGGCCGACCTCGATCGACGATCTCGTCGGCCAGGACAAGCTGCTCGCGCCCGGCGCTCCGCTGCGCCGACTCGTCTCCGGTGGCCCGATGACCTCGGTGATCCTCTGGGGACCACCCGGCACCGGGAAGACCACGATCGCGCACCTGGTCGCTCAGGCCAGCGACCGCCGATTCGTGGCGCTCTCGGCGCTCAGCGCGGGCGTCAAGGACGTTCGCGCCGTGATCGACGAGGCCCGCCGGGTCCGCCGTACCGGTGGCGACGCGACCGTTCTTTTCATCGACGAGGTTCACCGGTTCTCCAAGACCCAGCAGGACTCACTGCTCTCGGCGGTCGAGGACGGTACTGTCACACTGCTCGCGGCGACGACGGAGAACCCGTACTTCTCGGTGATCTCGCCGTTGCTGTCCCGGTGCGTCCTGTTGACGCTTCAGCCACTCGATGACGAGGCGGTCCGCGCGCTGGTACGAAAGGCGCTGGTCGACCCGCGCGGGCTGGGCAGCACGGTGACGCTCGCCGGCGACGCCGAGGACCACTTGGTACGGCTCGCCGGGGGCGACGTCCGCAAGGCATTGACCGCGCTCGAGGCCGGCGCCGAGGGTGCCGCAGCACTCGGTGTGACCGAGATCGACCTGGCCGTCGCCGAGGCAGCGCTGGACAAGGCGGCGCTGCGCTACGACCGCGACGGCGACGCCCACTACGACGTTGTGAGCGCGTTCATCAAAAGCATGCGCGGCTCGGATGTGGACGCGGCACTGCACTACCTCGCTCGGATGCTGATGGCCGGCGAGGACCCGCGCTTCATCGCCCGGCGGATGGTGATCTTCGCCAGCGAAGACATCGGCATGGCGGACCCGACCGCGCTTACTGCCGCGACCGCGGCCGCTCACGCAGTCGAGTATGTCGGGTTGCCCGAGGCTCGGTTGAACCTTGCCCAAGGTGTGATCCACCTTGCGACCGCACCCAAGTCCAATGCCGTGATTGTCGCCATTGAAGAGGCCCTGGCGGATGTGCGCGACGGCCGGGGCGGCAGCGTTCCACGCCACCTGCGCGACGCTCACTATCCGGGGTCGAAGGGGCTCGGCCACGGCGCCGGATACGCCTATCCGCACGACGATCCCCGCGGCGTGCTCACCCAGCAGTACGCCCCGGATGACGTGGCCGGCCGGGAGTACTACCGTCCAACCGGACACGGCGCGGAACGGGCCGTCGCCGAGCGCCTTGCGAAGTTGCGTACCGTGGTGCGGGCAGACGAGCAAAGTTCAGGCAGGGAGAGTTAGTGGCGCGCGACAAGGGCGACGAGTCCGGCAAGCGTCGCTGGGGCCGGGGCGGCAAGCCCGAAGAGGGTCCGAGCGAGGAGGAGCTGGGCTGGCTCGCGGACCTGCGCGGTGCGGGCCGGCAGGAGCGCGGCTCGTTCGGGGATGAGCCGACCGGCGGAGCGTCCCGCCCGGGCCGCCGGGGGCGCGACGTCCCACCTCCGCCGGTATCGCCTGCCCCGGCAGGGCCGGCGTCACCCCCACCCCCACCACCGCCGCCCCCGACGCGGGGACTTCGGCGCACACCGCCGGCCCCGCCGCCTCCGCCACCGCCGGTCGCGCCACCGCCCTCGCCACCGGTGCCGTTGGCCCGGCCGACTGGGCCTCGACCGATGATGGACTGGTCCGACCTCACCGGCGAGCTGCCGACGGCGGCCGAGCCGGCGACCCGGGCACCCGACTCGCGTGGCCGGGGCCGGACCAGCGACCTGCGGACCGGCGATATCCGGGCGGGACGGGTCGACACCCCGGCCGCTCCCCCTGTTCGTCCGGGCCCGGAGCCCCTTCGTGGGCGCGGCATTCGCACGGAACCAATGCGTCCAGGCCCGGCGATGCCCCCGCCGGGGCCACTCGGCGGACCCGGTCCGATCGGGGCCGGCGGACCGCCGGTGGGCCCTGGCGGGCCGCCGATGGGCGGTGGACTCGCGGCGCCGGTTGGCCAGCCTCCGGGCGGACCGGGTGGGCCCGTTGGGATGGGTGGACCGGGCGGTCCAGGTGGGCCGAAGCCGCCGCTAGATGCTCTCGTCACCACCGGCATGATCCGCCGCGCCGAGCTCCGCAAACATCTACGGATCCGGCAGCAGCTCAAAGTCGGCACGCTGGTGCTGGTCGCGGTGCTGCTGCTCGCGGCGTATCCGCTCTACCTCTTCACCTCGGCCGTGGCGCAGGACCCGGTCTTCAGCGCGCTCGACAACCTCGACATCCCGTCCTGGGCGAACTACGAGCACAGCGACGCCGCCGAGGGCAGTCGGTGGTGCATCGAGAAGTGCCGGGAACGCAAGCGCACCCTGGCGTCGGAGCGGGCTCCGGAGGAGACCAGCACCGCCTACGCCACGGCGCTGACCGACGCGGGCTGGCGCCCACGTACCGAGGGCTTCTGTCCACAGGTCGCCGACGGCGTGATGACGTGCTGGAAGAAGGACGAGTACGTCATGGACATGTATGTGCGGGCGCCGATCTGCGACGCACCGCCGCCCCGGCCAACGATCGAGGGGGCCAGTCCGTCGACCGAACCCACCCCTCAATCCGGCCCGACGAAGCCGGCTTGCGCCGCGGCGCTGGTCACCCTGCAGGTCTTCAACGCCATCGATTACCGAACGCCGGCCTGAACCGGAAACGCCCCGGTCTGGTTTGGCGTGGGCGCAGAATGGTGAAACAGGGATGGTTTGGGGTATGCCGTCACGATCGCCCTGAGGGCTGCCGGTAGTCTCACCCATTACCACGAAGACGATCGTCGGTGCGGCGCTCGCCGTGGTCAGCAGGCTCTCTTCAGAAAGGGGGCTCAGTGTGTCCCTAGGACAGGTCGCCGCGTTGATCGCGGCCATCGCCTTCCTGCTGTTGTGCGGCGCCCTGGCGGTGCCGATCCTTCGGCTGCGTCACACCGTTGACGCGGCCACGCAGACGCTCAACGACCTCAACGACCGCTCCGGACCCATCCTCGGTAATGTCAACGCGACGATCGAGAACGTGAACACGGCGCTCGGGCAATCCAAGATCACATTGGATGGGGTGAATCTTCAGCTCGCCCGCCTGGACACGATCACCAGCCACGTCTCGCAGGTCACCGCGAACGTGGCCAACCTGACCACGGTCGTGAGCGCGGCCGCGGCGAGCCCGTTGGCGAAGGCGGCCGCGTTCGGCTACGGCGTGCGGCGTGCGTCGGCCCGGCGGCGCGCCGCGCAGGAGGAGGCGGAGATGCGCGCCCGGCTCAAGCGCGAGCGCAAGGATCAACGCCGGGGAGTGAAGTGAGGCGATGAAAAGGCTCTTCTGGCTGGGCGTCGGCATCGCGATCGGCGCGCTGGTGGTGCGTCAGGTGTCGCGGACCGTGCAGTCGTACGCTCCGGCCAATCTCGTCGATTCGGCCCGGAACTCGGCTGCTGGATTATGGGAGTCGGTGCAAGACTTCGTTGCTGACGTCCGTGAGGGCATGGCGGAGCGGGAAGAGGAGATCCGTACCGCGTTCGAGCAAGGGGTCAGCCTGACCGACCTCGATGACGAGAACCTCATCGACGAACTTGAGTACGGCGGCTCGGCATACGACGACGAACGGCCTGAGAACAGATAGGGAGCAGGGATCCGGCGATGCGGACCGCGGAGATCAAGCGCAGGTTCCTGAAGCACTTCGAGGCGAACGGGCACACCGTGGTCCAGTCCGCCCCATTGCCGCTCGCCGACCCCAACCTGCTGTTCGTCAATGCCGGCATGGTGCAGTTCGTGCCGTACTTCGTGGGGCAGGCGACCGCGCCATACAAGCGCGCGGTCAGCGTGCAGAAGTGCATCCGGACGCCCGACATCGAAGAGGTTGGCAAGACCAGCCGGCACGGCACGTTCTTCCAGATGAACGGTAACTTCTCCTTCGGCGACTACTTCAAAGAGGGCGCGATCGACCTGGCCTGGAAGCTGGTCACCGGGCCGGTGAAGAAGGGCGGTTTCGGGCTAGACCCGGAACGGATCTGGGCGACCGTCTATCTCGACGACGACGACTCGGTCGAGATCTGGCGTCGGGTGGCCGGCCTGCCCGTCGAGCGGATCGTGCGCCGGGGAACGAAGGACAACTTCTGGTCCATGGGCATTCCCGGTCCCGCCGGCCCGTGCTCGGAGATCTACTACGACCGCGGTCCGGAGTACGGGCCCGCGGGCGGCCCGGAAGTCGACGAGGACCGCTACCTGGAGTTCTGGAACCTCGTCTTCATGGAGTACGAGATCGCCGACGTGAAGTCCAAAGAGGACTTCCGGATCGTGCACGACCTGCCGGCCAAGAACATCGACACCGGTATGGGGTTGGAGAGGATCGCGTCGATCCTGCAGGGCGTGGACAACCTGTACGAGATCGACGAGGTGCGGCCGATCCTCTCCAGGGCGGCCGAGATGACCGGCAAGACCTACGGCGCGCGCGCCAGCCACGTCGCGGCCGAGTCCCACCCGGACGATGTACGGCTGCGGGTGATCGCCGACCACGTGCGCACGAGCCTGATGCTGATCGGCGACGGCGTGACGCCGTCGAACGAGGGCCGCGGGTACGTGCTGCGGCGCATCATGCGCCGCGCGATCCGGGCGATGCGGCTGCTCGGCTGGCAAGGGGGACCGGTGCTCCCCGAACTCCTGCCGGTGGCGCGGGACTGCATGTCACCGTCCTATCCGGAGGTGGCCGAGGACTTCGGGCGCATCTCCTCGTACGCGTATGGCGAGGAGGAGGCGTTCCTGTCCACTCTCAAGGCGGGCACCACGATCCTCGACACCGCGATCGCGGAGACCAAGAAGGCCCGCCGCAAGCGCCTGTCCGGGGACAAGGCGTTCCAGCTCCACGACACGTTCGGTTTCCCGATCGACCTGACCCTGGAGATCGCCGCCGAGGCTGGGCTGGGCGTCGACCAGGAGGGCTTCCGCAAGCTCATGACGGAGCAGCGGCAGCGCGCGAAGGCTGACGCGGCGGCCCGCAAGACCGGCCACGCGGACCTCTCGGCGTACCGGTCCATTTTGGACTCCGGCGGGCCGGTGGAGTTCACCGGCTACGCGGAGACCGCCCGCGAGTCGAAAGTGCGCGGCCTGTTGAGCGCCAGCGGGGCACCGGTCGAGGTGGCCGCCGAGGGCGACGACATCGAGCTGGTACTGGACGCGACCCCCTTTTACGCCGAGGGCGGTGGCCAGCAGCCCGACAGCGGACTGATCACCGTCGGCAATGGACAGATCCAGGTGGTCGACGTGCAGTCGGTGCTGCCCGGTCTGATCGTCCACCGTGGACGGGTGATCCGAGGCGAGGTACGGGCGGGGGAGACAGGATACGGCGAGATCGACATCCCGCGGCGCAAGGCGATCTCCCGGGCGCACACGGCGACCCATCTGGTGCACCAGACGATGCGCAACTTCATCGGCGAATCGGCGACCCAGGCGGGTTCGCTGAACGCGCCGGGACGGCTCCGGTTCGACTTCAACACCCCATCGGCCGTGCCGCCGTCGGTGCTGCACGATGTCGAGCAGAAGATCAACGAGGTGCTTGCCGAGGACCTCGAGGTCCGGGCGTTCGTCACCAGCCAGGCCGAGGCGAAGCGGATCGGCGCGATCGCGCTGTTCGGGGAGAAGTACGGCGAGCAGGTGCGCATCGTCGAGGTGGGTGAGTATGCGCGCGAGCTCTGCGGCGGCACCCACGTGCCTCGTTCGGGCCACCTTGGCCTGGTCAAGATCCTGCATGAAGCCTCGATCGGCTCCGGGGTACGCCGGGTCGAGGCACTCGTGGGCACGGACGCACTTGCGTACCTGGCGCGCGAGCACGTACTCGTGTCCCGCCTCGCGGAGTTGTTCCGGGCCAAGCCCGAGGAGGTCGGCGACCGGGTCGAGCACGCGGTTTCTCAGCTGCGCGACGCCGAGAAGGAGATCGAACGCCTGCAGGCCAGGCTGGTGCTCGCGAATGTGGGCGCGTTGGCCGACGGTGCCGCCGACATCAACGGGGTCTCCGTCGTCACGGTCGAGGCACCGGAAGGCACCTCCTCCAACGACGTGCGGACCCTGGCCCAGGAGATCCGTGGCCGGATCCAGAACCGCCCGGCCGTCGTCGCGGTCGCGTCGCGGTCAGGCGGCAAGGCATCGCTCGTCGTGGCGGTCAACGCGGCCGCCCGGGAACGGGGCCTCGACGCTGGCGCGCTGGTGAAGGGCGCGCTCGCCGGCCGGGGCGGCGGCAGCCCGGACCTGGCCCAGGGCGGCGGTGTCCCAGCCGACCAGGCGCCCGCCCTGCTGGCGGCGGTCGAGGCGACCCTGCGATGAACGCGGCGCAAGGAAGGTGCCCTTCCATACGTTTCGTGGCCATGAAGGTGCCCTTCCTAGCGTGTGAATGAGGAAGCGTGACTGAGCCTGGCGGCGGCGAGTGGGTGCGGGGCGTCCGGCTGGGGGTCGACGTCGGCACGGTCCGGGTGGGTGTAGCCATCAGCGATCCGGACGGGATCCTGGCCACGCCGCTGGTGACACTTCGACGGGATATGAGCACGGTGGGTAACTCCGGCCCGGAAAGCGACGATTCGTACCCGCAGGACATCCTCGCGTTGATGCGCCTCGTCCAGGTCCATGAGAGTGTGGAGGTCGTGGTCGGGCTCCCGGTCACCTTGGCCGGCACGGAGAGTCATGCCGCCGCCCATGTACGGGCTTACGCGGGGCAGCTCACCCGGGCCCTGGCTCCGGTGCCGGTCCGGCTGACCGACGAGAGGATGTCGACCGCGGTCGCGGCACGTAGGCTGTCCGAACGTGGCGTCCGTGGCGGACGTCGCCGCGCGGTCGTGGATCAGGCCGCCGCGGTGGAGATCCTGCAGGGATGGCTCGATGCAGCGCGGAGGCGGAGAGATGCTTGACGATCTGGACCTGGCCTGGGAGCAGGACGAGCCCGGACGCCGCCGCGGGCCGCAGACTCGCCAGCAGCGCCGCCGCCGAAAGGACCTGCGCAAGCGTAAGGGCAGATCGTTCGGCGCGCTGACCGTCTCGTTGATTCTGCTCGCGGTCTTGGGTGTGGGCGTCTACTGGGGTGTCGGGAAGATCCAGAACAACCAGAGCTTCAAGGAGTTCACCGCCGCCGACTACGACGCCGGCCAGGCGGGTGAGGAGATCGACTTCCAGGTGCCGGACGGAGCCGGTGGCACTCGCATCGGCAACCTGCTGCTGGAGAAGGGGATCGTCCAGAGCCGGACCGCGTTCGTCAACGCCTGCGACGCCGACAACCGGTGTAAGACCATCCAGCCAGGCCGGTACAAGCTCAAGGTGCGTAGCCCGGCCCAAGTCGTCCTCATGGTCTTGATCGACCCGAAGAACAAGCTGGTCAACCAGTTCACCGTCATCGAGGGCCTGAGCGTTATACAGACGCTGAAGAAGCTAGCCGAGCAGACCGGGCTCCCACTGGCGGACTTCCAGGCCGCGGCGCAAAACCCGGCCGCCCTTGGCATCACGCCCGACTGGTACGCCCGCAAGGACGGCAAGCCGGCGGCGACGACCTCCATCGAGGGATTCCTCTTCCCTGATACGTATGCCTTCGACCCGTCGGCCAAGGCCGCCGACATCCTGAAGATGATGGTCGAACAGTTCCTCAAGGTGGCCGACGACGTTGGATTGAAGGCGCAGGCCCAGGCGCGGGACATCTCGCCGTACGAGATGTTGATCACGGCGTCAATCGCCCAGGTCGAGTCGAAAGAGGTCGACTTCTCCAAGGTGGCCCGGGTTATCTACAACCGGGCGTACAAGGCGGAGCCGGCCCAGCCGCTCGGCATGGACTCCGCCGAGAACTACTGGCTGGAGCTCAACGGCAAGCCGACGAAGAATTCCGGCGACATGACCGCTGAAGAGTTGAACGACCCGGCCAACCCGTACAACACGCACGGCAAACCGGGCCTGCCGATCGGGCCGATCAGCAATCCGGGCAAGGCCGCGCTGCAGGCCGCCGCCAGCCCGGCCCCGGGCAACTGGCTCTACTTCGTCACCGTGGACAAGCAGGGCACCACGAAGTTCGCGAACACCGAATCCGAGCACTGCCAGTACATCAACGAGGCCATCCGCAACGGACTGAACCTCCAAGCGTGCTGAGGACACCAGCAAACGAGTCATGGTCGCATCGGTTGATGGCCGGCAACGTCGGGCGGCGGTGCTCGGCAAGCCCATCCGGCACTCGCTCTCGCCGGTCATCCACAACGCCGGCTACGCCGCGGCAGGCCTGACCGCGTGGTCCTACACGGCGTACGAGTGCGCTGAGGTCGATCTGCCGGGTCATGTCGAGGGCCTCGGTCCGGAATGGGCCGGCCTGTCGCTGACCATGCCGCTCAAGGAGGTCGCCCTCGACGTCGCCGACGAGGTGGCCCCGCTGGCGGCGACCCTCGGCGCGGCGAACACCCTGCTGCGGCTGCCAGACCAGACCTGGCGGGCGGACAACACCGACGCGCCTGGCATGGTCGACTCGCTGCGGGCCGCGGGCCTCGTCGAGGCCGAGCAGGTGTGCGTTCTGGGTGCCGGCGGTACGGCCCGGGCTGCGCTAGCCGCGGCTCGCGACCTGGGCGCGCCGGTCGTCACCATGTACGCCCGCCGACCATCGGCGATCGACGCGCTGGCGCCGGTGGCCGAGGACCTGGGACTCGCGCTGATTGGCGGCGGCTGGACGGAGGCGACGCGGGCCGGCGACGCCGACGTCGTGATCTCGACTGTGCCTCGGGGGGTGGCCGACGAGGTGGCCCGGGCGATCACGTGGCGACCGGGCACGGTCGTTTTCGACGCCGTCTACGATCCCTGGCCCACGCCATTGGCGGCCGCGGCGGACGCGGCCGGATGTCGGATCGTCTCTGGGCTTGACCTGCTGCTCGCACAGGCGGTGCGCCAGTTCGAGCTATTCACTCAAGTCGATGCGCCGGTCGCCGCGATGCGGGAGGCCCTACACGAAGCGGCCGCGCGGCGCGAGGTCAGAGCGTGAGCGCACCCTCGGCCGACCGCACCGGCCGGCGCGCTGTGTTCCGTCTTGATCGGCCGGTACCACCGACACCCGCGGGCATCTGGCTCCGGCGGCTGATCGGCGTCACGGCGGTGGCTGTCGTCGTGGTGGAGGCGATGAGTCTGCTCGCCGCCGACGATCCCGGCTTCTCGCTCCTCGTCCGAACGGTGTGGGCGCTGCTGCGGGTGGTGGGGTTCCTGGTGCTGATGCGTGCGGTGCGCTACGGCCGCGCCGGTGCCCGCCCGTTCGGACTGATCCTCGCCGTGACGACAGCCTTCGCCGTCTTCCGCCTGACCGAGCCGCGGCGGGGCGGCCTGCTTCCAGGCCCGGCGATCCTGGCTGGCTGGGCGGTTCTGGCCCTGCTGTGCGCCGCGGTCGTCGTGCTGCTCTACCGCTCCGACGCGGTCGCGGCTCACCTGGCCGCACGGCCGGTGCGGCGGCACGTCCCCGGGTGGGTGCTGACCGCCCGCGTGGCCGTCCTCGCCTACGGCGCACTGGTGCTCGTGCCGCTGCTTGACGGTGTCGGCGTCCTGTTCAGCGACGAACGGCGCCAGCCGCTGCCCCAGACCGCGTCGCTACTCGTTCTCTGGACGATGCTCTTTGTCCTGGTCGCGGTCGTGCTGCCGCTCGGTTCGTTCTTCGTGCTCATGGGCAAGACCTGGGCCCGATGGATGCTCGGCATCGTGACCGTTGTCGTGCTCGTGTTCCAGCCCTGGCTCTGCTACGCCGTACTGGGATTCGATGGTTTGTTGCGCGACGGCGTGCCCCTCATCCTGACCGCGGTTGTGGCGCTGCTCGCGCTGCATCGCTCGCGTGGAGCCGAGACGTGGGTGCGCTCAAGCGTGACATAGTGTGGCGACACGAGTGGCAGGTGCCCTATTTGGAGTGATCATGCGCTGGCTGACCGCGGGTGAGTCTCACGGACCGGCGTTGGTGGCGATCCTCGAGGGCGTGCCGGCCGGGGTCGAGCTGACCAGCGCCGACGTGGCGAAGGACCTGACTCGGCGCCGGCTCGGCTACGGCCGCGGTGCGCGGATGTCCTTCGAGCAGGACGAGGTCGAGATCCTCGGTGGGGTGCGCCACGGCCTCACCATCGGCAGCCCCGTCGCGATCCGGGTCGGCAACTCCGAGTGGCCCAAGTGGGAGACCGTGATGGCCGTCGACCCCGTGGATCCTGAACTTCTCGCCGGACAGGCGCGCAACGCTCCACTGACGCGCCCACGCCCCGGGCACGCCGACCTGGCGGGCATGCAAAAGTACGGTCACACGGACGCCCGGCCGATCCTCGAACGTGCGAGCGCTCGCGAAACGGCGGCCCGCGTGGCCCTGGGCGTGGTCGCCAAGCGGCTGCTCCACCAGGGCCTGGGTGTGCAGATCGTGTCCCATGTGGTCGAGCTCGGACCGGTCGCGGTCAAGCCAGGGCTGGTGCCACAGCCCGAGGACGCCGAGCGCATCGACGCCGATCCGTTACGCTGCCTCGATCCCGAGGCGTCGGCCCGGATGGTGGCCGAGGTGGACGCGGCCAAACGCGACGCGGACACCCTCGGCGGTGTCGTGGAGGTGCTGGCGCACGGCGTCCCACCGGGGCTGGGCAGCCACGTCCAGTGGGACCGCAAGCTCGACGCGCGGCTGGCCGCCGCACTCTGCTCGATCCAGGCCATCAAGGGCGTCGAGATAGGGGACGCCTTCACCCAGGCCCGCTCGCGTGGTTCCCAGGCGCACGACGAGATCGTGCCCACAGCTGCCGGTGTGCGGCGCGTGACGGATCGGGCCGGCGGGCTCGAGGGTGGCATCACGACGGGCGAGCCGCTGCGGGTAAGGGCGGCGATGAAGCCGATCTCATCACTCAACCGCGCTCTGTCCACAGTGGATGTCGCGACCGGGGAGCCGGCCATCGCCATCAACCAGCGATCCGACGTGTGCGCGGTGCCGGCCGCCGCCGTGGTCGCCGAGGCGATGGTGGCGCTCGTGCTGGCCGAGGCCGCGGTGGAGAAGTTCGGTGGCGACTCGGTGGCGGAGCTGCGTCGCAACGTCGAAGGCTATCTCGAGAACCTGGTGATCCGGTGAGGCCTCGCTGCGTGCTCGTGGGGTCGCCCGGGGCGGGCAAGAGCACCGTGGGGGAGTTGGTGGCGCAGGCCTTGGGATTGCCGTTTCGGGACACCGACGCGGACATCGTCTCCTCCGCCGGGAAGCCCATCTCCGACATCTTTGTCGACGACGGCGAGGACGCCTTTCGCGCGCTGGAGCGGGAGGCCGTGGCGATGGCCCTGTCTAGCTTTGACGGAGTGCTGGCGCTGGGCGGTGGCGCGGTCCTGGCCGAGTCGAACCGTACCCTCATGCGAGGCCACACCGTCGTGTACCTCAGCGTCGAGCTCCCAGATGCGGTGAGCCGGGTAGGGCTCGGCCCCGGCCGTCCACTGTTGACAGTCAACCCCCGGGCGACGTTGAAGTACCTGCTCGACCAGCGCCGGCCGCTCTACGAGGAGGTCGCCACGGTGACCGTCCGCACGGACGGCCGTGAGCCGTCAGACATCGCCGCCGAGGTGGTGCGCTCCATCAGATAGTCGGCGGCGGCTGTCCACTAGCGAGCCGAGTAGTGGTGGCGGCATGCGGCGATCAGAAGGCTTTCTCCATCTGCGCCGACCGTTGATCGCGCTGCCGCGGATGAGGCCGTGGGTTAGGGTGCCACGGTGGCGGCGAGGCGAGGAGGAAGAGGCATGTCCATCCCTGACGGAGGCGGCCGTGCCGCGGTAAGGATTCTCGGGCTGGCCGTGGCCCTCGTAGCCGGAGTCGGCCTGCTCGCCGGCTGTGGGAAGTCCGACGGCGCCCCGCCGGATGCAAGCGGCACCACTGGTACGACCGACGGTGGCGCGGCCGGCTCGGGTACGACCGACGGCGCCAGCGGCACCGGCAGCACCGGCGGGGGAGGTGGGGGTGGCGCGGCCGCGACCAAGGCGTGCCAGCTCGTCACGAGCCAGGAGGCCGCTGCGGCGCTCGGCGGGGCGGTCACGAACAGCGTCAACGACGACAACGAGTGCTACTACGAGGCCGGCGCCAGCAACGTGACGGTCGGCTTCACCACCGAGGCCTTCAACGCCGAGACCGTCAACACGTTGACCCAGTTGCCGGGCATGAAGAAGATCGACGGAGTCGGCGACGCGGCGTTCCAGTTCAGCCAGGAGGGCCAGAGCCAGTTCCATGTCTGGACAAAGGGCAAGTACCTCGTCCTCATGATCGAGAAGCCGTCGGGCGACACCGCAGCCGCTGGCCGCAGCTTGCTGGACAAGGCGCTCGGCCGGTTCTGAGTGCCCGATAGGCTCGCGGTCGATGGCGAACGACACTTCTGAGCCCACAGTCATCCCCGTCGGGGGTGAGCACCCGTACCACGTATTCGTCGGCCACGACCTCAACGCCCGCCTCCCGCAGTTGCTGGCCGGTGCCGCCCAGGTCGCGGTTGTGCACGCGGCGCCCCTGCGGGCGCGCGCCGGCACGATCATCGAGACCCTGCGCGAGGCCGGGCTCGCCGTACTGCCGATCGAGGTGCCGGACGCCGAGGCCGGCAAGTCGGTGGAGGTGGCGGCCCGGTGCTGGGACGCCCTGGGCGGAGCCAACTTCACCCGCACGGACGGGGTCGTGGGCGTCGGCGGCGGGGCAGCGACCGACCTCGCCGGGTTCGTCGCGGCGTGCTGGTTGCGCGGTGTGCGCTGGGTGCCGGTCGCCACCTCACTGCTCGGCATGGTGGATGCGGCCGTCGGCGGGAAGACCGGCGTCAATACCGCGGCCGGCAAGAACCTCGTCGGGGCTTTCCATCCGCCGGCCGGCGTGCTGTGCGACCTCGACGGGTTGGCCGGCCTCGCGCCCGATGACCTGACCGCCGGCCTGGCCGAGGTGGTCAAGTGCGGCTTCATCGCCGACCCGGAGATCCTGACGTTGATCGAGGCCGATCCGGTCCGGGCCACGAATTCTGTGGTCCTGCGCGAACTGGTCGAACGGGCGGTCTGGGTGAAGGCCAACGTGGTCAGCGACGACCTTCGTGAGGCGGGGCCGCGCGAGATTCTCAACTACGGACACACGTTGGGCCACGCGATCGAGAAGGTCGAAGGCTATCGCTGGCGGCACGGTGAGGCGATCTCGGTCGGGATGGTCTTCGTCGCCGAGCTCGCCCGCCAGGCGGGCCGGTTGGACGAGGTGACCGCCCGCCGTCACCGCGACGTGCTCGGTGCGCTTGGGTTGCCGGTGAGCTATCCGGCGGTCGCATGGCCCGAGTTGCTCGCCACGATGCGGATAGACAAGAAGTCGCGCGGGGCGCGTCTACGCTTCGTCGTGTTGGACGGTCTCGCCCGTCCCTCCATTCTGGACGGACCGGCGGAGGACCAGCTCGCCGCCGCCTACCAGGAGGTCTCGTCGTGAAGGTGGTCGTCCTGAACGGGCCGAATCTGGGGCGCCTCGGCACGCGGGAGCCCGACGTCTACGGTCACACCACGTACGCCGACCTGGTCAAGCTCTGCGAAGACAGCGCCGGCCGGTTGGGGCTCGAGGTCGAGGTACGGCAGACCGACGCCGAGCACGAGATGATCGGATGGCTGCACGAGGCTGCCGACGCGGGAGCGGCGGTCGTCCTCAACCCCGGCGCGTGGTCGCACTACTCGTACGCAATCCGGGACGCCTGCTCACAACTGCGAGGACCCCTGGTCGAGGTACACATCTCCAACATCCACGCCCGTGAGGACTTCCGGCATCACTCGGTCGTGTCAGCCGTCGCGATCGGCGTGATCTGCGGGCTGGGCGTGGACGGCTACCGGCTCGCGCTCGAACATCTCGCGGGACCGGCGTACCGCTGACGGCCGCCACCATTGCCGCGATGCCAGCCGTCGCAGCGCGAGGCTGGCCGAGCCCGACAGGTCGTTGCGGTCGAGGTTGTTAACCGCCCAGGCGGTGCCGAAGACGACGGCCGCTCCAAGAGCCGCGCCCAGGATGGGCGCCGCACCGGGCTGCACCCCGCCGGGGAAGACGAGCGCGGTCATCGCGAGCGTGAAGAAGATCACCAGCCGGCGGGCGCGTTCGCTGGTGGCGGCGGCCGCGAGCGGCACCGTCGCCCAGAGCAGGTACCACGGGTGCACCACGGGACCCAGCGCGAGCACCGCGGCGAGCCCGAGTCCGACGCCGAGAGCCGGATTGGTCCGGTGCCGGCGCAGCATGAGTAGGCAGATGACCCCGGCCGCGGCGAGGCCGGCCAGCCGCCACCAGGCGAGCATCTGCGCACCGGTGGCGATGTTCCAGTGCTGGGCGAGGAGCCCGGTCCAGTAGCCGAGGTCGGTGGTGATCGACGTCCAGGTATGGGCCTTGGTCGGCGTGTCCAGAGAACCCACCCAGCCATACCCGGTACCGGCGAGGGTGGTGGTCGCCACCACCGTCGCCACGCCGAGCCCGCCCGCACCCAGCGCCGCCCGTACGTACTTCGCCCGTCCAGAGAGCTGGTTCGCCCAGAGCGGCACGATGAACAGCAACGCCAATCCGGCCGGTGCCTTGATCAGCGCGCCCAAGGTGACCAGTACCGAAGCGGCCGCGGGACGGCGCTCGAGGGCGAGGGTCAGACCAGCCATCATCAGGCCGATCATGAGGGCGTCGTTGTGGGCGTCACCGATGAGGTGGACCAGCACGAGCGGGTTGAGGACGCCCAACCAGATCGCGTACGACGGGTCGACCCCGGCCAGCCGGGCCAGCCGGGGGATCGCGAAGAACATGAGGGCAATTCCGACAAGCGCGAGTAGGCGCATGCCGACAACGCCGAGCCACGACGTTTCTCCTGTGACACTCGCCACATCGGCAGCGAGACTCAGAAATACCGGTCCATATGGGGCCGGGGTCGTCTGCCAGATCACCGGAATGTCGACGGCCAGCGGGCCGCCGAAGACCTGAGGACCGAAGTGGTAGGCGTCGACGCCGAGCGTGGTCATCGTGCCCTGCGCGATGTAGCTGTAGACGTCCCGACTGAAGATCGGCATGGTCACCAGAAGAGGGACGCTCCACCACGCAAGGGTGATGGCCAGCTCACGCGGGGCCGGGCCATTGCCCGAGCGGACCAGCTTGCCCAGGCGCCACCACGCCAACATGAGCAGACAAAGGCCGATATACACCAGCATGACGGTCGGCGTGACGAACGCACGGACTGCTTTGAACGCCGGCTGCTGGAGCAGGGCGTCGTGCGACGGCGGCATGCCAGCGAACACACCGCCCACAAGCAGCGCGACGGATCCGGCCAAGCCGAGCCGACGGCAGTGAAGCAGGCGGCTGTCCGTGGCGAAATCTTTGTCCGCTACGTCCGAATACGTGATCGAGGCCATTGTGGTGGTCAAGCTCCCGTGGCGTGCTCGGCCAAGACGGCCTCCGCCATCGTAAGGGCGGCGCGCCGCTCTGTGGGGACGAGCCCGATGCGAGAACGCCGATCGAGGAGATCATCGACCGTGAGCGCCCCCTCGTGCCTAAGCCCCCACATGAGTTCCGCCGGGGTGACCGCGACGCCCGGTTCGCCCGTTCTCGCCAAATCCAAGTCGGCCACGGCGGGTGCCTCCGTGCCGTACCGGCGGATCAGTCGCGCCGGCGCGGACACTCGAGCCAACTCCGTGCGTGCCGCCGCCCCGACAAGCGGGAGCCGCGTCGTCCGGCACGGACCCGCGTCCAATCCGCGTTGCCGCACTGCCGCGTCAACCGCGTCCTGCGCCATCCGGCGGTACGTGGTGAGCTTTCCCCCCACGATCGTCACGATGCCGTCCCGCGACGTGAAGAGCGCGTGCCGGCGCGACATGTCGGCCGTGTCGCCGCGACCGGTGTCCAGGAGCGGTCGCAGACCGGCATACGCCCCGACCACGTCGTCGCGGCGCAACGGAGTCGCCATGGCCCGACTCAGGGCCGACAGCAGGAACGTGATGTCTTCCTCCGGCGGTTCCGGCACGTCCGGCACGGGACCGTCGACAGGGTCGTCGGTGATTCCGGCGTAGACCAACCCGCCCGGCTCCGGCAGCGCGAAGACCCACCGGTTGCGCTGGCCCGGTGCCGGCATGTTCAGCGCCGCCGTCGGGTTCCCCAACGTCGTCGCACGCATGACGATGTGACTACCGCGGGACGGTCGGAGCAAAACTCCGTCCACCAACGAGCCAGCCCAGACGCCGGCCGCGTTCACCACCGCCCGGGCCCGCACCGTGAACTCCTCGCCGGTGCGTTCGTCGCGGGCGCGGGCCGCGTCGTCGGTGAGCTCGAGCACCCGGGCGTAGGTGATGATGCGTGCGCCGAATCCAGCCGCGGTACGGGCGAGCGCCACCACGAGCCGGGCGTCGTCGGTGAGCTGGCCGTCGTAATGCAGCAGCCCGCCGGCCAGAGACTGCGTCGCGAGTCCTGGAAACAGATCCATTGCCTGCGCCGACGAAACCCGGCGGGGTCGGGGCAGGATCGTTGTCGGGGTGCCGGCGGCTCGGCGCAACAGGTCACCGGCTTCGAGCCCGGCCCGGTACGTCCGACGCGCCCCTTTGTCCACATAGGACGCTAGGGGTAACATCATCGGCAGCGTGCGCACGAGGTGGGGCGCCGTACGCGTCATCAGGATCCCGCGCTCGCGGGCCGACTCCATCGCCACGCCGACCTCGAGTCGGGCGAGGTAACGGAGTCCACCGTGGACCAGTTTGGAGCTCCACCGCGACGTTCCGAAGGCGACGTCGTGCGCGTCGAGTGCGGCCACCCGCAGCCCACGGGCCGCGGCGTCGAGCGCCACGCCGGCCCCGGTCACACCGAGGCCGACCACAAGCAGGTCAACGACCTCGCCACCGGCCAGCGCGGCCAGGTCGCGGGCCCGGCGCGTCGCGTTGAGCGAAGTCGTTGAGGTTTGGACCATGACCGGCCAGAGTGTAGTGGATGAGTCTCTGGTACGGCTGGGGAGACGCTGGGGATGCGATGGCGCTGCCCGCGGATGTGGCGGCCTTGTTGGAGCAGGCCCTCGCCGTCAAGCCGTCGTCGGTGTCGCCGCCCTCGCTGGACCAGGTACGGCTTCCCGGCTCGGCACTGGATCCGTTGGTGTTGGCGGAGCTCGCCGCAGCGGTCGGCGACGAACATGTGCGGGACTCGGTCGAGGACCGGATCCGGCACACTCGCGGAAAGTCCACAGTGGACCTTCTGCGACTGCGCACGGGCGATGCCATCGACGCGCCGGACGCCGTCGTCCTTCCTGGCAGTCATGACGACGTGCAGGCCGTACTGGAGATCTGCACCCGGCACCGGATCGCGGTCGTTCCGTTCGGTGGCGGCACCTCGGTGGTCGGCGGCCTGGCGCCGGCGCGGGCCGGCTTCGCCGGCGTGATCGCGCTCGATCTGCGCCGCCTCGACCGGCTCGTCTCGGTGGACCCCGTGTCCCGGATCGCGGTGCTGGAGGCGGGCCTACGTGCCCCCCGAGCCGAGGAGTTGCTCGCCGAGCACGGCTTACGGCTGGGCCACTACCCGCAGTCGTATCGGTACGCGTCCATTGGCGGCTTCGCCGCCACCCGCTCCAGCGGTCAGTTCTCCTTGGGGTACGGACGCTTCGATGAAATGGTGGTAGGTCTGCGCGCCGCGACGCCGGCCGGAACCGTCGACGCGGGCCGTGCGCCCTCGTCCGCCGCCGGGCCGGACCTGAGGCAACTCCTGCTCGGCTCCGAGGGGACGCTCGGTGTGATCACCTCGGTGTCGGTGCGGGTACACCCCGTGCCCTCGTCGACCGTCGTGGACGCGTGGGGATTCGACTCGTTCCTGGACGCGGTCTCCGTTGTCCGGCAGCTGGTCCAGGACGGTCCGGCGCCGGCGATGATCAGGCTCTCGGACGAGGTCGAAACGATGCTCGGCACCGGGGCCGGTTCCGGCGCGCCGTGTGTGGCACTGATCGCGTACGAGACGTCCAGTTGGGCGGCGCGGCCTGGTGTCGAGAAGGTCCTTACCGACGCGGCCGCTCGGCCGCTGCCCACCACGATCGGCGAGGAGTGGCTGCGCACCCGGTACCAGGCGCCGTACCTCCGGGACGCCCTGCTCGACACCGGCGCGCTCGCCGAGACGCTGGAGACTGCGACGTTCTGGTCCCGCCTGCCGGCGCTTTATACCGCTGTTCGGTCGGCGGTGACCCAGGCGCTCACCGCTGCGGGCACGCCGCCGGTCGTGTTGTGCCACGTATCGCACTTGTACACCACCGGCGCCTCGCTCTATTTCACGATCGTGTGCGCGCAGGCCGCCGACCCGGTGGCACAGTGGCGAGCCGCGAAGGCGGCAGCGAATCGGGCCATCCTCGACCACGACGGTACGATCACGCACCATCACGCAGTCGGCACGGATCACGCGGTGGCCTACGCGGAGGAGGTCGGAGCGCTTGGGCTCGCGGCGTTGCGCGCCGTGAAACGACAGCTTGATCCGGCGGGGATCTTGAACCCCGGCGTACTGCTCGGCTAACTCTTGTTCAACCCCTTCGCTGCTTCAGTTTCACCGCGTTGACATGCAAACATGTCTGCATGCCTCGTTCTCTGTTGTGGGGGTTGGCCGCCCTCTTGCTGTTGTCCAGTGGCTGCGACGAGAAGGCCGGCGTGGTATCGGGCGAGTTCCCGTTGCAAACCAATGGTGGTTCGATTCTCGTTCAGTGCATCGATGACGACATGGCCAAGCTGGTGAGCTGGCAGCCGAAGCCGGGCTACGAGGCGCGCATCATCGTGCAGGGACCCACCGGCGAGGCGAGCCTTATGTTCACCAGCGCGACGGCCAACGACATCCGCGTCGCGGTACATTGCGTCGACTCCAAGGCGCGACTGGAGGAGTTCGCCCAATAGGGCCGTTCGATCACGCGGCGGCCCTCGGATCAGGCGGCGCGATAGTGGCCCTTCGGCGGCACGACGACGTTCGCGTCGGTCATCAATGCGAGCACCCGCTCAACCTCGGCCCCATTCCCGGACAGGTAGGCCTTGTTCAGCATCGTCTGCAGGTCGACCACGGGGGCGCGGTTGAGACCGTAGGCGTCACGACGGTCCTGTAGGTCGCGGTTTACGTCGTCGGTCATGCCGGCACGGTAACAACGGCACGCTCATCCGGATTGCGGTGGTACCGACCCATTCGAAGGGCGAAGTTGCTGGTCAGTGGGCTTGCCGGCGGGATTCGGACACAGTGTCGTCGGCGTGTCGTCTAGCGTGTGGCAGGTGCTGACCGAGGACGAGTCGTTCACCGGCGACGACTGGTACGCGGAGGAGATGGTCGACCGTCAATACATTCGGTGCAGCTTCTCCGACGTGGACCTCACTGAGGCGACGACGCAGCGCGCACGGTTCGAAGAGTGTCAGTTCTTCAACGTACGGTTCAACGCTAGCCGGCACACTGATTCGGCGTTCCTGCGCTGCGCGTTCCGGCGGTGCAACCTGTTCGAGGCGGACTTCACTGGCTGCAAGCTCGTCGGTAGCACCTTCCAAGAGTCGGACCTGCGACCGCTGACCGTCACCGGCGGCGACTGGTCGTTCGTCAACCTCGCCGGTGCCGACCTGCGCACCGCGGTGTTTCGGGGCGTACGGATGCGCGAGGCGGATCTCTCCGGAGTCAACCTGACAGATGCCACTGTGTCCAATGTGGACCTCTCCGGCGCCCAGCTGCGCCAGTCCCGCCTTCGCGGAGCCGACCTGCGTGGCAGCGATCTGACAGCCCTTGACCCACGGACCTGTGACGTGGCCGGCGCCATCATCGACTCCAACCAGGCCGACATCCTGGCCCTGACCCTGGGTTTCGTCGTGCGCTAGAGCCGCCACAACCTTGGGATTCTGCCCTCGCGACCTTGGGGTTTCGCTCCGGCGACCTTGGCCGATTACGCGTGCCAGGAGATCGACTAACGCGCATTTCCCCTAGATCGAGGCGGCTACGGCGCCGCCACCGGGAGCCGGCAAGATCGGCGCTCAGCCGCGCTCAGCCGGCGCTCAGCCGGCGCTCAGCCGCGCTCAGCCGCGCTCGACCGGGTGCGGCGCGGTCGGGGCGCCGCGGTCGGGGCGAGCGACGACAGCAGACGCCATGGACTCCGCCCCGCGCGACCTTGCGCTCCGCCCCGCGCGACCTTCGCGGTCAGCCCCGCGTGACCTTCGCGGTCAGCCCCGCGTGACCTTCGCGGTCAGCCCCGCGCGACCTTCGCGGTCAGCCCCGCGTGACCTTGCGCTCCGCTCCGGCGACCTTGGCCGTTTACGCGCGCCGGGAGATCGACTAACGCGCATTTCTCCAAGATCGCGGGGCCTCGTCCGCCGCCAGCTCGGCGGGGCCCGCGCGGTGAGACCGGCGGGGCCTCGTCCGCGGCCGGCGCGGCGAGACCGGCGCGGGGTTATGGGCCGTTCGTAGCGCTGTTGGTGGGGCCGTTGGCAGAGCGGGTGCCGGCAAGCACGAGCTCGGGCGCCTTGGCCGCCGGAACGTCGCGGTCGTGGGCCATCCGGTTCGGCCACCAGATGCGCGGACCCAGGTCGAGGTTAATTGCAGTGACGAGGATCGATCGCACGACGAGCGTGTCGAGCAGGACGCCGAACGCGACCGCGAAGCCGATCTCGGCGAACGCCGTGAGCGGAAGCGTCGCGAGCACCGAGAACGTACCGGCAAGCACCAACCCAGCCGATGTGATGACGCCACCGGTCGCGGCGAGCGCCACCAACGTTGCTCGGCGGGTGCCCTGTTTGTGCGCCTCTTCGCGTACCCGGCTCATGAGGAAGATGTTGTAGTCGATCCCGAGTGCGACGAGGAACACGAACACGAACAGTGGCAGTGACGTGTCGGCGCCCTCGAACCCCAATATGTGCTTGAACACGAGCGCGCTCACGCCCAGGGCGGCGCCAAAGGAGAGCACAACCGTGGCGACCAACAGCAACGGCGAGAAGATCGCGCGCAGCAGGATCGCCAGAATCACGAACACGACGAAGAGCACGATCGGGATGATGAGGTTGCGATCGTGCGCCGCCGCCCGTTGCACATCGAGATTGACAGCGGTGTTCCCACCCACCTTGGCGTCGGCGTTCGGGATCGCGTGCACTTGGTCGCGCACGAGGTCGACCGTGTCGTAGGCCGCCTGGCTGTCGGGCGGGTCGGTGAGCGTCGCCTGCAGGAAGGCGGTACCGTCGCGCACGATCGGAGGCGCGATCGACTGGGGGACGACGCCCGGCGTCTGTGCCATCGCGGCCTGCACCGCGCCCGCCTGATCGGCGTTGCTCATCACGACGACCGGGTTGCCCGCCCCGGCCGGGAAGTGGCGGGAAAGCGCGTCCTCGCCGACCACAGAGGCCGGGGTGCCACGGAACGACTCCTTGTTCGTCAGGCCAGTGGCGTGGAGCTGGAACATGCCCAGCGACAGCAGCACCAGTACGCCGACCGTGACGATCCAGGTGAGTCGCGGGGCCCTCGCCACGTTTGCGCCGACCCTGGCCCACGCTCCGGTCGCGGTCGGCTCGGGCGAGCCTTCGACTGGTCGCACGGGCCAGAAGACCCACCGGCCCACGATCACCAGCAGCGCCGGCAGGAGCGTCAGCATGACCAACAACGCGACGACGATGCCGATGGCGGCTACGGGGCCAAGGCCTCGAGTCGAGTTGGTTTGGGCGAAGAGCAGGCACAGCATGCTCACGACCACGGTCGCGCCGCTGGCGATGATGGCCGGACCTGCCCGGTGCAACGCCACTGCCATCGCCTCGTGCCGGTCGTGATGGCGGCGCAGCTCCTCGCGATATCGCGCGACGAGCAGCAGGGCGTAGTCGGTCCCGGCGCCGAAGACGAGGACGGTCAGGATGCCGGCGCTCTGGGCGTTGACGGTGAGGCCGGCATGCGCGGCGAGCAGATAGATCACGGCCTGCGCCACGGTCAGCGCCACCCCGGCCGAGATCACCGGGAGCAACCAAAGGATCGGGCTGCGGTAGGTGAACAAGAGGATCAACACCACGACCCCAACGGTCGCGAGCAGCAGCGTGCTGTCGATTCCCTCGAACGCAGACGCGGAGTCGGCCGCGACCCCGGCCGGCCCGGTGACGTAGATCTGCACGCCGTTCGCGCCGTTCTCGGCCGTCGCCTTCATCTGCCTGACGACGTCGCCCGCGAGGTTCCATCCCTCGGGACCCAGGTTGATCGGCACGATGACCTGCGCTGCCTGTCCGTCCGGCGACGGGATCGGTCCCGTGATGGTGCCGTCGAGGTTGGGATACGCGCTGAAGGTCTTCACGTCGGCCGCGATCTTCGCCTGGTCGGCCGGGGTGAGCCCGGACCCGCGCTCGTAGACGAGCACGGCCGGGATCGTGTTGGGCGACACGAAGGCGGCTTGCGCTTCGAGCACCTGGGTGGACTCGGCACTGCCCGGCAGCCACGACTTCGCGTCGTTCTTCTCCGCGTTCATGAGCTTGCCGGAAAGCGGGCCCGCGATGGCCAACAACACGAGCCAGAACAGGAGGACGACGTACTTGATGCGCCGACCCGTCAATAGCCCCGCGATCTCCCTGTGCATGGTCCCCCCCGTTGGAAGCTCGCCCAGTTCAGCCTCGTTCTTCGCCATGCTGCCACTCCGGTACGACATGTCGTAACCGGACGGCGCCTTCGGCCCAGTTGACCCAGGATGTGGCGAGCGACGCGCGGGCGACGACGGTTCAGTGGGCATGGCTGTGACTCCTGGTCGGGCCGGCCTCATGGTCGGCGTATGAATCGTGAAATGGCGTGGTGACGCCGTCATAGCAGAGCCGCAGCATCATTCCCTGATCTGCGTGGGGCAGGTTGTGACAATGGTTCATCCAGATTCCGGGGTTCGTGGCGGCAAAGGCCACATCCCAGACCTGTCCCGGGAGGACATCGAACGTGTCCATCCACAGTGGACTGCCGGTCGCCGGCTTGCCGTCCCTCGACCGAATCAGCACCGGGTGGCCGTGCAGGTGCCAGGGGTGGGTCTCCAGGCTTCGGTTGACCACGGTGAACCGGACCACGTCACCCGCGGCGACGAGCTGATCCGGGATCGACGGATGGCCCCGTCCGTTGACCGTCTGCGCAAACGTCGGCGCACCGTCGACGATGGCGAACCCCCGGTCCAGGACGATCGTGAATTGCCGGTCGGCTCGGCTGGCATCGAACGGCACCGTCGCCGGCTCTCCGTAGTCCAGAAGGTCGAGCTTGGGCCAGCCGGAAGTGTCCGCGACGGCCGGATCCGCACCGACGGCGGTGCCACCGGGACGCAGCCGTACACCGCCCTCGTGGTCGTTGTCGACAAGGAGCGCCACCGGAGTGTCTGGCATGGCAAAGAGCAGGTCGTACCGTCCGCCGGCGGGCAGCCGCAGCCCGACCTCGCGGATCTCGCCGGGTTGGCGGAGATCCCGGCCGTCGACGGCGGCCACGCGGAACGGCGCGCCGTCCAGCGCGAACCGGTGTGGAACTGAGTCAGTGTTGATCAACCGGAACCGCACGGCCGTACCGGCTGGCGGCGCGGTGTGTTCGGTGCGCCCGTCCCGACCGGCGATCAGCACGGTTCCGTCGAACGTGTGCACCGGCAAAGTCAGATCCAGCAGCTCCGTGCTCGTCTCGCGTGGTCTCACGACGAGAGTCCCGTACAGCCCTTTGCGCACGCCCCGGTGCGAGGCCTGGTGGGTGTGATACCAGTACGTCCCCACCTGATCGGCGCGGAAGCGATAGACGAATTCCTCGCCAGGCGCCACCGGGTACTGAGTCACGCCCGGCGCGCCGTCCTCACCGCACGGCACGTCGTAGCCATGCCAGTGCAGCGTCACCCCATCGGGGATGTCGGTGTTGCGCAGTGTCACCAGGATCAAGTCACCCTCGGTGGCAGTGATCGCAGGGCCCGGGACCTGAGCGTTGTAGGTCCATGCCTCGATTTCACGGCCGGATGGGAGCCGGACGGAGGCCGTCTGTGCGGTGAGTTCGTACTGCTGCTTGGTGCCGCCGGGCAGCGGCGCGCCGGGACCGCGAAGGTCGGCCACTGTGACAGCCGCTCGCCTTCCGGAGGACCGTCCCGGGCCGCCTCCGGTGGCGAGAGACTCGGCCGGCCTGAACAACAGACCGACGCCAGTGCTCCCGGTAGTCACGACGGCCGCGACACCGGCCAACCCCATGAAGCGGCGGCGCGATAACCCCGAGGCGGGCGAGATCGCCAAGTTGTCGGAGGAATCGCCGGCTGGCGCGAGGCCGTCGTTCGCGACAACTCGCGCGGTCAGCATCCCTCCAGCGCAGACCAGCGAGACAGCGATCAGCGCGGTGCTCCAGGTCAGCGGGTACCCGGCCAGGACAGTCACCAGGAGCCCGGCCAGCGCCGCATAGGCGGTGGTGAGCAGCCACACGACGCCGCTCGCTGACATCCCCTCACCTGGCGCCCGGGTCGCGGCGAGCAGCTGCCGGCCGGCGATCAGATACGGCGACCACCCCGGCGGCGGCGAGCATCGGCAGCGCCAGGAGCACCTTCTCCTGCACAAACCACCAGCCGTGACGGCCTAGCACAGAAACCGTGGTCATCCGGGCCAGGGTCAACAGTACGGCCACTGCCAGGAAGGTGAGCGCGAGCCGGGAGCGCCGGATGCGCCGCCGTGAGGCCGGCCGCAAGCCACGCCGCGACACTGAGCAGCGCGACAGCGAGGTCCACGATGATCCACTGATCCGTTGTCATGGCGTCGACTGACCGGACCCCGAAGTGGATCGCGACGCGCTAAGCGGGTGGCGAGCGTGGGACAACGCCTGTCGGACGATCGTCCCGGCCACGGCCACGATGGCCAGGCCGTTGACCGCGTGCAGGCCGAAGACGAGCTGGCCGGCTGTCGTGCTGTCGCCGAGCGCCGTCGGCGAGTTGCGCGATGACAACCTGGACAACGACGAGCCCAGCGACCAGACCGGCCATCCCGATCAATCGCCCGGGCATGCGGGCCAGTGCGGCGATGACTGTCATCAGGACCGGTACGAGGAAGATCACGTACCCGAGCGCGCGATGGGGCCGGAAGGACTCGTCGTTGGGTGCGCTGCTGAACGCGCCGCTCGCGGCGAGGTAGAACTGCGCCACGACGAGCAACATGAGCAGGATCGCCAGGCCGGCAAAGACCTTACGCAATGGGTTCACGAAGGTCATGGTCGCGTCAAGGACGAGGGTGTGTCGTCCGACGACAAACGGCCGTGGATACGCAGACCGGCGTAGCTCGGCCGTATCTGATCACGCTCGTCGTCGTAGCTGGTCGCGCAAACGGCCGGACTCGGCCCGAGGACGGGAGCCCTATGATCCCGGTTATGCAACGCCGAACAGCGTCGTTGCGCATGCCTGTCCTCGCACAGGACACGCTGCTCGCACTGGCCATTACTGTCCTGCAGGTTCAGGGCACGGTCACCCGCGAGCCCGCCGAGGTCGTGTATCGGCCGCTCACCGACCTCGGGCACCTGGGATACGTCCTGCTGATCGTGAGTGGCTTGGTCGTGGCCGTCCGCCGCGTGTGGCCCGTGCCGGTGTTCGTCACGGCCGCGCTCGCCAGCCTGGTGTACTACAGCCTCGACTTCCCGGACGGGCCCGGCTGGCTCGGACTCTTCGTCGCCCTGTACACGCTGACCGCTCACGGCGACGGGCGCCGATCGGTGGCGATAGCCGGCTGGGGCATCACCGTGCTGACCATTGTCTGGCTGGTCACGTCCGCCGACATCCAACCACGGGCTGCCATCGGCTGGGTGTTCTTCCGGATCGGGGCGTCGATCATGAGCGCCGCCCTCGGCGAGTCGGTCCGGTCTCGTCGGGTCATCGCCGCCGAAGCTCAGGAGCGGGCCGAACGGGCGGAGCGGACCCGGGAGGAAGAAGCACGGGCGCGGGTTGACGCCGAGCGGCTCCGCATCGCGCGTGAGGTGCACGACACCGTCGCCCACGCGATCGCCATCATCAATGTCCAGGCCGGTGTCACCGCACACGTACTCGACAGGCGGCCGGAACGGGCGCGCGAGGCTCTAGTAGCCATCGAGCAGACCAGCGCCCGGGCGTTGCGGGAAATGCGGGCCATCCTTGGGGTGCTGCGTGATTCCAGCGACCGGCGAGAGCCGCAACCCGGCTTGGGGCAGCTCGATGAACTTGCTGCGAAGGCGCGCGATGCCGGACTGGACATCAGACTCGAGGCGACGTCGCCAATGACGCCACCGCCAAGCGCGGTGGGTAGCGCTGCCTACCGAATCGTGCAGGAATCGATCACCAACGTGATCCGCCACGTCGGCCCGACCCGAGTGACGGTTGCGCTGGACCATGGCATCGATGTCCTGGAACTCCGCGTGATCGACGAGGGTCGACGCGGCACCGTTGATGATTCGCACGTACCAGCCCAGCATCCGGCCGGCGACGGAACTGGTCGTGGCATCCTCGGAATGCGCGAGCGCTGCCAGCTCTTGGGTGGCGAGCTCGAGACCCGGTCCCTGCCCGGTGGCGGGTTCGAGGTCAGGGCACGACTGCCTCTGGCGCCGACCGGAACGGCACACAAGTGACCGCAGCGACCGCGCCGCCAAATGGCCGCGCGCCGATCAAGGTGCTGGTCGCCGACGATGAGGGTCTCGTGCGTTCCGGCTTCAAGGTTCTACTCGACCTCGAAGACGACATCGAGGTGGTCGGAGAGGCGTCCAACGGCGCCGAAGCTGTCGAGCGGGCGCGCGCCATCCGACCCGACGTCGTGCTCATGGACATCCGCATGCCAAAGCTCGACGGGATCCAGGCCACGAGCCAGATCGGCACGACGCACGGACTTGAGCACGTCCGAGTCCTGATCCTGACCACCTACGACACCGACGAGTACGTCTTCGAGGCACTGCAAGCTGGCGCCAGCGGCTTCCTGCTCAAAGACGCCGGACCGGCCGAACTCCTGCATGCCATCCGGGTCGTTGCGGCCGGGGACGCACTGCTCGCACCGCGGATCACACGACGGCTCATCGCCCAGTTCGCAGCGCAGCGAACAGCCACGCAGGCCCGGGAGGACCGGCTGGCGGGGTTGACCGAACGCGAACGCGAAGTGCTGGCCCTGGTGGGGCTCGGCCTGAGCAACGACGAGATCGGCGCCGAGCTTTTCCTCAGCCCGGCCACCGCCCGCACCCACGTCAGTCACGCGATGGTGAAACTCGGTGCGCGCGACCGCGCCCAAATGGTCGTCATCGCGTATCAGACCGGACTGGTCAGCCCCTAACTAACCACGATCGCCCGGGCCGGCCTTAGGCCGCGAACGCCGCCGTCGCTTCGCGACGAGCGAGGATGCGCTCGTCCAAGAGGGCGTCGTAGAGCGTCTCGCCGCTCAGCTTGTCCACCAGCGGGCGGGTGCCCGGTCCGTGCCGCCAGATCTTCGTCACCACGGCCTTGGTGAGGTCGGACTCGGGTAGCAGGAGGTCCAGTCCCACGAAGTCGTGCATGCGACCGACGATGTTCATGCCGGTGAGGCTGTCCAGCGTGGCCGGTACGTCGATCGCGCGGCGGCGGCGAACCTTCACCTCGAGCAACCGGTGGTCGTCGTCCAAGGAGGGCTTCTTTCGCGACAGTGGAACGAACCCGCGGTGGATGACCTGGAGGCTCATCGACGGCTCTTCCGGCAGCAGCAGGTACGACGGGGCGTCGGCCCGGCTGCCCTTGTCGGGCCAGTGCACTACCTCGTTGGGCAGCCCCGGGACACCATGGTCGGCTCCCTCGAACCGGATCGCCAGCTCGCCCGCGCCCACGTCGGAACGGGACCGGACGCCGCCCTCGCCATCCAGGTCGAACCGCGCGGTGACCCGCAGATCTTTCAGCCAAGCCAAGGGAAGGAGGTGAGTACTGCCCGTGTCGAGCAACCGCTGTTGCACCGAGGCAGGGGCGTGCTTGGCGTGCTCCAACAGGTCGACGGCGGCATGCTCGGGGGTCCGCACGCGCAGCAGGTACCCGGTCGGTCTCCGGCCGGCCAGGCGCAACGGGTCCTGCCCGGCGAGCAGGAACAGGTCGGCTGAGGGCAGCCCCCAGCCCTCGATCTGGTCGGTGGCGAGCGGAGTCCATAGATAGAGATCCATGGCCCGGGGGTTGACGACCGGCGCCACCGGCAACCAGGGCACACCGTGCGGCGATCCGGTGCCCTCGACCCGCCCCAGGGACACCGACACCGGCGCAACGACGCCTACCAGCGCGGGTTCCGAGCGACCCAGGGGCACGGTGGCGTCGTCCGGGTCGTAGAAGTCCAGACCGTACGGATCGACCGCGGGCGCTGCCGCAAGCGCGGGGGCTGCCGCAAGCGCGGGCGCGGGGGCGGGGGCGGGGCGCGCGACGACGTCCGGGTCGGCCAGGCGGGAGACCGCCAGCGCGGCCGGCAATGAAACCTCGGCTGCGCTCTGGCCGAAGGCCACGCAGCACCAGGCCCTGTCGGCCCCGTCGGGGCCGTCGGCGGCGAGCGTGCCGTCGGATTGCGCCCAGACCTCAGCCCCGAGCGTGGGCAGCCAGAGGTCGGTACTGAGCCCGTCCACCAGGCTCCGGGCGTGGTCGATCGTGGTGTTCCAGACGTTGGCGGGCGGCTGCGCCAGCAGGAGCAAGTCCTCGCCGCGCCAGCCCGCCTCCCGCAGCAGCACCTGCAGTTCGCGAGGACCGGTCACAACCGGCGTGCCGTCGGCCAGCACGACACCCAGCCGGCCGTCGGTGAGCACGGCCAGGTCGATCGGGAACAGCCCCGGGCACGGCGCGATCGCCCGGTACCACGGCTGCAGGTGCTCGAGCTGATGTGGCGGTACGGAGACGAACGGCACGCCCGGGAACCGCTTACCGGAGACCTCACCGAGGGGTGCCAGCCGCCCGTCGAGGTCGGTTCCGTAGGTCGAGATCCAGTTCTCGTTGAGGCGCGATGGGTACGCCCGCCACCGCGACGGGGTGCCCACTTCATCCACGGCCACGAATTCGCCGAAACCGGGCAGAACGAACGCGGCGCCCTGGGGCTGCGGTACCCAAACCGTACGGTTGAGGCCATCCGCGAGCCGCATCAGCTCGGTGTTGAGGTTGGCGCAGGCGGCCGCATCTTTGGGCCAGGTCAGCGCGACCTGAACATCGGGATGGATCACATCGAGACTCGCCGATACGAGCGTGGCGAACTCCACCCCGCCGAGCAGCGAGCCCGCATCGTCAAACCGGGTGATCTCGAAGCTGCCCAGATCGGTATTGACCGCAATCGTCGTGATGCGGTTGTGCGTGGGCATGATCCGGGAGGCGAGGTAGGCCGTGTCGCGGTACGTGGCCTTGGTGGCGAAGGCGATGCCGTCGGGCAGCCGTACGGTCACCAGGCCGTGGCTCTGACGCAGCCGGCCGCGGGCGCTGGTGAACCAGGCCTCCACGGCCTCGGGAAGCCCGAGCGGTCGCACCACGAGCCAATCGGTCGGCTCGCCGGTGCGCGAGTCGTAGGCAACCGCCTCCCAGAGGTCTCCGGTCAGCGGGGTGAACTCATGGACGTACCGGATACCGCCGCCCCGCGGGGCGAGGTAGACGTCGCAGCGCAGGCTGTTCGCGAGGTCGTTGGCGAGGGTGAGGTACCGCTCGCCGTCGTCGACCAGCAGTCGAACGTCGGTCTCCCGCTCACCACGGGCGCGGATGATCGACGACAGTGAGGTACCGAAGGTGCTGCGGCCGTCCGTGGCGAACGCACTCGGGTCCAGGTCAGGGGTCACATCGAACAGGTGCGGCACGGCCCGGCGCTCGGCGAGATAGCGCTCGACCGTGACCTCCTCGGTGTATTCGCGCACATCGGTCGCCGTCTTCTTGCCCGCCACGTCGGGGGACGGTACCCAGCGACAACCCGCATTTCCAGCCGACGCGCCCAAGCGATCGTAGGATCGCTGCGACCGATCTTGACCTCGGAAGTGATCATGGCCCGTTATGTCGCCTTGCTGCGTGGGATCAACGTCGGCCGACACAAGCGGATGCCGATGGCCGACCTGCGCGATCTGCTGTCCGGTCTCGGCTACTCCGACGTCAAGACCCTGCTCCAGAGCGGGAACGCGGTCTTCACCTCCCCAGTGCGTTCGGCGGCCGGGGTCGAGAAGGCGATCGAGAAAGCGATCGTCGGCCGGTTTCAGTTCGACGTGCGCGTGCTCGTCCGTACCAAGGAGGAAGTGGAAGCCGCGGTCGCGGCGAACCCACTGCCGGTGCCGGACGGCTCGAGGTTCCTCGTCTCCTTTCTGGACAAGACTCCGCCGACGACGCGGCTGGAGCAGATCAATGCCGCCGAGGTCGAGCCGGAGCGGTTCGCCGTCGGTACGAAGGTGCTCTACATCTGGTGCGCCCGCGGATTTATGGACTCGAAACTGCTGCCGCAGCTCTCAGACGAGCGATTGGGCGTGGTCGCGACCGCGCGCAACTGGAACACGGTGACGAAACTGGTCGCGATGGCCTCCCGGTAGCGTGCGACGCGTGAATGCAGACGGCCTGGTACGGGTGGTGTTTCGAAAGTACGACGGGAGCCTGCATTGGCACTCGTCGCTGCATCGGCTCGGCGAGGATACGCACGGGATCTGGCTCGGCGCCACCATGGATGTCGCATGGCAGCGTGGATCGGAGCCGCCCATACGGATGCCGGCGCCGCATGCGGTTCTGATACCCGTTGACAAGTGGTGGGTGGCGGCCTTCAACGCCGCGCCGGCGAAGTTCGATGTCTACGTCGACGTCACGACCGCCCCCGTTTGGCGATCCGGCAAGGAGGTCACGATGGTGGACCTCGACCTGGATGTGGTGCGGTACCGGGATTCCGGCGCGGTCGAGCTGCTGGACGAAGACGAGTTCCTGGAGCACCAGGTCCGGTACGGCTACCCGGCCGAAGTGGTCCACCGTGGACGTGAGGTCGCGGAGACGCTAATCGATGCCGTCACCAACGAGGAGCCGTTCCGAGCGGCGTACCAGGGTTGGCTCGCCCGGATTTGCTAGTCGAATTCGCTGCTACTCGAACTCCCAGTGGAAGCCGATGATCGCATCCGACACGGACTCGAACCGGGCCTGGACCGAGAACTCCTCGTCCAGGTCGACGAGGTGTTCGTCGACGACGGTGGCGTGGTCGAGCCGGTCCCACCATCCCTGCCACACCCGGGCCGGCAGCCGCTCCGGATGGAATCGGACCCACAGCGTCACGTCGCGCATCGTTCCGATGACACCGCGGCGGAACTCGGGCAAGGGCCGCGAGTGGTATCCGAAGGCAAGCCGGTAGTGCATCAGCGCCGTCTCACCCAGACCGAGCGGGCGGTCGAGCACGATGTCGACGGCGAAGAAGCTGTCGGTCAACCGGTACGTATCCCCGACCCGCCCGCCCCGAACCACCTCGACGACGAGCTCGTCGGTGTCAAACCGGTACGGGTACGCCTCGACGTTGTCCACTGTGGACTTGATGACTTGGATCGTCTGATGTTCGGCGGGCATGCCGTCAGGACCGAGGGTGTGCAATTCGTGCAGGGCGATCGTGTCGTGCCGGGGCGGGCCGCTGTCGCGGTACAACTCGGCCAACGACTGGCTGCTGATCATCCGGACCGAGTCTGAGCCGCCGATCAGATCCTGCAGTCGGTTCGCGTGGCGCGGGCTGAGCTGGAATGCCTCGACGAAGTCGGCCAGCACGGCTGGCGTGAGCTCCCGCCCAGCGAGGGCGTCGTCGACCACGCGACGAAGGTCGGGCCTCGTCGATCCGTACCGGCGCAACACGTCCGCCACCGCGTCGGGGTCGACCTGACCCGGCCCGGCCTCGGGGGCGTGCTTCAGCCATACCGACCGAGGATCTCCCGGCCGTGCGAGGAGCATTCGCAGGTACGCCCCCGTCTGCGCGCTCCGGTCGTGCTGAGCCACGGCGACAGGCTAACCGCGCGATTAGGAACTGGCATCGGGCGACGCGGTCAACCTCGGTGGCCGTTTGCCGGGTCGATGATGACGACCGGTATGTCGCGGTCGGTCTTACGTTGGTACGAGTCGTAGTCCGGCCATACCTTCGTCACCAGTGGCCACAGCCGTTGCTTCTCTTCACGACTCGCGGTGCGCGCTCGGGCGTCCATGACATCGCCCTTGACCTGGATCCGTACCCGGGGCTCGGCCAGCAGGTTTTCATACCAGATCGGCGCGGTGTCCGAACCGCCCTTCGACGCCACGACCAGGTACCGATCGCCGTCGCGGGCATAGATGAGCGGCGTTCGACGAGCCCGGCCGCTGCGGTGGCCGATCGTGGTGAGCAGCAGAACGGTCGCGCCTTTGATCCAGTCGTGCCCGTTCTGCGGGTGCTCTCCGCTTGTGGAGACATAGTCGTGCACGTGCCTGCGCGCCCATTCCGCGTGCGGGTCGGCGGGATTCTCGAAATCCGGCATGGCTTGCATTCTTGCCCGTCCGCGCGCCCGCGCCCAGGGCGATGTCTCTGCCACGGTAGGATTGACGGGTTTGCGAGGGCCGTCCTTTCAGTGACGTAGCCTCCCGAGTTCCGCTCATCGCCTGTCCCGCGTATGGAAAGTGACGACCACCTCCTATGGCCACCACGAACGACCTGAAGAACGGTTTGGTGCTCAACCTCGACGGTGAGCTCTGGTCCGTCGTTGAGTTCCAGCACGTGAAGCCCGGCAAGGGCGGGGCGTTCGTGCGCACCACGCTCAAGAATGTGCTCTCCGGGAAGGTGGTCGACCGTACCTTCAACGCGGGTACCAAGGTCGAGACGGCATCCGTGGACAAGCGGTCGATGCAGTACCTCTACCCCGACGGTGACGACTTCGTCTTCATGGACCTGGCCAGCTACGACCAGATTCACGTCCCGGGCTCGACCGTGGGCGAGGGCTCGAACTACCTGCTCCCGGAGGCCGAGGCGATCGTGGCGATGCACGAGGGAGTGCCGCTTTACGTGGAGCTGCCCACCAGCGTCGTACTCGAGATCACATACACCGAGCCTGGCCTGCAGGGCGATCGGTCCACGGGCGGCAACAAGCCGGCCACCGTCGAGACCGGAGCCACCGTGATGGTGCCGCTGTTCATCACCAACGGCGAGAAGATCAAGGTAGACACGCGCGACGGACGTTACCTCGGTCGAGCGTAGGTGCTGATGTCCGATACGCCGCGGTCGGCTCGCGAGTTCAACCCGTCCCGGCGTAAGTCCCGCCGCCGGGCACTGGACGTGCTGTACTCCGCCGACCTGCGCGACGTCTCCGCGATCACCGTGCTCGCGGACACGCTCGCCCGGATGGGATCCGATGTCCCGGCCCACATGGCGTACGCCGTCGAGATCGTCGAGGGCGTCGAGGCGAACGCCATCCGCATCGACGAGCTGCTGTCGTCGTATGCGGAGGGGTGGACGCTGGACCGGATGCCGGTCGTCGATCGCAACCTCGCCCGAATCGCGGTCTTCGAGATGCTGCACCGCGACGACATCGATGACGCGGTCGCTATCAGCGAGGCGGTGGAACTCGCCGAGGAACTCTCCACCGACAACTCACCGAAGTTCCTCAACGGTCTGCTCGGCCGCATCGCCGACTACACCGTTCGCTGAAACGGTCCGCCCACGGTCACTGCCTGATCCGACGATGCGACTGGATCGCTGTGAACTGCGGCGGTGGCGATCACCGGGCGCGGTTGGGCGGCGTTTGCGCTGGTACGGTCTCCGACGCCGTGCCGGGTGATCTTCGGTGGTGGTCACCTGGCGCAACAAGTCGCCCTGCCGCGGCGCGTGGGGCCACGGTGATCTTGGCGGATCCGACCCTGCGGGAGGGGAGCGGGGGCGCCGGCGGTCAGCTGTTGAAGAAGGCGCGGGGGTCTTCGACGAGCACGCCGTGCTCGTTGAGGCGGTCTACCAAACCGGTGGGGGAGTCGTCGTAGACGATCGCCAGCGCGCGCAGGTCGTCGGCGCGGATGGACAGGACCCGGCCGTTGTAGTCGCCCCGCGACATCTGGATCGCCCGGGCATACTTCGCCACGTACGCGAGATCGTCGGTGGAGTGGTCGTACAGCTTCTCCAGGTCGAGCACGATCTTGTTCGCGGAGTCGGCCCGCGAGGTGCCACCCTCGGGCAGCAGTTCGGCGACCGGGACCCGGTAGAACTCGGCCAGCTCGGCGAGGCGGGAGACGGTTACGGCGCGGTCACCGCGCTCGTATGACCCGACCACGACCGCCTTCCAGCGCCCGGATGACTTCTCCTCAACGCCTTGCAGCGACAGCCCCTGCTGCTGGCGGATGGAGCGCAGGCGCGCTCCCAGCGACTTGGCGTAGTCAGAAGCCATCAGACACTCCCCTGTGCTGGCCCGGGGTTACCCCCAGCTATCGTTACGGAGCGTGACGGTACTTTCCTAACGACACGCGGTCAAGTCTTCGCTGCTGTCCGTTCGTTTCATCACGGTCGCTGCTAGGCTTCCGGGAACCCCGCCGGGGCTGCTTTGACCGGCGGGACGCACGAGCAGACGTCCTTTAACGACCCGTCCAGTGAGGCGGGGAAGGAGGTCCCCGTGGCGCTGCCGCGCCCAGAAGCAGGTTCGCGCTCAGAAGCGGATTTGTACGGCGAAAAGGAACAGGGCAAGCTGATCGTCTCCGAAGACGATCTCGCCCGAATCGTCAACCGGATGGCGCATCAGATCCTCGAGAAGACCGAGGGTGCCCGCGACACCATCCTGCTCGGTATCCCGACCCGTGGCGTGCCGCTGGCGCGGCGCCTCGTGGAGCGCATCAAATCCTTCGAGGGGCACGACGTGCCCGGTGGCGTGCTCGACATCACGCTCTACCGGGACGACCTGCGGCTGCGCGGCGCCCGCGCCGTCGGCCGTACCGAATTGCCGTCGGCCGGAATCGACGGTCGGCGAGTGATCCTCGTCGATGACGTGCTCTTCTCCGGCCGGACCATCCGGGCCGCGCTCAATGCCCTCGCCGACCTTGGGCGCCCACGCCAGGTGCAGCTCGCGGTCCTCGTCGACCGCGGGCACCGGGAGCTCCCGATCCGGGCCGACTACGTCGGCAAGAACATCCCCACCGCGCTGTCGGAGAACGTCCGGGTGTCGCTGACCGAGGTCGACGGTGCCGACGAGGTGCGGATCATGAGCAAGGAGGACGGATGAAGCTCAAGCATCTGCTCTCCGCGGCGGACCTGAGCCGCGAGGACGCCACCGCCGTGCTCGACACCGCCACCGAGATGGCCGCGATGGCGGGTCGCGAGGTCAAGAAGCTGCCCACGCTGCGCGGCCGTACGGTGGTGAACCTCTTCTACGAGGACTCGACGCGCACCCGGATCTCGTTCGAGGCCGCTGCCAAGCGCCTGAGCGCCGACGTCATCAACTTCTCGGCCAAGGGCTCGAGCGTGTCCAAAGGGGAGAGTCTCAAGGACACGGCCCTGACGCTGCAGGCGATGGGCGCCGACGCGGTCGTGATCCGCCACCCGGCGTCGGGTGCCCCGCACCGGTTGGCGCACTGGATCGACGGCACTGTGCTCAACGCGGGCGACGGCACCCACGAGCACCCCACGCAGGCCCTGCTCGACGCCTACACGATGCGCAGCCGGCACGGCCGGATCGAGGGTCTCAAGGTCGCCATCGTCGGCGACGTCCTGCACAGCCGGGTCGCCCGTTCGAATGTCCACCTGCTCCACACGCTCGGCGCCCACCTGACACTGGTCGCCCCGCCGACGCTCCTGCCGGTCGGCGTCACCGGCTGGCCGGCCGACGTCAGCTACGACCTCGACGCGGTGCTGCCGCACGCGGACGTCGTGATGATGTTGCGCGTCCAACGCGAGCGGATGAGCGACTCGTTCTTCCCGTCGGAGCGCGAATACTCCCGCCGGTACGGCCTTGACTCCGACCGGGTGCGCGGGCTGCCGGACCACGCCATCGTGATGCACCCCGGCCCGATGAACCGCGGCATGGAGATCGCTCCCGACGTGGCCGACTCCGCCCGCTCCACGATCGTGGAACAGGTCGCCAACGGCGTGAGCGTTCGGATGGCCGTGCTGTACCTCATGCTCGGAGGAAACTGATGTTCCTGATCAAGGGGGTACGGGTTCTCGGTGCCGAGCCCACGGACATGCTCCTGCGCGACGGGGTGATCGCGGCCACCGGCCGGGTATCGCCCGCCGCGGCGAAGGGCGCCGAGGTGCTCGACGCCGACGGACTTGTCGCGCTGCCCGGGCTGGTCGACCTGCACACCCACCTGCGCGAACCCGGGCGGGAGGACGCGGAGACGGTCGACTCGGGCTCCCGCGCCGCGGCTCTGGGCGGCTACACGGCGGTCTGCGCGATGGCGAACACATCACCCGTGGCCGACACCGCCGGAGTCGTGGAGCAGGTCTGGCGGCTCGGTCGTGAGTCCGGCCTGGTCGACGTGCAGCCGATCGGGGCGGTCACGGTCGGGCTGGCCGGAGAACGATTGGCCGAACTTGGCGCCATGGCCGACTCCGCGGCCAAGGTACGGATCTTCTCCGATGACGGCCACTGTGTGCACGATCCGCGACTGATGCGACGGGCATTGGAGTACGTGAAGGCCTTCGACGGCGTCATCGCGCAGCATGCCGAGGAGCCGCGGCTCACCGACGACGCGCAGATGCACGAGGGGATCGTCTCGGCCGAACTCGGTCTGCCCGGATGGCCGGCCGTGGCCGAGGAGGCGATCATCGCCCGGGATGTGCTGCTGGCTGAGCACGTCGGGGCCCGTCTGCACGTGTGCCACGTCTCGACCGCCGGCAGCGTGGAGATCCTGCGCTGGGCCAAGCGCCGGGAGCGTGTCACCGGTAGACCCAGTCGGATCACCGCCGAGGTGACACCGCACCATCTCCTACTCACCGATGAGGCGGCGCGCGGTTATGACCCGGTGTTCAAGGTGAACCCGCCGCTGCGGACACAGTCCGACGTGGACGCTCTACGGGCTGGCCTGGTCGACGGCACCATCGACGCGGTCGCCACCGACCACGCGCCCCACGCGATGCAGGACAAGGAGTGCGAGTGGGGGTACGCCCGCCCCGGCATGCTCGGGTTGGAGACCGCACTGTCCATCGTGGTCACCACGATGCTGGACCAGCTCGGCTGGGATGGCATCGCCGAGCGAATGTCGCGGGCGCCGGCGCGCATCGCCGGCCTCACCGAGCACGGAATCGATCCGGCCAAGGGAGCCCCGGCGAACCTCACCCTGGTCGACCCGACCGCGCGGTGGACCGTCGAGCCGGAGCTGCTGGCCAGCCGCAGTCGCAACACTCCCTACGCGGGCCGCGAGCTGACCGCCCGGGTCGTCGCCACATTCCTCAAGGGTGTGCCGACCGTCCTCGACGGAAAGGCGGTGCTGTGATCAGCGCGAGGAGCGAGCTTGCGAGCCCCAGCCGCGAGCGCGAGGAGCGAGCGAAGCGAGCCCCGCAGTCGCGAGCAAACGCAAGCGCAGTCGCGATCGGAGGAAAGCACTGATGCCGGCGATCCTGGTGCTCGAGGACGGTACGACGGTCCACGGCGAGGCGTACGGCAGCGTGGGGGAAACGTTCGGCGAGGCCGTCTTCACCACCGCGATGACCGGCTATCAGGAGACGCTGACCGACCCGTCGTACCACCGCCAGGTCGTCGTGCAGACGGCGCCCCACATCGGCAACACCGGCGTCAACGATGAGGACGACGAGTCGGGCCGGATCTGGGTGGCCGGGTACGTGGTGCGCGACCCTTCCCGTCGGCCGTCGAACTGGCGCTCCACGGGTTCGCTGGCGGACCGCCTTCAGGACGAGGGCGTGGTCGGCATCAGCGGCATCGACACCCGGGCGCTGACCCGCCACCTGCGCGAGCGCGGTGCGATGCGGGTTGGCGTGTCCAGTGTGGAGCGTGAGCCACAGGCGCTGCTCGAGCGGGTAAAGGCATCGCCCGGCATGCTCGGCGCCGACCTCTCGGCCGAGGTGAGCACGAACGCGCCCTACACGATCACCGCCGAGGGGGAGCATCGGTACACGGTGGCCGCCCTGGACCTGGGCATCAAGCGCAACGTGGCCCGCCGGCTCGCGGCCCGCGGGGTGACGACCCACATCATGCCGCAGTCGTCCACGATGGACGATCTCCTCGGGGTGAACCCGGACGCGGTGTTCTTCTCGCCGGGTCCGGGCGACCCCGCCACGGCGGAGCATCCGGTCGCGCTGGCGCGGGAGGTGATGCGCCGCCGGGTGCCGCTGTTCGGGATCTGCTTCGGCAGCCAGATACTGGGCCGAGCCCTGGGCTTCGGGACGTACAAGCTGGTCTATGGTCATCGCGGCATCAACCAGCCCGTGCTCGACCGGGCCACCGGCAAGGTCGGGGTCACCTCGCATAACCATGGCTTCGCGGTTGAAGCGCCACGGGAGGGGCGCGTCGACACCGAGTTCGGCGCGGTCGAGGTCAGCCACATCTGCCTCAACGACAACGTGGTCGAGGGGCTTCGGGCGTACGACGTGCCCGCGTTCACGGTGCAGTACCACCCCGAGGCGGCGGCCGGCCCGCACGACGCGGACTACCTCTTCGATCGCTTCGTCGAGCTCATTGAGGGGAAGCCCGCTTATGCCTAAACGCACCGACCTCAACCACGTGCTCGTCATCGGGTCCGGGCCCATCGTGATCGGCCAAGCCTGCGAGTTCGACTACTCGGGCACTCAGGCCTGCCGCGTGCTGCGTGCGGAGGGCCTACGGGTGTCGCTGGTGAACTCGAACCCGGCGACCATCATGACCGATCCCGAGTTCGCGGACGCCACCTACGTCGAGCCGGTGACGCCGGAGTTCGTGGAGAAGGTGATCGAGCGGGAGCGGCCCGACGCATTGCTACCCACACTGGGCGGGCAGACGGCGCTCAACACGGCGGTGGCGCTGCACGACGCCGGTGTGCTCGACAAGCATGGTGTGGAACTGATCGGGGCGAACATCGACGCGATCCGCCGCGGTGAGGACCGGCAGCTGTTCAAGGACATCGTGGCCGCCGCGATGGTACGGGCGGGGCTGGCCGACGAGTCCACGGCCACCACGATGGTCCCGCGCAGCCGGGTCTGCCACACCATGGACGAGGTCCGGGAGACGGCCGTTGAGCTAGGCCTGCCGGTCGTCATCCGGCCCTCGTTCACGATGGGTGGCCTCGGATCAGGCCTGGCCCACACCGCCGAGCAGTTGGAGCGCCTCGGCGGAGCCGGACTCAACGCGAGCCCGGTACACGAGGTGCTCATCGAGGAGAGCGTGCTCGGCTGGAAGGAGTACGAGCTCGAGCTGATGCGCGACCGCCACGACAACGTGGTGGTGGTGTGCTCCATCGAGAACGTCGACCCGATGGGTGTCCACACGGGAGACTCGGTGACCGTCGCGCCGGCGATGACGCTGACCGACCGGGAGTACCAGCGCCTGCGCGACGTCGGGATCGCGGTGCTGCGCGAGGTGGGCGTGGACACCGGCGGTTGCAACATCCAGTTCGCCGTGCATCCGCAGACCGGACGCCTCGTCGTTATCGAGATGAACCCACGGGTATCGCGGTCCTCGGCGCTCGCCTCCAAGGCGACGGGATTCCCCATCGCGAAAATCGCCGCCAAGCTCGCCATCGGCTACACCCTCGACGAGATCCCCAACGACATCACCTTGCAGACGCCGGCGGCGTTCGAACCGGCGCTGGACTACGTGGTGGTGAAGATCCCGCGGTTCGCCTTCGAGAAGTTCCCCGGTGCCGACCCGGAGCTGACCACGACCATGAAGTCGGTCGGCGAGGCGATGTCGCTGGGGCGCAACTTCACCGAGGCGCTGAACAAGGCGATGCGCTCGCTGGAGACCCCACGGACCGGCTTCTGGACGAAGCCGGATCCGGACGGCGCCTCACGTGAGTCCACTCTGGAGGCGTTGGCCACCCCTCACGACGGACGACTGTACACAGTGGAGTTGGCGCTGCGCCTGGGCGCCACGGTCGACGAGGTGTTCCGGGCCAGCGGCGGGATCGACCCGTGGTTCGTCGACCAGATCGCATCGCTGGTCGACCTGCGTACCGAGCTCGTCGAGGCCGCCGTCCTCGACCTGCCGCTGCTGCGCCGGGCCAAGCGGGCCGGTCTCTCCGACGCCCAACTCGCCGCGCTGCGGCCCGAGCTCGCGGGTGAAGACGGCGTACGGGCGCTGCGGCATCGGCTCGATCTGCACCCCGTGTACAAGACGGTCGACACGTGTGCGGCCGAGTTCGCCGCCGCCACGCCGTATCACTACTCCAGCTACGACGCCGAGACCGAGGTCCGCCCGTCGGACCGGCCGAAGGTCCTGATTCTCGGCTCAGGTCCGAACCGCATCGGCCAGGGGATCGAGTTCGACTACAGCTGTGTACACGCCGTCCAGGCCCTGCGCGCGGCATCGTTTGAAACCGTCATGGTCAACTGCAACCCGGAGACGGTCTCGACCGACTATGACACCGCCGACCGCCTGTACTTCGAGCCGCTGACATTCGAGGACGTGCTCGAGGTGTTCCTCGTCGAGGACTCCTCGGGCAAGGGGGCCGGCGGCCCGGGTGTGGTCGGCGTCATCGTCCAGCTCGGCGGACAGACCCCGCTCGGGTTGGCCCGCCGGCTGAAGGAGGCCGGGTTGCCGATCGTCGGCACTACGCCGGAGTCCATCCATCTCGCCGAGGACCGGGGTGCCTTTGGCCGGCTCCTCGCCGAAGCCGGCCTACGGGCGCCCGCCCACGGCACGGCCACCTCCTACGACGGGGCCAAGCAGATCGCCGACGAGATCGGCTACCCAGTCCTAGTGCGACCGTCCTATGTGCTCGGTGGGCGGGGCATGGAGATCGTGTACGACGACGCCACCCTCCGCTCGTACATCACCCGGGCGACCGACATCTCGCCCGAACACCCGGTGCTGGTGGACCGCTTCCTCGACGACGCCATCGAGATCGACGTCGACGCTCTCGTGGACGAGACCGGCGATGTCTACCTCGGCGGCATCATGGAGCACATCGAGGAGGCCGGCATCCACTCCGGCGACTCGGCCTGTGCCCTGCCACCCATCACCTTGGCGTCGAGCGACGTGGCCAAGGTGCGCGCGTACACGGAGGCGATCGGACGCGCGATCGGCGTCCGCGGACTGCTCAACGTCCAGTACGCGCTGAAGGACGAGGCGCTCTACGTCCTGGAGGCCAATCCCCGGGCATCTCGGACGGTTCCGTTCGTCTCAAAGGCGACCGCCATCCCACTGGCAAAGGCGGCCGCCCGCATCATGCTCGGCGCCACGATCGCGTCGCTGCGGGATGAGGGCCTGCTTGCGTCCACTGGAGACGGTGGCACGCCGCCGCCGAACGCGCCGATCGCGGTGAAGGAGGCCGTGCTGCCGTTCAACCGGTTCCGGACGAGCGACGGCAAGGGCGTCGACAGTCTGCTCGGCCCCGAGATGAAGTCGACGGGCGAGGTCATGGGCATCGACGCCGAGTTCGGCCGCGCCTTCGCCAAGTCGCAGTCGGGGTCGTACGGCTCGCTGCCGACATCGGGGCGGATCCTGGTGACCGTCGCGAACCGGGACAAGCGCGGAATGATCTTTCCCGTCAAGCGCCTGGCCGACCTCGGATTCGACATCGTGGCCACCGAGGGCACGGGCGAGGTGCTGCGCCGGCATGGCGTCCGGTGCGAGATCGTGCCCAAGCACTACGAGGCGGGCGGGGCACTCAACGCGGTGTCGCTCATCGCGAGCGGGGACGTGGCTCTGGTCATCAATACGCCGCAGGGCAGCGGCGCCCGGCAGGACGGCTACGAGATTCGCACCGCGGCCGTGGCCGCCGACATCCCGTGCGTCACCACCATTCCGGGCGCGGCGGCCGCCGTGATGGGGATCGAGGCCCTGATCCGTGGCGAGATGTCCGTGCTGGCACTGCAAGAGCACCATGCCAGTCTCCGCGCTGCCGACCCCCGATGATCTAGGGCAGATCCGCGTGGTTCGATCTTCAAGCACCCTGATTCGCCCCAGATCAACGGGCGGCGAGTGGTGATCTACGAACGGGTCGCACGGCCGGCGCTCTTTCGGCTCGGGGGAGGGGATGCCGAGGCGGCGCACGAGTGGACCCTGCACCGGCTCGCCGCGGTTTCCAAACGGCCGGCGCTGCTGCGCGCGATGCGGCGTCTGTCGGGCGTGGAGCGCGCACCGCGGGAGGTCTTCGGGCTGCGGTTCCCGAACCCGGTCGGCCTCGCCGCCGGTATGGACAAGGATGGGGCCGCGCTGCCCGCCTGGCCCGCGCTCGGGTTCGGATTCGTCGAGGTCGGTACGGTCACGTGCCACGCTCAGCCCGGCAACGTTCGGCCCCGGGTCTTCCGGTTGCGCGCGTCCGGAGCCGTCATCAACCGCATGGGCTTCAACAATGCTGGCGCGGCCGCCCTGGCCGACCGCCTCGCCGAAGGGCCGCCGCTCGGCGTGCCGTTGGGGATCAGCCTGGGCAAGTCCAAGGTGACTCCGCTCGAGCAGGCGGTCGGGGACTACCTCGCCTCGTTCCGGCAGCTATACCCGTACGGCGACTACTTCGCGGTCAATGTGAGCTCGCCCAACACACCGGGCCTGCGCACGCTACAGGATCGCGGGCACTTGTCCGAGCTGCTCGCCGCCCTCCGGGCCGAGGCCGGACCCAAGCCGATCCTGGTGAAGATCGCACCCGACCTGACCGAGCCGGCGATCGCCGACGTGCTCGAAGTGTGCCTGGAGCACGGCGCGGCCGGCGTGATCGCGACGAACACGACATTGCACCGGACGGGGCTCGCACCCCAGGACGTCGTCCTGGGGGAACAGGCCGGCGGGCTGTCCGGCGCGCCCCTGGCCGCGCGGGCTCGGCAGGTGGTGGCGTTCGTCCACCGGGAGACCTCGGGCGCGCTACCGATCGTCGGTGTCGGCGGGATCCTCGACGCCGCGGCGGCGGCACGCCTCTTCGACGCCGGGGCCAGCCTCGTGCAGCTCTACACGGGACTGATCTATCGGGGCCCGCGCCTGATCCGCGACATCGTCCGCGACCGCACCGGTCAAACCATGACGAGTCGAACTATGACGGATCGAACCATGACGAGTCGGCCATGATGAGGAGGAACCGTGGAGAGCTTCGGTAGTCGACTCACGAGAACGGTCGACGAGCGCGGCCCGCTGTGCGTCGGGATCGATCCCCACCCTGAGCTTCTGGCGAAATGGGGGCTGTCCGAGACTCCGGACGGGCTCGCGACGTTCTGCGACACGGTCGTCGAGGCACTGGCGGAGCAGGTGGCCGTACTCAAGCCACAATCCGCCTTTTTCGAACGTTTCGGTTCTGCCGGAATCGCCGTGCTGGAGTCGACAATCCGACAGTCCCGGGAGCGCGGAGCGCTGGTCCTGCTGGACGTGAAGCGGGGTGACATCGGCTCCACCGCCGCGGCCTACGCCCGTGCCTACCTCGACCCGGCGAGTCCCTTGTATACGGACGCCCTCACGGTCAGCCCTTACCCGGGCTTCGGCTCGCTCGAGCCGTTCCTTGATCTCGCCGTCGAATACGGCGGCGGCGTCTTCGTGCTCGCGGCCACCTCCACTGTGGACGGACGCGCGCTCCAGCTGGCGCGAACCGACGACGGTCGGACCGTGGCGCAGGCGCTGGTTGACCAGGTCGCGGCACGCAACGAGGGCGCCGAGCCGCTCGGGTCGGTCGGTGTCGTCGTCGGAGTGACGGCCGGGGAGGTTGGGGTGGATCTGAGCCGGCTGGGCGGACCTGTCCTGGCGCCGGGGCTTGGTGCGCAGGGCGGTCGACCGGAGGACCTTCGTACGGTCTTCGCCGGAGTGCGGGGCCTCGTGCTGCCGTCCACTTCGCGGGACGTTCTGGCCCAGGGCCCCGATGTTGCGGCGCTCAGGGAATCGGCACATATGGCTATGAATGCGTGCCGAAATGTGCTGAAGTTTGCCGATTTGTAATCGCACCACGCCCGCCACGGTGGGCGATTCGATGTACTTGCGTTGCCAAACGCCGCTGTGACCACTAGTTTTCGCGGCGCTGGACAGTTAGCCAGCTCAGCCCACCACGAGGGACCTGAGGAGAACTGGTGCCGCTACCTACGCTCAGCCCGGAACAGCGCGCCGCCGCGCTGGAGAAGGCTGCGGAGATTCGCAAGGCTCGCGCAGAGCTCAAAGAGCAGCTCAAGGCGGGCAAGACCACGCTGACGACGGTGCTTGACCGGGCCGAATCCGACGAGGTGGTCGGGAAGCTGAAGGTCTCGGCCGTGCTCCAGTCGATGCCTGGCATCGGCAAGGTGCGCGCAATGCAGATCATGGAAAAGCTCAAGATCGCCGAAAGCCGTCGCCTGCGCGGGCTCGGCGATCAGCAGCGCAAGGCGCTGTTGGCGGAGTTCGCCAACAGCGGCAAGTGAGTGTTAGGTCCCATGTGAAGGTCGGCTGTCCCTCGATCCTGTAGAAAGACAGCTATGACCCCCGACGACGCGACGCGCCCAGACGACCGGTCGCTGACCGCCGCCGGTGAGACTCGACTCACGGTGCTCTCCGGCCCCTCAGGGGTGGGCAAGGACAGCGTGATCGAGATGATCCGGGCGCGCGCGCCGTGGGTGTGGTTGTCGGTGTCGGTGACGACCCGACGAATTCGAGACAACGAGATCGACGGAGTCCACTACCACTTCGTCGACCGCACCGAGTTTCTGCGCATGGCCGAAGCCGGCGAGCTGCTGGAATGGGCCGAGTTCGCGGGCAACCTCTACGGCACCCCCCGCGGCCCAGTCGAGGAGCGGATGGCCGCCGGCAAGGCGATGTTGCTGAAGATCGACCTCCAGGGCGCCCGGCAGGTCCGCCGGGAAATGTCCGACGCCCGGCTGGTGTTCCTCGCCCCGCCGACTTGGCAGGAGCTGAAGCGACGCCTCGTCGGCCGCGGTACCGACGACGCCGAGACGATCCGGCACCGGCTGGAGCACGCCCAGGAGGAGCTGGCCGCCGAGCCCGAGTTCGATGTGACCATCGTCAACCACACCGTCGAGCAGGCCGCGGACGACTTGCTAGGATTGCTGGGCCTGCAAACTACGCATTAATGCCGCAAACTGACGCAAACGTAGGATGCCGTAAAGGCGCGACTAGGCTTGCCAGAACCACTCACGAGAACTCCGAGGTCGATTCGTGTCCGCAACCATTGCCAATCCCGAGGGCATCACCAACCCGCCGATCGATGAGCTCCTCGACAAGACCCAGTCGAAGTACGCCCTCGTCATCTTCGCGGCCAAGCGTGCCCGGCAGATCAACGCGTACTACAGCCAGCTCGGCGAGGGTCTGCTCGAGTACGTCGGACCGTTGGTGGAGACGACGCCGCAGGAGAAGCCGTTGTCGATCGCGCTGCGCGAGATCAACGGGGGTCTCCTGACCGCGGAGCGAGTCGAGGAGTAGTCCGGCCATGCGGGCAGGCGATAGCGCCATGGCCGGCCGCCCGCACGGCGACGAGCCAGCCGGCCGCCCGCAGGGCGACGAGCCAGCCGGCCGCCCGCAGGGCGACGAGCCAATACCGGCGCCGGTCGTACGGCGTCGCAAGCAGGTAGCTGCCCGCCCCGACCCACCGTCGGCGACGGAGCCGCTGCCCAAGGTGGATCCCGCGCCCGTACCACGAGGCGACCCCGCACCGTCCGATGCCGGAACCGAGCCGGAGGATGCCGGAACGCCAAAGGCGCGGGTGGTCCTGGGCGTCGCCGGCGGCATCGCGGCGTACAAGGCATGCGAACTGCTACGCCTGTTCACCGAGGCGGGTCATCCGGTCCGGGTCGTGCCCACCGCGTCCGCGCTGCGATTCGTGGGCGAGCCGACCTGGTCGGCGCTGTCCGGTCAGCCTGTGACCACCGAGGTGTGGGACGGCGTTGAGGACGTACCGCACGTGGCGATCGGCAAGTCGGCTGAATTGGTCGTGGTCGCACCGGCCACAGCGGACCTGATCGCCAAGGCGGCCCATGGCCTGGCCGACGACCTGCTGACGAACACGTTGCTGACCGCGCGCTGTCCGGTCGTGCTCGCGCCGGCCATGCACACGGAGATGTGGGAGCACCCCGCCACGGTCGCCAACGTGGAGACGCTGAGGTCCCGGGGCGTCATCGTGATCGAACCGGCCTCGGGCCGCCTGACCGGCGAGGACACCGGAAAGGGACGGCTGCCCGACCCGCCGGAGATCTTCGCGGTGGCGCAGCGGGTTCTACGACGCGAGCGGTCGGCCCGCCGAGGTGTGCCGACTGGCATGCTGGGCGGCCGGCATGTGGTCGTTACCGCGGGCGGCACCCGGGAGCCGCTGGATCCCGTGCGCTACCTCGGCAACCGATCATCGGGCAAACAGGGGTATGCGTTCGCCCGGACCGCGATCGCACGGGGGGCCCGAGTTACATTGATAGCCGCAAATGTCAGCCTGCCGGACCCGGCCGGGGCGATGCTGGTACGGGTCGGTACCACCGAGGAGCTGCGCAAGGCCACCCTCGAGGCGGCCGCGGACGCGGAGGTCATCGTGATGGCCGCCGCCCCCGCCGACTTCCGCCCGGCCGAGTACGCACCCACGAAAATCAAGAAGTCGCCGCTCGGCGACGCGCCGACGTTGCGGCTCGTGCTCAATCCCGACATCGCCGCCGAACTCGGTGAGCGCAAGCGGCCTGGCCAGATCCTGGTCGCTTTCGCCGCCGAGACGACCAATGCGATCACGAATGCGCATACAAAGCTGCTGAGCAAGCGGGCCGACTTGATCGTCGTAAACGAGGTCGGCGTGGACAAGGTCTTCGGGCAGGAGCACAACGCGGTAACCGTGCTCGGTGCGGACGGGTCCACGGTCGACATTCCCGAGCAGTCGAAGGACGACGTGGCTGACGAGGTCTGGGATCTGATCCTCGGTCTGCTATCCGACTGATCGCCGATCCGCCACCCGATCGATGCGTCCGGCCGCCGGACCGACTCGGGCATTCCCGAGTGATTCAGAAGAAACGGGCCCTATAGTTCGGATGCGGGCAGGTACCTCGGGCGTGTCCCACCAGCTGGCCGGCGGCTAGACTCTGCGCGCAGACCGCAGCGCCGCGGGGCCGGTCAGCTGGGGTTGGGATCCAGCCCGTAAGGACATTCACCCAGAGGGAGCAACGTGGCACGTCGCCTTTTCACCTCCGAGTCGGTTACCGAAGGCCACCCGGACAAGATCGCCGATCAGATCAGCGATGGCGTCCTGGACGCCCTCATCGCTCAGGACCCGCGCAGCCGGGTCGCGGTAGAGACGCTCATCACGACCGGCCAGGTGCACGTCGCTGGCGAGGTCACCACGCGGGCGTACGCGGACATCAACACGATCGTGCGCGAGACGATTCTGGGCATCGGGTACGACTCGTCGAAGAAGGGTTTCGACGGCGCGTCATGCGGCGTGAACATCGCCATCGGCTCCCAGTCTCCCGACATCGCCCAGGGCGTCGACAGCGCCATCGAGCTGCGCTCGGGGTCGTCGGAGAGTGCGCTGGACGCGCAGGGCGCCGGCGACCAGGGCATGATGTTCGGCTTCGCCTGCTCGGAGACCCCTGAGCTGATGCCGCTGCCGATCGCCGTGGCACATCGGCTCGCCCGGCGGCTGTCCGCGGTACGGCGCGACGGCACCATCCCGTATCTGCGCCCCGACGGCAAGACCCAGGTGACCATCGAGTACGACGGGCTGCGCCCGATACGACTGAACACGGTGGTCGTCTCGAGCCAGCACGCGCCCGACATTTCGCTCGAGTCCCTGCTCACGCCCGACGTCCGCGAGCACGTCATCGCGCCCGAGATCGAGGGCCTGGGCCTGGAGACCGACGGCTATCGACTGCTGGTCAACCCGACCGGCCGGTTCGAGATCGGCGGCCCGATGGGCGACGCCGGCCTGACCGGCCGCAAGATCATTGTGGACACGTACGGCGGGTACGCCCGCCACGGCGGCGGTGCGTTCTCCGGCAAGGATCCGTCCAAGGTGGACCGTTCCGCGGCCTACGCGATGCGTTGGGTGGCCAAGAACGTCGTCGCCGCGGGACTCGCAGAGCGGTGTGAGGCGCAGGTCGCCTACGCGATCGGCAAGGCGCAGCCGGTGAGCCTGTTCGTGGAGACGTTCGGCACCGAGACTGTACCGGTCGACCGGATCGAGAAGGCGATCGGTGAGGTCTTCGACCTCCGGCCGGCCGCGATCATCCGCGATCTGGATCTGCTCCGGCCGATCTACCAGCCGACCGCGGCGTACGGCCACTTCGGCCGGGAACTGCCGACGTTCACCTGGGAGCGCACCGACCGGGTCGCCGACCTGAAATCCGCCGCCAGCGCCTGACCCGGCGCGCACTCCGGTTCGCTGCACACACTGGTTCTCTGTGGACACTCCCGCTCGCGTGGGTGTCATGGCGTGAGGCGTTCTGGCCTCGCAACCTAGCGCTGCCCACGTAGTGTGATTGCGTCGGGGCTCCAGACGGCCCCATCCACGTGCCGGAAGGCACACTGGACATCACGATGCAGGAGGCCGCCGTGCCGGACTTTCCCTCGCTCGCCCACGTCGCTGTGACGGTCACCGACCTCGAGCGCAGCACTCGCTGGTACAGCGAACTCTTTGGCACGGCGCCCGTTCTCGACGAGGACGAGCTGGTTGGGGGCTTTCACCACACGGTCTACTTGATTGGCGGAGGGCAGCTGTTCGGGTTGCACACGCACGCGACGTCGCCGGGCGGCGACTTCGACGGGCGTCGCGCCGGTTTGGATCACGTCTCGTTCGCATGCGGCGACCGCGATGAGCTCGCGTCCTGGGCGGCCCGGCTGGACGAGCTGGGGATCGCCCATGGCGGGATCGTCGACGCCCATTACGGATCCGGCGTCTCCTTCCGCGACCCGGACGGAATCGCCCTCGAGTTCTTCGCGCCACCGGCATAGCTCCACTGTGGACCTCCCGGCGCGGAGTCGGGGACGCCTGCGCGTCCGTCGTCTGGTATGACGGGCGGGTGGCGGCGCGACAAGACGGTGACGCGGAGCTGCCGGGGCTGGGCGTGACGGTGTCACGACGCGCCGGTACGGCCTCGGCCCGCACCCGAAGCCCGGCCGACACCCTGCCGGTGGCCCGGGTGGCGCTCGATGTGTCGCTCGCGCACCTCGATCGGCCCTTCGACTACGTGGTGCCGGCCGAGCTCGACACATCGGTCGTGGCCGGCTGTCGGGTCCGGGTCCGCTTCGCCAGGCGGCTCGTGGACGGCTTCGTCCTTGACCGCGTCGAGGCGTCGGCCCACGAGGGCACGCTCGCGTACCTGGACAAGGTGGTCTCGCCCGAGCCGGTCCTGACGGCGCGAGGTGGCCCGGCTCGCGCGGGTGGTGGCGGACCGGTACGCGGGCACGTTCGCCGACGTCCTCCGGCTCGCCATCCCGCCCCGCCACGCCCGTGCGGAATCCGCTTCCTCGACCCCGAGGTGGTCAAACATTGGGCACCAACGAGCCCATCGAACCACCAGTTGGTGACCAACTGGGCGTGGCCTGGCGACCGTACGACGGTGGCACCGAGTTCCTCGCGGCGCTCGCCGGCCACAGCGAGCCGGCCCGGGCGGTGCTGACCGTGCTGCCGGGCGAGGACTGGCCCGCCCGCTTCGCGGACGCGATCGCCACGACCATCCACAGTGGACGTGGCGTGGTAGCGGTCGTACCGGACGGTCGCGACCTCGAGCGCCTCGAGGCGGCAGTCCGGGAGCGGATCGGCGAGAGCTTCGTCGCGCTGCACGCCGCGCTCGGTCCCGCCGAACGCTACCGCCGGTTCCTGCGGGCGAGCCGGGGGGACGTCCGCGCCGTGATCGGAACCCGGGCGGCCGCCTTCGCTCCGGTCGAGAACCTGGGGCTGGTGGCGATCTGGGACGACGGCGACGACTTGTACGCCGAGCCGCGTGCGCCCTACCCGCACGCGCTGCAGGTGCTGCTGACCCGGGCGCAGCTGATCAACGCCGATGCGCTGGTCGCGGCCACCGCTCGCAGCGCGGAGGCCCAGCTGCTGGTCGAGACCCGGTGGGCCCAGAGCCTGGCCGCACCGCGCGACGTCGTGCGCCAGCATGCGCCGGCCGTTGCCCCGACCGGCGATGACGTGGATCGCGCTCGCGACGCCGCCGCGGCTACCGCCCGCCTGCCGAGCCTGGCCTGGCGCACCGCTCGCGACGCCCTCGCGGCCGGCGCCCCGGTACTGATCCAGGTACCCAGGCGTGGCTACGTACCCGCGGTGTCCTGTGTGGAGTGTCATGCGCCGGCCCGGTGCGCCCGATGCTCGGGACCGTTGGAGCTGCGCTCCTCCCACGCGGTGGCCGCCTGCCGCTGGTGCGGGAGGCCGGCCGCGGACTACGCCTGCTACCGCTGCGGTGCGCGGCGGCTGCGGGCGTCCATTGTGGGCGCCGGCCGTACCGCGGAGGAGCTCGGCCGAGCGTTCCCGGGTATCGCGGTGCGCACGTCGGGGCGCGACGCCGTTCTATCCAAAGTGGACAGCGAGCCCGCGCTGGTGGTGGCGACCCCGGGTGCGGAACCGATCGCGGACGGCGGGTACGGCGCGGTGCTCCTGCTCGACACCTGGGCGCTGTTGACGCGGGCGGACCTGCGCGCCGGTGAGGAGACCCTGCGCCGCTGGATGGCCGCGGCCACGCTGGCCCGCCCGGCCTCGCAACAGGGGCGGGTTGTTGTGGTCGCGGACGGGGCGCTGGTGGCCGTACAGGCGCTGCTGCGGTGGGATCCGGTCACCTTCGCCGCCCGGGAACTGGCCGAGCGGCGCGAGCTCGGCTTTCCGCCGGCGGCCCGGATGGCGAGCCTGACCGGTGCGCCCGACGCCCTGGCCGAGCTGATGGCGCTCGCCGAGCTACCCGACGGCGCGCAGACGCTAGGCCCGGTTCCGATCGGGGACGAGGAGCGGATTCTGGTGCGCGTCGCGTCCCGTTCTGCCGGGGCGGCGCTCGCGTCGTCGTTGCACGCCGCGGTCGGCGTGCGCAGCGCGCGCAAGGCCGAGGGATCGGTTCGGGTCCAGGTCGACCCGCGCGAGCTCTGGTAGCTTCGCCGTCGTGGCGGGCAAGGATGTGGCCGAAGCGGTCGGCGAGCTGCTGGCCGGTCAGGGACGGCTGGACCCGTACCCGGTCTATGAAACGATCCGGGCCCATGGGCCGCTCGCGCGGGTGCAGGACCGCTTTTACGTGGCCTCCGGCTACGCCGCGGTTGACTCGCTGCTGCGCGATCCACGGATGCTGATCGCCGACCGGGAGCTCGCGTCGTTCTACGGGACTCAGGACGGGCCGGCGACCGCGGAGGAGATCGTGGTCGGTCGGTCGATGCTGCGAAGTAATCCGCCGGACCATACCCGGATGCGCCGCCTGGCGGCGGGAGCGTTCACGCCGCGCCGGCTCGAGTCGATGCGCGAGGCGATCGTCATCCAGGCGACCACGCTGACGAAGTATCTTGCGCACCTGGGTTGTGCCGGGGAGCCGGTCGACTTCATCACCGAGTTCTCCTACCCACTGCCGATCCGGGTCATCTGCGCTCTACTGGGGGTGCCCGCCGGCGATCAACACTGGTTTCGCGAACAGGCGGCGGCGCTGACCGCCGTGCTCGAGCCCGCACTCCTGCTCTCCGACATCGGCGACGCGCTGCAGGCTCGGTCGCGGCTGGATCTCTACTTCACCGACCTAATCGCCCAGCGCCGGGCCGACCCTCGCGACGATCTTGTGACCGCGCTGACGCAGGCTCACGACAGCGACGGCGCCACCCTGTCCGGGCCGGAGCTGATCGCCAACCTGGTGCTGCTCCTGGTGGCCGGATTCGAGACGACGACGAACCTTCTGGGCAACGGTCTGGCGATGCTGCTCTCACGGCCTGACCTGGCGGCCGCACTCCGGCAGGATCCGGGCCGCGCACCGTCCTTTGTGGAGGAAGTTCTGCGGTACGACTCGCCGGTGCAGCTGACCTCCCGATGGTGCCGCGAGGAGGTGGTCGTCGACGGCGTCCGCCTGGAGCCCTACAGCCAGGTCCTGCTGTTGCTCGGCGCCGCCAACCGAGACCCGCACCGTTACGATGCGCCCGACCTCTTCGACCCGAATCGGGAACCGAACCAGCCGCTGTCGTTCGGTGCCGGCGCCCACTACTGCCTGGGCGCGGCGCTGGCCCGGATGGAGGCGCAGATCGCCTTCCCGATGCTGGTCGAGGAGCTACCCACGCTGGTCGTGGCTGGCAAGCCCCTGCGCCGGGAACGACTCACCCTGCGCGGATACGCTGAATTGCCCGTCACGCTCTGACTAAGAGACTCAGGGCATGTGGAACTGGACGTCGAGATTGCGGTACGACGGCCCGCTCGTGCACAGTGCGGCCAGCTCCTGCGCCATCTGGTCGGTCTCCGGGCGGTTGCTGTTCTCCATCGCCACCTCGTAACTCGGGAACTCCACGATCGTCGTGAAATGCCGCGGGTTGTCGAGGTCCTGGGTCTGGTCGAGCCGAATGAAGTTCGGCTCGCCGGCGGTCTGCATCTGCTCCCGCATCCGGGCGTCGATCTCGTCGGCGCGGTCGGTCTCGTAGTCGATGATCTGGATGAAGCTCACGTCCGTGTTCCTCCCCGTGTCCGAACGATTCATCCCGAAAAGTACCACTCCCTCGGGCGGCGACAGGCAGGTTCTCCGACGCCGGAGCCCAGGAGAGGCATCCGTAAGCTGGACGGAGTCGACCAGACCACCGGAGCGTCGAGGAGCAAGCGCCAGCGAGCCCCGCAGGCGCGACCAACACAGTGGAGGGGAATCGCTCGTGACCGTCCAGCCGATCCGACTCTTCGGCGATCCGGTGCTGCGCACCAAGGCCGACCCGGTGGTCGACTTCGACAAGGAGCTGCGCACCCTGGTGCGAGGACCTGACCGAGACGCTGCGGGACGAGGGCGGCGCGGGGCTGGCCGCGCCGCAGATCGGGGTCGGGCCTGCGGGTGTTCGCCTTCGACGTCGACGACACCGTTGGCTATCTGGTCAATCCGGAGCTGCACTTCCCGGACGAAGAGGAGCAGGACGGGCCGGAGGGCTGCCTGTCCATCCCGGGCATCTACGTGGACACCAAGCGCCGGCAGAACGTGGTCGCCACGCGGCTTCAACGAGTACGGCGAGCCCGTCCGGCTGGTCGGCACGCGGCCTGATGGCCCGCTGCTGCCAGCACGAGACCGACCACCTCGACGGCGTCCTGTTCCTGGACCGGCTCGACGCCCAGGCCCGCAAGGAGGCGATGAGGGAGATCCGCAGGCGCCCTGGTACGACGCGGCGAGCCCGCCGGCGATCAAGGTCAGTCCGCACGCGACTCGACCGACCCGGTAGGACTGTCGTGCGCGCTGGTCTTCGCCGGTACGCCGGAGGTGGCGCTGGCCTCGCTGGAGGCGATCGCGGGCGTCGAGGCACGAGCTGGTCGCGGTGGTGACCCGTCCCGACGCCCCGGCCGGGCGGCAGCCGGCACCTCGTCCGTTCGCCGGTCGGGCAATGGGCGGACGAGCGGGGGGTCGAGGTGCTCACTCCGGTGCGGCCCCGCGAACAGTCCTTTTTGGACAGACTGGCCGAGCTGGCCCCGGACTGCGTCCCGGTGGTCGCCTACGGCGCGCTCGTCCCACCGGCCGCACTGGCCGTCCCGCGCTACGGCTGGGTGAATCTGCACTTCTCGCTGCTGCCGGCCTGGCGGGGCGCGGCCCCGGTGCAGCACGCCGTTCTGCACGGCGACGAGATCGACCGGCGCGTCGGTGTTCCAGCTCGAGGAGGGGCTGGACACCGGGCCGGTCTACGGCACTCTGGTCGAGAAGATCGCGCCGCGGGACACCTCCGGCGACGCTGCTCGGCCGGCTCGCCGATGCCGGCGCGGGGCTGCTGGTCACCGTGCTGGACGCGATCGAGGCCGGCACCGCGCGGGCCGTTGCCCCAACCGGCCGACGGGTGTCAGCCTACGCCCCGAAGATCACGGTCGCCGACGCCGAGGTGCGCTGGGCCGAGCCCGGCGTTCGCGGTGGACCGCCGGATCCGCGCCTGCACCCCGGCCCCGGGCGCCTGGACGACGTTCCGCGGCGAGCGGGTCAAGCTCGTCGCCGGTGCGGCCGGTGCCGACCCGGCGTCGCCGACCCGTGCCCCGGGCCGCTGCTGGTGGAGAAGAACCGGGTGCTCGTCGGCACGGCGACCGACCCGGTCGAGCTGGGCGAGGTGCGGCCGGCCGGCAAGAAGGCGATGCCGGCCGTCGACTGGGCCCGGGGCGCCCGGATCGGAGCCGGACGAGCGGTCGGTGGGGTGGATGACGCCCGGGCCGGCCCAGTCGCGGTCCACATTCGACACACCGGCGGGAGCCGGCGCGCCCAGCCGGCCGCGGCGGCCCCCGGGCGACCGAGCGCCAACGGTCGACGCCGGCCCGGCGGGCCGCCTACGAGACACTGGCCGCGGTGCACCGCGACGACGCGTTCGCCAACATCGTGCTGCCCCGGCTGCTGCGCGGAGAACCGGATCACCGGCCGGGACGCCGCGCTGGCCACCGAGCTCGACCTACGGCACGCTGCGCAGCGAGGGCCAGCTCGACGCGGTCATCGCCGAGGCGGCCGCGCCGGCCCGTGGCCCGGATCGACCCGCCGGCCCGGGACGCGCTGCGGCTGGGCGCCTACCAGCTGCTGCACACCCGGGTCCCGGCCCACGCTGCGGTGGCGACCACAGTGGACCTGGTCCGGCCGGTGGCGCCGGCGCGATCGGCTTCGCCAACGCGGTCATGCGGCGCGTGTCCGAGCGCGACCTGGATGCCTGGTTGGCGCGCGTGGCGCCGTCCGCGGAGGCCGATCCGGTCGGCCATCTCGCGCTGGTCCACGCCCATCCGGAGTGGATGGTGCGGGCGTTCGCCGAGGCGCTCGGCGGCGACCCTGGCCAGTGGACCGGGCTGGCCGAGTTGGCGCCGCGCTCGCGGCCGACAACGAACGGCCGCTGGTGCATCTGTGCGCGCGGCCCGGCCGGATCGACGCGGCCGAACTGGCCGGCCGAGGTCGGCGGGCTGGTCGGCGCGTACTCGCCGTACGCGGTCTACCTGCCCGAGGGCGCTCCGGGGGAGATCGAGGCCGTAGCCCACGGCCGGGCGCACGTCCAGGACGAGGGCTCGCAACTGGTCGCGGTCGGCCTCGCTCGAGGCGGCGGTAGCGGGACGTGACGAGCGCTGGCTCGACCTGTGCGCCGGGCCTGGCGGCAAGGCGGCGTTGCTCGGCGCGCTCGCCGCCACCCGCGGCGCCCGGGTCACCGCGGTCGAGATCGCTGCGCACCGGGCCCGGCTGGTCGACCAGGCCGTTGCCGGGCTGCCGGTCGACGTCGTCTGCGCCGACGGGCGCGACGTCGGGGTCGAGGAGGCGGTGCCCGCCGGCGGCTTCGACCGCGTGCTCGTGGACGCACCCTGCACGGGCCTTGGTTCGCTGCGGCGGCGCCCAGAGTCCCGCTGGCGCCGCCAGCCGGACGACCTGCCGCCGCTGACCCGGCTCCAGCGCGAGCTGCTGGCCGCGGCGTTGCGCGCGGTGCGGCCGGGCGGCGTGGTCGCGTACGCCACGTGCTCGCCGCACGTGGTGGAGACCCGGGTCGCCGTGGCGGAGACGCTGCGTCGCGAAAGGTCCACTGTGGAGCATCTGGACGCCCGGCCGAGCCTTCCGGCCGAGCTCCGAGACCTCGGCGACGGCCCGCCGATACAACTGTGGCCGCACCGGCACGGCACCGACGCGATGTTCCTGGCCCTGCTCCGCCGTACCTGAGGCTTGGCGGCGGGAGAGGGGTTAAGCAGGGTCCCCTTCTTATCGTTTTCTGTATAGGAGGGGGACCCTGCTTAACACGCCGCAGAGACGGTCCGAGATCTGATAGTGACGCACGGCGGTACTCCAGTCATGCTCGGCGCATGGACGGTGTTCGACGTCTGGCGCGATGGATGTCGCCCGTCGCGTTGGCAGCGATCTTCGTGGTCATGTTCGCCGCGGGCGCCTCCGCGCAACCGCTGCCATCCGGGCCCACTGACTGGGCTCAGTCTGCCGTTGCCCAGCCGCCGCCGGTCCGCGGCCTGAGCGTCGCGGAGGCACGGAAGGTACTGCTGGACTGGAACAAGAACGTGGTGATCCAGCTCGTTCCGCAGGCGCTGCCGGCCGGAGTCGACGAGTCCACTGTGGTCGCGGTGACCGCCACGGAGCTGACCGCGCAACAGACGCCGGGCGCGTCGGCCAACCGGCCCGTGGTGCGACTTGCTCTCGGTGCTCAGGTACCCGACCTGATCGGGATGACGCCCCAGACCGCCACCGAGGCATTGGCCGCGCGAGGACTGAGGTTGCCGCGGTCAACCGCAGCGGTCGACCCATCCTTTGTCGTCACCTCACAGCAGGTGCCCGCGGGTTCCATTGTCGATTTCGGGTTCTCCGTGCCGGTCACCTTCGCCGCGCCCGAGACCGGTCCGTCGACGGTGGTCATCGCGTCCGCGGTCGCGCTGGGCGTACTGCTGCTGGCGCTGGCCGCATTTGCGATCCGGTCGGTCCGGCGGCGCAACCGGCGCGGCCGGCCCCAGGTCGCGACCGCCGTGTTGCTGCATTCGTACCCGGGTCAGACCGTCGGTCCGGACCTCGTCGAGCGGGCCGAAAGTGTCTCGGTGAGGCTCGAGCCCCATGTGGACCCGGGCACCGTCACGCTGGAGGAGGTACCTCGATGAGCGGTACGCAAACCGGAGCGCCGAGGGCCGCCACACACGCGGACGTCACGGCCGCGACCGTGCTCCTCGGCGACGGCGACCCGGCGGCGTCGATTGCCACGGCGGCGGCATGGCCTTCCCTGCTGGATCGTCTCGCTGAGGGGCTGGCCGCTGTGCCGGCCACACAACGAGAGTCGGCCGCAGCGGAACTGCGCGGCGCCGTAGTGAACCTACTCGGCCTTCGGCTGGGTGACGTGCTGGTCGCCGCCTGGCGCGCCCATCATGCGCTGGTCACAGCCGCTCGCGCGACCATCGATAATCCATTGGCCACGGAGCTGGTACAGCTGGCAACCCACCGGATCACCTCCAGCCACCGTCCCTACGTGGACATCACCGTCAATGGGGCGAAACTCGTGACGCTCCACTTCGAACTCAGCCTCGTGTTCGACGTTGACTCGCTGCTCGCAACCGTGCGCCGCGGACGGCTGGTGGCGCTGGGGGGCGGCCGATGCATGGTGACCGGCAGCCTCGCGTGTGAGGGCATGGACCTCGCCTCTCGCCACGCCGTTCTCGACCCCGTGATCATGGTGAAGATCGGCGACGGCATCCCGCTCGTGAGTGGGTAGTCACCGCAGTTGCCCTGGTTGCGTCGCTTCGTACACTGACTCGGTGACCGACCCGTCGCTGAACGTGCCCGAGCCTGCCCTGATTGTGGCGCCGAGTCTGCTTGCGGTGGACTTCAACCCGAGCGCTGCCGTGGCCGTTGACGACGTGTCCGACTGGCTGCACGTGGACATCATGGATCACCGGTTCGTACCGAATCAGACCATCGGTCTGGAGGAGGTGACGAACCTGCGAGCGGTGACTCGTACTCCGTTCGACACCCACCTCATGATCGTTGAACCCGAGCAGTGGGCGGTCCGCTACGCCGAGGCGGGTTCCTACAACGTCACGTTCCACGTCGAGGCGGCGACGGACCCGGTCGCGCTCGCCAAGGACATCCGTGCGGCCGGGTCGAAGGCCGGGCTCGCGATCGATCGGGACACTCCCGTCGAGCCGTACCTGGAGCTCTTGCCGCACTTCGATCTCCTCCTGATCATGACGATCAAGGCGGGATTCGGCGGGCAGCAGTTCCTGCCGTACCTGCTCGAGAAGGTCCGCGTCGCTCGCCGGCACCGCGACGCCGGCCATCTGGAGCTGCGCCTCGAGGTCGACGGCGGCATCGCCGAGGACACCATCGCCGAGGCGGCGCGGGCCGGTACGGACACGTTCGTCGCCGGCACTGCGGTCTTCGGCGCGCCGGACCCGGCGGCGGCCGTTCGGCACCTGCGCAACCTCGCCCGCGCGGCGCGGAGCGAGGCGGGAGGCGGCCCGCCATGATCGTCGACGACATGAGCCGTCCCTGCATCCTGGTCGTCGACGACGACGTGGACATCGCCCGCTTCGTCGAGATGAACCTCGTCATGGAGGGCTTCGACGTGGTCGTCGCCCACGACGGTGCGGCTGCGCTGGAGATGGTTCGCAAGGTCACCCCAGATCTGATCATTCTCGACCTGATGATGCCGGAGGTCGACGGCGTCGAAGTCACCCGGCGGCTACGGGCGGATGCGATGACGTCGGCTTTGCCGATCATCATGTTGACCGCCAAGGGACAGACACCCGACAAGGTCCTCGGGCTCCAGGCCGGCGCGGACGACTACATGGTCAAGCCGTTCGACACCTTGGAACTGGTGGTCCGGGTGCGTAACACGTTGCGCCGCAACCAGGAGTTCCGGGAGGTCTCACCGTTGACCGGGCTTCCCGGCAACCAGCGCATCCTGCGTGAGGTGGGCGACCGCCTGCGATCTGGCCAGGCCTTCGCCGTCTGCTACTGTGACATCGACGGATTCAAGGCAGTCAATGATGCGTACGGGTTTGCCCGTGGTGACGAGTTCATCGTCGCGCTGGCCCGCAAGTTGCTCGGCGCGGTCGCGCGCACCCCGGGTGCGTTCCTCGGGCACATCGGCGGCGACGACTTCGTCGTGATCTGCGGACAGGACGACGTTCGGCCGCTCACTGAGCAGGCCGTCAGCGAGTTCGAATCGGCGGCTGACACCCTCTACGACGATGTCGACCGCGACCGCGGATACGTGAGCGTCAAGAGCCGGCGCGAAGGCGTGAGGGATGTCGGCCTCGTGACGGTCTCGGTGGGCGTCGCGTTGTCGACCCGGCGGCCGTACTCCGATCCGCGCGAGGTGATCGCCGACGCGAGTGAGATGAAGACGGTCGCCAAGGGCCAACCCGGGTCGTACGTGGCGGTCGACCGGCGTACCGGTTTGTGACTGGTGTGACAAACGCCTCTGCTGGGGCAAACGAACGCACTGTGCGGGCGCCACACCCGCGTGGCACACTCAGGGGCATACCCACCAGCGCGCTGGCGGGACTCGGTGAAATTCCGAACCGGCGGTGAGCCGGTGCCCTTGGCCAAAGGCCAGGCCCGGTGAGCCCGCGACCCGGTGGCAGCCAGCCATCGGTGGACTCAGTGAGACTCTGAGGCCGACGGTCACAGTCCGGATGGGAGACAGCGCGCGGTAGATGCGGGACGTCGCGCTACGGCAGCGCCACGGGTCCCGCACCTCCGCCGTCCCCCGCCAGGGGTCTCTCCTCGCCCGCGCGCCGAACGGCGCGATGCGTCGGCGGCTCGCCGCCGGTGCGAGGAGGCATGGACATGGTCAGCCCGGCCGAAGACGCGGCGTTGTTGCGTGCCGTCGCACTCGCCTCACGAGGGCTCGGTACCACCAGCCCCAACCCGGTTGTCGGCTGCGTCATCCTCGATGAGGCGGGCGAGATTGTCGGCGAAGGCTTCCACGCGTACGCCGGCGGGCCGCACGCCGAGGTCCGGGCGCTCGCGGCCGCCGGTGAGCGGGCCCGCGGCGGCACCGCCGTGGTCACCATGGAACCCTGCGACCATGTCGGCCGAACCGGTCCGTGCACTCAGGCGCTCATCCGGTCGGGCGTGGTCCGCGTCGTCGCGGGCGTGGTCGACCCCAACCCGGTCGCGTCGGGCGGCGCCGCGACGCTGCGGTCGCACGGTGTCGAGGTCGAACTCGGCGTCCGCGAGGTCGAGGTCGAAGCCGGCAACCTCGCCTGGCTGACCGCGACGCGGCGAGCCGCCGCCGGAGACCCGCGCCCATTCGTCATCTGGAAGTTCGCGTCCACGATGGACGGCCGCTCCGCCGCCCTCGACGGCACGAGCCAGTGGATCAGCTCACCCGACGCCCGCGCCGACGTGCAGGAGCTGCGCTCCACTGTGGACGCCATCATCGTCGGCGTCGGCACCGTGCTCGCCGACGACCCGCACCTGACCTACCGGACCGACGCCGGCGCCCTGGCCAACCGGCAGCCGATCCGAGTCATTGTGGACACCCACGACCGCACTCCCCGCGACGCGCGGGTGCGCGACGGCGCTGCCCGTACGTGGGTGGCGACCGGCGCGGAGCTCGGCACCGACGCGGACGGCCGGGTGGATCTCCGTTCATTGGGCCAGGCTCTGTTCGAGCGCGGCTGCCGCCGAGTGCTGCTCGAGGGCGGCCCGACACTGGCGGGTGCGTTCCTGCGCGAGGGTCTCGTCGATGAGGTCGTCGGTTACGTCGCCCCGAAGCTGCTCGGCGCCGGCAAGCCAGCGCTGGCAACCGCGGGCATCGTCACCATCGCCGAGGCGATCGATCTGGAGCTCATCGACGTCCGTCGGGTCGGTCCGGACCTGAGGATCTCGGCCCTGCCGAAGGGGCGCTGACATGTTCACCGGCATCGTCGAGGAACTGGGCGAGGTCGTCCGCCTGGACTGGCACGGGGAAGGCGCGGTCATAACGGTTCGCGGCCCGAAGGTCACGGCGGACGCTGCGCCGGGTGATTCGATCGCCGTCAGCGGGGTCTGCCTCACCGTGGTCGATGTACGCGACGACGTGTTCACCGCCGACGTCATGAAGGAGACGTTCGATCGCACCGCGCTCGGCTCCGCGACCGTTGGTGAACCGGTGAACCTGGAGCGCGCCGCCACGGTGGCCACCCGGCTCGGCGGCCACATCGTGCAGGGGCACGTCGACGGTGTCGGCACCGTGGTGTCGAAGCTGCCTGGCGACCGGTGGACCGACGTCAGGGTCGCGTTGCCGGCCGGACTCGAACGGTACGTGGTCGAAAAGGGGTCGATCTGCGTCGATGGCGTCTCGCTGACGATCGTGGCGGTGGAGCCGGACTCGTTCACGGTGAGCCTGATTCCCACCACTCTGACGCTGACCACGCTCGGCCAGAAGGAGCCGGGAGCGTTGGTCAACCTGGAGGTCGACGTGATCGCCAAGTACGTCGAGAAGCTCGTCGCTTGACAGGTGTCAGCCGGGAGAACGCAATGATGCAGTTCGCCACCATCGAGGAGGCCATCAAGGAGATCGCCGCCGGCCGGGCGGTCGTCGTGGTCGACGACGAGGACCGCGAGAACGAGGGCGATCTCATCTTCGCCGCGGAGATGGCAACCACCGAGCTGCTGGCATTCATGGTGCGCCACACGTCCGGTTTCATCTGCGCCCCGCATTACCGAGGCCGACGCGGACCGGCTCGAGCTGCCGCCGATGTACTACACCAACCAGGACCGGCGGGGCACCGCGTACACCGTGACCGTCGACGCCCGCGAGGGCGTCACACCGGCATCTCCGCGGCCGAACGCGCCCACACGATCCGGCTGCTCGCCGACCCGCCGACCGGGTCCGGCCGACCTGTCCCGGCCCGGTCACGTGGTGCCGCTGCGGGCCAAGGACGGGCGGGGTGCTGCGCCGGCCGGGTCACACCGAGGCGGCGGTCGACCTGGCCCGGCTGGCGGGCCTGCGCCCGGCCGGCGTGCTCTGCGAGCTCGTCAACGATGACGGCACGATGATGCGACTGCCCGACCTGCGCCGCTTCGCCGACGAGCACGGTCTCGCGCTGGTCACGATCGCCGATCTCATCGCAGTACCGACGGCGCCACGAGCAGCAGATCGAGAAGCTCGCCGAGACCCGGCTGCCCACCGAGTACGGCGATGTTCCGCGCGATCGGGTACCGCGCCCTGACCGACGGCAGCGACCACGTGGCGCTCGTCTTCGGCGACATCGGCGACGGCGAGGACGTGCTGGTACGGGTCCACTCCGAATGCCTGACCGGCGACGTGTTCGGCTCGCTGCGCTGCGACTGCGGTCCTCAGCTGCAGGCCGCGCTGCGCCGGGTGGCCGAGGAGGGCCGCGGGGTCGTGCTCTACGTGCGCGGTCACGAGGGTCGCGGCATCGGGCTGATGCACAAGCTGCAGGCGTACCAACTGCAGGACCAGGGCCGGGACACCATCGACGCCAACCTCGAGCTGGGCCTGCCGGCCGACGCCCGCGACTACGGCACCGGCGCGCAGATCCTGGCCGATCTCGGCATCCGCTCCATGCGGCTGCTCACCAACAACCCGGCCAAGCGGGCCGGCCTGGAGGGGTACGGGCTGGCGGTCATCGGGCGCGAGCCGCTGCCGGTGCGGCCGCACCCGGAGAACGTCCGCTACCTGCGCACCAAGCGGGACCGGATGGGCCACCTCTCGGATGATCTGGACTGGGGATCGCCGAAGGAGCTGGCGTAATGGCCGGGTACGGGGAGCCGGATCTGTCCACAGTGGAGGCTCAGCGGGCTGAGCGCTGGGCATCGTCGCCACCCGCTGGCACGGCGACCTGGTCGACCACATGGTCGACCGGGCCGCAGGCGGCGGCGAAGGCCTGCGGCGTGGACGAGCGTTCAGACGGTACGGGTGGCCGGCTCGGTCGAGCTGCCGGTGGTGGCGCAGGCGCTGGCCCGCCGGTGCGACGCCGTGGTCGCGCTGGGCGTGGTGGTCCGCGGCGAGACCGCCCACTTCGACTACGTGTGCCGGTCGGTGACCGACGGACTGACCCGGGTGGCCCTGGACGCCGGCGAAGCCGGTGGCGCACGGCGTACTCACCGTGAACACCCTCGAGCAGGCCCGTGACCGCGCCGGGCTGCCCGGCTCGGCCGAGGACAAGGGCTGGTCGGCCACCGTCGCCGCCCTCGACGCCGCCCTCGCCATTCGCTCCATCTCTCTTTGATCACGAATCTTGGAATCCGAGGCCTGCGTAGGGGCCTGAGACTCACAGCCGCTGATCAACACGAGTGGTGGCTTGCCACGTCGTGTAAACCTGACGGCAGGTCCGCGCGTCGGTCCACATGGTGTCGACCGCGGGCGCTGAGCCGACGGGCGGAGCGGTGGCGTACGTGACCACCCGACGAGCCCGTCGCACCGCCGGCGACGCCGTCACCGACTACCGCTGGGGCGGCGGTCGGACTGGACCGCGGACGAGGCGGTGACCCAGCTCTTCGCCACCCAGTACCGCCCGCTGGTGCGGCTGGCCGACGCTGCTGCTGCACGATGCCGGGCTCGCCGAGGAGCTCACCCAGGACGCGTTCGTCGGCCTGCACGGTCGGTGGGGCCGGCTGCGCGACCCGGACGGGCGGTGGCGTACCTGCGCCAGAGCGTGGTGAACCGGGCCCGTTCCGCGCTGCGCCACCGGGGCGTGGTCGACCGGTTCCTGCGCCGCCAGTCCGAGGACCCATGGCCGGACCGAGCGCCGGAGTCTGGCGCGCGCTCGGCCGCCGGAGCACGCCGAGGTGCTGGCCGCGGTACGGCGGCTGCCGGCCCGGCAGCGCGAGGCGCTCGTGCTGCGCTACTACGCCGACCTCTCCGAGGCCCAGACGGCGGAGGCGATGGGGATCAGTCAGGGTGCGGTGAAGAGCCACACGTCCCGGGCGCTCGGCGCGCTGCGCACCATGATGGGAGGTGCGCCGTGACGGATCAGGAGCGGGCCGTCCGGGCGGCCTTCGAGGCGGCCGCGTCGCGGGTCGACGTGGCGCCGGATGCGCTGTCGACCATCCGGTCCCGGGTAGGCGTGCGCACCCGCCGACGCCGCGTGCTCACGGTGAGCCTGGCCGCGGCGGCCACGGCAGCGATCGTGGCCGGCGGCATCGCGGTCGCGGTCGGGCGCGGATCGCCGGTGGCGCCGCCCAATCCAGGAGGTTCGTCGACGATCGCGCCGGCACCGCCCACAGTGGACACACCCAGCCCGGCCGGCGTCGGGGTGGAGGTGCCGGCGTACTTCGTTGGCACCGGTAACCGGACGGGGCTGTACCGGGAGTTCCTGCCGGTGACCGTGGCTCACGACACGTTGCCTGAGGAGATCGGCGCCGCCGTGGGCATCGCCCTGCGCGGCGACGCCCGCGATCCCGACTACGCCAGCGCGTGGCCACCCGGATTCGTCGTGGGAAGTTCCACTGTGGATGGTGACGTCTCGGTCCTGGATATCACCGGCCCCGGGTCGACGCCCACGGATCCGCTCGCGGTACAACAGATCGTCTACACCGCGACGGCCGTCGCCGCCGACCGGAACATCCCGCTCGCGGGCGTCCGTCTGTCCGTCAACGGAGTGGCGCTGCCGGGCGGTGATCAGGTGCGGGCCCCGGCGCTGGAAACGTTGGCGCCGCTGTGGTTGATCTCGCCGCAGTCCGGCGAAACGGTGAGCCAGAACTTCGTGGTGTCCGTGTCCGGTGCGGTGTTCGAGGCCACGGCGCGGGTCCGGGTTCGCGACGCCGGGGGTGCGGTCGTTGACGATCAAGTGCTGACGCTCTCCATTGGTGCGCCATCTCGCGGCGATGGGACTGTGCGGCTCATGCTGGCTCCCGGGCGTTACACGATCGAGGTCTTCTACGTGTCACTGGCCGACAGCTCCGAAAAGGGCCTCGATGACCACGACATCACGGTGACTGGATGACCGCGGGCTAGCTCGGCTTCCGGGTCGGCGCCGACTTTCGCGGGGCGAGCGGACGGGCGTCGACCGGCTCGGTCGCTCGATCCGCCGGCGCCTCGGCGGGAACCGGTGCAGCGGCGCGCAGTGCGTCGCGGATCTCGCGCAGCAGCAGGATCTCCTCGCTCGGCGCCTTCGGTTCCGGCTCCTCGCCCTTTCGGCGGCGCTCAGCCAGCCGATTCATCGGCGTGACGACAAGGAAGTAGAGCACCGCGGCCGTGATCACAAACGTGACCATCGCGTTGATCGCAGCGGCCCAGTCGAACTGGACCTTGTTGATCGTCCAGATCCCGGAGAGATCCTTGCCGCCGCTGAACACTCGGATGAGCGGCTCGAAGAAGGATTTCGTGACGGCCGTCACCAGTGCGGTGAACGCGGCGCCGATGACGATACCGACCGACAGGTCGATCACGTTGCCGCGCATGATGAAATCTTTGAAGCCGCGGATCGTCTTCAGCATCGTCACTCCGTCCGTCCGGGGGTTAATGCGGCTGAACTCGCAAGGATAGAAGGCCGCACCCGCGCATGGCCGGATGGGCCGCGTCCCAGCATGTGCCCGTCCGCGCAGACCGTTGGGCACCGCACAGACGCGCCTGCCAGAATGCGTACCTGTGAAGACGTTCGAGGAGCTGTGGGAGGAGCTGGCCGTGAAGGCGGCCGAGGGCACTCCCGGCTCTGGCACGGTGGCGCTGCTGGAGAGCGGCGTGCACGCGGTCGGCAAGAAGGTTGTCGAAGAGGCCGCCGAGGCGTGGATGGCGGCCGAGCACGAAGGTGCCGACCGTACCGCCGTAGAGATCGCTCAGCTGATCTACCACACGCAGGTGCTGATGCTCGCCAAGGGGCTCGAACTCAAGGACGTCTACCGACATCTGTGATGGCACGCCGTCCGGATTCGAGAACCGTCCACAAAGGAGCCTGAAATGCTGCGTGTCGCCGTACCGAACAAGGGTGGCCTCGGTCCCGCCGCGGTCGAGATGCTGCGCGAGGCGGGATACCGCCAGCGCACCGATGACAAGGACCTCACCTGCCTCGATGCCGACAACGACGTCGAGTTCTTCTACCTGCGACCCCGGGACATCGCCGTCTACGTCGCCTCCGGTGATCTGGATCTGGGCATCACCGGCCGCGATCTGCACGTCGACGTCGGCGCCGACGTCGAGGAGGTGCTCGACCTCGCGTTCGGCGCGTCGACGTTTCGCCTCGCTGCCCGCCCGGGCCGCTACGCGTCGCCGGCGGATCTGACCGACGCCCGGATCGCCACGGCGTACCCGGGCGTGGTCTCCCGCTTCCTGGACTCGCACGGCATCAAGGCCGAGGTCATCCGCCTCGACGGTGCTGTTGAGAACGCGGTCGGGCTGGGACTGGCCGACGCGATCGGCGACGTCGTCGACACTGGCGGCACGCTGCGTAATGCCGGCCTGGAGCCCGTCGGCGACCCGATCATGGTGTCGACCGCGGTCCTGATCACCCGGGCGGGCGCGCCCAGGAACGGCGTGGTTTCGCAACTGGTACGGCGGCTCAACGGCGTGCTGGTGGCCCGGCGTTACGTGATGCTCGCCTACGACGTGCACGCCGACAGCCTGGACGCCGCGGTCAAGCTGACCCCGGGCATCGAGTCACCGACCATCTCACCGCTGCACCGGCAGGGCTGGGTCGCGGTGCAGGCCATGGTCCTCCGGACCGAGGTACACAAGATCATGGACGAGCTGTACGAGGTCGGCGCGCGGGCGATCCTCGTGACCGACATCCACGCGTGCCGCCTGTAGGCCGGCATGGTTTGCTGAGGCGGTGATTCGACCCGTCTCCCGGCACCGGGTGCTGCGATCGTGGCCGTGGACGATGGCGCTCGCTTCGGTGGTCGGTGTCGTCCTGCTCGCGGGCATGTTCGCGTTCTCGGTGCGCTCGTCCCTGATTGGGCTCATCTTGTCGACGATCACGATCGGGCTCGCCCTGCTGGCCCTGTATCGAGTGTTGACGAGCGGGGTGTATCTGCTGCCGAGCGGCCTCATCATCCGCGAACTGACCTCGTCGACGCCGGTGCCGTGGGCCCGGGTCCGCTCGATCACGACCGAACCGACCGGCCGCCGGGGCGTACACGCTCCGGTGCTCCGGGTCACCCCCGCATCCGGCGCAGCTAGGGAAACGGCGAAGACACGCATCGAGGTCACGATCCTCGCCGCCTACTCCGAACCGGTAGCGCAGCGGCGAACCGATGAGCTCGTCGCAGCGAAGGCGGCGGCGGGGAAGGCCGGCAAGCGAGCCGGCTCACCGTGACCGACGTGGCCGGTGGCAGACTCGCTCGTAAGCGCCGCGCGAGCGAGCGAACCGGAGTCGATGTGAGCGAGGGAGCTGGCGCGGCGGCGTCTGGACCGCAGCGGAGCGGAGGGAAGGCGTCGCCTCTGAGCGCCGCGCGAGCGAGCGAACCGGAGTCGATGTGAGCGAGGGAGCTGGCGCGGCGGCGTCTGGACCGAGCGAAGCGGAGGGAAGGCGTCGCCTCTGAGCGCCGCGCGAGCGAGCGAACCGGAGTAAAGTGAGCGCCGAGCCATTGGTGATCCGTCCACGCAAGATCCGCCGGGTGTGCTGGATCTTGGCGCCGTCGTGCTGGTCGTCTTCGCGATACTCGCGACACTGCTGACGGGGTCGGTCGGCGGAGACACCCCTGGTGTGTTCCAGCCCAGCGATCAGATCGCCATGATCATCCTTGGTCTCCTGGCCGCCGGCGCGATCCTGATCTTTACCCGGCCGAAGGTTGTCGCCGACACCCACCACATCGTGGTGCAGAACGTGCTCGGCCGGCATGACCTGCCGTGGGAGATCGTGCGCGGGATCATCTTCGAGCGTGGCAACCCGTGGGTGAGCCTCGAGCTCGAGGACGACGATGTGGTGGCGGTGATGGCGGTGCAGGCGGCCGACAAGGAGCACGCGGTCGAGGGAGTTCGCGCGCTGCGTTCACTTCTTGCGGCGAACCGGGCCGATCACGAGCACCTCGAAGCGCAGGGGCACGCCGACTCGCCGGCGCACCTTGAGCCGTCTGAGCCCTCACCGGCGGCGGAGCTTCCCCAATCCGTCGAGCTTCCCCAATCCGTCGAGCTTCCCCACGCCGTGGAGCATCCCCACGCCGTGGAGCATCCCCACGCGGCGGAGCCTCCCGAAACGCCTGAAGCGCCCAAAGTCTGACCTTCCGGGTGTCTACTCGGCGCCGTCCCTCGCCGACCTTGGTCGAATACGCGTGATCGGAGATCGAACCATGCGCATTTCTCCAAGATCGCCGTAATTCGCGGGGCGGCGGGTTGCGCGATGTCGACGGAGAGTCGCGTCTGCTAACCTTGCTCAGTCGACCGCATCACGCTGCGTGCGTGGTGTCAGGAAGTGGAGCACCCGCTCCCACCCGTCGCCGAGAGGCTGCCGGGTCCGGTTTGAACTCACCGCAATGGTGGGCGGCGCGCCGAAGGTTGTGCAACGGGCGCGCTGACCGGTCGAGCGGGCCCTGGCATACGCCGGGGCCTTCTGCTTTCGGGTACCAGCGTGCATCTCACAACGGACGACGCGGACCGGCCTCGCGGTGGCGGGGACCGGTGAGAACAGACGTGGCTTGCTGGTTCGACCCGCAAAGCCGCGCGAAGCAGAGGAGGCCCTATCAGCGTCGAACATCGCGTCAACGAGCAGATCCGCGCCCGTGAGGTACGGCTGGTCGGCCCCGAGGGTGAGCAGGTGGGCGTTGTCCCACTGGAGCGGGCCCTGCAGCTGGCCGCCGACGTGGACCTGGATCTGGTCGAGGTGGCACCGATGGCACGCCCGCCCGTGTGCAAGCTCATGGACTTCGGCAAATTCAAGTACGAGAGCGCGCTCAAGGCTCGGGAGGCGCGGCGCAACCAGCAGCAGACCGTCATCAAGGAGATGAAGCTCCGTCCGAAGATCGATCCGCATGACTACGAGACCAAGAAGGGTCACGTGATGCGGTTCCTCAAGGCGGGCGACAAGGTCAAGGTGACGATCATGTTCCGCGGTCGCGAGCAGAGCCGGCCGGAGCTCGGATTCCGGCTCCTGCGCCGACTCGAGGACGAGATCCAGGAATTGGGCTATGTGGAGGCGTCCGCCAAGCAGGACGGCCGAAACATGATCATGGTCATCGCTCCACATAAGACGGCGAGGACGGGTCGCGGCGCGGCCCGGCAGCGTGAGGAGGGCTCGGAGGAGCTCGACGCCGGAACCGGATCCGCGACGGATGCGGCCGGCGAGGCCACCGACGAGGAAAAGCCCGAGTAACCCTCGTCCGGCGGGTCATCACCCGACTCGCGGACGGGCCGGGCGGGACAACACATAGCGGACCGTCAGCGTCGGCGCGGCAGCGCCGACGCGGTCCGGCGGTTCGATTCGAAAGGTTGACAAAATGCCGAAGATGAAGCCCCACACCGGCATGGGCAAGCGAGTCAAGGTGACCGGCCGCGGCAAGCTCCTGATCCAGCAGGCTGGCCTGCGCCACCGGCTCGAGGTCAAGAGTTCGCGCGAGACACGCCGCCTCACCGGGACGGTCGAGGTATCGAAGGCTGACCGCAAACGCGTTACCAAGATGCTGGGCCGCTGACGCGCGGCACGTACCTGCGTCGGCCGGCGCGCGGTTCGCGCGGGCCGACGACTGACTGAAGGAGAATCGACGTGGCACGCGTCAAGAGGGCGGTCAATGCCCAGAAGAAGCGCCGTACCATTCTGGAGGGCGCTAGCGGTTACCGCGGCCAGAGGTCGCGGCTGTACCGCAAGGCCAAGGAGCAGATGCTCCACTCGATGCAGTACGCATACCGGGACCGCCGGGACCGCAAGGGCGACTTCCGCCAGCTGTGGATCACCCGAATCAACGCCGCGGCCCGCCTCAACGGCATGACGTACAACCGACTCATCCAGGGCCTGCGCCTGGCCGGCATCGATGTCGACCGCAAGATCCTGGCCGAGCTCGCGGTCAACGACGCGACCGCCTTCTCCGGCCTGGTCGCGGCGGCGCGCGCCGCGCTGCCCGCGAATGAGGCGGCCTGACCCCCCGTCGTAACGCGAGTCGACCCGGGACTGACCTGCTCACGGTACGGTCGCCCCGGGTCGTCGCTGCTCGGCGACTGTTGCGCCGCCGCTACCGCGACCAGACCGGGACCTTTCTCGCCGAGGGCCCGCAGGCCGTACGGGAGGCGCTCGCGGGACGTCACGTCACCGAACTCTTCGTCGAACCCGGTCGCGGCCACGAGACTCTGGCCGCGGAAGCCGAGCAGGCGAACACCCGGGTCGACTACGGCGATGGGCCGGCCTTGGCCGCGCTCACCGAGACCGTGACGCCCCAGGGCATCGTCGCGATCTGCCGCCACCTTCACGTCGACCTGCGCGCAGTCGCATCGGGACGACCGGAATTCGTCGTCGTTCTGGCCGGCATCGCCGACCCGGGAAACGCCGGGACCGTCCTTCGCACCGCGGACGCTGCCGGCGCCGACGCGGTCGTCTTCCCCGACGGGAGCGTGGACCCGTACAACGGAAAATGCGTCCGGGCCAGCGCGGGCAGCCTGTTCCACGTGCCGGTGGTGCGCGGCGGTACGCCCGAGGCGGCCGTCGATGCCTTGCGCGCGTCAGGTCTTGCTGTGCTCGCGGCCGATGCCCGGGGCGGGCATGACCTCGATGACCTGGCCGACGACGGGCGGCTGGCCGGCCGTACCGTGTGGCTGTTCGGCTCGGAGGCGCATGGGTTGCCCGCGGAGCTCGCCTCGATGGCCGACGCGCGGGTAAGGGTGCCAATCCACGGGCGCGCCGAGAGCCTTAACCTAGCTGCGGCCGCAGCGGTGTGCCTGTACGCTTCCGCGAGAGCACAGCGTCACCGTCAATACTTATGACCCACCGCCCAACCAGGAAGTCAGCTCGTGAAGCTCATGCGGTCGTTTAGGCAGCCCGCCGGTGGCGGGCCGCGACGCTGACGACCCAATCCTTCGGGCGACACTCGACAGGCATCACACCGGCGGGCAACGGCCAAGCCGTAGGCCCGTAGGATTCCTTGGTTACCCGCCGGAGGACGCTGTCATGAGCTACCGCAACGATCCCTATGACCCTAAGCAGGTCGCCCTGCTCGAACAGGTATCGCTTGACGACGCCATCGCGCAGGCACAGAAGGCATTCGCCGCATCGTCCGACGTGGACGCTCTGACCGCGCTGAAGCACCAGCATCTCGGCGACCGCTCGCCGGTGTCGCTGGCTCGGCGCGAGATCGGTGCGCTGCCGCCGCACGCCAAGGCCGACGCGGGCAGGCGTGTCAATGAGACGCGTGCGGCCATCCAGGCGCTATACGAGACGAGGCTCGAGCAGCTGCAGGCCGAGCAGGCCGGCACGGTGCTGGTGGCCGAGGCCGTCGACGTGACAATGCCCTGGGATCGCAGGCCGCGCGGCGCCCGCCATCCGCTCACAACGCTGATGGAGCGGATCGGTGACCTGTTCGTCGGCATGGGCTACGAGATCGCCGAGGGCCCGGAGGTCGAGCTTGAATGGGCCAACTTCGATGCCCTCAACATCGCGCCGGACCACCCGGCCCGCACGATGATGGATACCTTCTATGTCGCGGCGGCCGCCGAAGGCGCCGAGTCGAGCGGCCATGTTCTGCGCACGCACACGTCGCCGGTGCAGGCCCGCACGATGCTCGAACGGACCCCGCCCATCTACGTGGTCTGTCCCGGGCGGGTGTACCGCACCGACGAGCTGGACGCCACACACACGCCGGTCTTCCACCAGGTCGAGGGCCTCGTCGTGGACAAGGGCATCACGATGGCGCACCTGAAGGGAACGCTGGACCACTTCGCCCGGGCAATGTTTGGGCCGGAGGCGAAGACCCGGCTGCGTCCGTCGTACTTTCCGTTCACCGAGCCCTCCGCCGAGCTCGACCTGTGGTTCCCGCAGGCCCGCGGCGGTCCACGGTGGATCGAGTGGGGTGGTTGCGGCATGGTGAATCCGCGGGTACTGCGCGCCTGTGGCATCGATCCCACTGTCCACTCTGGATTCGCGTTCGGCATGGGAATCGAACGCACACTCATGTTCCGCCATGGGATAACCGACATGCGTGACATGGTCGAGGGCGACGCCCGGTTCACTCGAGCCTTCGGCGTGGAGGTGTAGGGCGATGAAGGTTCCGGTTTCCTGGTTGCGCGAGTACGTCGACGCGCCGCTCGATCCGGTGGAGCTCGAGGCTGCTCTGGTACGGGTCGGCCTGGAGGTCGAGGAGATCACCGACCTGCGCGGCAGCGTGTCCGGGCCGCTGCTGGTTGGCCGGGTCGAGGCCATCACCGAGCTGACGGAGTTCAAGAAGCCGATCCGGCACGTTCTGGTCGACGTCGGCGAGGGGGAGCCGCGGAGCATTGTCTGCGGTGCCACTAATTTCGACGGTCCGTGATCTGGTACCGGTGATCCTGCCCGGTGGCGTGCTGCCGGGCGGGTTTACCATCTCGTCCCGGCAGACGTACGGTCACCTCTCGGACGGGATGATCGTCTCAGCCCGCGAGCTTGCGCTGGGTGACGACCACAGTGGAATCATCGTCCTGCCCGGCGTCGGTGACCTCAAGCCGGGCGACGACGCCCGCCCCGTGGTCGGCCTCGACGACGTCATCGTGGAGCTGAACATCACGCCCGACCGCGGCTACTGCCACTCCATTCGCGGCGTGGCTCGCGAGCTGTCGCACTCCCTGCGCAAGCCGTTCATCGACCCGGCTCTTCGCGAAGCGCCCCTCGTCACGAAGAAGCCGGCCTACCCGGTGAAGGTGCTCGACAGCGTCGGGTGCGACCGGTTCCGAGCCCGCCTCGTCACGGGAGTGGACTCCGCCGCGGAGAGTCCAGAGTGGATGAAGCGCCGCCTGGTGCATTCGGGCATGCGGCCGATCTCGCTCATCGTGGACGTCTCCAATTACGTGATGCTCGAGCTCGGGCAGCCGATGCATGCCTTCGACGCGCGACGGATCTCGGGACCGCTGGTGGTACGGCGGGCCGAGCCGGACGAGCGACTGACCACACTGGACGGTGTGGAGCGGCGGCTCGACCCGGAGGACATGATCATCGCTGACGACACCGGCGTGATCTCGCTCGCCGGAACCATGGGTGGCGCCAGCACCGAGGTCTCCGGTGACACCACGGACGTGCTGCTGGAGGCGGCGCACTGGGACCCGGTGGCGATCGCCCGGACGTCCCGCCGGCACAAGCTCTCCAGCGAGGCGAGCCGGAGGTACGAGCGTGGCGTTGACACCGCGATCGCGCCGGCCGCTGTCGAGCGGGCAATCGAGCTGCTCGTCGAGTACGGCGGTGGGATCACCGACGAGCGGGTTCTCGACATCGTCCACGTCGTGCCCCGGGAAGCGATCCGCATTCCTACCACCGGACCGTCCACAGTGGCCGGAGTCGGCTATACCGCGAAGCGGGTCACCGGGCTGTTGACCGACATCGGAGCCACGGTCTCGCCCGCGGGCAAGGGTCTGCTTGATGTGACGCCGCCGACCTGGCGACCGGACCTCACCGATGCGGCCGACCTGGCCGAGGAGGTGATCCGCCTCGACGGGTACGACAACGTGCCCAGCGAGCTTCCGGTCGCACCGCCCGGCAACGGCCTCACTGCGCAGCAGCGCCGCCGGCGCACGGTCGGCCGGGCGCTGGCCGAGGCCGGCTACGTGGAGGTGCTCTCCTACCCGTTCGTCGCGCCCGGGATCGCCGACGCGTTGGGTCTGCCGGCCGGCGACCCCCGAAGGCACGCGGTCCGATTGGCGAACCCGCTCTCGGCCGAAGAACCGTTGATGCGCACCACGCTGCTGCCGCCGTTGCTCGCGACGTTGCGTCGCAACGTTGGGCGCGGTCAGCGCGATGTCGCCCTGTACGAGCTCGGTCTGGTGTTCCTCCCATCCCCGGACGACGGCATACCACCGGCAATGGGCGTCGACACCCGACCGACCGAGGCGGTCTTCGCGGCCGCCGACGCGACCCTGCCGCGGCAGCCGTGGCACGCCGCGGCGGTGCTCGCGGGCGACGTCGAGCCGGCCGGCTGGTGGGGTTCCGGACGTCCCGCCGGTTGGGCCGACGCAATCGAGGCCGCCCGGATCGTGTGTGCGGTCGCCGGCGCGCCCGCGACCGTCCGGGCCGGCTCGTATGCGCCGTGGCACCCAGGGCGCAATGCCGAGATCGTGGTGGACGGGGTCGTGGTGGGTCACGCGGGGGAGCTGCACCCCGCGGTCTGCCAGGCCCTGGAACTGCCGAGGCGCACCTGCGCGATGGAGGTCGACCTTGATTTGCTGCCACTTCCGGCGATCACGCCGGCACCGGTGATCTCGACCTTCCCGCCGGCGCTGATCGACGTGGCGCTCGTGGTCGACTCCGACGTGCCGGCGGCCTCGGTCCGGGCGGCACTCGTCGACGGGGCCGGGCAGTTGTTGGAGGATGTGCGGCTGTTCGATGTCTTCACCGGCGATCAGGTCGGCGCGGGCCGGAAGTCGCTCGCGTACAAGCTGACGTTCCGGGCCCCCGACCGTACCCTCACCGCCGAGGAGGCGGTGGCGGCCCGCGACGCGGCGGTCGCCGTCGCCGCCGAACGCCATCGCGCCGTCCTGCGCGGCGCCTGACCCAGGGCGACCACCAAGGTCGCCAGTTTCCGACACCCGATGTAGTTTTCTGCGCCCAAATCCGGAAACTGGCGACTCCCGTGACCACATCGCGGAATCGCGACAGGAAGCCAAGCTGAATGGTGATACTCTCGACTGCATAGTGATGCAGGGAGGGTGTCGTGGGAATCCGGGTGGCGGTAGCCGGCGCCAGTGGCTATGCCGGCGGCGAGCTGCTGCGCCTGCTCGCGGCGCATCCCGAGTTCGAGATCGCCGCGGCGACGGCTCACTCCCACATCGGTACGGCGGTCGCGGCCGTCCATCCCCATCTGGTCGATATCGGCCTCACGCTCGAGGCCACCGAAGCCGGCAACCTTTCTGGCGCCGATCTGGTCTTCCTCGCGCTGCCGCATGGTGAGTCGGCGGCACTCGCGGCGACACTGCCATCGCACGTGAAGATCGTCGACCTCGGTGCCGATCACCGCCTTCGGGACGCCCAGGCGTGGCAGGCGTACTACGACGGTGAGCACGCCGGTACCTGGACCTATGGGTTGCCGGAGCTCCCAGGCCAGCGGGCGCTGATCGCGTCCTCGAGCCGGGTCGCGGCGACCGGTTGCTACGCGGTGGCGACGATTCTGGCGCTGGCACCACTGATCGAATTTGGACTCGCGAGTCCGGACGACGTCGTGGTCGTCGCCGCGTCGGGCACCACGGGCGCCGGCCGGTCCGCCAAGGCAAACCTCCTCGGCAGCGAGGTGATGGGCGACCTGTCCGGATACAAGGTCGGCGCCCACCAGCACACGCCCGAGATCAAACAGGCGACGGGAGCGGCATCGGTGTCGTTCAGCCCCGTGCTCGCGCCGATGCCCCGCGGCATCCTGGCCACGGTCACGGCGAAGTCCACACAGGACACGACCGCGGAACAGGTCAGAGACGTGCTCGCGAGGGCGTACCAGGGGGAACCGTTCGTTCGCCTCCTGCCCGAGGGCGTCTGGCCGCGGACCAAGGCAACGCTGGGCTCCAACGCGTGCCACCTGCAGGCCACGGTCGACCGGGATTCGGGACGGCTGTTGGTGCAGAGCGCGATCGACAACCTCGGCAAGGGCGCGGCCGGCCAGGCCGTTCAGTGCGCCAACCTCATGACCGGGCTGCCGGAGACAGCGGGGCTTAGCGCGATGGGAATCCAGCCATGACCGCCGACGTGCGTTTCTCAGTGGAGGCGGCATCGTGACCGTCACGTCCCCGAAGGGGTTCCGGGCCGGGGCGGTCGCGGCCGGGCTGAAGGCATCGGGTGGCCTCGACGTGGCCGTTGTTGTCAACGACGGCCCCGACGCCACCGCGGCCGGGGTCTTCACCGCCAACCGCGTCAAGGCGGCGCCCGTGCTGTGGAGCCAGCAGGTTCTCCGAGCGGGCATCGTCCGGGTGGTCGTGCTCAACGCGGGCGGTGCCAACGCCTGCACTGGACCGCAGGGTTTTCAGGACACCCACGCCACGGCGGAACTCGCGGCAGCGCGGGTGACCGCGAGCGGCGGTCGGCGGCTCGTGGTCGGGCCGGCCGATGTGGCCGTCTGCTCAACCGGCCTGATCGGGGAACGGCTACCGATGGACAAGATGCGCTCCGGAGTGGAGCAGGCGGTACGGGCGTTGGCGCGCGACGGCGGTCAGGCCGCCGCCGAGGCCATCATGACCACCGACACCCGACCGAAGACCACGCACGTGGTCCGGGAGGGGTGGTCGGTAGGCGGCATGGCCAAGGGCGCCGGCATGCTCGCTCCGGGCCTCGCCACGATGCTCTGCGTGCTCACGACGGACGCGGTGGTCGACTCGTCCACTCTGGACTACGCCCTCCGGCAGGCCACGCGGGTCACCTTCGAACGCGTCGACTCCGACGGGTGCATGTCGACCAACGACGCCGTACTGCTCCTCGCCAGCGGCGCGTCGGGCATCTCGCCGTCGCTGGACGAGCTGGACGCCGCCGTCGCCCAGGCGTGCGGCAACCTGGCCATGCAGCTGCTCTCTGACGCCGAAGGCTCCACAAAGGACGTGACGGTCGAGGTCCGGGCGGCCGCCACCGAGGACGACGCTGTTGAGGTGGCGCGCTCGGTGGCCCGGAACAACCTCGTGAAGACCGCACTCTTCGGGGCGGATCCCAACTGGGGTCGGATCCTCGCGGCCGTCGGCACGACCTCGGCCGTATTCGAGCCCGATGAACTGAGCGTCTCGATCAATGGCGTCTGGGTCTGCCGTGCCGGTGCGGCGGCCGAGGATCGCTCCAAAGTGGATCTCACGGGTCGGCTGGTGCATATCGTGATCGACCTCGCCGCCGGAGCCGCGGCGGCAACCGTCTGGACCAACGACCTTTCGCTGGCGTACGTCCATGAGAACTCGGCGTACTCGACGTGAGCACGGTGTTGAGCACGCGTGACCTCGGCATCGCGCTGGGCAAGGCCAGCACGCTCATCGAGGCGCTGCCCTGGCTCGCTCGCTTTCACGGCGCCACGGTCGTGGTCAAGTACGGCGGGAACGCGATGGAAGACCCCGAGGTCCAGCGCGCCTTCGCGGCCGACCTCGTGTTCCTCCGGTACGCCGGGCTACGGCCGGTGGTCGTGCATGGTGGTGGGCCCCAGATCTCGGCCATGCTGGGCCGGCTGGGCATCGAGAGCGAGTTCCGAGGCGGATTTCGGGTCACCACTCCGGAATCCATCGATGTGGTGCGGATGGTGCTCGTCGGCCAGGTCGGGCGCCAGCTGGTGGGTCTGATCAACGAGCACGGTCCGTTCGCGGTCGGCATGTCGGGGGAGGACGCTCACCTCTTCACCGCCGCCCGGAGGGGTGCCACTGTGGACGGTGAGCTGGTCGACATCGGGTTGGTCGGCGATGTGGCCTCGGTGAACGTCGACGCCGTCGTGGATCTGATCGCGGCCGGACGGATCCCGGTCATCTCCACGGTCGCCCCCGATGCGAGGGGCGTCGTGCACAACCTCAACGCCGACACAGCGGCCGGTGCGCTCGCGGCGGCGCTGGGCGCGCGCAAGCTCATCGTGCTTACCGACGTCGCGGGGCTCTACCGCCACTGGCCGGATCCGGAATCGGTGGTATCGCACATCGGCGTCGGGGAACTGGAGACGCTGTTGCCCGATCTCGAGTCGGGCATGGTGCCGAAGATCGAGGCCTGCCTGCGCGCCGTTCGGGGCGGCGTGCCCGCGGCACACATCGTGGACGGGCGGGTGCCGCACTCGCTGCTATTGGAGATCTTCACCGACGAGGGGTTCGGCACGATGGTGACGACGGGGGGACCCGTATGAGCGAGCGAATCAGGAGACGTGGGATGAGCGCCCTGGTACAGCGGTGGTCGGCCTCGATGATGAACAACTACGGTCAGCCGTCGCTGGCGTTGGTACGCGGGCAGGGCGCCGTGGTCTGGGACGAATCCGGCAAGTCCTATGTGGACTTTCTGGGTGGCATCGCGGTGAACGCGCTGGGCCACGCCCACCCGGCCGTAATCGCGGCGGTCACCCGTCAGATCGGCGTGCTGGGTCACGTGTCCAACCTGTTCGTGGCCGAGCCGCCGGTCGCCTTGGCGGAGCAGCTGTTGGCGCGGGCCGGCCGAGCGGGGCGGGTGTTCTTCGGCAACTCCGGTGCCGAGGCCAACGAGGCGGCCTTCAAGCTCTCACGTACCACCGGTCGTACGAAGGTCGTTTCGACGAGCGGCTCGTTCCACGGTCGCACGATGGGTGCGCTCGCCCTGACTGGCCAGACGGCGAAGGCGGACCCGTTCCGGCCCCTTCCCGGTGACGTGACCCATGTGCCGTACGGGGACGCGGATGCGCTCCGCCAAGCCGTGGACGGCGACACCGCGATGGTGGTGCTCGAACCGATCCAAGGCGAGAACGGCGTTATCGTCCCGCCCGCGGGCTACCTGGCGACGGCGCGGGAGATCACCGCGGACTGCGGGACATTGCTCGTACTGGACGAAGTCCAAACAGGCATCGGTCGTACCGGACACTGGTTCGCGCACCAGGCCGACGGCATCGAGCCCGACGTGGTGACCCTCGCCAAGGGGCTCGGTGGCGGACTGCCGATCGGGGCCACCATGGTCTTCGGGGACTGGGCGGACGCGCTCGGGCCGGGCTCGCACGGGTCCACCTTCGGCGGAAACCCTGTCTGCTGCGCCGCCGCCCTCGCGGTGCTCGCCACCATCGAGGAGGAAGGGCTCCTCGACCACGTCAAGCGAATGGGTGAGCTGATCCGGCGCGGCGTCGAGGGGCTCGGCCATCCGCTCGTCACCGAGGTTCGCGGCGCCGGCCTGCTTCTCGGCATCGGCCTCTCGGCGCCGACAGCGGGCGCGCTCCAGGCGGCGTTGCACTGCGCAGGCTTCCTGACGAACGCGGCCCGCCCGGACACCCTCCGGCTCGCACCACCGCTGATCATCTCCGCCGACCAGGTGGAGGCGTTCCTCGCCGCACTTTCGGCGGCACTCGACGGATCCACAGTGGATGGTGGCGCGTGACGAGACACTTCTTGCGGGACGACGACCTGAGCCCGGCCGAGCAGGCCGAGATTCTCGACCTCGCGCTGGACATGAAGGCCGACCCGTTCGGATACCGCCCGTTACATGGCCCACAAGCGGTGGCCGTGCTCTTCGACAAGCCGAGCCTGCGCACGCGCATGTCGTTCGAGGCTGGAATCGCGCAACTGGGTGGCCAGCCGATCGTCGTCGATAGCCAGAACACCCACTTCGGCCGGGGCGAGACGCTCTCTGACGCCGCCCGGGTGCTATCGCGTTACGCCAGCGCCATCGTGATGCGAACCTTCGGCGACGAGCGCATCCAGGAGGTCGCCACCGGCGCGACCGTACCCGTCGTGAACTCGTTGACGGATGGCTTCCACCCGTGCCAGGTGCTAGCGGACCTACTGACCGTCAGGGAGCATCTCGGCGGGACAACGGGCCGCACGATTGGCTACGTCGGCGACGCGTCCAACAACATGGCCCACTCGTACCTTCTCGGCGGCGCGGTCGCCGGAATGCACGTGCGGGTCGCCGGCCCGCCCGCGCATCAGCCCGATCCCGGGATTGTGGCCGACGCCGAGCGGATCGCAGTCCTGACCGGCGGGTCAGTGGCCGTCTTCACGGACCCGCTGGCGGCGGTCAGTGGCGTCGACGTGATCGCTACCGATACGTGGACGTCGATGGGTCAGGAGGGCGACGGGCTCGACCGCATCACGCCGTTCCTGCCGTACCAGGTGAACGTTTCGTTGCTGGCGCAGGCCAAGCCGCACGCGATCGTGCTGCACTGCCTGCCGGCCCACCGCGGGGAGGAGATCACCGACGAGGTCATGGACGGTCCGGCGAGCGTGGTCTTCGACCAGGCCGAGAATCGTCTGCATGCCCAGAAGGCGCTGCTGGCCTGGCTGCTCGGCCCTACGGTGGCCGGTCCGTCGTGATTGGACAGCCGGCCTCCAAGACCGCCCGCCACGCGCGCATCGCCTCGCTGATCCGGGAGCGCGCCGTCCATTCGCAGGGCGAGCTCGGTGATCTCCTCGCGGCGGAGGGACTCGTCACGACGCAGGCGACGCTGTCACGCGACCTCGAGGAGCTGGGTGCGGTGAAGGTGCGCGGGACCGACGGAGCCGCCGCCGCATACGTGATCCCGGAGGACGGCCAAGGACCCCATCGAAGCGCGGAGCAGGCGCCGGAACGGCTCAGGCGCTTGCTGCGGGAGCTGCTCATCAGCGCCGACGCCAGCGGCAACCTGGTGCTGCTGCGGACGCCGCCGGGGGCGGCGCAGTTCCTTGCCAGCGCGTTCGACCGGTCTGGCCTGCCCGAGATCATGGGCACGATCGCCGGCGACGACACGATCGTGGTGGTGACCCGCGATCCAGGCCCGACCAACGGACCCGCGGCATCGATGGCCGCGACCCTGCTTGAGTGGGCAGGGAAGAACAACCATGAGAAGGAGAGCTCAACATGACCGAGCGTGTGGTGCTCGCGTACTCGGGGGACTGGACACCTCGGTCGCGATTCCCTACCTGGCCGAGAGGACGGGCGCCGAGGTGATCGCGGTCGCGGTCAACGTCGGTCAGGGTGGCGAGGACATGGACGCCATCCGGCAGCGGGCGGTCGACTGCGGTGCGGTCGAGGCCGAGGTGGTCGACGCGCGGGACGAGTTCGCCGCGGACTTCTGCCTGCCGGCGCTTCGCGCCAACGCCCTCTACATGGACCGCTACCCGTTGGTCTCGGCGCTGTCGCGACCGCTCATCGTCAAGCACCTGGTCACGGCGGCGAAGAAGTACGGCGGCACGATCGTGTCGCACGGCTGCACCGGCAAGGGCAACGACCAGGTCCGGTTCGAGGTCGGCATCGGGTCGCTCGCCCCGCACCTGAAGGTCGTCGCGCCGGCCCGCGACTACGCGTGGACCCGGGACAAGGCGATCGCCTATGCGGAGGAGAAGAACCTTCCGATCGACGTGACCCACAAGTCGCCGTACTCGATCGACCAGAACCTGTGGGGCCGTGCCGTAGAGACCGGGTTCCTCGAAGACATCTGGAACGGGCCCATCGAGGACATCTACTCATACACGCAGAGCCCTTCCGTACCAAAGGATCCCGACGAGGTGGTCATCACTTTCGAGCAGGGCATCCCGGTCGCCATCGACGGCGAGACGGTCACGCCGTACCAAGCCATCACGCAGCTGAACCAGCGCGCTGGTGCCCATGGCGTTGGGCGGCTGGACATGGTGGAGGACCGCCTGGTCGGCATCAAGAGCCGGGAGGTGTACGAGGCGCCGGGTGCGATCGCCCTCATCACCGCGCACCAGGAGTTGGAGAGCGTGACGGTGGAGCGGGACCTGGCCCGCTTCAAGCGCGGCGTCGACCAGCGCTGGGGCGAGCTTGTCTACGATGGACTGTGGTTCTCGCCGCTGAAGCGGGCGCTCGACACGTTCATCGACGAGTCCCAGCGGTACGTCTCCGGCGAAATCCGGATGACCCTGCACGGCGGCCGGGCGGTTGCCACCGGTCGCCGATCGGAAGCATCGCTGTACGACTTCAGCCTCGCCACGTACGACGAGGGCGACATGTTCGACCAGTCGCTGGCCCGGGGCTTCGTCGAGCTGTGGGGTCTGCCCGAGCCGGCTCGCCGCGGCCCGCGACACCCGGCTTGGCTGACCCCGTTCGATGTTAAGGAGGGGCCCCTTCTTATCGTTTTCTGCATAGGAAGGGGACCCCGCTTAACCAGAGGGAGGATGGCTGCGTGACGACCGTACGGCTGTGGGGTGGGCGGTTCCCGGCGGCCCGGCGGAGGCGCTGGCCCGGCTGTCGGTGAGCGTGCAGTTCGACTGGCGGCTGGCGCCGTACGATCTGGCCGCGTCTCGCGCCCACGCGCGCATGCTCGCCGGGCCGGCCTGCTCGACAACGACGAGCTCGGCCGGATGCTCGCCGCGCTCGATGACCTCGAGGCCGCCTGCGCGTCGGGCGAGTTCCGGCCCGACGGTCGAGGACGAGGACGTGCACACGGCGCTGGAGCGCGGTCTGCTGGAGCGGCTCGGCGCGCTCGGCGGCAAGCTGCGCGCCGGGCGCTCCCGCAACGACCAGGTCGCCACCGACCTGCGGCTGTACCTGCGCGACCACGCCCGCGGGCGTGGCCGCGCGGCTGGTCGAGCTGGTCGACGCCCTGGTCGAGCAGGCCGGAGCGGCACGTCGAGACGCCCGGCGCCCGGAATGACCCACCTGCAGCACGCCCAGCCGGTCTCCTTCGGACACCAGCTGCTCGCGCACGTACAGCCGCTGCTGCGCGACCTGGACCGGCTGCGCGACTGGGACGCGCGCGCGGCCGTGTCGCCGTTGGGCGCCGGCGCGCTGGCCGGCTCATCGCTGCCGCTCGACCCGGTGCAGGTCGCCAAGGAGCTCGGGCTTCGACCACGGCCGCGCCGAACTCGATGGACGCCGTGGCCGACCGGGACTTCGTGGCCGAGTTCCTTTTCGCGGCCGCGCTGTGCGGGGTGCACCTGTCCCGGCTCGGCGAGGAGATCGTGCTCTGGACGTCGCAGGAGTTCGGCTGGGTCGAGCTGGACGACGCGTTCGCCACCGGGTCGTCCATCATGCCGCAGAAGAAGAACGCGGACATCGCCGAGCTGGCCCGCGGCAAGGCGGGCCGGCTCATCGGCGGCCTCGTCACCGTCCTCACGATGCTCAAGGGGCTGCCGCTCACGTACGACCGCGACATGCAGGAGGACAAGGAGCCGGTCGTTCGACGCGGTGGACACGCTCGAGCTCGTGCTGCCGGCGCTGGCCGGCATGATCTCCACGATGACGGTGCGGGTGGATCGCCTCGTGGCCGCCGCGCCGAGCGGGTACACCCTGGCGACCGAGGTGGCCGAATGGCTGGTCCGGTCGGGCGTGCCGTTCCGGGAGGCGCACGAGGTCACCGGCTCAGCTCGTGGCCCTGTGCGTGGCGCGCGAATGCGGACTCGACGAGGTGTCCGACGAGGACCTGGCGTGCGGTGTCGCCGCACCTGACGCCGGAGGTGCGGTCGGTGCTGTCGGTGCGGGGGGCGCTGGCGTCCCGGACCGCTCCGGGCTCGACCGGCCCCGGACCGGTGGCCGACCAGCTGGCCGCAGTTCAGGACACAGTGGAGGGTTGGCGCGAGTGGGCGGCGACGCGGGTCGTTCCGCGCTGACCCCGCTGCTCGCCGGCAGGGTCGACGCGGCCGCGCGGGGATTGCTCGGATGCATCGTTGTCGGCCAACGGCGTATCGGTGCGGCTGACCGAGGTGGAGGCGTACGACGGTGTCGGACTTGACGCCGCCTCGCACGCCCACCGCGGCCTCACCCCGCGTAACGCCATCATGTTCGGCCCGGCAGGTTTTGCCTACGTCTACTTCATCTTCGGCATGCACTGGTGCCTGAATGTCGTGTGTGGACCGACCGGACGAGCCTCGGCCGTGCTGCTGCGCGCCGGTGAGGTCATCGACGGCCTCGACCTGGCCCGCTCCCGTCGTCCGCAGGCGAGCGACCGGGACCTGGCCCGCGGTCCGGCCCGCCTTACCCAGGCGTTGGGGATCGCGGCCGAGTCCAACGGCGTGAATCTGCTGGACCCGGAGTCACCGGTACGCCTGACCGCCGCCGCCCGCCCGCCCGGTACGGTGATCGTCCGAAACGGACCCCGCGTTGGCGTCGCCGGGGCGGCCGAGGTCGAGTGGCGGTTCTGGCTCGACGGCGAACCGTCGGTGAGTCTGTACCGGCGGCACGTGCCCAGAGCCCGTACCAGCCAGCGCAAGAACTGACCAGACAATCACGCGCCGGCAGGTGTAGCTGACCGCGTCGCCGGGTAACCCCCGGCCGCAGGGCACGATCGATGGCTGTTCACGTCTGGGAGTTCGCATGTCTCAAGATCGAGCTGTAGACGTCTCTCAACCCGTCCGGGAGACCGTCGCGACCGCCCGCGAGGCCGGTGCCGAGGTGGTCCGGACCGCCAAGGACGAGGCAACCGTTGTGGCGCATGAGGCCGCCGATCAGGCCCGCCGGGTCTCCTCGGACATCAAGGGCCTGGTGCGTTCGCAGGTTGACCGGCAGCACCACCAACTCGCGGCTCGGGTCGGTGAGTTCGCGCAGGAGCTTTACACAATGGCGGGTGAGCAGCCGCAGACGCCCGCGCGGGAACTGGTGGCCACCCTGGCGGCCCGGAGCTCGGCCTTTGCCGCATACCTCGACCGGCACGGCCCGGACGTGGTCTTGGCCGAGTTGCAGGACTTCGCCCGGCGCCGTCCGGGCACGTTCATCGCAGCCGCGGTCGCGGCGGGATTCGTCGTCGGCCGCCTCGGCAAGGGCGTCTGGCAGAGCCCGCGCGAGGACAGCACGTCGTGACACCGCCGTCGCCCAGCGAGTCCGTGCGCGGCGCCGGCACGGATGTGGTCGGGCCGCCGGTTCCAGCCGACGCCATGCCGTCGGTGGGCTCGCTCATCGGCGACGTGACCTCTGACGCGACCCGCCTGCTGCGCCAGGAGGTCGAGCTCGCCCGGGCCGAGATCCGTGGTGAGGCGACAAAGGCGGCGAAGGCCGGGCGGTTGTTCGCCGGCGGTGCCATGGCGTTGCACCTTGTCGCGGTGCTGGCCAGTGTCGCCGTCGGGCTGGTCGCGGGCCAGATGCTGGCCGATCGGCTGCCGCAGTGGGCCGAGTTCGCCCCGGCGGTGACCACCGCTGGCCTGGCGTTGCTGTGGCTCGTGATCGGGTTGATCCTGCTTCGGCTGGGCCGGCGACGGCTGCGCGCCATCTCTCCTGTTCCCCGACAGACGATCAAGACCATCAAGGAGGACATCGCATGGCTACGGAAATCGACCGGATAAGGCAGGAGATCGAGGCCACCCGGCACGAACTCGTTCGAGCCGTGGACCGCTTGTCCGACCGCGCCGGTCGAAGCACCGCTGGCGTCCGGGACGGCGTGCGGTCCCTCAAGGACAAGGTCATGGGTGTCTCGGAGACCGCTGCGTCCACTGTGGCTGACGCCGCCGCAGACGTGGGCTCGAGCGTCAAACAGGCGCCGCAGAAGGTCGCCCAGGCCACGCAGGGCAGCCCGGTGGCGGTCGGCCTCATCGCGTTCGGCAGCGGCCTGCTGGCGGCCGCCCTCGTGCCCGAGACCGACGCCGAACGGAAGGCGGCCCGCCAGGTCGCCGACGCCATGAGTGCGGTGGCGGAGTCGCTGGAACAGGCCGGTCGGGCCCTCGCGGCCGACGTCAGCGCCTCGATGCAGTCCGCTGCGGAGGCGGTCCGGACAACGGCCGGCGACGCCGCGACCGGCGTGAGTCAGGTTGCCAGCGACGCCGCGGCGCAGACGCTGCACCAGGCGGTTGACTCCGGTCGGACCATCATCGAGCAGTCCCGCCACTCCGCGAGCGGCTGAGCGCGCCGCATCGGTCAGGTCTTGTCGGCAGGTGGCCGCAGGGCAAGGTTTCGTGGTGGACTCCAGTCGAACGCGGTTGGATCGGTGATCGAATCGCTCTGGCTGGAGTCTGTCCACCGTGCGCCGGTGGCATCCTGGAAGGCCTGGAGGGCCGCGCTGATCGTCGGGAAGAAATGCCGTGGCTCGATCTGGTGCGCGAGCCCGTACCGTTCGATCTTCCGGCGGACGGGATCCTTCATCTCGGCGAAGACCAGGTTCACATTGTCCGCGTCGAGCGCGTGGTCCAGGTCGTACAGCATGTCGGCGGCGGTGGTATCGACGTCGGTGATGGGCTCGGCGGCGATGACTATCCACTGTGGTTTGGGCTCCGTCAGGGCCAGTTGCCTGACTTCGTTGCGAAATGTCTTGGCGTTGGCGAAGATCAGTGGTGCGTCGAACCGGAAGATCACCACACCCGGGAGAAGTTGGGCATCCGGGTAGGAGCGGATGTCGTGATGACCCGCCAACCCTGTCACCTTTCCGAGCACGGTGCTGTACGGCCACCACGCACGCCGGAAGACGTTGAGGATCGACAGCGCCACTGCGATGGCGATGCCAGGAAGTACCCCCAGGACCGCCACGCCGGCAAAGGCCGCGATCGATAGAGAGAACTCCACCTTGCGCTGGCGGAACAGACGCACCCATCCGCCGAGATCGGCGAGCGACAGCGATGCGGTGATCACGATGGCGGCGAGTGCGGGCTGCGGCAGGTTGCGGAACAAGCCCGGCACGAACACGATCATCGCAGTGATCACGATCGCGCCCGTGACGCCGGTGAGTTGAGTCCTGGCGCCCGACCGCTCCGCCACCGCCGTCCGTGATGCACTCGTACTCACTGGGAAGCCCTGGAAAAAGCCCGCGAGCAGGTTCGCGGCACCGATCCCGATCATCTCCTGGTTGCCATGGACCTCCTGCCGTTTGGCCGCGGCGAACGCCGAGGCCGTGGAGATCGTGTCAGCCAGAGAGACCAGAGCGATTCCGACCGCGCCGGCGGCCAAGGGACCGAGGTCGGACAGGCGGACATCCGGGAAGGTCAGCGGCGGAAAGCCCTTGGGAAGGACACCGACCAGGCTGACGTTGCGAGATGCCAGGTCGAATAACGACGTCGCGGCGATCGCAAGGAGCACCATGATCAGCACGGCGGGGATCTTTGGCAGCAGGCGTTGGATCACAAGGATCACGGCGATGCCGGCGATACCGGTCGCCGCAGCCGCGGATACCGCCTCGCCGTTGGCCAGACCCTTGACGAACCCGGCGATGTCGCCGATGAGGCCCTCGGCGCTGACGCTGAATCCAAAAAGCTTTGGCAGCTGGCTCACCAGAATCGTGAGCGCCAACCCATTCAGATAGCCGAGCATCGTCGGCTTCGACAGCAGGTCAGCGACAAAGCCGAGCTTCCCAACGGCAGCCAGGACCATGATCGCGCCAACCATGATTGCCAACATCGACGCGAGCGCGACCGCGCGCTGGGGATCACCATTGGCGGCCACCAACGGCAGTATCGCGGCGGCGATCATCGGCCCGAGCGACGAATCCGGGCCGAGGACGAGAATGCGCGACGGCCCGAAGACCGCGTAACCGACCAGGCAGAAGATTGTGGTGTACAGCCCGGTGATCGGCGGCAAGCCCGCCAGTTCCGCGTATGCCATGCCCTGCGGGACGAGCAGCGTCGTCAGCACAGCGCCCGCGATGAGGTCCTTCGCGAGCCACCGTCGGCGATACGACGAGATCACCCGAAGACCAGGCACCGCACCGGACATGGACGCTACGGCCTGGCCATCGTCATGAAGGCTGCGCGCCGGGGAGCCGGTCAGCTCAACGCTTTCGCTTTGCCCAGCTGGAAGTCTTCATCACTGATGACGCCCTTGTCGCGGAGGTCGGCGAGACGGGCGATCTCGTCGGCACTGCCGCGAGCTGGCCCGGCGACACTCTGCACGTAGCCGCGCATCGCGGCGTCCTGCGCTCGCGCGGCCTGCTCGGCGTGTTCGTGCATCTTCGGGCCTCGGGCAATGAGGTAGACGAAGACCCCGAGATAGGGCAGCACAATAACGAAGAGCGTCCACAACGCCTTGGCCCAGCCGGAGAGTTCACCGCTGCGGAAGATGTCAGCGAAGACGACAATCAGCAGCCAGATCCAGATGAAAAACAAGACGAACCAGATTATCGACCAGAGCACCTGCCCCGTGCCGAACTCAGCTGCAACGACCATCACTCACCCCTCCACCGTCGACCGGCGTCCACTGCTCGGGTGAACGAGAACCCCGATCGCCAAGGCATTGGGCGACGCAGCGGCGGTGTGCCTTGAAACAGACAACCCACCTCGAACACCAGACTACGGGCGTCGCAAGGCTCGACCGGATTCATGACGTTGGCAGTCACCCGGTAGCGCTACCCGTTTGTATGGTTCGCTGTAACCAACACCGACCGGGGGGCCAATGAGCGTCGGAGAGCAACCGTACCGAGGCGGCTGGCCTGAGCCGCCAATCAGCGCGGGGCGGCGTTGGTGGGCTCGCGGCGCGATGGTGATGGCGGCGGCCGCGTTGCTGACTCCCCTGGTCTTCGCAGGCTTGGACAGCATCGCCCTGCTCGCAATCACCGTGGTCGCACTGGGCGCCGTTGTGGCTGCGCTGTGGGTGGCATTGAGTCATCGAGGCGCTATCCGGATCGTCTTCGCCGTCGTGGCCGTACTGCTCCTCCTCGGCCTGGCGATCGGCTACTTCGTCGCGAACGTCTGGTGGATCGTTGCCCTCGCGCTGGGCCTGTGGCTGTTGGCCGGAGTAATGGCGCGAGCGGCGTTGCGCGGGTCGGAGGCCCGGGCGCGCGAGTTCGAGGTCGACGCGCCGCGCAATCCGTTCATCATCATGAATCCCCGCTCGGGCGGCGGGAAGGTTGCCCGATTCGGCCTTGTCGAGACGGCCGAGGCGCTGGGCGCCCGAGTCACGTTGTTGGAAGGATCCGAATCAATCGATGTCGTAGCCCTGGCCCGGGAGGCGGTCGCTCATGGGGCCGACATGCTCGGCGTGGCGGGCGGTGACGGAACTCAGGCTCTGGTCGCCGGCGTCGCCGCTGATTGTGACGTCCCTCTGCTGGTGATCTCAGCCGGTACCCGCAACCATTTCGCCCTCGATCTCGGACTGGACCGTCAAGACCCGTCGCGCTGTCTGGACGCGCTGACCGACGGGGTGGAGCTACACGTCGACCTGGGTGCCGTGAACAGCCGGCCGTTCGTGAACAATGCCTCGTTCGGTGCCTATGCCGAACTGGTAAAGAGTCCCGAGTATCGCGCCGACAAGACGCAGACCGCGCTCCGGCTGTTGCCAGACCTGCTCATCGGACATGCCGGAGCCCGCCTGTCCGCGCAGGCCGGCGATGTGCGGATCGAGGCGCCCCAGGCTCTGCTCATCAGCAACAACCAGTACGGGAGCGGCGACCTGGTGGGCATGGGCCGCCGACCGCGACTGGATCGCGGCGAGCTCGGAGTGCTCGGGGTGCGTGTCGATAGCCCGCTGCACGCGGCGGGTCTGCTGCGCGGTGGCAGTGCCGGCGGCATGACGCTCGCGTTGGCCCGGGAGGCGACCGTGACGGCGAATACTCCGGAGATCCCGGTCGGCGTGGACGGAGAAGCGCTCGTGCTTCAAACCCCGGTCCGCTGCACGATCCGCCCCGGCGCGCTTCGGGTACGAGTGCCCCGCAACCGTCCCGGCCGGGCGACGCGACCGCCGCTGGACTGGCATCGGGTACGGCGTCTGGCCGGCGGGCTCGTGCGAGGCGCGGCCGTCACTGGCTCGATGGGACGTCTGGAGCGCGCACGATGAGCGTTCGACGCCGGGTCCTTCGCGAACTGGGCACTGTAGACCGTACCGTCTATGAGGCAGTCGCGACCGTACCGACGCCGTCGCTCGATCGTGGCCTGACTCGGCTGTCCAATGCCGCCAACCACTCGAAGCTATGGCTGGCCGGCGCTGCCCTGCTCGCGATCGCCGGAGGCACCCGCGGCCGGCGGGCGGCGCTGGCCGGCGTCGCCAGCGTCGGTGTGTCGTCGGCGGTCGTCAACGTGGTCGCCAAGCGGGTACTGCCCCGAAGCCGACCCGACCGCGCTGCGGCAACGGTACCGGCGCAACGATGGGTGCGCATGCCGACGTCACTGTCGTTTCCGTCCGGTCACACCGCTTCCGCGTTCGCCTTCGCAACAGCCGTGGGGTCCACCATTGCCCCGTTGTCCCTTCCCCTGCATCTGGCGGCGGTGGCGGTGGCGTACTCCCGGGTCCACTCCGGAGTGCACTACCCCGGCGACACCATCGCCGGAGCGGTTCTCGGCACGGCGGCGGCCAACGTCGTCATCCGGGCCGTTTCCCGGTCGCCGTCCCGGCAGCAGGCTGGGTGACAACGGCTCCGAAACCGCCAAGTCTGGTGAGACGCCGGAGGACACTGGGCATTGCGCGTGGCAGGACGGGACCGGCTCATCGTGGCGGACGAGAGGGCGCAGCGCGTCGCGGACTTGATCGCACCGCTGCGAGTGAAACCGGGCTCCCACGTGAACCTGGCGAGGGACTTCGACCCGGGATACCGCGCCGGCCTGCTCGGCACGACCGACCTCAACATGGCGCAGTTTGCCTGGGCGCTCGTGCCGGCCATCGCGCTGCTGGTCCTGTGGGAGGCCGGCAAATTCCTGGCCCGGCGCGGCCAACGGGTGCGCCTACGCGCCACTCGGCACCAACCGGTGTCTGCCAAAGTAGTTGGCGCTCGTCCCAGCCTATGAGCCGCGGGGAGGCCATCGACGGCCTGGCGCCGTACTTGTGTGTCTCATGTGGACAGCGGTTGGGACGCTCCCCGGGCACATCGGCTTTCGCTGAGCGAATCGAACGTGGGTCGCTCACAACGTCCCGGGCGCCGCCGTGCGGAACAGGTGAATGCCCGGAAACGCCAGCGAGATGGCCGTGCAAACAGGCGTGTTTAGTTTGCCGACATGACTGCAACTGCTCCTGCCGCGTCGCAGACGCTGGCACCCGAGGTGGCACCGGGCCGGTGGATTGAACATTGGGAACCTGAGGACGAGGCGCAGTGGGCCTCTCACGGCCGGGGCATCGCACGACGCAACTTGATCTTCTCGATCTTCGCCGAGAACCTCGGGTTCTCGATCTGGGTGATCTGGAGCATCCTCGTGGTCGCGCTCGGCACGTTGAAGGACAGCGCCGGGGCGGCGCTGTACCCGGACCTGGTCGCGAACCAGGCCAACGCGGCGAGGATTTTCTGGTTGGTGGCCCTGCCCAACCTCATCGGAGCGCTGATGCGCATCCCATACACGGTTGCAGTGGCAAGGTTCGGCGGTCGCAACTGGACCGTCGTCAGCGCGCTCCTGCTCCTGATTCCACTCTCCTTTGCACTCTACTGCGTCACGCACCCGGGCACGCCGTACTGGTTGCTGCTGCTCGCCTCGGTCACCGCGGGCTTCGGTGGTGGAAACTTCGCGTCCTCGATGGCCAACATCTCGTACTTCTTTCCAGAAAGGACGAAGGGCACGGCGCTGGGTCTGAATGCGGCCGGAGGTAACGTTGGGCTGAGCTCGATGCAGCTCTTCATGCCCGTGCTGCTGTTTGTCGGGTTGGGAGTGACGTTCGCTACGGCGGTGTGGATGCCGCTCATCATCGTCGCGGCCCTGTGCGCTTTCTTCTTCATGGACAACCTGCACGTGGCGCGAGCCACGTTGCGCGAACAGTTCGCGGCGACGAGACGGCCCCACGCGTGGATCATGTCATTCCTATACATCGGAACGTTCGGATCCTTCCTCGGCCTCGCGGCCTCATTCCCGGCGACGCTGAAGTTCGTGTTCCCCAACAACCAGACATTCGATTTCCTCGGTACTGGTCTGCTGCTGCCGGTCGCGTTCTTGGGACCGCTCTTGGGCTCGCTCGCCCGGCCGCTGGGCGGGTGGTTCGCGGACCGGGTCGGCGGGGCGCGGGTGACGGCGGTGGTTTTCACTGTCATGGCCTTGTGCTCGCTCGGCGCGATCCTGGCCGCCGACGCCAGGAGTCTGGCGATGTTCATCGTGTCCATGCTCGTCCTGTTCGCCATGTCGGGAGCCGGCAACGGTTCGGCATACCGGATGATCCCGGCGATCTTCCGGCGGCAGAGCGATATGGCGGCGGCGAGCGATCCCTCGCGGGCGGCGCAGTTGGTCACGCGAGCCCGCCGGGAGGGGGCCGCCACGCTCGGCATGGCGGGGGCGATCGGTGCGCTGGGCGGTTTCATCCTCCCCAAGACGATCGGCGACTCGATCAAGGCCACGAACGGCATCGCGGTCGCGTTCTCCTGGTTCATCGCGCTGTACGTGACGTGCCTTGTGGTGACCTGGGTGTGCTACATCAGAGGGCGGGCGCCCATGGCCGGAGTCTGAGGCGTGCGCGCGGAGGGGTGTTCGCCAACCGGCTTAGCGACTTTCGCTGAACGACTCCACCGGTGGGGGAACGGGCTTGACGGCCGACGCGTACCGCGTCGTCCGGTCGAACTCCAGCGTGGCATCGCTGTCGATCTCGCGGTCGCGGTCGGCCCGCTCCCGAAGGTCACGTGCCCGCTCGCGTACCAGGTGCCGGCCCTCTTCGTACAGGCGATTCGCCTGGGCCTGGATGGCCTCCGTGGCCTCCTTGACCTCGGGGCGCTCCATCACCCGCCGAGCCTTGCGCACCATCGCGTCGTAGCGCTGGCGGCCGGCCCGGGTACCGAGCACGTAGCCAACTCCCGCACCCGCAGCGAAGATCAGCTTCTTGATCATGACTGCCTCCTTCGGCTGCCCCTACGTACCCGCCGGATCCGAGCGAAAAACCTCAGTGGGTCAGGGCGTGGGCGGCCGGTTCAGCCGCGGGCTTCTCGGCCTGAGCGGCGTCGGATCCGGCGCGAGAGACCGCGCGACGGCGCCAAGCCTGGTAGATGAGCGCCAGCGTGGCCACGGTGAGCGGCCAGAGCAGGTAGGGGCCCACCATCACCAGCAGCACGAGTGACGACGCGAGTGCGATGACGGCCGAGCGGCGCGACCACGTCCGGCGCGGCAGGAGCTTCACTGCGGCCGCCGTCCCGAGCACATACACGATCACGAAAGCGCCGATGGTGAGGAGCACGATCTGGCGGGTGCTGATGTGCAGGGTAGCGGCGGCGACGACAGCCGTGGTGCTGATCGAGGCGCCGAGGGCAAGGCTGCGTCGAGGGACTTCGCCCGTCTGGCTTCCCCGGGCGAGCCAGGACGGTAGCGCACCGTCGCGAGCGAGCGCGGCTCCCAACTTTGCCCCGCCGGCGAAGTACGCGTTCATGGTGCCGAGAGTGAGCAGCAGAGCGACGACTGCCGTGATCACCTTGACCTGCCCGCCGACCCCGATCGCCAGGAGTTCCGCAAGTGGGGCCTCGGTCGTAGCTGTCGCGGCCCCGAGGGTGGCCAGGCTCGTGGTGGCGACACCGAGGTAGAGCACGGCGACGACGACGAGCGCGATGACGGTGGCGCGGGGGACGTCTCGGTCCGGTCGCTTGAAGTCGGCCGCGAGCGAGGTGAGTGCCTCCCAGCCGGCAAAGCCCCACACCAGCACGGCGGCGGCAGGTGCGATCGCCAGGTAGCCGTTCGGAGCGAACGGCTCCAGATTGGACAGTCGTGCGTGCGGCAGCGCGGCGACCGTCGTGACGAGCAGCAGGGAGACCAGCAGGATGGCGAGACCCAGCTGGACTCGGCCGGATATGCGCAGCCCGAAGGCATTCATCACAGTCACTGTCAACAGCAGGCCCGCGGTCGTGAGCAGTACGGTGCGGGTACCGCCACCGAACGCTGCCGCGACGTACGCCCCGGCCATGAACCCCGCCGCCGGTGCGCCGACGGGGACGGCGAAATAGAAGCACCAACCCACGACGGCCGCGCTCCGGTCGCCAAAGGCCCGACGCACGTATGTCGAGACACCACCGGAGTCCGGATAGCGTGCGCCCAGCGCGGCGAACGAAATGGCGAGCGGCACCGACAACACAACGAGCGCGACCCACGCCAGCAGCGAGGCCGGCCCCGCGACCTGTGCGCCGAGGGCGGGCAAGGAGATGACGCCGGTGCCGAGCACCGCGCCGACCGAGACCGCGGCACCCTGCGAGACGCTCAGCCTGCTCACGGACCTTCTCCTCCGGCTCGTGTGGGTTTCGTCCAGGATCACCGGCGATACCCGCGCCCCACATCGTCAGCGGCAGCGTATGTTGGCCGGGCCACGCCCCGGCCCGGCCCTACGCATGCTTAGGCTACGATGACGATTGGTCCGCCGGCAGAGCCAATTCACGGTCAATTGATTGGGCCATTGCGCCATGGATGTCCACATCACGCTCGGCACCCGGGGGGATCTCGCCGCGCAGATCTACCGGCAGCTGCTCGACGCCGTGCTCGACGGACGGCTCCGTGCCGGCGAACGGTTGCCCGCGACCCGGACGCTCGCCGATCAGCTTGAGGTGTCTCGGAACACCGTCGCGGTCGCCTACGAACGGCTTACGGCCGAGGGGTATCTGGCCGGCCGCGTGGGCGCGGGCACATACGTCTGCGCGAACACGGATGTGCCTCGCCGCCGCCCGCGATCGGCACCGTCGGCGAACGGTGTGCGACCGCGTCGCGGGTGGGAGTCATTGCCGATCGCGGACACTGCCCCGGCCGACCCGCCGCGGTACGACTTCGCCGTCGGAGTGCCCGATCCGACGCTGTTTCCGTATCAGGTATGGCGGCGGCTCGTCGGTCGCGAGCTGCGCCCCGGGGCGATCGGCTCCGGCGACTACGCCGAGCCGGCCGGACGCTTGGATCTCCGGACCGCGATCGCCCGCCATTTCTGGGTTTCGCGAGCCGTCCGGGCCGACGCGGATGACGTCGTCGTCACGCACGGCGCCCAGCAGGCCCTCGATCTGATCGGCCGGGTGCTCGTCGAGCCCGGTGCGTGCGTCGCCCTGGAAGAGCCCGGCTATCCGCCGGTGCGCAACCTGTTCCGGTCGCTGGGGGCCCGGGTCGTCGGAGTACCGGTCGACGCCGAAGGGCTGGTCGTCGACCGGCTGCCGCGAGCGGCGCGGCTCGTCTATGTCACACCGTCGCACCAGTTTCCGACCGGCATCGCGATGTCGCTCGGGCGACGCACGGCCCTGCTGTCCTGGGCGGAGCGGCACGACGCGGTCGTCATCGAGGACGACTACGACAGCGAGTTCCGGTTCTCGGACCGGCCGCTGCAACCGCTGCAGAGCATCGACCGGTCGGGCCGGGTGGTCTATGTCGGCACGTTCTCGAAAACGATGCTTCCCGTGCTGCGTCTGGGTTTTCTGGTTGCCCCACCGGCGCTGCGGACGGCACTGCGGACGGCCAAGCAACTCGCCGACTGGCACACCGACGCGGTCAGCCAGGCGACGCTGGCCCGGTTCATCGACGAAGGACTGCTCTCCCGCCATATCCGCCGCGCCGCCCGGCAGTACGCCGCGCGGCGCGAGTTGGTCCTGGCCTGGCTGGCCGACCACGAGGACCTTGTTACCGCGGTGCCGTCCTCGGCCGGGTTGCACACCTGCGCACCCGTCACGCCCGGTGCCGTCGTCGACGTCGATGCCGCCGTGCGGCGGGCCGCCACCGCGGGCGTCTCGGTACGGTCGCTTGCGCAGTACTACGACGACGAGCCCCGGCAGGCGGGGCTCGTCATCGGCTATGGCGCCATCCCCATCGATCGGATCGCGGCGGGCCTACGCCACCTCACCGCCGCCCTGCGCCAATGACCGCCGCTAGCCGATCGGGCTCGGGTGTCGAGGCCGGCGCTGGTATCGACCGCGGCCGCATGAACCGCGGCGCCCACCAGTTGGCCCGGCCGAGCAGGGTCATCGCCGATGGCAACACGACCGCGCGGATGATGGTCGCGTCGATCAGAATCGCCGAAGCCAGACCCACACCGAGCTGCTTCATGTCCAATGTGCTCAGTGATCCGAAGATCGCGAACACCCCGACCATGACCGCGGCCGCACTGGTGACCACCCCGGCGCTACGGGTGATCCCACCCGCCACCGCCTCGCGGTTCGGTGTGCCGCGCAGGACCGCCTCCTGGATCCGGCTGACCACGAACACGTGGTAGTCCATCGACAGTCCAAACAGGACAACGAAGAGGAACACCGGCAGCCACGAGATGACGCCGTGGTTCGACCGGAAGGCCAGCAGCGACTCGGCCCACGTGTGTTGGAAGACGAGGACCACCACGCCGTACGCGGCCGCGACCGATAGCAGGTTCAGCACAATGGCGGTCGCCGCCACGACGATGGATCGGAACGTCCACGCCATCACCAGGAAGGTCATGAGGAGCACGAACCCAACCACGATCGGCAGCTTCTCGCGGATGTGTTGGGAATAGTCGGTGGTGCCTGCGATCTCGCCGGTCACCGCGTACTCCACGCCGGGCAGGCTGTGCAGCGCGCTCGGTACGAGGTCGCCTCGGAGCACGTCCAGCGACCGGTCGGCGTCCGCCGTACCGGGCGCATAGGGCGTACCGATGCGCAACAGGCTGACCGTCCCGTTGGGAGAGTGTTCGACCTCCGGCGCGCGGTCGTGAGCAAAGAGCGGGTTCGCCGAGGCGCGCCGGCCCAGACCGAGCAGGGCAGTCTCGACCGAGCCGGCCTCCGCCGCCGGCGCCCGCACGACCACGTAGTGGGCGCTGCCCGTGCTTGGAAACGCCGTGATGAGGCGGTCGTAGGCCTGCATCACCGGTGTCGTGCGGGGAAGGTCGGCGAGCCCGGTGAGCTTGAGCTTCATGTCCAACGCCGGTACGGCCAGGGCCACCAACGCGCCCACGGACAACACGAACGTGACCAGCGGATAGCGCAGCGCCGGCCGGAGCACCGCCGACCAGAACCGCGGCGCGCCGCCGCGGTCGGTCACGGGACGGGGCGTGGTCAGCCGCCACAGGAACGGGATCCGGGGCCGGTCGACCCACCGACCGAGCTTGGCCAGCAAGGCTGGCAGCACGGTGAGCGACCCGAGTACTGAGACCGCCACGACCAGGATCGAACCGACACCGAAGGACGCGAAGATGTTGTCGCCGGCCAGGAACATGCCCGCCATCGCGATGATGACCGCGACGCCCGATACCACGACCGCGTGTCCGGATGTGGCCGCCGCTACCTCGACCGCGTCGATGTGCGACGCGCCGCGGGCCCGTTCCTCGCGTTCCCGCTTCAGATAGAACAGCGAGTAGTCCACGCCGACCGCCATGCCGATCAGGAGGATGACGCTGCTGGTCGCGTCCTGGGCCGGGATGAGGTGGGAACTCAGCGCGGACAACCCGATGGCCGCGCTCACGGCCGACAGCGCCAGAAGAATCGGTACGCCCGCCGCGATCAACGCGCCAAACGCCAGCAACAGGATGATCAGGGTGACGGGAACGCTGAACATCTCGGCGCGCTTGAAGTCGGACCCGATGGTCTCCTCGAGTCCTTTGTCGACAGACGCGTCGCCGACCTCCTCGACCCGGACTGAGGGGTGGTTCCGCGCCACGGCCGCGGTGACGTCCAGCAGTGACTGCACCCTGGCCTCACCGGTGTGCGAGTCACCGGCCATCGTGACCGTCAGCATCATCGCCGTGCCGTCTGGAGAGACGACCGGCTCGCTCACTTTACTGACATCGGGCAGGGCCCGCATGCGCGTCGCGGCGTCGGCCAGCGCCGACTTGGCTTCGTTCTGGTTCAACGGCCCCGAGAACGAGGTGACCAGGACCTGCTCCGTGTCCGTGCCGGGCGGGAACTGTCCACTGTCGATGATCCGCTCGGCCCGGGCCGTCTCGCCCACGTTGCCACCGCTGGTGGCCTCCTTGGTGCCGACCAGGGCACCCACGGCGATGCAGCTGATGACGAATACCGTCCACAGCGCCATCGCCCGCCACGGATGCAGCGCGCTCCAGCGCGCTATGCGTACCGTCATCGGTCTGCGTTCCACGTTAATGCCTCTCGTATCGTCGTTGGCCTGACGCTAGGGAACTCAGGCGGTGGTCACATCCGGCGTGAGACCGGAGCCGACCCTGATCGGGCCATCCAGAACACGGGGGTACGGCTAGCCCTACCTCACGCGGATTAGGCCTGGCTGACGCCCGCGACATGGCGCCGTCGACCCCTAGGGGATGGACTTGGGAGGGGCTGTGGGGTCAGCCGAGTCAACGCAGCCCGGCCGAGGCGAAGAGGTCGATCAACACCAGTACGGCGACCAGATCCGGGCCCCTCACCAGGCGGCGCAGGAGTGTGGTCGGGATCGGCCCCAGCGGCGAGTCGGACAGGCCCGCGTCGTATGACATCGGCGGCCGGGTCGCGGTCCGGTACACGGCCCCGAGGACGCCGAGCAGCAGCAGCGCCGTGATGACCGGTGGGCTTGGCGCTCCGCACCATGCGGTCGCGAGCCACCAGAGCACCAGACCGAGCGAGGGCACCACCACGTGGATCGTCTTGAGCTCCGCATCGCTGCCGCCGAGGGTTCGTCGCAGAGCCGCGGAGCGGGCGACCGTACGCAATCCGCCGGCCAGCCGGTCGACCGCGACGTAGGCGGCCACGATCCGGATCGAGCCCACCGCCAGCGGCGCGAAGACAGCGGTCGCGTAGGGCGCCAGGGCGAGCGCGGCATAGGCCGCGACGTCGGCCCAGCGGCGCACCTGCCGGACCAGGTCCGCCTGGAGCAGGACCCAGCGTCGGCCACCGGGCCAGAACCGTCTACTGTGGACGGCTCCAGCGAGCCGCCAACGGTGGGCTCCGACGATGCCGGACAGCAGGGACGGATCGAGCATGATCGCCGCTGTCATCGCCGCGGTCGCGAGCTGAGCACCGCCGCCCAGCGCGGCCCGGTCGAGCCCAGGCAGCGTCGCGGCCGCCCGCCGGATCAACATGACCATGGCCGCCACGGCCACGGCGGCGACCAGCCAGCCCGGCACCGATGGCGTCGGGACAGCGACGCCGGTACGCCCGGCGGCGACCGTCGCCGCGACCAGCGCCAGGCCAACGAGGACAACGGCGGCCAGCCCCCGCCGGCCGTACGCACGCGGTCGTGCCTGCGCCGCAACCGCCGCCGACGCGAGGCCCAACCCGAGGCTGGCTCCGGAGAGCAGCGACCATGCCAGCTCGGCGCCGCCGACCGTACCGCTGACAGACAGTCCCGCCCAGCCGGCCAGGACACCGATGGCGGCGCCGATCACGCCGGAGACCGTCAGCAGCAAACCGAGCGGCACCCGCAGCCAGCCGCCGCGATCGATCGGCGTTGCGAGTACCCAGCTCTGCACCGCGGGCGTGATGACCAGGGGCCCGAGGGTGCGTAGCCCGTGCCAGAGCAGCGCCGCGGCCGTCACGAGCAGACCGAGCACGAGCCAGGCCCGGACAGCCGCGGTGCCGGCCGGACCCACGAGCGGCTGGGCGAGGTGGCGCCGGATCGACACCGCGCCGGCTCCGCCGTACAGCAGCGCCAGGAATGCGAACAGATACACGTCGGTGAGCAGCTCACCCAAGGTGCGGTCGCTATGCGTGCGGCGCACCCGCCGCAGCGCCACCCGGACCTCGGCCGCCCTGGGCACCGCGGGTGCGGCCGGTACGGCGGTCATGACCGTCCACAGTGGATCGTGGTGGTCATGTGCTCAGTCCCCGATGGCCAGGCGCTGGTCGGCCGTGGCGTCGACCAGATCGGCGTCGTGGGAGGCCATCAGGACGGCCACTCCGTCCCGCTTCTCCTGGCGGAGCTTGTCCGCCAACCACTCGCGACCGCGGGCGTCCAATCGTTGCTCCGGCTCGTCGAGCACGAGCAGGCGCCGCGGGCGGACAAAACATGAGGCCAGCGCCAGGCGGCGGCGCTGGCCGCTGGAGAGCGTGAGCGGCAACTGATCCTTGGCCGACTCCAGTGTGAGCGCGTCGATTACCTCGTCGACCACCTCGATCGGGTTCGGGGTGGCGTGCGTGTAGGCCATCAGCTCCAGATGCTCGAACACGGACAGGTCCGGGAAGAAGTCGATGTCGTCGAGCACGCTCGCGATCGCCGCCCGGCTGGCCGGATCGGTCTCGTCCACCGGCTGGCCCAGTAACAGCACATCACCCGAGTCCGGCTTGATGGTGCCGGCGACACAACGCAGCAGGGTCGTCTTGCCCGCCCCGTTCGGACCGGTGACGGCGCAGATCCGGCCGGCTCGCAGGGACAGGCCCACCGAGTCGAGCACGACATGGGCACCGAAGGAGCGAGTGAGCCCGCGCACCGTGAGCACGTCGTCGGGCCGCTTGCGCGGTGTGCCGCCTCTGCTCATGATCCGCTCCTCCCCGTTGCCCCATTCCGTGCGACCAGGCTAGTGCCGGCGTTTCGGCGCACCGCGTTGGTCGCGGCGCGGCCCGCCGTAAACCCGGTGTGTTGGTCGCGACCTCATGCGGGACAATCACCGCGTGACCGAGGTAATCGACGACCTGCTCTGGCGCGGCCTGTTGCAGGACTCCACCGACCTGGACGAGCTGCGCAAACACCTGGACGCGGGCCCGGTCACGTTCTATGTCGGATTCGATCCCACCGCACCGAGCCTGCACATGGGGCACCTGGTCCAGGTGCTCACGGCGCGCCGGCTCCAGCTCGCCGGGCACAACCCACTGCTGCTCGTCGGCGGCGCGACCGGCCTGGTGGGCGACCCGCGCGAGAGCGCCGAGCGGGTGCTCAACCCACCCGAGGTCGTGGCCGGCTGGGTCGACACGATCCGCAAGCAGCTGGCGCCGTTCGTGAGCTACACGGGCGAGCACGCCGCGGTTCTGGTCAACAATCTCGACTGGACCGAAGGCATGTCGGCGATCGAGTTTCTCCGCGACGTCGGCAAGCACTTTCCGGTGAACCGGATGCTCGCCCGCGAGGTGGTCAAGGCGCGCCTCGAGACCGGCATCAGCTTCACCGAATTCAGCTACCAGCTACTGCAGTCCCACGACTACCACCAGCTGCACGAGCGACACGGCTGCACGCTCCAGTTCGGCGGATCGGACCAGTGGGGCAACATCACCGCCGGGGTGGACTACATCCGGCGGCGCGGCGGCGGCCCGGTGCACGCGTTCACCACACCGCTGGTCACCAAAGCGGACGGGACCAAGTTCGGCAAGACCGAAGGCGGTTCCGTCTGGCTCGACCCGGCGCTGACCTCGCCGTACGCCTTCTACCAGTACTGGGTCAATACCTCCGACGCCGACGTGTCCCGGTACCTGAAGTACTTCAGCTTCCGCTCCCACGACGAGCTCCAGGAGTTGGAGACGGTCACGCGCGAGCGGCCGGCGGCGCGCGAGGCGCAGCGGGCGCTGGCGACGGACCTGACCACGCTGGTGCACGGCGCCGCCGAGTGCGAGCAGGCCATCGCCGCGTCCCAGGCGTTGTTCGGACGGGGTTCCCTCGCCGAACTCGCGCCGAGCACGCTGCAGGCGGCGCTCACCGAGGCGGGCCTGACGACCGTGTCGGGACAGCTGCCGACGGTGGCCGCGCTCCTCAAGGAGTCCGGGCTCGTCGCCAGCATGAACGAGGCCCGCCGCACCATCACGGAAGGCGGCGCGTACGTCAACAACGAGCGGGTGTCCGACGTCGAGGCGACCGTCGATCCCGGCTCGTTGCTCGCACGGCCGGTTCCTCGTCCTGCGCCGTGGACGTCGCAAGGTCGCCGGGATCGAGCACACCGCCTGACGGCGGCTTCAAGCGCTCGTCCCGAGGGTTCGGCGTGTCCGCACGGCGCGTCGCGACGCGGTCGGCATGTTCTCTTCAGACCCGACACCCCCACGGGAGTAGCTACTCCCCTGTGGGTGTGGACTCTGTAACAGACACCTACCCCGCGACAGCGACAGCGGGTTCAAAGAATGAACTCGTGCTCGATGCATGCGGAGTGGGAGGTTGTCGTTATGCGCAGCTACGGCCAGTACTGCCCGATCGCCCGAGCGTCGGAACTGCTGGCGGAGCGCTGGTCCATCATCATCCTGCGCAACATCGTCATCCTGGGTTGTCGAACCTTCAACGAGATCGCCGACGGCGCGCCTGGCGTGTCTCGTGGGCTGCTCTCGAAGCGGTAGCGCGACCTCGGGCGGGCGGGAGTGATCGAGATCCGGCGCAAACCCGATCGGCCCGGCTCGACGTACGAACCCACCGAAGCCGGCCGGGAGCTGACGCAGGTCATGCAGGCGCTGCAGCACTGGGGCTCGAAGTGGGCCGACCTGACCCCCGAGCACGCCCACCCGGGTGTGGTGCTGTGGATGTGGGCGACCTTCTTCCTGGACCGTGAGCGGTTACCGCGACGCCGGGTGCTGATCCGTAGGAACATCTGATTGTCGTCGTCAACGATCCGGTCGTGTTCGCCCGCTGGCACATGGGCGAGACCCGATGGGTTGATGCCCTGCGATCCGGAGCCATCGAGTTGCAGGGCTCCACGAACCTCGCGCGGGCCCTTCCCACCTGGCACCGCCCTCACGAACGCGGCCCGATCCCGCTCCGCGGCGACCCGTTTTCAGGCCGCGCCGCGACCGCCGTGGCGTCGACGCAAGCCTGAGCCTGCTCGACAAGCAATGCCCGGCAGGCGCGGTACAAACCTTGCACTTCGACACCGCTCGTCAGATCTGGAACGGGGACATCCAGCGCCGCCCGGCCGTGATCGCCCGCTGCACCGGAACCGCCGACGTGCTGGCCGCCGTGCGGTTCGCCCGGGAGCACGAGTTGCCGGTGGCGATCAAAGGTGGCGGTCACGCCGTCGCCGGGCACGCGATGTGCGACGGCGGCCTGGTCGTCGACCTGGCGCCGATGGCCGGTGTCCGAGTCGACCCATCGGCCAGAACGGTTCAGGCCCAGGGCGGATGCCTGTGGCGCCACATCGACCACGAGAGCCAGGCCTTCGGGCTGGCCGTGACGGGCGGCATCGTCACCCACACCGGGATCGGCGGGTTGACCCTCGGCGGCGGGATCGGCCACCTGATGCGCCGCTTCGGACTTACGATCGACAGTCTTCTATCCGGCGACCTCGTCACCGCCGACGGCGAGTGCCTCGAAGCCAGCGCGGATGAGCACCCCGATCTGTTCTGGGGACTGCGGGGCGGTGGTGGCAATTTCGGGATCGTTACGTCGTTTGAATACCGGCTCCACTCGCTCGGCCCCACCGTCGTCGCCGGCGTACTCGCCTGGCCCATGGCCGAGGCGGGCCAGGTGTTGCGTTTCTTCCGTGACTTCGTGGCCGACGCGCCCGACGCGGTAGGGATCATGGTGAATCTGCGGCTGGCGCCGGCAGTGCCCGTCTTCCCCGAGGAGTTGCACGGGAGGCCCATCGTGGCGATCATCGTCTGCTTCGCCGGGCCGATCGACGACGGTGAGATCGTACTGCGCCCGCTGCGTGAGTTCCGGTCACCAGTACTCGACACTGTCGGTCCCAAGCCGTACGCGGCCCATCAGGCGATCTTCGACGCGGCCTACCCACACGGTCGTCACTACTACTGGAAGGCCTGGAAGCTTCCGGCGTTGTCCGACGGCGCGATCGACGTTCTCGTCGAGCGGGCCGCGGCGATCACCTCGCCGCTGTCCGCGATACCGGTGTTCACTCTCGGCGGGGCCGTTTCAAGGATTGACGACGGCGCCACCGCGTTCACCGGCCGGGGCGCGGCGCACGACATCAACTTCGTCGCCTCATGGCTTCCACGATGACCCCGAGCCCGAGCGCCACCGGGCCTGGGCGCGGTCCTCCTGGGAGGCGATGCGACCGTTTGCCCACGGCGTCTACATCAACTTCCTATCCGACGAACCGACGCCACAGGTACGGGTGGCCTATGGCGAGCAGAAGTACTCACGGCTGGTTGCGCTGAAGACCAAGTACGACCCGTCAAACGTGTTTCGTTTCAACCAGAACATCGCCCCCGCCGACTGAGCGCGGCCGGCGGCAAGAATGCGGATGGCCCCGACGGGGGTGTTGCCGATACGGGCGCAACCTCCGTCGGGGAGGATTGGGGCGTGGATACGGAATCGACGAACGACGGGGAAGACCGGGGCGGCCCGGGACGGTCTAACGCCCCACGAGACGGTTCCGGTCAAGGACGTCCGGGGAACCGTGGACGTCCGGAGCGACGCGATGGTCCGGGCGACCGGTCAGGCGGACGGTCCCGGGGCGACGGTCCGGAGTGGACTTCACGCGACCGCGGCGATGCTCGTGGACAGGGTCGCGACCGCGGCGATACTCGTGGACAGAGCCGAGACCGCGGCGAGAGTAGTGGGCAGGGTCGGGACCGCGGCGATACTCGTGGACAGAGCCGAGACCGCGGCGAGAGTAGTGGGCGGGGTCGGGACCGCGGCGATACTCGTGGCCAGAGCCGAGACCGCGGCGAGAGTAGTGGACAGGGTCGCGACCGCGGCGAAGGTCGCCCGCGAGGCGAATGGCGCGACCGCGGTGGGGGTCGTCGCGACGCCGCCGGCGATGGACGTGCCAGCGGCTCCGGCTCGGGTCGGCCACGCGGGGAAGGCTTCCGCTCCGTGGATCGTCCATCAGGCCGGTCCGACGATCGCCCGGGATACCGCGGCGACCGGCGTGACGGTGACCGCTATCGATCTGATCGGGATGGGCAGGACCGCCGCCGAACCGATCGCGGGCGGTCTGACTACGGCGGTTCGGGCCATGGGCGCGCCGACGAGCGCCAGGGTGGACGGGATTCGCGCGCCTACCCGGAGCGACGCGATGACGGCGACCGGCGCGAATATGGCGATCGTCGTGGATCGGGCGACCGACCACGCTCGAGTGACAGCGCAGGTTTTCGCGATCGACCGCGATTCGGAGACCGTGCCGGCGGCCGCGGACGCGAGACGGGCGGCCGCGAGACCGGGGCGCGTGACGGTCGTCGTTTTGACGATCGGGAGTCCCGTCCGTACGGCCCGCGCGCGACCGGCTCCACCGATCGAAGCACCGGTCGCGGCGGCGGCCGGGAGCGGGACGGGTATCGCGACCGCGAGGACCGTGGCAGCTACGGCGGCCGTGGCAGCTTTCGCGAGCGTGATCAGGACCGCGATGGCCGAGATGCGGACCGGGGCGGATTCCGCGACCGGTCGAAGGCGGACGAGCCTGTACCGGAGGCGGTCGAGCGCCGTTATCCGCCCCGGCAGCCGCGCGAGTCCGACGGTCCGTTCCTTCCCGAGGACCTCGACCCGCGCAGCCTGGACCGGGAAGTCCGGGAGCAGCTGCGGTCCTTGGCCCGCGGCATCGCGGAACAGGTCGCGCTGAGGTTGGTCGCGGCCGGCGAGCTGATCGACGAGGACCCCGAGACCGCCCTGGGGCACACGCTCGTCGCGCGCCGGCTGGCTTCCCGCATTCCCGCGGTGCGGGAGGCGGTTGGTCTCGCCGCCTACCACGCCGGTCAGTGGCAGACCGCGATTGGCGAACTCCGGGCCTACCACCGGATGAGCGGACAGCAGACGCACCTGGCCGTACTGGCGGACTGTGAGCGTGCGCTGGGTCGGCCGGAGCGGGCGATCGACATGTACCGGGCGACCGATCGGGATCGGCTCGCACCCGACGAGGCGGTCGAGCTCCTCATCGTGGTCGCCGGCGCGCGGGCCGATCTCGGCCAGCACGAGGCCGCGGTGACGATGCTGCAGGTGAGCGAGTTGGCCGCGGACGAGCCGTGGGTGGCCAGGCTGCGGTACGCCTACGCCGACGCACTGCTGACCATCGGTCGCCGGGACGAGGCCCGCGAGTGGTTCGCCCGAGCCGCGGAAGTGGATGAGGACGCCGCGACCGACGCGGCCGAGCGCCTGCTCGACCTCGACGGCGTGGTGCTCGACGACCACGACGACGACAGCTACGGCGCGGCTCAGGTCGACCACGAGGACGAGGACGACGACGAGGACGAGGACGAGGACGACGAAGACGAGGCCTATGGCATCGCGCTCGACACGTTCGATGACGGCGACGAGCTGGCTGAGTTCACAGTGGACGATCCCGAGGAGACCGAGGACGCCGCTGCCGTACGGATGGGGGAGCAACGAGGCGACGATGACGAAGAGGAAGCCGGAATAGTCGACGACTTCGCGGACGAGGACGACTGGCAGGACGACGTCGAGGACGATGAGGAGGACGACGAGGACGGCGGGTACGGCGGCGATTCCGAGAACGCGAGCGGGTCCGGCGCCGACGACCCCGACGCGGAGCAGAACTCCGACGACACCCCCAGGCCGGGCCCGTGACACTGGCGAGTCGATACGATCTGGTGATCTTCGATCTGGACGGGGTGGTCTACCTCGGCGCGCAGGCGGTCACCGGCGCGCCGGCGGCGATCCGGGCCGTCGTCGCGGACGGCATCCCGGTGGTGTTCGCCACGAACAACGCGTCCCGCCAGGCGAGCGAGGTGGCGGAGCTGTTGACCCACCTCGAGGTGCCGGCCGGGCCTGAGGACGTGGTGACGTCCGCAGAGGCGACGGCCGAGTTGCTCGCTGAGGACCTGCCGGCGGGTGCGCCCGTCCTCGTCGTCGGCGCGCCGGCCCTGCGGGCCGAGGTAGCCGCGGTGGGGCTCACGCCGGTCGACTCCGCGGAGGTACGACCGGTCGCGGTCGTGCAGGGCTACGGGCCGAACGTCGGCTGGGCCCTGCTGGCCGAGGCGTGCGTCGCGATCCGAGCCGGTGCGTCCTGGGTGGCGACCAATATGGACGCCACGATGCCGTCACCACGGGGACCGCTGCCGGGCAACGGAAGTCTCGTCGCCGCGCTCGTCGCCGCCCTTGGTGGGCGCACGCCTGACACGGTGGTGGGAAAGCCGGAGCCGCTGCTGTTCACCACGGCCGCTCGGCATCGCGGCGCTGAGCAAGTGCTCGTGGTCGGAGACCGGCTCGATACCGACATCGAGGGTGCGGGCCGTGCCAGCATGGACAGCCTGCTCGTGCTCACCGGTGTGAGCACGGCGGCGGACCTGCTCGCCGCGCCGGCGCACCAACGTCCCACCCACGTTGCCGCGGACTGCCGGGCACTGTCCTCAGTGGACGATGAGTCTCGCGTGCCCGAATGGTGCGACGGCGCCGCGAGCGCGGGCGGGTGGCGTGTCGTCCACGACGCGGACCACCTGGTGCTGAGCACGGAGTCGGAACGTGGCCGGGACGACGCTGTGGCAGCGCTGCGGGCCCTCGCCCGGGCGGCCTGGATCCATCCAGAGTGGACTGGAATCCGCGCGGCCGACCCGGTCGCCGAGGCCGCGGTGAGTGCGCTCGGGCTGGGCCGCTTCGCCGCTTGGTCGGTGAAGGCCACGCCCGGCGGTCCGGCCTGACACTTGTGAAGAAGGGACCCCTTCTATGCAGAAAAGGTTAGGAAGCGGACCCTCCTTAACAGCAGGCCGCGGTCAGCAACAGCAGGTCGCGATCAGAGCAGCTTGCGGAGCTTGAGCAGGTCGCCAAAGCCGGCCTTTATCGACACTCGCCCGGACGCCCACGCCGCCGCGAAGTTCAGCTGGCCGTCGACCATGGCGAGCAGGTCGTCGCCGGAGACGCTGAGCCGGATCTGGGCCTTGGGATCGTCGCCGTCGGCCAGGTCGACGATGCTGCCGTTGCTAAGTCGGCCATGGAAGTACGTGTTCAGGTCCCGGATGTGGCAGGCCACCGACCGGTCCAGGTCGACCTGCTTGCCGGCCTCGGGATCGCCAGCGAGACGGGACGCGACGGTCTCCAACGCCTGCCGGCACTGCTCAACCGTCGCCATCGCACCTCCGCTGATGCCTGTTGCATGTCTACGGTCCAACATCACATTCCGACGTCGCGCACGGTACCGCACTGCGCGGCCAACCCGGGCCGGTAGCGTGAGGTGGTCAGAACAACCGATCGGGAAGGGACCGCCACGATGCAGGAGGCATGGCGGACTTATCTGGAGCTGGCGACGGGACTGGGCGACACGTCCCGCAAGCGGGTCCGGAGGGTCGTCAAGGACCTCGTCGGCAAGGGCAACGCCACCGCTGACCAGGTAAGAAGCATGACCAGCGACCTGGTGGCCGCAAACTCGGCCAACCGCGAGGCGCTCGGGAAGATGGTGAAGGTCGAGGTCGACCGGGCCCTGGGCCGGGTCGGTCTGGCCACGATGGACGAAGTGACCGAGCTCACCGGCCGGGTGCGCGATCTCGAGCGCCAGCTGAAGGAGGCGCAGACGAGGGCCGACAAGGGTACGGCGTCAACCACGCCCCGCCGAGCCGGCGCGGCAACGCGGTCCGCCTCGCAGACCACCAGGGCGAAGGCGACAACGGCCACGCCGAAGACGACCACCGCCAAGAAGACGACCGCGCGCAAGACCACGGAGACGGCTTCGAGCCCGGCCAAGAAAACCGTGGCTAAGAAAACCGTGGCCAACAAAACCGTGGCTCAGAAGGCGGTGGCCAAGAAGACCGTGGCGAAGAAGACGGTGGCCAAGAAGGCACCGCCTCGGAAGGCGTCGCCGTGAACTATCCCGACGCACCGACGTCCGCCGGCGACACCGCACCGGCAACCGGTCAGCCGCGCATCGACGCCGCACTCGCGGCCGTTGCGGCGGCGGCTGACACACCGCCGGACCAGCAGATCGCCCCGCTCGCCGAAGCAGACCGCGTCCTGCGCGAGACGCTGGACGCGGTCCGCGACGAGTGACCGAGCAGCAACCACGGTGGCGCGGCGCAATCGACTCGACACCGAACTGGTCCGGCGTGGACTGGCCCGGTCCCGCGAGCATGCGGCCGAGCTCGTCGCGACCGGCCGGGTGTTGTTGCGCGGAGCCCCGGCACAGAAGCCGGCAGCCATGGTCGACCCGGCCGATCCACTGCTTTTGATCGAGTCCGGGGCCGACGAGTTTGTCTCCCGCGGTGGGCACAAGCTGGCCGGGGCGCTGGACGCGTTCGCGCCGGCCGGGCTCGGCGTGGCCGGCCGGCGGTGCCTGGATGCCGGGGCGTCCACCGGTGGTTTCACGGATGTGTTGCTGCGACGAGGTGCGTCCACAGTGGTCGCGGTCGACGTGGGGTACGGGCAGCTCGCCTGGGCGTTGCGCAATGATGCTCGGGTGAGTGTGCTGGAACGGACGAACGTGCGGACCCTGACTCCGGCGGCGATCGGGGGACAGGTCGAGCTGACGGTGGCGGACCTCTCGTTCATTTCGTTGCGACTCGTGCTGCCGGCGCTCGCTGCCTGCACGGCGGCGGACGGTGACCTCGTACCGATGGTGAAGCCTCAGTTCGAGGTCGGCCGCGGGCGTGTGGGCTCCGGCGGTGTCGTGCGGGATCCGCAGTTGCGGGCCGAGTCCGTGCTCGACGTCGCCGATGCAGCGCGTTCTCTCGACCTTGGCGTGGCTGGCATCGCGGTCAGCCCGCTGCCGGGTCCGTCGGGCAACGTGGAGTTCTTCCTATGGTTGCGGCGCGGTGCGCCACCCGCCGACCCCGAGGCAGTACGGATGGCCACCGAGTCGGAGGTCGCACGCTCTTCCGCGGCCGACGGTGAGGCGCGGAGTGGCCCCGCCGGGTCGGCCGTACCGGTGCAGCCATGACCCGCACCGCGTTGCTGGTGACCCACACCGGGCGCAAGGACAGCACCGAGCACGCCCGGGCCGTGGCGCGGGACCTCATTGAGGCCGGATTCACGGTGCGGGTCGTCGCGGAGGAGGCGCCCAATCTGGACCTTGCCGGCGTGGTGCCGGTGCGCGGTACGGACGCCGCGCACGAGGTGGAACTGGTCTTTGCTCTCGGCGGCGACGGCACATTTCTCCGGGCCGCCGAACTGGCCCGCCCGGCCGGCGCTCCGCTGCTCGGCATCAATCTCGGCAAGGTGGGCTTCTTGGCCGAGGCGGAGGTGGCCGACCTCGACGCCGCCGTCCGCCGGGCGGTCGAGCGACAGTACACAGTGGAGGAACGCATCACCGTCGACGTGATGATGGTGCACAACGGCATCGAACTCGCCTCCTCCTGGGCGTTGAACGAGATGAGCGTGGAGAAGGCGGCGCGGGAGCGGATGCTCGAGGTCCGGGTCGATGTGGACGGTCGGGCATTGTCGCGGTACGGCTGCGACGGCGTCATCTGTGCGACGCCCACGGGGTCGACGGCGTATGCCTTCAGCGCGGGTGGTCCGGTCGTGTGGCCGGGAGTGGAGGCGCTCCTGCTGGTGCCGATCTCCGCGCACGCGCTGTTCAGTCGAGCCCTCGTGACCGCGCCATCATCGACGGTCACCATCACCGTGGACCCGCACGGGCCACCCGCGGTGCTCTTCTGCGACGGCCGGCGGGTCTTCGCCGTGCCGCCTGGTTCGGTCATCACCGTCCGGAGGGGCCTCAAGCCGGTCTATGTGGCGCGGCTTGAGCCGCGGCCGTTCACGGATCGGTTGGTGGCGAAGTTCGACCTGCCGGTCGAGGGATGGCGGGCGAACTCGCACCCCGACCACGCCCCGCGACCCGCTGAGTACCCCGAGTAATCGTGAATGCCCGGAGTAGTTCGGGGACGACCGCGCCGGAATCCGTACCCTGAGAGCGTGGGTCTGCGGGTGGTCGAGGTCTTCGAAGGCGACATTGGCCACGACGCGGCTCTGCTCGCCACCGCCCTGGCGCGCCGGCAGATCGACGTTGAGGTGGTCTGCCCACCCGACGCGTCGGCGTCGTTCGACAGCAGCGGGGCACCGACGTTCCCGATGCCGGTGACCGTGGGCCTCGGCGGCGTGGCCGCGTTACGGAAGGTCGTACGCGCCGAGGGTGTCGACGTCATCCACGCGCACGGGTTGCGGGCTGGCCTGGCCGCCTCCCTGGCCCGGTCCGGCGCCACGCCGATGGTGCTCACGTGGCTCGATCCGGTGCCCGCGGCGGGTCCGGCCGGTCTGGCCGGCTGGGCGCTCGCCCGTACGGTCGTCGCCGCCGCGGAGCTGACGCTCGCCGCGACGCCGGACCTGGTCGCCGCCGCGACTCGGCTGGGCGCGCGCGAGGTCCGCCTCGTGCCACCGCTGCTGCCCGATCCCACGCCTGCGCGCCGCACCCCGGCGCAGGTGCGCGACGAGCTCGGTTTCGAGGCCGACGCTCCGTTGGTGCTCAGCCACGGACGGCTGCACATGCGCAGCCGACATGACGTGCTGATCACCGCGGCGGCCCGGTGGCGGGAGCGCCGTCCGGTGCCACAGGTCGTGATCGTGGGCGTCGGTCCGGCCTACCGCGACCTTGTCGCCCAGGCCGCCGTGGCCCGGGCACCCGTGACGTTCGTGGGGCACGACGCGCCCGACGGCGAAGGCTCGACCCTGCCCGACCTGATCCGGGCCGCCGAGATCGCCGTCGTCACTGGCCCCCGGGCCCGGCCGCAGTTCGCCATGCAGGCCGCAAAGGCCGATCGAGCCCTGGTGGTTGCGGCCGGCGGGACCGTCGCCCAGCTCCTGGGCGCTGGCGCCATGCAGGTCCCGCCGGGGGACGTCGACGCGTTGGAGGCGGCGGTTCGAGGGCTGCTCGACGACGGCGCCGCCCGATCGGCTCTCTCCGCCGCGGCCGCCGCTGAGGCCAGCACCTGGCCCAGCGTCGAGGGCGCGGTGGTCCAGATCGCCGCCGCGTACACACATCTCACCGAAGCGGCCCGCGACGCGCCCGGTGGTCGCCGGTAGGGCGCCTACTCGCCAGCTCGTGTTAGCGTGAAATCCCGTGGGAAGACCTGATCGCGCCTCACGCCTGGCCCGATTCAGGAGCCGACACCAGGAGCCTCGATAGCAGGAGCCTCGACACCACGGGAGCATGCGGTGGCCCTTTCGGCACGGACGACCAAGCACATCTTCGTCACCGGAGGCGTGGCCTCCTCGCTCGGCAAGGGCCTCACCGCCTCGAGCCTCGGCAACCTTCTGACCGCCCGCGGGATGCACGTGGTCATGCAGAAGTTGGACCCGTACCTCAACGTGGATCCAGGCACGATGAACCCGTTCCAGCACGGTGAGGTGTTCGTCACCGACGATGGCGGGGAGACCGACCTCGATGTCGGGCACTACGAGCGCTTCCTGGACCGGGATCTGTCCCGAAAGGCGAACGTGACCACCGGCCAGATCTACTCCGAGGTGATCGCCAAGGAACGGCGCGGCGAATACCTGGGCGACACCGTGCAGGTCATCCCGCACGTGACCAACGAGATCAAGGCCCGGATCCGGGCTATGGCCGCACCCGACGACGACGGTCGCTCGCCGGATGTGGTGATCACCGAGGTGGGTGGCACGGTCGGCGACATCGAGTCGTTGCCGTTCCTCGAGGCGATCCGGCAGATCCGCCACGACATCGGCCGGGACAACTGTTTCTTCCTGCACGTGTCGCTCGTGCCGTACCTGGCGCCCAGCGGCGAGCTCAAGACGAAGCCGACCCAGCACTCGGTGGCCGCGCTGCGCAACATCGGTATCCAGCCCGACGCCCTGGTGTGCCGCTCCGATCGCGAGATCCCGGAGAAGCTCAAGCACAAGCTGTCGCTCTACTGCGACGTCGACCGGGAGGCGGTCGTCTCCGCCGTGGACGCACCGTCCATTTACGACATTCCCAAGGTGCTGCACCGCGAGGGCCTCGACGCCTATGTCGTGCGCCGGCTCGGGCTCAGCTTCCGTGACGTCGACTGGTCGCGCTGGGATGATCTGCTCGAGCGGGTCCACCATCCAAAGCAGACGGTCACGGTCGCGATCGTCGGCAAGTACGTCGACCTTCCCGACGCCTACCTGTCGGTCAGCGAAGCCGTGCGGGCGGCCGGGTTCGCCCACCACGCCCGGGTCGAGATCCGATGGGTCCCGAGCGACGATTGCGTATCTCCCAGTGGGGCGGCCGCCGCACTGTCCGGTGTGGACGGTGTCGTGATCCCCGGTGGATTCGGGGTGCGGGGGATCGAGGGGAAGATCGGAGCCGTCCGGTACGCCCGCGAGCGCGGCATCCCGACGCTTGGTCTGTGTCTGGGGCTGCAGTGCATGACCATCGAGGTGGCCCGGCACCTGGCCGACCTAGAGGGCGCGAACTCCCTCGAGTTCGATCCCGAGGCTGCCCACCCGGTGATCGCGACGATGGCCGACCAGGAGGACATCGTCGCGGGCAAGGGAGACCTCGGCGGCACCATGCGGTTGGGCTCCTACCCGGCCGACCTGGCGCCCGGGACGCTCGCGGCGGAGGTGTACGGCTCGCACTCGGTCAACGAACGGCACCGCCACCGGTACGAGGTGAACAACGCGTACCGGGACGCGCTCACCAAGGCGGGCCTGGTCATCAGCGGCACCTCGCCCGACGGCCGGCTCGTCGAGTTCGTCGAGCTCGACCGGGAGCTGCACCCGTACTTCGTGGCCACGCAGGCCCACCCGGAGCTGAAGAGCCGGCCGACCCGGCCGCATCCGCTCTTCGTCGGTTTCGTCGGCGCCGCCCTGACCTACAACGCCGCCGATCGGCTGCCGGTCGACATGGGTGCCAACGGTCATGCCGCGCCAGCGAGCGTGCGGTGACCGCATCCGGGTACGACGTCCGGCAGACCAAGCAACGCTTCCACGGCGCGATATTCAGCCTCGTCACCGACGAGGTCGCGATGCCCGACGGCAGCACCGCCGAGCGCGACTACATCCGCCACGGCGGCGCGGTCGCCATCGTCGCTCTGGACGACGAGGAGCGGATCGTGCTGGTACGGCAGTACCGGCACGCCGTGCGTGAGGTGCTCTGGGAGCTGCCCGCCGGGCTGCTCGACGTGCCCGGTGAGGATCCGGTGGCGGCGGCCGCCCGGGAGCTGGCCGAGGAGGCGGGGGTGACCGCCGCCCGCTGGGAGCCGCTGCTGGCGATCTACACCACCCCCGGCTACTCCACCGAGCAGCTGCAGCTGTTCCTCGCCCGTGACCTGACGCCCGTCGATGCGGGATTCGCCTTCCACCGCCAGTTCGAGGAGGTGGACCTCACGGCCCACCGGATCCCCCTGGCCGAGGCGGTCGACATGGTGTACCGGGGCGAGATCACCAACGGGCCGAGCGCGTTGGGCGTGCTCGCCGCGTGGCACCTCCGCGGCGTCCGCTCAGGCCCGTAGCGGCCGTCCCTGGCCGTCGACGGGGCGCCCGGCCAGCATGAGGATGCCGTCGATCACGAACCACAGCCAGACGGCACCGCTGATGACGAACGGCACGATGAGCAGGAACCCGCACCAGAACGACAGCCACCCGATCACGGTCGCCACCAGCTGGATCACGCCGATCGTGGTGTTGCCGGCATAGAGACGCCCGATTCCGCCCAGTGCCAGCAGGAATCCAGGCAGGAGTTGCAGCAACCCGGCGGTCACCTTGCTCTTGTCCGAGACGGCTGCGGGGTCGGCCCCATAGCCCGAGGGTCCATACATGATGCCGACGGTACGGGTGGGCCGGTCGTCGATGGCCAGGCGGGTGCCGTCGTCCGTGCGCTGGTCGCCATAGACTCCCAAGGTGAGGCAGTCGGTGGTCTCCGTGGCGGCAACGGCGCCGCCCCGCGCCGGCGCCGGAAGAGGTGTAGCCGTGAAGGTTGGCATCCCCTGCGAGGTCAAAAACCACGAGTATCGGGTGGCCATCACGCCGGCGGGCGTGAACGAGTTCGTCCGGGCCGGCCACGAGGTCTATATCCAGTCCGACGCCGGGGTCGGCTCGTCGATCACGAATGACGAGTTCGGGGCGGCCGGGGCGACGATCCTGCCGACCGCGGACGATGTGTGGGCAAACGGCGACCTGATTCTCAAGGTGAAGGAACCGATCGCGGAGGAGTACCCGCGGCTGCGCGGCGACCACGTTCTGTTCACCTACCTCCACCTGGCGGCGTCGAAGGAATGCACCGAGGCGCTGATCAAGAGCGGCACCACCGGCATCGCCTACGAGACGGTCGAGCTGCCGGATGGTTCACTGCCGCTGCTCGCGCCGATGTCCGAGGTGGCCGGCCGGCTCGCCCCGCTGGTCGGCTCGTACCAGCTCATGCGCTCCGGCGGCGGTCGCGGCATCCTCATGGGCGGTGTGCCCGGTGTCTATGCGGCCAAGGTCGTGGTCCTCGGGGCTGGGGTCTCCGGCATGAACGCCGCCGCGATCGCGCTCGGCATGCAGGCAGAGGTGCTGCTGCTCGACAAGAACATCGCCCGGCTGCGGGCGGCCGACGCGGACTATCGCGGCCATCTGCAGACCGTGGCGTCGAACGCGTACGAGATCGAGAAGGCGGTTCTCGATGCCGACCTCGTCATCGGCGCGGTGCTCGTGCCGGGCGCGAAGGCCCCCAAGCTGATCAGCAACGAGCTGGTGTCGCGGATGAAGAAGGGCAGCGTGCTCGTCGATATCTCGATCGACCAGGGCGGTTGCTTCGAGGACTCCCACCCGACCACCCACGCCGATCCCGTGTACCCGGTCCACAACAGCCTCTTCTACTGCGTGGCGAACATGCCGGGCGCGGTGCCGCACACGTCGACGTACGCATTGACGAACGTGACGCTGCCGTACGCCCTCGAGTTGGCGAACCACGGGTGGAAGGAAGCCCTGCGCCGGGACCGAGCACTGGCCCTTGGCCTCAATACCCACGATGGGCACATCACCTACGGCCCGGTTGCCGAGGCGCACGGCATGGACTCCGTGAAGCTCGAGGAAGTGCTCACCTGACACCGGGCGCCCGCCGCTCACGTCGGCGCGAGGAAGGGCACCTTCATGGCCCGAAAACGTATGGAGGGGCACCTTCCTTGCACGCGGTGGTAACTGCGTACCTCGACCACCTCGCCGTGGAGCGGGGCCTCGCGGCGAACACGATCGCCGCCTACCGCCGCGATCTTGCCCGCTACGCCGCGCGCCTTGACGCTGAGGGTGTCGCGTTCACCGATGTCGACGAGCGAACCATCACGGCGTACCTGCGCTCCTTGCGGGAGAGTGACCCACCGCTGTCTGCGGCCTCAGCCGCCCGGGCCGTGAGCGCGGTTCGCGGGCTGCACCGGTTCGCGGCCCGAGAGGGGTTGGCCGATGACGACCCCGGTCGCGACGTGCACCCGCCGACCCAGTCCCGGCGCCTTCCCAAGGCGCTCGGGGTGGACGAGGTCCGGCGTCTCCTGGAAGCCGCCGCGGTCGGTGACGGTCCTCTGGCGCTGCGGGATGTGGCGCTGCTCGAATTTCTCTACGGGACCGGGGCGCGGGTCTCCGAGGCGGTCGGTCTGGCGGTCGACGATCTCGACCTGGATGACCGCAGCGTGCTGCTGCGCGGTAAAGGCGGGCGCGCCCGCGTGGTTCCCGTGGGTGGTTACGCCCGGGACGCGTTGACGGCGTATCTGGTACGGGCGAGACCCGCGCTCGTGGCCCGCGCGCGTACCGGTCGTACCGGCCATCTGCTGTTCCGCAACGCCCGCGGTGGTCCGTTGACCAGGCAGGGGGCGTGGCTGATCCTGCGTCAGGCCGCCGAGCGGGCTGGCCTGGCGGGAGATCTGTCGCCGCACGTGCTGCGCCACTCGTTCGCCACCCATCTGCTCGACGGAGGCGCCGACGTGCGGGTGGTTCAGGAACTTCTCGGCCACTCATCCGTGACCACGACCCAGGTCTACACGTTGGTCACGGTTGAGAAGCTGCGCGAGGTCTACGCCGTCTCGCATCCCCGCGCCCGCTGAGCCAGCGCGGAGCGCTTCCGCCGAGCCGCGCCCGCTGAGCCTGCGCGGAGAGCACCCGCGCCGCGACACGCCGAGCGCTACGCATGCCCCCGGGGGTGCGGTGTCGTACAGTCGGCGCGTCGGCTGACAGCGGCGTGAATGTTGCGGCTAGCGATGCCGCAAGGGAGCGAATCGGGAGATGGCGAGCATCGACGAGCGGGGCGACTCCTGGGCTCAGGGGATGCGGGCTGAGCAGTCCGCGCTTGACCTGGGCGCGGACCTGGGGCCGGCGGATCCGACCGCCTATACGGCTCGTCGTGCCATCCCGAATCCCGCGCCGCTCGATCACCACGGACCGGCCCGCATCATCGCCATGGCGAACCAGAAGGGTGGCGTCGGCAAGACGACGACCACCATCAATCTCGGCGCGGCCCTGGCGGAGTACGGCCGCAAGGTACTGCTCGTCGACTTCGACCCGCAGGGAGCGCTGTCCGTCGGCCTCGGGGTGAATCCGCACAATCTCGATCTGTCGATCTACAACCTGCTGATGCAGGAGGAGGTCACGCTCGAGGACGTTCTGATCAAGACCAATGTGGCCGGCCTGCACCTCTTACCGGCCAACATCGACCTCTCCGCCGCGGAGATCCAGCTCGTCACTGAGGTGGCCCGCGAGCTCGCGCTGGCCCGGCTCCTGCGTCCGGTCTACAAGGATTACGACTTCATCCTCATCGACTGCCAGCCATCGCTCGGCCTGCTGGCCATCAACGCGCTGACCTGCGCCCACGGAGTGCTCGTACCGCTGGAGTGTGAATTCTTCAGCCTGCGCGGTGTCGCGTTGCTGCTCGACACCATCGACAAGGTGCGGGAGCGGCTCAATTTCGACCTGGAGTTCGAGGGCATTCTCGCCACCATGTACGACAGCCGCACCACGCACCATCGCCAGGTGCTGCAGCGGGTGGTGGAAGCGTTCGGCGACAAGGTGTACCAGACCGTGATCACGAAGACCGTTAAGTTCCCCGAGTCAACCGTCGCCGGGGCTCCGATCACATCACTTGACCCGGGGTCCGCCGGCGCGAAGGCCTACCGGCAACTGGCCCGCGAGGTTATCGCCGCCCACGCGCCGAAGCTGAGGTAGCACGCCCGTGAAGGCGTCGCGCCCACCCGGTTTGGCGGCCCGGGGTGAGTAACGTGGCTGGGGTGACGCAGCCCGCCGCCGCAGTTCCCGACGGCACAACGACCGGCGGGGCCCCGAGGGGCTTTCACGTCACGCTGACCAACTTCACCGGCCCGTTCGACCTGCTGCTGCAGCTTCTCGGTAAACAGAAGCTTGAGATCACCGAGCTCGCGCTGAGCAAGGTCACGGACGAGTTCATCTCTTACATCCGGGCGATGGGCGACGACTGGGATCTGGACGAGGTGAGCGAGTTCCTCGTCGTGGCGGCCACGCTCCTCGACCTGAAGGCGGCCAAGCTACTGCCCCAGGCCGACGTGGAGGACGAGGAGGACCTCGCCCTGCTCGAGGCGAGGGACCTGCTCTTCGCCCGCCTCCTGCAGTACAAGGCGTACAAGGAGTTGGCCGCGGTCATCGCTGAGCTCGACGCCGAGGCGGGGCGCAGCTTTGCCCGCGCCGTCAAGCTGGAACAGCGCTACGCCGACGCCCTGCCCGAGACGGTGCTCGGCATCGACCCCGCCAAGCTGGCCCAGCTCGCGGTGAAGGCCATGGCACCCAAGCCGGTGCCGATGGTCGCGATCGACCACGTGCACATGGTGCGGGTCAGCGTCCGCGAGCACATGCTGATCCTGCGCGAAAAGCTGATCCGGGCGCGCATCGCGACGTTCCGCGCGCTCTGCGCCGACTGCACCACGGTGCTCGAGATCGTGGCCCGGTTCCTGGCTCTGCTCGAGCTCTACCGGGAGGGGCTGGTCGCGTTCGATCAGGTGGCCGCGCTCAGCGAACTCACCGTGACCTGGACCGGGGACGAGAGCGCTGGCGCGGACTTCCGGGTCGACGAGTACGGCGCCGGGGACCCGGAAGTCGTCGGCGAGTTGGTCACCGAGGGCGACGACGACGAGGGATTTGAGTTGGTCGATTCAGACGTCGATTCAGAGGGGGAGTCGCACGGGGGAGAGGAGAACACGCCGTGACCGATGAGGACCTGCCGATCGAACCGGCTTCGTCGGACGACCCCGAGCCTCGCAGCGAGCACTCGGGAAAGCGGCGAGCCGCGGAGACCGCGTTCGAGAGCTTCGCGGCGACCTGGGTGCCGCCGTGGGCGCGTGAGCTGCCGGAGCTGATCGTCGAGCCGGCGGCGGACTACACGCCCGAGGAGCTCGGCGTGGGCCGGTTCGCCTACGGCGACGGCGAGGATCTGCCCAACCCGGACGACTTCGAGCCCGGGCTCACCGACGAGCAGCTGCGCGGCGCTCTCGAAGCGATCATGCTTGTGGTCGACAATCCCGTCGGCCCGGTGGTACTGGCCCAGGTACTCGAGGAGCCGACGGTACGGATCGAGGCCGCCCTCAAGGCGCTCGCCGATGAGTACGCCCGTCCCGGCCGCGGGATCGACCTGCGCCGCGTGGCCGGCGGGTGGCGGCTGTACACCCGTGCCGCGTATGCGTCCTATGTGGAGCGTTTTGTGCTCGACGGCCAGCAGATCCGACTCACCCAGGCGGCCCTGGAGACCCTGGCCGTGGTCGCGTACAAGCAGCCGGTCACGCGATCGCGGGTGGCGGCGATCCGCGGGGTCAACTGCGACGGTGTCATCAAGACCCTGGTCACCCGGGGCCTGGTCGAGGAGTGTGGGGTCGAGGACGGCGGCGCGCACCTTTACCGCACGACGAACCTGTTTCTCGAGAAGCTCGGCATCGACAGCGTCGAGGATCTCCCGTCGCTCGCGCCGTACCTGCCGGAGAACCTGGACGAGATCGATCTTGCGCAACGCTGATCCGCCTCCCGCCGACCGGCCGTCCGCTGATCCGCCCTTCGCCGATCCGCCCTTCGCCGAACCGTCCGCCGCCGAACCGTCCGCCGCCGAACCGTCCGAAGAGGACGGAGGACCGCAGCGGCTGCAGAAGATCCTGGCCGGGGCCGGCGTCGGTTCCCGGCGGGCATGCGAGGAGCTGATCGCGGCGGGACGGGTCACAGTGGACGGTAGGCGTGCCACGCTGGGCGACCGGGCCGACCCGCGCCGGTCAGTGATTCACGTCGACGGCGAGCGCGTGGTCACCGACACCCGGCTGGTGTACCTCGCCCTGAACAAGCCGCGCGGAATCGTCTCCACGATGTCCGACGAGCGCGGTCGCCCGGGCATCGCAGAACTTCTCGGTCACACCGTGCCGCAGCGGGTCTATCACGTCGGCCGGCTCGACACGGACAGCGAGGGCCTGCTGCTGCTCACGAACGACGGGGACTTGGCGCACCGGCTCACCCACCCGTCGTACGGCGTGGCCAAGACGTATCTGGCCGAGGTCGCGGGTCCGCTCCCGCGTGGCGTCGGGCGCACCCTCAAGCAGGGCGTCGACCTGGAGGACGGCCTGGCGAAGGCGGACTCCTTCCGGCTCGTCGACGCGACCGCCCGCACCGCCCTTATTGAGATCACGCTGCACGAGGGGCGCAAGCACATCGTCCGACGGATGCTCGACCACGTGGGGCACCCCGTGTCCCGGCTCATCCGTACCAAGGTGGGGCCGGTCGCCCTGGGCAACCTCAAGCCCGGCCGGTGGCGCCACCTCACCCGCGCCGAGGTAGCCGCCCTGTTCGCCGAGGCCGAGTCCGCCCCATCCAGATCTTGAGTCGGTTGATTGATAGGTTTGGCGGGTGAGCGCACTCGACGACCTGAGCGCCGCTTTCCCCGACTTGATCACGGATCCGGACATCCTGCTGTCGCTCGGACGGGATTCGGCGGACCTCTTCGGCGACGAAAAGCCCGGGATGCCGCTTGCCGCGTTGCGACCGGCCACGACCGAGGAGGTGGCCGCGGCGGTACGGATCGCGGCGGCGCACCAGATCCCGGTGGTGCCGCAGGGCGCGCGCACCGGCCTCGCCGGCGGTGCCAACGCGGTCGACGGCGCCCTGCTGATCTCCCTTGAGCGGATGGACCGGATCGTGTCCATCGACACGGCCAATCGGGTGGCGGTGGTCCAGCCGGGCGTCATCAATGCCACGCTGCGCCGGGCCGTGGCCGAGCACGGGTTGTTCTACCCGCCCGACCCGAGTTCATGGGAGTCGTCGTCGGTCGGGGGCAATGTCTCGACCAACGCCGGCGGGATGTGCTGCGTCAAGTACGGCGTGACGACCGAGTACGTGCTGGGGCTCGAGGTCGTGCTCGCCGACGGCTCGGTCCTGCGGACGGGGCGGCGCACGGCCAAGGGGGTGGCCGGCTACGACCTGACGAGACTCTTCGTGGGATCGGAGGGGACGCTCGGCATCATCACGGAGATCACCCTGGCGCTGCGCCCGGCCCCGCCCGCCTCGCTCACCCTGGTCGCCATGTTTTCGTCGGTACGGGACGCGGGCGCCGCGGTCGCCGCGATCACCGCCGCCGGGGCGACGCCGAGCATGTTGGAACTGCTCGACCGGGTGCACCTCGGTGCTATCGAGGCGTATCGACCGATGGGGCTGGCCGTCGACGCCGAGGCGATGCTGCTCATCGCATCGGACTCGGCGAACGCCCCGGCAGAGCTCGCTCAGATCGAGCACTTGTGCATTCAGGCTGGTGCCACAGAGGTCTACGTGGCCTCCGACGCCGACGAGGCCGATGCGCTCCAGGGCGCCCGGCGCCTGTCCCAGCCGGCGATGAAGCGACTCGCCGAGACCACCTATGGCGACGCCGGGGAAGTGATCATCGAGGACGTGGCCGTCCCTCGGTCGACCACGGCCGAGTTCTGCGAGGCGATCACGACCATCGCTGCCTCGCGCCACGTCGTCATCGGGGTGCTCGGGCATGCCGGCGACGGCAACTTGCACCCGAAGATCCTTATGGACCGCACCAACCCGTCGTCGGTGGCGGCCGCGAAGCTCGCGTTCGACGACATCATGGCGCTGACGCTGTCCCTCGGCGGCACGTGCACCGGAGAGCACGGCGTGGGTCTGCTCAAACGGGACTGGCTGGAGCGTGAGATCGGACCGGTGAGCATGCGGGTCCATCGCGCCATCAAGGCGGCACTCGATCCGCACAACCTCATGAACCCCGGCAAGGTCATCTCCAACTGACGTGTCATGTCCGGGTGGGTCGACCCGGCGCCCTATGGTGGACGTCGACATACTCCCGACAGGAGGGTCCACAGCGATGAGCGAGACGCCGAACCCGTACACCTTGGGTGACATGGGCATGAGCCCCGAGGACGCGCTTTACAAGGATCAGATTCACGACGTCGTCGCGGCCGCGGACCGTGACGGCGACAAGCGCATCGACGTCATGGCCTACGACCGCGACGGCGACGGCGTGTCCGACAAGTTCACGCTCGACACCGACGGCGACGGCAAGGCGGACACGGTGGCGCTCGACCGCGACTTCGATGGCCGGATCGATTTCATCGGTCACGACCGCGACGGCGACGGATTCCTCGACGTGGTCGCCACCGACACCGACGGTGACGGAACCCTCGAGACGATCCGCGAAGCGGCCGACTGACCTTTGAGATCGTGGTACGAAACGGCCGTCATGAGCGCCGTCCGGCACCACGATCCACTTAGTCCGGTGGGTCGGGCAGCGTTCGCATCTGGATGATCGGCGACCCGATCAACCACAGCACGCCCAGCAGCGCCCCGACTCCGGCGATCCACAGTGTCGTGTGCACGCCGACGAGCGTGCCGACGGCCCCGCCCAGCAGCGCGCCGATCGGGCGGATGCCGTAGTTCACGGTGCGGAACATGCCGGATACGCGGGCCCGCATCCGGTGCGGGATAAGCGACGACAACAGTGAGCCGGCCGTGATGTCGAGAATCATCACGCCCAACCCCGACAGGGCCTCGGCCAGAAAGAGCATCGCCAGCATGACGGGCCGCGCGCCCCCGGCCAGCGGGATCAGTAGTAGCGGCAACGGAAAAGCCACGAGCCCGATCGCGTACGCCGGTCCGACGCCGACGATCCGGCTGAGCTTTCCGGTCACCAGCGAGCCGAGCAGGGCACCGACCGACGCGGCACCGAAGACCACGCCCAGCACGCCCGGAGTCACTCCGAGGTAGACGGTGATATAGAGAATCATCAGCGCGGCAAACATGTAGTTGAACAGATTGACCGTGGCGACGGCGAGCAGCAGCGACGATAGCGACCTCGACGACCGCAGGAACTTAAAACCAGCCGAGAACTGGCCATTCTTGTTGCGTTCCGGCGGCGGCTCGGTCGCCTTGGTACGGCCGAGCAGCAGAGCGGACCCGACGTACGAGAGCGCGTCTGCGATGAGCGCCACCGGGGCACCGAGCAATTGCACCAACCAACCGGCCGCGCTCGGACCGGCCACAAAGGACATTGCCCGAGCACCGTTGAGAAGTGAGCTAGCCGGTACGTACTGCTGTGGCCGGACCAGCGAGACGAACAGGGTGCCGTTGGCGACCTCGAAGAAGCAACTGCAGGACCCGATCAGGAAGGCGACGGCGTACAGCTGGGTCATGCCCAGAATGCCCAGGCCGTACGCGACAGGGATCGAGGCGACCAGCACGGCTCGGGCAATGTCGGCCGCGACCATGACATGGCGGCGATGCTGGCGCCGGTCGACCCAGACGCCAGCGACGAGGGCGAGGGCGAGGTTGGGCGCGAGCCCGGCCGCGGTCAGGTAGCCCATCTCGGCCGGGGTGGCGTCGAGCACGAGCACCGCGAGCAGCGGGAGCGCGAGCAGAGTGATTTGGTCGCCGACGAAGGAGATGGCCGCCGCGCTCCAGTACCGGCGGAACATCCGCTCGCGCAACAGGGTCCAGGCCGGGGCAGCCTTTTCGAGGGCCTCAGTCATGACTGTTGTCCGATGTGGACGGAAAGAGCAAGTGGATGAGTCGAATCGCCCGGCTGCCCTTGGGCCGCTGCGCCGGGTCGAGGTTTCGTGGCACGTACTCCTCCACCATCGCGTACAGCCGCTCGCTAAACCGGCGGGCCTCGGCCGCGGTGAGGTAGAGCAGGAAGTCGCTGGCCTGGCCCGCCTTTCGCCATGCGGCCGGCTCGTGGTCGCGCTGGGCGAGCCAGGCCCGGGCGTCGTGGTGATAGCGGTCGAGGATGACTTGCTCCAGCACGGTCGCGGCGGCGGCCATCTCGGGGTCGTCCGAGTCGGAACGCCACGATGTGTAGAGCGCCGTGGCCCGCCAGGGCTTGGCTCGGCCGTGAACTCCTTCGACCTCCTCGATCAGCCCGTACCGGGCCAACTGTCGCAGGTGGAACGAGCAGCTGGCGACGCTCTGGCCGATCGCCGCAGCCGCCTCGGTGGCGGTCTTCGGGCCCTCCTGGCGAAGCAGACCGAGCAGCGACATCCGGATCGGGTGGGCGTACGCGCGAAGCGCTCGCGGATCGGTCGAGCTCGACGCGGTTGGACTCTACGTGGGCGGACACGTATCTAAAGATAGCTTTAGCAAGAAAGCTTTACAAGCCCAATCGCGTGGGCTTCGACACGTCGGGCCGCCGCCGACCGTGCCTGCGTTCGCGTTCCGGGCATGATGGAGGCGACACTCTGGCGCGGGAGGCTCTCAGTGGGCGGATGGTCCGGAAAGGGCCTGGTTGTGGCGGTCGACGGGCCGTCCGGCTCGGGCAAGTCCACCGTGTCCCGCCGGCTGGCTTCGGAGCTCGATGCGCGTTATCTCGACACGGGTGCCATGTATCGCGCCGTCACCCTCGCCGTGCTACGCGCGCAGGTTGATCCGCACGATGCCGACACGGTTCTCAAGATCGCAACTGAGCTGGCGTTGACGATCGGTACGGACCCGACGGCGCCGCACGTGACGCTCGATGGCGAGCCGGTTGACACGGCCATCCGACAGCAGGACGTGACGACCTTTGTCTCCGCGGTCGCGGCGGTGCCCGGAGTCCGCCGACTACTCGTCGACCGCCAACGGGAGATCATCGCGGCCGCCCGGGACGGCGGCGGCATCGTCGTCGAGGGACGAGACATCGGTACGGTCGTCGCCCCCGACGCCGACCTGAAGGTCTTCCTGACCGCGTCCGCCCACGAGCGCGCCCGGAGGCGCAGCGCCGAAGACTCCAGCGACCTGCACGCCACCGCGGCCGCTCTCGAACGGCGCGACCGGCTCGACTCGACCCGGGCCGCCGACCCGCTCGCGCAGGCCGACGACGCGGTGGTGCTCGATACGACAGAGCTCGGCATCGACGAGGTGGTCGTCCGTCTGGTCGCCCTGCTGCGCCCGGGACCTACCGCATGAGCTCGGAGGAGTACGCGTTCGACCCCGACGACTTCGACTACTCCGAGGACGAGTTCACCGAGGAGGACTCCGACCTTGTCGAGGTCGCGCCAGTACCGGTGGTCGCCGTCGTGGGCCGGCCTAACGTCGGAAAGTCCACATTGGTCAATCGCGTGCTCGGTCGCCGGCAGGCGGTCGTGGAGGACGTACCGGGCGTGACCCGGGACCGCGTGGCGTACGACGCTCAGTGGTCGGGTCGTCGGTTCACCATTGTGGACACTGGCGGCTGGGCCCCCGACGCCCGGGACCGCGCCGCCGCGATCGCGGCTCAGGCCGAAACCGCGGCCCGCACCGCGGATGTGATCCTGTTCGTGGTCGACGCCACCGTGGGCGCGCTCGATGAGGACGAGGCCGCGGTACGGATGCTGCGCAAGACCAAAAGGCCGGTCATCCTCGTCGCCAACAAGGTCGACAACGCCCAGCAGGAACTTGAGGCCGCGGGGCTGTGGTCGATGGGCTTGGGTCAGCCGTACCCGGTCTCCGCATTGCACGGTCGTGGCTCGGGGGATTTGCTCGACGCCCTGCTGGACGCGTTGCCGTCGCCGCCGCCGGCGCTCCTTTCGCCGGCGCAGGGGCCGCGGCGGGTCGCCCTCGTCGGCAAGCCGAACGTGGGCAAGTCGTCGCTGCTGAACAAGCTGGCGAACGAGGACCGGGCAGTGGTCGACCCAGTCGCGGGGACCACAGTGGACCCCGTGGACAGCATCGTCCACATCGGAGAGGAACCCTGGCTGTTCGTGGACACCGCCGGGTTGCGCCGACGAGTTGTTACGGCGAGCGGCACCGAGTACTACGCCAGCCTCCGTACGGCGGGCGCCATCGAAGCGGCCGAGGTGGCCGTGGTGTTGCTGGACGCGGCCGAACCGATCAGCGAGCAGGACCAGCGGGTGCTGACGATGGTTACCGAGGCCGGCCGGGCGCTGGTGCTCGCCTTCAACAAGTGGGACCTCGTCGATGCCGATCGCCGATACTTCCTCGAGAAGGAGGTGGAGCGCGAGCTTCGCCGCATACCGTGGGCGATCCGGGTGAACATCTCGGCCAAGACCGGGCGTTCGGTGGACCGCCTGGCGCCGGCGCTGCACCGTGCCCTATCGAGCTGGGAGCAACGTATCCCCACCGGGCCGCTGAACCAGTTCATAACCACCGTCGTGCAGGCCACGCCGCACCCAGTGCGCGGGGGCCGGGCGCCGAGGGTTCTCTTCGCCACCCAGGCCGCGACGCGGCCGCCGCGGTTCGTACTGTTCACGTCGGGGCCGCTCGACCCGGGCTACGTCCGCTTCGTTGAGCGAAAGCTCCGCGAGGCGTTCGGCTTCGAGGGCTCGCCAATCGACATATCGGTACGACCCCGCAAGAAGAAGTCCTGACTTCTTGCTCGCCCGTTCGCCGCCTCGCCCACCTTCGCGTGCGTTCCTGGGCGCTGACCGCACGTCGTTCTCTCACCTCATCTGGGCCGCCGGTCGCCTGGTCGAAGCGTTTCTCAGCTGACCTTGCCCTTCAGCCTCTTACCTAGCTTCCTAGGACGCTGTACGGGCTGTGACACCGCCGTCTCCCGCTTGCGCGACCATTGGCTCAATCTGAGCCGTCTAGGGCTGATCGCCTTTGTCGGCAACGACCGCACGATCCGCATGTACGAGAGCTTCGGTTACGTCATCGAGGGAACCGTGCGGAACTTTCGATTCGGTCCGAACGGATGGACGGATGCGCACATGATGGGCCGGCTGCGGGACTACCCGAGGGTGAACCACGCGGCGTCCGGCGGGCTCAAAACGCGAGCGCCGCGTCGAGCGGGCAAACGTAACCTCCCATCCGGGCATGCTTCGCGGACCACACTCGGCACTGGCCACAGTGGACATCGACGTTTCGACAACTGGTTGGCCACAACCGCGCCGTGGCCGATGCTGGGGAATCTAGCTGATCTTGCGGTGCCACGGCCGGTACGGCACTGCGCCGGGGCGCGTCGTTGCGCCGGTAAGACCCGCGCGGGCGGTGAGACCAATGCGTTAGTCTGTATCGGCTGTCGTCCTCGGACGGCAACGGGACGTGGCGCAGTTTGGTAGCGCACTTGACTGGGGGTCAAGGGGTCGTGGGTTCAAATCCCGCCGTCCCGACAGGAAGTCGCAGGTCAAAGCCTTGATTGCTAAGGCCAAGCACCTGGTAACGGATCTCTGACCGTCATTTGACCGTCGGCCTGGACGGCACGGGACGTCATCAGCAGGCACTCTCGTTTACTGAGTGCACGGTCCGTCGTCGGTGCCGAGGTTCGGTATGAACACCCGTCACCTGATACCACGAAGACGTCCGCGCGGCTAGCGCCCAGCTCCACACCAACGACACGCGAGTATCCGAAGATTCTTGGATGGAGTTCGCGCTGGCTCGCCCGGATGGTCTTGATAGCGCGGCCTGGGAAGCGATTGAGGACGGTCGGAGCCGCCTGGAGGAAGCCACTGCCGCCGATGACCGGCCATTGGCCATCGGCACGGCGAAGGATCTTGCCGAGGCGGTTGCGCGAGTGGTCCTCGGCGCCCGTGGAGAAACCGTCGCTAGCAATGAGGACTTTTCCCTGACCGTCAGTCGAGCGCACGATGCACTCAAACGCCAGCCTGGTACGGATCTTGCGGCAGATCCAGAGATCCGTGCCATCGCGCAGAGCTTGAAGACGATCGTCACTCAACTGCCGGCCCTGCGGAACAGATGCGGCACCGGCCATGGCCGAGCCGTGTTGCCTGACATTTCCGCGGAGCTGATGGTCGTCGCCGTCGACGGGGCGATGCTGTGGGTCCGGTGGGCACTTAGGCGGCTTGAGGCACTCATCGCGGGGTCGACTGAGGCAATCGTTCGCGACCTTCTCGACGCCGAGATCTTTCGTAAGGGGGAGCTGGCGATGCGAATCGCGGCAGCGGATCTCAAGTCTCTCGACAAACCCGAGCTGCGTTCGCTTGGCATCGCCGTGGCACATCGCTCGATGAACGGTACGTTCGTGGTGCAGGAGGACGGCGTCGAGGCGTGCGCGAGAAGTTCCTTGCTCGAGGCGTGGCCGTCCGCTTACAGAGCGGGCGTGGCTGAAGGTCTTTTGCTGAACCGCAATGGTTACGTCAGCGCCGACGTCTGGGGTGCAACCCACGTTGCGATGGTTCTCGCGCCGGCACCCGATGCTTCCGCCATCCTCGATGCACTCAGCGAGGGGGGGCGCGATCTGCCGAATGGGATTACACGTTCGCCGTCGATTCGGTCAAGCGGACCGAGGTCATACAGGCGTTGACGGAGTCCGCGAGCGTGCTGCCGTCAGCGGAGGCCCAGACGGCAATGGCCGCGCTCACCCACACCCTCACCGACCGAGCGACAGGCGCGCAGCCATCAACGTGAGCCACCGTATTGGTTTGGGTGGCGCGACGATGACTGATCGTGGCCATGCCCTTGCAGCAACTAACGCGGTCGCGTCGTGCTCACCAACCTGCGCCCAGCTGGTGCAGTTGGCGATGGTGACCGCGAGTTCCACTTGCCGCCCTGCCGGGCGCTGGTTAACGAAGTCGCGCCTCCCGGAGCAACGGGCAGCGTGACCCCCTCGACGGTGACCAGGGGCTGGCTCGCGGTGGCCAACGTAGGGCGATCGGCCGTCTGTCGGATCTGCGATCGCGGGACCTGCTTCGAGCCGAACGGCTGATTGATCATGAGTGCGTTCCGGCGAGTGTCGGACGTGGTCCTCACAATGGGTGCGCACAATCGCAGCAGAGGGTTATTGGGGGCGAGGTGAGAGTGGTGGCGTGGTCGCAGAGCAGTTGATGTACGAGTTCCGTACGAATGCCGCAGTCGACGTGACGATGTCACTACTGCGGTCGGCGCATGCCCCTCTGCACCTTGCGCTGATGGCGGCTCGCCTGGGTGACGGGCAGATCATCGATGGTCAGACCCTCGCCGCGGCGATCAATGCGGATCTACCTCGGTGCCGTGGACGAGGACGCCTGGTCGGAGGTGCTGGTCGAAACCGCGCGTGGCCTGCGGCAACTCGCTGTTCCGTATCTCGTGTTCGGGGATCCGGTCCCGGAGCCGGCCGGGCGGCGGCCCGCCGTGCGGGTCGTCGGCGCCACACAAGCCGTCCAGGCGGAGGGTTTGTTCGATGTCTGACCAGGCGCCCGACTTCTCGGCCGTGTTCGTCGACCTTTTCACCCAATCCAACGTGTCAGTGGAGAATGGCGTGGCTCTCGAACCCGCCGAGGTCTTCGCCACCGCCGGTGGTCTAACCATACGGTGGTCTAACCACTCGTGTGGACGGTGAGCTCGCTCAGGGAGCAGCCCCATGCGGTCGCCCGCGCCGTGGCGTATACACGCAGAAAGCGGCCGGTGCCGTCCACGTCGAGGACCTGGCTCCCGCCCTGGGACGCGATCGTGGCGTAGATCGTGTACCAGGTGGCGGCGTCGGTTGAGGTCTGAATCTGGTACGCCGTGGCGTACGAAGACTCCCAGGCCAGGACGACCTGACATATGTGCCGGCTGGAACCTAGATCGACCTGGATCCACTGTGGATCGCTGAAGGCACTGGACCAACGGGTCCGCGGCTGTCCGTCGAACGCGTAGGAGGCCGGGTAGACGCCGTCTTGAACAGATGACGCTCTGGCCGGTTGGTTGAGCGCGGCGTCGGCCGTCTTGTCGCAGCCGGCCACGCCGCTGACACCGTAGACCTGGAACTCCCACAGCGAGTACCCATACCGGGTGGCCCGGGCGGTGCCGTACATCCTCACGTAGCGTCCGGTGCCAGTGACGTCCAGCGTCTGCGTGCCCCCGCTCGAGGTGGTCGTGCTGTGGATGCTGGTCCAGTTGGCGCGTCGGGTGAGGTCCGGATCTGGTACGCCTTCGCGGTGAGGCACCCCATTGGAGCACGACCGGTTGATGGTAGGGACCGCCCCAAGATCGACCGAAAGCCATTGTGGATCAGCGAAAGCACTAGACCAGCGCGAGCCGTCGTGGCCGTCGACCGCGGCCGCCGCGGGTGTGAGGCCGTACTCCGTCGACGACGCCGTCACCGGCCGGCTCTTCGAGAGCAGGGTCTCGGCTGCGGGAGGCGGGTCGCGGGCTGACTCGCCCGTGTGGACGGAAGCCGGGCTGGGACATGGGAAGGCCCACACCACGTCCCCCGGTCACCAGGCGCGATCAGGGTGGAACCGTGATGGTCGCCGCGCTAACGGCGACCGCGACCAGAATTTTCCGGCCCCGCCGCGACGGTGCTCGGCGAGCGTGGGACGCGCCGACCGTCCGTCGGATCCGTCGGATCCGGGGCGGTTGCGGCGCGGCGGGTAAACCGTTGGCGTTCACTGCCACACATCGTCCCCGCCTGACCATCGGGCGCACCGCAAACTGGGTCCTGTTCGTGTCCGCGAGGGGGACTTCGCCCAGCTCCGGGGCCGCGCGGACCTCTACCGTGCCGGGGATACCAGATCCGGCTCGGCCACCCAGGAGACGGCATGAGATCCTTCCTGTTCGTCGTAGGCGTGCAACGCCGAGTCGCGTCCAACAAACCGCGGCTCATCATCATTCCGCGTGGTCGTGTCGCTGTTGGCGTCCTACGTCGCGATCACGACGGCGATGGCCGAGCCGCTGAGACCCCAGATTCGCAAGGAAAGCCGGTCACGGCCTCTTCCACGAAGTTTGGCGCGACGCCGCCGGCGGCCGCGGTTGACGGAGACACCGGTTCCCGCTGGTCGAGTGGATTCTCCGATCCGAATGGCTTTCGGGTCGATCTGGGCGCGGTCGCGACCTACAGTCGGGTCGTGCTGCGCTGGGAGGCCGCCCATGCGACCGCGTACAGATCCAGACCTCCATCGATGGCAGAACCTGGACAAACATGGACAGCACCACGACCTCCGGCGGCGGCACCGATCCTGAGCGCGAACGGGAAGGGACGATATGTGCGAATGAGGCACCGCCGGGCCACCGTTAGGGTATCGCTGTGGGAAGTCGAGATCTCGGTACGGGCCGAGGCGGACGGCTGCGATGCGACAAGTAATGCCGCGCTGAACCGTCCGGCGACTGCCTCCTCGGTGGACAACGGTGGCGACTGGGCAGCGCAAGCATTCGAGGCCGGGCCGGCACCCGCTGGTCGAGCGGAGTTCGCCGATCCACATGGATCGAGGTCGATCTCGGGGCCAGCATCATCATCTGTCAGGTGTCTCGTTTGGGAGACAGCTGACGCCAAGGCGTACCAGATCCAGGTCTCCACTGACGCCATCACCTGGGGCAGCATCTCCACCACCACAGCCGCAGCCGGAGGCACCGAGACGTTACGGTGTCCGGCACCCGGCGCTACCTGCGGGTCGACGGACCGCCCGGGCGACTCCGTGGGGCTACTCGCTACGGGAGCTCACCGGACGGACCCGTGGCAACTGTCGTCGGCGCCTCGGCCACAACGCCGCCGGCGGCACCGCCCCCCTCGACCGCGCCGTCGACCGCGCCGTCGAGTGCGCCCTCGCCGACGAACCCGGGCGGGGACGTTCTCCTTCCGTACCGGAAGCCGGCCTCGCGTCCTCCTCGCAGGACGACGTGAACTGCCGCCCCTGCGTGCCGAACCGGGCCTTCGACGCCATCAGAACACCCGCTGGGCAACCAGCTCCACCACGGGCTCGGTGACCCGGTTGGATCTACGTCGACCTCGAGGTCACTGCGAACGTCCATCGGGTGGTTCTTCAATGGGAGGCGGCGTACGCCAAGGCGTACCAGATCCAAGTCTCCGTTGACGCCGCGAGCTGGACCAGCATATACAGCACCACGATGGGGCAGGGTCTCAGGGAGACACTCACGGTCGACGGCGTGGTCGCTATGTACGCGGTACGGCACCGCGCGGGGGACCATTACGGGTATTCGCTGTGGGAGTTCGAGGTGTACGGCACCGGCGGCAGTCCGTCCCGCCGCCCGCGCCCCCGGCGGATGTGACATTCCCAGCCACGCGGCCCGTGTTCAGCGACGAGTTCAACGGCCCGGCCGGCACGAAGCCGGACGCGGCAAAGTGGAAGGCTGACACTGGCGTCGGACCCAACAACGAGCTGGAGTACTACACCGACAACCTCAACGCCGCGACGGACGGGGCCGGCGGCCTCGTCCTGGAAGCCCGCCGGGAAAAGCGACGCCCGCCGGGTCAGTACACCTCGGCCCGGCTCAACACGTCGAACAGCTTCACATTCACCTACGGCCATGTCGAGGCTCGCATCAAAGTCTCCGGCACCCAGGGGCTTGTGGCCGGCGTTCTGGATGATCGGCGCGAACTTCCCGACATCGGGAATGGCCGAGCTGCGGGGAAATTGACATCATGGAGCATGTCGGCAAGGAGCCCACGAAGGTCTTCTCAACCCTGCACGCTCCGGCCTACAACGGTGGGGCCGGAGTGCGGCTCGCCGTATACGATCTAAGGCTCAGACTTCGCCGCCGGCTTTCACACCTTCGCCGTCGACTGGGGCCGCACCCACATGACCTTTCTATGTTCGACGGCAACGCCTTTCTTCACGGCCGACAGGGCGGCGAGTCGAGGCGACCCGCGGGCCATGGGTTTTTGATCATCCGTTCTTTATCATTCTCAACAACGCGGTTGGGGGAGACTGGCCCGGTTCGCCCGACGGGACGACCGTGTTGCCACAGCGGATGCTGGTCGACTACGTACGCGTCTACCAGTAGCGGGGCGGAATTGGGCGTGGGCACTGGGGGCGCCCACGCCCGGTTCCGCCGGTCTGCAACCAAAGTCCTGGACCCGTCGACAAAGGGGCCCAATTTCTGGGCCTTTCAAGTCCCTATTGGAATTCGATACCGATAGAAGTCTTGACCGTACGACGGCTCTGAATATGGTCGAGTTCAGCGTCATCCGCGAAACCATGCCGGCGATCCCAAGGAGGTGTCCCATGTCTGTCATCGGGGACGCAGTGCCACGCGGTACCGGCTGTCACGCCTCGGCGCGCGATCACCTCCCGCGTACCGGCACCCGGAGGGCCGATCAACCGGGTCCATCTCCGCGCAACCAGCAGCGAAGGAGGCGATGGCGGCAGCGCTGTCGCAACTGGAGCCAGACGAGCGGGTCGCCCTCATCGAGGTCTACTACCATGGGCGCACGGCGGCTGAGGCGGCCAAGATGCTGGGAATCGCCGAGTCCACGATTCGGAACTACATATACTCCGCGTTGCTGACACTACGCGGCATACTCCTCTGATTCGCAATGCTGCGGCCGAGTGCGGGCCTACTGCAATCCGGACCAGAGGATGACGGCCTCGGTGCGGCTGGCGACGTTGATCTTCGCGAAGACGTGGTTGAGGTGGTTCTTCACGGTCTTCTCGGTCAGGTCGAGCCGTCGGCCGATGGCGCCGTTTGACAGACCATCGCAGACCAGCTCGAGCACCTCGCGTTCTCGGGTGGTCAGTCCGCAATGTGCCTGAGCCGAGCGCCGCTGTTCATTCTGGCGCCGCTGTTGGCGCTCACGTTCGCCCTGTTCTCTCATGGTCGACGCGGCCACAGATGCGGCCGCCGGTGAGAGCCATCCCTGGCCTGCCGCTACGGCCTGCACTGCGCGAACGAGATCATTCGGACCGAATTGACCGTGCACAAGGAAGCCGCGGGCGCCGTTGGCCAGCATCGATGCGATCAGGGCCGGACTATCGTCGCTCGTGATGGTGAGCACGAGCGTGTTCTGCGCGAGGGCGGCCAGGACCGACAGGCCATCCGCGATCGGCATGCGATGATCAAGCAGCGTGACCGTAGGACGAATCCGCCGGGCCATGGTCAACGCCTCCTGCCCGTGGCAGGCCTCGGCAACAATTCGGATGTCGGAGCTGGCGTTCAGGAAGCCGCGCAGCGCGGACCGTACGATCGGATTGTCGTCGACGACAAGAACCTCGATCACGACTCCTCCTCGATCATGGCAGGGCCTCGGCCAGCAGCAGGGCTGGCCAGTTACCGTCATCGTCCAGAGGAGCCCGTACCGTGACAACCGTGCCGCGACCGGGTGCCGAGTCGACGGTCAGATTGCCGCGGATCATGCGCGCCCGCTCGGACATGCCAACAATGCCGAAATGTCCATCGGCCTGCCATGACCCGACGTCGCGTGGGGTGAAGCCGACGCCATCGTCGGCGATGCTCAACTCGGCGACCTCACCGACCTTAACCAGCCGGACCCGCACGTGCGTCGCCCGGGCGTGCCGCTCGATATTGGCTAGAGCTTCCTGCAGGAATGACCACGAGTTCGTATCGGGACGCCACGCGTGGCTCGAGCCGGTCGGCCACCACGTGCACGCGACGCCAGTCGTCTCCGTCCAACCACGACAAACGAGTCGGACCGTCTGGTCAAAGCTGCGATCGAGAGGGTCGGCGCGAAGCCCTTCCAGGAGCAGCCTCGCCTCTCGGGCGGCTGCCTCTGCACCTGAAGAGACGGTGCTGGCGAGCTCTTCGGCCATCGCGGGATGACGGGTGAGAAACGACGGCAACGCGACGGCGGCGAACGACACCCCGCGCAGGGTCTTTGCCACCGAGTCGTGCAGTTCCCGCGCGAGCCGAGTGCGCTCGGCTGCGGCCGACGAGCGCTGGGCGGCGGCCACGGCGCCGACAGCGAGGTCCATGTAGCGCACCAACGCGGACACGGCCACCCCAGCGCCCAGACCGGCCAACACGCCGACCATGGGCAGCGCGGCGATCAGGGCCGCGACGGTCGGCGTGGGGCGATCCTCGTGGAGTAGTCGACCGGCGACGATAAAGCCGAGCACCGCCTGACCCGCGAGCAGCGGCAAGGCACGCCCGCCGAGCAGAGCACCCACGAGAGCGCACCAGCCCGTGCCATAAAAGAAGAACGCGGCGCCCCCGTCGGTCAGGGGCAACAAGGCTCCGGCCACCAGCAGATCGCCGCCGAGCAAGAGCCAGGGGTGGCGGGCAACCGCTGGCCAGCGCGAAACCAAACTCACCTCAGCGGCGGTGGCGATGGCGACCAGAGCCATGACCGCAACAATGCGCGACCAGTTGTCGACAAGGAGCAGGCCCGCGCCGGCAGCGGTCAATGTGAGCACGGCTCGGCTGATCAGCACCGCACGCCCGATCGCGGCTGACGCGACGCCGGTGAGTGTGCTGCCCCTCCGCCGGGTCAGGGGGTCCCCTTCGAGAGTCGCGCCGACATCAGGAGGCTGCCATCAACGTGGCCGACGGTGAAGAACGCGATCTCCTCCAGCTCGACATCCAACTCAAGACGACGGTTTGCGGACCGCCGGCCGCGATTCCCCGGAAGACCGGCAGAGAGCGGCCGTCCCTGGTCACGGCGACGAGGTAGAACTCGATGCCTGGATGGAGTCCGACCACCACGGTGCGAATCGCCAGGCCCGGATTCCGCTCGGTGACCGTGATGTTGAGGCTTCGGCCCGGCGCACTCGTGGTCGCCACCGCGGCGACCACGACCACGGCCGGATCATCGCGTTGGGACGTGATCGCGGTGGCGGCTCCGATCGCGACGGTCGCCGCGCAGGCGGCAATCGCCGTCACGGCGCGCCAACCCGGCCGACTCGCCAGGATCTTGCCTCGCCGATCGCGGGACGCGGTTGGCGGGCCGGAGCCCGCGCCCGCAATCAGGCTCAGCGACCGCGGCGCTGGTGCTGAAGACACCTGGGATTGGATCGCGGCAACGTCGTCCAGCGACAGCAGCGCAAGCAGTCCGGTGACTTCACTGAGGTCGATGAACTCTTCAAGGCAGTGCGGGCAATCAGCCAGATGGCGTTTGAGCGGGCCCACCTCGTCCGGGGGAAGCGCACCGAGCGCGTACAGGCTCAGCAATGATTGGGCATTGCCGTCCTCGCCGCCCGATTGCCTCATCTTCGTCCTTGCCTCGTGTGACATGTTGATTCCGCCTGGCTCTACGAGATCGCCACAACTCCGGTTCACATCCCGCGGTGCGAATTGGTGATCATGAACGGTGCGCCGATCGTGGCCGTAGCAAAGCGGTGGCCGCCACTCCGGTGCGCCTCGGGCAGGTTTCGCTGGTGTGGCTTTGACCGGGAGGAAGCACATGGGCGTCGCCGCCGACGACGGTAAGAACCCCTACCCTGCGCGACATTTGTACGGCGGGGCTGCACCCCGGATGGACGCGGTCGGCGGTGATCCATTCGCGCACGCCCGTTGGGGTGCTCACCAATGGCCTTTGGTGCAGCCGCATCGAAACGTCCGCTCGGGTTGGACGCGAATCCTGCTGGTCCTGCTGATCGCCGGCGCAACGCTGGGCCTCGTCGCCATCGGACCTCAGCTGCTCGCAGGCCCGCCGGACCACACCACCGCCGCCCATCCCCAAGCTCCAAAGACGATGTCGGTGCCACCGTCGACGGTGCCACCGTCACCGGTGCCACCGTCGACGGTGCCGCTCTCACCTTCTGGTGGGCCGAATTCCAGCACACCCGCACCGACGAAAACCGCCGCCTCGGGGCAAACATCGCAGCCGGCGCGCACAAGCACTCCGGCAATACCAGCCAGCCCGTACCTCTTGCCGGTCACGCCCCGCACGAGCACCATCGTCGCCTCGTCAGGCGAATGTGTCGACAACGACAATCACGCCTGGCTCGAAGGCAACCCCATCAAGGTGTGGCGCTGTAACGGCACCGGGGCGCAGCTTTGGGCCTACGGCGCCGACGCGACGTTGCGGGTCAACGGCATGTGCATGCGCCCCGGCGTGTCGCCGCCGATCGCTGGAACGCTCATCGAACTGCATGCCTGCGTGGGCAACACTTTCGAGGCCTGGCGGTTCCGCTCGGATGGGCTTCTCATCAACGCGAGCTCGCAGCTCTGTCTGCATGACCGAGGTCTTTCGGCACAGGGAATAACGCAGCTCGTGGTGAACCCGTGCGTGGGTGGCAGCGGCCAGCAATGGACTCGGCCGTGAACGTGTCCGCGGGGCTCCGTGCTGCCAAAACCCGGACATGGCCGGGGCAAGAACAATGGCGCCAACCCGAACCTGCGGCTGATGACTCTCATCGAATGCGGCACTCATGCCCTCATCGACGCCGTTTTCGACGGCGTGGCCAATGCCAGCGAGATCGCATTGGCGCCCCGGCTGATCCCGTCGTTGCGACCGGGCATGCTGCTGCTGGCCGACCGCAACTTCCCCGGCTACGAACTGTGGGGTCAAGCCCGCAGCAGCGGCGCCGACCTGCTGTGGCGGGCCAAATCCAGCCACCACCTCGTCCCGACCCAGAACCTGCCCGACGGCTCCTACCTATCCCTCATGCCGGCCGCAAGGAACGCTACCGGCTGGCCTACCGCCGCCGGACCGGCCGCAACGACCCACCCCGCGAGGGGCATCCGATCCGGGTCGTCGAGTTCACCGTCACCAGCACCACACCGCGCGGATCACGAACCGAGAAGTACCGACTCGTCACCACCCTGCTCGACCCCGCGATCGACCCCGCGATCGCCCCCGCCGCCGAACTTGCCGCCCTCTACTGACAACGCTGGGAAGCCGAAACGACCTACAACAACGTCAAACCACGCCTCCTCGGCGGCGGCGTCACCCTGCGCTCCCGCACCGTCCAAGGCGTCCACCAGGAGCTCTACGCCCTCCTCACCGTCTACCAGATACTCACCACCGTGCGCGTTGACGCAGCCACCCAGGCCCGCCTCGACCCCGACCGGATCTCGTTCCAGCCATACACCCCCGCAGCCCCAGCCAACGCCGACGCGCCGTCATCACAGAAATCATCAACGACCCGCTTGGCCCCCGTCGGCACCGCACCAGCCCTCGACAACGCATCCCACGCTCCGCCAACTACGACTTCAAGCGCCGAGACGAGCCCCAACCATGCCAGCCCGCCACCCACAAAATCGACATCCAGCCGCCTAACTAACCGGCATTGAGGTGTGGACTCGACGAGACACACCCCGACCCTGACCGGTCGAGAACGGAGCTAGCCGTGGTGGTGTCACTCCGCACCGTAGAGGTGATCTTCTCCCCGCCAGAGGAGGCCATCCAACATGGCGAACGCCGTCGCCTTAAGTTAGAGGCATTGCTGCGTAGACAGGAAAGAGCAGTGGCCCTCGCTGGCGGCGAGGGCCACTGCTTTGTTTTATGGGTGGCGGGGGGGGGGGGGGGGGGGGGGGGGGGGGGGGGGGGGGGGGGGGGGGGGGGGGGGGGGGGGGGGGGGGGGGGGGGGGGGGGGGGGGGGGGGGGGGGGGGGGGGGGGGGGGGGGGGGGGGGGGGGGGGGGGGGGGGGGGGGGGGGGGGGGGGGGGGGGGGGGGGGGGGGGGGGGGGGGGGGGGGGGGGGGGGGGGGGGGGGGGGGGGGGGGGGGGGGGGGGGGGGGGGGGGGGGGGGGGGGGGGGGGGGGGGGGGGGGGGGGGGGGGGGGGGGGGGGGGGGGGGGGGGGGGGGGGGGGGGGGGGGGGGGGGGGGGGGGGGGGGGGGGGGGGGGGGGGGGGGGGGGGGGGGGGGGGGGGGGGGGGGGGGGGGGGGGGGGGGGGGGGGGGGGGGGGGGGGGGGGGGGGGGGGGGGGGGGGGGGGGGGGGGGGGGGGGGGGGGGGGGGGGGGGGGGGGGGGGGGGGGGGGGGGGGGGGGGGGGGGGGGGGGGGGGGGGGGGGGGGGGGGGGGGGGGGGGGGGGGGGGGGGGGGGGGGGGGGGGGGGGGGGGGGGGGGGGGGGGGGGGGGGGGGGGGGGGGGGGGGGGGGGGGGGGGGGGGGGGGGGGGGGGGGGGGGGGGGGGGGGGGGGGGGGGGGGGGGGGGGGGGGGGGGGGGGGGGGGGGGGGGGTAAGGCACGGAGCCAATCAGAAGGCGCCAAACGTGTTGCATTGGACGACTTGGACGACGCAGTCCTTGACTCGGTGGCCTAGCGCATCGGCCTCCCAGGCGACGAAGGAGTCGCCATGCATCGACGATGCCATGCCGGAGGCCAGCCGGAAGCCGTCCTTGTTCCGCTGGTGGGGTAGGAGATCGAGAATGTGATCGACGGGATCGGGATGGGGAACGCGTCGGGGCACTTTCCGCCGGCGCCGAAGGAAACATGCTCCTTGTGGCCGGGCTGTCCAGGTGCTTGCCGTCCCAGCAGTCGGGGAAGCGGAGGGTGAAGTGCAGGGTTCCACCGTCGCAGACCGGCCAGTTTCCGTCGGTGCTGCGGCCTTCCTCCTGCGGGCCGCCGGCGCAGTAGAAATGGTTCACCGCGCCGCGCGGGGTAGGCACCTGCTTCTTGGCGTCTCCTGCGATCATGCGTAGCCCGGATCGGCATTGGTACGGTCTTCGATTTGTCCGCGAGTAGCGATCCATAGTAGACGATGACCTGTCTGGGCTGGACCGGCTGATCGTTCTCGTACAGTGTCGGTATCCAGTAGGCGGAGTGGTCTTCGACCGGCTGACAGCTTGACGCGGTGAACTTCATCAGATCCTCGGTCGTCGTGTCGGCGTTGGTACCGTCGTTGCCGACGAAGGAATGCATGTGCGATGCACCCTTCTGCCCCGGGAACACGATCGGGTCGTCGGCCGCCGAGTGGCTGAAGACGCAGGTGGCGTTGAACTCCGAGTTCTGCCGAAGGTTGGGGACGGGTATCGGCCGCGGGGTCATTGCCTGGAACGCGGCGAGCTGAGCATTCCATGCGGCCTGGTCGGCCGGAATCCAACCGCCGACGGGTGGTGGTGTGCTGGTGTGATCGTGCGTCTCTGACGGCATAGGCATGGGCATGGCCGATGCCGACGTCGCCGTTGGAACCGGAGCCGGAGCCGGCGCGCCGGACCCCTGGAACGTGAACCAGTTGATGTTCACGAAGTCCCACGGGTGGGTGGCCTTGATCAAGACAAAGATTTCGTGCGTGCCCCCGGGCGATGGCTGTACGTCGGTCTTGGTGACCCACGACTGCCAGCCGCCCGTTGCGGTGATCGGAATCGTCGCGATCACGGGCCCCGTGAGTGCGTGGATCCGCACCTCCACCGTGCCGCCGTCGTTGACGGCCGCGGCCACCCGCATGGACATGGTGAGGGCGCCCGGTTGCCCGAGGTCGACGCCGTCGTACCGCATCCAGTCGCCGTTGGCCAGCCAGCCGACGTTCTGTCCGCCGCCGGCATCCATTGTGGACTCGACGCGCGCTCCAGACTGTGCGGCGAATGACGCGGCCTTGATCGCACCAGACGGGATGGCACCGACCGCCGCGTTCGCGGTCGTTACCACCGCGATGCCGGCCGCGAGCAGGAGCGCCGCGCCGCCGGCGATGACCGCGATCCGGCGTTGACGATGTTTGACTGGTGTTCTTTCCGCCGCGGCGTGCCGCGACAGCCTCGGATTCTCAAAGGTACCTGGCACAGATCCTCCCGGACGTTCAGACGACCACGGGCTGAGTAGACATCTAGAGTCGTCGACGAAGTGCTTTATCCATGCATGGCCGAACGACCACGGACGCTCTGACGTTAGTGGCCGCGCCACGCAGGCGACTGGGACGAAATGCCCGGCTGTTAGCCCTTGTAGGGCCCAGTTTCTGGGACGTGGGCTGCGCGGTGGTCTGTCTTGGATACCGCTGAACCGGTGTGGGACCGTGCCCGTTTCATACGACGCAGGTTCTGGCCCGCGATTTGAGAGGATGAGCGTTGGCCATGAGTTTTTGACGAGAATCTTCCGATCAGGTGCCATTGGCTGTTGCTGCGATTGGCCGGCCACGCAGCCGATGATGTGATCGCGCAGTGCCGGCGGTGGGTGGCCGAAAATGACTTCTCCGCCGTGAGGCGCGCAGTGAGCGACGCCGTGCACGCGGACCAGCTGCCGCTCACAGCCGCCGACGTGGATCTGCTCGCCGAGTTGTTGGCTTCCGAGGGCCTGGACGGCGGGATTCTGTCCGAAGTGGAGGCTACCGACATCGATCGGATGCCGTTGTGTGGGTCGTTCCGAGTCGAGCGCGCATGGAGATCGTGCTCGGAGTCACTTGCGACATCGGCATAACCGGGTCGGGTGTCGATCCGCGTCCGGAGGACGACGTGGACGAGGCCGCGACCGCCACGGTCGCGGAGTATCCGCGATGAGGGCGTTGTGGCGGGTGTGGCGTTATCCGACCGAGGGGTCCCGCTTGCGTACGGTACGGCGGGTGTACCTCCTGGAATGCGACACCGATTCGGTTCTGCCCACGATCACCGCCCGAATGCAGGCGGAACTGGCGACGGCCGGCGAGATCGACCCCCAAGTCGAGGTCTGTCCCGTGCGAGCGGATCTGCCGCGCTACCAGAGGCTGGCCCGATCTGGCGGCACCCTGATGTGGGCCCGCGCGCGGGACCGAGGCATCGAAATGGTGCGACTGTACGATGCCGGCGGCGGTCGGGCCGTCGGATGGCACCCGACCATGCGTCGATTGGCGAGCCGAAGGCTGAGCGGCTGATTGCGTACCAGGACCGTGTTGCGGGGTTGGCCAGCTTTCACGTCGACTCTTGATCCGTCGCGCTTGACCGTCCGTTCGTCGCACACAACTCGGTTCCCACATTCGCCCGCAGCCCAGGCTTCACTATCATCGGAGCAGTCACCGGGGGAGCCGGATCTGGCACAAGGACCATCAGTCCCGAGTACATATTGGTCACCACGACCGGAACCTACTGGGGTTCCCCCGCTAGTGTCGCGTAATCGTCATCGTTTACTTTGAGTTGTTGGCGAGAAGTCTGCGGTAATCGCGTTGAAGTATGGCGACCTTCTCGAGGATCTCGTCAGCGGTGGCGGTCCACTCGAAGGGCTCGGCGTTGGCGTTCCAGTGGGCCACGTACTCTTCGATCTTGAGGATGAGGTGGCGCAAGGAGGTGAACGTGCCTCGGCGGATGGCTTGGCGGGTGATGATCCCGAGCCAGATCTCGACCATGTTCATCCCGAGCTGCCGGTCGGGGTGTAGTGCAGCGTGACGTTGGGATGCTCGGCGAGCCAGGCGTCGACGTCGGAGCCGGAGTGGGTTGACAGGTTGTCCATGATGACGTGGAGTTCCGGCTTGGCCGGGTAGGCCGCTGTGACTTTGTCCATGAAGGACAGAAACTCGCTGGTGCGGCGTCGGGGAAAGCAATCGGCGTGGACCTGGCCGGTGTGCACCTCCAGGGCGGCGAACAGGTTGGTGGTCCCGTGGCGTACGTAGTCGTGGGTACGCTTCTCGGTGCGGCCAAAGTCGATCGGCAGCAGCGGCTGGGTGCGATTAAGCGCCTGTACCTGGGTCTTCTCGTCGAAGGAGAGCACGATCGCGCCGTCGGGCGGATCGAGGTACAGGCCGACCACGTTGAAGACTTTGGCCTCGAAGTTCGGGTCGCTGGACAGCGGCACCTTGAACGTGCCGCTGCGGTGCGGCTGCAGGCCGTTGTCGCGCCACAGGTCGGCGATGAAGTTGTGCGACACGTCGATGCCTTCGACCTGCTTGAGGTAGCCGGCCATCTCCCTGCTCGACCAGTGCGACAACCCAGTACCGGCCGGCGGCGTCATCCGCGTCAAGGCCAGGATCCGAGCCCGCACCTGGGCCGGAACCTGCGCCGGCTTGCCCGGCTTCGGCTGGTCGAACAGCCCATCCAGGCCCGCCTTGGCGTAGCGTCGCACCCACGTATTCACCGTTGGCCGACTCACCCCGGCCAGCACCGCGACCTCGTTCGCGCTATGTCCCTCGTCGCGCCACAGCACCATCCGGGCCCGGCTGGCCACCACTGCGACCACGGACCGGGAACGCACCACAGTGGACAGTTCATCACGTTGAGCCGCCGTCAAAGCCACAGACCATATTCCACCGGCTCGAAGTTACATCGACATAGGTAAGTCATAACGATTACGCAACACTAGCGTGGAGGCCAGGCCTTAAGGGATAGAGGGTCATGGCTGAAACGAGACGACAGTTCGATCAACAGTTCCGCGCTGGTGCGGTGCGCATCGTGCGGGAGACGGGTAAGCCGATCGTCCAGGTCGCGAAAGACCTGGGGATCAACCCGGGCACGTTGGCCAACTGGGTCAAGCGGGACCGGGTGGCCAGCGGGCCGAGCGATAGCCGGCTCGCGGAATCCGAGCGTGACGAGCTGGCGCGGCTGCGTCGGGAGAACGCCGAGCTGGCGATGGAGCGCGATGTCCTCAAGCGCTCAGTGGTCCTGTGGGTCAAGGAGGCGATGAAGTGAGCGTTGCGGCGTTCATCGGCTCCCAGAGGACCGACCATGGTGTGCCGCACGCGGTCACCTGCCGCGCGCTTGGATTGTCGGAGTCGTGGTTCTACAAGTGGCGGGAGCGGCCGCCCACCCCCGGCAGGTTCGGCGGGCCGAGCTCGCAGACAAGATCCGTAAGATCTTCGACGCCTCCGGCGGTACCTACGGCTCGCCGCGGGTCACGCTGGATATGTGGGCGGCCGGCTACAGAGTGGCAGAACACGGTCGCGAAGCTGATGGCCGAGCTCGGCTTGGCCGGGCGTAAGCCCAAACGTCGGCGCAACCTCACCAAGGCCGGCAAGCGGCCGACGGCGCCGGACCGAGTACGGCGCCAGTTCACCGCCGTCGCACCGAACCTGCTGTGGTGCGGCGACCTCACTGAAGTCGACACCGACGAGGGAAAGCTATATCTGGCAACGGTTCTGGATCTGTTCAGCCGCCGCCTACTTGGTTATGCCATGTCCGAACATCACGACGCGGACCTTGCCGTGGCCGCGTTGAACATGGCCGCCGCCAACCGCGGCGGCGACATCGACGGCGTGATCTTCCACTCAGACCGAGGAAGTGAGTACACGGCCCAAGCATTCGAGATCGCCTGCGACAAGCTCGGCGTCCTGCAGTCCATGGGCCGCGTCGGCTCGCGGCCCTCGACAACGCGGCGGCCGAGGCGTTCAACTCCACCATCAAAGTGGAATACATCCACCGGCATCGCTTCCGTACCCGCGCCGAGGCCAGGCTGAAAATCTCGACCTGGATCGTCGACTTCTACAACCTCCGCCGCCGGCACAGCGCCCTGCGACGGCATGTCTCCCATCGACTACGAGCGATTCATGGCTGAGGCCCGAAGGGCCCAAGCCGCATAACCGAGTCCTCCACGCTTTCTGGGGATTGACACTACGCCGCCACCGGAACGCTAAGCGGAGGCCAACAATGGCGAGCCGCGATAGTCACCTACTCATAGCGCACACGGGTGCTCTGATCGCTCCTGGAGCGATTAGAGCGCCCCAGCCAAGTCGTCCCAAACGGCCGGAATAGCCTGCTTACCAGGATCCGTCATATGGTGCTGTTGCGTTGTGGGATCGCGGAGCGCGGTCGACTCGACGGCCGCCGTGGATCAGATCGCTCGGGCGAGTTCGGTGAACGCGGCGGCGACCCGCTGGGCGGCAGGTACGTCGACGGCGAGTTCGTAGTGGCCGCGGCGGAGGTTCTGCATGAAGGCGTGTCCGGCGATGATCACCTGCGCGGTCCGGTCCGTTCGCAGGCCGCGCATCGGTCTGAGCCGGTGTTTGAGCTGGCTGTGATCGGCCTCGATCGGGTTGTTGGCGTGCCGCTCGACGTGATGCCACGCCGACGGGATCAGCTCCTCGAGCACGGCGGGGTAGATCGGTGCGGCGTCGGTGACGACCTCGCTCGGCGTCACCTTCAACGTGGTCAACGCTCGTTGGAAGAACCGGCGGGCCGCGGCGGCGTCACGGCGGGTCGAGACGAGCACGTCGATGACCTGCCCGTACTGGTCGACGGCCCGGTAGACGTAGCGCCAGACGCCGTTGACCTTCACGTATGTCTCGTCGACGAACCACCGGTCGCCCGGTGCGTGGCGGGCGAATCGGGCGGCGTCGGCCAGCAGCGGCGTGAACCGTTGCACCCACCGGAAGACGCGTGACGTGGTCGACCTCGACACCGCGTTCGACCAGCAGCTCCTCGACGTCGCGGTAGGACAGGCTGTAGCGCAGGTACCAGCGCACCGCGACCACGATCACCTCCGGCGGGAACCGGAACCCGGCAAACGCCGACCTCGGCGGCGACCACGGGCGAGCACAGCTCGAGGACCTCACTGCTCAAGCCTGCCTTGATCATGCGATCGGCCAACGCAACAGCGCCGCAGCGTCAAGGTACTAGCGCAGCAAGTATCCCTTAACCCAGGTTTAGCTGAAGCTCCTCGATACTGGGCACTATCGTTGGTGGCGTTGCCGGGTGCGGCTGAGCGCCGCGATGGCGGTATCGTCGGCGTCGGGAAGCGTGTGAAGGTACTTCTCGGTCGTTGCGATGCGGCCGTGGCCTAGCCGTTCCTTGACCACCTGCAAGTCTGCGCCCCCGGCGAGCAGCCAAGAGGCATGGGCATGGCGCAGCCCCGTGCATCTTAATGTCGACGCCGACGCCGGAGCGGATCAACGCGGGTTTGAGCGCCCGCTCGCGGAACCAGCGCCGAGGGATGTGTCCGTCGGACTGCCACTGACGAATTGGACGCGGGTCGTCCTTGCCAGCCTGGCGTCGAGTCGCGCGGTACGTAGGGTACGCCCCGCGGCAGTGTGGGCAACGGCACCGTCCGGCGGAGTAGCCACTGAGGGTCCCGTGTCGATACTGGCGGCCGGCGGGGTTGGGCTCGGTCAGGCACAGGTCGCCCGTTGCAGCTGGGCGGGTCCGTGGGTTCGCGGTCGGTGGGACGTAGCTGAAGATGAGGTCGTCGGGCTCGAGTCCGTGGTCGGTGATCCAGGACTTGACTCGGTCGATGCCCTGTGGGCTGAGCCGAAAGCGGCGGTAGTGGCGGTCCTTGGGGTACTCCTTGACCAGGAACCGTCCGCCGGTCGGGTGGTACTTCGGGTTGACCTGAACCACTGCTCGGCTAACCGTTACCAGGTGGGCGCCGAAGTCGAAGTCCTTGACCCGCAGCTCGGTAAGCTCGCCCCAGCGCATGCCGTTGTCAATGTCCACCTCGACGAGAAGCCGAGCCGTGTCGTCGGGCAGGTGGCGACAACACTCGTCGAACTCGTCCGGCGTGACGATGCGCAGCGGCTTGGTCGGCACGGTCGGGGTCTTCACACCCTTGCACGGATGCAGGCGGTGACCTGGTCGTTGAGCGCCGTGGTGAAGGCCGCGCTGAGGATGGCCTTGTTGAGCCGGATGCTCGACGGGGACAGACCCCGCTGCTTGAGTTCGGTGACCCATTCCCGGATGTGACTGGGCAGGATATCGATCATCCGCATGTCGCCGAACCAGTCGATCGCGTGCGCGTAGAGGCTGTACGTGTAGCCCTCGCGGGTGCTGGGTTCCATGACGTCGTGGGGGAGCCAAACTCCTCTTCCACGTGGCGGCGGACGTCTGCCGGCTGCGGGCCCCGGTGCCTGCCCGCCCCTCGGCCACCTTCGCCTCTGCCCGCTGCCACGCCCGATCGGCATCCCGGCGGGTGGCGAACGTCCCGGCCGAGGTCTCTCGGCCCCGCAGGTCTAGGTAGTAGGCGGTGTGGCGCGACCGGCCGTCGCCGGTGGTCCGTCGACGCGAGAAGCCCATGCCGTGCTCCTGATCTCTGACCGTCACTTGACCGTGGGACTTGCCGGCAGGCCCTGCTACCACCTGATACCTGATGTCAGAGAAATCCCTTGTCCCACAACAGTTTCCCAGACGATCCGATCGAGCGCCAGCATCCCATCTGAACGTGTCGCCGGGATTGGGGGTCAAGGGGTCGTGGGTTCAAATCCCGCCGTCCCGACACACCGCCGTCCCGACCGCGCGAGGGTTTCCGCAGGTCAGAAGCTTGGGGAGCCTCTTTTCGTAGTTCGGACGAAGTCGTCGGCATCAAAGCTGGTGACGGGGCCCCTCGATCGCCCCTTTCTCCGCCAAAAGGGGCTCGCTAGCCATCGATACCGCGGCAAGGCCGCGCGCGGCGAGAGTGTGTCGGCCAACGTCGACACTGGTGCCGAGGTGGTAACAAAGGACAACGTCGCCAATTTCCCATAGCCCGACGCTCTAGATCGGACCGCCCGGACGCTGGCCGGGCCGTCCGATGGTGCCGTCTATTCGGCCTCGCGGGCCTGCCACCAGGTACGGGCCATGCGTTGCCAGCGAGGGTGCCGATCGAGCAGGAGCATGCGGGCTTGCTCACCGCTCCACTGTGGAGGGAGGAGGTTTGGCGGTAGGCCGGGGTCGGCCAGGAGCAGGCGCCGCCACTGGTAGAGCAGGTGGGCCAGTTCGGCGAGGGCCTGGCCGGGTTGGCGCGGCCGGCTGGGAGTGAAGCGATCTAGGAAGGCCCCGTACTGTCGGTCCAGTTCGGACACATCCCAGGCCTGGGTGACCAGTCGTTCGCGTTCGTCGGGGTTGTCCAGGCGGGCGTGCAGCAGGGTCGCCTGGACCGGCTCGCCGAGTGCGGCCAGCACCTGCCGGGCCTCGGCGGCGTGGGACGGGTGCGGGCTGAGCCACACGCCTGGGCTAAGGGAACCGAAGCCGGCCCAGCTCAAGGACGTGCGCAGCCGGTGGCGCAGATTGCGATGGTTCTCGGGGACGGTGGCGAGCAGGATGAGCCAGTCGCCGTTCCAGTCAGGGTCCGGACCGGTGGCGAAGAGCCGGTTCTTGGCCGCCGTCAGGGCGTCATGCCCGGCCCGGGTGAGGTGCCAGCGGGTGCGCCGCCCGACCTTGCGGGCATCGAGCAGGCCCGCGCTCGCACTGCGGGTCAGCGCCTGGCGGGCCGCCTTCTCCTCGAACCCCGCAAGGCCGAGCGCCTCAACCACGGTGTGGGTCCAGGCGGCCTCGTCCGCGTCGAGCGCGTAGTCGCCGAGCAGGATCAGCAGGTACGCGCGGGCGCTCGGGCCCCGCACCGGCCCGGGCCGGTGCGACAGGTCCTCCGCTTCATCGAGGTCGACTGAGTGCACCACGTCGTTATCGTGCCACGTCGACAATGCTCCCCATAGTCTTGACGCGATGCTATGGCTGTGTCGCATGATATGACATGCCGCGTGGACACCGGGAGGTGAAGCCGATGTCAGAGACCTCGGTGACTCTCACCGCGCCCGGCACGCTCGTAGCCAAGGGGACCGGCGACGAACCGCTGCTCCGCGTACGGGACCTGGATGTTTCGTACGCGGGGCAGCTTCGAGTGCTGCGCGGCGTGAGCCTGGAGGTGCCGACCAGGGGTGCCGTCGCGATCCTGGGCGCCAACGGGGCCGGGAAGAGCACGCTGCTGCGGGCGCTGTCTGGCACGCTGCGGTTCACCGGCGGTCGCATCGATGCCGGCACGGTCGAGCTTTCCGGACGGCGCCTCGACGGCACCGATCCGGCGACCGTCGTTCGGGCCGGGGTGGTACAGGTCCCCGAGGGCCGGCAGGTCTTCGAGGAACTCACGGTGGACGAGAACCTGCGCTGCGGCGCTCTGGTCAGTACGCGAGCGGCCCGGCAGTCGGCTCGCGAGGAGGTGCTCGAACTGTTCCCGTTGCTGGGGGAGCGGGCCAACCAGCGAGCCGGACTGCTCTCCGGCGGTGAGCAACAGATGCTCGCGATCGCCCGGGCACTGATGGGCTCGCCCCGCGTGCTCCTGCTGGATGAGCCATCGCTGGGGCTCGCGCCACTCATGGTGGCCCGCATTGGTGAGGTGATCAGCGAGATTCGCCGGCGCGGAACGGCCGTCGTGCTGGTCGAACAGAACGCGGCCATGGCGCTTGGCATCGCCGACACCGCGTACGTGCTTGAGGTCGGCCGGGTGACGCTGCACGGTGCGGCGGCCGACCTGGCCGCCACTGACGGTGTGCGGGAGCGCTACCTCGGTGTGGGTGCTCGCCGCGGGGGGACCGTCGATCGGCCGGCCCACTCCGGCCGTACATTGCCCGCCCTGGCGGTCGACGAGCTGAGCGTACGGTTCGGTGGGGTGGCGGCGTTGGCCGAAGTATCGCTGCGCGTGGCGCCAGGCAGCGTCCACGCCCTGATCGGTCCCAATGGCGCCGGCAAGTCCACCTGCCTGAACGTGCTCACCGGGGTGTACCGCGCGACGGCCGGCCATGTCCGCTATGGCGATGTGGAACTGACCGGACTCCGTCCACATCAGATAGCCCGGCTCGGTGTGGGCCGGACGTTTCAGAACCTGGCCCTGTCGGCCTCGGCGACCGTGGCCCAGAACCTGCTGCTCGGGCGGCATTGGCTGACCCGGTCCGGCTTTGTCGCGGCCGGGCTTCGCACGCCGGCCGCTCGGCGGGAACAGGTCGAGCAGGACCGCAAGGTGGCCGAAATCGCCGATCTGGTGGGGCTGACGGGCTTGCTGCGTCGGCCGGTCGCGGCACTGTCCTATGGGGACCGCAAGCGGGTGGAGTTGGCCCGCGCACTGTGTGCCGAGCCGACCCTGCTGCTGCTCGACGAGCCGGTCGCCGGGATGACCGCCGGCGAGTCGGGCCGCCTCGCCACGACGGTGGCTCGGGTCCGGGCCCAACTCGGCATCACGATCCTACTGGTCGAGCACGACATGGCTTTTGTCATGGGTATCGCGGATGAAGTAACCGTGCTCGACTTCGGCCGCCGTATCGCTGGCGGTAGTCCGGCCGAGGTGCAGCGTGATCCCGAGGTCATCCGGGCTTATCTCGGTACTGACGGTCTCGGTACCGACGGTCTCGGCACGCAAGGGGAGGCCGCAGCGTGAGCCAGGCTCTGGAGCTGCTCGTCAACGGCCTCTCGGTGGGCTGTATCGACGCATTGATCGCGCTCGGGTTCGTGGTGGTGTTCAAGGCGTCGCGGGTGGTGAACTTCGCCCACGGATCGTTGCTGTTGCTCGGTGCGTACGTGGTGGGGCGTTACCACGAGACGCTCGGTTTCCCGGCGGCGGTGCTGCTCGCCGCAGCTGTGACGGCACTCATCGCCGCAGTCATCGGCGCGGTCCTGCTGCGGCGGGTCCGGCTGGCCGACCCGGGCACGCTGGCCATCCTCACCCTCGGCGTCGACATCGTCCTGGCCACCGAGCTGACCCGGCGCATCGGCACCGACGTGCTCATCACCGGTGACCCGTGGGGTGCCGAAGTGGTCAGGCTCGGCACTGTCCACATTCCACAGACTCGCCTCGTGGCGGCGACCGTCGCGGTCGTCATCGTGGTGGGGTTCCTCGCGATACTGCGATTGACGGACTGGGGGGTGGCCCTGCGTGCCAGCGCGGAAAGCCCGGCCACAGCCAGCCTGATGGGCATCCGGCTGAGCCGGGTCGCCGCGAGTGCCTGGATGCTGGCCGGGATCCTCGCCGCCGTGGCCGGCCTGTTCGTTACCGCATTCCCGGCGGCCGGCGTCGGCGGGGCAGTGGGTCAGGCCGCGTTGGGCGCCGCGGTGCCGGCGGCCGTGCTGGGCGGTCTGGACTCGACGACCGGCGCCCTCGTCGGTGGCCTGGTGGTCGGGCTGACCGCGACCTTCACGGCCGGGTACCAGGACCAACTAGCGTTCCTCGGTCGGGGGTTCGGCAGTGTCGCCCCGTATCTGGTGATGCTGCTCGTGCTCCTGGTCCGGCCAGCCGGGCTGTTCGGTCGCCGTGAGGTGACCCGTGTCTAGCCGCCTGCGTCAGCTGCTGTGGGCGCTGGTTGCGGTACTCGCCCTGGCCGCCCCGCTGTCGCTGACCAGTTTTTGGCTGCAGACCGGCCTGTTCGCGATGGCCGCCGCCACCGGCGCCATCGGCCTGACCCTGCTCGTCGGCGTGACCGGCCAGCTCTCGCTCGCGCACGCGTTCTTCGTCGCGACCGGCGCCTACGGGTATGCGTTTTTGGCCGGTACGGGCGACGGGCGGGTCAGCGGGCTCGCGTTGCCCACACCGGTCGCCATGGCCGGCGCCGTGCTCCTGTCGGGGATTGCTGGTGCGATGTTCAGTCCGATCGCCGGGCGCCTGCGCGGCATCTACCTCGGCCTGGCCTCGCTCGGGCTGGTATTCCTCGGCCAGCACGTGCTCCAGAACGCGACGGCCGTCACCGGTGGCTTCAATGGCCGTGACGTCGAGCCGTTGCGGCTGTTCGGCTTCTCGTTCACGGCGAGCGATCCCGATCTCGTCGTTGTTCGGCGTACCCTACGGCACGCTGGAGCGCCTGTGGTACGTCGGCCTCGCGCTGGTGCTGCTGGGGTACTGGTACACGCGTAACCTGCTGGCCGGCCGGCCGGGCCGGGCGTTGACGGGGGTGCGCGACGGCGAGGTTACGGCCGCCGTCATGGGCGTGAATGTGCGCCGCTACAAGTCTGCCGCCTTCACCGTGTCCTCCGCCTATGCGGGGCTCGCCGGTGTGTTGCTGGCGTTGGCCTTCGGCCGCATCGTGCCAGACAGTTTCGGATTCGTGCTGTCCATCGACTTCCTGGCAATGATCATTATTGGCGGGTTGGGGTCCATTGGGGGCAGTGTCGCCGGCGCGGTGCTTGTCACCGCGCTGCCTCTGGTGCTCAGTCACTACAGCGACGCACTTAGATTTCTGGCTCAACCTGGGGAGCCCGGAGTCGGCGCCGCTGAGGCGGCCCGGCTGCTCTACGGGGCCGCCGTCATCGCGGTGCTGCTGTTCGCACCAGGCGGACTCCATCAACTGCTGCATGTCCTCACACCTGTCAAGGAGCCGTCCGATGAACCGACGAATCGTGGCCGTGGCCGCGGCCCTGTGCCTGATCCTGACCGCGTGTAGCAAGGCCAATAACGCCAACCAGAACGCCGGCGGGGTCAAGACCGGACCCGGGGTCACCGATAGCACGATCAGGCTCGGCAGCCTGGTCGACCTGACGGCCGTGTTCGCGCCGTTGAGCAAGAGCGTGGTGCAGGGTACCGAGCTTTACTGGAAGCAGCGCAACGCCGCCGGTGGGATCTGTGGCCGCAAGGTCGAGGTGACGGTGAAGGACCACGGCTACGACCCGCAGAAGGCAGTCGCCGCGTATCGCGAGATCTCGGCTGACGTCCTTGGCATGCAGACGATCCTCGGCTCGCCGGTCATCAGCGCCCTGCGCTCGACTATCGACCAGGACAACATGTACGTGGGCCTCGCCGGCTGGCCGGCATCCGTGCTGCCCGACCAACGCATCCAGCTGCTCGGCACGACCTACGACATCGAAGCGATCAGTGGGCTGGACTTCCTCATGCGTACCAAGGGCATCAAGTCCGGCGACAAGGTCGGGCACGTGTACTTCGAGGGGGACTTCGGGGAGAACGCGCTCAAGGGGAGCCAGTACCTGGCCGCGCAGAACGGCATCACCATCCTCGGCCAGAAGATCAAGCCATCCGACACCGACCTGTCCGCCCAGGTGTCGGCCTTCCGCACGGCCGGGGTCACCGGCATCCTCGTCTCCGCCGGCCCCACCCAGACCGCATCCGTGGCCGGAGTGGCAAAGTCGGTCGGGCTGACCGTGCCGATCGTGTCCAACGGGCCCGGTTTCACCCCGCAGTTGCTGAGCAGCCCGGCCGGGCCGGCGTTGAAGGAGAACCTGTACGTGGTATCCAGCATCGCCCCGCCCGCGCTGGACCTGCCGGCGGTCAAGCAGCTGCAGGACGCCTTCGCCAAGGAGTACCCCGGTGCCGTGCCCACTCAGGTCGGCTCCGTATTCGGGTACGTGCAGGCGCAGGTCACCGGGGAGGTGCTGCAGAATGCCTGTGCCAACAAAGACCTCACCCGCCCGGGCATACTCGCCGCCCTGCACCAGATCTCCGGGCTCGACACCGGCGGCCTCGTCGCCGGCACCCTGGACTACACCAAGGCCGGCCAGCCACCTTCGCGTACGGTCTACATTTCCCAGGTCGACGCGACTGTCCCAGGTGGACTGAAGGCGATCGGCGGCCCGGTCGAGGCCGCGGCGGCCAAGGGGTATCAGCCATCCTGAAAGGAGGAAGGCCATGAAGGTTTCACGACTCCGGCCGTCCTGGCATGCCCCGGCGCTCTACCCCCGTCCGCTTAACCTCGAAAGGTAACCATGGATCTCAGCGGCCGAGTGGCCATCGTCACCGGCGCGGGCCGCGGTTTGGGCCCGGCCTACGCGACGGCCCTCGCCGCCGCCGGGGCATCAGTCATCGTCAACGATGCCGATGAGCAGGCGGCCCAAGGGGTGGCGCAGGAGATCTCCGCAACCGGCGGGGCGGCCGTCGCCGAACCAGGCGCGGTCGGCCCCGCCGACGTGGCTCAGGCTCTCGTCGAGCGTGCCGTCGCCACCTATGGGCGCCTCGATGTTCTCGTCGCTAACGCTGGCATCCTCCGCGACCGTATGCTCTGGAAGATGTCCGATGAGGACTTCGACGCGGGTTTGGACGTTCACATCCGCGGTACGTTCACGTGTGTACGGGCGGCGGTGACTCAACTGCGGGCCCAGGGCGACGGTGGGCGCATCATCGCGGTCGGCTCACCGGCCGGGCAACGTGGCAATGTGGGCCAGACCAACTACTCCGGAGCGAAGGCCGCCATCGTCGGCATGGTCCGGACCTGGTCCCTGGAGTGCGTCCGCGACCACATCACAGTCAATGCGATCATCCCGGTCGCGGCGACCGCGATGACCGCCACGATCCCGGCGTTCGAACCCCACGTCGCTGCCTGGCGAGACCATGGCACGCCGCTACCCGACTGGCTTCGCGTGGGGGAGGGATTCGGCGTACCCGAGGATGCGGCTGGCCTGGTGGTCTTCCTCTGCTCAGCGGAGGCGGACGGTGTCACCGGGCAGGCCATCGGGATCGGTGGCGACAAGCTGTCGGTCTGGTCACATCCCGAGGAGGTGGTGGCCGCCTACCGCGATGGTGCCTGGTCAGCTGACGCAGTCGCCAGGTTCTGGCCGACGCTCGCGATGCACGCCCAGTCGGTCGGCATCCCGCCGTCGAAGGGTCCGGCGCCGTGAATATCGACGAGCTCGAGGCGATCGACGTCCACGTACATGTCGAGGTCTCGGCCGCCGGGCATCCATCCCTGCCGGATCACCTGATGTCCGGCTCGGCCCGGCACTTCAAGGTGGTGGGCAGCCGGACGCCGACCATCGACGATATCGCCGCGTACTACCGCGAGCGGCGCATGGCCGCCGTCGTGTTCACTGTGGATGCTTCGTCGGCCATCGGGCATCCACCGGTCTCCAGCGAGGAAATTGCCGACGCCTGCGCCCGCCACCCCGACGTGTTGATCCCGTTCGGCACGGTCGACCCGTGGCGCGGCGCTGAGGCCATCCGACAGGCCCGGGCGCTCGTGGCGGAGCACGGGGTACGCGGTTTCAAGTTCCACCCCAACCTGCAGGCCTTCCACCCCTACGACCAGATGGCCTACCCGCTGTACGAGGCCCTGCAGGAGCTCGGCATGGTCGCGCTATTCCATAGTGGACAAACGGGGATCGGGGCCGGCTTGCCGGGCGGTGGCGGTGTGCGGCTCAAGTACGCCAACCCGATGGCCCTCGATGACGTGGCCGCCGACTTCCCCCAGCTGTCCATCGTGATCGCCCATCCGTCCTTCCCCTGGCAGGACGAGGCCCTGGCAGTCGCCGTGCACAAGCCGAATGTCTACATTGACCTATCCGGCTGGTCACCCAAGTACTTTCCGCCGTTGCTCGTGCGATACGCCAACACGCTGCTGCGCGACAAGGTGCTGTTCGGATCCGACTTTCCCTTGCTCACGCCGGACCGGTGGCTGGCCGACTTCGACGGCCTGGACATCAGGCCGGACGTCCGCCCGTTGATCCTCAAGGAAAACGCGGCTGTGTTGCTGGGGCTACGGGAGAGTGGTGATGCGTAATCAGGGCGTGGGCTCGTGGACCGCGCGGAGAAACCGGATGTCGCCCGACCGGGTCGCGGTGGTGGCCGACGGTGAACAGTGGACGTACCGGCAGCTGCACGAGCGGGCTGTCCGGGCGGCCCACGTGCTGGCCGGGATGGGTGTGCGGCACGGCGACCGGGTCGCGTACCTGGGCGCTAACCATCCATCCTTTCTCGAGGTGTTCTTCGGCGCCGCCCATATCGGAGCCGTGTTCGTGCCGCTGAACTGGCGCCTGACCGAGGCCGAACTGGCCCACATCCTGGCCGACTGCGACGCCCGGGTATTGGTGTCCGCACCGGCGCACGCAACCACGGTGGCCGGTTTGCCGCCAGCTCTGGCCCCGGGCCGGATCGCGCTCGGCGCCGATTACGACCAGCTGCTGATGGCGACCGACGCAGCACGGCATGACGAACCGGTCGACCTCGACGAGACGTGTGCCATCCTCTACACGTCGGGCACCACCGGCAAGCCCAAGGGGGCGATGCTCACCCACGCGAACATCATCTGGAACTGCTTCAACCTTCTCCTCGACGTTGACGTTGCGAGCGACGAGGTGACGCTCGTGGCCGCACCGATGTTCCATGTCGCAGCGCTCAACCAGACCGTACTGCCCACCCTCCTCAAAGGAGGGTGCCTCATTCTCATGCCCTCCTTCGACCCGCAACAGGCCCTCGACCTCATCGCGCGGCACCGAGTCACCTACTTGTTCGGCGTGCCGACCATGTTCCTCGCGATGAGTCGCGCGCCCAGATGGGCGCTCGCCGACCTATCCTCGGTCCGCTCCGCCATCTGTGGCGGCGCGCCTGTGCCGGACGCGGTCATCAGCGCATACCAGCAACGTAACGTCACATTCATGCAGGGCTACGGGCTCACGGAGGCGTCGCCCGGTGTGCTGTTCCTGCGACACGACGACAGCGTCCGCAAGGCCGGCTCGGCCGGGACCGCATCATTCTTTACCGACGTACGGTTGGTAGGCGCCGACGGCACCGACGTCGCCACCGGCGAGCCGGGCGAGATCCTCGCGCACGGCCCCAATGTCATGGCCGGGTACTGGCGCCGGACGGAGGACACTGCCGCCGTGCTTTCGTCGGATGGCTGGCTGCGCACCGGCGACATCGGAGTGGCTGACCCGGACGGCTACATCTCCATCCGGGACCGCACCAAGGATATGATCATCTCGGGTGGCGAGAACATTTATCCGGCCGAAGTCGAGGATTTCCTGTACCAGCATCCAGCGGTGGCCGAGTGCGCGGTGATCGGCGTACCCGACGAGACGTGGGGTGAGGTCGGCCGGGCCGTCGTGGTGCTCCGCGACGGCTTGCCCGTCGATCCGGCCGACCTGCTCGACTTTCTGGCCGGGCGGATCGCCAAGTACAAGATCCCAAAGTCAGTCGTATTCACCGAAACCTTGCCCCGGACGGCGTCCGGGAAGGTGGTCAAGAACGAACTGCGATCGCGGTTCGGCTGAACCGGGAAAGGGGCCGATGTGCCGACCATTGCCCACGGACTTGACGGATTGCGCAAGCTGGCCGGGGCCGACCTCGGTGCGAGCGACTGGCTGACCGTGACCCAGGACCGGGTGAACAAGTTCGCCGATGCCACCGACGATCACCAATGGATCCACGTCGACACCGAACGCGCCCGCACCGGCCCGTTCGGCGCTGCGATCGCCCACGGCTACCTCACCCTGGGCCTGGTGATTCCACTGTGGACGCAGATCCTGCAGATGGAAAGCGTGGGGGTGGCAGTGAACTACGGGCTCAACCGGGTGCGGCTGCCCGCCCCGGTTCCGGTCGGGTCGCAGGTTCGCCTGCACGCACGCGTGAGTGCGGTCGAGGACGTGGCGGACGCCGTCCAACTGACGGTTGACCTTACCGTCGAGATCCAGGGCGGGGACAAGCCCGCTTTCGTGGCCGAAGCGTTGTACCGCTACCGCTAGTCCGTTGCGATGGTCCACTCGTTGTTGGTACTGCCGTTGCGCGGCCCACAGGACGGCGGTGGAACCGATCGCGGTGCTACCTGCACCGTCCAATGCCATTCCGTGCCCTGGTTGATGATCTGGTAGCGCCTGTTGCCGAGATTGTTCAGCCGTCACTTGCTGGTTGTTTCCCCGTTCCACGGCGCCTGACGCGCTGGCGCGCCGCTGGCGGTGTTGCCCCAGCTGTCGGCGACCATCCGTTGGTGCGGTTGACGATCCAGACGTAGCCGGTACCGAGGTCGACCAGCTGCCATTGCAGATTGGGTCGGCCACGTCGATGAATTTCACGCCGAGATCGAGCGCGGCGTGCACAGAGCTGATGGCCTCGGCGACGTCCACCCGACCGAAGACACCGCCCAGGGGGAGGCGCCGTAGCCGAGCACCGATACTGTCAGACCCGCGTGGCCGAGGGGACGATACTCTATTGTGGACTCAATGAGCCTCGGTCCGATCCCGCGTAATCCGCGATGGCCAACTGGATGCCGCGGCCGACGCCGCCGTGGTCCATCCGGACAACACACTCAAGGACTACCGTCGCGAGATCCAGCGCCGCGTGTTCGGCGTGGAATCCGCCGTCAGCCACGCAGTTAGGACCATCAATCGGGAGCATCACGTCCGCTCGCCGCTCACCGCAGAAGTTGACCCAGCGAGTCCGTGATCGTTGACGCGAAGGGTCCGTGTGGATGACATCGGTGGTGCAAGGTGCAGCAGGGTCCACGACGCAGGCGAAAGAAGCAACCTTACCCGGCCGCCGTCCATCTCGACCCCGGCCAATTCTCGTGGCGCGACATTGTTCGGCTGCGTGCTGGTGTTGACGGCGTCGAGGTCGGGCACGGCGATAGTGAGCGCTTTCTCGATGTGGTCTGCTCGCGTTGCCCGGGCGTCTACCACGACATTGACCGCCTCGTTGATACTGCGGTTGATCATGTAGACCACTGTGCGACCACTGTCCGAGTCGTGGGTGGCAATCGCGTCGACCAGGCTCACGTCGCCGTGCCGGGTCTCGTGTGTGTCGGCGTCAAGTTCGACGTCGAGCACGTCGCCATGAGCGTGCTGTGATGTCAGCGCGAACGGATGGAACGTCGCTTGCCGCCATGCCGGTCCACCAGGCTCGGTCCGGATCGGAGCGATGACGTTCACCAGCTGTGCCTGGCAGGCGACGGCGACCCGGTCGGCGTGACGCAGCAGCGTGATCAGCAGCCCTCCGATGACGACGGCGTCGAGCAGCCGGTAGTCGTCCTCGATCAGCCGGGGTGCTTCCGGCCAGTCGGCCCGGGTGGGAGTCGCTTGCCAGGCGGTCATGTCCCAGACGTTCCACTCGTCGAAGGAGATCGTCAGCCGCTTGCGAGTGCGACGACGGGCCGCCGCGGCGTCTGCCAGGTCCGTCACTGCTGTGATGAAGCCGTCCATCTGGGCGCCGGACGCCAGGAACGACCGCCTGTCTCCGTCCTGGATCTGGTAGTAGGAGTGGCACGAAATCATGTCGACGAGGTCGTACGTCTCATCCAGCACCGCACTCTCCCACGAGCCGAACGTCGGCATGTCCCAGCTCGAGCTGCCGCATACAACCAGCCGAGCGTCGGGCGTGAGTGCTCGCAGCGCTTGTGCCGTCTGCGCGGCCCGCCTGCCGTACTCGTGGGCCGAGGTGTGGCCGAGTTGCCATGGCCCGTCCATCTCATTGCCGAGACACCACAGCGTGACGTGATAGGGATCAACCGCGCCGTTCGCGACGCGCAGGTCCGCGAGACTCGTCGTGCCAGCCGGGAGGTTCACGTACTCCATGAGTTCCGTCGCGGCCACCGCACCGCGCGTCCCGAGATTGACCGCGAGCATAGGTTCGATGCCCGCGGCATTGCACCAGCGGGCGAACTCGTCGATGCCGAACTGGTTGGTCTCGAGACTGTGCCATGCCAAGTCGGCACGGCGGGGCCGGGCCGACTTGGGGCCGATGCCATCCTCCCACCGGTAGCCGCTGACGAAATTGCCGCCGGGGTAACGCGCGACGGTCACGCCGAGCTCGCGCACCATGTCCAGGACGTCGAGCCGGAACCCGTTCGCGTCCGCGCGCGGATGACCGGGCTCGTAGACGCCGGTGTAGATGCATCGGCCCATGTGCTCAAGGAAAGAGCCGAACAGTCGGCGCTCGACCGGTGCTATGCGGCGAGCCGGGTCGATCACGAGCGACGCGTGTCGCACATCTCTCCTATCTGTGGAAGCCGCCTGACCTGCAAATCGGCCCTACGCCGGCGCGCGGTCGCCGGCGTGGAGCGCGCGTCGTGACTGTAGCTCGGTTTGCGGTCTCGAGTCTGACAAGGCCCCAGCCGCAAACGCCGGTGCGGGCCGACCGGCCTCGACATCGGCCAGAAGCGTCCGGCGTTTGCGGACGCTGCCTTCGTTGTTGGGTGCACGTCTAGGACCCACCTTCGTACGGCTGCTAGATACTGCTCCCTTGTCACGAAAGGAATCAAGATGGGTGTGCCGAACACCTTCCCCGGCGCGGCGGTGTGGTGGTTGATCGACACTGGGCCTCGCATCATGGTCCGTCAAATATCCCCGCCAAGAAAGCCAGCCGAGCCGCCGCCTGATAGCTTTGTCCTCCCTCGTGGTCGTTGTATGGGTACACCCGTAGCTCGCGTGCGCCCGCGTACTGGTGATACGTGGCGTAGACAGTGGACGGTGGGCAGACGTTGTCCATAAGGGCCACGCTGAACAGCGCCGGACAGCTCGCGCGGGGCGCGAAGTTCATTGAGTCTACATAGGACAGAGTATGGAGAACCTTCTCCACGGCGTCTCGATGAACCTTTAGGTACTGGGCCAGCTCCAGATACGGCCCAATCGTGGCGACCTCCATCGCCCGTCGAAAGTGGCAGAGGAATGGCACGTCCGCCGCGACTCCGATCAGGTCTGAGACGAGACCGGCCATCGCGATGGCCAAACCGCCGCCTTGGCTTTCCCCGGCAACGGCGATCCGAGCTGCGTCAACCCGAGGGTGTGCCCGAGCCGCATCGATTGCGCGGACCGAGTCGGTGATGACCCGGCGGTAGTAGCAGGAGTGCGGGTCATCGATGCCCCGTGTCATGAACCCCGGGTATTGCGGGCCGCTTCCCTCAGGGTCAGGGGTGTCCCCCGACCTCCAGCCGCTGCCCTGCCCCCTTACATCCACGAACAAGTGCGCGTATCCGGCTGCCGCGTACAGAAGCAGATCATGGGGAAGGCCGCGGCCGCCGCCGTAGCCGGGAAGTTCGAGCACACAGGGGAGTTGGTGCGAGCTACCAGCTGGCATCGCTAGCCATCCCTTAATGCGCTGCCCGCCGTACCCGGAGAAGGAGACGTCCGACACGTCGATGAGTGACAGCCCGGATCGGATCGGCGTAAACACAGGGTCTAGGTCGTACCCACGTGCTGTCTCGATGGTGCCGGCCCAGAACGCATCGAAGTCGTCAGGTTCGAACCGAGCCGGTCGGTATACCTGTAAGGCCTCGAGTGGTAGGTCGATCAGCGGCATCGCACTAAGCCCAATCCACTGTGGACTACGTCAGCGCGGCCTGTGGGGATTCTGTGCAACGCGTGAAAGTCCAGACTTCGCCCGATCTTCCGGCAGACTGTTGGCACGAGGACCTGGTCCATGTCATCCCTTCACCGAGCCCTGGAGCAGCGCCGCGATGATGTGACGCTGGCCGACCAGGTACACCGCTAGCGTGGGCAGCAGGATGAGCAGTGTGCCCGCGCACAACAGCGGCACGTCGGTCGCGTAGTGGCCCTGGAAGGCTCCGAGCGCACCGGCCATCGTGCGTTTTGACGGGTCCTCGACGAGTACGAGGGCAAGGAGGAACTGATTCCAGCTCCAGACCGACATTAGGACCCCCAGCGACGCGATCGCAGGGCGGGCAAGCGGGACGTGGATTCGCCAGAACAGCTTCCACGTGGTCGCACCATCCACCCGCGCTGCCTCGGTGATGTCGGCGGGAAGATTGACGAAGTGCGCGCGCATCCAGAACACCCCGAATGGCATGAACAGAGCTATGAGCGGCAAGACTATTGCGAGCCTGGTGTTGAGGATTCCCATCTGCCGCTCCAGAAAATAGAGCGGTATGATGATCCCTTCGAATGGCAACGTGAGCCCAAATACAAACAGCAGGAGCAGGAATCTGGCGCCCGGAATCCGAAGGAGGCCGATTGCAAAGCCGGCCATGGTGGCGAGGACCAGGGCCACGGGCACCACCGCGACGACAATTAACGTGCTGGACCCGAGCAAAGTTCCCATGTTCGCGACTTTGAACGCGTCGACGAAGTTGCCCCATTGAGGATGAGTTGGCCAGGCGAGCCCTTCGGGCAGCGTTCCCGCGGGATGCAGCGCGATCGTCAGGATGCTGATGAACGGCAGGATTGTGACCGCCATGATCGCTACGAGAAGCGCACGGCCCGCATACAGTTCGCCTCGCGAGATCCTCATGGTTGGTCGTCCCTGCTCAAGCGTTGGATCGGAAGGATGATGACCATGACCAGGATCATGAGTATTACTGCGAGAGCGGACGCGAGTCCGATCTGACGCTCGAGGAACGCCAGGATGTAGATCTGTATGCCTGGCACGGCGGTGGAGTTGCCCGGACCGCCGCCGGTCGAGACGTAGACAATGTCAAACGCTGCCAGCGCAGCGATCACCGTGACCGTCAGGCACACACCGATCTCGTGCCTCAGGCTCGGCAGGGTGACCGACATGAATTCCCGGTACCATCCCGCCCCATCGAGCCTTGCGGACTCGAACAGAGCCGGGTCGATCTTGGTCATGCCCGACGACAGAAGAACAGTGCAGAAGCCAAGCAAGACCCAGATCCCGATGAGGCCGACAGCGGGCAGTGCCGTGTCGAAGTCGCCGAGCCAGGCGCGGGTGACGCCACCAAGGCCGACGGCCGTAAGCGCTTGGTTGATGAGTCCTGGTAGCGACAGCAGCAAACCCCAAATGATGCCGGCGGCGACCAGCGGGATAACCTGTGGCAGGAAGATCACTGTCCGCGCGATTCCGCCAAAACGACTGGGCGAAAAGCGATGAATGACGGTCGCAGTCACCAGTCCGAGCGTTACTGGCACGATGCTGAAGAACAAAACGAGCTTGAACGAGTTCAGCACTGTGCCGAGCAGATCCGGGTCGCCGAGCACTGTGGAGTAGTTGGACAGGCCAACCCAGGTCGCCGGACCGACGCCGTTCCAGTGATAGAAGGAGTATTGGATCGTTAGACCCAATGGTTGCAAGACAAACACCGCGTACATGAGGAGTGCGGGCAGAACGAAGAGCCAACCCACCTGGCTTGCCCGGCGGGCCCCCCTCCGGAGGGGGGCCCGCCGGGACATCCTCGATGTCGGTTTCTCGTAACGCCGGGTTCGGGTCGCCCGGGCCTGAGCCCGGGCCGTCCGGATGGCGGTCAACCTAGCTCCCTTGCGACAGTTCCCGCTTGTACTCGGCTTGGACCGCGCCGAGCAACCCAGCTGCGTCCTGCTGGCCACCCAACATCTTCTGCAGCTCCGGCGTCCAGCCCTGAGCGAAGATGGATCCGGTCGCGTTGGCGATAAAGTCCATTGCGCCGTTGGACTTGGCCACGTCGGCTCCCGCGGCCAAGGTCTCGTTCGTCACCGAGCCTGCGGTGGCCGACGGGACTTGCAGGTTTGTCGGGCCACCGGGGTTGGACCCGCCGACCGCGACGTCGATCTTGCGAGCCTGCTCGTTCGACGCCACCCAGTTGAAGAAAAAGGCGGCGCAGCCGGCGTTTTTCGCGTTGGCTGCGATCCCGTAGGTCAGAGGGGCCGACATCGCCGCCAGCGATCCGCCATTGTCCTTGGACGGGAAGGCGAAGAATCCGATATCTCCGGTGGTGGCTTTGTCGTAGTTGGCGTTTTCCCAGTCGCCGTTGAACATGAACAGCCCTTCCCCACCGCGGAATCGCGAATTAGCGTCGGTGTATTGGATCGCGTTGGCATCCTTAGGGAAGTAGCCTGCCTGGATCCACCTCTGCAGATGCTGGGCCGCCGCGAGGTTCGACGGGGTATCGATCGTCGCACCGGGCTTCTGGAAAATCCAATCGTTGATTGGCTGAGTCGGGCCGTATGCCGCCATGAGCTGTTGGAGCGGGAACGCAAGTCCTCCGCCACTCGCCGTCGCGTTCCAAGCCATGATCGGCAATATTCCCTTGGTCTTCGCCTGGGCGAGCAACGCGTCGAAGTCCGCCAAGCTGGCTGGCGCTTTGGTCATCCCCACCAGCGTCGCCAGCTGTTTGTTGTAGAAGACCCCGGTGAGGCTGTAGTTGAGTCCCATCGCGTACAGAGACCCCGAACCACGCGTGCCGTCAGCAGCCACCCGATTCTGAGCAAGCTGGGCTGCCGGCCACGCGTCCCAGCCAAAACCAGCCGCGTAACCATCCAGGTTCTTGAGCAGACCGTCCTTCACAAGGGAAACCATCGTGGGCAGCCGGATCAAGTCTGGCGGGTTGTCACCGGAGAGAAGGCGTGGCGTCGCATTCATGAGGTTGGTGAATTGGTCCTGCTTGATATCCCACGTCACGTTCGGATACTGGCGAGTGAACTCCGCGGACAGCTTGAATGGCAGGTCGAATCCCGTCTCGAAGTACGCGTTCAGCACCACCTTGTCGGTCCCACACGAGGGTGCTTCGGGCCGCGCTGAGGCCGTATTTTGCTGCGTGCCACCCGACCCAACCCCGGCGCAACCCGCAGGTAGGCTGACGAGGAGTGCCAGGCCGACTACGGCAAACTTTCTTCTCATCGTGGATATTTCCTTTCGCGACGGTTGGGGCCCGCGTGTCACGGACCAGCAACGCGATGTCGAGGACTACCCGATCGTGCTGTCGGGGCGGAGCGTCTCACTCGACCTCCGTCAGCCCGGACGCAGGTGTTCAGCGGATGCACGTGGCTTGGGCGAAGACGCAAAGGCTCAACATGGACTCCTCCCGCCCAGCGACCGCCACTGGCCCTGGTCCGTTATGTCTGCTACGTCCGTTCGTCCTTCCGAATCGGGAGGGCGTGAGGGACCTGGCTGCCCGCCGCTTGTATGGTGGCGATGTAGCCAAAGTGCTGAGCTAAACTGATTTAGCAGAATGATGCTCGCAGGCCAGCGACCTGTCAAGGCTCGAGGGGGCAACGATCTGGAAACGGGCGCCCATACTACGGTGGCCGTCGCAGAGGCGCCTGGCCGCGTGCAGCATGATGGACGTGGGCCGCCGGCGTCTGCCGGCACCACCACCGGAGGATCAATGAGCCGCGGCCGCGCGACCCTCGCCGATGTTGCCAGACTTGCCGGTCTTTCCAAGACCGCTGCATCGATGGTGCTCAACGGACGCGAGGGAACCCGCTTGTCGGCCGAGGCCCACCGGCGGGTGTTCGCCGCCGCCGCCGAGCTCGGGTACCGGCCGAACGTGGCCGCCCGTAGCCTTCGGACGCAAAAGAGCTCCACCTTCGCGTTCATCTCCGACATCGTGGCGACAACCCGGTTTGCTGGCGACATGATCCGAGGAGCGCTCGACGCAGCTCGGGAACACGAGCACGTTCTGCTCATCGCCGAGACACAGGGCGACGAAAGCTTTGAGCAGTACGCGATCGAGGCGATGCTAGACCGTCAGGTCGATGGCGTCATTTACGCGGCGATGGCCACGCGTCAGCTCATCGTGCCGGACGCACTGCGGGCACACCCGACGGTACTGTGCAACGCGGCCAGCTCTGACGGCCAGCCAAGTGTCCTGCCGGACGACGAGCAAGCCGGACTTGTCGTCGCAGCTGCTCTCATCGAGGCGGGCCACCATGATCGGATCGGCCTTATTGGCCGTAACCGGCTCAAGGAAACGGATAACGAGGTCTCGCTCGCAGCACCCGCCAGGCTTCGAGGGATCGATCATGCGCTTAGGGCCGCTGGGACCCAGCTGCTCGCTAGCGTCTCCTGCCAGGACTGGCTGCCAGAGCACGGCTACACGGCGATGCGAACGTTGCTGCGAAGGTCCAAGCGACCGTCGGCCGTGATCTGCATGAATGATCGACTCGCGTTCGGTGCGTATCAGGCCGTCGCTGAGGCAGGTCTTGCCATCCCGCAAGACATGTCTGTTGTCTCCTTCGACGATGACGCCATTGCGGCCTGGTTGCGGCCGGGGCTGTCGACTGTGGCTTTGCCGCACGAGGAGATGGGACGCACAGCCGTCGAGTTGCTGCTGGCTGGACCCGCAGCTAACAGGTGTCTCGTGCGCATGCCGTTGCGTCGCCGCGGCTCCATCGGCCCGCCAGTGCTGGGCTGACGCCGAGTGTGGTCCTGGTCCGCTGTGGCGCTAAACCGATTCACTTGCTAGTTTCCTGCCATGCTCCGGCTCGACGACCATTGGGTATGGGACAGCTGGCACGTCCAGGATGACAAGGGACTACGTCATGTGTTTTTCCTTCGTGCCTCGCGTGCCCTCATCGACCCGGACCGCCGACACCGCCGTGCGAGTATCGGCCATGCTATTTCGACCGACCTCCGATCATGGCGACTGGTTGCTGACGCACTTGTGCCGGCTGACGGACCGAGCTGGGATGACCTCGCTACGTGGACTGGCAGCGTTGTGCGTGGCCCCGACGGTCGGTGGTTCATGTTCTACACCGGCGTCAGTTGCGCCGACGAGGGTCTTGTACAACGGATAGGTCTGGCCGTGTCTGACGACCTGCTGCTCTGGCGCCGATGGGGCACACTGCCTCTGCTCGAGGCGGATCCGCAGTGGTACGAGACCCTTGATCTCGCGCACTGGTACGAGCAGGCCTGGCGCGACCCCTGGGTGTACCCCGACCCGTCGGGCAACGGCTGGCACATGCTGATTACCGCGCGAGTTGGTGCGGGTCCTGACGATTACCGCGGTGTCGTCGGACACGCCCGGTCGATGGACCTGGTGACATGGAAGGTCGAGCCGCCGTTGACCACCACCGCGGGCTTCGGGCACCTTGAAGTGCTCCAGGTCGCGGTCGTCGATGGCCAGCCGCTGCTGCTCTTCTGCACCAACGCTGTCGCTCCCGAACGTGGGTCCGACGAACGCATCTGGTATGCGCCCGCGTCGACAGTCAACGGTCCGTGGGATCTCGCTTCTGCACGACCGTTTTCCCATCCACACCTATACGCGCCACGGCTGGTGGCCGATGTCGACGGCGCACCCGCGCTCATCGGTTTCCTGGACTATGTAGACGGATCGTTCGCCGGCGAGCTCACTGATCCGATCCGAGTACGCTACGACCCCGCGGCGGGGTTGGTCTCCGAGGCGAGTGAGCTGGCGTTCGGATGACCGCACAAAGACGTGACGGGCGGAGTGATGGGAGCAGGGTTCCCTGTCGTCTTAGATTGTCGGCGATCATCGCTGGACCCGGGCACTACCGCCATGCACCAGTCGTTCCACTTCGGACAGTGTTGCCATGGAGGTGTCTCCGGGTGTAGTCATGGCCAGGGCGCCGTGAGCCGCTCCGTACTCGACCGCCACGTCGAGGGGGTGCCCCGCCAGAAGCGCATAGACGAGGCCGGATGCGAAACAGTCACCCCCGCCTACGCGGTCATAGATCTCCAGGTTTGGCCGTGCGGTCGCGTCGACGAAGCCTGTCGAGCCTGACCAGGCAAGGGCGCCCCAGTCGTTGACGGTCGCGCTGCGGACGGTGCGGAGCGTCGTGGCGACGACCTGCAGGTTGGGGTACGCGGCAGTGATGTCGCCGATCATTTGCCGGAACCCTTCGCCGGAAAGCTCGCTGAGGTCGGTGGCGGTTCCGGGGACAGCGAAGCCGAGGCAGGCCGTGAAGTCCTCCTCGTTGCCGAGCAGCACGTCAACCAAGGGTGCGATCGCTCGGTTCACCTCCTGCGCGCGGGCCATACCGCCGATCGTCCGCCAGAGAGTGGGCCGGTAGTTCAGGTCGTAGGAGACGACCGTACCGTGGCGGCGGGCGGCGCGGATGGCATCGTCGATCACATTGGCGGTGCTGTCGGAGAGCGCGGCAAAGATGCCGCCCGTGTGAAACCACCGGACGCCGAGCGCACCAAAGAGATGGTCGAAGTCGACATCGCCGATGCGAAGTTGGCTGGCCGCTGTGTGGCCGCGGTCCGATACCCCGACTGCTCCGCGTACTCCGAATCCGCGTTCAGTGAAGTTGAGGCCGTTGCGGACGGTGCGGCCAACCCCGTCGTCAGCGACCCAACGGATGAGGGTCGGGTCGACTCCTCCCTGCAGGATGAGGTCCTCGACCAGGTGGCCGACTTCATTGTCGACCAGCGCGGTGACGACCGCCGTGCGTAGCCCGAAGCAGCGGCGCAGTCCGCGGGCCAGGTTGTACTCACCACCGCCCTCCCATACCCGCAATGACCTGGCCGTGCGGACGCGACCATCGCCGGGGTCAAGACGCAGCATCACCTCACCGAGGGAGACGGCGTCGTAGTAACAGTCGGCAGCCGCGCGCAGCCTCATGCTCGCTCTCCTCTGATCACCTTCATTGCTGTCGCAGTACGAGCGGTGATTTCGTCCCAGTCCCCGGCGGCGATGAGCGCGCGCTCGACCATCCAGCTCCCACCCACCGCTAGCACATGCGGCTCGGTGAGGTAGCGCGGCAGCAGTGTCGTGCCGATCCCGCCGGTGGGTATGAAGCGCACTGTCTGGAACGGGCCAGCCAGCGCCCGAAGGGTAGCGACTCCACCGAGGGGTTCGGAGGGAAAGAACTTGACTACATCGATGCCAAGGTCGAGCGCGGCCATGATCTCGGTTGCGGTCGCCACCCCGGGAACGATCGGCACCCTCAGCTCTCGAGCCCGGGCCACGACGGCAGCGCTGAGGCCGGGCGACACGACGAATTGGGCGCCGGCGGCGACCGCAGCGTCTACCTGCTCCGGACGGAGGATTGTTCCCGCTCCGACCAGCAGATCCGTCTGCGCCGTCAAGGACGATATCGCCGCCGCCGCGGCGTCGGTACGGAACGTTATTTCGACGGACCCAACACCACCAGACAGCAACGCCGACCCTAGGCTGGGCGCATCGGCCGGGTTGTCCAGCACCACCACCGGTATCAATCGGCTGGTGAACAGTTCGCCGATCAACGGATCGACGTTCATCGGACCGCCCTTCTCGGGGATACGGCGCCCCGGGGCAGGCCGAGGTCTGCCCCGGGGGTTGAATCGGCGGACGCTATGAGAACTGGGCGACGTTGTCCTTGGTCACCACCTCCGTTCCGGTGTCGACGGTTGGCGGTACGGTCTCACCCCTTGCCGCCTTGACTGCGGTGTCGATGCCGAGCGATCCCATCTTCGCGGGGAACTGGGCTATCGAGGCGGCCTCGTCGCCTGCCTTGATCGCGGTCAGTTCATCCGGCGCGGCGTCGAACCCTACGACCAGGATGGATCCCTGCGCTTTGCCGGCCGCCTTAATGGCTTGCAGTGCACCGATGATCGGAGGGCCGCAGGCACCGTAGATGACAGAGACGTCGGGATGTGCGGTGAGAAGGTCCTGTGCGGCATTAAGGCCCTTGGTTTGGTCGCAGTCGGTAGCTGGCTCGGCGACGACCGTGCCCGCGGAGCCGAGTGTCGACTTGAATCCCTTGACTCGGTCGTCGAGCGATGGGTTGCCGAGGCGACCCTGCAGGATCCCGACCTTCGAACCGGGCTTGGCGTGCTGGGAGACCCAGGTGCCCGCAAGCTTGCCGCCGGCTAGGTTGTCGGTCGCCACCACAGAGGATTTCCCGGTCCAGCCAGGTATGTCGTTGTCGATGAGGACCACTTTGATGCCGGCCTGTACAGCCTTGTCGAGCGCGGCCTGCACGTTCGGGCTCGTGGGTGTGATGGCGATCGCCTTCACCTGCTGCACGATCATGTTTTCGATGATCGCGATCTCGCCTTCGTCGTCCGTACCGCTCTTGCCCTGGCCGTAGATGACCTCAACATCGGCGTGGTCACTGTCGTACTTCTTGACGGCGTCCACCATCGTGTCGTAGAAATCGACCGGGAATTTCGTTATCAGACCAACCTTGATTACGCCGGAACCCTGTCCGGTTCCGGATCCGTTGTCGCCGCTGTTGCAGCCGGCGATCGAGACCACCAATGCAATGGCGGTGACCGATACCGCGCATTTGTGGACACGTCTCATCGCTCGTCGTCTCCTTTGTAGACGCCGTGGATTCCGTGGGCATATGAGTTGCTTGTGCGAACCGGCTAGTCGCCGTGACGCTGCCGGGCGAGGGATCAGCCGTCACCTCCGACGATCAGAGAGACGATCCGCTGGCGGTTGTCCGCGTGCGGGACTTCTTCGCCGACCTTGCGGCCGCGTCGCAGGACCGCGGCCTTGTCGGCGATTTCGATGACGTGGTCCATGGCGTGCGAGATCACGAGCACCGCGCGGCCTTCGTCGCGTAGCCGCCGGATAAGGTCTAGGACCCGGCGTGACTCGCGTATTCCAAGTGCTGCTGTGGGTTCGTCGAGGATGACAACCTGCGAGGCGAAGGCCGCTGCCCGGGCGACGGCGATTGCCTGTCGCTGACCGCCCGACATGAGGCCGACGCTGGCCCGCGGATCGGGAATACCCACTTGCAGGCGGCTGAGCACGGACCCGGTCGCCTCCGCCATTTTGGCGTGACGCATGAAGCGAAGGCCACGCGGAAGCCAGCTCGGCCCGGCGGTCTCTCGGCCGGCGTAGAAGTTGGCGGCTGGGTCGAGGTTGTCGAAGAGGGCGAGGTCCTGGTAGACGGTCTCGATTCCGAGAGAGCGGGCGGCGGCGGGAGAGGAAATCTCGACCGGGTGGCCATCCATTTCGATCGCCCCGCTATCGAGGCGGAGCGCGCCGCTCAGACACTGGATCAACGTCGACTTGCCAGCCCCGTTGTCGCCGAGGAGGGCCAGCACCTGGCCGTGGTCGACGGACAGGTCCACATTGTCCAGCGCGAGCACTGCGCCGAAGCGCTTGGTTGCGCCGGTGACGCTGAGCGCCGGGGCGTGCAGGTCGGCGGTCATGACCGGGCCGCCTGCAGTGTCCGCAGCCGACGCTCGAGTTGCCCCCGGACCACGTCGAGCTCGACCGCTAGCACGATGACTGCGCCGATCACGATGGGCTGGAGAAAGGCGTCGACGTTGAGCAGGTTCATACCGTTGCGGATGACTCCGATCATGAGCGCTCCGATGAGGGCGTTGCCGATGGTTCCGCGGCCGCCGAGGAAACTGGCGCCGCCGATTACGACCGCGGCGATCGTGTCGAGTTCGGCGAGTTCGCCGAAGGTCGGCGAGCCGCCATTGAGTCGGCCCGATGTGATGATCGCGCCGATGCCGGCCGCGAGTCCACTAAGGACGTACACCGAAACAACGACCCGTCGGACGGGAATGGCGGCCCGCCGGGCGCCGTCGGGATTGCCGCCAACCGCGTAGATCCAACGTCCCCATACCATTCGCTTGGTCAGCAGTAGACCGAGCAGCGCAAGACCGGCAACGAGGAATGCGGAAAAGGGGAACCAGCCGAGCGATCCGCCGCCGAGTTCCTGCACGATCTGCGGCATGCCCTGCAGTGGCTGGCCGCCGGAGAGCCACAGCGCCAGGCCGCGGGCGATGCTCAAGGTTGCCAATGTGACGATGAACGGGTGCGGTAGGCGGCCGTATACGTAGACCAAGCCGTTGATAGCGCCAACCATCGTGCCGGTCGCGAGCATGGCGACGATCACCAGCGGGCCGCTCGGCACCGAGGCGAATACCATCGCTCCGACGACCGCGGACAGGGCCAGGGTGGAGCCGACCGATAGATCGATACCGCGGGTGATGATGACCAGCAGTTGCGCGAGCGCCAGCACCGCGATGACCGCTGACTGACTGAGTACGTTGCCGACATTGCGCGGGGTTAGAAATACCGGCGACAGCGAAGCGACAACGATAACGACCGTGATCAGCATCAGGCCGGGACCGATCTGAATCGCGGCGAGTGCGAGCCGCGGACCGTCGATGATCCGGGCGATCTGCTCGCCGGGGGACACCGCCCGCTTTGCCGCGGCCGACCCGTGGGGGTCGTCCGGTTGCGGCAACGTGACGGGGTCCGCTCGATCGGTCATGTGCACCGCACCTCACTGCCTGGCGGGGATCGGCCTGAAGGGCTATTTCTGGCGCGTTAACCCGACTGGGTTGTCGACACTCTAGGCGGCTAGACATCTTACGTCTAGTCCTGACGAGGGGTTGATTTCGAGTCGACGTACAAGCGGCAAGAGAGTGCTTGAAGACGGATTGTTGGCTCAAAGTGCTGCGCTGTCGCGGATTACGGCTCGCTCACGATCGTTAGAGGCTCCGTCGGATCGACGAAGAGATCATCTATTCATCAGACGTCTGGTGTGTCAGCGCCCGAGCCAGCCGCCGTCGACCGGCAAGATCGCGCCATGAACGTAATCCGCCGCTCGTGAGGCGAGGAAGACCGTCGCGCCACCAAGGTCGGCGGGCTGTCCCCACCGTCCGGCCGGAATTCGGCCGACGATGCCGGCGTTCCGATCCGGATCGTCCTGCAAGGGCTGGGTGTTGTCGGTGGCGATGTAGCCGGGCGCGATCGCGTTGACGTTGACGCCGCGGCTGGCCCATTCGTTGGCCAGTGCCCGCGTCACTCCGGCGATGCCAGACTTTGCCGCCGCGTAGGACACGACATTGACGCCGCCCTGGAAGCTCAGCATGGACGCGGTAAAGATGATCTTTCCATAGCCGCGCGCGACCATTCGGCGGCCGATCTCGCGGGCGAGGATGAAGGGAGCCGTCAGGTCCACGCCCAGCACATGGTGCCAGTCACCGTCGCCGTGCTCGGCGGCCGGTGCGCGCCGAATCGTGCCGGCGTTATTGACGAGGATGTCCACCGGACGCGACTGTTCGGCAAGGTCGCGGCCGAGTGTCCGGACCATCGCTTCATCGGACAGGTCGGCTGGCCGGGCGACAAAGGAACGACCGTGTGCCTCTACGCGGCGTTGGGCCTCACTGCCCAACCGCTCGAGGGATGCGCTGACGCCGATTATGTCCGCGCCGGCGGCTGCCAGAGCCTCCGCCATCGCGAGGCCGATTCCGCGGCGGCAACCCGTCACCACGGCGATTAGTCCCGTGAGGTCGAACGGCGATTGCATGTGATGCCTTTCGCTCAGGTGAGTCGGTAGACGCGCTCGGCGGTGCCGGAGAGGATGGCCGCCCGGGCGGCCGAGGAAAGATCGGCGATGCCGGCCTCGACGAAATCCCGCCACCGCTCGTACGACGTGGCGACGGTGGCGACCGGCCAGTCGCTCCCAAACAGACATCGGTCAGGCCCGAACACCTCGATCGCGTGGAGCAGGTAGGGCCTTAGATCATTGTCGCGCCAGCCGGCATGGTCGGCCTCGGTCGTGAGTCCTGATAGCTTCGCCACGACATTCGTTCGGCGAGCCAGGGCCGCAACATCGGCGAACCACGCATGGCTGCGCTGTGGCTGTGCACTGCGCCCGTGCGTTCGTATGTCCGGCTTTCCGAGGTGGTCGAGAACGACGACAGTTGGCGTTCGGTCCACAAGCTCGATGAGCTCGCGGAGCTGATGCTCGCGAACGCAGGCGTCGAAAGGAAGGTCAAACTCAGCCAGCCCACTGACTCCCGCGACAAACGCGCTCGCGGATAGAAAACCTGCCGGCTCGTCCTGCACGTTGCGACGTACGCCAACCACAATCCGCTTACGTCCGGCGAGATGCGGCGCCAAGCCGATGAGGGCCTGGGGCCCCAGCTCGAGAGGGGCCTGCGCAACCATGCCACGGATCACCGACCAACCAGCCGCCAGAGACTCGACCCATGCGACCTCAGCGAGCGCTTGTTGAGGGCTACAGCCAGCTTCGACGACGACAAGTCCAGCCAAGCCACGGGCGTTCGGGTCAAGCTCGGCTAGTCCGTGTGGTCCATCGAGGACCGGTACGGTGGCGAGCCACGGGTACTCCAGCCTCGCCGGATCCCAGACGTGAACATGGCTGTCGAGGATGTGACTCACTGTGTCCGTCCGAATTGGACCTCGCGGGCGGGTGTCTGTATTTGATCCCGGAGCTGAGCGCCGTATGGCTGATCTCGAGCGGACATCAGATGTTTATAGCCGTCGTCCGGCGGGTTGTCCATCTTCTGCGCCAGGACGCCCGACCATGAGAGGCTAGCTGTCTGATGTATTGTGGCGGTGCACGCCGTACTGGTGCGGCGGCCTGCCCGGTCCTAAGGCCCGTTGCCTCGGTACCGGGAGTCCAAGCGCGACGAGGAGCACGGATGGCGCTTACTGACGAAGCCATCACCAAACTCCGCAACATGATCCAGTCCGGCGAGCTCCCGCCGGGCTCGCGCCTGCCGTCCGAGAACCAGCTTGCGACTCAGATGGGGTTGTCCCGCAGCGGCGTGCGCGAGGCCGTCAAGGTGCTCGAGTCCGCCCGCGTTCTCGAGGTGCGGCGCGGTGACGGCACTTTCGTGACGAGCCTCGCTCCAAAGCTGCTGCTCGAGGGCGTCGGCTTCGCGGTCGAGCTGCTGCAGGGTGACACGCTGCTTGAGGTGATGGAGGTCCGCCGCTTGCTCGAGCCGGCCGCCACCGGCATCGCCGCGTTACGTATCAGCGAAGCTGAGCTGGACGAGGTAGCTCACCTGCTCGAGCGAATGCGCAAAGCGCGCGACGACGCGGAAGAGCTCATGCAAGCGGACGTCGCCTTCCATCGTGCCGTCATCTCTTCGACCGGAAACGAGACGCTGACCTCCCTGTTGGATGGCCTGAGCGGACGCACGGTCCGCGCTCGAGTCTGGCGCGGACTCGTTGAGGGCAACGTCACGCAGGCAACTCTCGACGAACATCAGGCGATCTACCTCGCCCTGCGAGCGCGCGATCCGTTCCTTGCCACATCGGCCGCCCTGATCCACGTCAACACGTCGGAGTCCTGGCTGCGGGCGCTGCTGCGGTCCTGAGATTTCCAACACATCATATGTCTCATCGGCTTTCGGCGAGTACCAGCAACGTGCCATCTAGACGATTTGGCTTTGTGTAAGACAACTCCGCAGGCTAGACAACTGGGCCGTCCGTCGACTATAAAGCAGACATCAGATGTAAGCGGAGATCTTAGGACTCCCAGTGCGGGGACGTCCCACCTCTGTTGCGGCCCGTGCCCTCGCGGAAGGCTCGACCATTGACTGAGCTGATTGCTTCGTTGGACACGCACGACGTCCGGTTCCCGACGTCGCGCCACCTCGACGGGTCTGACGCGATGAACCCATTCCCGGACTATTCGGCGGCCTACGTGGTCGTACGAACCAGTGAGGGACGGGAAGGGTACGGGCTGGCGTTCACCGTCGGGCGTGGCAACGATGTCCAGGTTGCCGCGATCCAGGCACTCGCGCCGCTGATCGTCGGCCGTCGCGTGGACGATCTGCTCGGTGACATGGCAGCGTTGTCGCGCCTCATGACCGGGGATAGCCAGCTGCGGTGGTTGGGCCCGGAGAAGGGCGTCATCCACATGGCGGCCTCGGCCATCTTGAACGCTTTTTGGGACCTCGCCGCCCGGGCCGCCGCCAAGCCATTGTGGCAGCACCTGGCCGACCTCACCCCGGAACAGGTCGTCGCGCTCGTCGACTTCCGGTACTTGCGGGACGCCTTGACGGAGCAGGAGGCGCTCGACATGCTGCACGCGGCGCGGGTCGGCAGACCGGAGCGCGAGACGCGCCTGCTTGAACATGGCTATCCCGCCTACACCACGACACCGGGCTGGCTCGGCTACGACGACGACAAGCTCGCGAGTCTGTCCACAATGGCGGTTAACCAAGGATTCAGGCTGATAAAGCTTAAAGTCGGAGCGAACCTCGATGATGACGTCCGTCGTTTGGCGATTGCACGAGCGGCGGTCGGTGCGGACGTTGCGATCGCGGTAGACGCCAACCAAATATGGGGGGTTGCCGAAGCGATCGAGTGGATTGGACGCCTCCGACCCTACAGTCCATATTGGATCGAAGAGCCAACCTTCCCCGACGATGTACTCGGACATGCGGCCGTCCGGCGGGCGATCGCGCCGATCAAGGTGGCGACCGGCGAGCACGCAGCGAACGCAGTCATATTCAAGCAGTTGTTGCAGGCAGGCGCAGTCGACGTAGTGCAGATCGACGCCTGCCGAGTCGGCGGGGTAAACGAGAACATCGCCATCATGCTGCTCGCCGCAAAGTATCGCGTTCCGGTATGCCCCCATGCCGGCGGGGTAGGCCTATGCGAGATGGTCCAGCACCTCGCGATGTTCGACTACCTCGCGATCAGCGGTACTCTAGAGGGCCGGATGGTCGAATACGTCGACCACCTTCACGAGCACTTCGTCAATCCCGCCCGCATCTTGCAGGGCCACTACGTGGCGCCTCGAGCGCCCGGCGCTGGTGCACAGATGCACCCGGCCTCGGTGAGCGAGTTCCTCTATCCGGACGGTCCACAGTGGAAGAGCAGACTCGTCCCCCCTCAACCAGTCGCGAGATGAGCGCACCGCGAAGCGCCAGATACGTCGGCGACCAGTCCCTCCTTGTCGGCGACGGCGAAGTAGTAACGCCCCGTGAGGGTGAAGTCCGCCTCGATGTGGCTTACACGGGGATCTGCGGCACCGACCTCCACATCCTGCACGGCGCCATGGACCACCGGGTGCGCCGGCCGGCGGTGATCGGGCACGAGATGTCCGGGCGCATTGCCGAGCTCGGCCCTGAAGTCCACGGATGGGCGATCGGCGACAGGGTCACCGTCATGCCACTGGAATGGTGCGGGACCTGCCCGGCGTGTCAACGAGGATACAGCCACATCTGCCAGCGGTTGACCTTCGTTGGCATCGACGCGCCTGGTTCGATGCAGAGCTCCTGGACGGTGCCAGCTAGGTTGCTCGTCCGGCTGCCCGACGGTCTCGCTCTGGAGCACGCTGCGCTGGCTGAGCCGACCGCAGTGGCGGTGCACGACGTACGCCGGGCCAACCTCGTGGCCGGCGAGAAGGTCGTGGTCGTCGGAGCCGGCCCGGTCGGCATGCTGGTGGGTCTCGTCAGCCGCACGGTCGGGGCCGACGTCCTGCTGCTCGAGGTTAGCGCCGAGCGCCGCAAAGTTGCCGCGAAGATCGGGCTCACTGTGCTCGATCCAGCCCGGATCGACCCCGGGGCGTACGTCGAAGAGTGGACTGACAACGCTGGCGCCGATGTGGCCTTTGAGGTTTCGGGATCCGCAGCTGGCGTGGACGTCGCCACGCAGGTGCTCGGGGTCCGTGGTCGCCTGGTCGTGGTCGGAATCCATTCCACGCCGCGAGAGATTGATCTGTTTCGGCTGTTCTGGCGTGAGCTGACCATTCTCGGTGCCCGGGTCTATCAGCGACCCGACTTTGAACGAGCAATGCAACTGCTGCGCGGCGGCGAGATCCCAGCCGACGCGCTCATTTCGCGGGTCGTCCCACTCGACCATGTCGCCGAGGCTTTCGATGCGCTCACCCAAGGATCCGTCGTGAAGGTTCTGGTTGATTGCCGGCCGGATGCAACCAGTTGACTCCTTTGCAAATCGCGTGTTGCAGATTCCGCAATGCCGCAACGGATGGGCCGGCAAGCTCGGGAGGCAAGTTCGGGCAGAACGAACCTCGCAAAGCGACAAGGCATTTCACCTGGCGTTCTTGTTCGACGCATACCTCGCCGATAGCGGTATGGATTGGATCAGGGCTCTGGTGGTCCGGTTCGCGATGAGCCGTTCAGCACGGGGGCGACGAGCGTTTCGATCTCACCAACCAGGCCGTCGTTAAGGGGTTGTGCGATCCATTGGACGTTGCGGGACACCTTGGCAACGGTCTCTGAACCCACGACGGTGGTGGCGAACTGCGTCGGTTGGACGGCGAATTGAAGGGCGACCTGCGCCACATTCGCGCCGCGGCGACGGCAGAGCGCCGCCACCTGGCGCGCACACTCCCGCAACGCCGCAGGGGCCGGATGCCAGTCAGGAGGCTCGTTGCCCGTAAGGAGACCCATGGCGAGCGGTGCGGCGTTGATGACGGCTGTACCTCGTTCGTGAAACCTTGGCACCCAGCCCAGCAGCGCCCGGTCAAGGAGCGTGTACCGGCAATACGAGAGCACGCTGTCGAGATGTACCTGGTCGGCGATTGCTGCCAAGGCCTCCAACGGATACCCCGTCACACCGATGAACCGAACCTTCCCCGCGTCGCGTAGTCGTTCCAGCATGGGGATAGCTTCTTCGACCACTTGCTGCGGGTCGGCCAATTCAATATCGTGACACTGAATCACATCGATGTGTCCGGTGCCGAGGCGAAGCAGACTCTCGTCGACACTGCGGATGACACGCTTGGCGGAGAAATCAATGTCGTCTTGGCCGTACCGGCCAACTTTCGTGCCGAGGATGTAACGCTCGCGGTCGATGCCGCGCAGGGCCCGGCCGAGGACGGCTTCCGCTCTTGTCGCGCCGTAGAACGGGGCCACGTCGATGAAATTTATGCCGAGATCGAGCGCGGTGTGCACCGAGTAGATCGCCTCTGGTAGGTCCACGCGACCGTAGACATCGCCGAGTGGGGAGGCGCCGTAGCCGAGCACGGACACGCTCAAGCCCGTGCTTCCGAGTGGTCGGAATTTCATTGTGGTTCCGTCTGCCTCCGTGTTCTGGTGGCGTCGGTTGTCGGCGGCAGTCAGTGGGCCTCGCCCCTGGTGGGTTGCGGGACGAGCCGGCGCCCGGCGTGCTCCGGCCGCACGTGCGGGCCGCGGGACACCTCGACGCTCGACAGCCGTGCGCTGGCGCCGATCGCCGCGATCGCCGTCTCGTCCACCCGGATGCCGAGCCCGGGCGAGTCGCCCAGGACGTAGCCGCCGTCCTCGATGCGCAGATCCACGGTCAGCCCGAGCGGCGGCGTCAGGTCCTGCAGCTCGGCCACGATGTGGTTGGGCACCGAGGTCGCGGCGTGCAGCAGCCCGATCGGGGTGGTGCCGATGGGACTCACCGGCAGGTCGTGGGCGTGTGCGAGCGCGGCCACCCGCAGGAAATGGGTCACGCCCCAGACCGATGCCGTCTGCACGATGTCGACGGCGCCCGCCGCCAGCAGCGGGCGGTACTGCTCCAGCCCGGTGAGGTTCTCGCCGGTGGCGACGGATGCGCGGATGCCCCGGCCCACGGCGGCCAGGCCCTCGGCGTCCCACCGGCGGACCGGCTCCTCGACCCAGGTCAGGTCGAGGGTCCGCTCCAGCTCGGCGACGTGACGCACCGCCTGCTTGCGGGTCCAGGACTCGTTGGCGTCCAGCATGAGGCCGGGACGGAGCCACCGCGGGCGTCCGCGAGCACATCGCGGACCAGGGCCAGCCGGTGCCGGTCCTGCTCGACGTCGAGGCCGCCCTTGAGCTTGGCGGCGCGCAGCCCGTGGGCCGCGTACTGCTGGTATACGGCTACCAGATGCTCGTCGTCGAGACCGATGTCGAGCCCGGAGGCGTACGCGGGGACGATCCGCTCCCGGCCGCCGAGGAGCCGCCACAACGGCTCACCGGCCAGGGTGGCCTTGATGTCCCACAGGGCCGTGTCCAGCGCACCGATGGTGCCGAACACCGCTCCGGCGTGGCCGGCCTTGAAGGTGTGCCGCAGCATCCGGTCGTAGAGCGCGGTGACGGCGCGCGGATCCTCCCCCTCGATCGCGGCGAAGAGCGGTCTCGGCCTCAACGTGCGACCCCATGCCGACCCCGGTGACGCCTTCGTCGGTGTCGACCAGGACGATCGGCACTGGGGTCGACCCGCTGGTGAAGACGCCGTTGGCGTCGCCGACCGGCCGCCCCCAGTCCTGGACGGTCGTCAGCATGCGAAGTCCGGTGATCCGCATGTCAGCGCTTCCTCGGCGCCCGCGCTGACGCCGATCGGCAGATCCTTCGCAATTCGGCCTCCTAACCGGATCTCATATTAGTTCCATCTCATATGAGCCCCTCTACGCATGTATCGAGGGACACAGTGTAGGAGCTCTGTTCGGCGCGTTCGAATCACCCCAAGAGTCGGCAACCGTGCAGGTAGTCGGCTCATCGGAATGAGCGGCTCAGCGCCGGCGGCCCTTCCCGCGGCATGACAATATGTACGTATCTATCTTGGTAACGAGATGATAAATAGATCAGCTCAATGCCTTGACGGCTGTGGCCAACTGAGCGACTAATGAGTCCAACACACTGCCGGCTACCGTGCGTGCTTGGAGAGACCGGCGAGGCTCCTCGGACAACCAGTCCGCTCGCTTGGTCGTCGACGCTGCCCACCTTGCAGCGATCGTGTGGCTGAGAGGAGAGGTATGAGGCTGTTGAAGGGATCCGCGCCACCGCGGTCCTTGTTGCGTTGGCTCCGGCGGTCCGTGCTCGCGTCTCTGACCGTGACGGGGGTGGTCGCGATCGCGGCCTGCGGCAGTGACTCGGCGAAACCGAGCGAGCCAGGGCTCGAACGATCTGACCGTCTGGGTCGACTCGGTCCGCCTGCCGGTGGCACAGGCCTACGTCAAGGCGCATCCGAACCAGCACGTGAACATCGTCACCTTCGACGGTGACGGCAACGGCGCGACGACGCTGCAGACGAAGATCCAGCTGTGGAACCGGACCGGCAACGGTTGGCCGGACGTGGTCTTCAGCGAGCAGGTCAACGACCCGGTGTGGATGGCGCAGAAGCCGTTCGAGTTCGCCGCGCCGCTCAAGGGCCTCATTCCCGACAACCTGCTCAGCCAGTGGCCGGCGCCGTCGACCGCCCAGTGCACCATCGACGGCACGCAGTACTGCGTCCAGGACAACCTGGCCCAGGTCGTGCTCTGGGTCAACAAGAAGCTGATGGACCAGTTCGGCTACACGGTGCCGAAGACGTGGCAGGAGTGGGCGGCCCTCGGGCACGAAGGTCGCCGCCGAGCACCCCGGCTACATCGTCGGCAACATCGGGGACTCGTTCGGCCACTGGATCTACCTGTGGGGCAACCAGTGCCCGCTCGAGCAGTTGCAGGGCGACAAGCTCCTGATCAACTCGGCGGATTCGCACTGCACCCGGGTGGCCAGCCTGCTCGATCCGCTGATCAAGAACGGCATCGGTGCCACCGCTGAGCGTGTTCACGCCGGACTTCGCCCAGAAGTACGGCGGCGCGAACGACAAGGTCCTGCTGATGCCGGGACCGAGCCTGGTACGCGCAGGCCCTGTTCGACCAGACGCTGCACATCCCGGCCGGGCAGATCACGGCCGCCGCTGCCGCTGCAGTGGGAGAACGAGACGCCGATCACGACCGGCCAGGTCGGCGGCGGCCCGTGGATCATCTCGAGGCACTCCAAGCAACCTCACGGGCGCGGCGGACTTCGTCATCTGGGCCACGACGGTCTTCAACCCGACCGGCAAGGACGCCCGGCCCGGCTACCCGGCCTACGCGCCCCTGGCCGACGACTGGCTGGCGGCCCAGGCCACCAACCCGTATTTCGCGGCCGATCCGACGCCGGCGCTCAAGGCGGCGGCCAGCCAGATCTGGTCGGGCTGGAACCTGGTCACGTACCCGGACCAGCCCGTCTGGTCCAACACCGTGGTCACCCAACTGGTCGCCGGCAAGTCGCTGAGCTCGCTGCATGCAACCGTTGGGCGACGCCCTCGCCCAGGCGGCACAGGCCTCCGGATACACGGTCGTCCGGCAGTGACGAGGTGAAGGCACCCGCTCAGGAGCGCGGTACGGGCGCAGGCCACGCGGCATGCGAGCGTGGCCTGCGCGCCGCGCGCGGCCTCCCGTTCGTCGTGCCGTACCTGCCGTTCCTCATCGTGTTCGGCATCCTGCCGATGATCTACGCGCTCTACCTCGCCGTCACGAACGACACCGGCGGCTGGGCCGGCCTCGGCAACTTCACCAGGACGGTCCGCGACTACCGCTTCCTCCCCGCGTTCGAGCACATCCTGCCTCTACACGAGCGTGTGGCTCGGCTCCCTCATCGTGCTCGTCGTCGGGCTGGCGCTGCTGCTGCACGGCCGCGCCAACCGGGTCTCGTCGACCTTCCGCTTCCTCTTCTACATTCCGGGCGCGCTGGCCGGCGCGTCGTCCGTGCTGGTCTGGCTGTTCATGCTCGACCCGGCGTCAGCCCCGGCTCGTTCCTGCTGCGACCACGTGCTCGGGTCGCACCTGTTCGTCGAGTCGATCGCGCCCGGGAAGCTGCCCTTCGTCTTCGCGATGATCGCGTTCTGGACCGGGGCCGGCGGCTGGATCGTCGTCATGTACGGCGCGCTGAACACGATCCCGCACGAGCTGGAGGAGGCGGCGCGCATCGACGGGGCGGGACCCGTGACGATCGCGCTCCGGCTGAAACTGCCGCTGATCCGCAAATGGATCGCCTACATGGCGATCCTCTCCTTCGCGACCGGGAACCCAGCTCTTCGTCGAGCCGCAGCTGGTGAACCAGGCGAGCCTCGGGCTGGTCCCGGACACCTGGTCGTCGAATCAGCTGGCCTACCAGATGGCCTTCCGATACGGGGACTTCAATGCCGCCGCCGCCATCTCGGTCGACCTGATCGTGATCGGGCTGGTCGCCGCCGTGCTCATCGTCAAGCGCACCGGACTGTTCAGGACGGAGGACTGATGCGACTCGCTGCCCGTGGCGTTCGGTTCGCTGATTCTCGCGGCGTTCGCCGTGTTCTTCGTCGTGCCCCTCCTCTGGCTGATCCTCGCGCCGACGAAGTCCGACGAGGCGCTGGTCACGACGCGGCCCCTTCGCTTTCGGCAGCCTCCACAACGTGGCACTGGCCTGGGAGCCACCTGGACGCGTTCAGCGACCACATCTACCGCGCGTGGATCGGCAACTCGCTGCTGTACGCGCTGGGAGCGACCGCGATCGTGCTGGCCACGGCGATACCCGCCGGCTACGGCCTCGCGTTGTCGCGCTTTCCGGGCCGCGGCTCGTGCTCACGCTGACCCTCGTTGTGATGATCATGCCGGCGGCGGCGCTGGTGCTCCCGATCTTCCTCGAGCTCGACGCGCTGCACCTGATCGGGAGCGTCCTGTCGGTGATCCTGCCCTTCGCGTTCTTCCCGTTCGGCGTCTACCTCGCCTACATCTACTACTGCGACCGCCATCCCGCGCGACCTGCTCGACGCGGCCCGCATCGACGGCTGCGGCGAGTGGTCCACGTTCCGGCGGATCGCGCTGCCGCTGGCCAAACCGGTGGTCGCGCTCGTCTTCTTCTTCAGCTTCGTGGCCGACTGGAACAACTTCTTCCTGCCCTACGCCGTGCTCGCCGACTCGTCGCAGTACCCGATCCAGGTCGGTCTGTCGAACCTGCTGTCGTCGACGCCCTCGTTCAACCCGGCGGTCGGCGGCGGCGGTCAACAGGTGGGCATCTTCCGGCCGGAGCTGGCGCTGGCGACGCTGCTCGCGGTCATCCCCGTCGCGATCGTGTTCATGCTGTCGCAGCGGGCGCTGGTGCGCGGACTCGTCGCCGGGGCGGTGAAGAGTTGATCAAACCGGGCCGTCGAGGTGCGCGCTGGACGTGCGATTGCGATGACGAATGATGACCAATGTGGAGAGAGTACGGCGATGGACGTTGAGCCGGTGACTTCCCCGAGCGACTCGGCGTTGAACACGCGAGGCGCGAGCGGAGCCGGGCCCGTACCGGCCCGGTTACGAGGTCGTCGCGGAGCAGATCGTGCAGCTCATCGCCGAACGTGAGATGTCGCCCGGCGACCGGATGCCCACCGAGATGGAGCTGGCGGCCCGGCTCGGCGCCAGCCGCACCGTGGTGCGCGAGGCGGTCAAGATCCTCTCGGCCACGGGTCGGGTCAGCGCCAGAAGGGCCGCGGCCTGTACGTCGCCGACGGCGAGGGGGTGCTGGGCGCGACCCGGTTCGGCGGATTCTTCATTCCGACGAACCTGGACCACATCTTCATGCTGTTCGAGTTCCGCCGGGTCCAGGAGATCGCGGCCAGCCGTCTCGCCGCCACCCAGGCCAGCCCGGCCGAACTGCGCGTCATCGAAGCCGCCGTGCAGACCTGCCGGCACGGTCTACCAGACCGGCGACAAGGCGCAGTTCGAGGCCGGCGACGACGCCTTCCACCTCGGCGTCGCCGCCGCCTCGCACAACTTCTTCCTCGTCGCCGCGGTGCGCGAGGCACGCCGGCTGCAGCGGCAGGCGAGCGTGATCGGCATCCGCGGCATGGGTGGGCACGCCGCCGAGGCGGTCGAGGAACACGACGCGATCTACCGCGCGATCCGGGACGGCCAGCCGGACGCGGCGGCCGACGCGACCGTGGTGCACCTGGACAACACGCTCAAGGACTACCGTCGCGAGATCCAGCGCCGCGTCTTCGGCGAGAACCTGCCGTGAGCCGCCCATCTGTCGCGGTTACGAGTTAGCTGGATTGCGGCCAACAGCGTTCAAGGACTATATCGACGCGAGCAATGGTCCACTGTGGTCGGACGTGTAGCAGCGGATGTAGCAACTCGCATCCGTTCACGCTTGTCCGCCGAGACTCGCGCGTGTCCGTGACCTGGGGAAACAGACGGCCGCGAACTGTGTTGAACTCCCTGCGCCGGCCTGGGGGTCAAGGGGTCGTGGGTTCAAATCCCGCCGTCCCGACAGCGTGAGGGTTTCCGCAGGTCACGGCGCTGTCGGCGTTACCGCTGATCGGCGATCTTCGTTGGAGTGGGTCCTTGGACTCCTTTACTCTTTGTCAAGTGGTCGTGGCCGATGCGACGTGGATCACTGTTGCCGCAGGTCAGCCGTCATGGTGTTGGTCGAGACGCGAGCACGCCGCTCCGGGACCCTGCCGGATTCCTTGACACAAGCAACGTCCCGCCTACGAGTTGATGGTTGATCAGAGCGGGCATGCCTTGGCGCAGGACCGGGTCGGTGGCCGCGACGTGATCATCTCCGGCATCAACGATGCCACGATGCGTTTTAGGCGATTCGTAGGCGGGACGGAACGTGAGCCGGTGACGTGAGCGCCCACGCAACACCTCGTGTCGGCCTTGGCGGCCTACGGGAGAACCCGTCTTTGAACAGCGCCGCCGGGTTCGCGTGACGGCGATGGGTGCTACGAACGACGTACGACAGTTCGATCCCGCCGGGCGTGGACGCGGCCTCACCGTTGCCGCTCTGGGCGGGGAGGCCGCGTGGCCCGCGGGATCGGGTCACCTCGGCGGGCGCACTCTCCATCGGAGCCTTCTCGCAGGTGTGCCGTTTGTACCAGCGGGCGTATCTGTCCGCGAGCGGCGCGGCGGTCAGGCCGTGGGCCAGCGCCGAAAGGCCGACGGTGACATAGATGGCGAGCACGACCAATCCATTCAACGCTCCAATATGGGGGTTCATTGTGCGGCACCACCGCGCGGCCGATGAGCCGGCGTGGACCGTCTACTTCGGACGCAGGCGTTGGCGGCGGGACGCTCAGGCGGTCATTCCTGAGACTTCGGTGTGGTCTAGCCGCGCGAGGATACCGACGATGAACATGACGACCAGGACTCCGATCGACAGCCACACGGCGGTGGCAATGGTCGGGCTCTGGAGGAGGCCGTAGGCGGCGACGATGCCGGCGGCGGCGACGATCCAGCCGCCGTACCGGGCGGTGAAGCGTGGCACCGGGCCGAACCGCAGGCGCGTTCGGTTGATCCGATCGGCGATCCACGCTTCGCCGCGGTGACCCCAACGCCGCAGGAACGTCCCGACCCGGCCGGGTCCGGCCAACCACAGCCATACCGCGGCCACGATCGACACCACCAGGATGGCCTCGACCGCTTGAACGAGGAAGCGAAGCAGCGTGTCATACAGAGCCAGTGCGGCGGGCTCATTGAGCCCCTTGTTGGCAACCTGGTTGGCGTAGGTGTCTCGCAGGACGCTCAACGCGACGAGCATTATGATCATCATGACGGCGACCAAGACGACCCCGATGAGGGCGGCCCGGCGGTGCAGCGGGGCGAGCCAGATGCCTAGCGCCAGCAGCACGAGCGCGACGATCGGCAACCACGTGGCCAGGTTGTCCAGCAGGTTCACATAGGACTGGATCGCGGGCAGGTCCTCCACGGTCATCACCGGCACCTGGACTGACACGCTGGGGATCTTGCTCGCCACGGACAACCCCGAGTCGATGAGCTCCTGCTTGACCTGCTCGACGATCGGTCCGACCTCCACGATGATCTGGTCGCCCTGGGTCTTCACCACCTCCGTGCCCTCGCCGGTGAGCACGGCGGAGAGCTGCGTGTGCGCCTTGGTGTTGGCGCTCACCCACAGCTTCGCGAACTCGGGGCTCTGGACGAACTTCAGCACGGTCTTGTGCACGAAGCCTTCGACGGCGTCGTTGACCGGCCCGGCGATGGCGCTAGCGATGGCGCCGGCGTTCGGCCGCCCCGTCGCGTCGGCAAGGTCGTGGATGAGCTTCGGCACGTCCAGCTTCTGAATGACTTCGTTGCTGACCCGGTTGGCGACCGCGTTCTGCACGGCCGGGTCCGACGCGAGCGGGGTGACGGTGGCGACGTACTCATCGGTGTTGATGATTTCGTCGCGAGCGTAACGGGCCACGACGGACAGGGTTATCAGCAGTGCCGCGATCAGCAGCAGCACGACAGCGCCGGTCCACCGCCAGCCGCCGTGGCGTCGTCGCGGCGGTGCCGGGACCGGCGGTGAAGGGCCGCTATCGCTCGGCTCGTTGGGCCGATCCAGGGAGGTGTCGGGCGGCACGTCGGGGTCACGCGGCTCTGAGGCCGGCGTGTCTGAGTCGCTCATGGCCACGCCTCACGCTTTCAGCCCTCGCCCCGGAGCGGAGCAGTTCTCGGGATCAGCCCCCAGAAGATGGATGCCCGGACGCCGTTGGCCGGGCATCCGTAGGCGGCGGGGACTTTCAGCGCCGGAACCCGCGGTCGCCACGGTCGTCGCGTCGGTCTTCCCGCCGATCACTGCGGCGGTCGACCCCGTGGGCCACGACGGCCGCGGTCGCGACGGTTGCGGCGGTTCGAGTGACAGGCGCGGGCCCGATGACCCCGCGTCGGCGTGCTCTTCTGGCTGCAAGAGGCATCACGGCGCTCCTTCCTGTTGTGCTTCTGCTTCGGCCGCGTCGAGCAGCGCCTGCGCGGAGATGCGACCGCTGGCCACGAGATGGCCGCCGGAACGGCGCACCCCCGACACGAATGGCGCCGCCCACGTGTTTTCCCATACCAGCAGGGCGGCTGTGGTTCCTGGCTCTACTGCTGCGGCGGCGGCCGCGACGTCATCCTCGCTGAGTACGGTCGCCAACTCGTTCGCGTATGCCCGCAGTTCACCGGCCTCGCTGTCGTCCAGGTCGGAGAGCTCGTAGGCGTCGAGGGATCCGTCGGCATTCTTTCTGAGCATGAGCAGGTCCAGAACACGGATCACTCCCCGGTCCACGAGATCGGTCATCGCGGGCGCGATCTCGCCGGTGAACCTGCTGCCCGGAAACTCCACGAGGACCCAGTCGACGGGCGCCAATTCGTCAGTCACTGTGGCCATGTTGACGATCCTTCCTCGCTATCCGGAACAGAACAGAATTGAATCCCTATGGCCCGCTCACATAGCGGCGCGGGTCGCGCCCCGCCGGTCGGGCAGAATCGCCCCGATGAGCCATAGGAAGGGAAAGAAGATTCCGAGAATGCCCAGGATTACGTAGCCTTTTCGGAACGTGAGCACGCACACCGTGAACAACGCGACAATGTATATGCTTGCCAGCACTATCCAAAGAGTCCATTCAAGCACCGACATGACCGCTCCCATTTCTGGTCTGTAGTAGAGCTTCCGGGCGAAGGTGTCGACGACCGTCTGGGTCGTTTCTCACTCCACGCTACCGAAAGACGTTGACCGGCGTCGCAAAACAGCTACCAGGGCGTCCCGGCGCTCAGTCCTCTGGGTTGCCCGGGTGGAGCGTCCCGGTTTCTTTGCGGTCTGGCAGGGCCATCCGGCCCGGATCGAGGTCGTACGTCCACGGCAGGCCCGACATCTGCCAGCCGTTCTTGCGGCGCATGCCATTGAAAACGCTGTCCGGGTCGTCGACCCGGCTGCCTTCCATCCCGTCCAGGATGTTGTAGGCATTCTTAAATCCTGCCTGTGCCAGCAGGTTGACCGCCATCGCGCCGCGGCCACCGGAGCGGCACGTCACCAGGATCTCATCGTCGGTGGAGAAGCGTCGCGTCACGAGTTGGACGAAGTCCGGGTTCATCGACCACGGAAACGCCTTCGTCTCGACGTTCCATTCATACGCCACGCCATGAACGCCAATGGAATGTTCGTCGCCATCGGGGCGTGGCCGGTGAAGACCCACTCCTCGGGCGTGCGGACGTCGAGGATTTTCACGCCTTCTGGGTCCGCCTGCCACATGTCGTACGCCTCCTTCGCGGTCACGTAGAGCCCGAGGCTGGTCTGGCGCTCCTTGACGATCGGACGCCCGTCATGTGTCGCAGTGGTCATCGTTTCCTCCTTACCCGCGACGGCGACCCTAGCTGCTGTGTCCCCGTCATCGACGTCATTGACTCGCAAATCGGCTCGGCCGCCCCGAGTGTGGATCAGGGCACGTAGTTGGCACTCGCGTCGGCGCCGTAGCCGCAGCCCTGGTACGTGCAGCCCAACTCGTCGCGGATGATGGCGGCCCAGCCTCCGGCGCGTCCCGTATCCAGGGAGAGCTTGTCGGTGAGCATCTTGGTCTCGAATGTCCAGCCGTCGGACAGCTGCTGGTACTTGCCGCCCAACCGGTCGAGGTTGTCCGGCTCGAGACTGGGGTCGACTTCCTTCGTCATCTCCTGCAGGACCCAGACCGCGCCACCTGGCTCACGTAGTAGGTACACGGGCTTTCCCGCGTGCCACATCCAGTTGGTGTTGCGGTAGATCAGTGAGGGCACATACGCGTTCTGGAACTCGGCGGGTGCGGTGTCCAGCTTTTCCCCGGCAGCCTCGCCACGGGTACGCCGCAGGCATTCCCCAATGGCCTCCCCACCGGCATCAATGGCCGGATTCGGAGTCGCCGCCCGAATCGCTGCCGGTCGACGCGCACTGCTGCCCAGCCCATACCCACCAGATTGGAGCTGGTTCCACGCTTACGGGGGTTTACCTGCTGGTTCACTCTCGTTACACCTTCCCGCCTCGCTAGCCGGGCCCGAGCCGTCTGGCAGTGCCGACCCGTCCCGTCGTTGTCGCGGCTGCTTCCCGCCCTTCCCCGCACCTCCGGGTCAGGCTGCCGCCAGCTTCACCGGACTGCTGCGACAGCCCGGACGTGGGTCCTTGCACCCCACCCGAAGACATGGCGCCTCATGGCGCAGTGGAGTCGGCCCGGGGCGCGGTGTCAGCATTTCGGCTGATCCGTTTGGTCTCAGTCGTGGCCACGTCCTGCTGGCTCCGCACTCATTACCTGCGCAACCTGCTCACCGAGGTTCCCAAGTCGGCCCAGCCGTGAGTGGCGACGATGGTGCGGACCATCTTCGACCAAGCCGACCCGGCCGCGTGTCCGCGAACAGTTCGGCCGCGTCGTGAAAACCATCGCGGCCAAATTCGGCGACGCCGCCCAGCACCTCGACCAAGCCCGAGAGGACCTGCTCGCCTTCGCCGACTTCCCGCACGAAATCTGGCGTCAGATCTGGTCCAACGCTCCCAAGAGCGCCTGAACAAAGAGATCCGCCGCCGCACCGACGTGGACCGCATCTTCCCCCAACCGGTCCGCGATCATCCGCCTCGTTGGCGCGGTACTCGCCGAGCAAACCGACGAATCGACCGAGCAACGCCGCTACATGGGCAACGAAATCCTAACCAAAGGTCGAAGGAAGTCATCGATGGAGAAGGAGGCACGGACGTCGGCGACTCGCCAACCACAGCAATCGCCGGACAACTTCAACCCCGAAGTGCCCGGTGATCGACTCATACACCATCACCGTGGACGTGACCGGAGGAACTTACGGCTCAAGTCACCGCCTGAAATCGGGAAGTCGTGCCGCCACATGTTCCTCGATCACAGCGAGGAGGACCACGTATCGCTGCTTCCGTAGCAGGCGTCAGGAGGAGCACGGGCTGGTGCGGGCCGGGGTCCGTTGGTCGTCGGCGCGTGACCAATGGCACCGGCTACGCCGATCTCGCCGCGAGCGTGAACGACGGAGGACGCCTCCTGGTGCGGGAGGCGCTCAGATTGGCCCGTGCGACGGTTGCCACCGTCGTCGAGGTGCTTCTCGTGACGACGTGGGGCGGTGCGGTCGCCGTCCAGGTGCCGGCCGCCCGGCGCGACGCCGTCGCCGAGGTTATCGCGAGCTACCAGGCCACGATCCCCGAGCTCATGGCACAGGAGCACATCCCGGGCCTGGCCGTGGCACTCGTCGGCGGCGACCGTGTGATGTGGCAGCAGGGGTTCGGTCACACCGGCAACGATGGGAGTGCAAATGTTGATTACTTGGGCGAGCTAGGCTGGCGGCCGTGCGGGACGGGGAGATCTCGCTGGTCGGCCGGGCCGAGGCATTCGCTGTTGCGGAGCTTGGCGATCAGCCGCTGCGCCTTCGACATGTGCGCGGAGTTGCGGGCAAGGTCGCGCAGGCGGGGGTGATGGTGCCGCAGGCCGATGATCGGGATCTTCTGGTCGCGGCGGCCTGGCTTCATGACATCGGCTACGGCGCTCGTGTGCGCGACACCGGGTTTCATCCGCTCGACGGCGCGAGGTTCCTTCAGGCCAACGGCTGGCCCGACCGGGTCTGTGCACTCGTCGCCTACCACTCGGGTGCCCGCTACGTCGCCGAGGTGCTCGGCCTGGCTGCGGAGTTGGCCGCGTTTCCGGACGAGGGCGGGGCGCTGGCCGACGCGCTTACCTGGGCCGACCAGACCACCGGTCCCGAGGGGCAAGCGCTGACCGTCGGCGCGCGTATCGCAGACATGCTGCGTCGGCACGGCCCGGACAGTCCCAACGCGAGGGTCCACCCTGAACGGGGCCCCTATATTCATGACGTTGTGGCAAGGGTCGAGCGCGGCGTGAGTGCGCCGTAGCGATCGGACACCGTTGGCGTGCGCTGCAGTCAGTCTCTGCCGTATCGTCCCGGAGTGCTCGCGTCTGGGAGAGCCGATGTCCCTACCCGTCCGGGGCTGCTGACCCTTACCCAAGGAGCCCGCCGGAGCTCACGGTTCATTGCGACGCTAACTGTTCAGCCCAGGATAACCGTGCCGACGTGGCGGAAGGAGACCTCATGCATGCGCTGATCCGCACCGCTCGAGCGACCGGGCTGCTGTACCTGAGCCTGGCTCTTACGGGCGCAATCGGGTTCCTGCTCCTCCGCCCGCGACTGTACAATGTGGACGACGCTCAGGCGACGCTGGCCAACGTGATCGGACATGAGTCGCTGGCAAGGGCCGAGGTCGTGCTCGAGTTGCTCATCGTCCTCACTCAGGCCCTCGCCGCGGTCTGGTTCTACCGCTTGTTCCGGACCGCGGACCCCGTTTCGGCGGGCAGCATCGCCGCCTTCGGCCTGGTCAACGCCGTCACCATCCTCGTGAGCGCGGCAATGCTGGCCACGGCCGTCCAGCTCGCGTTCGAACCGGTCGGCGACCCGGCTGCCACCGTCCAACTCATGTTCCTGATCAGCGGAAACCTCTGGGGCGTCGGCGCGCTGTTCTTCGGTCTGTGGCTCATTCCCATGGGCTCCTGCGTGCTCCGCTCCGGGTGGATGCCCCGTCCGCTCGGCTGGGTGCTCGTCGTCGGCGGGATCGGCTATCTGCTCAGCGCGTTCATCGGCTACCTCGCACTCGATGCGTCGGCCGTCAAGAACCTGCTCACGCTGCCGGCCACTGTCGGCGAGCTGTGGATGATCGGCTACCTCTTAATCATGGGCGTGCGCAAGCGCGCCGCGCTGGAGCAGCCGGCACCGGGATCGGGCGCCGTATCCGCAGGCCGATAGAGGGTACTCAGCCGCCGGCAGTGACGGTTGCGTCATCCGGGACGGATTGTTCCATTGTGGAGCGAAGCAGGCTTTTGCCTCAGCGTGTCGGTGAACGGGCTGGACGTGCACGCAGCCCAGGTCCGGGTTCGACGCTCAACTGCCCGGGGAGAACCGTCTCGCCGCACTTGGCGCAGTTGAATTGAGTGTGAACCTTGCCGCCGCAGTCTTTGTGGCGGGTCAGGCGGGGCGGGCCCGCGGGACCGGCTAGGTGCCGGTCGCCCCAATGCATGAGGCCGATCACGGGGACCGCGAGTTCGCGGCCGACGGCGGTGAGCTGGTACTCAGACCGTTGCGGTCTTTCTTGGTAGGGCACCCGCTCCATCACGCCGGCATCGACCAGTCGCCGTAGCCGGTCGGTGAGCACGTTGCGCGCTACGCCAAGGCTCTGCTGGAAGTCGTCGAAGCGGCGATGCCCCAGTAGCGCGTCCCGCACGATGAGCAGCGTCCACCGTTCGCCCAGCACCTCGAGGCTACGGGCAATCGAACACACCTGATCGTCATATGTTCGACCCAGCACTATTGGAGCATAGCCTCGCTAAGTTTCTTGATGCTACTCAGTGCTTGATGAGTCCGGCCACCTGTTCGGGTTCGTCGACTTGGACGTAGTGTCCAGCTTCCTTCAGCAGGTGCAGCTCGCTGTTGGGGAAGAGTTCGGCGAACCGTCGGGCGACCCCGGCGTTGAGGTACCGGTCTCGCTCGCCGAAGATCACCCGAACTGGCCGAGCGAAACTGCGCAGATCTGAGATGTGCCGCCGACGGCTGAGCACCGTGCCGAGCAGGTCGTCGTTGAGGCGCCAGAACGCGGGCCGTGCCGCCGGGAACTGGCCGGACAGTTGCGTCACGAGAGGTTCGCGAACGTCCGGGTCGCGGATGAAACGGCCCACCTGCCAGGAGAACAGGCGCATGTCCCAGTCGGGCCGGAGCCGGCTCACCGCCCGCGCCACGTTTCGAACAACCGGAGTTGAGTAGAGCGCGATCGCCGGGGGTCGGCGCAATCCTGGCATCCAGTGGTAGTACGTATTGAGCAGCACAAGCCTCGCCACCCGGCTCGGGTTGGCCAGCGCCCAGTCGATCGCTGGCGGGCCCGACGCGTCATGCGCAACGAGCACCACCTCCTCGGTGCCGAGCTGCTCCGCCACGGTGTTGACCACCGCATCTACGTCGCCCACCTGGTTGGCGGCCGTATACGGGTAGCCGTGGGGCTTGTCTGAACGGCCCCAGCCAAGGAAATCGAAGCGCACCACGGCTTCGCGGCCGCTCAGGTGCGGCAGCACCCGGTCGTAGAGGTGCGTGTTGTCGGGGAAACCGTGCATGAGCACGATCGGTACCCCGGGTCCGGGGATCACCTCGGCATACAGCTTGTAACGCCCCCGCGACACAGCCATCGCGTGACCGGTGAGTTCCATGGCGGTCCCTCCTCTGGTGGGTTGCGTGACGCTACTCCCCAAGCTAGCGTGAGTTTCATCAAACAACCAACATGCCCGGGAGAAGACATGACAACGCGGCCGTGGCGAATGTTCTTCATGATCTCGGTGGGTGTGTTCGCCTCTCTGCTCGACCTGTTCATCGTCAACATCGCCTTTCCGGACCTGCAGCATGACTTCGACGGGACGAGCCTGGCTCAGCTGTCGTGGGTGCTGAACGGATATGCGATCGTCTTCGCCGCATCACTCGTGCCGGCGGGTCGCCTGGTCGATCTCTACGGCCGTAAGCGCGGTTTTGTCGTGGGGCTTTCGCTGTTCACCCTCGCGTCGGCGGCCTGCGCCGCGGCGCCGACGGCGACTTTCCTAATCGGCGCGCGGGTCGTGCAGGGGATCGGGGCCGCGATTCTGACGCCCAGTTCCCTGGGGGTGGTCCTGCCGGCCTTCGCCCCACGAGCTCGACCGGCGGTCATCGCAGCATGGGCGGCGGTCGGCGCCGTCGGCGCCGCCGCCGGACCTCCGCTGGGTGGCCTGCTGGTTCAGGCGAGCTGGCGCTGGGTGTTTCTCGTCAACATTCCGCTGGGCCTGATCTCGATCGGATACGCGATCCGGCGCTTGACCGAATCCCGGGATCCGCAGGCGGGCGGCCTGCCCGACATCGCGGGCACCATCGCGCTGATGTTGGGCATCGGCGCGCTGACACTGGCGCTAGTCCAGGGACGTGAATGGGGCTGGGACAGCACCGCCACCCTGGTCGCCTTTGCCACAGCCGCGTTGTTGGTCACCATCGCCGTGCTACGGTCCACGCGCCATCCAGTGCCGGTGCTGGAACTGCCGATCCTGCGCGTGCCTTCCTTCGCTCTGGCGGCCGTATCTGCCCTCGCGTTCTTTGCCGCGTTCGCAGCCCTCCTGCTGTCCGGCGTGCTGTTTCTGACCCAAGTGTGGGACCAGTCCATCCTTCGCGCGGGTCTGGAGTTGGCCCCTGGTCCACTCGCCGCCCTCGCATTCGCCACAATCGCAGGCCGCGTGGGCCCGCGGATCGGTATGGCCACCGTCGGTTCGATCGGCGGCGCACTCGTCGCCGCCGGCATCATCTGGAACGGGGTCCGGTTGGGTCAGACGCCGAACTACATCGGTGCTTTCCTCCCAGGCCAGGTAGTCACCGGGGCCGGCGTCGGCCTGTCCATACCCGCCTTTACCGCAGTCGCCGTCGGTGCGGTCGGGCCGAACCGCTTCGCGACCGCAATCGGCATCTCTTCGATGTTCCGACAGGTCGGGGCGGCACTGGGCGTGGCCGCGTTCGTGGCCATCGTCGGAACCCCCACCCGCGACCTGGCCATCGACGCCTTCCGGAACGGCTGGGCATTCATGGCCGCCGCCGCGGTCATCGGCGGACTGCTGATGTTCACGGCACGGTCATCTCCGGTGACAACCCAACCGGAGGCCGGCACCGACCAGCAACGAACGACCGTACCCTCCAAGACAACAGGGCCAGTCCGGATCTCGACGGACCTCGATCGACGCACCAGGGTTTCATAAGACGACGTCATCTAGCGCGGCGGTGACAATCGCCAGGGACGGGGTGTCATGTCGTTCCACGACCTTTTCATCGCACTACACGCCACCGCCGGCGTCGGCTGCTTCGTGGCGGGCGTGCTCTGCCTCGGCCTCACCAGCCCCGTCCGGTGGCGCCTCGATGCATACTTCGGCCTTCTCGTCGGGCTGCTGGTCTTCCTGGTGGCTGCCGTGACAGTGGCGTGGTCCGGATTGGATCTGGGCACTCGCTTGATCTACTCAGGACTGTTCGGGCTCGGGCTTTTCATGCTCTGGCGGGCGCTTGGAGCCCGTAGCCGCATCGCCACGCAGGCCGCCGGCTGGCGTTCGCGCTACCTCGATGATGTCGGCTTCACCCTCATCTCGCTCTTCGACGGTTTCGTCATCGTCCTCGCGATCGACCTCGGGGCGCCGGCATGGCTCGTCGCCGTCATCGCGATCGGCGGCGTCGCGGCCGGCATCCTGGCCATGAGCCGGGTCAAGGCACGGCTAGCCTGAGCCAGAGCACAGCGGACAACCCCCAACCCACTACCCGCCGGACTACGCACCGCCTGGATCGGGCCCAGCCGCGCAGCGCGTAGAGCCGGGTAGCGTGCGCAGCCAATCCCCCTAACGCGTCCATAGACTGGCGCATCCCACAGTCGGCCCGCTTGATCACCCGGTTCATGACCGACGCCGGGGTCGGTGAGCTCGTCGACTTCATGCCCATCGACAACCCCACGGTCGCCACCGGCAATCACAAGATCGCCCGGGGTGTTCGGTGCCTACCGGGGGCAGATGCCGTTCCGTCCGGAGTGCCAACCCCGCTTCGACTTCGCCCACCAGACGCACGAGCTGTCCCTCACCAGTGAGGGTGCGCTGTTCCGAGCGAACGGCTCCAGCTCGACATCTACGGCGAGGTCATGGACTCGATCGCGGTAAACGACGTCTACGACCCCATCGGCTATCCGGGCTGGCTCGGACTAGTCAAGATTTTGGCCTGGCTATGTGAGAACTGGATCAGCCGGACGAGGGAATCTGGGAGTCCCGCGGTGGGCGCAAGAACTACACGTATGGACGGGTGATGTCTTGGGTGGCCTGAGCTTCCCCCGGTTGCCCGGAGACTTCCAAACCAGGTTTGATCTTCGAACCGAGGAAGGAAGTCCATATTGATCACGCTGGGCGTGAAACGTGTGGTCTGGTTGCGCTCGGTGGTGGGCTGGGGTTCCGCTGGCGTGTGCGTGTTTGGCCGGTCACAATCGGCATCCATCGAGGGGCTTGGTCCTCGATGGATGCGTGACGTCGAAGGTTCCCTGGAAGTGAAATCCGTAAGGAAGTCTGACGCTGGGACCTGACCCGGAAGGGTCACGCACTGTTGCTACGAGCACGCCGGTCAGAGTCTCCGTTCCTGACTAGGTCCCGGGCATCGCATAGCCCATATGCATGGCTTGAGGAGGCGGGTCGATGGCAAGGACTAAGAGGGCGCCCGAGGAGATCCCCGACGAGGAGTATGAGCAGGTCCTCGAGCGGGTCTGCGCCATCGACGTGGCCAAGGAGTTCGGGCAGGTGTGTGTGCGCACGCCAGGGCGGATGGCAAGCGTGCCAGCACGGTCTTTGCGGTGGACGCGACCACCGGGGACATCCTCAAGCTTGGCGAGTCGCTGCTGGAGCAGGGCATCGAGATGGTGACGCTGGAGTCCACTTCGGACTACTGGCGCGTCTTCTACTACCTGCTGGAGGGGTGCGGGCTGCTGGTGCAGCTGGTCAACGCCCGCGACGTCAAGCACGTCCCGGGACGCCCAAGTCAGACAAGCATGACTGCGTCTGGCTGGCCAAGCTGACCGAGCGGGGGATGCTGCGACCCTCGTTCGTCCCGCCCACGAGGTGCGAGTGCTGCGCGACTACACCGCACGGGTCGACCTGACCGCGACCGGACCGTCACTGGCAGCGGCTGGAGAAGTTGCTCGAAGACGCGCTGATCAAGGTGACCACGGTGGCGTCGAAGATCACCACCATGTCGGTGCGGGACATGATCGACGCGCTCATCCGGGGTGAGCGTGACGGAGGCGCTGGCTGACCTGGCTCGCGGTGTCATGCGCGACAAGCGCCGCGACCTCGTACGGGCACTCGACGGCCGGTTCGACGACCACCACGCCGAACTCGCCACGATCCTGCTCGGTCAGATCGACAGCCTCACCGCCGAAATCGGCCGCCTCACCACCGCATCGAGCAACTCGTCAACGAACTGCCCACCCAGAGCCCCGTCGACCCGACGGCGGGGCAACGCCAGCACAAAGCCCAGGCAACGCGCAGCCGGCAACGGCACCGAGCCGGCCACGCCAGCCTGCAACGACTCGCCGACATCCCCGGGATCAACCTCGACGCCGCCGAGGTGATCCTGGCCGAGATCGGCCCCGACATCAGCCGGTTCCCGACCCGCAGCACCTGTGCTCCTGGGCGCGCCTGACCCCCCAACTCATCCAGTCCGGCAACAAGCGCCGCGGCGGCAAGACCTCCAAGGGCAACCCCTACCTCAAAGGCGTGCTCGGCAGCGCCGCCGCGTCCGCCTCCCGCACCAATACCTTCCTCGGCGAGCGCTACCGCCGCATCATCAAACGCCGAGGCAAAAGCAAAGCCCTCGTCGCGGTCGCCCGCTCCATCCTCGTCATCGTCTGGCACCTGCTCGCCAACCCCAACGCCGACTTTCACGACCTCGGCGCCGACTACTACGAAAGCCGCATCGACAAGGAGCGACGCAAACGCCAACTCGTCCAACAACTCGAAGCGCTCGGCCTACAGGTAACCCTCACCCCAGCCGCCGCCTAAACACCACACACACCGCAGCCCGGCCCACAACAGCCGGGCCACCCACACACGCCTCTAGGCCTACGGTGAAACGCCCCGGGTTTCGTGGAGGCTTCTGTAGTTGTGTCCAACCATAGTGGACAGTCTGGAAGAGTGTAGCATCGTGGTGTGATTGTGGCTAGCCACAAGGGAATCCGGGTCAGCGCTGGCTGTCGTAGTAGATGGCCTCGTACTCGTCTGGAGGGACATGCCCGATGGCTGAGTGCAGCCTTCGTGCGTTGTACCACTCAACCCAGTGGGCGGTGGCCAGCTCGACGTCGGCGAGCCTGCGCCAGGGCCCACGCCTGTTGATCAACTCGGTCTTGTAGAGTCCGATGGTCGACTCCATGAGCGCGTTGTCCAGCGCATCACCGACGGTGCCGATGGATGCGTCGATGCCTTCGGCGAGCAGGTGGGCGGTGAACCGGAAGCTGGTGTACTGGCTGCCGGCGTCGCTGTGGTGTATGAGTCCTTTCTGGACGGTGTGGCCGGCGTGGTCGCGTCGCCACAGGGCCATCTTCAGCGCGTGCGAGAACGAGGGGGGCGCGCTTGTTCGTCGGCGGCGTACCAGCCGACGATCGCCCGGGAGAACACGTCGAGGACGAACGCGATGTAGACCACGCCGGCCCAGGTGGGCACATCGGTGAAGTCGGCCACCCAGCACCCGGTTCGGCGCCGGCGCGGTGAAGTCGCGCCGGCACCAGGTCGCTGGCGCGCTCATGGGTGGGGTCGGCGACGGTGGTGCGGGTCTTGACCCGGCCGCGCACCGCCCCGGACAGGCCCTCGCGGCGCATCAGCCGCTCCACCGTGCACCGAGCGACCCGATGTCCGCGGCGGTTGAGCTGCACGCCACATCTTGCGCGCGCCGTAGACCTCGTTGAAGTCCTCGGCCCGGACCTCGTACATGATCTTGACTGAGTTCGTCGTCGCGGAGATCGCGCGCCGAGGTCGGTCGTGCCTTGGCCGCCCAGTAACCGCTCGGCGCGATCTGCCAGCCGTGCTCGCTCAGCACACGGCAGATCGGCTCGACCCCGCCGAAGCGGTCCTGGTAGGCGTCGATGAAGCTCACGAGCGAGGGTAGGCCGGTCCAGCTCGGCCGCGAAGAAAGCAGAGGCAGCCTTCAATATCTCGTTGGCCCGGCGCAGCTCCTTGAGCTCCGCCCGCAGCTTGCGCAGCTCAGCAGACTCCTCCGAGGTCAAGGCCGGGCCGGCGGCCGGAGTCGATCTCCGCCTGACGCACCCACTTCCGCAGGGTCTCCGGCGTCGTTACGCCCAGCTTTGCCGCGATCGAACGGATCGCCGTCGAACTCGGACTGGTAATGGTCACGCTGCTCCACCACCAGGCGCACCGCACGCTGACGGAGCTCGGTCGGGTACTGCTTCGGCATCGTCGATCCTTCCCAAGAAAGGAAGTCTCTACAAGATCCGGGGCGGTTCACGGATGTAGTCATCGTGGTTGCCCCCAGGAAGTATCCGGATGAGCTGCGCGAACGTGCGGTGCGTCTTTTCGGGAGTCGGATCCGAAGCCGGTGATCCGCCGGTTGGCCGAGGCGGTTCACCGCGCGTCAGCCCACTACTCTTCGACATGAACGTCCTCCTCGGGTGCGCTGGGATACGAGCCCGTCAAGTCCACCAGGGGAGGACGTTCTCCGCCCCCACGAGCGCGCTACGAGGTGTTCTACGGGAAGACCCACAGCCCCAACCGGGCGCCTTGGGCACATCCTGGGCATAACGCCTGCTACAAGCGACTTCACCCTTTCCCCCGTTGTACTTTTACTCAACGATGCCCCCAGCGTGCCGCGGCGCAGCTAGCGTTGGACTTATGTCAGGGGAGTGGTCCGCCGCACTGAATCGGATTGTCTGGAACCTGCGGCGCCACTGAGGTAGACGTACTGACGCACGAGCCGACAACACTCGCATGGCGTACGAGTACGTCGTCATGGAGGCGGGCGCGGATCCGGCTACCCATGCGCATGATTGTCCACGCGCGAGAAGCCGCCACGTTGAAGCCTGGACCGCTTGCTCGGGCTTTGTTGACCAGCGATTAACCGGATTATCGACCCAGCCGAGAGGATGATCGAGAATGGGCAAGATCAAAGATGCGCAAAAGGCGGTCGAAGCCGAACTGGCTTTTGACCCGCTCGTTGACGCAAAGGACATCGACGTGAAGATCGTGGGTCCGGGGGAGGTAGCCCTCGCCGGCACCGTTCCGAGCTACCCGCAGTACCGTGAAGCGGCCGAGGCGACGCAGCGCGTCGCCGGCGTGACGGACGTACACAACCACTTGGCGGTCGTGCTGCCGCCGGGCAACTACCGGGACGATGCGATACTGGCCGCTGCGGCGAACAACGCGCTCGCACTGAACATCACCGTGCCGGACGGTGTCGAAGCGACCGCACACGACGGCAACCTTCGACTGACCGGCACCGTCAGATACGGATCCCAACGCGGGGCGGCCGAGATGACTGTCGCCGGACTCACCGGCGTTCGCAACATCAAGAACCACATCGACATCGCCTACGACGCGGACCCCATCGACGTCACGCTTCTCGTTCAGGACGCCCTTGACCGCTACGCGTTGATCCCCGACGACAGCGACGTGATGGTCAATACCGAAGGTCACCTGGTGACGCTCCAGGGCCACGTTCGCACATGGGCCGAGCATGACGCCGCGATCGGCGCCGCGTGGATGGCCAGCGGGGTCTTCGACGTTCGAGACAGACTCGTCGTTACCGGATAGGTAGCTGACTGTTCAACGATGCCCGCCGCTGCTGATCGATCGTGATCGTTGCCTTTTGGTCGAGCACGCCAGCGCTGCCGTTCAAGCAACGTAGTGTCAACTGAGCCCGACGCGGCCACCCTGGACCGTGAGCGGGGGGTTGATCTCGGCATGCAAGGCACGCGACGTAGCGACGAATCGCTACGGATCAGAAGGCCACGGTCCGGCGAGGTCCCGCCAGTCGTCGTCGCCCGTCTCGAGTAGGCAATGCACCGTCGCACGAGCCTGCTCTGCGTCGTCGGTCCAGGTGTTCCGCGGCCGCTATCCGCGTCGCCCTCGCGGCTCTCGACCGACAGGTCGTGCTTCGGCAGCCACACGTTACGCCGCGCCAGTCGCTCGAATCGACGGGCACCCGCGCGGTCGCCGTGTCCGAGGCCGTGGTCGTCGAGCCGTCCCCGTCGACGGCAAGCGGCTGTGGTTCAATGTCTACCCGGAGGACCGGGAACACCGCCGGCTACGATGGTCGATGAGGACCAGGATCCATCGAGGCCTTGGGTGTCGGTCCGGAGGACCTCCATTCGCCATCCGCGCCTTTTGTATCGAGACAACCCTGGAGGTCCAGCCGGGCGGTTCGGGCAATCCTCAAGATCGGTCAAGTATGCGGCAAACGACGGTGGCCGCGCTCGTGCCGATCACGGAGCCCGCGATTGCGTCCGCTGGGTAGTGCACGCCGGTGTGTACTCGCGAGTATGCGACTGCGGTGGCGGCCGCGTACAAGGGTACCGAGAGGGCCGGGATCGCGTATCCGACCGCGGTGGCAAAGGCGAACGCCGAGGCGCTGTGACCTGAGGGCATGGACTGCGACGTCGGCATCCGTACCCAGCGGCGCGTCGGGATGACGGTCGCGGGTCGTTCGGGCCGGCGTCGTGCCCACAACGGCTTCACCACGAGGTTGCTCACCGCCGAGGAGAAGCCGACGCTGACCACGCCGAGCAGTGCCGCCCGTCGGCCCGGGCGGCCACCGAGAGCGGCCATGATGGTGGCGCAACTGAGCCACAACCGGGAATAGTTCGCCGCGTTGGAGAGCCGGACCATGGCCTTGTCCAGGCGGGGAGTCGAGACACTTCCGATCGCCTGATAGACAGCTCGGTCCATTGTGTCCAGTTCTCGGGCGAGCTCGCGGCCGCCATCAACAGAGGGAAGTGCCGCACGGCCCAGCCTCCGACCGCGATTTTCACGCATCCTCATATGGTCTCCCCGTCTGTCTGCGAGGTCGGCACGGGCGGCGAAAACGCGATCGTGGCCAGTGCACGCAGGTGGTCCCTGTCCAACGGTGGCGCCTGGCTTCGGCCGGGGCGATGGCGGGGCACCCGAACTCGTAGCGCCGCCGGGCGTATCGTGCAGCCGACCGGAGTTCGTACGACTATAGACTCGCCGTCCACTCCTACCGGGATCTCGTTGGCGTCGGCGGTGACCGTGACACTCGCCGCCGTCGTGATAGTGACGCTCTCGCTCGCGGGGCCGCTCTGCAAGCTGGCGGCTTGCACGGCGTTGTCCACCCGGACTCCGATCACCCCCAGTATTCCGCGGTCGAGGCGGGCGCGGCGGCCCATGCCGGCAGGGTCGTCGGTCGCGTACGGATTGTTACTGACGAGCAGGGCCTGAGGGCGCGCGATGACGACCTTCCCAGCCCGGGCATACAGCTGCGGCCCCGAATGACCGACGAGAAGGTCAGGCAGTGCCTGCAGAGCCGTATGGGTCTTGTCGTCCCGGTACTCGGGCCGGCGTACCAGCTCGGCATAGGCGCCGAACGAGGCGTTGTTGACGAATGTCCTACCGTTGATCGATCCCAGGTCGACGTGCAGTTCCACCCCGTCGGTCAGGGCGTCCAGGCAATGGGATGGATCGTCACGGTCCAAGCCGAGGTCAAGCGCGAAGTGGTTGCGAGTGCCCGCTGAAATGACCATAAACGGAATGCCCTCGTCGGCAGCGACTCCGGCGACCAAGGCTTGGGTGCCGTCGCCGCCGGCCACGCCAAGCAAGTCGGCGCCTTGTGCCACTGCCTCGCGGGCGATCGCGACTACATCGACCTGCTCGACTCCGTCAAGAATCGCGACCCGGGCACCGAGTGCCTCCGCCTTGTCCACGAGCTGGAATCGGGCAACCTTGCCGCCTCCGGAGCGAGGATTCATGATTATAAATGGGTGTCGCGGCGCAGGGACATCATATTCGGGAATCGCTGGGCCACTGCCGCGGAGTGCCGCCCGCGCGGCAATCCCGGCGATCAGCAACAGTGCCGCGGAGAGTACGACGATGTGAAGGAACTCGGCGAAAGCGTAGACGACAACCACCCCAAGCAAGGCCATCACCGCGACGACCGTGCCCGCCAGCCGGCCTACACCCCGGTGGGTGAGGCCCAACCACACTCCCACCACGCTGATCGCAACACCGGCCACACCAATGAGAAGTAGGGGCAGGCTGCGAAGCCCCGCGAAGATAGCCGGGATGAGCACGCCGGCTACCGCGGCTAGAATGGCTCCTCGGGCCATCCAACGATGGCCCGCGCTGACCGACGGCGATACTGGCAGGTCGTCTGAATGGTCACGCACGCGGCCATTCACCCCGCACACCCAAAACGGTGGCACATGCCCGTCCTGTCCTCACAAGCCCACGCCGAGCGCACGCCAGTCGAGCCAACGGTCTGACTGCTCCATCCGGCCCTTGAATATCGTCCATTCTCGCGGCAGCGTCGGCCCTCATCTGCTTCCACTCGTTGCTGGCGAGTGCCTCCGCAGAATGCTGTGCATCCTTGGCGGCGCAGTTTCTCGTCAGCCTGCGCTTGGTCGATGCGCTGTCTGAGTCGATCACGGCTTTCGCGACGGCGACCTGCACCCCGATTCTTGCATTCGCGACCTGCTGCTGGAGTTTCGTCGAGTTGTGGTGAGAAGTCATAACCTTGCCTCCCGGCCTCAATCGGTCACACGCCAACGCTAACGCCACGGCCTTAGTCGGGGCGCGAATCCGTGAACCCACGCTGATTGCTATTTATCGGGGCGTCATCCGTCCATGTGAGACAGTCTGGCACGGCATGCCCGCTCAACTGGTGTATGCGATGGCCTGGTAGGCGACGGCGATCGCGAGGGCGACCAGGGCGGGCAGCAGGTCCCGGATGTGGTCGTGCGCCCGTCGGTGGGCGATCAGGGCGCCGAACAGGAGCAGGGTCATGCCGGCTGCGGCCAACAGTCCTGCGGGACGCCAGGACAGGCCGACGAGGACGCCGGCTGCAGCAGCGAGTTCGGGTACGGCGATGAGTCGGTAGCGGCGCCAGGGGATGCCGAACTTCGCGGCGGTCTCGCGCATCTTCGGGTTGCCTAGGAGCTTGCCCGCCGCTGGGATGACGCACACGGCGGCCAGGAGCAGGGAGACGGTGACGAGCACGGAGACCTCCGGTAGACAGGATGGTTGAGATCAGGCGGGTGTGGCAGGAGTCGGGATGTGGCAGGGCAGCTTGGGTAGCCGGGAGCGAGTGGCGACGCTGGCGATGACGCCATCGGGTCGTACGACGACGGTCAACGTCGGGTCGTCGACAAGGGCCTGAAGACCCGTTGTATGTCCATTGTGGATGAGTTTGACCTCGACCCACTGTCGGTCCGGTTGTGTGTCGGATTCCGTGACGCGAATTGGGGTGAGGCGCTGCTGGTCGCACAGGTCAAGAAGGGCCGGCTCGGGACGCCGTGCGGTCAGCAGGGCCGGTTGTCCCTGGAGGATGTCGTCGAGGCGGACCTGCTTGCCGCTGGCGGTGGACAGCAACGGGTTTGGGAACAGGCCGCCGATGCGCAGCGATCGGGGTGGACGCGCCAGCATGGGCGTGCGTTGCAGGGCACCGGTCTTCAGCCGGGGTGTGGCGGTAGAGCCGATGAGGTTGCGGACACATGGGCTGCGGACGGCGAGAGCGAGTGCGATCCGGCGGACGATTGCGGCGCGGTCCTGCCCGCCGGTCATTGCCCAGCCGACCAGAACGGCCTTGCGTATCAGGGCTTTGGCGTGGGGGCGACGTTCGGTCTCGTAGGTGGCGAGGAGATCTGGTGTCGCATGTCCGGTCAGTACGTGGGCGATCTTCCAGGCGAGGTTGTCGGCGTCGCGGAGTCCGGACGCTAGCCCCTGGCCGATGAAGGGTGGGGTGAGGTGGGCGGCGTCGCCGAGGAGGAAGGCTCGCCCGACCTGGAAACGGGTCGCCAGCCGTGCCCGGAAGGTGTACACGGCGCTGCGTACAACGTCGAGTCCGTGAAGGTCGCGGCGCCGGGTCCAGGGTTCGAGCAGGTGGCCGAGGGCCAGTGTGTGGGTCAGGTCGGCTTCGTCCTCACCGTCGTGTAGCTGGAACTCCCAGCGGTAGCGGTCGCCGCTGACCCGCATGAAGGTGGCGGCGCGGGCGGGGTTGCAGACCTGTTCGACACCGTCCCAGGTGGCCAGGTCGTGGTCGGCGCGAATGTCGACGACGAGCCAGCGCTCGGTGAACCCAAGGTCCTGCGTGGCGACGCCGACCAACTGCCGGATGGTGCTGTTGGCGCCGTCGCAGCCCAGGACAAGGCGTCCGGTGAAGGTCTGCGTGCTCTCGTCGTCGGGCCGGCGCGCAAGCACGGCGATCGGAGCCGCCGTGAGCGGTTGGCGGACGCCCTCGATGGCGTGTACGTCGACGCCGCGTTTGAAGTCGATGAGCGCGTGTTCAGCGACACGATCGAACAGCAATGCGTCCAGGTCGGGTTGGTGGAACATGTTCGCTGCCGGGAAGCCGTTGATGCCGGGATGGGTTTCGCGGCGGAACTCAGCCAGTATGCGGTGCTGGGCGTCGAGGAGTCGTAGCCCGCTGCCGGGCCGGGAGTTGGCGAGGAAGGCCTCGCTGACCCCGACCCGGTGCAGGGTCCGGGTGACCTCGTCATCGAGGTGGACCGCGCGCGGCAGCGGGTGGGATCGGGTGCGCCGCTCCAGCACGGTGACGGGAATCCCACGGTCGGCGAGTAGGAGCGCCGCGGTGCAGCCGACCGGTCCGGCGCCGACGACGATGACACCGTCGGTGTTGGCGGGCCGGTTCACGGCGTAGCCCTGACGGTGAGGGCGAACCCCGCGACCGCGTCGGCGAGCCAATCGGGGTCTATGCCGGCCACGGTGACGACCAGCCGATCGTGCTCGTGAACCACCCGGATGTCGCGAGCCTCGAGGCCCTTTGAGGACAGGGCATCGGTCACGGCGCGGACTGCGGCGTCGGCGACCAGCGAGGGCTTATGGTACTTGCCGACCTCGGTGGCCGGGATGGCCGTGATTGGCCCGTGGAGCTTGGGGTCAGTGACGTAGCCGGCGAACACGACGGGCCCGTTGATCATCAAGACGCCGACTTTTCCCGGGGCACAGTTCACCCAGGACCCATCGTCGTCCATGCGTACGGCCTTGACCTGCTGTTGCGGGATTGCTCGGCCGACCGACCCGATCCGTTCTTCACCGGGCAGGGTGAACGTGCTGGCGCAGGTGGCCTCGGTGAGCCAGTACGCCTCGAGCAGCCGCCGGCCGGTGTGCTGGGCGAAGGCTTCGCGCACCGATGCCGGCAGCGGGGAAGCGCCGACGATGGGGATACGCATCGAGCTGATGTCCTCATCGACCGGCACTCTCGTCAGTGCACTGTAGACGGTCGGTACGGCGGACATCGCCACGATCTGGTAATGCTCCACGATCTGCCAGAACCGCGCGTAGAGAGCCGGGTCGCGGTAGCCGGCTGGGCTCGGCCACACCACCCGCTGCCCACCGAACATCGGGCCGATGCCGGTGACGAGCAGTGCGTTGACGTGGAACAGCGGCAACCCGCCGAGGATCGACTCGCCCACCGTGAGCCCAATGCTCTGGACGATCGCCTGACCGCAGGCGAGCTGGTTCGCGTGGGTGTGCGCGGCGACCTTCGGAGAGCCTGTGGCGCCTCCGGTGTGGACGAACGCGGCGAGGTCTTGGGCCGCGGGCGGTTGCGCACCGACCAGGCGGGCGACCGCCAACAACCGCTGCCACAGCTGCTCGCCCACCTCGGGGCCTGCCGCCACGAGCACGCGGGACTGGGTACGGCGCAGCAGCTCGGCGAGGCGTTCGCCGCCGAGTGCGGGGTTGACCGGGGCGGCGATCCCGACCGCCTGCGCGGCGAGCGTGGCCGCATACAACATCGAGGTGTTGACACCGCTGAGGGTCACCGCGTCCTGCCGACGAACCCCGACGGACGTCAGTGCGTTCGTGATCCGGGTGACCGTGCCGGCGAGCTCGTCGTCGGTCCGGGTGAGGCAGCGGATGTGCTCGCTCGGGTCGGGGATCCATTGGGTGGCGTCGGCGCCGGGCCAGGTGCGGGCGGCGTCGGGGAGCAGCTGGTAGGTCGACTCGGGCAGCGGCAGGACGGTGGAATTGCTCATGACGCCCTCCCCACGACCGTATTGTGCTGAGTGCCGAGGTTGAGCCTGCCGTCGTACGAGACGATCGTCGCGGTGACGACATCGCCATCCCGCAGGTAGAGGGGGTTACGTGCTTGCCGGCTGAAGAACACCTTCCACTTGGTGGCGGGAGGCAGCAGCCCGGCCAGCTTCTCCACCATCCTCGGTGGTGCTTTCAAAGCGGTGCCGCCGGGCGTGCCGGTCAGCAGCAGGTCGCCGGCGGCGAATGGCTGGAACCTGGACAGCAGGGTCAATGCCCGCGGCGGGCGCACGATCATGTCCTGCACAGTGCTGTCCTGCCGAACTTCCCCGTTGACTGAGAGGGTGAGCCGTAGCGTTTCCAGCTGCGCCAGGTCGTCCGCGTCGACCAAAGTCAGCCAGGGTCCGACCGGGGTGAACGTGGGGTAGGACTTGGCCTCGTAGAACTGGGTGCGGGTCAGCTGAATCTGCCGGGCGCTGACGTCGTTGGTGACCACGAGCGCTGCTACGTACCGCCCGAGGTCTGCCTCCGCCACGGCCGTGCCGACCGGCAGGTCCCGACCGATGACTAGGCCGAGCTCGACCTCGTAGTCCAGGAACCCGATCCCGGCCGGGCGGATGATGTCACCGGTCGGCCCGGTGATGGAGTGTGAGGACTTACGGAAGAAGGCCGGCGGCACCGTGTCCGGGTGCAGGCCAGAGTCCACGGCGTGCGAGCGGTAGTTCACCATCTGCGCGACCACTCGCGCTGGCGCCGTCACCGGGCTGAGCAGATCCAACGACTCGACCGGCACCGCCTCGTGCGGCGAGTCGGCGGCCAGCGTCCGGGCGGCGTCGATTGCCGTGTCGAGGGCTGCCCGGTTGGTCAGCAGCTGAGCGGTCGTTGTGGCGGGCACGCCGAGCCGAACCATGCCGGCGGGCGTCATCGCCCACCATCCGTCGGTCGTACGGCCAAGGTTGGCGCTCACGAGCCCATCGCCTTGATCAGCCCGCGTAGTGCGCGGAAGTTCATATCGTTCCCTCTGTCGGTCAGCGCCTTGATCGCCGCGAGGACCACCCGCGGGTCGTTGGTGCCGGTGAAGTCGGCTGTCGCCTTCGGGCCCCATTGGGCCAGGCCGCTGACGGACATCGGCGCCCAACCCGGCTCGACCGAGCAGTCGAACACGTCACCGTCGGTGTAGTGCTCGAACATCAGCCGGTCCCGGTCGCGCCAGTAGTCGAAGATCTGACTGCCCTGGATGTGCCGGCCGATACCCCACGCGTGCCGGTAGCCGCGCTCCCGCAGATACTCGCCGCCGGCCGCCACCTCATCAAGGTCCGTGAGCTGGTACGCCGAGTGCAGGTAGCCGGTCTGCGGCTGCAGGGCCATGGCGAGCGTGTGGTGATCGGCCGCGACGCTCCCCTGGTCGCACCGGATAAAGGCCATCGCCGGCCCGCGCTCGCGCTGCCCGTCGAGGTAGAGGAAGTCGCTGACGATCATCCCGAGGTTGTCCAGGTACCAGTCCAGGCTCGCGCCGAACCGGGTGGTCCCAAGCACCACGTGTCCCAGCCGCTGGATCTGCGCCGCCTGCCGGGCTGGTCGCTGGGTGCCGTTGGACCGCACCGGATGAGGCCCGAAGTTCAGGTCCAGCGGTGCCCGTTCGGGCATAGCCGGCAGCTGCGGGACGCCGAACATCACGCGCACCGGGAACCCACTCGGATCGTTGAGTTCGACGGCGTGGCCACCCCGATGGGGGGTGACTACGCTTCCCGCGGCGCGAGCCAGCCGGTCCAGGTCGGGCCGGGCGTCCGCGGTGAAGGTCGGCCCGATGAAGCGCGAACGGACACCATGGCGCACCACCAGACCGGCCGTACCCGCCCACCGGCCACGCAGAAGCAACGTCTCCGGGGTCCGGTCGACAACGGTGAAGCCGAAGTCGACCAGGAACCGCTCAGCCCCCGCGAGGTCCGGCTTCTCGAACTCCAGCCAGGCCAGGCCCGCGACCTTGACGACCGGATTGCGTGCTCGACCCGGATGCTCCCCCCGCCGGGGCCCGAGCTCACTGTGCAACGACCAATGTGGATCCCGTTTCGACGCGGTGTCCGGTTCCATCACCGTCCCCTCCCTCTGCGATCCCATTCTGAGACTATCATCAGTTATGTGATAGAGTATCAGAAACGATGAGGACATCGTCAAGGGGTTGGTTGGGCCCGTATCGTTCGGGTTGGGAACTCGGAGGGATGATGATGACGACGAAGGGGGCCGCGGCGGGTACGGCGCCGAGCACATCGCGGTTGGATCGGCGTAAGGCACGCACTAGGCAGGCCCTCATAGACGCCGCCGTTCGACTGATCGCCGAGGGTCGCGGAGACCGCGCGAGCATCCAAGAAATCACCGAGGCGGCCGACATCGGATTCGGGTCGTTCTACAACCATTTCGACAGCAAGGAACAGCTGTTCCGGACCGCCTCGGAGGAGGTCATGGAACGCTGGGGCCAGATGATCGACCGCGCCGGCGCCGGGATCACCGACCCGGCCGAGCTGTTCGCCGTCTCGTTGCGAATCTCCGGGCGACTCGGCTGGACCCACCCCGACCTCGCCCGTTTCCTGATCGGTGCCGGCCTGGACGTCCTGGATTCACATCGCGGCCTCGCCCCGCGTGCGCTGCGAGACATCAAGATCGGTCAAGCGGCCGGTCGCTTCACGGTTCCCAACGCGGACATCGCGCTCAGTGCGGTCGCCGGCGGCCTGCTCGGCCTCCTCCGCATCCGCCACCGCCACCCCGACCGCATCGACGAGACATCCGTCGACGATCTCGCCGAAGCGACCCTGCGCCTACTCGGGGTTCCCGACCCCGAGGCGAAGCGGATCGTTGCACTCGACCTCCCCAACATCGAAGCCTGGTAGCCCGCGATACGTCGCGGAAGCGACCCACGTGCCGGAGCGCAGTTGACCGTGCTCGACCGCGTCGTCGCGGCCTGGGAGCCTCCCGGAGAAGTAGTCGGCTGCGTCGAGGATTCCGGCAGCGATGCGTGCCGCCTTTGTCTTGAAGCCGTATCGCCGCAGCCCCCACGCGATGAAGGCATTGTCGAATGGCCATACGGCGCCGGTGTGGTACCCGACTGGGTTGAACCGGGCTTCACCGTAGGTGACCGATGTTCGACGACAGTACGTCGACTTGGCTTCCGTCACCGTCCGAGGCCAGTGCGTAGTACTGCCTGTCCACGATCCAGAAGTCTGAGTTGAAGCGACGCTTGAGGTCCGCGGCCTGGGTTTCCAGTTGGTCGGCGTACTCAGGGTCTTTCCAAACGTTCCGGGCCAACCGGGCACCGCGGATCTTCGCGTCGTAGGCGCAGCCCTGAAGCTCGCAAGTGGCGCGTGGAAAGCCCGGCAAGTGGCCGCTGCCCTGCCGGTCCGCTCGCGCTTGCGAATAGGCCGGCCAGCGGCTTCGTTGGTGACACCCTGTATCAGCAACTGCCGCCTGGATCATACAGCCCATGGCGTGGGTGGCCTGACCCTTGGCCTGGCGCAGAACCCTGGTGATTCCTCGCTGCGCAGGTGTGCACTGACATCGTGGTGTTGACGGGCGCCGGCACCCACAAAGCATCGACAGCACCCGGTCATGAACAATCCACGGGTCGTCGCGGAACTCTCGACCACCGTGGTCTTCCTTGCTTGTGGTTGTCTCGCGATGATGTCGCGACGAACGAAGACCCCGCTCCCTTCATCGCATCAGCGTTGTCAACCACGACGAGGCTCGAGCAGCTGGCGATCGAGGCCCACACGCTTGCCAGCGACAGGATTTCGCCTTCGGAGCGCAGCTGTGGACCTTGAACTCCTCGTCCTGTCCGACTGGGAAGACGGGCCCCTCGGCTACGCCGTTGCGGCGTCGGCGTCCATCCGGGCGAGGGTGGCGTAGAGTACCGCGTATTCGGCCTCTTCGATCGCGGCCTCAGCGAAGTCGACGGCGGCGAGGGCGTCGTCCTCGGCCGAGTCGGCGCGTCGTTCGGCCTTCTTGGCGTCCATCTCGGCCTTCTTGGTTTCGACGTCGCCGCGGAGCCGGGCGACGTGTCCGGACCATGTCTTCTGGACGTCGCTCCACCACTGCTGGGCGCCGCTGGCGGCCTTGGCGGTCTGAGCCTGAAGCTCGTCTGCCTTTTGCTGCGCGGAGTCGCGGGTCCTGGCGACTTGGGCCTCGACGTCCGCGCGGGCCTGGGTCTTGGCGGCGGCGACGCGATCTTCGGCGGTCTTTGCCCGCTGCGCAAGCTCGGCCAGTTTGTCGGATGCTGTCATGTTGACTCCCCGTGGTCTGGATCTCTCTACGTTCATCAGTCTGGCCGCGCCGGTCAGAGCCCGTGAGCCGAATGGTCGAATCGGAGTCCATCGAGGATGCGTCCGCTTCCGGCCTGGAGCTCGCAGTGCGCCGACCTCGCCTTCGCACACGCCGAATTACCACGAAGAATGGCGGCCCTCACCGAGTTCGCGTTCGCGTGTTCCGCTTCCGGGGAGCGGCCACGGCGATAGCTTTTGACGTGTACGCCACCGGTCGAGGGGGAGGGCTCATGGACTTCTTGGCGCAACTGGACGGACTGGAGCACCAAGTCGCGGACACCAAGTCCGTGGTGCGGGCCGCCGCTACCGAATCTCGCGATCAGATCCGCCGGCGGATCGACCAAATGCAGCTGGACATGAACCAGGCCGCAAGAGAGACAGCGCGACCGGGCCGGGCCACCGCTCGTGCCGAAAGCAAGTGGGACAAGATGAAGGGCGATGCCGCTGCCAAGCGTGACGAGCTGAAGGCCCGAATCGACAAGCGGAATCGAGAGCTGGACGCCGGCGCAGCTGAGACTGATGCGGAGTGGGCAGAAGACGACGCCACGGCCGCGATTGAGTTCGCGGCCGAGACTGTGGACAACGCGCGGCTGGCGGTTTTGGATGCGATCGATGCTCGCGCATATGCCGAGATCCGCGTGCGGGCGGCGGCCTCCTAACCACGCCGAAACGGACGGGCAAGAGCAGTGTGGCTGTGCCAGGCATATCAGCGTGAGCGCCGGTACTTCGGTGAAGTAACGACGACGCTCCACGGCGATTGACCTCAGAGGAGGCTGCGGTGGGGAGCAACGTGACATCGCCCAGCGCAATGCGAGACACGGTTCGCGCGGGCGCACGGGACCTGTCAGGTGTCTGGTGGTGGTTCCTCATCCTGGGCATCCTGTGGACGGCGTTCGGAACGTTCGTGCTGTCGTACCGGGCGGGCAGTCTGGCGGCAGTCGCTGCATTCGTCGGCGTGGGCTTCCTGTTCGGCGGCCTAACTCAGCTCGCGCTCGCCGCGTGGATTCCCGACTGGGGCTGGCTCTTCGTCGTGGTTGGGGGTTTGGCGGTTGCAGCCGGGATCATGACCTTCATATGGCCGGGCAAAACATTGTACGTCGTGTCGATCTTCGTGGCCTGGTACCTGATCGTGTTCGGCATCTTGCATCTAATTACTGCCCTGGCCGGCCCCAAGCTGCCGTGGTGGTGGACCCGACTCCTGCTCGGGATCGCCGAGCTCGTCCTAACGAGTGATTCCGATCTCTGACGATCTTGGTCAGTGGTCGTAGGCGATGAGCGAGCGTTTGGTGGGCGCGTCGGTGGCCCAGTTGTGCCAGATCGCGGCGGCCAGGGCGAGCAGGCGTTGGGCGACGCGGGCGTACACGCCTGCTTCGCTGCGTCCGCCATGCTTTTCGAGGTCGAGTTGACCTTTGAGGGTGTCGTTGACTGACTCGATCCACTGCCGCATCCCGGCCAGGTTGCCGAAGCGGCGCTGCTCGTCCTTGCGGTCCGGGCGCACCAACAACACGCCGATCTGGTCGGCGGCGAAACGCTCCATCTCCTTGCCGGACAAGCCTTTGTCGGTCAGCACGATCATCCCGTCGCGTAGCGCCGCCCGGTCGCGGGCGTGGGCGAGCAGCTCCTGGGCGACCTCCCGTTCGCCGAGCTTCGGGTTGGCAAGACACCACGCCACCGGCATGCCCTCGGCGGTGGTGAGCAGGTACAGCTTCAACCCCCAGTACCAGCGCGAGTGCGAGGCACAGTAGCCGTAGCCGGCCAGCCCGGCCAGATCCGAACGTCTGACAGTCTCCCGCGACGTTCCACATGGGACTGGGGTGGCGTCGAACAGACGCAGATCATCGGCCCAGGACGGGCACACTGGGCCAGGTACTCGGTGGTACGGCAGATCAGTGCTGCTGCGGCCTTGACCCGCTTGTGGTAACCGGGCTGGTCGGCAGGTAGGGGAACAGATGGCCCAACCGGGCGTAGCACGTGCGCATCCAGTGATGCTCCGAGCGGGCGCCCAGCAGCACCTGCGCCACCGCCAGACACACCAGTTCAGCGTCAGTGAGCTTCTTCGGCCGGCCAGGCCCACGCCGCTGCTCCGCCGGAATCACGTGGTCGTCGACCAGCACGTACAGTGCGATCAGGAGGGTATCCAGGTCTGTATTCACAAACGAACGTGGATACCCTCTCTAAAGATCATGATCTAGGCGACTCGCCGTACATCGGGTTAGGAATCGCTCGTCTAGGCCCGTTTTCCGCACCAAGTTTCGTAGGCAATAGATCATCTTGGGAGGGTCGAGCGCGCTCGGCCCTCCCGTTGTGTTTGGTGGCAACGGATTGGGCCCGTCGGGCGTGTCTGCGCCGCGGGGTGGCCTCGCGACGCCAGGCCTGATTCTGTAGGACCAAATAGGTTCCAGAATGTGGAGGCTTACACACTTGTAGTTCGCTTCTGCCTGTCGTACCGTAGGACCAACTAGTGGAGGTCCTCACGGTGTACGTCAAACGGCACAAGGTCGCAGAGAAGGCAAGGACTACACGTATCTGCGGCTGGTGGAGGCGTTCCGCACCGAGGACGGAAGGTCCGGCACCGGCTGCTGCATACGCTCGGCCGCGAGGACATGCTGAAGGCGTCGGGCCAACTGGACCAACTGGCGGCGTCGTTCGCCCGGCTCGACCCGCCGCCCGTGGGGACCCGCCGGCAGGTCGGTGCCCTGCTGCTCGTGCGGCATTACCTGCAGCGGCTGGACCTCGTCAAGGTGATCGATCGGGTGGCGCCGATGAAGGGTCGGGCCCAGTTGACCCACGGCGAGGTGGTCTCGGCGCTGGTGGCCAACCGGCTCTCCGCCGCCGTCACCGCTGTACGACGTGGCCGGCTGGGCTTCGTCGGCGGCGCTGGCCGAGCTGTTCGACATTCCGGCGATGCTGCTCAACGACGATCGCCTCGGCCGCGCCCTGGAGGCGCTGGCCCCTCTTGCCGAACAGGTCCGTGGCGAGTTGGCGCTGACCGCGGCCCGCACCGGCGGGGCGGACCTGTCCCGGCTGCACCTGGACCTGACCGCAGTGCGCTTCGCCGGCGCCTACGATCACTCGGCCATGGTCGAGAAGGGCTGGGCCGCCGACCGCAGCATCGGCCGGCAGGTCAAGACCTTGCAGGCATCCACTGTGGACGGCATATCGGTTACTACCGGCCGCACAAGGGAGCCACGTCCGAGGTGGTCGGCTTCGCCGAAGCGATGCAACGGCTACAGGAGCTCGCCCCACCCGGGCTGGTCGTGGTCGCCGACTCCGGCCTGGGCTACCTGCGCCACCTGTGTGCTGCCGACCGGGCCGCGCTCCGGTTCGTGGTCCCGTTGCGCGCCGACACCGGCTGGGCCGACCGATTCACCGCCGACGTCGGCGATCTGGACAAGCTCGTCGACCTACCCCACGTCTCCCAACGCGAGCAACGGCTGCCGGCCGACCAGCGCACCCGCTGGAAGGGCCTACTGCGCCCCTACCCGGTCACCGACCCGGACGAGAAGTTCAAGACCGACCACGACCTGCGGGTTGCCTACATCTGGTCATCCGAGGAAGCCGGCTCCGTCGCCGGGGCCCGACCCGCGCGCTGGATGCCGCAGAACCCGCACTCACCCGGGTCCGCAACGGGCTAGGCGGCGCTACTACAAGACCCAGAAGGACGTCGACAACAAAGTCGCCCAGATCATCGGCAAGAACATAACCGGACTGCTGCAGGTGACCACCGGCACCGACCCGGACACCAGCAAGCCCACCCTGACCTGGCAGCGCGACCACGCGGCGATCACCGCCGCCAGCCGACTCGACGGACTCTACGCCCTGGCCACCAACCTGCCCGACCCCAAACGTGGCAAGCCCGTCGTCGCCATGGACATCCTCAAAATCTACAAAGATCAATGGGTCGTCGAACAGCGACACCGCGACCTCAAACAAACCCTGCGCGTGCGGCCGGTGTTCCTGCACAACGACGACCGCATCACCGCCCTCGTCGCCGTCGTCGGCATCGCCCTGCTCATCTTCGGCCTCATCGAAGCCGACCTACGACGCGCCCTAGGCCCAAACACCCACTACCCGGACTACTCGGCGAAGGCCATGCCGCCAAACCCACCGGCCGCAGCATCCTCACCGCCTTCGCCGACCTACACCTCACCTACACCCCCACCGGCCCCGTCCTCGACCGGCTCACCCACACCCAACGCACTATCCTCGCCCACCTCGATATCCCCTTGCCCTGGCCCGAGATGATCACTAGGGCGGAGGAGTAGCCCCGCACCCGTGCGGAA
>CAWDLN010000023.1:0-29398 GCA_963803115.1 uncultured Actinomycetota bacterium
TCGTGAGCTCGCTGGCGCGGTGGGCGGGCTGATCGAGCGATACCGGTCCCCGGGCGCCGCCACCGAGCCGATTCTCGCCCGACCCGTCGACGTACTTGCCTACACCGCGTACCGGATGCCGGCGACCTTCGCCTCGGTCGTCGCGGCGCTGACGCAGGTGGCTGCGGCCGTACCGGGGTTGGCTCCCAGGAGCCAGCTCGACATCGGCGGCGGTGCAGGTGCGGCCGCCTGGGCCGCGGTCGAGGTCTTCCCCGGGCTCGCGAGCCTCGAGGTCCTGGACCGGGTGCCGGCCGCGCTGGATATCGGACGGCTTCTCGCAACAGGCTCACCCCGGCCGGCCCTGCGCTCGGCCGCCTGGACGGCTCGGACCTGGCCCGCCGAGCTGCCGCCGGCGGACCTGGTCACCGTCTCCTACCTGCTCGGCGAGCTGAACGAGACCGACCAGGCCGACCTGGTGATGGGCGCGGCCGAGGCAGCTCTTGGGGCGTTGGTGATCGTCGAGCCGGGGACGCCGGCCGGGTACGCCCGGGTGCTTGCGGCCCGCGACCGGCTGCTCGCGTCCGGAATGCGTGTAGTGGCACCATGTCCGCATGAGCGGCCGTGCCCGCTGATTCGCGACTGGTGCCACTTTTCAGTACGCATCAACCGATCGGCCCTCCACCGTCGGGTCAAGGGAGCCGAGCTCGGCTACGAGGACGAGAAGTTCAGTTATGTGGCGGCGGTACGGGACTCAGCTTCACCCCTTCGCCCGGCGCTGGGGCGGATCCTTCGCCATCCGTTGCACCGCAGGGGAATGATCCTGTTGCGGGTGTGCACGCCCGACGGCACCGCGGTCGCGGAAACTGTTTCGAAGCGGCAGGGCGAGCGGTACCGGGCCGCGCGCGACCTCGCGTGGGGCGCCCCCTGGCCTCCATGATCGCGCCGACCATGTCCTGCCCATCATGATCGACACCTTTTGTCCCGGTTGCGAATCATCATCACCGAGATCTTGGGCGGACGAAACCGCCGACGGCCAGCCACGTACTCCGGTCTCGCGAGTCGTTCTCGCGAGCGCCCCGAGACAACGAGGCTCTACTCCTTGCTCTACTCCTTGCCGGGCTCGAAGCGGCGCAGGGCCAACCGGGCTGCGAACAGCAGCACCACGATCTGGATGATCAGGATGATCACGCCGTGCCACCAGTTCAACTGGTTGTGACCCCACAGCGGGTCGCCGATCTCGGGCGGCAGGTTGCGCACGTCGGTGCTGGCGGCGGCGGCCACCATGCCCCAGCGAGCCGGGTCGAGGTAGGACAGGTACTCCAGAACGGGCTGGCCAAAGACGGCGAAGAGGGCCCCCGACAGCACGAGCTGGAACATCACGCTGACGACCAGGATCGGTGTGGTCTGCTCGTTCGTCTTGACCAGGGCGCTGGCGAGAAGTCCGATCGCGGTGGACGCGATCGCCACCAGGCTGACCGCGATGATGATGTCGAGCATGGGCATGGCCCAGACCAGCGGCTCGACCGGTCGCTTGAGCCCAAGCATCGACAGATAAATGAAGATAGCTACCTGTATCACGTCGATGACGACGAAGATCGCCACCTTCGAGGCGAGGTAGGCCGTCGGCGAGAGGCCGATCGCCCGCTCCCGGCGGTAGATCGAGCCCTCGTTGACGATTTCCCGGATGGCGACCGCGACGCCCATGAACGAGGCGCCGACGATGAAGACTGCCAATCGCCGCTGGGCCTCCAGGTTGAGCCCGAGATGGTCTTCCCCGAGGCCGGCGTGGCCGGGAATGGCCCGGCTGAGCAGAGCCAGGGCGATCGGCAGTCCAATGAGGAACAACGAGTATCCGCGATCGGAGATGATCACGGAGATCATGCGCAGGCACAGCGTCAGGAACTGGCGCAGTGGCGCGACCGGGTGCAGCGCCTGCTGCGTCATCGACTTCTCTTGCATGCCCCGCGGCGCTCGCCGGGCGTCGACGGGCGGTTCGGTGGCGTCGCGGAAGGTCACCTTCCGGGGCGCGGCCCCCTTCTTCTTGGGCGCCTTGGCGTCGCGGAATATGACTGCGGCAATCCGGTCCAGGCCAGCGTCCAGTTTGGACTTCTCCTTCGCCGGCCGCTTTGGCGGTGTGACGACCGGCGCAGCCAAAGCCGCCGAAGCGGGTGCCGCCGAAGCGGGCGCCGCCGAAGCGGGTGCCGCCGAAGCGGGTGCCGTTTCGTAGGCGACGGGTCCCAAATCTGCGGTAACCGGTTCCGTCTCTCGGGTCGCGGCGACGGTCTCGGGAGCCCGCGGGGTCGGGATCGCGACTTCGGGTGCGCGCGGCGTCGGCGCGCGGTCCGGGTCGAAGGCGATGGCGCGCGGGCTGACCTTCGAAAGCTCGAGCGCCACTTCCCCGACGTACTTGCGATACACATCGGAATTGCGGTACCGCTGAGCCCACCGGTCCGGTTCGTTGGTGACCTTGTCGAATACGTCGGCGTAGTCCTCCGCCTCAAAGAACCCGAGCAGCTCATCTGGTGGGCCGAAGTACCCCATCCGGCCGCCCAGACACATCACCAGCACGTAGTCACACAGATCGAGGTGCAGGACGCTGTGGGTCACCACGACCACGGTCCGGCCGCGGTCGGCGAGCAGCCGCAGTTCCCGCATGACCTCCTTGTCCAGCGCCGGATCGAGACCGGAGGTGGGTTCGTCGAGGGCCAGAAGGGACGGCTCGGTCAGCAGCTCGAGAGCGACCGAGGTGCGCTTGCGCTGGCCACCGGAGAGCGTGTCCACCCGCTGCTTGGTGCGGTTGGTCAGGCCGAGCAACTCGATGACCTCGGCGACGCGATCCTTGCGCTGACGGCGCGGCACGTCGCTGGCGAAACGCAGCGACGCGGCGAAGCGCAGGGCCCGGCGGACGGTCAACTGGCGGTGCAGCACGTCGTCCTGCGGCACCAGACCGATGCGGTAGCGCAACTCCGAGTAGTACTGGTACAGGTCCTTCGCGTCGTAGAGCAGCTTGCCCTGGGCCGGCTGCCGGAAGCCGGTCATGCTCTTGAGCAAGGTGGACTTTCCGCAACCGCTGGGCCCGATGATGCCCAGCAGGGTGCCGTGGCGCAGCGCGAAGCTGACATCGTCGAGTAGGACGGCCCCCTTGACCTGGACCGTCAGGTCGTCGGCGATGATCGAAGTCGGGCCGGTGTCGTCGTGCTGGTAAATGTGCATGCCGTCGAACAGGAACTCGTGGCGGCCCACGGTGAAAACGTCGCCCGGCGCCAGCGCAGCTCGCGGCACCCGGCGACCGTTGTGGTGCAGGCCGTTGCTGCTGTTCAGGTCGACCAGGTGGAATTCCTCGCCGACCCGTCGAACCTCAGCGTGTTTGCGCGAGACCCAGAAGTCGGGCAGCACGATGTCGTTGTCGCCGTCGCGGCCGATCCGGATCGTGCCGGTCGAGTCAAAGGTGGCCACCGGCGCGGGCGCGGCCGCGGTCCCGGTGATCGTGCCAGGTTGGTCTTCCACGGCCATCATCATGCCGGTCGTGTCGAGCCCGCGTCTGCCGGCCCGAACGGTGGATTCCCGCCCGGTCCTTCGGGCACCTGAGCACTGGATTCGGTCGAGCCGGAGCGTGCGTGCGGGATCTCCCACGGCTCGAGCAAGCGGAAGGGAGTGTCGGAATCGGGACCGCCTCCGGCCGTCGTATCGGCCAACAGGTGGCCCAGACCTCCTCGCGTGGCCATCACAATCAACCGGTCGGTGCTGCGCAGCGGTCGGCCTTCCGACGGTCGCCACAACACCTGATCGGCCGTCCGTACGGCCAGCAGCTTCGCCTCGTGCGGCCGGTTGACCGCGGCGACGGTCTTGTGCTCGATGAGCGAGCCCTCGCCGACCGGCACCTCGGCGAGCAGCACCACCCGCCGGCGGACCGGGATCGTCGCCAGCACCTGGCGTCCGATCATCGCGGCGGCGAACGCCGGTGCGGCCAGATAGGAGACACTTCGGGAAATATTGATGGCGAATGCACGCCGTACGCGGTCGGCGAACTCCCCGTCGAAGAGCCGAAGGACCACGCGCAGGTCGACGCGGGCGGCCTGGCCGAGCAAGGCCGTCTCGAGATTGGTCACGTCATCGGTGGACACAATGATGAGCGCTCGGGACGTTTTCACCGATGCCCGGTCGAGCGTTTCGCCCCGGGCGGCATCGCCGATGATCACGGGGATCTTGAGTTCGTGGGCGACCGGGATGCCGCGAGCCTCGGGATCGCGCTCCACGGCGACCACGTTCACGCCTTGGTTGTGAAGCGCACGGGCGACGCGCGTTCCGACGTCGCCGAGACCGACCACCACAATGTGGTTGGCGATCGGGTCGTACAGGCCGCCGGCCTCACGCTGCAATCGCACCTTGACCAGCGCGTCCACGATCGTCGCCGTCAGCGCTGGGACGAATCCGACGCTGAGCACCGCAAGCATCACGACCGCGATCTGCGCGAGCCCCTTGACGTCAGCCGCCGGGTTTCCCGTGAGGGCCGTAATCAGCGCCGAGTACGCGGCCTCGCCCCAGGTTGTTTTTCGCGCCAGCGCATAGACGCCGGTGCCGATGGCGTACAGGATCAGAAAGACGGCGATGACCGCACGCATGCGGCGACCGAAGATGAGCGACAGAACCAGGGATGCGCGCGACGAACGGGGTGGCCGCGGCGGCGGCGCCGGCTTTGCCCGGGCCAGCACAAGGTCGGCCCGCCGGTCCGCGTCGGGCGGCAGGATCTCGGGAATCGTGCCGCGCGGTCCCATGACGGCGAGCCCCGCGAGCACCAGGTCGTTTCGGGTGCGCTCTCGAAGGATGCCCACCACGGTCTGGTCGCCCACCAAGATCGGTGGCGTCGCGGCCTCGTCGAGCGCGGCGGCGACGAACGCCGGGGCGGCGATGGCCGATGCCGACAGGACCACGCCGTTATTGAGCAGGGCGCTGATGCGCTCGCCCAGGCTCAGCTTGTTCATCCGGATCACGATGCGCACCGTCGGGTTGAGCTCCTGGGCCAGCAGGGCCGCCTCGACATTCGCCGCGTCGTCCTGACCCACAAGAGCGAGCGCCTCCGCGTGCCGGAGACGGGCGGTAATGAACGCGCCGCGGTTTATCAGTTCCGAGGTGACGACCTCAACGTTGTTGAGCTCCCTCATCCGGGCGACCCAGGGGTTGACCCCCGGCCGGACGATCGCGATCACCGAACCGTCGTACTGGGTGGTCAATTCCTCGATGAGGCGGTACGCGAGTGGGTTGTCCCCACACACCACGAACGGCCGCCGCTCGGAAGAATCGGGCAGATCGAGAGTCGTCTGTGCCGGGTCCTCGTCAATCGTCACGGAGTGAGGGTATCGGGACGGCAAAAGGGGTAGGACGTCGCTCCTCAGGCTTGGTTGCTCTAGAGTAACCGTTGCCCATGAGTAACCAATCGGTCTCCGCGCACGTGGTGCTCGACGCACTCGGCGACGGGACCCGTCGCGACATTGTCGAGCGACTCAGCCGTGGCCCACTGCCCGTGGGCGAGCTGGCCGCCGGGCTCACCGTTGGCCGCCCTGCAGTGAGCAAGCACCTGTCGCGCTACGCGACGGCGTCGTGGTGGAGCGTGCCGCAGACGGTCGGGAGGCTGTCTGGGGCACCATTGTGGACTGGGATCCACCACACCGCCTGCGGATGACCTGGCACCCGGGGCACGGGCCGGAGAACCCGACCGAGGTGACAGTGTCCTTTGTGGAGGTTGTGGGTGGTCAGACCCTGGTGACACTCGAGCACGCAGGCTGGGAGCGCCTCGCGGATCCAACCACCAAGCGCGAGAACTACCGCAGGGGATGGCCGTCCGTACTCGAGCGCTTCGCCGCCCGGGCGCACCAGACGCCGGTCGCGCCGGCTGACGATCGCGCGGTCTGGCTCGTTCTGCAGCATTGCGCCGGGTCCGCGCTTGGCGAGGGGGAACGCGTACATTCGCATCCCGACTTTCCCGAGCATCTCGCCTTCCTGCGGCGCCTCGATGAGGCGGGCCTGCTGGTTGCGGCCGGTCCGCTCGAGGGCGCCGACGGGATGGCGGTGGTTCGGCTGCCCAGCGCGGGGCATCTCGCTGAGGTCACCCGGCAGGCGCAGGACGAGGACCTGGCCGTCGCGCGTGGACTGCTCGACGTGCGGGTTCGTCCGTGGAGCGTCGCGCTGGTTGGCGCCGTGCCGATCATGTAGATATTCGGTCGCACCGAGGTGCAGGATGTCTGCGTGGATCAGCCTCGCAGCCGGGTCATCGCCGGACTAGTCGCCCTTATCGCCCTCGCGGCGTTGACAGTGGCCAGTGTGTGGGCCGTGAACCCGCCGCCGCCGGCACCCGCGTCCGCGCCGGGAGACCAGTTCAGCGCCGGTCGCGCGTTCCAGCACGTGGAGCGCATCGGCGCCCAGGTCCACGTGGCCGGAAGCCAGGCCGCCGCCGACGTCCGCGGCTACCTCGAGACCACGCTGGAGGGCCTCAGCCTGCAGACGGAGATCCAGGATGCCGTCGGCGCGGAGGACGCCCTCGGCGGCTTCGCCATGGCCCGGGTCCGCAATGTCGTGGCAATGCTGCCCGGCACCGACCCGACCGGACGGGTCGTCCTCACGGCCCACTACGACTCGGTTCAGGTCTCCTACGGCGCCAATGACGACGGCGCCGGCGTCGCGGCCCTCCTCGAGACGGCCCGGGCGCTGGCGGCGGGGCCGCGGCCGCGCAATGACATCGTGTTCGTCTTCGCCGACGCCGAAGAGGCGTGCCTATGCGGCGCCGAGGCGTTCGTCTCGCAACACCGGTACGCGGTCAATGGCGGCGTCGTGCTCAACTTCGAATCACGCGGATCGGCCGGTCCGGCCATCATGTTCGAGACCAGTCAGGGCAATGCCGACGTCGTCGGAGTCTACGGCGCCCATGCCGTCGCCGCCGTGGCGACGAGCTTCGCCGTCGAGGTGTACCGGATCCTCCCCAATGACACGGACTTCACCCCCTTCCGTGAGTCCGGCCGGTTCACCGGACTCAACTCGGCGTACATCGACGGGTCCGCGGTCTACCACTCGCCGCAGGACCGGCCCTCCTATATGGACAGAGGAAGCCTCCAGCAGCACGGCGACAACGCGCTGGCGCTGGCCCGAGCCTTCGCCGGCGAAGACCTGGGCCCACTCGCCCGGCCGTCCAGCTACGACACGACCTACTTCCCGGTCCTGCGATGGCTGGTGCGTTACCCGGGCTGGCTCGTCTGGCCGTTCGCGGCGCTGGCTCTGGTTGCGGTCGGGGCGCTCGCCTTTCTCACCCGGCGCCGTCGGTTGGTGACCTGGGGGCGGGTCGCGGGTGGGTTCGGGCTGGCGCTCATCCCGCTCCTGCTGGCCCCGGTGGCCGCGCAGCTGCTGTGGCTGCTGCTGGTGGCGATCCGCCCGGGGTACCGGGAGATGCTCGATCCGTGGCAGCCTGGCTGGTTCCGCGCGGGCGTCGTCGCCCTCGTCGCGACCGTGCTCCTGACGTGGTACGGCTTGTTCCGCAAGCGGATGGGCAGCTGGGCTCTGATTCTCGGCGCACTGTTGTGGCTGTCCGTGCTGGGCCTGGTACTCGCGGCGGCCACACCCGGCGGCTCCTACCTCGCCGCCCTCCCGGCGCTCGCGGCCGCGATCGCGCTGATCGTCTCGCTGCTCGTGACCCAGCCGTGGGTTCGGCTGCTGGCCATCACCGTGGGTGGTGCGGTCGCGGTCCTCATCCTGGCTCCGACCGTGCTGCTCTTCTTCCCCGCGATGGGATTGCAGACCGGCGGCGCAGCGGCACTCTTCGCCGTGATGTTGGGATTGGCTCTGCTCGGGCTCGTCGAGTATCTGTATCCGCCCCGGGCGTCGGTGTCCGTTGTGGAGTCCGCGGGCGGCATGTATTCCACAGTGGACGCTGCCGGGGTTCCAGGTCCGGCGCGAGCCCGTCGTTGGGCGGCGCTGCCAGCATGCGTGACCGGGATACTCGTGGTGGCGTTTGTGGGCCTCGGACTTCGGGCCGACCACTTCGACGCCGAGCACCCCGCTCCGACCCAGCTGATGTACGCCCTGGACACCGACAACGGCCAAGCTCGTTGGGTCAGCGCCGAATCGAAGCCGAGCGACTGGACCCGCGAGTACGTGACCCGCACCGAGGACCTCTCCACGACCTTCCCGGTGTTCGGCAAAGGCGAGGAGCTGGCGACCGGACCGGCCCAGGCCGCCTCGTTGCCGGCCCCGGAGCTGCGCGTCGTCTCCGACGTCACCGTTGGCGACCAGCGCAGTCTGGTCCTCTCCGTGCAGTCGCGGCGACCGGTGCGCCTGGTCTACCTTCGCGTCGACTTCCCGGCCAAGGTAGTCGACGCGAACGCGGCCGGCCGTCCGGTGCCGATCGACGCCGGCAGCCCGGATCCCTTCTCGCTGCTGTTCCACGCGCCGCCAACCGAAGGCCTCACGGTACGGCTGACGCTGGCCGGGACGGGACCGGTGTCCATTCGGGTGATGGACGGCAGTGACGGCCTGGACAACCTACCGGGCTTCGTGCCGCGGCCGGCCGGCGTCGGCGTGGAAGGCTCACACGACTCGGAGCTCGTCGTGGTGGCCAAGACGTATCCGATCTGATCTGGTCCAATGTGGACAGTTGATTTCCATGACCGTGACCGTACGCCCGCTGCTGCCCGACGATTGGCGCATCCTTCGGGACCTCCGCCTGGCCGCGCTGCTCGATGCGCCGTACGCCTTCGGGTCGACGTATGAATCCACCGCCGGCCGGACGGAGCAGGAGTGGCGAACCTGGCCGATACATGGGGTCGCCTTCGGTGCCTTCCTTGGCGGTGAGCCGGTCGGCATGGTTGGAGCGCTGCCCATGCCAACCGACCCCGCCACGGTTCACCTCATAGCGATGTGGGTCGCGCCGGCCGGTCGCGGGACCGGACTCGGTGATGCGTTGATCGACGCGGTCGTCGCGTGGGCCCGCGGCCGAGGCTGCGTGAGTGTGTTCCTCGAGGTCGCCACGGGCAACGACCGCGCCGCTGCGCTGTATCTGCGCAACGGTTTCGCGTACACGGACGAGCCTCCGAGCATGGGTTGCGCCGTCACCATGCGCCGCTGGCTGCCCTAACCCCGCCCGCCTGTTTCGCGCCGACCATGTCCTGCACCACATGATCGACACCTTTTGTCCGCTTTCAGGTCATGATCATGGGGATCTTGGGTGGTGAGCGCACGGGGATCTTGGTAGTGGCGTACGGGGATCTTGGGAGCGAGGCGCGGGGATCGTGGGAGCGGCGCGGTCCCGGCGGGCCGGCGGTAAAACGGATCATGGTGCACGATGGGCCGAACGTCGTGATGGGGAGGAATGCGGAATGCGGAGCGGGATTGCCGTGATCATGGCCATACTCGGCGTCATTCTGGTCCTTGGTGGCGGCACGACGCTGTGGGCGTCGGCGCTGATCCGGTCGGGTGCCGGGGAACCAGTACCGGCGGGATCGCGATTTGAGCGGGGCTTGGAGGTGGTGAGCCGGCTGCCGGGCGCCGAACGGCTGATCACGTGGGGTGTCGTTCTGCTCGCGTTGAGCGCCATCGCGGCAGGCGCGATCAGCTTCTCCGCCACCGTGACGACGGGATCCAACTAATCGGGCAAACGGAAGGCCACCCCGTGCCTCGCGAGTCGGTCGCAAGGACTATTCTGCGGTCGAGGTTCGCCGTAGATCATGGCGCGTACAACTGCTGCTTCTGGAGGCCGTGAGTGACCACCGTTGCACCGAAGCCGATCGTCACCCGGCCCTGGCCGGTGCGCCAGACGACGCGCGGCTCGGCGTTCGCGCGCACGCTGCGGACCACGGATGCGAAGCAGATCGGGATCATGTACCTGGTCACGTCCTTCGCGTTCTTCCTGATCGGCGGCTTCATGGCCCTGCTCATGCGGGCTGAGCTGGCTCAGCCGGGCATGCAGTTCCTCTCTCCGGAGCAGTACAACCAGCTGTTCACCATGCACGGCACGATCATGTTGCTGTTCTTCGCGACGCCGATCCTGTTCGCCTTCGCGAACTACATCGTGCCGCTGCAGATCGGTGCCCCGGACGTGGCCTTCCCCCGGCTCAACGCGCTCGCCTACTGGCTGTATGCGTTCGGCGGCACGCTGGTGATCGCCGGCTTTGCGACACCGGGCGGTGCGGCTGACTTCGGCTGGTTCGCCTACCAGCCGCTGGCGAACGTGACCAACTCGCCGGGCGCCGGCGCCGACATGTGGATCGTCGGTATGGTCATCTCCGGTCTGGGCACGATCCTCGGCGGCGTGAACATGATCACGACCATCCTCACGCTGCGCGCCCCCGGCATGACGATGTTCCGGATGCCGATCTTCACGTGGAACATCATGGTCACCGCGCTGTTGGTGCTCATGGTGTTCCCGATCCTGGCCGCGGCCCTGCTCGCGGTTTCCGCGGACCGCCATCTCGGCGCGCACGTCTACGACTCCGCCACGGGCGGCGCGATGCTCTGGCAACACCTGTTCTGGTTCTTCGGGCACCCCGAGGTCTACATCGTGGCGCTGCCATTCTTCGGCATCATCTCGGAGGTCATCCCGGTCTTCAGCCGCAAGCCGATCTTCGGCTACAAGGGCCTGATCGTCGCCACACTCGGCATCGCCGCGCTGTCGATGAGCGTGTGGGCGCACCACATGTTCGCCACCGGCCAGGTGCTGCTGCCGTTCTTCTCGTTCCTGTCGTTCCTCATCGCTGTGCCGACCGGAATGAAGTTCTTCAACTGGATCGGCACCATGTGGCGCGGTCAGATCACGTTCGAGACGCCGATGCTCTTCGCCATCGGCTTCCTTGTGACGTTCCTGTTCGGTGGGCTCTCGGGTGTGCTGCTCGCCTCCCCGCCCGTCGACTTCCACGTTTCCGACTCGTACTTCGTCGTCGCGCACTTCCACTACGTGCTCTTCGGCACGATCGTGTTCGCGGTATACGCCGGGGTCTATTTCTGGTTCCCGAAGATGACCGGCCGGATGATGGACGAGCGGTGGGGGAAGGTTCACTTCTGGCTGACCATCATCGGATTCAACGTCACATTCCTGGTTCAGCACTGGCTGGGCGCGGAGGGCATGCCGCGGCGGTACGCGGACTACACGGCGCAGGACGGATGGACGACGCTGAACACGATCTCGACGATCGGCGCGTTCATCATCGGCGTCTCGACGCTGCCGTTCCTCTACAACGTGTGGAAGTCGTACAAGACCGGGCGCATCGTCGAGGTCGATGACCCGTGGGGCCACGGCATGTCACTGGAGTGGGCAACCAGCTGTCCGCCGCCGCTACGCAACTTCGACCGCATGCCGCGGATCCGGTCCGAGCGCCCCGCGTTCGACGCCAAGTTCCCGCATCTCGCGGTGGACACGTCGAGAGTGGCGCGAAAGGAACTCGAGCGCCACTAGGCCGCCGGACCAGGTGCTTGGGTGATCTCGTTGTGTGCTCGCGCGGAGACCTAGGCTGGGCCGATGGCGGACCCCACCACTGCCCAGCGAATCCTCGAAATGTGGAACTTCAGCGACCCGGCGGCGTCGCAGATCCGCTTCACCGAGGCCGCTGACACCGAACCGGACGTCGCGCAACGGCACTCGCTGCTCACCCAGGTCGCACGGGCCCAAGGCCTCCAAGGCGATTACGGCGCCGGTCATGTCACCCTCGACTCCCTCGGTGACCCGTCGGCGCTGGCCGACGATGCTGGTGTACGGGCGCTTCTGGAGCGCGGTCGTCTCTACAACTCCGGCGGTGATCCGCAGGCAGCGGTTCCGCTGTTCCGTACGGCATACGACCGCGCCGCGCGGGCCGGGCTGGCCGGGCTCGCGGCCGACGCCGCGCACATGCTCGCGATCGCGCTACCAAAGGAGGAGCACGAGCGGTGGGCGCGGCGCGGCCTCGCGATCGCCGAGGGGTCGGACGATCCGCTCGCGATGCGGATGACTGCGGCATTGCTGAACAACCTTGGCTGGACATACGCCGACGATGAGCGCTGGGCCGAGGCGCTCGAACTGTTCGAGCGGGCCATCGGGGCCCGGCTGAAGGCAAACGACGCGTACGGCGTTCATGTCGCCCGCTGGACGCGGGCCCGGGCGCTGCGAGCGCTCGGCCGCCACGAGGAAGCGCTGGCGGATCTCCGCGCCCTGGCCGCGACCGAGGAGGGCGCCGCCGATTCGCACGTCGCCGATGAGATCGCGGAGAACGAGAATGCGCTCGACCGCCATGAGGGCTAGGGGCCCCACGGAACTACCGGCCCGCCGGCGTCGCGGAGTTCGTACGGCAATCGGGGCATTCAAGCCGCAACGATCGGGGCACCGATCAGGGTGACCCCGGCGGTTCGCATCTGGTCGAGCGCGGTCGCGGTCGTCTCCGCCCGTACTCCGGCGGTCAGATCGAGCAGGACGGTCGTGGTCAAGCCCTCCCGTACCGCGTCGAGCGCGGTGGTGAGGACGCAGTGGTCGGCCGTCAGCCCGACTATGTCCACATCGGACACATCGCGCATGCGCAGCCAGGCGGCCAGCCCGATGCCACCGGCACGCCCCTCAAAGCCCGAGTACGCCGCCGCGTACTCACCCTTGACGAAGACCGCTTCGACCTTGTCGGTGTCCAGCGCCGGGTGGAACTCGGCTCCCGCGGTGCCCGCAACACAGTGCGCCGGCCATGTGTCCACATAGTCCGGTGACTCGGCGAAGTGGCGACCGGGCTCGATGTGGTGGTCCTTGGTGGCCACGATGTGATCCCAATGCGGCCGTTGCGGCTCCGGCTGGGCGAGCAGCGCCGAGATGTCGGCTGCCACCTTGGCGCCGCCGGCCACAGCCAGCGAGCCGCCCTCACAGAAGTCGTTCTGGACGTCGGCGATGATCAGTGCCCGCGTCATCTCGCTCCTTGCATCAGGACGGGAATGGCCGGATCGCCGGCCGAGAGCTTCAGCCCCTCCCACGGAATCGAGATGAGGCTCTCTCTCGTGCGTTCACGGGATTCGGCCAGGGTGGGCAGGCCCGGTACCGCTGCGCCGGCCCGGACGAACGCGCGTTGCAGATCCCGATCGAAGAGTTCCGGTGCGGGACGACCCTGCGACGTGACGACCTCCTCGATCGCCGTACCGGTCGGCTTGTGCCGCCGGACGGCGGTCTTGCGGCCGCCGATGGTGGCCTTGTGCTCGGACCGTTTCACCACTGGTCGACCGTCCACTTCGACCAGTTTGTAGACGAGGTTCGCGGTCGGTGCGCCGGAGCCGATGACGACCGCGGTGCCGGCGCCGTAGGCGTCGACCGGCTCGGCCGCCAGCGCGGCGATCGCGTATTCGTCGAGGTCTCCCGAGACGATGATGCGGGTGTCAACCGCGCCGAGAGAGTCGAGCAGCTGCCGGGACTGCACGGTGAGCGCGGACAGGTCACCCGAGTCGATCCGGATTGCACCCAGCCCCGGGCCGGCGACGGCGATCGCGGTACGGATGCCCTGGCTGATGTCGTAGGTGTCGACCAAAAGGGTGGTTTGTTTGCCCAGCGCGCTCACCTGCGCCGCGAACGCGGAGGCCTCGTCGTCGTGCAGCAGGGTAAAGGCGTGCGATGCGGTGCCCGCGGTCGGGACGGCGTAGCGCCGCCCAGCCTCCAGGTTGGAGGTTGAGCTGAAGCCAGCGAGGTACGCCGCCCTAGCGGCGGCGACCGCGGCCTCCTCATGGGTGCGGCGTGATCCCATTTCGATCAGGGGACGTCCGCGCGCGGCGGTCACCATGCGGGCCGCGGCGCTCGCGACGGCGCAATCGTGGTTAAGGATCGACAAGACAAGTGTTTCCAACACCACGCACTCGGCGAAGGTGCCGGTGACGGTCAGGATCGGGGAGCCCGGGAAGTACAGCTCGCCCTCGGGGTAGCCGTCGATGTCCCCGCGGAAGCGGTAGCCGCCGAGCCAAACGGCTGTCGGCTCATCCACGACCCCGCTCCCGCGGAGGAAGGCGATCTCGGCCGGCCCGAAGTGGATTGCCGCGACGGCCTCGACCAACCGGGCGGTGCCGGCGACGACACCGTAGCGGCGGCCGGGCGGCAGCCGTCGACCGAAGACCTCAAACGCGCACTGCCGGTCGGCGGTGCCCTCTCGCAACGACGCGGAGACCATCGTCAGCTCGTAGTGGTCGGTCAGCAGCGCGGTGCTCGGACCGTCCATATCGTCCAGCCTCACCGTGTTGAGCCTACGTCCTCGCCGGTACCCGCCGGCGTAGTCACGGTCGGATAGGCGTCATACCCGTGCCGCGGCCACGCCCGCGATTGATCATCGACCGCGATGGGTGCGCCGGGCAGTCCTGGACTGCTCCGTCGTCGAGTGTCATGGTCCCGGGCGTGGCTTGCCGGGCGCCGCTGGACCGGGACGCGTACCCTGCATGCGCTGGCGTAATGCCACCGAGCCCCGGGCGGGATGAAGGGACAAGCACATGACGCCGACCGCGGTGGTCCGTCCGTTGCCCGGGCCGGGCCTCGTCGCCCGCTCGGGCGACCTCCTGCTGGTCTGCGCCGACGGCGCGACCGGAACCGAGGAACTGATCGGCCTAGTGGCCGAGGTCGCGGCCGCCGGCGGGGACGGCGGGTTGCTCGTGCGCCGGGTCGCCGCGTTGCTTGCGGCCGACTTCGCCGGTAACTTCCCGGCCTGCGCCGCGAGCGGCCCGACCCCGGACGGCCGGCTGGCCGTACTGGTCCACGGCACGGCGACCGCCCGGGTCGTCGGCGGCGACGGTGAGGTCTCGCTCACCGCCGCCGACGCCATCACTTCCGTGAACCGCCTGGTGCCCGGTCCGATCAGCGCGGTACGGCTGGAGCTTCCCGGAGCCGGTGAGCCGAGCCAGCTCGCGCGCCTCGAGGCCGGCGTCGTCAGCGCCGCGGGCGTGGTGACCGGCGGGAGCCTGGACGCAGTCAGCCGCCTCGCGCCGGCTGATGCGTCGTACGCCGCGCCGGCCGTACCGCCGGCCCAGGCGAGTGCGCCCGCGGCCGAGTCGGACCGTGCCTGGAGCGCATCGTCCATGATGGACAAAGCCATCGAGACGGATTGGCCGCCGCGGCCGGCCGCCGAGCCGCCGGTGCCGTTCCCACTGACGATGCCACCACCGTCGGCGGACCTTGCGCCACCCGCGGCGCCACCGGGCCTGGATCCACTTCCGGTACGCGAACCGCTCGCCAGTTCCCCTTATGTCGCGGTCACGATGAGTGGTGGCGAGGTGGAAGCGTCGGCGCCGCCGGTGGACGTGCGGCCGACGGTGCTCGGGCTGGCCTGCCCCAACGGGCATCTCAACGACCCCAGTGTGGCGACCTGCATCACCTGCGGCACGTCCTTGGCCAGTGTGCCGCCGACCCTGCGGGAGGGACCCCGCCCGCCGTTGGGTGTGCTGGCCATCGACGACGGGTCGGCCTTCGTGCTCGATATGGGCTACGTGCTGGGTCGCGAGCCGCAACACGACCCGGAGGTCCTGTCGGGAGCCGCGCGGCCGTTGAAGATCGCCGATGCCGACGGCGTCGTCTCACGCCGTCACGTCCGCGTTGCCTTGGTGGGCTGGGACGTACAGGTCATCGATCTAGGCTCGGCCAACGGCACGTTCGTCCAGTTCCCCGGCGATCCCAACGTGCAGCAGCTGACGGCACACCATCCGGTCGTGGTCCGGCCGGGCGCTCAGATCACGATGGGGCGCCGTTGGTTCCGGATCGAGTCGCTCGCGCCCGACGCCGGCCGGTCCTGACCGTACGGCGGAAGGACCAGAGCAGCGGATGCGTGGCATCGCCGACTACGAGTTCCTCCGGTCGATCGGAGGTGGCGGCAACGGCCGACTCTTTCTGGCCCCCCGGCCGCCCCGGTTGCCCGGCGACGGCGAATTCGTCGCCGTCAAGGTGTTCGCCCCTGACTCCACATCGGACATGTTCCGTCGCGCCACGGCTCGGCTGCGTCGCTGCGCCACGATTCATTCGCCGTACCTCATCACGCTCATCGATGCCGGCCAACACGACGGCGTCTTCTATTACGCCATGGAGTACGTCGCCGGCGGGTCGCTCGGGCAGCCGACCCAGCCGGTTGACCCCGCGCTGCAGGTGCGGGCGGTCGGCGACGCCGCCCAGGCGCTGGCGGCGCTGCATCTGTCTGGGTTCATCCACGGCGCGGTGAAGCCGGCAAACCTCCTGCTCGACGAGTACGGTGCCAAGCTGTCCGATCCGAACCTGATCGACATCCTCGCGCCGGGCATGCGCTACAGCGGTCGCGGTGGCACCGAGGGTCTGGCCTTCACCGACCCGGCGGCGCTCCTCGGAGAGCCGGCGATGCCAGAGCACGACGTCTGGTCGATCGGCGTTCTGCTGCACTGGGTCGGCACCGGCAGCACTGTCTATGAGGAGCTTCCGGGCGATGGCCTGGGCGCGCTGCGTCGACTCGCCGCCCAGCGACCGCGGGTATCGGTGACCCTGACCGAGCCGCTGGCGGGAATAGTCCGAGACTGCCTGCTGCCGGCGCAGCGGCGTCCGGCCGTGGCCGACGTCGCGAACCGGATCGCCGAGGCGGCGGCCGGCATGTCCGCCCTGCCGAGATGACGGGCCCGACCTCGCTGTTGGAGGGCGGCAGCTTCGCCGCGTACGAGGTCCAGCATCGGCTCGCCGTCGGCGGGATGGGCGAGGTATATCTCTGCCGGCACCGGGTGCTCAACCGGCTCGACGCGGTCAAGGTGCTTCGCCCGCACCTGGCCGCCGACAAGGCATTCCGGAGCCGGTTCCTCCGTGAGGCGATGTCGATTGCCCGAGTGCGCCACCCGAGTGTGGTAACGCTCTACACGGCCGACGAGGCCGACGGTTTGCTCTACCTGGCCATGGAGTACCTGCCCGGGGATGACCTCGGCGACCTGTTGCGCCGCGAGGGCCGGTTGACCGCCGACCGGGCAGTGGCCCTGCTGCGGCAGGTGGCGGATGCCCTCGACACCGCGCACCGGGCCCAGTTGGTCCACCGTGATGTCAAACCGAGCAACCTGATCGTCGGCGCCTCCGGCGACTCGGTGACGCTCGTCGATTTCGGGATCAGCCGGATGCTCGACGACGACAGTGAGATCACCCGTACCGGCGAGATCGTGGGAACCATCGCCTACGCCTCGCCGGAGCAGCTCACCCGCCGGCCGGTGACCGGTGCCTGTGACCAGTACTCGCTGGCCTGTGTGGCGTACGAGTGCCTCACCGGTGGGGTGCCCTTTCCCCGCGACGGGCAGCTCGCGATCATGACGGCCCACGTGGCCTCGCCGCCGCCGCGGGCCACGACGGTCCGGCCCGACCTGCCCGTGGCGGTCGATGCCGTGCTCGCGCGGGGCATGGCCAAGGACCCGGCGGCCCGGTTCGTCACCTGCACCGAGTTCGTCGAGGCGCTGGCCGCCGCCGTGACCGGGGACGGCGGCGCGCGCCGGGACCCGGTATTTGTCGACGCCGCCGCCCTGGCCGACGGGGTTCGCCGGGGTACGGCGGCACCACGTCGGCCCGGGGCACTGTCGCTGCGGGTGGGTTGGGGGTCGGCCGCCCCATTGGTGGTCGACCTGGGCGACGGCCCGCTCGCGGTCCGGGCCGAGCCGGGCGCGGCGGCGGGAACCGTACGGTGGCTGCTGGCCCAGGCCGTCTCCACCCACCCGACTCGGGAGCTCTGCGTGGTGGGTGCACTCGCACCGGTTCCGGACGAGAGCTGGCTCTGGCTGAACTGGTTGCCCCATGCGCGACCTGGCGTGCCGCCGCTCGCCGGACCGCACGTGGCGACCACGACCGAGGCCGCGGCCGATCTGTGGCAGCGGCTGGCGCTGGTGGTTTCCGACCGGGTCGCCCGAGCCGCGACCGGGGCCCGGGTCCTCGCGGTGCTCGACGGTCGGCTGGGCGCACGCGCGGTGGATTTCGCCGACACCGCCCGGGTTGGCGTCCACGCGGTTCTGGTGCTGCCGCCGGATGCGCCGACCCCGTACGGCATGTCCACTCTGGACATTGCGGCGGACGGTGTGCGGTGCCGACTAGTACGGGCGGGCGCGCCACCCGTCGATGGCGGCGCCGAGGCCGTATCGGCTGGGTACGTCCGTGACCTGGCAAACCTCCTGCCCGACGCCTGACGGTTGGGCGGGCCGGGCCAGGAGATATCGATGGGGTGTCGGCAGCGAGCGAACTCGGTGGCAACATGGTGAGCATGGCTGCGCCGCAGACCGTGCCCATTGAGGTACCGGACGTCACCGAGATACCGGACGTGGATCGTGCGTGGGTCACGATCGTCTGGAACGATCCGGTCAATCTGATGTCCTACGTGACCTGGGTGCTGCAGAAGCTGTTCGGGTACAGCCGTGACAAGGCCGAAAAGCTGATGCTCGACGTTCACCACAAGGGAAAAGCGATCGTGTCCTCCGGCGTCCGGGAGCGGATGGAGTACGACGCGACCAGACTGCACGGGTACGGGCTCTGGGCCACGGTCGACCAGCCATGACCGAGCGTTCGCACGAGGTCCAACTCCCATGACGATGTTCCGCCGCACCGGTGGTGACTGTGTCGCGCGGTTCACGCCGCAGGAGGCACAGGTGCTGCGGCAGTGCGTCGCGGAGCTGGCGGCGCTGCTCAGCAACGACCCCGATCCTGACGATCCCGCGGTGGAGCGACTGTTCCCGGACGTCTATCCGGAGGACCCAGCCGAGGCGGCCGAATTCCGCCGGTTCACCGAGGCCGACCTGAAGGCGGCGAAGCTGGATCAGGCCAAGACCGTGCTCGAAGACCTGCTCGAGAGCGGGGGCGAGGTCCGGCTGGCCGAGGAGAAGGCCGACCTGTGGCTGCGGGCGCTCACCGATGTCCGGCTCGCCCTGGGCACCAGGCTCGGGGTTGAGGACGAAACGGACATCGAAGCGGAACTCGACGCGGCCGTGGGGCGCAACCCGACGTCGCCCCGGGTCGGGCAGCTCTCCGTATACGCCTACCTGACGTACCTGCAGGAGTCACTGGTCGGAGCGCTTATGGGCTGACGCAGGCTCGTCGTGACAGGGATCTGAGGCGGGCGTCTCAGGGTGGATTCGGGGTTGGGACCGGGGAACACCGGATCACGCCGACTGGCGACTGAGCACTACGTTGGGCCAGTGACACTTATCGCCACCGAGTCGCTGACCAAGCGCTACGCCAATAACGTGGTTGCGCTGGCCGACCTGACGGTCGCGGTGGAGCCCGGGATCGTGGGACTGGTCGGAGCCAACGGCGCCGGTAAGTCAACGCTCATCAAGATCGTCCTGGGGCTCCTTCCGCCGACCAACGGCCGCGTCAAGGTGCTCGGGCTGGATCCGGGCACGCAGGCCGCGGAGGTCCGAGCCCGGGTCGGCTACATGCCCGAACACGACTGCCTACCGCCCGATCTCGCCGCCTCCGAATTCGTGACCCACATGGGCCGCATCAGCGGGCTGCCCAAGGCCACGGCCCGCGAGAGGGCCTCGGAGGCGCTTCGCCACGTGGGGCTTTACGAGGAGAGGTATCGCCAGATCGGCGGCTACTCCACCGGCATGAAGCAGCGCGTGAAACTCGCCCAGGCCTTGGTTCATGACCCGGACCTGCTGCTGCTGGATGAGCCGACCAATGGCCTGGACCCGGCCGGCCGGGACGCGATGCTCACGCTGATCCACCGGATCGGCAACGAGTTCGGGATCTCGGTCGTGGTCTGCTCGCATCTGCTGGGCGAGGTGGAACGGATCTGCGACTCACTGGTCGCGATCGACGCCGGACACCTGCTGCGGGCCGACCGGATCTCGGCGATGACGGAAGCCCGCGACGTGCTCGTGGTCGAGGTCGCCGAGGGTACCGACGAGCTTGAGGCGCGGTTGACCGGCATGGGCCTGAAGGTGGCCAAAGATGGCCGAGCCTTGTTGGTGCCGCTCGCCGCCGCCGAGACCTACGACCAGATCTTGGGCGCGGTCGCCGACCTGGACCTGCCGCTGCACTCGTTGGACCAGCGGCGCCATCGCGTCGCGGAGCTGTTCTCGCGGGAGGCCGTCAATGTCTGACATCAGGGCCGACACTAGCCCCGCCGTTGGCGCGCCAGTGGCGGGCAACGGGGCCGGCGTCATCCACGACATTGGATACCAGCGGTACACGGGACCCCGTCTGGGCCGCACCTACGCGATCCGTTCGCTCTACACCCACGGCCTGCGTACCTCCTTCGGCTTCGGGCGCACGGCCGGGGCCAAGGCGTTCCCGTGGTCGGTGTTCGCCCTGATCATGGTGGTCGCCGCCATCCTGACCGCGATTCGCTCCCAGACCGGTCAGGCGGTCACGACGTACTGGGAGTTTCCCATCAACGGGGTGGCGATGCTCGTGCTGTTGTTCTGCGCGGTCGCGGCACCGGAACTCGTCTCCCGAGATCTCCGCAGCGGCGTCTTGCCGCTGTACTTCTCACGCCCCCTCACCCGCATGGACTACGCGTTGGCGAAGTGGGCCGCCCTGGTCTCGGCGATCTTCTTGTTGTTGCTAGCACCGCTGCTGCTGATGTTCTTGGGCGGCGCCTTCTCGTTCGACAGCATGGGTGCGGTCTGGGACGAGTTCGTTGAGTTCAGCAAGGGGTTGGCGATCATCGGCGTAGTTGCGCTGCTCTATGGCTCGATCTCACTGCTCATCGCATCGCTGTCAAGCCGCCGGTGGGTCTCGGCCGCCGTGATCGTGGTGGTGTTCCTTATCACCACTCCGGTTTACGGCGTCATGCAGGCGTTGGCGTACCAGAACTCCATCGACGGTGAGCTCGCGGGCAGTGCCTTGACGCTGTCCCAGGTAGCTGGTCTCGTCAGCCCGACGACCATGACCGACGGCGTCGGGGCCTGGTGGTTCCAGCCCGAGCCGACACGGGTGGGCGACTTCGGCCCGCTCTACGGCGGCGTCGTACTCGGCGTCGTGACGTTGTGTGTCCTTCTTCTGCTCACGCGATACCGGAGGGTGGCGCGATGACGGCCACAGTCGAGCCGACAGCCGTGTCGGCGACCGCGACCGCAGTCGAGTTGCGCGGGGTTTCCAAGTGGTACGGCAACGTAGTGGCCGTCAACGACATCACGATGACGCTCGGCCCTGGGGTGACTGGTCTGCTCGGTCCGAACGGCGCCGGCAAAACGACGGTGTTGCACATGATGGCTGGGTTCCTGGCGCCGTCTCGAGGCCAGGTGCTCGTCGGAGGCGTACCAACCTGGCGCAATCCCCCGGTCTACTCGGACCTCGGCATCGTGAGTGAGCGCGAAGCCGTACACGGATTCCTTTCCGGCTGGGAGTTCGTGCTCGCCAGCGCGAAGCTGCATCGGTTGCCCAATCCGGCCGCAGCCACCCAGCGCGCGGTCGAGCTCGTGGAGATGATCGAGGCCAAGGACCGGCGGCTCGATACGTACTCGAAGGGCATGCGGCAGCGGATGCGGGTGGCGGCCGCGCTGGTTCACGACCCGTCCGTCTTGCTGCTGGATGAGCCATTCAACGGCATGGATCCCCGTCAGCGCATGCAAATGATGGACCTGTTGCACACCATGGGCGATCAGGGCCGCACCGTGCTGTTCAGCTCGCACATCCTCGAGGAGGTCGAGCAGGTCTCGGGCACGGTGCAGGTCATCGTGGCGGGTCGGCTCGCGGCCTCCGGCGACTACCGGACGATCCGGCGTCTGATGACCCACCGGCCGCACGTATTCACCATCCGGTCCAGCGATGACCGTCGCCTGGCGACCGCGCTGATGGCCGACGCGTCGGTCGCCGGCGTAGAGATCGATTCGGCCAACGGTCTGACGGTCAAGTCGTCCGATTACGGCACGTTCACTCGCGCCCTGCCCAAGGTGGCGCTGGCCGAGAAGATCCGGGTCCAACGGTTGGTGCCCGCGGACGAGTCGCTGGAGAGCGTGTTCGCGTACCTGGTTGGTACGTCATGACCCGACAACCTGGAGGCCTGGCCGTGTTCAACCCGACGATCGCCCGGATCACGGCGCGGGCGCTGTTCGGCCGCCGTCGATTCCTCTTGCTCCTCCCGCTGCCGGTGATCCTGGTCGGGCTCGCCGTCCTTCCGGACAGCCTCGGCGCCCAGCCACGCGACTGGGCGGAGCCCGTCATCCGGGCCCTGGGCCTGTCCGTCGTACTACCGCTCACCGCCCTGATCGTCGGCACCGGCGTGCTCGGCTCCGAGATCGACGACGGCACACTCACCCATATCCTGGCCAAGCCGTTGCCCAGGCGAGAGATCATCTTGTCGAAGCTCGTCGTGGCGGTGGTGATCACCACGATCGTCACCGGCGTGCCGCTGGCGATCACGGGTTTGATCGCGGGCTCGACGGACCTCGCCATCGGACTGGCGGTCGCGGCCGGACTCGGATCGTTGACCTACTGCGCGTTCTTCATGGCGTTGAGCCTGCTCACCAAGTGGCCGGTGCTGATCGGGCTGGCCTATGTACTGATCTGGGAGGGCCTACTCACCAACCTGCTGACCGGCGCGCGCGTGCTCTCGATCCAGCAGTACGTCGCGACGGTCGCGGACCGGATCGCGAACAGCAGTCTGATCAGCTCGGACGTTTCCCTGTCCGTATCGCTCTCGATGGCGTTCGTCTTCACCGCCGGCGCGACACTGCTCGCGATCGACCGCCTTCGCTCCTTCTCGGTGGCCGGCGAGACCGCCTGACCCCACGTCGCCTTGTTAAGCAGGGCCCCCTTCTTATCGAATCTTGTATAAGAAGGGGACACTGCTTAACGCTTCATGGGCGATGAGCGGCCGTGGGTTTGCCGCAGGTCGGGCACGTGGTGGCGTCATCCGGGACGGCGTTGCTGCAGTTCTCGCAGTAGTCGGGGGTGGCCGTCTTCACCCGGGTGCGGGGAGCCGTCGCCTCGCGCGGATGGCCCTTGCGGCGGATCAGGAAGACGACGATGGCGGCGAGGACGCCGAGGCCGACGAGTGCGCCGTTTCGACCGTCCATCCAGCTCCGCACGCTTTCGATCACACTGTTGTCGGCGCGGGGGCCGCCGCCCTCGGCCTCGCGCTTCGCCTGCGCCCGGTCGCGGTAGTCGTGCGCCTGGATGTGCGAGGGAATCACGGCGAGGACCGCGTCGAATTTCTCGATGGAGTCGGTGTACCGGCCCTCGTAATAGGCATCGAGGCCGTCGCGGAAGTCGCGGTCGACCGGTCCGAGTTTGCCGTCCACCTTCGCCTCGGTCATCAGTTGCCGGATCACCGCGAGCGGAGCCAGCACGTCCTGGCTGCCCTCGTGCCGGCTGACCACTCCGGCGATGGCGGCGCTTTGCGTGAGCACCGGCCCGCCGAGGAGCGATGTCGTCGGAGCCGCGTTCGCCAGCACGATCGGGGTCACCTTGTCGATGGCGCCGGTGCGCGACGTCGGCCGCACCGCGGGTGCGGTGTCGTCCGGGCACTCGACAGTGACGACCTCGGTACCGGATTTAACATCGTCGGCGCCGGCGAGCTCCAGCATCGGCTGGCTGCTCTTGTCAATCTTGAGGAGCGCGGCGTCTCCGTCCAGGGGATCCGCGATGCTGACGACCGAAGCCGGCAAGGGCTCGTCGAGAGTCACGGCTCGGCGTACTTCGACGATCCGCTTGGGGGGTTGGCTGACCGGCTGCCCGACGAGGGTGGCGTTGGTCAGCATGTCGGCCAGCAGCAAAGGAACCTGGTCGGGGGTGGCGCGACCCTCGGCGACCTGACGGTTGGCCACCTGCTGGTACAGGTCAATCGCCACCGCGGTCGGGTCCAGACATCGGCCTGTGGTGACCAGATAGCCATCGCTGCTCACCCCGACTCCGCTGCATCGGGTGCTGGCCCGGACGCTCTGGTCGTCGTAGAGGGTGCCATCCGTCCGGTGCCGGACGTAGCCCTCCCACGTCACCTCGATGCTGACCATGGCGGGCTGGGCAATCGCCACGGCCCGCTCCGCCTCGGTGACGGGCACCGACGCAGCGACCGACGCCGCGGCGCCGACCGGCACGAAAGTGCCAACCACGACCGCGGCCATGAGCAGGACGTACCGGCGGCCTGACGACCGCAGGATCTGTCCACCGCCGCTGTCCCGCATTGCACCCCCTTTGCCCGGCGAGGAGAGACCTCCGCCATCCTGCCAAGGCCAACTGGGCCGGGTCACACCCGGGCCGTCCCCAACCGTCCCGTCCGGTGGCGACCGTGCCCGAATGGGTGTGGTGTGCCGGCGTGGGCGGACTCACCCGGCCACACCTCAGTGGGCCGGTACGCTGGAGCCGTGCTGACCATCGACGCCGCGATCCTCGACGCGATCGTCGCGCACGCCCGCCGGGACCACCCGGACGAGGCCTGCGGCATCGTGGCCGGTCCGGCCGGCAGCGACGAGCCCGTTCGGCATCTTCCGATGACGAACGCAGCACGATCGATGACTTTCTATGAATTTGACTCCCATGAGTACCTGCGTGTTTGGCGGGAGATGGACGACCTCGACGAGGAACCGATCGTCATCTACCACTCGCACACCGCCACTGAGGCGTACCCGTCCCGCACCGACGTCAGCTACGCCGGCTGGCCGGACGCTCATTACCTGCTTGTGTCCACTCGCGACCCGGAAACGACCGAGGTGCGCTCGTTCCGCATCGTGGACGGGGTGGTGACCGAGGAGCCGGTACGGCTGCTGAATGCGACCGTGGACTCCATGGCGGTGCAGTCATACATGTTTGGGCATCATCCGGCGCCGGTCGACTACGAGTGTCGGGCTTGACCTCGTCACGCCCGATCAGTCGACCCGCCAAAACCAAGGAGCACAGCACGCCATGTCGATCGAAGTCCGCGTTCCGACCATTCTGAGGTCCTACACCAACAACCAGAAGGTCGTCAGTGGTTCCGGTGACACCATCGCCGACCTGCTCGCCAACCTCGACACCCAGTACCCGGGGCTGCGCTCCCGACTGGTCACCGAGGACGGCGGCCTGCACAAGTTCGTCAACGTCTATGTCAACGACGAGGACGTCCGGTTCCTCGGCGCCCTCGACGCCAAGCTGAACGACGGCGACACCGTGACGGTCCTTCCGGCCGTCGCCGGCGGAGCCTGCGAATCTGGCGTGGGCTCGCGACTGCGGGGCTCGCTGGCGCTCGCTCCTCGCGCTCGCGTTGCCGGCCAACGCAACTCAGTCGGCGGGTCCGCCGGATCCGCGCGGCAGCGCGGATAAGCATGGCTCGGTACGAGAGCCTGCTCGACGCGTGCGGAAACACGCCGCTCGTGGGGCTGCCTCGGCTCTCCCCATCGGACGAGGTACGGCTCTGGGCCAAGCTCGAGGATCGCAACCCGACCGGGTCCATAAAGGACCGGCCCGCCGTCTGGATGATCCGGGCCGCCGAGGAGGCCGGCGCGCTCGAGTCCGGTGACACCATCCTCGAACCGACTAGTGGCAACACCGGCATCGCGCTTGCGATGGTGGCTAAGCTGCGCGGCTACCGGCTCGTGTGCGTCATGCCGGAGAACGTGTCGACGGAGCGGGTTCAGCTACTACGGATGTACGGCGCGGAGATCATCTTCTCGCCGGGCGCGGGCGGGTCGAATGCGGCGGTCGCGATGGCTCGCCAGATCGCCGAAGACCACCCCGACTGGGTGATGCTCAACCAGTACGCCAACCAGGCAAACGCCCGAGCCCACTACGAGACCACTGGGCCGGAGCTGTTGCGCGACCTACCGACCATCACTCATTTCGTGGCGGGGCTCGGCACAACCGGAACGCTGATGGGTGTCGGGCGCTTCCTGCGCGAGAAGGTCGAGGGGATCGAGATCATCGCGGCCGAACCACGATACGGCGAGCTCGTGTACGGCCTGCGCAACATCGATGAGGGGTACGTGCCCGAGCTGTACGACGCGACTGTCCTCAATAGACGGTTCTCGGTAGGCACTCGGGACGCGGTACTGCGCACCCGACAGCTCGTGGAGGTGGAGGGCATCTTCGCTGGCTTCTCGACCGGAGCGATCCTGCACGCCGCGTTGGCCGTGGCGCACGATGCGGCCAAGGCCGGCCGGCGGGCCGACGTCGCCTTCGTCGTGGCCGACGGTGGCTGGAAGTACCTGTCGACCGGCGCCTACGGCGGCACTCTCGCGGACGCCGAAACTGCTCTCGAAGGCCAACTCTGGGCCTGAATTACATCGCGATCTTGGGCGAATGCGCGTGCTCAGAGATCGACTAACGCGCATTTGTCCAAGATCGCGGGAAGCTTAGAAGGCGGTCGCGGTCAGCACCATCGAGTAGAGGAGCGAGAGAGTCGAGGCGCCGAGCAAGATGTAGGGCGTCCGCCGACGGTGGACGGTCACGAAGGCGCCGACGGTCAGCACGATGCCGACGAGGCCGACGATGATCATCGATGGCTCGTACCAGCTGGGCGCGAGTCCCATGAGGTCGCCGATGAGGCCGCGAACTCCGACGACGAGCCCGAGGCCACCGAGTACGGCGGCCCAACCGCAGACGCCGATGAGCTGACGCATTCGCGGCTGCGGGCGGGTGAAGGTGGGCCGGTCGACCGGGCGCTCACGGTCCCAGGTCAGGGAGTCGGTGATGGGGGAGTCGTCCTGCGCGGCGCTCTCACTGCCGTGTCCAGTTACCCCGCGTATTGGAGCGCTGGTATGCGTGTCGGCACTCACGGCGCCTCCTCTCACGGACGCTCCTTTGAGCGGCCATGGAGACCATAGGCAGGTTGTTCCTATTGACGCAACGCGGGATGTAACTCACAGTAATCAAGCGTTTCCACGATGACGTATCTGCTCGTCACCCGGGTGACCGTGCGTCATAAGTAAGTTGCCACAGGTTGTCACGTTGGCGACAGCTTGGCCTCGACTGGCCTTGGTTGACAGGTGGGTCAGCGTAGGCTCCGCAGCGTGACGAACGCGCCCGTGGGAATCTTCGACTCCGGCGTCGGGGGCCTCACCGTGGCGCGGGCGATTCTTGATCAACTGCCTCAGGAGCAGGTGCGCTACCTGGCCGACACGGCCAACGTGCCCTATGGCCCCAAGCCGATCGCCGAGGTCAGGGCGCACGCGCTCGGCTGCCTCGACCGCCTCGTCGACGACGGCGTGAAGGTTCTGGTGATCGCGTGCAACAGCGCCTCAGCAGCGTGCCTGCATGACGCCCGGGAGCGTTACGCCGTACCGGTAATCGAGGTCATCCGGCCGGCCGTACGCCGGGCGGTCGCGGCTACCCGCAACGGTCGAGTGGGTGTGATCGGAACAACGGCGACGATCACCAGCGGTGCGTACGTCGACTCCTTCGCGGCCGCGCCTCACGTGGCGGTGACCGGGGCCGCCTGCCCGCAGTTCGTGGAGTTCGTCGAGCGCGGGATCACGTCGGGCCGAGCCTTGCTCGGTCTGGCCCAGTCGTATCTGGAGCCATTGCAGCGGGCCGAGGTTGACACGCTGGTCTTGGGCTGCACGCACTATCCGCTGCTCGCGGGTCTGATCGGGCTCGTCATGGGAGACGGCGTCACCCTCGTCTCCAGCGCAGACGAAACTGCCAAGGAGGTCTACCGGGTGCTCACCGAGTGGGAGCTGTTGCGGACCGACCCGGCGCCGCCTGAGCACCACTTCCTGGCCACCGGCGACCAGGCGCCGTTCACCCGGTTGGCGCAACGCTTCCTCGGACCGACCGTGCCGCCCGCCGGCTTCGAGCCAGCAACCAAGGGGGGCGGGCCCGAAGGGCGGGGGGCGGGAAAAACGGCGGGCGGGCCCGAAGGGCGGGGGGCGGGAAAAACGGCGGGCGGGCCCGAAGGGCGGGGGACCGGAGAAAAATCAACGACCCCCTTGGCGGGGGCCGCCCGATGAGGCTGACCGTGCTCGGCTGCGCGGGGAGCTTTCCTGGTCCGGACTCCGCCTGCTCGGCGTACCTCGTGGAGGCCGACGGCTTCCGGCTGTTGGTCGACTTCGGGGCCGGGTCACTGTCCGCGTTGCAGCGATACGCGTCGCTCACCTCGATCGACGCGATCCTGCTCAGCCACCTGCACGCCGACCACGTGCTCGACGCGTGTAACTACGTGGTCGTGCGCCGGTACGCTCCGGATGGTCCGTACCCGTTGTTGCCGATCTATGCTCCGGCCGGAGCGGACAGCCGACTCGCGGCGGCGTACGGCGAGGGGATGCTCGACGACGTCTACGAGTTCCATGGCCTGACTCCGGGCCGGCTCGAGGTCGGCCCGTTCACCGTCACCGTCGACCGGGTGAATCATCCGGTCGAGACGTACGGCGTGCGCCTGGAGCACGGTGGTCGGGTGCTCGCGTACTCCGCGGACACGGCCCCCTGCGAGGCTCTGCACCGGCTGGCCCACAACGCGGACCTGTTTCTATGTGAGGCGAGTTACCAGGACGGTGACGAGAACCCGCCCGATCTGCATTTGACCGGCCGCGAAGCGGGTGAGGCCGCGACCAAGGCCGGGGCGGCGCGGCTGTTGCTCACCCACCTGGTCAGCGCGTGGGTCAGCGAGGCGAACGTCTTCGAGTCCGCAGCGGCGGCGTTCGCGGGTCCGGTGGAGGTTGCCCGAGCCGGCGCTCAGTACGACGTGTAGCGCTCCGAATTCGGCGAGATTTTCCCGACACGAAAGCCGCGTGTCGCCGGTTGCTCGCGCGTCGCCGGGACGTTTGGCGCATGCGTGTCGCGATCATCACCGAGTCGTTCTCCCCGGACGTCAACGGCGTGGCCAACTCGGTCCTGCGTGCGGCCGAACACCTGGTCGCTCGCGGCCACGAGCCGGTCGTGATCGCCCCCGAGTCCGCGCTCGGCGACGCCCGCGTGCCTGGTCCATTGGCCTATCCGGTGGTCCGGATCCCGTCGGTGGGCCTGCCGGGCTACCCCGGCTTCCGGCTCGGTTTGCCCGGCCGGCACATCCTCCGCGCCCTGCGCAAGCATCAGCCGGACGTCGTGCACCTGGCGAGCCCGTTCGTGCTCGGGGCCTGGGGCTCGGCGGCGGCCGCGAAGCTCACGATCCCGCAGGTTGCGGTGTACCAGACCGACGTACCCGGGTACGCGCGGGCGTACCGCATGTCCTCCGGCGAACGGTTCGCCTGGTGGTGGCTTCGCCGCATCCACGGCCGCGCCGTCCGTACCCTCGCCCCGTCCACCTCGACCGCCGCCGATCTGCTCGCCCACGGTGTCAGCAACGTGTGGCTGTGGCGGCGTGGTGTGGATTCGGCTCTGTTCCACCCTTCGCGCCGCGACGAGGCGATCCGGCGGGCGGTGGCGCCCAACGGAGAGACGGTGGTGGGCTACGTCGGCCGTCTCGCTACCGAGAAGCGGATCGATCTGCTCGCGGCGACCGCGGAACTGTCCGGCGTTCGCGTCGTCATCGTGGGCGACGGACCGGCCCGTGCGGCGCTGCACAAGTTGATGCCAAACGCCGTGTTCACCGGCGAGCGCCGCGGAACGCAGCTGGCCCGGCTCTACGCAAGCCTCGACATCTTC
>CAWDLN010000024.1:0-48409 GCA_963803115.1 uncultured Actinomycetota bacterium
GGGGTCAAGACATCCCACGGTGTTTAGTTGTCAAGCGGCAGCGGCAAGATCTTCTTGCTGGTGGTGGCTCCAGGCTTTGGCTTCCTCGTACGGGGTGCCGGTCTTGAGGCAGCCGTGGAGTATGCCGACGAGCCGGTTGCCGAGTTGGCGTAGCGCAGGTCGATGTCCGGCGCCGCGGGCGCGGAGCCGGTCGTAGTAGGCCCTTGCGCCGGGTGAGGCGCTGAGTGCGCAGAAGGCTTGTAGGCCTAGCGCGTCAATGAGCCGGTCGTTGTGGACCCACCGGGCGAGGACTGTCTTGCGTGTTGCCGGACTGGCGCGTGATCGGGCTGGTGCCGGCGTAGTTCTTGCGGGCTTTGGCGTCGGCGTAACGGTGTTTGTCGTCGCCGAACTCGGCGAGCACCCGGGCGCCGAGCACCGGGCCGAGGCCGGGCTGGCTGAGATAGACCTTGGCGTCCGGGTGCTTACCAAAATGCTCCTCGACCTGCTCCTCCATGGCCTCGATCTGGGTGTCGAGCACGGTGAGGATCGCGGCCTGGGCGCGCACGGTGGCCGCGTACGCGGTCGCCACGACCTCGGGCTGGCCCAGCTGCTGCTCGCCGCGCAGCGCGGTCGCGATCCGCTCCGCCTTGGCGGCCCGGTTGCGTCGGCGCGCCCGTCGCAGGGCGTCGGTGATCTGCTGGATCGACAGGGCGGCCGCCGAGGCCGGGTCGGGCGCGGCGGCGAGCAGCTCGAGCGTGTCCGGCGCCGTCGGACTAGCCTCGAACGCCTTCAGTGCGGCGGGGAAGAAGTCCAACAGCGCCTGACGCAGTCGCAACATGTGCCGAGACCGTTCCCAAATCAGCGTCTAGTGCGCCCGAGTGACGATCTTGACTGCCTCGGCCAATGGGCTATCGCCGGCGACCGGACGCAGCCGGTGGTGATCGGTACGGACCATCGAACAGATGACATGCGCGTCAGCCGGATCGCTCTTGGCACCCGACACGCGATAGCGCTCACGGTAGCGGGCCACCTGCAAGGGATTGATCGCGTAGACCTGGTAGCCGGCCGCGAGCAGCGCCTGCACCCCAGGGACCCCGCTCGGTCTCTATCCCCACCCGCACGGTGACGTCCTCGTCGTCGCCGATATGCTCGCCCACGATGGCGTGCAGCCGGGTCATCCCAGCCAGCCCTTGGGTAGCTTCGCCCGGGCCAGCGCTCGGCCCGTCTCGTCCTGCAGCTCTACGTCGTGGCTCTCCTCGGACCAGTCATCGCCTAGGAACAGCAGCACCTTCTTCCCTCTCCAATCATCTACTGTGGACATTGTGTCGGTAACCTGCGAGAGAGACAACGCGACCTAATAGACACAGTGCTCACGCCCCGAAGGACGGGCACGACATCCCACCAGCGGTACATCTCCCGACCACCGGCAGGGGCACGATCTTGACCTAGGACTGCAGACGTCCGGGGTCAGGGAGTGCTCACCTGCCGGCGGCTACCGGAACCGAGTCTGCACCAGGCCGACCCGGTAGCTCTCTTACACCCCTATTTAGGGGTCGTGGGTTCAAATCCCGCCGTCCCGACAAGAAATCGCAGGTAGAGGGCTTGGTTCTGGTGGCCAGAACTAAGCCCTTGATCGTTTGTTGCTCATTCGTTGCTCGGACGCAACGTCAGCGAGCAACATGGGGGCAGGTCTAGCCGGGCCGTCGAGGCACGCCCCCCGCCCTGTCATGGGCCAGCCCGTGTTCAACCGCGACGCCCAAGCAGCGACTGAATGTGAACCGTCCAATTTTGCTCATAACCCAGAGGTCCCAGGTTCAAATCCTGGCCCCGCTACCAGCACAATCGCCCTCTTAGAGATCATCTGAGGGGGCGTTTTGCTTGATGTGTAGCCATACATTTGTAGCCAATCCACCGTGTGAGCCTCTTTGTAACGGGATCTTTCGGGTGAGGCAAGCGGGTCGCGCGATGCAGCTGCGATGAGCGCCGTCCGCGTTGCGCGGGGAACCGCGGCGCAACACCCCATCGCCCCTGCGCCACCACGACGGAAGCTCGGCAGCCCTTCGTGCCTACTGCTTGAGCGTGATGTCTCCATAGGACACACCCTCGATGATGTTGTAGACGAAGGTCTCAACGTATTCGGAGTACACCGCTGCGACCGGCCCAGCCTCTGTGTCGATGCGGCGGCGCTCGTGGCAGCGGCGGCTCGCGAACGCCGCTGGGCAAAGGCGATCAAGATCAGCGTCGGCGGCGCAATGTGGCCCGTCAGGCGCCGATGATCACGAGGATGATCCCGACGGTGGCGTTCGCAAGAGCGTTTGCGTTGAGCAGCCGGATGCGGCGGGCGATGTTCGGCCGTTGGGGAGCGAGGAAACGGAACAGGACGAACTCGACGGCCCCGGCAATGATCAGGAATAGGCCGATGCCTTGTACGACGGTCACCGGTAGCCACCCTTCATGAACCTCGGTGCGGTTGTCGCTTGACGTTGCCCCTCTTCGCTAGGGGCTCGTCGTGGTGCTTCGGGTAAGTTGATCCGGCTAGTGAGCGGGCTCGCCCGTGACGGTCTTGCTCGTCGCGTGGTGCGGCGTCGCGGGTTCATGTTGATGTGATGCGGAAGACCGGCCATCCGATCTCTGTTCGCCACGAGGCGGCGTCGTCGGTGTCGCGTGGACCGCGAAGGTACCGTTCCCGTACCGGTCCGGCCACGGCTAGGGCGTGGTCGACTACCCAGCGGCCCAATTCGCCGTAGGTGACATCGATCGTGTCGTGGTCGCCGGGATGTGTGGCTACGGCTAGTTCCACGGCGGGTAGCGTGACCGAGTGCACCCGTCCGGTCGCGGGCGGCGTCGCGGGGACGGGTAGGTAGACCAGTGCCTGTCCCCGGCCGGTGGTGAACAGTTCGTTGTCGTACAACCCGCCGGGTACTCCGGCCGCTGTGGGTACCGCGGCGTCCAGTTCGGCCATGGCGCCGGCGTACCAGCCGAGCACCTCGTCAAGGTCGACGGTGCCCTGCACCGCGGCGACGGCTACCGCTGGTACCTGCCGCAGCTCGACCCGCAGCCCGGCCGGCTCCGGCTGCAGCAGCCGCTGCAGCGATGTCACCGCGGCCCGGGTGCGTTCCAGTTGGTCCTCCAGACGCGCCAGGTGTCCGGCGATGAGCGAGGCCCGCTGCGCCGGGTCGGGGCTGGACAACACCTGCCGCACCTCGGCCAACGGCAGGTCGAGCTCGCGGAGGCGGTGGATGACCTGCGCCGTCGGGATCTGCTCGGCCTCGTAGTAGCGGTAGCCGGTGGCGTCGTCGATCCGCGCCGGGGTGAGCAGGCCGGTGTCGTGATAGCGGCGCAGGGTGCGGATGCTCAGGTGGGTCAGTTGGGCGAACTCGCCGATAGACAGCTGTGCGGGCACGACGCCAGTGTGAACCCTCGCCCGGAGGGAGACTCCACTGTTTGACTCTCGCCCCGTGGGAGCAGCCACGATCGCGGTATGGGTGACAGCATCATCGACGAGTTGCGGGGGCGGCGGGCGTTGGTCACCGGCGCGAGCACCGGCGCGGCGATCGTCGCCCGGCTGCGCGCTGCCGGCGCCGATGTTCCGGGTACTGCGCGTACGGCACCGCGCGGCGCATCCGACGACGGGTTCGTGGCCGCGGAAGCCACCGCGCCCGAAGGCACGGCCATGATCGTGGAGCGGGCGCGGGAACGGTTCAGTGTCCTGGACATTTTGGTGCACACGTTGGGCGGCTCCCATGCGACGGCCGGTGGCTTCGCCGCCCTGACCGACGAACACTGGCAGGTCGAACTCGCGCTGAACGTGCTGGCCGCGGTACGTCTGGACCGGGCGTTGCTGCCACCGATGCGGGAGGCCGGAAGGGGTGCTGTGGTGCACGAGCGTCGATCCAACGACGCCTGCCGCTGTTCGACTCCACGCTGGGCTACGCGGCGGCCAAGGCCGCATTGACCACCTACAGCAAGGGCCTGGCCAAAGAATTGGCACCGCGCGGCATCCGCGTCAACGTCGTATCACCCGGCGCCATCCGCACCGAGGGCGCCGAAGCCCTCACCGCCGGCATCGCCCGGCAGCATCGCGTCGACCACACAACCGCCTGGCAGATGATCACCGCGTCGCTCGGCGGCATCCCACTCGGCCGCCCCGCCGAACCCGCCGAGGTCGCCGAGCTGGTGGCCTTTCTGGTCTGCGACCGGGCCAGCGCCATCACCGGCGCTGAACACACCATCGACGGCGGCACCGTGCCGACCGTCGGCTGACTCCCACCGATGGGAAGGAGCACACCATGACGACCGACCAGGCCGCACTTCCCGCACCGGTCCGCGCCTACCTCACCGCACACGCCAGCCGCGACGACGAGGCCGCCGTCCTGGCCTTCGCCGCGGACGCGACAGTCACCGACGAAGGCAAGACCCACGCGGGCACTCAGGCCATCCGCACCTGGCGACGACGCGCCTCAACCGAGTACACCTACACCACCGACGTGACTGACATCCGGCAAGACACCGACAATATATGGGTCGTTGCCGTCCGCCTCGAAGGCAACTTCCCGGGCGGCATCGCCGAGTTGCAACAGCGCTTCACCGTACGCGACGGAACGATCGCCGACCTCACCATCGACTGAGCGGCACGGTGGTGCCGCCCCGCAGGAGTTCCAGCTTGTAGTTAGCCGGGCGAATTCGCCCTTGTTGACGGAGTACCGCTCGCTCGTGATGTCGACCGTTCGTCGCGCTCAATATCGATCTCGGTCGCCGTCGTAGAAGTGTGCTCTCTGCGCTCATCGCCGCTCCCTCGCGAGCACAAGCTGGACCTCTTCGTCGAAACGGTGCTGATCCCGGAGTACACCCGAGGCATTCGTCGGGCACGTATCCGGCCTACCGCAAGGTGGAGCACGGCGGTTGAAATCGTGGCTGTAGACCGAGACCGCGATCACACTGGCGAATTCGGAGACCCGCGTCTGGAATCGATGGACTTCGAGAAAGCGACTGCTCGCATAGACAGTCGGCACCAGCCAACTCACGCAGCACGTCCGCAAGACGAGTCGCGGCTTCCAATGTGGACATCGGTTACGGTACTCCGGCCGGACCGATAGCCGGCCAACAGCGAACGGGCAACCGTGCGAAGTGGACAGATACCCGCCGGCGGGCAGGCCGGGCGTGCCATGGGTGAGCCAACACGCCCGATGTCCCACTGAAGGTCACAGAGAGATCGTGATGCGGTTGTCGACTGATGTGACGCCGGGCGCTGACCACGCGATACGCTCGGCCTCCTCCTTCTCCATCCACGACCGGACCGTGCCCCGCAGGGTGACCTTGGAGCCTTCGACGTCAACCTGGATCCCCTCCGCGTCAGTCTCGACGTTGCGCACAAAGGCGCTCTCGATCCGGCGCTTGAGATCCGTCGGCGACGGTGTCACGCGAGGACGTACGTTGATGAGGTTGGTGACCCCGCGAACGCCGGAGAGTCGCCGGACCGCCCGCTCGGCCTCGCGCCGCTCGTACTCCCATTCCACATCTCCGCGCAGGGTGACCCAGCCCTTGGAGACGGTGACCTCCAGCTTCTCGACGGGGACGAGCGAGTTCCACTCGAGCGCGCGGGTCGCGGCCGCCGCGATGTCGGCGTCGGTCCGTTCCACGGCGCTGGGAAGGTGGACCTCGATGTCGTTGGCGACCGCCGTGACACCGCGGACGCGGTGCGCGGCCCGCTCGGCGACCCACTTCTTGGCGAAATTGTCGACCCAGCCGGTGAGCGTCACGACACCGTTCTTCACCGCAACGCCGATTTCGTTGGGCTGGACGCGTGCGTCCCACTTCAACTCGTCGAGAATGTCCTGCTGGATTTGTTCGTCGGTCCGGGCCATTGTTGCCGTGCTCATTGGGGCTCCCATCTCTGGTGGTTGGTCAGTGTTGATCGTGGGGCCGGTCGGGGTGCCCGCTCGTCACTCACGAATGACGACGTCGCATCGCAACGCGGCACTACCTAGCCCGGCCCGAGTGTCGTGATTTGCGCGGAGTCCGGTCGGTACTGCGTCTTGGCTGACCCGAGTCGGACTGTCATCGGAGCGGCGACCGCATCGGGCGTGCGTCGCTGGACCCGTTGTCTACCACCACGACCGATGGCCGCTCGTTGGGCGCGGTCAGCGCACGGAGTGTCCGCAGCAGTTCGGGTCGGCGGTTTTGTGTCAGCACCACCACCGTGCCGCTGACATGGTCAGGCATTCAGTCTCCAACCCCGTTCCATTGGCGCCATACTGCGCTCGCCAGGGGTGAGCCACGATCACCCGCGGAGGGTGAGGTCGGCCCGCGGATGGCCAACGAGGCGTCGGTACTGGCAGCCGAACAGGACAACCTACGCAGGCGTGTTGCGACGGCTCAGGTCCCAAAGCTGTCAGTGACCATCGGACCGCATGTGCTTTCGCACGCACACCGGCGAGTTGTGCATCTCTTTTGTCGAGACTGTGCCGATCCATTGTGGAGCATGACCTCTCTGTCCGCCTGGGTCCCGTCACATCCGTCGTAGTCGGTCCACTCATTGGGGTCCGTTTGGCGGGTCAGCGCACCTCCGTCCGGCGTCGCACTCAAGCCTCTGGCGGGTCTCTGTCCTAAGTGGTCACTGCGACCATTCGAGGCTGGTGCGGCTGGCTCTTGGCGAGCCGCACCGTGAGCACCCCATCGGCCAGCTTCGCCTCGACGTTGCTCGGGTCGACCTCGCCCGGCAGGGCGACGACGGGCTCGAACTCGCCGATCCGTCGCGTCTGGCGACGCAGGATGCCCTTGCGCTCCCGTGCCTTGACCTCCCGGAGACCCGGAGCTCGTACTCCCTCACCTCCACATTGATGTCCTCTGGTGAAGCCCCCGGCACGTCCAGTTCGACGACGTAGGCATCGTCGGTCTCGTCGACGTCGACCGGCGCCATGGGCAGGCGCGCCGCCGCGTTCGACGGCACGAGCCCGAACAGACCATCGATGATCTGCCCCATCCGGTCCTGCAGATCCTCCATCTCCCGGACCGGATCCGATCGGCTCAGAGCCGCCATGCCCGTTTGCCGGGACGTATGCGGAACCAAGACTCAGACCTCCGGAAGCCGGGGTGGCCGAGTTACTTAAGTTGATCACGTTTTGAGGGTGGCGTAGGTCAGCGGGCGGGGGTCGCTGGGGATGTGGGGCGGTGTCTTGTTGATCTCGTCGAGGAGCACGGTGAGGGCGCGGGTCAGGTGTGGGGTGTTGGGTCGGTTGAGTTCGATGTGGACGGTCGTGTTCGTGTAGGTGATGCCGCCCAGGTGCAGCAGGTTACCGGCGGTGGCGCGGTATTCGTCGTTGTCTTGCAGGTACGTGTTGAGGTGGTGTGCGAGCCAGTGCTCGGCGTTGCCGGCGAGGAGGCGCAGCATCATTTGCAGGGCGCGGCGTTGGGTGCGGTGCACGGCGCGGGCGGCGGCGCCGCCGCTGCCCGACATGCTCCCGAGCGCGTTTCGCCAACTGCCTGGTTGCCGCCTCGTCGCGTCCGATGACTTCCGCGATCTCGGAGAACGGAAGCTCATTTGCCTCACGCACTACGAAGACCGCGCGCTCCAGGGGCGACAGCGTCTCCAGGACGACGAGCATCGCGAACTCCACGGAGTCTGTCAGCTGGGCCCGTTCGCTGGCGCCCGGTTCGGCGCTCACAGGCTCGGCCAGCCACTCGCCTATGTACTCTTCCGATGTGCCATCAGCCTGCGCAACCAGTCGATGGACAGCCGGCTCACCGTAGTGACCAGGTACGACTTAGGGTCCCTTACAGTCGATTCATCCACAGTGGACCGGCGCAGCCTTGCGCCTGGGAACACGTCCTCGGCGTCGGCCATGCTGCCGAGCATCCGGTGAGCGACGCCGAGCAGAAGGCCGCGATGCTCGGTGAAGACAGCCACGTCGCCCGACACGTCCGCCGTAATATTGCCACTGTTCACACCTGCTCGATCCGCTCATGCACCAGGCGAACCGCCATGGCGCCCTCTCCCACGGCGGAGGCCACCCGTTTGATCGAGCCGCTGCGCACGTCGCCGGCGGCGAAGACACCGCGCCGGCTGGACTCGAGCACCATCGGCGTCCAATCGGTGGCATTCAGGCTCGAAACGTACGGCTCCGCATCGCTGCCAGTCCGGACGAAACCGTGCTCGTCGAGTGCGAAATCGTTGGCGAGCCAGGCCGTGCCGGGCGCGGCTCCGATGAAGACGAACAGGGCTTTGGCACCGACTGTGCGGCTGGCGCCCGTCCTGTTGTTCTCGATGACGAGACCCTCGAGGACGCGATCGCCAAGCAACTCGCGCACCTCAGTGTTCAGATGCACCTCGACGCCCTTACTGCGCTCGATCTGGTCCACCAGATAGCGAGACATGTCCCGTCCCAGGTCGCCCCCCCGTACCAGCAATCGAACGTGCGCTGCGTGCTGAGCCAGGAACAGGCTCGCCTGACCCGCCGCGTTGCCGCCACCCACGATGACGACCGGATCATCTCGGCAGAGCATCGCCTCTATCTGGGTAGCGGCGTAGTAGACACTGGTTCCTTCGAATTGTTCGAGTCGTGGCACGTCCAGCTTCCGGTACTGTGCGCCCGTACCGATCAGCACCGTACGGGCGCACACCGACGCTCCCCCCTCGAGTTCCACCACGTAGTACCCGTCCCGCTCGAGCAGCGCGATCGCTCGACCCGGCACCGTGATTCGCGCGCCGAATTTCTGGGCCTGAATGACGGCCCGGTCGGCCAGCTCGGCCCCGGAAATGCCGGCCGGAAAGCCTAGATAGTTCTCGATCCGTGGAGCGGTCTCGGCCTGCCCGCCCGGCGCGACGGCGTCGACGACGACCGTTGCCAGACCCTCCGATGCTCCATACACGGCTGCCCCGAGGCCCGCCGGGCCCGCTCCCACGACGACGAGATCGCAGATCGTCTCCTCGGCCGTGGGAGCCGCCAGTCCGATGGCGCGCGCCAACTCGGCGTTGCTTGGGTTGCGGAGCAATTGTCTGCCCCACATGACGACCGGCGTGTCTTCCGGGCCGACCCCGAGCTCGCGTAGCACCGCCTCGGCCTGCGGATCCTTTTCCAGGTCTATCCAACGGTGCGGTAGGCGATTGCGGGCGGCGAAGTCACGCAACCGCCTTGCCTCGGGCGAGAACCGCGAACCCATGATCTTCAGCCCGGTGCCGAGGCCGATCAGGATCGAGCGCCTCAGCAGGTACGCCCGCAGGATCAGATCGCCGAGTGCCGTGTCCTGCGCGACCAGCTGACGCAGCTTGTCGACCGGCAGCGCAAGCACCTCACCCGGCTCCCGAACCACAGCTGTGACGAATGCCGCCTGTCCGGTCAGAAGGCCGATCTCGCCGAGAAACCTGCCCGGACCGTGAATCGCGATCACACGTTCGTCCTGGGAGCCATACGCCTCGATCACGGCGACGGTGCCGGTCAGAATGGCAATGAATTCGGAGGCCCGCTCGCCCTCGTGGAACAACACGTCTCCGGGGGTGGTCGGCCGGGCGTGGCCGACGGCCCCGAGTGCGGTGATCTGGTGCTCGCTCAGTCGTGGATAGGCGCCGACAGTGTCCGGGGTCTCCTCGTCCTTCATGTGTCCGGGATCTGTCATACCAGCGCCTCGTCGACGTAGCACCAGCGCCAGTCTTCACCGGGCTGAAACGACTGGACGATGGGATGTCCGAGGGCGTGCGCGTGCAGGCGAGCGTGTCGGTTCGGCGAGGAGTCGCAGCAGCCGACGTGGCCACAGGTCAGGCACAGGCGAAGGTGGACCCACGGCGACCCGGTGAGCAGGCACTCCGCGCAACCCTGCGGGGTTTGCGGTACCACCGGCCTCACCATGCTCAGGTGCGGGTCGTCGGTCAAGGTCATCCTAACGTCCTTCCCAGGCAGTCCCTCGCAATCCCTTGTGGACAGTCAGGGTGGAACAGGTGCCGGGCGCAAGTTCAGTCTTGAGGTGATTGGTAGCCCGTTGCCGCCGGCACCCCGGCCATCCACCACTCACCTTCGTGGGTTGACAGCTCCCGCTACGAGCTCTTGATTTCTACGTGGCGGGGCTTGCGAACCTGACTCTTGTTGAGGCGGAGCGTGAGCACGCCGTCAGACAATTTCGCCTCGACCTTGTCGGGATCGACCTCCCCGGGTAGGGCGACGACGTGTTCGAACTGACCGACCCGCCGCATCTGCCGGCGCAGGATCCCCTTGCGTTCTTTTTCCTTGATCTCGCCTGAGACCCTGAGCTCGTTCTCTCTGACCTCGACATCGACGTCACCGGGCTTTACTCCGGGCAAGTCGAGCTCAACCACGTAGGCGTCGTCGGTTTCCTCGATGTCGGCCGGGGCCAACGGCAGCCTGGCGGCGATCGTGGGTGGTACAAGTCCGAACAGCCCGTCCATCAGCTGTCCCATCCGGTCCTGCAGGTCCTCCATCTCCCGAAACGGGTCAGATCGGCGCGCCGACACCATGGCGCCAGGCCTGGACGATCGCGGAGTCGTAACTGTCACGACAGGTCACTCCCCTCGTTGCTGTGATCAGGGCGGCCACATGCCGGCCGCTTGGGGTAATGGTCGAGCGCGGCAGGGTGAGTCGGGCTCGCCCTGACCGGACGATAGGTGCGGCTCCCGATGGATTTCGGGCGAGTGGTCCTCCCCTAGTGGCGGCCGAGCCAGACCCAGTCCCGGATCTCGGGCATGTCCTCGCCGGTGCGGCGGATGTACTCCCGGTGCCGTGCCCGCCAGTCCACCATCTCCTGACGGAGCATCGCAGCCCGTCGGGCGAGGCCCGGCACCCGGTCGATGACGTCGATCACCAGGTGGTATCGGTCCAGGTCGTTGCGTACCAGCACGTCGAATGGCGTGGTTGTCGTGCCCTCTTCCTTGTAGCCGCGCACGTGCAGGTTTCGGTGTCCCGTACGCCGGTACGTGAGGCGGTGGATGAGCGATGGGTAGCCGTGGTAGGCGAAGATAACCGGTCGGTCCGTCGTGAAGATCGCCCGAACAGCCTGGCCATGCCGTCGGCGTCCTGGCCGACGGATGGATAGACTTCGTTGTACGTGCCCTCGAGCCAGACATTAGCGACGAGGCCCGGGCAACCGTGCCCAGGCCCGGCGATGTAGAGCATCTCCTGCTGGCGGCGAACGATGACCGGTTGAGGTGGGCGTAGATGAGGTTGAGGCCGGGTGTGATACCCCAGTGGCCGAGCAAGCGGGGTTTCACGTGCTCGGCCACGAGCGGCTGCCGCAACAGCGCATTGCCCAGCAGGTAGATCTGTCCGACCGACAGATAGTTAGCGGCCCGCCAGTAGGCGTCAATCTGGCTCAGCTCGCGCGACTAGAGCGGGCTGCCGCTGACGGTCTGCATGTCGTTCCTCCTGTCGACTCCACCGGTGTGGCGACGACATCAGTGTGGCGAGGACGCACGACCGATCGAGCTGGTTTGGCCATTTGGACGGTCGCTGTTAGCGCTTCAGAGAAGACTTCCTACGGGTAATCGGGTATCCGGCTGTGTGTGTACGTCCCGGGGGGGTTTCCTTTGGTACGCAGAACCACTACTGATGCCACCGCGAAAGGCGAGGAGCGCGCAGAAGCGAGGTTCAGACGCGAGCGCGAGGAGCGAGCGCCAGCGAGCTCCGCAGTCGCGAGCAACCTCAGGCGAGCCGGGAGCCTAGGAGGTGCTGAGCGGCCGGCAGTGCCGCGCATGCAGGTTTCCATTCCGGAACCTCCGGCCCCGCTGGTGGAGATTGCACGGTTGAATCGGATCCTCGAGGCGGGGACGCTGGGTCCGGTCACTTTGGTGTCGGCGCCAGCCGGCTGGGGCAAGACCGTGGCGATCTGTTCATGGCTCCGCCGCGGCGGTGTCGCTGGCCCGGTGGCGTGGCTGACGCTCGAACGAAACGACGACGGCGGGCACTTCTGGTCCAAACTGTACGAGGCCATCGCTGTTGCCATCCCCGATGTCTCGCTGGCCGGGTCGGATCCCGACGGGCTGGCCGAGTCAGTGCGCGGCCTACGCGAGCCGCTTCGCCTCGTGCTCGACGACTTTCATCTCGTTGAGGATCCGCGAGTGATGGACGGCCTCGATCTCCTCGTCCGACACAGCGCCGGCCGGCTCCGACTCGTCATAGCGACGCGGACCGATCCAGGTCCGCCCTTACCTAGGTGGCGATTGCGCGGCGAGCTGACGGAGGTGCGCACCGACGAGCTTGCGTTCACGCTCGACGAGACTGAGCAGCTGCTGGCTCAGCACGGCATCGCGCTACCGAACATGGAGTTGTACTCGCTCCACGGCCGCACGGAGGGCTGGCCGGGCGGCATCCATCTGGCCGCACTGGCCATGAAAGGTCAGATCGATGCGGCGCAGGTCGCGGGGCAATTCAGCGGCGAGGACGAGAGCGTCGCCCGGTACCTGGATGCCGAGGTTCTCGCGAGCCTGCCGGCGCAGACTCAGGACCTCCTCCTGTGCACCAGCGTCGCCGACCGTGTCTGCGGTGACCTCGCGGACACGCTCACCGGACGGCAGGACGGTGAACAACAGCTGGCAGACCTACGGCACTCGAGTGCCTTCCTGGTCCCGATCGAGAGCCGCCCGGCGTGGTACCGATTCCACCGTCTGTTCGGCGAGATGCTCCGCAGCAAGGTTCGTCGCGATCCCGAGCGCTGCCGGCGCCTGCACGAGCGAGCCGCGGCCTGGCACGTGAGCCATGACCTTCCGATCGCTGCGTTGCGCCACGCACTGGCCGCAGGTGACCGGCCTCTCGTCGAAGCGCTGCTCAATGAGCGCTGGCCAGAACTAGCGCTGTCTGGTTGCCACGATCGCAGCTCACTGGTGCCGTCATCGCCGTGGAAGGCCGGCCCGTCGCGGGGCGTGGTCTGGCAAACCGTCGCACACGCGGCCGAACGACTGGATGCGAACGACCTCAACGCCGCCGACAGGCTGCTCAGCATCGCATCGCGCCCCCGATTCCGGCGCGACCCCCAACCGCCTTCCGCTGTGGACCTGGCGACAGCCTCGTTGCGGCTGGCCCGCGCAGGGCTGGGAGACGATGGTTCTGCTGTGGCGTCCGCGGCTGAGGAACTACTCGACCTCATCGACCAGGTCGAGCCCAGCCACGAGTTCAACGCCGATATTCAACTCGCGACCGCCCGCACCATCGCGATGACCGCCCTCGGCACAGCCCAACTTGGCCTCGGCCACCTGCAGTCGGCGGGCGACTCGCTGGCTGAGGCAGCCGCCAACGACACCAGCGGCGCACCATGCCCGGCGGTCGTGCGCGCTGGTGCCCTGGCACTCCTCCGTGCGATCCGCGGTGACCTGAGACTCGCTGATGAGCTGGCGCGGACCGCACTCGCGCTCGGTCCGTGCGCTGGGCACCATCCTTGCTTGCACCGCGAACCTGCGTACCTGGCGCTGGCCGTTGTGCACAACGAATGGAACCGTACTGCCGACGCCGGCCGCTTCCTTGACCGCGCTCGTTGCTCTCGCGATCTCAGCGGCGACACGACCTTTTCCGGCTGGGAGGTGCTCATCGGGAGCTGGCTCCTGCTGGCCGAAGGAAACCTCGGCGCCGCACACGCCATGCTCATCGAGGGTCGACGCCAAGGGTGTCCCATGTCGTCACCGCAGATGCAGCGCTGGTTCGCGGCGGCCGAAGCCGAAGTGCGGACGGCGTGCGGCGAGGCACACGCGGTACCTGCGACGCTGATCCCGCTCCTCGAGGACGTGGATGCGACGTTGGCTCCCATTGCGGTCGCCCTGGCGCATGCCTACCTGCACGACGGCGATATCCACGCAGCGGCGCGCGCGGTACCGCACTGGTCCGACGAGAGCAAGTCTGATCCGTTCCTGGCTCTGCGCCTCGACGCCGGGCTGGTCGAGGCCGTCACCGCGAGTCAGCTCGGCGACGCCCCTCGCGCCGCCGCGACCCTCGAGCGCGTACTGCGATTGTCCGAGCCGGACGGATTCCGAAGGGTCTTCGTCTCCGGCGGGCAACCCGTACGGGACCTGTTGGCGAAGCAGCTTGAGTCAGCCACGACCCATTGGTCGTTGGTGCGGGATCTCGTTGAGCAGCCGCCCACGGCGTCGGGCGAGCAAGAGCGCTCCGCGGGTCGACCGGACGAGCCGCTCACCGAGCGGGAGCTGACGGTGCTTCGCTTCCTGCAGAGTGTCTTGTCCAACGAGGAGATCGCCTCAAAGCTGTTCGTCTCGGTCAACACGGTGAAAACCCACGTGCGCAACATCTACCGCAAGTTGAGCGTGGGCCGCCGGCGTGAGGCGGTGCGGCGGGCCCGCGAGCTGCATCTGTTGTGAGCGCGAAGTCACCCCGCAAGGGTGGTGTTCGCTCACCTGCCACCACCCGATCATGAACTCGGCCGGAACACCGGCCGGCTCCTTCGAATCGGGAGGGCATGGTGACCGATGCCGACCTGCGTGACCCTGACCGGCGTGTCACGGTGGCCACGTACCAGGACTACCTCACCGCGCAGCGCGCGGTGGACTTTCTGTCTGACAACAAGTTCCCTGTCGACCATGTATCTATCGTCGGCGAAGACGTGCGTCTCGTAGAGCGCGTCCTGGGTCGCTGGACCGTCGCGCGCGCGGCCGGCGCGGGAGCGCTGAGCGGCGCGTGGTTCGGGTTGCTGATCGGCTTGCTCTTCGCGATCTTCGTCGACACAGGCTGGTTCGTGGTCATTCTGGTCGCCACGACGGTAGGGGCACTGTGGGGAGCTGTCTTCGGAGCGGTCGCGCATGCGTCGACCGGTGGGAAGCGAGACTTCCAGTCCATCAGCAATCTCGTCGCCGCCCGCTACCTCGTGCGGGTTACACCCGAGCAGGCAGACGCCGCCCGCCAGCTTCTCGCCCAACTGACACCCGCGCTACAGAAGTAGATCGAAGACATGGGTGGCGCGGTCCCAATGCTCAGTCCTGGGATTCTTCACACCTGGGTCGAGGATCGTGAACGTCCGGGCCAACGCCACGCTGACGCCTCCCACGATAGGGACGAGTCGTGCCTGCGTCTCTTCGCTCATTGCTACATCGAGAGGCGGTCGCGCGGCCAAATTCTCCAGGATCGGCGCGAGTTCGACGTCAGCATCGATTTTGCGAAACTCGTGGATGCGCTCTTGAAGGCCCTTGGTAATGGGCAGATCCCACGGCTCAAGTACGTCGCGGTTGTTCGCCTTCGCAGTGGCCTGGCCCATGAGCAGCAGGTCGTACAGCTTCTGGTAGACGAAATCCTGGTAACGCTTCAGATCGTCTTTGTCGACGTCGATGCTCGCGGCGAGACGGAAGAACCGCTCGAACTTGGTCACACCGATCACTGGCATGATCCCGATGCTTCCGCGACAGCGGGTGAGGTTGCATCGTCCAAAGGGGATGAGGGGGTATGAGCAGGAGTTCAGCGCACCCACCCTCGATGGCTGGCGCGTTCCCCGCCAACGCGACCGCGCACGCGGACGGCATCCTGCTCACTGCGGTCTCGAGTGAGCGTACGCACCTCCGCGCGAACTCGGGACCGCCCACATCCGCTGCTGGTGCGGTGCAGGTCGACGTCTACGTGGACTTCCACTCCGGGCCGTGCCAGCGGTTCGAGGCAGCGGTCGGGTCCACGCTGGATGAGATGCTCGGTGCGGGCGAAATCATTGTGGCCTACCATCCCGTAGCAGTTCTGGATGCTCTGTCGACGACGCGCTACTCTTCGCGCGCTGCCGCGTCCTCCGGCTGCGCGTCCGACGGTGGCCGATTCCGCGAATATGTGCGGGCGCTCTTCGCGCATCAGCCACCGGAATACACCGCCGGGCTGACCAATGATGAATTGATCGAGATCGGCGCGAAGGTGGGTCTCACAGATTCCGCGTTCGCGGAGTGCGTGCGGACTGAGCGCTATGAGGAATGGACAACCTGGGTAACGGTTCTTGCCGGCGACCGCGGTGTCAACTGGTGGCCCACAGTCCACGTGGCCGCAGAGCCCGTGCGGGCCAACGCGGAGGCGATCAGAGCCGCCGTGTTGGGCGCGGCCAGCGCCCAAACCGATTAGGCGTGGTCAATGGCTCGCAGCCGCCCCGACAAGGCGTTCGCGGATCTGCTCAAGTCGGCGACCAAGGTCTCCCAGGTTGGGATCGAGCTCTTCTGCCACCGGTGCAATTCGCTCGAGCATGTCCAGTGCCGCGGCGGCCACTTCGACGGCTTGGTCAGTCTCCGGGTCTGCGAGCAGGAGCTCGATCTGTCCGGCCAGACTGGCGAGCGTTTCCTCATTGGTCTCCGGCACGATGTAGCCCCGAAGGCCTGGCGGGTAGTGGATCCGGGCGCGAAACTCGCGCAGGGCGGAGACCACGGCCGGATTGTCACTGAACAGGTCGAGCAGCCCCATGACCTCGTAGAGCCGCGCCACCAGGCGCGGCCGGCCTCCGTGTTGGTCAAGCCAGGCGAACAGACCTGGCTCCCCACCAAGGTGGCCGATCAGCCGCGTCAGTGCGGCCTGAATGGGATTGGGTGCGGTCGAATGGAACGGGATGATCCGGGCCACCTGCTCAGCCAGCGCCGCTTCCCCTTGCGCATCAAGCGTTCCGCCGATGTAGGCGTCAATGACCGCAAAGTCTAGGTTGTCGTCGGACATATCCCGCCCCGTCACCAATTCAGCGTACGACCGGTGTTGGCGATGCGTGGGTTAGCGCACCATCCTCGCGGTTACCCGGATGGCCGCGCTCATGGTCGGCTAGGTTGAAGGTGCTGTACCTGCGTCCGGAATGGAGTCCACTGTGTCCGGAGGGCTGCGATGAGCGCGCCCAAGCTGCACGAACCGTACGACGATCGCCAAACCTGACAGACCCGGCCGCCGAGGCAGGGTGGATTGCCGGGCCGCGCAGATCGACCACGCGCTGCGCCATTGCGTGCCGACCGGCGAGCTCTCGGCCCTCCATGTGGAAACGGAGAACACAGCGCCTTCAGGAGAATCGACCATCGCGAAGTCAGTCGGACAAGGCCCATCGCAGGTCCGCCGCGGCGTCGTGCGAGGGCCTTGGGCCGCGTGGTCGGGCGACCCGCGCCGCACGCTCGCCTTGGTGCGGGGACACACAAAACTTGCCGCGGCCACCATCTTCCCGGCTGACAGCGACGGCCGTGTTGGCGTACGTAGCGGCGCTGCCTTTGCCCGGCAGCACTCGGCCGGTGCTCGCGCCGCTGACGGTACTCCTGGTCGTACAGGTGAGCCTCTACCAGACCCTGAGCAGCGCGGTCCAGCGGATCGCGAGCGTCATCGTCGGAATTCCGGTCGGTCTGGCGCTGTCCCGCGCTCGGGTTCACCTGGTGGAACCTTGACATCACGATCGCCGCCGCTCTCGCGATCGGGTTCGCGCTGCGCCTCGGGGAGAGCCTGCTGGACGTACCCGTCAGCGCAATGCTGATCCTGTCACTGCCGAATACGGCCGAATCGACGAGCTCAGCCGGAGTGTGCGACCCACGGGGTCCAACGCTGCGCACCATAGCCGGAAGTGAAAACGCGCCCTCGGCACCGCGTGATGACGTTTCGTCCTGCGGGAATGAGGACGGCTCACCCTGCGCGGCCGGACGATCTGGCAGCCGTTGCAGCCTGAGGTGCTCGGGTGTGGTGCAGGGGAGGCATGTGCGGTCACTCGACCACCAACCGCATCTCCTGTGAGCGGCTAGGGCAGATGCCAAAGGCGCCACTCCACCGCGAAACTGGCGTCCGAGTTGAGGGGGAAGCATGAGCGTGCACGCGGCCGTCATTTACTACTCGGCAACCGGTAACGTCTACGCCCTCGCCCGGGCGGTGATCACGGGTGCGGAAAAGGCAGGCGCGGAGACCCGGCTACGAAAGGTCCGCGAACTGGCGCCAGAGGAGGCGGTGGCGTCCAACGAGGGTTGGCAGTCCCACACGTTGGAGACGCAGGACATCGAGGAGGCGAGCCTGGCCGACCTGGAGTGGGCAGATGCCGTGCTGTTCGGCACTCCAACCCGGTTCGGCAACGTCGCCGCGCAGGTCAAGCAGTTCATGGATACGACCGGGCCGTTGTGGGCCGCCGGTAAGCTGGCAAACAAGGTCTATGGGGGGTTCGTCTCGACGGCGACCGCGCACGGCGGTCAGGAGTCGAACTCTCCTGGCCATGAGCAACACCTTCTATCACTGGGGTGGCATCATCGTCGCGCCTGGATATCTCGATCCGATCCAGTACGTTGCGGGCAACCCGTACGGGGCAAGCCACATCTCCGCCAACGGCGCCAACCCGCCCGGCGAGACCGAGCTTGCGGCCGCCGAGTTCACCGGTCGACGTTGTGTTGAGATCGCGACCTCGTTGCGAGCAGGCGCTGGTGGAGGATCACTATGAGAATCACAAACCTGGATGCGCCGTGGGCCACGACGCGGATGCCCGAGGTCGCCCACGACGAGATGACGGGCGTCAACATATTGCCCGGGTATGCATCCGAGGAAACCCGGGCGACGCCGGCCACGCTGGCACAGCCCTGGTCTCAACAGACATTGTCCAGCCCGGCACTACCGGTGATCTCGTCCTTGAGTGGGATGCTGCTCACCGACGTGAGGAGTAAGCCATGAACGAGGCCACAACCATTGAACGCGATCGGTGGGTGCGGTTCTTCGACGAGCTCACTGAGGACCACAAGGGAGACCTGATTACGGTGGAAGTGCTCGACGAGAGTTTGGGCGATCAGTTCGAGGGTGAGCGCCTCCCGTTTGCGTTCGCATCCTTCGACCCGCGGGACGACATGGTCATCATCAGCGCGGAAGGCAAGTCTGGACGCGGCCCGGTGCTGCGTCACATGATCAGTCATCCGAGCGAGGTCGATGTCGCCATCCCTGAACCGGACGAGACGGTTCTGCGTGTGGTTGCCGACGAGAATTCGACGCTCGTGTATTTCTATCCGAAACCCGCCCTGCCCGGCTCCGGGTAGACGCCAGCCTCCTGAGCCGAGTCGGAAGGCGCAACCGGTCATCACACCCGGCGACCATGTCGATGGGATAAATGCCCCGGATTCATGGTCTCAGCCAGGTCGGTGAGTCGTAACCTAGCCGCCACTTAGCCGACCCGATTCACCGGCGAGACCTCAATCTCCTTGTCCGGATCGACCGGTGGCAGCGCCACGTGCCGTTGACTGCCACATCGACCCGGCCGCGGTACGGGGCTGGGATGAGCTCGTCGATGGCCGAAATGATCGCGGCGTACTCACCGACGATGCCCGTGTCGGCGATGAACCGGGTCGCGAAACAGGAACAGGACCCAGCCGGTGCTGGACCCCGCAGTGAGTGCGGTCAGGCCGCTGCCGAACATGTAGATGGCCAGCGTGACCAGGAACAGCTTTCGCCGACCCATCGCGTCGGAAAGGCGGCCAAAGACCAGCGTGCCGACCCCCCGCGAGACATACCGTGGCGAGCGCGCCGACCGCGGTCGAGGAGAGGTTCAGTGCCTCGGGCGTGCCAAGCATGCCGGCGACCGAGCTGGCGACCGTCATCTCCAGACCGTCCAGCATCCAAGCGACGCCGAGTGCCGCCACATTCCTGGTGTGGAAGGTGACCACGGTAGGGGTCGATGCGCGCCGGGATCAGGGTGCGAACAGTGGCTTGTGGGCCCATGATTTCGTTCCGCTTGGACATACAGCCGTCCTCGGGTTCGTTCCGGTAGCCGCCTTGTCCGTGTGCTGTGTCCGGGCCGGGTGAGCCGACGACATCCGCACCGGGTGAGCCATCATCTGGCATGGCAAAGCGTCAATGCGCTTACGGCTTGTACACGATCCAACCGGCATTGTGTGGCCGCGCCGGAGTTGCTCGCTACTCGACCGCGAGCGTACGCAGGTCGAGGCGGTGGATGAGCCGGTCCGCGGCGTCGGGATCAACGGCGTGCTCGGCACGGGCGCCGATGGCGGCGGTTCGGGCCGCCCGTAGGATCTCCCGTTCCACGGCGCGGATCTGTTTGTGCAGCAGGGACTCGTCCGCCGCCGCAGCCTCCTCGTCATCGAAGAAGGTGTCGGCGAGCAATGCGCGGCAGGCGTCTGCGGCGTGTTCGGCGATCTGGTCGTCGACCACACCCGCAGCTTTGAGCTCCTCAAGTTGGGCGAGCGCCGCGTCAAGGGCGATGCGGGAGACTCGTAGTTCGGCCTCGTGCTGAGCTGCCGGGTCCACCCGGACGTTCAGCCAGTCGATGAGCCACCGAAGGCTGGTGCCCTGCACAATCAGCGTTGTTAGCACGACCATGACGGCCACGAACACGATCTGGTCGCGGCCCGGAAAGGGCGCACCCGTGGCCGTGGTGCGCGGTAGAGCAAGAGCGCTGGCCACAGTGACGACGCCGCGCACGCCAGCCCAGGAGATGATCAGCGTGTCCCGCCAGTCCGCCGGCACCTGCTCGTCGATGGACGGGTCGCGTCGGCGCGCCAGGGCAGTCATGGGCACCAGCCACAGCACCCGGACGACGACGACGATGACCCTCCCGTAGCTCGCAGCGCAGGTTCCACGCCCGTGACGCGTCTGCGGCGGATGCGAGTACCCGTACCACCATGGCGGACGGCGTGGAATCGACCACCTGCACGACACAGTCGCGATGGTCCCAGTAGGCCGATGCGTTGACGATGCGGTTCGTCTCCCTGCGCAGGTCGTCGACGGGCGTCGCGTAGTCCAGATACAGGATCACCTCGCCCACGACGCGGGCTTCATAACGGGTCCAGTTCTGAAACGGCGTCGTCGTGAAATACGTCGTGGGCAGGATCAGGCGCCGCTCATCCCACAGCCGGAGCACGATATGGGTCAGCCGCATCTCCTCAATATGACCCCACTCGCCCTCGACCACGACAACGTCGTCGAGGCGGATCGAGAAGACGCCGGAAGGCCATGTCCTCCACGACGTAGAGCGCCCGCACGACCAGCCAGGCGACGGTGGCGATCAACGCGACCACGACAAGGTGTCGGGCGAGGCGGCCCCACTCGCTGGTCAAGTTGGCGGCCGGCAGGGCCGCGATGAGGAAGGCCAAGAACAGGATCGCGGCCCAGGGCCGGTGACATGAACCGTGCAGCTTCGCCAGAAGCGGCTTACGCCGACTACGGGTCGCGAACCGCACACCTACCTTCGAGAGCCAACTGGCCAGCCAGGCCACACCCGCCGCGACGGCAAGCACGAGCGCCGCTCGCGTCAGTTGTACGGTCGATTCAACCCGGGTGAGGGCTCATCACCCAGAACGGACGAGCGGGGGCCGGCCGCGGGCCAGCCAACCGTCGGAGGGCCGGATCGCCGGCGCATCCATTCCAGGCCATGCGAGATCGCCCAGGAGCATGTGAGCATGTGGAGAAGCCAGTCATGGGCGTGGCCAGGTTTGAACGCCTCTTTCGCGTCGCGGCGGGGCCTGGAGCATCGGCGGTGTCCGATTTGGAGAAGCTTCATTCCTGGAAGGTGAGGCACCGTCACCCGGATGCGGCCCACCATCGGAGCGAGGGTTTGGGCGGCGCGTCATGACGAGGCCAAGCCGTAATGCGGAGGCCGGCTGGACACGTCGCTACATGGCATGACACAAGAGGAGGTTCAACGATGACCGCGGCAACGATGGCACGCACGGATGAGGACATCCAGGCCGATGTCCTCGCGGAGCTGAAGTGGGATGCTCGAGTAGCCCCCAACGAGATCGGCGTCACCGTGAACGACGGGGTCGTCACGCTCACGGGTTGGGTGGATAGCTTCAGCAAGAAGTGGGCCGCCGAGCGTGCCGCCCACCGTGTTCGCGGCGTCAAGGCGGTCGCCAACGACATCGAGATCCGGTTGCCGAGCACCGCCGATCGGACCGATAGCGACATCGCGGCGGCGGCGACGCGAGCGCTCGAGTGGGACGCGTTCGTTCCCATCGAGCATGTCGAGGTGACCGTCAGCAAGGGATGGGTAACTCTCAAAGGCGAGGTCGAGTGGGAGTTTCAGCGCCGTGCGGCCGAACGGGCCGTCCGCCGCCTGGCCGGCGTGCGCGGAGTCACGAACCTGCTCACCGTTCGGCCACGGGTCAGCGTCGCGCCGGAGAAGCTCAAGCGGCAGATCGAAGAGGCGCTGATCCGCAATGCCGAGACCGACGCCGACCGGATCAGCGCTCAGGTCGTGGGCGAGAAGGTCATCCTCACCGGTACCGTGCGGACGTGGCTCGAACGAGAAGAGGCCGAACGGGTCGCGTGGTCTGCGCCGGGCGTCTCGGCCGTTGAGAACCGCATCATGGTCATGCCGTGACGAGGCCACCACCAAGGCACCGGACCTCCTGACGGCCCCTGGCTGCGGGGCGGGAGGTCGAGCGGCCAACCACCCGGTCGAGGGCGGCGAAGATTCGGTTGGACGGTGGGTGGCCGACGTCAGGCGCAACCGAAGATGCACCCAAACACGAACCGTCACACAGACACTCCCCGCAATCCTGCGGGGAGCGGGGGTCGCGTCGCGCATCTCGGTGATGGCCCTACGCGACACGTTGGCGAGGACGAGCATCTTTGTCTTCGACCTTGTTGACGTCCTGTCCAGCCCTGTCCATGGGAGAATACGAATCAACTGGTTCTCCACCGAGCCGGCATAACAATCGACGCATCGGGATGAGTAGTGGATTGTTTGTCAGCGCGCTGCGGCGGGAGACCGGAGGCTCGTTGTCGGCCGAGCAGATCCGCGCACTCGATCTCGCGAACGCCGAAGCCTTCGCCCGTCGTCGCGACACCGTCCGGCCGCTGCCCGGCGCCCGCGAGTTGCTCGCCACGCTGACCGAGCAGAAGGTGAAGTGGGCCATCGCGACCAGTGGACTGGAGACCGCGGCTCGTCCCGCACTCGACATGCTCGGCCTGCCGGCCGACGCGCCACTGGTCACCCGGGACCAGATACGCCAGGCCAAGCCGGACCCGGACCTGTTCCTGGCCGCCGCCGAACGCATCGGCTTCGACATCGCTCGGCCATCGTCGTCGGCGACAGCATCTGGGACCTGCTCGCCGCGCGCCGCGCCCGCGCGCTCGGCGTGGGGTTGCTGGCCGGCGGGTACGGTCGTGAAGAACTTGAGCGGGCCGGCGCGTACCGGGTGTACGCCGATCCCGCCGACCTGCTCATCCACCTCGACGAGATCGGCGTGCGCGGCGACACCGACTGGGTTACAGCCCACGGCGACGAACGCTAGGACGAGGACGCCGCGCCAGCCAAATGCTCGCGGCGTCCAAGACCATCTGCGAGCGCAGACCGGATGCTCGCAACATCTCCAGCGCCACCACATGGACATGGATCGCCAGCGTGGCGGTCGAACCAGTCGCGCCGGCGGACTCACCGCCACGCAGCGGCTGTCTTGCGCGACTCGCTGGACAGTGCGCTGGACGATGAGCGGACCAGCGACAGTGGTCGGGCCACGTCCTCAAGCGAGGCCCGTTCGGCGGGTACGCCGAGGGCGACCTCGATGACGCCACCGATGATCATGACACCGCCGGCGACAAGGTAGCCGATGAAGAGCCGGAACGGGTCGTCGCCGCTGCCGATGAGGTTGCCGTACAGCACCGGCCCAACGGCGCCGAAGCACTGGGCGATGGCGAAAAAGACTGCGATCGCTTCCGCGCGGACCTCCAGCGGGAAGATCTCGCTGACGGTGAGGTACGCGGCGCTCGCCCCAGCCGAGGCGAAGAAGAAGATGGCCACCCACAGCAGAGTCTGGGTGGTGGCGGTCAGCACGCGTGCGTTGAAAAGGAAGGCGGTCAACGCGAGCAGGGCCCCGGCGCCAATGTAGGTACCGGAGATCATCCTCTTGCGTCCTATGGTGTCGAACAGGTGGCCCAGCGTCAGCGGCCCGAGCAGGTTGCCGGCGGCGAAGGCGAGCAGGTACCAGGGCGGCGGCCGAGGCTTGACGCCGTAGAACTTGGTCAGCACCAGGGTGTAGGTGAAGAAGATCGCGTTGTACAGGAACGACTGGCTGATCATGAGTGACGCGCCCAGGACCGCGCGCCGGGTAGTCGCGGAAGAGCACCCGGATCAGGGTCAGGTAGCCGGTCCGGCTGGCCGGAGCGACTTCGATCTCCTTGGCCGGGTCGACGGGCGGCAACGGTCGCCCGGACGCGGCCACTTCATGTTCGATGGTGGCGATGTTCGCCTCGGCCTCGGCCGCCCGCCCGTGCATGATCAGCCAGCGTGGGCTCTCGGGCAGGTTGCGGCGCACCAGCACGATCACCACGCCGAGCACCGGACCGAGGAGAAAGGCGATACGCCAGCCGACGCCCGGGGAGATGGCCCGCAGGAACAACAGCGTGCCCAGGGTGCCCAGGATCGCGCCGGCCCAGTAGGTGCCGTTGACAGCCACGTCGACCCGGCCCCGGTACCGGGCCGGCATCAGCTCGTCGATCGCCGAATTGATCGCGGCGTACTCACCGCCGATGCCCATGCCGGCGATGAACCGGGTCGCGTACAAGAACACCACCCAGCCGATGCTCGACCCGGCGGTCAGCGCGGTCAGACCGCTGCCGAACATGTAGACGGCCAACGTGATCAGGAACAGCCGCTTACGACCCAGCGCGTCGGACAGGCGGCCGAACACCAACGCCCCGAACACCTCACCGGCCAAGTACACCGTGGCGACCGTGCCCACCGCCGTCGAGGAGAGGTTCAACGCCTCCGGGGTGCTGAGTACGCCAGCGACCGAGCTGGCGACGGTGATCTCCAGACCGTCGAGGATCCACGCCACGCCGAGCGCGACCACCATCCTGGTGTGAAACGGTGACCAGGGCAGGCGGTCGATCCGGGCCGGGATCAGGGTGGGAATGGCGGCAGCTGAGTCCACACCGGTCTGTCTAGTCACAGCACAAACACCATCCTCGGTCCGCTGGGCACCAACGCGTTTCGTGCAGGCTGCGCGCCGGGCGGGTGAGTGGACCCCATCCACAAAGGATGAGCCACGCGCACGTCCGCACCGCGCCTCACGTTCAGCGGGGCCGTTACACCCCAGTTGCCCGCTTGATCACGACGCCTTCGATGCCGGCCGGGGCCCAATGATGGAGCCACTCCTCGCCTGTTCAAGCGAGTCGCTCTGAGGGCAGACGGTCAGCAGCGGCCGGTCCACAGTGGATGCCCCGCACGCGGGAAATACTTCCTTCTGGCGATTCGCCAGGCCGCGGGCGGCGTAGCCTCGCCATCAGCGACTCGGAGAGGAGGGCGACCGTGGTGCCCGGCCACGAAATGCGAGGACTCTTACATCCCTTCCTTCTGCTGCTGCTGCTGCTCGAACGCTCGAGCCACGGGTACGACCTCATCGAACGCCTGGCCGCCCTCGCGGGCTGCCGACGGTCATCTACCGGCCCTGGGTGTTCCTCGGTCAGACCGAGACCTGGGCTTGACACGACACCAGTCGATCGCCCGGACCCGTAACCCTGGCAGGCACACTAGCCGGGTCGGCCGTGGCTCAGTCGGTAATGGTTCCTGGCGGCCACCGAGACCGAGCTGACAACCTGCTTGAATCGCCGGAGCGCACTCGATGTGGTACCGAACGCCCGCTACGCGGCTCTAGCCCTGCTCGAGCGCGGCAATTGTCTCTGCAGCTATCTCGAGTTCTTCCCTTGGCTCCACGACCAGAACGGTCACGGTCGCGCCGTTCGGGCTCGCCGGCCCGTCGTCGATCCGGTTACCGTGGGTCGGAGTTGGAACGCCGAGCTGGCGGAGCCCCGAGCAGATCCCGTGGCGGATCTCGGGCTGATCCCAGCCGATCTCGCCGGTGAACACGACGGCATCCAACCGGTCGAGACCGGTCGCCGCCGCGGCGATCTCCCGCCGTACTCTGTGGACAAACGCGTCGAGCGCCAGAGCGGCGGTCGGATCGTGCGACGAGGCGGCCACGAGGTCTCGCGTGTCGAGCGAGCGCCCGGCGGAGAGCCCGAGCAGCCCGGAACGGTGATAGAGGCCGTCGGCAAGCTCGTCCAGGGACAACTTGCGGCTGGAGAGCAGCCAGATCAGCATGCCCGGGTCCACCGCACCAGAACGAGTGGTCATCGGCAGGCCGTCCAGTGGCGTGAAGCCCATGGAGGTGTCGACACTGCGTCCCGCCTTGACCGCGCACACCGAGCAGCCGCCGCCGAGATGCGCCAGAACCATGTGCAACTCGGACACCTCGCGGCCGAGGAGCTCGGCGGCGCGTCGAGTCGCCCATGCGTAGGACAGGCCGTGGAAGCCGTAGCGGCGAAGCCCCCACCGGGAACGCCACGACGCCGGAAGCGCGTAGGTTGCCGCCGCCTCAGGCAAGTCGGCGTGAAATGCCGTGTCCGGGCAGAGCACGTGAGGCACGCTCGGCAAGAGTTGGCGCATCCGGTCGAGCAGCCTCAGCGAGATCGGCACGTGCAAGGGCGCAAGATCGGCGACGCGGTCCAGCGCTTCGCGGATCTCGTCGTTCGCAACCGCGGCTCGGCGGAGCACGTCCCCGCCGTGCACGAGTCGATGCCCAACCGCCTCCGGTGGCTCGTGGCGGGCCAGAAAGTCGTCCACCGCCTGGGCGACCTCGACCGAGTCGGGCGGGTCGGACCGATCCAGCCTGGCCGAGATGAGGTCACCGTCCACATTAGCCAGATGCAGGCTGTGCGAGCCGGCATTGACGGTCAGTACGGTCACACCGTTCACCTTCGCCACATTGCTGGGCGGATCAGCGCAGCGTCAGCTGCTGGATCTTGTCCTTGAACAAGGTGGTGGCTATCGCTGCCCGGTGTGGCTCGCCCCGAAGAAACGCCTGTGCGAAGTGCACGGCCTGCTCGTAGCTGACCTTGCCCGGCATCGGTGGCTCATTGGGGTCCACCGCCACGTCGACCAACGCTGGACCAGCATGGGCGAACGCCTTGCGGAGCGCCGGCTCCAGGTCGCCAGACTTTTCCACGTGTACACCCATGCCGCCGCACCCGCGAGCCCACGCGGCATAGTCGGGCACCGGCTCGCCAAACCGGACACCGTACTCGGGATATCCGAGAACCATCTGCTCCCACATGATCATCCCGAGCGAGTTGTTGTTGTTGATGATGACCTTGATGGGCAGGCCGTATCGTGCCGCGGTGTGGAACTCCCCCATCAGCATGGCGAAGCCACCATCGCCCTGGTACGCGATGACCTGCCGGCCTGGATTGGCGAGCTGAATGGCGATCGCGTACGGAAGCCCGTTAGCCATCGTCGCCAGGTTGCCCGACAAGTAGAACTCGCGCGCACCCCGAATGTGCCAGTGCCGGGCGGCCCAGACGGCGACGGTACCTGAGTCACACGTCAGAACCGCGTCCTCGGTAGCCACCCGGTCCAGTGTGGAGGCTAGGTATTGCGGCGTGATCGGGTCCCGCTCGATCGACTCCAACCTGCGCATCCGCTCCCGCCACCCGTTCATCTTCTCCTGGTACTTCTCCAGGTGACTCCGATCTGAGTGCCGCTTCATCCTGAGCGACAGTGCCTCCACCGTCATGCCGACATCGCCGATGAGCGGTACGTCGGTGGGCAGCCGCACTCCGGTGCGGGTCGGTTCGATGTCCACCTGTACTACTCGCACCTTGCCCGGCTCGGGCAGGTGCTTCGTATACGGGAAATTCGTTCCGAGCATCACCAGCGTGTCGATATCCTCGACGAGTTCCTCGCTGGGCGCCGTGCCGAGTAGGCCGATGCCACCGGTCGTGTAAGGCGAGTCGTCGGACACAACCATCTTCCCGGGCAACGTCTTGATGATGGGTGCGGCTAGGACGTCGGCGAGTCTCTCGATGGCCGGCCCGGCATCGCGGGCGCCCACTCCAACCAGAATCGCGATTCGCCGCCCCTCCTCCAGCACCTTCGCGGCCTGCAGCAGATCGTCCTGCCGTGGCTGCACCCGCGGCGCCAGGTACACCGGGGCCGTTGCCGGCGGGCGGCCCTGCGAAACCTGTCGGTAGGGGTGCTCGGGCTCGGCGACCTGGATGTCGTTGGGGATCGTGAGATGGGCGACGCCCTGCCGGGCGTAGGCGGTTCGCACCGCGATGTCGACCAACCCGGGGACCTGCGCCGGATTGACCACCATCTCGTTGTACACAGCGACATCTGACAGCAGCCGGTCCAGATGCACTTCTTGTTGGTAGCCGGTACCCAGCACACCGCTCTCCTGCATTCCCGTTATGGCGAGGACAGGGGCATGGTCGAGCGCGGCGTCGTAGAGGCCATTGGCGAGATGGATCCCGCCTGGACCGGACGTGGCCAGACACACCCCGATCTGGCCCGTTGCCTTCGCGTACCCGCTCGCCATGAGGGCCGCGGCTTCCTCGTGGTGCACAAGGACGAACTTCACTCGGCTTGCGTTGCGGCGCAGCCCTTCCATGAGCCCGTTGACGCCGTCGCCCGGCATGCCGAAGATAGTCTTAACGCCCCAGTCGGCGGTTCGCGAGATCAGCAATTCCGATGTAATGGCAACCATGACTCCCACCAGTCTCGGGGTTGTCGGCGGCATGCGGTCGACACAGTACGCCTCGGCGTCTACGTCAGGACTGGAGCCAATTCCTTGGGCACGCTGGCCTTGATGTCCTCCCACTCGCCCTCGGTCACGTGGTGGCGAAGGCTGTGAATCACCGTCTTGATGAGTTGCTCAATGCCGCCCTTGACGTCATAGGGAAACTCTTGTCGGACTCGGCCAAGAAACTCCTCCCTGGTCATCTTCTGGGGTACCCGACGAGGGTCCCAACCGGCGTAGTACAGGCCGCGGATCAGCATCGGAAGCTGGGCAGCGAGGTCGGCGCCCTCGTCGACGGTCAGACGGTCGCGAAGGGCATGCAGTACCGCCCTCAACGCCGCGTACGACTGGTTCCGGCGCTCCTGCGGCCAGCCGTATGCCTGTTCGATCTCTTTCAGAACGCGATTCGTCTTGTCCACTGTGGTGCTGAAAGTTGAATAGCCGGTGTCAACCATTCGGACGTCCTCCCTAGGGTGTTAAGGGGTCCTCGCGGCGGGTAGGGGCTTCAGGTGGCGGAGGAACCAGTCCCGAGCCAAGCGAGCCGCCGGCTCCAGCGTCCCGGACTCCTCGAAGAGGTGCGTCGCACCGGGAACAATGTCCAGGCGCGTCTCGCCGGGCAGCAGCTGCGCAGCCATGCGGTTGAGCTCGATGACGGTTGCGTCACGCCCGCCAACGATCAGCAGTGTTGGTTGAAAGACCAGTCGGAGGAACTCGCCGGCGAGGTCGGGCCGGCCGCCGCGAGACACCACTGCCTCCACAGTCAACGGTCGTGCCGCGGCGGCGACCAGCGCGGCTGCGGCGCCCGTGCTGGCCCCGAAAAGTCCGACACTGAGACCGGCCGTGGCATCGTGTCCCAGCAACGAGTCGGTCAACGCGATCACCCGTACCGAGAGCTTGTCGATGTCGAACCGGTACTGGCCACTCTGGGCGTCGGCCCGCTCCTCGTTCGGCGTGAGCAGGTCAGCCAGCGCCGTGGCCAGGCTGGCGTTCTGAAGCTCGCGGGCAACGTAACGATTGCGGGGGCTGTGTCGACTACTGCCGCTCCCGTGCGCGAACAAGACCAGTCCCGCTGCCCGAGCCGGCACCGCGAGGCCAGCCGCCAGAGTCACGCCGGCGGCGGGTATCTCCAAGCTCTGCTCGACCTGGTTCATCTGCCTTTCCACGACGCTAACGGTCATACGGTGAACGGGTAGGTTTCGGGAAGTTCCCCGCGCTCCCAACGGGCGGTACGCTCCAGCGGCTCCACCGCCCGGGTCTCGTCAATGTGGATTACTGCGTCGAATTGTTCTGAGACGCGGCACCGGAGATAGTGGCTCTCCCGCTCCGTTTCCGGGCGATAGATGACACCGATGGCACGCTCGAGGCGGGCCGAGCGGAGCGCTTCAGCGCTGCCCGGCGCGACGCCGAACGAGAGCAGAAACTCCTTCTCTCCGGTCTCGTGGAACAGCTCCTCGACACTGTGCGCAAGCGCGGGTCGAACCCATTTGCGCTCGGCCGGTCCGCCCCAATCGACAGCCGCGGTCACGGTGCCGGTGTACGTGGTCAGCCCTACGAGGCGACAGTCGCGGAGGTGACGCATGCGCACGAGTTCGCCCAGGTTGATCTCACCGCGTGGGGCGACCTCGGTCGGCCGAGCATCGCCAACGTGGGAGTTGTGTGCCCACACGACTAATCTGGCCGCCTCGCCCCGCTGACGGCCGAGGTGTTCTGCGAGCGCGTCCAGCGTGTCGGCCATGTGCCGGTCCCGCAGGTTCCATGACGAGCGCCGGGCTTCGAACATCGAGCGGTAATACTCGGCCGCCGCAATGACAGTCTTGGCGTTTTGCTCGGCGTAGAAGAGCTCATCGTCGGCGATCAGCCCGTCCCGGCGCGCGTGCTCGAGCCCGTGACGTTGCAGATCGACCAGCTGCTCCACCACCTCGTCCTCACAGGACTCGCCTGCCCCGAAGGCGGCCGCGAATCCGTAGGCCTGACCGTCGGCATTGCCCCCGACATGGTCGAAACAGGCGTACCGCTCGCGGGCGCGGGCCGCCGCAGCCGGGTCGACGCGGTCGAGATAGGAAATGACCTCGTGCATCGAGCGGTACAGGCTGTAAAGGTCTAGACCGTAGAAGCCAACCTTGGCGGCCTCGCGACCGGCGAACCGGTCGTTGTACTCACGCAGCCACCCAACGAAGTCGAGCACCACGGCGTTGCGCCACATCCAGATGGGAAAGCGCTCGAAGCCGCGCAGCGACTCTTCGGCCGTGTGATCGTCGCTGCGGTGGCGAAGGTAACGGTTGACCCGGTACGCGTCGGGCCAGTCCGCCTCGACCGCCACACCGCAGAACCCCATCTTCTCGATGAGCCAACGAGTTATGTCGGCGCGCGCCGCGTAGAACTCGTGCGTACCGTGGGAGCCTTCGCCGATCAACACGAAATGTGAGTCGCCGATCAGCTTCAGCAGTGCGTCCCCGTCGGGCACGCCCTGCTCCACACTTCCGGCCTCGGCCCGGATTAGCCTTGCATCCGTCGGGCCGCGCGCGCCAACTCCGGCCGACGCCGTTGGCGCCGCGGCTCGCAGGAGGTCGCGCACCTCTTCATCGGTCGTTTGTGTGAAGTCCCAGTACGACTCTCCTACCGAGAGGAACGGTGATGGGGTGGTGGCACAGGCCACTTCGTCGACAAGGCCGGCCAGTTCCTTACACGTGGACTCCGGGGCGGCCGGTACCGCGGCGACGATCCGGGCCGGCCCGAGCTGTCGTACGGCCTGGATCGCGGCACGCATGCTGGCGCCCGTGGCAAGACCGTCGTCGACGAGGATGACCGTCTTGCCGGCGAGATCTGGCATCGGCCGACCTTCCCGGTACGCCTCCTCCCGCCGCAGCAGCTCCTTGCCTTCCCGCTCAGCGGTCTCCTGGATCACTTCGGGCGGAATGCGGAGGCCGCGGATGACGTCGTCGTTGAGCACCACCACGCCGCCACTCGCGACCGCCCCCATCGCCACCTCCTCACGGCCGGGTACGCCCAGCTTGCGAACAACGAAGACATCAAGCGGTGCGCCGAGAGCGACGGCAATCTCGTAGGCCACCGGCACACCGCCCCGGGCAAGCCCCAGCACGATGACGTCAGGCTGCCCGCGGTAGTGGTCGAGAAGCCACGCCAAGGCCGCACCGGCATCGCGTCGATCACGGAACAGTCGGTCAGGCATCGATATCCCCGGTCTGCGACGCCGTTGCGGGCGCCACCACTACCTCAGTCCCTCCAGCATTCCGTGAAGGTGCGCGGCGGCCGCCTCCACGTCGAGATACTTGTACTGGCCGGCACGCGACTCGGCGGCCAGGACACCACATCGATGGACCTTCTCGAAATCGCCGTACGGAAATTTGTACCGTGCCTTCGTGCCCTCTGCTTCCTCGTCGTCCTCACCGAGGTACCACTTCTGGTACTCGTCGAACCCGTGCTCCTCGATGAACTCGTTCTCCCGCTTCGCAGTGGGCTGATGCTCGCTCCAGTCGTCACGCTCATCAAGCACATACTTCTCGTCCTTGATGAGCCTCTGCGCATGCTCGTACGAACGGTCATTCACCCGGACTGCCACAACTGATCACCACCCGTGTCTGTTTCGATACGATCGTCACTCCACATAGGATATTGCGATCGACCCGGCCAGCTCAGGCAGCCGGGGTTCGTACTGTGATGAGGTTCTCTACCTCGGTCACTCCCGGTGCGGACCAGGCGACGCGCCCGGCCTCCTCCCGTTCGGCCCATGACCGCACAGTCCCATTGAGAATGACCTTGCTGCCCTCCGTGCGGATCGAGATGTGTTCGGCGTCGGTCTCCGCGCTGCGCACCAGGGCCTGTTCGATCTGCCGCTTCAGCTCGATGGGCGAAGGCGTGACGCGGGGCCGGACCGTGATGAGATTCGTCACGGCCCGGACCCCGGAGAGGCTTCGAACCGCACGCCCCGCCGCTCGTCGTTGGAACTCCCACTCCACCTCGCCCCTGATCGTGACCCACCCTTTCGAGACGGTGACATCGAGATTCTCGATGGGCACGAATGCGTCCCACTCCAGCGCTCGGGTGACGGCGGCGGCGATCTCGGGATCGGGCTTCTCGGCCGATGAGGGCATCCGGACCTCAAGGTCATTGGCCACAGCCTTTACGCCGCGTACCCGATGCGCTGCCCGCTCAGCGGCCCATTTCTTGCTGTAGCTGTCGACCCAGCCGGTCAGGGTGACGACTCCGTTCGTGCACCTCACGCCGATCTCGTTGGGAGCGATCCGAGCGTCCCACTTCAGCTCGGCGATCACGTCCCGTTGGATCTCCTCGTCGGTCCGGACCATGGTCGATGAGGTCATCGGGCGACCTTCCTTCCCGTATTCGCTGTGTCTCGCCTGATGCTTCGCTAGCTTGAGGTGAGGATCGCTCATCCGCGGAAGGTGAACTCGTACGCCCGGATCATGGGATGTGACGACCTCATCCTTTCCGGGGGAGCCTTGCTCACCCACGACCCGCTGACGATAGCGATGGCTAGAGTCCGGACCGCGAGCGCGCCTCGGGGGTTTCGTATGGCTAAGGCAGTAGGAATCGACCTCGGTACGACCAATTCGGTGATCGCCGCCATGGAGGGTGGGCAGGCGACGGTCATACCGAGCGCCGAGGGGTCTCGGACCACGCCGTCGGTCGTGGCCTTCACGGAAAGCGGCGAACGTCTGGTGGGTCAGTTGGCCCGCCGGCAGTCGATCCTTAACCCCAAAGGAACCATCTACTCCGCAAAGCGGTTCATCGGGCGCCGGTTCGACGAGGTGTCTGACGAGTCGAAGGCAGTCGGCTTCGACGTGGTGCCCGGCCCTGATGGCGTGGTCCGCTTCGACGTCAAAGGCAAGCGGTACTCGCCCGAGGAGATCAGCGCTCTGATCCTGCGCAAGCTCGCCGACGACGCAGCGAAGTTCCTGGGCGAGAAGGTGACCCAGGCCGTCATCACCGTGCCGGCCTACTTCAACGACGCTCAGCGCACGGCGACCAAGGACGCCGGGAAGATCGCCGGCCTGGACGTGCTACGCATCATCAACGAGCCGACGGCCGCCGCGCTGGCGTACGGACTCGACAAGAAGGGGCACGAGACCGTCCTGGTCTTCGACCTCGGCGGGGGCACCTTCGACGTGAGCATCCTCGATGTGGGCGACGGTGTTGTCGAGGTCCGAGCCACGGCTGGCGACACCCATCTCGGCGGCGACGATTTCGACCGTCGGCTCGTGGACCATCTGGCCGAGGAGTTCAAGCGGGACCAGGGAATCGATCTGCGCAACGACCCGCAGGCGCTGCAGCGGCTGTTCGAGGCTGCGGAGAAGGCGAAGGTCGAGCTGAGCTCGGTCACCCAGACCCAGGTCAGCCTCCCATTCGTCACCGCTGACGCTTCCGGCCCGAAACATCTGACATCTACCATCACTCGGTCGACGTTCGAGCAGATCACCGGCGACCTGGTCGAGCGATGCCTGGAGCCGGTCGAGCGGGCGATGTCAGATGCGAAGGTCTCCGCGAACGACCTCGACGAGGTGATCCTCGTCGGTGGCTCGACCCGGATCCCGGCCGTGCAGACCCTGGTCCGGCGGCTTACCGGCGGCAAGGACCCGAACATGACGGTCAACCCCGACGAGGTCGTCGCGCTGGGCGCGGCGATTCAGGCCGCCGTGTTGACCGGCGAGGGACCAGACGTGCTCCTGCTGGACGTCACACCACTGTCGCTGGGTCTGGAGACGATGGGTGGCGTCATGACCAAGGTGATCGAGCGGAACACGACGATCCCGGTACGGCGCACGGAGGTCTTCTCTACGGCGGAGGACAACCAACCCGCAGTGGACATCGTCGTGCTGCAGGGTGAGCGGGAAAGGGCGACCGACAACCGGGTGCTGGGCCGATTCCGCCTGGAGAACATTAGGCCGGCGCCGCGCGGCGAGCCGCAGATCGAGGTCACCTTCGACGTCGACGCCAACGGCATCCTCAACGTCTCCGCTCGGGACAAGGACACCGGCGCCCAACAGGCCATCACGATCACCGAGAGCAGCAACCTCGACCGGTCCGAAGTGGAGCGAATGCTGGCGGAGGCGGAACGCAACCGGGAAACGGACATGCGGGCACGCGAGCTGATCGACGCCCGCAATGAGCTGGATTCCCTCGCCTATCGCGTTGAGCGACGCCTTGGCGACCTGGGCGAGGCGGCACCAGCCCACGAAAGAGCCCGCGCCGAGATGCTTGTTACCGACTCCCGCCAGGCCATCAAGGAGGATGCACCGCTGGACCGCGTCAGGTCGTTGACCAGCGAACTGCAAGACGTGTACCAGGCCCTCATGGCGCGCACAGCTGGGCCGCCACCCAGTGGCGCGACTGGCCCTGGGCAGGGCGGGTCCGGTTCCGGAGCGCCTGGACAGGGTCCACCGGGCGACGATGACGTCATCGACGCTGACTTCACTCCAAGCTGACGTGCCATGGCCCGGCCCGACGCAGACCCGGACTTGCCGCGGCGGCCGGCCCAAGGATCGCCTGTGCCGCCGCGTAGGCAGGTTTCGCAGTCGTCCCCTGCAGGGCCACGTGGGCAGGCTCCGCAGGCGTCGGGTGACGTTGCCCCAGAGCAGACCGACGCGCCAGCGGTGCGTGCCCAGACGGACCAGGTCGCCGATGACCGGATCGCCGACTTGGAGGATCGCTTGCGCCGGGCACTCGCCGACGCAGACAACATGCGCAAGCGTTGCGAGCGTCAGGTCGTTGACGCGCGAGCGGATGAGCGCGCCCGCGTAGCGGCCGCCTGGCTGCCCATTGTGGACAATCTCGAGCGCGCTCTTGAGCATGCCGACGCGGACTCTGGCACGGTCATCGAAGGCATCCGGGTCGTCCGTGACCAGGCCGTCGCCCTGCTGGGCTCGCTCGGTTTTCGGCGACACGATGAAACCGACGTTCCGTTCGATCCGCAGCTGCATGAGGCCGTCAGCGTGCTGGCCGACGGCGACGCACCGGCGGGAACGGTGTTGCAGGTGCTGCATCCTGGCTACGGAGAAGGTAACCGCCAGCTGCGCCCCGCGGCCGTAGTGGTCGCCGGCGGGCCGGGGTGACGGCGATGGCGCGCGACTACTACGAGGTGCTCGGGATATCGAGAGACGCGAGCGCCGACGAGATCCAACAGGCGTACCGCAAGCTGGCGCGGCGCCACCACCCGGACGTGAACAAGAATCCTGGGGCGGAGGAGACGTTCAAGGAAGTCAATGAGGCATACCAGGTTCTCAAAGATCCCGAGACGCGACGCAGGTACGACCGCTTCGGGCCCAACTTCCGCCAGATCCCCGAGGGTTACGAGGAAACGGTGGGAGCGGGCCGCGGCCCAGGGGGCCGCGGATTCGGCCGCGCCGGTGCCCGTAGCGGCGAGGGCCCCTACCGCACCGAGTGGCAGTTCCAGGATTCCGGCATCGATCTCGAGGACCTGCTCGGTGGGATGTTCGGCACGCGCGGTCCGGGCGGGCCCATTCCCGGCGCAGACCAGGAGGCCGAGCTGACCCTGACGGTCGAGGATGCATACCGGGGTGGCCGGCGGACCATCACCTTGGCCGGGCCATCCGGACCGCGCAACTACGAGGTGAACATCCCACCAGGGGTCACCGACGGCCAACGCATCCGCCTGGCCGGGCAGGGCGGGCGGGCGCGCGGCGACGCGGCCACAGGCGACCTCTACCTAGTGGTGCGGATCGCTCCGCATCCGCGCTATCGGTTGCGCGGGCGCGACATATACGTCGACCTACCGCTGACACCATGGGAGGCCGCCCTGGGCGCGAGCATCCCGGTCGAGACCCCCGGCGGAACGGGCACCGTACGCGTCCCGCCCGGCTCGTCGACGGGCCGCCGGTTACGTCTGCGCGGACAAGGAATGCCCAAGAGTTCCGGCCCGCCCGGCGACCTCCACGCTGAGGTAAAGGTGATGGTGCCACCACGGTTGAGCGAACGCGAACGCGAACTGTTCGAAGAACTTGCCAAGGTGTCCACATTCGACCCTAGGAGGCCGCGTCAATGATCGCCTATCCGATGACGCGGCCAAGCCGTCTGAGCCTGGACCGGTTCGCGCGACAAGCCGGTCTGCATCCCCAGCTGGTCCAGAAATTTGTCGCGCTTGGACTTCTCGACGCTGAGCGGGACGCCACCGGAGCACTCTGGTTCCGGCCAGCGGCGTTGGTGACGGTCGCGCGGGTGCAGCGCTTGCGGGCCGGGCTCTCATTGAACTACGCCGCGATCGGCCTGGTGCTCGACCTGCTGGACCGCATCGATGAGCTTGAAGCGGCATCTCGACGCACCGGGAGCACAACATGGACATGAACCGCCTGACGCAGAAGTCTCAGGAAGCTCTCCACGACGCCCAGACCAAGGCGCTGCGGCTGGGCCACACCGAGGTCGACGGCGAGCATCTGTTGCTCGCACTGCTCGACCAACCAGAAGGCCTCGTCCCCCGCCTGATCATAGCGGCGGGCGCAGACCCAGACGCCGTGCGAGACGACCTCGAGGCCGACCTGTCCCGCCGGCCAAAGGTGTCGGGCCCCGGCGCGGCACCGGGCCAGGTGTTCCTCACCCAGCGCCTGTCCCGGGTACTGGACGCCGCGGAGCGTGAGGCCAGCCGGCTCAAGGACGAGTACGTGTCGGTGGAGCACCTTCTACTTGCCCTCACTGACGAAGGCTCGGCAACCGTGGCGGGACGGCAGCTGAAGGAGCATGGCATCACGCGCGAGGCGTTCCTCTCGGCGCTGACCCGGGTGCGAGGCAACCAACGGGTCACCTCCGCCATGCCTGAGGTGGCCTACGAGGCGCTGGCGAAGTACGGGCGCGACCTCGTCGGCGAGGCCCGCTCCGGCAAGCTCGACCCGGTCATCGGCCGCGACGCCGAGATCCGCCGAGTGATCCAGATCCTGTCCCGAAAGTCCAAGAACAACCCGGTACTGATCGGCGACCCGGGTGTGGGCAAGACGGCCGTTGCGGAGGGTCTGGCGCAACGCATCGTCCAAGGCGACATCCCGGAAGGACTGAAGGACAAGACCATCTTCGCCCTCGACATGGGCTCGCTCGTCGCGGGAGCCAAGTACCGTGGCGAGTTCGAGGAGCGGCTCAAGGCCGTACTGACTGAGGTGAAGGCGGGCGAGGGACGGATCCTGCTCTTCGTCGACGAGTTGCACACCGTCGTGGGTGCCGGCGCCGCCGAGGGCGCGATGGACGCCGGCAACATGCTCAAGCCCATGCTGGCGCGCGGCGAGCTGCACATGATCGGCGCCACCACGCTCGACGAGTACCGCAAGCGCGTCGAGAAGGACGCCGCTCTGGCCCGGCGTTTCCAGCCCGTCCTGATCGACGAGCCGACGGTGGAGGACACGATTTCGATCCTGCGCGGGCTGCGGGAGCGGCTCGAGGTCTTCCACGGCGTGAAGATCCAGGACGCGGCACTCGTCGCCGCGGCGACCCTCAGCCATCGCTACATCACCGACAGATTCCTGCCAGACAAGGCGATCGACCTGGTCGACGAGGCATGCGCCCGGCTGCGCACCGAGATCGATTCGATGCCGTCCGAGTTGGACGAACTGACCCGACGAGTGATGAGGCTCGAGATCGAAGAGGCGGCGCTGGCCAAGGAGACCGATGCCGCCAGCATCGCGCGCCTCGACCAACTGCGGCGGGAACTGGCCGACCTGCGAGCCGAAGCGGACGCCAAGCGCGCGCAATGGGAGCACGAGCGGCAGGCCATCCGGCGCGTACAGGAGGTCCGAAGCGAACTGGAGCGTCTGCGCCGCGAGGCGGAGGAGGCCGAGCGGGCCTACGACCTCAACCGGGCGGCCGAGCTGCGTTACGGCCGGATCGCAGAGCTGGAGCGGCGGTTGCGCGCCGAGGAAGAGCAACTCGAGCAGCGGGTCGGCGATCGCAGGCTGCTGCGAGAGGTCGTGACCGAGGACGAGATCGCCGAGATCGTGTCGGCCTGGACCGGCATCCCGATCAGTCGTCTCAAGGAGGGTGAACGGGACAAGCTCCTGCGACTCGACGAGATCCTGCACGAACGGGTCATCGGCCAGGACGAGGCGGTGCGACTCGTCGCGGATGCGATCATCAGGGCCCGCTCTGGCATCAAGGACCCGCGTCGGCCGATCGGCTCGTTCATCTTCCTCGGACCGACCGGCGTCGGGAAGACAGAACTTGCGAGGTCCCTCGCGGCCGCGCTGTTCGACTCCGAGGACAACATCGTGCGCCTGGACATGAGCGAGTACCAGGAGAGGCACACAGTGAGCCGACTGGTCGGTGCCCCGCCGGGGTACGTCGGCTACGAGGAGGGTGGGCAGCTCACTGAAGCGGTGCGCCGTAAGCCGTACTCGGTCGTGCTTTTCGACGAGATAGAGAAGGCGCATACGGATGTCTTCAACACGCTGCTCCAAGTCCTCGATGACGGACGAATCACCGACGCCCAGGGCCGTACCGTCGACTTCCGAAACACCGTCATCATCATGACGTCGAACATCGGTGCCGAGTACCTCATGACGGGCGCGAGCACCGATGGCGACATCGACCCGGAGACGCGGGACAAGGTCATGGCGGAGCTGCGGGCGCACTTCCGGCCAGAGTTCCTCAACAGAGTGGACGACATCGTCCTGTTCCGGCGCCTGACCCTGCCGCAGATCGAGAAGATCGTCGATCTGCAAGTCGAGGAGTTGCGACACCGCTTGGCCGAGCGTGGCACGAAACTCGAACTGAGCGGGGACGCACGCCGGCTTATCGCCGCGCATGGCTACGACCCTGTGTACGGGGCCCGCCCGCTGCGGCGTTATCTGGCGCACGAGCTGGAGACAAGGATCGGTCGCGCCCTGCTCTCCGGCGAGCTGAACGAGGGGGCGGTCACCCGAGTTGAGGTCCTCGAAGGGGAGCTGAACGTCAGGTTCACGATGGAGCATGCGGCGGCGTCGTGAGCACGGCTACGACCCGCGCCGACACTGTCGCCTGCGCGCACTGCGGCGCTCGTAACCGGGTGCCGGCTGCGGCCAGCGGCGTGCCGCGGTGCGGTCGGTGCCACAATCCGCTGCCGTGGCTGACCACTGCCGGCGATGACGACTTCGACGCGGTCGTCACCGACTCCGCCTTACCCGTGCTGCTGGACTTGTGGGCGCCGTGGTGTCAGCCCTGCCGGATCGTCGAGCCGGGAGTCGAGCGGGCCGCGAAGACGTTCGCCGGCTCGCTCAAGGTGGTCAAGGTCAATGTGGACAGTGCACCCGCCGTGGCGGAGCGCCTGGCCGCACGGTCCATCCCGATGCTGCTGGTCCTTGAACACGGCAAGGAACGCGCGAAGCAGGTGGGTGCAGTCGGACCCGACGCGCTGCAGAAGTGGATCGAGGGCGTGATGCCGTCGTGACACGATCAGGGCAGTCAATGTGATCGAACCTCAGGTCGACAGCCCCGGCTTCCTCTTCGATCTCGACGGCACGCTCATCGACAGTGTCTACCAGCATGTGCTGGCGTGGCAGGAAGCCGTGACCGCGGTCGGGATTGAGCTGTCGGTGTGGCGAATCCATCGCCGCATGGGGATGAGCGGCGGGTTGTTGGTCACGGCACTTATGCGGGAGACCGGAGGTGAGCTGTCGTCAGATCAGGTCAACGCGGTTAACCAGGCGCACAACGAGGCCTATGCCCGACGTCGCGACACCGTCCGGCCACTGCCGGGTGCCCGCGAACTCCTCGCCAAATTGACCGAGCGGCAGGTCAGGTGGGCCATCGCAACCAGTGGACAAGCGAGCGCGGCTCGTCCCGCATTGGAGATGCTTGGCCTGCCAGACCACACTCCCCTCGTCACTCGCGACCAGGTCCGCCACGCGAAGCCGGACCCCGATCTGTTCCTGGCGGCCGCCGACCGTATCGGCGTCGACATCGGGTCGGCCATCGTTGTCGGCGACAGCATCTGGGACCTGCTCGCAGCGCGCCGCGCCCGCGCGCTGGGCGTTGGACTACTGTCCGGCGGGTACGGCCGGGAGGAGCTTGAGCGAGCCGGCGCGTATCGAGTGTACGCCGATCCCATGGATCTACTCATACACCTCGATGAGGTGGGTGTGCGCGGCGTGGCCGACTAGCCCGCCACCCCTCTTTCCACGCAACCCGAGCGAAGGCCGACGCCCGTGGGATCGAAGTTGAGTTCGCTGCGGCTGACGCGTTCCAGCTGGAGCGATTGGGGCGCAGGTCTTCCACGGTGCTGGACTGCGGACCGTTGCACACCTTCGACGGTCGGCCGGTTTGCGGACTCTTGGGGCGTCACCCAGCTTGAATGTCGGTCAGGGTCGAGGCTGGAATCCCATGTGTGGCAATGGTTTGACGGAACGCGTCGAGCACGATCTTGCCTGTGACCCGACGATGGCCGGTCACGGACAGGGCGTGGTGGGAGTAGTCGTCGAGCCAGCACAGGATCGCCACGTCTTCGCCGGGCCGGCCGTCGGGGCGGGTGAGTTGGTAGTGGGTGAAGTCGGCCTGCGACGTCTCGTTGGGTTGCTCGGCAACGAACCGGAGCAAGGAGGAGCGGGGACGTTTGCTCGGGTCTGGGGTGACCAGACCGTGGGCGATGAGATGCCGGGCCACGGTGGCGCGCGAGGGCGTGACGTGACGGTGGTGCTGCAGGTGCCAGCGGATCGTGTCGGGCCCGGCGTCGAGGCCCTGCGCGATCAGCTCCTTGCGTAGCCGCACGATCAGTTCCACCGCCGGGAGGCCGATCGCGTTGGGAGACGTCTTCGGACGCCGGGAATGAGGTTCGAACGCCGCGTCTCCCTCGGCCCGGTACCGGGCCACCAGCTTGGACACCCAGCCCTTGGAAACCCCGTACGCGCGGGCGACCGCGGCCTGGCTACGGCCCTCGACGACGACAGCAGTGATCACGAGTCTGGCTTTGGACACCCCCGACCATCGACGGGACCCAGCGTTTCCCATGTCTTGACACACCGGTTTCCGATGTCTCGAGACAGAGGTTTCCTCTGTCGTGAGCCAACAAACCGCCACCCCGACGCAGGTCAGACGCCATTTCCGAAGATCGAAGACGGCCTTTGTGCTGCCCGTACAGCAGCTACTTCTTGAATAGACGCACGGCTGCAGCCCGGCCAGGCTGGGTCGAGGTGTTCGGCGGACCGCTCTTACAGCAGACTGCCCATCGTCGAGTGTGGTTCTACTTCGGCTTGCGGCCCGCCGGACACCGGGGCGAGGTCGTGGCTCAAAAGGGGTCTGCCCAACTCGAAGTAGCAATGCCGTCTCGCCGTTGTTCGCGATGCAGCGTGTCGACGAGGAGGAGTTCAGCGTGGCGCCGGTGATCATCGGAATGGATCCTCATGAGCGTTCGGCGACCATCGAGATCATCGATGGTGGGGAGAATGTTCTCCCTCAGGGTCGGTATGGCACCGACACCAATGGCTATCGGGCCACGCTGGCGACCGCGTTTAGTCGGTCGTTGCGCGTGGCGTCCACTGTGGAGTCGGCGCGCCGAGGCGACGGAACAGGCAGCGTGCAGCGGTAATGACGCGCTGAGTGTCATGGGTGACCCCGAACTCAAACTCCGCGTTGTCGTCTTGGGCCACACGGGCAAGTAATGCGCTGGACGACGCCGGGCTCAACGCGACCACCGCCCACTCGCCCTCGATGGGCGCCTCTAGACGGCGGCCGATTCCGCGGATTCCGTCACCGGGCTCGGCTGGAATGCCGGGCCCAATCACAGCGGCCGTCGCCCCAAGGTCAGCTAGCCGCCCGTACGTGCGTCGCTCTTCGCGCCCGAACAGGTGGGGTTCTGGGAACAGTGAGATCAGAAGGGCCGGAACCGGCTCGAGCTCGATGGCCGATTCGATCCGACGTGACAAGGCAACCAGAAGGTCCCTGTCGGCCCGGCCGATCAGGCGACCGCTCGAAACATCCCATGGAGACTTGACACTCGGCGGAGTTTGCGCACTGATGGCGAATCGTCGCGCGGGGCGACCCGCGTGGTCGCCCAGCGGAGCAGCATCGCCAAGGTGGCGGCCCTGACCCAGTATTGCTCCCAGGGAACGCGCATGGCTCAACTCAGTCCGGTTCTCAATCCCCTCGGCGAGGACTGTCGCGTTTGTCCTCTCGGCCTCTTCATAGACGATGTCCAGCGTCTTGATGAGTTCGGACGTGATCCCCGACTGCGTCACGTTGATATCAAGCTTGATCACGGCGGGCGCGATGAGCGGCATCATTGCCAGCGTCGCGGGCTCCGCGCCAACGTCGTCCACCGCCAGGCCCTCGACACGGACACGCAAGCGGTCGAGCCCGTCGAGCAGAACGCCCGGATCGTGGTCAAGCGACCGTTCCGTGACCTCCAGGACGATACGCAGCGCTGCGAAGCCCGCTTCGATGTCTGGCCAGAGGTCGGGTGGACACTCCGAATCCAGGGCCAACGGCTCGACATTCATGAAGACGAGCTGATCGCGGCCCAGGCCCGCGGCGAGCGCGGTCCGGCAAGCCGACGCGCGAGCGGACCAATCGAACTCCCCGACACGCCCCGACCGGTACGCCGCAGCGAGCAAAGACCCCGCCGAGGCGAGGGAAGAGCCCTCCGGGCCACGAACCAGTGACTCGAAGCCGACCGTGTCACCCGACTCCAGGTTCACGATCGGTTGGAACACGGTCCGCAGGCGACGCCCGCCCAGAACGGCGTTGAACTCGTCCGACACATCACCCACGTGAGTCACATCAGCCCATCCCGCCAAAGGCCCGTGGCGTAGGCATCGCAGAACGTCCATTCATCGGCCGGCAACCCGAACCTGGCTGCGCCTTTGATGCAAATCGTACCGGTTGAGCCCCTGCGAGTTGCGCGTTGCGAGGCGCAGGAGGTCGCCGTCGGGTCTGAGGGGTCTTACTACGAGGATGCACCGCCAGGGTTAGCGGTTCATGGACCCTCCCCGGCCTGGAAAAAGCTCTCGCGCGATCAATGACCGACTCTTATCCGCTGCTCGGTGAGCGCGGTACAGCAGCCGAGTACAGCAGCCACAGCGCCCGCCACCACTCCCAGCTGACCACCGCAGCGTGCCCACGAGCGTGGATGGCCGGTACCGAGCACGCGAGCGGGGCGTGACTATCCAAAGTAGACCATCCTGTGGCAACGGATTTAGCACACGAGTGCGTGACTACCGCCGGCGATCGGGGTCCTTAGCTTTGAGACCGTCCGGCTCGGGCCGTTTCGTCGTTTGCCGTGCCGCAGGCCATCCCACAAAAGCCGACGTCACCGCGCAGCCCGGGCAACGAACGGCGCGCCGCCCAATGAGGTTCGATGCCCCGCCAGTGTCTCGCGTGGAGTGATGACCTTGCGGCGACAACCTGCATTCTGGTGCCAGCGGGTCGCCATCGCCCGAGGGCGTGTAGCCAAGCGTGTAGCCAGGACCAGTTGACACCGGATGAGATGTCAGCCGATTAAGTAGGCCCCGCCGTCACCGACGGTCCCGCCCGCTTCGTTTAGCGGCTCCAGGTCAGTGAAGAGCTGGTCCACGGTGACGGTCGAGGCGAAGATCAGTGCGCCGGCAGCGAGCCGCGCGGTCGGCTCGTCGTCTACGAACAGGTCAAGGTCGAATGCCCGCAGGCGATCGGCATGGTCGCTGATCCATGATGACCAGTTGACGTCGTCGACCTCGACCGAGTTGGCCGGTAGTCGATCTGGCGATTCTGTCGTCGTGTCTCCTGGCTCGTCATCCATCGGGTCGGCCTCGGCGCCCGTGATCTCCCATCCGCGGAGACGCTCAACGCTGGCAAGCGCAGATTGCACCACGCTCCGTCTCCATGCCGCCTGCATACGGCCTACGTGCCGCGGTTGTTTTCTGGCCCGGAGACCGAAACAACAGGAGGATGCCATGACGAGGCCACGAATATTGATCGCGATCACCGCCGTTGCCGCCGCGCTGGCCGGTGTGGGGGTCGCCGGCCTCGCCGTGGCCGCCGCGGCGCAGCACATGCGTCCGGGCCCTGCCGCGGACGGGGCGTCCCCCGCCGGATCTGGAGCGGGAATGGCCGCCATGACGGGGATGGCTGGGATGGCGGACATGTCCGTGACCGACGAGTTCAGCTATCTGACCAAGATGATCCCGCACCACGAAGAGGCGATCGAATCGGCGCGGGCGTTGCAGGCCGGAACCGACCGCCCGGAGATGCGGGCATTCGCCCAGGGCATCGTCGACACGCAGACCCGGGAAGTGAACCAGATGCGGGCCTGGTTGGCCGCGTGGTATTCCGGCCGCGACACCACCGTCGACTACGCGCCGATGATGCGCGACCTGACGGGGCTGCGCGGCGACGCGCCGGACCGGGCGTTCTTGCAGGACATGATTCCGCACCACATGGCCGCGGTGATGATGTCGCAGCGTTGCTCACCAGGAACCTGGCCGTACACCCGGAGCTGGAGCCGTTCGCGCGGAACATCCGCGACACCCAGCGGGCCGAGATCATGCAGATGCACGGCTGGCTCGCCGACTGGTTCGGCGAGTCCGGGATGCCTGGCCCGGGCGGCCGGATGGGCCACTGATCGGCGGCACACATTGTCTCCAGCGGTCTTGGTCGGGCGAGTCTCGACCAAGACCGGCATCGCTGCAAACGTGCGTCAGCCGGCGGTGGCGCGGTCGGGATGGGTGAGGCAGGCCGGTGGGAGGTGGAACCAGCGCAGGGCCTCGAAGTCCGGCGGGAGGCCGGTGGGGCCGTCGTCGATGGCATCGGGGTGGCGGCTGATCACGTCTGCGGCGTGGTGCAGGTAGCCACCGAGGACGTCTTCGCCGGCGCAGGGCGGCCGTGCGGGGCCGACGAGGGTGCCGTCGGCGGTGTAGCGCAGGTCGGCCAGGCGTAGCGGTGCCCGCGCCGCGTGCCGGTGTCGCCACAGGCCGGTGTGCGGGTCGAAGCGGTAGTCGCCGAGCAGCCGGTGCCCGCCGGTGGCGATCAGGTCCACGGCGTCGATGAGGTAGTCGGCGACGGTGTCGGAGATGAAGTAGTTGAAGTTGATCCGGACCCAGCCGGGTTTGACGCCCTCGCAGCCATGACCGATCTCGTCGCGGAACGCATGCGAATGTTCCGGGTCGATGGCCAGCAGCCGGTGGCCGTACGGACCGGCGCAGGAGCAGCCGCCGCGGGCCTGGATGCCGAACAGGTCGTTGAGCAGCGCCACGACGTAGTTGTGGTGCAGGTACTGCTCGCCGTGGCGCAGGCGCAGCGACACGATCGACAGCCGGCCGGCCCGTCGGTTGCCGAGGACCTCGATGTGGGGGTTGGCCGCCCAGCGGTGCAGCGCCCGACGCCACAGCCGTTCCTCGCGGGCCTGGATGACGTCGGTGCCGACGGCCTGTTTGAGGGCGAAGACGAGGCCGGCGCGGATCGACTCGACGATGGCCGGGGTGCCGCCCTCTTCCCGGGCGACCGGGTCGTCGAGGTAGCGGTGCCCGACCGGGTCGACGAACGCGACCGTGCCGCCGCCGGGTGTGGTCGGTACCCGGTTGCGGACCAGGTCGCGGCGCACGACCAGGACGCCGGGCGTCTGCGGGCCGCCGATGAACTTGTGCGGGGACAGGAACACCGCGTCCTTCCCGTCACCCGCGCCCGGCGCGGATTCGGCCATGCGGATGGGCACATACGGTGCGGCGGCGGCGTAGTCCCAGAACGACAGCGCCCCGTGCGCGTGCAGCAGCGCCGCGATCGCGTCGGTGTCGGTCAGGATGCCGGTGACGTTGGAGGCGGCGGAGAAGCTTCCGATGCGCAGCGGCCGGTCGGCGTAGCGCACGAGTTGGTTGGCGAGGTCGGCGAGGTCGATGTGCCCGTCCGGGTCGGCGCCGATCTCGACCACGTCGGCGTAGGTCTCCCGCCACGGCAGTTCGTTGGAGTGGTGCTCGTACGGGCCGACGAAGACCACCGGCCGCTCCCGCGGCCGGGATCTGGTCCAGCAGCTCGTAGCGGCGGGCGGGGCCGTCGGGCAGCCGCAGTTCCAGGATGCCGACGAGCTTGTTGATCGCGGCGGTGGCGCCGGAGCCGCAGAAGATGACCACGTGCTCGTCGGTGCCACCGACGGCGTCGTGGATGATCTGCCGCGCGTCTTCGCGCAGCCGGCCGGTGGCCAGGCCGGTGCCGGAGGATTCGGTGTGGGTGTTGGCGTATCGGGGCAGCACATGGTCGCGGACGGCGTCTTCGATGAAGTCCAGCGACCGGCCGGAGGCGGTGTAGTCGGCGTAGGTGATCCGGCGCGGCCCGTACGGGCCGTCGAGGATCTCGCCCTCGCCGATGATCCCGGCCCGGATCCGCTCGATCAGCGCCGCACCGGCCTCGGTCTCCGGCCGCGTCACCGACGTCGTCATCGCATCCGTCCTCAGCCCGTCAGATCAGGTCGATGGTGACGCCCGGTGGGGTGGTCAGGCTGTTGTGCACGGTGCAGTGCGACACCACCGCTGCAGCGCCGGCCTCCGCTCGGCCGGCAGATCGGCGGGAACCCGCACGGTCAGGCGGACCATGGCCACCCGGGCCGGCCGGTCGTCGGCCATGTCGAAGCCGACCGACACGCCAAGCCCTTCACGGCTGAACCCGTGCCGAGTCAGGTAGCGGCCGGCGTAGAACGCGACACAGGTGGCCAACGACGCCACGAACAACTCGGTCGGCGTCGGCGCGATGTCCTCACCGCCGGCGTCCACGGGCTGATCCACCATCACCCGGTGCCCACGCACCGCCACCTCGTAGGCCTCACCGGACACGAACCGGACATCCATCAACTCGGCACCAGTGTCTCCGGTCGTCTGCGTCTGCATGTCAACGCTCCTCACGCGGAGGCACTGCGACTCACTCATCAGATACCCACCGGGGTACCACCGGCAGAGGCGCCGGTCCCGGCCGGCCGGGCCGTTCGACCTGCTGCCATCGGTAACTGGTTCCGACCTGACGAGGTGGGCCTGACCACCAGCCCCTTGGCCTTATACCCCTAGGGGTATCGTGGGAACCGTTGTCGCGAGACCTGAGAAGGAGATCTGCGTATGTGTCAGCCCGCCACGTGCCGCACCTGCAAGAAGGCGACGTACCGCGGTTGCGGTCTGCACGTCGACCAGGTGCTCGTCGGCGTCCCAAAGTCCCAGCGGTGCAGCTGCGACCGCACCCAGACCTCAGCGTCGGGCGGTCTGTTGCCCTGGCTTCGCCGTCGCTAGGCCCGACGGGCTCACCGGCCGCACGGTCGATGTGATCGGCGGCCGGGGCCGCGGCCGAATTCTCCATAGCGGCTCCACGCCACGTCCATCCGGCCCGCGCGCCGGGGCGTGACGGTGGGCGTGTGAGTCCGAGGATTGGAGGAGCGATGAACATGACGAAGCGCCGGATCGTGGTCCTGGCAGCGGCGGGTGCGATCGGCCTGGGTGTCGTCGCGATGGCTGTGCCCGCGGTCGCGGGCGATCGGGCCGCTGGGCACCGCGAGTGCGACCACGGCCAGCTCGGGCCCGGGAAACGGCCCTGCCAATGGCAATGGCATGAGTGAGAGGCCGGACCGGGCCGGGCGCGGCATGAACGCCGACGGCAACGGTCAGGGTATGGCGCAGGGCCGTTGCATCGGCGTCGGTGACCTCGCGGCCAAGGGAACGTTGACCGCGGAGCAGCACTCCACGCTGGCCGCGATGGCCCAGGAGGAGAAGCTGGCCCACGACCTGTACGTGGCGTTCGGCGACCGGTACGACGCGGCGATCTTCGATCGGATCGCCGGGTCGGAGACGCAGCACCTCACCATCGTCCGAGCGTTGCTGGACCGCTACGGTCTGGCCGATCCGACGGCCGGGGCAGCGGAGGCCGGTTCAGCGATCCGGCGGTCCAGACGATCTATGACCGCCTGCTGGCCGAGGGCCAGGCCGACCTGGCCGCGGCCCTGCGGGTGGGCCAGACGGTCGAGCAGACCGACATCGACGACCTGCGCGCCGCGCAGAACGGGCTGACCGCCCCGGAAGTGACCCAGGTCTACGCGAGCCTGCTGGGGGCCTCCCAGCGTCATCTGAC
>CAWDLN010000025.1:0-11057 GCA_963803115.1 uncultured Actinomycetota bacterium
TGTGCCCCCGGCAGGATTCGAACCTGCGCCCCCGCCTCCGGAGGGCGGTGCTCTATCCCCTGAGCTACGGGGGCTCAGAGACCGGAAAAGGGTAGCAGGGTGGGCCGGTTGGGCGTCGAGCGGGTTTGCGGGACAATCCCGGCGCGTCGCGTTGGTTGATAGCGATTCCTGGCTGAGGATCTTTCCCAGACGCGAGGGATTCGGGAGGATCACGTGGCTGTTCGTTGGTTGCGTCGCGCCTCGGTCGTTGCCCTGGTAGTGGTAGCGGTTCTGTCGATCGCCCCGAGTGTGGAGGCTGGACGCGGCGAACGGGTAGCAGCCAGCGGTACCGTCGATTCAGGATCCGATCGCCGCAGCACCGTCTCCGGTGACCCGGCTTGGCGCGTCGCTGACACCGGGTGGGCTGTCATTGCCAGTAACGATGGCCGCCGCGAATCGCCACCGCTGAGGCCGCTCGCATTGGCCGGGGGCATGGACATCGGCGCGGCGATCACCCTTGGCAGCACCGTTCTACTCGCGGGCGTACTCGTGCTCGTCGTTCGCCGACGACGGAAGCTCAGCTGATCGGCTGTGCGCCGAGCTGCTTGAGCAGGTTCTCCATCACGACAACCTCGCCGCTCTGGTTCTTCTTAATGGTCTCGGCCATCTCCTTGACCTCGGGCGTCGGGTGCTCGGACAGCACCCCGTCGACCATGTGGATACCGCCGAGGTGATGGCGCAGCATGTACTGCAGGAACAGGATGTCGACGTCCTTGCCCTTGGCCGCCTTCAGCTTGGCGATCTCGTCGCGGGTCGCCATACCCGGCATCAGGTTGCCGTTGAGGGCGCGCTGCCCCTCCGGCATCCAGGCCATCGGCGGCTGGGTGCCGTTAGGCCCGACACCCCACTGCTTGAGCCAGGCCTGCATCACGCCGATCTGACCCTCCTGGGTCACTGCGATGTCACCACCGAGAGTGCGGACGTCGGGCGTTGTGGCGTTCTGGAACGCGATCATCCCCATCTCGACCGCCTGGCCGTGATGCGTCGACATGTCGCGGGCGAAGCCAACGTCGGCTGAGTTCTCGCCGGGGTAGTCCGGCCGCGCCGACAACAGCCCGATCGTGAAGCCGATCATGGCGATGACGACCGCCGCGACGACCCCGACGGTGATCTTTCCGCGCCGGGATAGCTCAGGCATTAGGTTCACGCTCCGGGCAGATCCAGCGGTGTCGGGGTGGCGTCGGTGATGCCGCCGCTGCAGCCGGCCTGCGGCTCTTGGGTCGCGTTCTTGCGCAGGGCGTTGATGAACTGGTCGATCCGGTCGTCGCTCGCGTCCTGGACCTTCAGTTGGTAGCCCCAGGCCTGCAGCGAGATCGGCACGTCGAGACCCGGGTACGGGCTCATCATCGTGAATTCGACATCGCGCACGCGGCTGGCCAGTTTGTCGATCTGATCCTGCGGCAGGTCGGGCCGGTACGTGATCCAGACCGCTCCGTGCTCAAGTGAGTGGACCGCCTGCTCCTTGGCGATCTGGGAGGTGTAGACGTCTCCCATACAGCTCTGCCAATGCGGGTTGTGCACCCCACCTACCGGCGGGCTCGATGGGTAAGTCAGCGTGCCGGCCTTGTGGTTGCCCACGTTCGGGTCGTACAGGAACCACTCGGGATTGCTTTGGCGGTAGTTCTGGATCCCCGTGATGTCCGCTGCCCGCTCCTGCCACGAAGGCTGATGGTCGCGCTGGTAGACCTTCCACGCGCCGAAGGCGATTATCCCGATCGCGATGAGACCGGTCAGCGAGTAGAGCAGGATCGGTCCCCAGTTGCGGCTTTGAGCCACCCGTACGGGAGCGATTGGCTTGCGACCCTTTCCACGCGCCGGCGGCCGGTTGCCGGGACGCCCGGTCGGGCGGGCGCTGGCCGACCTCGTCGCGCCCACCTTGGCGCCGGTCGCCTTGATCTCAGTCGTCTTGGCCCCAGTCGTCTTGGCCCCGGTGGCCTTGGTTCCGGTGGCCTTGGTTTCTGTGGCCTTGGCCGGTGCGGTCCTCGCGCTCTTGGCGGCGGGCGTCGCCTTGGCCGAACCCGCGACCTTGGTGGCGGACTCCGTGGCGGTGGCCTCCTTGTCGGTGGCCTCCTCGTCGCTGGGCTCCCTCTCGGTAGGCGACGCCGCACCCGTGTCGGCCGCCGTGCCAGTGGTCTTTCTGATAGCCCCGGGCCGCCGCGCCGTTTTCTTTACGGGCAGGACCCCGCCCTTGGGCCCGTCATCAAGGACCTCGGCCTCGGGTCCATCGGACGCGGCCGCGGTGCCGGACTTCGGGTTGGAGGGACGGCGGACGTCGCCGGTGCTCATGCTCATGGGGCCTCGTCACGGAGTTGGGTTCAGGTAAGCCCGGGGTGGGCAAGCAGGGCCGTCAGCCGTCCCGGATAGTGACAGCCGACGTCGGACCGCCGCCAAGTCGGTCAGTCTACCCCGATAGCATTGGCAAGTGACTCCGGCCGACCTGGCAGCCACCGTGCTGGCCGCCGCACACTCCGTGTTCGATGAGCGTGACTTGGATCACACGCTCCTCCCGGAGTCCACGACCGTGGAGCGACCCCGTAATGCCGATCATGGCGACTACGCCTCGACGATCGCCTTGCAACTGGCCAACAAGGTCGGCCTCACCTCACGTGATCTAGCCGCTGCGCTCGCCGACAAGTTGGCCGAGCAGCCGGGCGTCAAGTCGGTCGAGATCGCCGGCCCCGGCTTCCTGAACATCCGGCTCGACGCCGCCGCCGCCGGCGAGCTGGTGAGGGTGATCGTCGATGCCGGTGCCCGGTACGGGTCATCGACTACCCAGTCGAGCTACAAGATCAACCTTGAGTTCGTGTCGGCCAATCCGACCGGACCGGTGCACATCGGCGGTGTCCGCTGGGCGGCGGTCGGCGACGCCCTCTCCCGTCTGCTCCGCGCGACCGGCGCCTCGGTGATGACCGAGTACTACTTCAATGACGCCGGTTCCCAAATCGACCGGTTCGCTCGATCGCTGCTCGCCGCAGCACGGGGCGAGCCGATTCCCGACGAGGGGTACGGCGGGACGTACATCGCTGACATCGCCGCTGCCGTGGTCGCCAAGCGTCCCGATGCCCCGACGCTTCCCGAGCCGCAGGCGCGGGAGGTCTTCCGGGCCGAGGGCGTGGCCCTCATGTTCGACGAGATCAAGTCGTCCCTGGCGGAGTTCGGGGTGACGTTCGACGTCTATTTCAACGAGAAGGACCTGCACGACCGGGGCGAATTGGAGGCAGCGCTGGCCCGGCTCCGCGAAGTCGGTCATGTCTTCGAGGCCGATGGGGCGGTCTGGCTACGGACCACAGACTTCGGCGACGACCGGGATCGGGTACTGGTGCGAAGCACCGGGGAGATGACCTACTTCGCGGCCGACTGTGCCTATTACCTCGACAAGCGCAGCCGGGGCTTCGACCGGGTCGTCATCATGCTGGGGGCCGATCATCATGGCTACATCGGTCGGATGCGGGCGATGGCGGCGTGCTTCGGCGACAACCCGGACCAGAACCTCGAGATCCTCATTGGACAGATGGTCAACCTGGTCCGGGATGGCCAGCCATTACGGATGAGCAAGCGCGCCGGTACCGTCATTAATCTCGGCGATCTGGTGGACGCGATCGGTGTGGACGCAGCGCGGTACGCGCTCGCCCGCTACTCGGTCGACTCGCCGATCGACCTTGACCTTGACCTGTGGACCCGGGCCAGCAACGACAATCCAGTCCACTATGTACGGTACGCCCACGCCCGCATCGCCTCCCTGCTGCGCAACGCGGCCGAGCTCGGAGTGACCCGTGGTGATGACTTCGATCCGTCGCTGCTGTCGCATGAGCGGGAGAACGATCTGCTCAAGGCGCTGGGCGAGTTTCCGGCTGTGGTGGCCACCGCCGCCGAGCTTCGGGAACCACACCGGGTCGCGCGCTACCTCGAGGACCTCGCGGGCGCGTACCACCGGTTCTACGACGCCTGCCGGGTCCTGCCCCTGGGCGACGAACCAGTGACGGACCTCAATCGAGCCAGGCTCTGGCTGGTGGAGGCGTCGCGGATCGTCATTGCCAACGGGCTTGGACTCCTCGGCGTCTCCGCTCCTGACCGTATGTAAAGAGGAGTACTAGTGCGAGCGCGAGGAGCGAGCTTGCGAGGCTCAGTCGCGAGCGTGAGGAGCGAGCGCCGCAATCGCGAGCAAACGCAAGCTCAGTCGCGAGCGAAGGTTGGCAATGCGAGCGCATGAGGCTGGTGCGCTGCACGGCAACATGGGTACCCGTGGTCCTGACTGGCTCAAGACTCCGGGCGATGTCAACGTGCTGCTCGGTCCACTGTGGCCGGTCACCGTTACGCGGTCCGACGAGGGCGCGCTCCGGGTCGGCGGTGTGGATGTGCGAGACCTGGTCGCCGAGTTCGGTACGCCGGCGTACGTACTGGACGAGGCAGACTTCCGCGATCGATGCCGCGACTTCCGCCATGCCTTCGCCGGCGCGGACATCTTTTACGCGGCGAAAGCCTTCTGCGCCAAGGCGGTGCTTCGCATCGTCGAGGAGGAGGGCCTCAACGTCGACGTGTGTACGGGCGGAGAGCTCGCGGTCGCCGTGGCGGCCGGCGTTGCGCCCGCGCGCATCAAGATGCACGGCAACAACAAGTCCGTTGCCGAGCTGCGCCGCGGACTCGACGCCGGCGTCGGCTGGATCGTGGTCGACTCGTTCGACGAGATCGCTCGCCTGACCGCGCTCGCCCGCGAGCTCGCGGTGCGTCCGAAGGTCATGGTGCGGGTGACCGTAGGCGTCGAGGCGCACACCCACGAGTTCATCGCCACCGCCCATGAGGACCAGAAGTTCGGCTTCTCGCTCGGCAGTGGAAAGGCCTTCGAAGCGGCGGCCCAGATCCTGCGCGAGGGCGTGCTCGATCTGGTCGGGCTGCACTCCCACATCGGGTCGCAGATCTTTGACACGTCGGGGTTTGAAGTCTCCGCCAAGCGGGTGCTGGGCCTGCAGCACGCGCTGCGAACCGAGTTCGGCGTCGAACTGCCGGAAGTCGACCTCGGCGGCGGATTCGGGATCGCATACACGTCACAGGACGACCCAGCCACGCCGGGTGACCTTGCCGCGCGGATGTTGAAGATTGTCGAGCAGGAATGCGCCGCGCGGTCGCTCACGGTGCCGCATCTGTCCATCGAGCCCGGGCGGGCCCTCGTCGGCCCGGCCGTGTTCACCCTCTACGAGGTGGGCACGGTCAAGGACGTGGACGGCATCCGCACCTATGTGAGCGTCGACGGCGGCATGAGCGACAACATCCGGACCGCGCTCTACGACGCGTCCTACTCGGCCACCCTGGCGAACCGTTCGAGCGAGGCGCCGCCAATGCTCGCCCGGGTGGTGGGAAAGCATTGCGAAGCTGGCGACATAGTGGTCAAGGATGAGTTCCTGCCGGCGGACCTCCGACCCGGAGACCTCATTGCGGTGCCTGGTACGGGTGCGTATTGCAGAAGCATGGCCAGCAACTACAACCACGTGCCTCGACCACCGGTGGTCGCCGTCGGCCACGGCACGGCCCGAGTGATCGTGCGACGGGAGACCGAGGACGACCTCCTCGCTCTGGATGTGGGGTAAATACAAGATGTTGAGGCAGCAACGTGGAGGATGACAAGTCAGCGGTACGGGTGGCGCTTCTCGGCTGCGGCAACGTCGGTGCCGAGGTCGTACGACTGCTGCACGAGCAGGCCGAGGACCTCCGGGCACGCATCGGTGCGCCGCTTGAGCTGGCGGGCATCGCCGTACGCCGGGTCGGTCGCGCCCGGGGTGCCCTGCCGGTCGACATGTCACTGTTCACGGCCGACGCGCTGGGCCTCATCAAGCGCGATGACATCGACATCGTCGTCGAAGTGGTCGGAGGCATCGAGCCCGCTCGAACCTGGCTGGTCGAGTCGCTGCGCTCCGGCAAGAGCGTGGTCACGGCGAACAAGGCATTGCTGGCCGAGGACGGCCCGGTGCTGCATGACGCCGCCGCCGAGGGCAATGCCGACCTCTATTACGAGGCCTCGGTCGCCGGTGCCATTCCGTTGTTGCGGCCACTGCGCGACTCACTGCACGGTGACCGCATCACGCGGGTGACCGGGATCGTCAACGGCACCACCAACTTCATTCTGTCCAAAATGGACGCCTCGGGGGCGAGCTTCCACGAGGCGCTTGAGGAGGCGGCCGCTCTCGGCTACGCGGAGGCGGATCCGACCGCGGACGTAGAGGGCTTCGATGCCGCCGCCAAGGCGGCTATCCTCGCCTCACTGGCGTTCCACACACGGGTGCGCGCGGCCGACGTCTACCGCGAGGGAATCACCGACGTGACCGCGGCGGACGTCGCGTCCGCGCGCGCGATGGGCTGCGTCATCAAGTTGCTGTGCATCGCCTCCACTAAGGACGGTGCGGTCTCGGTCCGGGTGCACCCGGCGATGATCCCGCGCTCCCATCCGCTGGCCAGCGTGACCGACGCGTTCAACGCTGTCTTCGTGGAGGCCGAGGCGGCCGGGCAGCTTATGTTCTATGGCCGTGGCGCGGGTGGGGCGCCGACCGCGAGCGCGGTGATCGGCGACATCGTGGCGGTGGCCCGCAACCGCCTCGCCGGGGTGCGCTCGCCTAGCGAGTCGAACTACGCCGACCTGCGGATCCAGCCGATAGGCGAGGTAGTGACCCGCTACCACGTATCGCTCGATGTGGCCGACCGGGCTGGTGTACTCGCCGCGGTGGCCGGGGTCTTCGCCAACCACGACGTGAGCATTCAGACCGTACGCCAGGAGGGCCGGGGCGAGGACGCCACGCTCGTGGTCATGACGCACACCGCCACGGACGCGGCCCTCGCATCCACAGTGGACGAACTGCGCCGGCTCGAGATCGTGCGCGAGGTGGGTTCGGTGATGCGGGTGGAGGGCGACCTGTGACCTGGTGGCGTGGCGTGATCGAGGCATACCGGGACCGGTTGCCGGTGAACGCCACGACGCCGGTCATCACCCTGCATGAGGGCAACACACCGCTGGTTCCGGCGCCCGCGCTATCCGAACGGACCGAATGCGACGTCTACCTGAAGGTGGAGGGCGCCAACCCCACCGGGTCGTTCAAGGACCGTGGGATGACGGTTGCCGTGTCTAAGGCGGTCGAGGCGGGGGCCAAGGCCATCATCTGCGCGTCCACCGGTAACACGTCGGCGTCCGCCGCGGCCTATGCCGCCCGAGCCGGACTCACCTGCGCCGTCCTCATCCCCGCCGGCAAGATCGCCACCGGAAAGCTCGCTCAGGCGCTGGTGCACGGCGCACGTCCGTTGCAGGTCGCCGGCAACTTCGACGACTGTCTCGCGCTGGCTTCGAAACTCGCCATCGACTATCCGGTGGCCCTGGTCAACTCCGTGAACGTCGATCGGCTGCACGGGCAAAAGACGGCCGCGTTCGAGATCGTCGAGGCGCTCGGCGACGCGCCCGATATCCACTGCCTTCCGGTCGGCAACGCGGGCAACATCACGGCGTACTGGATGGGCTATGTCGAGGAGCGCGACGCCGGGCACACGACCAAGCGGCCCAAGATGTACGGCTTCCAGGCGAGCGGGGCAGCGCCCATTGTGGACGGTGCGGTCGTTCCCGAACCTTCGACCATCGCGACCGCAATCCGGATCGGCAACCCCGCCTCGTGGACCAAGGCCGTCGACGCTAGGGACGCCTCCGGCGGCCTAATCCACGCGGTTACCGACCGGGAGATCCTCTCGGCGTACCGGCTGCTCGCCCGGCAAGTCGGGGTCTTCGTCGAGCTCGGCAGTGCGGCCTCGGTGGCAGGTTTGCTCGCCTCCGCTGACCGAGGGCTGTTACCGCGCGGGTCGACGGTTGTCTGCACGGTCACCGGGCATGGGCTCAAGGATCCGGAGTGGGCCATTTCAACTGCGCCGCCGCCGGTGAGCATCCGCAACGACGCCCTCGCCGCCGCCCAGGCACTGGACCTCGCCTGAATTGTTAAGCGGGGTCCCCTTCTTATGCCGTCCTGTATAGGAAGGGGACCCCGCTTAACAGGAGCCCGCCGGGAGTAAGGTGCCGGTACGTGGCGCCAACTCTGTCGGTCCTTACGCGCAATCGGGACTTCCGGTACCTGTTTCTGGCTCAACTCGTGGTCTTTGGCGGCGACTGGTTCGCGTTGATCCCGTTGGTGTCACTGCTTCAGAAGCTCACCGGAAGTGGCCTGCCGGGCGCACTGGCCCTGGCGGCTGACACCGCGGTCGGCGCCCTGGTACTGCCGTTCGCCGGCACGCTGGCCGACCGGTTGAATCGGCGCACGCTGATGGTTGTGGCGAATTTCGGCACCATCGCCGCCATCGCGCTGTTGTTCGGGGTCCGGTCGCCCGGCACCGCGTGGCTCGGTCCCGTGGCGATCGGTCTGGCGGCCACGGCGAAGTCGGTCTATACGCCGGCGGCGAGTGCGGCACTGCCCAATGTGGTCGATGCCAAGGATCTCGCCGCCGCCAATGCGCTCAGCGGCAGTGCGTGGGGCACCATGCTCGTTGTCGGCGCCTCGCTCGGCGGCGTCATGAGCCAGCAGTTCAGCCCGTACATCTGCTTCGCGGTTGACCTCGCGTGTCTCGCCGGGGCGGCGTTGTTGGTGTTGCGGGTACGGCGGGCGCTGCAGGTGGCGCACGACGGTGCACCCGCGCCGGCGCATCCGGTACGCGCGATCGCTGAGGCCGTGCGGTTCATCGGCGGCCACCCCCGGGTGCTCTCGCTGGTAACCGTGAAATCGGCCGTGGGCATCGGCAACGGTGTCCTCGCCGTCTTTCCCGTGCTCGCTGTCGTGGTCTTCGGGCTGGGTCCGACGGCCACGGGCCTCCTCTTCGCCGCCCGGGGAGCCGGTGCGCTGATCGGACCACTGCTGTTTCGGCGGGTGCTCATGCATAGGAACTGGCTGATGCCGGGCCTGGCCGCATCCATGGTCTCCTATGGCGTGGCGTACCTCGCGGTTTCCGTGAGCCCGTGGTTCTGGCTGGTGCTCGTGCTGGTCGTGATCGCCCACATCTCCGGCGGAGGCAACTGGGTGATGTCGAACTACGCACTGCAGATCGAGGTGCCGGACGGCCTCCGCGGACGGGTCTTCGCCACCGACATGATGATCGCGACCTTGGCGATCTCGGCCAGCCTCCTGGTCGCCGGTTTCCTGGTGGACCACACGGATCCGCGGGTGCCGATCGCCGTCTGCGGCGGGCTCACCGTGATCTATGGCATCGTATGGCGCCTCGCGACGCGTCGGCTCATGCGCTCCACGGAAGGCGCCGCCGTGGCACCCGAACCCGCCGCGGCGTGACTTATTCGCCCCCTGATTTGATGTGGCGTTCCCGCGTGCTTTGATCACTAATCACCCTGATTTGCCCTAGATCAACGGGGTGATGCCGCAGGTTGCGCCCGGGTGCTAGCGTTGTGATATCACTTCGATAGCAAGGGAGTTCTCGATGGAGAGACGAACGTTGCGGCTGCCAGGGTTCTTGATGCTGCTGGTGGAGTTGGGAATCATCGCCGCGACGGTGTGGTACGCGATCGACCAGGACCGGGCCGCCCAACCGGGCTCGGACAACCGGATCGGCATTGTCGTGGCGATTGCCGCGCTGGTCTTCGTCCTGATCGCGAGCGGGTTTATGGTCATCAGCCCGAACGAGGCGCGCGTCGTGCAGTTCTTCGGGCGTTACATCGGCTCGGTACGAAGGCCGGGTTCCACTGGGTGTTCCCCTCACCACCAAGCGCAAGGTGTCCCTTCGAGTCCGCAACTTTGAAACCGCGAGGCTCAATGTCTCCGACGCGGACGGCAACAGGTGGAGATCGCCGCGGCCGTCGTCTACCGCGTTTTCGGCTCCGCGAAGGCGATCTTCGCCGTGGACGACCATGTGCAGTACGTCGCGGTTCAGGCCGAGGCCGCGGTACGAGATCTGGCGACCAGCTTTCCGTACGAGTCCCATGAGGGTGACCGCCGAGTTTCTTGACGCGTCGCGTCAGCCCGGAGCTCACTACCGAGCTGCGGGAGCGCGTCGAGCTGGCCGGCGTCGAGGTGCTCGAGAGCCGAGTGACCCACCTGCATACGCGCCCGAAATCGCCGAGGCCATGCTGGCGCGCCAGCAGGCCAATGCGATTGTCGCGGCGAGATTCAAGATCGTGGAAGGCGCGGTCGGCATGGTGAGCCTCGCCCTGGACTAGCTCAGCGCCCGCAACGTCGTCGAGCTCGACGAGGAGCGCAAGGCTCAGATGGTCTCCAACCTGCTCGTCGTCCTCTGTGGAGATCGCGCGACCCAACCCGTGGTGAACACCGGAACGCTGTACGGCTGACGGCGCATGACGAAGCGCAAACGGCTGCTGCTGCGCCTCGACCCGGACATCTACGAGGCCATCGCCAGGTGGGCCGCCGACGACTTGCGCAGTGTGAGTGCCCAGATCGAGTACGCCCTGCGCGGGCACTAGACACCGCAGGGCGCATCGGACACGGCGCTGAACGTCGCGCCGCTGACGGCCCTACTCGTGATGACCAGGGCCCCACTCGAAAAACCAGGACGAGGACGCCGACTAGAGCGACCGCCATGACGGGGGGCAGATCGGTTGTCTGGCGTGTTGGCCCGGTGACCGTGGCCGGCGCGACCAGCGCCTACCTCGGCCCGGCTTTGACGTCTCCGGTCTCGCGCTTGACTTCGGGGACGAGGTCACCGCTGAAGTAGTCCCGGATCGCTACCGGGTCGAGGTAGCCGGTGAAGGCGCGGGCGAGGTGCCGACCGACGGGTCGCACCTCATTGTCGCCACGATGTTGGCCGCCTTTGACCGCATGGGGGTGGCCGCGCCGCCAGGACTGCGGCTGTCGTGCGTCAACCGGATCCCGCACGCCCGGGGTCTTGGCTCCTCGTCCGCGGCGATTGTGGTGGGAATACTTCTGGCGCGCGAGTTGTCTCAGTCGCCGCTGTCTGACGCATCAGCGCTCGCCCTGGCGGCCGAGCTCGAGGGTCATCCGGACAACGTCGCCCATTGGATTCTTTACCACATAATGGGTATG
>CAWDLN010000026.1:0-65616 GCA_963803115.1 uncultured Actinomycetota bacterium
GGTGGTTGCGTGTGACTAGTCAGCATGGAACGGCCGGCTCACATCCGCTGCACCCGTAGGTGATCTCTCGTGGGTCATCCACCCTGGAGCGGAAGGAGCCACATCGGAAGGAGCCGGCCGTTATGAAGTCCAGTGTCTCTCTGTCTGCTGGTCCGATCCACCTGGGGTTGGACGTGAGTAAGAGCAAGTTCGCGGTCGGGATTCTGCGGTGGGGCGAGCAGATTCCCGACGTGGAGACGATCATCAATGATGAGGCGTCGGTGCGCCGTCTGATCGACCGTTTCCCCGACCGGGGCCAGCTGCGGGTCTGCTACGAGGCGGGTCCGACCGGGTTCGGTCTGCACCGGCTGCTCACCTCGATGGGGGTGGCCTGTGACGTGGTCGCTCCGGGGTTGATCCCGAAGGCGCCGGCGGATCGGGTCAAGACCGATCGACGTGACTGTCAACGCCTGGCTCGGCTACACCGGGCTGGGGAGCTGGTTGCGATCCACGTGCCGACCGAGGCTGAGGAAGCGGTCCGCGATCTGTGTCGAGCACGGGCCGCCCTGGTGCAGGACCGCACCCGCAGCCGGCACCGGCTAAGTAAGTTCCTGTTGCGCCACGACCGGATCTGGTACCAGGACGCCTGGACCGGCAAGCACGAACAGTGGCTCGCCGCGCAACGCTTCGACAACCCGGCGCTGCACGCGACCTACGGCCACTACCGGGCCGTGCTGGCCGCCCGCGACGCCGAGCTCGCCGCGATTGAGGCCGACCTGGGGCACTGGTACACCCACGGACCGTTCACCAACGCGGTGGCCAGATTGGCCGCCTACCGCGGGATCGCCCGCCTGGGCGCGTTGACGATTGCCAGCGAGGTCGGGGACTGGCGCCGGTTCCCGGCCGCGCGCACGTTCATGGGCTTTACCGGTCTGGTCCCGTCCGAGTACTCCTCCGGCGAGTCGGTCCATCGTGGACGGATAACCAAAGCCGGCAACACTCACCTGCGCACCCAGCTGATCGAGTCCGCCTGGGCCTACCAACACCAGGCCAGCCTGGGTGCTGTGTTGCGCCGCCGCCAGGACGGCGTCGATCCGGCCACCGCGGCCCGGTCCTGGACCGCTCAACAGCGCCTGTGCGCCCGGTTCCGGCGGCTCAGCTCCCGTAAGACCAGGCCGGCAACGTCGTCGCTGTGGCCATCGCCCGCGAACTCGCCGGGTTCTGCTGGGCCGAAATGACCGCGCCCACAAGCTGAAGGACACCCCATGTACCCGCGCGCGGAGCACACACCGGTCGGCATCGTGACCGCGCGTGCCACAAACCCCACGACGCGTCGGGGCACGCCGTGGCAGGAACGATCCCCGACACGACCTATGGCCCACCGCCACGGCGGTGATGGCCGCACCTAGTCATCCCTGAAGGGGCGGGGCCGGTCAACCCCTCTTGGTCGGGAATTTGTGACCGGTTTGTCCTGGTTCCCGGCTCGGTGCAGACAAACGCCAGCGAGGGGTCGGGGTCCAGGCTCGACCGTAGGTCGACCCGCGCAGCGGGCTTGGCCTTGACGCCGGCTCCGAGCGGCGCATGATGTGCACGCCGGGAAGCGTGTTGTGGGTGGCCGTGTTCTCCAACGTCCGATGTGGACGGTGTGGCGGAACCGGGGACCCGGTTGCCGGTCATCCCTTCGCCGCCGGCGGGGGCGGCATGGAGTGGTACGGCCGCAGCCAGGCGGGGTCAATCAAGTCGTCGACCGCGCCACCGTGGTGGGGGTCAGACCGCGAACGACCTCGCGTCCTGGCTGCGCCGGGTTCCTGCTCACGCTGGCCGGGCCAGGCAACGGATGTGCCCGTCGCGCAGCCCGTAGTAGACCAGGGTGAGGAGCTTGCGGGCGGCGGCGACCTTGGCGATGTTCGCGCCGCGCCGTTCGGCCAGCCGGGCCCGGGTGCGCCCGATCGGCCCGCCGTGTAGGCGTTGCACAGCCTCGACCGCGGCCCACCGGACCAGGTGGTTGCCCTGCTTGGTGATCCGACCACGGTGGACCTTGGTGTCGGACTCGCGGTGCCGCGGGGTCATCCCGGCCCAGGAGCACAGCTGCTGCGGGGCGGGCGAAGCGGGTCACGTCGCCGATCTCGGCGACGAACACCGCGGCCAGTACCGGCCCGACCCCGTCGATGGCCTGGATCGCCTGGTAGCCGCGGTCGCGGGCGAGATGACCGGCGGTGCGCGTGGGCCAGCACGTCGATCTCGAAGGTGAACGCGTCGATCAGCCGGCGCAGCGAGACCACCCGGGCGGCGAACGGGGCGTCCAGCTCCAGCTCGTCGAGCAGCTTCTGCCCGCCGACCCCGAACAGGTCCGACACGGGTACCTGCACGCCCTGCTTGGCCAGCACCGCGTGGACCTGGGCCTTGAGCCCGGAGCGCAGCGCGACCAGCTTGCACCGGTGGCGCACCGCCTCGCGCAGCCCCCGCACCTCCGGCGGGGCGATCCACGCCTCGGGCAGCCGGCCCATCCGCAGCAGATCAGCAAGGTCCGCGCGTCACGCTCGTCGTTCTTCACCCGCCGGTACGCGAAACCCTTGACCCCCAACGGATGCGCCAAGTGCACCATCGCGCCCGCCTCGGCCAACACGTCCGCCGCCCAGTACCACCCGTACGTCGCCTCCAGCACCACCTCCGGGCACTCACCCCACGAGGCGACCTGCTCGGCCAGCTGAACGGATCGTTGTCGATACGAACCGCGCCACCCAGCCGCTCGCCTTCCGGCGTCATCCGCACGATCACGCTGCGCCGCCGGTGCAGGTCTATCCCGACATACTGCCGGCCGTCATACTCGTCCACAGAGGGGCCTCCTTCTTCGTTGTGGACCGTGACAATCCACAGGAAACCCCAGACCGGGGTGACTGTCACGAGGAGCGGAGGCCCCGCTCCTTCATCGCATCAGGGAACGGAGACTCTGACCGGCGTGCTCGTAGCAACAGTGCGTGACCCTTCCGGGTCAGGTCCCAGCGTCAGACTTCCTTACGGATTTCACTTCCAGGGAACCTTCGACGTCACGGGCATCCATCGAGGGACCAAGCCCCTCGATGGATGCCGATTGTGACCGGCCAAACACGCACACGCCAGCGGAACCCCAGCCCACCACCGAGCGCAACCAGACCACACGTTTCACGCCCAGCGTGATCAACTACAGTTGTGGGGACTTCCTTACGCCGCAACTCCGACCGCCTTCGCGCTCGCCTCCCAGAGCTCCCGCGCGAGGCGAGGGTCGGTGGCCTTCGGGTGGGCTTGGCGCAGTTTCTCATCCATGTAGTAGCCGCCCGGCGTGAGCTCCGAACGGCCGACGGTGGCAAGCCAGACGAGAGTGCGTGCTCCGCGTTCCGGACTGCGCAGCCCGGGAGCGTACCGGTAAAAGATGCCGTACAACGGGTTCTCACTGCCGAATCGCGTCCGCACGACGCCCGGGTGGAACGCCACCGAAAGGATGTCCGGCCAGCGTTTCGTCGCCTCGACCGTGAATAGGATGTTTGCCTGCTTGGCCGACCCGTAGATGAACAGCGACACGTATCTCTGCTCCGCGCTGTTGAGGTCGTGGGGGTCGAGCCGGCCCTGCATGTGGGCCCGAGACGACGTGTTGATGATCCGCCCACCGCGCACCTGCTCACGCAGCTCGTGGGTGAGCAGAAATGGGGCGAGGTGGTTGCTCTGGATCGTCTCCTCGAAACCATCCACTGTGGACCGTCGCTGTGCGACATTGCCGCCAGCGTTGTTAGCGAGCACATCGATCAACGGGTACCGATCGCGCAGCGTGGCCGCAGTCTGGCGTACCTCGGCGAAGGAGTTGAAGTCACACCGGTACGACTGCGGCGGTACGGCCGCGACCGCACGCACCCGTTCCATCGCCGTGGCCAGCCGGCCGGGGTTGCGCCCCACCAGTGCCACGTGCCATCCGCGCCGACCGAGCTCCACGGCCGCCGCGAGCCCGATGCCCGAACTGGCTCCGGTGACCACGGCGACGTGCGTACCAGTGAGATCTTCCACAGGACGGTTCTCCGACGTCATGGCGCGAGGTTACCGTGCAGTCAATCAGACGCTCGTTCACCACAAGAACTCGTTCACCACAAGAACCGAAGGAGCCCTCGCATGGGCGCATCCCGTTCCCGCCGGTCCTGCCTGGCCGTGCCCGGGTCGAGCCCCAAGATGCTCGGTAAGGCGCAGGGGCTCCCCGCCGACATGGTCTTCCTCGATCTCGAGGATGCGGTCGCCCCCCTGGCGAAGCCGGATGCCCGCAAGAACATCGTGGCGGCGCTCAACGAGGGCGACTGGGCGGGCAAGACCCGCACGGTACGGGTGAACGACCTCACCACAGCGTGGACCTACCGGGACGTCGTGGAGGTCGTCGAGGGCGCCGGCTCCAATCTGGACTGCATCATGCTGCCGAAGGTGCAAGGGCCCGATCAGATCGCCTGGCTCGACCTGACGCTGACCCAGATCGAAAAAACGATCGGGCTCGAGGTGGGCACGATCGGGATCGAGGCCCAGATCGAGAACGCCCGCGGACTGGTCAATGTGGACGCCATCGCGGGCGCCTCACCCCGGGTGGAGACGATCATCTTCGGTCCGGCCGACTTCATGGCATCGATCAACATGAAGTCGTTGACGGTGGGTGCGCTCAACCCCGACTACCCCGGGGATCCGTACCACTACATTCTGATGCGGATCCTCATGGCGGCCCGGATGCACGATCAACAGGCGATTGACGGTCCGTTCCTGCAGATCTACGACGTCGACGGCTATCGCGACGTCGCCAAGCGTGCGGCGGCGCTGGGCTACGACGGCAAGTGGGTGCTGCATCCTGGTCAGATCGAGGCAGCGAACGAGGTCTTTTCGCCATCACAGTCCGACTACGACCACGCCGAGCTGATCCTGGACGCGTACGACTACTACACGTCGGAAGCCGGCGGCAAGCTCGGCGCTGTGATGCTCGGCGACGAGATGATCGATGAGGCATCCCGCAAGATGGCTTTGGTTGTCGCCGCGAAGGGACGGGCGGCCGGCATGACCCGGACCTCCACGTTCAGCCCGCCCGAGTGACAACCGCCCGCGGCACGCTCAGGAGGGCGGCGTGGAGAACGCGCCCGCGCTGAAGAGGCTTGCGAAGAAGATGAGGTAGGCGCCGCAGCACAGGACGTACAGACCGGTCCCGATCCAACCGACGATGATGCCGGTCTTCGCGAATCCTTCGCCCTCCTCGCCCCGCTCCCGGAGCTGCCTCAGTGCGATGTGGCCGAGGATCGCCCCGACCGGGAAGCTGATCGCGGTGGCGAGCCCGGCGAGAGCGCAGACCATGGCCGCGATCGCGAGGCCGTTCGTTGGTGGTCGCGCGACGACGTACGGGGGCTGGCCGTACGCCATCCCAGGGGCGTATCCGGGCTGCGGCGCGTAGTACGGAGTGGGCGTGTACGAAGGCGTCGTGGTCGGGTACGTGGAGGGGTCGCCGTACGGATATCCGGCCTCCGACGGTGCGCTCGGGTATGGCTGTTGCACCGGCGGTGGCTGGTAGGTCGGGTCCGACCAGTTGCTCGGGTTTTCAGGATTCGTCATCAGCATGTCTCCGGGGTGGCGCCGTTGGGGTGACGACGATGCCCTGTGGGCCGCGCGTCGCAGGTCAGGGTAGCGGTTCCGGTCACGTCGCCGTTCTCCGGTTTCAAGGCGCGGGTGGTACCCGGCGGGGCCCGTTTGCCCGGCACCGCCGGTACCGGCAGGATCAGCGGCATGGATGCAGACCGCCTCGACGGCCGGGTCGCCCTCGTCACCGGTGCCGGCAGCCCCGACGGCATCGGTTTTGCCACTGCCGCCCGGCTGCAGAATCTCGGTGCGTCGGTGGCGATCGTGTCCACCACGAAGCGGATTCATGACCGCGCGGCCGAGCTTGGGGTGACCGGCTTCGTGGCGGACCTCACGGATGAGGCGGAGGTGGGTGCCCTCGTCGATGCGATCACCGAGCAGCTCGGCGACATCAACGTCCTGGTCAACAACGCGGGCCTGGCCAGCAAGGCGAGCCCGGAGGTGCTGCGTCCGGTGGCTCAGCTCACCTTCGACGAGTGGCGGGTTGAGATCGACCGGAACCTCACCACGACGTTCCTCGCCAGCCGCGCGGTCGTTTCCGGAATGGCGGAACGAGGTTGGGGCCGGATCGTCAATCTCTCCGCGACGGCCGGACCAGTCAACGCCCTGCCAACGGAGGCGGCGTACGCGGCCGCCAAGGCCGGCGTCTTGGGGCTGACCCGAGCTCTCGCGATGGAGGTCGTGGCCGACGGCGTCACGGTGAACGCGGTCGCACCTGGGATCATCCACACCGCAAGCTCCACTGTGGCCGAACTCAAACGTGGCCTCGACACACCGATGGGCCGTCCGGGCTCGCCGGACGAGGTCGCGGCGGCGATCGCTTTTCTTTGTACGCCCTCGGCGTCCTACATCACGGGACAGATCCTCGTCATCGACGGAGGTAACAGCGTCCGCGAGGTTCCGTACCGCTGATCGCTCGCTCGTCAGGTGTTGTTGGCGCCGACGGCGGCGAAGAACACGATCACGCCAACGCAGCAGGCCAGCAGCGCCAGGCCGGTGATCGCCCAGCCGACAATGATGGCGGCCTGGGCGAACCCGGCACCCTCCTCGCCGGTCTGGGCGATCTGACGCTTCGCCATATGACCGAGGACCGCACCGACCGGTGCGGAGATGAGCGTGATGAACCCGCCCAACGAGCAGATGAACGCGGCGATCGCGAGGCCGTTGGTGCGCCGCTGCGGGCCTGCGTAACCGGGATAGACCGGAGCGCCTGGCGGGTATCCGGCGGGTTGATAGCCGCCCCCCGGCGGTTGGTACTCCGGCGGCGGCGACTGGTATTGGTACGCCTGACCGCCCGGCGTCGATTCTCCTCCGGGCGGTTCATAGGAAGGCGGCGCTGGCCACGGCTGCGGCGGCGGCGCCGGTTCGGATGAAGGCGTCGAGCCGCCGGGGCCGCCTGACGGCGGCGTCGTCGGTGACACCGAGGGTTGGTCCGGCGGCGGTGGCGGAGCGGCCGGCGTTCCTGACGAATCCGTACCAAGTGGGTCTTGGGGATCCCGGCCACCGGCGGCGTCGGATCCGGGTTGCCATGTCATCGCCAGTCCTCCGTCCTGTCGACCACATTCTTCCCTGTAGACCGGCATTTGGTGAGATTTCGCACAAGGGGCACCCCACCCCCGCGCATTGGCCCCGACCGACCCGGAGCCCATACTCACCGGTAACCGATAACCAACCCGCACGTGCTCAGCGGAGGCACCTCATGGCTCGGCTTGCTCAGACGCCCGGACTCACCGAGGTTCAACGCGACATCCTCGGCACGGTGCGGGCCTTCGTCGAGAAGGAGATCATTCCGCACGCGCAGCAGCTCGAGCACGCCGACGCGTATCCGACCGACATCGTGGATGGCATGCGCGAGATGGGTCTGTTCGGGCTCACCATCGCGGAGGAGTACGGCGGGCTTGGTGAGTCACTGCTGACCTACGCGCTCGTCGTCGAGGAGCTCTCGCGTGGCTGGATGTCCATCTCAGGCATTGTCAACACTCACTTCATCGTTGCGTACCTCGTCTCCCAGCACGGTTCGCCAGAACAGAAGGTGCGGCTGCTACCCGCAATGGCCACGGGTGAGATGCGCGGCGCGTTCTCGATGTCCGAGCCGGGTGTGGGCTCGGACGTGGCCGGCATCCAAAGCCGAGCCGTTCCGGACGGCGACGGTTTCGTCCTCAATGGACAGAAGATGTGGCTCACGAATGGCGGCCAGTCCGCGGTGGTTGCCACGCTGGTCAAGACGGACATCGGCGCAAGAACCGTCTACGGCAACATGACGACGTTCCTGCTCGAGAAGGCGCCCGGCTTTGGCGAGACCGCACCCGGCCTGACCATCCCCGGCAAGCTCGAGAAGATGGGGTACAAGGGCGTCGAGACCACCGAGATGATCCTCGACGGACACGCGGTGCCGGCCTCGTCGGTGCTCGGCGGTGTGGAGGCCGGGCTCGGGCGGGGCTTCTACCAGATGATGGACGGCATCGAAGTCGGCCGGGTCAATGTGGCCGCCCGAGCTTGCGGCATCTCAATCCGGGCGTTCGAGCTCGCCGTGGCCTACGCACAGCAGCGGTCGGCGTTCGGCAAGAAGATCGCCGATCACCAGGCGATCGCGTTCAAGCTGGCCGAGATGGGCACGAAGATCGAGGCGGCGCACGCGTTGATGGTCAACGCCGCGCGCCTCAAGGACTCCGGCGAGCGCAACGACGTCGAGGCCGGTATGGCGAAGCTGCTCGCCTCGGAGTACTGCGCCGAGGTCGTGCAGGAGTCGTTCCGCATCCACGGCGGCTACGGCTACTCCAAGGAGTACGAGATCGAGCGGTTGATGCGCGAGGCCCCGTTCCTGCTGATCGGCGAGGGCACCTCGGAGATTCAGAAGACCATCATCTCCCGTGGTCTTCTCAAGGAGTACAAGCTCTAGCGCGTCATGCGGACCTTTCGTCCCGCTCGCCCGCGAGTGGATCCATTGTGGACTGCCGGTCCCTGGATCCGGCGGTGGTCGGTGATGCGTCGATGTGGAGGTTCTCTTCCGCGTCGTCAAGAAAGGCGAGGTCTGCGGCGATGTGTCGTTCGGCGGCGCGCAGCAGCAGGCTCACCACCTCGTCGTCTTCGTGGTCGCGGCGCAACTGGCCGAGATTACGCAACTCGCGCAGCAACTGCGCTCGCTGGTTGGCGACGACCGAGCGTACGGCGGAGCTCTTGTGGGAATGGGCGGCGGCCATCAGTTTGAGGAAGAAGTCGTCACGATAGCCAGACGCACGGATGCTGGGCGAGTTGAGCCAGTCGGCGAGTTCGGACCGGCCGGCGTCGGTGATTTCGTACATCACCCGGTCCGGCTTGATGTCACGCACGACCTTGGTCGAGGTACGGCCGAACTTTCTCTCCGGCCAGTTCGGTGGGATCACCCTCAATTGGGATCTGCGCGATCACGTTGCTCTCGGCCATCACCTGGGCGTTCCACGGATCAATCACCGGTACCCTGCTCGGCGACGCGATCTCGCTGCGGGTCCGCGGGGTGGACGCGGTCGCGGTTGTCGCGACAGTTCTGCTCGGTATCGCGGTCGTCGCCGATGTGCTGTACCTCAACATTCGGGACAGGTCGGGTGAGCTGGCCGCGCTGACCGCCACCGGCTGGTCCGCCGCCGCCCGGGGTCGGCTGGTGAGTTACGAGGCCATGGGCATCGGCGTGATCGGCGCGACGGCTGGCGCCGCGCTTGGCCTTGTCGGCGCGGGCGCGTTCGCTGGCGGGTTTCCGATCGGCCTCGGCTGGGTGTTCGCCGGCTCGCTCGTCGGCGGCGTGCTGCTGACCGGGATGGCCGCACTGATCCCGGTCCTGGTTCAGAGCCGAATGGCTGTCGCGACGTTGTTAGCGGAGGAGTGACCATGCCCAGCGGCGCGGCGCTCGAGTTACTTGCAGTCAGCAAGACGTTTCGCACTGGGGCGACCCGGATCCTCGCGGTCGATGACGTTTCGGTTGAGTTCGCGCCCGGGTCGATGACGGCGATCACGGGCCCGTCGGGCTCGGGCAAGTCGACACTCCTTCATATTGTCGGTTCAATCGAGAGGGCCGACTCAGGATCGATCACAGTGGACAGTTGCGACGTGACACTGCTGCGACGACGCCAACTCGACGCCTACCGCCGAAACGTGGGATTCGTGTTCCAGAGGTACCACCTGTTGCCGACGCTGACCGCACTCGACAACGTGCTGGCGCCGGTACTGCCGTACCGGGTCGGCTTCAACAAGACCGCGCGGGCGCGCGATTTGCTCGAGGCGGTCGGACTGGGCGGCCGTGAAGCGGCACTGCCAGGACAGCTTTCCGGTGGCGAGCAGCAACGCGTCGCCATCGCCCGCGCGCTCGTCGCCCGGCCCAAGCTGTTGCTGGCGGACGAGCCGTCGGGAAACCTGGACTCACGAACGGGCGAGCAGATTTTGGATCTGCTCGTCGCACTTCGGGCCACCCACGGCGTCACGGTCCTGATCGCCACCCACGAGCAGCACATCACGGCCAGGTGCGACCGGATGATCCGGCTGCGCGATGGTCGAATCGTCGATGACGTCCAACTCACCGAGGGCGAACAGCCTGACACGACGTTGGATCGAGTCGGGCGCTTGACCCTCTAATCGTGAGAGCAACGCCGGCCTCAGCCGCGATTGGTCAGCCGTTCAATGGCCCGGATGACGGCTGTACAGAGGTCCTCGACGTAGTCCATGCCTGCCTCGGCGGCGATCTGTCGCCCCTCGGCGGAGACGATGCCTTGTTGCAGCCAGACCGCTCGCGCGCCGATGGCCGCCGCGTCGCGGACCACGGCCGCGGCCTGATCGGAAGGTCGGAACACGTTGACGAGGTCCACTGGCTCAGGGATGTCGGCCAGCTTCGCGTAGCACGGCTCGCTCCAGATCTCGTCCGCGTACGGATTGACCGGGATCACCCGCCACCCATGCAGCTTCAGCTGCAATGGCACGGCGTACGCGGCCTTCTCCTCGTGCCGGGAAGCACCGACGACAGCAATGGTGGTGGACTCGTCGAGAATCTGCCTGGGGGTGCGCACACTTGTGACCCTAGCTCGTACGACGCCGAAGTCGTCCACGATCTTGGAGGATAGCGCGCTATCGGAGATCCATTGACGCGCATCTCTCGAAGGTGGGCGCGGGCAAACGCACCTTCGGTGGCCGCCACCCAGTCGCGGCGGAGGTTGTGGGATTCAGAGCAGGGTGAGCTGTTCGGGCGCTGGTGCGGACGGCTGGGGTTGTTCGATGCTTCGGTGGTCGGTCATGTGGGCCTTGCCGATGCCATACCGGCGGGCCGCCGTTGCGACCCGAGCGCTCACCTCGCGTTGGTACGCCTTCGGCGAGTACGACCCGTTCCCGAACAGCGACCGGTACCGGCCCACCAGCTTAGGATGGGTTCGGCCGAGCCAGGCCGCGTACCAGTCCCGGGCGCCTGGTCGCAGGTGCAGACTGATCGGCGAGATTCCGGCCGCACCCGACGAGGCGATCGCGGCCACCGTCGCCTCGATTGATTCATCGTTGTCCGTGATGCCGGGAAGAATCGGCGCCATCAACACATGAACCGCGAATCCCGCATCCGAAAACCGGCGCACCGCATCGAGCCTCCGAAGTGGACTGGGTGTACCGGGCTCGACGCTGCGCCACAGGTCCTCGTCGACGAACCCGACCGAGAAGCTCACTCCCACGTTCGTCACCTCGGCCGCCCGCTTCAGCAGGTCGAGGTCCCGGGTGATCAGCGTGCCCTTGGTCAGGATCGAGAACGGATTGGCGAAGTCGCGCAGTGCCCCGATGATGCCGCGCATCAGGCCGTAGCGGCCCTCGGCCCGCTGGTAACAGTCCACATTGGTCCCCATGGCGATGTGGTCACCCGTCCACTTCGCCGCCGAAAGCTCCTTGCGCAGTAACTGCGGTGCGTTGACCTTGACGATCACCTTGGAGTCGAAGTCGTGCCCGGCATCGAGGTCGAGGTATGTGTGGGTGTTGCGAGCGAAGCAGTTGTGGCTCACCACGCCGTTGGCGATGAAGTCACCGGTCCCCGTAGTGATGTCGTACATAGGTAATTCGAGACCGAGTGGCGTCACGGACTCCACAGCCAGCCCGGCATTCGAGTCGACGGTGGCGCCGACGATGACGCGTTTGCGGGTGTCGGCCGGGTCGACGGTGTGGAAGAAACGCAACCGTTCAGCAAGGCCACCCGCAACCACGACGGTCGACGGCGGCTCACCTAGGGGCCCGAAGCCCAGCGCCGTGAGTGCCGAGTGAATCCACGACCTGACCTGTGGGTCTGAGTTGGAGATTCGAATTCGGCCGGCGCCGTTGCCGTCGACGTCGAAGATCCCGGCAAGGAAGCCCTTGTGCCACTCGTCCGACGGCACGGCGGGCCACTGGGCGGGCGGCCAGGGCTCGTCGTCCGGCCCGTCGAAGCCGGCAAGGTAGTGCCGGGCGCGCGCCAGCACTTGTTCGGCCGGGGTGGCACTCGGCCGGTCGGCGACGATCAGTCCGTTGAGATAACCGATGCGATAGTCCACCGTGTCCTTCGGCGCCTCGGCGAACGTGCCGGTGCCCATGAGCCGCTGCGGCGGCGTGACGACTCGCCTACGACCGCCGGCGGAATGCGACGCCGCGACGTGGCTCCAGCCATGGTTGGTCAAATACCGATGATCGGCGCTGGCGGTCAGTTCCGTGCCGTCGCCGAGTCGCACGCGATACGCCGGCTTGATCGTTGACCAGTGCGCGAGCACAGCGGTTGGCACGTAGCGGCGCCGGCCACCGATCGACACCGTGCCGAAGACACGGTCCCCGACGCGGATGTCGGAGAGTGCCTTGCAGCGCCCGTCGGACATCAGGATCGGAGTGTCACCGACCTGGCAGTAGACGCACGCATGGCTGCAGCCACGGTAGGGATTGATGGTCCACTCGAACGGCACCTGAGACGCCGCGGGAACCCGACTGATGATCGACTTCGCCTGGATCTCGTAGAACGTCATGCCGGCGAAGCCGGGCGAGTCGAAGGTTCGGGCCACAGAACCGGGAATCGCCAGGGGGAGCGCCCCTGGCGATTCGGGTCCATTAACGGTGAGGTTGTTCCAACGCACGTACTAATCCGAACACACGTACGGGCATCTGTCTACCCGGAACGTCAAGAAATTACACCCGAGGATTTAGGCCCGCCAGGCGGATGTCGCGCTCGCCTGCGCGCTCCTCGGCGGGGTTGCGTTGCAGCCGTCGTCGCGCGTGGCTCGCTGGCGCTCGCCGCGCGCTCCTACGCGGGGTTGCGTTGCAGCCGTCGTCGCGCGTGGCTCGCTGGCGCTCGCCGCGCGCTCCTAGGACCTAGGCGGCGGCGGCGCGCACCTCAGCCATGTCCAGCTCGCGGACCTTGCTGATCAGGTTTTCCAGGAGGTGCTCGGGAAGGGCTCCGGCCTGCTGGTACACCACGACGCCATCGCGGATCGCCATGATCGTGGGGATCGAGTAGATCTGGAACTCGGCCGCGAGGCCCTGCTCGGCCTCGGTGTCGACCTTGGCGAAGGTAATGTCGGCGTGCTTCTCCGAAGCCTTCTCGAATACCGGTGCGAAGCGGTGACACGGCCCACACCATTCGGCCCAGAAGTCCACCAGCGTGATGCCTTCACTACCGGTGAGCTCCTCGAACTCGGCCGCGGTCAGGTTCTTCGTCGCCATCGCAAATACTCCGTTCGATCGTCTGGGACGGATGTCCCAGCACACGGGCACAACAAGCCTGACCGGGAAGCCATTCCGCCGCGTCAACGCCCTGCCTGTGCAGCTTGTCACGAGACCTGCCTTGGCGCTCGTCACGAGAGCCGCGCATCATGGGAGCGTGCCAGCGGTCTTCCTGTTCGACGGCGACTGCGCGTTCTGTAGCGCGTGCGCGGCATTCGTCGGGCGGCGGATTCCGAGTCGGGCCACAGTGATCCCGTGGCAGTTCGCGGACCTGGCTGCGCTCGGGCTGACCGCGCGGGAGTGCGATGCCGCGGTGCAGTGGGTGGCGCCGACCCTTCGGGCCGCGGGCCCGGCCGCGATCGCGGCCTTGCTGCGCGACTCCCGGTGGTATTGGCGTGGCGTGGGGTGGCTACTGGCCCGGCGGCCGGTGCTTGCTCTCGCCTGGCCGGTCTACGAGTGGGTCTCCCGGAACCGTCACCGGATGCCGGGCGGTACGCCGGCATGTTTCCTGCCGGCAATCCAGCGGCAGTCCCAGCGTGCCGATGCCGTCACAGACCGTACTTGAGCAGGTCTTTCTCCGGCGTTAGAACCTCACGGTTTGATAACTGTGACTCGGGTCTCTGTGTCGGCTCTATGAATATTCGGCACTCGGGCTGCAAGATTTGGTCATCAAAGCGTGGGCGGCGGGCGCCGGGGAGGGCCCCGCCGTTCACTGCGTTCCAGGTCCGTTACGTTCGGGCTTGCTACCACGCAGCGGCGACGTGCGGAGGATTCATGCAATTCGGGCGGTACTTCGAAGAATTCGAGATCGGGGCCGTCTACCGGCATTGGCCCGGCAAGACCGTGACCGAAAGCGACGACCACCTCTTCTGCCTGATCACGATGAACCACCACCCGTTGCATCTCGACGCCCACTACGCCGAAACGGCCACCCAATTCGGGCGCAACGTCGTCGTCGGCAACCTCATCTACTCACTGCTTCTCGGTATGTCCGTGCCGGACGTCTCCGGCCGGGCGATCGCCAACCTCGAGATCGAGTCTCTGCGGCACGTGGCACCAACCTTCCATGGCGACACGATCTACGGGGAGACAACGGTCCTGGACAAGAAAGAGTCCGAGTCGCGACCCGATCGGGGCGTCGTGACCGTGGAAACCCGCGGCTACAAGCAGGACGGCACCATGGTCTGCATTTTCCGCCGGCGCGTGATGGTTCCGAAGAAGACACATGCCGGCCCCGAGCACCCGAGCTTCCCCACGCCGGTCACATCCAGCTGACGCTTCACCGTCGTGCACCGGTCTGCCACACTCGGGGGTTCCTGCACCCCTCACGCCCCAGGAGATCCGTGAGCCTGTTCGGACGGCTGCTCGGTCGAAGCAAGTCACGTTGGTCCGAGTCGTGGCAGACGTACCCCGGCTTTGTCGGGGACGCGGCCGCGTTGTGGACGGTCGACCTTGGCGCCATCGATGCCGCCCCCGTGCCGAGCCTTCCCGTCCGACTCGACGTAAGCGTGCCGTACCCGGCCGATGCCGATGGCCTACCCACGGGGCATCTGGTCGAGGCCGAGGTCGCCGTCCGGGCGGCCGTAGAGGATCTCGGAGGTGTCTACCTCGGTGGTGTCGCGTCCGGCGGCCGGTGCCGATTCACGGCTCAGTTGCCTTCGCAACCATCGGCGACGGTCCATGTGCCGGGATTGGCCGACGCCGAAGCGACCGTCGAGTACGACCCACACTGGGCGTATGTCCGCGACACCCTCGCCCCGGATGCGCGCCAGTATCGCCTGCTCGCGGATCGCGTGGTTCTCGACGCCCTGGCGTCAGCGGGTGACCGCCTCGACATCCCGCGGGATGTCGAGCACCTGGCATTCTTCGCCGACGAGGTTACGGCCGAGGCCGCCGCTGGGGACCTGCGCGCCGACGGATTCATGACGGCCATCGATCCGGACGGCACCGGGGAACTGGCGTTGACCGCGGTCCGCACCGACCCCGTCGCCCCGCCGCGGCTGCACGAGCTGACCTGGCGGGTGCAGGAGACGATCGAACGCCACGGCGGCATCTACGACGGCTGGAGTTGCGCGGTCGCGCTTTAGACGCACGTCAGGTATGGCCTTGCGGCCGGTTGCGGGGAATATGCTGACGGCGGGAGGTCGCCATCATGTCGAACCAGCCCCGTGAGTCCGCCCTAGCCCTCGCCTTTGACCGCGATGAGTGGGAGCTGATTGTCACCCTCCCGCGTCGGGTGCTGATGGCCGCCGTGGCCGCCGCGCCGGCCGATGGCCGCCGTGCGGCCGAAGGAATCGCCGGCATCGAAGCCATCGCGTCGGGTCTGGCTTCCCCTAGCCCGCTGGTACGGGAGGTCGTGGGCTCGATCTATGCCGAGTCCCATCACGATCCCGACGCGCTGTCCGATGATGCCGAGGTGCTCACCGTGCAGACTCTCGCCGCATGCCGGTACGCATCTGAGGTGCTCTCGGTCCGCTGCACCGAATCGGACGCAACGGCGTACCGGGGCTGGTTGACCCACATCGCCGCGGTCGTGGCAGGGGTGGCGCAGGGGGTCGCGATAGCGCAGCCCGGGCGCATCGGACTCGCCGAGAGCCGGTTCCTCTATGCGCTAGGTGGCGTCCTGCGCCCGTAGGCGTGTTAAGAAGGGCACCGTACGGGAGGGGTGCCCTTGCCTGAGGACGAGTTGCCGGTCGGGGTCGGCCCGTGGCCGGGCGAGTGGCCGGCGGGGGACCACTACGACCCGGCGCTGCTACGCGAGGGCGATCGTCGAAATGTCGTTGACCGGTATCGCTATTGGCGCGTGGACGCGATCGTCGCGGACCTCGACACCCGCCGTCACGACTTCCATGTGGCGATCGAGAACTGGCAACACGACCTCAACATCGGCACCGTTGTGCGCACGGCCAACGCCTTCCTCGCGAAGGAAGTTCACATCGTCGGCCGCCGGCGTTGGAACCGTCGCGGCGCCATGGTGACCGACCGGTACCAGCACCTGCGTTACCACGACGATCTAGCGGCCTTGGCGGGGTGGGCGCGCGGCGAGGGTCTGGTGCTCGTCGGTGTTGACAATCTTCCGGGAGCCGTTCCCATTGAGACCGCGCACCTGCCGCGGCGATGTGTCCTACTCTTTGGCCAGGAGGGACCTGGGTTGTCCGACGAAGCCCGCGAGGTCGTGGCGCTGGTCTGTTCGATCGCCCAGTACGGCTCGACCCGGTCCATCAATGCCGGCGTGGCCAGCGGTATCGCCATGCACACGTGGATCCGCCAGCACGCCGAGCCGCCACGCGCCTGACAACCGTCCCCAAAGCATCGACAGGATCCCAAAGCATTGACAGGGGAGCAGAATGGACCCGTGGGCCTAGCCGTGAGCTGCCCGCGCTGCGGCGACACGGTCCGACCGCCAGATCTGATGCACTCGGAGTGGCGCTGTGAGATGTGCGGCGCGGTGCCGCCGCTGCATGTGCCGGGCCGCGTGGGCGCCGAGATTCTGGCCGCGGTACGGGACCGTATCCGTCGCTTCGGCGGCGACGACGAACCGGTTCCGTTGTGGTGCCCGTGGCCGCTTCCTCCAGGGTGGACAGTCACCGGCGTGGCCTGGGCGGGTGACGAGCGGCGGGCGCCCCGGGCCACGGCCATCGCGCTCTCGGGCCCGGCGCCATTTTCATCGGGGCCGGCCGATGTCGCCTTCGTCGCCGAGGATCCCGGGGTGGGCCTCGGCAATGCGCTGGGTGGATTGGCGGGCGCCGATCCGGGACCGGCCCTGCGCGACGCTGCGCAAAACTCGGCCCCACACGCGAAAGTGTGGGCGGGACGCCATCCGATTCCACTGTGGGCGGTGCCGGCCGGGTCTGGTCGCAGCGTGTACGTCGGTGAGGCCAGAGCGATGTGGCTCTATGCGATTGCGTGGCCGCCCGCGGCTGGTTACCTGCTCGCTGATGACATCGTCCTACATGACCTGGTCGAATCATTACCGACTCAACTTGTTTACGGCGCCGCGTCGCATCGGCTTGCGCCACGACTCGGCGATGCGAGCGATGCTCGTGAACGCGAGGCACCTGAACGCGATTGAGTGAATTCCGCGAGTTGCTAGGAAGCGATTAACGAGGTCGTAGGAAGCTGCTACCGTAAGTCAGACTCTGCCCATGATGCTCGCGCTCCGTCCACACGGGCCGGTGGCTCATCACGCCGGACGCGGACAACCCGACAACATGTCAGACCAAAGGACGGCGCCCGACCAAGGAGGAAACCGGGATGGCCAAGAAGATCTTCACATGGGGTGGAGTGGCGTTCCTGATCTTCTTTATCGCCTTCCGGCCGGCTTCGGCCGCGGAGGTCTTCAAGTCAATCGGCGCAGGCATCATGGACATCGCGACCGGCTTTGGTGATTTCTTCACCAACCTGGTCGCCTAACCTCTATCTATGGTTTCCGAGGACCCTCGCCCGGGCGAGGACCCTGACGACGACGAACGTAGGCGACAACCGTCGGAGCGCAACACCGAGCCGATCCCTACGTATCCCGCACCGGACTACGCGCAGATCGTCGAGTTCGACGATTATGAGTTTGCCGCCCTCGGTGCCGACCAGGCTGGCGTAGGATTCGACCGCGTCGATCTCATCGCTACCCGCGAACCGAGCAACCTGGTACGCCGTTACCTGTTCCCCACGGAGAAGTTCCGCGGCGAGTGGCGCCGGCACTGGATTCACCTTGTCAAAAGGCTCAGCCTGGGCGTGTTGCTGACCTTCATCCTCGGCTACCTCGCCGGGTACTTCGCGAAACAGGGCATCCAAACAGGTCTCACCATCCTCGTCTTGGTCTGGGTTGGCGTGATCAGCTGGGTCCTCTGGGACGTGACCGAGTGGTACTACGACCGCTTCATCCTCACCAACAAGCGAGTCATGCTCGTCGAAGGCATCGTCGCCCGACGGGTGGCCATGATGCCGTTGATAAAGGTCACGGACATGAAGTACACCCAGTCGCCCCTCGGTCGGGTGCTGGGCTACGGCGAGTTCGAGATCGAATCTGCCGGACAGGAACAGGCACTGCGCAAGGTGACCAACCTGCCGAACCCGACGGACCTGTACCTGCAGGTCGTCGAGGAGATGTACGAACCTGACGCCTCTGAGGCACGCCGCCGCCCCGCCCGGGTCGACGACGGCATGTAACCCGTGACAACCTTTTGCTGCCGCGTCGGCGTTGAGGAGCCATGGCGGACGCGGAGGGGGCACGGGCAGTGGGCGATGTCGAGGCCGAATTCCGCCGGTTCGTCGCGGCGCGGTCCGCATCACTGCAGCGCACGGCGTACCTGATCGTCGGCGATTGGGCCCATGCCGAGGACGTACTCCAGACCGCGCTGACCAAGACGTACCTGGCGTGGAAGCGGCTCGGCGAGATCGAGGCCGTCGACGCGTACGCACGGCGGGTGCTCGTCACGACCGCGACGAGTTGGTGGCGCCGGCGCTGGCACGGCGAGCGGCCCACCGATGTCATGCCGGAGCGGGCCACGCCTGATCGCTTCGACGAGCGGCTGGAACGTCAGGCGATGTGGCGACACGTGCAGTCACTGCCGCCCCGCCAGCGGGCTGTGCTCGTGCTGCGCTTCTATGAGGACCTCACCGAGGCCGAGACGGCGCGGGTGCTTGGCGTCGCGCTCGGCACGGTTAAGAGTCAGTGCGCCCGCGCTCTCACCACGTTGCGGAACCGGTTGGTCGAGTCCGGCGTGGAACCGGCCGGTGTGGCTCTGCCCCCGCCCAGACCGCCGTCGCCACTAGGTCGGTCGTCGCCGGACCGGTCAGGCGTATCCGGGCAGGCGTCGTCACAGTCGATCGTGGAGGGAGGTTCGTGATGGGGCTTGTCGAGGACGCGCTACGCGAGACCTTCGTCAGTCGGGTCGCGGCACCGCCGGTGATCGAAGAGGTAGCCGATCGCGCGATCCGCAACGCGGCGAGGGTTCGCCGCCGCCGCGCCGCGTTCGTGGCCGCCGTCACGGTGGCGAGCGTCGCTGCCGTCAGCGCGGGCATCTTCTCCTTCGCCGGCTCGGGCGGCGAACCCGGTATCGGTGTTGGCACCTCCCTATCCGCGACCGCGTCACCGTTGGCGGGGACCAGCGCTCCGGTGGTCGGGGCAGTGCTCCCCGTCGATGTGCTCAACGGTGATCGAATTCAAGGCGCCAATGGCACGGTCGTAACTCTGGCGGGTTTAGGCGCTCCCAAACGCGCACTTCGAGTCGCTGAAGGATGGCTCGTCGAGACCTATCAGGTCGATCAGGGCAAGGCCATGGTCTGGTTGGTGAACGAGGCGGGGGGCCAGACCTTGCTCGCGGCCGGCGACGGCGCGATGGTCAGCGCGGGCAGCAGTAGCCGCCCCGGACCGCAGATCGCCTGGACCTCAAGCGGCACGCTGTTCCTCGGCACGTACAGCGGAGGCCAGGTGAATGGCGTGGTCTCCACCGAGGGCGTGGCGCTGTCTCCGCAGCTGGTGGTCGGGTCGGGTGTGGTGCTTGCCGGCACGCGGACCGGTGGTGGCCTCGACATCTGGGACATGTGGTTCCCGGATCGGGGTGCGTACGTCGCCACCACCGAGAACCCGAACGGGCTGTCCAGCCTGTTCGGGACGACGATCGGTAACGAGCGGATTATCGCGAGCTACGGCGGCAAGCCCCCATGTCTCGGAGAACTGGACCCAAACGCCTTCACCCCGGTCCGGTCGAATTGCTCCGTCGATTTCAACCTCGACGACCGCGTGTTTCCGTCGCCCGACGGCCGGTTCTGGGCAGTGATCGGGCCCAGCGGGATCAGGCTCTACGACGCGAATTCCGTTTGGACGACGGCCGAACCGATCGCCAGCTGGCCCGTGAAAACGACGTACGCCGCCGTGTGGAGGCCGGACAGTGCCTCCTTCGTCGTGGTCACATTGACGGACGTGCTCACGGTATATCCGCAAGCGGGACGGGCCTACGACTCGGTGCCGCTGCCACCCTCGGTGGGGTCGGATGCCTGGGCCTGGCCGCTCCCGATCGCTGACCTCCGGTAACGTCTGCGGTCAATGCGCATCGACCTGCACACCCACTCCACCGTCTCGGACGGGACGCTCCCGCCAGCGGGGGTCATCGAGGCGGCTAACGAGGCCAGCCTTGACGTCGTAGCGCTGACCGATCACGACTCCCTTCGCGGCTGGCTCGAGGCGGCGCAGGCGGCCGGGCGACTCGGGATCGAGTTCGTCCCCGGCGTCGAGATCTCCTGCCGGTGGTATGCGGTCGAGCCGGCCATCCCGCTGCATTTGCTCGCCTACTACGTCGACCCGGCGCACGATGCGCTCCAGGCCGAGCTGACCCGTGTCCGCGATGCTCGCGAGCACCGGGCGCAGCGGATGGTCGAGCTCATGCGGGCAGACGGCGTCGACGTCACCTGGCCTGAGGTGCAGGAGTACGCCGCGGGTGGCACGGTCGGCCGCCCGCACCTGGCCCAGGCGCTGATCCGCCGTGGACTCGCCACGACCGTGGCCGAGGCGTTCGCGCCGGCTATGCTCGGACAGCGCTGGCGGCTGCCCAAGCCAGACACTGACGTATTTCTCGCCTTGGATCTCGTCCGCGACGCCGGTGGTGTTTCGGTGTTCGCGCATCCGCGGGCGACCCGGCGAGGACGGGTGGTGCCCGACGGGCTCATCGTCGAGATGGCTGGGCGCGGCCTGGCCGGGCTCGAGGTCGAGCACGAGGATCATTCGCCTGCAGAGCGGTCGGCCGTGCGGGCGCTCGCCGACGCCCTCGGCCTGGTCGCCACCGGATCGAGCGACTTCCACGGTGCGAACAAGCCCATCCCGATCGGGGCGCACCTCACCTCATCGGAGGCGTTCGAGACCCTACGCGCCGGTGCCCGGTCCGCCTGATCATCCGCCAGGATGTTCGCGTGGACCTGCGGTTCTTCGGTGAGGTGTTCGTGACTTTGTTTGTCATCACGGATCCACCCGGCATGGTGCCGATCTTCCTGGCACTGACCGGCACCCTGCCAGCCAAGCAACGCAACCTGGCCGCCTGGACCGCGGTCGGGCTGGCCGGCGGCGTGATCGTGGTCTTCGCGGTTGGCGGGCGGCAGATCCTGCAGTACCTCAATGTCGATCTACCGGCGCTGCAGGCCGCGGGCGGGATCCTGCTGCTCCTGGTCGCACTGCAGCTGCTCACCGGCATGGCGGATGATCCGAGCCGCCCCGCGACGTCGAACGTCGCCCTGGTGCCGCTCGGCACCCCACTGCTTGCCGGGCCGGGGGCGATCGTCGCCACGATGCTCTTCGTGCAGCGGGCGGATGGAGCTCGCGGCTATCTCGCCATCGGGCTCGGCATCGCGGCCGTGCTGCTCGCGGTGTGGCTGATACTGCGCTTCTCCGGCTTGATCGTCAGGATCCTGCGGCCGGCCGGGATCGAGGTGCTCACGCGGATCGCCGGCCTGCTGTTGGCCGCGATCGCGGTGCAGCTCGTCGCCGACGCCATCGGTCAGTTCGTGCGCGCCTACCAGGCCTGACAGACCCTGGTGGCAGACTCGGGATCGTGCTGGACACCGAGCAGATGGGGCTCTTCGCCGAGCCGGCGCGTCTGTTCACGTGCACCCCGAGCAAGCTCGTCGCGTACGAGGACTGCCCGCGGCGATACCGGTTCACGTACGTCGACCGGCCCTCGCCACCGAAGGGTCCGCCGTGGGCGCACAACTCGCTCGGGGCGAGCGTGCATACCGCGCTGCGGTCGTGGTTCAGCCAGCCGCCGGCGCGGCGGCATCCGGCGGTCCTCGATTCGCTGCTGCGGACCACGTGGGTGCGTGACGGGTACCGGGACGAGTCCCAAGAGCGGGAGACGTACCAGCGCGCGCTCGGGTGGCTGCAGACGTACCTGGTCAAACTGGATCCTGACTTCGAGCCGCTGGCGGTCGAGCGAACCGTGGGCGCGAAGACCCCGGCACTGGCGCTGTCGGGACGGGTCGACCGGATCGACGACCTCGGCGACGAGCTGGTGATCGTCGACTACAAGACCGGTCGATCCGGACTCGGACCGGACGACGCGCGGGGTTCACGGGCACTTGCCCTGTACGCCTATGCGGCGCAGCGGATGTTCCGGCGCCCGTGTCGACGGGTCGAGCTCCATCACCTGCCTACCGGGTACGGTCGCCGCACATGAGCACACCGACGAGTCAATCGGCCGCCACTTGCGGCGGGCCGAGCAGACCGCAGCCGACGCGATGGCGGCCGAGAAGGCCGTCACGGCCGGCGGGGACCCCGATGTCGAGTTCCCGGCGACACCGGGAGCGATCTGCGGCTGGTGCGACTTCCGGCGTTCCTGCCCGGCCGGATCGGCCCGGCCGGGACACGAATCATGGGCCGGTCTTGACCGTGGGCGGGAGCCGGTCAGCTCCGATTGATTACCGCGCCCGCCGGCCGGGCTTGCGTAACCGTGGGTGAGCGCGGGAGGATCCGCGAAACATGAGCAGTACTCACCTCAAAGGATGTCTTGCATGCGGAGCGCGGAGCTGACCACGCCGGGGGCGCGACCGCGTACGGTGAGCCGCTTGGACCGCCGGGCGCGAGTATGCGCCTCGGCCGGCTTCGCGGTGCAAGGGCTGAGCTTCGCCGCCGTGATCTCGCAGGTCCAGGTCCTCAGGGACAAGTTCGGCCTGGACGACACGCAGCTCACGGTGACCCTCGCGGCGGTGCCGATCATCGCCGGCGTCGGCAGCGTGCTAGCCGGCGTGTTTGCTCCCAGGGTGGGAAGCGGTCCGGTGCTGCGGGTCGCCGCGCTCGGCGTGGCCGTGATGACCGCCGCGACCGGATTCGCCGACCAGATCGCGCTTTTCTACGCTGCGGTCGCTCTGTTCGGGCTGTTCCTCGGCGCCGTCGACGCATCGATGAACATGCAGGGTACAGCGGTGCAGCGCCGGTACGGGCGCAGCATCCTGGCGTCGTGTCACGCGTGGTGGAGCATCGCCGGCATCGCCGCGGCCGCCGCCGCGCTCCTGGCCGCCGACCGGATCCCGCAGCGGGAGTTCCTCGCCGGCGCGGCCGCCGTCGGTGTGGTGATCTCATTGATCGCCGGGCCTGGTCTGTTGAAGAAGGCTCAGGAGGCCGAGGAGCCGGCGGCCGAAGCGGCGGCGGGCGTGGCACCCGTCGTTGCCCGTCGCGGGTGGACGGTCGCCTTCATCGGCATCGCGCTGATGGTCGATGTTCATTGGCGACGCCGCCACGACGAACTGGAGCACGGTCTTTCTCAAGGACGCGCTCTCGGCCACGCCCACGATCGTCCAAGCCGGACTCTTCGCCTACCTGGTCTTCCAGTTCCTCGGTCGGACGACGGCCGACTCGGATCATCGGCCGGATCGGTGCTATCCGCACGGTACCGTTCGGCGCCGTGGTCGCGGCCGGCGGATTCGTGGTGGTCGCGGCCGCGCCGCAATGGCAGCTGGCGGTGGCCGGCTTTGCGTTGGTTGGGCTTGGGCTGTCGGTCGTCGTGCCACTGACCTTCTCGGCGGCGGACGCACTGGACCCCGCTGGGACCGGAACCGTGATCGCGAAGGTGAACCTGTTCAACTACGCGGGTGTCATCGTCGGATCGGCGATCATCGGCGTCGTCGCCGGCACTGGCGATGACGTTGGCCGCCTGCGCCTGGCCTTCGTGGTTCCGGCGGGGCTGGTACTCTTGATCATGGTCTGGGCTCCGGCCTTCCGGGTGGTCGACTCGGCCCGCGCCGCCTCGGCCGCGGCCGCGCGCGACATCGCGGCGCGATAGAGGGGGCCTTCCAGTTTGCTGGTCGGCAGGGCACGAATGGCGGACCGGATGGCACGGCTGGTCAACGTCGCGGCGAGGTCGGTCGTCGGAAGTCCGGGCAGGCCGTACAGGCACCTCGCCCACGCTGGCAGGAGGCCGAACGCGTACGCCGAGACTCCCCACCACAGTGGACGGACGGGGGTCCAGCCCAGTCCCCATGGGAACGTCGGTGCCACCAGAAACCCAGCAGTGGCCCGGACATCGGCGTCGCACCGTAGCTCCGGTCGGATCGACTCGTAGTACGCCTCGATGCCCGCGGCGTCGGCCGGCACGTCATCGGCGTCGAGCCCGACCAATGTGGCTACCGACGCTGCTCGTCGTAGTACCGGTCGACCTCGGCCGCCGTGAGTCCGAGTCCGGCCCGCTGGGCCGTGCTGCAGAACGACTCCGTGGCGGTGACGTAGATCCATCGCAGCAGATCCGGCTCGTCGACCCGGAACGGTTGTCCGGTGTCCGGGTCGCTGCCGCCCAGCCGTGCGTGGATGCGGCGGACCCGGGAGCCGGCCTGCTCCGCCTGGGCGGAGTCGCCGTAGATCACTTCACCGTAGAACCGGGCCGTCCGGAACAGCCGGCCCCACGGGTCTTCGTGGAAGTTGGAGTTCTGCAGAACGCCGGCGAGTGCGCGGGGGTGCAGGCTTTGCAACAGCAGCGCCCGGTAGCCGGCGAACCAGAGGATCGGTTCGGCGTGCAACCGCCAGGTGACGCTATCCGGCCCGAAGAGTCCGAGTTCGTGGTCCACCTTCACAGCGTGCCACGGAATGGTCCGCCGGCTCAGAGCTCCGTCTTGTCCTGGCAGGCAGCACAGAGACCCCAGAACGTCACCTCGGCCTCGTCGATGATGAAGCCGTCCGGAGCGACCGGTTCAAGACAGGGTGCCGCGCCGACTACGCAGTCGACATCTCCGATCGCTCCGCAGCCGCGGCAGACCACGTGATGGTGGTTGTCGCCGGCCCGGTTCTCGTAGAGCGCAGGGCTGCCAGCGGGCTCGATGCGCCGAGCCAGCCCGGCCCGGGCAAGAGCACCGAGCACGTCGTAGATGGCCTGAGTGGACACCGAGTCGAGTCGCTCACGCACCCTGGTGGCGACCTGCTCGACTTCGAAGTGACCCCCTGCGCCGAGGACCTCCAGCACCGCGAGTCTGGGCCTCGTCACGCGGAGGCCACGATTGCGCAGGAGCTCTTCGGGTGACATCTCAGATTCATCAGATCACGAGATGTCTAGTTGCTCAATATTTGTCATCTGCTAAACGATGAGGATCGTTCGCGTCTGAACCTGGTCCGCTAGTGCGTGCGTGTGCGTGGGCATGCCCCGGTTTCCGGGGCACCCGCGCGCGATCGCGCGAATAGTGTGTGGGCACGATCTGGCGGCAGCGCCGCCCCTGAAGGAGGCGACAACGGTGTTCACGGAAATCATGGGCATACCCGCGCACGCACTGATCGTGCATGCCGCCGTTGTGTTCATTCCCTTGGCGGTGCTCGCGGCGATCGTGTACGCGGTGGTGCCATCGACCCGCCGCCACATCTGGTGGATCGTGGCCGCGCTCGGAGTGATCGCCCCGCTCGCCGCCTGGGCCGCCCGGCTGTCCGGAGACCAGTATCGCAACTACTGGTTGTCTCACGGTGCGAGTGGCGCGTTCATTGACAAGATCAATACTCATCAATCCTGGGCGATCCCGACCTCGTGGCTCGCGACCGCGCTCGGCGTCGTCATGCTTGTCATGGTGTTCTATGCGATCCCGGCACCGAGGATCACCTCGACTGGCACGGTGCCGGCGGCGTCTCGTCCCCAGGTGCTTGGCGTGTTGACGATGGTGGTAACTGTGGGGCTCGCCCTCGTCACGGTGTACTACGTCTACAAGACCGGCGACACCGGGGCCCGGGCGGCCCACCCCACGATCTCGTAGCGTCAGAACACCAACCGACCACAAAGGACCAGCAGCAGCGCGATCACGACCGCCGTCGCGATGATCCCCACCACGGCAGTGACGGCTCGAGCGCGCTCCTCGGCCCGATCGATCGCGGCGTGGTCCTGGTCCGGTAGCTCCCTCGGCGCGGCCGGGGTGAGAAGTCGCGGCGGCTGCCAGCCCGCCGGCGGTGGCACCGTCGGCGGCGGTGGCGTGTAACCCGACGCCCGCTGCCGCTCGCTGTCCATGGCTGGGACGTTACCGGTCCGGCCGGCACCGCACGGTCGTTTGGTGCCGCGACTCTGCTAGGCGCGGCGCCGACGGCGGCGCGGGCGGGCGGCACCACCCTCGGGTGCGTCCGCCTCGGCGGGGGCACCGGCGACAACCACTGCGTCCCCGGCGGCAGCGCCTGCATCGGGCAAGCCGCGGCGGCGCCCGCGACGACCAGGCGCCTTCACGTCGGTAGCCTCACTGTCTGGAGTGGACGCTGGGTCGATGGCGCCGGTCGGCTCTGCGTGTCGAGTACGGCGGCGCACCCGGGCCATCGTCGGCCGGTCCTCCTCGCGGGCGGCGTTCCCGATGGCCGGCTTGGCATCGCGGCCTCGGCCCGGGCGCCGGCCGCCTGGCCGGCGAATAGAGCCGAGGTCCTCCTCGACCTCGGCACCAAGGCCGGCGCGGGTGCGGCCGGCCTTGGGCAGCGTGCCGGTCGCGGCCGGGTCAATGCCCAGGTCGGTGAAGAGGTGCGCGGACGTGTGGTACGTCTCCGGCGGCTCGGGCATGTCGAGACCAAGCGTCTTGTCGATGATCCGCCAGCGCGGCATGTCCTCCCAGTCGACGAACGTCACCGCGAGGCCGGTGGCGCCGGCCCGGCCGGTGCGGCCGATGCGGTGGGTGTACGTGTCCGGGTCTTCCGGACAGTCGTAGTTGATCACGTGGGTGACGCCGGAGACGTCGAGACCGCGGGCCGCGACGTCGGTGGCGACCAGTACGTCGATCTTGCCGTTGCGGAACGCCCGCAGGGCCCGCTCGCGGGCGCTCTGGCCCAGGTCGCCGTGCACCGCCGCGACCGCGAAGCCGCGGAAGTCGAGATCCTCGGCGGCCCGGTCGGCGGCCCGCTTCGTCCGACAGAAGATCATCGTGAGGCCGCGCCCCTCGGACTGCAGGATTCGCGCCACAACCTCCACTTTGTTCAGCGAGTGGGTGCGGTACACGAGCTGCTTGGTCAGCGGCGACGGCACCGACGTCGTGTGTCCGGCGTGGATGGTCACCGGTTGGCGAAGGAACCGTCGGGCGAGCGTGACGATCGGGTCCGGCATGGTCGCCGAGAAGAGCATCGTCTGCCGCTCCTCGGGAAGCATCTTGAGGATCTTCTCGACGTCGTCGAGGAAGCCCAAGGTCGAGCATCCGGTCGGCCTCGTCGAGCACGAGCGCTTGGACCTGGTCCAGCCGTAGGTGAGCCTGCCGCTTCCCTTCGTGGCTTGGCCAGGTCGAGCAGGCGTCCGGGCGTGCCGACGATGATCTCGACGCCCCGCTTGAGCGCTTCGACCTGCGGCTCGTAGGCCACGCCGCCGTAGATCGGGGAGCACCCGGATGCCCCGGGTCCGGCCGGCGGCATGCGAGGTCGCGGGCGACCTGGAGGCCCAGCTCGCGGGTGGGTACGACGACCAGCGCCTGCGGCGTGCCGTCGGCACCCTCGTCGGGCGCAGATGACGCGGTCCAGCAGCGGCACGCCAAAGCCCAGCGTCTTGCCGGTGCCGGTCGGCGCCTGGCCGATCAGATCGGTGCCGCGCAGCGCGATAGGCAGCGCGTACTCCTGGATGGCGAACGCGCGGGTGATGCCGACCGCGGTCAGCGCGGCCACGGTCTCGGGCCGGGCTCCGAGCTCGGCAAAAGTCGGGGAGTCGGGCCGGACCGGGGCACGGGCTGTGAGTTCAGTGATGGGGTCTAGCGTTTCGTCAGTATTCGACAACAGGGTGTCCCTCAATCGGGAGCGCCCCGCCTATCCATCGTCGGAGCGCTCAGTCTTCTCGCGGGCCGCTCACGACGAAGGGGTTCCGCCCGGAGGGCGGTATCAAAGCGTCGCGGGCCTACACGCGGACCGGGGGCGCAGGTCACGCCGCTGCCCCGGGCTGGCTCCCATGCTACGGCCCATTGTTCCCAGCGGCGAAGACGGGTGTGGCGTGCGCCTCAATCCGCAGCCCGGCGGTAACCTGCGGGCGTGTCGGATGTCACTTCCGGCGCCGTCTCCACCCCGGCGGTTGTGGACCTTCTGGGCATGCTCGCGTACGCCGAGCTGCTCGCCTTCGACCGGATGGCCGACGACGCCACGCTCGCGCCCGATCTGCATCGGCGGGCCGTGCTGAGCGAGATGGCCGGCGCCGAGATCGCCAATCATCGGCGGGTCGCGGACCGGCTGCTCGAGCTCGGCACCGATCCGGAACAGGCGATGGCACCGTTTCGTCCCGCGCTCGATGCTTACCACGGTCAGACGCAGCCGAGTGACTGGCTCGAGGCACTGACGAAGGCGTACGTCGGCGACAGCATCGCCGACGACTTCGCGCGCGAGGTTGCCCGCGGCCTCGCCGCACCCGACCACGACCTGGTCATCGACGTACTCCAGGAATCCGGCTACGCGGAGTACGCGGCCGAGGAGATCCGCGAGGCCCTCGTCGGCGACGCCGCGGCGAGGAATCGGTTATCGATGTGGGCCCGGCGGCTCGTCGGCGAGGCATTGACCCAAGCCCAACGGGTCGCGGCCGAACGCCCGGCCTTCACTGAATTGCTGACGGCCGCCTCCGTTAACGATGACGACGGGGTGGCCGCGATGCTCAGGCGGCTGACGACCGCCCACACCGAGCGCATGGACGCCATCGGGCTCAACAACTGAGCTTCTGGGCCTCGCTCCGCTCGGCCGGCTCGCGGGGCGCCGCGCCCCTATCTTCGGCCTTTCCTCGCGACTCGGATCGCTGCGCTCCCTCGCTGCTCAGTCCAGGCCGAACGGGCGCTTACCGCCCCGACTCGCGACCGGGGCTGGCGCCAAGTTAGCTAGCCGTAAAGCCGACCTTGCGTTGGGCGGACTCGTCGATCTCGACGTAGGCCACCTTGGCCACCGGGACGATGACCTGGCGACCCTTCTCGTCTACCAGGGTCAGAATCCCGGTCGGGTCGGCGAGCGCCTTGTTCACTGCCTCAGCCACTTCCGCGGGAGTCTGTGCGCTCTCCAGCGCCAGCTCCCGGTGGGCGTGCTGGACGCCGATCTTGACCTCCACGGACGATCCTCCTCGATTGATCAGGGTGGCCTAACGAAGGCTAGCCGATCGGCGGTTCGGCGCCCTGCAAGGGGAAGCTGGCGATACCACGCCACGACAGCGCGCTCAGCAGCGCTTCGGCCTCAGCCTTGGGCACTCGACGACCGCCGGTTACCCAGAACCGCGCGGCGATCTCGGCCGCGCCACAGAGCCCGGCGGCGAGGAGCTCGGCCCGCTCCCGGCCGATGCCGGTGTCGACCATGATTGTCTCGGTGATGGCGTCCAGGCAGCCTCGTTCGACGCGCTCGAACCGTTCTCTAACCGCTGGCTCATTGCGTAGATCAGATTCGTAGACCAGCCGGAATGCTTCGCTCTCATGGTCGATGAAGTCGAAATAGGCGCTCGTCGCGGCGGCCACTCGGGCCTTGTTGTCGGTGCTGGACGACATGGCGGTCCGCATCCGCTCGATGATCGCGTCGCAATGCATGTCGAGCAGGGCGAGATAGAGCTCGAGCTTGCCGGGGAAGTGTTGGTACAGAACGGGTTTGGAGACGCCCGCCCGCTCGGCGATGTCGTCCATGGCCGCCGCGTGGTAGCCCTGCGCGACGAAGACCTCCTGGGCGGCCTCGAGCAGCTGCTTGCGGCGAGCCGACCGGGGCAGGCGCGTCGGCCGGCCGACAGTGTGGGCCTCACTCGCCGGTGGCATCACACACCTCCTGCTCCCACGGGTCGCCTGCCGAGCCCGATCAACCGCTCGACCTTACTTCGTCGTTTTGTGCTACGCCGTTCACTACATGCACACGGTAGCCTCACGACAGGCAAGCGAGGAGCGAGCGGTGGGGATTGTGGGACGGGTGGACGACGCCGGCGAGACGAGCCTGGCTGCGGCGACCGCTGCCATCATCACCGCACGCTGGAGCGCGAGCGGGGGAACCGGTCACGTTCCCGCGCCCCGTGGCGGCGCACACGGCAACCACGCGGGCGACTACGGGAACGGCGACGGCGGCCTTGGTCACGCAGGGTCTAACGGCAACGGGAGCAGGAGGTAGCGGCGGATCCGGCTACTCCGGTTGGGGCCCGTCGCCGACTACGGCCAGCGGCTACGACTTTCCCGAGCCGCCCACCGCGTCGGACTTTGATGATCTCCCTGCCCCACCACCCGCACCGGTGGTCCACGGTCGATCCGGCATCGGCGCCGCCGCGGCCAGCTTCTTCGCCGCCGTCCACGCCGACCCCGTGCCCGAGGTGTTCGACATCCGCGGTGCGCAACCGCCCAGCGCCGAGCCAGCCGACCTCGGCTCGGTCATGTCCGATGTTGGCTTTCCTGAGCCCTTCGAGCCTGGATTCAGTGCCTTTGACCCAGTCGTACGGCCGACCGACTCGGTCCTGGGGGACTCGACCCTACGGCCGGATCAGGCCGTACGGTCCGATCCTCCGGGCCGGGACGAGGGTCGCACCCACGTTCCTCCGGGCTTCGAGCGCCGCACCTTCGGGCCCTTCCCCGAAGAGCCGGGTCGTGGTGGCGGATCTCACTTAGGGCCGACCGAGCCCGGTCATCACGACGAGCCTCGCGGATTCGAGACGATCGCGCCAGCGAACGCATTCACTGGCGTCGCCGCACCGGCGCCACCCGCGCCGCTGCTGCCGCCGATCGATTCGCTGGTGATGCCGCCGACGTTCGCTCCTCCGGAGCCTGCACCGTGGATCGACCCGGGTTGGATGGAGTTCCCTCGGCCTGACCTGGATCGGGAGCCATCCGAGGCGCTCGTCGGCGTTGGAGCCGGCGGCAGGCCGATGCTCCCGCGGCGTACCCCCCAGATCCCGGACGTGCCGGATTTCGCGCGATTCGACAATGACCCACTACCCGATCCGGCCGCTGAGCTGATCGCGAGCCGGATCGCCACGTTCCTTCGCGACGATGAAGACAGTCCCAGCACCGAGCCGCGACCGGACGGCTTCGACCTGGCCGCGGTTCTCGACGCCGTCCGCGGCGTCCGTGACGTCCGTGACGCCCATCTGCGTTGGAACGCCAGTGCCGGTCACACGCTGAGGATCGAGTTCGCCGACGGAGCCGACGAGGGCGAAGTAACCCGGACCGTGGTGCGGTTGCTGCGGGAGAAGATGGGGCTGTCCGCGGCCCCCAGCGCGAGCGGTCCGCGGCCGGGTGGCGATGAGACCACATGGGACCGCCCGATCCCCCGGCCGAGCGCGGTGGCCACCGCACGCGTGCCGATGCGGCCGCAATCCGCGCCCGGAATCGCCGTTGGACAGCCACTACCCTCACCGTCCACTGCGGACATTCCGCGGCTGGTCGTCGACAACGTCACCGTGACCCGGCTAGGCGCCGAGGCGACCGTCGAAGTGCGGCTGTCCATGCCCGGTCACTCGACGTCAACGGTCGGCGTCGGACGCGGCCCAGGCGTCGACGCGTATCTGTCCCGGCTCGCCGCAACGGCGGCCGCGCACGCGGCCGATCAGGCCCTCTGCATCGGTGGCAACCAACGCGGCCGAGTCTTCGTCGAGCATGTGTCCGTGGTGCCGTTCGGCGTGGTCGAGGTGGCGGTCGTTGTGCTGTTGCTCACGTACGGCGGACAGAGCGAACAACTGTCCGGTTCGGCGATCGTGGGCGAAGACCCCCACCGGGCTGTGGTGCGCGCCACGCTGGCGGCCCTCAACCGGCGCCTGGAATCACTGCTCTCGTAGCAGAATCGATAAATGAGCGAGCGAGTTGGCGCGGCGGCGTCTGGACCGGAGCGAAGCGGAGGGAAGACGTCGCCTTGGAGCGCCGCACGAGCGAGCGAATCCAGGGGAATGAGCGAGCGAGTTGGCGCGGCGGCGTCTGGACCGCAGCGAAGCGGAGGGAAGACGTCGCCTTGGAGCGCCGCACGAGCGAGCGAATCCAGGGGAATGAGCGAGCGAGTTGGCGCGGCGGCGTCTGGATCGGAGCGAAGCGGAGGGAAGACGTCGCCTGGGAGCGCCGCACGAGCGAGCGAATCAGAGGGAACCAGATGAAGCGCGCGCGCCTCGTGCCCTTGGCCGAACTGCCCAACCTGACTGGCGTCATCCCGCCGTGGCCCGGGGAGGCGGTGTCGGTCGACGGCACGACGACGTACGTGCGCCGGACCCCCGCTACAAGTTCCCAGGCGGAGCCCGCGCTCTATGTGCACGGGCTCGGCGGATCCTCGATGAACTGGACCGATCTGGCGCATCTGCTCGCCGATCGGCTCGACGGAGAGGCGATCGACCTGCCCGGGTTCGGCCACAGCGACCCAGGCCGGAGCTACGCGATCCCGACGATGGCCGATCGCGTCGCGCGTTGGATCGAGCAGTCCGGGCGCGGCCCCGTGCACCTGTTTGGGAACTCGCTCGGTGGGGCGATCACCGTACGGTTGGCCGGCACGCGTCCCGACCTGGTCCGGACCTTGACGCTGGTATCGCCCGCGATGCCCTTCATGGATCCCCGACGGTCGCTGCAGTCGCGCCTCTTGCCGCTGCTGCTCGTTCCCCGCGCGGAGCGGTTGGCGGCCCGCCGGCTCGCCGCGATCACACCGGAGGCCCTCGCGCGGCAGGTCATCGAGGCCTGCTTCGCCAACCCGGCCCTGCTCCCCGCGCAGCGCATGGCCGAAGCGGTCGAGGAGGTACGTCGCCGATACGAGGCTCCGTGGTACGTGGACGCGTACCTGCGGACCCTGCGGGGACTCGTCGGCAGCTTCCTGCGCTCCTACCTGCCAGGCGAAAACTCCATGTGGCGCGTGGCGAGACGCATTACCGCACCGACATTGGTGATCACCGGACGGCAGGACCGGCTGGTCGACGTCCGCGTGGCGCCGGCGGTCGCGAAGCTGATCCCCGACAGTCGCCTGCTCGTGCTCGATCAAGTCGGTCACGTCGCGCAGATGGAGCGGCCGGACATGGTGGCCCGTGGTGTGGTGGCGATGCTGAACGAGCTGGCGCTCGAACACGCCATCGAATCCGAGCCGATTTCGGCGCCGGTCGCCAATGACCCAGGAGAGCCACCGGTCACGCCCGTCACCGACGCTTTGGCGACGACCTGACCCGAATCGCGACATGCCGGGCCGTTCATCCTGTCCGATCGGCTGGTCCGTGCGAGCCTAGAGGGGATGCCGCCTTCATCCCTGTTGTCCCGAACATCGGCGCCTTTGTCTGGATCCCGGGCACGGGCGTCCCGATCCCGGGCGCGGGCGGAGGAGCGGCCGGTGTCCCGGCTTGCGGCGACTCGGCGGCGCCGCCGGCAGCAGCGCCAGCGCCGGACGGCGCTGATACTTCTTGTGGTCGCCACCGCGCTCGTCGGCTACGACCTGTCCCGAAGGGATGATCCGCTGAGCGCGTGGACTGTGACGCCAGCGCCCGTACCGACTCTGCGAGCCACTGGCGTGCCGTCTCCTGCCGTCGCGGTTGGCGCCGTGCCAGTCGTGGCCCGGGCCGGGTCCGGCACCTTCCAGTTCGCCGCGGACGACGGGGCGGTCGCGGGCGTTTCCGGCCCACTACTGCGGTACGCGGTCGCTGTCGAGAACGGAGTCGGCGTCGAGCCGGATGGCTTCGCGGCGAAGATTGGCACCATCCTGGGCGATCCACGGAGCTGGATCGCGGGCGGAACGGTCCGCTTCCAGCGGGTTGCCGATACCGCCGCGCCCGACTTCACGATCTACCTGGCGACGCCGGTGACGTCCGAGGCGCTGTGCCGGCTGGAGTGGCTGGAGACCGGGCAGTACACCAACTGCCGCCTCTCCGACGGACGTGTTGTCATCAACTCCGCCCGGTGGTTGACCGGCGTGCCCGACTACGGCGCTCCGCTGACCACGTACCAGGCGTACGCCATCAACCACGAGGTGGGTCACCAGCTCGGCCACGGACACGAGTCGTGTCCAGGGCCGGGACAGCCGGCGCCCGTGATGCAACAGCAGACGCTCGCGCTCGACGGTTGCGTCGGGTACGGCTGGCCGTATCTCGACGGGGTCCGCTACGAGGGCCCGCCGTCGTCGAGCCAATAGGTGCCGCGGCACGGGTCCCATTCCGGAATATGAACTCCAGCGGTCACGTTGGCGACGTTGTGTCCGCACCGTTCGAGAATGGGGGCGGTCCGCCATCCAGTCAGGGAGATCCGCCGTGTCCTTGCCACCACTTGTTGAGCCCGCCGAGTCGCTGACGACGGATGAGGTTCGACGGTACTCGCGCCACCTGATCATTCCGGATGTGGCGATGGCCGGGCAGAAGCGGCTCAAGAACTCCAAGGTGCTCTGCGTCGGCGCCGGGGGACTCGGCTCGCCGGCCCTGATGTATCTCGCCGCGGCCGGGGTCGGCACGCTTGGCATCGTCGAGTTCGACACCGTTGACGAGTCGAACCTGCAGCGGCAGATCATCCACGGGCAGAGCGACATCGGCCGTTCCAAGGCCGAGTCGGCCGCGGAGTCCGTACGGGAGATCAATCCGTACGTGAATGTCGTCATCCACGACACGGCGCTGACCAACGACAACGTATTCGAGATCTTCTCTCAGTACGACCTGATCGTCGACGGCACAGACAACTTCGCTACGCGATACATGGTCAACGATGCCGCGGTGTTGCTGGGCAAGCCGTACGTCTGGGGGTCGATCTACCGATTCGACGGCCAGGCATCGGTGTTCTGGGCCGAGCACGGTCCGTGCTACCGGTGCCTCTACCCGGAGCCGCCGCCGCCGGGCATGGTGCCGTCGTGTGCCGAGGGCGGCGTACTTGGCGTGCTGTGCGCGTCGATCGGCTCGATCCAGGTGACTGAGGCGATCAAGGTGCTGACCGGCGTCGGCGAGCCGCTCGTGGGATCGCTGATCGTCTATGACGCGCTCGAGATGTCGTACCGGAAGATCAGGGTGCGCAAGGACCCCAACTGCGCGTTGTGCGGTGAGAACCCGACGATCACCGGGCTCATCGACTACGAAGACTTCTGCGGTGTGGTGTCCCAGGAGGCCTCCGAGGCGGCCCAGGGCTCGACCATCACGGTCAGGGAACTCAACGACTGGCTGACGGCCGAGAAGCCGATCCACCTGGTCGACGTCCGGGAGCCGGCCGAGTACGAGATTGTGAAGATCCCGGGTTCGATCCTGGTGCCGAAGGGCGAGATCGTGTCCGGCCAAGCGCTCGCGGACTTGCCCCAGGACCGGCAGATCGTGCTCTACTGCAAGACCGGTACCCGCAGCGCCGAGGCGCTGGCGGCCGTCAAGGCGGCCGGCTTCAAGGACGCCGTGCATGTCTTCGGCGGAGTTTCCGCGTGGGTCAAGCAGATCGACCCGTCGCTACCGGCCTACTGATTCCGGCAAGGGAGGCGCCGCCTTGTCGTGCTACGTCCCTTGTGGACAGTTGCCCGAATCGACGCGCGTTAGCAGCTGCCGGGACGGCGACGTCCATCGGGTAGCAGGCGCGACCGTGGAGCGGGGCCGGTAGCCTACCCGCATGGTCGACATCGACGCCGCGATCGGATTCGTCGTGGCCCGGGGGGATGCGGTGGACCGGGCGCGCCTGTCCCACCTGCGGACCGGGGCGCCGCCGGGGCCGGAGATCTTCGACCACGTCGAACGGGGGCAGACCGACGTCGGTGGTTGGCCAGCCCAGCCCGACGAGCCGGTGGCGTCGATCGATGCGACCTGCTTCCGCCTGGCGGAGCTGGACGCCCTGTCCGGGCTGACCCGGCCATCGGCGGTGCGTGCCCTGCGCTGGCTGGCGGCGCGGCAGCGCCTCGACGGTTGCTGGGAGGAGGATCGGGCCCTGGCCAGCTCGGCGCCGCCGTGGGCTACCCCGGGCGACCCTGAGGCCCGCTTCTACCTGACGTCGACGGCCGCGTTCTGGCTCGCCGTCGCCGCCGCGGACGTCGAGGAGGCGGATCCCGAAGCGGTCGTCCCGTACCAAATGCAACTCGATCGCGCCGCGAACGCGATCCGTGAGCAGATCGACGAGACCGGTGGATGGCCGGGGTTCCTCGTCTCCGGCTGGCTCGCTGCCGCCGTGCTGCACCGCACCGGTTGGTTCTACGAGTCCGCCCGGATCTTCGTGGTACTCGGCGACCGGGTGAGGGCGATGTCCGCATCGGACACGGCGCTCATGACGGCGGCCCTGACGCGCGCCGGCGTCAGTCCCGACGACTCGCTCGTGGTCGCGGCGCGAGCAAGGTTGGCCGAGACCCAGCGTCCCGACGGCGCCTGGCCCAGCGACGATGCCCCCGCCTTCGACGTCGACACGACGCTCGCGGCCTTACGCGTCCTGCGCTAGCTCCCGCCTTTCGCGTCCTCTAGCTCCCGCCTTTCGCGAGGGGCTACAACAGCACGAGGTCGTCGCGGTGCACGACCTCCTTCTCGTATCCAGGGCCGTACTCGGCGGCCAGGTCTCCGGTGGAGCGGCCGAGTAGGCTCGGCAACTCGCCGGCGTCATAGTTCACCAGTCCTCGGGCCACCCGCTGGCCGGCCGGGTCGACCAGGTCCACCGGATCGCCCGCGGCGAACTGCCCATCGACACTGACGATGCCCGCCGGCAGGAGGGACGCTCGCCGGGACACGACCGCCCGTACGGCCCCGTCGTCGAGATGCAGCCGTCCGCGGGGTGCGGTGGCATGAGCGAGCCAGAAGAGCCTGGCCGACGGGCGTTCCCTGACCTGGTGGAAGACGGTGCCGATGGCCGCCCCGGCGAACGCCTCGGCGGCCTGCTCGGCGGAGGTCAGCAGTACCGGGATCCCGGCTCCGGTGGCGATCCGGGCAGCCTCCACTTTGGTCACCATGCCGCCGGTGCCCACGCCGGCCCGACGGGTGCGGCCAATCGCGATCCCGGCGAGGTCGCCCTCGCTTCGAACATCGGTGATGCGGCGGGAGCCAGCTCGCGACGGGTCACCCGTGTAAAGACCGTCCACATCAGACAGAAGCACCAGCAGGTCGGCGTGGATCAGGGCGGCCACCAGCGCGGCCAGGCGGTCGTTGTCGCCGAACCGGATCTCCTCGGTGGCGACCGTGTCGTTTTCGTTGACGATGGGAACCGTGCCCAGGTCAAGCAGCCGGCGCAGCGTCCGGTAGGCGTTGCGGTAGTGGGTGCGACGGATCACATCATCGACGGTGAGCAATACCTGCCCCACCGTTCGGGAGTGTCGGCCGAACGATTCGGTGTACGCCCGCATGAGCAGGCCCTGCCCGACGCTCGCGGCGGCCTGTTGCGTGGCCAGATCCCGTGGCCGGGAGCGCAGCCCCAACGGTGCGAGCCCGGCCGCGATGGCGCCGGAAGAGACGAGCACGAGATCTCGTCCGCCCGCCGCGGTGTGGCCCGCGATCGCATCGACCAGGGCGTCCACGCGTGTCGGGTCCAGCCCGCCGTGCGCCGTCGTCAGCGAGGACGAACCGACCTTGACCACGACCCGGCGGGCCGAGGCGAGGAGTTGCTCCCGGGTGTCGACCTCCACGCGGCCCATTGTCGCGGGTCGCTGTCGCAGACCGACGCCACATCCCGGGCAGTGGATACGCTCGCGTGGTGGAGTACGACCCGGCCGAGTACGTCGAGGCGGTGCTCGATCTGGTCGAGCGGATCCCACCCGGGCGGGTCATGTCCTACGGCGCGATCGCCGAGTACCTCTCGCCACGGTTCCAGCGCGGCTCGGCGCGGCGTGTGGGACGCATCATGGCGCTACACGGAGGATCGGTGCCGTGGCACCGCGTAGTGAACGCCTCCGGTCGGACTCCGCCTGGTCACGAGACTCAGGCGCGCCGGAAACTCACCGCCGAAGGGGTCAACTTCCGCGGTGAACGGGTCGATATCGCAGCTCACGCCTGGTACCCCGGCGACGACTGACGGACATCCGAAGTAGCATCCGGCACCATGACCGTGCCCTCCGACACGCTGCCGCAGCTGTCGCGCCGGGTCCGACTCGGCTACGCCATGGGCTCGCTTGTCACGGGGTCCTTCGGCACCGTTCCCGGCCTGTTGTTGCTCCCGTACCTGACCGACACCCTCGGTGTGGCGGCCGGGCTCGCGGGGCTGCTGGTGCTCCTGCCGAAGGCGTGGGACGTCGTTGTGAACCCGATCGCGGGGCGAATCTCCGACCGGACCACCGGCCGCTGGGGCGCCCGGCGGCCGTACCTTCTGTTCGGCGGTCTCAGCCTGAGCGTGCTCTTCGCGTCGATCTTCGCCGGCGTCTTTACCGGTGGGGCCGCCGCGGCGTGGGTCTGCGTCGCTTTCCTGGCGACGGCCACGGCGTTCGCGTTCTTCCAGGTGCCGTACGTCGCGATGCCCGCCGACATGACCGAGGCCGCCGGCATGCAGGACGCGGGCGGCGAGCGGACCCGCATGATGACGTGGCGGGTGGCCGCCCTCGCACTGACGATCCTCGTCTCGGGCGCCGTGGCCCCGATCGTTGTGGACGTCTTCGGTGGCAACGACGGCACGTTCGAGGGCAGCGTCCGCGGTCACCGCGCGATGGGGATCTTCGTCGCCACCATCATCGTGATCGGCACCCTGTCCGTGTTCACGCTCACCCGCGACGCCCCCAGGGGCACGGTCGTGGAGCACGAAAAGACGCTCCGGGCCCAGCTGCGGGTCGCCGCGGGCAACCGACCGTTCCGTGTGCTCGTGGCGTGTTTCGTGGCTCAAGCGGCGGGCGTGGCGGCGATGCTGGCAGGCGTGCAGTACTTCGCCGACCACGTGCTGCACCAACATGGCGCCGTGACGCTGCTGTTCGTCTGCGTCGTCGGTCCGGCGATCCTGGTCATGCCGATCTGGAATCGGGTCGGCGCTCGGGTCGGCAAGTTGAAGGGGTATGTCTTCGCTTCACTGATGATCACAGCCGGCACACTCGGGCTGGTGACCGCGCCCCTGCTGCCCATCTGGGCGGTGTACATGGTCATCGGGTTCATCGGCTGCGGGTACGCCGGTCAACAGCTGTTTGGGCTCGCCATGCTGCCTGACTGCATCGCGTACGACACGATCCGCACTGGCAGGCGCCAGGCGGGCGTCTTCACGGGGGTGTGGACCGCGGGGGAGACGTTCGGCCTCGCTCTCGGTCCGTACATCTTCGGACAGACCATTCAGCTATTCGGATACGTTCCGAGCCACACCGGCGACGCCGCGCAGCAGTCGCCGACCGCTGAGCTCGGCGTACTTCTGGGGTTCACCGTTGTGCCCGGGATCGTGGTCGGTCTCGCGTTGTTGTTCCTCCGCGCGTACAAGCTCGGGCCGCTGCCCGGGCCGGCGATGCATCCGGCACTGGCCACGAACCCGAGCCCGAGCGGTTAAGGCTGATATGCAAGCGTTGCCGCCGGCCGGAGTACCCGCGGCGCAGGTGCTCGAGGAGATCTCCGCATTGCGCTCCGCTGACCTGCCAACGCACGGCGGACGGCTCTTCGCGTACGTCTACGACCCGGGCGAGGACGGCATCGAGGACCTCGCGATGGCGGCGCACGCCCTCGGTGCACCGGTGAACGGACTCGACCCGACCGCGTTCCCGTCGCTGTTGGCGATGGAGAACGCAGTCGTCGGCGCTGCCTCCGCCCTCTTGGGTGGTGGGCCGGGCGGAGTCGAATCCGTGGTGGGCAACCTCACCAGCGGCGGCACCGAGTCGTTGATCCTGGCCGTCAAGGCGGCCCGCGACGCACATCCCACGTCCTCGCCCACGCTCGTCATGCCGAGCACCGCTCACGCCGCCTTCGCAAAGGCCGCGGCCTACCTGAAGGTACGGCCGGTCGTCGTCCCGGTCTCACCGACCACCCTCCGGCCGGCGGTCAGCGATGTGGCCGCGGCGATCACCGATGACACCGTGCTCGTCGCTTGCTCTGCTCCCTCGTACGCGCACGGCGTGATCGACCCGGTCGCCGGCATCGCCGCGGCGGCGTTGTCTCGCGGAGTGCGCTGCCACGTCGACGCCTGCTTCGGCGGGTGGACCCTACCGTACCTGCGCCGCCTCGGCGTTCCGGTGCCGCCGTTCGACTTCTCGGTGCCCGGCGTCACGTCGATCTCGGTGGATCTGCACAAGTACGCCTACTGTCCCAAAGGGGCATCGGTCCTGCTGCACCGAGATGCGGATTTGCGCGCTCCGCAGTACTTCGCCTACGCCGACTGGCCCGGGTACACGATGGTCAACCCCACCGTTGCCTCGACGCGATCGGGCGGACCGATCGCCGTGGCGTACGCAACCCTGCGCCACCTGGGCGATGGGGGTTATCTCCGCCTGGCATCCGCGACGCTTTCCGGGGTACGGACGCTGGTCGCCGCCGTCTCCACAGTGGACGGACTTAGCTTGGTTGCCGAGCCGGAGTCCACTGTGGTCGCTTTCTTGTCGACCGATCCGGCACTCGACCTGTTTGTGCTCGCCGACGAGCTCGCGACCCGGGGGTGGCATACCCAGCCGCAGCTCGCGTACGCCAACCTGCCGCGAACGATCCACCTCAGTGTCACGGCCGCCGTTGCGCCCGAGGCTTCATCGTTTGAGGGAGACCGACGGCGGTGGCCGCACTCGCCGACTGCTGGCGTTCGGGCCGCCCTGACCACTCACACACGGGCCTCGGCTTCTCGCTCGGAGCTGGTGCCGGTTCGCCGTTGCCCGATCGCCGGGCGACCATCAACACACTCGTGGAGGCGGCGCCGGTTCCGGTACGGGAAGCGCTGTTCGCCGCGTTTCTGAGCCTGCTGCAGCGCCCCACGTACGCCTAGATTCGCCGGCGACCTTGGACGTATGCGCGTGAGTTGATCTCCAGTTGCACGCTTTTTCCCAAGGTCGGCGAGGCGCGGCTCATTAGGTCGCGCGCCCAGGGCGTGCCGCCACGACGGATGTCGGTGCGACGTGGTTGCATGACGGCGTGACTGAGGCGGCCGTACCCAGATCGCGGACCCCGCTTCCTCGTTACCGGCTCGTTCGGCCGGCGGGCGGGACAGTCGAGCCGGTGACGCTTGACGCCGGGCAACAGGCCGTCGTCGCGCACCGTTCCGGCCCCTTGTTGGTGCTCGGTGGCCCCGGCACCGGCAAGACGACCGCGTTGGTCGAGGCGATGGCCGCCCGCGTGGCCGACGGCGTGGATCCAGGCCAGATTCTGGTGCTCACCTTCGGCCGAAGGGCCGCGGCGGCACTACGGGACCGGATCGAGGCTCGCATCGGCGCTGCCCTGTCCGAGACCAGGGCGACCATGTCGGAGCCGGTCGTGCGGACGTTCCCGGCGTACGCGTTCGGCCTGCTTCGGCGGGCAGCGGCGGAACGGGGCGAGCCGGCCCCGCGCTTGCTGACCGGATCCGAGCAGGACGCCGTGATCCGGGAGATGCTCGACGCCCCCGATGCCGCGCAGCGGTGGCCGGCGGCGCTGCGAAGGGCCGTGCCCACCCGCGCGTTCGCGGCTGAGCTGCGCGACCTTCTGCTACGAACCGCCGAACGCGGCATCGGCCCCCGAGCGCTCGCCGACCTCGGGCGGGAACATGGCCGTGCGGACTGGGCGGCCGCGGCCGGATTTCTTGAGGAGTACGGTCGGGTGCTCGCGCTTCGAGACGCGACCACCCGCGGCAGCGTTGCGTACGACCAGGCCGAGCTGGTCCGAGCGGCCGCGCTGTTGCTGGCCGACGACCCCGTGCTGCTCGCCGACGAGCGGGCGCGGTGCCGGTACGTCTACGTTGATGAGCTGGCCGACACCGACCCGGCCCAGATCGACCTGCTCGGGTTCATCGCGGGCGGTGGTGCCCACATCGTCGGCTTCGCCGATCCCGACTCGTCGACCTTCGCATTCCGGGGTGGTGACCCGACCGGCGTACGCGACTTCACCGAGCGCTTCCCGACCGCGGCCGGCGGCGAGGCACCGCGGATCATTCTGGGCGTGTCCTACCGTTCCACTGTGGAGCTTGTGACGGCGTCTCGTCGCGTGGCGGCTCGACTACGGGGTCCGGCCCGGCACCGGGCACTCACCGTCGCGAGCGATGGTCCATCCACACTGGATATCTGCACGCTCCGATCGCCCACCAGCGAGTCGGCCTACGTCGCCCATTGGCTGCGCCAGGCTCACCTGCACGGTGGCGTTCCGTGGTCTCGGATGGCGGTCATCGTACGGTCGCTGCAGCACCACCACGCCGCCCTGCGCCGCGCCCTCACCCAGGCGGGGATCCCGGTGACGACCGGGGCCGAGGACACGGCCCTGGCCACGCAGCCGGCAATCGCGCCGTTGTTGACCCTGCTCCGCTGCGCCCTCGGCATGTCTACTTTGGACGAAGGCACGGCGGTGGACCTGCTGCATTCCGCGTTCGGCGGTGCGGATCCGTTCCAGGAACGGCGGTTGCGACAGAGCCTGCGCGCCGCGCACGGGACCCGGCCATCGGGCGAGCTGCTGGTCGAGGCGCTGCGGGAGCCCGGCATGCTCGCGATGGTTGAGCAACGCTGGGCGCGGCCGGCCCGCGCGGTCGCATCGCTGCTGGCCACCGCGCAGGCGGCCGCCGCCCGTCCCACGGCCACCGCCGAGGACGTGCTGTGGGAGGTCTGGCGCGTCAGCGGACTCGCGGATCGTTGGGCCGCGGCCAGCGCCCGCGGCGGCCGTCGCGGCGCGACCGCCGACCGCGATCTCGACGCCGTGCTGGTGCTGTTCGACGCGGCCGCGCGATTCACCGACCGACTGCCAGGCGCGCGGATCGAGCTCTTCCTCGACCACCTGCTCGACCAAGAGTTGCCGACGGACACCTTGGCGCCGACCGCCGACCGCGGCGAGGCGGTGCGGATGCTCACCGCCCATGCCGCGAAGGGGCTGGAGTGGGACGTGGTTGTCGTCGCCGGGGTGCAGGAGGGCGTCTGGCCCGACCTGCGGCTGCGCGGCAGCGTTCTCGGGTCCGAGCGCCTGGTTGACGTCGCCGCTGGCCGGGCTGCGCCGCCCGGGCAGGCCAGTGCCGCGGCTCAAGTCACCGCGCTGCTCGACGAGGAACGCCGGCTGTTCTACGTCGCCGTCACCCGGGCCAGGCGCGCACTTCTGGTTACCGCGGTTGACCCGAGCAGCACCGGCAGCGGCGGTGACGAGCAGCCGAGTCGGTTCCTGTCTGAACTTGGTACGGCTGAAGCCACGGTGGCACCGGACGATGATGGTGTCTCGGCGGAATCATCCGTAGCGGTCGGTGTCCTGCATCGTCCCCTTACCCTTCCAGCGTTGGTGGCCGAGTTGCGGACCGCCGTCGTTGATCCGGACGAGTCCGTCGGTGGGCGGTGGGCGGCCGCCGCCGAACTCGCCCGGCTGGCCGCCGCCGGCGTTCCGGGAGCCGATCCGGATGAGTGGTGGGGCCTGCGCGAGCTCTCCGATGAGCGCGATCTAGTGCCCGCCGGCGAACTGGTTCGGGTATCTCCCTCCACAGTGGAGGGGGCGCTGCGGTGCGGACTGCGCTGGTTGCTGGAGCGGCACGGCGGCAGCAATCCGCCGACCGCGAAGCAGGGCATCGGCAACCTGGTCCACGCCGCGGCCATGCTGGTTGGCGACGCCATCGACGGCCCCATTGACGAGGACGCGGTTCGGTCCTATGTGGCGCAACGGTTCGACCAGATCGAACTCCCGGCCCGATGGCTCGGCCAGCGGGAGCGCGACCGGGCGGCGAGGATGGTCGACAAGTTGCTGAGCTGGCTCGGTGGCAACCCGCGAGAACAAATCGGCATCGAGAAGGACTTCGAGGTCCGGCTCCCGCCCGACGCCGCGTCGACCGGCCGTGCCGTGCAGGTACGTGGTCGGGTGGATCGGCTGGAACGCGACGCGAAGGGTCGGCTGGTTGTGGTCGACCTCAAGACCGGTGCCAGCGCACCGAGCCTTGACGACGCAGCAGAGCACCCGCAGCTCGCCGCGTACCAGGTCGCGGTCGAGGCGGGCGCGTTCGGTCCCGGCGAGATTTCTGGCGGCGCTGAGATCGTTGCCGTCGGTACGAATCATGCCACCGCCGCGGTGCGGGTCCAGCCGCCGCTGAGCGAGAGTGACGATCCGAGCTGGGCCGAGGCGCTCGTGCGGGACGCGGCGGCGGCGATGGCGGCCTCGACCTTCCGCGCGGTGGTCAACGACTCATGCCCGTACTGCGCGGTGAACACGTCGTGTCCGCTCTCCGGCAAGGGAAGGCAGGTCACCGGATGAGCGAGCGAGCGAATGTGGGAAAACGATGACCGCCTTGGTCGGACCACGCTTTGCGCCGGACGAATTGCGGATGCGGCTGGGCATCAGCTACGAGTTCAGTTCCGAGCAGCTTGATGTCATCAGTGCACCGCCGGACGAGCCGCTGCTCGTGGTCGCCGGAGCCGGTTCTGGCAAGACAGAACTGATGGCGCTGCGAGTGATCTGGCTGGTGGCGAACGGACACGTGCGAGCCGACCAGGTGCTCGGTCTGACGTTCACCCGTAAGGCGGCCGGCGAGCTCGCCCACCGCATCCGGCTCTACCTCGGACGCGCCAAGCGACTGCTGGGTCACGACGAACAGCTCGCCGGAGAGCCGACCGTGGCGACGTACCACTCCTTCGCCGCCCGCGTGGTGCGAGAGCACGGTATGCGGGCCGGGTTCGAACCGTCGGTCCGACTGCTGACCGAGGCGGCGTGCTGGCAGCTCGCCGACGCGGTCGTGCGCCAGTACGACAGTGCAGAGATGCGCTCCTTCCCGCTCGGCCAGGCCAGCGCCACCGCCGCCGTGCTCGACCTCGCGGCCGAACTGGCCGAACACCTCCGTGATCCGGATGACATTGCGAAGTTCACCCTCGGGCTCATGGCGTCCATCGAGGGAACAAGCGGCGGGAAGATCCTGCGTCCCGTCCAGGACGTGCTCGACCGGCAGAAGGGCCGGCTCGCGCTGCTGCCGCTCGTGCGCCAGTACGCCGACCGCAAGGCGGCCGCAGAGGCGATGGACTTCGGTGACCAGCTCCGGCGGGCCGCCGTGGTGGCCCGGGATCACTCCGAGGTCGGCGACGCTGAGCGGGATCGCTTCCGGGTGGTCCTGCTCGACGAGTATCAGGACACGTCGCAGGCGCAGGTCGAGCTGCTGCGCTCTCTGTTCGGTGCGGGGCATCCAGTGACCGCGGTGGGCGACCCGTGCCAATCGATCTACGGATGGCGGGGCGCCAGTGCCGGCACCCTGGACCGGTTCACGACGGTCTTCCCGCGCGCGAGTGGCGCGGCAGCGGATCACCGTTCGTTGACGGTGAGCTGGCGCAACGCTCCGCAGATCCTGGCCGTGGCGAACCAGGTGTCGAACGTACTGCGCGGTCGGGGTGCGCCGGTGCTGCCGCTGCGTCCGGCCCAGTCATACGCGCCCCGGTTCACCGAGCCCATCGTCCGATGCGCCTACGCACCGACCTATTTGGACGAAGCCGCCTGGATCGCCGCCGATATCGGCGATGCGTGGGACAGCTGGGACGAGCGTCATGGCGCCAAGCCGACGACGGCGGTCCTGGTCCGAGCGCGTTCGCAGATCGCGACTCTCGAGCGGGCATTGCGGGAGCGCGGCCTGCCAGTGGAGGTCGTCGGTCTCGGTGGCCTGCTCGACACGCCCGAGGTACGGGACGTGGTGAGCACCATGCAGATCCTCGCCGATCCAACCGCCGGTGCCTCGCTACTTCGTCTCCTCACGGGAGCGCGCTGGCGGATCGGTCCGCACGATCTCGTGGCACTCTATCGGCGCGCTCGTAGCCTGGCGTTGTCCCGCCGTCCGGACGTCGATGCCGCCACAGTCGATGAGCCCGATCTCGGTGGGGAACGGCTGGACGACGCCGTGCTGGCCGAGGCGTTGGATGACCTCGGGCCGCCGCCCGGACTGTTCTCAGTGGAGGGTTACCGGCGGCTGCAGCTGTGCCGAGACGAGCTGCGCGCACTGCGGCAGCGGCTCGACCAGTCGCTGCCAGATCTCGTCTCCGACATCGCCCAGACCATCGGCCTGGACGTGGAAGTGGCGGTTCATTCGGGCGCGTCGGCGGCTGCCGGGTTGGCGCGGGCGCACCTGGACGCCATCGGCGATGTCGCCGCGCGGTTCGCCCAGGAGTCGGAAGGTGGCACGTTGTCGGCCTTCCTTGCCTACCTGGCTGCGGCCGAGGAGGAGGAGCGCGGACTCACGCCCGGCGAGGTCGAGGTTGTGGACGGGGCGGTCCAAATCCTCACCGTGCACGCGGCGAAGGGTCTGGAATGGGATGTCGTCGCGGTGGCCGGTCTCTGCGCGGACGCGTTCCCGGCCAAGCCGAAGGCCAGCGACCACTGGTTGAAGGGGATGGGTGTGCTGCCGTTCCCGCTGCGGGGCGATGCGATCGGCCTTCCACGGCTGGCGTTGGAGACCGCGACCGACGCGCGCGGTGTGCGGACGGCGGTCGAGGAATTTGACGAAGAGTGGAAGGCGCACCAGGAGCGGGAGGAGCGGCGCCTGGCGTATGTCGCGGTGACGCGGCCGCGGCATCTCTTGCTCTGTTCCGGCTTTCGTTGGGGAGACGGTCTCAGCGAGCCGCGAGAGCCGTCGATCTTTCTGGCCGAGATTGGCGAGGCGTGTCGCGACGGTGCTGGGGCGATCGCGGTGTGGGCACCACCACTGGTCGAGGGCGAGACCAACCCAACGCTGGCCGAGGAGGTATCGGCGACCTGGCCGCTCGACCCGCTGACCGACCGGCGCGCCGCGGTGCGGGAGGGTGCGGCCATGGTCCGGGCGGCTGCTCAGTCCACCGTGGAGGTTCCGTTATCGGAGGATGGCGCGGCGTGGCGGCTCGAGGCGGACCTGTTGCTGGCGGAACGGGCACGGCAACAGGCGACTGACACCATCGACGTCATGCTGCCGGCGCACCTGTCCGTGTCTCAACTTGTCGCCCTGCAACGCGATCCCCAGCGACTGGCTCGCCGCCTGCGCCGTCCATTGCCCGAGGCCCCGGACGTGTACGCGCGCCGCGGCACCGCGTTCCACCTCTGGCTGGAACAACGTTTTGGTGGTGCCGCTCTCCTCGATCTGGATGACCTTCCCGGCTCCGGCGACGCCGACGCCGCCCCCGACTCAGAACTGGAAGCGCTGCAGCAGGCGTTCCTGCGTAGCGAATGGGCGGACCGCACGCCGCAGCAGGTCGAGGTGCCATTCGCGACGGTGGTGTCAGGGGTGGTCGTGCGTGGCCGGATGGACGCCGTCTTCGCCGTGCCTGGGCAGCCTGATCAGTACGACGTCATCGACTGGAAGACGGGACAACGTCCGACCGGAGCCGATGCGACCGCTGCCGCGGTGCAGTTGGCGGCGTATCGGATCGCCTGGGCCGAGCTCGCCGGTGTACCCGTTGCTCAGGTGACCGCCGGCTTCCACTACGTTCGCGACGGCGCCACGGTGCGCCCCGCCGACCTGCTCGACACCCCTGCCCTCGTCGCCTTGGTCGCCGGCGTCCCCCAGCAATAGCGCCGCACGTCGTCGCCCGCGTTCCATCGATCGTGCGACCGCCATTCACCGGCGCAAGATCTCGAATCTTGGAAAGTTATGGCCCCCCGAGGGGCCACAGGTCTCCAAGATCTGTGATCACTCTCGCGATGTGGGAGACCGGGATCGTCACCGAGACTCCGGCGATGTGGGAGGGCGCGGGAGCGCCACAGAGCTAAATGGCCGACGTGGCCCGTTGTAATATCGTGTGTCACACACTATAGTGCGACGCATGGTCGACGATGAGCTCGTATCAGGGCACCTCCAGGAGCTTCGGCGGGGAACCGTCGTACTCGCGTGCCTGCTCATCCTCAAGCAATCGAACTACGGCTACGCGCTGCTCGACTTGCTCGACCGACAGGGTTTCGCCGTCGACGCCAACACGCTTGTACCCGCTCCTGCGACGGCTAGAGAAGCAGGGGCTCTTGACCAGCGACTGGAACACCGACGAGTCCAGGCCGCGCAAGTTCTACCAGACCAGCCGCGAGGGCTCGGCCCTCGCCGACCTGCTCAGCCGCGACTGGGACGACCTCGACGTCGCGTTCCGCACTCTGAAAGGCGAGTCATGACCACCACCCTGACCGATCGGTATGTCGAGGCAACCCTGCGCCGGCTGCCCGCCGAGAAGCGGTCCGACATCGAGAAGGAACTGCGCGCGTCGATCGCCGACGCCGTCGACGGGCGCGTCGAAGTCGGCGGAGATCCGGCCGGTGCGGAGGTTGCGGTACTCACCGAGCTGGGTGATCCGGCGCGACTCGCCGCCGGATATGCCGATCGCCCGCTCTACCTCATCGGCCCCGAGCTCTTCCTGGACTACGTCCGGCTTCTGCGAGTCCTGGTAGTCACGATCGTTCCGATCACTGCAGTCGCCATCGGACTCGTGCAGGTGGTCAAAGGCAGCTCCATCGGGTCGGTGATCGGGAGCATCGTCAGTGCGTCGATCACGACCGGGGTCCACGTGGCGTTCTGGACGACGTTGCTCTTCGCAGTCTTGGAACGCGTGCCAGGCTTAAATCGGCCGCTGACTGGCCCGTGGACTCCGGCCCTCCTGCCCGAGTCGCCAAGCCGCCGGGCGCGTTTCGGCGAGCTGATCGCCGAGACCGTTTCGCTGGTTCTGTTCACGACACTGATTCTGCTGGCGCCGAGGATCAGTTCCGCGTCCGACGCCAACGGCGACCCGATCAACGTGCTCTCGCCGTGGCTCTGGGAATCCGGGATCGTGTACGTCTTCATCGCACTTGTCGTGGCGAGCGTGGGCGTCTCGTTCGCGAACTACTACGCCCGATGGAACACGCCGTCGTCGGTCGCCGCGACCTTGGTTGACATCGCGCCTCCGCTGCTCCTCATCTGGCTCGCGTCCAACAAGCGCCTGGTCAATCCTGCCTTCATCGACGCGGTCGGCTGGTCACCCGCCACGGCTGACTGGATCCACGGTGGACTGATCGTCTTGGCCCTCGTCACGATTGTTCGCTCGGTCATCGAAGGCGCCCGCCGAATTCGTCGCCGCTGAGCCGTGGTTGAACGGAGGAGGAACGATGAAGGCCATCGTCCACACCGAGTAAGGCTCGCCGGAGGTGCTCCGGTAGGCCGACGTCGGCCAGCCAACGGTCCGCGACAACGAGGTGCTGGTGCGGATCCGCGCCGCGTCTATCAACTTCGGCGACCGAGCGGCGTTGCATGGCGTCCCCCGAATCATGCGGCTCGCATTCGGGCTGCGCCGGTCCAAGCAAACGATCCTGGGTCGCGACATCGCCGGGATCGTCGCCGCGGTTAGAGTCTGACGAAGAATAACTTGCCTATTTGATCCAGGAGGGTCATCCTTGTGGATGGCCTTGGCAATGGAGATGGACGAGCGTGTGCTGGCGGCCAAGTTTGAGGCATTGCTGCCGCATCTGGATGAGCGGCAGCGCCGGCTTGTCCTGGGGGCAGAGGCGCGTCTGTTGGGCCATGGCGGGATCGGGCTGGTAGCCACGGCGGCCGGGGTCAGCCGTAAGACGGTCGCGGCGGGTGTGTCCGAACTGGACGCTGGACATGCGCCACTTGGCCGCACTCGCCGCGCCGGTGGTGGCCGCAAGAAAGTGACCGAGGCCGACCCGGGGTTGCTGGATGCGCTGGATGCGTTGGTTGAGCCCGAATCGCGCGGCGATCCGATGACGCGGCTGCGGTGGACCACCCGATCGACCCGTAACCTGGCCGACGAGCTCGGCCGCCAGGGCCGGGCCGTGTCCCATGACACGGTGGCGCGGCTGTTGGCTGAGGAACTCGGCTACAGCCTGCAGGCCAACGCCAAGACGGTGGAGGGCCGCCAGCACCCCGATCGCGATGCCCAGTTCCGTTACCTCAACGACCAGGTGGCCGCGCACATCCTGGCCGCCCAGCCGGTGGTCAGTGTGGACACCAAGAAGAAGGAACTGGTCGGCAACTTCAAGAACGGCGGCCGGGAGTGGCACCGTCAGGGCGAGCCGGTCGAGGTGAACGTGCACGACTTCGCCGACAAGACGCTGGGCAAGGCCGTGCCGTACGGCGTCTACGACGTGGCGGCCAACACCGGCTGGGTCAGCGTCGGAGTCGACCACGACACCGCGCAGTTCGCCGCCGAAACGATCCGCCGCTGGTGGACCACGGTCGCGTCCGCGGCGTACCCGGCCGCCGGCCGGCTGCTCATCTGCGCCGACGGCGGCGGCTCCAACGGCTACCGAACCCGGCTGTGGAAACGAGAACTGGCCACTCTGGCCACCGAGACCGGACTATCCATCACGGTGTGCCACCTACCGCCCGGCACCAGCAAATGGAACAAGATCGAACATCGGCTGTTCAGCCAGATCTACCATCAACCGTCGCGGTGACGACACGCGGGCCAAGGGTGCAGCCGCACTGAGCAGCCGGACCACCACGCACCTGTCCTACAGGAGATGCGCGCCCTGGACGACCCATCACCCGCGACTTCCACGGACTACACCAGCCCATCCTGACCTTGAGCGTGTTACTGACAGACTCTTGGCCCGGCGTGACCCGCTTCCGAGTCGGCGATGAGGTCCTCGGGGAGATGGACCAGCGGGGTTTCGCTGAGTACGTCGCGTCGCCCGGGACGCACCTCGCGTCGAAGCCCGTCGCGCTTTCGTTCGAGCAGGCGGCCGCGCTCCGTGGCCGCGACGACCGCAATGCGGGCGCTGCATCTCGCTGCCGTCCAATCAGGACAGACGGTGCTCATCAACACAGTTTCCGGCGGTATTGGAACCTTCGCGGTGCAACTCGCCAAGACATTCGGCGCCGAAGTCACCGGCGTCTGCAGCACCCGCAACGCGGAGATGGTCCGCCGAATCCTCGCACCCAAAGGCGTCTATGTCTTGTCGACCGGCGCCGGTGGGCAGGTCCGCTTTATCGTGGCCGAGCACGTACGCGGCAAGATCGTCCTCACTGTCCCGTGACACCGGAAATGGAAAGGCCCCGGATCGACGCGATCCGGGGCCTTTCCGAGAACCGTTGCTAGCCGGCGAGGCTACGGCGACGGCGCATCGCGAACACGAGGCCGACCAGGCTGATGCCACCGACCAGTAGAACGCCACCCACCGTCAGCGGCGCGGACAGGCTGCTACCGGTGGTCGGCAAACTAGGCGACGGAGACGGCGTGGTTGGGCACGGATCGTGCGTCCACGTATACATCTTCTTAAAGTCGCCGATCTTAACCTCGACGGTTAGTCCTGGTGAGGCCGGGAAGGACTTGACGACGTCAGCATCCCCGGTCTTGATCTTAAACGTTTCCGGACTGCCCGGATTCGGTGTAAGCGTGATCGAGATTTCTACGGCGTTTGTCGCCGCCTGTGGCGCATGGAACGTAAACGTGATCTTGTCGCAGTCCTGGGTCACCGTGTATGGCGGAGTGCAGTTACCAGCCAACGGCACGGTGCCGTGGTTGTTGTCGTCGATTGTTGTGTCTTTCCACAAGGTCGTGAAGTTCAAGGTCGCGTTGCCGCTGAAAGTGCCAGCCACGCGCTGCGTCGCCGTGATAGGCGTGGTAGCCGTATGCGGGAAGCCAGACTCGTTCTGGATGCCGGTTAGCGTGCTGCCCGCCGGACCGAAGGTGACGTCCCGAAAACCGAAGTTGGGGTCGTTTGTAAGCGTGATGGTCCACGTGATGACGTATTCGCCCGCTGCCTGGTCGCAAACGGCCTTTCCTCCAACGCTCGAGGTGTGGGCGAAGGCGGGGGTGGCGACGAGGAGGGTGGCGGCGGCGCCGGCGGCGGCGGCCGCTGCGAACGAGAGGAGCCGTCGCGCCGACGGGCGGAAGCTTTTCACGCGTACTCCCTGGGGGTTTCAGGAACATCGATGTCGAGTCAAGCGCGTGCGACTCGACCAACACTCGAGCAGCACAGATCTGGGACTCTAGCGGAACGCGGGGCCGTGCCAATGCGTCGTACGGCCACAGTCGACCGCGCCGTGCAGCGATCACCACACGGACCGAGATATGACCAGGTCATTAGCGTCGACGAGGGCTTGTCCGTCACCGTCGACAACTGTCCGATCTCTGTCACAGAGCCGATGGTCATTGCTCGATGACTCTGGGTGCGCCAAATCTTTGCCCGGAGCAGATTTTGCCCGGAGCGGATAAGGCACTATCGTTCCGAACACGACGAACGTGGCGGGTCTTTACGACCGCGCCACGTTCGTCGAGGGTGATCAGCCTTGGGTCGGCGTGCGGCGTCGGCGTATCGCGAACACCAATGCCACCAGGGCGATGCCGCCGGCCAGCAGGCCGACACCGGTCGCGATCGTGCCGGTCAGGCTGCTACCGGTCTGCGGGAGGCACGGAGCGTGCGTCCACGGGTAGTCATTCTCGAAGCCCTCGTGCTCGGGATCGATCGCGAGATGGACGACCAGCCCCGTTACTCCGGCGAACGTGAATGCCTTCGTCGTACCCGGGATGAGCGTTTCGTCCACGGTGTCACCACTGGGGTCGGGGTCGAGGACGATGTGGTGTCCTACCATCGCGCCGGCCAGGACGATCCTCGTGCCGTCAAGGCTTCCCATCGCCGGGACAATCTCCTGCGGCTCGTTAAATGTGAAGGTGATCCCGTGGCAGTCCTGCTCGACCGTAAAGAGCGGTGTGCAGGCGATCTCGAGTGGGAGCCTGAGGGCGCCGGTCAACGTCACCGGCGGTCCGCCGGTCGGTGGCGTATAGGACGCGGTCACGCTCAGCGATGCGACGGTAGGCCCGCCCGTCACCATCTGCACGCCGATCAACTCTGGGTCCGAATCTGTGTTCGCTGGGATGGTCGCGCCGACGATGATGTTGCTGACGGTGGTCCCGGAGGGCAGGAGCGAGACTGCGGTGATCAGCGACGGTGTCGGGACATTGCTGCTGACTTTCCAGACCACGTGCCACCCGTCGGCTTCGCAGCCTGCCTTGCCCTCGACATTGAGGACGGACGGATCGGGATCGAGTGGTGGATCGGCGTGAGCGGGCGTGGCGGCGACGAGGCTTGTGGCGATTCCGGCCGCGCCGACGGCGGCAATGGCGAGCAGCCGTCGCAACGGCGGACGTATGGTCTTCACGCGATCTCCTGAAGGGTCAGGTGCGGCGTCGATGGGAACTGGGTTCATGCCGCGGCATCGCGTGGTGGGATGAGTTGATATTGGTGTCTCAACATCATTCGATGCTGCGGAGACTCGCAATGTAGCGGAGCGGCGGGCCATCGCCAGGGGCCCGTCAGATGAACTTGTGACCGTCCTATGTGGCGCTTCCATCGCGGCAGGCAAATGCGCAGCTCAGAGGGCATCGGTGCAAATTGCAGCGCGGTCGACAGCCTGTCGGATCTTGGTCACAATCCGACTCGTTAGAGTCCGGTCACGGTATGCGACGACTTTCGCGCCGTAACTCAGACGGGATACTCCCGGATGACCGCGCGCAGGACGGCGTACCCCTTGACCAGCTCGTCGCGTTCCGCCGCGATGTCCGGGCTCGAGCCGTCCGCCCCGGCGGCCACCCAGCGGTCGGAGATCACCATTGCCTCGGCCCGATGGGCGGCCGCTTGCCGTACGAGTTCCGCCGGGACGCCGTACACATGCGCATAGAGCGACGCCAATGCCGCCGTGAGGTCGTCGACGGTTAGGTCCGACTCGGCCTCAGGCGAGCGCTGCAGCGCGCGGTGGATGCGCCACCACTCAACCTCCCGCCGCGCGGCCTCGTCGACGTCGAGACCATCGTGCCGCGCGACGAGTGCGTAGAAGCGGCGCATGTACGCCCGGGCAAGGTCGGGGTCATTGTCCGGATACGGCGCCCACGCCTGATTGGCCCGCATCACGTACCAGGCGCCGCGCAGCGTACCGAGACGGGACAGTCCGAAGCCCTCCCGGACGAGCCCGAGCGAGGCGCGCAGGAACGTGCCCCAGCGCCTCTGGTAGTACGCCACCCAGGCGGCCGCCTCGTACTCGCCCAGCTGGACCGGATCGAAGGTCCGCATCGAGTCATCATCCCGTGCCCGAACCACCCTGCCGAGGAGCTAGCCTTCATTGCGTGTCGGGTCACGATCAGATCACCGCGTCCACGTCCACCCTTGAGCGGTTCACGCTGCCGAACGGCCTACGAGTGGTTTTGGCGCCCGACCGATCGGCACCGGTGATCGGTATCGCGGTGGTCTACGACGTTGGGATCCGTTCCGAGCCCGAGGGGCGCACCGGCTTCGCCCACCTCTTCGAGCACCTGATGTTCCAAGGTTCCGAGAGCCTGGAGAAGCTCGCGCACTTCCGTCATATCCAGGGTGCTGGCGGTACGTTCAACGGCTCGACCCACCTGGATTACACCGACTACTACGAGATGCTGCCGAGCAACGCGCTGGAGCGAGCCCTGTTCCTCGAGGCGGACCGCATGCGCGGGCCGCGGTTGACCGAGGAGAACCTGCACAACCAGGTCGACGTCGTCAAGGAGGAGATCCGGGTCAACGTGCTGAACCGGCCGTACGGCGGATTCCCGTGGCTCAAGTTGCCGCCGGTACTGTTCAGCACGTTCCCGAACGCACACGACGGCTACGGCTCGTTCGACGACCTTGAGTCGGCGACGGTCAACGACGCCGCCGAGTTCTTCGAGCGCTACTACGCGGCCGGCAACGCGGTGCTCGCGGTGGCCGGCGACCTCGATGTGGCCCGGGCGCCGGGCTCGTGGAGCGCCACTTCGCGACGTGCCGGCCCGTCCGGCGCCGGCACCGGCCCGACTTCACCGAGCCTGACCTCGACGGCCGAGCGCCACGAGTCCTATGCAGGACAGACTGGCGCCGCTGCCCGCCTTCGCCGCGGCCTGGCGGGTGCCCGACCCGATCAAGGACTTCGACGGCTACCTGCCATACGTGGTGCTGGCCGAGGTTCTCACCGACGGCGACGCGTCCCGGCTGGTACAGCGGCTGGTGCTGACCGACCGGTCAGCGCACCAGCGTCGGTGGCTACGTCAGCTTCATGGGCGAGGCCTTCGACGTCCGGGACCCGACGGCGCTGCTGCTGCAGGCCCACCTGCCCCCGGCGGCGCCGTCGATCCGGTGCTCGCGGCCACCGCCGAGGAGTGTGACCGGGTGGCCCAGGACGGCCTCGAGCCCGGCGAGCTGGCCCGCACCGTGGCCCGCATGTCGACGCATCTCCTGCGCGATACGGACACCGTGCTCAACCGCGCGCTGCAGTACGCGGTGCACGAACAGCAGCGTGCTCGATCCCGGGCTGTCCCATGAGCTGCCGGCCGGCGGCTGGCCGAGGTGACCGAGGAACAGGTGCGCGCCGCCGCGGCCTCGCTCTCGCCGCACGGCGCGCCACGGTCGAGGTTATGCCCGGGGGAGGTACGGCATGACTACGGTGCTGGGTCCGCGGGAGCTGCCCGCGCTGGAGACCAACCGCGAGCTGATTGTCCCGCCATCCACCGAGCGCACGCTGGCCAACGGATTGACCGTGATCGTGATCGAGCGACGGTCGGTGCCGTTGGTCGAGGTCCGGCTGCGGGTGCCGTTCGCTCGGCGGTCCGCGACCCCGCCGTTCGTGGCCCGGGCCGCGCTGATGAGCCAGACTGTGTTCTCCGGTACGGCAACACGATCCACTGTGGACATAGCCGCCGAACTGCAGACCGTGGGCGGGGCGCTCTCGGCCGGTGTCGATGCCGACCGTCTGCTCGTCTCCGGCAACGGCCTGGCCACCGGACTCGACCGGATTCTCGAGATTCTCGGCGATGTGCTTCGTGGTGCGACCTACCCCGAAGATGAGGTGACCACCGAGCGGTCTCGGCTGTTGGACCGCATCCAGGTGGCGCAGAGCCAGCCCTCCCACCTCGTCCGCGTGGCCCTCTTGCGGCGGATGTACGGCAACCACCCGTACGGGCTGCAGACTCCCGACGCGGTGGACGTGACCCCGCTTGGTACGGCCGACCTCCTCGGCATCCACCGGGCGCGGGTGCATCCGGCCGGTGCGGTCCTGGTGATCGTTGGTGACGTCGAGGCCGCTGCCGCTCTGGACCTGGTCGAGACTGCGCTCGGCGATTGGGACGGCGCCGGCGCCGCCGACGTCACGCCGCCGACGCCGGCCCTCGAGTCGGGGCCGATCGTGCTCGCAGACCGGCCCGGCTCTGTGCAGTCGTCCATGCGACTGGCCCTCGGCGCGGTCGGCCGTACCCACCCCGACCATGCACCTTTGCAACTGGCGAACCTGGTCTTCGGCGGCTACTTCTCCTCACGATGGGTGGAGAACATCCGTGAAGACAAGGGCTACACGTACAGCCCGCACTCCATTGTGGAGCACTCGATCGCCGGCTCGTCGGTCATCCTCGCCGCTGACGTGGCAACCGAGGTGACCGCCGCGGCCCTGCTGGAGACCTGGTACGAGCTGGGCCGAGTGGCGACCACGGCCCCGACGGAGGAGGAGTTGGAACAGGCTCGGCAGTATGCGCTCGGCTCGCTCCTGCTCGGCATGTCGACCCAGGCCGGCCTCGCTGGGCTGGCCACCACCTACGCTGCGTACGGTCTGCGGCTCGACTTCCTTATCGAGCACACGGCCCGGTTGGCCGCGGCCACCCGCGATGAGGTAGCCGCCGCAGGGGCGACGTACCTGGCACCGGCCAAAGCGGCGACCGTTATTCTCGGCGACGCTTCGTTGGTAGAGTCGTCCCTGCAGAGGCTCTCCACAGTGGAGCAAGTAGCTTCGGTCGCCGCGAGCACCGAGAACCGCGGTGCCTGACCGGCTTCCTCGGCGGCTTGAACTGCCACCGCTCGCTCGGTCTACATTGGACCGAGCGAGTCAGCTGCGACCGACCCGTGTGGCTCGACGCCGCTTGGGCGCGCTCGAAGGTGCTCGTCATTAATGACGGCAAGGCTCTCGTCGCTGGGGATCGCCTGATGCTGGTCTCGTCCGACCAGGCCCCGCAAGGGGAGCGACTGTTCATGGGCGTGGACCCCGAGGGGACGCCGTACTTCGCGATGGTCGCGCCGCTGCCCGAAACCCGCGCCGACGATCTGGCTCGGCCATACGGCATCCGCGAGGTTGGGCACATCCTCTCGTCGTTCGAGGCGGGCCTGTTGATGACCGCGGTGGCCATGGCGAACTGGCACGCCCGGCATCAGTTCTCACCCATGACCGGCGCCCCAACGACGATGCGTGATGGGGGTTGGGTCCGCAGCGCCGAAGATGGTGCCGAGATGTGGCCCCGAACGGATCCCGCGGTGATCGTGCTGGTGAACGACGGCGTGCCCGGCGAGGACGGGCAGTGCCTGCTCGGCAGCAATGCGGCCTGGACCCGTGTTCGGGCCGGCGACCTCCCGCGTTACTCATGCTTGGCCGGATTCGTGGAACCGGGCGAATCCGCGGAGCAGACGCTGGTTCGCGAGGTCGCCGAGGAGGTCGGCGTGCACGTGAGCGACCTGCAGTATGTGGCCAGCCAACCGTGGCCGTATCCGGGCTCGCTGATGCTCGGTTTCCACGCGACCGCCGACCCCGACGAGCAACTGAACCCCGACCCGAATGAGATCGCGGATGCCCGGTGGTTCACTCGCTCGGAGATCCGCGCCGCCGCACGCTCAGATCCCGACGCCGGCTTCGCGATCGCAATGCCGTCCTCGATCGCCCACTATCTGATCATGAAATGGCTCGAGGAGGACTGACAAGGAGGTCCAGACAACTGTGGAACAGTCTGGGTTCCTCCGTTGACGCTCATCACATAGCTGGCCGCCGCGGGATCGCGCTCGATGTCGATGACTGCGTGCGCGATGCCCTCCCGGTCGAGCTGGGACTTCAGCCGGTGGCAGTAGCCGCACCAGGACGTCGAGTACATCGTGAGCACGGGTAAACCTCCGGGGGGACGATCTGTTCGCCGCGCGCAATGTTGCGCGGTCAGCAAAGCCGCGGCATGCCGCAAAACGAAACCCCACAACGCCGGGAAACTAAGCCGCACAACGTCGTACCGCACTGGGAGAATGCCCACTGTGGCGCGTTACTCACCCGAGGCCGAAGCGGTGCTTTCCGGGCTCGATCCGGAGCAGATGACTGCGGTGACGGCAGCGGCCGGCCGGGTATGCATTCTCGCCGGCGCCGGCACGGGGAAGACGCGCGCGATCACGCATCGAATCGCGTTCCGTGTGCTCAACGGCGAGATCCAGGCACGGCATGTACTCGCGGTCACTTTCACGGCCCGGGCCGCGGCCCAGTTGCGCTCGCGCTTGGCCGATCTGGGCGCACCGACCGTACAAGCCCGTACCTTCCACGCCGCCGCACTACGGCAGTTGCGTTTCTTCGCTGAGCGGCTGCTGCAGGGCCGGTCGTTGCCCGACGTGGTCGAGAGCAAGGCCCGTTTGGTTGGCTTGGCCGCGGCGCGCTGTGGCGTCCGTACCGACCGTACCGCCGCGCGTGATCTTGCGAGCGAGATCGAGTGGGCAAAGTCCAGCCTCATCGAGCCGGCGGACTATGTCGTGGCGGCCGCAAAAGCTGGCCGCGATACGCCGCAAGAACCGGCCAAGGTCGCCGATGTCTACGCCGCCTACGAACAGGTCAAGCGCTCGTCGGGTGTGATCGACTTCGAGGATCTGTTGCGGGCAGCGGTCTGGGGCATCGAGCAGCATCCGGACGTCGCCGATCAGATCCGATCCCAGTACCGGCACTTCGTCGTCGATGAGTACCAGGACGTGAACCCGGCGCAGCAACGATTGCTGCAGGCGTGGCTCGGCGACCGGGACGATCTGACGGTGGTCGGTGATGCCAGCCAGACCATCTATTCCTTCACCGGTGCGAGTTCGAGCTTCCTCGTTGACGCGGCCCGCCAATGCCGCGGCGGAGACAGTGGCACCCTGGTCCGGCTCGTCCGCGACTACCGCTCAACGCCTCAGGTGGTGGCGCTGGCCAATCAGATCATCAAGCAGTCTCAGGGCGACGAAGCCCGGCTGCGGCTCGACCTGATCGGCCAGCGGCCAGCCGGTCCCGATCCGGTGCTGCGGGCGTACGCCGACGAGGCCACCGAGGCGGCTGGCGTGGCGTCGCGATGCGCCGAGCTCATCGGCTCGGGCGTGCCCGCCCGGGAGATCGCGGTGTTGTTTCGCACCAACGCACAGTCGCAGGCATATGAGGAGGCGCTGGCCGAGGTCGACGTACCGACCGTGGTCCAGGGAGCCGAGCGGTTCTTCGACCGGGCCGAGGTGCGCGGCGCGTTGGTCGCCCTGCGGGCCGCCACCCGTACGGCGGACGAATCCGTTTCCCTTCGCGGGACCGTCGTCGCCGCGCTGGAGGCGGTCGGATGGCGACCGGACGCACCGCCCGGAGGCGGGGCGGCCCGCGAGAAATGGGAAGCGGTCGCCGCGCTCGTGGGGCTCGCGGAGGACTTCGAGCGACGCCCGCGGAGCGAGAACGGCGGGCAGATCGGCGACAAACGGTCCCTTGTGGATTTTACGGAGGAGCTCGCCCGGCGTGCGGCCCTGCAACATGCGCCCACAGTGGACGGTGTGACTCTCGCGAGCCTGCACTCGGCCAAGGGTCTGGAGTGGGACGCCGTCTTCATCGTCGGTCTCGTCGACGGGGTTCTGCCGACCACGTACGCGAAGACGAGTGCCGCGCTCGAGGAGGAGAGGCGACTGTTGTACGTCGGCATCACCCGGGCGCGGCAATGGCTCACACTGTCATACGCGGCTGCCCGTACCGCGGGTGGTCGGGCCCGCCGCCCGTCGCGATTCCTGCCGATGGAGGAGCCGGACCGGGAATCGGTCCGTGGTGGGCGGCGGCGGGGCGAGGTTCGCGATGGGGATGGCACTCGCCGGCGCATCGTCTCCTCGCCGTGCCGGGTCTGCGGGGCGCACCTGACGGCGCCTGTGGATCGCAAGCTCGGCCGCTGTGCGACTTGTCCGTCCACAATGGATGAGGATCTGTACGAGCGGCTGCGTCTTTGGCGGATCGCGGTCGCGTCGGCGCAGAGCGTCCCCGCTTACGTGGTGTTCACCGATGCGACGCTCATCGCGCTCGCCGAGCGCCGGCCGACGTCGGAGGCGGACCTGATCGGCATCGCCGGGATCGGCCCGCACAAGCTGAGCAAGTACGGCGACGCGGTGCTCGCGCTCGTCGCCGGAGCCCGCCCAGACGATCTTGTCCCAGTCGTTACCGAAAAAGTCTGACCGGAGCCTCTAATTCGATTGCCCTGGGATGCGGGCGGGGCTTAATCTTCTGTCACCAGCGCTAAAACGCTGGGCATCTGTAACTGTGCACACGATAACTGTGCACACGATCAGCGAAGCTGAGTCGTCCGGAGGGCGACCGGCGCGGACAGGAAAGGCGGTGACGACGATGGCCACATTCGTTGGATGGCGACCGTTGACGCCGGCTGCTGCCTGCGCGCCGTCTGCCGTCCTCGCCGACGGAGCCCGGGTCCTCGTTCCGGGCCAGCCGGCTGTACAGATCCATGTCCGCACTGCGCCTAATTTCGGCCCGGCCGTGATCATGGCGCGCCACGAAGATCAACAACTACATGGGCACCATTGCCGCCGCTGCCACGGCCGAGGGTGCGACCGCGTCGAGCCTTATCCCGATGAACTCCGTCTTCGTGCGGGTCCAGCAGGTCCAGGGCGACAAGGTCAAGGGCGGGGACGCCCGCGGGATCCCACCTCGAGGACAGCCGGTCTAGCGAACCTAGACCACCGGCTCACCCTTGAGGCCGCGGAACCCGACAACCGGGATCCGCGGCCTTAGTTATTGAGCAAGTCGATTCACAAGATCAACTAGCAACAACGAACGAGGAAGGTGAACTGGGATGACTCTGGCGTTTGCTCCGCTCGACGGCGCGCTGACCGCGCTGACCGTCGGGGTGGACTCGGAGCTGCCGTGCCGCCAGTACGACCCCGATCTGTGGTTCGCCGATGTGCCGGCTGACCTCGAGGTCGCGAAGGCCCTCTGCGGGGGTTGCCCGCTGAAGGTCGAGTGCCTCGCCGGTGCACTCGAGCGCGCCGAGCCGTGGGGTGTGTGGGGTGGCGAGATCTTCGAGCGTGGTGTCGTCGTGGCGCGCAAGCGTCCGCGCGGCCGTCCGCGCAAGGACGATCTCGCTCGCGACGCCGTGCTGATGGCGGAGGTCGCGAACCGTACCAGCATGCTCACCGCCGAGCTGAAGGTTGCGTGACCCGATGACGACCACGACCACTCTTTCCGAGAAGACGAGCCCGATGACCGTTCAGTCCGCTATGACCCTCCCGACCAACGATTTCAGGAGCATTGGCATGAATATCCTTCAAGAAGCCTTGTCCCGAGCGCGAATGCGCTCGCCTCGCAACGAGGCTTTCCGTTCCGCGAAGCGCGTCGTGATTGAGGCCCGCCGCCGGCAGGCCCGCGAGCTGGGCGACGTATCCCAGCTCCTCATTCGCTGACGCCGACATCCTCACAGCTGCTACCTGAGGAATGGCGCCCGTCCCGGCTTGGGACGGGCGCCGCCCTTGTTCCGGGTGCGGATTTCGTCCTGTCGCTGCGTGCCGTTCTCCACATGCGTCGCCCTCCACACGCGTTGTGCCCTCCACACGCGTTGCCACATCCCCGGTTGTCCTTGTCGCCACACGCCAACCATCGCCTGGATGATCACTTGGCACGGAAACGCGTGGCCACGCACCTACGACGCGCGCCCGGCGATCAGCAACGGTCATCACTGGGTGCGGACATGCCGGGCGACGCCATGCCGCCGGTGCACAGCGATCAATGAGCTCGCGCCCGGGGCGCCGACCAGGCCGTGTTCCTATCCTTGGGCCGGAGCCGTATCAATGGGCCGAAGCGGTCGTTTGATGATCACCTGGCACAAGACGCCACGACTAGCGTACGGCTTGTGCCCCGCGATCAGCAACGGTCATCACTGCGCGCGGACACGCCACCCTATGCCTACCGTCGGTTCACGGTGATCAATGGGTTCGCCTGGCGGTGCCCCGGGCGTCAGGCGACGGTGGCGGGTTCGGCGAATCCCGGGAGCCACCGTTCGACGACGCTGCGGTAGGGCGCCCGTGCCTCTAACTGGCATAGCACCCCGATCGAACCGAGAGTTACCCGGTGTATGAGCATGTACCCCGGCGGAAGGTTGAGGTTTCGGCCGAGCTGGTAGGCGGCGCCTCGCGGGCTGGCCACTCGAGCGGCCTCAGCGCGTAGCCACGCTCGACTGAACTGGAACTCCTCCGACATCAGTGGCTCGAGCATCGGCTTGATGAATTCGAGCACGCCCTCGGCGTCGATCTGGACATCAGCCCGGATGAATCCCTCGGCCCGCAAACCGGCAAGTACCTCGGCGGCCCGACCCTCGATGGCCAGACGGGAAAGGCGGCCGACGGGCTCGGGATGTCCGCCGGGGAGCCGGGCGACGGCACCGAAGTCGAGGACACCCAAACGGCCGTCATCAAGTAGCCGGAAGTTTCCCGGGTGCGGATCGGCGTGGAGCAGCCCGGCGCGGGCAGGGGCGGAGAAGTGGAGGCTCGCCAGCCGAAGTCCGGCCAGATCGCGCTGAGGGCTCGACCCGTTCGCGATCACTTTGGACAGCGGCAACCCGTCAATCCATTCGGTGACAAGCACCTGAGGCGTCGCCGCCACCACGCGCGGCACCAGGATCCCGTCATCGCCGGCATAAGCCTTGGCGAATGTCTTCTGGGCCGCGGCCTCGAGTTCGTAGTCGAGCTCCTCGGTCACCCGGGTTCGCAGCTCACTGACCAACGGCTTCACGTCCAGCCCGGGCTGGATGACGCGGAACAGATGGGCCAGCCGGGAGAGCTGACCGAGATCCGAGAGCAGAGCTGCCCCGGCGCCCGGGTATTGCACTTTGACTGCGACACAGCGTCCGTCGCGCCAGATCGCGCGATGCACCTGTCCAATGCTTGCCGCAGCTGCGGGAGTGTCGTCCAGCTCTCGGAAGCGTTGGCGCCAGCGCGGTCCAAACTGTGTCGCGAGAACCTTGTGGACACTGCCGGCCGGAAGCGGAGGCGCCGCCTCCTGCAGTTTCGTGAGGGCGGCCCGATAGGGTCCGGCGATCTCCTCCGGTAGCGCCGCCTCGAAGACCGACATCGCCTGGCCCATCTTCATCGCGCCGCCCTTGAGCTGACCGAGCACCTTGAACAGATGCTCGGCCGTGCGCATTTGAATCTCGGCGGAGACGACGTCGGTGGCCATCCCTGTGACCCGCTTCCCCAGACCGAGCGCCGCGCGGCCGGCGAAGCCCAGTGGCAATGCGGCGAGCCGGGCTGTCCGGCCGACAGCATTGCGGGGGATGTCCGTCACGCGACCAATTGAAACACTAGGAATGCCGGACGGGGGGTTCTCCGGCCCGAGATCTGGCTCTCCGGCGACAACCGCATGCCGGGTGTTGGGCCCACTCCCGGCGCGTCGTCCGGCCTGGTTCGCTGATCTCCACGGTTGCGCCAAGGGTTGCCGGCGACCCGCCGTCGATGTGGGTCAGCACTTCGAAGGCCGCGTACGCCGCCGCGGTGAGGGCAGTCGTGGCGGCAATCGGCTCCGCCACCTCGGGACCGGTGTGCAGCTGTGCCTGAACTACCCGCCAGTCCGGGTCGCGGTCTGCCCGATGCAAGTCGACGCAATTCAGGCACGGCGAGCGGCCCGGCTGTACCAGCGGTCCAACCACGACGGTGCCGTCGCGCACTGACACCGCAAGATGGGCGAGCCGGCGGGAGCTATAGGAGAGCGCGGTCAGACTCGGCGGCGCCGAGAACCCGACCACCACCACAAACGACGCCCGCGCGGCGCGCAACGGGGTCAACAAGACGTCGGGGGCGACCCTGCGCAGTGCTTCGGCTGCGGCGACGCCCCGGGGTCGATGGGCGTCGCCGGGGAGCAGTCCGCCGGGCGTCGCGTCCGTCAACCGGGTGACGCCGCTCTGGTCAGGGTCGACGTGGCCGACTCCGGAAGCCGCCAAGATACAACCGATCGGTACCGCGAGCCGGCTGGAGCCGGTCACGAGGACCTGCGCCTGGAGTCGGCGGCGCATGGCCGCAGCGGGCGCGGTTCGCAGGGCAAGGGCCGTCGTCTCTCCCGCAAGCCGGCGCCGGGTCGCCTCGGATGCCCGCGATAGCTCGAGTGAGTGGGCGTCGACAACGTAGCCCGCCGCGGTGAGCGCCCTCAGAAGAGAGGCTGCGTCATCGCGTGGGATGCCCGCTCGGCCGGCGGCCCGCAGGAGACCCCGCTCGGTATAGCTCCCGTCGAGAAGGTCGAGCAGCCGGGCCTGCACCGGGTCGGCGAGCTCGAGCACGACCGCGCGGGCCGGATCGGTGCCGAGTTGCAGTCGGTGAGGATCACGCCATAGCCGCCGAACGGCTGGTAGCAAGGTTGGTCGACGGGCTGGTTGGCGGCTCATGAGCCGAGATGATGTCACCCATATCACCCGGTAATGCGGCGGTTATCCTCAGCCCGAGCGCATCGTCCCGGACTCATCCACAACGACACGCCGCCCTGTCCACAGACAGGACGGCCGTCGGGGTCAACTGAGGTGGTGCGCCCTCAGCGCTTGTGCCTCGCGCCTCGGGCCCACCGTCCTCGCGTCTCGGGCTTACCGACGTGTGCCTTTCCGCAGCCGGGTGCCGCGGACCGGCGGTAGCGTCAGGTCGTAGCCTTGCCCAAGATCCGGTTCACGGTCGTACCACAGACCGGGCACTTGCCCTTGGCCATGTTCATGCCCGTCTTGCTGACCTCGACGGTTCCCTCGAAGTCGCGCTTCTCCTTGCACTTCACGCAATACCCGTTGTACGTCTGGGCCTTTGTGGCCACGGTGTCCTCCTCCGTGGATCTTTTACCTCTGGCGAGTCTGACGTGCGTCTCGAACGTTCCCCTCCTGACACGCCGACAGGGGTGAGCGGCTTGTTGATCGCCGGGGAAGAAGGATTTTACTTCGCAAATCACCCTAAACCTACCGCGCGTCGCTGGCGATCGTGAAATTGACCCTTGCGGGAGGTGGGTAGCGGCCGGCTACGGTCCCGACGTGGGCGTGTTCCCCCTGGTTCCAAATCACCGCAATAGCCTCACCGCGAGCGTACGCAAGCCCGCCGTGGAAGTCAGGCGCAGTGCGCGCCGCCGGCGAACCGTATCGGCCTACCGCGACGGCGAACGGGTCGTCGTACTGATACCCGCCCAGTTCACCGGGGCCGAGGAGCGGGAATGGGTAGATCGAATGGTCGCCCGGCTCGCCGCCCGCGAGCGCCGCGGCCACACCGACGAGACACTTGCGGACCGGGCTCTGCGATTGGCCGAGCGCTACTTCGCTGAGCACCCGCAGGCGGCTCGGGCATCGAGCGTCAAGTGGGTTCGCAACCAGAACGGCCGGTGGGGCTCCTGCACCCCGGCCGATCGCAGCATCCGGATCTCGGAGCGGATCCAGACGTTCCCCGATTGGGTGATCGACTACGTGATCCTGCACGAGCTGGCGCACTTGGTGGTTACGAACCACAATCCCCAGTTCTGGTCGCTGGTGGCCCGCTACCCCAAGGCAGAGCGGGCGCGGGGGTATCTCGAGGGAATCTCGGCGGCTGCTGGCCTGGGGCTCTCGGACGACTAGCGAGCCTCGACGACCGG
>CAWDLN010000027.1:0-209781 GCA_963803115.1 uncultured Actinomycetota bacterium
TGGGGCGAGCTACACGTGGGAGCCCGTCAGGTCTTCGCGGAGGCGGGGTTCGAGGAGGTCAGCCACCCCAGCCCGCGCCGGGTGGTGATGCGGATCGACTTCGGCGCTTCCCGGAGATCTGATGTGGAACGGCCCTGTCAAGTGTGAGTACGGCATTGCGTTGGTTGTAGGGATTGACGTCCCTTTCGGGGGGCGTCTCCTGGCCCGTGTTTGGGCGTGCTCGTTCGGCCCGGCGGGGTCAAGGCTGGCCGGAGGCCACCCCGAAGGGGGCTTGGCCTTGAGGCTGTCGGGCTGGGCGGGCAGGCCTCGGCGGGGCGGGGGGCGTGCTGGGTGTTGGCCACGACGCGTCGGAGTCAGGCGGGTCGGTGCGCCGCCCTTCTGATGTTCGCGTGTCGAGATCGCATGTCGGGGATGCGCAGGATGGTGCCCCTGATGCGATGAAGGAGCGGGGCCTCCGCTCCTCGTGACAGTCACTCCGGTCTGGGGTTTCCTGTGGATTGTCACGTCCACCACGACGAAGGAGGCCCCTGTGGACAGAGTACGACGGCCGGCAGTTTGTGGGTATCGATCTGCACCGGCGGCGCACCGTGATCGTGCAGATGACGCCGGAGGGTGAGCGGCTGGGTGCCGCGGTCCGCATCGACAACGACCCGTTCGACGCTGGCCGAGCAGGTCGCCTGGTGGGGTGAGGCCCGGAGGTGGTGCTGGAGGCAACGTACGGCTGGTACTGGGCCGCCGACGTGCTGGCCGAGGCGGGCGCGCAGGTGCACCTGGCGCATCCGTTGGGGGTCAAGGGTTTCGCGTACCGGCGGGTCAAGAACGACGAGCGCGACGCCTCGTGATCTTGCCGATCTGCTGCGGATGGGCCGGTTGCCCGAGGCGTGGATCGCCCCGCCGGCAGGTGCGTGAGCTGCGCGAGGCGGTGCGGCACCGGTGCAAGCTGGTCGCGCTGCGTTCCGGGCTCAAGGCCCAGGTGCACGCGGTGCTGGCCAAGCAGGGCGTGCAGCGTGCCGATGTCGGACCTGTTCGGCGTCGGCGGGCAGCAGCTGCTCGACGAGCTGGGCCTGGACGCCGCCGTTCCACGCCCGGGTGCTCTCGCTGCGCCGGCTGATCGACGCGTTCACGTTCGAGATCGACATTCTGGCCAAGCGCACCGGCGGCCAACTGTCCCGCCACCCCGGCTTCCAGGCGATCCAGGCCATCGCCGGCGTCGGGCCGATGCTGGCCGCGGTGTTCGTCGCCGAGATCGGTGACGTGACCCGCTTCACCCGCGCCGCAGCAGCTGTGCTCCTGGGCCGGGATGACCCCACGCCACCGCGAGTCCGACACCAAGGTCCACCGCGGGCGGATCACCAAGCAGGGCAACCACCTGGTCCGCTGGGCCGCGGTCGAGGCGGTGCAACGCCTCCACGGCGGGCCGATCGGGCCACCCGGGCCCGGCTGACCGAACGCCGCGGCGCGAACATCGCCAAGGTCGCCGCCGCCCGCAAGCTGCTCACCCTGGTCTACTACGGGCTGCGCGACGGGCACATCCGTTGCCTGGCCCGACCGGCGTGAGCGTCGTTCCGGCGCAGCCAGGACGCGAGGTCGTACGCAGGTCTGACCCCCACCCCGGTGGCGCGGTCGACGACTCTGATTGACCCCGCCTGGCTGCGGCCGTACCACTCCATGCCGCCCTCGCCGGCGGCGAAGGGATGACCGGCAACCGGACCCCCCGGTTCCGCCACACCGTCCACATCGGACGTTGGAGAACACGGCCCACCCACAACCGCACACCCCCGTTCCCGGCGCGACGATCATGCGCCGCTCGGAGCCGGCGTCAAGGCCAAGCCCGCTGCGCGGGTCGACCTACGGTCGAGCCTTGACCCCGACCCCTCACCGGCGTTTGTCCGCACCGAGCCGGGAAACCAGCGAGAAACCGGTCACAACCCGTCCGGACTCATGGGGTTGACACGGCCCCGCTCCTTCAGGGATGACTAGGTGCGGCTGTAGCCGCCGTGGCGGCTGGCCATAGATCAGAACGGGGATCTTTCCTGCCACGGCGTGCCCCGACGCGTCGTGGGTTGGTGGCGCGCGTGGTCACGGACCGACCAGTGTGTGCTCCGCGCGCAGGTACATGGGGGTGGCCTTCGGTTTTAGGCGGCGGTCATTTCGGCCCAAAGGAACCCGGCCAGTTCGCGGGCGACGGCGACGGTGACGACGTTGCGGCTGGTCTTTCGGGGGCTGAGCCGTCGGAACCTGGCGCACAGGCGCTGTTGGGCGGTCCAGGATCGGGCCGCGGTGGCCGGGTCGATGCCGTCCTGGCGGCGGCGTAGCGCGGCGCCGATGCTGGGCCGGTGTTGGTATGCCCAGGCAGACTCGATCAGCTGGGTGCGCAGGTGGGCGTTACCGGCCTTGGTGATCCGTCCACGATGGACTGACGCGCCGGAGGAGTACTCGGAGGGAACCAGACCGGTGAATCCCATGAATGTGCGCGCCGCCGGGAACCGGCGCCAGTCCCCGACTTCGCTCGCGATGGTCAGCGCACCCAGGCGGGCGATACCGCGGTAGGCGGCCAGGCGGGTCACCGCGTCGACGAACGGACCGTGGGTGTACCAGTGCGCCAGGTCGGCCTCGATCGCGGCCAGTTCGGCATCGCGGGCGGCCAGCACCGCCCGATAATGGGCGTACGTACTGCGCAGGGCTGACTCGTCGAAGCGCTGCCCGATCAGCCACTGCTCGTGCTTGCCGGTCCAGGCCTCCTGGCGCCAGATCCGGTCGTGACGCAGCAGGAACTTGCTCAACCGGTGCCGGGTACGGGTACGGTCGTCGACCAGGTCCGCCCGGGCCCGGCACAGATCCCGCACCGCCTCCTCGGCCTCGGTCGGTACCCGGATCGCGACCAGCTCACCGGCCCGGTGCAGCCGGGCCAGCCGGCGACAGTCACGCTTGTCGGTCTTGACCCGATCCGCCGGCGCCCTCGGGATCAACGCCGGCGCGACCACGTCGCAGCCAACCCCCATCGAACGCAGCAGCCGGTACAGGCCGAACCCGGTCGGACCCGCCTCGTAACAGACCCGCAACTGACCACGGTCGGGGAAACGGTCGATCAACCGACGGATGAACGCCTCGTCATTGATGATCACCTCGACGTCGGGGATCTGCTCGTCCCACCGCAGAATCCCTACCGCGATCTTGTCCTTGCTAACGTCCAACCCCAGGTGGATCGGACCGTCGAACGCGAGACACTGGTTGGCATAACGGCCGGCTCCTTCCGGTGTGGCAACTTCCGCCCCAAGGGTGGACGATCCACGAAAGATCACCCACGGGTGCAGCGGAAGTGAGCTGGCCGTTCCATGCTGACTAGCCCGCAGGAACTCTGACCAGAGCTGGGCCAGGTGTGCAGGTATGCCGTCGCTAACGATGTATACGGCATTGCGGATCTGATATCATAGCCGCGTGCGGACGATCATCGATGTCGACGACGCTCTGCTTGACGCGGCTCAAGCAGAGCTTGGCACCACGACCAAGAAGGACACCGTGAACGAAGCCCTGCGCTACGTGGCCGAGCGCAACGCGCGCGCACGCGCTGTTCTCGACGACCCGTTCCTTCTCGGCGGCACAGACCTGACCGATCCCGAGGTGATGCGCGGCGCTCGGCGATGACGACGCTCTTCCTCGCGGACACGTCCGCCTACACCATCGCTCAGAGGATCCCTGCTGCCGAGTCGCGCCTGCGGCGGCTGGCGGCCGATGGCGTACTGGCAACATTCGTCACCACCGACCTCGAACTCGGCTACTCGGCACGAGATCCCAGCGAGCACCAGAGCATCTTTCGTGTGCGAAGCCAACTCGTACAACTCGCGTGCACCGACGAAGTCGCGGGTCGTGCCCGCCAAGTCCAAGCTCTATTAGCAACTGGAAGCCAACATCGCGCCGCGGGTGTGATGGATCTGCTTACCGCAGCCGCGGCTGAACACTACGGCGCGTCAGTCCTTCACTATGACGCCGACTTCGATCACATCGCGACCGTTACTCAACAGCCCGTCGACTGGATAGTTCCGCGAGGCTCGCTTCCGTAGGCGAGTCTTTGGTTCACGCTTCCCCAGGTCGAGGAACGGGGGCCGGGGACGCGTAGAGGCGGGCGATCACGTCCTCGATCGCGGGCTCGGTGATGGAGATGTCGCGCAGTGATCCGCCGGCTGCGAGTGTGGCGACCAGGGCACCGGCGGTGGCAGCCGAGCCGTCGAGGCTGAAGGTAATCATGCGACCGTCCGATGAGGACGATTCGAGGTGGACACCGTCGAGCCGTACCGGCGTAGCCAACGGCTCCTCGAGCTGTACCAATACGCGGCGCCGGGAACCGTACCGGGCGTGCAACGACGAGAGCGTGCCGTCATGCACGACCCGGCCATGGTCGATGACGACCAGCCGCCGGCAGAGCCGTTCGATGTCGGCCAGATCGTGGGTGGTGAGCACGACCGTGGTGTCGCCGCGGTCGCGCAGCTCGGTGAGGAACGCGCGTACCGCCTGCTTGCTCACCACGTCGAGCCCGATCGTCGGCTCGTCCAGGAAGAGCACCTCAGGGCCGTGCAACAGGGCGATCGTCAGCTCCGCCCGCATCCGTTGGCCGAGCGACAGCTGCCGAACCGGAGTGTCCAAAAAGGACAGATCCAGCTCCCGGGCCAGCCTCGCCAACCGTGCGGCGTGATCGCTGGGCGGCACGCGCCAGATGTGGCGCGCCAGCTCGAACGACTCGCGCAGCGGCAGGTCCCACCACAACTGGGTGCGCGAACCAAAGACCACGCCGATCCGTCCTGCCAGTCGCCGCCGCTGCGCCACTGGAACCAGCCCGCAGACTCGCACCTCACCGCCGCTGGGCATGAGAACACCGGTGAGCATCTTGAGCGTGGTCGACTTGCCGGCTCCGTTCGGTCCGAGGTATCCGAGGAGCTCGCCCCGCGCGACCCGGAGATCGATGCCGTCCACCGCGGTCACGGTCTCGCGCCGTCGGCGCAGGCGGCCGAGCTTGCGAGTGAGGGTGAAGTCACGGCGTAGGCCGCGCGCCTCGATCACTGTGTCGGTCATGACCCCGTACTCCGGTACTGACGAATACCGAACCGCCACGCGACGGCCGCGACGCACCATGCGACCACGGCGGCCAACGGCGACGCCCAACTCACCCACGCGGGCAGCCCGAGCGGATCGGACCGGCCGACCAGCGCCAGGGCCGGGTAGTAGCCGACGAACGCGAAGCCCAGCCCGTACGCGAACAGCCGCCGGAAGACCGCGCCGTACACGGTGACGGGGTACGACGTGAAATCACGCCCCCCGTACGTCAACGAGCTCGCGAACTCCCCGGAGTCGATCCACCAGAACGCGATGGTCGCCGTGGCGGTAAAGATGGCTGCGAAGAACAGGGCTCCGCTCAACGGCGCGAGCAATATCAACGCGACCCTGGCCGGAGTCCACTCGAGACGGACGCGGGCCAGGGCGACCACGAGGATCGCCACGGCGATGGCGACCCGGGCCACCCGCCGGATCGTGAAGTCCAGCGTGAGCAGCTGCCCGAAGACCGACAACGGCCGGACGAGCGCGGCATCGAGGGTGCCATGTCGCACGTAGAGCCGGATCCGCTCGATGTTGCCGACCGCCAGGTCGGCTGTCGCGAACGCGGTCGCCGAGATGCCGAAGATCAGCAGCACCTCGTTCGCGGAGAAGCCGCCCAGCGACCGCGTGACCTGAAACAGCGCCACCACGGCGGACAGGTCGATGATGGGGACCAGCGCGTTGGCCACAAGATCGACAGCGAACGAGCCGCGGTATTCCGCCTGCGCCCGCAGCTGTGCCGCAATCAGCAGCCGGTAGGTCGACGTGCTACCCACCCTGAATCACTATCTTCGCCACGGCGCGGTGCTGGACGTACCAGCACAGGCCGAGCAGGGCCAGCGCCCAGACAGCCTGCCCGGCAACGAGGCCGAGCAGGTGCGCCGTCGAACCACGTTCCACGATCACGTCCAGGGGTGCCTGCAACATCGACGGGAACGGCGTGCTTATCCAGATCGTGTTGCGCAGCCAGTCGGGCAGGAAGTGCAGCGGAAAGGCGAGACCGGCCAAGACCGCGGTGGCGAACGTCCACGCCATGGTGACGCCACGAACGTCGAGTAGCCAGAACCCGGCCGCGTTGGCGAGATAGCGGCCGCCGAAGCACACCACGACGGCGAGCGCGGTCGAGAGAAGGAACAACGGGTACGTGCTCCAACGCCCGGGCAGGTGCAGGGAGAAGAACACGGCACCGCACACGACCGGAGCCACGAACCGGATCAACGACGCGTGCGCGGCCCGGCCGAGATCGGCGCCGAGGTAGCTCACGACGGGGTGGACCGGCCGGAGGAGATCACCAACCACGTCGCCCGAGCGGATCCGGTCACCGAGCTCGGTCCAGCCCCACAGCCCGACGACGCCGATCAGCCCTTGGGAGACCCAGCAGTACAGCGCGAGCTGACCACGGTCGTACCCGGCCACCACCCCGGCGGAGCTCGCGGCGGCCGCCGCAGCTAGCAGCACGAAACACCGCAGAAAGCCGAAGACTGTGTTGGTAAACGCGGCCGCCACCGTCGCCTGACGATATGTCGCGTACCGCCGAAATCCCGCCGCCGCCAGAGCAGCGATGGTCGCGATCCCGACCCACCGGCCGCTCACGATCTGCCGGTGCGTGGTGGCAGGATGGGCGGTCACCACGTAACCTCCGATCGCAATCGGCCTGGCGACTGCGCCCACCGATACAGTGGTTGGGGCGTGGGTAATCCGTGGCCGGATCCCGGCGCCTCCGATCCCGCACCTTACACGCCCCACTTGGAAACCCGCCCGACTTGGAAACCCGCCCGACTTGGAAACCCGCCCGACTTGGAAACCCGCCCGACTTGGAAACGCGCCCGACTTGGAAACCCGTCCCGACCGGCAACAACGAGGTGACCAGCGTGACCGACGACCGCTATGACCAGCGGCCGGATCGGCCTGCGTGGGCGGTCGTGCCGACGATGCCCTGGTCCCAGGTACAGCCGTCGGAGCGGCGCGAAGATGAACGTGGCCGCTACCGGATCAACGAGGAGCCGCCGGGCACCCGGCGCGACTACGACGAGCCCACCGATCGGCCGCGGTTCGAGCCACCGGCCGCCACTCCCGCAACGCCAGGGGCACCCGCCGGCAGTGGCGAGGCCGACCCCGAGCAGGCCCTGGCCAACGTCCGGATCACCATCGACCCGCGTCACGCTGCACGAGCTGCCGGACAATGTTTACGAGCTGTTCCGGATCCGCGACTCGCTGACGCAGAAGATCGACGCGGCCACGGACAACCCCAGCCGGGCGCGGCTGCTCGGCCTGCGGGCGGTCGCTGGCCGGATACCTCGGTGAGCTTCGGCCGGCCGTCGCCGACGCCAAGATGGCCCTCGTGCACGCCGAGGCGACCGGCCAGCTGCGCCGGATCGCCGTGGCCCAGGCCCGGCTGGCCAACGTGCTGGTACGGCTGGGCGAACTGGGCGAGGCGGACCGGCTCTTCACCCTGGCCAACTCGCCCGAGCTGCCCGACCGGCTGCGAGCCACGATCCACCATTACGCCGGCAAGTGCGCCTTCGAGCAGGACCGCTACATCGAGGCGTGTCAGCATTTCGAGAAGGCCCTGGAGCTGCGTCGCGGACGGTGACCCCGAGCTCGTGTCGCGCGACCGAGGTGGCCCTCGACGCGCTGTTCAGCCGGGTCGCCGAGCGGGGTTGGGGACCGTACCCCCGCAGTCGCGACGAGATCCTGCGACCCACAAGCCGCCGGCGCCCACCTTCGAGGAGCGCTACGACCGGTGGGGCTACCAGAACCCGGACGGCGAGCTGGCCGATCGGGCCGCAGTTCGCCGACGTGCAGCCGTTCCGCGACGGCGTGGCCTGGGTACGGCCGGTCGGCATCGAGACGTGGGGTCTGATCGCCGAGGACGGGCGGCTGCTGATCGACCCGCGCGCCGGCTACCTCGGCGTCGGCAGCTTCTCCGACGACCTGGCCTGGGTGTCCCGGGACGGCCAGGCTGGCTGGTTCGCCATCGACAAGGCCAACCGGGTCGTCATCCAGTCCGGCTTCGACGACGTACGCCCGTTCCGCCGCGGCATCGCGATCGTGCGGCAGCAGGGCAAGTGGGGCGCGGTCGAGAAGAACGGCCGGCTCGCGGTGCAGTTCGCGTTCGACGGTTTCGCCACGGGCCTGGCCGACGGCCGGTACGTGGACGGCTTCACCGACGAGGGCCTGGCCATCGTCGAGGTGGGCGGCCGCAAGGGCGTCATCGACCGTACCGGCCGGGTGCATCGTTCCGCTGGCCTACCCGACCCTCGTCATCCACCCGGTGGCGTTCCTGTTCACCGACCCGAACCAGCGCTGGGGCGCGATCGGCCGCGACGGGCAGCCGCTGATCGACCCGGTCCACGCCAGCCGGAAGGCGGTCGCCGACGAGCTCGAGCAGCTGCTCGCCGACACCCGTCCGATGCTGTAATGCGGGCGGCTGGCCCGGCCGGCTGGCGGATAGGCTCGCGTTCATGGAATTCCGTCATCTTGGCCGCTCCGGCCTGCTCGTCAGCGAGATCTCGTACGGCAACTGGATCACCCACGGCTCACAGGTCGAGGAGGACGCCGCCACCGCCTGCGTCCGGGCCGCCCTGGACCCCGGCATCACCACCTTCGACACCGCCGACGTCTACGCGGGCACCCGCGCCGAGGCCGTCCTCGGCCGCGCGCTGCAAGGGCGAGCGCCGCGAAGGGCCTGGAGATCTTCACCAAGGTCTACTGGCCGACCGGCCCGGGTCGCAACGACCGCGGCCTGTCCCGCAAGCACATCATGGAGTCGATCAACGGCTCGCTGCGCCGGCTGCAGACCGACTACGTCGACCTCTACCAGGCCCACCGGTACGACTACCCACGCCGCTGGAGGAGACGATGGAGGCGTTCGCCGACGTCGTCCGCTCCGGCAAGGCGCTCTACATCGGTGTGTCGGAGTGGACCGCCGACCAGATCCGGGCCGCCCACGAGCCTGGCCCGCGAGCTGAACATCCCGCTCGTCTCCAACCAGCCGCAGTACTCGATGCTCTGGCGGGTCATCGAGGCCGAGGTGGTCCCGACCAGCGAGGAGCTCGGCGTCGGCCAGATCGTCTGGTCGCCGATCGCCCAGGGCGTGCTGACCGGCAAGTACCTGCCCGGGCAGCCGCCACCCGACGGGTTCGCGGGCCACCGACGAGAAGTCGGGCGCGGGCTTCATCCGCCGGCTCATGGCCGACGACGTGCTGACCCCGGTGCAGCAGCTGCGCCCGCTCGCCGAGCAGGCCGGCCTGACCATGGCGCAGCTCGCCGTCGCCTGGGTGCTGCAGAACCCGAACGTCTCGTCGGCGATCGTCGGCGCCACCCGGCCGGAGCAGGTCGAGGACAACGTGAAGGCGGCCGGCGTGAAGCTCGACGCCGACCTGCTCAAGGCGATCGACGAGATCGTCGGCCCCATCGTCGAGCGCGACCCGGCGAAGACGACGTCAGCCCGACCGAGCGCCCCTGACCTCCGTCAAGCGGGGTCCACCGTCTTATCGCTTTCCGATACAGAGCGGGACCCCGCTTGACACCAGGTCCGCGCGAGCGGCCTAGCTTCCAGAACTGGATCAGGCCGAGGCCCTCGGCGGCCAAGCTCGCGCGGGCAGGCCGAGGAGGTCGCCGACGTCCCGGACGACAGCGTCGAAGAACACCGCGTTGACGCGCGGTTCGAACAGCAGCGCGAACAGCAGCAGCAAGCCGAACGGCGCGATCAGGTCGAAGATCCGCGCCACTGCGGTGCAGCCACGGCTGGATCATGTTGCCGCCGTCCAGGCCGGGCACCGGCATCAGGTTCAGCACGCCGCGGTGAGCTGGAGGAACGCCAGGAACGCCACCGCCGGCCCAGAACTCCGGTGCTCGACCGGTGTCCACGCCGAACCGCGAACGGCACGAGCAGCAGCACCAGTGAACAGCACGTTCGCCGCCGGGCCGGCCAGGCTGATCAGGCGTCGTGCCGAGCCGGCCCGCGAATCGCGTGCCGGTCGACCCAGACCGCGCCGCCGGGCAGGCCGATGCCGCCGAGCAGCAGGAACACCACCGGCAGCACGATCGACAGCAGCGGGTGGGTGTACTTGAACGGGTTCAGCGTCAGGTAGCCGCGCTGGGCCGACGTCGCGGTCGCCGGCGCGGTACGCGACCAGGGCGTGCGCGTACTCGTGCAGGGACAGCGAGACCAGCCAGCCGGCGACCACGAACAGAAACACGTTGAATCGCGTTGCCGAAGCCCAGCCAGGCCATCACCCCGCCGGTCGGCGAAGAGCGCGACCAGCCCAGGAAGACCGGGGACGGCCGGAACGCGTCCGCCGCCGCCCCGCTCCGGCCACGCGGCGGTCGACCATCACTCACCGGCCTGGCAGCAGGCTCATCCGGTACTCGACCCGGTCATCCTCGACCAGGACGGCGGTGACGACGCCGGCCCGCGACGAGCTCCCGCCAGGTCTGGCCCATCCACGACTCGGCGTCGGACTGGCTGGGAAAGGGCTCGCTCCCGCCGGCCTGCTTCTTGCCGTCCGCGCCCTCGTACCGCCAGGCCCACGCCATGCCGCTCTCCGTTCGGTTTCCGTGATCGCGCTCGACGCCCGTTCGGTTCCGGGTTGCATCCGAAGCACTAGGGTACGGCCATGACGCCCCGGCTCTGGCGACGCGCGCTGGTGCTGGGCGGTACGCGGTCCGGCAAGTCCGAGTACGCCGAGGGGCTGCTCGCGGGCGAGCACGCGGTACGGTACGTCGCCACCGGCTGGCGAGGCACCGCAGACCCGGACTGGGAGCGGCGCATCGAGCGGCACCGGACGCGGCGGCCGGCGGGCTGGACGATAGTGGAGATCGGCACCGACCCGTGGCGGCTGCCGGCCGAACTCGCCGCTTCTGACCCGACGAAGCCGGTGCTTGTCGACGAGCTCGGTACTGGGTCGCCGCGGTCATGGAGGTGACCGGCGAGGGCGGCGAACTTCCGGTCAATCGTATGGCGACCGAACTGAGCGACGCCGTACGTGCGTGTCCGGCTACGTTGGTGCTGGTCAGTCCGGAGGTAGGGCTGGCACCGGTGGCAATGACCCCGGCGGGGCGGCGTTTCGTCGACGCACTGGGCGCGACCAACCTGGCCGTCGCCGCCGGCATGCGACGCGGTAACGCTGGTGATTGCGGGCAACGCCGTGCCGGTCAAAGGCGGGCTTTAGGGCGTCCGCGCAGGTAACGTCATCGCCGTGCAGCCCACGGCCGATCCCCCGTTCGAACCAGCTCATGAGCGCTTGGAGTTCCTGCCCGGGATTTCGGTCCCGCTGCCCGACGAGGGTGCCGCGCTGGCGGCCTGGGAACGGCTCTCCGCCGTCGACATCGGCGTCAGCGCGCCCACATCGCCGGGCTGGGCATGATGGCCGAGGCCGTGGCCTTCATCGCCGGAGTGCAGGCGCATCCGTACCCGCGGCCCGTCCTGTCCACCCGGGTTGTCCTGGTGACCGGCTCGCACGCTGGTGGCCTCGTCGCCGGGTCGGCACCCGATCCGCGTAACGCCATACCCCTGCAACACTTCGCGTCTGCCGCCGGCGCCGGCATCGTGACCTCGAGTGGCAACCAGCCTCGGCCGCCATCGAGTTCGAGGACGCGATCACGCCGGAGCAGATGGATCTGGCGCTCCGCGCCGGGTGGGCCGAGGCCGAGCGGGCCGCCGACGAGGGCATCGAGATGCTGGTCCTCGCGGCCGGCGGGCCCGGCGCGTCGGCTGCGGCGGTAGCGGTCATCTCCGCGATCAGCGGCTACGAGGCGACGGCGCTGCTCGGGCGCGTGGTAACTCCGGCCGGAATCTACGACGACAACGCCTGGATGACCCGGTGCCTGGCGTTACGCGATGCGATGCACCGGGTACGAACCGGGACGGTGACCCGCGGACGGTGCTGTCGGCGTTGGGCGGGGCCGATATCGCCGCGGCCACCGGGCTCCTGCTGGGGGCGGCCAGCCGGCGGCTGCCGGTGATGATCGACGGCCCGGTCGGCGCAGCCGCGGCGATGCTCGCCAATGACTTCGCGCCGCTGGTACGGCGTTGGCTCATGCTCCCCGACACCGGCCGCAACGTCGCTGTCATTGTCGCCGCCGAGGCGTTGGAGCTGCGGCCGTGGCTCGACCTGTGCCTGGACCTCGGTGAGGGCGCGACGTCGCTGTCGGCGCTGCCGCTGCTGCAGACCGCACTCACGCTGGCCGGAGCCGGCGAACCGGTCGAGCCTGGACCGTTGACGCGCTTCGACTCCACGACCGGCGGGCAGGTGTTCGTGGGTGTCGCGCGCCCGGTCGAGCCGAGCGAGGAAGTCGAGGAGGAGCCGAGGGTCATCTCGGCTGCCCTCACGGCGCCAACTACCAGTATCGGGGCCAAGGCGAAGGGCGCGGCCCGACCCGCCCCGCCCAAGCCCACCCCGGTGAAGGCGGCCAAGGCCGCGGCGGCGAAGGCCAAAGGGGCAGCCAAGACGACCCCGGCGAAGGCGACTCCAACCAAAGATGCCGCCACAGGCGACGCGGCCGGAAGAGACGCCGCGCCCAAGACCCGCTCCATCCACAAAGGACACTCCGCCCATCGAAGCCGGCGTAGGGTCCACAAAGGACGGATCGCCTACCCGGAACGCCGAGTCCACAAAGGAGAGCGTCCCGGCTGGGGCCGCCCGGCAGACTCCTTCGCCGCGGGACGGTTCGTCGGCGCCGAAGGCGGCATCACCGGTGGCCACGGCGACCGGCACACCGCTGGTCGCGGGTAAGCCCGAGACGCCGACCGGTCCGAGGTCGGATGCGAAACCCGACTCCGAGCTGAGTGCACCGACCAAACCCGGGCCAGCCAGTCCGGCATCATCCAAGGCTGGCCCGCCCAAGCCCGGCCCCGCGGGCCCCGCGCCGTCCAAGGAGATGCCCGCCGAGACCGAGGCGGTGACCGCAACCATCGGTGGCGCCGCGGAATCTGATCCCTCCACCGCGCCGACTGCGCCGGGCGCGGGGGCGCCGCGCCCGCGCAAACGCCCCTGACGGTGCCCGAGCCGGGTCGCTGGGGAAGCGGCATCCGCCTGGCATTCGCCATGCTCTCCGTCGCTCCCATCCGGACGGTCCGGACCGATCGCGCGACCGCCGCCGTAGCCATGTCGCTCGCACCCGCGGTCGGAGTCATCTTGGGAGGTGTCGCGGCCGGCATCGGCCTGGGCCTGCGGGCACTCGGGGCGCCGGTACTACTCGCGGCCGTCGGGATGGTCGCAACCACAGCGATCCTGACCCGAGGGCTGCACCTGGACGGTCTCGCCGACACGGCGGACGGCCTCGGCTCCTACGCCGACCGGGACACGGCCCTCGCGATCATGCGCAGGCCCGACATCGGTCCGTTCGGCGTGGTGGCGGTCGTACTGGTTCTCCTCGTCCAAGTCGCCGCAGCGACCGCCGTTGTGCAGCGGCCGGCGCTTGCCGCCGCGACGGGGGTGATCGCCGCCGTGGCCTCCGGCCGGGTCGCCATCACCCTCGGCTGCCGCCGCGGCGTGCCGCCCGCCCGGACGGATGGCCTGGGCGCGGTCGTCGCCGGCACGGTGCCGCTCATCGTCTGCGTGGTGGCCGGGTTGGTTGTCGCGGCCGTGGCTGTTCCAGCGGTACCGGGTCGCCCGTGGCAGGGGCCACTCGCGGTGGCGCTGGCCGTACCGGCTGTTCTCGTCCTGCTGCGCCATGCCACGCGACGGCTGGGCGGGATGACTGGAGACGTGCTCGGGGCGGTGACCGAGGTCGCGACCACAGTCACTTATGCGGTTGCGTCGATATGATGGCGTGGTTGCGGGGCGTGGAAATGCCGCCGTACTGTGCCCGGATGAGCTGGGCATCGCAACCGACCACCAAGATGCCCACGAGGCCCTCCTTTCACATCGGCCGGCACCGATCCCGCCGGCGCATCGTTCTCACGATGTGTGCCTTGGTTGGGTTGGCGGCGCTGGTCATCGGACTGACTTTCGTGCCGAGACTGCTCGGGTCGAGCTCGCCACCGGGCCCGACCGCGCAGGGGCCGGGACCGACCGCGGCGGCACTGACCCCTCCTGAATCGGGACCGACCGCCCCGGCCGGTGAGGCGTCGACGACGCCGGCGCCGGCACCGTCCACAGTGATCAGCGCGACGACGACGTCACCGGTCACGACCGCGACCGGATCTCCCTCCCTGGAAGGACAGGTATTTAGCCTGACGAATGCTGAACGGGCCAAGAACGGTTGCAACGCGCTGCGACTGGACGCGAGCCTCACGTCCGCGGCTCGGCAGCACAGCACCGACATGGCGCGCACGGGCGTCTTCAGCCACACGGGCACCGACGGAAGTGACCCGGGCGATCGCATGCGGAGCGCCGGCTACGACACCAGCAGGGGCTGGGCCGAGAACATCGCCTGGGGCCAGCCCAGCGCTCAGGCGGTGATGACGGCCTGGCTCGGCAGCCCCGGACATCGCGCGAACATCCTGAACTGCTCGCTGCGCGCGCTGGGCGTCGGCGTCGCCCGAAACAGCTCTGGCCGGCTCTACTGGACTCAGGATTTTGGCGGCCGGTGACCCATGGTTCACCCCGACGAGAGCCTGACGCTTCCCGTTGCGGACTCCGTCGGTGCCTTCTACGCCGTACCAACCACCGACCCCGTCATCGACGAACCCTCGCTGGTCGCCGCGGCGCTCGGTCAGATGGAGGAGTCACTACCCAAACCGCTGCCGCAGCCGCTGCTGCAGGCCCACGTCGTGGCCACCCTGCCCCCACTGCCCTTGGACCAACTGGCGGCGGCCGGAGCCACGGACGACCAGTTGGCGCGGGCCGCGGCGGCAACGCAACTGATCCTGGTGACCGTCGGCGGGCGACCCGGTTGGCCGCCCGTGCACGAATGGCTCGCGCGCACCATGGCCGCGACGGCGGCGCAGCGCCACGGGAGGGATGTCGTCGACCTGCTCTCGACCCAGTTGCTCGACGCGTCCGCGGTCCGCGCGACCCTGCCGGATGTCCACGGATTGGTTCGCCTCGCCGACTGGGTGAGCGTGACCTACTGGCCCGATCAGGCCGGCTATGCGTGCACCACGACGGGGCTGCGGCGGTTCGGGTTGCCGGAACTTCAGACGCTCTCGACGCCCCCGAATCTCGTCCATGCGTGGAGCCGGGCAATGATCGGTATCGCCGGTCGGCTGGTCGCCGATTGGCGCGATGCCCTGGCGAGCGCGCCGAGGGCAGCCTTCGTCCACATGCGACCATCGCTTGTGCTCACTGACAACGACGTGATCGAGGCTCACACCCGGACGATCGACCGGTACGGGCCGAAAGCCACCATCGCGTCACCGGCGCAGGCGACCGTGCGGCTCGCGCTCGACCCGCACAAGTACGGGTCCTACCTCACCGTCCACCCGCCGTCGGGCTGGCCCGGATCGGCTGATGACCACCTTGAGGATGCCTGCCGAGTCCTTTTTGGACCATCCACTGGTGACTTTGGGCATGCGTGGCCGGAGGCCATGATCGACAAGGGGCCATGACCGCAACTCTTCAAGAATTGGACGAAGAGGAGCGGGCGGTTCAACCCATAACTCTTCAAGGGTTGCGACTAGGAAGACGGCAGTCGGTAGGTCGAGGCGAGGCGCTTGGGGGCGGTCAGGCGCCAGGCCTCGACCAGGAGCTCTCGCAGTTCGACCGCATCCACTCTGGACAGTTGCACCAATACCCATCCATGCCGGCCACTGTACGGCGCGCTCGAGAACGTATCGGGATCCGCCGCGATCAGCTCAGATTGGTCCACTGTGGACGCCTTGAGCGAGAGTGTGGGAGAGTCCGGCGCGCCGACCGCGAACATCTTGTTGTTCACGCGCAGGGTCGGGTGCCCCCATGACTCAACGAAGACCTCGGCGGTTCCCGGCAACGCGAGCGCCCACCCTTTGACCTGTTCGTAGGTCACGCCATTGGTCCGCCTCGGCATAGCTATCGCACCGACGGCTGCACGAACGGCGGCTTGACCACGCGCATCGACGACCGCCGGCCGCGGATGTCGACCTCCACGACGTCTTCCGGCCCGAGTCCGGCGGCTGTGTCGAGCAGCGCGAGTCCGATGCCGACCCGGTTCGTCGGAGAGAACGTCCCACTGGTCACCTCGCCGAGCACCGTGTCGCCCTGGAGCACGGCCATGTGGCAACGCGGTATGCCGCGATCGAGGGCGAGGATCCCCCAGAGCCGGCGGCGCGGCCCGGCCTCTCGTTCGGCCAGCAGCGCCTCCCGTCCCCAGAACGCCGGTTTGCTCCAGCCGACGGCCCACCCGGAGCCGGCCTGAACCGGCGAGATCTCCATCGAGAGGTCCTGCCCGTGCAGCGGGTAGCCCATCTCGGTGCGCAGGGTGTCGCGGGCGGCCAGGCCGGCCGGCCGCAGCCCGTGACCGTCGCCGGCCTTGGCGAGCGCGTCCCACAGGCTGCCCGCGTGTGCGGACGGGACCACGAGCTCGTATCCATGCTCGCCGGTGTAACCGGTGCGGCAGACCGTCAGCTCGGTTCCCGCGTGGGTCGCCACGGCGAAACTCATGTAGTCGTGCTCGGTGGGCAGGTCGAGCCCGGCCAGGACCTCGGCCGACCGCGGGCCCTGCACCGCCAGAACCGCGTACGCCTCGTGCTCGTCGGTGATCGTGATGCCCTCCGGCGCCTCCGCTCGGAGCCGCCGGATCACCTCAGCGGTGTTCGCCGCATTCGGAATGAGGAATACGTGGTCGTCGGAGTGGACGTAGGCGATCAGGTCGTCGACCACTCCGCCGCTGGGATCGCAGCAGAGCGTGTACTGCGCCTGTCCCGGGCCGAGGCGGCGCAAGTCGTTGCTGAGGCGGGCGTTGAGAAAGTCCACGGCGCCAGCTCCCCGTACTGTCGCCTTGCCCAGATGCGACACGTCGAAGACGCCCACCGCCTCACGCACCGCGGCGTGCTCCTTGAGAACGCCGCCGCCGGCGTACTCCAGCGGCATCTCCCAGCCGCCAAACGGGGCGAACTTCGCCCCGAGGGCGACGTGCCGGTCATGCAACGGCGAACGGCGGAGCTGGCTCGAACTCATGCGCTGAAACTAGCGCAGCCGAATAGACAAGGGACTTCCCGCATTTGATCCGACCGCAACAAATGTGAACGAACCGTTAGCATCCTTAGAACCTCGAGCCCAGGAGCCGCAGCGTGACACCGCTATCCCTGTCCGATACTGACCCAGCCGAGCTCGCCGTCGACGCCATCGTCGTCGGGCTGCACTCCGCGAACGGAGCCAACGGCGGCGGTCCCCTCCTCGCACCCGGCGCCGAGAGCGTCGCCGTCGCGTTCGAGGGCCGTCTCGCCGAGACCCTCGCGTTGCTCGGTGCGACCGGCGCGGTCGGGGAGGTGACGAAGCTGGCGACGTTGGGTACGGTCACGGCCCCCGTGATCGCCGCGGTCGGACTGGGCCCCGTGCCCGAGGACGGCGACACGCCGGCTGAGACGCTGCGACGCGCCGCCGCCTCTGCCGTGCGGGCGCTCGCCGGATCGTCGAAGGTGGCCCTGGCGCTGCCGGCTCCGGACGACAACGATTCCGGCGACGACTCGACGCCGGAGGCCCTTCGCGCGATCGTCGAGGGTGCGCTGCTCGGGACGTACCGCTTCGCGGGCTACAAGACCAAGCCGCAACCGGGCCGGCGCGACCCGGTGAAATCGGTAGTGGTGCACGTCGCCGACGCGGGCGACAAGATCGCCAAGGCGGAGGCCAAGCGGGCCGGCATCGTGACCGGTGCGGTCGCCCGTACTCGGGATTGGATCAACACCGCTCCGAACGAACTGCGTCCGCCGACCTTCGCCGCGGAGGTCGCCAAGGCCGCCGCCGACGCCGGTCTCGGAGTCGAAGTGATGGACGAGAAGGCGCTCAAGAAGGGCGGGTACGGGGGCATTCTCGCGGTCGGCATGGGATCGGAGGCACCGCCCAGGCTAGTCACGATCTCGTACGCGCCGAAGGGCGCCACCACCAAGATCGCCCTGGTTGGCAAGGGCATCACGTTCGATACGGGTGGCTATGCGGTGAAGCCGGCGCAGGGCATGTGGGAGATGAAGTCCGATATGTCCGGTGCGGCCGCGATCGCTTCGGCCATGGTCGCGCTCGCGGCACTCAAGCCGAGGGTGAACGTGACGGCGTACCTGCCGATGGCCGAGAACATGATCTCAGGCTCGTCGTACCGGCCCGGCGATGTGGTGACGATGTACGGCGGCAAACGGGTCGAGGTGCTCAACCCGGACGCCGAGGGTCGCATGATCCTCGCCGACGCGATCGTGCGCGCTCAGGAGGACGACCCGGACTACCTGTTCGAGACGTCGACCCTCACCGGTGGCCAGGTGATCGCTCTCGGGAAGCGCATCGCCGGTGTCATGGGCGATCCGGATCTGTGTGAGCGGGTACGTTCGGCCGGCGACCGGGTCGGCGAGCCGGCCTGGCCGATGCCCATTCCGGACGAGGTACGCAAGGGCATGGACTCCGATATCGCCGATATCTCGCAGATCAACGCGGCCATGGATCGGGCTGGACACATGCTCCAGGGCGGGGCGTTTCTGCGCGAGTTCGTCGAAGAGGGCCTGCCGTGGGCGCACATCGACATCGCGGGGCCGGCGTACCACTCCGGCGAGCCGATCGGCTATTGGACCAAAGGTGGCACCGGAGTTCCGGTTCGCCTCCTGCTCGAGCTCATCGACGACGTCGCCAGCAACGGCTAGGAGCCCAGTTGGTCACCAAATGGGGTGTTCCGGCGCACGAACTGCCCAGTGTGTGACCAACTGGGATCGCCGACGATCAGCTAACTCTGCTCGGCCTGTTTGCGCCGCTCGTTGTATTCGCGCATCCGCTTGGGATAACCGACCAACGCCACGTCATATACCGGAATGCGGACCCGGTTGCCCCAGGCCCGAGCGGCCTCCACGCTCGGCACGCGGCGTCGTGTCCACTCCCCGTCATGGGCAATAAGCAGGACCGTAACGTCGGTGACGGTGGTCTTGGGCTCGAGGAAGGCCTCCACGCCCCGCCGGCTTGCCACGAACTGCTCGAGGTGGAGGAAATCGTCGCGCGGGGTCGGGCGATTCGCGGGGGTCGGGCGACGACGGAACCAGGCCACCAGATCCAACCTCCGACACGGGACGTACCGCACCGACGCATGCCGGCTCCGGCAAGGGTACGCGAGACCGGCCATTTCCAGACACCCCTCGAACCACGTGTCCCAATGGCACCGCTGGTGCGGTGCGGGTGTTCCGGGGCTCACTTCGCAGGTGGCCGAAGCGGGTGACAAGATGGCCAGGGACCCAAAGATTGGTCCTCATTGACCGATAACTGGAGAACGAGCCATGTCTGATGGCCAGCAGGTCAGCCCCGAGCCGACCGCAGCCGCGAGCAACAGCTTCGATGTCGTGGTGTTGGGGGGCGGCAGTGGCGGGTACGCCGCCGCGTTGCGGGCCGCGCAGCTCAACCTTTCCGTCGCGTTGATCGAGAAGGACTTGCTCGGCGGCACCTGCCTGCATCGCGGGTGCATCCCGACGAAGGCGCTGCTGCACGCCGGTGAGGTCGCCGACCAGACTCGCGAGTCAGAGCAGTTCGGCATCAAGGCCGAACTAGTCGGCGTCGATATGGCGGGCGTCAACGCGTACAAGGACAGCGTGGTGGCCCGCCTCTACAAGGGTCTGCAGGGCCTGGTCACCGCGGCGAAGATCACCTATGTGGCGGGCAGCGGCCGGTTGGTCGGGCCGACCACGGTCGAGGTGGACGGTCAGCGCTACACGGGCCGAAACCTGGTGCTCGCCACCGGGTCGTACTCCAAGACTTTGCCCGGACTCGATATCGACGGCAAGCGAGTGATCACCTCCGAGCAGGCGTTGCTCATGGACCGCGTCCCGGCCTCCGTCATCGTGGTCGGTGGCGGCGTGATCGGCGTCGAGTTCGCCAGCGTCTGGCGCTCCTTTGGCGCCGAAGTGACCATTGTGGAGGCCCTGCCCCGCTTGGTGGCGGCCGAGGACGAGGAGTGTTCCAAGGCCGTCGAGCGGGCGTTCCGCAAGCGCGGAATCACCTTCAAGGTCGGCAAACCGTTCGAGAAGCTCGAGAAGACCGAGACCGGGGTGCGGATGACCGCCGGCGGCGAAACCATCGAGGCGGAGCTGGTGCTGGTGGCGGTCGGGCGCGGGCCGGTCACGGCCAACCTCGGGTACGAGGAGCAGGGCCTGGCGATGGACCGCGGCTTCGTGCCCACCGACGAGCGGCTGCGTACGAACCTGCCCAATGTGTACGCCGTGGGCGACATCGTGCCAGGCCTCCAGCTAGCTCACCGCGGATTCCAGCAGGGCATCTTCGTGGCCGAGGAAATCGCCGGCCTCAAGCCGACCCCGTTCGATGATGCCGGCATCCCGCGCGTCACGTACTGCGACCCCGAGGTGGCATCGATGGGGCTCACCGAGGCCAGGGCGAAGGAGCAGTACGGCGCCGACAAGGTGAAGACGTACACGTACAACCTCGGCGGCAACGGCAAGAGCCAGATCCTCAAGACGGCCGGCTTCGTGAAGCTCGTCAGCGTCGTCGACGGTCCGGTCGTCGGGATCCACATGGTCGGCGCGCGCGTCGGCGAGCTCGTCGGGGAGGCGCAGCTCATCTTCAACTGGGAGGCGTACCCTGCTGAGGTGGCGCAGCTCGTACACGCGCATCCCACGCAGACCGAAGCCCTCGGCGAGGCGCACCTGGCACTGGCCGGCAAGCCGCTGCACGCACACGCCTGAGCCTGCGGGACCACGCAGTCGCGATCCACAAGACACTGTCCACGAAGGAGTCTTCAGATGCCGGTATCGGTCACCATGCCCCGGCTGGGCGAGAGCGTCACTGAGGGCACAGTCACCCGGTGGCTCAAGCAGGTGGGCGACCGGGTCGAGGTTGACGAGCCGTTGCTCGAGGTGTCCACGGACAAAGTTGACACTGAGATCCCCTCACCGGCCGCGGGTGTGCTCTCGCGGATCGTGGTGGCCGAGGACGAGACCGTCGAGGTCGGCTCGGAACTCGCGGTGATCGCCAGCGACGGAGAGCACGTAAGCTCCGGTACGGCCGCGGCGTCCACAGAGGACACTCGCGCCATGCCGGCCGCCGACGCCACACCTGCCCCGGCTCCCGCGCCGTCCCCGAACCCCACGCCGGCTCCGGCCGCTCCGGCTGCGCCGGCGCCGGCTGCACGGCGGCTCGAGGCGGGCAACGGCAGGTGGCACGCCGGTCAAGATGCCGGCCCTTGGCGAATCGGTGACCGAGGGTACGGTGACCCGTTGGCTCAAGCAGGTCGGCGACTCGGTTGAGGTCGACGAACCGCTGCTCGAGGTCTCGACCGACAAGGTGGACACCGAGATCCCGTCCCCGGTCGCGGGCGTGGTACTGGAGATCAAGGTGGCCGAGGACGAGACCGCCCCCGTCGGGACCGATCTCGCCATCATTGGTGCCACTGGCACCGCGGCGCAGGTGACGCCCATCCCGCCGGCGCCCCAACCGACGGCCACACCCACCCCGCCGCCCGCGCCACCACCCCCGGCCGTGCCGGCGCCAACCCAGCCGCCAGCGCCAGCGCCGTCGGCTCCGGCTTCGAGCCCCGCACCGCGACCCGCGCCGTCACCGGCTCCGGCCCCGAGCGCGCCGGCGGCGACGGACGGGGACGGCAACGGCTACGTGACGCCACTGGTACGCAAGCTCGCCGCCGACCTCAGCGTGGATCTCCACGCCCTCGCCGGCACCGGCGTCGGCGGCCGGATCCGCCGCCAGGACGTGCTCGACGCCGCCGCCAAGGCCACCGCCGCGAAGGCGGCCGTACCGGCGCCGGCCCCAGCCGCCGGTCGACCTGCGCCAGCGGTCAGCAGCCTGCGGGGCAAGACGGAGAAGATGTCGCGCCTGCGCGCGGTCATCGCCAAGCGGATGGTCGAGTCGCTTCAGGTGTCGGCCCAGCTGACGACAGTGGTAGAGGTCGATGTCACCCGAATCGCCAAGCTGCGCGACCAGATCAAGGAGGGGTTCCAGGCCCGGCACGGCGTGAAGCTGTCGTTCCTGCCGTTCTTCGTACTGGCCACAGTGGAGGCACTGCAGCAGCACCCCACCGTGAACGCGTCGATCAACATGGACGAGGGCACGGTCACGTACCACGACGCCGAACACCTCGGCGTCGCCGTCGATACCGAGCGCGGCCTCGTCGTGCCAGTCATCCGCAACGCCGGGGACTTGAACCTGGCCGGGCTCGCCAAGCGCATCGCCGACCTCGCCGAACGCACCCGCACCAACAAGATCAGTCCGGACGAACTCTCCGGCGGCACGTTCACGCTCACCAACACGGGCAGCCGCGGGGCGCTCTTCGACACGCCGATCATCAACCAGCCGCAGGTGGGCATCCTCGGCACCGGCGCGGTCGTCAAGCGCGCCATTGTCGTCGATGACGCCGACCTCGGCGAGATCGTGGCGCCGCGCTCGATGATGTACCTGGCCCTGTCCTACGACCACCGGTTGGTGGACGGGGCGGACGCGGCCCGGTTCCTCACCACGATCAAGGATCGGCTCGAGGCCGGTGCGTTCGAGAGCGACTGACCCGCCGCCGCCCCCGCCCCTACTCCCGCGATCTTGGGCGAATGCGCGTGCTTTGATCTCTGACCGCACGCATTTTCCCAAGGTCGCGGGGTAATCAGACGGGAGCGAAGCATGCGGGTGGTGCTGGCGGGTGCGTCGGGGTTCCTCGGTTCGCGCCTTCGGGCGAGCCTCGCCGGCGCTGGGCACGACCTGGTTCAGCTCGTCCGCCGGCCACCGCGAGATGAGCGCGAACGTCAGTGGGATCCGCACGCCGGGTCGCTCGACCTAGGCGTACTCGAAGGCGCCGACGTGGTGGTCAACCTTGCCGGTGCCCCCGTCTACAACAAGCGGTGGACCAGCGCTTACAAGGAGGTGATCATCGCCAGCCGCACCCGCTCCAGCGCCACCCTCGCGCACGCCATCGCGAGCCTTCCCGACGGATGGCGACCGGCGGTATTCGTCAACGCCTCGGCGATCGGGTACTACGGCGACACGGGCGAGAACTCGGTCGAGGAGGAGTCTCCGCCCGGTTCGGGCTTCTTCCCAGAGGTCTGCCAGGCCTGGGAGGCCGCGACCGTACCGGCGGCTGACGCCGGAGTACGGGTGGTGCGGATCCGATCGGGGCTCGTGCTCAATGCCGGTGGCGGGATCCTCCGGCCTTTCGCGCTGGCGACCCGCCTCTTCGCGTCCGGGCCGCTCGCCGGCGGGCGGCAGTGGATGCCGTGGATCTCAATGGCCGATTGGGTCGGTGCGGTCCGGTTCGCCATCGACCGCGACGACGTGGTCGGACCGGTCAATGTGGTCGGTCCGGATCCGGTCCGGAACAAGGAATTCACTCGAGCCCTGGGCCGCGCGCTGCACAGGCCCGCGCCGTGGCCCATCCCCCGATTCGGGATGCGCATCGTGTTCGGCGAGTTCGCCAACTACGTCGTCGCGAGCCAGCGAGTGATGCCTGGCGTGTTGAACCGGGCCGGGTACACCTTTCAACACTCCGATGTGGACAGTGCCATTCGGGCGGCGTTCTCCGGCTAACGGTCTCAGCCGTCGCGGGTGGCCGGACCGGCGATCTCGTCGATGAGGCCGTACTCCTTGGCGTCCTCGGCCGTGAAGGTCCGACCATTGGAGAGGTCGTCCTCAATGCGGCTACGCGGCTGACCCGTCACCTCGGCCAGCCGTACGGCCATCTCTTCCAGCTCTCTCAGGTAGCGACCGGCGGCGGCGGTGACCTCGTCGGCCGTGCCGGCGACGGTCGCCACCCGCGGCTCGGCGAGACGGATCCGGGCGTGCGGGAAGGCGGTCCGCCGTTCGGCCGCGGCCAGTACCGCGACGGCGGCACCCCCGACCTCCGACGTGACGACGGCGTGCACCGGCGCGCGCACCGTGTCGATGGCGTCCACAACCGCGAACGCGGCCGCGAGCTCGCCATCCGGAGCTGAGAGGTACAGCTGGATGGGCTCTATCCCGGCCATGTCGAGCACGAGCAGCGCGCCCGCGACCTGATTGGCGATTCCGCTATCCAGCCGCCCGCGCACTACGACGATCCGGCGATCGAAGAGTCGCTCATCCAGCCACGCCGGTGGGCCCTCGCTCGGACCACCCGGCGGCCCCGGCGGCGATGGCCACCCGGGCCGTTCAGGGAAGGGATCGCCGCGCCGCAGGTCGATGGCCACTGAGGCAGGCTATCGCGGCGGCGAGCCCGACGGACATCGCCGTGAGCCGGACTTCCGTTCGCTATGAGGAGAACTCAGGTCACTTGCGCGCCGTGGCGACCGCGGCCGGCGCGGAAGGCGGCGATTCCGCTGTCGGCCGCCGCGAGCGACAGCAATCCGTGACGCAATTCGTTCGCGAGGGCGTCGGACTCGTGCATCCCGTCCTGCTCAAGCACCGACAGACGGTCGTGGCGCAGGCAGACCTGCGGCAGGGCGGCCAACTCCGCTGCCAGGTGCTGCGTCGCCTCGATCGCCGTGCCCGACGGGACCACCCGGTTGACAAGTCCGATGGCCAAGGCCTCCGCGGCGTCAACGGCCCGCCCGGTCAGGATCAGATCCATGGCACGGCTCTGGCCGATGAGCCGTGGCAGGCGAATGGTTCCGCCGTCGATGAGGGGGACGCCGTACCGCCGGCAGAACACGCCGAGCACCGCGTCGTCCGCGGCGACCCGCAGGTCGCACCACAGGGCGAGCTCCAACCCGCCGGCGACCGCGTGCCCCTCGATCGCTGCGATGACCGGCTTCGACAGTCGCAGCCGAGACGGGCCCATCGGACCGTCGCCATCCGGTGCCACCCGGTTCGCCGCAGCGGTGCCTTGGGCGTGCAGGTCGGCTCCGGCGCAGAACGTCGCGCCCGCGCCGGCGAGCACGGCCACGCTGAGTGAGCCGTCGGAATCGAAGGCGCGCAATGCGTCCGCGAGCAGCGTCGCCGTTGGTCCGTCAACGGCGTTGCGGCGTTCGGGGCGGTTGATAAGTACCGTGACGACGGCGCCATCGCGGGAGGTGATCACCTGGTCGGTCATGGCCTCACCCTATGACCGTCAGGACAGCAGGTGTCCCGCCAGCACGCCCAGCACGAACGCGAGCGCCACGAGCGAAGCCATCGCGAACGCGACGCGCCGGAACCGAGCTTGCTCCGCGGGGAGCTCGTCCTGCAGTGCGAACACCCGTCGCGGCCAGCCGCGCCACGACACCCACCAGAACAGGATCGACGCCGCCACCAACAACAGTGCCTTGGCGGCGATCGTGAGCCACCAACCGTACGAATGTCCATCGTGGACAAAGAGGAGGCCGATGCCACTCACGGCCAGCACCGCGATCAGCCCAACCACCGGCCACCGGTTGCCGGCGCCCAGCTCCCGGTACAACTCCTCGGCCCGGGCCGGATCGGGCAACATCCGCCGGACCCGCGGCTGCACCACGAGCAGGCTGTACCCCATCGAGCCAAGCCACATGGCGCCGACGCCAATGTGAACGAGCACAAGTACGAACGACATCAGCGGGCGGCCCGCCACTCCTCGAATGACTCGTAGACAGTGACGGCTCGAATCTCCATGCTGTCCGTGCGACCCTCGGAGCGCCAGTGGTCGAGAACCTTCTGGGCGTCTCCTTCGGCCTCGAAGGCTGAAGAAAAGTTGACGGCATGCCCGTCGTTGTCCAGGAGGACCGGGGCGTGGACGATGACCCGCTCCGGCTCGGACTCGATCGCCGGATCCGGGTGCTCGTCAAGGTACCGCTCCGCCGCCTCCTCCGTGATCAACTCGTGCTCCGCCAGCCACTCGACCGCCCGCCGATTCGCGCGCGCATCTCGAAACGCGTACCACTCCTGGATCAGCTGCGGATTCCGGCGGTGCAGCTCGTCCTTGAACCGGCGGAACGCTCTTCTCCCGTCCAGGGCGCCTAGCAAAGCGTTCCTCGCCTTGCTGTCGCTGACCTGTTCCGCGAAGTCGACCATGTCCTCGTACCACACGCGGGACGGGAGCGGACGGATGGGAATCAGGTCGAACTCGTCGAGATCGACCGGCGTCTTTCCGTCGAGGCCGCCGTACTCGGTCCAGAAGACCGTCTCACCATTGTCCGGATTGACGAGCGTGTAGTGCTCGTAGTCTTCCTGGTCGGCGAGCGCGCTGGCGATGGGTTCGAGGTCGATGGCACTCAGGTCGAGCACACGGCCACATTAGGCCAACCGGATTCCATTAGCCACACCGCGATGCGCCGAACCGGTTGCACGTGACCTGCGCCAAGGGGAGTGTGGGATAAAGCGCCGGCGTGCGCCGCGCGACCAGCAAAGGGGGTGGCTGATGCACGCGCGTTCAACCACTATCACCGCCGATGTCTCGGCGATCGATCGCGGCACTCGGTTCGTCAAGAACCAACTCCTTCCCGCGCTCCTGCGCGTGGACGGCTGCCGCGGTCTGTCCATATTGGTCGATCGTGAAACCGGCGTCTGTATCGCGACGTCGTCCTGGGAGCACGAGCAGGCCATGCGGGCGAGCGAAGAGGAGGTTCGACCGCTGCGGGACGACTTCGTCGCCACGTTTGGGGGCGGGTCACCGGTCGTGGCGGAGTGGGAGGTCGCACTCATGCACCGCCACCACTCGTCGCCCGAGGGTGCCTGGGCGCGGGTGACCTGGCTACAGGGGGGCCCAGCCGCCATCGACAACTCTGTCGATGCGTTCCGTTCTGCCTTGGTCACCGCAGAGAAGACCATGCCCGGCGTCAGTGGGGCGAGCATGCTGATTGACCGTGACAGCGGCCTGGCCGCCGGCACGGTGGTCTATGACAGCGCCGACGCCGCGGTCCGCAACCGCGCGCACGCGGACACGTACCGGTCAGGAGTGGCGGACGAGTCGCGCACCGATGTGGTAGACGTTCACGAGTTTGAATTGGCCATGGCGCGCCTGCGGCTACCCGAACTCGCCTGACCATCGCCCTCATCGGGATCATCACAACGCATTCCGCCGAATCGGTTGCGAGTCGACGGTGCCAAGAGGAGCGTGATGTTGGAGTCCGGCGGCGCCGGGGGGCGCCGCGCTGATACGCCACGGGGGTGGGACTGTGTACGCGCGTTCAACGGAGTTCACCGCTGACACCTCAACGATCGACCGCGGCATCGCCGAGTTTCGCGACCAGCTGATGCCGGCCCTCTTGGCGGTGCAGGGGTGCCGGGGGGTGTCCTTGTTGGTCGATCGCGCTACCGGTCGCTGCATCGGGACGACGTCCTGGGAGGACGAGCCATCGATGCGGGCCAGCGAGCAACAGGTCAGGCCGATTCGGTCCAACTTCGTCGACTCGTTCGGCGGGACGGCCCCGGAGACGATCGAGTGGGAAGTCGCGCTCATGCACCGCGGTCACCGGGCGACCGAGGATGCGTGCGCTCGGGTGTCCTGGCTACAGGGCGATGTCCGGACAATCGACAGTGCCGTCGACGGCTTCCGCGGCACCCTTCCGCAGATCGAGCGCCTGCCCGGCTTCGGCAGCGCCAGCCTGCTCGTCGACCGGGACAGCGGCCGTGCCGTTGTGACCGCGGTCTACGACAGCGCGGGCGCCCTCGCGCAGTCACGGGGCCAGGCGAACTCGCTGCGCAGCCAACTCGCCGAGGAGACGAACGCCGACGTCGTCGAGGTCGCCGAGTTCGAGCTGGCGGTGGCGCACCTGCGGGTACCCGAGCTGGCCTGAGCCGATCGAGCTTCGGCGTGTCGCGACCCGGTCGGCATGTTTGCTCTCAGGTCTACACCCGCAGGAGAGTAGCTACGCCCTGATGGTTGTGGACTCGATGACAAACACCCAGGGATCGGCGCGCGTTCGTCAAGACCCAACACCGCCTATTAGGCTGGCCGCGTGACCCAGACTCTGACCTCGCCCGCGTTCGTACGGGCGGGTGTGGTCGACTACCTGGCCGCGTGGGAGGAGCAGCGCCGGCTGCACGAGGCCGTGGCCACTGGTGCGACCAAGGACACGGTGCTGCTGCTGGAACATCCGAGCGTCTACACCGCCGGCAAGCGCACCGAACCGTTGGACCGTCCGACCGACGGCACGCCCGTCGTTGACGTCGACCGAGGCGGCAAGATCACGTGGCACGGGCCGGGGCAGCTGGTCGGCTACCCCATAGTGAAACTGCACGATCCGATCGACGTGGTGGCCTATGTACGGCGGATCGAGCAGATGCTCATCGACAGCTGTTCCGACGCGGGCCTGACCACCGACCGGATCGAGGGCCGCAGTGGTGTCTGGGTTCCCGCCGACGACCGCGGACCCGATCGGAAGGTGGCCGCGATCGGTATCCGGGTCGCCCGCGGAGTGACGCTGCACGGGTTCGCGCTCAACTGCGACTGTGACCTGACTGCCTTCGACCGGATCGTGCCGTGCGGCATCCGCGACGCCGGCGTCACGTCGCTGCAGGCGGAGCTGGGCCGCGACGTCACCGTGGCCGACATGATCCCGATCGTGGAGCGCCACCTGCGCCTGGCCCTCAACACCTGATTGGCTCTCAACACCTGATTGGCTCTCAACACCTGACCGGTCACGGCGTCAGACGGTTGAGGTCTCGGGGGAAGAGGGTCACCTCCCGGACGTTGCCGGCACCCGTGAGTCGCATGAGGAACCGTTCCAACCCGATGGCGAACCCCCCGTGGGGCGGCATGCCGTAGCGGAACACGTCCAGATAGGACTGATACGGCTCGGTCGATTCACCGCGCGCCGCCAAGGCCGCGACGTAGTCCTCATACCGGTGCAGCCGCTGCCCGCCGGTCACGAGTTCGATCCCCCGGAAGAGCAGGTCGAACCCGTTCGAATAGGCGGGCCGCACCGGGTCGGGGTGGGTGTAGAACGGCCGCTTCACCATCGGGTAGCCCTCCACGAACAGGAAGTCCGAGCCGTACTCCCGCAACGCCCATTCGCCGAGCCATCGCTCGTGCGCGGGCGCGAGGTCAGGCTCACCCGAGAGGTCCTCGCCGAATGCCTTGCCGACCATGTCCACCGCGTCGGCGAAGTGAACCACCGGGATCTCCGCCGGGACCTCGGGAGCGTCCACAATGGGCTTGTCGAGGGCAGCCAGCATGCCGGCCAGCGTCTCCCATAGCACCGCCATCACGTCGCGGTGGTCCTCGATGAACCCGAGCTCGACGTCGAGTGACGTGTACTGGGCGAGGTGCCGCACCGTGTCATGTGGCTCCGCCCGGAACACCGGTCCCACCTCGTAGACGCGCTCGAACACCCCCACCAGGGTCTGCTTGTAGAACTGCGGCGACTGAGCCAGATAGGCCGGCCGGCCGAAATAATCGAGCGCGAACACCGTCGCCCCCGACTCCGTCGCCGATGCGACCATTTTCGGCGTCTGCACCTCCACGAAACCGAGAGCGTCCAGTGTGGACCGAAATCCGGCGACGGCCGCGGCGCCGGCGCGGAACACCGCCTGGCGCCGCGGGTGGCGCAGCGCGACGGAGGCATGGTCGAGCATGGTCGGCAGCGTGGCCGTCAACGCGGGTCGGTACAGGTCAAACGGTATCGGCGAAGCGGCACTGCGCAGCCGTACCTCGGGCTCGGTGATCTCGACACCAGCCGGTGCGGCCGGGTTCGCGACGACCGTACCGCTGACCTCGACCACACTCTCCTCGAGCAGAGGCTCGGCCGTGGGCGGCAGGACGACTTGGGCCAGACCGGTACGGTCGCGGAGGATCAGGAACGAGACCGACTTCAGCTGACGGACGCGATGGACCCAACCCGCGACGGTGACGGATTGCCCGACGCGGGTCGGTAGTTCGGATGACAGGGTGCGTTGCACTGCGGTGACCTCCTCTGGATTCGCAACGCGATCCCCGGGAGGTGCGGGCGAGGTGACTTCAGTGAGTCAGCCGGTGTCGTCCTCGCGGTACCACCGCACCTTCACCAACCCTTGCGGGGTGGCCTCTTGCCGTGCTCCAGCTCGGGAGTGTCTTCGAGCGCCCGCGCCAGTCCGCCTTCACAGCTGCCGGCGGCTCTCTCGGCTGGCGGGATCGGGACCCTACTTGTCTCCGTCGTCACTATTGCCGTGGAGCTTATCGCCGCTGGCGAGCGAATTAGGCTGGGCACGTGAGCCGCGTCGCGTCCGGGCCTCCGGATCGGCGCTTTTCTGATCGGCGAGGTTAGGCTGCAGACGTGACGATGGTTGCTCCGGAAGGGCGCCGGCTGCTGCGCATCGAGGCCCGCAACGCGGAGACTCCGATCGAGCGCAAACCGCCGTGGATCAAGGTCAGGGCCACGATGGGATCGGAGTTCACGAAGCTGCGTGGGCTGGTTCAGCGCGAGGGTCTGCACACGGTGTGCCAAGAGGCGGGCTGCCCCAACATCTACGAGTGTTGGGAGGACCGCGAGGCGACGTTTCTCATCGGTGGCGACCAGTGCACTCGGCGGTGCGACTTCTGCCAGATCGATACCGGCCGGCCGGCGGACTTCGACGCTGATGAGCCGCGCCGGGTAGCCGAGTCGGTGGCCGCGATGGGGCTGCGCTACGCGACGGTCACCGGCGTCGCTCGCGACGACCTGCCCGACGGTGGGGCCTGGCTATACGCGGAGACCGTCCGCCAGATTCACGGGCTCCTCCCGGGCTGTGGCGTGGAATTACTGATCCCGGACTTCAACGATGAGCCCACGCTGCTGCGCGAGGTATTCGACGCGAAGCCCGAGGTCTTGGCGCACAACATCGAGACGGTGCCCCGCATCTTCAAGCGGATCCGGCCCGCATTCCGGTACGACCGTTCGCTCGATGTCTTGACGCGGGCCCGCGAGGCCGGCTTGGTCACCAAGTCCAACCTGATCCTGGGGCTGGGCGAAGAACGGGCCGAGATCTCCCAGGCACTCCGAGACCTGTACGACGCTGGTTGTGAGTTGCTGACGATCACGCAGTACCTGCGGCCCACCCCACGGCATCATCCGGTGGAGCGTTGGGTGAAGCCGGAGGAGTTCGTGGAGCTCCGCGAGGAGGCGGAGTCCATCGGGTTCGTCGGGGTCATGAGCGGCCCGCTGGTGCGCTCGTCATACCGGGCCGGCCGGCTTTACCAGCAGGCGATCGCGGCTCGGGCCGCCGCCTGACCGTCCGGCTTCGCCGGCACCCACGTCCATAACTCGGCGGGTGCCCGCGAGGTCACCTCCAGAGCGCACTTCCAGAGCGCCCCGCGCCCGGAGTACACCAAGAAAGTCAGTTCCTGGGCAGCGACTTGCGCCGGCTGCCGCCAAGACTCCGCCTCGCTCGGCCGTAGAGGTAATAGCCGCCACCGGCGATGGCCGCACCCACAAGCAAGTAGAGGCCGAGCTTCAGGATCGTGCCGATAAGCGACACCGCGATCCATCCAACGAGAATGAGAGCGATCCCACCCAGCACGATCCACACGAATGTCTTCACACCACAATCATGCCCCGTATTCACCACGTCACCGAGACCACAAGCCGGCAAAAGTCGAAGCCGACCCTGCGGCCACTAGACTTTCGGCATGGCCAAAGCACAGCAGCCCGAGAAGGTCGGCTTTATCGGGCGCATCAAGCAGCTCGGCATGGTGTTTACGTTCACCGCGAAACGGGACAAACTCTTCATCCCGCTCGTCGCCCTCGCGGTGACGATCGCGCTCGGGCTGACCGTGCTCATGGCCATCCTTTGGAGCGTGATCTTCATCCCGGTCGGTCTCATGCTGGTCGTCCTTGGGATCCTGATCGTCCTGAACCTGCGGGCCAACCGCGCCATGATGGTCGAGGCGGAGGGTCAGCCCGGCGCCGCGGCGTCGATCGTCGAAAACATGCGCGGTGATTTCCGAGTGACACCCGCGGTGCAGTCGACCACACAGATGGACTTCGTCCACCTGGTGATCTGCCGCGGCGGGGTGGTGCTGATCGGCGAAGGCAACCCTGCGCGGGTGAAGGGGCTCATCGCCCAGGAGCGCAAGCGCTTGGCGAAGGTAATCGGCTCGGCCGACCTTCGCGACTTCATCATCGGCAACGATGAGGGCGAGATCCCGATCCGAAAGCTGCGGATGACGCTCGTACGACTGCCCCGCACTCTCGGTCCGAAGGACGTCAACGCCCTCGACAAGCGCCTCAAGGCGCTCAGCGCCCGCCCCCAGCTCCCCAAAGGCGCCATCCCCAAGAACATGCGCCCGCCGAACATGCGGGTGCCCAGAGGCCGATAGCCTCCTGCTCCCGCGAAGCGCACCGATCGGACCATGTCACTAGTGGCGGACCCCGGCCGCCAGCGCACCCAGACCGCGGGACGGCCGACGATCCCCGGTGCCGATCCGCGTTCCGCCGAGTTCGAGGTCATTCGATTCGAGCACCAGTCGGGTGGCGTCCGTGACGGTCAGACCCGGCGCGAACAGGTAACCCTGGCCCAACCGGCAGCCGAGGGCGACCAGCGCTGCCCGCTCTTCGTCGTGCTCGATCCCCTCGGCTACGACATCGAGCTGGAGCGATTCCGCGATTGCCATGATGGCCACGACGATGCTCCGGTCGGTGCCTTCGGTCGCCACGCCGGCGATGAAGGAACCATCGACCTTCAGGCAATCGGCGGGAAACTGTTTGAGATAGGCGAGATTCGAGTACGAGCGACCGAAGTCGTCGAGAGCGAAGTGGACGCCTCCCGCCCGCAGGGACTCGGTGACGCCGACGACGTCGTCGCCGGCATGGCTGCGTTCGGTCACTTCGAGCCATACGTCGGCCGGGTCGACGCCGGCCCGACGCATCATGGCGAGGATCTCGTCGGCCGCGTCGGCCTGCCACAGCTGCGCCGCGGACAGGTTCACCGTGACGTGCAGGCCTTGTAAACCCGGGAGCCGCTGCCAGACGGCCAATTGGCGGCAGGCCTGCTCCATTACCCAGGAGCCGATCGCGACGATCTCGCCGGTCTCTTCGGCGAGCGGGATGAAGACATCCGGCGAGATCGGACCCCGCTCAGGATGGTTCCACCGCAGCAGCGCTTCGAAGGCGACCGGCCGGCCGGAGTCCAGCTCGACGATCGGCTGGTAGACCACCTCGAACTGCCGTCGGTCGAGGGCGCGCAGCAGCTCCGACCGGATGCTGAGCCGGTCCAGCGACCGGTAGGACGCCGCATCGTCGAAGACCTCGACCAGACCCAGGCCCGCGGGACTTGGCGGTGTACATCGCCGCATCGGCGTCGCGCAGCATGTCGCTGGCCGTGGTCTCGCCCCGCGCACCGACGACCCCGCCGATGCTCGCCGAGACGATCACCCGCTCGTCGTCCAGTACGAACGGCGCTGTCAACGCCTCCACGAGCCGGCGCCCAACCTCGGTTACGTCGGCGAGACTCTCGGATCTCGCCCAGCACGACCACGAACTCGTCGCCCCCGAACCGGGCCAGCAGATCCGGTCGGGCGCAGGCCTTTCTGGAGCCGCCGGGCGACCTGCTGGAGCAGTTCGTCGCCCGGTCTCATGGCCGAGGCGGTCGTTGATCGCCTTGAACCCATCCAGATCGCAGAAGAGCAGCCCAATCTTGCGGGCCGGTCCACGGCTCAGGACGTGGTCGAGGCGCTGCCAGGCGACCTGCCGGTTGGGCAGGCCGGTGAGGGGATCACGGGTGGCCTGGCGGCGCAGCTCGTGGTACAAACCGGTGTTCTCCAGCGCCGTGCCGAAGTAGCTGGCGAAGATCGTCGCGATCTCGATCACGTCGGCGCCCGTAGGGTCGCGGTCCGTTTCGGGTTGCGTAGAGGAGAGTGACCGGCTCTCCATCCAGGAGCACCGGGACACAAAGGGCGGTGATCGCAGGCGCGCCGAACCGACTCGGCCTCCGTGGCCGTCCAGATGCGCCCCTCGGTCGCGGCCGACCAGGCCTTCAGATCGGTGACCGGACGATCTGCCAGAGTGTCCGGCGCATACGCGGCCGGGCCGTGATGAGCCCGCCGGCGGGCCTGCCCATCAACGACGTCAACGATCCACGCATCATCGGACATGGTCAGTCGCTGCATCAGCTCGACGGCAGCGTTCAGCCAAGGAGTCCGCGTCCACCTGGGCGGCCAGCAGGTGCCCAGACTGGGCGAGGCGTTCGATCGCAACGGTCCGTTCCCGGTCCTCCGCAGCCTCGCGCAGGCGCTGCGCGACGGAGGCGAGCACGTGCAGATCCTGGCCGCCGAACGGCTCGCCGCTACTGCGGTACAGCACGAGCATCTCGTCGCACTGGCCGGGCCGGGACGACGTTGGGACGAAGGCCACCGATCGCAGGCCCAATTCGGCTAGCGACGGCGGAACGTCGGTGGCCCCTCGTTCGAGGGCAGCGGCGACCGGTTGCCCGGTGCTGACCGCCTCCTTGGCGGCCGTCCCAAGATCCCATCCATCCATGAAGGACGGATCGTCTTCTGGTAGGCCGCTGGCCGAGGTGACCAGGAACCGCTCTCCCACGGTGCTCACCACACATACGACATCGGCGGTGAACACCTCGGAAAGGACGGCCAGCGCGTGGCCCACCAGCGCGTCCGGCGTCGATGGGCTGCTGAGAACGGTGAGCAGCCTGATCAAGCGGCCCGTATCCCGGTAGGCGTTGCTCGCGGCCAACGTGGCCACTTGCAGCTGCGCCGTCAATCGCGCCACATCGTCGCTGGTGGACTGGCTCACGGCCTTCTCACAGCGCGACCGCGGCGACGGTCGAGTTGTGGTAGCCGGCCACGCTGGTCGTCCGTGCGAACTCTCCGTACGTGTACACCCCGAAGATCGGTACCGTGCCGGCGGCCGCCTGCAACCGGGTCGCCTCCTCACCGCCCCGCTCCTGCAGGATGTCCAGGCGCGCGATGCAGCTGAACACCAGCAGCACCGACGCGTCCCGGCCGGTGACCGAGCGCTCGGCCACGTGATGGCTCATGGCCAGCAGGTCGTCCTCGTCACAGGTCACGATCTGGATGGCCGAGTACACCGGAAGCGGGGCGAAGGTCCGGATCAGACCGTCGTCGCCGAGGAACACGCCCCGAATGAGGTGGGTTCCGTCGGGCTCCACGAGCCCGAAGGCGTGGGTCGAGTAGTAGCCGCCCGGCCGCACTTGCTCGTGCTCGTTCTCCTGCCGGATGTGCTCCTCGAACACGTCAAGGGCTGGGCGGCCGGCGATCTCGTGCACGATCTGGCCATCGACCTTCGTCACCAGCAGCGGCAGTCCGATCGGGTGCCAGCCGTGCCCGACAGTCACCGGTACCGGCTGGTCCGAGCCGATCCACACGGCCACCGCGGCATCGCTGAGGATGCGGTCGTCATGAAAGACGAACGTCTCGCTCAGATGGCGGTCGTCCGCGGCCGCCCCGCCGATCACCGGCACGGCGGCCCCGGTCACGCGATGCAGCCCGCCGACGAGCGCCTGCTGCTCCGAAGCCAGACCATCGACGAATATCACTATAGTCGCGTACGGCGAACGGTCCTGCCCGAGCGCGGCTCTGGCCGATCGAGCCAGCTCGATCCCCGCAGCCTCCCCGCCGTCGGACAGCTTCTCCGCCGCGGCGATGCCGAACCGGTACGGCCCGGCGGTCATCGCGAGGACCGCAACTCCGGAGGCGGGTTCGGTGAGGCTACCGCCCCTGAAATGACCGGCGCTCGTCTCCCCGACCAGGGGGGTGTTACCGGTCACGGCCCGGATCGCCCCGATCAAGGTGGGTAGGTGGTAGCGCACCGACGCGAAGACCACGATCAACGCCGGGGTACGGCCGTCCAGCCCGTCCATCGCCTCGGTTGCCGCCGCCCGGCCAGCCTCGACGGCATCATGAGCCTCACTGGACCCGCTCGCGGTATGCAACCGCATAGGCATCGTCTGAGTCACGACGCTCCCCTTTGCATTGATGTGCCCCGAAATGCGGCTTCCATTATAGAAAGCCGGTCTGGACACTCCGAACGTCGCCGCATCCAGCCCGGCTGACGCTCCCCGGCACGCACAGCGAGGGACTGAGCGGTTGAGTTGATCTCCGATTACGCTTTCTCAGGTCCGCGGAGGTCTCGGTCGGGTGGTGGCCGACCGGAGCGGTCTGAAGAACTCGCGAACATCGCTGCTGAGCTGGTCCGGCTCCAGGTGCGCGGCGTAGTGGCTACCCGACTCGTACCGGTGCCACGACACGATGTTCTTGTGGTCGCGCTCGGCGAAGCGCCGGATCGAGATGAAGTCGCCCCCGGCCATGGCGAGCCCGAGCGGTACGGTCGTCGGTTCTGTCGGCGGTGTGGCTCGTGCGTTCTCGTAGTAGAGCCGGATCGACGATCCGGCCGTACCCGTGAGCCAGTAGAGCATCGTGTTGGTCAGGACAAAGTCGTTGTCGACCTCGGGTCCCAACAGCTGCGAGTTCCAGCCGAAAAGCCCCGCCGGCGAATCCGTGATCGCATGGGCCAACGTCAGCGGTTGCTGTGACTGCAACTGGTTGAACGCGCCGAGGTTCTGCCAGAACCAGTTCAGCACGGCCAGCCCGGCTAGCTCCTCTTCGGACAGTCCCTCGAACTCGGCCGGATCGCCGGACGGGAACGAGAACACCTGCGTGACGTGAACGCCGACAACGCGCCGCGGGTCAAGCCGGCCAACCTCCGGTGAAATCATCGAACCGGCATCGTTACCGACCGCGCCGTAGCGGGTGTAGCCCAGCCGCTTCATCAGCTCGACCCAGGCCGCGGCGATCCGGTAGTTGTTCCAGCCAGCTTCGGTCGTCGGCCCGGAGAAGCCGTAGCCCGGAATGGACGGAATAACAACGTGGAAGGCCTGCGTGGGATCGGCTCCATGCGCGCGCGGATCGGTGAGCGGACCGATGACGTTAAGATACTCCACAATGGACCCAGGCCAGCCGTGGGTGAGGATGAGTGGTAGCGCGTTCGGTTCGGGCGACGTGATGTGCAGGAAATGGACGTTCTGGCCGTCGATCGTCGTCGTGAACTGCGGGTACGAGTTGAGCCGCGACTCCCACGCGCGCCAGTCGTAGCCATCGCGCCAATAGTCGACGAGTTCCCGTACGTACTGGGCGGGGACACCGTACTGCCAACCGCCCGGGCGCTGAGCGCCGCTGGGTAGGTCGGCCGGCGGGGCGTCGTCTGTGGGCAGGGTTTCGGCCCACCGCGTCCGGTCGAGACGCGCCCGAAGGTCGTCGAGGTCGCTCTGGGGGATGTCGATACGGAACGGTCGAATCTTGGCCATGAACCCACGCTAAAAGCCCATTAGGAAAGCTTCGTTCCTAACGGAGCGGCAAAATCGAAGAATGTACGAGACCTCGGCTCGCCTGCTTCGGCTGCTCTCCCTCCTCCAGAGCCGACGCGACTGGACCAGCACCGAACTCGCAGACCGACTCGGTGTGAGCAGCCGGACCGTCCGCAATGACGTGGAGCGCCTGCGGCGCCTTGGGTATCCCGTCCTCGCCGGCCGCGGCTCGGTCGGTGGCTACCGGCTCGGGGCGGGTGCGTCGCTGCCGCCGCTGCTGCTCGACGATGACGAGGCGGTCGCGGTCGTGGTTGGGCTGCGCGCGGCAGCCATCGGTACGACGGGTGGCACCGTGGCCGGCATTGGCGAATCGGCCGTACAGGCATTGGCCAAGCTCGAACAGGTGCTGCCGTCGTCATTGCGGCGCAAGGTCAGCGCCTTGGCGTCGCACCTGATTGCCGTCCCGCCGGACCACCCGGCGGCGACCGTCGACCCGTCGCTGCTCACCCAGCTCGCCGCGCTCTGCCGCGACCAGGAGCGGCTCCGCTTCGATTACCGCACCCATGCCGGCACGGAAACGGTGAGAACCGTCGAGCCGTACCGATTGGTGAACTGGGGTCGACGTTGGTACCTCGTGGCGTTCGATATGGACAGTCAGGACTGGCGCACGTTCCGCGTGGACCGCATGAATCCCCGGATCCCAACGGGCCCTCGCTTCACGCCGAGGCCACTTCCCGATCCAGACCTGGCGGCGTACGTCGCGCGCCGTACGTCGTCGGCGGCGTGGCGCTACCACGCCCGCGTCACCGTTCACGCGACGGCCGCGTATGTGCTCGACCGGATCAATCCCGCCGTCGGAACCGTCGAGGCGGTCGACGCGTCGTCGTGCGTGCTGGATACCGGCGCCGACTCGCTTGATACGCTCGCCGTCTACCTCGGGATGCTCGGCGTTGACTTCACGGTCACCGATCCGCCGGAACTGGTCGACCACGTGCGCACCCTCGCCGCCCGCTACCGTCGAGCAACTCGGCGTTGATCGCGAGTTCCCGACGCGGAGCGCAGCTACCTACGCGTTGCGTCGGAAGGTCCCGATCATGATCGAGCCGGCCGCCCGATCGTGCAGCCCTCGTTGGTCGCCGTCCATGATCAGGGCGGGGATGAAGAGCGCGAGCAGGACGGCGCGCACGAAGGCCCGGGCGACGCCGAGCCGGCCGCCGTTCGGATAACGAACGCAACGGATGCGCACGACAAACATGCCGGGGGTCTGGCCGAAGAGCCCCGAGAACAACGTGTACTCGGCCACGAGCACGGCAATCGGTGCCCAGGGCTGCAGCCGTGGGTTGGCGAAGAGCCCGCTCGCGAGCAGGCAGAGCAGCCAGTCGATCAACAGCCCGCCGAAGCGGCTGGACATCGGTGCCGGTCGCCAGCCTGGTTCGGTCGGCGGTACCGGTGGGATCTGTCTCTGCTGCTCCATAGTCCTGCCAGGGTACTGGCGCGATACGGTTGGTTAATCGGCCGGCACGGGCGCCGGCGTAACATAACCGAAACACTTGGGATACGGCGGGGCAATGCCGCAGTCCTACGGTCGCGTCCAACTAGCCCGCCACCGGTGCCTAAGACCCAAGGACCGTTGATTTTCCAGGAGGATGTGTGTTCGCCAACCCCGAGGAGCTCCTCCGCTATCTGAAGAACGAGGGCGTCAAGTTTGTCGATGTCCGCTTCTGTGACCTGCCCGGAGTGATGCAGCACTTCACTGTGCCGGTCGAGTCGTTCGACGAGAGCGTCTTCCGCGATGGCCTCGCCTTCGACGGTTCCTCGATCCGGGGCTTCCAGCAGATCCACGAGTCGGACATGCTGCTGCTGCCCGACGTGGCCACCTCCTTCGTGGACCCGTTCCGGGTGGAGAAGACGCTCGCGCTCAACTTCTTCATCCACGACCCGTTCACGCGTGAGCCCTACTCGCGCGACCCACGGAACGTGGCCAAGAAGGCCGAGACCTACCTCGCCTCGAGCGGCATCGCCGACACGGCCTACTTCGGCCCGGAGGCGGAGTTCTACATTTTCGACTCGATCCGCCACTCGACCGGCGCCAACGAGGCGTTCTATTACATCGACTCCGTTGAGGGCTGGTGGAACAGCGGCAAGGACGAGCCGGGTGGCAACCGCGGGTACAAGACCGCCTATAAGGGCGGGTACTTCCCGGTGCCGCCGGTCGACCACTATGCCGACCTCCGCGACCAGATGGTTCGTAACCTGGTCAATCTGGGCATCACCGTCGAGCGCGCCCACCACGAGGTCGGCACCGCGGGCCAGGCCGAGATCAACTACAAGTTCGCGACCCTGCTTCTCGCCGGCGACACACTGCAGCTGTTCAAGTACGTCGTGAAGAACACCGCCTGGCACGCGGGCAAGAGCGCCACGTTCATGCCCAAGCCGCTCTTCGGCGACAACGGCTCAGGCATGCACACCCACCAGAGCCTGTGGGCCAACGGCGAGCCACTCTTCTACGACGAGACCGGGTACGGCGGACTCTCCGACATCGGCCGCTGGTACGTCGGCGGGCTGTTGCACCACGCCCCGTCCCTGCTGGCGTTCACCAACCCGACGGTCAACTCGTACCGTCGCCTCGTCCCGGGCTTCGAGGCGCCGGTCAACCTCGTGTACTCGCAGCGCAACCGCTCAGCCTGCACCCGCATCCCGGTCACCGGCACGAACGCCAAGGCGAAACGGATCGAGTTCCGGGTGCCCGACCCGTCCTCCAACCCTTACCTCGCCTTCTCGGCGATGCTGATGGCTGGCCTCGACGGTGTCCGTAACAAGATCGAGCCGCCGGCTCCGATCGACAAGGACCTCTACGACCTGCCGCCGGAGGAGGTCGCCCAGGTCACCCAGGTTCCCGGCTCGCTGCCGGAAGTGCTCGAAGCGCTCGAAAAGGACAACGAGTACCTGCTCGAGGGCGGCGTCTTCACCCCGGACCTGATTGAGACGTGGGTCGACTACAAGCGGTCTTCCGAGATCGACCCGGTCCGGCTGCGGCCAACGCCGCACGAGTTCGCGATGTACTACGACGTCTGATTCCTAATCGGGCGTACAGGGGCCTCGGTTCGGTAACCACCGGACCGGGGTCCTCTGTTACCGACCCGCGAGCCCGTAACATCCGCGGCGTGACCGAGCCCGCCGTAGCCGCTGAGCCTGCCCCGGATTCGCCGCCCGTCACGCCTCCCGAGACTTCCGGTCGACGACGGCCGCTGCGGATCGCTGCTCGGATTGCGATCTGGACGGTCGGCGTGATTGTGGTCCTCGCGCTGGTCGCCACCGGCTTGGTCGTCTGGTCGGTACGGCGGGCATTTCCGGATATGGACGGCGAGCTGAGCCTGCCGGGGCTCAGCGGTCCGGTCACCGTCTACCGCGACAGCCACGGGATTCCGCAGATCTACGCCGCGACCGCCGAGGACCTGTTCCGGGCCCAGGGCTACGTGCACGCCCAGGACCGGTTCTGGGAGATGGACTTCCGCCGTCACGTCACGGCCGGCCGGCTGTCCGAGCTATTCGGGCCGGGCCAGGTCGGCACCGACGCATTCCTTCGCACGCTCGGGCTGGCGACGGGTGGCCGAGCAGGAATGGACGATGGTCTCGCGCGACGACGACGCGTATCTGCGAGGCCTACGCCGACGGGGTGAACGCGTGGATCGAGGCGAACGGCGGCAGCGACGCGACGGGCGGGAAGCGCTCGAGTACACGGTGCTCGGGCTGCACCAACGGCGACTACCAGGTCGAGCCGTGGAGCCCGGTCGACTCGCTCGCCTGGCTCAAGGCGATGGCGTGGGACCTGCGCGGCAACATGGAGGCGGAGATCGACCCGGGCGCTGCTGCTGGCGCAGCGGGCTCACCAGGCACAGGTGCGACGAGCTCTACCCGGCTACCCGTACCAACGCAACCGGCCCATCGTCGCGGCTGGCGTCGATCGTGCGACGGCGTCGTTCGAACCGGCGGCTCCGCCGCCGTGCCGGACTGAACGGCGCTCGTGCGGCGACCGTCGGTCCGACGCTCGTCGGCGCTGTCGGCCGTGGCTGTCGCGGCGCTCCCCCAACTGCATCGGCGACGGCGGCCCGGGCATCGGGTCGAACTCGTGGGTGGTGGGCGGCTCGCACACGGCCACCGGCAAGCCGCTGCTCGCCAACGATCCGCACCTCGTCGCCGTCCATGCCCGGCATCTGGTACCAGATGGGCCTGCACTGCGACTGCGAGTTCAACGTCGAGGGCTTCACCTTCTCCGGCGTGCCGGGCGTCGTCATCGGGCACAACGCGCGCATCGCGTGGGGCTTCACCAACCTCGACCCCGACGTCACCGACCTCTACCTGGAGAAGGTGGACGGCGACCGCGTGTTCGACGGTACGATGGACTGCCGCTAACCGAGCGGAAGGAGATGATCAAGGTGGCCGGCGGCGCGCCGGTAGACCATCACCGTACGGTCGAGCAAGCACGGACCGCTGCTGTCGGACCGGTCTCGCGGGAGATCTGCGATCCCAATGCCGCCCATCGAAGCGTCGGGCTCCCCGCCGCCCGGCGGCGACGCCCGTACCGACGCCCACATTGGACACTGGCGCACCGGGCGTTCCGGCCGCGGCTCAGGCCGGCACCGTACGCGGTCGCGCTGCGGTGGACCGCACTGGATCCCGGCCGCACGGTCGACGCGCTGCTTCGCAATCGACGCCGCGACGAACTGGGAGACGTTCCGGGCTGCCGCCGAAGCTAGTTCGAGGTGCCGGCGCAGAACATCGTCTACGCCGACGTCGACGGCAACATCGGTTACCAGTCACCTGGGCGGATTCCGGTGCGTGGCAAGGGCGACGGCCGCTGGCCGGTGCCGGGCTGGGACCCCGCGTACGACTGGACCGGCTTCATTCCGTTCGACGAGCTGCCGTCGGTGCTCAACCCCGCCGACGACTGGATCGTCACGGCGAACCAGGCCGTCGTCGGGCCGCAGTACCAGCAGCTGCTCACCACCGACTGGGACTACGGCTACCGCAGCCAACGGATCATGGACATGTTGCGGGACCGGATCGCCGCCGGAGCCATCGATGCCGAGGTCGTGCGGCAGATGCAGTTCGACAACCGCAACGGGTTCGCGCCGACGCTCGTTCCGGCTTCTTGTCCCTGCGACTCGGCGGTCCGGTGCCATCCGCTGTGGACCTGCTGCGGTCCTGGGACTTCCAGCAGTCAGCCGACTCGCGGCGGCGGCGGCCTTCTACAACACCACCTGGCGGAATCTGCTGCTGCGGACATTCGACGAGTTGCCGGCCGACCGAAGGCCCGACGGCGGCGACCGGTGGTTCGAGGTGATGCGCAAACTCCTGGACGACCCGACGTCTGCGTGGTGGGACGATCGCAGCACGGCGAAGGTGGAGACCCGCGACGACATCCTCGGGTACGCGCTCGCGGACGGCGGACGACCTTGCTCCACAATCGCCTCGGCAAGGACGTCTCGACATGGCGGTGGGGACGACATCCACACGCTCGCCCTGCGCAACGCCACGTTCGGCAAGTCCGGCATCGGGCCGATCGAGTGGCTGTTCAACCCCGATCCCGAGGGTGTCTCCGGTGGCGACGCGATCGTCAACGCCACGGGGTGGGATGCCGCCGAGGGGTACGAGGTCGACGCCGTGCCCTCGATGCGGATGATCGTGGATCTGTCCAATATGGATGAATCACGGTGGGTCCAGCTCACGGGGAATTCGGGGCACGCGTTCCATCCGAACTACGACGACCAGTTCGAGCTGTGGCGTACCGGCCAGAACTTCCCGATGCGATGGAACCTCGACACCATCAAGTCCGAGGCCACCGACACACTGACCCTCACCCCCTAGCGCGCTCCCCCCATTTCCGCCGATCTTGGAGAAATACGCGTGAGTCGATCTCTTAGCGCGCGCATTCCTCCAAGGTCGTCGCCTCGCGCGAGCCCGGTCACGGTGACAGTAACCCGCGCTACATGGGACACGGCATTGACCGTTAGGTTCAATGGTCGGAAGTTGGGCGGCTCGACGCTAAGTCGCGACGCAGTCCTCGCCAACCGCGACCGGCGCTAGCTGACCCGGCTGCAGCGCCTGGGAGAAGTCTCGGAGACGATCTTGTCCGGGAAGCCCGTCGTTGCCGCCGGGTTGATCCGCTCTGGGTTTGGCGGGCCGACGTCGAGTTGTTCGTTCGTTGGCCTAGCGTCGACTGAGCCGGCGGCTGGCCAACCTCGCTCTCGCCCGAAGGAGCTCCACCATGAGTGCATCGCTCGCCATGCGTGCTTGGCTGCCGTTGGCGGTGACTGAGCGGGTGGAGTCGACCGTTTCCGCGCTGGCCCAGCGCGACGTTTTCGGCGTCGCGCAGTGGCTGAACGAGCTGATCGCGGATAACGAGCGCATCCATGACGAGACGTGCCTCAACCTCAACCCGGCCACGAACCGGATGAACCCGCGCGCCGAAAAATACTCGCCGCGCGTCTGGGTACTCGTGCCTCGCTCGGCTACCCGGGAGACAAGTACGAGACAGGCCTGGAGGCGATCGAACAGATCGAGATTATCGCCGCTGTACTCACCGCACGCGTCTTCCACGCCAACCACAGTCCACAGCCGGACAGGGATCGACAAGAAGCGGTATCCCGAGAGGATCAGCCCTCCGGGCCGCCGCCATGAGACTCGAACGCAGCCAGACGCGCCTCGATCTGCGGGAGCAACTCGGACCACACGTCCCTCGGCTCCTTTCCGATCGCCGCGGCCAAAGCCTCGAGGGTTGACCAATACAACCACAGGAAACTGAGCGCCACGATCTGACCGCCATGCCGGTTCACAACGTCGTCCAGTGTGGACAGGACCCGGCGCTGCAACAGCGGCGAGAGCGCGGCGATATCGGACGGCGCGGATACGAACGCGGCAGCCACGAAGGCCACCACGTCGCGTAGGGCCGCCACGGCCTCCAATTCGAAATCCGGCACAACACAATCGTATCGACATATCGGAGTTAAGCCGCGGAGCGACACTAACCGTGGACGGGTGCCCTATGGCTCGCCGTGCCGTCGTCGACGATGATGCCCGGCAGGCGGTCGTCCACGGAGCACGCCTACGCGCCAACCAATCGATTCGTCGCGTCGTGGTGACGCAATGCCCGCATCATGGTGCCGTGGACCGTTCGGGCAGAATCCGCCGATGTCACGTCGACGTGGGGCGACCGGCCACGAGCAACGGTTCAGCCTGATGACGGGGCGGCACTGTAGGTGTCTCGCCGCCGCCAGCGGCGGATCCGGAGCAGGATTCCGCTAGCACAAGCACCTCCGGGCGAGTGAAGCGACAAACTCCACTGCGCCCGGAGGTTCTCGGTGTGATCAACTACGGCCCTCCGTCAATCAGAGTTCCGGAATGAATGAGGGTGCGTCGCCGCCGCCGATCAGGACGTCACAGCGAACCAGATGCCGGCCGACTCGGCGAAGGGGGCAGTCGAGGCCCTCGGACGGAACCTCAGCGTTGGCGGCTCTAATTTGAGCCGACGCGGCAGGAGCAGGATTCGAGGCGGGTGTCACGTTTCCGCCCGTGAGGGAGTCGCACCGAGTCCAGTGTGTGCCGATCCGTTGCAGCGGGCAGGCCACGGGATCGTCAGCCGTAACACTAGGGGTGCTCGTGGGTTCCCCTGGGTCGGGGATCGCGGCCGCACTCGCACTCCCGGGTGCGGCGATCAAGGCGGCGATGGTGGCGATGGCAAGCCCGGCGAGGACTCGGCGGGCGTGGGCGCTGACATTCATTGCTTCTCCTTCGGTAATGCCGCCGGCGGCGGCAGATTTCGTTTGTTTGTTTGACTGCGATGCGTGTCGCGTCATAGGCCAAGCAGACGAGGTCCGGTGCTACCGGCGAAAGAACCGGTTCGCTTCCCATGTGCTTCCTGCGTGAGCAGCCGGCCGTCTGTGCGACGAGTTCAAACGAATAACCGCATGAGTGGCCGATGCCCAAACCGGGTTGTGTGCAGTGCAATCGTCATAGACGCCTGTACGTGCGATTGCTGGAGTGATGTTGTGGGACGCATCGAAGTCAACGCATTCGGCAGCGTCCGCGTGCGGGTGAACGGGAAAGACGTTGGGTTCCCGCCACGATGTACGGGCGTGCTAGTGCGGCTGATGCTGGCTCGCGGGCGATGGGTCAGCGTTGATGAGCTCTTCCGCAGCGTTTGGTCGAGCACCAGCCGGGTGGGCCGTGACGAGCGGATCGCTGTTCAGAAAGCCATCACGGTGTTGCGCCGCGGACTGGATCCAGACCGGACCGGACCGTCCAGCGAGGTTCTGGTGACCGATCGTGGCGCGGTGTCGTCGTACCGGCTCGCGTTGGACGCCGCATCGGTCGATCTATATCAGTTTGAGGACCTGCTGGCCGCGGCAGCGTCGGCGAATCATTCGTTGGCGAGCGAGGGGTGGGAGCGTGCGCTGGCATTGTGGACGGATCGACCGCTGCGCGGCGTGGTGGATCGCCCGTTCGTGCGCGAGGCGGTCGCCTATTTGATGGATCTGCGGATCCGGGCATGCGCGGATCTGGTGCGGGCGTACGCGCGGCTGGGTCGACTGGGCGAAGGGCTCACCATTCTTGATCAACTGGTGACCATTCAGCAGGAGGATTCCGAACTGCGCGCCGTAGTCGATCGCCTGCGCCGGGAGCAGGTGGTCGAAACGCCCGACGCCGCGATCGCGATTCGGCCGCCACCACCCGCCGACAAGGTCCCAGCCGAGTTGCCGCCGCAGGTGTACGGATTCACCGGGCGCGGTCGTGAGCTGGCCGCCCTCGACGACATGCTCGGCATGGACGATGCATCACCGGCGATGGTGATCTCGGTCCTGGCGGGCACCGGCGGTGTCGGCAAGACCGCGCTCGCCATGCAATGGGCGCACCACGTGGCGGATCGCTTTCCGGATGGACAGCTCTATGTGGACCTTCGGGGATTCGACGCGGACGAACCGCTTCGCCCGGAGGATGTGCTGGCGCGGTTCATGGTGACACTCGGGGCCCGCGGCGGCGAGATGCCGTACGACATCACTGCGCGAGCGGCTCGATACCGCAGCCTGTTGGCCGGACGACGGATGCTGATCGTGCTCGACAACGCCGCCAACAGCGAACAGGTTCGCCCGCTGCTGCCGGGCGTGGCGACGTGCTTTGTGCTAGTGACCACAAGGGACAGCCTGTCCGGACTGGTGACGCGCGATGGCGCCCTGCGCCTCGACCTCGACGTGCTGCCGTTGGCCGAGGCCACAGAACTGCTGCTGGGGCTGCTCGGAGACCGGGCGACTGCGCAGAGCCAGACCGTGATCGAGTTGGCCGAGCGGTGTGGCCGGTTGCCGCTGGCACTTCGAATAGCCGCCGAGCGGGCGGCCAGCCGGCCCGACTTGAGCCTGACCGACCTCGTAGCCGAGCTCGCTGACGAGCACCGTCGTCTCGACGCTCTCCGGGCCGACGAACGCATGGCCGTTCGTACCGTTTTCTCCTGGTCGTTGCGCCAGCTCGACGGTGCGGTCGTGCGACTGTTCCGGCTGCTCGGTCTACACCCGGGCGTGGACATCGATACCTACGCGGCGGCCGCCCTTACCGATACCCCGGTCGAGGATATCCCGCAGATGATCGAAGCACTGCGTCGGGCGTATCTGGTGCGGTCTTCCAGTCCACATCGGATCGACATGCATGATCTCGTACGGGCCTATGCCGCCGATCTCGCCGTGAGCGCGGACGACGAGGTGGATCGAAACATAGCGCTGTCTCGACTGTTCGACTTCTACCTGCACGGGGCGGGCGCCGCGATCGATGTGGTCCTTCCGGCCACGGCCTCCACACGTCCGGCCACGCTCGTCACGCGCCACGCGATCCCGTCCATGTCGGAGCGTGCGGATGGACTCGCCTGGCTGCGGATCGAAATGCCCAACCTGATCGCACTGAGCGGATACGCGGCGCAGCACGGTTGGCCGTCATTCGCGACCCGCCTCTCCGCGACGATCTGGCTCTTTCTGCTGTGGAACAACGACAACCTTCAGCTGGCCCAGACGGTCCACGAGAATGCGCTGCACGCCGCCCGCGCAATTCGCGACCGGGGCGCCGAAGCCGACGCGATTGTCAATCTTGGCCGGGTGTGCGCAACATGGGATTCCGCCGACGAGGCTCTGGACTACTTCGAACACGCGCTGGCGATGCTGCGGGAAAACGGGGACCGCCACAAAGCTGCTGCCGTCGTCAGCGGGATTGGGGCGCTCTACTTCGACTGGGGGCGTTACGAGGAGGCAGCCGACCACTTCCGTGACGCGTTGGCGGTGATGCGAGAGTTTGAAAACCCATTCGGAGTAGCCATCAACATCAGCAACCTCGCCAGTGTGGAGGACCGGCTCGGCCGGTACGAGTCGGCGCTTGCCGGTTACCGCCGGGTGGTCGATCTCCGCCTTGACATCGGCGATTTTGGACTCGCCGCAGTTGCCATGATGGATGGGGCCGCCCTGTTGAGCCGGCTTGGCCATCATGACAAGGCGCTCGAGGACGCCCAGCGTGCCTGCGCGATGTCCCGTGAGGCACAGTCATGGCACGAGGGCCACGGACTCAATCTGGTCGGGCTGATTCTGTGCCGCCTCGGCCGTCCCGATGAGGCGCTGGCGTATCACCAAGAGGCGTTGGAGCTGTATCGGCGCGGCGGTATGGCGTTTGGCGAGGCCGAGGCGCTCAACGGCCTCGGGTTGGTTGACCTTGCCCACGGGCGGCGGGCGGAAGCCATCGCTCACCATCAGCGGGCGCTGGAACTCTATCGCCACATCGGCGCCAAGGCTGAGCAGGCGGAGACGCTCAATCACCTCGGCGTCGCGCTGCACGCGGCAGGCGACGCAGCCGAGGCCGTTCGCCATCACCGACAGGGGGCGGCGCTGGCCCGCGCCCTCGGCGACCGCTACGAGCAGGCGCGGGCCCTCCACGGCGCGGCGGTATCCCTTCATGCCCAGGCGCAGACCGTCGAGGCGCGGCGGCACCTTGCCGAGGCGAGGGCTCTTTACGCCGAACTCGGCCTGCCCGACGCCGAACGGATCGACCTGACCGGGTAGCCGAACTCAGGTCATCCCGGTCCACACTTCCCGAGATGCAAGGCGGACCGGTCAAGAACCGGGCGATCCTAGTCAGCACCGCATGCTCGACCGCGAAGAACGATGACGGTCCGCCGCCTGGCAGGGGCCGTGCCGCGAACTTGAGGCAGTTCCGTGCCGCGTCGATCTTGGCAAGACGTTGGGGGCCCTCGGGGGAGACACGCGCGGCGCGGTGCGGGTCAACCGCTCGGCCACGCAGGAAAAGTCGGTCATCGATATCTTGGCTCTCACGACGCCACCTTCCAATACGTCGGGGAGTCGGGGCAGAGCCTGCAGCCAACCTCCAGGTCGGCACCACCGTGACGACGGCTCACCCCGACTTATGGCCGTTGAATCCTTAGGTTGACCCGGAAGTCCACATCGAGCTTGTCGATGAGCGGACAGTCCGCGTCTCGATCTCGAAATGGCGCGACCGCGACCCCGAGAACACGTTCCTGAGAGTGGCGTTCCAGTTCATGCCGACAACCGACGCGGAGCGGACCGCGATCGTTAATTCACCGGATCCGATCGATCCGCGCTTCTAACCGATTCGCGCCGATCTTTGCTCGTAGAATTCAAACCTGGCGTTCGGGCTTGCAGTAAGGTTTCGATCTGCCAAGGCGGAAGGCGCGGGGCTCGGGTGCCAGTGAAAGTCTGGCTGGCACGGCCAGCCTGGGACCCGCCAGCAAGTCGGGGGTTGTAGATTGCCGCCATCCTCCGTTCGTCTACAATAGCCACACCACTCGACCGGCATCCGGTCATACTTCCCAGGGGATGGAATGGCACGCGAAACGTTCACCCGGCTCCTCGACGATGTCGACGGCAGTGAGGCTCAGGAAACCGTAAGGTTTGCGCTCGATGGGCGGTCATACGAAATCGACCTGTCCGCCAAGAATGCTGCCAAGCTGCGAAGCACGCTGGGCACCTACATTGACAACAGCACCCGCGTGGGCCGCGCCTCGGCGACCGGTACCCGTCGATCGGTTGCAGCCTCAGGCCGCGAAGATACGCCGGCGATCCGGCTGTGGGCCGAGCAGCAGGGATACGAGGTTGCGTCCCGCGGCCGCCTCAGCCAAGAGATCATTGACGAATACCGAAAAAAGGGACGCTAATACGTTTGCGGCCAGTCGCAATCGTTAAGCGTTAGGTTTACGGCCTCACACGCCACAAAGGCGCCGGGCCCGTTCATCTCCTAGCAGTGTTTGCGATGCGACCAGCGGCCACTGCTGCTCGGCCGTCGCCACAATGGCAGAGCGAACTTGCTGTGGTAACCCGCGATCCGGGACCTCGCCGTGGCGCGCGACGATGTGCGCAATTACGGCGAGAGGAAGACGCGCTCGGCGGCGGCGCGGGCGCGCCGGGCGGTACGCAGGTACTCGTCGAGGAACTCGCCCGGTTCTGTGGAAGAGGGCCGCCCGAGCGCACGTACCACGCCGGCGAGCTCCACCCCCTGTCGCGGCAGCTGGTCGGACGGCCGGCCGCGGAGGAGCATCAGCGCGTTGCGGACGTGAGACGCCATCACCCAACCCCGGGCGAGGAACACGGCGTCCATATTGGATACCAGCCCGGCGTCGCGGGCCGCGGTCAGTGCGTCGAGGGTGCGCGGGGTGCGCAGCCCTTCGATGGAGTGTCCGTGTCGCAACTGGAGCAATTGCACCGCCCACTCGACGTCGGCCAGTCCGCCCCGTCCGAGCTTGGCGTGCGTGGCCGGATCGGCGCCCCGGGGCAGGCGCTCGGTGTCGACCCGCGCCTTGATGCGGCGGATCTCAATGATCTGCTCGGGGGTAAGCCCCTCGGACGGGTAGCGGACCCGATCGGCCAGAGCGAGGAACCGCTCCCCCAGCGCCCGGTCGCCGGCAACAAAGCGGGCACGTAGCAGCGCCTGGGCCTCCCAGATCTTCGACCAATCGGCGTAGTACCGCTCGTACGCGGCCAGACTACGCACGAGCGGGCCTTGCCGCCCCTCGGGCCGCAGGTCCGCGTCGACTCCGAGCGGCGGCTCCGGCGACGGAGCGGACAGCAGCCGACGGAGCTCCTCGGCGATCTGATGCGCGTTGCCGCTCGCCGCGTCCTCGGCCACGCCGGGCAGTGGTTCGTATACGAAGAGCACGTCCGCGTCGGACGAGTAGCTCATCTCGCCGCCGCCGAGCCGCCCCATGCCGATGATGGCGAACGGCATCTCGTCGGCCTTGACCCGTGACGTGGCGGCCCGCAACGCCGCGCCCAGCGTGGCGTCGGTGACGTCGGAAAGCGCCTGTCCCACCGCGACGACGGCGGGCGATGCCACATCCGACACCAGGCCGAGCAGGTCGGCGCACGCGATCCGGAACAGCTCCCGGCGGCGCAGCGCGCGCACCGCCTGGACCGCGGCGCCGGCCCCGCCTCGCCATCCGCGGGCGCCGATGAATCCGTGCCGGTCCACGGCCGCGGTGAATCCGTCCACAAGCGACGATGAGGCACGGGGTACGAGCTCCGCGTCGTCGGCAAGCAGGCGCAGCGCCTCAGGATCGCGCACCAGCAGGTCGGTGACGTATCGGGAGAGACCCAACAGGCGCGCCATCCGCAGCGCGACCGTGCCCTCGTCCCGCAGCAGGCGCAGGAACCACGGCGTCGGGCCCAGCGCGTCCGAGACCTGGCGGTACCCGAGCAGGCCTCGGTCCGGCTCCGGAGCGTCGGCCAGCTCGTTGAGCAGCACCGGCAGCAGCGTGTGCTGGATCGCCGCGTACCGGGAAACCCCGCTGGTCAACGCCTCGAGATGCCGCAGCGCGCCGGCCGGATCGGTGAAGCCAAGGATTTCCAGCCGGTTCCGAGCCGCCTCGGGCGTCAGTCGCAGCGCCTCGCTCGGCACCCGCGCCACGGCCTCCACCAGCGGTCGGTAGACCAGCTTCATGTGCAAGCGGCGGACCTCGTGGGCGTGCGTCACCCACTCGGCCCGGAACGACTCGACGGCATCGCGCCGGGCATCGGCCCGGAAGCCGAGTGCCTGAGCGAGCCACCGCAGCCCGGCCGCTCCTTCGGACGTCCGCCCGTCCGGCACGGTATGCGTGCGGCGCAGCCGTTGCAGCTGCAGCCGATGCTCGACCAGGCGCAGGAACCGGTACGCCTGACCCAACGCCACGCCGTCCTCGCGGCCGACGTACCCCCGCTCGGCGAGCGCCGCCAGAGCGTCCAATGTGGAGCTCGAGCGCAGTGCCTCGTCGCCCCGCCCGTGCACAAGCTGCATGAGCTGTACCGCGAACTCGATGTCGCGCAGACCACCCGGCCCCAGCTTGATCTCGCGCTCCCGCTCGGCCGGTGGCACGTTTTCGATGATGCGCCGGCGCATCGCCCGGACGTCGTCAACCGCCTCGGGCCGCTCTGCCGCATGCCAGATCAGCGGCTGCAACGATTCGAGCCAACGCGCTCCGAGCGACAGATCGCCCGCCGCCGGGCGCGCCTTGAGCAGCGCCTGAAACTCCCACGTTCGAGCCCACCTCTGGTAATAGACGAGATAGGCGGCGAGAGTCCGTACCAGGGGGCCCTGACTGCCCTCGGGCCGCAGGTTCGCGTCGACCTGCCAGGCCGCCTGGCCGCAGATCTGCATCATGCGCGCCGCGACCACCTGGGCCTCGGCGAGGTCGGCGTCGGATTCGCAGACGAAGACCACGTCGACGTCGCTGACGTAGTTCAGCTCGCGCCCACCGCACTTGCCCATCGCGATGACGGCCAGCCGCGGATTGACGCCACGCTCAATGCCCGCGATGCGGAGCGCGGCCGCCAGCGTCGCATCGGCGAGTTGGGACAGCCGGTCCATGGTCTGGTCGACGTCGATCGCTCGGATGAGGTCGGCCGCCGCGATCCGCAACAGTGTGGCGCGGTACGCGGATCGGAGTTCGGCCGGTGAGTCGATGGGCGCTGCGTGGAACGGGTCGGCGGGATCCCAGCTGAGATCATGTACCGCTCGCCACCGGCTCGGGTCGGCGACCATGTCGTCGCCCAGGCTCACCGAGGCACCCAGCACCGCGGCCAACGCCGACCGTACCGCTGCGTCCGACCGCATCGACGCGAGCGGTCCCTTGTCGTTGGAGGTCCGGCGGGCGGCCTCGTCGACGCGGTGCAGCTGGCGTAGCGCCAGGTCCGGGTCGGCCGAGTCGCCGAGCGCGGTCAGCACGTCAGCCGCGTCTGGGTCGGAAGGGGCGGATTCGGCCTCATTCCACAGGCCGAGGCCGTCCGGGGAGGGAGCGAGCAGCTTGGCCGCGGCAACCGAATCCGTGAAGCCGAAGCGCGCCAACCGCAGCCGCGGACGTGCCGGCCTCGTCATTCGCCCAGCAGCGGCAAGCGGCGCCCAGGAACCGGAGCGTCCGGCGGTGGCGCGAGCTCACCGCGGGCGAACCCGGCAAACCGGATGGCAAACGGATGCCACACCTCGAACAGGTCGTCCTGCAGTGCCTCCGCGGAAGCGACGATCTCCTCGCCGGAAAGGCCGAGGTCGGCGAGTGCGGTCTCTTCATCGGCCACCCATCCCGCCAGCGTCGCGATGTCGCATTCGGGATGGAACTGCACGCCCCACGCGGCGGGGCCGATGCGGAATGCCTGCACCGGATGGTTGGTCGACGTCGCGAGCAGAACGGCGCCCACGGGTAGCTCGGCAACCTCGTCGTAATGCCATTGGATGACGTCCGGAAGCATCGGCATCGGGCCGAACAGCGGATCGGTCTCGGCGGCGTCGCGTTTGGCAACGAGCCGAGTGCCGATCTCGGGCCCGGCATTGGCCAGTGCCACCGTGCCCGAGTGCGCGCTCGCCAGCAGTTGTGCGCCGAGGCAGATGCCCAACGTAGCCGTACGACCCCGGACCGCCTTGCGTAGCAACGACTCCAGTGCATCGAACCAAGCGGAGCCACGCGTCCCGTCGGGGTTGGGGTACACGTGTTGGCCGCCACCGAGCACCAGCAGCCCGACGTAGCCGTCCACGTCGGTCGGAAGTGGGTCACCCGCGTGCGGGCGAACCACCTCGAGCTCGAGGCCACCGTCGCTCAGCCACTCGCGGAACAGGCCCACGTCGCTCGTCGGGTCGTTCTCAACGACCAGGCATCGGGCGCTCACCAGGAAAGGCTATCGGTCAGGACTTTTGCGCCGTCCACGTGCCCGTCGAGTTGCCACAGTCCGAGTGGTACGTGCCGGTCATCGTGTTTCCGTCGACGGTTCCGTCGTACTGGATCGACGTGCCACCCTCGACAGCGCCGAAACTGATCCGGTTGCCAGAGACGTTGCCGGTCACGTTGCCGGCCTTGATGCAGTTCGAGCCGGTTACGCCGATGGCGCCGAAGAGCAGGTCGCCTTGCTGAGCCCAGGTCAGGGTGAAGGTGCCGATCGCGATCTGCGGTTCGCGGTTGGTCCATGTCCCCTTCCAGGCGCCGGAGAGCGGGCCGAGGGTGCAACACACCGTGGGGGTTGGACTGGGCGTCGGCGACGATGTTGCCGTCGGCGTAGCGGACACCGATGCAGATGGTGAGGCGGATGCGTTGGGGTTGAGGGCGTTGCAGGCTGTTGCGGCGACGAGGACTCCGACGCCGCACCCAACCACGATGAGCTGTCGCAGCTGGCGTGGGATGTCGATCATGGCCGACGCTCCTGTCGTTCGTCCGTGCTGTCGGGGGTGCCCGGGCGAGATCTCATTGTGACCGATCGCCGCCAAGTCGGCGCGTCCAAGCGGCTGGACCCAGGTAGCTGGACGGACGAGCCGGGTAGGCTCGGCGGCCATGACCAGTGGGCCTGAGCAGCAGCTGGAGGCCGTGCGTCCCCGTGTCCTTCGGTCCGGCGACCGCGTGATGCTCGTGTCGCCATCAGGACCCACGCGAGCCGACCGGGTCGAGCGTGGCAGGGCGCTTTTGGCCGGCTGGGGCCTCGACGTGGTCACGGCGCCAAGCGTTTTCGCTCGCCACGGCTACCTCGCGGGCGCCGACGAGCTGCGCCTGGCCGACCTCAACCTCGCGCTCGCCGACCCGCGGGTGCGGGGCGTGCTCTGCACCCGCGGGGGCTACGGCGCTCAGCGCATCGCCGAGCGGCTCGACCTCGACGCGGTCCGCGCCGACCCCAAGCTCGTCGTCGGCTTCTCGGACATCACCGCCCTGCAGCTGGCGCTGTGGCGGGGTGCCCGGCTCGCCACGGTGCATGGACCGGGCGCCGCCTGGCTGGATGACCGGACGGGTCCCGACGCCGCCGACGCGCTACGGCAGACCCTCATGACGGCGGAGCCCGTGGTCCTCAAGGCCCGTCCGGATGAGGAGACTTCACCCGTACGACTGCCCGGCCCGGTCGTGCACGGCCCACTTCTGGGCGGCAACCTGAGCCTGCTCACGTCCACCATCGGAACTGCCGACATGCCCGACCTGCGTGGTGCCCTGCTGCTCCTCGAAGATGTGGACGAACCACCGTACAAAGTGGACCGCATGCTTCTGCATCTGCGCCGGTCCGGAGTGCTGGCCGGGCTCGCCGGTGTCGCGGTCGGCCAGTTCACCAACTGCGCCGACGATTGGGCGGTCTCTGTGGCGGACGTGCTCACCGAGCACCTGAGCGCGCTCGGCGTACCGGTGCTGGGCGGGCTCCCCATTGGACACGGCAAAGACCAGATGGCGGTGCCGGTCGGCGTACCCGCGGTCCTCGACGTATCGGCCGGCACACTGTCGACGGAACCAGCCGTCGCACCGGTCTGAGATCAGAGGGCGCCGAGGTAGCGCTGGCGCTCGTAGGGAGTGACGACCCGCCGGTAGGCTTCCCATTCGCTTCGCTTGTTGCGCAAGAAGAAGTCGAACACGTGCTCGCCCAGCACCTCGGCCACGAGCTCCGAGTGCTCCATCACGTCGATCGCCTCGGCCAGATTCTCGGGCAGCGTCTCGATTCCCATCGCCCGTCGCTCCGCCGCGGACAGCGACCACACGTCGTCCTCGGCCCCCGGGGGCAGCTCGTAGCCCTCCTCGATGCCCTTGAGACCGGCGCCGAGCATCACCGCGAAGGCAAGGTACGGGTTGCAGGCGGAGTCGAGCGAACGCACCTCGATGCGAGCCGAGTTGGGCTTGCCGTAGGCGGGAACCCGCACCAGCGCCGAGCGGTTCAGGTGCCCCCAGCAGACGTACGCCGGCGCCTCGGTAATGCGGTCCGGCAGCGACTGCGGGAAGAGCCGTTTGTACGAGTTGACCCACTGATTCGTGACGGCTGCGTACTCGCGCGCGTGCTTAAGAATGCCGGCTACGAATGCTTGCCCCACTTTGGACAGTTTCAGCGGGTCGCTCGCGTCATGGAACGCGTTGCGCTCGCCCTCAAAGAGGGACAGGTGCGTGTGCATGCCGCTGCCGGGCTGATCGGTGAACGGCTTGGGCATGAACGTCGCGACCACACCGTGCGAGAGTGCTACCTCCTTCACCACGTGCCGGAACGTCATGATGTTGTCGGCCGTGGTGAGCGCGTCCGCGTACCGCAGGTCGATCTCCTGCTGACCGGGAGCCACCTCGTGATGGCTGAACTCGACCGAGATTCCGATCCGCTCCAGCGCAAGGACGGCCTGGCGCCGGAAGTCCCGGGCGACCGCATGCGTCGTGTGGTCGAAGTAGCCGCCCGCATCGACAGGCTTGGGCACGTCGCCGTCGGGTGACACGTCCTGCAACAGAAAGAACTCGATCTCGGGATGGGTGTAGAAGGTGAATCCCTTCTCGGCGACGCGGGACAGGGCTCGCCGGAGCACGTGCCTCGGGTCCGCCCACGACGCCGAGCCGTCGGGCAGCACGATGTCGCAGAACATCCGGGCCGACTCGCCGCTGCCGCCGCCCTCGAAGGGAAACACCTGGAACGTCGTCGGATCGGGCATCGCCACCATGTCAGACTCATAGACGCGGGCGAAGCCCTCGATGGCCGAACCATCGAACCCGATGCCCTCCTCGAAGGCGGACTCGAGCTCCGCCGGCGCGACCGACACGCTCTTGAGCGTGCCGAGCACGTCGGTGAACCACAGTCTGACGAAGCGGATGTCCCGTTCCTCCAGCGTCCGGAGCACGAACTCCTGCTGACGGTCCATGGCGATCTCCTGTGTTCTGCGCCCCTTCTCCGCTGAAGGGCATCGGCCGAGTGTCGCCCCGGGCTGTTTCACGCTTGTTACGACCGCCCGGACACATCGGATAACTTGCCACTTCCCCGGACAGCTCGGCACTTCTATCATCGTGGCACATCGAGCATCGCCAGTACTGGGGGAGGACCACCGGTGGAGAACCAGAACGGACCCGTCTCACCGCTCCCAACCACCCCGCCGTCGACCGTCCCCTCACCCGGAACCGGGGACTGGCCGGCCGTGCCGCCGGCCCCGGCGCCGAACAAGCCGATCCTGCTGGGGCCGGAACCGCCGATCATCAACGCCGACGTGCACCTCATCCCGTCCGCGACACCCGCAGCCGAACCGGCTCCGTTCCCGGAGCTGCCGGCCGCCCCGATCACATCGACGCCGATCATCGCCCGTGCGGTACGCCGGGCCGCCCGCCCGCTGCCCCTTACCGCTGCCGCCGAGGATCCGCCGTTGACCGTGCTGCGGCAGTCGATGCGGCGACCGATCGTGACGCGCCACTATCGGAACGACCTCGTCTGGCAGCCGAAGTTCGCCTACACGTCGGCCATCGTGATCCTCGGGGCATTCACGATCGTGACGTTGCCGCTCTGGATCGTGCTCTACCGAATGATCTGGGCGAACGACGCCAACGTCGTCGACATCCTCGCGCTAGTGATGATGCTGCTGGGAGGTCTTGTCACCAGCATCACGGCTTGGATCATGGTCATCGAGATGCGGGGCCGGGTAAGAATGGTCGACAACCTGGCCAGGACCGGCGATCGGGAGATCGCGGTCGCACCCGCAGCCCCCGAGCTGCCCGTACTGGACACACCGGTGGACCAGATCACGGTTCGTCCGCTGCGTGGCGGCTGGCAGCCCGGCCAGCCACTTCCCGCGCTCGAGTCGAGGGTCGAGGCACAGCAAATCAGTGCGGCCGCCACGCTCGAGGCATCGGGCCGACTGCTCGGCTCCTTCTCCAGCGTGCTCAAGTCGTTCGGGCAGCTCTGGGCCCAGGTCGCCATGCTCACCGTCGCGCTCGTGCTCTTCGTCGCCGCCACCATCCTCAGCCTGAGCTAAGACGCCGCGGGCCGGTGGTTCCAGCCATGTCGACGGCGCGTGCCCACGTCGGCAAACCCATGGACTCGGGTCGGTTGTTGGTCCCGATAGTCGCGTTATTCGTCCTGGTAGCCATTGCCGGATACGTGATCCGCGCTGGACCGGCCATGGCGATCCAGATCCGGGCGGGCGCATTCTCAGCGCGCTGACATCAATCGAGGTGGCGGTTCCGGACGGTGCCACGAATGTCACCGTCACCTACGCCGAGCCGCATTGGGACTCGTGCGACGGCCGGGAAGGGACGCACGGCTGGAGCTCGATCGGCGTGTACATCAGCTTCCGGACCGGGATGACTCCCGATCCCCTACTCGTCTACGCCAGTGCGCGGATCAAGACCGCAGGCTGGTCGGAAAGCATGACTCTGTCGAGCCCGCTCGGCCCGGGCCAGCAATGGACCCGGACACTTTCAAACGGCACCATAGCTGGGGCCTCACTGACCCCGGGAACCGACGGAGCGACGACGAGGTGGGAGCTCGCGGCGACCGCGGCCCCGTACGGCCAGCAGGTGAGCGGCTGTTGAGCTGCCCCTCACACCGGCTGGGCCCCGGCGCCGATCCCGGCTGCGGGAGAATGGGGGTATGCCCACGCTGCGTCTTGCGCTCGCTCAAGTCGATCCGACGGTGGGCGACCTCGCCGGTAACGCCGCACTCGTACGCGGCTGGACCCGCAAGGCCGCCGAGTCCGGCGCCCATCTGGTCGCGTTCCCAGAGATGATGCTGACCGGCTACCCGGTCGAGGACCTGGTCTTCCGGGAGTCCTTTGTGGCGGCGTCGAGGGCGGCCCTCGAAACGCTGGCGCGCGACCTCGCTGAGGACGGGCTCGGCGAGGTGGCCGTGGTGGTGGGGTATCTCGACGCCGATGGCGCGGCGCGAGTGAGCTCCGAGGCGGCGCCGGACCGTGGTCCGCGCAACGCGCTCGCCGTGCTTCGCGGCGGCCGGGTTCAGGTCCGGTACTTCAAGCACCACCTACCCAACTACGGCGTCTTCGACGAGGATCGGTACTTCGTTCCGGGCGCCACCCTGCAGGTGATCCGCCTCGTCGGTCCACAGGAACACGGAGTCGACATCGCGCTGACGATCTGTGAAGACCTGTGGCAGTCGGGCGGTCCGTTCACGGCCGCGGCCAGTGCCCGGGTGGGTCTCGTACTGAACATCAACGGGTCGCCGTACGAGTTGAACAAGGACGACGTGCGACTACCGCTGGTACGGCGGAGAGCGGCCGAGGCCGGCGCAACGGTCGCGTACGTGAACATGGTCGGTGGTCAGGACGAGCTTGTGTTCGACGGCGACTCGATGGTGGTGACGGCCGACGGCACGGTGCTGGCCCGGGGGCAGCAATTCATCGAGGAGCTGCTGCTCATCGACCTGAACTTGCCGGAGGCGACCGTCGAGCCCGTGCCCGAGCAGGCGGCCGGGATGCGGATCGAACGCACCACACTGGACGGTGATCTCACTCCACTCGGCGATTCTCGGATCGAGGGGCGTCTCGCCGATCGGGTCACCGACGAGGCCGAGGTGTGGCGGGCACTCGTCGTAGGCCTGCGCGATTACGTGCGTAAGAACGGCTTCCGGTCAGTGATCGTGGCCCTCTCCGGCGGCATCGACTCGAGCCTGGTCGCCGCGATCGCCGTCGACGCCATCGGAGCGGATCAGGTGTACGGCGTCTCGATGCCGTCGGACCACTCGTCGCAGCACTCGCGGGACGACGCGGCCGATCTGGCCAAGCGCACTGGCCTGCACTACAGCGTCCATCCGATCCAGCCCATGGTGGACGCGTTCCTGTCCAACCTTGCCCTGTCGGGACTCGCGGTGGAGAACCTGCAGGCCCGCGTCCGCGGCGTCATCCTGATGGCGCTGTCCAATCAGGACAATCACCTGGTCCTGACGACGGGCAACAAGAGCGAGCTCGCGGTCGGTTACTCCACCCTGTACGGCGACTCGGTCGGCGGGTTCAACCCGATCAAAGACGTGCCCAAGACGTTGGTCTGGCGCCTGGCGACGTGGCGCAACGCCGATGCCGAACGGCGCGGCGAGACACCCCCGATCCCGGAGAACTCCATCACCAAGCCACCCAGCGCCGAGCTGCGCCCCGGCCAGCTCGACTCGGACTCGTTGCCCGACTATTACGAGCTGGACCCGTTCCTGGCCGACTACATCGACAGCGACCTCGGGCGAGCGGCGTTGCTCGCGTCTGGCCACGACCCGGCACTCGTCGATCGGGTGGCGCGGATGGTAGACCGCGCCGAGTACAAGCGACGGCAGTCCGCCCCGGGTCCGAAGATTTCGATCAAGGCCTTCGGTCGCGATCGCCGGTTGCCCATCACCAACCGGTTCCAGGGCTGACGCTGAATGAGTCTTGATCCGTACCTCTGGCTTGAGGACGTCGACAGCGAGCGCGCTCTGACCTGGGTTCGTGAACGCAACGACGAGACAGCCACGGCGTTTGCCACCGGTCCGCGGTTCGACGCCATGAACCGGGAGATCCGGGAGGTGCTCGACTCGGCCGAGAAGATTCCCTCACTGCACTGGCGGGGCGAGCATCTATACAACTTCTGGCAGGACGAATCCCATCCACGCGGGCTGTGGCGGCGGGCCACGCTGGACGGCGTGCGGGCCGACGAGTGGGAGGTCCTGCTCGATGTGGACGCCCTCGCCGCCGACGAGGATGAGAACTGGGTGTGGGCGGGCGCCGACGAGCTGAAGCCCGACAACCGCCGCTACCTGGTCCACCTGTCGCGAGGCGGCGCCGATGCCACCGTCGTCCGCGAGTTCGACCTAGAGACGGGTTTTGTGCCGGGCGGCTTCGAGGTGCCCGAGGCGAAGACCGTCGTGAGCTGGATCGACGTGGACCATATCTTCGTCGCGTCGGACTTTGGACCTGGAACCTTGACCAAGTCCGGTTACTCGAGGGTCGCCAAGCGCTGGCGCCGCGGGACTCCGCTCGCGGACGCCGAAGTGGTCTTCGAGGGCCAAGCCGACGACGTCCGCATCATCGCGCTGCACGACGCGACCCCCGACTTCGCTCGGGACCTTGTCCACCGGCGGATCGCGTTCTACGACAGCGAGACGTACGTGCTCGGCTCTGGCGGCGCCATCACACGGGTTGATGTTCCGACGGACGCGGAAGTCGACCTACATCGCGAATGGCTGCTGGTACGGCTACGTACACCGTGGACGGTCGCGGACACCAGCTACCCAGCCGGTATGCTCCTCGCGGCCGAAGTAGCCGCCTTCCTCGCTGGTGATCGCCGGCTTACCACCCTCTTCGAACCGGCGCCCGATGTGACGCTCGAGTACTGGACATGGACGAGGCACCACCTCCTGCTCGGGCTCCTCCGGAACGTGCACAGCGAACTACTGGTGCTCGACCCCTACAACAGCTGGAGTCATTCACGTATCGACGGGGTGCCCGAGCTGAGCCACACCGCGGTCGCCGACACCAACCCTGACCTCACTGACGAGATCCTGCTGACCTCAACGGGATTCACCGAGCCGACGACCCTGCGCCACGGCACCGTCGACGGCCCCATCGAGGTACTGCGGCAGGAGCCGTCATTCTTCGATCCCACCGGCCTGACCGTGCGCCAGCTCTGGGCCACATCGACGGACGGGACGCGCGTGCCGTACTTCGTCGTCGGCGGTGTTGAGAACGCTGGAGCACCCACGCTGCTTGAGGCGTACGGCGGATTTGAGGTCTCCCGCACGCCGTACTATGACGCGGGCCTCGGCCGGGCCTGGCTCGCTCGCGGCGGCACCTACGTATCGGCCAACATCCGCGGCGGTGGCGAGTTCGGCCCCGAGTGGCATCAATCCGCGCTGCGTGAGAACCGTCCGCGCGCGTTCGAAGATCTGGCGGCGGTAGCGACCGACCTCGTCACGCGGGGCATCACGGAGCCGGCCCGGCTCGGGGTCGCCGGCGGCAGCAACGGTGGTCTGCTCATGGGCGTCATGCTGACCCGCTATCCGCAGGTGTTCGGGGCCGTCGCCGGCTCGGTGCCATTGTTGGATATGCGCCGCTACCACCTACTGCTGGCCGGCGCGTCCTGGATGGCCGAGTACGGCGATCCGGATGATGAGGCGGACTGGTCGTTCATCGGTCAGTACTCGCCGTACCAGAATGTCCAGAGTGGACAGAAGTATCCGCCGGTGCTATGGATCACGTCAACCCGCGACGATCGGGTGCACCCGGGGCATGCGCGAAAGATGACCGCGCGACTGCGCGAGTACGGGTACGACGTGACGTACTACGAGAACATCGAGGGCGGCCACGGCGCCGCGGCCGACAACGCCCAGCGCGCGTTCAAGCGCGCTCTGACGTTCGAGTTCCTGTGGCGCCGCCTCTCGCCTGACCAGGTGTGACATCTTCCACGCGGATCCTGCGCGGAGCGGGCGCGGGTGGGACTATCAAACGAGCCCGGGGACCGCATCGGCGCGGCCTCGAGGAGCTGAGGGAGACTGCCATGACCGGTTCCCCGTCCCTGTACGGTGGCCCCGCGAGCCATCGCATCCGTACTCGTGATCTCATCGCTGCCAAACAACGAGGCGAGCGCTGGGCGATGCTCACGAGCTATGACCAGTACACCGCCGGCATCTTCGACACGTCCGGAATCGCCGTGCTCCTGGTTGGCGACTCGGCATCCAACAACGTCTTCGGCAACGACACCACCCTGCCGGTCACGGTCGACGAGCTGCTGCCGTTGATCCGAGCCGTCGTACGCTCGACCAAACGTGCCCTCGTGATCGGCGATATGCCGTTCGGGTCGTACGAGGAGGGGCCCACGCAGGCACTGCGCACGGCTGTGCGGTTCATGAAGGAGGGCGGGTGCCACGCCGTGAAGCTCGAGGGAGGCCGCTCATGCGCGCCACAGATCGCGGCGATGACCGCGGCCGGCATTCCAGTAATGGCCCACGTCGGTTTCACACCGCAGCGGGAGCACACGCTCGGCGGCTACCGGGTCCAGGGCCGCGGCGAGGCCGCGGATGACGTGTACGCCGACGCGGTCGCCGTTGCCGAGGCGGGCGCGTTCGCGGTCGTGCTCGAGATGGTGCCGGGCGAGCTGGCCAAGCGGATCACCCACGATCTCGCGGTCCCGACCGTCGGTATCGGCGCCGGACCTGACTGCGATGCGCAAGTACTCGTATGGCCGGACATGGCCGGACTCCGTTCCGGGCCGATGCCCCGGTTCGTGAAGAAGTTCGCCGATCTACACGCGGTGCTGACCGCCGCGGCGACGGCGTATGCCGAAGAAGTCCGTGGCGGTACCTTCCCGGCCCCGGAGCACACCCACCACTGATTCGCCGCGCCTCACAGGTCGGTGACGTGAAGGCCGGCGTGAACCTTGTACCGCCGGTTGACCGCGATGAGGTTCGCGGTAAGGGCTTCGACCTGACCCGCGTTGCGCAGTCGTCCGGCGTAGACGCCGCGCATGCCAGCGATGCGTCCGGCAAGGGCGCAGACAATGCCCACCGCGTCGCGGTCGTCGCCCAGCACCAGAACGTCCTGCTCGACACGCGCCACCGTCGGGTCGTTCAACAGGACGGCACTCACATGGTGAAACGCGGCGCACACTCGGGACTCAGCTAGCAGGGACGCGGTTTGCTCGGCCGCACTGCCCTCCGGCACGCGGAGCGGGTACGCCCCCTTCGCATCGAAACCCAGCGGATTGACACAGTCGACGACGACTTTGCCGGCAAGAGGCTGCCGAAGCGACGCGACCGTGTCGGCGTGGCCCTCCCACGGCACCGCCACGATGACCACATCGGACGCTTGGGCGGCGGCCGGGTTGGCCGCACCCGAAACGTTGCCCGTCACCCCAGGCATGGATGCGATGGCGTCCGCCGCCGCCTCACCGCGCTCGGCGCTGCGAGAGCCCACCACCACTCGATGCCCGGCCCGAGCGAAGCGATACGCGAGGCCTTTTCCCTGATCGCCGGTTCCGCCCAGAATGCCCACGGCAAGGTCTGCCACCTCGGGCAATGAAATCAAGTCGAACGTCATGGCCGACATCCTCGCAAAGGCTCTACCAATCTTCCTTCGTACATGGCACCCTCGGTCGAATGGCTCACACATTCCGTGACCGCGTGGATGCGTTCTGGTCCGGCACACTCGAAACGAGCCTCGCGGACCTCCACGCCACAGGTGTGCGGGTCTTGCCCAACCCACCAGCGCGGGAAACGTGGCGCGGCATTTACGTGCTCGGGTTCGAGGGTGCCAACGTGTATGTCCCGATGGACATGCTCGATTGGGTCAAAACGAGGGTCGCCGGGCACGACGCAGATTCCGTGATGGAGCCCAAGAACTGGCAAGACCTTCTGGGAAAAGCCGTTCACTCCGCGTGGGGGCCGGTGAAGCACTACTACCTGGACCGTCCGGATGGGCTCGGCGAGATCGCCACTGGGCGTCGACTCAACCCGCGCGACGCGGAGGCGATCGGAGCGCTGCGCTCCGCACTGCCCAGCTACGACTGGCTCGTCACCGGGTTCAGCGCACAGCCCGCGATGCTGTTCGGCATCTTCGAGGGCGACACCCTCGTCGCCGCGGCCAACCTTACGCCCGGCCCGGACGCCGCCACCGATGTCGGATTCGTTATCCACCCGGATGCCCGCGGCCGCGGCTACGGACTACAGATCGCGGCACTCGCGGCCAAGCAGGCCATCATGATGCACGGCATCGCGCGCTACCGAGCACTGACGTCGAGTCCGTCGACCATGGCCATCGCGAACAAGCTGGGCTTCCAGGAGTACGGCGGCAACGTGGTCACCTATCTCAACGACAACCTGGTGCTCATGGCGTGAGCCGCGATGGCTGCACTCCGCGCTCGGTCCGCTCCTCGCTCATTGCCACGTTTCCTCACGACTGCGGGGCTCGCTGGCGCTCGCTCCTCGCGCACGTGCCTGGCGCTCGCTGCGATGCTCCCTCGCGGTCGTGCGGAAGGATTACGCAAGCTCGAACAGCACCGAGCGGTTGGCCGGGTCGGCGTGGGTAAGGCGAACCCGTACCCGCTCGCCTAGCGCGGCGCCACCCTCGCACCGCGCCCGCACCGGCGGCTCATCGATCGCGATCGTGACCATCGCCGGTCGGTTCGCGCCATTGGGGTTGGACAGCGCGGGCGCGACGTCAAGGACGGCCGCGCTGAACTCCTCCCCGATCCGGTGCTCCAGCAACACCGCCTCCGCCAGGTCGATCGCGCCACGTTCGGCGGCGGAAGCGCGACGGTCTGACTTCTCCATGATGTCGGGCAGCTGTGACAGTGCCGCTCGTACCCAATCTGGCACCTCGCGAGCGTGCACCAGACTCAGGCAGACCTCGGTGGCATAACGGTCCGCGAGCCGCCGCAGCGGCGCGGTGACGTGGGCGTACGGTGCACCGACCCCGCCGTGCCTCGTCTGCTGCGGCAGGTCGCCGTCGACCGTTGTGTAGCTCGCACCGCGCAACAGCTCGGCGGCTTGGTCGACGAACGCGGCACCACGCGGCGAAGCCGGATCCACCGCTGCGAGCAGACGCCCCACCGACACGCCGTCGACCCAGTCGAGGCCAAGGGCGGCCGCGACCTTCCGCAACGCCGTCACTGCTTCTGGTCGGGGTGAGGGCATCGTCCGCAAAAGGCCCACATGTCCGCCGAGCATGATGTCGGCCGCGCACATGCCGGTCAGCAACGAGATCTGCGCGTTCCACGCCTCGGCTGGGAGCGCTGCCCGCAGTTTCAGGCGCCAGCCACCATCGTCGGGTTCAAGCTCCTGCTCCGGGATCGGCAAGTTGATGGCGCCGCGGTCGAGAGCTCGTGCGAGCAGCAGCGCGCCAACCTGCGGCAGCAACGCGATGGGTTCGGCGAGTTGACCCGCGGCCGCGTCTTTCTGCACTCCGTCGTAGTCGAGCTTGGCGCGGCTGCGAACAACAGCCCGCTCCAGCCGTACCGCGGTTGTGATGCCGTCGGAATCCAGGTCGACCGTCCATAGCACGGCCGGCCGCGTCTCACCCGGCAGGAGGCTGGCCGCGCCCTCAGACAACGACACCGGATGCAGCGGTACCTTGCCATCGGGCAGGTACACGGTCTCGCCGCGGCGCCACGTCTCCGCCTCAAGCTCACCGCCGATCGGTACGAACGTGGTCACGTCAGCAATTGCGTAGAACACACGAAAGCCACCTGCGCGGCGGTGCAGGCTCAGCGCCTGGTCAAGGTCGAGCGAGGTGGCAGGGTCGATGGTCACGAACGGAATGTCGGTACGGTCTGCGGTCGCGGCCGCGTGTGCGGTGAGCGCGGCCACGACCTGAACCGCTGCCTCGTCCGCCTCGCGTTGCGCCGCGAGCGGGAACCGTGTCGGTAGTTCCAGCTCGCGGCGCAGACTTGCGAAGTCGATGCGGGGCGCTTTGACGAGGCGAGTGACCACGCACTCTTCTTACCAGCGTCGGTTGACGTCGGCGTCGACGCGCCTCATGGCATCGGATGCAGTTGTTGCTACTTGGCGGTCGTGCTGCGACGGGTACGCCGAGCTGGCGTCGTCGCGACCGGAGCGGTCGTCGCCTTGCGGGTGGTCGCCCGGGCGGCGGTCGTCCGCTTAGCGGCGGTCTTCTTGACTGCGGTCGCCTTCTTGGCCGGAGCCTTCCTGGCGGTGGTCGCCTTGGCGGCGGTCGTCCGCTTGGCGGGGGCGGCCTTCTTGGCGGTGGTCGCCTTGGCGGCGGTCGTCCGCTTGGCGGGCGCGGCCTTCTTGGCCGGGGCCTTCTTGGCGGCGGTCGCCTTCTTCACGACAGCCTTCGCCGCAGTGGTCTTCTTCGCGGCGGTGGACCGCGCGGTGGTGGCCTTCGCGACCGCCGTCTTGGCGGCCCTGGTCGTGGTCTTCTTGGCCACAGCGGTCGCCTTGCGCACCGGAGCAGCGGCCTTCTTGGCGGCCGCGGTCACGGTCCGCTTGGCGGGCGTCGACTTGGCGGCGGCCCGGGTCGTCCTGGCCGCAGCCGGGGTAGCGGCGGTCTTCTTGGCAGCCGCGCGCTTCGCGGCCGTACCAGTGGTGGCCTTAGCGTCGGCCATGGTTGCCTCCTCAGGCAGTGTGTTGGGTTTGGATTCCGCTCGCGTCATGAGCTTCGGATGTTGGTCAGCGGTTCCAGGTGTGTGGCTACGGCTGCTCGCCTGTCCACTGCGCGTCCTCGGCATGTGCTGCTCGTTGCGCTTCGCCACTCTGGTCAGTGCCTGCTCCGCTTCGGTTGGGGTCGTGCGCGGTCCCTTCGTCATCGAGGCGGGGCACACGTCCGATCGTCTCGACCGGTTGTGCCTCAGGCACTAGTAGTAGGGCCCACCTCCGCTGTCACTCATGCCATCACTGTTGCTCATGTCTTCACTGTTGCACTGTGAGTCGCTCAAGCGCGAGCGTTTCGTCGAATTCTCGTGCGACTTCCACTGTAGACGGTATCAGCTGGCACCGCACGCCGGGGTCGTCAACGGCCCACAATGGTCGGAAGCAATTGTGCACACATGCAATCAGTCATTCAAGTGGCAACGCCCAACGATGTTTGTCGCGACCGGACAGTGCCGTCCGCCACGTTCTCGCGACGTTCCGCCCGGCGCTCGAAAACCCTTGTGTGCCAACGCTTTTTCGGGTCGCTCGACGTAGCGATCGAGCAGACGACGGAACCGACGATATGAGAAGCTGTCGCCAGGAGGACACCACGTTGGGGGCCGACATGAACCGAACATCTGTGGTCGACGCGCTCGCGACCGGACACGTCGACGCCGCCAAGGCCATCGCGTTCGAGTACTTGGCGCTGACGCAGGGCGAGGCTGGCGTCGAAGTTCCGCAAGGCATCGCCGATCTCCCTCCGTCGTTGCGGGCCGTCATGGAGACCCTGGAGGAACGTCATCGCGAACCGGCGACGCTGTTGCTCGCCATCTCCACCGACGAGGTGTGCGGATGCGTTGGAATGACTCCCAGCGTCCTTACTGCACCGACGGACGCCTTGGTGCAGCGCCTTTATGTTCGTGCCGCCCACCGTCGTCAGGGCATCGCGCGCGCTCTGATGCAAGCCGTGCACTCGCACGCCGAACGCCATGGCTTCAGCCGGGTCGTGCTCAATGTGATGCCGAGCCGTACCGGTGCGATCGCTTTCTACCGCGCACTGGGCTACCAGCCAATTCCCGATGTGGCGCAATGGCCTTATCCCGCCGTGTGGCTCGCGTACGACCTACATCCGCACGAGGGTCCTGATACAGCTGTCACCTCGTGAGGTCCTCGTCGCCGACACCACGCTGACCGGCGACGATCGCCACCTCGAGGTCGTGGTCGATGGTCACCGTCGCGACGAGTCCAGCGTTGCGCAGCTCATCCATCGCGGTGTCCACCTGATCCGGCGTGCACTCGGTGAAGAACCAGCCGCGCGGACGCAGCCAGTGAGTACTTCGCGCGGCGATTCGCCGCAGGACGTCGAGTCCGTCCACGCCACCGTCGAGCGCGATCCGCGGTTCGTGCAGTCGTGCCTCGGCCGGCAGGTACTCGGTGTGGGCCGAGGGAACGTACGGCACGTTCGCGACGAGCACGTCGACGCGGTGCCGCAGATGCCGCGGGATCGCGTCATCCAGGTCGCCCGTCTTGATCTGGGAGTCGAACGCAGCCAGGTTCGCTCGTGCGCATCGCACGGCCGCCGGATCGATATCGCTGGCCCACAGGCGTACCCCGGAAACCTGTGTCGCGATCGCGGCACCGATGGCACCGCTGCCGCAGCACAGGTCGACGACCACGGCACCGGCTGCAGTCACGGCGACCGCCGCCCGTACCAGTGCTTCAGTTCTTCGTCGTGGCACGAACACACCCGGCTGCACCACGATCCGGACGCCGCAGAACAGTGCCCACCCTACGACATGTTCCAGCGGTAGGCCGCTCGCACGTGACGTCACCATCGCGTCCAGTTCGTCGGCGTCGGTACTGGTCGCGAGCAACACCTCCGCCTCTTCTTCGGCGAAGACGCAGCCGGCGGCGCGCAACCGCGCGATGATGGTCGCCCTCTGGTCGCCGTACATCACGAGCCAACCGTAGCGACCCGACCGAACTCATGAACGTGCGCGTTTCACGATGGCCCCTAGACTCGAGTGCGTGGCCGACGCCATCGTGATCCCTGGCCTTATGTACGGTGCAGCAGCGCCATTGCTGATGTACGCCGGCGACGTGGCCGAACGTCGTGGTGCCACCGTGCATCGGCACACGTGGTCGGCCGAACCGCCTGACTACTCGGCACGCGAAGTCGAAGATTGGGTCTGCGACCAGGTTGCACCAGTACTGGATCAGGTGGGTGGCACGCCCCTGCTGATCGGCAAGTCGTTGGGCGCCAACGCCGCGCGTCTGGCGGCGCAACGTTCGTTGCCGGCCATATGGCTTACCCCTGTCTTGCGGTTCATGCCTTGGGTGGTCGAGGCGCTCACCGACGCCAGCGCGCCGTTCCTTCTTGTCGGTGGCACCGCCGATCGGAGCTGGGATGCCGACCTCGCATGTCGCCTGACCCGACATGTGACGTCGGTCGAGAACGCTGACCATGGGATGTACGTGCCCGGCCCGATCCGGGACTCGGTCGCGGTCCTCGCCCTCGTGGTCGACGCAGTGGAGGCGTTCCTCGATGAGATCAAATGGCCGACGTGACTCTCCATAGAGGACGCACGACGCCCATTCCGCAGTCGATCTGAGTGTCAGCGCGGCACTCGCGCGACGGCGATGTCGTCCTCGTGGAGGCTGCCGAGCACGAGCGTGCCGTCGCGTTCGGCCACTGATGTGAGGAAGCCATAGCCGCCGCTGGACAGTCGGAGGTCATGCACGAGGTTGCCGTCGACATCGAAGGCCATCGCCCAGGCGATCGGTGTCGGCTTGGGCCGCACGGCGTCGGGCAGGTTCCACACCAGCGTGCGCAAGAGCCCAGGCCGCGGGAGAAGCGCGTCCAAGAGGGTGTTGCGAGGCGCGGCGATGGACACCCACAGCAGGCCGTCGCTGCCGAGGCTCATGTTGTCGGGGAACCCAGGCAGGTTCGGTGCGAACGGTTCCGTGCTTCCGGCCTTCGGTCCTGCGAGCCAGTAGCGGGTGACGGAGTATGCCGCCGACTCGGCGTACAAGAGGTGGCTCTCGTCCGCCGCCAGGACGAGACCGTTGCCGAACGCCAGCCCGGCCACCAGGGTGGTGACGGTGCCGTCCGCGTCGTAGCGAGCGAGGCGTCCGGTACACGAGTGCTCGAAGATATCGCCTTCGTAGTGGGCGAGGTCCCACCGGCTCGTCGACGTCGTGAACCAGATCGTGCCGTCCGAGCCCTGGACTACGTTGCTCGCGAAGGTGAGCCGCTCGCCGTCGATTGAGTCCGCCAACACCTCGACCCTCCCGTTGGTGTGCAGCCGAAGGAGGCCGCGGTCGTGGTCGCATACGAGCACGCTGCCGTCTCGGCACGGCTGCACGCCGAGCGGTCGGCCGCCGGTATTGCCGAGCACGGTGCGCGCGCCGGAGGACGGGTCGATCGCGATGATGCTGCCGTCGGCGAGACCCGTGACGACCCGGCCCTGATCGTCGAAGATGACGTCCTCGGGGCCGTGACCCCCGGTGCTCAACCGCCCGGAGATCGCGAGTGCAGCCGTCGGTCGCGCGTCCTTCGGTGCGGGCGGTGGGGTCCAGCGGCGGGTGTTGAGACGGCGGCGGCGGTTCATCGTGGCTCCTGCCTGGGCTTCGGCGATCGGGGGGTTCACCGTCCACTTTGGCCGGAGGCGACCGCGCGCGTCAACGGGCCTGCTTCACCGGAAGGCCCTCATGGTCAGGCGCCAGTTCCTGTTGCCCCGGTTTGCCGGGCACATCGCCTCGGGCGACCGCCGCCGGCGCGGTATCGCGCCGAATGCCAGCCGCGGCGTATACCTCCTCTTCGTTGAGCGTCTCTCGCTCGACCAGGGCGCGGGCCAACCGGTCGAGCTCCACCCGGTGGCGCTGCAGGGTTTGTCTGGCCTCGGCGTAGCACTGCTCAACGATCCGGCGGACCTCTGTATCGACAAGCTCCCTCGTGGCGGGGGCCACGCCGTCCAAGCCGAGCGGCGACTCGCGCCCGGGTGGTGGCAGGACCGACACCGGCCCGATCGTCTCGGACATCCCCCACCGGCCGACCATCTGACGCGCAATGCTCGTGACCTGGTCGAGGTCGTTCTCGGCTCCCGTCGTCACGTCACCGAAGACGGTGTCCTCCGCCGCTCGCCCGCCGAGAGCCCCGACAATGCGTCCTCGGAGATAATCCGCGGAGTACCCGTACCGGTCGGTCTGTGGGCTTTGGAACGTAGCTCCGAGCGCCTGACCACGCGGAATGATGGATACCTTCCGCACCGGATCCGCACCGGGCGTGAGCATGCCGAGGAGCGCGTGGCCGGACTCGTGGAACGCGGTGCGCTCCTTCTCCTCGGACGAGAGCATGATGCCGCGAACCGTTCCCAGCACGACCTTTTCCAGCGCGTCACTGAAATCGGAGGCGGTCACCTCGTCGTGCCCGCGCCGGGCGGCGAGCAGCGCGGCCTCGTTGACCAGGTTCTTCAGGTCGGCGCCGACCATCCCGGGCGTCGACGCCGCCACGGCTGCGAGGTCGACATCGCCGGCCAGCGGAACACCACGGACGTGCACCTCGAGGATCTTCCGGCGTCCATCCAAGTCGGGAGCGCTGACCGTGACGCGGCGGTCGAACCGACCGGGTCGCAATAGCGCCGGGTCAAGGACCTCCGGCCGGTTGGTCGCGGCGAGGACGACAACGCCCTCGTTGCCGGTGAACCCGTCCATCTCCGTCAGAATCTGGTTGAGCGTCTGTTCCCGCTCGTCCTGACCTCCGATCGACTGGGCGCCGCCGCGCGCGCGCCCGATCGCATCCAGCTCGTCGATGAATATGATCGAGGGGGCAACCTTCTTGGCCTGGTCGAAAAGGTCACGGACCCGGCTCGCTCCAACGCCGACGATGAACTCGATGAACTCCGCGGCGGAAATTGAGAAGAACGGCACGTCCGCCTCACCGGCCACGGCTCGGGCCAGCAGTGTCTTCCCAGTGCCGGGTGGGCCAGCCAGAAGCACACCGCGAGGAATTTGTGCCCCCAGCTTGCGATACCGATCGGGATGACGCAGGAAGTCCACGATCTCCGTGACTTCGCTCTTGACGTCCTCGATGCCGGCCACGTCAGCGAACGTCGTCCGCGGACCGGCGCCCGGTTCGAACCTCCTCGCCCGCGATCGGCCGAAGCCGCCCAACCCACCACCGGCACCGCCGCCGGCGGCACGGCGCAGGAACAACACGAGCAACCCCACCAACAGCAGCGTTGGACCGAATCCCACGAGCAACTGCTGCCACAGCGGCGTCGGCTGGTCTGGCGGATTGGCGTTGACTGGAACGCCCTTGTCCTTGAGCTGCGTGTACAGGTCGTCGGTGGCAAAAGACGGCCGTTGGGTGGTGAAGCGGTCGACCTGGTCGGCGTTTGTCGTACTCGGCGGATAGGCCACCTTCTGCTTGAACTCGCCCTCGATCGTGTCACCGGTCGAGGTGATCTCCGTGATGTTGTTTGCGTCGACCTGCGACGTAAAGAACGTGTACGAGACCTTGGTGCGCGGCGCGGGACCGAGCATCAGCGACGCGACGATCCAGTTCACTACGAGAAGCACGAGGAGGAGCCACCAGAGCCGGGACCAGCGGGGCCGCGGGCCCGGAGTCTGGCGAGGAGCGCCCTCGACCCGCCACGGTTCGGGACGCGACGGCCGGCGACTCAGGCGTTCCCGTAGCGAGCCATCCGACGAACCTCGTTGGTCTTCCGGCTTTCGTGGGGCGTCGTTCTGCGTCATTCCCGCGTCCTACTCGTCAAAGTCACAGCGTGCTGCTGTAGACCTCCGCCGCCGGGTCAGCGCTAATGTCCGCGTTGCGTCCGTCCCAAACCCGGACCCGCCAGTTCCCCTCCGCCACGTCCTGGTTGGTGGCCGTCCAGCGGGCCACCTCCACGGCAGTGTCGCCGACCGTGGTCGACGGGGGAGCCAGCGTCAGCCACTCACGGCCGTCGGCATCGCCGGCTTCGACCATCACCGTGTACTCGTTCATGCCGCCTTCCCCGAATTGGGCCCACGCAATCGACGTTCCCGGCGGATCAATGCCGCCGCCTACGCGCTTAGCTCATCCAGCTAGCTTGCTGAGCCCACGCCACGGCCCCGGTGACACGATTCCCGCCAGACGATTTGCGGGCCACCGAGCACTAGCCCCGCCACGCGGTGGCCCGAGATTTCGGTCGGCCGGCCTGGTGCCATACGGACCACCGCTCGGTTCGCCGACGCGTTTCTCGGCAACCACGGCCCTGACGCACCCCATCTTCCGGGGTGCCTACTCAGCGTAGGTCGGGCGCGCCACGCCACGAGCCATAACCAGGAACTTGAGAGCGCTGGGCCGCGGGCTCGACATCGATGGTCCTCCCCATCAGTTCCGTGGATGGTCCTTCTATTGCAGTGCTGATTCCGTGGTCGCTCGCCGGCGCCATCGATGACATCGCAGAAGCCTTGCGACGCCCGAGTGCGTCTTGGTGTACGGCCGCAAAGACCCGACACAACCGCCGGCCCCCAGACTGGTTTGTCCCCTGTGGACGACCGATCCGTGGGCGATGGAAAGCCCACACCCTTCGACCAGCGTCGCCACGGCGCCGGACCGCCCACGCTAGTGGGTCGAGGCACTGTCGTCGTGCGGGGCCGCGATGCGCTGCACCAGACTTTGGGCGGCGGCGATGGCGAGATCGCGGTCATATGTCACGGCGAAGTCGTACGGCAGTCCCTCGGACGAGTCCAGCCGCAGCTCGCCGCCGGTCGGGAACTCTGGTCGCGGTCGGCGGGCGACCAGTGCCGCGCTGAAATGGGCGGCGACGACGACCACCGCCCATTCCTGGGCTAGGGGATCACGGGTGTTCAACGAGGTGCCCCGCACACCCGGCGCCGGCATCGCGTTCATCTCGTGCCCGAAAACCGCAATCATTAGCGTCGCTTTCGCTAGCCTGGCGTAGCGACGGGCGATAGCGGCATCGAAGTAACGAGCGTCTTCAAAGCTGGCCACCAGAACACCCGGCTCAGCGGGGTCCCCAGCCCGGTACTCGATGTGCTTGCTCAACGACCGCAGGAGTTGGCGGCTGGCCGACCGGGCGGGCCGCTGCCGGGTGACCACCTCGAATGGCGTGGCGAGGGTGGCGGGGTCGTGTCGCAAGATGGGCACGGGTGGCCCCTCGGTGGACGGCCATTGGGTAGGCAGCGGCCCTGGTCGGCCGTACCGCCACCCCTGGCCGAGCGTGCTTCCCATCGCAAACGCCATATCTGCGTGGCGTCCAGATTCAACACCCTCCGCAAGAATGGCGGCCCCGGTCCGCTCGACCTCCGCGAGGACCCCATTTACAGTTCGGGCCACATCCAGGTCGGGCCGTCCCTGAATCAAGCGGAGGTCCAACTTGATCACGTCAGGGCGAACGAGGGGCATCAGAGCGAGGCTCCCCGGTTCAGCGCCAAGATCGTCCACGGCCACGCCGTGCCCTTCAGCCCGTGCTACGAACACCGCATTGAGCACCCCGGCTGGATCATCGGCGAGGAAGCGTTCGGTAAGTTCCACCACCACCTTTTGCCGGCGCTGCCCGGTCTGCACCGCGTCGAGAAGGTCCGGCGGGCACGCCGTGCGCAGTGACGCTGGCTCCACGTTGACGAACAGTGTGAGGTCGGACGGCATCCGCGCCAGAGACGCGGCCCGAAACGCCGCGGCCTGGCACACCCAGTCCAGTTCGGCGGCCCGCCCGACCCGGTAGGCGAAGGCAAACAGCTCCGCCGGTGACTCGAAATGTGAACTGGCGGGACCGCGGCTCAGAGCCTCGTATCCGACTACCCGCGAGGTTGCGAGCTCCACAATGGGCTGGAACACGGTGCCGACCCGACGCGTGTCCAGAATCTCGGCGAACTCAGCCTCAAGCCCCGTCGCGTCCAGCCCTCCCATCGTCGCCGACACAAGCAAAAGTCTTCTCTCGACTGACCACGGGCGCCCAGTAAATATGCGATCCCGCCGACCTCGGTCACACCCAATGTGGCGTGGTAACACAGGACTGACGAATGAGGACAGGCAAGAGTACGGCTCTCCGCGCGGGCGAGTATCACCGGTACGCCGGGTGACGTAGCTGGCGGGCCGAGACGTTCACGCTGACAAATAGGTCGTCGGCGGATCGTTCCGCTTGAAGCCTCGCCGCGCCCGCCAACGCTTGGCCGAGCCCCTGGTCGCCAAGCGCGGTGACGACAGCCACTCCCTCGTAGGACCGCGCGATGCGTGTTGAACCCGAATGCGAAACGCCAGCATCGGCGAGGACTGCCTCGAACCCGCCGCGCGCCCCCAACACAAGCTCAACCACCGGCTGCTAACGCACGGGGGGTCCATCGACACCCGACGGGCCATCCAATGATCCGCGCGGGATGATGCTCCGACGGTCCGCTGCGTCATCGCCATCTCTGTACTCCCACCACCGGCCCTTGCCGTGAGCCTTGGCGGCATACAGCGCCGAGTCGGCGTCAGCCACGATGGTGGCCACCCGCTCCGGCCGATCGGCGTAGGCCACGCCGATACTAGCTCGACAGTCGAGCCTGACTCCCGCCACGGTCGCGGGGGAGGCAAGTGCCCTCGCGATTCGCTCAGCCAGCTCACGTGCCTGATCCACACTGGGCAGATTTCGCAATAGGATCGCGAACTCATCCCCGCCGAGGCGAGCGGCGAAGTCGTCGGTCCGCAGGCAACCTTCGACACGCTGAGCCACCACGGTCAACAACGCGTCGCCGACCTCATGGCCATGGCTGTCGTTGACCGCCTTGAAGTCATCAAGATCTATGAACAGTACCGCGCGCCCGACACCCGACTTCCCCGCGGCGGGTTCAACCCGAAGCTCATCAGTGAAGCTCTGCGCGTTCGCCAGTCCTGTCAACGAGTCATGGCTGGCACGGTAGAGTAGATCACGTTGGAGGTTGCGTTCGGTGGTCACATCGCGCAACGTACTCACCACGCCATCCACCGTCGGGTCCGCGGTGAGATCGCGTCGGTGCACCAGCACAATGACCGTTTGACCGTCCGGCCGGACGATCGTGCCGTCAACGCCGTCTTCGACGTTCGACCAGGCCCGCTGCAATCGGCTACCCGACCCCTCGTCGTCGGACGGGTTCCGGATAACCAACTTGCCGAAGCTACGGCCCTGAATGTTCTCGCCGAACATCGGATCGGCCGACGGCGTCGCGTAGTCTACCCGGTCGTCCCGGCTGATTAGCGTGACGTCGGTGCTGGCCAGCACCAACGTCCGGAAGTAGCGTTCGCGTTCATCCGTCTGCAGGCGAGCAACCATGGTGATGCGGTCCAACGCCGCGCGAGCCTGCTCGGCCAATAGCAGCAGCACGCTGCCGATCTCCACGAGCTGCTTGATCGGCGCCGTACACAGCAGCACCTGGCCCGCTGATGAAAACGGCCCGGCGTGCTGGGACACGGGCACATTGCATGCCACGTTGTCTAAGTACGCGGCGAGCACGCCTGTCCCGTCTTGACGTTCAACGATGTCCATCGCCCCGACATGATCAGCGAATGCACTTCCGGCCTGCGCTTGGCGGAGGTCCACCGGCCGTCCGTACCCGTTAGCGAGGCGTACGGTGCTGGGCGCACCAGGCACCATGCCCGCCAATGCACGTGCCACAACTTCGACCACCTCGATGCTGCTGGTAGCTAACACCAGCCCCCGCGACGCCACCTGCACCGCACGCTCACAATCCACACGGCGCTGGTAGGCGCGGGCGAACAGCCACAATCTCGTCATGACGGCCCCGCCGACCGCAAAAGACACAGCGGCGATCGCCACCCCAGACGTCACTGCATCGGATGCAGCTTCACGGAAAAGCGCCGTTGGAGCGACCAGAAGCGCTACGGCTAGCAGCGCCAAACGACCGCTACTTGCGGGTTCACGTGCGGGACGCACAACTTCGAGTTCCACCATCGACGGAGTGAACGCGGCCGCGGCGTACAGGCCGCTGACCGCGACAAACCCCACGGTGGCAAGTCCGCTCGGCTGGCGATCGAGTCGAAGGTATCCCGCGCCGGCGGCTAGGTCTGAAAGGAGGAAGGCAATCGCGCCCGTGCCGAGCAGTCCGCGCATAACGGTGGCAGGCCACGTCACCACAACCCGTACCGAAACGGCGAACACAGTCACGAACCCAACCCAGCCGGCGATCGCCACCACCTGTCCCCCGGTCGTCAGCTGCGCATCCACCACCATTGGTCGCACGACCGCGATCCAAAGCACCAAGGAACCAGCGAGGCTAAATGCGACCGTATCCAGGATCACCGGCCACTGGCGCGACGGCAGTACCGGCCGACCCAGCCACAGCAGGCCGACCGTCAGCGGCAGATACGCAGCCAGCAGGAACGCGTCCGCCGCACCCGGCGATGAGGTCACACCGGCGTGGGCTCCCAGGCCAGCCAGAAGAATCGCGTGCCCCACACCGAGCAGCCCAGTCGCGGCCGCCAACAGCAACCACGCCACCGACCGCTGCGGCCGCACCCGGAACACCCGCATCGTTATCACGCCGACAGCCACGGCCGCCGCGACGAGCACCACAGCGGGCCGAAGGCGATCGGCCACGCCATAGACGATGAGAAGCACGCCCGTGGTCGCTAGGTACGTTTGACTAGCGACGCTCACACCCGAGAACCCCCGTCCCCAGCGGCTAGCCACCAAGCCTAGTGCACTGCACACGGTCCTACGGACGGTCTCGGCATCGTTGCGTGGTTTGTACGTCGGGTTGGACTGACGCGACGTAACGAAGGCCCCGCCCTCACGGCGTGCCACTAGCGTGCCATTGACTTCGAGCACAACCAGTGCCCAGAGGGCAGTACCGGTAGGGTCCTACCGCGACTCTCGCCCTTCCTTGGCGGACGTGCATACGTTTCCCAAGTTGACAGTCCCGTGCCGGCACTAATGCCATTCGTACGCCAAGACTATCGACCAACACCGATCCCACGGTTACACCCAGAGATTCTGACTAGCCGCGATGCGCACGAACCAGGCACCGAGGGTCTTCCTTTGATCCCGCTGCCCTGCGCGGACTGCAGCAGTGAATCCAGCCTCCACGGCGCCGCAGGCGGGGTTGCCGGCAGTTAACCGTCCACTGTGATCAATCGTCCTCCGCTGGCACCAGAGGAAGAACCCCTCGAGCGACGAGTCAACCGGCAGCTCGAACGCCACTGCGATCACGGCGATATCGCGCAGCACCACCAGAATAACCCTGAATTGCCAAGATCTCTGGGCCGTCGCCGGTCCGTCGGAATGTGCTCCGCGCCGTCTCGGGGCACGAAACCTCGACCAATGTGGACCGTCGTCGACAACAACGACCACGATCAAGACCAGGTCAGCGGCCTTTCAACAGGTCGAAGAGCAGGGCGGCGGACGAGTCGGTCTGTACGCCGGATTCTGTACCACCACTCGCGTGGTGATGGCGGCCATCCATCTCGACCTGCCGTCGCCGGCAGGTTCTAGCGGCCTACCCGCAGGCTCGGGCGGGCCACCCTCGATCGCCTGCGCAGGCCTCCCTTTCGGGTCGGCCCTTTTGGCCTTGCTCCGGGTGGGGTTTACCTAGCCACCCCGGTCACCCGGGATGCTGGTGGGCTCTTACCCCACCGTTTCACCCTTACCGTTGCGGCCGAGGCCGCAGCGGCGGTTTGTTTTCTGTGGCACTGTCCCGCGGGTCGCCCCGGGTTGCCGTTAACAACCACCCTGCCCTTTGGAGTCCGGACGTTCCTCGGCGCCACGCCCGAGAGCGTAGCGACGCGACCGCCCGACCGACTCGTCCGTCGCGCCTGTCAGGATACGACGCGATGACCCTCATTGACGCCTGTGCCCTCGTCCTGGCCGGCTTCGCCGCGAGCATGGTGAACGCCGTGGCTGGCGGCGGCTCGCTCATCACGTTCCCCACGCTCGTCGCGATCGGTCTGCCGCCCATTCCCGCGAACGTAACGAACACGTTGGCCGTCGCGCCCGGTTACGTCGCCAGCGTCTTCGGTAGCCGCGCCGACCTCGCCGATCTTTCGCGGCGACGTGGAAGCCGCTGGCTGCTCGGCCTCCTTCCGACGGCGTTGTTGGGCACGGTGATCGGGTCCACACTTCTGCTTGCCACCCCGAGGCGGATCTTCGACTTCGTGGTGCCGTTTCTGGTGCTCGGCGCGACCATGGTGCTCGCGTTCCAGCAGCGACTGCGGGCGGTGGTCGGCCATCCCCGCGACATGTCATCACGACGCCGTACGGTCGCTCTCCAGGGCATCATCCTGCTCGCCGGCGTCTATGGCGGCTACTTCACCGCGGCGCTCGGCGTGATGCTGGTTTCCACGCTCGCCCTCGTACTCGACGAGACGCTGGCGCGCGTAACCGCGCTGAAGAACGCCATCTCCGCCGTCGTCGGCGCAGTGGCAGTGGTCGTGTTCGCACTCTTCGGGCCGGTCGACTGGGCCGCCGTCGCCATCCTCGTGCCGGCCACCATCGCCGGCGGGTACGCCGGAGCCCGGTTGGCTCGGCGGCTGCCCGCGGCCGTACTGCGGATCGTCATCGTCACGATCGGCACGATCGTCGGCATCGTCCTGCTGGTCCGCGCGCTCACCGCCTGAGCGGGTCAGACGCCCAGCGCCTCCTCGACCGTGGCCTCCAAAACGGGGCGGCGACGGGCCCACAGTGACCGCTCCCCCATCCCGGCCGCCATCAGGTGGGCGGTGGCGAGATAGACCAGGATGCCCACGCCGAGCACTCCTGCGGCGGCCCAGAACGGTGCAGCGAGCGAGACGTGCTCCGCCAGCAGACCCGCCACGACCGGGGCCGGCGCGGCGGCTCCCCATCGGATGAGGTTGAACGCGCCCGTGGTGACCCGGCGGTCCGGCGAGCCGAGGCCCAGCGCGAGGTCCGTGAGATTGGCGTTGGCCAGGCCCATGAAGAGGCCGGCGACGACCAGCGCGATCAGTGACTCGGCGAGCGAATCCGAGGTCGCGAACAGCAGCACGCACCCGAGCAGGCCGGCCATGGCCACGCCGACGGTTTGTACATAACCGATCCGGTGCGCGATCCGGTGGCCGACGACGAGAATGCCGACCGCTAGCCCAATGCCCCAGCCGGTAAAGGCCAGTCCGAGCGGGATCACGTCGAGGTGGAGGAAGAGCGGCGTGAACCCGAGCACCACGAAGAAGGCGAAGTTGTAGGCCGCGGTGACCGCGACGAGCGCGATGAACGCGCCCTTACGGTAGACGCCACCGAAGGCGCGCAATCGCACCGGCGTCTGCTTCTCCGCGGGGTCGCGCAGTCGCGATGCCGCGACCGCCACCGCGATGAGCATAAGGACCCCGCACACTGCGAACGGCAACCGCCAGCTCATCTCACCGAGCAGGCCGCCCAGCACTGGCCCGGTGGCGAAGCCGAGGCCGAGGACCGTCTCGAAGAGCGCCACCACCCAGTCGCGATCATTCGCCAGGGCCACCATCAACACCAACGCGGTCGCGAAGAACATCGCGTTGCCCAGCCCCCACAGGCCACGCAGGGCGGCCAACTGCCCGATGGTGTTGCTGAACGACGCGAGTATGGCCGCCGTACCGACGGTGACCACGCCAGCGATGAGCACCTTCTTGTAGCCGAAGCGGCCGGTCGCCATCACGGCCGGAATCATGCCGATAGCCATAACAGCGATGTACGCCGTGAAGAGCAGTTCCACCTGCCACGCCGTGACCCCGATCGCCTCGCCGATGGCGGGCAGAATCGGATCCACTACCGCGATGCCGGCGATGGCGAGGTACGCCGCGATCGCCGTCGCGATGATTGCCCCTTTGTTGGGCTCGTCCCGGCGTGACACGCGTCCTCCATTACTTGTATCGTACAACTACTTACCTGTAGTATACAGATACTTGACGTGAGCAGAACAGCGGGCAGGAGTGTGATGGCCGGAACATCGGCGGTCGCGACGATCGAGGCCGAGGTGGCCCTGCTGCTGCGTCGGGCGGAGGCGACCCGTCGCGCCAGCGACGAGGCACACCGCACGCTCGACCGCGCCGCATACGTGATCCTGCGCCAACTCGACGAGTCCGGACCCACCAACGTCGGTACCCTCGCGATCGGTCTGGGTGTCGACGCGTCGACCGCCACTCGGCAGGTGGCCGCCATGGAACGGGACCACCTGGTCCGCCGGGAGCCCGATCCCAATGACGGCCGGGGCACCGTCATCTCGCCTACGACGATGGGGCTGTCCAGATACCGTGCGGTACGGCGCGCCCGCGCCGAGCTCTACGACGGCATCCTGGCCGGGTGGTCGGAGGCCGACAGGCGCCGGCTCGCCACCATGCTGCACCGCCTCAACGAGGCCCTCGACGCCCACACTCGCGCCCGCTGACGTGCGCACAAGTGTCCACACTCGGCGCGAGGAGGGGCACCTTTATGGCCAGAATCCGTATGCAAGGTGCCCTTCCTTGTCGCGCCGGACTCGCCGCGATCCATTAACATCTGCGCCCCGGGACGGCGATTTCGTGAGATCGTTACCGGCGTGACCCGCGAACCCCCGACAACGCCGTCGTGAGCCGAGCGCCGCGCGGGGGGACGCTGACGTACTGGCCGTCGTTGGATGGCGTGCGCGCCATCGCGGTGGCCGGTGTGCTGCTGTTTCACGGCGGCGTTGCCTGGCTCCCCGGGGGCTTCCTCGGCGTAGACGCGTTTTTTGTCCTGTCCGGGTTCCTTATCACGTCGCTGCTGCTGTCAGAGCGGGCCGCCACCGGGCGGATCCGGCTCGGTCGGTTCTGGCTTCGGCGGGTGCGCCGGCTCGTGCCGGCGTTGCTGTTGGTGCTGTTGTTCGTGGTGGCCGTCTACCCCGACCTGCTGTCCCGGCTCGAGGTCACTCTGCTGCGCGGTGACTCCTACGCGGCCATGTTCTATGTGGCGAACTGGCGCATGATCTACCGTGGCGACGACTACTTCGCGCAGACCTCAGCCCCGTCGCCGCTACAGCACACGTGGTCACTAGGGATCGAAGAGCAGTTCTATTTCGTGTGGCCCTTACTCGTCGTGGTGCTGCTGGCGTTCGGACTGCGCCGCGCCCTGGTTGACCTGTGCCTGCTCGGGGCGGCCGTCTCGGCGCTCATGGCGGCACTGCTCTACGACCCACTCGCGGTCAACCGGGCCTACTTCGGCACCGACACCCGCGCGCAGGCGCTGCTGATCGGTTGCGCGCTCGGCGCCGGGCTCATGGCCTTTCGCGAAAAACGGGCGAAGGTACGGCCGGAAGGACCCGCCCTGTCGCGTCGAGCCTCGGTCGCATTGAGCGGCGCGGCCGTGGTGGCGATCGGAGTCCTGGGCTGGTTGTGGTCGCATGCCACGGGAACCGGCGCGCCGCTCTACTACGGCGGCTTAACGGCGGGCGCCGTCGCGGTCGCGGTAGTGCTGGCAAACGCCGTGCTCATGCCGACCGGGTTGATTTCGAAGGCCTTGGCCGTGGCTCCCTTGGTGTGGCTGGGCCGCATCTCGTACGGGGTATACCTGTGGCACTGGCCGCTGTTCGAACTGCTCAACGCCGAGCGCACCGGGCTCACCCGCGGGGCGCTGCTCGCGCTACGTCTCGTTGTGACGGTGGCCGTGGCGGCACTGTCGTACATGCTCGTGGAGGAGCCGATCCGCACTGGTCGCTGGCCGTGGCCGCGCCGACCTCGGATCCAGATCAGCGCGGGCGGCGTCGGCCTCGGCGCCACCGCCGTGATCGGCGCGACCGCCGCCTTCATCCTCGTCACCACCATCGTGCCGACTCGGCCGTCGGTGATGCCGATCGTCGCCGTTCCCGCCGCCAACGCCGTGAACCCGTCCGGTCTGACGCCGATGAATCGTCCGGGCCGGCGGCCGGGGAGCGAACCTAGGATCACCTTTTTCGGCGACTCCGTCTCGTGGTCGCTGGGCCAGTACATGCCCGAGTTCCTCGGGCTGCGAATCACGAATCAGGCACTTCCTGGCTGCGGAATCTCCCGACTCCCCGACATCGTCTACATCGGAGAGCCGCACACGAACTATCCCGAGTGCAATGCCTGGGACTACTACTGGCAGGCCCGGGTTGACGCCGATGATCCCGACGTGGCCGTTGTGCTGCTCGACCGCTGGGAGCTCATGGACCGGCGACTCGGCGCCGACTACATGCACGTCGGAGAGCCACTCTATGACGCATACCTCACCGTGGAACTCGACTTCGCACTGTCCATTGTGGGCTCGCGAGGTGCCCACATCGTGCTCCTGACCGCACCGTATACCCACCGGTGGGAGAAGCCCGACGGCAGCCTATATCCCGAGGACGATCCGCAGCGCGTGGACGCCTGGAACGGACTGCTCCACGATGTCGCCGCCCGCCATCCGCAGACGATGACCGTCCTCGATCTCAACAAGCGCGCCTGCCCCGATGGGACGTTCACCTGGAAGATTGGGAACCTGCGGATCCGCAGCGACGGCCTGCACTTCACGCCGGAAGGGGTTCAGGAGTGGGTCGCTCCCTGGCTCGTGCCGCAGCTGGCGAGCATCGCTGTGTACGGCCCTAACCGACCCGCCCGGGCGGACTAGTCACAATAATTCAGATATCAATGGGGCGGAGGTTTGAGTGTGGACGCGCAACGGGCCAGCCGCACCGCCATCATCGTCTGCCAGGGTCGAGCGGCCGCCGAGGGGCGAATCGCTGAGGGTCGATTCGCTGATCCGGTCGCGATGGCGTTGTTGCGGGCCGACGAGCAAGTGGTGGTCGGCCTCGTGCGAGATGGTGATCCGCCAAGGGCCTGGGCGGAGCGTATGGAGTTCGAGATGGTACGGGCGGCGGCCGATGTCATCGTCCCGCGCACCGTGGCTATCGACGACGCCGTGCGGGCTCGGCTGACATCGCAGCTTGTGATCCTTGGAGCCGGCCTTGATGATCGAGCCTGGCGGATGCCGGAGCTCGCCGACGTCGACGTGTTTGAGGTTGACCACCCGGCGTCACAGGCGGACAAACGCGACCGCGTCGGCGAGCTTCGGCCGCAGGCCCGATCCGTTCGCTTCGTGCCGGTCGACTTCAGCCACGACCAACTCGAGCCTGCATTGGCCTCCGCCGGTCATCGGCGGCATGAGGCCACCACCTGGATCTGGGAGGGGGTCGTCACCTACCTCCGCCGCGGAGAGGTGGCGACGACCCTTCGCGCCATCCGCGATAGCTCGACCGGCGGCAGCCGGTTGATCGTCAACTATCAAACGATGACGCTCTCGACGGTCCTCGGTCGCATGGTCGCGCGCGCCATGGCGGCGGCCGCCGGACGACGCAGTCCTTGGGCGGATGAGCCGGTACGCTCCTCCTGGACCCCCGACACAATGTCCAAACTCCTTGCCACACACGGCTTCCACGTCGGCCGCGATGACGACATGCTCACCGTGGCCTCGGGCCTGACGATGCCGGTGCGGCAGCGCCGGTCGCTGCAGAGTGGTCGGGTGGCGATCGCCGATCTAGCGTAGGCGTCGGACCGCATGGCCTATTAAGGCTTTGCAGGCTCACTGGTCTAAGTGGGAAGTGTCGTTGACGGTGCGGACGGCGATGCCGCCATCGGGCCACACGTCGAGCAACGAGATGCCGGCCGGGTCGAGAAAGAGCCGGTGCAGGAAGGCGTCCGTGGCAGCCAGCGCGTCCCGAAGCACCAGCTTGATCGGAGACACATGGCTGACCACCACCACGGTCTGGCCGGGGTGGGCCGCGACGATGTCGGCCACGGCCGCCTGCACCCGGGTTGCTACCGCGACGAACGACTCTCCGCCGGGTGGGGCGATATCGGTTGCCGCCAGCCAGGTGTCGAGCTCTTCGGGCCAACGTTGCTTCACATCGGCGAAGGTGAGTCCCTCCCATTCGCCGAAGTCGCACTCGATCAGGCGCTCCTCGACTTGCACCGACGCCGGTCCCAGCCGAGCCGCGATCGCCTCAGCGGTCCGCCGACACCGGCCAAGCGGCGAGGTGAAGACCGACGCTCGATCGACCATTGTGGACAGTCGTTCGGCCGTCGCCGACGCCTGGGCCTCGCCGTGGGGACTCAGCTCGACGTCTCCTCGACCGGAGTAGCGGCGCTGCGCGGTGAACGCGGTTTCCCCGTGCCGCACCAGGATCAGCCGGGTCGCCCCGCCGGCCTCGGGCGGCGACCAGGTGGGCGCCGGCCGACCGGACGGCGCCGCGGTCGGCGCCGGCGGCGCCGTCAGGTCGGTCGCCGGAAGCGGCCGACCGTCCATCGCCGCATTCGCGAGCGCATCGGCGGCCCGGTTCTGCTCGCGCGGTACCCACGTGAACCGCACCGAATCGAACCGTCCCACCAACGCGGCCGCGTCCGCCGCGAGCGGGCGCAGCCCGGGGTGTTTGATCTGCCATCGGCCCGTCATCTGTTCGACGACGAGCTTGGAGTCCATCCGCACCTCGACCTCGACCGCGCCCAAGTTGGCAGCCGCCCGGAGCCCCGCGATCAGGCCGCGGTACTCAGCGACGTTGTTGGTTGACGGGCCGATGCTCTCGCCGAGCTCAAGCAGGACCTCACCGGTCGCTGCCTCACGGACGACCGCACCGTATCCGGCCGGGCCCGGGTTGCCGCGTGCTCCGCCATCGGCTTCGACGATGACTCGCAGCCGCCGCGGCTTGGCCACTACAACCCGGATTCGTTGGTACGGACGAGGATCCGGCGACATTCCTCGCACCGGATCACCTCGTCGGGGTCCGCCGCCCGGACCCTCGCGCGTTCCGAACCGGACAGCTCGAGCCGGCAGCCCTCGCATCGACCCGCCCGCAGCATCGCCGCGCCCATGCCGGTGTTCTCCCGCAGGTTCTCATAGAGCTGCACGAGTTCGGCCGGCAGGTCGGCGACGAGCGGCCCTCGTGACGCGAGTTTCGCTTCCTGATCTTTGTCCAATTCGGACAGTGTCTGGTCCCGTCGGGCCCCGGTGTCGGCGCGCGCGGTCCGGGCAGCCTCGAGACGCGCCAGGACAGCGTCCAATATGGACTGCGCCGACTCCCGTTGCTCCATGAGTTCAAGCTCCGCGTCCTCCAGCTCGTTCTTGCGGCGCGACAAGGTCGCCAGCTCGTGCTGCAATGCCTCGAGTTCCTTGGCGGGCCCAGTGCCCGCGTCGAGCCGGGAACGGTCGCGGTCCGCCCGCACCCGTACCTGCTCGACGTCCTTCTCCAGCCGAGCGATGTCGCGGTCGAGGTCGTCGGCTCCCACCTGCGCTCGGACCCGTTCGTCGTCAAGCGCGGCCACCTCACGCGAAAGCCGGTCCAGGTCGGCCAGCTCCGGCATGGTTGCTCGGCGGTGAGCCAGCTGGGCGAGCGAGGTGTCGATCGCCTGCAGGTCGAGCAGGCGGCGCTGGGCGTCCGGATCGGCCTTCACGAACAGCGCTCCTTGGCGCGGTCCGCTCGGCCCGTCCTGGCCGCGTCGTGGCCCGCATCGGTAGTCATGACAGCCGAGGCTACCAGCGCGCGGGTCGGGCACCGACGGTTCCGTCACTCCAACGACCCGGCGTCATGGCCGCGGCAACGACCGCAGCGCGAGGGACCAGGGAATCGCGTCGAGGTCGGGCTCGGTGTCCGCGGACGGCAGTGCCACGACGTCCGGTCCGTACAGCACGGAAACCCCCCAGCCGCGAAGCCGGGTGAGAGCGTCCTGGAAGGCTGGATGCGCGGCCATCTCTCGATTGGTGTACGGCAGTGCGACCGTCGGCAGCCCCTTTCCGAACCCCTCGAGAAGGAGCCCCAGCGGGAGCGTGTCCGCGATGCCGGCGGCCCATTTGTTGATCGTGTTGACGGTCGCGGGCGCGACCACTAGCGCGTCCGCGGCCGGCAGCACGTCGGGCTCGTCGGGACTCTTGTATGTGCTTCGAACCGGGTGTCCGGTCTGCTCGGCGAGGGCGGCCGCGTCGACGAACTTGCGACCGTCGGGGGTGGTGAGGACACAGACATCCCAGCCTTCGGCTTGCGCCAACCCGACCAGAGTGCCGACGCGCCGGGCCGCCGGCGAACCACACACGAGGATGTACAGGACGCGCACGGCTGAGACTCTATGTTCGGGTCAGCAGCTCAGTCCCATTTGGTCCACCAGATCTAGCACTCCCGGGGCAGCGGTGCCGCGCCCGCGCCGGAGGAGGTCGGAGACCAGCTGGTAAGCGACCGGGCGGCAGCGGATCTCGCTCGGCGCCAACCGGTCCGCCTCGACCAGCGTCTCGCCGGCGCGGGGCAGATCGCCAACCTGGGTGTATGCCCGCGCCACGTCGAGCATGTGACTGGCCCGGCGCTCCGGCAGCATCGCCGCGTAGCCGTACGGGTCAATGCTCTCGTGCGTGTGGATCGCACCCGCCGCATCACCCAGCTCCACCTCCGCGGCAACCCGGTAGAACGCGACGTTGGTCGGACCGAAGGAGGTCCAGTAGAAGTTCTCGTCGCCGCCGATCTGTTTGGCCGCTTCCTCCGCCGCCGATAGAAGATCCCGCACGGTTGCCGAGTCGCCGAGGCGCGCGGCGGCGATGACCCCTTGCAAAAGCACCAGTCCGTACACGGACAGCCGCTGGGGCGTCGCGTCCAGTCCGTCGCGAGGGGCGATCTGGTTGGCGATGTTGACACTGATCTCCAACGCCGATCGGATCCGCCCGAGGGCGGATAGCGCCCCAGCGACCCGCATCGTGGCGAGAGCGGCGAGTAGGTCGTCTCCGGCCCGCTGACAGACCATGGTGGCGCGGTCCGCGGCAAGCCACGCCAGGTCGTGTTCGCCGAGCTTGCGCAGCGTTGATGAGGCGATCTGGTACACCTCCGCCAGCAGGTACGCACCGCCCCGATCGACGTCGGTGGCGGTCGCGCTGTCCGCGGCCTGCGCGTCGCGGAGCAGCTTGGGCAACATTCGCGCCAATACGCCGTACTTGGCGTGCTGGAACGTCATCCAAGCGTGGTCAACGGCCTTACGAAGCTCGGCGAGCGGCGGCGCATCCGGCGCCGGAGCATTGAAGCTGCTGATCTTGTCGTAACGTTCAAGCGCCGCCCGGATCTCAGCCACCTCGACCTGGTCGATGCAGTTGACACTCTCGGGCTTTCGGACCGCGTCGCGGCCCGTGAGCACTTGGACATCGAGCTGGAGGACCTCGGCGATCTCAGCGATCGTGGAGAACTTGTCGAGATTCCGGACCCCGCGCTCGACCTTGTCGACCCAGCTCTTCGACTTTCCTAGTCGGTCCGCGAAGAGCTGCTGCGACATCTTGCGTCGCGACCGCCAGTACGCCACCCGCCGCCCCACAGGCTGATCTTCCACGGCGTTCCTCCCCTCAGTGCAAACCGTCCCGCGAACGCCGTTCCGCGCAACGGTGGCCTCCTACGAATGCCCTTCCCGAGCCTGCGCGCCCGGTCCCTCGTCCTCCATCCGTGTGGGGCCGGGGCGTGACTCACCACATGCGGATGGAAGTTGTCGAACGGTTCCCTGTGTGCGCAACGAACCATGCGCATCGGAGTGACGGATCTTGATGTGTGTCAATGTGAAATCGCGGATGGATAGTTTGTCGCGGTGGGGCGTGCCGCGTGGCGCCGCTTCACGCTACGCCCACAGAGGGTGGCGAGTCGAACTCGGAGCGTTTCTGATAGGTGACCGTTATGTGCCGACCGCTCAGCGTAAGGGATGTATCGGCTCCCGCAACTTAACCTCAGAGAAGAATTTCTGCTCTTCCGACTTATCCGAAGTACGGCCTGAGGCGCTTTTTTCATTTTTGTTTCAACCGGACATTCAATTCTTGTCGTGACGCACCGGGTGGGCACCCTCAGGCCCCGACACGAAACGTGCACAGGCAACTCCCAGGGTCCGCTCAGGCTGCGCTCAACCCCAACCGTCACGCTGATCCCTGTACCGCAGAACCGAGGCAAGGGGGCCCCCGCCATGACAGCCGCACAACTCACCATGTCCCGCGACGGCGTCTGGCTCACCGCCATGCTCCGACCCGCCGGCGAACTCGCCGGACGAGCCATCGAACGATTCGTCGACGACCTCGTCGACCTCGCCCAGAGGGCGAACATCGTGGTGGTCAATCTTGTCGCGGCTAACGTGCCGTCGCCGCTCGCGCTTGCCCGAGCCCTACGACGGCCGGGTCGCATGCTCTCCGGACCGGACAAGGCGCTGCTGTTGGTCGGCGCGGACGAGACGCTGCTCCGCGAGCTGCGCCGCATCGGCGGCGACATCGCTACCGTGGCGGAGATGCCGTCGAACATGTAACCCAAGGATTCCCTCCTTGTCGGAACGGACGAAGGGCGACCTTCCTTACGTCTGACCGATCAGTTCGGGCCTACCTGATTCAGAGCTCGGTTGAGCACCGCGACCAAAGCGTCACGGACCGAGCGCCGAGAGCGGGCGTCGACGGTGATCAGCGGCGTCGTTTCACCGATAGCGAGTGCCCACCGCACATCGGCCAGGTCGTGCTCCAGCTGCCCGTCGAACATGTTCACGGCGACGACGAACGGCAGCCCGATCTTCTCGAAGTAGTCGACCGCCGGGTAACAGTCGTTCATTCGGCGAGTGTCCACAATGACCAGTGCCCCGAGCGCACCCTCAGTGATGTCTCGCCACATGAAGCCGAACCGGTCCTGCCCCGGTGTGCCGAATAGGTAGAGCTTGATCTCCGAGTCGATAGTGATCCGGCCGAAGTCGAGTGCCACCGTCGTCTGAGTCTTTTCGGGTGTGTGCCCCGTCCGGTCGATCTCGGCCGCGACCTCCGTCATCGCGGCCTCGGTGGTGAGCACATCGATCTCGGAGATGGCGCCAACTGCGGTCGTCTTCCCCACGCCAAAGCCACCAGCGATCACGATCTTCACGGGAATCGGCGGGGGTCGGCGCGGCTCAGTCGATCTTGTCGAGTCCACGGATCACCCTCTCAATGATCTCCGCGCGGCGGGACGGGTCGAGCGTCGGTCGGGCAACCATCAGGTAGCCGCTGGCGACCAGGTCCCCGACGAGGATGCGGACGACGCCCAGGTGCAGGCCCAGTCTGCTCGCGACCTCGACGACGGCATGAGGTTCGTCGCAGAGGTCGACGATGTCACGTACTTCGAACTGCAACGTTGCTGCTTCCGCGCGTCCGGCCAGTGTCGTGATCACCTGCGCCTCGATGGCGAGAGTCTCGTCAACCGGCCGAACGCGACCGCCGGTGAGTAGATAGGGCGGCACCCGCGCTGGGTCCAATGTGGACCATTGCTCGGTCACAGGTGCCGATCCGAATGTCAGTAGCCGCCGACCGAGACCTTGAGCTCTTCGATCAGCTGGGGCGAGATCACCTCGCCGGCCCGGTTGGCGAAGACCGCCATCTCGTAGGCCAGGTTGCCCAGGTTTGCCGCACGGCTAGCCAGGACACCCAGCGTCGAGCCAGCACTAATGGCACTCACGAGCAAGAAGCCACCGTCCAGGTCAATGATGACCTTGTTGGGCGCGCCCAGCTCATAAACCTTCCCGGCCCCCTGAGCGAGGCTGATGAGCGCCGAGGTGATTGCCGCGAGCCGGTCCGCGTTGGCCCGATCCAGCTTGTGCGACATCGCGATGAGAAGACCGTCCGAGGACACCGCAATCGCGTCGATCACCTCGGGGGTGTTCCCGGCGAACTGGTTGAGCAACCAGTTGAACTGCTGGGCCTCGGTGCTGAGATGCTCGGCGTACACAGTCATGAGTGTCTCTCCGCAAGGGTCGGTCGTGCATCTTGCTCCGGCGCCGGGCTTCCCGCGCGGGCAAGCCCAGACATGATCTCGTTGACTTCGTCACGTTCGGCCACCGGGTCGCGCGCCCCACGCGACGGTGCCGGCTCGTCATCGCCACCTCGAATCGCTTCGGCGAGGTGTGTACCAGGAATTCGCTGGCTCAACCCGCCACGGGTCGGCGGGAATGAGCCGAATGTTTCGTCGTCCTCATATGCCCCATCCAACTGGCCGCCAACCGGTTGAACGGGGGTGATCCGTCGCGGCAACCCCCCCGAGGCCGCCGCCGCATCCGCGACGGTAGCGCCATCCAAACCGACACCGGCAGGCCACGAACGGCCGGGGAACTCGGTCCCGTCGGACCAGTCCGGGAGCGGCGTGTCGCTCGTTGAGTCAGAGGCTCTTCCGTCCGTAGGTGCATACGCTGGCGGGCCGGCGATCGCAACCAGCTCGGATTGCGCGCCGAGCCACGGGAACGGACCCGAGCTGACGGCGCTGCGCATGGCTTCGATCGCAAGCGGCGGAACGACGCCGAGAGCCGGGCTCGGACGCTGCGGTACAGGCGGTACGTGTGGACCGCCGAAGCCGGATGGATCAGCGAGGAGCCGAGCCGGAATGTGAACCGTGGCCGTGATACCGCGGCCGGGCGACGGATCGAGCCGGACACCGAGGCCGTGGCGGCGTGCCAAACGGCCGACGACAAAGAGTCCCAACACTCGCGTGGGTGCCACGTCGAGACGTTCCCGCTCGAGTAGCCGGCGGTTCTCCTCGTCGAGCCGGCCCGGACTCATGCCGAGCCCGTGATCCACTACGGCGACCGTGCAGTCCTGATCGAACGCGGACGTGACCTGTACCGGCGTACCGGGCGGCGAGAAGTTGGTCGCGTTTTCGAGCAGTTCGGCCAGCAGCAGCCGTAGATCGCCCACGATGTCGGCCGCGACCGCCACCTCGCTGATGTCGCCGAGTTCGACGGCGCGGTAGCCCTCGATCTCGGCAAGCGCCGAGCGGATCACGTCGGCCAGCCGGGTCGGCGTGGTCGCCAGCTGCGGGTCGACCGTGCCGGACACGACGAGGAGCGAGTCCGCACTGCGTCGCAGCCGAGTGGACACGTGGTCAAGCTGGTAGAGCCGGTTGAGCAGTTCGGGATCGCGCTCGTTGCGCTCGAGCTCGTCGATGAGCTGCAACTGGCGCCCCACCAAGTTCTGGGTTCGCCGGGCGATGTTCGCGAACATCGTCGACACGTTCGCACGAGTCGATACCTGGCGTTCGAGAAGCAGCGCCGCGGTTGCCTGGACCCGGTTCACGGCCGCCGCCAGCTCGCCGATCTCGTCGGCGCTGTCCACTTCCACCGACGCCAGCTTGGGCGGCGCCGGCTCGAGCGCATCTGAGTCGGCGACCCGCACCAGCTCCGCTCGGGAGAGCTCGGCCACGACACCCGCGGCCCGGGTGAGCCGCTGCAGTGGCTGTGAGATCGATCGGCTCACGGTGACCGCGAGACCAAGGACGCCGAGGAAGAGCACCAATGCTCCCGCGGCCACGCCGCCTGCGGTCGTCTCCGCCGATCTCGCGTGGCTCTCGGCGTACTGGGCCACGTCGCGAGCGACGCGATCCTGGGCGAGCCGCCGCAGGCCGGTGTAGGTGACCGCAGCGGTCAAGGCGTCGGACACCTCGGCCGCCGTCTCGGGGCGCTGGCCATCATCGATGATCTGCCGGATCAGGCCGTGGATCTTCTGTCCCGCCTGCCCGTTCTCGACTAGGTCCACAAGGGACGCTTGAGCGGGCGTCACGAGCTGTTGGAACCGATGCAGGCTCTGCGCGTCCGAGGCCACCGTCTGAGCCAACAGCGTCGGGCTCAGTGCGGGGTCCACGGCCGCGCCGACGATGATCGCTCCGATGCTGCTCGCCTCTTCGTTCGAGCGCATCAGCGCGTCGAGCGCGACGAGCTGACTGAGGCCGTCGGCGTCGGCCACCGACGGATCGCCCAACCGCAGCGCGTCGAGCAACGCGAGGTTCGCGGCCCGGTACGCGTCGTAGGCGGCCTTCGCGGAAATGGTCCGGTTGATCACGGAGAGCCGGATGCCGGTCAGCGCGTCGAGCCGAGACTTAGCCGCGCCGATGATCGCAGCTGTGTGCTCGTCGGTGGCCAGCCGTGAGGTGTCATCGACCGAGGTCTGGCTTTGGGCGACCAACGCGCTTCGCTCCAGGCTCGGCGCGGCGAGATAACCCAGTGCCAGCAGCCGCTCCTGCTGCAGGGTTTGGATCAGGGCACCGACGTCCCGCGCGGCGAGCGCGGCGTCGGCGGTCGCGCCGTGCAGGCGCGCGTCCGAGATGCGGTCGACCGTATAACCGACCATGACGAGCGCCACGGCGGCGAGCGGAATCGCCAGCAGGAGGCTCAGTTTCTGGCGGATGCTGAGCCTAGCGAGCATTGCCGTTCCCCCGGCGGGGAACGCGACCCGCGGTCGCCAGTTCATCCTGGTCCAATATGTCGCGCGCGTAGGCAAGGGATCCCACCAACGCACTCTCGGTCGGCGGCGCGCCAAATCGGGCGCTCGGGCGCCGCCGAGGCCGGCCCGCGATCAGCAACCACAGCATCACGAAACCGATGAGAATAACGACGACGCTCGCGATCGCGGTGAACCGCTGCTGCTCGGCCAGATTGCGGGAACGGTTGTCCAGCAACGCCTGTAGCTCCGAGAGAAGGCGGTGGGCGAGCGAGTTCGCGGCCGCGTAGACCCGGCGCGCGCTGGCCGCCATCGTTGCGGTATCCACAGTGGACGCCAGCTCCTGGAGCATGGTGGGAGGCGCGAACGCGTCGGCCGCGGCGCGGAAGGCGTCGAAGCGCTCGGCGATATTGGTGCCCAGCTCCGAGCGGGTGGTGAAGTCGACGCTCGTGGTCAGGCCAGCGGCGATGCGCTCCGCGTCATAGGAGACGCCGAATCGGGCGACCGCCGCCCGTACCTGGTCCTCACCGGTCAGCTTCTCGCCACCGGCCAATGTCACGAGGTCGGACGCCCGCCCCGCGTACACCAGTGCGTCCGGCAGCCGGACGATGGCGGCATCCATGAGGTAGTAGGAGTCGAGGTCGGGGTCATGGATCAGGTGCGCGCTGTCGCCGATGCGGCGGATCATCTCGACGGCCAGATTGACCAATGTCGAGTAAGTGTTGTAGGCGGCGCGTCCGGCCTCGGCCCGGGCGAAGGCCGACTCGACCTGCGAGGTGAGGTCGGTGAGCCGCTGGTTGGTCTGCAACGCCACGCCGAACTGGGCGTTGAGCTCGGCGAGCTGCTTCAGCGCGTCGCGGACCGGCTCGGGATTCACCCGCTCGCCGCGAACGGCGGAGGATTGCGCGCCGACCAGTTCGTAGAGCAGGGTCGTCGTGGGGTGCATCATCGCGGCACCGTCGGCCTCGAGCTGCACTACTTCCGCCGCGGCCGCGTTGGCCGTCCAGGCCTGGCGGACGACGGCGCCGAAGAGCAGCGCCACGGCGAGTACGCAGATGCCGATCACGATGGTCCGCACGGTGGGACGGCCCGCCGACCTCGTCACGTCCGGTCTCCTTCGCTAGCGCCGGGCTGACCCAGCATTGATATGTGTCACTGCTGTCGGATCGGTCCGGTGGACCGGCAGATCGCCCCTCGCCAGTACGGCCTCATGGCCCTCCCGTCGCCAATCGCGGTCGCGATCGGTGCGGACACCTGCCACCCCCCTCACCACCCACGGACCCCAAGCCGTGGGTGTCGCTCCCGGGCACGCACCAATACCGCGTTCGGTTCGCAAACCGAAGTCGACAGCCCCTTATCGTGGTCCGCCGCGCGGCCCAGTGCTACTGGCCCTGACTGTTTGGCCAAAATACATCAGCCAATCGGATAGTTTCCATCCGGCGCTCCAGGTCGGCCCGAGCGCTCTGCGCCGGGCCCCCGGTCCGGGCCGGTTCAATAGGCACCGATCCCGGCCGGTTCAATAGGCATATGCGATCAGTCCGGGACATCGGCGACGAGCTGTACGCCCTGCCCCCGAGCGCCTTCACGGCTGCCCGCGACCGTTATGTGGCCGATGCTCGCGAACACGGTGAACGCGCGACCGCGACCGAACTGGCGGCGATGAAGCGTCCCACTCAGGCGGCCTGGCTCGTCGACCTCGTCGCGCTGCGCCGACCGGACGTCATCGACGAGCTCATCGGCCTCGGCGAACAGATCCGGACCGCGCAGGGCAGCGTGCCACCGGCTCAGCTGCGAGACCTTTCCGCCCGCCGGCGCCGTGAGCTCGATACCGCGCTCGGGCTGTGCTCCTCGTTGGCCATCGAGGCCGGCGAGGACGAACCCACGCGTCAGCAGCTCGGCGACGCCGAGGCGACCCTGGCCGCCGCGATGGCCGATGAACAGGCGGCGGGTCTTGTTCGCTCCGGTCGTGTGCTGAAGCCCTTGGTCTACACGGGCTTTGGCGACGGCTTCGGCGCGACCGCCCCGACCAGGTCTGGCGCCACACCACTCGCGGCCCGCCCGTCGCCCGCGCGGGAGGTACGAACCGCGGGACGGACACCGGCCGACGACGCCGTCCGCGATCGTGAGCTTGCGGAGCGTAAGGCAGCCGCAGAAGCGAATGTTTTCTCGGCGGCGCAGGCACTCGACGCCGCCCGTGTCACCGAGCGCGCCGCCAACGACGAGATCGCGCGACTAACCGGAGAAATCGCCCGCCTGCGTGGGCTCGTCGAAGCGGCGCAACTCGAGGCCCGCGCCGCTCGCCAGGCGCGAATCGCCGCCGAGCGGCAACACGAGTCCGCCGAGCGCCGGCTGCGTCGGGAGGGCTAGCACTCGAGCGCTAGGTCGCGAGGGCTTGGTCGCGAGGGCTTGGTCGCGAGGGCCGGTTCGGATTGGGCCAGCCGTTGCTGCTCGGCAACAACGATCGCGCGGGCGAGCTGCACCTCCGAGATGTCGACGGCTCCAGGCGCCGCCTCTGCGATGGCGCTGTGTCGGACGTAGGAGTCGAAAAGTTGTTCCTTGGAGCCGAGAAGCTCGAGCATCCGTTGATCGACTGAGTCTTCGATCAGCAGCCGGTGCACCTGGACCGAGCGGACCTGACCCATCCGTTGTGCGCGGGCGATGGCCTGCGACTCGGTCGACGGCTTCACCTGCGGCTCGCACAGGATGACCACAGAGGCGGCCTGGATGTTGAGCCCGACGCCACCCGCCTCGATCTGACATACCAGCACCGCCGGGGTCGTGGCGTTGGTGAAGTTGTCCACGAGCCGCTGGCGTTCCGCCGTCGAGGTCGAACCCGTGATCGGTCCCCGGGCCCGTGAGCCCAGTGCCGAGGTAACGACGTCGAGGACGTCACGGAAGTACGAGAAAACCACGACTTTGCGATCGTTCGCCATCGCCTCGCGGGCGATCTCGAGCAGACGGGTGAGCTTGGCCGAGTGGCGGGGCACCCGCACCGCAAAGGCGGCGCGGCGCATGGCCATGAAGTTTCCCTCGCGCACCGCCTGACGGTAGGCCTCGCCATCCTCGGCACCGAAGGATTCCCATTCATCGACCTGCACGAGCTCCGGCAGCTCCGTTAGGACATCCTGTTGGTTGCGTCGCAGGTATACCGGTGCCGCCGCGCGCCGGAAGGCCTCAACCCCGACGACCCCGTGCTCGGCGCCCATGTTGGCGGCGACATCGGGTCGAAGATGAGCCACCAGGGCCTGAAACTCGTCGACCCGGTTCTCCATCGGCGTACCGGTGAGGAACAGCACCCGTTCCGACCCGGCCGCGATCCGCCGTACGGCCTGTGACCGCTTCGCCGTTGGGTTCTTCACGTAGTGCGCCTCGTCGACGACCAGCAGCGCCGGATTCGGCCGCGACCGCGCGAACATGCCGAGCGATCCGAAGGTCGTCACCGCTACCCCGCCTCGGCGGCGCCAGCGCGTCACCGCGCGCGCCCGGTCACCGCCGTGCAAAGCGATCACCGGCAACGTCGAGTGCCGTGCGACCTCCCGGGTCCAGTTGATGAGCACGCTGGCGGGACAGACCGCAAGGAAGTGGGTGCTGCCGTTCGCGGCGAGGTGGGCCATCGTCGCGATCGCCTGAATGGTCTTTCCGAGGCCCATCTCATCGCCGAGAATCACGCGCCGCTGCACGAGCGCGAACCTGGCACCGAAGGACTGGTAGCCCCGCAACCGTAGGCTCTCCTTCAATCGTGAAGTCGTCGAGTCGTTGCTCGTTGACCCGCTCCACAATGTCGGCTGGCAGGTAACCCTCGGCGGCCGCGACATCACGGCCCAGATCGACCAGCTGGCCGAGCAGACCGTAGTACTGCGTCGATTGCCGTTCGAAGTCGCGCCACACCGCTGCGGGACCGGGTACGCGCACCTCGCCGACGTCGTGCGCCGCCCGTAAGAGACCGCTGGTCTCGGCCTCGGAGAGCATCGAAGCGATCCGCTCCACCGCGGCTGTCGCGGACGCCTTTCGCCGACCCCGCAGGAACAGACGTCGCAGCCGCCCCGCCGCCGCCGGCGCCGCGGCCGGGCGCAGTGCGGCCAGATCCTTGGCCAGCTGGCTGGCCTGTGGACCGTGGGTTTCGCTGGCGTGACGCACCGAACCCCACACCGCAACCGCCTGGAGCAACCGGGTGGTCAGGGCATTGTTGGGCTCGAGGTCGATCCGGAACTGCAGCGAATCGCGTACCGCTTGTTGGATCTGCTCGGCCGCCCCGACGACCTTCGCCGCGGTGCCTTCGCCGATCCCGGGCACGTCGACCAACCGATCAGGACCGGCGCGCAACACGTCCGCGACCGTGAAATAGCCGTGGTTGGGCAGCGAGTTCAGCTTCAGGCGGCCGTCAGTGACGTCCTTGATCGCCTCGATCGACATCTTCGCGGTGGTCGCCCACACCTGCTGTTCATGAGCCGCCTCATACGCGTCGATGACATCCAGGCGGGCTCGTTCGGCGATCTCCGCGATCGCGGCGGCGCGCACCTGCGCCTCGGCGGCCCGGTCCAGGAGCGCCCGGGCCGCCCGGCGATCGCCCCGGTCGGTCGACTCAGGCGCCGTCACGATGCTCACCTGGGGGCCGCCGGGCACTGCACACTCATGCGCCCGACCGTACCGGCGGCGTCGCCGACTGACGGGCGACGCGCGTGGGCTACGTGCATAAGTCCTGGTGGGGCCCATACACCACGTGCCTTCGGCATCAGGCTGGGGGTCAGTCTTGCGAAGGTACGCGGGCTACGACACAGTGCCTCCATGACGTCACCCGTCCCCCGCTTAGCTCGGCGGAGCAACAAGACCGTCGTTGCTGTGATCGTCATTTCCCTGATCGTCGTCGGCGGTGCCGTTCTCGGCGCCGCGCTGCTGGCACAAGGGAAAACCTCGTCAGCGGCCAACCCCACCACGCGCGATCGGCTGCACGTCGTCGACCTCATGGCCAAGGCCAATTGCGTGGGCAAGGTGGTCCCGACGCAGAGCCACGCCTATGAGACCGGAGAGTGTCAGCTCGCCGGCGCCCGGGTCATCATCGCGGTCTTCGAAACGGGTGAAGATCGCGACCTGTGGCTGACCAGCGCGAAACAGTTCATGGACACCTTCGTCGCCGGTGTTGGCTGGGCCGCGGCGATGGACAAGCCAAGTGCGGCACCGCTGCTGGCGGTCGCGCTGGACGGCGGAGTCGTCTAACGGATTGCGACGGAATGGACACAGCTAGCTTTGGTTGACCCGGCCCCCGGCGCCGATCCATCTAACGCGAACGCACCTGCGCGTCGGGTTCTTAAGGGCTGTCCGCCGACCAGACCCGGAACCGCGTGATGGTGGCGTCGAGCGCGTCGTCGGGATGAGGTGCGAAGCCGCCGATGCCCACGTGGCCCGTCTTGTTCGTGTCGTCGGTCATCCGGCCTTGCTCGCGACCGTCCACGTAGACCCTGAGAAGGTTGCCCTCGGCCAGGAGCCCGAGCACAACCTTCTTGGGGTTCAGCGTCGGGTGGATCTGGGTGAGGCGGGTGTCTCCACCGGGCGCGTCGGCGGAGAGGCGGTGCAACTCAACTGTGCCGTCCGCGCAGACGGCGACGAAGTAGCCCTTGGCGCCGGTGCGGAGCCACATGCCGCCACAGCCCTTGGTCACGGACATCTCCGCCTCGACCGCACCGTCGGCCACGACGATCGCCTTGACCTCCGGCTTCATCACGCACCCGGAGACATCGAATCTATTGCGCACGACGTGTACCGAGTCCGCCGCCACGTAGACGCACGTGCCACCGTTGGTCGCCTCGCCCGGGATGACCGTCGGCTGGTCGCCGTCGTCGACAACCTTCGACCAGCCTGACGGCAGCCACGCCGGTGTGGCCGGGCGGACATAGGGCGGCGCCGATGTCGTTGTACGGCTCGCGGTCGGCCCACCGATCCCAATGGAGGTCAACAGCTCTGGCCGCAACCGCCACAGAACGACCCCAGCGGCCACGACGGCCAATACGAGCCCGACCGCCAGCAGAAGGCGCCAGCGCCGGCGCCGGCGGGGCGCGACAAGGACTCCCGGGTGCGAACGCGGTGGTGTTCGCGGTTCCGTCCATTGTGGAGGCCGCTGAGTCGGCACGGCCGCCGGGGGCGCGGTCGCGACCGGTATGGCCGCCGGCATCGGAAGAACCGGAGTGCGTTGCTCGCCGGCCCACGGGTCGACCGGGCCACCGGATGCAACCGGCACGGGCACCGCGGAGCCGGCCCGTGTCGTGCCCGAGGCGCCGGAGGCCAGCCGGACGCTGCCCTCGGCGACGACCGTCTCCGGCTGGTCTATTATGGACGGTGCGACCCCGGACACCTCGCGAAGCAACTGGGCAACGAGCGGTATCCGGCTGGAACCGCCGACCAGCAGTACCGCGGCTATTCGATCCGGCGTCAGGTTCGCCGAACGGATCACATCGAGCGTCGTCGTGACGGTCCGCTCGAGCAGTGGTCGGGCGAGAGCGTCGAACTCCTCCCGGCTGACCCTCGCCTCCAGTTCGAGCACCGGCACCGGCACCGTGGCGGATGGCGCGCGCGACAGCATCTCCTTCGCGGCCCGTACGTCCTCGATTAGGTGCCGGCGGTGCCGCCGGTCCGCCGGGGTCTCCGGATGCTCCAACCGATGCCAGGCATCGGGATCCTGTCCACGATGGACAGTTGCCACGAATTCCAGGAGTGCCGCGTCGAGGTCTACGCCGCCGACGTTGTCAAGGCCGGCCATGGCCAGCACCCGGTATCCGTCCTGCGCCGGCGCGACCGCGCTGGCGTCGAACGTTCCGCCGCCGAAGTCGTACACGACCAGCGCCGATCCGGCGGCAATCGTCCGGCCGAGAACGGAGACGAAGTATCCCGCCGCCGCCACCGGCTCTCCGACCATGGCCGGATCCGGTAAACCGGCCAGCCGAGAGGCCTCGGTGAGCTTCGCCAGCCGCGCTCCGCTCCACCCAGCCGGATGCGTGAGTGTGAGGTCATCGATACGCGTGCCGCTCACCCGTACCGCCTCGTCCTTGACCCGGCTCAGCACTCCCGCGATCATCGCGGTCACCGGGACCTCCTGATCGCCCAGGGTGACCGTGTCCCGATCGATGCGGCGTTTCGGACTCTGCTCGAACCGCGCCGGGTCGAGCCGGGCCGCGTGCACGGCATCGCGCCCGACGAGCAGAGTGCCGTCGGCCTCGGCGTAGACGGCACTGGGCAGCAGCGGCGAGCCGTCGAAGAGCATCGGCCGCGCGTGCCCGTCCGGCCAGCGCAGGATCGCCGTGGTGTGGGAGGTGCCGAAATCGATGCCGAGCCGGAACCCGGCCGAGGTGGCGCTCGCCATGGCCGGGAGTCTAGGGGCCGGCCGGCTCCGGCGCTGCCATCGCGGCCGTGGCTACGGTGTCGGGAGATGGCCGTGCGATGCTCGAGTGGTCAGCGGCGTGCGTCGTGGGGAGGAATCAATGCCGATCGAGGTGGGCACCGAGGCGCCCGACTTCACGCTCCGGGATCAGAACGGCCAAGAGGTCCAGCTCTCCTCGTTCCGGGGGACGAAGAACGTACTGGTGGTCTTCTACCCGTTGGCGTTCACGGGCACCTGCCACGGTGAGCTCTGCTCCTTGCGGGACAACCTCAACGACTTCGTCAACGACGCCGTGCAGACGCTGACGATCAGCGTCGACTCGTCGCCGGTACACAAGGTGTGGGCCGAGCGGGAGGGCTACCAGTTTCCGCTCCTGGCCGACTTCTGGCCGCACGGCGCGGTAGCCCAGGCCTATGGCGTATTCAACTCCGAGCGCGGCTTCGCCAACCGGGGCACCTTTCTCATCGACAAGTTTGGCATCGTGCGCTTCGCCGAAATGACCGGTCCCGGCCAGGCCCGCGACCAGGACGGCTGGCGCAAGGCCATCGCCGCACTCTGACTCTGCTAGGTCATGCAGCCCGATGTGCTGCCTTCCACGGTGATCGTCCAGCCGCAGCCAGTCGGCGCTATCGACAGGGTGCCAGCCGCGGGTGGGCTGAGCCGTGAGACCCGTCCGGTCGGCAGGTGCCAGCGGAGCAGGCCATCCTGGTCGGTCCGGACAAGGACGGTTTCGGTGTTCTCCCAGCCCAGCACGGTGCAGCAGCCCTTGTTTCGACCGGTGCCGAGGTCGAGTACGTGCGTGACCGACTCCGTGCGGTCGTCCACCACCACCACGAAGTCGCCGGGATGGTTGCCGACCTGACCGGACGCGGCTTGAGCAATGCGGTTGCCCATGCGCCAACCGCGCGGTTGCAGATATTTCGGCCGGTACGACGGCGCATTCGCGACTTCGAAACTGCTAACCGCAGCGTGACCCTCGTCGTCGAAACGGTGTACGACCATCTGCTCGCCAGCGGGAAGCATCATCGTGGTGAGGCCGCGAGCCTCGCCGACCAGTGGCGTCACGTACCACCCACTGACCGCGACCTGGCCGACAACATGGTCGAGACCGACGAGCCAGGTCTGAGTGGCGTTGTTGACGAACAGATGGCGACCGTCCGGCAACCAGGTGACCTCCTCATTGAGGCCGGGCAGTGGGATCCGCTGGGTTGTCAGCGTCATCAGGTTGACGACGACGTACTCGCCCGTTTGAGCGAAGGCCACCGATTCGCCCATCGGACCGAGGGAGTTGATGTCGACTGGCGTCGCGCGATTGCCGCCCGCGTCGACGGTATCGGAGACATCAACGGGCAACCGGACCCATTGGAACTTCCCGTTTCCGCTGCCGCCGTTGATCGAGCCTTCGCCCCAGACGAATATCGGCCCGTCGCTGGCCGGTTGGAACAGCAGCACCGCGTGACTGAGCGGCATCTGGTTCAGCGTCGGCGCGTCGCCGGGCGGATTGAGGTCCGACGGCCAGTACGGTGCGGCGTCGGTGGCGGTGGGAATGGTCGTCGGTAGCTGGTCGATGCGCGCGCCTCCGCTTGGCACCGGGGTGGGCGTGGACTCTCCGGGAGGTGGCGCCGACCGTACCGGTGCCCGTGCGGTCGCGACCGAAGCCGAGACGACCAGTACGGCCGTGACCACCCCGACAACGGCCCGGCGCCGCCGCACCCGACGCGCTCGAACCCAGGCCGGCGCCGCCAACGACGGCGCGGTCACATCCTCGGTCAGCTCGGTCAGGATCGCGGTCAGGTCCTCGCGACTCATCGCCGGCCTCCCTCGCTCGGCAGCCCGACCAACTCCGTCAGCTCCGGTGCGAGCTCACGTAGCCGCCGCAGCGCCACCGCGGTCTGGCTCTTCACCGTGCCGATCGCCACCCCCAGGACGTCTGCGGTGTGCGCCTCGGTCTGGTCTTCGAAGAACCGCAGCACCAACACGGCCCGCTGCCGCGGCGTGAGCCGCGCGAGCGCCTGAGCGAAGATCACCCGAAGGTGCGCCCGCTCGCTGGCGTCCGCGACACGCCGCTCGGGCGGCTCCGCGACCCTGATCTCCCGACGCTGCCGGCGCCACCACGAGACCGCGTCCCGATAGAGAATCGTGCGCAGGTACGCCTCAGGGTGCCCATCGCGGAGACTAGGCCAGCGCAGCGAAACCTTGACCAGCGCGGACTGCAGCAGATCCTCGGCGAGATGGCGATCGCCGCAAATGAGGTACGCGGCCCGCAACAGCCGCGGTTGGCACGCCTCAGCGAAGGCGGCGAAGTCCGCGTACGGCTCGGGGGTCACGCGACTACAACGTACGGGGTATCGGCGATGGTTGGGGGTGCGCTTTTCGCGCAGGACCACCGCTGGCGGTAGGCTGACTGCCCTGACGTCCGCCACTGGTCGAGTGGCCGGCCTCGGGCGCGTAGCTCAGCGGGAGAGCACTCGCCTTACAAGCGAGGGGTCGCTGGTTCGAACCCAGCCGTGCCCACCAGGCAAAACACGAGTTTCAAGATCGCCCAATTGGGCCGTTGACAGCAACGCTGACAGCAACCGCAACAGTGCGCCCCATGACATGGCGTTGGCGGGATGGCGGCCAGGCGCCACCCGTAACATGTGCGCCCTCGCCTGTGAGCCGGGCACTGTTCCCGGGCTCATGACCTACGAGAGCTCATCATCGGCATGTTCCACTGCGTTACGTAGGACGGCATGGATGTACTTGGATCTGCCGCGCACTTGGGTTGGGCTTGCAGCAGCGCCGGGCCGAACAACATTGGTCGGCCGCAGCGCAGTGACGATCCCCGCCATTAAGGCAGCACAAGCATTTCGCTCGGCAAGCGACTGTCCATTGTGGCGTTGGACTCTAGTTGATCCGTGACGAGCAATGCTTGAAACCTGTGCTGCGACACGAGGTCGCACGCTGTAAGTGAGTCCGTCGATTGGAGGTCGACAGATGTCGACGACGTGACTTCGGGTCAGTGTCCACGACCCGTCCCCACCGTGACGTGCGTGGCCGGCAACGGCTGGGTTCGGAGCTCACGGGAAAGCCTAAGGGTCCCTGCACCGTCCAGGGGCTACGGGTGAGGGGAAGGCTGGCATGGGGTGACGTTCGGAAACCCTCGCTGATGTCTCGTGATTCGAACCGTCCGGGTCGGGTTGTAGTGCTGGGCGAACAGGGACGCTGCCGTTGTGATGCGGCAGGCGGCGGTCGCGGACACATCGACGACCGTGTGGACACCGTCGTCCCCGGGATACAGAGGGCACCCAACCCCAGCCGTGTCTTGCGCGTGTGGAACGTGGAAACCCCGTCAGGGTCCGGCGGACTTCGGTGTGAGCCGATCACTCCGGTAAGCCGACCGTGAGGGAGGCCCAATCCCCTGGCGGGAACAGGATGCCCAAGAAGCGAACGCCGGCGGCCGAAAGGCGACGGGAAACCAGCATGGCATGGCCGCTGCTCCAGGCGCGTGGTGCTGGATAACTGGCCGGATACCAGGCCCGGTGCCTGGCTGCGAAAGCAGGCTGACGTGTGGCAGGTGAGCCTTTGAAGACGAACAGCCCGACTCCCCGGAACCGAAGGACAAGTTAGACGCGATGACAGCCTTTGCTTTCGATGTTGCGATGGCGGCTCTCGGAGTGAACGGACCGGAGGGCGAGGTCCTCGACTGGGATACCGTCACGTGGCGGCACCATGAGGACAACGTACGGCGGCTACGGCAGCGGATCTTCAAGGCGGTGCAGGACGGTGACTGGCCGAAGGTCAGGAACCTGCAGAAGTTGATGTTGCGTAGCTGGAGCAACACGCTTGTCAGCGTGCGGCAGGCCACGCAGCGCAACACCGGCCGCAAGACGGCGGGGATCGACGGGGAAGTCGCGTTGACCTCTCCGGCCAGGATGGCGGTGGCGGTGCGGGTGCATCAGTCCATCGGGTCCTGGCAGCCCCGCGCGGTCAAGCGGGTGTACATACCGAAGGCGGGCAACCGTGCCAAGCTTCGCCCGCTCGGGATTCCAATGATCGCGGACCGCTGTCACCAAGGCAGAGTCCGCGCCGCGCTGGAGCCGGAATGGGAGGCCCGGTTCGAACCCAAGAGTTACGGGTTCCGGCCGGGTCGCAGTTGCCAGGACGCGATCGAGGCGATCTTCATGGCCGGCAAGGGTCCTCGGGCCATACGGCTGTGGGCGCTGGACGCCGATCTGGCCGCGGCGTTCGACAAAATTGATCACGATCGGCTGCTCGGCGCGCTCGGGTCGTTCCCCGCCAGGGATCTGATCCGAGACTGGCTGAAGGCCGGCGTTTTCGAGGCGGGCAAAGGGTTCGCGCCGACCGAGGAGGGAACTCCACAAGGCGGTGTGATCAGTCCGTTGTTATTGAACGTCGCGTTGCACGGGCTGGAAGAGACGGCTGGGGTCCGCTACCGCACCACCGGCGCAACTGCCGCGTGGACGCAAACGGGTTCCCCCGTTGTGATCAGATACGCTGACGATCTTGTCGCGCTGTGCCATAGCCAGGACCAGGCGCGGCAGGTCAAGGCGCAGCTCGCGGAGTGGCTGGCGCCGAGGGGTCTGGTCTTCAATGAAGACAAGACCAGGATCGTGTCCCTGAGTGAGGGCCACGATTTTCTCGGGTTCAACGTCCGCCGCTACGGCGACAAGCTGCTGATCAAACCCAGCAAGCCGGCCATCAAACGGATCCGTAGCAGGCTGGCCCGCGAGATGCGCGCCCTGCGCGGCAGTAACGCGCAGGCGGTCCTCGCCACGATCGCGCCGATCGTGCGGGGATGGGCGGCCTACTACCGGGGTGTGGTGTCCAAGAAGGTGTTCTCCTCTTTGGACTACTACTTGTGGCAGCTCACCTACAAGTGGGCGAAGTACAGCCACCCGGACAAGCCGAAGTCCTGGATCGTCCAGCGGTACTTCGGCCAGTTCAACCCCGCCAGGCAGGATCGGTGGGTGTTCGGGTCCCGCGACAGCGGCGCCTACCTGCCCAAGTTCGCCTGGACACCGATTGTCCGGCACCCGATGGTGCCAGGCCGGGCGTCTCCCGACGACCCGGCGCTGACCCAGTACTGGGCCGACCGACGCCGCAAGCGGCAGCCCCTGCTGGACCGCGGCACGCTGCGCCTTCTCCGCGCGCAACAGGGTCGCTGTCCAATCTGCAGGGACTACCTCCTGCACGTCGACCGGGAGCCCAACAGCCCACGCGAGTGGGAACAATGGCTCACCGGCGTCCGGAAGGCGATCACCGCACAGAACCTGATCGCCGACGGGCTCGGCACGCCGGACATGATCCACCTCGTACACGTCGCCTGCCACCGCCGGGAAACCGGCGCCACCAGAGACACGGCAACTACGCACACCTGAACCGCCCTGCGGGGCTTGCTTGAGCCGTGTGCAGCGACGAGTTGCACGCACGGTTCTGAGGGGGCGGCGGCGCAGCAATGCGTCGTCGCTACCCGGCGATGGGTGTCGGGAGGCGTACCCTCCCGAGTTGTCCGACTAGGGATCAAGCAGAGGCCCGCGCGCCAACGCGGGTCGGGAAGGTACGCCCGTGCTCACGGTAGTCACCAACAACGAGGAAGCGCCAGCAGGTCTGGTTGACGGCGGGTCGCTGATCGACGAGATCGTGCGCGAAGGCGCGCGGCGGATGCTCGCTGCCGCGTTGGAGGCCGAGGTCGCCGCCTACATCGCGGTGCACGCCGACCAACTCGACGAGCGCGGTCGACGGCTCGTGGTGCGCAACGGCCGCGCCGAGCCGCGGCAGGTGCTCACCTCTTCCGGCGCGGTCGAGGTTCTTGCGCCACGGGTCAACGACAAACGCATCGACCAGGCCACGGGCGAGCGGCAGCGGTTCTCCTCGGCGATTCTTCCGCCGTGGTGCCGCAAGTCGCCACAGATCAACGAGGTGTTGCCGCTGCTGTACCTGCACGGGTTGTCCAGTATGGACTTCGTCCCGGCGCTGGAAGGGTTCCTCGGCACCGGCGCGGGCCTGTCCGCATCCACGATCACACGGCTGACCGTCCAGTGGCAGGACGAGGCGAAGGCGTTCAACAACCGTGATCTGTCCGGTGTGGACTATGTGTACCTGTGGGTCGACGGCATTCACCTGGGTGTGCGCCTGGACGAGGAGAAGCTCTGTCTGCTCGTCATGATCGGGGTACGGGTCGACGGCACCAAGGAACTCGTCGCACTCACCGACGGCTACCGGGAGTCGACCGGCCCCCCAACTCGTCGCCCTCGTCCGGGCCGGTGGCCACCTTCAAGCGCGGCAAGCTCGTTGAACGAACCACCCGTCGCCTCACCGAGGCAGCCTAATCAAGATCTTTCATCCACAGGTCTTGACGATTGCTCGATTCTGACGGCGCTCCTCCCGGCACGCTTTGATCGTCTGCAGCAATCGGTGATCGCGTCTAGTGTCGAGACGACGGCACGTGGCACAAGTGCTCAGTAGCCGCGAGTCGCGCGTCGCACTGATGGTCTGTCCTACCGGATCTGCCGACACGAGTGCACTCACGCCCTGCGCGAAACCTGTGTTCAGCAGAGGATGTGACTGAGACGCTGTGTCGATGGAGCTTGGTTTTCGCGGTGAAGTGGCCGACTTCTACCACAGGTTCCGACGCGGCTATCCGACTGCAGTCATCGACTCGTTGGCCAAGGCGTTCCGGCTGGGCAATCACGACATCGTCGTCGATATCGGCTGTGGAACCGGTCAGTTGACTCTACCGATCGCTGAACGAGTAGGGGTAGCGGTCGGCGTGGATCCTGAGCCGGACATGCTCGAACGCGCGCGGTACGCCGGCAGCGAGCGGGGCACGACAAATGCTGTCTGGATGCTCGGGGCCGACACCGATATGCCGGCACTGGGCACGCTACTGGGCGAACGAGCGCTGGGCGCTGTAACGATTGGTCAGGCACTGCACTGGATGGAGCACGGCACGCTTTTCCGGACTCTTGCCCCGCTGGTCCGCAGCGGTGGGGGCATCGCGGTGGTTACCAACGGATCGCCCGCCTGGCTGCACGACACTACCTGGTCCCGTGAGCTGCGCGGCTGCCTTGAGCGATGGTTGGGCACCTCGCTCACCCAAACCTGCGGTTCTGATGCTGCGAGCCAGCAGCGATACGCCGACAGCCTGAGAGCCGCGGGCTTCGACGTCATCGAAATCAACGTCGACTACACCGACGAGATCGACCTCGACCAGCTGGTCGGCGGCGTGTACTCGGCATTCTCCGCCGAGCACCTACCCACACCGGACCAGCGACCCATCTTCGCCGAGCAGGTCCGCCAAGCACTCCACCCACACGAGCGGTTTTCGGAACACGTTCGCGTGGCGATGCTGATCGGCCTTGTTCCTTAGGAATGCCACCGCTTGCGATTAAGTCGCTTGACGACGAACGCGCCAGGGGAACGACCGTCCGCCGTCGCCCATACGGCCCGAAGGAGGATAGCTCCGGTTGCCTGGGGCGAGAAGCCGGGAGCGTCGGTGGGCTAAGAAATAGAGATCAACAGCACTCTCATGGCCGCGATGCACGCGCTCATTCTTGATATGAGCGACCGAATGCGAGACGACGTCGAGATCTACCCGCCCGGCTCCGGGGCGACCTGGCGGCGTCTACCCGGCGGCCAGCCGCAATACCCCGTAAGCGATGCCTATAAGCAGCGCGGCCCCTACTGCCATTCGGAACAACGACGGTTTGCCGGTCAACTCGCTGTCGAGCGACTCCAGCGTGCCGCCGACCTCCGGCACCGCCGAGGGTCGAAAGACCACAGCGGCGACACGCCCCTGTGATACGCGGACGGTGTTGCGGATACGTCGTCCCGGAATCCCGCTGCGGCGCGGCATCCAGGCTAGGACTTCGGGGGCGCCAGCTCGGACCGCGACATCGTACGGGTGCCAGTCGGGCAACCTAAGCTCGGCGTTCTCGACGGCGACGACCGGCGTGGCATCCACGGCGTAGGCGTCATCGAGCCACCACTCGGGCTTGATCGGAATGACCCGCAGAACGCCTTGCCCTGGCGCCATGGAAACCGTGACAGCCGCGCTCTCCTTCGCACGCAGTCGTTCACCGCGTCGAGGGTGAGCGCCTTGTTGCGCACGAAGAACAGCTTGCTGGCCAATCTTGGCCCCAGCACTGCCGTGAAGAACAACATCGCGGCAAGGAGCACACCGCCGACCATCAGGAGACGCCCGACGCCGAGCGCCAATCCAGCGACGAGCCTGTCGTCGCGAAAGTGCTCGGCCAGCGCGAAGAGACCGACCGCCGAACCGCCGAGGACGATGACGACCGCCAGGATGCCGAGATAGCGCCGCACCACTCCCACACCCGCGATCGTACCGATGATCAGCAGTCCGCCGAATCAGCGACCAACCGCGTTCGACCACCGTCAGTTGGCCTCGCATGGCACCATGCCCACTGACAGGGCGTGCACTCTTCAGCCGCAGGTAGTGCGGTGGACGATCGCGGCACGGTCGGTGCCCGCCGTTTCTGGATCGAGATTTAGCGATGGGACCCGGGGCGCGCTGCTGCCGCACAACAAGAATCGCGTCGGTGCACGAGCTCGCGCGACACTAGTTTCGACCTCCGGCCACGGCCGGGCACTGACGTGACTGCTGCTCATCGGAGTAACGACGTGGACCCCCTGCTCCCCCGCCACGACTACGCCGCGCTTGCCGAGGCGGTCTATCTCAACCAGGCCTCGCTGGGTCTGATCCCCGCCGACACCGTCGAGGTCATGGTGCGGCACCTGACCGAGACGGCGCAGCACGGCAACCTCCATCTCACCGACGAACAGGAGATGCGCATCCTCGACGACCTGAGGCGGGCCGGCGCGACCTTGCTCGGAGCACCACTCGAGTGTGTCGCCGTCATCGGCGGCGCCAGCGCCGGTCTAGCTACCGCATCTAGCCTCATCCAGGGCGACGGCGTCGTGCTCGTGTCGACCGACTTCCCCAGCGTGACCTATCCCTGGCTCGTCCCGGCCGCGCGTGACTGGCCGGATCGGACGGTGACGTGGGTCGAGGACACGCCGGATCGCGACCTCACGGACGCCCTGGTGGAGGCCATCCGCCCCGGCACCGCTGCCGTATGTGTCAGCGCGGTCATGTACGCAACCGGTTCGCAGATCGAGGGCGCCCGGCTCGCCAGGCATGCGCACGCGGTCGGCGCCCGACTCATCGTCGATGCCACCCAGCTCGCCGGCGCAGGCCCGGTCGACATGACCGGCTGGGAAGCCGATGTCGTGGTCACGAGCGGATACAAATGGCTATCGGGACACGGCGGCGCGGCGCTGCTGGCGGTCACACCCGACCTGCTCGATATGTTGCCGCCCCAGCCGGGCTGGATGGGCACCGAGGGACCGTTCTCCTTCGATGCGCAGCACTTGCGCCCCGCTCGCGGGGCGCGCCGGTTCGAGCAGTCCACGATCGCCTACGCGTCCGCGCTCGGGCTCACCAAATCCATCACCCGCCTCGACGCGCTCGGGTATGACGTGATCAAGGCTCACGCGCGGAGCCTCGCCGACGAACTCATCGACACAGTCGAGCCGTTGGGCTGGCGCCCGCACCGGCCTTTGGATGACCCATCCGCCAGCGCCCACGTCCTAGCGCTCCGCCACCCGACGCTGGACGCGGCCACGGTGCGGCGGCGGCTCCACGACGAACACGGCGTCATCACCAGCGCTCGACTCGGCGCCATCCGGGTCTCCCTGCACGTCTACAACGACTCATCCGACATCGAAGCGCTCGCCAATGCACTGGCGTTGTTCGGCGGACGTTGACCTGACGTGGAACTGGTGGCGCTCGCCCTACCCAACGAGCGGGCCCCAGCCGACTCGCCTCGCACGTCCAACATCGACCGCATCCCGCGAGCCATCGCAGCTGGTGAAACCCTCAACGAGAGGGGATCGGATTTGCCGCGAGTCGCGCGGTTGTTCCGATCATGTTAAGCATCAGCCGAGGCCACGACGTCAAGCATCAACCGGAGTCGGACATTCTATCTACTTCGGTGTCCATTGTGGTGCCTGGTCTCACATGAAGCTTGACGAAACGGCCTCGCAGGATGCTTAACATGATCACGTGAGTCCGGCCCGAGCCATCACGGACCGCGTAGGATGCATCCGCTTATGCCGATGAGAGCCCGTTTTGCGGACCGGCTGACTGTCGAGCAACCGATTGTCACCGGTCACTACGGTGGAAGCCGTGACCACCGAACCCGACCTGCTCCGGCGACTCCCGCCGACGGCCACCCTCCTCACGCTCATGACCGTTTGGCTTGCCAGTCCACTCGTCTGGCTTTACGCGGTCGGCCAGGTGAGCCCCCACTTCGGCACGGAACCGACGCCGGGGCAGGAGAGCACGCTGCTCATCCTCAACGTCTGCACCCTTGCGTACGTGCTCATCGCCCCGGCGGTCGTGCTGTGGGTCGCCTGGCGAACCCGCCGCGTAGTCGTTGGTTGGCTCACCGCGGCGGCCATCGTCATCGGCGTCAGCACCGTCGGCGCCATTCTCATCGCCGCTCTCTGAACCGACCGGATCTCATGCTGCTGATCGGGTGTTCGGCTTCCGGATCTGCCGATGTTCGTGCGACGCGAAACCGCCGTGGGGCAGGGTGTGACTGAGAAGGCGGAGGTACGAATCGACCTGGTCGAACGACGGAGAGTTCGACGTCCATGACGGTGTCCAGCCCCGTCGCGGTCACGGCTGAGGGGCAGATGGACCGTTACCCGGTGGATCGTGTGCTCGTGAGACGGGAGCGACATGACAACTCAGTCCAGTCAGAGCGTCCTGATCAACGGGTTTGGGGTGCTCTTCGTGATATTGAACGCGTTCGGGTTGGGCCTCAGGCTTCCGGTCGGCAAGCTGCTGGCGCAGGCCTTTGCCCATTGGAAGATTGCCGTGTGGGCGGTGGTAATCAATTTCGTCATCATCCCGCTCCTGTTCATCGGCTATTTGCTGACGATAGCCTCGTCCATTCCTGGAGAGATCAAGGTCGGGTTCTGTGTCGCAGCCCTGTGTGCAGGTATGCCTTTCGCTCCCCTCCTCGCCCGGTTAGCCAAGGCGGATGTCAGCATATCCACCACGCTGCTAGTGGTCTTGACTGTCGCGACCATTATCGCCCTCCCGCTGGGGTTGCCCCTCGCCATCGATGCGGTTGACGCGCAACTCAAGGCCTCTGCCTGGGATGTTGCTTGGCCGCTGCTGCTCTTTTGCTCCTGCCGCTGGTTCTCGGGTGCGGCTTCAGGGTCTGGTGGCCCGATCTGATGCCGCCGCTGGCACGGTGGGTTGTCCGAGTTGCAATTCTGTGCCTGCTCTTCAACCTCAACTTCACTCTTGTTGCGTATTGGAATCTGTTCGTGCAGACCTGGGGCACCGAGAGCTACATTGCGGCCCTTGCCGGCCCATTCATCGGCCTCGGGTGTGGCTACCTTCTCGTTTCCAGTCTTCGAGTCAAAAACGTGGGAATCAGGCATGCGACCGAGGCGACGACGGCGGTACGCAACATCTCTCCGATGCTTCTGATGTGGATTTTCCCTTTGCAGCCGACCCGCTGGTCACGGTGTCGATCACAATCCTCAACACCATCGGCATCGTGACCGTTCTACTGTTCGTCCTGATGTGGAGGCGCGCTGCTTCACCATCGGACACTCACGCAACAACCGACCAGCCAGCAAGCGAAGGCCTGCCCCCGCCAACTTCGACGTGACGAGTGATCCACCCGTCGTTGCCGACGTCCCCGAGGAAGGTGAGTTCCTCCCTCGGCCCAGTAAGAGCGAATCCACCACGGCATGTCGTCATGTCCCACGTTCGAAACACACTCACATGCCGCGACTCGCGCGGTTGTTCCGATGATGTTAAGCATCAGCCGAGGCCACGACGTCAAGCATCAACCGGAGTCGGACACGGTGTCCATTGTGGTGTCGGGCCCCACATGATGCGTTACACATCAGTACCACTTGATGTGTGACACCGGGTTGGCCATCGAACCGCTACGCCGTCGCAGTGCGTCATCATGGGGACTGAGGCGCAAGGGCTGAACCAGCGGCTCCCGCGCGGGTAGCGCGCAACTGCGCGGCAAAAGCGGACGTTTGTTCTTGGCCTGGAGCGATTCACCCGCTTCGATCCTGGGCTGCAACTGGCCACGCTGGATCAAAGGTCGATGAGGAACGTCCGGATCGCAGCGACGAACTCGCCAGGCGCTTGTACGTGGACCATGTGGCCTACCGGGATCTCCACCAGCCGGCCGTCGACCAGCCGGGCGGCCAGCTCGTGCAGGTCGGCCTGCGGGATGTGGCTTGGTGGCCCGCCGGCGATAACCAGCGTCGGCACGGCGATGCGCTGGGCGTCCTGCCACCACGCCGGGTCAGGGTTGGTGAGCTGTGCCCGCAGCGCATTCACGAGCGGCCAGTCGAACGGCAGCTCTTCGTCGGGTCGTGGCAGCGGCGGCCGCTCCAGGGAGCCCAGTCGCGGGGGCACGGCGTCCTCGAGGATGAGCGCCATCACCCGGTTCGGTGCTGCGGCAGTCACCAGGCCAGCCGTCGTGGCGCCCATCGAGTGGCCGATCAGCACACACCGGTCGATGCGCAGTGCGTCCAGCAAGTCGAGCACGTCTCTGCGGAGCAGCTCGTCGATGGTCGAGTTGCAGGCTTCGAAGACCCGGAGCCCGAGTAGGCCGAGCAGAGCGACCAGAGCGAAGTCGAACAGACTCGTCGACGTGCGGGCGGCCACGATCATCGCTTCGAACTGCAGATGTGACAGGCCCAGCGTTGGTGACTCGGTCGAGACCGGCGGACGGCGCACGTAGGCGGCCGGGGAGGCGTCCAGGACGGCGTCGATCACGCAAGTGCGGTAGAAGCAGGTCACCACCGACAGCCGTCGCGACATTGTGGACGGTTTGAACCGGCGCACCTCCTCCAACCAGCGGACGAACAGTTCGACATCGGCCCGGCGGACCGTGAGCGGGTCGAGCTCGTGGTCGGTGCACCGGCGCAGAAACACCTGCAGGTCGGAGCAGGTGTGAGCACGGGACAGGCCCTTGTACCGGGCCAAATGCGCGGCGATCGCCACCCGGAGCAGATCTTCAGAAACACCATGGAGCACAACAGAATCGGCCATACACCAACCGTGCCGCGGGAATCAGCCACACCATCGGCGGCAGATGAGGACGTTCACCCCGACTGATGTGTGCGCTCAGAACGCAGACCACATTCGTCGTGGACCGCAAAACGATCGAGGTGCTCCTTGAAGATCGGTTCGTGTTCAGTTGGTCTGCAGCCATTCTGACGCCGCGCGCCGCGTGGGTGACCTCCAGTTTCCGAAACGCGGGCGGTGCCAGCTTGCTTGGTCGGCCGTTCAGGTGAACAGTGTGTGAACCGAGCAAGGGCGCACATGGTAGTCGCCAACAGCCCGAGCGGGAGAGGTGCCGGAGGTGAGCGTAGGCGACCATTTCGAGCGGGTAGCCGCCGTCTACGAATCGCTGCGCACCACTGACGAGGCGCCGGTGCGCAGTATCCGCCAGCTCGTGCCCGACCGTCCGGTCACCGGCGTCGATATCGGCTGCGGGACGGGACGCTACTCGCGATTGCTCCGTGGGATGCTGCCGGACGGCTCGTTGCTGGTCGCGGCCGACGCCTCGGCGCCTATGCTGGCAGAGCTCATTGCATGCAGGCACGGCCCCATTCTTGGCGTGGTGCCCCTGCTATCTTGGGCCGAGGAGCTGCCGTTCCGGACCGCCAGCCTTGACCTAGTCACCACATTCAACAGCATTCACCACTTTGACCTCGGTCGCTTCCTCGCGGCCGTCGCCCGGGTGCTGCAGCCAGGCGGCCAGCTTTTCATCTACACCCGCACCCCGCGGCAGAACGCGCGCACGGTATGGGGCCGCTACTTCCCGCATTTCACCGAGCGCGAGCAGCGCCTGCACAGCGAGCCGGCGGTTCGGGACGCCGTCCAGCGGACCGACGGGCTCAACCTCGTCGCAACACAGACCTTCAAGCATCCGCGCTCGAGCACGGTCGAGCGGCTCAGGACCCAGGCCGAGGGTCGGCACTACTCGACATTCTCCTTCTACACGCCGGACGAGTGGCGCGCGTCCATCGCGACGTTCCTAGCCCGCCTGCCCAGCCCTACGGTTTCTTGGATTGACGAGCACCTCCTGGTCGTCGTACGCAGGCGCCGCTGAAACATCTCGGAACCTGACTGTTCGAGCTGCATGGCGAACCAGGCCGTCAAGGGCAGACCAGCTGGTTCACCACGAGACCCACGCCGTTAGCGTGGGTGCCGAAGCCACTGTCCACAGAGGATAGTTCAGCTGGAGGCACCTCGTTAACCGCGTGCCTGGGGCAGAGGCTCATCGTGAGGTTGCCGCGAAGCCCGGACGCCGGTCGTTCGTCGACATCAGGCCGATCCGCGACCAGGACGACGCCGTGGCGCAGCACGAGGGTTGGGAGCGCCCGAGTGCGCAGCGGTCGTTCAAGATCGAGCACTGGGATTACGACGAGCAGCAGATCGGCGAGTTCGACTACAACATCGGCGCCGTACAGGTCTTGCTCGCCTGGCAGGTTCAGTAAGGGCAGCAGAACGTCGCGGCATGGTTGCTGTGAGACGCTGCGGCAGTGGAGGTTTTCAGGAACATGATCACGCCAGTCCTGACCGTGGCGAATGCAGTGCTGGCGGTGGACTTCTATGAGCGGGGGTTTGGCGCGGAGGAGATCCACCGGAACACGTACTCCGACGGCAGGATCGTCGCGGAAATGGCGGTCGGAGGTGCCCGCTTTCGAGTGGCAGACGAGGCGCCGGAAGCATCGAATTTCAGTCCGCAGACGCTCAACGGCACGTCGGTGAGGCTCAACCTGCTGGTCGCGGACCCCGACGCCTTCGCCGAGCATGCCATCGCCAACGGCGCCACCGAGATCGCGCCCATCGCTGACCAGCCGTATGGGCTGCGGCAGGGACGACTAGTCGACCCCTTCGGCCACCATTGGCTAATTGGACGGCCACTGGCCGGAGAGTTCGGTGACTGGGCGCGGCATACCGGACAGTAGCCCGACGTTGGCTGGCGGCGGCGATGCGGATGGAGTCGGAAGCGGCTACAGCTATGCTGGCGGCCCGCATTTCGCCTACTCGGCGGCGACGACTCCATCGCGCCCGACCGCGACGGCACCGCCCGCTACGTCGAGACCTCCGATACCCGCCAACGTGGCTTCCTACCAACGGTTCGGCTAACCGTCGTCGACCACGCGCTGCCCCTCCGGCCCGACCGACCCACCCACATCGCGATGCGCCGCCCACCGGTCAGGCGGCGATCGCATGCTTCAGATTTCAGGCTCGCTGTCAGGCGATCTCCTGGCCCGCCCGACGGACCGACCACACACGCCGCTCGGAGCGAACATCCTCAATTCGGCAGATTGGCGCGGTTGATCTCGGCCGCCTGGCCGCTCCAATCGCGGCAGATCGAGGCGCCGCTCGTGGCCGAACATTGTGCAGGCCACAGCGCTGGCAGAATGCGCGCGTGTCGACTTCTGCGCTAGGCGCTACTCGGGCTCGGATCGTCACGGCGTTCCTGCGCGACGGCAACCGGGTGTTGTTGTGTCACCGATCTCCACAGCGCCGCCGGTACCCCGACGTGTGGGACTTACCCGGTGGACATGTGGAACCTGGAGAGCTTCCCAGCGCGGCGCTTGCTAGGGAGTTGCACGAGGAGCTCGGGATCGACGTCGCAGTGCCTGCCGGCCCGCCCATGCAGCAGATCCATGCCGACGCGTTCGACATGCAGATCTGGCTGATCGAAAGTTGGACGGGAACTCCGGTCAATGTCGCGTTGGACGAACACGATGCCATCGCGTGGTTCCAGCAAGATGAACTCGGAGAACTGCGCCTCGCTCATGACAGCTATCTTGCGATGTTCACCGAGGCACTCGCCATGCGGTGAGCTTGACCACCACCGAGCGCACTGGAATCAAGCAGAAGCGGATGCTCGCCCCTCCTCCTCCAATCGCGCCGTGACGGCCCGTATCCGATCCGCCTGTGGACGTGTAACCCGTCAAGTGGAGTCATGGTGTAACGCATCAAGCGGAGTCCGACACGGTGTCCATTGTGGACCATTGAAGACTTTCTTTACTCTTCAAGCCGGGCCCTGACGGGCCGGTACCGCCGGCTTCGGCTCGGCGCCTATACCTTCGGCCCCGCCGCCGGCCGGCCCGGCGGCGGGCTGAAGCAGGCGGTCGCCGTACGCGCGTCACCCAGCCACCGGTCACGGTTCAACCACGGCGAGCACCTGGACCACCACGACCGGGCCAACGAGCTACCGACGCACGGCATCACGCCCAGCACGGCCCCCGTTCACACGAACCAAGTTCGCCTCCGGCGGCCAGGACCTCCGGCCCGTGGACCCGGATTCAATCGCCTCCGGCGGCCGGGGCTCCGCCCCGTGGACCCCGACACACCGGGCGCCTTGGGCACATCCTGGGCACCCTGGAGAAGGCGGGCGCCCGGGCGACGAAATCGTCCGGCATGCGCGGCCTCGTCTTTCACCAGGGCGGCTCGGATGTCGCCCACGTGGCGTGTGTGACGGTCGGAGGCCGCTTATCGGCCGCCGAGGATCTCGGTCGCGGCGTCGGCCAGAGCGACCCCGTTCGGTCCGCGGACCAGGATCGCCGACAACCCGACCGCTCGCGCACCCTGGACGTCGGCGGTGGGATTGTCGCCGACCATGTGCGCGGTCCACGGCAACCCGGCCAGCTCGAGCGCGCACCGGAAGATCCCGGGGTGCGGCTTCTCGAAGCCGACGGACGCGGAGGTCAGTATCTCGTCGAAGTGGTCGGCCAACCCGAGCGCGGAGACGAGCTGGCGCAGCTCCGGGACGTGATTGCTGACGATCATGTGCTGGTACCCGGCGGCCGACAAGCGATCCAGCGCCGCGGCCGAATCGGGGAACACCGACCAGTGCGCCGGATCGAGGTAGTGGTCCCGGAACCCTCCGGCCGCCCGCCGGGCCGGCCCCTCGGCGACGCCGGCCCGCAGATAGGCGCCGAGGAGCAACCGCCGCATCGCCGCCCACCAGTCATCGGCATCGTTCAGGTGCGAGTGCGGTGTAGCCGCGTCGTGCCAGGGAAGCCTGAACGCCAGCTGCGGACGGAGCGCCTCGACGGTCAGTCCGTGATCCGGGTCCACCGCGGCCAGCGCGTCCAGGAGCGTTCCGCTCCACGTCCGGTCCCGGGCGGCCAGCGTGCCGTCGAAGTCCCAGAAGACCCACCGCCCCGCCACGTCACCGAATCTACCGGTTCGATCGCGTGCCGTGATGTGCCGATCTCGAGCAGCGGTGCCCAATCCGGCGTCGTCTGCGTACCAGCTAACGACGAGGAGCCTCGAACGACTAACCGCGAAGATCGTGGAGATCCGGAGCTGACCAAGCTCATCGAGCTATGCCGCCCTCGGCGTAGGTCGACCTACGCCGAGCCTGGAACCATGCCGACCGGCGCCCGCGGTTGGGTCGGCGATCCTTGCGGCGGTGGGCTCCGCGCGGTCGTGACCTGTCCGGGGCTCGGCATACTCACATGACCGGTGGCCACGCTGGCGGTGACCGCTCGTCCTAGTCCGGGCGCGTAGCGTCGAACTCGTTGCCTTCGGGATCAGCCATAACCCGCCAGCCGTCATGTTCGGACAGCACCGTGGCGCCCATCTGGAGGAGTTCGTCCAGGTGAGCCTGGTCTCGGGGCCGGACATCGACGTGCATGCGGTTCTTCACGGTCTTGGGTTCAGGAACCTCCTGGAGGAAGAAGACCAGCGAACCGTCCGGGGAGTCGATGGCCACCATCGGATCAGTTTCCGGTGTCAGGCCCAGGGCGGCGAGCCGGGCGACCTCGGCCTCGTCGTACGGCCGGATCCGCCAGCCAAGCGCGACCTCCCAGAACCGCGCGAGCTTCGACGCATGACGACAATCCAGCACGATCCCCACGAGGTGGCCCATCCGCCGAACGCTATCGGTGCTGCTCAGACGCCGCTATCGGGTTGACGCTTAGCTGTCGCCGAGATGGAACCGCTCATCGGAATCGTCTAGTACTGCAACCGGCATCGTTCGCCTCGCGATCGAACTGGGTGGGCGGCACCAGATCGGGCATTAGGTCGCGTCAAGCGTCGCCCGAGGCCGGGCCGTCGGCAGGCACCATCACCGTCGTTATACGGCGCGTCGTCCCTAGCCCGAAGTTACGTCTTCGGCCTAGCGTTCAAGCGTGGCGTGCGTGTTCGATGCTGATTGCGGCGGAGATCCAGCGCTCGTTGACGGGAAACCGCCAAGCGTGGAGCTCAGCCGAACGCGAGCTCATGCCCCACTGACGATCACCATTTCGTTGCCTTCGGGGTCGGCGACCCGCCAGCGATCCTCCGACTCGTCAAGGAGCCGGCCACCGGCTGCGACGGTCGTGGCGAGGCGCGTCTGCGCGAGGTCCGACGGCACAGCGAGCTCGAAGTGGATGCGGTTGCGCTGCCGGCGCCGCTCCGTCTCCGAAGCGTCGAGCTCTTGGAACACCAGCACCGGGTTCAGCCGCCGCGGATCGTGGATGTCGCTGACCCCGGCTCGCCGGTCGTGGGTGTATCCGAGTGCGGCGACCCAGAACGCGCGGACCGCGGCGACGTCGGCGGCGTCGAGGAAGAGCTGAGCGAAGCGCGGCAGCCCCGGATCCGCAGTGGCCCCGAGTTCGCGGGCAGCGGTCTGGAGGTTTCCGGCGAGGTCGGTGAAGTCGAGCTCGAGGCCGTGGGCGTCGTCCTCCCACTGGTCCTTACCGCTGTCGATGATCACGAGCCCGGGGCGCAGGTCGACCAGCAGCGGGAAGCCCGTGTCGTCGGCCAGCGCCGCTGCTGCGGCGGCCAGGTCACGCTGCTGCGTCGGCGAGGTGATGCGGTAGCACGCCATCGCGCTGAACACCGCCTGCCAGTCGGCTGTCCCGATCCTCTCGCCGAGCGCCGCGCCCGGCACCAGGTCGACCTCGTTGCCGTCGGGGTCGGTGTGACAGACCCCGAACGGTCCCGATGCCTCACCAAGACTCGCCTGCTCGACCGCCGCGGCCGGCCGCACCACGTCGAGGTGGATGCGGTTTCGCAACGGCCGTGGCTCGGTCGACTGCCGGATCCGTATCGCGGGGTCGCGCCGCAACGGATCCGCCAAACCGCCGTCCTCCCCAGGCGCGTAGTCGAGCACGCGCTGCCAGAACCGCCTCACCACAGACGGGTTCGCGGATTCGAACACGACGCTCAGGTGCTGCAGCACGGCAGGGTTCGCGGCCAGCCCGAGATCCCGCGCGGCCGCCGACACCGCCTCGGCGTGCTCGTCTGAGTCGAGGCGCACCCGCATGCCTGTCGCGCGCAGGTCGACCACGATCTCGGCCGACAGCTCCACGATGCGCCCGGCCAGCGCAGCCCCCTCGATCAGCGAAGGCGCGTCGAACCATGCCGTCGCAACGCCATCGACCACCCGCCAATCCGTTCCGATCTCTGTCATGCCCGGCACTGTAGAGCCCATTCCGGACGATCTCCTTCCGGATAGTGATCATGTCCCGGCCGGGCATTGACGCTCACCATTTGTGGACCACACGTCTTTCACGCGACGCGCCTGCGAGCGCGCCACGACACCGCTTTCACCGCGCGCCCAGTTGCTTGACTTGCGTTTCTGGCAACCGCAACGTCCTCGGGTCAAGTGCGGTTGGGACGAATCCGCCTTGCCGAATGCCTGCTCACGTCGGTGGTCCCGACAACGGCGATAACCCAGCAACCGTGACAGCAACGAGCGCGGCGACAGGCGGGCACGGCAGAACGGGTGCGACTGGGAAACGCTGGTCACGGCGCTGGACGACCTGGGCACCGACTGTCCACTTTGGTGCCTGGTCTCACATGATGCCTTGACGAAATGGCCTCGGCTGATCTTTGACATGCTCACAATGACCCGAGTATCGAAGCCCTGGTGCGCCGGCCGGCGCACGTTCTCTATGCCGATGAGCGGTACCGCTTGGACAGGTCGCTTCCTCACGTCCTCGGAGAACGTGCCATCGTCGCGCACTGTGTAACCTGTGAACGGACGAGATGAGGAGGAGACAGGTGACTGCTGGTGGCTTCTCGTCGAAGCGGCTTTCTCGGGTACGAGAGCTGCTCGAGCGTCATGTCGAGTCCGGCTTCGTCCCAGGTGTAGTGGCCGTCCTCGCCCGTCATGGTGAGGTGCACATCGAGGCAACGGGAGATCTCGCGTTCGAGGGCGAAGGGTCGAGGACGCCGATGGCAATGGACACGATTTGCCGCCTGGGCTCAATGACGAAGCCGATCGTCGCCGCGTGCGCCATGACTCTCGTCGAGGACTGCACACTCCGCCTCGACGACCCGGTCGACGGCCTCCTCCCAGAGCTCGCGGACATGACCGTGCTTGCCGACCCCGACGGGCCAATGGACGACACGGTCGCGGCGAAACGCCCGATCACGCTGCGGGATCTACTGACCTACACCCTCGGCACCGGTATGGTCCCGGCCGAGCCGGGAACGATCCCGATCGCGGACGCGCTGAACGCACTCGGCGGGTCGCCGCCGGAAGAGTGGATCCGCCGACTCGGCAGCCTTCCGCTCGTCCACCAGCCAGGTGAGCGCTGGATGTACGACACCGCCGCCAACGTGACGGGCGTGCTCATCGCCCGGGCCACCGGCATGTCCTTCGGCGATGCCCTGCGCGAGCGGATCTGCGATCCGCTCGGTATGAAGGACACAGGGTTCAGCGTCGGTGGCGAGAGCCTCGCCCGGTTAGCGACGGCGTACGAGCGCGACAACGCCGTCACCGGTGAGCCGGTCGTCGAAGACGGCCCCGACGGTCGGTGGAGCCGGCGCGGCGTTCGAGGGTGGTGGCGGGGGGCTCGTCTCGACCGCCGACGAGTACCTCGCCTTCGCCTCGGCTCTGCTCGCCGGCGGCACGCACCTCGGCGAGCGGGTGCTCTCGCGGCCATCGGTGACGCTGATGACCAGCGACCACCTGACCCCGGCGCAAAAGGCGGTCTCCGGGTTCTGGCCCGGCTACTTCGACGCCATCGGCTGGGGTCTCGGGATGTCGGTGCGCACCCGCCGCACCCACCTTGGACCCTCGGTCGGCAGCTACGGGTGGCCCGGCTTCTACGGCACAGCCTGGTACAACGATCCCGCGGAGGACATGACGATGATCTTCATCCTGCAGCGGGCGCACGCGGGCGACCAGATGCTGCCGATGTGGTTCGACATCTGGACCGCCGTCTACCAGTCGATCGACGATTAACCGCGGGGGCCGGAGACCACCAAGTCAGGCGGCGGTGCCCGCACGCGCCGCCCGGAGACCGGACCCGACCGACTCACTCGAAGGTGAGCTGCCGGTTGCGGCCGGGACCTGCCCGCGATAACCACCAGCGCGCTCTCTGCGCTCTGCGAGCAGGCCAATGGCTAGTTACTGCATCGACTGCAGCACCTGCTGACGAACCACAGCGGCGTCGGTACCAAGAGCCACCAGAATCTGGACGGCCGTGTCCTCACTGTCATGGAGAAGTCCAAGCAAGATGTGCTCCGTACCAAGTTGGTTGTGCCCCAACTTCAACGCCTCCCCGAGTGAGTGCTCGATGGCTTTCTTGGCCGACGGGGTGAACGGGAGGTGGGAACCCGGACTTTGCGCACCGCGGCCGACAGTCTCCGCGACCTGGCGCCTGACCCCGTCGAGGGAGATGCCGAGATCCGCCAAGGCAGTCGCTGCCATGCCTTGTTGCTCCCGAAGCAGCCCGAGCAGGAGGTGTTCGGTGCCGATGTACGGATGATCGAGTTGCCTGGCCTCTTCTTGGGAAAGAACAACGGCCCGGCGTGCTCCGTCAGTGAATCGCTCGAACATGAGGCGCCTTTCCACCGTCGGCCGCCATCGTAGTTAGCTGGCTCACACAGCGACAAACGTTGTGGACGTCTCCGCACACGCCGCGACGGGCGCGGTCATGCCGAGTTGAGGTCGTTTGACCTTGCTTCGCTTCGGAACGTGCTCAAGACGCAACGCCGGCGCAATCAGGTGTGCCACCTCGAGCTATGCCGGCTCCGGCCTTGGCCGGCTATTTAAGATCGCGATTGGGTCATCTTGATCTGTGCCACCGGCCAGGTCTCGATAGCCGGTGCCGCAGGGTTCGTCAGGTTCAGCGGGTCCGCCAGCCGTCGGAATGCTTCAAGACTCTGCGCAGGCAAGGGTGACGGGCACGCGGATCGCTGTTCCGACACGCCGACTGAGCGGGCGTGACAGCACTCGATACGATCGCGGAAGGTGATGGGTTGCCGCGTCGTTCACTGAACTCGCGCAGGCAATCTGACCCCCGGCCCGGCCGTAGGTCGAACGCGCTCGAAGATCCATCAACACAGGCGCCGACGACGCCAACGGCAGACCGAAATCCGTCTGGACTCGGTAGGTTGCGAGACAGGCGACCCCCGCCGGCAGTACTAGAGTTAGTTCCTCGCCCTCTCCATCGTTGGATGTGATGATATGAAGAGGCTTCATCTGGCAATGTGTAGCCTCGTCCTGCTGGCGCTGGCTGGTTGTGGTGGTGAGGAAGCGAGCACGACCGATGGGCCGACGACGACTGCGGCTACCTCCACACCGGCTCGAAGCACGGGTGGCACGACCACGAACGGCGGGACTGCCGCAGCCACCGCCACGATCAGCGGCGACGGCCTGCTCTTCGTCGGCGCCGATACGGCGAAGGTGGGTGACACCATCAAAGTCTCGATCGTCAACGAAGAAACCGGGCCCGTCGACGTCACGCTCCTTGACCCGGCCGGCAAGACTGCGGGCCAAGTGCAAGTGAGCGGTGGCGCAACCGCACAGATCTCAGCCACTGCCACCGATCCTGGACGATGGACGGTACGGTTTCACGACGCAACCGGTGATTTGACCAAGGAGATCTCTGTCAACTGAGCCGGCGGAGAAGATCATATGCGGTCTGCGGGCGGCCGATAGCGTGGGCGGCCGCCATCGGCGACAAGCCCGTTTCTGGGACCCTTCCAGGGGGAGCAATGGGCTCTGGCGGGCGTGTTCCTGGGAGGTTTCGTGGTTCTTCCTCAGCCCTCCGTGAACCCCCGGCTCCGAGCGGGTCACCAACCCATGTCAGCGAAACCGCGACCCGCGCGGCGATGGCAGGGTCGCGCCTCTATGTTGGACCGATGACGTCGGTCAAGCAGATCCAAGTCACCTTCGACTGCGCAGAACCTGAGCGCGTCGCTCGTTTCTGGTGCGAGGTATTGGGGTACGTCGTACCGCCGCCACCGGAGGGGTTTGCCACTTGGGACGATTTCGATCGCGCGCTGCCGACTGAGCGTCAGGGTTCAGCGTTCGCATGCATTGATCCCTCGGGTATCGGCCCGCGACTGTACTTCCAGCGCGTTCCCGAAGGCAAAGTCGTCAAGAATCGGCTGCATCTTGACGTGCGGGTCGGCACCGGGCTCGTGGGTGAAGAGCGCCTGGCCGCACTTGAGGCCGAATGCGCACGATTGGTCGCGCTCGGCGCGGCACGCGTGCGACTACTGCCTGCCGATGGCGAAAATGAGTCGTGCCTAGTGATGCAGGACATCGAAGGCAACGAGTTCTGTCTCGACTGAATGGCTCGGTCGTCGTCTGCGGCTGGATCGAAGTGTGGCCGCTGTCCGAGGTCGAGGCCGCACGGCTTGGCGCCGTGCAGGTCTGCCCGTCGCGATGCTCCCAGCGAGCATCGGAGTCGCACAGACTGTCCACTTTGGCGTCCACTTTAGTGGGCGGGTTCACACATCATGCTCGACGAAACGGCCTCGGAGGATCAATTACGCGATCACGATGAGTCCGGGCCCGCGCCATCACGGACCGTATCACGCGGGCGCTGGACCTGAGGTCGGTCAGGTCTGGCGCTGCGTGATCATCGCCAGGTCATCTCGATCTGGCGCTCAAACGTAACGTAGGCGGCTTGGGCGAAGGCCGCCGCCATTGGTGTGTTACCGATGTCGGTGGCGGCGCGGATCCGTGGAACGTTCTGGGCTGCGAGCACGCTCGTGCCCGCGGCGAGCACGTCGTGAATATAACCATGGCCGCGATGTGCCGGTACGACTCCGAGGTACGCGATGATCGGGTTGTAACCGTTGTGCGCGGGGATCACGAACCCGACCGGTTCTCCGTCCGGCAGCGTTGCGATCCGCCACCACTCATGCGGGCTGGCGTAGCGCTCGAGTTCGTTGTGGTACTGCTCCTGCGCGGCCTGGCTGGAGGTCATGCGGCTCATGTCGTCGCGACTGTGGGCGTCGAGAGTGCCGTCCAGCACGAGCGTCATCAGCTCGACAAGCTCGCCCGGGTTGCGGACCGACCGGAAGGTGAGTCGCCCGCTGGGTTCGGCAACGGGCGTACCGGGGCGCCATTCCAAGCGCAGCCGTTCCACAAACAGCTTCGCTCCGACGCGTTCGAGTGCCCCTATCCGGTCGTCGACCCCCTGCCGGGTGTGTTGCTGGTCGCGCCAATCAGCGGGGAGGAACCGCCCGTACCCCGGGGGCGTCGCGCCGGCGGGGACGATTGCGGGCAGCGCGGTCTCCAGCAACCGCACGCCCTCGTCGGGATCGCCGTCGATATCGAAGATGTCCATCAGCAGCGGGTTCTGGTCGCCCGGCCGCGACCACCATCCAGCCCGGGCCACCACCCGATCACCGCGCATGGCGAGCCACAGCCATTCCGGGCGGCGTCGACCGGCCGCCAGGTCGCCACCCACTTCATCGTTGAGGACGTACGGCAAACTGTTGAACAGGTCCAGCTCATCAAGCCCAGTGATCGGGCGCAGGTTCAGGTCATACCTATGCACACTCAAGGCATTCTCCGTCCGGAGGCGCCCTGCCCGCACCGGGATCAGCTCAGCTGATTACCCCGGGAGGATACGAGCGCAACTTGCATGGCGAACATGGCTCGGCCCTCCTTCCTCATAGGTCCGGCCACCAGTTCTATTCGGCGCCTCCCCTTACCCGCAACCCATTAAGCGAAGCCAACTGGACTGGACCGACTGCGTCCGCCTCGGCATCGGCGTCTGTGACGCCGCAACCGACGAGCACCTTGACCCCGGACAGCCGGGCGACGAGTAACGCCCATGCCGCTGATAGTCTGCGTTTGCGGAGGTCCCGCAATGAGACGTACTGAGTATGCCTACCGTGGCGGATGCACGGTGATGCGACGAGGGGAGGGCGGGCCTATGTCACACGTACGACGCTTCGACCACGTCGGCCTCACGGTCGCAGATCTCGACGTCGTGACCGCCTTCTTCGTGGCGCTCGGCCTGGAGGTCGAGGGCAGGACGTTCGTCGAGGGCGAGTTCTTGGACACAGTCTGCGGCATTCCCGACTCCCGCACCGAGATCGTCATGCTGAAGCCGCCCGACGATGGTACCCGCCTGGAGCTCTCGAGCTTCGTGCGACCCGACTCCGTGCCGGGCTCACCGGCAGCCATGGCTAACGAGCTGGGATTGCGCAGCGTGGCCTTCGAGGTCAACGACCTGCAGGCGGTTGTCGATTGGGCAGCTACCAACGGCTACGGACTGGTCGGTGGCATCGGCGAGTACGAGGGCGTTTGGCGGATGGCCTACGTCCGGGGGCCCGAAGGGATCATCGTCTCGCTAGCCGAGCGCATCGGCTGAGCCTCGCAACGCCCGCATCTGCCGCGCGTCGTGCGCTTGCTGAGTGCGTGAAGCATCGCCGAGGCCAAGGTGTGGAGCATCAACCGGAGTCGGACAAACGGTCCACATTGGTGTCGGGCTCAACATCATGCGCTACACATCAGTAGTGCCGAAGACGGAGCATCGTTGATCTCACGAGCACGGCCACTCAAAGGACACGATCATGGAGACCACACGGCTCGGTACTACAGGGCTTAAGATCAGCCGCCTTGCCCTGGGGTGCATGAGTTACGGCGACGCATCCGTCGCCGGCGCCCACCCCTGGGCTCTCAACGACGATGCCGCGCAGCCGTTCTTCCGGGAAGCCGTCGAACTTGGCATCACCTTCTGGGACACCGCCAACACCTACCAGGCCGGCACGTCTGAGGCACTCGTCGGCCGAGCCATCAAGCGGTACTCCCGCCGCGAGGACATCATCCTCGCTACCAAGGTTTGGGGGAAAATGCACAACGGCCCCGGCGGTCAGGGTCTGTCCCGCAAAGCAATCCTCGAACAGGTCGATGCCTCACTCACTCGCCTCGGCACTGACTACATCGACCTCTACCAGATTCATCGCTTCGACCCCGACACACCGGTCGAAGAGACGATGCAGGCCCTGCACGACATCGTCCGTGGCGGCAAGGTCCGCTACCTCGGAGCGTCATCGATGTACGCGTGGCAGTTCGCCAAGCTCCAGCACGCCGCCGCTCTCGGCGGGTGGACCCGGTTCGAGTCGATGCAGAACCAGTACAACCTCCTCCGCCGTCAGGACGAACGGGAACTTATGGCCATGTGCGCCGACATGGGCGTCGGACTGGTCCCCTACTCGCCGAACGGCAAGGGCCGCCTCACCCGGCCGTGGGGTCAGCAGAGCGATCGGTCGAGCACCGACAAGGTGGTCAAGGCGTTCGACTCACCCGTCGACGAACCGGTCGTGAACGCGGTACAGGACGTCGCTGAGCAGCGCGCCGTCAGCATGGCCCAGGTTGCCCTCGCCTGGGTGCTGCGCAACCCCGGCGTCTCCGCGCCGATCGTCGGCGCGACCAAGCCGCATCACCTGAAGGAGGCAGCCGACGCTCTCGACATCGTTCTCACTGACGACGAGGCGCGGACGCTCGAGACACCGTATATGCAGCAGGGACCGTCCTGGTTCTGACACCATCAACGCGCCCGACCGTTGCAGGCTCGAACCCAAATCAACCTCTGGTTCGCGTGGGGAGCCATCGACGGTGACATCTCTGCGCAGGACAGAACCCGCCAACTGCGACAACCCTACTTCGACCTGACGACGCGCCCGAGTTCCAAGGCCTGCCGACACCACCCACACCGCCCTCAAGCTGGGCCGACGCGCCAACGGATCAGCACTGTCATCGGCTACTTGTTAACTCGCGCCTTGTATTCCGATCGAGTGGTGACGGCCCGCAGTCGGTTAGCTCGCGCACGTGTAACCCGTCAAGTGGAGTCATCGTGTAACGCATCAAGCGGAGTACGACGAACTGTCCACATTGGTGCCTGATCTCACATGATGCTTGACGAAACAGCCTCGGCTGATGCTTTGCATGATCACATTGGCTCGAGTAAGGCAAGCACCATGCGCCCGGCCGCGACGCGTCTTTCTATGCCGATCAGCGGGCACACTCGCCGCGATGGGCCTGGCTGTCGCTCCACTGGGCGATCAGTGGTTGCGGGGATCCGGCGAGCTCGAGGACCGGGCTTCTCCCCACGCCCGATCCCGGGGACACCGCCCGGCGTCCCCGGTTCGATGCGCAGACCCGCGTCGTCAACCGCGGCCAGGCAAGTCTTGCTCTAGCGTGGCGGGTCTCGTTCGATCAGACATCGTCGGGACGTCACCATCGCCTGTGAGCCTGGCGGAGCATCGCGTCTTGTTCAGGGTCGGGCATGAGCTCCCGTACCTCTTGCGCACAGCGGCAAGCCACGGCGATCTTGGCAGCCCACGCCAGCGCCTCCTCGCGTGAGGGCACGTCGACGAGCGAGAACCCGCCAACGACCTCCTTTGTCTCCGGGTACGGGCCGTCGGTCACCATCCCGTCGGTGGCCACGATGCTGGCCCTCTGGCTTTCCAGCCCGCCGCCGAAAACCCACACGCCGGCGTTCACTGCCTCCTGGACCACCGCGTGCGAGGCCTTGGCCACGTCGGGCATATCCTCCTCGGGGATGTGGTCCATCGCGCCGGCATCGAACGAGATCAAGTACCGCGTCATCCCACGACTCCCTTGTCCCGGCGGCCTGCCTGCTCCGGCCGTCTCTCACCTGTTCTACGAACGCCTCGCCTTGGATCCGACACTATGCCAGAAGAAATTTCACGGGTTTCTGCCGTTCGGCCCCGCGAGCGTCAGGTGGCCACCGTGAGCGGAGATCATTGCCGCCGCCACCGGCTACGAGTAGTCCAACCGCACTCATCTGCCGCACCCGAAGACGGTGGCGGCGGCGGCGCGTGTCTAGTGAAGTGCCTGGGAAGCCAGCGCATCTTGGTTGACGAACGCAATGAGGACACGCGAGTCTGACAGAGTTGCCTGCTTCCTCAGGGCGGCATGTGCGCCGCGCGCTCCTAGGGCATGGCCTATGCCGCCGTCCGGCCGCCCCTCATGACAAGGCAACATTGCGCGTATGTCCTTGCCCACCCCCACGCTGCACACCGCTCGGCTGCTACTGCGCCCCGTGACCGGTGAAGACGCGGACGCCCTCTTCGCGATGCACAGCAGCGCCTACGTGCTGCGCTACTGGGATGCGCCGCCCTGGAGCGAACGAGCGCGCGCCGAACGCTTCATCACGGCTTGCCAACAAATGGCGGACGAAGGAAGCGGGGCGCGGCTGGCCATCGACCGTGTTTCCGACGGGGCATTTATCGGCTGGTGCAGTCTGACCCGATGGAACCCCGACCATCGCAGCGCGTCGATGGGCTACTGCCTCGTCGATGCGGCATGGGGCCACGGCTACGCGACGGAGGCCGCATGCGCCTTGCTGCAGTGGGCATTCGACACGCTAGACCTGAATCGAGTCCAGGCCGAGACCGATACGCGCAACACGGCATCTGCTCGCGTCCTGGAAAAGCTCGGATTCGTGCGTGAAGGGACGTTGCGGGAAGACTGCGTCGTGAACGGCGAGGTATCGGACTCGTGGGTGTACGGGCTGATCAGGCGGCAGTGGCGCCCGTCGTCCCCGTCGGATCCTGGCCGCTGAATGCTTTTCGCCAGCGAGAACGCGCCCAAGCTCTTGACAAGCGGACGTCGGACACTGGCTTCATGGTTGACGGCCTGCGTTTCGTCTCATGTCGCAGTCCTCGAACGATGGTCAGCTCTACCGCCCGCGCGTTACAGAGCCGATTGACCGCGCGGGTATCCGCGAAATATGAGCCAGACGAGCGCGGCAACAAGCACGAGGAACGTAATCGGCGCAATCGAGTCGAGAAACCCGCGGGTTCGACCCAGAGCCTCGAGCACCAGCCGAAGCACGCAGGTCAGCGCGACGATCGCCGCCACGACGCCGATCCATCGCGGCGAGCGTGCGAGCTGAACGGCGACGGTGACGGCGAATAGCGTGATTCCGATGAATAACAGATCATCGCCTCGAGGTTCCAGGCTTAGGTGCCGGCGTTGGTCGAATGCTGCGGATCCGCAGTGATGGCGAGCGCGATAGTGATCGCGCCGGGAGCGAATGCCGTGACCGCCAGCATCAGGCCGGCTGTCGCGACCCTCCGATCGATGCTGCGGAGCCGCCACGCGAACAGGGCGAGTAAGGTGCAGCTCGCAAAGCCGACGATCTGCAGGATGACAATGACGGCTCGGTGCTCCGCGTAGAACGAGGCCACTGGCGCAGCAGGTGCGTGCTCGTCCGGCAACGACAACGCGGCCTCACTCGCAAGCAGCGTGACGAGGAACCCGATCCCAAGCCAGCCGGCGGTGCGGTCAACCGCCCATCGAGAGATCATGGACCACGGTGCCATAACCACTGCTAGTCGTCCATCCTTTGGCCCGCCACGAACCTGCACCAGCAGAGGCGAACGCCAACTTAGTCATGCTGTACGGCCGCCTCAGCCTTACGACCCCACAAGGCATCCTTCATGGCGCTGCAATTCTGTCGGCCCGATGCTGCCGCGTCGCTCGCCGAGGTTTCAACCAGATGCAATGCCGACTCTTGTTCGCGGCCCAGCGGCACGGACTAGGATCAGCGACGTAATCAACACCGTGTCCACATCGGATGTCCAATCGTCCACAATGGTGCCTGGCTTCACTTGATCCGTCACGCTTCAGTATCAGTTGGTGGCTGTGCCTGACTTGCAATCACCGCCTGGGTTAGTCGTTGGCCGAGACCCAGGGTGTTAGCACCGTCGCGTCCGCTCGTTGCCTCGGGAAGTGGCGACGCAACCGTGCGAATGTGGGACCCCTCCGACGGTCAGCCGATTGGCGAGCCGTGGATGGTCCATACGAGTGGTTTGCACCGCGAGGTGTACGACGTGACCCCGGTGCAGCTGCGCGACGGACGCACATTGCTCGCAACTGGCGGTGAGAGCGCCGTCCTTCGGCTTTGGGACCCGGCCACGGGCCAACCGGTTGGCAGCCCCGTAGCCACGGGTCACCGCGTAGTGTTCACGATCTGCTCGTTGTCCTTCGCCGATGGCCGGACCGTGTTGGCTACGAGCGGAGATGACGCCGCGATACGACTTTGGGATGCGGTGAGCGGCCAGCCGGTCCGCCGCCATTGGCGCCGCGCCGTGCTTCGCCATCGGCTCGAGGTGGAACAGATGACCGCCGTGACCATTGACGGCGGCCTGAATGTGCTGGCCAGCGCGACCGCAGACGCCTGGGTGCGGTTGTGGGATCCAGCCACCGGCCAGACTGTCGGCTCCCCGTTCGCTACCGGACATATCGGCGCGGTGAACGCGATTGGCTCAGTGCCCATGCCGTATTGGCGTACAGCACTGGTCACCGCGGGCGGCGAGGGCTCGGTGAAGTTATGGGACCCGATGACCGGCAATCAACTCGGCGAGCCGATGATGGGCCACACCGGGCCAATGACAGCCATGACGGTGATATCGGTCGACCGACGCGTCCTGCTCGCGACCGTCGGGGAAGACCCGACTATCCGTCTGTGGGACCCGGCCACCGGCCGCGCCTGGGGCGACCCGCTCGAGACCGGCCACACAGGGGCAGTGAATGCGATTGCCACCGTGCCGATGCCCGGTGAGCGGATCGCTCTCGCGACCGGCGGTGACGACGGGACGATTCAACTGTGGGATCCAAACGCGCGCCAACGATTTGGCGAGCCGCTGACCGGCCACACGGATGCCGTGTTCGCACTCGCCGTGGTCATGGCGTGACTCGTATCGCCCGGCCGACGTTGGGCGGGTCGCGTTAGGCGTCAACCGAGACCACCGTGTAAGGGATCAGCCAGAGTCAGCCAAGATCGTCCACAATGGACTGTGCCGATGCCGGCCGGCCAGGCGGCGGGCTGAAGCAGTCGGCGCCGTTCGCAGCTCACCCTGTCGCCGGGCCCGGTTCAGCGCGCCGACGACCGCTTCGTTGAGGGTCAGGCCTCGCCGAGGTTTGTGCAGTAGGCGATAGTCGCATCGTCTGCCGCTACCGCGTGTCGCGCCTCCTCCTGACGGACGCGGTGGATGATTTCGGCGGGTCCGCTGGACGCGAGGACAGCCAAGACCTGGGGCCAATCTGCGCGCTGGAATCGGTCCACGATTCGGCTGGCTCCGTTGCTCAGCAGGACGCCACTGTTCAGTTCGGAGATCGAACAGCTTCCGGTGATCGCCTCGTCGGCCGCCCGCGGATCGTCCTTGGCCACCCAGAACCCGCCCGGATGGTTCCGGTTGGCCCGCAGGTCCCGCAGGATTCGGTGATACTCGTCGCTGCCCTCGGCGGTGGCCTCGAGTGCGGACCGGTACGACCGGCTGATGATCACCTCACGAGAATCGGAGACGACCAGCGGCGCACTATTTGCTCGGTCGAGCACGACGACCGCGTCACCGAGCACCAGGTACTCGATAAGGCCGTTCGATAGGCGCAGGATCGCCACCGTAGCCGACGGACTGATGGAGTCGGCGACGTCGCAGGTGTCCCGATGGTCGCCGGTCACCTGCTCGATGGCGTCGGCGAGCAGCGCCGAAAGGCTGAGTTCGCGCCTCAATGACAAGAGGCCAAGCAGGTTTCCGCCCAGCCGACTGGCGTACCAGGCCACGCCGTGTCGGCAGATCGATTCGCTGCCGGGGATTCCGGCGCCGTCGGTCAGCACCGCAGCCGTCGTTATCGCGCCGACGAAGTCCTCATTCACCCGGCCAATCCGCCCGGCTGCCCCGCTCGCCATCGTCACCCGCATGTCCTGCCACCGTCCTCCCGCCGCCGGTTAAGGGGTCGACCTTACGACCGCCGACGTGCTTCGAGCCGCCGACATCTGCCGCTGTTTGCGCTGGGCCGCGATCAACGCCGAGCATCAGCCGTCAAGGAAATCTCAGCGGAGCGCGTCGGATCGAGGCGGCGGCGTTCGTAGCAGGGTAAGAGGCGGCCCGATGGGGCGGCCACCCTCGATAGGAGATGAGAGGACGCGGTTATGGCGAAGGTCATCGCGATCATGTCAATGTCGCTCGACGGCTACGTCGCTGACCGGAGTGACGGCGTGGCGGAGGTCTTCGAATGGTACACGGCGGGCGACGTCGTCGTTCCCACTGCGACGTCGGAGATGACGGTCCGCGTCTCCGCCCCAAGCGCGGCGCATCTGCGCGGTCTGATGGGAGAGGTCGGGGCGATGCTCACGGGCCGCCGTACCTTCGAAAAAGCCGAGGGCTGGGGCGGTCAGCACCCGTGGGGAATTCCAGCATTGGTCCTCACTCACGACGTGCCGGAGGGATGGCCCCGTCCCGGCTCGACCGTCCACTTCGTCACCGACGGGCTCGAAAGCGCCGTAGCCCAAGCGGCCGCAGCCGCCGGAGAATGCGCGGTGGGGCTTCACGGCGGCGACACTATCCGGCAGTGCCTCGACGCCGGGCTTCTGGACGAGCTACACATTGACCTCGTCCCGCTGCTGCTCGGATCCGGGATCCCGATGTTCGACCAGGCCCGCAACGCGCCAGTGGTCCTCGGGAATCCGACCGTGGTCGCCGGTGTGGGCGTCACGCATCTGCGCTACCCCGTACACAACTACACCAGGCCGTGATCGAGCTCTCATCTGAGGCCACGTGAGCGTAGCCTCTGGGTCTGGCTACACGGTCATCGGCTAGGAGAAGACGCGTCGGGCACATCACTCACCGGGGCAGGGGATTCGGCCCGGTCGCCGTGACCAGCCGCTGCGGGATCCAGTCATCGACGTGATGGACGCCGTCGAACCGGCCGCCCTCCAGCTCGACCGCCGCGCGCAGCGAGCGGCGGTAGAACTTCACGTGGGTGAAGTCCTCGAACAGGACGTAGTACGGCTCGTTCGTCGGGCTCTGGAACTGTTGGCCGGTAAGGGCCGCCCGGTGCGTCCGCGAGAACGCGTCGACGTCCTCGCCGACGACGACCCCGAGGTGCTCAAGGCCCATTCGGTAGACGCGCTGGTGTACTGGCGGGATGAGCTCGATGAGGGGGACGACCTGGCCGTCCAGGACGCGCAGCGGTTCGGAAAGGAGAATCTTGGAGATCGGCCGTCCGTTCCAGACATTCTCCAGGTTCGCGACGGCGTGGCGCTCGAGGAGCGTCCGGACATGTACGTACTGGTCCCACTCCGGGACGCGGACGGCGACGTGGCTCAGCTCGTACGACGTGATGTCGATGCCACGCGCGACCAGCCGGTCGCGCTGCTGCACGGTGAACGCCCGGTAGTCGCCGATGAGATCCGCAATCGGGTCCGCCACCTCCCTCATCGCCAGGCCCACCTCCCGACCGATCGTACGTGTCCGGACTGACCACAGCCGCCAATACCTTTGATTGATGATCTAGCCCGGTACGTGATCACCTCACATCAAAGTGTCATGGATCAGGCGGAGCCACGTAAGCAGCACCGCGATTCGGGCACGAGTGCCTACTAGCGTCTACTTAGGATGGTGGATGGTTTCTGTAGACCTGAGAAGCGGTCCCGACTAGCCGCTACCGCCGGGCTCGACGAGCACGAATACTGACAGTCGAATCGAACTTCGAACGACCCTTGGGTAGACAGCCAATGTCTACGAACTGGGCAATCTGAAAGCCGGCCGCTCCAGATGAGCAATGCAGGTCTTCCCGGGAGGTGCGACATGTCTCGCACTCGCTCGGTCAGCCGTCTGATGGAGGCTGGGATGTGCTTGTACGACCCGGAGTGCGGCCCGCACGCCGGGCTCCCAGCGCAGTTGACGGATCTGCATGACGGCACGACGGCGTGGGCCGCGGTCCTCGGCGTCTTCCATGGCGACGACCGGAACGCCAGACCGGGAGCGTGGGTGGCCACCGCAGCAGAGCTCGGTTATCGAGCCGGCATCGTGCCGGTCACCTGCGACGATGGCGCACGGCAGGCGCTTGGGATCACCGACGAGGACGCGAAGTACACGGCCGTCTACTTCGCAAGCCATTCCGACGCAGACGCGTTTGCGGCCGCTATGCCCGACATCGACATCCGAACGCTCGAGGTAACCACATACTGTGTCGCTAGCTGAGGAGCAGGCTACGCGGCACCTCGTTAACACATGGGCGTCAGCGCTTCTTCTGTGCGGTGCGGGGAGCGACCAGACGGGCTCCGCCCCAGTCCTTGCCGACGCTCATCGTGGAGGTTTGCTGCAGGCCCGCCGCTGGCGCCGACTCGGTGACTTCACTCGGCTCGACGTGCCCGTCACGGCCCGCCTTCGGCGTGAGCAGCCACACCACGCCGTTCTCGGCGAGCGGACTCAACGCATCGATCAGAGTCTCTACCAGGTCACCGTCGCCGTCGCGCCACCACAGCAAAATGGAGTCAACGACCTCGTCGGTGTCTTCATCGACGAACTCCCCCACCCGTTCCAGCAGCAGGTCTCGAAGATCGTCGTCCACGTCATCGTCGTAGCCGATCTCCATGACGACCATGCCCGACTCGATCCCGAGCCGGTCCGCCAGGCTGCGTACCCCGTCGGCCTGGCCCGCGGTCGCGCTCACTGTCGAAATCCTCCTGCCATGTCGATATTGGTCCTAGCGCGTAGTCCACACACTTGCAGCGCTGCGCGCAAGTAGCGCACCGAACACTTGTGAAGATACGTCCTCAGCCCCCCAGCAGGGAGTGGGCACCCTGCTCGATCATCTCTTCGGAGACGAGCAGATGTTTGGCGGCGTTACCCAGTGGGATGAACGAGTCGACGGCCGAGACCCGGCGGATCGCGCCGACGTAACCCGCATCGACCAGAGCCGCCAGCACACCCTCGCCGACGCCACCGCTGCGACGCGTCTCGTCCACGATCAGAACCCGCCCGGTGGCCGCTGCCTCCCGAACGAGGTCAGCGCCGGGAAGCGGATTGAGCCAGCGTAGGTCGACCACGCGCACACCCACGCCGCGCTCGGCGAGCCGGGCTGCGACCCGCAGCGACATCCGTACCCCATTACCGAACGTCAGGACCGTCAGGTGTTCGCCGTCGCCGTACACCCGGGCCCGCCCGACCGTGACGTGGTCGCGTGCCCACTCCTCCGGCGGCGCGTACGGCGCCAGCCACCCGTTGTCGTCCGGCACGTGCAGGTCGCGGGTGTGGTACAGCGCGATCGGCTCGAGGAAGACGCACACGCTGCCATCGACCTCGGCCGCGGCCAGGCAGGCCCGTAGCATCGGTGCGGCCTCGGCCGGACCCGACGGTACGGCGACCACCAGACCGGGAATGTCACGTAACACGGCCACGGCGTTGTCGTTGTGAAAGTGCCCTCCGAAGCCCTCTTGGTAGGCGAGTCCGGCCACCCGTACCACAATCGGATTGCGGTACGCGCCGGACGAGAAGAACTGCAGCGACGCCGCCTCGCCGCGCAGTTGGTCCTCGGCGTTGTGCAGGTACGCCAGGTACTGGATCTCCGGTACGGGGATCAGCCCACCCAGGCCCGAACCCAGCGCCAGGCCGAGGATGGATGTCTCGTCCAGGAGCGTGTCGAAGACCCGTTCCGCCCCGAACCGGTCGCGAAGTCCCTTGGTCACGCCGTAGACGCCGCCCTTGACGCCGACGTCCTCGCCGAAGACGATCACGCCCGGATTCGTGACCAGCGCGTCGGTCAGTGTCGCGTTGATCGTCTGAGCCAGGGTGAGCGGTCCGCTCTTCTCGGGCAGGCGACCGTTGAAGGCCTCGGTACGGGCACTCTGGCCTGGCCCGAGCGCGGCGTCGGCCGCTGCGGACACCGCGCGAGCGACGCGTACCGGCCGGCGTGGCGCGAGCGGCGCCACGACCTCGGCGGCGTTGGCGAGCTTGGGCTCGCCGATCACCTCCTCGGCGATTCGGCGCACCTCCCAGCCCATCTGGTCATATCGCGCGAGCAGATCCTCCGGCGTCTGTAGGCCGGCCTCGACCAGAAGCGCCGCGGTCGCGATCAGGGGGTCACGGGAAAGGTCGGCCGTGATCTCGGCGCTGGTCCGGTAGCCGACCTCCGCGTCGGCGCCGGCGTGTCCCATCAGCCGGATCATGTCGAGGTGCAACACCGCGGGGCGGCGGTTGGCTCGCACCCAGTCCACCGCATCCGCCGCCGCGTCGAAGGCGGCCGGAAGGTCGCACCCGTCCGCGGCGGAGTACCGCAACCCAGGGCGACCGTGCAGCGTCGACCGTACCCAGTCCTCCGGCGAGCGCACGCTGATGCCGATCCCGTTGTCCTCGCAGACGAAGAGCAGGGGCACCTTCTCGCCCACGTGGTCGAACCAGCCCGCGGTGTTGAAGGCGGCCTGGGCGACCGCGTGGTTCACCGACGCGTCGCCGAAGGAGCAGACGACGATCGCGTCGTCGGGCCACCGCTTCGTCTCAACAGCGCGGCGATCGAATACGTGCCTGGGCTTGGCGCGACGGTGGTGTTCGATGGCGCGGGCCAACCCGACCGCACGGGGCAGGTGCGAGGCGATCGTCGACGTCATCGGCACGACGTTCAACGCTGGATGGCCGAAGACCTTGTGCCGGCCGCCGGCGATCGGTTCCGTGGCGGCGGCGACCAGTCCGCGCAGCACATCCCGGATCGCATCGCCATCACCGGCCTGGTTGGCCCGGGCACAGTAGAAACCGCCGGAGCGGTAGTGCAGCAGAGCCGGATCGGTCGACCGTACGGCGGCGCCACCGCGGCGTTTCCCTCGTGGCCGGCCGATCCGATCGTATAAAAGCCCTCGCCGAAGCTGCGCAGCCAACGCGCGGCCAGGTCCAGGTGCCGGCTGGCCAGCTGGGCATCGAAGAGCTCGCAATGCCGTAGCTCCGGTGAGTCTCGGAATCCTCCCGGACCGGAGCCGCCGGATCTCCCGCTTGCTCCGGCACGGTGAGCCCGCCCACGACAGTCCGGAATCGCTCGTCGAGTTCCTGGGGGGTGGTCACGACCGTCCATTATTCGTAACTGGTCAGCCCGGTAGGAACGTCCAGCCCGGTATGAACGTCAGCCTGGCAGGAATGTCAGCCTCCGGCAGGAATGTCAGGCCTGGCAGGAATGACAGTCGAACCTGGCGGGTCGGGTTGTCGCCGTTGGGGTCGACCAGGCAGATCGACTGCCAGGTGCCCAGCGCGATCTCGCCGCCGACCACCGGCAGGCTCGCGTACGGTGCGACCAACGCCGGCATGACGTGGTCCCGTCCGTGGCCCGCCGAGCCGTGCCGGTGCCGCCACCGGTCGTCGGTGGGCAGCAGGTCGTCGAGCGCCCGGAGGAGGTCGTCGTCGGAGCCGGCGCCGGTCTCGATGATGGCCAGGCCGGCCGTGGCGTGCGGAACGAACACATGCAGCAGCCCGTCGCCGCGCCCGGCGACGAACCGGGCGGCCTCGGCGGTGATGTCCGCGACCGCGGGTCGACTGCCCGTCCGTACCGTGATGACTTCGGTCTCCATATCGAACAGTCCTCCTTCGATGGACGGCTACCGCCTGGAAATGCGCACCGGCGCGGTGTTACCGCCGGGTATGTGCCGATCGTCGCCCACAGGCCGGGTAGGCGTGACGCGGGGGACGCAGGGAGGGCAGGATAGCGGGAGAGTCTGTCAGATCTCCGGCGACCCCGGAGTCCCTCCCGAAGCGAAGGCGGCGGCATGAGCCGAGCGCAAGCGGCCGGTGATCAGCGACGGCCTGCCGAGCCAGCTACCCGACATCGATCCGGACGAGACCCTTGAGTGGATCGAGTCGCTCGATGGTGTCATCGACGAGCGCGGCCGGCAGCGGGCGCGGTACGTCATGCTGCGGTTGCTCGAACGCGCCCGAGAGCGTCAGGTCGGCGTGCCACCGCTGACCACCACGGACTACATCAACACCATCCCGCCCGAGCGGGAGCCGTGGTTCCCCGGGGACGAGGCCATCGAGCGGCGGATCCGGGCGTACATCCGCTGGAACGCGGCGATCATGGTGCACCGGGCCCAGCGGCCCGGCATCGGGGCCGGCGGGCACATCTCCACGTACGCCAGTTCCGCCAGCCTGTACGAGGTGGGCTTCAACCACTTCTTCCGGGGCCGGAACCACGCCGGCGGCGGCGACCACATCTACTTCCAGGGCCACGCCTCGCCCGGCATGTACGCCCGGGCGTACCTCGAGGGCCGGCTCACCGAGTCCCAGCTGGACGGCTTCCGCCAGGAGCTCTCGCACGCCGGTCCGGGCGGCGGGCCTGCCGTCGTACCCGCACCCGCGGCTGATGCCGGACTTCTGGGAGTTCCCGACCGTCTCCATGGGACTCGGCGGGCTCAACGCCATCTACCAGGCCCGGTTCAACCGGTACCTGCACCACCGTGGCATCAAGGACACCAGCGACCAGCACGTGTGGGCGTTCCTCGGCGACGGCGAGATGGACGAGCCCGAGTCGATCAGCGCCTCGGCCTGGCCGCCCGCGAGGAGCTCGACAACCTCACCTTCGTCATCAACTGCAACCTGCAGCGCCTCGACGGCCCGGTTCGCGGCAACGGCAAGGTGATCCAGGAGCTCGAGGCGTTCTTCCGTGGCGCCGGCTGGAACGTCATCAAGGTGATCTGGGGCCGGGAGTGGGACCCGCTGCTGGCCGCGGACACCGACGGCGCGCTGGTGAACCTGATGAACGTCACGCCGGACGGGGACTACCAGACGTACAAGGCCGAGTCGGGCGCCTACGTGCGGGAGCACTTCTTCGGCCGCGACCCGCGCACCCGCAAGATGGTCGAGAGCATGAGCGACGACGAGATCTGGAACCTCAAGCGCGGCGGCCACGACTACCGCAAGCTGTACGCGGCGTACAAGGCGGCGATCGACCACACTGGACAGCCGACGGTCATCCTGGCGAAGACCATCAAGGGCTGGACCCTGGGGTACGAGCTTCGAGGCCCGCAACGCCACGCACCAGATGAAGAAGCTGACCCTGGACGACCTGAAGGCGTTCCGGGACCGGCTGTTCCTCGACATCCCCGACTCGGCGCTCGAGGCGGACCCGTACCGGCCGCCGTACTTCCACCCGGGCGAGAAGTCCGACGAGATGCAGTACATGATGCGAGCGCCGGCAGGCGCTCGGCGGTCCCGTGCCGTCGCGGAAGTTAGTGGCACAAGCCGCTGCAGATCCCGCCGACCGAGACGTTCGGCGACATCAAGCGGGGGTCGGGCAAGCAGAAGGTCGCCACGACGATGGCCTTCGTCCGGCTGCTCAAGGACCTGATGAAGGACAAGAACATCGGTCCGCGCTGGGTGCCGATCATTCCGGACGAGGCGCGCACGTTCGGCATGGACTCGCTGTTCCCGACCGCGAAGATCTATTCGCCGCACGGGCAGCAGTACACGCCGGTGGACCGCGAGCTGTTCCTGTCCTACCGGGAGGCGACGACCGGCCAGATCCTGCACGAGGGCATCAACGAGGCAGGTTCGGTGGCCTCGTTCACCGCGGCCGGTACGTCGTACGCCACGCATGGCGAGCCGATGATCCCGGTGTACATCTTCTACTCGATGTTCGGATTCCAGCGCACCGCCGACGGGCTGTGGGCCGCGGCCGACCAGATGGCCCGTGGCTTTCTGCTCGGGGCCACGGCCGGACGCACCACGCTGAACGGTGAGGGACTGCAGCACGAGGACGGTCACTCGCTAGCTCATCGCGGCGACGAACCCGGCCGTTGTCGCCTATGACCCCGCGTTCGCGTTCGAGATCGCCTACATCACCGAGACAGGCGCTGCACCGGATGTACGGCGAGAACCGGAGGACATCTTCTACTACCTCACTGTCTACAATGAACCGATCCTGCAGCCGGCCGAACCGTCCAATGTGGACGTTGAAGGGCTACTCAAGGGTCTCTACCGGTACGCTCCGGCCCCGGCGCTGGAACCAGTCGGCACCGCCGGCAGGGCACAGATCCTCGCCTCCGGCACCGGCATGCAGTGGGCGCTGAAGGCGCAGCAGCTGCTGGCCCAGGACTGGGGTGTCGCGGCCGACGTCTGGTCCGCGACCTCCTGGACCGAGCTGCGCCGCGACGCGGTCGCCACCGAGGCGTGGAACCTGATGCACGCGGGCCAGACCCCGCGGGTGCCGTACGTGACGCGGGCGCTGCGGGACACCGAAGGTCCCGTGGTCGCCGTGTCAGACTTCATGCGCGCCGTGCCGGACCTCATCGCGCGCTGGGTGCCCGGCGACTACACGTCCCTGGGCACCGACGGGTTTGGCATGTCGGACACCCGTCACGCACTGCGCCGCCACTTCCACGTCGACGCGGAGACGCATCGTGGTGGCGACGCTGCCGCCAGCTCGCGCTGCGCGGCGAGGTCTGCCGGCGAAGGTGGCCGAGGACGCGGCCCGTAAGTACGCCATCGACGACGTAAGCGCCGCCCCCGTCGGCGAAACCGGCGGCGACACGTAGTCTCTGGCGCTCGCTCCGCTCGCGCGTGGCCCAGGGCTCTTGGCCCACGGTCTTCCCGCGTCGCTCCGCTCGTTCCTCGCTGCGCTCCTTAGTCCAGACGGTGGCGCCCCGGGCCTGGGTGGGTCAGGCGAGGGTGCGTGCGGGGTCCGCGCGATAGGGCTAGTGGCCGCTGATGGGGTGCGGGCGGTAGGGCTGCTCGAGCAGCTTGATCTCGTCGTCGGTGAGCGTGACGTCGACGGCCGCGACGGCGTCGTCGAGATGGCCGGGCTTCGACGCGCCCACGATCGGAGCGGTCACACCCGGCTTGTGCAGGAGCCAGGCGAGAGCCACCTGGGCCGGCGCCAGGCCTCGGCCCTGGGCCACGTCGTTGAGCTGGTCGACCACGTCGAAGTCGCTCTCCACGTAGAGCGTGTCCCCGAACGGGTCGCTGCCGGCTCGTACCGTGTGCCGCTGCCCGTCCCGGCCTCGGTTGCCAGCAAGGAGTCCCCGAGCCAACGGGCTCCACGGGATCACACCCACGCCCTGATCCAGGCAGAGCGGGATCATCTCCCGTTCCTCCTCGCGGTACACCAGGTTGTAGTGGTTCTGCATGGAGACGAACGGCGTTTCGGCCACCTGCTGAGCCTTTGCGAATTGCCAGGCGTACATGCTCGATGCGCCGATGTAGCGGGCCTTCCCGGCCCGCACGACGTCGTGGAGAGCTTCCATGGTCTCCTCGATCGGGCAGTCCGGATCCCAGCGGTGGATCTGATACAGGTCCACATAGTCGGTGCCGAGCCGGCGCAGCGAGTTGTCGATGCTCGACAGGATGTGCTTGCGCGACAGTCCCCGGTCGTTGGGGCCCGGCCCCATCACACCGTGCACCTTCGTCGCGAGCACGTAGTCGTCGCGGTTGGCGAAGACTCTGGCCAGCAACCGACCGGTGACCTCTTCGCTGACGCCGGCGGAGTACACGTCGGCGGTATCGAAGAACGTGATGCCGGCCTCGGCCGCGCGTCGGACGAACGGCTCGGCGGCCTGCTCGTCGAGCGTCCACTCCCGCCACTTCGGATCGCCGTAGGTCATCATTCCGAGGCAAACTCGGGAAACCCGTAGACCCGTTCCACCAAGACGCACGTACCGCACGAGCCACCCCCAACAGCGACCTTGGCCGAATGCGCGTGATCAAAGATCAAACTACGCGCATTCGGCCAAGATCGCGACGAGATGGGACGGCCGAGACTATCCGACGTACAGAGCGCTGCCCTGCTTCCACTTGTCCCAGGAGACGCTCCAGTCGCCGAGCCCGTCCGTCAGGCTGCCCTGCACTCCGGTGTTGACGATCTCGACGATGTCACCCGCGCCGAACGTGTCATAGAACCACGCCGCGTTGGACGGCGAGATGTTGACGCACCCGTGGGAAACGTTCCGCACGCCCTGATCGCCGACGCTCCACGGTGCTGAGTGAACGTATACGCCTTCATAGGTGAGTCGAACGGCCTTGTCGATGATCTCCAGGTAGTAGCCGGGATCGCACCCCGGCGTACCTGGCTTCTGCTGTGGACACGGGAGGTTCGGCTTCATCTCTACCGGGTCGTGTTTCTCCGTGACGACATGTACGCCGCTCGGTGTGCGGTAGTCGTGCCACTTGCCCGAGATGTCGCGGTAGCCGACCTCCCGACCCATGCTTACCGGGATCGTCTTGACCTGGCTGCCATTGATGGACACCACCATCTGCTTGGTGTTGTTGTCGATCTTCGCGATCTTTGACTGGCCGATGGTGAACGACGCCGTCTTGTTCTCCTGGCCATGCAATACCCGGCCATCGGGGGTGGTCATGCTCACGCCGAGCACATTTGCCTCGACCGTTACCTTCGTGCCCGGGGTCCAGTACTGCTGCGGACGCCAGTGCACCTCGCGGTCGCTGACCCAGGACCACGAGCCCTCGACGGGCGGGTTCGTGGTCACCGTGAGAGTCTGCTCGGCCACCGCCTTGTTGACCGAATCGTCGAATCTGGCGACGATCGGTTGCCCGACGCCGAATGTGCCGCCATTGAGCTCCATCCACACGTTCGCCTTGAAGAACACGTTCCAGTAGTGGCCGACCGGGACATTGACGGTGCTAAACGTGCGGACGTCCTCGACCGTCTTCCCATCCTCACCCGTGCTCTTGACCGTCATCGTGTAGGTCTTGCTGTATTCGAGTTCGTCGACGCTTCGCCAGAACGTGTCGTTAACGAACTCGCCCTTGACCTCGCCGATGTTGGACGTCAGGTTGACGGAGTCGAGCGTGCCGTCGATGACCTGGACCGACACCGGCATGCCGGGCGAAACGTCCGTCGCATCCTTGGCATGGCTGAACGTGAGCTGTGCACTCACGGTAGTCGGCTGTTGACCACCGGGTTGTTGCCACTGGGCGGCCGGGCTGGAACCGCATGCGGTCACCGCCACCAGGGCCACGAGGCTCACCAATGCCCCAAGCAGCCGCGTGCGGCGGGTGCCTCTCCACCTCAGCCGCGAAGGCCGGCCCATGTTCGCTCCTCCCCGTACCACGTCCATCTGCGTCCCATTCGGCACCCGGCGCCAATCAACAAACCGCCACCTTGACCGCATTGTCCATCCACTCAACGCTGGCGCTGTCGTGGCCGGTTGCCGGATCCACCCGTTGAGGTGCGCAGGCAACGTACCCCACGGAGCGGCGACGACCCGTCAACCCCCAGAACTCGGCCATGGTTGACAGCTCAACAAGGCGAGCCGCGTCAACAGTAATAGGTGCTTCTGACAGACCACACGGCAAGTGACGGGTGTTCGCCAATATCTCGCCCGAGTTGCGAACTTTGAACCATTGACCTGATCACATGCCCATTGGAGAAACCTGGTTGCCGACCGCCGTGACGCCCGCCCTACGCTGTGTTGCGTGACGGTACGCGTACGGTTTGCACCTTCTCCTACTGGAATCTTCCATGTCGGTGGGGCCAGGTCCGCGCTGCAGAACTGGGTCTTCGCCCGGCAGCATGGCGGCGACTTCGTGCTCCGAATCGAAGACACAGACGCGTCCCGTAATCGCCCGGAGTGGGTCGAAGGGATCCTCAGCGCGCTCGACTGGATCGGGATCGTCCGCGGTTCGTACGAGGGACCACTGTTCCAGTCCTCCTATGCCGAAGCTCACACCGTCGCCGCCACCGAGCTCTACCAGGCCGGCCAGGCGTACTACTGCGAGTGCACGCGCGACGATGTCGCGCTGCGGGCCGAGCCGGGCGAGCCGGTCCGCGGGTACGACGGATTCTGTCGAGATCGCGGCCTCGGCCCCGGCGAGAAGCGCGCGCTGCGGTTCCGTACTCCCGAGGAGGGCGAGACCGTCGTGGTCGACCTGGTGCGCGGCACACCGACGTTCGACAACCGGAACATCGAGGACTTCGTGATCGCCCGAGCCGACGGGACGGCCGTCTTCCTGCTCGCCAACGTGGTCGATGACATCACGATGAAAATCAGCCACGTGATCCGAGCCGAGGAGCACTTACCGAACACACCCAAACAGCAGCTTCTCTGGGAGGCCTTGGGACACACGCCGCCGGTGTGGGCACACGTGCCTGTCGTGGTCAACGAGAAGCGTCAGAAGCTGTCCAAGCGGCGGGACAAGGTGGCCTTGGAGGCCTACCGCGACGAGGGCTACCTGCCCGCGGCCATGCGCAACTACCTGATGCTGCTCGGCTGGGCGCCCAGCGGCGACCGCGAGATCGTGCCGTGGGAGGTGATCGAGGAGGAATTCCGGCTCGAGGACGTCAACTCTTCGCCCGCTTACTTCGACGAGAAGAAGCTGCGCGCTTTCAACGGCGAATACATCCGAGCTCTGTCCACTTCGGAGTTCATCGAGGCGTGCACGCCGTGGCTCACGGGCGAGGTGGGCGGCGTGCGGGTCGCCTCGTGGGCGCCGGGTGACTACGATCCGGCACAGTTCGCCGCCGTCGCGCCGCTGGCGCAGACTCGCGTGGCCGTGCTCGGCGACATCGTGGCCCTGCGTCGATTTCCTCTTCCTGCCCGACGAGCAGCTGACCATCGATGGTTCGGCCTGGGAGAAGGCGACCCGCGACGGCGGGGGTGACATGCTGGCCGCCAGCGCGGATGCTCTCGAGGCTGTGTCCACATGGGATGTCGAGACACTGAAGTCCACAGTGGAGAGCGTGGGCCTGGCCCGCGGGCTGAAGCTCGGCAAGGCGCAGGCACCGGTACGAGCCGCGGTCACGGGGCGCGCCGTCGGATTGCCGCTCTTCGATTCGCTTGTCGTGCTGGGCCGCGACCGTACGCTCGCCCGGATCCGGGCGGGCGCGGCTCGCTATGAGGCGACGTGAGTGACCTGCGCCGCGGCATTCGCCAGCACAGTGCCTCTGACGAGGATGCCTACAATGTTGGCATGACCGTACGCGCGCGTTCCCGTTCGGGCGAGGGTCCGGTCGACTCTCGCCTGGCCGACCCGCGGATCACGGCGATCGGTCTGCTCATAGAAACTGTCGGCGGACTCAACGCGAAGCTCGCCGTGCAGTACGCCGAGCACGACCTTGCGCCGGCCGAGTTTGAAGTACTCGTGCGCATCGCGCGGACCCCGGGCCAAGCACTGCGGATGAGTGACCTCGCCGCCCAGACTTTGCTCACCACGAGCGGCATCACGCGCGTGGTCGACCGTCTCGAGCGCGACCACCTCGTCGAGCGACGCGCGTGCCCGACCGACCGCCGAGGCTCCCTGGCGGCGATCACGAATGCCGGTCTGACTCGTCTCGACGAGGTTCTCCCCGGACATCTGGACCTGGTCGAGAAATGGTTCACCAGCCAGCTCAGTCTCGGGGATCTCGAGTCACTCCAGGCGAGCCTGCGCGTCATCCGCGACGGCGTGCGGCCGGAGGCCACGGCCGGCGCGGACGACTGATCGGCGACTCAGGCCACCCGACGCCGGGATGACCGTTGTCGCGGGCCTACGCGCCGCGACGGCTCGGCGAGCTCCGTGAGCCAAGGATTGACAATCCGCGCGGTTGGCGCCGGGCGCAGTCCTTCGACCTCGGCCACCGAGATCTGGCCGTACGCGGCAATCTCCCGGCTCGACCTACCGGCCCGCAGGGTGGCTCGGATCGTCTCGTCCCGCAGCTCGGAGAGTGAATAGAGGCGTCCGTTCAACGAGTCGATGATGTCCCCCAGTTCGACCACGGTGCCCGGATCGGCGTACGTGACGTGCAGTGTCGAGACCGCTGGGCGGGCGGCCAGCATCCGCTCCGCGGTGGTCCGGGCCAGTGCTGCGGCCTCCGGTACCGGCCACCCCGCGTTCTCGACCAGCGCCGCGGCGGCCTGGTCGCGCAACGCGATCAGCCAAGCCCGGTAGGACTCAACGAGTCGCTGCTGCTCGGCGATCGCTCGCAGGCGAGCCAACGGCTCGATCGGGAGACCGAATTCGGCCCTTCCGGTGGCCGGGTTCGGCCGGCCCCGGATGTGGGCGGCGGCGAGCCGCCGGGCGTCGGTCAGCAACGCCCGGAACTCCCCCACCTCGGCCTGGGCATGCCGAAGATCGCCCTCGGCCAGGGCCGCGGCCGCGGCGTCGGTAGCCAACCGGAACCCACCATCCGGGGTGGCCTCGGCGACCGCCGCCCGGACTCGATGAGCATGGGAGCCGTCGCCGTAGATGACGCGGGCCAACGTGTACAGACTCCAGCCGAACGCGGCATGCAACCGGGCGGCCGCCCGATCCCGACCGACCAGCACGGTCCGGTAGGCATCCGCGATGTCGACGGTGAGCATGCCAGCGACGAGCGCGTCATCGATCGGTCCCGCCGCACGCAGCGTCTCCATCCTCTGCCGGAGCCCGGCCGCGCTGTGCCGTGGCCGCTCAGTACGCAGCGACGAGCGCCGTTCCGGCGGCTGAGGTTGGGCCACCACCTGAAACTAGCCGCCCTACGGCGCACGCGGTGCCGATCCGATGCTCATGGATGTGTGTCAGGCTGAGCGAGTGAGCGCCGAGGGCATCGAGGACAGCATTCGAGCGATCGAACGCGCCGCCGGTGCCCTTGCCACCGCCAGCGTGGCCCGGATGGACGACGTGCTGCCGTGGTTTCGTGAGCTACCGGCCGACCAGCGTTCCTGGGTGACATTTGTCGCGCAGGCCGGCGTGAGCTCGTTCGTGGCGTGGCTTCGACAGCCGGGCGGGCAGGGACCCCACGAACTCGCGGACGAAATCTTCGATGCCGCGCCTCGTACGCTCGCCCGGTCCATCAGCCTCCAGCACACCGTGCAGCTCATCAAGGTGACCATCGACGTCGTCGAGGAGCAGGTGACTCGCTTGGCCGCGCCCGGCCAGGAGGCGATCGTCTCCGACGCGATGCTCCGGTTCTCGCGCGAGGTCGCTTTCAGCGCGGCCCGGGTCTACGCGCGCGCGGCCGAGTCGCGGGGGACCTGGGATGCCCGACTGCAGGCCCTGATGGTCGACACGCTCGTGCGGGGCGATGCCCCCGACGAGCTCGCCAGCCGGGCCGCGGCACTGGGCTGGGACGACCGAACCCCGGTGGCGGTCGCGGTGGGCCGGTCCCCCGGCGGCGACGCACCGGCGGTGCTGCACACGGTCCACCGTTTAGCCCGGCGAATGGGGGTGGACGTGGTCGGTGGCGTGCACGGCAATCGCCTGGTCCTGGTGCTCGGCGGCGCCGAGGATCCCCTGGCGGCATCGGAGAAGTTGTTGGCCAGCTTCGGTGATGGCCCGGTGGTGGTGGGCCCGGGGGTGCCCACACTCGACGAGGCCGCGGACTCGGCCCGGGCGGCTCTGGCCGGGTTCCGGGTCGCGCCGGCCTGGCCCACGGCGCCGCGTCCGGTCGCCGCCGTCTCCCTGCTGCCCGAACGCGCGCTCGCGGGTGAGGCGGAGGCGCGCCGCGTCCTGCGGCACGAGACCTATGGTGCGCTGGTACGGGCGGGCGGCGAGTTCCTGGAGACGCTCGACGCGTTCTTCACCTCGGGCGGGGTCCTGGAGAGCGCCGCTCGAGCGCTGTACGTGCACCCGAACACGGTGCGTTACCGGCTACGCCGTGTGGGAGAGATCACCGGCTTGTCACCCATGTTGCCCCGGGACGCGTTCACCCTCCGGATCGCCCTCACGGTCGGCCGGCTGGACCCCTCGGCGACCCCCCACCACACGCAGAGCGACCTGCGCGAACGCCCCGAAGTCGGCACCCGATGACGGCCGCTCGGCCGGGAGCACGAAAATTGACAATGGTCTGTCTATTGTAGGATCCCTACAACTTTGGTCGTAGAGTTTGGTGCGCCAGAGGGGCGAAGTGACCGCCCGGTATCCGGGACAGTCGAGCAGTGCTCGCAGTTCTCGCGCCGGGACAAGGCTCCCAGAAGCCCGGCTTCCTGGCTCCGTGGCTCGACCTCCCCGGCACCGAGGCGAGGCTGCGCTGGTGGTCCGCGCTCGCCGGCATCGATCTGATCCAACTGGGCACCACGGCCGACGCCGACGAGATCCGCGACACGGCCAAGACCCAGCCGCTGCTCGTGTCGGCCGCCCTCGTCGCGGCCGAGCACCTCGGCGCCTCCGACCTCGGCGTCGTGGCGGGCCACAGCGTCGGTGAGATCGGCGCCGCCGCGCTCGCGGGCGTGCTTACGCCCGAGACCGCCATCACCTTCGCCGCCGTGCGCGGACGCGAGATGGCCGCCGCCTGTGCGATCGAGCCGACCGGCATGAGCGCCGTACTCGGTGGTGACCCGGAGGAGGTTGTGGCAGCGATCGACGCCGCCGGCCTATTTCCGGCCAACCGCAACGGCGCCGGCCAGATCGTGGCCGCCGGGTCGCTCGCCGGACTCGAGAAGTTCTCCGCCTCGCCGCCCGCCCGGGCCAAGGTGATCGCGCTGCAGGTCGCCGGCGCGTTCCACACGCCGTACATGGCCCCAGCCGAGAAGGCGCTCGCCGCGCTCGCCGGCGGCATCACGCCGGCCACACCGCGACGGATCCTACTGTCCAATGCGGACGGTTCCGGGGTCAGGCGACGGGGCCACGATGCTGCGCGTCTGGTCGCTCAGGTGACCGCGCCAGTGCGCTGGGATCTGTGCATGGACACCCTGCCGATCTCGGCGTCACCGGCATCATCGAGCTTCCGCCGGCCGGCACGCTCGCGGGACTGGCCAAGCGGGAGCTGAAGGGCTCCGAGATCGTCACGGTGAACACGCCGGACGACCTGGCCGCCGCACGCGATCTCATCGCCCGCCACGGCATGGCGCCGAGCCATGAACCGACGATGGCGTTCGTGCTCGCGGTCGCCACCGTCGGCGGTACCTTCGAACCGCTGCCCGATCTCGTCGAGGGAGATCAGATCAAAGCCGGCCAGGTGCTCGGGCACATCATCACCCGGCAGGGCAACGCCGAGGTGACCGCACATGACTCCGGCCAACTCGTCGAGTGGCTGGCTCACCACGACGACCCGGTCAGCCCGGGCCAACCCCTCGCCCGCATCGGAGGCCCAGTCGTGAGCGCGAGGTGCGCGCGAGCACCAGCGACGAGCGAGGAAGCGAGCCCGCAGACCACGAGGCGGGACGGATCGCGCATGCTCAGCCTCGGCCACTACCAGCCGTCGCGGGTGCTGACCAACGACGACCTGGCCCAGATGGTCGACACCAACGACGCCTGGATCCGCGACCGGGTCGGCATCGCCGAGCGCCGCATCGCGGCCGCCGACGAGACGGTGGCCGACATGGCCTCGTGCCGCGGCCGAGAAGGCGCTGGCCGGCTCGGGCCTGACCGCGGCCGACATCGACCTGGTCGTCGTCGCCACATGCTCCTCGGTGGACCGCTGCCCGAACGTGGCCACCCGGGTCGCGAACCGGCTGGGCATCAGCGCGCCCGGCGCGTTCGACCTCAACACCGCCTGCTCCGGCTTCTCCTACGCGCTGGCCACCGCCGACCACGCGATCCGGGCCGGCGCCGCGCGCAACGCCATCGTCATCGGAGCCGAGAAGCTGTCCGACATCACCGACTGGACCGACCGCTCCACGGCCATCATCTTCGGCGACGGCGCCGGCGCCGCCGTGGTCACCGCCACCGCCGACGGCGGAGCCGGCCGGCAGTCGGCCCGGTGGTCTGGGGCTCCGCCCCGGACAAGGGCGACACGCTCAAGATCGAGGGCTGGCGGCCGTACATCGTGCAGGAGGGCCAGGCGGTGTTCCGCTGGGCGACGACCGCGATCGCGCCGGTGGCGCTGCAGGCGTGCGAGAAGGCCGGGGTGCGACACCAGTCGAGATCGCCGCGTTCGTCGCCCACCAGGCCAACGCCCGCATCATCGACGGCATCGCCAAGCGGCTCAACCTGCCGAACGCGGTCATCGCCAAGGACATCGTCGAGTCGGGCAACACCTCGGCCGCGAGCGTCCCGCTGGCCCTGTCCAAGCTGGTCGAGCGGCGGGAGGTGCCCTCGGGCGCGCCCGTGCTGCTGTTCGGCTTCGGCGGCGGCCTCACCTACGCCGGGCAGGTCGTCCGCTGCCCGTAATCGGAGATGTTCGAGCGAACGCTCTGCCTCGCGAGCATCGCCGATCCAACAAGACAGGCGACACCTCGTCGCCGCGCCCAGAACACAACAACCTGAGAAGGGAAACCCTGTCACATGAGCAGCCGTGAGGAGATCACCGCCGGCCTCGCCGAGATCCTCGAAGAGGTCGCCGGGGTCAACCCCGCCGACGTCGCCGAGGAGAAGTCCTTCACCGAGGACCTCGACGTCGACTCGCTGTCCATGGTCGAGGTCGTCGTCGCCGCCGAGGAGAAGTTCGGCGTGAAGATCCCGGACGACGAGGTGCAGAACCTCAAGACCGTCGGCGACGCCGTCACCTACATCACCTCGAATTCCTGATCGAACCTGAGGTAACACCGTGACTCGTCCTGACGTAGTCGTCACCGGGCTCGGCGCGACGACCCCGCTCGGCGGGGACGTCGCGTCGACCTGGGACGCCATGCTCGCCGGCCGCTCCGGGGTGACCGCCCTGACCCAGGAGTGGGCGGAGCGCTGCCGGTGCGGATCGCCGCGCAGCTCGCCGTCGACCCGGCCGAGGTCTCGACCGGGTCAAGCTGCGCCGGCTCGACCGGTCCGAGGCGCGTCGCGCTGATCGCCGCCCAGCAGGCCTGGGCCGACGCCGGCTTGGCCGACGGCAACGGGCTGGACCCGGAGCGACTCGCGGTCAGCGTCGGCTCCGGCATCGGCGGGGCGCAGACCCTGCTCGCCCAGGACGACATCCTCGAGGCGAGCGGGCCCCGCCGGGTCTCGCCGCACACCGTGCCGATGCTCATGCCCAACGGCCCGGCCGCGTGTCGTCGGGCTGGAACTCGGCGCCAGGGCGGGCGTCCACTGCGTCGCCAGCGCCTGCGCCACCGGCGCCGAGGCCATCGCGCTCGGGCCTGGACATCATCCGCTCCGGCCGGGCCGACGTGGTGGTCGCCGGCGGCACCGAGGCGGTCATCCACCCGCTGCCGATCGCCGGGTTCGCCTCGATGCGGGCGATGTCGACCCGCAACGACGAGCCGGAGACGGGCGTCCCGGCCGTGGGACAAGGGGCGCGACGGCTTCGTCCTCGGCGAGGGCGCCGGCCGCGGTGGTGCTCGAGCGGGCCGACCACGCCGCCGCCCGCGGGGCCCGGGTCTACGCCCGACTGGCCGGCAGCTGGCATCACCTCGGACGGCTACGACATCGTGCAGCCGCACCCCGAGGGCGCCGGCTTCGTCCGCGCGGTGCAGATGGCCGCTCGACGACGCGCGACCTCACCGGCGCGCGACATCGTGCACGTCAACGCGCACGCCACGTCGACCCCGATCGGCGACATGGCCGAGATCGTCCGGCCTGCGCGCGCGTCATCGGCGACCACCCGGTGCTCACCGCGACCAAGTCGATGACCGGGCACCTGCTCGGCGCGGCCGGCGCGCTGGAGTCGATCGCGACCATCCTGGCCATCCGCGAGGGCGTGATCCCGCCGACCATCAACCTCGACGACCCCGAGGACGGCCTGCTCGACGTGGCCGCCCACAAGCCGCGCCAGCTGGACATCCCGGCCGCGCTGAACAACTCGTTCGGCTTCGGCGGCCACAACGTCGCGCTCATCTTCACCCGCGACGCCTGAGCCCCACCCCCGGAGGAACTCCGTGACCATCACCGCCGACGTCGACCGACGACGCCGCAGACCTCGACTACCGCGATCCGGAGGTACGGCTGCGGGCCCTGTTCGACCGCGGCTCGCTGCGGACGATCTCGGGCCGGCGACGACTCCGGCGTGCTGAGCGCCCGGGGCGAGATCGACGGCACGCCGGTCGTCGCCTTCGCCACCGACGCCACCCGGATGGGCGGCGCGATGGGCACCGAGGGCTGCCAGCACATCGTCGACGCGATCGACCTCGCCGTCCGCGAGCGGGTGCCGGTGCTCGGCCTGTGGCACTCCGGCGGCGCCCGGCTGGCCGAGGGCGTGGTCGCGCTCGACGGGGTCGGCCAGGTCTTCGCGGCCATGGTGCGGGCGTCCGGCCGGGTGCCGCAGATCTCGGTCGTGCTCGGCCCGGCCGCCGGCGGCGCCGCGTACGGCCCGGCGCTGACCGACATCGTGGTGATGAGCGGCGCCGGCCGGATCTTCGTCACCGGCCCCGAGGTGGTCCGCAGCGTCACCGGCGAGCAGGTCGACATGGAGCGCCTCGGCGGCCCCGAGCCGCACGGCCGCCGCTCCGGCGTGGTGCACGTGACCACAAAGGACGAGCGCGGCGCTCGGCGAGGCCCGCAAGCTGGCCGCGCTGCTGGGCCGCCAGGGCCGGCTCAGCCCGGCCGACGACCGAGGCCGAGCGCGGGCGCGACCTGGCCGCGCTGATGCCGGCCGAGGCGAACCGGGCCTACGACGTGAAGCCGGTGGTCGACGGCGCTGCTCGACGAGCCGGGCGTGGAGCTGCACGCCAAGTGGGCGCCGAACATCGTCACCACGCTGGGCCGGTTCGCCGGCCGTACGGTCGGCGTCATCGCCAACAACCCGCTGCGCCTGGGCGGCTGCCTGGACTCCGTCGTCGGCCGAGAAGGCGGCCCGGTTCGTGCGGATGTGCGACTCGCTCGGCGTGCCGCTGGTCGTGCTCGTCGACGTGCCCGGCTACCTGCCCGGCCTCGGCCAGGAGTGGGACGGCGTGGTGCGCCGCGGCGCCAAGCTGCTGCACGCCTTCGCCGAGGCGGTGGTGCCCCGGGTGACCCTGGTGACCCGCAAGGCGTACGGCGGCGCCTACATCGCGATGAACTCCCGCTCGCTGGGCGCCACCGCGGTCTTCGCCTGGCCCAACGCCGAGGTCGCCGTGATGGGCGCCAGCGCGGCGGTCAACATCCTGCACCGCAAGAAGCTCGCCGCCGCGCCGGCCGAGGAGCGCGAGGAGCTGCGGGCGCAGCTCATCGAGGAGCAGATCCGGACGGCCGGCGGGGTCAACCGGGCGCTGGAGATCGGCGTCGTCGACGACGTCATCACGCCCGACGAGACCCGCCGCCGCATCGCCGAGGCGCTGGCCGCCGCCCCCGCCGCCCGCGGCGCCCACGGCAACATCCCGCTCTAGTTAGCCCGCTGCTAGCGGTGGGCCTGCCGCACCTCGGCCGGCTCACTGATGGCTCACTGATGGCATGGCGGAGTCAACCGGAGCAGGCCGTTGCGGGCAGGCCGTGACGGTCACCGGAGAGCGGCCGGTGGCGGCGCCTTGCCGGCGATCACCGCGGCCAGCGCCTCCATGGCGACCTGGGTGACCGAGTAGGTGGCGACCCGGACCGGTGAGTTCGCGGAGCTCAGCAGGTACGGCGTGTCCATCGCCACGGTGACCGCGGCGCCGTGCGGCAGGTCGCCGGTGCCGTCGCCGTAGCCGACCAGGTGCACCTGCTGGCCGCCGCTGGTGACCACTCGGACACCGGCCCGGGCGAGGGCGTCGGCGAGCCACTGGGCCTGCTGCCCCCGGCCCGCGGCGGCGGTGACCCGGATCGGGTCGGGCACGAGCGGGCCCGAGCACGGTCCGCGCAGGACGGTCACCGGCCGCGCTGCGACGGCGGCCGCCGCGGCCCGATGGTCCGATGAGTCCACAGTGGACATATCGGGCGCGGGTGCGCGGCGAGGCGGAACTTCAGCGTCAGGATCCGGGTGACCGCCTCGCACCAGCCGGTCCCGGGGCAGCCGACCGCTGGCAAGCGCGTCGAGCAGGCCCTGCCGGGCCTGGGCCACATCGGGCGGCATCAGCAGCAGGTCGTTGCCGGCCAGCATGGCCCGTACCGCGGCCTCGCCGGGTGGCCACTGCATCGCCGGCTCCATGTTGAGCGCGTCGGTGACGACCACGCCGTTGAAGCCCAGCTCGCCGCGCAGCAGGTCGATCAGCACCTTGGCCGAGAAGCTGGCCGGCACGCCAGGGTCGATCGACTCGCACGTCGAGGTGGCCCGACATCACGCTCCGACGCCGGCCTGGATGCCGGCCTGGAACGGCGGCAGGTCCTTGGCTGTCAGCGCGTCCCGGCTCTGGGTCAGCACCGGCAGCGCCGTCGTGGCTGTTGACGGTGGTGTTGCCGTGGCCCGGGAAGTGCTTGATCGCCGCGGCCACGCCGGCCGACTGCAGGCCCTCGCACCGCCGCCGCGACCTGTGGGGCGACCACGTCCGGGTCGCGCGCCGAACGAGCGGGAGCCGATGACGTAGTTGCCGGGCGGTCCGATCACGTCGGCGTCCGGGGCGAAGTCGACGTTGATGCCGACCGCCGCGAGTTCCTGTCCGGCGCCGGGCCAGGCCGCTTCGGTCAGGTCAGGCCGGCCCGCGGCGCCGAACGTCATAGCACTGGGCAGCTGCACCAGCCCGGACCTGATCCGGGTGACCCAGCCGTACTCCTGGTCCGTGCCGAGCAGCAGGTCCGGTTTCTGGCCGCCGACCGTCGGCGCCGCTGCCTGCAAGGCGTCAGTGAGCGACCGTACCTGCGCCGCCGTGCCACCGGCTGCGGTGTTCTGGACGTCCCCCATCAGGACCAGTCCGCCGAGGTGGAAGTCGGCGACGAGCTTCGCCGAATCTGCCGCCGCGGCACCGAGGTTGACCGAGGGCATCAGCACCTGGCCGACCAGTTCGGGATCGGTGAGTTTCGCCGCCAACGCCGCTGCGCGCTCGGCGACGAGTCTGGGCCGGGACGGACGCGGTGCGGGCTCACCGGCGTCTCCGGCCCGGGACGAGACGAGCAGGCACTGAGCAGGGCGAGCAGGAGAGCGAGGCAGCCGCCCCGCGGGCGGCACGCCGGGGGCTGGCGCGCACCGGTCAACCATCACACATCGGCGCGCCCCGCCGCCCATTCGGTCCTCAACTGACCTGGGTCAGCCTCGTCGCCGGCGCACCCTCGCCGGCGTACCGGTACGGCTCGAGCTCGGCATCCCACGCCGTGCCGAGCAGTCCGTCGAGGGCGTGGGCGATCGCCTCGCTGCCCACGGGCGCTGACCAGGACGCTGCGCACCTGGTCCTCGGTAATCATAGGTCGCCGGTGACGCTCACCGCGGCCCGGAACACGCCTCGCCCGGGTACGTACATGAAGCGCTCGCCGTCGAAGCCCGGGCTTGGCTCCTCGGTGACCTCGAACCGGAGCATCGGCCAGCAACGCAGGGCGGCGGCGAATTCGGCCGCCGGTGCCGGGCTTGCCCGACCAGTTGCACTCGGCGCGGTGGGTGCCGGATCGACCGGCTGCGCGGACCACTCCAGGCGCACCGGCGAGCCGAGCACGCGCGCGATCGCCCACTCGACGTGGGGTACCACGGCGAGCGGGGCCGAGTGCACGTAAACGAACACCACGGCTTGGCACGGCCTTTACCTCCAGGGATGAGGTGCGTCTTCCCCAACGACCTCATCCGGCGGTACGGCTCGTCCGCCACCTAGCTAACCGATCAACGCCTCCGGCGGGGTGAAGGATGCGCGGTTTCGACCCTGTTGCGTCACATGATGCCCGCTCAGAGGCCCTGTCCGCCACATCCGATCAGTCGGTGTGCCAGATTCGTCGGCTAGACTGGTCGCGCCGGACGTGCGTCCGGACCTCCCGTTATGTCCGTTCCTCCCGTGCAAGGAGTCCCGCGATGGCGAGCAACACCTCCAAGACCGCGCGCGCGTCCGTCCGCGCTGGCCAGGCGACCGGCGGCGCGCTGAGCGTGCTCGGCGAGTTCAAGTACGTGATTCCGCTCAACAACGGTAAGCAACGCGTACGTTCGGAACCTGACCAACGGCAAGACCGACCACCTGCGCACGGACTCTGACGCGTTCGTCGAGGAGATCCGGGTGCTCGCCGCCGCCGGCCACGGCGCCAAGTTCCGGGCGGAGTTCGCCGCGCTGGCCGCCGCCTTCCCGAGCCACGGCTGGGACGTCACCGAGAAGCGTCTGGTCGACGCGGGCGTCTTCGAGACCGCCTGAGCATCCCTGCCGAGGGGCTGATCTTCTGATCCGGGGGCCGATCGGTCCCCGGATCGGCGTATCCGGACAAGGTCGTGCTGGACCGCGATGCGTACATTGGCTCCAACCACGACCCAGGAGGCCCCATGCTCGGCGTCAACGAGTGGTTGGGGACCCTCCCGCCGCTGATGATCTTTGTCGTGGTCGGCGCGATCATCCTGCTCGAGAGCATGGGCGTCCCTTTGCCCGGCGAGATCACCCTGATCAGCGCCTCTCTGCTGGCCGCGACCGGAGGTCGTCAGCATCTGGGGGGTCGCCGTCGGCGCCGCGATCGGCGCGATCGTCGGCGACTCCATCGGATACGCGATCGGCCGGCGCGGCGGACGTGCCCTGCTCGAACGGTTCGGGCGGCGCTTCCCCAAGCACTTCGGGCCGACGCACCTCGCTCGGGCCGAGCGTGTGTTCGCCAAGTGGGGCGTCTGGGCAGTCTTCTTCGGCCGGTTCGTTGCCCTGCTGCGCATCCTCGCCGGACCGCTGGCGGGCGCGCTGCGCGTGCCCTACCGCAAGTTCCTCATCGCCAACGCTTCCGGCGGCATCGTGCTGGTCGTTCGGTACCGCGTTCGCCATCTACTACGCGGGCCAGGCCGCCGAGCGGTACCTGAAGGACTTCTCCTGGATCGCGCTGGCCTGGTCGTCCTCGTCGTCGGCACTGGCATCACGCTCTACCTGCGCCGTCGGGCCGCCCGGGCCGACGCGCTGCTGGACGACAACGATCCGACGACCAACCCGACACCGGCCGACGAGATCGCGGCCATCGCGGTCCATTCCGCCGACGACGCCGCCCGCACCGTCGCCGCCAAGGCCCGTCGTACGCCGCCCGCACAACGAAGGCGCCCGCGAAGCGCCGGCCGCCCCGCCCCCGCCGCGGCTAGCCCCCGGCGCCGCCCGGCGCGTCCCGCGGGTCACGTCCGCGCCTTCTCCAGCCCCACTTGGTCACCAACTGGGCACCCCTGGCCCACAAAAGTGCCCACTTGGTGACCAACTGCGATGATCTTGACCAGGTTGCCGGGTCTCACCTGGGGCCGAGCGGTCAGGCGGCGGCGAGGGCGAGGGTCGGCTCGTCGGCCCGGGGAGCGGCGGGCAGCTCGACGAGAAGGTGGCGCCGCCGCGGTCGTTGTTCGCGGCCACCACCGCGCCGCCGTGCTCCCGTACGATCCACGTCTGCGATGGCCAGACCGAGGCCGGCGCCGCCACCGCTGCGGGACGGGTCGGCCCGGTAGAACCGGTCGAAGATGCGCGTGCTCCGACCCGGGCGGTAGGCCCGTACCGTTGTCGGCCACCGTCAGCTGCACCTGGGCGCCCCGCTGCGTCACGGCGACCCAGATCTGCCCGTCGTCGCCGGTGTACTTGACCGCGTTGTCGAGCGAGGATCCACAGCAGCTGGGTGAGCAGTCCGCGTCGCCGGCGACCGCGCGGGCCGGCGTGGCGGCGAAGCCGATCCGCTTCGAGCGGGTGCAGCGCGGCGGCCTGCCGGCACACCGGCTCGGCGAGCTCGGCCGAGGTCGACCGGCTCCCGGCGGAGCTGGAGCCCCGCCGTCGGCCCTGGCCAACGTGAGCAGGTTCTCGATCAGACGGCTCATCCGTACGGCCTCGCCCGCGATATCGCGACAGCGCCGCATCCCGGTCCGACGGCCGGGCGTCGGGGTGCTGCATCAGGAACTCGGCGTTGTTGCGGATCGTGGTCAGCGGGGTGCGCAGCTCGTGCGAGGCGTCCGCGGTGAACCGCTGCTGCGCCGCGAGCGCCGTCGCAACCCGTGCGTACGCCTCCTGCAGCCGGTCCATCATCGCGTTGAAACTCTGGCTCAGTCGCCCGACGGCGTCCTGTTGTGGACTGTGCGGGCAGGCGTCGACCCAGATCCTGCGACTGACCCACCTCATCGGCGAGCGCGGCCATCTGGCGCAGCGGTCGCAGCGCCCGCCCGGTGGCCACCCATACGGCGATCGCCGCCGGCCACCAACGTGATGATGCCCGAGACCGTGAACAGCGCGACCAGACCCGGCGCGGTCCTGGGATACCTTGCGGCTGGTCTGCGCGGCGACGGCATAACCGGTCAAGCCGAGGTCGGGGCGTGACCACGGCCGTACCTGAACCCGTACCGCCTCATCGGGCTGGCCGCCGGCCACCGGAATCGACGCGGCGGCGCGGCCGTCACGGCGGGCCGCGGCCAGAGTCTCGGCCGGGATCCGCAGCGGCTGACCGTCGACCTGGCCCGTGTACTGCAGGACCGTGCCGTCGGCGGCGAGCACCATCGTGAATATGTCCACACTGGACCGTGGATCGACCTGCGCCAGTACGGTCGCCGGTGCGAAGTCGGACGCGATCGCGCATCGGCGATGCCGGTCACGAGCTCGTCGGCCCGAGCCGACAGCAGCGAGTCCCGGTCGGTGTCGAGTCCGCGCGAGATCAACGCGAACAGCGTGGCTGACAGGCAGCAAATGACGACGGTGACGATGCCGACGCCGACCAAGGTGATCCGGGTACGGATGGACACTATGCGGCCCGCAGCACGTAACCGACCCCGCGCACGGTGTGCAGGAGACGGGGCTCGCCGTCCGCCTCGAGCTTGGTGCGCAGGTAGCCCACGTAGACATCGACCACGTTGCTCGCGGTGGCGACCGGCAGCCGCCATACCGCGTCGAGCAGCTGCGCGCGGCTGAGCACCTGGCGCGGATGGGCCATGAAGTACGCCAGCAGGTCGAACTCCAGCGCGGTCAGGTCAAGCAACCGCTCGCCGCGGCGCACCTCCCGCGCCATCGGGTCCAGCACGAGGTCGGCGAAGCTGAGCCGCGGGTCAGGCACGGGTGGGTTGCGGCGTCGCAGCAACGCGCGTATCCGGGCCAGAAGCTCCTCGTACGCGAACGGTTTGACGAGATAATCGTCGGCGCCGGCGTCGAGCCCGCGCACCCGATCCGCCATGGCGTCGCGGGCGGTGAGCATGAGCACGAGAGTTTCCGCGCGCTGGGCGCGCAGCTTCTCGCACACGGCTATACCGTCCAGGCCCGGCAGCATCAGATCGAGCACGACGACATCCGGTGGGTCGCGACGGGCCTGATCCAGCGCGCCGAAGCCGTCGCCGGCGACGGTCACCCGCATTCCCTCGTATTCGAGCGCCCGCCGTAGCGCGGCCGCGATCGGCGCGTCGTCGTCGACGACGAGCACGTGCGGGGCGAGGTTGGCAGCCGGGGGGACCATCCCCCGGAAGGTTAGTCGCCCCGCCCGATCCGTAGCACGGTCGGTTGGGCGTGGTCGACCTGCAGCGTGGTGTGGTTCAGCTCGTACCGATCGCGAAGCAGCTGTTCCAGCTCACTGCGGACCCGGTGGCAGTCGAGGGAGGGCTCGACCAGCACGTGGGCCGACAATGCCGGCGATCCCGAGGTGATCTCCCAGACGTGCAGGTCGTGGACCTCGGTCACGCCCGAGTGAGCGGCCATGTCGGCGCCGATCCGGCTGGGTTCGAGCCCGGCGGGAGCGGCTTCCAGGAGGATCCGGCCGCTGTCGCGCACCAGACCGACGCCCGCATGGATCATGAGCGCGACGACGACCAGCGAGGCGAGCGCGTCCGCCCGGCTGTAGCCGGTGAGCAGGACGACCAGGCCGGCGATCGCCGTGGCGATGAACGCGGCCAGGTCGGTGAGCAGGTGCAGGTACGCGCCCCGGATATTGAGGCTGCGGCGGTCGGCCCGGCGGACACACCAGGTCGCGGCGAGGTTGACCGCGACGCCGATCAGCGCCGTGATCAGCACCGCGCCGCCGGATACCTCGGGCGGGCTCACCAGCCGGCGCACCGCCTCGTACCCGAGCCAGGCCGACAGCAGCAGCAGCGTGATCCCATTCGCCTGAGCCGAGAGGATCTCGGCCCGCTTCAGGCCGTATGTATACCCGCCTACCGCGGGTCGCTGCGCCAGCCGGAGCGCGATCAGCGCCAGGACGAGCGCCGCCGCGTCGGTGAGCAGGTGGGCCGCGTCGGAGAGCAGGGCGAGTGAGTTCGCGACCACGCCGACGACCGCCTCGCCGGCCATGAGCGCCACGATCAGCGCGAGCGCGGCACCCAGCCAACGGCGGTCAGCGCCGGCGCCCACCCGACCGTGCTGGTGAGTGGTGCCGGACTCGTGTTCGTGCATTACCGAAAGCCTATCCATGCGAGCGTTCCTGGTACCAATGGTCCTCGGCCGGCGCTGTGGATCGACCGTACGATCACCCCGTGCCCGACATCTACGTGACCCTCAACGCGCGGCTTCGGCCGCTGGACCGCGGCGACCGCTTCGAGGATCCGCTGATCGAGCGCCTGAAGACGAAGGTTCGAAAGCTGTCGGTGACGGGCGGCGGCACGCTGATGGAGGCCAATGGCGAACCGTCCAAATGCGACATCGACCTGGCGTTCAAGGGCGACGCCGACGAAACGTGTGCGCTGATCACCAGGGCGTTGGACAGCCTCGGCGCGCCGATCGGTTCCACGGCGCTGATCCGCGGTAAGGACAAGGCGGTGACGTTCGGTACGACGGAGGGTGTTGGGGTCTATCTCAACGGCACCGAACTTCCCGACGAGGTCTACCAGACCAACGACGTGAACGAGCTCATCGCGCGATTGGGCGGGAGCCTGGGCGACGCCGGCGAGATGTACTCGTACTGGGAGGGTCCGGCCGAGACGGCGCTCTACTTCTACGGGCCGTCGGCCGAGCGCATGCGTCAGCGGATGTCCGAGGTGCTACGCACCCATCCGCTCGCCCAGCGGTCCCGGATCGTGTCGCTCACCCCGACTCCGTCGTAGCCCTAGGCTTCTGGCCATGGGACGTCGGGCGCGCGATGGAAGGCGATCCCGAGCGCCGTCCAGACCGCCTTCTGCGCCGCAAGACGCTCGCGCAGGTCCGCCCAGTCGTGCCGGCGGAGGTCCGACCAGCCCAGCTCCGCGCTGACCGCCAATCGCGGCAAGAGCAGGTATTCCGCCTGTTCCATCGTCCGTACCGTCTCTGTCCATAGTGGACTTTCAACGCCGAGCACGGCAGATTCGTCCACGTCGGACAGATACGTCGCCGGGTCCCAGTCGTAGGATCGCTCGGTCGAGATGTGACCCGCCCAGTCATAGCCCCATGGGCTGTCGCCGTCGTACTTCATGTCCAGGTACGTACGGTCCGCCGGCGACATGATGACTCGGTTGCCCCGCGCCGCCGCGGCCCGCGTGCCGTCACCGTCCTCGCCGGCCACGCCCCAGTACTGCACAACCGTGGAGGGTTGGAGTGGGGCGGCGGCCACCTCGTGCCAGCCAATTGGCGTCTTTCCATGGCTCGCCACGATCTCCTGCGCGCGGGCCACGATCGTCGAGTAGTCCTCGGGATCCAGGGTCTTAGCCTCGTCGCCGCCGATGTGCAGATAGGGGCCGGGCGTGAGCGCGGCGAGCTCTCCGAAGACGTCGTCGAGGAACTGGTACGTGACCTCTTTCGCCACCGCGAGCGAGCTGAACCCGACGCCGGTGCCCGTGTAGCGATCCGGCGCGATCCCGTCCGCGTTGAGTTCCGCGTAGCTGGCCAGCGCCGAGTTGGTGTGGCCGGGCAGATCGACCTCCGGCACGACCGTGATGAACCGCTCCGCGGCGTACGCCACGATGTCGCGGTAGTCCGCCTTGGTGTAGTAACCCCCGACTCCGTCGCCGACTTCGGTGCCGGCGCCGTACTCGGTCAGGCGCGGCCAGGCGTCAATCGCGATCCGCCAGCCCTGGTCGTCGGTGAGGTGCAGGTGCAGGTGGTTGAGTTTGATCAGACCGGCGTGGTCGATCAACCGCTTCACGTCGGCGACCGGGAAGAAGTGGCGGGCGACGTCGAGCATCACCCCCCGATAGGCGAACCGGGGCCGATCCGTGATCCGGCCCGCCGGGATGCTCGCGCCGCCCGCGCTAAGTTGCCGCAGCGTCTGTACGGCGTAAAAGAGCCCGGCCGATGTGGCCGCCGTCGCCCGAACCCCCTCCGGCCGAACGACCAGCGAATACCCCTCGTCGCCGTGCGAGTCCGGGTCGCCGGCCAAAGCGAGCCGGATCACCGGCCGCCGCTCATCCTGCGGGGTGTGCAATGGGAAGCCGAAGAGTCCGGCGACGTAGCTCCCCACAGCCTGAGCCGCCTCGTCGGCCATGACCACCGTGGCCGGTCCGAGGCGGAACGCTCCCTCACCCGGAATGCTCTGCGTTGGGGCCGGCACCACGGCGGCGATCGGGTCGAGTTCCACGGGATCATCTTACTGTTAAGATTCCTAACCACAACGCCCCGCCGGCTTCTCGGGAATCGTGGTACGGGCGCGGTCAGGCGAAGGCGCTGATCCCGGTCAGGCTCCGGCCGATGATCAGGCGTTGGACCTGGCTGGTGCCCTCGTAGACGGTCGTGACCCGGGCGTCCCGGAGGTACTTGCCCACGACGAACTCGTCGATGTAGCCGTACCCACCGAAGACCTGCACCGCGTTGTTCGCCGCTCGCACGGCCATCTCACTGGCGTAGAGCTTCGCGACCGAGGCCTCGGTCGCGAACGGCTGCCCCCGGTCGATCAGGTCCGCCACCCGCCACACGAGCAGTCGCGCGGCCTGCGTCTCCACGGCGATGTCCGCGATGAGCTGCTGCACCAACTGAAACGATGCGATCGGCCGACCGAACTGGACCCGCTCCCGCGCGTACGTGACGGTGGCGTCGAGACAGCCCTGCCCTATCCCGACACACCCGGCGGCCAGAGACATCCGGCCTTTGTCCAAGGTGGACATTGCGATCGCGAAGCCCTGCCCCGGTTCGCCAAGCCGCCACACATCCGGCACCTCGACCGAGTCGAGCGTGATTTCCGCCGTGGCCTGCCCGCGCAGGCCGAGCTTGCCCTTGATTTCCCGTACGCCGAAGCCGGGCCGGTCCGTCGGGACCAGAAACGCGGTGATTCCACGCGGCCCAGGTCCGCCGGTACGGGCGAAGATGACCGCGAGCTTGGCCCACGTTCCATTGGTGATGAACGTCTTGGAGCCGTTGAGCACCCAGAAATCACCCTTGCGTTCCGCCCGGGTCGACAGAGACCCGGCATCGGATCCGGCGCCCGGCTCGGTTAGTCCGAAGCAGCCGAGCGCGCGGCCGGAACAGAGCTGCGGCAACCATTCCTGCTTCTGCTCGACCGCACCGTAGGTATTGATCGCTTTCGCTACAAGGCCGAGTGAGACCGAGACGATTCCACGAACCGAGGAATCGCCGCGCCCGAGTTCCTCCATGGCGATGCAGTACGACGCGTGATCCCCGCCGCTGCCGCCAAACTCCTCGGGGATCGTCATGCCGAGGACGCCGAGATCCGCGAGTTTGGACACGATCGCAAGATCTACGTGTTCAACCCGATCCCATTCCGCGGCGTATGGCACGATTTCGCGATCGACGAACTCAGCCGTCACACTCTTGAATGCCAACTGCTCTTCGGTGAGGCCAAGGTCCACGACGACCCCTAAACTAGCGGTGTTAGTTTTATCCGAGCCACCGTAGCCGGACCAGCGCCCGGGCGCAAAGGAGGTAAGAGATGGTGAGGCCCCGCCAGGCCCTCCTGACCCGCCAACGGATCGTCGAGGTCGCAACGACCATCATCGATAACGAAGGCCTGGATGCGCTCTCGACGCGGCGGCTCGCGACGGAACTGGAGGTCCGCGCGCCGTCGCTGTACAACCACTTCGCGACCAAGGAGGAGATCCTCGACGCGGTCGGGGACGCGATCATCGCCCAGGTCGATCTGTCCATGTTTGGCCGGGATCCGTGGCCGGACGCCCTTCGCCGGTGGGCGCGTGCCTACCGGGCGGCCCTCGCGGCGCACCCCAACATCGTGCCGTTCCTCGCTCGCGGCCCGGGCCGCCGCCCGGCCGCGCTCGGCCTAGCCGACGCGGTCTACGGCGGGCTCGTCGAAGCCGGCTGGCCGCCTAGCTACGCGACCCGCATCGGCGCCCTAATGCGCTACCTGGTGACCGGATCAACGGTGGGCTCGTTCGCGTCCGGCTTCGTCGACGACCCCGAGTTCTACGGGGAGCGCTACCCGCACCTCGGCGGCGCGCACCGTCTGCGCGAGCACCAGCGGCAGGTGGACGAGGGCGCCTTCGAGTTGGGCCTGCAGACACTCGTGGAGGGGCTCGAGCGGCAGTTCGTGGAGGTGGCCCAGTCGACGGCTGTGACAAAGGCGCGCACTCATTGACTCGCCGGTAACAAAACCTATTCTGTTCGTGCGGATGGCGAGAGGCGGAGCGATGAAGGTCTTCGAGTCACTGGACGCGTTGCGGGCCGCGGTGGGCCAGCACAGCGGCTACAGCGACTGGCATGTGATCACACAGGAACAGATCAACCTCTTCGCCGAGGCCACGGGCGACCACCAGTGGATCCATGTCGACCCGGAGCGGGCCGCGTCGGGCCCGTTCGGGACCACGATCGCCCACGGCTACCTGACGCTCTCGCTGATCCCGATGCTCTTCACGGAAGTGTCCCGAGTGGACGGTGCCCGGATGGGCGTGAACTACGGCTTGAACAAGGTACGGTTCCCCGCCCCCGTCCCGGTCGGCAGCAAGGTGCGCGGCGGGGTCCTGCTCAAGTCCGTCGACGATGTTCCGGGCGGCGTACAGGTGATCAACGAGGTGACCATCGAGATGGAAGGCAGCGAGAAGCCCGCCTGCATCGCCGAAACGGTCTCCCGCATCTACGTGTAGGCCTGGCCACCGCGAGCGAGTCCCGACGTCGCGGCGTGTCCAAACCCGCTGTACACCACAAGATCCGCACGATCATGATTTGAAAGCGGACAAATCGCGCCGATCATGTCCTGCAAGACATGGTCGGCGCTGGGGTTAGGACTCACAGGCCCAGGTCGACCAGGCCCGCCAAGATATGCCGGTGACGGTCGGCGGTGCCGAAGGCGATCGCGTCGGCCTTAGCCCGTTTGAGGAACAGGTGCGCCGGGTGCTCCCAGGTAAATCCGATGCCGCCGTGGAGTTGCACGCACTCCTCCGCTGCCTTGACCGCGGCCGGTGAGCTGAACGCCTGCGCCAGGCTCGCCGCGACCGGCAGGTCCGCATCGCCGTCGGCCACACACGCGGCGGCGTAGCGGGCCACCGCTCGAACCTGGGTCAGCTCCACCCAGACATCGGCCAGGCGGTGCTTGAGCGCCTGGAAGGAGCCTACTGGTCGGGCGAACTGGTGCCGGACCTTCAGGTACTCGACGGTCGTGTCGAGGCACCATTCCGACAGACCGAGCTGCTCGGAGGCGAGCAGGGCCGCGCCCGCGGTGAGAGCGGCGTCGACGGCGGCGGTGCCATTCGCGACGTCAGCGATCCGTTGAGCGGCGGCGCCGTCGAACCGGACATCGGCCAGCGGCCGGGTCAGGTCGAGCGAGACGACCGGCGTACGGACGACCGCGTCCGCCGTGGCGTCAACCAGGTAGAGCCCGTCGCCGGTCGGCACGACCAGCAGCGTGGCCGCTAAAGCGTCGGCGACACCAGCGACCGCACCGGAGAGACGACCGTCCACTGTAGATACTTGCGGCAGCGGTCCTCCGGCGAAGGGCACCGTGAGCACGGCGATGCTCTCCCCGGCCGCGAGCTTGGCCAGCGGGTCCGCCGCCTCACAGGCGAGCAGCGCAGTGGTTGCCACGACCGCACTGGACAAGAACGGTACCGGCGACACGGCTCGGCCAAGCTCCTCCAGAACCACGGCGGTCTCGCACAAGCTGGCACCGCCGCCGCCGAAACGCTCAGGAATCGCCATGCCCGCCAGTCCCATCTCGCCGGCGAGCGTGCGCCAGAGGCCCTGGTTGTAGGGCTCACCGGACTCGATGTTCGCGAGCACGCGACTCACGGGGCTGCGCTGGGCGAGCATGTCGCGGACGCTCGCGCGCAGCTCGTTCTCGACGTCGCTGTAGAGGAGGTTGATCATTTGCTCAGGTCCTTCCACGGCACGTCGACATCGACCCGCGGCTCGGACGGCAGCCCGAGCACGCGCTCGGCCACGATGTTGCGCAGGATCTCCGAGGTGCCGCCCTCGATGGAGTTGCCCTTCGCCCGTAGGTATCGGAATCCCGCCGAGCGACCGAACATGTCCACTTCGGTGGGACGGCGCATCGTCCAGTCGTCGTAGCGGAGGCCCGCAGCGCCGGATAGCTCGAGCTCCACACCCGTGATCTCCTGATTGAGCCGGGCGAACGTGAGCTTCTGGGCCGACCCCTCGGGCCCCGGGTTCCCGGCGGATAGCTGCTGACGCAGGCGTTCACCGGCGAGTCGGGCCGCTTCGGCGGCGACCCACAGCCTCAGCACGGTGTCCTGAGCACCCGCGGTGCGCACCTCGGCCTGATTGCGCCACAGGCGGGTCAGACCCCCGATCATGCCGCCCTCGCGGGGCAGCGACCCGCCGCCGATGGCGACCCGCTCGTTCATCAGGGTTGTCTGCGCGACCCGCCAGCCCTCGCCGACATCGCCCAGGCGCAGGCTGTCGGGGATTCGCACGTCGGTCAGGAAAACCTCGTTGAACTCCGCCTCTCCCGTGAGCTGGCGCAGCGGCCGCACCTCGACGCCGGGGGCCTTCATGTCGCACAGAAAGTACGTCATGCCCCGGTGCTTGGGCACGTCCGGGTTGGAGCGGGTGACCAGGATGGCCCAGTCTGCCTCGTGTGCCAAGGAGGTCCAGACCTTCTGTCCACTGACGACCCACGTGTCCCCGTCGAGGACCGCCCGGGTACCGAGGTTGGCCAGGTCGGATCCCGCACCGGGCTCAGAGAAGAGCTGGCACCACACCTCGGCACCCGTCCACAGTGGACGAAGGAACCGCCGCTTCTGCTCGTCCGTACCGTGGCGCAGGATGGTCGGCGCGGCCATGCCCAGACCGATGCCGTTCAGGCGTGGGTTGTTGTCGGGAGCCCCGGCGGCGTAAAACGCCTTGTCCACCACGGGTTGCAGCGACCGGGGCGCGTCGAGGCCGCCTAGCCCGACCGGGAAGTGGACCCAGGCCAGGCCCGCGTCGAACCGAGCCTGGAGGAACTGCAGCCGGTCCATGCTGGCCGGTGGGTGCGTGGCGAGGAAGTCGCGAAGCCGCGTCTCGATCCCGGCCGCATCCAGGTCAGCCACGGGGACCACCGGCGACGTACAGGACCTGGCCCGACACGAAGCCGGCGCCCTCGCTCACCAGGAACGAGACCGCGTTGGCGATGTCCTCCGGCTGGCCCACACGGCGCACCGGGATCTGCGCCGCTGCACCCTCCTTGAAGGCTTCGAAGTCAACCCCCATGCGGGCCGCTGTGGCCGCGGTCATCTCGGTGGCGATGAACCCAGGAGCGATGGCGTTCGCGGTCACACCGAACGGTCCAAGTTCGATCGCGAGGGTCTTGGCCAGTCCCTGTAGCCCGGCCTTCGCCGCGGAGTAGTTGGCCTGGCCGCGGTTGCCCAGCGCCGAGGTCGAGGAAAGGTTGACGATGCGGCCCCAGCTCTGGTCGACCATGTGCTTCTGGCATGCGCGGCTCATCAGGAACGCGCCGCGCAGGTGCACGGCCATCACGGTTTCCCAGTCGTCATCGGTCATCTTGAAGAGCAGGTTGTCCCGGATGACCCCGGCGTTGTTGACCAGGACAGCCGGCGGGCCCAACTCGGCGGCGATCCGTTCGACCGCGGCCGTGACGGCGGCGGCGTCCGAGACATCCGCACCCACGGCAAGCGCCTTTCCGCCGGCCGCCGTGATGCGCTCGACCGTGTCCTTGCACGAGGCCTCTTCGAGGTCGAGCACAGCGACCGCGAAGCCGTCCGCGGCCAACTTGACCGAGACGGCGGCGCCGATCCCGCGAGCACCGCCGGTGACGACCGCAACCTTTCCAGACATATAGCTACTCCTCTATGAATGACCACTGTGGAGAGTCACGCCGCCTACTAGGACCTGTGCTTCTTTAGTTCGCGGTGAGCCAGGGATCGCTTGTGGACCTCGTCCGGGCCGTCGGCCAGGCGCAGCGATCGCGCCGACGCCCACAGCTGGGCGAGCGGGAAGTCCTGCGACACACCACCGGCGCCGTGCGCCTGGATCGCCTTATCCAGGATCCATTCGGCCATCGACGGCACCGCGATCTTGATGGCCTGAATCTCGGTGTGGGCCCCGCGGTTCCCCACCGTGTCCATCAGGTAGGCGGTCTTGAGCACCAGCAAGCGCATCATCTCGATCTTCACACGCGCATCAGCGATCCACTCACCGATCACGCCCTGCTCGGCCAGCGGCCGGCCGAACGCGACCCGTCCGAGCACCCGCCCGCACATCAATTCGAGCGCGCGCTCCGAGGCCCCGATAAGTCTCATGCAGTGGTGAATGCGGCCCGGACCGAGACGCGCCTGGGCGATGGCAAAGCCCATGCCCTCCCCGGCGATCATGTTGGAGGCCGGCACCCGGACGTCGGTGAACGTGATCTCGGCATGGCCCCCGTGGGCCGAATCGGGGTTTCCAAACACCCGTATCCCGCGCTTGACGTCGATACCCGGGGTGTCCCGAGGCACGAGGATCATGCTCTGCTGGCGGTGCTTGTCGGCGTCGGGGTTCGACTTCCCCATCACAATGAAGATCGCGCACGCGGGATTCATCGCTCCCGAGGACCACCACTTCCGGCCATTGATGACATATTCGTCCCCGTCGGCGGTGATCCGGGTCGAGATGTTGGTGGCGTCGGAGGACGCGACGTCGGGCTCCGTCATGCAGAACGCCGAGCGGATCTGCGCGTCGAGCAACGGCTTGAGCCAGCGGTCCTTCTGCTCCTGCGTGCCCCACTCGGCGAGCACCTCCATGTTGCCGGTATCGGGAGCGTTGCAGTTGAAGGCGGCCGGACCGAGGCTTGGCGACCGGCCCATCAGCTCGGCCAGCGGGGCGTACTGCAGGTTGGTCAGCCCGGGGCCCTCGGGATGGCTTGGCCAGAAACAGGTTCCACAGACCGCGCTTGCGCGCCTCGTTCTGGAGTTCGTGCACGATCGGCGGCTCAGCCCACGACTCCGGGTTCTGATCCAGCCATTGCGCCAGCCGCGCCTCGGCCGGGTAGACGAGCTCATCCATGAACGCGGCGACCTGGCCACGTAGTTCTTCGGTACGGGCGTCGTAGCTGAACTCCATCGTTCCCGCCTCTCCCTGGCTCGGCCTGGCTCGCAACGCACCTGCTGCTCAGTGTGCGGCCCGGTATTCCTGGAGCTTGGCCCAGGTCCGGCGCATTCCGTTGAGCCAACGATCCCGGTCACTCGCCCGACGCTGTTCGTACTCGGCGACCTGCGGGTGCGGCAGGATCAGGAACCGCCCCTCCGACCACGCGGCCACCACCGCATCGGCGACCTCGGAGGTCTGAATGAAACCGCCCGCGGCCATCACCGCGGAGTCTGCGCCGAACTCGGCGGTCATCGCCGTATGCACGCCCTGAGGGCAAAGGCAGGAGACATTGATCCCGGCATCACCGTGTTGGATGGCAAGCCATTCGGCGAGCGCCACCGAGCCGTGCTTGGTGGCCGAGTACGGGGCGGCATCCATCTCGGTGAGCAGCCCAGCCGCCGACGCAGTGATCATGAGGTGACCGCTGCCTCGAGCGAGCATCAACGGGAGTACGTGGCGGGCCACGTAAACGTGGGCGAGGACGTGCACCCGAAACGTCGCATCCCAGCTGGCGTTATCGCCCAGTCCCGGACTACCGGCGATGCCGGCATTGGAGCACCGAATGTCGATCGGCCCAACCTCGCGGTCGATGCGTTCCGCCGTCGCCCGGACCGCGTCCTCGTCAGTGACGTCGAGGGCGATCCCCACGCCACCGGGGATTCCGGCCGCCACCGTCTGGGCACCGGCGGCATCCCGATCGGCTACCACCACCGCCCGCGCTCCTTCGGCCGCGAGGCGCTCGGCGAGGGCCCGCCCGATCCCACTCGCTCCGCCCGTGACGACCGCAACCGCTCCTTCCAATCGCGTGACGCGTCCTGGTGAACTCGCGCTGCGCGGTGTCTCGGACATGCGTCTCCTCGAAGAACGACTGAGCGAACCGGCCAGTAACATGCACCCGAGGTGCAATATAGTGCGCGCTGGTCGACGCCGGGAAGTGTGAGGTATTCGATCGATGGGCAGGATCGATCGGATGGGCCGGCGCACGACGCACCGGCCCACCACTCACCACATCGGACACTCCCTGGCCACATGAATGAGTGCCCGTGTTGTCGCGGCGACGCATACCGCGACAAGCCCGGCGCAATGCCCACCGCCGGCCGTCCGATGCCGTGAGGGTGCATCCTGACGGGACGGCGGCGGGACAGACTTACGACGGTAGTTAACAAACTAACGGTGATAGTCCCGCCGCACCAGCCCTCTCTGCCAGCCACTACCCGCGGGGCGGTCAGATTCTCCACCGGCGTCGAGTGAGTGATCGGTCACGCCGGCGCTCGCTTCCCAGAGAGTGTCGGCTCCGCTACCGTCGAGCACGGCCCTCGCGGCCCGCCCGGATCGCCCTGCTCCATGGTCCCGGCATGACACGTCAGTGGGCCCGGCTCATCGGCCAGCAGCCGGGCCCATTGATCTGGAGGCTTGTCCACAATGGACGACAAGCTCACGTCTCGTACTGCTCCTCCGGCGCGTCGATGTCGCGCACCGACACGACGTGGACGTACGGGATCAGTTCGCCGTTCACCGGATCCGATCGGCCTGGTCGGTGTACGTGCCGATCACCTCGACCCACTGGTCCGGCGGCGAGGATGCCGGGGAGGTCGCCGGTGAGCCCGATCTTGATGGGGCGGGCGTCGGCGGCGCAACAGCCCACCACGAGCCGGGCCAGGTAGGGCTCGCCCCGGGCGCCGGCGATAACGAAGCCGGTGAGCTGGAGCCGACGGCCGCTCAATGAGCGACCCCGGTCGAAAACCGCGCGGGCGGCATAGTCCATAAGGGACACTCGTACGGGGTCGCCCGCCGGAAGGGTCGCGAAGTCCGATCCGCTGGCGGCCGAAAGCGCCGTGCCGTTACGGATGGCCTGGAACGAGCCGAGTGCGGGGGAGAGAACAGGAGGAGCGCCAGCGCGGGCACCAGCAGCAGCCATCCGACCCGGGACGTCTCGTGCTGGTGCTCGGCGAGTTCCTCCTCCGGTTCACTCGCCTGGTCCGGTGTGGGCTCCTCGTCGAAACCCTCGTGTGCCGCCGCGGCCCGGCCCGCTGCCGCGGCCCGCTCCCGTGGTCGGCTTCGTGGTGGTCCCGATCGGCTACGGGGGCCGGCACGGCGCTCGAAGTCTTGATGCTGGCGCCACAGCGTGATGCCGGCGACCGCGACCAGGACCACGCCCGCGATGACGAGCAGTGGCAGATGGCTCGGCTTGACGTAGCGCACATAGCTGCCGGTCACAGCGACCTTCAGCAAGGTGCCGCCAACCAGCAGCAGCAGTACCGCCTGCGTGTCCCGTCGCATTACAAAAGCACCGCCCCGACGAGTAGCGGCCATGAGCACGCCGAGAACAAGCGTCGCCGGCGCGAACCGGAGCGCGAACCGGGGGCCGAACGAGCCGACCTGCATCGCGAAGAGCTTGAGGTCGACCATCGGGCCGACAACCAGGAAGGCCAGCCGGGCGGTGAGCGAGAACTGGGTCAGCGATGCGGCCACGAACGCGTCGGCCTCTGAGCAGATCGACAGCAGTACGGCCAACAGCGCCATCGCGATGACCGCGAAGAAACCGCTGTCGGCGATTGCCTCGAGCCAGCGGGGCGGCATGGTCACATTGAGCACGGCCGCGGCGAACGCTCCGACCACCAGGAAGCCGCCCGCCTGTATCACGTCGTGGCGGCAGGTGGCCCAGAACGCCGACCAGCCACGCTCGGCGTGTGGATCGGGACCGCTGCGGCCGCCAGCCATTCCGGTCGTCCCAGCCGCAGCCACAGCCAGCCCATGCCGACCGCCGTGAGCAGGCTCGCGCACGAACCGGGCGACGACCATCGCCGGCTCGCCCGGGAAGGCGACCGCGGTCGAGACAAGCACCACCGGGTTGATCGCCGGAGAGGAGAGCAGGAACGCGAACGCGGCGGCCGGAGCGACCCCGCGCCGGATGAGGGCGCCCGCGACCGGGACCGAGCCGCACTCGCACGCGGGTAGCACCACGCCGGCCGCGCCGGCCACCGGCACCGCCGCCGCGGCTCGCTTCGGGAGCACCCGGTCGAAGAACCGCGGTGGCAGGAACGCGGTGATGGCGGCGGAGAGCACGGTGCCCAACACGAGGAACGGCAGCGCTTGGACGATCACCGAGACGAAGACGGTGACCAACGTCGATGCCCGGGGCGAGGAGAGCAGGTCAACCAGCCATCCGCGCAGGACGAGAACCGTGAGCACGACGAGTGCGAGCATCTCGACGGATCCGAAGCGCCGGCGCCATCGGATGGCCGCGCTCGGCCGTACCTCCGCCGGTCGTGTTGGTTCGGAATCCAGAGCGGTCACGTCATCGCCTTCCTGCTCCACATTCCGCACCGTCGCGGGCTCAGGCTATCCGCACCGTCGCGGGCTCAGGCTAACGGTGACCGCCAGCCGCGCGCCACGCCACGTCGGCTTCGGCCCGGGCGAGCACCGCGACCACGTCGCGGCCGAACCGCACGTCGCACGGATGCTCCCGGCCACCGGCGGCCACCGTGGCGAGCAGCTCGTCTATCGCCACCGCGAACGCGGTTGCCGGCGAGACATCCGGCTGCGGTACGTTCACCCACCCGTCCTGTCCCGAGAGCTCGGTGGTGAACCCGACCGCGCCGGCGGGCGCATCGACGGTCAGCATGAGATGACTCACCGGACCATCGTCGCCGGCGCGTGCAGAGCCATGTCTCAACAGCACGTGGGTGGTGGAGCGGGGGGCCGACATCGCCGCCACGTCATGCACCGGTCCGAGTACCGGCAGCAGAACGGCCAAGGCGTGCGGGCCCACGTCCCAAAGGCCGCCCTTGTCCCGTCGCCACAGCGAGGACGCGTACGGACTGCCGGACGCGAATATCGAGCCACACAACGTCGCCCGGCCGGCGTCCCAGGACTGCCCGACCGCGGATTCGAGGAATGCCGTTACTGGTGCTGTGTACCGCGCGGTGAAGAAGATCAGCGACGCCACGCCAGCCCGCTCCACAGCGGCGACGACCGAGTCGGCGTCGGCCACGTTGAGCGCCAACGGCTTGTCCAGCAAGAGATGTCGCCGCGCCTGTGCGGCTCGCACCGCCAACTGGGCCTGGATGTCGGGGGGAAGCGCGATGGCGACCGCGTCGACGTCCGCGATGAGGTCGTCGGCGTCGGCGAACGCCCTGGTGTCCAACGTTCGTGCCAGCTCCGCGGCCTTGTCGGGATTGCGGCCCCACACGCCGACGAGATCCACGTCCGGGTGTGCGGCGAGCGCCGCCCCGTGCGTCACGGCCGCCCAGTATCCCGTGCCGAACAACCCGAACTTCATTCGTCGGATCGTAGCCGCGCCTCCCTTGCGAGCCGACCAGCACGTGTTTGGCGAGCGCTTCGGTCGGGCATCTGGTGGTGACGGTGCCGTTGACCTGATCGGAGGGCCCCCCATGCTCACAACCAAGACCTCTCGCAAGCAGGCACTCGCGGCGCAGGCGTGGGACAACCTGAGCTCGGCGGCGGAGTCGGCCGGGCACTCCACCCGGGTCGCCGGCCGCCGGGCAGCGGGCTTCGTCGACGACGCGTCGGGCCGGGTCGGCGCCCGCGCGAAGGAGGCCCGTCGCCGCGCGAACGCTGCCATGGACGCACTGGCCGGGCGCCGCCCGCCGACACCGTGGGTGCTGCTCGCCGTGGCGGCCGGCATCGGCGCGGTCACGGGATTGGTGGCCGCCGCCTTCGGGCGCCGGCTCACCCCCGCCACCGGTGACGACCTGATCGAACTGACCGACGAGGACGTCGACCTGCTCAGCTCCAGTCGCTGAGGCGGCGAGCGCGCTCGGCGGCATAGCCTGGGAATCGTGCGCCACCCAGTCGCGCTGGCCGACGCGCTCGCGTCGGGTCCGGTCGTCCTCGACGGCGGACTCGCGACCCAGCTCGAGGCGACCGGGCATGACCTCAGCGACGAGCTGTGGTCGGCCCGGCTCCTCGCCGATGCTCCCGAGGCCGTCGTCGCCGTTCACCGTGCCTACCTCGATGCGGGCGCCCGAGTCATCACGACGGCCAGCTATCAGGCGAGCCTGGCCGGGTTCGCACGGCGAGGCCTGGACGGTGCGGCGTTGATCGAGCGCAGCGTCGGGCTGGCCCGTGAGGCGATCGCCGATTTCCCTGGTCCATTGTGGATTGCCGCGTCGGTGGGTCCGTACGGTGCGACGCTGGCCGACGGCTCCGAGTACCGCGGCGACTATGGCCTTAGCCACGCCGAGCTGGTCCGCTTCCATCGACCGCGGCTGGAGATCCTTGCCTCGGCCGAGCCCGATGTCCTCGCGCTCGAGACCGTGCCGGACGTACGGGAGGCCGAGGCGATGCTCGAGGCGCTCGATGGGCTCGACGTACCGGCCTGGCTGTCGTACACGGTCGACGGTGACCGGACCCGGGCCGGGCAGCCCCTGAGGGAGGCGTTCGCCCTGGCCGAGGGCCGAAAAAACCTCATCGCGGTCGGGGTCAACTGTTCTGCTCCGGTTGATGCGACGGCCGCCGTCGCCATCGCCGCCGAGACGAGCGGCAAGCCGGTGGTTGTCTACCCCAACAGCGGCGAGCGTTGGGACGCGCGAACTCGACAGTGGACGGGTCAGGCGGTCGACCCGACCGCGTCAATAGCACACTGGACCGCTGACGGAGCACGGCTCGTCGGCGGCTGCTGCCGGGTATCGCCGGCGACGATCGCCGCCCTGGCCCGTGCGCTGGTCGAGTGAATCTTTGCTGTCGCGTACCGATAGCTACCTTGACGAATGGATGTCCAGGTGTATGGTGGCCCGAAATTGCCACATGCAGTCGGCCATCGGCTGACCGCAGGTCGCACTGCCATCTGCCGTCTGGTCCGAGAGGGCGAGCGAATGCCTGAGACCCAGGGCGTCACGACGACGCGCCGCCGCCTCCGGAGCGAACTGCGCCGGCTGCGCGAGGCTCGCGGGCTCAATCAGTCCGAAGTGGTCAAAGAGCTGGACTGGTCGACCTCCAAGCTCATCCGGATCGAAAACGGTTCGGTCGGCGTCTCGGTGACCGATGTCCGCGCGCTCCTCGGCCTCTACAAGGCACCCGAGGATCTCGTTGACGGATTGGTACGGTTGGCCCGCGCGACCCGCGAGCGTCAGTGGTGGAGTGCGTACCGCCACACGCTCACGCCGACCTACCGGGAGTTCATCGGCTATGAGGCAGAGGCGTCGGCGTTGTGGCAATTCCACCCGACGATCGTCCCTGGTCTGCTCCAGACCGAGGACTACATCCGAGCCATCCTCCCGGCGGTAGCCCTGAATCCGCTGTCGGACGAGCTTCTCGAGGACCTGGTCGCCATCCGATTGCGCCGCCAGAAGGAGATTCTGCACAGCGGTCACGCACCGGAGTACACCGCCATGGTTGACGAGGCGGTCCTGCGCCGCGTGGTCGGCGCCCCGAAACTCATGCGCGCTCAGCTCGAACAGCTGACCGCACTTCAAGGCGATGTCGTGTCGATCGCCGTCCTGCCGTTCGCCGCCGGCGGCCATGTAGGCATGCAGGGGGCGTTTCACATCATGGACTTCGCGAGCGCCGAGGATGAGAGCGTGGTGTTCCTGGAGACGGCAGTGGGCAACCCGGTCGAGCGTGAGCAGAGCCAGGTTGCCCAGTACCGCGAGCAGTTCCACAGCATGCTCGCGCGGTCGATCCAGGGCAACGCCGCGGTCACGTTGATCCGCAAGATTGCCAAGGATCATTCCTAAGTGGTCGGTTACTTGAGCAGCCGATGGGCAACCATCGCCCGCTCGACTGCCCGGTGCAGCTTGCCGAGCTCGAAGTGATCCGGGGTGCTGTGCAGCCTGATGAACTGACCCCGGTACTCGGCCCAGAGTTCGTTCGGAGTCGGCCACCGCAGCAAGGCCAGTCCAATAAGGACAGTGCTGGCCAGGGCGTGCGCCCCACCGAAGACATAGACCGCTGGTGATGGTCCCGCCGCGGAGACGACCCCGGCCAACGCGACTGCCGCTACTACAGTCTCCGCGAAGATCACCCCCAGAACGGCCCGTAGCGTGGTCTGCATCGACCCTCGCTGCTCCCGCAGCCGACGCAATTCCCCGATCTGGTACGCGCGCTCGCCCACAACCAGGGTCGCGTCAGTGACCCGTACCCCCCGCCAAAGTGCGTAATGCTCCCGGATCAGGGGGCTTCCCCGGGTGTCTAGTTGGTCCATCACTACCTCCCCATCGTGCGGACCGGGTGAGCGCGGAACGGTCGTACTGACCCGTCTCTTGCTCCGCCGCATGCAGCTCGTGTGCTGGCATGTTTCAAATATCTAACAGCGCGAAGCTGATGTCTACGGGCTAATCGGATTGTGCTATCTGCATGTGGCAACTCGCCAGAAATCCGCGGTGATCACTTGGTTCACGTTGTTACCGTGGTGCCACATGCGCGCGATGCTGCGCTCGTGGGGGTCGAGGCAACGGAGGGGGCGCATGGCTGGGGACGGAAATGCGCGGGCACATTGGCGCAAAAGCCAACGAAGCGGTAGCGGAGAATGTGTCGAGTGCGCGGCCGCGCCGGATGTGGTCATGATCCGGGATTCGAAGGATCCGAACGGCCCGCGGCTCGCGTTCGATCACGACACGTGGCGGGATTTCATCGAAGCCGTGAAGGACGGCGCCTTCGACTGCCCGTAACCCGGGTGGCCTAGCCCGCCGTGCGTCCGAAGATCAGGTCGTACGAAGTCCGGCCGGCCGCGAGTCCTCTCTGCTCATAGCGCGTGTCCGGCCGGTGGGCCGGGCGGGGCGCGAATCCATCGTGGACATTGCGGAGACCTGACTCGGCGGTGAGCACCTCGAGCATCTGCTCCGCGTAGTGCACCGCGTCAGTAGCGCAGTGGAGCATGCCGCCCGGTTCGAGCCGGTCAGCTAGCAACCGGACGTGGGAGGGCTGGATGAGCCGTCGCTTGTGGTGACGGGCCTTGGGCCACGGATCGGGGAAGAACACGTGAATCGCCTGCAGGCGGGCCGATTCACAACGGTCCCGGACGAATGCGAGCGCGTCGCCGTGGGCGACACGGACGTTGCTCAGCCCGGCCGCCTCGATCAGGCCGAGCAGGTTGGCCACGCCAGCGGTGTGTACCTCGACCGCGATGTAATCCCGGTTGGGGTCGGCATCGGCCATGTCCACAGTGGCCTCGCCCATTCCTGAGCCGATCTCGAGCACCAATGGTGCGCGGCGGCCAAAAAGCGCGACCGGGTCGAGCGGACCATCGGCCGGCGGCACGCCGTAGACCGGCAACAGCCGCGCCAGGGTGTCGAGCCGGCCAACGCGCATCCGGCCCCGGCGAGCGTTGAACGTACGGGTCAACGCCCATCCTCGGGCGAACCCACCGTCCAGTACACCCGGTTGTAGTCCTCGAGCTCGAGGTGGTCGCCGCTCTCGTTGCACCGGTACACGGTCACGCCGCAGTTCGCCGGCGCCTGGCCCGGCGGCCAGCGGGCCGCTTGGCGGTAGTGCCAACGCTCGAGGGCGAACCGGAAGCAACGGATCGTGCCGCCGTGCGTCACGACGAGCACCTTCTGACCGATCCGGTCGCGGAACAGTACGTCCAGGAACATGTGCACGCGACCGACCACGTCGGCGAGGCTCTCGCCGCCAGGCGGCCGGGCCATGAAGCCACCGAACGTACGCCAGTACTCCTCCATCCACGGAAACGCCGCCTCGGCCTCGGCTTCGGTCATGTCGTAGGTGAAACCCGGATCCCGTTCCCGGACGAACAGGTTCATCCGTACCTTGGTCCTGGCCCGCTCCTCGTCGCTGTAGGCCGACAGGATGCCCTCTGCCGTCTGCTCAGTCCGGGCGTATCCCGATGTGTAGACGTAGTCGAATACACCAAACCGCTCGCGGATCGCCTTGCCGGTCTGCACGGCCTGCTCATGCCCGTCCGGAGTGAGCTCGATCAGGTGGTCGGCCGTCCCCCGGACCACGCGCCTGGCGGCGTCGTCGGCGAAGTACACGGCGTCTTTCTTGACCTGGTTGCGCACTGACTCCGCGTGGCGCACGATCACCAACAGCGCCGGTCGCTTCACGTCCCCTCCCCCACTCGTCGACGGGTCCATTCAACCCGAGGCCGAGGCGAGCCAACTCACCGGAGCAGGCGGGCGCCGTTGTCGTGCAGGACCGCGCGCAACCAGTCGTCGCCGAGGTCGAGTCGGGCTAGCGCCTCGATCTGGTGGGCGTACGGATAAGGAATGTTGGGGTAGTCCGAGCCGAGCACGATCCGGTCGCCGAGGTCGGCCAGCCGGGGGCGCAGCCCGGGCGGGAAGGGAGCGATCCGCTCGACGAAGTCGGTGAATGCCATCGTCGTGTCCAGGTGCACGTTGCGGTACCGGCCCGCGAGATCGAGAAAATCGGCGTACTCCGGTGTGCCGAGGTGGGCAATGACCAGCGTGAGATCCGGATGGCGGACCAGGACTCGGCCGATCGGGCCGGGTCCGGTCGAACGGCCAGGAAGCGGACCACTGCCACAGTGACACACGACGGGCACCTGGGCGTCGGAGAGCATGCCCCAGACGGGGTCGAGCAGTTCGTCGGTCGGGTCGTAGGCACCAACCTGGAGATGCGACTTGAACACCCGGATGCCTCGCTCGAGCGCCAACGCTACGTAGCCGGCCGCCTCCGGCTCGGGAAAGAACGTGCCCGTCGGCACGCAACCGTCGGTCGTGGCGCCGAACTCTGCTCCCCACTCGTTCAGCCAGGCCGCCATGCGCGCTTTGTGGGGATACAGCAGGGCGGTGTGCGCGATGACGCCGAGTTTGCGCAGCGTCTCGAGTCGGGTGGTCTCGTCGAAGCGGTAGTGGACGGGCCACGGCACTGGGCTGTTCTCGAAGTACGACCACACCTTGCGTAGGACCGGTTCTGGCATGAAATGCACGTGTATGTCCACGGCTCCGGGGATGCCGAGGCCGGCAAAGTAGGCGGGCAGGTCTGCATCGGACAGTACGAGTGCAGCCATCGCGTGAGACTACCCAGCCTCGTTCGCCCGCGTGTCGCTGTCGTTTCGCCGTGGCCGGCCGCGGGTACCGTGACGGCGGGCGAAGGGAGCCATGGGCCATGGAGGTCAACGACATCATCAGCGCGGCACTCGTGGGTGCCGTGGTCGGCGTGCTCGGTCGGTTGGTGCTGCCGGGACGCCAGCGCATCGGCGTGATCGTCACCCTGCTCATCGGCGTGGGCGCCGCCGTCCTGGGAACCTACGTCGCCCAACGGTTCAATGTGGACGGTAAGGCTCCGGTCAGTTTCTGGAAGCTCAACTGGGACTGGATCGTCCTGGCCATCCAGGTCGGATTCGCGGTCGTCGGCACCGCCTTGGCGGCGATGGTGGCCCACTCCCGGCTGTCGGCCGACGGCACCCCGAAGAAGGCGCGCGCCAGGTAGCCCCAACACAGGGATTGCGATCCCCTGTCCCTTTCGCCCGACGACCTATGGCTGGACGTGTGGGCGCTCGAGGACGGCTCGTGCGAGTTGGCTTTCGTTGACATGCAAGCGGGGCGTCAGCTCGGCGATCCCTGCTGGGAGGGGATGGCCGGCCGAGCGCTCGCGCTGCTCGCGGCGCACGCGGGTGATCTGGTTGCTGCCAAGGATTGGATCACCGACGCCCGGCGCCGGTGCGATCGGCTGCCAGACCGCTATGTGTGGGTGTCCGCGTACATCGGTCTCGCCGAACTCGAGATCGCGGCCCGCGAGCACACCGACCTCATCGCACCCCTCGCCGCCAAGCTCCACGACGACGCCGCCCGCCACGACCTGCCAGAGTTTCTCGCTTGGGCCCTGCTATATCAGGCGGAGTGGGGCGACCGCGCGCGAGCTGCGCTCGCTGTCGCCACGGCTGAAGGAGTCGACAATCCCGCGCTGAAGGCCCGTGTACGTGCGCTCATCCACGAAGCAGCGACACCGGGATGACAGACGTAAAGGGCCCGTGAGCGGTCAGGAGGGGCGGCGGCCCGCCGGCACCTTCTTGGCGGTTGTGTCTTCGGCTGGCCCGGCCGGCGCCAGGTCATCCGGGTTCAGGCTGCGGAAGGCGTAGCCCGCCAGGGCACCACCGAGCAGGGTCGCGAGCAGGTAGATCCAGAGCATCTTCCAGCTTGCCAGGCCGGCCACGAGCACCCCGAGCCCGACGGCGGGGTTGAAGGCGCCGCCCGAGATGCCGCCGACCGCGGTCACGCCGGCCACGAGGATCAGTCCGATCGCGAGGCCATAGAACGAGTTGACCGGGTGGTCCTTGCTGGTTGCGACGTTGAGAACCGTGTAGGCGAGCGCGAACGTGAACAGCACCTCCACGACGATGGCGGCGGCGAGGGCGCGGCCGGTCGGGGCCGCCGCGGCTACGGGCTTGCCCACGATCACGAAGCGGGTCACCAGGGCCGCCAGCACGCCGCCGATCAGCTGGGCGCCGGCGTACCAGGCGGCGTCGATGGCGCCGATCCGCCCGCGGAGGTAGACCGCGAGCGTGACCGCGGGGTTGAAGTGACCACCCGATATGTGGCCGCCGGCGAAGATCATCGCGGCGAGAATGGCGCCGATCGCCAGGGGCGCGAGCACCGCGCCGCTTTCTACCGCCGTACACACGGTAAAGACCAGGAAGAACGTGCCGATCAACTCGACGATGTACTTGCGCATGTCGATACTCCCCGGGACGGGCGGATGATGTTGAGGACAGTCTGTCCCCATTCGTGGCCCTACGCCAGACCCGATGATCAGCGTGTTGTGTCAGGTCAACTCGTCGGCGCGTCCGCGGAACAACTCCCGTTCCCTCTCGTTGCGCGTGAGGCTCGCCGCATGCTCAAACTCGCGCCGGGCCTCGTCATTGCGGCCGAGCTTGGCGAGCAGGTCGCCGCGCACGGCGGGTAGCAATGCGTAGCCGGCCAGGGCACGTTCCGATCGTACCGGCTCCAGCACCGCGAGGCCCCGCTCTGGCCCCTCTGCCATGCCCACCGCGACCGCCCGGTTCAGCTCCACCACTGGCGAGGGCGACACCGTCCCTAGCACCTGGTAGAGCGCGGCGATCCGGGCCCAGTCGGTGTCGGCCGCGACGACCGCCCGCGCATGGCAGGCAGCGATGGCGGCCTGCAACCCGTACGGACCCAGGTTCGCGGTTCCCCCGGCCAACCGTTCCGCTTCCGCGAGCGCCGCCAACCCGCGCCGGATGAGAAGCCGATCCCACTGCCGTCGATCCTGGTCCAGCAGCAGGATGGGTGCGCCGTCGGGTCCAGTCCGGGCCCGCAACCGGGACGCTTGGATTTCCATGAGGCCCAGCAGCCCGCGCACCTCCGGCTCGGCCGGCGCCAGCCCGGCGAGAACCCGGCCCAGCCGCAACGCCTCCTCGCACAGGGCCGGCCGCATCCAGTCGTCGCCGGCGGTGGCCGAATAGCCCTCGTTGAAGATGAGGTACACGACCTCGAGCACCGACCCTAGCCGGTCCGAGAGCTCGTCCGGCGTCGGCAACTCGAACCGTACGGCCGTCAAGCTCGTCTTGGCCCGGACGATTCGCTGGGCGACGGTCGGCTCCGGCACCAGCAGCGCTCGGGCGGTTTCCGTCGGTGGTGAGCCCACCCAACAGGCGCAGCGTGAGCGCGACCCGTGCCTGCGTGCTCAGCACCGGGTGGCAGGCCATGAAGATCAGCCGCAACAGGTCGTCGCCGACGTGATCGTCTATGGCCGCCGCGAGATCCGGTTCGTGCGCCTCCGCGAGCTCGTGACCCAGTTCGTGAAGCTTCACGTCATACCGGACCCGACGCCGGATCAGGTCGACCGCCCGGTGCCGAGCCGTCGCCATCAGCCAGGCGCCGGGGTTGTCCGGCACGCCATCGCGGGGCCACTGCTCGAGCGCGACGACAACAGCGTCCTGGGCGAGCTCCTCGGCCGCGCCGATGTCGCCGACCAGCCGGGTCAGCCCCGCGATGATCCGTCCGGACTCCATGCGCCAGACGGTCTCCACCGTGCGCCGCACCTGGTTCGAATCGGCACCCGCCACGGTTCGATCGAACCACGACGGCCAAGTCGCGCCACGCACGCCAGACGCACCACGCACGCCAGACGCACCACGCACGCCAAGAACTGACAGTGAGGGCACGTTCCGGCTCCGGAGTGCCCTCACTGTCAGTTCTTGGCGTGCGTCTGGCGGTTGGCCGGAAAGGGGGCGTCAGGCCGGCGGTGGCGCGAAGTCTTCGGGCCCGAAGACCTTCAACACGTCCGCCTCGCCTTCCCACTCCGGCCACAGATCGCGGTGCAGCTTCAGGAAGCGGTTCGTCCACTCGACCGCCTCCTCTTTGGACCGGACCTCGTAGAGGGCGTAGCTGATCAATTCCTTCGACTCGGTGAACGGGCCGTCGGTCACGCTCAGCGCGCCGCCTCGGAGGCTGACCCGGGCGCCGGTCAGGCTGGGCGACAGACCAGCCGTGTCGAGCAGCGCACCGGCCTTGGTCGCCTCCTCGCCGAGCGCCATGATGGCTTCCATCAGGCCGGGCGGTGGCGGTACGGGCGGTTGGGCACTCTTGAGCAGAATCAGGTAGCGCATTTCTCTCTCCTTAGTGGACAGTCCGGTAAAGGTATGTCGCGACCGAGGACATCCAGCCGCACATGAGGATCACCGCGGCAACGAAGCCGACCGTCGTCGCGGTGCTGCCGGCGCCGGAGGCGATCCCGACGAACGCGGCGAGGAAGACGACGCCAGTCACCCCGGTGAACCGGGCCCAGCCACGCTCGCCGTCGGCGGCGAACCGACGGGCGAGCAGCAGGCAGGCGACAACCAGGCAGCCGAATCCGACCGCTCCACAGGCCAGATGGACGAGGCCATGCCAGCTCACGTCCCGGGCGTCGGCCGGCGTACCAATCGGAAAGCCGAGCGCAGGGTCGGCCCGGAAGATGCCCGCGGCGACCAGGCTGACGCCATAGACGCCGATCAGCCGCGGCGCCCAGCGCTGGCCCGGCATCGCCCGGCCGAGCCCGATCGCGAAGGCGACTGTCATTGCTCCACAAAGGACGAAGTTGGTGATCTGGATCGAGCCGAGGCTGCCGTTGGACAGCAGACTCCACGCGTGTCGAGTGAGGTCGAACCCGTCGCGGGTGAGCGCCTGCGCCAGCGAGACGACGACGTAGAGCGGGCCGGCGATGATGCCGTAGCCGAGGAGGGAGCGGGTGACCGCCGTCGCCGGGTCGCACTGCTCGACGTGGGTCGCCGATGTCGTACTCATGGGGGTCTCCGTTCGTTCGGTATGGGTCGTACACCCATGCCTCGAACGGCCGTGACCCGGATCGACATCACCGTTCAAGGTTTTCCTCCCGGGTGCGTTCCTCGGCTGCCACGCTCGGCGCAGGCCCGATACCGGTGGTGATACCAAGAGTGTGGTCGTCCGGTTGAGGCGCGTACCGCCTGGGTATCGCCATGATGGTTGAAACCAGTCCCCCTGGAGGTAGCTGCCGTGTCGCGCGAGACCTGGATCGCCATCTTCGTGGTGGTCGGCATCGTCGGGCTGATTACGCTCTATGGTGCGATCCGACTGCTCATCAAGTTAGTCCGGACGCGGCGGCACCTGGGCGAACTGGGCACCGCCGGCAAGCTGGCCTTCTACGGCTCTCTGATCTACACCATCTTCCCGGTCGACCTGCTGCCGGACCCGATTTACCTGGACGACATGGCGGTGCTCGGTGCCGCGCTGTTCTATCTGACCCGGCTGCTGCGCAAACGTGGCGGACGTCCCGCGGTACCTCACGGGCGCTCCACTGTGGACTATCCGGCTCGCACGACCTTGCAGCCCTGAGTTACGCCGCGCGGTTGAGCTCAACTCGATCCTCATCTCGGCACCGGTGCGCGTCTTCCGTGCGGTCATGCCGGTAGGGTCCGGGCATGGCCCAACGCGTGATCAGCCCCAGCGGGCGAGGATTCCTGCTACTCGACTCGCACCCGACGGGCTGCATGCGGACGGTTGACGAGATGCGCGTCCAGGTGCCGCCGGCGCAGGCCCCCTATGCACGTCCGGTCGCGCTCGTGATCGGATCGAGTTCCGGCTATGGGCTCGCTGCGACCATCGCGGGCTTGGTCCGGTACGGCATCAACGGCGTGGGCGTCGCATTGGAGCGGCCGCCGGGACGGCGTACGGCGACGGCCGGTTGGTACCGCACGATCGCGACCGCCGCCCTCGCCGCCGAGCTGGGCAGCGACTTCACATTCGTCAATGCCGACGCGTTCGCCGACACGACCAAGGAGGAAGTGCTCGACCTCACGGCCCGCCGATTCGGCGGGCTTGACTACCTGGTCTACAGTGTCGCGGCGCCCCGACGCACCGACCCCCGGTCGGGTCAGACGTACCAGTCGGTCATCAAAACCCTCGGCTCGCCGACGACCACCCGGACGCTGGAGTTCGACGGCGACGGCGTGCCGGTCTTGCGTGACCTCACGGTCGAACCCGCGACCTCCGACGAGACCGCCGCGACCGTCCAGGTCATGGGTGGCGACGACTGGGGACGATGGATCACCGCACTGCAGGAGCGAGGCCTGCTCCGCGCCGGCTTCAGCACGGTCGCGTTGTCCTACATCGGCTCCAGTCTGACCAGCGCGATCTATCGGGATGGCACGATCGGCGCCGCGAAGGAGCACCTGGAACGGACCGCACTGCACCTCGCCGATCGACTCGCACCGGTGAGCGGCAGGGCGCTGACCTCGGTAAACGGCGCGGCCGTCACCCAGGCATCGACCGCGATCCCCGGAATCGCACTCTATGTCAGTCTGCTGCGGGCGGCGCTTGGTCCCGCGATGCAGTCGCCGATTGAGCAGTCGGTCCGCCTCTGGGATCAGCTCACCGGACAAGGGCCCATGGATCTCGATGCGCAGGGGCGGCTGCGATTGGACCGATGGGAACTCGCCGGCGGCGTCCAGGCCGACGTGGCGCGGCGGTGGCGCTCGGTGACGCCGGAGACGCTCGTCTCACTCGCCGATGTCGACTGGTTCCAGAGTCAGTTTCGAGCCTTGTACGGATTCGAGGTGCCGGGTGTCGACTACGATCGCCCGACCGATCCAGACCTCGACTGGCCGGCGGGCGACCGTCCACATTGAGCGCAATCGGTGTCCGGTACCGCTTCGGGGCTGGACGTCTTCCTGACTGCGGGTCGCTCGTGCCGGAAATAGCCTCGTCGGACATGCGCCGTATATCTATTGCCGCCCCTTTGACCGTCCTAGGTCTGCTGCTCGCCGCCAGCGGGTGTGCCAATTCCCCAGCCACCCCTTCGTCAGAACCCTCGGCGGACGCCGGTCTCGGCACGGCAACCGAGACACCCGCCGCCACCGCCACGACCGGTGGGCCCGGCCCGGGAACCGCTACCACCACGGCCTCGACTGTGCAGTGGCCATCGCCGCTGGACTGCATCAGCTACAACCCGAATGCCATCGCCGTGAACTACGCCGCTGGCGTGTGGGCGGTGAAGGAGAACCAGAACGAGATCGTGCGCGTCTACGGTGGGCCGAGCGACAACGTCGGGCAGAAGGCCCTGGCTTTGGCGAAGCGGTACCGCCAAGTGTGCTTCATCGGACGCGGAAACTACCGCGACGACAAGGATGCGTACATCTTCGAGTACTGGCGCAACCCTTCTGGAATCAACACCACGATCCCGGACTCGGAGGACGACTGCTCCCCGTACAACCGCAACAATCTCACCGTCGAGGACATGGGCAGCGGCTACGGATGGCGAGTCAAGGACCACGATCACCCGCTGCAGGTGTTCGACAACGAATCAGATGCGAAGAACGGCAAGATCGTGCTCCTCAAGTACAACCAGATCTGCACCGTCCCCTCCGAAAACGGCGACGTCCCCGCCGACATTACTTACTCCTGATCACGGCACCCATGCCGTACCACCGTTCCCTACGTCGGTGACCTTGGCCGAATGCGCGTGGTTCGATCTCCGGCCGCGCGCATTCGGCCAAGGTCGCTGCGCGTTAAGCGGCCCGAAACTAACACCGTCAGTTTTTCGACGGTAGGCGCACGAATCCCGTCGTTGGCCATACCTTCGCCGCCATGACACCTCTCAGCAAGGTCGCTGCGATCGCCGCCAGCCTCGTAGCGCTCGTCTCCTTGACCGCCTGCGGTGCAACCCCACCGAGCGACGCTCCGTCCGCGGGCGCCTCCGATTCCGCGACGGCTTCCACAACGCCTTCCACGACGTCGACAGCGACCGCGGCTGCGGCAACGACCACACCCGCTCCCGTTGCTGGCGCGAACATCGACGACACCCTTTGCTTCCTCGGCGTCGGTGCGGCCGGTGGCATCTACTACCTACACAACAATGCACTGACACTGGCGATCTCGGATGCGAGCTTCGGGTTCTTTCAGAGCGCCACGATGTCGCCCGACGGAAAGCGACTCGCATGGATTCTGGCTGACTCGGCCGGCGGCACTGGGCAGCTGCGGGTTCAGACGTACGGCGCCGGTTCGGTCACCATCGGACCCACCACGATTAGCAACGCGTACACGCCACAATGGTCGGCCGATAGCACCAGCGTGATCGTGGCGTATGGCGCCTCCGGCTGGGTCGCCTCAATGTGACGACCGGAGCGATCACGCCGACGCCGTCGGCCAGCGGCTGCTGCTTCGGTGTGTTCTCGCCCGATGGTGCGTACGCGATACTCCGCAACGGACTGAACACGAGCATCGTGCACGCCGACGGCTCCGGTCCGGTGCCGGCGAAAGCTCCGGCGGGTCAGGTTTTCACCCAGGTCCAGAGCCTGTCGCCGGACGGGCGGCACGTTATCGCCCTCCTCCGCTCCGCCGGATCACCCGGCGGTGACGCGGGCCGCTCACTCGGCGCCAACGCGATCGTCGACACGGTCACCGGCGCGTACGTTCCGATCGCCGACGGCGGCGAGCTCCGAGGCGGCTTCTACCGAGCGGACGGCAATGCCGTGCTCCGGGTGATAGTCGGCGGCGCGGACCGGGTGCGGCTCGTCTCACCCGCAGGCGCGGTCCTCGACGAGGTCATCATCCCGCCCGCCGCGGTCAACCACCTGCTGCTCGGATACGCACCCTGATCTGCGCCGCATGCGGTGACCTTGGACGAATGCGCGTGGTTCGATCTCCGACCATGCGCATTTGACCAAGATCGGCGAACCAATGACGCCGCCGGTTTTGCGGAAGCGCCCCAGAGCCTCCCCTCCGCCGGTCGCCAGGATCGGATGACCGCCCACTGTGGACAGCGAGTCCTCAGCCTGCGACGGGCTCCCATCCGGTGAGGATCGACATCAGCAGGGCGCGGACGTCGTCGTGAAGAACCGTTCCCGGCCGCCACGTGCAGGCGACGCCAACGCCGACGACTTGACCCGTGCGGAAGAGCATGTGCACGGACTCGACGACGGCCGCGAGGCTCGGGCCGCCGGGCGCTGGATACCTGACGTCCGGAAGTTCGGCCGGGTCCACCACGTCCAGGTCGAGATGAAGGTAGAGCGGGCCCGCTGGGAGCTCGCCCGGTGACAGGTCCGCAAGGGCAAGGCGGCGCATAGGGGACCGCGAAAGAAATTCGATCTCGGGCGGGTCGAGGTCGCGTGCATCCACCAATACAACGCGGTGCTCTGCGATCGGCCGCAGTCCCAGCGGTGCGGCGACGAGTTCCGGGCGGTATCCGACGAGCAGCCGAAGGGGCATGCCGCCGAGGAACCCCGACGTTGTCGTCTCCATGGTCTGGACGTCGCCGTGCGCGTCGAACCAGACGATGCCCGGGTCGAGTCCGGCGCGTTGCAGACCGGCGACGGTACCCAACGCGACCGTGCAATCGCCGGAAATCACCGCCGGGCGGCCGGCTCGCGCGAGCACAGCGGCCACCGCGGCGGCGACCGACTCGTACAGCGGAAGCAGCGGCGCCCAGCCGGCCTCGTCCGCCATGTCCGCCTGCACGATGACGTCCAGCGGGAGGATGAAGTCGACATCGGGTTCATGACGCGTGAGGAAATACGGCACACCGATCCTGGTCACGCCGGAAGTCTACGGTTGAGCGGCCGCGCCGAGCCGGGCCGCGGGCTAGATCGAAGGCGGTCAAGTCGATCAGTGTCCATGACGGCTAGCTGACAGCTACCGACCGTGGGGCCGCACCACTATGGAGTCGTGTTGAGAGCCCGTGGTAGATCCCGGCTCGCGTCAGGACTTGCGGGCCTGGTGGCAACCATTTTGGTCGCGGCCGGCTGCACGAAGGCGCCGGCGCCGCAACCGACAACGGGCGCAGCGCCCGGACACGTCATCGCCGTACGGACGGTGCGGGCCGCGCCAGAGTTCTTCGATACGAGGTCGGGTCAGCGCTTCCTCCCGCGCGGACCCAACTTCCACCGCCTGGCGGTGGAGGATGGGGTCGTCGTGGACACGCTCTTCGCACCCGGGAGCTACGACCCCAACTGGGTGGACGAACAGCTCACCTCGGTGGCCGGCCTCGGCTACAACGCGATCCGCACGTCGGTCGACCTGTGCGGACACCATTGCATCGGCAGCGCAAGCGGCGGCCTCGACTCGCGTTTCCTGGACAACATTGCCGATCTCCTCGGCCGGGCGCGCAGTCATGGCCTGCAGGTCTTCCTCAACTCCAACGATTTGCCGTTGGACGGCGGGTATGTGCCGCGAGTGGAAGCGACCACCGGGGCCGGCTTTGACGGCTACATGAATTCGCAGTACTTCTCGCCCGTGGCGTACGCCGTGTACCGCGACTACTGGGTCGAGATCGTCAAGGGACTCGTGGACCGCCACGCGGCGCTGGACGCCGTAGCCGGCTACCAGCTGCGGGGCGAGGCGTTCATCTTCGCCGACAAGCCACCTGTGTCGCGCACCAGCGGGACCGTGACGACGGCCAACGGCAAGACGTACGACCTTTCCGACGCGGCCGCCCGCCAAGCGATGCTCGACGATGGTCTGCGTTTCTGGCTGGACTCGATTCGCTCGGCGATCCGAGGGGTCGACCCGACGGCCTTGGTCGGCGTGGGCGTTTTCGCGCCGAACGATCCAAACCCATGGCGCCCGCCAAGCGACTCGCGCCTGGTGCTGATGCTGCCGATCTGGGCATCCACATTGGACTTCGTCGACGTTCATGCGTACCCGGGATACATCCCGTTCGATAAGTTAGCCGAGGACCTCCGGCTCGCGAAGGGCGACCAGAGTAAGCCGGTCATCATGGGCGAGTACGGCGCGTTCACGTTCGCCTTCAGCACGCCCGCAGCCGGCGCCTCGGGCGTGATGGCATGGCAGGTGGCCTCGTGTCCGTACGGGATCGATGGATGGCTGCACTGGCACTGGCAGGGCGTCAAGGATCATGAGGTTTGGACGGGCACCGACGGCGACAACGTGATCAACCGCGTGCTCTCGCCGGCGGAGCGACCCGACCCGTGCACCTCGGTCAACCTGCCATACCTCGAGACCAACCTGGCGTTCGGACGGCCGGTCGTCGTCTCGGCCGCTTCCCCCGGAAAACCGGGTGCGCTCGCGGTCGACGGCGTCGCCTCGACCGGATGGGAGAGCGGAGCCGTCCCGCCCGGGTCGATCGAGGTCCAGCTCGCCGGCCCGTCGGCGGTGCGCGAAGTACGGCTGATCGTGAACCAGTACCCGTCAGGTCCGACCGTACACAGGCTGTCGTTCCGTGTGGGCGGGCAGTTGCAGGTCGTGCACACGTTCAGTGGACAGACTCAGATCGGGCAGGTGCTGACCTGGATCCCACCTCAACCCGTGGCCGGCGTCACGGCCGTGCGGGTTGAAACCGTTGCATCGCCGTCTTTTGTGGCGTGGTACGAGATCGAGGTGCTCGGCAGCTAGCAAGCGCAAAGCCATCCAACGCCAAGCGGCGCGGACCCCATACTGTCCTTGAAACGTATGGCGCCACGGGGGGCGGAGATGCTCACTGACTTCTATATCGCATTCGCGACGGTGTGCTTCACACTGCTCGGCCTCTGGATCATCGTCGTCCAGACTCGTCATGCGGAGTGGCGTCAACTCTCCATCTACCGGCGTCGGGCGTACGGCGTCGCATTGCATTTCTCGGTGCCCGGGCTCATGGGCCTGCTCTCGCTCATCGATCCGGAGAGCACGACCTTGTGGAGGATCTCATTCGCGATCGCAGCCGCCGCGGGGGCCGTCGTGCTCGTCCTCGTTCGCGGTCCGGCGCATTTCGGCTCCGCCCGTGCGCGTCGAGGCGGTCTTACTCACGGCCCTCGTGTTCCTCGGCGTCAACGTCGCCTGGCTTCTGCTATTTGACGAAACACCATCGTCCATGCACGCGTCGCGGCGATAGACCATACCCGCGACTCCCCACGTTGTGTTGGCTGGGAGGACGTCATAGTGTCAGGGGCTGCGCCGGTTTCGGGCCTGACATGCGCCGGCGCGGACCAGTAACGCGAATGAATGGACTCTCATGGACACAGTGCCCAGCCTGACCAAAGTCGAGGCGGAAGAGCGCTCTGGGCTGCTCGACGTCATCCGGTACGACATCCACGTCGACCTCACGGACATGCTCGAGGGAACAGACTTTCGAGCGGTGTCCACCGTCCGTTTCTCGTGCCGCGCACCTGGCTCGTCGACCTTCGTCGACGCGGCTTTCGACGTGGTATCGGCAACGCTCAACGGCGTCCCCATCGGCGCAGACCAGATCTCAGCCGGACGGATCACGCTGACCGACCTGGCCGACGACAACGTCCTGATCGTGGAGTCGGTGCAGTCGGAGACCTCGGCCGGCACACGGGCCCACCGATCCGTGGACCCGTCCGACAACGAGGTCTATGTCTGGACGACATTCGAGCCCGACGAAGCCAGGTACGCCTGGGCCTGCTTCGACCAGCCCGATCTCAAGGCACCACACGCCTTCACGGTCGTGGCACCCGGTGGATGGACGGTGGTCAGCAACACCGGCGACCCGGTCGTGACGCCCCACGACCGCGGCCGGCGGTGGCAGTTCCCCGACACGCCTGCGCTGTCCACATACGTCCCCGTCATCAATGCCGGGCCGTTCCATGAGATCCGCTCCGAGCGCGATGGCTTCGACCTCGGACTGCTGTGCCGTCGCTCACTCGCCCAGTTCCTCGAGCGGGACGCCGAGGAGCTCTTCGAGCTCACGGCCCTGGGGCTGACGTTCTACGGCGACCGCTTCGGCCTCCCGTTCCCACAGCAGAAGTACGACCAGGTCTTCGTGCCCGACATGGGCGGTGCAATGGAGAACTACGGCTGCGTGACATGGTCCGATGTGTCCGTCTATCGCAGCGCCCCGACGTTCAGCGACCGGGAACGGCGCGCCATCGTCCTGCTGCACGAGATGGCGCACATGTGGTTCGGCGACATTGTGACGATGAAGTGGTGGGACGACCTCTGGCTCAACGAGGCCTTCGCCACGTGGGCCAGCCACTGGGCAGCCGAGGCGGTGACGACCCATTTCAGCGACGCCTGGTCGAGCTTCCTCGCCGGCCGGAAGCTCGCCGGATACGCCGCCGACATGGCACCCACCACGCACCCGATCCGTCAGCCCGCCGACGACGTTGCCGCGGCCGCCGCCGGCTTCGATGGCATCACCTATCCCAAGGGTGCGAGCGCGTTGAAACAGCTGTTTGCCTTAGTCGGCGAACAGGCGTGCGTGGCCGGGTTGCGCAGTTATTTCGCGAAGTACGCGTGGGGCAACACCACATTGACGGATCTGATGCGGGAACTCGAGCTCGCCAGTGGTCGTGACCTCGCCGGCTGGACCGAGGGCTGGCTCGACACGGCGGGCACCGACCGGCTGTCGCTCGAGACGTTGAACGACGGCGGCACAGTCCTTCGCGCCGTTGGGCCGAACGGCATTCCGGCGCGCCCACATCGCCTTGACGTTGGTGTATACGACCGAGGCACGGACGGCGTTTCACTGGTACGCCGGCAACTGGTCGCGCTGGAGTCGACGCGAGACACGACCGACGTGCCCGACGTGGCGAATGCCGCGCTGCTGCTCGTCAATGACGAAGACCTGACGTTCGCATCCGTACGGCCTGATGCGATGTCGCGTCAGTCCATGTTGGACTCTGTTACTCAGCTGCCGTCGGCGTTGTCGCGGGCCGTGGTGGTCACGACCGCATGGGACATGCTTGTGTGGGGCGAGCTTGCGGCCACGGACTTCGTCCGCTGTGTGACCGGCGTCTTGGCGAGTGAGCCGGCGGATAGCCTGATCGAGGACTACCTGGCGTTGGCGGTCGACGCCGCCGACATGTGGTCCTCGGATTCTCATCGCAATGCGTTGCTCGGACAGGTCGCCGACACCTGCCTCGAGCTGTCGGGGAACCCAACACGCCAGCGTGCAGCGACACGCGCCCTGGCCCAGACCGCGGTCACTGACGAGCACATCGCAGCATTGCGGAGCCTTGCCGGTGACGACATCGACCTGCGCTGGCGCGCCCTGACCCGACTGGCCGAGGTTGACTCCGTCGACCCGGCCGAGGTCGACCAGCTCGTCGCTGACGATCCCGACCCGGACTCCTGGGTGCGGGCGCTCGCCGTCGAGTCGGCTCGCCCCGACCCGACGAAGAAAGAGGCCACCTGGAAGGCGATCACCGAATCCCGCCGGGTGCCCAGGGGAGCGTTGGCGAGCATCGGCCGCGCGTTCTGGCGCCGGTCGCAGGGCGAGATTCTGGCACCGTACGCCGACCGGTACCTTCACGCCCTGCCGACCCTGCATCTCGGCGGCATGATCTCGGCGCTCGGGCTGTCCAGCACGCTGTACCCGAAGGCCGGTGTGGGTGCCGATTTTGCGGAGAAAGCCGTCGCGGCGGCCAAGGGGGCGGGGGTCAGCCCGCCCGTCGCCAAGACGGTGATCGAGCAGACCGACCGGCTCAACCGCATGGTCACGGCGCGAGCCATCTGACTGAACCACCACAATGGACGGAGCGTCAGGAGGGCGTCCCTCCTATCCCGAATCGGTATAGGAGGGACGCCTTCTTACACCTGGACCGCGCTATGCCGTCGCCGGGGCATCGGTTCCGAGGGTGGGTTGCGGTGTGTCGGTGGGCCCTTCTTCGGGCGGTGTCTGCTGGGCCCGCCGACGGAGGGCCAAGAGCAGCGTCAGCAGCAACACGATCACCGCGAGACCGAGGAGCACCAACGGCACGATGGTCCCGATCAGGCGCAGCCCGTCGGCCCCCTTGGCGGCGTCGGCGCTGGACTTGCTCACGGTGTCGGCGGTGTAGGCGAGCTCCAGATTGATCTCGGTCGGCAATCCCAGTTGGGCGAACTCTGCCGGGAGGTCGGCCGCGACCTTCTGGGTCCGGTGGACGTCCAGAACGACTCCGGTGGCGGTGTCGACCCAGAACGTCGACTCGGTGGTCGCCTTGTAATTCAGGGGAATCTGCGCCGGCAACAGCGGCGCGAGGCCGGCCAGCAGCTGCTGCACCTGCGGACCGAGCCCGGCCGCGAACGCGAGCAAGGCCTCTTTGGGTAGGCCCGTTGGTACCGCGGCCAGAATCTGCGGATCCTTCACCGGGCCGTCGGCCTTCACCTCGTACACGTAACTCTGTCGGCCCGCGTGAGTCTCCGTCTGCAGATACCGCGCGGTTGCCGTGGTCTGCGTCGTGGTTTCCCAGTACGGGTAGTCCTTCGCCTCCGGCTTGAGCGGGAAGCCGACCACGAGTCCGTCGTGGTTGGTGACCGTGGTGCCCGACGGCGCCGCGGCGGCGAGCATCGTGACCCGGTCCACGGCCCAGGTGTTGGTGGACTTGAGGATTGTGGTCGAGCCGGGACCGGTGATCGTGGTCTCGTCGGAGATGACGGCCGTCGACCCCGTGGTGGAGACGACCTTGACGTGTTCGGCGACTGAAACCGGCACGTCGGGCTTGATGATGCCGGCAAGGTTGCCCGACAGGAGAGCCGATTGGTCAAAGAGGTCCATCTTGCCAGTCAGGTTGACCGTAGTATCCACATTGGACGGAAGCTTTTGTACGGCCGGCAACGCGATGTAGCGCACCCCGGCTGCTCCTCCGGCCAGGAGGACCACGCCGATGGCGCCGAAGATCGTGCTCTTTCGCATGACACTCCTTGCTTTGGGGCGCGATGATCACGCGACAGGATCATGGACGCCTCCGCTGTCGAGCCCGGCCAGCGGCCCGGTCGAGCTCCTCCAGACGGAAGCGATGGCTGATGATACCGGCGCTGTCCACCGCACGGGGGTTCGCCAAGATCTACAGGGCCGGTGACCGCCTGGTTCGTCAGGCGGGCCGGCCCAGCGTCCACACGCGGAATCCGTCGGTGCTGGCGCTGGCGAGATGGCGACCGTCCGGCGGGAACGCGACCGCGGGCACGGTGTCGGGGTGAGCGGCGACTGTCGCCAAGGCTCGCCCGGCCAGGGCGTCCCAGATGTGAACGGCCCCGTGACTCCACCCTGATCCGCCGGCGATGTAGCGCCCGTCCGGCGAGAACGCCAACGAGTTCACTCCGTGTTCGCCAACCTCGAGCGAGAACAACATGGTGCCCGCCGTGGCGTCCCAGATGCGAATAGCGGTGTCGTCACCGCCGGTCGCGAGTCGGCCATCGGGGGCGTAGGCGGTCGCCTGCAGCAGGCCCTCCTGGACGAGTACCCGTACCGGCGAACCGTCGGTCGCCGACCAGACGCGAGCGGTGTCGTCGTAGCTCACGCTGGCGACATGCCGACCGTCGGGGGAGTACGACACGCACACGACCAGGTCCTCATGGTCGGCAAACGTCACCAGCGTCGCACCGCTGGCCACGTCCCAGATCCGCGCGGTCGCATCGTTGCTGCCAGTGACGAGGTGGCGCCCGGTCGGTGAGTATGCCAGGGAGCCGGCATGGGCGTCGTGCCCGGTGAGCGTCCGGACGAGCTCTCCGTCATACACGTCCTGGAGGTACACGTGCCCCGACTCGCTACCGGTGGCGAACTGGCGCCCACCCGGCGAGTACGCGATGTCGAGGACGGGACCGCCGGCTGCGGCGAACGAACGCAGCGACTCCCCGGTGTATGTGTTCCAGACCCGAATGACGCCGTCGGCGCCGCCGGTGGCGAGCTCACGTCCCGTCGGCGAATAGGCCAGGGACCAGACTCCCCCGACGTCATGGCCCCAGTCGGGCGAGACATCGAGGGTGGCCGCCTCGGCCGGCGGTGTGCCCATGTGCTCGACGAGCCGTTCGATGAACTTCGCGCTGGGCATGCTCGCGCCACCCACGTCATCGTGCTGGGTCGTGGCGAGTCGAAAGAAGGGGCGACCAGACAACAGCAGCGGCAGAATCGGTTTGCCCAACTGTTGAGCGAGGTGAACCTCCCGCTCCACCCACTCGGACGCGGCCGCCTCTGGTGTCATGACGGGGACGAACGCGAAGCAGGACTCGATCTGGGCCTCAATGACCGACGCCCAACGGTCACCGTGGTCGATCTTATGGTCGACCCAAACGGGAACCCCGGCGGCGCCGAGATAGGCGACGAGCCTTTCGACGTACGGGGTGTCCGTCCTGCTGTAGCTGATGAAGACGTGACCGGACACCCGATGCCCCTTAAACATTCGTCGCCGTTTTCACCAGTTGTACCGAATAACTACCTTGCGACCGCCGGCTCAAGAAGAGGCCCGCGGCGACAGATCATGCTCACGGTACTCGGCGGTGGCGCCGTGCAGCCAGTACGCAACCGCGGCGGCAAACCGTTGCGTGTCCGGAGGCGAAGGTCCTTTGGCGCACGCCTAGGCTTGGTGCGTCCAGTGCGGGTCTTTCATGACGTGTCGGCTGCCCGCTCGCGTTCGGCCAACCCTCTGGAATTTCTCCCGGCGCCCCGTACCAGGTCGCCCGACACGTCTTGGTGGTCGCCGCGTCAGCCCGGGGGGGCCGATCAGTGTGGTGGCGACCAGGACGGCGGATAGACCACCCACGATCCCCGCGGCACGGGTAATCCGCCGCATGAATGCGGTGGTATTCATGGCAACACCTACTTCGATCTACGCCAACGAAGATTGGCATGTGTTGCCCGGGACGATCGGAGGACGCTTGAGGTTCACTACGCACGCAGTTCGTTGTCGCCCTTCTTGATCGTTCCCAGGGCCGAAGGCGATCCGGTCGCCGCACACGCCGAAGCGTGTGCGCGCTGAAGATCCAGCCGGGAACCCCATGCCGTCAACGTCGCAATGGCGACGCCGCACCGACCCACGGTAGTGGCCGGAATTCGATGTTGGCTGGCCGCCGACCGACGAGGCACCTCCGCCCGGGCGCGCGACGATGGCAGCCATGAGTTGGCTGAGGCGGCCAAAGAGCATGATGCTGGTCTACGCACTCACGACAGGTGTGATAGCGGTGAGTACGGCCGTCGCGGGGTGTTCCTCGAGCACCCCGGCACCGGGTGGCACGGCCAGCACTGCCGTCGTGCCAACCGGGCCCACGTTGAAGACGATGCGAATCCAGGCCGTGATCGAGTTGCCCGGCCAGGAGGCGTACGGATTGGCCACAAGCTCGGATGCGGTGTGGGCCATCGCCTACCAGGCCGGCATGCTGTCCAAAGTCGACCCGCAAACGGGCACAGTGACATCCAACATCCCGCTGGCGGGCGCGGCCTCGGTCATGGCCGCGGAGGACACGCTCTGGGTGGCCGGTTATGGCGGCCCTAGGGACTCTCGCCTTTACAGGATCGACTCACGAACCGGACAGGTCGCGGCGAGCATTGAGACAGGCGAGCTCTGTTGCGATCTGACGGCCGGCGAGGGCTCGATCTGGACGGTCGACCCGAACGGCTCGGTCATTCGCGTCGATCCCGCACTGAACCAGGTTGTCCAGCACATCCCCGTGACCATCGACCGAAACGCGCACACCAACGTGGTTTACGCGGGCGGGGCGTTGTGGGTATCCAGCGACTCGACCAAACTCCTCCGGGTCGACCCGAATTCCGGCGCAACTATGCAGCTCGACGTCGGCGGCGGCGTGCCGTTCCTGGCCGAACGAGGTCTTGTGTGGGGTGCGTCCCCGACCCAGCTATGGGCGGTGGACGAGAAGACGGGTGAGTTGGCCCGGCAGATTCCGTTGCAGAACTCGACGGAGGTGCTCTCGCTCGCGCTCGGCTACGGCTCGATCTGGGTCGGCATCCGTCATCCGGCACGCGTAGGTGCGGTGGTGCGCCTCGACGAGGGCACCGGTGCCCAGATCGACGAGCTGCGTCAGATCGATATTCCGGCACGCATCGCCATCGGCTTCGGCTCGGTTTGGATCACCGACTCCGGCGGTGCGGACCTTTACCGGATCTCACCCGAACCGTGACGCGTCACCGCACGGAAAGTGCCCCGGTAGCGGGCCGGCGAGACCATAAGCCGGCTCGAGAACAGCGCCCGCATGGCGGCCGTCGACGGGAAACCGGCCATCGCCGCAACTCGCTCTACAGGCTCGTCGGTCGACTCGAGCAACTGCTGGGCGAGGCGCAACCGCTCGCCGCGCAGCCACTGTTCAGGCGAAACGCCAACACTCTGCTGGAACCTGCGGCGCAGGCTCCTCACGCTCATGTGTGCCGTGCTGGCGAGTTGATGCACTGAGATGCCGCTTCCGAGTTTGGCGCGAGCCCGGTCGAGCAGTGCCGCGAACGAGTCTTCCGCCGAGTCGCCGCCGCGACGGATCGGCTGCTCGACGTACTGGGCCTGACCACCCTCGCGAAAGGGTGGCATGACGATGCGTCGGGCCACCGTGTTGGCCACCGCGGAGCCGTAGTCGATCCGGACCAGGTGCATGCACATGTCGATGCCGGCGGCCGTTCCGGCAGAGGTGAATATCCCGTCATCCTCCACAAAGAGCACCCGATCGTCGACATCGGTGTGCGGCGACCGGGCGCGCAGCCGCTGCGCGTACATCCAATGCGTCGTTGCTCGCCGCCCATGCAGCAGCCCTGCGTCCGCCAACACGAAAGCCCCAGTACACAGCGACACGACCCGCGCACCCCGTGCATGCGCGGCCCGCAATGCTTCGATCAAATCCGGCGACGCCGCTTGATCCGGATCGCTCCACCCCGGCACGATCACCGTGCCCGCGTCGGCAAGGTCGGCCAGCCGGTACGGCGTGTCCATCGTGAATCCGGTCGACGTACGAATCGGCGGCTCCTCCGCGCACACCAGCCGGAACTCATACCACGGATCGACGATGTCGGACCTGTCCAGGCCGAACACCTCACACGGTATGGCCATATCGAACGTGAGCGCGCCCTGTCCCACAACCGCCGCAACAACCCGGTTCACACCATGATCTTCACAACGGCCCACACTCGGCACAAGTACCTGGAACGGGTACAACCACCGAGGAAGCCGCGAGATCGTTGTGCCACGATGCGGGCTCCGTCAGGCGCGGCGCTCGGGTCGGATTAACCAGCCATTCGGTTCGCATGTCGTCGAGGCCGGGGGTTCATGTTAGGACGTTGTGACCCCCGCCGAGGTCGACGATGACGGCAACCTGGCCCAGGACGTGGCGGCTGGCACCGACGCAGGTCAAGTCACGCTTAGCCTCGTCGCCAGCCTCAGCGTCGGCACGCGCTTGCATCCATCCAAACAGGACGGTCGGCAGCTATGGGTTCGTCCGGCGCCGACCCACTGACCGCTCGGGCCAAGGCCTCCGACGACGCCGCCGGGCCATTGGGCTGAGTTGCCGCAAGCGCCGAGGAGTGGTCGGAGTACCACGCCGGGCCCTACGGCGCGTTTGTGCACGACCCGACCGGATCAACGTCCGAGGCGTCAGTACAGCTTGGGAAAGTACTTGCCCGTCAGGAAACATAGTTGTACTTTCCTATCAGGAAAGTTGCCGAGGAGGGCATCATGACTGACGAGGTACGGCCGGACGAGGCCGCACGCGCGCTCACCGAGATCGGCCGGCGGCAGGAGCAGGTCATCCGGCAGGCCATCATCCCCAACTGGTACTGGTGGGCCATCGCGGTCCTCATGGTCGCCTTTGCGGCGGCCGTCGACACCCGGCGGGGTCTCATCGTCGGGATCGGCACCGCCGTGTTCGTGGCAGGCGTGCTCATCACCACGGGCCGGATAGTGTTGCGCGCGGTCCGCAGCGCCCAGCCGCGTAACGACCTGCTGGCCCCGGGTGGCGTGGTCGCGATCCTGGGCTTCGTGGCGGTCACCGTCGGCGTGTCGCTGGCGGTCGGGTTCACCCTGAAGGCGGCCGGGGTTTCCTACCCCGCGACCATTTCTGTCTCGGTCGCCGCCGTGATGCTTATCGTCGGCGGACCGATGCTCATGCGATACCTCCAGGGCCTCATGCTCGCGAAGCTGTCCGGGAGCCGTCGGTGATCAGGCCCAAGTTCGACGAGCTCATCCACGCACCCACCCGGCTCTCCCTCGTCTCCCTGCTCGCGGCCACCGAGTGGGCCGACTTCCAGTTCCTGCGCGACAGCGCCGGCCTGTCGGACTCGGCCCTGTCCAAACAGCTCACGACGCTCGAGGCCGCCGGCTACATCCAGATCCGTAAGGGCTTCGTCGGAAAGCGGCCGCGCACGTGGGCAAGGCTCACCCGCGTCGGCCGAGCGGCCTTCGAACAGCACGTCGCGGCCCTACAGGAGATCGTCGCCAAGGCAGGCGCGTCGGTGCTCCCCTCAACATAGTGGTGCAACGGAAGGGTCCCCCTTCTGGCAAGGCACCGGGTCAGACGTGACCGGACCCTGGTCGGTCAGGTTGTCGTGTAACGGTGGCGCGCGCAAGGCCGCAGTGCCGCAGCCCCGTCATCGCCGCGCTCGTCGGGCCTTCGCCGCCATGATGACCAAACACACCAACGCCCGTGACCTTCCACAATGGATCGAGCGGATCCAGGCCAGCGGCGTAGCTGGCTAACGATCCTTCGCCGCCGGCATCCAACGAGACCTCGCCGCCGTCACCAACGGCCTCACGCTGCCTTAAAGTTTGGGTCGCGTGGAAGACCACATCAACCACATCAATACGATCGCGCGGCAGATGTACGGCCGGGCTCACTGCGGGCAAGTTGCAGCAGCGTGAATCCTTGCGCGCGCGTCCTCCACATCGCTCGCCCGTTGGCGCCGGCATCGCGGGCAACGACAGTCGCCCACGGCTCGGCCGGGCTCGGACGTCTGCCGACCACGACGACTATGCGAAGACCGGGTAGTCGGTACGCAGACGTCCGGGAAGCGATCTGAACGCCGGACCCCGACACGAAATGGTTCATCGCCTAGTGTTGGCGAGTGGACCACGACGAGGCTAGAACGCGATACGAAGAACTTGTCGCGACTATCCCCGAGGTCGCGTGCAAGGGCGCGAAGATTCCGTACACCTCCATCAACGGCAACATGTACTCCTACTTCGGTGAGAACGGCGTCGCGCTGCGCCTGCCAGCCGACGTGCGGGACGAGTTCCTCGCGAAGTACGAGACGACGCTTTACCACGCGTACGGCATCGTCCAGAAGAGTACGTAACGGTGCCGGCCGATTTGCTCGCGAAGCTCAATGAGCTCGCACCGTACTTCCGGGCCAGCTACGACTATGCCGTGACGCTCAAGCCCAAGGCGACCAAGCGTCAACCGAGGTCCTGACCGAGGCCAACGGTCGTGGTCATCACGGGCGCTGGCCTCGCGCGAGCGTTTGAATACCTGGATCCCGAATCAGCCACGGCGGCCTTGCCGCGTCAGGGATGGAGATAATTTGCGCGGCGACGGGGGTCGGCGGTTGTGCGTGATCGGGTCGGCGGGTCGCCGTGGATTGGCCGGTAAGCGTGGAACGTGGACTCGAGGAGGATGCCTCGGGACCAAGTGGCTGGGCTGACGCCCAATCGAAGCCCAATCGAAGCCCCCGGCCCCTCTGATCTGCCTCGTCTTCAAACGCCCAGATGTGCCTTCGCGTTACGGTTGGCTCTCGGCAGCTGGTTGGTGGCTGGCGGCCAGGTCTTGACCATCGGCCGCCTAGTCGGAGGCGGCGGGTTTTCTGTCTGAGGGCCGCATTTCGACATTCGAGGCAGGTTCGGCAAGGGCGGGGATTGCACCTACCCACCCGGAGGTAGCGGTGGCGGGCAGCCGGAGGCTGGTGACGTATCTCGCCGTTCAGGGCGTGGTGGTGGCCGTGTCGGTCTTGCTGCCAGTCCCAGCCGGCGGGCTTGTCCGGTTGGCGGTGGCCGGCGGTGGTATCGGCGTGTTGTTTTGGGCGGTCGTCGTGCGCCGTCCGAGACGGCGAGCGGGTTGGTGGCTTGTCGCGCTGAGCGGGTTGCTGTTTTACGCCGAGGCGTTGACGATTGCAATGCTCTCCGGATTGGGTCCCGGGGAGCGCGTCGCTTCGGTTCGACAGCTCGGGTTGGGCATTTGGGGCCTGCTGGCGTTGGCGGTCGGGCTGGCCACTCTTGGCTGGCAGACCGTGGGACGGCGAGGGTGGAACGCGCTTGACACTGCGATGACCGCTATTGGGGCGTTCATACTGGTTTGGGCGTTCTACATCGATCCGGCGTTAGCGAGTCGTCCTTCGGTTTTCGCAACGGTTGTTGCTATCGGCCTTCCCTCCGTGTCTTTGCTCGTCTTCGCTATGGCCGTGAAGCTGGCCTTAGGCGGCGCGCTGACGAGGTGGTCGGGTCGGCTGTTGCTGCTCTCCACCGCGGCAGCGCTTTGCACTTCCGCTTCATTTTTCGAGCCGATTGGCGCCTCGACGATCGAGATTGGTCCACTGATCATTGCCGCCGGGTTGGCACAGACGATCTTGCTTGGCGCGACGGGCGTCGCGGTGGATTTCAAGGAAGAGGTCGTGGACCCGACCCGTCCGGCGCCCGACCTGCCGCGGTGGCGCCCCGTGTTGTTCCTGCTGTTGGCGCTTCTTGCACCCTTTGCCGCCGCGCTCGACTTTGCTAGGGCAGGCGCGTCAGGCCCGAATATCGCTGCTGTGATGGTGCCGCCCATCTGTGCGACCTTGATCCTCGGGCTCCTGGTGATCCGGTTGACACTTGTTGCGCAGGTGGCGACGCGCCGCGCGGAGCAGTTGGATCAACGGTCGGCCTCGCTTGCTCGGGCGATGGCGGAGCAGGACCTACTGCAACGCCAGCTCAGGCACCGTGCGCAGCACGATCCGCTGACCGGCCTCGCCAACCGCGACGTCCTGATCGACCGGATGGAGTTGTTGCGCGACACGTATGGCGGGCGTCAGGATCTAGCGGGTCGCGGGCAGGTGCTCATGATGCTGGATCTTGACGGCTTCAAGGACATCAACGACAGCTTTGGGCACCCGGTGGGGGACCAGCTTCTGATTGGGGTCGGGCAGCGGCTGCTCGACTCGGCGCCCGACGAGGCCGTGGTGGCGCGCCTGGGCGGCGACGAGTTCGCGGTGCTGCTCTGGGACACGCCCGAGGATGGGGCTCGACGGGCGGCGGAGGCCCTACTGGAGGCACTGCGAGGCCCGTTCTTCGTCGCCGGCCTGGAAGTGGTCCTGTCTGGCAGCATCGGTCTGCTCATCACCAAATCCGGCGCACGCCCGCCAGGCTCCTCGGAAGGCCTCCGAGACGTCGACCAGGCCCTGTATGCAGCCAAAGCGGCCGGTCGCAACCGCGTCGCCGAGTTCAGTCCCACGCTGCTGGCGCAGAGAATGCATGCGGCGCGGACGAGCACCGCGCTGCATAGCGCAGTCGCCAAGGACGAACTGCTGCTGCATTACCAGCCGATCATCGGGCTGGAAGATGGGCGAATCGCCGGTCTCGAGTCGCTGGTGCGCTGGCGGCCGGTTGGCGGAGAGATGGTCCCGCCCGCGGAGTTCATACCGTTAGCCGAACAAACCGGTCTGATCAACGAGATAGGCACCTGGGTTCTACGGCGGGCTTGCCGGGACGCCCGACCCTGGAACGAACGGTATGGCGTCCCCGTAGGGGTAAACGTGTCCGCCCGCCAGCTCGCTGATGGTGCGTTCGCGGAGCTGGTCCTCGAGGTTCTCGCTGCGACGGGCCTGCCCGGCTCGGCGCTAGTTCTGGAACTGACGGAGACCAGCGTGATCGAGAGCTCGGCGGACCTGGCCGTGCGCACGCAGTTGAATCGCCTACGGGATCGGCAAATACGGATCGCCATCGATGACTTCGGCACCGGCTATTCGTCGTTGTCCAATCTTGCCGAACTCCCAATCGATGCCGTTAAGATCGACAGTTCATTCATGCCGAGTTCTGTGGGGCCGACGGAGACGGACGAAAGCTCGGTGTTCATTCGAGCCATCCTCCAGCTAGCCACGGGTCTCAAGCTCGCTGCCGTCGCTGAGGGTGTGGAAACCGCGGAGCAGGCAGCCGCACTCCGAAAACTGAAATGCCCGTACGCTCAGGGCTACTACTTCTGCCGACCCGTACCCGCGGATCGAATCGATCGCATTATGGAAGACCCGACTGGGTTGCGGCGACGTCTCGGCCGGTTGGGTTCAGCACTCGGTGACGGTCAGGGTATGCGGCCGGGCCGCGACTGAGTTGCACCTGGGTCACGTTGGTTCATCGCCCGAGACCGAAACGATTGTGGTGAGGCGTCGGGGCCGATGAACCCACAACCCAGCCCGTAGGGCGTTAGTGGCCAATGCACTGCGCCGGCGGTGGCGGCTCCTCCAGGCTGCAGCTTGCTCCGGGCAGCGTCCACGATGGACACACGGGTGCTGCGGCAATTGTGACAGCGGCCGGTGCACCCCGGATGGCACGCGGCCGTGGTTCCGGTGGCCGTGCGGGCCCGTCAGGGCCGCTCTCGAAGACCTGAAGAAACCTCTCCTCCGTCCTAAGTGGACCACAGAATGGACAGCATTATGGACTGCTCTCGACGCAAGCCTCGAGTGCCAACGCGCTTTCAAAACGTGCAGGGCTAGCATCTCGCGGCTGAGGACGCCATCCGGTTTGTGCGGAACGAGCGCGCGGGACTCAGCTTCCCAGTGAGCATGCTCCTGTCGTTTGTGTCTTCGCGGCAGTGGCCGGGGCTAAGGCTTCCGCTCCGCCGGGGTTGGCAGGCCGGCGTACTCGAGTGCTTCGGTCAGCCGCATTCGTGACCCTCGGACGGCCGCTGCCGCGTACTCATCCGCGCCTAGCGCCGCCGTGGCCAGCCCGCTGACCTCGGTGGCCCATCTGACCTGCGGACGCTCTGGAACCGCTCCGCCGAGCGTCAAGACAGCGGTAGCGGCGTGATGCACGGTCACCGCTCGCGCGAGATCCTGCTCCGCCGCAGCTAGTCCGGCAGCGAGGTCGAGGGCAGGTCCGAAGATCCGCTGGGCCGCGTACGGACCCGCGAACTGTTCGATTATCTCGCCCAGAGCTCGGCGGAGATGCGGTCGGACTTCGTCGTGGCGTCCCTCCCGTAGCGCAAGCCAGCTGCGGCACAGCCAGTAGGGCGCGGTTCCCGTTGATGGAAAAGATGCCACGTCGTCGATGCCGATCTCAGCGAGTGCCGACCGGGCCCCTTCGATGTCGCCGGAGGCACAGGCCACCTCCGCCCGAGCCATCCGCACCTCGTGCACGCCGAGGCGGTCATCCAGCGCGGTGAATAGTGCGAGCGCCTCGGTCAGATCCGACCCGGTACGGTTGGGGCCGCCGACGTGGGCCTGGGTCAGGCCTCGGGCCATCAATGTACGAGCGAGGAGGTACGGATCGCCATTCGTACGCGCCAGCTCCACCGCCTCGTCGCCATAGTCCCCCACCGCCTTCGCATTCGCCGGATAGACCTCCACCGAGGCCATGAACGACAGCGCTACAACCTCCGTCCGAAGATCGCCTCGAGCACGAGCGAGCAGAATGGCCTGCTGCACATAGTGCCGTGCCTCATCGATGGAGACTCGTAGTGCCAGGGATCCAGCGCTGATCAACGCCCGCTGCCGAATGCCGGCGGGTGCGTCGACGGCAGCCGGGATGACCTGGCGGAGCCACTCGAGTGCCTCACGAGTTGCGGAACGCCGCCAGAACCAGGACAGCGCGCAAGCGTAGCGGAGGCTCAGCGTGTGCTCTCCACACGACTGCGACCACCCCATGGCGGCCCGAAGGTTTGGGTACTCCTCGCCTAGCCACCGCAACCATCGGCGCCGGTCCGGGCCACGGCGTCCCTCCTCGGCCTGCTCGGTGAGGGCGCAGAAGTACCGTGCGTGGCGCTGCCGAACGGCGTCAGCGTCGCCCAGCTCGTCCAAACGTGCGGCCCCGTACTCGCGCAGCGCTTCCAACAGCCGGTAGCGCATGTCGCCTCGCGGATCCTCGCGAGGTTCCGCGACGACCAGGGAGCGCTCGACCAGCGAGCCGAGCGTATCCATCACCGTGGTCTCGGACAGAGCCTCGTCGGAGACGACCGATTCAGCTGCCTCGAGCGTGAATCCGCCCAGGAACACCGACAGCCTCGCGAAGACCGTGCGCTCGCGGGCCGTCAACAGATCATGGCTCCACTCGATCGCGGCCCGCAGGGAGCTGTGCCGGTGTTCCGCGAGCGTGTGCGCCGAATCGGCGGGCATCCCCTCAGGTCGACTCGCCAACAGTTCCAGCTGACTGTCGAGCCGGTCGGCGATCTGGCCCACGGAGAAGGCCCGGAGCCGCCCCGCGGCCAGCTCCAGCGCCAACGGCAGACCCTCGACCGAGCGACAGAGTCGTGCCACCTGAACCGAGTTCCCATCTGTCAGGACGAAGTCCGGGTCGACCCGGGTCGCACGGTCAACCAGCAGTCGTCCCGATTCCGATGCCTCCACCGCCGCGACCGTGTCGTCTGCGGGCGTCGAGAGTGGCCGGACGCTATACACCCGTTCGATCCCTACGCCTAGCGGGATCTGGCTCGTGGCGAGCACCCGAAGTCCAGGACACTCGGCCGCGAGTGCCCCCACCAACCGCGCGCACTCGGCAGCGACGTTCTCGCAGCTGTCGAGGACGAGCAGCGCGGTGCGGTTGGCGAGAACCCGGATCAGGTTCTCCTGCGGCGCCCGCCACGAGTCGCTAAGGGGTTCCAGCACGGTCAATACGGCCGGGGCCACCCCGCCTGCGTCCCGAACCGTGTCGAGCGCGATCAGTGCCACGCCGGCCGGGAAAGAGGGCGCCACCGCCGCAGCCACCTCGACGGCGAGCCGCGTCTTGCCCGCGCCTGGTGGGCCGGTCAGCGTAACGATCGCATGATCTTGGAGTAGGGAAGGCAGCTCAGCCAGGTCTCGTCGCCGGCCAATAAAGCGCGGCAGAATCCGGCGCGGCAGCCCGGGCAGCAACCCGTGCACCAAACTCAGAGAGGCCGCGCCAGCGAGGCTCGGGGTCTGTAGTACGGGGGCGCCGGTGAGGATCGCCCGGTGCAAAAGGCTCAGCTCCGGACGGGGATCGAGGCCAGTCTGTTCTGCCAGCCGGATGCGGGTGGCGTTGAAGGCTTCCAGCGCCTCAAGCCTCCGGCCACAGCCGTAGAGCGCGACCATCTGATGCTCGACCAGCCGCTCACGAAGGGGATGGTCGGCCACTAGTGCGGCGAGTTCACCGGTCAGGTCGGCATGCCGGCCGAGGGCCAGATCAAGCTCGATGCGGCGCTCCAGGCAGGCCAGGCGCTGCTCATTGAGTCGCTGCGCATCCCTGGCCAAGCCCTGACAGACTATTCCGTCAAGAACCGGACCTCGCCAAAGGTCAAGTGCGCCGCGCAAGGTGTCCGCAGCGGCCCTCAGCTGCCCCTGGCTCGCCAGCGCGGAACCGGCCCGGTCCTGGACTGCAAAGATCGCCAAGTCGCACTGGTCTTCCGCGATGCGAATGGCGTAGCCGGCGGCGGAGCGCGAGATCAAATCCTGATCGCCGCTCGCCACGGTCAAGTTCCGGCGGAGCCTCGCGATCGTGTTGTGCACCTGCGCCTTCGCAGTGTTGGGTGGCTCGCCGTCCCACAGGACATGGGTCAATCGCTGGACGCTCACATCGCGCCGCGCGCCGACGAGAAGAGCCGCAAGCGCCTTCTTCTCCCGAGGGCCGCCGACGTGTGCTGGCACCCCGTCGACTGTAACTTCGACGGGGCCGAGGACGGCGAATTGCAGCCTTCGCATCGTCTCCCGTTCATCGCGTCGCTTAGGTACCTGCTCGTTGTCGCGTCACATTCTGGCGGATCGTGGCCGGATGTCGAACGGATAGGCCGCCCGTACCAACTCTCGCTAGCCTGGTCAAGGCCGAAGATCGTGGTCTGGCGTTCGTCTCAGACGGGGGACGAGGTGTGCGCGATGAGCGGCCGCGGAAGACTGCGCGGCGCTCAGCACACCTCGTCGAAGTAGTGATCAGTTCGGCCCTTGCCGCCGTGACGGTCATTTGCTGCGCTTCATGGCATCGCGGAACATCGTTCGTTCCATGAGGCCGCTGCGTGCCTGGACTACACGCAGTCGGGCATCATCCGGCAAGTCGCCGCACTCGCACGGATCGTCGGAGAGCGACTGTCAGAGCGGCCTGGCGGTTCAGCGGCGGCGGGGTCATCCAGGGCCCTAAACAATCGAGCTCGAAGACATTCTCGGCAGCGCAGGGGGTCGGACATATTCGAATCTGGCCCTCCGTTGTCGCCCCCGAACCCGGCGGTTCACACCTTGTATGCTCCCGTGGCCAAGCGGATTCTTGGCGCCAGCGTGCGGCGCCCCGATCCAAGATTGACGCCCGTGACTGCGTGGAGGTGCCTGGAAACAGGATGATCGGGACGAAGCCGGTGCTCAGCTCGTCGCGTCCGCGGATCCTGGCGGTCGCCAGCGTCGTCCTGCTCGTGATCTTCGTCGTCGTGGCCGCGATCGTAGTGACCCAGGCCGGCACCCGCCCGGCCGTGACGTTCACCGCGCGTGACCCCCCGGCGTCGTCGACGAGACCGGTCCCGACCACGACCCAGCCGACGGTGGAAGCCACGGTAGAGGCGACGCCGGTACCGCCCGCGTACACACTCAACGGCGGCAACACGGTCATCGGCCCGCCATCGTGGTGGTCGTGGGCACTCGTTGAACGTCTGACAGGTGACTCGTGGGGCGGCCCGACCGCCGACGAACCGACCCGGTCGGTCTCCATGATCAAGTTCTGGCTCGGTGGGCTCTACCTGCGGGAGCATCCACGGCCGTCGCAGGCCATGCTTAACCAGCTGAGCACGATGATCCGAGACAGCAACAACGACGTGGCGGATGACATCTTCTTCGGCCTCGGCGGCCGCCTTCCGGTCGTCGCCGCAATGGAGACGGTGTGCGGGGTCAAGGGGCCTTACATCCTGCCCGGCTGGTGGTGGGCCTCGACGTGGATCAGTGCCCGGGACGCCGCCCGGCTCGCGGTATGTCTCGCCGAAGGTCGGGTCGCCAATCCCCAATGGACCGAGTGGCTGCTGGGCGAAATGCGCCAGGTACGTGGGGGCGGCAACTTCGGCATCCGGTTCGCCTTTCCCGAGCCGATCCGATCGACTATCGCCATCAAGAACGGTTGGAATGTCGAGGAGGGCGTCTGGTACGTCAACTGCCTCGCGATCGGCGACACCTGGGTGCTCATCACGGAGTCGCGGGCGGGCAGCTTTATCACCGGCCGCGACGTCTGCGTCGGGGTCACCGAGCAGCTGCTGCGGGAACCCGTCGGTTCCCCTGGACCTCCGGTCGCCAACGGCCCGTTGCCCTGACCGCGCCGATCCATGGCGCCCTGCGTCGTCGGGTGAGCTGTGGAGATCGGAATGGTTTCCCCCAGACGGAGGTCGGGCCGATCCTGGCACTCGTTCGTGCCTGTGCGGCGGCGGTAAGGATCTGGGCTACCGGCACATTCTCGCTTACCGCTACCTAGTCGGCGCGGACGGGACTGTCCACACGGGATTCAAGGGACCGTACGATATTGACAGCCTGTTCCACGAGCGATTCGTCTCTTTGGATTCCTGGACGCGATCACCGGGCCGGAGTTAATGACCGGCATCGTCATCCTGCCGCAGCGTTAGACCGCTCTGGTGGCTAAGCAGGCGGAGCGGGTCGATGTGCTCAGCCAGGGCCCGGCTGCGGTTCGGGTCGGGCTCGGTTGATCGGCGTCAGGTACGAGGCCTTGTGCAAGGAGTTCCACGACCGGTGCCAGCGGATCGGCGAGCAGATCGAGCTGCTTCGTCTACTGTGGACGCAGCGCGCACGCGAGGTGTGCGGTGCAGCTGTAGCTACGCACCCGTAAAGCAACTGCCATCTATCGCGCAACCAGCACCGCGGCTAACGTAGCCCGTATGAGGTTCACAACTACACAACGCTCCGACGCACAAGACCTGCTGGGCCCGGTCACCGACTACATCGGCAGCGTCGTACCTCTGCGCATCGGTGATCTCGCGTACGCGGCAACGCTCGAGGCGGTTGAGCCGATCAGGTCGCGACGAGGTTGTGCTCACGTTCGATTTGCCCGACTCGGATTTACGTTGGGAAGCGGTCTGGCCGCCCGCCGTCGGCGCTCAGAGGTAGGGCTGCTGGCGATCGAAAACCCCAGCAGATTCTTCACTGCACTGCACATGGGAATCTTTTCGATCGGCGACGTTTCGCTCGTATCAAGAACGTCTCGCGCCGCGACCATCGTTTCCGAGACGAGCCCCAGTATCTAGGCCCCGATGAATGGGACGCGGGATCGGCACAACACCTTGCTCGACGAGCGGCCCGCTAGCACCGTATCGGCAATTCGGCTGTGTCTTTGCCGGTTGTGGGGCGGGCGGGACTCGAAC